>NZ_JBBELR010000001.1:0-5755000 GCF_037574945.1 Pseudomonas sp. KBN10P06128 | reverse complement strand
CATCCTGGGGCTGAAGCCGGTCCCAAGGGTATGGCTGTTCGCCATTTAAAGTGGTACGCGAGCTGGGTTTAGAACGTCGTGAGACAGTTCGGTCCCTATCTGCCGTGGACGTTTGAGATTTGAGAGGGGCTGCTCCTAGTACGAGAGGACCGGAGTGGACGAACCTCTGGTGTTCCGGTTGTCACGCCAGTGGCATTGCCGGGTAGCTATGTTCGGAAAAGATAACCGCTGAAAGCATCTAAGCGGGAAACTTGCCTCAAGATGAGATCTCACTGGGAACTTGATTCCCCTGAAGGGCCGTCGAAGACTACGACGTTGATAGGCTGGGTGTGTAAGCGTTGTGAGGCGTTGAGCTAACCAGTACTAATTGCCCGTGAGGCTTGACCATATAACACCCAAACAATCTGATGATTGTGTGTTGTAAGGTGAAGTCGACGAACCGAAAGTTCGCATGAACCGCAAACACCTTGAAATCACATACCTGAATCCGGATAGACGTAAGCCCAAGCGAACGGATATCCAACCGAATTGCTTGACGATCATAGAGCGTTGGAACCACCTGATCCCTTCCCGAACTCAGAAGTGAAACGACGCATCGCCGATGGTAGTGTGGGGTCTCCCCATGTGAGAGTAGGTCATCGTCAAGCTCCTATCCCAAAACCCCTGGTCAGCGATGACCGGGGGTTTTGCTTTTGCGCGCGGAAAAGTGGCAAGCCAGCAGCGCTGCGGACGATAATCGAAAAACTTCGAGAGCTGCCGGGCGGCGTACTTCCGAGGGCATGGGAGACGCGATTTGCACTGTGCGCTCGTCTACAATAGCCGACAAATCCAGCCGAGCTCATTCATGTCCGATACCGATGTCCGTGGCCTGCAGGATCTTCCCCTGGAAGAACTGGTTGCTTGCCATGAGTGTGATCTGTTGATGCGCCGGGAACCCCTGGGACCGGGCGAGAAAGCCAATTGTCCGCGCTGCGGTTTCGAGTTGGCCGCGCATCGCCATCAATGGAAACGCCGTTGCTTCGCGCTGGTTCTGACGGCGCTCTTCCTCTATATCCCAGCCAATTTCCTGCCGATCATGAATCTCAGCCTGCTCGGCCAGACCCGCAGCGATACGGTCTGGACGGGAGTGCTCGGTCTTTACGACAGTGGCATGCAGGGCGTCGCCATCCTGGTATTCCTGTGCAGCATGGTGATCCCGTTGGTCAAGTTGCTCTGCCAGTTGCTGGTGATGATCAGCGTGCGTTTCGGTATCGCCCGTCACATCGGCATGCTGCTCTACCGCGGCTATCACCATCTGCGCGAGTGGGGGATGCTCGAGGTCTACCTTATGGGCATCCTGGTTTCCATCGTCAAGCTGATCGACATGGCCGACCTCAGCCTGGGCGTCGGCCTGGCCTGTTTCGTGGCGCTGCTGTTCACCCAGGTCTGGCTGGAGGTCACCATGTCGCCGCACCAGGTATGGGAAGCGCTGGGCGGCGAGGACGACGATGCGCGCGCTTGATGCCGGAATTCTGGTGTGCGGCGAGTGCCACCAGTTGAATCGCGCCGACGGGGACGAGCATCCGCGTTGCAGTCGCTGCGGTGCGGTTCTGCACGCCCGGCGCCCAAACAGCCTCACGCGCACCTGGGCGTTGCTGATCACCGCGGCGATCCTCTACATACCCGCCAACCTGCTGCCGATCATGACGGTCAACCTCTTCGGCAGCGGAATGCCCGCCACCATCATGGAGGGCGTGGTCGAACTGGTGCATGCCGACATGTTCCCCATCGCCATGGTGGTGTTCGTCGCCAGTATCCTGGTTCCTACTTTCAAACTGGTGGGCATCGCCCTGCTGCTCTATTCGGTGCAGCGGCACCAGCCGATGTCGGCCCGCCAGCGTATCCTGATGTATCGCTTCATCGAATGGATCGGGCGCTGGTCGATGCTCGATATCTTCGTCATCGCCATCCTCGTGGCGCTGGTGAATTTCGGCAACCTGGCGAGCATCGAGGCCAACCTCGGCGCCGCCGCCTTCGCCAGCGTGGTGGTGCTCACCATGCTCGCCGCCGTGACGTTCGACCCCCGGCTGATCTGGGACAACACCAATCTGGATGACGAGAATGAGTGATCTGCCAAGTCCGAAGAAACACAAGACCTCGAACTGGTCGGCGATCTGGGTGCTGCCGCTGGTAGCCCTGGCCATCGGTGCCTGGCTGGCGTGGCGTGCCTTCGACCAGGCCGGCGTGGACATCCAGGTTCGCTTCGAGAGCGGCGACGGGATCCAGGCCAACAAGACCGAGGTGCTGTACAAGGGCATCTCGGTGGGCAAGGTGACCGACCTGCATGTCAGCAAGGACATCAAGGGCGTGGTCGCGACCATCGAGATCAAGAAGGAAGCCCAGGAATATCTGAGCAAGGACACCCGCTTCTGGCTGGTCAAGCCGCGGGTTTCCCTGGCTGGCGTCACCGGCCTGGAAACCCTGGTCTCCGGCGTCTACATCGCGGTCGATCCGGTGAAGGGCGAGAAGGAAGAACGCTACTTCACCGCGTTGAAGGAGCCGCCACCCCTTTCCGACAAGCTGCCCGGCCTGCACCTGACCCTCAAGGCCGATCGCCTGGGCTCCCTGGAGCAGGGCAGCCCGGTGTTCTACCGGCAGATCCAGGTCGGCCAGGTGAAGAGCTTCCAGCTGGGCGATGACCAGAGGACCATCGAGATCAAGGTGCACATCGAGCCGGCCTACGCGGACCTGGTGCGCAAGCACACGCGATTCTGGAACGCCAGCGGCATCTCCATTTCCGGCGGCCTGTCCGGCTTCAAGGTGCACAGCGAGTCGCTGCTGACCCTGGTCGCCGGCGGTATCGCCTTCTCTACTCCGGAGAACCGCACCGACAGCCCGCCGACCGATCCGAGCAAGCCGTTCCGCCTGTACGACGACTACGACGCGGCCCAGGCCGGTCTGCGCGTGAAGCTGAAGATGAACGACGTCAGTGGTATCGATCCAGGGCGCACCCCGGTGATGTTCAACGGCGTGCAGGTCGGCCTGGTCAAGTCGATCGACATGGGCAAGGACTACAGCAGCGCCACTGCCGACCTGGCGATGGATCCGCGGGTCGAGGACATGCTGCTGGAAGGCACCGAATTCTGGACCGTCAAGCCAAGCATCTCCCTGGCCGGCATCACCGGCCTCGAGGCCCTGGTGAAAGGTAACTACATCGATGTGCGCTTCGCCAAGAGCGGCGCGCCGAGTCGCGAGTTCACCATCCGCCCGAAAGCGCCGCCGCTGAACACCGACGCGCCCGGCCTGCACCTGGTGCTGACCAGCGACAAGCTCGGCTCGATCGATATCGGCGCGCCGATCCTCTACCGCCAGGTCCGCGTCGGCAGCGTGCAAAGCTACCAGCTGTCGCGCGACCGCCAGCGAGTGGTGGTGGGTGTGCACATCGAGCCGGAGTACGCGCACCTGGTGAATACCTCGACGCGCTTCTGGAACTCCAGCGGGATCACCTTGACCGGCAACCTCAGCGGCGTGCAGGTGAAGAGCGAGTCGCTACAGACCCTGATCACCGGCGGGATCTCCTTCGACACCCTCGATCCGAAGGCGCCGACCGTGACCAAGGTGCGGCGCTTCACCCTCTTCGACAGCGAGGAGGCGGCGATGGCCCGTGGCGTGGAGATCCAGCTGAGCATCGACAATGCCGATGGACTGCGCGAAGGCACGCCGATCCGCTTCAAGGGCCTGGACATCGGCAAGATCGAAAGCGTCGAGCTGAACCCGGACCTCTCCGGGGTACTGATGAAGGCCCGCCTGACTTCCGCCGGCGAGCGCGTCGCCCGCAGCGGAACCCGCTTCTGGGTGGTGCGTCCGGCGCTCGGCCTGCTGCGTACGGAGAACCTCGGAACCCTGGTCAGCGGCCCCTATATCGAGGCGCTGCCGTCGAGCACGCCGGGCGAGCGCCAGGCACGCTTCCAGACTCTCGCCGAAGCGCCCAACCTGCTGGGCCGGGAAAACGGCCTGCGGCTGACCCTCAGCGCGCCGCGCAAGGGCTCAATCAAGCCGGGCAACCTGGTGACCTACCGGCAGATCCCGGTGGGCAAGGTCGTCGACCTGGCCTTGGGCGAACAGGCCGACCGGGTGCTGATCAGCATCCTCATCGAACCGCGCTACGTACCGCTGGTGCGTACCGGCAGCCGTTTCTGGAATGCCAGCGGCTTCGGCGTCGACGCCAGCCTGTTCAAAGGTCTGTCGCTACGCACCGAGTCGATGGAGGCGCTGATGGAGGGCGGCATTGCCTTCGCCACCCCGAACAATGCGCAGATGGGCGAGCCCGCCAAGCCGGGGCAGACCTTCGCCCTGTTCGATTCGGCCAATGACGAATGGTTGGAGTGGACGCCGAAGATTCCTCTGAAGGAAACCGCCCGCCGCTGATTGTCGGATCGGCAAAAAGAAACGCCGCTTACCTGGGTAAGCGGCGTTTTCGTTCATGCATGCATGCATGCTGGGGAGTGGGTGTCAGTGAGTGCTGAGATGCGCCCGGGTGGTCAGCAGGTACACCGGCAAGCCGGAGATCAGGATCAGCAGCGCGGCGTAGGGTGCGGCGGCAGCGTACTCCAGGTTGGCGGTGTGCACCCAGACCGAGGTGGCCAGGGTCGACAGCCCGGTGGGACCTAGCACCAGGGTGGCGGTCAGTTCCTTCATGGTGTCGAGGAACACCAGCACGAAGCCGGCGCCGATGGCCGGCGAGATGATCGGCAGGGTGATCCGCAGGAAGGCCATCAAGGGCGTCTGGCCGAGAGTGCGGGCGGCTTCCTCCAACTGCGGCGAGGCCTTTTCCAGGGCCACGCGGATCGGTGCCTGGGTCAGCGGCATGAACAGCAGGGCATAGGCGACCAGCAGCAAGCCGGTGGTCTGGTAGGTGGCTGGCAGGTAGTGCAGCGAGAAGTACACCAGCGAGAGGGCGATCACCAGTCCCGGCAACGCTTGCAGCAGGTACGGCAGGCGCTGGGTCCAGCGCGCCAGGGCGCCGGGGTAGCGCACCACCAGGATGCTTACGGGCAGCGCCAGCAGGCAACTGAGCAGGGCCCCGCCGAAGGCCAGCGACAGGGAGGAAAGCAGGGTCGAGGCGATTTCCATCAGCGGGAAGCTGGCCGAGGAGCCTTCGTACAGCCAATAACCGAGCATCACCAGGGGGATACCGGTACCGACCAGCACCAGCGTCGCCAGCAGCGCCTGGAGCGGCCACTTGCCGAACCCCAGGCGGACTCGTTCGGCCCGCCGCGCGCTGCCCTGGCCGGTGCGTACCAGGCGGCCGCGGCCGCGCATGCGCAACTCCAGCCAGAGCAGCAGGAAGCACAGTGCCAGGAGTACCGAGGAGAGCATCGCCGCGGTGGCGTTGCTGAACTCCAGTTCGAACTCCTGGTAGATGGCTGTGGTGAAGGTCTGGTAGCGCAGGATCGACAGCGCGCCGAACTCCACCAGCATGTGCAGCGCCACCAGTAGCCCGGTGGCGGCCAGGGTCGGGCGCAGCAGCGGCAGGGTGACCCGCAGGAACACCTGGCGCCGCGACAGACCGAGCATCCGCGCCGACTCCTCCAGGGAAGGATCGATGCCGCGCAGGGTCGCCGCTACCGGCAGGTAGACCAGCGGATACTTGGACATGGTCATGACCAGGATGGCGCCGCCGAGGCCTTCGTACATCGGGCTCAGCGAAACCCAGGTGAAACTGCTGACGAAGGCGGGGATGGCGAACGGCAGGCACAGCACCACGTTCCAGAAGCGCCGTGCCGGCAGGTCGCTGCGCTCGACGCACCAGGCCAGGGCCAGGCCGAGCAGGGCGCTGAGCAGGGTCACGCCGAACATCAGCCACAGGGTGTTGCCCAGCAAGCGGAATACGTAGGGGCGCCAGAGCAGTTGCCAGGCGCTGTGCCAGCCGGCGTCCCAGGCCTTGGCCGCGACGTAGAGCAGCGGCAGGCTGGCCAGCAGGGCGAGGAGCAGGACCGGCAGGAACAGCCAGAATGGCGTTCGCCGGCGCGAGCCCGTGCGCAGGCGCACGGGCGTGGAGGCGGCGCCGATCAATTCAGGCCAACGTCGCGTTCGAGGCTGAGGGCCTCGCTGGCCTCACCCAGGTCGGCCGGGGTCAGTTTCGGTGGGTCCAGTTCGGCGAACGGCTTCAGCGCCGGATCGGCCTGCATCCCCTTGCGCATCGGGTACTCGGCGGACTGGCTGAGGATCGCCTTCTGGCCTTCCTCGCTGAGCATGAAGGCGACGAACTGCTGGGCTTCCCTGGGGTGCTTGCTGGACTTGAGCACTGCGGCGCCGGAGACGGTGACCAGCGCGCCCGGGTCCTGGTTGCCGAAGTAGTGCAGGCGCGAGTTCAACTCGCCCTTTTCCTTCTTCAGGGTGTACCAGTAGTAGTTGTTGATCAGCGCCATGTCGACCTCGCCGTTCTCCACGGCTTTCATGGCGGTGACGTTGTTGGTGTAGATCGAGCCGAAGGCCTTCAGGCCGGTCAGCCAATCCTCGGCTTCCTCCTGGCCCTTGAGCTTGATCACTGCGGCGACCTGTTCGAGGAAGGCGCCACTGGTGGGCACGAAGCCGAAACGGCCGGACCAGGACGGATCGGAAAGATCCATCAGGCTCTTCGGCAGATCCTTCTCGTCGATCTTCTTCGGGTTGTAGGCCAGTACCCGGGTGCGGGCGGTGATGCCGATCCAGTCGCCGTTGCCGCCGGCGTGCTCCGGCTCGACCAGGGCCAGGGTCTCTGGCTCCAGCTTGGCCAGCAGGCCGGCGCTGGCCAGGCGGATCAACGGTGGCGATTCCTCGGTGTAGAGCACGTCGGCCGGCGAGCGCGCGCCTTCCTCGGTGATCTGGCTGGCGAGCTGGCCATCGCCGCCCTTGCGGATCTTCACCTGGATGCCGGTCTTGTCCTGGAAGGCCTTGGCGATGGCGATACCGGTGGCGGCGTGCTGGCCATTGTAGAGGGTAAGGGTGACGGGATCGGCCGCCGCATTGAGGGAAAGCGAACCGAGCAGGCACGCCAGGGCGGCGTGGCGGAAACGGTTGAGAAGTCGAACAGGCATGGATTCTCCCCGTGGGTTACAAATGCGAATGTAACCAATTATATCTTCGTGGGAGCTTCGGGCCTATCGGAAAAGTCCACGGCCCTGTTAGGCAGGGCCGTGGCAGACGCTTCACGCCGGTTCGCCGGCTTCCTCCGGTTCGCTGGCTACGCGGGTTTCGCCGCTGGCGGCGGCATCCCGGCGACGGATGTATTTCCAGTCGGCTTCGTCGATATAGATGCCGTTCGGCCCGCTACCGCCTTCCAGGTCGATCGCCACGTGTGCGGAAACCTGCGGCTTCACGCTCGCCAGGATCGGCACGAAGCCCAGTTGCAGGCTGGTCTCCAGCAGCGCGGCCTGGTTGCGCTCGTCGATGTCCGCCGCCTCGTCCAGGTAGTAGGGCAGGCGCACGCGCCCGGCCTGCTCGCGGTCCATCAGGTGCAGCAACAGGTACATGTTGGTCAGCGCCTTGATGGTCATGGTGGTGCCGTTGGAGGCGGCGCCGTCGATGTCGGTGTGCATGATCGGCTGGCCGTTGACCTTGGTGATCTCGAAGGCTAGTTCGAACAGGTCCTTCAGGCCCAACTGGTTGTGGTTGGCGGCGACCAGGCGGGCCAGGTATTCCTTGGCCTCCTCGTTCTTCGCGTCCTGCTCGGCGCTCTGGGTCAGGTCGAACACCGAGAGGTTTTCGCCTTCCTCGTACTGGCCGGCGCTGTGGATGATCTGGTCGATGTGCTTGAGCGCATCCTTGTTCGGCGCGAGGACGATGCGGAAGCTCTGCAGGTTGGAAACCTGGCGCTTGTTGATCTCGCGGTTGAACAGGGCCAACTGGTGTTCCAGGTTGTCGTAGTCGCTGCGGATGTTGCGCAGGGTCCGGGCGATGTCGGTGACCGCCGCGCGGCGCGCCTTGGCCAGCGTCAGGGCCTCGTCCTGGCGATGCGCGTAGGCGTTGATCAACAGCTTCAGGCGGCGCTCGGTGTCGTCTTCGCTATCGAACTTGGCGACGCCCTTCAGGCGCACCTGGGCGTACAGCGCCTCGATCTGCCCGTCGATGCGCTGCAGCGCCTGCCAGGTGTCCTGGTAGTCGTTGAGCAGCGGCAGCAGGTTGTCCAGCGAGTCGTCCACCGGCTCCATGAACGGCGTGCCGAAGGGCAGGTCGGCCGGCAGTAGCTGGCGGCGGCGCAGGGCATCTTCCAGGGTGCGCTCCTTGGCCTCCAGGTCGCCCAGTTGCCGGGCCACCAGTTGCAGGCGCGCGGAGAGTTGCTGGACGCGCTCGGCGAAGGCGTCGCTGGAGCGCTTGAGTTCGTCCTGGGACGCCTCCAGCTGGGCCAGTTCGGCGAGCTTCTCGGGCTCCTCGGCGGTCAGCGTCTGGGTGCGGCGGAAGTCTTCCAGGGCCTTCTGCGCATCCAGCACGTCCTGGTACAGCTTCTCTGCCTGGGCCTTGCTCGCGGCGCGGTCGGCGGCGACGCTCTGCTGGGTCTTGAGCTGCTTCAGCTCCTTCTCCAGGCGCTCCTTCTGGTCGCGCAGGGCGGCGCGGTCGGCCAGGGCCTGCAACGCCGGCGGTTCGATGTGCGACAGGTCGATGCTCAGGCCAGGGGCTTCGAAATGCTCGCCCTTGAAGTGGTCGAGGATGGCTTCGACGCTCTTCACCCAGACGTCGCCGTCATCCAGGTTCACCCCGTTCTCGCCGAGCGGCAGGCTGAACAGCGCGCCGTTGAACAGACGCATCAGGCGTTCCACGTCCTGCTGGCTGAACTCCTCGCGCAGGCGTGCGTAGCTGTTGTTGTCGGCGTGTTCGAGCTGCTGGCGGACGTTCTTCAGGCGTTTTTCCAGGTCGCGCAGGCGCTCTTCCAGGTCTTCGCTGGAGAACTGCCGCGAATGGGCCAGGGCGCCGGCCAGTTCGTCGTGGGCATCCTTGGCGGCGAGCAGCTGTTGTTCGAGGACCTTGGCGTCGTCGACCAGGGCGAAGCGGGTCTTGAGCACCGACAGCTCGCCGAGCCAGCGCTGGATGCCGGCGATCTCGCGCTCCAGACGCATCAGCTCCTGGGTGCCGCCGCGCTGTTCGTTCTGCAGGCCGTCCTGCTCGGCGCGGTATTGATCGTGCTGGATCAGCAGTTCCTCGCGGCGCGCCCCGGCGTAGTCGTGCCAGGTGCCGAGCAGGCTGTCGAGCAGCGGCGAAAGGCGGTGCATCTTGCCGCGCAGTACGTCGCGCTGGGTCACGCCGTTGGCCAGGGCTTCCACCAGCGGGCCGGCGGCGACCAGCGCCTGGTAGTCCTGCTCCATCCGCCGCACGTCGCGGAAGGCCTCCTCGCACGCGGCGATGTAGTCGACGTTACCCGAGCGCAGGCTGTGCTCGAAGGCGTCGAGGAACAGCTGCTTGAGCTTGGCCGCGGTGATCTCGCGCATGTGCAGCAGGTTGATGAACAGCGAGCGGAAGGTCTTCAGGCTCTGCTCGCTGGTGGAGCGCAGCGGGATCATGGTCAGGTCGAGCGGGATCGACGTGTGCCCGCCGACCAGCAGGCGGCGCAGCTCTTCCGGCTTCACCTCGTAGGCCTTGATGCCTTCGCGCTCGAGGTTGGCGAACAGCTCGCGCTGGCGCAGGCAGGTACCGTTCTTCTGGTAGTGGTCCAGGCTCAGCTCGCCGGCGTAGGCGAAGAACTGGTGGCCGAAGCCGCCGCCCGGGCCGCGCCCGGCCACGCCGATCACGTGCGGACCGTGGGGCAGCATCAGTTCGAGGAGAATGTAGCTGGTGTCCGAGGCGAAGTAGAAGCGCCGCGACTGCTCCATGCTGTACTTGCCGAAGCTCATGTCCGACAGGCGGGCAAGGATCGGGAACTGCAGGGCGTTGATCGAGGCGCTCTTGCCCAGGTTGTTGGCGCCGTAGATCGACAGCGGGTTTTCCAGCGGGAAGATACCCAGGCTGTAGCCGGCGGTATTGAGCAGGGCGAAGCGGCGGATGCCGTAGCGGGTCTGGCTCATGCGTCAGCCTCCTGTTGCGCGTGTTCTTCGGCGATGGCGCGGGCGAGGGCGTCTTCCTCGCTCTCTTCGGACAATTCTTCGTCGCTGGCCATCAGCGGTTCGATCTCGCCGTCATCGACCAGCACCGGCGTCTGCAACGGCAGGTCGGCGTGCAGGCTGGCGGACAGGTTGCGGTCCTGCTGCACCGACAGGCAGACGTCGAGGAAACGGTGCATCGGCGGCATGAAGCGGTACACGCCGCTGTCCTCGGAGGCGAAGCCGAGCTGGGTCAGGCGGCGCATGACCTTCTCTTCCAGTTCTTCCTGGGTCTGCACCTCGGCCTGGAGGAACAGGTCGCGGTATTTCTCCAGCAGCGGCGGCAGCTCTTCGCGGCCGATGCTGCCGCCGTCCAGCACGGACAGCGGGTCGCGGCCCTGGTCGGCGAGGTGTTCGACGAGGATGAAGGTGAACAGCGCCAGGCGTTGGGCGGTCTTGTTCACCTGGGCGCCGACCTGCTCCGGGACGAAGTAGTAGAAGCCGCGGGTGTCGCAGACCAGCTCGAAGCCCATGGCGCGAAACAGGCCGCGGTACTGGTCCTGGTGCGAGGACAGCTGGGTGTACAGCTCGGGGTCGCGGTGGCTGATGTGGTAGCCCTTGAACAGCTCGCGGAAGATCGGCGCGAGCTGGGTCAGTTCGGAGAGATCAAGATGCATGGGTTTCGCTCGCGGAAAGGGTGTCTGCGTCCCTGGCCTGGCCCTTGTCCTTGGCGGCGGGGTTCAGGGCGAAGGAGCAGAGGCTGACGCAATGTTCGGTGGTTTCGTACTCGCGGCGTTGCAGGCGTTCGCGCTGGAAGCGCGCGTCGCGCGACAGCCGGGAGAACCAGTAGAGCAACTCGTCGGTGGCGCCGTCCGGTTCCTGGGCCAGCAGCCATTGCATGAGGTCCGGCAGCGGCAGCGCCGCCTGGCAGCGCTCGATCATTTCCCGCGCGGTCCGTGGTGGTCGCGCCGGCCCGTTGCTCTTGCGCGTGCCGCTGGACTTGGGGAACTGCGCCGGCTTCGGCTCGAAGCGGGCGAGGGCGAAGACGTAGCTCTCGACCTGCGAGGCGGTGCCGAGGAAGGTGCTCTGCGGCCGGGTGAACAGCGGCATCGCCGCCTGCGGCACGGCATCCAGGCCCTTGCGCCGGATCGCCGCCAGCGCCAGGGCGGCGCCACGGGTCACCGCGTTGTGCCGGCGCGCTTCCTCGCGCAGCGGCAGCAATAATTCGCGGGCGCGGCGCAGGGTCAGCTGGGCGTTGGTCTGCATCTCGAGGATGCGCGCGTGGGTGCGCAGCACCAGGTCGTCATCGACCAGGTGGCCGAGGCGCTGCTGTTCGCCTAGCAGGCGCAGCAGGACCTGTTCGACCCGCCGCACGCCCTGCTCGAAGGCGCCATCGGCGCTGACCAGCTGGATCATCGGCTCGACGTACTCGTCCCAGGTCGCCAGGACCTCCGCGTAGCGCTGCGCCAGGGGAATCTGCCGGTCGCTGGTCTTGGCCCGCTCGGCCACGCCGATCAGTGCCTGCTCGTCATTGCCGAGCTTCTTCAGTACATCGCGCACGCGCATGTCGAGCAGTCGCAGCTGGCGCGCCAGGTCCTGGCTGTCGCGGGTCTCGAAGGCGTCCTGGATGTACCCGGCGAGGCGCTCCAGATGGCGCAGGTAGGCCTCGATCTCCAGGCACAGACCAAGGCGATGCTCGTGGCGCAGGTAGGCGAGGAAGTCGTGGATCTGCGCGTTCAGCTCGAAACGGTTGGGGCTCTTGGCCACCGGGACCAGGATATCCAGGCGGATCCACTGGTCGAGCAGGGCGGTGATTTCCGCCGGGTTGCTTTCCGGTAACTGGGTGTTCAACTGGCTGCGCAGTTCCGCCAGGCTCAGGGTGCCGGCATCGAAGCGCTCGCAGAGAGGCTCGAGCAGGGCCCAGTGTTCGGCAAGCGCACGCAGTACGCGTCGGGGGTCGATCATCGGGAGGGCCGGTCCGTGGAAAAAGCGCCGATTGTACTGCAAAGGCACGGGCGACGCAGACGCCGCCGATGAGTGCGATGCAGGCCGTCGACACGTCTGCGGCGCAGGTACGGGCCCGGTATCGGCGGATGGCATCTGGCTATCATCGAGGTGTCGAAAAGCGGCAGTTTATGACTGCGTAAGGACTTTCCTGCCCCGCCTGGTCCGGGGAATGGGGGCTTCCAGGGGCTGGCACGCTTTCTGCTGAAGTCCCCTGGCCTGTCTATTCCAAATGAATGCCGACTCTTGAACGACGCCGCCTACGCCGAGGCCCGCTGGGCCGAACTGCAGAACCAGGGTGACCTTGCCTGGGACCTGGATGCCATCACCAACCGCAGCGAGGCGATCGCCTTCCTCAAACGTTTCGAGAACCGCCTGTGTATCTACTCGGCCTATGTCGAGAAGCTCTACAGCAACTACAGCTTCGTGATTCCCGAGAGCGACCATGGCGGCATCACCATCCTGCCCAGCGAGCAGGCCTGGCACGACACCTTCCACGATATCCCGCTGGCCGCGGTGGAGCCCACCGGGATCCATATCCTGCCGGGCGAGACCATGGGCTATCGCGGGCTCTACCTGAAGATTCCCGGCGAGCACCGCCTGGTGGCGTCGAAGGAATTGCCGTTCCAGGAAGGGTTGAAACTGCTGATCCAGCGTTACCAGGCTCACGACGACGTGTTCCTGCCGATCCTGGTCAAGGGCGACCTGCGCGAGTACGAAGCGCGCATGCCCTCGCTGCACCTGCACCGGATCAACCCCGCCCGCCTCAGCGCACACTCCCTGCTCAGCCTCAACGCCATCAAGGGTGCCATTGCCGACCATCTGATCGGCCTGTTCCGCCAGCAGTGAAGGGCTGACGTTACCCCCGTGTGACGATGGGTAACATCCATCCTGGCCGAGCGACCGCTCATCCGCTGCAGCGAGCGCGGCGACCGCGTCGTTCGGCGGTTTTTCTCGACTATGGGTCGGCCCCGATTCGCCCGGGGCTTTCTATAGTGACTACAGGTCGCAGTGTCTCTGCCGTCGGCCACGAGAAGAACAAGAGGTGAGCCCATGTCCCGTCGTCTGCCCTTCCTGCTGCGTTGCGCGCTGTTCTGCGGCGCCGGTCTGCTGGCTGCCACCGCCCAGGCGAGGATGGAGTCGCTGGACGACGACCAGCTTTCCGACGTGGTCGGCCAGGCCTTCATCAACCTCACCACCGACGCCGCCAACGGACTGAACTTCACCCGCATCAACTTCGGCGCCGACATCGAGACCCAACTGAACATGAAGAAGCTGCAGTTGGGCCAGTACAACCGCAGCGGCGAGCTTGCCGGCAGTGCCGACATCGCCATCGACAACTTCGCCCTGGGCACGGTCAACGACGCCACCGGCGCGATCAACCCGTTCCTCATCAGCAATCCCTACATCGAGTTCGCCTACGACGGTAGCAAGATGGTCGGCATCCGTATCGGTTTCGGCGAAGCCAAGGGCTACCTCTCGGGCGATATCAAGACCCTCACCGGCAACGTGCCGGTGGACCTGTACGGCACCGGCAGCCAACTGGGAGGCAGCATTTCCTGCGGCCTGCTGGCCCTCGACTGCCTGGCGGCGAAGACCGCCATCACCCTCACCGGCAGTTCCCAATACACCGCCCAGGCCGAACTGGTGAACAGCTCCGGCAACCCCGACCCGATCCGCGCTGCCATGATCGGCCTGAAGAACGGCACAGCCCTGGACATGCACGACAGCACCATCATCGGCAGCCTGGTGAACGTCCTGCTGCCCTTCCTCACCTCCAACGACTGCAAGCTGATGGGCGCCCAGACCTGCTTCAACCTGGCCCAGTACCAGTCGTTCCCGATCGGCACCGTGGATCCGAACAACGCGCAGAACTTCATCGACTCGTCGAAAGGCTTCTTCATCTCGATGCAGAGCCAGAACGTCCAGTGGCGCGACCAGCAGGATCCCTCCAAGCTGGTCGCCGCGCTGGCCGGTGCCTTCCTCAACATGTCGCGCAACGCCGATGGAACGGCGCCAATCAAGGTCGACTTCGGTCAGGCCTTCAATGGCATTCCACGGCAGGACACCTGCCTGGGCGGCCTGAACAAGGGCTGCTGAGATGAGTCGCGCCTGCCTGCTCGCGGCCCTGCTGGCCGCCCCCTTCGCCCATGCCGAGATGACAGCGCTCGACGACGAGCAACTGTCGGACGTGCAGGGCGCCGGCATCGGCTTCGTCCTCGACAGCGCCATGGTCGACGGCAACAAGGCCACCATCGCGATCAATGGCGTGACCAACACCGCCACCGGGCAGAACGTGCCGATCACGGTAAAGGAGCTGTACGTCGCCGCCACTGGCAGCAACAAGGGCAGCACCCTGGCGCCGGTGACTCTCGGCCGTCTCAACTTCCCGTTCAAGCTGAATCTGGCCAAGGGTTCGGTGCTGACCACCCAGCTCGACGACGGGCGGGTGGTCAGCACCTTGCCGGACACCGCGGACGTGATCGAGCTGGCTTTCCCCAGCCTGGTGAGCGGCGCCGGTGGCCAGCCGTGCATCGCTGGTTACGCCGGTGCCGGCAGCAACTGCTCGAGTCGGGCCAGCGAAAAGGTCGACGCCGGCATCCGCTTCGACTTCGGCGTCACTTCCACGCGCACCGATGTGCTCAACCTGGACTTCTCCGAACTGGCGATGGACGGTTCCTACCTGCGCTTCTGGGGCGCCAACGCGCGCAGCCAACTGGTTGGCGAGATGCGCCTGAACCTCTACGCCAAGACTTTCGAGATCATGTCCTGCGGTGCTGGCTCGCCCAGTTGCGTCAGCGCCGCCGAGCAGGCCGCGCGCACCGTCTACCTGACCAACGCCTATGCCAGCGTCGCGCTTGGCTACGGGAAGTCGCAGCCGTTGCTGTTCTCGGTCACCGCCGACGGCAACTTCACTTTCGAACTGCCCAAGCTGACCCTGGCCAACGCCGCCGACTTCTACGCCAATGCGCCGCGCACCAGCCTGGTGATCGAAAACCTCAACATCGGCGGTACCCGGCCAGGCTACGGGCAGGTACCGACCGGCGGCTACAACATGGGCCGCAACGAGATATCCGGGCTCAGCTTCAACTACCTGAAGGTGACGTCGCACAACCTCTGAGGTGGCGGCGGGAAACGAGGTACGCAGCACATGACCAAGCAGACTCATCCACTGGCAGGCGGCATCGGCATCCTCGCGGCGCTGGCGCTGCTGTTCAGCGCTTCGGCCGGGGCTGAGTTGCGCTCGCTGGGCGATAGCGATCTGGACGACGTGGTCGGCCAGGCCGGGATCAGCATCAGCGCCTCGCTCAATCTCCAGGAAAATCCTTCGCAGACGCGCTGCGCCGGCGGTTGCGGCGCGCGCCTGGCGATCCAGCCGGCCGGCAGCGGCAACAACTACCTGGTGATCGACGATATCAGCGGCAAGTTCAGCTTCGACGAAGTCACCCTGGACGTGGTGACCATCAAGGACGGCTTCGGCGGCGACGGCGCCGCCTTCAACCGCCCGGTGCTGCGCGTCGGCCTGAAGGACACCAGCTTCCAGGACCTGCGCTTCACCATCGCTGGCGCCAACAAGGCGCGCGGTACCGATCCCGGGCTGGTGCAGACCAACCTGGTCAGCGCACGCATCGACGGCACCCTCAAGCTGCAAGGCAACGTCAACATCTTCACCGTCGCCCCGCGTTGAGGGCGAACCGTCGCATGGCGGGACAAAGCCGCTCCGCCGAGGTCGAAGAACCGCTATCATTGCCTGCCTGAACGCCGGGGGCGAAACCGTCCCCGCGCATCGCCTAATTGCCGGTGCCCGAGATTTGATCGAAGAACAGCGTCGCCGCGCCTTCCTGGGCGCGATGCAGATAACCAGTTGGCTGCCCCGCCAGCCGTTGCCGTTCGCCGCACCCTCGCGGCCGGAGTTGCTGGAGACCCCGCCCCGGGAAGAGCCGGCGGTGCCTGTGCGTGCGCGCGCCGCGATCGATGCGCCGCAGGCCCGCGTCCCGCAAGCCGAGGCGCCGGCCAGCGCGTCAAGCGTGGCTCCTGCCGCGCCCGCGGAAGGCCGGGGGATTCCGATCAGCCTGCCGAAGCCGGGCGCCCCGGCGGCGAAGAAAGCCGAGCCGGTCGCGCCGGTCGAAGAGGCCCCGGCCGAGCCGCCGGCGGTCCAGGCCCCGCCGCCGCGCTTCGCCTTGCAACTGCTGCAGGCGGGCTCCTGCACCCTGCTGGTCGAACTGCCCACCGGCGAACCCTTCGCCAGCCGAGATCCGGGTTACCTGCTGCTGCGCGACCTGCTGCGCGCCGCCGGCCTGCCGGACAGCCCGCGGCTGATCGGCGAACCGGTACGCTGGCCGCTGCTGGCGCGCGGCAACCTCGACCAGGGGCCGCAGGCGGCCCTAGAGTTCGTCCAGAGCTTCGTCGCCGCGCGCATGGAGGAGAGCGAGCGTAGCCGCTGCCTGTGGCTGGTCGGCCTGCCGGCGATCCGCTTCGCCGGCGAGGGCGACGAGGGCAGCCTGTTCCGCGAACTGCAGGTGGACGGTCTGGGCGCAACCTGGGCCGTGCCGGGCCTGGAAGCCCTCATGGAAGAACCCGCCCTCAAGGGCGAGCTGTGGCGCGCCATGCGCCGTGTCCGTCAGCGCTGGTCGAGCGAGATTCAATGAGCGATGCGATTTCCTTCCGCCCGATGACCGAGGCGGACCTCGATGCCGTGCTGAAAATCGAATATGCCGCCTTCAGCCACCCATGGACCCGTGGCATCTTCAGCGAAGGCCTGAAGAACTACCATTGCTGGCTGATGTTCGAGGGTAGCCAGCAGGTCGGCCATGGCGTCATCCAGATCATCCTCGACGAGGCGCACCTGCTGAATATCACGGTGAAGCCCGAAAGCCAGGGGCGTGGCCTCGGTCTGCGCCTGCTCGAACACCTGATGCGCGAGGCGGCCGGCCACCAGGCTCGCGAATGCTTCCTCGAAGTGCGCGCTTCCAACCAGGCCGCCTACCGCCTCTACGAACGCTACGGTTTCAACGAGATCGGCCGCCGTCGCGACTACTACCCCGCCGTCGGCGGGCGCGAAGACGCCCTGGTCATGGCCTGCACCCTGTTCGACTGAGGCTTGCTCCGCTTCCCTGCCGGCAACTAGCTATCACTTGGAGTAGCTGGCTGGCCTTCTGGCACCGCCGTACCCTTACCAGCATTCCGATTCTCGCCTGCATACCGCAGGCAGGTCCCTTCATGCGGTAACCCTTCGCGGGAGTGCGAAGTCAGGTCGACAGCGGCCGGTGGCAGGATGCGCAGACTGGAGCCCCCATGTGCGACACCCTGATCCTTCGCCACCAGGGCCAGACCTGGTTCGCCAAGAACAGCGACCGCGAGCCCGCCGAACCGCAGCGTCTGCTGCGCCTGCCGGCGGTGCGCAACGATCCGGAAGCGCGCTTGCGCACCACCTACCTCGACATTCCCCAGGCCGCCCAGCGACATGCGCTGGTGATCAGCCAGCCGAGCTGGATCTGGGGCGCGGAAATGGGCGTCAATGAGCACGGCGTGGCCATCGGCAACGAAGCGGTGTTCACCAAGCTGACCCGTCAGCGCGGCACCGCGCTGCTCGGCATGGACCTGCTGCGCCTGGGACTGGAGCGCGGCGCCAGCGCCCGCGAGGCGCTAGAGGTGATCACCGGGTTGTTGCAGCGTTACGGCCAGGGCGGCCCGGCCGGCTACCGTGACAAGCGCATCCGCTACGACAACAGCTTTCTCATCGCCGACCCCGGCGAAGCCTGGGTGCTGGAAACCGCCGGCAACCTGTGGGCGGCGAAGAAGGTCGAGCGCTGGGCCATCTCCAACGCCCTGACCCTTGGCCACGAATTCGACCTGTGCAGCCGCGACCTCGAGGACCAGGCACGCCGCCAGGGCTGCTGGGATGGTCGCGGCGACTTCCACTTCGCGCGGGTCTTCGACACCCGCCTGCTACCCTGGGTCGGCGGTGCGCACCGGCGCTGTCGGATCAACCAGCGCTTCCTCGACAGTCTGCCTGGCGAGCCGGACTGGCACGCGCTGTTCGTCGCGCTGCGCCACCATGGCCCGCGCGGGGACCACTTCCGCCGCCACAACAACCGCCAGGTATGCATGCACGCCGGCAGCTTCTGGCGGCCTTCGCAGACCACCGCCAGTCTGGTCGCCCGCTTGCGCGACGACGGCCCGCTACTGGCCGCCACCGGTACTTCGGCGCCGTGCCTGGGACTGTTCCAGCCGCTGTCCTTCGATCCGGCCTCCGGCGCCGCCGTGCTCAGCCAGCCGCGCGAGGCGGTACAGGAATCCCCCTGGTGGCGCTTCGAGGCGGTGCACCGCCGCGCGCTCACCGACCGAGCCTTCCGCCGGCTCCTGCGCAGCGGCCGTGATTGGCTGGAACGGGAACTCTTCGCCGACCTCGCACAGCCCGACTGGCCGCGCCTGGCAGAGGACGCCGCAGCCTGGCACGCCTGTTGGCATGATCAGGTCGCCATGCAGCCGCTGGCGCAGCAGCGCTGGTGGCGTAGTCACGCCGCGCTGTGACGCTTGTCAAACGGGCATCGCCTTCCGTAAGGTGCTGCACCGGTCAAACGAGGGGCATGCCATGAGCGACTTGCAGCAACTGTTCGAGAACAACGTCCGCTGGGCCGAAGCGATCAAGCAGGAAGACCCGGACTTCTTCGCCAAGCTGGCCCGCCAGCAGACCCCCGAGTACCTCTGGATCGGCTGCTCCGACGCGCGGGTGCCGGCCAATGAAATCGTCGGCATGCTGCCCGGCGACCTGTTCGTCCATCGCAACGTCGCCAACGTCGTGCTGCACACCGACCTCAACTGCCTGTCGGTGATCCAGTTCGCCGTCGACGTGCTCAAAGTCAAGCACATCCTGGTCACCGGCCACTACGGCTGCGGCGGCGTGCGCGCCTCCCTGCACAACGACCAGCTCGGCCTGATCGACGGCTGGCTGCGCAGCATTCGCGACCTCGCCTACGAATACCGCGAGCACCTGGAGCAGTTGCCGACCGAGGAGGAGCGCGTCGATCGCCTCTGCGAGCTCAACGTGATCCAGCAGGTGGCCAACGTCAGCCACACCAGCATCGTCCAGAACGCCTGGCACCGCGGCCAGTCGCTGTCCGTGCATGGCTGCATCTACGGGATCAAGGATGGCCTGTGGAAGAACCTCAACGTCACCGTCAGCGGCCTCGACCAGTTGCCGCCGCAGTATCGCTTGAGTCCGCTGGGCGGTTGCTGCTGAGAGAGGCGGAAGCTCTTTCCCACGAGTTCCCCTGTCCCTGGAGGGACAGGGGAACTGTCGAGGACGGGCTTCAGAACTCCACGCTATACGTCAGGCTGTAGGTCCGTCCCCGTCCCTTGTAGTCGAACAGTCCCGCTGGTGCGAGCCCGCCGTAGTAGACCTGGGCGCGTTGTCCCCAGACCGTGGTGTAGTCCTTGTCCAGTAGGTTCTGGATGCCCGCGGTGAGGGTGCCCACCGGCAGCGCCTGGGTGCCGAGCAGGTCGAACAGCGCGTAGCCGTCGATCTTGTTGCCCGCCTCGTCGTTCAGGTTGAAGGTGCGCACGCCCTGCAGGCGCAGGCTGCGCTGATCGTCCTTCCAGCCGACGAAGGCGCCGGCCTTGGACGGGCTGGCCGAGGTCACGTCCTGCTTCAGCCAGCGGCCGTCGACCTTCTCCTGGGAGCGGATGGCCAGGCCGTTGACGCCGAGCTGCCAGTGATCGTCCAGCCAGTAGGTAGCCTGGCCCTCCAGGCCGTAGTTGCGCTTCTTGGTGTCCTGCTGCAGCACCGCCAGGGTCTTCGAGTCGTACTTGATGCTCTTGTCCGACCAGGAATAGAACGCCGCCACCTGGGTATCCAGGGCACCGTCGGTGTGCCGCCAGCCCAGCTCAACCTGCTTGGTCTTGATCCCGTCCAGCGGCGAGTCGTTCACGCTGACCCCCTGCAACAGCGGGTAGTGGCCATTGCCGTCGGCTGCGCCGTAGCGTCCGAAACCGTAGTACTTGGCCGGGTCCGGCAGCTCGAAGCCTTCGCTGTAGTTGGCCCAGACCTGTTGTTGCAGGTTCAGCTTGTAGATGGCGCCGACGTTGACCAGGTTGACGTCGTAGTCCTTGCTCCCGCCCGGAACCGCGTCGGCGGTCTTGCCGAGGCCGTTGGCGATGAGGATCTGCTGGTTCGCCGCAACGAAGTCGCTGACGTCGGTGCTCATCGACTGGCGCCGCACGCCGGCGCTCAGGGTCAGGTCGTCGGTGGCCTTCCAACTGCCCTGGAGGAAGAAGGCGCGGCTGTCGGTATCGATGTCCGGGTAGCGGCCCAGCTTGGCCTGTTCGCTGGCTACCAGCCCGCCGCTGGCGGCGGCGAGCGGCAGGTTGAAGAGCATCTGGTCGGACGTGAATTTTTCCCGGTCCAGGTCCACCCCGTAGGTCAGGCTGGCGCGCTCCCAGGTCTTCACCAGGGCCAGTTTCATCCCGTAGTAGTCAGTGTCCTGCTGCGAGGCCGAGTAGTAGGAAGTGCCGTAGTTGATTGCGCCACTATTGCTGTAGCGGATGGTGGGGAAGGGGTTGAAGGCCATCTTCTCGTTGCGGTAGTAGGCCTGCAGGTAGAGGTCGTGACCCAGCACTTCCGGCGCATGGTAGGTGGCGTTGAACTGATGGCGCTTGCTTTCCGGCTCGCGGTCGAGGTCGACGCCGCCCTTGATCGAATAGGGTGCCCGTCCGCGCAGGGCATCGAAGTTGCGCCCGAGATCGAGGCCGCGGTCGCCGTCGTAGCCGGAGTCGTAGTACTGGAGGCCGAGATCGAGGCTGTGGCCATTGGCGAAAGTGAAGCCAAGGCTGCCCATCAGGTCTACCGACCTGTTGTACTGCAGGTCGGTCTGGGTGATGTCCGTCAGTACCTGGTCGCCACTGCCGTCGTAGGCCGCGCCGTTCTTCTGGTAGGCGATGGCCAGGCGGCCGTTGAACAGGTCGTTGCCGCCGCTGATCGACTGCGCCGCGCGCAGGTCGTGATCCTCGTGGCTCTGGAAGCCGCTGCGGGCGCCAAGCTCGGTGTTGAAGCGAGTGTCGCCGCCGACGCCCTTCTTGGTCACGATGTTGATGATCCCGCCGGTGGCGCCGCCGCCGTACACCGCGCTGGCGCCGGACATCACCTCGATGCGCTCGATGTTGAATGGGTCGATGGAGTCGAACTGCCGGCTGATGCCCCGCGAACTGTTCAGCGACACCCCGTCGATCATCACCAGTACGCTGCGTCCGCGCAGGTTCTGGCCGTTGTTGGTACGACCCTGGGAGCCGATATCCAGGCCCGGGATCAATTGTCCCAACGCCTCCTTCAGCGGCACGCCGGCCTGGGTCTGCTGGTCCAGTTGCTCGCGCTCGATCACCCAGACCGTGCCGGGCAACTCGCTGATGCTGGTCGGCGCGCGCGAGCCGATCACCACCATCTGCTGCTCCACCGGATCGGCAGCCAGCGCAGGAGCGGAAAACGAAGCGAAAAGGGACAGGGAAAGCGCCAGGGGAGCCGGGCGCGAAGGGATGGAGCGGGGCATGAGGAGATGTCCGAGTTGCTGTTGTTTTGATGGGCGGCAAAGCTAAACAAATCGATAATGATTATCAAATGATTCGAACTGTTTCAATGAGGCATGCCTGGCTTCCAAAGCAAGATGAAATGCCTGACACGGGGCGCTGCGCATGGCGTGGCCCTACAGCGGATCCTCGGGCATTCCTCGATGACGATGCGGTATGCGCACCTAACGCCGGAGCACTTGGAATCGGCGATGCGCTTTTCTCCGATTACTCAGTCTGGCTACAAATTGACCACATGAGGATCTGTGGTAATCTGTAGTGAAGTTAACGCTTAACGTTAAGGGTTAATGAATGATTCTGACCTTTCGCTGCGACGAGACTCGTCAGCTTTTTGAGACGGGTCTTTCGAGGCGGTGGGGAGCGATCCTCACAGTCGCTACGCGTAAGCTCGCAATGCTTCATGCGGCTACGGAGCTTCGAGACTTGCGCTCTCCACCTGGAAACCGGTTGGAGCCGTTGCAGGGAAAGCGGGCGGGCCAACATAGCATCAGGATCAATGACCAGTGGCGTGTCTGTTTCGTCTGGACGGATGCGGGTCCCGAAGAAGTCGAAATAGTTGATTACCACTGAGGAGGTGGACCATGGCTACCAATGGTATGCGCCCCATCCATCCTGGGGAAATATTGCGCGATGAGTTTCTGATGGAGTTGGATATCTCTCCAGCTGCTCTAGCACGCGCTTTGAAAGTCTCCGCTCCGACAGTGAATGATATCGTTCGTGAGCAGCGTGGTATCTCCGCAGATATGGCGATTCGTCTGGGGCGTTACTTTGATACGTCCGCTCAGTTCTGGATGAATCTCCAGAGTGAGTATTCGTTAGCAACTGCTTATGCGGCGAATGGCGAGCAGATCGAACATGAGATTGAGCCGCTGCTTGCTCACGGATAGCGGTGACGTTGATCGTAGAGCCCCGCAGATGCGGGGCTTTTTTATGCGAACCGTAAATCGGTAAAGGGGGGCGTAGACGGTTTGTAGTCTGCCGACCAAAACAAAAAGGGGTTAGCTTGCGCTAACCCCTTGAAAAATATGGTGGCTACACCGGGACTTGAACCTGGGACATCAGCATTATGAATGCTGCGCTCTAACCGACTGAGCTATGTAGCCGAGTGGCGCGCATTTTCCGTATCTCGGGCGGGGCTGTCAACCCCTGGGCCTAGATAATTTTCTGATCTTTCAATCGTTTAGACGGAAGGGGTCGGATCGCCGGAGAGAGGGCGATGGGGAGGGGCAGGAACGAAAAGCCCCGGCGCTTGGCCGGGGCTTTCCTGGGACGGGAAGGGGATTACACGTTTAAACGTTGATCGGTCGGCAAAGGGCCGTAAATGCTAGGTTTCACGAGGAAATCGGGCCACGGCCTTTGCGAGAATTGCTGGAAGTACCCCCAGTTGTACCCCCATAGGGGTATCGGGATGATAAATCAGTCTGGATGCCGGTGCCAGCGCTGCGCCTACCGGATAAAACGGGTATGACGCAGACCGCATTGTTGGCTGACGCCCGGAACGGTACGCGATGAGATGCAGGAGAACTGGCCGCTGTGGCCCAGACCTCGGAGAACTCTCATGGCAGACCATCACACCCGCCACATCCCGCTGGGGCAAGATGCCCTGTTCACCACGCCCGCCTCGCTCATGCTCGATGCTCGCCTCACGCCGCTGGAGCGCAATGGCTGGCAGGTGCTGCGCATGCTGCGCTCTGCGGAAGGCATCAGCCCGCTGGCGAATCTGGGGCAGTTGCGCCGCTATCTCACCTCCACCCCGCTGGGGCAGAGGGCCGGGTACGAGACGGCCCGGCGCGTTCTCGTGGTGCTTCGGCTGACGGGGTGGATCAGTCTGGTCGGCCAGCAACGCGACCCTCTGACGGGGCATGTGCTCAGCGAGCTGTATCAGGTTCACGAAAGCGCCCTGCACTTCCAGCAGGCCTGCACGCTCGATGCCAGTCTGCCCGCGCTTCTGCAATCTTCCATCGGCCACGAAAACAACCAGGTGGATCGGGTGGCTGTCCACATTCGGGCAACGCTGGCACAGGCACCTGAAGCTGCCTCCATTGCGACCCACGATCAGCGTCACGATGACGATGATTTGCCCCCTACGCCGCCGTCGCAGGCGAGCGAAGCAGCAGACCCACTGCCATTGTCTGGCGATTCCGCTGGCAACACGCTTGTTCCGCAACAGACCGGACACGCTCGCCACATGACGGCTGAGCAGGGCGGTACGTATAAGACGTATATGTATAAAAAAGAACGTACGTACCGCGCGCGCGAAAGCGACGGCGATTCGGCATCGCAATCGGTGAGCTTGCCGCCTTGCCTGAGTAATGCCCAGGCAGATCAGCAAAAAGACGTGCAGGCCGCCTTGCGGCGGCTGCCGCCGCAGCATCGCCAGGAAGTACTCGACGAGTTGCAGGCACGCAGCCAGAGCGGCACCGTGCGCAATGTCGTGGCCTACTTCTTCGCCTTGGTGAAGCGCGTTTTTGCGGGCGAGTTCCGTCTGTGGGCAGGACGCAAGGAGGCGTCTGCCGCGAACCGGCCTACAACTCCGCCGCGCACCGAAGCCCGCCCGGAACCGACTGCGCCACCGGCATCGCGTGAAACCGCCCTGGCGCACATCGCCAACATCCGCAAGATGCTGAACGTCCCGACGAACGCTGGGGACATCGCAGCACAGGTAATGCAGGTCAGGGGATGGCAGCCCCATCCTGCGTAGCAAATGCTGCCGCGAAACGGGTCGTCACTGCACTCCGCAGTGACGACCCGCGCCACACCACCAACAATGCGGGCAAAAGCCAGTTCCTATTGCGTGCGGCCTACATGATGATGGCCGCCCTACATTGATCGGGCAGTTGCCAAGACCGATGGGCTTCGTACATCGGCCCCCCATCAGCGCAGGTTCCTGCAAGCGCTGGCCCGACAGGGTGGAGCCACCCCAGGTATGCCCAGGCTCCGACCGCATACCGGCCCTACCCAGGGCGGAGCCTTCTTCGTCTGTTTGAACTCATCCCTATCGCGCCGCCTGGCGCACTGTCCTTTGCAGCAATTGCCTGTGCGCGACGCACAGGGCTCCCGTTGCATTTCTCATCCCACTCACTTCATAGGAGGACTCGTCCACGTTCACATCACTTTCGTCTTGTAGTACCTCCGTCCGGGCTTCCAGCAGGGAGCAAGACGGACGCCTCATTCGAGGCTCTGGTGTCTCCTGAACACCATGCCCTTGCCCTCACGGGATCTCGCCTTGGCGAGCTGGCACCAACACTAACCACTGAATTTCAGGACAACGCAGTACGGCGCTTTGCTTGGAGGCCGGAAGATGGACGACTTGACCTACTCCCTGCGACAGCTCTGCCAGCGCAACCGTGACGGCAGCTACACCACGCAGGCCGACCGGATGCGTTCGCTGTCGCTGGCCGCGCGGCAACTGCGCGAGGCCGGTTTCCGGCAGATGAAGGCGTCGTCACTCAAGGGCAAGCACGCCCAGGCGCTGCTGGATCGCTGGCAGGAAGAAGGCTTGTCGTCCGGTACCATCAAGAATCGGCTCTCTCACTTGCGCTGGTGGGCCGAGAAGATCGGCAAGGCCGGCATCCTGCCAGCGGACAACACGCAACTCGGCGTGGCCGAGCGCCGCTATGTGACCAACGTCAGCAAGGCCCAAGAACTGGGCACAGGTCTTGAACAGGTCACCGACGCGCACGTACGCATGAGCCTTCAGCTACAGGCCGCCTTCGGATTGCGTCGGGAGGAAGCGATCAAGTTCCAGCCCAGTTACGCGGATCGGGGCGACCACATCGCCCTCAAGGGATCGTGGACCAAGGGCGGTCGGGAGCGAACTGTGCCCATCACAACGACAGAGCAACGCGAGGCGCTCCACGCAGCACACCGCCTGGCGGGCACAGGATCACTGATCCCGGCAAACAAGACCTACATCCAGCAGCGGAACGTCTACGATGGACAGTGCAAGGCGGCGAGTCTGAGTCATATGCATGGCCTTCGCCATCAGTACGCGCAAAGCCGTTATGAGACGTTGACGGGGAGGCCGCCGCCAGCAGCAGGTGGACCATTAGTCACGGAGTTAAGTCCAACGCAGCGCATAGAAGACCGCCATGCTCGTCAGACCATCAGCCGTGAGTTGGGACACGAGCGCGTTCAAATCACTGCCATCTACCTCGGTAGCTAGATCAGGCAGTATGAGGCCCCCTGGCCTACATACACAGCCGTCCACCGGCTTAATCTGCAGGACCAACAAACGTATTCAGCGCCGTTGCAATCCTCTTGCGTCGCTCAAGCAAGAAATCCTTGTAGCTTTCCACTTCCAGCAGCGATGCCTCAACCGGGATGCACTGTGCTGCGAATGCTGGCTCGCCAAGCCGGTCCACCAGTGGGGGCAGGTAAACCGCCGGGGCCTTGTCGCTGATCGCGCGATTCGTCTTGCCGCCGATGAAGGCCAGATTGGCGATGTCATCCGCCTCGCGGGCAGTGAAGCTGGTCTTCAGTACGGCTTTGGGAAAGATGTGATGGAACTGCAAGCGATGCTGGGCGCCCGAATGATCTAGAGCAATGGCCAGATGGCTGCGCCAATCTTTCGCACCGGCAGCGCGGAAAGCCAGGAACATGGTCTTGAACAGCGCGCTGCGCTGGTTGCGGCCTTCCAGCTCCTCCGCGGTAATGTCCAGGCGGCCGAACTGCAGGCGCAGCCGGTCGATCAGCTCGCTCACCGCTCCGCCCTGACGAATATTTGCCAAATCCTGATCCAGAATGGTTTCGCTGGAGCCTCGGGAGAAGCGGCCTTTGGCATTGGCCATCAGCGCCCAGTAGCGCAGTTGGCGGGCCTCATCGTTGCTCAGCGCATAGTTGCGGCTATGCCCGAAATACGCCAGCACCACCAGCAGGAAAGGCGACGACAACAGTGCCGGGCTATCGATGCCAAGATTGCTGCGCAGGAAGTTGAGCGCGAACTCCATGCCATCGCAAGCTTCTTTCCATGCCTTCTGCAGCTTCTCCACATTCAGGCTACCCACGATCTGAAAACGTGATTGACCGGTGGCAAACGCCATCAGATTCTTCAAGTGCAAACCGAGATCAAGGTCAAAGCCCGTCTTGGCGCATGCCTTCTGGAAATCCTGGAACGTCTGCAGCGAGTGCCGCCACTTGGCGGTGATCTGAGCCAGAGCCAAGTCGGAACTGCGCAGCTTGGCTCCCAGTGAATTGACCCGGACGAAGATTTCCGTGACCTCATCGTAGGAAAGCGTGCGTTCCAGCACGTCCATCCGATAAACGTACTTGCGGATGCCACGTAGCCGGGCCAGGCGCTGACTGTACTTCTCGTACCGCGGATCGTCAAAACCACTGATACCGGCACGTTTGAGGAACGGCGCATCGTTGTCGGTCTTGAATACTTCCGACACTTTCACCCAATGCGGCAACTGCTCCAGCTTCCTCGTGGCCACCACGAACGTCATCTTGTTGAAGCGCTTGAGCAGTTCGTCCTCGGTCGAGTCCGTCTCATCGCCAATCAGTTCGCTATCGTCGTCAGCATCGTCCTCGTCGTCGCCGTTCTCTTCTACTTCGGTCACGACCGCCAACTGGTCGGAATGCTCCAAGTTGAACAGCAAGTCGATAGGCCGACGACGGCCGCGCACCGATACTGGCTCGCCGCGAATGACGGCAGAGAGCGATGTCAGACGCTGCTGACCATCCAGCAGGAGCCGGGTGCTCTGGTAGGGATTCGTGTTCTGGCTGACCGCGAAATCCTGCAGAGGCACAGTTTCATCCGTTTCCCAAAGCAGGATTGCGCCTGATGGATAGCCGCGATACAGCGAATCCAGCAGATCGCGCACTCGCGTGGAGCGCCACACATACTGGCGCTGCATCTCTGGCAAACGCAGTTCGCCCCGCTCGATCATTGATACCAGTTCTTCAACGCTTGCTTCGGCCTTGGCCATGTTTTTCCTTCGATCAGGCACCGAGCAGGAAGCGCTCGCGGTGCCACTGTAAATAATGCCGGTGCTCGCTGGCCAGCCAGCGCAACGTCATTCCCGAATGAATGCCAAGCCCAGGCAGATCGCTTTGGGACAGGCGGGTGCTGGTCAGCAGATGCCCGGTATCGTCGAAGCTGATCAGAAAGCGATCGAACAGCGCATCGAGATTGGCCACCAACAGAAAGCCGTTGAAGGCATCCAGCCGCTCGGCATCGTCGGCACATTCAGCCCAGGGTTTGGCATGGCTGGCACGCAGCGCTTCAGTCACAGCGACGCCGGTCACTGCGCAGGCACCACCCCAGTAGGTCAGCAAGGCATCGCGGTAACGCGCCTGCCCCACGCGCTGACGCACCAGGCGTTCGACTTCCGTGCCCCTGGCTTCGGCAGATATCGTCTCGACAGCTTGCGCCACGGCCGTGTGGTAGTCGCTCACTGCCTGATTCGGCAAGGCCTGCGACAGACTGGCCGTGCGGCGCAGGAGAGCCGCCAAATCGGGCAGGGTCAGCACACAAAACACGTCATCAGCTCCGGCCCGCGGTTGGAAACTGCGCAACAGTTCCGGCAGCAGCGCGGGCGTAGCCGGTTGAAGGCGCAAGCCGAAGCCATCGGCCGATGCCGTCACTACCGCCTGGCTGCGATGGCGGGCCGAAGCCAGTATCACCGCATCGCCAGCCGACGACAGCACGTGTTCGAAGCCGTTGTCGTGGCCGGTTTTTTCGATGAGGGCGCGTTGCAGCGGGTTCATTCAACCAACTCTCGGCCCAGTCTTCGGAAACTCATTCCTGTCTCACCTTTTACAAATCTCTTTTTAAGAGACGATCGGCAGCTGGCGAACCGCGAAGCTGCAAAGCAAGCCAAGGTGCTTGTGCATACTCTTTCGGAGGCGGGGTAGTAGTCGTCACGATGTACTGAAACAAGGGGGCCGATCCAAATCCTTCCAGTTCATGCACAAGATGAAATAGACCGTGGTACAAAGCGAGCCCAAGGTCGGCTTCACGTGGGCTGTCATGGATCAGGAAAGCCGGAAGCCTCGTGTCACCATCGATACTCATGCACAGGGTCGCGAGATCGAAAGCCACGACTTTCAGCGAATCGATCGCAGATGTCGAACGATCACCACCCATCTGGACAACCAGGCTCAGCCCGTTTCCGGTCAATCGGATTTCGCCACTGGCTTCAGGTCCGACCAAGCGTCGGATGATCGGGTCGAACTTCTGGGCAAGCTTCGAGAAAACCGTCGCGTTCTGGTTTTGCAGCGCCGCGATCCGCTCCCGCACTTGCTCTATCTCGGTTTGATGCCTATCCAGGCGGGCTTCGGTAGTTTGCTGCTGTTCGAACAGCGAGGCCAGGCGCTCGACATCGTCCACGGCCTTGCGTGCGGCATACCACGCCCCATCGCGCTGTTCGCGAAGCTTCAGCAGGTTCTGGTAATGCTCTTCCCTGCGCGTTGCATCCTGTTTCGCCAACGCCAGCTCAGGTCGCAACTGCTTCAGTAGCGATTGGGCTGATTCCAGACGCTCCTGTTCATCCTTGAGCGTTTTTCTGCCGTTCTCCAACCTAGCCTTGCAAGCCTCCAGATCTGGAACCTTGTGTGACAACCCGCATTGACTCGCCAGCACGCGGTCAATGGGCACCTCGCAGATGGGACAAGGATAGTTTTCTGCTTCCTTGAGCGAGTAGGCCAATGTTGGATATTCGCCCTTGATCGCGGATATCGCCCGCTCGATGGCTGGTATCACAGCCTCTTGCCTTCCGATATCAGCCTGGATTCTTGCCACCTCCGCTTGGGCCTTTTCGTGCGCCTGCCGCACGGAATCTATATCCAGAGTCGCGCCCGCCCCGCTGGACTGGGTTTCCGCTGCCAACCGCTCCTGCGCCGCCCGGCGCAGGATTTCGACGCCCAGAGCCCCCTGCGCAAGCTCATCGTCCGCAACGCCAAGCACTTCCAAAAGCTGCTTTCTCAGCTTGCGGATTTCCCAGGCACGATGGCCTATTTCCTGCTCCTGGCTGCGGCTCGACTCGCTCATCGCGGCGATGTCGACGCGGAGCGTCTGTTCGGAGGGATCGATGGCGTTCAACAGGGCTCGCAGTGCCTCCAGCCTCTCGGTTCGATTCAACCCCCGCGCCGGCGACTCCGAGTCGGATAGTGAGGACCGCCATTCAAGAACATGGTCGAATCTGCATTCCTGGTCCCTGCTCAACAGCGCCAGCGCAATCTGCCAGGCCTGATGCCCTTGTTTCTTGCCAGCGATCAGATCTCTGACGCCTGGTGTCAGCAGATTCTCTTCGATGGCGTTGAGCAACGGAGACAGGCCGGTGGCCGGCATTTCGCTGAGAACAAGCTCATCGAGATTGCCATCCAGTACTGCGAAATGCCGCCGCCGGATACCCAAGGGTCGAAGGACGGCCCAACAGGCGCCATCCAGCACGACTTCCATGCCAACCCATCCGTTGGGAAACGCCGAACCGATTCCGTCGCGCTGATCTTCGGGAGCAAACTTGTCCTCGCCCAGGCAATAGCGCAGCAGCCTGCAGAACAAAGTCTTGCCTCCGCCATGACCGATGCCATTGTCGTCCGGCGTCCAGACGATGTTCAGGCCTGGACGTAATGGAACATCCCGCAAGGGCGGCTCTCCAGGTTTCTCCCATATCACCAGCCGCCTCACCCATAAACGTGGCTCATGCATCTGTGCCGGCGGAGTAAGGCATAGCTGTTGCTGGAACATGTCAGGCTGCGGCTTCAATCCATCCCCCTATCTCGTCAGGCAATTCGCGAATGACACGATCGAAGTCTTGCCCTCGCGCTTGCAGGAAAACAAGAATCATCTGGGCGCGTCCTTCGGCCCATTCGGCAGCAGGCACATCCAGTTCGGCACCTTTGGCCCAAGTCCCCGCTCCAAGATCTTCAATCAGGTAGCCACTGCTTCGCAGGAAGCGCACAGCCCCGCCCCAAGCCTGATTTGCACGCGGGATGAAGCTCAACACCGCCCCGGGCAGCGGCCTGGCTTCTTCGCCTACCAGGCGTTGCCAATCCAGAGCATCCTGCGCATCCAGCAAAGGCGTCATCAGCCTGGGCTCAAGCGCCAAGACGGCGGCGAGACGTACATGGCGCACTGGCCATGGGGCCTGCGCAGCCTTGAGCAAGGCGGCCAGGGCCACCCCCGTCTCCGCACCTTCATTCTGTTGTGGTCGTGCCCAGATTCCATCAGGCAGGGACGCTCGATCGACGACCTGCCGAGCCGTGGCTTCAGCCTGAACAGGCAATGCGTCTTCTACCTGGAAACCTCGCTTGAAGGCTTCCAACACCAGATGCTGGGTGCGGTACTGCACATGATCGCGACGGGTTTCGCCATCGACACTGGCCAATCGAAGGGGCGTGACTGACGTCTCCCTGTACGCCCCGAAATCCCGCAGCTCATTGTTTCGGAGCACGCGGAAGGTTTCGCTGGGGTAGTCGGCGCCCATGACGTCGGCGGGGTCGAGGATATAGCGCAGTTCTTCCTCGGTGAGGCCGTAGAGTTTGGCGTAGTAGGCGTCGAGTTCGGCGCGCAGGGTGGCGCGGCGGTCGGGGTCGAAGGCGAAGGGCGGGCCTTCGTAGCCCAGATCTCTGGCCCAAGCGGCAAGGTCATGGGTGGTGTAGGTCAGTTCCAGTACGCGCGGCACGATGAAAGCGAGGTCGGCCTCGGTGTAGCGGTCTGGCGGCAATACGGGAAGCTGTTTGTAGATGAAGTAATTCATGTGCGTGCCGCCTGTCTTGTGCCGCGCCACAAAGTCAAATACCAGCGCAGACAGGTTGGCGAGCAGCGCAGCGAATCGTGCACGGTTTCCTCCGTCGGGGAACAGCATCAATGGCATCTGATTGCCAACGCCAGCCAACGGCACCACCGACGCAATGACCGTCCGCTCATTGGTCGCATTGGTAATATCCCGCCACCCCATCAACCACTGCGGGCAGGCGACCTGCAACCAGCGTTCGGCCAGGGCGAGCACGGCGGGTTCGTCCGCCAAGGGCGTCTCCGATGCAGGCAGATGGCCGTAGTCGGCGGCGAGCGCCAGCACGGCGCTCTCGGCTTCAGGGTCAGTGGCGTACCAGGCCGTGGCGTTGCGGGCACCGGGCGTGTAGGGCTGCACCTTGGCTTCGCCTTCGGCGGGCAGGTAGTCGTCGTTCAGGGGTTGCAGGCTTTCTGGGCTGTTGCCGACGAGACCCAACGACGTGGGCGCGATGGTTTGCGCATAGGGGTGGCGGACGACAAAGGCTTTCCAGGCGGGGTATGTGCCCATGCCCGGATGGGCGCGGCGCTGTTCGGCTAGGTGCCGACCGAACAGCAACTGGGTCACGCCGAGCACGGTGGCCTGTGCGTTGCCGTCCTTGAGAGCCTTCAGCAAGCCATCGGGCAAACGGGCGACGCGCAGCCAGACTTCGCGGGCTTGTACCCAGTAGCGCGGGGTGACGGTGAAATCCGGGTTGGATTTTTCGGCTAGCGTGACATCGCGGCTGTTGCCGTCCGCCGTGTAGGTAGCCCAGCGGTGGTCGAACTGGTGGATGAGCTTGGCTTCGTAGAGCGGCAGATGGTCGGCGGCTGGCTCGTCCTTGAACAGGTGGCTTGCGCTGGTCATGTTGAAGAGACCTTGCGCGAAAGTAATACCCCACGGGTTTTGCGTGGGTTCCACCTCCTTGGCTTGCTTGCCCTCGTCTGCGGTGACGGCATCGCGCATCAGCACCGGGGCGGCGCGGTAGAGCTTCTTGGTCAGTTCCGAATCGCGCTCGCTGCGGAATACCGGGCAGGTGAGCGTGTTGGGGTTGATGAGGAGGAATTCCTCGGGCGTGAGGGTGAAGCGACGGCGCGGGTCGGCCAGTTGGCTGACCTGGGTGGCGAAGCAGACGAACTCGGCCCGTTCCGCTGCGCCCAGAGTGAGCAGGCAGAACTTCATCCGGCTATCGACAGCAGGAAACAGCTTTTCGCGGTTCTCGATGTCGTACAGGCTGACCAGCCACCGGTTCTGTGTGATATGGCCGAAGTACGCCTTGGTGCTGTCGTCAGTAGCAATGCCGGTAGGCACGATGAAGCCGGCGCGACCACTGTCGGCATGGATTTGTAGAATAGTTTCGGCAAACAAGGGATAGGTGTTGAGCTTGCCAACAGCCGTCAGCGGAAAGCGTCCCGATTCCCGGTAGAAGTTGTTGGCGGCCGCAATCCGTTGGCTTTCCTTGACAAACTCATCCCACAGACGCGGATCGGTTTCAGGCAGTGCAGCAATGGCTTGTTTGCGCGCATCGCCCGCCAGTTCCGCGATGCGCTGGGCACGCGTGGCGAAGAACTCCTCTTCGCCCATCTGCGACACCTCCCACGGCGGATTGCCCAGCACGCAATCGAAGCCGCCTTGCGCAAACACCTGCGGGAAGGCCAGCGGCCAGTGGAACACGCGGGCCTGCTTGCAGGCGGCGCGCGCGGCGGCGATGGGGGCGGCGTGCTCGGTCTGGGCGCGTTGCGGGTCGGTCAGCAGCGCATGCAAGGTGATGCTGGTGGGCACGGTGTCGGCGGTGTCCTGCACCTTGGGCAGCAGGTAGGCACCCACCAACGCATCGGCCGTGTGGGCCAGCGAGCTGTTAGCGGAGTCCTCCAGAAAGTGGCGCCAGGCGTGTTCCTTGGCGGCCACCTGCTCGGGGGTATCGGCGGGCAGGGTTTCGATGGCACGTAAGGCTTCGAGGCCGCTTCGGTTGTCCACGCCCAGCAGCATCTGGCGGCCTTGCAGATCCTTGGCGATCTGCTTGAGGCCGGAGGCGTTGGCTTTGGCCAGCTCCTTGCAGACGTCCTTGTCATCGCCGCTCAAGGGTTTGAAGGCATCCTTGGCGATGCCTTGTTCCAGCGCGTTCATGTCGGTCAGGCCCAACAGGGCGTCGCCCACTTGCAGGTGGTGGTCGAGAAAGCCCAGTGGGCGGCCTTCTTCGTAGCCTTCCAGCCACAAGGCCATGCGCGCCAGTTCGATGGCCATGGGGTTGCGGTCCACGCCGTAGATGCAGCGGGCCACCACTTCGCGCAGGGCGTGGCGGTAGTCCTGCGGCTGGATGGCGCCTTCCTGCCCGCCTTCTAGGCTGCGCAACTGGGCGAGCTTTTCCGCCAAGCGGCGGGCGGCGGCGAGCAGGAAGTGGCCGCTGCCGCAGGCCGGGTCGATAACGCGGATGGCCAGCAGTGCCTCTGTAGGGTTGGTCGACTGCGCGGCCAGGCGCTGTTCGATGACGGGATCGAGCGCGCTTTTGATCAGCTCCTGCACCAGACTGTCGGGGGTGTAGTAGCTACCGGTGAGCTTGCGGGCGTTGCCAGCGGTGCTGCCTTCCTCGGTACGGCCGACAAAGCCGAACGTGCGCGCGGGCAGGTCGATGGCAGGCACCAGCTCCAGCAAGCTTTCGTAGACACTACCCAGTTCCTCCGGGCCCATATTGCGGTAGTCCACTGGGATGAGGCTGCTGCCCTTGCCTTGCGCGACCACTGCCCAGCGCAGGTGTTGCAAGGCGGTGAGCAGGTGGGCGTTGTCCAGGCTGGCGACATCCAGATCGGGGCATTGTTCGGGCGCGAACAGGCCGCCCAGCGCGGGCAGGGCCAGGCGCGGCTCGCCCTGTGCCAGACCACGGAAGACGATGCGGATGGCTTGCCACTGGTCGTCGTGGCGAGTGCGGGCACGGCGCTTGAGGCACAGCTCGCGCAGGCGGGCCAGGGCGTAGCCTTCGGCATAGGCGCGGCGGGCAACCTGTGCTTCGGCGCTGTCGTCCTGCGGGTGCAGCACGCCGCGCTCTTCCACGGTGAAAACGAAGATGAGCCGGTAGATCAGGCGCAGCAGTTGTTGGAAATAGTCATCCTTGCTGAGCGTGCCGTCGTTCAGGGCGGCGCGTAGGGCGTGGTTGGCAGGGTGTTGCAGGAAACCTGCGCCGAAGGTCAGCAGGGCCTGCTCGACGCCGTTGCGCAGGCCATCGCGCACCCGAGTGCCTTCCTGCTGGCCTTCGCTGCGCCATTGTTCCCAGATGCACGCCGTAGCGCCCTGGCCGGGGCGGGATGCGCGGCTGGCGTGCAGTAGACGCCAGACGTTGGCGAATTCGGCATAGCGCTGGCCGCCGAGCAGATCGGCCAGATCGACTTCGAGAAAGCTGGGGCGGGTGAGCGAGGCTGCGTCGCGCAGCAGCCGCAGCTGTCTGCCGTTGCTGACGATGCCCCATTGCAGCGGTTCGCTGGCGTTGAGCAATTCCTGCATGGCCTGGAACGGGGCTTTCTTACGGTTGCCGCCGCCTTGCACGGCAAACCGCGCGTCAGCCTCGTCCAGGCCCAGAGAGTGTGGTGCCACCAAGACGGGCAAGGTACCAGCCATGAGGCTGACCGGGTAACGCAGTTCACCCACTTGCTGTGCTGCCGCGGCTTGCGAGGTGGCGTAGCCAAAGGTATCGCGCAGCAGTTCGTGGACGAAGGCGGTGGTGAGCTGCGCGGCATCGACGTCGGCGCGTTCCATCTGCGCGGCGAAGTGCTGCCATTGGGCGCAGGCGATCTGGAAAGCGCGGCTGTATTCGTCCTTGAGCTTGACGCCCTTGGGGGTACCGTAGTCGGCCTCGCTCTGGGCGCTGGCGCGGCCCTGAGCGGCTTTTTCCAGTTGATCGGGCAGGAATACCCCCCCTTCGAGCTTGAGGGTGGGCAGGTTCAGCGTGGCCTGGGCCTTGCGGATGCGTTTCATGGTTGTTCTTCTCCAGGCCGAGGCTTATAGCGAGTCAGGCAGCAGCACGTACACGCCCATCACATCGACCGGCAGGCAGGGGCTGACGCTGTACTGGCCGACGTCACGGGTGGCTTCGCGCACGCGCTGGTGGTCGGCCAGCAGGGCATCAGCCCGCTGTTGGGCCACCGCTTGCAGTTGCTGCGGGTGCGCGACGAGAAAGTCGAGCGCAGTGCGGATTTCGCGCTGTGCCGCCTCTGGCGGCAGGTTACCGCTGGGCGTGCATTCGAGCAGGCGACTCACGCCATCGTCGGCCAGCCATTGGGGAGCGTTGCGGCCCTTCACAGCCAGAGCAACGGTTTCTTCCGCCATCATCTGGAAGGGTTCGCGACGGCGTACGTAGCTGAGCTGGTGGCGCAGGCGCAGAAGATAGAGGGTGGTGACGACCTCCACGTCATTGGTAAGAGTGGCAGCACAACGGGCGGCCAGCGGACGTTCGCCGCTGAGTGCATCTTCCAGCAGGTGCTGGGCGAGCAGGCCGACCAGCGGATGACTGCGGTGCAGTTCGCTGAAGTCGATGAGCTGGGGTTTGTCGATGCCCTCGTCGGCCAAGCGTTGGCGCAGGGCTTCGGGGAGGTGCTGCGGCAAGAAGCGTGCAGTCTGCTTGCGACCGATTTCCAGCGGTGACCCTAAACGCACGCAAGCGCTTTGCAGGAAACGCTGCACGTCATCCTGGGTACCCAAGGCCTGCTGCTGTTTGTGCCATTCGGGCAGCACCTCGTCTGGCTTGATGCGGCGCTGGGCGAACACGGTGCGATTGGCCTTGGCTTTTTCCAGCGCGTCGCGCCATTGGGCTTGCAGAGGAGCGAGCAATTGCTCCGGCTCACCGAAGTCGAATGCGACCTGCGGCGATGAGGTGCGACTGTCGCTGCGTTTCATCAATGCCGCCTTGACCAGGGCCTGATTGATGCGGGCAGTGTCCTCGGGCATGGGAACGAGCACGCCGAGCTCCTTCTGAATGGCCTCGCCCTTCTTGATGATGACATTGAGCACGAAACCATCTACCGGGTTGTCTTGCCCGTAGAGCATGGTGCAGCGCACCTCATCGGCCTGCTGGCCGAAACGATCGACGCGGCCTTCGCGCTGTTCATGGCGGGTGGGGTTCCAGGCCAAGTCGTAGTGGACGACAGCGGTGAATAGATGTTGCAGGTTGATGCCTTCGGAGAGGCAGTCGGTAGCGACCAGGATCCGTTGCTCGGTATCCTCCATGTCGTCCACGCGCTCGCGGCGTTCTTCGGGTGTGAGTTCGCCGGTGACGGCATCAACGGTGGCCTTGGGGAAAGCGGCCTTGATGTGTTCGGCCACGTAATGGGCGGTGGCGATGTAGCGGCAGAACACCACAGGATGGTAGCCCTCCTTTACCAGCAGGCCGATATGCCGGATGAGCGCCGCCAGCTTGGGATCACCGGCCTTGCCGGAAAGACGTTGCGCGTCGGCGATCAGGGCTTGCAGGCGCGGCGCGGCGTCCTGCACCTGGGCAGGCGGCTCCAGATCGCTGCCTGAAAGGTCGTCGGCCTCACCATCGTGCAGGCGCTCATCACTGAGCAGGTCGTCATCCGGCAGGGTGCCTTCCAGCCGCGTGGTCAGTGCCTTGACGGCGGCAGCGGGCGACGACGCCACGCAGCGCAGCAATGCCAGGGTGGCGTACCAGATGAGGCGAGCGCCGCCTTGCTGTTCTTGCTGCTCAACGGTTTCAGCCAGTTCGCGGCAGTAATCCTGCACGGCGTCGAAAAACGCGCCCCATTCGCCGCTGAGCTGGTAGGTGAGCTCGGTTTTCATGCGACGGGGAAAACCTCGTCCGTCATGGGTCTCGGCCTGCCATTCAACGATATCCTTGCGACGGCGCTGAACGAAGTGGCGGGCCAGTTCCTGACGCAGCGGGTCGGAGGCCGTCATGCGGCCTTGTAATGCGGCAAAGCGCGGATCGAGCAGCGACAGCAGGTTGTAGAAGGCGGTTTCGTCACCGGAGTGGGGGGTGGCGGTCAGCAGGATCAGGTGTCGCTGCGCGTCACGGGCAAGGCGTTGCAGCAGTTCGAAGCGCAATTGCTTGCCCGCGCCGCTGCTGGCGCAGGTGTGGGCCTCGTCAACGATGATGCATTCGGGGGCAGTGGCGAGAAACTGTTCGCGGTGGCGTTCGCTCTTGATGTAGTCCAGGCTGACGACCACCACGGGATGATGGTCGAACAGGCGCACACCATGCGGAAGATCACGTTCGATGCGGGAGGCCGAAGCCGAAGTCAGCGCCACGGCCTGAAGGTTGAAGCGGATTTCCAACTCACTTTGCCATTGCTCGACAAGGTGCGGCGGGCAGAGGATGGCCAGGCGGGCGATTTCGCCGCGATCCATGAGTTCGCGTGCAATCAGACCGGCTTCAATGGTCTTGCCGATACCCACGTCGTCGGCGATCAACAAACGCACCGTGGACAGGCGCAGCGCCATCAGTAGCGGCACAAGCTGGTAACCGCGTGGCTCCACGGCAATATTGCCGAAGGAGCGGAACGGGCCGGCCCCGGCGCGCAGAGTCAGGCGCAAGGCATCGCGCAGCAACAGCGCGGCGGCGTGGCTTCCCGCGCGTGCGGGGTCGGGCCAGTCGAAGGTGGCAGGTTCGACGGGATGCAGTTCCAGCTCGGGGATCAGGGCGATACTTTCGTCATCGGCCCCGCTCAATGGGCGCAAGCGCAACCAGTCGCGGCGGGAGTCGCTCTGCACCACCCATTCGCGGCCACGGGCACGCACCAAGTTGCCGGGCAGGAAGTCGTGTTCGAGGATCGTCATGCGCCTTTATTCCTTAGAACCGAACACATCGGCGTGCGCGGCGAATTGTTGTGGCCAGCGTGAAGCATCCGAAAAATCGAGTACCTGCCAGCCTTTGTCCTGCAATACGCTGGTGGTCTGCTGATCCACCGCGGACAGAAACACCAAAACACGAGATGCCTTGTACTGGGCCGCTGCGGTGGCTGCGCCATTGTTGACGGAGACGTTGACCGCATCAGGTTGCACGGCCCCTGCCTGGCGGAGCGCGGACAGCCAAGCATCAAGTGGCTCGTAAGCTGAAGTCGTCGAGGCAACGGTGGCCGGGCTGCTCGTTACGGGCTGTACCTGGGCATTGGCCAGCGCGACCAGCAGCTTGAGCGCATCCGCATTGCGGCGGTTGATGTGTTCGTGGTCCGGCTGGTTGAAGTAGGACAGTAGGCACTGGTAGCAGCCGGCTTCACACTGATGATTGCCAAGTGCATCGGTCTGTTCCAGCGACGGCAGATCGTCCAGCGTCCAAATGCCGCTCTGCGGTTTGCGATAGTGAATCAGTTGCAGGGCATTGCTGGCTACGAGTGCAAGGTCGTCGCGATTGTTTGCCAGACGCGTGAGCACACCCGCACCGCCTTCCGCCGCTTCGTAAAACAGCAAGGCGCGGCGCTCGTCGGACTTTGGCAGTGGCTCGACCACCAGTTCGGATTCCTCGATCTGGAAGGTCATTTCGATGCCGCGCTTAAGCGCGGCCTGCAATGTGGCCATGGCCTCCAGAGGCAAGGCATGTACGGGAGCGAAGATCAGCAGATTGCGATGATCTTCCACAAAGGGAACGATGCGTTGGTTGGGCACCTTCTCCAGCAAAGCATCGTCGCCGCCCTGGTCGTCTTCCGCATCCGGTGCATCCTGCTTGCTCCAGGTGCCCGTGATGGGGTTGATGTAGAAGCCCAGTTGCTCCTTGTCTTTGCGCCTGCGCCAGCCGCGGTTGATGCGCCAGATTTGCGCAGCGGGCGCGTAGGTGAGCTCGCCCAGCACGTCCTCGCCTTGTTGAATCGTGGCCTTCTGCTGCTGGATACGGCCATCGGGGCCGGGCAGGAAGCGGTAGGTGGTTTGCAGCTCGAAGCCCTGACGCTGGCGCTCCTCGTCGTTGATGGAGATGCGCTCGGTGGCCACAGTTTCTACGGTTTCGATACGGTAGAGTTCGCGCACCCAATCGTGCTCGGTGAGCAAGGCATCACAGTTCTCGCAGCGATTGACCAGCGGCTGTTCGCCGCCCGGCTCGCCGAGATGGCCGTAGCCACACTGGCTACACACTAGAGAGGCAATAGTTGCCAATTGGCTGTTGCCGGAAATGTGGTCTGTATTGCCTACGTTGAGTTTGGCACGCACCACGCGGTACATGCGGCCCTGGTGATAAATGAGGCTGCGGGGGCCGAATTCGGACAGGGCCAGGAAGCGCGGCCGGCTGACCATGCTGCCTTCGTCATCCTTGCCATTGACGGCCTGGCCGCCACGGGCGGGAATCCATGCCATCAGCGGCAGGCGCGGGAAGTTGTAGCCTGGCAGGAAGCCTTGGCTGGCCAAGTAGCGATAGGTATAGAAGTCATTGTTCTGGCCGTTGCCGGATTTGAGCAATACGGCGTACTGGCGCGCGGCGTCGCCGTAGCGGCGCTGGGCATTTTGGCGCTCAGTGTGCGAGGCGGTATGGCTCTTGACGATGCGATCAGCCATATCCATCTGCTGACGGGTGGCATCGAACAGCACGCGCCAGCGCTCCAGCGCCCCAGAGAACGCTTGCGCCGCATTGACGATGACCTGGCGCACATAGTCTGGAGTGAACCAGGCGCTGCCTTCAAGCTCGCCCTCAAGCTGGTCGATGACCCGGTCGGCACTGGCCAAGGCCCGCTGCTGGACAGCCTGCGCCCGGAGCGCTTCGTGCAAGGGCTGTTTCAGTGGTTTGCCGGACTGGTCAAGATCCAGCATGGGCGCAATGCTGTCGTCCAGCGGCACCTGGGTGCTGGCCAGCCAGACCGCTTGCAGATGGCTGTCGATGAGATCGCGGTTGCTCAGGTCGAGGGTTGGCGCTCGCACTACGCCATGCACCATTTGCTCTGCATTGTGGAAGAACCACTGGTCATGCGGACTGAGTGCCGCGCAGTAGGTGATGACTAGCGCCTGCTGACCCGAGCGACCCGCACGGCCGCTGCGCTGGGCGTAGTTGGCTGGGGTCGGCGGCACATTGCGCAGGTACACGGTGTTGAGCGCGGAGATATCCACGCCAAGCTCCATCGTGGGGGAGCAGAACATCACCGGCAGACGTTCCAACGGCGCTTCGTGGGCCGGGTTCTGCGCCCAATCCTGCCTGTCTTTTTCGGTGTAGCGAAAACGCTGCTCCAGCAGTTGCCGGCGTGGCGCATCCACCTGGGCCGTGTGTTCCTGGGCCTCGAAGTCGAACAGCGGATGCGAGGGCCGACGCAGCAGGTCGGCAATGCCGAGGTACAGGGTGCGGAAATACTGGTTGATTCGATTACTATCAGTTTGCGGCTGATCGGCAATCAGGCACCAGTCCAGAGCAGCCGCGTTCAGGCGCCAGCCTGCGAGCTGGGCGTCGATAGGTTGGCGCTGCACATAGCCATAGTCCTTGGCGGACTCCAGCAGCGCTTCGATCAGCTTAGCCCACTCGACATCTTTCCACTGCGCGACCTCGCTGGCGCAGGCGCTGTTGCGCCAGAAGGCGGCCGTCTTTATTTGCCGTAGCAGACGGGAGCGTGGACCACCTGTCACCAAGTCGGTGCGCGGCTTGCCCTTGTATTCCGGGCGCTTGCCGAGGATGAGATAGCGGCCGGTATCGAGTTTCTCGTCGGGAGCGAAGGCCCAACGTTCATTCAGGTAGGTGTGGGCGCTGGTGCGTGCCTTGTCCTGCTCGACCGGGTCGAGGTAACGACTTTCCAGGCACAGATGGCGGCGCAAGGCGTCGAACAGTAGTTCGAACAAAACTGTCCGCTGCACTGCCGTCAATTTGGTCAAGGTGCTGTTTGCAGCAAAGATGCTGGCGTCAGCGCAAAAGGCATCTAGGTCTCGATACCGAATCTGCAACAGGCCGAGTTGATCCAGATTCGGATTATTGAAGCGCCAGCCACGCCGCAGATCACGCAGTAGCCGGTAGGCGATGATGAAGCGCAATGTGCGTTGCGCTTCTTGTCGGGCCAGTCCCATGAGCTTGGGGGTGCGCAGATACTCCACCAAGGTCGCTTCATCGACCCCTTGAAAGCCGAGGGCCTTGAATACGCTTTCGGCCAAGTGTTCTTCATCGAGTTGGCCGCCGCTGCCCTGTAGTGCGCCGATCAAGCCGGCACGCAGCGTCAGCAGGAAAATGAAGTCGTTGAAATGCCCCGCCTGCAGAGCGGCATCCTGGCGGTTGTCGGTAAACCCAAGCAACTTGCGTGGGTCAGGCTGCCCTGGCGCAGGTTCGGAAAGTGCGAACAATTGCTGCAAGGCCGCCAGGGCAATCATGGTAGTGGCCGAAGAGCGGCCTTCGCCGGACAGGCTGGAGAGGCGGTTGGCATCCTTGCCGTGGGCTTCGTGTGTCGTGCCGCAGTTCAGGCAGAAGCGGAACTTTCCCGGAATGAACCAGAACTCCGCCCCCGAGCCCGTTTGCCCTTTGGCATCGACCGTGACCATATAGGGAACGGCATTCTTGTAGGCTGGCTTGATTTTGGGTTCGCTACGGCTGAGGTCGATCCAGGTTTCCGGCAGGTCTTCGAGCAGGCCACCGTATTGCTGCCCGGGCACCAGAGGACACAGGAAGCCATAGCTGGCGTCGTCTTCTGCCGCGATATCGTCGATTTCACGTGAGCTGAAGCTGACCGGTTGCTGTGCGTGCCAGACAGGTAGGTATTCCTGGCCGCAATCGCGGCAGAAGTGAGTCGGGTAAAGCAGCACATTCTCTTGCTGTCGCCCCGGCGCGAAACGCTGAGCATCGAGCGTGACATGGCGCTTACCTCGCGCCTCCAGCGTGGTGAGTACCTTGCCGGGACCGCTGATGAACTGGTGCAGCTTGAACGCGAAAGGCGGCCTGCCCTGGGGCGTGCGCACATCATGGGCAGCCACTAGAAAGCGCTGCAGGGCGGTGCGAGCGGCTTCAGGCTGGCAACCCGCGTCTTCGGCGAGACGGCGGCTGGCCTCTTCCAACATCATGGGGCTCGCCCGCCTGGGAGGCTCGTCGGCAGGTAGTTCGATACCCAGGTTCAACTCCACCCAGATGGATAACGGATCATTGCGAAAGGCGTCGAAGTCAGCCCAGATATCCTGCTTTCGCGTAATGGCCGCCGGTAGTTCTGTGCGGATGGCGTTGACGTCCTTGAGCGGGTTGGTGACGCGCTCCAAGGTCTCGCCGATGACGTCATGCTCGCTGATCTGGGTGCCAAAAAGTTTGCTAGCCACGTCGGCTACCACGCGGTTGCGGTCGGCTTGGCTACCTGTGCTGGACATGGTGGCCGACGTGCCGATGCAGACCAGTTGCTCGGCTTTCAAGCGCTCTCGCAGGCGCCGCACTAGCAAGGCAACGTCCGCCCCTTGACGGCCACGATAGGTATGCAACTCATCCAGCACCAGGAACTCAAGTCCCTCGCAGTGTTCCACCACACGCCGATCCACTTCGTCGAAGCGCGTGAGGATGTACTCCAGCATCATGAAGTTAGTGAGCAGGATATCGGGCGGGTCATCCGCGATGGCGCTGCGTTCCGCCTTGCTTTCCTGGCCGGTGTAGCGCTTGACGGTGAAGGGACGAAGCTCTGGCGCATAGCCATGCAGAAACTTGTCGAGTTCTTCCAGCTGGCTGTTGGCCAGAGCATTCATCGGATAGATGACAATGGCACTGGTACGTGCTTTGCCATCAGATTGCTTGGCCTTGAGAATGCGGTCGATGATCGGGATGAAAAAGGACAGGGACTTCCCCGACCCCGTTCCGGTCGTGACCACATAGCTTTGGCGTTCCTGGCCTTTGGCCAAGGCTTCCATCTGGTGCTTGTAAAGATGCAGGGGTTCTGGCGAACCTTCAGACTTCCCGACCTGGAAGATCTCTGCGCAGGCAGCATGCAAGACCCCCTGCGCCACCAGTTTCTGCACCGTGCCCTGGCGTTGGTAATTCGGGTTGATCTGCACCAGCGGCTCAGGCCAATAGCGGCCTTGCGCATATTGATGTTCGACCTCGGCTTGGATATCAGGCGCAGCGATGCGAACGAAACTGCGGGAAAAGCTGCCGTATCGTTCGATGAGCTGGTCGCGGAATTGGAAAACGTTATCCATGGAGAGTCCTCACTGATCCATCTTGTGGCCAATCGCCAGAACCGCTGTACTACCGGAGGTGCCTGCTGTGATGCGCTTCCATTTCGCACCTCGCCCCTTGCCAGTCGATTCGATCAACTCCTCTGATTTCATCGCTCGCAGCACTAGTCGAACCATGTCCCGGCTCACGCCCGGACAGGCTTCTTCAATCTCGGAAATCGAGAACGGCTGGGTGCGCCCCAGAACTTCCGTCCGCACTCGGTCGCCTTTGCTGCCACGTCCCCGTTCGATGGTGCCGACACGCTCCTCGAACTCACGGTAGGCCCGTAGTAAGGCACCCCAGAAGTAGTCGAGCCAGGGTTTGACGTCGTGCTGCCCCTGGTGCCAGCCCTGCGAGCTGGCTTCCAGCGTCTCGTAATAACCTTCCTTGGTGTCCTCGAAGACGCGTTCCAAACTGATGTAGCGACCCACGGCATAGTCGAAGTGGTAGAGCAGCAGCAGGGTCAGCAAACGGGACATGCGACCGTTGCCGTCCGGGAAGGGGTGGATGCACAGGAAGTCGAGCATCGCCAGCGGCACCAGTACGAGGGGGTCGGCCAGGTGCTGATCCAGCGCGGTGGCGTAGCGCCCGGCCAGATCGGTCATAGCCATGGGTGTGAGGTGCGCAGCGACCGGCTGGAAGCGTAGACGTGACGTGCCGTCCGGGTGACGCTCGATGATGTCGTTATTGGTGGCCTTCCAGCGTCCGCCCGCCTGCGGCATATAGCGGTACAGCAGGGTGTGCAGTTGCAGCACCACTCCCTCACTGAAGGGCATGTGCGCGGCGGACTCGTGGATCAGCGCCAGGGCATCACGGTAGCCGGCGATCTCCTGTTCGGAGCGGCTCTTTGGTGTTGCGTTGCGGATGACCAGAGACTTCAGCCGCGAGGGCGCTACGACAACACCTTCCAGCCGGTTAGACGACTCGGTGGACTCCACCACCGCGATCTGGCGCAGGCCCTTGAGGGCTTCGGGCGACTGCGCGGCGTAGAGTTGCTGCTTCCCCTGGTACTCGCCCAGTGTGCGCAACGTGGCGGCCTGAGTGCCATCGAAGCGAAGCGCGGCAAGGTACTCGGGTGTGAGCGAGTGCATGGAAATGTAAGCCCAGGCTGTGTAAATGGGGTAATCATAGCCTTTAAATGGGGCATTGTCTCTAAAAATACCTCATTAACAGTATTTGACTACCCCATTTCCTGAACATTGGACCGGTCGCGAGGGGCTGGCATGGCCGACCAAGAAGGAAATGAGCGACATGAGCCTCAAAAGGGGCAATCAATTCAAAATTACCCCATTTATTCCATTGTTTACCCCATTCCCAGCACCCAGCCTTAAGCAAAGGCAAATGGCAAGGGAACGGCACTCAAGGGACAACGGCCCTATCCAGAAAAGGAAAAGGCCGCTCCTGTCCATTCGTTCTACAACACCCGGTCAAATCGCCCCTATGCCGTGCCGCTGCCCTCCGCCGCACCCAGATAGTCCGCCCAGTCCTGCAACAGCGTCCTTCTCTGATCCAGCAACAGCGCCTTGTTGTAGGTCGCCCGCACCTTGTTGCTTTCCACGTGGGCAAGCTGCCGCTCAATCGCATCAGGCCGGTATCCGTTCTCATTGGCCCAGGTCGAAAAGGTCGTCCGCCAGCAATGCGGCGTCGTGCCCCGGCCCAGGTTCATGTCGCGCATCGCGTAGGTTAGCCGGTTGGGCGTAGTGAAGCCCTTGCCACTACGGTGTGGGAACAGATAGCGGCCACCGCCCGTGATGCACTGCAAATCCTTCAGCACTGCTACGGCCTGCGTGGACAACGGGCTGACATGGTCACGCCGCGCTTTCATCTTCGCCGCAGGCCGACGCCACAGAGCATCCTCAAAGTCGAACTCGTCCCACTCGGCATCCGCCGCTTCCCCTGGACGGCAAGCCGTCAGAGCAATCAACCGCAGACACAAAGAGGTTTCCGGATAGCCCCGGTAGCCGCGCAACTCCTGATAGAACTTCTGGATTTGCTCTCGCGTCATCGCCGCCTTGCTCTCGCTGAACGGCACACGCAGCAGCCCACGAAGACTGGGTATAGGATTGGCCTCGACCAGACCCCGCACTACCGCGAATTCGAAGATGGCCGAAAGATCGCCTTTGACGTGAATCGCGGCCCATGCACCGTGGGCCTTGCACTCCTCCAGCAACGGGCGGATCTGCTTCACGCCAATGTCGCTCATCGGCATCCCATCGAATTTGGGTGACAGGTATTTCCTGATACGGGACTCTTTCGTGCGGTAGGAACTGAGCGCAAAGACTGGCTTGATCTCGGCCAGGTACGCCTGCGCCACCTTGGCGAACGAGCTTTCCTTTGCGCGCTTGCGTTCCTCCAGCACTTCCAAGTTGCGCTGCTTGACCTGCTGCCGTTCATGGGCAGGATGGATACCTTGCTTGACGAGGATTCGCGCTTTCTCGCGGGCCGCACGCGCCTCAGCAAGGCTTACTTGAGGAAAGCCGCCAATGGCAAAGAGGTTCTCCTTACCTTGCAGGCGGTACTTCCACCGCCAGAGCTTGCCGCCGGTGGGCTTTACCAGTAGGAACAGGCCCCCGCCGTCTGATAGTTTCCAGTCTCGATCAGTCGATTTGGCCGACCTGACCTTGAGGTCGGTGAGTAGGTTTTCGGGCATCGTTGGACTCCACTGCGGGGAAAAGTACCCCCACGGTTGAACACGAGTACCCCCAACGCTACCCCCGAATTTTCCGGACCTCGATGAACAATAGGAACGCTCAGCAGACCGTATTGTTTACGTAACCCATTGATTTCAAATGGGCCAACCTGTCCACCAAGCGCTACTGAGCGCCACCGAGATCCAGCAAAAATCGTCAGACGTTGATCACACGTTGAAGCGGAAATGCATCACGTCGCCGTCCTTGACGATGTAGTCCTTGCCTTCCAGGCGCCACTTGCCGGCTTCCTTGGCGCCCTGTTCACCCTTGAACTGGATGAAGTCGTCGTAGGCGACCACTTCGGCGCGGATGAAGCCTTTCTCGAAGTCGGTGTGGATCACGCCGGCGGCCTGCGGGGCGGTGGCGCCGACGCGGACGGTCCAGGCGCGGACTTCCTTCACCCCGGCGGTGAAGTAGGTCTGCAGGTTGAGCAGGCCGTAGCCGGCACGGATCACACGGTTCAGGCCGGGTTCCTCGAGACCGAGGGACTCGAGGAACATGTCCTTCTCTTCGCCGTCTTCCAGCTCGGCGATCTCGGCTTCGATCTTGTTGCACACCGGCACCACCACCGCGCCTTCTTCCTCGGCGATGGCCTTCACCACATCCAGGTGCGGGTTGTTCTCGAAGCCGTTCTCGGCGACGTTGGCGATGTACATCACTGGCTTGCTGGTCAGCAGGTGGAAGCTGCGTACCAGGCGCTTCTCCTCCTCACCGAGGTTCTTCAGCAGCGAACGCGCCGGCTTGCCTTCGGTGAAGTGGGGGATGAGCTTTTCCAGCAGGGCCTTCTGGGCCAGGGCTTCCTTGTCGCCGCCCTTGGCGTTGCGGGCGACTTTCTGCAGTTGCTTCTCGCAGCTGTCGAGGTCGGCGAAGATCAGTTCGAGGTCGATGATCTCGATGTCGCGCTTGGGGTCGACGCTGTTGGACACGTGGATCACGTTGTCGTCTTCGAAGCAGCGCACCACGTGGGCGATGGCGTCGGTCTCGCGGATGTTGGCGAGGAACTTGTTGCCCAGGCCCTCACCCTTGGAGGCGCCCGCCACCAGGCCGGCGATGTCGACGAATTCCATGGTGGTCGGCAGTACGCGCTCGGGCTTGACGATCTCGGCCAGGGCGTTCAGGCGCGCGTCGGGCATCGGCACGATGCCGCTGTTCGGCTCGATGGTGCAGAACGGGAAGTTTTCCGCCGCGATACCGGATTTGGTCAGGGCGTTGAACAGGGTGGACTTGCCGACGTTGGGCAGGCCGACGATGCCGCAGTTGAATCCCATGCTATGTCCCTCGCGCTCAGACAGGCGCTAGAAAAGTGGTTCAGGCCTTCTGGCTGTGCAGCTTCTGCATCGCCCGGGTCCAGTCCCCGGCGAGCATTTCCGGCAGCACGCCGAGGGCGAAGTCGATGCTGGTGTCGAGCAGTTCCTGCTCGCTGCGCGGGGCGCGGCCGAGCACGTAACCGGAAACCAGGCTGCTGTGCCCCGGATGGCCGATGCCAAGCCGCAGGCGATGGAAAGAATTCTGATTGCCGAGCTGGGCGATGATATCGCGCAACCCGTTGTGCCCGCCGTGTCCGCCGCCGGTCTTGAGCTTGGCGACGCCAGGGGGCATGTCGAGTTCGTCGTGGGCCACCAAGATGGCGTCCGGGGCGATCCGGAAGAATCCCGCCAGCGCCGCCACGGACTGGCCGCTGCGGTTCATGTAGGTAGTCGGGATCAACAGACGAACGTCCTTGCCCTGGTGGCTGAACTTGCCGACCAGGCCGAAATACTTGCGGTCAGCCACGAGGCTGACGCCCTGGGCATGCGCCAGGCGCTCAACGAAAAGGGCCCCCGCGTTATGCCGGGTCTGGTCGTATTCAGGACCCGGGTTTCCCAGGCCAACGATCAGTTGTACGGCAGTCACGACGGGAGCCCCTCTCTATAAAAAGGCGATCGAGTAATGAATTACTCGGCGGCGCCTTCTTCGCTACCTTCTTCCTTCACCACGCGGGAAGCGTGGATGTTGGCAACGGCCAGATCGTTGCCGTGGGCCAGTTGTACCAGCTCGACGCCTTTCGGAGCCTTGAGGTCCGACAGGTGAACGATCTGGCCCAGCTCGACCTTGGCCATGTCGACTTCGATGAATTCCGGCAGGTCTTTCGGCAGGCAGGAAACTTCGACTTCGGAGATGGTGTGGGAGATCTCGCCACCGGATTGCTTGACGCCAACGGCTACTTCTTCGTTGATGAAGTGCAGCGGTACGTGGGCGGTCAGCTTGTGGTCGGCGACCACGCGCAGGAAGTCGGCGTGCATCACGAAGCCTTTCGCCGGATGGCGCTGCAGGGCCTTGATCAGTACGGTTTCCTTGGCGCCGCCAACGTTCAGGGCGATCACGTGGCTGAAGGCAGCCTCGTTTTCCAGGAGCTTGGCGATTTCGCGCAGTTCCAAGGTTACGGACTGGGGCTCTTTGTCGCCGCCGTAAACGACAGCAGGAACCAGACCGGCGTTACGACGCAGGCGGCGGCTCGCACCTTTCCCCAGATCGGAACGCACTTGGGCATTCAGAATAAAGTCGACCATTGTGTATCTCCAAAAATAACAATGCGCCCGAACGCTTGCGACCAGCGTTCGGGCGATTTCAAAGGCCCCGCCGGAGCGGGGCGTTTTCGTTCAGGCGCGTTCGCCGAGGCTGGGCCTCAGCGGAACATCGCGCTGATCGATTCTTCGTTGCTGATCCGGCGCATGGCTTCCGCAACGACCGGAGCGATGTCCAGCTGGCGGATGCGGCCACAGGCCTGGGCAGCGGCGGACAGCGGGATGGTGTTGGTCACCACCAGCTCGTCCAGTACGGATTTCTCGATGTTCTCGATGGCACGGCCGGACAGCACCGGGTGGGTGCAGTAGGCGATGACCTTGGCGGCGCCGTGCTCTTTCAGTGCCTTGGCGGCGTGACCGAGGGTGCCGGCGGTATCGACCATGTCGTCTACCAGTACGCAGGTACGGCCTTCGACGTCACCGATGATGTGCATCACTTCGGACTGGTTGGCCTTGGGACGACGCTTGTCGATGATCGCAAGGTCCACGCCCAGGGACTTGGCCACGGCGCGCGCGCGCACCACGCCGCCGATGTCTGGGGAGACGATCATCAGGTTCTCGAAGCGCTGGTCTTCGATATCGTCCACCAGCACGGGGGAACCGTAGATGTTGTCTACCGGGATATCGAAGAAGCCCTGGATCTGATCCGCGTGCAGGTCGACCGTGAGGACACGGTTGACCCCGACGACGGTCAGCATGTCGGCCACTACCTTGGCGCTGATGGCCACGCGGGCGGAGCGCGGACGGCGATCCTGGCGGGCATAGCCGAAGTAGGGGATGACAGCGGTGATACGAGTGGCCGAGGAGCGGCGGAAGGCATCGGCCATCACCACCAGTTCCATCAGGTTGTCGTTGGTCGGCGCGCAGGTCGGCTGAATCAGGAATACGTCCTTGCCGCGGACGTTTTCGTTGATTTCGACGCTGATTTCGCCATCGGAGAATTTGCCAACTGAAACATCGCCAAGAGGAATGTGCAGCTGACGCACGACGCGTCGTGCAAGATCGGGGTTAGCGTTCCCCGTGAAGACCATCATCTTGGACACGCTACAGGTACCTGTGTCGACCGAAGGGATCCGGATGAAATACAGAAGAGGAAAATGGCAGGGGCGGCTGGATTCGAACCAACGCATGGCAGGATCAAAACCTGCTGCCTTACCGCTTGGCGACGCCCCTGTGGTATTGCTCGAATGCCGTTTCGGCATTCCTTTCTCAGACCAGAGTTTCCAGCTTCCGGTGCAACATCGAAACGTTGCTTCCTTTGGCGACGAACCTCTGAAGGTGGTCTGGAAGAAGGGCCGAGACTTTATCAGCTTCAGCTTTGTTTGGGAAGCTCCCAAACACACAACCTCCAGTGCCGGTTAATCTAGCTGAAACAAATTTGTTTAGCAAGATCAAAGCGTTACGAACTTCTGGGTAACGCCTCTCGACTACCGGCTGACAGTCGTTTCGGCTGTCCCCCTCGAGAACGGTGCGCACTTTAATGGCGGGAGAATCGCGTGTCAACAGTGGATCTGAAAAAATTTCTGCTGTGCTGACAAGTACTTGCGGAACCAAGACGAGATACCAGAGCTCCGGGATGTCCACCGGGGTGAGCTTTTCGCCCACGCCCTCGGCGAAAGCCGCGCGTCCGCGGGTGAAGACCGGCACGTCGGCGCCCAGGCGCAGGCCCAGGGCGGCGATGCGGTCCTCGTCCCAGCCGAGTTGCCAGAGATGGTTCAAGGCCAGGAGCGTCGTGGCGGCGTCGGAGCTGCCGCCGCCGATGCCGCCCCCCATGGGCAAGCGCTTGTCCAGCCAGATGTCGACGCCTTGCAGGCTGCCGGAGGCTTCCTGCAGCCCGCGCGCGGCGCGCACGATCAGGTTGCTGTCGTGCGGCACCCCGGCGATTTCCGTGTGCAGGCGTACCTGGCCGTCCTGGCGGGCTTCGAAATGCAGCTCGTCGCCGTGGTCGAGGAATTGGAACAGGGTCTGCAACTCGTGATAGCCATCGTCGCGGCGGCCTAGGATATGCAGGAACAGATTGAGCTTGGCCGGGGCTGGCAGGCTGAGGCGCACGCTCATGTCAGCGGCCGAGCTGGCGCGGCTGCCAGTCCTTGATCACCAGGGTGACGTCGAGGTCCTGGCCGTGCAGCTTCAGGCGCTCGGGTAGCCAGTAGCCGTTCTGTTCGGCGTAGCGGGTGTATTCGATCTGCCAGCCGTCCTGTTCCAAGCGCGCCAGGCGACTGTCGGCGTCGAGGGTCAGGCGGCTCTTGCTGTCCGGCGCCGGGAGGCCGCGTACCCACCAGAGCAGGTGCGAGACCGGCAGGCGCCAGCCTAGTTGTTCTTCCAGCAGGGCTTCCGGGGACTCCGCCTGGTAGCGGCCCTGCCCGGCGACTTCCAGGCTCACCGCGCCTTCACGCCCGGTCAGGCGTGCTGCGCCGCGGCCGAGCGGGCCGGACAGGCGGATGTCGTAGTAGCCCTGGCGCTGCAGCCAGAACAGGGTGCCGCTGCCGGAGTCGCGCGGGGCGCGGATGCCGACCTTGCCGTCGATCTGCCAGGCATCCAGCTCGCTGAGTTGCTGCTTGTGGGTTTTCCAGGTCTGCGCATCGCCCTGGCCTTCCAGGGCTTCGTGGGAGGTCAGGCCGGCGCAGCCGCTGAGCAGGGCCAGCGCGGAGGCGGCGAGGAAAAGACGTAGACGCATGGTTTCAAGGAGTCTCGGCGCCGGTCAGGCGCTTGATGGTGCGGCGCAGCACGTCGCTGTCGGGCTGCTTGTCGAGGTATTCGCGCCAGATGGCTCGGGCGTCGTCTTGGCGCCCCTGGGCCCAGAGGACTTCGCCCAGGTGCGCGGCGACCTCGTGGTCGGGGTAGCGCTGCAGCGCCTGGCGCAGGTAGCGCTCGGCGTCCGCCAGCTTGCCCTGGCGATAGTTGATCCAGCCCATGCTGTCGAGGATCGCCGGGTCGTCCGGGTTCAACTTGTGCGCCTTGAGGATCAGCTCGCGCGCCTCGGTGTAGCGGGTAGTGCGGTCGGCCAGGGTGTAGCCGAGGGCGTTGAGGGCCATGGCGTTGTCCGGCTCGCGGGCGATGACGAAGCGCAGGTCCTTTTCCATCTGCGCCAGGTCGTTACGCTTCTCCGCCAGCATCGAGCGGGTGTAGAGCAGGTTGAGGTCCTCCGGGTACTGCTTCAGACCCTCCTGGATGGCCTGCCAGGCCTTTTCCTGCTGGTCGTTGTTGGACAGCGCCTCGGCTTCGATCAGGTACAGCTGGATGGCGTAGTCGGGTTGCTCGCTGCGCGCCTTGTCCAGGCGCTGGGCGGCTTCGTCGACGCGACCGGCCTTGAGCAGGACGTCGGTCTGGCGCAGTTGCGCCGGGAGGAAGTCATTGCCCGGGCCGACCTGGGCGTACTCGTCGAGGGCGCGCGCGGTGTCCTTCTGTTCCTCGGCGAGGCGGCCGAGGTTGAAGTGGGCGGCGTCGACGTGGCTGTCGCGCTCGACCAGTTCTTCCAGGTAGATCCTGGCTTCGTCCCAGGCCTGGGCTTCCAGGCAGACCAGCGCCAGGGAGAAACGCAGGTCGTCGTCGTCGGGGAATTGCTGGACCAGTCCGGCGAACTCGGCCTTGGCGTCGTCCAGGCGGTTCTGCTCCACCAGCAGGCGCGCGTAGGCGAGGCGCACGCGCTTGTCGTCCGGGTGTTCCTTGATCCCGGCCTTGAGCAGCGGCAGGGCCTCGTCGCTGCGCTTCATGCTCTGCAACAGGCGCGAGCGGAGCAGCAGCGGGGCGACTTCGTGGCGGCTTGCGGAGTTGTCCTCGAGCAGGGTCAGGGCTTCGTCCGGGCGGCCGTCCTGTTGCAGCAGCAGGGCCTTGCCGAACAGCAACTGGCCGTTGTTCGGGTATTTCTTCAACAGGTGGTCGAAGCTCTGCAGCAGGCCGGCGCGGGTATCCGGGTCGGTCTCCGCGGCAGACAGGGCGAGGAAGTCGAAGTGCGTGTCGCCCTGGCCGTTGAGGACCTTCTCCATGTACACCATGGACTCCTCGTAGCGCCCGGCGCGGGCCAACTGGATCGCGGCGGCGCGTTGGGCATCGAGGTTGTCCGGCGCGCTGCGCGCCCAGAGCAGGGAGGTGTCGAGGGCTTCCTGGTCGGCGCCGAGGTATTCGGCGATGCGGAAGGCGCGCTCGGAAACCCCGGGGTCGCGGGTTTTTTGCGCCTGCACCACATAGTTGCTCAGGGCGATGTCGAAGCGGTTGCGCTGCCCGGCCAGTTCGGCCACCAGCAGCGAATACAGGCTGTCCTCGCTGAAGGAGCCGTACTTTTCCGGCTTGGCCTTGGTCTCGACCGCGGTGTCTTCCACCGGCGGGGTGCCATCGGGAGTCTTGTGGATAAGTGACTGGCAGCCGCCGAGCAGCAGCGTGACGGTCAGCAGCGCAAGGGATTTGTTCATAGAGGAAGAAAGCCGGCCTTGAACCTGCGAGGGTGGCGCCATCATGACATAAGCCGTCCGGCAAGCCCAAGGGGGCCGGGACGGGCGTCGACGAAGCTGTCTATGGAGTCAATACATCGGCAATGGTTGTCCTGCCCTTGGCGAAGTAGGAGAATTGCGCGTTTCCCCGATTAGCTCAGCGATCCTGCATGGCCTTCATTGCCCTCGGCATCAATCACAAGACCGCCTCGGTGGCTGTCCGCGAGCGCGTGGCTTTCACTCCGGAACAGATGGTCGAGGCGCTGCAGCAGCTCTGCCGCCTGACCACCAGCCGCGAGGCGGCCATCCTGTCGACCTGCAACCGGAGCGAACTCTACCTGGAGATCGACCATCCGACCGCGGACGACGTGCTCGCCTGGCTGGCGGACTACCATCGCCTGACTCTCGACGAGTTGCGCGCCTGCGCCTATGTGCACCAGGACGAAGACGCGGTGCGCCACATGATGCGCGTGGCCTCCGGCCTCGACTCGATGGTCCTCGGCGAGCCGCAGATCCTCGGTCAGATGAAGTCGGCCTACGCCGTCGCGCGCGAGGCCGGCACCGTCGGTCCGCTGCTCGGCCGCCTGTTCCAGGCCACCTTCAGTACGGCGAAGACCGTCCGCACCGATACCGCCATCGGCGAGAACCCGGTGTCCGTGGCGTTCGCCGCGGTGAGCCTGGCCAAGCAGATCTTCAGCGACCTGCACCGCAGCCAGGCGCTGCTGATCGGCGCCGGCGAGACCATCACCCTGGTCGCGCGCCACCTGTTCGAGCAAGGCGTGAAGCGCATCGTGGTGGCCAACCGCACCCTGGAGCGCGCCAGCCTGCTCGCCGAGCAGTTCGGCGCCCATGCGGTGCTGCTTTCGGAGATCCCCGAGGAGTTGGCCAACAGCGATATCGTCATCAGCTCCACTGCCAGCCAGTTGCCGATCCTCGGCAAGGGCGCCGTGGAGCGCGCGCTGAAGCAGCGCAAGCACAAGCCGATGTTCATGGTCGACATCGCCGTGCCGCGCGACATCGAGCCGGAAGTCGGCGAACTGGACGACGTCTACCTCTATAGCGTCGACGACCTCCACGAAGTAGTGGCGGAGAATCTCAAGAGCCGCCAGGGCGCTGCCCAGGCCGCCGAGGAACTGGTCGGCAGCGGCGTCGCCGAGTTCATGCAGCGCCTGCGCGAACTGGCTGCGGTGGACGTGCTGCGCGCCTATCGGCAGCAGGCCGAGCGCCTGCGCGATGAAGAACTGGGCAAGGCCCAGCGGCAACTGGCCAACGGTGCCGACCCGGCCGAGGTGATGGCCCAGTTGGCCCGCGGCCTGACCAACAAACTGCTGCACGCGCCCAGCGTGCAGATGAAGAAAATGTCCGCCGAGGGCCGCATCGACGCGCTGGCCCTGGCCCAGGAGCTGTTCGCCCTCGACGAGGGCGCGCCGCGCCACTGACCGGTACCTATGCCTGCATGAAAGCTTCTCTGCTGAAAAAGCTGGATGTCCTCAGCGATCGCTACGAAGAACTGACGGCGCTGCTCGGCGACGCCGAGGTGATCAGTGACCAGACCCGCTTCCGCGCCTATTCCCGCGAGTACGCCGAGGTCGAACCGGTGATCCTGGCGTTCCGCGACTACCGCAAGGTGCAGGCCGACCTCGAGGGCGCCCAGGCGTTGCTCAAGGACAGCGACCCGGAGTTGCGCGACCTCGCCGAGGAGGAGGTCGCCGAAGCGCGCGGCCGTCTCGCTGCCCTCGGCGACAGCCTGCAGCGCATGCTGCTGCCGAAGGATCCCAACGACAGCCGCAACGTGTTCCTGGAGATCCGTGCCGGCACCGGTGGCGACGAGGCGGCGATCTTCTCCGGCGACCTGTTCCGCATGTATTCGCGCTACGCCGAGCGCCAGGGCTGGCGGGTCGAGACGCTGTCGGAGAACGAGGGCGAGCACGGTGGCTACAAGGAAGTGATTGCCCGGGTCGAGGGCGACAACGTCTACGCCAAGCTCAAGTTCGAGTCCGGCGCGCACCGCGTGCAGCGGGTGCCGGAAACCGAATCCCAGGGCCGGATCCACACTTCCGCCTGCACTGTCGCGGTGCTGCCGGAGCCGGACGAACAGGCAACGATCGAGATCAACCCGGCCGACCTGCGGGTGGACACCTACCGTTCCTCCGGCGCCGGCGGCCAGCACGTCAACAAGACCGACTCGGCGGTGCGCATCACCCACATTCCCAGCGGCATCGTGGTCGAGTGCCAGGAAGAGCGCTCGCAGCACAAGAACCGCGCCAAGGCCATGGCCTGGCTGGCGGCCAAGCTCAACGACCAGCAGCAGGCCGCGGCGCAGCAGGCGATCGCCAGCACGCGCAAGCTGCTGGTGGGCTCGGGCGACCGCTCGGAGCGCATCCGTACCTACAACTTCCCGCAAGGGCGGGTCACCGACCATCGCATCAACCTTACCCTGTACTCCCTGGGCGAGGTGATGGAGGGCGCGGTGGAACAGGTGATCGAGCCGTTGCTGCAGGAATACCAGGCCGATCAACTGGCGGCCCTGGGCGACTGATATGACCACTATCTGTACCCTTCTCAAGGATTCCCAACTGCCCGATTCGCCCAGCGCCCGGCTCGACACCGAGTTGCTGCTGGCGGCGGCGATGGGCAAGCCGCGCAGCTTCCTGCGTACCTGGCCGGAGCGCATCGTGCCGCGCGAGGCCAACGAGCGGTTCGACGACTGGATCGCCCGTCGGCGCAACGGCGAACCGGTGGCCTACATCCTTGGCCACCAGGGCTTCTGGAGCCTGGACCTGGAGGTCGCGCCACACACACTGATCCCGCGCCCTGACACCGAACTGCTGGTGGAAACCGCGCTGGCGACCCTCGCGGCGGGCACCGCTACCGTGCTCGACCTGGGCACCGGCACCGGCGCCATCGCCCTGGCCCTGGCCAGCGAGCGGCCGCTATGGACAGTGACTGCGGTGGACCGTGTGGAAGAGGCCGTGGCGCTGGCCGAGCGCAATCGCCAGCGGTTGCTCCTGGAGAACGTCGAGGTGCGCCGCAGCCACTGGTTCTCCGCCCTCGATGGCCGGCGCTTCCGGATGATCGTCGGCAATCCGCCGTATATCCCTGCCAGCGATCCGCACCTGAGCGAGGGCGACGTGCGTTTCGAGCCGAAGAGCGCGCTGGTCGCGGGTAGCGATGGCCTCGACGATATCCGCCAGATCGTCGCCCAGGCGCCGCGGCATTTGCTGGACGAAGGCTGGTTGCTGCTCGAGCACGGCTATGATCAAGGGGCGGCGGTGCGCGAACTGCTCGGCGCCCGCGGCTTCGCCGGGGTACATACGTTGCGCGACCTCGGCGGCAACGAGCGGATCACTCTCGGACAATGGGCATGCTGAGCGACGAGGAACTGCTGCGCTACAGTCGCCAGATCCTGCTGGCGCAGGTCGACGTCGAGGGCCAGCTGCGCCTGAAGCGCAGCCGCGCACTGATCGTCGGTCTTGGCGGCCTGGGTTCGCCGGTGGCGCTGTACCTGGCCGCGGCTGGGGTCGGCGAGCTGCACCTGGCGGATTTCGATACGGTCGACCTGACCAACCTGCAACGGCAGGTCATCCACGATGGCGCCAGCGTCGGCGTCGGCAAGGTGGAGTCGGCGATGCGCCGGCTGGGCGCGCTGAATCCGCAGATCCGCCTGGTCAGCCATAGCGCCGCGCTGGATGAGGACTCCCTCGATGCCGCCGTGGCGGCGGTCGACCTGGTGCTCGACTGCACCGACAACTTCGCCACCCGCGAGGCGGTCAACGTCGCCTGCGTGCGCGCCGGCAAGCCGCTGGTCAGCGGCGCGGCGATCCGTCTCGAGGGCCAGCTTTCGGTATTCGATACCCGCCGCGACGAAAGCCCCTGCTACCACTGCCTCTACGGGCACGGCAGCGAGGCCGAGCTGACCTGCAGCGAGGCCGGCGTGATCGGTCCGCTGGTGGGCCTGGTCGGTAGCCTGCAGGCGCTGGAGGCGCTCAAGCTGCTGGCCGGTTTCGGCGAACCGCTGGTGGGCCGCCTGCTGCTGGTGGACGCCCTCGGCACGCGCTTCCGCGAATTGCGGGTGCGTCGCGATCCTTCCTGTGCCGTCTGCGGGCAACGCCATGGCGGTTGAGTCGGCCGCGGTCGGCGTTTTCGATTCCGGGGTCGGCGGGCTCAGCGTATTGCGTGAGATTCGCGCGCGCCTGCCATCCGAATCGTTGCTCTACGTCGCCGACAACGCCCATGTGCCCTACGGCGAGAAGAGCGCGGAGTACATCCGCGAACGCTGCGAGCGGATCGGTGATTTCCTTCTGGAGCAGGGCGCCAAGGCTCTGGTACTGGCCTGCAATACCGCGACGGCAGCGGCTGCGGCGGAATTGCGCGAACGTTATCCGCAGGTGCCGCTGGTGGCCATGGAGCCGGCGGTGAAGCCGGCCGCGGCGGCCACCCGCAACGGTGGGGTCGGCGTCCTGGCCACCACCGGAACTCTGAAGAGCGCGCGTTTCGCCGCCTTGCTCGACCGCTTCGCCAGCGACGTACAGGTCTTCACCCAGCCCTGTCCGGGGCTGGTCGAGCGCATCGAGGCCGGCGATCTCTATGGGCCGCAAACCCGGGCACTGCTGGAGCGCCTGCTGGCGCCCATCCTCGAACAGGGCTGCGATACGCTGATCCTCGGCTGTACTCATTATCCCTTCGTCAAACCCCTGCTGGCCGAGCTGATCCCGGCGGAGATGGCAGTGATCGATACGGGAGCGGCTGTCGCCCGGCAACTGGAGCGCGTATTGTCGGCGCGGGCGCTACTGGCCTCTGGCCAGGCCGCGACGCCGCGTTTCTGGACCAGCGCGCTGCCGGAGGAGATGGAAAGGATCCTGCCGATCCTCTGGGGAAGCCCGGAAAGCGTAGGAAAATTAGTCGTTTAGTCGTTCCTGGCAGACGTGACAGCGATTTTTTGAACTAAAGCGTTTGGTCTAGTATCTGCTTTAGTAAGTGCGCTCTTATAATGCGCAGCTTGAATGCGGGGGCTTTCATGCAACTTTCGAAAAGGACGTTTCAATGAAGAAACTACTTCCGCTGGCCGTTCTGGCCGCACTTTCCTCCGTCCACGTGGCCTCCGCCCAGGCGGCGGACGTCTCGGCCGCCGTCGGTGCGACCGGCCAGTCGGGCATGACCTATCGCCTGGGCCTGAGCTGGGATTGGGACAAGAGCTGGTGGCAGACCTCCACCGGGCGCCTGACCGGCTACTGGGATGCGGGCTACACCTATTGGGAAGGTGGCGATGAAGGCGCCGGCAAGCATTCGCTGTCGTTCGCTCCGGTATTCGTCTATGAGTTCGCCGGCGACTCGATCAAGCCATTCATCGAGGCCGGTATCGGCGTGGCGGCGTTCTCCGGCACCCGTGTCGGCGACCAGAACCTGGGTTCCTCCCTGAACTTCGAAGACCGCATCGGCGCCGGCCTGAAGTTCGCCAACGGCCAGTCGGTCGGCATTCGGGCGATCCACTATTCCAACGCCGGCCTGAAACAGCCGAACGACGGTATCGAGTCCTACAGCCTGTTCTACAAGATCCCGATCTAGTCGGCACGGTCGAAAAAAGCCGGGTTCATCCCGGCTTTTTCATGCCTGCGATTCTTCCACCACGCCGCACCGCCCCATGGAAAGAGCGAGCCATTTGGCGGGAGGCGATAGCTCGCTGACGCGCCCTACGCGCGACCATCGCGCGGCGGCAGGTTGCGGAAAGCCGCCAGCGCCCGTTCGCGGCTGGCCTTCAGGTCGACCATCGGCCGTGGATAGTCGACCCCGGCGAACAGCCCCAGGCTGGACGGATCGTGGATCGCCTTGCGCTCCAGGCCGGCCAGTTCCGGCAGCCAGTGGCGGATGAACTCGCCGCGTGGATCGAAGCGTTCGGACTGTGAGAGCGGATTGAACAGGCGGAAGTAGGGGACGGCGTCGGTGCCGGTGGATGCGCTCCACTGCCAGCCGCCGTTGTTCGCCGCCAGGTCGCCGTCGATGAGGTGGCGCATGAACCAGCGTTCGCCTTCGCGCCAGTCGATCAGCAGGTTCTTGCTGAGGAACATCGCTACCACCATCCGCAGGCGATTGTGCATCCAGCCGGTGGCGAGCAACTGGCGCATTGCCGCGTCGATGATCGTTATGCCGGTGCGCCCCTGTTGCCAGGCTTCGAGTTCCGCCGGGGCCTGGCGCCAGCGCAGGGCTTCGGTCTCCTCGCGGAAGGGGCGGTGCCGGGAGACCCGTGGGTAGCCGACCAGGATGTGCTTGTAGAACTCGCGCCAGAGCAGCTCGTTGATCCAGGTCGCGGCGCCTTGCTGGCCGCCGCTGAACTCGCCGCGGTTGGCGACCAGCGCGGCGTCCAGGCATTGCCTGGGCGAGAGTACGCCGGCGGCCAGGTAGGGCGACAGTTGGCTGGTGCCGGGAAGCGCCGGGAAGTCGCGCCGTTCATGGTAGTCGGCCAGGTGCTGGTCGGCGAAGTCGCGCAGGCGTTCCTGCGCTACCTTTTCGCCTGCCGGCCAGAGGCGGCGCAAGCTATCGGCCGGCCGCGGGAAGGCGGGCACGGCATCCGGCAGCGGGTCGCTGGCCAGCGCATGCGGTGGCTGGGGCTGCGGACGCGGGCGGACACCCGGCAGGGCCTGGTAGAGCCGTTCGTGGCAGACCTTGCGGAACTGGCTGAACACCTGGAAATAGCCGCCAGTTCGGGTCAGCACCGAGCCGGGGGCGAAGAACAGCTGGTCGAGGTGGCTGTGGAAGGCCACGCCCTGTTCGCGCAGGCGTTGGCCGACGGCCTGGTCGCGGCGTTCCTCGTTCACCCCGTATTCCTGGTTGACGTGTACCGCGCCGATTCCCAGCTCCCGGCAGAGCCGGCCGATGACTTCCGGGGCTTGCCGCCAGTGGCCGCAGTCGCGCACCAGCAGCGGGATGTTCAGCGCGGCGAGCTGGCGTTGCAGCTCGCCCAGGTTGCGCAGCCAGAAGTCGACCTTGCAGGGCGCATCGTCGTGTTCCCGCCACTGCGCCGGGCTGAGCAGGTAGAGGGCCACGCAAGGGCGCCCATCGGCGGCGGCGAGGAGCGCGCTGTTATCGGTGGTTCGCAGGTCGCAGCGAAACCAGATCAGGTTCATCGGAAGTCCGTTCATGGGTTCAACAGGCCTCGTTCGCCGAGCAGGCGGCGGGCTTCCAGGGGCGTGCTCGCCAGCAGCAGGCCAGTTAGCGCCAGGGTTTCGAAGGCTTCGCGCTGGATCTCCACGGCCGGTCCGACCAGCACCACCGGGCAGCTCACCCCTGCCAGCAGGCGCGGCAGGTGCTCCGGGTTGAGGCGATGACTGGCGTACAGCAACACGCCGCGAGCTTCCAGGCGTTCGCAGGCCAGGGCCAGTTCGGCCGGTGGCAGCGGCCAGTCGAAGACCTGCAGCGGCACCTCGCCGCTGCCGAGCAACCAACTGCACAGCCAGAGGTTCGGTTCCAGCGACAGCTCGGACTGGTTGACCAGCAGCAGCGGCGCGCCCTGTTGCAGCCGCTGCTGGTGATAAAGGCGGGCGCCCAGCTTGCTGCGCAACCAGGAGAAGAAGAAGGCCCGCTCCATGCGCGCGCCGAATTGTCCCTGCCAGCGTCGTTCGAGGTGCTGCAGCAAGGGTTGCAGAAGCTTTTCGCAGAGGGTCGCTACCGGATAGAGCGACGCGGCCTGGTTGAACAGATCGTCGAGGCGTCGCTCGGCCAGCGCGGCGATGGCGTCCAGCAGTTGTTCGTGCAGGCGTTCCCAGGGGGATTCGACATCCGCCGCCGGGGTTTCCTCCGGACGCTCCAGCAGCGCGCGCACCTGGCTGATGGCGACGCCACGCTCGAGCCAGACGAGTATCCGGCGGATGCGCTCGACCTGCTCTTCGCTGTAGAGCCGGTGCCCCTTGCCGGTGCGTTGCGGCACCACCAGGCCATAGCGGCGCTCCCAGGCGCGCAGGGTGACCGGATGGACGCCGGTCAGACGAGTGACTTCGCGGATCGGCAGGCCGCCGCGTTCGAGGTGGGGCGAGTTCATCGGGAAATCCTAGAGCGCGTTGCGCAGGCCGAGTTCGGTCGGGTGCGGTTGCAGGTAGGCCTGCTGGGCGATGTATGCATGCGGGTGGCGACGGAAGTGGTGCTTTAGCAGGGTCAGCGGTACCACCAGCGGCACGCTGCCATGCCGGTATTGCTCGATCAGCTCGCGCAATTCACGCCTGTCTTCGGCTGCGAGGTCGCGTTTCAGGTAGCCGCTCAGGTGCAGCAACACGTTGCCATGGCTGCCGCGGGTCGCGCAGCGGCGCAGGCCCTGCATCAGCTCGCCGAAGTAACGCGTGCCGAGGGCTTCCGGCTGGTAGTGGCCGGCTTCGCCGAGCAGGCGGCCGAGACTGCGGTAGTGCTCCGGCGAATGCGCCAGCAACTGGTACTTGTAGCGGCTATGGAAGGCGACGATGGCCGAATGGCTGAGGCCGCGCTGGCACAGGGCCTGCCAGTGGGCATGGGCGAACACGCGGGTGAGGAAGTTCTCCCGCAGGACCGGATCGTGCAGCCGGCCTTCTTCTTCCACCGGTAGCTCCGGCAAGGCTTCGCAAAGGGCTGCGGCGAAGCGTCCACGGCCTTCGGCGCGCGGCGCGCCGCCGCCTTCTGGATAGACCTTGACCCGTTGCAGCCCGCAGGACGGCGAACGTTGCATGAAGATGAAACCGTCCAGCGTATCCGCCCGTTGCGCCACCCGCCGCGCATATTCGGCGAGCGCTCCGCCGACCGCCAGGCCGTCGCGGCTCCGCGCCTCGGCGGCTTCCGGAGTGCCTTCCAGGCGAATCGCCGGGCGCGGCGTGCCCAGGCCGATGGCCTGTTCCGGGCAGAAGGAGACGAACTCGACGTGCCGCGCCAGTTCCTCGCAAAGCGCGGATCGCTTGTGGCCGCCGTTGAAGCGCACCGGTTCGCCGAGCAGGCAGGCGCTGATGCCGAGTCGGGGCGTCAGGGAAGGGTGGTGAGATTCGTGCATCGGTGTCGTCTCCCGAGGGGAAAGGAGGTTCGCGCGCAGCTCGACAGCCAGGCGGTCATACGACACATCCTAGAACTTATCTTGTACAGGTCAATGTATTTGTATAGGTATTTTCTTGTCACATCGGGCCGCCAGGCGACGGCCCGATCCCCTCAGAGATGTTCCAGCAGGCGCCGCGCGGCTTCCTGGCCGCTGAGCCAGGCGCCTTCGACGCGGCCGCTGGAGCACCAGTCGCCGCAGGCGTAGATGCCCAGGTCGGGATCGCCGAGGGCGCCCCACTGGTGAGCTTCCGCGGGGCGTGCATAGAGCCAGCGGTGGGCGATGCTGAAGGCGGCTTCCGGTACGGCGCAGCCGATCACTTCGGCGAAGGCGCAGCGCAGGTGCTCGACCACGTCCTCCTTGGCCATGTCGATGTGCTGCCGGCTCCACTGGCTGGTGGCGTGCAGCACCCAGGTGTCGAGGGCGGTGTCGCGCCCCGGCTTGCTGCGATTGCAGGCCAGCCAGGCGATCGGACTGCCGTGCACGAAGCAGCCCTGCACCGGGGTGTCGAGTACCTCGCGGAAGCCCAGCGCCACCGCCCAGGTCGGCTCCATGACCACGCTCGCGGCGGTGGCCGCCAGTTTCGGCACGCTGGCCAGCAGCGGCGTGGCCTGGGGAGCGGGGATGGCGATCAGGACCTGGTTGAACGGACCGTGGTTCTGTCCCTCGGCGTCCTGCAGGTGCCAGTGCTGCTTGCCGCGGAAGACCTCGGTGATGCGGCAGGAGAAGACCACTTGCAGATCGGTGAGCAGGGCGCGGGTGATCGCACTCATCCGTGGGATGCCGACCCAGCGTGGCTGCTCGTCCGGGGAGGGGCTCAGCTGGCCGTCGCGGTATTGGTAGAGAGCGGGTTTCCACTCGTCCACCCAGCCTTCCTCGCGCCAGTGTTGCAAGGCGTCGAGGAAGCGCCGGTCGCGGGCGGTGAAGTATTGCGCGCCGAGGTCCAGCGTGCCGGCCTCGCTGCGCTTGCTGGCCATGCGGCCGCCGCTGCCGTGGCCCTTGTCGAACAGTTGTACGGTCTGGCCGGCGGATCTCAATGCGTGGGCGGCGGAAAGCCCGGCGATGCCAGTACCGATGATGGCGATGGGGACGCTCATGACATGCCTCTCTGGTTGTGTAGCGTCTGGACAGGCGAATCAGGTTTCTTGTACAAGCTTGATTTAATGTACAGTGTTGCGCGTGCTTCGAGGCGCACCTTGCGTCGCGCCGATGGCGCGCTTCCTGGCCTGTCGAACCTTCAGACGTTCCGTTCGGAAGTATCAACCGAGTTATCTGAAGAATAGACGGCTGGCGCCGTTCACTAAGGCACCAATGCGATGCAAGCCCTGTTCCTTGGCTGAGTCGAAAACGACGCCAGGGTTCCCTGGCCGGAGCCGACGGATCTTCCATTCACAGGATAACGCCGGAATGGGGGGAGGATGCACGGTCATCGGGCAGATCGATGTCCAGGGTCCAGACTGAAAGGGCACGCAGGCAAAACGAGGAGACAGCCATGCACATTCTCTTGACCGGCGGTACCGGCCTGATGGGTCGCCGCCTGTGCGCCCGCTGGCGACAGGCCGGACACCGGCTGACCGTGTTCAGCCGGCGGCCGCAGCAGGTGGAATCGCTGTGCGGCGTCGGCGTGCGCGGCATCGATCGTTTCGACGAGTACGGCGACCAGCCGCTCGACGCGGTGGTCAACCTGGCCGGCGCGCCGATCGCGGACAAACCCTGGAGCCACAAGCGCAAGGCGCTGCTGTGGGAAAGCCGGGTACGCCTTACCGAGCGCCTGGTGGAATGGCTGGACGCTCGTGAGCAGCGCCCGGACCTTCTGTTATCGGGTTCTGCGGTGGGTTGGTATGGCGACAGCGGCGAGCGCCCGGTGACCGAGGAGGGGGCGGCGGCCGGCGAGGATTTCGCCAGCGAGCTATGCCTAGCCTGGGAGCAGATCGCCCGCGAGGCGGAGAAGCTCGGCACCCGTGTCGTGCTGTTGCGCACCGGCCTGGTGCTGGCCCCCGAGGGCGGCTTCCTCGGGCGCCTGTTGCCGCTCTACCGGCTCGGCCTGGGCGGACCGCTGGGTGACGGCCGGCAATGGATGCCGTGGATTCATATCGAGGATCAAATCGAGCTGATCGATTTTCTTTTGCGGCGGCCCGATGCCAGCGGTCCCTATAATGCGTGCGCTCCCAACCCGGTGCGCAACCGCGATTTCGCCAAGGCCCTGGGCCGGGCGCTGCACAAGCCGGCGCGGATACCGACCCCCGGGTTCGTCCTGCGCCTCGGGCTGGGAGAAATGTCCGGATTGCTGCTCGGCGGCCAGCGAGCCTTGCCGCAACGCTTGCAGGACGCCGGCTACCGTTTTCAATTCACCGACCTGGACGTGGCGCTGGCCGATGTCCTGGACGCCCGACGAAAGGATCAGGCATGACCGAGAATGCCCTGCTGTTGCTCAACCTGGGCTCCCCGGATTCGACCCGGGTGGAGGATGTCCGCCGCTATCTCGACCAGTTCCTCATGGATCCCTACGTGGTCGACCTACCCTGGCCGCTGCGGCGCCTGCTGGTGTCGCTGATCCTGATCAAGCGTCCGGCCGAATCGGCGCACGCCTACAGCTCGATCTGGTGGGACGAAGGGTCGCCACTGATCGTCCTCAGTCGTCGCCTGCAGGAAGCGATGAAGCCGCACTGGCCGCATGGACCGGTGGAACTGGCGATGCGCTACGGCCAGCCGGCCATCGAGAAGGTCCTGCTCGACCTGGCGCGCCGTGGTATCCGGCGGGTCACCCTGGCGCCGCTGTATCCGCAGTTCGCCGACAGCACTACGACCACCGCCGAACAGGAGGTGCGCCGGGTGATCGCCGCCCATCGCCTGGGCCTGGAGGTCAGCACGCTGCCGCCGTTCTACGACCAGCCGGTCTACCTCGATGCCCTGGTGGAAAGCGTGCGTCCGTACCTGCAGCAGCCCCACGACCATCTGTTGCTGAGCTTCCATGGCTTGCCCGAGCGGCACATCCGCAAGCTGGTGAAGGATCCTGCCCACGACCTGCTGGCCGAGAACAGCCGCAACGTCAGCCCCGAAGCCCTCGCCCTCTGCTACCGCAGCCAGTGCCTGCGCACCGCCGAGGCCTTCGCCGAGCGCGCCGGCCTGGAGCAGGGGCGCTGGTCGGTGGCGTTCCAGTCGCGCCTGGGGCGCGCCAAGTGGATCGAGCCCTATACCGACGCCAAGCTCGACGAACTGGTGCAGCGTGGGGTGAAGCGCCTGCTGGTGATGTGCCCGGCGTTCGTCGCCGACTGCATCGAGACTCTGGAGGAAATCGGCATGCGCGGCCGCGAGCAGTTCATCAGCGCCGGCGGCGAGGACCTGGTGCTGATTCCCTGCCTCAACGACCACCCCGCCTGGGTCGGCGCCCTGGCCGAGATGAGCGGGCGCCTGGCCAGGCCGCTCTGAGAGCCTGTTCATGATCCGCTGCGCGGCGCGGTATGAAGGCTTTGAAGCGCTCATTTGCCGCTCGTCAGCTCCGCTTCCCCGCCCAGCTCGCGAGATGCTGGACAGGCTCTGAGCGCACGCGGCGGCGAATGACCTGGCGGTCATTCGCCGGAACCCGCTTCCCGCATTCAGCAGTTCTATAGTCCCTTGCCCTGGGTATAAGCCCGGATGTTGCCGGCTTATCCTGCCTGTCGACCCTCCCTTCGCATCCGCCGCTTCGGCGGCGTCCAGGAGTTCGGCATGCATAACAACAATAACGGCTATCCCTCCAACCTTGCGGCCTGGACCACGGTGGCGATCCTCATGGTCGCCTATGTGCTGTCCTTCATCGACCGGCAGATCCTCAACCTGCTGGTCGGCCCGATCCGCCGCGACCTGGCCATCAGCGACACGGAAATGAGCCTGCTGATGGGCTTGTCCTTCGCCCTGTTCTACACCCTTTGCGGTATCCCGCTCGGACGCATGGCCGACAACCGCAGCCGGCGCGGCCTGATCCTGTTCGGCGTGCTGGTGTGGAGCGCGATGACCGCGGCCTGCGGTCTGGCGCGCAGCTATTGGCAATTCCTCACCTTCCGGGTCGGCGTCGGGGTCGGCGAGGCGGCGCTGTCGCCAGCGGCCTATTCGCTGATCGCCGACAGCTTCCCGCGCGAGCGTCGGGCGACGGCGATCAGCGTCTACTCGATGGGCATCTACCTGGGCTCGGGGCTGGCCTTCCTGCTCGGCGGGCTGGTGATCAAGTTCGCCTCGGCCCAGGGCGACGTGCACCTGCCGCTGTTCGGCGAGGTGCGCCCGTGGCAACTGATCTTCCTCATCCTCGGCGCCGCCGGCGTGCTCTTCTGCCTGTTGCTGCTGGCGATCCGCGAGCCGGCCCGGCGCGGAGTCGGCGCAGGCGTGGCGGTGCCGCTGGGCGAGGTCGGCGCCTACCTGCGGGCCAACCGCAAGACCGTGCTCTGCCACAACTTCGGTTTCGCCTGCCTGTCCTTCGCCGGCTACGGCAGCGGCGCCTGGGTGCCGACCTTCTTCGTCCGCACCCACGGCTGGGACGCCGGTCATGTCGGGGTGGTCTACGGCAGCATCGTCGCGGTGTTCGGCTGTCTCGGCATCGTCTTCGGCGGGCGCCTGGCCGACTACTGGGCGAAGCGCGGGCGCAGCGACGCGAACATGCGCGTCGGGCTGCTCGCCGCCTGGGCGGTGATTCCCTTCACCCTGGTCTACCCGCTGCTGGACAACGCCAGTTGGGCGGCGGCGCTGATGGCGCCGACGGTGTTCTTCCTGAGCATGCCTTTCGGCGTGGCCCCGGCGGCGATCCAGGAGATCATGCCCAACTCGATGCGCGGCCAGGCCTCGGCGATCTACCTGTTCGTGGTCACCCTGTTCGGTCTCGGCGTGGGCCCGACGGCGGTGGCGCTGGTCACCGATTTCGTCTTCGCCGACGACATGGCGCTGCGCTACTCGCTGCTGCTGGTGACCCTGGCCGCGGTGCTCGGCGCGGTGGTCCTGCTGGGGATCGGCCTCAAGCCCTATCGCGCCAGCCTGGAGCACCTGAAGGACTGGAGCCTGCGACGGGAAGGCGAGGGCGGCGAGGATTGGAAGGCGTCCCGGCAGCCGGCCTGACTCAGTAGGTGAGGATGACCCGCACGGTATCGCTGTAGGTACCGGCGGGGACGTTGCCCTGTGCCGGGTTGACGATGGCCCGGTACGGCACGTTCTGCGCGGCGCCGCTACCGGTGCCTGCCTGGGTGTTGCTGGTGGTCCAGACCGTCGAGTCGCCCGGTTTGTAGAGGTTGTACTGGATCGCGTTGGTGCCGCTGAGCATTCGCCGCCAGCCGCCGCTGAAGTTGTTGCCGTTGTCGAAGCCGATGGTATAGGTGGCGTTCAGGGTGCAGCGCACGCCAATGTTCTGGTTCACCGCGGTGAAGGCCGAGACCAGCGCGGCGCTGCCGAAGCTGAGGTCCGGAGCGCTGTCGATGAAGCAGTCCTTGAGCACCGTCAGGGTAACGTTGACGCTGCTGCTGGCGGTGCCGTCGTCGTATACGCAGACTGGGCCGATGCCCGCCGCGCACAGGTGCCAGGCCCAGTTCAGGCCGATGGTATCGGTATAGGTGCCGGCCGGCAGGGTCACCCCGGTGGCGGTGCGCAGGTACAGCGGCAGGCTGCCGTCGGTGGCGTTGAACAGGCCGAGGATGCCGAGGAAGGTGGTGCTGCTCCAGCGTACCGTCGAGCCGACGTTGTAGACGGTGCCGCAGCCGTTGTCCTTGCAGATGCTGTAGGGCAGGTAGGTGCCGCTGGCGGCATTGTACAGCCGCGGCGTGGTGCCCAGCGGATTGGCGGTGCTGGCGATGGTCGCGTCGATGGTGTTGGTGCTGAGGATCGACAACAGGCTGCCGGTGCACTTGAAGCCGGTGGTGCCGGTGATGGTCTGTGCGGTGCTGGCCACGGTGAACGAACTCAGGCTGCCGAAATTGCCGGTGCCGGAGCTGGTGGTGCAGGCGGCGAGCAGCAACGGGCTGGCGCAGAGCGTAGCGAAGCCGAGCAGGCAGGCAGACGTGGAGTGGCGGCTCATGGCGTATCTCCGATGGGGGCCGAGCAGGTCAGCGGGCCGACCTGGCTGACGGTGGGTTTGCGCGTGTCCAGGCGGAAGCGTGCCTGGCAGGCCCGGCCGTCGGGGCGGACCACGCGTAGCTGGTTGTCGCTTTGCAATCCTTCGAAATAGACCTGGCCGTCCCAGCCGACGCTGGCGCGCTGGCCGCTGCCGGTTTCTTCGGCCCGGCTGCCCAGCGGCAGCGGTTCGCCGCGCTCGTCCACCAGGCTGATGCTGGCGGCGACCACGGCACGGATCGGGAAATCCAGCAGCAGGCCGCTGCCCTGGCGTACCGCCACGCGCTGCTCGACTTCGGGCGCGCTGACGTTGGCCGGAAGGTCCAGCGGCTCGATCTGGAACTTCGCCGGGTAGTAGGCCGCGACCCAGGGCACCAGCAGGTGGCCGTTGTCGTCGGTGCTGCCCATCAGTTGGTTCTCGTAGCGGATCGGCACCTGTGGATAACCCTTGGTGCTGACCAGGACGAAGGCGTCGTTGATCCGGTTGCTGGCGAACACGGCGTTGTCCATCCATACCAGCGAGCCGCTGAGATCGGCCCAGCGCGTGTAGTTGCCGGTCTCGCCATAGAGGCCGCCCTGCAGTTGCACGTTCTGCATGCGCCAGGTCAGGTCGGCCTGCTGGTAGCGGCTGGCGCCGCCGCCATAGCCGAGGTTCCAGCCGAGGCCGCCCTGGCTCGGCGTGGAGCGGCTCCAGATCACCCGCTCGCTGTAGCGCCGGTCGCTGTCGCGGGTGACGCCGATGTTCAGCAGGCCGTTGATGTCGAAGGGAATCACCAGTTGCATCAGCGCGCTGTAGCCGTCGCCGTCGAGATCCTTGTTCAGCGCCAGGTAGACGCTGCTACGGCTGCCGATCGGGCGGCTGTAGGAGAGGTTGGCCAGGCGCGTGCGGCTGCCGTCGCGGGCGCGGATGTCGAAGTAGCCGGTACCGATGGTGCCATGCTCGTCGAAGGTCAGGCTGGCGGTAGCCTGGTCGGTGCGCCGGCTCAACTGGTACTCGCCGTCCAGGGTGCCGAGGTCGCCATAGCCGGCGCTGCGCTCGATGTGTTGCAGGCTGAGGCCGAGCCGTCGCGAATAGTAGGAGTAGCCGAGCAGGTATTGCTGGCCGCTGTCGCCCTGGCCGTCGCTGCCGCTGGCCGCCAGGCTGAGGGTGCCGAAGGTGGCCACGGCGATGTCGCCGCCGATGCCGAGCAGGCGCAGGTCGCTGGCGGCCTCGGCGTGGGTGGAGAGGGTCAGGCGGTCGCTGACGCCGTAGCGGTAGATGCCGCTGGCGGCATTGTCGGCATAGGAGAAGTTGCGCAGGCCGTAGTCGTCGCGCAGACGCCCGACGGACAGGTCGAAATCGCTCAGGCCGCGCGCCAGCAGGGTGTTGGATACGTAGAACGGCAGGCTGGTCACCACTTGTCGGCCCTGGGCGTCGGTGGTCACCACCGTGGCTTCGCCGGCTCCGTTGATATACGGCACGTTGCTGATGGCGAAGGGACCGGGCTGCAGGTCGGCGCTGCTGGCCTTGTAGCCGTTGATGAACAGGTCGACGGTGCTGGGTACGGCGGCCTGGCCGTCGAAGCGCAGCAGCGGATAGGTGACCAGGTCCGGACGTACGCCGAAGTTGCGGGCGAAGCGAAAGCCGCCCATGCGTACCGGGGTGGTCCAGTTCAGCGCGCCGTTGACGTAGTCGCCCAGTTGGTAGCTGTGCATGTTGCGTTCGTCGTTGTACAGCCAGTAGGTGTCATAGCGCAGGTAGCGGCTGTCGAGGTTGTCGGCGTCGCCGAAATAGCGGGTGTAGACGCCGGTGTTGGAGATCACCCCGAAGCCGTCGAACAGACGTTGCTCGAGCAGCGCGGAAAGCCAGGGCGTGGCGCCGTCGGCGGGGGCCGAGTAGTACAGGTCGTAGTTGAACAGCGCGCCGAGGCTGCTGCGCGCCGGGGCGCGGGCGACCAGTCCGGGATCGTCGAAGCGCTGCTCCGGCAGCCAGTCCGGCGGCACTTGCAGGTGCAGTTGCTGGCTGGCGCTGTCATAGTCCGCCCGGACCTCGGGCAGGGCATCCACCGCGACCTGTCCGGCGGGGTTGCCAGGCAGGCGCACGCCGGCTTCGCGCAGGGCCGCGGCGTCGAGCAGGTAATGGCCATCGGCGGCGTTGACCGGCACCACCTGGCCGCTGTCGCGGCCGTTGATCACCAGTTCCAGGTAGTAGAGGACGTTGCCGCCGCCGCCGGACGGAGCGGGTTGCGGCGGCGGCAGTCCGGCCAGGTAGTCCGCCGCATGGACAGGGGAGAGCAGCGCCAGGCCGATCAGTAGCGAGCGGTGGCGGCGAGAGCGCCGCTGACACGGGCGAGGCACGGGACCGACGTCCGCCTCAGTACCCGGGAACGCTGATCGGCGCGTCGTTGTCCGCCAGTTGCAGTTTCAGGGTCATGCCGGCGTCCGGCAGCAGCCCCGGCGGCAGCGGCCAGCGCATCTGCTGGCCGGGCAGCACGTAGCCGAGCAGGCCGTCCAGCAGCGCCAGGCTGCGGCCGTTGCCCTCCCAGCGGACATGGCTCAGGCGGGCGTGCACGCTACCCTCGTTGCGCACCTGCAGGTAACGCTTGCCCTGTTCCTCGACCAGCCGCCAGGCCAGCTTCGGCCGGGTCGCGTCGGCCGGGTCGCGCTCGACATCGCTGCGCGGCTGGGTCCAGACGCCGTCGGCGCTGACGAACAGCGGTACCGAATAGCGCATCTGGAACTGCAGGGCGAGACCGGGGCTTCGTTGCGTCTGCCCCGCGCTGCCGTCGGGCACTTCGTCGATCAGCACCCGGTAGGCGTCCTCCGGCGTGCTGGGCTGGCCGCCCTGGCGGATCAGCCGGACCAGTTGCCGGCGGCCCGGCTCGACCTTGACGAAGGGCGGGCTGGGAATCACTGCCTGCTGGTTGCGATAGACGTCCTGGAAATCCGCCTGGGACCAGCCGAGCACGCGCACCTGCAGGACCACCGGTTGCTTGCCGCGATTCTCCAGCCACAGCGCCGTGGCCGGTTGGTCGGCTTCGATGGCCGGGTTGATCGGCCAGATCAGCACCGCACTGGCGGCTTGTGCCGGGCCGCCCAGGAACAGCGCCAGCAGCGCCGCAAGCCAGCGGCCGGGGCGGAGAGGTAGGTGTGGACTGGGCATGTGATCCTCCATGACGGCTCAGAACGAAAGGGTGACGGTGACGGTATCGCGGTAGTTGCCGGCGGACGGCAGGCTGCCGACCGCGAACAGGCGCGCGTATACCGTGTAGGTCTGGGTGCTGGCGGGAAAGTTGGCGATGGTCCGCGCGAGTGCCCCGTTGCCCCAGACCTGGGAGTAGGCGGCATCCTGGTAGAGCTGGTAGGCGAGGGTCTCGTTACCGCTCACCCGCTTCAGGTAGCGCTGGTTGCTGCTGCCGCCATTGATCCCGTAGTCGAGGGCGACGGAGACGGTCATTCCCGGAGTGCAGGTCAGGACGATGGAGCCGGCCCCGGAGCTGCTGGCGACGTTAACCGGACTGGCCAGGTTGCCGAGGGTGCCGAAGCTCAGGGTGCCGAGGTCATAGGCGTTGTCGCTGATGGCGGTGCCGAAGGCGCAGCCGTTGGCGACCACCGCCTGGACCTGGAAGGCGCGGCTGATCGGCGATGGATCGGCATGCGCGACCAGGCTCGGCAGCGGGAGCAGGAGAAGCGACAGGAGTAGATGCCGGCTGGACATCGGCATCACCAGCTGATGGTCACGTTGACGGTGTCGCGGTAGGTCCCGGCGACCGGCGTGGTCTGTGCCGGCACCAGGCCGTAGATGGGGTACCACTGGTCGTTGCCGTTGCCGGTGGCGGCAACGCCGGTGGTGTTGTCCCAGACGATGCCGCCGGGGCGGTCGCTGTACAGGTTGTAGGTCAGGGTGAGGGCGGTGTTGGCGATGTTCGCCATGCGCCGCGTGGCGACGCTGCCGTAGAGCCCGCCGTCGAGCGTGATCGCATAGGTCTGGCCGCTGACGCACTTGACCCGGATGGAGCCTGCGCCTTGCTGGCTGGTGGCGCTGATGGCGTTGTTCAGGGAGGCGTACTGGCCGAAGTCGAGGGTGCCGAAGGTGATCGCGCCGCCGCTGCCGACGCTACCTGCCTCGCAGGCCGGGAGCAGCGTGGCGCTCAGGACGATGGTGGCGGTCTGCGCGTTTGCCGGGTTGCAGCCGAGCAGGCAGAGCAGTCCTCCGGTGAAGTAGCGGTTCAGGCTCATCGGTCCCCCCAGGACCATGCTGCCCGGCGCCGCGCCTGGCGGCGCGTCTTACCAGGCGATGGTGACCAGCAGGGTGTCGGTGTAGGTCCCCGCCGTCGGCGTGGGCGTGCTTTGTCCGGTGGGCACCACGCGGCCATAGAGGGGGATGTTGACCGCGGTGCCGGTGGAGACCGAGGAGATGTCCACCGGTGTGTTGGCCTGGATCAGCGCGCTGCGCGCGGCGTCCGAATAGATGTTGTAGGCGATGGTGCTGCTGCTGGTGGTGGTGTTCTGCATGTAGCGCTGGCCGCCGCTGGCGTGCAGGCCTGCGTTCACCGTCAGGCTCGGGGTCAGGCCGGTGCTGCACTGGATCTGGATATTGCCGCTGGTGCCGACGGTCTGCGCGTCGACCACGTTGGTGAGGTCGGAATGGCTGCCGAAGTCCAGGGTTCCCCACTGGTTGATACCGCCGCTGACGCTGCCGTTGATGATGGTGCAGCCGGCACCGATGACCATCTGCACGCCGACCTGGCCGATTAGCGTACCGGCGGCCTGGGCGGTGCCCAGCAGGCTGGCGCAGGAACAGAACAACAAGACTGCCGGAGTGCGTTTATTCATCTCTAACTTCCTGTCGATAATGAATGTCGGTGGCGCAGAAGGACGTTGGCGGATAAATAAAGTTCCCACGACTTTAAATGATCGGCCTTATATATCCGCCAAACTCGAAGTTCATGGCTGACGACGCGCCGGGTGCGGCGCAGAGCGGCTAGCCAGTCATGTTTGACTGGCTATATAGCAGCGCGAGTAAATCTCTGCTAGTCAGATGGCGTGGTTATTTGGGAAATGCAAGGAAGTTTAATTACAAAGTAGTAAGCGATTGACTACATGATTTGAAAATAACGAGGCGGGTGGAATACGGACGGAACAGCGAAGTGTTCCGCCCGTTGGTTTCAGTGCGAATCCTTGTGCTGTTCGTCGAGCGCCTTGTTCTGCCAGCCGTCGTTGCCCGGCAGCAGCAGGTTGAGGACGATGGCGACGATGGCGCACAGGGCGATGCCCTTCAGGCCGATGTCGTCGGGACCGGTACCGCTGCCGATCAGCACGCCGCCGATGCCGAACACCAGGGTCACCGAGACGATCACCAGGTTGCGCGCTTCCGAGAGATCGACCTTGTGCCGGATCAGGGTGTTCATGCCGACCGAGGCGATGGTGCCGAACAGCAGGCAGAGGATGCCGCCCATCACCGGTACCGGGATGCTTTGCAGGATCGCGCCGAACTTGCCGACGAAGGCCAGGGTGATGGCGATCACCGCCGCCCAGGTCATGATCTTCGGGTTGTAGTTCTTGGTCAGCATCACTGCGCCGGTGACTTCCGCGTAGGTGGTGTTGGGCGGTCCGCCGAACAGGCCGGCGGCCGAGGTGGCCAGGCCGTCGCCAAGGAGGGTGCGGTGCAGGCCGGGCTTCTTCAGGTAGTCCTGGCCGGTGACGCCGCCCACCGCGATGACCCCGCCGATATGCTCGATGGCCGGGGCCAGGGCCACCGGGACGATGAACAGGATCGCCTGCCAGTTGAATTCCGGCGCGGTGAATTTCGGCAGTTCCAGCCAGGGTGCGGCGACGATTGCGGCGGTGTCGACCACGCCGAAGACGAACGACAGGGCGAAGCCGACCAGCACGCCGGCGATGATCGGCACCAGGCGGAAGATACCCTTGCCGAATACCGCCACCACCAGGGTGGTGAGCAGCGCCGGCATCGAGATCATCATCGCGGTGCGGTACGGCAGCAGCTCGCTGCCGTCGCCGGCCTTGCCCATCGCCATGTTCGCCGCGATCGGCGCCATCGCCAGGCCGATCGAGATGATCACCGGGCCGATCACCACCGGCGGCAGCAGTTTATCGATGAAGCCGGTGCCCTTGATCTTCACCGCCAGGCCCATGAAGGTGTAGACGAAGCCGGCGGCGACCACCCCGCCCATGGTCGCGGCCAGGCCGAACTGGCCCTTGGCGAGGATGATCGGGGTGATGAAGGCGAAGCTGGAGGCGAGGAACACCGGTACCTGGCGCCCGGTCACCAATTGGAACAGCAGGGTCCCGAGGCCGGCGGTGAACAGCGCGACGTTGGGATCCAGACCGGTGATCAGCGGCATCAGCACCAGCGCGCCGAAGGCGACGAACAGCATCTGCGCGCCTGACAGCACCTGGCGCCAGAGCGGCTCCTGGAAGGCATCGCCCATGTTCAGGCTTCCTTCTGCTTGGTACCGAAGATCTTGTCGCCGGCGTCGCCCAGGCCCGGAATGATGTAGCCGTTCTCGTCGAGCTTCTCGTCGATCGAGGCGGTATAGATGATTACGTCCGGGTGGGCCTTGCGTACCGCCTCGATGCCCTCGGGGGCGGCGACCAGCACCATGGCGCGGATTTCCTTGCTGCCGGCCTTCTTCAGCAGGTCGATGGTGGCGACCATCGAGCCACCGGTGGCGAGCATCGGGTCGATGATCAGCGAGCGGCGCTCGGCGATGTCCGGCGCCAGTTTTTCCAGGTAGGTGCGTGCTTCCAGGGTCTCTTCGTTGCGGGCGACGCCGACCGCGCTGACCTTGGCGCCGGGAATCAGGCTGAGCACGCCGTCGAGCATGCCGATGCCGGCGCGCAGGATCGGCACCACGGTGATCTTCTTCCCGGAGATCTTCTCCACCGTCACCGGGCCGGCCCATCCGGGGATTTCGTACTGTTCCAGGGGCAGGTCCTTGGTCGCCTCGTAGGTCAGCAGGGCGCCGACTTCCTGGGCCAGTTCGCGGAAGTTCTTGGTGCTGATATCGGCACGGCGCATCAGGCCCAGTTTGTGGCGGATGAGGGGGTGGCGGATCTCATGTACGGGCATGGGCGACTGTCTCCAACGGGGGCGGGCAAAAAAATTGCGCTAGCGTAATGCATTCCGCACAGTCTGGACCATTATTCTGATTCGCACTCGACCGCCGGGGGTTGCCCGATGGCGACCGGATGAGTACCTTTGCCGACTTTTTCTCAGCCCAGCCAGGGAGAAGCACCATGTCCGTCGATCTCGCGCACATCCGCCAAGTCATGGCGGAAGCCGACTGCCTGTTCAACAACGACGAGGTCGAGGCAGCCATCGGTCGCGTCGCCGAGGCGATCAACCGCGATCTCGGCGAGACCAACCCGGTGGTCTTCTGCGTGATGAACGGCGGCCTGATCTTCTCCGGCAAGCTGCTCCCGCTGCTCGACTTCCCCCTCGAACTGTCCTACCTGCATGCGACCCGTTACCGCAACGAGACCTCCGGCGGCGAACTGTTCTGGAAGGCCAAGCCGGAAATCTCCTTCATCGACCGTGATGTGCTGATCATCGACGACATCCTCGACGAAGGGCACACCCTCTCGGCGATCATCGACTTCTGCAAGCATGCCGGCGCACGCGCGGTGCACACCGCCGTACTGGTGGACAAGGAACACGAGCGCAAGGCCCGGCCCGACCTCAAGGCCAGCTTCACTGGCCTCTACTGTGCCGACCGCTACGTGTTCGGCTACGGCATGGACTACAAGGGCTACTGGCGCAACGCCGCGGGCATCTTCGCGGTCAAGGGGCTCTGAGATGGCCGGACCGCGCTACCTCGACCAGCAATTGTTCGCTGAACTGGCGAGCGGGGCGGGTAACGCGCCGCGTGGTCGCCAGCATCACAACTTCCACCGCATGGAGGAGCCCTGCCACCGCATGGCAGTGGGCCTCCAGCCGAATACCTACATCCCGCCGCACCGGCACCTGGATGCGGGCAAGGCCGAGGCGCTGATCGTGCTCAAGGGCCGTCTCGGCCTGCTGGTCTTCGCCGAGGACGGGGAACTCCTCGACAAGCGCGAGTTGAGCGCCGCTGGGGACTGCCCCGGTGTCGACCTGCCGCCCGGGGTGTTCCATGCCCTGGTGGTGCTGGAGCCGGACAGCATCCTGTTCGAATGCAAGGCCGGGCCTTACCGCCCGCTCGGCGAAGGCGAGTTCGCCAGTTGGGCGCCTGCCGAAGGCAGCGCCGATGCGCCGGCCTACCGGGACTGGATGCGCGCCCAGTTCGCCTGAGCGCTTCGGCGGCGGGTCGGCAGCCATGCTAGAGTGCCGGCTCGCCCTGTCCGGAGGTCCCGATGTTCGCCCGTAGCCTGTGCGGCTCCCTGCTCCTGTTCGTCAGTCTGGCCGGCCTGGCCGCCGAGAATCCCCCGATGCACGCGCGCTTCCTGCCGCCCGACGACGGCCAGTTGCGCCAGGAGGCGCCGGAGCAGCAGCAACTGATCCAGATCACCGAGTACAGCGTGGTGCTGGGCAACCAGCGGCAGTCCAACCAGCAGCCGATCCCGATCACCACGCCGACCCTGCTGCGCCTGAAGGGCAAGCCGCTGAGCAAGGGCGCGACCCTGGCCCAGGTGCTGATCCAGTTCGACAGCGAAGGCAAGAGCCTGAAGAAGCCGGTCTACGATGCCGGGACCCGCACCCTCACGCTCAACTACCCGCTGGCGCAGTACCCGGCGTTGCTCGACCTGCTGCGCAACCAGACGGTCTATTGCCAGTTCCTCGCCTATCCCAACGGCCATGTCTGGGCCGACCTGCACACCGGCGCGGTACGCGCGCGTTGAGCCTCGCCGCGCGCCGGGAGTAAACTGCCTGGCCTTATCCCGCGCCGGGCGAGCCCGGCCCCAGAGCCGTTGAGAGAAAGCGATGCGCAAAGACAAGAAACAGATCATTGGCGAAGAGATCAGTGACGAGTCGATCAAGCTGTTCCTCGGCGTCGAGCCGGCCGACGACACGCCCCCCTCGCTGCACAAGCTGATCAAGGCCTATCGCGGCCTGCGCATCGACGACTTCGAGCGCTTCCTCACCTTCTTCCGCGAGGCCGGCTACGATCTCGATGCGCGCGACGCCAAGGGCAACGACTTCGTCGCCCTGGTCGCCGACCAGCGCCAGGCCGCGCCCTACATCGAAGCGCTGCAGGCGGCCAAGGGCGCCTGAGCCGGCCATGCAGCGAAAAGCCCGCCCTTCGGCGGGTTTTTTCGTTGCGCGGTCCGCCGAGTCACGCCCGTCGGAGAACGCCAGCATCCGAATGGCGGCTGGCGGTGGCAAGGGACGATAGGCATACGGGCCTTCTCGCATTGCGGAGCGCCAGGGAGACAGGGGGGGGCGAATGGCCAGGACTGCTTTATTCGCTCTGCGAGAGGCTGCTGCTTTTCTACACTCACAGGAAAAACAGCCTGCCGAGGTTCCCATGTACGTCCAGCCCTACGTCTGCTTCAACGGCCGTTGCGAAGAGGCCCTGCGTTTCTATGAACACGCCATCGGTGCCAGGGTGAGTTTCCTGTTCCGTTTCGACGAGGCGCCCGGTCCGGTGGTGGTGCCGGAAGGCTGGTGCGACAAGGTGATGCACGCCAACCTGCAGATCGGCGACAGCCAGATCATGGCCTCGGACGGGCACGGGCCGGCGTTGCAGCCGATCTCCGGGATTTCCCTTTCGCTGAATACCCGCGACCCGCAGCAGGCGCGGCGCTGCTATGACGCCTTGCTGGAGGACGGCGGGCGGGTCGAGCTGGAGTTGGGCAAGACCTTCTGGTCGCCCTGTTTCGGTACCCTGGTGGACCGTTTCGGGGTGTCCTGGATGATCAACTGCGAGGCCGGCGCCTGACTCCACAAATGAAAAAGCCGCCCGAAGGCGGCTTGTTCCGTCGCGCGGCTCACTCGGCGTTGACCGGGGCCTGCACGTCGTTCTTCGCGGTCAGTTCCAGCACCTCGCTGCAACGGCTGCTGACGCTGCGGTACAGCTCGGCGTCGCTTTCCAGCTCTTTCTCGCGAGCCGGGAAGATTTCCTTCAGCTTGGCGCTCCACTCCGGCGAGCGGGCCTGCTCCGGGAAGCAGCGCTCGATCAGGCCGAGCATGATCGAGACGGTCACCGAGGCGCCCGGCGAGGCGCCCAGCAGGGCGGCGATGGAGCCGTCGTGGGCGGCCACCAGCTCGGTGCCGAACTGCAGGATGCCGCCTTTCTTCGGATCCTTCTTGATGATCTGCACGCGCTGGCCGGCGACTTCCAGGCGCCAGTCCTCGGCCCTGGCTTCGGGGTAGAACTTGCGCAGGGCTTCCAGGCGCTGTTCCGGCGATTGCATGACCTGGCCGATCAGGTAGCGGGTCAGGTCCATGTTGTCGCGGGCCACCGAGAGCATCGGCAGGATGTTGCCCGGGCGTACCGACAGCGGCAGGTCGAGGAACGAGCCATGGCGCAGGAACTTGGTGGAGAAACCGGCATAGGGGCCGAACAGCAGGGATTTCTTGCCGTCCACCACGCGGGTGTCCAGGTGCGGCACGGACATCGGCGGCGAGCCGACCTCGGCCTGGCTGTAGACCTTGGCCTGGTGCTGCTTGACGATTTCCGGGTTGTCGCAGCGCAGCCACTGGCCGCTCACCGGGAAACCACCGAAGCCCTTGCCTTCCGGGATGCCGGAAAGTTGCAGGAGCGGCAGGGCGCCGCCGCCGGCGCCGAGGAAGACGAAGCGTGCCTGGATCTCGCGGTCGCCGCCGTTGCGGGTGTCCTTGACGGTGACCCGCCAGCCGTTATCGGCGCGGCGCAGGTGGGTGACCTTCTGGTTGTAGCGGATCTGCGCGCCCGGCTGTTGCGCCAGGTGTTGCAGGAGCTGGTTGGTCAGGGCGCCGAAGTTGACGTCGGTACCGCCCTCGACGCGGGTCGCGGCGATCGCTTCGTCGGCCGGACGACCCGGCATCATCAGCGGCATCCACTCGGCGAGGGTGGCCTTGTCCTCGGAGTAGACCATGGTCTCGAAAGCGTGGTGCCTGGTCAGCGATTCGAAGCGCTTCTTCAGGTAGGCGATGCCTTCACTACCGCGCACGAAGCTCAGGTGCGGTACCGGGTTGATGAAGGTCTTCGGCGAGCCGAAGGTGCCCTTGGCGACCAGGTGCGACCAGAACTGCTTCGACACCTCGAACATGGTGTTGATGCCCACGGCTTTCTTGATGTCGATGCTGCCGTCGGCCGACTGCGGGGTGTAGTTCAGCTCGCACAGGCCGGCGTGGCCGGTGCCCGCGTTGTTCCACGGGTTGGAGCTTTCGATCGCGCCGGACTCCTGGAGTTCGACGACTTCCATCTTCAGGTTGGGGTCGAGTTCCTTGAGCAGGACCGCCAGGGTCGCGCTCATGATGCCGGCGCCTACCAGCAGCATGTCGACTGTTTCGTGATCGTTTTGCGCCATTAACGCTTCTCCAAAATCTTCAGCACCAAATTGACGACAGACGGGGCAGGGCCGAGGCCGGTACGGGCCGGCAGGCAGCGGCGGAGGGAGCCGTCATGTCCGATTCTTCGCAACAACGGCGGGACGCCGGGCGTCATCGCCTATGGATGCCGGGCGCGGGGCTGGCGATCTGGCAGCCTGGCTGGCCCATGCGGGCATCCGGTCGTGCAAGCACATTCGCGACGGAACGGGCCGTCAGGCTCTGGTCATGAGGTATCCGCTGCGGTCGCGTCTGCGGGGGGCTGTTTCAAGCGCTAATGGCGCACTTACCGACGCAAAACTCTTCATTGCTCGCCACACTCTCGTGAAGTAGTGAAATACCTTCGATCCACGCTCTTTTGGAGACATGGGCCGGAAGGGCTCGTCTGTCGCGGGCATGCCTTCGCAGAATCGTGCGGGGTCATGCGGCATTCCTTGCCGAAAAACTCGCTACAGGCGTTTCAGGGCGTCTGCCTCATGGGGCAGCGCTCTACTGGCGGCTCTCTGTGGGGGGATGGCGCGGGGGCCGGAACCCGATCAGGAGGCGTCCTTATAATCGGGGGGCGATTATAACGGTGAAAATCAAAAAATACCCCGCTCCTTAGACTTTTTTCCCATTCCCGGTCACGAAGTGCCCGCCGGCGAAAGCCCCCTGGGACAATCCGCCGCGCCGTATCTGCCAAACGCCGGGCATGCGTGCCCTGCGCCACCTGCCACAGGCGAGGAACCGCGCCCCGTGGCGAACGTCCAAGGCAATGCTGCGGTGCCTTCGCGGCGCCGTTATACTGCCGGCCATTCGTGCCCAACCCATGGAGAGATGAGCATGCTGCATCGCCTGTTGCTCAGCCTGATGACCGCAAGCGCCCTGGTTCTCGGCGGCTGCGCCCTGAGCCCGCAACAACTGGACCCGCAACCGGTCCTTAAAGGACCGTTGACCGCCGTCGGCCATGGCCAGCCGGTGGTGGTCAAGGTGGTCGATGGCCGTCCCGGCCCGTCCCTGGGCACCCGCGGCGGCCTCTACGCCGATACCAGCACCCTGACCGTCCGCAGCGAGGACGTGGTGCCCAAGCTCCAGGCCCAGGCCGAGACGGCCGTGCGCCTGCTCGGCTACACGCCTTCGGCCAACGCCTACAACGCGCCGCAACTGACCCTGACCCTGGCCGAGCTGAAGTACCAGTCGCCGAAGGACGGCGTCTACGTCACCCAGGCTGATATCACCGCGACCTTCCGCGCCGACGTGCAGAACAGCAGCCGGCGTTACACCGGTCGCTACGGCGCCTCGCTGAACCAGCGCTTCGGTATGGCGCCGAACCAGGCGACCAACAGCAAGCTGGTCAGCGAGGTGCTCAGCGACGCCCTGACCCGCGTGTTCAAGGACCCGACCATCGCTCAGACTCTCGGCCAGCAATGAGCCGGCGGTAACGAGAAAGCCCGGCGGATGCCGGGCTTTTTCATGCGCTCGGGAAACTCAGGCGGCCTGGTGGAACGGGTCCGGCTCGCCGATGCTGATGCGTTCGTCGGTCTCAGGCAGGTCGAGGTGTTCATGGCCGCAGGCGGTGCAGTACACCAGCCAGCGGTCGTCCTGGACATTGAAGGAAAGATCGACGATCACGGCCTCGATCTCGTCCAGGTGGTCGATCAGATAGTTATGTTCGTGGGGTGCGGTTTCCAGCATGACGACTCTCCTGTGTTGTCGTTTGCCTGGGTGGGGTTCTGTGACCGGCAAAGCACTTTCAGACTAGCTGGTCACGCTGGCGAGGCCGCGCCTTTTTTAGACGGATTGCTGCTAACCGCTGCGCTTCGTCGCGACAACCCGGGTGCCGCTGGCCGTCGCTCATGCATTCTGGATAGAATTCGACCAGTCCTTCCCCGCCGTCCCCGACGGTCCGTCCTGTCATCAGCTCACCCAAGGCGTTATTCGGTAGCCCCGGCGTGTGGTCCTGTTGCGGAGGTTATCGATGTCCTTGCAAGCCTTGTGGGCGCTGTTCCTCGCCCATCCCGCGCAGGCCGTGAACGGCCTTGCGCTGTTCTTCGGTGTCGCCGGCGCCTGGCTGCTGCTGGCCACCCGCGCACGCGAGCGTCGCGCCCTGGCGCGCTGGGCCGCGGAGGGCGAGGCGGGGGAGGAGGCATTGCCGATGGACGAGGCGACCCTGCGGATCAACCTGTTCTTCTACCGATTCGGCGCCGCCTGCCTGGGCCTGGCGCTGCTGGTCAGCTGGGCCAGCACGCGGTTCTGAGAGGGCCTGCCTCGGCGAGCCGAACCGCACGCGGATAACCGTCTGCGGGTTCGAAGCCGTTGCCCGATGGAGAAGCCCGGCGGCGCCGGGCTTTCGTCTTCAGGATTGCTGCCTGATCCGGTATTGGTTGAGTACCGGGTTGGCGTATTGCAGCACCAGCCAGGGGCGCTGCTCGGCCGGGCATTGCTCCAGGCGGCGGTTCCATTCCTTGCGCGCCTTCTCCAGTTCTTCGCTGCCGAACAGGCTCTCGGCCGTGGGGACGGCGAGGTCCGGGTCGCGGTTCTCGCTCATCTCGTAGGCCAGGTAGTGCACCGGGAACAGACGGTAGTTGCCGAGGATCTGCCGGTCCAGTTCGGCGGCCAACTGCTTGGCGTCGCTGAACTCGCCCTCCAGTTCGGCGCCGAAGTTGATGTGCACGCGGCCCTTGTAGCCGGTGATGCCCAGGGCGATGCTGGCATCGTCCTCGCCCGGCGCCTTGCGGTATTCGCCGGTGCTGGCGCGGGTGTGCAACTCGCGGGCCTTGGCCAGGTCGCAGGGGTCGTATTCGTAGCTGATCGACACCGGGATGAAATGCAGGGCGCGCACCATTTCGGCGAAGGGTTCGTCCTTGCGGCTCATGTGGAACATCTTGAGGATCGCCGAGTCGGTACGGTCGTCGCCGTCCTTGGCCCGCCCTTCGGCCTGGGCGATCCACACCGACTGGCGGTCCTCGCGGATCGAGTGGTTGATGTAGGCGGAGAGCGTCTGGTAGGCGGCGAGCTTCTCGCGCCGGCCGCTCAGCGAACGGTGCACGATGAAGCTTTTGTTCAGGCGCATCAGGTCGCTGACGAAGGATTTCTGCAGCAGGTTGTCGCCGATGGCGATGCGCGGGGTAGGCAGGCCGGCGTGGTACACGGCGTAGTTGACGAAGGCCGGGTCCATCACGATATCGCGGTGGTTGGCGATGAACAGGTAGGCGCAGCCTGGCTTGAGGCGATTGACCCCGGAGTAGGTGACGCCATCGGTGGCCTTCTCGATGGTGTGGTCGACGTAGGGCTCGAACTTGTCCTGCAGCGTGGCGACGCTGCGGATGCCGGTGACCTCGCGGGCCAGGCGATGGGCTATAAGAGGTTTGAGCAGCCAACCGAGGGGACCGGCCAGGCGCGGGAAGCGGTAGCGGACCAGGGCGCCGAGGAAGGCGTCGTCGCTCAGGAGGCGTTGCAATACCGCGGGGACTTCGGCGTCACTGTAGGGTCGGATGGCTTCGAACTCGCCCATCATGCTTTCTGGTTCCATATGGATGCTGCGAAGGCCGCCCAGGGGGTGGCCGAAAATTGAACCGCGCGATTATAAACGGAACTCATAGGGGGTGCAGCGATGCTCGAAAGCCAGGCCTATAGCTGCCCTTACTGCGGGGAACCGGCCGAGGCGCTGCTCGACCTGAGCGCCGGCGACCAGCAGTACTACGAGGACTGCCCGGTGTGCTGCCGGCCGATCCTGTTCGACCTGCGCACCGATGGGCAGGACTGGTCACTGAACGTCCGCCGGGAGGATGACTGATGCAGCGCGTATATGAGCCGGCCGACCTGCTGGAAGCCGAGATGCTGGTGGGAATGCTCGCCAGCGAAGGGATCGCCGCCCATGTCAGCGGCCGCCACCTGGTCGGCGCCATCGGCGAACTGCCGCCTGGCGGACTGCTGGCGTTGTTGGTGGCGGACGAGCAGACGGAGCGGGCGCGGGAACTGATCCTCGCCTACAACGCCGCCGCCCCGCTGGCCGAGGAGCCGCCGGAGCCCTGCGGCCCCGGCAGCCTGTTGTGTTGAGGCGGCCGCCGCTCAGTCGGCCGCCAGTTCGAAGACCTGCCAGCGCACCGAGCTGACGCCCTTCTCCAGGCTGACCCGGCTGACCAGGCGTTCCAGCTGCGCCGGAGCCTCGGGAGTGCCGAGCAGTTCGGCGCGGACTTCCAGCTTGGCCGGGTTGTCCAGATCCTCGCTGTGCAGCGATTGCAGGCGCAGGTCGCTGCTGCCGAGGCTGTGCAGCATCAGGCTGCGAACCTGGATCTCGTCCTCGGCGCGGCAGACGATCTGCACTTCGTAGCGTTGCTCGGCCTCGCTGGCCGGCAACACGTCCTGGCGGTTCAGGCGTTGGGCGATGTCGCGCAACAGGATGTTGGCGCAGAGCACCACCAGGCTGCCGAGCGTGGCCTCCAGCAGCAGGCCCATGCTGCACAGGACGCCGATGGCGGCGGTGCACCAGAGGGTGGCTGCGGTGTTCAGGCCGCGCACGTTGAGGCCGTCGCGCATGATCACGCCGCCGCCGAGGAAGCCGATCCCGGAGACCACGTAGGCGGCGATCCGTGAAGCGTCGCCGGCCAGGCCGGGCACGCCCTGGGTCATCAGCACGAACAGGCAGGCGCCAGTGCTGACCAGCGCGTTGGTGCGCAGGCCGGTGAGGCGTTGGCGCAGCTGGCGTTCGGCGCCGATCAGGGCGCCCAGGACCAGCGCGACCGCGACGCGCAGGAGAAATACTTTCCAATCCATGTTTCACCTCGTTGCCGGCCGACGGCCGGAGCTGGCGCGGGCCGTCGGTCCGCGCGGATAAAGGACGATGGATTGCGCAGGACCGCGGCTTCCCGCTGCGCGGTTGGCGCGAGGGAAGGGACACGAAGGGAAAATGGGGATGCGTCATCCCGGACGGGATGCGGATCGCCACTGTCCGCCATGTTCGGCGAGGCAGTGGCAGAGGGTTCTGCTGGACTAGCTCGCCGGATGGACCTGTCGCAATCGACTAGGGCTGTTGTCCAATGCAGGACTCCTGTGTGGGTTACAGAATGCGGGCGGCACCATAAGCCTGGAGGATAGGCGCGTCAAGTTAAGATTGGGTTTCATTCAGCTTGCGTTCGGCAAGGCCAGTGTGGCGCTTCGGGTTACACTGTGCGGCTTTCCCTCACCAGGCAGTGCCAAGCATGAGTGGTCGTTACGCCCTGTTCCGCTGGAATCCGTCGCTGGCGGCCCTGCCGGGCTTTCCGGCGGATTGGCGGGCGCACTGGAACATTTCTCCGGCGAACCAGGTGCTGATGGTTCGCGAGGACGCCGGTGCGCGCCGCGCCGACCTGGCGCGCTGGGGGCTGACCCCGGCCTGGCTCACCGACCTGTCGCGTACGCCCAGCCACGCGCGGGCGGAAACCCTCGCCGAGCAACCGATGTTCCGCGAGGCGTTCCAGCAGCGCCGCTGCCTGCTGCCGGCCAACGGCTTCTATGAATGGCGCGGGGTGCGCAAGCGTCCGTACTGGGTCTCCACCGGCGAGCGCCTGTTGTTCTTCGCCGGCATCTGGGAGGCCTATCCGGTGCATGGACAGACCTGGCTCAGCGTGGCCCAGGTATCCCAGGCGGCCGCCGAGTTCCGCCGGCCGCTGCTGCTCGACGAGGCCGAGCAGGATACCTGGCTGGCTCCGGACACGCCGCTGCCGGCGCTGATAAGCCTGCTCGCCAAGCCCCAGCCGAACCTGCGCAGCGTGGCCCTGGCCGGCTTCGTCAACAAGCCTGAAACCGACGGGCCGGAGTGCCTGACCCCGGCCTGACGCTAGACCCTGAACTGATTCACCAGGCGCCGCTGCTGCTCGGCCAGGCGGGTCAGCTCGGCGCTGGCCTGCGAGGCCTCGTCGGCGCCGCCGGCCACCTGGTTGGCGACCTGGCCGATGTTGGCGACGTTGCGGTTGATGTCCTCGGCCACCGCGCTCTGCTCCTCGGCGGCGCTGGCGATCTGGGTGTTCATGTCGTTGATCACCGATACCGCCTGGGTGATCGACTCCAGCGCTTCGGCCGCCTGGCGCGCATGGCGCACGCTGTCGTCGGTGCGCTCCTGGCTGTCCTGCATGACCTTCACCACGTCGCGGGTGCCCTGCTGCAACTGCTGGATCATGCTCTGGATTTCTTCGGTGGCCTGCTGGGTCTTCTGCGCCAGGTTGCGTACCTCGTCGGCCACCACCGCGAAACCGCGACCCTGCTCGCCGGCGCGGGCGGCCTCGATGGCGGCGTTGAGGGCGAGCAGGTTGGTCTGCTCGGCGATACCGCGGATCGCCACCAGGATCGCGTTGATGTTTTCGCTGTCCTTGGCCAGGTTCTGCACCACGCCGACCGCGCGGCCGATCTCGCTGGCCAGGGCCTGGATCGCCGCCGAGCTGCTTTCGACGATCTGCTTGCCCTGGTGCGCGGCCTGGTCCGCGTGGTTGGCTGCCTCGGCGGCGTGGGTGGCGTTGCGCGCCACGTCCTGGGCGGTGGCGGTCATCTCGTGGACCGCGGTGGCCACCAGTTCGATCTCCGCCAGTTGCTGCTGCACGCCCTGGTTGGTACGGATGGCGATGTCGGCGGTGTGCTCCGAGGAGTCGCTGACCTTCTGCACCGATTGCACCACCTGGCCGATCATGTTCTGCAGCTTGCCGAGGAAGGTGTTGAAGCCCTTGGCGATGGAGCCCAGCTCGTCGGCGCGCTCGCTGCTCAGGCGGCGGGTGAGGTCGCCTTCGCCCTGGGCGATGTCGTCGAGCATGCCGACCAGTTGGCGCAGCGGCCGGGCGATGCCGTAGCCGACCAGCCAGACCACCAGCAGGCCGAGGGCCGCTACCACCAGACCGGCCAGGCTCATGCCGAGGATATCCTGCTGGCGCTGGTCGCTCAGCTCGCCCTGGAGTTGCTGCAGTTCGCCGAATACCGCCGCCTGGGGAATCTGCAGCATGAGGGTCCAGCGCACGCCGCTGTCGGCGATGGTGAAAGGCAGGAACAGCTCGATGTGACCGTGCTCGGCGTCGATGTCGTAGAGCGGCTGGTCGATCGTGAGGTTCTTCAGGTTGTCCACTTCGTTGCCGTCGAGGACGCTGCCGGCGGGCTCGCCGAGCTTGCTGTCGTCGCGGGTGTAGGCCACCAGGCGGCCGTTGCTGGCGATCAGCGCCATTTCCCCGGCGCCATCGTAGAGCTGCTGGTCGGCGCGCTTGAGCAGGTCCTGGATGAAGGCCAGCGAGAGGTCGGCGCCGACTGCGCCGCGGAACTGGTCGCCAACCATGATCGGCACGTTGAAGGACGACATCATCACGGTCTTGCCGCCCATTTCGTAGGGAGCCGGGTCGATGATGCAGGGACGCTTGTTCTCTTTCGGACAGGCGTAGAACTCGTTCTCGCGCACCCCGGTGGGCAGCAGCTTTTCGCTATCGATACTGTCGGTCATGGCCTCGACGATCGGCTTGCCGTCGGCGCCGCGATACCACCAGGGCAGGTAGCGACCATCCGGGCCGTAGCCCTTGCCGGGTTGCCCGGCGAAGGCGGCGTCGGTATCGAAGGCATTGGCTTCCCAGGCCATGAAGGTGTCGAGCAGCTTGGGGTTGTTCTGCACGGTGCTACGCAGCAGCGCGGAGATTTCGTCGCGGCTGGCGTTCAGCTGCGGCATGCCGTCGGCGCCCGGCTCGCCGAGCAGGCGGGTGCTGTTGGCCAGGCCGTGGACCACCGTCAGCGGATACTCCAGCTCGCGCTGGATCTGGCTGACCTGGGCGCGGGCCAGGGCCACCAGGCGCTCGTTGATGACCTTCTCCAGCAGGCCCTGGGTGCGTTGCTGCACCAGTTCCTGGGTTCGCGCGCCGGCGAACAGGGCATACAGCACCAACACCACGACGACGCTTAGAACGCTGGCGCCGGCGAGGGCGGCGACAGAAAACTGGATCGACTTGAGCTTCATGATGGGACTTCCGACCCTTGTTGGAATTGTCTCTGGCGAGGTTATCGGCAAGAGGGCGGCAAATCCTTAATCGGCCGATGGAGATTTCCTCGCCAACGGCTGTTGCCGGCGCTCGAGGCGCGGCCTACCATGCGCTCGGCCTTCAGAGGAGAACAAAGGACCATGGCTCATCCCTTCCGATTCGCCACCCTCGCCGGCGCGCTGCTGCTCGCCGGTTGCCAGGCAGTGAACACCACCAGCGGCGGCGCCGTCGGCGTCGACCGCAAGCAATACATGTTCAGCATGTTGTCCAGCCAGGAAGTCGACCAGATGTACGCCCAGTCGTACCAGAAGACTCTCGGCGAGGCGAAAAGCGCCGGCGTGCTCGATACCAGCAGTGCCGACGCGCGGCGAGTCAAGGCGATCGCCCAGCGGCTGATCCCGCAGACCGCCGCCTTCCGCCCGGACGCCACCAGCTGGAACTGGGAAGTCAACGTGGTGAAGAGCGACGAACTCAACGCCAACTGCGGTCCCGGCGGCAAGATCATTTTCTACACCGGGCTGATCGACAAGCTGAAGCTCACCGACGACGAGATCGCCGCGGTGATGGGCCACGAGATCGCTCACGCCCTGCGCGAGCATGGGCGCGAGGCCATGTCCAAGGCCTACGGCGTGCAGGTGGCCAGCCAGATCGGCGCCCTGGCCGGCCTCGGCCAGGAAAGCCTGCAACTGGCCAATACCGGCGTCGACTACCTGATGACCCTGCCCAACAGTCGTGCCAACGAGAACGAAGCCGACCTGATCGGTCTCGAGCTGGCCGCCCGCGCCGGCTACAACCCGGAAGCGGCGATCACCCTCTGGCAGAAGATGGGCAAGGCCAGCGGCGGTGCCAGCCAGCCCGAGTTCACCAGCACCCACCCCTCCGACAGTTAGCGGATGGCCAATCTCCAGGCCGCGATTCCCAAGGTGATGCCGCTGTACCAGCAGGCCAGGCGCGGCAAGTGAGGCCAGGGCGCGCGGTCGCGGGGGGCGGCCGGCGCGCCGACAGGCTTACCATCGGAAACGCCTGTTGTGTATTTCCGTAACCTGCTGTTTGGTATCTCGCCGGCGTTCGGCCTAGACTGCTGGCCGACCCGCTTGCGGGACCCGTGGACGAACAGCCACTCTCACGCCCTGGAGCTCATGTGAAATACGCCGTACTCGGAGCCACCGGCCTGCTGGGACATCACGCCGCGCGCGCCATCAGGGCCGCCGGTCACGATCTGGTGCTGATCCACCGTCCTTCTTCGCAGATCCAGCGTCTCGCCTATCTGGAGCCCGAGTGCCGGGTCGCCGAGATGCTCGACCACGCCGGCCTGGAACGCGCCCTGCGCGGCCTCGACGGGGTGATCTTCAGCGCCGGCTACTATCCTTCGCGGCCGCGCCGCTGGCAGGAGGAAGTGGCCAGCGCGCTGGGCCAGACCAACCCGTTCTATGCCGCCTGCCTGCAGGCCAGGGTGCCGCGCATCCTCTACGTCGGTTCGGCATATGCCATGCCCCGGCATCCCCAGGGACTACCGGGGCACGAGGGGTTGTTCTACGACAGCCTGCCGAGCGGCAAGAGTTCCTACGTGCTGTGCAAATGGGCGCTCGACGAGCAGGCCCGGGAGCAGGCGCGCAACGGCCTGCCGGTGGTGATCGGGATCCCCGGCATGGTACTCGGCGAACTGGACATCGGCCCGACCACCGGACGCGTGATCACCGCCATCGGCAATGGCGAGATGACCCACTACGTCGCCGGCCAGCGTAACGTCATCGATGCCGCCGAAGCCGGGCGCGGCCTGCTGATGGCCCTTGAGCGCGGGCGTATCGGCGAGCGCTACCTGCTGACCGGGCACAACCTGGAAATGGCCGACCTGACCCGGCGTATCGCCGAGCTGCTCGGCCAGCCTGCGCCGCAGCCGATGTCGATGGCCATGGCTCGCGCGCTGGCCACCCTGGGCCGCTTGCGCTACCGGGTCAGCGGCCAGTTGCCGCTGCTCGACGAAACCGCCATCGAGGTGATGGCTGGCGGGCAGTTCCTCGATGGACGCAAGGCCCGCGAGGAACTCGGCTTCTTCTCCACCACCGCCCTCGACGACACCCTGCTGCGCGCCATCGACTGGTTCCGCGACAACGGCTATTTCAATGCCTAGGACGGTTGGCTAGGGCAGCGCTTTTTCCGCGAAGGGCCGGGTCTGCAGTCCCAGCTGAGCGCGAAAGCTCTCCATGTCGAACATGGTGCACAGCTCCTGCAACTGGCCCTGCGGGTTGAACACCCAGAAGCCCATCGCGGAAATGCTCAGCACCTTGTCGCTGGCCGGATAGCCCAGGGTCGGCCGGACGATGGTGCCGATCAGCGTGCTCCAGGTGAACACCTTGCGTTCCTCGCCGATGCAGTCTTCGACCACGACCTCCAGGTCCGGCATCGCCGTGCGGATGTCCTGCAGCAGGCGGATATAGCCGGCGGTATCCAGGGGATGGCCGATGAACGAGCTTTTGTAGAGGAAATCCTTGCTGTGCAACTGCTCCACCAACGCCATGCGGCCCTTGTTCCAGGACAGCTCGATGTGATGGCGGGCGAGTCGTTTCAGGTCGTGTGAGGGCATCTCCGGCTCTCGTGGGCGAGTGGTGGGGCAGGCATCCGGTGCCTGCCTGAACTGTAGCCGTTCCTATGCATTTTGCATTGGCCGCCCAGCCATCCCGGGCCCGGCGGCGCAGTCCTTCAGAGCCAGCCGGTCAATTGCGCGGCGTGCCAGGCGGCGTACAGACCAAGTGCGGCGAAGGCGGCCGCGGCCAGGCGGCGGATCAGGGTCAGCGGCAGCTTATCGGCGGCCAGGTTGCCGATCAGTACCACCGGTACGTTGGCGATCAGCATGCCCAGGGTGGTGCCGATCACCACCAGCCAGAAATGCGGATACTGGGCGGCCAGCATGACCGTGGCGACCTGGGTCTTGTCGCCCATCTCGGCGAGGAAGAACGCGATCAGGGTGGTGAGGAAGGGGCCGTATTTCTTCAGTCCGGACTCTTCGTCGTCGAGCTTGTCCGGTACCAGCGTCCACAGGGCGACGGCGATGAAGGAGGCGGCGAGGATCCAGCTGAGGGTAGCTTCCGAGAAGAAGCTGGCGACCCAGGCGCCCACCGCGCCGGCAGCGAAATGGTTGGCCAGGGTGGCGGCAACGATGCCGGCGATGATCGGCCACGGCTTGCGGAAACGCGCCGCGAGCAGGAGTGCCAGCAACTGGGTCTTGTCGCCGATTTCCGCGAGGGCAACGATCAGGGTAGGGACGAACAGCGATTCCATCAGGCTTCCTAAGGGGCGGGTCGACCAATCACCATGACACGCGCCATCTGCCCGCCCCGGGTCAGATCGTGCGTGTCATAGGTCTTGTCAAACCCTTGGCCTGTCTGGGCAGGCTTGGGTCGCGCGCGCCATGGTCTGCGGACCAAGTGTGTTGACGCGTGCCGGGCGAGGCCGGTGCGGCGCTCGCGGGAGACTACTCCCCTAGGACGGGGCGCATTCTGCCCAAGCCGGGCGGCTTGGGCAAGCCCGGGACGGAAACTTTCGTCCGGGAGGGCGGCGAGGGAGCCTGATCGCAAGGAAACGTGCCGGCATCCGCAGCGATCCGCGAGGAATCGCTGGGCGGCAGGGTGAATCAGGTATTGGTCGGGCTGACGTCCATTTCGTGGTAGCGAACGAAGCGCGCGCGCTTCTTCCAGCGGTATCCCAGCCAGATCGCCAGGAACAGCGGCAGGCTGATGTAGGTGGCGAGGAGGCCGATCCAGTCGATGCGTTCGCCCACCAGCGCCTGGTAGTTCTGCCCGAGGGTGATGACCATGCACAGGGCGAAGGCGAACAGCGGGCCGAAGGGGAACAGCTTGGCCCGGTAGGGCAGGTCTTCCAGGCGGCCGCCCTGGGCCAGGTAGCCCTTGCGGAAGCGATAGTGGGAGATGGCGATGCCCAGCCAGGCGATGAAGCCGCACATGCCCGAGGTGTTCAGCAGCCATGTGTAGACGGTGCTGTCGCCGAAGGCCGAAGTGAGGAAGCACAGGGCGCCGACCAGGGTAGTGGCGTACAGCGCATTGCGTGGCACGCCGCTGCGCGAGACACGGGAGAACAGGCGCGGTGCCTTGCCCTCGAGGGCGAGGTTGTAGAGCATCCGGGTCGAGGCGTACATGCCGGAGTTGCCGGCGGAGAGGATCGCCGAGAGGATCACCGCGTTCATCACCCCGGCCGCCGCGGCGAAGCCGGCGCGCTCGAAGAGCAGGGTGAAGGGCGACACGCTGATGTCGCTGGCATCGTTCTTCAGCAGGTTCGGGTCGGTGTAGGGAATCAGCATGCCGATCACGAAGATCGCCAGGATGTAGAACATCAGGATGCGCCAGAACACCTGGCGAATGGCGATCGGGATGTTCTTCCGCGGATTTTCCGATTCACCGGCGGCGATGCCGATCAACTCGGTGCCCTGGAACGAGAAGCCGGCGATCATCGCCACCCCGACCATCGCCTGGAAGCCGCCGACGAAGGGCGCGTCGCCCATGGTGAAGTTGCTGAAGCCGGGCGACTCCACGCCATGCATGATGCCGAAGATGGTCGCCAGGCCGACGCCGATGAAGATCACCACCGTGACTACCTTGATCAGGGCGAACCAGAATTCGCTCTCGCCGAAGCCGCGCGCGGAAATCACGTTGAGGCCGAACATGATGCCCAGGAAGATCGCGCTCCAGTAGATGCCCGGCACCTCGGGGAACCAGAAACTCATCACCAGTTGCGCCGCCACCAGTTCCGCGGCGATGGTCACCGCCCAGTTGTACCAGTAGTTCCAGCCGAGGGCGAAACCGAAGCCATCTTCGACGAACCGGCTGCCATAGGTGCAGAACGAGCCGGAAACGGGCATGTAGGCGGCCATCTCGCCGAGACTGGTCATGAGGAAGTACACCATCAGCCCGATCAGTGCGTAGGAAAGCAGCGCACCGCCGGGCCCGGCGGTGGCCACGGTGGCCCCGGAGGCGACGAACAGCCCGGTGCCGATGGAGCCGCCGATGGCGATCATGTTCAGGTGGCGCGGCTTGAGCACCCGCCGCAATTGCTGGCCCTGGCTGGCGTTCAGGTCAGTCATCGGCGGCCTCCCGGCGGGTGGCCATGGAAGGGTCTGGCTGCGGGCGTGCGGGCAGGGAGAGGAAAAGCTTCATTCACAGGGTTCCAGGCAGAAATCAGGAGCGACGGGCGGAGTAGATGCGGAAACCGTCGCCTTCGGCGAGTGTCCGGCAGGGGCCGAGGTGGCGTTCGATCAACGGCGGGTACTTCAGGAAGCTGTTGGCGACCAGGCGCAGTTCGCCGCCCGGCGCCAGGTGCTCGGCGGCGCGTTGCAGCAGGCGCTCGGAGGCCTGGTAGTCGGTGTGCACGCCCTGGTGGAAGGGCGGATTGCTGACGATCGCGGCGAGTTCGCGCGGCGCGCCGTCGATGCCGTCGGCGGCGATCACTTCGCCGTCCAGGCCGTTGGCGGCGAGGGTCAGTCGGCTGCTCTCGACAGCGAAGGCGTCGACGTCGAGCAGGCTCAGGCGACTGGCGGGGTAGCGACGCTTGAGGACCGCCCCGAGTACGCCGGCACCGCAGCCGAAGTCCAGCAGATGGCCGCCGGGCAGGGCTTGCAGTTGCCCCAGCAGCAGCGCGCTGCCGCGATCCAGGCGGCCATGGCTGAACACCCCCGGCAGGCTCACCACCTGCAGCTCGCCATCGGCCAGCGGCAGGCTGTAGCGCTGGGCCAGGGCGTGCAGGTCGGGCTCGGCCGGCGCCTGTTCGATACGCACCTGCCAGAGCTGGCAATGCCGCGCGCTATCCAGTTTGCGGGGCTTGCCGTAGGCGGCCAACTGCTTGCTCGCGCGCTCGATCCCGCCGCGCTTTTCGCCGACCAGGAAGAGTTCGCCGCCGGGCAGGCGGGCGGCCAGGCTGGCCAGCAGGTAGTCGGTCAGTTCGCGGGACTTGGGCAGGAACAGAACGGCCGAAGTCCAGGCGCCGATCGGCGCGCGCGTGTCGAAACGGCTACGGCCGGGGAAGCGGGCGTCCAGCTGCGCCTGCTCGCCGGCGTGCCAGCTCCAGCCCTGGGCCTGCGGTAGCTCGGCGAGCAGGTCGTCGGCGGGCAGGCCGGCCAGCAGCAGCGGGGTCGCGAAGAGGTGGCGCTGGCGCAGCAGCACTTCACTGCGAGGGTCCATGCGGGCTCCGGAAAAAATGGGAAATCTTAACAGGCTTGGGCCTGGCATACCCGCATGGATTGTCGGCGAGGATCGCCGTTCATCCGTGCGCGGTGCCCGCAGCGCCGTCTCAGCCGGCGTTGACAACCCGCAGGGCGCGCCCGGCCTTCCATGCCTCTGCGTTTTCCGCCAGTTGGCCGACGATGCGCTGCCGCGCTTCGCGACTGCCCCAGGCGTTATGGGGGGTGACGATCAGGCGCGGGATGTCGGGGGCCAGCAGCGGATTGCCGTTTCTCGGCGGCTCGACGCTGAGCACGTCGGTGGCGGCGCCGCCCAGGTGGCCGCCGCGCAGGGCGTCGGCCAGCGCCTGTTCGTCGACCAGGCCGCCACGGGCGGTATTGACCAGGAAGGCGCCAGGCTTCATCAGCGCCAGTTCGGCGGCGCCGAGCATCCCGCGGGTGTCCTCGGTCAGCGGGCAGTGCAGGGTCAGGGCGTCGACCCGTGGCAGGAGTTCGCCAAGCGGCAGACGGTCCGCCCGGGCGGGCCGTCCTGGCAACTGACCGAGCAGCACGCGCATGCCGAACGCCTCCGCCAGCCGCGCCACCGCCCCGCCCAGTTCGCCATGGCCGAGCAGGCCGAGGGTCTTGCCTTCCAGTTCGACGATGGGGAAGTCCAGCAGGCAGAACTGGCTGGATTGCTGCCAGCGGCCGCTGCGTACCGCCTGCTGGTAGTCCGGCAGGCGCGTAGCCAGGGCCAGTAGCAGCGCGAGGGTGTGCTGGGCTACCGAGGGCGTGCCGTAGCCATGGCAGTTGGCGACGACGATACCGCGCTCGCGAGCGGCAGCGAGATCGATGTTGTTGGTGCCGGTAGCGCTGACCAGGATCAGTTCCAGCTCTGGGCAGGCGGCGATGCATTGCGCGTCGATCGGCGCCTTGTTGCTGATCGCGACCCGCGCACCGTGCAGCCGCGCGGCGACTTCCTGCGGTTGGCTGGCGGCATGCAGTTGCAGCTCGTCGAAGGCGGCGCGCAGGGGGCGCATGTCCAGGTCGCCGAGGTCGAGGGAGGCATGGTCGAGGAAAACGGCGCGCAGGGCATGGCTCATGGAAGGTTCCTTGGCGGCAGCGGACGGGGGCTGCCTAGCCTAGCAAACCCGCGTGCCAGGGAGGTCTTCCGGTTTTCTTGACAGTGATTATCCCGAAAGTATTGTCGGTTTTTTGACGGTATTACATATTTAACCTCGGTAGTGTCATTTTTGAGTCACTCCGACGAACGGTCGCCCTTTCAAGTGGACAATTTTTGATCTGAAAGGCATTTTTTTGGCACACAAGGCGCAATGTGAATTGCTTCTCAGATTTTCGTCATTTAACTGACGAAATGCAGTGCTGGAAAACTGACGTGCGCCACGCAGATAGGGAGATTTTCATGGTCCGTCCGGATAGCCAGCGCGGCAAGCGCACCTCTTCGAAAGCTGGTAGGGAAGGGCGTTTCGTCCTTGCCGCCAGCAGTACCCTCATGTTCGCCATCGCCAGCATCAACGCGGCCATGGCGGCACCTACCGGTGCCCAGTTCAACCCCAACGAGATCAAGATCAGCCAGCAGGGCAAGACCACGCTGATCGACCAGAGCACCCAGCGCGCGATCATCAACTGGAAGGGCTTCGACGTCTCCGCCGACGAGGCGGTGCGCTTCAACCAGCCCGGTGTGACCTCGTCGACCCTGAACCGGGTCACCGCAGGCCAGGAAAGCGTGATCGCCGGGCGCATCTCCGCGCCCGGCCAGGTGATCATCTACAACTCCAACGGCGTGGTCTTCAGCGGCTCGGCCAAGGTCGACGTGGGCTCCCTGATCACCACCACGGCGAACATCAGCGACGAACACTTCCGCCAGGGCAAGCTGATCTTCGACCAGCCCGGAAACCCCGACGCGCGGATCGTCAACGACGGCAGCATCAGCGTCGCGGAGAAAGGCCTGGCGGCCTTCGTCGCGCCGTCCGTGGCCAACAACGGCGTGATCAACGCCCGCCTCGGCACCGTGGCGATGGCCGCCGGCAATGCCGCGACCATCGACCTCTACGGCGATGGCCTGGTGTCGATCGCCGTGACCGACCCGGTTACCCGCAAGCCGCAGGATGCCCAGGCGCTGGTCAGCAACGGCGGCGCGATCCAGGCCGACGGCGGTAGCGTGCTGATCACCGCCGAGCAGGCTTCCCGGGTGGTCGACAACGCGGTCAACCTGTCCGGCGTGATCCTTGCCCGCGGCACCGAGGTGCGCGAGGGCAGCGTGGCGCTGGTAAGCAAGTCCGGGGACATCCAGATCGCCGGCAAGATCGACGTCAGCGGTCCGAAGAACGGTGGCGACGTGCTGGTCAGCGGGCAGCAGGCGGCCCTGGCGAGCACCGCCAGCATCGACGCCCGCGGCGCCGCGCAGGGCGGCAGCGTGCGCATCGGCGGCGACTTCCAGGGCCGCGGCGAGCTGCCACGAGCGAAGAACGCTACGCTGGCCAAGGGCGCCAGCATCGACGTCTCGGCTACCGGCAAGGGCAATGGCGGCCTGGCGGTGGTCTGGTCCGACGGCAATACCCGCATGGACGGGCGGATCCTCGCGCGCGGCGGCGCCCAGGGCGGCAACGGCGGCCTGGTGGAGACCTCCGGCAAGGTCAACCTGAGCATCGCCGACAGCGCCTACGTCAGCGTCGCCGCACCCTACGGCAACGGTGGCACCTGGCTGCTCGACCCGACCACCCTGCGCATCGTCGCCTCCGGCGGCACCTCAGGTTCGGTGGGGGGCGCCAACGGCGCCAGCGGCGATGCGACGGTGAATGCCTCGGTGGTCACCGGGGCGCTGGCAGGCGGCAAGGTGACCCTCAGCGCCAGCGACCGGCTGTCGGTGGAAGCGCCGCTGATCACCAGCAACCTGGGCGGCGCCAGTCGCGGCCTGGAACTGATCGCCACCGGACCTGCCGGTGCGGTGGATATCTCTGCGCCGATCCTGTTCCGCAACGGCAGCCTGGCAATCCGCGCCGGCGGCAACATCAACTTCCTCAGCGGCGGCACGCCGCAGACCAGCGGCATCGTCGACCTGGGTAGCGGCACCCTGTGGATGCAGACCAGCACCGCCGGCAAGATCAGCCAGCAGGCCGGTACCGCGCTGATCGCCGCCAACCTCGCCGGCCGCGCCGGTAGCATCGACCTGGCTTCCTGGGACAACTACGCCGGCAACCTGGCGCTGCAGACCTTCAACGGTACGCTCAAGTACCGGCAGAGCAACGCCACCGGCGTGACCACGAGCGGCACGGTGTTCGATCCGTTCATCAACCAGAGCATGACCGGCACGGCGCAGAACATCGTCTCCAGCGTCGGCACGCGGATTCTCGAGGCCAACAGCGTCGGCACCACCGGCAACTACACGCTGACCGCCGACGGCAACAGCGAGTTCGACCGCCTGGTGTTCACCGCGCTGCCCTATCGGCGGGTCAGCGGTTCCGCCAGTTTCCCGACCAACGACTCGTCGGACTACCTGGTGACCAACCTGCGCTACCAGGTCAACGGCAGCAACGTCACCGCCACCCCGAACGGCGGTGCGCCCAGCGGGTTCACCGTCGCCGCCGGCAACGGCAGCGTCACCACCTGGACCGGAAACTGGGGCACCAGTTGGGGCGTCAAGGGCTTCGGCGGCGTGATCGGCGTGACCGACGAACTGCAGTACGACGTCGGCACCGGCCTGACCGAGGAACTGATCTTCGGCCTCGGCGGCAAGACCAGCCGCGTCGATACTCGCCTGGACCTGTTCATGCGCGAGGGAGCGTTCAACAGCTTCGCCGAGCGCGCCCAGGTGGAGATGTTCAAGACCACCACCACTGCCGGCGACATCCTTTCCCGCCAGCAGACCGCCACCCTGACCGCCAATGACGCTACCCGCGTCTACGGTGATGTGAATCCGACTCTGACGGCCACGATGTCCGGCATCAACGCCATCGACGCCTACGTCAACAGCCAGTTCAACGACCTCTACCAGGCGACCGCCAGCACCACGGCGACCCAGGCGTCGAACGTCGGGCAGTACGCGATCACCGGTAACGCCAATGGTAGCGAGTATTTCAGCCAGCGTTACCAACTGGTGCGCCAGGACGGCAAGCTGACCGTCACGCCGGCGCAATTGATCGTCAGCGCCGACGCCAAGACCAAGGTCTATGGCGACGCCGATCCGACCCTCACCTACCAGGTCAGTGGCCTGAAGAACAGCGATACCGCCGCCGGCGTGCTGAGCGGCAACCTCGGCCGGGTGGCCGGGGAGAACGTCGGCAACTACGGGATACTTCAGGGCGGGCTGGGCCTCAACACGGCCAATTACACCCTCAGCTACGTCGGCAACGACCTGCGCATCACTCCGGCGCAACTGAACGTGATCGCCGATGCCAAGACCAAGGTCTATGGCGACCTCGATCCGGCGCTGACCTATCAGGTCTCCGGTCTCAAGCGCGGCGATACCGCCGGTGCGGTCCTCAACGGCGGCAGCCTGAGCCGCGTGGCTGGCGAGAATGTCGGCGTGTACGGCATCAACCAGGGCGGCCTGGCATTGAACAGCGGCAACTACGATCTGAGCTACCAGGGCAATAACCTGACCATTACCAAGGCGCTGCTGAATGTGATCGCCGACGGCAAGACCAAGGTCTATGGCGACGCCGACCCGAGCCTGACCTACCAGGTCAGCGGCCTGAAGAACGGTGACAGCGCTGGTTCGATCCTGACCGGTGGGCTGAACCGCGTCGCAGGCGAGAACGTGGGTGTGTATGGCATCAACCAGGGCGACCTGGCATTGAACAGCGGTAACTACGACCTGAGCTACCAGGGCAATAACCTGACCATCACCAAGGCGCTGCTGAATGTGATCGCCGACGCCAAGACCAAGGTCTATGGCGATGCCGATCCGAGCCTGACCTATCAGGTCAGCGGCCTGAAGAACGGCGATACCGCTGGCTCGGTGCTCAATGGCGGCGGCCTGGTTCGTGTCTCCGGCGAAAACGTAGGCAACTATGCGATTCAGCAGGGTGGCCTGGGTCTGGTCAGCGGTAACTATGACCTGGCTTACCAGGGCAACAACCTCACCATCACCAAGGCATTGCTGAATGTGATCGCCGACGCCAAGACCAAGGTCTACGGCGATGCCGATCCGAGCCTGACTTACCAGGTCAGCGGCCTGAAGAACGGCGACACCGCCGGTGCCGTGCTCAACGGCGGCAGCCTGAGCCGCGTGGCTGGCGAGAATGTCGGAGTGTACGGCATCAACCAGGGTGGACTGGGCCTGGTCAGCGCGAACTACGACCTGAGCTACCAGGGCAATAACCTGACCATCACCAAGGCGCTGCTGAATGTGATCGCCGATGCCAAGACCAAGGTCTATGGCGACGCCGATCCGGCACTGACCTATCAGGTTTCCGGGCTGAAGAACGGCGATACCGCCGGTGCCGTGCTCAACGGCGGCAGCCTGAGCCGCGTGGCTGGCGAGAACGTCGGCGTGTACGGCATCAACCAGGGTGGACTGGGCCTGGTCAGCGCGAACTACGACCTGAGCTACCAAGGCAACAACCTGACCATCACCAAGGCGCTGCTGAATGTGATCGCCGATGCCAAGACCAAGGTCTACGGCGACGCCGACCCGAGCCTGACCTACCAGGTCAGCGGCCTGAAGAACGGCGACACCGCCGGTGCCGTGCTCAACGGCGGCAGCCTGAGCCGCGTGGCTGGCGAGAATGTCGGCGTGTACGGCATCAACCAGGGTGGACTGGGCCTGGTCAGCGCGAACTACGACCTGAGCTACCAGGGCAATAACCTGACCATCACCAAGGCGCTGCTGAATGTGATCGCCGATGCCAAGACCAAGGTCTATGGCGACGCCGATCCGGCACTGACCTATCAGGTTTCCGGGCTGAAGAACGGCGATACCGCCGGTGCCGTGCTCAACGGCGGCAGCCTGAGCCGCGTGGCTGGCGAGAACGTCGGCGTGTACGGCATCAACCAGGGTGGACTGGGCCTGGTCAGCGCGAACTACGACCTGAGCTACCAAGGCAACAACCTGACCATCACCAAGGCGCTGCTGAATGTGATCGCCGATGCCAAGACCAAGGTCTACGGCGACGCCGACCCGAGCCTGACCTACCAGGTCAGCGGCCTGAAGAACGGCGACACCGCCGGTGCCGTGCTCAACGGTGGCAGCCTGAGCCGCGTGGCTGGCGAGAATGTCGGCGTGTACGGCATCAACCAGGGTGGACTGGGCCTGGTCAGCGCGAACTACGACCTGAGCTACCAGGGCAATAACCTGACCATCACCAAGGCGCTGCTGAATGTGATCGCCGACGCCAAGACCAAGGTCTACGGCGATGCCGACCCGAGCCTGACTTACCAGGTCAGCGGCCTGAAGAACGGCGATACCGCTGGCTCGGTGCTCAATGGCGGCGGCCTGGTTCGTGTCTCCGGCGAAAACGTAGGCAACTATGCGATTCAGCAGGGTGGCCTGGGTCTGGTCAGCGGTAACTATGACCTGGCTTACCAGGGCAACAACCTCACCATCACCAAGGCGCTGCTGAATGTGATCGCCGACGGCAAGACCAAGGTCTATGGCGACGCCGACCCGAGCCTGACCTACCAGGTCAGCGGCCTGAAGAACGGTGACAGCGCTGGTTCGATCCTGACCGGTGGGCTGAACCGCGTCGCAGGCGAGAACGTGGGTGTGTATGGCATCAACCAGGGCGACCTGGCATTGAACAGCGGTAACTACGACCTGAGCTACCAGGGCAATAACCTGACCATCACCAAGGCGCTGCTGAATGTGATCGCCGACGCCAAGACCAAGGTCTATGGCGATGCCGATCCGAGCCTGACCTATCAGGTCAGCGGCCTGAAGAACGGCGATACCGCTGGCTCGGTGCTCAATGGCGGCGGCCTGGTTCGTGTCTCCGGCGAAAACGTAGGCAACTATGCGATTCAGCAGGGTGGCCTGGGTCTGGTCAGCGGTAACTATGACCTGGCTTACCAGGGCAACAACCTCACCATCACCAAGGCACTGCTGAATGTGATCGCCGACGCCAAGACCAAGGTCTACGGCGATGCCGATCCGAGCCTGACCTACCAGGTCAGCGGCCTGAAGAACGGTGACAGCGCCGGCTCGATCCTGACCGGCGGGCTGAACCGCGACGCAGGCGAGAACGTGGGTGTGTATGGCATCAACCAGGGCGGCCTGGTGCTGACCAGTGGCAACTATGACCTGGCCTACCAGGGTAATGACCTGACCATCACCAAGGCGCTGCTCAACGTATTCGCCGATGCCAAGAGCAAGCAGGTCGGCACCGCCGACCCGGCGCTGACCTATCAGGTTTCCGGCCTGAAGAATGGCGATAGCGCCGGTCAGGTGCTCGCCGGCGGGCTCGGTCGGGTGGGCGGCGAAGCCGTAGGCCAGTACGACATCCTCCAGGGTGGGCTTGCCCTCACCAGCGGCAACTACCAGCTCAACTACCAGGGCAACCTGCTGAGCATCCTGCCGCTGCCGGTCACGCCGGGCGACCTGGGGCAACTGGCAGCGCTCTCCGACTTGCGCGAACTGCAGAAGGGGCGCGATCCGGATACCCCCGGGGATGCGGTCTACCGCACCACCACGCTGGAAAACCCGTTCCTCGAAAACCCGTTCCTGCGCGCCTACGCTCTGGGCATGGACGTCAGCGATCCTAACCTGCTGCCGGCTACCGCCGCGGGTCCGGCGGAGGACGCCAGCGCCAAGCGGGTGGGGCAGTTCACCGATCGTCCGCTCAGGGCAGAGGCCGAGAGTGGGGCGGGTTGCTCGAACCAGAGCTACCTGGCCGACTACTGGAGCTGCTTCAACAAGCCTCTGAATTTCTAACCCTTTTCGCAATGCGCACTATCGTCTCCGGGCGGTAGTGCGTCATCTGCCCGAGGTGAATGATGAAACCTTCGCAATGGACGCTTCGCTGGGTGACGCTCTGTGGCTGCGGGATGCTGGCAGCTTCCGCCGCCGCCGTGGAGTTGCCAGGGACTGTACAGCCATCCCAGCTCGATGAACGCTTCAAGCCCCGCAGCGAGCCGCAGGCCAAGCCCGAGGCGCCGCTGGTGGTGCCCAAGCAGGTCGCGCCGCAAGGCAGCGAACAGATCCGCTTCGAACTGCGCGAGATACGCATCGAAGGCAACACCCGCTATGACAAGGCGGTGCTCGAGTCCTATTACCAGCATATGCTCGGCAAGCAGGTGTCCCTGGCCGAACTGGTCGACCTGGCCAACCGCCTCACCGCCAAGTACCGCCAGGACGGCTACCTGTTGACCCAGGTAGTGGTGCCGGAGCAGAGCATCGAGGGCGGCAAGGTACGCCTGCAGGTGATCGAGGGTTACCTCGAACACGTGCAGATCAAGGGAACCGTCGATGGGCCGCGGGTGCGGGTGGAGGAACTGCTCGCACCGCTGACCGAAAAACGTCCGCTGGATGCCGATACCCTGGAGCGCGGCCTGCTGCTGGTCGGCGACCTGCCGGGGGTCAACGTGCAGAGCGTGCTCAGCCCGGGTCAGGCGCTGGGCTCGTCGAACCTCGACGTGGCCTTGCAGCAGCAGCGATACGAAGGCTTCGTCAGCCTCGACAACCGCGGTTCGCACTACACCGACCCGACCACCCTGGCCTTCGGCGCCACCGAGTTCTCCCGCCTGGGCTTCTACGAGCAGATCGACGTGCTCGGTGCGATCTCGCCGTTCAGCGATGCCACCCGCTACATCCAGTTGCGCGGCACGTTGCCGCTGGGCGGCATGTTCGCCGGCGATACCCTGCAGATCATGGGTTCCTATTCGAAGGTCAACCCGGACATCCCGGACTCGGTATTCCCCTTCGACAGCGTCAGCAAGAGCACCGAAGGCAGCATTTCCTACAACCATCCCTTCATCCGCTCGCGCTCGCAGAACCTGAGCGGCGGCCTGGCGTTGCAGTGGAAGGATACCGAGACCCGCCTGCGCGACTTCGCCAGCGACGCCTCGAACCCCGGTCGTGACCATGTGCGGGTGTTCCAGCAACGCCTGACCTATGACTGGGTCGACCGCTGGATGGGCATCAACCTGGCGGAGGTGCGCAACAACATCGGCCTGGACATGTGGGGCGCGACCAAGAAGGACGATGAACGTCGTTCCCGCGAAGTGGCCGACGGACGTTTCGTCTATCTCAACGGCAACATCGGGCGTCTGCAAGGGCTCGGCGGACCCTGGTCGGTGTATGGCGAGTTGCAATGGCAGTACAGCTTCGACCCGTTGCTGCCGAGCGAGCGCTTCGGCGTTGGCGGCAGCGGGATCGGTCGCGGCTTCGCCCCGGGCAACATCACCGGTGACCGTGGCTTCGCCCTGAAGCTCGAACCGCGCTATGGCCAGGCGGTGGGCTATAGCTGGCTGCGCAGCTACCAGGCCTACGCTTTCTACGACTGGGGCAAGACCTACAACCTCGACGTGGACGATGACGAGCAGCAGAAGCTCGGCTCGATCGGTGCCGGGGTGCGCTTCAACCTCACCGACCAGTTGTCGTTCAACCCGGAGATTGCCCGCCAGGTCATCGGCGAGCCAGCCGACCAGCGCGATGGGAAGCGCGAGACGCGGGTCCTGTTCAACGTGGTGGCGCGCTTCTGAACCCTGCCGGCCTCCGTTCCGGAGGCTGCTGACGGAGCCCCTCTCCGGTTCTGCGGAGAGGGAGGTCCGTGCTCAATTCCGAGTGTTTTTCTCAAACTTTCGATTTCTTCGATTCTTCATATCGATGCCGTCAATCCGTGTCGAGGTCGGTCGGAGAGGCGTATTCTTGCTGTAACTGCTGTGCTAGAGCGGTTATTCGCACTATTTCAAACGTCGATGAATACTATTGGCGCGCTTCGTTTTCCAATCGAGTTTCCCGAACAGAGAATGGCCCCACGTAACGAATACCTGGAGCCACTGCCATGAAACGCCCGCTGTTCCTCGCCATCGCCCTTGCTACCCTGACCGCCAATGCCGCCTTCGCCGCACCGCGGGTCGAATCCATCGCCCTGCGCGGTGCCCAACAACTGATCGCCTCCGACGGTTCCGACCGTACCCTCGAGCGCCTGCGCAAGACCCAGGCGCCGCGCGTCCAGGAAGAACGCCGGGTCGCCGAAAGCGGCAGCGAGCAGACCATCGATCGCTTGCACCGCGACATGACCAGCCGCGAGGCGCGCCTGGCCGAGAACGGCAGCGAACAGACCGTCGACCGTCTGCACAAGGACATGGGGCGCGTCGATCTGCGCCTGGCCGACAACGGTAGCGAGCGCACCGTCGACCGCCTGCATCGGGAGATGCGGCGCCCCGCCTGACACCGCGGATCACGCCGCAAGGTGCGAGAAAAGCCCGGCTCGATGCCGGGCTTTCTTATTGCCGAGAAGGTGCGGTGTTCCATGGGGAGGACGGATAACGCCCCAGGCGTTATCGCCGATACGCCGCTGTCGGGGCAGCGACGCGCGACGGCATTGGCCTCAGTGCAGGCGGTCGCGTTGCGCCAGGCTAGGGAACAGCTTCATCCATGCTCCGGTGACCACCAGGGTGCCGATCCCGCCGAGGACCACTGCCGGTACCGTGCCGAACCAGTGTGCGGTGAGCCCGGACTCGAACTCGCCGAGCTGGTTCGAGGCGCCGATGAACAGGCCGTTCACCGCGCTGACCCGGCCGCGCATCTCGTCGGGGGTCTCGAGCTGCACGAAGGCGCCGCGGATGACCATGCTGACCATGTCCGCGGCGCCGAGTACCACCAGCACGCCGAGGGACAGCCAGAACGATTTCGACAGGCCGAAGGCGATGGTTGCCAGGCCGAAGATGCCCACGGAGAGGAACATGATCCGCCCGACGTTGCGTTCGATGCTGAAGTGCGCCAGCCAGAACGACATCGCCAGGGCGCCCACCGCTGGAGCCGAGCGCAGCAGGCCGAGGCCCCAGGGCCCGGTGAGCAGGATGTCCTTGGCGAACACCGGGAGCAGGGCGGTGGCGCCGCCGAGGAGCACGGCGAACAGGTCGAGGGAGATTGCGCCGAAGATGTCCGGTCGGCTGCGGATGAAACGGATGCCGGCGAGCAGCGAGTCGAGGGTGGCCTTGCCCTGGGTGAGCGGCTGGTTGCGTACCGGCAGGCTGAGCGTCAGGACGCAGGCGAGGACGTAGAGAGTCGCGGTCGGCACGTAGACCCAGGAGGCACCGAACGCATAGAGCAGGCCGCCGAGGGCCGGGGCGGCAATGGTCGCCGCCTGCATCGCCGAAGCCGAAGCGGCCACCGCGCGCGGGAACAGCCCGGCCGGTACCAGGTTCGGCAGCAGCGCCTGGGTGGTCGGCATTTCGAAGGCGCGGGCGGTACCGAGGGCGAAGGCGAGGACGAAGATCATGTTGCGGGTGATCTCTCCCGAAGCCGCGCCGAGCACCAGCGCCACCGCCACCAGGGCCTGGCCGGCCTGGCAGAGGGCGGCGATCCTGCGTCGGTCGTAGCGGTCGGCAACATGCCCGGTGTGGAGCATGAACAGTACCCGCGGGAGGAATTCGACCAGGCCTACCAGGCCCAGGTCGAGGACATTGCCGGTCAGTTCGTAGATGTGCCAGCCGATGGCCACGGTGAGCATCTGGAAGCCGCTGGCGGTGCAGACGCGGGCCAGCCAGAAGGCGAGGAAGGGACGATGGCGGAGCAGGGAGCTGGGTTGGCTGGACATGCTGGGGTCGGGCGTTTCGAGAGGAGGGCGGAGAGTAACATGTGGTTACCTCTTGGCTGTTGCCATTGCCGAAATCGAAGATTCAGAGAAGCGCACGAAAAGGTTGGAGCCGGCCTGGCAGGCGACCAAAGTCGAGTGTCCATGGGGCCTTCCAGCGGTAGACGGGACTTTTCCTCGGGTGCGACTTGTCGCTAAAATTAACTCCTGAGTCAGGTTTTTCCGCCTGCGTGCTCCACTTCGTCCGTCCGGACGAGCTGTTCAAGCCTGAATAACGACATGGGTGGGAACCGTACCACCCAGAGGAACTTGCATGTCCAACCGTGATATATCCCGGCGCGCCTTTCTCCAGGGCGGGTTGATCGCCGGCGTGGGTGTCACCCTGGCGCCGCTCGGCAGCCAGGCGTTCGCTGCCTTGTTCGAGAACCAGGTGACCGTTTCCGCCCAGCGCTGGATGGCGGGCAACGGCCAGGTCCGTTTCCGTAACGACGCCTTGTCCAAGGTCTGCGGCAACAAGGTGTTCGCCCGCGATATCCGCGCCAGGGACATGCCCGGCTGGCCGCAGCAGCAAGGCCACGCCATGTTGCTGAAGACCGTTCGCGCCGACCGCATCTACGAAGGCCACGACCTTTCCTGGCTGGGCGCCGAATTGCAGCCGGACCGTATCGTCACCGCCGCCGACCTGGAGAAGGACGGCATCGTCTTCCCCGAGGCGCATTCGCCCGATCCGCTCCTGCCGCCGGGCAAGGTGCCGATGTTCATCGGCCATCCGGTGGCGATCCTGATCTGGAACGACTTCGAGCGCTTCCGCCGGGCCAAGCTCAAGCTCAAGTTCAACGACAAGGCGATCCGCTATGGCGCCCAGGCCCCTCTGTACCAGGGCGATCCCTACGGCAGCTATCGCTTCGTCCGGGTCGGCGGCAAGACGCCCTACGAGGACGACGAGTTCTCCAGCCTGAAGGACTCCATGCTGTTCCCCACCATCCTCAACCGCAGACCGGTATGGACCCGCGAGCCGAAGCTGCACGGCGACCTCACCGAGCAGGGGCTGTTCCATGCCAAGCGCATGGCCGAGCAACTGGAAAACCCGCCGCAGGACTGGCTGGTCTTCGACGAGCGCTACAAGACCCCATCGATCGAGCCGGCGGCATTGGAGCCGGACAACGGCAACGGCTGGTACGACGCGGCGAGCAAGACCTTGCACTTCGTGGTCGCCACCCAGTGCCCGTTCGAAGTCGCCTACGAAAGCGTGCACATGATCAAGCCGTCGCGCTTCGCCCTGGAGAAGCTCAACATCCATCCGGGCTATACCGTCGGCTACGGCTCCAAGGACAACAACATCTTCGTCTTCTATGCCGCGCTCGCCGCGCTGTATGGCGAGGGTGTGCCGGTGCGCCTGGCCAATGACCGCTACGAGCAGTTCCAGAGCGGCATCAAGCGCCACCCGTTCGACATCCGCTACCAACTGGCGGTAGACAGGAACGACCTCGGCTTCCGCATCTTCCGCGCCGACATGAGCGCCGACGGCGGCGGGCGCGCCAACTACAGCGCCTCGGTGGCGGCGGTGGGCGCCACCGCCGCGCAGTCGATCTACTACATGCCGCAGAACGACCTGGCGGTCACCGCCTATCATTCGCGCGGCGTGGAGGCCGGCTCGATGCGCGGCTACGGTACCCTGCAGACCATGGCCGCGACCGAGATGATGGTCGACGAGATCGCTGGCCGGCTGGGCGTCGACGCCATCGACCTGCGTCGTCGCAACGCCCTGCGCTCGGGCATGAAGAACACCCAGGGCGCGGTCCCGGCCGGTGCCCTGCGCCTGCACGAGATCCTCGACAAGGCCGCTGCCCACGAGGTCTGGAAGGACCGCGACGCACGCAAGAAGCGCTTCGACGCGGAGGACCCGGACAACTGGTATGGGGTCGGCTTCGCCATTTGCCAGAAGGACTTCGGCACCGGCGCCGAGGCGCCGATGGCGAGCATCGAGTTCAGCGCCGACGGGCGCATCAGCCTGCGCCACATCGGCACCGAGATCGGTACCGGGATGTCCACCTCGCAGGCCTTCGTGGTCGGCGACTTCCTCGGCCGTCCGGCGGACGAGGTGAAGACCGCCGAGACCGAATGGCCCGAGCTGCGGCTCACCACCAAGGGCAATCCCTACCTGATGAGCCAGGCCGAGCAGGACGCCGCGCTACGCGATCCGCGCTGGGTCGGCAAGCTGGCCTCGCCGTCGTCGGCGACCAACTCGGCGTTCTATTTCAGCCACGCCACCCGCGAAGCCGCGCGCGTACTGTTCAACCACGGCCTGTGGCCGGCGGCCCTGGCGCTGTGGCGCAGCGGTCCGTTCGGCGGCCAGGCCAATCCCTATGTGGTGCGCCGCGAAAACGCGGTATGGGTCGACGGCCAGTTGACCGGCAACGGCCTGGCGCCGATTCCCTTCGCCGAGCTGGCGAAGAAGGCCCACGAGATGGGCCTGGTCACCGGCGTCAGCGTCCACGGCTTCAACCGCTGGAGCTGGGCCGAGGCGGACTTCGTCATCGATGGCGTGCGCGAACGCCTGCCGCTCGACGCCATGGCGGTGAAGTACGGCGACGGCGCGCCGGGAGTGAAGAAGGCGATGATGAACAGCGCCGGCTTCCACCTGCTCGACCGGCAGAATCCGGCTTATCCGGCGACCCAGCTGAACAACGCGATGGTCACCTACTACAGCCCGGTGGCGACCCTGGTCGAGCTGAAGGTGAACAAGGGCAGCGGCGAGGTGCAGGTGCTCGACCACCATTCCTGGATCGAGTGCGGCCGGGTGCTGGTGCCGGAGCTGGTCAAGGGCCAGCTGGAGGGCGGCATCGCCATGGGTATCGGCCATGCGCTGCTGGAGGAAATGCCGCTCTACGAGGGCGGCCCCGCGGAAGGGGACTGGAACTTCAACCGCTACCGGTTGCCGCGGGCGAAGGACGTGGCGGTGTGGAGCCAGACGGCGGAGATCCTCCCGCCGCTGTCGCCGACCGATCCGGCCAAGGGCATCGCCGAGGTGGTGATGATCCCGGTGGTCGGCGCCATCGCCAACGCCGTGGCGCACGCCACCGGCAAGCGCGTCCGCGACCTGCCCATCACTCCCGCCCGTATCAAGGAGGCCCTCCATGGCTAATCGCAAGCTCCAGATGACCCTCAACGGTCAAGCCGTCGGTCCGGTGGAGGTCGCCGAAGACCTGCCGATGATCGACTACCTGCACGAATACCAGAACCTCACCGGCTCGCGCCTGGGCTGTGGCCAGGGCATCTGCCATGCCTGCGTGGTGATCGTCGACAATCCGGACGGCACCAGCGAGGAAGTGCGCACCTGCATCACCGGCGCGCACTACTTCGACGGCAAGAAGGTTCGCACCATCGAGGGCCATGCCCAGCGCGACGAGAACGGCGACATCCGCGAGCTGAACCCGATCCAGCAGAAGTTCGTCGACCAGTTCGCCTTCCAGTGCAGCTATTGCGCGCCGGGCTTCGTCAACGCCGCCACCGTGCTGGTGGAAAAAGCCCAGCGCCAGCCGATCAAGCGCAGCGAGCTGGAGCAGGCGATCGAGGACAGCCTCGGCCATCACATCTGCCGTTGCACCGGCTACGTGCGCTACTACAGCGCCACCCGCGACGTGCTCGACGAACTCGGCCTGGTCAAGGAGGCTTGAGGATGAAACGCACCCTTCCCGGCCTCGCCCTGGCGCTGGCCGCGCTGTCGCCGTTCCTGGCCTCCGCCGCCGGCGCCGACGCGGCGCTGGTCAAGCGCGGCGAATACCTCGCCCGCGCCGCCGACTGCATGGCCTGCCATACCGCCGAGGGCGGCGCGCCGTTCGCCGGCGGACTGCCGATCCAGTCGCCGTTCGGCACCATCTACGGCACCAACATCACCCCGGACAAGGAACACGGCATCGGCGCCTACAGCGCCGACGAGTTCTTCGCCGCTCTCACCGAGGGCAAGCGCAAGGACGGCGCCTACCTCTATCCGGCGATGCCCTACACCTCCTATCACCTGATCGAGCGCGAGGATGCCGACGCCATCTACGCCTACCTGATGGCCCAGGAACCGATCGCCCGGCCGGCGCCGCAGACCAGCCTGAGCTTCCCGTTCAACGTGCGCATGGGCCTGGCCGGCTGGAACCTGCTCTACGGCAAGAGCGTGCGCTTGCAGCCGGAGGAAGGGCGCAGCGAGGCCTGGAAACGCGGGCAGTACATGGTCGAGGTGCTCGGCCACTGCGGCGAGTGCCATACCCCGCGCAACCTGGCCGGCGCCCTGGAGCAGGACAAGCGCCTGAGCGGCGGCCTGCTCAACGGCTACCTGGCGCCCAGCCTGCTGCCCGGCGACCTTGCCGCGCGCGGTTGGACCCAGCCGGACCTGGCGAGCTTCCTCAAGCACGGCATGAGCGCCCAGGGCAGCATGTTCAACGAGATGTTCCCGGTGGTGCACCACAGCACCCAGTACCTCGACGACGGCGACCTGGCGGCCATGGCCACCTACCTGCTCGGCGACCAGCCGCCGCCGGCCAAGGTGGTCCAGGCGCTACCCGAGGCGCAGCTGAACGACAGCGGCAGGCGCGGTCGCCAGCAGTACCTCAACGTCTGCGCCGGCTGCCACGGCGGCGAAGGCGAGGGCAAGCCGCATATCGCGGTGGCGATGAACGGCAACACTACCCTGCGCCTGCAAGACCCGCGTAATCTGTTGCGAGTGATCGAAGACGGCATCGTCGAACAGCAGTTCACCGGCTTCGAACGCATGCAACCGATGCCCGGTTTCGCCGGGAAACTCGACGACGAGCAACTCACGGACCTGCTCAACTACCTGCGCCAGACCTGGGGCGGATTGCCCGGTGACCTCGGTCCCCAACAGGTCGCGCAATTGAAGACGGAGAGCGCTTCGGTGCATACCGTCAAGGTGAAGTGAATCGTGCAACACCTCGATCTACAGGTGGTCCGCCAGGCGCTGAAGTGGTCCGTGGGCGGCGAACGGGTGTGGTTCTGTACCGTGCTCACGACCTACGGCTCGGCGCCCCGTGCGCCGGGATCGCTGCTGGCGGTGAACGCCAACGGCCACTGGATCGGCTCGCTGTCCGGCGGCTGCGTCGAGGATGATTTCCTCGAACGGGTCGCCGCCGGCGGTTTCCCCGATCCCGCGGTGATCGTGCGCTACGGCGAGGGTGACGACCCGAACTCGAACGTGCGCCTGCCCTGCGGCGGCATCCTCGACGTACTGGTGGAAAACCTGGCGCCGGACTGCGACGTCCAGGCCCATCTGCGCGAGCTGGAGTCGGCGTTGCTTGGCCAGCGCCGCCTGCTCCGCGAGGTCGAACTGGGCAGCGGCGCGCGCAGCCTGCGCGACGATTCCAGCCACGGCCCACGGGCGGAACGCGACGGCGAGCGCGTGCGCCTGCGCGTCGGTGCCGCCCAGCGCCTGTTGCTGGCCGGCTATTCCAGCGTCGCCCATGCCTGCGCCGAGTTCGGCAAGGGCCTGGGCTTCGAGGTGATCCTCTGCGACCCGCGCGAAGAAGCCTTGCGCGGCGTGCTGCTGGAGGGGATCGAGATCCGTCGCGAGCTGCCCTCGCTGTTCATCGCCGACGGCGGTTGCCACGCCGATACGGCGGTGGTGGCGTTGACCCACGATCCGAAGATCGACGACCTGGCGATGCTCGAGGCGGTGCGTACCGAAGCTTTCTATATCGGCGTGATGGGGTCGCGGGCGACCTCGGAGAAACGCTTCGAGCGCCTGCGGCGCATCGGCGGCCTGGGCGACGCCGAACTGGCGCGGATCCACGCGCCGATCGGCCTCAACCTGGGGAGCAAGACGCCGGCGGAAATCGCCCTGGCGGTGCTGGCGGACATTCTTCGCATCCGCAACGGCATTCCCCGCGAGCGGCTCTGATGGTCGCCGCCGACGAGGTGCTGTGCCTGGTCCTGGCGGCCGGGCAGGGGCGCCGTTTCGGCAGCGACAAGCGCCTGGCGCGCCTGGCTGATGGCACGACCCTGCTGGCGGCCAGCGTGGCGCGGGCGCGCGAGGCGTTCGCCGAGGTGCGGGTGGTGGTGCGTGCCGGAGACACCCCGGCGAGCCTGGGCCTGCCGGCGCAACAGCGGCTTGTCCACAGCCTCGACGCCTCGTCGGGCATGGGCCACAGCCTGGCCGCCGGCGTCGCGGCGGCGAGGAACAGCCCGGCCCGGGCCATCGCCGTCCTGCTCGGCGACATGCCCTGGATCGCCGCCGATACCCTCGAGCGTCTGGCCGCGATGGCCACTCCCGAAGCCATCGTGTTTCCCCTGTACGACGGCCAGCGCGGTCATCCGGTGCTGTTCGGCCGCGCTTTCTGGGACGCGCTTGCGCAACTGGACGGCGACCAGGGCGCGCGCCGCGTGCTGCTGGCCCATCGTCCGGCCTGGCGCGAGGTACCGTGCGACGATCCGGGCGTACTCCGCGACGTGGACACCCCGGCGGCGCTCGGCTGACTATTTTCCCGCTTTCAGGATCACGAACTTCGGATTCGCCGCGACCTGCTCGACCCCGCGGAACAGCCGCTTGAGCTTGGCGTGGTAGCCCAGGTGGCGGTTGCCGACGATCCACAGTTCGCCGCCCGCCGCCAGGGCATCGCGAGCCTGGAGAAACATGCGCCAGGCGAGGAAGTCGCCGACCACCTGCTGCTGGTGGAACGGCGGGTTGCACAGGACCAGGTCCAGCGAGCCCGCCGCCTGGCCGGCCAGGCCATCGTCGGCGCGGAACGTCGCCGGCCGCTCGCCCAGCGCTGCTTGCCAGTTTTCCCGTGCCGACTGCACGGCCATGTACGACTCATCCACCAGGGTCAGCTCGGCCTGCGGGTTGAGCAGCGCGTAGGCGATGCCGAGCACCCCGTTGCCGCAGCCCAGGTCGGCGGCGCGTAGCGCGCCGAGGCTGCGCGGCAGGTGCGGGAGGAAGGCGCGGGTGCCGATGTCGAGACCTTCTCGGCAGAATACGTTGGCGTGGTTGAGCAGCGTCAGCGGCGGCTGCTCCAGGTGATAGCGGGTCGGATAGGGCGAGCGCGGTTGCGGGCGCTCCGCTGCCTCGGCGATCAGCAGGCGGGCCTTCTTCACCGCCAGCGAAGCGTGCATCGGGCCGATGTAGCGTTCCAGCAGGTCGCCGGCGGCGCGTGGCAAGTGCTTGACCATCCCCGCGGCGACGACCTGCGCGCCCGGTGCCAGTTGGCCGTGCAGGCGGATCAGTTGCTCCTCCAGCAACGCGAGGGTCTTCGGCACCTTGACCAGCACGTGATCGAAGGGCCCCACGGCGGTTTCGCTGGCCGGGACGAAGCGCACCGAGCCCAGGTCGAGGCCGTTGCGCGCGAGGTTCTTGCGCAGGGCAAGGAAGCCCAGGTGCGAATCGCCGGTGCTGGTGACCTGGACGTGCGGCGCCAGGCTCGCGGCGAGGGCGCCGAAGGCGTCGTTGAGGACCAGCACTCGGCATTGCGCCGTCACGCCCCGTTCGTGCAACTGGTTGAGCAGGTATTCGTCGGCGGCGTCGAACGCCTGGAGGGGCTCGCCGTCCTGCTCGGGCTGGCGGACCAGATCGAGCTGGGCGAAGGGGGTGGCGAATAGAGGCATCGGGTTCCCGGCGGGGCGAATCCCGCTCGTCAATTAACAATCTGTCGAAACTGAGAGCTGGTTGGAGTTCTCCAGCTTGTGCGGCACACGGATATGCCGAAAAATTCTTTACCCGGCTCTGGTTAGTCGTTTCCTTACCGACGAGTCATCCAGCCGGGCACGCCAATAATAACCGGGCTAGGGCTTCGATAGCGCCTGTCATGACCCGGTAGCGCCTGGACGGGCGCCTTCGCCACTTCGAGCGGCGACCGTCACCCAACCCGTTTTCCGAACGAGACCCGTGCGAGCCGTCGCGGGGCTCGTCGTTGCCATCGCACAGGTACATCGATGTTCAAGCCGTTTGTCGGTGTGGCGCTCGCCGCACTGTTCGCCGTTTCCGCCGTCGCCCATGCCGAGGACGCCGGCCCGATCGTGATCAAGTTCTCCCATGTGGTCTCCGACGACACGCCCAAGGGCAAGGGGGCGCTGTTGTTCAAGAAGCTTGCCGAGGAGCGTCTGCCGGGCAAGGTCAAGGTCGAGGTCTACCCCAACTCGACGCTGTTCGGCGACGCCGACGAGATCGAGGCCCTGCGCGCCAACAAGGTGCAGATGCTGGCCACCTCACTGTCCAAGTTCGAGCCCTATACCAAGCAACTCCAGGTGTTCGACCTGCCGTTCCTGTTCGATGACCTGGAGGCCCTGAAGCGTTTCCAGAAGCGCGACAAGAGCCGCGAACTGCTGCGCTCCATGGCCAAGCACGGTATCTATGGCCTGGCCTACTGGAACAACGGCATGAAGCAGCTTTCCGCCACTCGCGAGCTGCACCGGCCGGACGATGCCAAGGGCCTGGTCTTCCGTATCCAGCCGTCGTCGGTGCTGGAAGCGCAGTTCGCCATGCTCGGCGCCACCGCCAAGCAGTTGTCCTACGCCGAGACCCTCAAGGCCATGCAGGCCGGCAGCGTGCAGGGCACCGAGAACACCTGGTCGAACCTCGCCGGACAGAAGATCGACAGCGTGCAGCCGTACATCACCGAGACCAATCACGGTGCGCTCAGCTACATGCTGATCACCAGCTCGGCATTCTGGACCAGCATCCCCTATCAGACCCGCACCGAACTGGAGAGCATCGTCGACGAGGTCACCCTGGTGGTGAACAAGGAAGCCGAAGCGCTCAACCAGAAGGAGCGCGAGCACCTGCTGGCCGCCGGCAAGAGCCGCCTGGTCAGCCTCAGCGCGGAAGAGCACGAGGCCTGGCGCAACGCCATGAAGCCGCTGTGGAAGAACTACGAGGCGCAGATCGGCAGCGACGTGCTGCGCGCGGCCCAGGTGGTCAACCGCAAGCGCTGATCGGCCGCTGGCTATCCCCGTCAGCGGGGATAGCCACAAGCCTTGCGGGTTTTTCTGCCGGGTGCTTTGCGGGACACTAGGGGAGTATCGGTATCCGGAGCGGACCATGACCGCCAGCGAAGAGAAATTCACCCGCCAGACGCTGCTCGACGTGCAGCCTCTGACTCCCAACCTGTTCACCCTGCGTACCAGCCGCGACGCGGGATTCCGGTTCCGCGCCGGGCAATTCGCCCGGCTCGGCGTGTACAAGCCCAGCGGCAGCATCGTCTGGCGCGCCTATTCGATGGTTTCGGCGCCTCATGACGAATTCCTCGACTTCTTTTCCATCGTCGTCCCGGACGGCGAGTTCACCAGCGAACTCAGCCGCCTGCGCGAGGGCGATCAGTTGCTGGTCGATCGCCAGGCCTTCGGCTTCCTCACCCTCGACCGCTTCGTGGATGGTCGTGACCTTTGGCTGCTGGCCACCGGGACCGGTGTGGCGCCGTTCGTCTCGATCCTGCAGGACTTCGAGGTCTGGGAGCGCTTCGAAAGCATCAAGCTGGTCTACAGCGTGCGCGAGAGCAAGGAGCTGGCCTACCGCGAGCTGATCGCCGGCCTCGCCGAGCGCGAATACCTGGCCGAGCATGCCCGCAAGCTGCAGTTCATCCCGGTGGTGACCCGCGAGCAGGTACCCGGTTGCCTGAACGGACGTATCACCACGCTGATCGAGAACGGCGATCTGGAGCGTATCGCCGACCTGGAACTGACCCCGGAGCATTCGCGAGTGATGCTCTGCGGCAACCCGCAGATGATCGAGGACACCCGCGCCGTGCTGAAGGCTCGCGGCATGAACCTCAGTCTGACCCGGCGCCCGGGGCAGGTGGCGGTGGAGAACTACTGGTAGGTGCGTGCCCGCGGAGTAGCGGCGGATAGCGCCGCCGCCCGGCCTGTTGTCCGGCAATGAAAAAGGGCCCGTTCGGGCCCTTTTTCATTGTTCCGCCGACGTGATCACGACTTGTTCTGCTGGGCTTTCAGCAGGTCGCGGATCTCGGTCAGCAGGGTTTCCTCGGCACTCGGCACTGGCGGTTCGGACGGCGCGACGGCTTCTTCGCGCTTGAGGCGGTTGATCGCCTTGACCCCCATGAAGATGGCGAAGGCCACGATGACGAAGTCGAGTATGGTCTGAATGAACTTGCCATAGGCCAGCACCACCGCCGGCACGTCGCCTTCGGCGGCCTTCAATGTTATCGCCAGGTCGGAGAAGTCGACTCCGCCGATCAGCAGTCCGATCGGCGGCATGATCACATCGCCCACGAAGGACGAGACGATCTTGCCGAAGGCCGCGCCGATGATGATACCGACAGCCATATCCACGACATTGCCCTTGACGGCAAAGGCTTTGAATTCACTCAGAAGACCCATGGGTTCACTCCCTGTATTTCGCTAATAGGTGAAGGCAGTGTAATTCAGCCCTCATCAGGATGCTCAGGCTGGAAGGTTGGCCATTGGTTCCGTGGGTTCCCCGGGTTTGATTGAAAAAAGCCATCAGGCCGGTAGATTTTGTCATTTATGTATTGAGTCGAAACTTTCTTACTGTCGAAACGCGTTGCCCGACAACGTCCGACGAGACCTATAAGGAGTTCCGACCATGAACCATGTTCTTCGCCCGAAGGCGGCAGATCTGCGCCTCGGCCTGGGCGCTTCGCTGCTGTCCTTTGCGCTGGTCGCCGGTGCCCAGCCGGCCGCGACCATGACCGACGACAACGGCGCCACGGTAGGCGACAACCAGAATTCGCAGACCGCCGGTCCCAACGGTCCGGTGTTGCTGCAGGATGGTCACCTGCTGCAGAAGCTGCAGCGCTTCGACCGCGAGCGCATTCCCGAGCGCGTGGTGCATGCGCGCGGCACCGGTGCGCACGGAGAATTCGTCGCCAGCGAGGATCTCTCCGCCCTGACCTCCGCGGCGCTGTTCCGCCAGGGCGAGGTGACGCCGGTGTTCGTTCGCTTCTCCACGGTCATCGGCGGCAGCGGGTCGCCGGAAACCTCTCGCGATCCGCGCGGTTTCTCCACCAAGTTCTATACCCGCCAAGGCAACTGGGACCTGGTGGGCAACCACTTGCCGGTGTTCTTCATCCGCGACGCGATCAAGTTCCCGGACGTCATCCACTCGCTCAAGCCGTCGCCCACCACCAACCTGCCGGACCCCGAGCGCACCTTCGATTTCTTCGCCCGGGTGCCGGAAGCCACGCACATGCTGACCCGGCTGTTCTCCGACTACGGAACGCCGGCCAGCTACCGCCACATGGAAGGTTCCAGCGTGCATGCCTACAAGCTGGTCAACGCCCGTGGCGAGGTGCACTACGTGCGTTTCGACTGGCAACCGTTGCAGGGCGTGAAGAACCTCAGCGCCAAGCAGGCCAGCGCGATCCAGGCGCGCGATTCGAATCACGCGACCCGCGACCTGGTCGAGGCGATCAACCGGGGCGACTACCCGAAGTGGGACCTGTACATCCAGGTCCTCGCCCCGCAGCAACTGGACGACTTCGCCTTCAACCCGCTGGACTCGACCAAGGTCTGGACCGGCGTGGCGCGGCGCAAGGTCGGCACCCTGACGCTGAACCGCAATCCGGACAACGTGTTCCAGGAGACCGAGCAGGTCGCCATGGCGCCGTCCAACCTCGTACCCGGCATCCAGCCCTCGGAGGACCGCATGCTCCAGGGGCGGCTGTTCTCCTACGCCGACACGCAGATCTACCGGCTCGGCGCCAACGGCCTGGAACTACCGATCAACCGGCCGCGGGAGATTCGCGTGGTCAACGGCAACCAGTTCGGGGGCGGCGACAACGGGCACAGCCTGTCGGACGTGAACTACCAGCCGGGACAGCGCGAGCCCTGGGTCGAGGATCCCCGTTCGCGGGTCGTGCCGATGCCGCTGAGCGGTACCGTGCAGCAACGGCGCATCGCCAAGACCCTCAACTTCCAGCAGGCCGGCGAGTTCTACCGCAGCTTGTCGCGCAGCGAACGGAAGAATCTGATCGCCAACCTGTCCGCCGAGCTTGGCCAGGTGCGCAGCGTCGAGGTGCGCCAGACCATGCTCGCGTATTTCTACAAGGCCGATGCCGACTACGGCCAGGCGCTCGCCCGGACGCTGGACGAGGACGCCGCGCGCATCGCTGCGCTGGCCGCGAGGTTGCGCGAGTAAGCGCGACGGAGGGGCGGCGGAACCGCCGCCTCCCGCTCTGGAACGGGCCTCATAACCCAGATGGCAGGAGTAGGGGGATGAAGATTCCCTATCGAGCATGTGGGCTTTTTCAATTTAGCGTCGCTCGCTCGGCTCAGTACTTTGGTTCGGCGCAACAAGACGCCTGACAAGCCATTAGGAGCTCTTCCATGAACCCTTCCCTGAACGCCTTCCGTCCTGGCCGCCTGCTGGTGGCGGCAAGCCTGACCGCCAGCCTCCTGTCGCTGTCCGTGCAGGCCGCGACCCTGACCCGTGACAACGGTGCGCCAGTGGGCGACAACCAGAACTCGCAGACCGCCGGGCCCAACGGTTCGGTGCTGCTGCAGGACGTGCAACTGCTGCAGAAGCTGCAACGTTTCGACCGCGAGCGCATTCCCGAACGCGTGGTGCATGCCCGCGGCACCGGCGCCCATGGCGAGTTCGTCGCCAGCGCCGATATCAGCGACCTGAGCATGGCCAAGGTCTTCCGCAAGGGCGAGAAGACCCCGGTATTCGTGCGCTTCTCCGCGGTGGTGCACGGCAACCACTCCCCGGAAACCCTGCGCGATCCGCGCGGTTTCGCCACCAAGTTCTATACCGCCGACGGCAATTGGGACCTGGTGGGCAACAACTTCCCGACCTTCTTCATCCGCGATGCGATCAAGTTCCCGGACATGGTCCATGCCTTCAAGCCGGACCCGCGCAGCAACCTCGACGACGACTCGCGACGCTTCGATTTCTTCTCCCACGTGCCGGAGGCGACCCGCACCCTGACCCTGCTGTATTCCAACGAGGGCACCCCGGCCAGCTACCGGGAAATGGACGGCAACAGCGTGCATGCCTACAAGCTGGTCAACGCCAGGGGCGAAGTGCACTACGTGAAGTTCCACTGGAAGAGCCTGCAGGGCCAGAAGAACCTCGATCCGAAACAGGTGGCGGAAGTCCAGGGTCGCGACTACAGCCACATGACCAATGACCTGGTGAGCGCGATCCGGAAGGGCGACTTCCCGAAATGGGACCTGTACATCCAGGTGCTCAAGCCCGAGGACCTGGCGAAATTCGACTTCGATCCGCTGGACGCGACCAAGATCTGGCCGGGCATTCCCGAGCGCAAGATCGGCCAGATGGTGCTGAACCGCAACGTCGACAACTTCTTCCAGGAAACCGAACAGGTCGCCATGGCGCCGTCGAACCTGGTGCCGGGCATCGAGCCCTCCGAGGATCGCCTGCTCCAGGGACGGCTGTTCGCCTACGCCGACACCCAGATGTACCGGGTCGGCGCCAACGGCCTGGGCCTGCCGGTCAACCGCCCGCGCAGCGAGGTCAATACCGTCAACCAGGACGGCGCGCTGAACGCCGGACACAGTACCAGCGGGGTGAACTACCAGCCGAGCCGGCTCGATCCGCGCGAGGAGCAGGCCAGCGCCCGCTACGTGCGGACCCCGCTGAGCGGCACCACCCAGCAGGCGAAGATCCAGCGCGAGCAGAACTTCAAGCAGACCGGCGAGCTGTTCCGCTCCTACGGCAAGAAGGACCAGGCCGACCTGATCGCCAGTCTCGGCGGGGCGTTGGCGATCACCGACGACGAGAGCAAGTACATCATGCTTTCCTACTTCTACAAGGCTGACAGCGACTACGGCACGGGCCTGGCCAAGGTGGCCGGGGCCGATCTGCAGCGCGTCCGGCAACTGGCGGCGAAGCTCCAGGATTGATCGCAACCGGGGCGGCCATCCAGGCCGCCCTTCCTCTATCGGTTTGGCGGGAGATGACGACGATGCGAGGTTGGATTCTGGCAGGCTTGCTGCTCGCGGCGCTGGCCGCGCAGGCTGGCGAGGTGCATGGGGTCGAGGTCGAAGCGCGGTTGCGCGACTACTTCTTCGATGCCGCCCGACGCGGTGACCAGGCCATGCTGAAGGAATTCGTCGAGGCCGGCTTCGACCTCGATGTGCAGGATGCCAAGGGCTATACCGGGCTGATCCTGGCCGCCTACCACGGCCATGGCGGAGCGGTGGAACAATTGCTGGAGGCCGGTGCCGACCCCTGCGTCCAGGATGCGCGCGGCAACACCGCCCTGATGGGCGCCATCTTCAAGGGCGAGGTCCGTATCGCCCGGCGCCTGATCGGCGCGCAATGCAGCCCCGACCAGCGCAACGGCGCAGGGCAGACCGCGGCCATGTACGCGGCGCTGTTCAAGCGCGAGGAGCTGCTCCAGGCGCTGTCGGCGCGCGGTGCCGACCTTGGCGCCCGCGATGCGCTGGGCAACAGCGTGGAAAGCCTGCGACGCGGCGAACTGAACGGCACTGCGGCGGCGAAGTGATCGGGGGCAATGTTCGGAGGAGGCCTGCTGGGCTAGTCTGGAGGTGTCGTATACAACGTCAGAGGAGGTCCGTCATGCCGCTCGAGCAACATCCGCTTTCCCGGGAGTTTCCGGATTTTCATGCCGAACTGAAGCAACTTCATGGCAACGACGCCCACTTCACTCGCCTGGCGACGGACTATGAGAGCCTCGACAAGCGCATCTACGAGGTCGAGGGCGGTCGCGAACCCCTCGACGACCTGGCGCTGCAGGGGTTGAAGCAGCAACGGGTGCAACTCAAGGACGAAATCGCCGAGAGGCTGAGGAAGGCCAACGGAAAAGGCCATTGATTCATTCACGACAACGGTATGAAAAAGGGCGCCTCCGGCGCCCTTTTTCATGTGGGCATGCTCAGAAGGCGCCGCCGAAACGGAAACTCTGTCCGACCGCGACGAAACACAGGCCCACCAGGGTGATCGCGGCGATGTGCCAGCCCAGCTTCGGCAGGCTCTCGGCGTTCAGGTTCGGGATCAGGCGCAGGCGCGCATGCACGCCCAGGGCGGCGGTCGCCGCCAGGAGCAGCAGCTTGAGCTGCAGGGCACGGGCCACCGGCGTGGCGCCGAACCAGTGGTCGAACGGCAGCCACAGGCTGGCCAGCCACAGGCCGCTGACCACCTGCAGCAGCAGGGCGGGGATGCCGATCCGCTCGTAGACCTGCTCGAAGGCGCGGATCGCCTGGGGATCGCGGCGGCGCAGGGCGCCGGGGAGGATGCCGAGGGCCAGGACCAGGTGGCCGCCGACCCAGATCGCGGCACCCAGCAGGTGCAGGAACAGCAGTGTGCGCATGGAAGTCTCCTTGTCCGGCCATCAGTGTCGCGCGAAGCGCGGTCGATCGAGGCTGATCGGAATCAAGCCAGCGGCTATCATCTGCGCTTTGCCCGCGAGAGGAGTTCCCATGGCCAAGGCCAAGCGCATGTACGGCTGCACCGAGTGTGGCGCGACCTTCCCGAAATGGGCCGGCCAGTGCGCGGACTGCGGGGCCTGGAACACCCTGGTGGAGACCGTCGTCGAGGCCGCGCCGAGCGGCTCCGGGCGCGGCGGCTGGGCCGGCCAGCAGGCCAACCTGAAGACCCTGGCGGAGGTCAGCGTCGAGGAGATGCCGCGCTTCACGACCGGTTCCACCGAACTGGACCGGGTTCTCGGCGGCGGCCTGGTGGACGGGTCGGTGGTGCTGATCGGCGGCGATCCCGGCATCGGCAAGTCGACCATTCTCCTGCAGACCCTTTGCAACCTGGCCAGCCGCGTCCCGGCGCTGTACGTCACCGGCGAGGAATCCCAGCAGCAGGTGGCGATGCGCGCGCGGCGCCTGTCGTTGCCGGAAGACAAGCTCAAGGTGATGACCGAGACCAGCATCGAGACCATCATCGCCACCGCGCGCCAGGAGCAGCCGCGGGTGATGGTGATCGACTCGATCCAGACCATCTTCACCGAGCAGTTGCAATCGGCGCCGGGCGGCGTCGCCCAGGTCCGCGAGAGCGCCGCGATGCTGGTGCGCTATGCCAAGCAGAGCGGCACGGCGATCTTCCTGGTCGGCCACGTGACCAAGGAAGGCGCCCTGGCCGGCCCGCGGGTGCTCGAACACATGGTCGACACCGTACTGTATTTCGAAGGCGAGTCAGACGGCCGCCTGCGCCTGCTGCGGGCAGTGAAGAACCGCTTCGGCGCGGTCAACGAACTGGGAGTGTTCGGCATGACCGACAAAGGCCTGAAGGAAGTGAGCAACCCTTCGGCGATCTTCCTCACGCGGGCCCAGGAAGCGGTGCCCGGCAGCGTGGTGATGGCCACCTGGGAAGGCTCGCGGCCGATGCTGGTGGAGGTCCAGGCGCTGGTCGACACCAGTCACCTGGCGAATCCGCGGCGGGTGACCCTGGGCCTCGACCAGAACCGTCTGGCGATGCTGCTGGCGGTGCTGCACCGGCACGGCGGTATCCCGACCTACGACCAGGACGTGTTCCTCAACGTGGTGGGTGGGGTCAAGGTGCTGGAAACCGCCTCCGACCTGGCGTTGATGGCGGCGGTGATGTCCAGCCTGCGCAACCGCCCGCTGCCGCACGACCTGCTGGTGTTCGGCGAGGTCGGGCTGTCCGGCGAGGTGCGTCCGGTGCCGAGCGGCCAGGAGCGCCTGAAGGAAGCCGGCAAGCATGGTTTCAAGCGTGCCATCGTACCCCTCGGCAACGCGCCGAAGGAGGCGCCGGCGGGATTGCAGGTGATCGCCGTGACGCGCCTCGAGCAGGCCCTGGACGCCCTCTTCGAGTGACCCGCCTCAGTCGTCGTGGGCGCTGACCAGCAGGGCCAGCTCGCGCTCGAGGAGTTCCTCGTCGCCCAGGTTCAGTTCCACCAGGCGGCGCAGGTGGCTGATGGAGTCGAGGTCGATGTGCTGGCATTCGAAGCCGAGCAGGCCGTCGCGAGCCCAGGCCAGGCTGATCTCCATGCGGATCAGTACATCCAGGCCCAGGTACAGGCGGGCCTCGAAGGGCCGTTGCGGGTCGCCGTTCCAGTCCTGCGGCTGGCCGACCAGGATGCCGTGCAGGGAGACGTCGTGGAGCAAGACCTCCCAGCGCCGTTCGCCCTGGAGGATCTCGCTGTCGGCGTCGAAGGCGATCCGGTGGAAACGTCGACGTTCGTCGTGCTGGTCACTCATGTCGCGATCCCTCGGTGCGCGCTGCTGGATACCACTATAGCCAAGCCATGCCGGCGGGGAAGTGGCGGAATTCGATCGGCGGTGCCGTCCGTCCCCGCCTGTGCGGCTGGATCGGCGGCATGTGTCCGAGTTTGACAGTTCGTCAAGTCTCGCCAAAGCTGCTAAAGCGTTTTTCTCCAAAATACAACTGCGGAGCGCAGACATGGACAAGCGACTTTTGAGCAAGGGGTTGGTTCTGGGGCTGCTGAGCCTGGGCAGCATGACGGCACACGCCGACGCGGCAGGCGGTAATGGCTGTGGTTGGGGCAACATGGTGTTCGAGGGCCAGCGCGGCCTGTTCCCGCACCTGCTGGCCACCACCACCAACGGTACCTCGGGCAACGCCACCTTCGGCATGACCTCCGGGACCAACGGTTGCAACACCAATGCACGCCTGGGCTACGGCGGCCGCTCGATCTTCGCCATGAACGGGATGCTCGACAACATCGCCGAGGACATGGCCAAGGGCCAGGGCGAAGCGCTCGACGCCTATGCCGTACTGCTCGGCGTGGAAGCCAAGGACCGGGCGCACTTCGCCCAGGTCACCCAGCAGCATTTCGGCGAGATCTTCGCGAGCAAGGATGCGACGGGCGAGCAGGTCCTGAGCAACACCCTGGCGGTGATGAGTCGCGACGGCACCCTGGCGCGCTACGCCAAGCAACCGGCCTGAGATTTCAGGCCCAGGAAAGAGCCCGCTACGGCGGGCTTTTTCGTGTGCGCGGCCTGCCCGCCGGAGGTTGCCGCCTCCGTTGCCACGGCAGACGAACGGCTTGGGCATACGGCGTTTTCCCAGGGCGCTTCCTACGGAGAGGGCAAGGCCGCGCCGAAGTGTTTTCGCCTGGCCGGCCCTTGTCGGCCATGGACTTTTCCGGCGGATTCCTGCGACATTGCGCCTACCGCCATCGTGCGGTAACCGCTCTAGACTAAGGTCGTATGACCCCTGGTCGGTTCGCGGCTAGAATTTTCGCTGCAGAACTGCGCCCTCCATCTGTCGGAAGCCAAACACTATGAACAATAACAATAGCCTGCTACGTCACCTCGCCTGGCTGGTGGTGGCGATCGTGGGCGCCGCGGCCCTGGGCGTCGTCGCCCTGCGTCGTGGCGAAGCGATCAACGCCTTGTGGATCGTGGTGGCGGCGGTGGCCATCTACCTGGTCGCCTACCGTTACTACAGCCTGTTCATCGCCAGCAAGGTGATGCAACTGGACCCCAACCGCGCCACTCCCGCGGTACTCAACAACGATGGCCTGGACTACGTCCCGACCAACAAGCACATCCTCTTCGGCCACCACTTCGCCGCCATCGCCGGCGCCGGTCCGCTGGTCGGTCCGGTCCTTGCCGCGCAGATGGGCTACCTGCCCGGCACCCTCTGGCTGATCGCCGGCGTAGTCCTCGCCGGCGCGGTGCAGGACTTCATGGTCCTGTTCATCTCCAGCCGCCGCAACGGCCGCTCGCTGGGCGAGCTGGTGCGCGAGGAAATGGGCCAGGTGGCCGGGACCATCGCGCTGTTCGGCGCCTTCCTGATCATGATCATCATCCTCGCGGTGCTCGCGCTGATCGTGGTGAAGGCTCTGGCCGACAGCCCCTGGGGCATGTTCACCGTCCTCGCGACCATTCCCATCGCGCTGTTCATGGGCGTCTACATGCGCTTCATCCGCCCCGGCCGGATCGGCGAGATCTCGATCATCGGGGTGTTCCTCCTGCTCGGTTCGATCTGGCTCGGCGGGCAGGTCGCGGCCAGTCCGGAATGGGCGCCGCATTTCACCTTCAGTGGAATCCAGATCACCTGGATGCTGATCGGCTACGGCGCCGTCGCCTCGGTACTGCCGGTGTGGCTGCTGCTGGCGCCGCGCGACTACCTGTCGACCTTCCTCAAGATCGGCACCATCATCGGCCTGGCGATCGGCATCCTGATCGTCATGCCGGAACTGAAGATGCCGGCCCTGACCCAGTTCACCGACGGCACCGGCCCGGTCTGGAAAGGCAGCCTGTTCCCGTTCCTGTTCATCACCATCGCCTGCGGCGCGGTGTCCGGCTTCCACGCGCTGATCTCCTCGGGGACCACGCCGAAGCTGCTCAACCGAGAGCCCGACGCCCGCTACATCGGCTACGGCGGCATGCTGATGGAGTCCTTCGTGGCGATCATGGCGATGGTCGCCGCCTCGGTGATCGAGCCGGGCATCTACTTCGCCATGAACAGCCCGCCGGCGGTGGTCGGCGCCGACGTCAACGCGGTGGCCGCGACCGTCAGCAGCTGGGGCTTCGCCATCACGCCGGAGCAACTCACCCAGACCGCCCAGGACATCGGCGAGACCACCATCCTGGCCCGTGCCGGCGGCGCGCCGACCCTGGCGGTGGGGATCGCGCACATCCTCCACCAGGTGCTGCCGGGCGAGAACACCATGGCCTTCTGGTACCACTTCGCGATCCTCTTCGAGGCCTTGTTCATCCTCACCGCGGTGGACGCCGGCACCCGTGCCGGGCGCTTCATGCTGCAGGACCTGTTGGGCAACTTCGTGCCGGCGCTGAAGAAGACCGAGTCGTGGACCGCCAACATCATCGGCACCGGCGGCTGCGTGGCGCTGTGGGGCTGGCTGCTGTACCAGGGCGTGGTCGACCCGCTCGGCGGGATCAATACCCTGTGGCCGCTGTTCGGCATTTCCAACCAGATGCTCGCCGGCATCGCGCTGATGCTCGCCACCGTGGTCCTGATCAAGATGAAGCGCCAGCAGTATGTCTGGGTCACCATCCTGCCGGCGGCCTGGCTGCTGATCTGCACCACCACCGCGGGCCTGATCAAGATCTTCGACAGCAACCCGGCGGTCGGCTTCGTCGCCCTTGGCGAGAAGTACGCCACCGCGCTGGATGCTGGCCAGGTGCTGGCGCCGGCCAAGGATATCGGCCAGATGCAGCACGTGGTGCTGAACGCCTACATCAACGCCGGTCTGACCGTGCTGTTCCTGCTGGTGGTGTTCAGCGTACTGTTCTACGCCATCAAGGTCGGCATCGCGGCCTGGGGCAAGAGCGAGCGGACCGACAAGGAAACCCCGTTCGAGCCCATTCCCGACGCCTGACCGGCCGCGCTCCCCGGTTCGCCGGGGAGCCTTAACGAGGAACTCGCCATGTTCAACGACCTCAGCCGCATGGGCAAATACCTGGGCCAGGCCGCCCGGATGCTGGTCGGCATGCCCGACTACGACACCTATGTCGAGCACATGCGCAACAAGCACCCGGACAAGCCGGTGATGACCTACGAGGAGTTCTTCCGCGAGCGCCAGGAGGCGCGCTACGGTGGTGGCAAGGGTCGGCCGATCCGCTGCTGCTGAATCCCCATCCTTCCGCGGGCCACGTCTGACGTGGCCCGCGTCTTTTCTGGAAGTTGCGCATGTCCGAAGTAGCCAACGACAACCACGCCCCGATCCCCGTCACCGTGCTCACCGGCTTCCTCGGCGCCGGCAAGACCACCCTGCTCAAGTACCTGCTGCAGGCCGAGCACGGCATGAAGATCGCGGTGATCGAGAACGAGTACAGCGAGACGCCGATCGACGGCCAGTTGCTCGGCGTCGAGCCGGTGCAGGTGATGACGCTGTCCAACGGCTGCGTCTGCTGCTCGATCAACACCGACCTGGAAAAGGCCCTGTTCCTCCTGCTGGAGCGCCGCGACAACGGCGAGATCGACTTCGACCGCCTGGTGATCGAGTGCACCGGCCTGGCCGATCCGGCGCCGGTGGCGCAGACCTTCTTCGCCGACGAGGAACTCTGCCAGCGCTACGTGCTGGACGGCATCATCACCCTGGTGGACGCCGCCAACGCCGAGCGTCACCTGCAGGAAACCATCGCCCAGGCCCAGGTCGGCTTCGCCGACCGCATCCTGGTGAGCAAGACCGACCTGGTCGACGCCGCCACCTTCGAGGCCCTGGGCCAGCGCCTGCAACGGATCAACCGGAGGGCGCTGGTGCATGTGGTCGAGCACGGCCGCATCGACCTGGCGCACCTGCTCGACGTACGTGGCTTCAACCTCAACGCCGACCTCGGTCCTGGCATCGGCCTGCGCCCGCTGCGAGCGGTGGCAGCCAAGGACAGCCGCGATCGCATCGGCACCCTGGTACTGCGCAGCGACACGCCGCTCGATCTCGAAAGACTGAGCGAGTTCATGGACGACCTGTTGCAGTGGCATGGCAATTCCCTGCTGCGCTACAAGGGCGTGCTGAACATCGCCGACGAGCCGCGTCGCCTGGTGTTCCAGGGCGTGCTGCGACTCTACGGCTTCGACTGGGATAGCGAGTGGCGGGACGACGAGGCGCGCGAGAGCGTGATCGTGTTCATCGGCGACAACCTGCCGGAGGACAGTATCCGCGAGGGCTTCGAACGCATCGTCGAAGGCCGCTGAGGCGCATCGACGCCAAAGGAGCGTGGAAATGGACAGGGAGGCATTGATCGGCGCCTGGCGGGAGTGCATCCGTGGCGCGGACAAATCCTGGGTGCTGTTCGCCCAGGGCACTTGCGTGATCCTCACGCAGCCGGAGCCGGACCTCGCGGCCCAGGCGCGGGCATCGCTGGCCGAGTGGGGAGCGGTACAGGTCTGCACGCCGGCGGGCGACTTCGGCGTGATCACCCTGGACAACGGCCGCGGCTGGGTGGTGACCGGGCATCACCCGGACATCCTTACCTTCGTCCCTCGCGAGGAACTGGAGGAGGACGCCGGCGAGCTGCTCGTCGGCATGCACGGCCGCTCCCGGCGGGGCGAGGATGCCGAGGCCTTGGCGGTGATCCATGTCGAGGACCGGCGATAACGCTACCCAGCGCCTCCTTCCTCGGAGGAAATGAAAAAGCCCGGCATTTGCCGGGCTCTTTCGTCTTGCCTTGTCGCTTAGTTGCCGTAGACCGGGAACTTGGCGCAGATCGCCTTGACCTTCTCGCGTACGCCGTCGACCACGGACTCGTCGCCCATGTTCTCGAGGATGTCGCAGATCCAGCCGGCCAGCTCGCGGCACTCGGCTTCCTTGAAGCCGCGGGTGGTCACGGCCGGGGTACCGATGCGCAGGCCGGAGGTGACGAACGGCGAGCGCGGGTCGTTCGGGACCGAGTTCTTGTTCACGGTGATGAACGCGCGGCCGAGGGCGGCGTCGGCGTCTTTGCCGGTGATGTCCTGCTTGATCAGGGAGAGCAGGAACAGGTGGTTCTGGGTGCCGCCGGAAACCACGTCGAAACCGCGGTCGAGGAAGACCTGGGCCATGCTCTGGGCGTTCTTCAGGACCTGCTGCTGGTAGGTCTTGAACTCCGGCTGCAGGGCTTCCTTGAAGCACACCGCCTTGGCCGCGATCACGTGCTCCAGTGGACCGCCCTGGGCGCCGGGGAATACCGCGGAGTTGAGCTTCTTCTCGATCTCCTCGTTGGCGCGCGCCAGGATCAGGCCACCGCGCGGACCGCGCAGGGTCTTGTGGGTGGTGGTGGTGACCACGTCGGCGAACGGCACCGGGTTCGGGTAGACGCCAGCGGCGACCAGGCCGGCGACGTGGGCCATGTCGACGAACAGGTAGGCGCCGACCTTGTCTGCGATGGCGCGGAAGCGGGCGAAATCGAGGACCTGGGAATAGGCGGAGAAGCCGGCGACGATCATCTTCGGCTTGTGCTCCACGGCCAGGCGCTCGACTTCGTCGTAGTCGATCAGGCCATTGGCGTCGATGCCGTACTGCACGGCGTTGTACAGCTTGCCGGAGGAGGAGACGCTGGCGCCGTGGGTCAGGTGGCCGCCATGGGCCAGGCTCATGCCGAGGATGGTGTCGCCGGCCGACAGCAGGGCCAGGTAGACCGCGGCGTTGGCCTGGGAGCCGGCGTGCGGCTGGACGTTGGCGTAATCGGCGCCGAACAGTTGCTTGGCGCGGTCGATGGCCAGTTGCTCGACGATATCGACGTACTCGCAGCCGCCGTAGTAGCGCTTGTGCGGATAACCTTCGGCGTACTTGTTGGTCAGCACCGAACCCTGGGCTTCCATCACCGCCGGGCTGGTGTAGTTCTCGGAGGCGATCAGCTCGATGTGCTCTTCCTGGCGCTGGGCTTCCTGCTCCATCGCGGCAAAGAGTTCGGCATCGTAGCGGGCGAGGGTCAAATCACGGCTGAACATGGCGGTCCTCATAAGGATCGGTGCTGGGAAAAGGCGCGCATTCTAACCCATGCGGCGGGTGCTGGCACATGAAAGGCCATCATGTCGCGGACAAGCGGCGCTCAAGCGCGCCGCACGGCGGCTCAGCCCTCGTTGAACATGAACAGCACGTCGCTGGCGTAGAGCATGCCGAACTGCTCGGCGGGCATCGGCCGGCCGAACAGGTAGCCTTGCACCTCGTCGCAGCCGTGCTCGCGAAGGAAGTCCAGCTGGGCCTGGCTCTCCACGCCCTCGGCGATCACCATCAGGTTCAGGCTGTGGGCCATGGCAATGATCGCCCGGGCGATCTGTGCGTCCTGTTCGCCGTGGGGCAGGCCGTCGACGAAGCTGCGGTCGATCTTCAGCACGTCGATGGGGAACTGCTTGAGGTAGTTCAGCGAGGAGTAGCCGGTGCCGAAGTCGTCCACCGCGATGGCCAGACCGAGGCGCTTGAGCCCGGAGAGGATCTGCATGGCCTCGGCGACGTCACTCATCAGGATGCTTTCGGTCAGCTCCAGCTCCAGGCAGGCCGGCGGGATGCCTGTCTCGTAGAGGATCGCGGCGATCCGCTCGCCCAACTGGCCATCGGCGAACTGCCGTGCCGAGAGGTTCACCGAGACCTTTGGCACCCGCACCTTGGCCTTGTGCCAGCTGCGCAACTGCTTGCAGGCTTCCGCCAGCAGCCAGTCACCGACCTGGGCGACCAGGCCGATCTCCTCCAGCACCGGAATGAACTCGCTCGGCGGAACCAGTCCGCGGCGCGGATGCTGCCAGCGCAGCAGGGCCTCGGCGCCGGTCAGGCGGCGGCCGTCGCCGGTGAACTGCGGCTGGTAGTGGAGGACGAACTCGCCCAGTTCCAGGGCGCGGCGCAGGTCGCTTTCCAGTTCCAGGCGCTCCAGGGCGCGGGCGTTCATCTCGGCCTGGTAGAACTGGAAGTTGTTCTTGCCCATCTCCTTGGCGTGGTACATCGCCGTGTCGGCGTTCTTCATCAGCAGGCTCAGTTCGGCGCCGTCCTGGGGCGACAAGGCCACACCGATGCTGGCGGTGACGAAGAATTCACGGCCTTCCAGGGTGAACGGCCGGGCCAGACGGCCGAGGATCAGCTCGGCGACCTGGATCGCCCGTTTCAGGGCGATCTCGCGGTCGCCCTGGGAAGGCAGCAGCAGGGTGAATTCGTCGCCGCCCATGCGCGCCACGGTATCGTCCTGGCTGACGCAGGCGCTCAGGCGGGTCGCCACTTCCTGCAGCATGCGGTCGCCGGCGGCGTGGCCGAGGGAGTCGTTGATCGGCTTGAAGCGGTCGAGGTCGAGGAACATCAGCACCACCCATTGGCCGTTGCGCTCGGCCTGTTGCAGGGCGGTATGCAGACGGTCCTGGAACAGCGTGCGGTTGGGCAGGTGGGTGAGGGCGTCGTAGTAGGCCAGGCGGTGGATGCGCCGCTCGCTGGCCTTGCGCTCGCTGATGTCGCTGAAGAAGCAGACGAAGCTGACCAGGTCGCCTTCCTCGTCGCGCACCGCGGTGATGCCGACCCAGGACGGATAGAGTTCGCCGGTCTTGCGCTTCTGCAGGATCTCGCCTTCCCAGCTGCCGCTGTGCTGCAGGCTGGCGAGCACGTGCTTGAGCTGGTTGGCTTCCTGGCGGTCGGCGGTGAGCAGGCGCGGCTGCTGGTCGAGCACGTCGGCCGGGCTGTAGCCGGTCAGGCGCGAGAAGGAATCGTTGACCTGGACGATGTAGCCGGCCGGGTCGGTGACCATGATCGCCGCCGTGGAGTGTTCGAATACCGTCGCCGCCATCCGCAGCTCGCGTTCGGCGCGGCGCTGCTGGCTGATGTCGCGGGCGATGCCGAGCAGGCCTTCGAAGCGGTCGTGCTCGTCCCACATCAGGACGATCCGCAGTTCGATGGGAATCTTGCGTCCGTCGGCGCGCAGGCAGTCGAGGGCGAACAGATGCTGGCCAGGGTTTTCCCGCAGCTCGGCGAGCTTCTGGCGGTCGCCGATGGCGTGCCGCACGCGGCGCAGCAGGCCGTTCAGGCGGCCGAGCTGGCGCGGGTTGGTGGCGGTCTGATGGAGGCCGTTGAGCAGCGCCCATTCCGGGCTGTAGCCGAACACGTGCTGTACCGAGGGGCTGACGTAGCTGGCGTTGAGTTCGGCGTCGGTGGAGAAGATCACGTCGCTGATGTTTTCCGCCAGCATGCGGTAGCGTCGGCCGTTCTCGCGCAGCGCGTTGTTCGCCTCGACGGTGAAGGTGATGTCCTTGGCCACGCCGATCAGGCGCGCCACGCGACCGCTGCGGTCGCGGCTGAAGGCCTGCTCGCGGATGTCGAACCAGTGCCAGCGGCCGTCGCGGTGGCGCCAGCGCAGCTGGCTGTCGAGCAGCAGGCCGTCGCCGACCACGTGCTGCAGGTTGCGGATGCGCCAGTAGTATTCCTGGTCGTCGGGGTGCAGCAGGGTTTCCCAGAAGTTCTCGCCCATCCGCGCCAGTTCTTCCTGGTTGTAGCCCAGTTGCTGGCCCAGGTGATGGTTGCTGAAGATCACCCGGCGCGCGTGCAGGTCGTGGATGTAGAGGGTATCGGGCACCGCCTGGACCGCGTCCGACCAGAACTTCTCGCGCTCGATCAGCGACAGTTCGACTTCCTTGCGACTGGTGACGTCGGACAGGCTGAGGGTCACCGCATGCCATTCGCCGGGGTTTTCCGGCAGGCGCAGTTGCAACCACAGGTGCCGCGGCGTGCTCTTGCCGCAGCGCAGCGTGGCTTCCAGTTCGAGTACCGGCCGGCGTTCGATGAGCGCCTCGATCACCTGCAGGCGCAGGCTGTCCGGTTGTAGCGGGCCGTGGTCGAGCAAGCGCTGCCAGGCCTGTTCGGTGGACTCGATCTGCAGCAGGCGGCGACTGACATCGTTGATCTCGGTGATGCGGATCCGCTCCAGCAGCGCCTGCTGCCGCCCGGGTTCGCCGGCGAGCCAGGCGCGCAGTGCGGCGCAGCTGTCCAGGCCTTGTTCCACCAGAGCCTGGCGCAGGGCGGAGAGGTCGAGCACGCAGAGGGCCACGCCGACCCCTTCGAAGATGTCCTGGTAGCGCCGCCGGGTTTCCTCCAGGACGCCGAGGGCGTGCTGTTCCTCGGTGACGTCGCGCAACACCCAGACCTGCCCGCCCTGGAGGATCTGCTCGCGGAGGGTCCAGGCCTGGTCGGCGAGCGCCGGATAGCTGGCCAGCGGATGGCGGCTGAGGGTGAACGTCCGCGGCTCGCCGCGTACCCGCAGCGGCAGCAACTCGCTACGGGTCTCGCCGTCGCCACCGGCGTCCGTCAGCCAGCCTGGCTCGAGGTCCGGCAGCAGGCCCAGCAGGTGATGCTGGCGGGCCTGGGCCGAACTGATGCCGAAGAGGCGTTCGGCCTGGGGATTGAGGTAGCTGAGGCGGCCGTCGGCGCGGGTCACCAGCACCCGCTCGTCGATCGCCGCCAGTGCCGTGGCCGCCTGGCGCAGGCTGCGCTGCGAGGCCAGGGTCATGGCGCGCAGGCCTTGCTGCTCGCGGTGCAGGCGCAGCAGCATGTACACGGTGACGCCGACCAGCAGGAGGAAGATCGCCAGCTCGCCGCCGATTCCCGGCAGCAGGCCGAGCCGCACTCGCGTGCTGTCGTAGAGCCCGCGAAGCTGCCAGTCGCTGTTGCGCAGCGGTTCCACGCCGAGGGTCTGCATGTCGTCGAGCAGCGCCGTGCTCCCTGGGGTATGCCAGAGCACCCGCCCGGCGTATTGGTCTTCCAGGCGCCAGAGCAGGTTGCCGGTGGGGAGGTCGGGACTCCACTGGGCGAGGCTGTCGCTGGCCAGGTGCAACAGCCAGAAGCCACTGTCGCGGCGGCTGCCGGGTTCGCGCAGGGTCAGGTAGAGGGATTCGCCGTCGCGCGGGTCGAGGCAATAGTGGTAGAGGCCGGAGCCGGCGTGCTGGCGCAACTGCTCGGGCAGCGTCGTTTCCGGCGACGGGCTGCCCGTCTGCGGGGCGCTGTCCACCCATTGCAACTGGCGCACCTGTGGCAGCGCATCGCTGATGCGTGGCAACAGCCTGTTCTGGATCTCGCCACGCTCGCTGGGGGGCACGCCCGGGAGCAGGGCGAGGGCGGTGCGCGCCTTGAGTTCGAGGGTCAGGGACAGGCGGTCGTTGAGACGATCGAGCTGGGCCGCGGCTCGCTCGTGTTCGAAGCCTTCCTGCTGGCGCAGCTCCTGGCTCATCTGCCAGAGCAGCAGGCCGAGCATCAACAGGACCAGCAACAGCAGGCCAGCCTTGGCTGCCGGTCGGTCGGGTACGGTCAGTGGGTCGCCGGCGGGAGGCGGCGACGGGGTTAGCGAGGGGGTCGACACTGACCGGAATTCCTGGGGGAGGTGTGATTCGGTAGACAGTTAGGATGCCCGGAAGCAAGGCCAAGTGCCAGTATCGCCGACGAGCGTCACGGTCCTTTCCGGCTGTCGAGGCACTTTGTCGCAGGACCGGTGACGACTGATCTTCCCGAGTGTCGAGCAGGCCTCCGGGCGGCCGAAGTCGACGGCACGCGGATCGGTCCGTGCCATGCGGCGACGAGAGGGGCGCCGCCGCGGGCGCAAGGGTCAGGAGCGCGCCGGATTGGAAGCGCCGTGGAGGAACATCTGCTCCAGGGTATGCGCGGAATTGGAGCTGGCCGCCCGACCGCGGCGTTCCGCATCGACCATGCCGTAGACCAGGGTGATGAACAGTTCGGTGAACACGGCTGCCGTGATGTCGATGCGAAACACGCCTTTCTGCTGTCCGCGCAGGAAGAAGGCGTCCAGCGCTTCCAGGTAGGACTGCCAGCGTGCGCCTTCGCCGTGCGGGTCGAGGAAGTCCGGGCGGTACTGGAATACCAGGAATACCAGCAGCTCGCGGTGGGTGAGGTGTTCCTTGATCAGGCGCTGCAACGCCTCCAGAGGCTCGGCATGCTCCAGGTCGCAGGCCTGGATGATCTGGTTCAGCACGGTCTCTCCGTGGTCCTCGAGCATCTGCACCAGGTTGTCCCGCGTGCCGCAGAAGCGGTGCAGGGTGGCCTTGCTTACGCCGGCCGCCTCGGCCAGTTCCTTCAGCGTCGCTCGCGGGCGGTCGACGATAGCGACTGCCAGTGCCTTGATGAGTCGCTCGTCATGGGAAATCAGGGTCATCGATGGGTCCCGGTTGGTTTTTCCGATTGTGCGCATTGTGCAGAAAACTGGCCTCGCGTCCAAAGGAATTAGATGACAAAAGATCATTTGAGACAATATTGACTCAATTAGCTCGAAAAAGTACCATTCGATCCGTTTTCAATCAACGGTCGGGTGGGTCATGGCTGATTTGCGTGCAATAGGAAGGATCGGGGCGTTGGCTATGGCCATCGCGTTGGCGGGTTGTGGGCCGGCGGAAGAGCGACAGGAGGTCGCCGAAATGGTGTTGCCGGTGGAGGTCCTGACGGTGCAGGCCGAGCCCCTGGCGCTGAGTTCGGAACTGCCTGGGCGGATCGAACCGGTGCGGGTCGCCGAGGTGCGCGCGCGGGTGGCCGGCATCGTCGTGCAGAAGCGCTTCGAGGAGGGCGCCGACGTCAAGGCTGGCGACCTGCTGTTCCAGATCGATCCGGCACCGCTGAAGGCTGCGGTGTCGCGCGCCGAGGGCGAGCTGGCGCGGAACCGCGCGGTGCTGTTCGAGGCGCAGGCGCGGGTGCGTCGCTACGAGCCGCTGGTGAAGATCCAGGCGGTCAGCCAGCAGGACTTCGATACCGCCACCGCCGACCTGCGCAGCGCCGAGGCGGCGACCCGCTCGGCCCAGGCCGACCTGGAGACCGCGCGCCTGAACCTCGGCTACGCCTCGGTCACTGCGCCGATCTCCGGGCGCATCGGCCGCGCGCTGGTGACCGAGGGCGCGCTGGTCGGGCAGGGCGAGGCGACGCTGATGGCGCGTATCCAGCAGCTCGATCCGATCTATGCGGATTTCACCCAGACCGCGGCCGAGGCCCTGCGCCTGCGCGACGCCCTGAAGAAAGGCACCTTGGCCGCCGGCGACAGCCAGGCGCTGACCCTGCGCGTCGAAGGGACGCCCTACGAGCGCCAGGGCGCGTTGCAGTTCGCCGACGTGGCGGTGGATCGCGGCACCGGCCAGATCGCCCTGCGCGGCAAGTTCGCCAACCCCGACGGGGTCCTGCTGCCGGGCATGTACGTGCGCGTACGTACGCCCCAGGGCATCGACAACCAGGCGATCCTGGTGCCGCAACGGGCCGTGCGCCGCTCCAGCGACGGCAGCGCCCAGGTGATGGTGGTGGGCGCCGACGAGCGCGCCGAGGCGCGCAGCGTCGGTACCGGCGTCATGCAGGGTTCGCGCTGGCAGATCACCGAGGGCCTGGAGCCGGGTGACCGGGTCATAGTCGGCGGCCTGGCTGCGGTGCAGCCGGGGGTGAAGATCGTGCCGAAGCCGGATGGTGCCCAGGCGCAAGCCCAGTCATCTGCGCCGCAACAGTAAGGGCGGGTTCGCCCCGAGGATTTTCCGATGTCCGAATTCTTCATCAAGCGGCCGAACTTCGCCTGGGTGGTGGCCCTGTTCATCTCCCTGGCCGGCCTGCTGGTCATTTCCAAATTGCCGGTAGCGCAGTACCCCAATGTCGCGCCGCCACAGATCACCATCACCGCCACCTATCCCGGCGCCTCGGCGAAGGTGCTGGTGGACTCCGTCACCAGTGTGCTCGAGGAGTCGCTGAACGGCGCCAAGGGCCTGCTCTACTTCGAGTCGACCAACAACTCCAACGGCACCGCCGAGATCGTCGTCACCTTCGAGCCGGGCACCGATCCGGACCTGGCCCAGGTGGACGTGCAGAACCGCCTGAAGAAAGCCGAGGCGCGCATGCCGCAGGCGGTGCTGACCCAGGGCCTGCAGGTCGAGCAGACCAGCGCCGGTTTCCTGCTGATCTATGCGCTCAGCTACAAGGAAGGCGCTCAGCGCAGCGACACCACCGCCCTCGGCGACTACGCCGCGCGCAATATCAACAACGAGCTGCGGCGCCTGCCGGGCGTCGGCAAGCTGCAATTCTTCTCTTCCGAGGCGGCCATGCGGGTCTGGATCGATCCGCAGAAGCTGGTGGGCTTCGGCCTCTCCATCGACGACGTGAGCAATGCCATCCGCGGGCAGAACGTGCAGGTGCCGGCCGGCGCCTTCGGCAGCGCACCGGGCAGTTCCGCGCAGGAGCTGACGGCGACCCTGGCGGTGAAGGGCACCCTGGACGATCCGCAGGAGTTCGGCCAGGTAGTGCTGCGCGCCAACGAGGACGGCTCGCTGGTCCGGCTCGCCGATGTCGCGCGCCTGGAACTCGGCAAGGAGAGCTACAACATTTCCTCGCGACTGAATGGCACGCCCACCGTGGGCGGGGCTATCCAGCTGTCGCCCGGGGCCAACGCGATCCAGACCGCTACCTTGGTGAAACAGCGTCTCGCCGAACTGTCGGCGTTCTTCCCCGAGGACATGCAGTACAGCGTGCCCTACGACACCTCGCGCTTCGTCGACGTGGCCATCGAGAAGGTGATCCACACCCTGATCGAAGCGATGGTCCTGGTGTTCCTGGTGATGTTCCTGTTCCTGCAGAACGTCCGCTACACCCTGATCCCGTCCATCGTGGTGCCGGTGTGCCTGCTGGGTACACTGATGGTGATGTACCTGCTGGGGTTCTCGGTGAACATGATGACCATGTTCGGCATGGTCCTGGCGATCGGCATCCTGGTGGACGACGCCATCGTGGTGGTGGAGAACGTCGAGCGGATCATGGCGGAGGAGGGGATTTCCCCGGCCGAGGCCACGGTCAAGGCGATGAAGCAGGTATCCGGCGCCATCGTCGGCATCACCCTGGTGCTCTCGGCGGTGTTCCTGCCGCTGGCTTTCATGGCCGGTTCGGTGGGGGTGATCTACCAGCAGTTCTCGGTGTCGCTGGCGGTCTCGATCCTGTTCTCCGGCTTCCTCGCCCTGACCTTCACCCCGGCGCTGTGCGCCACGCTGCTCAAGCCCATTCCCGAAGGGCACCACGAGAAGCGCGGCTTCTTCGGCGCCTTCAACCGTGGCTTCGCCCGCGTCACCGAGCGCTATTCGCTGCTCAACTCGAAGCTGGTGGCGCGCGCCGGACGCTTCATGCTGGTGTACGCCGGCCTGGTGGCCATGCTCGGCTACTTCTACCTGCGCCTGCCGGAAGCCTTCGTGCCGGCGGAAGACCTCGGCTACATGGTGGTCGACGTGCAACTGCCGCCTGGCGCTTCGCGCGTGCGCACCGATGCCACCGGCGAGGAACTCGAGCGCTTCCTCAAGTCCCGCGAGGCGGTGGCTTCGGTGTTCCTGATCTCGGGCTTCAGCTTCTCCGGCCAGGGCGACAATGCCGCGCTGGCCTTCCCGACCTTCAAGGACTGGTCCGAGCGAGGCGCCGAGCAGTCGGCCGCCGCCGAGATCGCCGCGCTGAACGAGCATTTCGCGCTGCCCGACGATGGCACGGTCATGGCCGTGTCGCCGCCACCGATCAACGGTCTGGGTAATTCCGGCGGCTTCGCATTGCGCCTGATGGACCGTAGCGGGGTCGGCCGCGAAGCGCTGCTGCAGGCTCGCGATACTCTTCTTGGCGAGATCCAGACCAACCCGAAATTCCTTTACGCGATGATGGAAGGACTGGCCGAAGCGCCGCAACTGCGCCTGTTGATCGACCGGGAGAAGGCCCGCGCCCTGGGGGTGAGCTTCGAGACCATCAGCGGCACGCTGTCCGCCGCCTTCGGCTCGGAGGTGATCAACGACTTCACCAATGCGGGGCGCCAACAGCGGGTGGTGATCCAGGCCGAACAGGGCAACCGGATGACCCCGGAAAGCGTGCTCGAGCTATACGTGCCTAACGCTGCTGGCAACCTGGTACCGCTCAGCGCCTTCGTCAGCGTGAAATGGGAAGAGGGACCGGTGCAATTGGTGCGCTATAACGGCTACCCGTCGATCCGCATCGTCGGTGACGCCGCGCCCGGCTTCAGTACCGGCGAAGCCATGGCGGAAATGGAGCGCCTGGCCGCGCAGCTGCCGGCCGGCATCGGCTACGAGTGGACCGGCCTGTCCTATCAGGAGAAGGTCTCCGCCGGGCAGGCCACCAGCCTGTTCGCCCTCGCCATCCTGGTGGTGTTCCTGTTGCTGGTGGCGCTCTACGAGAGCTGGTCGATCCCGCTGTCGGTGATGCTGATCGTGCCGATCGGCGCCATCGGCGCGGTGCTCGCGGTGATGGTCAGCGGTATGTCCAACGACGTGTATTTCAAGGTCGGCCTGATCACCATCATCGGTCTTTCGGCGAAGAACGCGATTCTCATCGTCGAGTTCGCCAAGGAACTCTGGGAGCAGGGGCATAGCCTGCGCGACGCCGCCATCGAGGCCGCGCGCCTGCGCTTCCGACCGATCATCATGACTTCCATGGCGTTCATCCTCGGCGTGGTACCCCTGGCCCTGGCCAGCGGCGCCGGCGCGGCGAGCCAGCGCGCCATCGGCACCGGAGTGATCGGCGGGATGCTCAGCGCCACCTTCCTCGGCGTGCTGTTCGTACCCATCTGTTTCGTCTGGCTGCTGTCGCTGCTGCGCAGCAAGCCGGCACCCATCGAACAGGCCGCTTCGGCCGGGGAGTGAACGAGATGCGCAAACCTGCTTTCGGCGTATCGGCGCTGCTGATCGCCCTGACCCTCGGCGCCTGCTCCATGGCGCCGACCTACGAACGTCCCGCCGCGCCGGTGGCCGACAGCTGGAGCGGCGCCGCCGCCCAGCGCCAGGGCGCGGCGATCGACACGCTGGATTGGAAGAGTTTCATCGTCGATGCCGAACTACGCCGCCTGGTGGACGTGGCCCTGGATAACAACCGCTCGCTGCGCCAGACCCTCCTGGATATCGAGGCGGCCCGCGCGCAGTATCGAATCCAGCGCGCCGACCGGGTTCCGGGCCTGAACGCCGCTGCCACCGGCAACCGCCAGCGGCAGCCGGCTGACCTGTCCGCCGGCAATCGCTCGGAAGTGGCCAGCAGCTACCAGGTCGGGCTGGCCCTGCCGGAGTACGAACTGGACCTCTTCGGTCGGGTCAAGAGCCTGACCGACGCAGCCCTGCAACAGTACCTGGCCAGCGAGGAGGCGGCGCGTGCGGCACGGATCGCCCTGGTCGCCGAGGTCAGCCAGGCCTACCTGAGCTACGACGGCGCCCTGCGGCGCCTGGCGCTGACCCGTCAGACCCTGGTCAGCCGCGAGTATTCCTTCGCCCTGATCGACCAGCGCCGCGCGGCCGGTGCCGCCACCGCGCTGGACTACCAGGAAGCCCTTGGCCTGGTGGAGCAGGCGCGCGCCGAGCAGGAGCGCAACCTGCGGCAGAAACAGCAGGCATTCAACGCGCTGGTGTTGCTGCTGGGTAGCGACGATGCCGCGCAGGCGATTCCGCGGAGTCCGGGGCGGCGGCCGAAGCTGCTGCAGGACATCGCACCCGGCACGCCGTCCGAGCTGATCGAGCGACGCCCGGACATCCTTGCCGCCGAACATCGTTTGCGGGCGCGCAACGCGGATATCGGCGCGGCGCGCGCGGCGTTCTTCCCACGCATCAGCCTGACCGGCAGCTTCGGCACCTCCAGCGCGGAAATGTCCGGCCTGTTCGATGGCGGCTCGCGCTCCTGGAGCTTCCTGCCGACGCTGACGCTGCCGATCTTCGATGGCGGGCGCAACCGTGCCAACCTGAGCCTGGCCGAGGCGCGCAAGGATTCGGCGGTGGCCGCCTACGAGGGGACCATCCAGACCGCTTTCCGCGAGGTCGCCGACGCCCTGGCGGCCAGCGATACCCTGCGTCGCGAAGAGAAGGCCCTGCGCGCCCTGGCGAACAGCAGCAACGAAGCCCTGAAGCTGGCCAAGGCACGCTACGAGAGTGGCGTCGACAACCACCTGCGCTACCTCGATGCGCAGCGCAGCAGCTTCCTCAACGAGATCGCCTTCATCGACGGCAGCACCCAGCGGCAGATCGCCCTGGTCGACCTGTTCCGCGCGCTCGGCGGAGGCTGGGACGAGGGACGGAGCCTGGTGGTACATCGAGGCGGCAGGAGTTGAGCGGGTAAACGTGTGGGAAACGGTGCTAGCGGGTGGCAACTGCCGCCCGCTCAAGGGCTGGCAGGTTGTGCGGGGTTCGACGCGCCACGCAGGAACAGCTCCTCGAGCGTGGCGGACAACCCGGCGCTGGCCGCGCGACCGCGGCGCTCGGCATCGACCATGCCGTAGATCAGGACGATGAAGAGTTCGCTGAAGGTCGCCGCGCTGATATCGATACGGAACACACGCTTCTGCTGGCCGCGCAGGAAGAAGGCGTCCAGGGCTTCGACATAGGACTGCCAACTGGCGTCCCCATGCCCGGCCTGGCGTCCCGGGTTCTGCTCGAACATCAGCAGCGCCAGCAGGTCGCGCTGGGCGAGGTGTTCCCGGATCAGCTCGCGTAGCGCTTCCCGCGGCTCCAGCCGCTGCAGGGCGGCGCTGTGGGTGAGGCGTTCGAGGGTACTCCTGGCATGGCTTTCCAGGCGCCGCTTGAGACCTTCGCGGGTACCGCAATGACGGTTCAGGGTTGCCCTGCTCACTCCTGCCAGTTCCGCCAGTTCTCCCATGGTGGCGCGCGGATGATTGACCATCGCGGTGGCCAGGGCCTTGAGCAGGCGCTGGTCCTGAGACGACGGGGTTGGCGCTGGGTCGAGACTGTCCTTGTGCGGGGAGTCGGGTAGGTGGGCGGATCTGGGAGCGAGTGTCATTTTTGAGGTTTTTTTTGTTCTTTTGAGACTGATTTGGATCAATTGTAGCAGGCTGTATCTCCCCACGCCTTGCTTTGCGTCAGGTCTTGAGAGGCAGCACCATGGCCGCGAGCAGTGCCAGGCCCACCCAGACCCCGCACGGGGCGATGGTCGCCGCCTCCCCCAGGCAGAACGCTTTCGACAGGACGAGGGTAGCGGAGACGGTAAAGGCGGCCAGTACGCTGCTCAGCGTCACCGTAGCGGCCTGGAATCGGACGGCGAACATTCGCCGGCGAAGCGCCCCGCCCCACGAAAACCGGGGTGGCTGGCCAGCTTTCTCTCGGTCTGTCATATACTTGGCCGAGTTTTTTTCCTTTTCTTCATGAGGTGCTCGTTTTGGCTCAGTACGTCTACACCATGCATCGGGTCGGCAAGATCGTTCCGCCCAAGCGTGAAATCCTCAAGGACATCTCCCTGTCGTTCTTCCCCGGCGCCAAGATCGGCGTGCTCGGCCTGAACGGCGCGGGCAAGTCCACCCTGCTGCGGATCATGGCCGGCGTCGACACCGAGATCGAAGGCGAGGCCCGGCCGATGCCGGGGATCAACGTCGGCTACCTGCCGCAGGAGCCCAAGCTGGACCCGCAGGCCACCGTGCGCGACATCGTCGAAGAGGCCGTCGGCCAGATCAAGCAGGCCCAGGCGCGGCTGGACGAGGTCTATGCCGCCTATGCCGAGCCGGATGCCGACTTCGACGCCCTGGCCGCCGAGCAGGCCAAGCTGGAGGCGATCCTCCAGGCATCCGACGGACACAACCTGGAACGCCAGCTGGAAGTCGCCGCCGACGCCCTGCGCCTGCCGCCGTGGGATGCCAAGGTCGAGCACCTGTCCGGCGGCGAAAAGCGCCGCGTAGCGCTGTGCCGCCTGCTGCTGTCGGCTCCCGACATGCTGCTGCTGGACGAACCGACCAACCACCTGGACGCCGACTCGGTGGCCTGGCTGGAGCATTTCCTGCACGACTTCCCCGGCACCGTGGTGGCGATCACCCACGACCGCTACTTCCTCGACAACGTCGCCGGCTGGATCCTCGAACTCGACCGTGGCCATGGCATCCCGTTCGAAGGCAACTACTCCGGCTGGCTGGAATCCAAGGCCGCCCGCCTGGCCCAGGAAGCCAAGCAGGAAGCCTCCCACGCCAAGGCCATGAAGGCCGAGCTGGAGTGGGTACGCCAGGGCGCCAAGGGCCGCCAGGCCAAGTCCAAGGCGCGCCTGCAGCGCTTCGAGGAACTGCAGTCGCAGGAATTCCAGAAGCGCAGCGAGACCAACGAGATCTACATCCCGGCCGGGCCGCGCCTGGGCGACAAGGTCATCGAACTGCACAACGTGACCAAGGGCTACGGCGACCGCGTGCTGATCGACAACCTGTCCCTGAGCATTCCCAAGGGCGCTATCGTCGGTGTGATCGGCGGCAACGGCGCGGGCAAGTCGACCCTGTTCCGCATGCTCACCGGCAAGGAGCAGCCGGACTCCGGCACCATCGAGATCGGCGAGACCGTGCAGATCGCCAGCGTCGACCAGAGCCGTGACAGCCTGGAAGGCAACAAGACCGTGTGGGAGCAGGTTTCCGACGGTTTCGAGCAGATCAAGATCGGCAACTACGAAGTCCCGTCGCGCAGCTATGTCGGTCGCTTCAACTTCAAGGGCGCCGACCAGCAGAAGTTCGTCAAGGACCTCTCCGGCGGTGAGCGTGGCCGTCTGCACCTGGCCCTGACCCTGAAGCAGGGTGGCAACGTGTTGCTGCTCGACGAACCGTCCAACGACCTCGACGTGGAAACCCTGCGTGCGCTGGAAGAGGCGCTGCTGGACTTCCCCGGCTCCGCCATCGTGATCTCCCACGACCGCTGGTTCCTCGACCGGATCGCCACCCACATCCTCTCCTACGAGGACGATGGCAAGGTGACCTTCTTCGAAGGCAACTACACCGAGTTCGAGGCGGACCGCAAGAAGCGCCTGGGCGACGCCGCGGCCCAGCCGCACCGCGTGCGCTACAAGAAACTGGCGTAAGCGCGCCCTCGAGAAACCGCCCGCCGGCGTTGCCGGCCGGCGGTTTTTTCATGCCTGGAATTCAACGAGCCATGCGCTGGGGAACATGGGAACTGCGCAGGGACACCTCCATCGGCGGTACCCGGGGGAGGCTCCCACGCAGCATGCCTGAGCCTTCACCTAACTAAAGATGGGGGTGCATCGACGGCCGCGATGGTGTCAGCTCTGCTAGTGGTCTGCGCAGCCGATCCGTGCGCTCAATACCGCCTGCCCGGAGAGGCCGCGCCATATGGCGAAGCCCGGCGGAATCGAGTACCGGCATTGGCCGGGCGGACCAGCCGCTACCTTCGCTCGGCGCTGGCGCCTCGGGGTAGCGTTGCCGGTGGTGGCGGCTTGTGCGCTGTCTCCATCATCAGCAGTATGGCCGTTCGGCCTGTATCGCCGGCCTTGCGGCGGTACGACCGGGCGGGCCTTGAAGGGATGCGAGCGGTCGGGTGCGAATGCCAACAACAAACAAGCACGAATCATTGATCTCCCTGCAGGGGATCGGCAAGGGCTACCTCCTGGGGGGGCAGCCGCTGCAGATACTGAAAGACGTCTGCCTGGACATCTTTCCCGGAGAAAGCTGCGCGATCGTCGGCGCGTCGGGCTCGGGCAAGAGCACCCTGCTGAATATCCTCGGCCTGCTCGACCGCCCGGACAGCGGCGCCTACCGCTTCGCCGAGCACGACATCTTCAGCGTCGACGGGGACCGACTGGCGGCGATCCGCAATCGCCTGATCGGCTTCGTCTTCCAGAGCTTCAACCTGTTGCCGCGGCTGAACGCGCTGGACAACGTCGCGCTGCCCCTGAGCTATCGAGGGATGCCGCGCCGCGAGGCACTGGAGCGGGCCGAGGCGATGCTCGCCCGGGTCGGCCTGGCCGAGCGCGCCGGCCATCGTCCAGCGGACCTCTCCGGCGGCCAGCGGCAGCGCGTCGCCATCGCTCGCGCGCTGGTCGGCGAGCCGGCGCTGATCCTCGCCGACGAACCAACCGGCAACCTCGACGCGAGCACCGCGAAAGAAGTGCTGGAGCTGCTTCTCACGCTCAACCGCGAGCGCCAGGTGACCCTGGTGGTGGTCACCCACGATCCCGGCCTGGCGGCCCGTCTCGGGCGCCAACTGACAGTACGGCATGGCGAGGTGCACGAGGACCTGGCGGAGGCCTGCCGGTGAGCGCCAGCCCGTCGCCCCGGCAATTGCTTCACGAGGCCCTCGCCAGTCTTCGCGGGCTGGGGCGCCGCTCGCTGCTGGCGTTGCTGGGTATCGTCATGGGCTGTTCATCGGTGATCGCGATGCTGAACATCGGCAGCAACGCGACCGACGAAGCGATGAGCATCTTCAAGGACATGGGCACCGACACCCTGGTGGTGCAGTTCCCGTTCGCCCCGCAGGCGCCGATGCCGATGCCGGCGTCGCTCGACACCGAACCGCTGCTCCGCGACGTGGCCGGTCTGGAGCACCTGGCGGCGCTGGGCCTGTACTCGGCCCCGGTGACCTTTCACGGACGCACCAGCAACGCCAGTATCGTCGGCGCCAGCGCCGGGCTCGCAGCCGCCGCCAGGCTACGGCTGCGCGAAGGACGTTTCCTCTCGCACTTCGACGATCACGACACCTACGTGGTGGTGGGCGCGACAATCGCCGAGGCCCTGGGGGCGCCCGGCGATCCGCTGCGCCTCGGCGAGCAACTGACGGTCAACGACTATCTGTTCCGCGTGATCGGCATTCTCCAGCCGCAGGCCAGCGCCGCTCTCTTGCCGTTCGCCGCCAACGACTCGCTGTTCGTGCCGGCGCCGGGCATGCCGCGCCTGCAGCCGGCCGCCGAGGTCAGCCACGTGGTGGCGCGGGTCACGCCGGGAGCGGACGTCTATAGCGTCGGCGCGGCCCTGGGCGCGGCCCTGACGGCGCGGTTGCCCGGTCACGAGGCGCAGATCCAGGTCTCGCAGCAGGTGCTCGATGGACTCAAGCGGCAGACCCGGACCTTCACCTACCTGCTGGCCGGACTGGGGATCATCTCCCTGCTCGGCGGCGGCGTCGGAGTGATGAACGTGATGCTGATGAGTGTCGCCGAACGCCGCCGGGAAATCGGCGTGCGCATGGCGCTGGGCGCGCGCCAGCGGGACATCCGCAACCTGTTCCTGATCGAGGCGGTGACCCTGACCGCCGCGGGCGCGCTGTCGGGCGCGGTGCTCGGCGTGGCGGCTGCGTATCTCTACGCCAGGTTCTCCGGCTGGACCTTCTCTCTGGCCTACGCGGCCCTGCCGCTGGGGATGGGCAGTACCCTGCTGGTGGGGCTGTTCTTCGGGCTCTATCCGGCGGTCTCGGCGGCTCGCCTGCAACCGGTCGAGGCGCTGCGCGATGAATAGGTGGGGCCTGGGCGTGCTGTGGCTGGTCGCCGCTCTTCCGGTGGCGGCCAGCGTCAACCCGGCGCTGAGTCCGGACGTACCGAGCATGGCCCGCGAGCAGGGCAGGTCGGTACTGCTCAGCGAGCAGGTGATCGACCTCAGCCTGAGCGACGCGGTCTATCTTGGCCTGCGCAACAACCGTGGAATCCGTAGCGCCTACCTGCAACGGATCGCGCAGAAGTTCGACCTGCGGGTCGCCGCCGACGCCTTCAACCCGAAGCTGGTGGTGCGCGGCGACTATCGCGCCAACCGCGCCACCGAAGACCGCACGAGGACCAGCAATGTCTCGCCCACCGCGACCCTGCTTGGCGAATATGGCACTCGCTTCAGCCTGGCCTGGGTGAAGCAGTTCCGCACCGCCGACGAGGCCGGGCGCTACCGCAGCGATGGCCTCGACCTGACCGTCGTCCAGCCGTTGCTGCGCGATGCGGGCTGGGACGTCACCACCGCGCCGCTGCGCCTGGCACGTCTCTCCGAAGACGCCAATCGCCTGCAACTCAAGGCCAGCGTGTCGCAGACCATCAGCCAGGTCATCGGTGCCTACCGGGAGCTGCTGCGCGCCCAGGAGCAGGCGCGCATCTCTCGCGAAGCCCTGGCGCGGACCCAGGAGCTGCTCGAGGTCAACCGGGCGATGATCCGCGCCGGGCGAATGGCCGAATTCGAGATCGTGCAGACCGAGGCCGACGTCGCCAGCCAGGAGCTCAACGTCGAGGAGTCCGCCAACCAGGTCGACAGCGCACGCCTGGCCCTGCTGCAACTGCTGGCGCTGGACCTGTCGACGCAGATCCGCGCCAGCGATGCGCTGGCCGCCACGCCGATCGAGGTTGACCGCCAGCAGGCGATCAGGACCGCCCTGCAGCAGCAACCGGAATACCTGCAACGCCTGATCGGCAGTCGCCAGGCCGACCTCAACCTGGTGCTGGCGAAGAACCAGCGCCTGTGGGATGTCTCGCTGGTGGGCGGCGCCAGCCAGATCCGCGACCGCTACAGCGAGGGCGGTGGCGACAATTCACGCAGCTGGGACAGCTACGCCGGGGTACAGGTGGAAATTCCCATCGGCGACCTCAGCCGCCGGCAGGCCGAGGTGCGCGCCCAGGTCGACGTGGAGAACCAGAAGATCCTGATCGAGGATGCCCGGCAGACCCTGGAGCAGAACGTCATCGATGCGGTGCGCGACCTCGGCACGCGCTGGCGCCAGTACCAGATCGCCCAGCGCGCCACCGCCTTGTCGCGGCGCAAGCTGGAGATCGAGCGGGAAAAGCTGCGCGTCGGGCGTTCGAGCAACTTCCAGGTGCTGAGCTTCGAGACCGACCTGCGCAACGTCGAGAACACCCAATTGAATGCCCTGATCTCGTTTCTCAATGCGCAGACGCAGCTCGACCTGATCGTCGGCATGACCCTGGATAGCTGGGAGATTTCGCTCAATGACCACTGACCGGTTTTCCTTCCTGCGCCGGCCCGCATTGCCGCTCGCCGCCGGCCTGGCGGTTGTCGCGGCGCTGGCCTGGCTGGTCCTCGCCGGCGGCACCGCGAAACGCACGGAAGGGGAGCGCTGGGTCGCCGTGCGGGCGGCCCCGCTGGTGCATCAGATCGGCCTGGTCGGACGCCTGGAGCCGGGGCGTGTGGTGACCCTGGCGGCGCCCTTCGCCGGCAATGTCGAGGCGCTGCTGGTGGAGCCGGGACAGCGGGTCGCGGAAGGACAGGAGCTGCTACGCATGGACACCCGCGAGATCGCCGTGCAGGTGCGCGAGGCACAGTCGGCGTTGCTCAAGGCCCGTCGCACCCTGCAGGACCTGCGCGACTGGGAGCGTGGCGAGGACATGGCGCGGGTCCGTCGTGCCCTGCGCAGCGCGCAGCTGGCGCAGAGCAGCACCGAGCGCAAGTTGCGCGAGACCCGCGAGCTGTTCCAGCGCGGGATCGTCCCGCGCAACGAACTCGACGATCTCGAACAACAGGCCAGCCAGCAGCGCATGGACCTGGAGGCGGCCCGGCGGGAAGTGGAGTCGACCCGCGCCAAGGGGCAGGGCGAGAATCGCCAGATCGCCGAAATGGACCTGGCCAACGCCAGCGTGAAATACGAGACGCTGCAGGCCCAGCTGGATGGCCGTACGGTGCGCGCGCCCTTTGCCGGTATCGTCGTCGCGGCGCCCGGCCTGGCTGGCGAGCAGGGCAGCCGCGAACCGGTGCAGGCCGGTAGCAAGCTGGGGCAGGGCCAGGCGTTGTTCGGCCTGGCCAGCGTCGAGCGGCTGAAGGTATCTGCGAAGGTTTCCGAACTGGATATCAACCAGTTGCGCGAAGGGCAGGCGGTGGAAATCAGTGGCGACGGCTTCGAGGGCACCACGCTGGAGGGCGTCATCGCCGCCCTCGGTGGTCAGGCTCTGCCCGGCATGGCCCAGGGAGGCAGCCCGCAGTTCGAGGTGACGGTGTCGGTAGCGCCGCTTGATCCCCGCCAGTTGCAGAAGATTCGTCTGGGAATGAGCGCCAAGCTGACGGTCACCACCTATCGCAACGAACAGGCCATCGTCGTGCCGCCGGAGGCGATACGCCACGAGGGTGACCGGCTGTTCGTGGACTTTCGCCAGGCTCCCGGCGCCAGCGTGATGGCGCAACAGGTCAAGATCGGACGCTCCACGCCGGAGGGCGTGGAGGTGTTCGAGTTGCAGCCGGGTCTCGTTCGCGTGCCGTCCTCGTCCGACCGATAGTTGGCAACCTAACTTTGGGTTGGCTGGGTCGCTTCGCGAGCTGCCAATTCTGGTAGGTATGCCCCGTCATGGTGCGTTTCTTCCCGACGCGGATGTTGACAGAGGTATCAGGATTCCTTCGCGACGACGCTTCGTTCGCCCTCCACGGTATTCACCGATCTTTCTTCGGAGGGGCAACCCCCTTCTTTCGCTAGGCTTTTCCAGAGCCGCGCTGACCGTACTCTGGCCCCCGTCGTTGACTGGTCCACTGCCCCCTCGCGGTGTTTGCCAGCCCTGTCAGGCCTGCGTTCGCGGAGGTCGGCCAGGCGGGCATTCCGAGGTGCGGCGGGTTGGCAAACCTATCGGATCTTTCTGATATCCGGTCTGTCCCGGCTCGTCGTGGGGACCGTCAGCGTCGGCACCGGATAGGACTCATGAGATAAAGCTTCTCCCGAATCCCGGTACGCACGGTCAAGGCGGGTGGTGTGGTTCGCCTGGCAGGTGGAACGGACGGGAAGGCACAAGGTGGTCGTGGGGGCGGGTCGGCGACGATCCTGCCGCATGATCAAGGCTCGGCAACCGCGAGCGTTGCCAACTCACTGGAAGGATACAAAACAATGAAATCCATCAAGTCCCTGCCGTCCTTTGCTGCTCTTGCTCTCTGCCTGAGCGTTTCGTCCATGGCCAGCGCGGCCACCATCACCCCGGTCAACTCGGCCTTCACCGCACCTGGCACCATCAGCGTGAGCTCGCCGGCGTCGCTCAATCTGCCAGTGACCTGCAACATCACCTTCAAGGGCACGACAGCCGCCGATGGTTCCTATGCCTCGATCGACAGCGTCACCGTCAGCGGCAGCAACACCCTGTGCAGCGTGCCGCAGATGACCGGCCTGCCGTGGAAGCTGACCGTCTCCAGCACCACCGCCGGCAAGGTCGATGGCGTCGGCTTCAAGATTCTCTCCTCTACCTGTGGCCCGAGCACCGTCAACGGTTCCTGGAGCAACGCCACCAATACCCTCAGCGCCAGCAATCAGTCGCTGGCTGGGAACTGCAAGATCAACAGCCTGAGTGTGCAGCCGACCCCGGCCTTCGTAGTCAACCCGTAATCCGGGCTGCCGCTGGCGCCTTCGGCGCCAGCGGTTTCGCGCTCCCGCTGCCAGGCGTCCTTCGCGGGCCGGCAGGTCCGAGGGAGTTTCCGCCGGAAGCGGCGCAGAACCTCGTTCGCACATGGAAAACGGCCTGGGGGAGGGTGTCCGCCAGGACGCTCAAGCAGGCCGACCATCGTGCCCCGTGCACTAGCAGCCACCAGGGGTGAAACCTTGAACAACAAAAACGATATTTCCTGCCTGTTTGCCAGAAAACCATTGCCATTGCTCTGCGCCCTGATCGTCGGCGGACTGTTCGGCACGTCCCAGGCACAAGCCGGCGGCTTCATGGTACCGACCACCAACACGGCGGGCTGGGGCCGTGCGATGGCAGGCGGCTCGCTGTTTCCCAACGATCCGAGCGCCGCGTTCAACAACCCGGCGGCCATGGCTTTCATCGACAAGCGGATCGCCCAGTTGACGATCAACTACGCCGATATCGACATCAAGTACAACGGCGATGCCTACGACTACCAGGGCAATCCCATGACCGGCGGCTACCAGGATGGGCCGGGCACTCCCGAGCTGGCTACCAACGATGGCGGCCAGGCCGGATTCGGCGCGTGGCTGCCGACCGGCTTCCTGGTCGTACCGATCAACGACCGCTTCGCCTTCGGTCTGAGCCAGGTCGTTCCGATGGGAATGCGCAGCACCTGGGACCCGAACTGGAAAGGCCGCGATTTCGCGGTGGACACCAAGATCGAGACGATCGGCCTGACCGGCTCCCTGTCGTTCAAGGTCAACGACAACTTCTCCCTGGGCGCCGGGGTGATCATCCAGCGCACCTCCGGCTTCGTCAGTCAGAACCTCGATCTCTATGCCTCGGCCGCCAACTCCCCGGGCATGGGCGGGATTCCGTTCCCGGCCTCGAACTCGTCCGCGCTGATGCGGGTCAAGGTGGACAACACATCGCCCGGCTTCTTCGCCGGCGCGGTGTGGAAGCCGACCGACCGCGACACCCTGGGCTTCGCCTACCACGCGAAGATCCGCAACAAGCTGAAGGGTCACTACAACCTCTACGACCACGACGGTGGGCTGACCGAGGGCGCCATCGAGGGCGGCACGCCAGGCCTGGCCTATCCCGGCCTGGACCTGCGCATGGGCGCTTCCGCCTCGGCGCGCCTGGATATCCCCGCCTACGCCTCGCTGGACTGGGTACACCAGTTCAACGACCGTCTGAGCCTGGGCGCCAGCGCCACCTGGACCGAGTGGTCGTCGTTCCAGGACCTGACCCTCAAGTCCCACGGCAACACGATCGTCTCCATCCCCTACACCTACCGGAACACCTGGACCCTGGCGGTGGGCGGCGACTACAAGGTGACCGACCAGTGGACCATGCGCGCCGGGGTCGCCTACGACCAGACGCCGACCCACAATGCCACCCGCGACCCGCGGATTCCCGACGGCGATCGCTACTTCGCCTCCCTGGGCGCCGGCTATCGCTTCCAGTCGATGCCGGAGTTGTCGATCGACGCGGCCTACTCGCGGCAGTTCGTCAAGGAGGTGCCGTTGAAGACGGTCAACCAGGATCGCCTCGGCGGCGGACGCCTGGATGGCAAGGCAACCAGCAAGGGACAGGTGTTCAGCCTGTCCGCGACCTACGACTTCTAGACCCGGCCGTAGGCAGAGAAAGGGCCTCCCCCGTCAGGGGGAGGCCCTTTCGCATCTGGCGCCGGGATGCACGCGAACGGTGCCCTCGTCGCCCTTCAACAGTGCGTGGCCACCCCGGGAGGCAGCCTGGTTCCGGGCGCGTGCTCTGGCCCGAGCCATTCTGGCGGACCCGGAAAGTTTCAGTTTTGCACCATAAAGATTCATCAATGCGTCATTTCGCACTTTCTAGGTGCCGCCTGGCTTGTTAGAGTCACGCGCAAAAAATTGTTCACAAAACTAGAAACCGGTGAGAAAAATGACGCAATCCGTCGACGCTTTCCTCGAGCGCCTGAAGCGGCGCGATCCCGATCAGCCCGAATTCCACCAGGCGGTGGAAGAGGTGCTGCGTTCCCTCTGGCCGTTCCTCGAGGCCAACCCGCACTACCTGGAAGCCGGCATCATCGAACGCATCGTCGAACCCGAGCGGGCGATCCTGTTCCGCGTACCCTGGGTCGACGACCAGGGCCGGGTACGGGTCAACCGTGGCTACCGGGTGCAGATGAGCAGCGCCATCGGCCCCTACAAGGGCGGCCTGCGCTTCCATCCCTCGGTCAACCTCGGGGTGCTGAAGTTCCTCGCCTTCGAGCAGGTCTTCAAGAACTCCCTGACCACTCTGCCCATGGGCGGCGGCAAGGGCGGCTCCGACTTCGATCCGAAGGGCAAGAGCGACGCCGAGGTGATGCGTTTCTGCCAGTCGTTCATGAGCGAGCTGTACCGTCACGTCGGCGCCGACCTGGACGTGCCGGCCGGCGACATCGGCGTCGGCGCGCGTGAGATCGGCTACCTGTTCGGCCAGTACAAGCGCCTGTCCAACCAGTTCACCTCGGTGCTGACCGGCAAGGGCCTGAGCTACGGCGGCAGCCTGATCCGCCCGGAGGCGACCGGCTTCGGCTGCGTCTACTTCGCCCAGGAAATGCTCAAGGACCGTGGCCGCGGCTTCGACGGCCAGCGGGTGGCGATCTCCGGCTCGGGCAACGTCGCCCAGTACGCGGCGCGCAAGGTCATGGAAATGGGCGGCAAGGTGATCTCGCTGTCCGATTCCGAAGGCACCCTGTATGCCGAGGCGGGGCTCTCCGACGAGCAGTGGGAATACCTGATGGAGCTGAAGAACGTGCGCCGCGGGCGCATCCGCGAGATGGCGGAGCAGTTTTCCCTGCAGTTCCTCGAAGGGCGCCGGCCCTGGGGCCTGGCCTGCGATATCGCGCTGCCCTGCGCGACCCAGAACGAACTGGATGCCGAGGATGCGCGGCGCCTGCTGGCCAACGGCTGCGTCTGTGTCGCCGAAGGCGCCAACATGCCCTCGACCCTGGAAGCCGTCGACCTGTTCCTCGAGGCCGGCATCCTCTACGCGCCGGGCAAGGCGTCGAACGCCGGCGGGGTGGCGGTGAGCGGTCTGGAGATGTCGCAGAACGCCATGCGCCTGCGTTGGAGCGAGGGCGAGGTGGATACCAAGCTGCACGGCATCATGCAGTCGATCCACCATGCCTGCCTGCTGTACGGCGAGGAGCAGGGGCGGGTCAACTACGTGAAGGGGGCGAACATCGCCGGCTTCGTCAAGGTCGCCGATGCGATGCTGGCGCAGGGCGTGGTCTGAGGTCGTCCCATAGAGGAAAAAAACGGGGCTCCAGGGGAGCCCCGTTTTTCCTTGTGGCGGTTATTCCGCGGGACGCGGCGTGGTCTCCGTGCTGGCCGGCAGCAGCGGATATTCGACGCGCGGCTGCTTGCCGCTCAGGCTGTGCAGGAAGGCGACGATGTTCTCCACGTCGTCCGGCGCCAACTGCTTGCCGAGCTGGGCGTTGCCCATGATCGCCACCGCGTCCTTGAGTTCCCAGACCTGGCCGCTGTGGAAGTACGGCGCGGTGAGGGCGACGTTGCGCAGGGGCGCGGCGCGGAATACGTACTCGTCGCTCTGGGTCTTGGTCACGGCGAAGCGGCCCTTGTCGCCGCTGGGCAGCACGCTGGCGTCGGGCTTCTTCACCAGGCCGAACGGGAAGTAGGCCTGGCCGCCCAGGTTGATGCCGTTGTGGCAGGCGCTGCAGCCACTGTCCATGAATGCCTTGAGGCCTTTCTTCTGCTGTGCGTCGAGGGCCTTGTCGTCGCCCTTGAGATACAGGTCGAAGGGCGAGTCCGGAGTTACCAGGGTCGCCTCGTAGGCCTCGATGGCCAGCGCCATGTTGTCGAAGCTGACCGGCTTGCCGGCCTTGGGGAAGGCCTTGCGGAAGGCGTCCACGTATTCCGGGATGCTGCCCAGGGTCTGTTCGACCAACTGCGGGGTACTGTGCATCTCGACGCTGTTCTGGATCGGACCCTTGGCCTGCTCCCCCAGGTCCTTGGCGCGGCCATCCCAGAACTGCGCGGCATTGAATACCGCGTTGAAGACCGTCGGCGAATTGCGTGGCCCCTTCTGCCAGCCGTGACCGACCGACGTCGGTACGTTGTCGGCGCCGCCGGTGCCGACGTTGTGGCAGGTGTTGCAGCTGAGCACATGGCTGCGCGACAGGCGCGGGTCGAAGAACAGTTTCTTGCCGAGTTCGCGCTGTTGCTCGCTGATGGGCTGGCCGCGCAGCTCGGTGACCTGCTCGGGGATGGGTTTGAACAGCGCGCTGGCCTGGTCGTGCAGGGCATCGGCCTGGGCGAGGGGCGTGGCGAAGGACAGCAACAGGCTGCCAAGCGGGAGCAGTTGCGAGGACTGCATCTTTTTTTCTCCTTATCAGGCGTTACAACCGGTCCTGTGAGGAGAGGCCAGCGGCGCGCTGCCCGGCTTGACGTGGATCAAGCGCACCGGGATCGGTGCTGCGGATGGTTGTCGCAGTGTGCTTCAGCGCTCGCGCAAGGCCCGGGCCAGCGCGCGGTCGCGGTCGCGCTGCCAATCGTCGTCGCGGTCGTCCCACTGGCGTTCCTCGAAACGCCGCCGCTCCTCGCTCCGCGCCATCGACCGGCATTGCTCGAAGCCGTCGCCCCAGCCGCTGGCGTAGATCGCCTCGCGCAGGTAGCGGGGGACGTCCTTGCGGAATTCGCCGCTGATCGAGCCGGCCGCCTGGCGGCCGCTGCCGCAGCCGTCGTCGAAACCGTCGGCATAGGCGGGCGGGTAGCCCTGGGCGAGCAGGTGCTGGTGGGTGTTTTCGCAGCCGCCGAGCAGGGTGGCGGTGAGCAGGAGCAGGGCGAGGACAAGCACGCCGAGACGCGAAGAAGACATGGCTGGGACTCCTCGACCGCCGGGACGGGACTCCCGGAGGTTCGCGCCGGGCCCGCTGGCAGGTCCGGCGCGAGTCTAGGTCGGCATTGGTGAGGAATTCGTCAAGCCGATGTGATGACGATGCGATGACCGCCGCCGTCCAGTGCCTGGTCGCCGATCCTCACCGGCAGGAAGCGTTCGATAACCCGGCGGTTGCTTTGCAGATGGGCGCTCAGCCGTGGCGTGGTGAAGCTGCCGGCGCCGGCCAGGGCCATGGGCAGCAGCAATTGGTCGGCGAGGTGCTCGTCCGCCGCGCAGCCGCTTTCCATCCAGCCGATGGCTTGCGTCGCGACCTGTTCCGCCACCCGTTCGGCGCTGACGCCGGCCTGGCCGAAGGCGCAGAAGGTCGCGCAGATGTGCTCGCAGTCGATCCGCAGCAGCAGGGCGTTGCCCGGCCCCTGGTCCTCCGCGAGGAACTCCAGCTGGCGTTCTTCGTCGCTCCAACCGAGGCGCTGGCGGACCCTCTCCAGCTCGCGCTCGCCGACGTGCCCGGGAATCCCGGCGAGCAGCGCCCGCGCCTGGCGCCGCAGCGCCGCGCCGGGATGCTCCAGTTGCAGCGGCCGCCAGCGCGCCGGGCGTACCCGCGCCAGCAGCTCGCCACCGCCGGCGGGTACGAAGCCGTGGCGCAGCAGTTCCAGGTCGACTTCCGCGCCCATCCGCCGCAGCAGCGGCAGCCAGCTGTCGCGGAGAAAGTCCGCCGGCGGCGCCAGTGGATTGTGGGTGCCGCCGCTGATCCTCACCCGGCTTTCGCCGTTGGCCGCGAGCAGCGCCGGCAGCAGGGTTTGCAGTACCAGCGAGCAACTGCCGGCGGAGCCGATGGCGAAGGCGTAGTCGCCGGCGCGGATCGCACCGGGCCGGAACGCCAGCTCGCGTGAGCCGAGTTCGGCACCCTCGACCTCGGCCGCGCAGATTTCCGCCGCCGCGCGCACCGCGGTGAGGTGCTGGCGCAGCAGCCCCGGACGGCTGCGCCGGCCACGGATGTTGCGGATGCGCAGCGGCTGGCCGCTGGTCATCGACAGGCTCAGGGCGCTACGCAGGATCTGCCCGCCGCCTTCGCTGCCGTCGAGTTCTATGAGGTCCTTTCTCATGAGGTTTCCCTTGTGTATTGCCATATCTTGTCGTGGAGGTAGCGATCCAGCAGTCGGCTGTCCTGGCGCGCGCCGGTTGGTTGGGCGGCCCCTCGTTCGGCCTGGAGCAACTCCGCCTCGATGAAGCGTTGCAGCGCCAGGCGCGGAGGGCCGTAGGCCGATTCGTCGCGCTGACGCTTGAGGCTCAGCAGGGCATCCAGCTCTTCGCGCAGCGACGGGTCGTCCAGTGTGGCTTCCACTAGCCTCTCGAACGCCACCGGCGGCAAGCCCAGGCCTGCATCCAGCCAACGCACCGCGAACAACGGACGCAGGACGTAGAGGTATTTCTTCAGCCGGACGCTGTCGCCCTTCAGGTAGCCGCGGTAGTTCTTGCGTGCCATCGACAGGTAGTGATGGCGACTGCCTGGTACGGAGTGAAAGGCGCTGCCCAGCCAGAGCAGTTCCTCGCGCACGCCAGGCTCTTCCCGATACACCAGTGGCGAGCCGAGCCACTCCAGCAGGGCCGGGTTGGATTTGCGCATCAGGCGCAACGCCTTGCGCAGCTCCCAGCCGCTGATGTCCAGCTCGTCGCTCAGCGGGCGTTCTATCACGTCGCGAGGTTCCTCGACGCGCTGATACCACTCGGGCTGATGCACATAGACGAAGCGTACGTCGTAGTCGCTGTCCGGCGAAGCGAAGCCCCAGGCCCGGCTACCCGACTCGCAGGCGTAGAGCACGACTACGTCGTGCTCGCGTTCGATCCGTTCCAGCTCATCCAGTACCCGCTCGCGCATGGCGGCGGGGAGCGGATGGCGTTCTTCCCTGTTCATTTCGATTCTTCCCCAGCGGGCGCCACAGGGCGCCCGTCATCCTTTCACGCACACCACCTGACGCAGGGTGTGCAGCACTTCCACCAGATCGCGCTGGGCTTCCATGACCCGGTCGATGTCCTTGTAGGCCATCGGGATCTCGTCGATCACGTCGGCGTCCTTGCGGCATTCGACGTGGGCGGTGGCGCGCGCCTGGTCGGCGACGCTGAAGACCTTCTTCGCCTTGGTCCGGCTCATGGTCCGCCCGGCGCCGTGGCTGCACGAGCAGAACGCTTCCTGGTTGCCGAGGCCGCGGACAATGAAGCTCTTCGCCCCCATCGAGCCGGGAATGATGCCGAGCTGGCCCTTCTGCGCGGACACCGCGCCTTTGCGGGTGACCAGTACCTCCTGGCCGAAGTGGCGCTCCTTCTGCACGTAGTTGTGGTGGCAATCGACCGCCTCCAGGTTGGCTTCGAACGGCTTGCGGATCACCTGGCGCGCCGCCTCGATCACCGCGTGCATCATCAGCGCGCGGTTCTGCCGGGCGAAATCCTGGGCCCAGCCGACCGCTTCCACGTAGTCGTCGAAGTACCGGCTGCCTTCCTCGAAGTAGGCCAGGTCCTTGTCCGGCAGGTTGGCGATGTGCTGGCGCATGTCCGCCTTGGCCAGTTCGATGAACAGGTTGCCGATGGCGTTGCCGACCCCGCGCGAACCGCTGTGCAGCATGAACCAGACGCGGTCGGCCTCGTCCAGGCAGACCTCGATGAAGTGGTTGCCGGTGCCGAGGGTTCCCAGGTGCTGGCGGTTGTTGGTCTTCTCCAGCCTCGGGTGCTTGTCGGTGATCGCCTTGAAGCGACCGGCGAGTGCCCTCCAGGCCTGGTCGGCGGCCTCCGGTACCTCGTGCCAGGCGCCGCGGTCGCGGCGGCCAAAGGTCTTGCCGTGGGGTACCGCCTGCTCGATGGCGCTGCGCAGGCCGTGCAGGTTGTCCGGCAGGTCGGCGGCGACCAGCGAGGTGCGCGCGGCGATCATTCCGCAGCCGATATCCACGCCCACCGCGGCCGGGATGATCGCGCCGAGGGTAGGGATCACGCTACCGATGGTCGAGCCCTTGCCCAGGTGTACGTCAGGCATCACCGCCAGGTGCTTGAAGATGAAGGGCATCTTCGCCGTGTTCAGCAACTGCTGGCGCGCTTCCTCCTCCACCGGGACGCCCTGGGTCCAGAGCTTGATCGGCTTGCCGCCGGCCACTTCGAGGATATTCATGTCTTTCATCGTGCTTTCCTTGTGCTCCGCGCCGTCTTGTCGACGGCGCGGCTATCGTTCGTGATCAGGCCTGCTTCAGCGTGACCAGTCCGTTCAATACCTGGTCCAGGCCACCGAATACCGAAATCCGGTCGATGCGCTCGGCCACCCGCTCCAGGGTTTCCAGTTCCTTCAGACGCAGCGCGGTCGGGTTTTCCTCCATGACCTTCGCGGTATTCAGCAGCGAGCGGGTCGCCGAGGTTTCCTCGCGGCGGCGGATCACATTGGCCTGGGCCGCCTTCTCCGCCTCCACCACCTGCGCCAGCAGGGTCTTCATTTCGCCCGGGAGGATGATGTCGCGCACGCCCAGGCCGCTCACTTCCAGGCCGCTGTCTTCCAGCTTGGCGGCCAGGTGGGCGCTGACCGCTTCGTCGATCGACTGCTTGTTCTCCAGCAGTTCGTCGAGGGTACGGGTGCCCACTGCCGCCCGCAGGCCGAACTGCAGCTCGCGGTACAGGTACTCCAGCGGCTTGCTCAGCCGCGAGAAGGCGGTGAGTACGTCGTTGTAGCGCCAGTTGGCGGCGAGGTTCAGGCGCAGGCTGACCTTGTCGCGGGTGAGGATCTCCTGGCCGCTGACCTCCAGCGCCTGGATACGGGTGTCGACCAGTTCCACGCTGACTTGCCGGTTGTAGCGCCAGAAACCGTATTGTCCGGCTTGCAGCAGGCCGGCAAGGGCGCCGTCGACCTTGAGCACGCCGACCTGGAACGCCGGCACCTGGACCAGCAACACTGCGTCCAGGCCCGCCAGGGCGCGGTCGCGCAGGTTCGGCTGGTGCAACTGGGCGACCAGCGCGGCGGACAATCGATAGTCCTGGGTCAGGTCGATGCGCTCCAGGCGCTGCTCGGTCTGGCCTTTCCAGTACAGTCGGCGGCTGCCCGGTGCGAGCAGCTCCACCAGCACGCCGTCCTCGTAGCGCAGGCCGGCCTCGTTGTCGCCCAGGTCCATCCGGGTGAAATAGCGCTCCACCAGTTGGGGTTCGCTCTGCCGCAGGTAGCCGGCCAGGCGGTGTTCGAACTGCGGGGTGTTCAGGCTGAAGCTTTCCAGGCTCAGGCGGTCGTACGGATCGAAGCGGCGGTAGGTGCCCGGTTCGAGCACGGCGAGGAAGTCGCCTTCGGAGTACAGCAGGCCGCGTTCGTTCTTCTTCACGATAAAGCGCTTCAGCATTTTCATCTCTTCATTCCTTTCATTCTTCCGTGGTGCCGGTGTTGCCGGCCCGTCGAGCGTCGCGGGTGGAGCGCGGAGGAGGTTGGCCTGGCGGACGTCCTGTCCATGCGATCGATTCCCTCGATCCCCGGCCTGCCTTGCCCCGTGCCCGAACCGCGGGCCGGACGGGCCGGCGGCGGCTTCGGCTCCCTTGCGTTCTCCGGCCTTCCTGGCCGCTTGCGCAGTTCGCCTCGGCCACACCGGCGGGTGTTGCCATTGAGTGATTGCCGTTAAGGCAACGTTCGAGCGGGAGTCGAACCCGCGACAGACCATTTCGTGGATGGTTGCTCTACCAGGCTGAGCTATCGAACCGCGAAGCGGCATTGCCGTCATTCGCGAATGACCGTCGTTGTTGCGGGCGGCATGCACGACGCCGACACCAGGGGTGGGCTCGGGCACCGGCGGGACTGGAGTCCCGACCCGTCGGCCTGCATGGGCGATGCGGTCGAGATGGATATAGCGAGCGGCGTGCCAGGTTTTTATCGATGAGACTATTTCTTGATTAACTATTTGATTTTAAAGGTGAATAAATTTTTTATTGCGATTCGTCGGCGAATTCGATGGAGAGATGCCCGACTATTTCTATATAGTTTCATATCGATCTTTATCTTGAAGGATAAGCAGTGATGAAACGCACGGTCGCCATCGGCTTCATCGGCGCCACCCTCGACCGTCTCGGCAAGGGCGCGGCGCGCTGGCAAAAGTGGCGGCCGAGCATCGGCCTGTGCCAGCAGCCGGACCTGCTGATCGACCGCCTCGAACTGATCCACGGCAACGACGCCCGCGACCTCGGCCTGGCCGAGCGGATTCGCGCCGACATCGCCGCGGTGTCGCCGCATACCGAGGTCCGCCTGCAGCAGATGGAACTGCGCAACCCCTGGGACTTCGAGGAGGTCTATGGCGCCCTGCACGATTTCGTCAGCGCCTACCCCTTCGACACCGAGCGCGAGGACTACCTGGTGCATATCACCACCGGGACCCATGTCGCGCAGATCTGCTGGTTCCTCCTTACCGAGGCGCGCTACCTGCCGGCCCGGCTGGTGCAGACCTCGCCGTCGCGGCGCAAGGACGAGGCGCGCCATCCCGAGGGCTCGGCGACGCTGATCGACCTCGACCTGTCCCGCTACGACCGCATCGCCTCGCGGTTCCGCCGCGAACAGGAGGAAAGCCTGGCTTTTCTCAAGTCGGGAATCGCCACGCGCAATGCCGCTTTCAACCGCTCCATCGAGCAGATCGAGCGGGTCGCCGTGCGTTCGCGGGCACCCATGCTGCTGGTGGGGCCGACCGGTGCCGGCAAATCGTTCCTCGCCCGGCGCATCTATGAACTCAAGCGCAGCCGGCACCAGCTCGACGGGCGTTTCGTCGAGGTCAACTGCGCCACCTTGCGCGGCGACGGCGCGATGTCGGCACTGTTCGGCCACGTCAAGGGCGCCTTCACCGGCGCGCAGAATGCGCGCGAAGGCCTGCTGCGCGCAGCCGACGGTGGCATGCTGTTCCTCGACGAGATCGGCGAGCTGGGTGCCGACGAACAGGCGATGCTGCTCAAGGCGATCGAAGAGAAGCGCTTCTTCCCGCTGGGTTCGGACCGTGAGGTGGAGAGCGACTTCCAGCTTATCGCCGGGACCCACCGCGACTTGCGCGGACGAGTGGCCGAAGGCCTGTTCCGCGAGGACCTGTTCGCCCGCATCAACCTGTGGACCTTCGAGCTGCCGGGCCTGGCTGGACGCCGCGAGGACATCGAGCCGAACATCGACTTCGAACTGGAGCGGCACGCCCGCGAGCAAGGGCGGCAGGTGCGTTTCAACCTGGAGGCCAAGCGTCGCTACCTGGCCTTCGCCGGTTCCAGCGAAGCGCGCTGGGCCGGCAACTTCCGCGAGCTGTCGGCTTCCATCACACGGATGGCGACCCTGGCCGACAGCGGGCGGATCGACGAGGCGCTGGTCGAGGAGGAGATCCTTCGCCTGCGCCAGGCCTGGGGGCTCGATGCGGGCCGGGAGCCACTGGCTGATCTGCTGGGGCAGCGGGTGGAGGCCCTGGATCTGTTCGACCGCCTGCAACTGCAGTCGGTGCTGGAGGTGTGCCGCGGGGCTAAGACCCTTTCCGAGGCGGGACGCCGGCTGTTCGCCGTTTCGCGCCAGGACAAGCGCAACCCCAACGACGCCGACCGGCTGCGCAAGTACCTGGCGCGTTTCGGCCTGGACTGGGCGCAGATACGCGCCTGAGCACCACTTCGGGATATCCTTGGCGTCTTTTCACGGGCTCCAGGGACGAATGCCGATGAGCGAGATAATGGACGTCGAGCGGCTGCGCCAGCGCTGCGCGGCCGGCGAAAGCTTCAAGTACCTGTATTTCTGGGGACATCGTCCGGCGACGGATGACAAGGTCGGCAAGAGCTGTTTCAGCCAGTGGTACGAGGCTTCGTTCAAGCTCGACGGGGTGCGCTACGCCAGCGCCGAGCATTACATGATGGCGGCCAAGGCACGCTTGTTCGACGACTCCAGGCTGCTCGAGCGCATCCTGGCGGCGCGCAGCCCAGGCGAGGCGAAGGCCCTCGGCCGCGAAGTCGCCGGCTTCGACGAGGCACGCTGGAACGCCGAGCGGGTGGGAATCGTGATCGAAGGCAACCTCGGCAAGTTCGGCCAGAACGCTTCGCTGAAGAAATACCTTCTGGGCACCGCCGACCGGGTGCTGGTCGAGGCCAGCCCGGTGGACGCGATCTGGGGCATCGGCCTGGCCGCGAGCGATCCCCTGGCAGCCGAGCCGGCGACCTGGCAAGGCCTCAACCTGCTCGGCTTCGCCCTGATGGAGGTGCGCCGGAGGCTGGCTCAGTAGTAGTACCAGCGCAGCTCCAGCTTGACCTCGTTGATCGGCTTGCCGACATGGCTGAACTCGCGTTCGGCGCTCAGGCGCAGGCCGAGGTCGCGGCCCAGCTCCACCTGCTGGACGAAGCCCAGGCTGCGGCGCACTTCGCCGTTGTGGAAGTAGTCGCCCTTGGCCTCCAGGGTCAGGTTGCCCAACGGGTTGCGCCACAGCAAGCCGCTGTCGAAGCCCACCGCCGGGGCGATGGCGGCGGCGAAGTCCCTGTTGTTCTCGATCCGCGCGGTGCCCATGGCGTAGAGCAGCAGGTCGTCGCCGAACATCCAGCTGCCGCCGGCGCCGCCGTTGAGGTGGCTGACCAGATTTTCGTCGCCGTCCTCGCCCGGCACCCGCTCCAGGCCGCCGGCGACCTGCCAGGACAGCGGCTTGAGCAACTGGTTGCGCGGGGTCAGCGAGCGGATGGTGACCAGGTCGAGATTCTGCAACTGCCAGCGGTTGCCTTCGTACTGGCGCAGCTTGAGCTGGCCGATCTCGATCTGCGCGCCGAGGGGGAAGCCATAGGCGTTATCGGCGAGGTCATGGTAGGCCATGCGCAGGCCGTACTCGGCGAAGGCGCGGTCATCGCGGCTGCCGACGCCGAACTGCCAGGTCCGTGACTCGTGGCCGTCTTCCGGCTGGCCGGGGCGCTCGACCTGGAGGTCCGGCGGCGGGTTGCGGTTGATCGCACGCAACAGGTTGTAGCTGCGCGAGGCGATGCCGCTGTCACGCGCCTGACCGGTGGCGCGGTAGCGCACCAGACGGAAGGCGGCGTCCTGGATCAGCGCCTGGCGCGGCATCGGCAGGGCCTTGAAGTCGGGAGCGTCGAGCAGGCTGTCGTCGTCCGCCAGGCGCTTGGCCCAGTCGCGCTCGGCATGGTCGAGCGGTTCGGCGCGGGCGAGCAGTTCCTTCTCGCGCGACGGCCGGTAGTCGATGCGCTCGATCAGCCCGGCGTTCTTCACCGCGCGCACGGTGTCGGTGGGGATCGCGGTAAGCGGGAACTGCTCAGTCAGCTCGATGCCCGGGCGGGCGATCTCCATCAGTTCGAGCAGGCGGGAACGAACAGTTCTCGTCGAAGAAGTAGTAGTCGAAGCGGACCTGCTTGAGTTCCCAGACGTGTTCGACCATTCGCCCGGTCTCCTCGGGCGTGAGGTTCAGCTTGTATTCCCAGAGATCGCGGTTCTCCAGGCGACTGTATTCGGCCAGCTTCTCCCGGTACGGGACCAGCGCGAACAGGCCGGGATAGCCGCCCATCAGGCCTTTCCAGGCATAGAGGATGCTGTTGTCCATGCCTTCGATGTAGGCGCCGAAGTTCAGCGCGTAGCTGAGCAGGGCAGTGTTGTTGCTGGTGACGTCGGCCTGGTCGATGCGCAGCAGGGTGTGGCCGAACATCGACGACGGGCTGTTCAGGTAGGCCGCGGGGAACACCAGCACCGCGCTGTGCGGGTTGATGTCGCGGTACCAGTTGTCGTATTCGCCGCACTGCGGCTGCGGGAGGTCGTCGAGTTGCAGTTGCTGGCGCAGCCAGCGGGTGCGCGCCGGGTAGACGCACTGGGCATGCTTGTCGCCAAGGCTGGGCGAGGCATAGAGCGCCTTTAGCGTGGCCGCCAGTTCGGCGTCCGGGTGGCTCTCGCCGTTGTCGGCGAGGAAGAACCGCTCGTCGTCGACGTAGCTGCGCCAACCGCCGAGCTTGCCGCGTTCGTAGTGGCCGAGGGCGATCCAGTAGGGATCGGCGGCCAGTTGCTGGAGGCGGGCCTCGGGAACCGTGGGCGCAGCCAGAAGGGGGGAGCAGGCGCACAGCGCCATCCAGGGCAACAGGCGTTTCGGCATCGGCAAGGCTTAATGCTTGGGGAAAGGGGCCTGCCCGCGAACGGGCAGGCGGCGAGGCTCAGGCCTGCTCGGCGTACTTGGCCAGGCGGGCGTCCTGTTTCAGGATCGCCTGGGTGTTGGCATAGACGTCGGCGGCGGTGGCGTCGGACTTGTTGAAGATCTCGGAGAAATGCTCGTGGGTGACGGCGGCGAAGTGCTCGCGGTCCTGCGGTTGCACGCCCAGCACCACGGCATAGGTGGTCAGCGCTTCGCCATTGCCCTTGGCCATGTCTTCGGACAGCTCGTCCATCATGCTGCCGAGCACCAGCAGGGGCTTGCCGCCATAGGACAGCGCGCCGTTGGTATGGCAGCCGTTGGTGCCGGTGGTCATGCCGAAGGTGTTGTTGCCGGAAGTGCCGTTGGTGGTCGCCGCGACCACGTGGGTGGCCACGCCGCGCTGGCCTTTGAAGAGCATGTTGCCCCAGCCGCAGCCGGCGCCGCCGGGAGCGTCGGCGAAAGCGTTGAAGGAGGCGGCGGCGAACAGGGTACCGAGCAGAATCCGTTTCATCGTTTGTTCTCTCTTGAGGTGGATCGGAGCCATCTGGAGCGGGCCAGCGACGCCGTGAGCTTTTCGGAATGCCACCGGGGTGTCAAGGCACCGAATGGGTGGCAGCGCGCAATGCCGGGCGAAAATTGACCGGCGTCAGCGGCAATCCGCTTGGAACCGTCCAGACTTGGGAAAGTTCTGGTCGGTCTGAGCGAAACCGGCCTTGGTCAGCCGTTCCTCATGCAGGAGGTGGATATGAGCGCTTTCGACCCCGCTACCGCCCTGGAAACCCTGGCGACCGAGTACGCGGCACGCGCCGCGGCGATCCGCCGGGACCTGGCGCGCAGCCATTCGCCGGACTTCGCCGAGCAGGCGGTGCAGCGCCAGAACGACGAAGTGCTCGAAGGCCTGCTCGCCGAGGCGGAGGCGGGGATGCGCCAGGTCGGCCTGGCCCGCCTGCGCCTGGCGGAAGGTCGCTACGGCCAGTGCGAGCGCTGTGGCGAGGCCATCGAACCGGCGCGCCTGGCCGCCCTGCCTGCGGCGGAATACTGCCTGCGCTGCGCCGACCTGGTATATCGGTGAGATAGCGCCATCCGCGCCTTGTCAGTGGCGCGAGGCTGGGGGGAGAATGCGGGCGACGACACCCCGCGGCGATCTGCCGCCCGATGCAAGGATTCCCGATGCCCGATTCCGTCGCTGCCGGCCTGCGCCTGGCGCCAGAAGAACTGACCCGCCCGTTCGCTCCCGAGCAATTCGCCTTCGACACCACCGATGACCTGGAGCCCTTCCGCGGCGTGCTGGGCCAGGAGCGTGCGGTCGAGGCGCTGCAGTTCGGTGTGGCGATGCCGCGTCCGGGTTACAACGTATTCGTCATGGGCGAGCCGGGGACCGGACGCTTCTCCTTCGTCAAACGCTACCTGCAAGCCGAGGGCAAGCGCGTCGCCACGCCCTCCGACTGGGTCTACCTGAACAATTTCGACGAACCGCGCGAACCTCGGGTGATCGAGCTGCCGCCGGGCAGCGCGACCGAATTCAGCGCCGACATCGACCGCCTGATCGACAACCTGATGTCGACCTTCCCGGCGGTCTTCGAACATCCGGCCTACCAGCAGAAGAAGAACGCCGTCGACCGCGCCTTCAACCAGCGCTACGACCGCGCCCTGGACTCGGTGGAACGGCGCGCCCTGGAGAAGGACGTGGCGCTGTACCGCGACAGCGCCAACGTCGCCTTCACCCCGATGAAGGACGGCAAGGCCCTCGACGAGGCCGAATTCGCCCAGTTGCCCGAAGCCGAGCGCGAGCGTTTCCACAAGGATATCGCCGCCCTCGAGGAGTACCTCAACGAGGAACTGGCGAGCCTGCCGCAGTGGAAGCGCGAGTCGAGCAACCAGTTGCGCGAGCTCAACGAGGAAACCATCACCCTGGCCCTGCAGCCCCTGCTGGCGCCTCTGGTGGAGAAGTACAACAACAACCCGGGCGTCTGCGCCTACCTGCAGGCGATGCAACTGAACCTGCTGAAGACCGTGGTCGACCAACTGGTCGACGACAGCCGCACCGACGCCCAGCGCAAGCAAGGGCTGATCGAGCAGTACGCGCCGAACCAGGCCATCGTCCACCACGCGACCAGCGGCGCGCCGGTGGTGTTCGAGTCGCACCCGACCTACGACAACCTGTTCGGCCGCATCGAGTACAGCTCCGACCAGGGGGCGCTCTACACCAGCTACCGGCAGTTGCGTCCGGGGGCGCTGCACCGGGCCAACGGCGGCTTCCTGATCCTGGAAGCGGAAAAGATGCTGGGCGAGCCGTTCGTCTGGGACGCGCTGAAGCGTGCCCTGCAGTCGCGCCAGTTGAAGATGGAGTCGCCGCTGGCCGAACTCGGCCGCCTGGCTGCGGTTTCCCTGACCCCCCAGGTGATCCCGCTGCAACTGAAGGTGATCATCATCGGCTCGCGGCAGATCTACTACACCCTGCAGGACCTCGACCCGGACTTCCAGGAGATGTTCCGGGTGCTGGTGGACTTCGACGAGGACATCCCGCTGGGCGAGGACAGCCTCGAACAGTTCGCCCAGTTGCTCAAGACGCGCACCTCGGAAGAGGGCATGGCGCCCCTCAGCGGCGCGGCGGTGGCGCGACTGGCGACCTACAGCGCGCGCCTGGCCGAGCACCAGGGGCGGCTTTCGGCACGGATCGGCGACCTGTTCCAGTTGGTCAGCGAAGCCGATTTCATCCGTCAGCTTGCGAACGAGGAGGTGATCCAGCTCGGCCACATCGAGCGTGCCCTCAAGGCCAAGCAGACCCGCACCGGACGAGTGTCGGCGCGGATCCTCGACGACATGCTGGCGGGGATCATCCTGATCGACACCGCTGGCGCCGCGGTCGGCAAGTGCAACGGACTGACCGTGCTGGAGGTGGGCGACTCGGTGTTCGGCGTGCCGGCGCGGATTTCCGCGACCGTCTATCCGGGCAGCAGCGGCATCGTCGACATCGAGCGCGAGGTCAACCTCGGCCAGCCGATCCACTCCAAGGGCGTGATGATCCTCACCGGCTACCTGGGTAGCCGCTACGCCCAGGAGTTCCCCCTGGAAATCTCCGCCAGCATCGCCCTGGAACAATCCTACGGCTACGTGGACGGCGACAGCGCCTCGCTGGGCGAGGTCTGCACGCTGATCTCAGCACTGTCGCGGACGCCCTTGAAGCAGTGCTTCGCCATTACCGGCTCGATCAACCAGTTCGGCGAGGTGCAGGCGGTCGGCGGCGTCAACGAGAAGATCGAGGGCTTCTTCCGCCTCTGCGAAGCGCGCGGCCTGACCGGCGAGCAGGGCGTGATCATCCCGCGCGCCAACGTCACCACCCTGATGCTGGACGAGCGCGTATTGCAGGCGGTGCGCGCCGGGCAGTTCCACGTCTACGCGGTGCGTGAGGTGGACGAGGCGCTGGCGCTGCTGGTGGGCAAGCCGGTCGGTGCCCAGGACGAGAAGGGACGCTTCCCGAAAGGCAGCGTGAACGATCTGGTCGTGGCGCGCTTGCAGGAGATATCCGAACTCGGCATGGAAGAGGACGACAAGGAAAAGGACAAGCCGGCGGAGAAAGAGACCGTCGCGGCGAAGGACAAGGCCGCGGCGAAGAAGGACTGAGTCCGGCGCGTTGCCGGAACCTGCCGAGGGCGGGGCTGGAAAGCCCCGCCCTCGTGCGTTTCAGCCCTGTGGACAAGTTCCCGCCGGCGCTATGCGGAACCTGGCGGCAGGTGTAGGCTCAAAACTGGGAACCCCCGTGAGGATGCCGCCATGCCGCGTAACCTCTGCCTCATCCGCCCTTGTCTGGGGCTGACCACGCGAATCGAATGCGTGGTCAGGCCGCTGGCCGGAGAGAACGGACTCTGGACCCTGCTTTGCGCCGCCGGCATGTCCGGCTCCCAGCCTTCGGCGATCAAGGCCCAGGGCCCCTTCCACGGACCGCTGGTGGCCGAAGGGGTGTTGCAGGCGATTGCCGACTGCTTGGCCCAGCAAGGCTATATCGAAGCCGTCGACCCGCCGATCTGGCGCCTGCACCTGCAGGGCGAACTGCGCCGACTCAATGGCGAACGACGGCCGCATGTCGGCGACTACCTGTTTCGCCCGGAATCCTGAACGGCGCCTGGGCAAAGCCTGAGCAATCCGGCCAAGGCCCCGTGCCATCATCGCTGGCGGGATCCATCCCGGCTCGGTGCACATATTTATCCACAGATTTTCTGGATAAAAACCGCCGGCCGCTGCGTTATACTCGCCGCCCCATTTCCCCCTGCACATACACACAAGAGACCATGGAACGCTTTTTCGAAAACGCCATGTACGCCTCGCGCTGGCTGCTGGCTCCCATCTACATGGGCCTGTCGCTGGCGCTGCTGGCGTTGACCATCAAGTTCTTCCAGGAAATATTCCACGTCATCCCGAACATCTTCGCGATGGCCGAGGCCGACCTGATCCTGGTCCTGCTCTCGCTGATCGACATGGCTCTGGTCGGCGGCCTGCTGGTCATGGTGATGATCTCCGGCTACGAGAACTTCGTTTCGCAACTGGACATCGACGAAGGCAAGGAAAAGCTCAGCTGGCTGGGCAAGATGGATTCCGGCTCGCTGAAGAACAAGGTGGCCGCCTCCATCGTGGCGATCTCTTCGATCCACTTGTTGCGCATCTTCATGGACGCGAAGAATGTGCCGGACAACAAGCTGATGTGGTACGTGATCATCCACATGACCTTCGTGCTCTCGGCGTTCGCCATGGGCTACCTGGATAAGCAGACCCGTCACTGACGACCCTCTCCAGTGTTTCGCTCGCGCCGCCCGGCCGTTGTAAAACGGACGGGCGGCGGCGTTTCCGGCTTGCGTTGCCTGTCGCCTGGGCAAGACTTTCCTGTGATATCGGGCGGACGCCGGGAGCGGGCGTCCTTCGCATCGTCGGGGCCTGGCGGCCGGATGATGCCGGGAATCGGGCCGGCGCTGTCGGGACCGAGGCGGTTGGCGGAAACCTGGAGGCTTCCGCTGCCTGCGCAACCTCGAGAGGTTCGCGATGAACATGCAGGATCTCGCCGGCCGGGTCCAGGCTGGACATATCGACGCCTTGCACCTGGTGTCGCTGGAGGGTGGCATCTATGTCCTGGAGGCGCAGATGGGCGGCCGCGCCTATCCGGTGGAGGACGATCTCGGCCAGCCGGTCAGCCTGCGCTCCGTGGAGCATGCGCGCCAGGTACTGCGCGGGCTGGACAGGGTTCCGGTGGAGTTGGTGTGCGCCGATGTCGATGACGAGATGTGTGGCCTCCTGGCCGAGTCGGGTTCGTTTATCGGCGGGCTGCCGCTGTCGATCCGCCAGGGTTGAGCACAAGCGGCTGCGCCGGTAGGGGGGAAGGGCCTTCTGTGCTAGGCTGGCCGCCCTTTTTCGACCCCACAGCGGAGCAGCGCCATGAGCGAACTCAACCTGACCACTGACGAAGCCCGTGTCAGCTACGGCATCGGCCGTCAACTGGGCGACCAACTGCGCGAGAATCCGGTTCCAGGCATGACCCTGGACGCAGTCCTGGCCGGCCTGTCCGATGCGTTCGCAGGTATCGACAGCCGGGTTTCCGGCGAGGCGCTGTCGGCCAGCTTCCAGGTGATCCGCGAACGCATGCAGGCCGAAGCCCAGGCCAAGGCCGAAGCCGCCGCTGGCGAAGGCCGCGCCTACCTGGCCGAGAACGCCAAGCGCGAAGGCGTGACCGTGCTGCCGTCGGGCCTGCAATTCGAAGTGCTGAGTACTGGCGAGGGCGCCAAGCCTTCCCGCGAGGATACCGTGCGCACCCACTACCACGGCACCCTGATCGACGGCACCGTATTCGACAGCTCCTACCAGCGCGGCCAGCCGGCCGAGTTCCCGGTGGGCGGCGTGATCGCCGGCTGGGTCGAAGCGCTGCAACTGATGAACGCCGGCTCCAAGTGGCGCCTGCACGTACCGAGCGAACTGGCCTATGGCGGCCAGGCGGTCGGCAGCATTCCTCCGCACAGCGTGCTGGTGTTCGACGTCGAACTGCTGGAAATCCTCTGAGGCGCATCGGCCCCAGGAAGGAGTGAAACGCCCCGTCGACGCATCGACGGGGCGTTTTTCATTGCGGCATCAGTAGCGGGCATCCAGCGGACGCTTGTCCTTCGGCCAGTCCTTGATCTTGTCCGGGAAGTCCGGGCGCGGCTGGTGCGAAAAGTACTCCGCGACGTCCACTGCGTCCTGGTCGCTGAGGCCGCCCTGGCCGAGCGGGAAGCGTTCCTGGAAGCCGATCGGCATGTTGTGCTTGACGAAGGCGGCAGCGGTGAAGGTCCGCGCCATGCCGGCGCCGATATTGAACGACTCGTCGCCCCACAGCGGTGGGAAGAGCATCTCGCCGGCGCTGTTCCTCAGCCCCTCGCCATTCTCGCCATGACACACCGCGCATTGTCGGGCGTAGACCTTGCGGCCGTTCTCCGGGTCGGGCTTCAGCGCCGGGTCGACCTTGCCGACGCCGCGGCCGGCGACCTTGTCCTGCGGCCGGGTGTTGTTCTTCATCCAGTCGAAGTAGGCCACCATCGCCTGCATGTCGGCAGAGTCCGGCGGCAGAGGCTTACCGTTCATCGAGCGCCGGAAGCAGCCGTTGATGCGCTCCTCCAGGCCGATGACCTTGCCCGCCCGGGGCGCGTAGCTGGGGAAGAACGCCGAGACGCCGACGAAGGGCGAGCCGTCGGCTACGGTTCCGGCGTTCAGGTGGCAACTGGTGCAGTTCAACTGGTTGCCGACGTTCGCCGGCAGCAGCTCGCGGGTCTCCAGGTGCAGGCGCATGCCGCGTACCACCTGTTCGGCGTTCGGCGCCGCGAGCATGTCCGCCAGGCGTGGAGAGACGAAGGTCGTGGCCGGGCCGTTGCCGGCCTCGATCTGCTGGCGCAGTTTCTTCACCTGGCCGGCATCGATCGACGAACCCTGGTTGCCCCAACTGCTGCGGACGAAGCTGAGGATTTCGGCGATTTCGCGGTCTTCCAGCTGGGCGAAGCCGGGCATGGTGTAGACCCGCGAGTGGGTTGCGGTCTCCGCGGTTTTCCAGCCGGTAAGGGTGATATGCAGTAGCGTGCTCGGGTTGGCCGAAGCGACCGTGGGGTTGCCGGCCAGCGGAGGGAACATACCCGGGACGCCGCTGCCGTCCTTGCGGTGGCAGTCGGAGCAGAACTGCGCGTAGCCGAGACCGCCCCGCGAGCTGTACAGGTCGACCGGTGCTGCCAGTGGGCGTTCGCTGTCGGGCATGGGCAGGTCGTCCTTGCCGGCCGGCAGGGACTTCAGGTAGCTGGCGATGGCCAGCAGATCGTCGTCGCTGAAGTGCTGGGTGCTGTGGTGGATGACATCGGTCATGCTGCCGGACACCGTGGCGAAGCGGTTCTGCCCGGTCTTCAGCAACTGCACGGTGTCCTCCACCGTCCACAGGTTGCGCAGGCTCAGCGCTTGCCATTGTTCGACGGTTTCGCCGGCGAGGTAGAACTGCCCGGAACGACCGGCTTCGCTCATGGCTTTTTCCTGGAAGGCGATGCCGCGCGGAGTATGGCAGGCGCCGCAGTGGCCGAGCCCCTGTACCAGGTAGGCGCCGCGGTTGATCGCCGGGTCCGCGTCGCTGGAGGGCGTGAACGGCGCGTCGTCGAGGAACGCCCAGTTCCACAGCGACAGGCCCCAGCGCTGGTTGAACGGCCAGCTCATCGCGCTCGGCGTATTCGCCTGGGTGACGGGTTGCACGCCGTGCATCAGGTAGGCGTACAGCGCACGCATGTCTTCTTCGCTGATCTTGGCGTAGGACGGGTAGGGCATCGCCGGATAGAGATTCACTCCCTCGGCGGTCACCCCCTTGCGCATGGCGCGGTCGAACTCTTCGAAGCTGTAGCGGCCGATGCCGGTCTCCCGGTCGGGAGTGATGTTGGTCGAGTAGATGGTACCCATTGGAGTCTTCAGCTCCAGGCCGCCGGCCATCGGCGCGCCCTGCGGGCCGGTATGGCAGGCGATGCAGTCGCCGAGCTGGGCCACGTAGCGGCCTTTTTCGATGAGCGCAGCGTCCGTGGTCGGTTCGCTGGCATGGAGCAGGGGAACGATGGAGCACAGCGCGCCGAGCAAGCCGAGGCGCGGGAAAGAAGCAGGCATTTCCTCATCCTTAGGCGTAGGCCTGGGGCGGTCCCCTCGGCCACGGTCCATTCTTTTTTTCGTTATGCGGCCGTCGACAGGACGACGGTCACGCCGCTGTTGTAACGGCTTTCAGGCGAGGTCGGCTTGATGTGGATCAGGCAGGAATCCCTATCGCAGCGAGGGGCTGCCGGCGTGCTCGGGCGAGGCGTTGCGGAAAGACCGGGACATGAGGAAAGTGACTCCGGGAAGGTCGTCCGTGACCTTCCCGGAACCGGCCGGAGGCGCCTTTGCCTCCGTTCGTGCGATCCGCCTCCCGGGCAGCGGCGCACGGATGACGCGTCCTGGCGTCATCGCAAAGGCTCAGCGCAGGGCGCGGGCGTAGCAGAAGAGGAACAGGTTGCGTACCAGCTCCTTGAGGATCAGCGGTTCGCTCGAGTTCAACTCGTGCAGGTCCAGGCCGCCCTGGTCACGCAGTTCGTCCAGCGCGTCTTCTTCCAGGACTGCGCAGATTTCCCCGGTTTCCCGGTGCAGGATCCGCAGGTAGGGGTGTGGCCGATCAAGCCAGGCATCGATCAAATAAGTCATGGCGCTCATCTCCGTGACAAGACTGTGAGATGAGAATAATTCTTATTATCGTAATAGCAAGTCTTGATCGTGCCTTTCGTCGCAAAACGAAAACGCCGCCGTGAAAACGGCGGCGTTCGTCACAAGTCGAGCCCGGTTCAGTGGGTACGGGCGACAGCGAATTCGCTGAGTTCGACCAGGGCGGAGCGGTATTCGTTGTCCGGCAGCGTATCCAGGCAGGCGATGGCGCGGGCGGCGTAGTCGCGGGCGAGGTTGGCGGTATAGTCCAGGGCGCCGGCAGCCTCGACGGCGGCACAGACGCTCTCCAGGTCCTGGCTGCCACCTTGCTGGATGGCCTTGCGTACCAGCGCGGCCTGCTCCTCGGTGCCGTCGCGCATGGTGACGATCAGCGGCAGGGTGGGCTTGCCTTCGGCGAGGTCGTCGCCGACGTTCTTGCCGAGGGTCGCGGCGTCGCCGCGGTAGTCGAGCAGGTCGTCCACCAGCTGGAAGGCGATTCCCAGGTAGTCGCCGAAGCGGCGCAGTGCCTCGGACTGTTCCTCGCCGGCCTGGCACAGCGCGGCGGCGCTGTGGGTCGAGGCCTCGAAAAGCATCGCGGTCTTGCCGCGGATCACTTCCATGTAGGTCTCTTCGGTAGTGCTGGCGTCGCGTACCTTGGACAATTGCAGCACTTCGCCCTCGGCGATCACCCGGGTGGCCTGGGATATGATGCGCATGACCGGCATGGAACCCAGCTCGACCATCATTTCGAAGGAGCGGGCATAAAGGAAGTCGCCTACCAGCACGCTCGGCGCGTTGCCCCACAGGGCATTGGCGGTGGAGCGGCCGCGGCGCAGGCCGGAGGCGTCGACGACGTCGTCGTGCAGCAGAGTGGAGGTGTGCAGGAATTCGATGGTGGCGGCCAGCAGGCAGAGGTCGTCGCCCTTGTAGCCCAGGGTCTTGCCGGCGAGCAGGACCAGCAGCGGACGCAGGCGCTTGCCGCCGGCGGAGATGATGTAGTCGCCGATCTTTTCCACCAGGGGAACGCGGGAGGTGAGTTGGCGACGGATGATCCCGTCGACGGCGGTGAAATCTTCCGCCACCACGCGGTAGAAGGCCTGGGGTTGCATCAGTGACAATAGCTCCACAAAGATTGCGCGGCATGCTAGGTGGCAGGGGGGGGACTGTCAAGGAAAGGCCCGTGGCACTTGCCTCGGCCTGGACCTTTCCGTACAATCGCGGGCCCTGAACTTCCTTGGCATACCCTGCCTTACGCAATTGCACGGGCGTCCGATCCGACCCCATGCAGCCATGCCGGCCGATTCCTACTTCTATAAAGCGTCGGGTGAGCAGGTTTAACGGAGATACACATGTACGCAGTGATTGTTACCGGTGGCAAGCAGCACAAAGTCACCGAAGGCGAATTCCTCAAGGTCGAGAAACTCGACGTCGCTACCGGCGAAGCGATCGATTTCGACCGCGTCCTGCTGGTTGCCAATGGCGAAGACGTGAAAATCGGCCTGCCGGTCGTCGAAGGTGCGAAGGTTACCGCTGAAGTGGTTTCCCACGGCCGTCACGACAAGGTCCGCATCATCAAGTTCCGCCGTCGTAAGCACCACATGAAGCGTCAGGGCCACCGCCAGTGGTTCACTGAAATCAAGATCACCGGCATTCAGGCCTAATTCCTTTCTGGAGGATATGACTCATGGCACACAAAAAAGCTGGCGGTTCTACCCGCAACGGCCGCGACTCAGAAAGTAAACGCCTTGGCGTGAAACTGTTCGGCGGCCAGGCTGTAAAGGCTGGCAACATCCTGGTTCGTCAGCGCGGCACCAAATTCCACGCCGGTTACGGCGTTGGCCTGGGCAAGGACCACACCCTGTTCGCGAAAGTGGACGGCGTGGTCAAGTTTGAGACCAAAGGCGCCTTTGGTCGCAAATACGTGAGCATCGTTGCTGCCTAAGCAATAGCTCGCTGAAAAAGCCCTGTCTCGCGACGGGGCTTTTTTGTTTCTGCGCCGGCTTCCGGCCATGCCCTGCTTTCGGGGCATCCTGTATCCTATGTTTTTTTCTGTTAACCCGCCCTCGTGGTGGGAGGCATATCCATGAAATTCGTCGATGAAGTATCAATCCACGTGAAAGCCGGTGACGGCGGCAATGGCCTCATGAGCTTTCGTCGCGAGAAGTTCATCGAAAAGGGCGGTCCCAACGGCGGCGACGGTGGCGACGGCGGTTCCATCTACCTGGAAGCCGACGTCAACCTGAACACCCTGGTCGACTATCGCTACACCCGCCGTTTCGATGCCCAGCGCGGCGAGAACGGCGGCAGCAAGGACTGCACCGGGGCCAAGGGCGACGACCTGATCCTGCCGGTGCCGGTCGGTACTACCGTGATCGACGCCAATACCCAGGAGATCATCGGCGACCTGACCGAGCCCGGTCAGCGGCTGATGGTCGCGCAGGGCGGCTGGCATGGCCTCGGTAACACCCGTTTCAAATCCAGTACCAATCGGGCGCCGCGCCAGACCACCCCGGGCAAGCCGGGCGAGGCGCGCGACCTCAAGCTGGAACTGAAGGTGCTGGCCGACGTCGGCCTGCTGGGACTGCCGAATGCCGGCAAGAGCACTTTCATCCGCGCAGTGTCCGCGGCCAAGCCGAAGGTGGCCGACTATCCGTTCACCACCCTGGTGCCGAACCTCGGCGTGGTCAGCGTCGGTCGCTACAAGAGCTTCGTGGTCGCCGACATTCCCGGCCTGATCGAAGGTGCCGCCGAAGGCGCCGGGCTGGGCATCCGCTTCCTCAAGCATCTGGCGCGGACCCGTATCCTCCTGCATCTGGTGGACATGGCGCCGCTGGACGAAAGCGATCCGGCCGATGCCGCCGAGGTCATCGTTCGCGAGCTGGGTCGCTTCAGTCCGGCGCTGACCGAGCGCGAGCGCTGGCTGGTGCTGAACAAGATGGACCAGATCCTCGATCCGGCCGAGCGCGAGGCGCGCAAGCAGGCGGTGATCGAGCGGTTGGGCTGGGAAGGCCCGGTCTATGTGATCTCCGCCCTGGAGCGCGATGGCACCGAGGCGCTCAGCCAGGACATCATGCGCTATCTCGACGAGCGTACCCTGCGCCTGGAAGAAGATCCGCAGTATGCCGAGGAACTGGCCGAACTCGACCGGCGTATCGAGGACGAGGCGCGGGCCCGTCTGCAGGCCCTGGACGATGCGCGCGCGCTGCGGCGTTCGGGTCTGAAGAACGCCGGTGCGGTGGATGACGATGATTTCGATGATGAGGAAGACGACGGCGACGGTCCGGAGATCTTCTACGTTCCCTGATGGCGTGATACCCCGCCGGGCGGGCCGGCGGGGCTGAAGAGTCGAAGCCTGGGCTTCTAAGGTTGAGGGTATGCGGGACAAGGTGACTGGCGCGCGGCGCTGGGTGGTGAAGATCGGTAGCGCCCTGCTGACGGCCGATGGCCGTGGGCTGGATCGCAATGCCATGGCCGTTTGGGTCGAGCAGATGGTGGCGCTGCATTGCGCCGGCATCGAGCTGGTGCTGGTGTCGTCCGGCGCCGTCGCCGCCGGTATGAGTCGCCTGGGCTGGGTGTCCCGACCTAGCGCGATGCACGAACTCCAGGCCGCCGCCTCGGTGGGACAGATGGGGTTGGTGCAGGCCTGGGAGTCCAGCTTCGCCCTGCATGGCCTGCAGACCGCCCAGGTGTTGCTGACCCATGACGACCTTTCCGACCGCAAGCGCTACCTGAACGCCCGCAGCACCCTGCGGACCCTGGTCGAGCTGGGTGTGGTCCCGGTGATCAACGAGAACGACACGGTGGTCACCGACGAGATCCGCTTCGGCGACAACGACACCCTGGCGGCACTGGTGGCCAACCTGGTCGAGGCCGACCTGCTGGTGATCCTTACCGATCGCGACGGTATGTTCGACGCCGATCCGCGCAACAATCCCGATGCCCAACTGATCTACGAGGCGCGTGCCGATGATCCGCAGCTCGATGCGGTGGCCGGCGGCAGTGCCGGCGCCCTGGGGCGCGGCGGAATGCAGACCAAGCTGCGGGCGGCGCGCCTGGCGGCGCGTTCCGGCGGGCATACGGTGATCGTCGGCGGGCGTATCGAGCGTGTCCTCGACCGCCTGCGCGCCGGCGAACGCCTCGGCACCCTGTTGACCCCTGATCGCAGTCGCAAGGCGGCGCGCAAGCAGTGGCTGGCCGGCCACTTGCAGATGCGCGGCACCCTGGTGCTGGACGATGGGGCGGTGAAGGCGGTGAGCCAGGATCACAAGAGCCTGTTGCCGGTTGGGGTCAAGGCGGTCCAGGGCAGCTTCCGTCGCGGCGAGATGGTGGTCTGTGTGGACCAGGGCGGGCGCGAAGTGGCGCGCGGCCTGGTCAACTACAGTGCGCTGGAGGCGCAGAAGATCCTCGGTCAGCCGACGGATGCCATCGAGGCCTTGCTCGGTTACGTGGATGGGCCGGAGCTGGTGCATCGCGACAATCTGGTTCTGGTCTGAGGAGAGGGCGAATGCGCAAGCTCGCGGGGTTGCTGGGTGGTCTGCTGCTGTTGCCGGCGCTTGCCGGGGCGGAGGAGATCGGCGAGGTTTCCACGGTGTTCAAGTGGGTCGGGCCGAACGACAAGATTGTCGTCGAGGCTTTCGACGATCCTAAGGTGCAAGGCGTGACCTGCTATCTGTCGCGCGCCAAGACCGGTGGGGTCAAGGGCGGTCTGGGGCTGGCGGAGGATCGCGCCGAGGCGTCGATCGCCTGTCGCCAGGTGGGGCCGATCCAGTTCAGTGGCGAACTCAAGGATGGCGAAGAGGTGTTCAAGCAGCGCACTTCGCTGGTGTTCAAAAGCATGCAGGTGGTGCGCTTCTTCGATCGCAAGCGCAATGCCTTGGTCTATCTGGTCTACAGCGACCGGGTGATCGAGGGCAGTCCGCAGAACGCGGTGACGGCGATTCCCCTCATGCCCTGGCCGACCGCTCGCTGAGGCGAGCGAGTCGTGGGCAATAAAAAACCGGCCATTGGCCGGTTTTTTATTCGAGCAAGGCGTGCCTTAGGCGGCAGCGGTGCTGAGGGCCTTGATGTGGCCGCTCAGACGGCTCTTGTGACGAGCAGCCTTGTTCTTGTGGATGATGCCTTTGTCAGCCATGCGGTCGATCACCGGTACAGCGGCGGTGAAGGCGGCCTGGGCTTTTTCCAGGTCCTTGGCGTCGATGGCTTTCACGACGTTCTTGATGTAGGTGCGCACCATGGAGCGCAGGCTGGCGTTGTGGCTGCGACGCTTCTCAGCCTGTTTGGCGCGTTTTTTGGCGGAAGGTGTGTTGGCCACCGTCGAGCTCCTCGAAAAAAACTGGGTAAATAGCGAACAAATTAAGGCCGCGAATAATGCCGTCGCCTCCAGGGGTTGTCAAGGGGCTGCGCATGCGGCCGGAAAGATCGGCGACGGATGTCGCCTGCTTTCTTGCGGGTGATTTATTCCGGCGCGCATTCTACACTCGGCGCGCCCTTGCGGACCGCCGTTCGGCGGCGAGGGCGCACTCGCGCGATGAACCGGCCCGGCCGGTCGCGGTCTTGGACAGGATCAATTTCGACATGCCGGCAGCCCGACATCCATGAATCTTCTCAAATCATTGGCGGCGGTGAGTTCCATCACCATGCTGTCGCGGGTCCTCGGCTTCGTCCGCGATACCATCCTGGCGCGGATCTTCGGTGCCGGCCTCGCCACCGACGCCTTTTTCGTCGCCTTCAAGCTGCCCAACCTGTTGCGGCGGATCTTCGCCGAGGGGGCGTTTTCCCAGGCTTTCGTGCCGATCCTGGCAGAGTACAAGAACCAGCAGGGCGAGGAGGCGACGCGGACCTTCATCGCCTACGTTTCCGGCTTGCTCACGCTGGTGCTGGCGCTGGTCACGGCGCTCGGCATCCTCGCCGCGCCCTGGGTTATCTGGGTCACCGCGCCGGGCTTCGCCGATACCCCGGAAAAGTTCGCCCTGACCACCGACCTGCTGCGGGTGACCTTTCCTTATATATTGCTGATCTCGCTGTCGTCCCTGGCCGGCGCGATCCTCAACACCTGGAACCGCTTCTCGGTGCCGGCCTTCGTGCCGACCCTGCTGAACGTCGCAATGATCGGCTTCGCGCTGTTCCTCACGCCTTATTTCGATCCGCCGGTCATGGTGCTGGGCTGGGCGGTGCTGGCCGGCGGCCTGTTGCAGCTCCTCTATCAGCTGCCGCACCTGAGGAAGATCGGCATGCTCGTGCTGCCGCGCCTGAACCTCAGGGACAGCGGCGTCTGGCGGGTGATGAAGCTGATGCTGCCGGCGATCCTGGGGGTCTCGGTGAGCCAGATCTCGCTGATCATCAACACCATCTTCGCTTCGTTCCTGGCAGCCGGTTCGGTGTCCTGGATGTACTACGCCGACCGCCTGATGGAGCTGCCTTCCGGCGTATTGGGCGTGGCGCTGGGGACGATCCTCCTGCCGATGCTGGCGAAGACCTATTCGAACAAGGATCGCCATGAGTACTCGCGCCTGCTCGACTGGGGCCTGCGCCTGTGCTTCCTGCTGGTGCTGCCGTGTTCGCTGGCCCTGGCGATCCTCGCCGAACCTCTGACCGTCTCGCTGTTCCAGTACGGCAAGTTCACCACGGTGGACGCGGCGATGACCCAGCGCGCGCTGGTCGCCTACTCCGTCGGCCTGCTCGGCATCATCCTGGTCAAGGTTCTGGCGCCGGGCTTCTATGCCCAGCAGAACATCCGTACGCCAGTGAAGATCGCGCTCTTCACCCTGGTTTCCACCCAACTGATGAACCTGGCCTTCATCGGCCCGCTTCAGCATGCCGGCCTGGCCCTGTCCATCGGCCTGGCCGCCTGCCTGAATGCCGGGCTGCTCTACTGGCAACTGCGCAAGCAGCGTCTGTACCTGCCGCAACCGGGCTGGGCGAAGTTCCTGGTCAAGCTGGTGGTCGCGGTGCTGGTGATGTCGGCGGTGCTGCTGGCCACGATGCACTGGCTGCCGGCCTGGGAGCAGGGCGCCATGCTGGAGCGATTCCTGCGCCTCGGCCTGCTGGTGGTTGCCGGTCTCCTGGCCTATTTCGGTATGCTCGCGCTGCTGGGTTTCCGCCTGCGCGACTTTTCCCGTCGGGCGGTGCTGTGAAGCGCGTCCGGGCTGGCGGCGGGATCATGCCGTTTTGCCTGTTGTCCGGCGCCCGGTACGCGTATAATCGACCACTTTCTGAGCAATAAGCGTGCTATGCAGCTGCTTCGCGGACTACACAACCTGCAGCCCCTGGCCGGGGGCTGCGTCGCCACCATCGGTAACTTCGACGGCGTCCACCTCGGGCACCAGGCTATCCTGGCGCGTCTGCGCGAGCGCTCGCTGGAGCTGGGCGTACCCAGCTGCGTGGTGATTTTCGAGCCGCAGCCGCGCGAGTTCTTCTCCCCCGATTCGGCGCCGGTGCGTCTGACCCGCCTGCGCGAGAAACTCGAGTTGCTGCGTGGGCAGGGCGTCGACGTGGTGCTCTGCCTGGCCTTCAACCGCCGCTTGCGCGAGCTGTCGGCAGCCGAGTTCGTCCGCCAGGTCCTGGTCGATGGACTGGCGGTGCGGCACCTTGAAGTGGGCGACGATTTCCGTTTCGGCTGCGACCGCTCCGGTGACTTCGCCTTCCTGGTGAACGCCAGTCGCGAGCAGGGGTTCACCGTCGAGGCGGCCGCCACCGTCGAACTGGACGGCGTGCGGGTGAGCAGCACGCGGGTCCGCCAGGCCCTGGCCGAGGGTGACCTGCATCTCGCCGGGCGCCTTCTGGGGCGTCCCTTCAGCCTGAGCGGACGGGTCCTGCATGGACAGAAACTCGGCCGGCAACTGGGCTCGCCCACGGCCAACATTCAACTGAAACGGCGCAAGGCGCCGTTGAACGGGGTCTACCTGGTCAGTACGCTGGTCGATGGTCAGCGTTGCCAGGGGGTGGCGAACATCGGCACCCGCCCTTCGGTGAACGGCGACGGCCGTCCCCATCTGGAAGTGCACCTGCTCGATTTCGCCGGCGATCTATACGGCCGGCATCTGCAGGTGACCTTCCACCAGAAGCTGCGCGACGAGCAGCGTTTTGCCTCCCTGGAGGCACTCAAGGCGGCGATTCTCGCGGATATCGCCGCCGCCCGGGCCTACTGGCTGGGCCAACCGCTTGATTGAAGAGATCCTGAACAGGCCCTGAGATGACCGACTACAAAGCGACGCTAAACCTTCCGGAAACCGCCTTCCCAATGAAAGCCGGCCTGCCCCAGCGCGAGCCGGAAACCCTGAAGTTCTGGAACGACATCGGTCTGTACCAGAAGCTGCGGGCCATTGGCGGCGACCGTCCGAAGTTCGTCCTGCACGATGGCCCTCCGTACGCCAACGGCAGCATTCACATCGGTCACGCGGTCAACAAGATTCTCAAGGACATCATTGTCCGCTCCAAGACCCTGGCGGGCTACGACGCGCCCTATGTGCCGGGCTGGGATTGCCACGGCCTGCCCATCGAGCACAAGGTCGAGACCACCCACGGCAAGAATCTTCCGGCGGACAAGACCCGCGAACTGTGCCGCGAATACGCAGCCGAGCAGATCGAAGGGCAGAAGGCCGACTTCATCCGCCTGGGCGTGCTCGGCGAGTGGGACAACCCCTACAAGACCATGAATTTCGCCAACGAGGCGAACGAAATCCGCGCCCTCGCGGAAATGGTCAAGCAGGACTTCGTGTTCAAGGGCCTGAAGCCGGTCAACTGGTGCTTCGACTGTGGTTCGGCGCTGGCCGAGGCTGAGGTCGAGTACGCCGACAAGAAGTCGCCGACCATCGACGTCGGCTTCCCGGTGGCGGATGCCGACAAGCTGGCCGCGGCCTTCGGCCTGGCGGCCCTGGACAAGCCGGCGCAGATCGTCATCTGGACCACCACGCCCTGGACCATCCCGGCCAACCAGGCGCTGAACGTGCATCCGGAGATCGACTACGCGCTGGTCGATGCCGGCGATCGCTACCTGGTGCTGGCCGAGGCCCTGGTCGAGTCCTGCCTGGCGCGCTACCAGCGCGAGGGCAAGGTGGTCGCCACCGCCAAGGGCGAGGCGCTGGAACTGATCAACTTCCGCCATCCGTTCTACGAGCGCCTGTCGCCGGTCTACCTGGCCGACTACGTGGCCCTCGATGCCGGCACCGGTATCGTCCACTCGTCGCCGGCCTACGGCGAAGACGACTTCTATACCTGCAAGCGCTACGGGATGAGCAACGACGACATCCTCAGCCCGGTGCAGAGCAACGGCGTCTACGTCGACTCGTTGCCGTTCTTCGGCGGCCAGTTCATCTGGAAGGCCAACCCCAACGTGGTGGCCAAGCTGGAAGAGGTCGGCAGCCTGCTGGCCCACGAAACCATCAATCACAGCTACATGCACTGCTGGCGGCACAAGACGCCGCTGATCTATCGCGCCACCGCGCAGTGGTTCGTCGGCATGGACAAGCAGCCCAGGCAGGGTGCTTCCCTGCGCGAGCGAGCGCTGGAAGCCATCACCCAGACCGAATTCGTCCCGGGCTGGGGCCAGGCGCGCCTGCACGGAATGATCGCCGGGCGTCCCGACTGGTGCATCTCGCGCCAGCGCAACTGGGGCGTACCGATCCCGTTCTTCCTGCACAAGGCCAGCGGCGAACTGCATCCACGCACCGTCGAGCTGATGGAAGAGGTTGCGCAGCGAGTCGAGAAGGAAGGCATCGAAGCCTGGTTCAAGCTCGACGCCGCCGAGTTGCTCGGCGAGGAGGCCGCGCAGTACGACAAGATCAACGACACCCTGGACGTCTGGTTCGACTCCGGCACCACCCACTGGCACGTGCTGCGTGGTTCCCACCGGATCGGCCATGCCAGCGGCCCGGTCGCCGATCTCTACCTGGAAGGTTCCGACCAGCACCGCGGCTGGTTCCACTCCTCGCTGCTGACCGGCTGCGCGATCGACAACCATGCGCCGTACCGCCAGTTGCTGACCCACGGTTTCACCGTCGACGAGTCCGGCCGCAAGATGTCCAAGTCACTGGGCAATACCGTGGTGCCGCAGACCGTCATCGATACCCTGGGCGCCGACATCCTGCGCCTGTGGGTAGCCTCGACCGATTACTCGGGCGAGATCGCGGTATCCCAGCAGATTCTCCAGCGCAGCGCCGATGCCTACCGGCGGATCCGCAATACCACGCGCTTCCTGCTGTCCAACCTGAACGGTTTCGATCCGGCCACGGATCTGCTGCCGCCCCAGGAAATGCTGGCCCTGGATCGCTGGGCGGTCGATCGTGCCCTGCTCTTGCAGCGCGAGATCGAAGAGGCGTACCGCGAGTACCGCTTCTGGAACGTCTATTCCAAGGTGCACAACTTCTGCGTACAGGAGCTGGGCGGGTTCTACCTGGACATCATCAAGGACCGCCAGTACACCACCGGCGCCAACAGCGTCGCCCGGCGCTCCTGCCAGACCGCACTGTTCCACATCGCCGAGGCCCTCGTGCGCTGGATCGCCCCGATCCTGGCGTTCACCGCCGAGGAAGTCTGGAAGTTCCTGCCCGGCGAGCGCGCCGAGTCGGTAATGCTCGCCACCTGGTACGACGGCCTCAGCGAATTGCCGGCCGACGTGACGTTGAATCGCCAGTACTGGGAGCAGGTCATGGCGGTGAAGGCCGCGGTCAACAAGGAGCTGGAGAACCAGCGCGCGGCCAAGGCCGTGGGCGGCAACCTGCAGGCCGAGGTCACCCTGTATGCGGAAGACGCGCTGCAGGCCCAATTGGCCAAGCTGGGCAACGAGCTACGCTTCGTCCTGATCACCTCGACCGCGACCCTGGCGCCGCTGTCGGCGGCTCCGGCCGACGCGGTGGACAGCGAAGTCGCCGGCCTCAAGCTGAAAGTGGTCAAGTCGACCCACGCCAAGTGCGGTCGTTGCTGGCACCATCGCGAGGACGTCGGTCAGCACGCTGCGCATCCTGACCTGTGTGGTCGCTGCATCGAGAACATCGAAGGCAGCGGCGAGGTTCGCCACTATGCCTGAGGTCGATCGTTTCGGGCGCTTGCCCTGGCTGTGGATCACCGTGCTGGTGTTCGTCCTCGACCAGCTCAGCAAGGCGTTCTTCCAGGCCGAACTGAGCATGTACCAGCAGATCGTGGTGATCCCCGATTTGTTCAGTTGGACCCTGGCCTACAACACCGGTGCTGCCTTCAGCTTCCTGGCCGACAGCTCGGGCTGGCAGCGCTGGCTGTTCGCCCTGATCGCCATCGTCGTCAGCGCGATCCTGGTGGTCTGGCTGAAACGCCTGAAGAAGGGCGAGACCTGGTTGGCCATCGCCCTGGCGCTGGTGCTCGGTGGCGCCCTGGGCAACCTCTACGACCGCATGGTCCTTGGCCACGTGGTGGACTTCATCCTGGTGCACTGGCAGAACCGCTGGTACTTCCCGGCGTTCAACCTGGCCGATAGCGCCATCACCGTCGGCGCCGTCATGCTGGCGCTCGACATGTTCAGATCGAAGAAATCCGGAGAAGCCGCCCATGGCTGAGTCGACCCGCATTGGCCAGGAGAGCCGCGTCACCCTGCATTTCGCCCTCAAGCTGGAGGACGGCAACGTCGTCGACAGCACCTTCGACAAGCAGCCGGCCTCGTTCAAGGTCGGCGACGGCAACCTGCTGCCGGGCTTCGAACAGGCGCTGTTCGGCTTGAAGACCGGCGACAAGCGGACCCTGACCATTCTTCCCGAGCAGGGTTTCGGCCAGCCGAATCCGCAGAACGTGCAGATCATGCCGCGCGACCAGTTCCAGGACATGGAGCTGGCCGAGGGCCTGCTGGTGATCTTCAACGACGCGGCCAAGACCGAACTGCCGGGCGTGGTCAAGGCGTTCGATGAGCAGCAGGTGACCGTCGACTTCAATCATCCGCTGGCCGGCAAGACCCTGGCCTTCGAAGTCGAGATCATCGACGTCCAGCCGGCCTGAACCGTCGGTCGCTGCGCCCTTCCCAAGCGGGGAGGGCGGTAGCAAGGTTCATTCGTCCAATCACCGCGTCGCCCACGAGACCGCCATGCAAATCAAACTCGCCAATCCCCGCGGCTTCTGCGCCGGCGTGGATCGCGCCATCGAGATCGTCAACCGTGCCCTCGATGTCTTCGGCCCGCCGATCTACGTGCGTCACGAGGTGGTGCACAACAAGTTCGTCGTGGACAACCTGCGCCAGCGCGGCGCCATCTTCGTCGAGGAACTCGATCAGGTGCCGGACAACGTCATCGTCATCTTCAGCGCCCACGGCGTTTCCCAGGCGGTCCGCAAGGAAGCCGAGGGGCGCGGCCTGAAGGTTTTCGACGCGACCTGCCCGCTGGTGACCAAGGTGCACATGGAAGTGGTGCGCTACAGCCGCGACGGCCACGAATGCGTGCTGATCGGGCATGAAGGGCACCCCGAGGTGGAAGGCACCATGGGCCAGTACGATGCCAGCAACGGCGGTGCCATCTACCTGGTGGAGGACGAGGCCGACGTCGCCGCGCTGGAGGTGCGCAAGCCCGAAGCCCTGCACTACGTGACCCAGACCACCCTGTCGATGGACGACACCTCGAAGGTCATCGATGCCCTGCGCGCCAAGTTCCCGCAGATCCAGGGGCCGCGCAAGAACGACATCTGCTATGCCACCCAGAACCGCCAGGATGCCGTGAAGGAACTGGCTGACCAGTGCGACATGGTCCTGGTGGTGGGCAGCCCCAACAGTTCCAACTCCAACCGCCTGCGCGAACTCGCCGAGCGGATGGGTACGCCGGCCTACCTGATCGACGGTGCCGAGGACATGCAACGCGGCTGGTTCGACGGTGTGCGTCGCATCGGAATCACCGCAGGCGCTTCCGCGCCGGAAGTGCTGGTGCGCGGCGTTATCGCCCAGCTACGCGAGTGGGGGGCGTCGGAGGAGCAGGAACTGGAGGGGCGGGAGGAGAACATTACCTTCTCGATGCCCAAGGAACTGCGGGTCAAGGCTTTGTGAACCGTGCGCAATAAAAGAGCCCCTCTCGTAGAGGGGCTCTTTCGTTTCAGCGCCAGCAGTCGTTGACGGTGCTGTTGTTGCCGGTCTTGCCGGCTGCGCCGCGTTCGCCGAGCTGATTGAGGGTCAGCTTGCCGCAGGTCTTGTCGCGGGTCTGCGAGTTGATCGGCGTGGCGGTCAGGGTATAGGTGGTGCTGGTGGGCGTCGCTATGGTGAGGTTGTACAGGTTGTTCGGCGAGTTGGCCGAACTCATGCCCAGCTTGGCCACGTCCTTGGTGTAGCCGACCCCGGGGTTCTGCGAGTAGTAGCGTTCCTGGCGCGCGGCCGCGTCCGAGAGCAGCGCCTGGCCCTCGGTGCGGTTGGAGCGGATCACGTAGTTCTGGTAGCTGGGAATGGCGATGCCGAGGAGGATGCCGATCACCGCCACTACCACCACCATTTCCAGCAACGTGAAGCCCTTCTGTCTTGTCCTCATCGGGGCTGCTCCTCCCCGTCCTGGCGGGGCTGTTCTTTCTCGATCATCTCGGCCAGCTCCTGTTCGCTCATCTGTTTGTGAATGTAGATATCGGTGATGGTGGACCACGGCTGGCTGACGGTGCCAGAGTAGGACACCACGGAGCCCGGCTTGACCTGGAACAGGCTGGGCATGCCGTTCCTGACGGTGCTGTTGGGCAGGCGATAGAGCCGGTGGTCGATGTCCACCAGGTTCTTCTCGACCTGGACTTCGAAGACCACGCCAGCGCCTTCGAAGGTCTGGGGCTCTTCGGCCCAGCAGAGTCCGGGAACGGCCAGGGCCAGCAGCATAGGCAGCACTTTCATATCAGTTCTTTCCTTCGATGGGTCGCCAGTTCTGGCGGCCACGGGTGTTCGGACCGGGGTTCACGGTCAGGCATTCGCCCGAGGAGCAGACTTCCGGATTGCCCTGTTCGTTGGTGCTCAGCGTCAAGCCTCCCAGGCCTTTCTGCTCGGTACCGGATACCGCGACGTTCTGCTTGTTGTAGCTGTAGTCGGATTTCGAGTCCACGACGCCCTGGCGTGCCAGGTCGAACACGGTGAAGCTGGTGCGACCGCCGGTATAGGGATCGAGGCCATAGGTCCAGTTGCTGGCGCCGTCGGCACAGGGGTCATCGTTCGGGGTGATGGTTTGCAGCAGCACCACCTGGCCGATGGCGATCATGTCCTCGATCAGCATCTCGCCCTTCAGGGTGCCGTTGACCATGAAGTCCAGATACCAGCCGGACTGCTTGGTGCTGCCGTCATTGTTCAGCCAGTTGACCGGGTTCTGACTGGCGATGCGAATGGTGCGAGCGGTCGAGGCGAAGGTCGAGTCGGCCTGCAGGTCAAGGGTCTGTTGCTGCAGGTTGCCGCGCGTCAGTCGGGGTGTGCTGCCCGCGGCTTCGCCCTTGGTCTGCTGGTCCCAGATGCCGTAGAGCGTCTGGGCGCGGCTGGTATCGGCCCGGGCGTCGCTGTTCTCGAAGTACTTGCCGGTGCCGAAGATCACGATGTAGCCCTTGCGTGTCGGATGGCGAACCAGCGAGGGCGCGGCGGTGATCGCTTGCGCCGCGCCAGCGGAGTCGACCGCCGAATAGAGCGGCTGGCCACCGAAAGACACCCTGAAGCTCGAGGCCACCGCCGGGCCGTCGTTGGCTCGGCTGAACGGATCGTCCTGGTTGACCTTGCCGGCGATCAGGTCGAAGCGCCAGAGGTTGCCTTGCAGGTCGCCGGCGTAGGCGTAGTCGGCTACGCCGTCGCTGTTGTTGTCTGCCAGGCGAGGGCTGGATAGACCGTTAGGTACGCCGGTCCTGCCGGTGACTTCCAGTTTGCGGGTGATGGCCCCGGTCTCCAGGTCGATGATCAGCAGCGCGGCCTTGTCGTTCAGGCTGGAATAACCGTTTCCGGTAACCACGGCCCACTTGCCGTTGTGCAGCCGGGCGACCGTGGGTTTGGGGAAGCTGTAGCCCAGGTCGGGCTCCTGGTCCACGCCGATTTCCCAGAGCAGCTTGATGTTGGCGGGATCGGTCACGTCGAGGGCGAACAGGCCCTTGCCGCCGGCACGCAGGCTGCCGATCAGCACGGTATGCCAGGCGCCGCCGAAGAAGGCGTCGGCGACCACCGGCGAACCGTCGACATAGAACTGGTGGGCGCCGCCCTGGTAGCCGCGGGCGGTCAACTTGTGGAGCTTCTCGAAGACCGCGCTTGGGATGAAGGCGAAGGTCTCGTTACCGTCGGTATCGAAACCGTGCAGCATGCCGTCGTTGGCGCCGACGTATACCCGCGGGGCACGGGTTTTCTGTGCTTCTGCGAACGTGGAGTAGTTGCCGCTGGGCTCGATCGGCTGGGCCAGGTAGGTCAGGTACTGGGCCTTGCCGACCGTCGCCGGCGAGGAGTTGATGATATCGCCGAGGATCGAGTTGCGGGTGCGGAAGTTGTCGCTGTTCTCCTTGCTGCGATCGCCGCGCAGGAAGGCCACGCGGTCCTGGCCCTTGGTGTCGGCGACATCGTTGCGGTCCGGATCGCGGTTCAACTGCCGCTGCTGGGCGGCGCTGAGGCTGCTCCAGGTGAACTCCTTGAGGCCCGAGGTACCGGATCCGGCCATCATGATCTTGCGGCCAGCTCCACCGTTGGGCATCGCGTCGAGGATGCTCTGCGCGCTCCACAGCTTGGTCTGCACGGTGGCCTTGTCCTGGGTGGTCAGGCTGTAGCGGGTCAGGTCGCCAGCCCAGTTCTTGTCGCTGGCGAAGCTGGTCTGGTAGGCGAAGCGGGTCAGCTTGTCGCCAGTGTCGTCTTCCTGCAGGGACGAGCTGATGGCGGGGCGGGATGCCGGCAGGTCCTTGCCCGAAATTCGGTTGAGGATGTCCTGGAAGGCCGCGACCAGTTGGTCCGGCGAGTCGGCGCTGAAGAACTCGCCCCGGGAGTTCACTGCGGCGTGCCACAGGTCATAGACGTTGTTGCTATGGTTATTCGAAGCGTTCGGCCAGTTGAGGCGCCCGGCGGCGATTTCGTCATAGCCGCCGGAGTAGGTGGAACCCTCCCACTTCGGGCTGGTGAGGCTGGTGGTCAGGCCCAGGCCCAGGGTGTAGGTCACCATGTGTTGCCAGGTCGCCGGATCGTTGCGCGGATTCCAGTACTCCGCCGAGGGATTGGCCTGGTCCGGGTAGGGAATGTACGGCTTGATGTTGTCGTCGATATCCGGCCGGGCGTCGGTGGCCCAGTAATGGAAGGCCTGGTCGGCCAGGGTATTGGACGCAGCATCCCTGTAAGGTGTCTGGCTGCTGTAGCTCTTGCCATCGGGGAGGCTACGACTCGTGCTGTCGGCATTGCCTACGCTGGCCGAGTCGTTGTTCCAGAGACCATCGGTCATCAGAATGTGATAGCTGCCACGGCAGCTGTATTCCGGCGAGGCCTGGGTACCAGGTCGATAGGCATAGGGGCCGTTGACGCCTGTCTTCTTGAGAAACTCCCCTGCTCGAGTCATGGCCTGACGCAGCGGAGTACCACCTCCGACCGACAGGTTCTCCAGCCAGTTGAAGAAGTTCACCCGATGCTGCCCGGTGAAGTCTCTCAGGTAGTTGTTGTAACAGTTACTGGAGCCACTGCCGATCAGGCACGAGGAACTGTTCAGTAGTTGCCAACTGATCCGGGCGTTTTCAGGCAGGCTGTAGAATGCCAGGTTAGCGGCGGTCTGGGTGGCCAGGGCGCGGGTACGATAGAAGGAGTACCAGTTGGCGAAGTTCTGCTGCTGGGCCGCGCCGCTGATTTCCACACGGGTGTAGCAACTCGAAGTGGTGAGGCTGCAACCGCGGCCCCCGCTGTATTGGTAGTAGAAGGCAGGAGCCCCGTACCGGTCGATGCTGGACTCGGTGCCTGCTCCCGATCCGCCCTGGTACTGCACCGTTGGCCTGTAGTCACGGGAAAGGTTTACCCGGCCTTCCTGAGTGAAACCGTTGCGCCATGCCGCGGTGAAGCTGGGCTTGGAATAGTCCTGCACCTGGATCTGGCCATTGGAAAGGGTCACCTTTTTCGGCAGCTTGTACTGGGTATTCGGATCGAAGTACATCGGGTTGTAGCTGTTCGACGCGAAATAGACGTTGTTGCGGCTGTTGACCAGGCTATCCGGTGCATAGGCATAAGCCATACTGCCCGAGTCGTCGAGCGTCACCAGCATGTTCGGGGCGACGCCCTGGATCAGCATCAGCGGCTGCTGGCTGACCGACAGGGCGGCGGCGTGGGTGGTCTGGGCGGAGAGCAGGACGGCGCCGCTGAGCGCGGCTGCCAGCGAGGTCTTGCCGATCTGGTGGAGTGCCGATTTCATGCGAGGCTCGATCAGTTGGTGTAGAGACGGGCGAGAACGGTCTGCAGGACGGTTTCGCTGTTGGTCTGGTTGCGCGCGACGCTATTGGTCTCGTAGTAGAAGGTGCCGATGCCGCGCATCAGGTTGCCGTATTCGGGGCTTTCCGCTTCGTTGACCTGGCCGCCCGAGGGAATGGGCAGGTTGTTCCACTGCACGCTGTAGAGCGTGCCCGCGGTGGTCGCGCTGGTGATGTCGCTGCCACGGTAACTCATCCAGGTATTGGCGATGCCCTTCAGCACGCCGACCGGATTCTGGTGGGTGTCCGCCAGCTTCAGGTTCAGCGCGGCGAGGTCCAGCAGGCAGGGGCGGGCCACGTTGTCGGCCCTACAACCGGTGCCGGGCTCCGGCGGACGCAGGGTGTTGACGAAGCGCCGCTCGCCTTCGCGGAGTCCGGACTCGGCGGCGTTCTGCAAGCGAGTCTGTTCGATGACGTTGCCGGTGATGCGGCTTTCCAGTACCACTTCGCGCATGCTCGAGACCGCCAGCAGGGTGACGATCACCAGGATCGCCAGGGCGATGACCAGCGTGGCGCCGCGCTGTTGTGCAGGGAAGTTGTTCATGGCACGAGATTCCTGAGTGTCTGGCTGCCCTTGGCGATCTGGTAGAGGCGGTCCTTGTCGTTGCCTTGCAGGCTGGTCTTGGACGAGGGGTAGAGCGTGATCCAGTCGTCCAGGGTCTTGCTGTCGCCCTGGCGCAGGTTCTTGTCGCTGGCCATCAGCGCGGAGTAGCGCAGGGCACGCACCGGACGGTCGGCGATGTTGGCCTGTTCGACGAAGCTTTCCACTTCGCGTTTGCCGGCCATGGTCGGGCCGACGCCGTACTCGAGCTTGAAGTCGACCAGGCCGCTGACGATCTCCTGGCCTTTTTCCTTGATTGTCTGCGCGGAGCAGGCGAGGCTGCCGGGGGCATCGGCGGTCGCGGGAACGAACAGAACGCGTGCGGTGATGGCCTGGGCGGTAGCGAATGGGTCGCTGGGGGTGGTGATCGAGTTGCCTTCGCAGTCGTAGGCTTCGCCTGGCGCCGGTTGATAGCGGTAGCAGAATCCGCTCTGGCCGGCCTTGACCACGGCGGGCACCAGGGTCGAGCCGGCTTTGAATGCCTCGCAATAGGCGGTTTTCTGCTGCGCCGGGAAGGCAAACTCGTTGGGGTCGTCCGCACGTCGACGGAAACCCACCTTGGCCAGTTGCTGGTCCAGGAACATCATGGCGAAGCGTCCGTTTTCCTGGTTGCCTGCCTGGCCTTGCTGGAACAGGTAGTTGCGCTTGTTGTCCAGGTAGATCTGGGTAATCCCGAGAATCAGGAAGCTGCTGATGGCGAGGGCCACCAGTAGTTCGATCATGGACAGGCCCGATTGCCGTCGGGAGCGGTTGTTCATGCTCATGGCTCGACCCTGAGGGTGTAGTAGCAGAGGGAGGTGTCGGCGCTGCTGTCGGCGGCGTTGACGCAGGCGCCTTGCTTGCCGCGCCAGGCCAGGCGGATTTCCAGCATGGAGCCCTTGCCGTCGCAGTCGCCCGGCTTCGAGCTGCGGCAGATGTAGTAGTCGCTCTTCAGCAGGTCGCCAGCGCCTGGCAGTTCGTTCTTCACCTGTTCCGCCCAGCATCCCAGGCGGTCCTTGATCGCGTCGGGCAATGGCGTGCAGGAGGACGGCGCGGTGGGGAACGCCGACCCCTTGGCCTTGAAGAAGTCGGATTGCGTGGCCATCTGGTCCTTGACGTCGTACAGCGCCTTCGGGCTCGCCCGCATGCTTTCCAGCAGGTTGCTGCCGAGCATGGCTGCCTTGTTGCGCTCGACCGAGTCGGCGGTGTACTGGATGGTCTTGCCCTGCATGGCGATCATGCCCAGCACGCCGATGCTGATCAGCAGCAGGGCGACCAGCACTTCGATCATGCTGAAGCCGGATTGGTACAGCGGCTTGTGCCGCGATTTCAATAGCATGACTGAGGCGCCTTGGAGGAAGGTTCGAGTTGGATCCGGCCGGCCTGGCTGATGCTCAGCACGCGGCCGCCGTCGGTCTTGCCGTTCTGGCAGATGGCGAAGGTTCGTTCCGTTGGCGGTACGAGGGTACCGTTGGCCGTGAAGGTCAGATGTTCCACGGCGCTCTTTTCCTTCGCTGTCAGCGTGGCGGCACGGAAGCCGTCGTGTTTGCGCAGGGGCGCGGCGATCGAGCCGGAGGCCAGGACACCTATGCTCAGGCCCTTGCCCCAGTCCTTGTCCTTCAGCGCCTGGATGGTGATCGCGCGCCTCTGGGACACGGCTTCGCTGCGAGCGTACTGCAGCATCGCATTGAGTTCCTCGGCGGCGCTCTGCAGTTCGTTGCGTTCTGTCAGCTGCTTGAAGCTCGGAATGGCGAAGCTCGCCATGATGGCCAGCAGGACGACGATGATCAGCAACTCGATCAGGGTGAAGCCGGTCGAGTTGGAACGATATGACATGCGGTTGCTCCAGGGGGTCTACGCCTGGAAAGCATGCCAAACGGGCCTGGGAGCGTCTTGCGGTCGTTGACGGTCGGCCCGTGGGGCAGGACAACTGGTCCATGATCATCCGGAAGTGCTGCATAGCTCACGTTTCTCCCGGTTCTCCCTGGCGCTCGCGGTACGGAGCCGGCCCTGCCGGTTGAGGATCAGTTGCCAGGCAACGGTATGCCTTCCGCAGAGCAGAAACCGCCCGTTGTGAATGTTGAGCTGGCCGCTGGGGAGGAACCTGAGGTGGTTCGAACGGTTCCAGCGGAGCCTTTCCTTCTTTGCAAGCGCGCGTCCCACGAGAAGCCGTTCCCCACCGTCTTCCGCAAGCAGCCAGCCCTCTCCCCAGTCGCTGCCGCAGTGACGGCCATCGGTCGACGGACAGAGCGTCACCGCGCGCTGGTAGGCGACGGCATGCGCTCTGCCCAGCTGGATGCTCGCACTCAGTTCGTGCAACACGCTTCGCTGGCGATTGCCGTCCAGCCAGGCTGCCATCCCGGGCAGCGCGAGGCTTCCCAGTATCCCCAGCAGAGCCAGCGCAAACAGCAGCTCAGTGAGCGTGAACGCTCTCTGCGACCTTTCGACCATGGCAGGCGGTCCTTTTGCTCGTATCATTCCGCGATGGTCGTATCTCGCCGGACTTTCCCCGTTGCCTCAATCAGCTGCGGGATGAGGCGTATGACCGACTTTTCTGCAACCCCTGTGTGATCGTGGAGGCCCTGGTGTCGGAAAGAGTTGTGGTAGTGGGCGCTGGCGTCATCGGCCTGTTGACCGCCCGGGAGCTGGCGCTCGCCGGACTGCGGGTGACCCTGGTGGAGCGGGGCGAGAGTGGGCGTGAGGCATCCTGGGCGGGGGGCGGGATCGTCTCGCCGCTCTATCCGTGGCGCTACAGCCCGGCGGTGACCGCCCTGGCGCACTGGTCGCAGGACTTCTACCCGGCCCTGGGGCAGCGTTTGCTCGACGAGACCGGGCTCGATCCCGAGGTCCATACCGTTGGCCTGTACTGGCTGGACCTGGACGACCAGACCGAGGCACTGCAGTGGGCACGCAAGCACACCCGGCCGTTGAGGGACGTGCCGATCGAGGAGGCCTACGCGGCGGTGCCCGGGCTGGGCGCAGGCTTCCAGCGGGCGGTCTACATGTCGGGCGTGGCCAATGTGCGCAATCCTCGCCTGGCGCGCTCATTGCGGGCATCCCTGCAACAATTCGCCAATCTCGAACTGCATGAGCAGACGGAGGTGCGCGGCTGGTTGCGCGACGGCGATCGAGTGGTCGGCGTGGCGACCTCGCGTGGCGAGATCCGTGGCGACAAGGTGCTGCTGGCGGCGGGCGCCTGGAGCGGCGAGTTGTTGAAGCCGCTTGGCCTGGAACTGCCCGTGGTACCGGTGAAAGGTCAGATGATCCTCTACAAGTGCGCGGCGGATTTCCTGCCGCGCATGGTGCTGGCCAAGGGGCGCTACGCGATTCCGCGGCGCGACGGCCACATCCTGATCGGCAGCACCTTGGAACATTCGGGCTTCGACAAGACGCCGACCGACGAGGCGCTGGAAAGCCTCAGGGCGTCTGCGGCAGAACTGTTGCCGGAACTGGCGGACATGCAGCCGGTGGCCCACTGGGCAGGGTTGCGCCCGGGCTCTCCCGAAGGCATCCCCTATATCGGTCCGGTGCCTGGCTTCGACGGGCTCTGGCTGAATACCGGGCACTACCGCAACGGGCTGGTCCTGGCGCCGGCGTCGTGCCGTCTGCTGGCGGATCTCATGAGCGGGCGGGAACCGATCATCGACCCGGCCCCCTACGCCCCGGCTGGTCGCCTCTGAGGAGCGAAAACCAAAAGGCCTGTCTTCGGACAGGCCTTTTCACTTTCAGTCGATGCCCAGCTTTTTCAGGCGGTAGCGCATCGAGCGGAACGTCAGGCCCAGGCGCTGGGCCGCGGCGGTGCGGTTCCAGCGGGTCTCCTCGAGTGCCTGCATGATCAGCTTGCGCTCGATGTCTTCCAGGTAGTCCTCGAGGTTGTCTATTTCGCTCAGGCTCGCGGCGCCTTCCTGGCTGGCACCCGGCGCATCGGCCAGGCGCAGGTCGTGAGGCTGGATCTGGTCGTCTTCGCACAGGGTATAGGCGCGCTCCAGCATGTTTTCCAGCTCGCGGACGTTGCCCGGGAAGCGGTAGTTCTTCAGCTTCTCCTGTGCGTCGCCGGTCAGCCTGGCGGCCGGCAGGCCGGTGTCGCCGGCCAGGCGCTTGAGGATGCGTTCGGCGAGCAGCGGGATGTCCTCGCGGCGTTCGCGCAGCGGTGGTACGCGCAGCTCGATGACGTTGAGGCGGTAGTAGAGGTCCTGGCGGAAGCGCCCGGCGCCGACTTCGGCGGCGAGGTCCTTGTGGGTGGCGCAGAGGATGCGCACGTCGACGGCGACCTCCTGCTGGCCGCCGACCGCGCGCACGGCCTTTTCCTGGATCGCCCGGAGCAGTTTGACCTGCATGGCCATCGGCAGGTCGGCGACTTCGTCGAGGAACAGGGTGCCGCCGCTGGCGGCCTGGAACAGGCCCTGCTTGTCTTCGATAGCGCCAGTGAAGCTGCCTTTCTTGTGGCCGAAGAACTCGCTTTCCATCAGTTCGGAGGGAATCGCGCCGCAGTTCACCGGCACGAACGGCCGCTCGATACGTGGCCCCTGCTCGTGGATCAGGCGCGCCACCAGTTCCTTGCCGCTGCCGGACTCGCCACTGATGTAGACCGGCGCCTGGCTGCGCGCCAGCTTGCCGATCTGGTTGCGCAGGGCGCGCATCGGCGGCGACTCGCCGAGCAGGCGGTTGTCCACCGGCGCTTCCTCGGCTTCCGGGTTGCGCAAGCGCAGGGCGGTTGCCACTAGCTCCCGCAAGCGACCGAGGTCGACCGGTTTGGTGAGGAAGTCGAAGGCACCGGCCTTGAGCGCCTGGATCGCGGTGTCCAGGCTGCCGTACGCGGTGATCATGGCCACCGGGGTCTGTGGATGGCGCTGCTGGATGTACTGGACCAGATCGAGGCCGCTGCCGTCCGGCAGGCGCATGTCGGTGAGGCACAGGTCGAACGGCTCGCGGGCCAGCAACTCGCGGGCTTCCTTGACGTTGCGGGCGCTGCGGGTGTCCAGCTTCATGCGGCCGAGAGTGATTTCCAGCAGTTCGCGGATATCCGGTTCATCGTCGACGATCAGGGCTTTTTGTCGGCTCATGCGTGCGGCTTCCGTCAGCTGAGTTTGCGCGGGTGGGCGAAGGTGATGCGGAAGCAGCCGCCGCCTTCCTCGCGATTGCGGTAGTCGATCCGTGCCTGGTTGCTCTCGCAGAGTTCGCGGGAGAGATAGAGGCCCAGGCCGGTGCCTTTGCTTTCTGTAGTAAAGAAGGGTTCGAACAGGTTGTTCAGTTTGTCCGCCGGTACGCCGGGACCGTCGTCGATGACTTCCAGCACCGGCAGGTCGCTCTCCGGGTCGCGCGCGAGGCTCAGCCAGACCTGGCCACGCCCGTGCGCCTGGGCGCTGTAGCGAAGACCGTTCTGCACCAGGTTGCTCAGCACCTGGTTCAACTGGTGTGGGTCCATGCGGGTCTGGATGTCGCCGGCACCGAGCTGCAGGTGCAGTTGACTGTCGTTGCGCAGCCTGCCGGGATATTCGTCGACGAACCGCTGAAGCCACTCCTTCAGGTCGAGCTGCTGCGGTTCGGCCTGGCGGCGACGGGAAAGCTGCAGGACGTTCTCGATGACCAGGTTCATCCGCTTCGACTGGTCCTGGATGATCTGCGTCAGCCGTCGGTCCGGGGCATCCAGTTCCTCTGACTCCTGCAGCAGTTGGGCGGCGTGGCTGATCGCGCCCAGCGGGTTGCGGATCTCATGGGCGATGCCGGCGGTCAGGCGGCCGAGACCGGCCAGCTTCATCTGCTGCGCCTGCTGGGCGATCTGCGAAATGTCTTCGAGGAAGATCAGCACGTGCTGGTCGTCTTCGCGGTTGAGGCTGATAAAGCTGGGTTGCACCGTCGGGCCATCCGGCACCACCTTGAGCGTCGGCGGACGGAGGCTGGGATTCAGGCGCCATTGCTTCATGCAGTGCATCAGCATCGGGCTGTGGCGGCCGAGGCTGGCGCCCTGCACGTCGTCCTGCCTGAGCAGGCCGAGGGCGGCCTGGTTGGCGAGGAGGATGGCCTGACGGCTATCGACCACGAGGATGCCGGTGCGCATGCGCTGCAGGATCAATGCGTTGAGTTCCTCCAGGTTGGCGACCGTCTCGGCGCGTTCTTCGGCCAGCGTTTCGGTCTGCTCCTGGCGCCGCACCAGAGCCTGGATCACCAGCGCGGCGGCGAAGCACAGGGTGCCGAGGCCGCCGGCCTGGACGTAGTGGTTGGTGGCGTCCGGACTGCTCAGGCTGAGGAAGAAGGTCAGGTAGAGCAGGCCGAGGCTGGCCGCCGCCGCGATGACCAGGCCGATGCGCCCGCGTAGCAGGATGTTGGCAATGGCCACCGCCACCACCAGCAGGCTGCCGATGCCGCTGGGCACGCCGCCACCTGCGTAGAACAGGCCGCAAAGCATCAGCACGTCGGTGAGCGCGAGGATGAAGATCGGCAGCAATTGCCGCGACGGCGGCAGGAACAGCGCGACCAGGATGTTGAAGACCAGGTAGCACCAACTGCCGACATGGAACAGTTCAGGGTGGACGAGCTTGAGGACCTGATCTTCCAGTTCGCTGGAGATCAGCAGGACCAGTACCAGGCCGATGGTCAGGCGGTATAGGTGGTACAGACGGAGGATGCGTTGCCCCTGCTCCTCGCTCAGCCGTAGCCGTTCAGCGCGCACGGTCGCCCTGGTCCTGGCGCAGGTGCGCCTGGCTGCAATACCAGCGTTGTTCGTGGGCGAGGGCGTTGGCCTGCGGCACGTGGACGCCGCAATGGGCGCAGCGGACCATCGGCGATGCGCCCGGCTCGTCCTGCGGACGTTGCTGCTGGCGCGGAGTGGGACGGGTAAAGCGACGCCAGAGCCAGAACGCGATGGCGATCAGGGCGATCCAGAACAGGAGGCGGAAAAGGCCCATGGTGATCTCGGAGGCTGGAGAAAGCTGCAGTTTAGCCAAGCCGTCGGCTCGATCCCAGCCGGGAAGGTCCAGGCTGTGCGGCGTTTGGCGCTGGGAGAGGCATGGCGGCGGGCAAAAAGAAGGGAGGCCTGCGCCTCCCTCCGGTGTTTCGTGCGATCAGTCGAAGAGACCGAAGGTCATGTAGCTCCACCAGGAGCGGCCGGAGTCTTCTTCGTCATCGCTCTCCGGCTTCTCGTCGTCGGCGCTGTGATCCTGGTTTTCCGGCTTCAGTTCGGCGGGAATCTCCCGCTCGGCATCCTCGTACTGCTTGATCACGTCCTTGGCGGCCTGGGTTTCCATGTGCGGCGGCGGCTCGCCGCCCTCGATCAGGCCCAGGGTGGCCTTGGCCAGCCAGGAGCGGGTGTCGGCCTCGCTTTCGCGGGCGACGAACTCGCCATCCTTGAGGCTGGCGTTATCCGGATAGTTGAGCTTGAGGGTTTCCAGGCTGGTGCTGGCCAGGTCGTCGAGACCCAGGCGACGGTAGGCTTCGACCATGATCGCCAGGCCATCGCCGACGGCCGGGGTTTCCTGGAAGTTCTCCACCACGTAGCGACCGCGGTTGGCGGCGGCGACATAGGCCTGGCGCTTCAGGTAGTAGTGGCCGACGTGCACTTCGTAGGCCGCCAGCAGGTTGCGCAGGTACACCATGCGCGCCTTGGCGTCCGGGGCGTAGCGGCTGTTGGGGAAGCGGCTGGTGAGCTGGGCGAACTCGTTGAAGGAGTCGCGGGCGGCGCCCGGGTCGCGCTTGGTCATGTCCAGCGGCAGGAAGCGCGCCAGCAGGCCACGGTCCTGGTCGAAGGAGGACAGGCCCTTGAGGTAGTAGGCGTAGTCGACGTTGGGGTGCTGCGGATGCAGGCGGATGAAGCGTTCGGCGGCGGCGCGGGCGGCTTCGGGCTCCATGTTCTTGTAGTTGGCGTAGATCAGCTCGAGCTGGGCCTGCTCGGCGTAGCGGCCAAAGGGATAGCGCGATTCGAGGGCTTTCAGCTTGGTGACGGCGCTGTTGTAGCTCTTGTTGTTGAGGTCGTCCTGCGCCTGCTGGTACAGCTGGCTCTCGCTCAGGTTCTCGTCGACAGTCTCCTTGTTCGAGGAGCAGGCTGCGGTGAGGGCGAGGATGGCGATCAGCAGCAGGTGTTTCACTTGCATGGCGGCTTGCGTCCCTGGGACGGTCGGCTTGGCCTCAACCGTCTGTTATGATTGGCGCCCCAGGCACCCCCTGGGACAAAGACCCCGTATTTAACCACAGCGCGTAGCCGATTCCAAAAGCCGCGCTGAGCATCGTCTCCTACTCATGTCCGATATGATTCAACGCGCGGCCGAGGTGCCGTTCGAGCTGGGTGGCCAGCGTCTCGACCAGATCGCCGCCCAGCTTTTTCCCGAACACTCCCGCTCCCGTCTGGCCGGCTGGATCAAGGACGGTCGCCTGACCGTCGACGGCGCTGTGCTGCGCCCGCGCGACATCGTCCACAGCGGCGCGCAACTGGTCCTGGAGGCCGAGCAGGAAGCCCAGGGCGAGTGGCTCGCACAGGACATCGAGCTGGAAATCGTCTACGAGGACGAGCACATCCTGGTGATTGACAAGCCCGCCGGCCTGGTGGTCCATCCGGCTGCCGGCCATCAGGACGGCACCCTGCTGAATGCCTTGCTCTACCATGTCCCGGACATCGCCAATGTGCCGCGCGCCGGGATCGTCCACCGGCTGGACAAGGACACGACCGGCCTGATGGTAGTGGCCAAGACGCTGGAGGCCCACACCAAGCTGGTGGCGCAACTGCAGGCACGGTCGGTCAGCCGCATCTACGAGGCGATCGTGATCGGCGTGATCACCTCCGGCGGCACCATCGATGCGCCGATCGGACGGCATGGCGTGCAGCGGCAGAAGATGGCGGTGGTCGACGCCGGCAAGGTGGCGGTCAGCCATTACCGCGTGCTGGAACGCTTCCGTGCGCACACCCATACCCGGGTCAAGCTGGAGACCGGGCGTACCCACCAGATCCGCGTGCACATGAGCCATATTGGCTATCCCCTGGTCGGCGATCCGGTCTACGGTGGGCGCTTCAGGATTCCCCCGGTGGCCAGCCAGACCCTGGTCCAGACTCTTCGCGAATTCCCCCGGCAGGCGCTGCACGCGCGCTTCCTCGAACTGGATCACCCGGCCACCGGCGTGCGCATGAAGTGGGAGTCGCCGCTGCCGGAAGACTTCCTCTGGCTGCTCAGCCTGTTGCGCCAGGATCGCGAGGCGTTCGTCGGATGAACGCCTGGCTGACCCCCGACTGGCCGGCGCCGGCCCGTGTGCGGGCCTGCGTGACCACGCGCAGTGGCGGGGTCAGCCAGGCACCCTTCGACAGTCTGAACCTTGGCGCCCACGTCGACGACGATCCGCGCGCCGTGGAAGAAAACCGCCGACGCCTGACCGAGCGTCTGGAATGCCGGCCGAGCTGGTTGGAACAGGTGCACGGAGTGACGGTGGTGGAGGCCGACCCGAACCGGGTGCTCAGGGCCGACGCCAGCTGGAGCGCGATGCCGGGCGTCGCCTGTACGATCATGACCGCCGACTGCCTGCCGGCGTTGTTCTGCGACCGCTCGGGCACCCGCGTGGCCGCGGCCCATGCCGGCTGGCGCGGGCTGGCGGCGGGCGTGCTGGAGGCGACGGTGGACAGCCTGGGCGTGCCCGGCGACGAACTGCTGGTCTGGCTGGGGCCGGCGATCGGCCCGCAGGCCTTCGAGGTCGGCGGCGAGGTCCGCGATGCATTCGTCGCTGCGCACGCCGAGGCGCGCTCGGCTTTCGTACCTAGCGCCAATCCGGGCCGCTTCATGGCCGACATCTACCGACTCGCGCGGATCCGCCTGGGCGCCCATGGCGTTACCGCCGTGCATGGCGGCGGCTTCTGCACCTTCAGCGATACCGCGCGCTTCTATTCCTACCGCCGCTCGTCGCGTACCGGCCGTTTTGCCAGCCTGGTCTGGCTCCAGGACTAGGCCCGCGCAGGTTATCCGGCGGCAACTGACCGATGTCACGGTCCGGTCGCTTGAACCGCGGAAAATCGCCCTTATCTACTGAGTCATCTCGGCGGGCTTTTCTTCATCAGGGACACCCATCGTTCCGGCCCGCTCTATAGAAGGAAGGACGACCCATGCGAATAGACCGTTTGACCAGCAAGCTGCAACTGGCGCTCTCCGACGCCCAGTCCCTGGCCGTTGGCCATGACCATCCGGCCATCGAGCCGGTGCACCTGCTTTCCGCCCTGCTCGAGCAGCAAGGCGGTTCGATCAAGCCCCTGCTGATGCAGGTCGGCTTCGATATCGCCGCCCTGCGCAGCGGCCTCAACAAAGAACTCGACGCGCTGCCGAAGATCCAGAGCCCGACCGGCGACGTGAACCTGTCCCAGGATCTCGCACGCCTGCTCAACCAGGCTGACCGCCTGGCCCAGCAGAAGGGCGACCAGTTCATCTCCAGCGAGCTGGTATTGCTGGCCGCGATGGACGAGAACACCAGGCTCGGCAAGCTGCTGCTCGGCCAGGGCGTGTCGCGCAAGGCGCTGGAGAATGCTGTGGCCAACCTGCGTGGCGGCGAAGCGGTGAACGACCCGAACGTCGAGGAGTCGCGCCAGGCGCTGGACAAGTACACCGTCGACATGACCAAGCGCGCCGAGGAAGGCAAGCTCGACCCGGTGATCGGTCGCGACGACGAGATCCGCCGGACCATCCAGGTCCTGCAGCGGCGGACCAAGAACAACCCGGTGCTGATCGGCGAACCCGGCGTCGGCAAGACCGCCATCGTCGAGGGCCTGGCCCAGCGCATCATCAACGGCGAAGTGCCGGACGGCCTCAAGGACAAGCGCCTGCTGGCCCTGGACATGGGGGCGCTGATCGCCGGTGCCAAGTTCCGCGGCGAGTTCGAGGAACGCCTGAAGGCGGTCCTCAACGAACTGGGCAAGCAGGAAGGCCGGGTCATCCTGTTCATCGACGAACTGCACACCATGGTCGGCGCCGGCAAGGCGGAAGGTGCCATGGACGCCGGCAACATGCTCAAGCCGGCTCTGGCGCGCGGCGAGCTGCACTGCGTCGGTGCTACTACCCTCGACGAGTATCGCCAGTACATCGAGAAGGATGCCGCGCTGGAGCGCCGCTTCCAGAAGGTACTGGTGGACGAACCGAGCGAGGAAGACACGATCGCCATCCTCCGTGGTCTCAAGGAACGCTATGAAGTGCACCACGGGGTGAGCATCACCGACGGCGCGATCATCGCCGCGGCCAAGCTGTCGCACCGCTACATCACCGATCGGCAACTGCCGGACAAGGCCATCGACCTGATCGACGAGGCCGCCAGCCGCATCCGCATGGAGATCGACTCCAAGCCGGAGGAACTGGATCGTCTCGACCGTCGCCTGATCCAGCTGAAGATCGAGCGCGAGGCGCTGAAGAAGGAAGACGACGAAGCCACCAGGAAGCGCCTGGCCAAGCTGGAGGAGGATATCGTCAAGCTCGAGCGCGAATACGCCGACCTCGAGGAGATCTGGAAGTCCGAGAAGGCCGAGGTACAGGGCTCGGCGCAGATCCAGCAGAAGATCGAGCAGGCCAAGCAGGAAATGGAGGCGGCGCGGCGCAAGGGCGACCTCGAGAGCATGGCGCGCATCCAGTACCAGACCATCCCTGACCTGGAGCGCAGCCTGCAGATGGTCGACCAGCACGGCAAGACCGAGAACCAGTTGCTGCGCAACAAGGTGACCGACGAGGAAATCGCCGAAGTGGTTTCCAAGTGGACCGGTATCCCGGTGTCGAAGATGCTCGAGGGCGAGCGCGAGAAGCTGCTGCGCATGGAGCAGGAGCTGCATCGGCGAGTGATCGGCCAGGACGAGGCGGTAGTCGCCGTGTCCAACGCCGTGCGCCGTTCGCGCGCCGGCCTCGCCGATCCGAACCGGCCGAGCGGCTCGTTCCTCTTCCTCGGCCCGACCGGGGTGGGCAAGACCGAGTTGTGCAAGGCGCTGGCCGAGTTCCTCTTCGATACCGAGGAGGCGCTGGTGCGGATAGATATGTCCGAGTTCATGGAGAAACACTCGGTGGCCCGCCTGATCGGCGCGCCTCCGGGCTACGTCGGCTTCGAGGAAGGCGGCTACCTGACCGAGGCGATCCGCCGCAAGCCCTACTCGGTGGTGCTGTTGGACGAGGTGGAGAAGGCCCATCCGGATGTATTCAACATTCTCCTCCAGGTGCTCGAGGACGGACGCCTGACCGACAGTCACGGGCGTACGGTGGACTTCCGCAACACCGTGGTGGTGATGACCTCCAACCTCGGTTCGGCGCAGATCCAGGAGCTGGCCGGCGACCGCGAGGCGCAACGTGCCGCAGTGATGGACGCGGTCAATGCGCACTTCCGTCCGGAATTCATCAACCGGATCGACGAAGTGGTGGTGTTCGAGCCGCTGGCTCGCGAGCAGATCGCCGGCATCGCCGAGATCCAGCTCGGTCGCCTGCGCAAGCGCCTGGCCGAGCGCGAGCTGAGCCTGGAACTGAGCCAGGAGGCGCTGGACAAGCTGATTGCCGTCGGCTTCGACCCGGTCTATGGCGCACGCCCGCTGAAGCGGGCCATCCAGCGCTGGATCGAGAACCCGCTGGCGCAACTGATCCTGGCCGGCAAATTCGCGCCGGGTGCCAGTATCTCGGCGAAGGTGGAAGGCGACGAGATCGTCTTCGCCTGACCTCTTCGGGGGCGGACAGGGAAAGCCCCGCTTCGGCGGGGCTTTTTCATGGGCGTCCGGTAGGCGCGAGAGCGCTGCCGCATGCAGTGGAAGGGCCGTTTTGTCGCTCGTGGAAAAAGAAGAAAAACTTTTTGGATCAGAGGGTTGACATGCCCGCGCGCATCCGTAAAATGGCGCGCCTCTGAGACGCGAATCCAGCAACACCGGAAGCGTCCAGGGTTGGAAGAAAGACGTTCCGCGATAGCTCAGTCGGTAGAGCAAATGACTGTTAATCATTGGGTCCCTGGTTCGAGTCCAGGTCGCGGAGCCAACTTCCAATCGGGGTATAGCGCAGTCCGGTAGCGCGCCTGCTTTGGGAGCAGGATGTCGGGAGTTCGAATCTCTCTACCCCGACCACCTCATACTTGGGTCGTTAGCTCAGTCGGTAGAGCAGTTGGCTTTTAACCAATTGGTCGTAGGTTCGAATCCTACACGACCCACCATATTCAAGACGAAAAAGCCCACCTGCAAAGGTGGGCTTTTTCGTTTCTGTGCCATTACTTTCCGAATGCTGGCCTGTGGGAAGGAGGATGGTCCGTTCTTCCAGCCCAGTTTCTCCCGACGCCTGGCCTTCCAGCATGGCATTCCATCGAGCGTCTGGTGGCGGCGGGCCTTGAGGCCCGGCCGCTCCATCGAACAGGAAGCCTCCCGGTACGGGTACCGGGAGGATCGATTCACAGGTTGTAGTGGCGACCTATCATGGGAACGGTCGCCGCAGCCCCGTATACCGAGTTCCAGGACTGCCAGCCAAAATTGATGCCGATCAGTCCGCCATGGATCTGGTTGGGGATTTGCGGCTCCAGCCTGCCGCTGGCCGAAGAACCCATGACATTCCCCTGATTCCAGGCGACCAGGCCGCCCAGCAGGCCCGAGCCTCCGACCTTGCCGGAAGCGGAAGCGCCCCTGATGGTGCCGGTGCTGAAGCCTGCCAGCCCGCCGATATAGCTGTCGTATCCCGCCCTCGCATCGCCGCTGGCCGATGCCCCCAGGACGAGAGCCCGCCAGCCTTCCAGGGAGCCGACCAGCCCGCCGACACTGGCGCCGCCGCCCCCGGTGACCGCGCCAGTGGCGTTGGCGGAGCGGATCGAGGTATTTTCGCCGCGGCCGAGCAGTCCTCCCAGGTTGTGGCCGGTCATGTCGATCACCGTCCCATGGCTGCTGGCGAGCATCAGCGAGCCTCGCAGATCGCTGCCGAGCAACCCGCCGATGGCCCTGGAACCGTTGGCGCTGACGTTGCCCGAAGCCGAGACGTTCGTCAGCGAGGCGGCATCGTTGTAGCCGACGAGTCCGCCGACGCTACTGCCCTTGCCCCCGGTGACATTGCCGGATGCCGCCAGGATGCTGTGGTTGCCGCCCCGGTTGTGGCCGATCAGCCCTCCCACGTCACTGTTAGCCCCTGCGTTTACCCACCCGGAGGCCTTCAGGTTGGAATGATTGCCGCCGAGGTTGGACCCTATCAGGCCACCCAGGGTTTTACCGCTACCGTCGGTGACTTCGCCACTGGCGGAACCGTTGATGATGGAGCCGTACAGGTTTTCGCCGAGCAGACCGCCAACCGCTTCTGCTCCGCGGGTAGCGACGTTGCCCTTGGCGGAGGCATTGACCAGCGAGGCATTGGCGTTGAGACCGATCAGGCCGCCGGCCTGGAGCAGCGACCCACCGCTCAGGTTGCCGCTAGCACTGACGTCGGCCAGGTTGCCTGCCTGGTTGTGGCCGATCAGGCCTCCCAGGTAGCGACCGGCTTGCAGGACGACGTCGCCATGGGCGCTGGCGTTGGTGATGGCCGCGTTCAGGTTCCGGCCGATCAGCCCGCCCAGTGCTTCCGCGTCTGTGCCCCGGACCTTGCCGCTGGCCGTGGCGTGGGCGATACCACTGTTTACGTTGAGGCCGATGAGCCCTCCGTACAGGCCGTGCTGTCCGTTGCCTGAGACGTCGACGGAGGCGGATACGTCCGCCAGTCCGCCGGCGGAGCTGTATCCGACCAGTCCTCCCAGGTTCATCCCGTGACCGGTCAGCGACAGCGTTCCCTGGCTGCCGCTGCTGCGGATGAGGCCGCCGCGGTTCCTGCCTACCAGGCCCCCCGCGCCGTAGTGGCTGGCATGGTCCTTCAACTGGCCGGAGATGGCAAAATCGGCCCGGCTGTTGGAGATGCTGGCCACGCCCCTGGCTGTGCTGATGTTTTCGGCTGCGAGTCCGCCCAGAGCATAGGTGTGGCGGTTGCCGACCAGCGTGCCGCTGGCGCTGGCGTTGTCGATACTACCCAGGTTCAGTGCGACCAGCCCGCCGAGGCTGTTCAGCTTCGAGGCCGCGGCGATACGGATGTCGCTGGCGTTCACATTGTCGATGCGACCGAGGTTGACGGCGGCCAGGCTACCGACCTGGACGTTGTAGTGGGTGGCCTGTGCTCCATCGGCGGAAATGCGTTCCAGGTTCAGGTTGCGGAGGGTGCCCCGGTTGACGCTGAACAGGCCGGAGTAGGCACCGGTGCCGTACACGGCAAGATTATCGATGGTGTTGCCCAGGCCGTCGAAGGTACCGCCGAAGGCGCTGGCGTTGCCTATCGACAGGAAGCTGGAATTGCCGCCTGCGATTCGATTGCCGAGGGCATAGCTGCCGCCCAGGTCCCTATCGATGCCGCGCAACTGCTGCAGGTCCTGGATCACGCTGTAGTCCCGCCCATTGGCGCGGAATCCTGCGTTCTTGCCGGACAGAGTGACCCGGGTGCCTTCGGCGAGGGCATAACCCTTGTCCGAATTGAATTCGACCCGGGCTCCCTGGCCAGTGAGAGAGAGGCTGTCGTCGATACGGAGAGGGCGCTGCCCGGCATTGAGAGTAAGGCTGGCGTTTTCCCCCTGGGCCGTCAGCGCGCCATTGATCCTGAGGTCCCCGCGCTCGGCGGTTAGCGTCAGGCCGTTGCCGCTGTCCCAGGACAGCGGCGCGCCGACATGCGCGTTGCCCCGGGTGGCGACCACTTCGACGTTGCTTGTGGAAAGGTTGCGGGCCAGGGTATCGGCATGCAGCGTCGGGCCTTTTCCCGCGCTGCTTGGATTCGCCAGGCCGGAACCGACATTCTCGCTGCTCCGGGCCTGAACGGTACGTGACCTGACGTTGGTGGCGGAATTGCCGAAGACCTTGTTACCGCCGGTCTGGACCTGGACGACATGCACATTGCCGGCGTCGGCGGCGATATCGGGTAGCGTCTGGACCTGGACGATGCTGGAGCCATTGGCGCCTGGGCTCAGGTTGGGGAGAGTCTGGGTCTGGACGACATCGATTCCGTTGACGCCGGGGCCGATGTTGGCACCGCTCTGGCTCTGCACGATTGTGACGCCATTGACGCCCGAGCCGATGCTGGGGCCGCTCTGGCTCTGCACGACGCTGATGCCACTCGCGCCTGAACCGATATTTGCGCCATTCTGGCTTTGCACAACGCTGATGCCACTTGCGCCCGAACCGATATTGGCACCGTTCTGGCTCTGCACGACAGTCACGCCATTGACGCCCGAGCCGATATTGGGGCTGTTCTGGCTCTGCACGACGCTGATGCCACTCGCGCCGGCGCCGATATTGGCGCCATTCTGGCTTTGCACGACGCTGATGCCATTGGCGCCCGAGCCGATATTGGGGCTGTTCTGGCTTTGCACGACGCTGATGCCATTGGCGCCCGAGCCGATATTGGGGCTGTTCTGGCTTTGCACGACGCTGATGCCACTTGCGCCCGAGCCGATGTTGGCGCCGCTCTGGCTCTGCACTGCGGAGGTACCGTTGGCGCCGGCGGCGAGGTCGACGGCCGGCTGCTGCTGAACGATGGTCACGCCGTTGCTATCGGACGCATTGGCCCCGGCTGGGCCCTGCGCTACATGGACCTGGCCGGAACCATCACCGGCAGCGTTTGCCTGGCCGACAGCGGCTACGCTGACCTCGTGCGAGAGAATCCTCCAGGTGCCGGTTGCGCCCTGGTCGGCATGGGTGTCCACCTGCGCGGTTCGCTGTATCTCGACGTTCGCGCCCTGGTTCAGCACCAGGCCGCCATTGCCTCCGCCGATGGCGCTGGCGTCCTGCTTGCCGGCCACCCGCACGGTACCCTGTTCGCCGCCGTCGAGGACGATGCGTCCTTCCGCGCTGCGTAGCGTCCTGGCCTCGAGAGTGCCCTGGTTGTTGACGACGGTCTTGAGCAGGCTGTCGGCGCTGCGGGCGCTCATCAGCACCTGGCCGCCATCGGCGCGGATGAGGCCGCCGTTGTGTGCAAGAGCGTCGACCGAGCCCTTGTCCACCTGCAGGTTGAGCAGGCCGTCGCCATCGAAATTGAGGTTGATGCCCTGGCCTGCGCCCAGGGCCACGGCGCCGAGTTGCGCCTGGATCACGCCGTCGTTGCTGACCCGGGCGCCCAGCAGGGCGATGCTGCCGCCTTCGCTGGCTTTCAGGCTGCCGGCATTGCTTACGGTTGCGCCGGAGTCGCCGGAGAACTGGTAGTTGCCGGCGAGGAAGTCCCTGTCGGCCAGGTCCAGGGTGGAAGCCACCAGGCCGCCTACGTTGACCTGGGCGGACTTGCCGAAGACCACACCGTTGGGATTGACCAGGAAGACCTTGCCGTTGGCATCTATCCGCCCCTGGATATCGCTGCCGTTGCGGCCGATCACCCGGTTCAGGGCGACGGCGTCCTGGCCCGGCTGGTGGAAGCTGACCCGCTCATCGGCACGGACGCTGAACTCGTTCCAATTAGTGATCAGCTTGTGGCTCTGCTGGTCGATGACCATATGCCGGCCATCGGTGGATGTCTGGAATCCGGCATCGCCTGAAACGACCGTGGCGCCGCTGGGCAGGGCGAAGGCGGGGGCCTGGCAGAACAGGCCGAGCAGTGACGCTCCGGCGACTACGAGCGCCTTGCCGCGTCCGCTCTTGCTGCGCCGACGGGTACCTTCGCTTGCGACGTTCCAACAGCCTGTGGCCTGGTTCCAGACCAGCGTATAGCTCTTGTTCATGGCTTTTCCTTTCAGTGGGGCCCACCGGCATGGCGGGCGGGAGCTTGCTCAGAAGTAGCGGGTCGCTTGCAGCCACAGCCGGGGAGTGCGCTCGGGCTCGATGTTGTTTTCCTGGCTCAGGGGCCAGGCGGCGGTCAGGCTGACCTGGTGATCCGTTCCGTACCAGGTTGCGCCGCTGCCGACGGCGGCCATGCGGTTGCGATTGCCTTCCTTGGTGTTGGGGTGCTTGAGGAATTTCACCGCTCCCTGGTCGATGAACGAACTCAGCTGCCAGCCCGGAGCCAGGCTGTAGCGCAGCTCCGCACTGGCTTGCCAGCCTTCGTCGCCGTAGCCCTTGTAGCTGCCCAGGGGGAACGCCCGAACGCCGTAGGGGCCGCCCATGTCGAACTGTTCCGCGCTGTCTAGGTTGCCGCCGCTCCACTGGGCGTTGAGTTGGGCGAACAACTGCAGGCGGTCGCCCAGGTGCTGCAGGCGTACGGCGTTGAGCATGATCTTGTCGAAGCTGCCGGCGGTACCGATGGTGTAGCGGTCCAGCAGCCGCTCTTCGGCGGAGTCGATGGCGAGCTGGCCGTGGGCATAGGCCAGCGAGAAGCCGCTCTGTCCACCGCCGAACAAGCGGTCCTGGGCGTTTCCGCTGATGCTGGCGGTCCACAGGCGGATCTCCTTGCGGCTATGCCTCCCGGTACGCTCCTGGTCATCGCGAAGTCGTTTGTTTTCATATTGCAACTGGGTGGACAGGCTTAAGCTGCGGCTACGCAGCAGGGGCTGGCTGACGAACAGACTGTCGGTAATGGCCCGGCCATGGGCGTCCAGGCGCGAGAAATCGCGTACCAGTCGATAGGTCGTCTCGGCGTGGGCCAGTCCGATGCGCGTGCCTCGGGAACCAAGGGGCAGTTGATAGGCTGCACGGTAGTAGCGTTGGTGCCGGTCGCTGCCCAGCAGGCTCAGTCTCGCCTGGTCGCCCAGTCGCAGCGGGCTGTTGAAGTCGAGGGTGGTTCCCAGGCGATATTCCCCCATGTAGCGGCCGCCATAGTTGTCTGCCTCCAGCCTTCCGCCGACCAGCGGGCCGGGGCGGGCCTCGACGCGCAAGTCCGTGGTTCCCTGCGCCTGGCCCGGCAGCAGGGTGCCTTTGGCCTGGAGGCCGGGAATGTCGCTCAGGAGCAGAAGCGCACGCTCCAGCTCCGAGCCCTGGACCGCGGTATCTCGTTCGAGTGCGCTCAAGGGGCGGAGTAGAACGCGGTCCAGCGTTCGGGACGTGTTGTGCAGTTCGATCCTGCCGTAGCGTCCCTCGAGCACTTCGATGCGTACCGTTCCATCCTGGATTTCCTGTGCCGGGAGGAAGGCGCGCGCCAGCACATATCCCTTTTCCCGATAGAAATCGCCGATGCGGGCGGCGGCGGCGTGCAATTGGCTCAGATTGAGTTCCTGGCCCGGCAGGTCGTGCAGGAGCGCCAGCAGGCGTCGATCGTCGAACTGCCTGTTGCCGCTGAGTTGGAAGCGCTTGACCAGCACCGTCGGGCCGCCCTCTTCGGCAGCCCGTGATACGCCGTCCTCGGGGCTGGGGCGCTCGGCGTCCAGTTCCACCGGCGCGGGCAGGTTCAGGCGTCGGCTTTCCACGTCACGCAGCGCCTGCCCCGCATCCGGGGCGGCACTGGCAAGGCCGGACGACAGCATGGCCATTCCCATGAGGCCCGTACGGAGCAACGGTCCGGCCCTGAGGGATGGAACGATCGAAGTGGAACTGCCGGAAGGCTTTGGGGAGGGCGGCGGGAAAGAAAGGCTAGCCTGGTTACGCGGAAAAGCTGGATGCATGGTCAATCGGCCCGGAGCGCGGTTCTTGCAGGGAAAAGAAGCCGATATCCGCAGGCATGTGCAGAACGATCGGTTTCAAGGCGGAGAATCGAGTGGGCGATAGCCTGGGGCGAGGCTGAAACGGCGACAATCGTAGTTTTCTGGCGTTGGCCGGTAGAACTTCTTGGTTTTCGTAGGGGACTGGGAGGACTGCTGTAGGAAAAAACTCCGGTGATAACGGGCTCGGCTGCGGAAGCGGCGGAAACAGTGGGGCGGAAGTAGCGGCTGAGCGCGATTCCGTATCGCGACCGTGGCGGTCATGATCAAAGGGCCTGTCCGACTATCGCCCGCCGTTCGATCTGGCGGCTGGAGCATGGGCAGGACGCAGCGCTAGAATTCCGTCTCGGTTTACGGTCCCTCTCAGGCTGAGCATCAACGGCGTGTGTCTTTCGGTTCTTTTTCGCGGCGTTCACCCATGACCGGCACCAAGCCCACAACGCCCGTAGCCCGCTATTTCCACCAAGAGGCGCAACGGCGCGGCTATGTGCTGGACGCAGCCCAGGGCAATGCCATTCTTCATCTCGATCGATTGGCGGAGCGCTTGCGTCGAGGTCCGTCGCTATTCCGGCAAGCGCCGCGCAGCCTCTACCTGTGGGGGCCGGTCGGGCGCGGCAAGAGCTGGCTGATGGATGGCTTCTTTCGCAGCGCCGATTTGCAGGGCCTGCGCCGGACGCATTTCCATGCGTTCTTTCGCCAGCTTCATGACGGCATGTTCCGCCGCCAGGGGCGGCCCGATGCCCTGGGCGGTGCGCTCGACGAACTGCTGGGAGATTGCCGGCTGCTTTGCTTCGACGAATTCCATGTCCACGACATCGGCGACGCGATGCTGATAACACGCCTGTTCAGGGAGCTGTTCCGCAGGAAGATCACCCTGGTCTGCACCTCCAACTACGCGCCGCGGCAACTGCTGCCCAATCCGCTCTACCACGAACGCTTCCTGCCGGCGATCCGGTTGATCGAGACGCGCATGGAAGTGCTGGAAGTAGCCGGCGCCCGGGACTACCGGACGATTTCGCCGCGGCAGGAGATCGCTTCCGGTTATGCCAGCGGCGGGTATTGCTGGCCAGCCTCATGCGCTTGCCTGGACGAGCTGGGCTTGTCCGCGCCCGAGCCCTCGCAACGCGTGACCCTGCAAAGCGGCGCGAGGACGTTGCAGGCGCGCGCGGTGTGCGGCGACCTGGTGTGGTTCGCCTTCGCCGACCTTTGCGAGGCGCCAACCGCGGTGATGGACTACCTTGCCCTCGGCGAACGCTTCTCTACCTGGGTGCTGGACGGCGTACCGCCGATGGCGTGTTGTTCGGTCGCCGCCCAGCAGCGCTTCATCAATCTCGTCGACGTCCTTTACGACAATGACCGGCGTTTTTTCCTGAGTGCCGAAAAGGCGCTGCCGGACCTGGTCGAGGGCAGCGACCTGCCTGCGGACATGCAGCGTACCGCCAGTCGGCTGGCGCAGTTGCGCCAGCTTTGCTGTTGAAGGAACGCCCCGCGCCGACGGCAAACGGGGCGCAATGGCTCAGTGCAGCTTGAGGCGTGGCTCGGTGCTGCGCAGGCGGCCGCTGAGCATCAGCATCGCGGTGCGCAGCGGACCGTACAACGCCATCTGGTGCATGCGGTATAGCGATACGTAGAACATCCGCGCCAGCCAGCCTTCGAGCATGACGCTACCCATCAGATTGCCCATCAGGTTGCCGACCGCGCTGAAGCGCGACAGCGAGATCAACGAACCGTAGTCGCGGTACTGATACTCGCCCAGCGGCTTGCCTTCGAGACGGGCACGCAGCGATTTCACCAGCAGCGAGGCCTGCTGGTGCGCGGCCTGGGCGCGTGGCGGCACGTTGCGCGGTTGCTCTCCCGGCTGCCCCGGCTGGGGGCAGGCGGCGCAGTCGCCGAAGGCGAAGATGTCGTCGTCGCGGGTGGTCTGCAGGGTCGGGCGGACCACCAGTTGGTTGATACGGTTGCTTTCCAGGCCGTCGAGTTCCTTGAGGAAGGCCGGAGCCCGGATGCCCGCCGCCCAGACCTTGAGCGTCGCCGGGACGAACTCGCCGTCGCCGGTCCAGAGGCCGTCCGCATCTACCTTGCTCACCGCGGAGCCGGTCATCACCCGTACGCCGAGCTTGCTCAGGGTCTGGTGTACCGGCTGGCTGATACGCTCGGGCAGCGCCGGCAGCACCCGTGGGCCGGCTTCGACCAGGCTGATGTGCAGGTCTTCCGGGCGGATCCGGTCGAGCCCGTAGGCGGCCAGCATCTGCGCGGCGTGGTGCAGTTCCGCAGCCAGTTCGACGCCGGTGGCGCCGGCGCCGATGATGGCGATACTCACTGCGTTGTTGTTCGCGTCGTGCCCGGTATGCGCACGCAGGTACTGGCCGAGCAGCTGGCGGTGGAAGCGTTCGGCCTGGGCGCGGGTATCGAGGAAAATGCAGTGTTCCGCAGCGCCCTCGGTGCCGAAGTCGTTGGTGGTGCTGCCGACGGCGATCACCAGGGTGTCGTAGGCGATGTCGCGCTCGGGAACCAGCTCAACGCCATTCTCGTCCACCAGTGCGGCCAGGCGGACCCGCTTGCTGGCGCGATCCAGGCCCTGCATGCGGCCGAGCTGGAATTCGAAGTGGTTCCATTTCGCCTGGGCGACGTAGTTCAGCTCGTCCTCGGAGGAGTTGAGCGAGCCGGCAGCGACTTCGTGCAGCAGGGGTTTCCAGATGTGGGTGAGGTTGGCGTCGACCAGGGTGACCTGGGCCTTGCCGCGTTTACCCAGGGTGCGGCCGAGACGGGTGGCGAGCTCCAGCCCGCCGGCGCCGCCGCCGACGATCACGATGCGATGGGACATGTGGATATCTCATAGTGGGAATTCCGTGAGGCGGTCGTCGGGAGCGTGGCTCGACCGGACGACTCAGGCCAGGTAGCTGAGGAGGCGGCTGAGCAGGCCCAGGCCGATGACCACGGCGAGCAGGACGAACATCAGGAACCACGGGCGGAACGGCGCACGCTCGACCTGGTGCAGCGGCGAGGCGAGGTACTGCTCGACCTTCTGCTGGTCTTCGGGGCTCAGTCGGCTGGACATGGCAGGCCTCCGTTTTCGATGTCGGTCATTCTAGACAGACAGGGGGCTCGATCACCAGCGGATCGTCGAGGCGGATCACTCCGCTGCCGATCACCCGCGCGGTGATGCCGCCCTGTTCGCGCACGCTTTTCAGCGTGCGGTGGTCGATGTGCTTTTCCAGGCGTCCGCAGGGTTGGTACCAGCCAGTGGTTTCCAGCAGCGCGCCGCCGAGGCGGAAGCGACGGTCCTTCAGGCTGAGCAGGTTGATGCCGGCGACGGCGATGTTGCGGCGCATCTCGTTGGGCAACAACGGCCTGCCCAGCAGGGTACCGAGGGCCTCGATGTGTTCCCACTGCACCAGGGTGACCTGGCGCGGCGGGTGCGGGTGATCGCCCGTCAGTCCCAGGCCGCGCCGTGCCTCCACCGCCTCCAGTTCCTGGATCGGCGCGCGACTGCCGGAGCGCACGCCGATCCACTTCACCCGCCCTTCGCTCACAGGCCTACCCCGGCGTCGAACAGGATGCTGCGGCCGAGGTTGGCGCGCAGGAACTCGGGGGCGCCGGAGTGAGCGAAGAGCACCCGGGCAAAGGTCGGACCGACCATCGACAGCGAGCGCCAGCCTTGGCGCAGGTATTCGGTGGGCGGCGGGAAGGGCGTATTGAAATCGGGCACCGCGCGCTTCAGATTGACGAAGGCCAGCAGGTCCAGTTCGCCGTGGTCGATGCCGCGCTCGCTATAGTTGTGCGCCTTCTTGCGCAGGGTTGGCGCCAGCCGTGCCTGCAGCTCGGCGGCGGCGATCCGTTGTGGCCGCTCTTCGCGGCGGATCAGTTGGCGCAGGCTGACGGCCTGGCGGCGACGGGTCAGTTCCTCGCGCCACTCCTCGTTCAGCCGGCGACCTTCATCGAGGACGAAGAACACCTCGAAGCCGGCACCCTTGAACAGGACGTCCGGCGGCTGCTCCCCGGGGGCGGCGAAATCCTCCTGGCGATAGGGCACGTTGAGGGCTTCGAGGAAGCGCTGGCAGACCCAGCGCTCGCGGTCCCATTTACGTGCGTTGGAGAGGAAGTCGTTGGCTTGTTCGGCCTGACGGGTGAGCAGGCGCAGATAATCCGCTTCGTTCATGGGCTCAGCTTAGTCTGCCGGCGGGCCCGCTTTCCAGCCCGCAGGCGCTCCGGCTGCGACAATCCGTCCCGGAGCGCGCCAGCGGCGAGGCTCGGTGTACACTGCCGTTCCCCTTGGGCCGGAGCCGTTCCGATGCAACTTCGCAGCGTCATCGCCGCCGATCACCCGGCACTCTTCGCGCTGTGGTCGCGAACGCCAGGTATCCGCCTCCGTGCGGAGGACGCCTATCCCTTCTTCCTCGCCTACCTTCAACGCAACCCCGGGCTGAGCCTGCTGGTCGAAACCGAAGGGGAGGTGATCGCCTGCCTGATGGCCGGGCATGACGGTCGCCGTGGTTACCTCCAGCACCTGGTGGTCGATCCCGGTTATCGAGGGCTGGGGCTGGCGCGGCGGATGCTCGACGAAGTGCTGGCGCGTCTGGCGGGGGAGGGGATCGGCAAATCCCATGTCTTCGTCCTGGATGCCGCCGAGGAGGCACAGGCATTCTGGCGAGCCCAGTCGGACTGGGAGCGGCGCAAGGACATCCAGGTATTTTCCACTCGGGAGGGACACGCGTGAAACGATTGCATTGGGTTCTGCTGGGCATGCTGCTGCCCGGCCTGGCGCTGGCCGTGGAGAAGGGCTCCACCCTGGAGCCCTGGACGTTGCAGGACCAGTTCGAAAAGGCGCACTCGCTGGACGACTCCACCCGGGTCCTGCTGGTGGCGCGGGACATGGACGGCTCGAAGCTGGTCAAGGCGGCGCTGGCGGAGCGCCCAAAGGGCTACCTGGAGGCGCGCCACGCGCTGTTCCTGGCGGACATCAGCCGCATGCCGGCGCTGATTTCCCGGCTTTTCGCGGTGCCGGCCATGCGTGACTACAGTTATCCGGTGCTGCTCGATCGCGACGCGGCCATCGCTTCTCGCTATGCCTCGGACGAGGGCAAGGTGCTCTGGGTCAGGCTGGAGCAGCGCCGCGTGTTGGAAACCCGCCAGTTGGATTCGCCGGTGGCCCTGCGCATCGCCCTGGAACAACTGCAGCCGTGATCGCTGCCGAATTGCTGTCGGCGGAAAGCCTGGAACTGGGCTGGGCCATCTATGCGCCGCTGCTGCTGCTCGCCGCCTGGCGCGCGCCTTGGGTCGAGCTGGTCAGTGATACCCGCCGCCAGCACCTGGTGTTCGGTACCATGCTCGGGCTGTTCCTGCTCTGGCTGGTGCGCCGGGACTTCGAGTCGGGACTGTCCTTCCATTTCATCGGCATGACCGCCGTCACCTTGCTGCTCGACTGGCCGCTGGCGATCGTGGTGGGGCTGGTGGCGCAGCTGGGCTTGTGCCTGCTCGGTCGCCAGGATTGGCTGGCGATCGGCGTCAACGGCGTGCTGCTGGTGGCGATCCCCGCGCTGATCGCGGAGCTGGCGGCGTTGTTCGTGGAAAAGCGCCAGCCGCGCAATCTGTTCGTCTACATCTTCTGCTGCGGTTTCTTCCCGGCGGCCCTCACCGCGGTGGTGGTCCTGCTGCTCGGCCTTGGCGTGGTCTGGATCGACGGCCTTTTCCCGATGCCGCCCTGGCTGGAGGACTTCGCTGGTTACCTGTGGCTGATCATGTTCCCCGAGGCCTTCATCAACGGCACGGTGATCACCGGCCTGGTGGTCTACTACCCGGAGTGGCTGGAAACCTTCAATCGCACGCGCTACCTGCAGGCGCCCTGGAAGGACGAAGAGCGCAAGCCCTGATGACCAGTCATTCGCCAGGTTCATGGCGGGCGGCGGCTGACTTGCGTCAGTGTTTCGGACGAAGCTGGCCGCGATCCTGCCGTTTTCCCAGGTGAGGAGCGGAACATGGGTGTCCATGAATGGGCCCGAGAGGGCCTGCGAGAGTTGCTGTCGAAGAGCGACGAGGCGGACCGGGCAATGCGCCTGCGCGCGCTGCTCAGCGCAATCGTCGAACTGAACCGGGCGGAGCGCGATGCTGGCGACCTGGCCAGCGAACTGCAATTTCTTGCGGAGAATCTCGACGACCAGCGCGACTACGCTTTCATGCGTCCCTGAAGGAACGGGCCTGCCGGATTGGCTGGCCCGTTGCGTTCAATGCTCGCGAGGCGGCAGGTCGGCGGAGAAGATGTCGTCTTCCAGGGTGTCGCCGGGGATCGCATGTTCCTCGGCGGCCCAGGCGCCGAGATCGATCAGCTTGCAGCGGTCGGAGCAGAAGGGGCGGTACTTGTTGTCGCTTTTCCATTCGACGGGCGCGCCGCAGGTCGGGCACTCCACGGTCAGGGGCTGGCTCATGCTCGGCCTCCTCGCAAGGTCAGGTAGAAGGCGTGCAGTCGTTCGACTTCACGCTGCAGGTGGGACAGGTCGCCGTCGTTGACCAGCACGTCGTCGGCGTGCTTCAAGCGCTCGTCGCGCCGGGCCTGGGCCTGGAGGATCGAGCGCACCTGCTCCTCGGAGACCTTGTCGCGAAGCATGGTGCGCTGTAGTTGCAGATGTTCCGGGGTATCCACCACCAGCACGCGCTGGGTCATCTGGCGCTGGCCGGACTCCACCAGCAGCGGCGAGACCAGGATGGCGTAGGGCGATTCGGCCCTGGCCAGGTACTGGACGATCTCCGCGCCGATCAGCGGGTGCAGCAATTGCTCCAGCCAGCGCCGTTCCTCCGGCGCCTGGAAGATCCGCTCGCGCAAGGCGGCGCGGTCGAGTTGGCCATCGGGCAGGAGGATGCCGTCGCCGAAGCGTTCGACGATCTTCGCCAGGGCCGGACGCCCCGGCTCCACCACCCAGCGGGCGGCATGGTCGGCGTCCACCAGGTGGACGCCGAGGGAAATGAAATGCTCGGCGGCTGCGCTCTTGCCGCTGCCGATACCGCCCGTGAGGCCTAGTATCCAGGGTTGGGTCATTTGAATCCGGCGAATTGCAGATAGGTCCGGGTTATTTGATCACCCCAGAGCAAAGCAATCCACCCGGCAATCGCCAGATAGGGACCGAAGGGGATCGGCGTGCCGCTTTCGGCGTTGCGCAGGCGCAGCATGATCACCCCGAGGATCGCCCCGACCAGCGACGACAGCAGGATGGTCAGCGGCAGGATCTGCCAGCCGCCCCAGGCACCGAGCATGGCCAGCAGCTTGAAGTCGCCGTAGCCCATGCCCTCCTTGCCGGTCACCAGCTTGAACAGCCAGAACACCGACCACAGGCTCAGGTAGCCGAACACCGCGCCGAACAGCGCATCGTCGAGGCTGGCGAAGAGGCCGAAATGGTTGGCGATCAGACCCAGCCAGAGCAGCGGCAGCACCAGCACGTCCGGCAGCAGTTGGTGATCGGCATCGATCAGGCTCATCGCCAGCAGGCCCCAGGTCAGCAGGAGCATCGCGCCCGCCTGCCAGGTGAAGCCGAAATGCCAGGCGACGTAGCCGGAAAGCAGCGCGGTGGCCAGTTCCACCAGGGGGTAGCGTTTGCCGATGGCGGCCTTGCAGGACGAGCACTTGCCGCCCAGCGCCAGGTAGCTGACCAGCGGGATGTTTTCCCAGGGGCGGATCTCGTGGCCGCAGCGCGGGCACGCCGAATTCGGCAGCACCAGGTTGTAGTTCGCCTGCTTGGGTTCCGGCTCCAGCCCGAGCGCTTCGCGGGCTTCGGCCTTCCAGTTGCGCTCCATCATCTTCGGCAGGCGATGCACGACGACGTTGAGGAAGCTGCCGACCAGCAGGCCGAGGAGGATGGCGCACAAGACAAAGGCCAGCGGATGGCTGGCCAGGTAGTCGAGGAGGGGCATCAGTTATCCGACGACGTTGCCGAGTTGGAAGATCGGCAGGTACATGGCGATGATCAGGCCACCGACCAGGACCCCGAGGACCGCCATGATCATCGGTTCCATCAGGGCGGTCAGGTTGTCCACGGCATTATCCACTTCCTGCTCGTAGAAGCCAGCGACCTTGGCCAGCATGTCGTCCAGCGCGCCCGATTCCTCGCCGATGGCGGTCATCTGGATGGCCATGCTGGGGAAGATGTTGGTGGTGCGCATGGAGAAGTTCAGCTGCATGCCGGTGGACACGTCCTGCTTGATCTTGCCCACCGCGTCCCTGAACACCACGTTGCCGGTGGCGCCGGAAACCGAGTCGAGGGCTTCCACCAATGGCACGCCGGCGGCGAAGGTGGTCGACAGCGTCCGCGCGTAGCGTGCCACGGCGGATTTGTAGAGGATGGCGCCGACGATCGGCAGCTTCAGTACCGTGCGGTCGGTGGCGTCGCGGAACTTCTCCGAACGCTTGTAGGCGTGGTTCAGCAAGAAGCCGGCGCCGCCCATCATCAGCAGTACCAGGAGCCACCATTCCTGGAGCACGTTGGAAATGTTGATGACCATCATGGTGAAGGCTGGCAGTTCGGCGCCGAAGCCCTCGAACACCGACTGGAACTGCGGCACCACCTTGATCAGTAGGATCGCCGAAACGATGATGGCGACGACGATCACTGCGATCGGGTAGGTCATGGCCTTCTTGATCTTGGCCTTCAGCGCCTCGGTCTTTTCCTTGTAGGTGGCGACCCGGTCGAGCAGGGTTTCCAGGGCGCCGGATTGTTCGCCGGCGTCCACCAGGTTGCAGTAGAGCGAGTCGAAGTACTGCGGCTTCTTGCGCAGCGAGTTGGCCAGGCTGTTGCCGCCGGCGACTTCCTGCTTGATCTCCTCCACCAGCTTGCGCATGTTCGGATTGTCGAAGCCTTCGCTGATGATGTCGAACGACTGCAGCAGTGGCACGCCGGCGGCCATCATGGTGGACATCTGGCGGGTGAACAGGGCGATGTCCATAGGCTTGATCTTCTTCCCCGCCCCCAGCAGGGAAATGCCTTTCTTGCGGACCTTGACCGGCGTGATGCCCTGCTTGCGCAGTTGCGCCTTGACCAGGGTCGGGTTCTGGCTGGACAGCTCGCCCTTGACCTTGGTGCCTTTCTTGTCAGTGCCTTCCCATACGAAGACACTGGTCTTTAACGCTTTGTCCGCCATGGGTTAATCCTTGGTCACGCGGTTGACTTCCTCCAGGCTGGTGATTCCCTGCATGGCTTTCAGCAGGCCTGAGGTGCGCAGATCGTTGAAGCCTTCTTTGCGGGCTTGCTCGGCGATCTCGATGGAGTTGCCTTCTTCCATGATAATCCGCTGCAGGGCGGGGGTGTTTTTAACCACTTCATAAATACCGACGCGACCTTTGTAACCGCCTTTGCAGTTTTCGCAGCCTACAGGCGAATACAGCTTGAAGGTGCCGATCTTGTCTTCCGGGAAGCCCTCGTGAAGCAGGGTTTCCTTCGGCACGTCGTGTTCTTTCTTGCAGTGCGAACAGAGTTTTCGCGCAAGGCGCTGGGCGATGATCAGGTTCACCGAGGTCGCCAGGTTGAATGCCGGCACGCCCATGTTCAGCAGGCGGGTCAGGGTCTCGGCGGCGCTGTTGGTGTGCAGGGTGGACATCACCATATGCCCGGTCTGCGCCGCCTTGATGGCGATCTCGGCAGTCTCCAGATCGCGGATCTCGCCGACCATGATCACGTCCGGGTCCTGGCGCAGGAAGGCGCGCAGCGCCTGGGAGAAGTCCATGCCCTGGCGCGGATTGACGTTGACCTGGTTGATGCCTTCCAGGTTGATCTCCACCGGGTCTTCGGCGGTGGAAATGTTGATGTCGGTGGTATTCAGGATGTTCAGGCCGGTGTACAGCGAAACCGTCTTGCCCGAGCCGGTGGGGCCGGTGACCAGAATCATGCCCTGTGGCTGTTTGAGCGCGGCCAGATAAAGTTCCTTCTGATCCTCTTCGTAGCCGAGGGCGTCGATGCCCATCTGCGCGCTGGAGGAGTCGAGGATCCGCATCACGATCTTCTCGCCCCACAGGGTCGGCAGGGTGTTGACGCGGAAGTCGATGGACTTGTTCTTTGACACGCGCATCTTGATCCGCCCGTCCTGCGGCTTGCGCCGTTCGGAGATATCCAGGCCGGCCATTACCTTGAGTCGCGCGGAAATGCGGCTGGCCAGCTGGATCGGCGGCTTGGCTACCTCGTGGAGCATGCCGTCGGTACGGAAGCGCACCCGGTAGGTCTTTTCGTAGGGTTCGAAGTGCAGGTCGGAAGAGCCGCCGCGGATGGCGTCGAGCAGCATCTTGTTGACGAAGCGCACCACCGGGGCATCTTCGGCGTCGTCGCCGGAATCTTCCTGGCTGGCGCTTTCTGCCTTGCCCACATCGACCCCGTCGAGATCGATATCGCCGAGGTCGCCGAGAGCGTCCATGGCGCCCTCGTAGAGCTTCTCGATGGCTACGCCGAGCTTGTCGTCCTCCACCAGCAGGGCTTCGGTGGTGAGACCGGTGCTGAACTGGATATCGGTGACCGCTTGGTGATTGGTCGGGTCGGAGAGGCCGATGAACAGTTTGTTGCCGCGCTTCCACAGCGGCAACACGCGGTGCTGGCGGACCAGGCGCTCGCTGATGGCATCCTTCGGAATGCTTTCCCGATCCAGGCTGTTCAGGTCGCAATAGGCGATGCCGAACTGCTCGGCGGCCACCTCGACCAACGCCCGGCTCTGCACCAGCTTGGCCTGGACCAGGTGGCTGACCAGCGACTGCTTGTTGCGCGCGGCCTGCACCTGGGCCTGGCGGGCGGTCTTTTCGTCGAGGAGTTCGTTCAGGACCAGTTGCTTGGCAAGGCCGCTGAGAGGCGTGGAATCGTTCATTGGGGAACATCTGAAGAAGGCTTGGAGCGAGACTTATAACGCAGATGCCTGGGGCTGCCAAACCGGTGATTCCAAGATGTCAAAAAGTGTCACATATTGCCAGCGGAGGGGAGTTGTTCAGTGATGAAACGCCTGCGAAAGTTGCGAAGAGAGGGCTTTGAAAGGTTGGCATGCAAACTGCTTTATTGGGGGAAGGCGTTTGGCCTATACATACAATATGGAGATACTCATGAAAGCACAGAAGGGTTTTACTCTGATTGAACTGATGATCGTAGTTGCGATCATTGGTATTCTGGCTGCAATCGCAATTCCCCAATATCAGAACTATGTTTCTCGCTCTCAGGTCTCCAGGGTTATGGCAGAGGCTGGCTCCTTGAAGACTGCAGTTGAGGCCTGCCTCCAGGATGGTCGTACTGCTGTGGGTACTGCTGCTGGTCAATGCGACCCGGGTGCGACGGGTTCCAGTTTGTTGACTGGTGCTTCTCAGACTTCTCAAACCCTGCCAACCAATACCGGTGTTCCGCAGGTTCTGGATCCTCTGACTACTCAAACCACTATCATTGCGACTTTTGGTAACGGTGCATCCGCAGCTATTTCTGGCCAGACTCTGACCTGGACTCGTGATGTTAATGGTGGCTGGAGCTGTGCTACTACCGTAGATGCTAAATTCCGTCCTAATGGCTGTACTGACTGATTACTATATGATTTTTTGATCGATGACTTGGCATCTAGCGGTGATTGCATTATCGTATTCGCCGCTATAATGTCAGCCGGATTAGCTCAGTCGGTAGAGCAGCTCATTCGTAATGAGAAGGTCGGGGGTTCGATTCCTCTATCCGGCACCAGTCGCATAAAAAAGCCCCGCTTCGGCGGGGCTTTTTATTGCCTGCGATTCGTTCAGAGGGTGAGGCGCATGGACAGGTCGACGGCCCTGACATCCTTGGTCAGGGTGCCGATGGAGATGTAGTCGACGCCGGTCTCGGCGATGTTGCGCAGGGTGCTCTCGTTGATTCCGCCGGAAGCTTCCAGCTTGGCACGGCCGGCGGTGAGGGCGACGGCGGTGCGCATGTCGTCCAGGCTGAGTTCGTCGAGCATGACGATATCGGCGCCGGCCTCCAGCGCCTGGCGCAGTTCATCGAGGTTCTCCACTTCCACTTCCACCGGCTTGCCGGGTGCTATGCGCCGGGCTTCGGCGATTGCCCGATGGATACCGCCGCAGGCGGCGATGTGGTTTTCCTTGATCAGGAAGGCATCGTAGAGGCCGATGCGGTGGTTGTGGCAACCGCCGCAGGTGACCGCGTACTTCTGCGCGAGGCGCAGGCCGGGCAGGGTCTTGCGGGTGTCGAGCAGCTTCACCGTGGTGCCTGCGACCAGGTCGGCGTAGTGCTGGCTGCGGGTGGCGGTACCGGAAAGCAGCTGGAGGAAGTTCAGCGCGCTGCGCTCGCCGGTGAGCAGGGCGCGGGCCGGACCTTTTAGCTGGAACAGCATCTGGTTCGGCTCGACTCGCTGGCCGTCCTCCACCTGCCAGGTCACCAGCACTCGGGGATCGACCTGGCGGAAGACCTCGTCGACCCAGGCGCGGCCCGCGATCGTCGCGTGCTCGCGGGTAATCACCCGGGCCTCGGCCTCGCGCTGTGGATCGATCAACTGAGCGGTAAGGTCGCCGCCGCCGACGTCTTCCGCCAGGGCGGTGCGGACGTTGGCCTGGATTTCGCCTTGGAGGTCGGCAAGGGTGAGGTTAGGCATGGCGGGCTCCTGTACGAGATCGGGCGATTATACGGAGCGCGGCGGACGGCGTCTGTGCCTACCTGGGCGCCGGTCGGGACGGCCGCCATTCATCGGCCTTCGCTTGTGTGAAGAGAGTCATGTCTATAGGAAAACCCTCTATCTAGATTTGAAAGTATCTCTATAATGAATGTAGATACTTGTTTTTGACGCCTGGAAATTGACGTTACGGACGACGCCAATCGATCCTCTGTGCCCGATTTTTGCCATTCCATGCGCGGCCGCGAGGGTGGCAGGAGAGTCCCGATGCAGAACGATGCCAATGTGGTGCACCTGACCAGGGTCGCTTCCGAGCCGTCGCCGAACGCCGGAGCGGGGCGCCTGCCGGTCATCCTCGTGCAGGTGCGCGACAAGGCGGCGCTGCAGCTGAAACAGGCGTTGCAGGCGTTGTTCGACAACGCCGACGACACCCTCTTCGAAATGGCCGACCGAGCCACCAGCAACCTCGAACAGAACGCTTTCTTCGAAGCCATGCGCGACCTGCGCCTCAAGCGCAAGAGTATCGAGCGGGTCTACCTGCAGAAGGTCTTCGAGGAGTTCTCGGCGCTCAACCAGGTACAGTCCGGCAAATCCGTGCCGACCCTGGATACCGTGTCCTTCGATAGCCTCAGCCTGGTACAGAACGAGGAACTGGAGGAGTCCGTCGCGGTGGACGCGATGGTGGCGCGGGTGATGAGCCGCGATGCCTCCGCGCTGGCCCACCTGAGCACCCGCCTGAACACCCTGGTCGGCCGGAAGGTCGACGAGAAGAGCAATCCCCTCGCTCCGCGTCCGCTGACCTCGGCTTTCCTCGATGCCTGCCAGGTGCTCGGCGTCGAGATCAAGGTCAAGCTGATCATTCTCAAGCTGTTCGAGAAGTACGTCCTGGCCCATTGCGACCAGTTGTACGCCGAGGCCAACCAGATCCTGGTCGCTGCGGGCGTGCTGCCGGAACTCAAATCCGCGCTGCCGCGGCGTCAGCCCGCTGTCCGTCCCGAAGCGGTGCGCGATGCCGGGACCCTGCAGGCACAGGCTGCGCTGCTCGACGGCGGTCAGCAGGAAGTCTTCGGCGCGCTGCAGGAACTGCTGGCGCAGGTCCGCGACAATCCTTCCTTCTACCGTCGCGAAACGCCTGAGAATGCCGCGCCGATTTCCAGCAACGACCTGATGCGCCTGCTTTCCCACCTGCAACAGCACTTGCCGGGCCCTGGCGCCGCGGAGTTCGACGTCCGCGACGGGGTCGACCAACTGCTCCAGCGGGTCAGCCACAAGAGCGGCCGTTCTCGGGTGGTCGGCCAGGTGGACGATGACGTCATCAACCTGGTGTCGATGCTGTTCGAGTTCATTCTCGACGACCGCACCCTGCCTGATTCGCTGAAGGCCCTGATCGGTCGGATGCAGATCCCGATGCTCAAGGTGGCCCTGCTCGACAAGACCTTCTTCAGCCGCGGTAGCCATCCGGCGCGTCGCCTGCTCAACGAGATCGCATCCGCGTCGCTGGGCTGGGCCGAACACAATGATGCCCGGCGCGACAGCCTGTACCAGAAGATCGAACAGGTCGTGATGCGGCTGTTGAACGACTTCGTCGACGACCCGGCGATCTTCGCCGAGTTGCTGGAGGACTTCATTGCCTTCACCGGCGACGAGCGCCGCCGCAGCGAGCTCCTCGAGCAACGCACCCGCGACGCCGAGGAAGGCCGCGCCAAGGCCGAACTGGCTCGTCAGGACGTGGAGCAGGTGCTGAACCAGCGACTGCTCGGCAAGGTCCTGCCGGAGGTGGTGGTGCGCCTGCTGCGGGATGCCTGGAGCAAGGTGATGCTGCTGATCTGCCTCAAGCATGGCAAGGCTTCGGCCGAGTGGCGGGAGGCCCTGGATACCATGGACGAGCTGATCTGGAGCGTCGGCCCGCATGATGATCCGCTGTCCCGCCAACAGTTGCTGGAGCGCGTGCCAGGCCTGCTCAAGGCGCTGCGCGAGGGATTGGCCAGCGCAGCCTTCGATCCGTTTTCCACCGGAGAATTCTTCAGCCAGCTGGAAACCCTGCATGTCCAGGGCCTGCAGCGCGACAAGCGCGGCGAGGCGGCGGTCGCGGACAGCCCGCTGCTCGACGAAGCGACCCCGGGCACGGCCGCGGAAAAGCCCCGGGCGCCGGTCATGCTGCGGGTGGTCGAGGAAATTGTCCTGACCTCGCCGGACGCCGCCCCGGCGCCTGTCGAGAGCGAAGTGCGCCTGCCGGACAACGACGAGGCACTGCTGCGGGTCGATGCGCTGCGTGTCGGCAGTTGGGTGGAAATCCAGGAGGACGCCGAGCACAAGCTGCGCTGCAAGCTGGCGGCAGTGATCCGGCCCACCGGTCGCTACATCTTCGTCAATCGCACCGGGATGAAGGTCCTGGAAAAGACCCGCATGGGCCTGGCGGTGGAGTTTCGCCGGCAGGCGGTACGCCTGCTGGACGATGCCTTGCTGTTCGACCGGGCCCTGGAGTCGGTGATCGGCAACCTGCGGCGCCTCAAGGGCGCCTAGCCGCTTCTCGAGGACCCGGCGGATGCCGGGTCTTTTCGTTCTTGCGGGTAATACCTTTCCTCGACGCATGTCGAAGCGGCCGATCCAGAGCCCGCCTGATCGTCATTCCGGCGCCGCTGGATTAGAGTGGGGGCTCGTTCAGGAGCCCGTATGCATTTCGATTCCGTTACCGGCTGGGTCCGTGGCGTCCGCCACTGCCCTTCACCGAATTTCAACCTGCGTCCGCAAGGGGACGCGGTGTCGCTGCTGGTCATCCACAATATCAGTCTGCCGCCGGGACAGTTCGGCACCGGCAAGGTCCAGGCGTTCTTCCAGAATCGCCTGGACCCGAACGAACATCCCTATTTCGAGGAGATCCGCCACCTGACGGTTTCCGCGCATTTCCTCATCGAACGCGACGGCGCCATCACCCAGTTCGTCTCCTGTCACGACCGCACCTGGCATGCCGGGGTTTCCTGCTTCGACGGTCGCGAGGCGTGCAACGACTTCTCCCTTGGCATCGAACTGGAGGGGACCGACACGGAACCGTACACGGACGCGCAGTACACTGCCCTGGCCGGGCTGACGCGGCTGTTGCGCGCGGCCTTCCCGGCGATCACCCCGGAACGCATCCAGGGCCACTGCGATATCGCCCCGGAGCGCAAGACCGATCCCGGCGAGGCTTTCGACTGGTCGCGCTACCGCGCCGGATTGACCGATTCCAAGGAGGAAACATGACGTTCCTGGTGTTGCTGCTGGCCCTTGCGCTGGAGAAGTTCTCCGGCTGGCGCCGGCGTATCCAGCGCGATGGCGCCTGGCTCGCCTGGCTGGGCCTGGTCGAGGACCTGCCCTCGGTGTCCCGCCGCTCCTGGCTGGGGCTGCTGCTCGCGGTGGTCCTGCCGTTGCTGCCGCTGGCCCTGCTGCTGACATTGCTGCAGCCGCTGGCCTATGGCTGGTTGAGCCTTCCGCTGCATCTTCTGGTGGTGGTCTACAGTCTCGGCCGCGGCGACGTCATGGCCGACCTCGGGCCGTTCCGCGACGCCTGGCGGCGCGAGGAGGCCCAGGCTGCCTTCCATGTCGCCGAACGCGATCTGGGGGTCCTGGGCGGCAGCGAGAGCGAACTGATCGGCCGGGTGCACAGCCATTTGCTCTGGCAGGGCTACCAGAGCTTCTTCGCGGTGATCTTCTGGTATGCCTTGCTCGGCCCGGTGGCGGCCCTGGCCTATCGCCTGCTGGCACTGGCGCTGGAGCACGCCCGCCAGCCGGCGTTGCGCGAACAGGCGGCGCGCGTCCGGCATATCCTCGACTGGTTGCCGGTGCGTGCGCTGGTGCTGAGCTTCGCCCTGGTCGGCAACTTCCTCGCGGTTATCCGCGTGCTGCTGCACTGGCTGCTGGCCTGGGACATCTCGGCGGCCGCGCTGCTGGGCAAGGCCGGACGGGTCGCCAGCGATGTCGAAGCGGTCGAACTGGGTGCCGCCGGCGTCGCCAGCCTGGATGCGCTCTGGCAATTGCTGGTGCGTGCGGCCGTGCTCTGGTACGCCGTGTTCGCCTTCTGCGCGCTGTTCCTCTGAGCGTAGCGACGGGGAATCCGCTTGCGATTCCCCGTTAACCTTAAGTTACAGAACACCAGGCCGATATCGGGTACACAGGTGAACGTGTCCGCATGATTTCGAAAGGCCATTACCGAGCGGACTCCGTGCGTCAATGTCGCCACGCGGCGGCATCTCTCAGAACGATAAGAACAATCAGGAGACGTCTGGGTGAAGACCGTACTCTATCCCGCTATCGCGCTGATGAACCGGCTCAGCTTCGGCATGAAGTTCGGCCTGATCAGCGTGCTGTTCTTCCTGCCGCTGCTGATCACCAGCTTCTATCTGGTGCGCGATGCCTATCGCCAGTTCAGCGACACCCGGATCGAACTGCAGAGCTTGACGCTGCTGGGTAGCGGACTTCAGATCCGGCGTGGCCTGGAGTCCCTCAACGATCTGTTGCAGATCAATGCGGTCATCGGCCAGTCCGGCAAGGCCGGCGATCTGGAAGCGCGCATCGCGGACGTCCAGAAGGGACTGCGCGGGCGGCTCGAGGCGCTGGCGCCGCTCAGCGAGGATGGTGCGGCGGTAGCCGAATTCGAGGCCCAGCGCGACCGGTTGCTCAACGGCTTGCAGGCCGTGGAGGCCGAAGGGTCCCTGCAGGGCAAGGGCGCACGGGCGGAGAAGCTGCTCGGTAGCGCACAGGTATTCATCAAGTTGCTCATCGCCCAGGCCGGGCTCAGCCAGGACAGCCAGCGCCAGGTGCGCCAGCTCAGCGAGCTGGTCGGCTCGATAACGCCGGAGGTGACGGCGGCCATCAGCAAGGGGCGCGCCATCGGCGCCTACTCCCTGGGCCAGGGTTTCCTCAATTCGTCCTCCAGCGCGCGGCTCGACGAACTGCTGCTGGAGTTCGAGAAACTGCATGGCGAGTACGGCCTGAAGCTGCAGGAGTCCCTGGCCGGCAGCCCACCGGCGCTGGAGGAGGCCGCCCAGGCCAGTCGCGAGACCCTGAAGAGCCTGGGGCAGTTGTTCGAGGACCGGGTGATCGTGGCCGAGACGCTGGATACCCCGTGGACGCAGTTCTACGATCAGGTCAGCGCGGCGATGGACAAGACCTACCAGCTCGACGACGCCGTTCTCGGCTATCTCGATACCCAGTTGCAAAAGCGCCTGCAACAGGTGCGCACGCAGATGCTGTTGCTAGTCGCCGCGCTGGCCGTGGTTTTCGCCGCGATCCTATACCTCTACGGCGGTTTCTACGTCTCCACCCGCGCCACCCTGAAGGATCTCGGGCGAATGATGGAGCGCGTCGCCGGCGGCGACATGACGGTCAGCTTCCAGGCCCGCAGCCGTGACGAACTGGGCGAGCTGGGACAATCGTTCAACGAATCGGTGGCGAAGATCCACGACCTGATCGAGCGGGTCAGCCAGACCGTCGGCGAGGTCGAGCGGCAGACCCTGCGCGTCGAGTCGGTGTCGGCCGAAAGCAACCAGGCGGTAGCCGGGCAACGCAGCCAGATCGAGCAGGTGGCCACGGCGATGAACCAGATGGCCGCTACCGCCCAGGAAGTGGCACGCAGCGCGGCGATGGCGGTGAGCAGCGCGAACAGCGTGAACCAGGAAACCCTCAGTGGGCGCAGCCTGGTCGAGTCGCAGGTGGGTAGCATCCAGCGCCTGGCCGGCGAGATCGACCAGTCGGTGGCGGCGATCAATCGCCTGGCCAGTGACAGCGCCTCGATCAGCCAGGTGCTGGATGTGATCAAGGGCATCGCCGAACAGACCAACCTGCTGGCGCTCAATGCGGCGATCGAGGCCGCTCGTGCCGGGGAGCAGGGGCGCGGTTTCGCGGTGGTGGCCGACGAGGTGCGCACGCTGGCCAAGCGCACCCAGCAATCCACCGCCGAGATCGAACAGATGATCCTGCGCCTGCAGGGCGGCGTCGATGCGGCGGTGAAGGCGATGGGCAGCAGCCACCATACCGCCGATGGCACGGTCAACGAGTCGGCGCAGGTGCAGCAGGCACTGGAGAATATCCTCGGCGCGGTGGGCATGATCGTCGACCAGAACCAGCAGATCGCCGCCGCCGCCGAGCAACAGACCGCCGTGGCCCACGATATCGACCAGAACATCGTCGAGATCAACCAGGCCGGCGAGCGCACCGCGGAAGGCGCCAGCCAGACCGAACGGGCCAGCCGCGAACTGGGCGCCCAGGTGACCCAGCTGAAACGCCTGATCGGTGCGTTCCGGGTGTAGGCACAAGGCCTGCGCGGGACGTTTTTCGTCCATCCGATTGAACGCTGGGCGGACGGGGACATCCCACTGTCATGCACATGGGGTAAAGGCTGAGCAGGTCAATCCGGCGGTGCGACAGGCGGAGGCGAAATCGCGGCATTTTTTTATTGATCTCGCGTCCCCTTGGTCCTAAAGTTCGCGCCCGAACGTCCATGCTGGAAACGATCCATCCGGCTCAAGTACTGACGACGAGAGATCGCCTTGTGGCAAGGCGACGTCCGCTGCTCAAGCGGCCAGGTTGTCGCGCGGGACACGCGCGCGACCTACCAGGATGAACAGGCGGTGGCTGCCGGCAGGCAGGTGATACTCGGCGACATGCCTTGGGAAGTAGGCGAACCAAAGTGGGGAAACGGATTAGACGTTCAGCTTCACCCCTACGAATCCATGTGTTTTGCCATTGGGAGTCCCAACCATGTCCATCAAGGTCGAGGATTATTTCGCCCCTGAAACCTTCCAGCGCATGAAGGCCTTCGCCGACAAGCAGGAAACCCCCTTCGTGGTCATCGACAAGCAAACCATCGCCGATGCCTACGACCAACTGACCGACTGCTTCCCCTTCGCCAGGATCTACTACGCGGTGAAGGCCAATCCCGCTACCGAAATCACCGAGCTGCTGCGCGACAAGGGTTCGAACTTCGATATCGCCTCGATCTACGAACTGGACAAGGTGATGAAGACCGGCGTCGGTCCGGAGCGCATCAGCTACGGCAACACCATCAAGAAATCCAAGGACATCCGCTACTTCTACGAGAAGGGCGTGCGCCTGTTCGCCACCGACTCCGAAGCCGACCTGCGCAACATCGCCAAGGCCGCTCCCGGCGCCAAGGTCTACGTGCGTATCCTCACCGAGGGCTCGACTACCGCAGACTGGCCGTTGTCGCGCAAGTTCGGCTGCCAGACCGACATGGCCATGGACCTGCTGATCCTGGCCCGCCAGCTGGGCCTGGAGCCCTACGGCATTTCCTTCCACGTCGGTTCGCAGCAGCGCGACATCTCGGTGTGGGACGCGGCGATCGCCAAGGTCAAGGTGATCTTCGAGCGCCTGAAGGAAGAAGACGGCATCGTCCTGAAGATGATCAACATGGGCGGCGGCTTCCCGGCCAACTACATCACCAAGACCAACGACCTGGAAACCTATGCGGAGGAGATCATCCGCTTCCTCAAGGAGGACTTCGGCGACGACCTGCCGGAAATCATCCTCGAGCCGGGCCGTTCGCTGATCGCCAATGCCGGCATCTTGGTCAGCGAAGTGGTGCTGGTCGCCCGCAAGTCGCGGACCGCCGTGGAGCGCTGGGTCTATGCCGACGTCGGCAAGTTCTCCGGACTGATCGAAACCATGGACGAGTCGATCAAGTTCCCGATCTGGACCGAGAAGCAGGGCGAGATGGAAGAGGTGGTGATCGCCGGCCCGACCTGCGACAGCGCCGACATCATGTACGAGCACTACAAGTATGGCCTGCCGCTGAACCTGGCGAGCGGCGACCGCCTTTACTGGCTGTCTACCGGCGCCTACACCACCAGCTACAGTGCGGTGGAGTTCAACGGCTTCCCGCCGCTGAAGGCGTTCTACCTCTAGCGCAGTCGCCTCTGTTACGAAGAGCCCCGCCTCGGAGGGGCTTTTTCATGTCGCTCTGGAAGCCTCGCGGCGCTCGTGCCAGCCTTGTTCGACAACCCATGACAAGGACGCCGACATGACAGGTAATGGTGTTTCCCTGGTGACCCTCGGGGTCGCCGATCTGGCCCGCTCCTCTCTCTACTACCAGGCGCTGGGCTGGCAGCCCTCTTCGGACGGCAACGAGCAGGTGGTATTTCTCAAGGGCCGTAACCTGGTCCTCGGCCTCTACGGACGCAGCGCCCTCGCCGAGGATGCGCAGGTGGAAGATCGTCCGACCGGCTTCGCGGCTATCACCCTGGCCTGCAACTGCGCCTCGCGGGACGAGGTGGACCGTCTGTTCTCCGCAGCTACGGCGGCCGGCGGGCAGGCGACCAAGATGCCGCAGGAAGTGTTCTGGGGTGGCTACTCCGGATATGTCGCCGACCCGGATGGACACCTTTGGGAAATTGCCTACAACCCGTTCTGGCCGTTCGACGAGCAGGGCAACCTGGTCTTGCCCTGAGGGCGCTACGGATGGAAAAACGCCCCGCTCGGCGGGACGTTTTCTTTGGCGGCGGTCAGCCTTCGTTCGGCTGGCGGGACGGTGCGCGCGGCGTCGTTGGCGCGGGTCGTCCGGCCTGGGCTACCTGCTGCCCGGCGTCGGCCTTGTCCAGCGGCAGCTTGTCGAAGTCGCGCAAGCCATTGTGGGCATAGGGGTTGCCGATCCAGCGGACTTCATGCTGGAAGTCGTTGCTCACCAGGCTCTTGGTCGGATCGAAGAGGTCATAGTTGAGGCCGGCGAGGTCGGACCAGGTATGGATCAGGTCTTCGCTGCTGTAGCGTCGGTCGACCAGGGCCTGCAGGTCGCGTGGGTGGGTCTGCTGCCAGCTGGGCGAAGTCCAGACCAGGAAGGGCACGGTGTACATGCCGCGGGTCGGGTCGCCTTCGTTGCGGCCGAGACGGTCGTGCGGGGCTTCGTCGAAGACTTCCTCGCCATGGTCCGAGAGGTAGACCAGGAAACCGTTCGGATCGCTGTTGGCGAAGCCCTTGATCAGGCTGGAGACCACGTAGTCGTTGTACAGCACGGCGTTGTCGTAGCTGTTGTAGACCTCCACCTGGTCGTCGCTGAGGGCCGCCGGGGCGCCCTGGCGGTCGACGAAGCGAGCGTAGTCGGCGGGATAGCGGTACTTGTAGTTCATGTGGGTGCCGAGCAGATGGACCACGATGAACTTCTTCGGCGCCGGGTCGTCCAGCACCTTGGCGAAGGGCGCCAGCACCGCGCCGTCCAGCTGGCTGGCGTTCTGGCTGCGCTGGTTGTTCAGGTAGAACTGCGCATCGGTCTGCTGGGCGAAGGTCGTCAGCATGGTGTTGCGCTTGGTCATGGTCTGCTGGTTGGTGATCCAGAAGGTCTTGTAGCCGGCCTGCTTCATCAGGTTCATCAGCGACGGATCGGTGAGGAAGCGGTCGGGATGCTCCTGGTCAGCGAACGTCAGCACCTGCTGCAGCACCTCGATGGTGTATGGCCGCGACGCCACCACGTTGTTGAATACCGTGAGGTTCCGGTTCGCGGCCTTCATTGCGTCCAACTGCGGGGTCGTTTCGCGTGGATAGCCGTAGAGGCTCATGTGCTTGCGCGACGTGGATTCGCCGATCACCAGGACCAGCGTGCGCGGCGTATCGCCATTGGCATCGACGAGGTTCTTCAGCGGCGGTAGGGCCGCGTTCTTTTGCAACAGCGCCTGCATGCTGCCCAGCTGCTGGCGGTATTGCTGGTAGCCGATCAGCAATTGCCAGGGCACCGCCGGTTCCATGCGCGCCTGGACCTTGTCCAGGGCTTCGTCGAAGGGCCGGCCCTGGCTGACCAGTTGCTTGTAGAACGGATAACCGATGGTCGCGACGATCAGCAGCACCGCCACCGGCAGGGCGCTGAAGCGCGGCAGGTAGACTGGGCGCAGGCGGCGCCAGAGGAGGATGGCGACCAGGCTGTAGAGCACCAGGCCGAGGGTCATCCAGGGGTTGAAGTACTGGCTGAAATATTCGCTGGCCTCGGCGGTGTTCGACTCGAACATCACGAAGATCACGCTTTGCGAGAATTCCTGGTGATAGATGCCGAAATAGCTCAGGCCGACCAGCGAGGCGGCCCACAGCACCAGCCCGATGACGGCGGCCAGCGGCTTGGTCCAGCGCGGGAACAGCAACACCGGCGCAAGCCAGATGGTGCTCAGCACCATGGCGTTGCGGAAACCGGAGAAACCGCTGTTGCCGGAGGTCAGCAGGAGCAGTTGGGTGATACCGGAGAAGAACCAGAAGAACAGGAACAGCCAGCCCAGGCCGGCCCAGTCGATGCGATTGCGCGTAACGCGTGGTGGGGTGGGGGACACGATAGCCTCGTTCGATGGATCGGAGGCGCGATCGTCGTTCGCCTCGATGAAACGGCGAGGGTAGGGAAAGGCTTGTCAAAAAAGTGTTATGTGGGCGTGAACAAAGGGTCGTGCGTTGTTCGTCAGGCGGGCAGTCGTGCGTGCCCGTGACGTTCGAGCGCCTGTTCCAGGGCCTCTCGATCGGTGTCGTCGCCCAACTGCGCCGCGCGTCGGTAGTAGGCCAGCGCCAGGCTGCGGAACGGTGGGTGGGCCGACTGCTCCAGGCCATGGCGGGCGCTGCGCAGGAAGTTCAGGTTGCCGCCTTCGAGGGCACGCCGGAGCCAGGTTTCGGCCTCGGCATGGCGGCCCGAGGCGCTGAGCATCGCGGCGTGGCTGAACTGGCCGCGAAAATCGCCACCCTCGGCGGAGCGTCGATACCAGTGCGCAGCTTGCGCCAGGTCGCGAGCGACCACCAGGCCTTCTTCGTGGTAGCGCCCCACCAGGTTCATCGATTTCGCGTGGCCCTGCTCGGCCGCTTGCCGATACAGCGCATAGGCGCGCGGCTGGTCCTGGGGCACCCCGCGGCCGGTGGCGTGAAGATTGGCCAGGTTGTAGCGGGCCCAGTCGAGGCCGGCCTGGGCGGCGATCCGATAGTGGACCGCTGCCGCGGCTGGATCCGCCGGGCCGCCCCAGCCATGTTCCAGGCAGCGAGCGAGCATATTGCGCGCCATTGCGTGGCCGTGCCCGGCGGCGATCGCGAACCAGGTCCGCGCCAGGGTCGGGTCGCGCTGGATGCCTTGGCCGTCCAGAAGGATCTGTCCGAGCAGGGCCTGGGCTTCCGTCAGGCCCTCGCGCGCAGCGCCGAGGATGGCCTGGGCAACCTCGCCCGGGGTACCGGCCAGTTGTGCGGCGAAATCTTCGGCGTCCAGTGCGTCGTGACGGAGCAGCAGGTGGCGCATGTTCAGAGTTCCGACCAGCGCCGCAGGAGATTGTGGTAGGTGCCGGTTAGGCGGATCAGCGAGGGATGGTCGGGCACGTCGTGGGTGAGTCGCTGGATCGACTGGTCCATTTCGAATAGCAGGGTGCGCTGGCTGTCTTCGCGGACCAGGCTCTGGGTCCAGAAGAACGAGGCGTAGCGCGCGCCACGGGTGACCGGATTGACCTTGTGCAGGCTGGTGCCGGGGTAGAGCACCAGATCGCCGGCGGGCAGCTTCACCTGTTGCAGGCCGTAGGTGTCCTGGATCACCAGTTCGCCGCCGTCATAGTCCTCCGGGTCGCTGAAGAAGAGGGTCGAGGACAGGTCGGTACGGACCCGCTCGCGGCCGCCATGGACGTCGCGCACGGCGTTGTCGATGTGGAAGTCGAACGAGCCCCCGCCGGTATAGCAGTTGAACAGCGGCGGGAAGACCTTGAGCGGCAGGGCGGCGGACATGAACAGGGGATGGTTCCACAGGCGCTGCAGCATGGCTTCGCCGATCTCCCGGGCCAGCGGGTGGTCCTGCGGCAGTTGCAGGTTGTGCTTGGCCTTGGCCGATTGGTAGCCGGCGGTCGCCTTGCCGTCGGCCCATTCCGCCTGCTCCAGGGCTGCGCGGATCCGGGAGACTTCCTCGGCGGTGAAGATGGCGGGAATATGCAGCAACATGGCGCTGTCCATGAAGGCGAAATGATTGCCAATGATATTGATTTGCATTGGACGTGTAAAACCGCCAGAAATTGTAGACGAGCGAGATGGGAAAAAATGTAATGAGAAAATTGTAAAGAATGTAAATTCCTGTCGAATGCGAATCCGTAATAATTGATAACAATTCTGATCTGCAATAAATTCCGCGACCTTCACAGCTCCCGGGGAGGGGTTTCGAATGTCGCGTCAGTCCACGGATACCGCCGTTTCTTCGCAACGTCTGCTGGCTTCGGCCATCGGTGTCGCCATCACCGCCATCGCCGCACCGCAGGCAGCCCACGCCGACGAGGCCGGGCAGAAAAAGACCGACAAGGACCGCGTACTGTCGCTGGATGCGGCCACCATCGTCGGCGAGCAGCAGGACGAAACCACCTACAACGTCGACCGCTCGGCGTCGAAGAAGTACACCGCGCCGCTCTTGGATACGCCGCGCTCCGTCACGGTAGTACCAAAGCAGGTGATCAAGGATACCGCCGCCGTGTCTCTCCAGGATGCACTGCGTACCGTTCCAGGTATTACCTTTGGCGCGGGCGAGGGCGGCAATCCCACCGGTGACCGGCCATTCATTCGCGGCTTCGATGCGCAAAGCGATACTTACGTCGATGGTGTACGCGATACTGGTGCACAGACCCGCGAGATCTTCAACCTTGAGCAGATCGAGGTCAGCAAGGGCCCTAACTCGGCATTCGGAGGACGGGGCTCGGCCGGCGGCAGCCTCAATCTCGTCAGCAAGCAGGCCAAGGCTGGGAACTTCATCGATGGCGGCTTCACCTATGGTTCTGACCAGACTCGCCGCTACACCCTGGACCTCAACCAGGAATTCCTCGATGGCAATGCGGCATTCCGGCTGAATCTTCTCAAGCACGATGCCAATGTCGCGGGCCGCGATGAAGTCGATGTCAGTCGCTGGGGCGTAGCGCCGTCGCTCACCTTCGGTCTTGGCTCGCCGACCCGAGTGACCGTCAGCCATTATCACCTGGAAAGTGACGATACCCCGGATTCGGGCATTCCCTATGCCAAGAGTAGCGATCGCAGCAAGCACAATCCGGACAAACCGGTGAATGTTGATCGAGGCAATTTCTATGGGCTGACGGGGCGCGATTTCCAGAAGAGCCGCATCGATACCAGTACCATCACCGTTGAGCATGATCTGACTGACAGCCTCACTATTCGCAATACCTCGCGTTACGGCAATAGCCATCAGGACTATCTGTGGACACAACCGGATGACAGCCAGGGCAACATCAACAATGGCTCGGTCTGGCGCCGCCAGAACAATCGGGTAAGTACCACCACCACAGCAGTCAACCAAACTGACCTGTTTGGAGAGTTCTACCTGGGTGGCTTCAAGAACAGCTTCAGCACCGGCCTGGAGTTCAGCCGAGAAGACAGCAAGCGCGATGGGTATATCGTCGATACCAATACCGGCCTGGGCAGCAACAAGTGCAATCCATCGCTGATCGGGGCGCCTAGCGGCTATAACTGCACTAGTCTGGAAAATCCCAATCCGCACGATCCATGGAATGGCAGTATTACCCGGAAATATGCGCCGCTGAATACGGTCGGCACCACCAAGGCAATATATGCGTTCGACACCATCGACCTGAACGAGCAGTGGCAGGTCAATATTGGCGCGCGCTTCGATAGTTTCGAAACTACGGCGAAGAACCACGGTGTAAGACCCGCTACCAAACTCAGCGACAAGTCGAGCTTCTGGAACTGGCAGGCAGGCTTGGTGTGGAAACCTGTACCCAACGGCAGCATCTATGCGTCCTACGCCACTTCGGCTACGCCGCCGGGTAGCATGCTCGATAATGGGGATACCTCGAATGCTGTCGACGGGTTCGCCATCAGCAACAACCTTGAACCGGAAGAAACCACGAACTACGAGCTTGGTACCAAGTGGGCTTTCTTCAACGAGCGGCTGGAGCTGAGTGCCGCGATCTTCCGCACCGACAAGGACAATACCCGCATCCTAGTCGCCAACCAGACCTACGACAACGCCGGACAATCCCGCGTCGACGGCGTGGAGTTGAGCGCCAGCGGCAAGCTGACCGAGAAGTGGAAGGTGTTCGCGGGCTACAGCTACCTGGACAGCGAGTTGGTCGATGCCGGTAAGGCTGGGCGTAACGGCAATGTGAACGCATCGGCGGCTTCCAACAACGGCAACGAGATGCCAAATACGCCGAAGAACAGCTTCAGTCTCTGGACCACCTATGACATCTTCCCGAAGACCACCATCGGCGGCGGGGCTTTCTATGTCGACAAGGTCTATGGCGACGTTGGCAATACCGTCTATGTCCCCGATTACTGGCGCTATGACGCAATGGCTAGCTACAAACTGAGCAAGAACGTCGATTTCCAGTTGAACGTGCAGAATGTGTTCGACAAGAAGTACTTCGACAAAGCCTATGCGGCGCACTATGCGTCCCAGGCCGCTGGAAGGACGATACTGTTCAGCACCAACTTCCACTTCTGACTGCCGCTCTCGCTCCCCACGAAAGCCCCATTCCCCCTACGGGATGGGGCTTTCCCGCATCCAAGTGGGTAAATAGAGCGTAAAGAACGTTAATTCGGCTTTATCGCAACTGATTATCAAATAGAATTGCCCGCCGACGTCCTCGTGTCGTCTGGCCGGCGCTTGGCGTCGGCGTAGTCCCGTTGTTGCCGCGCGGCGGCCGTGAAGGTGATCCTGTGAAGAAAGTCTGGTTCCAGTTGCATTGGTTCTTCGGTATCAGCGCCGGCCTGGTGCTGGCGCTGATGGGCGTCACCGGAGCGACCCTGTCGTTCCAGGACGAGCTGATGCGCGCGCTCAACCCTGACGTGCTGGTGGTGCAGAAGCGCCCCGAGGGCGTGCTGCCGCTGGACGAACTGGTGCGCCGTATCGAAGGCGCCGAGCCGGGGCGGAAAGTGGCCTTCGTCTGGGTCGAGATGGACAGCGACAAGGCTGGGCGGATCTTCTACACCCCGCCGCCGGGACAGCGCCGCGGCGAGTCGCGCTGGATCGATCCCTACACCGGGGCTTTCGTCGGCGAGCCGCGCGGGGAGGGTTTCTTCAACCTGATGATGCAACTGCACCGTTTCCTCGCCATGGGCGAGTACGGCAAGCAGGTCACCGCCGCCTGCACCCTGATCCTGATCTTCTTCTGCCTGTCCGGTCTCTACCTGCGCTGGCCGCGCAAGGTTTTCGACTGGCGCGCCTGGCTGACCCTCGACTGGTCGCGCAAGGGGCGCAGTTTCAACTGGGACCTGCATGCCGTGGCCGGCACCTGGTGCCTGGCGCTCTACCTGCTGGCTGCGCTGACCGGCCTGTACTGGTCCTACGAGTGGTACCGCAACGGCCTGTTCAAACTGCTCGATGACGCGCCCGCCGGCCAGCAGGCGCAGCGCGGCAAGCCGGGCGGACGTGGCGAGCGCCCGGCCGATGCGGCTCCGCTGGTGGTCGACTACGCGGCGGTATGGAACAGCATCCGCCAGGCCGGCGGCGACCGCTTGCAGGCCTACAACCTGCGCCTGCCGCCGGCGGGCGGCCAGCCGGCGACAGTGTTCTATCGCCTGACCGACGCGCCGCACGAGCGTGCCTTCAACACCCTGACCCTGGACCCGGCCAACGGCCAGGTGAAAAGCGACCAGCGCTATAGCGACCGTTCTTTCGGCAGCCAGTTGCTGGCCAGCGTCTATGCATTGCACGTAGGCAGCTATTTCGGCATGGCCGGACGCATCCTGATGATGCTCGCCAGCCTGGCGATGCCGCTGTTCTTCATCACCGGCTGGCTGCTCTACCTCGACCGCCGGCGCAAGAAACGCGCGGTACGGGCGAGCCGCGCCGACCTGGGCGGCAGCGCCGGCGCCAGCGGCGAGCCCTGGCTGATCGGCTACGCCAGCCAGAGCGGTTTTGCCGAGCAACTGGCCTGGCAGAGCGCCGGCCAGTTGCAGGCGGCCGGGTTGCCGGTGCGGGTCGAATCGCTGGCGCGCCTGGATGCCGGGCAACTCGCCGAGGCGCGCAAGGCGCTGTTCGTGGTCAGCACCTTCGGCGACGGTGAGGCGCCGGACAGCGCCCGCGGCTTCGAACGCAAGGTGCTTGGCCAGGCCGCCAGCCTCGATGGCCTGAGCTACGCCCTGCTGGCCTTGGGAGATCGCCAGTACGAGCAGTTCTGCGGCTTCGCCCGGCGCATGCAGGGCTGGTTGCAGGGGCAGGGCGCGCGGAGCCTGTTCGCCCCGGTGGAGGTCGATGATGGCGACGCCGCGGCCCTGCGCCAATGGCAGGAAAGCCTGGCCGAGGTGACCGGCGGTGCCGCCCCGGCGGCCTGGGAAGCGCCGGCCTTCGAGGTCTGGTCGCTGGCGCGGCGGGAGTGCCTGAATCCTGGCAGCCAGGGCGAGTCGACCTGGCTGCTGGACCTGCGTGCGCCGGCCGACAGCGCCATCCAATGGCGCGCCGGCGATCTGCTGGAGATCGTTCCGCACCAGGCGCCCGCGCGCATCCGCGAATGGCTGCAGCGGCATCACCTGGACGGCCAGGTGCGGGTGGCGGTCGAGGGCGTCGAGCAGAGCCTGGAGCAGGCCCTGGCCGGGCGCCTGCTGCCGGATTCTTTCGAACACCTGGTCGGCTTGCACCCGCAGGCGCTGCTGGATGCGCTGATTCCGCTTTCCGTGCGCCAGTACTCCATCGCGTCGCTGCAGAGCGATGGCGACCTGCAACTGATCGTACGCCAGGAGCAGCATGCCGACGGCAGCCTGGGCATCTGCTCCGGCTGGCTCACCGAGTACCTGCCGCTCGGCGCTGCGCTGACCCTGCGCCTGCGCCGCAACGCGGGTTTCCACCTGCCGGAGGATGACGTGCCGCTGATTCTCATCGGCAACGGTACCGGGCTCGCCGGCCTGCGCAGCCTGTTGCGCGCCAGCATTGCCGCCGGGCGCAAGCGCAACTGGCTGCTGTTCGGCGAACGCAATTTCGCCCACGACTACTACTGTCGTGCGGAGCTGGAGCAAGCCCTGGCCAGGGGCGAGCTGCAACGCCTGGACCTGGCCTTCTCCCGCGACCAGGCGGAGAAGATCTATGTCCAGGACCGCCTGCATGAAGCGGCGGATGAACTGCGGCGCTGGATCGACGAGGGCGCGGCCTTGTACGTCTGCGGCAGCCTGCAGGGCATGGCCGGCGGTGTCGACCGGGTGCTGCGCGAAGTGCTCGGTGAGGAGGCCTTGCAACGCCTGGCCGACGAAGGACGTTACCGACGCGACGTGTACTGAACGGATGAATGAAAAAGGCTCCCAAGGGAGCCTTTTCGTTGCCAACTGCTGGGACTGCCGGGCTTTGCGGGGTGTAGGGCGAATAACCGCAGAGCGGTTATCCGCCATTTCGGCGAGATATCGGCGGATGACGCCGTTGGCGTCATGCGCCCTACGGAGCTATCGGACTTCGCGCTGTCCGTGGCGTAGGGCGAACAACCGCAGAGCGGTTATCCGCCATTTCGGCGGGGTGTCGGCGGATGACGCCGTTGGCGTCATGCGCCCTACGGAGCTATCGGACTTCGCGCTGTCCGTGGCGTACGTCGAACAACCGCAGAGCGGTTATCCGCCATTTCGGCGAGATATCGGCGGATGACGCCGTTGGCGTCATGCGCCCTACGGAGCTATCGGGACTTCGCGCTGTCCGTGGCGTAGAGCGGTTATCCGCCATTTCGGCGAGGTATCGGCGGATGACGCCGTTGGCGTCATGCGCCCCACGGAGCTAGCGGGGCCTTGCGTCGCCGGGCCTCAGATCCACAGGATGAAAGCCAGTACCAGGGCGAAGAAGCCCCATTTCTGCAGGTAGTAGAGCTTGCGGTTGCGCTTCTTCAAACGTTTGCCCTGCAGGCGGATCTTGTAGAGGCTGTCGAAGATCCGATTGAGTCCGCCGGTCCGGTCGCCTGCGTTGTTCGGGGCGGCCGCGGCAGCCATCACGTTGCGGCTGAACCAGCGGTTGAAGGCGGTGGCCCAGCCCTGGGTCAGCGGCCGCTCGATGTCGCAGAAGAGAATGATGCGGTTGTGTTCGGTGGCGTTTTCCGCGTAGTGGATGAAGGTTTCATCGAACACCACCGCCTCGCCGTCGCGCCAGTGGTAGCGCTCGCCGTCCACCTCGATGAAGCAGGCCGGATCGTTGGGGGTGAACAGTCCCAGGTGGAAGCGCAGCGAGCCGGCGTAGGGATCGCGGTGTCGCACCAGCTTCGAGCCCGGCGGCAGTTCGGCGAACATCGCCGCCTTGACCGAGGGAATCTGCCGCAACAGGGCGGTGGTCTGCGGGCAGAGTTGTCCGGCGGAGGGATGGGCCTCGTCGTACCATTTCAGGTAGAAGCGCTTCCAGCCGCTCTTGAAGAACGAGTTGAAACCGATATCGTCGTACTGTTCGGAACGCTTGATGTTGCCGGCGTCGTGCAGGTGCAGCGCCTCGCTGCGGATGGCTTGCCAGTTGTCGACCAGAACCTGCAGTTCGGGGAAGGTCTGCGGTGCCAGGTAGGGGCGGTTCGGTACCTTCGAGAACAGGTACATCAGGCAGTTGATCGGAGCGAGGAAGCTGGAGTGGTCGCTCAATTGGCGCGACAGCTTGTGGCGTACCCGGCCGCGAAAATGGACATAGAGGATGCTCAGCGCATAGGCCGCCAGGATGAGAACTTTCATGAATGCAAGGTCGTCGGTGCAAAAGAGGAGAATTTACTCCTGTTCTCAGTGCCTGAGTATGCTACCTGACGCTAATTCGCCAGCACTGCGCTCATTTTTTCGTAATCCTGGCCTCGAAAGGAGCGCACAATGAACGACACCGGCCGGCGTATCCTGCTCAACTGCGACATGGGCGAAAGCTTTGGCGCCTGGCGCATGGGCGACGATGTCCACAGCATGCCGCTGGTTGACCAGGCCAACCTGGCTTGCGGCTTCCACGCTGGCGACCCGCTCACCATGCGGCGCGCGGTGGAGCTGGCGGTACGCCATGGCGTGAGCATCGGCGCGCACCCGGCCTATCCCGACCTGAGCGGCTTCGGCCGGCGCTCGCTGGCCTGCTCTGCCGAAGAGGTGCATGCCATGGTGCTGTACCAGATCGGCGCGCTGGACGCTTTCTGCCGTTCCCTCGGCGCCCAGGTGGCCTACGTCAAGCCGCATGGCGCGCTGTACAACGACCTGGTCGGCGACGACGAGCTGCTGCGCGCTGTGCTCGACGCCTGCGCCGCCTATCGCAAGGGCCTGCCGCTGATGGTGCTGGCCCTGGCCGACAACGGCCGCGAGCTGGAACTGGCCGACGAGGCCGACGTGCCGCTGCTGTTCGAGGCCTTCGCCGATCGCGCCTACCTGCCGGACGGCCGGCTGGCGCCGCGGCGGCTTGGCGGCGCGGTGCATCACGATCCGCAGCGGATCATCGAGCAGGCCCTGGCCATCGCCCGCGGCGAGGCCTTCCCCGACTACGACGGCAACCCGCTGCGCCTGACCGCCGACAGTCTTTGCGTGCATGGCGACAACCCGGAGTCGCTGGCGGTCCTCCGGCGCCTGCGCGCGGCCCTGGACAGCCTGTGATCCGCATCGAACCCGCTGGTGCCGAAGCCCTGCTGCTGACGCTCGCCGAAGAGCCCGAAGTGGACCTGTCTGTGCGCCTGGCCGAGCTGGCCAGACGTCTGCGCGAGGGGCTCGGCGAAGGCGTCAGGGATCTGGTGCCGGGCTGGACCACCCTGATGCTGCATTACGACCCCTACCGCATCGCCCCGCAGGTACTGGAAGAACGCCTGGGTCCGCTGCTGGCGGAGTGGCACGCCTGGCGCCCCGCCGAGGATGCCGGGCGCCTGCACGAGATTCCCGTCTGGTACGCCGGCGAGGACCTCGCGACGGTAGCGGTTGCCTGCGGATTGACTGGCGAAGGAGTGATCGAACTGCACAGCGCGGCCGAATACCGGGTCGGCGCGATCGGTTTTGCTCCGGGATTCGCCTACCTCGGCGGCCTCGATCCGCGCCTGGTCCTGCCGCGGCGGGCCACCCCGCGGGCGCGTGTACCGGCCGGCAGCCTGGCCATTGCCGAGGCGCAGACGGCGATCTATCCGCAGGCCTCGCCCGGCGGCTGGCACCTGCTGGGACGCAGTCCGTGGCGTCCGTTCGATCCGGCCGCCACTCCTCCGTGCCCACTGGCGCTGGGCGACCGGGTGCGCTTCGTCGCCATCGGGCGCGAGGACTTCCTCGACCTGGGCGGGCGCGAATGAATGGTTTGCGGGTCGTCAAGGCGGGACCGCAGAGCCTGCTGCAGGACGACGGCCGGCGTGGCTGGCAGCACCTCGGCGTATCCGCGGGCGGCCCTCTGGACCGCCAGGCGGCAGCCTGGGCCAATCGTCTGCTCGGTAATCCCTGGGGGGCGCCATTGCTGGAAATCGCTTTCGGCGGCTTGGCACTGGAGTGCAGGGTGGAGGCGACCTGGCTGGCGCTGACCGGAGCGCGCCTGGCGCTGACGGTGGACGGTCGCGAATGCCTGCCCTGGAGTCGCTTCCGGGTCCGCCGCGGGCAACGCATCGAACTGGGCTTCGCCGAGGCCGGGCAGCGTGCCTACCTGGCCTGCGCCGGCGGTTTCCGGGCGAGGCCGGTACTGGACAGCGTCGCCTGCCAGGTTCGCGACGGGCTCGGCGGTTTACAGGGCGATGGCCGGATCCTGGCGGAGGGCGATTGCCTGCCGTGTGCCGAAGCGGGAGCGGCGTGTCCGTGGGATGCCAGCGTGCCCTGGCGTTTCCAGCCGGACTACCGGCAGCAGCGGCCCTTGCGCGTGCTGCTCGGCGGCGATGCGGCGGCCTTCGACGCAGCCAGCCGGCAAGCCTTCTTCGCCAGCGCCTGGCGAATCAGCCCGCGGTCCGATCGCATGGGCGTCCGCCTGGCCGGCGAGCCACTGCGCGGGGCGCCGCGCGCCTGGTCGCAGGGCGTGGTGGAGGGCGCTATCCAGGTTCCGCCCGATGGCCAACCCATTGTGCTGATGGCCGACCGCCAGAGCATGGGCGGCTATCCGCTGCTGGGCTTCGTCCATCCACTGGACCTCTCGCGCCTGGCGCAAAGCCCCGCGCATAGCGAGGTAACCTTCGTCGAGAGCGACCTGGCGACGCAGCAGGCCGATCTGCTGCGCTTCTACCGCTTCTTCCGCGGCTGAGCGCTCAGCCGGCCAGGTGGCCGAGCGGCAGCGGCGAGGGCGCCTTGACCGTCTTGATCGCGAAGTTGCTGCGAATGTCGCTGACCCCGGGCAGGCGCAGCAGGGTCTCGCTGAGCAGGCGTTCGTAGGCGCGCAGGTCGGGGACCACCACTTGCAGGAGGAAGTCCGACTCGCCGGAGACGAGGTGCACCGAGATCACCTCCGGCAGGTCGACCACCGCACGGTGGAAGGCCTCGGCCTGCTCCTGGCGGTGGCGTTCCACCTTGATCCCGACGAACACCGTGAGGCCGAGGCCGACCTCGTCGCGGTCGATGCTGGCCTGGTAGCCGCGAATCACCCCGGCCTCTTCCAGCAGGCGCACGCGGCGCAGGCAGGGGGACGGGGAGAGGCCGATCTCCTCGGCCAGTTGGACGTTGCTCAGGCGGCCGTCGCGCTGGAGGGCGGCGAGGATGCGGTGGTCATAGGCGTCGAGTTTCATCTTGGCATATCCGGATGGATAGTCTCCAGAGAGTAGAATTTACTGCCAAATAGAATGGATAGGCTGGTGGAAAACGCAAGCACCTGCCCTGCCTTGCGGGCATAGAATCGTTATCCGGGTCACCTTCCTGGAGCCGATACGATGGACACGAGCGCTTTCCTGATTGCCCTGGCGGTGGTTTACCTGGTGCCCGGACCAGACATGCTCCTGCTGTTCCAGACCGGCGCCCGTCAGGGCCGTCGCGCGGCGCTGGTCACCGCCCTCGGCCTGGCCCTGGCTCGGGCCTGCCATGTGCTGATGGCCGCGACCGGGCTGGCGCTGCTGTTCCGTACCGCTCCCTGGACCTTCGACCTGGTGCGTCTGCTCGGCGCCGCCTACCTCGCCTGGCTTGGCCTGCAGATGCTGCGCGGTGGCGGACTGGCCTTGCCGACCAGCGACGCGGGCTCCGCGCCGCTAGTCCCCCACGCCGACCGCCGGGCCTTGCTGCGCGGACTCCTGACCAACCTGCTGAACCCCAAGGCCCTGCTGTTCTGTTCGGTGTTGCTGCCGCAGTTCGTCAGCCCCGGGGCCGGTTCGCTGGCCGTCCAGTTCGCCGCGCTCGGTACGGTCCTGGTTCTGGTTGGCCTGGCCTTCGACTGCGCCTATGCGCTGGCCGGTGGCCGCCTGGGCCGCTGGCTGGCGTCCCGGCCGCGGGCACAGCGCCTGCAGCAGTGGGGCTTCGGTGGGTTGTTGATAGGGTTCGGGGTAAGGCTGGCGCTGCTGCGCCAGCTCTGAAGGGCTGCGGGGCGGCGAGCGCCCCGTGGCGCTCAGCCGAGGAATTGCTCGGCGTGGTGGCAGGCCACCTGGCGCTGGTCGAGCAGGCGCAGCTCGGGCACCTCGCTGCGGCAGCGCTCGGTGGCGTAGGGGCAGCGCTTATGAAAGGCGCAACCCTCCGGCGGGTTCAGCGGGTTCGGCAGTTCGCCCTGGATGCGGATCTTCGGCTTCGTCGGGTCCGGGTGGATCGCCGGGGTCGCCGAGAGCAGCGCGCGGGTATAGGGATGCAGCGGGTTCTCGTAGAGCTTGTCCGCCGGCCCCATCTCCGCCGGTCGGCCGAGGTACATCACCAGGACGTCGTCGGCGACGTGGCGGACCACCGCCAGGTTGTGCGAGATGAACACGTAGGCGGTGCGGAACTGCTGCTGCAGGTCCATGAACAGGTTCAGTACCTGGGCCTGGATCGACACGTCGAGGGCCGAGGTCGGCTCGTCCGCCACCAGCACCTTGGGTTGCAGCATCATCGCCCGGGCCAGGGCGATGCGCTGGCGCTGGCCGCCGGAGAACATGTGCGGGTAGCGCTGGTAGTGCTCCGGCCGCAGGCCGACCTGGCGCATCATCTGCTGGACCTTTTCGCGGCGTTCCTCGCGCGACAGCGCGGTGTTGATCAGCAGCGGCTCGGCCAACTGGTCGCCGATCTTCTGTCGCGGATTGAGCGAGGCGTAGGGGTTCTGGAAGACCATCTGCACGTCGCGGCGCAACTGCCGGCGCTGGTCCTTGCTGGCGCCCTTGACCTCCTGCCCGGCGATTTTCAGCGAGCCGGAGGTGGGTTCCTCGATCAGGGTCAGGGCGCGCGCCAGGGTCGACTTGCCGCAGCCGGACTCGCCGACCACGGCGAGGGTCTTGCCGGCTTCCAGTTCGAACGATACGCCGTTCAGCGCGCGCACCTGGGCATGGCCCTTGAACAGGCCGCGGGAGACTTCGTAGTGACGGGTCAGATCACGGGCGGTCAGAACGGTTTCCATCAGGCCACCTCGTTCAGCAGGTTCAACGGATAGAAGCAGCGCACCGCGCCGCGCTCGTGTGCCTCCAGGGCCGGCCGCTCCTGGCGGCAATGCTCCTGGGCATAGGGGCAGCGTGGCGACAGCAGGCAACCGCGCGGGCGGTCGTAGCGCCCCGGAACGATGCCGGGCAGGGTGGCCAGGCGGGCTTCGCCGGCACAGTGCTCGGGGATCGCCTTGATCAGCGCCTCGGTGTAGGGATGGGTCGGGCGGTCGAACAGCGCCGGCACGCCGCCGATCTCCACCGCTTCGCCGGCGTACATCACGCAGACGCGCTGGGCGGTCTCGGCGACCACGGCGAGATCGTGGGTGATCAGGATCAGCGCCATGTCCTGGTCGCGCTGCAGGTTCAGCAGCAGCTCCATGATCTGCGCCTGGATGGTCACGTCGAGGGCGGTGGTCGGCTCGTCGGCGATCAGCAGCTTGGGCTCGGCAGCGATGGCCATGGCGATCGCCACGCGCTGGCTCATGCCGCCGGAGAGCTGGTGCGGGTAGGCGTCGAGACGGCTGGCGGCGGCCGGGATCTCGACCCGTTCGAGCAGTTCCAGGGCGCGCTGGCGCAGGGCCTTGCCGCGCAGGCCGAGATGCAGGCGGAGGACTTCCTCGATCTGGTAGCCGACGGTGTAGCTGGGGTTGAGGGCGGTCATCGGGTCCTGGAAGACCATCGCCATGTCCTTGCCGACGATGCGCCGGCGCTGGCGGCCCTTGAGGGTGAGCATGTCGTGGCCGTCGAAGCGCAGGTGATCGGCGGACACCCAGCCGGGGGCGTCGATCAGGCCCATCAGGGCCATCATGGTCACCGACTTGCCGGAGCCGGACTCGCCGACGATGGCCAGCACCTCGCCCTTGTCGACGCTCAGGTCGAGGCCGTCGACCACGGGCACGGCGGTGGTGTCGCCGAAGCGCACGCTGAGGTTCTTGATATCGAGGAGGCTCATGCGGCGGTCTCCTGTGGCGCGGATACGGATGCGCTGTTCATGGTTGTGCTCCTCATGCCGCGTTCTTCAGTTTCGGATCGAGGGCGTCGCGCAGGCCGTCGCCCATCAGGTTGATCGCCAGTACGCTGAGCAAGATGGTCAGGCCGGGCAGGCTGACCACCCACCAGGCGCGCTCGATGTAGTCGCGGGCGGAGGCGAGCATGGTGCCCCACTCGGGGGTCGGCGGTTGCACGCCGAGGCCGAGGAAGCCGAGGGCGGCGGCGTCGAGGATCGCCGAAGAGAAGCTCAGGGTGGCCTGGACGATCAGCGGCGCCATGCAGTTCGGCAGCACGCAGACGAACATCAGTCGCAGGGTGCCGGCGCCGGCCAGGCGCGAGGCGGTGACGTAGTCGCGGTTTAGCTCGGTCATCACCGCGGCGCGGGTCAGGCGTACGTAGGCCGGCAGCGAGACGATGGCGATAGCGATCACGGTGTTGATCAGGCCCGGGCCGAGGATCGCCACGATGGCCACCGCCAGCAGCAGCGACGGCAGCGCCAGCATGATGTCCATCAGGCGCATGATCAGCGGCCCGGCACGGTTCGGCGAGAAGCCGGCGAGCAGGCCGAGGAGGATGCCGGGGATCAGCGAGATCACCACCGAGGACAGGCCGATCAGCAGCGACAGGCGGGCGCCGTGGATCAGCCGCGAGAGCAGGTCGCGGCCCAGCTCGTCGGTGCCGAGCAGGAAGCGCGCCTGGCCGCCTTCCAGCCAGGATGGCGGGGTCAGCAGGAAGTCGCGGAACTGCTCGCTCGGATCGTAGGGGGCGACCCAGGGGGCGAACAGCGCGCAGAACACGATCAGCAGCATGAACAGCAGGCCGCCGAGGGCGCCCTTGTTGTGCGCGAAGGACTGCCAGAATTCCTTCAGCGGGGACGGGTAGACCAGGCTCGGGTCGCTGGCGGGAGCGTTGTGCATGGCGTTCATCGGCTGGCTCCTCAGCGTTGGTGGCGAATGCGCGGGTTGGCCAGGCCGTAGAGGATGTCCACGACGAAATTGACCAGGATGACCAGGGTGGCGACCAGCAGGATGCCGTTCTGCACCACCGGGTAGTCGCGACGGCTGATGGCGTCGATCAGCCACTTGCCGATGCCCGGCCAGGAGAAGATGGTTTCGGTCAGCACCGCGCCGGCGAGCAGCGTGCCGACCTGCAGGCCGAATACCGTCAGCACCGGAATCAGCGCGTTGCGCAGGGCGTGCACGAAGACCACCCGGGCCGGCGACAGGCCCTTGGCGCGGGCGGTGCGCACATAGTCTTCGCGCAGCACCTCGAGCATCGCCGAGCGGGTCATGCGGGCGATCACCGCCAGCGGGATGGTGCCCAGCACGATGGCCGGCAGGATCAGGTGGCGCACGGCATCGAGGAACGAGCTCTGTTCGTCGGAAAGCAGGGTGTCGATCAGCATGAAGCCGGTCTTCGGCTCGATGTCGTAGAGCAGGTCGAGACGGCCGGACACCGGCGTCCAGCCCAGCGACACGGAGAACAGCATGATCAGGATCAGGCCCCACCAGAAGATCGGCATCGAATAGCCGGCGAGGGACACCGTCATCACCCCGTGGTCGAACAACGAACCGCGTTTCAGGGCGGCGATCACCCCGGCCAGCAGGCCGAAGGTGCCGGCGAAGAGCATGGCGGCCAGGGACAGTTCCAGGGTCGCCGGGAACAGGGTGAGGAATTCGTGCCAGACGCCTTCGCGGGTGGTCAGCGATTCGCCGAGATTGCCCTGTGCCAGATTGCCCACGTAGTCCAGGTACTGCTGGTACAAGGGCTTGTCCAGGCCCAGGCGGTGCAGGGCCTCGGCATGCATCTGCGGATCGACGCGACGTTCGCCCATCATCACTTCCACCGGGTCGCCGGGAATCAGGCGGATCAGCGCGAAGGTGAGCAGCGTCACGCCGAAGAAGGTGGGGATCAGCAACCCCAATCGTCGTGCAATGAAACTAAGCATGTTGGCGGGTAACTCCTCATCGCGGACCGTGCGCCCCGCTGGCGGCAGGGCTGTGGTCCTTGTTCTTCTACGGCTTCACCGAGGTGGTGGCGAAGTTGTTGTTGCTCAACGGATTGATCACGTAGCCCTGCACCGTGTTCCGCCGGACGTTGAACAGCTTCGGGTAGGCCAGCGGTATCCATGGGGCCTGTTCGTGGAATACCACCTGGGCCTGCTCGTACAGTTTCGCCCGCTCGGCCGGATCGCTCACCTCGCGGGCCTTGCGCATCAGCGCCTCGAAGTCCTTGTCGCACCAGCGCGCCTGGTTTTCACCCGACTCGGCGGCGGCGCAGCTCAGGTTCGGGCTGAGGAAGTTGTCCGGGTCGCCGTTGTCGCCGGCCCAGCCAAGCAGCGACAGGTCGTGCTCGCCGGCCTTCGAACGCTTGAGCAGCTCGCCCCATTCCAGGGAACGGATGGTCAGCTGAATGCCGGCCTTGGCCAGGTCTGCCTGCAGCATCTGTGCCGCCAGGGCGGGGTTGGGGATGGTAGGCGAGGTGCCGTTGCGAATGAACAGGGTGATCCTGAGATTTTCCGCGCCGGCTTCCTTGAGCAGCGCCCTGGCGCGTTCGGGATCGTGCGGCCAGTCCTGGATCGAATGGTTGTAGCCGAGCAGGGTCGGGGGATAGGGACCGACCGCCGGACTGGCCGCGCCGGGGCCGAACACCGCGTCGAGCATGGCCTTCTTGTCCAGAGCGAGGTTGATCGCCTGGCGCACGCGCGGGTCGTCGAGCGGCTTGTGCTGGGTGTTGATGGCAATGTAGGTGGTCAGCAGGGCATCGATCTCGTCCACCGCCAGGTTCGGGTCCTGCTTCAGGCGCGGCACGTCCTCCGGTTTCGGGTACAGCGAGACCTGGCACTCGCCGGCACGGACCTTCTGCATGCGCACGTTGGGATCGAGGGTAATGGCGAACACCAGATTGTCGATCGGCGGCTTGCCGGCGTAGTAGTCCGGGTTCGCCGTGTAGCGGACCTGGGCGTCCTTGGCGTAGCGCTTGAAGACGAACGGCCCGGTGCCGATCGGCTGGTTGTTCAACTGGCCCTGCTTGCCGGCGGCGAGCAACTGGTCGCCGTACTCGGCGGAATAGATGGACGCGAAGGGCATCGCCATATCGCGCAGGAACGGCGCTTCGGGACGGTTGAGGACGAAGCGCACGGTGAGCTCGTCGACCTTTTCCACCGACTTGATCAGCTCGCCCATGCCCATCGCGTCGAAGTAGGCGTAGCCGCGCAGCGCCGAGGCATGCCAGGGATGCTTCGGATCGAGGGCGCGCTGGAAGGTCCACAGCACATCATCGGCATTCAGGCTCCGGGTCGGCTTGAAGTAGTCGGTGGTATGGAATTTCACGCCGGGGCGCAGGTGGAAGGTATAGCTCAGTCCGTCGGCGCTGACGTCCCAGCGCTCGGCCAGCCCCGGGATCACCTCGGTGGTGCCGGGGCGGAAGGCGAGCAGGCGGTTGAACACGGTTTCCGCGGAGGCGTCGGCGGTCACCGCGCCGGTGTACTGGACGATGTCGAAGCCTTCCGGGCTGGCCTCGGTGCAGACCACCAGGTTCTTCGCCTGGGCCGCGCCGGCGGCGCATAGCGCCAGGGCCAGGGGCAGGTGTCGGAGCAACGGATGGAGCATGGGGTCCTCCTCGTGGGCCCCGTCGCCGGGGCCGCCGGTTGTCGCAGGTTTACAGCAGGTTGAAGGGGAAGGTGCTGACCAGGCGCAGTTCGTTGACGCTGCCGTCGACCTGGTTCTGGCTGGCCTTGTGCATCATGTAGGTGAGCTTGAAGGTGCTGTCCTTGATCGGCCCGTTCTGCACCTTGTAGGCCGCCATCAGGCCCAGCTCGTGGTGCTTCTCGCCGTCCTGGGCGCGCACCTCGGCGTAGTTGCCGTAGGCACCGTTGCGATCGCCGTCGTAGTGGGTGCCGTCGATGTCCCAGCCCTTCACGTACCACACGCCGGTGCTCAGGCCGGGGACCCCGTAGTAGCTCCAGTCGGTCTCGTAGCGGATCTGTGCGGACTTCTCGTTGGGGCTGTTGTAGTCGGCCAGCATCGAGTTGGCCAGGAAGATCGCCGAGGTCTCGTGCACGTAGTCGAAGTATTCGTTGCCGTCGACCTGCTGGTAGGCCAGGGTCAGGGCGTGGGCGCGATGGCCGAGGGTGAAGGCCAGGCTCCAGGTGTCGTTGTCGATGTAGCCGGCCTCGCGCGCCCCGGTGTCGCCGGTGTGGTAGCCGTTGAAGGCGGTGCGCAGGGCGATGCCGTTCTCGAGGTCGCCGATGTCGTGGGTCACGCCCAGGTAGTACTGGTTCCAGACGTCCTGGAAATGCGAGCCATAGAGGGAGATCTCCAGCCCGTCGAGCGGCTTGTAGTTGCCGCCCAGGTAGTTCAGGCGGTCGCCCTTGACCTGGCGGGTGCCGTACTCGGTGGTCATGTCCTCGTCGCCGGAACCGGTTCGCGGGCTGACCTTGCGGAAGCTGCCGGCCTGCAGGCTGAGGTTGTCCAGCTCCTCGCTGGTCACGGCGAAGCCGGTGAAGCTGGAGGGCAGGGCACGGTTGTCGATATAGCTGAACACCGGAGTGTTGACCAGGAAGCGACCGGCCTTGAATTCGGTGTTCGAGGCGCGCAGGCGGATATTGGCAACGCCCAGCTTGGACCATTCGCCGATCGCCTCGCCATCGCTGTTCGCCAGGGTCCGGTTGCCGCCGCCGCCGATGCGGCCCTTGCCGCGCTCCAGGGCGATCTCGTTGAAGGCTGCGACGTCGAAGCCGAAGCCGATGCTGCCCTGGGTGTAGCCCGAGCTGTACTTGAGCACCGTGCCCTGGACCCAGGCGTTGCGCTGGTGGATGCGCTGGGAGCCGCCGCCGGCCTTGGGAATGCGGAAGGTGAAGCTGTCCTTCATGTTTTCCCGCGAGTAGAAGTTGCGGGTGGTCAGGGTCAGGCTCTGTCCCTCGAACAGCCCGCTGGCGCCGGCCTGGCCCTTGATCGGTTTCTCCACGCTGGGGATGCTCTGCACCTGGGCGGCGTAGCTGGGATTGTCCGGGGTCGGCGGGGATTCCTGCTCGTCCGCCGCCCAGCCTGGCGCGGCCGATGCCATCAAGGCCAGTCCCAGCGTCGCGCCGGTCACTCGTTGGTATCTCATCACCTGATTGCTCCCTTTATTGTTGTCATGGCACCTGTTTTACCCACCAGGTTTGCGCCGGTTTTGCCCGCGCCTGGGCGCGGCGGTCGAATACGGCGAGGCGAGCGCTCCTGGCGGAACGCGCACAGCGCCGTTCTGGAACACGGGCAGGAAAAGCAAAGAAATGAAGTACGGATCGTGCCGATCTTCTGCGCCCCGGTCGTTTCACGACCGGGGCGGCGTCGGCATCAGGGCTGGTTGGTTACGCCATAGAAGGCGTTCCGCGAGAAGGGGCTGATCTTGAAGTCATGCACCGACTTGTTCATCGGCTGGTACACGGTGGAGTGGGCGATCGGGGTGATCGGCACCTGCTCCTTGAGGATGTGTTGGGCCTGCTTGTACAGCTCGCTGCGCTTGTCCTGGTCGGAGACCCGCTTGGCAGCCTTGACCAGCTTGTCGTAGGCCGCGTCGCACCATTTCGATACGTTGTTGCCGTTGATCGAGTCGCAGCCGTAGAGGGTCGCCAGCCAGTTGTCCGGATCGCCGTTGTCGCCGGTCCAGCCGAACAGCATGGCGTCATGCTCGCCGGCATGGGCGCGCTTGATGTACTCGCCCCACTCGTAGCTGACGATCCTCGCCTTGATGCCGATCTTCGCCCAGTCGGCCTGGATCATCTCCGCCATCAGCTTGGCGTTGGGGTTGTAGGGACGCTGCACCGGCATCGCCCACAGGGTGATCTCGGTGCCCTCGGCGACGCCGGCCTTCTTCAGCAGTTCCCGGGCCTTGGCCGGATCGAACGGGGCGTCCTTGATGGTTTCGTCATAGGACCACTGGGTCGGCGGCATGCCGTTCACCGCCAGTTGCCCGGCACCCTGGTAGACGGCGTCGATGATGGCCTGCTTGTTCACCGCCATGTCCAGCGCCTGGCGTACTTCGAGCTGGTCGAACGGCTTGTGGGTGACGTTGTAGGCGATGTAGCCGAGGTTGAAGCCTGGCTGCGAGGGCACCTTCAGGTTCGCCGCTTCCTGCAGGGCCTTGAGATCGGCGGGGCGTGGGTTGAGGGTGATCTGGCACTCGCCGGCCTTGAGCTTCTGCGCGCGCACCGCGGCGTCGGTGTTGATCGAGAAGATCAGGTTGTCGATCTTCACGTCTTCGGGTTTCCAGTAGTCCTTGTTGCCCTTGAAGCGGATCTGCGCATCCTTCTGGTAGCGGCTGAGGATGAAAGGCCCGGTGCCGATCGGCTTCTGGTTGATCTGCTGTGGCTTGCCGGCCTCGAGCAACTGCCCTGCGTACTCGGCGGACTGGATCGAGGCGACGTCCATCGCCAGGTTCTGGATGAAGGCCGCGTCGACCTCGTTGAGGGTGAACTTCACCCTGTGCTCGTCGAGCTTCTCGACCCTGGCGATGTTCTTGTCCAGGCCCATGTCGGTGAAGTAGGGAAACTCGGTGGGGTAGGCCTTGCGGAACGGATGATTCTTGTCGAGCATGCGCTGGAAGGTGAACAGCACGTCGTCGGCATTGAATTCGCGGGTCGGCTTGAAGTAGTCGGTGCTGTGGAACTTCACACCCTTGCGCAGGTGGAAGGTGTAGGTCTTGCCGTCGTCGCCGATGTCCCAGCTTTCCGCCAGGGCCGGGATCGCCCGGGTGCCGCCGCGCTCGAACTGGACGAGGCGGTTGAACAGGGTGACCGAGGTCGCGTCGTAGTCGGTGCCGGTGGTGTACTGGGCGGGGTCGAAGCCGGCCGGGCTGCCCTCCGAGCAGAACACCAGGTTGCTGGCGGCGTGGGAGAACGGGGAGCCGAGGATCAGACCGGCTGCCAGCCAGGCCCGAAGGGGAAGGATCTTACGCATGCAAACCTCATTTTTTCTTTTTCTAAGGGCATCGTCTGAGGATCGGCCTTATGGGCCATGGCAACTCTCGCCTTTCCATGGATGGCGGGTGACAGCCATGGACCCTGTGCGGCGACAGCGATCGTCCGTTTGTTGTTGGTCGACGATTCGCTGATGCCGAAATTAAGTCATGCTGAAATTGTGGTCAACGAAAATTAAGCACGACTAACATTTCTCTTGCGAAAACGTTTGCCTGACAGGATGGGAAGGTGCGCTGCGGACTGGCTCAGGGCGTCGGATGGTCGTCGAACAGGCCCATGGTGGTGATGGTCAGGACTTCCGCCACATCGCTGCCGACGTTGGCCAGGCAATGGGTCTTGGTCGCGTCGAAGTGCACCGAGTCGCCGGCGCCGAGGGGGTACTGGCGCCCCTCGATGGTGTAGACGATCTGCCCGGACAGGACGTAGGAGAACTCGGCGCCCTCATGGGAGATCAGCTCCGACTGGTAGCCCACCGGCATGTTCATCTTGACCGCATTGATCAGGTTGCCGGGGAAGGAGCTGGACAGGCGTTCGTAGGCCAGCGGCTGGCCCTCGATGGTGTAGCGTACCCGCTCGCCTTCGTGGGAGTCGGGCTGGGGCTGTGCCGGTTGGTCGAACAGGGCATTGAGCGGGATATTCAGCGACTTGGCGATGTTGGCCAGGGAAGAGATCGATACACCGGTGAGGTTGCGCTCCGCCTGGGAGAGGAAGCTCGCGGTGAGACCGGATTCGCTGGCGACTTGGTGCAGGGTCTTCTTGGCGGCGCGGCGATAGCGACGCAGGCGTTCGCCGATGCGGTCTACGGTCATTGGGGAGACTCTTGTTGAAAGGCGCAGTATACCCAGCGCGGGGCGTCAATAAAGTCTGACAGATGAACTACCCGAACCCCTATTTTTTAAGTGTGACTGAAAATTTGTTTTGACCTGAATTTAAGCTCGACTTAAATTTCAGCCCGGTCCAGACGAGGAGAACAACAAATGACCGTGGGTGTTGGCGGGAGTACCCCTGCGCAGGCGCTGGAGCGTCTGCGGAACATGATGGACGGCGCGCAGCCGATCGGCCTGGCGTCTTACCGTGCGCGAATCGCCGCGGCCCAGGCGTGGATGGGCGAGCATGGCATCGCCGCGGCGTACCTGCATGCAGGCAGCAACCTGCGTTACTTCAGCGGCGTGCAATGGCACCCCAGTGAACGCCTGGTGGGTGCGCTGCTGCCCGCCGAGGGCGCCCTCGAATACCTTGCGCCGGCCTTCGAGGAAGGGACGGTGCGCGACTTCCAGGTGGTCGACGGCGCCATCCACACCTGGGAGGAACACCAGGATCCCTACCGCCTGCTGCTCGATCGCCTGGAGGCGCTCGGCGTGGGTGAGCGCAGCACGGTCGCACTGTGTCCGAGCCTGCCGTTCGGCATGTTCGAGCGCTTGCGCCAACTGGCGCCGGGCAGGAACTTCGTCAGCGCCGCGCCGCTGATCGACCAGGGGCGGATGCGCAAGTCGGCCGAGGAGCTGGCGCTGATGCAGCGGGCCAAGGACATGACCCTGGAAGTGCAGAAGGCCGCGGCGAGCATTCTCCGCGAAGGCATCAGCACCACCGAAGTCGCCGAGTTCATCCACCAGGCGCACCGCAAGGTGGGCGCGCCCGGTTCGACCTTCTGCATCGTCCTGTTCGGTGCCGCCAGTGCCTTCCCGCATGGGGTGAAGCATGCGCAGGTGTTGAAGGATGGCGACATGGTGCTGATCGATACCGGCTGCCAGGTGCACGGCTACCAGTCGGATATCACCCGTAGCTATGTGTTCGGCACGCCCAGCGCACGCCAGCGCGAATTCTGGGGGATGGAGCGCGACGCCCAACTGGCAGCCTTCGAGGCCGCGCGTCTGGGCCAGCCCTGCGAGGCGGTGGACGCCGCCGCGCGGCGTTCGCTGGAGGCCAACGGCCTGGGGCCGGACTACCGCCTGCCTGGCCTGCCGCACCGCACCGGGCATGGCATCGGCATGGATGTCCACGAAGGCCCGTACCTGGTGCGTGGCGATCGCACGCCGCTGGATGTCGGCATGTGCTTCAGCAACGAACCGATGATCTGCGTGCCCGGCGAGTTCGGCATTCGCCTGGAGGATCACTTCTACATGACGGAGGAAGGACCACGCTGGTTCACCCAACCGAGTCCGTCCATCGACGATCCCTTCGGCCTCGGCGGCTGAGCCGGCCGAACGATAACGCCGCACGCGGGAAGGCAAGGGCCAGGGCTTCCCGCGTGCGGCGCAGCGATCAGTCCAGCTTCACCCGCGAAAAGTCCCGCGCCGACATCGGGCTCATGCGGTAGCCGCTGACGTTCTTGCGTTGCGCGTCGAACATCAACGGATGCGCCAGCGGCAACCAGGGCATCTGCTCGTGGAAGATTCGCTGCGCTTCCTTGTACAACGCTACCCGTTGGCTCTCGTCGTTGCTCATGCGCGCCTTGCGGATGGCTTCGTCGAAGCCCTTGTCGCACCAGCGCGCGCGATTTTCCCCGGACTCCACCGAGGCGCAGCCGAGGTTGTGGGTGAGGAAGTTGTCCGGGTCGCCGTTATCGCCGATCCAGCTGTAGAGCATCATGTCGTGTTCGCCGGCCTTGGTACGCTTGACCATCTCGCCCCACTCGAACTGGTGGATGTTCACCCGGATGCCGATGGCGGCCAGGTCGGACTGGATCAGTTGCGCCACTCGCGCCGGGTTGCCGCCGGGGCCGCTGCCGGTGCTGATGTAGAGGTTCAGGGGCGTGTCCGGGGCGACGCCGGCTTCCTTCAGCAGGGCCTTGGCCCGTTCGGGGTCGTAGGGCCAGTCGCGGATGCTGTCGTCGTAGCCGAGCAGCATCGGCGGGTAGGGGCCGATGGCCGGGCGGGCCTGGTCGCCGAAGACGATCTTCAGGTAGGACGACTTGTTGAAGCCCATGGCGATCGCCCGGCGCACGCGCGGGTCGTCGAACGGTTCGTGCCGGGTGTTGATCGCGGCGTGTGAGGTGATCATCGCCGCTTCTTCCAGCACCGTCAGTTGCGGGTCCTGGCGCAACGCGGCGACGTCTTCCGGCTTGGGCGTCAGGGCGATCTGGCATTCGTTGCGGCGCAGGCGCTGCACGCGCACGTTGGGATCGAGGGTGATCGCCAGCACCAGGTGGTCGATGGCCGGCTTGCCCTTCCAGTAGTCGGGGTTGGCCGCGTAGCGCACCTGGGCATCCTTGCGGTAGCGGGTGAAGACGAACGGGCCGGTGCCGATCGGCTTGCTGTTGAGTTCGTCGCCCTTGCCCCTGGCGATCAGTTGGCCGGCATATTCGGCGGAGAGGATCGAGCCGAACGGCATGGCCAGGTCGGCGAGGAACGGCGCCTCCGGGTGCTTGAGGACGAAGCGCACCTGGTGCTCGTCGATCTTCTCGATGCGCTCGATGATGTCGCGCAGTTGCATGGCGTCGGCGTAGGGGTAGCCGCTGGGCGAAAGGTCGTGGGCGGGGTGCTGCGGATCGAGCATGCGCTGGAAGCTGAACAGCACGTCGTCGGCGTTGAATTCGCGGCTTGGCTTGAAGTACTCGGTGCTGTGGAATTTCACGCCCTGGCGCAGGCGGAAGGTGTAGACGAGGCCGTCAGCGGAGACGTCCCAGCTTTCCGCCAGGGCCGGGATCACCGTGGCGCTGCCCGGAGCGAACGCGGCCAGCGCGTTGTACAGCGGATGGGCTGAGGCGTCGAAGGTGTAGCCGGAGGTATAGCGGGCCGGATCGAACCCTTCCGGCGCCGCTTCGGTGCACACCGCCAGGGTCTTCGGCTGGGCCTGGATGGCGGCGCTGGCGGCGAAGGTGAGTAGCAGCAGGCTGTAGCGCAGGGCAGAGCGTGGTCGCATGGATGACTCCTCTGGAGCGGGACGGCCGGGTCGGCCGCCCTGGGGAGAGGCGCCGCCTCGCTCGTGGCGGGGCGGCGCGGCTGGCAGGCGAAGCTACTTGCCGACGCTGACCTCGTAGAACGAGTTCAGGCCGAAGGGACTGATCCTGAAGTCGTGTACCGTCTTGCGCATCGGCTGGTACACGGTGGAGTGGGCGATCGGGGTGATCGGCACTTGTTCCTTGAGGATGTGCTGGGCCTGCTTGTACAGCTCGGTGCGCTTGCCCTGGTCGGTGGTGCGCTTGGCATCCTTGACCAGCTTGTCGTAGCCGGCGTCGCACCATTTGGAGAAGTTGTTGCCGTCCACCGCGTCGCAGCCGTAGAGGGTGCCGAGCCAGTTGTCCGGGTCGCCGTTGTCGCCGCTCCAGCCGATCAGCATGGCGTCATGCTCGCCGCCCTTGGCGCGCTTGATGTATTCGCCCCATTCGTAGGTGACGATCTTCGCCTTGATACCGATCTTCGCCCAATCGTTCTGCAGCATTTCCGCCATCAGCTTGGCGTTGGGGTTGTAGGGGCGTTGTACCGGCATGGCCCACAGGGTGATCTCGGTGCCTTCGGCGACCCCGGCCTTCTTCAGCAGCTCCCTGGCCTTGGCCGGATCGTAGGGCGCGTCCTTGATGGTCTCGTCGTAGGACCACTGGGTCGGCGGCATGCCGTTGCTCGCCAACTGGCCGGCGCCCTGGTAGACGGCGTCGATGATGGCCTGCTTGTTCACCGCCATGTCCAGCGCCTGGCGTACTTCCAGCTTGTCGAACGGCTTGTGGGTGACGTTGTAGGCGATGTAGCCGAGGTTGAAGCCGGCCTGCGACGGCAGGTTCAGGTTCGGGTCCTTCTTCAGCGCGTCGAGGTCGGCGGGGCGTGGGTTGAGGGTGATCTGGCACTCGCCGGCCTTGAGCTTCTGCGCGCGCACCGAGGCGTCGGTGTTGATGGCGAAGATCAGGTTGTCGACCTTCACCTCGTCCGGCTTCCAGTAGTCCTTGTTGCCCTTGAAACGGATCTGCGCATCCTTCTGGTAGCGGCTGAATACGAACGGGCCGGTGCCGATCGGCTTCTGGTTGATGTCGCTGGCCTTGCCCTGCTTGAGCAGTTGCGCGGCGTATTCGGCGGACTGGATCGATGGGAAGGGCATCGCCAGGTTCTGGATGAAGGCCGCGTCGACCTCGTTGAGGGTGAATTTCACCGTGTGCTCGTCGAGCTTCTCGATCCTGGCGATGTTCTTGTCCAGGCCCATGTCGGTGAAGTAGGGAAACTCGGTGGGGTAGGCCTTGCGGAACGGATGATCCTTGTCGAGCATACGTTCGAAGGTGAACAGCACGTCGTCGGCATTGAATTCGCGGCTCGGCTTGAAGTAGTCGGTGCTGTGGAACTTCACGCCCTTGCGCAGGTGGAAGGTATAGGTCTTGCCGTCGTCGCTGACGTCCCAGCTTTCCGCAAGGCCGGGAAGGACCTTGGTGCCGCCGCGCTCGAACTGGGTCAGGCGGTTGAAGACGGTTTCCGCCGCGGCGTCGAAATCGGTACCGGTGGTGTACTGGGCGGGATCGAAGCCGGCCGGGCTGCCTTCCGAGCAGAAGATCAGGTTGCTGGCGAAGGCCTGGGGAACGGCGGTGACCAGCGCTGCGCCGAGCAGCGAGGGCATGATCGCGGAGCGGATGACGGCGTTTCTACGCATGGAGTGACCTCTGGTTATTTTGATTGTCTGCGAGGGACAGCCTCGTGAGCTGTCTTGCGCGAAGCTATGCAGGGCGTGTGCCGGCCGCAAGCGTCGAGGTCGCTTCAGTGTAGATGTTGTTATCCGATTGAAAGGGAATGTCGCATTTTCGAATTTGCGCAAACGCGACGCAGGCCGCGTTTGCTGCGCGAGAGACAGTGGAAACGCAAGAGGCAGCCCGGAGGCTGCCTCTTGTGGTGCGCGCCGGCCGGATCAGGGCATCTGCACCTCGATCACACCGTCGGCGTTGACCGTGACCTGGCTGGTCCCGGCCTCGATCTCCGGCGCCTGGGCGCCGCCGAAGCTGGCGTCGGCCTTCATCGCCGCCATCCGCATCACCGGGTACGGGCGCGGTGCGCCGGCGCTGTTCACGCTCAGGCTGACCAGCTTGTAGCCCTTGCCGCCGAGCGCCTCGGTGAGCAACTGGGCGCGCTCCTTGAACGCGTCCACGGCGCCTTTCATCAATTGGTCCTCGTTCTTCTTGCGGGTCGCATCGGCGATGCTGAAGTCCATGCCGCCCATTTTCAGCTTGCCCAGCAGGTCGGCGGAAAGCTGGCCGAGGGCGGCGAAGTCGGAGCTTTCCAGGCGCAGCTCGGCGCGCTCGCGCCAGCCGGTGATCTTCTGGCCCTTGTCGTCGTAGACCGGATAGCTGTTGCGACTGCCCAGGCTGATGGTCACGCCCTTGACCTTGCGCGCGTCGGCGACGGCGGCGTTGAGGACGCTGGTGGTCTCGGCGGCGAGCTTGGCCGGATCGCTGCCCTGGTTTTCGCTGTAGAGGGTGACCTGCATCAGGTCGTGGGCCACCTGCTGGCTGACTTCGGCGTGCAGCGAGACCTGGTTGTAGCGCGGCGCTTCCTCGGCGACGGCCGAGAGGCTGGCGGCGCAGAGGGTGACGGCGGCGGCCAGGCGGGAAATCGCAGACATTGGGCAACTCCTTGTACTAAGGCTGAATTCACACTGTAGAGCATCGTTCCGGCAGGCGCGGCAAACACGCCTATACGCCAGTCTTGGACCATGAGACGAAGGCTTTTCCCGGAACGGGTTAGGCGATTTCGGAAAAAACGTGAAATTTACTGATCTGAGCCCTGACAGCGCTCGGCGAAACAGGGCAGGATGGCGACCTGCGAGGTTTCTGAGTCACTTTGCCGCAGAGTTGCCGACAGCGTCTTGGCTATACTCGCGCTTATTCCGGAAGAAAACATGCGCGCACCGGTTTTCCTGCTCTCCGCCAGTCGCCAGAACCTTGGCCGTCTGCTCCTCATCCGTATTCTCGTGCTGGCCGCGCAGGCCGGCTCGGTGGGTTTTGCCTGGCTCTCCGACCTGTTGCCGCTGCCGTGGCTGGCGCTCGGCCTGACCCTTGGCCTGTCCGCCTGCCTGATCCTGTTCACCGCGCTGCGCCTGCGCGCGCCGTGGCCGGTGACCGACCAGGAGTACGCGGTACAACTGGCCTGCGACCTGATCATCCACAGCACCTTGCTGTATTACTCGGGCGGCTCGACCAACCCCTTCGTTTCCTATTACCTGGTACCGCTGACCATCGCCGCTGCGACCCTGCCCTGGATCTACTCCATGGTGCTCTCCGGCCTGGCCCTGACCGGCTACACCCTGCTGCTGATCTGGTACCACCCGCTGCACCTGCAGGCGGTTCAGCACGAGGCGATGCTGATCAACCTGCACCTGTTCGGCATGTGGCTGAACTTCGCCCTGTCGGCGGCCTTCATCACCTTCTTCGTGGTGAAGATGTCCGAGGCCCTGCGCTGGCAGGCGCACATGCAGGCCGAGCGGCGCGAGGAAAGCATGCGCGACCAGCAGTTGCTCGCGGTGGCCACCCAGGCGGCCGGTGCTGCGCACGAACTGGGTACGCCGCTGGCGACCATGAGCGTGCTGCTCAACGAGTTGCGCCAGGAGCGCCCGCAGGACCCGACCCTGCAGGAAGACCTGGCATTGCTCCAGGAACAGGTCAAGCAGTGCAAGCACACCCTCCAGCAACTGGTACGGGCGGCCGAGGCCGACCGTCGCCAGGCGATCGAGGAGCAAAGCGCCGCGGAATGGCTGGAATCGGTGCTGCGCCGCTGGCACCTGATGCGTCCGGAGGCCTCCTACCGCTACCAGTGCCTGGGCCTCGGCTCCGCGCCGCGCCTGACCCCGCCGACCGACCTCAGCCAGGCTCTGCTGAACCTGCTGAACAATGCGGCGGACGCCTGTCCCGACGACCTCGACATCCGCCTGGACTGGGACAGCAGCAGTATCTGCCTGAGTATCCGCGACCACGGCGTCGGGGTGCCCCTGGCGATCGCCGAACAGATCGGCAAACCGTTCTTCACCACCAAGGGCAAGGGCTTCGGCCTCGGCCTGTTTCTCAGTCAGGCCAGCGTGACCCGCGCTGGTGGAACGGTGAAGTTGTATAACCACGAAGATGGCGGCACTCTGACCGAACTGCGCTTGCCGCGCAGCTACGGAATGGCTTGAGTGATCCGTCTGAGAGGCCCTGCCTATGTCTGAAGAGCTGCTCTTCGAAGGGGAAGAACATCCCCACCTCCTGCTGGTGGACGACGATCCCACCTTTACCCGGGTCCTGGCCCGGGCCATGAGCCGTCGCGGCCTGCGGGTCAGCACCGCCGGCTCCGCCGAGGAAGGCCTGGCGCTGGCCCAGCAGGATACGCCGGACTACGCCGTGCTCGACCTGAAGATGGAAGGCGACTCCGGCCTGGTGCTGCTGCCGAAGCTGCTGGAGCTGCACGCGGACATGCGGGTGGTGATCCTCACCGGCTATTCCAGCATCGCCACCGCGGTGGAGGCGATCAAGCGCGGCGCCTGCAACTACCTGTGCAAGCCGGCGGATGCCGATGACGTGCTGGCCGCGCTGCTCTCCGAGCACGCCGACCTGGACACCCTGGTGCCGGAAAACCCGATGTCGGTGGATCGCCTGCAATGGGAGCACATCCAGCGCGTGCTCGCCGAGCACGAGGGCAACATCTCCGCCACCGCCCGTGCCCTGGGCATGCATCGACGGACCTTGCAGCGCAAGCTGCAGAAGCGGCCGGTACGGCGCTGAAGCGTAAATGACAACGGGGGCGCCGCATGGCGCCCCCTGTGCTTTCCGTTTTCCGTCGAATCGCGGTGGATTTCGCAGATTCCGCCGGTCGCCGGGGATATCCAGCGGACAGCGCAATCGTTAAGATGCAGCTTTCATGAATCGCACGACCAGGGATTGATCATGCGTATCTTCGGTTCGAGTGCCGGCTGCCTGTCGGTGCTGTTCGGACTGGCCTTCGGGCTGCCTGCACTAGCCGAGCCTTCGGTGGACCTGGATGGTCCGACGGCAGGCTGGCGCTATTCCGGCCTGCTCGAACAGCCCGATGCCCCGCGTGTCGCCTATCCGACTCCGCCCATCGATCGCGGCGGCCAGCGCGGCCGCAGCCTGATCGAAGGACACCTGCGCGAACTGGTCGGCACCGAGCGCGCCCAGCGCCTGGTGGTCAACGGCAATCCTCTCCCTCTCTATACCGACGGCGCCGGGCGCTTCGTCCGCCCCTATGCGTTCGGCCACGGCTCCAACGGCGTCCAGGTCGGCAGCGCCGACGGCAAGATCCTCAAGCGCGTACAGTTCTACGAGGCCAATCGCTCCCAACTGCCGCCGCGCGTGCGCGTGGTGCTGGGTTGGGACGATCCGAAGGCCGAGCTCGACCTGCATATCGTCACCCCCGATGGCCAGCACGCCTACTGGGCGCATCCGCGCCTGAGCAACAGCGGCGGCCTCGATCCGGACGGCGTCGACGGGCCCGGCCCGGAGATGTTCACCATGGGCGCGCCGCTGCACGGCACCTACCTGATCTACGTGAACTACTGGGGCAACCTCAACAACCAGGGCTACAACTTCCAGGCCGGCAGCAACGTACAGGACGTGATCACCGCGCAGGTCAACCTGGTGTTCAACGAAAACAGCGTCGACGAGAAGCACGAGACCTTCGTCGTGCCCCTGCGCACCATCGGCGACCTGGTGCTGGTCAAGACCTTTACCTACTGAAGCATCCCCTCGTACGGATGACACGGGATTAGCGAACCATGAGCGAGAACAACACCCCCAGCCCTGCCAACGGAACCCCTGCGCCCGCCGCTGCGCGCACCCGAAGCGCCCTGTGGCCGGTGCTGGGGATCGTCGCCGCGCTGGCCGCCGGCGGTGTGCTGGCCTGGCAGATGGGCTGGCTGGAGCGGCTCGGCGGAGGGCGCCCGGCCGAAGAGGACCTCGGCCAGCCGATCGGCGCCCAGGCACCCGCGGACGCCGACGCGCCGCGTGCCTACCGTGACCTGCGCAAGCCCGACGCGCTGATCGAGAGCGTGTCGCTGAGCCGCCTGCCGAAGGAAATCCTCGAGGTGCCGTTGCTGCGCGATACCCTGACCGAGGACTTCGTTTTCTATTACGAGAACAATGGCGACCGCCTTGGCCTGACCGGTACGTTGCGGCGGATCATCTACGAGCACGACCTGACCCTGAAGGACAGCCTGGTCGAGGAACTGCTCGACCAACCGGCCCAGGTCGCCCTCTGGCGCGGCGCCGACGGCCGCCTGCGCGACTTCGTGGTGGTGCTCAAGCGCGGCGGCCTGGCGCGAGTGCTCGAGCCGCTGGCCCATATCGCCGCCGACGACCAGCAGTTGCGCAAGGTCGGCGAGCTGGCGGGAACCTCGGTCTATCGCCTGCGCTACGGCAACGACAAGGCGATGCTGTTCCTGTCCAAGGGCGACCGGCTGTTGTTGCTGTCGAACCCACGGATGCTCTTCGACGATGGTGGCGAGAGCGACGACAGCCCGCTGAATGCTCCGGCCAGCGAAGACCTGGAGGCACTACTCGACGGCGACGAACTGTTCCCCGAGCGCTTCGGCCTGCCGGGCCGCGGCGAGCTGCGCCAGCGCATCACCCTCAATGCCAGCGTCCTGGCCATGGGCTACCAGCGCTTCATCCCGAGCTTCGCCGGGGTGCGCTTCGAGAAGGGCGAGCAGGGCTGGAGCAGCTACCTGGCGCTGAACGAGGTGGAACGTCAGCCGCCGCTGGACTTCGCCCCGGTCTGGCAGGCCATGCCGATGGGCGCCAGCGCCTGCGTGGCGCTGCCGGTCACCCCCGGCCTGTACGGGGTGATGCTGGAGCGCCTGGGGGCCGAGCAGAAGATGGCCCAGGCCTTCTCCGAGCATCTCAGCGGCGCCGCCGGTCTCTGCTGGTACGCCAGTTCGCGGCTGCATTCGCCGCTGCTGGTGGGCCAGTTGAGCGCGCCGGCCAGTGCCGAACTCGACGACGAGTTGGGCAAGCTGTTCGGCCGTGTGATCGGCGCGAAGGAAGCCAAGGTCGAGGGTGGCAGCTTCCCGGTGGAAGACCGGATGGATGGCCAGACCCGCCGCTGGACCCGCCAGGTCAGCTCGAACTTCGGCGCCTATCCGGCCAGCCAGGCGGACAACCCGGAGAGCATCAGCGGCCGCGCGTTCTTCCGCATCGGCATGGCGCGCCATGGCCAGACCCTGCTGTTCTCCCTCGACGACCAGTTGCTCGGCAAGGCCCTGGACACCCTCGACAAGCGCTATCCGCCGCTCGCCGAGGTGTTGCCGAAGGATGCGCTGGTACCGGCCTACCTGGCGCCGCAGCCGCTCTCCGAACTGCTGCAACGGGAAACCCTCGACAGCCTGCCGCAGGACATGGAGCCGGTATTCCGCAATGCCGCCGACACCTACCTGATGCCGCGCCTGAAAACCCTCGCCGGCAAGGGCAGCTACGCCCTCGGCCTGCCTGCCGGAAGCCAGGCCAACGCACCGTGGCAATGGCTGCCGCTGGAATGGCGGTCGCTGTGAGACGTCTGACTGCCTTCGGCCTGGCTCTGCTCCTGCTGGCCAGCGGCGGTGCCCGCGGCGAGCCCGCGGTAACGCTCGACCCGCAGCAATCGCAGGTATTCCGCGCCTGGTTCGTGCGCATCGCCCAGGAACAGTTGCGCCAAGGGCCGAGTCCGCGCTGGCACCAGCAGGACTGCGCCGGCCTGGTGCGCTTCGCCGCCAACGAGGCGCTGAAAGTCCACGATGGCAAGTGGCTGCGCGCCAACGGCCTGTCCAACCGCTACCTGCCCCCGGATCTGGCGCTCAGTCCCGAGCAACGGCGCCTGGCGCAGAACTGGCAGCAGGGTGGCGGCCAGGTCGGGCCCTACGTGAATGCGATCAAGCTGGTGCAGTTCAACAGTCGGCTGGTCGGCCGCGACCTCAACCAGGCGCGCCCCGGCGACCTGATGTTCTACGACCAGGGCGACGACCAGCACCTGATGATCTGGATGGGCCGCTCCATCGCCTATCACACCGGCAGCAGCACCCCGACCGATAACGGCATGCGCTCGGTCAGCCTGCAACAACTCATGACATGGAAGGACACCCGATGGATCCCCGACGAATCCAATCCCAACTTTATCGGCATCTATCGGCTGGCTTTCCTCTCTCAATGAATCGCGTCCCAGTGAAGACCACAGCAATGAGCAACCTGCGCCGTTTCAGCCGTAGCCTGGCGGTCGCCGCCCTGGTCCTGCTGCCGTTCGCCGCCGTCCAGGCGGAAGACACGGTGGAGCCGAGCGGCTACACGCCGATGGCCGGCGAATCCTTCTTCCTGCTCGCCGACAGCAGCTTCGCCACCGACGAGGAAGCGCGGGTCCGTCTCGAAGCGCCCGGCCGCGACTACCGGCGCTACCGCATGGAGCCCTATGGCGGGGTCGACGTGCGCCTGTACCGGATCGAACAGCCGCTGGAGTTCCTCAAGCGGCAGAAGAACCTGCACCGGGTCCTGGCCGAGGGACAGTTCAAGGGCGAAGGCCTGTCGAACACCCTGGCCTATCTCTGGGACAACTGGTATCGCAAGTCGCGCCGGGTGATGCAGCGCGCCTTCTCCTACGAGTCGCGGCAACAGGTCACCGAGGCGGTGCCTGAGCTGAAGATGGGCAACGCCATGACCGCGCCGACGCCCTACGACGCGCAGCCGCAATACGCGCCGATTCCCGGCCTGCCGCTGGTCAGCCAGTTCCGCTATCCGCTGTGGGACGCCAAGCCCATCGAGCCGCCGCAGGACGTCAAGCTGGCCGGTTCCTCCAGCGAGTTCATCAACGTCGTGCCGGGCAATGTCTACATCCCGCTGGGCAAGCTGAAGCCGGGCCTCTACCTGGTCGAGGCGCTGGTCGGCAAGTACCGCGCCACCACCGTGGTGTTCGTCTCCAACAGCGTGGCGGTGAGCAAGGTCGCCGGCGACGAGCTGCTGGTCTGGACCGCACGCAAGCACGAAGGCACCCCGGTGCCCGACACCAAGGTGCTGTGGACCGACGGCCTGGGCGTGATGAGCAGCGGCAATACCGACGCCGACGGCCTGCTGCGGCTCAAGCACGCCAGTCCGGAGCGCTCCTACGTGATCGGCGAGGACCGCGAGGGTGGGGTCTTCGTCTCCGAGAACTTCTATTACGACAGCGAGATCTACGACACCAAGATCTACGCCTTCACCGACCGCCCGCTGTACCGGCCGGGCGACTGGGTCTCGTTGAAGATGGTCGGCCGCGAGTTCAAGGACGCCCGTCAATCCCAGGCCGCCGCCAGCGCGCCGGTGCGCCTGAGCGTGATCGACGCCAGCGGCACGGTATTGCAAAGCCTGGACCTCCGCTTCGACGCGAAGAGCGGCGCCAATGGCCGCTTCCAACTGCCGGAGAACGCCGTCGCCGGCGGCTACGAGTTGCGCTTCGACTACCGCGGGCAGACCTACAGCAGCGCCTTCCGCGTCGCCGAATACATCAAGCCGCACTTCGAAGTCTCCCTCGACCTGGCCAAGCCGGACTTCAAGACCGCCGAGCCGGTGAAGGGCGAGATCGTCCTGCTCTATCCGGACGGCAAGCCGGTGGCCAACGCGCGCCTGCAACTGAGCCTGCGCGCCCAGCAGTTGTCGATGGTGGACAACGAACTGCAGTATCTCGGCCAGTTCCCGGTGGAACTGAGCAGCACCGAACTGACCACCGACGGCAAGGGCCGCGCCGCCATCGAATTGCCGCCGGCCGAGAAACCCAGTCGCTACATGCTGACCATCTTCGCCAGCGACGGCGCCGCCTACCGGGTCAAGACCAGCAAGGAGATCCTCATCGAGCGCGGTGCCGCGCGCTACCGCCTGAGCGCGCCGCAGCGCTTCAGCGCCGCCGGCGAGAAGGTCGAGTTCAGCTATGCCAGCGAACAGCCGACCCCGCTCAAGCCGAGCAGCTACCAGTGGATCCGCCTGGAGGACCGCGCCACCGACAGCGGTCCGGTCGCCGACGGCCGCTTCGCGCTGGCCTTCGAGCGTCCCGGTACCTATTCCGTGGAGCTGCGCGACGACAAGGGCCAGCTCCTTGGCGCCACCGGCCACTCGGTGAGCGGCGAGGGCGTGAAGTCGGTGCCTGGCACCGTCGAGGTGGTGTTCGACAAGCCCGAGTACCGCACCGGCGAGGAAGCCTCCGCACTGATCACCTTCCCCGAGCCGGTGGAGGATGCACTGTTGTCCCTGGAGCGCGACAAGGTCGAGGCCACCGCCCTGCTGTCCAAGGGCGCCGACTGGCTGCGCCTGGAAAAGCTCAATCCGACCCAGTACCGCGTGCGGATCCCGGTGCGCGAGGAGTTCTCGCCGAACCTGACCTTCTCGGTGCTCTACACCAAGGGCGGCGACTACAGCTTCCAGAACGCCGGGATCAAGGTCGGCATGCCCCAGGTGGAGATCGACATCGCCACCGACAAGGAGCGCTACGAACCGGGCGAGACGGTGACCGTGACCCTGGCCACGCGCTTCGCCGGCAAACCGGTTTCCAGCCACCTGACCGTCAGCGTGGTGGATGAGATGGTCTATGCCCTGCAGGCGGAGATCGCCCCCGGCATCGACCAGTTCTTCTACCATCCGCGGCGCAACAACGTGCGCACCAGCGCCAGCCTGGCCTTCATCAGCTACGACGTGGCGTTGCCCGGCAGCACCAGCGCACCCGGACGGGCGAACCGCAGCGAGCGCGGCGTCAAGGTACTGGAGCGGCCGCGCCGCGAGGATGTCGACACCGCCGCCTGGCAGCCGGAGCTGGTCACCGACGCCCAGGGCAAGGCCAGCTTCAGCTTCCGCATGCCCGACTCGCTGACCCGCTGGCGGATCACCGCACGGGCCATCGACGACAACGGCCAGGTCGGCCAGAAGAAGCAGTTCCTTCGCTCGGAGAAGCCGCTGTACCTGAAATGGAGCGGGCCGACCCGCTTCCGCCAGGGTGACCAGCCCGACCTCGGCCTGTTCGTCTTCAACCAGGGCGAACAGCCGGTCAAGGCCGAGCTGCTCAGCGGGCCGCCTGGCAGCCAGCGCAGCCAGCCCCTGGAGCTGGCCAAGGGAGTCAACTACATTCCGCTGGCGCAACAGCCGCTCAGCGATGGCGACTGGAGCGCCGAGCTGCGCCAGGACGGGCAGGTCCGCGACCGCCTGGCGGTGCGCTTCAACCTGCTGGCCGACGGCTGGCAGGTGGAGCAGGCGCAGAACCTCAGCCTGGCGGCGGCGAGCAACCCGTTGCAACTGCCGGCGGACGCCCGCGACGTACGCCTGCGCCTGGCCGATGGCCCGGCCGCGGCCTACCTGGGCAATCTCGATGATCTGCTGGAGTATCCCTACGGCGGCGTCGAGCAGACCGCCAGCCAACTGCTGCCGCTGAGCATCGCCTATCCGGCGCTGGCCGGCGGCGAGCCGCGGATTCGCGACCGCCTGCGCCTGATCATGCAGAACAGTCGCCTGCGCCTGGTGCAGATGGCTGGCCCGGACGCCTGGTTCGCCTGGTGGGGCGGCGACGTCGATGGCGACGCTTTCCTCACCGCCTACGCCTACTACGCCGATTGGTACGCCAGCCGCGCACTGGAGATCCAACTGCCGGCCGAACACTGGCAGCGCATCCTCGAGCCCTACGCCAAGCAGGCGACGCAGACCCCGCTGCTGCAGCGCGCGCTGATCCTGGCTTTCGCCCGCGACATGCAGTTGCCGGTGAACACCCTGCTCGGCGGCCTGCTCAACGATCTGGCCAACGCCGGCGAAGGGCAGGCGCGCGCGGAGCCGCTGGAGGCCGACGACGGCCTGGTGCTGGGCGACCCGGACTCGGCCGTCGGCCTGGCCGCGGCGCGAGTGCTGGCGGTGGACCTGGCACGGCAACTGCGGGTTGCGGTGCCCGCGCCGCTGGCCGCCCAGGCCGAGACGGCGACGCAGCGCCTGCGTGAGGCCGGCTTGCCGTTCACCGATGCCTTGCTGGCCTCTCGCTCGGCCGTGGATGGCCAGCAGGCCAGCGCTCTGCTGCAACGCCTGGCGCCGGCGCAATCGACCCTGGAACGCGCCCTGGCCCTGACCTGGCTGCAGGGCGCCCTGGCCCAGGCGCCGCAGGGCAAGCTGCCGCAGCCGCCGAAGGACTGGCAGGCGCAGCGCGGTGCTACCGGCGAAACCTACTGGCAATGGCGCGGCCGCGGCATTCCGAGCTGGGTCGACCTGGACGAGGCGCCGGCCCGGCCGTTGCCGGTTGCGCTCAGCTACCGCAGCGCCCAGGCGCCGAGCGGGCAACTGCCGGTGCAGATCAGCCGTCGCCTGCTGCGCCTGGTGCCCGGCGAGGGGGCGTTCGAGTTCAAGGTCGAGGAGGTCGGCGACAAGCCGCTTTCCAGCGACGAACTGTATCTCGACGAAGTGACCCTGACCGTTCCGGAAGACACCGCTCTACGCTACGGCATGCTGGAACTGCCGCTGCCGCCCGGTGCGGATGTCGAGCGCACCACCTGGGGCATCAAGATCAGCGGCCTGGCCGGCGACGAGGCGACCACCCTGGAGCGCGCGCGCAACGAACCGGGCGAGCTGTTCTACGGAGTGCCGGTGGACAGCCTGAGTGGCGAGCAGCGTTTCCGTCACCTGGTGCGTTTCTCCCAGAAAGGCAGCTTCAACCTGCCACCGGCCCGCTACCTGCGTCTCTACGCGCCGGAACAGCAGGCCCTGGAAGCCAAGCCGGCGCTGGCCAAGGTCAAGGTCGAGTGATTGCGTTGCGCGCCTGGCTGGTCCTGCTGTGCGCCGTGCCGTTGCTGCTTCGCGCAGCGGAGGCGCCGGTCCAGCTGGCCTGGCGCACGACCCAGGGCTACGAACTGGTGAGCCTGGATCGCCAGCGGGTGCTCGAGCGCCGGCCGTTGCCGGCCGATTTGCAGGCTCCGCTGGGCAGCCTGTGGAAACTGTTCGTCTTCGCCTGGCTGAGCGACACCGGCCAGGCCGAGCCGCCCTATGCCTGCCAGGGGCGCAGCCGCGAGGAGGTCTACTGCTGCGAGAATGGCCAGACGATCGGTCGTGACCGCGCCCTGGTGCGCTCCTGCGGGCTGTATTTCGAGCCGCAGCGCCTCGCCTTGCGGCCGGAGGCCTGGCGCGACTACTGGCAGGCGCGCCAGGCACCGGCCTGGTTGCTCGATCTGGAACGGCTGCAACCGCAGACGCGGGTGCCGGTTAAGGAGCTTCTGGAACAGTTGCAGCAACTGCCGGCCCAGGGCGAGGCGCGGCGGGTACTGCTCGACGTGGCGTTGCAGGCCGGCGACGGCCATGCCGTGGCCAGCCTTGGCGGCCGCCTGCGGGTGAAGACCTGGAGCTGGCTCGACGACCATGACCCGCAGGCGCGCCAGGGCGGTTTCGCCGGCTGGCTGGTCGATGGAACGCCGCTCTGGCTCGGCGGCCCGGGAACCAGCAAGGTGATCCTGGACCGCTACGCCGAGGTGCTCGGGCGCTTCCTGCCGAGTCCGTGGCCGGCCGATCCGGGCCGTTGCGTGGAAGTGAACCTGTTCAGCCGCTATCCGCTGCGCTCGGTCAGTGATCCCGCCGGCCGCCCGGCCGCCGAAGGCCTGCTGCATGGTCCGCAGCAAGTGCTGTTCGCCAACGGCAATCGCCTGGACATCGCCAGCGCCGGCGACCTCTTCCTGCAACGGGTGGATGGCGTGCCGCGCCTGGTCGCGCGGGTTTCGCGCGAAGAGTACGTGGCGCGGGTGCTGGAGCGCGAAGCCTCGGCGCAGCCGAAGGAAGCCGCTCGCGCGCTGGCGGTGACCATTCGCACCTATCTATTGCAAAACGCCGCGCCGCGCGGCGAATGCCTGGCCATCGATGACAGCAGCCAGCGCCAGCGCGTGGCGCCGCGCCCGGCCAGCGCGCCGACGCGGCGGATCGCCGCCTGGAGCGCCGACCTGGTGCTGGCCGGGGCGACCGTCAACTATCACTCCGACCAGCCTGGTCCGGCGCGCCTGTCCTGGAAGCACGCGGTGGAGCAAGCCGGGCAGGGACTGGGCTACGACAGCATCCTCGCCCAGGCTTTCCCGCGCAGCAGCCTGAGCCGCTGGGACAACCCGGTGGCCGCCTGCCAGCCGTTGCCGGCCGCCGAAGACTGGCTGCGCAAGCAGCGCCGGCAGTGGCGCGAGCGCCTCGACCGAGAGCCCGGCTACGAGGAGATTCCGAGTTTTTCCGTGTGCCGCCTAGCTTCCGGGCGGCCCTATGTCGATCGCGAGCGCGAACGCATCTTCGTCCGCGGCCTGTATTCCCTACAGGAACGCCTGGACCTCACCCATGAATACCTGCACCTGGCCTTCCGCGCCCATCCCAGCGGCCAGGACGAAAACTATGTCGAAAGCCTGGCCCGGCGCCTGCTACTGGAATGACTCCATGAACCGAATCTCCCTTGCCGCCCTGCTCAGTTGCCTTCCCCTCGTCGCCTGGGCGGACAACCCCGTGAAACTGGATACGCCGGTCTCCGGCTGGCGTGCCGGCGACGGTTCCGCCGCCAATTACCGGCAGGTGGTGAACTACCCGGCGTCCTCGGTCAACGTCGCCGCCGACCAGGCGACCACCGCGCGCATTCGCGGCGCGATCGAGAGCCAGCCCAAGGACCGCCCGGCGACGCTGGTGGTGAACGGTGTGAGCATGCCGCTGAAGGTGGACGCCGATGGCAGCTTCGACCGCCCGTTCGCCTTCCCGTCCGGCAGCAACAGCGTCGAGGTGCGCAACGCCGCCGGGCAGTCGCGACGGGTCCAGTTCTATCACGGTGGCGGCGGCGGGGAAGTGCCGGCCAAGCTGCGCGTGCTGCTGTCCTGGGACAGCGACAACACCGACCTCGACCTGCACCTGGTGACCCCGGACGGCGACCATGTCTGGTATGGCAATCGTTCGCTGGCCAACGGCGCGACCCTGGATGTCGACGTCACCACTGGCTACGGCCCGGAAATCATCGCCACGCCGACGCCGCAGAAGGGGCCCTACCTGGTCTACGTCAACTACTTCGGCGGTGGCTACGGCAGCAGCGAGGATGGCGCCGAACAGGCCGCCCAGGACCTGACCACGGCGCGCATCACCCTGGTCACCGAAGAGGGCACGCCGAACGAGAAACAGGAAACCTTCCTGGTGCCGATGCGCAAGCCTGGCGAGCTGACGCTGGTGAAGCGCTTCAGTTATCCGTAGGCGCCTGCGCTGGCGGATAACGCCTCTGGCGTTATTCGCCGTCGTTCAGGCATCGGCGTTACCAACCGCGTGGCCTGACGGCGGCGCTCATGCCGCTGCGAATGGCTCCTGGGCTCAGGCGGGCTGTTCGCCCTGCCAGGTATCGATCGCTTCCTGGGCCGCACGGAACGCATCGATCGCCGCCGGCACCCCGGCATAGACCGCGCAGTGCAGCAGTGCCTCGCGGATTTCCTCCACCGTGCAGCCGTTGTTCAGCGCGCCGCGCACGTGCCCCTTGAGTTCCTGCGGGCATTTCAGGGCGGTCAGGGCGGCCAGGGTGATCAGGCTGCGGGTCTTGCGCGGCAGCGCCTCGCGGGCCCAGACCGAGCCCCAGGCATGCTCGTTGACGAAGTCCTGCAATGGCTGGGTGAAGGCGGTGGCGTTGCCCATGGCGCGCTCGACGAAGGCGTCGCCCATGACTTCACGTCGGATCTCCAGGCCGGTCTTGCCTTGTTCGCTCATCGGAAGGTTCCTGTCGTGGGTAGAAGGTGGCTCAATCCAGCGACTCTATCCGAACCGGCGCCACGCCGCTGCGGATCATACCCAGGCCTTCGGCGGCCTTGCGCGATACATCGATGATCCGCCCGCGGCGGAACGGCCCGCGATCGTTGATCCGCACCACCACGCTGCGGCGGTTGTCGAGGTTGGTTACCCGCACGCGGGTACCGAACGGCAACGTGCGGTGGGCAGCGGTCATTGCGTTGGGGTTGTAGCGCTCGCCGCTGGCAGTACGCAGGCCTGCGTGGCGGCTGCCATAGTAGGAGGCTTCGCCGGTATCCGCGGAACCGCTGCCGGCGAGGCTGGAGCAGCCGGCGAGGAACAGGGGCAGGACGGCGAGGGCGAGGCGCGCGGCGGCGGATGGGTTGGGCATGGACAACAGGCTCCTGGCGGACAAGAAGACGCCGGGCGAACCCGGCGTCTGGCTTTGACTCACGCTTCGAGCTTTTTCTTCAGCAACTCGTTCACCTGCTGCGGGTTGGCCTTGCCTTTCGAGGCCTTCATCGCCTGGCCGACGAAGAAGCCGAACATCTTGCCGCGCTTGGCCTCGTCGGCGGCGCGGTACTGCTCGACCTGCTCGGCGTTGGCCGCCAGCACCTCGTCGAGCATCTTCTCGATGGCGCCACTGTCGGTGACCTGCTTCAGGCCCTTGGCCTCGATGATCTGGTCGGCGGAACCCTCGCCGTTGGCCATGGCTTCGAAGACCATCTTGGCGATCTTGCCGGAGATGGTGTTGTCCTTGATGCGCAGGATCATGCCGCCCAGTTGCTCGGCGGACACCGGAGACTGCTCGATCTCCAGGCCGTCCTTGTTGAGCAGGCTGCCCAGCTCGACCATCACCCAGTTGGCCGCCAGCTTGGCGTCGCCGCAGATACCCTGGACCTTCTCGAAGTAGTCGGCCATCTCGCGGCTGGCGGACAGCACGCTGGCATCGTAGGCGGACAGGCCGTACTGGCTCTCGAAGCGTTCGCGCTTCTGCACCGGCAGTTCCGGCAGTTGCTCGCGCAGCTTCGCCAGGTACTCGGGCTCGATGACCACCGGCAGCAGGTCGGGACAGGGGAAGTAACGGTAGTCGTTGGCTTCTTCCTTGCCGCGCATGGAGCGGGTCTCGTCCTTGTTCGGGTCGTACAGGCGGGTTTCCTGGACCACCTTGCCGCCGTCCTCGATCAGCTCGATCTGGCGCTGGATCTCGTGGTTGATCGCCTTCTCGATGAAGCGGAAGGAGTTGACGTTCTTGATCTCGGCGCGGGTGCCGAATTCGGCCTGGCCCTTCGGTCGCACCGAGACGTTGCAGTCGCAGCGCAGCGAGCCCTCGGCCATGTTGCCGTCGCAGATGCCCAGGTAGCGCACCAGGGCGTGGATCGCCTTGACGTAGGCCACGGCTTCCTTGGCGCTGCGGATGTCCGGCTCGGAAACGATCTCCAGCAACGGCGTGCCGGCGCGGTTCAGGTCGATGCCGCTCATGCCCTGGAAGTCTTCGTGCAGGCTCTTGCCGGCGTCCTCCTCCAGGTGCGCGCGGGTGATGCCGATGCGCTTGGTGGTGCCGTCTTCCAGGGTGATGTCGAGATGGCCCTTGCCGACGATGGGATGGTCCATCTGGCTGGTCTGGTAGCCCTTCGGCAGGTCGGGGTAGAAGTAGTTCTTGCGGGCGAACACGTTCTGCCGGTCGATCCGTGCGTCGATCGCCAGGCCGAACAGGCAGGCCATGCGTACGGCCTCCTCGTTGAGCACCGGCAGGGTGCCCGGCATGGCCAGGTCGACCAGGCTGGCCTGGGTATTCGGCGCGGCGCCGAAGGCGGTCGAGCTGCCGGAGAAGATCTTCGATTGGGTGGCGAGCTGTGCGTGGATTTCCAGCCCGATCACGGTTTCCCATTGCATGTGGTGTTCCTCAATCCTTCTGTGCCTGCGCAGTCCCGCTGCCGACCCTGCGGGTCGCCCTCTCCGCGCCGGGAGAGGGGAGGGGACTGCGTGGCGTTGCCATGGCTTAGAAGCCGGCCGGGGTGCGGGTGTGCCAGTCGCTGACCTGCTGGTACTGGTGCGCGACGTTGAGCAGGCGACCCTCCTGGAAGTAGGGCGCGAGCAACTGGACACCCACCGGCAGGCCGTCGACGAAGCCGGCGGGCATGGACAGCCCCGGCAGGCCGGCGAGGTTGGCGGTGATGGTGTAGATGTCTTCCAGGTACTGGGAAACCGGGTCGTCGTTCTTCTCGCCGATCTTCCAGGCCGGGTTCGGCGTGGTCGGGCCGAGGATCACGTCCACTTCGGCAAAGGCGCTGACGAAGTCGTTCTTGATCAGCCGGCGAATCTTCTGAGCCTGCAGGTAATAGGCATCGTAGTAGCCGGCCGACAGTGCGTAGGTGCCGACCATGATGCGGTTCTTCACTTCGCTGCCGAAGCCTTCCGCGCGCGAGCGCTTGTACAGGTCTTCCAGGTTCTGCGGGGCGTCGCAACGATAGCCATAGCGCACGCCGTCGAAGCGCGACAGGTTGGAGGACGCCTCGGCCGGCGCGATCACGTAGTAGGCCGGGATGGCGTGCTGCATGTTCGGCAGGGAAATGTCCTTCACCGTGGCGCCGAGCGTCTTCAGCTCCTCGACCACGGCCAGCACCGCGTCGGCGATGCGGCTGTCGAGGCCGGCGCCGAAGTATTCCCGCGGCAGGCCGATGCGCAGGCCGCTCAGCGGCTTCTGCAGGGCGGCCAGGTAGTCGTCCACCGGCTGTTCGACGCTGGTCGAGTCCTTCGGATCGAATCCGGCCATCACCCCCAGCATCAGCGCGCAGTCCTCGGCGGTGCGCGCCAGCGGGCCGCCCTGGTCGAGGCTGGAGGCGTAGGCGATCATGCCCCAGCGGGAAACCCGGCCGTAGGTCGGCTTGATCCCGGTGAGGTTGGTCAGCGCCGCCGGCTGGCGGATCGAGCCGCCGGTATCGGTGCCGGTGGCGGCCGGCAGCAGGCGCGCGGCGACTGCCGCGGCGGAGCCGCCGGAGGAGCCGCCAGGCACGCGGTCGAGGCTCCAGGGGTTGTTCACCGCGCCGTAGTGGCTGGACTGGTTCGACGAGCCCATGGCGAATTCGTCCATGTTCAGCTTGCCGAGGGTAACGGCGCCGGCGGCGGCGAGCTTCTCGACCACGGTGGCGTCGTAGGGCGAGACGAAGTTGTCGAGCATCTTCGAACCGCAGCTGGTGCGTACGCCCTGGGTGCAGAACAGGTCCTTGTGGGCGATCGGCGCGCCGAGCAGGGCGCCGTTCTCGCCGTTGGCGCGCCGTTCGTCGGCTGCCTTGGCCTGGGCGATGGCCAGGTCGTCGGTGATGCTGATGAAGCTGTTGAGCTGGGGATCCAGCTGCCGGATGCGACCGAGCAGGGTGCGGGTCAGCTCTTCGGCGGAAAATTGCTTGTCGGCGAGGGCGCGGGCGATCTCGGCGAGGGTCAATTGATGCAGCATGTGTCCGCGTCCTTATTACTCGATGACTTTCGGAACCAGGTACAGACCTTCTTCCACGGCGGGGGCGATGGTCTGGTAGGCGTCGCGGTGATCGGTCTCGGTGACCGCGTCCGGACGCAGGCGCTGGGTGGCTTCCAGCGGGTGGGCGAGCGGTTCGACGCCGCTGGTGTCGACCGCCTGCATCTGGTCGATCAGGCCGAGGATGTTGTTCAGGGTCTCGGTGGTGCGCGGAAGATCGGCCTCGCTCAGGCCCAGGCGGGCGAGATGGGCGATTTTTTCCACGTCGGAGCGTTCAAGCGCCATCGGGAGTCTCCAGCAAAAGCGGCCTTGGAAGGGCGGCGGGGCGCCATGCGTTATATAAGGCAGGGAACGGATGCCGCGGTCGGCGGTCTAATTCCGCCTGGACGGGCCTTGTGGGGCCGGGAAAAGCCTGCAATTTAGCATATTGCCCGCCTTGCCCAAAATCCCCGTCGTTGTTAGAGTTTGCCGCACTTTTTTACCCGCGTATTTTTCACCCACGCTTCGCCTAGGGTTTCTTTCCCATGTTCAAAAAATTGCGTGGCATGTTTTCCAGCGATCTGTCGATCGACCTGGGTACTGCCAATACCCTTATTTATGTGCGCGAGCGCGGCATCGTCCTGAACGAACCGTCCGTGGTCGCCATTCGCAGCCATGGCAGCCAGAAGAGCGTCGTCGCCGTGGGCACCGAGGCCAAGCGCATGCTCGGCCGTACCCCGGGCAACATCGCCGCCATCCGTCCGATGAAAGACGGCGTGATCGCGGATTTCAGCGTCTGCGAGAAGATGCTGCAGTACTTCATCAACAAGGTCCACGAGAACAGCTTCCTGCAGCCCAGCCCGCGCGTGCTGATCTGCGTACCATGCAAGTCCACCCAGGTTGAGCGCCGGGCCATCCGCGAATCGGCCCTGGGCGCCGGCGCCCGCGAGGTGTTCCTGATCGAAGAGCCGATGGCTGCCGCCATCGGTGCCGGCCTGCCGGTCGAGGAGGCCCGCGGCTCGATGGTCGTAGACATCGGCGGCGGCACTACCGAGATCGCCCTGATTTCCCTCAACGGCGTGGTCTACGCCGAATCCGTCCGCGTCGGCGGCGACCGCTTCGACGAAGCCATCGTCACCTACGTGCGCCGCAACTACGGCAGCCTGATCGGCGAATCCACCGCCGAGCGCATCAAGCAGGAGATCGGCACCGCCTTCCCGGGCGGCGACGTTCGCGAAGTCGACGTCCGCGGCCGTAACCTGGCCGAAGGCGTACCGCGCAGCTTCACCCTGAACTCCAACGAGGTCCTCGAGGCCCTGCAGGAGTCCCTGGCGACCATCGTCCAGGCGGTCAAGAGCGCCCTCGAGCAATCGCCGCCGGAGCTGGCCTCGGATATCGCCGAGCGCGGCCTGGTGCTGACTGGCGGTGGCGCGCTGCTGCGCGACCTGGACAAGCTGCTGGCACAGGAAACCGGCCTGCCGGTGATCGTCGCCGAGGAGCCGCTGACCTGCGTGGCTCGCGGCGGTGGCCGCGCGCTGGAGATGATGGACCGCCACTCCATGGACCTGCTCTCCACCGAGTAAGGTGGCGAGCATCGTCGCCTAGGAGCGGATCATCAAACCGCTATTCTCCAAAGGCCCGTCGCTGGGCGTTCGCCTGTTGGTGCTGGCCGTGCTGTCGGTCAGCCTGATGGTGGTGGACGCCCGGTTCGACTATCTGGAGCCCGTCCGCAGCAAGCTGGGGATGGTGCTCACGCCTTTCTACGGCCTGGCGGAAATGCCGGTGCGCGCCTGGGAAGGCGTGCGCGACCAGTTCAGCAGCCGTAGCGAGCTGATCGCCGAGAACGAACGCCTCAAGGCCGAGTCCCTGCTGATGCAGCGCCGGGTGCAGAAACTCGCCGCGCTCACCGAGCAGAACGTGCGCCTGCGCGAGCTGCTCAATTCCGCCGCGCTGGTCGACGACAAGGTACTGGTCAGCGAGCTGATCGGCGTCGATCCGAACCCCTTCACCCAACGCATCATGATCGACAAGGGCGAGAACGACGGCGTCTTCGTCGGCCAGCCGGTGCTCGATGCCAGCGGCCTGATGGGCCAGGTGGTCGAGGTGATGCCCTATACCGCGCGAGTCCTGCTGCTCACCGACACCACCCACAGTATCCCGGTGCAGGTCAATCGCAACGGCCTGCGCGCCATCGCCGTCGGCACCGGCAATCCCGAGCGCCTGGAATTGCGCTACGTCGCCGACACCGCCGACATCAAGGAAGGCGACCTACTGGTCAGCTCCGGCCTGGGGCAACGCTTCCCCGCTGGCTATCCGGTGGCCACGGTCAAGGAAGTGATCCACGATTCCGGCCAGCCGTTCGCCGTGGTGCGCGCGGTGCCGACCGCGAAGATGAACCGTAGCCGCTACGTGCTGCTGGTGTTCAGCGACAGCCGCACCCCGGAACAGCGCGCCAACGACGCCGCCGAGGCCCAGGAAGAGGCGGACAAGAAAGCCGCCGCCGGCGCCCAGGCGCCCCAGCCTGCCGCGCAACCGGCCGCCGCGCCGTCGCCGGCCACCCCGGCAGCCCAGGGCGCTGCGCAGCAGCCCGCCGCCGCGCCCGCGCCAGCTCCCACGCAGCCTGCCGCTCCGGCGGCGAACGGGGGGCGCCGCTGATGGCTCGCGCGACTCAAGGTTCGAACAATGTCTGGGTGATCTGGCTGAGCCTGCTGGTCGGGCTGGTGCTGGCCGTAGCGCCGATGCCTACCTTCACCGAGATCGGCCGCCCGCTGTGGCTGGCGATGCTGCTGACCTACTGGGTGTTGCTGCTGCCCGAGCGCGTCGGGATGGTCACCGCCTGGCTGCTCGGCCTGGCCCAGGACGTGCTCTACGGCAACCTGCTCGGGCAGAACGCGCTGATCCTCGGCCTGATCACCTTCCTCGTGCTGTCCCTGCACCAGCGCCTGCGCATGTTCCCGGCCTGGCAGCAGTGCCTGGTGCTGGTGGTGGTCTACGGCCTGGCGCAGCTGCTCCAGCTCTGGCTCAACGCCCTGACCGGCAATCGTCCGCCGACCCTGACCTTCCTGCTCCCGGCCCTGGTCAGTGCGCTGCTCTGGCCCTGGGTGTACGCCCTGCTGCAGTTCGTCCGCCTGCGTCTCAACGTGAGGTAGGTCCGCTTCGCAGCTATGCTGCGGCGGATATCGTCATTCTTCGAAACGGGTGATCGGCGCATCGCCCGACGCGTTTCCCGGGAGCCTCCATGCCGTCGCTGTATCTCGCCTCCGCCTCGCCCCGTCGCCGTGAACTGCTGACCCAGATCGGCGTGCCGCTGTCCGTGCTCGCCACCGCTATCGACGAGTCCCCCTTGCCGAACGAAGCGCCCGCCGCCTACGTCGAGCGCCTGGCGCGCGGCAAGGCGGCCGCCGGGCTGGCTATGCTGGAAGGGCGTGGCGAGGACGGTTGTGTCCTGGGCGCGGATACCTCGGTGGTGATCGACGGGCGAATTCTCGGCAAGCCCGTGGACCAGGCCGACGGGCTGGCCATGCTGGCTGCGCTGTCCGGGCGCGAACACCAGGTTCTCACCGCCGTGGCCCTGGCCGCCGCTGGTGGCGTCGAGGCGCGGGTGGTGGAGTGCCGGGTGCGCTTCCGCCAGGTCGCTCCGGAAGAAGCGCTGCGCTACTGGCAGAGCGGCGAGCCGGCGGACAAGGCAGGCGGATATGCGATCCAGGGCCTCGGGGCGATATTCGTCAGTCGCATCGAAGGCAGTTACAGTGCGGTGGTCGGGCTGCCTTTGTGTGAAACTGCGGAACTGTTGAGGGAATTCGGCATCCCTTGCTGGCAGCCCATGGGTGGCAACCCGCCGTAACGCCTAACGCGCCGAAATAAGGACAGTGGACGCATGAGCGAAGAGATCCTGATCAATATCACGCCGATGGAGTCGCGCGTGGCGGTGGTGGAAAACGGCGTCCTGCAGGAAGTGCATGTCGAACGCACCCAGCGGCGCGGCATCGTCGGCAATATCTACAAGGGGCGGGTGGTACGGGTACTGCCGGGGATGCAGGCGGCGTTCGTCGACATCGGCCTGGAACGTGCGGCGTTCATCCATGCCGCCGAGATATCCAATCGCGAAGGCAGCGCCGTGGAAAGCATCAGTGCCCTGGTCCATGAGGGGCAGGCGCTGGTGGTGCAGGTGACCAAGGATCCGATCGGCACCAAGGGCGCACGGCTGACCACCCACCTGTCGATTCCTTCGCGCTATCTGGTGTACATGCCGCGCACCAGCCATGTCGGGATATCCCTGCGGATCGAGGACGAAGTCGAGCGCGAGCGCCTGAAGAAGGTGGTGGCCGACTGCGTGGCGGCGGAAGGCATCGAGGGGCAGGGCGGCTTCATCCTGCGCACCGCTGCGGAAGGTGCGGGCGAGGACGAGATTCTCGCCGACATCCGCTACCTTCGCCGGCTATGGGACCAGATCGCCGCGCAGATCCAGACCGTCGGCGCGCCTTCGGTGATCTACGAAGACCTGTCCCTGGCGATCCGTACCCTGCGCGACCTGGTGAACCCGCGGATCGAGAAGATCCGCATCGACTCGCGAGAGAACTTCCAGAAGATCACTTCCTTCGTCGAAGAATTGATGCCGGAGATTTCCGATCGCCTCGAACATTACCCGGGCGAGCGACCGATCTTCGATCTCTACGGCGTCGAGGACGAAATCCAGAAAGCCCTGGAGCGCAAGGTACTGCTGAAGTCCGGCGGCTACCTGATCGTCGATCCGACCGAGGCGATGACCACCATCGACGTGAACACCGGCGCCTTCGTCGGCCATCGCAACCTCGAGGAAACCATCTTCAAGACCAACCTCGAGGCGGCCACCGCGATCGCCCGCCAACTGCGCCTGCGCAACCTGGGCGGGATCATCATCATCGACTTCATCGACATGGAGGACGAGGAGCATCGCCGGCAGGTCCTGCGCACCCTGGAGAAGCAACTGGAGCGCGACCACGCGAAGACCAACATCATCGGCATCACCGAGTTGGGCCTGGTGCAGATGACTCGCAAGCGCACCCGCGAAAGCCTGGTGCAGATCCTCTGCGAGCCGTGCCCCTGCTGCCAGGGACGCGGCATGCTGAAGACTGCGGAAACCACCTGCTACGAGATTTTCCGCGAGATTCTCCGCGAGGCGCGTGCCTACCAGGCCGACTCCTACCTGGTGCTGGCCAACCAGAAGGTGGTGGACCGGCTGCTCGACGAGGAGTCGGGTAACGTCGCCGATCTCGAGGCGTTCATCGGCCGCACCATCAAGTTCCAGGTCGAGGCGATGTACTCGCAGGAGCAATATGACGTGGTCCTGCTCTGAGGCGTATGGCTGAAATGGCGGATGTGGGAAGCCTCGGAACGCGACTGCTACGGATCGTCCTGGGTCTGTGCGCCCTGGTACTGGTGCTGCTGGCGCTGTACGTCAGCCTTGGCCGGCAACTGGTGCCGCTGGTGGCCGAATACCGCCAGCAGCTGGAGGGCGAAGCTGGCAAGCAACTCGGCATGCCGGTGCGGATTGCCGAGCTGACGGGCTCCTGGCGCGGCTTCGAGCCTCTGGTGGTAGCGCGCAACATCCAGGTCGGCGACGGCGAACAGAGTCTGCGCCTGGCGCGGGTGCGGCTGGCGCCGGACCTGCTCGGCAGCCTGCTGGCGCGCCAGGTGCGGATCGGCAGCCTGGAGCTGGAGGGACTCAAGCTGACCCTGCGCGAAGGCGAGGATGGCCAGTGGAGCCTGGATGGCCTGCCGCACAGCGACAAGCCCAGCGATCCCCGGAAACTCCTGCAATTCCTGCTGCAGACCCAACGCATCTCGCTGCTGGACAGCCAACTGGAGGTGGCGCCGCGGGGAAGCGCAGCGCTGTCGCTCAGCGCGGTCGGCGCGACCCTGCGCAGTTCATCGGTCGGTGGGCAGAGTCTCGATGCCCGCCTGCAACTGCCGGATGGCCAACCTCTGGCGCTGCACGCCGAAGGGCGGATCGACAGCGAGGACTGGCCGCGCAGCAGCGCCAGGTTCTATCTCAGCCTGCCGCAGAGCGACTGGGCGCAATGGTTGCCGGCCGGTCTGACCCAGGAATGGACGATCGTCCGGGCCAAGGCCGGCGGCGACTTCTGGTTCGACTGGCGCGACGGCAAGGCGCAACGGCTGGTGGCACGGCTGCTGGCGCCGCAGTTGAAGGCCTCGTATGCCGCGCGCAAGCCGGTGGAAATCAACGACCTGGGCATGAACCTGTTCTTCGATCGCGAAGCGCAGGGCTGGAAGGTTCGGGTCGGCGACCTGGCGGCGAATTTCGGCGAGCAGCGCTGGGGCGAGGTGGAGTTGCTGTTGCGTCGCGACCAGCAGAACAACGAGCCACACTGGAAGCTGCAGGCCGACCGCGTCGACCTGACGCCCCTGGTGCCGGCGATAGAAGCGCTGGCGCCGCTGCCGGACGCGGCGGCGGAGTGGGTGGCGGGCCTGAAGCCGAAGGGCATCCTGCACAACCTGAACGCCGATTTCTGGCCGCAGCGGGAGGTGCCCGAGCGGGTCAGCTACGCGACCAACCTGGAAAAGGTCGGTATCTCGGCGTTCCATGAGGTCCCGGCAGTGGAAAATGTCAGTGGCACCTTGACCGGCACCCTGGCCGGAGGCCAGCTCGACGCATCGGCGCAGGATTTCATGCTGCACCTGGCCAAGGTATTTCCCGAGCCGTGGCGCTACCGCGAGGCTCGCACGCGGATGTTCTGGAGCCTGGACGACCGCGCCTTCACCCTCGGTAGCCACCTGATGCGGGTCGAGGGCGAGGAGGGCCGCCTGGCCGGCGACATGCTGATCCGCCTGATGCGCGATCCCGGCGCTGAAGACTACATGGACCTCCAGGTCGGCCTCAGCGACGGCGACGCGCGCTTCACCGCCAAGTACCTGCCGACCCAGTTGCCGGGAATGAACAAAAGCCTGGCGAACTGGTTGAAGACGGCGATCCGCAGTGGCCATGTCGAGCAGGGCTACTTCCAGTGGCAGGGCTCGCTGAACCGCGGCGCGGCGGCCGAAGCCCACGTCATGAACCTCTACTTCAAGGTTCGCGACGGCGAGCTGGCCTACCAGCCCGGCTGGCCCGCCTTGAGCAAAACGGTTGGCGAGGTGTTCGTCGAGGATTCCGGAGTCCGCGTGCTGGCCTCCAGCGGGAATCTGCTGAATTCCCGGGTCAGCGACGTCAAGGTCGACATACCTCTCGGCCGGCCGGGACAGACGCCGCACCTGTATGTGGATGGCGCCGTCGACAGTAACCTGAAGGACGGCATCAAGCTGCTCCAGGAAGCGCCGATCCCGACCCGCAAGATCTTCGCCGGCTGGGAGGGCGACGGGCCCTTGCAGGGCCACCTGAAGCTGGATATTCCACTGGACCACGACGAGGCCGGCAAGACCGGGGTGGTCGTGGATTTCTCCACCGTGGGCGCGACCCTGAAGATGCCCAGTCCGAAGCTGGATATGAGCGAAGTGAAGGGCGACTTCCGTTTCGACCTGGCCAAGGGCCTGAGCGCCCCGGCGGTGCAGGCCCGGGTGCTGGGCAGCGAGGTACGCGGGCGGATCGTCGCCGAGGGGCGCGGCGATGCGCGCACGCGCTTGCTGCTCAACGGCCAGGTGGCGGTCAAGTCGCTGAGCGACTGGCTCGGCGCTGGCCAGCGTCCGTTACCGGTCTCGGGACGCCTGCCGTTCCAGCTCAACCTGCTGCTGGATGGCAAGGACAGCCAGTTGCAGATCGATTCGGATCTCAAGGGCGCCGTCGTCGACCTGCCGGCGCCGTTCGGCAAGACGGCCGCCCAGGCGCGGCCGACCCAATGGCGGATGACCCTGGATGGCGCCGAACGGCGTTACTGGGCGCGTTACGACGGCCTCGCCAGCCTGGCCTATGCGGCCCCGGCGGACAAGCCGCTGAACGGACGCGGCGCCCTGCGCCTGGGCGGTGACCCGGCGCTGCTGCCCTCGGCACAGGGGCTGCGGGTGCGCGGGCGTCTGGCGGAACTGGACTGGGACGCCTGGCAGGCCACCCTGAAGCGCTACGGCAATGGCGACCAGGCTGCCAGTAGCGCTGCGGGCCTGCTGCGCGGCGCCGACCTGCGCATCGACAGCTTCAAGGGCTTCGGCCAGGAGCTGAAGAACCTGACCGTCGACCTGGCCCGCCAGGAGCGGGCCTGGCAACTGGTGCTGGTCAGCGACCTCGCATCGGGGCGTCTGGTCCTGCCGGATGCCAGGGGCGCGCCGATCGTGGTCGATCTGGACCGCCTGAACCTGCCGAAGTCGACTCTTCCCGACGAGAACAAAGTGGAGGATTCGGACCCGCTGGCCGCCGTCGATCCGCGCAGCCTGCCGGCGGTAGACGTGAAGATCGGCCAGGTCGCCCTCGGCGGCCAGCCGCTGGGCGCCTGGAGCCTGAAGGTACGGCCGGGCAGCAACGGCGTGGCGTTCAACGACCTGGACCTAGACCTGCGTGGCCTGCACGTCAACGGCAGCCTGCGTTGGGACGGCAGTCCGGGCAATACCCGCAGCACCTATCAGGGCCGGATCGAGGGCAAGAACCTGGCGGATGTGCTCAAGGCCTGGAATTTCGCGCCGAGTGCCACCAGCGAACGTTTCCGCATGGATATCAACGGCCAGTGGCCGGGATCGCCGGCCTACATGGCCCTGAAGCGCTTCAGCGGCAGCATGGATGCATCGCTGCGCAAGGGGCAGTTCGTCGAGGTCGAAGGCAGCGCCCAGGCGCTGCGAGTGTTCGGCCTGCTCAATTTCAACGCGATCAACCGCCGGCTGCGCCTGGACTTCTCGGACATCCTCGGCAAGGGACTGAGCTATGACCGGGTGAAGGGGGTTCTCTCCGCCACCGACGGCGTCTACATCACCCGCGAGCCGCTGAAGCTGGAAGGGCCGTCGAGCAACCTGGAGTTGAACGGTACCCTGGATCTGGCTCACGATCGGATCGACGCCAAGCTGCTGGTGACCTTGCCATTGACCAACAACCTGACCCTGGCGGCACTGATAGTCGGCGGTCCGGCCGTCGGCGGCGCGGTCTTCGTCGTCGACAAGCTGCTCGGCGACCGGGTCTCGCGCTTCGCCAGCGTGCAATACAGCGTCAAGGGCCCCTGGCAGGATCCGAAGATCAGCTTCGACAAGCCATTCGAGAAGCCCCGCTGAGCGGCGCCCGGTGCCGCGACGCGGCGCCCGGTGCCGCGACGCGGCGCTTTCGTCCGCAAGGAGGAAACCATGTCCATTGCCGTGATCCAGATGGTCAGCCAGGACGACGTGACGGCCAACCTGGCCGCCGCCCGTCGCCTGCTGGAACAGGCCGCCGAGGGTGGGGCGCGGCTCGCCGTGCTGCCGGAAAACTTCGCCGCCATGGGCCGGCGCGACCTGGCCGAACTGGGGCGCGCCGAGGCGCGGGGGAACGGGCCGATCCTGTCGTGGTTGAATTCCGCCGCTCGCGACCTCAGGTTGTGGATAGTCGCTGGAACGCTGCCGCTGCCGCCGGAGGGGCAACCCGAGGCGAAGGCGAATGCCTGTTCGCTGCTGATCGACGAGCATGGAGAACGGGTTGCCCGCTACGACAAGCTGCACCTGTTCGATGTGGACGTAGCCGATGCGCGGGGCCGCTATCGTGAATCCGACGACTATGCTTTCGGTCAGAAGATCGTGGTGGCGGATACGCCGGTCGGTCGCCTTGGCCTGACGGTCTGCTACGACCTGCGTTTTCCGGAACTCTATACCGCGCTGCGCGAGGCCGGCGCAGAGCTGATCACAGCGCCGTCGGCGTTCACCGCGGTGACCGGCGCGGCGCACTGGCAGGTGCTGGTCCGCGCCCGCGCCATCGAGACCCAGTGCTACCTGCTGGCGGCCGGACAGGGTGGCGTCCACCCACGGGGCCGGGAGACGTTCGGCCATTCGGCCATCGTCGATCCCTGGGGCCGGGTCCTGGCCGAGCGGCCGCAGGGCGAAGCGGTGCTGCTGGCGGCGCGCGACGCCGCAGAACAGGCGGATATCCGCCGGCGCATGCCGGTGGTGGCGCACAGACGATTTTTCCCGCCGGCCGAACCGCGGCCGGCGCGTACGGAGTGAATATGAGCGAGTTGTTGTCATCCGTCAGCCAGCAGTTGCTGGCCCCCGGTGGTCTGGAGCTGGACAGCCTGCCCGGCATTCTTCATGAACTGAACGGCCCGGGCATCGATGCCGCCGACCTGTATTTCCAGAGCCAGGTCTCCGAGTCGTGGATGCTCGAGGACGGCATCGTCAAGGAAGGCAGCTTCAATCTCGACCAGGGGGTCGGGGTACGCGCGCAGTCGGGCGAGAAGACCGGCTTCGCCTATAGCAATGCGATCACCGCCGAGGCGTTGAAACAGGCCGCGGTGGCGGCCCGTTCGATTTCCCGTGCGGGACAGAACGGCAGCGTGCAGGCGTTCAAGGCCGTGGCGCCGGCTCGCCTGTACGCCGGCGAGAACCCGCTGGACGTGCTCAGCCGCGCCGAGAAGGTCGAGTTGCTGAAGCAGATCGACGCCGCTACCCGTGCGCTCGATCCCCGCATCCAGCAGGTCACGGTGAGCATGGCCGGCGTCTGGGAGCAGATCCTGGTAGCGGCCAGCGACGGTTCGCTGGCCGCCGACATTCGTCCGCTGGTGCGTTTCAACGTCAGCGTGATCGTCGAACAGAACGGCCGACGCGAACGCGGCGGCCACGGCGGCGGCGGTCGCACCGACTATCGCTATTTCCTCCAGGAGGATCGTGCCATGGGCTACGCCCGCGAGGCCCTGCGCCAGGCGCTGGTCAACCTCGAGGCGATCCCCGCGCCGGCCGGCACCCTGCCGGTGGTGATGGGAGCGGGTTGGTCCGGGGTCCTGCTCCACGAAGCGGTCGGCCACGGCCTGGAGGGCGACTTCAACCGCAAGGGCAGCTCCGCCTACAGCGGCCGGGTCGGCGAAAAGGTCGCCTCGAGCCTGTGCACCATCGTCGACGACGGCACCCTGGCCGGGCGTCGCGGCTCGCTGAGCGTGGATGACGAAGGCACGCCGAGCAACTGCAACGTGCTGATCGAGAACGGCGTGCTCAAGGGCTACATGCAGGACAAGCTCAACGCCCGCCTGATGGGCGTGGCGCGCACCGGTAACGGCCGCCGCGAGTCCTACGCGCACCTGCCGATGCCACGCATGACCAACACCTACATGCTGGCCGGCGAGAGCGATCCGCAGGAAATCATCGCCTCGGTGGAGAAGGGTATCTACTGCGCCAACCTCGGCGGTGGCCAGGTCGATATCACCAGCGGCAAGTTCGTGTTCTCCACCAGCGAGGCCTACCTGATCGAGAACGGCAGGATCACCACCCCGGTGAAAGGCGCCACCCTGATCGGCAACGGTCCGGAAGCGATGAGCCGGGTGTCCATGGTCGGCAACGACCTGGCCCTGGACAGTGGCGTGGGAACCTGCGGGAAGGACGGTCAGTCGGTGCCGGTCGGCGTCGGCCAGCCGACCCTGAAGATCGATGCGATCACCGTCGGCGGCACCGGCGCCTGAGGCATGGCCCGGGCGCCGGCGCGGCGAAACCTAGCGCAGGCCGCGCTTGGTTTCGTCCAGTTCGCGGATGTACTTGAACACTTTGCGTGCGGCGGCCGGCGGTTTGTTGTGCGCGGCCTCGTGCTGGGCGTGGCGGACCAGGCCGCGCAGGTGCTGGCGATCGCACTCGGGGAACTCCCCGACGAAGGCGTCGAGCGCTGCGTCGCCGCCGGCGATCAACTGGTCGCGCCAACGTTCGAGGGCATGGAAACGTTCGTTGTACTGGCGGGTGGAGGAGTCCACCTGGTCGATGAGGGCGACGATGGCGTCCACGTCCTGGTCGCGCATCAGTTTGCCGATGTACTGGATATGCCGTTTGCGGGCGATGTGCGCCTTGTGCTTCGGCGCCTCGAGCAGCGCCTTGCGTAGCGGGTCGGTGAGCGGCAGGCGCTCCAGCAACTGCGGTTGCAGGGTGGTCAGGCGCTCGCCGAGGTCCTGCAGGGCATGCAGCTCGCGTTTGATCTGCGACTTGCTCTTCTCTTCGAATTGCGAGTCGTCGTCGTGAAATTCAGCCATGGTGGTGGTCCAGTGAAAAACGCCGCCATGATAACGAGTCAGGGGCCGCTTGTCCGGCCCGGCCGCGTGGGCGGCCACGTCAACAGGAGAGTCAACAGATGAGTCTACATGCCGCGGCAGTCGGTCCCTCCGTGCTTCCGGACCTTCGCGAGCAGGTCGAGCAGATCATCGCCGAGGCCCGCCGCCAGGGCGCCAGTGCCTGCGAAGTGGCGGTGTCGCTGGAGCAGGGCCTGTCCACCAGCGTGCGCCAGGGCGAGGTGGAAACCGTCGAGTTCAACCGTGACCAAGGTTTCGGCATCACCCTCTACGCAGGCCAGCGCAAGGGCTCGGCGAGCACCTCGGCGACCGGCGAGGCGGCCATCCGCGAGACGGTGGCGGCGGCGCTGGCGATCGCCCGCCATACCTCCGAGGACGAATGCGCCGGTCTCGCCGATGCCGCGTTGATGGCCCGCGAGTTGCCCGAGCTGGACCTCTATCATCCATGGAGCCTGAGTCCCGAGCAGGCCGTGGAACGTGCCCTGGCTTGCGAGGCAGCGGCGTTCGCCGCCGACAAGCGGGTGACCAAGGCCGACGGCACCACCCTGAATACCCACCAGGGCTGCCGGGTATACGGTAACAGCCACGGTTTCATCGGTGGTTACGCCAGCACCCGGCACAGCCTCAGCTGCGTGATGATCGCCGAGGGCGAAGGACAGATGCAGCGTGACTATTGGTATGACGTCAACCGCCGTGGCGAGGCCTTGGCCAGCGCCGAGTCGATCGGCCGGCGCGCCGCCGAGCGCGCCGCCAGCCGACTGGGCGCGCGGCCGGTGCAGACCGCCGAAGTGCCGGTGCTGTTCGCTCCGGAAATCGCTGTTGGCCTGTTCGGCCATTTCCTCGGGGCGATCTCAGGCGGCAGCCTGTATCGCAAGTCATCCTTCCTCGAAGGCGCGCTGGGCCAGCGCCTGTTTCCCGAGTGGCTGAGCATCGACGAGCGGCCGCACCTGGTCGGCGCGCTCGGCAGCGCCAGCTTCGATAGCGACGGCCTGGCCACCTACGCCAAGCCATTCGTCGAGAACGGCGAGCTGGTGTCCTATGTCCTGGGCACCTATTCCGGGCGCAAGCTCGGCTTGCCGAGCACGGCCAACGCCGGCGGCGTGCATAACCTGTTCGTCAGCCATGGCGACGAGGACCAGGCCGCTCTCATACGCCGGATGGGGCGTGGCCTGCTGGTCACCGAGTTGATGGGGCAGGGCGTCAACCTGGTGACCGGCGATTATTCCCGCGGCGCCGCCGGCTACTGGGTCGAGAACGGCGAGATCCAGTTCCCGGTCCAGGAAGTCACCATCGCCGCCAACCTGCGCGACCTGTTCCGCCGTATCGTCGCGGTCGGCAAGGACATCGAACGGCGCGGCAACCTGCATACCGGCTCTGTACTGGTCGAGTCGATGATGGTGGCCGGGCGCTGAGGCCGGGTTTCCCTCTGTAGAACGCCAGCGCTCGTCGCTGGCGTTTTCGTTTCCGCCTGTTCGATTGTCCGCCTCTATGGGGACCATGCTTGTCTTTTGCCAAGAAGAAAACAATAATCAATCTCATTATCGTCTGGTGAGGTTGCCATGTCCTTCGAGGCGCACGACCCGCAAGCATTGGATCACTGGTACTGGCTGGGCACGCAGATCCGCTGCGCGCTCGATCCCGACGAACCGCGCCTGCTCGACCAGTACCTCGGCGAGGCGCGCTATCTCGCCGGTTGGGAAGGTGTGGCCGCCTGGCCGCTGTTCGAGAAAGCCTACAACCTCCTGCTCGATACCGGTCGCGATCCGATATTGCCCTGGCACTGGCGCAGCCTCTGCCTCGACTACGCCTACCGGCCCCTCTGCGAACTTCAGCGATTGACCACCAACGGCAGCCAGCGGCGACGGCTGCGCCAGCTCTCCGTACGAATGGCCAGGCAGGACCTGGCGCCGTCGATGAGCTTCGATCACCCGCAACAAGGAAACCAAGATGACTGACACCCGCATCGAACGCGACAGCATGGGCGAACTGGCGGTCCCGGCGACCGCCCTCTATGGCGCCCAGACCCAGCGCGCGGTGAACAACTTCCCGGTCAGCGGCCAACGCATGCCCCAGGCCTTCGTCCGCGCCCTGCTGCTGGCCAAGGCCGCGGCGGCGCGGGCGAACGTCTCCCTGCAGCAACTGGATGCACCGATGGGCGAGGCGATCGCCGAGACCTGCCTGCAACTGCTGCAGGAGGACTTCATGCAGCATTTCCCGGTGGATGTGTTCCAGACCGGCTCCGGCACCAGTTCCAACATGAACGCCAACGAAGTGGTGGCGACCCTGGCCAGTCGTCGCCTGGGCGGCAAGGTCAATCCGAACGACCATGTGAACTGCGGGCAGAGCAGCAACGACATCATCCCCTCGACCATCCACATCAGTGCCGCCCTCGAGATCAGCGAACGCCTGCTGCCGGCGCTGCGCCACCTGGAGCAGACTATCCAGAGCAAGGCCGGCGAAATGCATGCCTATGTGAAGACCGGCCGCACCCACCTGATGGATGCGATGCCGGTACGCATGAGCCAGGTGCTCGGTGGCTGGGCGCAGCAGGTGCGACAGGCCGGCGTGCACATCGAGAGCGTACTTCCTGCCTTGCAGCAGTTGGCACAGGGCGGCACCGCGGTGGGCACCGGGATCAACGCCCATCCGCGGTTCGCCGAACGTTTCAGCCAGGAGCTGAACGACCTGACCGGGTTGGCGTTCCGCCCCGGCGACGACTTCTTCGCCCTGATCGGTTCGCAGGACACGGCGGTCGCTGCGTCCGGCCAGTTGAAGACCCTGGCCGTGACCCTGATGAAGCTGGCCAACGACCTGCGCTGGATGAACTCCGGGCCGCTTGCCGGGCTCGGCGAGATCGAGCTGGAAGCGCTGCAACCAGGCTCCTCGATCATGCCCGGCAAGGTCAACCCGGTGATCCCGGAGGCCACCGCGATGGTCGCCGCCCAGGTGATCGGCAATGACGCCGCCATTGCCGTCGCCGGCCAATCGGGCAACTTCGAACTGAACGTGATGCTGCCGCTGGTGGCGGACAACCTGTTGCACAGCATCCAGTTGCTGGCCAACGTCAGCCGGCTGCTGGCGGACAAGGCCATCGCCAGCTTCAAGGTCAACCAGGGCAAGCTCAGCGAGGCGTTGGCGCGCAACCCGATCCTGGTCACTGCGCTGAACCCGATCATCGGCTACCAGAAGGCTGCGGAAATCGCCAAGCAGGCCTATCGCGAGGGACGGCCGATCATCGATGTGGCGCTGGAAAACACCGATCTGGACCGTGCGCGCCTGGAGGTGTTGCTGGATCCGGAAAAACTCACGGCTGGCGGCCTCTGAGGCCGCCCCACCACTGGAGGTACCGCCATGCGTCATTGGCAACGAACGATCGAACAGGGCAACCGCTGTTTCGTCACCGGCGCATTGATCGATGCGCGTGAGCACTACCTCCATGCCCTGGCCCTGGCCCAGGTGCTGCTGGAACGCTGGGGCGACGCCGACGAGGCGGTGATGGCGTTCGTCATTTCCCATCACAACCTGGCCGACTTGCACCTGCAACTGGAGCAACCGGAGGAAACCGCCGAATACCTCTGCGCCTGCCACGAGCGCCTGTTGCGGGTCAGCGCCGACCAGAAGCTGCCGTTGGCCCTGCGCCAGGCGGCCCAGCATCACAGCCGGCGCACCTATGTCGAACTGCTGTCGTTCATCGGCGAGCACGGTGCCTATCCGCGCACCGAGCGCCTGCTCAAGGGACCGCCGAACGCGGAGGTCCGACCCGAGTTCCTCGCTCCGCCCCCCTCACTTCGCTATCACTGACGGAGAGTTTCCATGCCCCACGCCTTGCCGCCCTTGCCCTACGCCTACGATGCCCTGGAACCGCATATCGATGCGCTGACCATGGAGATCCACCACAGCAAGCACCACCAGACCTACGTGAACAACCTGAACGCCGCGCTGGAAGGCACGCCCTATGCCGAGCAGCCGGTGGAAAGCCTGCTGCGGCAACTGGCTGGTCTGCCGGAGAAGCTGCGCACCCCGGTTGTCAACAATGGCGGTGGGCATGCCAACCACTCGCTGTTCTGGACCGTGATGTCGCCCCAGGGCGGTGGCCGTCCCGATGGCGACCTGGGGCAGGCCATCGATGAGCAGCTCGGGGGCTTCGAGGCGTTCAAGGATGCGTTCACCAAGGCTGCGCTGACCCGCTTCGGCAGCGGCTGGGCCTGGCTCAGCGTGACTCCCCAGGGCAGCTTGCTGGTGGAGAGCAGCGGTAACCAGGACAGCCCGCTGATGAACGGCAATACGCCGATCCTCGGCCTGGACGTATGGGAGCACGCCTATTACCTGAAGTACCAGAACCGCCGCCCGGAATACATCGGCGCTTTCTACAACGTGATCGACTGGCGGGAGGTCGCGCGTCGCTATGCGCAAGCCCTGGCCTAGTGTTACCCGTGATGCGAGATGGCTGGCCGGCAGCCTGGCGGTGCAGCGATGAAGGCGTTGCTCCATGGCATCGCCGAAGGTAACGGGCGGACGCTGCGCAACCTGCTGGGCCTGCTGATCTTCATCGGCGGCGGCTACCTGCTCGGCCGCCACGCCCTGTTGCTGGCCGAGCTCAACCTGCCGGCGCCCATCGTGCTGGCGTTGAAAGGCGGCCTGCTCTGCGCCTTCGGTACCGCTCTCGGGGCGATGCCGGTGCTGGTGGTGAAGACCATGCCGGCGCGCCTGTCGGATGGGCTGCTGGGCTTCGGTGCCGGCGTGATGCTCTCGGCGACGGCCTTCTCGCTGATCATGCCGGCGCTATCCGCGGCCGGCGACCTCGGCTACTCGAAGTTCGGCGCGGGGTTCCTGGTCAGTTTCGGCTTGGCGGTCGGCGTGATGGGGCTGTTCATCCTCGGCCGGCTGATGCCGGACGTCCATCCCGGTTGCGAGGGCGCGCCACTGTCCGGTGGCATTCCCCCGCGCAACCTGCTGTTCGTCACGGCCATCGTCCTGCACAACATCCCCGAAGGCATGGCGGTTGGCGTGTCGGCCGGTGCCGGCCTGGACGAGGCCAACGGCCTCGCCCTGGGCATTGCTCTGCAGGATGTGCCGGAAGGGCTGGTGGTGGCGCTGGTGCTGGCCGGAGTCGGTATGTCGCGTTTCAAGGCGATGCTGGTCGGTGCCGCGTCGGGCCTGGTCGAGCCGCTGTTCGCGGTGCTCTGCGCCTGGCTGGTCGGCCTCTCCGCGCTGCTCCTGCCCTGGGGGCTGGCCGCCGCGGCGGGAGCGATGCTCTTCGTGGTCACCCACGAGATCATTCCCGAGTCCCACCGCCAGGGACATGCCGCCGAGGCTACGCTGGGCCTGGTGTTCGGCTTCTGCCTGATGATGGTGCTGGATACCGCGCTGGGCTAGGGGACTCATCCGACCCGCGCTGAATTGACGCCGGCCGCAATCGCCGGAAAGGAAAAGCCGCCAGTTGGCGGCTTTTTCGTTGTCGCTGGGAAGAGGCTACTCGCCTTCGTCGAAACGGTTGTTGATCAGTTCGACCAGCGCGTTCAACGCCTCGTCTTCCTGTTCGCCTTCGGTATGCAGGTGCAGGTTGGTGCCCTTGCCGGCAGCCAGCATCATCACGGCCATGATGCTCTTGCCGTCGACGCAGCTTTCAGGATTGCGGCCGACCCGGACCTGGCAAGGGTAGCGCCCCGCGACGCCGACGAACTTGGCCGCCGCGCGGGCGTGCAGACCGAGCTTGTTGATGATGGTGATCTCGAGGGCGGGCATCTTGGGGAGTCTGTCCTTCTTGTTATGGGCTAGCTGCTGAGATCGCGGTGGCGAATCTGCACGTTCTTCAGGGAATCCCTGAGTGCAGCGCCAATCCGCTCGGCGAGGTAGACCGAACGATGGTGCCCGCCGGTACAGCCTATCGCAACTGTTACATATGAGCGGTTACTGGCGGCGAAGCGCGGCAGCCATTTGTTCAGGTAGCCGACGATGTCCTGGTACATTTCCTCGACGTCCGGCTGGGCGGCCAGATACTCGCGGACTTCGGGCTCCAGCCCCGAATGATCGCGCAACTCGGGCTTCCAGTAGGGGTTCGGCAGGCAGCGCACATCGAACACCAGGTCGGCGTCGACTGGCATGCCGCGCTTGAAGCCAAAGGATTCGACGAGGAACGCGGTGCCGGGTTCCGGCTTGTTCAACAGGCGCAGTTTGATGGTGTCGCGCAACTGATAGAGGTTGAGGCTGGTGGTGTCCAGCTTAAGGTCGGCGAGGTCGGCGATCGGTCCGAGCAATTGGCTCTCGTCGCCAATCGCCTCCGCCAGCGAACGGGTGTCGGTGGTCAGCGGGTGGCGCCGGCGGGTTTCCGAGAATCGTTTGAGCAGCGTCTCGTCGTCGGCGTCGAGATACAGCACATCGCAGTTGATGTGGTTGTCCCGCACTTCCTGCAACAGTTCGGGGAAGCGCTGCAACTGGCTGGGCAGGTTGCGGGCGTCGATCGACACCGCCACCTGTGGCTGCAGTAGCTCCGTGTGCAACAGGGCGCGCTGCGCCAGGTCGGGAAGCAGGCTGGCGGGAAGGTTGTCGATGCAATAGAAGCCGTTGTCTTCGAGGACGTTCAGGGCGGTGCTCTTGCCCGAGCCCGAGCGGCCGCTGACGATGATCAGGCGCATGTCATTGCCCGTTCTGTACGTCTACCACGATCTGATAAAGCGCTTCGGCAGTGGGAGCGCTGCGCAGGCGGTCGCGTACGTCGGCACGGTCGAGCATGGCGGCGATCTGCCGGAGCAGTTCGAGATGTTCTTCGGTCGCGGCCTCCGGTACCAGCAGGACGAAGAGCAGGTCGACCGGCGCGCCGTCCAGCGCGTCGAAGTCCACGGGAGCATCCAGGTGCAGCACGGCGCTGATGGGGCTCTGGCAGCCAGACAGGCGGCAGTGCGGAATGGCGATGCCATTGCCGAAGCCGGTGGAGCCGAGTTTTTCCCGGGCCACCAGGTTTTCGAAGATGGTCTGGGCGTCGAACTCCGGCAGCTCCCTGGCTACCAGGTTGGCGATTTGTTCGAGTACGCGTTTCTTGCTGCCGCCCGGCACGTTCACGAGGGAACGGCCGGGGGTCAGGATTTGCTCAAGTCGGATCATAGGGGAGGGGAGATCAGCGGGCGCCTACGCCTTGCTGCCGTTCGAGATACTTCTCTTTGTGTTTGATCAGTTGACGGTCGAGTTTGTCGATCAGTAGGTCGATGGCCGCGTACATGTCCTCATGTTCCGCATTGGCTACGATCTCGCCACCGGCGATGCGCAGGGTGGCTTCGATCTTCTGCTTCAGTTTCTCGACCTCCATGATCACCTGAACATTGGTGATCTTGTCGAAATGGCGCTCCAGACGGCTCAGTTTCTCGCCGACATAGTCGCGCAGGGCGTCGGTCACATCCAGTTGATGGCCACTGATGTTGACTTGCATACCGCGTTCTCCTTGTTGCCCGTGTGTAAGTGGCAGGTTAGCAACCTGCCTCCGGAACACCTTGGCGTGGATCAACGTCACACCAGTCGCTTGCGCTCGCTCGAAGGGGCTATGCCCAGGGATTCGCGGTATTTGGCGACGGTGCGGCGAGCCACTTGAATGCCCTGTGCCTCCAGTAAACCAGCGATCTTGCTGTCGCTCAATGGCTTTTTCGCATTTTCCGCGGCCACCAGTTTCTTGATGATCGCGCGGATCGCGGTGGACGAGCATTCCCCGCCTTCAGCGGTACTGACGTGACTTGAAAAGAAATATTTCAGCTCGAAAATGCCGCGCGGCGTATGCATGTATTTCTGCGTGGTGACCCGCGAAATGGTCGATTCGTGCATGCCCACCGCTTCGGCGATGTCATGCAGGACCAGCGGCTTCATGGCTTCTTCGCCGTAGTCGAGGAAACCGCGCTGGTGCTCGACGATCTGGGTGGCGACCTTCATCAGCGTTTCGTTGCGGCTCTGCAGGCTCTTGATGAACCAGCGGGCTTCCTGCAACTGGTTGCGCATGAAGGTATTGTCGGCGCTGCTGTCGGCGCGGCGGACCATGCCGGCGTAGGTGGCGTTGACGCGCAGGCGCGGCATCGCCTCCTGGTTCAGCTCGACCAGCCAGCGCTCGTTGTCCTTGCGCACGATGACGTCGGGGACGATGTATTCGGCTTCGCTCGATTCGATCTGCGAACCGGGCCGGGGATGCAGGCACTGGATCAGCTCGATGACCTGGCGCAGTTCGTCTTCCTTGAGCTTCATGCGCCGCATCAATTGGCTGTAGTCGCGGCCGCCGAGCAGGTCGAGGTAGTCGGATACCAGGCGCAGCGCTTCGTTCAGCCAGGGCGTGGTGGACGGCAACTGGCGCAGTTGCAGCAGCAGGCACTCGCGCAGGTTGCGAGCGCCGATCCCGGCGGGTTCCAGTTGCTGGATGCGGCGCAGCACGACTTCCACTTCGTCGAGCTCGACGTCCAGTTCCGGATCGATGGCGGCGAGGATTTCTTCGAGGGACTCTTCGAGATAGCCATCGTTGTTGATGCTATCGATGATGGTCACCGCGATCATCCGATCGGTGTCCGACATCGGTGCCAGGTTGACCTGCCAGAGCAGGTGGCTGTGCAGGCTCTCGCCGCTGCTGGTGCGCGCGGTGAAGTCCCATTCGTCATCGTCGTTGCTGGGCAGGCTGCTGGCGCTGGTCTGGTAGATGTCTTCCCAGGCGGTATCCACCGGCAACTCGCTGGGTATGCGTTCGCTCCACTGGTCGTCGTCGAGGCTTTCGACGCTGGGCGTGGCGCTTTCCTGGAGAGGGCTCTCCTGGGGCGCGCTGGCCGCCTGTTCGGCGCCATCGGCGAGAGGGTCGCTGTTGTCGAAATCGTCGCCGTCTTCCTGGCGTTCGAGCATGGGATTGGATTCCAGCGCTTCCTGGATTTCCTGCTGGAGGTCCAGGGTGGATAGCTGGAGGAGGCGTATGGCCTGTTGCAGCTGCGGCGTCATCGTCAGCTGCTGGCCCATCTTGAGGACTAGCGATGGTTTCATGGCTGAGGGCTTAGTACCTTATTCGCTGGTACCGGATGGCACCATCCACTACTACGGGTGCCGAGGTGGCGGCACCGCCAGGAAGCAAATTATATGCCTGAATTTTCGTACTTTGCCTAGGGTTGCTCTGAATAAATCATCCGCTCCAGGCGGCACTCGCGGTTGCGAAACCGCGGGCGAGCGGAACCGCTCCGGCGAGGCCGGAGGGCGCGCTAGGAGATTTCTTCAGAGGCGGAACTCGTGCCCCAGGTAGACTTCCTTGACCAGGTCGTTGGCGAGGATGCTCTCGGCATCCCCCTCCGCGATCAACTGCCCATCATTGACGATATACGCCGTTTCACAGATGTCCAGGGTCTCGCGGACGTTGTGGTCGGTGATGAGGATGCCGATACCCTTCGCCTTGAGGTGATGGATGATCTGCTTGATGTCGCCGACCGAGATCGGGTCCACGCCGGCGAAGGGCTCGTCGAGGAGGATGAATTTCGGCGCGCTGGCCAGGGCGCGGGCGATTTCCACCCGGCGTCGTTCGCCGCCGGACAGGCTCATGCCGAGGTTGTCGCGGATGTGGTGGATGTGGAATTCCTGCAGCAGGCCTTCCAGGGCTTCCTTGCGACCGTTGCGATCGAGGTCGCTGCGGGTCTCGAGGATCGCCATGATGTTGTCGGATACCGACAGCTTGCGGAAGATCGAGGCTTCCTGCGGCAGGTAGCCGATGCCGGCCCGGGCGCGCCCGTGCATCGGCAGGTGGGTGACGTTCTGCTCGTCGATGCGGACCACGCCCTGGTCGGCCTGGACCAGGCCGACGATCATGTAGAAGCAGGTGGTCTTGCCGGCACCGTTCGGACCGAGCAGGCCGACGATCTGCCCGCTATCGATGGACATGCTGACGTCGCGGACGACTTGCCGGCCTTTATAGCTTTTGGCCAGGTGCTGGGCTTTGAGCGTTGCCATTACTGGGCCTTTTTCTTCGGCTGGATGACCATGTCGATGCGCGGGCGCGGGCTGGTCACCTGGGAGCCGGTGGCACGACCCGCGTTGACGATCTGGCGCTGGGTGTCGTAGACGATCTTCTCGCCTTCGAAGGTGTTGCCTTCCTGGATCACCTTGGCCTGGTCGATCAGCACGACCCGGTTCTGCGTGACGAAGTACTGGATGGTCAGGCCATAGGCCTTGGTCACGTCCTTGTCCGGAGCGGGTTTCTGCTCGTAGTAGGCAGGCTTGCCGACCGAGGTCACGACCTCGATGTCGCCGTTCTTGTCCTGCTTCAGGGTCACGGTGTTGCCGGTCAGCTTGGTGCTGCCCTGGGTCACCACGACGTCGCCGCGGTAGACCGCGACGCCCTGCTTGTCGTCCAGTTCGGCGCTGTCGGCCTGGACGCGGATCGGTTGTTCGCGGTCCGAAGGCAGGGCCAAGGCCATGGAGCTGCCGAGGGCGGCAGTCAGACCGAAAATAAGGGGGAGGGTATTAACGAACCTCATGCTGACCTCTTACGTTGGACAGCAGGTGCATCCGGCTGTCTTTCAGATACGCTTTCATTCCAACAGCCGTCGTCACTCCATTGGCCGCGTCGATTTTAACGGCTTGCTCGGTCTGTGCATAATTCTTGTCGGGGAATACGGTCAGCCGAGTGGTGGTCAGGATGCTTGGTTGGCCCTTGGCATCGGTACGTGCGACGCGCACGTCGTCGATGAGTTCGACCTCCTTGCCTTTCGGTCCGACTTCGGCGCGGGCGCTCTGGATGTGCCAGGGTTGCACGTTGCCACGGAAGAGCAGCAGGTCGGGGGTGGTGACGAAAGTGATGTCCGTGGCTTTCTGGTGCTCCAGCTTCACCGCGGTCATCTCGTAGTCGAGGCTGCCGTCCTCCTGGTACTGGAGGCTATGGGCATTCTCGGCATAGTAGTCGATGGTGTTGTCCTGGCCGGGGCGGGTCGGCTGTTCGTTGAACAGCTCGAGCCCGACGTTCCAGTAGTAGCCCGCGACGATCAGCAACAGGGCGATCAGGGCGAGCAGCAGTTTCTGGCGTAGTGTCTTCGGCATGGTCGGCTCTACAGATAGGCGCCCTGGGCGGCTTCGAGCGTACCCTGGGCGCGCATGATCAGTTCGCAGAACTCGCGGGCGGCGCCTTCGCCGCCGCGGGCCGCGGTGACGCCATGGGCATGCTGGCGCACGAACGGGTCGGCACTGGCTACCGCCATGCCCAGGCCGACGCGGCGGATCACCGGCAGATCGGGCAGGTCGTCGCCAAGGTAGGCGACTTGCTCATAGCCTAGTCCGAGTTCGCCGAGAAGTTCGTCGAGGACGGCGAGCTTGTCTTCCCGGCCCTGATAGAGGTGCTGGATGCCCAGGTTGCGCGCGCGCCGTTCGACCACCGGAGTGTCGCGGCCGGTGATGATGGCGGTGCGCACGCCGGAGGCGATGAGCATCTTGATGCCATGTCCGTCCAGGGTATTGAAGGTCTTGAACTCGCTGCCGTCGACGAGGAAATACAGCTTGCCGTCGGTCAGCACGCCGTCGACGTCGAAGATCGCCAGGCGTATCCGGCGGGCCCGGACCGGGAGTTCCGCGGCCGAATGGGTATCGCTCATTACATCACTCCTGCGCGCAACAGGTCGTGCATGTTCAGGGCGCCGACCGGACGGTCGTCCGCGTCGACCACCACCAGTGCGCCGATCTTGTTGTCTTCCATGATCTTCAGGGCTTCCGCGGCGAGAATCTCGGCGCGGACGGTCTTGCCGTGGACGGTCATCACCTGGTCGATGGTGACCTGGCGGACGTCGATGCCCCGATCCAGGGCGCGACGCAGGTCGCCATCGGTGAAAATGCCGGCAAGCTTGCCGTGTTCGTCGAGCACTACGGTCATGCCCAGGCCCTTGCGGGTCATTTCCATCAGCGCGCCGGTCAGCGAGGTGCCGAGCAGCACCTGCGGCAGCCCTTCGCCGACGTGCATGACGTCTTCCACCTTCAGCAGCAGTCGGCGGCCCAGCGCACCGCCCGGGTGCGAGAAGGCGAAGTCTTCCGCGGTAAAGCCGCGAGCTTCGAGCAGGGCGATCGCCAGGGCGTCGCCGAGGACCAGGGTTACGGTGGTGGAGGAGGTCGGGGCCAGGTTCAGTGGACAGGCTTCCTGGCCGACACTGGCGTCCAGGTTCACTTCCGCAGCCTTGGCCAGGGGCGACTCGGGGTTGCCGGTCATGCTGATCAGGGTGATGCCCAGGCGCTTGATCAGAGGCAACAGGGTGACGATTTCGGCAGTCGAGCCGGAGTTGGACAGGGCGAGGACCACGTCGTCCTTGGTGATCATGCCCATGTCGCCGTGGCTGGCCTCGGCCGGATGCACGAAGAAGGAGGGGGTGCCGGTGCTGGCCAGGGTAGCGGCGATCTTCTTGCCGATGTGACCGGACTTGCCCATGCCGACGACGACGACCCGGCCCTTGCCGGCCAGCAGCAGCTCGCAGGCCTTGACGAAATCGTCGCCAATCCGCGCCAGCAGGCTGTCTACCGCGTCGCGCTCGAGGCCGATGGTGCGCTGGGCGGAATGGATGAAATCGAGGTTCTGGCTCATGTTCAACGAATGTGGCGCCTGGATTAAAGGCGGGATTATAACGGGAAAGCGTGTCCCGCTTACACCAGCCATGCTGTGAAGTCGGTCCGCATCCCCCGCGGCGCAATGTTGTATGGACTGCAATGCTCTGTTACGCCGCCGTTATCTGCACTCCGCGCTATGACTGCATAAATATCGATATATTCGACGTCGACGCGATTTTTTTCTGTCCGTAGTGAACCTGAAGTGTGCGATATGTCCTAAAGGGCTGAGAGAACGCTCCGAACAAGCTGAATCCAAGCTGAACGGCACGGTGCCAGGCCTTGGGCCAGAACCCGCCGCAGTGCTATAGTCCGCGCCCATTCGACCCCTCCCGGATGCGTGCCTTTGCAACGGGCAAGGCGTCCAGCATGGACGGGTCGCATCGCAAGGAGTCCTGATGAGCACCGATAGTGCCTACGCGGTCGAGTTGAAGGGCCTGACCTTCAAGCGCGGATCGCGGGCGATTTTCGACAACATCGATGTGCGTATCCCGCGCGGAAAGGTGACCGGCATCATGGGCCCGTCCGGTTGCGGCAAGACCACGTTGCTGCGGCTGATCGCCTCCCAGTTGCGTCCTTCGAAGGGGGAGGTCTGGGTCAACGGGCAGAACCTGCCGCAGCTTTCGCGCGGCGACCTGTTCGACATGCGCAAGCAGTTCGGCGTGCTGTTCCAGAGCGGGGCGCTGTTCACCGATCTCGACGTCTTCGAGAACGTCGCGTTTCCGCTGCGCGTGCATACCCAGCTGCCGGAAGAGATGATCCGCGACATCGTCCTGATGAAGCTTCAGGCCGTCGGCCTGCGCGGCGCCGTGGAACTGATGCCGGACGAGCTTTCCGGCGGCATGAAGCGCCGCGTCGCCCTGGCCCGGGCGATCGCCCTGGACCCGCAGATCCTGCTCTACGACGAGCCGTTCGTGGGGCAGGATCCGATCGCCATGGGCGTCCTGGTGCGCCTGATCCGCCTGCTCAACGATGCCCTCGGCATCACCAGCATCGTGGTTTCCCATGACCTGGCCGAGACCGCCAGCATCGCCGACTACATCTATATCGTCGGCGACGGCCGGGTACTTGGCCACGGGACGCCGGACGTCCTCAAGGAAACCGACGATCCTCGTATCCGCCAGTTCGTCAAGGGAATCCCGGATGGTCCCGTTCCGTTCCATTATCCGGCCCGCGACTACCGGGCCGACCTGCTGGGAGAGCGCTGATGCGTAGAGTCTCTCCCCTCGAACGTATCCGCCTGTTCGGCCGCGCCGGCCTGGACGTGGTCGCCGCGCTCGGCCGCTCGACCCTGTTCCTCGGCCACGCCCTGCTCGGCCGGCGCACGCCAGGCACCGGGTTGCACCTGCTGGTGAAGCAACTCTACTCGGTAGGCGTGCTGTCGCTGGCGATCATCGTCGTCTCGGGCCTGTTCATTGGCATGGTGCTGGCCCTGCAGGGCTACAACATCCTGATTTCCTATGGTTCCGAGCAGGCGGTCGGGCAGATGGTGGCCCTGACCCTGCTGCGCGAACTGGGGCCGGTGGTGACCGGCCTGCTGTTCGCCGGCCGTGCCGGCTCTGCGCTTACCGCGGAAATCGGCAACATGAAGGCCACCGAACAGCTTTCCAGCCTGGAAATGATCGGTGTCGACCCGCTCAAGTACATCGTCGCGCCGCGCCTGTGGGCCGGTTTCATCTCCATGCCGCTGCTCGCCGCGATCTTCAGCGTGGTCGGCATCTGGGGCGGGGCGATGGTCGCGGTCGACTGGCTGGGCGTATACGAGGGGTCGTTCTGGGCGAACATGCAGAACAGCGTGCAGTTCACCGAGGATGTGCTCAACGGCGTGATCAAAAGTATCGTATTCGCCTTCGTGGTGACCTGGATCGCGGTCTACCAAGGCTACGACTGCGAGCCGACCTCGGAAGGAATCAGCCGGGCGACGACTCGGACCGTGGTCTATGCCTCCCTGGCGGTGCTGGGGCTCGACTTCATTCTGACTGCTTTGATGTTTGGAGATTTCTGAATGCAAACCCGCACCCTGGAAATCGGTGTCGGCCTGTTCCTCCTGGCCGGCCTGCTGGCCCTGTTGCTGCTGGCCCTGCGGGTCAGCGGCCTGAGCGTGGGCAACGCCGGCGATACCTACAAGGTCTACGCCTACTTCGACAACATCGCCGGTGTTACCGTGCGCGGCAAGGTCACCCTGGCCGGCGTGACGATCGGCAAGGTGACGGCGGTCGACCTGGATCGCGACAGCTACACTGGTCGCGTGACCATGGAGATCAACCAGAACGTGAACAACCTGCCGGTCGACTCCACGGCGTCGATCCTGACCGCCGGCCTGCTGGGCGAGAAATACATCGGCATCAGCGTCGGCGGCGACGAGGATGTTCTGAAGGACGGCAGCACCATCCACGACACCCAGTCGGCGCTGGTGCTGGAAGATCTGATCGGCAAGTTCCTGCTGAACTCGGTTAACAAAGACGAAGCCAAAAAGTGAGGTTTTCTTCCATGCTGACTCTTCTGCGTCGCGGCCTGCTGGTGTTCCTGGCGGCTTTCCCGCTGCTTTCCATGGCGGCGCCGACCCCGCAACAGGTGGTGCAGGGCACGGTCGACGAACTGCTTTCCGACATCAAGGCCAACAAGGCCGCCTACAAGGCCGATCCGCAAAAGCTCTATGCCACTCTCGACCGTATCCTCGGGCCGGTGGTCGATGCCGAAGGCATCGCCAAGAGCGTGATGACCGTCAAGTACTCGCGCCAGGCCTCACCCGAGCAGATCAAGCGCTTCGAGGAAGTGTTCAAGAACAGCCTGATGCAGTTCTACGGCAACGCGCTGCTCGAATACGACAACCAGGACATCCGCGTGCTGCCTAGCTCGGCCAAGCCGAGCGACGATCGTGCCAGCGTCAACATGGAAATCCGTGACAGCAAGGGCACGGTCTACCCGGTCTCCTACACCATGACCAACCTGGCCGGTGGCTGGAAGGTCCGCAACGTGATCATCAACGGCATCAACATCGGCAAGCTGTTCCGCGACCAGTTCGCCGACACCATGCAGAAGAACCGCAACGACCTCGAGAAGACCATCGCCGGCTGGGGCGAGGTGGTCGCCAAGGCCAAGGAAACCGCGAAAGCGGAAGAGGCCGGGGCGAAATGAGCCAGGCCAGCCTGCGCGAAGGCGCGGCCGGCGAACTGCAGCTCGCCGGCGTGCTCGACTACAGCAGCGGGCCGGCGTTGCGCGAGCAGGGCGGTCGGCTGATCCGCGCCAGCCAGGCGGCGGAACTGGTCGTCGACTGCTCGGCGGTGGAGCGCTCCAGCAGCGTGGGCATTTCCCTGTTGCTGGCCTTCATGCGCGACGCACGCAAGGCCGGCAAGGTCCTGAGCGTCAGGGCCTTGCCGGACGACATGCGGGAGATTGCCAAGGTCAGCAGCCTTCTGGAGATCCTGCCTCTGCAGGAATGACCGGACGGCGGAACGAGCGGCCCTCCGTCTGCGCGTCCCTTCCTGGGGTTCGCAGGCGGAGGGCTTTTTTGTATGATGGCCGACCGTGCGCGTAGGGCGCCCGATTGAGGTTGAGCATGCAGGCCGAAGACGTTAAGAGCCTTCTCCAGGAAAAACTCCCCGGCACCCAGGTGGAAGTCGAGGGCGAAGGGTGCAATTTCCAACTGAATCTGATCAGCGACGAACTGGCCGGCCAGAGCCCGGTCAAGCGTCAGCAGCAGGTCTACGCCCATTTGAACGCCTGGATCGCCGATGGCAGCATCCATGCCGTCACCATGAAATTCTTCAGCCGCGCCGCCTGGGCCGAGCGTTCCTGAGCCCACGGGGGATCATTGCAATGGATAAACTGATTATTACCGGCGGTAACCGCCTCGATGGCGAAATCCGCATTTCCGGCGCGAAGAACTCGGCGTTGCCGATCCTGGCCGCGACCCTGCTGGCCGATACTCCGGTCACCGTCTGCAACCTGCCGCACCTGCACGACATTACCACCATGATCGAACTGTTCGGCCGCATGGGCGTGCAGCCGATCATCGACGAGAAGCTCAACGTCGAAGTCGACGCCAGCAGCATCAAGACCCTGGTCGCGCCGTACGAACTGGTGAAGACCATGCGTGCCTCGATCCTGGTGCTGGGTCCGATGCTGGCGCGCTTCGGCGAGGCCGAAGTGGCCCTGCCGGGCGGTTGCGCGATCGGTTCGCGTCCGGTCGACCTGCATATCCGCGGTCTCGAGGCCATGGGCGCGCAGATCGAGGTCGAAGGCGGCTACATCAAGGCCAAGGCGCCCGCCGGCGGCCTGCGTGGCGGTCACTTCTTCTTCGATACCGTCAGCGTGACCGGCACCGAGAACCTGATGATGGCCGCCGCGTTGGCCAACGGCCGCACCGTGCTGCAGAACGCCGCTCGCGAGCCGGAGGTGGTCGACCTGGCCAACTGCCTGAACGCCATGGGCGCCAACGTCCAGGGCGCTGGCTCCGATACCATCGTCATCGAAGGTGTGAAGCGCCTCGGCGGCGCTCGCTACGACGTACTGCCCGACCGTATCGAGACCGGCACCTACCTGGTGGCCGCGGCCGCGACCGGCGGCCGGGTGAAGTTGAAGGATACCGATCCGACCATCCTCGAGGCGGTCCTGCAGAAGCTGGAAGAGGCCGGTGCTCACATCAGCACCGGCAGCAACTGGATCGAGCTGGACATGAAGGGCAACCGGCCGAAGGCGGTCAACGTGCGTACCGCGCCGTACCCGGCGTTCCCCACTGACATGCAGGCCCAGTTCATCTCCATGAACGCGGTTGCCGAAGGCACCGGCGCGGTCATCGAGACGGTCTTCGAGAACCGCTTCATGCATGTTTACGAAATGAACCGCATGGGTGCGCAGATCCTCGTCGAAGGCAACACCGCCATCGTCACCGGCGTACCCAAGCTCAAGGGCGCTCCGGTCATGGCGACCGACCTGCGCGCATCCGCGAGCCTGGTGATCGCCGGCCTGGTGGCCGAGGGCGACACCCTGATCGATCGCATCTACCACATCGACCGTGGCTACGAGTGCATCGAAGAGAAACTCCAGCTGCTCGGCGCCAAGATCCGCCGCGTACCGGGCTAGCGGAGGCTGTCGCGCAAATGCTGACCATCGCCTTGTCCAAGGGCCGGATTCTCGACGATACCCTGCCGCTGCTCGCAGCGGCGGGCATCGTGCCGTCGGAGAACCCGGACAAGAGCCGCAAGCTGATCATCCCGACGTCCCTGCCCGATGTGCGCCTGCTCATCGTGCGCGCCACCGACGTGCCGACCTATGTCGAGCATGGCGCCGCCGATCTCGGCGTGGCCGGCAAGGACGTGCTGATGGAGTACGGCGGCCAGGGACTCTACGAACCGCTGGACCTGCGTATCGCCAACTGCAAGCTGATGACCGCCGGCGCCATTGGCGCGCCTGAACCCAAGGGACGCCTGCGGGTGGCCACCAAGTTCGTCAATGTCGCCAAGCGCTACTACGCTGAGCAGGGCCGCCAGGTCGACGTGATCAAGCTGTACGGCTCGATGGAGCTGGCGCCGCTGGTCGGTCTCGCCGACAAGATCATCGACGTCGTGGATACCGGCAACACCCTGCGCGCCAACGGCCTGGAGCCCCAGGAACTGATCGCCACGATCAGCTCGCGCCTGGTGGTCAACAAGGCCTCGATGAAGATGCAGCACGGTCGCATCCAGTCGCTGATCGATACCCTGCGCGACGCCGTCGAGGCGCGACACCGTCACTGATACCCGTGCGGCTCCGCGCCGCACCTGCCTATCCGTGTCATAGCCAAATTTTCTCGGGTGCCCGCACGGTGGGCTTGGTAGTCTAGCGGCGCCCGAGACAACGCCATCCATAAAAGAGGCTCGCTATGACCGCTCCCTTCGCTATCCGTCGACTCAATGCCGCTGATCCGGACTTCGGGCGTCATCTGGATCATCTGCTGAGCTGGGAAAGTGTCTCCGACGATTCGGTCAACCAGCGCGTCCTCGACATCATCGCCGCCGTACGCAGCCGTGGCGACGCCGCCGTGGTCGAGTTCACCCAGCGCTTCGACGGTCTCCAGGCCGCCTCGATGGCTGACCTGATCCTGCCGCGCGAGCGCCTGGAGCTGGCTCTCACCCGCATCACCGTAGCCCAGCGCGAAGCCCTGGAAGTCGCCGCCGAGCGCGTGCGCAGCTACCACGAGAAGCAGAAGCAGGGTTCCTGGCGCTACACCGAGGCCGACGGCACGGTGCTCGGCCAGCAGGTCACCCCGCTGGACCGCGCCGGGCTCTATGTGCCGGGCGGCAAGGCGTCCTACCCGTCCTCGGTGCTGATGAACGCGATCCCGGCCAAGGTCGCCGGGGTGTCCGAAGTGGTCATGGTCGTACCGACCCCGCGCGGCGAGATCAACGAGATCGTCCTCGCCGCCGCCTGCATCGCCGGTGTCGACCGTGTCTTCACCATCGGCGGGGCACAGGCCGTGGCCGCGTTGGCCTACGGCACCGAAAGCGTGCCGCGGGTGGACAAGATCGTCGGCCCCGGCAACATCTACGTGGCCACCGCCAAGCGTCACGTGTTCGGCCAGGTCGGCATCGACATGATCGCCGGTCCCTCGGAAATCCTCGTGGTCTGCGATGGCCAGACCGATCCCGACTGGATCGCCATGGACCTGTTCTCCCAGGCCGAACACGACGAAGACGCCCAGTCGATCCTGGTCAGTCCGGACGCGGCGTTCCTGGACCGCGTCGCGGACAGCATTGCTCGCCTGCTGCCGACCATGGAGCGCGCCGAGATCATCCGCACCTCCCTGGAGGGGCGCGGCGCGCTGATCCAGGTCGCCGACCAGGCCCAGGCCTGTGCGGTGGCCAACCGCATCGCCCCGGAACACCTGGAGCTGTCGGTGGCCGATCCGGAAAGCTGGCTGCCGGAGATCCGCCATGCCGGCGCGATCTTCATGGGCCGCTACACTGCCGAGGCCCTGGGCGACTACTGCGCCGGCCCGAACCACGTGCTGCCGACCTCCGGTACCGCGCGTTTCTCTTCGCCGCTGGGGGTATATGACTTCCAGAAGCGTTCGTCGATCATCAACTGCTCGGCCGAGGGCGCTTCGGTCCTCGGTCGCACCGCTTCGGTGCTGGCTCGCGGCGAGTCGTTGACCGCCCACGCGCGCAGCGCCGAATACCGCATCCTCGACGAGAAGGAGGCCTGAGCATGAGCAAATTCTGGAGTCCCTTCGTCAAGGACCTGGTGCCTTATGTGCCGGGCGAGCAGCCGAAGCTGTCGCGGCTGGTCAAGCTGAACACCAACGAGAATCCCTACGGTCCGTCGCCACAGGCGCTCGCCGCGATGCAGGCGGAACTCAACGACGACCTGCGCCTGTATCCCGATCCCAACGGCGAGCGGTTGAAGCAGGCGGTCGCCGCGCACTACGGCGTACAGGCCAACCAGGTGTTCGTCGGCAACGGCTCCGACGAGGTGCTCGCGCACATTTTCCATGGCCTGTTCCAACACGACCTGCCGCTGCTGTTCCCGGACGTGACCTACAGCTTCTACCCGGTCTATTGCGGCCTGTACGGGGTCGCGCACGAGAAGATCGCGTTGGATGAAAGGTTCCGCATCCGCGTCGAAGACTACGCGCGGCCCAACGGCGGAATCATCTTCCCCAATCCGAACGCGCCGACCGGCTGCCTGCTGCCGCTGGACGCCATCGAAGCGATGCTGAAGGCGTCGCCGGATTCGGTGGTGGTGGTCGACGAGGCCTATGTCGACTTCGGTGGCGAGAGCGCCATCGCTCTGGTCGATCGCTACCCGAACCTGCTGGTCACCCAGACGCTGTCCAAGTCGCGCTCCCTGGCCGGCCTGCGGGTCGGCCTGGCGGTCGGCCATGCCGATCTGGTCGAGGCGCTGGAGCGGATCAAGAACAGCTTCAATTCCTACCCGCTGGATCGCCTGGCGATCGCCGGCGCGGCGGCGGCTTTCGAGGACGACGCCTATTTCCGTCGGACCTGCCAGGCAGTGATCGATAGCCGCGAGGCGTTGAGCGCCTCTTTGCAGGCGCTGGGCTTCGAGGTACTACCGTCGGCCGCCAACTTCGTCTTCGCCCGTCATCCGCGGCACGATGCCGGGCAGATTGCCTCGACCCTGCGCGAGCAGGGAGTGATCGTCCGCCATTTCAAGCAGGCGCGGATCGACCAGTTCCTGCGTATCACCATCGGCAGTCCGGAGCAGAACCAGGCGCTACTGGACGCCCTGCACTTCCTCAAGTGATACGAAAACGGCGCCCGAGGGCGCCGTTTTCAATGGCAGGGATCACTCGCCGCCGTTCTGTTTCTGCTGTGGAGCCGGTGCCGGCGGCGGACGCAGGCCGACCTCGGCGGTCAGGTTGACCTTCTGCCCGTTGCGCAGCACCACGATGCTGATCTTCTGTCCCGGACGGGTGCGCGCCACCTGGTTCATCGAGCGGCGGCCGTCGCTGGCTTCCTGCTTGTCGATGGTCAGGATCACGTCGCCCGGCAGCAGGCCGCCGCGCGCCGCCGGACCGTCGCGATAGACGCCGGCGACGACGATCCCGGCGGTTTCGCCGAGGCCCAGCGACTCCGCCAGTTCCGGGGTCAGCGCCTTGACCTCGACGCCGAGCCAGCCGCGGATCACCTGGCCGTGCTCGATGATCGACTGCATGACCTCCAGGGCCAGCTTGGTCGGGATGGCGAAGCCGATACCCTGGGAGCCGCCGGACTTGGAGAAGATCGCCGTGTTGATGCCGATCAGGTTGCCGGCAGCGTCCACCAGCGCGCCGCCGGAGTTGCCGGGGTTGATCGCCGCGTCGGTCTGGATGAAGTCTTCGTAGGTGTTCAGGCCGAGCTGGTTGCGTCCGGTGGCGCTGATGATGCCCATGGTCACGGTCTGGCCGACGCCGAACGGGTTGCCGATGGCGAGGCAGACGTCGCCGGTGCGAATGCCGTCGGAGCGGCCGAGGGTCATCGCCGGCAGGTTCTTAAGGTCGATCTTCAGCACGGCCAGGTCGGTTTCCGGGTCGCTGCCGACCAACTGGGCGATGGTCTCGCGGCCGTCGCGCAAGGCCACGATGATCTGGTCGGCGCCAGCGGTCACGTGGTTGTTGGTCAGCAGGTAGCCTTCCGCGCTCATGATCACCGCCGAGCCGAGGCTCGATTCCATGCGCTTCTGTTGCGGCAGGTTGTCGCCGAAGAAGCGGCGGAACATCGGGTCGTCGAACAGTGGGTGGGAGGGCTTGCTGACCATCTTGGTGGTGTACAGGTTGGCCACTGCCGGAGCCGCCCGGCTCACCGCATTGGCATAGGACACCGGGCCTTCCTGCAGGCGGCTGAGCAGAGGCGCCTGCTCGACGTGCACCTCCTGGCGTGGCAGGCCGACCAGCTCGGGGTTGCGCTGGATGATCAGCAGGGCCAGCAGCACGCCGACCAGCACGGGCCAGCCGAGGAAACGCAGGGCCTTGGGCATCGGGACAATCCTTGGGGTTGCGAGGCCGAAAAGCGGCCGATAAGGTGGCGCCCATTATAGGGGGAAGCCGTCCATTAGAGGAGCGGCGCGCCCTGCCTGAATGAAGAGGAATTTGCATGGCTATCGCCCTGAGCACCCTGGTCGAAGAGGCCGACCGTTATCTGGATGCCGCGCGCATCCAGGACTACTGCCCGAACGGCCTGCAGGTCGAGGGCCGGCCGCAGGTGCGGCGGATCGTCAGCGGGGTCACTGCCAGCCAGGCGCTGCTGGATGCTGCCGTGGAGGCCGACGCCGACGTGGTGCTGGTGCATCACGGCTACTTCTGGAAGGGTGAGAATCCCTGCGTGGTCGGCATGAAGCAACGGCGCCTGAAGACCCTGCTGAACAACGATATCAGTCTGCTCGCTTACCACCTGCCGCTGGATCTGCATCCGGAGGTGGGCAACAACGTGCAGCTCGCCCGGCAGCTCGGCTTCGAAGTGGAAGGGCCGTTGGAGCCGGGCAACCCGCGTTCCATCGTCCTCCTCGGTTCGCTTGCCGAGCCGATGCAGCCTGCCGATTTCGCTCGGCATGTGCGCGATGCGCTGGGGCGCGAGCCGCTGCTGGTCGACGCCGGCCAGCCGATCCGACGCATCGCCTGGTGCACCGGCGGCGCCCAGGGTTATATCGACCAGGCGATCGCCGCCGGCGTCGATGCCTACCTGACCGGCGAGGTTTCCGAGCAGACCGTGCACAGCGCGCGGGAGAACGGCATCAGCTTCATCGCCGCCGGACACCATGCCACCGAGCGCTACGGGGTACAGGCGCTGGGCGACTACCTGGGCAAGCGCTTCGCCATCGAGCACTTGTTCATCGACTGTCCTAATCCTGCCTGACGACGGAGCGGTGACGTACCCGGTCGACCTCCTTGCCCAGTTCCCAGACAGCCATCGCGTAGTGGGTGCTGTGGTTGTAGCGGGTGATCACGTAGAAGTTCGGCAAGCCGTACCAGTACTGGTAGTTCCTGCCCATGTCCAGGCGCAGCAGGCTGGCTTGCCGGTGGCCGCCGAGCGGACCCTGCGGGCGTAGTCCGGCGGAAGCGAGCACGTCCAGCGGGTACAGCGTCTTGAAGCCATCCTCCAGCGAGGGCGCCCGGCCGCTGGCGGGAACCGCCACGCGATCGCCGTTGACCCAGCCGTGCTGCTTGAAATAGTTGGCGACGCTGCCGATCGCGTCACGCGGATTCCACAGGTCGATATGCCCATCGCCGTCGAAGTCCACTGCGTACTTGGTGAATGAAGACGGCATGAACTGGCCGTAGCCCATGGCGCCGGCATAGGAACCGCGCAGGGCCAGCGGGTCGGTGCCTTCCTTGCGCGCCTGGAGGAGGAATTGTTCCAGCTCGCCGCTGAAGAACTCCGCGCGGCGAGGGTAGGAGAAGGACAGGGTGGACAGCGCATCGATGATCCGCGTCTTGCCCATCACCCGCCCCCAGCGGGTTTCCACGCCGATGATGCCGACGATGATCTCCGGCGGCACGCCGTAGACGCGCGATGCCCGTTGCAGGTCGGTTTCGTATTGGTCCCAGAACAGCACGCCGTTCTGTACGTTGCCTGGCGTGACGAACTTCTTCCGGTAGCGCAGCCAGGCGCCGTTCGGTCCGCTGGGTGGGGTATAGGTCGGGGCTTGCCGGTCCATCAGGCGGATCACCCAGTCCAGGCGCTGGGTCTGGGCGAACAGGTCGTGCAGTTGCTGGCGGTTGAAGCCGTGCTGGCTGACCATCCTGTCGATGAAGCGCTGTGCCGCCGGATTGTTCGCGTAATCGCCGCGCAGCGGCAGTATCGGTTGCACCGACTGGCGTACGGGGCGGGGGGAAATGACGGTGCGGGCCTGGGGTTTGGCGGCGGGTTTCGGTGGTGGCGTCGGTTCGCTGCTGCATGCTGAAACCAGAAGGAACAGGGGCAGGGCGAGGGCGGTACGGCGCATCTGGGGTCTTCTTGGCGGAATGACGATGCCCGCTATGCTAGCGCAGTGCCGCTGGCGTACAAGTCGAGCCGCCGAAAGGGGGGCGGACCGTCTGCTCGCTGTCGCGGCGACGGCTTTGTCCGGTCCGGGACGATGCCGTCTCAGCTTTGTCCGCCCGGTCTGCGAAACGCCCCTGGAAAACCTCTCGACGCCAGTGTTTTCGCCGGCTGCGAGGCTGAGCGCTGATGGCTATATGGGTATATTTTTTCGGTATAAATGGCGAATCTTTTAGAGCCTTGCGCTGTGATAGAGTGCGCGTTCGTCTACGGCCCGACGGCCGTCCATAAGCAATTCCGTGAGTAGCCATGGTCGACAAACTGACGCACCTGAAACAGCTGGAGGCGGAAAGCATCCACATCATCCGCGAGGTGGCCGCCGAGTTCGATAACCCGGTGATGCTGTACTCGATCGGCAAGGATTCCGCGGTCATGCTGCACCTGGCCCGCAAGGCCTTCTTCCCCGGCAAGCTGCCCTTCCCGGTGATGCACGTGGACACCCGCTGGAAATTCCAGGAGATGTACAGGTTCCGTGATCGGATGGTCGAGGAAATGGGCCTGGACCTGATCACCCACGTCAACCCGGACGGCGTCGCCCAGGGCATCAACCCGTTCACCCACGGCAGCGCCAAGCACACCGACGTGATGAAGACCGAGGGACTCAAGCAGGCCCTGGACAAGTACGGTTTCGACGCTGCCTTCGGCGGTGCGCGCCGCGACGAGGAGAAGTCGCGGGCCAAGGAACGGGTCTATTCGTTCCGCGACAGCAAGCACCGCTGGGACCCGAAGAACCAGCGTCCCGAGCTGTGGAACATCTACAACGGCAAGGTGAAGAAGGGCGAGTCGATCCGCGTCTTCCCGCTGTCCAACTGGACCGAGCTGGACATCTGGCAATACATCTACCTGGAAGGCATCCCGATCGTCCCGCTGTACTTCGCCGCCGAGCGCGAGGTTATCGAGAAGAACGGCACGCTGATCATGATCGACGACGAGCGCATCCTCGAGCATCTCTCTGACGAAGAGAAAGCCCGCATCGAGAAGCGCATGGTGCGCTTCCGTACCCTCGGCTGCTACCCGCTCACCGGCGCGGTCGAGTCCAGCGCCACCACGCTGCCGGAAATCATCCAGGAAATGCTCCTGACGCGTACTTCCGAACGCCAGGGCCGGGTCATCGACCATGACCAGGCCGGTTCGATGGAAGAAAAGAAACGTCAGGGCTATTTCTGAGGGTACGCAGCATGTCTCATCAATCCGATCTGATCAGCGAGGACATCCTCGCCTACCTGGGGCAGCACGAACGCAAGGAACTGCTGCGCTTCCTTACCTGCGGCAACGTCGATGACGGCAAGAGCACCCTGATCGGGCGCCTGCTGCATGACTCCAAGATGATCTACGAGGATCACCTCGAGGCCATCACCCGCGACTCGAAGAAAGTCGGCACCACGGGCGACGACGTCGACCTGGCGCTGCTGGTCGACGGCCTGCAGGCCGAGCGTGAGCAGGGCATCACCATCGACGTGGCGTACCGCTACTTCAGCACCGCCAAGCGCAAGTTCATCATCGCCGACACGCCCGGTCATGAGCAGTACACCCGCAACATGGCCACCGGTGCCTCGACCTGCGACCTGGCGATCATCCTGATCGATGCCCGCTACGGCGTGCAGACCCAGACCCGCCGGCACAGTTTCATCGCGTCCCTGCTGGGCATCCGGCATATCGTGGTCGCCATCAACAAGATGGACCTGAAGGACTTCGACCAGGGTGTCTTCGAACAGATCAAGGCCGACTACCTGGCCTTTGCCGAGAAGATCGGTCTGAAGACCAGTTCGCTGCACTTCGTGCCGATGTCGGCGCTCAAGGGCGACAACGTGGTCAACAAGTCCGAGCGTTCGCCCTGGTACGCCGGCCAGTCGCTGATGGAAATCCTCGAAACCGTCGAGATCGCAGCCGACCGCAACCTCGATGACATGCGCTTCCCGGTGCAGTACGTGAACCGGCCGAACCTGAACTTCCGCGGTTTCGCCGGCACCCTGGCCAGCGGCGTGGTGCGCAAGGGCGACGAGGTGGTGGCCTTGCCGTCGGGCAAGGGCAGCAAGGTGAAATCCATCGTCACCTTCGAGGGCGAACTGGAGCAGGCCGGTCCCGGCCAGGCCGTCACCCTGACCCTGGAAGACGAGATCGACGTTTCCCGCGGCGACATGCTGGTGCATGCCGACAATCGCCCGCTGGTCACCGACGGCTTCGATGCCATGCTGGTGTGGATGGCCGAGGAGCCGATGCTTCCGGGCAAGAAGTACGATATCAAGCGCGCTACCAGCTATGTGCCGGGTTCGATTCCGAGCATCGTCCACAAGGTGGACGTGAATACCCTGGAGCGGACCCCGGGCAGCGAGCTGAAGCTGAACGAGATCGCCAGGGTCAAGGTCAGCCTGGACGCGCCCATCGCGCTCGATGGCTATGAGCAGAACCGCACCACCGGCGCCTTCATCGTCATCGATCGCCTGACCAACGGCACCGTTGGCGCCGGCATGATCGTCTCCGCTCCGCCGGCGGCCCATGGCAGCAGCGCGCATCACGGTTCGAATGCCCATGTGACGCGCGAGGAGCGTGCCGGCCGCTTCGGCCAGCAGCCGGCGACCGTACTGTTCAGCGGCCTCTCCGGCGCCGGCAAGAGCACCCTGGCCTACGCCGTGGAGCGCAAGCTGTTCGATATGGGCCGCGCGGTCTACGTGCTGGACGGGCAGAACCTGCGCCACGACCTGAACAAGGGGTTGCCGCAGGACCGCGCCGGGCGCACCGAGAACTGGCTGCGTACCGCCCATGTCGCCAAGCAGTTCAACGAGGCCGGGTTGATCAGCCTCTGCGCCTTCGTCGCGCCGAGCGCGGAAGGGCGCGAGCAGGCCAGGGCGCTGATCGGCGCCGAGCGCCTGATCACCGTCTATGTGCAGGCGTCGCCGCAGGTCTGCCGCGAACGCGATCCCCAGGGGCTGTATGCGGCGGGCGAGGACAATATCCCCGGCGAGTCCTTCCCCTACGACGTGCCGCTGGATGCCGACCTGGTGATCGATACCCAGTCGCTGAGCGTCGAGGACGGCGTGAAGCAGGTGCTCGACCTGTTGCGCGAACGCCAGGCGATCTGATCGTCTCGCAGCCATGAAAAAGCCCCGCGGATGCGGGGCTTTTTCATGGGCGTCGGCAGGTTCGCGCAGCGCGTCAGTACTTGCCTTTCAGGCCGTAGGTGGCGTCGAGGGTGCCGGGGCTGTCCGGGCTCTTCGGCGCATAGTCCTTCGGCACTTCACCGGAGGCCGGCGGAGTCAGGCGCTCGCGGCGCTCGGCCGGGTAGGCCTCGTCGGCATGCAGCGCGGCCAGCAGGCGCTGGCGGGTCTGTTCGTCCAGGGCCAGACGCTGGGCGCCGTCGGAGAGGTGCTCCTGCACGTCCTGGTAGCTCTGGGTCAGCTTCTTCACGAGGCTGGCGGTGGTGTTGAAATGGGTCACGACTTCGCGCTGATAGCTGTCGAAGCGGTCCTGCAGGTCGTCCATCTGGCGTTGCACCTTGTTCGGCGCGGCGTTGGGCAGCAGGCGGGCGATCAGAAAACCGATGGCGACCCCGGCGACCAGGGCGAGGGCCGGCAGCAGCCAGGCGGTGAGCGACTGTTCCACGCGAATCCTTCCTCTATAGACGGCTTTGCTTTACGTTAACGGCTTGAGTCCGAGCTGTATACCACGGCACGCGAGTAAGTGCCTGTGTCGCTTGGAGTAATCTGCTAGACGAGTCGACCCGAGCCGGGGTCACGGAGTTCCTGTTTGTCTACCCGCGAAATCCCTGTATCCATCGATGGCCCCTGCGGGCCGCTGGAAGCCCTGCACCTCGATCTGCCCGATGCCCGCGGCATCGCCCTGGTCTGCCATCCGCACCCGCTGTTCGCCGGCACCATGCAGAACAAGGTGGTCGCCACTCTGCAACGCAGCGCCCGCGATGCCGGCCTGGCGACCCTGCGTTTCAACTTCCGTGGCGTTGGCCAGAGCGCTGGCAGCTATGGCGAGGGGATCGGCGAGATCGACGACGCCGAGGCCGCCGCGCGCTGGTTGCTGGCACGCCATCCGGGGTTGCCGCTGACACTGATGGGCTTTTCCTTCGGCTCCTGCGTCGCCGGCAATCTGGCGGGTCGCCTGGAAGCGGAGGGCGTCGGGCTGGCGCGGCTGTTCATGATCGCGCCGCCGGTGGAACGCTTCGCGGTCAGCCTGCCTGCGCGTTGCCCGCTGACCGTGGTGCAGCCGGAGGACGACGACGTGGTCACGCCGGCCGCGGTATATGCCTGGAGCGAGTCCCTGGCACGACCGCACGAGCTGTTGCGGGTGGCGGAAAGCGGACATTTCTTCCATGGCAAGCTGATCGATCTGAAGGACCTGTTGCTGCCACGCCTGCAGGACTGACGTTGTCGCGCCGGCCCTGCTACCATCCGGCGCGCCATTCTTTTCTTTGCCTGACATCTGGTATCGCATGACTACTCGTATCCTGACCGGCATCACTCCTACCGGCACTCCGCACCTGGGCAACTACGCCGGCGCCATCCGCCCGGCGATCCTCGCCAGCCGTCGGAGCGACGTGGATTCGTTCTACTTCCTGGCGGACTACCACGCCTTGATCAAGTGCGACGATCCCGCTCGTATCCAGCGCTCGCGCCTGGAAATCGCCGCGACCTGGCTGGCCGGCGGCCTGGACGTCGAGCGTGCGACCTTCTACCGGCAGTCGGACATCCCCGAGATTCCCGAGCTGACCTGGTTGCTCACCTGCGTCAGTGCCAAGGGTCTGCTCAACCGCGCGCATGCCTACAAGGCCGCGGTGGACCGCAATGTCGAGGCCGGCGAAGACCCGGACGCCGGCGTGACCATGGGCCTCTACAGCTATCCGGTGCTGATGGCCGCGGACATCCTGATGTTCAACGCGCACAAGATCCCGGTCGGCCGCGACCAGGTGCAGCACGTGGAGATGGCCCGCGACATCGGCCAGCGTTTCAACCACCTGTTCGGCAACGGCCGCGAGTTCTTCGTCCTGCCCGAAGCGGTGATCGAGGAAAACGTCGCCACCCTGCCGGGCCTGGACGGGCGCAAGATGTCCAAGAGCTACGACAACACCATCCCGCTGTTCAGCCCTTCCAGGCAGCTCAAGGACGCCATCGCACGCATCGTCACCGACTCGCGCGCGCCGGGCGAGCCGAAGGACCCGGACAGTTCGCACCTGTTCCTTCTTTACTCGGCCTTCGCCAGCGCCGAACAGGTCGCAGCGTTCCGCCAGGAACTGCTCGACGGCCTGGCCTGGGGCGAAGCCAAGCAGCGCCTGTTCCAGTTGCTCGACAACGAACTGGGCGAGGCTCGCGAGCGTTACCAGGCGCTGATCGCCAAGCCGGACGATATCGAGGACATTCTCCTCGCCGGTGCCGCCAAGGCGCGCCGCATCGCCACCCCATTCATCGCCGAGTTGCGCGAGGCAGTCGGCCTGCGCTCCCTGCGCGAGCCGCTGAAAAGTACCGAGAGCGGCAAGAAGAAGGCCGCCAAGGCTGCGCGCCTGGTCAGCTTCCGCGACGACGACGGCAGCTTCCGCTTCCGCCTGCTGGACGCCGCCGGCGAACAGCTACTGCTGTCCCGCGCCTTCGCCGACGGCAAGGCCGCCGGTGCGGTGAGCAAGCGCCTGCTGGCTGGCGAGACTGCTGACCTGCGGGCCGAGGGCAATGCCTTTGGCCTGTGGCTGGATGGCGAGGCGGTGGCGCAGAGCCCGGCCTTCGCCGACGCCGCCGCCCGTGACGCCGCCATCGAGCGCACCCGCGAAGCGCTGGCACCGCAGGAGTAGGCAGCCCCGGTACATCCTCGACGGATGGCCGATTGCCAAGAGACGGGGTCGTCGCTAAAGTGACGGCCCCGTTTTCGTTGCATTGCTACCGATCATGACGCCCCTCGAGCGCTACCAGGCCGATCTCCAACGCCCCGATTTCTTCCACGATGCCGCACAGGCGAATGCCGTGAAGCATCTGCAACGCCTCTACGATGACCTGGTCGCCGCCGACCACGCCAAGCCCGGCCTGTTCGGCAAGCTGCTCGGCAGGAAGTCCGGCGGGCCGGTGAAGGGCCTGTATTTCTGGGGCGGCGTCGGCCGTGGCAAGACCTACCTGGTGGACACTTTCTTCGAGTCGCTGCCGTTCGAGCAGAAGGTGCGCACGCACTTCCACCGCTTCATGAAGCGGGTGCACGAAGAACTGAAGACCCTCAAGGGCGAGAAGAATCCGCTGACCATCATCGGCAAGCGCTTCGCCGACGAGGCGCGGGTGATCTGCTTCGACGAATTCTTCGTCTCCGACATCACCGATGCGATGATCCTCGCCACCCTGCTGGAAGAGCTGTTCAAGAACGGCGTGAGCCTGGTGGCGACCTCCAACATCGTGCCGGACGGCCTGTACAAGGACGGCCTGCAACGCGCCCGTTTCCTGCCGGCGATCGCCCTGCTCAAGGAGCATACCGAGATCGTCAACGTCGATAGCGGCGTCGACTATCGCCTGCGCGCGCTGGAGCAGGCCGAGCTGTTCCACTGGCCGCTCAGTGAACAGGTCGAGGAGGAGATGGCGCGCAGCTTCAAGGCCCTGACCCCGGACTGTGCCAAGGCCCAGCGCGACGAGGCGCTGATGATCGAGAACCGCGAGATCCGCGCGCGCCTGACCTGCGACGACGTGGCCTGGTTCGAATTCCGCGAGCTGTGCGACGGCCCGCGCAGCCAGAACGACTACATCGAGCTGGCGAAGATTTTCCACGCCGTGCTGATCTCCAACGTCGAGCAGATGGGCGTCACCAAGGACGACATGGCGCGGCGTTTCATCAACCTGGTGGATGAGTTCTACGACCGCAGCGTCAAGCTGATCATCTCCGCCGAGGTCGAGCTAAAGGATCTCTACAGCGGCGGCCGGCTGGAGTTCGAATTCCAGCGCACCCTCAGTCGTCTGCTGGAAATGCAGTCCCACGAATACCTGACGCGTCCGCACCGGCCCTGATCCGGGGCGGAAACGAGAAAGGGGTTGCCGATGGCAACCCCTTTTTTCATGGACGCGCGGCGTTTCAGCGCTGCGCGGTGTTCTGCTCGAAGCCGGCGAGGAGCTTCTTCGCATGGGCCACTTCGAGGGCTTCCATGGCGTTGATCGGCTTGATCGCCACGGCCTGCTTCAGTTGGGCGATGGCCTTTTCCCGCTCGTCGTCGCCGTATACGTAGGTCAGCGCGTTGGCGTACTCGTAGTGGCCGATCGGCAGGTCGTTGGCCTGGCGGAAGGAGCGGGCGAAGTACTGTTCCATCTTGTCGGCGCTGACCCCGTAGGTCATCTTGCCGACCAGCTTGCCGACCTTGCGGATCACTCCCGCCTCGTAGCCGCCGTAGAGCGCCAGGGCGAACGGCTGGTTGGGTTGCCTGGCCAGGAGGGCGTCCAGTTCCTTGGGGATTTCGCTGGTATAGCCGCGCTTGAGCACTACCGGTACCGATAGCTCCTCGGCCAGGCGCGCCTTGGCGTAGACGCTGCCGAACTGGGCGACGATATCGGCCTTGACCAGCGGGCCGGCCTGATTGGTGTAGTCGATGACCTCTTCGAGCAGGCGCTGTTTCTCCGCCTGGCCGGGAGCCAGGAACATGGCGTAGAGCACCTGGGCGAACATCGCCGGTACCTGGCCGCCGACTCCCAGGGCCAGTCCCTGCTCCTTGGCCTTGGCGTAGTCGCCGCGGAACAGCAGGCGCCAGACATTCTGCAGGCGCGCCGCATATTGCGCGGCCTCTTCCGGCTTGCCGGTGAAGCCGGTGCCGGCCTTCACGGTCTTTTCCAGGGCATCCGGATGGGCGGTCGCCATGTTCACCACCCAGTCGGCGTCCGGATAGGGATAGTCGCCGAAGCCGCGGGTCAGGCGCGGCCAGGCTTCCTTCAACTTGTCGCCTGGATAGTCATAGGCGCTCTGGTCGTAGGGGAAGGCTTTCCAGTTGTCGGCGGCCATAGCATTCATACCGAAGAGGGCCAGGAAGGCGAGCAGATAAAGGCGCATGGCAAAGGTCCGTTCTTGTCGTTGTTCGGAACGCCCGCGTCTGCGGCGGGCCTGCGGGTTCATGAGAACCCGCGAAGGCCGACCTGGCTACCTATCCTAGGTTCTGTAGGGAAAGCGCCGGCGCCGATGCCGTTCGGGCAGGCCCGGCGATGTCCGGCTCAGCTTTCCTTCTGCATGAACTGGCGACGGTAATGGTGGGGAGAGAGTTCGGTGTGCTGGCGGAACAGGCGGGCGAAGAAGCTGGCGTCGTCGTAGCCGACCTCGTAGCTGATCGTCTTGATGCTCTTGCGCGTGCTCGAGAGCATGCCCTTGGCGGTCTCGATCCGCAGTCGCTGCAGGTAGTGCAGCGGCTTGTCGCCGGTAGCGGCCTGGAAGCGCCGCATGAAGTTGCGGATGCTCATGCCGTGGTCGCGGGCGACGTCCTCGAAACGGAACTTGTCGGCGAAGTGGTCTTCCAGCCATTGCTGGATCTGCAGGATCGTCGGGTCATGGTGCAGCTTCTGTCCGCCGAAGCCGATACGCCCTGGGGTGTAGCTGCGCTGTACTTCGTAGAGGGTATCCCGGGCCACCGCCTGGGCCACCGATCCGCCGCAGAAACGCTCGATCAGATAGATGTAGAGGTCGCAGGCGGAGGTGACGCCGCTGGCGCAGAACAGGTCGTCGGCATCGGTCAGGTGCTTCTCCTGGTTGAGCAGCACGTTCGGGAAGCGTTCGGCGAATTCCCGATAGAAGCGCCAGTAGGTGGTCGCTTCCTTGCCATCCAGCAGGCCTGCCTGGGCCAGCCAGAAAACCCCGGTCGCCTCGCCGCAGAGGGCGGTTCCCTCGGCATGGCTGCGGCGCAACCAGGGAACGATTTGCGGATAGCGCCGTTCGAGCGCGTCGAAGTCGCCCCAGAAGGCGGGCAGGACCACGATATCGCAGGCGGCGAAGGGACCGTCGACGGCGATGCTGTCGCCGCTGAAGCTGCGTACCGGCTGGCCGTCGGGGCTGAGGATGCGGGTGCGGAAGGCCGGCTGGAGACCGAGGCCCTGCTGCTTGCCGTGGCGCAGGCTGGCCATGTGGAAGAAGTCCTTGGCCTGCATCAGGGTCGAGGCGAAGACGCCGTCGATGGCGACGATGCCGACATGTTTCAGCACCGGAGCGGATTGAGCGCGCATGGATTTTTATCGTTGTTGTGAGTAAGGGAAAGCGGTCAAAAGGCGGCTGGATCGTCTTATTTTTTGGCGCAACTGTCCAGTGCGTCGGTCGGGGCATTTCCCTACAGTCGAAGACCTGCCGCGTGCAGCCAACCCGATCCCAGACCGTTTCCAGGTGACCACGATGATACCGAGAACCCTGTTCAGCTCCGACCACGAACTGTTTCGCGACAGCGTGCGCAAGTTCCTCGAACAGGAAGCCGTGCCTTTCCATCACCAATGGGAAAAGGATGGGCATGTCGACCGCGCGCTCTGGAACAAGGCCGGCGAGGCCGGAATGCTCTGTTCGCACCTGCCGGAAGAGTATGGCGGGATGGGCGCGGACTTCCTCTACAGCGCCGTGGTCATCGAAGAGATCGGTCGGGCCGGCCTGACCGGGATCGGTTTCTCCCTGCATTCGGACATCGCTGCGCCCTACATCCTCCACTACGGCAGCGAGGCGCTGAAGCGCAAGTACCTGCCGAAGCTGGTATCCGGCGAGATGGTCGCGGCCATCGCCATGACCGAGCCGGGGGCCGGTTCCGACCTGCAAGGGGTGAAGACCACGGCGGTACTGGATGGCGACGAGTACGTCATCAATGGCTCGAAGACCTTCATCACCAACGGCTTCCTCGCCGACCTGGTGATCGTGGTGGCGAAGACCGATCCGAAGGCTGGCGCCAAGGGCATAAGCCTGTTCGTGGTCGAGGCGGGTACGCCGGGTTTCAGCAAGGGCAAGCGCCTGGAGAAGGTCGGGATGAAGGCCCAGGACACCTCCGAGCTGTTCTTCCAGGATGTGCGGATTCCCCGGGAGAACCTGCTCGGCAAGGACGGCCAGGGATTCATCTACCTGATGCAGGAGCTGCCGCAGGAGCGCCTGACCGTCGGTATCGGCGCGCTGGCGTCGGCCGAGGCGGCCCTGCAATGGACGCTCGACTACACTCGCGAGCGCAAGGCGTTCGGCAAGTCGGTGGCGGACTTCCAGAATACCCGCTTCAAGCTTGCCGAGATGGCTACCGAGATCCAGGTCGGCCGGGTCTTCGTCGATCGCTGCATGGAGCTGCATCTCCAGGGCAAGCTGGACGTACCCACCGCCGCCATGTGCAAGTACTGGACGACGGACCTGCAATGCAAGGTGCTCGACGAATGCGTGCAGTTGCACGGCGGCTACGGCTTCATGTGGGAATATCCGGTGGCGCGGGCCTGGGCCGATGCCCGGGTACAGCGGATCTACGCCGGTACCAACGAGATCATGAAGGAGATCATCGCGCGGGCCCTGTGAGGCGCTCCTGGCCACCGGGAGGGGCGAACGACCGCATCGCGCGGTTGTCCGCCGAACCCGCGGCAGCGCCAGGCTCCTGGAGCCTCAGGGAGCCGGGTTCGGTTGCTCCCGGTGGATCGCATCGATACCGGCGAGCACCTCCTCGTCCAGCCTGAGGTCGACGCTACCGAGATTGGTTTCCAGCTGTTCCAGCGAGGTCGCGCCGATGATGTTGCTGGTCACGAACGGCCGCGAAGTGACGTAGGCCAGTGCCATCTGCGCCGGTTCCAGTCCATGTTCGCGGGCCAGCGCCACGTAGCGCGCGCAGGCCGCTTCCGCCTGCGGGTTGGTGTAGCGGGTGAAGCGGCTGTAGAGACTGATGCGCGCGTTGGCCGGGCGGGCGCCGTCCGCGTACTTGCCGGAAAGCATGCCGAAGGCCATCGGCGAGTAGGCCAACAGGCCGCACTGCTCGCGGATGGCGATTTCCGCCAGGCCCACCTCGAAGCTGCGGTTGAGCAGGTTGTAGGGGTTCTGGATCGATACCGCGCGCGGCCAGCCGCGCTCCTCGGCGAGCCTGAGGAAGGTCATGGTGCCCCAGGGCGTCTCGTTGGACAGGCCGATGTGGCGGATCTTGCCGGCGCGCACCTGCTCGTCGAGCACTTCCAGGGTTTCCTCCAGCGGTGTGAAGCTCTCTTCCTGGTGCTGGTAGCCGAGCTGGCCGAAGAAGTTGGTCCGCCGCTCCGGCCAGTGCAACTGGTAGAGGTCCAGCCAGTCTGTCTGCAGGCGCTCCAGGCTGGCATCGAGGGCGGCGACGATGTGCTGGCGGTTGAATTTGAGGTTGCCGTCGCGCACATGGCTGATGCCGTTGCCGGGGCCGGCGATCTTGCTGGCGAGGATCCAGTCGGCGCGGTCGCCGCTGCGGCGGAACCAGTTGCCGATGATGCGCTCGGTGCTGGCGTAGGTCTCGGCGCGGGGCGGCACCGGATACATTTCGGCGGTATCCATGAAATTGATCCCGGCGGCCTTGGCCCTGGCGATCTGGGCGAAGGCGTCCTGCTCGCTGTTCTGCTCGCCCCAGGTCATGGTGCCGAGGCAGAGGGCGCTGACTTTCAGATCGGTGCGGCCGAGCGGGCGATACTCCATGCGGGTGTCCTCGTGAAATTAAGTGGTTAATGCGGTTGTAAATTCTGGCGAAATCTGCATAATTCCGCAGCCTTTCATCGGTGGGGGATGCCAAGCCTGCCGATCGATGTATCTAGTCGTTACGGACGCACACCGACCCGAGCCCCAATTCGTGTCTGTTTTCGGCTGTCCTTGACTTGTCAAGGCAACCACTGTCCAGTAAGATTCGCCGTCTTATTTTCAGGCGGCCCCTGAGGCTATAACGAATGAAAACCTATACCGCGAAACCGGAAACTGTACAGCGCGACTGGTTCGTCGTCGACGCTGCCGGCCAGACCCTGGGTCGTCTGGCGACCGAAATTGCCCGCCGCCTGCGTGGCAAGCACAAGCCTGAGTACACTCCGCACGTTGACACCGGCGACTACATCGTCGTCATCAACGCCGAGCAGGTGCGTGTGACCGGTGCCAAGACCACCGACAAGATGTACTACCACCACTCCGGCTTCCCGGGCGGCATCAAGTCGATCAACTTCGAGAAGCTGATCGCCAAGGCCCCTGAGCGCGTCATCGAGACCGCTGTAAAAGGCATGCTGCCGAAGAACCCTCTGGGTCGCGATATGTATCGCAAGCTGAAGGTGTACAAGGGTGCCAGCCACCCGCACACCGCTCAGCAGCCCCAAGAACTGAAGATTTAACGGGATAGCTCATTATGTCGGCGACTCAAAATTACGGCACTGGCCGTCGTAAGACCGCTACCGCTCGCGTCTTCCTGCGTCCGGGTACTGGCAAGATTTCCATCAACAACCGTGGTCTCGATCAGTTCTTCGGTCGTGAAACCGCTCGCATGGTCGTGCGTCAGCCGCTCGAGCTGACCGAGACCGTCGAGAAGTTCGACATCTTCGTTACCGTCGTTGGCGGTGGCGTAAGCGGTCAGGCCGGTGCGATCCGTCACGGCATCACCCGTGCCCTGATCGAGTACGACGAAACCCTGCGTAGCTCGCTGCGCAAGGCCGGCTACGTGACTCGCGATGCCCGTGAAGTCGAGCGTAAGAAAGTCGGTCTGCGTAAAGCGCGTAAGCGTCCGCAGTACTCCAAGCGTTAATTCGACGCTTGCTGAAAAACGCCCACCTCTTCGGAGCTGGGCGTTTTTTTATGTCTACGCTTTAACTCTGCGGCAAGGTGTCGCATGGCCGAAGGGCGCGCCCTACAAGGGTTTCGGGCGTTTTGTGTCAGGCTATTACCTTGTCATCAAAGGGGGTTTTCTTTACCATTTGGCGAATTTTTTGCGCGGCTCGAATTTTTACTTAAAGGCCTGATTAGAACAGGTCTGAAGCTGATGGGAGACGACTGAATGAGTAATGACGGCGTGAATGCAGGCCGGCGTCGCTTCCTCGTCGCGGCCACCTCTGTGGTTGGCGCGGCGGGAGCGGTGGGTGCTGCGGTCCCGTTCGTAGGGTCATGGTTCCCCAGTGCCAAAGCCAAGGCTGCTGGCGCGCCGGTGCAGGTGAACGTGGGCAAGATCGATCCAGGTCAGCAGATCATCGCTGAATGGCGCGGCAAGCCTGTATTCATCGTGCACCGCACGAAGGAGATGCTGGACGCCCTGCCGAGCCTCGAAGGACAACTGGCCGACCCGGACTCCAAGGCCTCGGAGCAGCCGGAGTACGTCGATCCCAAGCTTCGCTCGATCAAGCCGGAACTGGCGGTGATCGTCGGCATCTGCACCCACCTGGGCTGCTCGCCGACCTTCCGTCCCGAAGTCGCCCCCGCCGACCTCGGTCCGGACTGGAAGGGTGGCTACTTCTGCCCTTGCCACGGCTCCCACTACGACCTCGCCGGTCGTGTCTACAAAGGCCAGCCAGCGCCGCTGAACCTGCCGATTCCGCCTTATACGTTCGATGCTGACGACGTCATCACCATCGGCGTGGACCAGGAGAAAGCCTGATGAACAAGTTCATGGCTTGGGTCGATGCGCGTTTTCCCGCGACCAAGATGTGGGAAGACCATCTGAGCAAGTACTACGCACCGAAGAACTTCAACTTCTGGTATTTCTTCGGTTCCCTGGCGCTGCTGGTGCTGGTCAACCAGATCCTCACCGGCATCTGGCTGACCATGAGCTTCACGCCGTCGGCCGAAGAGGCGTTCGCTTCCGTCGAATACATCATGCGCGATGTCGACTACGGCTGGATCATTCGCTACATGCACTCCACCGGTGCATCGGCGTTCTTCATCGTGGTCTACCTGCACATGTTCCGCGGCCTGCTCTACGGCTCCTATCAGAAGCCGCGCGAGCTGGTGTGGATCTTCGGCATGCTGATCTACCTGGCGCTGATGGCCGAGGCCTTCATGGGCTACCTGCTGCCTTGGGGTCAGATGTCCTACTGGGGCGCCCAGGTGATCATTTCCCTGTTCGGCGCGATTCCGGTGGTCGGCGAAGACCTGGCCCAGTGGATCCGCGGTGACTTCCTGATCTCCGGCATCACCCTGAACCGCTTCTTCGCCCTGCATGTGATCGCCCTGCCGATCGTCCTGCTCGGCCTGGTCGTGCTGCACATCCTGGCGCTGCACGAAGTCGGTTCGAACAACCCGGACGGCGTTGACATCAAGAAGAAGAAGGACGAGAACGGCGTACCGCTGGACGGCATCGCGTTCCATCCGTACTACACCGTGAAGGATATCGTCGGTGTGGTGGTGTTCCTGTTCATCTTCTGCACCGTGATCTTCTTCTTCCCGGAAATGGGCGGCTACTTCCTCGAGAAGCCCAACTTCGAGATGGCCAACCAGTTCAAGACCCCCGAGCACATCGCTCCGGTCTGGTACTTCACCCCGTTCTACGCGATCCTCCGCGCGGTTCCGGACAAGCTGATGGGCGTGGTGGCGATGGGTGCGGCGATCGCCGTGCTGTTCGTCCTGCCGTGGCTGGATCGCAGCCCGGTTCGCTCGATCCGCTACAAGGGCTGGCTGAGCAAGCTGTGGCTGGTGATCTTCGCGGTGTCCTTCGTGATCCTCGGCTACTACGGCGCCCAGGCTCCGAGCCCGCTGGGTACTACCCTGTCGCGCGTTTGCACCGTCCTGTATTTCGCCTTCTTCATCCTGATGCCGTTCTACACCCGGATGGAGAAGACCAAACCGGTTCCGGAAAGGGTGACTGGCTGATGAAAAAGCAATTCGCTGCACTGATTCTGGCGGTACTGCCAGTCCTGGGTTTCGCCGCTGGCGGCCATGGGCCGCAACTGGATCATGTCGATATCGACCTGACCGACAAGGCGGCCATGCAGGATGGCGCGCGTACCTTCGCCAACTACTGCATGGGCTGCCATAGCGCCAAGTTCCAGCGTTACGAGCGTGTCGCCACCGACCTGGGCATTCCTGCCGATCTGATGATGGAGAAGCTGGTGTTCACCGGCGCCAAGATCGGCGACCACATGGACATCGGCATGAAGCCGGCCGACGCCAAGACCTGGTTCGGCGCCGCTCCGCCGGATCTGACCCTGGTTGCCCGCGTACGCGGCACCGACTGGCTGTACAGCTACCTGCGCTCGTTCTACGAGGATCCCAAGCGTCCGTGGGGCGTGAACAACGTGATCTTCCCCAACGTCGGCATGCCGAACGTCCTGGCGCCCCTGCAGGGACGCCAGGTGATCGGCTGCAAGCAGGTACAGGTGGTCGAGGATGGCAAGAAGCAGTTCGATCCGTTGACCGGTACCCCGCTGACTCACGAAGCTTGTGACCAGTTGACCGTGGTGCCGAAGACCGGCGAACTGAACGAAGCTCAGTTCGACGAGAAGGTCAAGAACCTGGTGACCTTCCTGGCCTATTCGGCCAACCCGAACAAGCTGGCCTCCGAGCGTATCGGTACCTACGTCCTGCTCTACCTGGCCTTCTTCTTCGTATTCGCCTATCTCCTCAAGCGCGAGTACTGGAAGGACGTGCACTAACCCGCACGTTGGTCTTCGAAGCGCGCGCCCTACGGGGCGCGCGCGTCTTTTCACCTCCCACAAGTCGACCTGCGAGGAGGGCTCCATGGCTTCAATCAACAAGCTGACCTGCTATTCCGACCCTGCCGATCATTACTGCCATCGCATCCGCCTGGTCCTGGCCGAGAAGAACGTGGCGGTAGAGGTGATCGATATCGAGGCGGGCCGCTGTCCGCCGATGCTGGCGGAGGTCAACCCCTACGGCAGCGTACCGACCCTGGTCGATCGCGACCTGGCGCTGTACGAGCCGACGGTGGTCATGGAATACCTCGACGAACGCTATCCGCATCCGCCGCTGCTGCCCGATTATCCGGTGAAGCGTGCCAACAGCCGCCTGTTGATCCATCGTATCCAGCGGGACTGGTGTTCCCTGGTGGACCGGATCCTGGATGCGCGCAGCAAGGAGGCCGAGCGGGTCCAGGCGCGCAAGGAGTTGCGCGAGAGCCTGACCGGGGTTTCCCCGCTGTTCGCCGACAAGGCATATTTCCTCAGCGAGGATTTCAGCCTGGTGGATTGCTGCCTGTTGCCGATCCTCTGGCGTCTGCCGCTGCTGGGCATCGAGTTGCCGCGGCAGGCCAAGCCGTTGCTCGACTATATGGAGCGCGGATTCGCCCGGGAAAGCTTCCGGGCCAGCCTGTCTTCCGTTGAACGAGATATGCGTTAAGGAACATGAAGATGAATTCCAGCCGTCCCTATCTGGTCCGCGCGCTCTATGAATGGATCGTCGACAACGATTGCACGCCGCATATCCTGGTGAACGCAGAGTTCGCCGGGGTAAAGGTGCCTCCGGGCTATGCCAGCGATGGGCAGATCGTGCTCAATGTCTCGCCCTCTGCCGTGCGGCATCTGCACATGGACAACGAGGCGGTCAGCTTCGAGGGGCGTTTCGGCGGCGTGGCGCAGAGCCTGTACATTCCAGCGCTGGCGGTAATGGCCATCTACGCCCGGGAAAACGGCCAGGGCATGGTCTTCGATCTGGAGCAGCCGGGTCCGGTGGACGACGAGCCGGGCGATGACGATGGTGGGCCGTCCGATGAGCCGCCGCGTCCCAGTGGCAGGCCATCCCTGAAGGTGGTCAAGTAAACGGCGAGCAATGAAAAAGGCGATCGAAGGATCGCCTTTTTTTCGTTCGCTGTTCTTCAGTTTATGTATTCGAACAGCTTGACGATCTTCTGCACCCCGTCGACGCCCTGGGCGACGCGGACAGCCTGGGCGGCTTCCTGCTGGTTGACCAGGCCCATCATGTAGACGATGCCGTTCTCGGTGACCACCTTGATCCGCGACGAGGGCACGTTGGGATCGCTGAGCATCTGGGTCTTCAGCTTGGTGGTGATCCAGGCGTCGTTGTTGCGGGCGAGCAGGGAGGAGGGCGAGGTCACCTGCAGTTCGTTATGCACGTTCTTGACCTTCTGCACCGTGCGCGCGGCCTGTTCGGCCTTGCTCTTGAGGTCAGCGCGCGGGGTCTGGCCGGCGATCAGCACGATGCCGTTGTAGCTGACCACGACGATGTGAGAGTCCTTGTCCAGGGCCGGATCGGCCTTGGCGATGTTCACCGCGGCCTTGGTCTCGATCAGCGAGTCGTCGATCTTGCTGCCGATGGTTCGGGTCCCGCGATCGTCGTCGATCGGTTTGTCCCGGGTGGCGCTGAGGAAACTGCTGCAGCCTCCCAGGGCCAGGCTCAGGGCCAGGGTGGCGGCGACGAAGGCGGTACGGCTCATTCTTCACTCCCGAACAGTTGGCGGTCGATCAGGTCGCAGAGGCAGTGGATGGCCAGCAGGTGGACTTCCTGGATGCGTGCGGTGATCTTGGAAGGAACGCGGATCTCTACGTCTTCCGGCAGCAGCAGCGAAGCCATGCCGCCACCGTCGCGGCCGGTCAGGGCGACAACCAGCATCTCGCGGTCGTGGGCAGCCTGGATGGCCTGGATCACGTTGGCCGAATTGCCGCTGGTGGAAATCGCCAGCAGGACGTCGCCCGGCTGGCCCAGGGCGCGGATCTGCTTGGAGAAGACTTCGTTGTAGCTGTAGTCGTTGGCGATCGAGGTGATGGTCGAGCTGTCGGTGGTCAGGGCCACGGCCGGCAGGCTCGGACGTTCGCGCTCGAAGCGGTTGAGCAGTTCGGAGGAGAAGTGCTGGGCATCGCCGGCCGAGCCGCCATTGCCGCAGGAGAGGATCTTGCCCTCGTTGAGCAGCGCATTGACCATCACCAGGCTGGCTTGCTCGATATAGGGAGGCAGTACTTCCAGGGCCTGCTGCTTGGTCTCGATGCTGGCCTGGAAGAGCTGGCGGATACGGTGTTGCATGTCCATCGGTAATGACCTTCGGTGGGGCGGCTGATCAGGCGTCGAATGCGTTCTGAATCCAGTCCAGTCGCGGTGGTGATTGTCCGTCGCTGGTATCGACGGTGACCACATCGAAGCGACAGGGGCGTTTGGCCCAGCGCGCCTCCTGTTGCAGAAAAAGTTCGGCGGAGAGAATCAGGCGTTGCCGCTTGCGCGCGTCGATGCTCTCCAGGGCTCCGCCCCAGGCGCGATGCCGGCGGGAGCGGACTTCGACGAATACTACTGTATCGCCGTCGAGCATGACCAGATCGAGCTCTCCGCGGCGACAGGTCCAATTCTTGCCAAGTGTGGCAAGGCCCTGTCGCCGTAGATGGGCGCAGGCCAGTTCCTCGGCCTGGCGCCCCTTGTCCCGGGAGCTTTCCCTATCGGTCAAAAGCTGGTGGTCCCCAGCGGCTGGACCTGGCCATTGCGGAATTCGGCCCATTGCAACTGGCGTTCGATGCGCTGGGTCGGATTCAGGCTCAGGGTACCGGTCAGGCCGTCGATCTGCAGGCTCGGCACGGCCTTCAGTTCAGGCAGACGCGGAGCGAGGCGGTAGGCGTCGACGCCCATGGCGTAGAGGCGGCCCATGCTGCCGTTGGCCTGGGGCCATTGGGCGGCGACCTGCTGGCGGGTCGGGTCGCTGGGGTTGAGCAGCCACGGGGTCTCGCAGAAGCGGATGCCGTTGAGGTCCTGGTCCTGGGTCGGGTTGTTGGTCCCGGTGTAGAGGTGCGAAGTGGCGTAGACCGGAAGGTCGCCGGCGTACTGGAAGGCCAGGGTCGGCTTGATCTGGCGGGCCTGCTGCGGGGTGGCGGCGAGGAACACGAAGTCGATGTCCTGGCGGCGCGACGGCTGGGTGGCGATCTGGCTGCCGAGGGCGCCCTGCAGGCGCTGGGCGCGGCCTTCGCTCTGGCGCAGTTGCAGCAGGTCGGCGATCTGTTGCGCCAGTTGTACCGGCTGGTCGACATGCTCGGCGGCGATCAGGCTGCCGCCCGCGGACTGCCAGCTCTGGCTGAAGGCGGCCAGCACGCGGTCGCCCCATTCGCCGCGCGGCACCAGCGCCACGGCCCGGCGCATGCCGTCGCCCCAGGCCCGGCTGGCCACCGCGCGCGCTTCGTCCTCGGCGGCGAGGCCGAACTGGAACAGCTGCGCCGGGCCTTCCTGGCTGTTGTCGCTGTAGTTGAGTGCGAGGGTGGTGATCGGCAGTTGCTCGCGGTTGGCGAGTTGCTTGACCAGCGGCTTCTCCAGGGGACCGACGACCAGTTCGACGCCATCGGCCTGGGCCTGGCGGTAGAAGTCATCTAGCGAGCGCACCTGGGTACTGTCGTAGAGCTTGATCGAAGGAGGGTTCTGGCCGGCCTGCTGGGCCTGGAAGTGGGCGGCGAGGAAGCCGTCCTGCAGGGCCCGGGCGACGTTGGCCAACTGCCCCTGCTGGGGCAGCAGGAGGGCGATGCGGGTCAGCGGCTGCTGGGACAGCGTCTTGAGTTTCTCCAGCGCCGCCGGCAAGTGCTTGGCCGCCGGATGCTCGGGGTTCTGCTGTTGCCAGCTATCGATGCTGGCCTGCTGTTGCTGCAGGGTCGGCGAGGTCTTGGTGATGCGTGCCAGGGCCAGCCAGCCACTGAGGTCGCCTTCGTTGGCGCTCGGTTGCAACTGGTCGACCGGCAGGCTGCTGACCAGGGTCCAGATCTTTTCCTGGTTCTCGATCACCGCCGGGCCCTCGAGCAGCGGGGCGAAGTAGATGCGCTCCTTGGCTGCGGCAAGGACCTGGCCGTCGGCGGCGAGGGCCTGGGCCTTGGCGCGCTGGGTACGAACCTGCTGGGTCACCGGCAGCTCGCTGAGATGCTGCATGCTCGGATGCTGCAATGCCTGCAGGGCGGCCTTGGGCTTGCTGCGGGCGAGGGCCAGTTCGGCGTTCAGGGTGCTGGCGAAGACCTGCTGGGCCGGCTTCAGGCTTTCCAGCGGGATCTGTCCCAGGATGGCGGTGGACCTGGCGAGGTCCTTCTGCTGGTAGGCAAGGTCCGCTGCCGAGAGGCGCAGCAGCGCCGCTTCCTCGGGCTTGCTCTGGCTGGCCTGTTGCAACAACTGCTCGATGCTGGCATTCGGCGTACGGGGAAGTTCGCCCAGTCCGGAATTGGACGAGGTCGCGCAGGCGGTCAGCAGACCGGCCAGGATCAGAGCAGAAAGCGGACGCAGGCAAGCGATCATATAGGGCTTCTCATGGCGCATTCACGAAGAGTCGCCGATTGTACCGGAGGCCCGCCTCGGGTGCGATGGCGGCACCCTGAATCGCGATACAATGCCGCCTTTTCAGATAGCTCCCGAGGTATTTTCGTGTCAGCAGGCACTCTGTTCGTAGTGGCGACCCCGATCGGCAATCTCGACGACATCACCCCGCGCGCCCTGCGGGTGCTGCGGGAGGTGGCCCTGGTGGCTGCGGAGGATACCCGCCATTCGATCCGGCTGTTCCAGCACTTCGGCATCGAGACGCCATTGGCGGCCTGCCACGAGCACAACGAACGCGAGGAGGGCGGGCGCTTCATCTCCCGGCTGCAGGGGGGGGAGGACGTCGCGCTGATCTCGGACGCCGGTACCCCGCTGATTTCCGATCCCGGCTTCCACCTGGTGCGCCAGGCACAGGCGCTGGGTATCCGGGTGGTCCCGGTGCCGGGCTCCTGCGCGCTGATCGCGGCGCTGTCGGCGGCGGGATTGCCGTCGGACCGGTTCATCTTCGAAGGTTTCCTGCCCGCCAAGGCTGCGGGACGACGCAGCCGCCTCCAGGCGGTACAGGAAGAGCCACGCACGCTGATTTTCTACGAGGCGCCCCATCGTCTGCTGGAAAGCCTGGCGGACATGCGCGACGTGTTCGGCGGGGAGCGCCGTGCGGTGCTGGCGCGGGAGCTGAGCAAGACCTTCGAGACCATTCGCAGCCTGCCGTTGGCCGAACTGCACGATTGGGTCGCGTCGGACAGCAACCAGCAGCGCGGCGAGTGCGTTGTGCTGGTGGCGGGGTGGCAGGCGCCGGAAGGCGAGGAGTCGATCGGTGCAGAGGCGCTCAGGGTGCTCGACCTGCTGCTTGCCGAGCTGCCGTTGAAGAAAGCCGCGGCGCTGGCGGCGGAAATCACCGGGGTGCGAAAAAACCTTTTGTATCAACAGGCTTTGCAGCGCCAAGGGAAGAGTTGAGCTTGTTCTTCGCGCCTGCTCCCGCTAACCTTGTCGGCGGAGAGTCGATTGGACAGTCGCTGTCGCGCAATAGCGCGGTGGAGGAAAGTCCGGGCTCCATAGGGCAGAGTGCCAGGTAACGCCTGGGAGGCGCGAGCCTACGGAAAGTGCCACAGAAAATAACCGCCTAAGCGCAACAGCGCCGGTAAGGGTGAAAAGGTGCGGTAAGAGCGCACCGCACGGCTGGCAACAGTGCGTGGCTAGGTAAACCCCACTCGGAGCAAGACCAAATAGGAATCCATTGGCGCGGCCCGCGTTGGATTCGGGTAGGTCGCTTGAGGCGTACAGTGATGTGCGTCCCAGAGGAATGGCTGTCCTCGACAGAACCCGGCTTATAGATCGACTCTCCCACTTCTTCCCACTCTCTTCGCTTTTTCCCGGTTTTATCCGTCCGTCGCAAAAGCGAAAAGCCGCAACTCTTGATAAATCACTTTAAGTTCGAAGGCTAAGACTTTGGACTTATTGTGTTTTGTCATCTCTTTTACTTCTAAAAGCGCTCCGCAACCTTCCAAAAGCACGCTAAATCTCCGTCCTGTAAGGATTTTTCACTTCTGACGCGCCTTGACGGTGGGGAGTGTGGATTTCTATAGTGTGCAGAAGTGGTATGAAGTGGGTAAAAGTGGGATCAATTGGCATGGAAAGCCAACCACAGGGGAAGCGCTGACGTGTTTCGCGGAGCTAATGCCATAAGTCTCGACGCCAAAGGGCGCCTCGCGATGCCGAGTCGGTATCGTGACGAGCTCGTTTCGCGTTGTGCCGGCCAGCTCATCGTCACTATCGACGCGGTCGACCCCTGCCTCACCGTTTACCCCTTGCCCGAATGGGAACTGATCGAAGCCAAGCTGCGCGAGCTGCCTTCTTTGCGAGAAGAAACGCGGCGCCTGCAGCGGCTGCTGATCGGTAATGCCGTCGATCTGGAACTGGACGGAAACGGGCGTTTCCTGATTCCGCCGCGCCTGCGCGAGTACGCCAAGCTGGACAAGCGGGCGATGCTGGTGGGGCAACTGAACAAGTTTCAGTTGTGGGATGAGGATGCCTGGAACGCCATGGCTGAAGCCGACCTGGCGGCAATCAAACAACCCGGTGGGCTGCCGGACGAACTACGCGATCTGATCCTTTGACTATGAATGCCACCTACCGCCATATCACCGTTCTGCTCGAGGAGGCCGTTTCCGCACTGGCCCCGCGGGAGGACGGCTGCTATCTGGACGGTACCTTCGGAAGAGGGGGCCATAGTCGAGCCTTGCTCGAGAAACTGGGCACCGGGGGACGCCTGCTCGGATTCGACAAAGATCCCCAGGCCATCCAGACAGGAAAAGCATTGGCGGCCGAAGACGGCCGCTTCGTCATTGTGCAGCGCTCGTTCGCCGAACTGGGCGATGAGGTGCGCGCACGCGGTCTCGAAGGTCGGGTCGATGGCGTCCTGCTCGACCTTGGCGTGTCGTCGCCGCAACTCGACGATCCCGAGCGCGGCTTCAGCTTCCTCAACGATGGTCCCCTGGACATGCGCATGAATCCCGGCCAGGGCATCAGCGCAGCGGAGTTCATCGCCAATGCCGCCGAAGAGGAAATCGCCCGGGTCTTCAAGGAATATGGCGAAGAGCGCTTCGCCAAGCGGATGGCCCGCGCCATCGTGCAGCGCCGCCAGGAGCGCCCGTTCGAACGGACCGCCGATCTGGCCGAAGTGATCACGGTTGCCAACCCCGCCTGGGAGAAGGGTAAGAATCCGGCGACCCGCGCATTCCAGGGCCTGCGCATCCATGTGAACAATGAATTGGGCGATCTCGAGCGCGGCCTTGACGCCGCGCTCGAATCGCTGGCCGTCGGCGGCCGCCTGGTGGTGATCAGTTTCCATTCCCTGGAAGACCGCATCGTCAAGCTGTTCATGCGCAAGCACGCCAAGGGCGAGGCGGACAACCTGCCGCGCGACCTGCCGATCCGTTCCAAGGTCTTCGAACCGCGCCTGAAGCTGCTGGGCAAGCCGCAGTACGCTTCGGAAGAAGAACTCAAGGCCAACCCGCGCTCGCGCAGCGCGGTCATGCGCGTGGCGGAGAAGCTGAGATGAGCCGTCTCTTCGTCAAGCGCCTGCCTACCGGCAGCTTCCTCATGTTGCTGCTTTATATAGGTCTGCTGCTCTCGGCGATTGCCGTGGCCTACAGCACCTACTGGAACCGGCAACTGCTCAACTCGCTGTATTCCGAGCTGAGTGTGCGCGACAAGGCGCAGGCCGAGTGGGGCCGGTTGATTCTCGAGCAGAGCACCTGGACCGCCCATAGCCGTATCGAAAGCCTGGCGGTGGAACAGTTGCGCATGCGCGTTCCCGACCCGGCCGAGGTCAGGATGGTGGCGCCATGAAACTGAATTATTTCCAGGGCGCTCTCTACCCATGGCGGTTCTGCGTGATCGTCGGCCTGCTGCTGGCGATGGTCGGCGCCATCGTCTGGCGAATCGTCGACCTGCACGTGATCGACCATGACTTCCTCAAGGGCCAGGGCGACGCGCGTAGCGTGCGGCATATCGCCATCCCTGCGCACCGGGGCCTGATCACTGACCGCAACGGCGAACCGCTGGCGGTGAGCACCCCGGTCACCACCCTGTGGGCCAACCCCAAGGAGCTGATGACCGCCAAGGAACGCTGGCCGCAACTGGCGGCGGCGCTCGGGCAGGATACCAAGCTGTTCGCCGACCGCATCGAGCAGAACGCCGAGCGCGAGTTCATCTACCTGGTCCGTGGGCTGACCCCGGAACAGGGCGAAGGTGTGATCGCCCTGAAGGTGCCGGGCGTGTACTCCATCGAGGAGTTTCGGCGTTTCTACCCGGCTGGCGAAGTGGTGGCCCATGCGGTCGGCTTCACCGATGTCGACGACCGTGGTCGCGAAGGTATCGAGCTGGCTTTCGACGAATGGCTGGCCGGCGTGCCGGGCAAGCGCCAGGTGCTCAAGGATCGCCGTGGCCGCGTAATCAAGGACGTGCAGGTCACCAAGAATGCCAAGCCGGGCAAGACCCTGGCGCTGTCCATCGACCTGCGCCTGCAGTACCTGGCTCATCGCGAACTGCGCAACGCTCTGCTGGAGAACGGCGCCAAGGCCGGCAGCCTGGTGATCATGGACGTGAAGACCGGGGAGATCCTGGCCATGACCAACCAGCCCACCTACAACCCGAACAATCGTCGTAACCTGCAGCCGGCGGCCATGCGCAACCGGGCGATGATCGACGTGTTCGAGCCGGGCTCGACGGTCAAGCCGTTCTCGATGAGCGCGGCGCTGGCCAGCGGGCGCTGGAAACCCAGCGATATCGTCGACGTCTACCCGGGCACCCTGCAGATCGGCCGCTACACCATTCGCGACGTATCGCGCAATTCGCGGCAACTCGATCTCACCGGCATCCTGATCAAGTCGAGCAACGTCGGCATCAGCAAGATCGCCTTCGACATCGGCGCCGAATCCATCTACTCGGTCATGCAACAGGTCGGCCTCGGGCAGGACACGGGGTTGGGCTTCCCCGGCGAGCGCGTCGGCAACCTGCCCAACCACCGCAAGTGGCCGAAGGCGGAAACCGCGACCCTGGCCTACGGCTACGGTCTCTCGGTAACCGCGATCCAGTTGGCGCATGCCTATGCGGCCCTGGCCAACGACGGCAAGAGCGTGCCGCTGAGCATGACCCGAGTCGACCGCGTGCCGGATGGCGTGCAGGTGATTTCGCCGGAAGTGGCTTCCACCGTGCAGGGCATGCTGCAACAAGTGGTCGAGGCCCAGGGCGGGGTGTTCCGCGCCCAGGTGCCGGGTTACCACGCCGCCGGCAAGAGCGGGACCGCGCGCAAGGTCTCGGTCGGCACCAAGGGCTACCGGGAAAACGCCTATCGCTCGCTGTTCGCCGGTTTCGCCCCGGCCACCGATCCGCGCATCGCGATGGTCGTGGTGATCGACGAGCCGAGCAAGGCGGGCTACTTCGGCGGCCTGGTGTCGGCGCCGGTGTTCAGCAAGGTCATGGCTGGCGCGCTGCGCCTGATGAACGTGCCGCCGGATAACCTGCCGACGGCCACCGAACAGCAGCAGGTCAATGCTGCGCCCGCAAAAGGAGGGCGTGGCTGATGCCTATGAGCCTGAACCAACTGTTTCCCCAGGCCGAGCGCGATCTGCTGATCCGCGAGCTGACCCTGGATAGCCGCGGCGTTCGTCCGGGCGACCTGTTCCTGGCGGTGCCGGGCGGGCGCCAGGATGGTCGCGCGCACATCGCCGATGCCCTGGCCAAGGGCGCGGCTGCCGTGGCTTACGAGGCGGAAGGCGCCGGAGAGCTGCCGCCCAGCGATGCGCCGCTGATCGCGGTGAAGGGGCTGGCCGCACAACTGTCGGCGGTCGCCGGGCGTTTCTACGGCGAGCCGAGCCGCGGGCTGGACCTGATCGGCGTCACCGGCACCAACGGCAAGACCAGCGTCAGCCAACTGGTGGCCCAGGCCCTGGATCTGCTCGGCGAGCGCTGCGGCATCGTCGGCACCCTCGGCACCGGTTTCTACGGCGCCCTGGAGAGCGGCCGGCACACCACGCCGGACCCGCTTGCGGTGCAAGCCACGCTGGCCACGCTGAAGCAGGCCGGCGCCCGCGCGGTAGCGATGGAAGTGTCTTCCCACGGCCTCGACCAGGGCCGCGTGGCGGCGCTCGGTTTCGATATCGCGGTGTTCACCAATCTGTCCCGCGACCACCTCGACTATCACGGTTCGATGGAAGCCTATGCCGCCGCCAAGGCCAAGCTGTTCGCCTGGCCGGGCCTGCGCTGCCGGGTGATCAACCTGGACGACGATTTCGGCCGTCGACTGGCCGGCGAGGAACAGGACTCGGAGCTGATCACCTACAGCCTCACCGACAGCTCGGCGTTCCTCTATTGCCGCGAAGCGCGCTTCGGCGACGCCGGCATCGAGGCGGCACTGGTCACTCCGCACGGCGAGGGCCTGCTGCGCAGCCCATTGCTCGGCCGCTTCAACCTGAGCAACCTGCTGGCGGCGGTCGGTGCGTTGCTTGGCCTGGGTTATCCCTTGGGCGATATCCTCCGCACCTTGCCGCAACTGCAGGGGCCGGTCGGCCGCATGCAGCGCCTGGGAGGCGGCGACAAGCCGCTGGTGGTGGTGGACTACGCGCATACTCCCGACGCCCTGGAAAAAGTCCTGGAGGCCCTGCGTCCGCACGCGGCCGCGCGCCTGCTGTGCCTGTTCGGCTGCGGTGGCGATCGCGATGCCGGCAAGCGTCCGTTGATGGCTGCGATCGCCGAACGCCTGGCGGATGGGGTGCTGGTCACCGACGACAACCCGCGCACCGAGGCCAGTGCGGCGATCATCGCCGATATCCGCAAAGGCTTCGCTGCCGCTGACAAGGTTACCTTCCTGCCGTCGCGCGGTGAGGCGATCGCCCATCTGATCGCTTCCGCTGCGGTGGATGACGTGGTGCTCCTGGCTGGCAAGGGTCACGAGGATTATCAGGAGATCGACGGCGTACGCCATCCGTTCTCCGACATCGAGCAGGCCGAGCGCGCCCTGGCCGCCTGGGAGGTGCCGCATGCTTGAGCCTCTTCGCCTCAGCCAGTTGACGGTCGCGCTGGACGCCCGCCTGATCGGCGAGGACGCCGTCTTTTCGGCGGTTTCTACCGACAGTCGCGCCATCGGGCCCGGCCAACTGTTCATTGCCCTGAGTGGGCCGCGTTTCGACGGCCACGACTATCTCTCCGAGGTTGCCGCCAAGGGCGCGGTGGCTGCGCTGGTGGAGCGCGAAGTCGCCGACGCGCCCCTGCCGCAATTGCTGGTGCGCGATACCCGTGCGGCCCTGGGGCGACTGGGCGCGCTGAACCGGCGCAAGTTCACCGGCCCGCTGGCGGCCATGACGGGCTCCAGCGGCAAGACCACGGTCAAGGAGATGCTCGCCAGCATCCTGCGTACCCAGGCCGGCGATGCCGAGTCGGTGCTGGCTACCCGTGGCAATCTGAACAACGACCTCGGCGTACCGCTGACCCTGCTGCAACTGGCGCCGCAGCACCGTAGCGCAGTGATCGAACTGGGCGCCTCGCGCATCGGCGAGATCGCCTACACGGTCGAGCTGACCCGCCCGCACGTGGCGATCATCACCAATGCCGGCACCGCCCATGTCGGCGAGTTCGGCGGACCGGAGAAGATCGTCGAGGCGAAGGGCGAGATACTCGAAGGGCTGGCCGCCGACGGCACCGCCGTGCTGAACCTGGACGACAAGGCCTTCGACACCTGGAAGGCCCGTGCCAGCGGCCGTCCGTTGCTGACTTTCTCCCTCGACCGGCCCCAGGCCGATTTCCGCGCCGCCGATCTGCAGCGCGATGCGCGCGGCTGCATGGGCTTCAGGCTGCAGGGCGTAGCGGGTGAAGCGCAGGTCCAGCTCAACCTGCTGGGGCGGCACAATGTCGCCAATGCCCTGGCTGCCGCCGCTGCCGCCCATGCACTGGGCGTGCCGCTGGATGGGATCGTCGCCGGGCTGCAGGCGCTGCAGCCGGTCAAGGGCCGCGCGGTAGCGCAACTGACCGCCAGCGGGCTGCGTGTGATAGACGACAGCTACAACGCCAACCCCGCGTCAATGCTGGCGGCGATTGATATACTGAGCGGCTTTTCCGGGCGCACCGTCCTGGTCCTCGGAGACATGGGCGAACTCGGTTCCTGGGCCGAGCAGGCCCACCGCGAGGTGGGCGCCTACGCCGCTGGCAAGGTGTCCGCGCTCTATGCGGTCGGACCGCTGATGGCCCACGCCGTACAGGCGTTCGGCGCCACGGGCCGGCACTTCGCCGACCAGGCCAGCCTGATCGGGGCGCTGGCCACCGAACAACCGACAACCACCATTTTGATCAAGGGTTCCCGCAGCGCGGCGATGGACAAAGTCGTCGCGGCGCTGTGCGGTTCCTCCGAGGAGAGTCACTAATGCTCCTGCTGCTGGCCGAATACCTGCAACAGTTCTACAAGGGCTTCGGCGTCTTCCAGTACCTGACCCTGCGCGGCATTCTCAGCGTGCTCACTGCGCTGTCGCTGTCGCTGTGGCTGGGGCCCTGGATGATCCGTACCTTGCAGATCCGCCAGATCGGCCAGGCCGTGCGCAACGACGGTCCGCAGTCGCACCTGTCGAAGAAGGGCACCCCGACCATGGGCGGCGCCCTGATCCTTACCGCCATCGCCATCAGCACGCTGCTGTGGGCGGATCTTTCCAACCGCTACGTGTGGGTGGTGCTGGTCGTTACCCTGCTGTTCGGTGCCATCGGCTGGGTGGACGACTACCGCAAGGTGATCGAGAAGAACTCCCGCGGCCTGCCGAGCCGCTGGAAGTACTTCTGGCAGTCGGTGTTCGGCATCGGCGCCGCCGTGTTCCTCTATATGACTGCCGAAACCCCGATCGAGACTACCCTGATCGTGCCGATGCTGAAGAGCGTCGAGATCCAGTTGGGCATCTTCTTCGTGGTCCTGACCTACTTCGTCATCGTCGGTTCGAGCAATGCGGTGAACCTCACCGACGGTCTCGACGGCCTGGCGATCATGCCGACGGTAATGGTTGCCGGCGCGCTGGGCATCTTCTGCTACCTGTCGGGCAACGTGAAGTTCGCCGAGTACCTGCTGATTCCCAACGTACCGGGCGCCGGCGAGCTGATCGTGTTCTGCGCCGCGCTGGTCGGCGCCGGCCTCGGCTTCCTCTGGTTCAACACCTATCCGGCGCAGGTCTTCATGGGCGACGTCGGCGCGCTGGCGCTGGGCGCCGCGCTGGGCACCATCGCGGTGATCGTGCGCCAGGAGATCGTGCTGTTCATCATGGGTGGGGTGTTCGTCATGGAAACCCTCTCGGTGATGATCCAGGTCGCTTCCTTCAAGCTGACCGGACGCCGCGTCTTCCGTATGGCGCCGATCCATCACCATTTCGAACTGAAAGGCTGGCCGGAGCCGCGCGTGATCGTGCGCTTCTGGATCATCACCGTGATCCTGGTGCTGATCGGCCTCGCCACCTTGAAGCTGCGTTGAGGACGAAGAGAGCATGAGCCTGATCGCCTCCGACCACTTCCGCATCGTTGTCGGCCTCGGCAAGAGCGGCATGTCCCTGGTGCGCTACCTGGCGCGCCGCGGCTTGCCTTTCGCCGTGGTCGATACCCGAGAGAACCCGCCGGAGCTGGCCACCCTGCGTGCCCAGTATCCGCAGGTGGAAGTGCGTTGCGGCGAACTCGACGCCGAGTTCCTCTGCTCCGCCCGCGAACTCTATGTCAGCCCCGGCTTGTCGCTGCGCACCCCGGCGCTGGTACAGGCCGCCGCGAAAGGCGTGCGCATCTCCGGTGACATCGATCTCTTCGCCCGCGAGGCGAAGGCCCCGATCGTCGCCATCACCGGTTCCAACGCGAAGAGCACCGTGACCACCCTGGTGGGCGAAATGGCGGTGGCCGCGGACAAGCGTGTCGCCGTCGGCGGCAACCTCGGCACCCCGGCGCTCGACCTGCTGGCCGACGACATCGAGCTGTACGTGCTGGAGCTGTCGAGCTTCCAGCTGGAAACCTGCGATCGCCTCAACGCCGAGGTGGCGACCGTGCTGAACGTCAGCGAAGACCATATGGATCGCTACGACGGCATGGCTGACTACCACCTGGCCAAGCACCGGATCTTCCGCGGTGCCCGCCAGGTCGTGGTGAATCGCGCCGATGCCCTGACCCGACCGCTGATCGCCGATACCGTGCCGTGCTGGTCGTTCGGCCTGAACAAGCCGGACTTCAAGGCTTTCGGCCTGATCGAGGAAGACGGCCAGAAGTGGCTGGCGTTCCAGTTCGACAAGCTGCTGCCGGTTGGCGAACTGAAGATCCGTGGCGCCCACAACTATTCCAACGCGCTCGCCGCGCTGGCGCTGGGCCATGCGGCCGGCCTGCCGTTCGACGCCATGCTCGGCGCGCTGAAGGCGTTTTCCGGCCTGGCTCATCGCTGCCAGTGGGTACGCGAGCGGCAGGGCGTGAGCTACTACGACGATTCCAAGGCCACCAACGTCGGCGCCGCCCTGGCGGCGATCGAGGGGCTGGGTGCCGACATCGACGGCAAGCTGGTGCTGCTCGCCGGCGGAGACGGCAAGGGCGCCGATTTCCATGACCTGCGCGAGCCGGTCGCGCGCTTCTGCCGGGCGGTGGTACTGCTTGGCCGTGACGCCGGGCTGATTGCCCAGGCACTGGGCAACGCGGTACCGCTGGTGCGCGTCGCAACGCTGGACGAAGCAGTCCGGCAGGCCGCCGAGCTGGCCCGCGAAGGCGATGCGGTGCTGTTGTCGCCGGCCTGCGCGAGCCTGGACATGTTCAAGAACTTCGAAGAACGCGGACGCCTGTTCGCCAAAGCCGTAGAGGAGCTAGCGTGATGCTGTCGGTGTTGCGCCCCTTCCCGTCGCCGCTGTTGAGCCGGCACGGCATCGACCTGGACTTCCCGCTGCTGGCGGGTTGCCTGGCGCTGCTCGGCCTCGGCCTGGTGATGGTGACTTCCGCCTCTTCCGAGGTGGCGGCGGCGCAGTCGGGCAACCCGCTGTACTTCTCCGTCCGTCACCTGATCTACCTGGTGATCGGCCTGATTTCCTGCGGCCTGACCATGATGGTCCCGATGGCCACCTGGCAGCGTTGGGGCTGGAAGCTGTTGCTGGTCGCCTTCGGCCTGCTGGTGCTGGTGATCACCCCCGGTATCGGCCGCGAGGTGAACGGCTCGATGCGCTGGATCGGCTTCGGCCTGTTCAACATCCAGCCTTCGGAGATCGCCAAGGTCTGCGTGGTGATCTTCATGGCCGGCTACCTGATCCGCCGCCAGCAGGAGGTCCGGGAAAGCTGGATGGGCTTCTTCAAGCCCTTCGTGGTGTTGCTGCCGATGGCCGGCCTGCTGCTGCGCGAGCCGGACTTCGGCGCCACCGTGGTAATGATGGGCGCTGCCGCGGCCATGCTGTTCCTCGGCGGGGTGGGGCTGTTCCGCTTCGGCCTGATGGTGCTGCTGGCGGTCGGCGCGGTGGTCCTGCTGATCCAGACCCAGCCCTACCGGATGGCGCGTCTGACCAACTTCACCGACCCCTGGGCCGATCAGTTCGGCGCCGGCTATCAGTTGAGCCAGGCGCTGATCGCCTTCGGCCGCGGCGGCTGGTTGGGCATGGGACTGGGCAACAGCATCCAGAAGCAGTTCTACCTGCCGGAGGCGCACACCGACTTCGTCTTCGCCGTGCTTGCAGAGGAGCTGGGCATCGTCGGCGCCCTGGCGACCGTCGCCCTGTTCGTGTTCGTCAGCCTGCGCGCGCTGTACATCGGCATCTGGGCCGAGCAGGCCAAGCAGTTCTTCTCCGCCTACGTGGCCTACGGCCTGGCCTTCCTCTGGATCGGCCAGTTCCTGATCAACATCGGGGTGAACGTCGGCCTGCTGCCGACCAAGGGCCTGACCCTGCCGTTCCTCAGCTACGGCGGCAGCTCGCTGGTGATCTGCTGTGCCTGCCTGGGGATGTTGCTGCGCATCGAATGGGAACGGCGAACCCACCTGGGTAGCGAGGAATATGAGTTCAACGAAGAGGACTTTGCCGATGAAAGGTAATGTCCTGATCATGGCGGGTGGCACCGGCGGACACGTGTTCCCGGCACTCGCCTGTGCGCGGGAGTTCCAGGCGCGCGGCTATGCCGTGCACTGGCTGGGGACGCCGCGCGGCATCGAGAATGACCTGGTACCCAAGGCCGGCCTGCCGTTGCACCTGATCCAGGTCAGCGGGCTGCGCGGCAAGGGCCTGAAGTCGCTGGTCAAGGCACCGCTGGAACTGCTCAAGTCGCTGTTCCAGGCGCTGCGGGTGATCCGCCAGCTGAGGCCGGTCTGCGTGCTCGGCCTGGGTGGCTATGTCACCGGCCCGGGCGGCCTGGCCGCGCGCCTCAACGGCGTGCCGCTGGTGATCCACGAGCAGAACGCCGTGGCCGGCACCGCCAACCGCAGCCTGGCGCCGATCGCCAGGCGCGTCTGCGAGGCATTCCCGGATACCTTCCCGGCCAGCGACAAGCGTCTGACCACCGGCAATCCGGTGCGCGCCGAGCTGTTCCTCGACGCGCATGCCCGCGCGCCGCTGACCGGCCGTCGGGTCAATCTGCTGGTGCTCGGCGGCAGCCTTGGCGCGGAACCGCTGAACAAGCTGTTGCCAGAGGCCCTGGCGCAGGTGCCGCTGGAAATCCGTCCGGCAATCCGCCATCAGGCCGGTCGTCAGCATGCCGAGATTACCGCCGAGCGTTATCGCACAGTGGCGGTCGAAGCGGACGTCGCGCCCTTCATCAGCGACATGGCCGCGGCCTATGCCTGGGCCGACCTGGTGATCTGTCGCGCCGGCGCGCTGACCGTCAGCGAGCTGACGGCGGCGGGTTTGCCCGCCTTCCTGGTGCCGTTGCCTCACGCGATCGACGATCACCAGACCCGCAATGCCGAATTCCTGGTACGCAGCGGCGCCGGCCGCCTGCTGCCGCAAAAGTCTACCGGCGCGGCCGAACTGGCCGCGCAGCTGTCCGAGGTCCTGATGCATCCCGAAACCCTGCGCTCCATGGCAGACCAGGCACGCAGCCTGGCGAAACCCGAGGCTACCCGGACGGTGGTCGATGCCTGCCTGGAGGTGGCCCGTGGTTAAAGAACCGAATGGCGTCACCCGGACCATGCGCCGTATCCGCCGCATCCATTTCGTCGGCATCGGCGGCGCCGGCATGTGCGGGATCGCCGAAGTGCTGCTGAATCTCGGCTACGAGGTATCCGGCTCGGACCTCAAGGCCTCGGCGGTGACCGAGCGCCTGGAGAAGTTCGGCGCGCAGATCTTCATCGGCCACCAGGCGGAAAACGCCGACGGCGCCGACGTGCTGGTGGTGTCCAGTGCCATCAACCGGGCCAACCCGGAAGTAGCCTCGGCCCTGGAACGGCGGATTCCGGTGGTGCCGCGTGCGGAGATGCTCGCCGAACTGATGCGCTACCGGCACGGCATCGCGGTAGCCGGCACCCACGGCAAGACCACCACTACCAGCCTGATCGCCTCGGTGTTCGCCGCCGGCGGCCTGGACCCGACCTTCGTCATCGGCGGCCGGCTGAACGCCGCCGGGACCAACGCCCAGCTTGGCGCCAGCCGCTACCTGGTGGCCGAGGCCGACGAGAGCGACGCCAGCTTCCTGCACCTGCAACCGATGGTCGCGGTGGTCACCAATATCGACGCCGACCATATGGCGACCTACGGCGGCGACTTCAACAAGCTGAAGAAGACCTTCGTCGAGTTCCTCCACAACCTGCCGTTCTACGGACTGGCAGTGATGTGCGTGGATGACCCGGTGGTGCGCGAGATCCTCCCGCAGATCGCCCGCCCGACCGTGACCTACGGCCTCAGCGAAGACGCCGACGTGCGCGCGATCAACATCCGCCAGGAAGGCATGCGCACCTGGTTCACCGTGTTGCGCCCGGAGCGCGAGCCGCTGGACGTCTCGGTGAACATGCCCGGCCTGCACAACGTGCTGAATTCCCTGGCGACCATCGTCATCGCTACCGACGAGGGCATCTCCGACGAAGCCATCGTCCAGGGGCTGTCCGGCTTCCAGGGCGTGGGCCGGCGCTTCCAGGTCTACGGCGAGCTGCAGGTCGAGGGTGGCAGCGTGATGCTGGTGGACGACTACGGCCACCATCCGCGCGAAGTCGCCGCGGTGATCAAGGCGATCCGTGGCGGTTGGCCGGAGCGTCGCCTGGTGATGGTCTACCAGCCGCATCGCTATACCCGTACCCGCGACCTGTACGAAGACTTCGTGCAGGTGCTGGGCGAAGCCAACGTGCTGCTGTTGATGGAGGTCTATCCGGCCGGCGAAGAGCCGATCCCGGGAGCCGACAGCCGCCAGCTGTGCCACAGCATCCGCCAGCGCGGCCAGCTCGACCCGATCTACTTCGAGCGCGACGCCGACCTGGCGCCGCTGGTCAAGCCGCTGCTGCGCGCTGGCGACATCCTGCTTTGCCAGGGCGCTGGCGATGTCGGCGGCCTGGCCCCGCAACTGATCAAGAACCCGCTGTTCGCCGGCAAGGGAGGGAAGGGCGCATGAACCTTTGCCTCGATAGCCTGCTGAACGGCACCCAGGATCCCAAGGCGTTCGGCCGTGTCGCCGTGCTGTTCGGTGGCAAGAGCGCCGAGCGCGAGGTGTCGCTGAAGTCCGGCGCGATGGTCCTGCAATCCCTGCTGGCCGCCGGGGTCGATGCCTTCGGCATCGATGTCGGCGAAGACCTGCTGCAACGCCTGGTCGAGGAGAAGATCGACCGCGCCTTCATCATTCTCCACGGTCGTGGCGGCGAGGATGGCAGCATGCAGGGCCTGCTCGAGTGCGCGGGCATTCCCTACACCGGCAGCGGCGTGCTGGCCTCGGCGCTGGCGATGGACAAGCTGCGGACCAAGCGGGTCTGGCTCAGCCTCGGCCTGCCGACCCCGGACTACGCGGTGCTGGCCAGCGAGGATGACTGCCGCGACGCGGCGCAGCGACTGGGTTTCCCGCTGATCGTCAAGCCGGCTCACGAAGGCTCGAGCATCGGCATGGCCAAGGTCGGCGGGCTCGACGAATTGATCGCGGCGTGGCGCGAAGCGGCCCGCTACGACTCGCAGGTGCTGGTCGAGCAGTGGATCAGCGGCCCGGAATTCACCGTGGCGACCTTGCGCGGGCAGGTGCTGCCGGCGATCCGCCTGGGCACGCCGCACACCTTCTACGACTACGACGCCAAGTACCTGGCCAGCGATACCCGCTACCAGGTGCCCTGCGGTCTCGACGAGGCCAAGGAACGCGAGCTGAAGGAACTCACCGCGCGCGCCTGCGACGCCCTGGGCATCCAGGGCTGGGGGCGGGCGGACGTGATGCAGGACGCCGAAGGGCGTTTCTGGCTGCTTGAAGTCAACACCGCACCAGGCATGACCGACCACAGCCTGGTGCCTATGGCCGCGCGGGCCGCCGGCCTGGATTTCCAGCAACTGGTGCTGGCGATCCTGGCCGATAGCCGCGAGGCGAGGGGATAAGCCATGAACGGCGTACTGCTCCGTCATCAGCAACCCGGTGGACTCGGCCGCGCTCCGCGCAAGCCGATGCCGCGCGGCGCCAGCCGTCTGGTGGCCAAGGAACCGCTGAGCGTGCGCCTGCCGAAAGCCGACTTCAGTTTCCTCAAGTACCTGGCCTGGCCGCTGTTGCTGGCCGTTCTCGGCTATGGCGCCTATCGCGGCGCCGAGTACATCCTGCCGTACGCCGACCGGCCTATCGCCAAGGTCAGTGTCGAGGGCGACCTCAGCTACATCAGCCAGCGCGCGGTGCAGCAGCGGATTTCCCCGTACCTGGCGGCGAGCTTCTTCACCATCGACCTGGCGGGCATGCGCGGGCAACTGGAACAGATGCCCTGGATCGCCCACGCCGAGGTGCGCCGGGTGTGGCCGGACCAGGTGGTGATCCGCCTGGACGAGCAACTGCCGATCGCCCGGTGGGGCGACGAAGCGCTGCTGAACAACCAGGGACAGGCTTTTACGCCAAAGGAGCTGGCGAATTATGAACATCTGCCCCGCTTGCATGGTCCACAGCGGGCGCAACAGCAGGTGATGCAGCAATACCAGTTGCTCAGCCAGTTGCTGCGTCCCCTCGGGTTCTCCATTGCCCGCCTGGAAATGAGCGATCGCGGCGGTTGGGCGCTGACCACGGCCCAGGGCGTCGAGATCCAGATCGGGCGCGACCACGTGGTAGACAAGATTCGCCGCTTCGTAAGCATCTACGACAAGGCACTCAAAGATCAGATTTCGAACATTGCGCGGATCGACCTGCGTTACCCCAACGGCCTCGCCGTTGCGTGGCGCGAGCCGGTCACGCCCGCGACGGTGGCCACGGCCAGCGCCGTGCAGTGAGTTGAGGAGACAGTAATAACCATGGCAAGCGTGCAGAGCGGCAAGATGATCGTCGGCCTCGACATCGGTACCTCCAAGGTGGTGGCGCTGGTGGGCGAGGTGACGGCCGATGGCCAGCTGGAGGTCGTTGGCATCGGTACTCATCCGTCCCGCGGCCTGAAGAAGGGCGTGGTGGTGAACATCGAGTCCACCGTGCAGTCGATCCAGCGCGCCATCGACGAGGCCCAGCAGATGGCCGGTTGCCGTATCCACTCGGCGTTCGTCGGCATCGCCGGCAACCACATCCGCAGCCTCAATTCCCACGGCATCGTGGCGATCCGCGATCGCGAGGTGAACCCGGCGGACATCGAACGGGTACTGGATGCCGCCCAGGCGGTGGCGATCCCGGCGGACCAGCGGGTGCTGCATACCCTGGCCCAGGATTACGTGATCGATAACCAGGAAGGCGTGCGCGAGCCGCTGGGCATGTCCGGGGTGCGCCTGGAAGCCAAGGTGCACGTGGTGACCTGCGCGGTGAATGCCTCGCAGAACATCGAGAAGTGCGTGCGCCGCTGCGGCCTCGAGGTCGACGACATCATCCTCGAGCAGTTGGCCTCGGCCTATTCGGTGCTGACCGAGGACGAGAAGGAACTGGGCGTGTGCCTGGTGGATATCGGCGGCGGCACCACCGATATCGCGATCTTCACCGAAGGCGCGATCCGCCATACCGCGGTGATCCCGATCGCCGGCGACCAGGTCACCAATGACATCGCCATGGCCCTGCGGACGCCGACCCAGTACGCGGAAGAGATCAAGATCCGCTACGCCTGCGCCCTGGCCAAGCTGGCCGGTGCCGGCGAGACCATCAAGGTGCCCAGCGTCGGCGACCGGCCGCCGCGCGAACTGTCGCGCCAGGCCCTGGCCGAAGTGGTCGAGCCTCGTTACGACGAGCTGTTCACCCTGGTCCAGGCCGAGCTGCGCCGCAGCGGCTACGAGGACCTGATCCCGGCCGGGATCGTCCTCACCGGCGGCACCTCGAAGATGGAAGGCGCGGTCGAGCTGGCCGAGGAAATCTTCCACATGCCGGTACGCCTCGGCGTGCCGTATAGCGTGAAGGGCCTCACCGACGTGGTGCGCAACCCGATCTATTCGACGGGCGTCGGCCTGCTGATGTACGGACTGCAGAAGCAGTCCGATGGCATGTCGATGTCTGTGTCAGGCAGCAGCTACAGCAGCGACGAACCCAAGGCACCTGTCCTGGAGCGGCTCAAACGCTGGGTCCAGGGCAATTTCTGATTCAACGCGGTAACAGTAGGCGACAAAACTAGAAAGGAAGGAGAGGGGAAATGTTTGAACTGGTCGATAACATCGCACAAACCGCCGTCATAAAAGTGATCGGTGTAGGTGGTGGTGGCGGCAACGCCGTCAATCACATGGCCAAGAACAACGTCGAGGGCGTCGAGTTCATCTGCGCCAACACCGACGCACAAGCGCTGAAGAACATCGCGGCGCGCACCGTTCTGCAACTCGGCCCGGGCGTCACCAAGGGGCTGGGTGCCGGCGCCAATCCGGAAGTCGGTCGTCAGGCGGCTCTGGAAGATCGCGAGCGCATTTCCGAAGTGCTGGAAGGCGCCGACATGGTCTTCATCACCACCGGCATGGGTGGCGGCACCGGTACCGGCGCCGCGCCGATCATCGCCGAAGTGGCGAAGGAAATGGGCATCCTCACCGTCGCGGTGGTGACCCGTCCGTTCCCGTTCGAAGGTCGCAAGCGCATGCAGATCGCCGACGAGGGCATCCGCGCGCTGGCCGAGAGCGTCGATTCGCTGATCACCATCCCGAACGAGAAGCTGCTGACCATCCTCGGCAAGGACGCCAGCCTGCTGGCTGCCTTCGCCAAGGCCGATGACGTGCTGGCCGGTGCCGTGCGCGGTATCTCCGACATCATCAAGCGTCCGGGCATGATCAACGTCGACTTCGCCGACGTGAAGACCGTCATGAGCGAAATGGGCATGGCGATGATGGGTACCGGCTGCGCCAGCGGTCCGAACCGTGCCCGCGAAGCCACCGAGGCGGCAATCCGCAACCCGCTGCTGGAAGACGTCAACCTGCAGGGCGCGCGCGGCATCCTGGTGAACATCACCGCGGGTCCGGACCTGTCCCTGGGCGAGTACTCCGATGTCGGCAACATCATCGAACAGTTCGCTTCCGAGCACGCCACTGTGAAGGTGGGCACCGTAATCGACGCGGACATGCGCGATGAACTGCACGTCACCGTAGTCGCCACCGGCCTGGGCGCGCGCCTGGAGAAACCGGTGAAGGTCGTCGACAACACCGTGCAGGGCAGTGCAGCCCAGGCAGCCGCACCGGCCCAGCGCGAGCAGCAGTCGGTGAACTACCGCGACCTCGACCGTCCTACCGTGATGCGCAACCAGTCTCACGGCAGCGCGGCGACCGCGGCCAAGCTGAACCCGCAGGATGACCTGGATTACCTGGATATCCCGGCGTTCCTGCGTCGTCAGGCCGATTGAAGTAATTAATCAGGAGTAGAGATGTGATTGGTGTTCAGCAAAGGCCGGTTCTGCTATCATCGCCGGCCATTGTTGAAAACAGTTCGCAGTCAGCGCTTAAGCGGCCAAAGCCATGATCAAACAACGCACCTTGAAGAACATCATCCGGGCTACTGGCGTCGGTCTGCACTCGGGGGAAAAGGTTTACCTGACCCTGAAACCGGCGCCGGTGGACACCGGTATCGTGTTCTGCCGCACCGACCTGGATCCGGTCGTGGAAATCCCGGCCCGGGCCGAGAACGTCGGCGAAACCACCATGTCGACCACCCTGGTCAAGGGTGACGTCAAAGTGGATACGGTGGAGCACCTGCTCTCGGCCATGGCCGGCCTGGGTATCGACAACGCCTACGTCGAGCTGTCCGCTTCGGAAGTGCCGATCATGGATGGCAGCGCTGGTCCGTTCGTATTCCTGATCCAGTCCGCCGGATTGCAAGAGCAGGAAGCTGCCAAGAAGTTCATCCGCATCAAGCGCGAAGTCAGCGTGGAAGAGGGCGACAAGCGCGCCGTCTTCGTTCCGTTCGACGGCTTCAAGGTCAGCTTCGAGATCGATTTCGATCATCCGGTCTTCCGTGGTCGCACCCAGCAGGCCTCGGTCGATTTCTCCAGTACTTCCTTCGTCAAGGAGGTCAGCCGCGCCCGTACCTTCGGGTTCATGCGCGACATCGAGTACCTGCGTTCGCAGAACCTGGCACTCGGCGGTAGCGTGGAGAACGCGATCGTGGTCGACGAGAACCGCGTGCTCAACGAAGACGGCCTGCGTTACGAGGACGAGTTCGTCAAGCACAAGATCCTGGATGCCATCGGCGACCTGTATCTGCTCGGCAACAGTCTTATCGGCGAGTTCCGTGGCTTCAAGTCCGGTCATGCCCTGAACAACCAGCTGCTGCGTACGTTGATCGCAGACAAGGATGCTTGGGAAGTGGTGACCTTCGAAGACGCGCGTACCGCGCCTATTTCCTATATGCGCCCGGCGGCGGCAGTGTAGGAAAACTCTCCTTTCCATATTTGGAGGCCACCTCAGGGTGGCCTCTTTTTATTTCGGGATTTATTCTTGCCGGCTTTTCTCGGCGCGGCTTGCCAGCCGCTCGAGCGCTTCCCGCAGGCGTGGATTGCCGACGATGTCGGCGGATTCGCGAAGGTTTTCCGCCGCGACGGCAGACAGGGTCAAGCTGCGACGTGCCGCACGTTGTGTGGACGTGGTGGGTTGCACCTTGAAAAGGATTTTCGCTAAGTTCGCGAATTCTTCGAAAGCCTGCAGCTGCCGCTGCAGGCGCCGCTGCTGATAGCGCAGGCGTGTGGCCCAGTGGCCATCGGTGACGATCAGCAGCAGGCAACCGCCGCGCCACGAAGCCACATGGCAGTACGGGCGCGCCGCCGGTTGCAACTGGCTTTCCAGCAGTTGCTGCAGGCGGCAGATGCGCTGGGCTTCGGCGAACAGCATCTGCAGCGGCCTGGCCTGGCGCAGCAACTGGGTCGATGCCTGGGCGGGCAAGGGACGAAAAGACATGGCGGGAAGCCTGGGGGTTACTGAGTCGGAATGGTAGCAGAAAGCGTTTCGCTACTGCCGGCCCGTAAGAAGGATAAGTCATGCACATCATTTTTCTGAGCCGGCACCATGGGGCCGCTCGCTCCGTCCATCTGCAGCCGCGGTTGCTGATGCTGGCCGGGGCCTGCGTGGTCGGTGCCAGCCTGTTGGCCGGGGGCTTCATGGGCGCCTGGCTGTTCCGCGCGCCGGCTCCGGTGGCCGGCATCGAAGTCGATGCCGCGCTGCAGGCGCAGAGCGCCGAGATCAGCAGCGCCCGCGAGGACGCGCAGCGGCAGATGGACGCACTGAGCGTGCATCTCGGCGAACTGCAGGCGCGCCTGGTTCGGCTGGATGCCCTCGGCGAACGTCTCACCGAGCTGGCCGACGTCGACCCCGACGAGTTCGACTTCTCCCTGAGCGTCGGTCAGGGTGGCGTCGACGAACCGCTGGAGGGCAGCGCCTATGCCCCGCCGTCGTTCATGGCGACGCTGGACGAACTGGCGGCACGCCTGGATACCCGCGAGCAGCAGCTCGAGGTGCTGGAGCAACTGCTCGCCGACAAGCACATCAGCCAGTCGACCTACCTGGCCGGCCAGCCGGTGCGCCAGGGCTACATCTCCTCGCCGTTCGGGCGCCGGGTCAATCCGGTGAGCGGCCGCCTGAGCATGCACAAGGGCATCGACTTCGCCGCGCCGGCCGGCAGCGACGTGGTGGCCGTGGCGGCGGGGGTGGTGACCTGGTCCGGGCGCAAGAACGGCTATGGCAACGTGGTCGAGGTCGGGCACGCCGATGGCTACACCACGTTGTATGCCCATAACCAGAAGAACCTGGTCGAGGTCGGTGACCTGGTCAAGCGCGGCCAGGTGCTGGCCAAGGTCGGCAGCACCGGACGCTCCACCGGCTACCACGTACATTTCGAAGTGATGAAGGATGGCCGGGTAATGAATCCGCAAAGCTTCATCGCACGCGCGTCTGTTTCCGAGTGAGCGATGCGCATTGATCTGCTGTACTTTTCTCATACCCGTTTCCGGGTAGAATGTTCCCTTTCATGCCGTTGATCGGCACGGGCCGCCGGATGGGTGAGCCTTCCATTCCCCACGTGTGGATGACCAAGTCGATATGTTTGCGCCTTTGTTGAAGAAACTCTTTGGAAGCAAGAACGAGCGTGATGTAAAGCGCATGGCCAAGGCTGTACAGGCCATCAATGCGCTCGAGCCCCAGATGGTGGCGCTCTCCGACGAGCAGTTGAAGGCGAAAACGGCTGAATTCCAGCAGCGCTACGCCAAGGGCGAAACGCTCGACCAATTGCTGCCCGAAGCCTTCGCCGTGGTTCGCGAGGCTGGCAAGCGGGTGATGGGCATGCGCCACTTCGACGTCCAGCTGATCGGCGGCATGACCCTGCACGACGGCAAGATCGCCGAAATGCGTACCGGCGAGGGCAAGACCCTGGTGGGCACCCTGCCGGTCTACCTCAACGCGCTGTCCGGCAAGGGCGTGCACGTGGTCACGGTGAACGACTACCTGGCGCGCCGCGACGCCAACTGGATGCGCCCGCTGTACGAGTTCCTCGGTCTCAGCGTCGGCGTGGTCACTCCCTTCCAGCCGCCGGAAGACAAGCGCGCCGCCTACGCCGCCGACATCACCTACGGCACCAACAACGAATTCGGCTTCGATTACCTGCGCGACAACATGGCCTTCAGCCTGGACGACAAGTTCCAGCGCGAGCTGAACTTCGCCGTGGTCGACGAAGTGGACTCGATCCTCATCGACGAGGCGCGTACCCCGCTGATCATCTCCGGCCAGGCCGAAGACAGCTCCGAGCTGTACATCAAGATCAACAAGCTGATCCCGCGTCTCAAGCGCCAGGTCGAAGAGGTCGAGGGCAAGCCGACCGAGGAAGGCCACTACAGCATCGACGAGAAGACCCGCCAGGTCGAACTCAACGAGCAGGGCCACCAGTTCATCGAGGACCTGCTGAGCCAGAACGGCCTGCTCGGCGAAGGCGAGAGCCTCTACTCGGCGCACAACCTGAGCCTGCTGACCCACGTCTACGCAGCGCTGCGCGCGCACACCCTGTTCCACCGCAACGTCGAGTACATCGTCCAGGGCGACCAGATCCTCCTGATCGACGAGCACACCGGCCGCACCATGCCTGGCCGTCGCCTGTCCGAGGGCCTGCACCAGGCCATCGAGGCGAAGGAGGGCCTGCCGATCCAGGCCGAGAGCCAGACCCTGGCCTCCACCACCTTCCAGAACTATTTCCGCCTGTACAACAAGCTGGCCGGCATGACCGGCACCGCCGATACCGAGGCCTTCGAGTTCCGCCAGATCTACGGTCTCGACGTGGTGGTGATCCCGACCCACCGGCCGATCGCGCGCAAGGACTTCAACGACCTGGTCTACCTGACCCAGGAAGAGAAGTACGCGGCGATCATCACCGACATCAAGCAGTGCCAGGCCCTCGGCCGGCCGATCCTGGTCGGCACCGCGTCGATCGAGAGTTCCGAGTACGTTTCCAAGCTGTTGCAAGAGGCAGGCATCGAGCACAAGGTGCTCAACGCCAAGTACCACGAGAAGGAAGCCGAGATCATCGCCCAGGCTGGCGCGCCCGGTTCGGTGACCATCGCCACCAACATGGCCGGCCGCGGTACCGACATCCTCCTCGGCGGCAACTGGGAAGTCGAAGTCGCGGCCCTGGAGAACCCCACCGAGGAGCAGATCGCCCAGATCAAGGCCGAATGGCAGAAGCGCCACCAGCAGGTGATCGAGGCGGGTGGCCTGCACGTGATCGCCTCCGAGCGCCACGAATCCCGCCGGATCGACAACCAGTTGCGCGGCCGTGCCGGTCGTCAGGGCGACCCGGGTTCCAGCCGCTTCTACCTGTCGCTGGAAGACAACCTGATGCGGATCTTCGCCTCCGACCGGGTGAAGAACTTCATGAAGGCGCTGGGCATGCAGTCCGGCGAGGCGATCGAGCACCGCATGGTGACCAACGCCATCGAGAAGGCCCAGCGCAAGGTCGAAGGGCGCAACTTCGACATCCGCAAGCAACTGCTGGAATTCGATGACGTAGCCAACGAGCAGCGCAAGGTGATCTACCACATGCGCAACACCCTGCTGTCGGCAGAGGACGTGGGCGAGACCATCAAGGAGTTCCGCGAGGAAACCCTCAGCGCCACCATCAACCAGCACATTCCGCCGCAGTCGCTGCCCGAGCAGTGGGACATCGAAGGCCTGGAGGCTGCGCTGTACAGCGACTTCGCCGTGCGCCTGCCGATCCAGCAGTGGCTGGACGAAGACGATAAGCTGTACGAGGAAACCCTGCGTAGCAAGATCCTCGAGCAGATCGTCGCCGCCTACTACGAGAAGGAAGAGCTGGCCGGCGCCGAAGCCCTGCGCGCCTTCGAGAAGCAGATGCTGCTGCGAGTGCTGGACGACCTGTGGAAGGACCACCTGTCGACCATGGACCACCTGCGGCACGGCATCCACCTGCGTGGCTACGCGCAGAAGAATCCGAAGCAGGAATACAAGCGCGAGTCCTTCACCCTGTTCCAGGAGCTGCTGGACTCGATCAAGCGCGACACCATCCGCGTGCTGTCCCACGTCCAGGTCCGTCGCGAAGACCCGGCCGAAGAGGAGGCCCGCCTGCGTCGCGAGGCCGAGGAACTGGCCAAGCGCATGCAGTTCCAGCACGCCGAGGCTCCCTCGATGGAGCAGACTGTGGCCGGCGAGGAAGAAGAGCTTCCCGAGGGCCCGGCTCCGGTCGTGCCGCTCGAGCCTGTGCGCAACGAGCAGAAGATCGGCCGCAACGAGCCTTGCCCGTGCGGTTCCGGCAAGAAATACAAGCACTGCCACGGGCAGCTGGACTAAGCTTCCCGCCTGGTTCACCAACGCCGCGACCGGTCCTGCCGCTCGCGGCGTTTGTTCGAATTGGCGCCAGACCGGCGCCGATGCGTTTTCCGTCACGCCGTCGCAGACGGCATCGAGTCCACTGTTTGGTAAAGGAGCGCGTTCCCATGGCTGTCGGTCTTGGCCCCCTGTCCACCCTGCACCCGGTCCCCGGTTTCGAACTCGGCATCGCTTCCGCCGGCATCAAGCGACCGGGGCGCAAAGACGTGGTGGTCATGCGCTGCGCCGAAGGCTCCAGCGTGGCCGGGGTGTTCACCCTGAACGCGTTCTGTGCCGCGCCGGTGACCCTGGCCAAACAGCGTTTCCTCGGTGAGGTGCGCTACCTGCTGACCAATACCGGCAACGCCAACGCCGGTACCGGCGAGGCCGGCCTCGTCGCCGCCGCGCAAACCTGCGCCAAGCTCGCCGAACTGGCCGGGGTCGCCGAGACTTCGGTGCTGCCATATTCCACCGGGGTGATCGGCGAACCCCTGCCGGTGGCCAAGATCGAGGCGGCGTTGCCTGCGGCCCTGGCCGACCTGGCCGAGGACCGCTGGGCCGAAGCTGCCGCGGGGATCATGACCACCGATACCCTGCCCAAGGGCGCCAGCCGCCAGTTCGTGCACGATGGCGTGACCGTGACCGTCACCGGGATCAGCAAGGGCGCCGGGATGATCAAGCCGAACATGGCGACCATGCTCGGTTATATCGCCACCGACGCCAAGGTCGCCCAGGGCGTGCTGCAGGATCTGTTGCGCGACGCCGCCAACAAGTCCTTCAACCGCATCACCATCGACGGCGATACCTCCACCAACGACTGCTGCATGCTGATCGCCACCGGTCGCGCGGCGCTGCCGGAAGTCACCCAGGCCAGCGGCGCGCTGTTCGCCGCGTTGAAGCAAGCGGTACTGGAGGTTTCCATGGAGCTGGCCCAGGCCATCGTTCGCGACGGCGAGGGCGCGACCAAGTTCGTCACTGTTCAGGTCAACGGCGGCGCCACCCACCAGGAGTGCCTGGATGTCGGCTATGCCGTGGCCCACTCGCCGCTGATCAAGACCGCGCTGTTCGCCTCCGACCCGAACTGGGGACGCATTCTCGCCGCGGTCGGACGTGCCGGCGTGGCCAATCTGGACGTGAGCAAGATCGACGTGTTCCTTGGCGACGTCTGTATCGCCAGCCGTGGCGGCCGGGCGGCCAGTTACACCGAGGAACAGGGCGCGGCGGTGATGGCTCAGGCCGAGATCGGCATCCGCATCGAACTGGGACGCGGCACCTGCAGCGAGACCATCTGGACCACCGACCTGTCCCACGAATACGTGAAGATCAACGCAGAGTACCGCACCTGAAGCCAGGCATTCCGATCCTTCATCGATGGATGAAAATCGGGAATTTGCCATCGGTCCGTGCGCCTCTTAAGTTCTCTGGTGCATGGCCGTCCGCGTCGGGCGGCCGAAGAGGAGAGGCGCATGGCCCTGACCATCGTGATTGGCAATCGCAATGACTCGTCCTGGTCGCTGCGGGGCTGGCTGGCCCTGCGCATGAGCGGGGCGGCGTTCGACGAGATCCTCGTCCCGCTGGGGCGGCCCGATACCCGGGAGCGGATCCTGCAATATTCGCCGACCGGCAAGGTGCCCTTGCTGAAAAGCGAGGATGGCGACATCTGGGATTCCCTGGCCATCGCCGAGTACCTCGCCGAGCGCTTCCCCGAGGCCCACCTGTGGCCGCGCGGCGAGGCGGCGCGGGTGCTGGCCCGTTCGGTTTGCGCGGAAATGCACAGCGGTTTCGCCGCGTTGCGCGGCGAGCTGCCGATGGACCTGCGGCGCCAGCAGCCATTGGTGGAATTGTCCGAGGCGACACGACAGGATATTCAACGTATCTGCGAAGCCTGGGCGGATTGCCGGCGGCGCTTCGGCCAGGACGGTCCGTTCCTGTTCGGCCACGCCAGCCTGGCGGATGCGTTCTACGCACCGGTGGCGGCGCGTTTCCGCAGTTATGCGGTGGAGTTGCCGGATATCGCCCGGACCTATGTCGAGACGATTTATCAGTGGCCTGCGTTCCGCGCCTGGTACGACGCGGCATTGCGCGAGCAGGCCGGTAGTTGATGGCCGTCCGCCGCTTGCGGTGCGTGACGGCAGTAGCGAGGAGATGATCCGTGAAACGAGTACATGTCGCCGCGGCCGTGATTCGTGGCTCCGATGGCCGGGTGCTGATCGCCCGGCGTCCGGAAGACAAGCACCAGGGCGGCCTGTGGGAGTTTCCCGGGGGCAAGGTGGAGGACGGCGAGCCGGTGCGCGCGGCGTTGGCCCGTGAGCTGGAAGAGGAACTGGGCATCCGTGTCGAGCGGGCCCGGCCGCTGATCCAGGTCCGGCACGACTATGCCGACAAGCACGTCCTGCTCGATGTCTGGGAGGTCGACGGGTTTTCCGGCGAAGCCCACGGCGCCGAGGGCCAACCGCTGGCCTGGGTGGAGCCGCGCGAGCTGGCCGACTACGAGTTCCCCGCCGCCAACGCGCCGATCGTCCAGGCCGCGCGCCTGCCGGCGCACTACCTGATCACCCCGGACGGATTGGAGCCGGGCGAGCTGATCAGCGGCGTACGCAAGGCGGTGGAGGCGGGCATCCGCCTGATCCAGTTGCGCGCGCCGAACATGTTCAGTCCCGAATACCGCGATCTCGCCATCGATATCCAGGGACTCTGCGCCGGCAAGGCGCAACTGATGCTGAAAGGCCCGCTGGAGTGGCTGGGCGACTTCCCGGCTGCCGGTTGGCACCTGACCTCCGCTCAACTGCGCAAATACGCCAGCGCCGGTCGGCCGTTCCCCGAAGGGCGCCTGCTGGCCGCCTCCTGCCACGACGCGGATGAACTGGCCCTGGCTGCCTCGATGGGAGTGGAGTTCGTCACTCTTTCGCCGGTACAGCCGACCGAGAGCCATCCCGGCGAGCCGGCGCTGGGTTGGGACAAGGCCGCCGAACTGATCGCCGGCTTCAACCAGCCGGTCTACCTGCTGGGTGGCCTCGGTCCGCAGCAAGCCGAGCAGGCTTGGGAGCATGGAGCCCAAGGCGTGGCGGGTATCCGTGCGTTCTGGCCGGGCGGCCTTTGACGGTGGAATGAAGAAAAAAGGAGGCTTCGGCCTCCTTTTTTTCGTCTCGATGCCGAGCCCTCGCTCGCCGTCAGTCCGGTTTTGCCGCCGCTTCCCAGAGAATTTCCGCCACGCCCTGGCGCCGGGCGATGGCGCGGGCGGCGACGAACAGCAGGTCGGAGAGCCGGTTCAGGTAGCGCAGGCCGACGCCCTCCAGCGTTTCCTCCTGGTCCAGCGCCTGGCAGCGCCGTTCGGCACTGCGCGCCAGGCTGCGGCAGACATGGGCCTGGGCGACCAGGCGGGAACCGCCGGGGAGGATGAAATTCTTCAGCGGGCCCAGCTCGTCGTTCCAGCGGTCGATGCAGCTTTCCAGGCGTGCCACTTCCGTCTCGTCCAGGGCCCGATACTCCGGCATCGCCAGCTCCCCGCCGAGGTCGAACAGGCGGTGTTGCACCGGCGCCAGCGCCTGGACGATCTCCTCCAGGCCGGGATGTGCGCCACGCGCTTCCAGCAGCTCGGCAAGGAGCAGGCCCAACTGGCTGTTCAATTCGTCCACCGCGCCGATCGCCTCGATGCGTGGATGGCTCTTGGGCACCCGGCGTCCGCCGGCCAGGCCGGTCTCGCCACGGTCGCCGGTACGGGTGTAGATCTTCGACAATCGATTGCCCATGGTTTCAACCTTCCTCTTCGTCGCCCCGCCGCAGGCTGCTACCGGGTTGCGGTAGAGCGGGCGGCAGGGCCTTGGCTTGTGCCGGGGCGACCGCTTCGGAGCTTTCCAGCGGCAGGCGGATGCTGAAGCAGGTGCCGCGGCCCAGTTCCGAGCGTACTTCCATCTGGCCCTTGTGATTGTTGGTGATGATGAAATACGAGACGGACAGGCCGAGACCGGTGCCCTGGCCGACTTCCTTGGTGGTGAAGAACGGCTCGAAGATACGCTTGCGCACCAGTTCGGGCATGCCGCTGCCGTTGTCTTCCACCTGGACTTCCGCCCAGGGCGGCGTCAGGCGCGTGCGCAGGACGATCCGACCCTGTTCGCCTTCCTCTTCGTCGTCGCGCTGGTGGATGGCCTGGGCGGCGTTCTTCAGCAGGTTGAGCAGGACCTGCTCGACCTCGTTGGCGATCACCGGCACCGGGCCGAGGTTGGGGTCGAACTCGTGGACGATCTGCAACGACTTGAAGTCGAAGCCTTCGGCCAGGTCGAAGTCGTTGCCGGCGATTTCCACCGCCTGTTCGAGCAGTGCGGGCAGTTCGCAAGCGGTCATCTGCCGGTGGCTGCGGCGGCTGAAGGCGAGCATGTGGGTGACGATCTTCGCTGCCCGCGAGCCGGCGTGCTGGATGCCTTCCAGCAGGCGCGGGATGTCGCGGCCGTCGAGGTAGTGATTGATGTCTTCCAGCGGTACTCCGACCTCGGCCGCCAGCTCGACGTTCTTCGCCAGCTCCGGGGACAGGCGCCGCTTGATGTTCTGCACGTTGTGCAGGATCGCGCCGAGCGGGTTGTTGATCTCGTGGGCCATGCCGGCGGCGAGGCTGCCGACCGAGAGCATCTTCTCCGATTGCACCATCACTTCTTCCAGGCTCAGCCGCTGGGTGATGTCGTCGATGCGGATCACCGCGCCGCGGCCGGTGCCGCCCATCAACGGGTAGAAGGTCAGGGCGTAGTGGCGCGGCGTGTCGATCAGCGCCCAGGTGACCCGTTCGACACGCTCCACGCTGTGCTTCTCGGCAGCCCGGGTGAGCTGCGGAAGGAACGGCTTGAGCGAGGGAAAGGCGAGGAACACCGGCTGGTTGACCGCATCGTCCAGGCTGGTGCCGGAAAGCTGGCTGGCCTCCTGGTTCCACTGCGTGACGTAGAGTTGCTCGTCCACCGCGATCAGCGCCGAAGGCATGGAGTCGATGATGCTGTTGAGGTAGTGCTGGAAACCGGTGAGCTTCTTCTCGATCTTGCTGCGCACCTGCACTTCCAGTTCCAGCTTGCGGTTCGAGCGGCGGGTTTCCTCGGCCAGGCTCTGGGCCTGCTCGACCGCTTCCTGGGCATCGTCGCGGGCGCGCTTGAGCTGCTGCTCGCGGGCCTCGATGCGGGTCAGCATGGTGTTGAACGCGTCGGCCAGGCGGCCGATCTCGTCGCCGTTGCCGCGCTGGGCGCGGAGGGCGTAGTTCTCCTCGCGGGTGACCTGCCGCGACAGTTCCTCGAGATCGCGGATCGGCCGGGTGATCAGGCGGCGTATCTGCTGCGCCACCAGCAGCCAGAGCAGCACGCTGACGCCGAGGATCGCCAGGCTGGCGGTGAGGGTTCCGGTGTAGAACGCGCTCGGCAGTTCACCGCTGGCCACCAGCAGCAGGTAGCCGGGGCGGGCGTTTTCCTGGGGCAGTTCGATCAGCGCGTTGAGGCGGTACTCGCCGCGCCTCCAGTGCTCCAGGCGGTCCAGGCGGGTCGGCAGCTTGAGGGTGTCGCCGCGTTGCAGGTCGGCCAGCATCAGCCCATTGCTGTCGTACAGGGCCGCGGCGCGCAACGGCTGGTAATCGTTGAGCTGGCGCAGCAGGACCTCGGCGGTCTGCGGCGAACTGAGTGCCGGCTGGCTGAGCGCCGGGTTGGCGATCAGCCGGCCGATGGTCTGCATCGCCTGGGGGGCGACGCTCTCCTGGGAAATCCAGTAGGCGGCGCTGATGAACGCCAGGTTGGCCACCAGCAGCACGGTGGCCAGCAGGATCAGCAGGGCGGCGAGCAGTTTCTGCCCTACGGGCAGGTTGTCGAGGCGCTGGCGCAGGTTCATGGGCTCTGGCGGTCCGCGGCGAAAAGGAATGGCGGGCAGGGTAACGCGCTTTAGCGGTCGGGCAAACCGCGCTGGCGCAGATGGGCCTGGAGGCGGGCGAGCAAGGTTCCCAGGCGCGGCAGCGGTAGTCCCAGGCGCTGCCCATGCTGGCAGGCGTAGCCGAGCAGATAGCCGATTTCCGTGCGCCGGCCGCGGGTGACGTCCTGATGCATCGAGGAATAGTTGGCCGCGGTGGCGTCGATCACCGCCCGGACATCCTCCAGCAGGCTCTTGGCGGCGGCGTCGTAGCCGCTGGCGTGGAGCAACTGGCCGAGTTCGTCGCAAAGCGCGGCGATCTCTTCCGGGTGCTGCCGCAGGCCGCCGTTGCGGCAATCGTGGAGGACGGTCAGCGGGTTGATCGCGCAGTTCAGGGCCAGCTTGCGCCACAGGCGTTCGAGGATGTCGTCGCTCCAGCTGTGCGGGATCCCGGCCTGGGACAGCTGCGCCAGCCAGGCGGGGGCGCTTGTGTCGCGCGGATCGCCGAGCCAGGTGTGCCCGCGGCCGGCGAAGACCACGCGGAAATCGCCATCGCGGAACGCGCCTTCGGTGCTGGAGGCGAACAGGCAGCGGCTGCGCGGCAGGCGGGCGGCGACCGCCTGCTGGCTGCCCAGGCCGTTCTGCAGCAACAGCAGTTCGGCGTTGCCGGCTAGGCGATGGGCCACGCTGGAGGCGGCTTCCTCCGCGTCGTAGGCCTTGCAGGCCAGCAGCAGGCGCTGGATGGGTTGCCCGCCGTCCGGGGTTTCCGCGGCGATCGGGTAGAGGCTGGCCTGGCCGTCTTCCACCAGGCTCAGTCCGCCGGCCTGTTGGTAGCGGCGCAGGCGCTGGCGGTCGCGCAGGATCAGGCGGACGGGCAGGCCGGCGCGCCCGAGGCGCGCGGCCCAGAGGCTGCCGAGGCTACCGGCGCCGAGGATATGCCAGGTCATGGTGGCTACTGCGAATGGCTGACGATAGAGCGAAGTCTAGCGCAGTGCCGGTAGCCGGCAGGTTGCGATCCTGCCGCTGGCATAGGCATCGGGCAACAGGGCCTCGGTGCGCTGCAGCAGTTCGTCGATGCCCAGTGGCAATGCCCCGCTGTCGAGGCCGAGCATGGCGATGCCGGCTTTCAGGCTGATGAAGCCTTCGCTGGTCTTGAAGGCCTTCAGGTTGAGCCCGTCGTGCAGCCGCTTGAAGCTGCTCGACGAGCATTCGTGCAGGTCCTCCACCAGGGTGATCAGGGCGAAATGCTGCTCGTCCAGGCGCACCAGCACGTCCAGCGGCCGGACCAGCTGTTGCAGGCGCCTGGCCACGCCGAGCAGCAGCTCGCGATGGAAGGCCTCGCCGTGCCGCTGGCGCAGGACCGGTGCCTCGGGCATGCCGACCAGCAGGTAGCACAACGCTCCACCGCGGGTTTCCACCTGGCGCAGGCTGTCGGCCAGCTTCTGGCGCAGGTAGCGGGGATTGCCGAGGCCGGTGAGGGTATCCACCAGGTTGCGTTCTTCCATCCGCGCGATGTTTTCGGTGAGCAGGCGGTTTTCCACCAGCAACCGTTGCAGGGTGTTGCACAGGCGGTCGGCTGCGTAGATGCGTGGCACCAGTTGCTCGTTCATCGCGGCCTTGCTGACGAAGTCGTCGACGCCGCGGTCGAAGGCCTCGCCGAGGACGTTCTCGCCCTCCTTGCCGGTGAGCAGGACGATGTAGGTGTAGTGGTTGATGCTTTCGTCCAGTTGGCGGACCCGGGCGGTCAGTTCCAGGCCGTCCATCTCCGGCATCAGCCAGTCGGCCAGGAGCACGCTGACCGGGCGTTGTTCGAGCTGCTGCAGGGCCTCGCTGGCGCTGCTGGCGAAGCGGATGTCCTGGTAGCCGGCCTGGCTGAGGGCGCGGCCGATCATGGCGCTGGAAAACTTGGCGTCGTCGACGACCAGGATGCTGAGATCGGGGTTGGGCATGAACGGACTCGAGAAGAGGATGGGCGCCGGTACGCTGCCGGCAAGGGCCCGGTTCGTCGCGGGAGGCCGGGTCCCGGCCGCGATCGCGCGCGCCATCGGGAAGAAATCGTCGGTCTCCGCCACACCGGCGGGCATTCGCTCGCGAGGGCTCGGTTATAATGGGCGGGCATTTTTTACCGTCAAGCCAGGCGCGGTTCCGTCTGTGAACCCTGTCGCGCCGTCCATCTGGAGAGATGACATGCCTTCGTTCGACGTGGTGTCCGAACTGGACAAACACGAGTTGACCAACGCCGTGGACAACGCCATCAAGGAACTGGATCGCCGTTTCGACCTGAAAGGCAAATGCAGTTTCGAAGCCAAGGACAAGTCGGTGACCCTCACCGCCGAAGCCGATTTCATGCTCGAGCAGATGCTCGACATCCTGCGTTCCAACCTGGTCAAGCGCAAGGTCGACAGCCAGTGCATGGAGATCAAGGATGCCTACCCGTCGGGCAAGGTGGTCAAGCAGGAAGTGAACTTCCGCGAGGGCATCGACAAGGACCTGGCGAAGAAGATCGTCGGCCTGATCAAGGAGCGCAAGCTCAAGGTCCAGGCCGCCATCCAGGGCGAGCAGGTGCGCGTCACCGGCAAGAAGCGCGACGATCTGCAGGAGGCCATCGCCCTGCTGCGCGGCGAATCCCTCGGCATGCCGCTGCAGTTCACCAACTTCCGCGATTGACGAGGTTTTTCGGAACCTCTCGCCATCCCGGGCATCGCAATAGGGAGTAGCGCCGCTGCGACCTCTCCCGCGTTGTCCGCCCCTGTCGGCGCAGCGTCGGTTCGTCCGCGCTGCGCCGATTCGTATCCAGGCCCGGGAACGTCGGCCCACGGCGTCCGGGCAGGAATCTTCAAGCCCGTCCCGTTTCCGTTGCGGAAGGGAGGGGTGTTTTTTCGAGAAATGGAGGTAATGCATGGAATTGAACTACGACCGACTGGTGCAGCAGACCGAGTCCTGGCTGCCGATCGTGCTGGAGTACAGCGGCAAGGTCGCCCTGGCGCTGCTGACCCTGGCGATCGGCTGGTGGCTGATCAACACCCTGACCGGCCGGGTCGGCGGCCTGCTCGCCAGGCGCAGCGTCGACCGCACCCTGCAGGGCTTCGTCGGCAGCCTGGTGAGCATCGTCCTGAAGATCCTGCTGGTGGTCAGCGTGGCTTCCATGATCGGCATCCAGACCACCAGCTTCGTCGCCGCCATCGGCGCCGCCGGCCTGGCCATCGGCCTGGCCCTGCAGGGCAGCCTGGCTAACTTCGCTGGCGGCGTGCTGATCCTGCTGTTCCGCCCGTTCAAGGTCGGCGACTGGATCGAGGCGCAGGGCGTGGCCGGTACCGTGGATTCGATCCTGATCTTCCACACCGTGCTGCGTAGCGGCGACAACAAGCGGATCATCGTGCCCAACGGGGCGCTGTCCAACGGAACGGTGACCAACTACTCCGCCGAGCCGCTGCGCAAGGTGATCTTCGACGTCGGCATCGACTACGACGCCGACCTGAAGAATGCGCAGAACATTCTCCTGGCCATGGCCGACGACCCGCGGGTTCTGAAGGACCCGGCACCGGTGGCGGTGGTTTCCAATCTCGGCGAAAGCGCGATTACCCTGTCCCTGAGGGTCTGGGTGAAGAACGCCGACTACTGGGACGTGATGTTCATGTTCAACGAAAAGGCCCGCGACGCGCTGGGCAAGGAAGGTATCGGCATTCCCTTCCCGCAGCGGGTGGTCAAGGTTGTGCAGGGCGCGATGGCCGACTGAGGTCCGTACGATCCACGAAAAAGGCCGGCGAATGCCGGCCTTTTTCATTCTTGCCTCAGTGCTGCTCGGCGTTCTGGTGGCCCGGCGCCGGCGTCTCGCTGGACGGCGCGCGGCGCAGCCACAACCAGCCGATCAGCAGCAGGGTGGGAATGCCCATCACCGCGGTGACGTAGAAGAAGTGCTCGTAGCCGAGGCTCTCGACCATGGTTCCGGAGTAGCCGCCGATGAAGCGCGGCAGCAGGAGCATGGTCGAGCTGAGCATGGCGTACTGGGTGGCGGAGAACTTCAGGTTGGTCAGGCTCGACAGGTAGGCGACGAAGGCCGAGGCGGCGAGGCCGCCGCTGAAGTTGTCGAGGGTGATGGTCATCACCAGCATCAGCACGTGCGGCTCGAGCGCCATCACCAGGCTGATCACGTCATGGCTGGGCAGGGCCTCGGCGTGCAGCGGGCCGAGCTGGGCGAGCATGGCGAACAGCAGGTTGGTGGCAGCCGAAGCGGCACCGCCGATGAACAGGATGGAGAGGATGCTGAAGCGGGCGATCAGCACCCCGCCGGCGGCGGCGCCGATCAGGGTCATGAGTACGCCGAAGACCTTGCTGACACTGGCGATGACTTCCTTGGAGAAGCCCATGTCGATGTAGAAGACCCCGGCCATCACCCCCATCACCGTGTCCGACAGGCGATAGGTGGAGATCAGGCCGAGCAGCAGCAGGGCCTGCCAGCGATAGCGCTGGACGAACTCGGTGATCGGCGTCAGCACCGGGGCCATCAGCAGGCGTCCGGGTGCCGACAGGCAGGACGCGGCGATCAGCAGGAACAGCGTGCCGCGCGGCCAGGCACCGGAGTAGTAGGCGCGGCACATGGCGGTGACGGTGACGAGGAGGATGATCAGCACCATCACCGAGACCGCCTGGTGGACGAAATCGAACAGCGGCACTTCCTTGCCGCGCGCCGCCACCAGCAGCGGCCTGCGCACGGTGGCGAGCAGTTCGCGGACCGGGCGAATCTGCTGGCGTCCCCATGGCGACAGGCAGATCCCCATGAGCAGCGCGTAGAGGCCGGCGCGCGGCCAGGCGCGGTCGAGGAGGGCGGTGATCATCGCCGGCAGCGAAATCAGCAGGATCAGCAGCAGGAGCACCGAGAGCAGTTGGTGGTTGAAGTCGAAACGCGACGGATTGACGTGGATCGGCACGTCCACCGCCGGCTCGCGGATCAGCAGGCTGGTGACCAGCCCGGGCAGGATCAGCAGGGCGAACAACGCATAGGTCAGGCCCCAGGCCGACTGGCTGTAGTTGAGGCTGGTGGAGCCGAACCATTCGGCGAGAATCAGCGCGCCGGCGCTGGCCAGCAGGATCGCCGCGCGGTAGCCGGTCATGTAGCAGGCAGCGAGGGCGGCCTGGCGGCTATCCTCGGCGATTTCCAGGCGGTAGGCGTCGATCGCGATGTCCTGGGTGGCGGAGGCGAACGCCACCAGCAGGGCCAGGCCGATCAGCCAGGGCAGGTGGCTCTGCGGATTGCACAGGGCCATGCCGAGCAGTCCCAGGGCGATCAGCACCTGCGAGAACACCAGCCAGGAACGGCGCCGGCCGAGACGGCCGACGAAGGGCAGGCGCCACTGGTCGAGCATCGGCGACCAGACCCACTTGAAGGCGTACACCAGCCCCAGCCAACTGGCGAAACCGATGGTATCCCGCGCCACGCCGGCTTCGCGCAGCCACACCGACAGGGTGTTGAACACCAGCATGGTGGGCAGGCCGGCGGCGAAGCCGAGCAGCAGGAGGGCCAGGCTGGCGGGAGACTTGTAGGCGACCAGGGCCTCTCGCCAGGATTGCTGAGTCATGGGGTAACCGTTCCGCAAAAAATAACGCGCACTCTAACCGCTCTACTTCGCTGTAAGCCAGCCATGCCGACGTATGTCCACCCTGTCGTTGTGCAGGAGAACGCCTTCCTCGCGCAAGCGTGCGCGTTGTTCGCGACCGCCGGGACTGTCCGCCGGCAGGCTGATGCGACCGCCGGCGGCGAGAACCCGATGCCAGGGCAGGCGGGTATCCACCGGCAACTGGCTGAGCGTCCTGCCGACCCAGCGGGCGGCGCGGCCTAGGCCGGCCAGTTCGGCCAGTTGCCCGTAGCTGACCACCTGCCCCGGCGGCACCTGCGCCAGCACCAGGTACAGGGCCTCGCGGCGCGCCTGGGCACTTGCCGGGTCGCTGCCGGCCCAGGCATGCTCATCGGTTTTCCCTTTCCTGTCCGCCTTGTGAACGCCCATGTCGCTCAGAGCCCTCTGTTCAATCGTCGTGATGCTCCTGGCCGGCCCCGCGCTGGCCGACACCGTATGGCTGGACAACGGCGACCGCCTGTCCGGCGAGATCGTGCTGATGGACGGCGGCAAGCTGGCGCTGAAGACCCGTTATGCCGGCCAGGTGCTGATCGATTGGAAGGATATCGACACCATCAGTTCCGACAAACCCCTGCTGATCAAGCAGCAGGGCGTATCCGGGCAGCGTAGCCGAACCCTGGAGGCGGCGGGCAAGGGCATGGTGCGGATCGTCGATGGCGGCAGCCATACCGTCCCGCTGGCCAGTATTCGCCAGATGGTGCCGCCGCGACCGCTGGTGGAGGACCTGGTCTGGGAGGGCAATCTCGACGTCAAGCTGGATAGCAAGCGCAACGACAGCGACAAGGACGAATGGAAGCTCAAGGGTGATACCCGGCTTCGCCATGGTGCCTGGCGCCACGTGCTGGCGGGGGAAGTGGAGCGGGAAAAGAAGGACGGGCGCAAGGTCGAGGACAACTGGGAGCTGGACTACGACCTCGATCGCTTCTTCGACGAACACTGGTTCTGGCGCGGCAGCTATTCGCAGAAGCACGATGCGATCGACAACCTGGAGCGCCAGAGCGCGCTGGGAACCGGCCCCGGCTACCAGTTCTGGGACGACGAACTCGGGCGTTTCGACCTGGTCGCCGAGATCAGTCGCTGGCAACTGGAGTGGCGCGATCAGCCGCGCGAGGATTTCACCTCCTATTCGCTGGAGTGGGACTACAAGCGGCTGCTCGCCGGCACCCGGCTGGAGCTGTACAGCAAGGGAACCGTGCTGGTTCCCGGCATCGAGCGGATCGACTACCTGCTCGACAGCGAATACGGCCTGCGCTATCGCCTGAACAGTTGGGCGCGTCTTTCGTTCCTCTATGAACTGGACCAGTTGCGCACCGAGGGGGGCACCCAGTCCGACCGGCATTACCTGATCGGGGTCGGCGTCGGCTGGTGATGCGGCTCACCTTTCGGTCGATCCGGCTGAACTTTACCGCCCGTGCCCCGGTCCTTGCTCTGCCGCCCGGCATTTGGATAATGCCGGCCTCTTCGAACCCAACTCAGTTGATTTGTGCTCATGTTGTCGAGAATCCTGCTGTGCCTCGCTGCCCTTGCAAGTTCCACCTCTGCCCTTGCCGATACGGTCTGGATGAAGAACGGTGACCGCCTTACCGGCAAGATCACCCTGTTCGACGGCGGCAAGCTGCTGCTGAAGACCGACTATGGCGGCGACATCACGCTCAAGTGGGACAAGATCTCCACCTTCGAGAGCGAGCAGAACCTGCTGGTCAAGCAGGATGCCGAGACCGGCGAGCATTCCAAGGGCATCAGGGCCGCCGGGCCGGGCCAGGTGACCCTGGTCAATGGCGAGCCGAAGACCGTGGAGCTGGCCAGCATCCAGCAGATGATGCCGCCCAAGCCGATCCTCCAGGACTGGGTATGGAACGGCAACGTCGATTTCTCGCTGGACCGCAAGCAGGCCGAGAACGATGTGTCCGACTACGACATCGATTTCAAGACCAACGCCCGCCACGGACTCTGGCGCCACAACGTGCAGGGCGAGTACAACCGCGAGAAGAAGAACGGCCTGGTCAGTACCGACAATTATTCCGGCCAGTACGCGCTGGACCGCTTCATCGACGACCACTGGTTCTGGCAGGGCCAGGTCGCCTACAAGCGCGACATGATCGAGGACCTGGCGAAGAAGCGTACCGTCGGTACCGGCCCTGGCTACCAGTTCTGGGACAACGAGCTGGGCGCGTTCTCCATCGCCACCCTGGTCAACCGCAACGACTACGAGTTCGCCGACGGCGAGAAGGAACACTTCTATTCGTCGAGCTTCAAGTGGGACTACAACCGCTACCTGCTGGCCAAGCAGTTCGAGCTGTTCACCAACGGCGAGGTCAGCAAGCCGCTGCAATCCGGCCTGGACTACGAGCTGCAGACCGAGGCGGGGATCCGCTACAAGCTGACCAGTTGGGCTTCGCTGAGCATGAAGGCGGAATGGGACAAGTTCAGCGGCAACGACGGCAACGTCAACCAGCGCCGCTATACCTTCGGCCTCGGGGTCGGCTGGTAAGCCGGCCTGCACGAAAAAGCCCCGCGATAGCGGGGCTTTTTCCTTGCCGGGCCGGGGCCTACAGGCGCAGGCCGCCGTCCAGTTCGAGAACGCGGCCGGTGTAGTAGTCGTTCTCAAAGATGTAGGCCACCGAATGGGCGATCTCCACCGGCTTGCCCATGCGCTTCAGAGGGATGCCGGCGGTCATCTTCTCCAGCGCCTCGGGTTTCATCCCGGCGGTCATCTCGGTCTCGATGAAGCCCGGCGCCACGCCGGCCACGCGGATGCCGTAGCGCGCCAGTTCCTTCGCCCAGACCACGGTATCCGCGGCGACCCCGGCCTTGGCTGCCGAGTAGTTGGCCTGGCCCATGTTGCCGGCGCGGGAGATCGAGGAAATGTTGACGATCGCGCCTTCGTTCTTCAGCTCGATCATCTTCGCCGCCACTTCGCGGGTGCAAAGGAACACACCGGTGAGGTTGACGTCGATCACCGATTGCCATTGGGCCAGGCTCATCTTGCTCAACTGGCCGTCCTTGACCTTGATGGTCAGGCCGTCGCGGAGGATGCCGGCGTTGTTGACCAGGCCGTTGATCGCGCCGAAGTCGCTGGCGACCTGGGCCACCATGTGGGTAACCTGTTCCTCGTCCGCCACGTTGCACACGTAGGCGCGAGCGTCGCCGCCGGCGGCCTTGCAGGCAGCGACGGCTTCGTCGAGACGTTCGCGGTTGAGATCGACCAGGGCCAGCCTGGCGCCCTTGCCGGCGAGATATTCGCCCATTGCCCGACCGAGCCCCTGGCAGCCGCCGGTGATGATGATGACCTTGTCTTTCAATTGCATTGCTTGGAACCCCACGAGCAGTTTCTGGAAGCGGACCTTGCCGGCACCTGCGAACGTACTTTGATATGCCCGTCCGTTTACGACGGATTCTATGCAAGGAGTCATAAATTGAGCGTTGAAGCTGCAAAGAATGCCCGAGAATTGCTGCTCAAGGAATACCGTGCGGTCCTTTCCACCCACTCGAAGAAATGGCCGGGCTTTCCCTTCGGCTCGGTGGTTCCCTATTGCCTGGATGCCGAAGGCCGGCCGCTGATCCTGATCAGCCGGATCGCCCAGCACACCCACAACCTGCAGGCGGACCCTCGCTGCTCGATGCTGGTAGGCGAGCGCGGCGCCGAGGATATCCAGGCTGTCGGCCGCCTCACCCTGCTGGCCGAGGCGCGGCAATTGGCGGAGGAGGAGGTCGCCGCGGCGGCCGAGCGTTACTACCGCTATTTCCCCGAGTCCGCCGACTACCATCGGGTCCACGATTTCGATTTCTGGGTGCTGCAGCCGGTCCAGTGGCGTTTCATCGGCGGTTTCGGCGCGATCCACTGGCTGGCCGCCGAGCGCGTGCCGCTGGCCAATCCGTTCGCCGGAGAAGCCGAGCGCGGCATGGTCGAGCACATGAACAACGACCACGCCGCCGCCATCGCCCACTATGTGGAACTGGCCGGACTGCCGGCGCATGCCGCGGCGCAGCTGGCGGGAATTGATACAGAAGGTTTCCACCTGCGCATCGGCCAGGGCCTGCACTGGCTGCCGTTCCCCGCCGCCTGCGGCAACCCCGGGGCCGTGCGCCAGGCGCTGGTGCAACTGGCCAGGGCCGAGCGCTGGCCGACCGTCGAGCCGGAGCAGGGTTGAATTCTTCCCCGGCTGGCGCCAACTACTGGTGGTACCGGGGGCAAACGGGCCCCGCCAAGGACTCTGAAATGCGCGCTTTCCTCTTTCTGCTGTTGCTCTTCCCGCTGGTCGAGCTGGCCGTCCTGATCAAGGTCGGCAGTGTCATCGGGGTCGGCTGGACCCTGTTCCTGATCGTCGCCAGCGCCTTCATCGGTGCCGCATTGTTGCGCGTGGCCGGTGTGGCCACCGCCTGGCGCGCCCGCGAACGACTGGCCCGTGGCGAACTGCCGGAGCAGGAAATGCTCGAAGGCCTGTTGATCGCCGTCGGCGGCGGCCTGCTGATGCTGCCGGGTTTCATCAGCGACATCTTCGGCATCCTCTGCCTGATTCCTTTCACCCGTCGCCTGATGCTCGGCGGCCTGCGCCGCCGCGTCGAACAGCAGGCGCTGCGCCGGCGCGCCTTTGCCGACGACCTGAACGCCCGCTACGGACAGGGTCCGTCGCGGCCGAACGTCATCGAGGGCGAGTACGAGCGCCGCGATGATTCGCGCAACTGAAAAAAATTTTCACTGCATGCCCTTGAAATGGCTTGTGGCGACCTTATGTAACGGTCACCGCAAGGTCCCTGCCACAAGGGCAGGCTGTCTTACGCGGCTCGCACGTCGAGTCGCAACCCGGCAACGCCGGCTTCAACAAAACCCGCCGGACTTCGATCCGGCCGTTGGAAACCACTGTTTGGGAGAGTTACGACTATGAAGCTTCGTCCTCTGCATGATCGCGTCGTTATCCGTCGCAGCGAGGAAGAGACCAAGACCGCAGGCGGCATCGTGCTGCCGGGTTCCGCCGCCGAGAAGCCGAACCGCGGTGAAGTGGTAGCCGTAGGTACCGGTCGTGTACTGGACAACGGCGAAGTGCGCGCTCTGGCAGTGAAGGTGGGCGACAAGGTGGTCTTCGGGCCTTACTCCGGCAGCAACGCCATCAAGGTCGATGGCGAGGAACTGCTGGTGATGGGCGAGTCCGAAATCCTCGCCGTCCTGGAAGACTGATCGGTCTCACCACTCCGTTTTCACCGAATTCGATTTAGAGGAAAGAGAACATGGCTGCCAAAGAAGTTAAGTTCGGCGATTCCGCTCGCAAGAAAATGCTGGTCGGCGTGAACGTGCTGGCCGATGCCGTCAAGGCCACCCTCGGCCCGAAAGGCCGCAACGTGGTTCTGGACAAGTCCTTCGGCGCTCCGACCATCACCAAGGATGGCGTTTCCGTCGCCAAGGAAATCGAGCTGAAAGACAAGTTCGAGAACATGGGCGCGCAACTGGTGAAAGACGTTGCCTCCAAGGCCAACGATGCTGCCGGTGACGGCACCACCACCGCGACCGTCCTGGCCCAGGCCATCGTCAACGAAGGCCTGAAGGCCGTTGCCGCCGGCATGAACCCGATGGACCTGAAGCGCGGTATCGACAAGGCCACCGTGGCCATCGTCGCCCAGCTGAAAGAGCTGGCCAAGCCCTGCGCCGACACCAAGGCCATCGCCCAGGTAGGCACCATCTCCGCCAACTCCGACGAGTCCATCGGCCAGATCATTGCCGAAGCCATGGAAAAAGTCGGTAAAGAAGGCGTGATCACCGTCGAGGAAGGCTCGGGCCTGGAAAACGAACTGTCCGTCGTCGAAGGCATGCAGTTCGATCGCGGCTACCTGTCCCCCTACTTCGTGAACAAGCCGGACACCATGGCTGCCGAGCTGGATAGCCCGCTGCTGCTGCTGGTCGACAAGAAGATCTCCAACATCCGCGAAATGCTGCCGGTGCTGGAAGCCGTCGCCAAGGCCGGCCGTCCGCTGCTGATCGTCGCCGAGGACGTCGAGGGCGAAGCCCTGGCCACCCTGGTGGTGAACAACATGCGTGGCATCGTCAAGGTCGCGGCCGTCAAGGCTCCGGGCTTCGGCGACCGCCGCAAGGCCATGCTGCAGGACATCGCCATCCTCACCGGCGGTACCGTGATCAGCGAAGAAGTCGGCCTGAGCCTGGAAGGCGCTACCCTGGAGCACCTGGGCAACGCCAAGCGCGTCGTGATCAACAAGGAAAACACCACCATCATCGATGGCGCCGGTGTGCAGGCTGATATCGAAGCCCGCGTCCTGCAGATCCGCAAGCAGATCGAGGAAACCACTTCCGACTACGACCGCGAGAAGCTGCAAGAGCGCCTGGCCAAGCTGGCCGGCGGTGTTGCCGTGATCAAGGTAGGCGCTGCCACCGAAGTCGAGATGAAAGAGAAGAAAGCCCGCGTCGAAGACGCCCTGCACGCTACCCGTGCGGCGGTGGAAGAGGGCGTGGTTCCCGGCGGCGGCGTAGCCCTGGTTCGTGCCCTGCAAGCCATCGAAGGCCTGAAGGGTGACAACGAGGAGCAGAACGTCGGTATCGCCCTGCTGCGTCGCGCCGTCGAATCGCCGCTGCGCCAGATCGTGGCCAACGCCGGCGACGAGCCGAGCGTAGTGGTCGACAAGGTCAAGCAGGGTTCCGGCAACTACGGCTTCAATGCTGCTACCGGCGTGTACGGCGACATGATCGAGATGGGCATCCTGGACCCGGCCAAGGTCACTCGTTCCGCTCTGCAGGCTGCGGCCTCCATCGGCGGTCTGATGATCACCACCGAAGCCATGGTTGCCGAGATCGTGGAAGACAAGCCGGCCATGGGCGGCATGCCTGACATGGGCGGCATGGGCGGCATGGGCGGCATGATGTAAGCCGACCGGCCCCTGTGGTTGGAAAAGCCCCGCTTCGGCGGGGCTTTTTTTATTCCTCAGCGCGGGCAGTCCTGGCGGTAGCCCGGCAGCTCCTTTGCCGCCGGTTCGCAGGCCAGGCGCAGCGCCTGCTTCAGGTCGTCGGGCAGAGTGGCGCGGCTGATCGGCCGCCAGTGCATGCGTTCGCCGAAATAGCGCGCCCAGTGGAATTCGATGAAATAGCTCTGCCGATCCTTGTCGAAGGCGTTCTCGTCCTCGGCGTAGCCGGCCAGGGCGCGGTAGGGATCGTCGCCAAGCCCGGCGAGAGCGTCCGGCAGCGCCTCGGGCGGGATCTCCGCGCCACGCGCATCGTGCAGCCAGACCCAGTGGTTTTCCTGCATCTTCTTCCAGAAGTCGGTGGCCTGGGGTAGCCGGCCGATCACCTTCACCGGTACGCCCTGTTTCGGGTCCAGGCGCCAGAGCGCGCTACTCAGGTGATGGCGATCGGTGAGGTAGAAGCGGCCGCCGGGGCCGATCACCACCGGAATCTCCTTCTTGCGCAAGTAGCGCTCGAGAGCCTTGGGCTTCTTCCCGGCGAGCTTGGCCTGGTCATCCTCGACCTGCAGCAGGCCGACATTCTGCTGGGTCGGGTGGAGGGCCGCGAGCGGCAGCTCGCACCAGCTACCGACAGAGGTTTGCGGCGAGCAATCCTCGGCCTGGGCGGTGGCGGACAGGAACAGGCAGCAAAGCAGCAGGGCTGGGCGCATGGGGGACTCCGGCGAAGGAAGGGGAAAGGTTCCCTAGACTGGCACGCTTCGGGCGATCCGGCGTACTCCGGCCTTTGATAGGTGCCTCGCTTTGTGCCAATCTTGCCGACAGGAGATGGCATTCCTCCTTCAACCGCCCCTGGGGCTGATGATGCCTACGCATGAACCTGGAAAGGCGCGTAGGCGCTCGCCTGCCGCCTGTCCGAATCGCTCCTACAAGGACAGGACTATGTGGAAATCCATTCTCGCCATCGCCCTCGGCGCCGCCCTGGGGGCGTTGCTGCGCTGGTTCCTCGGGCTAAAGCTGAACAGCCTGCTGCCCAGCATTCCCCCCGGCACGCTGCTGGCCAACCTGGTCGGCGGCTATGTCATCGGCGCGGCGATTGCCTATTTCGCCCAGGCGCCGGGCATCGCTCCGGAATGGCGGCTACTGATCATCACCGGGTTCTGCGGCGGCCTGACCACTTTCTCCACCTTTTCCGCCGAGGTCGTCAGCCTGCTTCAGGAGGGCCGCCTGGGCTGGGCCGCCGGGGCCATCGCGACGCACGTCAGCGGCTCGTTGCTGATGACTCTGCTGGGGTTGTTCTCGATGAACTGGATGCTGGGCAAATAGCGCAGCGGGAGGACCGACCATGCAAGGCTATCAACTGACCTTCATCACCCAGCAGGGGCGCTGCCACCAGGGCCAGCCGATCTGCGACTGGCTGCTGCAAGAGGCGCGCCGCCTGGGCGTGCGCGGTGCCACCGCGTTGGCTGCCAGCGAAGGCTTCGGCCAGAGCGGCCGGCTGCATTCGATGCATTTCTTCGAGCTGGCCGACCAGCCGCAGGAAATCCTCATGGCGGTCGATCCCGAGCAGGCAGAACGGCTGTTCGAGTCGATCCGCCAGGCCGGCGTGCGGCTGTTCTACATGAAGGTGCCCATCGAGTTCGGCGTGCTGGGAGCGGACGAACCGTCTCCCTGAACGCGGTTTTCGTCGGCGCCGCCGTTGCGCTGTCCTCGCTTCTCCGGTCGGTAGAGCATCAGGCGGTACAGGCCGAGGCAGATCAGCCAGTCGAACAGCATCGTCCACAGGTTGTGCGAGAGGAAGTGCGCACCTTGCAGCATGCGCGACAGCGACAGCAGGCAGCCCATGGCGAAGGCGAAGGCCAGGGCGTAGCGCGCCAGCCTGGGCTTGCGGTCGCGCAGGGCGAAGAACAGCGCGAACAGGACGAATCCGGACGATGCGTGCCCGCCCGGCCAGCAGCGTCCGGGGTGCTCGGTCGGCGGCCGCGGGCTGAGCAGCGAACTGTAGGTTTCCTCGCCGCCGAACTGCGCCAGGCTCCAGGGGCACTGCACGGCGGTGAGCGCCTTGAGCGGAGTGACTATGCTGGCTGCAAGGCTCATGGCGAGGAACACATAGGCCAGCGGCCTGCTCAGTGCGCGCCATGGCCGGTGGAACAGTCCGGCGATGGAGACCAGCAGGCCGAGGACGCTGATGGCGATCACCAGTTGCTTGACCCGGTCGTGCAGGATGTTCTCCAGGAACCAGCTGTGCCGGCCGATGAAGCCGGCGCCCGGGTCGTACATCAAGTTGGCCAGGGCGAGGTCGAGGGTCACCGGCTCGAAGGCCAGCAGCAGTGCCGCCAGGCCCAGCGGCAGGGCGAGGAACAGCCAGGGGTTGAATGGACGGGAAGGGGAATGGACGGCGGCCTGGGTCATGCGATCTCCAACGCTGGCGTTGACGTTCTCTTGACTTCGACGCTGGTTAAATCCACCGCCGGGGTTCGTGCGCATCCGCAAAGCCGCTATGATCGGCGGCCATGGAAGACGCCATGCAGTCTCTGGTGGCGAGCGTAGAGCCGGTGTGAATCGCCGGTGAAGAATCCGTAAATGCGCGAGAGGCGCTCGATCGGTCTTCCTGCGAAGGAGTGGGACATGCGAATACTGGTGGTCGAAGACAACCGCGACATCCTGGCCAACCTGGCCGATTACCTGTCGCTCAAGGGCTATACCGTGGATTGCGCGCAGGACGGGCTGTCCGGCCTGCACCTGGCGGCCACCGAGCACTACGACCTGATCGTGCTCGACGTGATGCTGCCGGGAATCGACGGCTATGCCCTGTGCCGGCGCCTGCGCGAAGACGCACGGCGCGATACGCCGGTGATCATGCTCACCGCCCGCGACCAGTTGGACGACCGCCTGCAGGGGTTTCGTTCCGGCGCCGACGATTACCTGGTCAAGCCCTTCGCCCTTTCCGAACTTTCCGCACGCATCGAGGCGGTGCTGCGTCGCGCCCAGGGTGGCGGCCGCCGCGAGCTGAGCGTGGCCGATCTGAGCTATGACCTGGACACCCTGGAGGTCAAGCGCGCGGGCAAGTCGCTCAAGCTCAACCCGATCGGCCTCAAGCTGCTCGCCGTGCTGATGCAGAAGAGCCCCCATGTGGTGCGCCGGGATGCCCTGGAAGAAGCGGTCTGGGGCGACGACTGCCCGGACAGCGACAGCCTGCGCAGCCACGTCCATCAACTCCGTCAGGTGATCGACAAGCCATTCTCCGTGGCCTTGCTGCATACGGTGCATGGCGTTGGCTACCGCCTGGCGGAGGAGCCGAATGGAGTATAAGCAGAGCCTCGCCCGCCGGATCGTCATCGCCTTCATGTTGATGACGGTCGCCGTGGGGGGACTGTTCTCCGCCGGCATCGTCGGCGTGGTCCACATCATCGAGGAGCGCCTGATTTCCCGCGACCTGGGCGGCGAACTGGAGCGCATCCTGCGCGACGACCTGGCCCAGGGACGCAACCCGGTGCTCGATCCCGGCATGCGCTTCTTCATCAGCGACGGCCAGGGCTCCTACGCCATGCCGCCGGCGCTGGACCAACTGGATGTCGGTTTCCACGAAGTGTTCGAGGGCGACTTGTCGTTCCATGCGCTGGTGCGCGATATCGATGGTCGCCGTTTCGTCCTGCTGCAGGACCAGAGCGATTTCGAAGCGCGCGAGCAGGTGCTCTACGCCTCGGTGCTGACCGGCTACGTGCTGAGCATCGCCCTGGCCGGCCTGCTTGGCTGGATGCTCGCGCGCAAGGTGATGGAGCCGGTGGTGCGCCTGGCGCGCCAGGTGCGGCATCGCGAACAGTTGCTCGGTCTGGCGCCGCCGTTGGCGCCGGACTACGCCAACGACGAGGTCGGCGAGCTGGCCGCTTCCTTCGACGAGACCCTTGGCCGCCTGCGCGACGCGCTCAAGCGCGAGCAATTGTTCACCAGCGACGTCAGTCATGAGTTGCGTACGCCGTTGATGGTCATCGCCACCTCATGCGAACTGCTGGCCGAAGAACCCAGCCTCGGCCCGCGCGCCCGTGGCCAACTGGAGCGGATGACCAAGGCCACCGAGGAGATGCGCGACCTGGTGCAAACCTTCCTGTTGCTGGCGCGTGCGCAGAAGGGCGAGGAAAGCCTGGCGCCCCACGGTAGCCTGGAGAGCATCGCCGACGACCTGGTCCAGGTCTGGCGCGAACAGGTCGAGGCGCGAGGACTGACCCTGCACTACCGCAACGAAGGTGCCTGCGCCGGCCAGTTCAACGCGCCACTGCTGCGCGCGGTGATGGGCAACCTGTTGCGCAACGCGACCCACTACACCGATGCCGGGAGCATCACGCTGACCCTCGACGAGCATGGTTTCAGCGTCGAGGACACCGGGGCGGGCGTCCCGGAAGAACAACGCGAACGCATCTTCATGCCCTTCGTTCGCGGCAGTTCCAGCTCCGGGCGCGGCGAAGGCCTTGGCCTCGGGCTCTCGCTGGTGAAGCGGATCTGCGCGGCCGAGGGCTGGAGCGTAACCCTCAGCGCGGTGGAGCCGCACGGCTGCCGGTTCGAAGTTTTACTCGATGTTGCTTGACGAAAAATTCACCACCCCTTGACCCGAGCTTGACGGCTGGATTCATACCGTTCGTCTCATGAATCCTGGAGTTCCCGTCATGAACAATCCGCCTGTCGACCTCGACTTTTCTCACAAGTATGATCGCGAGCATGCTGAGGCCTACCTGAAGAAGCATCAGGACGGCCTCGCCCGGAAACTTTCCCACCGGCGCGACGTCCAACTCGCCCGGCACGCGCTGAAGCTCGCGGGGCAGCCCAACCTGGTGCTCGACCTGCCCTGCGGCGCCGGACGCTTCTGGCCGCTGCTGGCGGAAAAGGACAACCGGGTGATCATCGGCGCCGACAATTCCGCGGACATGCTGGCGGTCGCCTGCGCCGGTCAGCCGGACGGTGTGGTGAAACGGGTACGGCCCTTGCAGACTTCCGCTTTCGCCATCGACCTGCCGGACAGCTCGGTGGACAATATCTTCTGCATGCGGCTGCTCCACCACATCGGCGAGGCGGATGATCGACGCGTCCTGCTCCGCGAGTTTCACCGGGTCACGCGGGACAGCGTGATTCTTTCCCTCTGGGTCGATGGCAATTTCAAGGCCTGGAAGCGTAGGCGCATGGAGGCACGGCGGGTAGCGAACGGGGAACAGACCGGCTACCAGAACCGCTTCGTGTTACCAGCCGAAACGGTCGAGCGCGAGTTCCGCGACGCCGGCTTCGTCGTCCAGAAGCATCTCGATTTCATCCCGCTGTATCACATGTGGCGGGTCTATATCTTGCGAAAGGAATAACGATGGCTCCCGATCTGGCATCCCTGCAACGTATCTCCGGCGACTCCGCCATCGACCAGTGGTTGCAGGTACCCGGCAGCTGGGTCGAGGAGCCCAACGAGCGCCGCGGCGGGGCCAGCGGCGTGCAGCGGGTGTACACCGGCGATGGACGGCTGCTCTATCGCAAGCAGCAGACCGGCCACGTCTACCGCGACTGGCAGCGCCCTTTCGGCTATCCCACCGCCATGCGCGAGCGCGATGCGCTACGGGCCTTCGAGTCGCTTGGTATTCGCGTGCCGCGCCTGGTCTATTCCGGCTGCCGCAAAGTCGACGGACAGTGGCAGGCGCTACTGGTGACCGAAGCCCTGGAGGGTTTCTCCAGCCTCGACGAGTGCTATGCGCGCGGTGACCAGGACCGCTGGGGCGAAGCGAAGCACCAAAGAATTCTGCAACAAATCGGCGCTACCATTGCCCGGATGAATCTCGCCCACTGGCAGCACGGTTGTCTCTATCCGAAGCACATCTTCGTCCGCGTCGAGGGCGAGGCCATCGAAGTAGCGCTGATCGACCTGGAGAAGAGCCGCCGCCGCCTTACGGTGAACAAGGCGTCCCAGCACGACCTGAAGCAGTTGAAGCGCCGTTCGTCGTGGACTGGCGCGCAGTGGCAAGCCTTCATCTATGGTTACCAGACGGCGTTTGGCAGCGCCATCAAAGGGTTGCAGACATGAAATTAGAAATCACTCGAGGTTTGTTGCTGGTCGGCGCTCTCGCCGTGGCTACAGCCGCGGCTGCCGCCTGGCACGAACCCGCGCCGAACGTGGTGCAGATGAGCGGCGGTCATGAGTACTGCCCGACGCCTTCGGTGCTCAAGGCCGAGCGGCCGACGCGCCAGGAGGTCCAGCCGAACAAGGACATCCTGCTGCTGATGTTCGGTCTTTCCCAGGGGGGAGCCAGCCTGTCGCGCTGAGTCTCCTTGTCGAAGAAGCCCCGCCTTGGCGGGGCTTTTTCATGGGCGATGAGATCGTCGGAGGCATGGGCCGAATAAGGACCAGGCCTCATGCGCCACCTTGCCGCGGCGCGCCAGGCTTGCCCTAGGCGACCTGGAACACGTGCTTGAGGTAGTGGATGAAGTCAGGGTCCCGGCATTGCGCCTTGCCGGGCGTATCGGAGATCTTCGCCACCGGATGGCCGTTGCAGGCGCTCATCTTCACCACGATGTTCATCGGCTCGACGCCCGGCAGGTCGCAGGTGAAATGCGTGCCTATGCCGAAGCTGACGTTGATCCGGCCCTGCAACGCGCGATAGATCTTCAGGGCCCGCGGCAGGTCGAGGCCGTCGGAGAACACCAGGGTCTTGGTCAGCGGGTCGATGCCCAGCTTGAGGTAGTGGGCGATGGTCTTTTCCGCCCACAGCAAAGGGTCGCCCGAGTCGTGGCGGAGGCCGTCGAAGAGCTTGGCGAAATAGAGGTCGAAGTCGCGCAGGAAGGCATCGGTGGTGATGCAGTCGGTCAGCGCGATGCCGAGCAGCCCACGGTATTCGCGGACCCAGCAGTCCAACGCGGCACTCTGGCTGTCGATCAGGCGCGGACCGAGCTGCTGGTGGGCCATCAGCCATTCGTGGGCCATGGTGCCGAGGGGCTTGAGGTCGAGCTTGCGTGCCAGGTGGACGTTGCTGGTGCCGACGAAGCAGCCCGGAAAGTCATCCTTCAGACCGCTCACCACCGCCTCGTGGACCCGATAGGAGAAGCGGCGGCGGGTACCGAAGTCGGCCATCTTGAAGCCGGCCAGTTCCTCGGCGCTGGCCTCCCGGCGCAGCCAATCGAACTTTTCCTGCAGGCGTTCGCGCGCCTGCTCGACGGTGGCGGCCGGGTAGCGGGCGCGGTTGCGCACCTCGCTGATCATCGCCAGCAGCGGCACTTCGAAGAGGATCACGTGCAGCCAGGGGCCTTTCAGGCGCAGGAAGAATTCGTCGTTCTCGATGCCGGTCTGCACGTAGCGCGGGTTGAAGCGGAATAACCCGAGGAAGCGGATGAAGTCCGGCGCGAGGAAGGGAATCCGTTCGAGGAAGGCCAGTTGCTCGTCGCTGATCGCCAGGCCCGCCAGGTATTCCAGTTGTTCGCGGATGGCCGGCAGGTACAGGCGCAGGTCTTCCTGGTTGCGGCAGCGGAACTCCCACTCCACCTCGGCGTTGGGATAGTTGTGCAGCACCGCCTGCATCATGGTCAGCTTGTAGAAGTCGGTATCCAGCAGGTTCTGCACGATACGTTCGGAAAAAGCGCTCTCGGCCATGCTCGTCTCACCACTGCGTTTCAGCGGGCAGTCTACTGGAGGCGGCTGCCGGCGGACATAGGATCGCGCCCGGAGGGCTGTGGGATGGGGCGACAGCACCGGCGGACAGCGCTGTTGTCGCTATCCGCCGTTTCCGATCAGTGTGCGTTTGCCGCTTGCGTCACGCCTGGCGGGGCATCCGGCCTGGCCACCAGGGTGTAGATGCACGGCAGGACGAACAGGGTGAACAGGGTGCCCACCGACATGCCGGTAGCGATCACGATGCCGATGTCGAAGCGACTGACCGCCCCGGCGCCGGTGGCGAGGATCAGCGGGATCACCCCGAGCACCATCGCCGCGGTGGTCATCAGTACTGGCCGCAGGCGGATCGCGGCGGCCTGCTCGATGGCCTCGCGACGCCCCAGCCCCTGTTCGTGGCGCAACTGGTTGGCGAACTCGACGATCAGGATGCCGTGTTTGCTGATCAGGCCGATCAGTGTCACCAGGCCGACCTGGGTATAGATGTTCAGGCTCGACACGCCGAGGAACAGCGGTATCAGCGCACCGCAGATCGACAGCGGCACGGTGACCATGATCACCAGCGGATCGCGGAAGCTTTCGAACTGTGCGGCGAGGACCAGGAAGATGATCGCCAGGGCCAGTCCGAAGGTGACCAGCAATGCGCTGCCTTCCTGCACGTATTGCCGGGAAGCGCCGGCGTAGTCGACGGCGAAGCCGCGCGGGGCTTCCTCGCGGGCGATCTGCTGAACCGTCTCGATGGCCTCGCCCATGCTGACGATGGGGAAGCCGGAGATGATCGCCGAGTTGAGCTGCTGGAACTGGTTCAGTTGCCGTGGCCGTGCCCGTTCGTGGGTCTCGATCAGGGTCGAGAGGGCGACCAGTTGGCCGTTGCGGCTCTTCACGTAGTAGCTGCCGAGCCAGCCGGGATTGTCGCGATAGGGGCGTTCGACCTGGGCGATGACCTTGTAGCTGCGCCCGTCGATGGTGAAGCGGTTGATCTCGCCCTCGCCGAGCAGGCTGGCCAGCGCCACCCCCAGGTCCTGCATGGAGACGCCCATCTGCGCGGCCTTCTCGCGGTCGATGTCGACCACCAGCTCGGGTTTGTCGAACGCCAGGTCGAGATCGAGGAAGGCGAACTTGCCGGACTCGCTGGCGCGCTGCTTCACCCGTTGCGCCACTTGCAGCAGCGACTCGTAGTCGTTGGCGGTGTTGAGCACGAACTGGAATGGCAGGCCCTCGCCGGTGCCCGGTAGCGACGGCAGGTTGAAGGCGAAGATCTGCACGCCGGGAATCTCGTTGAGCTTCGCCTGCACCGCATGGAGCAATTCCATCTGGCTCTTTTCGCGTTCGTCCCAGGGCTTGAGCAGCATGCCGCCGATGCCGGCCTGGACGCCGTTGTAGCCGTTGATCTGGAACGCCGAGTAATACTCCGGGAAGCTGCGGAAGATGCCTTCGAACTCGGCGGTGTAGCGATTCAGGTAGTCGAGGTTGGCGGTCTGCGGCGAGTTGGTCATGAGGAACACGATGCCCTGGTCCTCTTCCGGCGCCAGCTCCTTCTTGGTGAACATCAGCAGTACCGGGATCAGCGCCAGTACCAGCACGGCGAACACCAGGACCACCGGACGGGTGTCCAGGGTGCCGTGGAGGGCGCGCTGGTAGCGTCGCTTCAGGCCCTCGAAGATCAGGTCGAGGCGATGCGCCAGGCCCGAGGGATTCTCCTCGTGGCGCAACAGGCGCGAGCACATCATCGGCGACAGGGTCAGGGCGACGATCCCGGAAATGATCACCGCGCCGGCCAGGGTGAAGGCGAATTCCTTGAACAGGGCGCCGGTGAGGCCGGTGAGAAAGCCGATCGGCGCGTAGACCGCGGCGAGGGTGATGGTCATGCTGACCACCGGTACGGCGATCTCCCGCGCGCCCTCCAGGGCGGCCTCGAAGGGCGGCTTGCCCTCCTCGATGTGGCGGTGGATGTTTTCCACCACCACGATCGCGTCGTCCACCACCAGGCCGATGGCCAGGACCATCGCCAGCAGGGTCAGCAGGTTGATCGAGTAGCCCATGGCCTGCATGAAGAACAATACGCCGATCATCGACAGCGGAATGGTCACCACCGGGATCAGTACCGAACGGAACGCGCCGAGGAACAGGAACACCACCACGATGACGATCAGCACCGCCTCGCCGAGGGTCTTCACCACTTCGTCGATGGAGGCCTGGATGAAGCGCGTGGCGTCGTAGGCGATGGACACCTTGAGGTTGGGCGGCAATTGCTCTTCCAGTTCGGGCATCTTCGCCCGCACTTCCTTGATCACGTCCAGCGGGTTGGCGCTGGGCGTGCCCTTGATGCCGATGTAGACCGAGGGAATCCCATTGAACGAACTGATCGCGTCGTAGCTGGCGGCGCCCAGTTCGACCTGTGCGACATCACCCATCAGCACCCGGCGGTCGCCGTCGGTCTTCACCGGGATGGCGGCGAAGGCCTGGGGCGACTTGAGGTCGGTGGAAGCATTGACGCTGGTGACCACCAACTGGCCCTTCACCTCGCCGGCGGCGGCGAGGAAGTTGTACTGCTGCACCGCCTGGTTGATCTCGCCGGCGGTGACGCCGAACGCGGCCATCTTCACCGGGTCCAGCCACAGGCGCATGGCGAACACCTGGTTGCCGAGGATCTCCGCCTCGGCGATACCGGGCAGGGTCGCCAGCTTGGGCTGGATCACCCGCGACAGGTAGTCGGTGATCTGCGGGTTGTTCATCTGCTCGCTGTAGAAGCTGATGTACATCAGCGCCGAGGCGTCCGCGGCCTCCTTCTGCAGCACCGGGTCCTCGGCGTCCGGCGGCAGCTGGCTCTTCACTTCGTTGGACTTGGCCAGCAGCTCGGTGACCAGGCGATCGGTATTGGCGCCGATCCGCGCGTAGATGGAGATGGTCGAATAGTTCTGCCGGCTCACCGAGGTCATGTAGTCGATGCCTTCGGCGCTGGCCAGGCTCTGCTGCAGCGGCTGGGTGATGTAGCCCTGGATGGTCTCCGCGTTGGCTCCGGCGTAGAGCGTGGTCACCGTGATCAGCGCGTTCTCCATTTGCGGATACTCGCGGATCACCAGCTTGCTGAAGGCCTGCATGCCGAGCAGGACGATCAGCAGGCTGACCACGCTCGCCAGGACCGGACGACGGATGAACGGATCGGTAAAAGCCATGTTTCAGTCCCTTGGCAAGCCTTCCGCCACGGAGCGGGAAGGCGCGCGACTCAGTGCTCTTGCTGGAGGTCCCGCTCGGCGACGATGGCCACCGCGGCGCCGTTGTCGAGCTTCAGTTGCCCGGAAGTCACTACCTGCTCGCCGCCCTCCAGGCCTTCGAGCACCACCGCCAGGCCTTCGCGGCGTTCGCCGATCCTGACGAAGCGGCGCTCGACGACCCGTTGCGGCTGGCCCTTGTCGTCCTTCGACACCTGGCCCTGCTCGTCCTTCTTCTGCCCGACGACGTAGATCGAGTCGCCGTAGAGGGTGAAGGTGATCGCCGTCTCCGGCACCACGACGCGTTGTTCCTCGCCAGGCAACATCACCTCGAGGTTGGCGAACATGCCCGGCAGCAGCTTGCCGTCCGGGTTCTCCAGGGCGGCGCGGACCTGCAGGTTGCGGGTCTCGTTGTCGACCTTGGGGTTGATGGCGGCGATCTCGGCGTCGAACACCTGGCCGGGGTAGGCGGAGACCCGGACCTTCACCAACTGGCCGCGGCTGAGCAGGGGGAAGTCCTGCTCGGGCAGGTGGAAATCCAGGAGCAGGGTGGAAAGGTCCTGCAAGGTGGCGATCGGCGTCCCGGGCGAGACGTAGTCGCCGACGTCCACCTGGCGGATGCCGATGGTCCCGGCGAAGGGCGCGAGCACGCGCTTCTTCGCCAGTGCCGCCTTCAGTTCGGCGACGGTGGCGCTGGTCTTGGCCCACTGCGCGGCGAGGCGGTCGAATTCGCTTTTCGAGATGGCCTTGCTGCCGATCAGTTCGCGGCCGCGCTGGTACTCGGCCCTGGCCAGGCCGAGATCGGCCTCGGCAGTGCGCAGGGTGGCTTCCTCGACGTCGCTTTCCAACTGGATCAGCGGTTGGTCCAGCTTCACCTGGTCGCCGGAAAGGAACAGTACGTCGCGTACCGTGCCGGAGACTTCGGCGGTTAGGGTCACGCCCTGGAACGCCTTGAGGCTGCCGATGGCTGGCAGGCGGCTCTGCCAGGGACGCTTTTCGGCCAGGCTGGCGGTCACGCTGATCGGCGGTTTCGGTGCGCTGAAAAGGGCGATCTGCTGACGGATGGAGTAGACCTTGTAGCCGGCGAGAATCGCCACCACGGCGATCACCGCGGCGAGCATGATCAACATGCGGCGGAGCAACATAATCCTGGTCCCTGGTATGCCGAGAGCGCCCCGTTTCGGGGCGAATCCGACACATTACGTGCAGCTTTCAAGGCTTGTCAAAGCACAGGATTGGCGAAAGATTTCAAGCGTGTTGCAGGTCGCTTCCGACTTTCGCGGACCGGTATGGCGAGAGGTTGACGCCGCGCTCTCAGGCCAGGTGCAAGTGGTTGTCCCAGAGGCCGGAAGGCAGCTCCAGCGGTTGCGCGGCGATGCGCTCGCCCTGGCAGTCGTAGAAGCGGCAACGGCCCTGTCCGGACGTGACGACGAAGCCGTTCTTCACCGCGCCCACGCCGGCGCAGTCCGGCAACGGCGCGTCGAGGCGTACGGCACCGCTGTCCAGGTCCCAGATGAAGAAACGGTTGCCGCGCGGGGCGGTCAGGGCCACCAGGCGCAGGTCGTCGTGGATCGCCACGCTGGCGGTGTACTGGGCCATCGCCAGGCGCTGCTCCTCGGCCACCGGGAAGGCTTCGAAGGGACGGCCGGGGCGCTTGATCGCCAGCAGGTCGGCATGTTCGTGGGCATCGCCCATGAACTGCTGGCCGGCGACGATGGTGCCGTCGCGACCGATCGCCAGGTGGCGGACGCTGTTCATCTGCTGCGCCAGGGTTTCCTTGGACAGCAGGTTGCCGTCGCGGCGCATCAGCACCAGGCTGGGCTCCATGGCGTCGAGGTTCATCTCGACCCGGCTTTCCGCCTCGGTGCGAATGCCGCCGTTGGCCACTACCAGGGTCTCGCCGTCGGGCATCCAGGAAACCTGGTGCGGCCCGAGGCCGTGAGTAGAGATCTCGCCGCTGTGCTGCAGTCGCTCGCCGTCGAAACGGTAGACACCGAGCACGCCGCGACCGGGATCGGTAGTGTCGTTCTCGGTGGCGTAGAGCCATTCGCCGCTCTGGTGGAACACGCCGTGGCCGTAGAAGTGGCGGTCTTTCTGCGAGACCAGGGTCTGCAGCAGGCGACCGTCGTTCAGGTCGATCAGGTAGCTTTCGGTGCCTGGCCGGCGGGCGACGAACAGCGCCAGCGGCAGGCTCGGGTGCTGGACGATGTCATGGCAGCGCTGGGCCACGCGGGTGGCGAACTGGCACTTGCCGTCCAGGCGGTAGCCCACCGCGTAATGCTGGCCATCGGCGTCGTCGCGCGCCGACAGCACCAGCGGTTGGCTACCCTGGCGGCTGAAGCTCCAGCCGCCGAAGGACAAGGCGCCGAGCAGCAGGCTGCCCAGGCCGATCACATGACGTCGCAGCATGGTGCCGACCTCAGTCGCCATCGTTGGCGTTGAAGCCCAGTTGCACGCCGAGGGCGCGGGCCAGGTCGCCTTCGTGCAGGCGGTGGACCACGTTCAGGCTGTCATAGAGGGCGTTGAGCTGGTTGCGCCCGTCTTCGCTGGCGAGCAGTTCGGAGAGCGGTTTCTGTTCCAGCGCCGCCAGCTTCGCGTGGCTGTCGGCGTAGGCGGCGTCGATCTTGCCGGCCAGGGCCTTCTGTTCGGCCGGCAGCAGGGTCTTCAGGCCCTTGCCGTCGATACCTTCCCAGAGCGCCTGGGCGCCGCTCAGGCTGGCGTCCAGGCTGGCCAGCGAGGCGTTGCTGCGCCAGGCCTCGGCCTGGTAGGGCTGGGGAATGCCCTTGCTCTGCCGGCCCAGCGGAGTACCGAGTTTCTTCTTCAGCATGTCCAGGGCGGTGACCTGGACCCGCAGCAGCTCGGCGATCGCCTCGTGGGCGTCGGCGTAGCGGTCGTTGGGGAACTTGCTCATCTGGGTGAGCATGCCGCCGTCGTTCTTCCAGCGCGCCAGGATGTCCTGGGCCAGTTGCTGCTGGTGGGTGCCGATGGCTTCCAGCAACGGGCAATAGCGGGCCTTGGTGGCGGCGTCGGCGAGGTCGATCTTGCTGTCGAAGAGGATGTATTCGTAGGCGGAGAGCCCCTGCACCACCACGCTGGCCTTGGCCAGGGCCGCGGCGTCGACCTGCGGGTTGTTCTTCAGCAACTGTTCGACCTGGCGCCCGACCAGATCCTTCTTGTCCGGCCAGAACTGCACCTGCCAGGCGCGGTTGCCCTCGGCCAGCGGGCCGATCAGCAGCGGTTGCAGCTCGGCCCAGGCCTTCTGCGCGGCGTGGAACGCGTCGCGGGCCTTGGCCAGGTCTTCCTTGCCCTGGCAGTAGGCCAGGGCGCTGCTGGCCAGGGCCTGGTCGGCCTCCACCCAGCGGCTGTAGGTCGGCAGGATCACCTGTTGCGCCAGGGCGGCACTGGTGACGGCCTGCGGGTCTTGCGGCGAACAGGCGCCGAGGGCGATGGCGAGGCTGGTCAAGAGCAGTCGTGGGCGGAACATGTGGGCTCCTCAGAGTGAATTCAGGAAGGCCAGCAGGGCGCTGCGCTGGTCGGCGTCGAAGCCGAGCACGTGCCGCTTGGCCGCTTCGGCTTCGCCGCCGTGCCAGAGGATCGCCTCCAGCAGATTGCGGGCGCGCCCGTCGTGGAGGAACTGGGTGTGACCGTTGACCGTTTCGGTCAGGCCGATGCCCCATAGCGGCGGGGTTCGCCAGTCCCGCCCGCTGGCGAGAAATTCCGGGCGATTGTCCGCCAAGCCGTCGCCCATGTCATGCAGCAACAGGTCGGAATAGGGACGAATCCGTTGGTTGGCCAGCTCCGGCTCGCTGGCGTCGGAACCGGTAGTGAAGGCGGGAACGTGGCAGGCCACGCAGTTGGCCTGGGCGAACAGGCGCTTGCCGGCCAGCACCTGCGGGTCGTCCACCTTGCGCCGCGCCGGGACCGCCAGGTTGCGGCTGTAGAACAGCACCTGGGCGAAGATGTTGTCGCTGACTTCCGGCTCGCCGCCGTCGGGCGCCCGGCGGCACTCGACCTGGGCGGCGCTGCAGTCGTCGTGGGGCAGCAGGCTGCTGGTCAGGCCCATGTCGTTGGCGAAGGCGTGCGCGTTCTGCTGCGGGATATCCGGCTGGCCGGCCTTCCAGCCGAAGCGGCCGAGCGCGGTGCGCTGCCGTGCGGCATCCCAGACCTGGTTGGCGCGCCCGCGGATACCGTCGCCGTTGCGGTCGTCCGGATCGGCATTGGCCAGGATCGCCTCTTCGGGAATCGCCTCGAGCAGGCCGAGGCCGATCATCGGCGGGGCGACGCGGGCGGAAAACATCGTCTGCGGATGCATCGGCCCATAGCCGAGCTGGCTGATCCGCAGGATCGGCTTGCGCAGTTCGACCTCGGTGCCGTCCTCGAACCTCACCTTCATCGGCTCGTAGTCCATCCGCACCTTGCCTTCCGGGGCGACGCCGGGAATGCCGACGTCCTGCAACTGGCCGCCGTAGGTCGGCTCGGGAATCACCCCCTGGTGCAACAGGGTCTTGCCGTCCGCAGGGCCGGCCGGGATCGACAGGCGTACCAGCATCGACACCGCGCTGACCGCGTCCGCTCCCGGCGGGTGGCCGCGGCCGTCCTTCACATGGCAGTTCTGGCAGGCGTTGGTATTGAACAGCGGTCCCAGACCGTCGCGCGCGGTGGTGGAGGAAGGGGCGATGACCCAGGGGTTGCGGAAGAAACTGTTGCCCACGCTGAAGTCCAGGCGCCGGCTCGGGGCGAGGTTGGCGGAGGGCAGGGAGAAGGCGTTGCGGTCGCTTTGCAGCACCGTGGTCGCGCCCCCGGACAGGTGTTCACCGGGCTCGGCGCGCAGCGGTTCGTCGTCGGCGCCGCATCCGCCCAGAAGGAGCGCCGTCAGGAGACAGGCGAGCGGCATGGAAGGTGACGGCAACGACATCGGCGAACATCCCGGACTGCGTGGAAACAGCCCGCAAGCTTACCAGTTGGAGCTAATCAAAATAAGAGGGATTTGCGTTTGTAAAGGCCCGCGAAGTCCGCTTTCGAGGCCCTGAAACGCAGCGTGCGGCCATGGGCCGCACGCTGTTGGCGCAGGAAGGAATCAGAACTCGTGGTCGGCGTTGTCCGGCTTCAGGTCCTGGATACCCAGCTTGCCCGCGGCCTGCTCGATGGCGCCGGTCTGCTTGACCAGGGCGGCGATGGCGTCGCGGATCTTCTGCTGGCCGTCCTTGTTGTCCGGAGCGATCATCTGGTCGAAGTGCACGCCATCCTTCTCGGCGCTGTCGACGATGGCCTGCAGCTTGGCCTCGGTGTCGGCCAGGTCGGCCTTCAGGGTGTCGTTGGCGGCGGCGTCGGCCTTGGCGACCAGGTCGGCCAGGCTCGGGCCCTTGACCACGCTGCCGTCGATGCGCTTGTACTCGCCGAGGTAGATGTTGCGGATGCTCTTGCCGTTGAAGAACAGGGTGTGGTGGGTGTCGTCGCTGAAGCAGTCGTGCTCGTCTTCGGTGGAGTTGGCCTCCAGCGCGACCTTCATGCGCTCGCCGGCCAGTTCGCCGAGGGACAGGCTGCCCATGCCGAAGAACATCTTGCGCAGGCCGGTATCCACCGGTTCGGCCTCCAGCTTGGCGCGGTAGTTGTCGGCGACGCCGGCTTTCCACTGTCCGGCCATGTATTCGAGGTCGCTGACCAGCAGGTCGGTGACGGCCTTCAGGTAGGCGGCGCGACGGTCGCAATGGCCGCCGGTGCAGTCCTTGCCCTGGGCATAGTCGGTGGCCGGACGATTGCCGGCGCCCGGACCGGTGCCGTTCAGGTCCTGGCCCCAGAGGAGGAACTCGATGGCGTGGTAGCCGGTGGCGACGTTGGCTTCGGAACCGCCCAGCTCGTTCAGGCTGGCCAGTTTCTCGCCGGTGATTTCCTTGACGTCGATCTTGTCTTCGCCGACCTGGATCTCGGTGTTGGCGACGATGTTGGCGGTGGCGCCGGGGTTGCCCAGGGCGTGCTGGTAGTCCTTGGCGACATAGTCGATCAGGCCTTCGTCCAGCGGCCAGGCGTTAACCTGTCCTTCCCAGTCGTCGATGATCGCGTTGCCGAAGCGGAAGGCTTCGCTCTGGGAGTAGGGGGTACGAGCGGCGAACCAGGCTTCCTTGGCGGCTTTCAGGGTCTCCGCGTCAGGCTTGGCGAGGAACGCGTCGATGGCTTTCTGCAGGTCCTTGGCGGTGCTCAGGGCATCGGCGAAGGTGGCTTCGGCGAGGTCCGCGTAGTTCTTGATCACTGCCTTGGCGGCGGCCTCGTCGACCTTGGCGGCCGGGGCGGCGGCGGGCGCGGCGGGCTGCGTGCTGGCCGCCGGTGTTGCGGGCGCTTCGGCTTTCTTGTCGTCGCCGCAGCCGGCGAGGGAGATGGCGAGGGCCAGCAGACTGGCGGTGGCCAGGGGCATACGAGTCATGGCGGATTCCTTTGCTTTATTGGTGGCGTGCCGAAGCGGCGTGCGCTTGTCGGAAACACCCGCGAGGGCGTTAAAAAACCGCCACATAATGCGAAAGATTTGCATTTTTGAAAAGGGCGCAGCGTGATCGCCGTCGTGCCTGGACATGTCGGGCGCAGCTAGAATGCCAGTATCTTCGTCCGGAGCTCCGTCCATGAGTCTGACCGCTATCGCTTTCTGGGTTGTCCTGCTGCTGCTCGCCGGCTACGCGGTGGTGCTCTACAACGGCCTGGTACGGCTGAAGCACGCCGTGGGCAAGGCCTGGGCCAACATCGACGTGCTCCTCAAGCAGCGCCATGACGAGCTGCCGAAGCTGGTCGAGGCCTGCAAGCAATACATGCAGCACGAGCGCGCCACCCTGGAGCGGGTCATCGCCGCCCGCAACGCCGTCGCCAGCGCCCGCGAGCGCGCCGACGTGAATGCCCTGGGCAAGGCCGAGAGCGGCCTGCGCGCCGGCCTGGGGCAGCTCTTCGCGCTGGCCGAGAACTACCCGCAGCTCAAGGCCAACGAAAGTTTCCAGTTCCTTTCCCAGCGCATCAGCGGCCTGGAGAACGGGATCGCCGATCGCCGCGAGCTGTACAACGAGGCGGTGAACCTGAACAACGTGCGCATCGAGCAATTTCCCGACCTGCTGATCGCCCGTGTCGCTGGCTTCAAGGCCGCCGAGCTGTTGCAGTTCAGCGAGGCGGAGAAGGCCGACGTCGATCTCAAGGCCCTGTTCGGCTGAGATGGACTTCGACCTGCGCTGGCTGTTCATCGCCGCCAGCCTGGGGCTCTGCGCCTGGGCCGGCTGGCAGTTCGTGCGCCGCCTTGCCCGGGCGCGCCTGCTCGGCGACGTACCGACCTCGCGGATCCGTTCGGCGGCGCAGGGTTTCGTCGAACTCTACGGGGTGCTCGAGGAGGGCCCGGAAGGCCCGCTGCAGGCTCCCTTGACCGGCAAGCCGTGCCTGTGGTGGCGCTACCGCATCGAAGTCGAGGAAAAGCGCAGCGGCCGCGAGAAGGCCTGGCGCACCGTCGACAAAGGTGCCAGCAAGTCGCCATTCGGCTTGCGCGATGCCACCGATGCCTGCCTGGTCGACCCACGCGGCGCCGAGGTGCGACCCTTGACCCAGCAGCGCTGGGAGGCTTTTCGCGAAGCACCGATCGATACCCTGCGACTGCTGGAGAGCTTCGGCTCCCTGGTCGGCGGAGAGCGGCTCTACCGCTACACCGAGGAGCGCCTGCACGCCGGCGAGCCGCTCTATGCGCTGGGCGAATTCCGCAGCAGCGGTGGCGGTCGCCAGGGACTCGATGCCGAACGGGCGCAGGGGGCGGTCATCCGTGAATGGAAGGGCGATTTCCACGGGCTGCTGGCGCGCTTCGACAGCGACGGCAACGGCGAGTTGGACGAGCGCGAATGGAACCGGGTGCGCCTGGCGGCACGGCTGGAGGCCGAGGACCGGCATCGGGCAAGCAGCGCCGCGCCGACCCGCCACCAGCTCGGCAAGCCGGGGGAGGCGCATCCTTTCATTCTCTCCAGCCAGGGCGAGGACGATCTCGCCGTGCAACTGCGCCGCCAGGCGGCGGGGGCCGCGTTGCTCTGCCTGGGCAGCGCGCTATTGGCGGGCTGGCTGTTCAGCCGCCTGTTCTGATCAGGGCCGTTCGCTGCTGGTGGCCTGGCTCAGGCGTCGCGCCTGCTTGAGGTACTGGGTCAGCTCCCTGGCCGGCAGCGGCTTGCTGTACAGGTAGCCCTGACCTTCGTTGCAACCTTCGGCGATGATGTACGCCTCCTGCTCGGCGGTTTCCACGCCCTCGGCGATCACCTGCATGCCCAGGCTCTTGCCGAGCTGGATGATGGCGCGAACGATGGTCGCGTCGTCCTCGTCCTGCAGCAGGTCCTGGACGAAACTCTTGTCGATCTTGATCTTGTCCAGCGGCAGGCTCTTCAGGTAGCTCAGCGAGGAATAGCCGGTGCCGAAATCGTCGATGGCGATCAGCGCGCCGGCGCGGCGCAGGCTGAGGAGGTGCTGGGCGGCAGTGGAGATGTCCTCCATCAGGCCGGTCTCGGTGACTTCCAGCTCCAGGCTGCGCGCCGGCAGGCGGTAGACCTGCAGCAGGTTGCTGACCACCCGTGGCAGGGCGTTGTGGTGGAGCTGCACGGTGGAAAGATTGACCGCCATGCGCAGGTCGTCGAAGCCCTGGTCGTGCCATTCGCGCAATTGCCGGCAGGCCTGGTCGAGCACCCACTCGCCGATGCTGAAGATGCTGCCGTTCTGTTCCGCCAGCGGGATGAACAGGTCCGGCGGGACGAAGCCGTGCAACGGATGTTGCCAGCGCAGCAGCGCCTCGACGCCGACCACGCGGTGGTCGCGGTAGTCCACCTGCGGCTGGTAGACGAGGTGCAGCTCGTGGCGCTGCAGGGCGTCGCGCAGGTCCTTTTCCAGTTCCCGGCGGCGACGCATCTCGCTGTCCACGCTGGCGATGTAGAACTGGTAGCGGTTGCGCGAGCGGGTCTTGGCCAGGGTCATGGTCTGCTCGGCCTTCTGCAGCAGTTTCTCCGTGGTCTCGCCGTCCTCGGGGAACAGGGTGATACCGATGGTGGCGCGCAGGCGCACCTCGTGCTGGTCGATCTCGAACGGCGCTTCCAGGCCGTCGAGGATGCTCTGCGCCAGTTCGGCCGCCTCGTAGGGTTGCTCGATGTCGGCCTGGACCAGGGCGAACTGGTCGCCGCCCAGGCGCGCCAGCGAACCGAGCCGCGCGCTGTGCCCGCGCAGGCGGTCGGCGAGGGCGATCAGCAGCTGGTCGCCGAGCTGGTAGGTGTACTGCTCGTTGATCCCCTTGAAATCGTCGAGGCCCAGGCACAGCACTGCCACCCGGCGCTGCTGGCGGCCGGCGCCGTCGAGGATCTGGTCGAGTTGCTGTTGCAGCAACTGGCGGTTCGGCAGGCCGGTGAGGAAGTCGTACTGGGAAATGCGCAGCAGGTTGTCCTCGGCCTCGCGACGCAGGTGGCTGTTGCTTTCGATCGAGGCGAGCAACTGGTTGGCGGTGGTCACCCAGAGCCCCAGCTCGTTGCGTTCGTGCCCCTTGAGCAGCGGCAACTGGTGCTGGCTGGGGCGGTCGGGATTGATGCTGACCAGGTGCTCGATGATCTTCGACAGCGGCTTGGTCAGCATCCAGTGGTAGACCAGGAACAGCACCAGGCCCATGGCCAGGGCGCGGAGAATGCCGGAGATGAAGATGATTTCCGAAGTGGTGACGAAGTTCTCGCCGTAGGGCGCGGTGTCCAGGGTGATCTTCAGGTCGCCGTAGTATTCGCTATAGGGCGGGCGGCCGATCAGTCGAATGCTGAAGGTGCGTTCCTGGCCGAGGATCGGGTCGGTCAGCCAGCGCGTCGGCAGGTCCAGCAGCGGCCTGGATTTCTCCGCCAGCATCGGCTCGCCGGGATGGCCGATGCTCGCCTGGCGCACCGCCTCGTGCTGGAACAGGCCTTCGAGGACCTGCATCGCCATTTCCCGGTCGAGGCTGTAGACCGCCTGGGTGGAAGGGTCGCGGACCATCGCGAGGATGCGTTGGGCGTCGCTGCTCACCGCCTGCTTGGCCTTGTAGGCGTCGAAGACGATCTGCGCGCAACTGAGCACTACGCCAACGGCCAGCGCCGCCAGTAGCACGACACGCAGCAGCTTGAGCGAGAGGCTGTGTCGGGAGTCCAGTTTCAAGGGGCCTTCCTTGTTCGTCGCCAGGGCGAAAGACAAGCCGGTAGGAAGAGCTTGTTTACCTCAAGAGGCTATCACGAGCGAAGGTCTACCAGTTCCTGAGGGTAGACGATGGCTCCTGGACCGCAGATTAAAACGAAAAAGCCCGGCGAATGCCGGGCTTTTTCGTGGTTCTGATCAGACTCAGGCAGCGAAATTCTTCGCTACGAAGTCCCAGTTGACCAGGTTCCAGAACGCCTCGACGTACTTCGGACGCAGGTTGCGGTAGTCTATGTAGTAGGCGTGTTCCCACACGTCGCAGGTCAGCAGCGGGGTGTCGCCGCTGGTCAGCGGGTTGCCGGCACCGATGGTGCTGGCCAGGGCCAGGGAGCCGTCGGCCTTCTTCACCAGCCAGCCCCAGCCGGAACCGAAGGTGCCGACGGAAGTCTTGGTGAACTCTTCCTTGAACTTGTCGAAGGAGCCGAAGGCGGCGTTGATGGCGTCGGCCAGGGCGCCGGTGGGCTGGCCACCGCCGTTCGGGCTCAGGCAGTTCCAGTAGAAGGTGTGGTTCCACACCTGGGCGGCGTTGTTGAAGATGCCGCCGGAGGAGCTCTTGACGATCTCTTCGAGGCTCTTGCCTTCGAACTCGGTGCCCGGGATCAGGTTGTTCAGGTTCACCACGTAGGTGTTGTGGTGCTTGTCGTGGTGGTATTCCAGGGTTTCTGCGGAAATGTGCGGCTCAAGGGCGTTCTTTTCGTAAGGCAGCGGCGGCAATTCGAAAGCCATGGTGTCTCTCCTATTCTTCCTCAGGTCAGGACTGGCGCGGCTAGCGCGCGACCGGTTCACGGGGCCGGTCCGATGCCTGTCCGGGAGCCCGTCCTGGATCCCCGGGGGGACGTTCGGCGGAGCGCTCCGGAAAGGGCGCCGGGTGCGACTCGGAGCCTAGGCTCCCAGTGCCGCGAACTCCGGATCATAGCACCCGTGTCGGGGCATATCCACGCAGCAACTGTAGGGGCAAAGGCCGGCGGCGGCGCGCTGCGACGGGCTTCTGCAAGCTCGCCGGCGAACACCGCCGCATTCTCTCTGGACTGCCTGGCGGCGCGAGGGTTCGCTCGGGAAGACGGAAACCGCGTTATCCCCGGAACAGCAGTTGCGCGGCCATGCCCAGCATCATGGCCGCCACCATCAGGTCGAGCAGGCGCCAGGTGGCCGGGCGCGCCAGCCAGGGGGCCAGCCACGCCGCGCCGAGGGCGAGGGCGAAGAACCACATCAGCGAGGCGCTGGCCGCGCCGAGGGCATAGGCGCCCGGCGCGGCCTGCTGGGCGCCGAGCGAACCGATCAGAAGTACGGTATCGAGATAGACGTGGGGGTTGAGCAGGGTGACCGCCAGTGCCGCCAGAAGCACCGCCTTGCGCGAGCGTGGCCCGGTTTCCGCGGCGTTGCCGAGGGCGTCCGGGCGCAACGCGCGAAGCAGCGCCTTGAGCCCGTACCAGGTCAGGAAGGCGATCCCGCCCCAGCGGGCGATGGCCAGCAGCGTCGGGTTTTCCAGCAGCAGCTTGGCCAGGCCGAACACGCCGAGGCTGACCAGCACCGCGTCGCAGAACACGCAGAGCGCGGCCACCGAGAGGTGATGCTCGCGGCGCAGGCTCTGCGCGAGGACGAAGGCATTCTGCGCGCCGATGGCGATGATCAGGCCGGCAGCCACCAGGATGCCGTTGAGATAGCTCTGCCACATGTCAGTGTGCCTCCGCCGCCAGCCGCTGGAGCACGGCGAGGGCGCGCCGGCCCTCGTCGCGGGCGACGAACAGGTGGTCGTGGAAATAGCCGGCCATCACGTTGCAACTGATCCCGGCTTCGGCCAGCGCCGTGGCGAAGGCGGCGGTCAGGCCCACTGCCGCCAGCGAGGAGTGCACCGTCAGGGTGATCCAGGCCGCCACGTATTCGTAGGGCAGGCCCAGGCGTTCGGCCTGCCGGCGTTCGAGCACCAGGGTCAGGCCCTCGCGCTCGCGGAAGCTGGCGAGCGGCTCGGCGCCGTTCGGCAGCGCGCCATCGGCGCAGGTACAGAACACATAGTCGCCGGGATTGAGTTCGGGAGTGAGCGTGCGCAGCAGGGTGCGCAGCGAGGTTTCGCCAGCCATGGTCGGTCCGCGTCGGGTGGATCGGAAAAGTGCTGGCGAGTGTGGCCGCGGGCGGTTTATAAGGAAAACGAATCCTGCTGATCTCTCATTAGGAAAACTGATTTTGTTCGACTACAAGTTGCTCGCCGCGCTGGCCGCGGTGGTGGAGCAGGGCGGTTTCGAGCGCGCCGCACAGGCGCTGGGGCTATCGCAATCGGCGGTATCGCAGCGGATCAAGCTGCTCGAGGCGCGGGTCGGCCAGCCGGTCCTGGTGCGCGAGACGCCGCCGCATCCCACCGATCTCGGGCGCCGCCTGCTCAACCATGTACAGCAGGTGCGGCTGCTGGAGGGCGACCTGCAGCGCTGGGTGCCGAACCTGGATGAAGGCGGTGCCCCGGAACGCCTGCGCATCGCTCTCAACGCCGATAGCCTGGCGACCTGGTGGGCCGCCGCGGTGGGCGATTTCTGCGCCGAGCGGCGGGTGCTGCTGGACCTTGTGGTGGAGGACCAGGAGGTCGGGCTCAAGCGCATGCGCGCGGGCGAGGTGGCCGGCTGCGTCTGCGGTAGCGCGCGGCCGGTGGCCGGCGCGCGTTCGCTGCTGCTCGGAGCCATGCGTTATCGCGGCCTGGCCAGCCCGGATTTCATTGCCCGGCACTTTCCCCGCGGGGTCGAGGCGGCCGCCCTGGCCGGCGCGCCGGCGATCGTGTTCGGCCCGGACGACCTGCTGCAACACCGCTTTCTCAAGGACCTCGGCGTCGAGGGCGGTTTCATCCACCACCTCTGCCCGTCCTCGGAAGGTTTCGTCCGCCTCACCGCCGGCGGTCTCGGCTGGGGCCTGGTGCCGGAGCGCCAGGTGCAAGGCGAGCTGGCGCGCGGCGAACTGGTCGAGTTGCTGCCCGGCCAGGTCATCGACGTACCGTTGTACTGGCACTACTGGCGCAACGGCGGCGAACTGCTCGCGTCGCTCACCGAGCACCTGCTCGCCCGCGCCGGCGACGGCTTGGTGCGGGTGGCAGGCTGATCAACCGATGACGGTGATTCGTCCGGAGCCGGGCAACGATTCGACGCAGCGCGCGCCGAGCAACCGCGATGGCGTGAAGTAGCCGCCGGGACCCTGGTAGTCCAGCAGGTGGCGCACTGCCAGGAGCACGCCGTGCAGGGTCAGGTCGTACACGTTGGCCGTCTCCAGGCGCGCCGTGCGGCGTTCGCCGCGGGCGTTGCGTGCCTCGCCCCAGACCCAGGTGCGCAGACGCTCGCGGGCCGCCTGGTCGGGGCCGGCGATGCGTTTGTCGACCTGCCCCTTGAGCCAGTCCTGGACCCGTTGCCGACCGAGCAACGGACGCAGCGGGTCGATCAGGCGCATGCCCAGGGCCAGCAGCGGCGGCGCCGGCAGGTAGACCTCGATGTCCGGGATGCCGGTGCTGTAGTAGGCGGTGGCCACGTCGCCCCAGGGAATCGTCACGGCGTGCCGCAGGCCGCGGCCGAAATCGATGTCGCGGCGCTTGTAGCCCAGGGGCACGTCGCGCAGGCGGCCATTCTCGCGGATCTTGCCGCCGAACTTGAGGCCTTCGACGCTGGTCTTCGCGGTTCCCGTCGAAAGCCCGCTGCCGGTGTCGAAGCCCAGCGCCAGCCGTTGCGCGTCCGGCAGCGCCTCCTTCAGGCAGGCGGCCAGGCAATCGGTGGGGATCACATCGAAGCCGACGCCCGGGCAGACCACGATGCCGGCCTCGCGGGCCTCGGCGTCGCCGGCGTGGGCCTGCTCGAACACCGCGATCTCTCCAGTGATATCCACGTAGTGGGTGCCGGCGGCGCGGCAGGCGGCGATCATCGGCGTGCTGGTGGCGGAGAACGGACCGGCGCAATGGGCCACCACCTTCACCTGGTCCAGGGCTTCGCGGCAGGCCTGCGGATCCCCCAGGTCGAAGACCCGGCACTCCAGCCCGAGTTGGCTGCCGAGGGCGTGCAGGGCGGCCGGGTTGCGTCCGCCGAGGAGCGGCGTCAGGCCCTCGCGCTGCGCCTGTTCGGCGACCAGCCGGCCGGTGTAGCCGTTGGCGCCGTAGATCATCCAGTGACTGGCCATGGTGCGTCTCCCAGCGTGCAGGTGGCTTTCAGGTTAGACCTTGTAGCGCGCAGCGCCGCTTCTGTCGCCCAACGCAAGTCGTGCCGGCGGCCCGCAAGGTCGTTGTTCTGGCATGCTGTGCCAGTGGTGGTGCGGCTCCGGCTTGCTAGAGTCGCGGCACAAGAAGGACAACGGGAGAAACGCAATGCGGATTCTGGTAACGGGGGCGACGGGCTTCATCGGCGGGCGTTTCGCTCGCTTCGCCCTGGAGCAGGGCCTGTCGGTACGGGTCAGCGGTCGTCGTGCGGACGCGGTGGAGCATCTGGTGGCGCGGGGCGCCGAGTTCGTTCCCGGCGACCTCGCCGACCCGGCGCTGGTCCTGCGCCTCTGCGAGGATGTCGAGGCGGTGGTGCATTGTGCCGGCGCGGTCGGAGTCTGGGGGCCGCGCGAACGCTTCCTGGCGGCCAACGTCGGGCTTGCCGAGAGCGTCGTCGAGGCCTGCATGCGGCAAAAGGTGCGGCGCCTGGTGCATCTGTCGTCGCCGTCGATCTATTTCGACGGGCGCGACCACCTGGACCTGAACGAAGAGTACGTACCCCGGCGTTTTTCCGACCATTACGGGGCGACCAAGTACCAGGCCGAGCAACTGGTGCTCAGCGCCCGCGACCTGGGCCTGGAAGTGTTGGCGCTGCGTCCGCGCTTCGTGGTCGGTGCCGGCGACACCAGCATCTTCCCGCGAATGATCCAGGCCCACCGCAAGGGACGCCTGCGGATCCTCGGCAACGGCCTGAACCGGGTCGACTTCACCAGCGTGCACAATCTCAACGACGCGCTGTTCAGTTGCCTGCTGGCCGGCGAGCCGGCGCTGGGCAAGGTCTACAACATCAGCAACGGGCAGCCGGTACCGTTCTGGGATGCGGTCAACTACGTGATGCGCCAGCTCGACCTGCCGCCGGTCGGCGGTCACCTGCCGTATACCGTCGGCTATGGCCTGGCGGCGCTCAACGAAGGCGTCTGCCGGATCCTGCCGGGGCGCCCGGAGCCGGTGCTGTTCCGCCTGGGCATGGCGGTGATGGCGAAGAACTTCACCCTGGACATCAACCGCGCCCGCGAATACCTCGACTACGACCCGCGGGTCAGCCTGTGGACCGCGCTCGACGAGTTCTGCGCCTGGTGGCGCGCCCAGGGACTCTGATCAGCCGCGCAGCGGGCCGGCGTATTGTCGGCTCGGCGCCTGCGCGGGCAACAGGGAAGGTTCCGCCAGCGGCAGCGCGACCCCGCTGAGCCTGCCGAGGCGCTGTCCCAGCTCCCGCGTCGTCGCATCGCCGGAGCGGGCGCAGGCCGCCTGCATCGCGGCGACCGCGTCGCGTTGCTGGAAGTGGATATCCAGCGCCTGTTCCTCGCGCAGGCGTCGGCGCACGGCGCGCATGCAATCCAGCAAGGATTTGTTCAACTCCATGCATCCTCCGGCTCTCGAATCTGCCTGGCAAACCCCAGGCAAGCGACGTGCCATGCGGGCCGCGGGCCAGCGCCGGCGTGCGGGGCGGGGAACCGGCGGCGGCCCGCGGCGGTCTGTGCCGGACAGCGTTCGCTCCGTCTTGGGGCGCACGGCTTCGCGGTGGAGCGCCCCGGTCCGGCAATTTGCTTCGAGCAGACGCTGAAGGGGCGGGGCCGAACCGATATAATGCGCCATTCGGCCCTTTCTCCAGGCCTCCGGCAGGATGCCGTTCCCTTTCACAGGTTTTCACCATGCGTAACGATGCTTTCGACGAACTCGACGATGTGCCCAGCCTGACCACTGATGCCGCCGACCGCGACGAATTCGGCCACCACCCGCGGCACGTCTACGAACCGGAGCAGCGCCGGGTCGTCGACACCAAGGAGCGCCGTCCGGCCTCTACCGGCCCGCTCTGGGCCCTGCTCGGGGCGATGCTGATCGCCCTCGCCGGGGTGGGTTGGTGGAGCCACCAGCAAATCAGCCTGATGGAACAGCAGTTGGTGGCGACCCAGGAAAGCTTCGTAAGGATCAGCGAGGAAGCCGCCGGGCGCCTCGACGACATTCGCGGCAAGGTGGTCGCCAGCGAGTCCAGCGTCACCAGCGAACGCGAGGCGCTGCGCCTGCAGGTCAAGCAACTGCAGGAGAAACTCGGCAGCCAGGAACGCCAGCAGGCCGATGTGAGCAACCAGTTCGGCGGGCAGGGCAAACGCCTCGACCAACTGGCCAGCGATCTCAAGGCCCAGCAGGAAAGCGCGGCGCAACTGGTCGCGCAACTGGACGGCAAGCTGCAGACACTGGCCGCCGAACAGGAGAAGCTGAAAGCCCTGCAGGTCGAACTGGGCAAGACCAACGAGCAACTCAAGGCCCTCGGCGGCGATGTCGCGGCGCTGAAGAAGCAGGGCAACCCGAGCCAGACGATCAAGGGTATCCAGGACGACCTGCTGGTATTGCGCAGCCAGCTCGACAATCGCCCGGCCCAGGGCGGCAATACCGCCGAGTTCGACGCCTTCCGTACCCAGGTGATGCGCAACATCAACACCCTCCAGGCCCAGGTGCAGAACCTGCAGCAGCAGCTCAATACCCGCTGACCCCTTGCGCCGCCAGCCGCCCCGTCGCACCGGGCGCTGGCGGCGACAGTTCGCCGCGCCCGGCGAAAATCCCCGCTTCCATTGCTCTGGATCAGCGAATCCGCTGCTCCTCCGCTCCGATACTGCGTCCTTAAGCGAGCCTTAAGTGAGAGTCGTTTAGATTCTCGATCACCGGCCAGGGAGGCCATTGGTCCCTTCCTCCGCCTGGAATCCGCCATGAGCGCATTGCAACCGTCCCGTTCCTACCGCATCACCGGTTATTCCCCCGCCATCAGCAACGGCTATCGCCAACGCCTGTTCTCCATGGGGCTTCTGCCCGGCGCGGCGCTGCGCGTGGTGCGCATCGCCCCGCTGGGCGACCCGGTCCAGGTCGAGACCCGCCAGACCAGCCTGGCGCTGCGGCGCAAGGACCTCGCCCTGCTGACCCTCGTCCCGCTCGACTGACCCCGCCCGGAATCCCCATGACCGCATTGACCCTCGGCCTGATCGGCAATCCCAACTCCGGCAAGACCACCCTGTTCAACCAGCTCACCGGCTCGCGCCAGCGGGTCGGCAACTGGGCCGGCGTCACCGTGGAGCGCAAGGAGGGTGCGTTCCACACCGCCCGCCACGCGGTACGCCTGGTCGACCTGCCCGGCACCTATTCGCTGACCAGCGTTTCCGCCCAGGCCTCGCTGGACGAGCAGATCGCCTGCCGCTACATCGCCAGCGGCGAAGTCGACGTGCTGGTCAACGTGGTGGATGCGGCGAACCTGGAGCGCAACCTGTACCTCACGGTGCAGTTGCGGGAGATGGGCATCCCCTGCATCGTCGCGCTGAACATGCTCGACATCGCCCGTAGCCAGCGCATCCGCATCGATATCGACGGTCTGGCGCGGCGTCTCGGTTGCCCGGTGGTGCCGCTGGTGTCCACCCGCGCCGATGGCATCGACGAGCTGAAGGCGGCCATCGACGAGTTGCAGGTCCCGCAGGCGGCGCTGGCGGTGGACTACCCGCCGGCCATCCAGGCGCAGGTCGGCTACCTCCTGGAAACGCGCGCTCCGGCGGCCTCGGCCATCGAGCCGCGCTGGCTGGCGTTGCAGGCGCTGGAAGGCGACATCTTCAACGGCCCGGCGCTGGGCTTGCCGCCCGCCACCCTGGAACAGGCACGCCGGGGCTGCGGCGAGGAGCCCGAGCTGGCGATCGTCGATGCGCGCTACCGGCTGATCGGCGAGATCTGCGCGGCGGTCTGCGACCACCAGCAGGCGCAGCCGCACCGGCTGACCCAATGGCTCGACCGGATCGTCTTGAATCGCTGGCTGGGCCTGCCGATCTTCCTGCTGGTGATGTACCTGATGTTCTTCTTCGCCATCAACATCGGCGGGGCGCTGCAACCGATCTTCGACAAGGGCTCGTCGGCGATCTTCATCGATGGCATCCAGTGGCTGGGCATTCGCTTCGGCCTGCCCGACTGGCTCACGGCGTTCCTCGCCCAGGGCATCGGCGGCGGGGTCAACACGGTGCTGCCGCTGGTACCGCAGATCGGCTTGATGTACCTGTTCCTCTCGCTGCTCGAGGATTCCGGCTACATGGCCCGCGCGGCCTTCGTCATGGACCGCCTGATGCAGGCGCTGGGCCTGCCGGGCAAGTCGTTCGTGCCGCTGATCGTCGGCTTCGGCTGCAACGTGCCGTCGATCATGGGTGCGCGGACCCTAGACGCGCAGCGCGAGCGGCTGATTACCATCATGATGGCGCCGTTCATGTCCTGCGGCGCGCGCCTGGCGATCTTCGCCGTGTTCGCCGGGGCCTTCTTCGGCCAGGGCGGCGCGCTGGTGATCTTCTCCCTGTACCTGCTCGGCATCGTCGTGGCGATCCTCACCGGGCTGCTGCTCAAGCACACCTTGATGCGCGGCGAGGCCTCGCCGTTCGTCATGGAGCTGCCGCTGTACCATGTGCCACACCTTAAGAGCCTGCTGCTGCAGACCTGGTCGCGCCTGCGCGGCTTCGTGGTGCGGGCCGGCAAGGTGATCATCCTGGTCAGCCTGGTGATCGGCGGCCTGAACAGCATCACCCTCGACGGCAAGCCGGTGCAGGGCGACATCGGCCATTCCGCCCTGGCCAGCGTCAGCCAGCGTCTCACTCCGCTGCTGGCGCCGCTCGGGGTGCAGCCGGACAACTGGCAGGCCACCGTCGGCCTGGTCACCGGGGCGATGGCCAAGGAAGTGGTGGTCGGCACCCTGAACACCCTCTACACCGCCGAGCAGATCCAGGGCGAGGCCTTCGACTACGAAGGCTACGACCTGCCCGGGCAACTGCGCGACGCCCTGGTCGAGACCTGGGACGGCCTGGTCGATACCTTCAGCCTCAGCGTGCTGGCCAACCCGGTGGAGGCGAGCATGGCCGACGGCGACATGGAGACCGGCTCGATGGGCACCATGGCGAGCAAGTTCGGCAGCCCCATCGCGGCCTACAGCTACCTGGTCTTCGTCCTGCTCTACGTGCCCTGCGTGACCGCCATGGGCGCGATCGCCCGGGAAAGCAGCAAGGGCTGGATGGCTTTCTCGGTGCTCTGGGGGCTGAACGTCGCCTACTCGCTGGCGACCCTCTGCTACCAGGTCGCCACCTTCGCTGCGCACCCCGAGCGTAGCGTCCTGACCATCGCCGTGGTGCTGGTCTTCAACCTGATCCTGATGACCTGCCTGCGTCTGTTCGGTCGCGAGCAGGTACTGCAACTGCCAGGCCGAATGGCCGATGCCCCGAGCGGGCAGGGAGGATGTCACTGATGGCGACACTCATGCAGATCCGCGCCGCCCTGGAAGACGGCCAGGCGCGTGGGCTGAAACAGCTCAGCCGCCAGGTGGACGCGCCGCCGGCGCTGGTGGAGGCGATCCTGGAGCGGCTGATCGCGCTCGGCAAGGTCGAGCGGGTGGCTGCGCAAAGCTCGGGCGGTTGCGGCGGCGGTTGCAAGGGCTGCGCCCAGCGCGATCCGTGCGCGGAACCGGAGCCGTATTTCCGCCTGCGCTAGACGGGAAAAGCACAGAGCCCGCCACGGCAAGCGTGGCGGGCTCTTTCCTGGCTGGCGCGATCAGGCCAGGGTCGGATAGTCCAGGTAGCCTTCGGTACCGCCGGTATAGAAGGTCTCCGGGCGCGGCGGGTTCAGTTCGGCGCCCTGGCGCAGGCGTTCGACCAGGTCCGGGTTGGCGATGAAGGGGACGCCGAAGGCCACCGCATCGGCGTCGCCCTTGGCCAGGATGGCGTTGGCGCTGTCGAGGGTGAACTTCTCGTTGGCGATGTAGGGTCCGCCGAAGGCTTTCTTCAGGGCTACGCCGATGCTGTCGTCGGCCTGCGCTTCGCGGGCGCAGATGAAGGCGATGCCGCGCTTGCCCAGCTCGCGGGCGACATGGCTGAAGGTTTCCAGGCGGTTGGAATCGCCCATGTCGTGGGAGTCGGCCCGCGGCGCCAGGTGTACGCCGACGCGCTGGGCGCCCCATACGGAGATCGCCGCGTCGGTGACTTCCAGCAGCAGGCGCGCGCGGTTCTCGATGGAGCCGCCGTAGCGGTCGGTGCGCTTGTTGGTGCTGTCCTGGAGGAACTGGTCGAGCAGGTAGCCGTTGGCGCCGTGGATCTCCACGCCGTCGAAGCCGGCGGCCTTAGCCCGCTCGGCGCCCTGGCGGTAGGCCTCGACGATGTCGGCGATCTCCTCGGTGTCCAGCGCGCGCGGGGTGACGTAGGGACGCTTCGGGCGCACCAGGCTGACGTGCCCCTCGGCGGCGATGGCGCTCGGCGCCACCGGCAGCTCGCCATTCAGGTAGAGCGGGTCGGAAATCCGCCCGACGTGCCAGAGTTGCAGGAAGATGCGCCCGCCGGCGGCGTGCACCGCCTTGGTCACGTTGCTCCAGCCACGGACCTGGTCATCGGACCAGATGCCGGGGGTGTCGGGATAGCCTACGCCCATCGGCGTGACCGCGGTGGCCTCGCTGAGGATCAGGCCGGCATCGGCGCGCTGGGCGTAGTACTCGGCCATCAGGGCGTTGGGCACGCGGCCTTCATCGGCGCGGCAGCGGGTCAGCGGCGCCATGACGATGCGGTTGGGCAGCTCGAGGTCGCCGAGCACGATGGGATCGAACAGAGTAGCCATGGAACATCCTCCACTAGGGAATAGACGGACAGGGGATCAATCGAGGACCGGCTGCGCCTGGGCGCGGCCGTTTCCGGAAAAGGCGATCAGGGTGGCCAGCAGCGCCAGCGCGGCCAGCGCGGCGGCGGCCAGCGGCACGCGGGTCAGGCCCAGGCCGTGGTCGATGACGCTGCCGCCGACCCAGGCGCCGAGCGCGTTGCCGACGTTGAAGGCGCCGATGTTCAGGGTCGCCACCAGGTTCGGCGCGGCATGCCCGACGCGGACCACGTTGACCTGCAGCGCGGGCACCGCGGCGAAGGCGGCGGCGGCCCAGAAGAACAGGGTGATTTCCGCCGGCAGCAGGGCCTGGCTGGTCCAGCTGAACAGCGCCGAGACCAGCGCCATGGCGGCGAACACCGCGGCCATGGTGGTGCCCAGGCGCCAGTCGGCGAGGCGGCCGCCGATCACGTTGCCGACGGTCAGGCCGACGCCGATCAGCAGCAGGGTCCAGGTCACGCCGCGCGGGCTGACCCCGGTGACTTCGCCGAGCAGCGGCGCGACGTAGGTGAACAGGGCGAACATCGAGGCGGCGAACAGCACGGTGGTGCCCAGGGCCAGCCACAGCGACGGGTTCTTCAGCGCGGACATTTCCTGGCGCAGGTCGACCTTCTCTTCCTCGCGGTCGTTTGGCAGCACCCTGGCCAGGCCGACGAAGGCGGCGATGCCGATCAGGGTCACCACCCAGAAGGTCGCGCGCCAGCCGGCTTCCTGGCCGAGCGCGGTACCCAGCGGCACGCCGAGCACGTTGGCCAGGGTCAGGCCGGTGAACATCAGGGCCACGGCGGAAGCGCGGCGGTTCGGCGCCACCAGGCTGGCGGCGACCACCGAGCCGATGCCGAAGAAGGCGCCATGGCAGAGCGCGGTGACGATCCGCGCCAGCATCAGCAGGCCGTAGTTGGCGGCCACCGCGCAGAGCAGGTTGCCGACGATGAAGATGCCCATCAGCGCGAGCAGGGCTTTCTTGCGCTCCAGGCGGGCGGTGGCCATGGCCATCAGCGGGGCGCCGAAGGCCACGGCGAAGGCGTAGCCGCTGATCAGCCAGCCGGCGCTGGGAATGGATACCCGCAGGTCGCCGGCGACCTGCGGCAGCAGGCCCATGATGACGAATTCGGTGGTACCGATGGCAAAGGCGGATAAAGCGAGGACGAGAAGAGACGCCGGCATCGGTCGAGCTCCTGGACTGCGAGGTAGTGGGGTGGAAGCGAGTGCTGCTTACAGCTCGTCGCCGAGTTGGTCGAGGAAGGCCTGGATGGTCTCCTCGTTGCGCTTGAAGAAGTTCCACTGGCCGACCCGGCGGCTGGTCACCAGACCGGCGCGTTGCAGGGTGGCCAGGTGCACCGACACGGTGGACTGGGAGAGACCGGTACGCTGGTCGAACTTGCCGGCGCAGACGCCGATCTCGAACGGGTGATCCTGCTCGACGAAGTACTTCTCCGGTTCCTTCAGCCAGCGCAGCATGTCGCGTCGCACCGGGTGGGAGAGAGCCTTGATGATTTCGTCGATGTCCAGTGGCATGGCGGTGGTCCGTTGGCCGTCCATATCGGGTTGGGACGAACTATATATCGGTGTGGGACGATATGGGGATCGATTGCGACGATAGTCGCTATCGACAGGGCTGATGACGATGATCGAAACGACCGTTCCGTCCCTGGGGTAAGCTAGCCCGCATGAACTACCTCGCGCATCTCCACCTCGGCGGCCCGCAACCGGCCCAACTGCTCGGCAGCCTGTACGGCGACTTCGTCAAGGGCCGCCTGCAGGGACAATGGCCGGACGAGATCGAGCGGGCCATCCAGTTGCACCGGCGCATCGACGCCTTCACCGACAGCCACCCACTGGTGCATGCGGCCAAGCGGCGCTTCCCGCTGGAGCGCCGGCGTTTCGCCGGCGTCCTGCTGGACGTGTTCTTCGACCACTGCCTGGCGCGCGACTGGAACGACTACGCCGACGAACCGCTGCCGCAGTTCGTCGAGCGGGTCTACGGCACCCTGCGCACCGCCTCGCCGCTGCCGGAGCGCCTGGCGCGCATCGCGCCGCGGATGGCGGCCCAGGACTGGCTGGGCAGCTACCGCGAGTTCGCGGTCTTGCGCGAAGTGCTGGGCGGTATGTCGCGGAGGCTGTCGCGACCGCACCTGCTGGACGGTTCCTGGGAAGAACTGGCCCAGCGCTACGATGACCTGAGCGCGGATTTCCGCGCCTTCTACCCGCAACTCCAGGCTTTCGCCCTGAGCCAGCGCTGAGCCTGGCGCAGCGGCCATTGGCCCGGCCGGCGGAATCACCTATCAATTGTTTCAGTCCGAAGCATCCGCTTGATGCACATCAACCGGCAGCGGTCGCGTCGATCGTTCAATGGGGCCGACGTTCAACGCTCTGCCAATGGAGGTGGAAGATGAAACGAATCCTGGTGGCGACCGACCTGTCCTCGCGTTCCGAGCTGGCGGTCATGCGCGCCGCGGCGCTGGCCAAGGCGAGGAATGCCGAACTGACCGTGCTGAACGTGCTCGACGACGACCAGCCGCCGGTGCTGATCGCGCCGCAACGGCTGGCCATCGCCAACCTGCTGGAAGTGAACGGACAGGCCCTGAAGGAGCGCCTCGGCGTCGAGTCCAAGGCGATCGTGCGGGTCGGCGATCCGGTGGTGGTGATCAACGCGGTGGCCGAGGAGATCGGCGCCGACCTGCTGGTGATGGGCGCGCACCGGCACACGCCGCTGCGCGACCTGTTCATCGGCACCACCCTGGAGCGGGTGGTACGCAATGCGAAGATCCCGGTGCTGCGCGCGGCCGGTGCGCCGGAAGAGGAGTACCGCCGGGTGCTGCTGGCTCTGGACTTCTCGCCGACCTCGACGCGCGCGGTGCAGATGGCCGGCCAGCTCGGCTTCCTCGACGCCGCCAGCCTCACCGCGCTGCATGCCTTCGAGCCGTTCGCCAAGGGCATGATGCGTTATTCGGGGATCAAGGAAGACCGCGTCGAGCATTACGTCGACCAGGAGGAACTCAAGGCCAACGTCGAGCTGCGCGACTACGTCGCCGGCCTGGGGCTGGGCCGCGAGGACATCCAGTTGCGCGTCGGCGAAGGCTTGCCGATCAACGTGATCATGACCGAGGTACGCCGCCAGGCGCCGCAGTTGACGGTGCTCGGCACCCAGGGCCTGACCGGCTTCCGCCGCGCGCTGATCGGCAGCGTGGCCGAGGCGGCCCTCGGCGACCTGCCGTGCGACGTGCTGGCGGTGCCGCCCAAGCGCGATTAGGCGGCGCGTCGGGTTTGCGTAGGGGCGGCAGTGCCGAACAGCGCCAGGCGCACCGCCTGCTGGGCCTGGCGGGCCAGCTCGGCGCGGTCCAGGCCCTGGCTGGGGATCGGTTCCAGCAGCTGGATATGCACGCTGCCGCGCTCGCCGCGCAGCAGGCGGCCGAGGTGGCTGAGCAGGTCGTCGTCGCCGATGAACGGCGCCTGCGCATCGGGCACGCCGTCGCGGCGGTAGCTGATCGCCACCGGCTGCACCGCCACGCCGGCTTCCAGGGCGCTGGCCATCAGGCGACCGTGGAAGGTGCGCAGGCTTTCGCCGTTGGTGGTGGTCCCTTCCGGGAAGATCAGCAGGTTGCGTCCGCGGTGCAGCTGTTCGGCCAAGCGCTGGTTGATCAGCCGGCTGTCGCCCGAGCCGCGGCGGATGAACAGGGTGCCGGCCTTTTCCGCCAGCCAGCCGGCCAGCGGCCAGGCACGCACCTCGGCCTTGGACAGGAAGGTCAGCGGCGCCAGGGCGCCGAGCAGCGGGATATCGGTCCAGGACACATGGTTGGCTACCCACAGCATGGGTTGCCGGGGCGCTTCGCCGCTGACCCTGACCTCGAAGGGCAGGGCCGCGCAGAGGCGCGCCAGCCACCAGCGGGTCAGGCGCTGGCGCAGCGGCGTGACGTCGGCGCCGGGCAGCCGCTCGCGCAGGCTGACCCAAGCGGCCAGGCCCAGTCCGAGCGCGACCAGCCCGAGCAGGCGGGCGCTGCGCAGCAGCAGGCGCAGCCGCGCCATCAGACCGCCGCCTTGAAGTGGCGGGCGTAGCGCGGGCAGAGTTCGTCGCGCTTGAGCAGGATGAACACGTCGGCGACCTGGAAATCCGGGTCCCAGCAGGGCTCGCCGCAGATCTTCGCGCCCAGGCGCATGTAGGCCTTGAGCAGCGGCGGCAGCTCGGCGGTGAGGTTTTCCGGGACGTCCAGCGGCGGCAGAGGGTTCTTCGGCTCGGCCTGCAGGTAGTCGGTGCACAGGTAGCGTTCGCGCAGCCGCTGCATCACCGCCTTGGCCTGCATACCGCCGTCGCGCATGGGAATGCTGGCGCAGCCCATCAGGTAGCGGTAGCCGCCCTCGTTGAGGACCTCGGCGAGTTCGCCCCAGAGTACCGCGATGGTGGCGCCGTTGCGGTATTCGGGAGCGACGCAGGTGCGGCCGATCTCCAGGACCGGGCCGTGCAGGGCGTCGAGGCCGGAGAGGTGGAACTCCTCTTCGCTGTAGAAGCGCCCGAGGCGTTCGGCGGCGCGATGGTCGAGCAGCCGGGTGGTGGCCACCAGGGCGCCGCTGTCGAGGTCGCGGACGCCGATGTGTGCGCAGTGACGGTCGTAGTCGTCGCGGTCGAGGCCGTCTTCGGCGCCTTCGAGCTTGGCGTCGAACTCGGCGCTGAATACGCGGTAGCGCAGGGCCTGGGCCTCGCGCAGGGCGCGGGCGCCGTTCAGGCGCTCGGCCTTCAGGCGGCGTCCGGCGACGGGTTCGCGGGTAATGGCGGTCTGGGTCATGCCTGGGCCTCCTTGGGCCGGCGCCGCGGGTTGCGGCCGCTCGGCTTTGCTGTGCAAGCTCAGGCTAGGAAGGCGCGGTGTCACCCCTGTGACAGGGGCGTGATGCTTGTATGACATTGTCGCCGGATGTAACGCGCCGTTGTTCAACGCTGGCACCCTCGGCAGGATGCCGGTTCCGACACATTCCACACTGGAGTCCGCCATGTCCTGGCAACGCTTGCTCGGCCCGCTCGACCGCCTGCCCACCGAAGGCTCCCTGGAAGACTGGCACGCCGCCGCCCTGGCGCGCGCCGACGGTCTTGGCACCCTGGAGCGGGCGGTGCTCGGCGGACGATTGGCGGCGAGTCCGGGCCTGGCCTTCCTCGCCGGCTACCAGGCGGCCCTGCGCGCGCTCTGGCCGGCGGCGCCGGAAGGTCTCGGCGCGCTGTGCGTGACCGAGAAGCGCAGCGTGCGCCCGGCGGATCTGCAGACCCGCCTGGAGGGGCTGGTCCTGCATGGACAAAAGGATTTCGTCACCGCTGGCGACAGCGCCTCCTGGTGGCTGGTGGCCGCCCGCGACGAGGCACCGGGGCAGCCGCCGCGACTGTCGATGACGGTGGTCCTGGCCGGCGCCCCGGGGGCGCGCCTGGAGGCGTTGCCGGCGCTGCCGCTGATGCCGGATGTGCCGCATTCCCGCCTGTTGCTCGACGGTGCCCATTGCGAGCGCCTGCCCGGCGATGGTTGGGACGACTACGTCAGGCCGTTCCGCCTGCTGGAGGATGTCCATGTGCTGGCGGCGCTGGTCGGCTGGCTCTATGGGGTCGGCCATGAATGCGGCTGGCCCTCGCCGCTGCTGCTGCGCCTGGCCGGCATCCTCGGCGGCTGCGCCGAGGTCGCGCGGCATCCGGTCGCCTGCGTCGGCACCCAGGCGGTACTGGCTGGGCTGTTCGAACAGTTCTCGGCGCTGGAGGGGCAACTGGATGCCGCCTTCGCCGCCAACGCCTCGACCTGGGAGGCATTGTGGCAACGCGATCGCGGCTTGCTGGCGATTGCCAACGGGGCCCGCAAAGTTCGCCTGGAGAAGGCCTTGACCCGCCTCGGGCTTGACCCAGGTCAGTGAGGCGCCGCGCCGCAGGCGCTTACCCTGCGCAGCATCCGGCGAGGAATGCTCCTCGGCGCCTGCACAGAGTAGATTTCACCGACCATGCGACGCGAACCGATCGTGCTGTTCGACAACGGCAGCCACCAGTGCCTGTGTTTCGATGACCTCGTCAGCGGCGAAGGGGTCCAGTCCAACCAGTTCCTGATCGTCGACAACGGCCAGTACCTGCTGCTCGATCCCGGCGGCGACCTGACCTACACGCCGCTCTCGCTGGAATTGTCGAAACGCTTTCCGCTGCAGGAGCTGGACTACATCTTCGCTTCGCACCAGGACCCGGACATCATCGCCGCCCTCGACAAGTGGCTGCTGCACACCCGCGCCCGGGTGATCTGCTCCAAGCTGTGGGCGCGCTTCCTGCCGCACCTGACGGCCAACTACCTGGCGGTCAGCCATGGCATCAACACCTACGACCGGGTCATGCCGTTGCCCGACCGCGGCCAGGCGATCGCTCTCGGCGACTGCTCGTTGAAGGCGATCCCCGCGCATTTCCTGCATTCGGTGGGCAACTTCCAGCTCTACGACCCGGTGAGCAAGATCCTTTTCTCGGGCGACATGGGCGCCTCGCTGGTGGACGACGCCGCGCCGGTCAGCGATTTCGCCGCGCATATCCAGTACATGGACGGATTCCATCGCCGCTACATGGCGGCGAACAAGATCTGCCGCCTGTGGGCGCGGATGGTCCGGGACATGGATGTGGAGATGATCGTGCCGCAACACGGGCGGCCCTTCGTCGGCAAGGAAATGATCAGCGCCTTCCTCTACTGGATCGAGAACCTCGAGTGCGGCATCGACCTGCTCGGTCCGGACGACTACCGCATGCCCGGCTGAGTCCGCGCTTCCTGGCGTCATCGACGCCATGCTAGGGTTGCCCCTCGACCGTCGAGAGGGCCCGCCGATGCCCGCTTTGCCGTTGTCCCGCCGCGCCCTCGCCGCGCTGGCCCTGGTATTCGCCCTCCCTGCCCTGGCCGAAGACTGGCCCGACACCGACTGGCCCCGTGCCCAACAGCCCGCGGGGCCGGCGCTGGAGGCATTCGAGCGCTATGCCTTCGGCCGTCGCGACGATGTTCGTCGCAAAGGCATCCGTACCGACGCGGTAGTGGTGATCCGCGACGGTCGCCTGCTCTATGAGCGCTACGCCGGCCCGAGCCGTGCCGAGACCCCGCACCTTACCTGGTCGGTGAGCAAGAGCCTGCTCGCCACGCTGCTCGGCGTCGCCGAGGGCGAAGGGCGCTTCCAGCTCGACGACCCGGTGGCGCGCTACTACCCGCCGTTCGCCCGTCATCCCGAGGTGACGTTGCGCCACCTGCTGAACTGGTCTTCCGGGCTGGACTGGCAGGAGGACTACGAGTTCGCGCCATTGAAATCCTCCGTGGTGGCGATGCTCTACACCCGTGGGCGTGACGACATGGCCGGCTTCGTCGCCGAGACCCCGCCGGCCCGGCCGCCGGGCCGGCGTTTCCGCTACTCCAGCGGCGACAGCAACGTGCTGGCGGCGGCCCTCCACGGCATGCTCGGCGCGGACTATGCCGAGTACCCCTGGCGCGCGCTGTTCGAGCCGCTGGGCATCCGTTCGGCGGTATGGGAGCGAGACGCCGCCGGCACGTTCGTCGGCTCGTCGTACGTCTACATGAGCGCCCGCGACCTGGCGCGCGTCGGCCTGCTGATGCAGCGCCACGGGCGCTGGCGCGAGCGGCAACTGCTGCCGCTGGCATGGGTCGAGTTCAACCTGACGCCCTTCGCCCGCTACCGGCCGAGCGCGGAAGAGGAGGGCGAGGCGGTGCCGGGCGGCCAGTGGTGGTTGAACCGTGCGGTGAAAGGCGCGCGGGCGCCCTGGCCGGACGTCGCCGAGACCGCCTTCGCCGCGCTCGGCCACTGGGGCCAGGCGCTCTACGTGCTGCCCGAGGAGAAGCTGGTGATCGTGCGCTACGCCGACGACCGCGACGGGCGTTTCCGTCACAACGAATTCCTGCGCCTGGCGCAGGCGGCGTTCGCCGGGGAGGCGCGGCCATGATCCGTCGCCATCCCTTGCTCTTCCTGTTCGTCCTGGGGCTGCTCGCCGCCCTCGCGTGGGCCTGGCAGAACCGCATCCACCTGGCGGCCTTTCCCGCCATCATCGGCGCCTACACGGCCAAGGAGTACTGCTCCTGCCGCTACGTGATGGGGAACTCCGCGGACTATTGCCGGGCCTATACCCAACAGTACGTGCCGATCAGCGGCTTCTTCGACGACGAAGCCCGCCGCCGGGTGACCGCCCGCGGCCTCGGCAGTACGCAGACGGCCGCCTGGCTGGGCCCGCGCGAGGGATGCCGGCTCATGCCCGAGGCGGACAGGCTGCCGGACTGACCGGCGGCGCATGTCGGGGCGCGGGGCGAGGGACGGCGCCGGCCCGAAGCCGGAGGTGGAATGCCTGTTGTATTGTGTGTCCTGTTGTTGCTCCTCAGCCCGCTGCTGTCGGCGGCGGAATGGCAACTGGAGCCGGATTACTCGCGGATCAGCTTCGTTTCCGTGAAACGCGCGAAGATGGCCGAGGTGCAGCGCTTCGACCGTCTCAGCGGCCAGATCGACAAGCAGGGCGTCGCGCGCATCGTGGTGCCGCTGGGCACCCTGGACAGCGGCCTGGCCCTGCGCGACGAGCGAATGAAGGACAACTTCTTCGAAACCTCGCGCTTCCCCGAGGCCACCGTGGAGAGCCGCCTGGACATGGCCGGCTTCGACGACCTGCGGGTCGGTCAGTCGCGGGTCGAGAAGCTCGACTTCACCCTCGACCTGCACGGCCAGCAGCGCCGCCTGAAGGCCGACGTGCTGGTCACCCGCCAGGGCGAAGGGCTGGTCCAGGTGGCGACCCTGGAGCCGGTGCTGCTGAAGCTGCTCGACTTCGACCTGGAAGAGAAGCTCAAGCCCTTGAAGGACATGGCCAATATTCCCTCGATCACTCCCGAGGTACCGGTGTTCGCCGTGCTGAACTTCCGCGAAGTGCCGCCGGAACAGTTCTGACGCGCCGGCGCAGGGCGGCGCGGGCCTTGGGTTCCACCCAGTGGAACCGCCTTCCGTTGTCCTTCGCCGCGCGCCGCGCTTAGCTGTGACCACGCCCGGCCGGCCTTGCGTCCGGGCCTCCCGCCAACAAGACCGGAGCGCAATCCGGCCAGAGGAGAGACGGCATGGCTCGACATCGACACATCGTGGCCTGGCTCGAGGAGGTCGCCGACGACCTGCGTAGCCTGCGCCAGGACATCCACGCCCATCCCGAACTGGGCTTCGAGGAGCGACGCACCGCCGCGCTGGTCGCCGAGTGCCTGCGCGGCTGGGGCTACGAAGTGCACGAAGGGATCGGCCGCACCGGCGTGGTCGGCGTCCTCCGCCAGGGCGACGGTACGCGGCGGCTCGGCCTGCGGGCGGACATGGATGCGCTGCCGATCGTCGAGGCCACGGGGCTCGGCTACAGCAGCTGCCACGGCGGGCGCATGCACGCCTGCGGCCACGACGGACACACCGCGATGCTGCTCGGCGCGGCACGCTACCTGGCGGCGACGCGGCGTTTCGACGGCACCCTGGTACTGATTTTCCAGCCCGCCGAGGAAGGCCAGGGCGGCGCCGAGGCGATGCTCGCCGACGGGCTGCTGGAGCGCTTTCCCTGCGATGCGCTGTTCGGCATGCACAACATGCCGGGACTGGAGGCCGGGCACCTGGGCTTCCGCGCGGGACCGATGATGGCTTCCCAGGACCTGCTGAGCGTCACCCTGGAGGGCGTCGGTGGCCACGGTTCGATGCCGCACTTGAGCGTCGATCCGCTGCTCGCCGCGTCGAGCGCGGTGATGGCCCTGCAGAGCGTGGTGGCGCGCAACGTCGATCCGCAGAAGGCCGCGGTGGTCACGGTCGGTGCATTGCAGGCCGGCGAGGCGGCCAACGTCATACCCCAGCGCGCCGTGCTGCGCCTGAGCCTGCGGGCGCTCGACGGCCAGGTGCGCGAGCAGGTGCTGCAGCGGGTTCGCCAGATCATCGAGTTGCAGGCCGCCAGCTATGGGTGCCAGGCCAGCATCGAGCACTACCCGGCCTATCCGGTGCTGGTCAACAGCGTCGAGGAAACCGAGTTCGCCCGCCAGGTCGGGGTCGAGCTGGCCGGCGCGGAGCAGGTCGACGGCGCCACGCCGAAGCTGATGGGCAGCGAGGACTTCGCCTGGATGCTACAGCGCTGCCCCGGCAGCTACCTGTTCATCGGCAACGGCAGAGGACGGCCGATGGTGCACAACCCGGCCTATGACTTCAACGACGACATCCTGGTCCGGGGCGCGGCCTATTGGGGCGCGCTCGCCGAGACCTGGCTGGCCGCCCCCGCGGCGTCCGGCCTTCGACTGACTGCCGCCAATAACGGCGCGGCTTGAGCCGCGCCGGCATCCCCCGGTTACCAGGAGATTCCCATGCACGCTTGCCCGAGCGGTACCTCGCGTACCCGCCAGGTGGCGGCTGCCGTGATCGGCAACGCCCTGGAGTGGTACGACTTCATCGTCTACGGCTTCCTTTCCAGCCTGATCGCCAGGCTGTTCTTCCCCTCCGGCGACGAGTACACCTCGCTGCTGATGGCCCTGGCCACCTTCGGTGTCGGTTTCTTCATGCGTCCGGTCGGTGGGGTCCTGCTCGGCCTGTATGCCGACCGCAGGGGACGCAAGGCGGCGATGCAACTGATCATCCTGCTGATGACGCTGTCCATCGCGATGATCGCCTTCGCCCCGACCTACGCGGCGATCGGCGTCGGCGCACCATTGCTGATCGTGATCGCGCGAATGCTGCAGGGTTTCGCCACCGGCGGCGAGTACGCCAGCGCCACGGCTTTCCTGGTGGAAAGCGCGCCGCCGCACCGGCGCGGTCTCTACGGTTCCTGGCAATTGTTCGGCCAGTGCCTGGCGGTGTTCGCCGGTGCGGGGATGGGCGCGCTGGTCACCCATTGCCTGGACGCCGAGTCCCTGGAGAGCTGGGGCTGGCGGGTGCCGTTCCTGTTCGGTCTGCTGATCGGTCCGGTGGGATTGTGGATCCGCCGCTACATGGGCGAGACCGAGGCCTTCCTCGAAGCCATCCGGGAGCCCGGCGAGCGCCAGGGGCTGCTCGGCGTGCTGCGCGAATACCGGCGCAGCGTGCTGGTGAGCATGGGCCTGACGGTGATCGGCACGGTGTCCTTCTACGTGGTGCTGGTGAATATGCCGACCTTCGCCCACAAGCAGTTGGGCCTGCCGCTGGACGAGGTGTTCATGGTGCAGATGGCGGCGGTGGCGCTGATGACCCTGGTAATCCCGTTGGCTGGGGGACTCTCCGACCGGCTCGGGCGGCGCCCGGTGCTGTTGGTCGCGACCCTGGCCTTCATGCTCATGGTCTATCCGCTGTTCGCTTGGGTCGCCGCGGCGCCGAGCCTGGGGCGCCTGCTGCTGATGCAACTGTTGCTGTGCACGGCGATCGGCGGCTTCTTCGGCCCGGCGCCGACCGCGGTGGCCGAGCAGTTTCCGGTGCGGGTGCGTTCCACCGGCCTGGCGGTGGCGTATAACCTGGCGGTGATGCTGTTCGGCGGTTTCGCCCCGTTCATCGTCACCTGGCTCACCGAGGTCGGCGGCTCGCCAGTGGCGCCGGCGTTCTACGTGCTCGGCGCGGCCTTCCTCGGGCTGCTCGCCACCCTCTATCTGCGGGAGGGCGCGACGCCCGCCCCGCGCCCCCGTGAACCGGCCCTGGGCAAGCCGGCAAGGAGTCTGTGAATGAGCGCCACCCGCCATCGAAGCGACGGCCACGAGGAAATCGTCGCGCTTGACGCGCTGCCGCTGTCCGCGGCGATCCGCCGACGCGAACTGTCCTGCCGCGAGGTCATGCAGGCCTACCTGGCGCAGATCGAACGGTTCAACCCGCGGGTCAACGCCATCGTCTCGCTGCAGGCGGAAAGCCGCCTGCTCGCCCAGGCCGACGAGCGCGACCGGCAACTGGCGCGCGGCGAATGGCTGGGCTGGATGCACGGCATGCCGCAGGCGATCAAGGACCTCGCCGCCACCTCCGGCATTCCTACCACCCTGGGTTCGCCGCTGTTCGCCGGGCAGGTGCCGGAGCACGACGCAATCGTCGTCGAGCGGGTGAAGAGCAGCGGTGCGATCGTCATCGGCAAGACCAACGTACCGGAGTTCGGGCTCGGCTCGCAGACCTACAACCCGCTGTTCGGCACCACCCGCAATGCCTACGATCCGGCGCGGATCGCCGGCGGCAGCAGCGGTGGGGCGGCGGTGGCGCTGGCGCTGCGCATGCTGCCGGTGGCCGACGGCAGCGACATGATGGGTTCGCTGCGCAACCCCGCCGCCTACAACAACGTCTACGGCTTCCGCCCGTCCCAGGGACGGGTGCCGCACGGCCCGCAAGCGGAACTGTTCGTTCAGCAACTGGCCACCGAAGGCCCGATGGGGCGCAGCGTGGCCGACCTGGCCCGGCTGCTGGCCACCCAGGCCGGCTACGATCCGCGCTGTCCGCTGTCGTTGCGCGACGATCCGCGCAGGTTCGCCGACGACCTCGGGCGCGACTTCCGCGGAGCCCGGCTCGGCTGGCTCGGCGACTACGCCGGCTACCTGCCGATGGAGGAGGGCGTGCTGGAGCTTTGCGAAGCCGCGCTGGGCGATTTCGCCGAGCTGGGCTGCGACGTCGAGGCGTGCCTGCCGGACTATCCCCTGGAGCGCCTGTGGCGCACCTGGCTGGTCCATCGCCAGTGGCTGGTGCAGGGCTCGCTTGGCGAGCTTTACGCCGATCCCGCACGGCGCGTCCGACTCAAGCCGGAGGCGCAGTGGGAAGTGGAGTCCGGGCTCGGCCTCGGCGCCGCCGAGGTCTATCGCGCCTCGCTGGATCGCAGCGACTGGTATCGGGCGCTGGCGCGTCTGTTCGAACGTTACGATTTCCTCTTGCTGCCCAGCGCCCAGGTGTTTCCTTTCGATGCAGAAACGGCGTGGCCGCGGCAGGTCGCCGGGCGGCCGATGGACACCTATCACCGCTGGATGGAGGTGGTGATCGGCCCGACCCTGGCCGGTTTGCCGGCGATCAGCGTACCGATCGGCTTCGGCGCGGCGGGCCTGCCGATGGGATTGCAGATCATCGGCCCGGCGCAGGCCGACCTGGCGGTGCTGCAACTGGCCCATGCCCACGAGGGCCTGACCCGTTGGGTCAGCCGCCGTCCGCCGGCGATGCTCGAGGCTCCAGGGGGAATCGACTAGGCCGCGGAGCAATGCTGCCGTATTCGCAGATTCTTCCTACATGACCTGGGCCTGCATCTTGCTTTGCCATAACGGTCTGTCGACGGTGGAGGTGTCGTCATGCCGGAAAGAGAAGAGGCGGGAACCGTGCGTTCGGTGGAGCGGGCGCTGGCGATCCTCGATCTGCTGGGCCAGCACCAGGCGCTGGGGCTCGAGGAGCTGCATTACCTGACCGAACTGCCCAAGGCCACGGTGTCGCGGCTGCTGCATACCCTGCTGGAGCAGGGCTGGCTGTACCGCGGCTTGACCGACCGGCGCTACCGGCTGCGTTCCACCCGCCTCTACGGTGACGCCGCCGAGCGCTTCCGCTGCCAGGTGGTGGAGCGTTCCGCGCCGCTGCTGGTGGAGTTGAGCGAGCGCACCGGGCTGGTCGCCGATTTGTCGATTCTCGACGGCGACCGCCTGCTGGTGGCGGAAAGCTCGGTGCCCGGCGTCCTGCGCAAGCGCTACCCGGCCAACCGGCTGGTGGTCGGCCAGCACGCCAGCCTGTTCCATTCGGCCATGGGCAAGGCCTGCCTGGGCGAACTGGCAGACAGCGAGGTGCGCCGCCTGGCGCGCCAGCACCAGGTAGACGAGGACCTCTGGTTGCGCACCCGCGAGCAGGCCCACGGCCAGGGCTACGGCGAGCGTACCGAGGGACACTGGGAGTATCCGGTGCGCCTGCCGTTCCTGATCCGCGCGGTGGCCTTGCCGGTACGCGCCCAGGGTCGCCTGCTCGGCAGCGTGGCGCTGCACTGGCCGCGCGATCAGGATTGCGTCGAACGGGTGCGCCGCCGGCACCTGGGAACCCTGGCCGATACCGTCAGTCAGTTGCAGCACGCGCTCGACTGACGCGGGAGTTTGCCTGCTCCCAGGCGGCCGGTTTAAGGTGGCGCCGGACGCAAAGGGAGCCCGCATGCACAAGTTGATCTGCCTCGGCCTGGCCCTCCTGGCTTTGCCGGTCCAGGCCGCCTGGTACCTGGATTACGAGTCGTCGCGACTCAGTTTCATCTCCACCAAGAACGCTACCCTTTCGGAAGTCGGCCGCTTCCTGGTCATGCACGGCAAGGTCGACGACAAGGGTCAGGCGCGCCTGCGCGTCGAGCTGGACTCGGTGAGCACCGACATCCCGCTGCGCGACGAACGCATCCGCGAGCATCTGTTCGAGACCAAGCGCTTCGCCGAGGCGGAGATCACCGCCCAGCTCGACCTGGCGCCGATCGTCGAGCTGGCCGACGGCGTGCAACTGGAAATGCGCCAGCCGGTGACCGTTAGCCTGCACGGCAAGCGCAAGAGCTACGCCAGCGACCTGTTGGTGACCCGCCTGGACGAGCATCGCTTCCAGGTGGTGACCCTGTCGCCGCTGGTGCTGGACGCCGCCGACTTCGACCTCGCCCCCGGCATCGAGACCCTGCGCAAGCTGGCCGGCGCCGGCAGTATCGGGCTTTCGGTGCCGGTCGGCGCCGTGCTGATCTTCACTTCGCGGTGAGCGGCCCGGTCTTTCCCTGGCGCAGCGACAACCGCTTCGCCCTGCTCAATGACGGCGTGCGGTTCTTCCCGCGCATGCTGCTGGCCATCGAGGCGGCGCAGCGGAGCATCGAGCTGGAGCTGTACCTGGTGGAAGACGGGCATTGCGCCGAACTGTTTCTCGTCGCCCTGCTGGATGCCCGCCGCCGGGGCGTCGCCGTGCGCTGCCTGTTCGACGGCTTCGGCTGCCTAGGCCTGGGCAGCGCCTGGATCCAGCGCCTGCGCGAGGCCGGCGGCGAACTGCGGCTGTACAACCCGCTGCGCTGGAAGCTGACTGGCGGCAATCTCTACCGCGACCATCGCAAGCTGCTGCTGGTGGACGGGCGCCTCGGTTATGTCGGCGGCGCCGGGATCACCGACGAATTCTGGGAACCGGTCAGCGACGTCAGCGCCTGGCGCGAGGTGATGGTCGAGATGGACGGCCCGGTGGTGGCGGACTGGGCGGCGCTGTTCGAGCGGCAATGGCTGGCCTGTCTCGAAGAGAAAGCCTGGAAGCCCCGCGAGGGCATGACCCTTACCCGCCTTCCGCCGCAGCCGGGGGCGGCCCGTGGGTTGGGCCGGGTGGCCTACGCCGACGCCCGCCAGCACCGCGACATCCTGCAATCGCTGGTCCGCGCGCTGAACGGCTCGCGCCGACGGATCTGGCTGGCGACGCCGTACTTCCTGCCGACCTGGAAGGTTCGCCGGGCCCTGCGCAAGGCCGCCCAGCGCGGCGTGGAGGTGCGCCTGCTGCTGGCCGGGCGGCTCACCGACCACGCCCCGGTGCGCTATGCCGGGCAGCGCTACTACCCGCGCCTGCTGCGCGCCGGCGTGCGCATCCACGAATACCAGCCGCGCTTCCTGCACCTGAAGATGGTCATGGTCGACGATTGGGTGAGCGTCGGCTCCTGCAACTTCGATCATTGGAATCTACGCTTCAACCTCGACGCCAATCTCGAGGCCCTCGACCCGGACTTCACCAATGAGGCGGCGGCGAGCCTGCTGGCGGACTTCGCCGACAGCCGCGAGGTGACCCTGGCGATGTGGCGCGCGCGACCCCTGTGGATGCGCCTGCACCAGCGCCTGTGGGGTTGGCTGGACCGGGTGGTGGTGAATTTCCTCGACCGCCGGCGCTAGGCAGCGGCCTTTCGTAGTCGCTGGCCGGCCCGGTGAAACTTGCCGGGGAGCTTGCGGGTCTACCCCGGACCGCCCATTACAATGACAAAGGAGAGATGCGTGGCAACGCCCGACTCCAAGGAACGTTTCATCGGACTGGAATGGTTGCGCTTCCTGCTCGGCCTGTACGTGGTGGTGTACCACACCCTGCATACCTATCCGAAAGAGCAGAAGTTTCCCGGTCTCGATGAACTCACCAGCCTGGGGTTCTTCGCCACCAGCACCTTCTTCGTGCTCTCCGGCTTCCTCCTGGCCCATGTCTACGCGCGCAGCGGCCGGTTGCGCGAAAGCGCCCGCAGCTTCTGGACCAAGCGACTGTCCAATCTCTATCCGCTGCACCTGTTCTCCCTGCTGCTGTCGATCCTGGTGTTGCTGGCCCTCAGCCACCTGGGAATCGGTCCCGAGCTGGACAAGGCCACCCCGCGCTTCGTCATCTACGACACCAACGAAGTGCTCGGCCGCACCCACCCGGAACTCTTCCTGCACTGGATGAGCAACACCGAACTGTTCGTCAACAGCATCCTGCAGATCCTCCTGCTGCAGGCCTGGAATCCCTATTACCTGACCTTCAACGCGCCGTTGTGGTCGCTGTCGACGCTGATGTTCTTCTACCTGGCGTTTCCCTTCGTCGCCCCGCGGCTGATGCGCAGCCGGTACAAGTGGAAGGTGCTGGCGCTGGTCTGGCTGGTCTACCTGATCCCGCCGGTGCTGGTGGTGGCCAGCGAGAGCTACGGGATCCCCTGGACCGGCCTGCTGCATCGCAATCCGTTGCTGCGCCTGCCGGAATTCCTTGGCGGCATCCTGGCCTACGGGTTGTTCCGCGGCTACCGCGACCGCGGCATGGTGCCGGGACGCGGCCTGCTGGCCGCGCTGGTGGCGCTGGTGGTGGCGGCCTTCCTGGTGGCCGACTACCTGTTCACCCAGGGCGCCAAGCATTGGTACTTCCTGCTGCACAACGGCCTGCTGCTGCCGGCCCAGTTGCTGCTGGTGTGCCTTTGCGCGCTGCCCGCCGACCCGAAGAGCGCTTTCGTCCGCCACTGGTCGCCGCGCCTGGGGGCCGCCTCGCTGTCGCTGTTCGCCCTGCATGTGCCGATGTTCACCCTGTTCTCCCGTAGCGAGCGCCTTATCGCCGTGCCGGGGCGTTGTCTCGACGACTGGCGCGCCTGCACCGAGGCGGCGGCCGCGTTGCCATCGTCGCTGCTCTACTACCCGCTGTTCCTGGTCCTGCTGGTGGCGTTCTGCGTACTGTTCCAGGAGCGCGGCGTGGTGCCGGTGCGCAAGTGGCTGGTGCGCCGGCTGATGCCGACGCCGGCGCTGGCCAAGGTGCCGCGCCCGGCCTGAGGCCGTTCTCCCGGAGAACCGGACTTTCGACGGGTGGCAGGCCCGACCCAGCTGGTTATGCTGCGCGGATAACCATAAGAAGAGGGATGGAGCATGCTGCGCAGCCTGTCGCTGGCCCTGTCGATCGTCGCGAGCCTGGTCGGCTGCAGCACGCCCGGCGCGTTCTTCGGTTCGGTGGACGGACCGGCCTTCGTCGCCCATCCGAGCGCCGATGCCAGCCACGCCACAGTCTACCTCTACCGTCCGCGGAGCCAGTGGGCGGACGAGGAACTCGAGGCGCCGGGGATCTTCCTCAACAACGAATTGATCGGCAGCCTGCCGAGCAACGGCTACCTGGCGTTCGAGTTCGAGACCGGCAGCTACAAGCTGGAAATGCGCCGGCCGCTGGCGGGCAGCTTCTGGACCCTGTTCGCCGACGGTCCGATGGATTTCACCCGCATCGCCAGCTTCATGCTCGAGGCCAGGGCCGGCTCGGTCTACTACCTGCGCTACGACGAACTCAACCCGCCACCGAAGAGCGAGCACCCGGCGGGTGAGGGCGATGGCCCGCTGCAATTGGTGGCGGCCGATCTCGGCGCTGCGGAAATCGGCGCTACCCACCAGGTCCAGGAACCCATGCAGTTCGCCGCCAGCGGCTACCGGAAACGCGTGCAGCGCTCGTTCTGGGAAGGCGTTGGGCGGGCCCTGGACAAGATCGGCATCTGAACCCGGCACGCGTGTAGTAACCGTCTATTACCCGCGTCCCCCTGCGGATTGGCTACCTTAGGTGCATCCCCGGTATGACCGGGCCCTGCCCGAAGGAGTGCGCGTGATGGCTGCGAAGAAGATCCTGATGCTGGTCGGCGACTATGCCGAAGACTACGAAACCATGGTCCCGTTCCAGGCCCTGCAGATGGTGGGCCACCAGGTGCATGCGGTGTGTCCGGACAAGCGGGCCGGGCAAAGCGTGCGCACCGCCATCCACGATTTCGAAGGCGACCAGACCTACAGTGAGAAGCCGGGCCACAACTTCACCCTCAATGCCGACTTTGCCCAGGCCCGCGCCGAGGATTACGATGCCCTCCTGATCCCCGGCGGCCGCGCCCCCGAATACCTGCGCCTGAACGAGCAGGTGCTGGCTCTGGTGCGTGCCTTCGACGCCGCGCGCAAGCCGATCGCCGCGGTCTGCCATGGCGCCCAGCTGCTGGCCGCCGCCGGCGTCCTGCAAGGGCGGGCGTGCAGCGCCTATCCGGCCTGCGCCCCGGAGGTGCGGCTGGCCGGCGGCGAGTACGTCGACATTCCGTCGGACCAGGCCCACGTCGACGGCCACCTGGTCACTGCGCCGGCCTGGCCGGCGCATCCGGCGTGGCTGGCGCGCTTCCTTGAGGTGCTCGGCACCCGCATCAGCCACTGAGACCCAGGAGACCCCCGCGCATGTGCGAACTCTATGTGAAAGCCGACCCGATCCTCTATGAATCGCGCTCGCGTTCCTTGCGCATCCGCGGGGTGGTGACCACCCTGCGCCTGGAGAACCAGTTCTGGGACATCCTCCGGGAAATCGCCGAAGGCGAGGGCTTGAGCACCAACCAGTTGATCACCAAGCTCTACGAGGAAGTGATGGACTATCGCGGCGAGGTGCTCAACTTCGCCTCCTTCCTGCGTGTCAGTTGCACCCGCTACCTGGCGCAGCGGCGCGAGAAGGTCGCCGAGCTGAGCCTGGTCGGCCAGCGCGCCCAGGCCTGAGGGGAGGGAAGACGCGACCGGGGTGAAACGTTTAGGCTGGTCGCACTTCCTCCCCGATCCGGCGTCGCCTCGTGAAATACTCCCTGCCCACCACGGCCACCGCGCCGTTCTGTCCCTCGGCGGTCAGCCACAGCGTGGCGGTGCCGGCCGACGCCTCGCCGCTGCGCAAGCTGGCGCTGTTCGTCGGCCCCGGCCTGCTGGTCTCGGTCGGCTACATGGACCCCGGCAACTGGGCCACCGCCATCGAGGCGGGCTCGCGCTTCGGCTACGCGCTGCTGTTCGTGGTGGTGCTGGCGAGCTTTTCCGGGATGCTCCTGCAAAGCCTCTGTTCGCGCCTGGGGATCGCCACCGGCCGCGACCTCGCGCAACTCTCCCGGGAGCGCTACCGCCCTGGCGTGGCGCGTGGCCAATGGCTGCTGGCGGAGCTGTCGATCGTCGCCACCGACCTTGCCGAGGTGCTCGGCGCGGCGCTGGCCTTCCACCTGCTGCTGGGAGTCTCGATTACCACCGGGGTGGTCCTCACCGCCTTCGATACCCTGATCGTGCTGGCCCTGCAGGGCGCCAACTTCCGCCGCCTGGAGGCCATAGTGCTGGGGCTGATCGCGACCATCGGCGCGTGTTTCTTCGTCGAACTGGTGCTGATTGGCCCCTACTGGCCGGATGTCGCCGCCGGCCTGCGGCCATCCTGGGACACCCTGAGCAGCCAGGAGCCGCTGTACCTGGCGATCGGCATCCTCGGCGCGACGGTGATGCCGCACAACCTCTACCTGCATTCGTCCGTGGTGCAGACCCGGGTCAGCGGCGACGACGCGGCGAGCAAACGCTCGGCGATCCGCTTTTCCCGGCTCGACACCATCGGCTCGCTGTCCCTGGCGCTGCTGGTCAATGCGGCGATCCTGATCCTCGCCGCCGCGGCTTTCCACGGCAGCGGCCACACCGAGGTGGTGGAGATCCAAGACGCCTACCACCTGCTCGACCCGCTGGTGGGCGGCGCCCTGGCCAGCTTCCTGTTCGGCTTCGCCCTGCTGGCGGCGGGGCAAAGCTCGACCTTCACCGGCACCATTGCCGGGCAGGTGGTGATGGAGGGTTTCCTCCGGGCGAAGATTCCCTGCTGGCAGCGGCGCCTGATCACCCGCGGCCTGGCCCTGGTGCCGGCCTTGATCGGCGTGCTCTGGCTGGGCGAAGGCGCGGTAGGCAAGCTGCTGGTGCTCAGCCAGGTGGTGCTCAGCCTGCAATTGCCGTTCGCCCTGTGGCCGCTGATTCGCTTCAGCAGCGACCGGAACCTGATGGGGGAGTTCGTCAACCCGCGCTGGGTCAGCGCGCTGGCCTGGTCGTTGTTCGGCCTGATCTCGGCGGCGAACCTGACCTTGCTGTATTTCTGGTTCGGCTGAACCAAGGCGCCTGCGGCGCTGCCAGTCCAGGCTCCGGCCAGTGGCCGTACGAAAAAGCCCGGCGCGGGGCCGGGCTTTTTCAGGGACGGAGCAGGCTTACTTGACCTCGACCGCCAGGCTTTCGGCGATCTTCTTCTGCCAGACCGCCGGGCCGGTGATGTGCACCGACTCGCCGTTGGTATCGACCGCGACGGTGACCGGCATGTCCTTCACCTCGAACTCGTAGATCGCTTCCATGCCCAGTTCGGCGAAGGCCAGCACCTTGGACTTCTTGATCGCCTGGGCGACCAGGTAGGCGGCGCCGCCGACGGCCATCAGGTATACCGCCTTGTTGTCCTTGATCGCCTCGATGGCGATGGGACCGCGCTCGGACTTGCCGATCATGCCCAGCAGGCCGGTCTGTTCGAGGATCTGGCGGGTGAACTTGTCCATCCGGGTGGCGGTGGTGGGACCGGCCGGGCCGACCACCTCGTCGCCGACCGGATCGACCGGGCCGACGTAATAGATGAAGCGGCCTTTCAGGTCCACCGGCAGCGTTTCGCCCTTGTTCAGCATGTCGACCATGCGCTTGTGCGCGGCGTCGCGGCCGGTGAGCATCTTGCCGTTGAGCAGCAGGGTCTCGCCCGGTTTCCAGCTTTGCACCTCTTCCGGGGTGATCTTGTCCAGGTCGACGCGGCGCGCGGACGGGCCGGCTTCCCAGACGATCTCCGGGTAGGCGTCGAGCGACGGCGCTTCCAGTTCGGCGGGGCCGGAGCCGTCGAGCACGAAGTGGGCGTGGCGGGTCGCGGCGCAGTTGGGGATCATGCACACCGGCAGCGAGGCGGCGTGGGTCGGGTAGTCCATGATCTTGACGTCGAGCACGGTGGTCAGGCCGCCCAGGCCCTGGGCACCGATGCCCAGCTGGTTGACCTTCTCGAACAGCTCCAGGCGCAGTTCCTCGATGCGGTTCTGCGGGCCGCGGGCCTTCAGTTCGTGGATGTCGATCGGGTCCATGAGGACTTCCTTCGCCATCACCGCTGCTTTCTCCGCGGTGCCGCCGATGCCGATGCCGAGCATGCCCGGCGGGCACCAGCCGGCGCCCATGGTCGGTACGGTTTTCAGCACCCAGTCGACGATCGAGTCGGACGGGTTGAGCATGGCCATCTTCGACTTGTTCTCCGAGCCGCCGCCCTTGGCCGCGACATCGACTTCGACCTTGTCGCCGGGAACGATGGAGTAGTGGATCACCGCCGGCGTGTTGTCCTTGGTGTTCTTCCGCGCGCCGGCCGGGTCGGCCAGGATCGAGGCGCGCAGGACGTTCTCCGGCAGGTTGTAGGCGCGGCGCACGCCTTCGTTGATCATATCGTCGACGCTCATGGTAGCGCCGTCCCAGCGCACGTCCATGCCGACCCGGACGAACACCGTGACGATCCCGGTGTCCTGGCAGATCGGGCGGTGGCCGGTGGCGCACATGCGCGAGTTGATCAGGATCTGCGCCATGGAGTCGCGGGCAGCCGGCGATTCTTCGCGCAGGTAGGCCTCATGCATGGCCTGGATGAAATCGACCGGGTGGTAGTAGGAGATGAACTGCAGGGCATCGGCGACGCTCTGGATCAGGTCGTCTTGCTTGATCACGGCCATGGAGCACGGTCCTCTTCAGGCGGGTAATTCGGATGCGGGGCAGGGTCACGGAGCCGGCCGCAGCCGAGGAGCGCGCCGGTCAGGCACCGGCGCAAAAAAGGCGCGACAGTATAGCCGTTCCGGCGAGACGGGCGCACGCGCCGACGATCAGACCTTGGTCGGCCAGCCGGCTGGTCGGCCGATAAATCCGCGGTCCGCTAGCTGGCAGTTCGTTCGACTAGGCAACCCGCAGGGGGCAGGGTACATTGCGGCCAGGTGCCATTACGGGACGGAGCCCATGCGCACAGACAAGCCTCCTCTGAAACAGCGTGCGCTGCAAAAGCTCTTGCTCCGCCGGTTCGGCATGGCCGCAGGCACCTACCTGCTCGGCCTGGTCCTGCTCTGGCTGGCGCTACTCAGCGGCTTCTACCGCGCAGCGCCGACCACCGCGGCAGCCAGCACCACCCTGGTGGTGGCTTGCCAACTGGCCTTCCTCTGGCTGTTCGCCAGCGGTCGCAACCTGCGTTACGCCGATCCCAGCCTGACCGAGCCGCAGGTGCTGGTGGCGATCGCCTGGCTGACCTATTTCCTCTATCACGTCGACAGCCTGCGCGGCACCTTCATGGTGTTCTACGTGCTGGCCCTGCTGTTCGGCGTGTTCCAACTGCCGCCGCGGGTCTTCGCCCGCTGTGCGGCGCTGGCGTTCATCGCTTTTTCCGGCATCTACCTGGTAGAGGCCTTGCAGCAGCGTCTCGAGCTGCCGGGCCGGGCTGCATTGCAGGTGCTCGTGATGTTCATCGTAATGGTCTGGCTGAGCCTGTTCGCCAGCTACATACAGGCGATGCGGCAACGCATGCGCCAGCGCCGCTATGCCTTGCAGGCGCACCAGGACACGCTGCGCGGCATGATGCGCCAACTGGAAGACCTGGTGGCCACCGACGAACTCACCGGGCTGTTCAACCGCCGGCATTTCATGCGCCTGGCCAGTCGGGCGCTGGAAGACCTGCTGCCGAACCGGCAGCACGGCCTGGCGCTGATCGACCTCGATCACTTCAAGCGGATCAACGACCGCCACGGCCACGCCGCCGGCGATCGGGTCCTGCAGACCTTCGCCGCGGTGGCGCGTTCCTGTCTACGCGATGGCGACGTCCTGGCCCGTTACGGCGGCGAGGAGTTCGTCCTGCTGCTGCCCCACGCCGACGCGGAACAGCTGGAAAGCTGTTGCGAACGCCTGCGCCTGGCGTTCGAACAGGCGGAACCGGTCGGGGTCACGGTGGATACCCTGAGCCTTTCGGTGGGCATGACCCTGCTGTATGCCGACGACGATCTCGACGAGGCCTTGCAGCGGGCCGACCAGGCGCTCTACCGTGCCAAGCGTGGCGGACGAAACCGCTGCGACGCCACCTGGGAGGTCACCAGTGCCTGACATACGGGTCGGCGAGCGACGTCTTGCCGTCGCCGCCGGCAGCAACCTGCTGGATGCGCTGCTCGCCGGCGGCATCGCCGTGCCCCATAGCTGCCGCGCCGGCAGTTGCCACGCCTGCCTGGTGCATTGCCTGCAGGGCGAGGTGGAAGACACCCTCCCGGAGGCGCTCGATCCGGTACGGCGCGAAGCGGGCTGGCGGCTGGCCTGTCAGTGCCGGGTGCTCGGCGACCTCGTGTTGCAGCCTTTCGATCCTGAGCGCGACGGGCTGCCGGCCAGGGTCGTCGCCTGCCACTGGCTGGGCGATGTGCTGCGCCTGCGCCTGGAGCCGGAGCGGCCCTTGCGCTATCGCGCCGGGCAGCACCTGCTGCTGTGGAGCGACGATGGCGTGGCGCGTCCCTATTCGCTGGCCAGCCTGCCTCACGAGGACCCATGGCTGGAGTTCCACATCGACTGTAGCGCTCCCGGCGCGTTCTGCGACCGCGCCCGGCGCCTGGCGCCTGGCGCGCTCCTGCGTCTGGGCGAGTTGCGCGGCGGGGCGTTGCGCTACGAGCCGGACTGGCAGGAGCGACCGCTGTTGCTGATGGCCGCCGGCACCGGGCTGGCGCCGCTCTGGGGGATACTTCGCGAAGCCTTGCGCGCGGAACACCAGGCGCCGATCCAACTGCTGCACCTGGCGCGCGACCACTACCTGGCGAGCGAGTTGGCGGAGTTGGCCGGGCGTCATCCGCAACTGCGCGTCAACCTGGTGTCGGCGGCGCAGTTGCCCTCTGCCTTGGCCGATCTCCGCCTTGTTCCGCGGCGCAGCATGGCCTTACTCTGCGGCCAACCCGCCAGCGTCGAACGCTTCGCCCGGCATCTCTACCTGGCCGGCGTACCGCGTAGCCAGACCCTGGCGGACCTGTTCCTGCCCCACGCCTGACGCGGCGCCGGTGGCGGTGCCTTGCAGCCATTGCCGCGGCCTTGCGCCGCATCCCTGGAGTGACGATGAGCGAGCTGATTCGGGTCGAACGCGAAACGGGGCTGCTGACCCTGCGCCTGGACCGCCAGGACAAGAAGAACGCGCTGACCCGCGCGATGTACAGCCGGATGGCCGAGGCGCTGCTGGAGGCGCAGGCCGATACGGCTGTGCGGGTGGTGCTGATCACTGGCGGCGACGCCTGCTTCACCAGCGGCAACGACATCCTCGACTTCCTCGAGCAACCGCCATCCCTGCGCGACAGCCCGGTCGGCCGCTTCATGAGCGCCCTGCTGGAATTCCCCAAGCCGGTGATCGCCGCGGTGAACGGACCGGCGGTGGGTATCGGCACCACCCTGCTGCTGCATTGCGATCTGGTCTTCGTTGGTCGCAACGCGCGATTGAAGATGCCGTTCGTCAACCTCGGCCTGACACCGGAGTTCGGCTCGAGCCTGATCCTGCCGCGCATGCTCGGTCATGCCAAGGCTGCGGAATTGCTGATGCTCGGCCAGGACTTCAGCGGCGAGCAGGCGGCGGCCTGGGGCCTGGCCAATGCGGCGCTGGAGGATGGCGCCACGGTGCTGGAGCACGCCCGCGATGCGGCCCGGCGCTTCCTGCACCTGGCGCCCTCGGCGGTAGTGGAGAGCAAGCGCCTGATGAAAGCGCCGTTTATCGAGGAGCTTCGCCGGGTGATCGCCGAGGAAGGCGATATCTTCAGTACCCGACTGCGCTCGCCCGAGGCGATCGAGGCGCTCAGCGCCTTCATGCACCGGCGCCAGCCGGATTTCTCCAGGTTCGCCTGAGCACACCGCTGTTGGGCCAGCGGAGCGACGATCCGTAGGGCGGATAACGCCACGGGCGTTATCCGCCGCGACGTGCGCTTATACCAGCAGGTCGCCGACGTGCAGCACCTTCATGGTGTTGGTGCCGCCCTGGGCGGTGTAGCTGTCGCCCTTGGTCAGGATCACCCAGTCGCCCTTGGTCACCACGCCGCGCTTGAGCAACTCGTCGACCGCGGCCTGGCTGACCTTCTCCGCCGGCAGCGCCGCCGGGTCGAAGGGGATGGTTTCCACGCCGCGGAACATCGCCACGCGAGCCTGGGTCTCGCGGTGCGGGGAGTAGGCGTAGATCGGTACCGACGAGCGGATGCGCGACATGATCAGCGGGGTGAAGCCGCTTTCGGTCAGGCAGATGATCGCCTTGATCCCCGGGAAGTGGTTGGCCGTGTACATCGACGCCAGGGCGATGCTCTCGTCGCAGCGGTCGAAAGTCTGGCCGAGGCGGTGGCTGGATTTCTGGCTGGTCGGGTGCTTCTCGGCGCCCTGGCAGACGCGGGCCATGGCTTTCACCGCTTCCACCGGGTACTCGCCGGCGGCGCTTTCCGCCGAGAGCATCACCGCGTCGGTGTAGTCGAGCACGGCGTTGGCCACGTCGGAGACTTCCGCGCGGGTCGGCATCGGGCTGTGGATCATCGACTCCATCATCTGGGTCGCGGTGATCACCACTTTATTGTTGCGGCGAGCGTGCAGGATGATCTTCTTCTGGATGCCGACCAGCTCGGCATCGCCGATTTCCACGCCGAGGTCGCCACGGGCCACCATCACCGCGTCGCTGGCACGAATCAGGCCGTCGAGGGCGTCGTCGTCGGCGACCGCCTCGGCGCGCTCGATCTTGGCCACCAGCCAGGCCTTGCCACCGGCCTCGGTGAGCAGGCGGCGGGCGTACTCCATGTCCTTGGCATCGCGCGGGAAGGAAACGGCCACGTAGTCCAGGTCCATGTCCGCGGCCAGCTTGATGTCGGCCTTGTCCTTGTCGGTCAGCGCCGGCGCGGTGAGACCGCCGCCGCGGCGGTTGATGCCCTTGTGGTCGGACAGCGGGCCGCCGATCAGCACCCGGCAGCGCAGTTCGTCGGCGGCGACTTCCTCGACCACCATCACCACCCGGCCGTCGTCCAGCAGCAGTTCATCGCCGACCCCGCAGTCCTTCACCAGGTCCGGGTAGTCGATGCCGACCACTTCCTGGGTACCGGCGTCGCGGGCGTGGCTGGTGGAGAAGCGGAACTTGTCGCCGACCTGCAATTCGATGCGCTTGTTGGCGAACTTGGCGATGCGGATCTTCGGTCCTTGCAGGTCGCCGAGCAGGGCGACGAAGCGGCCGTGCTTGGCCGCCAGTTCGCGCACCAGCCTGGCGCGGGCGCGGTGTTCATCGGGGGTGCCGTGGGAGAAGTTGAGGCGGGCGACGTCGATCCCGGCCAGGATCAGTTGCTCCAGCACTTCCGGGGAATTGCTGGCTGGGCCGAGGGTGGCGACGATTTTGGTGCGGCGAACGGACATGCAAAGGACTCCTTGGATAACGCTGGCGTGCAGGCTACCACCGGCGAGGCTCGGCGGCGACTGCGGAGTCATACTATCTGCATCAGATGTCATTTGTCGGTTTGAGCACCAGCAGGTCGCATTCCACCTCCTCCAGGACGCGTTCGGCGGTCTGCCCGATCAGCGCGTTGTCCAGGTGCCCCCGGGCGACCGCGCCCATCAGCAACAGGTCGATGTCGTTGGCCCGGACGAAGTCGGGGATCGCCTGCTCGGCATAGCCGGCCAGCAGGTGGCGGCGCTCCGCGGCGATCTCCGGGTAGGCCGCCAGCAGGTCGTCGAAGGCCTGGCGGTGACGTTCCTCATGTTGCAGCACGAAACGCTCGTAGCCGGCGAGCATTTCCGCGTCGAACAGCAGGCTGCGCGGCATCGCCGCGTGGGTATGCAGGTAGTCGGCGCGCAGCCCCAGGCTGGCTTCGAGCTGGCGGGCGGCGGCGATCAGCCGGTGATCGAGGGCGGCCGGCTTGTCGCTGGCATGCAGTGGGTCGAGCGCCGCGCACAGGCGCTGGCCGCGCCAGGCGTCGTGATGGACCAGCCAGAGCGGCTGCGGGCAATGGCGGATCAATTGCCAGTCGCTGTTGCCCAGTAGCAGGCGGCGCAGCAGGTTGTGCTTGCGGGTGCTCTTGAGGACCAGGTCGGGCCGGGTTTCGCCGACCCGTTGCAGGACCATACGGTCCAGCGGCTTGCCCCACTGGGCCTCGACCTGAGTGCGGATGCCGGCCTGCTGCAGCGGCATGGAAAGCTGCTCCAGCCAGGTGACCCGTTCGTCCAGGTAAAGGTCGCGGGCACGCTGCAGCGAGTGACTGTCGAAGAACAGCCCGCCGTCCAGCGCCGGGTTGAAGTCGCACAGCAGCAACTCGACGCTGGCGCCGCTGCGTTCGGCGATCCACTGGGCACGGGTAAGGGCCGGCTGTTCGTCGCTGCTCGGATCGACGACCACCAGCAGGTTATGCAGGTTCATGGCAACGCTCCTGACACTGGGCGGGAATGCCATTGCAGACCAGGCGCCGCGACGGGCGCTTGATCTGGGTCAGTCCGGCGGGGATCAGCGCGGTTGCACGTTGAGCGCCTGGTCGAGGTGCCGGCTGGCCTTGTTCGACAATTCGCCTTCAGGATAGTCGAGCAACTGGCGGCGCAGGTATTCGATGGCCTTGTCGCGGTTTGGGTGCGGGTTGTCCGGCGCCAGGTACATCAGGCCGAGCTGGTAGAGGGCCTTTTCCTTTATACCGGCAGGAATCGCCGGATCGTTGACCGCCAGCAGGTAGAGTTCGGCGGCCTCGTCGACGCGATCCTTGAGCACCGCGCGGCGCGACAGCAGGGTCATGTCCGGGTCGAGGCTGGTCTTGTAGAGGTCGAGGTTCTGCTGTGGCTTCCAGGTGGCGAGCAATTCGCGGGCGCTCTTCTGCACCGGCTCCCTGGCTCGCTGGCGCATCGCCAGCAGGCGCGCCTGGGCATGCTCGGCGGCGTGGGTGCCGGGGAACTCGCGGACCACGCGCTGGAAGTAGTCGGTGGCCTTGGCGTCGTCGCGCTGGTCGTTGTAGCGGCTCATGTAGATCAGGCCGATCTGGTACAGCGAGATACCGCGCACCTCGGCGCTGTAGCGGCTATTGTCGTAGCCGGTGAGGTAGAGCTTCTCCGCCTCGGCGCTTCTGTTGTCGCGGATCGCCATGGCGCTGTAGGTCAGCAGGTCGCCTTCCTCCTCGATGGCGGCGGTCATGCGGTTGCTCTTCATCTGCTTGTATTCGGCGACTTCGCCAGTGGTCACCTGGGCGACGAACAGCGGCGTGGTCGGCGAACAGGCGGCCAGCAGCGACAACAATGGGAGCAGGACGAGACGGCGGGCGAAGCGCATGGCATCTCCTTGGCGCCAGGGCGAGAGCCACCCCAGTCTAGTCAGGCCCTTCAGTCACGCCAATACGCGCCGATACAGTTCCCAACGGAGGATATGCCTATGCGAAGCTTGATCGTTGCCTGCCTGGCGCTGAGTGCCACCGGTTGTAACAGCTGGTCGCTGAACAGCGACCTGAACGGGGCCTACCGCGCCTACGACAAAGGCGATTGCGCACAGGTGATGCTCGACCTGTCGCGGGCCGAACGGCGGATTCGCGCGCGGCCCTACCTGCAGCCGGAAATCTCGCTGCTGCGCGGCCAGTGCCTGGAACGCCAGAGCCTGTTCGTCGACGCGGCGCAGACCTACCACTTCATCATCGCCCGTTACCCCACCAGCGAATATGCCTACCGTGCCAAGGCGAGGCTGGAGACCTTGCGCCAACTGGGCCGGCTGAACGAGACGCCGGCCTCGGCCAGCGCCGTGCCGACCCGCCTGTAGGCGGCCGGGAGACTGGACGGGCGTTCAGGCTGACCGTCGGTCGCATGGGACCCCGGTCGATCCGGTAAGCTTCGTCCTGGATTTCACGGAGGAGGTTCGCATGCGTGCCCTGTGGTTCTGTGTCGCCCTGATGCCCGTGCTGGCACAGGCGGACATCTATCGCTGGACCGATGCCCAGGGCAAGGTACACTTCTCCGCCACGCCACCGGCCGGCGCGCAACGCGTCGAAGTCAGGCCGCAGGTGGTGGAACGTGACGCCGCGACCCGCCAGCGCGAGCAGCGCACCCAGGAGTATTTCGATGCTCGTCGCGAGGAACGCACCGCCGCCGCCGAACGTGCCGGCCAGCGCCAGGCTGCGCTGGCCGAGGAATGCGGGCGCTTGCGGCAACAGTTGTCCCAGCTCGAACGCGGCGGCCGCTTCTATCGGCAGGACGCCGGCGGCGGGCCGGTTTACCTGAGCGATGCCGAGCTGGACGCCATTCGTCGCGAACTGGCCTCGCGGGAGTCCGAACGCTGCCGCTGAGCTTGTTCCCCGAGCGCCGGCATCGTCATACTGGACTGCAAATCATAGCGAAATGCCATTATGGGTCTTCAACGACATATCCAGCGCCATCAGTTGCCCAGCTACCTGAAGGTGTTCAATCGCATCACCGACAAGCCGATGGGCTACATCGGCAACGTCTCCGAGGACGGCCTGCTGCTGATCAGCCAACTGCCGATGCTGGTCGGCGCGCGTTTCGAACTGCGCCTGAAGGTTCCGGGACTGGGCGGTCGCCCGCAATGCATCGATTTTTCCGCCGACTGCCGGTGGACCTGCGAGGACGTCACGCCCGGTCATTTCGATTCCGGCTTCCACCTGCTGGCGCCGCCCGCCGAATTCCTCGAACTGGTGGAGGCGCTGCGCCGCTACTTCAGCTTCCCCCGCCAGCCGCAGTCGGTCTGATCCGTCAAAGCACGCCGGCGCGCTTCCAGCCCAGGTAGCGGCTGATCAGCTCCGGCCCGAGTTCGCTGGGACGCGCATCGAGCACTGGCACGCCGTGGGCCGCGAGCTTCTCGTGGAGGCCGTTGCGCGCATTCAGGTAGTCGATGGTGCCGGTGTAGGCGAGCGCCTGCTCGTAGCGGGCGATCGGCTCCTGGCGCAGGGTGTCGAGCACTTCCTCGCGCAGGCTGGCGACCAGCACCCGGTGCTGGCGGCCCAGGCGTTTCACCGCGCCGAGCAGTTCTTCGTCGTCCTCGTCGCGCAGGTTGGTTACCAGGATCACCAGGGCCCGCCGCCGCTGGCGGGACAGCACCGCCTGCACGGCTTCCGGGAAGTCGGCGGGACGCTGGCTGGTCTGCAGGTCGTAGACGGTGTTGAGCAGCGCGCCGAGCTGGGCGCTGCCCTTGCCCGGCGGGAGGTGCCGGCGGTCGTCGCCGGCGAAGGTCATGGCGCCCACCGCATCGCCCTGGCGCAGGGCCACGTAGGCCAGCAGCAGGCTGGCGTTGAGGGCATGGTCGAAGTGCGACAGGTCGCCGTCCTGGCTGCGCATGCGGCGGCCGCAGTCGAGCAGGAAGAGGATCTGCTGGTCGCGTTCGTCCTGGTATTCGCGGGCGATCGGCGTGCGTTTGCGAGCGGTGGCCTTCCAGTCGATCTGGCGCAGGGTGTCGCCGTCGCGGAATTCGCGCAACTGGTGGAACTCCAGGCCTAGGCCGCGGCGCTGGCCGCCGCGTACGCCGATCTGGTTGAGCCAGTGGTCGACCGCCATCAGTTCGGCGCCGTAGAGGCGGGCGAAGTCCGGGTAGACGCGGGTCTCGCCACGTGCTTCCAGGTAACGGCGCTGCCGCCACAGGCGCAGCGGGCTGGGCAGTTCCAACTCGCAGCGGGGAAACACGAAGTGACCGCGGTTGAGCGGCCGCACCCGGTAGCCGACCTCGGTGCTTTCGCCTGGGCGCAGTTCGACCTCCTGCGGCAGGTACTCGAAATCCATGCCGGCCGGCAGGTGATCGAACAGGGTCAGGCGAACCGGACGCCGATAGGTGTGCTGCAGATGCAGGCGCACTTCGCTCCAGCGCCCCAGCGGCAGGTTGCCGCTGAGCTGGCGGCTCAGCTTCGGCACCGCCTGGCGGCGCGCCCACAGGGCGTCCAGCAGGCCGAGCAGGAGCAGCGCGGCGAGCGCCGCCCACCAGAATGTATGCAGTTGCGCAGGCAACCGCTGGCCGAGCGCCGACAGGCTGCCCAGGCCGATGGCCAGCAGCAGGAGCGCGGCGAACAGCGCCAGCAGGGCGCGCGATGGCTTCATACGCGGGGGGCCGGTACCTGGTCGAGCAACTGTTGCAGGACCTGGTCCACCGACAGCCCCTCGATGTCCAGCTCCGGAGACAGCCGGACCCGATGGCGCAGGACCGCCAGGGCACAGCCCTTGATGTCGTCCGGCACCACGAACTCGCCGCCGCGCAGCAGCGCCCGCGCCCGGCCGCAACGGACCAGGGCGATCGACGCGCGAGGTCCGGCGCCGAGGGCCAGGCCCGGCCAGTTGCGGGTGGTGCGGGCCAGGCGCACGGCATAGTCGAGGACCTGGTCGTCGATCGGCAGGTCGCTGGCGATCCGCTGCAGGGCGAGAACGTCCTTGTCCTTCAGCAGCGGCCGCAGGTTGGCCACGTCGAGCATGTCGCTGCGCGCGGAGCGGGTCACCTGGCGCACCAGGGTCTGCTCCTCGGCTTCGGCCGGGTAATCGATGCGCAGCTTGAGCATGAAGCGGTCGAGTTCGGCTTCCGGCAGCGGATAGGTGCCTTCCTGCTCGATCGGGTTCTGCGTCGCCAGCACCATGAACGGCTGCGGCACCGGCAGGGCGCGTCCTTCCAGGGTGACCTGGCGCTCCTGCATCACTTCCAGCAGGGCGGCCTGGGTCTTGGCCGGCGCGCGGTTGATCTCGTCCGCCAGCAGCAGGTGGGTGAACACCGGCCCCTTGCGCAGCTTGAACTGCTCGCTGGCGAGGTCGTATACGGCGTGGCCGGTGACGTCGCTGGGCATCAGGTCGGGGGTGAACTGGATGCGCGCGAAGCCGCCGTCGAAGCAGCGCGCCAGGGCGCGTACCAGCAGGGTCTTGCCGAGCCCCGGCACGCCTTCCACCAACACGTGGCCGCCGGCGAGCAACGCGGTGAGCACATCGTCGATCACCGCGCCCTGGCCGATCAGGGCTTTCTGCAGTTCGCTGCGCAGGGCCTGGGCCAGCTGGCTGGCGCGCTGGCGCTGGAGCGCCGGGTTGGGCGCGGTGCTCGGTTGTTCGGGCGTCTGTTCGCTCATAGGGCATTCCTGAGGCTTTGCAGGTGGGCGACCTGGCGGGTGAAGTCGGCAGCGGAAAGGCGCTGCGCCGGATATGGGCGCATGGCCTGGCTGATGGCGCTGGGTGGCAGGCGGGTCATGCGCCCGAGGATCTGCCATTGCTCGGCGACGCCGAGCTGTTCGAAACCGGGGTGGCGACGCCGCGCCCTGCGCAGGATGTCGCGTTGCAGACCGTGCAGCAAGGCGACGTGGCCGCGCTGGCGGAGGAGGAAGTCGGCGCCAGCGCGCAGGTGTTCCTCCAGTTGCCGGCGCGAACGGCTGGCCACCGGCTGCAAGGGACCCTGGCGCAGCCCTGCGCGCCACAGGCCGGCGAGCAACAGCAGCAGCGCTGCCGCCAGGGCCTCGGGGAAGTGGCGGGCGAGCAGGGTGGCGAGGCTGTCGCGTTCGGCGCGGTAGAGCAGGGTCACCTGGTTGTCCTGGGTTAGGTACCAGAGCAGCCAGGCGTTGTCGTACTGCTCGATGTTGCGGTTCTGCCAGATCCAGGCGTCGGTGAGCACCGTGACCAGGCCCTTGCCGTGCTGCATCTGCAACAGGTGGGTGGCGTCGCCGCTGTTGGCCCAGGCGTAGGCGTGGTTCTGCGGATCGTAGAGGTGGTAGTCGGGATCGAAGCCGATGTAGGCCGGCGAGCGCTCGTTTTCCAGGTACAGGCGGGTCAGTGCGGAATAGTCCGGCACGCTGTCGGCGGGCTCTTCTTCCTCGCCGGCGGCTTCCTCCGGCGGCGTTTCGGTCGCATGGTCGTCGACGCTACCTTCGTCGGCGTCGGCGTCGGCGTCGGCGGTTTCCTCGCTGGCCCGGTCCTGGCTGTCGTCGAAGTCCTCGGTCAGGTACTGGCGGATATCCAGGCTGTCGAGCAGCAGGTCGCCGCTCTTCTTCTCGTCCTCGTCCCACAGGCGTTCGGCGATCAGCACCAGGTGCCCGCCCTGCTCGCTCCATTGCAGCAGGCGGCGCGCCTGGCCGGGAGTCATGCCGGAGCGGCTGCCGAGCAGGAGCAGGGTATGCCCGGAGGGCGGCAGCTCCTTGAGGACCTCAAGGCCGTCGGCGCGGCTCACCGTGACCCCCTGCTTGCGCAGGAACAGTTCGGCGGCCAGGTAGGGATTGCGCCGGGCCTCCGGCGATGGGCCGAGGTCGATCGTCTCCGTATAGGGTTGCAGGCGGCTGGCCAGGAAGATCGCCAGCAGCCCGGCCAGCAGCAGGAGCACGGCAAGCAACAGGAAGCGCGCGCGCCGGCTCATCATGGCTTGGCTCCCGCGGCGAAAAGGCTGCGCCAGCCATCGCAGAGGCGCCGGCGAGCGTCGTCGGCCGGCAGCCGGTGGCCGTAGGCGAGCGCCTGCCATTGGGCGGTCAGCAGTTGGCTGTAGTGCAGCAGCGGCCGTTGTTGCTCCAGTCCTTCGACCAGGCGCAGGACCTCGCCCTCGGTATGGGAGCCCTTCAACGGCAGGCGGTAGTCATGCAGCAGTCGGCTGAGCAGCCCGCGGTAGAGCAGGCCGAGGGCTTCCCGTGGTTTCTCGTTCCAGAGCCGTTCGGCGTTGCCGGCGATGTCGTCGGGCAGGCTTTCCGGACTGAGATCGAGGCCGAACATCACCGTCGGCGCTTCGCGGCGGGCCCGTTGCGGCAAGCCCAGGTTGCCGACGAACAGGCGCAGCCATTCACGGTAGCGCCAGACCAGCAGGAACACCGCGCTGAACAGCAGCGCCCAGAGCAGCACTTCGATGACCTGCGCCGCGTGACGGAACGGCACCCAGTTGGCCAGGGCCTCGAAGAATGCCTTGAGCCGCTCTTCGTCCTCCTTGCGGCTGTCCTTTTTCTCGGTCTTGTCGCCGAAGCGCCAGCCCGTAACGGTCTCGCTGTTCTTGAACGGCGCGCCGTCGACGATCGCCCGGATCTGCTTGCCGGCCTGTTCGCTGTTGAGTTTCTGCCGCAGCAGGCGGGCCTGCTCGGGCGGCAGCTCGGCTTCGCCGGCGCTGGCGGCGGCCGCCGGCTCGGCGTAGGCGGAAGGGGCGGGCAGCCAGGCCAGCGAAGCGGTCAGGCCGAGCAGCAGGACATAGGCGCTGCCGACCAGACGCTGGCGCAGGCGGCGGAACACCAGCTCGATGTCCCAGGCCTCCAGTTCGGTGCGCCGGTTCAGGTAGAGGGTGAAGCCGCAGGCCACGTAGATCGGCTCCCAGACTACCAGCACCAGGACGTAGAGCAGGTTCGACAGGTGCTCCAGCCAGAGCCACTCGCCGGCTTCCGGGTCGAGCAGGCTCTGCCAGTTCCAGTCGATCTCGTTCTGCGCCGGGATCAGCAGGTAGAGAAGCATGGCGAAGCCGGCCCAGAGCGCCATTTCCAGGTGCACGCCGACCACGGTCAGCCAGGTCGCGCCGCCGGCGTTGCGCTGGGACAATACGATCAGGCGCTGGCTGCGGGGCTCCCCGGCGAGCCCTTCCAGTTGCAGGACCGGCAGGTCGAAGCTGCGCGTCGGACTGAAGCGGCGCCACAGCAGGCTGGCCGGCAACTGTTTCCTCAGCAGGGCGGGATAGGCGCGCAGGGCCTGCTTCAGGGTTGGCGTATCGCCGAACAGGGCGTGCGAGAGAATGTACAGCGGCAGCCGTTCGAAGGCCGGCTTGAGCCACCAGAAGATCAGGATCGCCAGGGTCGGATGCTGCCACAGCAGGAGGCTGAGCACGGCGAACAGCGGCAGGGTCAGCAACGCCCAGCTGCCCATCAGCAGGCGCGCATGGCGATGCGCCAGGAGGATGCCGAGGTCGAGCGCTTCCCAGGCGCTGCGCGGGCGGATCGCCACGCTGGCGTCAGTCAGGCGCATGGCGGCTCCGTCCGGCGAACAGGAAGTAGCTGCCGACCAGCAGCCAGAGGACCGCGCCGACCGCGTACTTCACCCGCGGCTCGAAATGACTGATGGAAGACCAATAGGCCTCGGTGAAGGCCGCCAGCAGCAACAGCACGATCACCCCGGCGATCAGTTGCACGCTGCGCCGGGCGGCCAGCCGCAGGGCTTCGCCGCGGGTCAGGCGACCTGGCGCGAGCAGCGCCCAGCCGAGCTTGAGGCCGGCGGCGCCGGCGAAGGTGATGGCGGTCAGTTCGAACGCGCCGTGGCCGATGACGAACGGCCAGAAGGTCTGCACGTAGCCGATCTGCGTCAGGTGGCCGGCCACCGAACCGATCATCAGGCCATTGAACAGCAGGAAGAACAGGCTGCCGAGTCCCAGCAGCACGCCGCTGGCGAAGGTCTGAAAGGCGATGCCGATGTTGTTCATGATGTAGAAGCCGAACATTTCCCAGTCGTCGCTGGTGTCGCGTGCCCCCAACGGACCCAGGCGGGTGGTTTCCGGGGCGTACATAGACTCCATCTCGCTGACCTTGTCCGGGCTGACCACGCTGTAGATCAGGTCGGGAAAGTGATAGACCAGCAGCCCCATGAGCAGGGCGCTGCCGTAGAACAGCAGGCTGGCCACGGCGATGCTGCGCCATTCCTCGCGGACCAGGCGCGGCAGGCCGGCGAGCAGGAAGCCGAGGATGCGGCTGCCGAGGTGGCTGCGGTGCCGGTAGAACTGCTGGTGGCCGCGCATCGCCAGTTGCTGCAACTGGTCGATCAGGTGACTGCTGTAGCCGCGCTCCTGGGCCAGTGCCAGTTGCTGGCAGAGGCGCCGGTAATCGGCGGCGAAGTCGTCGCTGGAGCCTTCCAGCTTCTTGCCTTTCTCGAGGAAGGCGAGGCGTTTGTCGAAGCGTTGCCAGGCGGCCTGGTGGCGCTGTTCGAAGAGGCTCTGTTTCATGCGCTCTCCTGGCGCAGGCCGAGAAAGCCGCGGGCGATGCCGTTGAGCTCGGCCTGGGCGCGTACCGGCTCGACGCCCAGCGGTTCGGCGAGAATGCCTGCCAGTTCCTCGCGGCGTGCCGAGGAAAGCGCCGCGCCGCGTTCGGCGAAGCCGAGGAAAGCGCGCTGTTCTTCCAGGCTCATGGGGAAGGGCGGCAGTTGCGGCTCGACGTCAGGCAGGCTGGGCCGGCTCAGTTCGGGTTCGCGGTAGACCACCAGGGTGCCGGCGGCGATGTCGCCCAGGCGCTTGAAGGCCGGATGGTTCAGGCAACAGAGCAGACCGAGGGCGTAGCCGAAGGGCAGGATGTCGGCGAAGCGCAGCAGGTTGCGCAGCAGCGACGCGGCCCAGCCCACCGGAGTGCCGTCGTCGTGGACGACGCGCAGTCCCATCATCTGCTTGCCGGGCGAGCGGCCCTGGTTGAGCACCTCGAAGAGGACCATGTACCACCAGGTCATGACGAAGGTCAGCAGCAGGCCGAGGCCGGCGCCGAGCTTGCCGAGGAACGCCAGGCCGAGCATCAGCACCAGCATGATCAGGCCGCGGATGCAGAGGTCGATGGTATAGGCCAGGGCCCGGGGGACGACGCCGGCGGGACGCAGGAGCAGGTCGATGCCTTCCGGCGTTTCCACGTGGTAGTGGGTGTCGAGGACCTCGGCGCCTGGCCGGGGGGCGGGCGCGACGAGGCGGGCGGCTGCGTTCGGTGGCATCGGGGGGCCGTGTCGGGGAAAGTCAGATGCTAGCCAGCGTGGCGTTATCAGGCAACCGGGCCGCCGCGACGGCCCGGTCTGCACCTCAGTTGCTCAGCGGGCGAACGCCGAAGATGGTGCGGTAGAGAATACCCATGGAAACGACGAACAGCGGGCCGGTCCAGATCAGGCCGATGAACAGCGGGATCATGCTCACCAGCATCAGCAGGCTCAGCACCAACAGCAGGCCGAACACCTTGAACCAGTGGCGGCTGATGGCCTTGCGCGAGGTTTCCAGGGCCTGCCAGGGCGTCAGGCCGCGCTCGGCCACCAGCGGCAGGGCGAGCATGTAGGCGACGCTCAGGTAGAGGCCGGGGATGATCAGCAGGAAGAAGCCGACGTAGACCATCAGCATCATCAGCAGGCCGGTGAGCAGCAGCGGCACCAGCATGCCGAAGTAGTTGAACATTTCGTTGAAGGTCGCCGGCTGGTCGGCGGCGCGGCGGATGCCGATCATGGTCAGGCCGGTGAAGAACGGGTAGCCCACCGCCGTGGCGACCAGGCTGGCGATCATCTGGCCGACCGCGAAGGCGATGGGATCGGCCTCGCTCATCAGGCCGATACCGCCGAAGAGCAGGGTGAGGATGAAGGTGATGGTCTGGATCACCACGCTGTAGACCACGAAGGCGCCGATCAGGATGCCTTTGACGCCCTTGATCTTGGCCCAGGCTTCGCTGATCACGTCGCCGATGCGGAAGTCGTAGTCGCCGATGACCGGCGGCACCGCCTGGGTCGGTTGCAGGGCGCTGGCGGGGGTGGCGTAGGGATTGCTGGTGTCGTTCATGGTGCTGTCCTTGTCAGTGAAACGGGCATCCGTGCGAGCGGAATGCTAGCGAGGGCGGAGGGGACAACGCAAGGTTCGGATGGCAGATATGCGCACTGACGCGCCCCGGCGGGCTGTGCCTACGGCGCTTTCCGTGAGTTCGTTGGAAAACCTGGAAATCCCCGAAGTGGGCCGCGAGCTTCGCGGCAGTCACTGGTAGACTGCCCGGTGCCGCCAGAAAGGGAATGACCGTGAACGCGAGTATTTTTTGGTACGACTACGAAACCACCGGCATCGACCCCCGCCGCGACCGGCCGTTGCAGATCGCCGGGATCCGCACGGACGAGGCGCTGAACGAGATCGGCGAGCCGATGAACCTGTATTGCCGTCCCAGCGACGATATCCTGCCCCACCCTATGGCTTGCCTGATCACCGGCATCACTCCCCAGCGGCTGGCCGAGCGGGGGCTGTCCGAGGCCGACTTCATGACCCGGGTACACGCCCAGCTGGCGCAGCCGGCGACCTGCGTGGCCGGCTACAACTCCCTGCGCTTCGACGACGAAGTGACGCGCTACAGCCTGTACCGCAACTTCTTCGATCCCTACGCCCGCGAGTGGCAAGGCGGCAATAGCCGCTGGGACCTGATCGACATGGTCCGTACCGCCTATGCCCTGCGCCCGGAGGGCATCCAGTGGCCGCAGCTGGACGGCCGGCTGTCGCTGAAGCTGGAAATGCTCACCGCGGCGAACGGCCTGGAGCATGGCCAGGCCCACGACGCGCTTTCCGATGTCCGCGCCACCATTGCCCTGGCCCGCCTGATCCGTCAGCGCCAGCCGCGCCTGTACGATTACCTCTACCAGTTGCGTAGCAAGCACAAGGTGCTCGACCAGGTGCGCCTGCTGCAGCCGCTGGTGCATGTCTCCGGACGCTTTTCCGCGGAGCGCCATTTCCTCTCGGTGGTCCTGCCGCTGGCCTGGCACCCGCGCAACCGCAATGCCCTGATCGTCTGCGACCTCTGCGCCGATCCCGCGCCGCTGCTGGAGTTGTCGGCCGAGGACTTGCGCAGGCGCCTGTATACCCGTCGCGACGAACTGGCCGAGGGCGAGTTGCCGGTGCCGCTGAAGCAGATCCAGGTCAACCGTTGCCCGGTGGTGGCGCCGCTGTCGGTATTGCGCGCCGAGGATCGCCAGCGAACCGGCATCGAACTCGAGGAGTGCCAGCGAAAAGCCGAGTTGTTGCGCCAGCATCAAACCGTCTGGGCGGACAAACTGACAGCGCTATATGGCGAAGAAAGTTTCTCCGCCAGCGACGACCCCGAACAACAGTTGTATGACGGATTTATTGGCGATCGGGATCGACGCCTTTGTGAACAGCTGCGCCTTGCCGAACCGGAGCAATTGGCCAAAGAACAATGGCCCTTCGACGATGCCCGCTTGCAGGAGTTGTTCTTCCGCTATCGTGCGCGAAATTTCCCGGAAACTTTAAATGTGGCCGAGCGCCAACAATGGGAAAGCTTCTGCCGCAATCGTTTGTCCCATGAAGAATACGGCGCACCGAATACTTTGCCGGCCTTCGAGGCGGCGCTGGAGGCTTGTCGGCAAGAGCAGGGCGGCACATTGCCGGCGGTACTTGCGGCCTGGCGCGATTACGCCGCGGAACTGCGTCAACGCTATTCGCTGGAGACTTGAGGACGCAGGCAGAGGAGTCGGTACGATCCGGCGGAAATGAAAAACGCCAGCACTGGGCTGGCGTTCTTCGTGGAACTGACTGGTTTAGCCGAGCAGGGTGGCCCAGCTCTCGACGGCCTCGGGGCCCCACTTGGCTTTCCACTCTTTCAAAGTCTTGTGGTTGCCGCCCTTGGTCTCGATGACTTCGCCGGTGTGCGGGTTCTTGTACTGCTTGACCTTGCGCGCGCGCTTGCCGGCAGGCGCCTTGGCGGTGCGGGTGCTCTTGCCGATCTTGGCGTCCGGATCGAGCAGGGAAATCACGTCACGCAGGGACTTCTGGTAAGTGCCCATCAGCGTGCGCAGCTTCTCTTCGAATTCCAGTTCTTTTTTCAGTTTGTCGTCTTGTTCCAGGGACTTCAGGCGCTCCTGAAGTTCCTTGATGGCTTCTTCCGTGGCGCGATATTCGTTGATCAGGGACATGTCAGGTACCTTGTCTGTGCTGAGTGGCGGTGGCGGGCATGTAAGTAGATTCAATAATAGTCAGGGCGAAACTGTAAGTAAACCGCGATGAAAACTTTTCTCGATGAAATTCAAAGTAATTAATTCCGCATCGGGATTGCCCTGTTGTGCGGGTTTATTCTCTCGCGCAACAGCCTGTCGAAAGGCCTTCGCCGAGGCTGAACTTTTCCCGCCATGCCGCTAGAATGGCGGCCTTTCGCGATGTTTCTGGAGTATACCCATGCGCACTTTTCGGCTGGTGATCGCCTGTCCCGACGGGGTCGGGATCGTTGCCAAGGTGAGTAACTTCCTGGCCACCTACAATGGCTGGATCACCGAAGCCAGCCATCATTCCGACAACGATAACGGCTGGTTCTTCATGCGCCACGAGATCCGTGCCGACTCTCTGCCGTTCGACCTGGATGGCTTCCGCCAGGCTTTCGCCCCGATCGCCCGCGAATTCTCCATGGAATGGCGGATCACCGATTCCGAGGTGAAGAAGCGCGTGGTGCTGATGGCCAGCAAGGAGTCCCATTGCCTGGCCGATCTGCTGCACCGCTGGCACAGCGGCGAACTGGACTGCGAGATTCCCTGCGTGATCGCCAACCACGACGACCTGCGCAGCATGGTCGAGTGGCACGGTATCCCGTATTTCCACGTTCCCGTCGATCCGCAGGACAAGCAGCCGGCTTTCGATGAAGTTTCCCGGCTGATCGACGAACATGGCGCCGACTGCATCGTCCTGGCTCGCTACATGCAGATCCTGCCGCCGGACCTGTGCCGCAAGTACGCCCACCAGGTGATCAACATCCACCACAGCTTCCTGCCGTCCTTCATCGGCGCCAAGCCGTATCACCAGGCGTCGAAGCGCGGGGTCAAGCTGATCGGCGCGACCAGCCACTACGTGTCCGAGGAACTGGATGCCGGTCCGATCATCGAGCAGGACGTGGTGCGGGTCACTCACCGCGACAATGTCGAAGACATGGTGCGGCTGGGCAAGGACGTGGAAAAGCTGGTGCTCGCGCGCGGACTGCGCTATCACCTGGAAGACCGCGTACTGGTACACGGCAACAAGACGGTGGTGTTCGACTGAGCCGGCTCCCCTGGAATGCCGGCCGGGGCCGGCACCCGGAGGAACGAACATGAGCGATCCCAGGTCGGCGGGCACCGCCAGCCCGCCACCGACCCTCGGCGAGGGTTGCACCAGCCGTTACGACATCGACGCCCTCGGCGACGAGGACGGAACCGAGTTTCCCGGCGCGGCCGAACTCTGGCGGCGTATCCAGGAGAGCGCCAGCGAGACGGGCGAGGCTAACGCCGAGGATGCGCTCAGGAAGAAGCCTCGCGACTGCTGATCAGCTTCTTCAGCAGCGGGCGTCCGGCGAGCACGGCGAACACCGGGCCGCCGGCGACGAGGTAGAAATAGAAGGTCACCGCTCGCCAGATGACGATGGCCGCCGCCGCCGTCGACTTGCCGATCATGGGGGCCAGCAGGGCCGCCGAGGTCAACTCGGTGCCGCCGGCGCCGCCGGGGATCAGCGAGAGCTGTCCGGCGCTGAGCGAGACCATCTGGATCAGGAAGGTCCAGGCCCACTGGATGTCCACTCCCAGGCCGCGCAGGGTCAGGTCGAGCACGCTGAAGCGCAGCAGCCAGTGCGTACTGCTGAGAAGGAAGACCGCCAGCAGGCGTCGTTTCGGCAGGCGCAGGCTGTCGTGCAGGGCAATGCGGAAATGCAGGATCTTGCGGCCCCAGTGCAGGCGCTTGCGCGATGACACGCCGAGCCGCGCTAGAACCCGCCCGTTGAAGCGGATCACCTGGTGCAGGTAGCGGATCAGCATTACCGCGCCGACGAACAGGCCGACCAGGAATACCGCGCTGAAGATCAGGCTCGATTCCATGTTCGGGCTCAGCGAATGGCTGAGGGCATAGATCAGGATCGCACCGAGGGCGCAGAGGAAGAACGTCAGGTCGGCCAACTGGTCGACCGCGAACACCGCGCTGGTCTGTGCCGGGCGCAGGCCGCGCCGGGCCAGCAGCGCCATCAGGGTCAACGGCCCGCCGCTGCCGCCCGGAGTGGCGCAGAAAGCGAATTCGCTGGCCATGATGATGCCGACGCTCTGCAACTGCCCGAGCTTGCCGGCGCGCCCGGCGAGCAGCAGCCGCAGGCGCAGGCCGTTGATGAACCAGCAGACCACGATCATGCCGAACATCAGCAGCAGGCTGTCCAGCGGGAAGGCGCGCAAGCGCGAGAACATGTCGCTGCCGCCGAGCACCAGCGGAATCAGCGAGGCACCGATCAAACCGAACAGCAGTAACCAGCCTCGACTCATGCCGCGTGGTCCAGGGCGAGGCGGCGCTCCAGCCAGTCGATCTTGGTCAGCGGCTGGCGCCCCTCGGACAGCAGGGTGCGCAGGGTACGCAGCCAGTATTCGCGGGAAAAGCGATGGCGCATGTCGACCGGATGGAGTCCGAGGCGGATCACCGGCGCTGCGCGCCAGGCCCGCCGGCGCTGCTCGCTGAGCGCCCAGGAGAGGCCGCGACGCCAGGCACTGCGCGCGCTCCAGACCAGACCGGGGGCCTCGATCGGTTGCAGGTGGGGAAGCCGATACAGGTTGGACGGGTCGCTGGTGTAGCGCAGTCCGCTCTCGCCGAGCGCCTGGCGGGTGCCGGCGCTCATCAGCCAGGCCGGCGCGACGAAACCGTGCAGCGGCCATCCGCGGCGGCGGAACAGTTCGATGCCGGCGGCCAGGCGGGCCTTGGCCTCGGCGTGGTCGAGGGCATAGAACTCTCCCTCCCAGGTGTAGATGCGACGCATGAAGTATTGCCCTGGAGTACGCGGTGGTGGGGCGTCATCGTAGTGATAGAAGCCGTGGAGAGCCAGTTCGTCACCTCGGGCCACCCGCCGCGAGAGCAGTTCGCAGAACTTTTCGTCGGCTTCCAACGGGTTGCGATGGTGGAAATCGGGCACTACCAGCCAGGTCATGGGGACCTGGCCGAGCGCGTCCACGGCCTCGACGAAGGGCCGGTAGTCCGGCCAGGTTTCCGGGGCCACGTCGTGCAACACCAGCAGCAGGCTGCGTTCAGCCATAGCGCGGGAACCTCGCCTCGCTGTCGCCGAGTACCGCGTGGTAGTGCAGGAGCAGGCCGGCGACCACCGCGTCCCAGGCATGCTGGCGCTCGACGTGACGGCGGGCGCGCTGGCCGCGCAGCTCGACGTCGTGGCTGAACAGTTCGCGCACCGCGCAGGCCATGGCGTCGCCGTTGTTCGGCGCGCAGAGCACGCCGCAACGCTCCGGGACTATTTCCGCCAGTGCCCCGGCGCGCACCGCCACCACCGGAATGCCGCTGGCCATCGCTTCGAGTGCGACCAGGCCGAAGGTCTCCTGGTCGCCGGCGTGCAGCAGCGCGTCGCTGCTCGCCAGCAGGCGGGCGACTTCGCGGCTGTCGCAGAAATGGTCGACCACGCTGGTGTTGCGCGGTACCCGGGTCGGCATGTTGGAACCCACCAGCAACAGGTGATAGCCGTCGCCGAGGCGCTGGATGGCGTCGAGCAGTACCGGCAGGTTCTTTTCCCGCGAACCGCGCCCGGCGAACACCAGCAGGCGGGTTTCCTCGTCCAGGCCGAGTTCCTGGCGCAGCCCCGGATCTCGGTTGCTCGGATGGAAGGTGACGAGGTCGACGCCCAGCGGTTGTACATGCACGTCGGTGACGCCCAGGCGCATCAGCTTTTCCGCCATCACCCGGCTGGGGGCCAGGACCCGGTCGAAGTGGCCGTACAGCTTGCTGACGTAGTTGTCCGCGTTGGTGCCGAGCCAGGCGCCCATGCGATTGCTCACCAGCAGCGGCAGGTCGGAGTGGTAGAAACCGATCACCGGCACGTCCAGCCGACGCCGTGCGTCGAGCGCCGCCCAGGCGGTGAGGTAGGGGTCGCCGACCTCGATCAGGTCCGGTTGCAGATTGCGCAGCACCTTGCGCCAGGGGCCGCGACGGAGAGGGAAGCGGTAGCCATTGCCGAATGGCAGCGGCGGCGCCGGCACCTCGTGGATGCCGTTCGCCTGGCGATAGCCGGCGCCAGGAACCAGCACGCTGTGGCGAATGCCGGGATAGTGCCAGAGATGGCGATGCTTGGCTTCGAGATAGGTGCGTACCCCCCCGCTGGCAGGCGCGTAGAACATGGTCATATCGGCGATGTGCACGATGGGCCTTCCTCCGTTGAGCTTGTTCCTTCTGCCACTCAGTGGACCACCGGCGCCGGCAGTCGTTCGAACGGTGTGCGGGAGCCATGGGTAGCTTCAAGTCTAGGAAAGAAAGCGCGAGCCGGCGCGTTCGGGGCAGCCAGCGCGGGAATAGGTCGCAGAGGGAGCGGGCGGAGAGGAAGGCATGCCTCGGGAGGCATCCTGGCAGGATAAGGGTGAACAACGCCGTTGGCGTTGTTCACCCTACGAATGGCCGGGGCAGGGCGGATAGCCGCGGCGCGATTATCCGCCGGTTCGGCTACGGCTCGGGCAGTGCTCAGATCTTGAAGCTGTCCACCAGCTGGCGCAGGCGCCCGGCCTGGGTTTCCAGCTCGCCGCAGGCGCGCAGGGTGGCCTGGAGGTTCTCCACGCCTTCCTGGTTGAGGGTGTTGATCTCGGTGATGTCCATGTTCAGCGAATCGACCACCGCGGTCTGCTCCTCGGTGGCGGTGGCCACCGACTGGTTCATCCCGTCGATCTCGGCGATCCGTCCGGTGACGCTGCTCAGGCGTTCGCCGGCACGGTTGGCGATCTCCACGCTTTCAAGGCTGTAGCGCTGACTCTCGGTCATGGTGCTGACCGCTTCCTGGGCGCCGATCTGCAGTTCCTCGATCATCTTCTGGATCTGCTGGGCCGACTCCTGGGCGCGGTGGGCCAGGTTGCGCACCTCGTCGGCGACCACCGCGAAGCCGCGTCCGGCCTCGCCGGCGCGGGCGGCTTCGATGGCGGCGTTGAGGGCGAGCAGGTTGGTCTGCTCGGAGATGCCCTTGATCACTTCGAGGATCTGGCCGATGTTCACCGTGCGGCTGTTGAGGGCCTCGATGTTGGCGCAGGAGGCGCTGATCTTCTCGGAAAGCTCGTTCATCGCGCGGATGGTCTGCTCGACCACCTGCTTGCCGTCTTCGGCCTGGTGGTTGGCGTCGGACGCATGGTGCGAGGCATCGGCGGCGTTGCGGGCGATTTCCTGGGCGGCGGCGCCGAGTTCGTTGATCGCCGCGGCGACGCTGTTGGTGCGGTTGGACTGCTCGTCGGAGTTGGCCATCGAGGAGTTCGAGGCGTTCACCACCAGTTGCGCCACGTCGTGCAGTTGGCGAGCGGTGCCGGCGACCTCGCGGATCGATTCGTGGATACGCTCGACGAAGCGGTTGAAGGAAATGGCCAGCGTACCGAATTCATCGTTGCTGGTGACCTTCAGGCGCTTGGTCAGGTCGCCTTCGCCCTGGGCGATGTCCTGCATGGCGCGGCCCATGTCGGTGAGCGGTTGCATCAGTACGCGGATCAGCATGCCGAGGAGGAGGACGATGGCGACCACCGCGATCAGCGCGGCGACGATCGCCGAGGTACGCAGCTTGGTGAGCATGGCATAGGCCTTGTCCTTGTCCACCGAGATGCCGATGTACCAGTCCAGGCCGGACAGGCCCTTGACCGGAGAGAAACTGAGGATCCGGGTGTTGCCGTGCAGCTCGGCCTCGCTGAAGCCGCTGCCGATCTTCGGCGTGTTGCGTGGGTAGACGTCGCTGAGGCTCTTCATGACCTGGTCCTTGTCCGGATGGACGAGGATCTTGCCGTCGCCGCTGACCAGGAAGGCGTAGCCCATGCCGCCGAAGTCCAGCGAGTTGATGATCTTCACCACCGTCTGCAGGCTGAGGTCGCCGCCGACCACGCCGAACGGCTGGCCGCCCTGGCGCGCCGGGCTGGCGATGGTCAGTACCAGCTCGTGGATGGCCGGCTCCATGTAGGGTTCGGTGAGGGTGGTCTGGCCGGCGCTGGTGGCGGCGTTGTACCAGGGGCGGCGACGCGGGTCGTAGTCGGCCGGCAGGTCGCTGGTGGGGCGCGCGGTGTAGGTGCCGTCGGTCTGCCCCAGGTAGGTGAAGAGGAAGGTCGAGCCCAGCAGCGGCTGTTCCAGCAGGGCCTGGGTGGTCTCCGGGCTGTGGTCGCGGGCCAGGGTCTGGGCCAGGTTCTCGATCAGCAGGATGCGCCCGCTCAGCCAGTTCTGCACGTTGCTGGCGGTGATCTCGCCCATTTCGTGCAGGTAGTCCTCCAGGTCCTCGCGGATCGAGGTGCGCTGCAGGGAGTCGTTGTAGAGGGTGAAGAGGGAGAAGGTCGCGATCACCACCAGCGCGGCGGCGAGCAGGATCTTGTGACTGAACTTGAGACTTTTGATCATGGTTTCTTGCATCCGGGAGGCGCGGGCGCGCTGTCGTGAACAGCCCCAGTTGGATCGCAACTGCAAGGCTTGCCGTGTCTGTCGGCGGCAAGCCCGGAAGCTTTAGCGCAATGGATGAATGGTTTCACCGAATGCGACCTGGAGAACGAAAAAAGCGCCCGTGGGCGCTCTTCATCGGTAGGCCGGATAATCGCTTCGCGGTTATCCGGCCGGTTCGGCTACGGGACAGGCAGGGCTCAGATCTTGAAGCTGTCCACCAGTTGGCGCAGGCGCCCGGCCTGGGTTTCCAGCTCGCCGCAGGCGCGCAGGGTGGCCTGGAGGTTCTCCACGCCTTCCTGGTTGAGGGTGTTGATCTCGGTGATGTCCATGTTCAGCGAATCGACCACCGCGGTCTGTTCCTCGGTGGCGGTGGCCACCGACTGGTTCATCCCGTCGATCTCGCCGATCCGCCGGGTCACGCTGCCCAGGCTTTCGCCGGCACGGTTGGCGATCTCCACGCTCTCCAGGCTGTAGCGCTGGCTCTCGGTCATGGTGGCCACCGCCTCGCGGGCGCCGACTTGCAGCTCTTCGATCATCTTCTGGATCTGCAGCGCCGATTCCTGGGCGCGATGGGCCAGGTTGCGCACCTCGTCGGCGACCACCGCGAAGCCGCGCCCGGCCTCGCCGGCGCGGGCGGCTTCGATGGCGGCGTTGAGGGCGAGCAGGTTGGTCTGCTCGGAGATGCCCTTGATCACCTCGAGGATCTGGCCGATGTTCACCGTGCGACTGTTGAGGGCCTCGATGTTGGCGCAGGAGGCGCTGATCTTCTCGGAAAGCTCGTTCATCGCGCGGATGGTCTGCTCGACCACCTGCTTGCCGTCTTCGGCCTGGTGGTTGGCGTCGGACGCATGGTGCGAGGCATCGGCGGCGTTGCGGGCGATTTCCTGGGCGGCGGCGCCGAGTTCGTTGATCGCCGCGGCGACGCTGTTGGTGCGGTTGGACTGCTCGTCGGAGTTGGCCATCGAAGAGTTCGAGGCGTTCACCACCAGTTGCGAGACGTCGTGCAGTTTGTGCGCGGTCCCGGCGACTTCCCGGATCGAGCGATGGATCCGCTCGACGAACTGGTTGAAGGCATCGCCGAGCACGCCGAATTCATCGCGGCTGGTCACGGCGAGGCGCTTGGTCAGGTCGCCCTCGCCCTGGGCGATGTCCTGCATGGCACGACCCATCAGGTGCAGCGGCTGCATCAGCAGGCGGATCAGCAGGCCGAGCAGGACCAGGATGGCGACGATGGAGATCAGCGCGGCGGCGATGGCCGAGACGCGGAACTTGCTGAGCATGGCGTAGGCCTTGTCCTTGTCGATGGACAGCGCCAGGTACCAGGTCACCGAAGGCAGGCCCTTGATCGGGGTAAAGGCGAGGATGCGGGTATGCCCGTGCAATTCGGCCTCGCTGAAACCGGTGGCGATCTTCGGCGTGTTCTGCGGGTAGACCTCGCTCAGGGTCTTCATCACCTGCTCTTTGTCCGGGTGCACCAGGATCTTGCCGTCGCCGCTGACCAGGAAGGCGTAGCCCATGCCGCTGAAGTCCAGCGAATTGATGATCTGTACCAGGGTCTTCAGGCTGAGGTCGCCGCCCACCACGCCGAGGGTGTTGCCGGCGGCCTTCACCGGCGTCGCCGCGGTGATGATCAGTTCCTGGGTGGCGGCGTCGACGTAGGGCTCGGTCAGGGTCAGGCCGCCGGCCGCTACGGCGTCCTTGTACCAGGGCCGGCTGCGCGGATCGTAGCCGGCCGGCATCGGGCTGTCCGGGCGCATGGTGAAGACGCCGTCCTGCTGGCCGAGGTAGGTGAAGCTGAAGGTCGAGGTCAGGGCCGGCTGTTCGAGCAGGGCGCTGACGGCTTCCGGGCTGTGGTCGCGGGCCAGGGTCTGGGCGGTCTGCTCGACCAGCAACAGACGGCCACCGAGCCAGTTCTGGATGTTGCTGGAGGTCACGTCACCCATTTCCCGCAGGTAGCTTTCGAGGTCCTCGCGGATCGCGTTGCGCTGCAGGTAATCGTTGTAGAGGGTGAACAGTGCGAAAGCGGCGAACACCACGAGGGAGGCCGCGAGGAGGATCTTGTGGCTGAACTTCAGACTTTTGATCATGTTGTATTGCGTCCAGGAGTATGTAGCGCCAGTCTTTGACCAGACCCCTGCGACCGTTCCGCGGGCGCAGGGGCTTTCCGTACGCCTTGCAGCGTCGGGCGGGTCGCGCGGGTGGGTAGTCCGTCGACCCAGGCACGGCCTTGTGCCACGAAGCCACGGTTCCCTGGGTGGCTCCGAAGAATGCGTGATACGGATACGATGGCGATTTTTCCTGTCTCAGCAAGGCCCGAAGGTCTTCGCTGAAGCTGGACGGCCAGATCGGGCCGATGCGCTGGCCCGACGCCCTTCGCGGGAACCCGCGCATATTGGTACGCGGGTTCCGCTGGAAGCCCCGTTGTACAAGGGCTTTCCCATACTGTCGGCACAGCGTGCCGGAGCTTTAGTCCCGAGGATGAATGGATGTCGCAAGCGAATGAGTTGTTGATCGGCGCTGGCCCCGATGGCCAGCCGGTAGGGCAGGCCTGGCGCCTGGCCAACCGTCATGGATTGATCGCCGGCGCCACCGGTACCGGCAAGACGGTGACCTTGCAGCACCTCGCCGAATCCTTCAGCGATGCCGGTGTCGCGGTATTCGCCGCCGACATCAAGGGCGACCTGTGCGGCATCGCCGCGCCGGGCAACCCGCAGGGCAAGGTCGCCGAACGCATCGCCAGCATGCCGTGGCTGAACTACCAGCCGAAGGCCTACCCGACCACGCTCTGGGACATCGCCGGGAAGACCGGCCACCCGTTGCGCACCACCATCAGCGAGATGGGCCCGCTGCTGCTGGCCAACCTCCTGGAGTTGACCGATAGCCAGCAGGCCGCGCTGTTCGCCGCCTTCCAGGTGGCCGACCGGGAAGGCCTGCTGCTGCTCGACCTGAAGGACCTGAAGGCGCTGCTCAACCACCTGAAGGACAATCCGGAGATCCTCGGCGAGGACCGGGCGCTGTTCACCGGCGCTTCCGGGCAGGCGCTGCTGCGCCGCCTGGCCACTCTGGAGCAGCAGGGCGCCGAGGCCTTCTTCGGCGAGCCTGCCCTGCAACTGGAAGACATCCTCCGCCCCGAGCCGGACGGGCGCGGGCGCATCCACCTGCTCGACGCCAGCCGCCTGGTGCACGAGGCGCCGAAGGTCTACGCGACTTTCCTGCTCTGGCTGTTGGCCGAGCTGTTCGAGCAACTGCCGGAGCGCGGCGATGCCGACAAGCCGGTGCTGGCACTGTTCTTCGACGAGGCCCACCTGCTGTTCAACGGCACGCCGAAAGCCTTGCGCGACCGCCTGGAACAGGTGGTCCGGCTGATCCGCTCGAAAGGCGTCGGGGTGTACTTCGTCACCCAGTCGCCGGGCGACCTGCCGGACGATGTCCTGGCCCAGCTCGGCCTGCGTATCCAGCATGGCCTGCGCGCCTTCACCGCCAAGGAGCAGAAATCGCTGCGCGCGGTGGCCGATGGTTTCCGCCCGAACCCGGCGTTCGACACCCTGGGGGTGCTGACCGAACTGGGTATCGGCGAGGCGCTGGTCGGCACCCTGGAGGAAAAGGGCACGCCGGCCATGGTCCAGCGCGTCGCGGTGGCGCCGCCCTATTCGCGGATCGGCCCGCTGAGCGACAGCGAACGCGCCGAACTGGTCCAGCGGTCGCCGTTGAAGGGCCGCTACGACCAGCCGATCGATCGCGAGTCGGCCTACGAGGTGCTGGCGAGCAAGGCGGACGCCAAGCCCGAGGTCCAGGGCCAGGCGCCTGCACAGCAGGAAAGCGCGTCCGGCGTCGGCGGCATGGCCGGGCAGATTCTCGGCAGCCTGCTGTCCAATTCGACGGTGAAGAGCGCCATGCGCCAGGCGGCCAACCAGTTGAGCCGGGAGCTGGTGCGTGGCCTGCTCGGCTCGTTGATGGGCGGGAAGAAGCGGCGCTGAGCGCCAGGCCATGAAAAAGGCGCCCGCGGGCGCCTTTTTCATGGGGGCTGGATGATCGCCGACTAACCGCTTCGCGGTTAGCTGGCCTGTGGGACGGACGGGCTCAGATCTTGAAGCTGTCCACCAGGTGCCGCAGGCGCCCGGCCTGGGCTTCCAGCTCGCCGCAGGCGCGCAGGGTGGCCTGGAGGTTCTCCACGCCTTCCTGGTTGAGGGTGTTGATCTCGGTGATGTCCATGTTCAGCGAGTCGACCACCGCGGTCTGTTCCTCGGTGGCGGTGGCCACCGACTGGTTCATGCTGTCGATCTCGCCGATCCGGCTGGTCACGCTGCCCAGGCGTTCGCCGGCACGGTTGGCGATCTCCACGCTCTCCAGGCTGTAACGCTGGCTTTCGGTCATGGTGGCCACCGCCTCGCGGGCGCCGACTTGCAGCTCTTCGATCATCTTCTGGATCTGCTGGGCCGACTCCTGGGCGCGATGGGCCAGGTTGCGCACCTCGTCGGCGACCACCGCGAAGCCGCGTCCGGCCTCGCCGGCGCGGGCGGCTTCGATGGCGGCGTTGAGGGCGAGCAGGTTGGTCTGCTCGGAGATGCCCTTGATCACCTCGAGGATCTGGCCGATGTTCACCGTGCGGCTGTTGAGGGCCTCGATGTTGGCGCAGGAGGCGCTGATCTTCTCGGAAAGCTCGTTCATCGCGCGGATGGTCTGCTCGACCACCTGCTTGCCGTCCTCGGCCTGGTGGTTGGCGTCGGACGCATGGTGCGAGGCATCGGCGGCGTTGCGGGCGATTTCCTGGGCGGCGGCACCGAGTTCGTTGATCGCTGCGGCGACGCTGTTGGTGCGGTTGGACTGCTCGTCGGAGTTGGCCATCGAGGAGTTCGAGGCGTTCACCACCAGTTGCGCCACGTCGTGCAGTTGACGGGCGGTGCCGGCGACCTCGCGGATCGATTCGTGGATACGCTCGACGAAGCGGTTGAAGGCATTGGCCAACGTACCGAATTCATCGTTGCTGGTGACTTTCAGGCGCTTGGTCAGGTCGCCTTCACCCTGGGCGATGTCCTGCATGGCGCGGCCCATGTCGGTGAGCGGTTGCATCAGTACGCGGATCAGCATGCCGAGGAGAAGCATGATGCCGACCACCGCGATCAGCGTGGCGACGATCGCCGAAGTGCGGAATTCGCTGAGCATCGAATAGGCGGTGTCGCGGTCGAGGACCAGGGCGACGTACCAGGTCACGCCGGGCAGTCCCTTCACCGGGGTGAAGGAAACGAACTGGCTGCGGCCGTCGAGTTCCACCTCGTGGACCCCGGGGTCGATGTTCGGTGCGCCCTTGGGATAGGCTTCGGCGAGGGTCTTCAGGACCAGCCCGGAGTCGGGGTGGAGGAGGATCTTGCCGGCGTCGCTGACCAGGAAGGCGTAGCCGGCACCATCGAACTTCAGGGAATTGAGGATCGCGGTCAGGGTCTCCAGCTTCATGTCGCCGGCGGCGACGCCCAGCAGTTGACCGGCGTGCCGCACCGGCAGCGACATGGCGAGGATCTGCTCGCCGGTGCCGGCATCGACGAAGGGTTCGGTGACGATAAGCCGGTCGGCCGTCAGCGCGTCCTTGTACCAGGCGCGGGTACGTGGGTCGTAACCTTCCGGCATGGCGTCGTAGGGGCGCATGGTGAAGGCGCCGCTGGCCGCCTCGCCAAGATAGACCGACGCGAAATTGCGGCTGAAGACGGGCTGTTCCAGTTGCCTTGCGATATTCGCCTCGTCGGGCTGGTCGAGCAGCGCCAGTTGCGAGGCCAGGCCTTCCACCAGGTGCATGCGGCCTTCCAGCCAGCTCTGGATGTTGCTGGCGGTCAGGGTGCCGATTTCCCCGAGGTAGTTTTCCGTGTCCGTGCGCACGGCCTCGCGCTGTCGGTAATCGTTGTAGAGGATGAAGCAGGTGAAGGCGAAAACCACCACCAATGCGGCGGCGAGAAGGATTTTCTTGGCAAACGACAGCGAGCGAAGCATGAGCGATGCGTCCTGGCAAAAGCCTCAAGAAGGGCGGGGAGCCCAGGCCACCAGGTAGGGAGCTTGCGGGGGAAAGCCATGATCCAGCGCCTGAACGGCCGGCTTTGTAGCACAGTGCCAGCATAAAGGCAAAATAGTGGCGCCATGAAAATGGCGCCACTGGAGGGAAATCGCTCTGGAAGAGGACGTCAGTCCGGAGCCAGTCCGCCGACTTTGGTGCCGACGCCGTCGAAGAAGGCTTTCAGACCGCCGACGATACCGCTGTCCGTGGGACTCAATACGGCAATCAGAGCCACCGCGATCAAACCGGCGATAACCGCGTATTCGATGGCGTTTGCCCCTTCTTCGTCCGCCAGGAATGCGCGAACTTTGCAATACACGAACAGGGTCAGGTTCTTCATTCTTGTTTGCTCCTCGAACGCGGCAATCACCGAGACAGAGCCCTGCCTCCACGCTGAGGCTAGGCTGATGATGGCGTTTTGCAACAACTAAATGGCATTAGTAGGAGTGGATTAGTCGCAAGGTTATATGGCGGGTTACAAGGCTTGGACTACATCTAATGACAAATTGACATTGATTATCCCGAGTCTAGATTCAGGCCTATCGTCGCAAGTTCGAAGTTATGAACTTTGGTTCTTGAATAACGACTGTCGCCAGTCGATAACCCCAATGTACCTGCCATGGAAAGCCAGTCCCGGAGTATGGCCATGACACGGACAGCGAGACGCCCGTTTTTCTTTTCCGATCATCGGCGATCGCCGGTGATTTTCCGTTCATCGACCTGTCCGGACGCATAGCAGGGGTCTGCCCATGAATAGCAAGGTGCTGATGGCCCTGGCCGGCCTGCTGCTGCTCGGTGCGGTGCTGCTCGGATACCTCGGCGTATCCATCGGCCGCGCGCCATCGAACGCGCATGCTCCATCCGTGGCGCCGGCTTCGGCGGCGGTGGACGCTTCGCTGGAAAAGCTCGAACGCAAGCCGGTGCTGGTGGCCAGTCGCGATCTCCCGGCGCTGGCGGTGATCGGCAAGGACGACCTGAGCGTCGAGCGGTTGCGGACCGCACCGGTCGGTAGCTACGACAGGCCCGAGGCGTTGCTCGGCAAGCGGGTCTGGGTCGCGGTGCCGGCCGGCAGCATTCTTTCCGCCGCGACCCTAGAACCCGGCGGTCCGCTGGCCCGGACCATCCGTCCGGACGAGCGGGCGATGGCGATCGCTGTGGACGAAGTGGTCGGCGGCGGCGGCTTCGTCCTGCCCGGCGACTATGTCGACGTGATGCTCTTCGTGCGTGACGAGCGGGACGGCGAATCGACCCCGCTGGCGCAACTGGTGTTGCCCGGAGTCCGGGTACTGACCTACGGCGAGCGGATCGCCGTGGGCAGCGATGGGCAGGACCGCTCGAACCAGGAAAAGGACCCGCGTCCGCCGCGTACCGCGGTGCTGGCGGTACCGGAGGACGGCGTGGCGCGGCTGATGCTGGCGAGCCAGGCCGGTTCGCTGCGCCTGGCCATCCGCAGCAAGGACGAAGAACTCTACCGCAGGGAGCAGGAAGGCGCGCTGCTGCAAGCGTCGCTGGGCGCGCCGAGCGCGGCGCTGAGCCTCGACCAACTGCTGGAGCGCCGCAAACCGACGGCGCCGAGCGTGCGCAGCGCGGCTCCGCGCGTGCCGGTGGCCAACGGGGTCACGGTCTACCGTGGCAGCGCCATGACCCATGAAGCGCCTTGAGGGGAGCCGGCATATGCATCGGAGCACCGGGATAGGCGTGTCGCGCTGGCTGGGAGGGCTGATGGGGGTGGCGTTGGCGCTGCCGGCACTGGCTTTGCCGCAGGGCTGCATCGAGTTGCTGGCGCAGGCGCCGCGGGTCGATGTCGTCCAGGGGCAACAGCGTGACCTGCGCCTGGCGGTGCCGATCGAACGGCTGGCCATCGGCGATCCGAAGATCGCCGACGTACAGTTGCTGGATCGTCGCGGCTTCCTGGTCACCGGCAAGGAACAGGGCTCCACCAGCCTGCTGATCTGGACCGGCTGCAGTCCCGAGCCGTTGCGCAGCCTGGTGGAGGTCGAGGGACGCGGTAGCGTCGATACCCGCGGTGCTCCAGCGTTCACCGCCGGCGCCGCGGAGGAGCTACCGAACCAGGTGCAGACCGATATCCGCTTCGTCGAGGTCAGCCGCAGCAAGCTGAAGCAGGCCAGCACCTCGTTCGTCCGGCGCGGCGGCAACCTCTGGGTGCTCGGTGCGCCAGGCAGCCTCGGCGACATCAAGGTCAATGCCGACGGCAGCGGCCTGGGCGGCACCTTCGGCACCGGCAGCTCGGGATTCAACCTGATCTTCGGCGGCGGCAAGTGGTTGAGCTTCATGAATGCCCTGGAGGGCAGCGGCTTCGCCTATACCCTGGCGCGCCCGAGCCTGGTGGCGATGAGCGGGCAGAGCGCGTCGTTCCTCGCCGGCGGCGAGTTTCCGATCCCGGTGCCGAACGGCACCAACGACAACGTCACCATCGAATACAAGGAGTTCGGCATCCGCCTGACCCTCACCCCGACGGTGATGAACAACCGCCGCATCGCTCTCAAGGTGGCGCCGGAGGTCAGCGAACTGGACTACAGCGCCGGCATCCAGAGCGGCGGGGTGGCGGTGCCGGCACTGCGCGTCCGGCGCACCGACACCAGCGTGATGCTGGCCGATGGCGAGAGTTTCGTGATCAGCGGGCTGACCAGCAGCAACTCGGTGAGCAACGTCGACAAGTTTCCCTGGCTGGGCGACATCCCGATCCTCGGTGCGTTCTTCCGCTCGACCAAGCTGGACAAGGACGACCGCGAGCTGCTGATGATCGTCACCCCGCACCTGGTCCAGCCGCTGGCCGCCGACGCACAGTTGCCGGACCTGCCCGGCGAGGGCTTGCGGCACTACGATCCGGGGTTCTCGCGCCTGTACTTCCTCGAGCGCGGCGAGTACGACGGCCAGCAGAACGACACCGGCCTGTCGGATTAGGAGGCGCGCATGAACCAGAACTTCGTGGCGCTGACCCAGCATCCCGGCGAACTCGACTGGTTGCAGAACAGCCTGGCGTCCGCCGGCCAGGTGGTACCGGCAGGCAGCGCCAGCCTGGAGGAGTTGCTGGCGCTGCTCGACGTCACCGCCGCCGGGGTGCTGTTCATCAGCCTCGGCAAGAGCAACCTGGTGTCCCAGGGCGCGCTGGTCGAGGGATTGGTATCGGCGCGACCGATGCTCTCGGTGGTGGCCATCGGCGACGGCCTGGACAACCAGTTGGTGCTGGCGGCGATGCGCGCCGGCGCGCGCGACTTCATCACCTACGGCGCCCGCGCCAGCGAGCTGACCGGGCTGATCCGGCGCCTCGGCGGACGCCTGCCCAGCGTGCCGGTGAGCGCGGCGCGCCAGGGCGAGCTGCTGACCCTGGTCAGCGCCCGACCGGATGCCGACGGCGCCTTCGTCGCCTTGCACCTGGCCAAGGCGTTGCAGGAGCAGACGCCGAACCAGGTCCTGCTGCTGGACGTCGGCCAGCCCACCGGCGAGGCGCTGGCGATCCTCGGCCTGGACTCGGCCTTCACCTTCAGCGACGCCTTGCGCAACCTGCGGCGCCTCGACCAGACCCTGATCGACAGCGCCTTCACCCGCCTCGACAGCGGCCTGCGGATACTCAGCCTGACCGACGAGCCCGGCGTGCTGGAGCGAGTCACCACCGCCGAACTCTATCTGTTGCTGGGCAACCTGCGCGGGGCGTTCAGCCATGTGGTGGTCAACCTCACCGGGCTGCCCGAGGGCGAGCTGAGCAACCAGTTGCTGGTGCAGGCCAACCGCGTGCTGTGGATGGTCGACCAGAGCGTGCCGTCCTGCAAGAAGGGCCTGGAGCGCCTGCGCCGCCTGCGCGAGCGCAACCTGCCGTTGCCCTCCATCGAGTTGCTGATCGAGCGCTACCTGCCCAATGTGGCGCCGGACCAGCAGGCCCTCAGCCGGATGTTCGACCTCGATCTGTTCGGTGTCCTGCCGTTGTCCCCGGAATCGCGCCTGCGCGCGAAGAACCTCGGCAAGAGCCTGTTCGAGGTGGCGCCGCGCGACCCATTGGCGGCCAAGCTGCGGCAACTGGCGGACAGCCTGTGCGTGACACGTGGCGAGCGCCGTTCGCTGCTGTCCTGGCTCGGCCGGGCCAAGGCGGCGCTGCTATGAGCACGGGATTCGGCGCGCGTCCTGACGGCGGTGCCTTCCACTACCGCCAGGAGCAGGACATCCAGGCGCTGAAGCTGCGCCTGCACCGCTACATCATCGACGAGATCGACGAAGACGGCATGAACCTGCTGGAGGGCGCGCGCTCCGCCGTGGTCCAGTACGTCTCGGAAAAGGTCTGCGAATACGGCTCGCGCCATCAACTGGCGATCTCCCGCTACGAACTGGACCGCCTGGCCGAAGAGGTGGTCGACGAACTCACCGGCTTCGGCCCGCTGGAGATCCTCCTGCGCGATCCCGGCGTCTCGGAAATCCTCGTCAACGGACCGGGCCGGGTGTTCGTCGAGCGGGAAGGGCGGCTCTACCAGAGCGACCTGCGCTTCATCGACGACCACCATGTACTGCGGGTGATCCAGCGTATCCTCGCGCCCCTCGGCCGACGCCTGGACGAGTCCAGCCCGATGGTCGACGCGCGCCTGCCGGACGGCAGCCGGGTCAACGCGATCATTCCCCCGGTGGCGCTGGACGGGCCGTGTATCTCGATCCGCAAGTTCAGCCAGGAGCTGCTGCGCAGTGCCGACCTGCTGGCCTACCAGAGCGTCGACGAAGCCTTGCTCGAGTTCCTCCGCCAGGCGGTCTCGCGCCGCTGCAACATCCTCATCAGTGGCGGCACCGGCACCGGCAAGACCACCTTGCTCAACGTCATCAGCGGCTTCATCGACGAACGCGAGCGGATCGTCACCATCGAGGACACCGCCGAGCTGCAACTCGGCCACGACCACGTGGTGCGCCTGGAGACCCGTCCGCCGAACGCCGAGGGCTACGGCGAGGTGACTGCCCGCGACCTGATCCGCAACGCCCTGCGGATGCGCCCGGACCGGATCATCCTCGGCGAGATCCGCGGCGTCGAGGTGCTCGACGTGCTGCAGGCGATGAACACCGGCCACGACGGCTCGATGAGCACGGTGCACGCCAACTCGGCGATGGATTCGCTGCTGCGCATGGAGATGCTGGTCGGCCTGACCGGCAACAGGCTGCCGGAGCAGACCTTGCGCCTGATGATCTGCGCCGCGCTGGACGTGGTGGTGCAGATCACCCGCCTGGCCAGCGGTCGGCGTTGCATCAGCGAAGTGCTGGAGGTGCTGGAGGTGCGCGACGGCGTGTACGTCACCAATACCCTGTTCAGTCTCGACCGGCGTGGCAGCGGGCAGTTCGTCCGCCAGGCCGCGCCGGTCGGGCAGAAATTCCGCCAGGCGCTGCTGTGAACGGCGCGCAACTGTTGGTGCTGTTCAGCGGCGTGCTGGCTTTCGCCGCGCTGGCTCTGGCGTTCATGGGCTGGCGCGCCGGGCGCAACGAACTGGTGGTTGAACGGCTGCTGGGACGCCAGGAGGCGGTCGCGGTGCGGCCGCGCAGCAGTCACTGGCTGGCTCGCCAGATGCGTCGCGCCGGTATCCAGCGCCCGCGCCCGTGGTTGTTCGGGGCGGCAGTGCTCGCGCTGCTGCTGGTCTGGAGCGGATTGCGCCTGTTCGGCATCGTCGGTGCGCTAGGCGGCCTGCTACTGGCGGCGCTGTCCTGCCGCGTCGCCCTGGGCATGCTCTACCAGCGCCGCCTGAAGCGAATGATCCGGCAGATGCCGCGCTTCCTCGACCAGGTGGTGCGCAGCCTGCACGCCGGGCGCACCCTGGGCGACGCGCTGATGCAGGCGGTGGAGAACGCCGAGGAGCCGCTGCGCGACATCTTCACCCTGGCGCGCAACCACGTGCTTCTCGGCATCCACCTGCCAGAGGCGTTGCAGGAAGTCGCCGAACTCTACGAGGTGGAGGAACTGCGCATCCTCGCCCTGGGTGTCTCGGTCAACCACCGTTATGGCGGCAATACCAGCGACCTGCTGGACAGCATCGTCAAGCTCATCCACGAGCGCGAGAAGCTCAGCCGGCAGTTGCACGCGATGACCGGCGAGACACGGATCAGCGCCTATGTCCTGGCCGGCGTGCCGAGCGCCCTGGGCGGCTACATCCTGGCGAGCAACCCGGGCTATCTGCTGAACATGTGGGCCGACGGCACCGGGCGTTTCCTGCTGCTGGCCTCGCTCGGGCTGCAACTGCTCGGCTGCTATGCGCTGTGGCGCATGCTCAAGAGCGTCTAGGAGGTGGCCATGCAGGCACAGTGGCTGATTTTCGCGGCGCTCCTGATGGCGGTCGGCGGTGCCTTGTTGCTGTTGCTCCAGGCGCGCAACGGCAGCCGCGAGCAGCGCCTGATCGAGAGGCGCCTGGGAGCGCTGGCCAACCCTGGCGGCTCGACCAGGTGGCTGGCCGGCATGACCGAGCGGATGGACGACAGCTTCTGGGTGCGGCGCCTGCAACTGATGGACAGCGAGGCCCGCCAGTTGCTGCAACAGGCCGGCTGGCACGAGAGTCGCTACCGGACCCTGTACCTGATCTCGGTGTTTCTCACGCCGCTGCTGTTCGTTCTCCTGGTCTTGCTGGTCAAGCTGCTGCGCGCCGAGAGCGAGGCGTCCTACGCGGTGCCGCTGCTGTTCGCCGCCGGCATCGGTTTCCTCCTGCCCAAGCAGGTGCTCAAGCACTTCGCCAAGGCGCGCCGGGCGCTGATCGCCGACGAGATGATCCTGTTCGTGCAACTGATCCGCATCCTCTTCGATGCCGGCCTGACCGTGGAGCAGACGCTGCGCGTGGTCTGCCTGGAAGGCCGCGGGATCACCCCGCAACTGGCCCGCGAGCTGGACCTGGCGCTGACCCGTGCCGACAACGGTATCGACCTGGCGGAAGAGCTGGACGCGCTTGCCCGGCGCCTGCAGGTGGACCCGCTGAACGACTGCTGCGGCGTGCTACGGCAGATGTTGCGCCAGGGCGGCAGTGCGCGCAGCACCCTGCTGACGCTCAAGCAACTGTTCGAAGACCGGCGCCTGACCACCTTGCAGGAACGCATCGGCAAGCTGTCGGCGAAGATGAGCCTGGTGATGATGGTGCTGCTGTTCCCGGCGCTGCTGATCGTCCTCGCCGGTCCGGGCGTCATCGCCATCACCAAGGCCTTGGGAGGACTGGGATGAAAGCACTGATCGGCATCGGCCTGTGCGCCGCCCTGCTCGGCGGTTGCGCCGCGCTGCCGGGGCGGGACGGCCCACGGGAGTGTTCGCAGCAGCTCGGCCAGGAGCAGGAACTGCAGATGAACATGGTCCGCGACATGATCCGCGAGGGCCGCCTGCATGCGGCCCTGGCCAACCTGGAAAGCATGCCGCCGGGGTTGCTCGACGTGCGCGAGGAAAGGGCGCTGATCCTGCGCCGGATCGGCGACCCGCGGGCCAGGGCCGAGTACCAGGCCCTGCTGGAAACCTGCAAGGCACCCGAGGCGCACCACGGCCTCGGCCTGCTCGCCCTGCGCAGTGGCGACAGCGCCCGGGCGGTCCTCGAGCTGCGCGAGGCGGCGCGCCTGCGGCCGACCGAGAGCCGCTTCCGCAACGACCTGGGGGTCGCCCTGCTCAAGCGCGGCGACCGTGTCGGCGCGCGCTTCGAATTCATCACTGCGCTGGAGTTGCAGCAGGGCGGCAAGCTGCCGGCGACCAACCTGCTCGGCCTGCTGTACCTGCAAGGCGACCGGGAAGATGCGCAGCGCCTGATCGAGCGTTTGCAGCTGGATGCCCGGGACATCCGCGCGGCCGAGGCGCGGGCGCGTAGTTGGGGTGCCGTACCGACACCCGGCGCGGCGCCGGCAAGCGACGACCCGCTGGCGGAACTGCCGGCGGAGGCGAATATGCATACCGCGATGGCCAACGAGGCGCCCTGAGCCGGCGCCGGAGAGGTGACCCATGCACGAGCGAATCCTGTTCGGCGTCTTGCTGCTCCTGTCCGGCCCGGCCTGGGCCGCGGACACGCCGGTGGTCCGTCCCGCCGCGCCAGCGACGGTCGAACCGCAGACCGCCACCCGCGCCTGGCTGGCCATCCAGGCGAGCGGCCGGGCCGCCAGCCCGGTCCGGCAAAGCGCGACCGCCGCCGAGCGCCAGCGCTCCTACCAGCGCTACCTGAAAAGCTATGAGCACGAGATTCCCGAGTACCTGCTGGAAGATCGCGGCTTCGGCGAGAGCAAGAACTGACGGTTCCTGGCGGAGGGGCAGGGCATGAACGGATGGCCTGCAAGACAGCGTGGGGCGATCGGCATCCTGGCGGCGACCACCCTGCTGCTGGCCTTGATCTGCCTGTTGCTGGTGGTGGATACCGGGCGGCTCTACCTGGAGCAGCGCAACCTGCAGCGAGTGGCGGACGTGGCGGCGCTGGAGAGTGCCTCCCAGGGAGCCTTGTGCGGCGACCAGAGTTCTGCCCAGGCGACGTCTTTCGCCAAGGCCAGCGCGATGCTCAACGGGTTCGATGCGGACGCCGCCGGCTCCAGCCTGTCGGCGGAGGTCGGCGGCGTGCTGAGTGCCGGCGGCCTGCGCAGTTTCATAGCCAGCGCGTCGAACGCGGCTGCCGCCAACGAGGCGGTGCATGTCGAGGTGACCAAGAGCGTTCCCGGCAGCCTGGTCGCCAACCTCGGGGGACTGTTCGGCGGCGGCAATGCCAACGTCGATCTCCGCGCAGAGGCCGTGGCGCGACGCCTGCCGAACGCCACGATTTCCGCAGGCACGGGGCTGGCCAGCGTGAACAGTGGTCAATCGGCGTTGCTCAACCCCATCCTGAGCGGATTGCTGGGTACCCAGATCGATCTCTCCGCGGCGGCCTACAACGGTATCGCCGACGCGAAGCTCAGTGTGCTGGACATTCTCGGCCCGAATGGAATGGGCTTGGTCGGGGTCGATACCAGCCTGGGGACCATCGAACAGTTGTTGAATACCAACGTCGGCTTGCAGCAGGTACTCGCCGCCAGCGTGAACGTCCTGGCGAAGAACGGCGTAGCCTCGGTCGAGGCCCTGAGAACGCAATTGGTGGGGGTAAAGTCGGCCACGTTGAAACTGGGAGACTTGCTGGGGCTGAGCGCCGGCGAGGTGAACAGCATGTCGCAGCTGGATACGGCGATCAATGCGCTGGATCTCATCATGGCGGTTGCCCAGGTCGCCAACAAGAATTCCGCGGTCGCCGTGAACCTGGGCATCCCCGGATTGGCCAATGCACGGCTCACGGTCGTAGAGCCGAAGAGGATCGTCTCCGGGCCGCCAGGGCAGGATGAGAGCGGCGCCTGGCGCACGGAGGTGCGCCAGTCCCAGGTACGACTTACGGCGGACATCGATTCCGGGTTCCTGTCCATTCTCGCCACCACGAAACTGCAACTGGCCATCGAAGGCGCGTCGGGAGCCGTCTGGCTGAAAAGCATGGCCTGTACCCGCCCGGATACCGCGTTGGACTTCGGTTGGAGAAGCAGCGGAGCGACGATAAAGATCGGCAGTCCGGCCAACATCGATCAGGTCGGCTCGATTCTGGTGCTTGGCGGCTTGGTGCGATTGGATCTCAAGCTCGATACCTCGATCGCCGGCAGCTCGGGCGATACGCGATTCAACGTGAAAGCCGACGGTTCCGATCTCGTCCAGAGCCGCAGGTTGCCGGAAAGCGGCTTTCTCGCCAGTACCCTGAAAACCAGCATCAACGTCAATCCCGTGGTGCTCGGACTGTGCTTGCCTTTGCTGTGCGGCTCGACGGCGCTCACCGACCTCATCGTGAATTCCGTGGTGGCACCTCTGGTCGATGGGCTGCTGACGCCGATCCTGAATCTGGTCCTGCCCTTGCTGGGGGTACAACTTGGATACATCGACGCGGAGATTCTGAAGGTCGATGTCGGCAGGGCGGAACTGCTGATCTAGCAGGTCCGCCGGGCCATCGCGCCTGTCAGTGCACCACCGCTCCGCTGCCCTGCTGCATCGCCGCAGGCGACAGGGCCAGCGCCAGTTGTGTGCGGTTGTGCATATGCATCAGGCGCAGCACCTGGGAGACGTACAGCTTCACCGTGTTCTCGGTGATGCCCAGTTCGTAGGCGATCTGGTAGTTGGTCAGGCCCTTGCTCACCAGCCGCGCCACCGCCTGCTGGCGGGGCGACAGCTTGCCGAACAGCGGATTGCTCGGGGACACCTGGCTTTCCGCGACCGACGCCGGCGGCGCGGACGGCTGGCTGTCTTCGCTCTTGAGGGCACTCGGCTGGCTGTTGCCGTGTACCTCGTACTTGATCTTGTGGATATCGCGGTAGATCGAGTTCAGCGATTCGGCGAGGTATTCCAGGCGCTGGTTGACGTGGCTCAGGCTCAACTGGCTGCGGACGCGCTCGTGCAGGCGGTTCTCCAGGCGTTCGAGGCCATGCAGCAGTTCCTGCGGCGCCACCGGTTTCTGGTAGTAGTCGGCGGCGCCGACCCGCATGGCCTCGATCACTTCCTGGCGGCCATCGTGACCGGTGAGGATGATCGATTCGAAGAACCTGCCGTTGCCGGCGACTTCCTTGAGGCTCTCGATCAGGCGGATACCGTTGTCCTGCCCCAGGTAGAGGTCGCAGATGACCAGGCCGATGTTCGGGTCGGCCTGGAAGCTGGCGATCGCCGACTCCCGGTGGGTGCTGGTTACGCAACGGTAGCCACTGTTTTCCAGCAGTTCGCGGAGTTCCGAGGTCACCTGGGGTTCATCATCGATGATCAAGACGCTGAAATGCCGCGAGGCCGGTTTGTCCATGGTCATACGCTCCATTTGCTTATTTTGTTTTTAACAGGGGACGTGCATTGGAATGCAGCCATACCGAATGGTATTAGCCATAAGCATATAGTCGCTAAGTGAGGTCTTCCGCAAGTTTACTCAGATAATTTTACTGATAATCAGATGTGCCAAAAGGCCGGCGCTCATGGCGAATATAAAAGGGAATGACTTGTTTTTTGACGGTGCCCTTCGAAGGCGAACTTCTTCATTCATTGCGGACTTTTCTACCGAACGTTTGAATAACTTTACGAGGATGAATAGCGCGATGCACAGCAGGCAGCCGAAGGCCAGGCTATAGAGCACCGTAAGTGGGTCGCTGGCCAGCCCCAGTGCGGCCAGGTACTTGACGTCGGCGGCGCCGAGCCTGCCGAGAAGGTAGCCGGGAAGGCTGAGGCAGACGCCTATAAAAAGTGCGGTCATTGCCATATTAACCGTAGCGCCGGTCAGGCTTGACTCTTTCACATATAAATAAACAAAGGAAATAAGAAAACCGCCCAGGATAAGCCAGTTGGAGACGCGCAAACGTTTGATGTCCTGATATCCGCAAACGCTTGCCCACAAGGCCAGTGCTAATTGTTCCATCCTGTTCTTCAGCCTTTTTTCGACATCTGGATTAATACCTTTTCAGTAACGTTGGCGGAGCGAATGACGACTAGTATTAAGGATGCGGATCGGGGATGTCAGCTCATGCTCGGAAAAGCTTCCCGGCGACGCCAGCACGGCGCCGTCGCCATCGAATTCACAGCGATCTTCCTGCTGTTTTTCGCGCTGGTCTACGGCCTGATCAGCTACAGCATTCCTTTGCTCATGTTGCAGTCGTTCAACGATGCCGCTGCCGTGGGGGCTCGTGCGGCGATCGCTGTCGATCCCTCCGATGCGGGCTACGAGAGCCTCGCCGAAGCCCGTGCCAGGGACGAGTTGCTCGCACGCCTGGACTGGATGCCGGCGGCCTGGCGAGCGAACCTCCAGCCTTGTGCCGGTAACGGCCAGTACGCCGACTACGTCAGCGCCACGTCGCGGATCGAGGTCTGCGTGCAGTACCCGTACGGCGATCCGGGCAAGGCGATCATCCCCGTGCTGAGCTTCCCCGGCATCGGCGCGATTCCCAACCTGCCGCAGACGCTGAAGGCGAGTGCCAACCTGTTGCTGTGAGGTGGTCGCATGTTCGAATTTTCCCGCTCGTCGTCCGCCGAGGCCGAGAGGCCGGAACCCTTTTCGCAGGAAGGCCCCTCCCTCTGGAGCGCTTCGCTGAGGAGTTGGGACCTGTGTTTCGAGATGGACGAACAGGACCGCGTGATCCGGGTCGGTGGGCGGCAGGCGTATCGTCTGCAGTGCGTCCATGGGCGTGGCGAACAGCCGCGGCCTTTCGCCGAGTATCTGGAGCGGCGCGCCCCCGGTGCGCCGACGCTGGCCGGCCTGCGCCGGGGCGAACGTCTCGACCTGACGCTGCGCAGCGATGCCGCCGCGCCATTGACCTGTCGTTTCCAGCCGATGCAGCCGCTCGACGGCCTGGGACGCTCGCTGCTGCTGGGCATGGACATCTCCGACCTCAACTGGCAGTCCGACAGCCAGCAGCACCAGTTGCAGAGCCTGAGCCTGGGCAAGCTGATCCTTTCGCGTCTGCGCCATGTCTCCCACGGGCACCTGGCGGAGGCGGTCCAGGAGATTCTCGAATCGCTCTCCGGCGCGTTCCAGATGCAGGCTATCGCCCTGCTGCTGGGCGACGGCAAGGGCTTCTGCACGGTCTTCGCCAGTCATGTACGGCCTGGCAGCGACAGTTTGCTGCGACCGACCCTGCAACTCGCCGACGACGATCTGCGCGAAGGGGCGGGCGCGCGCTTGCTACGCCGTGGCGAAGGCGCCTCGACGCTGCTCCGGCAGATCGGCGAGGACGCGCTCTACCTGGTGCCGGCGGCCATGCGCGGTGGCCGCCTGGGGGCATTGCTGGTGCGGCCGATGTCGCTGGAGCAGCTCGCCCAGGGGCCCGCGCCGCAGGACTGGCAATACCTCGCGGAACTGCTGGCGAACCAGGTGGCGGACCGCTGCGAACTCCACGAGCAGCACGACAGTTCGCGCAAGCTGGGGCTGTTGCAGGAGATGATCGGCGGCGGCTGGTGGCGTTACTGGGCGGAGCAGGAACTCTTCGAACTGGCGCCGGCCTTGCACGACAGCCTGGGGTTGACCGGCGAGTATCGTCGGGTGCCGCTGGAACACCTGCAGGGCCTGCTGCAACCGGCGGACGCCGACGAACTCGGCCTGCGCCTGCGTGCCAGCCTGCGCAGCGGCCAGGCGTTGGCCCAGGACCTTTGCCTGCGTCAGCCGGATAGCCGCGGCGAGCGCCGCTGGCTGCGCATCGAGGGCCGGCCGCTGGGGCGCGGCAGCGCGCTGGGGCTGTCCGGCGTGCTGCTCGACATCAGCGAAGGCCGGCGCCAGGAGGAACGGGTACAGGCGGCCCACGCGCGGCTGCGCAGCCTGATCGACAGCGCGCCGGTGGTGATCTACGTCCAGCGGGTCGAGCAGGGGCACCTGGTGCCGGAGTTCTACAGCGAAAGCGCGAGCAACCTGCTCGGCCTCGACCTGCAGGGACAGAGTTGGCAGGCGCTCGCCGAACGGGTGCATCCGGATGATCTGGAGGCCTTTTTCGCCCGTGGCCGCGAGTTGCTTCGCGAGGGCCGGGTGAAGACCCGCTATCGCCTCGCCGATGGCCAGGGCAACTGGCACTGGCTCTACGACGAAGCCAAGCTGCTGCGCGATGCCCAGGGCCTGCCCAGCGAGGCGGTGGGCCTGTGGCTGGACGTGACCGAGCAGCACCTGGCGGCACAGCGTATCGCCGAGAGCGAGGAACGCTACCGGGTCCTGGTGGAGGATTCGCCGGCGCTGATCTGTCGCTATACCGCCGACCTGGTGCTGACCTACGTGAACCGGACCTTCGCCGATAGCCTCGCGACCAGCCCGGAGCGCCTGGTCGGTCGCCGGCTCGACGAGTGGCTGGCGGCGGAAGACGCCAGCGCCTTGCGCGCGCGTCTGCTGGGCTCGCCGCGGGAGGGCGCCAGCGAGGTGCCGGAGCTGCGCTTCAACCTGCCGGGGCAACGTTTTCTCTGGCTGGTGTGGGCCGAGCGGCCGTTGTTCGACGCCCGTGGCGAATTGTGCGAGGTACAGGCGGTGGGGCGCGACAACACGCCGGTGCGCCGGGCCCAGCAGCAACTGGCGCAAGGCGCCAAGATGGCCAGCCTGGGGGAGATGGTCAGCGGCCTCGCCCACGAGGTGAAGCAGCCGCTGCACGTGCTGCGCATGACCCTGTTCAACATGCGCCAGCGGATGAACAGCGTCGGCCTCGACGGCGACTACCTGGGCGAGAAACTGGAGCGCATGGATGCCCAGGTCCTGCGCGTCGACCGCCTGGTCAGCCACCTCGGCGTGTTCAGCCGCAAGTCGGCGCTGGAGGCGCTGCCGTTCGACCCCTATGCCGCCTTCGAAGGCGCCCTGGGCCTGCTCGGCGAGGGGCTGCGTCAGCACGCCATCGAGGTGGAGTGCCCGGCGCCGACGCAGCGGATGGTGGTGCGAGGGCAGGCGGACCAGTTGGAACAGGTGATCATCAACCTGCTCGCCAACGCCCGCGATGCCCTGCTTGGCAATCCCGGCCTGGCCAGCCGGCGTGTTCGCCTGGAGCAGGTGGCCTGCCGCGAACCGGGCTGGGTCGAATTGCACGTGCACGACAACGGCGGTGGGATCGAACCGCTCCTGCTGGAGCGGATATTCGAACCCTTCTTCACCACCAAGGCGGAGGGCAAGGGTACCGGCCTGGGTCTCTCGGTCAGCCACGATCTGGTGCGCAACATGGGCGGTAGCCTGACGGCGGCCAACCAGGGGGAGGGTGCGTTGTTCGTGGTTCGCTTGCCGCTGGCGGCGCCCGCCGAGGCGGGCGGATGACGTCGGTGGGAGCGCGGCAAAAAAGTGCCGGTGTCAATTCTTTCGCGCAAATCAAGAAGGACTTGAAACCGTATATGGGACAGTAGGTTAGCTCCTTTCGGGGCCGCTTAGAAGAAGAGCGGCGTTGTCGGCTAGGAGCGACATAGGAGCGTTGGGAGAGAAAGCCGCATCGCACTGTGTAGTGCTGGATTGCCGAGGAACGGCGGGCCTGTCGCATCATCATAGCCCAACAGGCTCGGCGGCATCCAGAATGAAGAACGCGCAGCCTGGGCTGCGCGTTCGATGGATGCCGTTGAATAGCATGCGGTGCAATCATGGCGGCTTCGGTGGTGTGCTGCGGGTCGCCGTGCCCTTCCTGAATCCTCGATCCCCCGCCATGAACGCTTCCAGCATATGCGGGATCAGCGTCGCCGCATCAACGGCCTCGCCATACGCCTGCGCGTGTAGCGCGGCGTAGCGGTCGAGGTCGACTTTCAAGCTGGTCGGGCAAACGAAAGTCAGCTTGGTGCTCTCGGTCTTCGGCAGCGGGCCGAGCCGCAGCTTCTTGGTCGTGCTCATCGTGAAGTCCCCCGGTTGAAGAACAGCGGCTGGTACGGCCGCAGCACCAGATCCCGGTTGACGATGATGCGAACCGGCAGGCCCGGCCGTTGCGTTAAGGTCGGCTGGATGTTGAGGTTGCGCCGGGTCATCTCCTGGCCGACCTGATTGATGCTGTCCTGCGCGCTGTCGCGCCCAGCGATGATGACGCGATCACCATCCTGCCGGTTCTCCGGCGCGGCCAGCTCGGCACCGACGCCCAGCAGCGTGGTGAGTGCCGCACCGGCAAAGATGCGGCCCCAGTGGTAGTCCACATCGTCCTCCAGCCCGGCATAGCCGGCTGGGTCGGTGCCGGCCAGGTTGTCGAGCGTGAGCGAAGACGTGTCCGGCAGGATGATCCGGTTCCAGACGACTTGAACGCGGCTCTGCCCGTAGCTGACCTGGCTGTTGTATTTGCCCAGGATGCGCGAACCCTGCGGAATCAGCAGGAAGCGCCCGGTGGCTGTGTCATAGACCGGCTCCGTCACCGTGGCGATCACGTCGCCGGGCAAGTCCGACTTGATGCCCGTCACCAAGGCACCTGCGACCACTGTTCCGGCCATAACCTGATACGGCGAAATTGGCAGAGTCAGATTGCCGGAATTACGGGTTTCAGTGGGGCCAGCTTTCATGAAAGCCTCTTTCTGGTCTTGCCGGTTTTGCACCGCTGTCGGGTCAGCAGGTTGGGCCGCCGTGGAGGCCGGCCCGGCCGCCAGCGGGTCAAACGCCGCATTGGCGGCGAAGCCCGGCGCAGCGGCCACCTGTGTCTGCGCTACCGGCGCCGCATTCTGCCCACCCGAGCGGAAGAACACGGACGAGGCCGCGGCCGCCTCGGCTTCTTTTCGCAGGGCATCGTTCGGGTCGTGACCGGGGGCCGCGTAGGCAGCCGTCGCCGGTTGCTGCGACTTCACGATAGCCGGGCCAAGATCGCCCGGCAGCGGTGGCCCTAGTTCGGGAACGGCAGGCAGCAACGCCGGCGGCAGCTTGGAATAGTCCGTCGGCAGCGCATCCAGTCCTTCCGACTTTGACACGCGATCGACGTTGTAAAGCTCGGTCTGCTCGCCTGTGCTGCGTCGATGAGGTTGCAGCGACCACATCAGCGCGCCGAGCACGGCGACCGCTAGGACGCCGGCAAGGATGGCCAGCGAGCGCCGGTTCAGGCGTGTGACTGGACGCGGCTGGGCGCGCAGCGCCACTGCCTCCGGCGCCACCTTGTCCGCCTGCGGCGCGGCAAGGTCGGGAGTGTCATCCTGGCTCATGGTCAGTTCCTCCGTGCAACACCATCGGTGCGCTCGATCCGCACCACGTCGCCGCCATCGCCGCCCAGCCGCAGTTCGGCCGCGCCGAACAGGCGATCCACGACGTAGTACGGCGAGCGAAAACGGTAGTTCACCAGTTGCCCGTCGCCCTGCGCGCCGATGACAAACAGCGGCGGCAGCTCGCCCTGGGCGATGCCCGGCGGGAACTGGATATAGACCTTCTCTCCATCATCGAAGGCGCGCAGAGGCTTCCACGGCGGGTTGCTGCCCGATACCGCGTAGCGGAAGCGGATCTTGTCCAGCGACAGGCCCGTATCGACAGGCGTTGTTGCCTGCGCTGCCTGCGCCTGGCGCTGCAACGCGAGCATTCGGTCTTTCGGATAGTCCCAGGACACCGACGCCATCCATGCCCTCTCGGTCGAGGTCAGCTCCAGCAGGTAGGTGCGCCGACTGGTGGTGATGACGAGATTGGTTTTCAGACCGGAGCGGATAGGCTTGACCAGCACATTGACGCGCAGATCGGCCCCGCCGCCGCTGGACGTGTCGCCCACGATCCAGCGCACGGTATCGCCGGCGGCGACCGTTACCAGTTCCTCGCCCGGTTGAAGCGAAACCACCGTCACGCGCCCCGGCGACGCATAGACCTGATAAAGCGCGCCATCGGTGAACGGCCACACCTGAATCGCGTTGACGTAGCCCTCACGGGTAGGCGCGATACGCGCTTCTGCATTGGCACGGGAAACGCGCACCTTTTCGTCGGCCGGCTCCGGCGCAACGGGGGCCTCATCGAGTTCCGGCAGGGGCTTCAACTGCGCCGGCAGCGCCAGCGGTTCAGGGACGGCGACGACTTCGACGGGCTTGGGCGGTTCGGGCAACGGCTGGGCCAGCACCGTCTCGTCGAGCGAGATGGATGGCGGCGGCTTCCCCTGCGAGGCGCAGCCCGCGAGGGCCAGCAGCGTCAAAGGAACAACGTAAAGGCGGAAACGAAGTTTCATGGTTTGGCTCCTTCGGAAGAATCCAGTTCGCGGCTCCATGACAGGCCGTTGACGTAGATACCCAATGGGTTCTTGAGCAGGCGCTGTTCAGTACGCGGGGTTTGCAGGACGGTCGAAAGCACGGCGTTCCAGCGTTCGGTGCCGGCGGGCGCACCGTTGACATAGCGCTGCTCTGTCCAGCGCACGTTGAAAGACGTGTCGCTCGCGCGAACCACGCTGGTGATTTGCACCGTTACCGATTCCTTGCCGATGCGGGCGAATGGGTCATTGGTGCGGGCGTAGTCGTTGAGCACCGCCGCGCCCTTGTCGGTGGTGTAGTCGTAGGCATCGAGCCAGTTCTGCCGCACCACGATGGGGTCGATGGACAGCGAGCGAACCAGCGTCACGAAGCGCGCCAGGTGGTGCGCGATCTGCGCGTCGCCGGGCCGGTACGGCGTGGCGGCCTCTCCCACGGCGCGCACCTGCCCGGCTTGATCGACCTCGATGACATAGGGCGTCACGATGGACTGCGCCGAGCGCCACACCAGGCCGCCGGCCATCAACAGCGCGAGCACTAGGCAGCCGAAGGCCATCAGGCGCCAATTCTTCGCCTGCACGCGGGCGGAGCCGATACGGTCGTCCCACACCTGGGCGGCGGCTTGATACGGGGTGGCAGGCTGCGGCGTATCGGCGTAGCGCACCTGCGGTCGTTTGAATCGCATGGGTGTTCTCCTTGAAGGTTAGGTATCGGAATCCCGCAGGCTCGGGCCTTGCCCGGAGCCGCCGCCGTCGCCGCCGCGCAGCGTGTGGGCGGCAGTGGTCGCGGCATGGGTAGCCTGCTGGCGGCGGTGCATCCGCTTGGCCCAGGCCGGTTGCTGTTGCTTCTGCGAGCCTGCGGTGCCGTCTGCGGTCTGGCCGGGGCCAGCACCGTCGCTGCCGGCTTCTGTGCCGTTCCAGCCAGCGCGGAAGGAGTCGGCCACCTTCTGCCCAACAGCGGAAGCACCAGAGGTGACGCTGCGGCCTGCGGCTTGTGCGCCAGTCTTGGCGACATTGCCGAGGCCAGCCGCCGCGCCCTTGGCACCGCCGCCGGCCGCAGCGGAACCGGCCTGGAACGCCGATCGGGCACTGCCGGCCGCCGAAGTCGCGGCACGCGCACCGGCACCGGCCAGCTTTGCGGCCGCCGGGGCCATTCGTGCCCCGGCCATGACGGCGCCGCCCACGCCCGTTACGGCGGCGCCGATGGCAACGCCGGTGCCGACAGCCCCGACCGCAGCACCAGCCATCGCGCCCGCACCAAGCTGTGGCGCACCGGACACCAGGCCGGTGGCGATACCGGGGCCGAAAATGCCCAGCGCCAGCAGCGCGAGCGAGGCCAGCATCACGACCAGCGCGTGGTCGATGGATGGTTCGTCGGGATGCACCTGGAACTCGGCGAACAGGCCTGAACCGATGCCGACGATGACGGCCAGCACCAAGACCTTGATGCCTGACGACACCACGTTGCCTAGCACCTTTTCCGCGAGGAACGAGGTCTTGTTCCAGAGTGCAAACGGGATCAAGACGAAGCCGGCGAGCGTAGTCAGTTTGAACTCGATCAGCGTGATGAAAAGCTGTACGGCCAGCACGAAGAAGCAGAGGATCACCACCAGCCAGGCGATGAACAGAACCACGATAGGGTCGATGTTCACGAACACCTCGGGGAACCCAGCCATGTCCCCGATCTGTTCCAGAATCGGCGCGGCTGCGTCGATGCCGGTCTTCGCCAGCCGGCCCGGCTGAAGGAAGTTCTCCATCGTGATGGCCGAGCCGGTAGCGGTAATTCCCAAGCCGGCGAACGAGCGGAACACGATGCTCGCCAGCCAGTTGAAGTTGCCGATGATGTAGGCGAACGCGCCGACACAGAGCACCTTGCGCAGCAGCTTGGCGATCACGTCGTCGCCCTGGCCGGTGGCGTGGCTCATGGCCCAATACAGGCCAGCGATCGTCATGTCGATGACGATGAGCGTGGCGGTGAGAAATGCCACTTCGCCCTGCAATAAGCCGAAGCCCGAGTCGATGTAGCGCGAGAACGTATCGAGGAAACGGTCGATGATGGTCACGTCGTTCATGGCGAATCCTCGGGCGGAGTGAGCGGAACGGCGCCCTCTGGCAATTCATCTGCGGGCGTATCGAAGCTCGGCGGAATCGGCGGGAGTTCAGCCAGCGAGTTGTATTCATCCGGCCCGGTATGGCCGGCGAAGAAGCGCCGCCGGAAGGCTTCAGCGGCGGCGCGGCAGGCATCCTCGCCCACGGCCTGCCGGTCGGCCGCGCATTGCCCGCGCAACGCCTTGAGCCGCACCGGATCTGCGGCCAGGGCGTCGGCCAGGTTCTCGGCCGGCTGCTGGCCGCACGCGGTCAGCAGCACGGCCATCAGGACGGAAGCGCATCGCATGGCCGCCTCCGGTCAGTTGTTATAGAAGTTGACGGACTGCGGCGTGTACGGCGTGCCGGTGCCCAGAAAGCGCCGCCGCACTTCGCGGGCGCGCTCCATAGCCGCCGCTTGCCGCGCCAGTTCCAGTGAAGCGGCCCGGTCTTGCGTGATCTGGAGCTGCTGCGCCTGGATCGACTGCTTGGCCTGCAAAGCCAGGAGCTGGTTCGTCGCCTGCATCGCTTGCAGCGCGCCGGTGGCCGACTGGCTCTGGCTCACGAGATCGGCCAGCGCGCTTTCGTCTTGGGCGAGGTTCTGCGACACCTGCGCCTGCATCCGCATCGCGGTGTGCAAGCCGTTCAAGGTGTTCTGCCAGCGTTCGCGGGCGTCCTGTGCCATGCGGTCGCCGCTGATGGTGGCGGCGTACTGTTCCGGGTACAGGCGGGCGAACGTGGCATCCATGCTCTGCACGTCGTAGGCCAAGCCGCGCGCCTCGGCGATCAGGCGCTCGGTGGTGGCGAGCGTCGAGCGCAGGCGGTTGACGATGTTGAAGTCGAGATTTGCCAGGTTCCTGGCCTGGTTCATCAACATCTGCGCCTCGTTCTGAAGCTGGTTGATCTGGTTGTTGATCTGTTCCAGCGTGCGCACGGCGGTCAGCGTGTTCTGCACGAAGTTGGACGGGTCGAACACCGTCAGCGCGGATGCGGGCTGCACGGCCAGCAGCGATACCGACAGCACGGCAGCGAGTGAGACAGAGAGCAAACGGGGCTTGGTCTTCATGGTGAAACCTCCAGCGGTTGAGAAGCGAGAAAGGAAGCTGCCGCCGGAGCGGACGGCAGCAGGTCGGCGGCCCAGCCGAGGCCGCGATGGCGCAGCCACGCGCCGGCGAAGCCGGGAGCGCCGGCCTGCGTCAGCACGCGGTCAATATCGCGTTGGTCTTGAGGGGTGGATGCGCCCGCGAATGCGAGCGCGACAGGCCCCAGGTCGAGGTCGAACAGGCGATTGCCGAGGCGCGACTGGTAGTAGTAATCGCGCTTGGGCTGTGCGGTCGCCACGATCTCAATCTGGCGGCTGTTCAAGCCGAAGCCTTCGTAGATCGTGCGAATCTGCGGCTCGGTGGCCTGCGGGTTAGGTAAGAAGATCCTGCTCGCGCAGCTTTCGATGATGGCTGGCGCGATGGTCGAGTCCTTGATGTCGGCCAGCGACTGCGTGGCAAAGATGACGCTGACGTTCTTTTTTCTGAGCGTCTTGAGCCATTGCCGGATGCGGGCCGCGAAGGACGGCTCATCGAGGAACAGCCACGCTTCATCGAGGATCAGCAGCGTGGGCGCGCCGTCAAAACGTTCGTCGAAGCGGGCGAACAGGTAGCGCAGCACTGCTTGCACGGCGGCGGGGCTGTGCATCAGTTCTTCCATCTCAAAGCCCTGCACGTCGGCCATGCCCAGCCGGTCGTGGTCAGCGTCCAGCAGCTTGCCGTGGGCGCCGCCCAACACATAGGGCGCGAGCGCTTGGCGCAGCGCGTTGGACTGCAATAACACCGACAAGCCGGTCATGGTGCGCTGCTCCACTGGCGCACCGGCAAGGCTTCGCAGCGCCGACCAAATGGCAGCCTTCTCGTCCGGGCCGACCGTCACGCCTTCGTGCAGCAGCCGGCCCTCCACCCATTCGGCGGCCCAGGTGCGGTAGCCCTCGTGGGCTATTCGCGCGAGTGGCTGGAAGGCGATGCCGCCATCGGCACCGAGGTCGTAGTGCTCACCGCCAAGGCCGAGGATGGTGGCGCGCATCGAGCGCCCCATGTCGAAGGCGAAGATCCGCGAGCCGAAGTAGCGCCGGAACTGCATGGCCAATATGGCGAGCAGCACCGACTTGCCCATGCCGGTCGGCCCGGCGACAAGGGTGTGCCCCACGTCGCCGATGTGCGTCACCAGCCGGAACGGCGTCGCGCCATCGGTGCGGGTGACGATCAGCGGCGGGCCATCGAGGTGTTCGTTCTTCTCCGGCCCAGCCCATACCGCTGACATCGGCATCATGTGCGCCAGGTTCAGCGTCGAAACGATGGGCTGACGCACGTTCGCGTATGCGTTGCCGGGGACGGACGACAGCCAGGCATCGACTGCGTTGAGGGTTTCGGGGATGGTCACGAAACCCCGGCCCTGGATGACGCGCTCCACCATGCGCAGCTTCTCGTCGGCCACGGCCGGGTCGGCGTCGAGCACCGTCACCGTGGCGGTGAGGTAGCCGAAGGCGACTTGATCGCTGCCCAGCTCCTGCAAGGCGGCATCGGCGTCGGCGGCCTTGTTGCTGGCATCGGTATCGACCAGCGGGCTTTCCTGCTGAAAGATCGTTTCGCGCAGCAGCGCGATGACGTTCTTGCGCTTGGCGAACCATTGGCGCCGCAAGCGCCCCAATTCCCGTTCCGCCTCGGCTTTGTCCAGGCACAGGAAGCGCGTACTCCAGCGATACGCAAAGCCCAGGCGGTTGAGGTCGTCCAAGATCCCCGGCCAGGTCGAGGTCGGGAAGCCTCGTACCGACACCACGCGCAGGTGCTGATCGCCCAGCATGGGCGCCAGGCCGCCGACCAGCGCGGCATCGGCCAGCAGTGCGTCGATATGGAACGGCACGTCGGGCACGCCGACGCGATAGCGCCGCGTGGAGACTGTGGCATGCAGGTAGGTCAGCGTCTGGCTATCGTCCAGCCAGGCAATCTCCGGCATCACACCATCGAGCAGGTCGAACACGCGATCGGTCTCTGCCACGAAGGAATCAAGCCGACCACGCCAGTCCACACCCTCAGTGGGCCGGTTCTCGTACAGCATCCCAGCCGCACGGGCGCGAGACTCTTGCGGCGGTAGGTGTTGCAACGTGAAGTGATAGACGCTCTCGAAATGGCCATCCGACTCCTCGAACGCCGCGCGTCGCTCCTCATCCACCAGCCAGGACAGTGGTTCGGGAAAGGAGGATTGCGGATAGCTCGATGCCCGCATCCGCTCGGCCTCGATATAGAAGGCCCAGCCAGACCCGGTACGGCGAAGCGCGTTGTTCTGCCGCGCCGACGTGGCAATCAGCTCGCCCTGTGTCGCACTGTCCAAGTCGGGGCCGCGAAACTGGAACGTGCGTTGAAACGAACCATCTTTGTTCAGCACAACGCCCGGCGCGACCAGCCCGGCCCAGGGCAGCCAGTCGGCAAGCAAGGCCGGGCGCTGACGATATTCGGCAAGGTTCAGCATGGCGTCCTCCCCTCACACGTCCAGAAGCGGGCGGTGTTTGATATGCCGCGCGAAGACCTGCATGAACTGCGGATCGACGCGCGCACCCCATACGGCCAGCGAGTGGCCGACGATCCAGAGCACCACGCCGGGAATCCACAGTTGCAGGCCCAGCCCGACGGCGGCGGCTAGCGTGCCGTTGGCAATCGCCACGGTGCGCGGCGCACCGCCCAGCAGGATCGGCTCGGTCAGCGAGCGATGCAGCGGCACTTCAAAGCCCGGAAGATCGGTGGCCTTACTCATACGACGGCCCCTCCGGAGAAGCTGAAGAACGACAGGAAGAACGAGGACGCGGCGAACGCGATGGACAGGCCGAACACGATCTGGATCAGCTTGCGAAAGCCGCCGCTGGTATCACCGAACGCCAGCGCAAGCCCCGTCGAGATGATGATGATCACCGCCACGATCCGGGCGACTGGCCCTTGGATGGATTCGAGGATGGAGGTCAGCGGCCCTTCCCACGGCATCGAGGAACCGGCGGCCTGCGCCGTGCCCGCCAGCAACAGCATCAGCGCGGCCAGCAGCAGCCCTTGCCCTGCGGGACGGGCCAGGTGGCGCAGCCGCGCCATGCTGGACAGGCGAGAAATAGGATTTACGGAAAGACGGAAAGCATCAACGTGCGTCATGGCAGTTCTCCAGGTTGGTCAGGGGTCGAGGAAGGCGCAGCGGCAGCGGCTGCAAGAGGAACCGGCGGCAGCTCGGGAAACGGCGTTTCCAGCGCATCTGTCAGGCGATAGCCCGCACCGTCGAAGCCGACGACACGGGAGATGGTTTCGACGTGACGTTTGCGGCCACGGCCTGCGATGTGAATCACCACGTTGACCGCCTCGGCGATCAGGGCGCGGGGCGGATTCACTGCCACTTCGAGGATCAGTTGCTCCAGACGCAGCAGTGCGCCCAAGGCGGAGCCGGCATGGATGGTGGCAATGCCGCCGGGGTGGCCGGTGCCCCAGACCTTCACCAAGTCCAGGGCTTCGCCGCCACGCACTTCGCCGACGATCACGCGGTCAGGCCGCAGGCGCATCGTGGCCCGCACCAGCTCGGTCATTGTGACGACGCCGGCGCGGGTGCGCAGCGGCACATGGTCGCGGGCCGCGCATTGCAGCTCGATGGTGTCTTCGAGCACCAGCACGCGGTCGCCTGTGGCGGCGATCTCGGCCAGCAGCGCGTTCGCCAGCGTGGTCTTGCCGGTGCTGGTGCCGCCGGCGATCAGGATGTTCTGCCGCTCGCGCACGGCGCGGCGCAGGAACTCGGCCTGCCCGGCGGTCAGGATGCCGTCGGCCACGTAGCGATCCAGGCCGATGATGCTCACGGCCCGCTTGCGTAGCGCGAAGGCTGGCCCCGGGGCGGCCGGAGGCAGGATGCCCTCGAAACGCTCGCCGGTTTCCGGCAACTCGGCGGTCAAGAGCGGCTGGCCGCGATGCACCTCCGCGCCGACATGCGCGGCGACCAGGCGGATGATGCGTTCACCATCGGCCTCGGGCATCTCCACGCCCAGCGGCGAGCGACCCGACGACAGCCGATCCACCCACAGGGTGCGATCGGGGTTGAGCATGATTTCCACAACATCCGGATCTTCGAGCGCAGCGGCGATCAGCGGCCCCATCGCCGTGCGCAGCATCTGGATGCGGCGATCCTGGGACGCCGCGGCGGATGAGCGAGATTCAGGCGGAATCTGCGGAACGGCACTCATGACGCACGCTCTGCAGCTCGCTCATCGGCGGACGCCATCGCTGCTGCGTCATCCATCCGCATCGGATCGGGGTGCAGTTCCTCCACCACGTCGCGCACCAGACTGCGGCCACGCAGCAGGTGGCGACCCAACTGCTCGACGAACTGCTCGAAGCGCGCTTTGCCCTGGGCGCGGGCCGCGTCCTTGTGGGCTTCTGGCACCGGCGTGCTGATGGTCAAGAAATAGCGGATGAACAGCGCCAGCGTTTCGATCTGGATGTTCTGGTCGCGCTCCATGCGTTCGGTCTGCCGCGACAGTCGATCCAGCCGCTTGGCAATGGCGGCCTCACGCTGGTCGCCCGCATCGGGTGACAGCCAGGACGCCAAGGCCGCTGCGACGATGGAGGACTTGGACACGCCTTTCTTGGCGGCAAGTTCATCCAGGCGCTTGGCGTGCTCGGGCTGGATGAAAAGATTGAGGCGGTATTGGCTCATAGGTCGATTCCGTCGTTGGGGTCGAGAGAAGCCAGCCGGGCCGTGCGCTGCATGGCCGGGTCGAGCTGGCCGGGAAGCGGGAGCGCCAGGTCGTCGTCATCGAGCAGCTCCAGGTCGTTCGCACACGCGTCCAACTCGGGCTCGTAGGCGACGGTTTCGGAGAGTTCGAGCTGGCGGCGCGGGCCGCCGTCATCGGTGCCGCCCGGACCATCGGCGGATACCGAGGTCGGCGCCGTAGGTACGGCCGGGATCGCCAAGCCGCTCCAGTCGTCGGGGCGGGCTGGCGGCGCGTCGGCGTACCTCCCGACTGCGAGCACGGGCGGTGGCAGGACGCGATCCTTGAAATTGGCGTCGACGTAGTAACGCAGCTTCTTCGCGCGGATCGGGGCAACGCTGGACACCATGACTACGGCGTCCTCAGGTGGAAGCTGCATCACCTCGCCGGGCGTCAGCAGCGGACGTGCAGTTTCCTGACGCGACACCATCAGGTGCCCCAGCCACGGAGCGAGGCGGTGGCCCGCGTAGTTGCGCTGCGCGCGAAGCTCGGTGGCGGTGCCGAGGGTTTCGGAAATCCTTTTCGCCGTCCTTTCGTCGTTGGTGGCGAAAGTCACCCGGACATGGCAGTTGTCGAGGATGGAATGGTTCTGCCCATACGCCTTGTCGATCTGGTTCAGGCTTTGAGCGATGAGAAAGCTGCGGATGCCGTAGCCGGCCATGAAGGCAAGCGCGGACTCGAAAAAATCGAGGCGACCCAGCGCCGGAAACTCGTCCAGCATCAGCAGCAGCTTGTGCCGGCGCGCGATGCCATCGCTGCCGTCGAGCGATTCGGTCAGCCGCCGCCCGATCTGGTTCAAGATGAGCCGGATCAGCGGCTTGGTGCGGCTTATGTCGGAGGGCGGCACCACCAGATAGAGCGATACCGGGTGCTCGGCGGAAATCAGGTCGGCGATGCGCCAATCGCAGCGCGATGTGACTTCGGCCACGGTCGGGTCGCGGTACAGGCCGAGAAACGACATGGCGGTGGAGAGCACGCCCGATCGCTCGTTGTCCGACTTGTTGAGCACTTCGCGGGCAGCGGATGCGACAACCGGGTGAGGCGCATCGCCCAGGTGCTTCGTCGTCATCATCCGGTGCAGCGTCAGCTCGAACGGACACGCCGGGTCGCTGAGGAAGTTGGCGACGCCGCGCAGCGTCTTGTCCTCGCCTGCGTACAGAACATGCAAGATTGCACCGACCAGTAGCGCGTGGCTGGTCTTCTCCCAATGATTGCGCTTCTCTAACGCACCTTCAGGGTCAACCAGAATGTCGGCGATGTTCTGCACGTCGCGCACTTCATGTGCGCCGCGCCGGACTTCAAGCAGCGGGTTGTAGGCGGCCGACTGCCTATCGGTGGGGTTGAAAAGCAGGCAGTGCGAAAAGCGCGAACGCCAGCCCGCCGTGATCTTCCAGTTCTCTCCCTTAATGTCGTGAATGACGGCGGACGCCGGCCACGAAAGCAACGTAGGCACCACCAAGCCCACGCCCTTGCCCGAGCGCGTGGGTGCGAAGCTCAGGACATGTTCCGGCCCCTCATGTCGGAGGTATTGGTCGTCGTGTTGGCCGAGGAAGACGCCCGCCGGGAGGGTCAGTCCAGCTTTGCGGATGTCGACGGCATCGGCCCAGCGTGCCGAACCATAAGTCGTAACCAGCCGCGACTGCCGAGAACGCCATACCGACATGGCGATGGCGACGAGTAAAGCGAACAAACCGCTACCACCCGCAATCGCACCGCCTGTGTCGAAGACGTGCGGCGCGTAGGCATCAAAGAAGAACCACCATTCGAACAAGCGCCACGGGTGATAAACCGGTACACCTAGAAGATCGAACCAGGGCGATCCGAGGCGTACTTGATAGCCAAGGGTCGCTGCTGTCCATTGTGTGGCGCCCCAGACGCCGGCGATCACGATGCCGATTACCACAGCGATCTGGCCGAACAGAACGTTCGTCCCTTGCATGACCTGTCCTCCGATTTCTCCTGCGCTGGTGTCTCATTGAAAGCGTTGCACAGGGGGTGTCGCAGGCGTCAGGATCGGTTCTGGGCTAGTGCCGGTCAAAGACCGTTCGCAGCACAATGGTCGAGGGAAAAGAAAGAATGAGCGCGGTGGCGAGTCAAAGAAAAGCGCCGCAAGCGAAAGCGCACTGCGGCGCATACAGAGTTCCAAGCAAGTTACCCAAAAAAAGCCGTCAATGGGCCTTGCTTCCACTCATAGGCAATATTTAGATATCATGAAAAACGATGATATTTAAGATTGGAATAAAAATGAAAAATATCAAGAGTATGGATCTCAACTTGCTCAAGGCGCTGGACGCATTGTTAGACGAACGCAATGTGACACGGGCGGCGGCCCGTCTGGGACTAACCCAGCCGGCCTTGAGTGGCATGCTGACGCGGTTGCGCGAGAGCTTCGGTGACCCGCTTTTCGCGCGCTCGCAGCGGGGTATCGTTCCAACGCAGCGGGCGCTGGATCTAGGGATGCCTGTCAAGCAGGTGCTCGCCGAAATCGACGCGCTGCTCCAGCCACCTTCCTTCAATCCGGCCACCGCACAACTGACCTTCTCCATCGCCGCGACGGACTATGCGCTGCGTGCCGTTGCTGTCCCATTTCTATCGGCACTTAAACGGCACGCACCGCGTGTACGAGTCTCATTAGTGCCAGTCGAGAGCGGGCAGCTACAGAACCAGCTTGAGCGCGGTCAGATCGATTTAGCCCTCCTGACGCCAGAGATCACTCCGCCAAATCTGCATGCCCGAGAGCTGTTCAAGGAACACTATGTGTGTGTCCTGCGGGAAGACCATCCTGCGGCTATGGGGCGCAAGCTGACCGTTAAACAGTTCTGTGCTCTCGACCATGCGCTTGTTTCCTACGATGGTGGAGGTTTCCGCGGCGTCACCGACGATGCGCTAGAACAGTTGGGCAAACGACGCAGCGTCACACTGTCGGTCAAGAGCTTTCTGATCTTGCCAGACATCCTGCGTGCCAGTGACATGGTTGCGATCTTGCCGAGCCGCTTGGTCGCCGGTATGGACAAGCTGGCTATCTCCCTGCCGCCGGTGAAGATACCGGGGTTCACCAAGACGGCTGCTTGGCACGAACGCACCCATCACGATCCAGCACATCGCTGGATACGAGCACTGCTGTTCACTTCCTGTGCTAACAACAAGTAGGCAAGATCGCTCCTATCGTCATGCTCAGCACAACTCTACCTCGCACTACAAATAAGCAATCAGTCGGCTCAATTGGAGACGCGCCCTTTCGTAGCGCCGCTGCGAGATAGCCTAGTCGGTGGATGGCAGAACCTAGGCCTTGATATCATATTTTATGATATCAAAAATAGAAACTTAGGATTTCACTTATTGCAGATGGAGGCTCATGATTTGCTCCATGACCACTTGAATGACGCAGCCACCCCTGTTGCGTCATCGACATTTTGTGAAGGAGCTTCGATATGAGCAAGCAACAGAACGCCATCCTCTGGCCCGAAGGCTACACGCCGGGCTTTACTGAGAATTTCGCCTCCAATGAGATCATCGCCGCCGGCTTGAGCGCGGCCGACGTATGGCCTCTACTCGTCACACCATCGCTGTGGCCAAGCTACTACGCCAACTCGGCTAACGTGTGCTTTCATGACGGCAAAGGCCCGGTACTGGCCGACGGCGATCGGTTTTACTTCGAGACCTTCGGCTTCCCGGTAGAGGGGCAGTGCAACGAATACGTGCCACCTGCGGATGGGCAACCCGGCCGCGTGGCCTGGCACGGCTGGTCCGGCGAGGAAGGCACAGATACGCGCCTGGATGTGCATCACGCCTGGCTGGTTGAGAACCTGGACGGCAGGCGCGTGCGCATCCTCACGCAGGAAACTCAGAAGGGCAAACCGGCCGAGGAGCTGCACAACGCCAAACCCAACCCGATGATCAACGGCCATCAGGACTGGCTCGACAGCTTGGTCGAGGCAGCGCGCAAAGCCAAGCAGGCGTAGTGGTCTCCGGCCGCTTGATCCCAAGCGTCTGAACGGAGAAAACCATGATGAGAACTCCCCTCAGGATTCTGCTGGTCCTGACTTCGCAGGCAACGATGGGCGACGAACTGCTCAACCGCGAATGGTTCCGCAGTCGGACCGAAGCGAAGGTGCTGATCGAACGTTGGCGACAGTTCTACAACGAGCAGCGGCCGCATAGCGCGCATGCTTACAAACCGCCGGCGACGATCCGGCGCAACTGGATCCAATCCGATAGCATCCCCTCCGAACTCACTGCCTGACTGGCTACAAAGTTCGTACTCAGGTCACCTTGGCGCAGGCACTGAAGGTGGAGCCACCCGGAATGGGTGCTCCCACCGCCTTACGCGCACTGGCTCGAACTCTCCCGAGGCGCCGGCAAGCTCGTCACATAGCGACTAGAGAGAGGAGGTGACCGTACGAGTTCCCAGCGCCCGATCCACTCTGGGAGCTGGGTCGCCTAGCGACTACGCTACCAATGGAGCTAGCGATCAACTCGATAACTTGAGCGTGATAACGCCCAGGATGATCAACGCCACGCCAAGGTATCGCATCAGGGAGGTTGGGTCGCCATAGAAATGAATTCCGACTAAGAAAGTTCCCGCCGCTCCGATACCCGTCCACACCGCATAAGCAGTCCCAATCGGTATCTGACGCTGAGCAAGCCATAGGAAGGCGCCGCTAATTGTCATGAAAGAGACGGCTACTGCGACCCCACTCCAACGCGATGTTGGCTCTTGCGCCATTTTCAGCCCGACCGGCCATCCGATTTCAAACAATCCAGCCAAAACAAGATAGATCCAACCCATTGCGATTCTCCTTCAAATTTTTCATATCCGGCATACATACTCCGGCATGACCACCAGCTTAGAACTTCGGCGGCTCTTTAGGCGTGGTGTGGGGCACATCGCCATCTTCGTAAAAGCGCTTTCGCGTAGCCTCGGCAACCCGGTTACATAGTTGGTCGCCCAGCATTGGTCGATCCAACTTGCATTGCTTGCGCAACTCTTTCAGACGCTCAGGATTGAGCGCTAATTCATCGACTGTCGGAAGGTTGGCTTTATCTGGTTTCCCAGATGGGCTGCAGGCTGCCAATGTCGAGGAAAGCAATATGAGAGCAATCTTCTTCATGGTTAATTTTCTTTGGGAGATTGTGTGATGGTTTACCGCCGACCTTTGGCATCTGGAGATTTGATCGAATGAACGCGTTCCATGAAGCGAGTCAGCATTTCTGACGGCTCGCTGGCCGGCCGTAGTAGATAGGTCGTGAGCATTGGCGAACGTCCAGTCAGCGGCCGTGCGACCACCCCCTGTTCCCTGCTGGCTGTGATATGCGCGCCTCCTGTGAGGCCTAGTGCAAGTCCCGCCGAAACCAGGACCATCATTAGATCGCTGGAAGTCACGCGTTCGGCAATCAGTGGCTCTATGTCCACGCGACGTAGCACCCGTTCAACTTGCCGAGCATGGCCCTCACACGCCACCGCGTCGCAGAGCACCAGCGGATACCGCAACAGCTCTTCTAGGGGAATCTGTTTGTGGGATAGCAAGGGGTGCCGTGCGGGCACAGCTACCATCAGAGGGTCACTCCACACCGGCACGGCGATGATGCCTTCGCCGACTTCATCCGATTGAGCGAAGCCGAGATCGTACAGTTCGCCACACAATCCCTTGATTTGCTGTGCCAAAGGCACCTCGAAGAAGCGAACTTCCACTTCCGGCTCTTCCTGCCGGCAGAGCGCCAACAACGCAGGCAGGCGCGATGGCGTGATTCCATCAGACAATGCAATACGGAGCTGGCAATGAAAGCCATTGGCTGCGGCGTTCACACTGTCGCGCGCCTGCTGCAAAGCTGCGAAGACACGCGGCACGCTCTCAAAGAAGAGCCTGCCCGCACGAGTCAAGCGGGTGCTCCGAGTGGTTCTCGCAAATAGCGCTACGCCCAACTCTTCCTCAAGTTCCTTGATGGCGCGCGACAGCGGCGATGTCTCTATGTGGAGGCGCTCTGCGGCTCGGGCAAAGTGCAGCTCCTCTGCCACCGCCAGAAAGTAGCGCAGGTGTCGAATTTCCATGTTCGCATTCCTCATCACTCAGGCCTCACCACCTTCGCCTTGCGTCACGCTATTTAGCTAGCCTTCGCAAGCTGCTCCAGCATGTTTCTGCGATCAAACAGGAGAGCCGGATAATGCTTTTGCCAGGACGCCCCATTGCATGGCTGTCTCGGCCCGCGTGCGGATCAGCGAAGCCTGCGCTGACAGCACCCCGGCCTCAGCCTCGGCCACCACCGTGGCGTCCACTTGTCCCGCCTCGAACAGACGTCGGCTGCGATCGAGCTGACGCTCCGCGACTGCGACACCCTCGGCCTGATGCTCCAGTGCTGCGTGCTGCGTATGCCAACCGAGATATGCGTTCTCTACGTCCTGCAAAGCACTCAACAAAGTGCGCTCGAACTCCGCACGGGCAGCTCGGCTGCGCGCCTCTCCGGTCTCGATGCCGGCACGGATCGCGCCACCATCGAAGATCGGCAACGACACCCCGGCCCCAAGTGAAAAAATGTTTCCAGTGATGCGGGTTCCCACACTCTCTACGCGCTGCCGTCCGCCGCTCAGGTCCAACACCAGCCTGGGGAAGCGTTCGCCTTCGGCTGCGTTCCAGCGCGCGGTTTCGGCGGCGAACTTCGCTTCGGCGGCGCGCACGTCGGGCCGCTCACTCAGCAGGTCCGCAGGTATGCGTGTCGGTGTCCAGTCCGGGACGGCGAGCGACGCAAGAGTTGGGGAAGCTGCAGGCGCTCCGGGCGTTTGTCCCACTAGTACATCGAGTGCATGCGTCGCCTCGCCGCGCGCACGCCGCAGTTGCTCTTGCTCCACGCGCAGTGCGACGACGCCGGCGCGGGTACGCTCGATGTCGAAGCCGGTAGCTTGTCCGGCCTCGAACTTCCGTTGCATCAGCAAGACGAGTCGTTCTGCGGATGCCAGCCGCGCCGCGGCTAGCGCTTCGAGCTCACTGGCTTGGCGCTGCTGCACAGCCGCCGACACTGTTTCAAACGCGACCTGCCACCGCGTGGCAACCCACGCTTGTTCGGCTGCCACCGCATCCAGGCGCGCACCTTCTGCTGCCTGCGAAAGCCGTCCCGACAGGTCTGCCTCCCACGATGCGGACAACGTGGCGCGGCCATCATTGCCGATTGCAACGTTCTCTGAATAGTCGCGTCCTCGAGTTGCCTGCGTGCCCGCGGACAACGAGGGGAGCAGGGAGGCCCGTGCTCGCCGCGTGGCGGCCGATGCCTCGTCCACGCGCGCTCGCGCAATCGTCAGTTCGGTATTGCGCTCCAGCGCCGCCCGGACCAAGGCATTGAGGTGCGGATCGCCGTAGGCCGTCCACCAATCGACGGGAAGAGTACGGCGGGACGATTTGTCCAAGATGCCTTCACCTCCCTCTTCATTTGAGAAATGGGCCGGTACATCCAGGCGAGGTGGATCGGCAGAGTGCGGGGCATGGCTGCAGGCCGCAAGAAGCAGTAGCGGAGAAATCATGGCAATGAGGCGATAGCGTTCAAGAATTTGAGACATGGCAGCTCCTTGCGCTCCGAAAAAGTCTTGACGGACTGTTGTATGGCTTCTACTATACCGTCTGGACTGTATATGACTCAAGCTTTTTTGGAGCACGACCATGCCGCCCCGCGCGAAAACAAAGTTGCCCCCCCCGTCCACTGCCCATAGCAGCGCCGATGCGCAGCCCGGCCTCCAGCAAGGAGCCCAGCGAACTCGCGACCGCATCCTGCAGGCCGCCCGCGAACTGGTGCTGGAGGAAGGTGCCAGTCGCTTGACACTGGACGCCGTCGTTGTGCGGGCCGGGTTGAGCAAAGGGGCGTTTCTCTATCACTTCAAGACCAAACGCGATTTGTTCGTGACACTGATCGACGAGATGATCCGGGCGTTCGACGCGGTACAAGCCAATCACGAGCGCAGGTTTGCCGGAGATCCGGACCCCTGGCTGTCGAGCCAGGTGGAAGCGATGCCCGACGACGAGATGCAGAAGATGGGCGCAGCGCTGCTCGCGGCAGCTGCGGAAGATCCAACACTTCTCGACCCACTGCGCGAGTGGTACCGCGTGCAGTACGAACGCGTGCGTCGATCCCCGCGTGGCACCGAGACCGCGGCACTCATCATGCTGGCATTGGATGGCGCCCTGTTCGCCGATCTTCTGGGTTTGCCAATACTCGCACCCGCAGAGCGGCGGCATTTCTTTCGGGCGCTCCAGGATCTCGCCTCGGGCCATCTCGAACTTGTCCCGGCAAAAGGACGCACATGAGTCGCGTCCGTAGCGGTGTCATGACCGCGTGCGCACCGCGCTCCTTGGCGGTTGCTTGCACACTATCCATTTCGACTCTGCTCTCAGGGTGCGGAAACTCGCAATCCACCGTATCCGAGCCTCCGCGCGCAGTGAAGCTCGCCGCCGCGCAGTCGGATCTCCCGCATAGCTCTCGCATCGAATTGACTGGCTCGGCGCGAGCAACCGAGCGCAGCATCCTAGGATTTGAAACAGGAGGACGGATCGCCAAGTTGAACGTCGACGTGGGTGAACGGTTCTCCCGCGGCCAAGTCCTGGCAGAACTTGATGCGCAACCTGACCGGCTTCGCGTGACACAAGCGCAAGCATCCCTGGCGGCCGCCGAAGCCGGCCTGATGGATCGACGTGTACAGACAGATCAACAGCGCCGGTTGCTCGAAAGCGAAGTCATCTCCCCTGCTGCGTTCGAGAGCGCGAAGGCGCAGCTAGCGGTCGCAGAGGGTCAAGCGCGCACTGCCAAGGCGGCGCTTGGCCTGGCCGAACGAGCACAACGTGGCACGATGATCGTCGCTCCTTTCGATGGTGTCGTGGCGGAAAAGCTGGCTTTGGCGTTCACCGACATTGCTGCTGGTGCGCCGGTATTTCAGGTCGACGGCGTGCGCAGTGGCACTGAGATCATCGCGAACGCGTCTACTACACAGGCACCTCACATAGATGTCGGCCAACGCGCAGAACTGAGCTGGAGCGGAGCCGAACAACCAATCCGAGCGGTGGTACGTCGTGTCGGTCTGCGCGCCGAAAATGGCTCGCTCCTACCCGTGGTGCTAGTGCCTGAAGATAACGCGCAAGCGCGCGCACTTCGGCCAGGTATTCCCGTACAGGTCGTGCTCGACGCACCTGCGGCAACCTCCAAGACCTCTCGGCCCGAGACTGTATCCATACCTTATGCCTCGCTGGTGCTCGGCACGAAGCCGGGCGAGGCTTCCGTCTTCGTCTACACCCCTGAAGATAAGAAGGTGCACCGTCGCGCGGTGCGCTTCACGCCGGTACAGGAAGGAGACAGCGCGCGCGTCCTCGCTGGACTCAAGCCCGGCGAGACGGTGGTTGCCGCCGGAGGAGGATGGCTCACCGATGGACAGCCAGTGACACCACTGGAAGCCACCACTCAATTGACCAAGCGCTAACGCGATCCACCAGGTTACTTCATCATGAAGATCACCGAGATGGCGCTGCGCGCCAGTCGACTTACCTACTTTGTAGCGCTCATCATTTTCGTCGCCGGCATCGCGACCTTCCTGAATTTTCCTTCTCAGGAGGAGCCGACTGTCACGGTCCGCGATGCGATGGTCACGGCGTTGAACCCGGGGCTGCCCGCCGAACGCGTTGAGCAACTCATTGCCCGGCCGATCGAGGAGCGCTTGCGCGAACTGGCAGAGGTCAAGCGCGTGACGAGCACCGTGCGCGCAGGCAGCGCCATGATCCAGGTCACGATCTGGGACCGCTACACCGACTTGGCACCGATCTGGCAGCGCGTCCGGGCCAAGGTCGCCGATTCGAAGGATGCCTTACCACAGAGCACGATGGGGCCTTTCGTCGACGAAGACTTCGGCCGCGTCGCGGTTGCCTCGATTGCGGTCACTGCACCAGGTTACTCCATGAGCGAGATGCGCGTCGCGCTCAAGCAGATGCGCGACCGCCTGTACACCGTGCCTGGTATTGAGCGCATCACTTTCTACGGCCTGCAGGAAGAGCGCGTCTATCTCGAATTCGATCGGCCTAGGCTCGCGCGATTGGAGCTGACACCACAGGGGGTGATCGACCAACTCGTCAAACAGAACGTCGTCGCTTCGGGTGGACAAATTGTTGTCGGCGGCATCAATGCAACCTTGGCGGTCAGTGGCGAAGTGCGTGACGCTCCCTCCCTGCGAGCAATGCCGATCGCGCTGCCACGACCGCAAAGTAGTACGGCGCCCGTGCCGACGATCGCATTGGGTGAACTGGCGCAGGTGAGTGTGCGGCCAGCCGATCCGCCGGAATCTGCTGCCATCTACAAAGGCCAGCCCGCTGTCGTCATGGCGGTTTCGATGGCCTCCGGTCAGAACGTGGAGCAGTTCGGAAAAGCGCTCAAAGCACGGGTTGCAGACCAGGAGAAGCTGCTGCCGGCGGGTTTCGATCTGTCATACGTCACTTTCCAGGCCGATGTCGTCAAGCACGAGATGGGCAAAATGAACCACGTCATGATGGAGACGATCATCGTCGTCCTCGGTGTCGTCGTGCTATTTCTCGGTTGGCGCACCGGGATCATCGTGGGCATGATCGTGCCGTTGACGATCCTCAGTGCACTCATCGTCATGCGCGCGATGAACATCGAGCTTCAGAACGTCTCGATGGGCGCCATCATCATTGCGCTCGGCTTGTTGGTGGACAACGGCATTGTGATTGCCGAAGACATCGAACGCCGCCTGGCCGGTGGCGAAGATCGTAAGCATGCCTGCCTCGAGGCGGGCCGCACGCTCGCCATTCCGCTGCTCACGTCCTCGCTCGTGATCGTGATCGTGTTCTCGCCGTTCTTTTTTGGCCAGAACGCCACGAGCGAGTATCTGCACAATCTCGTGGTCGTGCTGGCACTGACGTTGTTCGCTTCGTGGCTGCTGTGCCTGACTGTCACGCCCCTATTGTGCTACCACTTCGCCAAACCCCATCACAAGCAGGAGCAGGGCGACGCCTATGACACCCGCTTCTACCGTGGCTACCGGCGCGTACTGGAGTGGGTGCTCCACCATAAGGCGGTCTATGTAGCGTCGATGATCGCGGCGCTTGCCATTGCGCTGTATGGCTTCACCACCCTGCCGTACGATTTCATGCCCAAGTCCGACCGGCTTCAGTTCCAGATTCCGGTGCAGCTCGCCCCCGGTACCGACTCGCGCGAAACGCTCGCCCGCGTGAAGCAGATCAGTGGTTGGCTGGGCGACACGAACATCAATCCAGAAGTCTCCGATCACATCGGCTACGTCGCCGATGGTGGCCCGCGCTTCATCCTTAGCCTGAATCCACCACTGCCGGCATCGAACATCGCGTACTTCGTTGTCACATTGAAGCCGAAGAGCGACATCGACGCCGTCCTCGCCCGCACCCGCAGCTACTTTGCGCAAGCACATGGCGACGTGCGCGCCGAGCCCAAGCGTTTCTCGCTCGGTGCGACCGAGTCAGGGACTGCCATTTATCGCGTCAGCGGTCCGGATGAGGAGGTATTGTTGGGGGCCGCGTCCAAAATCGAAGCAGCGCTGCGCAAGCTGCCCGGCACCATCAACGTCAAGAACGATTGGGATACGCGCGTTGGCCGCATCGACGTACGGGTCGACCAGGACCGCGCGCGTCGGGCGGGCGTGACGACTGAAGACATCGCTGGCGGGCTGGATGTCCGCTACAGCGGCAGATCGATCTCGGTTATTCGCGACGGTGACACCTCCGTCCCGATCGTCCTGCGCAGTATCGTAAGCGAGCGTCGCAGCACGGCAGACGTAGGCGCGACGCTCATCTATCCCACCAACGGCGGTCCAGCGGTGACGCTGGCTCAGGTCGCAGACGTATCGCTCGCGAGCGAGCCCTCGGTCATCCAACGGCGCAATCTCATCCGCACGATCACCGTGCAAGGACAGAACACCTCTTACACCGCCCAGGAGATCATCAACCGCCTGGCGCCTAGCGTCGCTGCCCTGGACCTGCCCGCGGGCTACTCGGTTGAACTTGGCGGCGAGATCGAGGAAGCCGCCGAATCGAACGCCGCGCTGTCGACCTACATGCCCCTCGCATTTCTGGCGATGCTGATGCTGTTCGTATGGCAGTTCAATTCTTTCCGCAAGCTCGGTGTGATCCTCGCGACGATCCCTTTCACGCTTATCGGCGTGGTATTGGCTCTGAAGCTGACCGGCACACCTTTCAGCTTCATGGCGACCTTCGGCGTACTGGCCCTGTTCGGGATCATTGTCAACAACGCCGTGCTCTTGCTGGAACGCATCGACCAGGGGCTAGCGGAAGGCCTGCCACGCCATGAAGCCTTGGTTGGGGCCGCGATACAACGGCTTCGTCCAATCGTGATGACCAAGGTCACCTGCATTTCGGGACTGGTGCCACTCATGCTCTTCTCCGGACCATTATGGAAAGGGATGGCGATCGCGATGATCGGTGGGCTGGCACTCGGAACGCTGGTGACGTTGGGCTTGATTCCGCTGCTTTACGAAGTCCTGTTTGGAATCAAGCGAATTGGGCCGTGGAACCTGAGTGTCGCCACCGCGCATGGAGATCGCTCATGAGTCTCTTGCGAGCCGCCGCGTGCTGCGCATTCTCAGAATTCGTATGCACCCACGCTTCATGCGTATGTCTCGCTAGGCTTATGCGATTCAGCACCCATCCGCTGATCTGGAAATCCTGGTCGATTGTCATTGCCGCAGGGGTTCTAGGAGCGGGCTATCCACTGGGCCTGCGGGCCATCACGGCGGGCGGTCCGATGCGCTGGGTCGGCCTCTGTGTGGCAGTGACGTGCATGGCGGCCAGCGGCGCACTTTTGTGGTTCGCGCTCAAGCGGATTCCGATCAGCGCGGCCTCTGCAGCCTGGGCAGGAATCGGGCTACTTGGAAACTTGGGCGTCGGCGCCCTCCTACTAGGCGATGTCGCATCGGTAACGCGCTGGTCTGGCACCGCCCTCATCGCAGCAGGCATTGCCTGTCTTAGTTTCGTTTGATCAAGGAGACCCATTATGAAGAGCAAAACTGCATTGATCCGCGGCGGCATCTTTTTTTGCGTAGCAGGCGCGCTCTCTGGATGCGCGACCAACAGCATGACGCGCTCCGGATTTCTCGGCGACTACGAGAAGTTATCGCCGACACGATACGAGAACGTACTGATGTACCGCGCAGCGGGATTCGAGCCCAAGCGTTATGCCGCTGTCGTGGTGGAAGAAGCGCAGATCAAGACCGCCTCGGGTCGCATCGATGGGCTCGATGACGCGCAGCAGCGCGAAGTGCTAGACCATGTGACGAGCGAACTGAAACGCCAGGAAGGCAAAAGTCCCGCCCCCCCAGGTGGCGCGGGACAGGTTCGGGTGCGTGTAGCGGTCACCGAACTGCAGACACCGAATCGGGCAGTCAATGCAATGACGACCCTGCTGGTTGGACCCGTGACGACGGGTGGTGCCAGCCTAGAGTTCGAAGCAGTCGATTTAAGGACGGGACGCCGGGTTGCTGCCGCCAGTTGCTTCGAGCGCGGCAACGTCATTAAAGAGTTCGCCGGTTCGTACACATTGCTGGGTCATGCCAAAGCGGCGATCACGAACTGCATCGAGCGCATCGACAGCGCTTGGCGGGACACGCAGCCATGAGCAACGCTTCACAGGCTTGGCTCCGGCAGGATGCCATGGTCGGCGGTGATCACAAATGGCTGGCGGGTGGCGACTGGACGATAGAGCACTACGCCAGTCTGGCAAAATCCGTGTCCGCCGCCCGCATCAGTCATGCCGAGGGGTACGCCACTCCCTTACTCGACTGGACGCAAGTCCAGAGACTGGACACCGCCGGCGCGGCTCTGCTGGTGGAAATTCTCGGGCCAGACTCGATACTCGACCGGCCGGAGGCAGCTCCAAATCTGTCCTCGGATCGCCTCGCCCTAATGAGAGCGCTGGCCGCCGCTGCTACCGATCAGCAGAAGACGGAGAAAGCAGCGGTGAGCGGGAATCCTCTGCTCCGCGGTCTGGGACGCATAGGCCTGACCTTGGAACAGGGCTGTCGTGCGTGTCTTGGTCTGGCCGGGTTCGTGGGCCAGATCATCGAAACATGGAGCCGTACCGTTCGTCACCCGCGTCGCTGGCGCGCGACCTCGGTGATCGCTCAAATCCAGCGATCAGCGGTGGACGCCATTCCCATCGTGGCGCTACTGAGCTTCATGGTAGGAATGGTGGTGGCGTTCCTGGGAGCAACGGTGCTGGCCAACTTCGGTGCGAGCATCTTCTCGGTGCATCTGGTCGCCTTCTCGTTCATGCGCGAGTTCGGAGTGCTGCTCCCGGCCATATTGATTGCAGGCCGTACCGCAAGCGCGTACACCGCCCAAATCGGTTCGATGAAGGCAAATGAAGAGATCGATGCGCTTCGCTCCAACGCGCTCGACCCCATCGAGTTACTGGTGCTGCCACGCGTGCTGGCGCTTCTTGTGTCCTTGCCACTGCTCACCTTAGTAGGCATCTTGGCTGGCATTGCGGGCGGCGCCACCGTATGCGCACTGAGCTTGGAAATTCCTCCCGCACAGTTCCTTGCCATCGTGCAGGAAAAAATCGAGGTGCGCCATTTTCTTGTCGGAATGAGCAAGTCCCCGCTCTTCGCGGTGATGATCGCCGCTATCGGCTGCCATGAAGGGTTCAAGGTCGCCGGTAGCGCTGAGTCGGTAGGCGACCACACGACGTCTAGTGTCGTGCAATCAATCTTCATGGTGATCCTGATAGACGCCATCGCTGCACTGTTCTTCATGGAGATGGGCTGGTGAGCGCGGTGAAGCAAGACACCGACAACGGTGTGCGACACGCTATTGAAGTGCGCGGCCTGGACAACAGGTTTGGAACCCAGCAGGTCCATCAGGACCTAGACCTGGACGTGCGGCGCGGGGAAATCCTTGGCGTGGTGGGAGGGTCAGGCACCGGGAAATCCGTGCTCTTGCGTAGCGTCGTCGGGCTGCAGAAGCCGCATTCGGGCGTGGTCCGTATCGGGGGGCGCGACCTACTGCGAGCCCAATGGCTTGCGCGCGCGCGTATGGAGCGAAGGTTCGGCATTCTGTTCCAGAAGGGCGCGTTGTATTCATCGCTGACCGTCTTGGAGAACGTCGCTCTTCCTTTGATCGAGCATGTCGGTCTGGCGCGGCCTCTTGCCGAGCGTTTGGCAAGAAGCAAGCTGGGCTTGGTGGGGTTGCCTGCCGGAGCGGGAGACAAGTATCCGGCCTCGTTGTCCGGAGGCATGGTGAAACGAGCAGCACTGGCGAGAGCCTTGGCGCTTGATGCGAACATCCTGTTTCTTGACGAACCCACCGCAGGACTGGATCCAATCGGGGCTGCATCTTTCGACCAATTGATTCTGACCCTGCGCAATGCACTGGGCCTCACGGTGTTTCTGGTAACCCACGACCTCGATACGCTGTACACCATATGCGACCGTGTCGCGGTCCTGGCGAACCAGAAGGTACTCATCAACGACGGCATCGAGGCAGTCGAGCGCTTCAAGCACCCGTGGATACAGGAATACTTTCACGGCCCCCGTGGCCGTGCGGCCGCACAGGCCACTGGTGCTTCCAGCCAAGAGACGCAGCCATGAAACCCCTCCGCATCTGCATCATTCTTCCGTCGCGCACGCATTGGGCTGGGCGCACGCAATATTTAAACTCTGAGAACGAGGTGGTCTGATCATGGAACCACGTGCCCATCATGTATTCATTGGTCTGTTCGTCGTGCTGCTCGGTGCGATTGGTATTGGCTTCGCGCTTTGGCTCAGCGACACACGTTCCGACCACGATTACCAGTATTACCGGATTATGTTCGATGAGCCAGTGACCGGGCTTACGCCCGGCAGCCAGGTTCAGTACAGCGGAATCACGATTGGCGAAGTCGTTGCACTTTCTCTTTCACCGCGAGACCCAAGGCGGGCGATAGCGCGCGTACGCATCAATGCCACCATCCCGGTCCGGCAGGATACCCGCGCTGAATTGGTCATCACGGGAATTACCGGCAACGCGGTGATCGAGTTGAGCGACGGTGGGCCAAACGTGCCATTGCTGGATCGGAGAGAGGACGAGGAACCGTTGATCCTCGCACCACGTTCGGCGATGGCATCCCTGGTCTCCGGTGAGGGGAACAGCATGACGACACTCAACGGCATCTTGCTGCGCACGCAGGAGTTACTGTCGAAGGAGAATTTGGCTCTTGTGCACCGCAGTCTGGTGAATCTTGAACAGACCACGGGCGCGGTCGCTGACCAGAGGGCCGAGATCGCGACGTTAATCAGCAATCTGACCGAAGCAAGCAGAGAATCGACAGCTGCCGTGCGCCAAGCAAATAGCACTCTTCGCGATGCCAACCTGCTACTAAATAACGATGGTAAGCAAATCATGGTGAACACGCGTGATGCAACGGCATCCCTCGAACGCGCCGCTTTCAGGGTTGAGACGCTACTGCAAAACAATCAGGAATCGCTGAACCAGGGCTTGGCCGCCACAGGTCCTGCCATGCACGAACTCCAGCAGGCGCTGGCCAATCTAAACACCGTGCTGCGCCGACTGGATCGCAATCCGGCGCAATACCTGCTCGGTGGAGAGAACATTGAGGAAACCAAGCCGTGAACACTTCCGCCAGGATGATTCCCGTCGCTGCCGTGACTATGACGCTAGTACTCGGCTTGTCCGCGTGCAGTGTGCTTCCCAAAGCAGCTCCAATGGTCACCTACAAATTGCCCGACTATCACATCGCCCAGGCGGAGAGTACGCCGCGCGCCGTTCCGGGACCCGGGGCGCTGCGCGTCTACGCCCCTGAGAGTAGTCGCGTCCTGGATTCGGAGCGGCTGTTCATTGCGCAGCCCGATGGTCGCTTGTCGGCTTGGCAAGGAGTGCGTTGGGCCGACCCCGCACCGGTGCTGCTGCGTGACCGAATCGTCGAAGCCTTCATGCGCGATGGGCGGTCGACTTCCGTGATTACCGATAGCACCCCAATGAGCGCCGATATGGAGTTGCGCAGTACGCTGCGGGCGTTCCAGCTCGAATACCGCGGCACTGAAGCGATCGCCGCGGTTCGGCTCGATGTGCAACTGGTCGATCCGGCCAAACGGACTGCTATTGCCAGTAGACGCTTCGAAGCAATCCAAGCCACAGGCAGCAAGCGAGAGGCCGATGTGGTGAGCGCGTTCGGTGTCGCCACGGATATATTGGCCGGGCAGATCGTTGAATGGGCAGTTCAGGTCGGGGCAGCGCGTTTGCGAGTTGCACCGGAATTGGCAAGCAACCATGCACCCACAGCGTCGTCGATAAGCACAGACTAGTCGTCTTAACGGAGCACAGAAGCTAGGGCCAAAACGCTGCTCGACACCTTAACTCGGTACGACAGCCTACGGCCCCGATCCAATCCCAGGACCTCTTTGCCGTCCAACCTCCCATGACACACCGCCGCCGCGTACAGTCGCGGCGATCTGCTGCCCCAGTCGTGGCTCGATTATCGGCCGCCAAGGCACCAGACTGAATCCCATGCCGTCATCGAGCAGCGCATAGCGACCGCTGGCGAGCATGACCGAGCGCCGGTAGATGCCGGCTACGCGCTGCCCGTCTGTGACGTGCCGATGCTCCAATCCGCTATCGGCGGCAATGTGCTGGGCGGCCTGCGCCAGCTCCCGATTGCGCAGCGTTTCCAGCAGATTCCGGGAGAGAATCAGCCGCTGCCCGCGCCGCTGGGCCAGCCCCTGTTCTTCGAGGAAGTCGGCGCGCTGCTGCAAGGCTTGCCTAGCATCGCCGCCAAAGCCCAGGTCGCCCAGTCCCTTGCCGCCGCCGATCAACTGCTGATCCAGCCAGGTCGCGCCGATGACGCGGGCCTGCCGTTCAATCGGCAGATGCGATTTCAGTTCGACCGCCACGCCGCCCAGCCGCTGCGCGTCGTACTGGCGGCCACGCTCGGCCAAGTCGTCCGGCACCTTCCATAACCCCTCGGCCACGCGCTCCACGATGCCGGCCCGCCGTAGGGCTTCCAGCCGGCGGATATGGGCCGCCACAGCCTCTTGCGGGTCGCGGCCGGGCTTGGCTCGGCCTTGCTCGATCGCCAGGTGGTGATCGGTGCGGTACAGGCCATTGCTCGCCAGCGTGGCGATGTTCTTGTCGGCCGCCCGCACCTCGGCGGAACCGCGTACCTCCACCACCGCGCCGATGGGATAGTTCGCCAGCTCGTCGCGGGCGTCCAACGCGACGTAGTGGGCTTTGCCGTCCAACCCGTCGATGACCAGATAGCCGCGGTCGTGCAGCTCGTCGGCCAGACCCTTAGCAGCCACGCGACCGACGATAGTGCGGCCGTCGTCGCCCGGCTCGAACACCGCCAGCTCGCGAGGCTTGCCGCTCATGGCCCGCTGCATCGTTCGGATGATGTCGCCACGCTCGCCCAGGGCACGCAAGGTCTTCTCCGCGTCCGCATGGACGGCCCAGGTGCCGGGCTGCACCTCGTCGGCCAGGCCCAGGCGCTGCAAGTGTTGCAGGCGGCCGATCAGCAGCAGGCGCTGGCGTTGCAGCCGGGGTTCGTTGAAGCGTTCGATCTGCACCCGGCCATCCTCGCCGGCCTCGCGCTGCAACGTGCGGTCGAGGCTCGTCCACCGCTCTTGCTCCACCTCGCGCTGCAAGGTCTGCTGGATCTCCAGTTCGGTGCGCGGCCCCAGCCATTCCGTCGCCAGCTCGGCGGCGCGATGGCGGAAGCCGTGGGCGATGTAGTCGCCCGCGATGATGAGGTCTTTGCCGGTATCGTCGCGTCCGCGCACGATCAGGTGCGTGTGCGGGTTGTCGGTGTTCCAGTGATCGACCGCCACCCAATCCAGCCGCGTCCCCAGGTCGGCCTCCATCCGGTTCATCAGGTGCCGGGTGTAGGTGCGCAGGTCGTCCAGCTCCGCACTGTCTTCAGGTGAGACGATGAAGCGGAAATGATGTCGGTCGTCCTGGCAGCGTTCCTTGAAGGCATCGAGGTCGGCTTCGTCGGTCTGCGGCCCGTAGGCACGGCCCGGCTCGCCGTTCCGGCCGGCACCGTCGCGCTCGATGTAGCGCAGGTGCTTGGCGAGCGACTGCGGACTGGCGTTGCGCTGGTTGACCAGCAGCGTCTTGATGGTCACGCGCCGTGACATAGGGGTCAGCTTTGCGCCTGCGAAGCGCGCCGCCGTATGGCCGCGTCCAAGCCGTGAGCCGGGCCGCTGGCCGGCGTGCTGGCCGCTCCCGCCAGCGGTAGGACGGCGCACCGCCGACTTGCCGCCGCTGGCCTTGCCAGCCTGCTTGAGCACCTTGGAAACGAAGCTCTGGCCCTGGCCTTTGCCTCGGTTCTTCGGCGCGCCAGGGCGCACCCAGAAATCATGGTCGCCGCGGTCGGTCATGGCTGTGCTCCCTGCAAGCTCCGGCGTGTCCGAGCGTGCGAAGCACGCGGACATGCCTGCATCGGCGCGTGCCTCGCGCCCCACGCGGCACGGCGGCGAAGCCGCGCCGTGCCGCGCCACCCCCACGTGCAGACTGGCTTTGCGGGCGGCAGAGTGCCGAACCCTTTTGTCTTGCCTTCCGCCTTTGCCCCTCGCTCCCGCTCCGGGCATCGGCGGCCCGGCGGCGCTGCTGCACGAGCAGCCAGCCCGCCGGCGAACACGCCAATGGCCGCAGGCCAGGCGCGTTCGAGGCAAGACGCCTGCACGTTGGGCGGCTGCGCCGAAGGCAGCGCGAAGTGCGGTGCGAATGCACCCGCACTGCACGCGCGACGACACGGCGACGAACAGTAGAACGACATGCCCGATGGCACGATGAGAGGCGCGGCAAAGTGCAGCGAATCGGCGGCCATCATGGACGTGTCTCCAGCCAGATCGGATGCGCAACGCCGATCACGGCGAACGCGCTGACCGGCCCGAAATAGCGGCTGTCGAACGACGCCGGGTTGGTCGCGCTCAACAGGAACAGTTCGCCCGGTTGGAGACGGCGGCAAAGCTGCAAGGATGGCAGCGGCCGGCCCAGCCGGTCGGCAGGCAGGGCGGCGGCCACCGGCACGCCGTCGATGCGAACCTGGCCGGCGACGATGCAAACGTGTTGTGGCGCGACTGCGCCCACACGTTTGAGCAGCGGAACGCGGGTCGGCAGGTAGCCGCGCTGCGCAGCCAGCATGGCGGCCCTGTCGGGCAGCGGCATCAGCACGATGCTGTCCACGGACAGCGGACGTGGCCGCGAGGCGGTGCGCGGGTCGAACGGTTCGATGCGATACCAACCGACCGCCACGCTGTCGGACGGGTTGTAGGCCATTCGCGGCAGGGGCTGCACGAACGCCGCCCAGGCCAGCGCAGCGAGGCCGACGGTGGCGAAGCCTGCCAGCACGAGGCGAGCGCGCAGGCGCGAGCGAGGATGCGGCACGGGGCCGGTCGTGGAAATCGTGGTCATGGCAATGCCCTCCCGGCCAGCCAGGCGGCGTGCCGTTCTGCGGTGTATGTGGGTAGCGCCGAGCGCGCTGCGAGCCGGTTCGCGAGCGTGCGCCAGTACGCGGGCGATGTGTCTGCGGCTGCGATGCCCAGCGCCTCGATGCCGTCGATGCGTTCCAGCACGGCGCGCACGTTGGCATCGCCTTCGGCGTGCAGCAGCAGACGCGCGCCCGGCTGCACGCCGGGGATGCGCTGCACGGCGTCCAGCGGCGTGGCGGTCTGCATCACCATGAGCTGCCAGCGGATCGTGCCGTAGTCGTTGGCCTGCCAACGGATGCGGCACAGAACCGCGTTCGGCAGGAACACGGCGCAGCGCCGCCAGCGGTCGAGCTGGAGCGTGCGCGCCGGTTCGCCGAAGCGCAGGTAGAGCTTGAAGCGCGGTTCGATGTAGGCCAGCGCCACGCGCGTCAGCGGCACGTTGCCGGCCTGGCCGGCGAGTGTCGAAGGCGCCGGCGGCGGCGCAGCCGTGGGCGCACTTGCTTTGGGGGTGTGGGCGGTCGAAGCGGATGCGTTCACGGCGTGCCCTCCGGGGGAAACTCCCGCTCCAGCAGGTCGCGCAGCAGTTCGGCTACGGTCACGCCTCGCGTGAAGGCCGACACCTTGATGCGCGCCCGCATGGCGGGCGTGATGTCGAGCGTCAGTCGAGCGGTGTAGAGGTCGCCTTTCTGCACGGCATCTGCGTCGCCCTGGCGAATCCACGCTTCGGCGTGCGGATTCGCTGGGGGACGCGCACCGATGCCGACGCGCTTGCTGCGTGGTGGTGGCTTCCCAGTCATGTCGGCCACCGCAGCAGTTCGTCGGTGAGCGCGGCGATCTCGCGGGCAGCGGCGCTGTCGGGCGCGGTTTCGCGGGCGAGCCGGCCAGCGGCTACGCTGTCGGCAAAGACGATGCGCTGGTGGATCTCCGAGCGCAGCGCGGGCAGCGGCTGTTCGGCCAGCGATTGCCGTGCCTCCCTGCCGATGATGGTGGTGCTGACGCGCCGGTTGATGACGAAGGCCGCGCGCAGCGCTGGCCGGAACACCTGTGCTTCGCGGATCAGTGCGACCATCTCGGCAGAAGCCCATACGTCGTAGGGGCTGGGCTGCACGGGGATCAGCACGCGCTCGGCCGCCAGCAGCGCGGAACGCGCGAGGGCGGCGATGCGCGGCGGGCCGTCGATGATGATGTGATCGGCCCGCCTGGCGAGTTCTGGCGCTTCCTGATGCAGCGTTTCGCGGGCAAGGCCCACGGCGCTGAACAGACGGGGCAGGCCCTGCTGGCTACGCCGCTGCGTCCAGTCGAGCGATGACCCCTGCGGGTCGGCATCCAGCAGGATGACATGCAGGCCGCGCATCGCCAGTTCGCCGGCGATGTGCGTGGCGAGCGTGGTCTTGCCGACGCCGCCTTTCTGGTTGAGAAACGCGAAGATCATGGCGCGGCCCTCCGAGCTGGAAAGCCGGCCTGGCCGTGCCGTTTCGTGGTTGTCCACCGAAACGGCGCGCTTCTACTAAAAGTTATGTATTTCTTGTTAGGTAAGTTAGAGGGAACGCAAACCCGCGCCGTTGTTGGCTTTCCGGCGTTTTCGTACTCCTGATAGCACGAGGGTCGTACTCCTGATAGCACGATACCCGGTACTCCTGATAGCACGAGGCCGTCCACAGGTTCTCCCGCAGTTATCCCCGTGCCGCGTGCGGCACGGGCCGGAAGGTCAGCAGCTCGGTGTTGTCGTCCGGCATCCGCTCGATGCCGAGGACGTAGCCGGGCAACGACTGCCGCGCCACCAGGGCGCGCACGTCGTAGGCGAAGTCCGAGAAGCGGGCCGCGCTGCCGGATTTGCGGTACAGGTGTCGGAAGTCGAATTGCCAGCCGTGCTCCTGCCGCCCGCCATGCTTGCGCACCAGGCGGTACAGCCAGCGTTCGATACCGCCCTTCAAGCGGAAATAGGCCGGGTCGATGGTCAGCACCAGGGCGGCGTCGAGCACGCCGGCATAGAACCAGTCCGGCAAGATCAGCTCGATGCCCAGCGGGGTGCCGCTGGCGTCGGCGAGTTCCTTCCACTCGTTGATCCACGAGAAGCGATGCAAGCGCCTTCCCGTGGTTTCGCGGATGGACGTGGCCACCGTGGTCGATTGCAGCCGGTCGAGGGCGGCCTTCAGGCGCTGGTAGTCGTTGAGGGACGTGCCGCGCCCGATGAAGCGCAAAATCTCGTAAGGCGTGGCGCGTATCCAGCGCGACGGGCGCAGGCCCGCGTCGCGCGCCTCCACGATCTGCGAGGCGGCCCATATCAGCACGTCGGCATCCCATATCGTTGCGATGCCGTGCTCCTGCGTGCCTTCCACGCGAATGGTGACGTTCCCGCTGCGGAAGTCGATCGGCGCCGTGCGCCGCGACTTGGCAAGCGAGAAGAACGGAAAGGCCATCAAGTCCTGGGAATCGCGTGGCGCCATGTCGCCCGGCAGCGCGCGGAACAGATCGAGCTGTTCGCGCTGCGGCAAGGCTTGCCCTGGCGGGCTGGACATGGCGAAGGCCACCCACGCGCCGACGATCAGCGGCCATCACGGTAGTCGCCCGCGTGGCGCTCGGCGTATTCGGGATCGGACGTGGCCTCGTAGCTGCGCTGGTCGGCCCAGGCATCGAGGTCGGACACCGCGTACATGACGCGGCGGCCGAACTTGCGGAACTTGGGGCCGCCGCCGATCACCCGCTGCTTCTCCAGCGTGCGCGGCGACAGCCGCAGGTAGTCGGCGGCTTCGTCGTTTGTCAGGTAGCGTTGAGGCTGCGAGGTCGCAGTGACGGCAGCGGCGGCAGGCCGCGAGGGAGCAGGTCGCATGGGATGTACCTCCATCAAGCCCGGCCACACCACGCGGCCGGATAGAGGCACTCTCAAGAAAGCAAGGCTTCTTGCTAAGGGACGATTCGCACGGGTCGAGAAACGTCCCCCCTAATGCGACGGGAACATTGGAAGCTGCGCTAGTCGGCGGTAGCCGCCGTGCATCAGCTCATCGCCGCGGCGTACCAGCCGCCGTACGCGGGCACGCAATGCACTGTCTTTGTGCCAGTCGGCCGCGACGGCATCCGCGCCGAACAGACCTTCGCCCACCTCGCGCAAGGAGGCTCCCGCGAGGGTCGCGTCGAGCGCTTGCAAGGTATGCAGTTCCAGCAGCGCGGCGGGCGTGGGGCGGGAGCGGGCTGTTGCCACAGGCGTGGCCACGGTTGCGGCAGATAGCGCATCCAGCTTCGCAGCGAGCGTGCGGTAGCGCGCACAGGGCGTGGCGCAGGCGCGTGTGGCGTAGAGATAGGCCGAACCATCTTCCAGGTCGGGTGCGAGTGCCAGCCGAACGCAGCAGCCTGGCCAATGCGATACGAGCACCAGGCGCTTGCCGTCGTGGGTCAGTTGCTTGCGCCCAGGAATGCGCCAGAACTCGAAGGTATGCGCATCGGGTGGTGGGTCGGCGTCGGGGTATAGCTGCACCACGGCATCGTGATCGGGGAACCAAGCAGGATGTGCGTCGCGCGCATCCAGGCCGGGATCTTCCAGCAGGCGCAGGCCCCAGGCCTGCGCCGCATCAGGCTTGCGACGCCGGCGTAGCCAGTCGCGCCGGTAGCTTGGATTCCTGCGCAAATACTCCCAAGCCAGCGCTGGGCCATCGAGGTGCAGCGTGTAGAGATACGCGGCCGTGGGATACCAGTGTTGGCTGCTGCGGTCAGTCATGGCGAAACCTCCCTGTTTCTGGGAACGTCGCCACAATTCCGCTGTGCGGGAGCTATCGAATCGCCATCAAGTGGTCATCAAACTCGGGTTACGCTTTAACTGCTGGTGTCAAGACAGATTCGCTCCAGTGCATTGCCGAAATCGTCTAAATGCGACGACTGCACCGCCCGGAAATGGGGTGCAGCATTGAACACCGTGCCGAATCTCGCGCCTGGCATCATGACTGTTTTGGTCAGGAGCGCACCACCCTGGTGCAAGCATGCGGATCAAGACTTGCCAGGTCTTGGCTAAGACCGAAATAGTCACAATGCGATACTTTTTGCCTGGTCGCGCTGGAATGCGTCAATCGGTGATCGAACCGTTTTCCTGAGCCAGTCGAACGTATTCCGACAGCGGCCGCGTCGGCTGGAAATACCGATCTCGTATCACGGGCTGCTTGAGCGGCCCGACGATGGACGCCAGATCGGACAGCTTCACCGTCGCCAGGGCAGGCATCCCGATCCCGAGGTCGATCAGGCCGTAGGCCGTATCGCCATCGGTCGGATCGAGCGCGGCCAATAGCCAGGTCGCATGTGCGTCCGGTGTGAACAGGCGCACCACGGGCAGCGGGTCACATTCCTGGCCTGCGGCGCGGGTGAGGCCGTGGGCCAGTAGGTGCACCCGGTCTTCCTCGGTGACAAGCGTGGTCAAGGCCGCGCCCCTTCCACGAACACACGCAATCGCCGAGGCGCATCTGTGCCTGCGGACGGATGCACGTATGCGCAAGCGCACGAAGCCGCAAAAGCGGAGAGGCACGAAGGCGTATTGGTGGAAGTCAGGAAAGACACGGATGCGGTTCCCTGGGTCTGAGGAAATCCGCAGATGCGGATCTCCGTAAAAGCACGGAAAAGGAAAACATCACCACCAAATGAACACTATAGATTGTAGTCCTATAGGGCGCAATGGGCTGTCATCTTGGTTTTTTGGGGAAACCATAGGTGGCAGCGAAGAACTCATTGGCAGCGGCGATTCGGACGGTAAGGAAGGCGCGTGGTTTGAGCCAGGAAGCGTTCTCCAACGTGTCCAGTCGCACCTACATGAGCACGCTGGAGCGCGACCTGAAAAGCCCAACCATCCAGAAGCTGGCCGATCTGTGCGAGGTCATGGAAGTGCATCCGCTCACGCTGCTCACATTGGCTTATGCCGGTGACAGCACCCGCGAAGCTGATGAATTGCTGGCACAGGTGCGCCAGGAACTCAGGGCGATATTGGAAGAGCCCGACACGCCTTAGCGCGTTGGCGTGTGGTACTGAATTGCAGCAAGCGGAGCGCGCAGCGCCGCAGGCGCGAAGGCGTGAGGGATTGAAGCCGGATGGCCGTGACGGCTTGCCGGCACGGGGCGAAGCCCGAAAGCCCGGCGGCGCTTACAGCGCCGACACGCCACACACCGCTCGTTGACACGGATTGCGAGCCACAAGGCACGCATGCAGGCCCGCCGTGACGGGCGTATCCAGCACGCGGCAGCAGCAGAAATCCTGCGCGTGCGGTGCTGCGATCAGCAGCATCGCGCCCCGCCGCAGTGGGCGGGACGCGGTAAGCGGCTGTCAGGCCGCCTTCGGCTTGTTGCGCGACCAGATCAGGTCGTGCGTGCCGTCCTCGTTCTCGATCAGGCGGGCATAGACCGTCGCCGGGAACGAAGGGTCGTCGATGGATACGGACAGGTATTCCCGCCCGGCCTCGCTGGTCTTCTTCCACGCTGCGCCGACTTCGTGGCCAGCCGCTTGCAGGTGGAAGTCGGGGGCGTTCTCGGTGTCGCCCTTGTCGTTGGGAACCAGCTTGACCTTGACGTTGAGCGTCAGGGTGCGAAGCGTGCCGGTGAAGCCGTCTTTCTCTGCGGTGAAGGTGCCGATGTTAGCCATGATGTTTCTCCTTTCGGGTTGAACAAGGTCGCGCCAGTGCGTCCTTGTTGTGATCCGGCCGGCGGGGGATGGGCTGGTCGCACCGCACAGCGGTCGCAACAACGTGGAGAACCTGGAAGCGAAAAGAATTTGTCCCGCGAGGAATGCGCGCAGCGCAGGGGAAATTGTTTTCGCTGCAAGGTTGCGGCCATCAAGCACAAGGCGCAGCCGCGCCACCGCCAGGATTCACAACAAGACAAGGACGCACAGGCCGCCCGCTCCCGAATGGAGACGTGGCCAACTCGGCATCCCCGCGTGACGGCTGCACCGGCTTGCGCCCTGACGCGGGCCAGGTCAATGCCCCGACGACAAGGCCAGAGCGCCCCTGCCGCAGCTCACGGCCACATACTGAGGCGTGGTGTGGAAGCTCCATAGAAGCGAGGCTGGGCGGCGTGTCGGTGAACCGTCTTTCGTGACGTACAGACAACGAACCGCCAGCGTCGGGGACGGCACGCTTTCGTGCAACCTGCCGCAGCAAGCCGGGGCGTAGCCACACCAGCCCCGCCCATTGCGGCGGGGCTCGGTCGAATCGTTGGCGGCGCGATGCGCCGCCACACTTGCTGGCTTCGTGGATTTCGCGCACGAGCGCCCTTGTGCGTGGCCCCATCGCCGCCTGTCCGAAGGCGGCGATGGGGCGTTTTGGCTTTGAGCAGTGAAACCGGGCGCGGCCACCGCCGCGCCCGGAGTTTTCGACCACCGGCCCCAAGGCGGCACGGCTTGGGGCCGGTGCGGCTCGTTATTCCTTGGTTTCGATGATCCACCACACGGCGCGCGGCAAGGCGCGGCCCGTGAGGGGATGCAGATCGGTCAGGTCGGCGCGGGCCGTCCAGCCACGCGGCGGACGGTAGCCGCGCACGTCGCCGTCGCCGTGCCAGCGGCGGGCGCGCACCGTGCCGGAGGCATAGGTCGCAGCTATGCGGGGGCGGTTTGCGGGTTGGTGGGTCATGGCAGGCATCCTCAACATGAAGCGCCCCGGCCGGAACCGGGGCGCTATCTACGGTGCGAAGTCACGCGGCCAAAGCCTCGGCCTGCGGCTGGTCATCCGCCACGGCGGCCACTTCTTCCTGTGCTTCGGCTTCGCCATCCGCCGGCGCGTCCTGCCCGGTCTGCTGCGGGCCTTCGGAGCGGAAGATGGCGGGCATCCAGCCGGTGCCAGCGGCCAGCCGTTCGGCTTCGCTGGCAATGTCGCCCTTCTTCAACTTCGCCAGTCGGGTGACGTGCGAGGGCGCGAACCCGCCAACGGCTTCCAGAATCGCGGCCTTCGGCACATGCCGGAAGTAACCCTCATTGGTGGGCTGCCACCACGCGGCCATATCCAGCCCCACGGCCTGCGCCAGTTCCGCGCCGGGCTGGTGCGGCGTGGCGCGAGGCGTCACCACGTCCACCGTGGAAGCTAAGCACACGGCCAACAGCCGCACCAGTTCATCCTGTGATTTCGCCAGCAGCGCGGCGAACAGTTCGGCGCTGTCCTCCGGCAAGGTTTCGCCTGCCACCTGTTGCAGTTCGCGCAGCGCCACGGCGGCGGGTGATTCCGGCCAGTCCGGGGCCATGCCTTCCAGCCGGTCTTGCACCGTGAGGCGCACACCCAGCGGCAGGTCGTGCCCGTAGTGCCTTTCCTGCAAGACGGTCTGCACCATGCCATGCACCACGGCGGCCAGCGCTGCTTGCGGATGCCGTGCAACTTCGATTTGCAGCGCAGCGGTACGGTGCGCGCTCAACCGCTGCGCCAGTCGGTCAGACATGGCGGCGGTCTTGGGCTGCTCGTCGTCCTCGCCTGCGTCCTCGTTCGCGGCTTCGCCTTCGCTGCCGAAACCCTGCCGCAGCCGCTCCAGCGTGCGCAGTGCCTTGGCCTCCGCTTCGCGCAGCAGCCCGCGATGAATCGCGGCCTGCCCGTCGCGGTCGATGGTGACAATGGCACCGGCTGCGGCCTTCACGTTGGCCGCATAGTCCAGCAAGCCATCTTCCAGCGCCTGCAACTGCTCGCCCAGGCGTTCGCCTTCTTCCTGCAAGGCATCGGCCTTTTCCTCGTCCTCGTCGTCCAGCGCGGCATCCACCGCCTCGGCCAGTTCGTGCAGCTTGGTTTGCAGCTTCTCGATGCGCTGCGCGTCGCGCTTGTTCGGACTGCGGCGTTCCCTTGGCGCACGCTGGAAGGCTTGCAGATCGGCATGGGTCATGCCCGGCGTGGCATCCACCCACGCCCAGCCCTCGGCCTGCACCTTGGCGGCGATACCTGCCAGCTTGTCCTGCGCCAGCCGTTCCAGCAGTGCGGCATCGGTCAGATACACGCCTTTGTCGCCCTCCGCGAACAGGTCGCGGCGGATGCCACCGCCTTCCTGCTCGTAGCCGTCCAGCCCGACAAAGCGCACCAGCGGATGCCGGTAGGCGTCGATTTCGCGTTCGGTCAGGCGGTCGCGCAGGTTGTGCGGGCCGCGCTGCCATGTGGGCGCATCGTAGAACGCGGCTTCCTGCGCAGCATGGTCGTCGGTGATGGCGAGGGCCATCAACTGGTCAAGGCTCACGGCCTCGGCCCGGTAGTCGGCCAGCAGGCGCGGCGACACGTTGGCGAGTTTCAGACGGCGCTGCACCACCAGCGGCGTGACGCTGAAATCCGCTGCAATGTCCTCGATGCTGCGGCCTTCGGCCACGAGCGCGGCGAACGCCTCGAACTGGTCGGCGGGGTGCATGGCTTCGCGCTGCACGTTCTCGGTGAGGCTGGCCGTGCGGGCGGTGCCATCGGCCACCAGCAGGCAAGGCACCTCCCATTCCTTGCTAATGCGGTGCTTTTTCGCCAGCAGCTTCAACGCTGCGAGGCGACGGTCACCGGCCACGACCTCGTAATGCTCGCCATCGGCGGCGGCAATCACGATGAGGTTTTGCAGCAGGCCGACACGCTGGATGCTGGCGGCGAGTTCGGGAATGGACATGCGCGGGGTCTTGCGCACGTTGCGGCCAGTGGGACGCGACACCAGCCGCGACAGCGGAACCAGAATCAGGTTCTTGGTCGGATCAGCGGCTTCCAGCGGGATAGCGGCGGCGGTGTTGATGGCGCGGGCTTCGGTTTGGGTAACGGCGTTCATGGTGATAACTCCTATCGGTTCAGGGATGCAGCAGCGAAGAAAGCGACAAGGGCTGCTGCCTGCCCCTGCCGCGTGGGGATTCAGGCTTTCAACTGGCGCATGCCATCGGCCAGCAGCCAGAGGGCGCGATTTAGTCGGATGTTTTGGTCGATGCCCTGCACCGGGCGGGTTTGCTGTCGGCGCCCGTTGGCGCTGCGGCCACGCAGCCCGCCTTGGGTCAGGTTTTCTTGGGTGCGGTTGAACACGCTCCACAGGTCGGGGCGGCGGTCGTCGAAGCGGCGCGGCATCAGGATTTGCGATTCCGTGATGGGCGCGGGCTTGTCGGGGTCGTCGTACTTGAGGGCGAGCGCGGCGCGGGCGAACACTTCGGATTCGCCATCGTCCAAGGTGATGCCGCGCATGGCATCGCGCGATTCCTTCACCCGATCGAAACCGCTCAAGACTTCGTAAGCCCCCTCAATGACCAGACCGGCCACGTCGCCTTTATGGGGCACTCGCACATCGGCCACGGTGTTGCCGCAGACAAGGCCATTGCTGCACACGAACCGGAACATTCCGGCCAGCATCTGATAGCTGCTGGTGCCGTCGTGCGAGTTCAGCAGCACGATTTCGTTGGCCTCCGCGCCGTTGATCTGGCTGGCATGGCGCAAGCGAATCATGTGTTTGGTGTGCTCGCGCTTGCCTTCGTCGCGCACGCGGGTTTGCGTCACCATGAAAGGCTGGAAGCCTTCTTTGCGAAGCTCGGTCAGCACGGCGGCGGTGGGGATATAGGCGTACCGCTGCGAACGGCTCTCGTGCGGGGCATCCGCGAAGATGGACGGGGCCACGCGGTGAATCTGGTCGTCGGACAGCGGGTAATCGCTGCGCAGCGAGGGGGAGCGGAAAGCGAAACGGGATGCGAGTTGCATGGTCTTTCTCCTGACAAAAGAGGTTTGCTGTTCACACCGCACACCGGATTTCTAGATTCGGAGCCCAGCCTTTCGGCTGTTTGGTGCGGTCGGCACGAGGAACCCGGTTGGCCCTGTTGCCACCGTCTTTCCTGAGTTCATCGCCCGCGCCCAAAGGAGCGCGCGGACGGGGGCCGTCAAGGAGCCAAGCGCAGGGTTGGTGCGGCCCGCAGGCGCAGCCGAGGACACGGCCCTGCGCGCCTTGACGGCACACGGTCGCGGGCTACGGTCGCGGGTAAGGTGATGAAGTCAGGGGAGACGGCTGGACAAGGCAACGGCCATCCCTTTGTGCTGACCGCACGCAAGCGAAGCGCGCAGGCCCGAAGCTGGAAGCCGGGCCGTAGGCGTCAGCGATGCGGAAGGCTGGCGAAGCCAGTCCCGCCAGGGATGAGCGACTAGCGAACCTGGAGCAGCGCGATCCGCGAAGCGGAGACGCAAGAGGACTCTTCGTTTACCATTTGTTTCGCAAGCAAATGATGGGAAAGCAAGAACACGGAGATATAGAGATGATTGTCTGCATCAACCGCCTCAAACAGTTCGGAATCTTCAGCGACTTCAATGGAACGAAGATCCAAAAGTTCGGCCGGTACAACCTGGTCTATGGTTGGAATGGAACAGGCAAGTCAACGTTATCGAATCTATTCTCTTGCTTTGAGCTTCGCTCGATGGTTCCCCGCTTCAGCACGGGCCAATTTTCAGTAGTTCTGGAGGATGGCTCAACGATCACGGAATCCACACTCCACTCATCCCAATTGAATATTCATGTTTTCAATCAACGCTTCGTGCATGAGAACATTGATTGGGACAAATCCGTAAAGAGCATCCTTCTTATTGCGAAAGAGAAGATTGATGACTTGCAGAAGCTGGAGAAGCTGAAGAGCGAGCTTCAGTCGAAAAAGAAGGCTCACGACGACAAGCAAAGCGATATCAAGAAGCAGCGTGAGGCATTAGAGAAGTTCCTGACCAATGCTGCCAAGAAAATGAAGCTTGGACTTCAGGCGATTGATACGAGCGACAGTTATTACTTGAATTACGACCGCCGCAAGCTCTTCAACTTCATACAGAATAACGGCGAGACAATTATCAAGGCGGAGTCGGTTCTTCCAGATGAGAGGGTTATCGACCTTACGAATGCCGCCAAGCCAGATCAGCTTCCAAGCATTGCTTTCGCCTCAACGGCCATTGAGCCGGACTACTTTAAGAAAGCGGCGGGCCGCATCAGAGATTTGATTGGGACTACGGCGGTCAATCAAGCAATCCAGCGGCTGACCGATAACCCGGAAATCCGCGAATGGGTTCAAGCAGGCTTGGAAATCCATAAAAACCACGACTCGCAATCCTGCGAGTTCTGCGGCTCTCCGTTCGCCCAGCTTCGTGCCGAGGCGCTTGCTGCCCACTTCAGCAAGGAGTTCACGGAGTTTCAGAGCCGACTTCAGAACGCGGCGACATGGATTGAATCTCAAGGCGCTCCAGCTAATCAGTTTCCCGCATCGACCGAGTTTTATAAAGAACTATCGGCCGAGGCAGAGAAGCTTCAAAAGGACTACGCAACTGCTGCTGAAAAGATCGACCAGCAAATCGACGCCTGGCGGGAAGCCCTGAAGGCCAAGATCACAGACCCTGGGAAGACAGACATTCAGATCTCGGATGTGGTTGAAGACGATGTCACCAATTTCAATGACATCCTGAAATCGATTGTTGCTCTCGTTGGAAAGCACAACAATAAGACTTCAAATTTCAAATCTGAGACCTCAAAAAGCAAGGTGGCACTGGAGCTTCACTTTGCTGCGGCTGAGGTGCAAGAGTTTGACTATGCTGGAAGTGAGAAGAAGTGCAATGACCTTGAGTCAGAAGCAAAGAACGACCATAAGGAAATTGAAAAAATTAGTCTAGAGGTCGGAGCCATAGAAGCGGCGCTCTCGAATGAAACGGTCGGGGCAAAGGAGTTCAATGACATCCTGCATCGCTTCATTGGCCGCTCTGAGCTTTGCCTGAACTTCAATCAGAAGAAGAAAGGCTATGAGATCATCAGAAACGGGGTTGGTGAGCACGATGGGAATTTGAGCGAAGGTGAGAAAACTGCGATTGCATTTGTCTATTTCATCACGAAGCTCAAAGAAAATGGAAATAACATCAAGGATACGATCGTCGTCGTTGACGATCCGGTCTCAAGCTTTGATTCTAATCACTTGTTTCACGCCTACTCGTTTTTGAGAACGCAATGCACTGAAGCCAAGCAACTTTTTGTGCTGACTCACAACTTCACTTACTTTAAGCTAGTGAGAGACTGGTTCACTGGCACCAATAGGAATCGAGTCAAAAAAGGCAACGCCGAGAATTGCTTCTTTTATCGCCTGGATGCGCCACCTGGCTCCCCTCGTCACTCCCTACTTGTGGATGCCGACGACTCACTCAAGAACTACGGTTCCGAGTACCACTATATCTTCAAGAAGCTCTACGAATATAGGGCGCACACAACACTCAATCGAGATGAGGCGTTCTTGACCGCCAACCTCGCCCGAAAGCTTGTTGAATCGTTTTTCACCTTCAAATATCCAAGGCGTCGAAGCGACATTAGTCAATTGATGGAGGCTGGCCTAAAAGATTGCACCATCACGACACCAGAGCTTAAAGAAAAAATCTACCGCTTTATCAATAAGTATTCACATAGCGACGTTATTGAGATAACAGAGGAATCCGCAGAAAACTTGGCAGGCGAAAGCCACAGCGTCATCGGGAACATCTTCCAGTGGCTGGAAGAGGTGGACAAGAAACATTACGACGAGATGATTCAGGTTGCGACGGCCTGAGCATCAGGCCGCGAGGGCCATAGCTATGCCACCAGGCGCAGCAAAAAGGGGCCGAAGCCCCTTGGGCTAGATCAGCCCATGCTCGGCGAACGATGCCGTTTCGTTGCCCGCAACGATGATGTGATCGAGCACGCGCACGTCCACCAGACCCAACGCTTCCTTGAGCCGCTGGGTCAGCGCCCGGTCAGCCGCGCTCGGCTCGGGGTTTCCGCTCGGATGGTTGTGCGAAACGACGACCGCCGCCGCATTGAGCCGCAGCGCCTCCTTGACCACTTCGCGCGGATACACCGACGCACCGTCAATAGTGCCGTGGAACATCTCCCTGTATTCGATCAGACGATGGCGCGTATCCATGAACAGCACTACGAACACCTCATGCTCGAAGCTGGCCAACTTTGTACGCAAGTATTCCTTGACCGCCGCCGGCGAAGTGAACTCTGCTCCGCGCCGCATTTTCCGGTCAATGACCTGGCGCGCAGCTTCCAGAATGTCGTCGGCCGATGCCGGTAGATAGCGCCCGTGCGCGTCGCGCACCAGCAGACAGGAATCGAACGAGGGAAAGGACAGTTGCGACATGATCGTGCTCCGGTTGCTCGGGCGGAATTGCCCGGAACCGGCGGCAGCACGGCGCAGCGCAAGCAGTCAGGGGTCGCAGACGGCCGCCAGGACGCAAGCGCGCATGGCGCGCGCCGCCCTTGACGGCGAGAACGCCGTGATACGGTGAAGGGAACAGCAAGACCGCCCACACCCGCCCACTGCACAGAGTCGATTTTTGGCAAGCGGAGCGCGCAGGCCCGGATCAACGAGCCGGGACGGAGGCGTCAGTGATGGAAGCCCGACAGGGGCGAGACTCGCGCAGCGAAGCTCGATGCGCAGCACGACAGCGCGACGGCGGCACGCCGGGACGCCCGACTGCTTGGGACAGGACTACTCGTTGTCCGTCTTGCGCTGCTCGATTTGCAACTGCGCCCGTTGCGTTGCCTGTTGCAGCCGCTCCACCAGCACGCCCCTCGGCGGCAAGGCGGTCAGATACTCGGCAACGTGGATGCCGGACTTGTCCAGCTCCAGCAATTCGATCTGCTCGCGCTTCTTGCCGGTGCAAAGGATGATCCCGAGCGGCGAGGCTTCCTCCGGCTCCCGTTCGTGCTTGTCTAGCCACCGAAGGTAAAGCTCCATCTGCCCTTTGTAGGCCGCCTTGAAGTCACCTACCTTCAACTCCACCGCAACCAGCCGCCGCAGCTTGCGGTTGTAGAACAGAAGGTCAAGGTGGAAATCCTCGTCGTCGATCGGAATGCGCTTCTGCCGGGCGACGAATGAGAAGCCCGCGCCCAGCTCCAGCAGGAAGGACTCCATTTCACGGATGATCGCCGCTTCCAAGTCGCCTTCCTGCCAAGTGTCCCGCAGGCCCAGGAAGTCGAGGATGTACGGGTCGCGCATGACCAGGGCCGGCGACATGCGCTGCGCATCGCGCAGGGTCGCCAACTCCTGCGCTATGGTTTCTTCCGGCTTTTGGGAAAGCGCCGTGCGCTCGTACAGCATCGAGTCGATACGCTCGCGCAGCGTCCGCACGCTCCAGCGTTGGGTGCTGGCCATCTGTGCGTAGTAGTCCCGCTGGAGCGGGTCTTTCAGCGGCATCAGGGCGATGAAGTGCGTCCAGCTCAATTCTCGTATCAGTGATACGAGAATTCGCTCGTCGGGGAAGGTGGCGGCGAACTGCACCATGCGGCGCAAGTTCTGCTCTGCAAAGCTGCTGCCGTACTCCTCCACCAACTGCGCAGCCAAGGTGGGCAGAACTTCCTTGCCGTAGGCGCCCCGGCGCCTGTCCAAGACCTGCGTGTGGATGCGTTGGCCGATGCGCCAGTAGAGCATCGTAAGCTCGCTATTCACCGTCGAGGCGGCGCGCAAGCGCGCCGCCTCGATCAGTGCCCGAATGTCGCCCAGCAGCGCCGCGGGCGCTGCGAGCGATGCTGCTGATGGCCGGCGCCCGTTCATGCCACCGCCTCCGCAAGCTGCCGCGCGCCCGTGATGGCTTGGCGGCGGCTGGCCACCAGCTCGGCCGCCTCGCGCACCGGCTTGTCCTCGGTGTGGACGTAGTGCATGAACATCGCCACGGTCTTGTGGCCCGTCAGCTTCATTCCCACTTTGGTCGGCACACCGGAATTGGCAATGTCGGTGGTCGAGCGATGACGGATGCCGTGCGTGCCTACGTGCGGCACGCTGGCGGCCTTGAGCGTCCGGCACCAGCCGCCATAGTGCTCGCCAAAGGTCAGGTGCTTGGCCGGGTCGTTCGGCGACGGCAGGACGTAAGGGCAGCCTTCCAGACGCGGCGCCGTCGAAAGCAGCCGATAGGCTTCCTCGCTCATGGGCTTGGAAATGCCGCCAACCTTGCTGTCGGGCCACACCACGCGCCGGTTCTCGAAGTCCAGCCAGCTCCATTCGAGCGGGCAGATTTCGGAGCGCCGCGCCGCAAACTCGAATTGCAGCCGGATCGCCAACGGGATGACGTAGTTCTCCAGCCCCTCCGCCTCCAGTTTCTCCAACTGGCGGAAGATCCGCACCATTTCCTCGTCCACGATGAGCCGGGTTTCCTTGCCCGGCGGGTACATCGGGACGTGGCGGCACGGATTCGTGCCGTCCGGGCGGAAGCCCCAGACTTCGGCCAAGTTGAACATCTTGCGCAGCACGCCGAAGGTCTTGTTGGCCTCGGTCGGCTTGTAGGCCAGCTTTTCCATGAGCCCCGCAATGTCGGGCCGCTTCACGTCATGCACCTTCTTGCGGCCCAGCAGCGGGATGATGTTGCGGTCGATGACGCCCTGGTAGCCGTCCTGCGTGCTGACCTTGTTGCGCTTCTTGGAGTAGTCCTCCATGAACTTTTTGCACAACTCGGCCATCGTGGGCGCCTTGCGCGCCTCGGCCTTGGCACCGCCGGGATCACCACCCCGGCGAACCTCGGCCAGCCAGTCCTGCGCTTTGACCCGCGCCTGTTCGACGGTTAGCTCCCCGTAGAGTCCCAGCGAGGGCTTGCGGGGCTGGCCAGAGTTCGTGCGGTACTGGAGCATGAACACCCGGCGTCCCGTCGAGGTAATCTTGCAAAGGAAGCCGGGCACGACGGTATCCCGTAGTTCGATGTCCTTCGCCTGGGGTTGCGCCGACTCTACGGCGGTCTTGGTGAGCTTGATCTTTGCCATGATGACTCCTTGGAACGACCCGGATTCCAGGAGCCAGATAGGAGCGGCGCGAGGGAGAACCGGGTCAAGTTTCAGAAAGCACCGGCATATGATGGAAGCGCGTAAGCTATTGATAAACCTGCTGTATCGGGCTACGTCGCAGTCCAGCGAACTACCGGGCTGGAGTCATCGTGAAACAAAAAACGAGCGGGCCTCTGACCCGGGAAACCAGCATAGGTTGCCGGGCCGGAACAGGGAAAGGTCGCAGGATATTTCAGCGGAGCGGCGCCCGCCCCTCGCAGGGCGGGCGCCGGGTCTCAGTTGGCGGCTGCGTCGTTGCTTTCGGCGGCGGCTTCCTCGGCGGGACGCTCCAGCGCCACCTGGCGGATCGACAGGCGGATCTCCGCCGGCAGCACGCGCTTGGCGGCGCCTTCGGCCAGTTCGCCGAGCAGTTCGTGGTAGCTCAGCTTGCCGGCCTCGTCCTTGCGCAGCACACGCAGGTCGAGAAGGGTCTGGATGAAGTGGCGGAACAGGCTCTTGTCGAAGAACTCCGGGGCGTTCAGGCCATGCAGGATCGACAGGCGTTGGGCCATCACGGTGCAGAGGTTCTCCAGTTCCTCGGCGGTCAGGGCGTTCTGCCCGGCGTTGAGCAGCAGGGCGATGGCCATGTAGAAGCGCTGCAGGGTCTGGGTCACCGAACGAGCGAGGAGGATCAGCAGCACGTATTGCCGCGAGCTTGGCGCCGGGCGGATGAAGGTGTCGTTCTCCTGGCGCAGCAGGCCCTGCTCCACCAGGGCCGCCAGCCACTGGTCGATCACCGCGTCGAGTTCGTCCAGGCTCCAGCGGATGAACAGTTCCGCCTGCAGGTAGGGATAGAGCGCGCGGGCGAAGCGCAGCAACTGTTCGCGGCTGATCCGCGAGTTGCTCTGGAAGAAGCTGGCGATCAGCGCCGGCAGGGCGAAGACGTGGAGGACGTTGTTGCGGTAGTAGGTCGCCAGCACCGCGTTCTGTTCGTCGAGATAGAGGATGCGGCCCAGCGCGTCCTTCTGCTCGGCCAGCAGGTTCATGCTCTTCACGTATTCGATCAGGGCCTGGCCGTCGCCGTCCGGCAGGGTCGCGCTGGGCGAGTAGGGCACCTTGCGCAGCAGCGCCAGGTAGAGGTCGAGGATTCGCGCCAGGGCGCTTTCGTCGAGGGCCTGGCGGCTGGTGGAGAGCAGCGCCAGGGCGACCAGGTTGACCGGGTTGATCGCCGCCGCGTCGTTGAGGTGGCGGGCGACGTCCTTGGCCAGCAGGTTGGTGGTCTGCGGCAGCCAGTCGGGGCGGTATTCCGGGCCGAGGTCCTGGTCCTGCCAGTCGGGCTGGTGGCGGTCGAGGAACTGGTCGAGATGGATCGGCTCACCGAAGTTCACCCAGACCTGGCCAAAACGCTGCTTCAGGGCGCCGACCACCTTGAACAGGTCGAAGATCGACTCCTTCTTCTTGGTCGCGCCGCGCAGTTCGCCGAGGTAGGTGCGGCCTTCCAGCACGCGCTCGTAGCCGATGTAGACCGGCACGAAGACGATCGGCCGGCGCGAGTCACGGAGGAAGCTGCGCAGGGTGATGGCGAGCATGCCGGTGCGTGGGTGGAGCATGCGCCCGGTGCGCGAACGGCCGCCCTCGACGAAGTACTCGGTGGAGAAGCCGCGGGAGAACAGGGTGTGCAGGTACTCGTTGAACACCGCGGTGTAGAGCTGGTTGCCCTTGAAGCTGCGGCGCATGAAGAAGGCCCCGCCGCGGCGCAGGATCGAGCCGATCACCGGCATGTTCAGGTTGATCCCGGCGGCGATGTGCGGCGGGGTCAGGCCGTTGCGGAACAGCAGGTAGGAGAGCAGCAGGTAGTCGATGTGGCTGCGGTGGCAGGGCACGTAGACGATCTCGTTGCCTTGGGCCACGTCCTGCACCCGCTCGATGTGGTTGACCTTGACCCCTTCGTACAGCTTGTTCCAGAACCAGCTGAGAATGACTTCGAGGAAGCGGATCACCGGATAGGAGAAGTCCGAGGCGATTTCATTGGCGTAGCGCAGCGCGATGCCTTCGGCCTTCTCCTGGGATATCCGTTCGCTCTCGCATTCCTCGTTGATCGCCTGGCGTACCAGCGGCGCGCGCAGCAGGCCCTTGACCAGGTTGCGGCGGTGCGACAGGTCGGGACCGATTACCGCGGTCTTCAGGTTGCGGAAGTGCACCCGGAGGATACGGTTGACCATGCGCAGCGTGCGTTCGTGGCCCTTGCCCTGTTCCACCAGCTCGCGCAGGTGGATCGGCGCGGAGAACTGCACGCGGGTCTTGCGTCCGAGGATCAGGATGCGCGCCAGCTTGCGCAGGCGCCCGGTGACCGCCCAGTTGTCGGCGAACAGTAGCTTCCAGGGGCTCGATTCGCTGTCCGGCGATTGTCCCCAGAACACGCTGACCGGAATGATCTGCGCGTCGTCGAGACCGTTCTGGCCGACCGCGGCGAGCATGCGCACCAGGGTCGGCGAGGCGCCGCGCTTGTCCTGGCGGCCCAGCCAGTCGGGTTCGGGCGTCAGGTAGAAGAATGCCGCCGGCTCGATGGCGTCGCCTACCGCTACCGGCATCACCGGACGCGGCAGCCCGGCCTTGCGGCATTCGGTATCCACTACCGCGAGATCGCTGACCGAAGGCTGTTGCAGCACGTAGAGCACCGGCTTGCTGCGGTCGATCTTCAGGGTGAAGGCCGATTGGTTGATGGTTTCCGAGCGTACCCAGAGGTACAGCAGGCGGCGCAGGGCGCCAAAACCAAAGCGGCGGAAAGGGTAGCGGGGCATACGGTGTCTACTGGCAGTTGATCGGGACCCGGCGTGACGGGCGCGGCTAGTTTGCCGCAATCCCCGGAGGGCCGCAAAAGAACGCAACGCGTCCTACGGCGAACGGCGGCGAACAGGTTGCGAATGTAGAACCTTCGGCAAGCGTTCGGGTTCTGTCACGTTTTGCCAAGGTTCTCCCGATGCCCCGTATTGCCAGGCGGCGGGGCGCTTCGGCTATAGTCCCTGCGCGTTTTTCGCGGCCCTGGCCGGACATGGCGGCGGCCGCCGGAACAGGTAGGGGACCATGATCGAAACAAGAAACCTCGGCAAACGCTTCGGCTCGCGGGTGGCGGTGGACGACCTGTCCTTCCAGGTGGCGACGGGGGAGGTACTGGGCTTCCTCGGTCCGAACGGCGCCGGCAAGTCCACCACCATGAAGATGCTCACCGGCTTCCTGGCGCCCAGCGCCGGCACCGCGAGCATTTTCGGCTTCGACATCCGCAACCGCACGCTGCAGGCGCAGCGGCTGATCGGCTACCTCCCGGAAGGTTCGCCCTGCTACGCGGAAATGACCGTGCAGGGCTTCCTCGATTTCATCGCCGAGATCCGTGGCTACCGTGGTGCCGGCAAGCGCGAGCGGGTCGCCCGGGCACTGGGGCTGCTGGAATTGGATGAGGTGCGCCGGCAGACCATCGAAACCCTCTCCAAGGGCTTCCGCCGGCGTGTCGGCCTGGCCCAGGCGATCCTCCACGAACCGCGGGCGCTGGTGCTCGACGAGCCCACCGACGGGCTCGATCCGAACCAGAAGCACCAGGTCCGCGAACTGATCCGCGGCCTCGCGCAGGAGCGCATCGTGATCATCTCCACCCATATCCTCGAGGAAGTCTCGGCGCTGTGCAGCCGCGCCCTGGTGATCGGCGGCGGGCGGCTGCTGGCGGACAGCACGCCGCTGGAGCTGGCCAGCCGCTCGCGCTACCACCAGGCGGTGACGCTCTACAGCGACGACCCCCTGGATACCGTGGCGCTGGCGGTGCTGCCGGGCGTGGCGGGCATCGAGGAGAACCCCGCCGAAGGCAGCCTGACCGTCCTGGCGCAGCCGGGCGCGGTGATCTTTCCCCAGGTCAGCGGGCTGGTCGCCGAGCGCGGCTGGCGGATCCGCGAACTGGACGTGGAGCGCGGCCGGCTCGACGAGGTATTCCGCAACCTGACCCGGGGGACGGAGGCATGAAGCAACTGCCGGTGATCTTCAAGCGCGAGCTGGCGAGTTATTTCGCCACGCCGCTGGCCTATGTGTTCATCGTGATCTTCCTGGTCCTGGCGGGCGTGTTCACCTTCTACCTGGGCAACTTCTACGAACGCAACCAGGCCGACCTGGCCTCCTTCTTCGCCTTCCATCCCTGGCTCTACCTGTTCCTGGTTCCCGCGCTGGCCATGCGCCTGTGGGCGGAGGAGCGCAAGTCCGGCTCGATCGAGCTGCTGATGACCCTGCCGCTGACCCGCTTCGAAGCCGTGGCCGGCAAGTTCCTGGCCGCCTGGGCGTTCGCCGGAATCGCGCTGCTGCTGACCTTCCCCATGGTGCTCACGGTGAACTACCTGGGCGAGCCGGACAACGGTGCGATTCTCGCCGGCTATCTGGGCAGTTGGCTGCTGGCCGGCGGCTACCTGGCCATCGGTTCGTGCATGTCGGCCCTGGCGAAGAACCAGGTGATCGCTTTCATCCTCGCCGTGGCCGCCTGCTTCCTGTTCATGCTCAGCGGCTTTCCGCTGGTGCTCGATGCGTTCAGCCAGTGGGCGCCGCAGTGGTTGCTCGATGCGGTGGCCTCGCTGAGCCTGCTGACCCGCTTCGATGCCGTCAGCAAGGGCGTCATCGACCTGCGCGACCTGCTGTATTTCGTCAGCCTGATCGTCGCCTGGCTGGCCGCCACGGCGGTGGCGGTCGACCTGAAGAAAGCCGAATGAGGGGGAGTCGATGAAACGCGTGTTGTCCTCTGGCGCCGGGCTGTTGCTGATCGCGCTGGCGTTCCTGGCCTTCAACATGGTCTCCGGCCTGCTGTTCAGCGGCGCGCGGCTCGACCTGACCGAGCAGAAGCTCTACACCATCAGCCCCGGCACCAAGCGGATCCTGGCCGGCCTCGACGAGCCGATCAACCTGTACTTCTTCTATTCGGATAGCGGTGCCCGGGAACTGGTGCCGCTGCGCAACTACGCCAGGCGCGTCGAGGAACTGCTGCGCGCCTACGAGCGCGAGGCGAACGGCAGGATTCGCCTGCAGGTGATCGATCCCGAGCCGTTCTCCGAGAACGAGGACAAGGCCACCGAGTTCGGCCTGCAAGGAATTCCCCTGCAGCAGGGCGGCGACAACCTGTACTTCGGCCTGGCCGGCAGCAACGCCCTGGACGGAGTCCAGGTCATACCCTTCTTCCCGCTCGATCAGGAGGAGTTCCTCGAATACGACATCAGCCGCCTGGTGCAGACCCTGGCACAGCCGCAGCGGCCGGTGGTAGGCCTGATGTCGTCGCTGCCGCTCAATGGCGGCTTCGACATGGCCAGCCGGCAGCCGACCTCGCCGTGGATGGTCATGGAGGAAATCCGCCAGCAATTCGACCTGCGCAGCCTCAAGAGCGATGCCACGGAAATCCCGCCGGAGGTCTCGGTGCTGCTGCTGGTGCATCCCAAGCAGTTACCCGAGCAGACGCTATACGCCATCGACCAGTTCGTCCTGCGCGGGGGCAAGCTGCTGGCGTTCGTCGACCCCTTCAGCGAGGCCGACAGCGGCAGCGATTTCGCCGCTACGCTGGATGGCGACAAGTCGTCCGACCTCGCGCCGCTGTTCGAGGCCTGGGGGCTGCGCCTGCTGCCGGGCAAGGTGCTCGGCGACGGCGCCTATGCGATGTCCATCAGTCTTGGCCGGGACCAGCGTCCGGCCCGGCATCCGGCCTGGCTCAGCTTGCCGCGCGAGGCGCTGGACCAGGACGACATCGCCACTGCCGGCCTGGAAAGCCTGACCCTGGCGACGCCCGGCATCCTCGAAAGGCTCCCCGGAGCGAGCACCAGCTTCACGCCTTTGCTGCAAAGCTCGGCCCAGGCGATGCCGTTCGATGCCTCGCGCTTCGGCCTGCTGCGCGACCCCGGCGATCTGATGCGCGAGCTGCGCCCGAGCGGCCGGCGGCATACTCTCGCCGCCCGTATCCAGGGGCCGGCGAAGAGTGCCTTCGCGGAGGGCATCGAGGGGCATCGCGAAGGCCTGAAGGAGGCGCGCAACATCAATGTCATCGTCGTGGCCGATACCGACCTGCTCAGCGATCGCATGTGGGTCCAGGTGCAGGACTTCTTCGGCCAGCGCGTGCCGCAGCCCTGGGCCGACAACGGCGCGCTGGTGGTCAACGCGCTGGACAACCTGTCGGGCACCGACGCGCTGATCAGCGTGCGCTCCCGCGGCCGGTTCAGCCGGCCGTTCGTGGTGGTCGAGCGCCTGCAGCGCGAGGCCGAGACGAGCTTCCGGCAGAAGGAGGAGCAGCTCAAGCAGCGCCTCGCCGATACCGAGCAGCAACTCGCCGCCCTACAGCAGGGTGCCGACCCGGAGAAGGCCGTCGAACTGACGCCCGAACAGCAGGCCACGGTGCGCCAGTACATGCAGGAGAAGCTGCGCATCCGCAAGGAGCTGCGCGAGGTGCAGTACCAGTTGAACGCCGATATCGACGCACTGGGCCGCACCCTGAAGCTGGTCAATATCGCCCTGGTTCCCTCGTTGCTCACGGTCGGCGTGCTGCTCGGCTGGCTCTGGCGGCGCCGGCGCATGGCCCGGGGAGGGCATTGACGCATGCGGCGCAATACGCTGATCGTCCTGCTGGCGCTGGTGGCGGCGCTGGCCGGAACCTTCGCCTGGCTGCAGCGCGAGCGCGCAGCCGAGGTACCTGCCTTGCCGGCGGCAGAGCGCTGGCTGCCGGAACTGGACAGCGCGACGCTGAGTGGTCTGCACATGCAGTTTGCCGACGGTTCGCCGGATATCCGGGTCGAGCGGCGTGCGGGCGCGTGGGTCCTGCCGGCCAAGGCCGACTATCCGGCCGACCGGCTACGCTTGTCGGCGCTGCTCGAGGCGTTGGCAGAGGCGCGCAAGGTCGAGGCGAAGAGCGCCAACCCGAAGAACCACGCGCTGCTTGGCCTGGCGGAGCGTGGCGAGGGGCAGGCGCTACGCCTGAGCCTGCATTGGCAGTCCGGCGAGCCTCTGGTGCTGCTGGTGGGCAAGGATGCGCAGCATGGCGGTAGCTTCGTACGACGATTGGGCGACCCGCAGGCCTGGCTGATCGACAAGCGGCTGCCGTTGCCGAACAACGAGCTGGAGTGGCTCGACCGGCGGATCGCCACGCTGCCCTTCGCCCGGGTGCGCGAACTGCAACTGCGCTATCCGAAGGGCGAACGCCTGGATCTCTATCGCGACGACGCCGGGCAGCCGAACCTGCAGGTTCGGCAATTGCCCACAGGGCGCAAGCTGGCCTATGAGGCAGCGGCCAACGGCGCGGCGACGCTGTTCGCCGACCTGCGTTTCGCCGATGTAGCGCCGCTGGCGCAGGTGGGATTCAGGCAGGCGCCATTGCTCCTGGCGTTCAGCCTGCGGACGTTTTCCGGCGCGCGCCTGGATGGCGAGATTCGGCGCCAGGGCGAGCAATACTGGTTGTTGCCGAAGAGCGTCGAGGGCTTCGCCGAGGGCGAGGTCGCCGCCCATCCTGACTGGGCCTATCGGATCGAAGAGGACCGCTACCGCGCCCTGGCCCGGCACCTGCCGGAGCTGCTGGCGCGCTGAGCGGGCTCAGCCGGCGGTCTGGCCGGCCAGTTCGCGCATGCGTTGCAGCACGGCGTTCAGGCCGTTGCTGCGCGAGGGCGACAGTTGGCGGGAAAGACCCAGGCAGGTGAACCAGTCGTTGAGGTCCAGGCGCGCCAGTTCGCGGGTCTCGATGCCGTCGACCCGTGCCAGCAGCACCGCCAGCAGGCCGCGGATCAGGCGCGCGTCGCTGTCGGCACGGAAGCGCCAGTGGCCGTCGCGCTGCTCGCCGAGCAGCCAGACCAGGCTTTCGCAACCGTGCACGCGATGCTCTTCCTGGCGTTCGTGTTCCGCGAGCGGCGCCAGGCGCTCGCCCCATTGCAGCAGCAGACGCGCACGCTGTTCCCAACTGGCGGTGTGACCGAAGGCGTCCAGTGCCTCCTGGGCCTGTTCGGGGAGAACCGGGTTCATCGCAGCAACTCCAGTGAGCGGTCGAGAGCCAGGAAGAAGCGCTCCAGGTCGTCGGCATCGTTGTACAAGCCCAGCGAGACACGCAGGGCGCCGGGTACCTCGAGGCGTTGCAGCAGCGGCATCGCGCAATGGTGGCCGGCGCGCACCGCGATGCCCTGTTCGCCGAGCAGGTGGGCGAGATCGGCGACGTGCACGCCGTCGACGCAGAAGCTGGCCAGCGCCGCCTGCGGTTCGCCGAGCAGGCTGACGCCGTCGCGCGCCAGCAGGCCGGCGAGCAGGCGGGCGTGGAGGGCGCCTTCGTGGGCGGCGACTTCGGCTTCGTCCAGGGTGGCCAGCCAGTCGATGGTCGCGCCCAGGCCGATCGCCGCGGAAACCGCCGGGGTGCCCGCCTCGAAGCCGAGCGGAGCGGCATGGAAGCTGGCTTCGTGGAAGCCGGTGTGGCGTACCATCTCGCCGCCGAACTGCCAGTGCGCCAGTTGCTCCAGGGCCTGTGGGCAACCCCAGAGCACGCCGATGCCGTCGGGGCCGTAGAGCTTGTGGCCGGAGAATGCGTAGAAGTCGCAGCCCAGGCCCGGCAGGTCGTGGCGTCCGTGGACGCTGCCCTGGGCGCCGTCCACCAGGGTCCAGGCACCGCGCTCGCGGGCCAGCTGGATCAACTCCACCACTGGTTGCCAGGTGCCGAGAACGTTGGACAACTGGCTGATCGCCAGCAGGCGGGTACGCTCGCCGATGATATGGCGGGCCTGCTCCAGGTCGATCACCCCGCGCTCGTCCAGCGGCAACACGCGCAGGACCAGGCCGCGGCGCAGGGCCAACTGCTGCCAGGGAAGCAGGTTGGCATGGTGTTCCAGGGCGCTGACCAGCAGTTCGTCGCCAGGACGGAAATGCCGCTCCAGGCCATAGGCCACCAGGTTGATCGCCTCTGTGGTGCCGCGGGTGAACAGCACCTCGGCCGGGCTGCCGGCGTGCAGCCAGTGGGCGACGCGGCTGCGCGCGGCTTCGAAGGCCCGGGTGGCGCGCTCGCCGGGGACATGTTGGGCGCGGTGGACGTTGGCGGCGCCGCCAAGGTAGTAGCCGTTCAGGGCGTCGAGTACGGCCTGTGGCTTCTGGGTGGTGGCGGCGCTGTCGAGGTAGGTCAGGCCTTCCGCGGCGAAGGCGGAAAAGGCCGGAAAGTCGGCGCGCCAGGGAGACGGCAGGGACATGGCGGACACTGTGCGAGGACGGTTACAGGGGAAAGGGTAGCGCACCCGGCGGCGCTGGCGAGCGCCGTCGGGCGAGCGGGGAGGCGAGCTGGGCTCAGTTGTGCGCGTGCAGCGCTTCGTTCAGCTCGATGGCGGTCTTGTTGGTCTTGCACTCCACCGCACCGTTCTGCGAGTTGCGGCGGAACAGCAGGTCGGGCTGACCGGCCAGGTCGCGGGCCTTGACCACTTTCACCAGAGCGTTCTGCTCGTCGAGCAGGGCGACCTTGGTGCCGGCGGTGATGTACAGGCCGGCCTCGACGATGTTGCGATCGCCCAGCGGGATGCCGATGCCGGCGTTGGCGCCGATCAGGCAGCCTTCGCCGACGCTGATGACGATGTTGCCGCCACCGGAAAGGGTGCCCATGGTCGAGCAGCCGCCGCCCAGGTCCGACCCCTTGCCGACGAACACGCCGGCGGATACGCGGCCTTCGATCATGCCCGGGCCTTCGGTGCCGGCGTTGAAGTTGACGAAACCTTCGTGCATCACCGTGGTGCCTTCACCGATGTAGGCGCCCAGGCGCACGCGGGCGGTGTCGGCGATGCGTACGCCGGCCGGGACCACGTAGTCGGTCATCTTCGGGAACTTGTCGACGGAGAAGACTTCCAGCAGCTTGCCCTTCAGTCGCGCTTCCAGTTGCAGTTCGGCCAGTTCGGCCAGGTCCACCGCGCCGATGTTGGTCCAGGCCACGTTCGGCAGGAGCGGGAAGATGCCGCTCAGGTTCACAGCGTGCGGTTTGACCAGGCGGTGGGAGAGCAGGTGCAGCTTGAGGTAGGCCTCCGGGGTGGAGGACGGCGCGGCGTCTTCCGCCAACAGGGTGGCGACCAGCGGCTTCTGGCTTTCCGCCAGGCGCGAGAGCAGGGCCGACTGAGCGGCGTCGATACCCTTCAGGGCGTCGGCCAGCTGGTAGGCCTGCTGCGAAGTGAAGGTCAGCGCCTGGTTGCCGGCTGCGTAGCCAAGGATCGGTGCGACGGCGGCGACGATTTCGCTCGAAGGCTTGAGCAGCGGCAGCGCGTAGAACACTTCCAGCCAGGCTTCCTGGCGGTTCTGGGTGCCGACGCCGAAGGCCAGGCTGAACAGGGATTGCGACATGTGGGTTTCCTCGAAACGGAGTGGAACGGTCAGGCCGGACGGCGGCTGAGCAGCAGGCCCAGTCCCGCGCTGCCGAGCAGCGCGGCGCAACCGCGGTTGAACAGACGCCGGGCCCGCTGGCCGGCGAGCAGCCGGCCGAGGTGGAGCCCGGCATAGGAATAAAGGGCGATGGCCAGCCATTCGAGCAGCAGGAATGCCGCGCCGAGCTGGGCGAACTGGGCGCCCAGCGGTTGGCCGGGATCGACGAACTGCGGCAGGAAGGCGGTGAAGATCAGGATCGCTTTCGGGTTGCCCGCCGCCACCAGGAACTCCTGGCGCCCCAGGCGCCAGAGGCTGGGACGCGCCGGGCTGGCTTCGTTCGCCAGTGGCTGCGCATCGGCCCGCCACAATTGCAGCGCAAGCCACAACAGGTAGGCAGCGCCGAGCAGCTTGATCGCCAGGAACAGCCAGGCCGAGGTGTGCAGCACCAGCGCCAGCCCGGAGGCGGCCAGGGCGAGCATGCCGGCGAATGCCAGCAGGCGCCCGCCGCCGGCCAGCGAGGCGGTGGCGAAACCGTGCCGCGCGGCGTTGTTCAGCGACAGCAGGTTGTTCGGCCCCGGCGCCAGGTTGAGGGCGAAGCAGGCGGGTACGAACAGGGCCCAGGCGATGCTCATGCGGCCTCCCGTTCAGGCCAGCGCGGCGGCGTAGGCGTCGGGCTTGAAGCCGACCAGCGTCCTGCTGCCCAGTTCCAGCACCGGGCGCTTGATCATCGACGGCTGGGCCAGCATCAGCTCGATCGCCTTGGCTTCGTCGAGATCGGCCTTCTGCGCTTCGTCGAGCTTGCGGAAGGTAGTGCCGGCGCGGTTGAGGACGGTCTGCCAGCCGTGCTCCGCGCACCAGCGCTGCAGGTGTTCGCGGTCGATGCCGACGGCCTTGTAGTCGTGGAAGTCGTAGGCGACCTTGTGCTCGTCGAGCCAGGTCCGAGCCTTCTTCATGGTGTCGCAGGCTTTGATGCCGTAGAGAACGTAGGTCATTGCTTCTCCCGAGGCCCGGGTCTTCCCGGGCCCTGCCGATAGGTCGCCGAAAGGTGATCGCCGGATTATGCCACGTCGTTCCGCCCCTGTGCGGTCTCGGGGCTACCGCGCTCGGGAGCGGCGTGACGGCAGATAGCCGTGGACGGGCGGGCGGACAGGGAGCCGGGCTGTTTCCCTGGCCGGGAACGGAGAGAGCGCAGGTTGAACAGGTCGATTCGGCTCGCTGGAGAGCATCCTTACCGGTACTTTCGGAATGCTCCGGTCCGCGCTGTACAATCCTTCCCCCGCCGAGGAGATTTCCCATGAGTTGCATCGGTCGCCAGATAGACCAATTACGCCTGCAGATACCGGGCTTCGCCTGCAAGCCCGGCTGCCACGATTGCTGCGGGCCGGTTACCGCCTCGTCGGAAGAGATGGCCCGCCTGCCGCTGAAGAGCGAGGCCGAACACGACGCCGCCCTGGCCGAGTGGAACTGCGTCCATCTCGGACCGAACGGCTGCGAGGCCTATGAGGAACGTCCGCTGATCTGCCGGCTGTTCGGCACCACGCCGAACCTGCCCTGCCCGGAGGGGCGGGGGCCCGAAGTGCCGGTGGCGGAGCAGGTGGAGCGACAGGTCCATGCGCTGATCGCCAGCACTCGCCAGGTGCTGGTGTAGCGGCCTGCCAGCCGCTAGGTTTCCGCGGTCTCGGTGGCGCGGGACTGCAGGGACGGTTCGAAGGCTGGTTCGGGCGGCGTTTCCTCTAGGGGCATCGGCTCGTCCGCAGAGAGTTTCTGGAGAACCGCGGCGATCCGCTCGATGCTCTCTTCGAGCTCGAGCACCCGGTTGACCATGTACAGGATCATCTCCGGCGAACTCAGGTGCGCCAGCCGCATGGTCGCCTGCAAGTCGTCGTGGCGGTTGTCCCGGTCGGCCATCAGTGTTTCCGCCAGGCTCTTCAGCAACAGCATCTCGGCGCGCCTCATGGGCCGCTGCTCCGCGATTCCGCGGTAGGGGAAAAAGCTCGTTCCATCTCGCGACCTACCCGAAACGACTACATCCAAAGGTGTAATTCTACATTGCCATCACTTCGATCGTCGGACAATAGCCGCGTTCCAGACGCCTTGCACAGGTGACGAACGGGACTCGAAGCGGCCTGGTCTGCATGGCCGGGTGATGGGCGAGTTCCTTGATGCGGGGCGGCGGCTGTTTGGCGCAGGACAAAAAAAGCCCCGCCGGGTAGGCGAGGCTCAGGGGGAGAACAGCGTGCGGGGGCTCGCTGTCCGGGATGAATCGTCGTGGTGCGCTTAGCCGCAGGGCTGCTGCGGACCGCCGGTCATGCTCTCGACGCTGTCCAGCACGGCATGGCCCTTGCCGACCTTCTGCACGTCGTCGACGTCGCGCATGATGCTGCCGCCGTCGCTCATCTGGTTGCGGGTCTTGATCAGGTTGGTGGTGATGTCCAGCAGGCTGCGACCGGTAGCGATCAGGTCATTGGTGGCGCTGGGGGTGCAAGGGGTGTTGGCGGAGGCTACCTGGGCCTGGCCGGGTTGCCCGGGCTGGGTGGTGCGGTAGCCCTGGGTCAGTGCGTTCTGCTGGAGGCAGCCGGAGGTGGCGGCGAACATCGAGGCGAGCAGCAGTGCGGAAGTAAGTCCCTTGCTTGTCATGGCGGCATTCCTTTGTCTGAGTGGGCGCTGCACCCCGTACTCCTTCGGGGCGTCGTCCTGGCCGACGCTACGGCGGGCCTGGACTGAAGGGGAGTGTAGGAGCGTCTCGCGCCGCAATGAAATAGCTCGGATGTACTAGTGCGGGAACCTTGGCCGGGCGCCCCGGTCGTCGCCGCGGAGGGGGCGGACGCGCGGGGTAGAGCGGCGGGGCTAGGAAAGACCGTACGGATTGTGCGAATGTCGGATAGCTGCCTACCGATCGCGATGGTGCAATCGACGCAGTCGCATCGTCCAGGGACGAAGCCGGAGATCCCCGCCCTCATGCAAACCGTGTACACCGTTCTGACCCTGCTGCTGGTCGTCGGCGCCACCCGCCTGGCTGCCCAGTTGCTGCCCTTGCCGCTACCACTGATCCAGATCGCCGCCGGGGCCCTGCTGGCCTTGCCCTCCCTCGGGCTGCACATTGCCCTCGACCCGGAGCTGTTCCTCTTCCTGTTCATTCCGCCGCTGCTGTTCGTCGATGGCTGGCGTATTCCCAAGCGGGAAGTCTGGCGGATGCGCTGGCCGATCCTGATGATGGCGTTCGGCCTGGTGTTCTTCACCGTGGTCGGCGCCGGCTATTTCATCCATCTGCTGATCCCGGAAATTCCCCTGGCGGCTTCCTTCGCCCTCGCCGCCGTGCTGTCGCCCACGGACGCCCTGGCGGTCTCGGCGATCACCCAGGGGCGGCTGCCCAAGCGCCTGATGCACCTGCTGGAGGGCGAGGCGCTGATGAACGATGCCTCTGGCCTGGTGGCATTCAAGTTCGCCATCGCCGCGGCGATGACCGGCGTGTTCTCGCTGGTGGACGCCAGCCTCAACTTCCTCCTGGTCGCGGTCGGCGGCCTGGCCATCGGGGTGTTCCTCAGCTGGTCGCTGGGCCGCATCCGCGCCTGGATGATCTCCCGTGGCTGGGACGACCCGGCGACCCACGTGGTACTGATGCTGTTGCTGCCGTTCGCCTCCTACATGGTGGCGGAACACCTGGGCGTCTCCGGGATTCTCTCGGCGGTGGCGGCCGGCATGATGCAGAGCTGGGTCGACCTGCTGCCGCGGCAGACTTCCACGCGCCTGCTCAACCGCAGCGTCTGGTCGATGCTGGAGTTCGCCTTCAACGGCGTGGTGTTCCTGCTGCTCGGCCTGCAGTTGCCGGACATCATGAAGTCGGTGGCCAACCACCACGGCGACCTGCTCTGGCGTTCCTCGCTGCTGCTGGCCTACGTGGCGGCGATCACCGCCGTGCTGATGCTGATCCGCTACGGCTGGGTCTATGGCTACTGGAAGTTGTCGCTGCGCATCGACCGCTGGCGCGGCAAGAGCCCGCCCGGGCTGAGCGGCATCTCCCTGCGCCGTCTCTCCGCCCTCAGTGCATTGAGCGGCGTGCGTGGTGCGGTGACCCTGGCGGCGGTGCTGTCGGTACCGATGAGCCTGATGGATGGCAGCGCCTTCCCGCAGCGCGACCTGATCATCTTCATCGCCACCAGCGTGATCCTGATTTCCCTGATCGGCGCGACCATCGGCCTGCCGCTGCTGCTGCGCGGGCTGCCGGCGAGCAACAATGGCGCCCACGAGCGCGAGCGGCGCGAGGCCTGGCGCAAGACCGCGGAGGCGGCGATCCGGGCCCTGGAGAGCGAGGAACTGCCGCAGGTGGAAGGCAACGATGCGGCGAATACTTCGCGGGTCGCCGAGGCGCGTGCGCAGATCATGGCTGAATACCGCCAGTCGCTGGATACCGCACCGACCACCGATGAGGCCCGCGACCAGGCCCAGGCCCTGGAGATCGCCGACAAGGCCTTGCGCCTGAAGGCGTTGCGCGCGCAGCGCCTGGAACTGTACCGGCAGCGGCGTAACAACGAGATCGACGACGAGACACTGGGCGATATCCTGCGCGAGCTGGACCAGCAGGAAAGCTGGCTGACCAATCGCTTCGCCCGCTGGGTGTGAACGAAAAGGGATCGCCGCGGCGATCCCTTTTCGTTTCTCCGCGCAGGCTTCAGCGCGCCCGCAGGTAGTCGCGGATGCGCTCGGCGGCTTCGACGCACTCGGCCAGTGGTGCCACCAGGGCCATGCGCACGCGGTTGGCGCCGGGGTTCTCGCCGTCCACCTCGCGCGACAGGTAGGAACCCGGCACCACCGTCACGTGCTGCTGCTCGAAAAGTTCGCGGGTGAATACGGTGTCGTCCACCGGGGTGCGTGCCCACAGGTAGAAACTGCCGTCCGGGCGCTGTACGTCGAGCACGCCGTCGAGGATCGCCAGCACGGCGTCGAATTTCTCGCGGTAGAGGCTGCGGTTGGCGCGCACATGGACCTCGTCGTTCCAGGCGGCGATGCTCGCCAACTGGGTCTGCACCGGCATGGCGCAGCCGTGGTAGGTGCGGTAGAGGAGGAATTTCTTCAGGATCTCCGCGTCGCCGGCGACGAAGCCCGAGCGCAGGCCGGGCAGGTTGGAGCGCTTGGACAGGCTGTGGAACACCACGCAGCGGCTGAAGTCCGTGCGGCCCAGCTCGGCGCAAGCGTTGAGCAGGCCGGGCGGCGGGGCGTTTTCGTCGAAGTAGAGTTCGCTGTAGCACTCGTCGGCGGCGATCACGAAGTCGTAGCGGTCGGCCAGGGCGATCAGCTTCTTCAGGGTCTCCAGCGGTACCAGGGCCCCGGTGGGGTTGCCTGGCGAGCAGAGGAAGAGAATCTGGCAGCGCTGCCAGGTCGCCTCGTCGACCGCGTCGAAATCGGGGTTGAAGCCGTTTTCCTCGCGGCAGGGCAGGTAGTGCGGCACGGCTCCGGCGAGCAGCGCCGCGCCTTCGTAGATCTGGTAGAACGGGTTCGGGCTGACCACCAGGCCAGGCGCCTCGCCGGGCTCGCTGCGGCGGACCACGGTCTGGGTGAAGGCGAACAGCGCCTCGCGGGTACCGTTCACCGGCAGTACGTGGCGCGCCGCATCCAGCCAGCCGGCCGGTACCGAGAAGCGCCGCTCGCACCAGCGCGCGATGGCTTCGCGCAGGGCCGGCAGGCCGAGGGTGGTCGGGTAGACCGCGAGCTGGTCCAGGTTCTCCGCCAGGGTTTCGGCGACGAAGCTCGGCGAGCGGTGCTTGGGCTCGCCGATGGACAGTGCGATCGGCTTCAGCGTCGCGGGCGGCCGGGCGCCGCCGAGCAGGGCGCGGAGCTTCTCGAAGGGGTAGGGCTGCAGGTTGTCGAGTGCGGTATTCATGGCGTTGGCAAGGCTTCTCAGAAGTTTATCCGGGTAGGCAGGGTGTCCCGTCCGTTGTCTTGTGACAGCTGCTCGACCAGGGCGGCCTGCAGGCGTTTGCACAGGTCGGGGTCGGCGAGCGGCTGGTTGCGCGCATCGGTGATGTAGAAGACGTCCTCCACGCGCTCGCCGAGGGTGGCGATCTTGGCGTTCTGCACCGACAGGTCGAAATCTAGGAAGATGCCGCCGATCCGCGCCAGCAGGCCGGGGCGGTCGGGGGCGATGACTTCGAGCACCGAGACCTGGCGCAGCGCGTCGGTGGAGATGGTCACCTGCGGGGCGAAGGCGAAGTGCTTGAGCTGGCGCGGCACCCGGCGCTGGATGATGGTTGGGTAGTCGTCGGGGTTCTTCAATGCGTCGATAAGCCCCTCGCGGATCTCGGCGATGCGCTCCGGGTTGTTGCCGATGGAGTCGCCGTCGGCGTCGAGCACGATATAGGTATCGAGGGTGAACTGGCTGGTGGAGGTGATGATCCGCGCGTCCTGGATGCTCAGGTTGAGCTGGTCCATGGCGGCCACGGTGACCGCGAAGAAATCGTGCTGGTCGGCGGCGTAGATGAAGATCTGCGAACCGCTCTCGAACTCGCGCTGGGTGGTTTCCTTTATCAGCACCAGCGGCGTGCCGTCGTCCGGGTGCTGGAGGATCGCCTCGGTGTGCCAGGCCACGTCGCCGGCGGTGTGGCGCAGGAAGTAGTCGTCGCCGAGCTGGCTCCATAACTGCTCGGCATCGTCCTGGTCGATGCCGTTGCGTACCAGTTGGTCGAGGGCCGCGGTCTGCGTCTGGCGGATCTGCTCCTCGCGGTCCACCGGGTTCTCCAGGCCGCGGCGCAGGGCGCGCTTGGTCTCGGTGTAGAGCTGCCGGAGCAGGCTGGCGCGCCAGGAGTTCCAGAGCGTCGGGTTGGTGGCGTTGATGTCGGCCACGGTGAGCACGTACAGGTAGTCGAGGTGGGTCTGGTCGCCGACCAGTTGGGCGAAATCGAAGATCACCTGCGGGTCGGAGAGGTCCTTGCGTTGCGCGGTGGTCGACATCACCAGGTGGTTCTGCACCAGCCAGGACACCAGTTGGGTGTCCCAGGGCGGCAACTGGTGGCTCTGGCAGAAGGCCTCGGCGTCCACCGCGCCGAGTTCCGAGTGGTCGCCGCCACGGCCCTTGGCGATGTCGTGGTAGAGACCGGCGATGTAGATCAGTTCCGGCTTGGGCAGACGATCGATGATCTTGCTCGCCAGCGGATATTTCTCGGCCATCTCCGGCCGATTCAGCTTGCGCAGGTGCTTGATCAGGTTGAGGGTGTGGGCGTCCACCGTATAGATATGGAACAGGTCGTGCTGCATCTGCCCGATGATATGGCCGAACTCCGGCAGGTAGCGACCGAGGATGCCGTAGCGGTTCATCCGCCGCAGGTTGCGGTGGATACCCTGGCTGCTCTTGAACAGCTCGATGAACAGGCTGGTGTTGCGGATGTCGTGGCGGAACTCGTCGTCGATCAGGTGTCGGCTGTCGCGCAGCAGGCGAATGGTGTCGGCGCGCACGCCCTTGATTTCCGGGTGCTGGGCCATCAGCACGAAGATTTCCAGGAGGGCGAACGGGGTGCGCTTGAAGACGTTCGGGTGCGTCACCTCGATGTAGCCGTCGCGCAACTGGAAGCGACTGTTCAGCGGTTGGATCTGCACCGGCTGCTCGCAGGGCAGGATGACTTCCTCGAAGTGCTGGATGATCAGGTCGTTCAGCTCGGAGATCGCCATCACCACCCGGTAGTACTTCTGCATGAAGCGTTCGACCGCCAGCTTGACGTCGTTGTCTTCGTAGCCGAACAGACGGGCGATGCTGCGCTGGTGATCGAACAGCAGGCGATCCTCGGCGCGCCCGGCGAGCATGTGCAGGGCATAGCGGACCCGCCAGAGGAACTCCTGGCTGGAAGCCAGCATGCTGCACTCGCTTTCCACCAGGAAGCCTTCGCGCACCAGGGCGTGCAGGTTGAGGCTGCCGAACTGGCGGCGGGCCATCCAGAGGATGGTCTGGATGTCGCGCAGGCCGCCGGGGGAGCCCTTGACGTTGGGCTCGAGGTTGTACTCGGTGTCGTTGTACTTGGCGTGGCGGCGCTGCTGTTCGTGGCGTTTGGCCAGGAAGAACTCCTTGCTCGGCCACATGTGCGCGCTGCCGGTAACTCGTAGCATGCGCTGGCGCAGGCTGTCAGGGCCGCAGATGGTGCGGCATTCCATGAGGGTGGTGATCACCGTCAGGTCGGCGCGTGCTTCCTCCGCGCACTGCTGCACCGAGCGCACGCTCTGGCCGACTTCCAGGCCGATGTCCCAGAGCAGGGTGAGGAAGCCTTCGATCGGCTCGCGGAAGCTCTCCTGGTCCTCGCTGTCGAGGAGGATCAGCAGGTCGACGTCGGAGTAGGGGTGGAGTTCGCCGCGGCCGTAGCCGCCCACGGCGACCAGGGCGATGTCGGCGTCGTCTCCCCAGTCGAAGCGCTGCCAGGCCTGTTGCAGGATCTGGTCGACGCACCAGGCGCGATCTTCGATCAGGCGGCGGATGTCGCGGCCGCTGTTGAAGCGGTTGTCGAGCACTTCGCGGAATTGCCGGATGGCCTTCTTGAAGGCGGCGATCGGGCTGGACTTCAAGGCCAGTTCCGCCTGGAACTGCCCGCGATCGAACAATTCGGGATCCACCTGCGGCATGCGGCCTTCCTTTATCTGCTAGCGGTTGGGTTCGATACGCGAGCGCCCCGTCCTGGTGCGTTTTTGCGCTGTATTGGTGCGCGCGCTGCGCCGAATCGGGGCGTCGGCCCCGCCGGAATGGGGCGGGGCGTCGAGGCGCACGGCTGGCAGCAAAAGCCGGGCCGGATCAGGCGGCCGAGGTGCGCGGGAAGGTTTCGTCGTTGCGCAGGGTGAGGATCTCGTAGCCATCGGCGGTGACCAGCACGGTGTGCTCCCATTGCGCGGACAGCTTGCGGTCCTTGGTGATCGCGGTCCAGCCGTCGCCGAGCAGGCGGGTCTCCGGGCGGCCCTGGTTGATCATCGGCTCGATGGTGAAGATCATGCCTTCCTTCAGCTCGATGCCGGTACCCGCACGACCGTAGTGGAGGACCTGCGGCTCCTCGTGGAACACCTTGCCGATGCCATGGCCGCAGTATTCGCGGACCACCGAGAAGCCGTTCTTTTCCGCGTGCTTCTGGATGATTTCGCCGATATCGCCCAGGTGCGCGCCCGGACGCACCACGGAAATGCCCTTGTACATGCATTCCTGGGTGATCTGGCAGAGGCGGTCGGCCCATTCCGGGGTCTTGCCGACCAGGAACATCTTGCTGGTGTCGCCGTGGTAGCCGTCCTTGATGACGGTGATGTCGACGTTGAGGATGTCGCCTTCCTTCAGCGGCTTCTCGTTGGGGATGCCATGGCAGACCACATGGTTGATCGAGGTGCAGATCGACTTGGGAAAGCCCTTGTAGTTCAGCGGGGCGGGAATCGCCTTCTGCTCGTTGACGATATAGTCGTGGCAGATGCGATCCAGCTCCTCGGTGGTCACGCCGGGCTTGATGTGTTCGCCGATCATTTCCAGCACTTCGGCGGCCAGGCGGCCGGCGATGCGCATCTTCTCGATATCGTCGGGCGTCTTGATGGTGACGGTCATGCGAATTCTCTTCGGGCGTGCAAGCACGCATGAATAATAAGGAATACGCGATTCTAGCAGACCTGACCGACCGATCTACTCCCGCCCGGCCATCCGCGGCGGGTTTCACTGCGTCCACGGTTATGGTATAAAGCGCCCCGCTCCGAGGCTGCGGCCTTTTCCGGAGCACAAACCCACACATGCATCGACACGATGGCCTGGGTGCCCGCAAGGGTTGGTCATTGGGATGCGTGGAGGCCTAACCCGACTTATCGAGGAACTATCATGTCCCAAGTCAACATGCGCGATATGCTGAAGGCCGGTGTGCACTTCGGCCACCAGACCCGTTACTGGAACCCGAAAATGGGCAAGTTCATTTTCGGCGCGCGCAACAAGATCCATATCATCAACCTCGAAAAGACCCTGCCGATGTTCAACGAGGCCCTGACCTTCGTTGAGCGCCTGGCCGCTGGCAAGAACAAGATCCTGTTCGTCGGCACCAAGCGTTCCGCCGGCAAGATCGTTCGCGAGGAAGCCGCTCGTTGCGGCATGCCGTACGTCGACCATCGCTGGCTGGGCGGCATGCTCACCAACTACAAGACCATCCGTCAGTCGATCAAGCGCCTGCGCGACCTGGAAACCCAGTCCCAGGACGGCACCTTCGACAAGCTGACCAAGAAAGAAGCCCTGATGCGCAGCCGTGACCTCGAGAAGCTCGAGCGCAGCCTGGGCGGCATCAAGGACATGGGCGGCCTGCCGGACGCTCTGTTCGTGATCGACGTCGACCACGAGCGCATCGCCATCACCGAAGCCAACAAGCTGGGCATCCCGGTCATCGGCGTTGTCGATACCAACAGCAGCCCGGAAGGCGTCGACTATGTAATTCCCGGTAACGATGATGCCATCCGCGCCGTGCAACTCTACCTGAACTCGATGGCCGAAGCGGTAATCCGCGGCAAGCAGGGCGCTGCCACCAGCGCCGACGAGTTCGTCGAGGAAGCGCCGGCCGAATCCGCCGAAGGCTGATTCCGGGACGTTCAGACGTCCGACGGTGCGCAGGAAGGGGGCTAGGCCCCCTTTTTGCCACCTTTGAGTTTCTGCCCGGCAGGCCGGGCACAAAGGTTTTTTGAGAGCTACCACTCAAGAGGATTTCGAAATGGCAGAAATTACTGCAGCCATGGTTAAAGAACTGCGCGAGCGTACCGGCTTGGGCATGATGGAGTGCAAGAAGGCGCTGACCGCCGCTGGCGGCGACATCGAGAAGGCCATCGACGACATGCGCGCTGCCGGTGCGATCAAGGCTGCCAAGAAGGCCGGCAACATTGCCGCCGAAGGCTCGATCGCCGTCAAGATCGCTGCCGACAACAAGGCCGCCGTGATCATCGAAGTCAACTCCCAGACCGACTTCCTGGCCCTCCAGGACGACTTCAAGGGCTTCGTCGCCGAGAGTCTGGAAAAGGCCTTCAACGAGAAGCTGACCGACGCCGCTCCGCTGGTCGAAGCACGTGAGGAAGCTCGTCTGGCCCTGGTCGCCAAGACCGGCGAGAACGTCAACATCCGCCGCCTGACCCGCGTCGAGGGCGACGTGGTCGGCGCCTACCTGCACGGCCACCGCATCGGTGTCGTGGTCAACCTGAAAGGCGGCAACCCGGAACTGGCCAAGGACATCGCCATGCATGTCGCCGCCAGCAACCCGCAGTTCCTGAGCGCTTCGGAAGTTTCCGAAGAAGCGATCGCGAAAGAGAAGGAAATCTTCCTGGCGCTGAACGCCGACAAGATCGCCGGCAAGCCGGAGAACATCGTCGAGAACATGGTCAAGGGCCGCATCAGCAAGTTCCTCGCCGAAGCGAGCCTGGTCGAGCAGCCTTTCGTGAAGAACCCGGAAGTGAAGGTCGGCGACCTGGCCAAGCAGGCCGGCGCCGAAATCGTTTCCTTCGTTCGTTACGAAGTGGGCGAAGGCATCGAGAAGGCCGAAGTGGACTTCGCTGCCGAAGTTGCCGCTCAAGTAGCCGCCACCAAGCAGTAACAAAGACGGTTTCGACTGTCGCCCCGGAAGAGGCTGCCCGCTGATGCGTGCGGCCTCTTCGTCAAATGGGGAAGCGTTCGGGGCAGCTTCCGCGTTGCCGGCCCGCTCGGCGGGCTCGCACGCAACGCAGGCGCAAAGTCGTCTCCGCCCACGACGGCCCGGCCGTCACGTATTTTTATCGCCGCAGGAGAAAAGGTCATGGCTCAGCAACTGAGCGCTCGTCAACCTCGCTATAAACGCATTCTTCTAAAGTTGAGCGGCGAAGCCCTGATGGGCTCGGAGGAGTTCGGCATCGATCCCAAGGTGCTGGACCGCATGGCGCTGGAAATCGGCCAGTTGGTCGGGATCGGCGTGCAGGTCGGCCTGGTCATCGGCGGCGGCAACCTGTTCCGCGGCGCGGCCCTGTCCGCGGCCGGCATGGACCGGGTGACCGGCGACCACATGGGGATGCTGGCCACTGTGATGAACGGCCTGGCGATGCGCGATGCGCTGGAGCGCTCGAACATCCCCGCGCTGGTGATGTCGGCGATCTCCATGGTCGGTGTGACCGACCACTACGACCGCCGCAAGGCCATGCGCCACCTCGGCGGTGGCGAGGTGGTGATCTTCTCCGCCGGTACCGGCAACCCGTTCTTCACCACCGACTCGGCGGCTTGCCTGCGCGCCATCGAGATCGACGCCGACGTGGTCCTTAAGGCTACCAAGGTCGATGGCGTGTACACTGCCGACCCGTTCAAGGACCCGAATGCCGAGAAGTTCGAGCGCCTGACCTATGATGAAGTGCTCGACCGCAAGCTCGGCGTGATGGACCTGACCGCCATCTGCCTGTGCCGTGACCAGAACATGCCGCTGCGGGTGTTCAACATGAACAAGCCGGGCGCATTGCTGAATATTGTTGTTGGTGGTGCCGAAGGCACCCTGATCGAGGAGGGTTGAGAATGATCAACGAGATCAAGAAGGAAGCGCAGGAGCGCATGGGCAAGACCCTGGAAGCGCTGGGCCATGCCTTCGCGAAGATTCGTACCGGTCGCGCGCATCCGAGCATCCTGGATAGCGTGATGGTTTCCTATTACGGGGCCGATACGCCGCTGCGCCAGGTCGCCAACGTCACCGTGGAAGACTCCCGCACCCTGGCCCTGGCCGTGTTCGACAAGAGCATGATCCAGGCGGTCGAGAAGGCCATCATGACCTCCGACCTGGGGCTCAACCCGGCCACCGCCGGCACCACCATCCGCGTACCGATGCCGGCCCTGACCGAGGAGACCCGCAAGGGCTACACCAAGCAGGCGCGTGCCGAGGCCGAGCAGGCGCGGGTTTCCGTGCGCAACATCCGTCGCGATGCGCTGGCCCAGCTGAAGGACCTGCAGAAGGAAAAGGAAATCAGCGAGGACGAAGAGCGCCGCGCCGGCGACGACGTGCAGAAGCTGACCGACAAGTTCATCGGTGAGATCGAGAAGGCACTGGAAGCCAAAGAAGCGGACCTCATGGCTGTCTGAGGCCGGGCTGACGTCATGGAAAAGACCCGGAAGGATGTGTGCGTGCCACGCCACGTGGCCATTATCATGGACGGTAACAATCGCTGGGCGAAGAAGCGTCTTCTGCCCGGCGTCGCCGGCCACAAGGCCGGTGTCGATGCCGTCAGGGCGGTGATCGAGGTCTGCGCCGAGGCAGGGGTCGAGGTCCTCACCCTGTTCGCGTTCTCCAGCGAGAACTGGCAGCGTCCGGCGGACGAAGTCAGCGCGCTGATGGAGCTGTTTCTCGTGGCCCTGCGCCGCGAGGTGCGCAAGCTCGACGAGAACGGCATCCGCCTGCGCATCATCGGCGATCGCACGCGTTTCCATCCGGAGTTGCAGGCGGCCATGCGCGAAGCGGAAGCCGCCACTGCCGGCAATACCCGTTTCCTCCTCCAGGTCGCCGCCAACTACGGCGGCCAGTGGGACATCGTCCAGGCCGCACAGCGCCTGGCGCGCGAGGTCCAGGGCGGGCACCTGGCGGCGGACGATATCTCCGCCGAGCTGCTCCAGGGCTGCCTGGTGACCGGCGACCAGCCGCTGCCCGACCTGTGCATCCGCACTGGCGGCGAGCATCGCATCAGCAATTTCCTTCTCTGGCAGCTGGCCTACGCCGAGCTGTATTTCTCCGACCTGTTCTGGCCCGACTTCAAGCACGCGGCGATGCGGGCTGCCCTGGCGGATTTCTCCAAGCGCCAGCGCCGCTTCGGCAAAACCAGCGAGCAAGTCGAGGCCGAGGCCCGTCCGTCATGCTGAAACAACGGATCATCACGGCGCTGGTGCTTTTGCCCATCGCGCTGGGTGGTTTTTTCCTTCTCGAAGGGGCGTTCTTCGCCCTGTTCATCGGCGCGGTGGTGAGCCTGGGGGCCTGGGAATGGGCGCGCCTGGCCGGCTATGAACAACAGTTCGGCCGCGTTGCCTACGCGGCGACGGTCGCCGTGCTGATGGTCGCTCTCTACCATCTGCCGCAGCTTGCCGGAGCCGTGCTGCTGCTGGCGCTGGTCTGGTGGACGCTGGCCACCGTGCTGGTGCTCACCTACCCGGAAAGCGTCGGCTACTGGGGCGGCCGCTGGCGCCGCCTGGGCATGGGCCTGCTGATCCTGTTGCCGGCCTGGCAGGGGCTGGTCCTGCTCAAGCAGTGGCCGCTGGCCAATGGCCTGATCATCGCCGTGATGGTGCTGGTCTGGGGCGCGGATATCGGCGCCTACTTCTCCGGCAAGGCCTTCGGCAAGCGCAAGCTGGCGCCGCGGGTCAGCCCCGGCAAGAGCTGGGAAGGCGTTTACGGCGGCCTGGCGGCCAGCCTGGCGATCACCCTGGCGGTCGGCCTCTACCGCGGCTGGTCCCTCGGCGCGCTGCTCCTGGCCCTGCTCGGCGCGGCGCTGGTGGTGTTCGTCTCGATCGTCGGCGACCTCACCGAAAGCATGTTCAAGCGCCAGTCCGGAATCAAGGACAGCAGCAACCTGCTGCCCGGCCACGGTGGCGTGCTGGATCGCATCGACAGCCTGACGGCAGCCATCCCGGTATTCGCGGCCCTGCTCTGGGCCGCCGGTTGGGGTGCGCCATGAGTCGACCGCAGCGGATCAGCGTGCTCGGCGCGACCGGCTCGATCGGCCTGAGCACCCTGGACGTCGTCCAGCGTCATCCCGATCGTTACGAAGCCTTCGCCCTGACTGGCTTCAGCCGCCTGGCCGAACTCGAGGCGCTGTGCCTCAGGCACCGCCCCGTCTATGCGGTGGTGCCGGAGCAGGCCGCGGCGATCGCCTTGCAGGGCTCGCTCGCCGCGGCGGGTATTCGCACCCGGGTGCTGTTCGGCGAGCAGGCGTTGTGCGAAGTGGCCAGCGCGCCCGAAGTGGACATGGTAATGGCGGCCATCGTCGGCGCCGCCGGGCTGCCGTCGACCCTGGCGGCCGTCGAGGCCGGCAAGCGCGTACTGCTGGCCAACAAGGAAGCGCTGGTGATGTCCGGCGCGCTGTTCATGCAGGCGGTCAAGCGCAGCGGCGCGGTGCTCCTGCCGATCGACAGCGAGCACAACGCGATCTTCCAGTCGCTGCCGCGCAATTATGCCGATGGCCTGGAGCGGGTCGGCGTGCGCCGGATCCTCTTGACCGCCTCCGGCGGCCCGTTCCGTGAGACGCCGCTGGAGCAGCTCGCTTCGGTGACGCCGGAGCAGGCTTGTGCGCACCCGAACTGGTCGATGGGGCGGAAGATTTCCGTCGACTCCGCCAGCATGATGAACAAGGGGCTCGAACTGATCGAGGCGTGCTGGCTGTTCGACGCCCAGCCGAGCCAGGTCGAGGTGGTGATCCACCCGCAGAGCGTGATCCACTCGATGGTGGACTACGTCGACGGTTCGGTGATCGCCCAGCTCGGCAATCCGGACATGCGCACGCCGATTTCCTATGCCATGGCCTGGCCGGAGCGAATCGATTCCGGCGTTTCGCCGCTGGACATGTTCGCCGTCGGTCGCCTGGATTTTCAGCGCCCCGACGAGCAGCGCTTCCCCTGCCTGCGCCTGGCGAGCCAGGCCGCGGAAACCGGCGGCAGCGCCCCGGCCATGTTGAATGCCGCGAACGAGGTGGCCGTGGCCGCATTTCTCGAGCGGCGCATCCGCTTCAGCGACATCGCGGTTATCATCGAGGACGTGCTGAACCGCGAGGCGGTGACCGCAGTCGAATCGCTCGATCAGGTCCTGGCCGCCGATCGCCGCGCGCGTTCGGTCGCCGGGCAATGGTTGACCCGGCACGCCGGCTAGTCTTCGGACGGCCTGGAGGTAGGAGATGAGTGCGCTTTACATGATCGTCGGCACCCTGGTAGCCCTTGGTGTGCTGGTGACGTTCCACGAATTCGGCCACTTCTGGGTCGCGCGACGCTGCGGGGTGAAGGTCCTGCGCTTCTCCGTCGGCTTCGGCACGCCGCTGGTGCGCTGGCACGACCGGCACGGCACCGAGTTCGTGGTGGCGGCCATTCCGCTGGGCGGCTACGTCAAGATGCTCGACGAGCGCGAGGCGGAAGTACCGGCCCATCTGCTCGAACAGTCCTTCAATCGCAAGACGGTCCGTCAGCGGATCGCCATCGTCGCGGCTGGTCCTATCGCCAATTTCCTACTGGCGATTCTGTTCTTCTGGGTCGTCGCCCTGCTCGGTAGCCAGCAGGTGCGCCCGGTCATCGGTTCCGTGGCGCCGGAGAGCCTGGCCGCCCAGGCCGGCCTGGAGGCCGGGCAGGAACTGCTGGCGGTGGACGGCGAGCCCGTCACCGGCTGGAGCGGGGTCAACCTGCAGCTGGTTCGCCGTCTCGGCGAGAGCGGTACGCTGGAAGTGCGGGTGCAGGAAAAGGGCTCGAATGTCGATTCCACCCACCAGGTGCGTCTGGATGGCTGGCTGAAGGGCGAGGACAATCCCGATCCCATCGCCTCGCTGGGCATCCGGCCCTGGCGGCCGGCCTTGCCGCCGGTGCTGGCCGAACTCGACCCCAAGGGGCCGGCGCAGGCCGCCGGGCTGAAGCTCGGCGACCGCTTGCAGAGCATCGATGGCATCGCCGTCGACGACTGGCAGCAGGTGGTGGACAGCGTCCGTGCCCGTCCCGGGCAGCGCGTCCAGCTCAAGGTACTGCGCGACGGCGAAGTGCTGGATGTTGCCCTGGAGCTGGCGGTGCGCGGCGAGGGCAAGGCCCGGAGCGGCTACATGGGGGCGGGGGTCGCCGGTACCGAATGGCCGGCGGAAATGCTCCGCGAAGTGAGCTACGGACCGCTGGAGGCGGTGGGTCAGGCGCTTTCCCGAACCTGGACCATGAGCCTGCTAACGCTCGACTCCATAAAGAAAATGTTGCTCGGCGAGCTCTCGGTAAAAAACTTGAGCGGGCCGATAACCATTGCTAAAGTGGCGGGCGCTTCAGCCCAGTCTGGCGTGGGGGATTTTCTCAATTTCCTGGCCTATCTGAGCATTAGCTTGGGGGTTCTCAACCTGCTGCCGATCCCTGTCCTCGATGGCGGGCATCTGCTGTTCTATCTGGTTGAGTGGGTGCGCGGGCGCCCATTATCCGAACGGGTACAGGCTTGGGGGATGCAGATCGGCATCAGTCTGGTCGTTGGCGTGATGTTGCTCGCTCTGGTCAACGATCTGAGTCGTCTGTAGTCATGTTGAATTCGAATCTGCCGCCCTTTGCGGCAGATTCTCTATTTGTCAGTTGGAAAAAAGGACTCCATGAAACGCTTTCTGCTACCCGCGCTGCTGTCAGCGCTGATGATCGCCGAGGTTCACGCCGAGTCCTTCACTGTTTCCGATATCCGGGTCAATGGCCTGCAGCGCGTGTCCGCCGGTAGCGTGTTCGCCGCCCTGCCGCTGAACGTCGGCGAGACCATCGACGACCAGGCCCTGGTCCAGGCCACCCGCTCCCTGTTCAAGACCGGTTTCTTCCAGGACATCCAGCTCGGCCGCGATGGCAACGTGCTGGTAGTCACTGTAGTCGAGCGCCCGTCGATCTCCAGCATCGAGATCGAGGGCAACAAGGCGATTTCCAAGGAAGACCTGCTCAAGGGCCTGAAACAGTCCGGCCTGGCCGAGGGCGAGATCTTCCAGCGCGCCACCCTCGAAGGCGTGCGCAACGAGCTGCAACGCCAGTACGTGGCCCAGGGCCGCTACTCGGCCGAGATCAACGCGGAAGTGATCCCGCAGCCGCGCAACCGCGTCGCGCTGAAGATCAACATCAACGAAGGCACGGTCGCTGCGATTTCCCACATCAACGTGGTGGGCAACACCGTCTTCTCCGAAGAAGACCTGACCGACCTGTTCGAACTGAAGACCACCAACTGGCTGTCGTTCTTCAAGAACGACGACAAGTACGCCCGCGAAAAGCTCTCCGGCGACCTCGAGCGCCTGCGCTCCTATTACCTGGACCGCGGCTACATCAACATGGATATCGCCTCCACCCAGGTATCCATCACCCCGGACAAGAAGCACGTCTACATCACCGTCAACATCAACGAGGGTGAGAAGTACACCATCCGCGACGTGAAGCTGACCGGCGACCTGAAGGTGCCGGAAGAGGAAGTGAAGCGCCTGCTGCTGGTACAGAAGGGCCAGGTGTTCTCGCGCAAGGTGATGACCACCACCTCCGACCTGATCACCCGTCGCCTGGGCAACGAGGGCTACACCTTCGCCAACGTCAACGGCGTGCCGGAAGCCCATGACGACGACAAGACCGTCTCGGTGACCTTCGTCGTCGACCCGGGCAAGCGCGCCTACGTCAACCGCATCAACTTCCGCGGCAACACCAAGACCGAAGACGAAGTGCTGCGCCGCGAAATGCGCCAGATGGAAGGCGGCTGGGCCTCCACCTACCTGATCGACCAGTCCAAGGCCCGTCTGGAGCGCCTCGGCTACTTCAAGGAAGTCAACGTCGAGACCCCGGCGGTTCCCGGCACCGACGACCAGGTCGACGTCAACTACAGCGTCGAAGAGCAACCCTCCGGCTCGATCACCGCCAGCGTCGGCTTCGCCCAGAGCGCCGGCCTGATCCTCGGTGGCTCGATCAGCCAGAACAACTTCCTGGGTACCGGCAACAAGGTCAGCATCGGCCTGACCCGCAGCGAATACCAGACCCGCTACAACTTCGGCTTCGTCGACCCCTACTGGACCGTCGACGGCGTCAGCCTCGGCTACAACGCCTTCTACCGGAAGACCGACTACGACGAACTCGACGTCGACGTCGCCAGCTACTCGGTGAACAGCCTGGGCGCCGGCATGAGCATCGGCTACCCGATCAGCGAGACCTCGCGCCTGACCTATGGGCTGAGCGTGCAGCGCGACCAGATCGACACCGGCCGCTACACCGTGGACGAGATCTACGACTTCCTCGACAAGGAAGGCGACAACTTCACCAACTTCAAGGCTTCCATCGGCTGGTCCGAATCGACCCTGAACAAGGGCGTGCTGGCCACCCGTGGTCACTCGCAGAGCCTGACCCTGGAAACCACCCTGCCGGGCAGCGACCTGTCGTTCTACAAGATCGACTACCGCGGGCAGGTCTTCGCCCCGCTGACCGACAACTACACCATGCGCTTCCACACCGAGCTGGGCTATGGCGACGGCTACGGATCCACCGAGCGCCTGCCGTTCTACGAGAACTATTACGCCGGCGGCTTCAACTCGGTGCGGGGCTTCAAGGACAGTACGCTGGGCCCGCGCAGTACGCCCTCTGTGGCTCGTAATCCAGACGGTACGCCTATGAAGAACCAAGGGCCTGACAGCAAGGGCCGTTACACCGACCCGGACCAGGATCCCGAAGCCTTCGGTGGTAACATCCTGATCACCGGCGGCGCTGAGCTGCTGTTCCCGCTGCCGTTCGTCAAGGACCAGCGCCAGTTGCGTACCGTGCTGTTCTGGGACGTGGGTAGCACCTTCGATACCGACTGCCCGACCAAGACCACCACCAACTGCGACGGCATCAAGACCGACAACCTCGCCAGTTCCGTGGGCGTCGGCCTGACCTGGATCACCGCGCTGGGCCCGCTGAGCTTCAGCCTGGCGACGCCGATCAAGAAGCCGGACAACGCGGAAACCCAGGTCTTCCAGTTCTCCCTGGGCCAGACCTTCTGATTTGTACGTAGTACCGAGTAACGAAACCATGCTTTGTGCAGGAGTGCATCGTGCGTAAGTTCACCCAGTTCGTCCTGATCACCGCAGCCATCATGGCGGCTCCTTCGGCGTTCGCTGAAATGAAGATCGCGGTGCTCAACTACCAGATGGCGCTGCTCGAGTCCGATGCCGCCAAGCAATACGCCGTGGATGCCGAGAAGAAGTTCGGCCCCCAGCTGAACAAGCTGAAGAACCTCGAACGCGACGCCAAGGCGCTGCAGGACAAGCTGGTTTCCAACGGCAGCAAGATGTCCCAGGGCGACCGCGAGAAGGCCGAGCTGGACTTCAAGCAGAAGGCCCGTGACTTCCAGTTCCAGTCCAAGGAACTGAACGAGTCGAAGGCCGCCGCCGACCGCGACATGTTGAAGAAGCTCAAGCCGAAGCTGGACCAGGCCGTCGAGGAAACCATCAAGAAAGGCGGCTACGACATGGTCATCGAGCGTGGCGCCGTGGTCGACGTCAAGCCGCAATACGACATCACCCGCCAGGTGATCGAGCGGATGAACCAGCTGCGTTGATGATGAGCACTTTGTCCTACACCCTGGGCCAGCTGGCCGCGCATGTCGGCGCGGAACTCCGTGGCGACGCGGACCTGCCGATCCAGGGCCTGGCGACCTTGCAGGAGGCCGGACCGGCTCAGCTGAGCTTCCTGGCCAACCCGCAGTATCGCAAGTACCTGCCCGAAAGCCGTGCCGGCGCCGTCCTGCTGACGGCTGCCGACGCCGACGGGTTCTCCGGTACCGCGCTGGTGGTGGCCAATCCCTACCTGGCCTATGCCAGCCTGTCGCACCTGTTCGATCGCAAACCGAAGGCGGCCGCCGGTATCCATCCCACCGCCATCGTCGCGGCGGACGCCGAGGTCGATCCGAGCGCCAGCGTCGGCGCCTATGCGGTGATCGAGAGTGGCGCCCGCATCGGCGCTGGCGTCAGCATCGGCGCGCACTGCGTGATCGGCGCCCGTAGCGTGATCGGCGAAGGCGGCTGGCTGGCGCCGCGGGTCACGCTCTACCACGACGTCACCATCGGCGCGCGGGTGAGTATCCAGTCGGGCGCGGTGATCGGCGGCGAAGGTTTCGGTTTCGCCAACGAGAAGGGCGTCTGGCAGAAGATCGCCCAGATCGGCGGGGTGACCATCGGTGACGACGTCGAGATCGGCGCGAACACCACCATCGACCGTGGAGCACTGTCCGATACGCTGATCGGCAACGGTGTGAAGCTGGACAACCAGATCATGATCGCGCACAACGTGCAGATCGGCGATCATACCGCCATGGCCGCTTGCGTCGGCATTTCCGGCAGCGCCAAGATCGGCAGGCATTGCATGCTCGCCGGCGGCGTTGGCCTGGTCGGCCATATCGAGATCTGCGACAACGTTTTCGTGACCGGCATGACCATGGTGACCCGCTCGATCACCGAGCCGGGATCGTATTCCTCCGGTACCGCCATGCAACCGGCGGCCGAATGGAAAAAAAGCGCCGCGCGCATTCGTCAACTGGACGACATGGCGCGTCGACTTCAGCAGCTGGAAAAACGCCTGGCTGCCGTGACCTCAAGCGGTGACGCTTCATCTGATGCGTAATTGACGTTTTTTGCGTCACCCTTTTCTGAACAGGCTCCCCCTAACATGATGGACATCAACGAGATTCGCGAATACCTGCCTCATCGCTATCCTTTCCTGCTGGTGGATCGGGTGGTAGAGCTGGACATCGAGGGCAAGCGCATTCGCGCCTACAAGAATGTCAGTATCAATGAGCCGTTCTTCAACGGACATTTCCCCGAGCACCCGATCATGCCGGGCGTGCTGATCATCGAGGCGATGGCCCAGGCGGCCGGTATCCTCGGTTTCAAGATGCTCGACGTGAAGCCCGCCGACGGCACCCTTTACTACTTCGTCGGTTCGGACAAGCTGCGCTTCCGCCAGCCGGTCCTGCCGGGCGACCAACTGCAACTGCACGCCAAGTTCATCAGCGTGAAGCGCAGCATCTGGAAATTCGACTGCCACGCTACCGTCGACGACAAGCCGGTATGCTCGGCTGAAATCATCTGTGCGGAACGCAAACTATGAGTTTGATCGATCCTCGCGCCATCATCGATCCGAGCGCCAGGCTGGCGGCTGACGTCCAGGTGGGCCCGTGGTCCATCGTCGGGGCGGAAGTGGAGATCGGTGAAGGGACGGTGATCGGTCCGCACGTGGTGCTCAAGGGCCCCACGAAGATCGGCAAGCACAACCGCATCTACCAGTTTTCCAGCGTCGGCGAGGATACTCCCGACCTGAAATACAAGGGCGAGCCGACGCGCCTGGTGATCGGTGACCACAACGTGATCCGCGAAGGCGTGACCATCCATCGCGGAACCGTCCAGGATCGCGCGGAAACCACCATTGGCGACCACAATCTGATCATGGCCTATGCGCACATCGGCCATGACAGCGTGATCGGCAACCATTGCATCCTGGTGAACAACACGGCGCTGGCCGGGCATGTCCACGTGGACGACTGGGCGATCCTGTCCGGCTACACCCTGGTGCACCAGTACTGCCGGATCGGCGCGCACAGCTTTTCCGGCATGGGCAGCGCCATCGGCAAGGACGTCCCGGCCTACGTGACGGTCTTCGGCAACCCGGCCGAAGCCCGCAGCATGAACTTCGAAGGCATGCGTCGGCGCGGCTTCAGCAGCGAGGCCATCCATGCCCTGCGGCGTGCCTACAAGGTGGTCTATCGCCAGGGACATACCGTCGAGGAAGCCCTGGCCGAGCTGGCCGAAAGCGCTGCCCAGTTCCCCGAGGTCGCGGTGTTCCGTGATTCCATCCAGAGCGCAACCCGCGGCATCACCCGCTGAGCCATGGCTGACGGATTACGCGTAGCCCTGGTCGCCGGCGAGGCCTCCGGCGACATCCTCGGGTCCGGACTGATGCAGGCGCTGCGGGCGCGGCACCCGGATATCGAGTTCATCGGCGTCGGTGGGCCGCGCATGGAGGCCGAAGGGCTGTCCAGCTATTTCCCCATGGAGCGCCTGTCGGTGATGGGCCTGGTCGAAGTACTGGGCCGGCTGCCGGAGTTGTTGCGACGGCGCAAGCGCCTGATCCGCACGCTCATCGAGGCCCGGCCGGATGTGATGATCGGCATCGACGCTCCCGACTTCACCCTCGGCGTCGAGCACAGGCTGCGCCAGGCTGGCCTGCGCACCGTGCATTACGTCAGCCCTTCGGTGTGGGCCTGGCGGCAGAAGCGGGTGCTGAAGATTCGCGAGGCCTGCGACCTGATGCTGGCATTGTTCCCCTTCGAAGCACGTTTCTACGAAGAGCATGGGGTGCCCGTGCGTTTCGTCGGCCACCCCCTGGCCAACACCATTCCCCTGCAGGCGGATCGCGCTGCGGCCCGCGCGCGGCTCGGATTGCCGGCGGACGGACAGGTGGTGGCGCTGATGCCGGGCAGTCGCGGCGGCGAGGTCGGCAAGCTCGGCGCGTTGTTCCTCGACACCGCCCAGCGCCTGCTCGTCGAACGGCCGGGCCTGCGTTTCGTGCTGCCCTGCGCCAGCGCTGCACGGCGCGAACAGATCGAGCAGATGCTCCAGGGCCGCGAGCCTCTGCCGCTGACGCTGCTCGACGGCGCTTCCCATGAAGCGTTGGCCGCCTGCGATGCGGTGCTGATCGCCTCCGGTACCGCGACCCTCGAGGCGCTGCTCTACAAGCGGCCCATGGTGGTGGCTTATCGGGTCGCCGGGCTGACGTACCGGATTCTCAAGCGCCTGGTGAAAAGCCCTTACATCTCCCTGCCGAACCTGCTGGCCGGGCGCCTGTTGGTGCCGGAACTGATCCAGGACGCCGCCACCCCGCAAGCGCTGGCCGCAACCCTCTCGCCGCTGCTGGACGACGGCTCGCAGCAGGTGGAATTCTTCGATGCCATCCATCGGGCCTTGCGCCAGGATGCTTCGGCACAGGCGGCGGAAGCCGTCCTGCAACTGGTGGAGCGCCGCTGATGCAACTGGGCCTGGATTTCAATCTGGTGGAGGATCTGGTCGCGGGCGTCGACGAGGTTGGTCGCGGTCCGTTGTGCGGTCCGGTGGTCACCGCCGCGGTGATTCTCGACCCGAGCCGCCCGATCCTCGGCCTGAACGACTCGAAGAAGCTCAGCGAAGCTCGTCGCGAGGCGCTGTTCGAAGAGATCCGCGAGAAGGCCCTGGCCTGGTGCATCGCCCGCGCCGAGGTCGAGGAGATCGACCGGCTGAACATTCTGCATGCCACCATGCTCGCCATGCAGCGCGCGGTCGAAGGCCTCAGCGTGACTCCGCGGCTGGCCCTGATCGACGGCAATCGCTGTCCGAAACTGGCGGTGCCCAGCGCGCCGGTGGTCAAGGGCGACAGCCAGGTACCGGCGATCGCCGCGGCGTCGATCCTGGCCAAGGTCAGTCGCGACCGGGAAATGGTCGAGCTGGACCGGGTCTATCCGGGCTATGGCATGGCCGGGCACAAGGGCTATCCGACCGCGGTCCATCTCGAGGCGCTTTCCCGTCTCGGCCCGACGCCGATCCATCGACGCTCGTTTGCTCCGGTTCGCGAATTGCTGGATGTCCCTGTTCAATAATTGAGCGGATGTCGCGTGACTGACCGTATCCGTCGCCTGGTGACAAGCGGTGAGCGGCGTCAATAGCGGAAAGTCCTGCCCCTTCCTGCCAGGTACCATTCACAGCGAAATTTCCTTCGGCTCGCACGTCATTCCGTGTGTGTCCGAAACACGCGGCCTTCTACCCGGGAGGTCGGCTGACAACAATCCGCCATAAGCGGAACAGGGGAGTTATCCATGCAAGAATTCGCCACTCAGGTCGTCGACCTGCTCAACGGCCTTATCTGGGGCAAGATCCTCATCTGGCTGCTGGTCGGTTGCGGCCTGTACTTCACTGTGCGCCTGGGATTGATCCAGTTCCGCCACTTCGGCCATACCTTCAGCGTGCTCAAGGGCAGCCGCCAGTCGGACGACTCGGGAATCTCCTCGTTCCAGGCGCTCTGCACCTCTCTGGCGGCGCGGGTCGGTACCGGCAACGTCGCCGGTGTGGCGGTAGCGATCACGCTCGGCGGTCCCGGCGCAGTGTTCTGGATGTGGGCGATCGCCCTGGTGGGGATGGCGACCGGCTTCGTCGAGGCGACCCTGGCCCAGTTGTTCAAGATTCGCGACGACAAGGGCCAGTTCCGTGGCGGCCCGGCCTACTACATGGAGAAGGGCCTGGGTGCGCGCTGGATGGGCATCCTGTTCTCGATCTTCCTGATCATCGCCTTCGGTTTCGTCTTCAACTCGGTGCAGGCCAATACCATCACCGGTGCCATGCAGGGCGCCTTCGGCGTGCCGACCTGGATCAGCGGCATCGCCGTGGTGATCCTCACCGCGTTGATCATCTTCGGCGGCCTGCGCTCCATCGCGCGCTTCTCCGAACTGGCGGTACCCTTCATGGCGGTGGCCTACCTGCTGCTGGCGGTGGGCATCATCCTGTTCAACCTCAGCGAACTGCCGGGCGTCCTGGCGATGGTGGTGAAGAGTGCCTTCGGCTGGCACGAGGCCGCCGCCGGCGGCATCGGCGCGGCGATCCTCAACGGCTTCAAGCGCGGCCTGTTCTCCAACGAAGCAGGCATGGGCTCGGCGCCCAACGCCGCCGCCTCGGCCACGCCCTATCCGCCGCACCCGGCGTCCCAGGGCTATGTGCAGATGGCCGGCGTGTTCATCGATACCCTGCTGATCTGCACCGCTTCCGCCGCCATCATCCTGCTGGCCGGACCGCAGGAAGGCGAGGGCATCATGCTGGTGCAGAATGCCCTGACCAGCCAGGTCGGCGACTGGGGCCGCTACTTCCTGGCGGTGATCATTTTGTTCTTCGCCTTCACCTCGATCGTCGCCAACTACTTCTATGCCGAGAACTGCCTGGTATTCCTCGAGCACAACCACCTGGCGGGTCTGTTGATCTTCCGCCTGATCGTGCTGGCGATGGTGATGTTCGGCGCGCTGGCTTCGCTGCCGTTCGTCTGGAACCTCGCCGACGTGTCGATGGGCCTGATGGCGATCACCAACCTGATCGCCATCCTGCTGCTGTCCAACCTCGCGATCAAGCTGGCCAAGGACTATAACGCCCAGCGCAAGGCCGGCAAGCTGCCGACCTTCGACGCCAGCCAGTTCCCTGAAGTCCAGCAGAAGCTCGAACCGGGCATCTGGGACGACCGCCGCGCCTGAGCGCGGGGCGGGCGACGTTTCTCGGCGCAGCCGAGGCGCATCGTCCGCTCTTGAACCTGTAGCTTTGCCACCGGGCCCGGTACAATCCGGGCCTTGTCGTTTTTGCGTTATTTCTGCTCCGGGGCCTTCATGACCGTATCCTTCGTTCACCTGCGTCTGCATACCGAATTCTCCCTGGTCGACGGCCTGGTCCGGGTCAAGCCCCTGGCCAAGGCAGTGGCAGGGCTGGGCATGCCGGCGGTGGCGGTCACCGACCAGAGCAACATGTGCTCGCTGGTGAAGTTCTACAAGACCGCCATGGGCGCCGGCATCAAGCCGATCTGCGGGGCCGACATCTGGCTCGCCAGCCGCGAGGAAGATGGCCCGCTCAGCCGCCTGAGCCTGCTGGCGATGAACGCGAAGGGCTATCGCAACCTCACCGAGCTGATTTCCCGCGGCTGGAGCGAAGGCCAGCGCAATGGCGAGATCATCATCGAGCGCGACTGGGTCAAGGAGGCGGCGGAAGGCCTGATCGCGCTGTCCGCGGCCAAGGAAGGCGAGATCGGCCACGCGCTGCTCGACGGCGAGGAGGCCAAGGCCGAGGCGCTGTTGCGCGAGTGGATGGAGGTGTTCCCCGAGCGCTTCTACGTCGAAGTGCAACGTACCAGCCGGGTCAACGACGAGGAGCACCTCCACGCGGCGGTGGCTCTGGCGTCACGCTGCAACGCGCCGCTGGTGGCGACCAACGACGTGCGCTTCATCAAGCAGGAAGACTTCGAGGCCCACGAGACCCGCGTCTGCATCGGCGAGGGGCGGACCCTCGACGATCCGCGGCGGCCGCGTACCTATTCGGACCAGCAATACCTGAAGTCGCCGGCGGAAATGGCCGAGCTGTTCAGCGACCTGCCGGAAGCGTTGGAAAACACCGTCGAGATCGCCAAGCGCTGCAACATCGAGGTGCAGCTGGGCAAGTACTTCCTGCCGGACTTCCCCACGCCCAATGGCATGGGCATCGACGACTACCTGCGGCACGCCTCCTTCGAAGGTCTCGAGGAGCGCCTGGAGGTGCTGTTGCCGAAGGACACCCCGGACTACGAGGCCAAGCGCCAGGTCTATGTCGACCGTCTGAACTTCGAACTCGATATCATCATCCAGATGGGTTTCCCCGGTTACTTCCTCATCGTGATGGACTTCATCAAGTGGGCGAAGAACAACGGCGTGCCGGTAGGCCCCGGGCGGGGCTCGGGCGCCGGCTCGCTGGTGGCCTACGTGCTGAAGATCACCGACCTCGATCCGCTGGCCTACGACCTGCTGTTCGAACGTTTCCTCAACCCGGAACGGATCTCCATGCCCGACTTCGACGTCGACTTCTGCATGGAGGGCCGCGACCGGGTGATCGACTACGTGGCCGACGCCTACGGGCGCAACGCGGTGAGCCAGATCATCACCTTCGGCACCATGGCGGCGAAGGCGGTGGTACGCGACGTGGCGCGGGTCCAGGGCAAGTCCTACGGTCTCGCCGACCGGCTGTCGAAGATGATTCCGTTCGAAGTCGGCATGACCCTGGATAAGGCCTACGAGCAGGAAGAAATGCTCCGCGACTTCCTCAAGAGCGACGAGGAAGCCGCCGAGATCTGGGAGATGGCCCTCAAGCTGGAAGGCATCACTCGCGGTACCGGCAAGCACGCCGGTGGCGTGGTGATCGCGCCGACCAAGCTGACCGACTTCTCGCCGATCGCCTGCGACGAGGAAGGCGGCGGCCTGGTGACCCAGTTCGACAAGGACGACGTGGAGGCGGCCGGCCTGGTGAAGTTCGACTTCCTCGGCCTGCGGACCCTGACCATCATCAAGTGGGCGATGGAGATCATCAACCGCGAGCAGGCCAAGAAGGGCCTGGAGCCGGTGAACATCGACTTCATCCCGCTGGACGACAAGCCGACCTATTCGCTGCTGCAGAAGGCCGAGACCACTGCGGTGTTCCAGCTCGAATCGCGCGGCATGAAGGAGCTGATCAAGAAGCTCAAGCCGGACTGCCTGGAAGACCTCATCGCACTGGTGGCGCTGTTCCGCCCGGGTCCTCTGCAGTCGGGCATGGTGGACGACTTCATCAACCGCAAGCACGGTCGCGCCGAGCTGTCCTATCCGCACCCCGATTACCAGTACGCCGGCCTGGAGCCGGTGCTCAAGCCCACCTACGGCATCATCCTGTACCAGGAACAGGTGATGCAGATCGCCCAGGTCATGGCCGGCTATACCCTCGGTGGCGCGGACATGCTGCGCCGGGCGATGGGCAAGAAGAAGCCCGAGGAAATGGCCAAGCAGCGCGGCGGTTTCATCGAGGGTTGCAAGAACAACGGCATCGATGCCGACCTCGCGGGCAACATCTTCGACCTGGTGGAAAAATTCGCCGGCTACGGCTTCAACAAGTCGCACTCGGCAGCCTACGGCCTGGTCTCCTACCAGACCGCCTGGCTGAAGACCCACTTCCCGGCGCCGTTCATGGCCGCGGTACTCACCGCGGATATGCAGAACACCGACAAGGTGGTGACGCTGATCGAAGAATGCCGGCACATGAAGCTGCGCATCGTGGCGCCGGACGTGAACAACTCCGAGTTCCGCTTCACCGTCGACGACGATGGCCGGATCGTCTATGGCCTGGGCGCGATCAAGGGCGTCGGCGAGGGGCCGGTGGAGGCGATCACCGAATGCCGCGCCGAAGGCGGGCCGTTCAACACCCTGTTCGACTTCTGCGACCGCGTCGACCTGAAACGCATCAACAAGCGCACCCTGGAAGCGCTGATCCGCGCCGGTGCGCTGGATCACCTGGGGCCGCACTACCACGACGAGCTAAAGGCCTACCAGGCTACCGTCGACCTCAACCGCGCCGTGCTGCTGGCGGCGATGGAGGAAGCGATCCAGGCCGCCGAGCAGACCGCGCGCAGCCACGACAGCGGGCACATGGACCTGTTCGGCGGAGTCTTCGCCGAGCCGGAGGCGGATGTCTACGCCAACCACCGCAAGGTCAAGGAGCTGACCCTCAAGGAACGCCTGAAGGGCGAGAAGGACACCCTCGGCCTGTACCTGACCGGCCATCCGATCGACGAGTACGAAGGCGAGGTGCGGCGCTTCGCCCGCCAGCGCATCGTCGAGCTGAAGCCGGCGCGCGATACCCAGACGGTGGCCGGGCTGATCGTCAACCTGCGGGTGATGAAGAACAAGAAGGGCGACAAGATGGGCTTCGTCACCCTTGATGACCGCTCCGGACGGATCGAGGCCTCGCTGTTCTCCGAAGCCTTCGCCGCGGCCCAGTCGCTGCTGCAGACCGATGCGCTGGTGGTGGTCGAGGGTGAGGTCAGCCAGGACGACTTCTCCGGCGGATTGCGCCTGCGCGCCAAGCGCGTGATGAGCCTGGAGGAGGCGCGTACCGGCCTGGCGGAGAGCCTGCGGATGAAGCTGCACGCCGACCTGTTGAAGGGCGACCGCCTGCGCTGGCTGGGCGAGCTGTTCAACCGCCATCGCGGTTCCTGCCCGATCACCCTGGACTACACCAGCGCCGACGCCAAGGCCCTGCTGCAGTTCGGCGAGAGCTGGCGGGTGGATCCGGCGGACGATCTGATCCAGGCATTGCGTGACCAGTTCGGGCGCGACAACGTCTTCCTCAATTATCGTTAATCGCGATGGGCGATAACGCCGTTGTTCCGCGCTCTGCGGCGGGAAAACGCGGATCGCCCTTGCTCCCGGCTCGACCCCTGGCGCCCGATCCCGTAAGGTAGGGCGCCAAACGGAAACGGCCCACTAGAATCTGCGCACGACGGAAGCCTATGAACCCGAACTTTCTTGATTTCGAACAGCCGATCGCCGACCTGCAAGCCAAGATCGAAGAGCTGCGCCTGGTGGGCAACGACAATGCGCTGAACATCAGCGACGAAATCTCGCGTCTGCAGGACAAGAGCAAGGCGCTCACCGAAAATATCTTCGGCAATCTGTCCAGTTGGCAGATCGCCCAGCTCGCGCGCCATCCCAAGCGTCCCTATACCCTCGACTACATCGGTTACCTGTTCAGCGATTTCGAGGAACTGCACGGCGACCGGCATTTCGCCGACGACCCGGCGATCGTCGGCGGCGTTGCCCGCCTCGACGGTTTCCCGGTGATGGTCATCGGCCACCAGAAAGGCCGCGAAGTCCGTGAGAAGGTCCGGCGCAACTTCGGCATGCCGCGTCCGGAAGGCTATCGCAAGGCCTGCCGCCTGATGGAAATGGCCGAACGCTTCAAGATGCCGATCCTCACCTTCATCGACACGCCCGGCGCCTACCCGGGGATCGATGCCGAGGAGCGCGGCCAGAGCGAGGCGATCGCCTGGAACCTGCGGGTGATGGCGCGACTGAAGACGCCGATCATCGCCACCGTGATCGGCGAGGGCGGTTCCGGCGGCGCGCTGGCCATCGGTGTCTGCGACCAGTTGAACATGCTGCAATACTCCACCTATTCGGTGATCTCGCCGGAAGGCTGCGCCTCCATCCTCTGGAAGACCGCCGAGAAGGCGCCGGAAGCCGCAGAGGCCATGGGCATCACCGCCGAGCGCCTGAAAGGCCTGGGCATCGTTGACAAGGTCATCGACGAACCGCTGGGCGGCGCCCATCGCGATCCGGCGAGCATGGCCGAATCGATCCGTGGCGAACTGCTGGCGCAACTGAAGATGCTCCAGGGCCTGGAAATGGGTGAGTTGCTGGAGCGTCGTTACGACCGCCTGATGAGCTACGGCGCGCCGTAAACCATCCGGCGCACTGGTACGATCGACAAGCCCGGCATTCGCCGGGCTTGTCGCATGAGGAGCGCAAGCATGCCGGCGGTGCCGCTCGAATCCCGTCTGTTACAGGCCCTGGCGCCCTGGCGCGAAGCGGGGGGCTGGTGCGTGGCGTTTTCCGGCGGGCTGGATTCCACGGTGTTGCTGTATCTGCTCGCCCAGTTGGCCCGGAGCGAAGCCTTGCCGGCGCTGTCGGCGCTGCATGTCCACCATGGCTTGCAGGCTGCGGCGGACGGTTGGCCGGCGCACTGCCAGGCGGTCTGCCGGTCGCTGGGTATCCCGCTGCGGGTCGAGCGGGTGCAGGTCGCCGTTGGCGGCAGCATCGAGCAGGCGGCGCGCGACGCCCGCTATCGCGCATTCCAGGCGAGCCTGGGCGAGGGACAGGTGCTGCTCACCGCGCAGCACCTCGACGACCAGGCCGAGACCCTGCTGTTCCGCCTGTTGCGTGGAGCGGGCCTGCGCGGCCTGGCGGCGATGCCGGCGAGCCGGCCGCTGGGCGGCGGCCGCCTGTGCCGACCCTTGCTCGGGGTTTCCCGCGCCGAACTGGAAGCCTATGCGCAGGCGCACCGGCTGGACTGGGTGGAGGATCCTTCCAACCAGGATCCGCGCTTCTCGCGCAACTACCTGCGCCGGGAGATCATGCCGCGTCTCGCCTCCCACTGGCCGCAGGCCGTCGCCGGCATGGCGCGCTGCGCGGCGCATCTGCGCGAGGCCGAAGACCTGCTGGCTGAACTGGCCGCCATCGACCTCCGGGCCTGCCGCCAACCCTCGGAACTGGATTGGCCGGACTGGCTGGATCTGCCCCGGATCGCCCTGGAGCCTCTGCGCCGCCTCAGCGCTGCGCGCCAGCGCAACCTGCTGCGGGCCTGGCTGGGACAGCTGACGCGGTTGCCGGACAGCGACCACTGGGCCGGCTGGGAGTCGTTGCGCGATGCCGGCGACGATGCCGACCCGATCTGGCGCCTGGAGAGCGGCGAGTTGCGTCGCGGCGCGGGGCGGATCTGGTGGTTGCCGGCGGACTGGCGTGCAGCGGCGGGACCGTTCGTCTGGGAGCGTCCCGCTCATCCATTGCTTCTTCCCGGCAATGGCCGGCTGGCGTTGCTCGGCGAGGTTCCGGCGGGACCGTTGCGCGTCGACTACCGGCGGGGTGGGGAGGTGCTGGCCCTGGCCGGGCGCGGTCGCCGCGACCTCAAGCGATTGCTCAACGAAGCGGGCGTACCGAGCTTCCTGCGCGGTCGTTTGCCGCTGCTCTTCCGAGCCGACGAACTGCTCGCGGTGGCCAACATTCCTGGCCTGGACAGTCCCCGCGAGGGGGGCTGGCGACTGTCCTGGAGCCCGCCGACGAACGACCCGGGTTTGAGCTAGTAAGCCGTTTCCAGTAGACTACGCTCCCGTCTTGTACTGCTCCCGCCGATTCCCTCCGGAATCAGCAGGAGTTTGCTTTGCCCACGGATTTGTCCGTGGCGGGAGCTGGCCTCCCTTCTCCGAATCCCCGGCGGTTGATCCCGCCTAAACGCTGACTTCTAGGGTTTTTCATGACGCGCTACATCTTCGTCACGGGTGGTGTTGTTTCTTCATTGGGGAAAGGCATCGCTTCGGCTTCTCTGGCTGCGATCTTGGAAGCGCGTGGCCTGAAGATCACGATGCTCAAGCTGGACCCTTACATCAACGTGGACCCGGGCACCATGAGCCCGTTCCAGCACGGTGAGGTCTTCGTGACCCAGGACGGCGCCGAGACCGACCTGGACCTGGGCCATTACGAGCGCTTCGTTCGTACCACCATGACCCAGAACAACAACTTCACCACCGGCCGCGTCTACATGGACGTGTTGCGCAAGGAGCGCCGCGGCGACTACCTGGGCGCCACCGTGCAGGTGATCCCGCACATCACCGACGAGATCAAGCGGCGCATCATCAAGGGCGCCGGCGATGCCGACGTCGCCCTGGTGGAGATCGGTGGCACCGTCGGCGACATCGAGTCGCAGCCGTTCCTCGAGGCGATCCGCCAGCTGCGCGTCGAGATCGGCGCCAAGCGCGCGATGCTGATGCACCTGACCCTGGTCCCGTACATCGCCACCGCCGGCGAGACCAAGACCAAGCCGACCCAGCACTCGGTCAAGGAGCTGCGCTCCATCGGCCTGCAACCGGACGTGCTGGTCTGCCGTTCCGACCACCCGATCGACGTCTCCTCGCGGCGCAAGATCGCGCTCTTCACCAACGTCGAGGAGCGCGCGGTGATCGCCCTGGAAGACGTCGACACCATCTACCGCATCCCGTCGGTGCTGCATGCCCAGGGCCTGGACGACATCGTCGTCGAGCGCTTCGGCCTGGAGTGCGGGCAGGCCGACCTGTCCGAATGGGACCGCGTGGTCGATGCCAAGCTCAACCCCGAGCGTGAAGTCACCATCGCCATGGTCGGCAAGTACATGGAACTGCTGGACGCGTACAAGTCGCTGATCGAGGCGATGACCCACGCCGGCATCCAGAGCCGCACCAAGGTCAACCTGCGCTACATCGACTCCGAAGACATCGAGCAGCAGGGCACCAGCCTGCTGGAAGGCGTCGACGCCATCCTGGTCCCGGGCGGCTTCGGCCTGCGCGGCGTGGAAGGCAAGATCAGCACCGTGCAGTACGCCCGCGAGAACAAGATCCCCTACCTGGGCATCTGCCTGGGCATGCAGGTCGCGGTCATCGAATACGCCCGCAACGTGCTCGGCTGGAGCGACGCCAACTCCACCGAGTTCGACAAGTCCAGCGGCCATCCGGTGGTCGGCCTGATCACCGAATGGCAGGACGCGACCGGCGCCACCGAGATCCGCACCGAAGCTTCCGACCTGGGCGGCACCATGCGCCTGGGCGCCCAGGAGTGCCAGCTGCAGACCGGCACCCTGGTGCACGACTGCTATGCCAAGGACGTGATCGTCGAGCGCCATCGCCATCGCTACGAAGTGAACAACAACCTGCTGCCGCAACTGGAACAGGCCGGCCTGAAGATTTCCGGCCGCTCCGGCGACGGCGCCCTGGTGGAAGTGGTCGAGGCCCCGGAGCATCCGTGGTTCGTTGCCTGCCAGTTCCACCCGGAATTCACCTCCACACCGCGTGATGGCCACCCGCTGTTCAGCGGTTTCGTCAACGCCGCGCTGAAATATTCCGGGAAGGCCTGAGCATGGCACAGAAGATCGTTCGCGTCGGCGATATCCAGATCGGCAACGACCTGCCGTTCGTGCTGTTCGGCGGCATGAACGTGCTGGAGTCGCGCGACCTGGCCATGCAGGTCTGCGAAGAATACGTACGGGTTACCGAGAAACTCGGTATCCCCTATGTGTTCAAGGCCAGCTTCGACAAGGCCAACCGTTCCTCGATCCACTCGTTCCGTGGCCCGGGCCTGGAAGAGGGAATGAAGATCTTCGAAGAGATCAAGAAGACCTTCAAGGTGCCGGTCATCACCGATGTCCACGAGCCGTTCCAGGCCCAGCCGGTGGCCGAGGTCTGCGACATCATCCAGCTGCCGGCCTTCCTCTCGCGGCAGACCGACCTGGTGGTGGCGATGGCCAGGACCAACGCGGTGATCAATATCAAGAAGGCCCAGTTCCTCGCGCCCCAGGAGATGAAGCATATCCTGACCAAGTGCGAGGAAGCCGGTAACGACCGCCTGATCCTCTGCGAGCGCGGCTCCTCCTTCGGTTACAACAACCTGGTGGTCGACATGCTCGGCTTCGGCATCATGAAGCAGTTCGAGTACCCGGTATTCTTCGACGTCACCCACGCCCTGCAGATGCCCGGCGGTCGCGCGGACTCCGCCGGCGGCCGGCGCGCCCAGGTCACCGACCTGGCCAAGGCCGGGCTCAGCCAGAAGCTCGCCGGGCTGTTCCTCGAGGCCCATCCGGACCCCGAGCACGCCAAGTGCGACGGTCCGTGCGCGCTGCGCCTGAACAAACTCGAAGCCTTCCTGTCCCAGCTCAAGCAACTGGACGAGCTGATCAAGAGCTTTCCTGCAATCGAGACTGCCTAGTCTCCTCAGACCGCCCCGTTCATTCACTTCGGAGTGTTAACAAGAATGGCAAAGATCGTCGACATCAAGGGCCGTGAGGTCCTGGACTCCCGCGGCAACCCTACCGTTGAAGCGGACGTGATCCTGGACAACGGCATCGTCGGCAGCGCCTGCGCGCCTTCCGGTGCTTCCACCGGTTCCCGCGAGGCCCTCGAGCTGCGCGATGGCGACAAGAGCCGTTACCTGGGCAAGGGCGTGCTGAAAGCCGTGGCCAACATCAACGGCCCGATCCGCGACCTGCTGCTGGGCAAGGACGCGGCCGACCAGAAAGCCCTCGACCACGCGATGATCGAGCTGGACGGCACCGAGAACAAGGCCAAGCTGGGCGCCAACGCGATCCTCGCGGTGTCCCTGGCTGCCGCCAAGGCCGCCGCACAGGCCAAGGGCGTACCGCTGTACGCGCACATCGCCGACCTCAACGGCACCCCCGGCCAGTACTCCATGCCGGTGCCGATGATGAACATCATCAACGGCGGCGAGCATGCGGACAACAACGTCGATATCCAGGAATTCATGGTCCAGCCGGTCGGTGCGAAGAACTTCGCCGAGGCGCTGCGCATGGGCGCCGAGATCTTCCATCACCTCAAGGCCGTGCTGAAGGCCCGTGGCCTGAACACTGCCGTCGGTGACGAAGGCGGCTTCGCGCCGAACCTGTCGTCCAACGAAGATGCCCTGGCCGCCATCGCCGAGGCCGTCGAGAAGGCCGGCTACAAGCTGGGCGACGACGTGACCCTGGCCCTGGACTGCGCCTCCAGCGAGTTCTTCAAGGACGGCAAGTACGACCTGGAAGGCGAAGGCAAGGTATTCGACGCCGCCGGTTTCGCCGACTACCTGGCCGGCCTGACCCAGCGCTACCCGATCATCTCCATCGAGGACGGCATGGACGAGTCCGACTGGGCCGGCTGGAAAGGCCTGACCGACAAGATCGGCGCCAAGGTCCAACTGGTCGGCGACGACCTGTTCGTGACCAACACCAAGATCCTCAAGGAAGGCATCGAGAAGGGCATCGGCAATTCGATCCTGATCAAGTTCAACCAGATCGGTTCGCTCACCGAGACCCTGGAGGCCATCCAGATGGCCAAGGCCGCCGGCTATACCGCGGTGATCTCGCACCGCTCCGGCGAAACCGAGGACTCGACCATCGCCGACCTGGCCGTGGGTACCGCCGCCGGTCAGATCAAGACCGGTTCGCTTTGCCGCTCCGACCGCGTGTCCAAGTACAACCAGTTGCTGCGCATCGAAGAGCAACTGGGCGCCAAGGCGCCGTACCGTGGTCGCGCGGAATTCCGCGGCTGAGCCTAGTCTGGTACGGTGAAGGGGTGGCAAGAGCCACCCCTTTTCTTCTCAAGGAGTTCGAGGCTTGAGGTTACGTAGCCCCTACTGGCTGTTCGTGGTGCTGACCCTGGCGCTGGCGGGCCTGCAATATCGCCTGTGGGTCGGCGATGGCAGCCTGGCGCAGGTGCGCGACCTGCAGAAGCAGATCGCCGACCAGCATGGCGAGAACGAGCGCCTGCTGGAGCGCAACCGGATTCTCGAAGCCGAAGTCGCCGAGCTGAAGAAAGGCACCGAGACCGTCGAGGAGCGTGCGCGGCACGAGCTCGGCATGGTCAAGGACGGCGAAACCCTCTACCAGCTCGCCAAGTGAGCTGACGACCCTTCTCCCGATGACGACTTCCGACCTTCCCGCCTTCTGGACGGTGATCCCCGCCGCCGGCGTGGGTTCGCGCATGCGCGCCGACCGCCCGAAGCAATATCTCGATCTTGCCGGTCGCACCGTGATCGAGCGCACCCTCGATTGTTTCCTCGAACACCCGATGCTCAGGGGCCTGGTGGTCTGCCTGGCCGAGGACGATCCCTACTGGCCCGGGCTGGACTGCGCCGCCAGCCGGCATGTGCAGCGCGCCGCCGGGGGCGCCGAGCGCGCCGGCTCGGTGTTGAACGGCTTGCTGCGCCTGCTGGAGTTGGGGGCACAGGCCGACGACTGGGTGCTGGTGCATGACGCCGCGCGGCCGAACCTGACCCGCGGCGACCTCGACCGCCTGCTCGAAGAACTCGCCGAAGATCCGGTCGGCGGGCTGCTGGCGGTGCCGGCGAGGGACACCCTCAAGCGCTCCGACCGCGACGGCCGGGTCAGCGAAACCATCGACCGCTCGGTGGTCTGGCTGGCCTATACGCCGCAGATGTTCCGCCTCGGCGCCCTGCACCGGGCGCTGGCCGATGCGTTGGTGGCCGGCGTGGCGATCACCGACGAGGCTTCGGCGATGGAGTGGGCCGGCTATGCGCCGAAGCTGGTGGAAGGGCGCGCCGACAACCTGAAAATCACCACCCCGGAAGACCTGCTGCGCCTGCAGCGCAGTTTTCCGCACTGAACCCTGGCACAAGAAAGCCGACCCGAGGGTCGGCTTTCTTGTCGTTGCAGGCTCGCTCGTTCAGCTTTCCAGCGGCACCTCTATGAGGAAGCGGAACAGCGCGCCATGCTGCTCCACCGCCAGGCATTTGTAGCCCTGGCGCTGGGTATCTTCGGGAATCCCGTGGACCGATTGCGAGCAGTCGGTGACCACTTCCAGGCGTTCGCCCGGCTGCATGGTCGCCAGGGTTTCCAGGGTGGCGATGGCGTTGTACGGGCAATGTTCGCCGCGCAGGTCAAGCGACAGGGTCGGTTTGTCGGTCTGGCTCATGGTTCGGTTTCCGCGGTCGGGTGAATCGGGAGGCGTTCAGTTGCACCAGCAGCAGGCACAGGGCCAGGCCGGCGAAGGTCAATAGCAGGCCGTTGCCGGGCCCGAAGCTTTCCAGCAGGTTGAGCTTGGGATAGGGCAGGGCGAGGCGGGTGCCCAACTGGTCCCAAAAGACCGCCACCAGGGTTCCGCCGATGACGTTGCCGATGCCGACCACCCAGAAGTGCACCTGGCCTTCCATCGAACGGTACATCCAGCCGGTCTCGCAACCGCCGGCGAGGACGATGCCGATGCCGAAGAGAATGCCGCCGATGATCGCATTCGGGCCCATCCAGAAGATCTTCGGCGCGACGCCCAGGCGGATCGCGGCGAAGGTACCGATGCAGGCGGCCGCCATGCCGAGCAGGATGCCGAAGGCGGCGCGGGTCCGGCCGGTGGTCCAGAGGTCCCGTGCGGCGCTGGTGAAGCAGATCTGCGCGCGCTCGATCAGGCCGCCGAACAGCAGGCCAAACAGGCAGGCCATGCCCAGCACCAGCGATACCTCGAAGCGCCAGGCGGCGAACAGCGCGGCGAGCGCCAGCACCGCCAGGCCCAGGCGGGCCTGCAGGCGTGTGCGTCGGGCCAGGCTTTCGGCGTCGGGCAGGGCGCTGGCCGTGGCGCCGACTTTCAGCGGCGTGCGCAGGAACGGCAGCAGGCTGATCTTCACGCCGATCCAGGCGCCGCCGACGGTGGCGAACATGAAGGCCCAGGCGTGCAGGGAAAACATCGGGATACCGGTGAAGAACGCCGCCAGGTTGCAGCCCATCGCCAGGCGCGCGCCGAAGCCGGCGACGATACCGCCGACCAGGCCCTGCAGCAGGCGGCGTTTGCTGGTCGGCCAGCGCAGGCTGACGTTGCCGGCCCAGAGGGCGCAGCACAGGGCGCCGAGGAACATGCCGATGATCATCACTCCGTCGATCCGGTCCAGCGGCGTGCCTTGAAGGCCGATCAGCCTGAAGTAGCTCCAGTCCTGTGGCTGGTAGCCGAACCAGGACAGCACGTGGCCGCCCCAGCGGGTGAATTCGCCGGTCACCGCCCAGAAGGTGCCGGTGAGCGCGAAGTAGTAGGCGGAGGCGACGCCGAGGGCGACCAGCGCCGGCAGCGGCGACCAGAACCTCACCAGGTAGCGTTGGCGAAACGCATTCAGGGCAGACATGCGACTTCCTTGAATCGATAGCGGGTGGAGCGGGAAACCGCCAAGTCTATCGCAGCGGCGAAACGCCTTACTGCTTCAGCGCAGGTTTTTCTCCCCGGCGAGTCCCGGATGGGATTGCGCCAGGCCTTCCTTGAGATAGTCCACCAGTTGCCGGACTTTCGGCGACAGGTGCCGCTGCTGCGGGTACAGCGCCCATACCGCGGTATTCGGCGGCTGGTGGCCTTCCAGCAGGGAGACCAGGCGGCCGCTGCGCAGATGCTCGATCACATAGTAGTCAGGCAACTGGCACAGGCCGAAGCCGCGCAGGGCGGCGTCGAGCACCGCCTGGCCGCTGTTGCAGCGCCAGTTGCCCTGGACCCGGTGCTGGGTTTCCCGGCCGTCCTCGAGGAAGCTCCACAGGTCGCTGCTGCCGATCAGGCAATTGAACTGGCCGAGTTCCGTCGGCGACTGCGGAGTACCGTGGCGGCGCAGGTATTCCGGGGTGGCGCAGAGGTACATGAGGCGTGGCGCCAACCGTGTGGCGACCAATCGCGAATCGCTCAGGCGGCCGAGGCGGATGGCCAGGTCGAAGCCCTCGTGGAGCAGGTCCAGTTGGCGGTTGGACAGCTCGATGTCGACCCGCAGTTGCGGATAGTCGGCCATGAAGGCATTCACCAGCGGCACGATGAAACGTTCGCCGTAGGCCACCGCGCAGGTCATGCGCAGCAGGCCCTTGGGCTCCGCGGAGAGGTCGCTGACCGCGCGCAGGGCTTCGTCGCGGGCGTCCTGCAGGCGCTGGCAATGTTGCAGGAAGGTCTGTCCGGCTTCGCTCAGCGACACTCGCCGGGTGCTGCGGTAGAGCAGGCGGGTCTGCAGGCGCTCCTCCAGGCGGGCGACCTGGCGGCTGATGTGCGACGAGGAAACGCCCATGCGTTCGGCTGCCGCGGTGAACTGCCCGGTTTCGGCGACAGCGACGAATTCGTCGAGTCCTTCCCAGCGATTCATCTGGATTGTCCCTGTATGGCAATAATGTTTTGATTATTGCCTGATTATTCCTTGAAACGCGGTTTTCTACACTTTCCGTTTCAGTGGGTCGCTTAGCGGCCCGCCGGCTTCCATCGTTCAGGAGTTCCCAGATGATCAAGTCCCGTGCCGCCGTCGCCTTCGCCCCCAACAAGCCGTTGGAAATCGTCGAGGTGGATGTGGCGCCGCCGCAGAAGGGCGAGGTACTGGTGCGCATCGTCGCCACCGGCGTCTGCCATACCGACGCGTACACCCTGTCCGGCCAGGATTCCGAGGGGGTGTTCCCGTGCATTCTGGGCCACGAAGGTGGCGGCATCGTCGAAGCGGTGGGCGAGGGCGTGACCTCCCTGCAGGTGGGCGACCATGTCATCCCGCTGTACACCGCCGAGTGCGGCAAGTGCAAATTCTGCCTGTCCGGCAAGACCAACCTCTGCCAGGCCGTGCGCGCCACCCAGGGCAAGGGCCTGATGCCCGACGGCACCAGCCGTTTCTCCTACAAGGGCGAGCCGGTCTTCCACTACATGGGCTGCTCGACCTTCTCCGAATACACCGTGCTGCCGGAAATCTCCCTGGCGAAGATTCCCAAGGACGCGCCGCTGGAGAAGGTCTGCCTGCTTGGTTGCGGCGTCACCACCGGGATCGGCGCCGTGCTGAATACCGCCAAGGTGGAAGAGGGCGCTACCGTTGCCATCTTCGGCCTGGGCGGTATCGGCCTGGCGGCGATCATCGGGGCGAAGATGGCCAAGGCCGCGCGCATCATCGCGGTCGACATCAACCCGGGCAAGTTCGACATCGCCAGGGAGCTGGGCGCCACCGACTTCATCAATCCGAAGGACTACGACAAGCCGATCCAGGACGTCATCGTCGAACTGACCGATGGCGGCGTCGACTACTCCTTCGAGTGCGTCGGCAACGTGCAGTTGATGCGCGCCGCGCTGGAATGCTGCCACAAGGGCTGGGGCGAGTCGGTGATCATCGGTGTCGCCGGCGCCGGCCAGGAAATCAGCACCCGGCCGTTCCAACTGGTCACCGGCCGCGTCTGGCGCGGTTCGGCGTTCGGCGGGGTGCGCGGGCGCAGCGAGTTGCCGAGCTATGTCGAGAAGGCGCAGAAGGGCGAGATCCCGCTGGATACCTTCATCACCCACACCATGGGGCTGGAGGACATCAACGAGGCCTTCGAGCTGATGCACGAAGGCAAGAGCATCCGCACCGTCATTCATTACTGACAAGCCGTCGCGGCGGGCCCTGCGGCTCGCCACGACCGTTTCACGGAGGTCACGTGAAGGATTCCCTCGAACTGATCGGCAGCCAGAAGTCCTTCGGCGGCTGGCACCAGCGTTACCGTCATTTTTCCCGGACCCTGAACTGCGAGATGGTCTTCGCCATCTACCTGCCGCCCCAGGCCGAGCCGGAGGCGGCGCTGCCGGCCCTGTACTGGCTGTCCGGGCTGACCTGTACCGACGAGAACTTCATGCAGAAGGCCGGTGCCCAGCGGGTCGCCGCCGAACTGGGATTGGTACTGGTGGCGCCGGATACCAGCCCGCGCGGCAGCGGTGTCCCCGGCGATCCCGACGGCGCCTGGGACTTCGGCCTGGGCGCAGGCTTCTACCTGAACGCCACGCAGGAGCCCTGGGCCGCGCACTACCGCATGCACGACTACGTGGTGCACGAGTTGCCGGCGCTGATCGAGGCGCATTTCCCGGTGTCCCGGCGGCGCGGCATCAGCGGGCACTCGATGGGTGGGCATGGCGCGCTGGTCTGCGCGCTGCGCAACCCGGGGCGCTACCTGTCGCTGTCGGCCTTCGCGCCGATCTGCCATCCGAGCGATTGCCCCTGGGGCCAGAAGGCATTCTCTCGCTACCTGGGCGAGGACCCGGCGGCCTGGCGCGAGTGGGATGCCTGTGCGTTGCTCGAGGGTGCGTCCGAACGCTTGCCGATCCTGGTCGACCAGGGCGAGCGCGACGACTTCCTCGCCGTCCAGCTCAAGCCGGAAGCGCTGCGCAATGCGGCGGACAAGGCCGGCCACCCGCTGGAGCTGCGTCTGCAACCAGGCTACGACCACAGCTACTACTTCATCGCCAGTTTCATCGAGGATCACCTGCGCCACCATGCCCAGGTTCTCAACGGTTGATCCGCGATACCTGAAGCCTGCCCCGATCCGGGGTAGAATCACGCCCTGATTCCAACCAGGGCGTTTTTTCATGCGAATTGGCCATGGCTACGACGTGCATCGCTTCGGCGAGGGCGACTTCATCACCCTCGGCGGCGTGCGCATTCCCCACAAACATGGGCTGGTCGCCCACTCCGACGGCGACGTGCTGCTGCACGCCTTGTCCGATGCGCTGCTCGGCGCGGCGGCGCTGGGCGACATCGGCAAGCACTTCCCGGACACCGACCCGCGGTTCAAGGGCGCCGACAGTCGCGCGCTGCTGCGACACGTGGTCGCCATCGTCGCCGAGAAGGGCTGGAAGGTCGGCAACGTCGACGCCACCATCGTCGCCCAGGCACCGAAGATGGCGCCGCACATCGAAACCATGCGCGGGTCGATCGCCGAGGACCTCGGCGTCGCGGTCGACCAGGTCAACGTCAAGGCCACCACTACCGAGCGGCTAGGTTTCACCGGACGCGAAGAGGGCATTGCTGTACATGCGGTCGCTTTGCTGATGGCCCGATGAGCGTTCTCGGCGAACTCGACCTGCTCGGGCCGCGCGCCCATGGGGCAGCCTGCGGCGAGGCGGTGCTCAAGGCCGTGGCCGAGGACTTCCAGGTCGACGAGGTGCTGGACATTCCCCTCAGCGGTGAAGGCGAGCACCTCTGGTTGTGGGTGGAAAAGCGCGGATTGAACACCGAGGAGGCGGCCCGTCGCCTCGGCCGCGCCGCCGGCGTGCAGCAGAAGAACGTCAGCTACGCCGGGTTGAAGGACCGCCAGGCCCTGACCCGGCAATGGTTCAGCCTGCACCTGCCGGGCAAGGCCGATCCCGACCTGGGCGCAGCCGAGGGCGCGGACCTGCGGATTCTTCGCCGCACCCGTCATTCGCGCAAGTTGCAGCGAGGCGCGCATGCCGCCAACGGCTTCACCCTGCGTCTGACCGGGCTGCGGGCGGAGCGTGCCCTTCTCGACGCGCGCTTGGAACGTATCGCCGCGGACGGCGTGCCCAACTATTTCGGCCTGCAACGCTTCGGCCACGGCGGCGGCAACCTGGTCGACGCGCGCAGTTGCGCGGAACAGGACCTGCTGCCGGCGAACCGCAACCTGCGTTCGCGCTTCCTTTCCGCCGGGCGCAGCTACCTGTTCAACCGCCTGCTCGCCGAGCGGGTCGCGGAGGGTAGCTGGAACCGGGCAGCGGTTGGCGACCTGCTGGCCTTCACCGACAGCCGCAGCTTTTTCCTCGCTGGCGAGGAAGAATGCCGCGATGCCCGTCTGGCCGCCCTCGACCTGCACCCCACCGGACCGCTCTGGGGCGAGGGCGATCCGCCGAGCGGCGCCGGCGTCCTCGACCGCGAGCTGGCCCTGGCCGGGAGCGAGCCGGCGCTCTGCCGCTGGCTGGCGAAGGCGGGCATGGCGCACGAACGGCGCATCCTGCGGCTCCCCATCCAGGGGCTGGCGTGGCATTATCCCGAACCTGATGTTCTGCAACTGGAATTCGTCCTGCCGGCCGGTTGTTTCGCCACCGTAGTGGTGCGTGAAATCCTCGACCTGGTACCGACAGGGCAGACGGAAAACCCATGCGCATACTGATTGCCAACGACGACGGGGTGACCGCACCCGGTATCGCCGCGCTTTACGACGCGCTGGCGGATCATGCCGATTGCGTAGTGATCGCCCCCGACCAGGACAAGAGCGGCGCCAGCAGTTCCCTGACGCTGGACCGCCCGCTGCACCCGCAGCGCCTGGACAACGGATTCATCAGCCTCAACGGCACGCCGACCGACTGCGTGCACCTGGGCCTGAACGGCTTGCTGGAGGAATTGCCGGACATGGTGGTCTCGGGTATCAACCTGGGCGCCAACCTCGGCGATGACGTCCTCTATTCCGGTACCGTGGCGGCGGCCATCGAAGGGCGCTTCCTGAAGGGGCCGGCCTTCGCCTTCTCGCTGGTCTCGCGGTTGACGGACAACCTGCCCACCGCCATGCACTTCGCCCGCCTGCTGGTCTCCGCCCACGAGCGCCTGGCCGTGCCGCCGCGTACCGTGCTCAACGTCAATATCCCGAACCTGCCGCTGGATCGCGTACGCGGTATCCAACTGACCCGCCTCGGGCACCGCGCCCGTGCCGCCGCACCGGTGAAGGTGGTCAATCCGCGCGGCAAGGAAGGCTACTGGATCGCTGCGGCCGGCGATGCCGAGGATGGCGGGCCGGGGACGGATTTCCACGCGGTCATGCAAGGCTACGTGTCGATCACCCCGTTGCAGCTGGACCGCACCTTCCACGAAGCCTTCGGCGGCCTCGACGAGTGGCTGGGAGGACTGACGTGATGTCCGAAGACCTGCATCGCCGGGGTATCGGCATGACCTCCCAGCGTACCCGAGAGCGCCTGATCCAGCGCCTGTACGAAGAAGGCCTGTCCAACGCCCGCGTGCTCGAGGTGATCCGCCGCACGCCGCGTCATCTGTTCGTCGACGAGGCGCTCTCGCATCGCGCCTACGAAGACACCGCCCTGCCGATCGGCCACAACCAGACCATTTCCCAGCCATTCATGGTGGCGCGGATGACCGAGTTGCTGCTGGCGGCCGGCCCGCTGGACAAAGTCATGGAGATCGGTACCGGGTCCGGCTACCAGACCGCAGTGCTGGCGCAACTGGTCGAGCGGGTCTTCTCCGTCGAGCGGATCCAGGCGTTGCAGGACAAGGCCAAGGAGCGTCTTGCGGAGCTAAACCTGCGTAATGTTGTCTTTCGTTGGGGCGATGGCTGGGAGGGCTGGTCGGCGTTGGCTCCCTACAATGGAATCATCGTCACCGCGGCGGCCACGGAAGTCCCGCAGTCGTTGCTGGACCAGTTGGCCCCGGGGGGCCGTCTGGTGATCCCGGTCGGTGGCGGCGAGGTCCAGCAACTGATGCTGATCGTCCGCACCGAGGACGGGTTCAGCCGCCAGGTACTCGACTCGGTACGTTTCGTCCCGCTGCTCAACGGCCCGATCGCCTGAGCCGGCGGCCGGCGTCGCCGGCCCGATTGAACGAAAGCGAAGAAGATGGATAAGGGGGAAGGATTGAGGCTAGCAGCGACCCTGCGGCAATGGACTCGGCTCTACGGTGGCTGCCACCTGTTGCTCGGGGCCGTCGTCTGTTCCCTTCTCGCCGCCTGTTCGTCGTCGCCTCCCGGCGGGGTCAAGGTCGTCGATCGCAACGGTTCCGCGCCTGCCGCTGCGCGGCGTACGCCGGTCACCAGCGGGCAGTACATCGTGCGCCGCGGCGACACCCTGTATTCCATTGCCTTCCGCTTCGGCTGGGACTGGAAAGCCCTGGCCGCGCGCAATGGCATCGCGCCGCCCTACACCATCCAGGTCGGTCAAGCTATCCAATTTGGTGGGCGGGCACCGGCGCAACCGTCCGTCGCGAAAAACACGCCGGTCGTCGCTCCGCCCGTGGCGACCAAGCCTACCCCGGTTCCACCCGCTGTTAGTACGTCGGTACCTGCCAAGCCCGCACCGGCTCCGGCCTCGACCACGACCCCACCCAGCAGCGGCGCGACTCCCGTCGTCGCGGGGCCTGCGGTGGGCGGTTGGGCATGGCCTGCGAGCGGTAGTCTGATCGGCCGTTTTGCCTCAAACGGAAGTTTGAATAAAGGGATTGATATAGCCGGTCAATTGGGCCAGCCTGTCCTGGCTGCGTCTGGTGGGACCGTTGTATACGCCGGTAGTGGTTTGCGGGGCTACGGCGAGTTGGTCATCATCAAACACAACGAGACCTACGTGAGTGCCTACGGTCACAACCGCAGGCTGCTGGTGCGGGAAGGGCAACAGGTCAAGGTAGGGCAATCGATTGCCGAGATGGGCTCCACAGGAACCGATCGGGTGAAGCTGCACTTCGAGATTCGCCGCCAGGGTAAGCCTGTCGATCCACTGCAATATTTGCCACGTCGCTGACCGGGAGTTCGCCCGCCCACATCATGTAGGTGAGCGGGTCCGGGCGTGTCCAGCGGGAAAGGAATCGCCCGGGCTTGAGTCGAACTCATGCAAGGGATAACGACATGGCACTCAAAAAAGAAGGGCCGGAGTTTGACCACGATGATGAAGTGCTCCTCCTGGAGCCCGGCATCATGCTGGACGAGTCGTCTGCCGACGAGCAGCCTTCTCCCCGGGCAACTCCAAAAGCCACCACTTCCTTCTCTTCCAAACAACACAAGCACATCGACTACACGCGCGCGTTGGACGCAACGCAGCTGTATCTCAACGAAATCGGTTTCTCGCCCCTGTTGACGCCCGAAGAGGAAGTCCACTTCGCTCGTCTGGCGCAGAAGGGCGATCCCGCTGGTCGGAAGCGGATGATCGAGAGCAACCTGCGGTTGGTGGTGAAGATCGCCCGGCGCTATGTCAATCGCGGACTGTCCCTGCTCGACCTGATCGAGGAAGGCAACCTAGGCCTGATCCGCGCCGTGGAGAAGTTCGATCCGGAGCGCGGATTCCGGTTCTCAACCTACGCCACCTGGTGGATCCGCCAGACCATCGAACGGGCCATCATGAACCAGACCCGGACCATTCGCTTGCCGATCCATGTGGTCAAGGAGCTTAACGTCTACCTGCGTGCGGCGCGGGAACTGACCCACAAGCTCGACCACGAACCTTCCCCCGAAGAAATCGCCAACCTGCTGGAGAAGCCGGTCGCCGAGGTCAAGCGCATGCTCGGCCTGAACGAACGGGTGACTTCGGTGGACGTCTCTCTTGGTCCGGACTCGGACAAGACCCTGCTGGATACGCTCACCGACGATCGCCCCACCGATCCGTGCGAGCTGCTGCAGGATGACGATCTCAGCGAAAGCATCGACCAGTGGCTGACGGAACTCACCGACAAGCAGCGTGAGGTGGTGATTCGCCGCTTCGGCTTGCGCGGGCACGAAAGCAGCACGCTGGAAGAGGTCGGCCAGGAAATCGGCCTGACCCGCGAGCGGGTTCGTCAGATCCAGGTCGAGGCGCTGAAGCGCCTGCGGGAGATCCTGGAGAAGAACGGCCTGTCGAGTGACGCGCTGTTCCAGTGACGGAAATCCTCAGGCCCACGGAAGACCCGGCGTTCGCCGGGTTTTTTGTGTCTGCTCTTGTAAGCATTAACTTACACAGTGTGTGAGCCTAAGTAGATAAATGCCCGGGAGGTTTGCCAAAAACACTCGGTGAATTTAAGTAACTTATTGAAAATAAAGGAATATATTTTTCTAAAATGGCTGCCGAAGAAGCTTCGCTGGGTTTTCTGGCAGGTTGCGGGAGCACAGGGAATCGCTAATATCACTCCTGCGTACAGGGAACACGCAACCCCGAAGGATCGGGGAAGGGACGTCGCCAGGGAGGCGATTCATCAGGATGATGACGAGGGACTGAAGAGTGGGCGGGGTAATACCCCGCCCCTTTTTTTTGCCTGCCGTTTTACTCGTCGCCAAAGAAAAGGCCCGCTGTTTGCGGGCCTTGGCGTATCAGCGCTCCAGATGCTGGAGCTTGCCGGCGACGCCGTCCCATTCCTCGGCGTCGGGCAGGGCATCCTTCTTCTCGGTGATGTTCGGCCAGACTTCCGCCAGCTCGCTGTTCAGCTCGATGAATTCCTGCATGTTCTCCGGCACTTCGTCTTCGGAGAAAATCGCCTGGGCCGGACATTCGGGCTCGCACAGGGCGCAGTCGATGCACTCGTCCGGATGGATGACCAGGAAGTTGGGTCCTTCGTAGAAGCAGTCTACCGGGCAGACTTCCACGCAGTCGGTGTATTTGCACTTGATGCAGTTGTCGGTGACGACGAAGGTCATTTTCTAGTTCTCTCCTCAGGCGGGCGGCTAAGCGCGCGCGATTCTAGCAGCTTGTGCGGTAGTCCGTCAGACCCGCATCTTCCATGCATATAACAGATCGAGAGCTTGCCGCGGGCTGATATCGTCGGGATTGATCCTCGACAATTCATCGATCACCGGGTGCGGCAGGCTGGCGAACAGGTCGCTCTGCATCGGCGAGGCGGGCTTGCCGCTCTGCTGGCTCGGCATCTCGTGCGGCAGGCTGGTGGTTTCCAGGCGCTTGAGGTGTTCGCGGGCGCGCTGGATTACCGGAGTCGGCACGCCGGCCAACTGGGCCACCGCGAGGCCGTAGCTCTGGCTCGCCGGTCCCGGCAGTACATGGTGCAGGAACACGATGCGTTCATTGTGCTCGGTCGCGTTCAGGTGCACGTTGGCTACCGCGGGCTGGCTTTCCGGCAGTACGGTCAGCTCGAAGTAGTGGGTGGCGAACAGGGTGAAGGCGCGAGTCCGGGCCAGGTCCTCGGCCGCTGCCCAGGCCAGCGACAGGCCGTCGAAGGTGCTGGTGCCGCGGCCGACCTCATCCATCAGCACCAGGCTCTTGTCGGTGGCGTTGTGCAGGATGTTGGCGGTTTCGCTCATCTCCACCATGAAGGTCGAGCGGCCGCCGGCAAGGTCGTCGGACGAGCCGATGCGGGTGAAGATGCGGTCCACCAGGGACAGCTCGCAGCGTGCAGCCGGAACGAAGCTGCCGATATGCGCAAGCAGCACGATCAGCGCGGTTTGCCGCATGTAGGTGGATTTACCACCCATGTTCGGACCGGTGATCACCAGCATCCGGGTGTCGGCATCCAGCGCCAGGTCGTTGGCCACGAACGGCGTCTCCAGCACCTGCTCGACCACCGGATGGCGGCCCTGCTCGATGTGCAGGCAGGTGTGTTCGACGAACCGCGGGCGATTCAGGTCGAGGTTCAGCGCGCGTTCGGCGAGATTCGCCAGCACGTCCAGTTCCGCCAGCGCCGAGGCGCTGTCCTGGAGCGGAGCGAGGTGGCCGATCAGGCGTTCCAGCAACTCTTCGTAGAGCGCCTTCTCGCGGGCCAGGGCGCGGCTCTGGGCCGATAGCGCCTTGTCCTCGAAGGCCTTCAGTTCCGGCGTGATGAAGCGCTCGGCGCCTTTCAGGGTCTGCCGGCGGATGTAGTCGGCCGGCGCCTGTTCGGCCTGCACCCGTGGCAGCTCGATGAAGTAGCCATGGATGCGGTTGTAGCCGACCTTCAGGTTGGGCAGGCCGGTGCGGGCCTTCTCGCGCGCTTCCAGGTCCATCAGGAATTGCCCGGCGTTTTCGCTCAGCGCCTGCAGCTCGTCCAGCTCGGCGTCATAGCCGGTCTTGATCACGCCACCGTCGCGGATCACCGCCGGCGGGTTGTCGATGATCGCCTTGGCCAGCAGTTCGGCGAGTTCGGGATAGGTGCCGATGGTGGTGGCCAGCGCCTGCAGGTGCGGCGCTTCCAGTTCGGTCATGGCGTTCTGCAGGTCCGGCAACGCCGCCAGCGCGTCGCGCAGGCGCGCCAGGTCGCGAGGGCGGGCGTTGCGCAGGCCGATGCGGGCGAGGATACGTTCGAGGTCGCCGATTTCCTTGAGCTGCGGTTGCAGGTTCTCGAAGCGATAGCGTTCCAGCAGGCAGGCGATGGACTCCTGGCGGGCTTCCAGCACCGCGCGGTCACGCAGCGGACGGTTCAGCCAGCGGCTCATCAGGCGGCTGGCCATGGCGGTCTGGCAGCGGTCGACCACCGATTGCAGGGTGTTCTCGCGGCCACCGCTGAGGTTGATATCCAGCTCCAGGTTGCGGCGGCTGGCGCCGTCGAGGATCACCGTGTCATCGAGGCGGTCGTGGCGCAGGCTGCGCAGGTGCGGCAGGGCGGTACGCTGGGTTTCCTTGGCGTAGGCGAGCAGGCAGCCGGCGGCGCCGATGGCCAGGGTCAGGTTCTGGCAGCCGAAGCCTTTCAGGTCCTGGGTGCCGAATTGCTGGCAGAGGCTCTTGTGCGCCGAGTCGCGATCGAAGTCCCACGGCGCGCGGCGACGTACGCCGCGGCGCTTCTCCGCCGGCAGGCCCTGTGGCCAGTCGTCGGGAATCAGCAGCTCGGCCGGGTTGAGGCGCTCCAGTTCGGCCAGCAGGGTTTCCCAGCCTTTTATCTCCTGGACGCTGAAGCGGCCGCTGGTGATGTCCAGCACGGCGAGGCCGAACAGGCGCTCGTCGCCGAGGATTGCCGCCAGCAGGTTGTCGCGGCGTTCGTCGAGCAGCGCCTCGTCGCTCACCGTGCCGGGGGTGATGATCCGCACCACCTGGCGCTCCACCGGTCCCTTGCTGGTGGCCGGGTCGCCGATCTGCTCGCAGATCGCCACCGACTCGCCGAGCTTGACCAGCTTGGCCAGGTAGCCCTCCGCCGAATGGAAGGGAATGCCTGCCATCGGGATCGCCTTGCCGCCGGACTGGCCGCGTGCGGTCAGGGTGATGTCGAGCAGCTTGGCGGCCTTCTTCGCGTCCTCGTAGAACAGCTCGTAGAAGTCGCCCATGCGATAGAACATCAATTGGTCGGGGTGCTGATGCTTCAGTTTGAAGTACTGCTGCATCATTGGCGTGTGCTGAGAGAGGTCGGTCATACGGGCCTTCGGAAGCGGGCTTTGGACGGTGCAAAAGAGGGCAATGTTAACCCGATTCACCGGCCTGTGTCGGGTCCGTTCGGAACCGGCGCGGACCCTCAGGTCCGCGCCTGTGCGGGCTGCTTTCAGCGTGCCGCGGTATAGCTGGCGCCGAGCTTCTGCCGACCGTCGGGCAGGTTGATCTGCGCCGGGTCGAGACGCCAGACCCGCGCCGCGGCGATGTCGCCGAGGAGCAGGCTGTAGGTCGGGTCGAACGAAGTGCTGGAGAAGATCAGGTAGTCCTCGTTCACCGGCGCAGCATCGGAATTGTCGCCCTGGCAGTGGTTGAGCGGCAGGATCGCCGGGGTGCCGGGCGGGCTGTTGGGTACGACCATGGCCAACTGGTCGTTGCCGGCCGGCTGGGTACGCGAGAGGAAGTAGGCGGTGTAGTCGCGTACCACCGGGTAATAGTCGCGGCCCCCCGCGGCCGGGGTGGCGAGGGGGCTGACCTGGCCGTTCTCCAGGTTCCTGCGCACCACCCGCAGGCTGTCGCCGGCTCCTGTCGCGTAGACCACGTACTTGCCTGAGGGGGTGAGGAACGGCATCGACTCCTCGGTGCTCCAGCCGTCGCTGGTCACGGCTTTCCAGGCGCTCACGCCGACGCTGCCATCGCCATTGAAGACCAGGGTGGCGAGGCGGATGTCGCCCTCGTGCTTGAGCACGACCTGGCGGCCGTCGAAGGAGAACTTCGGGTCCTCGTTGCGACCGCCGATGGCCGCGGTCAGGTTGCTCGGCGCCTGGGTACCGCCGATGGCCCAGGCGAACACGTGCCAGGCGCCATTCTGGCGGCCCATGAAGGTCAGGTAGCGGCCGTCCGGGGAGAAATGCGCATTCATCGGGTCCTCGATGTTCCAGCCGGGTTGGTTGAGCTGGCGGGTGCTCTTGCTCTTGAAATCGTGCAGGTAGAGGTTCGAGGAGCCGTCCCCGTACTCCATATAGCTGTGGTAGACCAGGCGCCCGCCGAGCGCGGGCAGGCTGCTGGCGGGTTGCAGGGCCAGGTTGGCGGTGCAGGCCGCATGGGCGGGGAGGCTGGCAACGGGGGAGAGGAGCAGGGCGAGGGACAGCAGGGAGACCTTGAGTGGCGCTATGTTCATGGGGTGTCTTTCCTTGGACGGTGATGGAGCACGCATGTTCGCGCATTCGCTGCCTTCGCGCGGTTGCGCTTGTCCGAAAGCTGCTTCTGAATGGAAAAGCCGATGGTGTAGGGTAGTCCCTTTCCGTTTCTACCCTGGAGAACAGTGATGACCCTGATGGAGTCCGACCTGACCGCACTGGCCGCCCGCCTCGGCGAAAGCCTTCGTTACCTGGGCGAGCAGGTCAGCACGGCGGAATCCTGCACCGGTGGCGGCATCGCCGAGGCGATCACCCGCATCCCGGGGAGTTCGGGCTGGTTCGAGGCTGGCTACGTGACCTACTCGAACCGCCAGAAGACCCTCCAGCTGGAGGTGCCCGAGTCGCTGTTCCCGGCAGTCGGCGCGGTCAGTCGGGAAGTGGTCGAGGCCATGGTGCGCGGCGCCCAGCGGCACAGCGGAGCGCGTTTCGCGGTGGCGGTGAGCGGTGTCGCCGGGCCCGACGGTGGCTCGCCGGAAAAGCCGGTAGGCACGGTCTGGCTGGCCTGGGCCGACGGCGAGCGGCTGGTCAGCGAGCGCTGCCAGTTCAACGGCGACCGCGACGCCGTGCGCCGGCAGACGGTGGCGACCGCGCTGACCGGCCTGCTGCGCATGAGCAACGGCGAGAACCCGGGCTAGCCGCGCCTGCGGGCAACCGTTCGGAACATTCTTCCCGTCGGGGGTAGGCGAGCGACTTGCCCTGTGGAATAATACTGTCTACTTATACAGTTGTTCGTGGCCGTCCGGCCGCCCTGACTTCGCGAGGACTTCAATGGACGAGAACAAGAAGCGCGCCCTGGCCGCGGCCCTGGGACAGATCGAACGCCAATTCGGCAAGGGCGCGGTCATGCGCATGGGCGACCATGAGCGCCAGGCGATCCCGGCCATCTCCACCGGCTCCCTGGGCCTGGACATCGCCCTCGGCATCGGCGGCCTGCCCAAGGGCCGGATCGTCGAGATCTACGGTCCGGAATCCTCGGGCAAGACCACCCTGACCCTCTCGGTGATCGCCGAGGCCCAGAAACAGGGCGCCACCTGTGCCTTCGTCGACGCCGAGCACGCGCTCGATCCCGACTATGCCGGCAAGCTGGGCGTCAACGTCGACGACCTGCTGGTCTCCCAGCCGGACACCGGCGAGCAGGCCCTGGAAATCACCGACATGCTGGTGCGCTCCAACGCGGTCGACGTGATCATCGTCGACTCCGTGGCCGCGCTGGTGCCCAAGGCCGAGATCGAAGGCGAGATGGGCGACGCCCACGTCGGCCTGCAGGCGCGCCTGATGTCCCAGGCGCTGCGCAAGATCACCGGCAATATCAAGAACGCCAACTGCCTGGTCATCTTCATCAACCAGATCCGCATGAAGATCGGCGTCATGTTCGGCAACCCGGAAACCACCACCGGCGGTAACGCGCTGAAGTTCTACGCCTCGGTCCGCCTGGACATCCGTCGTACCGGCGCGGTGAAGGAAGGCGACGAGGTGGTGGGTAGCGAAACCCGCGTCAAGGTGGTGAAGAACAAGGTTTCCCCGCCGTTCCGCCAGGCCGAGTTCCAGATCCTCTACGGCAAGGGCATCTACCGTACCGGCGAGATCATCGACCTGGGCGTGCAACTGGGCCTGGTCGAGAAGTCCGGCGCCTGGTACAGCTACCAGGGCAGCAAGATCGGCCAGGGCAAGGCGAACGCCGCCAAGTACCTGGAAGACAATCCGGAAATCGGTTCGGTACTGGAGAAGACCATTCGCGACCAGTTGCTGGCCAAGAGCGGCCCGGTGAAGGCCGACGCCGAAGAAGTGGCTGACGCCGAAGCCGATTGAGGCCAATGGCGATCGTGCTCGATACGCCCGTCGCCGTGCGGCGGGCGGCCATGGATCTGCTGGCGCGCCGTGAGCACGGGCGCGCCGAGCTTTCCCGCAAGTTGCGCCAGCGTGGCGCGTCTGCCGAGTTGATCGATCCCACCCTCGACCGCCTGGCCGAGGAAGGTCTGCTCGACGAATCCCGCTATCTCGAAAGCTTCATCGCCAGTCGCGCCCGCGGCGGCCATGGGCCGTTGCGCATTCGTGAAGAACTGGCGCAACGCGGCCTGCCGCGCGCCGATATCGAAAGGGCGCTGGGTGCCTGCGAGGTCGACTGGAGCGCGCAATTGCGTGAGGTCTGGCGACGCAAGTTCGCCCGCCTGCCGCAGGACGCCAGGGAAAAGGCCCAGCAGGGCCGCTTCCTGGCGTACCGGGGCTACTCCATGGAGTCGATCAGCCGCCTGTTGAACGGCCGCAGCGACGATTGAGCGCGTGCCGGACCGGCAGCTTCAGTCCCAGTTTTCCGGCAGGTTGATGTAGTCCAGCAATTCCCGCAGACGCCCCTGGTCGCGCCCGTTGAACACGAAGGCGAGGCGGGTCAGGTTGCGGAACTCCGGTTCGTCCTGTTCCTGCTCGCTGTAGGCCTGCTGCTGGAAGCCGCCGCTCAGGCAGAGGCTGGCGAAGTGTTCGTGCAGGTGCGCCAGCGCGGCTTCGTTCAGGGCGTGGTTCAGGCGAATAACGAACGTGCCTTTCAGCCAGCGGCTGGAGTGGAAGTTGCGGTAGAACTGGGCGATTTCCTTCACCGCGTCTTCGGCCGAATGCACCAGGCGCATCAGGCGCATGTCGGCCGGCAGGATATAGTGATTCTCCAGCAACTGTTCCTGCATGAACTCCAGGGCGTGTTCCCAGTAGCGGCCGCCCGGCTGGTCGAGCAGCACGATCGGCACCAGCGGGCTCTTGCCGGTCTGCACCAGGGTCAGCACTTCCAGCGCCTCGTCGAGGGTGCCGAAGCCGCCGGGGCAGAGCACCAGGGCGTCGGCTTCCTTGACGAAGAACAGCTTGCGCAGGAAGAAGAAGTGGAACGACAGCAGGTTGCCGCTGCCGTCCACCGTATGGTTGGCGTGCTGCTCGAAGGGCAGGGTGATGTTGAAGCCCAGGCTGTTCTCCAGCCCGGCGCCTTCGTGGGCGGCGGCCATGATGCCGCCGCCGGCGCCGGTGATCACCATCAGGTCGTAGCGGGCCAGTTCCTCGCCCAGCTTGCGCGCCAGGGCATAGACCGGATGTTCGACCGGCGTGCGCGCCGAGCCGAACACGGTGACCTTGCGCCGCCGCTTGAACTGCTCGAGGACGCTGAAGGCATGCTCCATCTCGCGCAGGGTCTGCAGCATGATCTTGGCGTCCCAGCGGTTGCGGTCGGCCTGGGCCATGCGCGTCACGGTGAAGAGCATCTCGCGGTAGAGCGCGAGATTGGGGCTGTCGCCGGGAGCCGCAAGGGCCGCCAGTTCGTCGACCTTCCGCGCCAGGTCGGTGCCGCTGGTCTGGAAGTGCCGGGAAAGATAGTCATCGGCTTCGTAGGGCATTCGCATACTCCTTCTACCACCACCCTGGACAGGCGGTCATCCGCATACTGCCACGGACTGCGTGACAGTTGCGGACGGCGGCTCAGATCTCGATGCGTTCGCCGGGCTCGGGTATCTCGGCATCCCAGTCGAGGCGCTCGCGGATCGCGCCCCGCAGCGCTTCCATCTTTTCCCGCTCGCCATGTATCAGGTATAGCGCGGGACGGTGGGCGAAGTGAGCGACCCAGTCGAGCAGCTGCGATTGCCCGGCGTGGGCGGAGAAGCCGCCGAGGGTATGGATCTGCGCCTTGACCGCGATGCGCTGGTGGAACACGCGAACCGCGCTGGCGCCGTCGACGATGTTGCGGCCCAGGGTGCCGCGCGCCTGGAAGCCGGGGAATACCACATGACATTCCGGGCGCCAGAGGTTGTGCTTGAAGTGATGGACGATACGGCCACCGGTGCACATGCCGCTGCCGGCGATGATGACCGCGCCGCTCTTGATCCGGTTGATCGCCATCGACTCGTCGGCGCTGCGGGTGACGCGCAGGACCGGCAGCCATTCCTCCAGGCGGGTGGTGCCGGTGCCGCGAATGTACTCGCGGTCGCGGTCGTCGAACTCGTTGCTGTGGCGCAGGTAGATGCCGTTGGCGCGGGCGGCCATCGGGCTGTCGAGGAACACCGCCTGTTGCGGCAGGCGGCCCTCCTGGTAGAAGCGGCCGAGGTAGTAGAGCAGGTCCTGGGTGCGGCCGACGGCGAACGACGGGATCAGCACGTTGCCGCCGTCGCGATGCGCCTGTTCGAGGATCGCCGCCAGTTCCTCCAGGGTTTCGTTGCTGTCGCGGTGATCGCGATCGCCGTAGGTGGACTCGAGCATCACCACGTCGGCCCGGCTCAGCGGCGAGGGCGCGCGCATCAACGGCGAGCAGGTGTTGCCGAGATCGCCGGAAAACACCAGGCGGCGCGGTTGCACCTGGTCGTGGAATTGCACTTCGACGATCGACGAGCCGAGGATGTGCCCGGCGTTGTGAAAGGTCACCCGCACGCCACGAGCGACCGCCACGGTGCTGCCGAGGCTGATCGGCCGGCGCAGCTTGAGCGCGCGTTCGGTGTCGGCCTGGGTATACAGCGGCTTGATGCTCGGCTTGCCGATCCGGTTGCGCCAGCGGTTCTCCCACTCGGCGTCCTTTTCCTGGATGTGCGCGGAGTCCAGCAGCATGAGTTCGAGCAGTTCACAGGTGGCCTCGGTGGCGAAGATCGGGCCCTTGAAGCCCTCGGCCGCCAGGCGCGGCAGCAGGCCGCTGTGGTCCAGGTGGGCGTGGGAGATGACCACCGCGTCGATGCTCGCGGGATCGAAGGGGAAGGGCGCGCGGTTGCCGTTGTCGGCTTCGCGACGCCCCTGGCGCATGCCGCATTCGAGCAGGACCTTCACGCCATCGAGGGTTTCCAGCAGATAACAGGAGCCAGTGACCTCCTGGGCGGCGCCTAGAAACGTCAGTGATGCCATCGAGCCTCCTCCGTCAGAGCTCTGTCGACCCCCCGATACCTTTCGGGGATCGTGGAATGCCATGGAACCTTCGTACAGGGCCAGGGTGAACGAATCGGGGGCGGGGAGCTTGATGCAGGTCAGCGCCCTTTGCCGTGTGCTGCCTAGACTGCAAGGCACCACTAGGGAGGCTACCCACCATGAGTCAGATTCTGCCCAGTCAGGACGAGTTGCTTGCCCATGCGGCGGCCGAGCCGGCGTTTGCCGCGTGGCTGCAAGGCCATGGTCCGCTCCAGCATAGCGCAGAGACCCGCGCCGCCGTGTTCCGCACCGCTCATCAATTGGTCCAAGCCGGGCTGCAACCGGACCTGGCCAGTGTCTACCAGCTGTTCCGCGCCCTCGACCGGCTGACCGCCAGCGCCCTGCGCATCGTCGTGCACATGACCTACGCCCGGCGCATCCGCCTGGACGGCCAGCCGTTGCAGGCCGAGGATTTCAAGACACAGCCCGAGGGCCACACCGGCGGAGCCCTGAACATGGTCCCGGCCTACGCCGGCTACCTGGCACTCAACGTCCTGACCGGCAAGACTCGCGCCTGGCTGATGGGCCAGGGCCATTGCGTGGCCGCCATCGACGCGCTGAACGTCCTGACCGGCAACCTGCACCCGGAGCAGGAGCGCGCCTATGCTGACGGCGAGGAGGGGCTGAACCGCTTGCTGCAGGACTTCTACGGCTACGCCCAGGCCCCCAACGGCGCACCGGCGGCGCCACTGGGCAGCCACGTGAATCCGCATACCGCCGGCGGTATCGCCGAGGGTGGCTACCTCGGCTTCGCCGAATTGCAGTACGCGCACATGCCGCTGCCCGGCGAGACCCTGGTGGCGTTCCTCTCCGATGGTGCCGCCGAGGAACAGCGCGGCAGCGACTGGATTCCGCGCTGGTGGCGAGCAGAGGATTGCGGGGCGGCGCTGCCGGTGATGATCGCCAATGGCCGGCGCATCGAGCAGCGCACCGAACTGGGCACCCATGAGGGGCTGGAGGGCTTCAAGCTGCATCTGCGCCGCTGCGGCTTCGATCCGATCAGCTTCGATGGGCGCGACCCGGCCGCCTTCGTCTGTACGCTCTGGGAGATGGAACAGCGCCTGGAGCGGCGCGTGCAGGAGAAGAACAGCGGCATCCTCCGCTACCCGCTGCCGATTCCCTACGGCATCGCCGAGACGGTCAAGGGCTTCGGCTTCTATGGCGCCGGCAGCAACGCCGCGCACAACCTGCCGCTGCCGGGCAATCCGCATAACGACGAACAGGCCCGGCAACTGTTCAACCAGCATGCAAACGAACTCTGGGTCGAGCCTGAGGCTCTCGAATTGGCCCGCCGGCTGTTCGCCGAGCAGCGCGGCGAGCGTCCCCTCGAACGGGACAACCCGCTGGCCCTGCGCCATCCCATCGAACCGATCATCCCGCCGCTGCGCTATCGCGACGACCCCTGCTCGCCGATGGCCGCGCTGGACCGCTTCTATACCGAACTGGTGGAGGCCAACCCCGACCTGCGCGCCCGGGTCGGCAATCCCGACGAATTGGCCAGCAACCGCCTCGGCGGCGTGCTCAAGGCGCTCAAGCATCGGGTCAGCGAGCCGGAGAGCGAACTGGAATCGGTGAGCGGTCGGGTCATCACCGCGCTCAACGAGGAGGCGGTGGTGTCCGCCTGCCTGGCCAACCAGGGCGGACTCAACCTGGTTGCCAGCTACGAGGCGTTCTGCGTGAAGATGCTCGGCGCGGTGCGCCAGACCCTGATCTTCGCCCGCCAGCAGAAGGAAGTCGGGCGTCCGGCCGGCTGGCTGGGCTGGCCGCTGGTCGCTACTTCGCATACCTGGGAGAATGGCAAGAACCAGCAGTCGCACCAGGACACCACCTTCTGCGAGGCCCTGCTTGGCGAGATGAGTGACATGGTCCGGGTGCTCTTCCCGGCCGATCACAACAGCGCCCTGGCGCTGCTACCGACGATCTACCGCAGCCGGGGGCAACTGGCCTGCCTGGTGATCCCCAAGCGCGACCGGCCGATGGTGTTCGACGCCGTCCAGGCCGAGCGCCTGGCCCGCGACGGCGCGATCCTGGTCGAGGAGCGCTGCGGCTCCGATCCACTGCTGCTGATCGCCAACGGCAGCTACCAGCTTGAACAGATGCGCCGCGCCGCGCAGCGTCTGGCCGAGGCCGGGCAGGCCTACCGGCTGGTCTACCTGCAGGAGCCGGGACGCTTCCGCGCGCCGCGCGATCGCTGGGAGGTCGAGGCGGTGGCCGACGAGGCGTTGGTGGAACGACTGTTCCCGGATAGCCATGAGCGCCGCGTGCTACTCACCCATATGCGCGCGGAAGTGGCGCGCGGTCATCTTTGGCCAATCCTGCCGGATGCCCGGCGCACCTCGGTACTCGGCTATCGCAACCGCGGCGGCACCCTCGACGAGGCGGGCATGCAGTTCGCCAACCGCGCCTGCTGGGGCAACGTGCTGGCGGCTTGCGCCCGCTTGATGGAGGTGCCGCGCACCGCGCTGCTGACCCCGGAGGAAGCGGCGGCGGTGGCCGGCAAGGGCGATCCGGCGTTGTTGCGCTGAGTTCGGCTGCGTATCGGCGGATAGCGTCTGTGGCGTTATTCGCCCTGCCGAACGGGGGCGGGTGTCTGGCGAAGGCAGGGTGTGGGCGGGGTATCGGCGGATAGCGTCGGCGACGTCATTCGCCTACGGAGCGGGGGGACGAAGCGGCTTGAGCAGCCCGTCCAGCCCGTCGATCTTCAGCTCCAGGGTCAACTGCATCAGCCGCCCGAGTTCACCGGGCGGGAAGCCTTTCTTGTAGAACCACAGCAGGTACTCCTCCGGCAGGTCGACCAGCATCCGTCCCTGGTACTTGCCGAACGGCATCGGCGTCCTGGCGATCTTCAGCAGATGCTGCTTGTCCAGCATGGCGACCGCGCGGCGCGCTTACTTCTTGCCCTGGATGCGGCAGCTGCCGGCATCGAAGCGTTCGGTGGCGACCGGCTGGTTGGTCTTGTACTCGGTGAAGCTGTAGGTGAGGATCGCGCCGCGGGCGAGCAACTGGCGATAGCCGGTGTTGCTGCACACGCTATCGCCGAGCTGGCTGCGCACGCTGTCCGGGTTGGAGCGCATGCGCTCGGCGTGGCTGGCGCGTACGCTGAGGTGATTGATCAACTGGTTGCCTTCGACGGTGTAGCCCTGGTCGAGGATGTCTTCGTTGATGGCGCGGGGAGTGCCTACGCTGCTTTCCTTGGCCACTTTCTCCAGCATCTTGCTCAGTTCGAAATCCTTGAGCGAGGCGGCATGGGCGGCGGTGGGCAGGACGAAACAAAGGGCAAGGGCCATGAAGCGCGACATCGAAGATCTCCTGGGGCAATAAGCGGATTCGACCGATGGAGGGGGCGAATTGTTTCCGTCGGCCCATTCCCGGGACGGACGGTGGCGAATGGGCGCCATGTTACCGCGTTCGGGGCGGGGCACGGAAACGCAAAAGGGCGACCGAGGGTCGCCCTTTCGTCGATAGCGGTGCGGATCAGCGCAGCTTGATCTCTGTCCAGAGCTTGTTCAGGGCGCGTCGCTGGCGCGAGTTCAGGTCCTTCAGCGGCTCCAGCCTGGCCTGGGTGGTGGCGTCCGGGAACAGGGCGGCGAGCGTCTTGATTTCCGGCTTGATGAAGGGCAGGGCGGCGGCGTTGGGCGTGCCAGTACCGATCTGGTTGGTCAGCTCGGAAGCGTTCCGACCGTCGAGCATGAAGTCGATGAAGCGGTAGGCCAGGTCAGGGTTCTTCGAGCCCTTGTGGATCACCATGTTGTCGATGGCCAGCACCGCACCTTGGCGGGGCAGGGCGAAGTCGACCTTGAAGGCGCGGCCGGCAGCCTCCGCGTCGGCCCTGGCCTGGTACATGTCGCTGGAGTAGCCATGGGCGACCCAGATGTTGCCCAGGGTCAGCTCCTTGATATAGCTCGACGAGTTGAACGCGGCCCAGTACGGCTTGGCCGCGAGGATCAGCGCCTGGGCTTCCTTCCAGTGCTGCGGGTCGGTGTCGTTGGCGGAGTGACCGAGGTACTTCAGGGCGGCGCCGAACAGTTCCTGCGGGTCGTCCATCACCGTGACCCTGCCCTTGATCTTCTCCAGGACCGCCGGGTCGAAGATCACCGACCAGTCGGCGGGGTCGATGCCCAGTTTGTCCAGCTCGGTCTTGTTGTAGCCGACCAGGGTGGTGGTGAAGGCGTAGGGCAGGGAATAGCGGTTGCCCTTGTCGAAATCCTTGTCGAGGTAGCCCGCGGCCTCGTTGCTCAGGTTCGCCAGGCGACTCTTGTCCAGCTCCAGCAGGTCGCCCTTGCGGATCAGCGCCTCGACCGCGTTCTGGGTCGGGATGATCACGTCGTAGCCGCTGGCCCCGGCGGCCAGCTTGGCCATCATTTCCTCGGTGCCGGAATAGAACTCCTGCACCAGCTCGCAGCCACATTGCTGTTCGAAGCGTTTCACTGTGTCCTCGGCGATGTAGTCATTCCAGTTGAACAGATACAGCTTCTCGGCGGCGGTGGCCTGGGCGGCTCCTGCCATGAGGGTTGCGACGAGCAACAGCTTTTTCATCATGGTTCCTTGTTACGGGGTGGCAGGGCTCCGGAAACCGGAGCAGGGCAAGGCCGCGGGCCTCTCCGGGAGGCCCGCGGGTTTCGGCGGATCAATGGCCCTTGATGGCGCTGGGGGAGAGTTTCGAGGCGATCACGATCAGCACCAGGGTGAGCAGCATCAGCAGGGTGGAGACGGCGTTCACTTCGGGCGTCACGGCGATCTTGATCATGGTGTAGATCTGCGTCGGCAGGGTGGCGAAGCCGCCGCCGGCGGTGAAGAAGGTGATCACGAAGTCGTCGATGGACAGGGTGAAGGCCATCAGCGCGCCGGCGACGATGCCCGGCATGATCAGCGGCAGGGTCACCAGGCGGAAGCTCTGCCAGGGCGTGGCACCGAGGTCGCGGGCCGCCTCGGTGAGGCTTTCGTCCATGCCCGACATGCGCGCCTGCACCACCAGGGCGACGAAGCCGACCGAGAAGGTGATGTGCGCGAGGGTCACCGAGAGCATGCCCAGGCTCATGTTCAGGCCGATGAAAAAGATCACCAGCGAGACCCCCATCAGGAGTTCCGGAATGGCGATCGGGGTCAGCACCAGCAGGGGCAGCACGCGCAGCTTGAAGCGATGCAGGGCGACCCCGGCGAGGGTGCCGAGCAGGGTCGCCACGCTGGCCGAAACCAGCGCGATGACCAGCGAGTTGGCGGCGGCCTGGAGCATGTCGCGGTTGCCGAACAGCTTGCGGTACCAGTCCAGGGTGAAGCCCACCCACTCGGCGTTCAGCCGCGAGTCGTTGAAGGAGTACAGCACCACGATCACCAGCGGTACGTAGAGGAACAGGTACACCAGCGCGGTGGCGCTCCAGAGCAGGTAGGGCCTACGCATGGGCGCCTCCCTTGCGGGCGCGCGCGGCGCCCATGCCGAGGGCGACCAGCAGCAGGATGCAGCCGGTCAGGGCGATCGACAGCGCGCTGCCGAACGGCCAGTCGCGGGAGTCGAGGAACTGGCTCTTGATCAGGTTGCCGATCATGATGCCGTCGGTACCGCCGACCAGGTCGGGGATGGCGAACATTCCCAGCACCGGGATGAATACCAGTGCCGCGCCGGCGGCCACGCCCGGCAGCGAGAGCGGGAAGGTCACCCGCCAGAAGCGTTGCCAACGACCGGCGCCGAGGTCCTGGGCGGCGTCCAGCAGGGCCGGGTCGTGTTTCTCCAGGTTGGCGTAGAGCGGCAGGATCATGAACGGCAGGTGCACGTAGACCATGCACAGGATCACCGCGAACGGGGTGAACATCAGGCTGATCGGCTGCGCGCCGAACAGGTCCAGCGCGGCGTTGATCCCGCGGGTCAGGGCACCGGACGGCGAGAGGATGATCATCCAGGCGTAGACGCGTACCAGCAGGTTGCTCCAGAACGGCAGGATCACCAGCAGGATCAGCAGGTTGCGCCACTTCGCCGGGGCCCGGGCGAGGGTGGTCGCCACCGGGTAGGCGAGCAGCAGGCAGGCCAGGGTGGTGACCAGGGCGTAGCCGAAGGATTTGACGAACAGTTGCAGGTACACCCAGCTCTCGGTGAGCCGGGTGTAGTTCTCCACGCTGAGGTCGTAGACGGTCTGCCCGTCCTCGCTGTACATCCAGGGCGCCAGGCCGCCGTAGTCGCCGGGAAAGCGGAACGAGGCGAACAGCATGATCAGCGCCGGAACCAGGAAGAAGAACAGCAGATACGCTTGCGGCGGCCAGACCAGCAGCCACTTGCCGAGGTTCTTTCTCATCGTCTCAGGCCCTGACCAGGTGGCCGGCATCGAAGCGCCAGGCGGCTTCCACCGCGTCGCCCACCTCGAAGAACTTGGCCCGGCCGGGCGTGGCGTTGGGCAGCAGGGTTTCCAGGCGCTCGCCGTTCTCCAGCTCGACGATGTACAGGGTCACGTCGCCCAGGTAGAGCAGTTCGGCGACGCGGCCGCGGAAGTGCACCTCGTCGCTGTCGGCGGTGACGCTCTGCGCCAGGCGGATCTTCTCCGGCCGCAGGGTCAGCACGCAGGCCTCGCCGGGCTGGGCGTCGAAGGATTTCAGCGCCTGGACCTCGCCCAGGCCCCGGAGATCGATGCGCACGCGTTCGCCGTCGACCGCCTCGACTGTGGCGTCGAGCAGGTTGCACTGGCCGATGAAGTCGGCGACGAAACGACTGCGCGGGAAGCTGTAGATGGTTTCCGGGGCGTCCAGCTGCTCCACCCGGCCCTGGTTCATCACCGCGATGCGGTGCGACAGCGCCAGGGCTTCGCCCTGATCGTGGGTGACATAGACGAAGGTGATGCCGACGTCCTTCTGCAGGTTGATCAGTTCGATCTGCATTTCTTCGCGCAGCTTGGCGTCCAGCGCCGACAGCGGTTCGTCGAGCAGCAGCAGGCGCGGCCGGTTTACCAGCGCGCGGGCGATCGCCACGCGCTGGCGCTGGCCGCCGGAAAGCTGTGTCGGCATGCGCCCGCCCTTGTCCGCCAGGCGCACGTCCTTCAGGGCTTGTTCGACGCGGGCGTCGATCTCGCTCTTCGCCACTCCGGCCATCTTCAGCGGGAAGGCGATGTTCTGCGCCACGCTCATGTGCGGGAACAGCGCGTAGCTCTGGAACACCGTATGCACCGGGCGCTTCTCCGGCTCGACGCCGGCGAGGTCCTGGCCGTTGAGGCGGATCTCGCCGCTGTCCGGCTGGTCGAAGCCGGCGAGCATGCGCAGGAGGGTGGTCTTGCCGCACCCGGAAGGGCCGAGGAGGGTGAAGAATTCGCCGGTGTTGATCGTCAGGCTGACATTGTCGACGGCGGTGAAGTCGCCGAAGCGGCGGGTCACGTTGCGGATCTCGAGCAAGGGGGGCGTCACTCGTCTGGAGAGGCAGTAAGGTCAGCGGGCGGAGCCGGCTGCCCGGTGTCGAAAAAGGGGGCGGATTATAGGGATCGCGTCCCGCTCTAACTAGACGTCTGAGGCCCCTGTGAAGAATTTTTTTTCGCGGCCTCGGAAGTTGTCCGACAAAGCAGGAGCCACGCGGGCTCTGATAGAATTTCGCGGTCGCTTTCCAGCCCGTTTCCTCGAGTCTTCGATGTTCCTTCGCCCGTCCTTTCCGTATCGGGAGCCTGCCCGATGAGCCATGCCGTTTCCCGCTTGCGCCAGGAGCGCCTGGCGCGCAGCCTGAAACCCTTCGTCGCGCGCGGTTCGCGCATGCTGCGCTGCGAAAGCTGTCGGCTGCTGCCCAGCTATTGCATGTGCGCCTGGCGGCCGCGGGTCGAGGCGCGCGCCGGCATGTGCCTGGTCATGCACGACATCGAGGCGCTGAAACCGACCAACACCGGCTGGCTGATCGCCGATACCGTGGCCGACACCTTCGCCTTCGGCTGGTCGCGCACCGAGGTCGACCCGCGCTTGCTGGAGTTGCTGGCCGACCCGCAGTGGCAGCCATACCTGGTGTTCCCCGGCGAATACGTGGCGGCGGAGCGGGTGGTGAACGAGGTCGCCCCGCTGGCGGAAGGCAAGCGACCGCTGTTCATCCTGCTCGACGCGACCTGGACCGAGGCGCGCAAGATGTTCCGCAAGAGTCCTTACCTGGAGCCGTTCCCGGTGCTCAGCCTGCTGCCCGAGCAGCTCTCGCGCTATCGCCTGCGTCGCTCGACCCGTGGCGAGCACCTGTGCACCGCCGAAGTGGCGGCGCTGTGCCTGGAGCTTGCTGGCGACGAGGCTGCGGGCGAGGCGCTCGGCGCCTACCTGGAGGTGTTCAGCGAGCGCTACCTGGGCGCCAAGCGGCACATTCCGCTGGACGAGGCCAGCCCGGCGCACCGTGCCCTGGCGCCGTTCCGTGGCTGAGCGTCAGGCCGGGCGCGCTTCGGCGGCGAGCTTGCGCGGCCACAACTGCGCCACCAGCATGCCCGCCAGCATCAGCGCGCAACCGAAATAGCCGCGCAGGTGCAGGGTCTCGGCGAGGAACAGGGCGCCGGCGATGGCGGCGAACACCGCTTCCAGGGACAGGATGATCGCCGCATGGGAAGCGATGGCGTGCTTCTGCGCCACCACCTGCAGGGTGAAGCCGGTGCCGACGCCGAGCAGGCCGCCGTATAGCAGGGCGGGACCGGCCTGGACGATGGCGTCCCAGTGGATTTCCTCGAAGACCAGTGCCAGCAGCAGGCTGACCGCCGCGCAGGTGGCGAACTGCAGGAAGGCCAGGCGGATCGGGTCGTAGCGGCTGGCGAACAGGCCTACCAGCAGGACGTGCGCGCCCCAGACCACCGCGCCGGCCAGTTGCAGCCAGTCGCCGGAGGCGACCTGGAAGCCCGGGCCGATGCTCAGCAGGGCCATGCCGAGCACCGCCAGCGACGCCCCCAGCCAGGTGCCCGCGCCGGTGCGCTGGCCGAACAGCAGGCCGAGCAACGGCACGACGATCACGTAGAGCCCGGTGATGAAGCCGGAGTTGGTCACGCTGGTGAACAGCAGGCCGACCTGCTGCAGATTGATCCCGGTGGTCAGGGCGACGCCGAGGATCACACCGGCGAGCAACTGTCCGCGATTGAAGGGTTGCGCGCCGTCGCGTCGCGAGCGCAGCATCAGCAGTGGCACCAGCACCAGGGCACCGAGGACGAAGCGCAGGCCGGTATAGAGGAACGGCCCGATGGCGTCCATCCCCAGGCGCTGGGCGACGAACGACACCCCCCAGATCATGGCGGTGATCAGCATCAGGACATCGGCACGCAGGGCTTGGCTTCGCATGGCTCGCTCGACGGGGCGGGGAGGGTCCGCCACTCTGCCAGCAAGCCGGGGTGTTTGAAAAGACGAACGCGGTGTACGAGGTATCCCTCATTCGGCTTGACCGGTCCGCCCTCGGTCGGCATCCTGAGCGCCGCCTCGGCTGGGCCGAACAAACTAGGACATGTCATGGCTTCTTACGAGATCCTGATCGCCGACGATCACCCCCTGTTTCGCAGCGCTTTGCACCAGGCCCTCACCCTCGGGCTGGGCCCCGACGTGCGCCTGGTGGAAGCCGCCAGCATCGCCGAACTGGAAGCGCGGCTGAACGAGAAGGCCGATTGGGATCTGGTCCTGCTGGACCTCAACATGCCGGGGGCCTATGGCTTCTCCGGCCTGGTGCTGTTGCGCGGGCAATACCCGCAGGTGCCGGTGGTGATGATCTCGGCACAGGAGGAGGCCGCGGTGGTGCAGCGCTCCCGCGAGTTCGGCGCCAGCGGCTTCATTCCCAAGTCCAGTCCGCTGGAAACCCTGCAGCAGGCGGTGCGCGCGGTGCTCGACGGGGACACCTGGTGGCCGCCGCAGGATGCCGCCGCCGAAGCCCTCAGCGAGGAGGCCAAGGCCGCCAGCGCCGGGCTCGCCAGCCTCACCCCGCAACAGTTCAGGGTACTCACCATGGTCTGCGAAGGGTTGCTGAACAAGCAGATCGCCTACGACCTGAACGTTTCCGAGGCGACGGTGAAGGCCCACGTCACGGCGATCTTCCGCAAGCTCAACGTGCGCACCCGGACCCAGGCCGCGCTGCTGCTGCAACAAATGGAGACGGTTCCCGCTTCTCATTGAGAGACGGCTTAACGCTTTTTTGACCAGCCGGCGGCTAGACTGCCGGCCTTCCGAATCGATGAGAACCCGACGTGTCGCCTTCCCCCTTCAAAGGCCAGACCGGCCTCAAGCGTATCCTCAACGCCACCGGCTATTCCCTCGCAGGTTTCCTCGCCGCCTTCCGCGGTGAAGCCGCCTTCCGCCAACTGGTGCTGCTCAACGTGGTGCTGATTCCGGTGGCCTTCCTCCTCGACGTCAGCCGCGGCGAACGCGCGCTGATGATCGCGGTGTGCCTGCTGGCGCTGATCGTCGAGCTGCTCAACTCGGCGATCGAGGCCACCGTCGACCGCGTCTCGCTGGAACGCCACCCTCTGTCGAAGAATGCCAAGGACATGGGCAGCGCCGCGCAGTTCGTGGCCCTCACCGTGATCACCGTGACCTGGGCGACCATCCTGCTGGGCTGATCTACGCGGACATGAAAAAGCCGGAGGCAGCGATGCCTCCGGCTTTTTCTTGCGTGCGAGGGCGGCGGCTCAGGCCGCCGCGTCGAAGCTGTCGGCCCGCGCCATGTTCCACATGCGCTCGTAGAACTCGCCCTCGATCTTGCCGGAAAGCAGTTCGCCCGGCTTGAGGAAGTAGTGCAGCTGCGAGAACAGGCGGATCTCGGTGTCGGTGATGCGTCGCACCAGGTGCTTGGCTTCGAGCTGCGAGGGATGTTCCAGGCCCGCCGCGGCGAGCATCTCGGCCAGGCCCTTGAGGGTGTTGCGATGGAAGTTGCGCACCCGCTCGGCCTTGTCCGGCACCACCAGCGCGCGCTGGCGCAGCGGGTCCTGGGTGGCGACGCCGGTCGGGCACTTGTTGGTATGGCAGCTCTGCGACTGGATGCAGCCGATGGCGAACATGAAGCCGCGCGCCGAGTTGGCCCAATCCGCGCCGGTGGCCAGGACGCTGGCGATATCGAAGGCGCTGACGATCTTGCCGCTGGCGCCGACCTTGATCTTGTCGCGCAGGTTGAGGCCGACCAGGGTGTTGTGGACGAACAGCAGGCCTTCGCGCAGCGGCACGCCGATATGGTCGGTGAACTCCAGCGGCGCCGCGCCGGTGCCGCCTTCCTTGCCGTCGACGACGATGAAGTCGGGGAGGATGCCGGTCTCCAGCATGGCCTTGGCGATGCCCATGAACTCCCATGGATGGCCCAGGCAGAACTTGAAGCCGACCGGCTTGCCGCCGGACAGTTCGCGCAGCTGGGCGATGAACTGCATCAGCTCGATCGGCGTGGAGAAGGCGCTGTGGCGCGACGGCGAAACGCAATCCTCACCCATCGGCACGCCACGGGTGGCGGCGATCTCGGGGGTGACCTTGTGCTTGGGCAGGATACCGCCGTGTCCCGGCTTGGCGCCCTGGCTGAGCTTGATCTCGATCATCTTCACCTGCGGGTCGAGGGCCTGGGCGGCGAAGCGCTCAGGGTCGAACTTGCCATCGCGGGTGCGGCACCCGAAGTAGCCGCTGCCCAGTTCCCAGACCAGGTCGCCGCCGTTCTCGCGGTGATAGGGGCTGATGCTGCCCTCGCCGGTGTCGTGGTAGAAGTTGCCCATCTGCGCGCCACGGTTCAGCGAGCGAATGGCGTTGGCGCTGAGGGCGCCGAAACTCATCGCCGAGACGTTGAACAGCGAAGCGGAGTACGGCTTGCTGCATTGTGGCCCGCCGATGTCGACGCGGAACTCGCAGGGATCGCTGAGCGGCGCCGGACGCATCGAGTGGCTGATGAATTCGTAGCCGGCGGTGTACACGTCGATCAGGGTGCCGAAGGGCTTCTCCGAGCTTTCGTTCTTCGCCCGCGAGTAGACCAGCGAGCGCTGGGCGCGGGAGAAGGGCAGGGCGTCGCCGTCGGCTTCCAGCAGGTACTGGCGGATCTCCGGGCGGATGCCTTCCACCAGATAGCGGATGTTGCCCAGGATCGGATAGTTGCGGCGCACCGCGTGGGGCGTCTGGATCAGGTCGAACAGGCCGAGCAGGCTCAGGGCCACGCCCAGGAGGGTGAACGGCCAGAGCCATTCGGTGCTGCCGAGGAACGGCAGGCTGAGCAAGGTGAACAGGGCGATACAGGCGAAAAACGCATAGCGACTGAGTAGCGACAGATTCATCATGTCTCCAATCTTCAGGCTTCGGTTCAAAATGGTAGTCACCTTCTTCGAGGCGTCTACGACGGGTTCCCCCCGCGCTAACCAAGCGCTGATTATGGGAAACAAACGGGGATAGAAAGCAAGCTAATAATTGTGTCTGGATGGTCGAGCAGCCGAATGGTCGCCGGGAACTCTTTCCGGAGTTGCGAATTATTCTTATCGGAGTAATATGTAACTATATAACATTATGTAGGAGGCATCCCCATGAAACCCGGCATCCATCCCGAATACCGTCCCGTCCTGTTCCATGACACCTCGGCCGACGTGTACTTCCTGATCGGCTCCACCGCGGAGACCGACAAGACCCATACCCATACCGACGGCAAGACCTATCCCTACGTGACGCTGGACGTTTCCAGCGCCTCGCACCCGGTCTACACCGGCGAACAGCGCAAGACCAAGAGCGAAGGCCGCGTGGCCGGGTTCAACAAGCGTTTCGCCGGCTTCGTCGGCGGCAAGGGGGCCTGATGAAAGTCCTCGCCTCGCTGAAACAGGCCAAGCTGCGCCATCGCGATTGCCAGGTGGTGAAGCGCCGTGGCCGGCTCTACGTGATCTGCAAGTCGAATCCGCGCTTCAAGTGCGTGCAGGGCCGGCCGAAGCCGAAGATCAAGCGCCGCTGAGCGGCGACGGGACGGTCGCCCGTCCCGTCAGCCCTGGGCCTGGAGGAACAGGCCGAACAGCTCGGACTGCGACTTGATGCCGAGCTTGCCGTACATGTGCTTGCGGTGGACCTTCACGGTTTCCGCCGAGATCGCCAGCTTGCGGGCGATCTCCTTGCTCGAGCAGCCGCTGAGCATCAGCCTGCCGACCTCCAGTTCGCGCGCCGTCAGCGGCGTGCCCATCTGCTCCGCGACCTTCTCCAGCGAACCCTGCCAGCCCGGCTCCGGCGCCGCAGGGCTGTTCAACACTTCGTCCTCGAAGGCCAGGCGCTGGCGCATCAGCCCGGCCACCCAGGGCCGCACCAGACCGAGCACGGCGAGTTGCTCGGGGGTGAAGCGGCGCCGCGAGCCGAGCGACAGGCAGAGGGTGCGTTCGCCGGAGAGCTGGACGTTGATCTGGATTTCATCGGCCACCACGTTGAGGCGGAAGTAACGCTGGTAGTAATCGGTCTGCTCGAAGCATTCCGGTGCCACGTCGGCCAGACGGAACAGGCCGCTGCACGGGTTCTCGCGGCTGGCGATGTAGAACGGGTCGAGCAGGTAGAGGCCTCGCAGGTAGTCCTGGAACAGCGGATCCGGCCCGCCGTCGGCGCCCGGGCATTCGGCGAACACCTGTGGCCGGCCCTGGCTGAACAGCAGGGCCACCCAGCTGTCGAACGGAACGTACTGTTCGAGCAGGCGTACCAGGCGAATCCAGAAGTCCGGCGCATCCAGCGCCTCGACCAGTTGCCCGACGGAGCGGTGCCAGGCGATGTCCTGCAAGGTGAAACTCATCTTCTACCCCTGTTGGGTTAACCCTCGGACGTAATTATCGGCGCGGGGAACGCCAAGCATACTGTGCCGACCCCTGCATACGAACAGCGCGCGTGCCGAACAGCGCCGAGAACAACAAGGAATTCCGATGAAAGTCGAACTCGTCCAGATCGCCGGTCGCGATGGCGACACCGCGCACAACCTGGAACGCGCCCTGGCGGCCATCGCCGACTGTGCGGCGGACACCGAACTGGTGGTGTTCCCGGAAACCCACCTGACCGGCTTCCCCAGCGAAGACAACATCGCCGCCCTCGCCGAGCCGCTCGACGGCCCGACGGTCAGCGCGGTGCAGCGCGTCGCCCGTGAACGTAACGTTTCGGTGGCGATCGGCATCGCCGAGGCGGACGCCGGCCGCTATTACAACACCACCCTGCTGATCGCTCCCGACGGCATCGCCCTGAAATACCGCAAGACCCACCTGTGGGCCTCCGACCGCGGCATCTTCACGCCTGGCGACCGCTACGCCACCGCCCTGTGGAACGGCATCCGGGTCGGCCTGCTGGTGTGCTTCGACATCGAGTTCCCGGAAAGCGCGCGGGCCCTCGGCCAACTGGGTGCGGAACTGATCATCGTGACCAATGGCAACATGGACCCCTATGGCCCGACCCATCGCACTGCGATCATGGCCCGCGCCATGGAAAACCAGGCCTACGCGGTGATGGTCAACCGCGTCGGGCATGGCGACGGCGGGCTGGTCTTCGCCGGCGGCAGCGCGGTGGTCGATCCCTATGGCCAGTTGCTCTGCGAGGCCGGGCGCGAAGAATGCCGGCAGATCGTCGAACTGGACCTCGGCCGGTTGCAGGATGCGCGTCGGGATTACCGTTACCTCGAAGAGCGTCGCCTGGTCCTGCCCGGCGAGCGCCGCGAGCACCCGGACGGCCTGCGCGAGCTGCTGATTCCCTGATTCACCGCGGCGCGACAGGAGCGTCGCGTCGTCCTCCGCCCGCCAGCGAGCGGGCGAGGATCGGCCCGGAAAGCCGTAGCACAACGATGGGCGCCCGAGCGTCCGCCGGTCTCCCGGGTGAGGGGAGGCCCCTGCGCCCCGCGGCCCGGCCGGCTGCGGGCCACTGCCATAACAAACGATAATTCCGGAGTAAGCAGTAATGGCCAGACTCAAGCGCACCCTGTCGCTGGGTTCCGTGGTGCTGTTCGGCATCGCCTACATGACCCCCATCATCGTCCTCGGGACTTTCGGCATCCTCGCCGAGACCACCCAGGGACACGTTCCCGCCGCCTACATCGCCGCTTCCCTGGCGATGCTCTTCACCGCCCTCAGCTACGGGCGCATGGCCGCGGCCTTCCCGGTGGCCGGCTCGGCCTATACCTACGTGCGCAAGGCCATCGATTCCCGGCTCGGCTTCATCGCCGGCTGGGCGGTGCTGCTCGACTACCTGTTCCTGCCGATGGCGATCTGGCTGATCGGTGCCGCCTACCTGCACTCGGCCTTTCCCGCGGTACCCAACGCGGTCTGGGTGCTGGCGTTCATCTGCGTGACCACGACGATCAACATCGTCGGTCTGCGCCTGGCGAAGAACGTCAATGGCCTGCTGATGCTGGTGCAGTTCCTGGTCCTCGGCGCCTTCGTCGCGCTCTGCGTGCACTACGTGCTGGGCGACCCGGGCAAGCCGCTATGGTCGCTGCAACCGTTGCTCGGTGGCGACCTGCAGGTGCCGCTGGTGATGAGCGGTGCGGCGATCGCCTGCTACTCGTTCCTCGGTTTCGACGCGGTCAGTACCCTGACCGAGGAAACCCGCGACCCGCGGCGCAACATCCCGCGGGCGATCCTGCTGATCACCCTGCTGGGCGGGTTGATCTTCATCGTCACCTCGTACTTCGTGCAACTGGCGCACCCGTCGTTCGCCTTCGACAGCGCGGACTCGGCGGCCTACGAGATCGCCCGCAACATCGGTGGCGACCTGTTCGTGACCTTCTTCCTGGTCGGCCTGATCGTCGGCCAGTTCACCTCCGGCCTCTCGGCCCAGGCCAGCGCCTCGCGCCTGCTCTTCGCCATGGGCCGCGACGGCGTCCTTCCGCGGCCGTTCTTCGGGCGTCTCGGCAAGCGCTTCGAGACGCCGGTGAACAGCATCGTCCTGTGCGGCGTGGTGGCCCTGCTGGCGCTGCAGATGGACGTGACCACCTCCACCTCGTTCATCAACTTCGGCGCCTTCCTCGCCTTCAGCCTGGTCAACCTGTCGGTGGTCTTCCACTACTACCTTGGCGCCGAGCGCCGCGGCCCACGGGAAACCCTGTTGTTCCTGGTATTCCCTGGCATCGGCCTGGTCGCCGACCTGTGGCTGATGGCCAGCCTCGACCATCTGGCGATCATCCTCGGCCTCTGCTGGCTGGCGCTGGGCGCGGTGTACCTGGCGGCGATCACCCACGGTTTCCGCGAGCAGCCGCCGGAGATGCGTTTCGAGGAGGGCTGAGAAAGAATCGACGCCCGTTTCGCGGCGGCAAGGCGCAGGCTCCTGGCCTAGAGTGGCTATCCATCGCCTCCCTGGTTCCGGAGCCGGCCATGTCCGACGCAGCGTTGTTCCTTCCCCTTCCCGATGACGACACCCTGTATGCCGCGCTGTTGGCGCGCGACCCCGCCTACGATGGCTTCGCCTTCGTCGGGGTGAAGAGCACCGGGGTGTTCTGCCGCCTGACCTGCCCGGCGCGCAAGCCGAAGCGCGAGAACACCCTGTTCTTCGATTCGATCAAGGGCTGCGTCGAGGCCGGCTTCCGACCCTGCCTGCGTTGCCGGCCGCTGGAGCGGCTCGGCACGCAGGGGCCGCTGGTCAGCGACCTGCTCCAGCGCCTCGGTCGGCAACCGCAGCGGCGCTGGTTCGAAGACGACCTGGCGGCGCTGGGCTATGACCCGTCCACCGTGCGCCGTGCCTTCAAGCGCGAGTTCGGCGTGACCTTTCTGGAAATGGCTCGCCTGCGCCGTCTTGGCCAGGTCGCCGAGCGGCTGTCCTCGGGCGCGCGGGTGATCGACGCGCAACTGGATGCCAGCTTCGACTCCGACAGCGGCTTCCGTAGCGCCTTCGCGCGGCTGCTGGGCGAGCCGCCGTCGCAGTTGCGCGGGCGCGAGCTGCTCAAGGCGGACTGGCTGCAGACCCCGCTCGGCGCCATGCTCGCGGTGGCCGATGCGCAGGCCCTGCACCTGCTGGAATTCTTCGACCGCCCGGCGTTGAGCGGGGAGCTGAAACGCCTGCAGAAGAGCAGCGGATCGAGCATCGGTTTCGGCCGTTTCGCCCCCATCGACAGGATCGAGGCGGAACTCGCCGGCTACTTCGACGGTACTCCTGTGCGCTTCCGGACCCCGTTGGCGCTGAACGCCTCGGCCTTCACCCGCACGGTCTGGCAGGCGCTGCGCGAGGTACCGTGCGGCAGCACGCAGAGCTACGCCGGGCTGGCCAGGTCCATCGGCTCGCCGTCGTCGGTGCGCGCCGTGGCCCGCGCCAACGGAGCCAACCAGATCGCCATCGTGATTCCCTGCCACCGCGTCATCGGTTCGGACGGTTCCCTGACCGGCTATGGCGGTGGCCTGTGGCGCAAGCGCTGGTTGCTGGAGCACGAGCGGCGCATGGGCGCTGCCGGCTAGCCGGGATCGCCGCCCAGAAGCCGGGCGGGGGCGCGCAACACCGGTTCCCGCTCGACCGCTGCGGGCCGCTGCAAGTCCTCGGCGTCGGCGCGCTCGGCGGTCGACAGGTCGCTGGCGTGGAACCCGGTGATCCGCAACAGGGCCAGGGTACAGGCCAGCGAGACCAGCGCGTAGCAGGCCGAGGCCAGGGCCACGCCGACGATGCTGCCGGTACTGTTGAGAATCCACTGGGCCAGTACCGGCGTACCGCCGCCGACCAGCAGCGAGCAGAGCTGGTAGGCCAGCGACAGGCCGGTGTAGCGCACCCGCGCCGGGAAGGCTCGGGCGAGGATACCGCCCACCGCGCCGTAGAACATCGCGTGCGGCACCGTGGCCAGGCACATGCCGGCCGCGGCGATCCAGTAGACCTTGGTTTCCACGGCGAAGAACATCGCCGGCATCAGGATGAACTCCGGCAGCACCATCAGGCATGCCGCCTTGCGCATGTCGATGCGCGAAGTGAGCAGCGCCCCCAGCGGCTGGCTGAGGAACTGCACCACCAGCGCGACCACGATGATGCTGAGGAAGGTGCCCTGGCTGTAGCCGAGGGTCTTGGTCGCCCAGGAGAGGGCGAAGGTGCTCTTGAAGTAGGTGACGTGGATGATCGGCAGCACGCCGGCGCCGAGCAGGACGATCTTCCAGTGCTTGCCCAGCACCTCGGCGAGCGGCAGCTTCACCGTGCGCTTCTGCGCCAGCACACGCTTCATGTCTTCCGACTCCTCCAGCTTCAGGCGGATCACCATGCCGACGATGACCAGCACCGCAGAGAGCAGGAACGGCGCGCGCCAGCCCCAGAGAATGAAGTCCGAGGCGGGCAGGGCGCTGAGGGCGAAGAACGCCAGGGTCGCCAGCAGGTTGCCGGTGGGCGAGCCCTGCTGGGCGAAGGCGGCGTACAGGATGCCCTTGCCCTTGGGCGCGCTTTCGCTGGCGATCAGGATCGCGCCGCCCCACTCGCCGCCGACCGCGATGCCCTGGACGATACGCAGCGCCACCAGGGAGATCGGCGCCCAGATGCCGATCTGCGTATAGACCGGCAACAGGCCGATGCAGGTCGTGGCGATGCCCATCATGATCAGGGTGATCACCAGGGTGGTCTTGCGGCCGATGCGGTCGCCGAGATGGCCGAAGATGATCCCGCCCAGCGGGCGAGCGATGAAGCCCGACCAGAGGGTGACGAAGGACAGCAGGGTGGCCAGGCCCGGATCCATGTCGGCGGGGAAGAATACCTTGCCGAACACCAGGGCGGCGGCCAGGCCGTAGATGTAGAAGTCGTACCACTCGATGGTGGTGCCGATGAAGGAGGCGATACCGGCCCTGCGGGCCTTCTTGTGCAGGTCGGCGTCTTCGGGAGAGGGCGTGCGCGGCATGGGTCGAGTCCTGTTTATTGTTGTTCTCGCCGACACGCCGCTCCCTACCGCCCTTCGCTGAAAGGCGGGGCGGAAACGCTGGTTTCCGTGGAGGGAGAGCGTGCGTCGGTGTTGACCCGGGTGCCTCGGAGTCTAGGTGGCACCCCCGCAAATCAATAGTCTTTTAATCTTATGGCTCGATAAGGGATTCCATATCGACGTTTTCCGTCAGCCCTCGCTCAGGCGTCGTCCAGGCCGCTCTTCAGCGTCGCCAGGAACGCCTGCGCCGCCCGGGAAGGTTCGCTGGCCGGAAGGATCGCGTGGATCTCCGAACGCGCGCCGGCCGGCTCGATCTCCAGGTAGCGCACCTCGTTCCGCCAGGCCAGGCAGAGGGTCTCCGGGATCAGCGCGACGCCCATGCCGAGACCGACCATGGCGGCGACGGTCTGCCACAGGCGCGCCTCGTGGCGGATGCGCGGGCTGAAGCCGGCGTCCACGCAGCGGGCGATGATCAGGTCGTGGTAGTGCGGGGAGACATGGCGCGGGAAGAGGATGAAGTCTTCGTCGCGCAGTTCGGCGAGGTCCAGACGCGCCTGGCCAGCCAGGCGGTGCCCGGCGGGCAGGCAACAGAGGAACGGGTCGCTGATCAAGGGTTCGGAGACGATTTCCGCCGGCAGCCTGCCCCAGTGCACGAAGCCCAGGTCGATCTGCCCGCGCTGCAACGCCTGGGCCTGCTCCGCGCTGTTCATTTCGCCGAGCACCACCTCCATGTTCGGGTGCTCCCGTTCGAAGCGGGACATGGCCCTGGGCAGGCCGCGGTAGAGCATGGAATTGACGAAGCCGACGCGCAGTTGGCCGACGTCGCCCTCGGCGGATAGCTGGGTCAAGCGTTTCACCTTCTCTGCCTGCAGCAGCAGGTTGCGCGCTTCCACCAGCAGGACCTGGCCGGCGCCGGTGAGCTTCACCGACTTGTTATTGCGTAGCAGCAATTGGGTTCCGAGCTGTTCCTCCAGCTTCTTGATGTCGAAGCTCAGCGCCGGCTGGGAGATGAACAGGCGAGCCGCGGCGCGACCGAAATGCAGTTCCTCGGCGACCGCGATGAAGTAGCGAAGCTGTCTGAGATCCATGGCAGGCACCTGGTTCTACGATCTGTTTTTCTTATCGTCGATGATTTTTTTTGTATTGGATGCTTATCGAACCACTCGCCTAGTCTCGGCGCAAGACAAGCAGGAGCCGCGCCATGACCGCCATGCCCGAAGTACTTCGCGAAGATACGCTGAACATCCCCGACAGCCGTGGGCTGAATCTCTACACCTGCGATCCGGCCCTGGAGCGGCTGCTGGAGGTATACCTGCCGCCGGCGTTGCTCGCCGAATGGCGGCCGCTCCTCGAACGGCTCGGCGCCCGTGCCGGCGGCGAGCTGGACGTGCTGGCGCTGGCGGCGGACAAGAACCCGCCGGTGCTGGTGCCGCGCACCCGCCGCGGCGAGGATTTGCAGAGCATTCGCAAGCATCCGGACTACGTCGCCCTCGAACGGGTGGCCTATGCCGAACTCGGCCTGGCTTCCATGAGCCATCGCCCGGACGGCCCGCCGCCGCTGGTCAAGTATGCGCTCACCCACCTGTTCGTACAGGCCGAGTTCGGCCTTTGCTGCCCGGTCAGCATGACCGACTCGCTGACCCGCACCCTGCGCAGGTTCGGCGCGCCGGAACTGGTTGAGCGCTATCTGCCGTCCCTCGCCTCGCGGGATTTCGACGAGCTGTTCCAGGGCGCCATGTTCATGACCGAGCAGGCCGCCGGCTCCGACGTGGCGCGGACCCGTACCGTGGCGCGGGAGCAGGGCGGCGAGTGGAAGCTCTACGGCGACAAGTGGTTCTGCTCCAACCCGGACGCCGACCTGGCGATGGTCCTGGCCCGGCCCGAAGGCGCGCCGGAAGGAATGAAGGGCGTGACCCTGTTCCTGTTGCCGAAGGTCCGCGAGGACGGCACGCGCAACGCCTATCGCATCGTCCGCCTGAAGGACAAGCTGGGCAGCCGCTCCATGGCCAGCGGCGAAGTCCGCCTGGAAGGCGCCAGCGCCTACCTGATCGGCGAGATCGGCCGCGGCTTCCAGCAGATGGCCGACATGGTCAACATGTCGCGCCTGTCCAACGGCGTGCGCGCCGCCGGGCTGATGCGCCGGGCGCTGAGCGAGGCTCTGTTCGTCGCCCGCCATCGGCGCGCCTTCGGCAAGCACCTGATCGACATGCCGCTGATGCAGAAGCAGTTGCTGAAGATGATGCTGCCCACCGAACAGGCGCGATCGATGTTCATGCAGATCGCCACGCTGCTGCCGCGCGCCGATGGCGGCGAGGTCGAGGCGCAGAAATGCGTGCGGATCCTCACCCCGCTGATCAAGTTCCGCGCCTGCCGCGATGCGCGACGGGTCACCGGCGACGCCATGGAGGTGCGCGGCGGGGTCGGCTACATCGAGGAGTGGAGCGACCCGCGCCTGGTGCGCGACGCCCACCTGGGGTCGATCTGGGAGGGCACCAGCAACATCGTGGCGCTGGACGTCGCCCGTGCGGTGAGCCGCGAACAGGCGCTCGAACCCTTGCGGCGCCACCTGCGCCGGCTGCTGGATGACAGCGATCTGCCAGGGGACGCCCGCGACCTCTTCGACGAACTGCTGGTGCGAGTGGTCGCGACCATGGCCGACGTCGCCGAGCGCCGCCAGGACGAGCAGGTGCGCCAGGCCGGCAGCGCCCTCTACCACCTGTGCACGGCGATCTTCATGGCCTGGGAAGCCAGCCGCCAGGCACCCGACCAGCGCCGCCTGGCCCTGGCCTTCCTGGTCGCCCGGCACAAGCTGCTGCCGCGCGACCCGCTGCACCTGGAGGGCTGGACCGACCAGGCCGAACTGCTGGCCAGGGTGGTCGGCGAGGTGCCGCTGAGCCAGGCCGAAGCCATGCAATTGCTGCCGGCCTGACTGCCCGCATTCCCGCTCACAACAACCAGAGAGTCGCCATGACCAATCAGATGGGCGCCCTGCGTGGCCTGAAAATCATCGATCTCAGCCGGGTCCTCGGCGGACCCTACTGCTCCCAGGCGCTGGCCGACCACGGCGCCGAGGTGATCAAGCTGGAACCCCTCGGCGGCGACGAGACCCGTGGCTGGGGGCCGCCCTTCGAGGGCGACACGGCGTCCTACTTCAAGGGCGTGAACCGCAACAAGAAGGGCATCGCCGTCGACCTGGCGACGGCGGAGGGCATCGAGCTGCTGCTGCGCTTGCTGGAGGACGCCGACGTACTGCTGGAGAACTTCAAGCCCGGCACCCTGGCGCGCTGGGGGATCGGCTACGAGGAGGTGCTTCGCCAGCGCTTCCCGCGGCTGGTCCACTGCGCGGTATCGGGCTTCGGCGCCGACGGCCCGCTCGGCGGCCTGCCCGGCTACGACGCGGCGATCCAGGCGATGGCCGGACTGATGAGCGTGAACGGCGAGGCCGGCGGCGAGGCGTTGCGCATCGGCCTGCCGATCGTCGACATGGTCACCGGGCTGAACGCCATGGCCGGCATCCTCCTCGCCCTCCACGAGCGCCAGGTCAGCGGGCGCGGGCAGTCGGTGGACATCGCCCTGTACGACTGCGGTATCTCCCTGCTGCACCCGCACCTGCCGAACTACTTCGCTTCCGGACGTACGCCCCGGCGTAGCGGCAACGCCCACCCGAACATCGCGCCCTACGACAGCTACCGCACCGGTACCGAGCCGATCTTCCTCGCCGTCGGCAACGACCGCCAGTTCGCCCGCCTGTGCGAGTACCTGGGAGCGGATGAACTGCCGGGGGACCCGCGCTTCGCCGACAACGGCAAGCGCTCGGTCAACCGCGAGGCGCTGAAGCGCGCCCTGGAGGACTACCTGGCGGCCCACGACGGTCGCGAGCTGGCCGAGCGGCTGATCCGTCTCGGCGTGCCCTGCGGAGCCATCGCCACGGTGGATCGGGTGGTGGAGCACCCGCACACCCGCCATCGCGGGATGGTCGTCGAACTCGAGGGCTATTGCGGCATCGCCTCGCCGGTGAAGCTTTCGCGCACCCCGGCCAGCTACCGCGCCGCGCCGCCGGTGCTGGGCGGAGACACCCGGGAAGTCCTGGCGGAACTGGGATTGAGCGCCGAGGCGATCGACGCGCTGGTCCGGCGCGGCATCGTCCGCGCCTGAAACCCCTCACGGCACGGCCTGCGCCGTGCAACTCAATCCCCGGGCAATTGGAGATGGCCATGGATTCCTCCCCTGGGGCGGTGCGCCCCGAACTCGTGCTGCTGGAGCGGCCGGAGCAGGGTGTGGCCCTGTTGCGACTGAACCGCCCGGCAGTGCTCAACGCCCTGAACATGCGCCTGCGCGAGGCTCTGGCGGAGCACGTACGGCGCCTCGACGAGTGCGCCGATACCCGGGTCATCGTCCTCACCGGAAATGGCACGGCGTTCGCCGCCGGCGCCGATCTCAACGAACTGGCGGAGGCGTCCGCGCTGGAGATCCAGCAGCGCGGGGTGGAGCGCCACTGGCAGGCCCTCGCCGCCTGCCGCAAGCCGCTGATCGCCGCCGTGGAGGGCTATGCCCTGGGCGGAGGCTGCGAGTTGGCGATGCACTGCGACCTGATCGTCGCCGGTGCCTCGGCGCGCTTCGCCCAGCCGGAAATCCGTGTCGGCGTGATGCCCGGCGCCGGCGGCACCCAGCGCCTGGTGCGAGCGGTGGGCAAGTTCCAGGCGCTGCGCATGCTGTTTACCGGTTGCACGGTACAGGCGCCGGAGGCCCTGGCCATAGGGTTGGTCAGCGAGGTGGCGGCGGATGGCCAGGCATTGGATCGCGCCCTCGAACTGGCTCGCCAGATCGCCGGCCTGCCACCGCTGGCGCTGGCGCAGATCAAGGAAGTGGTCCTGGCCGGCGCCGATCTGCCGCTGGACCAGGCCCTGGCGCTGGAGCGCAAGGCCTTCCAGTTGCTGTTCGACAGCCACGACCAGAAGGAGGGCATGCGGGCCTTCCTGGAAAAACGCACAGCGGAGTACCTGGGAAAATGAGCGAGCCACCGATCGTTCTCATCGGCATCGTCGGTACCGGCGCCATGGGCCAGGGCATCGCCCGGCTCGCTGCCTGTGCCGGCCTGTCGGTGCTGCTCTACGACAGCCGCCAGGGGGCGGCGCTGCAAGCGCGCGAGCAGATCGCCACGGTCCTTGCCCGGCAGGTGGAGCGGGGCCGGCTGGAGGCGGAGTCTGCCGCGCGCGCGATGGGCAATCTGCGGGTGGTCGAGGACTTGCGGGTCCTACGCGGCTGCCAGTTGGTGATCGAGGCGATCGTCGAGAACCTGGAGGCCAAGCAGGCGTTGTTCCGCCAATTGGAAGAGGTGGTCGGCGACGAAGCGATCCTCGCCAGCAATACCTCCTCGCTGTCGGTTACCGCGATCGCCTCGGCCTGTCGCGATCCCGGCCGGGTCGCCGGTCTGCACTTCTTCAATCCGGTGCCGCTGATGCGTCTGGTGGAGGTGATCGACGGTCTCGCCACCCGCACCGGCATCGCCGAGCGACTGTGCGCCCTGGTGGCGACCTTCGGCCACCAGGCGGTGCGTGCCACGGACAGCCCCGGCTTCATCGTCAACCATGCCGGACGGGCCTTCGGCACCGAGGCGCTGCGTATCCTCGGCGAGGGCGTGGCGCCGGTGGCGGCGATCGACGAAGTCCTGCGCGAGGGCGCCGGCTTCCGCATGGGCCCGTTCGAGCTGTTCGACCTGGTCGGGTTGGACGTCAGCCTGCCGGTGATGGAGTCGATCTACCGGCAGTACTACGAGGAGCCGCGTTATCGTCCGCATCCCTTGCTGCGCCAGATGCTCGCCGCCGGCCGCCTGGGGCGCAAGAGCGGCCAGGGCTTCTACCGCTACGACGGCGCTGGGCAGGTGCCCGCCGCCGCCCCGGCGGTTGCGCCAGGCGCGGCGTTGCCGCCGGTGTGGCTGGGCGTCGACGACGAACATGACCGCGCGCCATTGCTGACGTTGCTACAACGTCTGGGCGCCGAGGTGGAGAGTGGCGAGCGTCCTTCCGGGGCGGCGTTGTGCCTGCTTGCGCCGCTGGGCGCCGACGTCAGCGCCGCAGCGCGGCGGTTCGCCGTCGATCCGACGCGCAGCCTGGCCATCGACGTGCTGTCGGACCTGGAGCGACACCGCTGCCTGATGGCCTGCCCGGCGACCCGAGCGGAGCTGCAGCAGGCCGCTCGCACCCTGTTCGCACGGGACGGCGTGGGCGTCACGCTGATTCGCGACAGCGCCGGGTTCATCGTCCAGCGCACCCTCGCCTCGATCGTCAATCTCGCCTGCGACATCGCCCAGCAGGGTATCGCTTCGGTGGAGCACATCGACCTGGCGGTGCGCCTCGGTCTCGGCTATCCGCTGGGGCCGCTGGAGTGGGGCGACCGACTGGGCGCCGGGCGCGTGCTGCGCATCCTCGAACGCCTGCATGCGCTCAGCGGCGACCCGCGCTATCGCCCCAGTCCCTGGCTGCGCCGGCGCGCCCAACTGGGCCTTTCCCTGCGCCAGCCGGACAGCCCGTTGGCCTCCTGATCCCTTCGCGGAGAAACACACCATGCTCGATGCCTATATCTACGCCGGCCTGCGTACGCCTTTCGGCCGGCATGCCGGTGCACTCTCGACGGTGCGTCCGGACGACCTGGCCGGCCTGCTGCTGGCGCGTCTCGCGGAAACCTCCGGGTTCGCCGTCGACGACCTGGAGGATGTGATCCTCGGTTGCACCAACCAGGCTGGCGAAGACAGCCGCAACCTGGCGCGCAACGCGCTGCTCGCAGCCGGCCTGCCGGCGCGGCTGCCCGGGCAGACGGTCAACCGCTTGTGTGCCAGCGGACTGTCGGCGGTGATCGACGCGGCGCGCGCGATCAGTTGCGGCGAGGGCCGGCTGTACCTGGCCGGCGGCGCCGAAAGCATGTCCCGGGCGCCGTTCGTCATGGCCAAGGCGGAGAGCGCCTTCAGCCGCACGCTGGAGGTCTTCGACAGCACCATCGGCGCGCGCTTCGCCAACCCCAGGCTGGTCGAGCGCTATGGCAACGACAGCATGCCGGAGACCGGCGACAACGTGGCCCGCGCCTTCGGCATCGCCCGCGAGGACGCCGACCGTTTCGCCGCTTCTTCCCAGGCGCGCTACCAGGCTGCGCTGGAGGAGGGCTTTTTCCTCGGCGAGATCCTTCCGGTGGAGGTGCGTGCCGGACGCAAGGGCGAGACGCGGCTGGTGGAGCGCGACGAGCATCCGCGGCCGCAGGCCGACCTGGCGGCCCTGGCGCGCTTGCCGGCGTTGTTCGCCGGCGGGGTAGTGACCGCCGGCAATGCCTCGGGGATCAACGACGGGGCGGCGGTAGTGCTGCTGGGCGACCGCGCGATCGGCGAGCGCGAGGACATCCGGCCGCTGGCGCGGATTCTCGCCAGCGCCAGCGTCGGCGTCGAGCCCCGGCTGATGGGCATCGGCCCGCAGCAGGCGATCCTCCGCGCGCTGCAACGCGCCGGCATCGACCTGGACGAGGTCGGCCTGATCGAGATCAACGAAGCCTTCGCGCCGCAAGTTCTGGCCTGCCTGAAGTTGCTCGGCCTGGACTACGAGGACCCGCGGGTCAATCCCCATGGCGGCGCCATCGCCCTCGGCCATCCGCTCGGCGCCTCCGGTGCGCGCCTGGTGCTCACCGCCGCCCGCGGGCTGCAACGCATCGAGCGGCGCTACGCGGTGGTCAGCCTGTGCGTCGGGCTCGGCCAGGGCGTGGCGATGGTGATCGAGCGCTGCCGATGAGACACCGTTCCCCCTAGAAAAAGAGGCGCCCAGGCGCCCGTTCGGAGTGCGTATGAACAACAACAAGAAATGCGCGTTTTTCCTGCTGCCGATCCTTGCCGGCGATAGCGTTCCCGCCCTGGCCGAGGGCTTCCTCGAAGACTCGCGGGCCAGCCTGGCCTTGCGCAACTTCTACATGAACCGCGACTTCCGCGATGGCGTGGGGCGTGCGAAAAGCGAGGAGTGGGCCCAGGGCTTTCTCTTCGACTACCGCTCGGGCTATACCAAGGGCACCCTCGGCGTGGGTCTCGACCTGCTGGGCAAGCTCGGCGTCCGGCTCGATTCCGGCGCGGGGCGTAGCGGCACCGGCCTGCTTCCTCTTCGCGACGATGGCAGCGCGGCGGGCGACTACGCGCGGCTGGACGCGACCGCCAAGCTGCGCCTGTCGCGCAGCGAGCTGAAGGTCGGCGGCCTGGTGCCGAAGCTACCGACCATCCAGCCCAACTACGGGCGGCTATTCCCCCAGGTGTTCCAGGGCGCGCTGCTGACTTCCGGCGAACTGAGCGGACTGAGCCTGAACCTGGGACGGCTGACCGAGGTCAGCCAGCGCAACGAGGCGGGCACCAGCGACCTGGCGCTGTTCAACCGCAACCGGCGTTTCGCCGGCGCGGCGCAGGCGGACCGTTTCGACCTGGCTGGCCTGGACTACCGTATCGCCCCGGACTGGACCGGCAGCTACCACTATGGCGAACTGGAGCAGGTCTACGCCCAGCATTTCCTCGGTCTCAAGGGGCGCATCGGCGTCGCCGCGGATAGCCTGGAGAGCGACTTGCGCCTGGCGCTCAGCCGGGATACCGGCGGCGCTCGCGGCGGGCGCATCGACAACCGTTCCTTCAGCGGGTCGCTCACCTACCGCCTGCGCAACGGCCAGGCCTTCGGCCTGGGCTACCAGCGGATGAGCGGCGACCACGGCTTCCCCTACCTGGAGGGGACCGATCCGTACCTGGTCAATTTCGGCCAGTACAACGACTTCGCCGAGGCTGGCGAGTCCTCCTGGCAACTGCGCTACGACTGCGACTTCGCGCCGCTCGGGGTGCCCGGCCTGAGTCTGATGACGCGCTATTTCAGCGGCCACGGCGCGAAACCTAAGGGCGTCGACGGCAGTCGCGAGTGGGAACGCGACAGCGACCTGCGCTACGTGTTGCAGGGCGGTCCGCTGAAGGGACTGGGGCTGGTCTGGCGCAACGCTACCTACCGTTCGGCCTTCAGCCGCGACATCGACGAGAACCGCCTGTACCTGACCTATGAGCTGCCGCTGTTCTGAGTCGCTCAGCCCTTGGCGGCGCTGACCCCTTCGAGGGTGGCGAAGGAGGTGTCCTTGGCGGTGAGCAGGAAGTCGCGCATGAATGGCGCATCGAACATGTCCGTGCGGATGGCGGCGAAGAGCGTGCAGTACAGGCCCTTTTCACCGAGGCGCCGGGCCGTCACGTAGCCGCGCGAGCTGTACTCGTGCAGGGCCCAGTTCGGCAGGCAGCAGACGCCGCGACCGGAGGCCACCAGTTGCATCATCATCACGGTCAGCTCGGCTATGCGCACCTGCGCCGGCTCCACGTCGGCGGGGTCGAGGAAGCGGGTGAAGACGTCGAGACGGTCGCGTTCCACCGGATAGGTGATCAGGGTTTCCCGCTCCAGATCCTCCGGGACGACGTACGGCCGGCCAGCCAGGGCATGCTGGTTGGCCACCGCCAGCAGCGCTTCGTAGGTGAACAGTGGCACGTAGGTGATGCCGGGCAACTCGACCGGGTCGGCGGTCACCACCAGGTCGAGGTCACCGCGGGCCAGGGCCGGCAGCGGCGCGAAGGAGAAGCCCGAGGCCAGGTCCAGTTCGACTTCCGGCCAGGCGTCGCGGAACTGGTCGATGGTCGGCATCAGCCACTGGAAGCAACTGTGGCATTCGATGGCCATGTGCAGGCGTCCGGCGGTACCGCCGGCGAGCCGCGCCAGGTCGCGCTCGGCGGTGCGCAGTTGGGGCAGCAGCGAGTCGGCCAGTTGCAGCAGGCGCAGCCCGGCGCTGGTGAAGCGTACCGGCTTGGTCTTGCGCACGAACAACTGCATGCCCAGGCGCTCTTCCAGTTCCTTGAACTGGTGCGACAGCGCCGACTGGGTAAGGTGCAGGCGCTCGGCGGCTTCCACCAGGCTGTCGGCTTCGCGCAGCGCGTGCAGGGTCTTGAGGTGGCGAAGTTCGAGCATGGCGGCCTCTGTATGAGCAAAACTTGATAGCGGTGCGGATTCGTTGAGTTTGTCTCATACGCCAGGGGCTGTCGACAAGCGATGGCCTCGATCCCGCAGAGCGCGCGATCGTGGAGCGACGGGGAGAATAGCCCGGCACACGGGACGGCGGCCCGGAGCAGCGGCGCAACGCCGCAGAGCCACAGCGCCACGACCGCCTGGCGGCATTCATCAAACTGTCACGCTACTGTGGCAGCGCGCTGGACGAAATTTAATCAGAATCGCGCTCCACTGGGGTTTTGCGTTCTGGGTTTTCTTCATGCGTGCTTTCATCTTCCTGGCCGCCTTGTTGTGCAGCCTCTCCTCCTTTGCGGCGGCGCGTTGCGACGCACGCGTACCTACCGAGACGGTCGAACTGGGCGACGTGCGCCTGGCCTACCAGAGCATCGGCCGCGACAGCGATCCGGCCCTGCTGCTGGTGATGGGCCTGGGCGGGCAACTGATCCACTGGCCGGACGAGGTGGTCAGCGCCCTGTGCGAGCAAGGCTTCCGGGTGATCCGCTACGACAACCGCGACGTCGGCCTGTCGGCCTGGAACGTGCCGGTGCCCAGCTCGCGGCTGACCTACGAAGTGGTGCGTTATCGCCTCGGCCTGCCGGTCAGCGCGCCCTATACCCTCACCGACATGGCCGGCGATGCCCTGCATCTGCTCGATGCGCTGGATATCCCCCAGGCCCATGTGCTCGGCGCCAGCATGGGCGGGATGATCGCCCAGCACATCGCCGACATGGCGCCGCAGCGCCTGCTCAGCCTGACCCTGGTGATGACCAGCTCCGGCGCCGAAGGCCTGCCGGCGCCCAGCGAGTCGCTGCTGCGCCTGCTGGCGCGGCGCGAGGCGGCCAGCCGCAAGCAGGCGGTCGAGCAGCAGGCCGACCTGCTGGCGGCGCTGGGCAGCCCGGAAGTGCGCGACGATCGCCAGCAACTTCTGTTGCAGGCCGCACGTTCCTACGACCGCGCGTTCAACCCGGAAGGCGTGCAGCGGCAATTGCTGGCGATCCTCGCCGAACCCAGCCGGGTGCCGCTGCTGAACCGTCTGCAGGTGCCGACCCTGGTGATCCATGGCACCGCCGATCCGCTGCTGCCGGTGATGCACGGCGTGCACGTGGCGGCGCATATCCGTGGCTCGGAGCTGAAGCTGATCCCCGGTCTCGCCCATCGCTTCCAGGAAGCCTTCAAGGAGCCGTTGCTGGCGGCGGTGGTGCCTTACCTGAAGGCCCATCGGCAGGCCAGCGTCGTCCAGCTCTGAAGCCGCGCTCGCGGTCTCAGGCGTGCAGGCGTACCCAGAGGCCCACCAGCACGCTTGCCGCCACCAGCCAGGCCAGCGCCGCCAGGGCCAGCGAGGTCTCCAGGCGGAAGCGCTCGACCAGCAGGTAGAGCGCGGCGAGATAGACGAAGTAGGGGATGATCGACCACATGCCGAAGACGATGGTGGTCTTCAGGTCGTCCAGCGAACGGCCCTTGCCGACGATGTAGTGGGCAATCAGGGCGAAGGTGGGAAACAGCGGCACCAGGCCGGCGATGTAGTAGTTGCGGGTCTTCGACAGGACGGCGAGGAGCACGACCACGGCGGCGCCGATCAGCGCCTTGAACATCAGGTCCACGGGATTCTCGACTGCGGCGGCGCCACCGGCTTGGTGGCGTCGCGCATTATGCCCGGATCGTCCCGTACCCTTCCATAACGAACGAGGCCCGCAAAAGCGGGCCTCGACGTTTCTGGCTGGCGATCAGGCCGCATGCACCCGCGGGCGATGCGGATGCTCGCTCTGCAGGTACTGGCCGAGGCGCACCTGCTGGCTCGGCGAGAGGAACAGGCCGAGCTTGCTGCGGCGCCAGAGGATGTCCTCGGCGTCCTGGGCCCACTCGTGCTTGCACAGGTAGTCCACTTCGCGGGCATACAGGCCGCCGCCCAGGTGCTCGCCGAGATCGGCTTCGCCATTGACCCCGTCCAGCAGGCGCCATACCCGGGTGCCGTAGGTGCGCGCCCAGCGCAGCGCCAGTTCGCGGTCGAGCCAGGCGTAGCGGTTGGCCAGTTGCTCGGTGAGCGCCTCGACGCTCTGCATCTGCTCGCCGCCCGGCAGCGGTGCCTTGGCGGTCCAGGCCGGGCCGAGATTGGCGAAGAACGGCTGGAGCTGCGTCAGCGCCGATTCGGCCAGCTTGCGGTAGGTGGTCAGCTTGCCGCCGAACACCGAGAGCAGCGGCGGCTCGCCGTTGCCGGCGGAGAGCGACAGGGTGTAATCGCGGGTGATCGCCGAAGGCTCGTCGGACTCGTCGTCGCACAGCGGACGCACGCCGGCGAAGCTGTGCAGGATGTCGGCGGCCGCGAGTTGCTGCTTGAAATGGGCGTTCACCACTTGCAGCAGGTAGGCGGTTTCCTCTTCGCTGATCGCCACCTTGGCCGGGTCGCCCTGGTACTCGCGATCGGTGGTGCCGATCATGGTGAAGCGGTCCAGATAGGGGATGGCGAAGACGATGCGGCGGTCTTCGTTCTGCAGGATGTAGGCGTGCTCGCCTTCGTACAGCTTCGGCACGATGATGTGGCTGCCCTGGATCAGGCGGATACCGTAGGGCGACTTCTGTTTCAGGTCGTCCTGGATGAAGCGCGCTACCCAGGGGCCGGCTGCGTTCACCAGGGCGCGGGCGCGGATCGAATACAGGCTGCCGTCGCTGCGCTCCAGGTGCAGGTGCCAGAGTCCCTTGCTGCGACGGGCGCTGACGCAGCGGGTGCGGGTATGGACGTGGGCGCCGTGCTCGCGGGCGGAGATCGCGTTGAGCACCACCAGGCGCGCATCGTCCACCGCGCAGTCGGAGTACTCGAAGCCACGGCGGATCTCGGCCTTCAGCGGGCTGCTGCCGGTGAAGCGCAGGCCGCGCGAGGCGGGCAGCTTCTCGCGCTTGCCGAGGTGATCGTAGAGGAACAGGCCGGCACGGATCATCCAGGCCGGGCGCAGGTGCGGACGGTGCGGCAGGACGAAGCGCAGCGGCTTGACGATGTGCGGCGCCTTGGCCAGCAGGACCTCGCGCTCGGCCAGGGCTTCGCGGACCAGGCGGAATTCGTAGTGTTCGAGGTAGCGCAGGCCGCCGTGGATCAGCTTGCTGCTGGCCGAGGAGGTGTGCTGGGCCAGGTCGTGCTGTTCGCAAAGGAACACGGACAGGCCGCGCCCGGCTGCGTCGGCGGCGATCCCTACACCGTTGATGCCACCGCCGACCACGGCGACATCGTAGACTTCGGCGAGTGGAGCGGAGGGGGTGTGCGCTTGACTCATGTGAAAGGCCCTGAAGTCGAAAGTGAACGTAGTTTTGTTCGAATTCGAAAATAGCTTAGTCGATTGCGCAGTTATTGACCAGCCCGATTCACCAGGCTTTTTCAATTTCGAAGGGTTGCCCGGGCGCTACCGGTTCGCCCGTCCGCGCGGGAACCGCCCCTCTTCCGCATGCGGGAAAGCGGCCGCCGAGGGTCGTGGCGCATGGAGAGGGGGCGGCAGGTGGTTTTTCTGAAACGAACATTCACGGCGCCGAACGGCGCCGTGGCAGGGGAAATGCCTCAGACCAGGTCCAGGTGAACCTTGTGCTGTGCCATCAGGCGGGCGATGGCGGCGGGCGGCGGGCTGTCGCTGATGACCCGGTTGACCAGCGAGATCGGGCCCAGGCGGACCACCGCGTTGCGCCCGAACTTGCTCGAGTCGGCGGCCAGGAACACTTGCCGCGCGTTGTCGATGATCGCCTGGGATACGCGCACCTCCTGGTAGTCGAAGTCGAGCAGGCTGCCATCCTCGTCGATGCCGCTGATGCCGACCAGGGCGAAGTCGACGCGGAACTGCTGGATGAAGTCCACCGCGGCCTGGCCGACGATGCCGCCGTCGCTGCGTACGGTGCCGCCGGCGACCAGCACTTCGAAGTCTTCCTTGGCGCTGAGGGTGGCGGCCACGTGCAGGTTGTTGGTGATGATCTTCAGGTTACGGTGGTTGAGCAGGGCGCGGGCGATGGCCTCGGTGGTGGTGCCGATGTTGATGAACAGCGAGGCGTTGTCCGGCACCAGGCTGGCCACGGCTTCGGCGATGCGCTGCTTCTCGTCGCGCATCTGGTCGGCGCGCATGGTGTAGGCGGTGTTCTCGATGCTCGAATCGTAGGCCGCACCGCCGTGGTAGCGGCGCAGCAGTCCCTGTTCGGCGAGCTGGTTGATGTCGCGGCGGATGGTCTGCGGGGTGACCGCGAACATCTGCGCCATCTCCTCGATGCTCAGGTAACCGCGCTCGCGGACCTCCTCGATGATGCTTTGCTGTCGGGGGGGCAGGTTCATGGGTTGTTCTCGTGCTGCCGGGCCGGGACCCTGGAAAGTCGCCAAGAATGCCGCACGCGGGGGGCCGTTGTCAGCCGTGCATGAGTCGTAGAGGGCGCCGCGGCGGCACCCGGCCGCCGCGCGCAAACGTTACCCAGGGCATGCCAGAGCGGCGCCGGGGAACACGCCATTCGCCGCATCGCGGCGGACGAATGGCGCCAGTTCGTCACAGTTCGCCGTCGTCCCAGCCGCGAGTGCGCTCCACTGCTTTCTTCCAGCCGGCATAGAGCTTTTCGCGCCGGGGCTCGTCGCACTCCGGCTCGAACACCCGCTCGATCACCGCCTTGCTCTTCAGCTCGTCGAGGCTGCTCCAGAAGCCGCAGGCCAGGCCGGCCAGGTAGGCGGCGCCGAGGGCGGTGGTCTCGCGCATCACCGGACGTTCCACGCGGGTGCCGAGGATGTCGGCCTGGAACTGCATGAGGAAGTTGTTGGCCACCGCCCCGCCGTCGACGCGCAGAGCGCGCAGGCGTTCGCCGGCATCGCGCTGCATGGCGTCGAGCACGTCGCGGGTCTGGTAGGCGATGGACTCCAGGGTGGCGCGGATCAGGTGGTCGGCCTTGACTCCACGGGTCAGGCCGAACACTGCGCCGCGCGCATAGGGGTCCCAATAGGGCGCGCCGAGTCCGGTGAAGGCCGGTACCAGGTAGACGCCGTTGCTGTCCTTGACCTTGGTGGCGAAGTATTCGGAATCGAAGGAGTCGTTGATCACCTTCAGTTCGTCGCGCAACCACTGCACCGTGGAGCCGCCGTTGAACACCGCGCCCTCCAGGGCGTAGCCGACCTCGCCGCGCGGGCCGCAGGCGATGGTGGTGAGCAGGCCATGGGTGGACTTCACCGCCTTGTCGCCGGTGTGCATCAGCAGGAAGCAGCCGGTGCCGTAGGTGTTCTTCGCCTGGCCCGGTTCCACGCACATCTGGCCGAACAGGGCGGCCTGCTGGTCGCCGGCGATCCCGGCGATCGGCAGCTCGCCGCCGCCGACCCCGCCGATCCGGGCGTTGCCGTAGACCTCCGAAGAGTTGCGCACCTCGGGCAGCATCGAGCGGGGAATGTCGAGCACCTCGAGCATCCGTGCGTCCCAGTCGAGGCTGTGGATGTTGAACAGCATGGTCCGCGAGGCATTGGTGTAGTCGGTGACGTGGACCTTGCCTTCGGTGAGCTTCCAGATCAGCCAGGTGTCGATGGTGCCGAACAACAGGTCGCCGTTGCGCGCGCGTTCGCGGGCGCCTTCGACGTTGTCGAGGATCCACTTCAGCTTGGTCCCGGAGAAGTACGGGTCGGTGACCAGCCCGGTGGTTTCGCGGATGTAGTCTTCCAGCCCGTCGCGCTTGAGCTGCGCGCAGATCGCTGCGCTGCGCCGGCACTGCCAGACGATGGCGTTGTGGATCGGCCGACCGCTGTGACGGTCCCAGACCACCGTGGTCTCGCGCTGGTTAGTGATGCCGATGGCGGCCACCTGGTCGTGCTCGATGCTGGCCTGGGCGAGGGCCTCGACCAGGGTCGAACTCTGCGTGGCCCAGATTTCCATCGGATCGTGTTCGACCCAGCCGGCCTGCGGATAGAACTGGGCGAACTCGCGCTGGGCCTGGCTGACCACGTTGGCATCGCGGTCGAAGACGATGGCGCGGGAGCTGGTGGTGCCCTGGTCCAGGGCGACGACGTATTTCTTGTTGTGCTTGTCGGTCATGGCTGTGGCCTTGTGGCTATGGCAGGAAAGAGCGGGCGGTCAGGAAGCGCGAACCTTCTCCGGCTCGGCTTCGGCGGGCGCCGCGGCGCTCGGCAGATGGCGCGCGATCAGTACACGATAGCCGCCGGCGCCGAGGCAGGCACCGAGGATCGGGGCGAAGATCGGCACCAGGAAGTAGGGAATCTCGCGGCCGCCGGTGAAGGCGATGGGCCCCCAGCCGGCCAGGTAGGTCATCAGCTTGGGGCCGAAGTCGCGCGCCGGGTTCATCGCGAAACCGGTCAGCGGGCCCATGGCGCTGCCGATCACGGCGATCAGCAGGCCGATCAGCAGCGGCGCCAACGGACCGCGCGGCAGGCCGTTGCCGTCGTCGGTAAGGGCCATGATCACCGCCATGAGGATGGCGGTGATCACCACTTCGACGAGGAACGCCTGGCCGACCGACAGCGCCGGGTGCGGATAGGTGGAGAACACCGAGGCCAGGGCCAGGCTGTCCTGGCTGCCGCGGACGATGTTCTGCGCCTGTTCGAACTCGATGAACAGGCTGCTGTAGAGGGTGTAGACCAGCGCTGCGGCGCAGAACGCACCGGCCACCTGGGCGGTGATGTAGAACGGCAGCTTGCGCCCCTCGAAGCCGGCGAACAGCCATAGCGCGATGCTCACCGCCGGGTTCAGGTGGGCGCCGGAGACGCCGGCGCTGAGGTAGATCGCCATGCTCACGCCGACCCCCCAGATGATGCTGATTTCCCACAGGCCGAAGCTGGCGCCGGCGACCTTCAGGGCCGCGACGCAACCGGTGCCGAAGAAGATGAGGAGGGCGGTGCCGAGGAACTCGGCCAGGCATTGGCCGAACAGGGACGGGGTCGGGGCGGCGGTGGTCATGGGGCCTCTCTTGTCTGTTCTTGTAATTATGGCGGGCAGCCGTGAAAATTGTTCAGTTTCGAAAAAATATATTCACAAAGGAATGCTGTCAAAGCGCGAAGATGAACGTTTGTCCGAAAAACGACCCTCCGGTTTCGTTTTCGCGGCCAATCGAATATCGCTACCGAGGCACGCGGGCCGCGGCATCGGCGCCCGTGCAGCAGGGGCGGCGATGGCTTAAGGTAGGCGCCGGTTTTCAGCCAACGTTCTTCTCCGGGAGTGACCATGACCCCTGCCATCGACCTGCTGAAAAAGGCCCGCGCCGAGCACAAGGTGCTCAGCTACAGCCACGACCCCAAGGCACCTTCCTATGGCCTGGAGGCCGCGGAAAAGCTCGGTCTGGACCCGCAGCGGGTGTTCAAGACGCTGCTCGCCGCCACGGAGAAGGGCGAGCTGCTGGTGGCGGTGGTACCGGTGATCGGCAGTCTCGACCTGAAGGCCCTGGCCCATGCGGCGGGGGCGAAGAAGGCCGACATGGCCGATCCGCAGGCGGCGCAGCGGGCCACCGGCTACCTGGTGGGCGGGATCAGCCCGCTGGGGCAGAAGAAGCGCCTGCGTACCTTCATCGATGAAAGCGCGCGGCAGTACCCGAGCATCCATGTCAGCGCAGGACGGCGCGGGCTGGAAGTGGAGCTGGCGGCCGAGGTGCTGGCCCAGCTGACCCAGGGTTCGTTCGCCGCCATCGGCCGCGAATGAGCCGCTAATCCCGCCGGCCTAGCGGTCGGCATTCGTCTTACTTTTCAATCTGTCAGGTTTTCCATGTCCCACTATCTCCTCGCCATCGACCAGGGCACCACCAGCTCCCGCGCCATCGTGTTCAGTGCCCAGGGCTTGCCGGTGGCGAGCTGCCAGCAGGAATTCAAGCAGTACTTCCCGAAGGACGGCTGGGTGGAACACGACGGCGAGGAAATCTGGCTGACCACCCTCCAGGTCTGTCGCGACGCGCTCGCCCGCAAGGGCTTGCGCGCGGCCGACATCGCCGCCATCGGCATCACCAACCAGCGCGAGACCACGCTGGTCTGGGACGCCGCCAGCGGCGACCTGATCCACCCGGCCATCGTCTGGCAGGATCGTCGTACCGCCGACTACTGTGCCGAACTCAAGGCCGCCGGCCACGAAGCGAACGTCAGCGCGCGTACCGGGCTGCTGATCGATCCGTATTTCTCCGCCACCAAGCTGCGCTGGATCCTCGACAACGTGCCCGGCGCCCGCCAGCGCGCCGAACGCGGCGAGCTGCGCTTCGGCACCGTCGACTGCTTCCTGCTCTGGCGCCTGACCGGCGGCCGCTCCCATCGCACCGACGCGACCAACGCTTCGCGCACCCTGCTGTTCAACATCCACAGCCAGGACTGGGACGAGGAATTGCTGGCGCTGTTCGAGATCCCGCGCAGCCTGCTGCCGGAGGTACTCGACTGCGCGGCGGAGTTCGGCGTCAGCGAGCCGTCGCTGCTTGGCGCGGCGATCCCGGTGCTGGGCATGGCCGGCGACCAGCAGGCCGCGCTGATCGGCCAGGCCTGCTTCCAGCCGGGCATGGTGAAGAGCACCTACGGCACCGGCTGCTTCATGATCCAGAACACCGGCGAGCAGCCGGTGACCTCGAAGAACCGCCTGCTCACCACGGTCGGCTACCGTCTGGACGGCAAGGTCAGCTACGCGGTGGAGGGCAGCATCTTCGTCGCCGGCGCCGCGGTGCAATGGCTGCGCGACGGCATCAAGCTGATCGACCACGCCCACGAAAGCGAAGCCCTGGCGATCCAGGCCGGCGACTCCAACGGCGTCTACCTGGTGCCGGCCTTCACCGGCCTCGGCGCGCCCTACTGGGACCCGAAGGCGCGCGGCGCGATCTTCGGCCTGACCCGCGACACCGGAATCAAGGAGATCGTCACCGCCGGTCTGCAATCGGTCTGCTACCAGACCCGCGACCTGCTCGAAGCGATGCGCCAGGACGGCACGCCGCCCAGCGCGCTGCGGGTGGACGGCGGGATGGTGGTGAACAACTGGGTGATGCAATTCCTCACCGACATCCTTGGTGTCACCGTGGAGCGCCCGGAAGTCACCGAGACCACCGCCCTCGGCGTGGCCTACATGGCCGGGCTGAAGGCCGGCTTCTATCGCGACCTGGACGACATCGCCAGCCACTGGCACCTGCAGCGCCGCTTCGCCGCACACATGGCCGAGGAGCGCCGCGGCGAACTCTACGCCGGCTGGCAGAACGCGGTGCGACGGGTGCGCAGCGAGGCCTGAGCGGCGTTTCGCGGAAAAAGGCGGCGTTTTTGCCGGCGGCTTCACAACGCCGGCAGGTCGCCGCAAACGCCCGCTCGGGCAATGGGTCGAAGGCAGGGCGAAGTCCCACTGTTACGATCGGAAAAGATCGCACTGTATCGCCCATCCCGGAGCCTGCGGCGGCATGCTGTGGCGATCGTTCCCAGGAGGTCTGCCATGCAGCTCGAGTTCCACCAGGTCGACGCGTTTTCTTCCCGCCCGTTCAGCGGCAATCCCGCCGTGGTCTATCGTCTCGACGCCTGGCTGGCGGACGAGCTGATGCAGATGATCGCGACCGAGCACAACCTCTCCGAGACCGCCTTCGTCGTTCGCGAAGGAGAGGCCTGGCGGATCCGCTGGTTCACCCCGAGCGTCGAGGTGGCGCTCTGCGGCCACGCCACACTGGCTGCGGCCCACGTACTGTTCGAGGTCTACGACGAGCCGGGCGAGCGCCTGGAATTCATCTCGCGCTCCGGTGCGCTGCGGGTCAACCGCGAGGACGAGCGGCTGGTCCTGGATTTCCCCGCGCAGTATCCGAGCGAGGTCGGTAGCACCGTCGAGCTGGAGCAGGCCTTGGGCCTGCCGCCGGTGGACGTGCTGGGCTCCACCGACAAGCTGCTGGTGCTGCTCGAGTCCGAAGAGGCGGTGCGCGCCTGTCGCCCCGACTTCGCGGCCCTGGCGCGGCTGCCCTGGCGTGGAGTGATCGTCACCGCGCGGGGCCTGCAGAAGGATTTCGTCTCGCGCTTCTTCGCCCCGGCGATGGGCGTCGACGAAGACCCGGTCACCGGCTCCGCGCATTGCAGCCTGATTCCCTACTGGGCCCAGCGCTTGAACAAACTGTCGCTGACCGCCCAGCAGTGCTCGGCGCGCGGCGGCGAGCTGTGGTGCCGGTTGGAGGGCGAGCGGGTGAGTATCGCCGGGCATGCAGTGCTGGTGGCGAGCGGAAGGATTCGATTGAGCTGAGGGGCGCTTCAGGAGGGGGGATGACCTCGTGCATGCCAGACTTCCACATACCGAAGCCCTGATCCGTAGAGTGAATAACCGCTTGCGGTTATCCGCCCTACGGATCGGGTTCCTGGCATGCACGAAGTGAGGCTTGCCCTCCAAGTGGTGGGGCGGCAAACCCGCCCCGTCAGGAGGCCGAGCGGAATCGTTGCGGAGGGGGACGAGTGGCAGGATGCCGCGAGAGCCGCCTCGGTCCATGAAGGACCGTGGCGGCGTGCCGCCGGGAGCAACGATGCAGCGAGGGCACCCCAGCCGAGAAGCGGCTGGGGCCGGATGCCGGGGCGAGTCTTTTGGTTCCTTTTGGACGCTTGCAAAAGGCACTCGCCTGGGAAGGCGAAACAAGAGGTCAAGGCAGGCACAGAAAACAGCTTGACCACCAAACATGACGCCCGCTCAAGCGCTAAGCAACGGCGTCCCCCATCACTGTCGTGTAGCTAAGAAGTCGCGAGCGATATAGTCCCGTAGGGCGAATACCGCCACAGGCGGTATCCGCCGATGCCCCGGACAGCCGGCGGATAACCGCAAGCGGTTATTCGCCCTACGGATCGGGCTCCTGGCATGCCCTCCGAGTGGCAGGGCGAGTCTTTTGGACGCTTGCAGAAGGAGCTCGCCTGGAAAGGCGAAACAAGAGGCCAAGGCAAGCACGACAAGCAGCTTGAGCAGCAAACATGAAGCCCGCTCGAACGTCCCGTAGGGCGAATACCGCCACAGGCGGTATCCGCCGATGCCCCGGAGAGCCGGCGGATAACCGCAAGCGGTTATTCGCCCTACGGATCGGGCTCCTGGCATGCCCTCCGAGTGGCAGGGCGAGTCTTTTGGACGCTTGCAGAAGGAACTCGCCTGGAAAGGCGAAACAAGAGGCCAAGGCAGGCACGACAAGCAGCTTGAGCAGCAAACATGAAGCCCGCTCGAACGTCCCGTAGGGCGAATACCGCCATAGGCGGTATCCGCCGATGCCCCGGACAGCCGGCGGATAACCGCAAGCGGTTATTCGCCCTACGGATTGGGCTCCTGGCATGCCCTCCGAGTGGCAGGGCGAGTCTTTTGGGCGCTTGCAAAAGGAACTCGCCTGGAAAGGCGAAACAAGAGGCCAAGGCAAGCACGACAAGCAGATTGACCGGCAACCACGACGCCCGCTCAAGCGCTAAGCAGCAGCTTGCCCCTTACTGCCGTGCAGGCAGCGACGGGAGCTGGGGGCCAGTGCACGCATTCACGGCCCGCCAGGCAGTCCCCGTGCACCCGGTGCCGAAACGCCACCTTCGTGCCCTGAGTCATGGCGAATGCCCCACGGCAAGTCGCTACCCCTCAGTACCCATCCGCCACCGGCGCCAGGTAGAGCCCGCCCGCACCAAGGGCAATGCGCAGGTTGCGGATCTCCCCGGCGCGCAGGGTCAGGGTCTGTCCGGCGAGGATGGTCATGCCGTTCCGGCAGGCGTCGCCAGGACCGTTCGGCGCAAGACGCACGTCCACCGCGCCGGGTTGCAGGTTCAGGGCCAGGCTGGCGCCCGGTTGCAGGTTGCCGACCAGTTCGTCGTGGACGTACAGGCCGACATCGCAGGCAGTGCCGGACTCGACCCGCTCGCGGGAAACGTTCAGCACCGCATAGCCGATCGGCGCCGGGTCGGGTTGCGCCCAGCCGCCGCTGGCCGGTTGCGGGTCCGCGGCGAGCGCCGGGAGGGCGCAGGCCAGGGCAGCGGTATGGAGCAGCGGGCGAAGGATGGGGAACATGGCGGGCCTCGGCGGCGGGGGGCGTAGGGAAAAGCTTGGCCGAAGCCGGGGTCCGGGACAAGTCGGGACGGGCATCCGCGTGCCCGTCCGTCGCTGGGGTCAGGCGCCGCGTTGCGGCAGCATGGCGCGCAGTACGTCGTCCTTCTGCACGCGGTGGTGCCAGATGGCCGCGGCGGCGTGGCCGAGGATCAGCGCGAAAAGCAGGTACTGGACGGTGACGTGGGTGCCGCCGGCGAACGCCTTGAAGGCTTCCGGCAGGTCGAACGGGCCGATCTGCACCAGCCAGAACAGGTCCAGCGGACGCTTGCCGGCGAGCATGCCGGAGAGCGGCATGACGATCAGCACCGCGTACAGCAGGAAATGCCCGGCCTTGGCGGCCGCGCGCTGCCAGTCCGGGTTCCCCTCCAGGGTATCCGGGACACCCTGGACGCGGCGCAGCGCCAGGCGTGTCAGGGTCAGCAGGAGTACCGCCACGCCCAGCGACTTGTGCAGGGTGAAGACGTTGCCCTTGCCGCCGAGCAGGCCGGCGAAGAAGTCGGCGCCGTAGGGCAGGGCGATGATCAGCAGGACCGCGACGGCGCTGAGCCAGTGCAGGGCGATCTGTGACGGGGAATAGCGGCGGATGGACATGGTTCTACCTCGTGAAGAACAAGGTGAACATGTTAACCATGTGCTTTGTAGGGTTTAAGCCTCTTTACTCCGCCTTTACCCGTTCTTGACGCTTTGTCGGTTACCGGATATTTCGAGGATTGACCTTGACACCATGTCAAGGTCGAAAATCGCCCCATCGATGACCAACAGGAGGCAATACCATGCAAGTCTTCAAGGTTCAGGGCATGACCTGCGGCCACTGCGTACGGGCGATCACCCATGCGGTGCAGGCGAAGGATTCGGCGGCGGACGTCCAGGTGGATCTTGGCGCCGGCGAAGTCCGGGTCGCCAGCCGGCTCGACAGCACCCAGGTACTCGAGGCGATTCGCGAGGAGGGCTACGGCGCCGAGCTGGCCTGACCCCAGTCGCGCACCAGGCCACGGAACATCGGCTCCAGCAGGTGTTCCGCGTCCGTATCCGGATCGAACAGGCGCGGATCGCGCAACCAGTCGTTGAACAGGCCCAGGATCAGCGCGTGCAAGGCGCGCGAGGCGATCCTCGGGGTCATGCCCGGATGCAGCCGCACACGGCATTCGTCGCGGGCGAACAACTGCTCGCAGAGTTCGATGAACATCTGCACGAAGGCGTTGTTGCGTTCCTGCGCCTCGCGCAGTTCCTCGGTGAATTCGCAACGTTGCATCAGAATGGTCAGGATGCGGCGCTTCTTCTCCTGCGTCAGCAGCGATTGCACGGCCTCCAGACAGAGGTCGTAGAGCGAGCGCAGCGGGTCGCTGCCATCGCAGCCGGACAGGCGCTCGGTGAGTTGCTCCGGCGGCAGGCGTACCTGGTTGAGCATCTCGTTGAACAGGTGGGCCTTGTTCTGGAAGTGCCAGTAGACGGCGCCACGGGTCACCCCGGCGGCCCTGGCGATCTGTTCCAGGCTGGTATGGGACACGCCCTTTTCCAGGAACAGTTCCTCGGCGGCCAGGAGGATGGCCGTACGGGTTTTTTCAGAATCTTCCTTTGTGCGTCGCATGCTGTGCTGGGTAGTCGAATCGGTCTCGGCAACGGGGCGGGGAGTGTACCGATTTTAGCCGCGCTCGGGCGGACTCGAAGTATTTCGACACCACCTTTGTCTAATGCTGCTCATTCATGAGTCATGGATTCCGCGGATCCATGGTCTCCGGCCACGATCGGCGGGCGTCTTCGGTGTTATGCTGCGCGCTGCTTTTTCGGCGACTCCCCGGCTGTCCGTAGCATCGTCCCGCCAGTACCGGCCTTCAGGCCTGGAGCCGCCCGCCCTCACAGACGATTCAATGATAGGCGTCGTCGTCCCGCTTGCCGGGAGCCGCGCAGGGAAGTGCCTTGCCTGCCGCCGACGCGCCCCGTGCCGAGCGATCCATGAACCTGCGCATCCTGCTGATACTGGGAGCCCTGAGCGCCTTCGGGCCACTGGCCATCGACTTCTACCTGCCGAGCTTCCCGACCCTGGCCAAGGCCTTCGCCACCGACGTCGAGCACGTCCAGCTGAGCCTGGCCGCCTACTTCGCCGGCCTGTCCATCGGCCAGTTGCTCTACGGCCCGGTGGCCGACCGCTATGGCCGGCGCCTGCCGCTGCTGGTGGGGGTGAGTATCTTCACCCTCGCCTCGGCCGCCTGCGCCCTGGCGCCGAGCCTGGAGTGGCTGATCGCCGCGCGCTTCGTCCAGGCTCTTGGCGGCTGCGCCGGGATGGTCATCTCGCGGGCAGTGGTGCGCGACCTGTGCGATCCGATCGGCGCCGCCAAGGCGTTTTCCCAGTTGATGCTGGTGATGGGCCTGGCGCCGATCCTCGCCCCCGTGGCCGGCGGCCTGCTGCTGGACTGGCAGGGCTGGCAGTCGATCTTCGTCTGCCTGACCCTGTTCGCCGCCCTGGCCGGCCTCGGCGTGGCGTTGTGGCTGCCGGAAACCATCCCGGCCGACGGCGAGCGACCGCCGCTGTCCGGCGCGCTGGGGCAGTACCGGCGGCTGTTCGCCGACCGCCTGTTCCTCGCCTATGGCCTTTCCGGCGGGGTGGCGATGGCCGGGATGTTCGCCTACATCGCCGGTTCGCCCTACGTGTTCATCCAGCTCTACGGGATTCCCGCCGAGCACTATGGCTGGCTGTTCGGCAGCAATGCCGCGGGCTTCATCGTCATGGCACAGGTCAACGCGCGGCTGCTGCGCTATCGCGGGCCGGCGTTCTGGCTGCGGCGGATCATCTGGGGCTACCTGGCGTGCGGCCTGGCCCTGCTGGGCATCGCTTCGCTGCAACCGGCCACGCTGTGGCCGCTGCTGGTTCCGCTGTTCGGATGCGTGGCCAGCCTCGGCTGCATCATTCCCAACGCTTCCGCCTGCGCCATGGCCGGACAGGGACAGCACGCCGGCAGCGCCTCGGCGCTGATGGGCAGCCTGCAGTTCAGCGTGGCGGCGGGCGCTTCGGCGCTGGTCGGCGTGCTCCACGACGGCACGGCGATCCCCATGACCCTGGTGATCGCCGTCTGCGGTGCGGTCGCGACCCTGCTCGCCTGGCAGACCGGGCGCCTGGAGCGCCAGGCCGCCTGAGCGCGGATCAGGCCGTTCGCTGCTTCAGTTCGGGCAGCATATGGGGCGCGCGCAGGCGCGCCTCGAGGCGGTCGACGAAACGCCGGGCCTCGCTTTCGCTACGGAAGTTGACGGCCTGCTGGTCGAGGCAGACTTGCCAGCATTGGCCTTTCGGGGTTTGCGACGGGCGGACGAGGATGTTCATGGCGATTCATCCATCGGGGCTGGAAAGGGAGCTTCAGTCTAGTCCTGTCGGCCCGGAAAACACTGACCGGGATCAGTTTGCCGACAACTGGTCGCCGCTTCGTTTACAGCCCCGCCGCAGAGCGCTTCAGGCTCCTCCCTCGCCCTGCCTTACCCGCTGCCGGTAGGCGCTCGGCGACAAACCCATGACCTTGCTGAACAGGCGCGAGAAGTAGTAGCTGTCGTCGTAGCCGACCGCCTGGCCGACCCGGGCCACGCTCTGGTCGCTGCTGTCCAGCAACTGGCAGGCGTACTCGATCTTCAGGTGCAGGAAGTGCTGGATAGGCGTACGGCCGGTGATCGCCTTGTAGCGACTGACGAAATGGAACTTCGACAGGTTGCAGAAGGCCGCCAGGCGTTCCAGTTCGAGGCGCGCATGCAGGTGTTCGCGCATGTAGGCGTGCAGCCCGTCGAGGTCCAGGCTGCCCTCGCGCAGCGGGCGCAGCAGCGGTAGCTGGCAGAGCAGGCTGCGCAGGCGGCTGGCGGCGAGCAGGAAGTGCTGGAAGCGGTAGCCGCTGTGGCGCACCTCCAGCAGTTGCTCGAAGCCGCCGAGCAGGGCGTGTTGCAGGCCCCAATGGCGCAGCGGGGTGTCGCGGTAGCCGGCGCTGTGTTGCAGCCAGGTGGCGCTGTCGCCGCGCAGGTGGGTCCAAAAGATGGTCCAGGGTTGACGGTCGTCGGCGGCGTAGTCGTGGGCCATGCCCGGCGGCAGCCAGAGCAGGTCGCCGCTGCCGACCCGGTATTCGCGCCAGGCCTCGCCCTCGCGCACGCGCAACAGGCCCTGGCCTTCGCTGCAATAGATCAGCAGGTGCTCGTCATGGCGCTCGCGGCTCATGCGGTGGTCGCGGGCGCGCCGGTAGTGGCCCAGGGAGGTGGGGTAGAGGTCGCGGCTGAGCGGGTGGACCGCCAGTTTCTCCAGCAGCGCCGCCGGGATCGGCAAGCGCAGGCTGTCGGCCGGCAGGGGCCAGTCGGAGGTGTGCGACATGTCGGTAGCCGGCTCCGCAATATAGTCCATGAACAACACAATTTAGTCGATCTCGCGACCTTCCGCCCAGTGATAGCTTCTTGGCCAAAGCGAGGTCCGAATCGACCTCGTACCAGTCCGCCACAACAATAAAAGCCGGCCTGGCCGGTGCAGGAGGGTTCATGTCAGTCCCAGTCCGCCACCTCATCGCGGGAGCCTTCGTCGAAGGTCTCGGCGCCCAGCGCATCCCGGTCAGCAATCCCCTCGACAACAGCACCCTGGCGGAGATCGCCTGCGCCAGCGCGGAGCAGATCGAGCAGGCGGTGGCCAGTGCCCGCGAAACCTTCGCCAGCTGGAAGGAAACCCCGGTTTCCGAGCGCGCGCGGGTGATGCTGCGTTACCAGGCGTTGCTCAAGGAACACCACGACGAACTGGCGAAGATCGTCTCCAGCGAGCTGGGCAAGACTTTCGAGGACGCCAAGGGCGACGTCTGGCGCGGTATCGAGGTGGTCGAGCACGCCTGCAACGTGCCCTCGCTGCTGATGGGCGAGACGGTGGAGAACGTCGCCCGCAACATCGACACCTACAGCATCACCCAGCCGCTGGGCGTGTGCGTTGGCATCACCCCGTTCAACTTCCCAGCGATGATCCCGCTGTGGATGTTCCCGCTGGCCATCGCCTGCGGCAACGCCTTCATCCTCAAGCCTTCCGAGCAGGTGCCGCTGACCAGCGTGCGGCTCGCCGAGCTGTTCCTCGAGGCCGGTGCGCCGAAGGGCGTGCTGCAGGTGGTGCATGGCGGCAAGGAACAGGTCGACCAGTTGCTCAAGCACCCGCAGGTGAAGGCGGTGTCCTTCGTCGGCTCGGTCGCCGTCGGCCAGTACGTCTACCACACCGGCACCGCGCACAATAAGCGCGTGCAGAGCTTCGCCGGGGCGAAGAACCACATGGTGATCATGCCCGACGCGGACAAGGCACAGGTCATCAGCAACCTGGTCGGTGCCTCGGTGGGCGCGGCCGGGCAGCGCTGCATGGCGATCTCGGTGGCGGTGCTGGTGGGGGCCGCCCGCGAGTGGATTCCGGAAATCCGCGACGCGCTGGCCAAGGTCCGCCCCGGCCCATGGGACGACAGCGGCGCCAGCTACGGCCCGGTGATCAACCCGCAGGCCAAGGCGCGCATCGAGCGCCTGATCGGCCAGGGCGTGGAGGAGGGCGCGCAACTGCTGCTGGATGGCCGCGGCTACAAGGTCGAGGGATACCCGGACGGCAACTGGGTCGGCCCGACGCTGTTCGCCGGGGTGCGCCCGGACATGGCGATCTACCGCGAAGAGGTGTTCGGCCCGGTGCTCTGCCTGGCCGAGGTCGACAGCCTGGAGCAGGCGATCCGCCTGATCAACGAAAGCCCCTACGGCAACGGCACCTCGATCTTCACCAGCTCCGGCGCCGCGGCGCGGACCTTCCAGCACCACATCGAGGTCGGCCAGGTGGGCATCAACATCCCGATTCCGGTACCGCTGCCGTTCTTCTCCTTCACCGGTTGGAAGGGCTCGTTCTACGGCGACCTGCACGCCTACGGCAAGCAGGGCGTGCGCTTCTACACCGAGACCAAGACCGTGACCGCGCGCTGGTTCGACAGCGATAGCGTGGCCGGGACCAACTTCTCGATCCAGATGCGCTGAAAGGGAGACGGACCGATGACCGACATCGCATTCCTCGGCCTGGGCAACATGGGTGGGCCGATGGCCGCCAACCTGCTCAAGGCCGGCCACCGGGTGAATGTCTTCGACTTGCAGCCCAAGGCCGTGCTGAGCCTGGTCGAGCAGGGCGCGCAGGGCGCCGATAGCGCCTTGCAGTGCTGCGAAGGCGCCGAAGTGGTGATCAGCATGCTGCCGGCCGGGCAGCACGTGGAAAGCCTGTATCTCGGCGACGACGGCCTGCTCGCGCGGGTCGCCGGCAAGCCCCTGCTGATCGACTGCTCGACCATCGCCCCGGAGACCGCGCGCAAGGTCGCCGAGGCCGCCGCGGCGAAGGGCCTGACCCTGCTCGACGCGCCGGTTTCCGGCGGCGTCGGCGGCGCCCGCGCCGGCACCCTGAGCTTCATCGTCGGCGGCCCCGCCGAAGGCTTCGCGCGGGCCCGGCCGATCCTCGAGAACATGGGCCGGAACATCTTCCACGCCGGCGATCACGGCGCCGGTCAGGTGGCGAAGATCTGCAACAACATGCTCCTCGGCATCCTCATGGCCGGCACCGCCGAGGCCCTGGCGCTGGGGGTGAAGAACGGCCTCGATCCGGCGGTGCTGTCCGAGGTGATGAAGCAGAGTTCCGGCGGCAACTGGGCGCTGAACCTCTACAACCCCTGGCCCGGGGTGATGCCGCAGGCGCCGGCGAGCAACGGCTATGCCGGCGGTTTCCAGGTGCGCCTGATGAACAAGGACCTCGGCCTGGCGCTGGCCAACGCCCAGGCGGTGCAGGCCTCGACGCCACTCGGCGCGCTGGCGCGCAACCTGTTCAGCCTGCACGCCCAGGCCGATGCCGAGCACGACGGGCTGGACTTCTCCAGCATCCAGAAGCTCTACCGCGGCAAGGACTGACCCCTACGACCAAAGGTTGATGGCGGGTGCCCGGCGCCCGCCCATACTCCAAGGCTCACTCACTGCTTCATCCCTAATAAGAACAATCAGAGGGCTGGAACATGACGTACCTGCAGCAGCACGCCCGCTCGATCGCCGAGCCGGCCGCGTTCTGGGCCGAACAGGCCCGTTCCCTGGCCTGGTACCAGGCGCCCGCGAATATCCTCGAAAGCCTGCCCGACGGCACCCATCGCTGGTTCGCCGATGGCCGCCTGAACAGCGCCTACCTGGCCCTCGACCGGCAGATCGAGGAGGGGCGCGGCGAACAGACCGCGCTGATCTACGACTCGCCGGTGACCGGCACCCAGGACCGCTACAGCTACCTGCGGCTGCGCGACGAAGTGGCGCGCCTGGCCGGCGCCCTGCGGGCCCTCGGGGTCGGCAAGGGCGACCGGGTGATCATCTACATGCCGATGGTGCCGCAGGCGGCCATGGCGATGCTCGCCTGCGCGCGCCTGGGCGCGGTGCATTCGGTGGTGTTCGGTGGCTTCGCTCCCTACGAACTGGCCCTGCGCATCGACGACGCCACGCCGAAGCTGGTGCTCACCGCTTCCTGCGGGCTGGAGTTCGACCGGGTGATCGAATACAAGCCGCTGGTGGACAAGGCCCTCGAACTGGCGATCCACCAGCCTGCCCACGTCATGGTCTGGCAACGCCCGCAGGCGCTCGCGCGCCTCCACCCGGGCCGCGACCTGGACTGGCAGGACTGCCTCGCCGCCGCCGAGCCGGCCGATCCGCTGCCGGTGGCCAGCGGCGATCCGCTGTACATCATGTACACCTCGGGCACCACCGGTAAGCCCAAGGGCATCGTCCGCGACAACGGTGGCCACGCGGTGGCGGTGCGCTACGCGGTCCGCACTATCTACGGCATGCAGGCCGGCGACGTCTGGTGGGGGATCTCCGACGTCGGCTGGGTGGTCGGCCACTCGCTGATCGTCTACGGCCCGCTGATGTGCGGCTGTACCACGGTGTTCTACGAAGGCAAGCCGGTGCGTACGCCGGACGCCGGCGCCTACTGGCGGGTGATCGAAGAGCACAGGGTGAACAGCCTGTTCTGCGCGCCGACGGCGATCCGCGCGATCCGCAAGGAAGACCCGCATGGCGAACGGGTGAAGCGCTACGACCTAAGTTCGCTGCGCCACCTGTTCCTGGCCGGCGAGAAGCTCGACAGCAGCACCCAGCACTGGCTGGAGGAGCACACCGGGCGGCCGGTCCACGACCACTGGTGGCAGACCGAGACCGGCTGGCCGGTGACCGCGCCCTGCATCGGGATCGCCGGCCACGACCTGCGGGCCGGTTCGACCAACCGCGCGGTGCCCGGCTACCACGTGCAGGTGCTGGACGACGAAGGCCGGCCGCTGGGAGCGAACCGCCAGGGCGCGATCGTCATCGCCCTGCCGTTGCCGCCGGGCTGCGCGCAGACCCTCTGGGGCGACCACCCGCGCTACCTGCAGGCCTACCTGGGCAACTATCCCGGCTACTACCACACCGGCGACGGCGGTTATCTCGACGAGGACGGCTTCGTCTACATAATGGGGCGCACCGACGACGTGATAAACGTTTCCGGGCATCGCCTCTCCACCGGCGAGATGGAGGAACGCGTGGCGCAGCACCAGGCGGTTGCCGAGTGCGCGGTGATCGGCGTGCGGGACGAACTCAAGGGCCACGTGCCGCTGGGCCTGGTGGTGCTCAAGGACGATGCCGGGATCGCCGCCGAGCAACTGCAGCGCGAGCTGGTGGCGCTGGTCCGCGAACAGATCGGCGCGCTGGCCTGCTTCCAGCGGGTGGTGGTGGTCAAGCGGCTGCCGAAGACCCGCTCCGGGAAGATCCTCCGCGCGGTGCTGCGCAAGATCGCCGATGGCGAGGATTACGCGGCGCCATCGACCATCGACGACCCGACGATCCTTGGCGAGATCGAGGCTGCGCTGAGGGTGCGCAAGGCGGGATAGCAAAGGCCAGGGGCACGGCGGTAGGGTGGAAAACGCCGCGCCCCGTGGTCCTGCCGTTCAGAACCCTTCGAGAACGATCTTGCCCTTGGCCCGGCCGCTCTCCAGCAGCGCGTGGGCGCGGCGCAGGTTGGCCGCGTCGATGCGGCCGAAATGCTCGCCGACGGTGGTCTTCAACACGCCTTCGTCGATCAGCCCGGCGACCCGCTCCAGCAGCCGGTGCTGCTCGATCATGTCGTCGGTCTGGAACATCGAGCGGGTGTACATGAACTCCCAGTGCAGCGACAGGCTCTTCTGCTTCAGCTTGCCGATGTCCAGCGACGCCGGGTCGTCGATCAGCGCCAGGCGGCCTTGCGGGCGCAGCGCGGCGACGATCTGTTCGAGGTGCTGGTCGGTGTGGGTCAGGCTGGCGACGTGGCTGACCTCGGCGATGCCGATCCGCTTCAGCTCTTCGGCCAGCGGCTTGCCGTGGTCGATCACATGGTGCGCGCCGAGGTCGCGGACCCAGGCCTGGGTCTCTGCGCGCGAAGCGGTGCCGATCACGTTCAGGCCGGTCAGTTGCCGGGCCAGTTGGACCAGGATCGAACCGACCCCGCCGGCGGCACCGACCACCAGCAGGCTCTGGCCCTGGTCGGCCTTGCCTTCGGCGATCTGCAAGCGCTCGAAGAGCAGTTCCCAGGCAGTGATGGTGGTCAGCGGCAGGGCCGCGGCCTGGGCGAAGTCGAGGCTTTTCGGCAGGTGCCCGGCAATGCGCTCGTCGACCCGATGCAGCTCGCTGTTGCTACCGGGGCGGGTGATGTCCCCGGCGTACCAGACCCGATCGCCAGGACGGAACAGGCTGACCTCGCTGCCGACCGCGCGCACCACGCCCGCCGCGTCCCAGCCCAGCACCTTGGCCTGGCCGGCTTCCGGCTGGGCGCGCTGGCGGACCTTGGTATCCACCGGGTTGACCGAGATGGCGCGGACCTCCACCAGCAGGTCGCGCGGGCCCGGCGTGGGCTCGGGCAGTTCGAGGTCGAGCAGGGCGTCGGGATGGTCGATGGGCAGGGATTGGTAGTAACCGACAGCTTTCATGGGAACTCCGGGAAACGGGCCTCAGGCGAGGCGATAGAGTTGGTCGATCTTCACGTTCTGCAGCAGGGCTTCGTTGCCGCGGCTGAAGCGCAGGAAGTGTTCGGTGTTCTGGTGCCGCTCCAGGGCGGCGTCGTCGCGCCACTGCTCGATCATGTAGAACAGGTGGGAGTCGTGGCGGTCCTGATGCAGGTCGTACTGCAGGCAACCAGCCTCGGCGCGCGACGGGGCGACCAGGGCGCGCAATTCGCGTTCCAGGGCCTCGGCGTAGCCGGGGGCGGCGGTGATGGTGGCGATCAGGGTGAGGGGTGTGCTCATGGTGGGTTCCTTCGATGGGGCGGAGTCAGGATGGGCTATTTCAAATCGCTGAAAAACAGGCTATCAGGGAAGACTCTTTCAAAGGAATCTTGAAAATGCTGCGTTACGACGACCTCCAGGTGTTCGTCCACACCAGCGACAGCGGCTCGTTGTCCGCCGCCGCGCGCCAGTTGGAGATTTCCCCGGCGGTGGCCAGCGCGGCGCTGAAGCGCCTGGAAAGCGAGCTGGAGGTACGCCTGTTCGCCCGCTCCACCCGCAGCCTGCGCCTGACTCCCGAGGGCGACGCGTTCCTCCTGCATGCCCGCGCCTCGTTGCGCAGCCTGGAGGAGGGGCGCCGGTTGCTGCAGGGCGGCAAGGACCAGATCGCCGGGGTACTGCAGCTTTCCGCGCCCTCCGACTTCGGCCGCAACCTGCTGCTGCCCTGGCTCGACGAGTTCCAGGCGCGCTATCCGCAACTGAGCCTGCGCCTGCTGCTCGGCGACCGGGTGACCGATCTCTACCGGCAACCGGTGGACGTGGCGATCCGCTACGGCGCACCGGCCGATTCCAGCCTGGTCGCCCTGCCGCTGGCGCCGGACAACCGGCGAGTGCTCTGCGCCGCGCCGGGCTACCTGGCGGAGCGCGGCGAGCCGCGCCAGCCGGACGACCTGCGCGAGCACAATTGCCTGCTCTACCAACTCGGCGGCCGGGTACACGACCGCTGGGCGTTCCAGCGGGGCCGCCGCAGCCTGACCCTGACGGTCGCCGGCGACCGGGTCTGCGACGACGCCGACGTGGTGCGGCGCTGGGCCCTGGCCGGCAAGGGGCTGGTCTACAAGTCCTGGCTGGACGTGGCCGAGGACGTGCGCGCCGGGCGCCTGCGCCTGCTGCTGCCGGAGTGGCAGGGCGAGGCGACGCCGATGAACCTCTTGTGTACCCACCGCGCCCAGTTGACCCGCCCGGTGACCCTCTTGCGCGCGTTCGTGCGCGAGCGTTGCGACGCATTGCTGGCGGAGGCTCCATGGACGAGGAACTGAACCGGGCGGCGAGCCTGGCCATCGAGCTGGCGGACGTGGACAGCGCCGCGCGCTTGCACGAACGCCTGCGCGAGGCCCTGGCGTTGCCGCAGTGGTACGGATGCAACTGGGATGCCTTCTGGGACGCCATCAGCGGCCTGGTGCCGATGCCCCGGCGATTGCGTCTGCAAGGCTGGAGCGACTTCGCCCGGCGCCTGCCGGAGGAAGCGGCGCAGTTGTCGGCCTGCCTGGAGGCGTTGCGCGAGACGTACCCGCAACTGGCGCCGGAAGTCCTGCGCGACGCTTGATCAGTCCCAGCCGAACAGCTCGGCGGCGTTGCGGCTGCTGCTCGCCGCCAGTTCCTCGGCGTCGACCCCGCGCAGCTCGGCGAGGGCGCGGCAGATGGCCGGCAGGTGCTCCGGACTGTTGCGCTGGCCGGGATGCATCGATGGCGCCATGTCCGGCGCATCGGTTTCCAGCACGATGGCCTCGGCCGGCAGCTCCGCCGCCACCTTGCGCAGGCGGTTGGCCTGCGGCCAGGTCGGCGCGCCGCCGAGGCCGAGGCGGAAGCCGAGCTTGAGGTACTCGCGGGCTTCCTCGCGGCTGCCGGCGAAGGCATGGATGATGCCACGGCGCTCCAGGCGGATGCGCTTGAGGGTGGCGATGGTCGCCGCGTGGGCGCGGCGCACGTGGATCAGTGCCGGCAGGCGGAATTCCGCGGCCAGCCGCAGTTGGGCCTCGAACAGCGCCTGCTGGGCGTCGCGGTCGAGGTGTTCCAGGTAGTAGTCCAGGCCGATCTCGCCGACCGCGCAGAGCTTCGTCTCGCCGCGCAGGCGTTGCAGCCACTGGCGCAGGTCGTCCAGGTGCTGCGGGCGGTGCCGCGCCAGGTAGACGGGGTGCAGGCCGAGCGCCGCGTACAGGCCATCCTCGGCCTGCGCCAGGTCCCAGACCCGTTGCCAGTTCTCGCGGTAGACGCCGAGCACCACCTGGCGCTCGACCCCCAGCGCGCGGCTGCGTTGCAGCAGCGCGGCGCGGTCGGCGTCGAAGTCCGGGAAGTCGAGGTGGTTGTGGGTGTCGACCAGGCGCATGGCGGCCGGCTCAGTCGCGCAGCTTGAGTTGCCGGGGGACGGCGTGCAGGCCCGGCCGGTAGTCGTTCTCCTCGACCGCGCGGAGCGCCAGTTCGAGGGCGTTGGCGGCGATCAGCGCGTGCTGCTGGTAGATCGAGTTGACCTTCAGCGGCACGAAGTCGAGCAACTGGGTGTCGCCGAAGGTCGCCACCCGCAAGCCTTCGGGCCAACCGTCGGCGCGCGCCTGGAACACATCGAAGACGCCTTCGAGGAGTACATAGGCAGTGGTCACCAGGGCGTCGGGCAGGTAGCCCAGGCGCTCGAGCAATTGCTCCATCAGGCGGCGTCCGCACTCGCGGCTGAACACCTCGGCATGCTCGACGATGACCTCGCCGCGGAAGTCTTTCAGCGCCTGGCGGAAGCCGGCGGCGCGGTCGTGGCTGATGATCAGGTCCGCCCGCGCGCCGAGCAGGGCGATATGGCGCGGCGCCGGTTGCAACAGGGTTTCGGTGAGGCGGCGCGCGGCGTCCTGGTCGTCGCTGATCACCGAGGCGAAGCGCTGCGGGTCGAGCTGGCGGTCGATGGCCACCACCGGCAGGCCTTCGGCGACCAGCCGGGCATGGGTATCATCCCCGGCCGGCAGGCAACTGGCGACGATCAGCGCGTCGCAGCGGCGCGCGCGGAACAGGTTGACCACCTGGCGCTCGGTCTCCGGCTCGTCGTCGGAGCAGGCGATCAGCAACTGGTAGCCGCGTGCCCGGGCGCCTTGTTCGAGTTGCTTGGCGAGGCGGGCGTAGCTGGGGTTTTCCAGGTCCGGGAGGATGAAGCCGAGGGTGCGGGTCTGCCCGCGGCGCAGGCCGGCGGCCTGCTGGTCCGGCTGGTAGCCGTGTTCCTCGACCACGGCAAGCACGCGCTCGACGGTGGCGGCGCTGATGCGCCGCTGGGCGGCCTTGCCATTGATGACGTAGCTGGCGGTGGTCACCGAGACCCCGGCCAGGCGGGCGATATCACTGAGTTTCAAACCGATCTCTACTGGAGGCGACGACAAGTTGGGCTTCAAGGATCAATCATTATCGGGTAACGTGCCAATTTAATTAAGTGAATCGATTCAGCAAAAGATTCCGGCGAAGCCGGCGCCCCCTGCCCCAGGCTGCCTCGCGCAGCCCGAACGCGGCGCCGCCTACGCTATGGCAGGTCAATGACAACAAGCGGATCACCGCCCCAGGCTGTACGGAAGGCTCCCGCGAGCCGCTTTCCGCTACCGCCGGCACATCCCGCGCCCGCGCCTCGGCGCGGCGGGACGATCCGGACGTGAGACGGGGAGCCGTTCGCTCCTGAGGAGGTTTCCATGCTCGAACTCGATACCCGGCAGATCCGCATGGGCCAGCGCGCCGCGGACAAGGCCGAAGCCCTGCGCCTGCTCGGCGCGGCGCTGGTCGCCGACGGCCTGGCCGCGCCCGGCTATGCCGAGGGCCTGAAGGCGCGCGAGGCACAAGGCTCCACCTACCTCGGCCAGGGCATCGCCATACCCCATGGGACCCCGGATACCCGCGAGCTGGTCTTCAGCACCGGTGTGCGCCTGCTGCAATTCCCCGAGGGAGTGGACTGGGGCGATGGCCAGCAGGTCTACCTGGCCATCGGCATCGCGGCGAAGTCCGACGAACACCTGCAGCTCCTGCAATTGCTCACCCGCGCCCTCGGCGAGGCCGACCTGGGACCGGCGCTGAGCGCGGCCGCCAGCGCCGAGGAAGTCCTCGGCCTGTTGCAGGGCGCGCCGCAGGAACTGGCGCTGGACGCACAACTGGTCGGCCTCGGCCAGAACGCCGAGGACCTCGACGAACTGGCCTGGCTCGGCGCGCGCCTGTTGAAGAAGGCCGGCTGCGTGGAGAACGGCTTCGCCGCCGTGCTCCAGCAGACCGAACCGTTGCCGCTGGGCGACGGGCTGTGCTGGTTGCACAGCGAACAATTGGTGAAGCGCCCCGGGCTGGCCTTCGTCACTCCGGCGCAACCGTTGCAGCACCAGGGGCAACCGGTCACCGGGCTGTTCTGCCTGGCCAGCCTGGGCGAAGCGCACCAGGCGCTGCTCGAACGCCTGTGCGACCTGTTGCTGGAAGGGCGTGGCGCCGAGCTGGTGCGCGCCACCAGCAGCCGCAGCGTACTCGCGGCGCTCGGTGGCGAGCTGCCGCCGGACTGGCCCAGCGCGCGAGCGGTCCTGGCCAACCCGCATGGCCTGCATGCCCGCCCGGCGCAGGCGCTGGCGCAGCTGGCCAAGGGCTTCGCCGGCGAGATCCGGGTACGCCTGGCCGACAGCGAGGCGGCCCCCGTCTCGGCGAAGAGCCTGAGCAAGCTGCTCGCCCTCGGCGCGCGACGCGGCCAGACGCTGGAGTTCAGCGCCGAGCCGGCGATCGCCGAGGACGCGCTGCCAGCCTTGCTGGCCGCGGTGCGCGAGGGGCTCGGCGAGGAGGTCGAAGCGCTGGCGGAGGAGGCCTTGCCCGATGCCGTCGGCGAGGCGGAAGAGGATGCCCGGCCGGCGCCGCTGCGCGCCGGCGAGCGCCTGCAGGCGATCGCCGCGTCGCCGGGCATCGCCAGTGGTCCGGCGCATGTCCAGGTGGCGCAGCGCTTCGAGTTCCAGCCGCGTGGCGAGTCGCCGGCCCATGAACGCGAGCGCCTGCTGCGGGCCAAGCGGGCGGTGGACGAGGAGATCGTCGGCCTGGTCGAACGCAGCACGGTGAAGGCGATCCGCGAGATTTTCGTCACCCACCGGGAGATGCTCGACGATCCGGAACTGGCCGAGCAGGTGCAACTGCGCCTGAATCGCGGCGAAAGCGCCGAAGCGGCCTGGAGTCGGGTAGTGGAAGACAGCGCGGCGCAGCAGGAGGCGCTGCACGACACCTTGCTCGCCGAGCGCGCCGCCGACCTCCGCGACCTCGGCCGGCGGGTGCTGGCCAGGCTCTGCGGGGTGGAGGCGCCGCGCGAGCCGGAGCAGCCGTACATCCTGGTGATGGACGAGGTCGGCCCCTCCGATGTCGCCCGCCTCGACGCCCAGCGGGTCGCCGGCATCCTCACGGCGCGCGGCGGCGCCACTTCGCACAGCGCGATCATCGCCCGCGCCCTCGGCATTCCGGCATTGGTCGGCGCCGGCGCGGCGGTGCTCGGCCTGGAGCCGGGCACGGCACTGCTGCTGGATGGCGAACACGGCTGGCTGCAGGTGGCGCCGAGCACCGAACAGTTGCAGCAGGCCGCCGCCGAGCGCGACGCCCGCCAGCAGCGCCAGGCCCGCGCCGACGCGCAGCGTCTGGAGCCTGCGCGGACCCGCGACGGCCACGCGGTGGAAGTCTGCGCCAACCTTGGCGACACCGCCGGCGCCGCGCGCGCGGTGGAGCTGGGCGCCGAGGGCGTTGGCCTGCTGCGCACCGAGTTCGTCTTCATGAACAACGCCCGCGCGCCGGACCTGGCGACCCAGGAAGCGGAATACCGTCGGGTGCTCGACGCCCTCGACGGACGTCCGCTGGTGGCGCGGACCCTGGATGTCGGCGGGGACAAGCCGCTGCCGTACTGGCCGATTCCCCACGAAGAGAATCCCTATCTGGGCCTGCGCGGTATCCGCCTGACCCTGCAGCGACCGCAGATCCTCGAGACCCAGTTGCGCGCGCTGTTCCGCGCCGCCGGGGAGCGGCCGCTGCGGGTGATGTTCCCGATGGTCGGCAGCCTCGACGAATGGCGCCAGGCGCGTGACCTGGCGCTGCGCCTGCGCGAGGAAATCCCGCTGGCCGACCTGCAACTGGGGATCATGGTCGAGGTGCCCTCGGCGGCGTTGCTCGCGCCGGTGCTGGCCCGCGAGGTGGATTTCTTCAGCGTCGGCACCAATGACCTGACCCAGTACACCCTGGCTATCGATCGCGGCCACCCGAGTCTTTCGGCCCAGGCCGACGGCCTGCATCCGGCGGTGCTGCAACTGATCGACATGACCGTCCGCGCCGCCCATGCCGAGGGCAAGTGGGTCGGCGTCTGCGGCGAACTGGCGGCCGACCCGCTGGCGTTGCCGCTGCTGGTCGGCCTGGGAGTGGACGAGCTGAGCGTTTCGGCGCGCAGCATCGCCCTGGTCAAGGCCGGCGTGCGCGAACTGCAGCTGGTCGCTGCGCGCGGCCTGGCCCGCAAAGCCCTGGGCCTGGCGAGCGCCGCCGAGGTCCGGGCCCTGGTGGAAGCGGAGGTGCAGTAATGGCGCGGATCCTGACGATTACCCTGAATCCGGCGCTGGACCTCACCGTGCGCCTGCGCCAGCTGGAACTGGGGGCGGTTAACCGCAGCGAGGCGGTGCTGACCCAGGCCGCCGGCAAGGGCCTGAACGTCGCCCAGGTGCTTGCCGACCTCGGCCATCGGTTGACGGTCAGCGGCTTCCTCGGCGAAGACAACCAGCCGCCGTTCACCGCCATGTTCCAGCGTCGTGGCTTCGCCGATGCGTTCGTCCGGGTGCCGGGCGAAACCCGCAGCAACATCAAGCTGGCCGAGCGCGGCGGGCGCGTCAGCGACCTCAACGGGCCGGGCCCGGAGGCCGACGAGCGAGCCCAGGCGGCGTTGCTCGAACGCCTCGACCGGCTTGCCGGAGAGCACGAGCTGGCGGTGGTCGCCGGCAGCCTGCCGCGCGGGGTCGAGCCGGAGTGGCTGGGCGAACTGCTGCGGCGCTTGCGGCGCCTCGGCCTGAAGGTCGCCTTCGACAGCAGCGGCGCGGCCCTGCGCGAAGGTGTGAAGGCTGCGCCGTGGATGATCAAGCCGAACGTCGAGGAACTGGCCGATCTCTGCTCGGCGCCGATGGATGACCTGGTCGCACAGCGCCAGGCGGCCGAACGTCTGCGCCATGACGGGGTAGGCCAGGTGGTGATTTCCCAGGGCGCCGCGGGGGTCAACTGGTTCGCCGCCGAGGGTGCCTGGCAGGCGCGGCCGCCGGCGGTGGAAGTGGCCAGCACGGTGGGCGCCGGCGATTCCCTGCTGGCCGGCATGCTGCACGGCCTGGCCAGCGGCTGGCCGGCCGAGCGGGTGCTGCGTCAGGCCACCGCCATCGCCAGCCTGGCGGTGACCCAGTTCGAGTTCGGCATCGGCGATCCGCAGCGCCTGGCGCGGATCGAAGCGGGCGTCGTGGTGCAGCCATTGGTCGAGGAGGCCTGAGATGAAACTAGCGATCGTCACCGCCTGCCCTGGCGGGCAGGTCACCAGCGTGCTCGCCGCGCGCCTGCTGCGGGGCGCCGCCGAGCGCCTGGGCTGGGAAACCTGCGTCGAGGCGAATGCCGGGTCGAGGCCCGAGGGCGAACTGAGCGCCGAACAGATCGCCGAAGCCGACTGGGTCCTGCTGGTCGGCGTCGAGCCGCTGGCGGCGGCGCGTTTCGTCGGCAAGCCGGTGTATCGCGCGCGTCCCGCCGAGGCGCTGGCCGATCCGCGCGCCTTCCTCCAGCGGGCCGCCGCCCTGGCGAGCGTGGAGGTCGCCGGGGACGAGGCCGGCCTGGTTGCGCCGGAGGCCGGAGCGGCACCGCGGATCGTCGCGGTGACCGCCTGTCCGACCGGCGTGGCGCACACCTTCATGGCCGCCGAGGCGTTGCAGCTCGCGGCGGGGCAACTGGGCTTCGCGTTGCAGGTCGAGACCCAGGGCTCGGTCGGCGCGCGCAACCCGCTCGACCCGGCGGACATCGCCGCCGCCGACGTGGTCCTGCTGGCCGCCGACATCGACGTGGACACGGCCCGTTTCGCCGGCAAGAAGATCTACCGTTGCGGCACCGGCGTGGCCCTCAAGCAGGCCCGCGCGACGCTCGAGCGGGCGCTGGCGGAAGGGCAGGTCGAGAGCGCGGGCGCAGCCAGCGCGGTGGTCGCCAGGGACGAGAAGCGCGGGGTGTACAAGCACCTGCTGACCGGGGTGTCGTTCATGTTGCCGATGGTGGTCGCGGGCGGCCTGCTGATCGCCCTGTCGCTGGCCTTCGGCATCGATGCCTACAAGCAGCCGGGCAGCCTGGCGGCGGTGCTGAGGACGGTCGGCGACACGGCTTTCGTCCTGATGGTGCCGGTGCTCGCCGGCTACATCGCCTATTCCATCGCCGACCGCCCGGGCCTGGCGCCGGGCATGCTCGGCGGCCTGCTCGCCGGGACCCTCGGCGCCGGGTTCATCGGCGGGATAGTCGCCGGCTTCATCGCCGGCTATGCGGCGCGGGCCATCAGCCACGGGCTGAGGCTGCCGGCGAGCCTGGAAGCGCTGAAGCCGATCCTGGTCATCCCGTTGCTGGCCAGCCTGGTCACCGGCCTGCTGATGCTCTACGTGGTCGGCAAGCCGGTGGCCGGGATGCTCGCGGCACTGACCGGGTTCCTTGACGGCATGGGCACCTCCAATGCCATCCTCCTCGGCCTGCTGCTCGGCGGGATGATGTGCGTCGACCTCGGCGGACCGGTCAACAAGGCCGCCTACGCCTTTTCCGTCGGCCTGCTCTCGTCGCACAGCTACGCGCCGATGGCGGCGGTGATGGCGGCGGGCATGGTGCCGCCGATCGGCATGGGCCTGGCGACCCTGCTGGCGCGGCGCAAGTTCGCCGAGAGCGAGCGGCAGGCCGGCAAGGCAGCCTCGGTGCTGGGGCTGTGCTTCATCTCCGAAGGCGCCATCCCGTTCGCCGCCAAGGACCCGCTGCGGGTGATCCCGGCGAGCATCGCCGGCGGCGCGCTGACCGGCGCCCTGTCGATGTACTTCGGCTGCAAGTTGCAGGCGCCTCACGGCGGGTTGTTCGTGATGCTGGTGCCCAACGCGATCAACCACGCCCTGGCGTACCTGCTGGCGATCGTCGCCGGCAGCCTGCTTACCGGGCTGCTCTACGCCGTGCTCAAGCGCGGCGCCGAGCCGGGGCTGGCGCTGGGGACCTCGTCCTCGCGGGAACCGGCGGCTGGCGGATAGCCGCGAGGCAGTCATGCGCCCTACGCCACCTGAGCGACGTGGCAGGGGGTAGGGCGAATAACGCCGCAGGCGTTATCCGCCGATACTCCGGCGAACCGGCGGATAACCGCAGCGGTTATTCGCCCCAGCGGTCGATCCGACCTGGGGCGGCCTCAGGCCTGGCGCAACAGGCGCAGGCCATCTTCCTGTGCGAGGCTGGCCTCGTTGATCGGCAACGAGCAGGACTGCCCGCGTCCCATCGGGTAGTAGTGGAAGCCGTGGCGGGCCATGCGCTCGGGGTCGTAGAGGTTGCGCCCGTCGAAGATCACCGGGGCCTTCAGGCGCTCCTTGAGCAGCTCGAAATCCGGTGCCTTGAATTGCTGCCACTCGGTGCAGATGACCAGTGCATCGGCGCCTCCCAGGGTCGCCTCGGGGGTGCCCATCAGGCTCAGGCGTTCGTCGTGGCCATAGAGCCGCTGGGTTTCCTGCATGGCTTCGGGATCGTAGGCGCGCACCTGCGCGCCGTGGCGCCAGAGCGCTTCCATCAGTTCGCGGCTGGGCGCGTCGCGCATGTCGTCGGTGTTCGGCTTGAAGGCCAGGCCCCAGAGGGCGAAGGTCTTGCCGCGCAGGTCGCCGTCGTAGAACACCCGGATGCGTTCGAACAGCTTGTGCTTCTGCCGCCGGTTGATCGCTTCCACTGCCTGCAACAGGTCGCTGGAGCAATGCGCCTGCTCGGCGCTGTGGATCAGCGCGCGCATGTCCTTGGGGAAGCAGGAGCCGCCGTAGCCGCAGCCGGGGTAGATGAAGTGGTAGCCGATCCGCGGGTCGGCGCCGATGCCCTGGCGCACCGCCTCGATGTCGGCGCCGAGGTGTTCGGCCAGTTCGGCGATCTGGTTGATGAAGCTGATCTTGGTCGCCAGCATGCCGTTCGCCGCGTACTTGGTCAGTTCGGCGCTGCGCAGGCCCATGAACAGCATGCGGTCGTGGTTGCGGTTGAACGGCTCGTAGAGTTCGCGCATCACCTGGCGCACCTCTTCGTTGTCGCAGCCGACCACGATGCGGTCCGGGCGTCGGCAGTCGACGACGGCGGAGCCTTCCTTGAGGAATTCCGGGTTGGAGACGATCTCGAATTCCAGTTCGCGTCCGTCGGCTTCCAGGCGCCGCTCGATGTGCGCGCGCAGGCGGTCGCCGGTGCCTACCGGGACGGTCGATTTCTCCACCACGATGACGGGCTTGCGGCGATGCTCGGCGATGGCATCGGCCACCGCGAAGACCGCGCCGAGATCGGCCGCGCCGTCCTCGCCAGGCGGGGTGCCGACCGCGATGAACTGCACCCGGCCGTGCTCCACGGCCAGGCGCGCATCGCTGCTGAAACGCAGGCGGCCGCTGTCCAGGCCTTCGCGCAGCAAGGCGTCGAGCCCGGGTTCGTAGATGCTGGCGAGGCCCTGCGCGAGGCGTTCGACCTTGTTCCGGTCGATGTCCATGCACAGTACATCGTGGCCCACTTCGGCGAGGACGGCGGCCTGCACCAGTCCTACATAGCCACTGCCGAATACGCTGATCTTCATGGTGCTTTCCTCGACGGATGATGCGCGGGCGCGGCAGCGGTGCGGCGGGCGTTGACGGTCAACACGCCGAGCACCACCAGGCCTACGCCCAGGGTCTTGCTGGTACTGAAGGTTTCATCGAACGCCGGCAGGCTCGCCGCCAGCAGGTAGACCAGCGCGTAGCTGGCGCTCAACAGGCTGTAGGCGCGGCCCAGCGGCAGGTGGCGCAGGGCGGCCAGCCAGCACAGCAGGGAGGCGGCGTAGGCCGCCACCGCCAGGGCTACCGCGAGCAGCGCGGCGCGCTCCGGCGTTTGCCCGGCCCAGGCTTCCGGTAGCGGCAGGCGGCTCATGCCCCAGCGCATGCCGAGCTGGGCGGCGCTGGCCAGCAGCATGCTGCCCAGCGCCGCCAGCCAGCCGCGTAGCGCGTTCATGCGCTCCTCCCGAGCAGGACCACGCCGGCGACGATCAGCAACAGACCGGCGAGGTGGCGGCGATCCACCGGCTCATCGAAGACGAAGCGTGCCGCCAGGGTGACCAGGACGAAGTTCAGCGCCAGCATCGGATAGGCGCTGCCGACTTCCACCCGTTGCAGGAGCAGCAGCCAGCAGAGCAGGCCGAGCCCGAGGGCGAGCAGCGCCAGCCATGGCCACGGACTGCGCAGGCGCGCCGTCCAGCCGTCGGCGGCGACCAGGTGCCAGTGCTCCACGGTGAGCTTCTGCGCAACCTGGCCGAGGCCGGTCATGAGCAGGGTGGCGAGCAGCAGCGCGGCGCTCATGGGCGCACCTGCGGCAGGATCGCCAGGACCAGGTTGCCGTTCAGGTAGCGTTCGCCGTCGCCCGGCAACAGCGCCAGCTGGTAGCGGTCGCTGGCGCTGTTGATCCGCAGCAGCACGGCAACCGAGCCGTCCTGGCGTGCCCGCCAGAGCCACTGGCGGATGTCTGCCAAGGGCACGCTGCGCTGGCTGTGCTCGGGGTAGGAGAGGCCGTACTTCAGCTCGCCGCGCGTGTCGTAGAGCGTCATGTCGCTACGGCGTAGGCGCCAGGCGAGGGCCGAGGCGGCGCCGAGGTCGTTGCTCAGCAGATGGCGGGCGCCGGCCAGTTCGTCGAGGTGTTCGGCGACGAACAGGTCGGGGGTCTTGTTCTGCACCACATGGTTGGGCATCGCTGCCGGCAGCAGCGCGATCAGCACCCAGCTCGCCAGCAGCGGCGCGGCCCAGGCGCGTAGCGGGTAGCGCCACTGGGCGAGGCCGGCGGCGGCCCAGGCGCCGATCACCAGCAGGACCAGGAACAGCTCGAAGGGTTCTTCCTGGTACACCGGCTTGCGCAGTTGCAGGTAGGCCAGGGCCGCCAGCGCGAGGAGCGCCAGGCCCAGGTTGAGCAGCCCGTTGCCGCGCAGCGCGACGCTGTTCCCCAGGCGCAGCCGCTGCACCAGGGCGTGGCCCATGAGCAGTGCCAGCGGCAGCAGGCAGGGCATGATGTAGGTCGGCAGCTTGCCCCGGCTCAGGCTGAAGAACGCCAGCGGCAACAGCAGCCATAGCGCCAGGAAGACCACCGGCGCCTGGCGCCGCTCGTGCCAGGCCTGGCGCAGAGCGCTCGGCAGCAGGCCGCTCCAGGGCAGGCAGGCGACCACCAGCAACGGCAGGTAGAACCACCACGGGCGAGAGTGCTGGGCGTCTTCGCCGGCGAAGCGGCGGATGTGTTCGTGCCAGAAGAAGAACCGCCAGTAGTCCGCTTCCCGCGCATGCACGGCGAGCGCCCAGGGCAGGCAGACGAGCAGCGCCGCCAGCACCGCCAGCGCGCCGTAGCCAAGCAGCTCGCGCCAGCGCCGCTGCCAGAGCATGTAGGGCAGGGCGACCAGCACCGGCAGCAGCCAGGCGAGGAAGCCCTTGGTCAGGAAGCCCATGCCGCAGGCGAGGCCGAGCAGGATCCAGCCGAGCAGGCGCGCGCGGCGGCTCCCCGCGTCGAGGGCGTACCACAGCGCCACCAGGCTCAGGTTGACCCAGAAGGTGAATTGCGGGTCGAGGTTGGCATAGCCGGACTGCCCGGCGATCAAGCCGAAGCTGGCGTAGAGCAGCGCGCACGCCAGGCTGGTGCGCGGGTCGCGCCACAGGCGGCGGGCCAGCAGGTAGGCGAGCAGGACGCTGAGGGCGGTGGCGACGACCGAGGCGATGCGCACGCCGAACAGGTTTTCGCCGAAGACCGCCTGGCCGAGGGCGATCATCCAGTAGCCGGCGACCGGCTTCTCGAAGTAGCGCAGGCCGAGGAAGTGCGGCGACACCCAGTCGCCGCCCAGCAGCATCGCCTGGCTGATCTGCGCGTAGCGGGTCTCGTCGGGAATCCACAGGCCATGGTTGCTCAGTGGAACCAGGTAGAACAGGCCGAAGGCGATCAGCAGCAGCGACCAGGTCTGGCGGCGGCTCATGGCTGGCGCACTCCCAGCCAGCCCTCGCGGCCGGCCAGGCGGCCTCGCACCAGTTCGGCCAGCGGCAGGTTGCGCGGATCGTCCGGCAGCAGTTCGCCCAACGGTCGGAAGCGGATGCCACGCCGTTCGGCGCGCCGCAGCAGTTCGCGGAACGCCGGGGCGAGGAGCAGCCCCTCGACCTCGGCGTGGATGGTGTAGACGTTGTCGCGGCCAGCGGCGAAGCGTTCCAGGATGAAGTCGTTGTAGGCCTCGCGCGGCAGGCCGGGACCGACCACCTCGTCGAAGGTCGGCAGGTTCACCGGCACCTGCGGGATGCCGGGGCTGCCGTCGGCCAGGCGTGGGCGGAACGCGCCGCGTCCGCGGCAGTCGCTGTTGTAGCGGAAGCCGAAGGGCTGCTTGGCCTCGACCACCCGGCCGTCGGCGCGCCAGCCGGCGGCGGCGGAACAACGCACCGGCTGGCCGAGGATGTCCGCCAGGCAATCGCTGCCGCGGCGGATCTGCTCGCCGAGCTGCTGCACGCTCCAGACGCCGGCGTGGGTCTGCCAGGCATGGTGGTCCCAGGCGTGCAGGCCGACCTCGTGGCCGGCGGCCTGGGTCCGCCGCATCAGCGGGCCGAGTTCGCGGCCGATCGGCTTGCCCGGCCAGGCGGTGCCGGCCAGCAGGATGTCCCAGCCATACAGGCTGGCGGCGCGCGAGCGGAGCATCTTCCAGAGGAACGCCGGGCGCGCCAGGCGCCAGAGGTGGCGGCCCATGTTGTCCGGGCCGACGCTGAAGAAGAAGGTCGCCTTCAGCCCGGCTTCGTCGAGCAGCTCGAGCAGCCGCGGCACCCCGTCGCGGGTGCCGCGGAAGGTGTCGACGTCGATGCGCAGGCCGGCCTGGATCACGCCTGTGCCTCGCGCTCGCGGAGCGCTTCGTGGAGGAAGAAGTCGAGGGTCTTGCCGATGGTCTCGCGCAGTTCGATGGTGGGCTGCCAGTCGAGCAGGCGCCGGGCGTTGTCGATGCTCGGCTTGCGGTGGGCCACGTCCTGGTAGCCGTCGCCGTAGAAGCTGCGGCTCTCCACCTCGCGGAAGCCGGCGAAGGGCGGGAACTGCGCGCGCAGCGGGTGGGCCTCGAACTGGCGCAGCAGTTCCTCGCCGAGCTGGCGGATGCTCGCCTCGTTGTCCGGGTTGCCGATGTTGACGATCTGCCCGTCGCAGCGGCCGTCGCGGTTGTCGATGATCCGCGCGAGGGCCTCGATGCCGTCGTCGACGTCGGTGAAGCAGCGCTTCTGCGCGCCGCCGTCGACCAGGCGGATCGGCGTGCCTTCGACCAGGTGCAGGATGAGCTGGGTGATCGCCCGCGAGCTGCCGATCCGCGCCGAATCCAGGCGGTCCAGGCGCGGGCCCATCCAGTTGAACGGACGGAACAGGGTGAAGCGCAGGCCCTGCTGGCCGTAGGCCCAGATCACCCGGTCGAGCAACTGCTTGGACACCGAGTAGATCCAGCGCTGCTTGTTGATCGGCCCGACCACCAGATTCGAGCGGTCTTCGTCGAAGTCCGGGTCCTGGCACATGCCGTAGACCTCGGAGGTGGAAGGGAACACCACGCGTTTGCCGTATTTCACGCAGTAGCGGACGATCCGCAGGTTTTCCTCGAAGTCCAGTTCGAACACCCGCAGCGGGTTGCGCGTGTACTCGATGGGCGTGGCGATGGCCACCAGCGGCAGGACCACGTCGCATTTCTTCACATGGTATTCGAGCCACTCCGAATGGATGCCGATGTCGCCTTCGACGAAGTGGAAATGCGGGTCGGCCTTGAGCCGTTCGATGGCGTCGGAGCCGATGTCCATGCCGTGGACCTCGTAGCGCCCGTCGCGCAGCAGGCGTTCGGACAGGTGGTTGCCGATGAAGCCGTTGACCCCGAGGATCAGCACCCGCGTGCGGCGCTGCGGGCCGGACGCCGCGCCACGCAGGCGCGCGCCCTCGACCAGGCCCAGCTCGGTGGCCAGTTGCGTGCCGGCCAGGTACAGGCCGCGCTCGCCGCGCTGGCCGAAGCGCAGCACCAGCGAGTCCTCGCCGCAGGCGATCCGCAGCGGGTCGCAGGACAGTACGCTGCCCGGCTCGCGACCGTGGTTGCCGGCGACCACCTCGGCGCTCCAGACGATCAGCTTCTGTTCGCCGACCTGGCAGAAGGCGCCAGGGTAGGGCTGGGTCACCGCGCGCACCAGGTCGTACAACTGCCGTGCCGGCCTGTGCCAGTCGAGCAGGCCGTCCGCCGGGGTGCGCCGGCCGAAGTGGCTGGCCTGGCTCTCGTCCTGCTCGACTTCCGGCAGCACGCCGAGGGCGAGCAGCGGCAGGCTGTCGCGCAGCAGGGCGCCGGCGGCCTTGCGCAGCTTGCCGTGCAGGCTCAGGGCGGTGTCCTCGGGGTCGATGGCGACGGCCTGCTGGGCGAGGATCGGCCCGGCGTCGGCGCGCTCGATCATGCGATGCAGGGTCACCCCGGTCTGCGTTTCGCCGTTGACCAGCACCCAGTTCGCCGGGGCGCGTCCGCGGTAGCGCGGCAGCAGCGAACCGTGCAGGTTGTAGGCGCCGCGTGCGGCGCAGGCGAGCAGCTCGGCGCCGAGCAGGCGGCGGTAGTAGAAGGAGAACAGGAAGTCCGGGCGCAGTTGGCGGATGCGCTCCAGCCACAGCGGATGGTTCACGTCCTCGGGCGCGTGCAGCGGAATGCCGCGCTCGGCACAGAGGCGTGCGACCGAGGCGTAGAAGGTGTTTTCCCGTGGGTCGTCGGCATGGGTGAAGACGGCGGCGATCTCGTAGCCGGCATTGAGCAGGGCTTCGATACCGGTGCAACCGATGTCGTGGTAGGCGAAGACGACGGCTTTCGAGGTCATGGCGTGGAAGGCTCGCTGGATGAAGAGGTGAAACCGACCCGCTGTAGGGCCGAGGGAAGCGCGGAGGGCGTGGCGCGGACCACGCGCTCGATGAAGAAGCGCGGCCGCGCGCGCACGTCGCTGTACATGCGCCCGAGGTACTCGCCGAGCAGGCCCATGCCGAGCAACTGCACGCCGCTGAACATGAACAGCACGGCGAACAGCACGAACAGGCCGTTGCCGGCCCAGGCGGCGCCGAAGGCCAGGCGCAGCACGAGGAGGAACAGGGCGAAGAGGAAGCCGGCCAGGGCCATGCCGCCGCCGACCAGGCTGAGCAGGCGCAGCGGCGTGGTGGTCATGCAGGTGACCAGGTCGAACATCAGGTTGAGCAGGCGCATCGCGCTGTATTTCGATTCGCCGTGGGCGCGCTCGGCGTGGGCGACGCGGATCTCGCAGGTATGCCGGGCGAAGCCGTTGGCCAGGATCGGGATGAAGGTACTGCGTTCGCGGCAGGCCAGCATCGCTTCGACGATGCTGCGCCGGTAGGCGCGCAGCATGCAGCCGTAGTCGTGCATGGCGACCCCGGTGGAGCGCTGCACCGCCAGGTTCACCAGGCGCGAAGGCCAGCGCCGCCAGGCCGAGTCCTGGCGCTCGGCGCGGATGCTGCCGACCACGTCGTAGCCCTGCGCGGCGCGCTCCACCAGGCGCGGGATTTCCTCCGGCGGGTTCTGCAGGTCGGCATCGAGGGTGATCACCAGGTCTCCACGGGACTGTTCGAAGCCGGCGAGGATCGCCGCGTGCTGGCCGTAGTTGCGGTTGAGGATCACCGCCACCACGGCGCTGCCGTCGCGTTCGGCGGCGGCCTGCAAGAGTTCCGCGGAGCGGTCGCGGCTGCCGTCGTCGACCAGCACGATCTCGAAGGCGCGGCCCAGCTCCAGGCAGGCGGCCTCGGTGCGGCGCAGCAGTTCGGGCAGGCTGGCTTCCTCGTTGTAGACCGGGATCACCACCGAGACCAGGTCAATCGGATAGGGCTTCATCGACGTTTCTCCAGGATGTCCTCGATGGCGCGGGCGACGCGCTCGATGTCGTCGTCGCGCATGTCGGGGAACAGCGGGATGGAGCACAGGCGGGCCGAGTTCCACTCGCTGTTGGGCAGGCTCAGGCGCGGCTGGCGCTGGCGGTAGTAGTGGTGCAGGTGACTGGCGATGAAATGGATGCCGCTACCGATGCCGCGCGCCTTCAGGGCTTCCATGAAGGCGTCGCGGCCCAGGCCGCAGGCCTCGGCGTCGATGCGCAGGATGAACAGGTGCCAGGCGTGGCGCTGCTTGTGCGCGGGCAGGCCGAGCGGCGCCAGCGGCAGGCCGGCGAGGCGCTCCAGGTAGCGTTCGGCGAGGGCCTGGCGGCGCGCGTTGAGCGCGTCCAGGCGCTTGAGCTGGACCAGCGCGAGGGCGGCGTTGAGGTCGGCCAGGTTGTATTTGAAACCGGGCTCGATCACTTCCGCCTGCGGCTTGCGTCCATGGCTCAGGCGGTCGTAGGCATCGACCCCGAGGCCGTGGAACTTGAGGCGGCGGACCCGTTCGGCGAGGGCGCTGTCGTCGCTGACGAACATCGCGCCTTCGGCGCAGGTCAGGTTCTTGATCGCGTGGAAGGAAAAGATCGCCGTGCCGCGGGAGCCTACCGGGCGCCCGCGGTATTCGCTGCCGACCGCGTGGGCTGCGTCCTCGACCAGGGCGATGCCGTGGCGCCCGGCGACCGTGCGCAGGCCTTCGAGATCCAGGGTGGAGCCGGCGTAGTGCACCGGCACGATGGCGCGGGTGCGCGGGCCGATGGCGGCTTCCACTGCCTGCGCCGAACACATCAGGGTGTCGCTGTCGACGTCGACGAACACCGGGGTGGCGCCGAGCAGGGTGATGACGTTGGCGGTGGAGACCCAGGTCAGCGACGGCGTGATCACTTCGTCGCCGGGGCCGATGCCCAGCGCCAGCAGGGTGACGTGCAGGGCGCCGGTGGCCGAGGATAGCGCCACCGCGTGGCGGCAGCCGAGGCGTTCGGCGAAGCGCTGTTCGAGCTCCTGGTTCTTCGGCCCGGTGGTGATCCAGCCGGAACGCAGGACCTGCTCCACGGCGGCGATTTCGTCCTCGCCGATGCTTGGCCGGGAGAATGGCAGAAAGTCCAGTGACATGTAATGAAGCCTCGGTACTGGGTGGGCGGTACGAAGAGGTTATTTATATGTCGCTGAATGCTGCCTGAACGTTTGTTAAGACTCGCTTAACAACGGCTGAATGAAGACTGAACGAACTCGAAGAAACTGAAGGATAAAGCCGGAAGCCTCGTTTTCAGGGGCTTGCAGGGTTGGTTGGAAAGGATCTCGGGTGTTTTCTGAGTGGCTTTTATTAATAACCCGAGTCCTGTTTCTTTAAGGGTTCATTAATACTTGATGTCCGCTCCCCGTGAATATTCCGGAAACTTCATGGAAACATGGGGAGGGCCAGGGAAAGTCAATCCCGTAGGTTGTCGGAAAAAAACAGCCCCCTGGCGGATCGCTCCGCCAGGGGGCCGGGTCGACGCTTCAGCGGCTGCCGGCGACCACTTGCAGGGCCGGTTCTGCGGTGCGCCCGTAGACGTCTTCCAGGCGCTCGATGTCGTCCTCGCCGAGGTAGCTGCCGGACTGCACCTCGATGATCTCCAGCGGGATCTTGCCGGGGTTGGCCAGGCGGTGCACGGAGGCGATCGGGATGTAGGTCGACTGGTTCTCGGTGAGCAGGAAGGTCTTGTCGTCGCAGGTCACCTGGGCGGTCCCGGAAACCACGATCCAGTGCTCGGCGCGGTGGTGGTGCATCTGCAGCGAGAGGCGCGCGCCGGGCTTCACGGTGATGTGCTTGACCTGGAAGCGGCCGCCCATGTCCACCGAGTCGTAGGAGCCCCACGGACGGTAGACCTCGCAGTGGTTCTGGGTCTCGCTGCGGCCCTGGGCGTCGAGGTCCTTGACCACGTGCTTGACGTCCTGCACCCGGTCCTTGTGGGCGATCATCATGGCGTCCTTGGTTTCCACCACCACGATGTCCTCCAGGCCGATCACCGAGACCAGCTTGCCGTTGCCGTGCACCAGGCAGTTGTGGCTGTCGTGGACCAGCACGTCGCCCTTGGTGACGTTGCCGTTGGCGTCCTTGGCGTGCACGTCCCAGATCGACGACCAGCTGCCGACGTCGTTCCAGCCGGCGGACAGCGGCACCACGCAGGCGCGCGAGGTCTTCTCCATCACCGCGTAGTCGATGGAGTTGTCCGGGCAGCATTCGAAGGTGGCGGCGTCGATGTTCACCAGGTCGCCGTCGTGCTGGCTGCGCTCCAGGGCCAGCAGGCAGGTGTCGTAGATGTCGGCGTCGTGCTTCTTCAGTTCTTCCAGGTAGCGGCTGGCGCGGAACAGGAACATGCCGCTGTTCCAGTAGTAGCCGCCGGCGGCGACGAACTCGCGGGCGCGGGCTTCGTCGGGCTTCTCGACGAAGCTCTGCACCCGGCTGACGCCTTCCGGCAGTTGCGCATCGGCGCTCGCGCGGATGTAGCCGTAACCGGTCTCGGGGCGGCTGGCGGGAATGCCGAAGAGCACCATCTCGCCCTTTTCGGCGGCGTTGGTGGCCAGCGCCAGGGCCTGCTGGAAGGCGCGCTGGTCCTCGATCACGTGGTCGGCGGGAAGGATCAGCAGCAGTTCGTCGCGGCCTTCGGCGACCAGTTTCATCGCGGCGATGGCCACCGCCGGCGCCGTGTTGCGGCCGAAGGGTTCGAGCAGGATCGCCTGGCTCGCCAGGTTCTGCGCCTCCAGCTGTTCCTGGACGATGAAGCGGTGCTCCTTGTTGCACACCAGCAGCGGCGCCTGCATGCCGTCGAAGGCCAGGCGCTTGATGGTCTGCTGGAACAGGGTGTCGTCGCCGGTAAGGGCGAGGAACTGCTTGGGGTACTGCTTGCGGGAAAGAGGCCAGAGTCGCGAGCCGCTGCCACCGGAAAGGATTACTGGGATCATGTTGTTTCTCCTTGAAGCGATGCGTCTGTCTAGGGATCCCGCCGCGCGGCGGGATATCTCGTTACCGGGCTCCACGGAGCCCCGGGTGACCTCTCCAGTGCGCTCCTTCTGCGGGAGCGCTGACGGTTGGTGCGCCGGTGTCGGGCCGGTCTTGTTGTGTGGAATGCCGGGAGGGGCGAGCCTCTCCCGGTCGGTCTCAGTCCGCCTTCACCGGGCGCTTGACCCAGACCGGCGCGAGCTTGCCGCCGCTGCCGGTGACGTACAGGCAGACCACCTCGCCGCGGGCCAGGGTGACCGGCTTCAGGTCGCTGACCTTCTTGCTGCCGTCGAACAGCGCCAGGTTCACCTTCACCGGGTTGATCTCGCGGTCGCCGTGGCTTTGCGGGCCGACGTCCTTGACCACGTCGGTCTTGCCGTCGGCGGTCTTCAGGGTCAGCTTCGAGCCGCTGAGGTTCTGCACCCGCACCAGCGCCTTCTGCTTGTTCTTGAACGGCGGCTCGGCCACCAGCTGCGGCTTGCCGCCGGGCTGGCTGACCAGGGTGTAGTAGCTGTCCGGGTCGAGCTTGACCGGCAGGCTCTGCTGGCCGACCTGGGCGGTGTAGCTGCCGGGGGGGAGGAACTTGAAGTCGCTGGAACCGAGCGGCGCGACGTCGTTCAGGCTGGTGCTGCCGACCGACACGTCGAGTTCGCTGTTGCCGGCGTTGTAGGCGCGGACGAAGGCCGAGCCCTTGGGTGCCTGGGGCCCGTACAGGGCGCCCTCGTCGGCCTGCGCGGCGAATGCGGCGACGCCGAGGGAAAGTGCGCAGGCCAGGCGGGTCCAGGTGTGGCGGCGGGTCATCGGGTTCATGGGTATTCCTCCGTTGCTTCTTCTTCAGCGGGGCGCTCGGCCCCGTGGGTAAACAGCCTTGGCTGTGTTCGTTCAATCGTTGCGGCTGGCGGCCAGGCGCTCGTCGCGGCCGCCACTGGCCTTCAGCTGGGCGACCCAGTCGGCGTCGAACTGGCTGAGGTCGCTGGCCATCGGCAGGTAGCGCTCGGGAAACTCCCAGACCAGCAGTTGCGGCGGGTCCTTGCGGAAGCCTTCGTCCTGCAGCAGTTCCAGCATCGGTTCGAGGGGGCCCTTGCCTTCCTTCGCGTAATTGATCAGGTCGGCGGACAGCGCCTGTTTCAGCGCGCCCTCGAAGTTCCACCTGGGGTTGGCGCTGTAGCTGGTGCCGACCAGCGCCAGGCGCGGTTGCTGGCTATCGCCGAAGAGGTCGTCGCCCGCGCCGGACTGCTGGCCGCCCGGCAGTGCCGGCGCGGCTTCGGTGGTGCGTTGCTGCAACTGCTCCGGACGCGGCAGCAGTTCGTCGAACAGCGGGTCGAGCGGCAGGAAGCTGAGCAGGTCGCCCTTGTGCGTGCGTTCTTCGCCGACGCGGGTGACGAAGTTCTGCGCCGGCACATCCAGCAGGTGCGTCTCGCGGATCTCCGCGCCGAGGCGCTGGGCCACGGTTTCCGCGCCGAGCGGCGACCAGTGGGTGTCGGTGCGCAGGAACACCGCGCCGTTGTCCTTGGCCTGGCGCAGGCTGCCGAGCAGGTCGGGACTGTCGATGCCGGCGGCGCGGGCGCGGGCCAGGAAGTCCTGGTAGAGGCTGTCGTGCAGCGCGGCCGGCTGCTCGCGGCCGATGTGCTCGGGATACAGGCGGGCCTTGGCCGGGATCACCGCGAGCACCAGCTTGACGCCGCGCCGGTTCAGCTCCCGCTGCACGCCGCGCACCAGTGCCCAGTTGTCTTCCAGTTGCTGGCCGCTCGGCGCCGGCTTGAACTCTTCGTCGGTGAACAGCCAGCCGTCCTTGCCGATCACCACGCCGGGGCGGCCTTCGTGGAACAGCGTGTAGTCGAGTGCGGCCCAGAGGTTGGTGCCCAGGCGCTTGATCGGGAATTCCTTGTCGTAGTGGGCTTCGAAGGCGTGCGCCAGCTTGCCGTTGAGCAGTGGCGTATCGGCCGCGGCGGAGAAGCCCGGCACGCTCTTCAGCGACCATCCGGCGAGCCCCAGCAGCAGCCCGCCGAAGGCGGCGATATAGGCGTATTGCAGGGGGCGGGAAATGCTCTGTGTCATGGCGTGGGCCTCGCTCAGAACTGGAAGTAGAGGAATGGCGAGTAGCTCTGCGCGGAGAGCTTCAGCACCGAGGCGGCGAACAGCAGGAGCAGCGCCAGGCGGGTGGCCAGGACGGGCAACTGGCTGAGCCAGCTCGGCTGGTAGACCAGCGCGCCGCTCGGCGAGTAGGCGATCGCCGCCGGGTCGCCGGCGGCCTCGCGCGGGGCGCGCGGCTGGGCACTGGCCGGGCCGTCGGCGGCCACTTCGTCGCTGTTCGCCGCGGCCTTGGGCGCCTTGGTCTGCAATGGCTGGTTGTAGAACTGGCGCAGGCCGAAGAACGCCAGCACCAGGTAGGCCAGGACCAGGGTGCCGACCTGCAGGCCGGTGAGGCTGGCGCGGTTCAGTTCGGAGAGCTGCCAGGTGCCGAAGCTGAACATGGCTTCGTACATGCGCCAGGCGACCTGCAGGTTCTCGGCGCGGAAGATCACCCAGCCGATCACCACCAGGAGGAAGGTGAACGCCCACTTCAAAGGGTTGAGCACGCGCGGCGCGGCGTTCACTCCGAGGGCCCGCTCGATCGCCAGCCACATGCCGTGCCAGGCGCCCCAGATGATGTAGGTGAAGTTGGCGCCGTGCCACAGGCCGCCGAGGAGCATGGTCAGGAACAGGTTGCGGTAGGTCTGGAAGGTGCTGCCGCGGTTGCCGCCCAGGCTGATGTAGAGGTAGTCGCGCAGCCAGGTCGACAGGCTGATGTGCCAGCGCCGCCAGAACTCGGTGATCGACTGGCTGATGTAGGGCTGGTTGAAGTTCTCCATGAAGCGGAAGCCCATCATCAGGCCGAGGCCGATGGCCATGTCGCTGTAGCCGGAGAAGTCGAAGTAGAGCTGCGCGGTGTAGGCCAGGGCGCCGAGCCAGGCGTCGCCGGTGGTCGGGTTCTGCAGGGCGAAGCAGTGGTCGGCGAGGGCGGCCAGGGTGTCGGCGATGAACACCTTCTTGACGAAGCCCTGCATGAAGCGGGTGCAGCCTTCGGCGAACTTGTCGACGGTGTGGGTGCGGTGGTTGAACTGGTCGACCAGGTCCTTGAAGCGCAGCACCGGGCCGGCGATCAGGTGCGGGAAGATCGCGACGAAGGCGGCGAAGTCGATCAGGTTGTGGGTCGCCGGGGTATCGCCGCGGTAGACGTCGATGATGTAGCTGATCGACTCGAAGGTGTAGAAGGAGATGCCGATCGGCAGCAGGATGTGGGTCAGCACGAACGGCTGCATGCCGAACGAGGTGATGATCTCGTTGAGGCTGTCGACGCCGAAGTTGGCGTACTTGAAGTAGCCGAGCACGCAGAGGTCGACCACCACGCCGAGGATCAGCCAGCGTTGCGCGGCCCTGGTGCGTACGCCGGCGGCGCCGATGCGCAGGCCGATCCAGTAGTTGAAGACGGTGACCCCGGCGAACAGCAGGAGGAAGTCCACCCGCCACCAGGCGTAGAACACGTAGCTGGCGATCAGCAGCAGCAGGTTCCGGTAACGTTCGCCGCTCAGGTAGTACAGGCCGAGAAAGACCGGCAGGAACAGGAACAGGAACACGTTTGAAGAAAAGACCATGCCGTCTCTCTCTCTAGAGCGTCAACCATTCAGGTCGGCCCTGCCTTTCCGCGCCCTGGAGCGCTCGAGGAAAGGCGGGACGACCCGCCGTTTTCCTCCCCGTGGTGTTGCCTAAGGTGTTGCGCCCGCCCGCGTCTGTCGCGCATGGGTCGGGGTGTGGCGCCTGGTGGGACGCCTGGTCGGCGAGCGGGGTAGAGGGGCGCGTGGCCCCCGGCCTGTGCGCCCGCTTCCCGCCACGCCCTCAACTTCCCCCTTCGCGGCTGAACACCCGCGTCACTTCGCCGCCGAGGCGGAAACTGTTGAACGGCTCGCGGTCCTTCTTCGCCTCGAGCATCTTCGGCTCGCAGCGGTAGAGGGCGCAGTAGGGCTCCAGCCAGGCGTACTTGTTGTCGACCTTGAGGTCGGTCATGTCCTGGTCCTCGCCGGTCTTCTCCTCGAAGGTTTCCTCGTCGTCGACTCCCTTCATCACCCGCTCGGCCAGGCGCTGCAGGGCGCCGTGGTTCTCCTGGCGCAGGTCGACGCCGTTGACCTGGGCGAACGCGGCGATCATCGCCAGCGGCGGCAGCGCATAGTTGTGGTAGGCGAGGGCGCGCTGGCGGCGCTTGAGTTCGTTGGGCAGGAAGCCCTGCTCGTCGACCTGGTTGGCGGCGACCTTGAACTCGCTCACCGCCCAGTCGAAGAGGTCGCGGCGGTTGGTCACCACCGCGGTGGACATCACCGACCAGGCCGCCCAGTAGGAATGGTTGTTGATCTTCTTCAGCGGCAGGCCGCTCCAGTCGCGGACTACCTGGGTGCCGAGCCGGGCGAACCAGTCCTCGATTTCCCGGCTCTGCTCGGCGTGGGCCGCGAGCGGCCGCGAGCTGGAGAACTTCAGGCGCATGTAGGCGCCGGAGAGGCTGCCCAGCGCCCATTTGCGCATGGACTTGCCGGTGTGGTTGAAGTCGTCGCTCTGCAGGGCGCCGGCGCGGGCCCAGGCGCTCATCCAGTTCAGTGCGCAGGCCAGGTCGCCGTCGCGGCCGCTGCGCATGTACTGGGTGACCAGCTTGGTGGCGCCGCGCTCCATGTCGGTGATGTCCTTGATCTGCGAGCGGAAGGTCTTCTCCGCCTTGACGTTGAGGGTCGCCCGCGCCGAATCGGAGCCTTCGTACTTGCTGGTGAAGACCAGGCTGCCGGTATACGGCGGCGGCACCGCGGGGCAACTGCCGGCGCTGCCCTTGCGCTCGCCGACCGCCGCGTAGTAGCCGGGCGGGGGTACCAGGTCGGCGGCCTGGCTGACCTGGCTGGCGAGCAATGCCGCGGCGAGGGCGCCGGGCAGGGCGATACGGATCAGGTGGGACGTTTTCATCGTTTACCTCCCGGCCACCGACTGGCTGGCCTTGGCGGGCGCCGCCTGGCAGATGCTGGCCTGGACCTCCAGGCCCTGGGGCATGTCCTCCGGCGCTTCGATTTCCAGGGAAAGGAACTGCTGGTCGGCCCAGTCGCTGTCGTTGCGCAGCTGGAAGACGTAGCGGCCGCCGGTATCGACGGCTTTCGACTGCTCGATCTTCAACTGCTCGCGGCGGCCGTTCATGTACCAGATGGTGTTCTTCAACTCGTGTACCGAAGGGTCGCTGTAGGTCACGTCGGCGACGTAGCTGCCGCTGCGGATCGGTAGCGCGGCGCTGTTCAGCAGCACCTCGTTGCGGCCCTGGCGCAGCTTGACCTTGCGGCTGAGCACGGTCTTCCGGCCGGAGCAGCCGTTGTCCACCAGCGGCATGGCCTGGCGGTAGAAGCTCTTCTGCGCCATGTCGTAGTGGGTGGCGAATTCCCAGATGAGGATCTTCGGCGGGTTCTTGTGGAATTCCTCGCTGGTCATGTACGCCAGCAGCGAACTGTCGAAGCCGCCGCCGGACACCGCGTTGTTGAGGATGTCGGCGCCGCTGAACTCCTCCAGGAAGCCGGCGAAGTTGTAGGCCGGGCCGCTGTTGGAGGTGCCGACCAGGGCGATCTGCGGGTTGCCGCCGTCGCCGAACAGGTCGCCGCTGTCGCTGGCGCCCACCGGCTCGGTCTCGAAGCGGTCGACGTACTGGGTGGCGTAGCTGTTGCCGCAGAGTTGCGCGGCGGCCTTGTGGAAGGTGCCGAGCTTGGACAGCAGGCCGACGCGCTTGCTTTCGAACTGCTTCTTGGGGATCTCCTCGAAGCCGGGCACCTGCTTCAGCGTCTCGGCCACGATCTTCGCGCTGCGCCGGGCGCCATGGGGAGTCCAGTGGTGGTCGCCCTTGAAGTAGTAGGCGTGCTCCTCCTTCTCGTCGAACAGCGGCGAGAAGTCCGGGGTCCAGATGCCGGCCTGGCGGAAGCGGGCGATGGTCGCCAGGTAGTTCTTCTTCGCCAACTCGTAGTCGAAGCCGGCCTTTTCCGCCGGGCTGAGCTTCTCGCGGTTCACCAGGCCGCGGGTCGGCTGGTAGACCACCACCAGCTCGATGCCCTTGCGCTTGAGTTCGTCGCGCAGTGCGCGGAGTTCGCGCCAGCCTTCGGCGCTGGTGCCGAAGTCGGTACGCAGGTCGTAGGTGGTGCGGAACAGCCAGTCATCCTGGGCCTGCACCAGGTGGGTGAAGAAGCCCAGGTACTTGGTGTTGTAGCGCGAGTCGTCGGCGGCGGCCGGGCACAGGTTGCCGGCCGGCAGCGCCTGGTAGCTCGGCGCCGCGCCGGGGTCGGCGGCGAGGGCTGCCTGGGCCAGGCAGAGGCCGGCGGCCAGGGCGCTCAGGCGGAACAGTCGGGAAGTGCGGGTTTTCATGCGTCTGGGTCCTCAGTCCTGGAGTTCGGCCTGGCTTTCCACGGGGTCGATCAGCACCGCCTTGTCCTGGCGCACCAGCAGGTCGAGGATCTGGTCCTGCTTCTCGCCGAGAACGCCGGGCAGGCTGATGCCGGAGGATTTGGTCGGGGCGAGCATCGCCACCCGGTACAGTTCGAGGCTCAGCGGCGAATCCACCGAGAGCGGGCCGGAGCCGTTGCCGGCGAGCTTGCCGCCGACCACGATCAGCGAGACCTTGGTGTCGAACGGGTCGAGGGCGATGTTGCGGTCGGTGTTGGTGAGGTCCTTGATGTGGCCGTACACGCCGATCAACTGGTTGCCCGCCGCGAGGTTCTCGTAGAGGCGGATGTTCACGCTGTTGCGCACGCGGATGCCGTGGCGGCGGTTGGCCAGGACCTGGTTGCCCCAGAGCAGGTTGTCGCCGCTCTCGTAGAGGGTGATGCCGTCGGAATGGTTGCGGTAGACCTCGTTGTAGGCCACCAGGTTGCCCTCGCTGTTACGGTCGAGGACGATCCCGGAAAGCTTGTTCTCGTAGCTGCGGTTGTTGAAGATGAAGCTGTCGTTGACTTCCCGCGAGACGATGATGCCGTGCTTCTTCCTGGTCCCGTGGACGGTGTTGTCGGCGATGATCAGGCGGTGCGAACGGTCGTGCGGGTCGATGCCGTAGACGATGTTGTCGCGGTAGGTGTTGCCCTTCACCACCAGGTCGTCGGCCTCGTAGCAATAGAAGCCGTACCAGCTGTCGACGATGGTCGAGTCGATCACCCAGCCCTTGGGACGCGGGCGCTTCATCTGCTTGTCCATGCCCGGGCTGTACTGCGAGATGGAGATGCCGTAGGCCTTGGAGGCGTTGTAGCCGAAGCTGGTGAAGGTGCTGTTGCTCAGGTACACCTCGGCGCCGCCCCAGGAGATCAGGAACGGACGGAACTCGTTGGGCGTCTTGAACCAGGCCGGCTCCTTCTTCGATTCGCTCCAGCCGGTGACCTTGCTGTCGCGGACGAACAGCATGCCGTCGTTGACCAGGAACGCGCCGCGCTCCTGGGACAGGCGCAGTTCCTTGACCTGCTTGTCGATGTCGAGGGTCGCGCCCTGGCTGACCACGATCGGCAGGCGGGCGACGAACACCCCCGGCTCGACCTGTTCCAGCGCGCTGGCGGGAAGCTTGCCGGCGAGCTGGGCGAGGTTCACGTAGCCGCCTTCGATGAAGATCGCCTGGGGCATCTGGCGCTGGCGCTTGACCCATTCGGCGAGGCGGTTGCTGCCACCGGTGAACTCCTTCAGCGGCTGCTGCTGGACCATCCGCTGCACGCTGGCGCGGCCACCCGGCTTGCGCACGATCTTGGCTTCCACCGCGGCGGCGGTGTAGCCGGAGAGGTCGGGCAGTTTCGGCGGGTCCAGGTGCAACGGTTCGGCCGGCGCGGTGGTCACCGTGTAGTTGCCGGTTTCCTTCAGGCCCTGGGTCAGGCCCGGCTCGTTGCCGGCCTGCGCCGGGACCGGCTGCGGTTTCTCCACCGGCTGCGCCGCCCACGCCTGGCCGTGCAGCAGCACCGCGCCGAGCACTGCCGCGGCCAGCGGGCGCAGGCGCGGGAGCCGGCGGCGGGGGATCGAAAGGGAAATGTCGGGCATGTCCGGTTTCCTCGCGGGGCTCAGAAGCGCCAGATGAAGTCGACGAAGGCGCGGTGCATGGTCGAGTCGGTGCCCGGCCCGTAGGCGTCGCCCGGCTTGAACAGGCCGCCGCGGAAGCGGATCAGCGCCGAGGGCTCGTCGACGTACTGGCTCATCGAGGCCGGCAGCAGGCCTTGCTTGAAGTACTTGGTCACCACCAGGTCGAGTTCCTGGCCGATGTCCTTCTCGCCCGGTTGCAGGGCGGCGTTGATGCCGCTGGTGCCGATGTCGGAGTCGTCGTCGACGCGCCAGAACTTGTGGTAGACCAGGCTCGCGTCGTAGTCCTCGCGCAGTTGCCAGGAGCCGAACAGGGTGGCTGCCTGGAGGTTGCTCAGTTCGCCGCGGAAGGCTTCGCCGAAGCGGTGCACGCGCGAGCGGGTGCCGGTGAAGTTGGAGCGATTGCTCTCCAGCCCGGTCTGCTGGAACTGCTCCTCGCCGTCCTTGCCACCGCCGCTGCCACGGGCGTAGCCGACGCCGGCCTTCCATTGCTCGTCGATGTTCCAGCGCAGGCCGAGGTCGACGCCGAAGGCATTGACGTCGCCGCTCTGCTTGCCGGTGGCGATGCGCCGGTCGTCGACCGTGGTGGTGGTCAGGTTGTCGCGGTCGCCGGTCAGCCAGGTGGCGCTGGCCCAGTAGTTCAGCGGCATGCTCGAACGATAGTTGTAGGCATCGCCGGTAGCCTCGATGCCGAGCCAGGTGAGCTGGCCGGTATAGGTCTTGTCGAGGTTGTCGACTTCCTCGCCGGGGCGGCGCAGGTGGCCGCTGTCGTCGGCGTGGTGGATGCGCACGCCGATGCGGTGGTGCGGCGCCCACTGGGTGGAGATGTCGCCGAACACATGGGTGCGGTCCTTGTCCTCCGGAGCCAGTTCGTCGAGGTCGGTGCGGTATTCGCTGAAGCGCTGGGCGACCCCGGCGTGGGCGTTGAGCAGGGTGGTCTCGAAGCTCCAGTTCAGCGCCTCGATGTTGGTGTCCTGCCACTGGCCGCTGTCTTCCCGCAGGCGCTGGCGGCCGAAGCGCAGGTGCTCGCCGGGGTAGGCGGTGAGGCCGGCGTAGTCGACCCAGAATTCGCGTGCGGCGAGGTAGCTCTTGTCCGGCTCGCGACCGTCGTTGCGGCTGTTGTTGCCGTCGTCGGTGTCCGATTGCAGGGTGTCGGTCTCGATGGTGTCGGTGGCGGCCACCGCCTGGCCCATGAAGTAGGCGCTCCAGTCGCCCCACTGGCCGAAGGCCCAGGGCCGCAGGTCGATACCGATGTCGTTGAGGGTGCCGCCGGGAGCGGTGCCGAGGTCGCGATCGTTTTCCGATTCGCCGGTGATCTTCACGTCCAGGCCGAAGTTCTTCGGCGCCTCGCCGCTGTTGGCGGCGAACGCCGGCGCGCCGAGCAGCAGGGCGATGGCCAGGGACAGGGCGCGCGGCGCGAAGGACGGCCGCGGGTTGACGGAACGGGAGCTGTTCATAGGCTTTCTGGCTCTTCTTCGTTGATCGGCGAGTCCTGGCTCTGCAGCAGGCTGACGGTGGCCTGCCAGTTGTTGCCGCGGCTCTGTTGTTCGCGCTTGAGCAATTGCTGCGCCTGGCTGCGTTCGGCCGGCGGCAGTTGCGCTTCGATCTGCCCGAGCAGGTCGCTGGCCTGCGGTACCTGCTGCTGCACGGCGAGCTGGCCGAAGACGTAGGCGTTGACCCGGTTCGGCTGGATGCCGCGGCCCTGCGACCAGAGCTGGGCCAGGGCCATGTCGGCGCTGGCCTGGCCGGCGCGGGCGGCGAGGATCAGGTGGTCGACGGCCTTCTGCGGATAGACCTTGCCGAGGAAGCCGCGGCGGTAGATCTGCCCCAGGTAGTAGTTGGCCTGGGGTTCGCTGGCGGCGGCCTTGAGCAGGTGCCGCTCGGCCTTGCGCGGGTCCTGCGGCGCCCACTTGCCGTCGTAGTAGAGGCGCCCGAGGAGCAATTCGGCGCGTGGCTGGGCGGCGTCCTGGGCGTTCTTCAGGTAGCCGAGCATCTTTTCCAGGTCGCCCTGGTCGGGATAGTCGTAGAGCAGCTTGGCCAGGCTGACCCAGGCCGCGGGGTAGCTCGGCGCGATCTCTTCCAGCAGCGCCTGGGCGGTCTGCGGGTCGGGCTGGCCGAGTTCGCCGTCGGCGAGCATCCCGGCCACCGAGTCGACCCGCTCGCCGGGCACCCGGCCGGCCTTGTAGGCGGCGCGCAGCTGTTCGAGCAGGGCCTTCTGCTTTTCCGCGTTGCCCTGCATCTGGTAGACCGTGGCCAGTTCGTACCAGCACACGTCCATGCGCCGCAGCCAGCGCTGGCAGACCTGCTCGATCTCGCCCAGGTGCTGGGCGTAGGTGCCCTGGGTGCGGTAGAGGATGATCTGCGCCAGGTCGGCCTGCGGCAGTCCGCGCGCGCGCCACTGGTCGATGCGCTGCTGCGGGTCGATTTCCGGCCAGGACTGCGGGTATTGCAGGTAGAGCACGATGAGCGGCACCAGGGCACTGTCCTCGCCCTGTTCGAAGGCCTGGCTGAGCAGGCGCTCGGCCTCGCGGTGCTCGGCGTCGCTGGCGCCGGGCTTGGCCGCCAGCCACTTGCCAAGGCGCGCGCGGGCCCGCGGCGAGGTCTGCGCGGCCTCGCGGTAGAGCTTTTCGGCCTTGGCCTGCTGCGCGCTGTCGCCGCTGGCGACCTGCATGTCGGCGAGGCCGACCTGGGCGTCGGCGTAACCCATCGCGGCCAGGGCCTGGTAGTTGCTCTGGGCGGTGGCGAGGTCGCCGCGCTCCAGGGCCTCCTGGGCCAGGCGCTGGTCGGGCAGTCCGGCGCAGCCGGCGGCCAGGGCGATGGCTGAGGCCAGCAGCAGGTGCCGGGACGCCAGGGGCAGGGGAGGGAGGATGGGCATCTTCATGGTCGGGTACCGGTCAGCGAGCGGTGGCCAGGGTCACGGCCTTGTTCAGCAGGGTGCGGCCGGGCAGGCCGCCGATGCTGACCTCGGCCGGGCGGCCGGCGTACTGGGCGTCGAGCGGCTGGTCGGGCTGGATCTGCACGCGGATTTCCGAGGACAGGTCGCCGTCCACCGGCGCGGTGTTGACGATGCGGCCGCTGCGGTTGACGCCGTCGCCGGCGACCTGGAAGTTCACCCGGGTGCCCGGCGCCAGCTCGGCGGCGTTGCGGTAAGGGAAGCGCGCCTCGATGCTGGCCACGCTGTCGCGCGGGGCGAGGGTGAAGATCACCTGGCCCTTGTTGGCGTATTGCCCGTCGGCTACCAGTTGCTGGACCACGCGGCAGTCGCAGGGGCTGGTCAGGGTCCCTTTCATCTGGTGGCCGAAGAGCTTCTCGATGTTGCCCGGGTTGAGCTGCTCCTCGGTCAGGTTGCCCTTGAGCATGTCCAGCAGGTTGGCCGAGAAGGTGGCGATCGGCGCGCCTTTGGCGACTTCCGCGTTGGGCCCGAGAAGGCTCTGCACGGTGCCCTCGCGGGGCATGGTGATCTGCTGGTTGGGGACGCTGACCACGCCGGAATCGGCATGGGTGACGAAGTACAGGTTGTACATCTGGTTGAGAATGAAGGCGAAGGCGCCGACCCCGACGACGAAGATCGCGGTGCTCAGGGTCACCGCCCGGACCCGGCCGAAGAAGCCCATCCCGCCGTTGCCGCCGCCCTGCTTGCGGGCCTTGGTGAAGTTCTCGCGCTGGAGGGTATTGAGCATGTCGCCGACGCCGATCACCTCGCCGGCCAGGTAGGAGGTGATCAGGTAGCGCAGGGCCGCCACCTCGCGCGGCTTGAGGTTCTGGAACTCGCAGCCGACGCGGCGGCTGGCGGGGTCCACCGAGCGCACCTGGAACTCCACTTCGAGGGAAAAGCTGATGCTGTCGACCTGGAACAGCAGCTTGCCCTTGTACAGGTCGCCGGGCTGGATCGGCGCGCCGCTCGCGGTGAAGGCGAAGCCGCCGGCGGAGAGATCCAGCAGGCGTGCGTCGACGCCTTCGCGGTTGGCGCCGATGTAGCGGATGCGCGCCGGCAGCTTGACCCGGGCGAACTGGCGCTGGGCTTCGGATTCGTGCACGACGTTGACGTTGACGGCTGTATTCATGGTGTCGGGTCCTGTTCGGTCCAATCTGGGTCGATTTGCGCGCGGGCCGCGGCCCTGGCGTTGTCCGTAGTCGATTCGGTGGTCATACGATGGTCAGCAGCACGGCGACGAAGATGCTGGCGGCAGAGAAGGTCATGGCCCGCGACGACCAGGCGTTGAACCAGCGCTGGAAGCTGGCCAGGCCGCGCTCCAGCTTGGTCGGCTGGCGGGTCCAGGACTGCCGGTCGAGGCGGAAGAACACATAGATCTTCACCAGCGCGCCGACGATCTGGTTGTAATAGAGGATCAGCGGATAGGCCGGGCCGATGCGGTGCCCGGAGAGCGAGAGGAGCAGGGTCAGCACCAGGCGGGTGAGGCCGATCCAGAGCAGGTACACCAGCAGGAAGGCGATGCTGTACTTGAGGCTGGCGAGGATCGCCACCACCAGGCCGAGGAGGCTGGTCCACATCGAGACGCGCTGGTCGAACAGCACCAGCATGGTGAACCAGCCCAGGCGCCGCGCGCCGAGCTTGAGCGCGCGCGAGTTCTGCCGCAGGTTGTTGCCGTACCAGCGGTACATCAGCTTGCGACTGGCCTTGATGAAGCTCTTCTCCGGCGGGTGCTCGACCGTGTTGATCGCCGCGTCGGGCACGTAGAAGGTGTCGTAGCCCAGGCGCATCAGGCTGAACCAGCTGGACTTGTCGTCGCCGGTGAGGAACTTGAAGCGACCCAGGCGCCAGTGCTCCAGGTGGTCGTTCTCGACGTCGGTGATGAACTCGGGGTTGGTCACCACCCGGGCGCGGAACACCGACATCCGTCCGGTCATGGTCAGCACGCGCTTGGACAGGGCCATCGAGCACATGTTGATGTGGCGCTGGGCGAAGCGCAGCTTGTGCCACTCGCTCATCACGTAGCCGCCCTGCACTTCGCAGAATTCATTGGTGGTGAGGCCGCCGACGTTGGGGAAGAGCTTGAACCAGGGCACGGTCTTCTTCACCACGCCGTGGTCGAGCACGGTGTCGCCGTCGATCACCGCGACCACCGCGTCGTCGTCCGGCAGGTGCCGGGAAATCGCGCGGAAGCCATAGGCCAGGCCGTCGCGCTTGCCGGTGCCGGGAATCCGCACGAAGTCGAGGCTGACCCGGTCCGGCGGGTTCATCTTCTCCCACAGAGAACGGACCAGGACCTCGTCGGACATCTCGACGATGGAGCAGACCACGGTGGTCGGGTAGCCGCTGTCGATGGCTTCGCGGATCACCGAGCGATAGACCATGGCGGTGGTCAGGGCGTCGATGCGGAAACTGGTGACCATCAGGAACACGTGCGACGGGTCGGCCGCGCTGCCCAACTGGCGCACGCGCCGGCGGTAGTACGGGTAGACCACGTGGAGGAACAGCATGCCGCGCAGGAAGTGCACGCCGCCCATGGAGTAGCGCCAGATGCCGACGGCGCCGATAAGCAGGATGAAATCCTTGGAGTCGGCGTCGAACACGGTCTTCGGCACTGCCAGCGCGAGCACCATCAGCAGGCTGAGGAACACCAGCCAGCCGGTGGCTTCGGCGAGGCCACGTTTGTAAGTTTCCATCATCAGTTCCATCGGGCTGGGGACCTTGGCCTCGACGCCGGCGTGCGCTTGTTGTTGTTATGGCGCACGCCGCGGAGACGGCCTTCGGTCCGAGGGCGATAAAGAGGTTCTTTACCGGCTCACGGGGCCAGGGGGCGGCCCGCTACCAGCAGATGCCCTCGGCCTGGGCAGTGGTGGTGTGCGGCATGAAGCCCACCAGGTCGACCAGCTTCTTGCCGCTCGGGGTCTTGTTCACCAGGTCGACGAACAGCTCGTCGCCATTGCCCAGCACCAGCACATCGGAACTCGCCACCACTTCGTCGAGGTCGGAGACCAGCAGTGAGGAGACGTGCGGGATCTTCGACTCGATGTATTCCTTGTTGGCCCCGTGGACACGCGCGTATTCGACGTTGCGGTCGAAGATGCGCAACTCGTAGCCCTTGCCGATGAGCATCTCGGCCAGCTCCACCAGCGGACTTTCGCGCAAATCGTCGGTGCCGGCCTTGAACGACAGGCCGAGCAGACCGACCTTGCGGGTGTCGTGGCTGGTGATGAGATCGAAGGCCTTCTGCACCTGGTTGGAGTTGCTGCGCATCAACGAACCGAGCATCGGGTGCTCGACGTCCAGCTGGCTGGCGCGATAGGTGAGGGCGCGTACATCCTTGGGCAGGCAGGAGCCGCCGAAGGCGAAGCCGGGACGCATGTAGTAGCGCGACAGGTTGAGCTTGTGGTCCTGGCAGATCACGTCCATCACCTCGCGGCCGTCGACGCCGACCGCCTTGGCGATGTTGCCGATCTCGTTGGCGAAGGTGACCTTGGCGGCGTGCCAGACGTTGCAGGTGTACTTGATCATCTCGGCGACCTCGACGGTCTTGCGGATGATCGGCGCGTCCAGCTCGCGGTAGATTTCCTCGAGAAGGTCGCCGGTCTGCTTGTCCAGTTCGCCGATCACGGTCATCGGCGGGAAGTCGTAGTCCTTGATCGCGGTGCTCTCGCGGAGGAATTCGGGGTTGGTGCCGACGCCGAAGTCGACCCCGGCCTTCTTGCCCGAGCAGTCCTCGATCAGCGGGATCACCACGTTGTTGACGGTGCCCGGCAGTACGGTGCTGCGCACCACCACGGTGTGGCGTTCGGACTTCTCGCGGATGGCGAAGCCGATCTCGCGGCAGACGGTCTCGATGTAGCCCAGGTCCAGGTCGCCGTTCTTCTTGCTCGGCGTGCCGACGCAGATGAACGATACGTCGGAGTCCAGCACGGCCTTCTTGAAGTCGGTGGTGCCCGACAGCCGTCCGGTCTGCCGGCCTTGCTGCAACAACGCTTCCAGGCCCGGTTCGACGATGGGCGACTTGCCCTGGTTGATCAGGTCGATCTTGGTGCTGGAGACATCCACACCAATGACTTCATGACCGCGTGCCGACAGGCAGCCAGCACATACTGCACCGACATAGCCCAAACCAAAGATGCTGATTCGCATCGCATTCACCTCGATTGTTTGTCGCGCCGTTAATGAGGTGGCCGTATGGCCACTTCCCTATCTGGCGAGCCGTTACTACGAGCCCCGATCCAGAGCCCTTGATCCGCCTTCAGGCAGTTTCGAATAGAGTGCTTAGTTGTTCGGCACTCTAATAGGGCAAGTTATAAGTTCATGCCCTTTAATGTTTCAGGTGGGTTTCAATAACGGTGCATAACCCGACCTTGGATGCTTCGTTTTAGTTCGGTCCATAGAATTCAAGTTTCTAAAGGCCTTTAATTTCAACAGGTTGAGTTTGTCCCTCGGAGCGGAGTCCGATTATTCGAGACGGTTTCAAGTTGCTCTGCCCATAACTATCGATAGGCATCGCGGTGATAGGATGTTTTCTCTGCGAGGGAAGTTCCGGCCGTTTGTCCCGCTCGCGAAATATTTGGAAATATCCGTTTGATATCACTTGATACCAACTTGATGGCCTTTCCGTTAAATGCCTGCCAATGGCCACTAGTTGCAGAATGCATGGCGGCTGAAAGTTCCGCGTCACCGGAATGAAACAGAAGCCGCTTTTACCGCCTTAAGCAAACCTTAAGGATTCCTTAATCTTCGACCCATGCACTTTGCAATCGTAATTTGCATGTAATGGCGGGAGGCTGGTAATGGCCAATGGATTACGCCGGAGATGGCATTTCCGCCTCGAATTGGGAAAAAGCAGGTGGGCTGGGTGTGAAAAAATGTGATGCAGTTCCGAATGACTTGCAGACGAACGGTTGAGTAGGCCTATTCGCCACAAGGGCTTTTCCGGGGAGAAAGGCGACGCAGCAGGGGTGTCGGAGGGACGAACGGTAGCGCCAGGAGGCGTCGGCGTGCCGAAAGAGGAGCGGCCCGCCAGGACGGCGGGCCGGGGAGATCAGTCTTGCGGGGCGTCCCTGAGGAATACCAGCTGATCCGGGCCGGATTGCTCGGCGCTGAAGTAATAGCCGTGGGCATTGAAGTCCTTCAGCCCGGCCGGGTCGCGCAGGCGCTCGCGGATCACGTAGCGAGCCATCATGCCGCGAGCCTTCTTGGCGTAGAAGCTGATGATCTTGTACTGGCCGTTCTTCAGGTCCTTGAACTCGGTGTCGATGACCCGCGCTTGCAGTGCCTTGCGCTTCACCGCGCCGAAGTACTCGTTGGAGGCCAGGTTGAGCAGCACGTCGTCGCCCTGGGCGGCCAGCGCTTCGTTCAGCCACTGGCTGATACGCTCGCCCCAGAAGGCGTAGAGATCCTTGCCACGGGCGTTGGCCAGGCGGGTGCCCATTTCCAGTCGATAGGGCTGCATGAGGTCGAGCGGGCGCAGCACGCCGTAGAGACCGGAGAGCATGCGCAGGTGATCCTGGGCGAAGGCGAAATCGTCCTCGCCGAAGTCTTCCGCGTTGAGGCCGGTGTAGACATCGCCCTTGAAGGCGAGCAACGCCTGCTTGGCGTTCTCCGGGGTGAACTCCGGATGCCAGCTGGCGTAGCGAGCGGCATTCAGGCCGGCGAGCTTGTCGGAAAGCTTCATCAGTTCGCTGATCTGCAGCGGGGTGAGCTGGCGCAGTTGCTGGATCAGTTCCTGGGCGTGGTCCAGGTATTGCGGCTGGGTGAAGCGGTGGGTGACCGGCGGGGTCTCGTAGTCCAGGGTCTTGGCGGGGGAAATCACCATCAGCATCGTTCAGGCTCCTCGAATCGTCGGGCGATTGTAGGGGCTGGAGACGTCCGGCTCCACCTATGCGGTCGATAGGGAAAGGCGCCGCCGACCGAACGGCGCCGAGGTATCAGGCCTGGACGGGAGCGAGGTGCGCGGCGACGCTGCCCCGGGCGGCGAACACCACCAGGTGGTCGGCGGCGACGCGGATACCGACGTCATCGCCCGGCTGGTGGTCGGCATGGCTGGGGAAGATCGATTCCAGCTGGGTACCGGTGGGCAATTGCAGGCGGTACAGGGTGGCGGCGCCGAGGAAGGTCTTGCCGACGATCCGCGCCTTCAGCTCGCCCTGCGGCGCGTGCACCAGGTCGTCCGGGCGCAGCAGGACGTCTACCGCGCTGCCGGAAGGCAGGCTGTAGGCGCGATTGCCGCGGATCACGCCGAGTTCGGTCTGCACCGTATCGGGGCTGAGCAACTGGCCGCGAATGAAGTAGCCCTGGCCGACGAAGCTGGCGACGAAGGGCGTCAGCGGCTCGTGGTAGAGGTTGTAGGGAGTGTCCCACTGTTCCAGGTGACCTTCCTTGAACACGCCGATGTGGTCGCAGACGGCGAAGGCTTCTTCCTGGTCGTGGGTCACCAGGATCGCGCTGGTGCCGCGTGCCTTGAGGATCTCGCGAACCTCCTGGCTGAGGCTGCGGCGCAGTTCCACGTCGAGGTTGGAGAAGGGTTCGTCGAGTAGCAGCAACAGCGGTTCGGGCGCCAGCGCGCGGGCCAGGGCCACCCGTTGTTGCTGGCCGCCGGAGAGTTCGTGGGGGTGGCGCGCGGCGAGGTGGTCGAGCTTGACCAGCTCCAGAAGCTCGCGCACCAGGCGTTCGCGTTGTGGATGCTTGCGGATGCCGAAGCCGACATTGTCGGCCACGCTGAGATGGGGGAACAGCGCGTAGTCCTGGAACACCATGCCGATCCGGCGTTTCTCCGGCGCCAGGGTGAAGCCGGGACGCGAGATGACTTCGCCGCCCAGCTCGATCTGCCCGGCCAGCACCGGTTCGAAGCCGGCGATGGCGCGCAGGGTGGTGGTCTTGCCGCATCCCGAAGGACCCAGCAGGCAGCCGATGTCTCCGGCATTGAGGTGCAGGTCGAGGTCCTGCACCACTTTCTGCGAGGCGTAGCCGCAGGCGAGATCTTTCAGGTTCAGCAGCAGGTCGTGGCTCATGGGCTCAGGCGTAATGGGCGTGTTCGATCAGCAATTCGAGGAGGGCCTTCTGCGCGTGCAGACGGTTCTCTGCCTGGTCCCAGGCTACCGAGCGCGGGTCGTCCAGCAACTCTTCGCTGATTTCCTCGCCGCGGTGGGCCGGCAGGCAGTGCATGAATAGTACATCGTCGGCGGCCCCATCGAGCAACGCGGCGTTCACCTGGTAGGGACGGAACAGGGCGATGCGCGCGGCGGCTTCGTCTTCCTGGCCCATCGAGGCCCACACGTCGGTGCTCACCAGGTGCGCGCCGGCCACCGCCTCGCGCGGGTCGCGGACGACGCGCAGGCGGTCGCCGGCAAGGGCGACGAACTCGGCCTTCGGCTCGTAGCCCTCGGGGCAGGCCACGCGCAGCTGGAAGTCGAACTTCAGCGCCGCTTCTATATAGCTGTTGCACATGTTGTTGCCGTCGCCGATCCAGGCCACGGTCTTGCCCTGGATGCTGCCGCGGTGCTCGTGGAAGGTCTGCATGTCGGCGAGCAACTGGCAGGGGTGCAGGTCGTCGGACAGGCCGTTGATCACCGGCACCTTCGAGTGCGCGGCGAATTCCGTCAGGGTGGCGTGGGCGAAGGTGCGGATCATCACGCCGTCGAGCATCCGCGACATGACCCGGGCGCTGTCGCCGATCGGCTCGCCGCGGCCGAGCTGGGTGTCGCGCGGGGAGAGGAAGATCGCCTGGCCGCCGAGCTGGATCATCCCGGCTTCGAAGGACAGGCGGGTACGGGTCGAAGCCTTCTCGAAGACCATGCCCAGGACCCGGCTCTTCAGCGGCTCGTAGAGCACGCCTCGGTTGCGCAGGTCCTTCAGCTCGCTGCCGCGGCGGATCAGACCGATCAGCTCTTCGGGGCTGTAATCCATAAACGAGAGAAAGTGCCGTACGCTCATCGCTGACTACCTTTTATTTTTACTGCTGGCCGAGGCACTGGCCGGCTTTCGCGAGAGAAAACGGGACTGGACCTGCGGCGGGACCGCAACGTGCGGGAAAATAGGGGAAGGCGCGATCTTATAAGGAAATGTCGCGGAAACACAAGGAGGGGCTTGGAAGGCGCGGGTTACGGGGTTTTTCCCCGGGTCTTCGCGGTTGTCCCGCCGCCAAAGTCCCGCCTCGTCGATCTATCGGTTGGGCGGGGCGACGCTTTATGCTGTGCGCGCCCGAATGCCTTCATGGAGGAGGCGGGTTTCGGACCAGGGAGGTCGAACATGCACACGGGAGAAACACTCGCCGCCGCGCCGCCGGCACGGCCATTGCGCCAATCGCGGCTGGGCGGCCTGTCGCTGTTCCTCGCCCTGGCCGGGGTCGCCATCGCGCTGGTGGTGATGGCGCTGGCGCTCGGCGAGCGGATCGACCTCAGCGACGAGAACCATCTGCTCGGCCTGTTCGCCGCCCTGCTGGCGGTCTTCGCGGTATCGACCTGCGGCCTGGTGCTGGGCCTGGCCGGCCTGCTCAGGCGCAGCCGCAAGCGTCACCTGGCCCTGGCCGGCATCGTCCTCAACCTGTCGTGCCTGCTCTGGGGCTGGCATGCGCTGAGCACGGCGGCGGCCGCGATCCTGGTGGTCCTGGGGCAAACCGGGTTGTCGTTCCTCAGCGCCCTGGCGGTGCTGTTCGGCATGATCTTCTTCCGCCAGGCCTGACCCGTTCCGCGACTATGCGCAGGCAGCCTGGGCGCCCGCCGTTCGGCCGCTCGTTCATCGGATTGCCGGATTGCGGCCATTCGTCGCGGATTTGCAGGGGGAGGGGCTCAGCCGGGGAAGGAGGGCGCGAGAGGAGCAAAAGGTGAGCCCCGGAGGTGCGGATCTCCGGGGCTCGTGCGGCACGGTGGTGCGGGCACCGGGTCGCGATCAGCGCTGGAAGGGATAGTACAGCGCTGGATGGACAGTATAGCGCTATGCATTTCGCATGAATCCTTTAGTTAGGTCTTTTTCTCATATTTGCAGCGGTTTCGTGACCGAGGGCAATGAAGTGGCTTTTTCCCCTTGCCGCCCGCCGGAACCCATCCAACGGCTGGCATGCCCTCGTAACCGAAGTCAGAAACGCCAGTCGACGGCCAGTCCGACGCCATGGTCCTTCTCGCGGCTGCCCAGCAGGCCGTTGTAGCCCAGCCGCACGCTCACTTCGCGATTCACCGCGAGGCTGGCGTCGACGCCGAGCAGCGCGGCGTCGCGGGACAGGGCCACGCTTTCCACGTTGAATGGCTGGCTGCCGCTGGCGAACGCCAGGTGGCGTTGCGGGGTGGTGTCGCTCAGGTTGTGGCGCCAGCCGAGGGTGCCGGAGAGCGCCAGGCGGCGTTCGGCATCCAGCTCGAAATGCCGTTTCGCGCGCAGGCCCAGGGTGGTGAAGGCGGCGTCCAGGTTGTCGTCGCCACCCTCCAGGGCCGCGGCGCTACCGCGTTCGCGGAAGTCATCGCTGGCGACGTGCACGTAGGCCAGCCCGGCGAAGGGTTCCAGCTCCAGGCTGCGCCAGCCCAGCGCGTAGGCGGCCTCGGCGAACAACTGGCTGCTCTGTGCGTCGAGCTTGGCCTTCTGCTTGCCGGCCACGGCGCCGTATTGCAGGTCGCGCTTGACCTCGGCGCGGTGCCAGGCGTGCGCTGCGCCGAGGCTCAGGCGCCATTGCTGCAATTGCCGGCCGAGGTAGGCGCCGAGGTGGTAGCTGTCGATGCTGGCGGAGGATTGCAGGCTGCTGTCCATGTTCAGCGAGCTGTTGCTGTAGCCGGCCACCAGGCCGAGGCGCGTGTCGCTGGCGACCTGGCTGTCGACGCCGAGCAGGAAGCCGCCGACTGAATGCCGGTAGCCTTCGCTACCGTGGCTGCCATCGGCGCTCTTGCCCCAGGAGCCGAGCGCCTTGAACCAGCCTTCGGGAGCCTCCCCGCCGGCCTCGCCGTCGCTGGTCTGGCGTAGGCGTTCGCCGACGCTGTCGCGCAGATAGCGGCTGTCGTTGAGCAACAGGCCGGCGAGCGCCGGGTAGATTTCCCCGGACAATTGCTGGAAGGCCCGTTGGGCGGTTGCGGCGTTTTCCGACAGGAGCAGGCTTTCGTAGACCGGGTTGCCGGCGCCGAGCGTTTCCACGGCCCCAGCGACCGCCGCCTGGTTGGGCGTCTGCGCGACGCTGGCGAGGGCCGTGCCGTTGCGTCCGATATCCAGGCGGATGGCGTTGGCCGCGTAGTCCAGGGTGCCGCCGAGGAACATGTAGTTCGGCAATACCGCGTCGAAGCGCCCGTCGATGCCGCCGGCGGCGTCGAGGATGTCGTAGCGGCGGCCGACCAGGCTCTCGACCTGGGACTGGCTGAGCAGGTCGGGGCTGTTTTCCATGGCCAGGGTGACGTTGCCGCCCGCGATGCTCGCCTTGCCGCTGGCGACGATCCGGTCGCTGGCGCTTTCCGAAAGCTCCACCGCGTAGGTCGAGCCGGATTCGAAGCGCAGGTCCCCGGCGACCTCCAGGGTGCCGATGGAGTTGCCCGCGGCCACCGTGCCGCCGGAGCGCGCCAGCAGGCCGCCGATCCTGCCGCTGCCGCCGAGGGTGCCGCCGGCATTGACTTCGACGGCGGACAGCAGCGAACCGTCGACGCTGAGCAGCCCGCCATCGACCAGGGTCGGCCCGCGATAGGTGCTGTCGCCGCTCAGGACCAGGCTGCCGGCACCGGCCTTGACCAGGCTGCCCTGGTACTGGCGCTGGGCGGCGGCCTGGTCGCGGGCCATGCCGATGGCATAGTCGGTGCGTTCCTGCTGGCTGGCACCGGCCGGCAAGCCGTTTTCCCAGCCCTTGTCCTTCAGCGTCCGCTGCCAGGCCGCGTGCTCGGCGGCGTCCTCGGCCTGGCGCTGGAGCAGGGCGCTATCGGAAATCGGGTTGCTCCATTCGTCGCGCAGGCCGGCCGGGAGGTTGGCCTCGAAGCGGCCGAGCAATTGTCCAGGCCCATGCATCGCCCGACCGAGATCCGGCACGCCCCAGCCGACGGTGTCGGTGGGGGCGCCGGTCGGCGTGCCGTCGAGCTGGGTGGCGGTGGTCAGCAGAACCTGCAGCGCCTGCTCGTTGTTCAGGTACGGATAGCGCTGCATGACCAGGGCCAGCGCGCCGGTGGCGTGGGGCGCGGCCATCGAGGTACCGGACTTGTTGGCATAGCCGCCGCCGGGCATGGTGCTGTTGATCAGGCGGCCGGGCGTGGTGATGCACCAGTACTTGGCGATGCCGCAGCGGTTGTAGCGCTGGCCGTTCTGCTGGTCGAGGCCGGACACGGCCAGCCAGTGGCCTTCCAGGTCCGGCTGGAAGTAGGGCAGGGCGGAGCGCACGCTGGCGTTGGCGTAGCCGCTGTTGCCGGCGCTGAAGACGTTGATCACGCCCTGGCGGGAGACGCCGGCGGCGGCGTCCAGCCAGGTGGAGCGCCCGTAGTGCTGGGCATAGGCGGCGTGCAGGCCGTCGAGGGTCTCGTAGCTGACGTCCTTGGGCTGGCTGCCCCAACTGTTGTTGATCGCCCGCACCCCGGCGTCGGCCAGCGCCTGGTAGGCGGCCTTGAAATAGTTCGGGTCGGGCGTCGGGCCGAACAGGAAGCTGTCGTTCTGGTTGGTGTTGGCGACGTACACCTGTGCCGCGTAGGCCACCCCGTGCATGCCGACGCCGTCGCGCGAGGCACCGAGGGTGCCGCCGACGTGGGTGCCGTGGGAGTCGTTGTTGCCGTTCATCGCGCCGCTGACGCTGAACGGCGTGCCGTCGACATAGGTGCCGCTGGCCGTCACCGGCTGGTAGCGCGAGGCGGGGGTATCCGGATGGCTCGGGTCGAAACCGGAGTCCATCTCGCCGATCTTCACGCCCTGGCCGTCGATGCCGGCGGCATAGGCCTGGTCGGCCCGCATCCGTTCCAGGCCCCAGTCCTGCTGGTATTCGGCGGAGCGCCAACTGGCCGGATCGCCGGGCCGACCGGTTTCGACATAGGCGGCCGTGGCCGGCTGGGCGATCCAGGCGCCCAGCAGCAGGGCGGCTGACAACGAGGTGGGGCGAGGGCGGAAGGGGCGGGCGTCGGTCATGCGGTCTCCACGCTTTATTGGTCTTGTCGGACAGGGGCGGACTCGAAGAGACAAGGTTTAGCACCGGCTTTCGCCGCGCCGGAATTCCCAGGTGGATAGTTGACAGCCGGACAAACGGCACGCCTCCCCTCTACCGCGCCCATCGGCCAGCCTGATGCCTGGCGATTCAGCCGACTGACGCTGCTGGCGCGGCGGCGGAAGGCGCCGCATAGTGCCGATTCGACGACTAGACCGGTCGTCTGGTCCTCGCGTACGCGCCGGGCCGCGGCGGCCGGCGACGACAATGAAGAGGCGAGCCATGAGCAAGACCCTCCACTACCGTGCGTGCCATCTCTGCGAGGCCATCTGCGGTCTCGCCATCGAGACCGAGAGCGACGAGGGCGGCGTGCCGCGGATCCGCTCGATCAAGGGCGACCCGCAGGACAGCTTCAGCCGCGGCCATGTCTGTCCCAAGGCGGTGGCCCTGCAGGACATCCAGGACGACCCCGACCGCCTGCGCCAGCCGTTGCGCCGGGTCGGCAGCGAGTGGCAGCCGATCGGCTGGGACGAGGCCTTCGCGCTGGTGGCCAGCCGCCTCGGCGAGATCCGCGAGCGCCATGGCAACGATGCGGTGGCGGTCTACCAGGGCAATCCGAGCGTGCACAACTACGGCCTGATGACCCATAGCAACTACTTCCTCGGCCTGCTGAAAACGCGCAACCGCTTCTCCGCGACTTCCGTCGACCAGTTGCCGCATCACCTGGTCAGCCAGCAGATGTACGGCCATGGTTTGTTGATCCCGATCCCCGACATCGACCACACCGACTTCATGCTGGTGCTCGGCGGCAACCCGCTGGCGTCCAACGGCAGCATCATGACCGTGCCGGACGTGGAGAAGCGCCTGAAGGCGCTGAAGGCCCGCGGCGGCCGGCTGGTGGTGGTCGATCCCCGGCGCAGCGAGACCGCGGCTATCGCCGACCGGCACCTGTTTATTCGTCCCGGCCAGGATGCGGCGCTGTTGCTCGGGATACTCAACACCCTGTTCGAGGAGAACCTCGGTCGCCCCACGCCGCTGCCGGTCGACGGGCTGGAGCGGGTGCGCGAGGCGGTCGCGGTCTTCGACGCCGAGTCCATGAGCGCGCGCTGTAGCGTGCCGGCCGAAAGCATTCGCCAACTGGCGCGGGATTTCGCTGCCGCCGAACGGGCGGTCTGCTATGGCCGGATGGGCGTTTCCACCCAGGCCTTCGGCACGCTCTGCCAGTGGCTGGTGCAACTGATCAACCTGGTCACCGGCAACCTCGACCGGGTCGGTGGTGCGCTGTGCACCTCGCCGGCCCTGGACCTGGTGGCGAGTACCTCGGGTGGCCACTTCGACCGTTGGCGCAGCCGCGTCTCGGGGCTGCCGGAATATGGCGGCGAACTGCCGGTGGCGGCATTGGCGGAAGAAATCCTCGGCGAAGGCGAGGGGCAGGTGCGCGCGCTGGTCACGGTAGCCGGCAACCCGGTGCTGTCCACGCCCAACGGGAGGCGGCTCGAACAGGCCCTGGACGGCCTGGAGTTCATGCTCAGCATCGACCTCTACATCAACGAGACGACCCGCTACGCCGATCTCATCCTGCCGCCCACCGCGCCGCTGGAGCACGATCACTACGACACCACCTTCAACGTCTTCGCCGTGCGTAACGTGACCCGTTTCAACGAGGCTGTGCTGCCGCGTCCCGAGGGTGCGCTGCACGACTGGGAGATCTTCGTCGGCCTGGCGCGGGCCTTCGCCGCGCGCAACGGCCTGGAGCTGAAACCGACCCTGGAGCCGCAGCAGATGATCGACCTCGGCCTGCGCGCTGGCGCCTACGGCGACCGTTCCGAGCACAGGCTGAGCCTGGCCACTCTGCGCGAACATCCCCACGGCATCGACCTCGGGCCGCTGCGGCCGAACCTGGCGCCGCGCCTGAAGACCGTCGGCCAGCGCATCCAGGCCGCGCCGCCGCTGTTCGTCGACGACCTGCAACGCTTCGCCGCACAGCCACTGCCTGCGTCCGACCAGTTGCTGCTGATCGGACGACGCCACGTGCGCAGCAACAATTCCTGGATGCACAACTACCATCGCCTGGTGAAGGGCAAGCCGCGTCACCAGTTGCTGATGCACCCGCGCGATCTGGAGGGTCGCGGCCTGGTCGACGGGCAGCGGGTGCGGGTGCGCTCGCGGGTCGGCAGCGTCGAGGTGGAGGTGGCGGCGAGCAGCGAGATGATGCCCGGGGTGGTCAGCCTGCCGCACGGCTGGGGCCACGCGCGGCCCGGCGTGCAACTGGCGATCGCCCGCGCCCAGGCCGGCGCCAGCGCCAACGACCTGACCGACGAGCGTCATCTCGACCTGCTGTCGGGCAACGCCGCGCTCAACGGCCTGCCGGTGGAGGTGGAAGCGGCCTGAGCGGGTCGACGGAACGCGAGAGTAAAGCCGAGCGTCGCGCTAGGCTTTCCGATACAATACCGGTCATTATTTGCCGAGTTACCGTGTCGAAACGTTCCTGTTGAGGTAAGCCATGGACATCATCGAAACCATTAAAGAGCAGATCGCCAACAACCCCATCCTGCTGTACATGAAGGGTTCGCCGAACGCCCCGCAGTGCGGTTTCTCCTCGCGCGCGGCCCAGGTGCTGATGGCCTGTGGCGAGAAGTTCGCCTACGTCGACATCCTGCAGAACCCGGAAATCCGCGCCAACCTGCCGAAGTACGCGAACTGGCCGACCTTCCCGCAGCTGTGGGTCAATGGCGAACTGGTCGGCGGCAGCGACATCCTCGCCGAGATGTTCGAGAAGGGCGAACTGCAGACCCTGGTCAAGGACGCGGCGGCCAAAGCCAACGCCTGATCCGCGCATCCGACGAAGAGCCCCGCCTTGTGCGGGGTTTCTTTTTTGTCCGGAGAAACCAGCAAGGAAACCGGGAGCCTCCATGTCGGAAGTCAATCCTCGCCAGGGTCGCCTGGCTTGCATCTATTTCTTCGCCATGGCCGGGCTGGTCATCGGCAACCTGATGGGACGCATCCCGGCGCTCAAGGAGCAGACCCAGCTGGACGAGCGCGCGCTCGGCCAGGCCCTGCTCGGCGTCGGGGTCGGCGCGCTCACGGCGTTCCCGTTGAGCGGTTTCCTGGTCCAGCGCATCGGCAGCCGCAGCGTAGTGATCGGCGGTTGCCTGATCATGCTGCTGGTGTTTCCGCTGCTCGGCCTGAGCCAGGGCTGGTGGCAACTGGCCCTGGCCTTCTACGTGCTGGGCGTGAGCTTCGCCGGGATGGACGTGGCGATGAACATCCAGGCGGTGGATGTCGAGCGCCTGCTCGGCAAGCCCTGCATGTCCATGCTGCATGGCATGTACAGCCTCGGCTGCCTGGTCGGTGCGTTGAGCGCCGCGGCCCTGGCCGGACTGACGCCGTTCTGGCATTTCCTCATTCTCACCGCACTCGGCCTGCTGAGCCTGCCATTCTTCGTACGCGCGTTGCTTCCGCCGGACCCGAGCAAGGCGGGCGCGCGCAAGGGCGGCGGCTTCACCTTGCCGCCGCGGGCCTTGCTCGGCCTGGGCCTGCTGATTCTCTGCGCGTTCGTTTCCGAGGGCGGCGTGGCTGACTGGAGCGCGCTGTTCCTGCACAGCGTTCTGGATGCTTCCGAGCGGGTGGCGGCGCTGGGCTTCGCGGCGTTTTCCGCGGCGATGGTGGTGGGGCGCCTGTTCGGCGACCGCCTGCGCGGACGCATCGACGATGCGCCATTGCTGCGCGGCCTGGGTTCGCTGGCCACGCTGGGCATGCTGGTGGCGCTGTTCAGCCCCTGGCCGGCGCTGAGCATCGCCGGTTTCGGGGTGGTTGGCCTGGGGCTGTCGGTGATGGTGCCGATCGTGATCAACGCCGCCGGCAACCAGCCGGGCATCGATCCGGTGATCGGGGTCGCCGCCGTCTCTACCGTGGGGTATGGCGGACTGCTGATGGGGCCGCCGCTGATCGGCCTGCTGGCCCACGAGATCGGCCTGCGCTGGGCATTGCTGGTGCTGGTCGGTCTTTGCCTGTTGCTGGCCCTGCGCGCCGATCTGGTCCGGCGCAGGCCGCGCAGCGCCTGAGGCTTTCTGGCGGGCAAGAAAAAAGCGCCGACGGGGCAGGCCGCCGGCGCTTCGTCGTGGTTCCCGATCAGTCGTCTTCGTGCATGTGCGACTGCAGGTAGTTCTCCAGGCCGACTTTCTGGATCAGGCCCAGTTGGGTCTCCAGGTAGTCGATGTGCTCTTCTTCCGACTCCAGGATGTCCTTCAGCAGGTCGCGGCTGACGTAGTCGTGCACCTGCTCGCAATGCACGATGGCTTCGCGCAGGTCCTTGGTCGCCTTCAGCTCCAGGTTCAGGTCGCACTGCAGCATTTCCTGGGTGTTCTCGCCGATCAGCAGCTTGCCGAGGTCCTGCAGGTTGGGCAGACCTTCGAGGAACAGGATGCGCTCGATGAGCTTGTCGGCATGCTTCATCTCGTCGATCGACTCGTGGTACTCGTGGGCGCCGAGGCGCTTCAGGCCCCAGTCGTTCCACATGCGCGAGTGGAGGAAGTACTGGTTGATCGCGATCAGCTCGTTGCCGAGGATCTTGTTGAGGTGCTGGATGACTTTCTTGTCGCCTTTCATGCCGAATCCTGCCGTCGTAGTGGGTGTGATTCGCCAAGTTTGGCCGCGACGAAGCAGGGTGTCAAACCTAAGTTATTGAAATATAAGGGAAAAAGAATATGAATACGAATGTTTTCTTTCCGCGTTCTGCCGCTAAGTCATTGAATTGAAGGCATAAAAAAACCGGGCGCCAGGCCCGGTTCTTCTGAAAGAGGGATAAAAAATATTTTTCAGGCAGCGACGAACGCCGTAGTCCCGAACGCCGGTACCGGCTGGGCACTCTGCAGGTCGTTGAGGGTTTCGCGTACCACCTGCTTGGCCAGGCATGCGCACTTGCCGCACTGGGTACCGACGCCGGTGGCTTCGCGAACCTCACGATAGCTGCAGCAGCCTTCGTAGATGGCATCGCGGATCTGGTTGTCGGTAACACCTTGGCAGAGGCAGACGTACATGGCGATCTGGCTACTGGGAAGTTGAGTTGGAAAAGATACTAATAATAATGAGAATGATTGTCAAAGTTCCCTGGAGCGTTTTAGTCGGGTTTTTTTCGCCCCCCGACAAATGGCTTTGTCGGACAAAGACTTAGCGCCGGCTGGGGCGGGGTGTATGATGGTTGTTTCCCGGGGAACGGCGCCCCTGCCATCGAGGCTTCACGAGGAGCCGGCAGGCTGCGGTGCCGTCCTTCAACCTTCCGCTTAAAGGAGACATGGAATGAGCGTACTCGTAGGTAAGAAAGCGCCTGACTTCAACGTTGCCGCGGTACTGGGCAATGGCGAGATCGTCGAGAGCTTCACCCTGTCCGAGGCCATCAAGGGCAAGTACGGCCTGGTGTTCTTCTATCCGCTGGACTTCACCTTCGTCTGCCCGTCCGAGCTGATCGCCCTGGACCACCGCATCCCGGAATTCCAGGCGCGCAACGTCGAGGTGATCGGCGTTTCCATCGACTCCCACTTCACCCACAACGCCTGGCGCAACACCCCGGTGGACAAGGGCGGCATCGGCGCCGTCAAGTACACCCTGGCGGCCGACACCAAGCACGAGATCGCCAAGGCCTATGACGTCGAGTCCGACGGCGGCGTGGCCTTCCGTGGCGCGTTCCTGATCGACAAGGAAGGCGTTGTGCGCTCGCAGATCGTCAACGACCTACCGCTGGGCCGCAACATGGACGAGCTGCTGCGTCTGGTCGATGCCCTGCAGTTCCATGAGGAGCACGGCGAAGTCTGCCCGGCCAACTGGAAGAAGGGCGACAAGGGCATGACCGCATCGCCCGAAGGCGTGGCCAAGTACCTGGCCGAGAACGCCAGCAAGCTGTAAGAAGAGCCTGCTTCGCGCGTTGGAAAAAGCCCCGCTTCGGCGGGGCTTTTTCATGGGCTCGCGAGGGCCGGCAGCCCCATCCCAGGTCACGCGCCTCGCTCCGAAGAGGGGGAGATTGCCTGACCGGTCGCGTAGGACGGATAACGTCCTGGCGTTATCCGCCTAAGTGGGCCGAGGCTCAGTCGTCGTCATCCATCCAGCCGCCCATTTCCTTCCAGCGGTTGACGATGCCGCAGAACAGCTCGGCGGTCTTCTCGGTGTCGTAGCGTGCCGAGTGCGCCTCGCGGTTGTCGAACTCCATGCCGGCGGCCTGGCAGGCCTTGGCCAGGACCGTCTGGCCGTAGGCGAGGCCAGCCAGGGTGGCGGTGTCGAAGCTGGAGAAGGGATGGAACGGATTGCGCTTGATCCCGGTACGCGCCACGGCGGCATTGAGGAAACCGAGGTCGAAGCTGCTGTTGTGGCCGACCAGGATCGCCCGCTTGCAGCCATTGGCCTTCAGCGCCTTGCGGATGCCGCGGAAGATCTCGGTGAGTGCCGCTTCCTCCTGCACCGCCATGCGTAGCGGGTGGTCGAGCTTGATGCCGGTGAATTCCAGCGCGGCCGGCTCGATGTTGGCGCCTTCGAAGGGCTCGATGCGGAAGAAGTAGGTGTGTTCCGGGAACAGGAAGCCTTTCTCGTCCATGCCGACGGTGGTCGCGGCGATTTCCAGCAGCGCGTCGGTGGCCGAGTTGAAGCCGCCGGTCTCGACGTCCACCACTACCGGCAGGTAGCCGCGGAAGCGGCGCGCCATCGGATGGCGCGGGCCGCTGGGGAGACTGCCGTCGAATTCGTCGTCGAAGTTGTCTTCGCTCATGCCCCGGCCTCCAGCAGTTTCCAGCGGAGTGTCTCGCCGGCGCGCAGCGGCACCACGTCGAAGTCGCCGAAGGGGAGGCTGGCGGGCGCCTGCCACTCCTCGCGGACCAGGGTGATCCGGTCGGTGTTGCGCGGCAAGCCATAGAAATCCGGGCCATGCAGGCTGGCGAAGCCTTCCAGCTTGTCCAGCGCATTGCGCTGTTCGAAGGCCTCGGCATACAGCTCGATGGCGGCGTAGGCGCTGTAGCAGCCGGCGCAACCGCAGGCGGCTTCCTTGGCGTGGCGGGCGTGCGGCGCCGAGTCGGTGCCGAGGAAGAATTTCGGGTTGCCGCTCACCGCGGCGTCCAGCAGGGCTTCCTGGTGGGTGTTGCGCTTGAGGATCGGCAGGCAATAGAAATGCGGACGGATACCGCCGACCAGCATGTGGTTGCGGTTGTACAGCAGGTGATGGGCGGTAATGGTCGCGCCGACGTTGGCCGGGGCTTCCCGGACGAACTGGGCGGCGTCGCCGGTGGTGATGTGCTCGAAGACCACTTTCAGGGTCGGGAAGCGCTCGACCACCCGGCGCAGGTGCTCGTCGATGAACTGCTTCTCGCGATCGAATACGTCGACCTCGGCGCGGGTCACCTCGCCATGCACCAGCAGCGGCATGCCGACCTCGGCCATCGCCTCGAGCGCTTCGAAGATATTGTCGATGCGGGTCACGCCAGAGTCCGAGTTGGTGGTGGCGCCTGCCGGATAGAGCTTGGCGGCATGCACGAAGCCGCTGGCCTTGGCGGTACGGATTTCCTCGGCGCTGGTGCGGTCGGTGAGGTACAGCACCATCAGCGGCTCGAAGCGGCTGGCGGCGGGGCGGGCGGCGAGGATGCGCTGCCGGTAGGCGTCGGCTTCGGCGGCGTTGCGCACCGGCGGCACCAGGTTCGGCATGACGATGGCGCGGCCGAAGGTGCGGGCGGCGTCGCCGACGGTATTGGCCAGCGCGGCACCGTCACGCAGGTGAATGTGCCAGTCGTCGGGGCGCAGGAGGGTGAGACGGTCGGACATGGCGCTTCCAGGACGGGATTTCGTGGGGGGAAATGCTACCGGAAAAGGGGGGGCGGGGCACTCGCTATCAAGTTTTGTCCGGGCCGTCCGATACATCCTTCGTATTTGGACGCTTTCCCGGAGCCCGCCGTCGTGCAGCCGCGCCTTCTTCTATTGCCTTTCCTGCTCAGCAGCCTGCCGGCACTGGCGGTGACCTTCCAGACGCGGCTGGAGAGCGTCGAGTGGAAGGTCGAAGGCGACCAGTTCGAATGCCGCCTGTCGCAGCCGGTGGCGAATTTCGGGGTCGGCGAGTTCGTCCGGCGTGCCGGCGAGCAGGCGACCTTCCGCCTGAAGCCCGAGGCCCAGTGGCTGGGGCGCGGGTCGGCGACCCTGCTGGCTGCCGCGCCGCCCTGGCGACCGGGACAGGGCGACATCAACCTTGGCCAGGTCAGCATCGGTAGCGGCGAGGTGCCGTTCAACAGCAACCAGCAACAGGCCGGTCGGTTGCTCACCGGCCTGCTCGAGGGGCGCAGCCCGCTGGTCCGCCATCGCACCTGGCAGGGCGATCGCCTGGAGGTGCGCCTGCTGCCGGCGCGCTTCGCCAGCGTCTACAGCCAGTACCAGGCCTGCATCGCCAAGCTGCTGCCGGTGAACTTCGACCAGGTCAAGCTGGCCCAGGTCGGCTTCCCCGACGGCGGCACGGCGCTGAACGACGTGGCGCGAGCGAAGCTGGACATCATCCTGCAACTGCTCAAGGCCGATCCGAGCATCAACCGGATCGAACTCGACGGGCACTCCGACAACAGCGGCAACCGCCTGACCAACCGCGACCTGTCGCGCCGCCGCGCGCTGGCGGTGCAGGAGTACCTGAAGAGCAACGGGGTGCCGGAAAGCCAGATCAACGTGCGCTTCTACGGCGAGCGCTACCCACTGGTGGCCAACAACAGCGCCGCCAACCGTGCGCGCAACCGCCGGGTCACCGTGCACCTGTCGCGCGAGGCGGTGGTCGAGCCGGCGACGGAAGCGCCGAAGGCCGAGGACAAGCCGGCGCCGCCCGCGGCAGAACCTGCCGCACCGAAGCCTCCAGCCGCCTCGCTTCAGGGAAAACCCACGGTTTGAGTCGCGCAAACGATAGAATCTGTCGCTTTTGCGTCTAAAGCTGTCGCCCCTCTGTAATTTCCCGAATGCCCTGCGTAGAATTGTCGCTTTTCGTGACGACCCCCGTGGAGTGATGGCATGGCGGATGTGAAGAAGGTAGTCCTGGCGTATTCCGGCGGCCTGGATACCTCGGTAATTCTGAAGTGGTTGCAAGATACCTATAACTGCGAAGTGGTGACCTTCACCGCCGACCTCGGCCAGGGCGAGGAAGTCGAACCGGCTCGCGCCAAGGCCCGCGCGATGGGCGTCAAGGAAATCTACATCGACGACCTGCGCGAAGAATTCGTCCGCGACTTCGTCTACCCGATGTTCCGCGCCAACACCGTCTACGAAGGCGAGTACCTGCTGGGCACTTCCATCGCTCGTCCGCTGATCGCCAAGCGCCTGATCGAGATCGCCAACGAGACCGGCGCCGACGCCATCTCCCACGGCGCCACCGGCAAGGGCAACGACCAGGTCCGCTTCGAGCTGGGCGCCTACGCGCTGAAGCCTGGCGTCAAGGTGATCGCGCCCTGGCGCGAGTGGGACCTGCTGTCCCGCGAGAAGCTGATGGACTATGCCGAGAAGCACGGCATCCCGATCGAGCGCCACGGCAAGAAGAAGTCGCCGTACTCGATGGACGCCAACCTCCTGCATATCTCCTACGAAGGCGGCGTGCTGGAAGATACCTGGACCGAGCACGAAGAAGACATGTGGAAGTGGACCGCTTCCCCGGAAAACGCGCCGGACACCCCGACCTACATCGAGCTGACCTACCGCAAGGGCGACATCGTCGCCATCGACGGCAAGGACATGACCCCGGCCGAGGTGCTCACCGAGCTGAACCGCGTCGGCGGGATCAACGGCATCGGCCGCCTCGACATCGTCGAGAACCGCTATGTCGGCATGAAGTCCCGTGGCTGCTACGAGACCCCCGGCGGCACCATCATGCTCAAGGCCCACCGCGCCATCGAGTCGATCACCCTGGACCGCGAAGTGGCCCACCTGAAAGACGAGCTGATGCCCAAGTACGCCAGCCTGATCTACACCGGCTACTGGTGGAGCCCGGAGCGCCTGATGCTGCAGCAGATGATCGACGCCTCGCAGGTCAACGTGAACGGCGTAGTGCGCCTGAAGCTGTACAAGGGCAACGTCGTGGTGGTGGGCCGCAAGTCCGACGACTCGCTGTTCGACGCCAACATCGCGACCTTCGAGGAAGACGGCGGCGCCTACAACCAGGCCGATGCCGCGGGCTTCATCAAGCTCAACGCGCTGCGCATGCGCATCGCCGCGAACAAGGGCCGCACGCTGTCCTGACCGACGTGCGCCGCCTGAGATGGAACGAAGAACCCCGGCCATGAGCCGGGGTTCTTCGTTCCTGATTGCTGAAAGCGATAGCCGGGGCCGTTCAGGAAGACTTCTGGATCAGTTCGATCTTGTAGCCGTCCGGGTCGGTCACGAAGGCGATCACGGTGGTACCGTGCTTCATCGGCCCGGCTTCGCGGGTGACCTGGCCGCCGTTGTTGCGGATGTCGTCGCAGGCCTGGTAGGCGTCGTCGACCTCGATGGCGATATGGCCGTAGCCGGTGCCGATCTCGTAGGCATCCACGCCCCAGTTGTGGGTAAGCTCGATCACCGCGGAATCCGCCTCGTTGCCATAGCCGACGAAGGCGAGGGTGAACTGGCCGTCGGGATAGTCGTTCTTCCTGAGCAGGGTCATGCCTAGCACCCGGGTATAGAAATCGATCGAGCGATCGATGTTTCCGACCCGGATCATGGTATGGAGAATGCGCATTTTCAGTGCCTCGAGCTTCACGGTCAAAGGCGGATTTTACCATGCGGCCGGCAACCGGCTGCGAGATCGGGATCGTCCCCGTCCCGGCGACCGGCCCTTTGCCGGACTTCCCTTCCTACAGGGTTTTTCGCCTCTTCCCTGGGCCGGCCGTCGATAGCCGGTCGGCCTGCCTCCGCCACCCTCCCGAGCTGCCCGCTGCGTCTCCGAGCGTGCCAGGCGTTCCGCCCCCGGTGACCGGCCGAAAGCTCGCTGCGCCTTCGCCATGAGGACGGAAAAAGGGGGGTTGACCTTACCAAGGTGTCAAGGTCGATAACCGGCCACGGAAGCGGTTTCGTCCAGCCAGGCCACGCAGGCTCAGACCAGGAAGGCATAACAATGAATCTCAGACACTTCATCCGCATCACCGCGACGCTAGGTGTCGCGGCCCTTATCGCTGGCTGCGGGGAATCGGCGCCGCCGGGAGCGGCGAGCGCCCCGCCAAGCGTTCCCGTAGCCGAGGTGGTGGTTCGCCCGGTGACACCCTACGCCGAGTTCACCGGCTCGCTGACCGCTGTCGAGCAGGTAGAACTGCGGCCGCGCGTCGCTGGCTACATCCAGGACGTTACGGTGCCGGAAGGCCGCCTGGTAGAGAAGGGCCAGCAACTGTTCCTCATCGACCCGCGCGTGTTCAAGGCGGCGCAGGATGCCGCCAGGGCGCGCCTGCGCGAGGCCGAGGCCGCGGCGTTGCTGGCGCGCACCGAACACGAGCGAGCCGAGCTGCTGTATGCGCGGAAGGTCGTCGCCCGGGAGCGGCTCGACAGCGCCATCGCCTCGCGCAATGCCAGCAAGGCCCAGGTCGATGCGGCCAGGGCCGCCCTCGACGCGGCGCAACTGGATCTCGGCTTCACGCGGGTGACGGCACCGATCGGCGGGCGTGTCGGGCATATCCAGGTCACCGAGGGCAACTACGTCACCAATGGCGTCACCGCGCTGACCAGCATCGTCTCGGTCGATCCGCTGTACGTGTACTTCGATGTCGACGAGCGCACCTACCTGCAGGCCCTGGCGCCGACCCGCGGCAGGGAAGGCGAGCAGGCCCCCAGGGTCAAGGTGGCGTTGCTCACCGACGAGTCCTATGGACGAAGCAGTCGCCTCGATTTCCTCGCCAATGCCGCCGACCGCGGGACCGGCACGGTCCGGGTTCGGGCGGTGGTCGACAACCCGGACGGGCAACTGACGCCGGGGCTGTTCGCCAAGGTCAGGCTGGAGACCGGCAAGCCTCGCGAGCAGGTGCTGGTCGCCGACCATTCCATCGGCACCGACCAGGGCCGGCGCTATGTGCTGGTCGTCGACGAAGGCAACAAGACCCAGTACCGGCCGGTGGAACTCGGGCCGATGGTCGACGGCCTGCGGGTCGTCCGCCAGGGCCTGCAGCCGGGCGAGCGCATCGTCGTCAAGGGCCTGGTGCGGCCGGACATGCAGATCACGCCGCTCCTTGCGGAAATCGATGGCACGCCCGTCGACCTGTCGAAGACCGTGGGGGCCGCACAATGACATTCCCACGCTTCTTCATCGATAGGCCGATCTTCGCCATCGTTCTTTCGGTGCTGATGATGATCGGAGGCATCGTTTCGTTCTTCCAGTTGCCGCTGAGCGAATACCCGGCGGTGACGCCGCCGACCGTGCAGGTGACCACCGCCTATCCCGGCGCCAACCCCGACGTGATCGCGCAGACGGTGGCGACGCCGCTGGAGCAGGCGATCACCGGGGTCGAGGGGATGCTGTACATGTCCTCGCAGTCGGCCACCGACGGGCGAATGATCCTGACCATCACCTTCGACCAGCACATCGATCCCGACATGGCCCAGATCCAGGTGCAGAACCGGGTCTCGCGGGTGCTCTCGCGCCTGCCCGACGAGGTGCAGCGGCAGGGCGTGGTCACCCAGAAGACCTCGCCGGACATCCTCATGGTGGTGCACCTGCTGTCGCCGGAGCAACGCTACGACCCGCTGTACATCTCGAACTACGCCTACCTCCAGGTGCGCGACGAACTGCTGCGCCTGCCGGGGATCAGCGATGTGGTGGTGTGGGGCGCCGGCGAGTACAGCATGCGCCTGTGGCTCGACCCCGATCTGATCGCCGCGCGCGGGCTGACGGCGGGCGAGGTGATCGCCGCGGTACGCGAACAGAACGTCCAGGTGGCGGCCGGCGCCGTCGGCCAGGCGCCGGACTCCACCGCGGCCTTCCAGGTCACGGTGAATACCCTCGGGCGCCTGAGCGACGAAGAGCAGTTCGGCGACATCATCGTCCGCACCGGCGCCGACGGCCAGGTGACGCGCCTGCGCGACGTCGCGCGGATCGAGATGGGCGGCGATGCCTATGCGCTGCGCAGCCTGCTGGACGGCGAGCCGGCGGTGGCCTTGCAGATCGTCCAGAGCCCCGGAGCCAACGCGCTGGATACCGCCGAGGCGGTGCGTGCCACCGTGGCGAGGCTCGAAGGCAACTTCCCGGCCGGCCTGAGCGCGCGCATCGCCTACGACCCGACGGTGTTCGTCCGCGCTTCGTTGCAGACCGTGGCCACCACCCTGCTGGAGGCGATCCTGCTGGTCGTGGTGGTGGTGGTGCTGTTCCTGCGTAGCTGGCGTGCTTCGCTGATTCCGCTGATGGCCGTGCCGGTCTCGCTGGTCGGCACCTTCGCCATCATGCATCTGATGGGTTTCTCGCTGAATACCCTGTCGCTGTTCGGCCTGGTGCTGTCGATCGGCATCGTCGTCGATGACGCCATCGTGGTGGTGGAAAACGTCGAGCGCCACATCGAGAACGGCGAGCCGCCGCTCCAGGCCGCGCGGCGTGCGATGGACGAGGTCACCGGACCGATCATGGCGATCACCTCGGTGCTGGCGGCAGTGTTCATCCCCACGGCCTTTCTCAGTGGCCTGCAGGGCGAGTTCTATCGTCAGTTCGCCCTGACCATCGCTATCTCCACCATCCTGTCGGCGCTCAACTCGCTGACCCTCAGCCCGGCCCTGGCGGGCCTGCTGTTGCGTCCGCGGCCGGCCGGAGATGCGGTGGCGGGGCGCTTCCAGCGACTGCTCCAGGTCCTCGGCCGACCGTTGCGAAATGCCCCCGAGGCCTACGGCAACGCGGTGCGCAAGGTGGTGCGGGTGAGCGGCCTGGCCCTGGTGGTGTATGGGGGCCTGCTTGGCCTGACCTGGGTCGGTTTCCAGGCGGTGCCACCGGGCTTCGTGCCGATGCAGGACAAGTACTATCTGGTCGGCATCGCCCAGTTGCCGAACGGAGCGTCGCTGGAGCGTACCGATGCGGTGGTCAGGCAGATGTCCCGGATCGGCCTCGACGAGCCGGGGGTGGAGAGCGTCGTGGCCTTCCCGGGCCTGTCGGTGAACGGCTTCGTCAACGTGCCGAACGCCGCGGTCATGTTCTTCATGCTCGACCCGTTCGAATCGCGCACCTCCGCCGATCTCGGCGCGCTGGCCATCGCCGGGCGCCTGCAAGCCAAGTTCGCCAGCATTCCCGACGGCTTCCTCGGGGTCTTCCCACCGCCGCCGGTACCGGGGCTGGGAACCATCGGCGGCTTCAAGATGCAGGTCGAGGATCGCGGCGGCGCCGGGCTGGAAGCCCTGGCCAGGCAGACCCAGGTGCTGATGATGAAGGCCACTGAGTCCGGCCAGCTCGGGGGCTTGATGACCAGCTTCGATATCAATGCCCCGCAGCTCGAGGTGGTGGTCGACCGCACCAAGGTGAAGAGCCAGGGCGTTCGCCTGGCCGATGTGTTCGAGGCATTGCAGGTCTACCTCGGCTCGCTGTACATCAACGACTTCAACCGCTTCGGGCGCACCTACAAGGTCACTGCCCAGGCCGATGCGCCGCACCGCATGCAGGCCGAAGCCATCGGGCGCCTGCAGGTACGCAATGCCGCCGGGGCGATGTTGCCGCTGTCCTCGTTCGTCACCGTGACGCCCAGCTCCGGTCCCGACCGGGTGATCCACTACAACGGCTATCCGTCGGCCGATATCAGCGGCGGCGCGCTTCCCGGCGTCAGTTCGGGACAGGCGGTGGCGTTGATGGAGCGCCTGGCCGGCGAAGTGCTGCCCGAGGGCATGACCTTCGAATGGACCGACCTGACCTACCAGCAGAAGCTGGCCGGTAACAGCGCGCTGTTCATCTTCCCGCTGTGCGTGCTGCTGGCCTACCTGATCCTCGCCGCGCAGTACAACAGCTGGCTGTTGCCGCTGGCGGTCCTGCTGATCGTGCCGATGTGCCTGCTCAGCGCGATCGCCGGGGTGTGGCTGGTGGGCGGCGACAACAACGTGTTCGTCCAGATCGGGCTGGTGGTGCTGGTCGGCCTGGCGGCGAAGAACGCGATCCTGATCGTCGAGTTCGCCCGCACGCTGGAGGCCGAGGGCGCCCGTGCGCTGGAGGCGGTGGTCGAGGCTTGCCGCCTGCGCCTGCGGCCGATCCTGATGACCTCGCTGGCGTTCATCGCCGGCGTGGTGCCGTTGGTCATGGCCAGCGGCGCCGGAGCGGAAATGCGCCAGGCCATGGGCGTCGCGGTATTCGCCGGGATGCTCGGGGTGACGCTGTTCGGCCTGTTCCTCACGCCAGTGTTCTACGTACTGGTACGGGCACTGGCGGCGCGCCTGGAGCGACGCGCCGGCGGCAGCCTGGCGCATCTGGAGGGAGGCCGTCCATGAAGCCATACCTGCGGTCTTCGTTGAGCGCGCTGATCCTGCTGGGCGGCTGTGCCGCGGTGGGGCCCGACTATGCGCCGCCGAGCGCGTCCGCACCGGCCAGCTTCGGCGCGATGCCGGCGGGTATCGATGGCAGTGGCGTGGAGATCGAGTGGTGGCGCGGGTTCGACGAGCCAGCCCTGGAGTCTCTGATCCAGCGGGCGCTCGCGGCGAACCTCGACATCGCCCTTGCCGGCGCGCGCCTGGACGAAGCGAAGGCGCTGCTGCGCGAGAACCGCGAGGAGTTCCTGCCGCGCGGCGGGCCGGCGTTCGATTACCAGGCCCGGCGGCGCGGCGAGGTGGAAACACCGGCCGGCCAGCAGCGCGACATCGAGACCTATCGCGGCGCGCTGGATGCTTCCTGGGAAATCGACCTGTTCGGCCGGGTGCGGCGCTCGGTGGAGGCCGCCGAGGCGCAGGCGGGTTCGCGCGAGGCCCTGCTGCGCAACGTGCAGGCGAGCGTCGCGGCTACGGTTGCCATGACCTGGTTCCAGCTACAGGGCATCGAGGCCGAACTTGCGGTGGTCCATGACATCGCCGGCAACCAGCGCGACAGCCTGGAGATGGTCGAGCGCCTGGTCAGCGCCGGCTCCGCCCACGAGTTCGACCGGTTGCGCGCCGAAGCGTTATTGCACAACGTCGAGGCGGCCGTGCCCGACCTCGAACGGCGCCGCGCCGCCACCCGCAATGCGCTGGCCGTTCTCCTCGCGGAAGCCCCGCAGGCCTTCAGCCCGCCGGTCGCCCGCGCCTCCGGGGAAAGGCTGACGCTCCGCACCCTCGGGGTCGGCGACCCGGCGGGACTGCTGGCGCGTCGCGCCGACATCGCCGCGGCCGAACGCAACCTGGCGGCCGCGACCGCACGTATCGGCGTCGAGACCGCGGGGCTGTATCCGCAGGTCGAGGTACGCGGCTCGATCGGCCTGGTCGCCGGCAATCTCGATGCTTTGGACGAGAGTGGTACGTCCTTCAACGTCCTGAACCCGGTGATTCGCTGGGCGTTACTCGACCGCGGTCGCGTGCGGGCGCGGATCACCGCCAGCGAAGCCCGTGCGCAGGAGGCATTGATCCTCTACGACCGGACGGTACTGCGCGCCCTGCAGGAGACCGATGATGCCTTCAACGGCTATGGCGCTGCCGCTGACAGGCTCCGCCTGCGCCTGCTCGAGGCGACGGCCAATCGCGAGGCGGCGCGCCTGGCCCGGGAGCGCTTCGTCCAGGGGGACGGCGAGTACCTGGACGTGCTCGAGGCGGAACGCTCGGACTACCTCAGCCGGCGCGCATTGAGCATCGCGCGCACCGAGCAGCGCCTTGCCGTCGTGGGTATCTACAAGGCGCTGGGTGGTGGCTGGGAAGCCTGTGCGGGGGCGCGGCGCTGTGGCGTGGCTACCGACGATACCTCTCCAGGCGTGGCACGGCAGCGCGACAGTCGCTCCTGATCAGCCGTCGGCGGCTTCCGGCCGCCGGCCTTCGCTCGACTGCCTGGGTCGAGGGCCGTGCGGCGCGTCCTCCGGTTATTTGGCGAACCCCGGGAGTACGGATTGCCTGGCGCGGATCGCTCGTCCCTGTCCGCCTTATCGATAAGTCGGTTCCGAACTCTTTTCGGTAGTTCATTCAGATGGATGAGTGAAGAGGGCAGATGAAAAGTATCTGCTCGGGACTTCAATGTTCAGAAGAGTGGGGAAGCATTACTTTCTCACTGTTCTTCAGGTACGTTACGGCTGCCCGCCGTTTCTTATTGGATGAAGTCACTCCTGTGCCTCTGCGCTCGCGCCGCACGGAGAATATCGTCGAGAGGTTCCTCAATGGTGAGTGGAGCTGGCTGACGCGGTATCTCGGTTGTCGGGCGGAGTTTTTCTATATGTTCGAACTTGGCTTTGCTCGTTGTTTTAAGTTTGCGGAATAACCTCTGGAACTATTCATATGAATTTTTGAAAGTTTGGTTTACCTGAGAGATTTATGAGTTGACCTTGTCACGATGGCAGGACTCATGGTTCGCAGGAGTCAACAAACCAGGAGGTTGCGATGTTTTCTTTCCATATTCCGAACATGACCTGCGGCGGTTGTGCCAAGACTGTCACCCGTATCCTGCACGGCGTTGATCCCCAGGCGCGCGTAGAGACCGATCCTCCTCGGCGCGAGGCCAGGGTCGAGAGCACTCTGGACAAGCACGCATTCCTCGAGGCGTTGAGCGAGGCCGGTTATCCGGAGGGCCGTTGAGTGCATGGGCATGACGCAGGCGTAGGGTCAGATAGTAGCGTTTCGCCCAGTGCCGGCAATAGGAAAATGATTTTCATTGAAGTCCGCGTTCCATATGCCATCAATGGCGCTTGGCTATTGTGGAAAGAACTCTTTGGAATTTGTAAATCAATATTTCAGTCGGCCGCGAGGTGACAGTTATGTGAACGGCAAGAGGCGCTGACAGGAAACCCTAAAAGTTATTCTCCGATGGATTCGCAGGCCTTTAGCTCGGGGTTTTTCGCAGCGCATCCAGTGTTATCGAAGAGCACCTTTCGGCGAACTCCGTTGTCCGCCGACAAGGCCGCTGCATTGCTTGACCTTGCCACCGTGGCAAGCTTTACGGTCGCCCCGCACAACAACAAAAACAAGGGTGATCCAAATGACTTCAAATCCGTTACAGCAATGCTGCAATTCTTCCTCCGATATGAATATCCGCCCCCAGCGGACAATGTCGGAACCTGCCCGAAATGCATCGGTTCTCCTGGCTGAAGCCTTGAAACCGGGTGCCTCCCTGGACCAGATCACGCTCGCGCTCGAGGCGATTCTCGCGGTCACGGCCAAAGGCCTGGGCGGTGATGCTTCGGCTTACGCGCAGTACCAGGCGTTGCTCCTGGAACTGCACGTAGGCAGCGATCCGCATACGGAGCCGACCCGCCGCTGGATGGCGAGCCAGGTCTACCTGGTCGAGGATCGTTTCGCTCCCGAGCCGGCCGGTTTCAGCGCCGTCCCGGTGGAGGAGTTCCGCAAGAAGGTCGACGCCGAGATCGAGGCGCGCAGCCGGGTGCGCCATCCCATGTCGGTCCACCTGTTCCAGGGCACGCCGCCGGTCGAGGACGTGCGCTTCTTCCTGGAACACCATTGGGTCCGTTCCTACAACTTCTACAGCCTCCTGGCGGAGCTGGCCTTCCGCTTCGAAAACATCGAGGACGCCTCGGTGTTCTACCGCAACCTCTACGGCGAGGCCGGGGCGGAGACGCCGGAGCGCTCGCACCCCGCGTTGCTGTCCCACCTGATGACCTACTTCGACATTCCGCTGCGCATCGATTTCCCGGCGCTGCATCCGCTGGAGAAGGCCTACCTCAACAACCGTATCCGTTGCGTGCGGCACACCGATGTCGCCTGGGGCCTTGCGCTCCTGTACGCGGTCGAGTCGGTGAGCTGCGTCAACCACCGGCGCATCTACGAACTCCTGCAGCGCCTGGGCGTGCCCGAGCAACCCAGCGAGTTCCATCGCCTGCACGGCACCCAGGACGAGATCGATACCGAGGAGATGTGGGCGCTGATCGCCAAGTTCGCGCCGAGCGAAGACTTCCAGCGCAAGTTCATGCAGTCGCTGGCGCGCCACTTCGAAATCAACCGGGCCTACTTCGACCTGCTCTGGGAGCAGATGCAGGCGAATTCCCTGGCCATGGCCTGATGCCTATCCAGAACAAGAACAAGGAGTACAGGATGAATACCCGCAATTTTTCCCTGCCGCAGTTGCAGAACCTGCCCATCGATGAAGCACGCATCGTTGCCGATGCGCTGGCCGTCCACGCTACTTCCCGCCAGATCGATAGCGCCGCGAGCAAGCTGGCCGCGCTGGCCGAGGCAGGGCTCAAGGGTGACCGCCAGGCCTATGCCGCGTACCAGCAGTTGCTCTACGTCCTTTCGTTGAGCGACGACGTGGCGACCGCCCAGACCCGGCGTTGGCTGGCCCGGGCGATCTATCGCGTCGAAGAGCGTTTCATGCCCGCCGCCGATCTTTCCAGGGCGCTGTCCGAGGAGGATTTCCAGAAGCGTCTCGAACAGGAAATCGCCGCGCAGTCCCGCGAGCGGCACCCGATGTCGCAGTACGTGTTCTCCGGCTCGGCCTCCCGCGCGCAGCTCCAGGTGTTCCTCCGTCACCAGTGGTTCCGCACCTTCCGCCTGTACCGCGATGCGGCCGACCTGTTGGTCAACCTGACCGATGTGGACGAGGCCGCGGCGCTTGCGCGCTACCTCTATGGCGAGTTGGGCGAGGAAGACGAAAAGGGTTCGCATCCGCGCCTGCTGGCCAAGCTGCTCGAGGCCATCGGCCTGGAGGCTGACTTCCAGGCCGTCTCGACGATGCCCGAGGAAATCGCCTACCTGAACAATCGCGCCCGTGCCTTCCGGCATGCCGAGGTCGGTTGGGGGCTGGCGGTGTTCTACATCACCGAACTGGTCGTGCCGGGGAACCACGAAAAGCTCTATCGGGCCCTGCTCCAGGCCGGCCTGAGCGAGGACCAGGCGGAGTACTACAAGGTCCACATCAGCCTCGTACCGCCGCGGGCCAAGCGCGAATGGCAACTCATCGCGCGGCGGATTCCGGACGTGCAGTTCCAGAATGCGTTCCTGACCTCGCTATCGCAGCACTTCCGTGTGGAAAGGGCCTATTACGACGCGATCTGGGAAGAGATGCAGAGCGTCAAGTGACTTCCACCGGGACAAAGCGAGCACTCGAAAATGCCAAGTCACATTACGGAATCCCGTATACACGGGGGCGCCTACTCGTCCCCGGCATTCGCCGCGATCTTTTCCGATACCAACCAGGTGCGGAGGTGGCTGGATGTCGAGCGAGCCTTGGCGGCGACCCAGGCCGAGATGGGCATCATCCCCCACGAGGCGGCGCGGGAGATCGACCGCGCCGCCCAGGTGGAGCGCTTCGACCTCACCCAACTGGGCCGCGAAAGCCTGGAGACAGGGCACCTGCTGGTGCCTACCATCCGCGCCCTGGCGAGATCGTGCGAGGGTAGCTGGGGGGAGTACGTGCACTATGGCGTGACCACCCAGGACATCCTCGACACCGGGCTGATGCTGCAGGTCAAGGAAGCCTGGGGCCCTGCGCTAGGGCTCCTGCACTCGATCCGTGGCCATCTGCTGGCGCTTGCCCTGCGCCACCAGCACACGCCGATGGTTGCACGCACCCACGGGCAGCAGGCGCTGCCCACGACCTTCGGCTACAAGGTCGCCGTCTGGGTGGATGAAATCGACCGTCACCTGGCGCGCTTCGACGAAGCGCGCGAACGCGTCCTGGTCGGCAACCTGACCGGTGCCGTGGGAACCCTGGCGTCGTTCGGCGCCCAGGGCTTCGAGCTACAGCGGCGAACCCTGGCCAGGCTTGGCCTCGGCGCGCCGTCGACCAGTTGGCACAGCGCCCGGGACCGGGTGCTGGAGGTTGCCGGGTTGCTGGTCCAGGTGTCGGTGACGCTGGGCCGGGTGGCGAACGAGATCTACCACCTGCAGCGCAGCGAAATCGACGAGGTACGCGAGGGCAGCCGGCCGGGACAGGTGGGCAGCAGCACCATGCCGCACAAGCGGAACCCATCGTCGGTCGACCTGGTCAGCGCGCTGTCGCGGCTGGTGCGGGCGCAGATGGTGGCGCTCACCGATGCCGCGTTCCAGTTGCACGAGCGCGACGGCACCGCCTGGCGCATCGAGTGGGCGGCGTTGCCGGAGCTGTTCGTCTACGCCGGCGCCTTGCTGACCCGCATGGAGGCGGTGCTGGCCGAGGGGCTCGAGGTGCGCGAGGAACGCATGCGCACCAACCTCGACCTCCTGGGTGGGCTGATCCTGTCGGAGCGGGTCATGCTCGCGCTGGCGGGGCAGTTCGGCAAGCAGACCGCCCACGAACTGCTCCATGAGATAACCCAGGCCTCCCAGCGGCAGGGCGTTCCGTTCCGCGAGGCGCTGCTCGGGCAGCCAAGGTTGCGCGGCTGTTTCAGCGCCGAGGCGCTCGAAGAACTCCTCGACCCCGTCGGCTACGTCGGCCTCGCCGCGGAGATGGTCGACCTGGTCGCCGGCAAACCACGAACCGGCGCGTCGGGCGACAGGCCCGAAGGCGCCGCCTCTTCCCAAGGAAATACCGGTCAGTCCCAGTACGTGATGGAGGATAGGTGATGGATGCTGAATCGCTGGAAATGCTTGCCCGTTCCTCGTGCACCGCGCATCCGCAGAGCTTCGGCGGCGCACCGGCCGAGTCGTCCTGCAAGCACGAACACAGTCACATCGTTGACTCTAAAACCCATGGCGGAGGCTACGCCGGTCCGGTGAGCCGACGGATCTTCTGTAGCCACTGCCGCCTGCAACGCTGGCTCGACGTGGAGGCGGCGCTGGCGCTGGCGCAGGCCGATGTCGGCGTCATTCCGCCCGAGGCCGCGCTGGAGATCGCGAAGGCCGCCAGGCTTTCGGCCGTCGACCTGCAGCAGATCGCCGACGGCGTGGCCAGCACCGGGCACTCGCTGATGCCCCTGCTGGGTGCGCTGCAACGGAACTGCAGCCCCAGCGCGCGCGAGTACGTGCATTTCGGCGCGACCACGCAGGATATCCAGGACACCGCGCAGTCCCTGGAAATGCGCGATGTGCTGGATGAAACGGAGCGGGCGCTGGACATCCTCCTGGACCGGCTCTCGGTGCTGGCGAGCGGGACCCGCAATGCGCTGATGGTCGCCAGGACCCACTCGATCCCGGCGTTGCCAACCACCTTCGGGCTGAAGGTGGCCGGCTGGATCGACGAGTTGCTGCGTCACCGCGAACGCCTGGGCGAGGCGCGCAAGCGGATCCTGGTGGTGCAACTGTTCGGCGGCGTGGGCACGATGGCCGCCTTCGGCGACGAGGCCATGCTCCTGCTCGAAAGCTTCGCGCGGCGGCTGTCGCTGGACGTGCCGCTGGCGGGTTGGCACGTGTCCCGCGACCGGGTTACCGAGTTCGTCAGCACCCTGGCCATGGTCACCGCGTCCCTGGCGCGGATCGCCGACGAGATCCGCACCCTGAACCGCTGGGAGATCGGCGAGCTGGAGGTGGGCTGGACGCAGCAGCAGATCGGTAGCAGCACCATGCCCCACAAGCGCAATCCGGAAGGCTGCGAGCAGGTCGTGGTGCTGGCCCGGCTGGCCAAGGCCCAGGTCCTGCTCGCGCTGGACGCCATGATCCTCGAGCACGAGCGGGACTACCGCGGCACGCGCCTGGAGTGGTGTGCGGTGGCGGACGTTTCCCACTATGCGCTGATGGCGCTGTCGCTGCTGACCGACACCATCGACGGGCTCACGGTCCACGACGAGACCATGGCGCGGACGGCGAATGCATACAGCGATGCGATCTGTACCGAGGCGTTCGTCTTCGAGATGGCCAAGCAACTGGGCAAGAGCAGCGCTTACGAAATCATCTTCGAGATCACCCAGGCCTGCCAGCGCAAGCGGATTCCGATGCGCCAGGCGCTCGAGTCGGATCCGCGGGTGGGCGCCGTCATGCCGAAGGAAACCCTGGCCAGGCTGTTCGAGCCGCGGACCCATCTCGGCATGGCCGGGACCATCGTCGACAAGGTGTTGGACAAGGTCGCCAGCCACCACTGAATCACCCGCCGCCAGAGGCGGCGGTACTGCACATCAACGGAGAACAAGAATGACAAAGGCTAACGAGATCGAAACCGCGAAGGTCAAGCAGTTTTCAGCGCGGATCATGGAGGACTACGGCAATACCCTGCGCGGCGCGATGCTCTACATCGGCGACCGCCTGGGGCTGTTCAAGGCGCTCGCCCATGGCCAATGGGTGACCCTGGAGGAGCTGGCGCAGCAGACCGGCTACACCACCCGCTACCTGCGCGAATGGCTGGGCAGCATGGTCACCGGCAACTACCTGGCCTACGATCCGCAGAGCAGGAGCTATCGGTTGCCGGCCGAGTTCGTCCCGGTGCTCGCCGACGAGGACTCGCCTTATTTCGCCGGCGGGATCATCCAGTTGAGCGTGCCCTTCGTGAGCATGGCGCCGAAGATCATCGAGGCCTTCCGCTGCGGCGGCGGTTGCCCCGAGGAATCCTTCCCGCTGGAAACCTGGGAAGGCATGGAGCGCATGACCATGCCCTGGTACAAGCACTTCCTCGTGCAGCACTGGATTCCTTCGCTGGATGGCGTCAAGGAAAAGCTCCAGGCGGGTGGCAGCGTGCTCGATTTCGGCTGCGGCAGCGGGCTGGCCGCGATCATGATGGCCAAGGCGTTCCCCGAAGCCCAGGTCTATGGCTGTGACTTCCACGCGCCGTCCATCGAACGCGCGCGGGCGAACGCCGAGGCTGCGGGGGTCGGCGACCGGGTGCGCTTCGAGGTCAGCGATTCCGATGCGCTGGCGGGCAAGAAGTTCGACTTCGTCACGACCTTCGTGGTCATCCACGACGCGACCGACCCGCAGCAGATGATGAAGGACCTGCGCGAGTCGACCGCCGACGATGGGACCTACCTGATGGTGGAACTCAACCTGTCGCAGGAACTGCACGAGAACATGAACCTGTTCGGTCGCGTGATGTACCCGCAGAGCACGCTGTATTGCATGACCTGTTCGCTGTCCCACGGCGGCGAGGGTCTCGGCGCCTTCATGGGCGAGGACCGCGCGCGGCAGATGGCCGAGGCCGCCGGCTTCAGTCGCTTCCGCAAGGTGCCTTCGGAGTGGCCGCCGCTGCCGGCGCTGTTCGAACTGCGACCCTGAGGGCGTTATCTGGGACGGCCGGGACGGCAACCGTTGGATAGCGGTTGCCGTGGCCGCCGCCCGGCGCGTGCCGGCTGGGCATGGCGGTCTCGGCTCGATCGCACTGGTGTTCAGGCCCGCTTCGGCGGGCTTTTCATGGCCGCCGGAAAAACGAAGCCCCGCCAATTGCGGGGCTTGCTTGCGGTGTGGACGGCGCTGCTCACAGGTCGAAGTCGTAGTCCGACAACTGGCGCTGCAGGCGGCGTTCTTCCAGCAGGTTGTCGATGATGCGACGCTTGGTCAGGTTGGTCTTGGCCACCTCGACGCTGGTTTCCTCGCCGTCATCCTCTTCAACGCCGGCTTCGTCGTCGATCTCGAGTTCTTCTTTGGCTTTTGCCATGACATTCACTCCAACTTATGGGGTGGTAATGGCGCACCTTATAGCGACAAAGCCGTGGCTGGTAAAAAAGATTTTTTCAATCGTAAAGATAGGATTTCGAATAGTTGATCAATCGTCTGAAGTCTTGTGCTTGTATTCGCACAGGTCCTCGATCCGACAGCTTCCGCATTGCGGCTTGCGCGCCTTGCAGACGTAGCGGCCATGCAGGATCAGCCAGTGGTGGGCATCGAGCAGGTACTCGCGCGGCACGAACTTCAGCAGTTTCTTCTCCACTTCCAGAACGTTCTTTCCCGGTGCTATGCCGGTGCGGTTGGCGACGCGGAAGATATGCGTGTCCACCGCCATGGCCAGTTGCCGGAAGGCGGTATTGAGCACCACGTTGGCGGTCTTGCGGCCAACCCCGGGCAGGGCTTCGAGGTCCTCGCGGTTGTCGGGAACCTGGCCGCCGTGCTTTTCGATGAGGATGCGGCAGGTTTCGATGACGTTCTTCGCCTTGCTGTTGTAGAGGCCGATGGTCTTGATGTACTCCGACAGCCCCTCGACGCCGAGGGCGTGGATCGCCTCGGGGGTGTTGGCCACCGGATAGAGGCGGGCGGTGGCCTTGTTCACCCCGACGTCGGTGGCCTGGGCGGAGAGGATCACCGCGATGAGCAGTTCGAAGGGGGTGGTGTAGGCCAGTTCGGTCCTTGGCTCGGGGTTGTCTTCGTGCAGTCGGCGGAAGATCTCCGCGCGCTTGGCGGCATTCATTCAATCACTCCGGTGACGCGGACGCGCTGGCGCTGGGTGGCGGGTACGTCGCCCGCCTGCACCTTGGCGCGTTCCGCCAGGCTTTCATCGATACGGTTCTTCAGGGCGATCAGCAGGCCGAGCATGATGAACGCGCCCGGCGGCAGGATCGCCAGCAGGAAGCCCTGGTACTGCGGGAACGGCTGGATCTTCCAGTCCGCCGCCGCCGGGCCGAACAGCAAGTGCATGTCGGCCAGCAGGGTACCCTGGCCGAGCAGCTCGCGCAGGCCGCCGAGGACCAGCAGGACCAGGGCGAAGCCGAGGCCCATCAGCAGTCCGTCGAAGCTGGCGCGCAGCACGCCGTTCTTCGCCGCGAAGGCCTCGGCGCGGCCGAGGATCACGCAGTTGGTGGTGATCAGCGGGATGAAGATGCCGAGGACCTGGTACAGCTCGTAGGTCCAGGCCTGCATCAGCAGTTCGATGCAGGTGGTCAGCGCGGCGATGATCATGACGAACGCCGGCAGCCGGATCGCCTCGCTCACCGCGCCGCGCACCAACGATACCGCGGCATTGGAGCAGGCCAGCACGAGCATGGTGGCCAGGCCCAGGCCGAGGGCGTTGACCGTCGAGTTGCTGGTGCCCAGCAGCGGGCACAGGCCGAGCAACTGGACCAGACCCGGGTTGTTGCGCCACAGGCCGTTGCGGGCGATCTCGCGGAAATCTTGTTCACTCATGTCCGGCAGCCTCTTCGGGGGCGAGCAGGCGTTCGCGGTTGGCGTCGAAGTAGCGCAGCGCCTTGTGCACGGCGCGGACCACGGCGCGCGGGGTGACGGTGGCGCCGGCGAACTGGTCGAACGTACCGCCGTCCTTCTTCACCGCCCAGCCGGCGTCCGCCGGATCGCCCAGGCTCTTGCCGTCGAAACCGTGCACCCAGGGACTCTTGGCCAGTTCGATGCGGTCGCCGAGGCCGGGGGTTTCCTTGTGCGCGACGACCCGTACGCCGAGCAGCCGGCCCTGGGCGGTGACCCCGACCAGTAGCTGGATGGCGCCGCTGTAGCCATCCGGCGCGCTGGCCTGGAGGATCACTGCGCTGGCCTGGCCGTGCAGGCGGGCGACATAGGCCGGACGCGGCGCATCCAGGCCGAGCAGCTTCGGCGCGAAGGTTGGCACCTGGCTGTCCAGCGGATGGTTGTCGTAGCTGCCCGGCGGCAGCAGTTCCAGCAGGGCGCGGCCGCGCGCCTCGCGCTGGGCTTCGGCGATGCGCGCTTCGGTGAATTGCTGCACCAGTGCTACCAGGCCCACTCCGACCAGGGCGAAGAGCCCGAGCAGGAGGGCATTGCGCAGCATCGAACGGCGAGTCGCGGCGTCCATCAGTCGCCTGCCTTGAAGCCGCGCTCGGCCTTGCGATGGCCGTAGGTGCGCGGCCGGGTGTAGTAGTCGATGGTCGGCGCCGCCAGGTTCATCAGCAGCACGGCGAACGCCACGCCATCGGGATAGCCGCCCCAGGCGCGGATGACGTAGGTGAGGACGCCGACGCCGAGGCCGAAGACCAGCCGCCCGCGATTGCTGGTGGCGCCGGACACCGGGTCGGTGACGATGAAGAAGGCGCCGAGCATGGTCGCCCCGCTGAACAGATGGAACAGTGGCGAGCCATGGGAATCGGAGCCGGAACCATTCCAGAACAGCAGGCTCATGGCGAACAGGCCGGCGAGCATGCCCAGCGGCGCGTGCCAGGTGAACAGCCGGCGCCAGAGCAGGAACAGGCCGCCGAGGAGGAACGCCAGGTTGACCCACTCGCTGCCGGCGCTACCGAGGTGGCCGAAGGCCGGGTTGCCGGCGAACAGCTCGTCGACGGTCAGGCTGCGGTCGGTCTTCAGCACGTCGAGGGCGGTGGCGTGGGCCCAGGCGTCCGGCCGGGTAGCGAGGCCGAGGAATTCGCGGAGGCTGTCGGGCAGGCCGAGGGCGCTGTCCGGCGAGGGCCAGCGGGTCATTTCCAGGGGAAACGAGACCAGCGCCACGACGTAGCCGAGCATCGCCGGGTTGAACGGGTTCTGTCCGAGGCCGCCGTACAGGTGCTTGCCGAATACCAGGGCGAAGAAGGTCGCCACCAGGGTCAGCCACCAGGGGGCGTAGGGCGGCAGGGCGACTGCCAGCAACAGGGCGGTGACCAGCGCGCTGCCGTCCTTGAGGAACACCCCCGGCGGACGTTTGCGCAGGGCCAGCATGGCGGCTTCGCAGGCCAGCGCGACGAGGCTGGCCCAGGCCAGGTTGAGCAGGGTGCCCGGGCCGTACAGCCAGGTCAGCGTCAGCAGGCCGGGGACGCAGGCGCCGAGCACCAGGCGCATGATCGCCGGGGTACGGTTGGAGCCGCGGGCGTGGGGCGAGGTGGGGCGGGGCAGGGCCATGGTCACTCCGTACCGTGTTCGGTCAGGGCGCGCTCGGCGGCGCTCAGGCGCGCGCGGGCGGCGGCGAGTGCGGCGGGGTCGGCGTTCGCCAGGCGTTCGAGCTTCTTCAGGGCGGCGCGGGCGTAGGCCAGCTCGGTCTTCAGCTCGCGGGTGCGCGGGTCGACCGGGCGCTTGTCGATCCGCACCAGCTCCGGCGCCGGCTTGCCGCAGGCGTCCTCGGCGGCATGCAGGTCGCGCTCGGCGGCTTGCAGCTCGCCGCGCAGGCGTTCCAGCTCGCTGTCCATCACCCCGGCCTGCTCGGCCTTCTTCAAGGCCGCGCGCTTGCCGACCAGGGCGATCTTCGCCCGCTTCAGCGCCGCCTGGCCGTCGTCGCGGGGCGCCGCGGGCTTCGGCGCGTGACGCTCGAGGCGGGCCAGGGTGGCTTCGCAACGCTCGACCTCGGCGCGCAGTTCGTCGAGGGTCGCCCGCTGTTCGGCGCCGGGCGCTTCGCCGAAGGCCTTTTCCGAGCGCTTGAGCTGGGCGCGGGCCATGGCGGCCTGGGCCTTGGCCTTCTTCAGTTCGGCTTCGTCGTCGAGCGCGGCAGGCGGTGCGCTGGGTAGGTCGCGCGGCAGGCTGGCTTCGGCATCGGCCAGGGCCTTGTCGGCGGCCTCGGCGGCGGCGCGCAGTTCCGCGACCAGGCCATGCTGTTCCGGGGTGTCGTGGCTGAGCAACTGTTTCTCGGCCTTCTTCAGGGCCACCCGCGCCATGCTCGCTTCGATCTTCAGCCGTTTCAGTCGTTCGCTGCCGCTACCGGCCTGCTTGCGCGCCCTGGCCCGCTCGATCGCCGCCTGCACCGGGTCGACCGCCGTGGCGGGGGCGGCTTCCTCGCGCTCGGCCTGGGCGGCGCGCACCAGCGCGGCCTTCTCCGCGCGTTGGGCGCGTTCTGCGGCCCGGCGCTCCTCGTCGCGGCGCAGGCGAGCCTGGCGTTGCTCGAAACGCTCACGGGATTGTTCGGCCTTCAGCAGCTTCTGCCGCTGCTCGCGGATCTCCGCCTTGGACGCGCGGTAGTACTGCACCAGGGGAATGCTCGACGGGCAGACGTAGGCGCAGGCGCCGCATTCGATGCAATCGAACAGGTTGTGGGCGAGCAATTGCTCGTGCTCGTCGCCCAGGGCGAAGAAATGCAGTTGTTGTGGCAGCAGGCTGACGGGGCAGACCTGGGCGCAGTCGCCGCAGCGGATACAGGGCATGGCCGGCACTGGTTCCGGCAGCTCCGTGGCATCGCCGGCGAGCAGGCAGTTGCAGGTCTTGATCAGCGGCACCGAGAGATCGGGCAGGGCGAAGCCCATCATCGGCCCGCCCATCAGCACGCGTTCCAGGCGTCCCTCGGCGAGGCCGGCGAACGCCAGCAACTCGTGTACCGGCGTACCGATCAGCGCCTCGACGTTCATCGGCCGCTCCAGGGCGCCGCCGGCGAGGGTGGTGATCCGCGAGATCAGCGGCCGACCGAGGACGACGGCATCGTGCACGGCGGCCAGGGTGCCGACGTTCTGGCACAGGATGCCGATGTCCGCCGGCAGGCCGTCCGCCGGGACTTCCCTGCCGGTGAGCAACTGGATCAGCTGGCGCTCGCCGCCCGAGGGATAGCGGGTCGGCAGGGCGACGATGCGATAGGGCCGTTCACCGAGGGCGGCGCCGAGGGAGGCGATGGCTTCCGGTTTGTCGTCCTCGATGCCAACCAGCACCTCTTCGGGGCACAGGATCTGCACCAGGATATCGATGCCGCCCAGCACCTGCGTGGCGCGCTCGCGCATGAGCAGGTCGTCGGCGCTGATGTAGGGCTCGCATTCGGCGCCGTTCACCACCAGCGTATGGATCTTGTCCGCCGGGCGCGCGGCGAGCTTGGCGGCGGTGGGGAAGCCGGCGCCGCCGAGACCGCCGATGCCGGCCGCGCGGATACGTTCGAGCAGCGCCAGCGGGCTTTCGGCGCGGAAGTCCGGGCAGGGATGCAGCTCGGTCCAGCGCTCCAGGCCGTCGCTGGCGATGACGATGGCCGGCGCGGGAAGACCGGAGGCATGCGGATAGGGGTGTGCGCCGATCGCCACCACGGTCCCCGAGGTCGGGGCATGCAGCGCGGCGCTGACGGTGCCGTCCGGGAGGGCGATGGTCTGGCCTTTGAGCACGGCCTGGCCGACTTCCACGCAAGGCCGCGCCGGCGCGCCCATGTGCTGGCCGAGCGGCACGATGTAGCGCTGCGCCAGCGGCGCCTGCTGGATCGGCAGGGCGGTGGAGCGCTCCTTGTTGGCCGGCAGGCAGAGGCCACCGGGGAAGGCGTGCAGGGCGCTCATGCCGCTCGCTCCCGGTCGCTGGCGATCAGTCGCGGCGACGGCTGCGGCCATTTCCAGTGGCGCACGTCGTCTGGGGTTTCGCGCATCTCGATGCAGTCCACCGGACAGGGCTCCAGGCACAGGTCGCAACCGGTGCATTCGTCGGCGATCACCGTGTGCATCAGCCGTGCGGCGCCGACGATGGCGTCCACCGGGCAGGCCTGGATGCACTTGGTGCAGCCGATGCATTCGGCCTCGCGGATGTAGGCTACCCGCGGCGGGGTTTCCTCGGCGGCGTCGAGCGGCTCGGGCTCCAGGTCGAGCAGGTCGGCGAGGGCGCGGATGGTCGCTTCGCCGCCCGGCGGGCACTTGTTGATCTTGTCGCCGGCGGCGATCGCCTCGGCGTAGGGCTTGCAGCCGGGGTAGCCACACTGGCCGCACTGGGTCTGCGGCAACAGGGCGTTGACCTGCTCGGCGACCGGGTCGCCCTGGACGCGGAAGCGCACCGCCGCATAGCCGAGCAGCGCACCGCCGGCCAGGCAGATCGGCAGCAGCGCGCCGATCGCCAGGAACACGCCGTTCATGGCCGGACCAACCCGCTGAAGCCCATGAACGCCAGCGACATCAGGCCGGCGGTGATCATGCCGATGGCCGCGCCGCGGAACGGCGCCGGCACGTCGGCGATGGCGATGCGCTCGCGCAGGGCGGCGAACAGCACCAGCACCAGGGAAAAGCCCAGCCCGGCGCCGAAGCCCTGGGTAGTGGCCTGGAGGAAGCCGTATTCAGCCTTGTTGGCGTTGAGCAGGGCGACGCCGAGGACGATGCAATTGGTGGTGATCAGCGGCAGGAAGATGCCGAGCACCCGGTACAGCAGCGGGCTGGTCTTCTTCACCAGCATCTCGGTGAACTGCACCACCACCGCGATCACCAGGATGAAGCCGATGGTGCGCAGGTACTCCAGGTCCAGCGGGCGCAGCACGTAGCGTTGCAGGATATGGCTGCACATCGCCGCCAGGGTCAGGACGAAGGTGGTGGCGAGGGACAGGCCGATGGCCGTCTCGATCTTCCGCGACACGCCCATGAACGGGCACAGGCCGAGGAACTGCACCAGGACAAAGTTGTTGACCAGGATGGCACTGACCAGGATCAGGGCGAGTTCAGTCATACGCGAAGCATTCGTTGCAGGGCCGGGGCCGTCGGGGAAATCCCCTATTATCGGGTGGGATTGCCCTGCAAGGCTAGCGTACCTTCGCAGTTTGGCATGGCAACCCAGTCAGTCGCAGGCGCCGCCAGGACCCATGGTCCATGGCGGAGGCTCGTGCAAGTGCCCGCGATGTGGGTTTCAGCGCGCCAGCCGCTGCTCGATGCTTTGGCTCAGGGCCTTCAGGCGGGGCAGTACTTCTTCGGGGGGCGGGGTGTAGTCGGTGAGGTCGTCGGTGCCTTTCTGGAAGGTCTGCACCTGGATCGCTACCAGCGGATCGAGGGTGCCGCCTGTATGGGCCAGGCCGAACCAGGCGCGTTCCCGTTCGCCGGAGTCGGGGCGCGGGTCGAGGCGCCAGCCTTCGAAGGCGGCCAGGCGCTTGCCGATGTGGAGGCTGTCGAGCAGCGCGCTTTTTTTCCATTTCTGCCGGTCGTAGCCGGGACGGAAGTCGCTGTCGTAGAGGCCGCTGGTGGGACGGGTCTGCCAGGGATCGTTGGCCGAGGCGGTGAGCAGGCTGAAGATCACGTTGGGCGTGCGGGTGAAACGCAGGCTGTTCTTCAGTTCGTAGGCGGTCTTGCCGTCGTCGGCGATAAAGCCGTAGGGGAAGCAGATGCCCGGTTCGTTCGGCACTTCGTAAAGCTCGCGGGTGCGGAAACGGGCGATTAGGTCCTTGATGCGCTGGGCGGAGTTCTCGGTCGGCTTGGAGAAGGTGAAGTAATAGACCCGCTGGTTGCGCCAGAGCAGGACATGGAAGGGGATATTCTTGCTGCCAAGGATATGGGAGTCGGGGATGCCGAGATCGTGTTCGTAGATCTTGGCGAGAGGAATCTTGGCCTCCATTTCTGCGATTCCTTTTTTTATCCGTTCAATACTTTTCTCTTCGCTCTTGTTTTTTTGGAGCGTACTTATTGCTTTCTTATCTAGTTTTATGTTTTCTCTAAGATGGTCTTGGTATATTTCTGCTGTTCCTTTTATGTAGTTTGAGGCGTTATGGAATTCATTTTTATCAACCTTTTCGGAAACGTAAAAAATCATACTGTCGTAGTCATAGCTGCCGTTGTCACCTACGGCGGTCACCTCGGCGGTAAAGTTATGCCCCCCCCCTTTGGATATCTGCCAGACTCGTGAGGCATCATAAGTTGCCCACTCCATCTCCTCCGGTATCTCGAAGGTCATTCGACCCAGACACTCCTGGTATTTACTTGAGGGGGCTTCTGCCCAAGTTATATTCGAGCTGCTCAATAGGATAAGACCCATCAAAACCCTTTTCATGTGCGATGCTTTCCTTGTGCCGAGCTATCTCCATTCATGGCGACCTGGGTGGGAAGCGATCTGCTGTCCTGATGTGCCAGGATGCTTAGATTCAAGCCAGAATCATTGCGCTCACCACGGGTCCAACTGGTTGGTAGAGCCGTGATGAAACCGGAAACCCCGTTGGGTGGTGGGAAGGTTTTCACCGAAGTGAGATTAGATGAGCGCCAGAAGATTTCCTGATATGGCATCGGCTCCATCAGTTGTCCGCCCGCCCTTAACTCGCCAGGTTTTCTGTATGCCCAGGTTGGCCATATGGAGGCGGGAAATCCGTCCTCAAATCCTTTAGGCGGCTCTGGAGTCAGTTGCAGTTGAGTCTGGCTGATATTTTGGGGAATAAAATTGAAAGTCCGTTCATAGGCACGAGTATTCTCCTTGGCTAATGTTTGTATAGCTTCCCAGGCCTCTTGAGCCGCCGGGATGGACAGATAAGCACTCAACTCGCTGGCCGGCTTGACGAAACCGCCTGGCCCCTGGCTCAAGCCAAAATGCTTCTTCCACAAATTCACCCGCAACTGGTGGATGGCCTTGCCGACGATGGCGTCGTTCTTGCCGTCCAGCCTGACCGTCAGCGGCTCGCTGTCGCGCACCATCACCGCCAGCTCGGAGTCGCGCTCGCCTTGCAGGCTGCGGTCGTTGATATTGGCGCTGCCGAGGATGGCCACCCGGTCGTCGGCGATCAGCAGCTTGCTGTGCACGTAGATCTGTTCGGTGACCACCCGCCCGCCGAGCACCGCCCAGGTGCGCAGGTTGAGCAGGGTCAGGTAGCGGCTCCAGTCCTGCTGTTCGTAGACCGGGCGACCGCGAGCGTCCTTGCGCTCGATGATTTCCCGGGCCTGGGCCGGGTCGGACTTGCCTTCCAGGGCCTTGAGCGCCATCTGCCGCTGAATGCGCTTGACCAGGCTCTGTTCGCCGAACACCAGGCTCTGCTGGGTCAGGTGCACCTGGTGCATGATGTTCGGCACGTTCAGCGCGCCCTCCGGGTGCACCGGCAGGACCAGGTAGACGTGGAACGGGTGCTCGCGCTGGATGGCCCGTTCGATGCGCCGCGCCAGGGCTTCGCCGATCTCGTTGAGCAGGCCGTGCTGGGCCTCGCCGAGCTTGTGGGTGAGCCAGCCCTGGGCGTTCACGCCCCACATGGCGAGCATCGACTTGAGGAACTGGCGGGCCTCGGTGCCAGGCTCCTGGGCGATCTTCTCCACTTCGGCCCAGTCCAGCAGCCAGAGGTCGCGCTGCTCCAGGGCTTCCTCCAAGCGTATCCGGACGACGAAGTCGCGTCGCAGGCTGCCAACGTCGCGCAGACTGGCCATGGGGCCTGAAAGGGGCAGATCCTTGAAAACTTCGCCTTCCTTGCCGAACTCGCTCTGGAAGAACTGGTTCTCGATATAGATGAACTGCTGCGCCCCGGAAATCGCCAGGAGCATGGCGTCCTTGCAGTTGCTCTGGACTCCTTCGGTGGAGACGCCGACCTGCAAAGGCAGGTTCACTCCCGCGCCGAGGCGGCCGGCCTGCTCCTGTTCGAGCATGCGCGCCGCGGCGCTGCGCAGTACCTGTACGGTCATGCCGCCGCGGCGCACCTCCGGCTCTTGCGGCAACTGTTCCGGCGCGTTGATCCAGCAGGGCGTGGGTGGGTCCAGTTCGAGCCGGAGGTTGCGCTTCTCGTCCAGGTAGTTCTCCAATCCCGCGGCGGCGGCCAGGCTGTTCAGCCACTTCATCACGGCTTCCAGGGCGCTGCGTACCAGCGCCGTATCCTGTAGCGCCGGCGTCTTGGCCAGGTAGGCCTGCTGGCCGTTCCAGCGGTCGATGAAGTTGCGCGCCAGGTCGTACACCGACGGCCCTTCGATGCGGCAATGCACATCCTGCCAGGGCATGCGCGGCTGGTCGGCGGCCAGCCGGGCGTTGTCCGGCGAGGCCAATGGCTGAGGCGCTTCGTCCAGGTAGCGATAGGGTTGCTGGTGGCCTCCGGCGCGAGCCTGCAACAGCCTGTGGAGTGTCCAGAACAGCGAGCCGGCCAACTCGCCGGCCTTGCCGCTCAGGTTCTGCGGGATATCTTCGAAGCCCTTGCCGCTGATCAGGGTCAGGACCTGGCCCAGTTCGGTTTCGCTCATCCACTGGTTGATCAGGAGCAGGCTCTTGATCCGCAGGGCTTCCGGCAGGTTGAGCGCGGCCGTGCGCAGTTCCTCCAGCCAGGCGCGCAGGCGGCGTTCGAGTTCAGGCTCGATGGGCAGGGCGTCGAGGTTGTCGGCGATCAGGTTGGCAATGGCGCGGATGCTGCTGGCGACCATCTGCCGCCTGAGCGCATCGAGCCGTTCGAAGCCTTCGTCCAGGCCTTCTTTCGAGCTGTTGTAGGCGCGGCCGAGCCATTGCAGGGAGGGCAGCATCGGGCTGCGGAACAGGTCGGAAAGGTAGGCGGCGCCGTTGAGGGCGCGGGCGCGGCTGGGTGCGAGGGGAATGCTCAGCAGCGGTTCGTCGCTGGCGGCGATGTGCGGGAAGGGCGACAGGCGAAGGGTGGGCGCATGCAGCGTCAGGCTGGCGAGCGGCCTGGAAAGGTCGAACAGGGTGGCCATCATCAGGCCCATGGAGCTGACGTGTTCGTCCTCCGCCATCCAGCCAAGATGCGGTAGGCCGGGATTATAGGCGTCGTTGCCCCGGCGCCCGGAGGCGTCGAGGCTGAAATCGTTGTCGTCGCGACGGCCATAGGCAAGGTCGATCCCGCCGACATAGCCGATGCGGTTGTCGATCACCACGGATTTCTGGTGGTGGGAGAAGGCGACGCCCAGTCCCTGCATGTCGCTCTGCTGGATCGCCGGCGTACAGAAGGCGCGCGCGCCGCCCTCGAGTCCGGCGTTGAGCTGGAACACCGCGAGCATGGTTTCGAAGTCATAGGTGCCGAGGCTGCCGGAAGGGCTGAGCCAGGGCATCACGTAGACCTTCAGCGCGGGCGAGCGCTCCAGCGCCTGGCGCAGGCACTGCCAGAGGCTGCGGCGGCCGTCGAGGAGGACGTCGTAGTTGACCTGCCAGCCGGTGATGAAGATGCTCGAACTGGCGCTGTCGAGGGCGCTGGCCAGGTCGCTGAAGTAGTCCCGGCCGGTGGTGAAGAAGCGGACCCGGTTACCGGCCCGCTTTTCGGAAAAGAGGTTGGACCCCTTGATGAAACAGCCCGGTGCGGAAATGGCTACGCAGGGGCTGCCATCCTGCTGGTTGATCTGGTTGAGTTCCTTTTCGTGGAGGCCGTTGTAGGGCTTCTTCTGCAACATGGATCAGTCCTTGGCCAGTAGGTGGGAATAAAGGTCGCCTTCGCAGCAACTGTCGAGCTTGCCGCGCTGGTGTTCGAGCGGGGTGGGCGCGCGCTGGCCGCCCAGGGTGTCATGGAAGTCCAGCGCGCCCAGCGCGTGGCGCGTGGCGTCCCAACCCTCACGCTCCCGATGCGGACGGATGCCTATTCGTTGCCCCGGATACACCAGCCAGACATCGCCAGGCGCACGCTCGCAGGCGTTCGATAGCTGACGCTGTTGAGTGTCGTCCAGCACCAACCGTCCCTTCTCGTCGCTCTCGCCTTCCAATACCAGGTTGTGCTCCTTACCCTGGACGATGCGCCAGGGCGTATGAATCAAGGGGAATCCTTCGTCTCCGGGAATATCCTGCAAACGGATATCGAAGCGGTATTCGCCGTTCTGCTTCGGATCGCTGGCGTGGAGACCGGCGTTGGCGGGTTGTAGCGGGCGTCCTGCGACATCGGCGTCCGCCGCCCCCGGCGTCAACGGCATCTTGATCGCGATCCCCGAGCCGCTTCCCGGTGCGCCGCCTGCATTGATCCGTGCCAGCGGGCCGCTGATGGCGATGCCGCTTGCGTCAAGCCGGATGAAGCTGCCGCCGGCCTTCACCGTCAGTTCGCTGTCGGCCTCGATCACCATCTTCTGCCCGGCCTTCAGGTGGATCTCGCGCCCGGCCCTGGCCAGGTAGGCACGACCGAGCTTCACGTGCTGGCTGTCGCCGACCGTCAGATGGTCATCGGCCTTCAGCTCGACCTTGCGCTCTCCGTGCACGGTGTGATGCTCCTCGGCCTTGAACTCGCTGTAGCTGTTCGCCTCCACGGTGTCGTGGCGTTCGTGGCCGACGCGGATCTTCTGGTCGTGCTCGATGTTCTCGTCCCAGTCGCGCTGGGCATGGACGAAGATCTGTTCCTGGCCCTTGCGATCCTCGATGCGCAGCTCGTTGTAGCCACCGCCGCCAGGGCTGCTGAGGCTCTTGAAGACGCTGCGGGTCTGGTTCGCCGGCAACTCGTAGGGCACCGGGTGGGCGGCGTGGTAGACGCAGCCGCTGACCAGCGGCTGGTCGGGATCGCCTTCGAGGAAGTCCACCAGCACTTCCATGCCGACCCGCGGAATGACGATGCCGCCATAGCCGTTGCCGGCCCAACCGCTGGCTACGCGCAGCCAGCAACTGCTCTTGTCGTCGCCCTGGCCCTCGCGGTCCCAGTGGAACTGCACCCTGACCCGGCCGTAGCGGTCGCAGTGGATTTCCTCGCCTGGCGGGCCGGTCACCACCGCGGTCTGGCTGCCCAGCACGCGCGGCTTCGGGTGCTCCAGCGGCGGGCGGAAGAACACCTCCCAGGGCGTGGCGAGGAAGCGGTTGCGGTAGCCCTGCTGGAAGTCGTCCGTGCTGGCCGACGTGTCGGAGGTAACGTTCTCTTCCAGCACCTGCGGCTGCTTGCCTTCGTGGAAGACTTCGCTGAGCAGCCACAGGTCGTTCCACTCCGCGCGCGGGTGCTCGGCGATCTCCAGGAAATGCCCGCTGACCAGCAGCGGCTGGTCGCTGACCCCTTCGCCCAGGCGCCGGTCGGCGCGGTGCCGCTCCAGGGCGCGCTGGCTGAGCAGCTTGCCGCGCTGGCGATCGACGAAGCGACCGGGGTAGTCGTAGTCCTCCAGGTCCGGCTCGGCCGGGGCGTCGGCAGCGGGGCGATTGCCGGCCTCCAGCAGCAGCCGCGGCTTCTCGAAGTCGTAGTCGCGGCGAGTGGTGCGCGTGGTGCGGCTGGCCAGGCGCAGGCTGAAGCGCTTGATCACCGGTTCGTCGGCGACCAGCCCGCTGTCGTGCACGTAGGCGGTGGGACGGCCCAGGCGGGGGAACACCGTCTGGTCGTCGCCGAACACCAGCAGGTGCGCCTCGGTGCTGTGCCGGAAATGGAAATGGATGCCCTCTTCGGCACAGAGGCGCTGGACGAAATGCAGGTCGCTTTCGTCGTACTGCACGCAGTATTCGCGTTCGGGATACCGGGTGCCGAGCTGGAAGCGGTAGGCGTCGGCGAGGATGCCGTGCTCCTCGAGGATCAGGGCGACGATCTGCGGCACCGTGAGGTGCTGGAAGATCCGCTGGTTGCTGCGCTGCGCGAGGTAGGCCAGTTGCGGCACGAGGGTGAGGCGATAGCGGGTCAGGCGCTTGCCCGCGTCGGCCTGGGCGGCGCCGTAGACCAGCCCGTGGACGCCCTGGCCCTGCGGGGTGAAGGCGAGGAAGGCGGGTCGGTGCATGAGCGCTTCGAGGTCGAGGCCGGCGCGCTCGCTGACCAGTTCGAGTTCGAAGCGGTAGGGCCGGCTGATGCCTTCGTGGCCGCTGAATTCGAGAACCTGCAGGTCGTGACGGAGGCCGTCGAGGCTGAGGCTGAAGTGGGTCTGGTTGGCCGGGTTGAACATCCGCTGTCCCCTGTTTCTCGAAAAACCTGCACGGCTGGCGTCCCTGTTCGCCGTGCTCGATCCGAAGTGCGTGATCGCGCGGATGCTACGTCAAAAAAACTGTGCAAATTGTTGCGCACATCGCCGGAAAACCGCGGCGCGCCTGAGTCTCAGTACTATGAAACAAAATATGTCAGGGAAAATCCGATGGGCGCAGACTGAGCGAAAAAGCGCTACCGCAACCCGAGCAGGATGCTGCTCCGCCCGGATCGACGGAGGTTCCACGGAGCGTCCGGCACTCCGCAGAGAGCGGTTCTATTGCAACCTGGCCCGCTCCAGCAGCGCCCAGGCCAGGGCGAAGGTCGGTTCGCCATCCTCGCTCTGCTCGCTGGCGCTGACCACGATCCACCGCGCGCCCGCCGGCTTGGCTGCCCACAGGCGGTATTCGCTGCCGGCGGAGCCGCCGTCGTCTTCCTCTACCTTGTAGCGCGCCTCGCCGTCGCCCAGGCGCCTGCTCGCCAGGTCGGGCGGGGGCGGCGCGTCCCGGCGCTGGACCTCCAGTTGGCGTGGGTTGCGCAGCTTGCCGCCTTCGTCGAAGCGGAAGCCCTCGGCGCTGCGCCGCGCGTCGAAGCCGACGGGGCGCTCCACCACCAGGCCGTTCGGGTGGGTCAGGGTCTTGTCGAAGTCCACCCCGGACTCCGCGGTGCAGGCCAGCAGGGCGAGGCTGGCGAGAATCAGGGCGACTGTCTTCATGGGAACCTCATTCCAGGGTCGAGGAAGGTGGCGTAGGCATCGTCGACGAACATCGGCCAGCCCGGCGACAGGTTGTCGTCCCAGGGCCGCGAGGTGTATTCCGAGGCCAGCGCGCGGACATTGTCCCGCGGCCAGTTGCGCGGATTGCCGGCGTAGGCGCGGAGATCGATGGAGGGAAATGCGCCGCGGGTCTTCGGCAGCTTGCGCAGGTCCTGTTGCGACGCCAGGTTGGCGACGTAGCGGATGTAACGGGCGGTGGCGAAGATGTTGAATTCGTCGGAAGCCAGCAGGGTGGCGACCGCCTTGCGCGACAGGCCGCGGCGCACCGGCTGGCCGAGCAGGTCGGTGAACAGCTCGTACTTGATCGCGGTGGAGACCACCACCTGGCCGAGGCCGATGGAGGTGTTGGCGCTCTTGATGCTGACTGCCGCCTGATAGTCCTTGGCGTCTTCGTCGCGGGTCTGGTCACGCTGCTCGGCGAGGATGATCGCGCCGATCAGTTGCGGCGTCAGGTCGTACTTGCGCGCAGCCGCGGACATGACCTTGGCCCGCGACGGCGGGTTGCCCGGATAGGCGTCGGGGAACAGCGTGCTGATCGGCTGGCCGACCAGCGTCTGTGCCTGGTTCAGCTTGTCTTGCGGCGACAGTTGGCTCAGGTAGGCGCCCAGGTCGCCGAGCGGGTTGCTGTACTTGGTGACGGTCGCCGGGTCCTTGTTGAGCAGCTTGAGCTGGTCGCCGAAGGCAATGGACGGCAGGTCGGTCGGATTGACGCCGGTGGCGCCGACCCCGCTGAACGGACCCTGGATCGCCTGGCTGGCCACCCCGGTGGCGCCGGCCGCGGCGAAGCCCAGGCGACCGGCGGCGTCGGCGAGGTCGGCGCAGATGTCGAAGAAAGTGATGGTGGGGAAGTAGATCCAGTTGTCGGTCTGGGTGCCCAGGGGATTGTTGATCAGGCTGCGGATCAAGGCATTGCGTGCCTGGTAGCGCTGCATGGTGGTGCGCCCGGCGATGCTGGCGATCAGCGAGCGCGCCAGTTCCGGCGGGCCCACCCGCTGGAACAGCTTGATCAGCGAGCCGCTCTTGTCGAGTGCGGCGATGGTCGCATCGGGCACGTTGTCGTTGCGGATCGCGGCGATCACCCGGCGGGCTTCCTGGCGGGTCACCTGCCAGTCGTCCCAGCTATAGGAAATCAGTGACTCGATCAGGTCGCTGGTGGCGGTCATCGGTCTTCCTCCTTGTGAGTTGCCAGGCCCGTCAGGCGGTCCTGGGCGAAAGAGCGGACCCTCCCGGTCCGCCCGTATGCCTGGGCTCAGCGCGCCTCGTTCTTGCCGGGCCGCCGCAGCCAGCGCCACAGGCCGCGCAGCAACAGGCCCAGCGGCAGCAGCACGACGAGGAACGGCAGGCTGTAGGCGAAGAACTTCATCGCGGCGATGGTGCCATCGACAAGGTCGTCGAGCAGTTGCCCGGCGGCCGTGGCGAGCTGGCCGAGGCGGCTGTCCGGCTGCGCCTCGCTGCTGAAGCTCAGGGTCAGCAGGTTGGTGGCGATGCGCCGCTGCTGTTGGGCGCCGGCCTGGGCGTTGTCGGCCAGTTGGGCTTCCACCGCGGCGATTTCCTTGGCCAGGGCCAGCAGGTCGCCGACGCTCATGTCCTTGCGCCCCTGGTATTGCTGCAGGGTCTGGTACTCGCGTTGCAGGCGCTCGCGTTGCTGGCGGGTGTCGGCGACCGCCTGGGCCAGGTCCTCGGCGCGGGTCTGCCGGCTTTCCAGCGTGCCGCCCTCGGCAGCGGCCGCGACCAGCTTCTCCACGCCGTCCGGGACGATGCGCACGGTGAGTTCGGCGTAATGGCCGATACCGCCGCGTTGTTCGATGGCGAGCACGTCGCACTGGCCGAAGCGCTCGCTGTTGCAGGCGTCGCGGCTGGCGGCGAGTTGCGCGTCGATACGCGCGGCGGAAAGGCGGATGCCGACGCGGTGTTCGTAGGCGAGGGCGGTGCCGGGTTTGCCCGTCTCGCCCTGGAAACCGGCATTGCCGGAGACGCTTTCGGCGTGTTCGGCGGAGCATCCGTAGAGCGCCGCCAGCAGGACGCTGGCGGCAAGCTTCCATGCGTTCATTCTATCGAGCCCTCCATGGCTTCGTGGTCTGCGTTACTTGACGCGCTGGCCCGGCTTGGCTCCGCTGTCCGGACTCAGCAGGTAGATCTCCTCGCCACCTGGGCCGGCGGCCAGGACCATGCCCTCGGACACCCCGAACTTCATCTTGCGCGGCGCCAGGTTGGCCACATAGAGCGTCAGGCGGCCTTCCAGGGCGCTCGGGTCGGGATACGCGCTCTTGATCCCGGAGAACACGTTACGCTTCGCGTCGCCGATGTCCAGCGACAGGCGCAGCAGCTTGTCGGCGCCTTCGACGAATTCGCACTTCTCGATCAGGGCGATGCGCAGGTCGACCGCGGCGAAAGCGTCGAAGTCGATCTCCGCGGCGATGGGTTCCTTGACCAGCTCGCCGTTGCCGGCGGGTTGGGATGCGGCGGCGGCGAGGTCTTCCTTGGAGGCTTCGATCATGGCTTCTACTTTCGCGGGCTCGATACGGGTCATCAGGGGCTGGAACGGGTTCAGTTGGTGGTTGGCCAGCAGGGTCCGGTGGTCGGCCCAGGTCAGCGGGGCGACGTTGAGGAAGGCTTCGGCGGCGGCGGCCAGCTTCGGCAGCACCGGCTTGAGGAAGATCACCAACTGGCGGAACAGGTTGATGCCCAGGCCGCAGACGGCCTGGACCTTGTCCTGCTGGCCTTCCTGCTTGGCCAGCGCCCAGGGCGCCTGTTCGGCGATCCAGGCGTTGGCGCGGTCGGCGAGGGCCATGATCTCGCGCATGGCGCGATTGAAGTCGCGGGCCTCATAGGCCTCGGCGATGCCCGGTGCGGCCTCGCGGAAGGCGGCGAGCAGCTCCGGCGCAGGATCGGCGCCGACCAGCACGCCGGCGTTGCCCTTGTGGATGAAGCCGGCGCAGCGGCTGGCGATGTTGACGACCTTGCCGACCAGGTCGGAGTTGACCTTCTGCACGAAGTCCTCGAGGTTCAGGTCGAGGTCCTCGACGCCGCGGCCGAGCTTGGAGGCGTAGTAGTAGCGCAGGTATTCCGGGTCCAGGTGGTCGAGGTAGGTGCGCGCCTTGACGAAGGTGCCGCGCGACTTGGACATCTTCTGGCCGTTCACGGTCAGGTAGCCGTGCACGTTCAGCGCGGTCGGCTTGCGGTAGCCGGCGCCTTCGAGCATGGCCGGCCAGAACAGCGCGTGGAAGTTGACGATGTCCTTGCCGATGAAGTGGTACAGCTCGGCACTGGAGTCCTTGCCCCAGAACGCGTCGAAGTCCAGCTCGGGACGCCGCGCGCAGAGGTTCTTGAAGCTGGCCATGTAGCCGATCGGCGCGTCCAGCCAGACGTAGAAGTACTTGCCGGGAGCGTCGGGAATCTCGAAGCCGAAGTACGGCGCGTCGCGCGAGATGTCCCACTGCTGGAGGCCGCTGTCCAGCCACTCGGCGAGCTTGTTGGCCACCGACTCCTGAAGGGCGCCGCTGCGGGTCCATTGCTTGAGCATGGCCTCGAAGTCCGGCAGCTTGAAGAAGTAGTGCAGCGATTCCTTGAGCACCGGGGTGGCGCCGGAGATCGCCGATTTCGGGTCCTTCAGTTCGGTCGGGGCGTAGGTCGCGCCGCAGGCCTCGCAGTTGTCGCCGTACTGGTCGGCGGTGCCGCACTTCGGGCAGGTGCCCTTGATGAAGCGGTCGGCGAGGAACATCTGCTTTTCCGGGTCGAAGTACTGGGTCACCGGGCGGGTGTCGATGTGCCCGGCGTCGCGCAGTTTCAGGTAGATCGCGCTGGACAGCTCGCGGTTCTCTTCCGAGTGGGTCGAGTGGTAGTTGTCGAAGTCCACCAGGAAGTCGGCGAAGTCGCCCATGTGCTCGGCGCGCACGGCGTCGATCAGTTGCTCGGAGGTGATGCCCTCGCGCTCGGCGCGGAGCATGATCGCCGAACCGTGGGCGTCGTCGGCGCAGACGTAGACGGCCTGGTTGCCACGCATCTTCTGGAAGCGCACCCACATGTCCGTCTGGATGTACTCCAGCATGTGTCCCAGGTGAATGGAACCGTTGGCGTAGGGGAGGGCGCTGGTAACGAGGATCTTGCGTGGTTCGGACATGGGTTCGGCTTATCGGCTGAGAGCTAAACGGATCGGTCACTATAAAGAAGCGGCGGTTTTTTTTCATCCGCGCGCCACTCGGGTAGGATGACCGGCATCGATTCCCCGCTTAACCCTCAGGAAATCCCCCATGTCCGCTATCACTCGCCAAACGGTGGAAGCCACCCTCCGCCAGTACCAGGACCCCTATCTGAACCAGGACCCCGTCAGCGCCGGCTGCCTGCGCGAGGTGGAGATCCAGGGCGACCGCGTGCGGGTGCGCCTGGAACTGGGGTACGCCGCCGGGCTGTTCAGGAACGGCCTGGCGCAAACCCTGCAAATGGCCCTGGAGGCGCTCGACGGCGTCGCTCGCGCCGAGGTCCGGGTCGACTGCGTGATCCAGCCGCACAAGGCGCAGCCGCAGGTCGAGGTGATGGGCAACGTGAAGAACATCGTCGCGGTGGCTTCCGGCAAGGGCGGCGTCGGCAAGTCCACCACCGCCGCCAACCTGGCCCTGGCCCTGGCCCGCGAGGGTGCGCGGGTGGGCATCCTCGACGCGGACATCTACGGACCCAGCCAGGGCATCATGTTCGGCCTGCCGGAAGGCACCCGGCCGAAGGTCCGTGAGCAGAAGTGGTTCGAGCCCCTGGAGGCGCACGGGGTGCAGGTGATGTCGATGGCCTTCCTCACCGACGACAGCACGCCGGTGGTCTGGCGCGGGCCGATGGTCTCCGGTGCCCTGATCCAACTGATCACCCAGACCGCCTGGGACAACCTCGACTACCTGGTGGTGGACATGCCGCCGGGCACCGGCGACATCCAGCTGACCCTGGCGCAGAAGGTGCCGGTGGCCGGCGCGGTGATCGTCACCACCCCGCAGGACCTGGCGCTGCTCGACGCGAAGAAGGGCGTGGAGATGTTCCGCAAGGTGAACATCCCGGTGCTCGGCGTGGTGGAGAACATGGCGGTGCATATCTGTTCCAACTGCGGCCATGCCGAGCACCTGTTCGGCGAGGGCGGCGGCGAGAAGCTGGCGGCGCAGTTCGGCGTCGAGCTGCTGGCGTCCATGCCGCTGTCGATCGCCATCCGCACCCAGGCCGACAGCGGCCGGCCGACGGTGATCGCCGACCCGGAAAGCCAACTGGCGATGCTCTACCAGGAAATCGCCCGCCATGTCGGCGCGCGCATCGTTCTCAGCGAGCGGGCCAGCGTCGGCCTGCCGAACATCAGCATCAGCGACGACTGAGGCGCTCGGGCAGCCGTCGGCGACGGCTGCCTTTGCCCTGGGGCGGCGGCCCCGGTAAGATTCGCGATCATTTTTCGCAGCTTTCGACAGGACACCCTCCATGACCATCAAATCGGACAAGTGGATTCGCCGCATGGCTCAGGAGCACGGCATGATCGAGCCGTTCGTCGAGCGCCAGGTGCGCGGCGCGGACGACAGCCGGGTGATTTCCTACGGGGTGTCCAGCTACGGCTACGACGTGCGCTGCGCCGCCGAGTTCAAGGTGTTCACCAACATCCATTCGGCGGTGGTCGATCCGAAGAACTTCGACGAGAAAAGCTTCGTCGACATCAACAGCGACGTCTGCATCATCCCGCCGAACTCCTTCGCCCTGGCGCGTACTGTCGAGTACTTCCGCATCCCGCGCGACGTCCTGACCATCTGCCTGGGCAAGAGCACCTACGCGCGTTGCGGCATCATCGTCAACGTCACCCCGCTGGAGCCGGAGTGGGAAGGCCATGTGACCCTCGAGTTCTCCAATACCACCAACCTGCCGGCGAAGATCTACGCCAACGAAGGCGTGGCGCAGATGCTCTTCCTGCAATCCGACGAGGCCTGCGAAGTGTCCTATAAGGACCGTGGCGGCAAATACCAGGGCCAGCGCGGCGTGACCCTGCCAAAAGCCTGACGCCAGAGCGTTTCGACACCGGAAACCGGGCCTGGCGCCCGGTTTTTTCATGCCTTTTCCGCCAACCCCTCGCTGTTCCCCGCCGGCCGCTCTGGCACGCCTTATCGCGGGTGGGCAGGGGCTTATGCGCAGGCGACCGCCCGTCCTGTGAAATCTGGCAGTTACCGTTAGCTTTCGAATTGGCTAAAAAGTGTTCATCGGCTACGCGTGAACACGGACGCCAATCGTTTGCGCAGGCCGATCTGCAAGACCCACACAAGCCCCTCGCCTGAAGGGGTACGCATCCGCCGTGGCTGGTCCGCGCGGATGGCCGCTGAGTTACTTGTCTGCCGTTCGAACAATAAGAACGAACTCTACGTAATGCCGGGATACCCGTGGCAGCGATAGCTGTTTGCCTGTTCGAAAATTTTTGGGAGGTGTGAAATGCGGCGCGAAAGTCTGTTGGTATCGGTTTGCAAGGGCCTGCGGGTACATGTCGAGCGCGTTGGGCAGGATCCCGGGCGCAGCACGGTGATGCTGGTCAACGGCGCGATGGCGACCACCGCCTCGTTCGCCCGGACCTGCAAGTGCCTGGCCGAACATTTCAACGTGGTGCTGTTCGACCTGCCCTTCGCCGGGCAGTCGCGGCAGCACAACCCGCAGCGCGGGTTGATCACCAAGGACGACGAGGTGGAAATCCTCCTGGCGCTGATCGAGCGCTTCGAGGTCAATCACCTGGTCTCCGCGTCCTGGGGCGGTATCTCCACGCTGCTGGCGCTGTCGCGCAATCCGCGCGGTATCCGCAGCTCGGTGGTGATGGCATTCGCCCCTGGACTGAACCAGGCGATGCTCGACTACGTCGGGCGGGCGCAGGCGCTGATCGAGCTGGACGACAAGTCGGCGATCGGCCATCTGCTCAACGAGACCGTCGGCAAATACCTGCCGCCGCGCCTGAAAGCCAGCAACCATCAGCACATGGCTTCGCTGGCCACCGGCGAATACGAGCAGGCGCGCTTTCACATCGACCAGGTGCTGGCGCTCAACGATCGGGGCTACTTGGCTTGCCTGGAGCGGATCCAGAGCCACGTGCATTTCATCAACGGCAGCTGGGACGAATACACCACCGCCGAGGACGCCCGCCAGTTCCGCGACTACCTGCCGCACTGCAGTTTCTCGCGGGTGGAGGGCACCGGGCATTTCCTCGACCTGGAGTCCAAGCTGGCAGCGGTACGCGTGCACCGCGCCCTGCTCGAGCACCTGCTGAAGCAACCGGAGCCGCAGCGGGCGGAACGCGCGGCGGGATTCCACGAGATGGCCATCGGCTACGCCTGAACCCTTGACCTGCGAAGACCCGGCCTGGCCGGGCTTTGCGGTTGCATAACGCACGGAGTAGCCCCATGCACGCCATCCTCATCGCCATCGGCTCGGCCGGCGACGTATTTCCCTTCATCGGCCTGGCCCGGACCCTGAAACTGCGCGGGCACCGCGTGAGCCTCTGCACCATCCCGGTGTTTCGCGACGCGGTGGAGCAGCACGGCATCGCGTTCGTCCCGCTGAGCGACGAACTGACCTACCGCCGGACCATGGGCGATCCGCGCCTGTGGGACCCCAAGACGTCCTTCGGCGTGCTCTGGCAAGCCATCGCCGGGATGATCGAGCCGGTCTACGAGTACGTCTCGGCGCAGCGCCATGACGACATCGTGGTGGTCGGCTCGCTATGGGCGCTGGGCGCACGCATCGCTCACGAGAAGTACGGGATTCCCTACCTGTCCGCGCAGGTCTCGCCATCGACCCTGTTGTCGGCGCACCTGCCGCCGGTACACCCCAAGTTCAACGTGCCCGAGCAGATGCCGCTGGCGATGCGCAAGCTGCTCTGGCGCTGCATCGAGCGCTTCAAGCTGGATCGCACCTGCGCGCCGGAGATCAACGCGGTGCGCCGCAAGGTCGGCCTGGAAACGCCGGTGAAGCGCATCTTCACCCAATGGATGCATTCGCCGCAGGGCGTGGTCTGCCTGTTCCCGGCCTGGTTCGCGCCGCCCCAGCAGGATTGGCCGCAACCCCTGCACATGACCGGCTTCCCGCTGTTCGACGGCAGTATCCCGGGGACCCCGCTCGACGACGAACTGCAACGCTTTCTCGATCAGGGCAGCCGGCCGCTGGTGTTCACCCAGGGCTCGACCGAACACCTGCAGGGCGACTTCTACGCCATGGCCCTGCGCGCGCTGGAACGCCTCGGCGCGCGTGGGATCTTCCTCACCGGCGCCGGCCAGGAACCGCTGCGCGGCTTGCCGAACCACGTGCTGCAGCGCGCCTACGCGCCACTGGGAGCCTTGCTGCCATCGTGCGCCGGGCTGGTCCATCCGGGCGGTATCGGCGCCATGAGCCTGGCCTTGGCGGCGGGGGTGCCGCAGGTGCTGCTGCCCTGTGCCCACGACCAGTTCGACAATGCCGAACGGCTGGTCCGGCTCGGCTGCGGGATGCGCCTGGGCGTGCCGTTGCGCGAGCAGGAGTTGCGCGGGGCGTTGTGGCGCTTGCTCGAGGACCCGGCCATGGCGGCGGCCTGTCGGCGTTTCATGGAATTGTCACAACCGCACAGTATCGCTTGCGGTAAAGCGGCCCAGGTGGTCGAACGTTGTCATAGGGAGGGGGATGCTCGATGGCTGAAGGCTGCGTCCTGAACGGTGCTGGCATAACAGATAGGGTTGCCATGATTTTGCCGTATCGGCAAGGCTGCGCGCTTGACAGCGTCATACCCCGGGCCAATTCTGCTGTGATGCATTTTATCGATCAGGGCTTACTGCAATGAGGAATGACGGAGGCTTTTTGCTGTGGTGGGACGGTTTGCGTAGCGAGATGCAGCCGATCCACGACAGCCAGGGCGTGTTCGCCGTCCTGGAAAAGGAAGTGCGGCGCCTGGGCTTCGATTACTACGCCTATGGCGTGCGCCACACGATTCCCTTCACCCGGCCGAAGACCGAGGTCCATGGCACCTATCCCAAGGCCTGGCTGGAGCGATACCAGATGCAGAACTACGGGGCCGTGGATCCGGCGATCCTCAACGGCCTGCGCTCCTCGGAAATGGTGGTCTGGAGCGACAGCCTGTTCGACCAGAGCCGGATGCTCTGGAACGAGGCTCGCGATTGGGGCCTCTGTGTCGGCGCGACCCTGCCGATCCGCGCGCCGAACAATTTGCTCAGCGTGCTTTCCGTGGCGCGCGACCAGCAGAACATCTCCAGCTTCGAGCGCGAGGAAATCCGCCTGCGGCTGCGTTGCATGATCGAGTTGCTGACCCAGAAGCTGACCGACCTGGAGCATCCGATGCTGATGTCCAACCCGGTCTGCCTGAGCCATCGCGAACGCGAGATCCTGCAATGGACCGCCGACGGCAAGAGTTCCGGGGAAATCGCCATCATCCTGAGCATCTCCGAGAGCACGGTGAACTTCCACCACAAGAACATCCAGAAGAAGTTCGACGCGCCGAACAAGACGCTGGCTGCTGCCTACGCCGCGGCGCTGGGCCTCATCTGAAGCGTAGGGCGCGCCGGCCGGCGCGCCCTACCAGATCTGGCAGGTTGCCTGCCGTTCATCCTCCTTTAGTCTTCCCCCTCATGTGTGTACTGGTATGTCCTCCGACTGAGAGGGCCCAGGAGTATCAGGGTAGGGATGCCGCCTTTTTTTCTCGGCCGGCACGACACGGGGACTTGGTCATGATCGAATTGCTCTCTGAATCGCTGGAAGGGCTTTCCGCCGCCATGATCGCCGAGCTGGGACGCTACCGGCATCAAGTCTTCATCGAGAAGTTGGGCTGGGACGTGGTCTCCACCTCCAGGGTCCGCGACCAGGAATTCGACCAGTTCGACCATCCGCAAACCCGCTACATCGTCGCCATGGGCCGCCAGGGCATCTGCGGTTGTGCCCGCCTGCTGCCGACGACCGACGCCTACCTGCTCAAGGACGTCTTCGCCTACCTGTGCAGCGAAACCCCGCCCAGCGATCCGTCGGTCTGGGAGCTTTCGCGCTACGCCGCCAGCGCGGCGGACGATCCGCAACTGGCGATGAAGATATTCTGGTCCAGCCTGCAATGCGCCTGGTACCTGGGCGCCAGTTCGGTGGTGGCGGTGACCACCACGGCCATGGAGCGCTATTTCGTTCGCAACGGCGTGATCCTCCAGCGCCTCGGCCCGCCACAGAAGGTCAAGGGCGAGACGCTGGTCGCGATCAGCTTCCCGGCCTACCAGGAGCGCGGCCTGGAGATGCTGCTGCGCTACCACCCGGAATGGCTGCAGGGTGTACCGCTGTCGATGGCGGTGTGAGGTCGTCAGCCGTTTCGCGCACTTTTTTCCGCTTCTCCTGCCGCATGCTCGGCCCGCGCCCCGGCGTCATCGGGCGTTCCCCTGCATTCCGGGATTTGGCCGCGGCTGCCGACTTGCGTAGTCTCTCTGCGGTCCGCCATCCCGAGGAGTCGCCATGCCGAAGTCATTCCGCCATCTCGTCCAGGCCCTGGCCTGCCTTGCGCTGCTGGCCAGCGCCAGCCTCCAGGCGCAGGAGAGCCGCCTCGACCGCATCCTCGAAAGCGGCGTGCTGCGCGTCGCCACCACGGGCGACTACAAGCCCTTCAGCTACCGCACGGAAGAGGGCGGTTACGCCGGTTTCGACGTGGACATGGCGCAGCGCCTGGCCGAGAGCCTGGGGGCCAAGCTGGTAGTGGTGCCGACCAGTTGGCCGAACCTGATGCGCGATTTCGCCGACGACCGCTTCGACATCGCCATGAGCGGCATCTCGATCAACCTGGAGCGCCAGCGCCAGGCGTATTTCTCGATTCCCTACCTGCGCGACGGCAAGACGCCGATCACCCTCTGTAGCGAAGAAGCGCGTTTCCAGACCCTGGAGCAGATCGACCAGCCGGGCGTGACGGCCATCGTCAACCCCGGCGGCACCAACGAGAAGTTCGCCCGGGCGAACCTGAAGAAGGCCCGGATCCTGGTGCATCCGGACAACGTGACGATCTTCCAGCAGATCGTCGACGGCAAGGCCGACCTGATGATGACCGACGCCATCGAGGCCCGCCTGCAGTCGCGGTTGCACCCGGAACTCTGCGCCGTGCATCCGCAGCAACCCTTCGACTTCGCCGAGAAGGCCTACCTGCTGCCGCGCGACGAGGCCTTCAAGCGCTACGTCGACCAGTGGCTGCACATCGCTGAGCAGAGCGGCTTGTTGCGCCAGCGCATGGAGCACTGGCTCGAATACCGCTGGCCCACCGCGCACGGCAAGTAGTACAGGGGCGGCGAGGTTGGCCGCGGGCCCGCGCGGCCTTCCTTGGCGGCGGCAAAAACGTTATGGTCGGCGCCCCATCCTGGTGCCTGGTCCATGCGTTATCTACTGTTCGTCACCGTCCTCTGGGCGTTCTCCTTCAACCTGATCGGCGAGTACCTCGCCGGCCAGGTCGACAGCTACTTCGCCGTGCTTACCCGGGTCCTTCTCGCTGGCCTGGTGTTTCTCCCGCTGACCCGCTGGCGCGGCGTCGAACCGCGTTTCGTCGGCGGGGTGATGCTGGTCGGCGCGCTGCAGTTCGGCATCACCTACGTCTGCCTGTACCTGAGCTTCAACGTGCTGACGGTGCCCGAGGTTCTGCTGTTCACCGTGCTGACGCCGGTCCACGTGGCCCTGTTCGACGACCTGCTCAACCGCCGCTTCAACTTCTGGGCCCTGGCCGCCGCGCTGGTGGCGGTGCTGGGCGCGGCGATCATCCGCTACGACGGGATCACCGGCGAGTTCCTCCAGGGCTTCCTGCTGCTGCAACTGGCCAACGCCACCTTCGCCGCCGGCCAGGTGCTGTACAAGCGCCTGGTGCGCAAGTACCCGTCCGAGCTGCCGCAGCGCCAGCGCTTCGGTTATTTCTTCGTTGGCGCGCTGCTGGTGGCGTTGCCTGCCTGGCTGCTGTTCGGCGATCCGCAGCGCCTGCCGGCCGGCGAGCTGCAATGGGGCGTACTGGTATGGATGGGGCTGCTGGCCACCGCCCTCGGCCAGTTCTGGTGGAACAAGGGCGCCACCGAGGTGGACGCCGGTACCCTGGCGGTGATGAACAACCTGCACGTGCCGGTCGGGTTGCTGCTCAACCTGCTGATCTGGAACCAGCACGCCGACCTGCCGCGCCTGGCCCTGGGCGGCGCGGTGATCGTCGCTTCGCTGTGGGTCAACCGGCTCGGCCGGCGCGAGGTGCGTGCATGAGGATTTCCGGACAGGGCGTGCTGCTGTCGCTGGCCGCCTCGGTGCTGTTCGTTACCCTGCCGGGCTACGTCCACCTGCTGGAGCCGCTGGACAGCCTGCAGGTGGTGGCGCATCGGGTGGTCTGGTCGATCCCGATGGTATTCCTGCTGGTCGTCGCCACCCGCCAGTGGCCGACCCTGCGCGCCGCCTGGCGCCGGCTGTTCGCCGAGCCCTGGCTGCTGGCCTGCTTCCCGCTGACCGCGGCGATGATGCTGCTGCAATGGGGCATCTTCATCTGGGCGCCGTTGGCCGGGAAGACCCTTGAACTGTCGCTGGGCTACTTCCTCCTGCCGCTGGCGATGGTGCTGGTGGGGCGGGTGTTCTACGGCGAGCGCCTGACGCCGCTGCAGGCTATCGCCGTGGCCTGCGCGCTGGCCGGGGTGCTCCACGAGTTCTGGCTGACCCGCGCGTTCTCCTGGGTCTCCCTGGTCACCGCGCTGGGCTATCCCCCGTACTTCATGCTGCGGCGCAGGATGGGCGTGGACGCGCTGTCCGGGTTCGTCTTCGAGATGCTCTTCCTGCTGCCGCTGGCGCTGGCCGCGCTGTACTGGCTGGGCGACGAGAGCCAGGCCTTCCGCGAGGCGCCACGCCTGTGGCTGTTGCTGCCGATGCTGGGGCTGATCAGCGCGCTGGCCTTCGGCGCGATGATGGCTTCCAGCCGACTGCTGCCGATGGGGCTGTTCGGGATTCTCAGCTACGTCGAACCGGTGCTGCTGTTCCTGGTGGCGGTACTGTTCCTCGGCGAGGCGTTCCGTCCCGAGCAGCTATGGACCTACGCGCCGATCTGGCTGGCGGTGCTGTTGACCGGCTGGGACAGCGCACGCCTGCTGAGGAAACAGGCGCGGCGGGGCATCTGAGCGAGCCGCAGGCGCCGGAATCAGCGCTTGCGGGTGCTTTCGACCTGGGCGAGGGTGGTCGGCAGGATGCGCTTGCCGGCCAGGTAGTGGCGTTTCCAGTAGCTGCTGTTGAGGTCGGAGACGCGGACCTTCTTGCCGCGCCGCGGCGCGTGCACGAAGCGGTCGTTGCCGACGTAGATGCCGACGTGGTCGACGCTGCGGCTGCGGATCCGGAAGAACACCAGGTCGCCCGGTTGCAGCTTGCCGCGGGAGACCTTGTTGTTGTCCATGTTGTAGATGGCGCGGGCGGTCCGCGGCAGGTCGACGTCATCGACGTCCTGGAACACATAGTTGACCAGGCCGCTGCAATCGAAGCCTTTCTTCGGCGTGGTGCCGCCCCAGCGGTAGGGGGTGCCGATCATGCTGAAGGCGCGGTCGGTGACTTCGGAAGCGGCGGCCGCGACCACCGAGCGGTTGGCGGACTGGCGGGTGCTGACGACCCGGCTGGGCGACAGGGTGGAATTCTTCGACGGCTTGAAGGTGTGGGTGACCTGGTTGGAAGCCAGGCTGGGCGTCGAGAGGGCGGCCAGAAGGGCCGCGAAGCCTACAGACAGGCATGTCAAAAAGGGTGAACGCATTTCGGCATGTCTTCGCGTGCGTGAATAACGGTCCAGGCTTCCGCTGGTTCGTGGTTACTCTCTGTTCATCGGAGTGTCTTCTGGGTGACCGGAACGAGCCCTCCTGACTCTTCCGACCAGGCCGTCAAACGAAACGGCCAACTGCTTCCGGGCCTGGATGCATTCAGGTTGTCCCGGCGATAACGGGCTTCACGAAGGAAAATCGGGGACTCATCGGCGTTCCCAGCGTATTCCCCTACGAAAGCGGCGGCTATTGTGACCTATTTTGACGCCAGCCTTCTGACCATTCGTCGAATGATCGGTTCCGGATGTGACGCGCCGGTTTCGCCGTGCAAGTGGCGATACTTGCGGGTCCGGCAATGACCTGTTGTTCGCCGTGGCCTTGGAAAGCCTCTGCGCCGGGGGTATGTTCGTGGTCCCCGTACCCGAGTGAAGCCCGTAGAAGCGAGTCCAGATATGACCGAAACAGCCAAGCGTCCCTTGTACGTTCCCCATGCCGGCCCATCGCTGCTGGAGATGCCGCTGCTGAACAAAGGCAGCGCGTTCAGTACCCAGGAACGCATCGATTTCAACCTGCAGGGCCTGCTGCCGCACAACATCGAGACCATCGAGGAGCAGACCGAGCGCGCCTACAGCCAGTACAACCTGTGCAACACCGATCTGGACCGCCACATCTTCCTGCGCTCGATCCAGGACAACAACGAGACCCTGTTCTTCCGCCTGCTCGAGGAGCACCTGGAAGAAATGATGCCGATCATCTACACCCCCACGGTCGGCCAGGCCTGCCAGGAGTTCTCGAAGATCTACCGGACCCACCGCGGCCTGTTCATCTCCTACCCGGACCGCGAGCGGATCGACGACATCCTGCGCAGCGCCACCAAGAACAACGTGAAGATCGTGGTGGTCACCGACAGCGAGCGGATCCTCGGCCTCGGCGACCAGGGCATCGGCGGGATGGGCATCCCTATCGGCAAGCTGTCGCTGTACACCGCCTGCGGCGGTATCAGCCCGGCCTACACCCTGCCGGTGGTGCTGGACGTCGGCACCAACAACCCGGACCTGCTCAACGACCCGATGTACATGGGCTGGCGCCACGAGCGGGTGAGCGGGGCGCAGTACGAGGAGTTCGTCGACCTGTTCATCCAGGCGATCAAGCGCCGCTGGCCCAACGTCCTGCTGCAATTCGAGGACTTCGCCCAGACCAATGCCATGCCGTTGCTGGAGCGCTACAAGGACGAGCTGTGCTGCTTCAACGACGACATCCAGGGCACCGCCGCGGTGGCCGTGGGCACCCTGCTGGCGGCTTGCAAGGCCAAGGGCGAGAAGCTCAGCGAGCAGACCGTGACCTTCGTCGGCGCCGGCTCCGCCGGTTGCGGCATCGCCGAACAGATCATCGCCGCCATGCAACTGGAGGGCCTGGACGAGGCCCAGGCGCGTCGGCGCATCTTCATGGTCGACCGCTGGGGCCTGCTCACCGACGACATGAGCAACCTGCTCGACTTCCAGCACCGCCTGGCGCAGAAGCGCGCCGATCTCGGTGCCTGGGGCGGCCAGCAGGGCGACGACCTGGCGTTGCTGGAAGTGATCCGCAATGCCCGGCCGACGGTGCTGATCGGCGTCTCCGGGCAGCGCGGGCTGTTTTCCGAAGAGGTCATCCGCGAGCTGCACAGCCATTGCAAGCAGCCGCTGGTGATGCCGCTGTCCAACCCGACCTCGCGGGTCGAGGCGACTCCGCAGGAAATCCTCAACTGGACCGACGGCCAGGCGCTGGTCGCCACCGGTAGCCCGTTCCAACCGGTGCAGGTGGGCGACAAGCGGATTCCCATCGCCCAGTGCAACAACGCCTATATCTTCCCCGGCATCGGCCTGGGGGTGATCGCCGCGCGGGCCAACCGGGTCACCGAAGGCATGCTGATGGCCGCGGCCAACGCCCTGGCCAACTGCTCGCCGATCGTTACCCGGGGCGAGGGCGCCGTGTTGCCGGCGCTGGGTGACATCCGCGAGGTCAGCAAGCGCATCGCCGTCGCCGTGGCCAAGCAGGCCCAGGCCGAGGGCAAGGCCCTGCATACCAGCGACGAGGTATTGAACGACGCCATCGAGGCGAACTTCTGGTTCCCGCGCTACCGTGCCTACCGCCGGACTTCGTTCTGAGGCTTAGCCGCAGGCTGCGCACAAGGGAGAGGCGTTAACCGCCGATATTCCGCGCGATCGGTGCGAGAACGCGAAAAGGCCACCCCGAGGTGGCCTTTTTCGTTGACGGTAGCGCTAGCGCTCAGCGCACATGATCGGGGCGCGTCCGGTGTTCGGCCTGGGTTTCCGGGTTTTCCGCCGCGCGCCGCGCCAGGGCCGGCAGGACATGATCGCGCAGCAGCGGCGCGAGATTGTCCGGCTGCGCTTGGCCGGGGACCAGCCAGGCCAGTTCCTCCAGCTCCGCCCGCGCACAGACGGCGTGGGGCAGGCGGGCGACGTAGATATCGGCATCGACGCGGGTGTTCGCCTCGTTGGCCGCCGGCGCCTGGAAGCTGCCGAGGTGCTCGAAGGTCGAGGCGCCCATCGGCAGGCGCAGTTCCTCCAGCAGTTCACGCTGTAGCGCGGCGAGGGGCGTTTCGCCCGGCTCGCGCTTGCCGCCCGGGAGCATGAAGGCCTGGGTGCCGCGCTTGCGCACCAGCAGCAGGTTGCCCTGGTCGTCGAACAGGCAGGCGGCGGAAATGCTCAGCAGGTTGTCGGTCATTGCGGGTCGTCCTCGGCGATCACCTGGTAGCGCATCTGTACGATGCCGCTGTTGTAGCCATGTTGTTCCAGCAGTTGCAGGCGCCGCTCGCGGCCGCCGGCGAACAGCGGGATGCCGGCGCCGAGCAGCTGCGGAATGACGCTGACGATCACCTCGTCGAGCAGCCCGGCCGCCAGGCAACTACCGGCGAGGCTGCCGCCGCCGGCCAGCCAGATCCGCCGGCAGCCCTGTTCGCCGAGGCGCGCGAGGCCTTCCTGGGGTGTGACGTGGCGCAACTCGACGCCTTCCGCTGCGCTTTCCTGCGGGTTGCGGGTGAGTACCTGGCAGGGTTTGCCCGAATACGGCCAGTCGCCGAAGCCGCGCACGATATCGTAGGTGCCGCGGCCCATCAGCAGGCCGTCGATGCCCTGGTAGAAGCTCTTGTAGCCGTGGTCGTTGCCGCCCTCGGCGAAACGGTCGAGCCAGTCGACGCTGCCGTCGGGGCGGGCGATGAAACCGTCCAGGCTGGCGGCGACGTAGTAGGTCAGGTGCGGTTTCATGGACGGTTTTCCTCGGTTCAGGCGGTGGCTTCGTCGCTGCGGCTCGGCGCGGCCAGCGCCTCGAACGAGCGGGCCCCGGCGTCACGCCCTTCGAGCATGCCTTGCAGCCCCTGGCGCAGGTCCTGGCCGCTGGGCTGCTGGTAGGCGCCGAGGCCGAACTCCGGCATCACCGCCAGCAGGTAGTCGAACACGTCGCCCTGGATGCGCTCGTAGTCGACCCAGGCGGTGGTGCGGGTGAAGCAGTATATCTCCAGCGGGATGCCCTGGGCGGTCGGCTGCAACTGGCGGACCATGCAGGTCATGTGCGGATGGATGTCCGGATGGTTCTGCAGGTAGGCGAGGGCGTAGGCGCGGAACGTACCGATGTTGGTCAGCCGGCGGCGGTTGGCGGCCAGCGGGGCGACCCCGCCGTTGGCGGCATTCCACTCCTGCAACTCGGTCTGCTTGCGGGCCATGTATTCGGTGAGCAGGCGCACCTGGCTCAGGCGCCGCTCTTCCTTCTCGTCGAGGAAACGCACCTGGCTGGAGTCGACGTAGATTGCCCGCTTGATCCGCCGTCCGCCGGACTGCTGCATGCCGCGCCAGTTCTTGAACGACTCCGACATCAGGCGCCAGGTCGGCACCGAGACGATGGTCTTGTCGAAGTTCTGCACCTTCACGGTGTACAGGGTGATGTCCACCACGTCGCCGTCGGCGCCGACCTGCGGCATCTCGATCCAGTCGCCGACCCGCAGCATGTCGTTGCTGGTGAGCTGCACGCTGGCGACGAAGGACATCAGGGTGTCCTTGTAGACCAGCAGGAGGACCGCCGACATCGCGCCGAGGCCGGACAGCAGCAGGAGCGGCGAGCGGTCGATGATGATCGAGACGATGATGATCGCGCCGAACACGAACACGGCGATCTTCGCCAGTTGCACGTAGCCCTTGATCGAACGGGTGCGGGCGTGCTCGGTACGCGCGTAGATGTCCAGCAGGGCATTCAGCAGCGCGGTGAGGGCGAGGATCAGGAACAGCACGGTGAAGGCCAGTGCCAGGTTGCCGAGGAAGTGCGCGGCCTTGTCCGGCATCTCCGGGATCCACGGCAGGCCGAATTGCACCAGCAGCGAGGGCGTGGTCTGCGCCAGGCGCTGGAACACCTTGTTGCGGATCAGGTCGCCGAGCCAGTGCAGCGCGGGCTGGCGGGCGAGCAGGTTGGCGGCGTAGAGGACGATGTAGCGGGCCACCCGGCCGAGGATCAGGGCGCCCACCAGCAGCAGGCCGAAGGCCAGGCCGGCGTGCAGGATAGGGTGTTGGTCGAGCGCCGACCAGTACCCGGAGAGCTGGTCGAGAAGGGATGTGGAGTCCATGGACAGGCGACTTCCTTTGTTGCGGGCGGGGGGACGGGCCGGCCCCGCGGTTGAACGGAGATCCCGACGCGGGGGCCGGGAACGCACAAAGGAACCAAGAGTGCCCCATCGGGCGCCGGATCGCATCCCCGACGTGTCTACAAAGGTTTTCCGCCGACGCGCGGGCTCAGCCGGCAAGCTCCTCCAGGGTGCGCCCGCGGGTCTCGATGCCGAAGGCCCAGACCACCAGGGCGGCGACGCCGAAACAGAGGGCGCCGAGGGTGAACACCCCGCCCTGGCCGGTGAGCGGCAGGACCAGCCCGGTGACCAGCGGGCCGAGCAGCGAGCCGATCCGCCCGACCGCCGAGGCGAAGCCCGAGCCGGTGGCGCGCGCGGAGGTCGGATAGAGCTCCGGCGTATAGGTGTAGAGCACCGCCCACATGCCGAACAGGAAGAACTGCATGGCCAGGCCGAAGCCGATCAGCAGCGCCAGGCTGCCGCCGAACACCGCGGTCTGGCCGTAGGCGTAGGCCATCGCGCCGCCGCCGAGGAGCATCAGCACGCAGCTCGGCTTGCGGCCCCAGCTTTCCACCAGCCAGGCCGCGCAGAGGAAGCCGGGTATCCCGGCCAGAGAGATCAGCACCGTGTAGTACACCGACTGGGTGACGGCGAAGCCGGATTGCTGGAGCAGCGCGCTGAGCCAGGAGGTCAGGCCGTAGAAACCGAGCAGGGCGAAGAACCACAGGCCCCAGACGGTCAGGGTGCGGCGCCGGTAGGCTGGCGACCAGAGTTCGGCGAAGGCGCTGAAGAAGCCCGGACGGCTGCGTTCCCGCTGCGGCTGGCGCAGCGGCGGCGGCAGCTCGGTCAGGCCCAGCGAACGCATCACCCGTGCTTCTATGTCGCGCAATACCCGGTCCGCCTGTTCGCGCCGGCCGGCCTGCTCCAGCCAGCGCGGCGACTCGGGAATCAGGAAGCGGATGGCGAGGACGAACACCGCCGGCAGCGCCAGCACCAGGAAAATGCTGCGCCAGCCGGTCAGCGGCAGGAGGAAGTAGGACAGGCAGCCGGCGGCGACGAAGCCCAGCGGCCAGAAGCCGTCCATCAGCGCAATGTACTTGCCGCGGCGGCTGGCCGGGATCATCTCCGACAGCAGCGACTGGGCGATGGGAAACTCCATCCCCATGCCGATCCCCAGCAATACCCGGTAGAAGGTCAGGCTGCCGAGGTCGCCGGCGGTGGAGCACAGGTAGCTGGCCAGGCCCCAGAGCACGATGCTGGCCTGGAATACCGGCTTGCGCCCGAAGCGGTCGGCGAGCATGCCCGACAGGGCCGCGCCGATCACCATGCCGAAGAAGCTCGAGCTGGCCAGCAGCCCGGCCTGCGCCGAGTCGAGCCCGAACTCGGCTTTGATCGAGCCGAGCAGGAAGGTCATCATCGCCAGGTCCATCGAGTCGAAGAAGAACGCCAGCGCGATGATCACGAAGATCAGTCGGTGATACGGACTCAGCGGCAGCCGTTCGAGGCGTTCGGCGGCGGATGCGGGCGCGTCGGGCATGATCTGGTTCCTCTGGGCGACGGGCGTCGAACGAGTCTGCGATCGCCGCCCGCGCCGCGCTTGCCTGGCGGCGACCCGGCGTCGAGCCGATTGCGACGCCGGCGCTGGCCGTCGCGCCGCGCGAATAAAGCCTGCGCGCCGGCGCGGCAACCGTTAGGCTATGCACCTGTCCATTTTCACGTGCAATGCCGAGGTCTCCCTTGTTCAGCCAATTTCCCCTCCACGAACGCCTGCTGAAGGCACTGGAAAGCCTGTCCTTCAGCGAGCCGACGCCGGTCCAGGCCGCGGCCATTCCCAAGGCGCTGGAGGGGCACGACCTGCGGGTCACGGCACAGACCGGCAGCGGCAAGACCGCGGCCTTCCTGCTGCCGCTGCTGCACCGCCTGCTGGCCGAGGACAAGCCGCGCTCCCTGGCGCGCGCGCTGATCCTCCTGCCGACCCGCGAGCTGGCCCAGCAGACCCTCAAGGAAGTCGAGCGCTTCGCCCAGTTCACCTTCATCAAGGCCTGCCTGATCACTGGCGGCGAGGACTTCAAGGTGCAGGGCGCGCGCCTGCGCAAGAACCCGGAGATCATCATCGGCACCCCCGGCCGCCTGCTCGAGCAGCGCAACGCCGGCAACCTGCCGTTGCAGGACATCGAGGTGCTGGTGCTGGACGAGGCCGACCGCATGCTCGACATGGGCTTCGCCGACGACGTGCTGGCCCTGGCCAACGCCTGCCCGGCCGAGCGCCAGACCCTGCTGTTCTCCGCCACCCACAGCGGCGCCGGGTTGAACAAGGTGATCGCCGAGGTGCTGCGCGAGCCGCAAGTGCTGCGCCTGAACCAGGTCGGCGAGCTGAACGAGAACGTCCGCCAGCAGGTCATCACCGCCGACGACGTGGCGCACAAGGAACAGTTGCTGCAATGGCTGCTGAGCAACGAGACCTACACCAAGGCCATCGTCTTCACCAACACCCGGGTCTCCGCCGATCGCCTGACCGGGCGGCTGATCGCCAACCAGCACAAGGTCTTCGTCCTGCATGGCGAGAAGGACCAGAAGGACCGCAAGCTGGCCATCGAGCGCCTGAAGCAGGGCGCGGTGAAGATCCTCGTCGCCACCGACGTCGCCGCACGCGGCCTGGACGTCGAAGGCCTGGACCTGGTGATCAACTTCGACATGCCGCGCAGCGGCGACGAGTACGTGCACCGCATCGGCCGCACCGGTCGCGCCGGCGCCGAGGGCCTGGCGATCTCGCTGATCTGCCATGGCGACTGGAACCTGATGTCGAGCGTCGAACGCTACCTCAAGCAGAACTTCGAACGACGCAACATCAAGGAACTGAAGGCCGCCTACCAGGGGCCGAAGAAACTCAAGGCGTCGGGCAAGGCCGCCGGCAGCAAGAAGAAAAAGCAGGACAGGAAGGGCGCCGCCGCCAAGCCCGCGGCCAAGCGCAAGCCCGCCGCGCGGCCGAAGGCCGGGCCGTCGGCGGTGGTCAGCGCCGACGGCATGGCGCCGCTCAAGCGCAAGAAGCCGACGGTGGAGTGATCGCGCCGGCGTTGGATTGCGGATAACGCCGCTGGCGCTGTCCGCCCCGAGGGACTGCCAGGCCCCGTTCTCAACTCCCCGCCGTCGCGCCCGCCTCGTCGTTGGCCGGCGGCGTGGCGCTCTTCACCAGCGGCGTATCGTAGCTGCTGGCCTCGTAGCTCACGCAATGGCGGATCTGCGGCGGACCGTCGCCGGCATGCAGGGCGGTGACGTTGTCGATGACGATCTTGTCGGCCAGGGTCATGCGGTCGAGCATGCGCAGGTGCTGGATCCAGTTGTCCACCAGGAACAGTTCCTGCCAGACCTCCGGGTTGCTCACGTCGCGGAACAGCGACCAGCGCTCCGCGCCGTTGCGCAGGCGCAGGCGGCGCAGCGGCTGGGCGGCGCGAACGAAGTCGCGGGTGCGCTCGGCGGGAATCCGGTATTCGATGGAGACCAGCACCATGCCCCGCCGCGTGTTGAAGACGAAGCTCGGCTGCCCGGGCATGCTCGCCGGCGCGCGGGAAATACTGGCGGCGTCCATTTCCGGCAGGCGCGAGTTGTACAGGAGGATCACCGAGGCCAGCAGCAGGCAGCCGGCGGCCAGCAGCGCACCGTGCACGGTCATGGTCTCGGCGAGATGGCCCCAGAGGAACGAACCCAGCGCCAGGCCACCGTACAGCGCGGTCTGGTACAGCGCCAGGGCGCGCGCCTTGATCCAGTCGGGGACGAGGATCTGCACCGCCGAGTTGTAGGTGGCGAGGGCGCCGATCCAGCAGCCGCCGCCGAGGATCAGCACCGGGAACAGGACCCAGAGGTTGTCTACCAGGCCGAGGGTCAGCAGGATCAGCGCCAGGGTGAAGCCGGCCAGGCTGATCAGCCGGCTGCTGCCGATCCGCTGGCGCAGGCGCGAGACCTGGGTGCTGCCGAGGATCGCGCCGAGGCCGAGGGCGCCGAGCATGTAGCCGTAGATCGCCGCGTCGCCGTCCGGGTTGCGGTGCGCCAGCAGCGGCAGCAGGGCCCAGACCGCGCTGGCGGAGAGGCCGAAGGCGAAGGAGCGCATCATCACCAGGCGGGTGACGGTTGAGTACTGGGTGAAGCGCAGCGCCGCGGTGACGCCTTCGAGGATGCCTTCCGGCGGCAGGCTGCGCTTGGGCACCTCGCGCCGCCACTGCCAGATCGCCCAGATCAGGGCCATGTAGCAGAAGCTGTTGAACAGGAACACCCAGGCCGGTCCCACCGCGCTCAGCAACAGGCCGCCGAGGGCCGGGCCGGCGGCGCGGGCGACGTTGTAGTTGACGCTGTTGAGCAGCACCGCGTCGCTGACCATGCGCGCCGGCACCTGCTCGTTGACCGCCGCCTGCCAGGCCGGGATGGTCACCGAGCCGCCGAGGGAGATCCAGAGGATGGAGATGATCAGCAGCACCGGGTCGAGGTAGCCGAGGAAGGCCAGCAGGGTGGCGAACATCGCTCCGGTCATCTCGAAGCTGAGCCCCCAGAGCATGATCTTGCGCCGGTCGTGGTTGTCGGCGATGACCCCGGAGAGGATCGACAGCAGCACCAGCGGCAGCGCCGCGGCGACCTGGATCATCGCCACCATCAGCGGGCTGGCGTGGGCGTCGGTGACCACCCAGGCGGCGGCCACCGACTGGGCCCAGGTGCCGAGGTTGGCGAACAGGTTGCAGATCCAGATGATGCGGAAGGCCTGGATCGAGAACGGCGCCCAGGTGCCGGTGCGTTCTGGCTTGGCCGCTTGGCCTTCGGGTTTGAGGGGCAGGTCGTGCTTGGGCGAAACGGACTGGAGCATCAGATGGGTGCCTTGTATCAGCGTGCCTGATGTCGGGAAAGTCTAGCCGCCTGGCGCCTGGGCGCCATTGATGGCGGTCATGGGGCCGGCCCGGCGTGGATAGACATTGGTCCGATGGCGCTATCGGAGAGTTCCGATGTCCAGGCAGGACAGTGCCCTGGGTGTCCCGCATTGGTAGGCTTGCCGGCACCGAGTCGAGACAAGAGCGAAAAGCCGATGAAGTTGCTGTTGCGTTGCCTGCTGCTGGGGGCGTGGGTCGTCTCGCCGAGCCTGTGGGCCTGGTCCAACCATACGGTGGGCAGCTACCTGGCATTACGCGAGCTGGCGGCCATCCGCGAGGCGCCGGAAGTCGAGGTGGAGCCGCTGGAGGCGTTCCTCGCCGCCGAGCGCGGCGGACTGGCCGCCCTGCTGGACGAGCAGGAGGCCTACGCCCGTGCGCATATCGGCAACTACCCGGCGCGTCCGGACGCCCTGCGCTTCGCCGCCGACGGCGAGGCCGGCGACTTGCGCCAGGCGTTCCTCGCGGCGCTGCGGGTCAACCCGGAGATCCGCCTGGCGCTGGCGATCCAGCCGCTTCCCGGGCAGGACCAGCCGCAGCGCCCGCACCTCAAGCCACAGGAGGTGCTGGTGTTCCAGAACCTCTCGCCGTGGACCGCCTGGCGTTTCATCCGCCTGGAGCCCGGCGAGCGAGTCGCGCCCCTGGCAGTGCTGGCCACCGCCGCCGACGAACCGGACTACGGCCACGACATCAACCTGTTCAGCGACAACCCCGGCGAGGCCGGCCAGCGCTACGGCTTCGGCACCCAGCCATTCGGCGACCCGCGCTTCGAGTTCAGCTCCCAGGCGCCGTTCCACATGGGCTTCTACCACGAGGCGGCGGTGATCTACAGCGGCGCGCCGTTCCTCGCCCGGGCCTGGCCGGAATGGCGCGCCTACCAGTACTTCGGCCTGTCCCGCTTCGCCTTCGCCAGCGGTCATCCCTACTGGGGCTACCGGTTCCTTGGCTGGGGCATGCACTACATCCAGGACATCACCCAGCCCTACCACTCCACGCCGCTGCCCGGTGCCAGCCTGGCGGCGATGCTACAGATGGAGGGCAAGGCATTGCTCGGCTACCCGGAGGAAAAGCAGGCGGCCATCGAGCGTGTCGCGAACCGCCATACCGCGGTGGAGAAATACCAGTTCGACTGGCTGCGCCAACTGCTCCGCGACGGCCGCCCGCAGCCGATGCTCGACGCCTACGCCGACACCCGCCGCGACGGTGCCTATCCGGCCTATTCGCCGACCTACTTGCGTGAGGTGGTGGCCGCCGAGTCGAACGCCCACGCCGCGGCCTTCGACGCCGCCATCGGCGAATGGCTGGCCGCCCGCCCGGCCTCCGCCGCGCAGGACTTCAGCGAGAGCAACCAGCCACGCCCCGAGGCCCACGACAATGCGGTGCTGAACGCGCAACTGATCGAGCTGATCGGGCATTTCGGCGTGCATAGCCGGAACATCGCTAGGGCGGCGTTGGAGACGGAGGAGGGTGGGGCGAAGGAGTGAGGGGGCGGGCGGATAACCGCGAGCGGTTATTCGCCCTACGGAGCGGGGGCGCTTTCCGGCGTTTCCGGGGTGTGCAGGGCGGCGAACCCGCCCCGCCAGGCGGGTCGATGCCGCGACTCAGTCGCGCAACAGCTCCGCAGGCACCTCGCTGCGCAACATCAACTGGCACTGCTGGCTCTCCGGGTCGAACAGGATCACCGCCTCGCCCCGCCGCAAGGCATGCCGGGCGCGTTCTACACGCACGTCCAGCGGGGTCTCGTCGCCATTGTCGGTGCCTTCGCGGGTGACGAAGTCTTCCAGCAGGTTGTTCAGGGTGTCGGCTTCGAGCAGGTCGTGGGGGATCAGCATGGCGGTACTCCGGTATGGCGGCGAATGCTAGCGCGACGCATCGCGTACTGTCATGCCTGTCGCGAAGGCTGGCCGAGCAGGCGTTCGAGGGTGGCATAGAGTTCCGCCCGGTCCACCGGCTTGCCGAGGTAGGCGTCCATGCCGGCCTCGATTCCGGCCCGGCGGTGTTCGTCGAGGATGTGCGCGGTCAGGGCGACGATCGGGACGCGCGGCCAGCCCTGGGCACGCTCCTCCCGGCGGATCAGGCGGGTCGCCTCGAAGCCGTCCATTTCCGGCATCTCGCCATCCATCAGGATCAACTGGATGCCGTTCGGGTCGCGCAGGTACTCGTCCAGTGCGAGCCGCCCGTTGCCGGCCAGGCGCACCGCGTAGCCGCGCTTGGCGAGGAAGCCGCGCACCACCAGCTGGTTCACCGGGTTGTCCTCGGCGACCAGGATGCATGGGGCGTCCAGGCGTTCGTCCGGGGCCGCCTCGCTGCTCCGCCCTGGCTGTCGGCGCCGCTCCCGGTACAGTTCCAGCAGGGCTTCGCGCAGGGCCTTCACCGCCACCGGCTGGGCCAGGGCCAGCAGGCGCAGGCCTTCGTGCGGCGGCAGGTCCTGGCAGTGCTGCGGCGGGCATAGCAGGAGGATGCGCTGGCCTTGCTCCAGTTGCGCATAGAGGGTGTCCAGCCAGATCGACGGCGGCCCCGGCCAGGGCGCCGCCAGGACCAGCAGGGGCGGTGCGCTGAAGTCCTCCAGGTAGGCGTTCAGCCGTCTCGGCTGCAGGCAGCGTTCGACCCGCAGCCCCCAACGCTCCAGCAATGCCTGCAGGCAGTCCAGGGTCAGGTTGTCCTCGCTGGCCAGCAGGGCCGGACGGTGTTGCAGCAGTTGCGCCAGTTCGTCCGCTTCGCCGGCGTCGAGGGCGGGGCTGAGCGGCAGGTCGACGCTGAACCGGGTGCCCTTGCCCGGCTCGCTGCTCACCTCGATGCGCCCGCCCATCATCTGCACCAGTTCGCGGCTGATCGCCAGGCCCAGGCCGCTGCCGCCGTAGCGGCGGGTGGTGCTGGAGTCGGCCTGGGAGAAGGATTCGAACAGGGTCTTCTGCGCCTGGGCGGATATCCCGATGCCGCTGTCGCTGACGCTGTACAGCAGGCGCTCGCGTCCGCCCTCGTCGAAGCGCCGCTGCACGCGCACGGCGACATGGCCTTCGGCGGTGAACTTGAGGGCATTGCTGAGCAGGTTCATCAGTACCTGGCGCAACCGCGTCGGGTCGCCGTTGAGGCGGCGCGGCACGCCCCTGTCCAGGCCGAGATGCAGGCGCAGGCGTTTTTCCACGGCCTGGGCGCTGAACAGCGCCAGGGTGTCGGAGAGCAGTTCCTCCAGGTCGAAGTCGATGCGCTCCAGGTGCAGCTTGCCGGACTCGATGCGAGCGTAGTCGAGGATATCGTTGATCACCGACATCAGCGCGCTGCCGGAGCTGGCGATGGTCTCCACGTAGGCCGCCTGGCCGCGATCCAGCGGGGTATCGCGGAGCAGTTGCAGCATGCCCAGCACGCCGTTCAGCGGGGTGCGAATCTCATGGCTCATCTTCGCCAGGAAGCGGCTCTTCGCCTCGTTCTCCACCCGCGCCTGCTCGGCCGCCTGGCGCGAGCGGAAGCCTTCCTCCTTGAGCGCATTGATGCGGTCGGCGAGGCCGATGGACAGGGTCACCAGTTCCACGGTCATGCCGATCTTGACCACGCTGCTGCCGAACAGGCCGAACAGTTCGAAGCCCAGCGAGGCGGCGGTGGTGACCAGGAACGACAGCAGCAGCGCGCCCCAGGCCAGGATGTAGTAGAGGCCGTAGCGCAGGCCCTGGCGCCAGACGTGGACGCCGGCCAGCAGCAGGCTGAGGGATACCAGCATCACCGTCAGGCTGGCGAGGACGTTCCAGGCGCGCAGCCCCACCAGCGGCTCGCTGGCCAACAGGACCACGCAGGCCAGCAGCAGGCCGCGGAGGAAGCGGTCGAGGCGCGGGAAGTCGCGGCGGGTGTAGAGGTAGCCGCGGCTGAACTGGATCGACACCAGGCAGCTCAGGTACATCAGCAGGTAGATGCCGGCCGACTCCAGCGCCACGTGTCCGGGCAGCAGCTTGAACAGCAGGCCGTCGAAGCTGGCGGAAAACAGGCCGAGGCTGAGGTTGTACAGCAGGTACCAGGCGTAGGTGGCCTCGCGCAGCGAGACGAAGAGGAACAGGTTGTAGCAGAACAACCCGAACAGCACCCCGTAGAAGGCCCCGTTGAAGCCCATCAGGGTTTCCTGGCTGGCCGCGCTGGCCGCGTAGGTGCTGAAGTACAGCGGCACGTAGACGGTGCTGCTGCTCTGCACGCGCAGCAGCAGGGTGCTCTCGCCGGGCGGCAGTCGCAGCGGGAACCAGAAGTTGCGCACCTGCACCGGGCGCTGGGAGAAGGCGAATAGGTCGCCGCTCTCCTGCTGTTCGATGCGCCCATCGGCGGTCAGCAGGTAGACCTTGAGGTCGTCCAGCAGCGGGTAGTTGACCTCCAGGAAACCGGCCAGGTCGGCGCCGTTGCGGTTGTCCAGGCGCACCCTGAACCACCAGGCTGCGGCGTTCTTGCCGAAGTTCGCGTGGTCGCCGCGCAGGGCGGCGAAGGCCTGCGCCGGCAAGGCGAGGATGTCGCCCAGGCGCGCCTTCCCGCCGGCGTCGCGGTAGTACTCGGCGTACTCGCCCAGGGACAGGCGCAGGTCCTCTCCGTCCAGCGGTGCGGGCGGCTGCGCCCGGGCCGGCAGCGCGCAGCAGAGCAACAGCAGGACCAGGCAGAGTCGAGACATGCAACTACTCCATGGACACGAGTCGGCACGCATGATGCTACGGAGGAAACGAGACAGGCGAGGGAACCTGCCATCAGCCTAGCAGTTGGCTGGAGAGGAGGGCGGCCTCCCCGGAGGCGGGGAGGCCGGCGCGGGTTCAGTCCTTGTCGCTGTTGTTGCTGCTGTCGAGCACTTCGTCCACCGGCGGGACGTGGGTGCAGCTTTCCATGTGCACCGGATGCTCGAGCTGCTTGTTGAAGCGTTCCAGCGAGGTTTCCCGGGGCTTGGCGTCGCTGGCGAAGACCGGCGGGCTGAGGATGTAGGCGGTGAGCAGCCGGCTCAGCGCGGCGAGACTGTCGATGTGCGTGCGCTCGTAGCCGTGGGTGGCGTCGCAGCCGAACGCCAGCAGCGCGGCGCGGGTGTCGTGGCCGGCGGCGATCGCCGACTGCGCGTCGCTGTGGTAGTAGCGGAACAGGTCGCGGCGCAGGGCGATGTCGTGGCGCTCGCCGAGCCGCAGCAGGTGCCGCGACAGATGGAAGTCGTAGGGCCCGCCGGAGTCCTGCATGGCCACGCTGACGCTGTGCTCGTTGGAATTCTGGCCTTCGGCCACCGGGGCGATGTCGATGCCGACGAACTCGCTGACGTCCCAGGGCAGGGCGCCGGCGGCGCCGGAGCCGACTTCCTCGGTGATGGTGAACAGCGGGTGGCAGTCGATCGGCGGCTCCTGGCCGCTTTCCTTGACCGCCTTCAGCGCCGCCAGCAGCGCCGCGACCCCGGCCTTGTCGTCCAGGTGGCGGGCGCTGATATGGCCGCTCTCGGTGAACTCCGGCAGCGGATCGAAGGCCACGTAGTCACCCACCGAGATGCCCAGGCTCTCGCTGTCGGCGCGACTGGCGGTATAGGCGTCGAGACGCAGCTCGATGTTGTCCCAACTGATCTTCAGGTTGTCCACCTCGGTATTGAAGGCGTGGCCCGAGGCCAGCAGCGGCAGCACGCTGCCACGGAACACGCCCTGTTCGGTGAACACCGTGACCCGGCTACCCTCGGCGAAGCGGCTCGACCAGCAGCCTACCGGGGCCAGGCCGAGGCGGCCGTTGGGCTTGATCTCGCGGACCAGCGCGCCGATCGTGTCGAGGTGCGCGGAAACCGCCCGGTCGGGGGTATTCAGGCGGCCCTGGAGGGTCGCCCGGATGGTTCCCCGGCGAGTCATCTCGAAGGGCACGCCAAGTTCGTCGAGCTGCTCGGCGACATAGCGCACGATGGTATCGGTGAAGCCGGTGGGGCTGGGGATGGCGAGCATCTCCAGCAGCACCCGTTGCAGGTAGTTGAGGTCCGGTTGTGGCAGAGGGGTCATGAAGGCACCTCGCGGCTGAGGGGGAAGAGAAGATCGACGAAGCGTTCGGCGGTCGGCTGCGGCTCGTGGTTGGCCAGGCCGGCGCGCTCGTTGGCTTCGATGATCACGTAGTCGGGCTGGTCGGCAGCCTCGACCAGGAAGTCCAGGCCCACCACCGGTATTTCCAGGGCCCGCGCGGCCTGGATCGCGGCCTCGCGGAGGGCCGGATGGAGGGCGTCGGTGACGTCCTCGAGGATGCCGCCGGTGTGCAGGTTGGCGGTGCGCCGCACGGCCAGGTGTTCGCCGCTGGGCAACACGTCGTCGTAGCCATAGCCGGCGGCCCGCAGGGTGCGCTCGGTCTCGTGGTCGAGCGGGATGCGGCTTTCCCCGCCGGTGGCGGCCTGGCGCCGGCGGCTCTGCGCCTCGATCAGCTCGCGGATGCTGTGCCGGCCGTCGCCGATCACCGCGGCGGGACGACGGATGGCGGCGGCCACCACCTCGTAGCCAATCACCAGCACGCGCAGGTCGTGGCCGGCGTGGTAGCTCTCCAGCAGCACGCGCGAATCGAAATGGCGGGCGGCCTCGATGGCCTCCTCGACCTCGTCCGCGGTGCGCAGGTCCACCGCCACGCCCTGGCCCTGCTCGCCGTCCACCGGCTTGACCACCAGCGAACCGTGCTCGGCGAGGAACGCGGCGTTTTCCTCCGCGCTGCCGGCCAGGCGCTGCTGTGGCTGGCGCAGGCCGGCGTGCTGCAGGGCGCGGTGGGTGAGGACCTTGTCCTGGCAGAGGGTCATGCTTACCGCCGTGGTCAGGTCGGAGAGCGATTCACGGCAGCGGATCTGCCGGCCGCCCTGGGTCAGGGTGAACAGGCCGCCCTCGGCGTCGTCGACGCGCACCTCGATGCCGCGCCGGTGGGCTTCGTCGACGATGATCCGGGCGTAGGGGTTGAGGTCTTCCTCCGGGCCGGGGCCGAGGAACAGCGACTGGTTGATGCCGTTCTTGCGCTTGATGGTGAAGGTCGCCAGTTCGCGGAAGCCGAGCTTGCGGTAGAGCGCCTTGGCCTGCTGGTTGTTGTGCAGCACCGAGAGGTCGAGGTAAGCCAGTTCGCGGCTCATGAAGTGCTCGACCAGGTGCCGTACCAGCGCCTCGCCGACGCCCGGCCGGCTGCATTGCGGGTCCACCGCCAGGCACCAGAGGCTGGAGCCCCCCTCCGGATCCTGGAACGCCTTGGCGTGGTTGAGGCCCATCACCGTGCCTACCGCGACGCCAGTGTCGGCGTCCTCGGCCAGCCAGTAGATCGGCCCGCCCTGGTGGCGCGGGCTGAGGCGCTCGGTCTGCACCGGAAGCATGCCGCGCGCCAGGTACAGGCGGTTGATCGCCGCCCAGTCCTCCTCGGTATGCACCCGGCGGATGCGGAAACCGCGTGGCGGACGACGCGCCGGGCGGTAGTCGGTGAACCACAGGCGCAGGGTATCCGAGGGATCGAGGAAGAGCTGCTGCGGGGCGTGGGCCAGGACCTGCTGCGGCGCCGCCACGTAGAGCGCGATGTCGCGTTCGCCGGGGGCTTCCTGCAACAGGTCGCGGGCCAGTTCCTCGGCGTCCGGGTAGGTCTGCCCGATCAGCAGGCGGCCCCAGCCGCAGTGGATGCTCAGCGGTTTCTCGGTGGGCTCGCTGTGATCTTCGGCGAGACGCGCCTGCAGGCGTTCGTAGGTGGGCGCCTGGATACGTTGCAGGCGCTGGTTGTGCGGGTGAGGCAGATGCAAGTGGCCTTTCATGATCGCTCCTGGTTCGGGCCCCTGCGTTGGGGGCCCATTTTCAAAGTCCCTGTTCGCTGAGCCAGAGGTTGAGGGCGGCCAGCTGCCACAGCTTGGAGCCGCGCAGCGGTGTGAGGTCACCGTCCGGATCGCTCAGCAGGCGATCGAATATCGCCGGCTGGAACAGGCCGCGGTCCTGGCTCGGGTCGAGCAGCAGTTCGCGTACCCATTCGCGGGTGCGGCCCTGCAGGTGCTTGAGGCCGGGCACCGGGAAGTAGCCCTTGGGCCGGTCGATGACTTCGCTGGGAATCACCTTGCGCGCGGCGCCCTTGAGCACCTGCTTGCCGCCGTCGCCGAGCTTGAAGCGGGCGGGAATGCGCGCCGACAGCTCGGCCAGGCGGTAGTCGAGGAACGGCACGCGGGCTTCCAGGCCCCAGGCCATGGTCATGTTGTCGACCCGCTTGACCGGGTCGTCGACCAGCATGATCGTGCTGTCCAGGCGCAGCGCCTTGTCCACCGCGGCCTCGGCGCCGGGGCTGGCGAAGTGGTCGCGGACGAAACGCCCGGCGACGTCCTCGACGCGGAAGCGCTCGCCGACGGTGGCCAGGTATTCCTCGTGGTCGCGGTCGAAGAACGCCGCGCGGTACGCGGCGAAGGCGTCGTCGGCGCCATCCACCTTCGGATACCAGTGGTAGCCGGCGAACAGCTCGTCGGCGCCCTGGCCGCTCTGCACCACCTTGCAGTGCTTCGAGACTTCCCGCGCGAGCAGGTAGAAGGCGATGCAGTCGTGGCTGACCATCGGCTCGCTCATGGCGCGGAAGGCCGCCGGCAACTGCTCGATCACTTCGTGCTCGCCGATGCGCAGGCGATGGTGGCGGGTGTGATAGCGCTCGGCGATCAGGTCGGAATACTGGAACTCGTCGCCGCGCTCGCCGCCGGCATCCTCGAAGCCGATGGAGAAGGTCAGCAGGTTGTCCACCCCGGCCTCGTGCAGCAGGCCCACCAGCAGGCTCGAATCGACCCCGCCGGAGAGCAGCACGCCGACCTCGCGGGCGGCGCGCTGGCGGATCGCCACCGCTTCGCGGAGGCCGTCGAGGACGCGCTCCTGCCAGTCGTCGAGCTTCAGCTCGCGCTCGTCCGGGCGCGGGCCGTAGTCCAGCGTCCACCAAGTGCGCTGCTCGCAGCTGCCGTCGAGGTCGACGCTCATCCAGGTCGCCGGCGGCAGCTTCTTCACGCCCTCCAGCAAGGTGTGCGGGGCGGGAACCACGGCGTGGAAGTTGAGGTAGAAATTCAGCGCCTGCGGATCGAGGTCGCTGGCGATGTCGCCGCCCTTGAGCAGGGCCGGCAGGCTCGAGGCGAAGCGCAGGCGCGAGCGGTCGAGGCTGTAGTAGAGCGGCTTGATGCCGAGGCGGTCACGGGCCAGGAACAGCCGCTGGCGATCGCGCTCCCAGACGGCGAAGGCGAACATCCCATTGAGCCGGGGCAATAAATCGGCGCCCCAGGCATGGTACCCCTTCAAGAGAACTTCGGTGTCGCCGCCGGAGAAGAACCGATAGCCAAGGCTTTCCAGTTCGCCACGCAGTTCGGGGTAGTTGTAGATGGCGCCATTGAACACCATGGCCAGGCCGAGATCGGGATCGATCATCGGTTGGCCGGAAGCTTCCGCCAGGTCCATGATCTTCAGCCGTCGATGTCCGAGGGCGATCGGGCCCTGGGCATGGAAACCCCAGGCGTCGGGGCCTCGAGGGGCCAGGTGGTGGGTGATGCGTTCGACCGCTGCGAGGTCGGCTGCCTGGTTGTCGAAACGAAACTCTCCTGATATGCCGCACATATTCCTTACCGGTTCTCCGTTGGGGAAGTGGGTTACGTACTCCTTCCGGGTACATGACTTACCTAACAGAGGACCGTTACAGTTGGAAGGAGTTCTATACGAATTTTCCGGGCCTATCAGGACCCTTAACGAAGAATTTATTATGGTTGAAAGTAATAAGACCGCTGCCGATACCTATTCGCTCGCTATTTTCCGCGCCATCCGCCGCCTCCAGCAGGCCGCTGAAATCCACTCCAAGCGTCTCAGCCGATACGGCGGCCTGACCCCGCTGCAATTGCTGATCCTGCATGTCCTGGCGGTGGAGGGAGAACTGACCGCGACGCAACTGGCCAAGCTGGTCAGCCTGTCCCAGGCATCGCTCTCCGGCGTGCTCGACCGCCTCGAAGGACGCGGCCTGCTCTATCGTCGGCGCGACGAACAGGACCGGCGCAAGTCCTGGCTGCACCTCGACCCGGCCGGCCACGAAGCCCTGGCGGAGGCGCCGCCGCTATTGCCGGAGTACGTGATCGAGCGCTTCGCCGCGTTGCCCGAGTGGGAGCGCCACGGCCTGCTGGCCGCGCTGCTGCGCGCGGCCGACCTGTTCGGCCTGCCGGAAGAGGACGTCGAAGAAGAGTGAGGGCGCCAGGTTCGCTACGAAAGACAGTCGCGTCGGCGGTCTTTACCTGGCGAACCTGCCGATGCCTTGCCGGTGCAGGCTGGTGGACAAGCGCGTTGTACGCCATGGCGTGACCTCCGCGTAGGGCGGATAACGCCGTCGGCGTTATCCGCCGACCCAGCGATATCCGCCCGACGACATGGCATGACCGTCGAGCAGGGCGCATAACGCCGCTTCCCCGGTGCCCCGGCCGCCGAGGAAAGCTACCCGCCGTAGAGCTTCTGCGCCGCCAGGGAGAAGCTCACCGCCACCAGCATCAGCGCGAACAGGCGTTGCAGGGTCGGGCCGCCGAGGCGCTGCGCCAGCAGGTTGCCGCCGAGCACGCCGACCGCGCCGCCGGCGGCGAGGCCGCCGAGCAGCGGCAGCGGCGGGTGGGCGCCGGTCAGGTAGATCAGGAAGCCGCCGCCGGAGACCAGCGCGATCACCGCCATCGAGGTGGCGGTGGCGGCCATCATCGACAGCGGGGTGAACCAGAGCAGCCCCGGCACCACCAGGAAACCGCCGCCCACGCCCATCAATCCCGACAGCAAGCCGACCGCCAGGCCGATGCCGAGCAGCGGCAGGCTCCGTGCCTGGTCGCTGGCCTCGCGTTTCATCCCGGCGCCGCGCCACATGCGCCAGGCCGACCAGAGCACCAGCAGGCAGAAGGCGACGATCAGCACGCCTTCCGGGACGAAGCGGCCGAGCCATTGGCCGACGGCGTTGCTCGGCAGGCCGGCCAGCGCCAGGACCAGCACCGGCCGCCAGGCCACCTGGCCCTGGCGCGCGCGCGGGATGGCGCCGATCAGCGCCGACAGGGCGACCGCGCCGAGGCTCACGCCGATGGCGTCGCGCAGCGGCAGGTGCAGGCTGAGCAGCAGGGGCAGGGCGACCAGCGAGCCGCCGGCGCCGGTGAGGCCGAGCAGCAGGCCGAGAACGGCGCCGATGCCCAGGGATTCGAAGAGCAGTACATCCATCGTCGATCAACTGTTTCCGCGGGTGAGCCAGCCGGTGGTCCGGTATGGCCTGCGCGTGCGGCAGGCTCGAAGGGTAGCGCAAATCGGTGCGCCCGGGGCTTCAGCCGCGCTGCCCACGCACCAGGTCGCGCAGCAGGAAGCGGTTCGGGTGGCAGGCCTCGGCCACCGCGCGCGGCAGCGGCAGCGGCTCGCCGCAGATCCACGCCGCCAGCAGTTCGCCGGACAGCGGCGCGCTGATCAGCCCGCGCGAGCCGTGGCCGCTGTTCAGGTACAGGCCTGGCAGCCAGGGGCAGGCCCGCTCCGGCACCTGGCGGGCGTCGCGGGCGAGCACCGCGTAGGCCTCGTCGAAGGCCGCGCGCTCGGCCAACGGGCCTACCAGGGGCAGGTAGTCGGGGCTGGTGCAGCGGAACGCCGCGCGGCCTTCCAGGCGCTCCAGCGGCAGGTCGTCGGCGCCCAGGCGCTGCAACAGGTCGGGGGATATCTCCCGCAGCAGTTCGAGGTTGCCCTGGTGTTCGGCGAGGGTCGGCGCCAGGTCTTCGCTCTTGAAGTCGAAGCTGGCGCCGAGGGTGTGTTCGTCGCCACGCGGCGGTGCGACGTAGCCCTCGGCGCAGACCACGGTGCGCAGCGCCCGGCTTTGCGGGGTGGCCGGCAGGCGGGTGACCTGCCCGCGAATGCGCTTCAGCGGCAGCTCGGCGGCGGGCGGGAAGTCGCGGATGTCGGCGGCGGTGGCGAGGATCGCGAGTGGCGCGCGGGCCAGGCATTCGTCGCCGGCGTAGGCGCACCAGTCGTCGCCCTCGCGGCGCAAGCGTACAGCCCGGCCGCTCAGCAGGGTGATCCCGGGGGTGGCGGCCAGGGCCTGGCACAGCGCGGGCGGATGGACCCAGCCGGCTTCGGGATAGAACAGGCCGCCGGCGGGCAGGGCGACGCCGGCGAGGCGCTCGGCCTGCTCGCGGTCCAGGCCGTGCAGCAGGTCGGCGGGGAAGGCTGCGGCCAGTTGCGCCTGGCGTTGCGCTTCCTTGGCGTCGAAGGCCAGTTGCAGTACGCCGCAGGCGTCCCAGTCGTGGCCGCGCCGCAGGCGTTCGAGCAGCCGGCGGGTATGGCCGAAGCCGCTGAGCACCAGGCGCGACAGCGGCGTGCCGTGGGCCGAGAGTTTCAGGTAGAGCACGCCTTGGGGGTTGCCCGAGGCTTCCCGGGCGAGGCCGGGATGGCGTTCGATCAGGGTCACCTGCCAGCCGCGCGCGGCGAGGCTGGCGGCGCTGGCGCAGCCGGCCAGGCCGCCGCCGACCACCAGTGCCGCGCGGCGCCCGGCGTGGGGCGCGGGGCGTGCGTACCAGGGCTTGCCGGCGTTCGCCGGCGGCCCCTGGTAGGTGCCGCTGAGCATCTCGCGCTTCTGTCCGTAGCCCGGTACCCGTTGCATGGCGAAACCGGCCTCGATCAGCCCTCGGCGAACGAAACCGGCGCTGGTGAAAGTGCCCAGGGTCGCCTGCGGCGCCGACAGTCGCGCCAGTTCGGCGAACAGTACGGGCGACCACATGTCCGGGTTCTTCGCCGGGGCGAAGCCATCGAGGAACCAGGCGTCGACCCGCGCGTCGAGCTGCGGCAGGCACTCCAGGGCATCGCCCAGCAGCAGGGTCAGGCCGACCCTTCCGCCCGCGAACGCCAGGCGCTGGAAGCCCGGGTGCACGGCAAGGTACTGGCCCAGCAAGGCCTCGCTCCAGGGCGCCAGTTCCGGCCATAGCGCCAGGGCGCGGCGCAGGTCGGCGGCGGCGAGGGGGAATTTCTCCACGCTGACGAACTCCAGGCGCGCGCCGGCCGGCGCGACCCGCTCGAACAGCTGCCAGGCGCAGAGGAAGTTCAGTCCGGTGCCGAAGCCGGTCTCACCGATACACAGCACCTCGCCGTCGCCCAGCGCGGCGAAGCGCTCGGCCAGGCGGTTGGTGGCGAGGAACACATGGCGCGTCTCGTTGAGCCCGGAATGCCGGGAAAAATATACGTCGCCGAAGGCGCGGGATAGCGGCTGGCCGTTTTCGTCCCAGTCGAGCTGGGCATGCTGGAAGTCGGACATGGCAGAACCTGAAAAAGCGGATGGCGCATTTTACGGGGCTTTGCCGGCCAGCGGCGAGGCGCTGCGCGAACATGCCGCGGCGCCGCGCAGACAGCCGCACGCCGATCCGCTACCTTGAAGGACTCAGGTTAAGGGAGACCTCCATGTTCGAATCCGCGGAAGTTGGCCACAGCATCGACAAGGACACCTACGAGAAGGCCGTCATCGAGTTGCGCGAAGCGCTGCTCGAGGCGCAGTTCGAGCTCAAGCAGCAGGCGCGCTTCCCGGTGATCATCCTGATCAACGGCATCGAGGGCGCCGGCAAGGGCGAGACGGTCAAGCTCCTCAACGAGTGGATGGACCCGCGCCTGATCGAGGTGCAGAGCTTCCTCCGTCCCTCCGACGAGGAACTGGAGCGGCCGCCGCAGTGGCGCTTCTGGCGGCGCCTGCCGCCCAAGGGGCGGACCGGTATCTTCTTCGGCAACTGGTACAGCCAGATGCTCTACGCGCGGGTCGAGGGGCATATCAAGGAGGCCAAGCTGGACCAGGCCATCGATGCCGCCGAACGCTTCGAGCGCATGCTCTGCGACGAAGGCGCGCTGCTCTTCAAGTTCTGGTTCCATCTCTCCAAGAAACAGTTGAAGGAGCGTCTCAAGGCGCTGGAGAAGGATCCGCAGCACAGCTGGAAGCTCAGTCCGCTGGACTGGAAGCAGAGCGAGGTCTACGACCGCTTCGTGCATTACGGCGAGCGCGTGCTGCGCCGCACCAGCCGGGACTACGCGCCCTGGTACGTGGTGGAAGGCGCGGACGAGCGCTACCGCGCCCTGACCGTCGGCCGCATCCTCCTCGAAGGGTTGCAGGCCGCGCTGGCCACCAAGGAGCGCGCCAAGCGCCAGCCGCACGCCGCACCGCTGGTGTCGAGCCTGGACAACCGTGGCCTGCTGGACTCCCTGGACCTGGGCCAGTACCTGGACAAGGACGCCTACAAGGAGCAGCTCGCCGCCGAGCAGGCGCGCCTGGCCGGGCTGATCCGCGACAAGCGCTTCCGCCAGCATTCGCTGGTCGCGGTGTTCGAGGGCAACGACGCGGCCGGCAAGGGCGGCGCCATCCGCCGTGTCACCGACGCGCTGGACCCGCGCCAGTACCATATCGTGCCGATCGCCGCGCCGACCGAAGAGGAGCGCGCGCAGCCCTATCTCTGGCGCTTCTGGCGGCACATCCCGGCGCGCCGCCAGTTCACCATCTTCGACCGTTCCTGGTACGGCCGCGTGCTGGTGGAACGCATCGAGGGCTTCTGCGCTCCGGCCGACTGGCTGCGCGCCTATGGCGAGATCAACGACTTCGAGGAGCAGCTCAGCGAGTACGGGATCATCGTGGTGAAGTTCTGGCTGGCGATCGACAAGCAGACCCAGATGGAGCGCTTCAAGGAGCGCGAGAAAACCCCCTACAAGCGCTACAAGATCACCGAGGAAGACTGGCGCAACCGCGACAAGTGGGACCAGTACGTGGACGCGGTGGGCGACATGGTCGACCGTACCAGCACCGAGATCGCGCCCTGGACCCTGGTCGAAGCCAACGACAAGCGCTTCGCCCGGGTCAAGGTGCTGCGCACCATCAACGACGCCATCGAGGCGGCGTACAAGAAGGACAAGTGAGGCCTGCCGGAATGCGGCGCCGTCCTCTCCAGGGGATGGCGACGCATACGCCGGATGAATGATCGGTGCCTCGCGCGATTGCCTCGCCTTATCCTCGCTCGATCCGGCCGCTGCCCCGGCGGCCGCCCGACAATAACAGCGAGGGTTCCCCCATGCGTGAAGTGGTGATCGTCGACAGCGTCCGGACCGGCCTGGCCAAGTCCTTCCGCGGCAAGTTCAACCTGACCCGGCCGGACGACATGGCCGCCCACTGTGTCGACGCGCTGCTGGCGCGCAACGACCTCGACCCGCTGCTGGTGGATGACTGCATCGTCGGCGCCGGCTCCAACGAAGGCGCCCAGGGCCACAACATCGGGCGCAACGTGGCGGTGCTCTCCGGCCTCGGCATCCAGGTGCCGGGGATGACCCTCAACCGCTACTGTTCCTCCGGCCTGCAGGCGATCGCCATCGCCGCCAACCAGATCGCTTCCGGTTGCAGCGAGGTGATCGTCGCCGGCGGCGTCGAGTCGATCACCCTGACCCTGAAGAGCGTCAACACCGACCACCTGGTGAACCCGCTGCTGCAAAGGGAGGTGCCGGGCATCTACTACCCCATGGGGCAGACCGCCGAGATCGTCGCCCGTCGCTACGGCATCACCCGCGAGGCCCAGGATGCCTACGCCCTGCAGAGCCAGCAGCGGATGGCGCGAGCCCAGGCGGACGGGCTGTTCGCCGACGAGATCGTGCCGATGACCACCCGCTACGCGGTGGAGGACAAGGCCAGCGGCGAGAAGCAGGTGCTCGACGGAGTGGTCGACCGCGACGACTGCAACCGCCCGGACACCACCCTCGAAGGCCTGGCCTCGCTGAAGCCGGCGTTCGCCGAGGACGGTTCGGTCACCGCCGGCAACGCCTCGCAACTCTCCGACGGCGCCTCGATGACCCTGCTGATGAGCCTGGAGAAAGCGCTGGCGCTGGGCCTGGAGCCGAAGGCCTTTTTCCGTGGCTTCACCGTGGCCGGCTGCGAGCCGGACGAAATGGGCATCGGTCCGGTGTTCTCGGTGCCGAAGCTGCTCAAGGCGAAGGGGCTGAAGATCGGCGACATCGATCTCTGGGAACTCAACGAAGCCTTCGCCTCGCAGTGCCTGTACTGCCGCGACCGGCTGGAGATCGACAACGAGAAGTACAACGTCAACGGCGGCTCCATCGCCATCGGCCACCCGTTCGGCATGACCGGCTCGCGCCAGGTCGGTCATCTGGTCCGCGAACTGCGCCGGCGCAACCTGCGCTACGGCGTGGTGACCATGTGCGTCGGCGGCGGCATGGGCGCCAGCGGGCTGTTCGAAGCCGTACGCTGAGCCCGTGCGCGACGGCGGGCCCCGCAGGCCGGGGTTCGCCTCATGGGTTTTATTTACATGACGCTCCGTGCCATCCCCGGCGACTCGCGCTAGGCTAGGCGCCTTTTTCCTTGCATAGGGATGTAGCGATGTCCACCGAGCCCAACTCGCCGTTCGTCGACGACCCGCTGAGCGCCGTCGATGCACGGATTCTCGGCAGCCTCGTCGAGAAGCAGGCGACCACTCCGGAAACCTATCCGCTGACCCTCAATGCCCTGGTCCTGGCCTGCAACCAGAAGACCAGCCGCGATCCGGTGATGAACCTCACGCCCGGCCAGGTCGGCCAGAGCCTGCGCCAGCTCGAGGGGCGCGGCCTGGTCAGGCTGGTGATGGGCAGCCGCGCCGACCGCTGGGAGCACACCCTGGGCAAGGGCCTGGAATTGGTGGCGCCACAGGTGGCGCTGCTCGGCCTGCTGTTCCTGCGTGGTCCGCAGACCCTCAACGAACTGCTCACCCGCAGCAACCGCCTGCACGATTTCGACGACGTCGAGCAGATCCGCCACCACCTGGAACGCCTCGCCGGCCGTGGCCTGGCCGTGCACCTGGAGCGTCGCGCCGGGCAGCGCGAGGAGCGCTACATGCACCTGCTCGGCAGCCAGGCCGACCTCGAGGCCGCCGTGGAGGCGATGGGCAGCGACCCAGAACGCGCCGCGCCGGCCGCTCTGTCGGCCGATGCGGAAGCGCGGATCGCCGAGCTGGAGACGCGCCTGGCGGCGCTGGAGGAGCGCCTGGCCAGGCTCGAAGGAGGGGCGTGATATCGCGGGTGGGCGCAATCGGTGACATGCAGGTTCCGGCGGATAACCGCGAGCGGTTATCCGCCCTACGGCCCGCAGTGACTTTGTGGGCGGCGCTGCCTGTCGGGTAGGGCGAATAACGCCAGCGGCGTTATCCGCCGATGCGCCGCCCCGCAAGGCGAACGCCAACCCAAAAAAGCCCGGCTATTGCCGGGCTTTTTCATGCGCGCGCGTCGGTGGCCGATCAGGCCTCCGGCTGTACCGGCACGTGGATCAGTTGCAGGCGCTCGCTGCTCCAGGCACGGGTGCTGTTGGTCAGCTCGATGTCGTTGTTCAGCTTGCGCCCGTAAGACGGCACGATTTCCTTCAGGCGTGCCTGCCACTCGGGGGTGGCGACCTTGTCCTTGAAGGCCTTCTCCAGCACCGACAGCATGATCGGTGCGGCGGTCGAGGCGCCCGGCGAGGCGCCGAGCAGGGCGGCGACGGAGCCGTCGGCGGCGGTCACCACTTCGGTGCCGAATTGCAGTACGCCGCCTTTCTCGGCGTCCTTCTTGATGATCTGCACGCGCTGGCCGGCCTGCACCAGCTTCCAGTCCTCGTCGCGGGCTTCCGGGAAGTACTCGCGCAGCGAGGCCATGCGGTCGTCCTGGCTGAGCATCAGCTGGCCGATCAGGTACTGGCTGAGATCGAAGTTGTCGATGCCGGCGTTGAACATCGGGCCGATGTTGCTGCTGGTCACCGAGCCCGGCAGGTCCCACAGCGAGCCGTTCTTCAGGAACTTGGTGGAGAAGGTGGCGAACGGACCGAACAGCAGAACCGGCTTGCCGTCGATCATGCGGGTGTCGAGGTGCGGCACCGACATCGGCGGCGAGCCCACCGAAGCCTTGCCGTAGACCTTGGCCAGATGGCGCTTGACCACGTCCGGGTTGGTGGTGGCGAGGAACGAACCGCCCACCGGGAAGCCGGCATAGCCTTCGGCCTCGGGGATACCGGACATCTGCAGCAGCTTCAGCGCGCCGCCACCGGCGCCGATGAAGACGAACCTGGCCTTGACGCTGGTTTCCTTGTCGCCGTTGGCCAGGTCGGCCATGGTCACGGTCCAGGTGTTGTCGTCGTTGCGCTTGAGGTCGCGGACCTCATGTTGCAGGCGCAGCTTGAAGGTGTCCTTGGCCGACAGCGAGCCCACCAGCTGGCGGGTGATCTCGCCGAAGTTGACGTCGGTGCCGATCGACATGCGCGTGGCGGCGATCTTCTGCCCCGGCTCGCGGCCTTCCATCACCAGCGGCACCCACTGCTTGATCTGCTCGGGGTCTTCCGAGTACTCCATGCCGCGGAACAGCGAGCTGTGCTGCAGGGCGGCGTGGCGCTTCTTGAGGAAGGCGACGTTGTCGTCGCCCCAGACGAAGCTCATGTGCGGGACGTTGTTGATGAACGACTTCGGATCGTTCAGCACCTTGCGGTCGACCTGGTAGGCCCAGAACTGCTTGGAGATCTCGAAGTTCTCGTTGATCGCCACCGCCTTGCTGATATCCATCGAGCCGTCCGCGGCCTCGCTGGTGTAGTTCAGTTCGCAGAACGCCGAGTGACCGGTGCCCGCGTTGTTCCAGCCGTTGGAGCTTTCCTCGGCGACCTTGTCCAGGCGCTCGACCATCTCGATGGTCCAGCCCGGTTCCAGTTCGTTCAGATAGGTACCCAGGGTGGCGCTCATGATGCCGCCACCGATCAGGAGCACGTCGACCGGTTTTTCCGATTCGACGCTGTTTTTGGAGCAACCCAGCACGCTGACGCACAAAAGCATCAATAAGATTTTTTTCATGGATTTACCGCTAGAAAACGTGGAGAAGCGTGGATACGCACGACGTGGCAGGTATTCACCGGGTGAATGATACTGGAACTCACCCCCGATGTGAGTGCGTTCACATGCGGTGACATTTGCCTCGGCGTTCCGCCGAGAATACCTGCCTTCCCTTTCTTGAACGTTTCAGCCGCCGGGAAATAAATTCCGCGCCTGTATCGTTTCAGTGGGAACCCGGCGCCTGGATTTCCGCCGATTGGCGCATCCTGCGGATATACGCGTCGATTTCCCGCTCCGCGTCGAAACGGGTGAAGTAGGGACCTTCCAGGGTCCCTTCGCGGGTGGAGAAGAAGTACTGGCCATTCACCGAACTTATGCGATCGCTGCGGAAGCGGGTGGCCGGGACGGGATCGGTGGAACGTTTCCCCAACATGGCGGCGACTCCTGGATGGCGGGCCAAGGTGATTTCAGTGTAGGCGGGGGGTGGTCGGGCGGCAGGCCGGCGGACGAAAGGGGACGGATTTCCAGGCGAAGGGTTGGGTATTCTATTTTTGGTTATAAGAAAATCTTAATTTATTCTTTTTAACGTCGAACGGCCTTGGGCATAGTGGGTTCCAACACGAACAAGGAGTGACCCCATGAGCCTCAGACTCGGCGACATCGCCCCCGATTTCGAACAGGATTCCAGCGAAGGGCGCATCCGCCTCCACGAATGGCTGGGCGACAGCTGGGGCGTGCTGTTCTCCCACCCGGCCGACTTCACCCCGGTGTGCACCACCGAGCTGGGCTTCACCGCCAAGCTCAAGGACCAGTTCGCCCAGCGCGGGGTCAAGGTCCTGGCGCTGTCGGTGGACCCGGTGGACTCGCACCTGAAGTGGATCGACGATATCAACGAGACCCAGGACACCCGGGTCAACTTCCCGATCATCGCCGACGCCGATCGCAAGGTCTCCGAACTCTACGACCTGATCCACCCGAACGCCAACGACACGCTGACCGTGCGTTCGCTGTTCATCATCGACCCGAACAAGAAGGTGCGCCTGATCATCACCTACCCGGCGAGCACCGGGCGCAACTTCAACGAGATCCTCCGGGTGATCGATTCGCTGCAACTGACCGACGAGCACAAGGTCGCCACGCCGGCCAACTGGGAGGACGGCGACGAGGTGGTGATCGTGCCTTCGCTGAAGGACGAGGAAGAGATCAAGCGGCGTTTCCCCAAAGGCTACCGCGCGGTGAAGCCCTACCTGCGCCTGACGCCCCAGCCCAACCGCTGAGGCCGGATTCGTCCCGCCTGCATGGGCAGGCACGGCAGGCGGGACCTTTTATTCGACGGTGCGTGCCGTCATGCAACGCTGTTTAGCCACGAGCAGGGTTTTTGGCCGGTTTCGACCGGCCCTCTTTTTTATGTGCGCCAGCGCGTCGCCGCGACGCTTTTTATCCGCCATCCATTTCCGAAACCGGCTCTGACTTGCCCGCCAGACGGGGAGAAGGCTCGCTCATCCACCTCCTTCCAGGAGCAGACGCATGATCGCCGCTCTCCGTCGCTGCCGGGCCTGGCTGGCCCTGCTCGCCGTTCTTGCCGTGTTTCCCGCGGCCGAAGCCGCCGACGCCCCCGCTGAAATCCGTCTCGACTATGCCTACTACGCCCCCACCAGCCTGGCGCTCAGGAAGTTCGGCTGGCTGGAGAAAAGCCTGGACGGCAGCGGCACCCGGGTGCGCTGGGTGTTCAGCCAGGGCAGCAACCGTTCCCTGGAGTACCTCAACGCCGGCAGCGTCGATTTCGCCTCGACCGCCGGCCTCGCCGCGGTACTCGCGCGGGCCAACGGCAGCCCGGTACGTACCGTATACGTCGCCAGCCGCCCGGAGTGGACCGCGCTGCTGGTGCGCAAGGATTCGCCGATCCGCAGCCTCGCCGAACTCAAGGGGCGCAAGGTGGCTGCCACCAAGGGCACCGATCCCTACCTGTTCCTGCTCCGCAGCCTGCACAGCGTGGGCCTGGACAAGAACGACCTGCGTATCGTCCACCTGCAGCATCCCGACGGCCGGGTAGCCCTGGAGAAGGGCCAGGTCGACGCCTGGGCCGGGCTCGATCCGCACATGGCGGCCAGCGAGTTGCAGGCCGGCTCGCGGCTGCTCTACCGCAACCTCGGATTCAACAGCTACGGCGTGCTCAACGTCCGCGAGGATTTCGCCGAACGCCATCCGCAACTGATCCGCCAGGTGCTGGCGGCCTACGAGCAGGCGCGCCACTGGGTGATCGGGCACCCCGACGAGGCCGCGCAACTGCTTGCCGAGGAAGCCGGCCTGCCGCTGGAAGTGGCTCGCCTGCAACTGTCGCGCACCGATTTCAGCCAGCCGCTGCCGGGCGCCGAACAGGTCGCCGCGCTCAAGGCCGCGGCGCCGATCCTGGCGGACGAGCGCCTGGTGCGGCCGGGCGTGGACGTGCAGAAGGTGGTCGAAGAACTGATCGCGCCGCAGTGGGCCGCCGAGGTCATCGGCGGTGCCCCGTTGGCGCGCACGGAGCCCTGAGCCATGGTCAGCCAGAGCCTGCGACTGGCCCGGCGAGTCTCGCGCCGGGCGTGGCGACTGCGCGTGCCGGGCGCCTGGCGGGCCTGGGCCTTGCCGCTGCTGGCGCTATCGTCGTGGGAAGCGCTGGTGCGCCTGGGCTGGCTGCCGGCCTACCAGATGCCAGCGCCGAGCGGCATCCTGCTGACCCTGGTGGAACTGGCTCGCGGCGAGCTGTGGGGGCATGTCGGCGCGAGCCTGGCGCGGGTCGCCGCCGGTTTCGCGATCGGCAGCGGCCTGGCCCTGGCGGTCGGAACCTGGGTCGGCCTCAGTCGTCGCGCCGAAGCCTACCTCGAGCCGAGCTTCCAGGCCCTGCGGGCGATCCCCAGCCTGGCCTGGGTGCCCTTGCTGCTGCTCTGGTTCGGCATCGACGAGACGCCGAAGATCGTCCTCATCGCCCTCGGCGCCTTCTTCCCGGTCTACCTCGCGCTGGTCGCCGGGGTACGCGGGGTTGATCGCAAGTGGGTGGAACTGGGGCGGCTCTACCGTTTGTCGCGCTTCGCCCTGGTCCGCCGCATCCTCCTTCCGGCGGCGCTGCCGAACCTGTTCACCGGCCTGCGCGGGGCGCTCAGCCTGAGCTGGATGTTCCTCGTCGCGGCGGAGCTGATCGCCGCCACCCAGGGCCTCGGCTATCTGCTCAGCGACGGTCGGGAAACCTCGCGTCCGGACCTGGTGATCGCCGCGATCCTGGTCCTGGCGGCCCTCGGCAAGCTCAGCGATGGCCTGCTCCGCTCGCTGGAGCGCCGGGCCCTGCGCTGGCGCGACAGCTTCGACGGGGAGGGCGGCGCATGAGCGGCCTGCTCGACCTGCTGGAGATTCGCAAGGCCTATGGCGATACGCGGGTGCTGGAGGGCGTGGCGCTGTCGCTGGCGCCCGGCGAGGTGGTCAGCCTGCTCGGCCCCAGCGGTTGCGGCAAGAGCACCCTGCTGCGGATCGCCGCCGGACTGGATGACGACTTCCAGGGCACTGTCGAACGCAACCCGATCCTCGGCTTCGGCCCGGACGGCGAGAACGGCCGCAGCGGCGGCATCGGCGTGGTGTTCCAGGAGCCGCGCCTGTTGCCCTGGCTGACGGTGGCGCAGAACGTCGGTTTCGCCGACGGCTGGCTGGAGGACGAGCACTGGGTCGAGCGCCTGCTCGCCGATGTCGGACTGGCCGGCTGCGGAGGATTGCTGCCCAAGCAACTGTCCGGCGGCATGGCGCAGCGCGCGGCGATCGCTCGCGGTCTCTACGGACGGCCGCAGGTGCTGTTGCTCGACGAGCCGTTCAGCGCGGTCGACGCCTTCACCCGCATGCGCCTCCAGGACCTGCTGCAGGACGTGGTGCAGAACTACGAGATCAGCGTCCTGCTGGTCACCCACGATCTCGACGAGGCGTTCTATCTCGCCGACCGCGTGCTGCTGATGGGCGGCCGTCCCGGACACATCCGCCGCGAGTTCCACGTACCGCTGGCGCGTCCCCGCGATCGCCGGGCGGTGGAGCTGGCCTACTTGCGCGGCGAGGCCCTGACCGAAATGCAGCGGGCACACGTGCTCTGAGGCAAGACCCCGAATCGGGTTCTTATATGCTTTATGGAATAAATAAATGAATAAAAAACATTTATTGGAATATGAGGCCGCCTGTTAAGGTCTATGCAACTTGGTTAGCAAGCCAAACGAATATTCTGTTTTCCGGTTATAAGGAATCCCCCCATGCTCGTCGTTTCCATCGCCGGAAGTCCCAGCGTACGCTCCCGCTCCGGGGTGTTGCTGGAGCGTGCCAGGGACTGGCTGAGCCGTCGCGGCGTCGAGGTGGCCAGCCACCAGGTGCTGGATTTTCCCGCCGAGGACCTGCTGCGTGCCCGCCTCGACAGTCCGCCGGTACTGGCGCTGGCCGAGCAGATCGGCCGCGCCGACGGCCTGCTGGTCGCCACCCCGGTGTACAAGGCCTCGTTTTCCGGCGCGCTGAAGGTCCTGCTCGACCTGTTGCCCGAGCGCGCCCTGGAGCACAAGGTGGTGCTGCCGTTCGCCACCGGCGGCAGCAGCGCGCACATGCTGGCCGTGGACTACGCATTGAAGCCGGTACTGGCCGCGCTCAAGGCCCAGGAGGTGCTGCACGGCGTATTCGCCGTGGACAAGCAGATCGCCTACGCCACCGAGAGCGACCCGGCGCGCCTGGAGCCGGTCCTCGAGCAGCGCCTGGAAAACGCCCTGGAAACCTTCCACCTGGCCCTCTCGCGACGGCCGCAGCCGATCGACCCGCAGTTGCTCAACGAGCGCCTGGTGAACGCCCGCTGGAGCATCTGATCCGTCCGCCGCCAGCGCACGCGCGCCGCGGCCCGATTGCACAACGCACACACGACGACCTCACTGTTCCGTCAACGGCGCGGCAGGTTCGGCACCCACAACGACAAAGGAGAGCGCCATGCGCACCATCGCTTTGCGTCGTGGACTGGCGGCCCTGCTGGTGGCGGCCCTGTCCTACGGCGTCCAGGCCGACGAGAAGTCGGCCAACACCCTGCGGATCGGTTATCAGAAATACGGCACCCTGGTCCTGCTCAAGGCCCGCGGCACCCTGGAGAAACGTCTCGCCGAAGACGGCGTGAAGGTGCAATGGACCGAGTTTCCCGGCGGCCCGCAATTGCTCGAGGGACTCAATGTCGGCAGCATCGACTTCGGCGTGACCGGGGAAACCCCGCCGGTATTCGCCCAGGCCGCCGGCGCCGACCTGCTCTACGTGGCCTACGAACCGCCGGCGCCGACCAGCGAGGCGATCCTCCTGCCGAAGGACTCGCCGATTCGTTCGGTGGCCGAGCTGAAGGGCAGGAAAGTCGCCCTGAACAAGGGCTCCAACGTGCATTACCTGTTGGTCCGCGCCCTCGAGCAGGCCGGCCTGAAGTACAGCGACATCCAACCCGTCTACCTGCCGCCGGCCGACGCCCGCGCCGCCTTCGAGCGTCACAGCGTCGACGCCTGGGTGATCTGGGACCCCTACCAGGCCGCCGCCGAGAAGCAGTTGTCCGCGCGGGTCCTGGTGGATGGTCGCGAGCTGGTCGACAACCACCAGTTCTACCTCGCCACCCGGACTTACGCGCAACGGCATCCGCAGGTGCTCGACAAGCTGGTGGACGAGATCCGCGAGGTCGGTGACTGGTCGCGGGCCAACCCGCAGCAGGTGACCGAGCAGGTCGCGCCGCTGCTCGGGCTGCCCGCCGACATCACCCTTACCGCGGTGAAGCGCCAGGGTTACGGCGCGCAGTTGATCACCCCGGCGGTGGTCGAGGCGCAGCAGAAGATCGCCGACACCTTCACCCAGCTGAAGCTGATTCCCAAACCGCTGAGCATCAAGGACGTGATCTGGACGCCACCGGCCGGCAAGGTCGCCAGCGCACCCTGAGCCCGTACCGCCCACATACCGACACGATCATCGCGCGGCTACGCCACGCCGGCGCGCTCACCCTGGAGTCAATTGCGATGAGCCTCGAGATTTTCTGGTTCCTTCCCACCCACGGCGACGGCCACTACCTGGGCACCACCCAGGGCGCCCGTGCCGTCGACCACGGCTACCTGCAGCAGATCGCCCAGGCCGCCGACCGCCTGGGCTTCGGCGGCGTACTGATCCCCACCGGACGTTCCTGCGAGGACTCCTGGCTGGTCGCCGCCTCGCTGATCCCGGTAACCCAGCGCCTGAAGTTCCTCGTCGCGCTGCGTCCCGGGATCATTTCGCCGACCGTCGCCGCGCGCCAGGCGGCGACCCTGGACCGGCTGTCCAACGGCCGCGCGCTGTTCAACCTGGTCACCGGCGGCGATCCCGACGAACTGGCTGGCGACGGCCTGCACCTGAGCCACGCCGAACGCTACGAGGCGTCGGTCGAATTCACCCGCATCTGGCGTCGTGTGCTGGAGGGCGAGACCGTCGACTACGCCGGCAAGCACATCCAGGTGAAGGGCGCCAAACTGCTCTATCCGCCGTTGCAGCAGCCGCGTCCGCCGCTGTACTTCGGCGGCTCCTCGGAGGCCGCCCAGGACCTCGCCGCCGAGCAGGTCGAGCTGTACCTGACCTGGGGCGAGCCGCCGGCGGCGGTTGCCGAGAAGATCGCCCAGGTACGCGAGAAGGCCGCCCGCCAGGGCCGCCAGGTGCGCTTCGGGATCCGCCTGCACGTGATCGTCCGCGAGACCAGCGAGGAAGCCTGGCAGGCCGCCGATCGACTGATCGCGCACCTCGACGACGACACCATCGCCCGCGCCCAGGCCTCCCTGGCGCGCTTCGACTCGGTCGGCCAGCAACGCATGGCCGCGCTGCACGGCGGTTCGCGCGACAACCTGGAAGTCAGCCCCAATCTCTGGGCCGGCGTCGGCCTGGTGCGCGGCGGCGCCGGCACCGCGCTGGTCGGCGACGGGCCGACGGTGGCGGCGCGGGTCAGGGAGTACGCCGAGCTGGGCATCGATACCTTCATCTTCTCCGGCTATCCGCACCTGGAAGAGTCCTACCGGGTCGCCGAACTGCTGTTCCCGCACCTCGACGTGCAGCGCCCGGCGCAGCCCGAGGGACGCGGCTATGTCAGCCCGTTCGGCGAGATGGTGGCCAACGACATCCTGCCCCGGCAGGCCGCGCAGAGTTGAGAGCGGTCGGAGCGAACGACATGAGCATTTCCAAACGACTGGCCGAGCGCCTGGCGCCCTGGGCCCTGCCGCTGGTCCTGCTGGCGGTATGGCAGGCGGCGGTGGAGTTCGGCTGGCTGTCCAGCCGCATCCTCCCCGCGCCCAGCGCCGTGCTCGAGGCCGGCTGGGCGCTGCTGCGCAGCGGCGAGATCTGGCAGCACCTGGCGATCAGCGGCTGGCGCGCGGCGATCGGCTTTCTCATCGGCGGCACCATCGGCCTGGTGCTGGGCTTCGTCACCGGCCTGTCGAAGTGGGGCGAACGCTTCCTCGACAGTTCGGTGCAGATGATCCGCAACGTGCCGCACCTGGCGCTGATCCCGCTGGTGATCCTGTGGTTCGGCATCGACGAGTCGGCGAAGATCTTCCTGGTCGCCCTCGGCACGCTGTTCCCGATCTACCTGAACACCTACCACGGCATCCGCGGCATCGACCCCGGCTTGCTGGAGATGGCGCGCAGCTATGGGTTGTCCGGCTTCGCCCTGTTCCGCCAGGTGATCCTGCCCGGCGCGCTGCCGTCGATCCTGGTCGGGGTGCGCTTCGCCCTCGGCTTCATGTGGTTGACCCTGATCGTCGCCGAGACCATTTCCGCCAGCTCCGGCATCGGTTACCTGGCGATGAACGCCCGCGAGTTCCTGCAGACCGACGTGGTGGTCCTGGCGATCCTGCTCTATGCCGTCCTCGGCAAGCTCGCCGACCTCGCCGCCCGCGGCTTGGAACGCGTCTGGCTACGCTGGCACCCGGCCTACCAGGTCAAGGGAGGTGGCGCATGAACGCGCACAACGCCGCCCTTGGCGGCACTCCGCAGCGCCTCAAGCGCGGTATCCCGCTGGCCCTGCGCGGAGTGGCGCGGCGCTTCGGCGAGCGCGAGGTGCTCAAGGACATCGACCTGCTGGTTCCGGCCGGGCAGTTCGTCGCCATCGTCGGCCGCAGCGGCTGCGGCAAGAGCACCCTGCTGCGCCTGCTGGCCGGCCTCGACCAGCCCAGCCGCGGCGAGTTGCTGGCCGGCTCGGCGGCGCTGGCCGAGGCCCGCGAGGACACCCGGCTGATGTTCCAGGACTCGCGCCTGCTGCCGTGGAAGCGGGTGATCGACAACGTCGGCCTCGGCCTGCGCGGCGACTGGCGGGCGAAGGCCCTGCAGGCGCTGCGGGCGGTCGGCCTGGCCGAGCGTGCCAACGAGTGGCCGGCGGCCCTGTCCGGCGGGCAGAAGCAGCGCGTCGCGCTGGCTCGCGCGCTGATCCACGAGCCGCGCCTGCTGTTGCTCGACGAGCCGCTCGGCGCGCTCGACGCGCTGACCCGGATCGAGATGCAGCACCTGATCGAAGGACTCTGGCGCGAACACGGTTTCACCGTCCTGCTGGTCACCCACGACGTCAGCGAGGCGGTGGCGGTGGCCGACCGGGTGATCCTCATCGAGGACGGCGAGATCGGCCTCGACCTGCCGGTGGAACTGCCCCGGCCGCGCTCGCGTGGCTCGGCGCGACTGGCCGCGCTGGAAGCCGAAGTGCTCAACCGGGTGCTGGCGCAGCCGGAGCTGCCGCCGCAACCCGAACCCGTTTCACCCCTGCCCACGCAACTGCGCTGGGCGCTCTAACCAACCATGCCTCGTTCCGAATCCCCCCAGGAGAAACGCCATGACCATCAAAGCCATCAACGTTCGTAACCAGTTCAAGGGCACCGTGAAGGAAATCATCGAAGGGCCGGTGCTCTCCGAGATCGACGTGCAGACCGCCGCCGGGATCGTCACTTCGGTGATCACCACGCGTTCGGTGAAGGAACTGGAGCTGGCCATCGGTAGCGAAGTGATCGCCTTCGTCAAGTCCACCGAGGTATCCATCGCCAAGCTGTGACGCTGGCTGCGCCGCGCTTGCGGCGCCGAGAAGGGCGGGGACCCCGAGGGGGCCCCGCCTTTTTTCGTCGCGTATCGGCAAGGCCGGCCGGTGGCGACGGCTGGCGTGGGTCGCTATGGAGCGGTCGATAGGGCGAATAACCGCTCGCAGTCATCCGCCGTGGGGTCGACCGGGACTTCTCAGCCCCGGCGCGACAGGGGCTGGCGCTCGAAATGCACGCCGGCCAGGCCGGTCTGTTGCAGGGCGCGGATGTTGGCGTGGTCGTCGCCTTCCGGGTTATCGCGCACCGCGCGGTAGTGCTCGCCGAAGGCCAGCAGGGTTTCCTCGAGGCTGAGGCCCTCGAGGATGGCGAAGCCCAGGGTCTTGCAGGAACCTTCGTTCTGCCCGGCCGGGTTGCTCACGCTGCCGTTGTCGAAGGCGCTCGGCGTGTAGCTGTAGTGCTCGGCGATGAACGCCAGGGTGTCGGTGAACAGGTGGTGTTCGCTGCGCAGGCGCGCGCGGAAGTCGGTCAGGGTCATCGAAACAGGCTCATGGTGTCTGGGGCAGGGTTGGCAAGGGGCCCGGTGGCCTCAGGCGTTGCCCTGGCTCTTGGCGAAGGCGGCCTGTTGTTCCGGGCTCGCTTCTTTCTGGTACTTGGCTTTCCACTCGGCATAGGGCATGCCGTAGATCTCTTCGCGGGCCTGGTCATTGCTGACTTCCACCCCGAGGTCGTCGGCAGCGGCCTTGTACCACTTGGACAGGCAGTTGCGGCAGAAACCGGCGAGGTTCATCAGGTCGATGTTCTGCACGTCCTTGCGGGTCTGCAAATGATGGACCAGGGTGCGGAAGGCGGCGGCTTCGAGTTCCAGGCGTTGCTGTTCGGTGAGGTTGGCTGCGGTCATGGCGGTGTTTCTCGACGATGGCTCGGGGCAGGGTGAAGGCACAGGGCCAGGTCCGGCGATGATAAGAGTTGGCGCGGCCGGCGGGCAACGCTTGTGCGCGTCTTCGCGCGGTTCGCTCGTCGGCCGCCTCAGCGGTGGCCGGCGAGGGTGATCGAGACCGACTCGGCGAAGCGCAGCGCGTGCGGCTTGTCCACTTCCACCTCGGCGTAGCGCACCGCCGGGTTCTCCATCACCAGGTCGAGGATTTCCTGGGTCATCCGTTCGAGCAGGGCGAAGCGGTTCTCCTCGACGTGGCGGATGATCGCCTTGGTGATGGTGCGGTAGTTCAGCGCGTGCTCGATGTCGTTGACCTCCACGGCGTCCGCGGCCGGGTAGAGGATGGTCAGGTTGATCAGCACGTCCTGCTTGTTGAGGATTTCCTCCTCCTTGATCCCGATGAAGGTGCGCAGGCGCAGGTCCTTGACGCGGATTCGCGCCATTCCCGGTTCCAGTCGCGGCATGTCACTTGCTCCTTCCGATCAATTGCAGAAATTCCTGGCGGGTGGTGTTCGAGTCGCGGAACGCGCCGAGCATCACCGAGGTGAACATCTGCGAGTTCTGCTTCTCCACCCCGCGCATCATCATGCACATGTGCTGGGCCTCGATCACTACCGCCACGCCGGCGGCGCTGGTCACCTGGCGGACCGCCTCGGCGATCTGCCGGGTGAGGTTCTCCTGGATCTGCAGGCGGCGGGCGAACATGTCGACGATCCGCGCCACCTTCGACAGGCCGAGCACCTTGCCGGTGGGAATGTACGCCACATGAGCCTTGCCGATGAAGGGCAGGAGGTGGTGTTCGCACAGGGAGTACAGCTCGATGTCGCGGACGATGACCATTTCATCGTTGTCCGAGGCGAACAGCGCGCCGTTGACGATTTCCTCCAGGGTCTGGCCATAGCCGTGGCAGAGGTACTGCATGGCCTTGGCCGCGCGCTTCGGGGTGTCGAGCAGGCCTTCGCGCTGCGGGTCTTCGCCGAGACCGACGAGGATCTCCCGGTAATGCTGGGAAAGTGCTGGGTTCATAAGGGGTCCTTGGCGCCTCACTTGACGTGGCGGCCGCCGTTCACGGTCAGGGTGGTCCCGGTGACGTAGGGGTTGTCCAACAGGTAGCGAAGGCTCTGGTAGATGACTTCCGGCCCCGGCTCGATGCCGAGCGCGGATTTCGCCAGGGTGCGGGCGCGGTATTCGGCGTCGTCCCCGTCGTTGAACATCACCAGCGCCGGTGAAATGGCGTTGACCTTGATCCTCGGCGCGAAGCGCGCGGCGAACGACAGGGTCAGGTTGTCCAGCCCGGCCTTGCTCGCGCAGTAGGCGATACGCCGGGCGCTGCCCTTGCGCGCCACGTCGTCTGTGAGGTGGACGATGTCGGCAGGCTGCGAGCGTTCCAGCAGCTCGGCGCAGTGCAGGTTGATCAGGTAGGGCGCGAGCATGTGCACGCTGAACAGTTGCTGGAACGCCTCGGCTTCGTGGCCGGGCGTCTCGGCGACCCAGTCCGAGGCGTTGTGGACGATCGCTCGCAGGCTGTCGGTATGCTGCCGGAGGGCCCCGATGAAGGCGAAGATGCCGGCCTCGCTGGCGAAGTCGGCGTGCAGGGTCAGCGCGCCGGCCTGGCGCAGTTCGTCCAGCGCCGGGCGTTCGCTGCGGTAGCTGACGATCACCGACTCGCCGTCGGCCAGCAGGCGGCGGGCGCAATGCAGGCCGACACGCTGGCTGGCGCCGGTGATCAGGATCGGGGCTGTCGCCATGGGACTCTCACAGCAGGCGAAGGGAATCGGATGGATGCAGGGTACCCGACTGAGCCAGTCGGGCAAAGCCTTGCGCTACGGCCCACCCCGCCGGGGTGGGCGGCAAGCCGTCAGTGCGCTTCCGGCAGGCTGGCGGCGCGCTGCGGGCGGCGGTGCAGCCAGGGGGCGAGCAGGCGGCTGGAGAGAGGGATGAACCAGTAGGTCATCAACGGGGTGAGGACCAGGGTGCTGAGCAGCACCCGCGCGGCCAGCGACAGCTCGCCGAGGTAGGGGCCGGCGCCGAGGTTGAAGGCCAGCGAGACCGGGAAGAACGCCAGCCAGATCGCCACGCTCTGCTTCCAGCGCGGCGGTTTGCGGTTGTCGTCGAACCAGGCGGCGAGGCCGTGGGCGCGGTGCTCGCGCGGTTCGTCGAAGAGTCCCTGGCCGCGTTCGAGCCAGGCCTGGCGCGAGGCGGAGTGGACCCAGGCGGCGAGGGTGGCGTCGTCGGCGAAGCGAAAGATCATCTGGAATTCGTCTCCGCCAGCGGGCGGCGCCAGCGCCCCGGAGCCGAGGTAGCCGGGGAAGTCGGCGGCGAGGGCTTCGCCTTCGCGCTGCCAGGCGAGGAAGTCGCGGTAACGGCCGGCGGCGACGCGGCGGGCCACCAGCAGGGTAACGGGAGCGGTAGACATCGTGTATCTCCTGGAACGGTTGAGCGCGCTTCGTGGGCGCCCTCGGACAACGGCGCAGCGCCGGGGGTGGTGGGCTGCGTCGGAGGACAGGCAAGGATCGTTCCCGCCGTGGTGGCGAAGGTTCGCTGCCGTGTCTACGGCAGCGCGATGACATCCCGATGACAGGGCGCGCACCGAAATGGTGCTTTTGTGGCCTGTCTGCATTGATTCGGTGCGTCCCGCTCGGCGAACGCATGCGGCATAATGCCCGGCTTACCCCTGTTGGCTTACGGAGTGTTCATGAAAGTCGCCATTCTCTCCGGCTCGGTCTACGGCACCGCCGAAGAAGTCGCCCGGCACGCCCAGAAATTGCTGTCCGCGGCCGGCTTCGAGGCCTCCCATCTGCCCCGCGCCAGCCTCGACGAACTCAAGGCCTTCGCCCCCGAGGCATTCCTGGTGGTGACCTCGACCACCGGCATGGGCGAACTGCCGGACAACCTGCAACCGCTGTACTACGCGATCCGCGACCAACTGCCGGCCTGGCACGGCCTGCCGGGTGGGGTCATCGGCCTGGGCGATTCGAGCTACGGCGACACGTTCTGCGGTGGCGGCGAGCAGGTTCGCGAACTGTTCGGCGAACTGGGCGTGCGCGAAGTGCTGCCGATGCTGCGCCTGGATGCCAGCGAAACCGTTACCCCCGAGACCGACGCCGAGCCTTGGCTGGCCGAGTTCGCCGCCGCCCTCAAGGGCTGATCCCGGGCGTACCCCGCCGAGGCGGCGGATAACCGCGTGGCGGTTATTCGCCCTACACGGGGAAGGAGCAAGCGGTAGGGCGAATAACGCCCCAGGCGTTATCCGCCGAAACGCCTGCCCAGGCGGCGGATAACCGCGTAGCGGTTATTCGCCCTACACGGGGAGGGGACAAGCGGTAGGGCGAATAACGCCTCCAGGCGTTATTCGCCTAGCTTCTGCCGAGCTGGCGGTTATTCGTCCTACGCCGGGCTTTCCTCCAGCGGCCGCTCGCGCAGCAGCTCCAGCCAGGCCTGCGCCGCCCGCGACAGGTAGCCGCCACGGCGCCAGATGAAGGCGATGTCCCAGCGCAGGTCCGGCTCCCTGAGCAGGACCCGCACCACTCCCGGGCGTTCGATCTCGCGAGCGATCGCCCGCGGTAGCAGCACCACCCCCTGGTTGGCCGCCACCAGCGCGCCGAGGAAGTCGGCCTGGCCGCTGCGGCCGCCTTCGCGCGGGCTGAAGCCGGCCTCCAGGCAGGCGCGCAGCAGGCGGTCGTTGAGGGTGAAGCTCTGCTGGTAGAGCAGGAACGGGCTGTCCGCCAGTTCGCCGAGGGCGACGCTGGCGGCAGCGGCCTTGGGATGCCCGGCCGGCAGCAGCACGTCCAGCGGTTCGTTGCAGAACGGCTGGTAGTCGAAGCCGTCGTCCGCCGGGGTGAGGCTGCCGGCCAGTTCCAGCTCGCCGGCCAGCACCGCCTGCTCCATGGTCTTGCTGCCGCCTTCCACCAGGTGCACGGCGATGTTCGGATAGCGCCGCCGGTATTCGGCGAAGCGTTGGGCGAACAGCGCGTCGGCGCCGAGCAACGGCAGGCCCAGGCGCAGTTCGCCGCGGTTGAGCTGGCTGAGATCGTCCAGTTCGCTGAGCAGGTCGCGGCGCAGCCGCAGCATCTCCTCGGCGCGGCGAAACACCACGGCGCCGGCGTCGGTCAGGCGCACGTGCGGCCCGTTGCGTTCCAATACCTGCACGCCGAGGCTCTGCTCCAGTTGGGCGACCTGCTTGCTGATGGTCGACTGGCTGGCGTGGCGGACCTGAGCCGCCTGGGTGAAGCTGCCCTGGCGGACCACTTCGACGAAGCTGCGGAGTTGACGGAATTCCATTCTGGAATGGCTCTCATGCGGACAATTCGCTTTGGGGATGATAGGCCGGGCCTTATCCTTTCTCCATCCCCGATTTCCCAGCCAAGGCCCTTCCCATGTTGCCCCCGCTCGTCCGCCGTCTGTCCCGCCTTGCCGCCGAACTGGCGGTACTCATCGCCTTCTGGTGGGCCGGCGGCTGGCTGGCGAAGGCCATCGGCCTGCCGCTGCCGGGCGGGGTGGTCGGCCTGGCGGCGCTGTTGCTGCTGTTCGCCAGCGGCCTGCTGCGTCCGGCCTGGCTGCAGGCCGGCGCCGGCCTGTTGCTGGCGGAGATGTTGCTGTTCTTCATCCCGGCGCTGATGAGCCTGCTCGACTACGGCGCGCTGCTACGCAGCGAGGGCTGGCGCATCCTCCTGGTGATCATGCTCAGCACCCTGCTGGTGATGCTGGTCACCGCGGTGTCGGTGGAGTGGATGTGCCGCTGGAGGGCGCGCCATGAGTCTCGATAAGCAAGCCCTGTTCTGGTTGGCGGCGACCGTCGGCGGCTACCTGCTGAGCCGCCAGCTGTACCGCCGGGTGAAGTGGTACTGGCTGTCGCCCATCGTGTTCGTCCCGGTGCTGCTCTATGCCCTGGCGATTCCCACCCATACCCGCTACGCCGACTACGCCCGCGACACCAATTGGCTGGTGGCGCTGCTCGGTCCGGCGACGGTGGCCTTCGCCATCCCGATCTGGCAGCAGCGCGAGCTGCTGATGCGCCACTGGCCGGCGCTGCTGGCCGGGATGTTCGCCGGCACCGCAGTGGCCATCGGCAGCTCCTGGGCGCTGGCCCAGGCCCTGGCGCTGGACGGCCAGGTCACGCTGTCGTTGCTGCCGCGCTCGATCACCACGCCGTTCGCCATGGAGATGTCCCACGACCTGGGCGGCGTGCCGGAACTGACCGCCGCCTTCGTGATGATCACCGGGGTGTTCGGCGCGGTGATCGGCGGCACCCTGCTGCGCGTCCTGCGCTTGCGCACGCCGCTGGCCCGCGGCGCGCTGTTCGGCGTCGGCGCGCACGGCGCCGGCACCAGTCGGGCCTACGAGTTTGGCGACGAGGAAGGTTCGGCGGCCGGTCTGCTGATGGTTCTCACCGGGCTGTTCAACCTGCTGGTCGCGCCCCTGGTCGCCCACTGCCTGTAGCCTGCGCGCATAGGCCGGCTGAATCCTCCGCCATTCAGCCGGCGCGCGAGTGTAAGCCCGGCGACAGTCGCCGGAGGGGGGCGGGGCTAGACTGCGGGCATCCGATAACGACAAAAGAGGATGCCGCCGTGACCGCCGTTCACTCCCTGCCCGCCGATGTGCAAGCCCAGGTCTCCGCCGCCGAATGGCAGACCCGCGTCGATCTCGCTGCCTGCTACCGGCTGGTCGCCCTGCACGGTTGGGACGACCTGATCTTCACCCACATCTCGGCCAAGGTGCCGGGCACCGAGGACTTCCTGATCAACCCGTTCGGCCTGATGTTCCACGAGATCACCGCCTCCAGCCTGGTGAAGGTGGATGCCAGCGGCAAGAAGCTGATGGACAGCCCCTACGAGATCAACCCGGCCGGCTACACCATCCATAGCGCGGTGCACGAGGTCCGCCACGACGTCGAGTGCGTGCTGCACACCCATACCGCCGCGGGGATCGCGGTGTCCTGCCAGAAGCAGGGCCTGTTGCCGCTGTCGCAGCAATCGTTGTTCGTGCTCTCCAGCCTGTCCTACCACGCCTACGAGGGCGTCGCCCTGAACCATGAGGAAAAGGCCCGCCTGCAGGCTGACCTGGGGACCAGCAACTTCCTGATCCTGCCCAACCACGGCCTGCTCACCTGCGGCGGGTCCATCGCCGATACCTTCCTCATGATGTTCACCCTGCAACGCGCCTGCGAGGTACAGGTGATGGCGCAGAGCGGCGGCGCCGAGCTGATCCACATCCCGGGGCAGATCCTCGCCGGCGCGCGCGACATGATCGCCGGGGTGATGCGCAGCAAGACCGGCATGGGCGGCCAGCTCGCCTGGCCGGCGCTGCTGCGCAAGCTCGACCAGCAGAACCCGGGCTACCGCCAGTGACCGCGGCGCTGCCCGGCATTCCCCTGGAGGCCTGGCGGAGGCGCGGCCGCACTCTGGATTTCAAGGGCTTCCCGATCCGCTACTGGGAAGCCGGGCAGGGTCGGCCGTTGCTGCTGATCCACGGTTTTCCCAGCGCCGCCTGGGACTGGCACTACCTCTGGGAGCCGCTGGCGCAGCGCTACCGCGTGCTGGTCTGCGACCTGCTCGGCTTCGGCGATTCGGCCAAGCCGCGCGCCCATCGCTACAGCCTGCTGGAGCAGGCCGACCTGCAACAGGCGCTGCTCGGCTGCCTGGGAATCGACGAGCCGCTGCACGTGCTGGCCCACGACTACGGCGACAGCGTCGCCCAGGAACTGCTCGCCCGCCATCACGAAGGCCGGCTGCGGCTCGCCTCCTGCGTGTTCCTCAATGGTGGACTGTTCCCGGAAACGCACCGCCCGGTGCTCAGCCAGAAGCTGTTGCTGAGCCCGTTGGGCGGGCTGTTCGGCCGGCTGTTCGACCGCCGCGCCCTGGCGCGCAACTTCGCCAAGGTCTTCGGCCCGCGCAGCCAGCCCGGCGAGACCGAGCTGGATGCCTTCTGGAGCCTGATCGAAAGCAACCAGGGGCAGCGGGTGATGCATCGCCTGATCCGCTACATCGTCGACCGCCGCGAGCAGCGTGAGCGCTGGGTGGCGGCGTTGCAGCACGGCGGGGTGCCGTTGCGGGTGATCGACGGAGCCGTCGACCCGATCTCCGGGGCGCACATGGTCGAGCGCTACCGGAAACTGGTCGCCGATGCCGACTGCGTGCTGCTCGATGGCATCGGCCATTATCCGCAGATCGAAGCGCCGGCGGCGGTGCTCGAACATTACCTGGCGTTTCGCGCCCGACTGGATGATTCAGAGTTTTCTTAAGCGAGTTTGAGATTGCAGCAAGTGCCATCGCGCAAGGATCGGGGCTAGGGTGCTGGCGCCTCGCTGGACGAGGCGTTTCGTCACCCATGGAGGTCTCCATGCACGATCCCGTTTCTCCCTTGCGCGTGTTCGACGAGGGCTCCTGGTTGTTCCGCCAGATGGTGCAGGCGCAGCCGTTCATCCGCCAGTCCGGGATGGTCCTCGCCGAACTCGGCCTGCTGCTGGCGCTCGGGCTCGGCTACCTGTGCTGGCAGGAAGGCAGTCGCTGGTACGCCGTCGGCGCCGGCCTCGCGTTGCTCGGCAGCCTGCTGCTGATGGTGGTCCGGCACAACTACGACTGGTGGCTGTTCAAGCTCGGCCCGCGTGGCCGGCTGTACATTCCGTTCGACTGAAGCGGAACATCCCGCTGCCTTATCGGGCGCCATTCATGGCGGCGCGAAGCCTTGTCCCCGCCGGCGGGCTGGCCGACACTCGGGCAATCCTTCCTACTGCCCTGGAGTCCCGAACATGAGCGATGCCCTGCGTTTAGACGACCAAGTCGTGATCGTCACCGGAGCCGGCGGCGGCCTTGGCCGCGCCCATGCCCTGCTGTTCGCGAAGCATGGCGCCAGGGTGGTGGTCAACGACCTCGGCGGCAGCACCCATGGCGAAGGCGCCAGTGCCTCGGCGGCGGACAAGGTGGTGGCGGAGATCCGTGCCGCCGGCGGCACCGCGGTGGCCAACCACGACTCGGTCACGGACGGCGACAGGATCGTGGAGAACGCGCTGGACGCCTTCGGCCGCGTCGACGTGGTGGTCAACAATGCCGGCATCCTGCGTGACAAGACCTTCCACAAGATGGAGGACGCCGACTGGGACCTGGTCTACCAGGTGCATGTCGAAGGCGCCTACAAGGTCACTCGCGCCGCCTGGCCGCACTTGCGCGAGCAGGCCTACGGGCGGGTGGTGTTCACCTCCTCGACCTCGGGCATCTACGGCAACTTCGGCCAGAGCAACTACGGCATGGCCAAGCTCGGCCTCTACGGCCTGACCCGCACCCTGGCCCTGGAAGGGCGCAAGAACAATATCCTGGTCAACGCCATCGCCCCCACCGGCGGTACGCGGATGACCGAGGGGCTGATCCCGCCGCAGGTCTTCGAGCAGCTCAAGCCGGAGCTGGTCAGCCCGCTGGTGGTCTACCTCGGCAGCTCGGCCTGCGAGGATACCTCGGGGCTCTATGAGGTCGGCGGTGGCTGGATCGGCAAGGTGCGCTGGGAGCGCAGCCTGGGCTTCGGCTTCGATCCGAAGGCCGGCTTCGATGCCGAGGACGTGGCCGCGCACTGGCAGCAGATCTGCGACTTCGAGAACGCCGCGCACCCGGCGGACAACGTCGAGGCGCTCCGTGAAATGATGGCCAACCTGCAGAGGCACGCGCTCTGAGACGCCCGGCGGATGCGGCGCGGCCGCGGGAAAAGGACTAAGGTGAAGACCGGCTGACGCCGGTCTTCTGCCATCCGGCCGGTGTCTTTTTTCGCTTTTTCCGCAGGGAGTCTGTCATGAGTGTCATCGTCGAACGCAACGGCCCGGTCACCACCCTGGTCATCGCTCGCCCGGAGCGGCGCAATGCGGTGGACCGGCCGACCGCCCAGGCCCTGGCCGACGCCCTGCGCGAGTTCGAAGCGGACGATACGGCGCGGGTCGCGGTACTCACCGGCAGCGGCGGCAATTTCTGCGCCGGCGCCGACCTGGCGGCGGTAGCCGAGGATGGCGAGCGGCGCAATCGCCTGGAGGCGGAGGGCGACGGACCGATGGGGCCGAGCCGCATGCAGCTCGGCAAGCCGCTGATCGCCGCCATCGAAGGCTATGCGGTGGCCGGCGGGCTGGAGCTGGCGCTGCTCGCCGACCTGCGGGTGATGGCCGAGGACGCCATCTGCGGAGTGTTCTGCCGGCGTTTCGGGGTGCCGCTGATCGATGGCGGCAGCGTGCGCCTGCCGCGGATCGTCGGGCAGGGCCGGGCGCTCGACCTGATCCTCACCGGGCGTCCGGTGAAGGCCGACGAAGCGTTGCAGATCGGCCTGGCCAACCGGGTGGTGCCGAGCGGTTCGGCGCGAGCCGAGGCCGAGGAGCTGGCGGCGGAACTCGCCGCCTTCCCGCAGACCTGCATGCTCGCCGACCGCGCCAGCGTATACGCGCAGTGGGAACTGTCCTTCGACGTGGCCCTGGCCAACGAATTCCAGGGCGGGCTGGCGGTGATCGAGAGCGGCGAGACCCTGGAGGGCGCGCAGCGCTTCAAGGACGGCGAGGGGCGCCACGGGCGCTTCGAGTGACGCCGTCGCGCCGCCCGGGCTAGCGGTGGATGATCACGTAGCTCTTGCGCACGGTTTCCTGCACATCCCACACGCCGAGACTGTTCTCCGGCAGCAGCAGGGCATCGCCGGCCTCGATGCGGATGGTCTCGCCGCCGTCCGGGGTGAAGGTGCAGCGGCCTTGCAGGAAGTGGCAGAACTCCTGCTCGACGATCTGCCGCCGCCAGCGTCCGGGGGTGCATTCCCAGATGCCGGTTTCCACCTGGTCGGTGCGCTCCACGGCGTAGGCGCGGGTCTGCGCGACCGGCTCGCCAAGCGGCACCGCGACCGGGCTGGCGGCGCCAAGATCGGCGCCGGCGGTATTTTTCAGAAGGGTCAGGGCCATGCGGTTTTTCCTCTGTGGGAGGTGGAGGGGATTCTCAGCGCATCAGGCTTTCCATGCCGGCCGCGAGGGTTTGCGCCAGGCTGCGGCGCCAGGGCGCGCTGTGCGGATCGGCAAGGACCCGGTCCTCATGGACGAAACTGCGGATGATCGCGTTGTAGCCGAGCCAGCGGCAGGGTTCCGGTTCCCAGCGGGCCAGGCTGTCCAGCGGACGCTCGCCCAGCACCCAGGGCTGCCGCAGCAGCTCGCTGTCCTCACCGAGGATCAGCGCGGCCAGGGTGCGGCCGCCGAGGTTGCTGGCGCCGACCCCTTCGCCGCCGTAGCCGCCGGAGAGGGCGATGCCACTGGCGCGGTCGAGCAGCATGTGCGGGCGGAAGCGCCGGGCCATGCCTAGGTTGCCGCCCCAGGTGTGGCTGATCCTGGCGTCCTTGAGCAGCGGGAAGAGTTCGCCGAACAGGTAGCGACGCAGGCCGACTTCCTCGTCGTCGAGGCTGAAGTCGTTGCGCAGCTTGCCGCCGAAGCGGTAGCCGCCCCGCGCGCCGAAGGCCAGGCGGTCGTCGGCGGTGCGCTGGCCGTAGGTGACCTGGCGGCTGAATTCGCTGAAGGCCTGGCCGCGCTCCAGGCCGATCTCCGCCCAGACCGACGACGGCAGCGGCTCGGTGGCCACCAGCAGACTCTGCACCGGCAACTGGTAGTGGCCCAGTGGCGGCAGGCTGGCGGCATAGCCTTCCACCGCCGGCACGATCCATTCGGCGCGCAGTTCGCCGCGCTCGGTGCGCAGCAGGCCGCGTTGCCAGTGCAGCACCCGGCTCTTCTCGAACAGCCGCACGCCCAGGCGCTCCACCGCGCGGGCCAGGCCGCGCGCGAGCCTGGCCGGCTGGATGGTGGCGCAGTGCGGCGAATGGATCGCCCCGTAGCTGCCGGGGATGCGCAACTGCTGGTCGAGTTCCTGCGGCGTCAGCCAGCGGTAGTCGCTTTCGTCCAGGCCTTCGGCATAGAGATCATGCAGATAGGCGCGCAGGCGGCGTTCCTGTTCCGGGTAGCGCGCCGCGCAGTAGAGCACGCCGCCCTTGCGGTAGTCGCAGTCGATGCCTTCCTCTTGCAGCACCCGCGCGACCTCGTCGGGAATCCCGTGTAGCAGGTCGTAGCCGGCCCGGCGCCGTTCCGGCGGCAAGCCGGCGAGCAGGCCGTCCTCGCCGAGCAGGTTGCCCATCAGCCAGCCGCCGTTGCGCCCCGAGGCGCCGAAGCCGGCGGTTTCCGCCTCGACGATGGCGACGCGCAACTGCGGCGCCCGGCGCTTCAGGTAATAGGCGGTCCAGAGGCCGGTGTAGCCGGCGCCGACGATGGCCACGTCGACCTCGAGGGATTCTTCCAGGGACGGGCGCGCTTCGAGCGGATCGTCCAGTTGATTCATCCACAGGCTGAGGTGGCGCCAGGCCGACATAGAGGGCTCCATCGCGAGAGGGAAAGGGGAATGCGGCGAGAGTAGGAAGATGCCGTGCGCCTGTCGTGCGCGCGGGTCCGCTGGGAAATCTCAGCGGCGCGACGACAGGCGCTTCAGGTATTCGCGCGGAGACTGGCCGGTGTGCTGGCGGAAGCAGCGGTAGAAGGCCGACAGCGAATTGAAGCCGGCGGCGAAGGCCAGTTCGTCGACCCGTCCGGGCAGCTCGCCGGAAAGCTGGCCGAGCAGGTGTTGCAGGCGGGTCTGGTTGACGTACTGGTAGAAGCTCAGGCCGAGCACCTGGTTGAGCAGGTAGGAAATCTGGTTGCGCGTATAACCGGTGGCGTTGGCCACCTGGGTCAGGTCCAGGTCCGGATCGAGATAGGGCTGGGCCTGCTGGAAGTAGTGCTCCAGGTCGCGCGCCAGCAGGCTCAGCTGCTTGGCCGAAAGCCCCAGGCGGCTGGCCGGCGGCCGGCCGTCGCCGCCGGCCTGGGCTCCGCCGCCGCTTTCGTGGACCAGCGAGGCGTATTCGTTGATGCGCCAGATCAGGCCGTCGCGCACGGTGATCGCCTCGCTGGCGCGGAACGAAGCCAGGCGGCCGCTGAGGGTCACCCGCAGGCGGTACTGGATGAAGGCGGTATCGCCGTCGAAGCGGATACGGTCGGTGTGCTCCAGCGACTCGTCGGGGCCCTTGGGCATGGTCGCCTCGACGTACTCGCGAAGATCGGCCAGGCGCATCCGGCGGTTCTGGAAGAAGTCGTTGTATTCGACCTCGGGATGATAGAGCGCCATCACCGCGTCGATGTCGCGGTGCTTCCAACTGAGGTGGTAGCGCATGACCGTCTCGCGGGTGGCGTCGGCGAGGTCGCGGTCGGCGGGAATGGTCTGTTCGGGCTGCATGCAGCGAAGGATGCCATCGCCGCCGCCGGCGGAACAGTGCCGCGCCGTCATCCATGCACTGGATGACGGCGTATCCATCCTGCATATGGCGTTCGCCGAGGCGCTTTCCAGGGCCCCTGTTCACTCTTTCGGGCGACAGCCGGAATACCTCCTTGGTGCGCTTACCGCCGTTCGGGCCGCTGGGTAGGGTGTAGCCACCTCGACCCTGTCAGGAGAGCCGCATGACAACAACAAAAAGGCGCGGAATCTTCCCTCTGCACGCACTCGCTGCGGCCACAGCCCTGGGTTGCGCCACCCAGGCCTCGGCCGTGTCATTCAACATCGGGGAGATCGAAGGGCAATTCGACTCGTCGCTGTCGGTGGGGGCCAGCTGGTCCATGCGTTCCGCCGACAAGGACTACATCGGCACCCGCAACGGCGGCCACGCCTCGTCGCAGACCTCCGACGACGGCCGGCTCAACTTCAAGAAGGGCGAAACCTTCTCGAAGATCTTCAAGGGCATCCACGATCTCGAACTCAAGTACGGCGACACCGGCGCGTTCTTCCGTGGCAAGTACTGGTACGACTTCGAGCTGAAGGACGAACACCGCCTGCTCTACGACATCGACGACCACAACCGCAAGGAGGGCGCCAAGTCCTCCGGGGCGCAGCTGCTCGATGCCTTCCTCTACCACAACTACAGCATCGGCGACCTGCCCGGCAGCGTGCGGGTCGGCAAGCAGGTGGTGAGCTGGGGCGAGAGCACGTTCATCCAGAACTCGATCAACAGCATCAACCCGATGGACGTCGCCGCGTTCCGCCGGCCCGGCGCGGAGATCAAGGAAGGCCTGATCCCGGTGAACATGCTCTACCTGTCCCAGGGCATCAGCGACGCGCTGACCGTCGAAGGCTTCTACCAACTGGAATGGGACCAGACGGTGATCGACAACTGCGGCACCTTCTTCTCCACCACCGACGTGGTCGCCGATGGCTGCGAGCGGATGGTCTACGCCGGCAGCGACTTCGACCCGAACCCGGCCAACGGCTACCGCTACCTGCCGCGCGCCGGCGATCGCGATGCCCGCGACAGCGGCCAGTGGGGCCTGGCCCTGCGCTGGTACGCGGCGGAGCTGAACGACACCGAGTTCGGCCTGTACGCGATGAACTACCACAGTCGCAACCCGTACTACGGCGTGATCGCCGGCAACGGCCTGGCCACCTCCGACCCGGTCACCGGGCGCTCCACCGGCTATTACTTCATCGACTATCCCGAGGACATCCGCCTCTACGGCCTGAGCTTCCAGACCAACATCGGCAGCACCTCGGTGGCCGGCGAGCTGAGCTACCGGCCGAACATGCCGCTACAAATCAACAGCACCGACATGTCGATCGCCGCGATCTACCCGACCACCCTGTTCGGTAACCCGATCTACGACAGCGGCTTCGCCACCCCGCGCGCCGGCGAGGTGATCAACGGCTACGTGCGCAAGCCGGTGACCCAGGCACAGGTGACCGTCACCCAGTTCTTCGACCGGGTACTGGCGGCCGACCGCCTGACCGTGGTCGGCGAAGTCGGCTACAACCACCTCAGCGGGGTCGACGGCGACGACCTGCGCTACGGCCGCGACGCCATCTACGGCATCGGCGAACTGCCGAACAACGCCTTGTGCACCGGCGCGCTCAACGTGGCCAACCCGCAGGAGTGCAACAGCCACGGTTTCTACACCCGCAACTCGTGGGGCTACCGCCTGCGCGGGATCCTCGAATATCCCAACGTGTTCGCCGGGGTCAACCTGAAGCCGAACCTGGCCTGGTCGCACGACGTCGAGGGCTACGGGCCGAACTTCAGCGAGGGCGCCAAGGCCGTCAGCGTCGGCCTCGATGCCGACTACCAGAACACCTATACCGCCAGCATCAGCTACACCGACTTCTTCGGCGGCAACTACAACCCGATCAACGACCGCGACTTCCTCGCGGTGAGCTTCGGGGTGAACTTCTGAGGTCCGCCGCCCCTCGGGGCGGCCGCTTTCGCGGATACGAACAAGGATAACGACGCATGAAAACAGCACGACTCCTGTCCTCCGGGGCGCTGGCCCTCAGCCTGCTGGCCGGTTCGGTGACGGCGGCGGTTTCGCCCGACGAGGCCGCCAAGCTCGGCAGCAGCCTGACCCCCATCGGCGCGCAGAAGGAAGGCAACGCCGACGGCAGCATCCCGGCCTGGACCGGCGGCCTTGCGGCCAGCGCCGGCAAGGTCGACGGCAAGGGCTTCCTTTCCGATCCCTTTGCCGACGAGAAGCCGCTGTTCACCATCACCGCGCAGAACGTCGAGCAATACAAGGACAAGCTCTCCGACGGCCAGTTGGCGATGTTCAAGCGCTACCCCGAGACCTACCGGATCCCGGTGTACAAGACCCATCGCACGGTGGCCCTGCCGGCCGAGATCGACGAGGCGGTCAAGCAGAGCGCGCTGAACGTGCAGCCGATCAACGACGGCAACGGCCTGTCGAATTTCGAGAAGAGCCGCTACTACGCCTTCCCGATTCCGAAGAACGGCGTCGAAGTGCTCTGGAACCACATCACCCGCTACCGCGGCGGCAACCTCAAGCGCATCATCGTCCAGGCCACCCCGCAGACCAACGGCAGCTTCACGCCGATCCGCTTCGAGGAGTCGGTGGCGTTCCCGCAGAACATGCCCGACCTCGACCAGAGCAAGGCGGCCAACATCCTCACCTTCTTCAAGCAGCAGGTGACCGCGCCGGCGCGCCTGGCGGGCAACGTGCTGCTGGTCCACGAGACCCTCGACCAGGTCAAGGAGCCGCGCCTGGCCTGGGTCTACAACGCCGGCCAGCGCCGCGTGCGGCGCGCCCCGCAGGTGGCCTACGATGGCCCGGGCACCGCCGCCGACGGCCTGCGCACCTCGGATAACTTCGACATGTTCTCCGGCGCCCCGGACCGCTACGACTGGAAGCTGGTCGGCAAGCGCGAGATGTACATCCCCTACAACGCCTACAAGCTCAACGACCCGACCCTGAAGTACGGCGACATCATCAAGGCCGGGCACATCAACCAGGACCTGACCCGCTACGAGCTGCACCGGGTGTGGGAAGTGGTCGGCACGGTGAAGCCGGGTGAGCGGCACATCTACGCCAAGCGCCACATGTACATCGACGAGGACAGCTGGCAGATTGCCCTGGTCGACCACTACGACGGTCGCGGCCAGCTCTGGCGGGTCGGCGAGGGCCACGCGCAGTACCACTACGACCAGAAGGTCGCCGGCTACACCCTGGAGGCGCTCTACGACGTGATCGCCGGTCGCTACCTGGCGCTGGGCATGAACAACGAGGAGAAGCGCGGCTACGAGTTCGGCTTCAAGGCCTCGTCCGCCGACTACACGCCGGCCGCCCTGCGCAACGCCGGGGTACGCTGAGTCCCGGCCAGTCGCGACGAGCGCGTCGGCTTGTGCCGACGCGCTCGTTCGTTATGACGGCCCATCACCCGGCGCAATCATCGTTCAGCAGCGGGGCAGGCGCGGTCTAGGCTCCCGGCAAGGCGCTTCGACAGAACAAGAGCACTGCCATGACCGAGCCGACCGAGCTGCCCGCCGCCTTGCCGCGGCTGCCGCCGCAGCACCTGCCGCGGCCCCGTTTGCACCAGCCGCTGCTGCGCGGCGAATGCCGCCTGCGACTGCTCTGCGCGCCCGCCGGCAGCGGCAAGACCGTCCTCCTCGGAGAATGCGCGCGGCGGGCGCCGCCTGGCGTGCAGGTGGTCTGGCTGGCGCTGGGCGGGGAAGCGCTGGACCCCGCGACCTTCCGCCGCCGCCTGGCCGGCGCCCTCGGCTTGGCCGAGGACAGCGACGAAGCGCAGCTGTGCCGGCGGCTGCGTAACGCTTCCGCGCTGTGGCTGCTGCTCGACGATTACCCACGGCACCCCGACCCCGCCCTCGACGCCTGCCTCGATCGCCTGTTGAGCGCGGCCTCGCCACGGGTGGGCTGGTGGCTGGCGAGCCGGCGGCGGCCGCAGTGCAACCTGGCGCGGTTGCTGCTGGAAGGGGAGTTGCTGGAGGTCGACGGCGGCCTGCTGGCGTTCGATGCCGACGAGGTCGCCGAACTGCTCCGCCTGCACGGCCGCAGCGCCGATGCCGCTGCGGCCGGGGCACTGCTGGAACGCAGCGGCGGTTGGTGCGCCGCGTTGCGCTTGCGCCTGCTGGTCGGCGAAGAGACGGCCGGACCGTTGTTGCAGGAATACCTCCAGCACGAGTTGCTCGACGAGCTGCCGCCGCCGCTGGCCGACGCTGCGCGCGCCCTGGCCTGGCTGCCGCAAGTCGGTCCGGAGCTGTTCCGCCGGCTGTTCGAGGAACTGCCCCACGGGCTGGACGACCTGTTGGCGCGGGGCTTCCCCCTGCTGGCCGATACGAACCAGCGCTACAGCCTGCCGCCGGCGATCCGCGAGGCCTGGCGCGAAGCGCCGCAGCGCCCGCAGCGGGACTTCCACCGGGAAGCCTGCGAATGGTTCGCCGAACACGGCGAGACCCGCGAGGCGGTCGACCAGGCGCTGGCCGCCGACGAACCGGAAACCGCCGCCGGATTGTTGCAGAAGCTCACCGAGGAGCAATTGCTGCACGGCCACAACATCGGCATGGTCCTGGCCCTGCGCGACGAACTGCCGGCGGCGCTGCTGGCCAGCACGCCGCGCCTGGTGATCCTGAATGCCTGGACGCTGCTCTACGCCGGACGCCTGGCCGAAGCCGAGGACTGCATCGGCCAGTTGGCGCGCTTCCTGCCGATGCCCTCGGCGTCCCGCCAGCGGGTGCTGCTGGCGCAATGGCAGGGCTTGTTCGGGATCCTCCTGCACTGCCGCGGCGAGCGCGGCGCCGCCGACTACCTGCGCGAGGCGCTGGAGCAACTGCCGGAGGACGCCTGGTCGCAGGGACTGATCTGCCGCTCGGCGCTGATGCAACTGGCGATGATCGAGGGGCGGATGGACCAGGCGCGGTTGATCGGCCGCGATGCCTTGCGCCTGGCGCGCGAGCACGACAGCCTGATCTTCGAGGCGTTGATCGAACTGGAGCGGGCGCAGTGGCTGGAGCAGCGCGGCGAACTGCTGCGCGCGGAAGGCGTCCTCGATCGCGCCCAACGCTACCTGGAGGACCTCGGCCAGCAGGGCAGCCCGATGCTCGGCCGGATCGCCCTGCGCCGCGCGCGCCTGTGCCTGCAGCAGGGCCGCGAGGTCGAGGCCGGGCACTGGTATCGGCTGGGGCTGGAGCAGGCACGGGAGAATCTCGATCCCTGGGCGCTCTACGGCTACCTGGGACTGGCCTTGCTGGAAGCCGGGCAGGGCGACCTGGACGCGGCGTTCAACCGCCTGCTGGAGGTCGAGCGGCTGATGCAGCAGCGCCATGTCCCCGATCCGCTGTATCGCGGCGCGCTACTGCTGGTCAGCTCCGCCCTGACCCTGCAGCAGGGACGGCCGGCGCAGGCGCGGGAGATCCTGCTGCGGGTCCGCGCCTACTTCCAGCCGGGACGGGCGCGCCTGTCGCCGCCCTCCGAACCGGAGCTGGAAGCGCGGGTAGAGCACCAATTGGCACTGGCCGAACTCTACAGCGGCGAGGCAGCCGCCGCCGAAGCGCGGCTGCGCGGGCTGCTCGCCATTCTCGAGGCGCAGGGGCGGCAGACGCTGCTCTGCGAAGTGCGCATGGGTATCGCCGAGTGCCAGTTCCTCTCCGGACAATTGCCCCAGGCCCAGCAGACCCTGCGCAGCGGCCTGGAGCTGGCGGAGCGGCTAGGCCTGCAACTGCCGCAGCGGCGACTGCGGGATCGCCAGCCGCAACTGTTCGCCGCCCTGCCGGGGGAAGAAGAGGAGGGGCTCAGTCCGCTCAGTTGTCGGGAGCTGGCGGTGCTCGGCCTGATCGCCCAGGGCTGCTCCAACCAGGAGATCGGCGAGCAACTGTTCATTTCCCTGCACACGGTGAAGACCCACGCCCGGCGGATCAACGGCAAGCTCGGGGTGGCCCGCCGGACCCAGGCGGTGGCGCGGGCCAAGGCCCTCGGCCTGCTCGCCTGAGCGGCCTCAGTGCAGGGCGCGGCCGGTCGGCGGGGCGAGTTCGCCCAGGCGCTGGCCGAGGCGCAGTTGCTCGGTGGGATCGTCGCTGAGCAAGAGCGCGCGTTCCAGGTCGTAGCGTTTCGCCTGCGGGCAATCCAGTTGCCGATAGAGGCCGGCGCGGGCCTCGTGGTCGGCGGCGCCCACCGGGCCGAGTTCGATCACCCGCTGGGCATCCTTCAGCGCGGCCAGCGGCTCGCCGGCGGCGCTGTGCAGTTGTCGCAGGTTGCGCGACAGACGCTGGAGGATTTCCCCGGGAGAGGCCTGCTTCAGGTAGGCGGCTTGCAGCTCGCTCTTCGGCCCCTGCAGGCGCAGCAGCAGTTCGCGGCAGTCGGTGGGATAGAGGCGCCGTCCGGTGGCCGGGTCGAGCAGATGGTCGGCCTGCGGCACGCGCAGCAGGAAGCGTCCCGGGAAGTTCACTCCGACCAGCGGAATGTCCAGCCGCCGCGCCAGTTCCATGGCCACCAGCGCCAGCGACAACGGCTGTCCCTGGCGCCGCTGCAGCACCAGCGGAAGCAGGGCCGAGCGCGGTTGCAGGGGGAAGTCGTCGTCCTCGCAGAAACCCTGTTCGCTCATTCGCCGCAGCAACCCCTGGGCGCGCTCGCTGGCCGAGGCGCGGTCGTCCAGGCTCGCGCCGATCTGCCGGACGAGTTCGTCGAGCTCGCGCAGGGCGTGGGCGGGCGAATACGCCGGGAGGTGCTCCGCGGCGATCCACAGGGCTGCCTCGAACAGCGCTGGCGGTTCCTGGGCGAGACAATCGAGGCAGGCTTGACGCGGGTCCATGGCTTTCCTCCTGGTGCGCCTGGATCGCTGCGGACGGGCCGTTCGGAGCACGCCGGGGCCGGTTTCGAGCGGGCGGACCCCAAGGTTGTAACCGTCCGCCGAAGCTTCGTCCAGTACCCGGCTCGGCGAGCGCCGCCGCCTGGTCGTCGGCCTTGCGGGCGTTTCGCCGACGCCTGCCTATACTGAAGGTGCCGGGCGGCAACGGCCCGGCCCGGACAACAAGCAGCAAGCAGGGGAGCCCCAGCATGTTCGACATGATGGACGCGGCCCGGCTCGAGGGTCTCCACCTCGCCCAAGACCCGGCCACGGGACTCAAGGCCATTATCGCCATCCACAGCACGCGACTCGGCCCGGCACTGGGTGGTTGTCGCTACCTGCCTTACCCCAACGACGAAGCCGCCATCGGCGACGCCATCCGCCTGGCCCAGGGCATGAGCTACAAGGCGGCCCTGGCCGGGCTGGAGCAGGGCGGCGGCAAGGCGGTGATCATCCGCCCGCCGCACCTGGACAATCGCGGCGCGCTGTTCGAGGCCTTCGGGCGCTTCATCGAAAGCCTCGGCGGACGCTACATCACCGCGGTGGACAGCGGTACCTCCAGCGCCGACATGGACTGCATCGCCCAGCAGACCCGCCACGTCACCAGCACCACCCAGGCCGGCGACCCCTCGCCGCATACCGCCCTCGGCGTGTTCGCCGGGATTCGCGCCAGCGCCCAGGCGCGCCTCGGCAGCGACGACCTGGAAGGCCTGCGGGTCGCGGTGCAGGGGCTCGGCCACGTCGGCTACGCATTGGCCGAGCAACTGGCGGCGGTCGGCGCCGAGCTGCTGGTCTGCGACCTCGATCCCGGCCGGGTGCAACTGGCCGTCGAGCAGCTCGGTGCCCATCCGCTGGCGCCGGAGGCATTGCTCTCCACCCCTTGCGACATCCTCGCGCCCTGCGGCCTGGGCGGCGTGCTCACCAGCCAGAGCGTCAGCCAGTTGCGCTGCGCGGCGGTGGCCGGGGCGGCGAACAACCAGTTGGAGCGGCCGGAGGTCGCCGACGAGCTGGAGGCGCGCGGCATCCTCTATGCGCCGGACTACGTGATCAACTCCGGCGGCCTGATCTACGTCGCCCTCAAGCACCGCGGCGCCGATCCGCACAGCATCACCGCGCACCTGGCGCGGATTCCCGCGCGGCTCACCGAGATCTATGCCCATGCCCAGGCCGACCACCAGTCGCCGGCGCGGATCGCCGACCGTCTGGCGGAACGGATTCTCTACGGCCCGCAGTGACGGGCCGGCGTTTCCGGCGAGGCCGCCAGCGGGCCTCGCCAGCGGCAGTGCGGGCCACCCCCGCGGTGCCGCGCGTGCACGCCGCCACCCGCGGCGCGACCCTGAGCGGCACGCCTACCCGGCGTGCGGAGGAGGTTTGCGATGGTTCACAACCGGATCGACCCGCCTTTCACCCGCTACCTCGACAGCGACGGTCGGCCCCTCGGCGAGTTGCCCGCCTGGGCCGGCGACAGCGATGCGCTGGTCGGCCTCTACCGGCAGATGCTCCTGACCCGCCTGTTCGACCAGAAGGCGGTGGCCCTCCAGCGTACCGGACGGATCGGCACCTATGCGCCAACCCTCGGCCAGGAAGCCATCGGCGTGGCCATCGGCAGCCAGATGCGCGCCGAAGACGTGCTGGTGCCCTATTACCGCGATACCGCCGTGCAATTGATGCGCGGTGTGCGCATGGAGGACATCCTCCTCTACTGGGGCGGCGACGAGCGCGGCAGCGACTACGCCGAACCGCTGGCGGCGCAGGACTTTCCCATTTGTGTGCCGATCGCCACCCAGGCCCTGCATGCCTGCGGGGTCGCCTCGGCGTTCCGCATCCGCGGCGAGCACCGGGTGGCGGTGACCACCTGCGGCGACGGCGCCACCAGCAAGGGCGATTTCCTCGAGGCGCTGAACGTGGCGGGCGCCTGGCAGTTGCCGGTGCTCTTCGTGGTCAACAACAACCAGTGGGCGATCTCGGTGCCGCGGCGCATCCAGTGCGGCGCGCCGACCCTGGCGGAGAAGGCGGTGGGTGCCGGCTTCCCCGGCGAACAGGTGGACGGCAACGACGTGCTGGCGGTCGCCGAACGCGTCCGCGCGGCCCTGGAGCGCGCGCGCCAGGGCAAGGGGCCGACCCTGCTGGAGTGCATCAGCTATCGCCTGTGCGACCACACCACGGCCGACGACGCCAGCCGCTACCGTTCCGCCGAGGAGGTCAACCAGGCCTGGCGCGAGGAGCCGATCAAGCGCCTGCGCGCCTTCCTCGCCGGCCGCGGCCAGTGGGACGAGGAGCGCGAGCAGGCGCTGGTGGGCGAGTGCCAGGCGCGGGTGCAGGAGGCGGTGGAGCGTTTCGAGACGTTCGCCGCGCAGGCGCCGCAGGCACTGTTCGAGCATGTCTACGCGCGCTGGCCGGCGGCCCTGGAGGAGCAGCGCGAGCAATTGCTGGAACGCGCCGCGCGGCGGCAGGGAGGGGCCGAACATGAATGAGCGCAACGGCGAAGCGAAACGCCTGGCCCTTCTGGAGGCGGTCAACCTGGCGTTGCACCGGGCCATGGCCGAGGACGAGGCGGTGGTGGTGCTGGGCGAAGACGTCGGGGTCAACGGCGGGGTGTTTCGCGCCACCCTCGGCCTGCGCGAGCGCTTCGGCTTCAAGCGGGTGCTGGATACGCCGCTGGCGGAGAACATGATCGCCGGGCTGTCCATCGGCATGGCCGCCCAGGGCCTGAAGCCGGTGATGGAGATCCAGTTCATGGGCTTCATCTACGCCGCCATGGAGCAACTGGTGTCCCATGCCAGCCGCCTGCGCAATCGCACCCGCGGCCGCCTAGCCTGCCCGTTGGTGCTGCGCACGCCGATGGGCGCGGGAATCCGCGCGCCGGAGCACCACAGCGAGGCGACCGAGGCGATGTTCGCGCACATCCCCGGCGTCCGCGTACTGGTGCCGTCGTCGCCGGCGCGGGCCTACGGCCTGCTCCTGGCGGCGATCGACGATCCCGATCCGGTGATCTTCCTCGAACCGACCCGGCTCTACCGGATGAACCCGCAGCCGCTGGCGGACGACGCCCGGCGCCTGCCGCTGGACAGTTGCTTCACCCTCCGCGAAGGCGGCGACCTGACCCTGGTCAGCTGGGGCGCCAGCGTCCACGAGACCCTGCAGGCCGCCGAGCGCCTGGCGCAGCGTGGCATCGAGGCCGAAGTGATCGACGTCGCCTGCCTCAAGCCGCTCGACCTCGACACCCTCGAAGCTTCGGTGCGCAAGACCGGTCGCTGCGTGATCGTCCATGAGGCGCCGAAGAGCGGCGGCCTCGGCGGGGAAATCGCCGCGAGCCTCTACGAGCGCGTCCTGTTCGATCTGCGGGCGCCGATCCAGCGGGTCGCCGCGGCCGATATCCCGCCGCCGCTGTACCGCCTGGAAGCGCTGTACATGCCCGCCGTGGAGGACATCCTGGCGGCCTGCGACACCGTGCTCGGCTACGCCTGAGCCGAGGGGAGACGACCATGAAGCACTTCAAGCTGCCCGACCTGGGCGAGGGCCTGCAGGAAGCGGAAATCGTCGAATGGCACGTCAAAGCCGGCGACAGCGTGTGCGCCGACCAGCGCCTGGTCTCGGTGGAAACCGCCAAGGCGCTGGTGGACATCCCCGCGCCCTACGACGGGGTGGTGGGCAAGCTGTTCGGCGCCGAGGGCGACATTCTCCACGTCGGCGAACCGCTGGTGGGCTTCGAGGGCGAGGAGGCGGACGCCGGTACCGTGGTGGGGCGCCTGGAGGGCGGCGGTAGCGCCCTGGAGGACCGTTTCTTCATCGGCGCCGCACCATCCACCCGCGAGCACCTGGCACCGCGCGCGACCCCGGCGGTGCGCCAGTTCGCCCGCCAGCAGGGCGTCGAGCTGGCCGGCCTGAGCGGCTCCGGCCCGGATGGCCTGATCACCCGCGGCGACGTCGAGGCCGCCGCCCAGGGCGCCCGCGAACGCTTCGGCGGCGAGCGCTTGCGCGGGGTACGGCGGAGCATGGCGCTGAACATGGCGCGCTCGCATGCCGAGGTGGTGCCGGTGACGATCTACGGCGACGCCGACCTGCATCGGTGGAAGACCGCACGCGACCCGTTGATCCGCCTGGCCCAGGCGCTGGCCGAGGCCTGTCGCGCCGAGCCGACCCTCAACGCCTGGTTCGATGGCGCCTCGTTGTCGCTGAAACTGCATGAGCGGCTCGACCTGGGGATCGCCGTGGACACCCCGGACGGCCTGTTCGTGCCGGTGCTGCGCGACGTCGGTGCGCGTTCGGCGGAGGACCTGCGCGCCGGTATGCGGCGCCTGCGCGAAGACGTCCAGGCACGCTCGATCCCGCCGGCGGAAATGCTCGGCGCGACCCTGACCCTATCCAACTTCGGCACCCTGTTCGGCCGCTACGCCAACCCCGTGGTGGTGCCGCCGCAGGTGGCCATCCTCGGCGCCGGCGGCATCCGCGACGAAGTAGTGGCCTGGCGCGGCGAGATGGCGATCCACCCGATCCTGCCGCTCTCGCTGACCTTCGATCACCGCGCCGCCACCGGTGGCGAGGCGGCGCGTTTCCTCAAGGTACTGGTGAACGCCCTGGAGCAGCCCGACGGCTGATCAGCGCCGGCGCTCCAGCCACCATGCCAGCAGCGCGCCGAGGGCATAGGCGAGCAGGTCGAAGCCGTCGGCGGTGCTGCCGAGAACGATGCGCAGCACGGGGCTGGAGAATTGCCAATGCAGTTGCGCCGCCAGGTACTGGCCCAGTTCCAGCAGCGCGCCGACGGCAAAGGCGGCGGATGCCAGCCAGGCGGCCGGCGCCCTGAGCGCGCTGCCCATCAGGTAGTAGAGCCAGACCACCGCCAGCAGGTCGCCGCCGAAGCTGCGTATCCAGCCCCAATGCCGGCCCAGGGTGGCGAGCAGGACCAGCAGGCCGAACAGCAGCAGTGCCAGCAGCAGGCTGCGCCGGTCCAGGCGCCAGCGTCGGGAGCGGACGGGGGAGGCGGGGAGAGCGGGCATGGGGCCTTCCTGGTCGATGGGGCTGCCGGGCGTTGTACGGCAAGCGCCGGTTTCCGGCAAGCCGGGCGCGGGTCGGACAAGCGCCGCGGACTCAGCGGCGTCGCAGGCTGGCGAGCAGTTGTTCGACGAAGGCGTCGCTGCCGGAGCTGTCGAGGTAGTGCACCTGGGGACCGTCGAGCAGGTAGAGCGCGTGGTAGGGCTTGCCGGCCTGGCTGCCGCGCAGGCGATAGACCTCGGTGCCGGCCACGCGGTAGCGGCTGGCGCTGGCGCGCCGGTCGCACAGGCCGAGGGCCTGGCGCTGCGCCTGGAGACGCTCGCGCTCGGCGTCGGGCAGGCCGTCCAGCGGCAGGGCTCCGAAGAGCAGGCGAACCTGTCGCGGAAGGTCGAGCCGTTCGCCCTCGTCCGCGCCCATCTCGTTGCCTTCGAGCAGGCGGTGGGCGAGGTAGTGACCCTCGGCGTAGCGGGCGATCAGCAGGTCGCCGCTGTGCAGCAGGGTGGCGGGGGCCCGTTGCAGGTCGAGTTGCAGCCTGCCGGCGCCGCCCAGGGCCAGGACCTGCGCGGCGCCGGCAGAGACTGCCGGTGTCTCGGCGTCCGTGGCCCGGAACGGGCAGGCGAGGGCAGGGGCGCCGGTGAGGCCGAGGAGGACGCACAGCAGGCCGGCAAGTTGTCGCGGCATGTTTCGGCTCCTTGCGCTTTGCTTGCAGCGGCGGCTCATTCGTCCGCGGCGTTTTCCTCGAACAGTTCGTTGAGGGCGTCCGGCTGGTTCTTGAAGGCGCGGGCGAAGGCGTCGCGGTTCTTCGCCATGAAGATGCCGAGTTCTTCCACCTGTTCCTCCTTCAGCGACGGCACCGCCTTCTGCAGCACCTCGGCCAGCGTTTCCGCCAGCTCCAGCATCTTGTCGTAACGATCGGCTTCAGCCTTGTCCATGAACAAACGCTCCTGATCCCGGCTGCTGCGGTACACCACTTCGACGGCCATTCATCACCTCTGTGCCTTCTGAGTCGCAAGGTTGCTTTGACTGGTTATCCATACAGTATATGGCGTCTTGCCGTCCGTGGATAGCGCCAGGATTGCTGGCGCATTGCCGGGGCGGTCGTCGTCTGACAGAAATGTCACGCCGGGCTCATGAGCCTGACAGTCTCCGCAGCGTAGTTTCAGGCTGAACGTTCTACCAAGGAGACATCCTCATGAGAGTGATCCCGTTGGCACTTGTCGCGCTGCTCGGCCTGGCGCCGCTGGCCCAGGCGCAGCAGCAGCCCTACGGACCCAACCCGGACTCGAAATCGCTCCGCCAGCATTACGTGGAAGGGCGCCTGGACATCGCCCGGGTGATCTACAAGACCGACCTGTGGAGCGCCTGTGGGATCGTCCCGGCGCGCCTGGTCTACGAGGACTCGCAGGGCGAGCGGCATACCGTCGAGTACAAGGCCTGGGGCAGCGGTTGCAGCGGCAATTGAGCGAACCCGGCGCGGCACGGGCCGCGCCGGGTTTTCCTCGGCTCCCGCGCTTCTGCTAAGGTTGCGCGCCTGCCGCCCGTTGCGCGGCGCATACCTTCCGCCCCGCAAGGATGCCCGGCATGCAAGACCTCGGTTTCGCCCTCCTGCTCATCGGCTACGTCTGGTCCGTGGCCAGCGGCGGCCGCCGTTCGATCCCCTGCGCATTGCTCTGCCTGCTGCTGTTTCCGCTGGCGCAACTGGCCTTCGCCATCAACGACGCGCCGATGCGCCCGCCGCTGGCGCTGGCGGCCCTTGGCGCGGGCCTGGCCTACCTCGGCGGCGGCTCGGTGTTCGGCTGAGCCCGGGCATCTCACAAGAATACGATTGAAAATCATTATCATAAAAAATATGCTGCTGTCCTTCTGAAAGGACGTGGGTGGATGCGCCGTTGGCGGAGCAGGATCTCAAGGCACTGTTTCTCAGGCATGCGCGGCAGTTGCAGTCGTATCTGTTGCGCAAGACCCGCGATCCGCACCTGGCGGCGGACCTGGCGCAGGAGAGCTTCCTGCGCCTGGCCGAGCAGCGGCACAAGGAGCCGATCGAGCATGTCGACGCCTATCTCTACCGCACCGCGCACAACCTCACCATCGACCATTACCGGCAGGAACGGCGGCGCCGCACCGAGACCCGCCCCAACGACGACCTCGCCGGGTTCGTCGCCGACCAGCCCGGCCCCGAGGAGTCCGCGGTGGATGCCGATGCGCTTGCCCACCTGCGCGAGATAGTCGCCGAACTGCCGCCGCGCACCCGTGAGATCTTCCGTCTCAACCGTCTGGAGGGGCTGACCCATGCCGAGGTGGCGAGACGCCTGGAAATCTCCGATAGCTCGGTGCAGAAGCACCTGGCCCGCGCCCTGGCCCATGTGATGCAGGCACTCGAGGATTCCCGCTGAATGGATTACCGAGTCTTGCCGGTTCGCGCGTCTGAACCTCTATAACGACCAACGAGAGCCGCACGTGAACAGCCCCCAGGAACAACAGCAGATCCGCCAGCAGGCCGCCGAATGGGCGATCCGCCTGGACGGCGGCGACCTCGACCGGTCCCGGCGCGAAGCGCTGGACGGCTGGCTGGCGGCCGACCCCCGGCACCCGGCCGCGCTGGCGCTGGCGCAACGGACCTGGAAACAGCTGGGATCGCTGGCCGAACCGCGGACGATGGTTCAGACGCCGGTCGCCAGCGCGCCGCGCCGCGCCGGGGGGCGGCGCAAGGGCTGGCGCGGCTGGGCCGCGGCGGCGGCGGTGCTGCTGGCCCTGGGCAGCGCCTGGAACGAACGCGACGCCGGCGTGAGCTGGCTGGCCGACCACGCCACCGGCAAGGGCGAGGTGCGCATCCTGCGGCTGGTGGATGGCAGCGAGGTCGAGCTGGACGCACAGAGCGCCATCGATGTCGCCTACGACAGCCGCGAGCGACGGGTGCGCCTGCTCGAAGGCAGCGCGATCTTCCGCGCCGCCCCACGCGCGGGCCGGGAGACCCGGCCCTTCGTGGTGGAAAGCGCCGGCGGCAGCACTCGCGCGCTGGGCACTCGGTTCCTGGTCAGCCGCAACGACGACGGCAGCGTCCAGGTCGGGGTGCTCGAACACCGCGTCGCGGTGGCCCTGGCGCATCCGCGCACGGGGACCGTCGGGCGCCGCGAGCTGGGCGAGGGCGAGAGCCTGCGCTACAGCGCGGAGGGCGGCGTCGAGGCGCCGCTGGGCGGTCGCCTCGACGACCTGACCAGTTGGCGGCGCGGCCTGCTGGTCTTCGACGAGCAGCCGCTGGGCGAGGTGGTGGCGCGCCTCAATCGCTACCGGCCGGGGCATTTGCTGGTGGCTCCCGGTGCGTTGGCGCAGCGGCGGGTCAGCGGGGTATTCCGGGTCGCCGACCTGGAGGCCTCGTTGCAGTCGATCAGCGATGAGCTGGGCGTGCGCAGCCTGGGCCTGGCGGGAGTGACGCTGCTGTACTGAGCGGCGCGATCGCTTCCGAGAGCCTCGACCACGGGCCGGGCAGTCGCCCCGCGCGCTTGTTCCGGCAGGGGCCGGGAAGCGCATTTTCGAGCCGTGGATCCCGCCGGCGAAAAATTTTCTCGATTTCCGTTACTGACTTTCCCTGCCTCCATCGTTCTCTTAACGAGACTGATTCTTATTACACAAAACGATGGAGTGTAGGCGCTGTCATGAAACATCGTGGATGGAGTGCCGTGCGAGGCGGTCGCAAGGGGGCGCAACTGGCCCTGGGGCTGGGCCTGGTCCTGCTGGGAACGGCCGCGCTACCGCTGCATGCGCAAGACGGGGCGGACTCGGCGAGCCAGCAGCAGACCGCGCTGCGCCGGGTCCGGCTGGACATCCCGGCACAACCGCTGAACCGCGCCCTGCTGCGATTCGCCGAGCAGGCCGGGGTCCAGGTGTTCTTCGACAGCCAGCGTTTCGCCGGTCTCGGCAGCGCGGCGGTGCACGGCGAATACGTGCTGGCCGACGGCCTGAGCCAGATGCTCCAGGGCAGCCCGGTGGAATACCGCTTCTCCGGCAAGGACCAATTGAGCCTGATCCGCGTCAGCCAGGACGACCTGGTGCAGATGTCGCCCTCGGTGATCTCCGCCGCGCGTCCGGACGACTGGGTCTACCAGACGCCGCATTCGGTCAGCGTGATCGGCCGCGAGCAGATCGAGCGCAACCCGCCGCGGCATGCCGCCGACATGCTCGAGGAAACCCCCGGGGTGTACTCCTCGGTGAGCCAGCAGGACCCCGGCCTGTCGGTGAACATCCGTGGCATCCAGGACTACGGGCGGGTCAACATGTCGGTCGACGGCATGCGCCAGAACTACCAGCAGAGCGGCCACCAGCAGCGCAACGGGACGCTCTACGTCGATCCCGAGCTGCTCAGCGAGGTGGTCATCGACAAGGGCGCCAGCTCGGCCATGGGCGGCGCCGGGGTGATCGGCGGGATCGCCAACTTCCGCACCCTGGAGGCCCGCGACCTGGTCAAGCCGGGCAAGCAGGTCGGTGGCCGGGTGCGCCTCACCAGCGGCCTGGGCGGCGACGCCAACGGCACCCACTTCATCGGCAGTGCGGCCTTCGCCATCGGCACCGAGGCCTGGGACATGCTGGTCGCCGCCAGCGAGCGCCACCTGGGCGACTACGATCCGGGGACCAAGGGCAGCATCGGCGAGCTGCGCACCGGCGCCTGGTTCAATCCCGAGGCCGGGCAGCGGGTCAAGCATTCGCCGGTGGCCTACTCCGGCTACGTGATGCGCTCGCGACTGGCCAAGCTTGGCGTCGCCCTGCCGCAGGACCAGCGCCTGCAGTTCAGCTACCTGACCACCCAGGTGTCCTACGACGACGCCAACATGCTCAACACCGAGAACCAGGCGCTCTGGGAAAAGCTCGGCAGCAGCGACGTGCGTGCGCAGAACTTCGCCATCGACTACGGCTACGCGCCGGACAACCCGCTGGTGGACTTCAAGGCCAAGCTCTACTACGTCGACAACCGCAACCGCCAGCAGACCCTGCAACGCGGTATCACCCCCGGCTACTCGATCACCTACCAGACCGACACCTACGGCGCGCAGGCGCAGAACACCTCGACCTTCGCTCTCGACGAGCTCTCCACGCTGCGCGCCAACTATGGCCTGGAGTTCTTCTACGACAAGGTGCGGCCGGACTCCAGCCAGCCGCGGGCGAGCACCTCGGCGGTCGGCTTCCCTGCGGCCGAAGGCATGACCCCCAAGGGCGACCGCGCCCTCGGCAGCCTGTTCGCCCGTCTCGACTACGACTACGACGACTGGCTCAACCTCAACGCCGGGCTGCGTTACGACCGCTACCGCCTGCGCGGCGACACCGGCTTCAACGCGCGCACCTTCATCCTTGGCACCACCCGGCAGACCGACATGCCGCTGCAATACGCCGTCGACCGCGAGGAGGGGCGCTTCTCGCCGACCTTCGGCCTGTCGGTCAAGCCCGGTGTCGACTGGTTGCAGCTGTTCGCCACCTACGGCAAGGGCTGGCGCCCGCCGGCGGTGACCGAGAGTCTGATCACCGGCCGCCCCCACGGCGGCGGCGCGGAAAACATGTACCCCAACCCGTTCCTCAGTCCGGAGCGCTCGAAGGCCTGGGAAGTCGGCTTCAACGTGCTGAAGGAGAACCTCTGGTTCAGCGACGACCGTCTGGGCCTGAAGGTCGCCTACTTCGACACCCGGGTCGACGACTTCATCTTCATGGGCATGGGCATGCAGCCGCCGGGCTACGGCATGGCCGGGATCGGCAACAGCGCCTACGTCAACAACCTCGACAGCACGCGCTTCCGTGGCGTCGAGTACCAGCTCGACTACGATGCCGGGCTGGCCTACGGGCAGCTCTCCTACACGCACATGATCGGCAGCAACGACTTTTGTTCGAAGACCGCTTGGCTCGGCGGCGTCACCCAGACGGTGAAGGGCAGCGGTCGCCGCCCGCCGGTGATCGACATGCGGCCGGACGAGCAGGCCAACGCCGCCACCCATTGCAGCGCGGTGCTCGGCTCCGCCGAACACATGCCGATGGACCGCGGCTCGCTGACCCTGGGCATGCGCTTCTTCGACCGCAGGCTGGACGTCGGCGCCCGTGCCCGCTACAGCGAAGGCTACTCGGTGGCCGGCGGCGCCACGGTGTCGCAGGCCGGCGTGTACCCGGCGGACTGGAAGGAATACACCGTCTACGACCTGTACGGCAGCTACCGGGTGAGCGACGAACTGACCCTGCGCCTGGCCATGGAGAACGTCACCGACCGCGCCTACCTGGTGCCGCTGGGCGACGTGCTGGCCTTCACCCTCGGTCGCGGGCGGACCCTGCAAGGCACCCTCGAATACCAGTTCTGACCCCCGTTTTGCCCAGTGAAGGGCAAAACCGGAGCGGGCATCCGTGCGCTCCGGCATTCACCACTCGTTGAATTGGAGTTTTGGCATGAGCATTTCGATTTCCTACAGCACCACCTACAGCGGCTGGACCGTAGCGGATTACCTGGCGGACTGGTCGGCCTACTTCGGCGACGTCAACCATCGTCCGGGCCAGGTGGTGGACGGCAGCAATACCGGCGGCTTCAACCCCGGTCCGTTCGACGGCAGCCAGTACGCGCTGAAGAGCACCGCCAGCGACGCGGCCTTCATCGCCGGCGGCGACCTCCACTACACCCTGTTCAGCAACCCCAGCCACACCCTGTGGGGCAAGCTGGACAGCATCGCCCTCGGCGACACCCTGACCGGCGGCGCCTCCAGCGGTGGCTACGCCCTGGACAGCCAGGAGGTGAGCTTCAGCAACCTGGGCCTGGATTCGCCGATTGCCCAGGGCCGCGACGGCACCGTGCACAAGGTGGTCTACGGCCTGATGAGCGGTGACAGCAGCGCCCTGCAGGGGCAGATCGACGCGCTGCTGAAAGCGGTCGACCCGAGCCTGTCGATCAACTCCACCTTCGACCAGTTGGCCGCGGCCGGCGTCGCCCATGCCACCCCGGCTGCGGCAGCGGCGGAAATCGGCGTGGTCGGCGTGCAGGAACTGCCGCACGACCTGGCCCTGGCGGCCTGAGCAACTGTCCACGATAGCGTTCGTGGACTGCTTGCGCTAAAGGCCGGAGAGGAGTTGGCGCTCCTCTCCGGCGCACGAACCGCCGTCGCTGCGCCTCGCACCCGTGGCGACGGCGGCCCCCGGATTGTTCCTCCGCCGGCCGTGCCCGGCAAGCGGAGACTGCCGCAATGTCCTCCGGGCCCGCTCGCGGCCCGGACACCCACAGGACCCGACTCCGATGAAGCTCCGGCCGGCCTCGCCGCGCAATGAAATCCTCGCCACCCTCGGCCGCTTCCGCCCGGCGCTGCGCAGCGTCGCGCTGTTCACCGCGGTGATCAACCTGCTGATGCTGGCGCCGTCGCTGTACATGCTGCAGGTCTACGACCGGGTGCTCGGCTCCGGCAACCACATGACCCTGCTGATGCTGACCCTCATGGTGCTCGGCCTCTACCTGCTGCTCGGCGCCCTGGAGTGGGTGCGCAGCCTGGTGGTGATCCGCCTCGGCGGCCAGCTCGACATGCAACTCAACCAGCGCATCTACGACGCCTCCTTCCGCGCCAGCCTGGAGCGCGGCGAGCAGGCCGCCGGACAGGCGCTGAACGACCTGACCAGCCTGCGCCAGTTCCTCACCGGCAACGCCCTGTTCGCCTTCTTCGACGCGCCCTGGTTCCCGCTCTACCTGCTGGTGATCTTCCTCTTCAGTCCCTGGCTCGGCCTGCTCGCCCTGGCCGGGGCGCTGCTGCTGGTGCTGCTCGCCTGGGTCAACGAAAGCCGCTCGCGCGAACCGCTGGCCGAGGCCGGGCAACTGTCGATCCTCGCCACCCAGCAGGCCTCGGCCAACCTGCGCCAGGCGGAAACCCTGGCGGCAATGGGCATGTTGCCGGCCATGCGCGCGCGCTGGTTCGCCCAGCACCAGGCCTTCCTTGCCCGGCAGAACCTCGGCAGCGAGCGCAGTGCGGCGATCGGCGCGACCTCCAAGGGCGTGCGCCTGGCCTTGCAGTCGCTGGTGCTCGGCCTCGGCGCCTGGCTGGCGGTGGAAGGCCTGATCACCCCGGGGATGATGATCGCCGGCTCGATCCTGATGGGCCGCGTGCTCAGCCCCATCGACCAGTTGATCGCGGTCTGGCGCCAGTGGAGCGGCGCGCGGCAGGCCTACCAGCGGCTGGCGCGGCTGCTCGAGGAGAATCCGCCGGCTGCCCTGGGCATGCCGCTGCCGGCGCCGCGCGGCGCGTTGCGCGTCGAGCGGCTCTGCGCGGCCGCGCCGGGACGCGAGCAGGTATTGTTGCAGGACCTCGGTTTCGCCCTGGAGCCTGGCGAAGCGCTCGGCGTGATCGGGCCGTCCGGTTCCGGCAAGTCGACCCTGGCGCGCTTGCTGGTGGGCGCCTGGCAGCCGCTGTCCGGCGCGGTGCGCTTGGACGGCGCCGACCTGCGGCAGTGGAGCGCGGCGGCACTGGGGCCGCACATCGGCTACCTGGCCCAGGACGTGCAACTGTTCGCCGGCAGCATCGCCGAGAACATCGCGCGCTTCGCCGAGGTGGATGCCGAGAAGGTGGTGGCGGCAGCGCGCCTGGCCGGCGTGCACGACCTGGTGCTGCGCCTGCCGCAGGGCTACGACACGCGCCTTGGCGACGGCGGCGCCGGACTCTCCGGCGGCCAGCGCCAGCGCATCGGCCTGGCCCGCGCGCTGTACGGGCGACCGGCGCTGATCGTGCTCGACGAACCCAATGCCAGCCTCGACGAGGCGGGTGAGGCGGCCCTGGCCGAAGCCATCGCGGCGATGCGCCGGCAGGGCAGCAGCCTGGTGCTGGTCACCCACAAGCCGGCGGTGCTGGCGCTGACCGACAAGCTGTTGTTGCTGCATGGCGGGCGCCTGCAGCGTTTCGGCGCGACCGCCGAGGTGCTTGCCAGCGCCTCGCCGCCGGCCGCTGCGGCCCCGGCGCCGGCACGGCCGACGCCGGCGTTCGGTTTCGGCTACCGGCCGGGACCGGGCATGCCGGTCGGCGGTGTGCCGGGAGGAGCGGCGCGATGAGCGGGCAGGCGCGGTTGCGCGAAGTCGGCGACGGCGGCGCGGCGCTGGAACTGGACGAGAAGCGTTTTTCCCGGCTCGGCTGGGGGCTGGTGCTGCTCGGCTTCGTCGGCTTTCTCCTGTGGGCCGGGTTGGCCCCGCTGGACAAGGGCGTCGGGGTCTCCGGCACGGTGATGGTGGCCGGTAGCCGCAAGGCCGTGCAGCACCCTACCGGCGGCCTGGTCAGGCACATCCGCGTGCACGAAGGCGAGCGGGTGGAGGCAGGACAGGTGCTGCTGGAGATGGACGCTACCCAGGCCCGGGCCCAGGCCGATGGCCTGTTCGCCCAGTACCTGGCGGCGCTGGCGAGTCTGGCGCGGCTGAGCGCCGAGCGCGATGAAAAGGCGCGGATCGAGTTTCCCGCCGAGCTGCTGGCGCTGGACGACCCGCGCCTGCCGACCCTGCTGGAACAGCAGCGGCAGTTGCACGACAGCCGTCGGCGGGCGCTGCGCCTGGAACTCGATGGTCTCGCCGAGACGGTCGCCGGCAGCCAGGCGCAACTGGACGGCCTGCAAGCCGCGCTGCGCAGCAAGGAGCAGCAGCGCGCCGCCCTCGAGGAACAGTTGCGCGGCCTGCGCCAACTGGCCAGCGAGGGCTACGTACCGCGCAACCGCCTGCTCGACAGCGAGCGCCTGCTGGCCCAGGTCAACGGCGAGATCGCCGGCGACCTCGGCAGCCTCGGCAGTACCCGCCGGCAGATCCTCGAACTGCGCCTGCGCATGGCCCAGCGGCGGGAGAAGTTCCAGGAAGAGGTGCGCGCCAGCCTGGCCGACGCCCAGGTGCGCGCCGAGGAGTTGCGCAATCGCCTGGCCAGCGCGCGCTTCGACCTGGCCAACAGCGAGGTACGGGCGCCGGTCGCCGGCCTGGTGCTCGGCCAGGAAGTGTTCACCGAGGGCGGCGTGATCGCGCCCGGCCAGCAACTGATGGAAATCCTCCCGGAGCGCCAGCCGCTGCTGGTGGACGCTCGGCTGCCGGTGGGGATGGTCGACAAGGTCCGCGTCGGCCTGCCGGTGGAACTGATGTTCAGCGCCTTCAACCAGAGCACTACGCCGCGGGTGGAGGGCCAAGTGACCCTGGTCTCGGCCGACCGCCTGCTGGACGAGCGCGGCGAGGCGCCGTACTACCGGGTGCGCATCCGCGTAGGCGAGGAGGGCGTACGTCGCCTGGCCGGCCTGGAGATCCGCCCGGGGATGCCGGTGGAGGCCTTCGTTCGCAGCGGCGAGCGCTCGCTGTTGAACTACCTGTTCAAGCCGCTGGCCGACCGTACCCACCTGGCGCTGGGGGAAGAATGAATCGCCTGCGAGCCTGCCTGCTGTCCTCCGTGCTGCTTTCGGCCTCTTCGGCCCAGGCGCTGGGTCTGCTGGACGCCTACCAACTGGCGGTGCGCCACGACCCGACCTTCCAGGCGGCGCTCCACGAGCGCCGCGCCGGCAGCGAAAACCGCGCCATCGGCCGTGCCGGCCTGCTGCCGAGCCTGCGCTACGACTACAACAAGGCGCGCAACGACTCCACCGTCAGCCAGGGCGACGCCCGCGTCGAGCGCGACTATCGCAGCTACGCCTCGACCCTCAGCCTGGAGCAGCCGCTGTTCGACTACGAGGCCTACGCGCGCTACCGCCAGGGCGAGGCCCAGGCGCTGTTCGCCGACGAACAGTTCCGCGGGCGCAGCCAGGAACTGGCGGTGCGCCTGTTCGCCGCCTACAGCGAAACCCTGTTCGCCCGCGAGCAGGTGGTCCTGGCCGAGGCCCAGCGGCGCGCCCTGGAAACCCAGCTGGCGTTCAACCAGCGTGCCTTCGAGGAAGGCGAGGGCACCCGCACCGACCTGTTGGAGACCCGCGCCCGGCTGAGCCTGACCCGCGCCGAGGAGATCGCCGCCGGCGATCGTGCGGCGGCGGCGCGGCGTACGCTGGAAGCGATGCTCGGGCAGGCGCTGGAGAACCGCGAGTTGGCCGCGCCCATCGAGCGTTTCCCGGCGCTGCGTCTGCAGCCGGCGACCTTCGAAGGCTGGCGCCAGGTGGCCCTGCAACGCAGCGCCGAGCTGGGCGCCCAGCGCCATGCGCTGGAGGCGGCGGCCTACGAGGTGGAGCGCAATCGTGCCGGCCACCTGCCCAGGCTCAGCCTCTACGCCAGCAGCAGCAAGACGCACTCGGCTTCGGAAAGCACCTACGAGCAGAAATACGACACCGACAGTGTCGGCCTGCGTCTCAGCCTGCCGCTGTTCGAGGGCGGGCGGGTGTCGGCGGCGACCCGCCAGGCCGGCGACAAGTACGCTCAGGCCCAGGCCGAGCTGGATGCCCAGGTGGCCAGTGTGATCAATGACCTGCACAGCCAGTTCGACCTGACCGCCAGCAGCCTGGCCAAGGTGCGCGCCTACGAGATGGCGGTGGCGGCGGCGCGCGAACAGGTGACGGCGACGCGGCGCAGCGTCGCCGGCGGGGAGCGGGTCAATCGCGACGTGCTGGACGCCGAACAGCAGTTCTACGGCGCCCGCCGCGACCTGGCGGAAGCGCGCTACGCCTACCTCAACGCCTGGCTGCGCCTGCGCCAGCTGGCGGGGGTGCTGGAAGACCGCGACCTGGCGGTACTGGCCGCCTATTTCGGCGCCGGCGAAGGACGCGCGCAGGTCGCCGCTGCCATCAGATAGCTATCGGCCAGCGTGCCTTGCCTTGGGTCATCGCCTGCAACAGTTGCGGCGCGCTGGTGCCGTTTTCGATGGCGATGCCGAAGCGGATGCTCTCGATCATCCGCTGCAACTGTTCCAGGTCATGCAGTTGCGCCGGTCGGATCAGGCGCTTGGCGGCGACCCCGCGTTCGTTGGAGAGGGTGAGGACGATGCTGCCGTCCGGCCGCTCCAGGCTGAGGTTGACCCGGTACTCGGCCTGGAAGGCCTCGGTGAGGAGCTGGAAAGGGCTGCTGTCGGTCATGGCGGACCACCTGAATGCTGTCGTGCTGGTTGGGACTGGGTGCCGCCCGGAAAGTTCTTTGTCACCGCCGGGCTGTACCCTGCGCCGACGTGCGGACGTCTATCTGCGCACGTGCCTTGGCCTGGGCCTTGCACGCTTCGGGCCAGGTGGCCGTCGTCTTTGTCGGGAGAAGCTATGAAACAGAATTGGGCCGAGCGCCTGCGCGCAAGCATGCACCACCAGGCGGAGAGCCTCGGCAACCTGCTGGTGGAGGCCTTCCACTACCTGGCCCTGTTCGCCATCGGCGCCACGGTGTTCTGGGCGGCGGGCGCGGCCTTCCTGGGGATGGTGAACAAGGGGCATGCGTCGATCGATGACATCCTCCTGCTGTTCATCTACCTCGAGCTGGGCGCGATGGTCGGTATCTACTTCAAGACCAACCACATGCCGGTACGCTTCCTGATCTACGTGGCGATGACCGCGCTGACCCGCCTGATGATCGCCGACATCCAGCACAACCATACGCCGGACGATGGCATCATCCTGGTCTCGGTGGCGTTGCTCCTGCTGGCGCTGGCGATCCTGGTGGTGCGCTTCGCCTCGGCGCGCTTCCCTTCGGCGAAGTCCGACGGCGCCGCCGCGCGGCGGGTGGCGAGCGAGGACGCCGAAGGGGAAGCCTGATTCGTCGCCGCGCCGGAGCCGGTCTCCGGCGCGCTTCCGCCCGGCGCGCCGGCCAGCGCAACGGCCTGGCAATGTACTACCATCGCCCGGTCGTGTTCAGGAAGCCTGCCCCATGAAGGGATGGAAACTCTTTACCCCGCTGCTGATCCTCGCGATCGTCGCCATCACCCTCTACCTGCGCCTGCACAATCCGCCCCTGCTGTTGCAGGGCGAGGCGGACGCCACCAACGTCATCGTTTCCTCCAAGGCCAAGGGCCGGGTCCAGGTGCTGCACGTGCGGCGCGGCGACGAGGTGAAGCAGGGCGACCTGCTGATCAGCCTCGACAGCCCCGAGCTGGAAGCCCAGCTCGATGCCCTGCACGCGGCGCGCAACCAGGCCCAGGCGCAGCTCGATGAGTCGCTCCACGGTACTCGCGAGGAGAGCATCCGCGCGCTCAAGGCCAGCCTGGCACAGGCCGAGGCCGAGTTGCGCAACGCCGAGTCGGATTTCCAGCGCAACCAGCAGATGGTCGAGCGCGGCTTCCTCTCGCGGACCCAGTTCGACCTCTCGCGGCGTGAGCGCGATGTCGCCCGTGACCGCGTCGCCGAGGCGCGGGCCAATCTCGACGAAGGCCTCAAGGGCGACCGCGAGGAGCGCCGCCAGGCGTTGCAGGCCGCGGTGCGCCGGGCCGACGCGCAGATCGCCGAGCTACAGGCGCAGATCGACGACCTGCAGGTGCGCGCGCCGGTCAACGGCGAGGTCGGGCCGATCCCCGCCGAACAGGGCGAACTGATCAACGCCTACAGTCCGCTGCTGACGCTGGTGCGGCTGGACGACAGCTACTTCGTCTTCAACCTGCGCGAGGACATCCTGGCCAAGGTGCGCAAGGGCGACCGCATCGTCATGCAGGTGCCCGGCCTGGGCGGCGCCGAGGTCGAGACCGAACTGCGCTACATCGCCCCGCTGGGCGACTTCTCGACCAGGCGCGCGACCCGCGCCACCGGCGATTTCGACCTGAAGACCTTCGAGACCCGCTTCTACCCGTTGCAGCCGACACCCGGCCTGCGCCCGGGCATGAGCGCGCTGTGGCGCTGGACGAACTGAGCGATGGCGTGGGCCGCGCTGAAGCGCAACGCCAGCCGTTTCGTCCAGGCGTTCAACACCGAGACGCGGATCGCCTGCCGCAGCTGGACCATCCACTGGCTCGGCTGGTGCTGGCCGCTGCTGCTGTTCGGCGTGATCAGCGGCGTCTACCAGGCCGGTACCCTGCTGGACATGCCGCTGGCGGTGGTCGACAAGGACCATAGCCAACTGTCGCGCAAGTTGATCCGCGAACTCGACGCGACCTCCCACGCCCAGGTGATCACCGTTCCCGCCGGCGTCCAGGAGGGGCTCGACGCGATCCGTCGGGCCGATGCCTACGCCTTGCTCTACATCCCGCCGGACTTCGAGGCCGACGTGCTCGGCGGGCGCGCGCCGAAGGCCGAGCTGTACTACAACGCGCTGCTGTATTCGGCCGGCTACGCCGCCACCCAGGACTTCTCGGCGCTGGTCGCCAGCCTCAACGGCGAATTGCGTCCGCGCCTGGCCGCCGGGATGCCGGCGGCGCTGCCGCACCTGGCGAGCATCAGCGTGTCCTACGACAGCCTGTTCAATGCCAGCGGCAACTACATCTATTACCAGCAGTTCGCCGCCATCGTGCACCTGTTACAGCTGTTCGTGATCGTCACCATGGTCCATGTGCTGGCCCGCGAGGCGCCGGAACTGCGCGCCTCCTCGCCGCACATCCTGCGGGCCAAGGCCCTCGGCGTACGCCTGGTGGGCAAGCTGGCGCCCTACACGCTGCTGTTCACCGCGCTGCTGATGCTGGAAATCTTCCTGCTGGTGGCGTTCTCCGGCGCGCGCATCAACGGCAGCCCGCTGGCGATGCTGATGATCACGCTGTTCTACGTGATTGCCGCGCAGAGCGTCGGGCTGGTGCTGTTCGTCTTCACCGCCAACCGCTTCACCGCCTATTCGCTGGTGGGCATGCTGATCGGCGTCGCCCAGACCTACTCTGGAGTGCTGATCCCGGAATTGGCGATGCCGACCCTGGCGCGGGTGATCGCCGAGGCCGAGCCGCTGACCCACACCCTGCACGGCCTGTTCGACCAGTTCCTGCGCCAGGCGCCGCCCAGTTCGGCGCTCTACACCTGCGCCAAGCTGGCGCTGTACCCGCTGATCGCCTACATGATCGCCAAGATGCGCCTGCGCAGCCGCCTGGACCTGAGCCCGATATGAAGAACTACCTGCAGATCCTCCGGGAAACCCTGAAGGCCATGCTGTCCAAGCCGATGTGGCTGATGGTCGTGGCCTCGGTGTGCATCACCTCGCTGCCGTACATGAACCACACCGCCCTCGACCTGCCGGTGGCGGTGGTCGACGAGGACCACAGCGACGTGTCGCGCGAGCTGGTCCGGCTGCTCGATTCGGCGCCGAAGGTCGCCGTGGTCGGCTACGACAGCCTGCCGCAGGCCAAGCGCGACCTGGCCTGGCGCGAGCTGTACGCGATCATCGTGATCCCGCTGAACTTCGAGAAGCGCCTGCTGCGCGGCGAGGCGCTGGTGATCCCGTACTTCGGCGACGCCACCAACCGCATGGCCAACGGCCAGATCCAGCAGGACATCTCGGCGGTCTACAGCGCGCTGACCAACCGTTACAACGCCGCCCTGCTGGAACGCGAAGGCTTCACCGCGACCCAGGCGCAGGTGGTGCTGAGCCCGCTGGTAGGGCAATTGACCGACCTGTTCAACCCCGGCATCAGCTTCGCCGCGATCGTCCTTCCGGGGCTGCTGTCGCTGATCCTGCAACACAGCCTGCTGCTCGGCTGCACCCGCGGCAACATCATGCTGCGCGGCGGCACCCCGCGCTACATGCGCCAGCCGCTGTCGACCCGCTTCGGCCGCTACAGCGCGCAACTGCTGATCTGGACCGTGCTGGCGATGCTCTTCTACGTGATCTGGCCGCACCTGCTGGGCTATCGCCAGTCGGCCTCGTTCTTCATGCTGCTGGGGATCGTCCTGCCGTTCCTGATCGCGGTGATCGCCCTCAGCGAGTTCATCGCCGAGCTGCTGCCCACCGAGGAATCGGTGTACCTGACCATGACCTTCATCACCCTGCCGCTGTTCTACATGGCCGGCTACAGCTGGCCGGAACAGGCCATGCCGGACTGGGTACGCTGGCTGGCCGACGCGATCCCCTCGACCTGGGCGATCCGCGCCATCGCCGAGATGAACCAGATGGACCTGCCGCTGCGCGAAGTCAGCGACCATGCCCTGGTGCTGCTGGGCATGGCCGCCACCTATGCGTTGCTGGGTACGCTGCTGTACCAGTACCGCAACTGGCGCTGGGACAACGTCAAGGGTTGGTGAAGCGGCGCAAGGCCGGCCATACTCGGCTGGCGTTCGCACAGGGAGATGAAGGAATGTTTCGTTCGGGGCTTTCTTTGCTGGTGCTTCTGGGGCTCGCCACGCTCGGCGGGTGCGGTTCCGTCAACACGCTGGTGCGCGACGACGCCAGCGCCGCCCACGACCTGCGCCTGAAGGCGACCGCCTGCACCAGCCTGCCGCGGGTGTACAGCGGGGTCAGCTACACCTTCTGCCGGCTCAACGTGAAGACCGGGTCGCCGGTGGCGCCGGCGCATGCCGACGGCATCCTCGAGGTGCTGGCCCTCGACTTCGCGCTGTCCGGGGTGATCGACACCCTCGCGCTGCCCTATACCTCGTACCGCCAGTACCGCGACGGCAACCTGTCCCTGGCCAACTGAGTCAGGGAATCAGCGGCAGCACGATCTCGTCGCTGCGGCTGATCCCGGCGGTCTCGCTGCGGCACAGGTCGAGGAACTCGCGCATGGTCGCGGTCTGGTACTTCTGCTTGTGCCAGATGAAGTAGAACTGCCGGCGCAGGTCCAGGCCGGGCGTTTCCACCGGCACCAGGCTGCCGCGGCGGAAAGCGTCGCGCAGGGCCAGGCGGGAAATACAGCCGATGCCCAGGCCGGACTCCACGGCACGCTTGATCGCCTCGGTGTGCTCCAGCTCCAGGCGGATGTTCAGCGGCCGCGGGTGATGACGCATGGCCTGGTCGAAGGTCAGGCGGGTGCCGGAGCCCTGCTCGCGGAGGATCCAGGCCTCCCGCGTCAGCCGTTCCAGGTCGGCGCCGCCCCGCCGCGCCAGCGGATGCTGGGGGGCGCAGAACACCACCAGTTCGTCCTCCATCCAGGGTTGCACCTCGATGTCCGGATGCCGGCAGTCGCCCTCGATCAGGCCCAGGTCCAGCTCGTAGTGGGCGACCTGCTGCACCACCTGGGCGGTGTTGTGCACGTGCAGGCGCACCCGGCAGTCCGGCTGGCGCTGCATGAAGGCGCCGATCAGCAGCGTGGCCAGGTAGTTGCCGATGGTCAGGGTGGCGCCGAGGTCGAGGGAGCCGAAGGCGGTCTTGCCGTTGAGCAGGTTCTCGATTTCCTCGCCGCGGTCGAGCAGCGCCACCGCCTGCGGCAGCAGTTGGCGGCCGAGGGCATTGAGGGTCAGGCGCTTGCCGGCGCGGTCGAACAGCTTGCAGTCGAACTGCCGCTCCAGCTCGCCGAGCGAGGTGCTGGTCGCCGACTGCGACAGCGACAGCCCCTCGGCGGCACGGGAGACGCTCTCCTGCTGGGCCACGGCGACGAACACCTCGAGCTGGCGGAGGGTGAATTTCATCCAGGCTTCCTCGTCTAGAGCGAAAGGCCCCGCGACATTTTGCCGTTCCGTCGGCGGGGTTGGCTCGGTTATCCTTGCGCCCCGTCCGCGGGAGCGATGGGAGCCCTCGGCGGCCGGCGGCCGACCGATATCGTGTTATCCCATATCCATATTCTGGATAAGCATTATCCAGACAATTCATTTTGCGGATATTTTGGCAACCGATAAAATGCCGCGCAACTGCGTCACGTCTGCTGCTGTTGGTGTGCGCCCGCGTTTTCCTAGGAGTCTTTGATGAGCAATCTGTACACCGAGCGCGTTCTCAGCGTGCACCACTGGAACGACACCCTGTTCAGCTTCAAGACCACCCGCAACCCGGGTCTGCGCTTCAAGACCGGCCAGTTCGTGATGATCGGCCTGGAAGTCGACGGTCGCCCGCTGATGCGCGCCTACAGCATTGCCAGCCCGAACTACGAAGAGCACCTGGAGTTCTTCAGCATCAAGGTCCCGGACGGCCCGCTGACCTCGCGCTTGCAACACCTGAAGGAAGGCGACGAGCTGATGGTCAGCCGCAAGCCGACCGGCACCCTGGTGCACGACGACCTGCTGCCCGGCAAGCACCTCTACCTGCTCAGCACCGGCACTGGCATGGCGCCCTTCCTCAGCGTGATCCAGGACCCGGAAACCTACGAGCGCTACGAGAAGGTGATCCTGGTCCACGGCGTGCGCTGGGTCAGCGAACTGGCCTACGCCGACTTCATCACCAAGGTCCTACCGGAACACGAGTACTTCGGCGACCAGGTGAAAGAGAAGCTGATCTACTACCCGCTGGTGACCCGCGAGCCGTTCCGCAACCAGGGCCGCCAGACCGACCTGATGCGCAGCGGCAAGCTGTTCGAGGACATCGGCCTGCCGCCGATGAATCCGCAGGACGACCGTGCGATGATCTGCGGCAGCCCGAGCATGCTGGAAGAGACCAGCGCCGTGCTCGACAGCTTCGGCCTGAAGATCTCGCCGCGCATGGGCGAGCCGGGCGACTACCTGATCGAGCGCGCCTTCGTCGAGAAGTAGGCCTCCGCCGCGCCTCGTCGCGCCAGGCGAAGAAAGCCCCTGCCGTATCCGCGGCAGGGGCTTTCTGCTTTCCGGCCCCCGCTCAGTGCGCCGGGTGCCGGTGCGGGTGGTCGCCGCCCACGCCTTGCAGCACCGCCTGGTCGATCTCGTCGAAGCGCAGTACCCGGCCGCCTTCCTCGGCCGCCAGGCGCGTCGCGGCCTCTTCGTCGGCGAACGAGGCGAGGGTGGCGCCCATGCCGCCCGGCCGCTGGATGCCGACCACGTAGTAGGCGCGGGTGGCGTCGATCAAGCGGGCGTCGTCGGGGTGCCGCCAGTCGGCCTGGCTCATGTCGTGGACATACAGGCGCGCCTGGCCCTGGCGGTTTTCCGGTTGCAGCCACCAGCCGAACAGTTCGGCGGTGGAGCAGAACTTGCGCACCGCGCCGGGAAGCACCGCCTCGCCCTTGGGACCGGGCATTTCCTCGATGAGCATGCCGCAGACGTGGCATTCGTCGCCGCTGGCGATCGGCACCGGGCCGAGTGCCGTGGCGTCGTCCCGCGACGCATCGCAGCCGGCCAGCAGCAGGCCGAGCAGGAGCGTGCCGAGCAGAGGGCGCAGGGGGAGGGTATGACGTTGCATGGCGGAACCTCGTGAGTCAGATGGGGCGGCGGCGGAACAGGCCGTGGGCCAGCGCCAGGGCAGCGCCGGCCCAGAGGGCCAGGGCCAGCCAGAGGGCGCTGGCGGACACCGGCAGGTCGCTGGCCAGGGGAACCACCCCGCCGGCGGCGGCTGCGTCGAAGCCGGACAGGTTGATCAGCCGGTAGAGATCGGTCGGGTTGAGCAGCAACAGCCAGGGCAACAGCCGCGGGCTCAGGTGACCCTGGCTGAGGACCAGGATCGCCAGCAGGGCCAGGTCGAACAGCAGGACGAAGAAGAACCACAGGCCGAGCGCCTGCCCGGCGGCGCTGGATTTCTCGCTGGCGCGGCTGCTCAGGGCGTAGGCCAGGGCGAGGAACACGCAGCCGAGCAGCAGCGAGGAACCCATGAAGCGGCCGAAGGCGCCCAGCAGGATGGCCGCCTCGACCTCCGGCACCAGCACGAGGATCGCCAGCGCCGCGCTGCCGAAGCCGATCAGGGTGGCCAGGGCGAGGATCAGGCCGTGACCGAGGAACTTGCCGAGCAGCAACTGGCCGCGCCCCAGCGGGTAGGTCAGGAGCAGCAGCAGGGTGCCGCCTTCCTCCTCGCCGACGATGGCGTCGTAGGCCAGCAGCAGGGCGATCAGCGGCATCAGGAAGGTGGCCAGGCTGGTCAGGCTGGCGACCGTCGCCGGCACCGAGGTGAAGCCGACCTGGCCGGCCGCGGCGGCGCCGAACCAGGCGATGCCCACCGAGAGCAGGGCGAACAGCAGGCTGATCGCCAGCAGCCAGCGATTGCGCAGGCCGTCGGCCAGTTCCTTGCGGGCGATGGTCCAGACTACGGGCATGGCGTGGCTCCGGCGGGGGCGGGGGACATGTGGTGGCGATAGAGGTCCTCCAGCGACGGCGGCAGGATCTCCAGGTCGAACTCGCGCGCGGCCAGCAGCGCTTCCAGTACGCCGTCGCGCTCGGCATCGTCCAGCAGTACCTCGATGCGCTGGCCGTCCAGTCTCCGCGCCGCCAGGCCGGCCCGGTGCCAGCGTTCGAGCCACTGCGGGTTATGCGGGCTGGCCAGGCGCACGCGGGTCGGCAGAGCCGCCTTGCGGCGCAGTTCGGCGAGGCTGCCGGCCACTTGCAGGCGGCCGCCGGCGAGAATCGCGGCGCGGTCGATGTGCGTCTCGACGCCGGGCAGCACATGGGAGCAGAGGACGATCCCGGTGCCCTGGCCGCGCAGGCGGTCGAGCAATTGGTAAAGCTCGACGGTGGCCAGCGGGTCGAGGCCCACCGTCGGTTCGTCGAGCAGCAGCAGGCGCGGTTCGCCGAGCAGCGCCTGGGCCAGGCCGAGGCGCTGGCGCATGCCCTTCGAGTAGGTTTTCAGGCGCCGCCTGGCGGCATGGCCGAGGCCGACCTGTTCCAGCAGGCGCGCGGCCTCGGCCGGCGCCACGCCCTTGAGGCGGGCGAAGTGGCGCAGGGTTTCCGCGCCGCTGAGCTGCGGGTAGAAGGTCACGTTCTCCGGCAGGTAGCCGAGCTGGCGGCGCGCCTCCAGGCTTCTTGCATCGTGGCCGAGGACCCGCACGCGGCCTTCGCTGGGGGCCAACAGGCCGAGGACCAGCTTGATGGTGGTGGTCTTGCCGGCGCCGTTGTGGCCGAGCAGGCCGAGCACCTCGCCGGGCTCCAGGCGCAGGTCGAGCCCGCTCAGGGCGGTGAGGGCGCCGTAGCGCAGGGTCGCGCCGTCGATCTCGACCAGGCTCATGGCCTCGGCTCCGCGGCGGGCATCCGCATCAGCGGATGGCTGTCGCGCACGCCGGGCGAGCGCACCACCGGGAAGGCGCGCTGGACCCAGCGCAACAACTCGATGCTCGGGCTGTTCAACAGCAGGCGTACCTCCGGGTACAGCCAGATCAGCCGGTCGACGTTGTCGTTGGGCTCGTAGGCGACGTCGCCAAGACCGTCGTCGTCGCGGTCCCAGCCCAGGTAGTCGCTCCAGTAGTTGCCGCGGCCGTCGGCGGACCACTCCTGCTCGCGGCTGGCGACGTACTTGACCTGCTGGCGGTTGCCTATGAAGGCGTTGCCGGCGATGCGATTGTCCTCCGAGCCGGCGGTGAGGTGGATGCCCAGGGCGCTGTCGGCGAAGCTGTTGCCTTCGATGCGGTTGAACAGCGAGTTGTAGATGAACAGCGCCTTGCCCTCGGCGCCGGAGATCATCGCGTCACCGGTGCTGCCGCTGCGCACGCCCTCGACGCGGTTGCCGGCCAGGGTCGAGTAGGTGATGTAGTTCATCAGGATGCCGTAGTTCTCGTCGTCGATGGAGCGGTTGCCGGTCACGGTCAGCTTGCGGCTCTGCATCAGCGCGTAGCCGGTGCGGGTGCGCCGGGTCAGGTTGTCGGTCACCCGGCTGTTGTGGGTGAACATGTAGTGCACGCCGTAGCGCAGGTCCTCGAAGCGGTTGGCTTCGATGCTGCTGTCGTTGGAGGTGTCGATGTAGACCCCGTCGCGGGTGTGGCTGACCCGGTTGCCGCGGACCAGGGCGTCCTTCACCGCATAGAGGTGGATGCCGTTGCCGCGATCCTGGGAGCGCACGCTTTCGTCGCCCTCGATGCGGTTGTCGAGCACCTGCGCGCCCGCCGTGGCGTCGAGCCAGACGCCGAAGCCCGCGCCGCGCAGGTCGTTGCCGCGGATCACGGCGCCGCTGGCGGCCTTGCCGACGAAGATCGCGGCGTCGAGTTCGGTCAGGTTGCGCCCCCAGTTGCGCAGCCGGCAGCCCTCGACGGTGATCCCGGGGCTGGTCAGGGTCAGCAGGCTGCCGTGGCCGCCGCCGTCCAGTTCGGCGCCGGCCTCGCAGCGCAGGTGCAGCGGTCGGTCGATGACGAAGTTGCCGGCGTAGCGGCCCGCCGCCAGGCTCCAGCGGCCATCGCCGTCGGCCCGCAGCGGCAGGCCGTCGACCGGCTCCGCGCGGGCCGTGGCGAGGCCGAGCAGGAGCAGGGCGAGGAGCGGCCCCGCACGGCGCCCGGCCATCGACCGCGCTGCGTGGATCAAGCCTTTTCCACCAGCATCCGCCCGCACATTTCCATGTGCAGGGCGTGGCAGAACCAGCTGCAGTAGTACCAGTGCACCCCGGGCTTATCGGCGACGAAGGTGATCGACGAGGTCTGTTGCGGGCTGATCTCCATGCAGACGCCGTGGTTGACCATGACGAAGCCGTGGGTCACGTCCTCGATCTCGTCGAGGTTGGTGATGGTCACGGTGACTTCGTCGCCCTGCTTCACCTTGAACTCGGTGAGGCCGAAGGAGGGCGCCATCGAGACCATGTAGACGCGGACCTTGTTGCCCTCGCGGATGACCTTGTTGTCCTTCATCAGGTCGATGCCGTCCTTTTCCGCGCGCTTGACCGTCTCGGCGAAGAACGGGTCCTTGCGGTCCCAGATCTTGCGGGTCTTGATCTGGTCGCGGCGGGCGAGGATGCAATCGTGCGGTTCGGCGAAGGTCGGGCCGTCGTGGACCAGCTTCATTTCCTCGCCGGAAATGTCGATCAACTGGTCGTTCTCCGGGTGCAGCGGACCGGTGGGCAGGAAGCGGTCCTTGGAGAACTTGCTGAGCACCACGATCCACTTGCCGTCGGCTTCGCTGGTCTCGCACAGGGTGGCGTGGTTGTGCCCCGGCTGGTACTGCACGTCGAGTTTCTGGCGGATGTAGTCGACCTTCTCGCCCTTGTAGGCGCGCACCGCGTCGGCCAGGTTCCACTTCACCAACTGGCTGTCGATGAACAGCGTGGTATAGGCGTTGCCTCGGCCATCGAAGGTGGTGTGCAGCGGGCCGAGGCCCAGTTCCGGCTCGCCCACCACCACGTCGCGCGGGTCGGCCAGCTTGCCGGCGAACAGGTCGCCGAGGCGCTCGATGGCGATCATGGTGCAGGTCGGCGAGAGCTTGCCGTTGGCGATGAAGTACTTGCCGTCCGGCGAGGTGTTCAGCCCGTGGGGATTCTTCGGTACCGGGATGTAGCGGGTCACCGGGCTGTCCTTGCCGTCCTTGCGCCGGCCGTCGACCACCGGCACCTTCGAGTCGCCGAGGGTGACGAAGCGCTTCGCCTTGATCTCGGCCTCGATGCGCGGGATGTCGAACACCACCACCCAGTCGCGCTCGTTGCGCATCATGCCGCCGAGGTCGACGGCCTTCTCCGAGTTGTAGCAGGTGGAGGCGGCGAACCTGCCGCTGTAGTCCATGTCGGTGTTGTCGAGGTTGCCGTCGACGATCACCTGCCAGGCCACTTCCATGGTCTCGGCGTCGATGGCGTTGTACAGGGTGAAGGCGTTGTCGCCGGACAGGTCGAAGGTCGAGCCGTCGTTGGGATGGGGGATGATGAACTCGGCGTTGCAGAACACGTAGCGGGTATGCGGCACCTTTTGCAGGCGCAGGCCGTGGATCGCCTGGACGTTGGGAATGGTGACGATGCGGTCGCATTTCATGACGTCCAGGCGGATGCGCGCGACCCGGCTGTTGGCCTTGTCGTTGATGAACAGGTACTTGCCGTCGTACTTGCCGTCGGTCATCGAGATGTGCGGATGGTGGCAGTCGCCGTTGAGGAAGCGCGCGCTGTCGCCGAGGACCCGCTTGCTCTCGTTGGTCAGGCCCCAGCCGGTGGCCGAGTCGACGTTGAACACCGGTATGCGCATCAGCTCGCGCATCGACGGCACGCCGAGCACGCGTACTTCGCCGGAATGTCCGCCGCTCCAGAACCCGTAGTACTCATCCAGTTCGCCGGGGGCGACCTCGGCCTTGCTGCGCTCGCCCTTGCCCGCGGCCCGGGCCTCGCGGCCGACCACCGCGCTGCCCAGGGCGCTGGCGCCAACCAGGGCGGCGGCTCCGGTCAGCGCCGAGGCGCCGAGGAAGCCGCGGCGGTTCAGGCCGTGGGTTTCTTCGTGGGGGCTTTTCGTGTCGTCGCTCATCTCGTGTCGTCCTCAAGGGCAGTCAGGGGAAAGGGAGCCAGGTCAGAGGTTCTCCGCGGGTATTCGCGCGTTGTCCGCCGGCGCGCTCTTCGCGCGCTTCTTGCGCTTGTTCACCAGCGGCGGGCACTTGTCCTGGTCGTGGTAGGTCATCTGGCAGTCGAGGCAGTAGTGGCATTCGTTGGCCTCGATGCGGCCGTCCGGATGGATCGCCTGGATCTCGCATTCGCGGGCACAGAGCTGGCAGGGCCTGCCGCATTCCGCACGGCGCTTGAGCCAGTCGAACAGGCGCGCCTTGGCCGGGATCGCCAGGGCCGCGCCCAGCGGGCAGAGGTAGCGGCAATAGACCTTGCGGGTGAACAGGTTGACCACCAGCAGCGCGACGGCGTAGGCGACGAACCACCACTGGCGGTCGAAGCCGAGGGTGATGGCGGTCTTGAACGGCTCCACCTCCGCGGCCTGCTCGGCCAGCGCCAGGGATTCCAGGGAGAGACCGAAGAGCACCAGCAGGATGATGTACTTGATCGCCCAGAGCCGCTCGTGCACGGCGAACGGCACCTGGAACTGCGGCACGCGGAGCTTGCGCGCGAGTTCGTTGAGCAGTTCCTGTAGCGCACCGAACGGGCACAGCCAGCCGCAGAACACGCCGCGGCCCCAGAGCAGCAGGCTGGCTGCGGTGAAGGTCCAGAGGATGAACAGCAGCGGGTCGCTGAGGAACAGCTCCCAGCGGAAGCCTTCGAACAGCGCGTGGACGAAGGTCAGCACGTTGACCACCGATAGCTGGCCGAGGCTGTACCAGCCCAGGTAGACCAGGGTGAACGCCAGGTAGCCGGTGCGCAGTCGCTGCATCAGGCGCGGCCGTCGCACCAGGCGGTCCTGGAGGAAGAGGATCGCCAGGAGCAGGACGAGGGCGGTACAGAGGACCCCGATCTGGAAACTCTTCTGGTACCAGACCCGCAGCCACAGCGGCCGGGCAGCCTCTTCCAGGGCGGCCAGTTCCTCGGCCGTTGGCTGCGGCCGCTCCAGGTATTCCTCGGGCGTCTGGCAGGCCAGCTCGAAGCTGGTGAATACCCCCGCCACCGGGCCGGTCTGGCGCCGCACGAGCAACTCCAGGGTCCAGGGCGAGCCCGGATCGAAACGCTGGCTGGCGCGGGCGACGAAGATCGCCATCTCGCGGAACTCCGGCATGCCTTCGGCGTAGACGTCCGACAGGCGCTGGTAGTCGAGGTCGCGGAAGCTGATGATGTCGCCGAACTGGCGCAGTTGGACCCGATCGAAGATGCCACCGCGCACGTAGCCGGAACCCTTGAAGGAATACTCGCCGTCGCCGAGCACGACGAAGGCGTATTCGCCTGGCTTCAGCGACGCCATCAGTTCGCGGTACTGGTTGTCGCCGAGCAGGCTGCGGCCCACCGCGGGAGGGTTGAGCAGGGCGCTGTAGAGATCGATGAACGGCTCGTCGCGGTGCGCCGCGTCGGCTTCGCCGATGCCTTCGGCCTCGCTGCCCTTGAAGGCGTCGTCGATCTGCCCGCGACTCAACTGCAGGCGGCGGATCGCGCCGTTGCCGAGCAATTCGCTCCAGCTCGCCGTCGCTGCCGGTTGCTGGCGCACCTGCGCCGGCTTGGGCCGCACATTGCCGCGGTCCTCGATCAGGCCGAGGGAAACCGCCACCGTATGTGCGGCGCGCATGACGATCTCGTTGACCACCATCACCGTCACCGTGGCGCCGCTCACCGCGTCGACGGTAACCGCCTGCGGGTCGCTGGAGCGGCCGACCACCACCCGCTGGTCGGCGCGCACGCCGTCGTACCTGGCGCTGAAGGCGTGCAGCTTCTCTTCCGGGATGCCGATCAGCAGGATCGGTTCGTGGTGTTCGAGGACGTAGGCGTCGCGGATAACCGCCTGCGGATCGAGGATCACCTGCAGGTTGATCGGCTTGCCGGAGTAGGCCGGGATGTCGGTGACGCTGAGGGTCTGGAAGGCGTAGCCGAGGGTTTCCTCGCCCTTGCTCAGGCGGCGTACGCCGTAGTCGCCTTCGGGGTCGCCGATCCGCTCGACCGCGGGGAATACCTGGGCGATGCGCAGACGCTCCAACTCGCTGAGTTCGGCACCCTGGGCGGCGAGGCCGACCAGCAGGAGCATCCAGGCGAAGACACACCGCCACGATCCGGCGGAAAAACGAAGGGCGCGCATAGGTTCCATCTACTACTGGCTACCGGCGAAAAAAGGGACGCCGCGCTGCGGTGGGGTCTGCGCCTGGCGGTGGAATCGCTTCCGTTGCCGGATGCTAGGAGGTGCGGGGGCGGAACGCGCTTGATGAAAGTCAAGAAGTGGAGATGAGGAGCCAGCGAGGTTGCTGGCACTGAGTGTACCGAGTCGCCCCTCTCCCTTCAGGGAGAGGGGGAGAGGGCTGCCCGAGGCTCAGGCCAGGCGCTGCCCGGATATCGCCGGATGGTACAGCGGCTGCACCTTGTTGCCCGCCGGGTCGAGCAGGTGGAAGCTGCGCGCGCCGTCGCCGTGGTCGAAGGGTTGGTCGAGCAGGGTCACGCCCAGCGCCTTCAGGTAACGGTACCAGGCTTCCAGTTCCTCCACGCTGTCGACGACGAAGCCGTAGTGATCCATGGTCTGCAGGCCGTTGCTGGCGGCGTGGGCGCGGCCGAGGGAAAGGTTGTCGTTGCCGCAGGTGAGATACACCAGGTCTTCGTTGGCGCGGTTCAGCACTTCCATGCCCAGCACGTCGATATAGAAGCGCTCGCATTCTTCCAGGTTGGGCACCAGCAGGGCGAGGTGACGCAGGCCGTTGAGACGGGAGGGGCGGGCAGGGCGGTCGGACATGGGCTTGCTTCCTTTTTTGTATACAATAATTTTGTAAATCTAAAACAAAAGGAAGTTTCCGTGTACTGCATCTTTATCAAGACCCGCCTCAGGCCCGGCTGCGCCGAGGCTTTCATCGATGCCATCCAGGTCAACGCCGCCGCTTCCGTGTCCACCGAGCCCGGCTGCCTGGTGTTCGACGTTTCCCGCGACCGACAGGACCCTGACCTGGTCTATCTCTACGAGATCTATCGCGATGACGCGGCCTACGAGGCGCACACCCGCACCGCGCATTTCCGCGACAGCCGGCCGTTGGTCGAGCCGCTAATCCTCGAACAGGAAGTCTTCGAAAGCGACGCGCTGGCGCTCAATCCGCTGCGCTGAGAAGGCTCAGTCGCCGCGGGCGACGTCCAGCACGCGGATCAGGTCCGGGCGCGGGTAGTGCCAATGCACGTCGAGGTCCCACAGGCGCACCCCGTAGCGGCGCCCGGGCTCCGGCTTCTGGTAGGCCGGACGCGGGTCCTGGGCCAGGCACTGCTCGATCAGCTCGGCCACCGGCTGCCGCAACCGCTGGCCGTGCTCATGGGCCTGGCGCCGCGCCTGCTCGCTCCACTCCACCGCGATGCCCGGCGGCGGCGCGTCGGCGATGCCGTTGCGGGCGTCGGCCACGGCGTCGGCGTAGGGTACGTAGGGCTTGATATCGAGTACCGGGGTGCCGTCGAGCAGGTCGATCCCGGACAGCCACAGGCGCCCCGCTTCGAAGCCCTCCAGGCGCACCACCGACTGGCCGATGCCGTTCGGCCGATGGGTGGCGCGGGTGGCGAAGACTCCCAGCGAGCGGTTGCCGCCCAGGCGCGGCGGGCGCACCTTCAGTCGCGGCTTGTCTTCCAGGGCCTGGTGGAAGAGGAACAGCAGCCAGACATGGCTGACCTGCTCCAGGCCTTCCAGCGCTTCCGCCTGGTCGAACGGCGGCAGCAGTTCCAGGGTCCCCCGCGCCGCCGGCGCGAGCAGCGGCTGGCGCGGGATGGCGAACTTCTCCATGAAGCAGGAGCGGATGTAGCCGATGGGAGAAACGCTGTGGGTCATGGCGGGACGAGGCGAGCGGTCGGGGGCGTCATGTTACCCGGATTGGCGGCGCTCAGAGATGAAAACCGCCGTCGATGGGGATCACGTTGCCGGTCATGTAGGCGCCGGCGGTGCCGGCCAGGCTGATCGCCAGCGCCGCCATCTCCTCCGGGCGACCCCAGCGGCCCATGGGAATCGACGCGCTGTCCGCCTCCAGTGCCTGCGGGTCATTGGCGATGTGACGGGTCATGCGGCTCGGGAAGCGTCCGGGAGCGATCACGTTGACATTGATGTGCTCGCCGACCAGTTCCTTCGCCAGCATCCGCGACAGTTGATGCAGCGCGGCCTTGCTCGGCCCGTAGGCATAGGCTTGTTCGCCCATGGCGCTGATGCCCGCCACCGAGCCGATGTTGATCACTCGCGCCGGATTTTCCGCGCTGGCCGAGCGGCGCAGCAGCGGCAGCAGTTGCTGGATGCAGGAAAACACCGAGGTGACATTGAGCTGCATGACCTTTTCCCAGCCGGACACCGGATAGCTTTCCAGCGCTGCGCCCCAACTGGTGCCGGCGTTGTTCACCAGGATATCCAGCCGCGCGCTGAGTTCGCCGAGCGCCTGCGCCAGGCGCCGGGCACCGGCTTCGCTGGAAAGGTCGGCAGGGATCGCCTGGCAATCGCCGTAGGCCGAGAGGCGTGTGGCGGTGTCGGCGCAGGCCTCTGCGTCACGTGCGCAGATGAAGACGCGGGCGCCGGCTTCGAGAAGACCCTGGGCGATCATCTGGCCGATGCCGCGGCTGCCGCCGGTGACCAGGGCGACGCGGCCGGCGAGGCTGAAATAGGGATGCATGGGAAACACTCCGGGCTGGGCAGGGGAGATCAGCCTACGATTCGCCTCGCTGCCGGCGCAGCACTATCCAGATACGGAATGACGTGGCATCCGTGGCTCAGCGGCTACTGCGGCGATGCCACAGATACAGGTAGGCGATCAGGTTGACCAGCAGAACGATGGCGCCAAGGATCCATTGCACCGCCGGGGTCAGGCCGGCGGGATAGATCAGCGGCAACAGGTAGTGCTCGACGAAGCCGCCGCTGTAGCCGGCGTCCCCGGCGGCCCGGCGCAGACGATTCTCCAGCGGGGTCAGCGGACAGGGCAGGCCGAGGAACTCAACGGCGCAGCCCCAGGCCACCGCCGGCAGGTGCAGCCAGGCCAGGCGTGGCCAACGCAACGGCAGCAGGCCGCCGAACAGGACGAACAGGATGAAGCCCAGGTGCAGCCAGACCAGGGCATCGGCGGCCAGGCGATAGCTCATTCGGCTCTCCCTCGTGGCGTTGGAGGGATAACGCCACCGCTACAGGGGCCGGCGGATAACCGCCTTGCGGTTACTCGCCCATGGTTGGGCCATCCATAAAGAAAAAGCCGGCGAATGCCGGCCATTTCAAGCGCTACGCGTGGGCTTCGGCGCTCAGGCCTGGGCCAGCTCCGCATCGTGTGCGATCAGGGCGACCAGCGCGTTCTGCTGACGGTGGGTCAGCTGGCGGAAACGCTGCAGCAGCTCGCGCTCGTGCAGGCTGAGTTCCGGGCTGTCCAGGCGAACACCGAGATTGTCTTGCAGCGCCCCTTCCTGGAGCAGGCTCTGCTCGAGTCGGGCGATGATCTCGGAGTTCATGCTGCGGTGATGGCTGCGAGCGACTTCTGCGATCTGCTCACGCATGCCCTCGGGCAGACGAACGACGAATTTGTCAGCGGTACGGCTGGAGTAGGTAGGAGTTGCCTGTTTCAGTGGGCGCATACATTGAACCTGTAGAGTCAGGGAAAAGCGGTGCCGAGGAAGCGTTCATTGTTCTCGGGCCTATGACCACGATTTCCGCCAGCCGTTCAGTCTGTTATTTCGGAAACAACAATTAGTTGACGTCAATTGTGCGTTGCGTGACGGCGTTTTGCCAGTACCAGCTATCTGAAATGCGAGCGATTCAACAAAAGCCTAGTTTTCTACTGGGGTTAGATGATGGCCTTCTGACCACCGGTCGTTCAATGGATTGTCACTCGACTGTCATCGTCACTTCACCGGTCTGACACAGTCTCCTCCTATCTTGGTCTACACCAGATGGCGCCGCTGGCGTCTTCGTGCAACCGATTGGAGGGGAGAACGATGAGCGCGGTGATCTGTGTCGACAGCCTGAACAAGACCTTTGCCCGCAAGCAGGCGCTTTTCAACCTGAAGCTGGAGATCCAGGCGGGCGAGATGGTGGCGTTGATCGGTGCATCCGGCTCCGGCAAATCCACGCTCCTGCGTCACGTCGCCGGGCTCGCCCGCTGCGACCGCGACAACGGCGGCAGCATCGACGTGCTGGGTCGCCGCCTGCAGGCGTCCGGTCGCCTGAGCGGCGAAGTGCGCCGCCTGCGCGCCGACATCGGCTACATCTTCCAGCAGTTCAACCTGGTCAACCGCCTCAGCGTGCTGGACAACGTCCTGCTCGGCTTCCTCGGTCGCATGCCGCGCTGGCGCGGTTCGCTGGGGCTGTTCAGCGCCGAGCAGAAGCGCCAGGCCCTGGAAGCGCTGGCGCGGGTCGGCCTGGCCGATCTCGCCGGGCAGCGCGCCTCGACCCTCTCCGGCGGCCAGCAGCAGCGCGTAGCCATCGCCCGCGCCCTGACCCAGAAGGCCGAGGTGATTCTCGCCGACGAACCGATCGCCTCGCTCGACCCGGAGTCGGCGCGCAAGGTGATGGACATCCTCGCCGACATCAACCGCCACGACGGCAAGACCGTGGTGGTGACCCTGCATCAGGTCGACTACGCGTTGCGCTATTGCCCGCGCGCGGTGGCCCTGAAGGGCGGCCGGATCCTCTTCGACGGCAGCAGCGAGCACCTTTCCGAAGGCTTCCTCAACGAACTCTACGGCGCCGAAGGGGATACCCCGCTGCTGTTTTCCGACCGTGCCCGGCGCGGGGCGGAGAGCCAGCGGGAACTGACCCTCGCGCGCGCCTGACGTCATTCGAACCGCATAAAAACCCGCCAAACCCTGCCCAGGAGTTCTCTCCATGTTGAAACGCTTCAGTCGTGTGCTCGCGGCTTCCGCCCTGCTCGCCGGCTCCCTTGCCGGGATGGCGCACGCCGACCAGCCGGTGATCAATTTCGGGATCATCTCCACCGAGTCGTCGCAGAACCTCAAGAGCATCTGGGAGCCCTTCCTCAAGGACATGAGCCAGCAGACCGGCTACCAGGTGAAGGCCTTCTTCGCCCCCGACTACGCCGGGATCATCCAGGGCATGCGTTTCGACAAGGTCGACATCGCCTGGTACGGCAACAAGGCCGCCATGGAAGCGGTGGATCGCGCCCACGGCGAGATCTTCGCCCAGACCGTCGCCGCCAGCGGCGCGCCGGGCTACTGGAGCCTGCTGATCGCCAACAAGGACAGCAAGATCGACAGCGTCGAGGACATGCTGGCGAACGCCAAGAGCCTGACCTTCGGCAACGGCGATCCGAACTCCACGTCCGGCTACCTGGTGCCCGGCTACTACGTGTTCGCCAAGAACAACGTCGACCCGGTCAAGGCCTTCAAGCGCACCCTCAACTCCAGCCATGAGGTCAACGCCCTGGCGGTGGCCAACAAGCAGGTCGACGTCGCCACCTTCAATACCGAGGGCATGGAGCGCCTGGAATTGACCCAGCCGGAGAAGGCCAGGCAGCTCAAGGTGATCTGGAAGTCGCCGCTGATCCCGGGCGACCCGCTGGTGTGGCGCAACAACCTGAGCGACGAGCAGAAGAACAAGCTGCGCGACTTCTTCTTCAAGTACGGCGCCAACGCCGAGCAGAAGAAGGTCCTCGCCGACCTGCAATGGTCGAAGTTCCAGCCCTCCGACGACGACCAGTTGCTGCCGATCCGCCAGCTCGAGCTGTTCAAGCAGCGCACCGACGTGGCGAACAACGCCAACCTCGGCGCCGAAGAGAAGGCCGCCAAGCTGAAGGCCCTCGACGAGGAGCTGGCCAAGCTGGAGAAACGCATGGCCGAGCGCGAGCAGAAGACCGCCGCCAACGCCGGCTGATCCACCCCGGGCGCGGCCGGCGCCGCGCCCCACCCGATTCGCCAATACCGCTGTCGAGATTCCCGATATGAGCACTCTGAGCACCACCGCCGCGGCGGCCGCCACCGGCAAGCCATCCTGGGGACGCCTGGTCGGCTGGGGCCTGTTCCTCGCCATCCTCGCCTGGTCCTGGAAGGGCGCGGAAATGAACCCGGCCGTGCTGTTCCGCGACGCCGGCAACATGGCGACCTTCGCCGCCGACTTCTTCCCGCCGGACTTCGGCAACTGGAAGCTCTACCTCAGCGAGATGCTGGTCACCGTGCAGATCGCCCTCTGGGGCACGGTGCTGGCCATCGTCTGCGCCATCCCGCTGTCGATCCTGGCCTCCGAGAACATCGTGCCCTGGTGGGTCTACCAGCCGGTGCGGCGGGTGATGGATGCCTGCCGTTCGATCAACGAGATGGTCTTCGCCATGCTCTTCGTGGTCGCCGTCGGCCTGGGCCCGTTCGCCGGCGTGCTGGCGCTGTTCATCAGCACTACCGGGGTGCTTGCCAAGCTCTTCGCCGAGGCGGTCGAGGCGATCGACCCCGGTCCGGTCGAAGGCGTCCGCGCCACCGGTGCCAGCGCCCTGCAGGAGGTCATCTTCGGGGTCATCCCGCAGGTCCTGCCGCTGTGGATCTCCTATTCGCTGTACCGCTTCGAGTCCAACGTGCGTTCCGCCACCGTGGTCGGGATGGTCGGCGCCGGCGGCATCGGCGTGATCCTCTGGGAGGCCATCCGCGGCTTCCAGTTCGGCCAGACCTGCGCCGTGCTGATCGTCATCATCGTGGTGGTGAGCCTGATCGACGTTCTGTCACAACGCCTGCGCAAGCTGTTCATCTGACGACGCGAGGAGGGCGCCTGGTGCGCCCTTTCCAAACCATGCACTTGTCTAGACAAAGCGAACCGCTGTACCGCGAACTGGCCGAACGGCTGCGCCAGGAACTGCTGGCCTACCGCCCCGGCGACTACCTGCCCGGCGAGATCCAGCTGGCCCAGCGCTTCGCGGTGAACCGCCATACCCTGCGCCGGGCGCTCGACGAACTGGTGCTCGAAGGCCGCGTGCTGCGGCGCCAGGGCAAGGGCACCCAGGTCCTGGAGGCGCCGACGATCTACCCGATGGGCGCCGCCAACGCCTACACCGAGTCGCTCTCGGCCCAGGGCCACCGGGTCGAGGCTCGGCTGCTGGAGGCGCGCCAGCGTCCGGCCGGCGCCGCCGAGGCCACCCACCTGGGGATCGGCGAGGGCGGGCGGGTGCTGGAACTGACCACCCTGCGTTACCTCGACGGCCAGCCGGTGAGCCTGATCCGCCATTGTTACGCCGTTTCCCGCAGCGAGCTGCTCGCCGACTACCAGGGCGGTTCGCTGCGTCGCTACCTGGCCGACAAAGGCCTGCCGCTGACCCGCACCTACAGCCTGATCGGTGCGCGCCTGCCCAACCGCGAGGAGGCGGCGCGCCTGCTGATGCCCCGCCATGCGCCGTTGCTCACCGTCCTCACCCTGTCCCGCGACCGTACCGGCCAACCGGTGGAACTGGCCCAGTCGATCAGCCGCGCCGATCGCTTCCAGTACCAGGTCGCCCCCTAGGAGAAGCCCATGACCGCCTTGCATTCCGATCCCACCATCGCCGCACGACAGCGCTGGATGGGCGTGCTCGCCCGCGCCCGTCGCGAGGAGCTGGACGCCCATGCGGACGCCCTGCGCGATGCCGACTATCACCTGCTGCGCGCCGCCGAGACCGGCATGACCCTGGTGCGCGGACGCATGGGTGGCACCGGCAGCCCGTTCAACCTCGGCGAGATGACCGTGACCCGCTGCGTGGTGCGGCTCGCTGACGGACGCACCGGCTACAGCTATGTCGCCGGGCGCGACAAGCGCCACGCCGAACTGGCCGCCCTGGCCGACGCGCACCTGCAGGGCGCCGATGCGGCGGCCTGGCAGGCGCGCCTGATCGAACCGCTGGCCCGTACCCAGGCCGAGCGCCGTGCCGCCCAGGAGGCGGAAATCGCCACTACCAAGGTGGAGTTCTTCACCCTGGTCCGAGGAGAAGATTGATGACCAGCGCTTCGCTTCCCAGCCCGGCGGATACCGCCGCGCTATTGCAACCGGCGTTCCAGGACCCGGTCCTGGACGCCCAGCGGAGTTTCCGCGCGGCGCTCAAGGCCCTCGCCGAACCGGGGCTGGTACGCAACCTCGACCGCGCACCGGCGCTGGCCGCGTTGCAACCGGCCAGCTACGCGCTGTGCCTGAGCTTCCTCGACTCCGACACCCCGCTGTGGCTGGCGCCGGGTCTCGACAGCCCGACGTTGCGCGCCAACCTGGCCTTCCATTGCGGCTGCCCGATCGTCGCCGAGCGCGAGCAGGCGCTGTTCGCCTTGCTCGACGAACGCGAGCTGGACGACCTGAGCGGCTTCGACAGCGGCAGCGACCGTTATCCGGACCAGTCCTGCACCCTGCTGATCCAGCTTGCCGGCCTCGATGGCGGCGACTCGCTGGAGTGGCGCGGACCGGGTATCGCCGAGGTGCGCCAGGTGGCGTTGCCGGTGAGCGCCGGGTTCTGGGCGCAGCGCGCCGCACGCACCGAATTCCCCAGGGGCCTGGATGCCTTCTTCGCCGCCGGCGAGCGCATCCTCGGCCTGCCACGCAGTACCCGGGTCAGCGAACCCGTCGAGGAGGTGGCCTGATGTACGTAGCCGTCAAGGGTGGCGAGAAGGCCATCGACAACGCCCATCGCCTGCTGGCGCGCAAGCGCCGCGGCGATACCGCGCTGCCGGAGCTGTCGGTGGAGCAGATCCGCCAGCAGATGCCACTGGCCGTGTCGCGGGTGATGACCGAAGGTTCGCTGTACGACGAGCAACTGGCGGCACTGGCGATCAAGCAGGCGGCCGGCGACCTGATGGAAGCGATCTTCCTCCTCCGCGCCTACCGCACCACGCTGCCGCGCTTCGCCGCCAGCCTGCCGCTGGATACCGCCGGGATGCGCCTGCAACGGCGGATCTCGGCGACCTACAAGGACCTGCCGGGCGGGCAACTGCTCGGTCCGACCTTCGACTATACCCATCGCCTGCTCGACTTCAGCCTGCTCGCCGAGGGCGACTACCCCGGCCCCGAAGTGGAGCGGGGCGCGTCCCTGGAGCCTTGTCCGCGCGTGCTCGGCCTGCTCGACCGGGAAGGCCTGATGACGCCGGAGTACGAACTGCCCGGCGCGGTGCCGGATATCACCCGCGAGCCGCTCGACTTCCCCACCGGCCGCGCCCAGCGCCTGCAGGCCCTGGCCCGCGGCGACGAGGGCTTCCTTCTCGCCCTGGGCTATTCGACCCAGCGCGGCTACGGCCGCAACCATCCGTTTGCCGGGGAAATCCGCATCGGCGCCTGCGAGGTCTGGCTGGAGCCCGAGGAACTCGGCTTCGCGGTGCCGGTGGGCGAGATCGAGGTCACCGAGTGCGAGATGGTCAACCAGTTCGTCGGTTCCCGCGAGGAGCTGCCGCAATTCACCCGTGGCTACGGCCTGGCCTTCGGCTACGCCGAGCGCAAGGCGATGGGCATGGCCCTGGTCGACCGTGCCCTGCGCGCCGAGGAATACGGCGAGGAGGTGGTGTCGCCGGCGCAGCAGGAAGAGTTCGTCCTGATGCACTGCGACAACGTCGAGGCCGGTGGCTTCGTCTCGCACCTGAAGCTGCCGCACTACGTCGATTTCCAGTCCGAGCTGGAGCTGATTCGCAAGCTGCGTCGTCCCGGCGTCGCCGAATCCGCGCAACCCACTGTCCAGGAGAAGCGCGCATGAGCCTTTCCCCGCAAGCCAGCGCCGCGCCGGAGCAGGGCTACAACTTCGCCTACCTCGACGAGCAGACCAAGCGCATGATCCGCCGCGGCCTGCTCAAGGCGGTGGCGATCCCCGGCTACCAGGTGCCCTTCGGCGGCCGCGAGATGCCGCTGCCCTACGGCTGGGGCACCGGCGGCATGCAGGTGACCGCGGCCATCCTCGGTGCCGACGACGTGCTCAAGGTGATCGACCAGGGCGCCGACGACACCACCAACGCGGTATCCATCCGGCGTTTCTTCGCCCGCACCGCCGGGGTCGCCACCACCGAACGGACCCCGGAGGCGACGGTGATCCAGACCCGCCACCGGATACCGGAAACCGCGCTGAGCGGCGAGCAGATCATGGTCTACCAGGTGCCGATCCCCGAGCCGCTGCGCTTCATCGAGCCTTCCGAGGCGGAGACCCGGACCATGCATGCGCTCAACGACTACGGGGTGATGCACGTGAAGCTCTACGAGGACATCGCCACCTTCGGCCATATCGCCACCAGCTATGCCTACCCGGTGACGGTGGACGAGCGCTACGTGATGGATCCCTCGCCGATTCCCAAGTTCGACAACCCCAAGCTGGACATGAACCCGGCGCTGATGCTGTTCGGCGCCGGTCGCGAGAAGCGCCTGTACGCGGTGCCGCCGTTCACCCGGGTGGCGAGCCTGGACTTCGAGGACCACCCCTTCGAGGTCCAGCGCTGGGAGGAAAGCTGCGCCTTCTGCGGCAGCCACGAGTCCTACCTGGACGAACTGATCGTCGACGACCGTGGCGGCAAGCGCTTCGTCTGTTCCGACACCGATTACTGCACGCAGCGGCGTGCCCGCCAGGAAGAAGGGGAGGACGCGCAATGAACGCGGTCTGCGAATCCATCGATGCGAGCCTCGACGCACGCGACCGGCCGCTGCTCTCGGTGCGCGGCCTGACCCGCCTGTACGGGCCGGAAAAGGGCTGCCAGGAGGTCGACTTCGATCTCTACCCCGGCGAAGTGCTGGGCATCGTCGGCGAGTCCGGCTCGGGCAAGTCGACCCTGCTCTCGCTGCTCTCCGGGCGCTGCCCGCCGGACGCCGGCACGGTCGCCTACCGCGACGACGGCGACCGCTGGCTGGACCTCTACGCCGCCAGCGAAGCCGAGCGGCGCACCCTGCTGCGCACCGAGTGGGGCTTCGTCGAGCAGAACCCGCGCGACGGCCTGCGCATGGGCGTGTCCGCCGGCGCCAACATCGGCGAACGGCTGATGGCCCAGGGCGTGCGCCACTACGGTCGGCTGCGCCAGGCCGGGTTGGACTGGCTGGAACAGGTGGAGATCGATCCGCTGCGCATCGACGACCTGCCGCGAACCTTTTCCGGCGGCATGCAGCAGCGCCTGCAGATCGCCCGCAACCTGGTCTCGGCGCCACGCCTGGTGTTCATGGACGAACCCACCGGCGGCCTCGACGTGTCGGTGCAGGCGCGCCTGCTCGACCTGCTGCGCGGCCTGGTGCGCGAGCTGGACCTGGCGGTGGTGATCGTCACCCACGACCTGGCGGTGGCGCGCCTGCTCGCCGACCGCCTGATGGTCATGCGCCGTTCGCGGGTGGTGGAAGCCGGTCTCACCGACCAGATTCTCGACGACCCGCAGCATCCGTACACGCAATTGCTGGTGTCGTCGGTCCTGCAACCCTGAGCCGAAGCGTCGGCGCCGGTCCGCGCGACGGGCGCCCGGAGAAGTAGCGATGAACAACCTGATCGAGGTCCGCGACCTCAGCAAGACCTTCACCCTGCACCAGCAACAGGGCGTAGTGCTCAATGTGCTGCGCGGGCTCAACTTCAATGTCGCCGGCGGCGAATGCCTGGTGCTCCACGGACGCTCCGGCGCCGGCAAGAGCACCCTGCTGCGCACGCTCTACGGCAACTACCTGCCGGCCGGCGGCAGCATCCGCCTGCGCCACGCCGGCGACTGGCTGGAACTGGTCGGCGCCGAGCCTCGCGAGGTGCTCGCCGTGCGCCGCCAGACCCTCGGCTACGTCAGCCAGTTCCTGCGGGTGATCCCGCGGGTGGCGACCCTCGACGTGGTCATGGAGCCGGCCCTGGCCCGTGGCTGGAGCCGCGACAGCGCCGAACTGCGGGCGCGCAGCCTGCTGGCCCGGCTGAACATCCCGGAACGCCTCTGGCAACTGGCGCCGGGCACCTTTTCCGGCGGCGAGCAGCAACGCGTCAACATTGCCCGCGGCTTCATGGTCGAGTGGCCGATCCTGCTGCTCGACGAGCCGACCGCGTCCCTCGACGAAGCCAACCGCCAGGTAGTGCTGGAACTGATCGGCGAAGCCAAGGGCGCCGGCGCCGCTTTGATCGGCATCTTCCACGACCGCGCCGCCCGCGAGGCGGTGGCCAGCCGCTACCTGGACATGAGCCAGGAGCTTTCCCGCCAGGAGCAAGCCCATGTCGTCTGAACGCGTTCTCAGCAATGCCCGGGTAGTCAGCGCCGAGCGGGTCTTCGTCGGCAGCGTGCTGCTGCGCGACGGCCTGATCGCCGCGGTCGACGAAGGCCGCAGTCACCTGGCCGGGGCCGAGGACCTGGGGGGCGACTACCTGCTGCCCGGCCTGGTCGAGCTGCACACCGACAACCTGGAGAAGCACATGACCCCGCGTCCCGGCGTCGACTGGCCGTCGGCCTCGGCGGTGCTGGCGCACGACGCGCAGATCGTCGCCGCGGGGATCACCACGGTGTTCGACGCGCTGTCCATCGGCGACGTCAACCCCAAGGGCAAGCGCATGCAGCAGTTGCCGAAGATGCTCGAGGCCATCGGCGAGGCCGCCGCCAGCGGCGACGCGCGCGCCGACCATCGCCTGCACCTGCGTTGTGAGGTCAGCCATCCGCAGACGCTGGAGGTGTTCCGCGAACTGGTCGAGCATCCGCTGGTGCAACTGGTCTCGGTGATGGACCACGCCCCCGGCCAGCGCCAGTTCGCCAGGCTGGAGAAGTACCGCGAGTACTACCAGGGCAAGTACCACCTGAGCGATGCCGAGATGGACGCCTTCATCGTCGAGCAGGTAGCCAACTCCGAGCGCTACAGCGACGCCGCCCGTGCGGCCATCGTCGATGTCTGCCAGGGACGCGGCCTGTCGGTGGCCAGCCATGACGACGCGACCCTCGCGCATGTCCGCGAGTCGGCCGGCTACGGCATGGCCATCGCCGAGTTCCCGACCACCGTGGAGGCCGCCAGGGCCAGCCACGAGCACGGCCTGCAGGTGCTGATGGGCGCGCCCAACGTGGTCCGCGGCGGTTCCCACTCGGGCAACGTGGCGGCGGCGCAACTGGCGGGAATCGGCGTGCTGGATATCCTTTCCAGCGACTACTATCCGGCCAGCCTGCTGCATGCGGCCTTGCTGCTCGCCGGCGAGCACAGCGAGTATGATGCGATCCGTTACGACCTGCCGCGCGCGGTGGCGATGGTCAGCCGTACCCCGGCGCTGGCCGCCGGGCTGACCGATCGTGGCGAAATCCGCGTCGGCCTGCGCGCCGATCTGCTGCAGGCGCGGGCGCTCGGCAACAACCAGCCGGTGGTGCGTCAAGTCTGGCGCGGCGGGCAGAGAGTGTTCTGATGACAGGCAGACTGATTTATCTGATGGGGCCTTCCGGCTCGGGCAAGGACAGCCTGTTGCAGGCCGCGCGCGAGCCCCTGGCGCTGCGCGGCTGCCGTATCGTGCGGCGGGTGATCACGCGCTCCGCGGAAGCGGTGGGGGAGGACGCCCAGGCGGTGACCCCGGCGCAGTTCGACACCCTCGAGCGGGCCTCGGCGTTTGCCATGAGCTGGCGCGCCAACGGCCTTTGCTATGGCATCCCGGTGCAGATCGACGAGTGGCTGGCGCAGGGCTACGACGTGCTGGTGAACGGCTCGCGCGGCTACCTGGCGCAGGCCCGCCGGCGCTATCCGGATCTGCTCGCGGTCCTGCTCGGGGTGAAACCCGAGGTGCTGCGCCAGCGCCTGCTGGCGCGCGGCCGGGAAAGCCCCGAGGAAATCGAGGCGCGCCTGGCGCGCAACGCCGAGTTCGCCGCCGGCCTGGAGGGCCCGCTGTTCCAACTGGACAACTCCGGTGACCTCGACGACACGCTACGCAGCCTCCTGGCCCGTCTCGGCAGCGACCGCGCATGCGCCTGACCCTGCTCGGCACCGGCGACGCCCGCCAGGTGCCGGTCTACGGTTGCGATTGCCCGGCCTGTCGCAACGCCCGCGCCGACGTCGGCCTGCGTCGCCGTCCCTGTAGCGCGCTGCTGGAGTGCGCCGGCCAGCGCTGGCTGATCGACAGCGGCCTGGTCGATCTCTGCGAGCGCTTCCCGCCCCATAGCCTCGACGGCATCCTCCAGACCCATTACCACGCCGACCACGCCCAAGGCCTGCTGCACCTGCGCTGGGGCCAGGGCCTGGTGATCCCGGTGCATGGCCCGGCCGACCCGGAGGGCCTCGCCGACCTCTACAAGCATCCGGGCATCCTCGATTTCAGCCAGCCCTTCGGCGCCTTCGAGCGGCGCCAGTGGGGCGCGTTGGCGGCGACCGCGCTACCGCTGGTCCACTCGAAGCCGACCTTCGGCTACTTGCTGGAGGGGGCTTCCGAGGAGGGAACGATACGGCGTCTGGCCTACCTCACCGATACCGTCGGGCTGCCGGCGGACAGCGCCTCGCGATTGCTCGCGGCGCCGCTGGACCTGCTGGTGCTGGACTGCTCGATGCCGCCGCAGGAGCGGCCGCCGCGCAACCACAACGACCTGACGCGGGCATTGGAGTGCATCGAATCACTGCGTCCCCGGCGGGCCGTGTTGACTCACGTCGGGCATGCGCTGGACGCCTGGCTGCTGGACCACCCCGCTGCGTTGCCCGAGGGGGTGGAACTGGCACACGACGGCATGTGCCTGCCGCTGTAGCGCCCGGCAAGGCGTTGTGGGCGAAATCAGTCCAGGCTGGGATCGAAGCGGATTCGCCGACCTACCACCAGCGCAAACAGCAGCCAGGCGCCGGATATGCCCAGCAGTCCCCAGGCGCACCAGGCGAGGAGGGTGGCATCGGGCGGCAGGCTCAGCGCCAGGATCGCGCTGGCGATCACCACGAACAGAAGAATGACGGCGGATCGTGACATGGTTTCACTCCCGGAGCCCTCTCCGTCGGGCTCGCTGTTCCTTGTGCCGGCTCAGTGGCGCCGAGGTTCCGTGGCGCCCTTGTCGCTCAGCGGAAGCTTCGCTGGATATTCGTCTCCTCCGCGCTCTATCAGCCAGAGCAGCCCGTAGACGCCGACCGAAAGGGCCAGGGCGGTCAGCGGCAAAGCCAGGATCCACATGTTCTTTCTCCCTTCCGCCCGCCAGCATCCCGGGGACCTGTGCGGCGGTGTAGCGTCGTTGGATGCCGGTCTCCCGGCGCTTGCTTCGTCAGAATGTCCAGGCCTGTTCGTCGGCCGCGGTCACCAGCGCCGTGCCGCGCTCGTCCTCGCCTACGGTGACGATGCGCGGGGATTCTTCGGGCGCCTGGATCACCAGTCGCTGCGCAGCGGGTGCCCACTGCGGTGTTGCGTTGCTGTCCAGCGCTACCGGCTTTTCGCCGTTGCGTTCCTGCGTCCTGTCCTCGTCGCCCAGTGCGCTGTTCTGGAAGACTACGAGAGCCAGCAGGGAAAGAAGTCCGGTGCCGACCAGGTTGCGTGAGCTGCTCATGTTCACCTCCATTTCGTAGCTTTGCCAGGCAGATGGCCAAGGTTTGATCCTGAGGGTCTTGTAGCAGCGGTTGTGCCAACTTTTTCCTATAAAAAAACCTTTTAAATCAATGGCCTATATATGTATATGGGGCTCTCTGACATGCACTTTGCAAGGATTGGCATTTTGCCGGTTGCAAAATGCATGATGAGGTCAGCCCAGATGCAGCGCCAGGCTTACGCCGTGGCTGGTGAATCCCAGCGCGGCATAGAAGCGCTGCGCGGTTTCCCGGTCCTGGTGGCTGGAAAGCGCCAGTTTGTAGCAGCCCCAACTGCGCGCGCGCTCCACGGCCCGGCCGATCAGTTCGCGGCCTACGCCCTGGCCGCGGGCGTGGCGGTCGACCACCATGTCTTCGAGAATTGCCGAGCGGGCGAAATCGTGCGCCAGGTGTTCGATCAGATGCAGGGTGCAGGTGCCGAGCAGGCGCTCGCCGCGCTCGGCCACCAGGGTGACCCGGTCGCCGCGCGGTCGTTGCAGTTGGATGGCCAGCAACGCCGGGTCCGGGCGCGGATCGGCGCTACCGAGTTGCTGTAGCAGCAACGACAGGCGCGGCGCGTCGTGCTCGCTGGCGATCCGCACGTCGAAGCTGGCGAAGGGGGAGTCCGGTATCCGCGGCTGGCGCGGGGCGTCCGGCAGGTCCTGTGCGGCGGGAATGGCGACGGTCTGGTTCATGCTGCACCTCCAGGGTTGCGGAAAATTATGCGCAGCCTTGGTGGCAGTGGCATGACAAACGCTTTCTCTGCCGTTAACATGCCGCCCGGACGCGGCGCACCGCTCGCCATGTCCGGCGTGTCCCGGTAGCTCAATTGGATAGAGCATCCCCCTCCTAAGGGGAAGGTTGGAGGTTCGACCCCTCTCCGGGACGCCAAATATATCGGGCACTTACCGCAAATCGCTTCTCCTGGGCCAGTTCTTTGTCGGGGCATGGTGGGTGCAGTAAGCCTAAAAGAAAGCCCCGTCCTGAATCGCTCAGACGGGGCTTTTCCATGCCGGCCAGCTCAAATGTCTGTCGTCAGCGCCAGCAGGACAACCGGGTGGCCTGCGCCGCTCCCGGTAAGCTCGATCCTCGCTTTCCCTTCTCATCGCGACCTTCGCGCGCGTCTTAATCCTCCGAATACCCTACCAAGCGCATCGCTGGATGCAGCTTCGAGATCTTTCACCTTCATCGAGAGCACGTCCTCATTGTGGTTTTCCGGGCAGTTCTAGCCTAGTGCCATTACGTCGAGGTTTGGGCTCGATGTGATGGCGTGCCTGAGGGCGGTGCCGGCAGATCGCATCCAGGCGGATGAGGTGCTGGAGATAGGCGGAATTTTCCGCCGATCAGGAGGGACCAGAAACTTTCCGGACTCTGGCCGTAGGGGGAGTGCGGAATCATTGCAGATCCTGGCCAAGCCATGCCGGAAAATCTTCCGGTATATGGCGGGAAAGTCTCCGGCACATGCGACGGGCACGCTTTTGTACCCGTATCGGGAGGGATCCCTCGGAGGTGGGTCCGACAAGGTAGGTTTTTCTCACTTTCCCCCATTAGTAGTGGTCGTGATCTGCGGTGCCTGACTGTCTCCTCAAAATTGTGGGCACGGTCGCGCGACCCTCTCCTGAAAATTCAGGAATTTCGTCCCCAGCTCAAAAGAACGTTTTGTGTCCTTTAGCCTGGGCGAGATACCGGGAGTTTTCCTGCATTGCAGGAGATCCAAACTGGCGATTTTCCGGTTTTGCCGGGGTGTCGTTTCATCGTCCTTGGGCATAGCGGGACGGTATCCTCATTGGCCGTCCTCCATTGGAGTTTTTGCCGCCGGCGGTGGCCGCAAGGCAGGCCGACTGCGCCACCTCGTCCGAGGTCGGTAGATTCCTGGCTTAATCACCTTGGCCGCGTGCTTGCTCCCGTCTGGCTCACGGACAGAAATTTGCGTAAACGCCGTCGGTTCTTAAGACTGGCTCACGGAATACAGTGAACATCTATACGAAACTCGACTGCCGGACATGATCGGCACTGGATTTGGGGCGAATAGTAAGCCGGGTAGATGATCGAGGGGGGTTCACTGCGAACCGGAAGTGGCAGGAAACGAAGCTTTTTGTGGCCCAGGAGAAAGGATAAATGAGGACTAAGGCAAGTCTATTGGCTCAGGGGAGGCTACTTTCTGTAACGTGTTTAATGTTCACGTTGTTCTTCGCCCAGAGCGCTAATGCTGAACTTTATCAATGGAAAATTAGCATACCAGGGGAACCTACAGCCTTCTTTCCATCCTATGCGGCGGCGTGCCAGTACTACTTCGATAATACATCGAAAAACTGGCTAAAAACAATTGAGAAAATGAATCCCAAGTGGGTTCAATGCAATGTTTCGGGTACTGGCGGGATTACTTGGCAGACCTCGGGAGCTACCTTGATCGGCAACAGCTGCCCACTAGGGGCTGAGCTTAATAACGAGACAGGAAGCTGCGATTGTCGCCCCGGTTACGAAATGAATGACGCTGGCTGTAAGCTTCCAGATAAAAATGGCCCCGACAAGGGGGCTCCGCCGCCGGAGGGTTGCGCAGGAAACCCGGTCAACATCACCAATGGCAACAAATATCAGGTCGAGCATGATTTAATAACCCCGATTCCGCTTGCCCGACACTACAATGGCCTGGACGGATTATGGCGTCATTCGTTCTCTGCGCGCATAACACGCAAGGATGATAGCTACCTACTTTACCGCGAAGACGGAAAGGTTTCGGAGTTCACTGGGGCCGGGAGAGATCTAACTTCCCTCACGGATCTGGGAAAGCTTAGCCGACTAGCAGGAAGATTTTTCTATACCTCGGAGCTCAACGAAACTATAGAGTTTGACCCGTATGGAAAACTCGCCAGGCTCAAGACCAAGGAGGGTCGAAAGTATCGTGTAGAGCGAGGCGCTAATCTTACGATTAGCGACGAGCATGGCAACAAACTCGTTCTCTCGGAGGGAACCAACCATCAACTCCTGCGCGCTCAGACAGGGGGTATATCCATTGAGTACACATACGACAAGGAACAGCGACTCACTTCGGTAACACGAACAGATGGGCAATACAGCACGAAAACACAGTACCTCTATGACGACCCGAGGAACATAAAACTACTTACAGGCATCCAGGATAACAATAATCGCCGGTTCGCCACCTGGGCCTACGACAACCAAGGCCGCGCCATCTCCAGCGAACACGCCAACGGCGCCGAAAAGGTCTCCCTCGCCTACAACGATGACGACTCCACCACCGTCACCAACGAATACGGCAAGCAGGCCACCTACCGCTTCCAGGTGATCCAGGGTATCAAGCGCATCGTCGCCATCGAAGGCGAACCCTCTCCCAACTGCCCCAGCAGCAATTCCACCTTTACCTATGACGAACGCGGCCTGCTCAGCAGCAAACGCGACAACAACGGCAACCTGACCACCTACCAGTACAACGCCCGTGGCCTGGAGACCTCGCGCACCGAGGCCGCCGGCACTGCGCAGGCGCGCACCATCACAACCGACTGGCACCCGACCCTGTTCCTCCCGGTGCAGGTCAGCGAGCCCGGCCGGATCACCCGCTACCAGTACGACGCCGAGGGACGCAAGACCGGCGAGACCGTCACCACCCGCTGACAAGGACGACACCCATGCGCATCCCCCCATACTTCCCCCGTCTCGGCGCCCTCGCCCTGGCCTGCGCCCTCGCCCTGCCCGCGCAGGCGGCCGAGCGCGCCTGGAGCTACAGCTACAACGCCCTCGGCCTGATCGAGCGCGCCGACGGTCCGCGCACCGATGTGCAGGACGTCACCCTCTATGCCTACGACAGTCGCGGCAACCTGACCCAGGTGACCAACGCCCTCGGCCAGGTCACCCGCCTCGGCGACTATGACGAGCGCGGCAAGCCCGGCAGCATCACCGATGCCAACGGCGTCACCAGCAGCCTCGCCTACACCGGCGTCGACGGCTGGCTGGCCTCCGTCAGCACCGCCGGCAGCACCACCCGCTTCGACTACGACGCGGTCGGCCAGATCACCCGCGTTACCCGTGGCGACGGCAGTTGGCTGAGCTACGAATACGACGACGCACGGCGCCTGGTGGCGATCGGCAACAACCTCGGCGAACGCCTCGAATACGACGTCGACACCAAGGGCAATCGCACCGCCCAGCGCATCAAGGACGCCAGCGGCAGCCTGGTGCGCCAGCAGCAATGGGCCTACGACGAGCTTGGCCGGCTGCTCCGTGCGGTCGGCGCCGGCGGCCAGACACGCAGCTTCGCCTACGACCTCAACGACAATCCGGTCGGCGAAACCAACCCGCGCCAGTTCGCCCACAGCCAGGCCTTCGACGCCCTCGACCGGCTGGTCGGCCAGAGCGATCCTCTCGGCGGCAAGACCCAACTCGCCTACGACGCCCAGGACAACCTCACCGAGGTCAAGGACCCGCGCGGCGTCACCACCCGCTACGAATACGACGGCCTCGGCAACCTGACCCGACTGGTCAGCCCGGACAGCGGCACCACCACCTTCGAGCACGACGCCGCCGGCAACGTCATCCGCCGCACCGACGCTCGCGGTGCGGTCACCGAGTATCGCTACGACGCCCTCAATCGCCTGATCGAGCGCCACTCGCCGAGCGACCCGAGCCTCGACGTACAGTACCGCTACGACCTCACCGCCGACGGCAACAAAGGCATCGGCCGCCTGGGCGCCATCGAAGGTGCCCGCGACAGCCTGGTGTACCGCTACGACGAGCGCGGCAACCTGGTCGAGCAGGTACGCAGCATCCGCCTCGACCAGCAGACCCTGCTCGACCGCGTGACCTACCGCTACGACGCGGCCAACCAACTGCTGGAGATCGGCTACCCCTCCGGCCTCGCCATCGGCTACTCGCGCAACGCCGGCGGCCAGGTCGCCAGCGTGACCCTGGCAGTAGGCGACAAGGCGCCGAGCCCCCTGGTCGGGCAGATCGCCTACCTGCCCTTCGGCCCGCTGCTGCGCCTGACCTGGGGCAACGGCATCACTCTCAGCCGCGAGTACGACCAGGACTACCAACTGCTGCGGCAGAAGGTCGGCCCCTGGCAGAGCGACTACCAGCACGATGCCAATGGCAATATCCAGCAGCACCGCCACAGCCTCTGGGGCACCCTGGACTACCAGTACGACCCGCTGGACCGCCTGACCGAGGAACGCGGCGTCCAGGGCGGGCGCAGCTATGCCTACGACGCGGTCGGCAACCGCACCCAACGCAGCGACAACCCCGCCTCAGGCGGCACCGCCAGCAGCCAGGACTACCAGTACGCGCCCGACAGCAACCGATTGACCGCCATCGGCGCGCAAGCGGTGACCAGCGACGCCGCCGGCAACCTCACCCAGGACCGCGCCGCGCGCAAACTGGCCTACGACGCCCAGGGCCGCCTGCAAAGCGTCAGCCTCGACGGCCAGCAGGTCGCCGAATACCGCTACAACGCCCTCGGCCAGCGCATCGTCAAGCTCACCCCCGAGAGCGTCACCACCTACCTCTACGGTCCCGACGGCCAGTTGCTCGGCGAAGCCGAACACGACGGCAGCGGCCGGAAACTGCGAGCCCGGTACTACCTGTGGCTGGACAGCCTGCCGCTGGCCACCATCGACGCCGACTACGACGCCCAGGGCAAGGTCGGCAACCCGACCCTGCTCTACCTCCATGGCGACCACCTCGACACCCCGCGCCTGGCCACCGACGCCAGCGGCCAGATCGCCTGGCAGTGGCAGTCCGACGCCTTCGGCCGCGGCGAAGCGCTGAGCCAGGGCAGCACCCAGGTCAACCTGCGCTTCCCCGGGCAGTACTACGATGCGGAGAGCGGGCTGCACTACAACTACTTCCGCGATTACGACCCACAGACAGGGCGCTACGTCGAGAGTGACCCTATTGGACTCAGAGGTGGTTTGAATACCTATGGGTATGTAATGGGAAACCCTCTCCGGTATATTGACCCCACAGGAGAAAGCATCGCGATAGTAGAAGCGCTTGTAGTGGGGGCGGTAATTGTCGGCGGCGCAATGATTATTAACAGCTTGGGGAATCCTGCTGGCCAAGACTCGCAAGGTGGAGATAACTATGGCGTCATACCTGACTGGCATAACCCTGACTACACTGGGCCTATTGCGCCGGAAGCGCCATCTGAAATGGCAAAAGGCGGAAAGCAAAACATTGATAATGAGTATGTTCGAGATGTTCTGGCTCAAGGGAAAAACTGCAACCCTTGCGAGTACTTAAGAAACCTCTATCAGAATGAGAGGAACGCAGTAGAGAGACAGAAAATCAAGCAAGCGATGAAGCGCTTTAACTGCGACGGCAAAAATAGGTTCCAATAATGACTTGGTTCGTTGTTAGCATTGCATCAACAATAGAGCTCTTGGCCCCCCCCCAAGAAGAGTATCCAATTTATGAGGACTTCTACCTATTCGAGGCGCACTCTGAGGTTGAGCTTCAAAAAAAAATAAAATCCACGATGCAGATTATTGATAGCGCAGGAGACTGCACTTACCAAGGAAGCCCCGCTAAGCAGAAATGCTTAGGAACTCGAAAGGTAAGATCCATATACAACCCTCCGCCTTCAGATCTGGATTCATCGCCGCCCTCGGACGGAACAGAGCTTAGTCATTCGTTCTTCATCGCAAGCTCATTGAAGGACGCTGAGGATTTTGCCCAAGGGAAGTCCGTACTCTTAAAATGCGTTGATGATTCAGAAGAATAAATATAGCTGATAGCCCACATCAGCCCTTAATAGAACAGGCCTCTATCTTAATTTGATAGGGGCCTCTTACTTATCTCTCGATTCCAATCAAAGTATTTACACCTCGCTACAAATCGAGAGAAAAGGGGATAGATTTATTTTTACTACTCTAATTTCAGCAACTGCGCCCACGCTGAACTGTAGTGGTCAACCCATCCCGGACAGTGGGTTGAGTTTTTCTTCGGCCACCGCAGGTGGTAACCCGTCGTTGAATTGATGCGGCCTGATCCAGTTGTAGCGGTGCATCAAGTAATGACTGATGTCCCGTTGGGCCTCCTGCGCCGTCAGGTAACCCGTTGACGGGACCCACTCCGACTTCAGACTGCGGAACAGGCGCTCCATCGGCGAGTTATCCCAGCAATTCCCTCGGCGACTCATGCTCTGCTGCATCCGATAGCGCCAGAGCCGTTGCCGAAACAGGCGGCTGGCGTACTGGCTGCCCTGGTCTGAATGGAACAGCACCTGCTGTGGCTTGCCGCGCTGTTCGTAGGCCATGTCCAGGGCCTTGATCACCAGTTCGGCATCCGGCTTGGCCGAGAACGCCCAGCCGATCACCCGCCGGGTATGCAGATCCAGCACCGCGGCCAGGTAGTGCCAACGGCCTTGCGCCCAGACGTAGGTGATGTCGCCACACCACACCTGATTGGGATGCTCGGTCGCGAATTCGCGGTTCAGCCGATTCGGGATATCCGGCCGCTCAACCGTGGCCTGTTTGTAGGCGTGCGAGCCCGGTTGCTTGCTGACCAGGCCCAGCTCACGCATCAACCGACGCACTCGGAAACGGCCGATGGTCACGCCCTCTTCGCGCAGCATGCCCAGAATGCTGCGGCTGCCGGCCGAGCCCCGACTCTGGCTGAACAACTGGTTGACTTGGCTGCGTAGCGCCACGCGGCGAGCATCGACACGCCGCCGTCGAAGACGGTGGACGTAGTAGCAAGACCGCGCCACATCGAAAGCTGAACAGACCACTTCCACCGACTCCTGCTCACTCAACTGGTCTATCAGCGCGTACGATCGAGTTCGTCCGACATCAAGAGAGCGGTAGCCTTTTTTAATATCGCTTTCTCCCGCTCCAATCGGTTGATCCGGGCTTCCAGCTCCTGGATCTTTTGCTGCTCAGGCGTCAACGCCTTGCTCTTCGGGGTCACACCCTGGCGCTCCGCCTCGAGCTGCTTCACCCAACGGCGCAAGGCCGAATCCACCACCCCCAGCGAACGGCAGGCGTCGATATGGCTGTAGCCTTGGTCCAACACCAGGGCCGCGGCCTCTCGTTTGAACTCGGCGGAAAACGTACGTCGTTGCTTGCTCATCAGACACCTCTCTCACGGCGAGGATTCTCGCCTAAATCGGTGTCCGGGATCAGTAGACCACTACACCTCCATGCTAGAAAAATTAGAGTAGAGAAAATAAATCTGTCCCCTTTATGCTCGTCCCCTTTATGCTCAGTGACGGGAAGGGTCGTTGCTGTTGGTACACGTGCCTACAGACCGCTAGATGTAATACCTGATGACGAGATGCAACATGGTGTATACGGCTCTCACCACAATATTTTTGTCGCCAAACAAGCGCCGAGGGGCACTCCAAGGCCGTGTAAGTGTCAGTGGGTAAAGCAAAATTATGTATTGAAGCCACACGAGCTGACCCCCGACATGATACCTATAGAGCCATTTTCAGACTAAGGTGACGCATGAAGTATTTAACCGGAGAAACAGTCGAGCTAGGGGACTTAGTGTTGATTGAGTCCGGCAAAACGCTGGGCGTGGTATATGCGATTATAGAAACCCCTGAAGATGCACTAAACTGGGGGCTTGATGAGGCTGGTATTTCAATTGAGGCGGAACCGTTTGGATTAGTATTCTGGCCGCAATCTGAAACTGAAGATCCAGTTAGATTTATTTCCAGAAAAGAGATCAGCTAGTCTTGCTGGAGATATAAAGGGGAAGGGGGCAAATTTATTTAGGTCACCTGACTTTCCAGAAGGTATAAGCCCAGCCCTACGCTGGGCTTTTTCCTCCGCGATTTAGCCGATTACCTTGAGAAAAAGGGGACGGATTTATTTTTACTACTCTAATTTCAGCGACTGTGCCCACGCTGAACTACTCAAAGCAAATAACTCGCTAAACCATGCGCCCTTGCCTAGGCATCGCGAAGTTCCTTTACGGCATCTGCGCTGGAGTCTCCATGCTAGAAAAATTAGAGTAGAGAAAATAAATCTGTCCCCTTTATGGTCCTTTGCCCCTGAGTCACTATTAGGGGCTCCACATGCTTGCAGGCCCCGAGCGTCTTCTTTTGTACCTGATTGAGCGTCAGTACGCCTATGCGTCCCAAGGTGCGCCTTTTGGGACGCTATTTCATGCTCTGCTCCAGCTTCCCTCGCCGCTTCGACAGTCCGCTTGCCGTCACTTTCTCCGATAGCTTTTCTTGCCGCCCGGCGTCAGGCAGTACACCCCTCCGCGCGGGCCTGTGCAGAACGAGCCGCTGCCACAGGCACAGCCCTGCGTCGTGCCTTGCAGACGCTGTACGGCGGGTTGTCCGGTACGTCCGCCGGCGTTGCCGAAGTAGGCCGCGCAACTGCGCTTCGAGGCGCTGATGGAGCCGTCGTTGCAGAGGAAGATATCGCCGTCGCAACCGGCGATACCGCCTTTCTTTCCCGAGCAGGGGCTATTGGCAGCCAGCGCCGGAAGTGCGCAGACCGACAGGAGGAAGAGGGCAGTCGAGGCGAAGAGTCCGAATTTCATTGGCGAAGCTTCCGTGCGAATGATGGCTGCATGCTATCTCAGGCGCGCGCCGTGCGCTTTCGCGAGCGCGCCGATTACATGGTCTTACCCGAGCCTTGACAGGTCTTTTCAACGGGGCTTATAAGTGGCGCCATCAGGTCATGCGCATCAGCGTCGATGTCGCGGGACCGAACCTAACGCATACGTACAGAGCAAATGGGCTCTCCCGGGGTTACCCGGGAGGGCCTTTTTTCGTCCCGAAAAAATAACAACAAGAGGTGATATCCATGCGTCACGGCGATATTTCCAGCAGCAACGACACCGTCGGAGTAGCGGTGGTCAACTACAAGATGCCGCGCCTGCACACTGCGGCGGAGGTCCTGGACAACGCCCGGAAGATCGCCGACATGATCGTCGGCATGAAGCAGGGCCTGCCCGGCATGGACCTGGTGGTGTTCCCCGAGTACAGCCTGCAGGGCATCATGTACGATCCGGCGGAGATGATGGAAACCGCGGTGGCGATCCCCGGCGAAGAAACCGAGATATTCTCCCGCGCCTGCCGCAAGGCCAATGTCTGGGGCGTATTCTCCCTCACCGGCGAACGGCACGAGGAGCATCCGCGCAAGGCGCCGTACAACACTCTGGTGCTGATCGACAACAACGGCGAGATCGTCCAGAAATACCGCAAGATCATTCCCTGGTGCCCCATCGAGGGCTGGTATCCCGGTGGTCAGACCTACGTCAGCGAAGGGCCGAAGGGCATGAAGATCAGCCTGATCATCTGTGACGACGGCAACTACCCGGAAATCTGGCGCGACTGCGCGATGAAGGGCGCCGAGCTGATCGTGCGCTGCCAGGGCTACATGTACCCGGCCAAGGACCAGCAGGTGATGATGGCCAAGGCCATGGCCTGGGCCAACAACTGCTATGTGGCGGTGGCCAACGCCGCCGGCTTCGACGGCGTGTATTCCTACTTCGGCCACTCGGCGATCATCGGCTTCGACGGTCGTACCCTCGGTGAGTGCGGCGAGGAGGAAATGGGTATCCAGTACGCCCAGCTGTCGCTCTCGCAGATCCGCGATGCGCGCGCCAACGATCAGTCGCAGAACCACCTGTTCAAGATCCTCCACCGCGGCTACAGCGGCTTGCAGGCATCCGGCGATGGCGACCGGGGCCTGGCGGAATGTCCGTTCGAGTTCTACCGCACCTGGGTCACCGACGCCGAGAAGGCGCGCGAGAATGTCGAGCGTCTGACCCGCTCGACTACCGGCGTGGCGCAATGCCCGGTCGGCCGGCTGCCCTACGAGGGACTGGAGAAGGAGGCCTGACGGCAGACGCCGCCAGCCCGGCGTGCCGTCGTGCGGCACGCCGTCTCCGCCATTTCCCCCTGTGGCAGAAGGAGTTTCATCCATGCCTTTTCTGAGCGACATGCTCGACCAGTCCCGCCGGCAGCAGGACGAGGAACAGGCCCTGGCGCGGGAGAATCTCGCCGAGGCGAGTCTGCTCCAGGCCCACCTGAGCCACCGCAGCGCCCTGCACAGCCGCTTCCGTTTCGACCCGGCGGCGGTGATGGACTGCCTGCGCGCCGAGGTGCTCGGCCAGGAACCGGCGCTACAGGCCGTCGAGGACATGCTCAAGGTGGTTCGCGCGGACATCGCCGACCCGCGCCGTCCGCTGTTCAGCGCGCTGTTCCTCGGCCCCACCGGGGTCGGCAAGACCGAGATCGTGCGCGCCCTGGCCAGGGCCCTGCACGGCGACGCCGAGGGGTTCTGCCGGGTGGACATGAACACCCTGTCCCAGGAGCACTATGCCGCCGCCCTCACCGGTGCGCCGCCGGGCTACGTCGGGGCGAAGGAGGGCACCACCCTGTTGGAACAGGACAAGCTGGACGGCAGTCCCGGGCGCCCCGGCATCGTTCTCTTCGACGAACTGGAGAAGGCCAGCCCGGAAGTGGTCCATGCGCTGCTCAACGTGCTCGACAACGGCCTGCTGCGGGTCGCTTCCGGCGAACGCACCTACCATTTCCGCAACACCCTGGTGTTCATGACCAGCAATCTCTGCGCCCATGAGATCCAGCGCTACGACGAGCGTCGCCAACGCCTGCCCTGGCGCCTGCTGCCGGTCGGCGGCGAACGCCGGCGGCGGGACATCGACGGGATGGTCCGGGCCCGGCTGCTGAAGACCTTCTCGCCGGAGTTCGTCAATCGTCTCGATAGCGTGGTCACCTTCAACTGGATCGAACGCAACGTCGTCGCGCGCCTGGTCGAGTTGGAGGTGCAGCGGCTCAACCGGCGCCTGGAGAAGCATCGCTGCCGCCTGGAGGCGACCCCGGAGGTGCTGGCGAAGATCGCCCGCGCCGGCTTCGACCGGCAGTTCGGCGCCCGTGCGTTGCGCCGCAGCGTCCGTCATCATCTCGAGGTACCGCTGGCCGAGCATCTGCTCGACCACCACCAGCCGGGCGACGGGAACTGCACGACCTACCTGGCGAGCCTGGAGCACGAGCGGGTTCGCTTCGTGCGGCGCTGAGCGACAGTCACAGGAGAGGAAACGGATGGGATCGCACCAGGAGCGGCCGCTGATCGGCCTGCTGTTCTCCGAAACCGGTGTCACCGCCGATATCGAGCGCTCGCAGCGCTATGGCGCATTGCTCGCGGTCGAGCAACTGAATCGCGAGGGCGGCGTCGGCGGTCGCCCGATCGAAACGCTGTCCCAGGACCCTGGCGGCGATCCGGACCGCTATCGGCTGTGCGCCGAGGACTTCATTCGCAACCGGGGGGTACGGTTCCTCGTGGGCTGCTACATGTCGCACACGCGCAAGGCGGTGATGCCGGTGGTCGAGCGCGCCGACGCTCTGCTCTGCTACCCGACTCCCTACGAGGGCTTCGAGTATTCGCCGAACATCGTCTACGGCGGTCCGGCGCCGAACCAGAACAGTGCGCCGCTGGCGGCGTACCTGATTCGCCACTACGGCGAGCGGGTGGTGTTCATCGGCTCGGACTACATCTATCCGCGGGAAAGCAACCATGTGATGCGCCACCTGTACCGCCAGCACGGCGGCACGGTGCTCGAGGAAATCTACATTCCGCTGTATCCCTCCGACGACGACGTGCAGCGCGCCGTCGAGCGCATCTACCAGGCGCGCGCCGACGTGGTCTTCTCCACCGTGGTGGGCACCGGCACCGCCGAGCTGTATCGCGCCATCGCCCGTCGCTACGGCGATGGCAGGCGGCCGCCGATCGCCAGCCTGACCACCAGCGAGGCGGAGGTGGCGAAGATGGAGAGCGACGTGGCGGAGGGGCAGGTGGTGGTCGCGCCGTACTTCTCCAGCATCGATACGGCCGCCAGCCGCGCCTTCGTCCAGGCCTGCCATGGCTTCTTCCCGGAAAACGCGACCATCACCGCCTGGGCCGAGGCGGCCTACTGGCAGACCTTGCTGCTTGGCCGCGCCGCGCAGGCCGCAGGCAGTTGGCGAGTGGAAGACGTGCAGCGGCACCTGTACGACATTTGCATCGACGCGCCGCAGGGGCCGGTCCGGGTGGAGCGCCAGAACAACCACAGCCGCCTGTCTTCGCGCATCGCGGAAATCGATGCGCGCGGCGTGTTCCAGGTCCGCTGGCAGTCGCCCGAACCGATTCGCCCCGATCCTTATGTCGTCGTGCATAACCTCGACGACTGGTCCGCCAGCATGGGCGGGGGAGCGCTCCCATGAGCGCCAACTCGCTGCTTGGCAGCCTGCGCGAGTTGCAGGTGCTGGTACTCAACCCGCCGGGAGAGGTCAGCGACGCCCTGGTCTTGCAGCTGATCCGCATCGGTTGTTCGGTGCGCCAGTGCTGGCCGCCGCCGGAAGCTTTCGACGTGCCGGTGGACGTGGTCTTCACCAGCATTTTCCAGAATCGCCACCACGACGAGATTGCTGCACTGCTCGCCGCCGGGACTCCGCGCACTACCCTGGTGGCGCTGGTGGAGTACGAAAGCCCCGCGGTGCTCTCGCAGATCATCGAACTGGAGTGCCACGGCGTGATCACCCAGCCGCTCGACGCCCACCGGGTGCTGCCTGTGCTGGTATCGGCGCGGCGCATCAGCGAGGAAATGGCGAAGCTGAAGCAGAAGACCGAGCAGCTCCAGGAACGCATTGCCGGCCAGGCCCGGATCAACCAGGCCAAGGCGTTGCTGATGCAGCGCCATGGCTGGGACGAGCGCGAGGCGCACCAGTACCTGTCACGGGAAGCGATGAAGCGACGCGAGCCGATCCTGAAGATCGCCCGGGAGTTGCTGGGAGACGAGCCGTCCGCCTGAGCGATACCGGCCTGTTTTCTGGCAACAGGCCGGGGCATGCCGATGTCGGAACGTTCGTCGAAGCATCTTCCTTGGGTTGCGGCGATTCTCTCCAAGTTCTTCGATTCTGTTTGGGAGTGGATCGTCTTCCGCAGGCGCTCGGGTAGAATTCGAAGCCGCTGTTCAGTGCGACTTTAATATGCCCGGAAGTTCGGTAGCGTTCGGGCGGGAAAGCGCAGGCTTGCCCTGGACAGACGCGGGGGCGGCGCGCCTGCGGGCCGTCGCTGTGCGAAGAGGCGCAGATGAACTGCGGCTCCCGCGGTTAGGGCTTCTCAATATTCCGGAGCTGGGTTTTCCTGCGCATTCATAACAGTTCTGAAATGAAAAGGTATTCGCTCTTCGAGAGTTGCGGAGCAATTCCGAATATAGCGTCGGCAAGCGATTTCCGTTTTTGCAACTTCTGCCTATATTCTGAGCGACTCGCTCTCGACTGAGCGTTTTCCATTGTTCGGCGACATTCCTTTCCCTGTTCGAGGCTCTTAATGAAACGACTTCGAGTTGCCGTTTCCTGCGCGCTGCTGGCGGCGCTGGTGGGTTGTTCCAATGGTCAGGTCAAGCCGGAAAACTACTCGGGCTTCATCGGTGACTATTCGACGCTGGCGCCTGCCACCGCGCCTTCCGGAGCGCCGCTCCTGCGCTGGGTAGACCCGCAGGCGGACGTGCGGCGCTACCAGCGGATCTACATCGAGCCCAGCAGGTTCTATCCGGTCCCGAAACCGAACGACAAGGTTTCCGCGAAGACGCTTGCGGACATCACGACCTACTACGATCAGGCATTGCGCCGTGAGCTGGGCAAGAGCCTGCCGCTGGCCAGCGCCCCCGGCCCGGGTATCCTGGTGCTGAAACCGGCGATCACCGCAGTTTCCAGCCATACCCAGGGTCTACGGCCCTACGAGGTCATCCCCATCGCGCTGATCGCTGCTGGGATGAGTACGGCGGTCGGGATTCGCGACCAGGATACCCAGATTGCCACCGAGGCCATGCTGCTCGACGGTGGGGACAACAAGGTATTGGCGAAGATGGTGCGCCAGGGCACCGGCAAGGCGCTGGACGATTCCGATCAGCCGATCACGGGAGACGATGTCAAGGCGGTGCTGGACGGTTGGGCGGCCGACATGCGCATGTCGTACGAGAAGACTCTCGGTTCTCGTCGATGACGGTCGGCGGGGAACTGGCTAAGCGTCCCCGCCGCCTTTTCCGACGCTAGCCGAGCGGCCAGTTGATCACCACGACGGCGTCGTTGTAGTCGTTGTCGGTGCTGTCTTCAGAGCCGACCAGGGCGAAGTTCAGCTCATTGGCCAGGATCACCTGCGCCGAAACCAGATCCGAAGAGCGGCCATTGACGCTGACCAGGATCTGCACCTTGCCGCCGCCGCCCGAGTTGAGCACCTTGCTGCCGATGATGCCGTTGTTGGTGCTTTGCCCGGTGAAGGTCGCGACGGTTTCGTTGTTGACCTGCACGTTCACCGTCTGGGTTCCGGCCGAGTTGGCGAAGGCGGTGACGCCGAACTGGGTGTTGGCGGGAAGGGTGAACACTCCTTGTGTTGCCATGATGTATCTCCACTGAATACCTGGCCTGCCTTTTCAGGCAGCCGTCTGGCGCGCGGTATGGCGTGTCGGGAGAGATCCGCAGTCCTTGGCGGCAGGCGATGCGCAGGCAGGAAGGACGCATCGTTCAGCCAATCTACGCCGTCGACCGGGCGCGACCACTGCTAGAGTTCGCAGGAGGGCTACAGGGGTGTCCTGGCACTGGCGATGCATGGCCCGGTGCCGGTCTATGGCAGCCGCCTGCCGGCCCGCTCGTTCGATTGTTACGCTGTCTGTAATGATCTATTGCCGATGCCGGCAGGCCAGGGGCGATTGTCTCGAAATATACTGCGTCACCTGGTCGCCGCAGCGGCGACGGCTACCCACTGGCCGTCGTCCGGGTCGCCGGTTCCATCCCGGCCGCGCCAACCCCCGCATTCAGGCCCCGCTGCGGCGACTGCATTCCCGCTGGATTCGAGGCTCGTACCCTATGACTCCCGATCAACGATTTGCCCGTTGGGTTCAAGTCGCTATCGCGGTATTCGTGTTGCTGTTCGTCTACTTCCTGGTCGCCGACCTGTGGATGCCGCTCACCCCGCAGGCCCAGTTGACCCGGCCGGTGGTGCGCGTCGCGCCGCGTGTCAGCGGTCAGGTCGCCGAGGTGCTGGTGTCCAACAACGGCCACGTGCAGCCCGGCGAAGTGTTGTTCCGCCTCGATCCCGAGCCGTTCCAACTGGCCGTGCGCCAGGCCGAACTGGCACTGGAGGAAGCCGAGCGCACCAACCGCGAGCTGGATGCCGCCATCGCCTCGGCCAAGGCCGACCTCCTGGCCGCGCGCAGCAGCGCCGGCGAGCTGGACAGCGAGGCGCGCCGCACCGCCCAACTGGTGCAGCGCCACCATGTGTCGCAGCAGATGCACGAGCAGGTCAGCGCCCAGGCCCAGGCCGCCCGTGCCCGGGTCGCCGCAGCCCAGGCGCGGATCGGCGAGCTGACCGCACGACGCGGCACGGCCGGCGAGGACAACCTGCGCCTGCGCCAGGCGCGTAACGCCCTGGCCCAGGCCCGTCTGCAACTGCAATACAGCAGCGTCCGGGCCGACCGTGCCGGGACCCTGAGCAACCTGCAACTGACCCCGGGCACCTACGTTCCGGCCGGAACGCCGGTGGCGGCGCTGGTGGACGACCGCATCGACATCGTCGCCGACTTCCGCGAGAAATCGCTGCGCTACGTGCGCCCTGGCGACCGTGCGGCGGTGGTGTTCGATGCGCGTCCCGGCGAAGTGTTCGGCGCGCGGGTGGCGGCCATCGACGCCGGGGTCAAGGAGGGCCAGCTGGACGCCAACGGCGACCTCGCCGCGCCGGTCACCTCCGACCGCTGGGTCCGCGACGCTCAGCGCCAGCGCCTGCACGTGGTGCTCGACGAACTTCCCGAAGGCTTGCTGCCCACCGGAGCCAAGGCCACCGTGCAGCTGTATCCCGGCGACGGCCTGAGCCACCTGCTCGGTCGCGCGCAGATCGTCGCCATCAGCCTGCTGCACTACGTCTACTGACGCCATGCCGGCCAAGCTCGCGATGTCCGCCAACGACCTGCGTCAGTGCCTGCGCATCGCCGGCGGCGGCACCCTGGGGTTCTTCGTCTGCAAGCTGATGAACTGGGACTACGGCTCGTTCTTCGGCGTCTACCCGATGCTGCTGCTCGGCCTGACGCCGGTGATCAACCTGCACATCGTCCGCCAGTTCCTCGCCAACTCGGTGGTGATCAGCGTCGAGGTACTGGTGCTGTACGGGTTGTTCGGCGACCGGCCGCTGCTGATGACGCCTATCGTCTTCGGCCTCTTCGTCTACCGCTTCGCCCTGATGGCGCGCGGCCCGCTGTTCTTCTTCGGCGCACTGAGTTCGGTGTTCCTCTCGATGCTGCTGCACTTTGCCAGCTATCCGGACGTCGATCTGTTCGACATGCTCGCCAGCAACATGGTCGCCACCTGGCTGACGGTGGCAATCGCCGTGCTGATGTTCTACCTGTTCCCCGACGTCGAACCGCGGCCGCCGCGCCAGGCGCCGGCCAAGGACGCCCCCAGCCGGCGCCACGAGACGCTGCTCGGGGCCACGGTGGCGACCCTGTCCTTCGTGGTCTTCCAGACCTTCGACCTGAAGGACTCGCTGTCGGCGCAGATCGCCTCGATCCTGGTGTTGTTCCCCATGCACTGGAAGGGCGTGCACTTCGCCGGGCGCATCCGCGCCCTCGGTACGCTGCTCGGCTGTGCGCTGGCGGTGGGCTTGCAGGTGCTACTCTACGATCACTACGACATCCTGCCCTTCGTCGCCCTGTTGCTGTGGATCTCGGCGATGTTCTGCGCGCGCATCCACATGCTGGAGAACGGCGTACCGGGGATCGGTTTCGGCGCGCTGACCACCCTGGCGATCGTCCTCGGCCAGTACCTGACGCCGACCCACGACATGATGTACAGCGTGCTCTACCGATTTACCTCGGTGTGCTTCGCGGTGCTGATCACGCTGATGACGGTGCTGGTGATCCACCTGTTCCTCAACCGCTTCGCCGCCACCCGGCACTACAGCCACTGAGGCCTCAGGCGCGCCGGCCCGGCCAGTTGACCAGCGCGACGCCGAGCATCACCAGCAGCATGCCGCCGATCGCCGCCGGCGCCAGGCGCTCGTCGAACAGTAGCCAGGAGGCCAGCGCGGTCACTGGCGGCACCAGGTAGAACAGGCTCGCCACCTTTGACGCGGCGCCATGCCGGATCAGCGTGTAGAGCAGGCCGACGGCGCCGAACGAGAGTCCCAGCACCAGCCAGCCGAGGGTCAGCACGAACGGCGTGCTCCACTGCACCTCGCGGCTTTCGAAAAGCAGCGCGGCGAGGCCGAGCAGGGCGCCGCTGGCCAGGTACTGGACGACGCCGCCGGTGCGCAGGTCCATGCCGCCGCAGAAGCGCTTCTGGTACAGCGTGCCGCAGGTGATCGCCGCCAGTGCCACCAGCACCGCAGCCCAGGCCAGGCCGTCGGCGCCACCGTGGATGCGGCCGAGTACCACCAGGGCTACGCCAGCCAGGCCGAGCGCCAGTCCCAGCCATTGCCGGCGGCTGACCTGCTCGCCGAGCCAGATGCCGGCCAGGGCCGCGGTAGCCAGCGGTTGCAGGCCGACCAACAGGGAGGTCAGGCCGGCCGACATGCCGTGCTCGATGGCGAGGAACACCCCGCCCAGGTACAGGCCATGGACCAGCAGGCCGGCGACCGCGACATGCCCGGCCAGCCGTGCCGAGCCCGGCCAGGGCGCACGGCTGAGCAGGGCGAAGGCGGCCAGCAGGGCGGCCGCGAGGAGCAGGCGGATGGCCAGGAAGGTGAAGGGCTCGGCGTACGGCAGGCCGAACTTGGCGCCGAGGAATCCAGTGCTCCAGAGCAGCACGAAGAGCAGCGGCATGCCGCTGCCGAGCCAGGCGGGTGTGCGCATGCAAGGTCCTCGTCGGGAGGTGGCGGGACGGTCGTGGCGCCCCGCGCGTGTCGGTGTCAGTCCAGCAGCGAGCGGCCTCGCTCCAGGTAGGCGCGCATTTCCGTCTCGGGCACCATGCCGCCGCCGGTGGCCCAGACCAGGTGGGTGGCATTGGCCAAGCGCGCCGAGGTCAGCCCCATGCGTTCGCGATAGCCCTGCGGCTCACGGGTGACCCGGGCGATGCCCGGCGCGCCGGCCAGGGCCGAGGGTTCCAGGCGGATGCCCTGGCTGCGCTCGAGCAACGCGAGCAGGCGGAACAGTTCGTCGTCGTCCACCGTGTAGTAGCCGTCGAGCAGGCGCTGCATGGCGCGGCCGACGAAACCCGACGGACGCCCCACCGCCAGGCCATCGGCGGCGGTGCGGTTGTCGATGCCGAAGTCCTGCACCGAAACCTGCTCGTGGCGGCCGGTATAGACGCCGAGGAACATGCAGGGCGAGTGGGTCGGCTCGGCGAACAGGCAGTGCACCGCGTCGCCGAACGCCAGCTTGAGGCCGAAGGCCACGCCGCCGGGACCGCCGCCGACCCCGCAGGGCAGGTGGACGAACAGCGGGTGCTCGCTGTCGACGCGGATGCCGGCGGCGTCCAGCTGGCCGCGCAGTCGCTCGGCGGCGACGGCGTAGCCGAGGAACAGGTCGCGGGAGTTTTCGTCGTCGACGAAATGGGTGTAGGGATCGCCGGCCGCTTCGCGGCGGCCCTGTTCCACCGCGACACTGTAGTCGGAGGCGTACTCCACCACCGTCACGCCGTGGGCGCGCAGCTTGTCCTTCTTCCACTGGCGGGCGTCGGCGGACATGTGCACGCTGGCCTGGAAGCCCAGCGCGGCGCCGATGATGCCGATGGAAAGGCCCAGGTTGCCGGTGGAGCCCACGGCTATCCGGTGGCGGGCGAAGAATGCCCGGCAATCCGCCTCGGCCAGCCGCGAGTAGTCGTCGTCGAGGCCGACCAGGCCGTGCTCCAGGGCCAGGCGCTCGGCATGGGCGAGCACTTCATAGATGCCGCCGCGGGCCTTGATCGAGCCGGAGATCGGCAGGTGGCTATCGCGTTTCAGCCAGAGCCGGCCGGGCAGTTCGGCGGCGTAATGCTGGCGCAGGGCATCGTGGAAGGCGGCGACCTCGACCAGGTCGGACTCGATGATGCCGCCGCTGGCGGCGGTTTCCGGAAACAACCGGGCGATCAGCGGGGCGAAGCGCTGCAGGCGGGCGCTGGCGTCGGCCACGTCGGCGGCGCCGAGGCCGACGTCGGCCAGGGCTTCGGCGCTCGGCGCGATGGCCGGGTTGAACCACTCGCTCGGGCGCAGGGCGATCAGGTCGGCCAGGCGCGGGAATTCGGCGAGCCAGTCGGCCTTGGGTGTTCCGAGAATCAACGGCAGTACTCCTGTGGCGGGTAGGGCGGCGAAGGCACAGAGGATATACGCCTGGCCGGCGTTTTTCCTCGTACCCGGCAGGCAAGGCAGAACGCCTCTGCGGCGAAAGGCTTTGCACACGCGAGAATGTGCCGCATGCTTGATATCTTGAACAAGCGATGCGTATTTTGTACGCGGCCGCCGCCCGGTGCGGCATCCGCGATACCAACAAGGATAAGAAGTCATGACTATCGAAGGCCAAGGCTCACTCGCCGAACGGCTGGCTGGAGTTGAAGAAATCGAATGCGTCACCCCCGACCTCAACGGGGTGCCGCGCGGCAAGGTGATGACCGGCGAGGGCTTCCTCAGCGGCCGGCGCCTGCAGCTCGCCCGTGGCGTACTGCTGCAATGCATCATGGGCGGCTACCCGCCGGCGCGCTTCTATGGCAGCGACGATGGCGACCTGGCGCTGGTCGCCGAGCCGACCCAGGTCCATCGCCTGCCCTGGAGCAACACTCCGCGCGCCTTCGCCATCTGCGACGCGCAGGAACTGGATGGCACGCCGTCCGGGTTGTCCACCCGCGGCCTGCTCAAGCAGGTGGTGGCGCGCTACGCCGCCCACGGCTGGCAACCGGTGGTGGCCACCGAACTGGAGTTCTTCGTCTTCGCCCCGAACACCGATCCCAACGAGCCGTTCCAGGCCCCGCTGGGGCCGGATGGCCGGCGTGAGCTGGGCTATTCGGCCTTCAGCGTGTCTTCCAACAACGGCCTGCGGCCGTTCTTCGAGGACGTTTACCGCTGCATGGATGCGCTGGGCCTGGTGCGCGACACCTTCATGCACGAGATGGGCACCAGCCAGTTCGAGATCAACTTCCTGCATGGCGACCCGGTGCTGCTGGCCGACCAGACTTTCCTGTTCAAGCACCTGCTCAAGGAGGTCGCGCTCAAGCACGGCCTGATCGTGGTGTGCATGGCCAAGCCGCTGGCGAAGACGCCGGGCAGCTCGATGCACATCCACCAGAGCATCGTCGAACTGGACGGCGGGCGAAACATCTTCAGCGAAGCCGATGGCGAGCCTTCCGCCGCGTTCCGCCACTTCATCGGCGGCCAGCAGGCCTGCCTGGCGGACTTCACGCCCTTCTTCGCGCCGCACGTGAACTCCTTCCAGCGCCTCTGCCATCCCTACGCTTCGCCGAACAACGCCTGCTGGTCCCACGATAACCGCGCCGCCGGCCTGCGCATCCCGGCCAGCGGACCGTCCGCGCGGCGCGTCGAGAATCGCCTGCCGGGCGCCGACGCCAACCCTTACCTGGCCATCGCCGCCAGCCTGGCCGCCGGCCTCTACGGCCTGGAGCACGAACTGGAGCCGAGCCCGGCGATCCAGGGCGAGTTCGAGGTGCCGGAGGAACTGACCCTGCCCTGCACCATGTACGATGCCCTGCGGCGCCTGAAAGGCAGCGCGCTGGCGCGCGAACTGTTCGGCAGCGAGTTCGTCGAAGGCTACGTGGCGACCAAGAGCATGGAACTGACCAGCTTCTTCGACGAGATCAGCCCCTGGGAGCGTCGTGTCCTGGCAGCCCAGGCCTGATCCACCGTGGTACTTTCCTAGCCCTGTGTCACCCCCTGCCGCCTCGCGGCGGCAGGGTCGTGGTGTCGGGTGCCGGCTTCGGCATCCCGCGTCCTGTCCCGGGGCCTCCCCGGGACTCCAACGCTGTGCGAGCCGGGCAGTCCGCGAGCGGCGCCGGCTCCCTTGTACGGGACCGGAGGTCCGATGCGGCGGATTTTCTTCTCTTTTCGCGCTCTCTATTTCGCTACCCTGCTGATGCTCACCGGCTCCGGCCTGCTCAGCACCTACCTGGCGCTGCGCCTGGCGGCGGACAAGGTCGACGGCCTGTGGGTCGGCGCGCTGATGGCAGCCAACTACTTCGGCCTGGTGCTGGGCGGCAAGGTCGGTCACCGGCTGATCGCCCGGGTCGGCCACATCCGCGCCTACGTCGCCTGCGCCGGGGTGGTCACCGCCGCGGTCCTCGGCCATGGCCTGCTGCCCTGGCTGCCGGCGTGGATCGCCTTGCGCATGGTGATGGGCCTGGGCCTGATGTGCCAGTACATGGTGATCGAGAGCTGGCTCAACGAGCAGGCCGATGCCAGCCAGCGCGGCGCGGTGTTCGGCGGCTACATGGCGGCTTCCTACCTGGGCCTGGTGCTCGGCCAGATGATCCTGGTGGCGCATCCGCAACTGGGGCCGGAATTGCTGATGCTGGTGGCCTTCTGCTTCGCCCTGTGCCTGGTGCCGCTGGCCCTGACCCACAAGATCCACCCCGCGGCGCTGCGCCCGGCGCCGCTCGAACCGCGCTTCTTCATCCGCCGGGTGCCGCAGTCGCTGACCACCGTATTGGTCTCGGGGCTAGTGGTCGGCTCCTTCTATGGCCTGGCGCCGCTGTACGCCAACCAGTTGGGGCTGCCCAACGAGCAGGTCGGCCTGTACATGGGCGCCTGCATCTTCGCCGGGCTGCTGGTGCAGTGGCCGCTCGGCTGGCTGTCCGACCGTCGCGACCGCGCCTGGCTGATCCGCGCCTGCGCCATCCTGCTGTGCCTGTTCGCCTTGCCGCTGGCATTGTTGCAACAGATGCCGCTGGCGTTGCTGCTGGCCCTGGGAATCGCCGCGAGCATGTTGCAGTTCACCCTCTATCCGCTGGCAGTGGCCTTTTCCAACGACCACGTGGAGACCGAGCGACGGGTTTCGCTAACGGCCATGCTGCTGGTGACCTTCGGCGTCGGCGCCTGCATCGGGCCGCTGGCGGCCGGCGCGCTGATGCGGCTGTTTGGCGCTAACATGCTATATGCGTTCGTCAGCGCCTGCGCGCTGATCCTGGTCTGGCGGGTCCATCCGGAGAAGGTCAGCGGCCTGCACCGGGTCGACGACGCGCCGCTGCACCACGTGCCGACCCCGGACAACATGACCAGCTCCCCGCTGGTCGCGGCGCTCGATCCGCGGGTAGACGAACAGGCGGTGCAGGAACAGATGGTCGATGGCGAGCCCGACGCGCCGCAGGCCGACGGCGCGATGCAGAACTGAATTCCGCTCGCCGCGGGAGCCGATAGGCAGGAGAGGTTGCGATGAGTCCGACGCTTTCCCTTCACCTGATGGTGCGCAACCTGCCGCCCGGGCAGCGGCGGCCGAAGATCGCCCAGGCCATCGGCGAGGAGAGCGCGGGACGCTTGCAGCGGGTATTGCTGGAACGCGCCCTGCGCCTGCCCGATCGCGGTTTCAGTGCCCGCATCCTCTGGTTCGACGACGATCTGGACAGCGATCTGCAGACGCTGGCTATGGCATTGGGCTGGAGCCTGATGAGCCAGCCGGCCGGCGATCCCGGCGAGCGCATGCGGCGTATCGCGGCGCTGGGGTTGGCGGAAAGCGAGGCGGTACTGCTGATTCGCCACGACTGCCCGGTGCTGGACGGCGACTACCTGGAAGCGGCCTGCACCGCCCTGGGCCGCCACCAGGCGGTGCTGGGGCCGGTGGAGCGGGGCGGCTACGCGCTGCTCGGCCTGACCCGGGTCGACCCGCTGTTGTTCGAAGCGATGCCCTGGGGCGGAGACCGCCTGCTGGCGCTGACCTGCGAGCGTCTCCGGCAACTGGGCTGGGAGCATCACCTGCTGCCGGCGCTCTGGGACGTCGACCGTCCCGAGGACCTGCCGCGCCTGGCGGCGCTGGGAGTGGTCCTGTGAGACTCAGAACAGTTCGTCTTTCTCGAAGCGCCGGGCTTCGCGTTGCAACTGGTAGACGAAGCGATCCACCTGGCGCTGGGCGAGGCCGCTCATCTCGCTGAAGCGGACGCCGGCGAAGGTCGCGTCGAGCTTTTCGTCGAAACGCACGTGACGCAGTTCGATCGCGCTGCTGATCGCGCCCTGTGGCAACTGGGCGCTGAAGTCTTCGTAGATCTCGCCGGGATGCAGGCGTTCGGCGACATTGCCGGCGAAGCGCAGCTTGGCGCCGGTGGCGGAGATATCCAGCAGTTGTCCGCTCAGCGGCGCGCGGAGTTTCTCCCCGGCGATTTCCGCGGCGATCGGCTGGCTCTGCTTGATGCTGGCGCGGTAGGCGTTGCGGCGCTGGTGGTAGAGCACTTCGGCGGGAAGGGCGGCCCAGTAGCAGGGGACGCCGTCGTGTTCGCCGAACTGCACCGGGCGCTCGCATTCCCAGGCGATACGCACGCCTTCGTGGAAGGCTTCGACGCGAAACGCCTCGCCGTTCTGCAGGAAACGTTCGCCGGTGTTGGGGATGAGTTCGTCCAGCGCGACCATCCCGCGGTCGCGGTCGATGTCCACCAGGAAGCTCTGGAAGCGCTGGTTGCGATCGGCAAAGGTGATCAGCAGGGAGTCGCGGCTATCCTGCAGCAGGCGCAGGTTGGCCTGGATTTCCACGGGGGCCTTGAGCACCTTCGGGGGTTGCGGCCCCGCTTCTTCGACGAACGGGTTGGGCACCTTCAATGCTCTCCTGGGGCACGAATGCCTCAATGATAGCACTGTGCCTTGATACGTGTGCTGGTCGGGTTCAGGCCTGGCTGAGCGGGCGTTGCCGGCTGCTCGAGGCGGTGCCGCCGCGGCTGTCGTACAGGCTAGGGGCGTCCTGGCCGCGGAGGATGTTCAGCAGGCTGCCGGTGGAAGCCTGGTTGGCGCGGATGATCCGCCCGTTGCGCAGGTTGGCCTGCTGGCAACGCTCCAGCAGTTCGCCCAGTTCGTCGCCGCGCGCCAGCAGCTCGGCGCCATCCGCGCGCTCGCGGGCGTAGCGGGCAAGGCCTTCGCGGTCGAGGGAAACGCCGGCTTCGCGGAGGATTTCCGCGCGGGCCCGGCCATTTCGCTCCAGTTGCTGCATCAGTGGCTGCTTGGCCCCGAGAAGCTGTTGCAGGACCGGCAGCTCGCGCCGTTCCAGGGCCTGGAATTCTTCGTCGACCAACTGCAGGAGTTGGCTGGCGTGGCCGATATCCTCGGCGAACAGATCGAGCAGGGTAGGGGAGTCAGGCATCTCGGGCTCGGGAGTTCATTCGGCGTCCAATGTCCTCCAGCGCGTCCTTCGAGGTCAGCGCTGGGATTCGAAGTCGAGCAGCTTGCTGGCAACACGCTCGCTGTCGACCTGATAAGTGCCATCGGCGATCGCTTGCTTGATCCGGGCAACCTTATCGTTGTCGACCACCGGCAGGGTCTGCAGCTGGTCCGTGACTTTCTGCATGTTCTGGGCGGTTTCGCTGATCTGCACCGACTCGCCGCTCTTCGGAGCGGAAGTCGCGGCCGGGCCTGCCTTGTCGGCGCCAGTGGCGTCGGGACGCCCCGCGGCGGTGCTGCCGGTACGGCCGGTGGTGGCTGGCGTGCTGCCGGGATTCAGCCGGTTGAAGTCGATGACCATGGTTGTAAACCTCGAAGGTATTGGACGCTTGCCTAGCTTTTCGGCGAAGGCTTGAAAAACTTTAGGACTTATTTTCGTGCGTCGTTTCCCAGTTTAGAGAAACCCGCCGGGGTAGCGCCAGCGCTACCGGCCACGGCTTTCCCTCTACATATTCACCTCGACCGTGCCGGGCTCTATCACGCGGGCCTTGATCACCCGCTGCGAGCGCAGGTTGCGCACGCGGATCTGCTGGCCCGGGGCGCCATCGGACAGCGCCTCGCCGGGCATCTTGACGTTGATGGTGGCGGTGCGCGCGAGAATCACCACCTGGTCGCCCTTGCGCACGGCCTCGGCCTGCTCGAGGAAGACCGGCGCCAGCACCTGGTCGTTGACCACCGGTCGGCGCAGCTTCTGCCCGACGACGCGGGCCGGATCGGTCAGGTAGCCCTGGGTCAGCAGGCCGACGTCGCGCTCGACCAGGGCGATGTCGGCATCCTCCAGCACGTGCGCGCGCTTGAGAGGCTGCACTGCGACCACCACCTGGCGGAACAGCTTCACCTGCGCCGGCATGAAGATGGTCCAGGGCGCACTGCCTTCGCAACCGATGCGTACGGTGACCCTGCCGATCGGTTGTGCCGGACTTTCCTGGCTGAGCGTCAAGTCCCTGTCGCATTCGGCCAGGCGCAAGCGCGGGTCGACGCGATTGACCTGAATCTGGTAGCGCCCGTCGAGTCCGCTATTCTGCAGATATTCTTCTACCTTGAATTCAAGAAACCCCTGGGTGGAGCCGATAAGTACCTCGGGAGCGGTAAAACCCTGGGCCTGGCTGTTGTTAGCCGCGCACAGGTAGCCGAGCCCGAGCAAAACGGGTAAAAACCGTAGAGAAGTATGGCTACGGGCCATTATTCGTCGAAAAACTGTCATTGCCTGTTTCATGCAACGGGTTAAGCAATGGTCGTGCCGGAGTCCGGTACGACCGTCTGAGGGGAGCGCCAATGGCCGGTGTTTTGGATTCAGTCAACCAGCGCACGCAGTTGGTCGGACAGAACCGTCTGGAGCTGCTTCTGTTCCGTCTGGACGGTAACCAGCTCTACGGCATCAACGTGTTCAAGGTGAAAGAGGTGTTGCAATGCCCGCGCCTGACGGTGATGCCCAAGTCCAGCCCGGTGGTGCGCGGGGTGGCGAACATCCGCGGAGGCACCATTCCGATCCTTGACCTGGCGCTGGCCACCGGCCGCCGCGGGTTGCAGGACCTGACCAACAGCTTCGCGATCATCACCGAGTACAACACCAAGGTGCAGGGCTTCCTGGTGCGCTCGGTGGAGCGCATCGTCAACATGAACTGGGAAGAGATCCATCCGCCACCCAAGGGCGCCGGCCGCGAGCATTACCTGACCGCGGTGACCCGGGTGGACAAGCAGTTGGTGGAAATCATCGACGTGGAAAAAGTGCTCGCGGAGGTCGCACCGACGTCCGAGGAAGTGTCCCACGGAGTGGTGGACGCCGAGACCCAGAGCCGCGCGGTGACCAAGCGGGTGCTGGTGGTGGACGATTCGTCGGTGGCGCGCAAGCAGGTGACCCGTTGCCTGGAGGCGGTCGGCGTGGAAATGACCGCGCTCAACGACGGGCGCCAGGCCCTGGAGTACCTGCAGAACATGCTCGCCGAGGGACGGCGTCCGGAAGACGAGCTGCTGATGCTGATCTCCGACATCGAAATGCCGGAAATGGACGGTTATACCCTGACGGCGGAAATCCGTAGCGATCCCCGCCTGCAGAAACTGCACATTCTCTTGCATACTTCGTTGTCCGGGGTCTTCAACCAGGCGATGGTGAAGAAGGTCGGTGCGGACGACTTCCTCGCCAAGTTCCGTCCGGACGATCTGGCGGCGCGGGTGGTGGAGCGGATCAAGGCGGTGGACGCGGGCTGAGCGATCGGCCCTCGACAACAATGTGAATACGGGCGACCGGCTGCGTTCCGGTCGCCCAGGGCGAAGAGGCTTATGCGTGTCGGCAGCTAATGCGGATTTCGAGTTGTTCAGGGTCTTCCTCGAGAAGACCTGCGGCATTGTGCTGGGCAGCAACAAGCAGTACCTGGTCTCGAGCCGGCTGAACAAGCTGATGGAGCAGCAGGGCATCAAGAGCCTGGGAGAGCTGGTGCAACGCATCCAGACCCAGCGCGGCGGCCTGCGCGAGATGGTGGTGGACGCGATGACCACCAACGAGACCCTGTGGTTTCGCGATACCTACCCGTTCGAGGTGCTCAAGCAGCGGGTTCTTCCCGAACTGATCAAGGCCAACGGCGGGCAGCGCCTGCGGATCTGGTCGGCGGCCTGTTCGTCCGGCCAGGAGCCGTACTCGCTGTCGATGGCCATCGACGAGTTCGAGAAGACCAACCTGGGGCAGTTGAAGGCGGGCGTGCAGATCGTCGCCACCGACCTGTCGGGGTCGATGCTCACCGCCGCCAAGGCCGGTGAATACGACACCCTGGCGATGGGTCGCGGCCTGTCCCCGGAGCGTCTGCAACGCTATTTCGACGCCAAGGGGCCGGGGCGCTGGGCGGTCAAGCCGGCGATCCGCAGCCGCGTCGAGTTCCGCGCCCTGAACCTGCTGGACAGCTACGCCAGCCTCGGCAAGTTCGACATGGTGTTCTGCCGCAACGTGCTGATCTATTTCTCCGCCGAGGTGAAGCGCGACATCCTGCTGCGCATCCATGGCACGCTCAAGCCTGGCGGCTACCTGTTCCTCGGCGCCTCGGAGGCGTTGAACAACCTGCCCGACCACTACCAGATGGTGCAGTGCAGCCCGGGCATCATCTACCGGGCCAAGTAGCGCAAGGAAGCGGACCCGCGCCAGGTTGCGCCGGGGGTGACCTGGCAGCCTGGCGCGGGTCCGCTTGGGACGGGCAGGTGGGACGAGACTTTCGCCCACTGCCCAGGCTCCGAGCGCCACGCGCGGCGGCGCCGTCGCAGCCCGCTCGGCACAGGACGGCTGGCTCGGAGCGGGGCAGTTTAGGACTGCGCGATCTAGTTGTATTGACAGATATTTCTGATAGTCAGGTGATCTGGCAAGTTGCCGCTTTGCCGGGGAACTGCTTACATGATTCAAGCGTTCCCTCGATCCGCCACGCCTACCAGGAGACTTCCATGGCCATCACTGCGCTGCCCTCGGCCGATGGGCAAGAGTTGACCATCCAGATCCAGGGGCGCTTCGACTTCGGGGCCCATCAGGATTTCCGCGACGCCTACGAGCGCGTCGCGATCACTCCGCGACGCTATGTCGTCGACCTGCGCAACGCCACCTACCTGGACAGCTCGGCCCTCGGCATGCTCCTGCTGCTGCGCGACCACGCCGGCGGCGAGAACGCGCAGATCAGCCTGGCGAACTGCAGCCCGGAAGTGCGCAAGATCCTCGCCATCTCCAACTTCGAGCAGTTGTTCAAGATCAGCTGAGATGAATCCCCCGGCGGCGCGGATCGAGAGCCTGACGATTCTCATCGCCGAGGACAACGCGGCCGACCGCCTGCTGCTGTCGACCATCGTCAGCCGCCAGGGGCACCGCGTGCTGACCGCCGGCAACGGCCTGGAGGCGGTGGCGCTGTTCGAGACCGAGCGGCCGCAACTGGTCCTGATGGACGTGATGATGCCGGTGATGGACGGCTTCGAGGCGGCCCGGCGGATCAAGCAGCAGGCTGGCGAAGAGCTGGTGCCGATCATCTTCCTCACCTCCCTCAGCGAAACCGAGGCACTGGTGCAGAGCCTGGAGGCGGGCGGCGACGATTTCCTCTCCAAGCCGTACAACCGGGTGATCCTCGAAGCCAAGATCAACGCCATGGGACGCCTGCACCTGCTGCAACGAACGGTGCTGGAGCAGCGCGACCTGATCGTCCGGCACAACGAGCACCTGCTCAACGAACAGCGGGTGGCCAAGGCGGTGTTCGACAAGGTGGCCCATTCCGGCTGCCTGAACGCCAGCAACGTGCGCTACCTGCAATCGCCCCTCGCGCTGTTCAACGGCGACCTGCTGCTGGCCGCCTACAAGCCGTCCGGCGGCATGCACGTGCTGCTCGGCGACTTCACCGGCCACGGCCTGCCGGCGGCGATCGGCGCGATGCCGCTGGCCGAGGTGTTCTACGGGATGACCGCCAAGGGCTATCCGATGGCCGACATCCTCCGCGAGATGAACGCCAAGCTGAAGCGCATCCTGCCGGTCGGCGTGTTCTGCTGCGCCACCTTGCTCAACCTGAGCTTCCAGCGCGAACTGGTGGAGGTCTGGAACGGCGGCTTGCCGGACGGCTACCTGCTGCGCGCCGCCAGCGGCGAGCGGGTCGCCCTGGTGTCCCGCCACCTGCCGCTGGGAATCCTCGAGCCGGCGGCGTTCAGCGACCGTTGCGAAACCTATCCGCTGGATATCGAAGATCGGATATTCCTGTTTTCCGACGGGGTCCTCGAGGCCAGCAACAAGGCTGGCGAGATGTTCGGCGAGGCGCGGCTGCTCCAGCTGTTCGAGCACAATCGCCAGCCGTCCGCGCTGTTCGACGAGATCCAGCGCAGCCTGGCGCAGTTCCGCGGCGCGGTGCAGGACGACGTGAGCATGCTCGAAGTGCGGCTGCAGCCGGATAGCGGCCTGCAATGCCCGCCGCTGGCGTTTTCCGATAGCGGCGTGAGCAGTCCGCTGGACTGGTCGGTGAGCTTCGAATTCCGCGCCGAAACCCTCAAGCATTTCAACCCGCTGCCCCATGTGCTGCAACTGCTGCTCGAGGTCCACGACCTGCGCGCGCGTGGCGGTGCGCTGTATACGGTACTCGCCGAACTCTATTCGAACGCCCTGGAACATGGCGTCATCGGCCTCGATTCGACGATGAAGAGCGACGCGGCGGGATTCGCCCGCTATTACCAGGAGCGGGTCAGCCGCCTGCAGGCCTTGCGCGACGGCTACGTGCGGCTGCACCTGGACCTGGCGCCGCATGGCGCGGGGGGGCGTCTGCTGGTGCGGGTCGAGGACAGCGGCGAAGGTTTCGACGTGGAGCGCGCGCTGAATGCCGTGGAGCGTCAGGAACGCCTCTGCGGCAGGGGTTTGCGCCTGATCCGCGAATTGTCCGATCGTTGCCAGTGGTCGGCCGACGGAAAGGTGGTGTCCGTGGAGTTTTTCTGGTCGCCTCAGGCATAATCGCGCTTTCGTCGCGGTGCTCCTAATGGGTAGGGCATCGGAAGTCGACTTCAGGGAGCGATCGAATGTCCGCGCCGCATCTCGATGATCGTGTTCTGGCTTCGTTGCAGGAGGTCATGGAGGACGAATATCCGGTCCTGCTGGATACCTTCGTGCTCGACTCCGAGGAGCGCCTGCGCAGCCTGCATGCCGCCCTCCAGGCCGGCGATGCCCAGGCTTTGCGGCATACCGCACACAGCTTCAAGGGAGGCAGCAGCAACATGGGCGCGGTACTCCTCGCCGGCTACTGCAAGGAGCTGGAAGAAAGCGCCAGGCGCGGTGACCTGCAACGGGCGCCGGCGCTGATCGAACAGATGGAGCGCGAATTCGCCATCGTCCGCATCCTTTTCAAACAGGAACGTCAGCGCTATCGCTGAGGTTTTCGTCCTTTCCGGCGACAAGGTACCGGCCCGATCGAGCCTCCCTGGCGTATAATGCGCCGCTCGATTTGGAGTCCTTCATGCGCGAGCAAGCCCTACGCATCCTCAAAGACGTTTTCGGTTACGACGCCTTCCGTGGCAACCAGGCACGGATCATCGAGCGGGTGGCCGAGGGTGGCGATGCGCTGGTACTGATGCCCACCGGCGGTGGCAAGTCCCTGTGTTTCCAGGTCCCGGCGCTGCTGCGCGAAGGCCTGACGGTGGTGGTGTCGCCGCTGATCGCGCTGATGGAGGACCAGGTCGCCACCCTGGACGAACTCGGCGTGCCGGCGGTGGCGCTGAACTCCACCCTCAACCCCGAGCAGCAGCGGGACATCGCCGAGCGCCTGCAGCGCGGCGAGATCAAGCTGCTCTACCTGGCACCGGAACGGTTGGTCCAGCCGCGCATGCTGGCCTTCCTGCAACGACTGCCGGTCGGCCTGTTCGCCATCGACGAAGCGCACTGCGTGTCGCAATGGGGCCATGACTTCCGTCCCGAATACCTGCAGCTCGGCCAGCTTGCCGAGCTGTTCCCGCAGGTGCCGCGGATCGCCCTGACCGCCACCGCGGACATGCGTACCCGCGAGGAGATGATCCAGCGCCTGCACCTGCAGAACGCCGAGCAGTTCCTCTCCAGCTTCGACCGGCCGAACATCTTCTACCGCATCGTGCCCAAGGAGCAGCCGCGCAAGCAGTTGCTCGGCTTCCTCTCCGAGCGGCGCGGCGATGCCGGCATCGTCTACTGCCTGTCGCGGAAGAAGGTCGAGGAGGTCGCGGAATTCCTCGGCAACCAGGGCTTCCCCGCGCTGCCGTATCACGCCGGACTGTCCAACGAACTGCGTGCCCACCACCAGAAGCGCTTCCTCAACGAGGAAGGCTTGATCATGGTGGCGACCATCGCCTTCGGCATGGGCATCGACAAGCCCAACGTGCGATTCGTCGCCCACCTCGACCTGCCCAAGAGCCTCGAGGCCTATTACCAGGAAACCGGCCGCGCCGGCCGCGACGGCCTGCCGGCCGACGCCTGGATGGCCTACGGCCTGCAGGACGTCCTGCTGCTGCGGCAGATGATGCAGAGTTCCGAGGGCGACGAGCGGCACAAGCGCGTCGAGCGGCACAAGCTGGAAGCCATGCTGGCGCTCTGCGAGGAAACCCGCTGCCGGCGCCAGGCGCTGCTGGCCTATTTCGACGAGGAGATGCCGCAGCCCTGCGGGCATTGCGACAACTGCGTGGACGGCGTGGAAACCTGGGATGCCACCGAATCCGCGCGCCAGGCGCTGTCGGCGATCTACCGCAGCGGCCAGCGCTACGGCGTCGGCCATCTGGTGGATATCCTGCTCGGCCGCGAGACCGAGAAGATCCGCAGTCTCGGCCACCAGCACCTGGCGGTGTTCGGGATCGGCAAGGGGCGCGGCGAAGACGAGTGGCGGACCCTGTTTCGCCAGTTGGTCGCGCGCGGCCTGGCCGACGTCGACCTAGACGGCTTCGGCGGCCTGCGCCTGACCGAGGCCTGTCGTCCGCTGTTGCGTGGCGAGGTGCGGCTGGAGCTGCGCCGCGACCTCAAGCCACAGCGCGCCAAGGGCTCCTCCAGCGGCGGCGCCAGCGCCGCCAGCCAACTGGTGCGCAGCGAAGAGCGGGAAATGTGGGAGGCCCTGCGCGCGCTGCGGCGCAAGCTGGCCGAAGAGCATTCGGTGCCGCCCTATGTGATCTTCCCCGACGCGACCCTGCTGGAAATGCTCCGCAGCCAGCCGCGCTCGCTATCCGACATGGCCCAGGTCAGCGGGGTCGGCGCGCGCAAGCTGGAGCGCTACGGCCAGGCCTTCCTCGATGTCCTCACCGACTCGCCGGCGGCGCCCGCCGCGCCGCCGCAGGACCTGCGCCACGAATTGGCCAGCCTGGCCTGTGCGGGGATGACCCCGGCGCAGATAGCCCGCCAGCTCAATTGCAGCGAGAAGAACGTCTACGCGATGCTCGCCGAGGCCATCGCCGGTCAGCAGGTGAGCCTGGAGCAGGCGCTGGATCTGCCCGAGGAACTCCTCGGCGAAATCCAGGACGCCTTCCTCGAGGAAGACGGCGAACTGCCGCCGGTGGCGGCGCTGGAGGAGCGTTTCGGCAAGCGGGTGCCGAGTGGCGTGCTGCACTGCGTGCGCGCCGCCCTGCAGGTGGAACTGGAGTCGTGATATGGCCATTTGCCGGTATTTTCTGACGCCAATCTTGTGACGTCCTTCGCAAGCGTCTACTGTGACGCCAAGCCCTCCAAGAGAAGAGGTGTGCGTGACACAGAAGGACCGGTTGGACGACTCCCGTTCCAACCTCTATGCGGACCAATTGAACCGCGGTTTCCGCGGCCTGCGTTTCCTTCCCGAACTGGAGCGTGACTACCGGCGCTACATGCTGGAGGACAGCTTCGCGCTGAAACGCATCGCCCTCAGCGTCGGCATGCTCGTCTGGCTGGCGTTCATCGGCATCGACCTGCTGATCCTCGCTGGTCCTCCGCTGTGGGGCGTACTGGCGGTGCGCCTTGGCGTGCTGGTCCTGCTACTGGTCTGCGGCTGCCTGATCATGCTGCGCCGGCACATCCAGCTGATGGTGCCGCTGAGCATCGCCTGCGTCCTCGCCCTTGGCGTCGGTGCGGCGGCGGTGGTCGGCCTGGCGCACCGGGCCGATCCCGGTTATCCCTACGAAGGCCTGCTGCTGGTCAGTTTCGCCGCCTATTTCCTCGCCGGCCTGCGTCTGTCGCAGGCATTGAGCTGCGCGCTGGTCGTGCTGCTCGCCTACCTGGGCTTCGAGTGGTGGGCGGGGGCCCAGGAACCGCTGGGCTACAACCTGTTGTTCCTGCTGTTCGGCAACCTGATCGGCGCGGTCGGCTGCTACCTGCTGGAGTTCAAGTCGCGCGAGCATTTCCTCATCAGCCGTCTGCTGCGGGTGATGGCGGATCACGACAGCCTGACCGGCCTGCACAACCGGCGCAGCTTCAACCAGCACCTGGACCGCCTCTGGCGCCAGGCCCAGCGCGAACAGAAGACCCTGGCGCTGCTGCTTTGCGATGTCGACCATTTCAAGGCCTATAACGACCGCTACGGCCACCAGGCCGGCGATGCGGTCCTGCAGCGTATCGGCGCGGTGTTCGAGGCGAATGCCAGGCGTCCGCTGGACATGGCGGTGCGCCTGGGCGGCGAGGAGTTTGCCCTGTTGCTGTACGGCGCCAACGAGCATGAGGCGAGGCTGCGCGCGGAAGCGCTGCGCGCGCAGGTGCAGGCGCTGCGCATGGAGCACGAGGCGTCGGACACGGCGCGCGAAGTGACCCTGTCGGTCGGCGTGTCCTGCCTGTGGCCGACCCCGGGCAACGACCTGAAGCGCCTCTACGATCTCTACGAGCATGCCGATCGCGCGCTTTACGAAGCCAAGGCGTTCGGCCGCAACCAGGTGGTGGCCTGAGTCCATGGCCGATTTTGTCCCTGTGGCTGGCGCCGCCGGTGACTGCGGGACGAAGCGGCGAATGCTAGGTTCGACAGGAAAAAATGGCAGGCACGGCCGCTCTTCGCAGAGCTGCCGGCCCCGCCGCGAGACGACTTCCGGACGGACCCCATGCAGCGCTTGATCCAGGCCAACGGCCAACCGCACTACGGCATCTTCCCGAGTGCCCCGCAGCACATCAATTACCGCGATTTCGACTTCCGTTCGCCGATGGGCCGGCGCGTGGGGGCCCTGGGCAAATGGCGACGCTTCCATCAGTTCCAGTACTTCGGCCTGATCAGCCCGGAGCTGATCGGCGGCTGCGCCCTGGCCCAGCTGAGCTTGCTTGGCGTCGGCTTCGTCTACCTCTACCAGCCTTCCAGCGGACGCATGCTGGAGCGGCGCTTCAAGCTGCCGCTGGGGTTCGGAACCCGGTTTTCCCAGACCCCGGACGACGGCGTCTGCGAACTGCGCCAGGGGCGCAACCTGCTACGCCTGGAGAACCGTACGGCTCCCCGGGAGAAACGCCTGCTGGTGGAACTCGACGATGGCACCCGCATCGACGCCTGCTTCAGCGAGGAGGCGCCGAGCTTCCAGCCTATGTGCCTGTGTACGCCGACCGCGGTGAACGGCTGGGTCTATGCGCAGAAGGTGGCCGGCGTGCGCTGTCGCGGCGACGTGCGCAGCGCCCTCGGCGACCACGACCTGCAGGCGCTGGACGCCTTCGCCCATTACGACTGGTCGGCGGGCTACATGCGCCCGGAAACCTTCTGGAACTGGGCTTGCCTGTCCGGCGAGGCGGACGGCTTGCGGGTCGGCCTGAACCTGTCGTGCGGGGTCAACGAGACCAGCTTCACCGAGAACTGCTACTGGCTGGACGGCGAACTGCTGAAGGTCGACAGCGTGCGCTTCGACTTCGACCGCGACCAGCCGCTGCGGCCCTGGACCATCCGTTCATACGATGGCCAGGTAGAGCTGCGCTTCGAGGCCCACGGCATGCACCAGGAGCGGCTGAACCTCGGTCTGCTGGCGAGCAACTTCAAGCAGATCTTCGGTTGTTTCAGCGGTGTGCTGCGCCCGCGAGGTCGTGCCGAGGTGAGGATCGAGCGGCTCTGGGGCTTCGTCGAGGACCAGTACGCCAAGTGGTAGACAGGGCCTGGCCTGGGCATATCGTGCGACAATTTGTCATTGTACGGGGGGAAATTGGACGGGCATTATTAGCCGACTAATAATTAGTCAAATGAAATATCGGACCTCCTTTTTCCTATGGCTCAGACAGACAAGCACTATTTCGGCACCTTGCTAGCCCAGACTTCCCGTGCTTGGCGCGCTGAACTCGACCGCCGCCTCAGTCACCTCGGCCTGTCCCAGGCGCGCTGGTTGGTGTTGTTGCATCTGGCGCGCCATCGCGATTCGCCCACCCAGCGCGAGTTGGCCCAATCGGTGGGGGTCGAAGGCCCGACTCTGGCGCGACTGCTCGACGGCCTCGAGTCCCAGGGCCTGGTACGGCGCCTGGCGGTGGCGGAGGACCGGCGGGCCAAGCACATCGTGCTGACGCCCAAGGCCGATGTGCTGATCGCCGATATCGAGGCCATCGCCGCCAGCGTTCGCAACGACGTACTGACCGGCATCGACGAGTCCGAGCAGGCGCTGTGCCAGCAGGTGCTCTTGCGAATCCTGGCGAACCTGGAAAAGCGCTGAGCACTGCGTCACGAAATTCCGCTAGAATCGCCATTTTTATGGCATCACCTCCTGGGCTTTCGTCCGAAAGCCCTCTACAGAGGTTTTCGTCGGTTTTCTGACGAAAAATCTTGACCGTTTCCACGGCATTCCTCTATTCAGTGATGGCAAAAAGCCATGTCTTGCGCCATGTGGTGCGTTCAGCCCTGTACGGGGCGAAATTCGGGCTAACGTGAAATAGATGTAGCAGTCGACCGCTGGCCGGCTGTGTGCTCGAAGTGCGGAGAAAAGAACGGAATGCCCGGTAAAGCCTTGCGTGTCATGTTGTGTGCCTGGTCGTGCCTGTTGGCCGGGCAGGCGAGCGCCCTGGGAGTGGGAGACATCACCCTGCATTCGGCGCTCAACCAGCCGCTGGATGCGGATATCGAACTGCTCGACGTCGGCGATCTCGGCGCGGACGAGATCGAGGTCCGCCTGGCGGGCGCCGACGTCTTCGCCGCGGCCGGGGTGGAACGCTTGCAGTTCCTCAACGAGCTGCGTTTCAGTCTGGTGCTCCAGGGGCGCGGTGGCAATCGCATCCATGTGTCCTCGAGCCGACCGGTGCAGGAGCCCTACCTGAATTTCCTGGTGGAGGTGGCCCGCCCCAACGGCCGCATTGTCCGCGAATTCACCGTACTGCTCGATCCGCTCGGTTATACGCCGCGCATGCTTCCGGCCGCGCGCAGCGGGATCGAGCCGCAGCGGCAATCCTCGACGCCGGCGCCCGCGCCGCGTAGTGCCGCGGTCGTCGTAGACCCGGCACTGCTGGAGCCGGGCGACGACTACCTGACTCGCCCCAGCGACAACCTCTGGGCCATCAGCGGACGCCTGCGTGGTGCCGGCAACGCCGATCGCGCGCAACTCATGGAGGCCCTGTACCAGCTCAATCCGCAGGCCTTCGTCAATGCCGACCGGCACCGGCTCAAGGCCGGCGCGCGCCTGCGCCTGCCGGCCGGCTACCAGCCGGAGCGAGGCGCGCCCGGCGCCGTGAAGGAGGCGGCCGTGGAAGTCCTGCCGCCAGCCGATGCCGCCGTGGTGGAAAACGCTCCGGCGGCTCTCGTCGAGGCGCAGCGCCAGGCGGATGCCGAGGCCGAGGCGCTGGCCCGGCAACGGGAGGAACTGAGCCAGCGGATGGACGATCTGCAACGCCAGTTGCAGGCCTTGCAGGAACAACTGCAGCAGCGCGATCGCCAGGTCGCCGAACTGCAACAACAACTGGCCCGGCGCCAGGCGGTGCGGCCCGCGGCGCCGCCGCCCGCCGCGGCCGCGCCTTCGGTTGCGCAACCGGTTGAAACGCCGACGGACTCGCAGCACTGGCGCTGGATGATCGTCCTGCTGCTGGTCCTCGCCCTGCTCGGCGTATTGCTGTTGCGTCGCCGCCGTGAAGAGACTCCTGTCCCAGCGGTCGAACCGAAGCGCCGGGTTGCCCTGAACCTGCCGCTGCGCCGTGCGCCGCGCCCCCCGGCGGCCGCACCGGCGCCGGCAAAGGTCGAGGAACAGGCCAGGCCGCCGGTCGCCGTTCCCTCCAGCCCGCCGCCGTCTCCTCCGCCTGCCCCGGCCGCCGCTCCGCGCGCCGCCATGGCTGCGGCGGACAAGCTGGACGGCGCCGACATCTATATCGCCTACGGTCGCTACGGACAGGCCCGCGACCTGCTGCGTCAGGTACTCGCCGAGCAGCCGCAGCGCCTGAGCGCGCGGATGAAGCTGTTGCTGGTGCTGGCTGAGCTGGGCGATGCGGCCGGCTTCGACGCGCTGGCCGAGGAAACCCTGGCCACTGGCGGCAACCCGGAGGCCATCGACGAGTTGCGCGGACGCTACCCGGCGCTGCTACAGATGCCGGCGACCGAGACGCCGGCGGCAACAACCAAGGACGACGACTGGAGCGACCTGCCGCTGGCCGAGCCGCCCGCCGCGCAGCAACCGGATGCGACCTCGGGCGCCGACGGCTTCGGCGACCTCAACCTCGATCTCGATCTCGACTGGGGCGCCCTGGAGAATCCCCTGGACAACCCCGACCTGCCGCGCCGCGCCGCTGCCGGCAAGGCGGAACCGGCGGAGGAGGAGCCCCTGGCGTTCGAGAGCAATCTCCATGAACTGCCGGATGTCGCCGAGTACGAACACCTCGAACTCGACCAGCCAGAGCCGGCCACGGTGCCGCCGGAGGAGGCCTCGGCCAGCCTGGACCGGGCCCGCGCCTGCATCGACAGCGGCGATCTCGACCAGGCCAGCCGCATCCTGCGCCTGGTGGTGGCGCACGGCGACCCGTGGCAGAAGGCCGAGGCGCGCGAGTTGCTGGCGCTGATCGCCTGAACTCCGCTCAGAAGTTCTGTCCGAGGTTCAGGTAGAACGCCTTGAAGTTCTCGTCGTTGATCCCGTAGCTGAAGGTCAGCGGCCCCAGCGGCGTATCGAAGCCGATCATCAGGCTGGCGGCGTTGATGTAGCCGCTGTCGTATTCGTTGTCGTTGTTCCAGATGCGTCCGCGCTCGATGCTGCCGCCCAGGTACAGCGGGAAGTCCAGCGGCAGGAAGGAACGTTCGGTGAGGCGCCGGTAATAGACGATCCGTCCCAGGCTGTAGTTCTGCCCGGACAGCGCGTCGCGGCGGAAGCCCGACAGCTCGCGGGCGCCGCCGAGGGTGAAGCTGGAGGTGACCACCTCGGCGTCGTCCAGGGTGCGCCCGTAGCCGCCGCCGAACACCCAGGTGTCGGCGCCGAAGCTGAGCGCCTTGTTCAGCCGCAGGTCCCACTGCCGGTAGCTGTCGTCCGAGCCGAGGGACTTGTCGTAGCGGCGCATGGTCAGGCCGATCTCCTCGCCCTCGTGGGGGAAATTGACGTCGTCGACGGTATCGAACGAGTACTTCAGTTCGTAGTAGCCCTCGGTGAAGTCGATGTCCGGCAGGCTCGGGTCGCCGATGCGCACGTCGGCCTTGCCGTAGGCCTGCACCGCGCCCAGGCGGATTTCGCCGTTGTTGGCGATCTGCCGGCCGACGTTGAGGCCGTAGCCGTAGCGCTCCAGGCGATAGCGCAGCAGCGGGTCGTTGTTCTCGGTGACGTCGACGTTCTGTGCCTCGTGGAATAGGAAGGGCGCGACGAAGTAGCGTGAGCCGACGTCGAGCGGCTGGTAGAACTCGCTGTAGAGTTCCTGGCGGTCGCCGAGCTGGACCCGGGTCAGCCACTCGGCGCCGAGCCGGTTGAGGCCGTTCATGCGGTAGCTGCCGCCGAGGTTGAAGGTGCTTTCGCCGCGCATGTCGTCGGACAGGTTGAGGCCCAGGCGAAGGAAGTCGGTGCCGCCTTTCTTGCCGGTGGCGTGGATCACCAGGGTGTTGAGCTTCTTCTCCTTGACCACCCGGTACTGCACCTGGTCGAAGTAGTCGAGGCCGTAGAGGGTGCTCATGTCGTCCTGCAGGCGGCCGAGGTCGAGGCGCGTGCCGAGCGGCTGGCGGATGTAGTGGCGGATCACCTCGTCGCTGACCTTCGAGTTGTTCTCCACGCGGATCGCGTCGATCACCGGCTTGCGCTGGTTCGGCGTGCGCGCCACGTCGAGCGCTTCGCTGTTGAGGTCCTTCGGCTTGCGCAACTCGGCGAGGCGCGCGGCGAGCACCGTGGTGGCGCGGTAGCCGGCGTCGATCAGTTGCGGCACGCGGCCGAAGTCGGTGGTGCCGTAGCCGGACAGCGGCGGCTGGATCAGCACGTCGCCGGGCTTGAGCGTGGCCAGCTGGGCTTCGGAGTTCTTCCGGGTCATCAGGGTGATCGACTGGTTCATCACGTCGAGCACGGTGCTCAGGTCCTTGCGGTCGCGCAGCGGGTTGCCGATGTCGACCACGATCACCACGTCCACGCCCATGTCGCGCGCCACGTCCACCGGGATGTTGTCGACCATGCCGCCATCCACCAGCAGCCTGCCGTCGATCTCCACCGGGGCGAACACGGCGGGGATCGACATGCTGGCGCGGATCGCCTGGGGCAGGTGGCCCTTGCGGAACACCACTTTCTCGCCGGTTGCGATATCGGTGGAGACGGCGCGGAAGGGGATCGCCAGCTTGTCGAAGTCGCGGTTGTCGCTGGTGTGCACCAGCAGGCTTTCCAGCACCATCGCCAGGTTCTGGCCCTGGATCACCCCCAGCGGCAGGCCGAGGGTGCCGTCGTCGCGGAAGCTGATCTTCTGCTTGACCAGGAAGTCGCGGTCGTCCTGCTTGCGGCGGAACGGCACGTCCTTGCGCGGCGGTGCGTCGGACAGTGCCTGCTGCCAGTCCATCTCCAGGGCGATGCGCTCCAGTTCGGCGGGGGTGTAGCCGGAGGCGTACAGGCCGCCGACCACCGCGCCCATGCTGGTGCCGGCGATGGCGTCGATCTGGATGCCCTGTTCGTCGAGGGCCTTGAGCACGCCGATATGGGCCAGGCCACGGGCGGCACCTCCGGAGAGGACCAGGCCGATCTTCGGCCGGGCCTCCGTGGCTAGGGCGGACAGGGGAAGCAGGAGCAGCAGTACGAGCAGCAGGCGGCGCATGAGAACGATCCGGAGCCGGGTGAAAAGGCGGCTATTATAGGCGCGACCGTTTCCCCTGAGCCGCCGACATGCCCACCGCCAAGCCCGAAATCGTCATCACCTATTGCACCCAGTGCCAGTGGCTACTGCGTGCCGCCTGGCTGGCCCAGGAACTGCTCAGCACCTTCGCCGACGATCTCGGAAAAGTCTGCCTGGAGCCCGGAACCGGTGGCGTCTTCCGTATCACCTGCGACGGCGTGCAGGTCTGGGAACGCAAGGCCGACGGCGGCTTCCCCGAGGCCAAGGCGCTCAAACAGCGGGTTCGCGACCGCATCGACCCGCAACGCGACCTCGGTCACAACGATCGTCCTTCCCGCTGAACCGCTGCCGTCCGCCCATGGCTTGTTGCAGGTCAACGGGCGGCACGGCGCATAGGCATAGCCTGGGGGCATTCATCCTGTCGAAGGGAGTGCCCATGAGCATCATCGTCACCGGCGCCGCCGGCTTCATCGGCAGCAATCTGCTGCAGGCGCTGAACCGGCGCGGCGAGACCGACATCATCGCGGTGGACGATCTCACCGACGGCGAGCAGTTCCGCAACCTGGCGGACGCCGATATCGCCGACTACCTGGACCAGAACGACTTCCTCGAGCGCTACGCCCGCGGCGACTTCGGCACGGTCCGCGCGCTGTTCCACCAGGGCGCCTGCGCCAGCACCCTGGAAAGCAATGGCCGCTACATGATGGAGAACAACTACCGCTACAGTTGCCGCCTGCTGGAAAGCAGCCTGGAACTCGGCGTGCCGTTCCTCTACGCCTCGTCGGCGGCGGTCTACGGCGCCGGCCGGACCTTCCGCGAGGCGCGCCAGTACGAGCGGCCGCTGAACGTCTACGGCTATTCCAAGTTCCTCTTCGACCAGCGTGTGCGGCGGGCGCTGCCGCAGGCGCGCAGCCAGGTGGTCGGCCTGCGTTACTTCAACGTCTACGGGCCGCGCGAGGAACACAAGGGGCGGATGGCCTCGGTGGCCTACCACTGCTACCAGCAATTGCGCCGCGACGGGCGGGTCGAACTGTTCGGCGAACACGGTGGCTTCCCGCCCGGCGGCCACCTGCGCGACTTCGTCGCGGTGGAGGACGTGGCGCGGGTCAACCTGCATTTCTTCGATCATCCGCAGCGTTCGGGAATCTTCAACCTCGGCAGCGGCCAGGCGCGGACCTTCAACGAGGTCGCCCTGGCGGTGATCAATAGCGTCCGCGCCAACGCCGACCAGCCGCCCCTGTCGCTGCAACAGGCCGTGGAAAGCGGCCTGCTCGGCTACCGCGAGTTCCCCGAGTCGCTGCGGGCGCGCTACCAGAGCCATACCTGCGCCGACCTGGAGCTGCTGCGCGAGGCGGGCTACCGCGACGATTTCCAGAGCCTGGAAGAGGGCGTCTCCGGCTACTGCCGCTGGCTGGCGCGCAGTGCCTGAGGGATCCTGCTCAGCGGCCCAGCGCCCCGCCTACCGGGGTGCGGGCGAAGCGCAGCTCCGGCAGCAGGGTCAGCAGCGCCAGCACCCCGAGGGCCGCGCCGACCCAGAGCGCGCCCTGCAGGCCGAATCCGCCGGCGATGCCCAGGCCGCCGATCCAGGAACCGGCCATCACGCCGAGCATGATGCAGGCGGTGTGCACCGAGTTGACCAGCATGTTGTTATGGCCGACCCGTGCGCCGCGGGTCACCAGCGCTGGGTTCATCGACACCCCGGTCAGGCCGATCACCACCAGCGCCGCCACCGCCACCGCCGGAACCTGTCCGAACAGGGCGAAGGCCACCATCGCGGCGATGGCCGCCAGCAGGCCGAAGGCCAGGACCGCGATGGTATGGCGGTCGGCCAGGCGGCCGACGATGTTGTTGCCCACCAGCGTCGCCAGGCCGTAGACCACCAGCAGCAGCGGTACGGTCGAGGCGGAGAAGCCGCTGACCTCGGTGAGGATCGGCACGAAATAGGTGAAGCCGGCGAAGGTGGCGCCGATCAGCAGCAGGCTGGTGGCGTAGACCCACCATAGATGGGCGTTCCTGAACACCTTCAGTTCCTCGCGCAGCGAACCGCTGCCCGCCGACCCCGGGATCGCCGGCATCAGCTGCAACACCAGCAGGCCGACCAGCACCGCCACCAGCGCCACCGCGAAGAAGCTCGCGCGCCAGCCGTACCATTCGCCCAGCCAGGTGGCGACGGGCAGGCCGAGCACGGTGCCGACCATCAGGCCACCGAGCACCAGCGACGACGCGCGGCCGAACTGGTTGCCTTCGACCAGTTCGGCGCAGGCGGTCAGCGCCACGCCGAAGAAGGCCGCGGCGGCGACCGCGGTGACCAGTCGCGCCGCGACCATCACCGCATAGCCCGGCGCCAGGGCGCCGATGACCTGGCCGACCACGAACAGCGCGATCAGGCCGAGCAGGGCGTTCTTGCGCGGCACCCGGAGCAGGGCGGTGGTCAACAACGGGCCGCCGACGGCCATCGCGCCGGCGTAGAAGGTGACCAGGTAGCCGATCGCGGCGAAGGACACGCCGAATTCGGCGGCCAGCGCCGGCATCAGCCCGGCGACCATGTATTCGCTGGTGGTCAGGGCGAAGATCGCGGCACCGAGCACGTAGACAATCAAAGGCATGTTTCCAGCTCCCGAGCGGTTCAGACGACGATGAAGCGAGCCACGGCGAGCTGCCCGTGCCGTGGCCGCGCGATGAATGCACGACGGCGATTCATGCCGCCGACGAACCGAAGCCCTGGTCGGCGCCTTCGGGCAGCACCGTCACGCAGTGGGCGAACAGGTTCGAAGCGCTGCGCACCACGGTCAGCCCGCACTCGGCGAGCAGGGCGTGGAGGCAGGCGCGCGAATACGAGCGCGAGTAGAAGCCGTCGCTGCCGGTGAACACGGTGCCGTCGTCCCGCGCGTGCAGCTCCAGGCCCTGCACCCCGCAACGGCGGTAGTAGCTCTGGCGGACGCGGGTGGCCTCGGCGCTGTCGCCGAACACCGAAACCACCGCCGCCACGCTGCGCTCGGCGAGGGAGTCGAGCAGCCGTTTCGGCTCGCGGAAGTTGCCCAGCAGGTTGAACGGCAGCAGGTAGAGTGCGCGCGAGCCGACCGAGGCACCGCGCCTGGTGTGGTTGAGGATGTCGTCGACCACCGTGTCCGCGCGATCGCTCATGCCCTCGCGCTCGATCCGCGTGCGCAGCGTCTCGATCGCCCGCTGGTCGAGGTCGACGCCGAGATAGCGGGCATTGAGCAGGCGCGCGATTTCCAGCGCCCGGCCGTCGTAGCAGCCTAGCTCGACCAGTGCGTCGCAGCGCAGGTAAGCCATCGCCTCGAAGGTCATCAGGCTTTCCATTTGCAACAACGGCAGCACGTCGTCCGGAAAGTTGGCCAGGGTCATTATCGTCCTCGGTCCGAACTCCAGCTCGTAGAAAGCCGACTCCCGATGCGTCCCGATCGTGAGATCCATGTTCTGACTCACCTCTTCCTCCAGCGAATCTCGCTCTGGTGTTGGTTGATCGAAGGCGATGCGCGTTCCCGTGTCCCGGCACCGCCTTCGCCTGGCAGAGAAGCGACGGAACGCCGGCGTTCGCTGGCCTCAGGCGGCGCGGTGTTTCTCGACCAGTTGGAACAGTTCGTCCACCGTTTCCAGCAGGTCGAGTTCGTCGTCGATCCCGGTGACGCCGAACTCCTTGCGCAACTTCAGCGACAGCTCGCTGACCACCAGCGAATCGAAAGCCAGGTCTTCCATCCTGCTGTCCCGGCTGATTTCCTCCTTCGGCACGCCGCTGGCGACGCTGAGCACGGTGAGGAGATGGTCTTCCATGTCGTTGGGCATTGTTCTTCCCTCTTCAGTCCATTGTCGGAACGATCTTCGGCCAGCGCAGGGCGACCGAACCCCAGGTCAGTCCGGCACCGAAACCGGTGAGGACCATGTTGCCGCCGTCGCGCAGGATGCCTTGGCGCAGGCCGTGGGCCAGGGCCAGGGGAATCGAGGCGGCGACGGTGTTGCCCACCTCGGCGATGTTGCTCACCACTCGCTCGACGGGAAGGTCGAGCTGGTCGGCGACCGCCGCGAGGATGCGTGTGTTGGCCTGGTGCGGGACCAGGTGATGGAGGTCCGAAGCTTGCCAGCCGACCCGGTCGAGCACCCGCCGCACCGAGTCGCTCATCTGCGTCACCGCCTGGCCGAACACTGCCTTGCCGTCCATCCGGAAGTAGTTGGAGGCCTGTCCGGAACTGCGTTCGGCGCGACTGACGGCGGGGGTCATCAGCAGGTCGAACTGGTGGCCGTCGCTGCCGAGGTCGAAGGCCAGCAGCGCGCCTTCTTCCTCGGCATCGCCGGCACGCAGCACCACCGCTCCGGCGCCGTCGCCGAACAGTGCGCGGGTCGAGCGATCGGCGGGGTCGAGGGTATGGCTGAAAGTGTCCACCCCGACCAGCAGAGCGCTGTCCGCCAGCCCGGCGCTGATCAGCGAGCCGACGCTGGCCAGGCCGTAGACGAAGCCGGTGCAGGCGGCGGACAGGTCGAACGCGAGCGCGCCGACCAACCCCAGGCGCGCCGCGACCCTGGGCGCGGTGGCCGGGCAGCAGAAGTCGCCGGTGCTGGTTGCCAGCACCACCGCATCGACTCGCTCCAGCCCCGCCGAGGCGAGCGCGGCGGAGGCCGCCCGCAGGGCCAGGTCGCCGCTGCCGAGGTCGCCGGCGATATGCCGCTGGCGCACGCCGGTGCGGCTGCTGATCCAGGCGTCGGAAGTGTCCAGCTCGGCGGCGAGCATGTCGTTGCTGAGCACGGCCTCGGGCAGGTAGCTGCCCAGGCCGCAGACCACGGCGGCGCGCGGCATGGCTCAGGCTCCCTGGACGATCTTGGCGGCGGCCTCGACCCCGCCCAGGGCCTCGAGGTGCCGCAGCGGATTCCAGAAGTCGCGGTAGAGCAGGATCTGTCCGTCGCGGGTGCGTAGCACCGAGATGTAGTCCTGCGCCAGCTTGCCGCCGGAAACGGTGGCCACGCCGTCGCCATGGAATTCGCCGATGGCCAGGTCGGGGTCGGCGGTCTCGTAGAACTGCACGTCGGTGAAGCGCACGGTCAGGTGCTCGGGAAACAGGCGCATGTGCGCCCAGATGGTTTCGCGGCCCTCGAAGCGGGTCTTCCAGCCCGGTGGGGCGTAGGGGAATTCGAGTACGCCTTCCGGATGGAACAGGTCGCACCAGCCACGGGCATCGCCGTTTTCCAGGAGGCGCAGGCTGTGGACGAGAATTTCCTTGGCATTCATTGGGCGATCCTCTCGATCGGGTTGGCGTGGGAGGCGGTGTTCGCCGGGGCGCTGCATCCGGTGCGCACCGGCACGCTGATCAGGGCGCGGAGGAAGGTGATCGGCAGCCACTGCAGCTCCGCGTGGGGCACCGCCAACTGGAGGTCGGGGAAGCGCGCGAGCAGGCGCTGGATGGCGATCCGCCCCTCCAGCCGGGCCAGCGAGGCGCCGACGCAGTAGTGCACGCCGAAGCCGTAGCCGAGATGGCCATCGGTGTTGCGGGTGAGGTCGAGGCGGTCGGGATCGTCGAAGCGCTCGGCATCGTGGTTGGCGGTCAGGTTGGAGACCAGGATGTATTCGCCGGCGGGAATGGTGACCCCGTCCAGTTCCACGTCTTCCACGGTGAAGCGCAACATCGAGGCGCGCACCGGACTGTCGTGGCGGACCAGTTCTTCCATGGCGTTGGGCAGGAGTTCCGGCTGCGCCCGCAGCAACGCCAGTTGCTCCGGGTTGACCAGCAGGGTGACCAGCGCGTTGCCGATCATGTTCATGGTGGTCTCGAAGCCGCTCATCATCAGCAGGTGGGCCATGGAGACGAGTTCCGCTTCGCTCAACTGGCCGCTCTCGTCGGCGGCCTGCACCAGCCCGCTGTAGACGTCGTCGGCCGGCTGCCGGCGCTTGGCCTCGAGCAGCACGCGCAGGTAGTCGACCTGCGCATCGGCCAGGGCCTGGGCCTCCTCCGGCGACAGCAGTTCCGCCTGGCGCTCCCAGGACTGGCGGGCGTGTTCGCGCTCGGCCTCGGGAATGCCCAGCAGCTCGAAGATCACTGCGATGGTCAGCGGGATCGCGAAGTCGGCCATCAGGTCGGCCTGTTCGCGGCCGGCCATGGCGTCCAGCAATTCCTCGGTGATCCGTTCTATATGCGGTTGCAGGCGCTCCACCTGGCGCGGGGTGAACGCGCGGCCAACCAGCGAGCGCAGGCGGGTATGGTCCGGCGGGTCGAGGTTGAGCATGTGGTGGCTGAGTCCCTCGCCGATCCCCGCGCGCGGGCTGCCGGTACGCTTCGCGTAGAGTTCGGCGGCCTGCCGGGCGTCGCGGCGGACGCCCGGATGGTTGAGGACCTTGCGCGCGTCGCGGTAGCGCGTCACCACCCACACCGGATGCTCGGCGGCGCGATGCGCGGGACGCGGCGCGCCGTCCACCTGCAGGCCGTCGTAGAGCGCGTGCAGTGGCGAGATCAGTTCCTCGCCCAGTCTCAGTTTGCGATCAGGCACGTTGCTCCTCCTTCGCCGCCGGGGCGGCGGTGACGATGGGGCGGAACATCCCGTCGATCACGCTATCGGGCAGCAGCCGCGCCAGCAGGGTGCCGCGGCGCACGTCGGCGCCGACCCGGTAGCGGGTCCGCGGCTTGGCCGCGGTGAGCGCGGCATGCACCGCGGCGGCGACGTCGGCGGGCTTGGTCGCGCTGTTGCGCGCGCCGTCCTCGTTGGCCTGGAGGAAGCGCAGGTAGGTATCGCGATAGAGGTCGGCGACGGCGTCGGGGGCGTCGGCCAGGGCGCGCTCGCCCTCGCTGGCGATCTTGCCCCAGATCGGCGTCCAGATCGCCCCGGGGCTGACCACCGAGACCTGGATGCCCATGGGCGCCAGCTCGCGGCGCAGGGCGTCGCTCACTCCCTCCTTGGCGAACTGCGCGGCGGAGTAGGCGCCCAGGTAGGGAATGGCGACCGAGCCGAGGCCCGAGGTGACGTTCACCAGGCGCGCCGCGCCGCCACGGCGCAGCAGCGGCAGGATTGCCCGGGTCACCGCGAGCTGGCCGATCAGGTTGACTTCCAGCTGGCGCCGCAGCAGGTCGCTGGAGACGCATTCCAGCGGCGCGGAAATGCAGATCCCGGCGTTGTTCACCAGGCCCCAGAGCCCGGTATCGCCGACTTTCTCCGCCACCTGCGCGGCGGCCCGGCCAATGGATTCCTCGTCGGTGACATCGATCAGCAGCGTGCTGATCCGGCCGGACGGGCAGGCGTTCGCCAGGCGCTCGCCATCCTCCTGGCGGCGCACCCCGGCGATCACCTGGAAACCCTGTTCGGCCAGGTGCAGCGCGGTTTCCCGGCCGAGGCCGCTGGAGGCGCCGGTGATCAGTACGTGGCGGCCCTGGGGCGAGAGAGGTTTGCTGGTGAATAACATGTCATTGCTCCTCGAGGGCGGATCGTTGGGGGGCGTGGATCGCCGACAGCAGGGTGCCCAGGCAATCTTCGGCCAGGCGTTCGGCGCGTTCGCCGGGGACCGCTTCGTCGATATAGGTGAAGTTCCAGAACAGCCGGCCATGGCTGGAGTTGATGGCGGCCACGAAGTAGCCGTTCACCGAGATGCCGGTGAGGAACTGCGCGTCGGAGAGGCGCAAGGCGCCGATCCGCTCGGGGAACGGATAGCGACCGATGTTGGAGGAGCACAGGTTGATCGGCCCTTCGGCTTCCATGAAGGCCATGAATGGCCGCGCGTCGGCCATGCAGCGCGGCGCAGCGCTGGCGACCAGGGTGACCAGGTTGAAATGATGGCCCTGGCGACGGCGTTCGCCGAGGTCGTCGGTGAGCGCGCGGGCGACCTCCCAGAACGGTCGGGCGATGTCCAGCACCACCGGTACCGTGGCGACGTAGGTGCCTACTTCGTCGGGGCGCACCGGCGGCTCCAGTTCGTCGCGGAAGTCGATCGGCGAGCCGATGGCGATGTGGCTCGGGCGGCGCTGGTGGTCGTGGCCGGCGGCGATGGCCAGCGCCGCGGTCAGCGCGCCGTGTACCGTGGTGCCGTGTTCGCGGGCGCGTCGTTGCAGCTGTTCCAGCTGCGCGCCGTCCAGCTCCCGGTGCAGCAGGCGGGTACGCCGCGCTTCCAGCGGCACCGGGTTGCTCGGCTCGATCCGGCCCGGGCGGTGGCGGCCGACCAGCGCTTCGTCCCGGGCGGTCTGCTCGGCCAGGCGCGCCGCGCCTTCGTCGCCGGTGAAGCGGCGCGGACGCAGATCCTCCGCCGGCGGCAGGGCGCTGGCGGTCCAGGGTTGCGCGGCGGGGTCGGCGGCCAGGGTCAGCCATTGTTCGGCGAGGGTCAGCACGGTAGTGCCGTCGGCGATGATGTGCGGTACCACGACCAGCAGGTCGTGGGCACCGGCGTCGGTGGTGATCGCCACGGTACGGATCAGTGGCCCGCTGTCCGGATCGATGCGTTCCGGCAATTCGCGCTCGTTGATTTCCCGCAGCCATTGCTCCTCGCCACCACCGCGCACCTCGCGCAGCGGGATGGGCCGCTCGCAGGGCACCCAGCGCGGGTCGAGCCCGGCATCGTGCTCGATCCGCGCGCGCAGCAGCGGATGCCGCGCCTGCAGCGCGTCGAGGCCGCGGCGCAGGTCGTCGATGGACAACTGGCCATGGACCCGCACCCGGGAAATCACGTTTAGCGCGGAGAACTGGTCGCTGAGCCAGTACCAGCGTTCCACCGCGGACAGCGGGCGTCGTATCTCGGCCATCATTCGACTCCTGGGAAGGTCAGTGCCAGTTCGTTCTGCCGGGCGAAGGTTCGCTCCGGAGCGAAGCGGAAGTAGAGATCGCGGGCGACGGTGCGCAGCGGATGCTCCAACTGCTCGATGCGGCTCAGCGCCCGCGAGGTCTCGACCATCGCCCTGGCGCGGTCGCGACGGCGGTTCTCGTAGGCGCGCAGGGCGGCTTGCGGGTCGTCGATGGTGGCCAGGCAGTGGGCCAGCACCGCGGCGTCTTCGATGGCGATGGCGGCGCCCTGGCCGAGGCTGGTCAGCATCGGATGCGCGGCATCGCCGAGCAGGGTCACCGGGCCGTCGCCCCAGCGCTCCAGGAACGGTCGGTCCTGGGCCGGCAGGCTGCTGATGTCGGCCTCCGGGGTCGCCTCGATGACCGCCTGCACTTCGTCGGCCCAGCCGGCGTAGAGGCGCTGGATGCCCGCCTTGCCGCCGCGCCAGTCCTTCGCCTGTTCGGCCGGCATGTTGCGGGTGCCCCACCAATAGACGTTGCCTTCGCCGATGTCGGCGAGACCGAAGCGCTGCCCACGGCCCCAGTAATGGGCGACGTAGCCCGGCGTCACCTTCGGATGGCGGAACGCCGGCGTGGCGCGCCAGATCACGTAGTGCCAGTCGGTGGGACGCTCCGGGCCGGTCATGGTGGCGCGGATCGCCGAGTTGAAGCCGTCGGCGCCGATCAGCACGTCGGCGTGCACTTCGCGGCCGTCGCTGCAGAGCACGGTGACGCCTTCGCCGTCGGCGTGGCGCAGGTAGCCGGTGGCGCTCACGCCCAGTTCGATGCGGCAGTCGCGGGCCTGTTCCAGCAGCGCCTGCTGCAGGCTCGCGCGGTGGATCGCCAGGCTCGGCTGGCCGAGCTGGCGGGCCAGGCCGCCGAAGTCGATGGCGCGGATCGGTCGCCCGCGCCGGGTGAGGAACCGTAGCGAGTCGAAGGCCTGGGCGCGGGTAAGGTCAGGGCGCACGCCGACCCTCTCCAGGGCGGTCAGCGCGTTGGGCATCAGCGACAGCGCCGAGCCGACCGCGCGCAGCTCCCTGGCCCGCTCGTAGAGTTCGACCTCGAAGCCGGCGGCCTTCAGGCAGGCGGCCGCGGCGAGCCCGCCGATGCCGGCGCCGGCGATGACGATCTTCAGGGGGTGTCTGCTCATGGGCGGGTCCGTTCGCTGGAGGTGGAGGGTTCGAGCAACGCGGCGATCTCTGCCGCGACCGTCTCGACATAGGGTTCTTTCATCAGCACCAGGTGGTCGCCGGGTACGTCGATCACATCGAGGCGGCCGCTGGTCCAGTGCTGCCAGCCGTTCTTCGGGTCGCCGTAGTGGGTGCCGGCGGCGTCGTGCATCGGCTTCAGCGCCAGCGGCAGCGGGCCGTCCGCGCGCAGCAGGGTCATGTCCTGGTCGCTGACTTCCGGGCGATAGCCGATGAGTGCCTGCCAGCTCGCCCGGAACAGCTCGTAGAGCCGCTGCACGGTGGCGCGCGGGGTGCCGGCGGGAAGTACGCCGGCCTCGATGGCGCGTTCGACGATGTGGTCGAGTTTCTGCTCCAGGCTCGCGCCTTCAGGCAGCGGCTCGACTTCCTCGTCGCTGCGCTCGAACCAGACCAGTTCCCAGTAGAAGAACAGCAGCAGGGCTTCGTCGCTGGCGCTGCCGGCGTGGTTGCGGTCGACGGTGATGGAGTCGAGCACGATCAGTTGGGCGACTGCCTGCGGGTCGAGCGCGCGCAGTTGCCGGGCCATCTCGTAGGCGACGAAGCCGCCGAACGACCAGCCGCCGAGGTAATAGGGGCCTTCCGGCTGCACACGGCGGATCGCCGCGAGGTAACTGGCGGCGATGTCCTCGAGGACCGCCAGCGGCGTACTGCCCTGGCCGGTGCCGGCCGCCTGCAGGGCATATACCGGCTGGTCCGGCGGCAGTGCGCGGACCAGCGGCAGGTAGCAGAGTACGTGGCCGCCGAGCGGGTGGACGAGGAACAGCGGCGGGCGGCTGCCGCCGGCACGGATCGGTACCAGCGGGTCGAAGGCGCGCACCGCCGAGCGTTCCCGCAGGCGTTCGGCCAGGCCCTCCACGGTCGGCGTCTCGATCAGCGCGGCCATCGGGAGGTCGACGCCATAGCGCTTCTCGATCAGCAGCATGAAGCGCATCGCGCTGAGCGAGGTGCCGCCGAGGTCGAAGAAGCTGTCGCGGATGCCTACCCGGGGACGATCCAGCAACTCGCCGAGGAGTCCGGCCAGGGTGCGCTCGTAGTCGTCGCGCGGGGCCAGGTACTCGATGTTCGACCCGTGCTCCAGCGGCAGCGCGCGCAGGGCGGCGTCGTCGCGCTTGCCGCTGGGAGTGAGGGCGAAGCCGTCGACCCAGGCGAAGTGCGCCGGCACCATGTGTTCCGGCAGTTCGCTGCGCAGCGCTTGCTTCAGTTCGGCGAGATCCACCGCCTCGGGCTCGCCGAGCAGGAAGGCAGCGAGGAATGCATCGTTGCCCTGGCGCTCGCGAGCCACCACCGCCGCGCCGCGCAGGCCCGGCTGGCGCTCGGCCTGGCGCATGATCGCCAGCTCGACCTCGGCCGGCTCGATGCGGAAGCCGCGGACCTTGACCTGGGTATCGGCGCGGCCGAGCCAGACGATCTCGCCGTTGCCGAGGATGCGACCGAGGTCGCCGGTGCGGTAGAGCCTGGCGCCGGGGCGCCAGGGATGTTCGACGAAGCGCTCGGCGGTGAGTTCGGGGGCGCGGTGGTAGCCGCGCGCGAGGCAGTCGCCGCCGAAGTACAGCTCGCCGGTAACGCCGACCGGTACCGGGCGCAGCGCGGCGTCGAGCACCTGCACCTCGACCCCGTCCAGCGGCCGGCCGATCGGCGGCAGGTCCGGGTAGTGCGCCGGGTCGCCGCTCAGCGAGTGGTAGGTGACCTGGTGCGTTTCGGTGGGACCGTACTGGTTCTCCAGCAGCAGCCCGGGCATCGCCGCGCAGAACGCGCGGACGTCTTCGGTGATGCGCAACTGCTCGCCGGAGGACACCACCACGCGCAGGGCGCCGGGGCGCACGCCCAGCGCGTTGGAGGCCTCGGCGAGGCGTTGCAGGGCGACGAAGGGCAACAGCACGCGCTGGACCTGGCGGCGTTCGAGGACATGCAGCAGCGCGGAGGGGTCCATCCGCTCGCGGTTGGAGATGAGTTGCAGTTCGCCGCCGCCGCACAGCGTGGAGAAGATCTCCTGGAAGGCCATGTCGAAGCTCAGCGGCGCGAACTGCAGGGTGCGCAGCCCCGGTACGCCGCTGGCGACGCGCAATTGCCACTGGGTGTAGTTGGCCCACATCCGGTGGCTAAGCTCGACGCCCTTCGGCCGCCCGGTGGAACCGGAGGTGAACAGCAGCATGGCCAGCTCGTCGAGCTGCGGCGCGGCGAAGGTCTCGGGCTCGATGTCGGCGACCAGTTCCTCTACCGGCAGCACCCGTTCCGCCGCGGCGACATGGGCGTGCTCGGGATGCGCGACCACCCGGAACGGCTGTGCGGTCTCCAGGATCAGCGTCAGGCGCTGCGCGGGATAGCTGACGTCCAGCGGCACGCAGACCAGGCCGGCGCGCAGGATGCCCCAGATCGTCGCGATCATCTCCGGCGAACGGTTCAGCGCCACTCCGATCGCATCGCCGCGGCGCGCGCCGGCGCGGACCAGGCGGGTGGCCACGCAGCGCGCCACATGGTCGAGGTCGCGATAGGTCCAGCGTTGCTCCTCGAAGGCCAGCGCGGCGCTGCCTGGCAGCGCCTCGACCTGGCGTTCGAACAGGCTGAAGACGTCGACCAGCGGCTCGGGCTGGGAAGCGGCGTCGCGGCGAGGGGCGAGGAAGGCGAAGTCGGCGGCTTCGTCGGGATGCTCGGCGAGGCGCCACAGGAGTTCGACGAAGGTCGCGCCGATCAGCGCGGCCTGGCTGCGGCTGATGCCGCGGCCGTCGCTGTCGATGCGCAGGTACATGCCGTCGCTGGGCGTGGCGATCACGTTGACCAGCAGGGCGAAGTTGGTTTCTTCCCAGACGCGGAAGTCGCGCAATTGCCACAGCGGTTCGAGGACATGCAGGTTGACGTAGTTGAAGGCGCTGCTCAGTTCGTCGCCGACGATCTGCTGGATGGCGCTGAGCGGATAGCGGCGGTGGGCGTGTCCGTCGCGCTCCTGGCGGAACAGCGCATCGGCTACCTCGATCCAGCTATGCCCGGCAATCTCCGAGCGGACCGGCACGGTATTCAGGAACAGGCCGACCATGCGGTCGGCGTCGGGCAGTTCGGGGCGGCCGTTGCTGATCGCGCCGGTGACCACGCTGTCGCTGCGGGAGAACAGATGCAGGGTCAGGCAATGGGCGGCGAGCAGCAGCGACTTCAACGGCAGTCCGCGTTGCGCCGCAGTGGCCTTGAGTCGTTCGAGCAGCCCGTCCGGCAGCGCTTCGCGATGGCTGGCCGGACCTTGCGCGGCTTGCGGCTCGTGGGCGCCGAAGCCGTCGAGGCGGGTCATCCTCGCGCCCTCCAGCAGCCCGGTCCAGTACCCCACGGCGGCCGGCGAAGCCAGCGCGGCCAACTCCTCGCGGACATGGCAGGCCAGCGCCGGCGCGGGGCTCGGCAGCGGCTCGCCACGGTAGGCGGCGACCAGCGCGACGATCAGGTTGGCCACGCTCCAGCCGTCGAGGATCGCATGGTGGAAGCTGAACACCAGGTCCAGGCCGTCCTCGCGGACGAACGCGGCGAACAGGAACAGCCCGGGCTGTTGCAGCGAATAGCGATGGAAGCGGCGTTGGCGGATGTGCTCGTCGAGCACCGTCCCGGCCTCCGGGTTGCCGCGCAGGTCCAGGATCAGCGGTTCGCTGCGCGCCTGGGTATGCACGAGTTGCAGCGGTTCGGATGCACCGCTGAGGTCGAACGACGAACGCAGCGCGGGATAGGCGGCGACCACCCGGTCCAGCGCGTGGCGGAACGCGGCTTCGTCCCAGGCCAGGTCGAAGCGGTAGTGGAACACGTCGTGGTAGACCGACGAGCCGGGGCGCTGGCGGCTATGGAAGAGCAGGCCGAGACTCAGCCGGCTGGTCGGGAAGGCGTCCTCCAGCCCTTCCAGGCGCGGCTTGTCGACTTCGGAAACCAGTTCGAACGGCTGGTAGCTTCGCTCCGCGAGCGGACGCACCAGGCGCTCGGCAAGACCCGCCACCGTCGGGTTGCGCATCAGGTCGGCGAGTTCGAAGCCCAGGCCGCGCCGCTGTGCGGCGGCGCGGATGCGCAGCATCAGGATCGAGTCGCCGCCGAGGGCGTAGAAGTCGTCGTGCACGCCGACCTCCGCCACGCCGAGGACATCGGCCCACACCGCCGCCAGTTCGGCCTCGGTCGCCGTGCGCGGCGCAACCGCCGCCACCTGTTCCGGCGGTGCCGGCAGTTGCCGGCGGTCGAGCTTGCCGTTGGCGCTGAGCGGGAGGCTGTCGATGCGCACGAAGAAGGCTGGCAGCATGAAGTCCGGCAGCGTCGCCGAAAGTCCGGCGCGCAATTGACCGGCGTCGAGTTCCGCCGCAGCCACGTAGTAGCCGACCAGGTGCGTGCCGCGTACCGCCGAATCGCGTGCCACGACCGCGGCGTCGCGTACGCCGGGAAGCGCGGCGAGGCGGTCGCGTACTTCGTCGGGTTCGACCCGGTTGCCGCGGATCTTCACCTGGTCGTCGGCGCGGCCGAGGTATTCGAGGTTGCCGTCGGCCAGCCAGCGGGCCAGGTCGCCGGTACGGTAGAGACGGCCGCCGGCGACGAAGGGGGCGGCGAGGAAGCGCTCGGCGTTCAGCTCCGGCCGGTTCAGGTAGCCGCGGGCGACGCCGACGCCTCCTATATATAGCTCGCCGACGGCGCCGAGGGGCTGCGGCCTGAGCGCGCGGTCGAGGACGTACAGGCGCAGGTTGTCGATCGGCCGGCCGATCGGGACCCGCGTGGGGTTGTCGCTGGCGCATTCATGGTCGGACACGTCGACGGTGGCCTCGGTCGGTCCGTACAGGTTGACCAGTCGCACGGCGTCGCCGAACAGCCGGCGGAAGCGCGCGACCTGCAACGGCGCGAGGGCTTCGCCGCTGCAGAACACCAGGCGCAGCGAGCTTGCCGCCGTGCGGGCGGTCGGGTCGCCGTCGAGCAGGTCGAGGAACGGCGTCAGCATCGACGGCACGAAGTGGATGACCGTGACCGCGTCGCGCTGGATGCTTCGCAGCATTTCCCGCGGGTCCTTCTCGGCGCCGGGCGGCAACAGCGACAGGCGGGCGCCGGTGAAGCTCCACCAGAACAGTTCCCAGACGGATACGTCGAACGTCACCGGAGTCTTTTGCAGAAGCACGTCGCGTTCGCCGATCGGATAACGACGCTGCATCCAGTTCAGGCGGTTGACCACCGAGCGGTGTTCGACCATCACGCCCTTGGGCACGCCGGTCGAGCCGGAGGTATAGATGACATAGGCCAGGTCGCTGGGCGCGACGTTGGCCGCCGGCAGGTCGCCGGTGCTCTGCGGCAGGCGTTCGAGGTGCAGCACGCGCGTCTCGCCCAGGCTCTCGCCGAGTGTCGCTGCGCGCTCGTCCACCAGCACCACGCGGGCGCCGCAGTCTTCCAGCAGCAGGCGGACGCGCTCCAGGGGATGGTCGGGATTGATCGGCACATAGGCGCCGCCGGCGCGCTGCACGCCGAGGATCGCCGGCAGCAGGTGGGGACCGCGGGCGACCAGTAGCGCTACCCGCTCGTCGGCGCTAACACCCGCTGCGCGCAAGGCGTCGGCCACGGCCTGGACCTTGGCGTCCAGCTCGGCATAGCTGAGCGTGCCGCCGTCGGCTTCCAGCAGCGCGGTGCGTTGCGGGGTGCGCGCCACCTGCTCGGCGAACAACGTGGGCAGGGTAGCCTGCTCGGGGAATGCCTGGTCGGTGGCGTTGCGGGTGTGGATCAGTTCCTCGCGCTCGGCGGCCGACAGCGGATCGAGTTCGCCGAGGCGGCGCTCGCCGCCCTCCACCAGGGCGCGCAGGAAGGTTTCGATATGCCGCGCCGCGGCGTCCATGGGGAAGTCGGCGTCGAACACATCGCAGGCGTATTCGAAATCCACCTGCGCGTCGCTGTGCCCGTCGAACTCGGAGACCCAGATGGCCAACGCGTCCGGGTCATGGGCGTGGGTCTGCGCCACGGTCTCGACGCTGGCGTTCGGGATCGCCTGGGCGGCGGGCCAGCGCATGTAGGAAAGGGTGGTGTCGAACAGTGGCGAGGCGCCGCGCAACAGGTCGCCGAGGGGCATCTTCTGGTGGCGCAGCAGCGTCCGGGTCGCCTCGCGCAACTGCGCCAGGAATTCGTCGACGGTCTGTTCCGGCGCGGTGCGGATGCGTAGCGGCAGGGTATTGGCGAAGTGCCCGACCACTTGCTTGGCCGCGCGGTCGGCGCGGTTCAGCACCGGTACGCCGAGGACCACGTCGTCGTTCTGGTGGATCCGCGCCAGGTACAGCGCCACGGCGGCGGAGAGGAACAGGAAGGGCGATTCGCCGCGATCGCGGATCGCGTCGAGCAGCGCGCGTTCCAGCGTCAGCCTGTGGCGCGCGGTGCGGCGCAGCCCGGCCGGGCGCCTGCGGGTGAAGAGGGCCGGCTCCAGGCCCTCCAGGGCCTCGGCGAAATAGGCGCGGTCGCCGCGGTACTGTTCCGAACCGGAGTAGTCGTCGGTCTCGAGCTGCGCCAGGAGGGAAGCCGTCGGCATCTGCGCCTGCGGCTCGCCTAGCTCGCCCAGGTAGCCGGCGCGCACCCGGCTGAGGAATAGCTGCAGGCCCCAGGCGTCGCTGACGATATGGTGGGTGCGCACGTAGACGTAGAGCGCCTGGTCGCTATGCAGCAGGGCCAGGTCCACCAGGCTGCGGCCGTCCAGCGGGTAGGCGTGACGGAAGGCGTCGCGCAGCCAGGATCGCACGGCGGCCTCGGGGTCGCGGTCGGCGCGCAGGTCGACGTGGCGCGCCTCGAACTCGGCATCCGCGTCCAGCCACTGGTACGGCGTACCGTCCGTCTCGCCGAGGCGCAGGCGGAACGCCTCGGTGTCTCGCGCCGCCTGCAGCAGCGCCCGTTCCAGGGCCTGGGTATCGACCTCGCCGGTGAAGCGGTCGTAGCTGAAGATGGTGTACTGGTCGAGTTCCGGAAACTGCGCGGCGGCGACCCAGATGTCCCGTTGGTAGGGTGATAGCGGCAAGCGAGCGAAACGAACCATCCCTGCGTCCTCTTCAACAATCCATCGATTCGGCGAACACGGGCACCGCACGCCTCGCCGGACAGGTTCCACCCGTCGACGGTTCAGCGCGCCGTAGCCAGCGTGGTTGGCAGGGAAGCGGCGGCACCCGAAGCAAGAGCGGGGTGTACTATTACTTTTGGCAGGCTCGAAGAAATAGCTGTTAATTCTTGCAGGGTAATCGCGTTGTTAACTGTTAATTCTGGTAGGTATTTACGAGGCAACTTACAAATCTGTTAGGTTCCGGGAAACGTGCGTCGCCGCCCTGCATGGCTATGCTTCACGAGATTACCTTCGCCGGTCTTTTCGAAGTTGAAGCAAGCCTTTCGAAAGTGTCTGGCTGATGCATAATGGGCCGCTCGGAAGAGGCGCATTAACGGATATATATCCGCGCCCTGGCGAACAACGAACGCATGCCCTGAAAGGTTTGCCGGATGGATTACCAACAGTTCCAGGAGGTTGCATGAAAACCGATGACAAGGACCGCGAAGGCGGCGACTCCCACGGCGCTATCGGCGCCAAGCTGATGGAGTACGCGCTCAAGGTCAGGAAGGTGTTCGTCACCGGCGGGGTCGACGAGAAGATGGCCAAGGACGTTGTCCAGCAGCTGCATATCCTCGCCTCGATCAGCGACGATCCGATCTACATGTTCGTCAATTCCCCGGGTGGCCACGTCGAGTCCGGCGACATGATCTTCGACGCGATCCGCTTCATCACACCGAAGGTCATCATGATCGGTTCCGGCAGCGTAGCCAGCGCCGGCGCGCTGATCTACGCCGCGGCGGACAAGGAAAACCGCTATTCGCTGCCCAATACCCGCTTCCTTCTGCACCAGCCGTCGGGCGGCATCCAGGGGCCGGCGAGCAACATCGAGATCTACCGCCGCGAGATCGTGCGGATGAAGGAACGCCTCGACCGGATCTTCGCCGAAGCCACCGGGCAGACGCCGGAGAAGATCAGCGCCGACACCGAGCGCGACTTCTGGCTGAACGCGGAAGAAGCCGTGCAGTACGGCCTGGTCAACAAGATCATCGTTTCGGAACGGGAGATCACGCTGCCTGGCCAGTGAGTCACCGCAGGTCGGACAAATACGAAGGCGGGCGCGAAGAGCGTATTTCTCGATTCTCTTCTCGCTCGCTTTTCTTTCTTTAATTTCCGATCGATAGGGTAACTTTTCTTACTTTTATTTTGCTTGCTTTCAAAGTGCCATCGGCAAGAGTGGCTGGCTTTTGCAAAGTCTCACGTCGCGCGCCCGTTATTTTCAATCATTCTATCGAGCGCCATTTTTCAGGCTTATGGAAATTACCTTCCGTCTGCCGGCTTGTTTGACTCGACCTGACGTAACAATGGACAAGCGCCGGGAAAGTTCCAGCTTCCGCGGCGCTTGCCGGTATTTCCAGTGAATTGTTTTCAGGCGTTCGCCGCGCGCCGGGCCGCCGGCGAGTTGGCCAGGTATTCCAGGGCTTCCTGGGTATTCGCCTCGTGCTCGGGGTGGTACCAGGGATTGAAGTAGCGGGCGACGTCGCGGAAGGTGTGAGCGAGGTTCGGCAGCAGGCCCTGCTTGCCGAGCCGCCACCAGGTTCGTAGGAATCCCTGGCGCTTGGCGCCACGCAGGCTCGGGTCCTGGTCGAGGAGGGTGCGGGTGCCGTCGGCGAGCAGGTAGACCAGTATCGCGATGACCAACAGCATGGTCAGTTGCCGGGTGACGAAGCTGCCGCCCAGGTGCACGTGCAGGTCGTGGGCGACGCTGCGGTGCTCGACTTCCTCGGCGCCGTGCCAGCGCAGCAGGTCGAGCATCACCGGGTCGCTGCCGCGGCGATCCAGCTCCCGGGCCTCCAGCACCCACTTGCCGAGCACGCAGGTGAAATGCTCCACCGCGGCGATGATCGCGCAGCGCTGGCGCAGCCACCAGCCGTCGAGGGCGCGGGTCAGGCGGTTCTGCCCCAGCGGGTAGTCGCAGAGCAGGCGTTCGAAAAGGAAATCCATCTTGTCGGTGAACGGCTTGGAGTCGATGTCGAACCTGCTCAGGTAGCGCTGGATCGCGCCGTCGTGGGCCCGCGAATGCATCGCTTCCTGGCGGATGAAACCCTGCACGTCGTCGCGCAGGCGGGCGTCGCTAACCAACGGCAGGGCCTTGTTGTAGAGGCGGCAGAACCACAGTTCGCCCGAAGGCAGGAGCATGTGCAGGACGTTCATCACCTGGGACGCTTCCGCTTCGCCGGGAACCCAGTGCAGGGGGGTATCGCTGAAGTCGAAGCGGACCTTGCGCTGGACCAGCTTGTGGTGGAATTCGCTCATGGCAGGCTCTCAGGAAGTCAGGTCGAAGCGCGCGAGAAACCGCGTGGCCCAGGGCGCGAAGCGCCATTGCAGGGCGCCGAGGTGCACCTCGCTGCCCACCGAGACCACCGCCTTGTTGCGCTCCACGGCGCGCACCAGCTTTTCCCCGACGGTGTCCGGGCTGAGCCGGCGTCGCTTGTAGAAGCGCTGGATCTTCGCCTGGCGCCGCGCCTGGCGTTCGGCGTCCATGCCGACGAAGCGGGTGGCCTGGACGATGCCGGTATCGACGAAGCCCGGGCACACCGCGGTGACTCCGATCGAACGTCCGGCCAGTTCCGCCCGCAGGCATTCGCTGAGCATCAGTACCGCGGCCTTGCTGGTGGCGTAGGCGGGGTAGTTGCGCGACGGCGCGAAGGCCACGCCGGAGGCGACATTGACCAGGTGCCCCGGCTTGTTCGCCGCGACCATCTGCCGGCCGAACAGGCGGCAGCCGTCGATCACGCTCCACAGGTTGACCCGCAGCAGGCGCTCCCATTCCGCGGGCGAGGTGTCGAGCATCGGTCCGGCCATGCCGATGCCGGCATTGCTGACCACCACATCCGGGACTCCGAGGGTGTCGCGGACCCACTCGGCGAAGCGCTCCATGGCCTGGGTATCGCCGACGTCGACCTGGTAGGCATGGGCCGTGGCGCCAAGGGCGCGGGCCAGTTCGGCGCTGCGTTCGGCGGCTTCCAGGTCGAGATCGGCGGCGAGCAGGCTGGCGCCGCGCTCGGCGAAGCTGAGCAGGGTCGAACGGCCGATGCCGCCGCCGGCGCCGGTGACCACCACCAGCTTGCCGCTCATCGAGCGCGCGTCGGGGCGGACCTGGGCGCGTTGCAGGGCCGGCGGCGACTCGCCGGTTTCCTGGGCGTCGATGAACTCGCCGAGCCAGCCGGCCAGTTGCTCCGGCTCGGCCAGCAGTTGCCAATGGCCGACGCTCGCCTCGCGCCGCCACAGGCGTGGCGCCCACAGGCTGAGGTGCTGAAACAGCTGGGCGCCGACGTAACGGTCGCGGGTCGGTACGATCAGTTGCACCGGCACTTCGGTGTGGCGCTTGCGCGGACGGAACAGGCTGCGGATGAAGTTGCCGCGGTACAGCTTGACCCCGTGCCGGCCGTCGCTGGCCTGGGTCGGGTTGACCTGTGGATGGCGGACGCCTTCGGCGCGCTTCAGGAACTGCGGCCAGAGCCGGGCCAGGCCGGCGCTCCAGAGCAGCTCGGGTACGACGGGGGTATGGAAGAAGGCGATGTACCAGGAGTGGAGCAACTGGCCGAATAGCGCTTTCAGGGCCTTCGGACTGCGCTGCCTGAGGTGTTCGCGCATCCAGAAGCCGACATGGTCCAGGCAGGGCCCGGAGATCGAGGTATAGGACGCGATCAGCGGGCGGCACTGCGGATCGGTGACGCTTTCCCAGGTCTGGATCGAGCCCCAGTCATGGGCCAGCAGGTGTACCGGGCGGACCGGGCTGGTGGCGCGGATCACCGCCTGCAGGTCTTCGCTGAGCCGCTGCAGGTGGTAGTCGCGGCTCCAGCGTGGCTTGTCCGAAGCGCCGGCACCACGCACGTCGTAGGCGACGATGCGGTAGCGCCCAGCCAGTTGGCGGATCAGCGGCAGCCAGGTCTCGTGGTTGTCCGGGTAGCCATGCACCATCAGCAGCGTCGGCTTGTCGTTGTCCGGCGCGCCCCAGCAATGAACCGCCAGGCGCACGTCGCCGGACTGCACGAACAGCCGTTCCGGCTGCAGGTCGGGGAGGGCGAGGAGCGCGTTCATGCGGCCTCCCGTGCTTGCGGCAGCAGGCCGCGCGCCTGCCAGCGGCGGACGTGCGGCAGGTCGTCGTCGAGCCAGTAGGCGTCGTCTTCGGTGACCACCAGCAGTTCCTCGAACTTGGCGCCCACCCCGCGTAGCCCCAGGTGCGGTTCCACCGCCCAGAGACCGGGCGTCGGCGGGTGCTCGGAGCGCTTGCCGCTGGACCACAGCGGCGACCAGCCTTCGCGCTTGCCGGTGACCAGCGCGTTGCGCGTCAGGGTGTACAGGTTGCGCACGCCGAAGCGCGCCACCGAGGGACCGCGGCGGTTGCCGAGCTTTTCCACGCGATGGGCGAGCACTTCGAAGGGATAGGCCTTGTGCCGTGGCAGGGTGCCCTGGATCACGCAGAGCCGGTCGACCGCCTGGCTGACTTCGGCCAGGGGGCGCCGTTCGCGGACCAGGTCGAGGATGGTGCGTCGGTGTATCAGCAGGTCGTCCATCAGCCGCTCCTGCAACAGGTTGTGGCCGAGCGCGCCGGAGTAGCCGACATCGGCGGTATAGGCGCCGAGGGTCGGCGCGCAGTCGAGGATGAACGGCATGCCTTCCTCCAGGCGCTGCTTGCCGGGGTAGAAGGCCAGGTTGAAGCCACCGAGATGACGCAGGCCGTCGAAGCCCTTGAACGAGGTGCGGCTGCCGAACCAGGCGAAGGGCTGGTGGAACCAGTCGTCGACGCCGTGATCCTGCAGCCAGGTCTTCATCAGCGCCGCGGCTTCCCTCTCGCTGATGCCGGCGCGCAGTTCGCCGTGGATGGTTTCGCAGCAGGTATAGGCCAGTCGCTGGACCTGGCGGAAGTGATCGAGATCGTCGGGAGTGGGTACCCAGGCGCCTTGGGACATGGCTCTCTCCAGGCTGGCTTGTCGTTATTGTGACATTGATCGATGGCATGGTTGATGCTGGCCCATAAGCAGGCGTTGCGCCAGCCCTGGGAAGTCCCTTCACGCCGGTGTTACGGCACTTGCTACCGGCGCCGGAAGGCCCGGGGCAGAAGGCTCGAGACGTTTCCCCCGGGTTTTGGCGGCGGTGCCGGAGAAGCGGCTGACCGACGAGTCCAGTCTTTGGTTGGCGCCCGCGCATCCGGACGCCGGCAAAGAGCGTTGCGCCCCCGGAGGTTGTGGCCGTTCGGCGGGCCTCGTTATGATCCGCCTCCATGAGCACACCCCTGACCCTCCTGCAGCGCCTGCTGCAACGTGGCGAGCAGCCGTCCGCCGAGGATGCCCGCGAATACAGCGTCGACGAACTGGCGCGCGCGGCCGGCAGCAGCGTGCGCAACGTACGTGCCTACCAGGACCGCGGCCTGCTGCCGCCGCCGGAGCGGCGCGGCCGGGTCGGCGTGTATTTCGACAGCCATCTCAAGCGCCTGCGGCTGATCAACCAGTTGCTCGAGCGCGGCTATTCCAGCGCCAACATCAAGGAACTGCTGGAGGCCTGGGAACAGGGCCGCGACCTCGACCACGTGCTCGGCCTGGACCAGGCGATCATCGGCGAGTGGAACCTGGAGACGCCCGGCAGCATCGGCTTCGACGAACTCCGGGCGATCTTCGGCGACGAACTGAACGACCGGGTGATCGACAAGGCCCAGGCGCTGGGCCTGCTGCTGTTCGACGGCGAGTGCATGAAGATCCCCAGTCCGCGGCTGTTCCAGGCCGGGCTGGAGCTGTACCGCAGCGGCATCCCGCTGGAGGCGCTGCTCGATCACCTCGGCGAGTTGCGTAGCGACACCGAGCACCTGGCGGCGGGGATCGTCCGCCTGATCGTCACCCACCTGGTGGACGGCCGCGGCACCGACCTGCTGCCCGGGGCGCCGGACCTGCAGGAGTTGGCCAAGGTGTTCCTGCGCCTGCGTCCGCTGGCGGAACACGTGGTCCAGGTGGAACTGGCGCGCGGCCTCAAGCTGTCGGCCAACGAAATGCTCGGCGAGCGTGTCGGCGAGATGCTGCGCAAGCTGGAAAAGCCTTCCTGACTCTTCTTCAGATCTTCCGCGCCGCCGCCTGGATCTGTTCCCGCAGCCAGGCGCCGGCCGCTTCGCGCTCGGCGTCGCCGCGCCAGATCTGCACGTAGTCGAAGCGCGGGATCGCCAGCGGCGGCTCGCAGACCGCCAGTTCCTCGGGTAACCGCAGGCGTTCGAGGATGCGCTCGGCGATGGTCAGTACCAGGTCGGTGCCGGCCAGCAGCGCCGGGGCCACGGTGAAGTGCGGCAGGGTCAGCGCTACCTGCCGGCGCAGGCCGCGCTTTTCCAGGGCGCTGTCGACTTCCTCGGCCGGGTTGTCCTGTAGCGAGACGCGCACGTGGCGGGCCGCCAGGTAGCGGTCGAGGGACAGGCCGTCGGGGCGGTCGAACAGGCTGCGCCGACAGACGCAGACGAAACGCTCCTCGAACAGGCGCCTGGCGCGCACGCCCTCCGGAAGCAGGGGGAATACCCCCAGCGCGCAGTCCAGTTGTCCTTCGGCGACCTGCCGGGCGGTTTCCAGGCGCGGTTCCTGGACTATCCCGAAGCTCACCCCGGGCGCCAGCGCCTGTTGCTGGCGCAGCAGCGCCGGCAGCACCACCCAGGCGCCGTAGTCGGACATGCCCAGGCGGAAGTGGCGCCGGCTGCGCTCCGGCTCGAAGGCTGGCCCGCCGATCACCCCGCGCACCTGGTCGAGGCTGGCCTGGAGCTTCGGCGCCAGCTCCAGCGCCAGGCTGGTCAACTGCATGCGGCTTTTCACCCGCACCAGCAGCGGATCGCCGAACAGTTCGCGGAGACGCCCGAGGGCGTGGCTGACCGCCGGCTGCGACATGGCCAGGCGCTGCGCCGCGCGGGACACGTGGCGCTCGCTGAGGAGCGCGTCGAGCACCACCAGCAGGTTGAGGTCGATACGGCGTAGGTCATGAATCTGCTGCATGGAGGATGTACCAACTATCGATTTCCATTCGCGAAGTGGATAGCAAAAACTCCGCTCCAGAGGCAATGGCCGGAGGAGGAGAATCAGCATGCCCAATTATCTGATGGTACTGATGGCAGTTTCGGTGGGCGGCATGGTGGTGCTGCAGGCCGGCAGCAACGCCTTGCTCGGGCGCCTGCTCGGCCATCCGCTGAGCGCCAGCCTGACTTCGCTGGGCGTCAGCCTCGGGGTGGTCAGCCTGGGCCTGCTGCTGGTGCGGGTGCCGCTGCCGGCTACCGCCAGCCTCGGCGGCGCGCCCTGGTGGAGCTGGCTCGGCGGGCTGTTCGGCGCGGCCTACCTGACGGTGGCGATCCTGGTCGCGCCGCGCCTGGGCGCCGCCACTTTCATCGCGTGCGTGGTGGCCGGGCAGATGCTGGTCTCGGCGCTCTGCGACCAGTTCGGCTGGGCCGGTTTCCCGGTGCGCCGTTTGTCCTGGGAGGGCTATCTCGGCCTGGCGCTGGTGGTGGCGGGGGTATTGCTCCTGCAATGGCGGGGGAGAGCGTGAGGAGAGTGCCGGCGAAGGCTGTCAAGTGGAATCTGGCCTAGACCAAAATCTTGATCTGAAATTGTGACGAAGTTGGCATGAATAGTTGTTGCAAAGCGTGTTGAAACCAAAGCGTCTTTTTCCCTCACTAGCGTCGTCGGGGTTCGAACAGCTTGCTGCCGAGTGAGCCTGCGGGCGTCATGGATGCGCTCGGCAGCCCTGTGCCACACCCTGACCTGGTGAGTCCCCCGATGATTTCGAAAAGCAGAAGAAGCTTCATCCGCCTGGCCGCCGGTACGGTCGGCGCCACCGTCGCCACCAGCATGCTGCCGTCGAGCATCCAGGCGGCCCTGGCGATTCCCGCGCACCGCCGGCATGGCAACCTCAAGGACGTCGAGCACGTGGTGATCCTGATGCAGGAGAACCGCTCCTTCGACCACTATTTCGGCACCCTCAAGGGCGTCCGCGGCTTCGGCGACCGCATGGCGATCCCGCTGCCCGACGGCCAGCGGGTCTGGCACCAGAAGGGCAGCAAGGGCGAGATCCTGCCCTACCACTTCGACACCAGCACCACCAGCGCCCAGCGCGTCGACGGTACCCCGCACACCTGGCCGGACGCCCAGCAGGCCTGGAACGAAGGGCGCATGGACAAGTGGCTGCCGGCCAAGACCGAGCGTTCCCTGGGCTACTACAAGGAGCAGGACATCGCCTTCCAGTTCGCGATGGCCAACGCCTTCACCATCTGCGACGCCTATCACTGCTCGTTTCAGGGCGGCACCAACCCCAACCGGCTGTTCCTCTGGACCGGCACCAACGACCCGCTCGGCCAGCATGGCGGCCCGGTAACCACCAACGACCACGACAGCAACGGCCCGGTGGAGCAGGGCTACACCTGGACCACCTATCCCGAGCGCCTGCAGGCCGCCGGCATCACCTGGCGGGTCTACCAGGACATGGCCGACAACTTCTCCGACAACCCGCTGATCGGCTTCCGCCAGTACCGCGCCGCGGCGCCTGACTCGCCGCTGATCGTCAACGGCCTGAGCACCTGGAAGCTCGATGCGCTGAAGCGCGACGTGCTGGCCAACAGCCTGCCGCAGGTGTCCTGGATCGTCGCCCCGGCCAAGTACTCCGAACACCCCGGCCCGTCCAGCCCGATCTGGGGGGCCGAGTACACTTCCTGGGTACTCGACGCGCTGACCGCCAACCCGGAGGTCTGGAGCAAGACCGCGCTGCTGGTGATGTTCGACGAGAACGACGGCTTCTTCGACCACATCGCCCCGCCGGCCGCGCCGAGCCTGAACAAGGACGGCACGCTGCGCGGCAAGACCACCGCCGACGCCACCCTCGAATGGCACACCAAGGGCGATATCCGTTATCGCAACCAGCCCTACGGCCTCGGCCCGCGGGTGCCGATGTACGTGATCTCGCCGTGGAGCAAGGGCGGCTGGGTCAATTCCCAGGTGTTCGACCACACTTCGGTGATCCGCTTCCTGGAGCAGCGCTTCGGGGTCATGGAGCCGAATATCAGTCCCTGGCGTCGTGCCGTCTGCGGCGACCTGACCTCGGCGTTCAACTTCGCCAACCCGAACAACGAGCCGTTCCCCGAACTGCCCGACACCAGCCAGGCCGACGCCATCGTCGCCAGCCAGATCAAGCTGCCGAAGCCGAAGCCGCCGGCGGTGGCCGCCATGCCCAAGCAGGAAATGGGCATCCGTCCGGCCCGCGCCTTGCCCTACGAGCTGGGCGTGCATGCGCGCTACCGCAGCGGCGGAGACGCGCTGAGCCTGACCTTCGCCAACACCGGCAAGGCCGGCGCGGTGTTCCAGGTGTTCGACCTGCTCGACAGCGAGAACCCGCCGAAACGCTACACCGTTGGCGCGCGCAAGCGCCTGCACGACAGCTTCCAGGGCGACGCCAGCGGCGACTACCACCTGGAAGTGCACGGTCCGAACGGTTTCCTCCGGGTCTTTCGCGGCAACCTGCGGCGCGATCTGGCGGAGCGCAAGGCGCCGCTGCCGGAAGTGCGGATCGACTACGAGCCGCTGTTCGGCAACCTGCGCGTGCAACTGATCAACCGTGGCCGCCATCCGGTCAAGCTGACGGTCAAGGACAACGTCTATCGCCAGGGCGAGCGGCGTACCGTCAACGTGCCGCCGGGACAGCGTCGGGAAGTCCGCTATTCGCTGCGCAGCAGCGGCAACTGGTACGATTTCAGCGTCAGCGCGCAGGGGGCGGACAGCTTCCTGCGGCGTTTCAGCGGTCGCATGGAAGATGGTCGCTCCGGCTTCAGCGACCCGGGCATGGGCCTGGGCACGCTGACCTTCTGACCCGGACGGCCGCGCCGGCTCCCTGCAATGGGGCGGCCGGCGCGGACGGCCTGCGCCCTAGTCGAGGGGAACCGGGTAGAGGGTATTGAGGATCCACTTGCCGTCTTTCAGGACGAAACCGTACGAAATCTCCTTGGCCATGTACGTATCCCAGCGCGTGCAGACGCCCTGGCCGTCGGCCTGCTTGCAGGAGTAGGCATCGATCTTGCCCATGTGCAGCTTCTCCAGGGAAACCACCTGGAACTTGCTGTTGCCGCTGCAGGCCACCGGATTGTCGATGTATCCGTACTGGCGCCAGGCCGCGTCGTAGTTGCCTCTCGACTTGAACAGGGTCTTGTCTTTCTGCGACGAGCCGGACGGCGGCGTCATCCCGTAGATGTGCTGCGTCACGTGGCCGCCCATCGAGGTATTGCGCGTGGCGTCGGCGCTTTGCTGCACGCTGGTGATGTCGCGGCAGGCGGCGGCGTTGGCCGAGGAGGCCAGCAGCAGAAGGGCGGAGAAACCCAGGCCGGCGACGCACTGGCGTGCGTCGGGGCGGGGCAGTGAAAAGCGGTTCATCGGCGGCTCCTGTGAGATGGATTGCTTATGAAGGAACGCCGCCGCGCAGTTTTCGTGAAGATGCCTCAGTCGCGATAGCGCGGCGGCGGCGCGTAGCCGCCGCCGTTCCGGGCGTCGGCGGGAAATGCCAGCGGTCCGTCGGCCGGCGCCTCGCGACCGCTGGCCGGAGCGTCCAGCTCGAACAGGGCCACGCCGATCACGCCGAGGTTGCGGCTGTCGCCGGCCGCGCTGTTGCTGGCGTAGGCATCGTCGGGACTGGCGAAGCGGAACGCCGCGACTTCCCGTTCGTTCTTGCGGAAGCCCTCGATTACCAGGCTCTCGCCCGGTTCCAGCACATAGCCGCGGTTCTTCAGGCTGCCCGGCTGGCCGTTGAGCACGTCCAGGCCGTCTACCGTGGCGACCACCTCGTAGGTCGCGCCGCCGAGGTTGTGCAGCCACAGGCGGTAGCGCTGGCCTTCTCGGCCCTGCAGTTGCAGGGTGCTGCGGTGCTGCACGAGGTCGAACTTGCCGCCATCCTCGTCGAGTACGGCGAAGCCCACCCGGCCCTTGGCCAGGGGCAGTTCCTTGATGGCACGTCCATCGAAGCGGCTCGCGCTGTAGAACACCTGGCGGCGATCGACCGGTTGCTCCGATAGACGTCGCAGGGCCACCGAGGTGACCGGCGAGGCGACGCCTTCGCCCCATTGGGTGCCGAGCCGCTGCTCGGTCGGCGCGCCGGCCTGCTGTTGGGGCAGGCTGCAGCCGCCGAGGGCCAGCAGGCCCAGCAGTAATGCGGATAGCAGTGGTTTGCGCATGGTTCCTTCCTCTCCCTGGACACCTGGAGGCGGGGTGCCTCCCTGATGGCTCCGAGCACCGATGATGCCCGATCTTCGGCGGGCTTCGTAAATTTCCTCGAACGGACGCGGCGGCGCGTTTTCCTATTGGCTGACCCAGCGCTGCCGCGCCCAGGCGCTCAGGCTGTCGACCCCGAGCACCAGGACCAGCATGGCCAGGATCACCGTGGCGGCCTGGGCCTGCTGGAACAGGCTCAGGCTGAAATAGAGCATCTGCCCGAGCCCGCCGGCACCGACGAAGCCGAGCACGCTGGCCATGCGGATATTGTTCTCCCAGCGGTACAGGGTATAGGCCACCAGTTGCGGCCAGACCCCCGGCAGGGTGCCATAGGCGAATGCCGCGAGGCGTCCGCTGCCGGCCAGGCGCAAGGCCTCGGCGGGCTGCGCCGGGGTGTTCTCCAGGGCTTCGGCGAACAGCCGGCCGAGCACGCCGCCGGTGTGCAGCGCCAGGGCGAGGGTCCCGGCGTTCGGCCCGAGCCCGGCCGCCAGCACCATCAGCGCGCCCCAGACCAGCTCCGGCACCGCGCGCAGCGCATTGAGCAGGAGTCGCGCCAGGCTCTGCGCCGGCACGCCGAAGCGACCTGCCGCCGGCAGCGCGAAGAGCAGGCCGAGCAGCGCCGCCAGCAGGGTGCCGATGGCCGACATGGCCAGGGTTTCCAGCAGCCCCCGGCCAATCGCCCGCAGGTGCGGAGCGGACAGGTCGGGCGGGAAGAACTCGCTGGCGTAGGCGGCCATCTGGCCCAGTCCCTTGCCGCTGAAAAGACCTGCGGTGTCCATGTCCAGATAGGCGAACGAGGCGCCCACCGCGGCCACCACCAGCAGCGGCCAGAGCAGCAGGCGCCAGGTCCGGCTCATGCCAGCCTCCCGCGCAGGAAGCGGCTCAGCAGGTCGGCGAGGAGGACCAGCAGGAGGAAGGTCAGCAGGATGCTGGCAACCTCGCCGCCGGCGAACATCCGCAGCGACAGGTCGATCTGCTGGCCGAGGCCGCCGGCGCCGACGAAGCCCATCACCACCGAAGCACGGATCGCGCACTCCCAGCGATAGACAGTGTAGGAAATCATTTCCCCGGCGGCGTTCGGCAGCACCCCGTAGGCGAACGCCGCCAGCCGCGATCCGCCGCCCAGCAGCAGGGCGCGGGTGGGGCGCGGATCCACCGACTCGAAGATTTCCGCGTAGACCTTGCCGAGCATGCCGGCATAGGTAATGGCGATGGCCAGCACCCCGGCGGTGGGCCCCAGGCCCACGGCGCGGACGAACAGCAGCGCCCAGACGATTTCCGGCACGCTGCGCAGGAGGATCAGCAGGCCGCGCACCGGCCAGCGCAGTGCCCGTGCCCACCAGGCCGGCAGGCCGCCGCGCGGCAGTGCCGAGAGCGACAGGGCGCGGGTCGCCAGCAGTGCGGCGGGAAACGCCAGGAGCCAGGCCAGGGCCATGCCGGCGGTGGCGATGGCGAGGGTTTCCAGGGTCGCGCGGCCGAGCAGGGCGAGGAACTCGGGATCGTGCGCCAGCGGCCAGAAGCCGGCGAGGAAACCGCCCATGGTGCGCGCGTTGTCGCCGCTGAACAGGCCGGGGATATCCAGTTCGCTGAGGCGCAGCCCCGGCCAGAGCAGCAGTAACGCGGCCAGGGTCAGCAGCAGGCGCGGCAGGGCGGCGGGGTCGCGCGGCGGAGAAGCGGCGTTCAGCATCGTGGGATGTGCACCACGGTGGGTTCGCCGGCCGGGCTGGCGCGCTCGGCCTGCAGTTGTTCGTTGGCGTAGAGGGCGTCCAGCGCGGCGCGGTCGACTTCGCCGGCGGGCAGGTCGAAGGCGATGCGTCCGGCGCGCAGCCCGATCACCCGGGGGAAGTGTTGCAGCGCCAGGTCCACCGCGTGCAGGCTGGCCAGCAGGGTGCTGCCGCGCGCGGCGGCCTCGCGGTTGAGCAGGGCCAGGGTATGGCCGGCGAGCACCGGGTCCATGGCCGAGACCGGTTCGTCGGCGAGGATCAGCTCGGCGCGCTGGTAGAGCACCCGGGCGATGCCGACCCGCTGCAACTGGCCGCCGGAAAGCTGGTCGCAGCGCTGGAACAGCTTGTCGCCGAGATCCAGGCGTTGCAGCGCGTCGTGGGCGCCGGCGCGGTCCAGCGGATAGACCAGGCTGGCCAGGCTCTTCCACAGCGGCCACTGGCCGAGGCGTCCGGCCAGTACCGCGCTGGCCACCCGCTGCCGTGGCGGCAGCGGCGGCGCCTGGTGGACCAGGCCGATGCGCGCGCGCAGGCGTTGGCGGGCGGCGGCGGATAGCGCCCAGGGTTCCTCGCCGAGCAGTTCGACACGGCCGGCGCTGGGCTGCCATTGGCTGGCGAGCACCCGCAGCAGGCTGGTCTTGCCGGCGCCGGAAGGTCCGATCAGGGCCACCCGTTCGCCGGCGGCCAGGCGCAGGCGGATGTCGGCGAGGGCGCGTTGGCCGTCGGCGTGGACCAGGTCCACGCCGTCGAGGCTCAGGCTCACTTCAGCAGGCCGGCGGCGCGTGCGGACTCCTCGATGCCCTTGTAGTTGTCCGGATTGGTCTCGATGAAGCGGCTGGCGGCCTGCAGGTCGAGGATCTCCTTGTCGGCCGGTTTCGCCGGGTCGAGGGCGAGGAAGGCCTGCTTGATCTTCTCGGCCAGGGCCGGGTCGAGGTTGCCGCGCACGGTCCAGTTGTAGTCGTAGTAGGTCGGCGTGGTGGCGAAGACCTTGACCTTGGCGGTATCGACCTTGCCGCTGTCCACCAGCTTCTGCCAGACCGAGGCGTTCAGCACGCCGGCGTCGACCTTGCCGGCCTGGACCCAGGCCGCGGTGGCGTCGTGGGCGCCGGAGTAGGCGACGCGGGAGAAGAACTGCTCGGGGACGATGCCGTCCTTCTGCATGAAGTAGCGCGGCATCAGGCTGCCCGAGGTGGAGGAGACCGAGCCGAAGGCGAAGGTCTTGCCCTTCAGGTCCTGCAGGGATTTCACCTGGGGATCGGCCGTGATGAATTTGCTGGTGAACTGCTGGTCCTGCTCGCGCTGCACCAGGGGGATGGCGTTGCCGGTCTTCAGCCGCGCCTGGACGAAGGTGAAGCCACCCAGCCAGGCCATGTCCAGGCGGTCGGCGGCCAGCGCCTCGACCACCCCGGCGTAGTCGGCCACTGGGACGAACTTCACCGGCATGCCGAGTTGCTTCTCCAGATAGGCGCCGAGCGGTTTGAACTTGCGCAGCAGTTCGGTGGGCGCTTCGTCGGGGATCGCCGAGACCTTGAGTTCTTTCAGGGCTTCGGCGTGGGCGAGCGCGGCGGACAGGGACAGGGCGATGCCGGCGGCGAGCGCCAGGGAGCGTTTCAACATGGGAGAGTTCTCCGGTTCAATGGCGGAAAAAACCCGGGGAGTATAGTGGTGCGCGGCCCGCTTGGGCAGCCGTCGCGGCGTTGCTCGCCGGCGCCTCGCGGGTAATATGGCGCTCCCCGTGCCCATTCGTTGCGTATTGGAGTCCGCCATGTCCGCTTCCCTGCCTTCCCTTGCCTTCGCCGGTCTCGGCCTGATGGGCGTGCCCATGTGCCGCCGGCTGCTGGCCGCCGGCTATCCGCTGGCGGTGTGGAACCGTTCGCCGGGCAAACGCGAGTTGCTCGCGGCCGAGGGCGCGAAAGCCGTCGAGGTCCCGGCCGAACTGGCCGCCGACGCGGAAATCCTGATGCTTTGCCTGGCCGATACCGCGGCGGTGCGCGAAGTGGTGTTCGGCGCCGGCGGCATCGTCGAGAACGCCAGGCCCGGGCAGTTGCTGGTGGATTTCTCCAGCGCCGAGCCGGCCGCCACCCGCGAGATGGCCGCCGAGCTGGAGGCGCGCTGCGGCGTGCGCTGGGTCGACGCGCCGGTCTCCGGCGGCACGCCGGGCGCGGAAAGCGGCAGCCTGGCGATCATGGCCGGCGGACGCGCAGCGGATATCGAGCGCCTGCGGCCGGTCCTCTCCCAGCTCGGCCAGCGCCTGACGCGCATGGGCGAGGTGGGCGCCGGGCAGGTGACCAAGGTCTGCAACCAGATGATCGTTGCCTGCAACGCCCTGGTGATCGCCGAAGTGGTGGCGCTGGCGGAGCGGGCCGGGGTCGACGCCAGCCTGGTCGCTCCGGCGCTGGCGGGCGGCTTCGCCGACTCGAAGCCGTTGCAGATCCTCGCCCCGCAAATGGCCGAGAGCCGTTACGAGCCGGTCAAGTGGCACGTACGGACCCTGCTCAAGGATCTCGATACCGCGGTGAAGCTGTCCCGCGAGCAAGGCGCGGCCACCCCGATGAGCGGGTTGGCCGCGCAGTTGATGCGTCTGCACGGCAGCCAGGGCAATCTCGAACGCGATCCGGCGACCCTGGTGGAGCAATACCGGACCGCCGTCGAGTGAACCTCAGGCCTGGTTCAGGCTGCGCAGCGGCGGCGCGGCGTCGAAGCGGTAGGCGCGGAGGAACTCTTCCAGGGCCGCCAGCGGCAGTGGCCGGCTGAACAGGTAGCCCTGTACCAGCTCGCAATGGTTCTCCCGCAGGAACGCCAGTTGCTGCGGGGTTTCCACGCCCTCGGCGACGACTTTCAGATGGAGCTTCTGGGCCATCGCGATGATCGCCTGGGCGATTTCCATGTCCCGCTGCGAGGCGGGGATGTCCATGATGAACGAGCGATCCACCTTCAGCGCGTCCAGCGGCAGGCGCCGCAGGTAGGCGAGCGACGAATAGCCGGTGCCGAAGTCGTCGATCGACAGGCTGACGCCCAGCTCGCGGAGGCGTTCGAGCAGCGGGATGGTCTGGTCGATGTTGTACATCAGCGCGTCCTCGGTCACCTCCAGTTCGAGGAAGCGCGCCGCCAGCCCGGCCTGCTCCAGCGCATGACGGACTTCGTCGACCAGGCTGGCCCGGCCGAGATTGCTGGCGCAGCAGTTGACCGCCACCCGCAGCCGTTCGTGGCCGGCCAGGTGCAGGCTGCGCAGGTCGCGGCAGGCGCGTCGCAGCACCCAGTCGTCGAGCTGGTCGATCATGCCGTTGGCTTCGGCCAGGCCGATGAAGCGGTCCGGACCGAGCAGGCCCTGGGTCGGATGGCGCCAGCGCACCAATGCCTCCAACTGGTGTACCTCGCCGTCGGCGAGGGCGAGGATCGGCTGGTAGTGCAGCTCCAGTTGGTCGTCGCGCAGGGCCTGGCGCAGTTCCTCCTCCATCTGCAGTTCCTGGGTCGCCCGCACCAGCAGTTGCCGGCTGAAGAACTGCGCGTTGTTGCGCCCGCAGGCCTTGGACTGGTGCAGGGCCAGGCCGGCGTTCTTCAGCAGCTCCTCGCACTGCTCGCCGTCGTTCGGGTAGAGGCTGACGCCGACGCTGGCGGTCATCACCAGGGTGCGCCCGTCCAGGGCGATGGGTTCCTTCATCTTCTGCATCAGGCGTTGCGAGAGGATGTGCGCCTCGTGGTCCTGGGTGAGGTCGGCGAGCACGCAGAACTCGTCGCCGGCGAAGCGCGCCACCACGTCGCTATCGCGCAACACGCTGCGGATGCGTTCGGAGACGATCTTCAGCAGCTCGTCGCCGGAGTCGTGGCCGAGGGAATCGTTGATCCGCTTGAAGTGATCGAGGTCGAGGAACATCACCGCCAGGCCCTTGCCTCTCAGGCGACAGTTCTCCAGGTGCTGGACGAACACTTCGTTGAATGCCGTGCGGTTCTGCAGGCCGGTCAGGCTGTCGTAGCGAGCCATCTGGCGCAGCGAGGCGTGGGCGTGGTCGAGCTGGTTGAGCAGGGCGTTGACCCGGCTGTTTTCGCTGAGCCGGCGCTCCCGTTGTTTCTCCGACCATGCGGCCCAGATGCCGCAGGCGGCGATGGCGCTGGCGAGCACTCCGGTGAGCCAGCCCAGGCGCAGCGAGTCGGCGCTGGCTTGCAGTTCCAGCGGCGTGCCGGCGGGTACGCTGAGCACCAGCGCGGCCATCCCGGTGAAATGCATGGCGGCGATGGCGCCGGCCAGCAGCAGGCTGGCGATCAGTTTCATGTAGCGGTAGCGCGCGCTGCGCCGGCCGCGCAGGTAGGGGACCGCGGCGAGGGCGGTGAAGGCGGCGGCGATGGCGATCAGTACCGAAAGGGCGAACAGCGATGGCTGGTAGTACTGGGTGGCCACCGAGCGCATCGCCGCCATCCCGGTGTAGTGCATGGCGGCGATGCCCAGGCCGATGCAGCAGGCGGCGAGCAGGCAGGGCAGCAGGCCGAAGCGCGGGCGGGCGGTCATGTACATCGCCAGGTACGAGGCGGCGACGGCGATCAGCAGCGACAGGCCGGTGATCGGCAGGTCGTAGCGCAGGGCGATCGGCGCGTGGAACGCGAGCATGGCGACGAAATGCGTGGCCCAGATGCCGCTGCCCAGGCAGAACGCCCCGACCCATTGCCAGCGGCGCGGGTGGCTCAGGCTGTTGCCGACCCGCTCGACCATGTCCAGCGCCGTGTACCCGGCGAGGCAGGCGACGAGGAAGGCGAGCGCCACCAGCGACGGAGAATAGGTGCAGTTCTGCAGCACGTAGCCGTCGACGGGAGACTCTCCGAGGAAGCGCAGGCCTTGCCAATCCATAGCGGTGTCCCCCTGGACACGGAAAACCCGCGGACGGCGCGGGCGCGGGCTGGGGATGGGGGTGGCATTGTGCTTCCAGTATAGATAGCGGGAGCCACCTGCAAGGTCGGCATGGAAGGAAGTCGCTGGCCGCCGACATACGGCCGGTTTCGGCATCTTCCCGGGGATAAAAGGCATAGCTGAGCTTGTTCCGGCTCCATCGCCACGGGCATGATCGCTGCGCCCGCGAGGGCTCGCGAGGCTTCACGAAATTTTGACCAGGCGCCCGATAGAGTTCGGGCGCCCCGCCACGGGGGTGGCGGCGGTCCGTTACGTTTCAGGAGTTGCTTCAATGGGTGGGGGTATCAAGCGTTTCTTGCCGGCTATCGGTTCGACCCGGCTGGTGATGCTGTTCGCGCTGGTTCTGGTGGTGTTCTACAACGCGGCGACCTGGAAGGCCCTGCATGGCCTGGTGCCGCTGCAAGGCTTGAAGGGCTTCGCGTTCTTCGCTTCGTTCGCGGCGTTCCTGTGGGCCGCCTTCACGCTCCTGCTGACCCTGGTTTCCTTCCGCCCGCTGCTCAAGCCGGCCTTGACCCTGGTCGCCCTGTGCTCGGCCGGCGCGACCTACTTCATGGGTAGCTACGGCATCAGCATCGACACGGTGATGGTGCAGAACGTCTTCGAGACCAACGCCACCGAGGCCGGCGACCTGGTCAACCCGACCCTGCTCGGCTACCTGCTGCTGCTCGGTGTCCTGCCTTCGCTGCTGATCTGGCTCTGGCCGGTACGCTACCGGCCGTTCTTCCGCGGCCTGCTGAACAAGATCCTGACGCTGCTCGGCTGCCTGCTGATCGTCGCGGTAATGGTAGGCAGCTTCTATTCCACCTACGCGCCGATCTTCCGCGAGGAAGACAAGCTGACCCACTTCATCAACCCGACCAACTACATCTACGCGGTGGGCAAGTACGCCAAGCAGCGCCTGGTGATCAAGGAGCACCTGGTGGTCGAGCCGATCGGCCTGGACGCCCGCCAGGCGCCGGCTGCGCTGCAGCGACAGAAGAAATCGCTGCTGGTGTTCGTGGTCGGCGAGACCGCCCGTGCCGATCATTTCTCGCTGAACGGCTACGCCCGCGAGACCAACCCGGAGCTGAGCAAGCAGGACATCGTCAACTTCACCCAGGTCCGTTCCTGCGGCACTTCCACCGCGGTCTCGGTGCCCTGCATGTTCTCCCAGTACCCGCGCGAGGACTACAGCGACAAGAAGGCCAAGACCCACGAAGGCCTGCTGGACATTCTCCAGCGTGCCGGCGTGCAGGTGTTGTGGCTGGAGAACAACAGCGACTGCAAGGGCACCTGCCTGCGGGTGCCCAACCGGGACATCCCGAAGACCCAGCCGAGTCCGTTCTGCGACGGCAAGAACTGCCTGGACGAGTCGCTGCTGGTAGGCCTGCAGGAGTACATCGACGGGTTGCAGGACGACGCCATCATCGTCCTGCACTCCGATGGCAGCCACGGTCCCGAGTACTACGAGCGCTACCCGAAGGAGATGGAGCGCTTCCAGCCGGTATGCCGGACCAACCAGCTCGGCAGTTGCAGCAAGGAAGAGCTGGTGAACGTCTACGACAACACCATCCTCTATACCGACCACTTCCTGACGAAGGTGATCGAATTGCTCAAGCGGAATGCCGACAAGCGCGATACGGCGATGATCTACGTGTCCGACCACGGCGAGTCGCTGGGCGAGAATGGCGTCTACCTGCACGCGGCGCCCTATTCGATCGCGCCCCAGGCGCAGATCCACGTGCCGATGGTCATGTGGTTCGCCCCGCAGGCGCTGGGCAACTGGGGCATCCAGCGCAGTTGCCTGGACGGCAAGCGCGACGACAAGGACCTGAGCCATGACAACCTGTTCCACTCGGTTCTCGGCCTGCTGGACGTACAGACTTCGTTGTACCAGCCGGCGCTGGACATCTTCGCCAGTTGCCGCGCGCCCAGGGCAGCCCAGTGAGCGACGGGGGCTGAAAGAAAAAAGGCCGTGGAGGATTCCCCCCACGGCCTTTTTCGTCGGCTTTCGCCTTATTTGTCGCGGACCAGCAGGACCGGACGCGAAGCCACGCGGATCAGGCCTTCCGCCACGCTGCCGAGCATCAGGCGGCGCATGCCGCGACGACCATGGGTGCCCATGACCACCACGTCGGCATCGCTGGCCTGGGCCTCGAGTTCGATGCGCTCGGCGATTTCCTCGCTGGCGCGCTCCTGGCAGACGCGATCGAAGGTGGCGCCTTCGACGTTGCTCGCCTCGACCTTCTCGCGGGCCTTGGCCAGGACGTCATCGGCGGCTTTCAGCGCGGCTTCGCGCAGCGGCTCGGGGTTGTAGTACACCGCGTAGTCGGGAAGGTGGCGCAGCGGGCTGTCGACGATGGTGATGACGCGCAGCTTGCCGCCGCTGAGGCCGGCCAGCTTGATGGCCTCTTCCAGGGCGCGGTCGGAGACCGGGCTGCCGTCCACGGCTACCAGAATGCGATCGTACATAAGGTGTCCCTCCAGAGTGAGTGTCCGCCCGCCGGGCGTTCTTGAAACTTCAAGGACACTGTAGACCCTCGCGGGCGGCGGACCTTTGCCGGAGGTCAATAAGTCGCAGGGCGACCGTCGCGATTCCGCTGCGACGCCCGGCTCGCGGCCCGGCGGGGGCCAGGGAACGGGGCGAACGGTCGCCGCGTGGCCATCCGCCGTTGCGGCCTTCGCTGGAAATGAAATGAAAGAAGCCATGGGGGAGGCCCATGGCTTCTCGTTTCGCGCAGCCGTTGCCGGGCGTCAGCCGGCGACCAGGATGCGGATCGCCTCGAGGCGCAGGGAGGCCTTGTCGAGCAGGGCCAGGCCTTCCTCGCGCTGGGTGCGCAGGCTGTCCAGCTCGCTGTCGCGGACGCTCGGGTTGACCGCCTTGAGCGCGGTCAGGCGCGCCAGTTCCTCGTCCATGGCGGCGGCGAACTGCTGCTTGGCCCTGGCCACGCGTTCCTCGTGGCGCGGGACGATCTTGCCCTCGGCCACGTCGAACTGCTTGGCCAGCACGTCGCGCTGGGCCTGGACGAACTTGTTGGCGCTGACCCGTGGCACGCTTTCCAGCTGGTCGTTGAGGGTTTCCAGGGACACCCGGCCGGCCAGGTCGTTGCCGTTGGCGTCGAGCAGGCAGCGCAGGGCTTGCGGCGGCAGCCAGCGGCCGAGCTGGAGGGCGCGCGGTGCCACGGCCTCGCTGACGAACAGGAGTTCGAGCAGCACGGTGCCGGGCTTCAGCGCCTTGTTCTTGATCAGCGCCACCGAGGTGTTGCCCATCGAGCCGGACAGCACCAGGTCCATGCCGCCCTGAACCATCGGATGTTCCCAGGTGAGGAACTGCATGTCCTCGCGGGCCAGCGCCTGGGCACGGTCGTAGGTGATGGTCACGCCTTCGTCGTCGCCGAGGGGGAAGCCGGCGTCGAGCATCTTCTCGCTCGGCTTGAGGATCAGGGCATTTTCCGAATGGTCTTCGCTGTGGATGCCGTAGGCGTCGAACAGGCGCTCCATGTAGATCGGCAGGGCGAAGTCGTCGTCCTGCTCCTCGATGGCCTCCACCAGCGCCTCGCCTTCGCCGGCGCCGCCGGAGTTCAGCTCGAGCAGGCGGTCGCGACCGCTGTGCAGTTCCGCTTCGAGGGCTTCGCGACGGGCGCGGCCTTCGGCGAGCAGCGCGTCCCAGGCCTTGTCCTCGCCGCCGTCGAGCAGCGGCAGCAGGCGCGGGCCGAACTCGTGTTGCAGGGCGTTGCCGGTGGGACAGGTATTGAGGAAGGCGTTCAGCGCCTGGTGGTACCACTGGAACAGACGCTGCTGGGCGCTGTTCTCCAGGTGCGGTACGTGCAGCTGGATGGTGTGTCGCTGGCCGATCCGGTCGAGGCGGCCGATGCGCTGCTCGAGCAGGTCCGGGTGGGCCGGCAGGTCGAACAGCACCAGGTGGTGGGCGAACTGGAAGTTGCGGCCTTCGCTGCCGATTTCCGAGCAGATCAGCACCTGGGCGCCGAACTCTTCGTCGGCGAAGTAGGCGGCGGCGCGGTCGCGCTCGAGAATGCTCATGCCTTCGTGGAACACCGTGGCGGAGATGCCCGAACGCAGGCGCAGGGCGTCTTCCAGGTCGAGGGCCGTCTCGGCGTGGGCACAGATGACCAGGACCTTGAACTGCTTGAGCATCTTCAGGGTATCGATCAGCCACTCGACGCGCGGGTCGAAGCGCCACCAGCGATTGTTGTCGTCGCCGTCTTCCCACTGTTGCTGGAAATTCACTTCCGGATACAGGTCCGGGTGTTCACCGGCCGGCAGTTCCTGGTACTGGCTCGGCATCGGCAACGGATAGGCGTGCAGCTCGCGCTGGGGGAAGCCCTGCACGGCGGCGCGGGTATTGCGGAACAGCACGCGGCCGGTGCCGTGGCGGTCGAGCAGTTCGCGGACCAGGCGCGAGCGGGCTTCTTCATCGCCGCCCTCGACGCTGGCCAGCAACTCGTCGCCCTCGCTGCCGAGGAAGCCGTGGATGGCCTTGCGCGCGCCGGCGGAAAGATTGCCGTGGTCGAGCAGTTCCTGCACCGCTTCGGCGACCGGGCGGTATTGCTCGCTCTCCCGGCGGAACGCTTCGAGGTCGTGGAAGCGGTTCGGATCGAGCAGGCGCAGGCGCGCGAAGTGGCTGTCCTGGCCGAGTTGCTCCGGGGTCGCGGTGAGCAACAGGACGCCTGGAATGATCTCCGCCAGTTGCTCGACCAGCGCGTATTCGGCGCTGACCTGGTCCTGGTGCCAGACCAGGTGGTGGGCTTCGTCGACCACCAGCAGGTCCCAGCCGGCGGCGAACAGGGCGTCCTGGGCGCGTTCGTCTTCCTTCAGCCACTCCAGGGCGACCAGGGCCAACTGGGTGTCCTCGAAGGGATTGCTGGCATCGCTTTCGGCGAAGCGCTCCTTGTCGAACAGGGCCACCTGCAGGTTGAAGCGCCGGCGCATCTCCACCAGCCACTGGTGCTGGAGGTTTTCCGGAACCAGGATCAGCACCCGCCCGGCGCGGCCGGAGAGCAACTGGCGATGGATGATCAGGCCGGCCTCGATGGTCTTGCCCAGGCCCACTTCGTCGGCCAGCAGGACGCGCGGCGCCATGCGGTCGGCGACTTCGCGGGCGATGTGCAACTGGTGGGCGATCGGCTGGGCGCGGGCGCCGCCGAGGCCCCAGAGCGAGGACTGGAGCAGTTGGCTGCGGCGTTCGAGAGTGTGGTAGCGCAGGGAGAACCAGGGCAGGGGATCGATCTGTCCGGCGAACAGACGGTCGCTGGCGAGGCGGAACTGGATGAAGTTGGAGAGCTGGGTTTCCGGCAGGGTGCGCTGCTCGTTCTGCGCGGTGAGGCCGTGGTACACCAATAGGCCCTCGCTTTCCTCGACCTCGCGGACGGTCATCTTCCAGCCTTCGAAGTGCGTCACTTCATCGCCGGGGGCGAAGCGCACGCGGGTCAGCGGCGCATTGCGCAAGGCGTACTGGCGGGTATCGCCGGTCGCCGGATAGAGCACGGTGAGCAGGCGGCCATCCTGGGCCAGGATGGTCCCCAGGCCCAATTCCGCTTCACTGTCGCTGATCCAGCGTTGCCCCGGTTGATACTGCGCCATGTCCACCTCCCAAAAAAGCCGGGTATGGTACCGCAACGCGTGGCGTTGAGCGACGCTTGGCGATGGATTGCGTGTTGCGCCAGGGCTTCGTCGGAGAGCCGTCCGTCGGTACGGGAGCGACCGCCTGGCGGCTGGTTCTCAAGTCGAGCGGCGGGTCGACCGATAACCCTTGTAGAAGAACGCCGCAAACCGGCACGCTGCGAGAACCCATGACGCGGCACTACCCAGAGAGGTTGCCTGCATGCTTCCGCCGATCCCCCAGGGCCTGATCCCGGTCACCGTCCAGCAGGACCCGCCCAAGCCCCGTCCGGCCACGCCGCCGGTCGCGCCGACCCAGGCTGGCGCGGGCAGCGATGGCGTCGCCTTGCGCCAGGAGCGCGACGAGGAAAGCTGGCTGGAAGAGGAATACCGCCGTCGCCAGCGCCGCCAGGGCGGCGAGGCGCACGCGCGGAGCGACGAGGGGGACGAGGCGCCGGCTGACGAGGCGGGGGAGAGCGCCCAGGCGGACGAGCTGCCGCGCAAGGGACAATTGATCGACATCGAAGTGTAACCCTGGTTTTCCAGGCTTCAGCAGCGGCCTTGCGGCGTAGTAACCTGCGGCCCATGGACCTGTTCGCCGACGCACCCCTGACCCTGCCGGACGCCGACCTGCGCTATCTCCCGCATTGGCTGGATGCGCCGCTGGCGAGCGCCTGGCTGTTGCGCCTGGAACAGGAAACGCCCTGGGAACAGCCGATCCTGCGCATCCATGGCGAGGAGCGCCCGACCCCGCGCCTGGTGGCCTGGTACGGTGACGCGGAAGCCGCCTACCGTTATTCCGGCCAGGTCCACCGGCCGCTGCCATGGACCGCGTTGCTCGGCGAGATCCGTGAGCGCGTGGAGCGCGAGGTCGGCCAGCGGGTCAACGGCGTGCTGCTGAACTACTACCGCGACGGCCAGGACTCCATGGGCTGGCACAGCGACGACGAGCCAGAGCTGCGCCGCGATCCGCTGGTCGCCTCGCTCAGTCTCGGCGGCAGCCGCCGCTTCGACCTGCGGCGCAAGGGCCAGACCCGCATCGCCCATTCCCTGGAACTGACCCATGGCAGCCTGCTGGTCATGCGCGGCGCAACCCAGCATCATTGGCAACATCAGGTGGCGAAGACCCGCCGCTCCTGCATGCCCCGTTTGAACCTGACCTTCCGCCTGGTGTACCCCCAGCCATGAACGACGACGACAAGGTGATCGACCTCAGCGCCGAGCGCGACAAGCGCATCCACGACGTGCACGAGAAGCGCCTGCAGGAGGTCCGCAAGGCCTTCGAACAGGTGTTGCCGCTGGGCAAGCCGCGGAAGAAGCCGAAAGGCAAGCCGAAGAAGCGCTGAAGCCTCTGCCGCCGCGTTCGCCGGCGGCGCATTCCTGCGGGCAACGTGCGGCGATCGGGCAGGTTTTCCCCGGTTATCTGCGGCGTCCGACCGCATTCTCCCTCCTGCGAAACTTGACCTGGGTCAGTGTCATGCACCTGGCCGAAAAAGCCCGTCCGGGCGATTGATCCAGGTCAATATTGCGCCGCCGCGCCTCGCTAATCTGAGCCCATCGAGCAACACCCAACCGGCAACTGGAGGCCATCAACATGTTCATCGACGAAGTGGTTCTCGCAGGGATTCTTACGGTAGGCCTCATGGTCGCTTTCTTCGGTGGGGTCGGTTACTTCATCTGGAAGGATTCCCATAGCCGCAAAGGCTGATCCTCCCGGATACACAGAGCACGCAAGGCACTTAGGGCGACTTCGGTCGCCCGTTTTTTTGCGCCTGGAAAAACACCGGCGCAGCGATCGGGATACTACGAATGTCGCTGGACGATATTGTTAGCAACCTAATAATATAGGCTGCACATATCGCCTCGGCGTTCGCCGGCTATCTATGCTGATGTAGACCCCGTTTCGGAAGACCCTGTGCCCATTCACTGGAAGCCGTTCCTGGCACCCTCGACGCTGGCGCTCAAGTTCGCCATCAAGACGCTCCTGGCCGGCGGCCTGGCGTTGTGGTGCGCCTTTCGCTTCGACCTGGAGCAGCCGCAATGGGCGCTGATGACCGTGCTGATCGTGTCCCAGCCGTTGTCCGGCATGGTGGTGGCGAAGGGCTTGTTCCGCCTGCTCGGCACCCTGGTCGGCACCGCGATGTCGGTGCTGATGATCGCGCTGTTCGCCCAGGCGCCCTGGTTGTTCCTGCTGGCCATCTCGCTCTGGCTGGGGCTCTGCACGGCGGCCTCGACCTCCCTGCGCAACCACGTTTCCTATGCCTTCGTACTTTCCGGCTATACGGTGGCGATCATTGGCCTGCCGGCGGTGGACCAGCCGCTGCTGGTCTTCGAGCAGGCGGTGGCGCGTTGTACCGAGATCTGCCTGGGGATCATCTGCGCCTCGGCGGTCAGTGCGATCCTCTGGCCGCAGCGGGTCGAGCAGAACCTCGACAAGCAGGCCCACGCCACCTGGCTGCTGGGCATGCAGGCCGCGCGCGGCGAGATCGACCCGCGCCAGCGGCAGCCGCAGGGGCTGCTCAACGCGCTGAGCAAGATCGTCGAGGTCGATGCGCAGCGCGACCATGCCTGGTTCGAAGGCGAGCGCGGGCGGCGCCGGGCCGGCGCCCTGGCGTTGCTCTCGCGCGACCTGCTCAGCCTGTTGCGCACCGCGCGCGGCGTGGCCCGGCAACGGGCGCGGCTGAGCGAAGAGGAAGAGCGCCAGGTGGAGCGCTGGCTGGCCGCGCTGGCCAGCGCCCTGGAAGGAACCGATCCGGCGTCGATGCAGGCGCTGCGCGAGGAGTTGGCGCAGGTCGCGGTCGAGCCGCAGTGGAGCAACGACCAGCGTTACCTGCTGACCCGCTGCTCGGTGCTGCTGCTCAAGGCGGTGAATGCCGAGAAGGGTATGCGCGCGGTGGCCAGCGGCGAGGTCGAGGGGCGGGTGGGCAGCGCCGGCACCCTGTCCTGGCATCGCGACCTGCAGATGGCGCTGTTCTACGGCGCGCGTAGCGCCCTGGCGTTGCTCGGGCTGTCGGTCTACTGGATCTATACCGCCTGGCCGGCGGCGTCCGGCGCGATGCTGCTGGCGGCGGTGGTGTGCAGCCTGTTCGCCAACCGCGACAACGCGGTGGCCATCGGCCTGAGCTTCCTGCGCGGCATCGTCTACGCGATCCCGGCGGCGATGCTGGTCAGCCAGTGGCTGCTGCCGCAGTGGAATGGCTTCCCGCTGCTCTGCCTGGCGATGGGCGTGCCGCTGTTCTTCGCCACCCTGGGCATGGCCGTACCGGTCACCGCCGGCACCGCCACCTCGTTCGCGATCCACTTCATCGTCCTGGTCGCGCCGCGCAACCAGATGGACTACAACCTCGCGACCCTGCTGAATTCCGCCCAAGGCGTGCTGATCGGAGTCGGCTTCGCGGTGGTGATCTTCCGCTTGCTGACCTTGCGTCCGGGCTGGCTGACCCGACGCCTGCTGGACGCCACCTGCGTCGATCTCGGCCGCCTCACCCGGCGCCCGCTGGCGCAGGCGGAGAACTGGTTCGGCGGGCGCATGGCCGACCGCCTGTTGCGCCTGGCGCGGCACGCCAACCTGTTGCCGGAACAGGAACGGCGGCGTTGGGACGATGGCCTCCTGGCGCTCGACCTGGGTAACGAACTGATCCACCTGCGGGCCTGCCTGGAAGGCGCCCGTGGCGTCCTGCGCAAGGCGCGCGACCGCTTCCTCGGGGAACTGGGCGAGCTGCTTGAGGCCGGTCCCGCGGGGCCGCGCAGCGACCGCCTGGAACGGATCAGCCTGCCGTTGCGCGAAGCCCTGGAGCGCGACGCTCGCCACGACGACGAAGCCAGCCGCCTGGCGCGCGCGGCCCTGGCGCAACTGCTGTTCACCTGGCAGCAGTGGTGCCATCAGGAGGAAAGCCATGAGTCTGCATGAGTCGGCCTGGGGCGGCGTCTACCTCAGCCCGCTGTTCGTCTATGCCCTGCTGGCGCTGGCGGCCACCGCCGCGCTGCGGGTGCTGATCCAGAAAACGCCGTTGCGTCGCTGGGTCTGGCACGAGGCGCTGTTCGACTGCGCCCTGTTCATTTTGATGTTGAGTGGCATTACCTGGGCGGCCACGACCTGAATCCGTCGCCCCGAGAAGGAGATTCGCATGCGTGCATCGCTTCGCGTCGTCGTCACCCTGCTGGTGGTCGCTGCCGCTGTCCTCGCCGGCATCTGGCTCTGGCGCTACTACATGCTCTCGCCCTGGACCCGCGATGCCCGGGTACGGGCCGACGTGGTGGTGGTGGCGCCGGACGTGTCCGGCTGGGTGACCGACCTGGAGGTCAAGGACAACCAGGTGGTCAAGGTCGGCGACGTGCTGATGCGCATCGACCAGGAACGCTACCAGGCCAACCTGGAGCAGGCCCGCGCCGTCGCCGAGACCCGTCACCAGCAATACCTGTTGCGCCAGAACGAGGCGGCCCGGCGCAGCCGCCTGGGCATCGGCGCGATCAGCGCCGAGGACAAGGAAAACGCCCAGATCAATGCCGCCATCGCTCGCAGCGAGTACCAGGAAGCGCTGGCCCAGGTGAAGATCGCCGAACTCAACCTCAAGCGCAGCGAACTGCGCGCTGCGCGCAACGGCCAGGTGACCAACCTGCGCCTGGCCCAGGGCAACTACGCCACGGCGGGCCAGGCGGTGATGGCGCTGGTCGACCAGCAGTCCTTCTATGTGGTCGCCTACTTCGAGGAAACCAAGCTGCCCGGCATCCGCGTCGGCATGCGCGCCCAGGTCCGCCTGATGAGCGGCGATCAGCCGATCGACGGCACGGTGGAGAGCATCAGCAGCGGTATCACCGACCGCAACTCGACGCCGGACGGCCAGTTGCTGGCCAATGTCGAGCCGACCTTCAACTGGGTGCGCCTGGCGCAGCGCATTCCGGTGCGCATCCGCCTCGACCAGGTGCCGGCGGATGTCCACCTGAGCGCCGGGATGACCGCCAGCGTTACCGTGCAGGGGGACTGAGCGGCAGCGCTTGCGTGGCGCCATCCAGCGTGCTGGCGCCAAGCGCGCAGGCCAGCGCCGCCAGCACCAGGGCGAGGCCGACCCAGGGCGTCGCGGCGACTCCCAGTGCCGCCACCACCAGGCCGCCCAGCGCCGCGCCGAGGCCCACGCCCAGGTGCATGGCCGAGGTGTTCAGGGCGACGCCGGCGGAACCGCTGGCCGGATCGCTGCGCAGCAGGAAGCTCTGCACCACCGGCGAGATCATCCAGCTGATCGCGCTCCAGACCATCAGTACCGGCAGGAACCCGATGCTGCCCAGGCTCAGCGGCACCGCCGCCAGCGCCAGGGCGAAGGCCGCCGGCACCAGACGCAGGGCGCGCCGGTGGCCGAGGCGGTCGGCCAGCCAGCCGCCGATATAGCCGCCGCTCAGCGCTGCCAGGCCGATCAGCAGGAGGATCAGGCTGATCTCGCCGGGCGAGCGAATACCGGCCATGCTCGCCAGGTACGGGGTGAAATAGGCGAACAGGGTGAAGTGCCCGCCGAGCAACAGGATCGATACCAGTTGCGCGAGCCACAGCGCGGGCTGGCGCAACTGCTGCAGGTAGCCTTCGCGGCCGGGCAGGTCGCCGGCCTGGCGTTGCGGCAGGTAGCGCCAGAGCAGCAGGCACAAGGGCAGCGAATAGACCGCGATGCCGGCGAAGATCCAGCGCCAGCCGAACCAGTCGCTGATCTGTACGCCCAGTGGCACGCCGAACACCAGCGAACCGCTGATGCCCATGAAGATCAGGCCGATCGCCCGGCCGCGCTGGGCCGGGGCGGCCAGCTCGGCGGCGAGCAGGCTGGCGAGGACGATCAGCAGCCCGCAACAGGCCGACATTCCCAGGCGAGCCAGGAGCAGGCCGAGATAGCCCGGAGCGAGGGCGGCGAGCGCGTTGCTGAGGGCGAACAGCAGCAGGGTCGCCAGCAGCAGGCGGCGGCGTTCGATGCGCCGGGTCAGCCAGCCGAGCAGCGGTGCGGCGAGGGCGAAGCCGAGGGAGAACAGGGTGGTGAGCTGGCCGGCCAGGCTGATGGAGACCCGCAGGTCTTCGGCCAGGGGCGGCAGGATGCCGATCAGGATGCTTTCCGCCAGGCCGGCGGCGAAGGTGGTCAGGGATAGCAACAGCAAGCGAAGGTCCATGGCGGCTCCGATTCCCGGTAAGGGGTTTCGGGCGGTGGAATGCCTTCGGTTATCCCTGGTGATTGAGGTAAGACAGCGGACAGGGTAGAGCAGCGCGCGGCGGCCCGGCAAGTCCGCCGGGCCGGATGGCCCGACGGTAGGGAAAGCCGCTCAGCCGATGCTGATCGGTGGCAGTTCGGCCAGCTCGACGCTGAGCTTCTCTTCCGGCGCCATGATCTCTGCTTCGCCGTCGACCACCTGCTTGCCTGCCTGGTTGAACACCCGCGTGGCCATGCGCACGCGGTTCTTCGGCAGCTTCTCGAGGACTTCCAGTTCGACCTTCAGGTCGTCGCCGAGCTTGACCGGACGGGTGAAGCGCAGGGTCTGGCCGAGATAGATGGTGCCTGGGCCGGGCAGCACGGTGGCGATCGCCGCGCTGATCAGGGCGCCGCTGAGCATGCCGTGGGCGATGCGTTCCTTGAACTGGGTGGTGGCCGCGTAGGCGGCGTCCAGGTGCACCGGGTTGCGGTCGCCGGAGACTGCGGCGAACAACTGCAGGTCGCGCTCGGCGATGCTGCTGGTGTACTCGGCCTTTTGCCCGACCTCTAGCTCGGCGTAGGGAATGTTCTGGACCTGGCTCATGTTCTCTCCTTTGTCGAATGATCCCGGCGGTGGCGCAGGGCCTGTTCCAGCCAGTCGATCAGGTCTTGGGTGACCGCGTCGCGGTTGCTCTCGTTGAACAGCTCGTGACGGGCCTCGGGATAGGTCTTCAGGGTCACCTGGCGCAGCCCGGCGCCGCGCAGGGCGTCGGCCAGGTCGCCCAGGCGCCTGCCCTGGCTGACCGGGTCGCGTTCGCCGCCGATGACCAGCAGCGGTAGGCCGGCATCGATCTGCCGCAGATGGGTGGGCGGGGTGATATCGGCCAGGCCGCCGAGCAGGTCCATCCACAACTGGTTGCTGCAGCGGAAGCCGCACAGCGGGTCGGCCACGTACCTGTCGACTTCCTGCGGATCGCGACTGAGCCAGTCGAAGGCCGTGCGATTGGGCTTGAACGCCTTGTTGAACGAGCCGAACGAGAGGAAGTCGATCAGCGCGCTCTTGCCCAGCGGCCCCTGGCGCCAGCGCTCGAAGCGGGCGATCAGGCGGGCGACCCGGTAGAGCGCTTGCGGCTGGTAGTTGGAGCCGGAAAGGATCGCCCCTTGCAGGCTGCAGCTGTGGTGCAGCAGGTAGGCCATGGAGATGTAGCTGCCCATGCTGTGGCCCAGCAGGAAGATCGGCAGTTCCGGGTGCTGCTGGCGGATATGGTGGTTCAGGCTGGCCAGGTCGCCGACCACCTTGCCCCAGCCGCCCTGGTCGGCGAAGTGGCCCAGCTCGTCGGCTTCGGCGGTCCGGCCGTGGCCGCGCTGGTCGATCGCATAGAAGTGGTAGCCGGCAGCGTTCAGCGCGGCGGCGAGACGCTCGTAGCGACCGGCGTGCTCGGCCATGCCGTGGGACAGCATCACCGCGCCGACGGCCGTTGCGCTCGGCCAGTGGCGGGTGTACAGCGGGGTTTCGTCGCTGGCGGGGAGCCAGTAGGCAGCGGCGGGCATGTTCGTTCCTTGTGCCGGGCGGACGCGTTCCGGCGCATTCTAGCAGCGTGCGCGGTTTCGTCCCGGAAAAGCGCCACCCTTGGGCACGGGCCGCTCTGGAATGGCGGGCGGCGAAGAGCGACAGGCTGGAGATTCACACTATCAATAAGGGCAGGAGGAGTATTTGCGCTGTCCGATGCAACTGCTAAGTTGCCCGATACCCCGCACACGCGGGCCAGACCCGCTCAGGTAAGAGGACAAGAATAAATGCAACCTGAATTCTGGAACGACAAACGCCCGGCCGGCGTACCCGACAGTCTCGACTTCGCCGCCTACCGTTCCGTGGTCGAGGTCTTCGAGCGCTCCTGCAAGAAATTCGCCGACCGCCCGGCCTTCAGCAATCTCGGCGTGACGCTCAGCTACGCCGAACTCGATCGTCTGTCCGCCGCCTTCGCCGCCTACCTGCAGAAACAGACCGATCTCCAGCCCGGCGACCGCATCGCGGTGCAGATGCCCAATGTCCTGCAATATCCCATCGCGGTGTTCGGCGCCTTGCGCGCGGGGCTGGTGGTGGTCAACACCAATCCGCTGTACACCGCCCGCGAAATGCGCCACCAGTTCAAGGACGCCGGCGTGCGTGCGCTGGTCTACCTGAACGTGTTCGGCAAGCTGGTCGAGGAAGTGCTCCCGGATACGCGGATCGAGTACCTGATCGAGGCGCGCATGGGCGACCTGTTGCCGGCGCTGAAGGGTTGGCTGGTGAACAGCGTGGTGAAGTCGGTGAAGAAGATGGTCCCCGATTATCGCTTGCCCCAGGCGCTGCCGTTCAGGCAGGCCTTGAAGCAAGGCCAGGGCCATGCCCTGCAGCCGGTCAGGGTCGGCCTGGAGGATGTCGCCGTGTTGCAGTACACCGGCGGCACCACCGGGGTCTCGAAGGGGGCGATGCTCACCCACGGCAACCTGGTGGCGAACATGCTGCAGGTCCACGCCCAGCTTTCCCAGCTCGGCAAGGATGGCCTGCCGCTGATGAAGGAGGCGCAGGAGGTGATGATCGCGCCGCTGCCGCTCTACCACATCTATGCCTTCACCGCGAACTGCATGTGCATGATGGTCAGCGGCAACCATAACGTGCTGATCACCAACCCGCGCGACATCCCCGGTTTCGTCAAGGAACTGAAGAAGTGGCGTTTCTCCGCGCTGCTCGGCCTCAACACCCTGTTCGTCGCGCTGATGGAGCACCCCGGGTTCAAGGACGTCGATTTCTCCAACCTGAAGCTCACCAACTCAGGCGGCACCGCACTGGTCAGCGCCACCGCCGAGCGCTGGAAGGGCGTCACCGGCTGCACCGTGGTGGAAGGCTATGGCCTCACCGAATGCTCGCCGGTGGTGACCACCAACCCCTACGGCGAGCAGGCACGCCTGGGTACGGTGGGGATACCGGTCGTGGGCACGGCGCTCAAGGTGATCGACGAGCAGGGCAACGAGCTGCCTGTCGGCGAACGTGGCGAACTCTGCGTGAAAGGTCCGCAAGTGATGAAGGGGTACTGGCAGCGTCCCGAGGCCACCGAGGAGATTCTCGATGCCGAAGGCTGGCTGAAGACCGGCGACATCGCGGTGATCGACGAGGACGGCTTCGTGCGCATCGTCGATCGAAAGAAGGACCTGATCCTGGTCTCCGGCTTCAATGTCTACCCCAACGAGATCGAAGACGTGGTGATGGCCCATCCGAAGGTGGCCAGTTGCGCGGCGGTGGGCATTCCCGACGAGAAGTCCGGCGAGGCGGTGAAGCTGTTCGTGGTGGCCCGCGACCCCAGCCTGTCGGTCGAGGAACTCAAGGCCTACTGCAAGGAAAACCTCACCGGATACAAAATTCCGCGACAGATTGTGCTCAAGGATGCATTACCGATGACGCCTGTGGGTAAAATCCTCCGTCGTGAGCTGCGCGAAATCGCCTGATAGCCTTACAAGGCTCTGAAACGGGCATTTGCCGGGGACAGGAAAGACCGTGACCGAGACTAATGTCTCGGTCATTTTTTTGACCGAATAGGTCATGTTTGGTGCTGGTCTGCCTCTGGCAAAGCTGATAATCTCGGCGCGCCTAATAGCCCTGGGTCCAGGGTTAGCGAGCAGATCACAACAAGATGCCGCCATGAGCGGTGAAGATTAGCTGTTGCTTAGGAGTGGGCTTCCATGATCGAAAACTTCTGGAAGGACAAGTACCCAGCGGGTATTGCTGCCGAGATCAATCCCGACCAGTACCCGAACATCCTGTCGGTACTGAAGGAGTCCTGCCAACGTTTTGCCACCAAGCCCGCGTTCACCAACCTGGGCAAGACCCTGACCTACGGCGAGCTGTACAAGCTGTCCGGCGACTTCGCCGCCTACCTGCAGCAGCACACCGATCTCAAGCCCGGCGACCGCATCGCCGTCCAGTTGCCCAACGTCCTGCAATACCCGATCGTGGTCTTCGGCGCCATGCGCGCCGGCCTCATCGTGGTCAACACCAACCCGCTGTACACCGCGCGCGAACTGGAACACCAGTTCAACGACTCCGGCGCCAAGGCGGTGGTCTGCCTGGCCAACATGGCCCACCTGGTCGAGGGCGTACTGCCGAAGACCGGCGTCAAGCAGGTGATCGTCACCGAAGTCGGCGACATCCTGCCGCCGCTGAAGCGCTTCATCGTCAACTTCGTGGTCAAGCACATCAAGAAGATGGTGCCGGCCTACAGCCTGCCGCAAGCCACCAAGCTGACCGACGCGCTGGCCAGGGGCGCCGGCAAGTCGTTCCAGGAAGCCGCGCCGCAGGCCGACGACGTCGCCGTGCTGCAATACACCGGCGGCACCACCGGGGTCGCCAAGGGCGCCATGCTGACCCACCGCAACCTGGTGGCCAACATGTTGCAGTGCAAGGCGCTGATGGGCGCCAACCTCAACGAGGGCTGCGAGATCCTCATCGCGCCGCTGCCGCTGTACCACATCTATGCCTTCACCTTCCATTGCATGGCGATGATGCTCACCGGCAACCACAACATCCTGATCACCAACCCTCGCGACCTGCCGTCGATGCTCAAGGACCTCGGCCAGTGGAAGTTCACCGGCTTCGTCGGCCTGAACACCCTGTTCGTCGCCCTGTGCAACAACGAAACCTTCCGCAAGCTGGACTTCTCCGCGCTGAAGCTGACCCTCTCCGGCGGCATGGCGCTGCAACTGGCCACCGCGGAGCGCTGGAAGGAAGTCACCGGCTGCGCCATCTGCGAAGGCTACGGCATGACCGAGACCGCGCCGGTGGTATCGGTCAACCCGTTCCAGAACATCCAGGTCGGCACCATCGGTATCCCGGTGCCCTCGACCCTGTGCAAGGTGATTGGCGACGACGGCCAGGAAGTGCCCCTGGGCGAGCGCGGCGAACTCTGCGTGAAGGGTCCGCAGGTGATGAAGGGCTACTGGCAGCGCCAGGAAGCCACCGACGAGATCCTCGACGCCGATGGTTGGCTGAAGACCGGCGATATCGCCATCATCCAGGAAGACGGCTACATGCGCATCGTCGACCGGAAGAAGGACATGATCCTGGTCTCCGGCTTCAATGTGTATCCGAACGAACTGGAAGACGTGCTGGCGACCCTGCCGGGCGTCCTGCAGTGCGCCGCGATCGGCATCCCCGACGAGAAGTCCGGCGAGTCGATCAAGGTCTTCGTGGTGGTCAAGCCGGGGGCGACCCTGACCAAGGAACAGGTCATGCAGCACATGCATGACAACCTGACCGGCTACAAGCGGCCGAAGGCCGTGGAGTTCCGCGACAGCCTGCCGACCACCAACGTCGGCAAGATCCTGCGCCGCGAACTGCGCGACGAAGAGCTGAAGAAAGCGGGCCAGAAGTAAGTCCGCCGTTGCCTGAAGAAGCCCCGCCGATGCGGGGCTTCTTCGTTGCAGGCAGTCGGTTGCGGGGTGAGCGGTGTGCGGACGTGCCGGCAGCGCATCACCTGCCGGAGGAACCCCCCATGGCCCGCCTCGATCCTGCCCTGGCCGAAGAAATACGCCGTCTGCCGATCAGCCGGCGTCTGGAACTGACCCAGGCATTGCTGCATCGCGCCGGCCTCGAGGTGGAGCGCCAATGGCTGCGAGTGGCCGAGGATCGCCTCGCCGACTGCCGGGCGGGGACCGCCGATGCGCTGCCGCTGGCCGAGATGCTCAAGCGACTGGGGCGCTGAGAGGGCCATCGCCCACCTGCAGCGTCGGCCGTATCGCGGCAGCGAGCGTTAACCGGGATTCTTCCTCTTCCGCTCAAATCTGCGACAATTCCGAATATTTTTCGCCTCGGCAGTGGCCGGAGCTTCTCCCGTCCTCCGCGACTGCGGCACGCTCACAGCATTCGAAAAGCCTAGATGACCGACCAGACTCCTTCCCTCGACCAACTCGTCCGGCGCCTCGACCAGGCCCAGATCAGCGACCGCCACCGCTTGCGCCGGCAGCTCCACGAACTGCGCAAGCAGCCCGACGACGCGCGCCTGGCGCAGTGGGTCGAGCGCTTCCAGACCTCCTGCGCCAAGGTCGAGGCGCGGCGCGCCAGCGTGCCGGCGATCCGCTACGACGACAGCCTGCCGATCGCCGCCAAGCGCGACGAGATCAAGGCCGCTATCGCCGCCCACCAGGTGGTGGTGATCGCCGGCGAGACCGGCTCGGGCAAGACCACCCAGTTGCCGAAGATCTGTCTGGAGCTGGGTCGCGGCATCCACGGCCTGATCGGCCATACCCAGCCGCGTCGGCTGGCGGCGCGCAGCGTGGCGACGCGGGTCGCGGAAGAGATCGGTACGCCGCTGGGCGCGCTGGTCGGCTACCAGGTGCGCTTCGAGGACCAGAGCGACGACAGCACCCTGGTCAAGCTGATGACCGACGGCATCCTCCTGGCCGAGACCCAGCACGACCGCTACCTGGAGCGCTACGACACGCTGATCGTCGACGAAGCCCACGAGCGCAGCCTGAACATCGACTTCCTCCTCGGCTACCTGAAGACCCTGTTGCACCGGCGTCCGGACCTGAAGCTGATCATCACCTCGGCGACCATCGACCTGGAGCGTTTCTCCCGGCATTTCGACGGCGCCCCGGTGATCGAGGTTTCCGGCCGCACCTATCCGGTGGAGACCTGGTACCGGCCGCTGGCGGCGGAAACCGACGAGGAGGGCAACCGGGTCGAGGACGACCTGTCGGTGGACCAGGGCATCCTCGCCGCCCTCGACGAGATCGCCGCCCACGAACGCGAGGTCGGCAAGCGGCCCGGCGACGTGCTGGTGTTCCTCCCCGGCGAGCGGGAGATCCGCGACGCCGCGGAGATGCTGCGCAAGGCCAACCTGCGCCACACCGAGGTGCTGCCGCTGTACGCGCGACTGACCCCGGCCGAGCAGCAGAAGATCTTCCAGCCGCGCCCGGGACGCAAGATCGTGCTGTCCACCAACGTCGCGGAAACCTCGCTGACGGTGCCGGGCATCCGTTACGTGATCGACAGCGGCACCGCGCGGATCAGCCGCTACAGCTACCGCGCCAAGGTCCAGCGGCTGCCCATCGAGGCGGTGTCGCAGGCCAGCGCCAACCAGCGCAAGGGCCGTTGCGGACGGGTCGAGCCGGGCATATGCGTGCGTCTCTACAGCGAGGAGGACTTCAACGCGCGTCCGGCCTTCACCGACCCGGAAATCCTCCGCACCAACCTGGCCGCGGTGATCCTGCAGATGCTGCACCTGCGCCTCGGCGACATCGAGGCGTTCCCCTTCATCGAGCCGCCGGACGGCAAGGCGATCAAGGACGGCTTCACCCTTCTGCAGGAACTGTCGGCGGTCAACCGCGAAGGCCAGCTGACCCCGCTGGGGCGCCAACTGGCGCGCCTGCCGATCGACCCGAGGCTGGGCCGCATGCTGCTGGAGGCGGCCCAGCAGGGTAGCCTCGAGGAAGTGTTGACGGTGGCCAGCGCGCTGTCCGTGCAGGACCCGCGCGAGCGTCCGGTGGAGCGGCAGCAGGCCGCCGACCAGGCGCACGCGCAATGGAAGGATCCGGATTCCGACTTCGCCGCGCTGATCAATCTCTGGCGTGGCTTCGAGGAGCAGCGCCAGGCGCTGGGTTCCAACGCCCTGCGCAGCTGGTGCCGGAAGAACTTCCTCAACTACCTGCGCCTGCGTGAGTGGCGCGACGCCCACCGCCAACTGACCCTGATCTGCCGCGAACTGAAGCTGCCGTTCGGGCGTCCGGCCAAGGCCGAGGCGCGCAAGCCGGAGGCGAAGAAAGGCGCGTCGGCCGACAACGAACGCGAGGTACCGGGGATCGATTACGCGGCGGTCCACAAAGCGATCCTGTCCGGCCTGCTCAGCCAGATCGGGCAGAAGGCCGAGGAAGGCGACTACCTCGGCGCTCGCCAGCGACGTTTCTGGATCCATCCGTCCAGCGGCATCGCTCGCAAGCGCCCGCAATGGATCATGGCCGCGGAACTGGTGGAGACCACCAAGCTGTTCGCCCGAATGGTCGCGAAGATCGAGCCGGACTGGCTGGAGCCGCTGGCCGGGCACCTGATCAAGACCAACCACTTCGAGCCGCACTGGGAGAAGCGTCGTGGCCAGGTGGTGGCGTTCGAGCAGGTCACCCTCTACGGCCTCATCGTCATCGGTCGACGTCCGGTGCACTATGGTCCGATCGACCCGCCGGTGGCGCGCGAGCTGTTCATCCGCGAAGGCCTGGTGCGCGGCGAGATCAACAGCCGCGCCAGGTGCCTGAGCGCCAACCGGCAGTTGCTGGAAAAGCTCGACGAGCTGGAAGCCAAGGCACGCCGGCGCGACATCCTGGCCGACGAGGAAACCCTGTTCGCCTATTACGACGCGCGCCTGCCGGCGGATATCTACCAGACCGCCAGTTTCGAGAAATGGTACGCCCGCGAGCGGCAGAACCAGCCGGACCTGCTGCTGATGCGCGAGGAAGACGTGCTGGCCCGCGAAGCCAGCGAAGTCACTGCGGCGCAGTACCCGGATCGCCTGCGCCTGGGCGATCTGCACCTGTTGCTGAGCTACCAGTTCGAGCCCGGCACCGCGCGCGACGGCGTCACCGTGCGGGTACCGGCGCCGCTGCTGCCGCAATTGCCGGCCGAACGCATCGACTGGCTGGTGCCCGGCCTGCTCTACGACAAGGCGGTGGCGCTGGTGCGCAACCTGCCGAAGGCGATCCGCAAGAGCTTCGTGCCGGTACCGGACTTCGTCCGCGCCGCCCTGGAGCGCATCACCTTCGGCGAAGGTTCGCTGCCGCAGGCGCTGGGCCGCGAGCTTCAGCGCATGACCGGCGTGCGGGTAGCCGATGAGGCCTGGGCCGAGGCGGCGACGCAGTTGGACGATCACCTGCGGATGAACATCGAGGTGGTCGACGCCCAGGGCAAGTTCCTCGGCGAGGGCCGCGACCTGGCCGAACTCACCGCGCGTTTCGCCGAAGCCAGCCAGGCGGCCCTGGCGATACCCCAGGTCGACAAGGAACAGCAGCGTCCGGTGGAGGCCAAGGCCTTTGCCAGCGTCGCCGAGAAGGCCCAGCAGAAGGTCGCCGGATTGTCGATGACGGTATACCCGGCGCTGGTGGAGGAGCAGGGCGAGGTCAAGGAAGGGCGCTTCCCGACCCAGGCCGAGGCCGACTACCAACATCGCCGCGCCCTGCAACGACTGCTGTTGCAGCAACTGGCCGAGCCGGCCAAGTACCTGCGCGCCAAGCTGCCGGGGCAGACCGAGATGGGCCTGCTGTACCGCGAGCTGGGACGGGTCGAGGCGCTGGTCGAGGACATCCTCCTGGCCAGTCTCGACAGTTGCGTGCTGCAGGGCGAAGGCCTGCCGCGCGACGGCGCCGCCCTGGCCGCGCTGGCCGAGCGCAAGCGCGCTGCCTGGCACGAGCACGCCGAGCGCCTGGCACGCCTGGTGCTGGATATCCTCAAGCTCTGGCACGGCCTGCAGAAGCGCTTCAAGGGCAAGGTCGAGCTGGCCATGACCGTGCCGCTGAACGACGTCAAGGGCCAACTGGCCAACCTGGTGTATCCGGGGTTCGTCCGCGCCACCCCGCTGGAGTGGTTGAAGGAGTATCCGCGTTACCTCAAGGCCATCGAGCAGCGCCTGGACAAGGTCGCCGGCCAGGTCCAGCGCGACCGGGTGTGGAGCGGCGAGCTGGGCGAACTCTGGGCGCAATACCAGGCGCGCCTCGCCAAGCACGCCCAGGAAGGCAAGCGCGACGCCGAGTTGCAGGTGTATCGCTGGATGCTGGAGGAGTACCGGGTCTCGTTGTTCGCCCAGCAACTGGGGACCCGGCTGCCGGTCTCGGACAAGCGCCTGGCCAAGCAGTGGAGCCAGGTCGAGGGCTAGTTCCAGGGATGCCGCGCGAAATGAAAAAGGCGCGCCGGTCGAAACCGGCGCGCCTTTTTCGTTCTGGTCCGATCAGTCGCGCAGGTTCAGTGCGCGACGGATGGTGAAGAACAGGTCGGTCTGGTCGGTCAGGCCGGTGACATTGGCGGCCTGCGGGCCGTAGGCGGCGATGCGCAACTGGGTGCCGGTGTGCTCCTGGGAGCCTTCCTCGGAGTTGCCGTAGCTGATCGCCAGCGGCGCGCCGTCCTTGGTCGTGAGCAGTTGGGTCAGCCCCGGCGCGGCGGTTTCCGGCGGGATGATCTGGCTGGAGTGGGCGTGGTCGGCGGTGACGATCACCAGGGTCTCGCCATCGGCCTTGGCGAAGGCCAGGGCCTTCTGCACGGCTTCGTCGAGGTCGACGGTCTCGCCGATCTGGCCGCACGGATTCGCGGCGTGGTCCTGCTTGTCGATGGACGCGCCCTCGACCTGCAGGAAGAAGCCGTTCGGATTGTCCTTCAGCAGCTCGATGGCCTTGCTGGTCATTTGCGCCAGGGTCGGGATGTCGGCGGTGCGCTTCGGGTTCGCCTCGCAGCTCACCGCCGGCTGGTTCAGGTTGCCGTGGTAGGTGGCGGTCGGACCGAGCCAGCGCACTGGCATGTTGCCCGGCGCGAACAGGCCGATCAGCGGCTGCTTCTGGTTGGCGCGGCGCACGGCTTTCAGCTCGTCGAGGTTCTCGACGATCCGGTAGCCGCGGGCTTCGGCCTGGGTGCGGAGGGTCTTGCCGGCATAGCGGCCAGCCTTGGCGGTTTCCGCGAAGGTCGCGGCGCCGCCGCCGAGGACCACGTCAGGGCGGGTCTTCAGCCATTGCTCGGTGATCGAGCCGGCGCCGCCGTTCTCCAGGGCATTGCTCGGGCACTGCTTGCTGGTGGCTTCGGGGCCGTAGCACTTGCGAGCGGTGACGTGGGCGAGCAGGGCGGCCGGGGTGGCGTCCTGCAGCTCGGCGGTGGAGACGTTGCCGGTGGCCTTGCCGTTGAGCTTGGCCAGCTCCAGCAGGTTGCGGTGTGGCTGTTCGTGGATATCCACGCCGATTGCGCCGTTGTACGACTTGACCCCGGTGGTCCAGGCGGTGGCGGAGGCGGCGGAATCGGTCACGTAGTCCGGCAGGCCGCTGTCCTTATGCAGGGAGTAGTGGGTGTACTGGCCGGTCAGCGGCAGCGCATCGATACCCTTGAAGTAGCCGCCCGCGCCGCGCGCGTAGTTGCGCGCCACGGTGATCTCGGAGTCGCCCATGCCGTCGCCGATCAGCAGGATCACGTTCTTCGCCTTCTTCTTCGACAGCGACTGCTTCAGGGCCTGGGTCAGGTCCTGCTCGACGCGCCGTGCGCCGCCGTATTCGCTGAGTTCGCCACGGGCCTGGCGGTTGAACAGCGACGGATCGTCCTGGCGCGCCTGGGCCGGCAAGGCGCTGCCGAGCACGGCCATGGAGACGGCAAGAGAGAGGGCGAGGGGATAACCTGGGGTCATGACGCATTTCCCTATGTTGAGGAGGTGGCTGTGCGAGACGGCGGGGCCATCCGGCGAGTGCTACGAAAGTAGGGAAGGGTGATGACGGGCTTGTGACAATTTCTTTCGAAGTGTGTGGAGCGCGCGACGCATCACGTCGTGACGAGCGGGGAGCGAGCCGGTATGGTGCGCAGGTCTATTCCGGTTCGTTCAAGGAAAGCCTTCATGAGTCTGCACGGCGTTTACGATTCCCAGAACATCTTCGCCAAGATCATTCGCGGCGAAGCTCCCTGCTACAAGGTCTACGAAGACGAGGACGTGCTCGCCTTCCTCGATCTGTTCCCGCAGTCCTACGGGCATACCCTGGTGATTCCCAAGCACGCCGAGGCGCGCAACCTGCTCGAGATCGATGCGCAGAACCTGGCCAAGGTCATGGCCGTGGTCCAGCGCCTGACCCGCGCCCTGGTCGAGGAGGTGCAGCCGGACGGCGTGCAGGTCGCCCAGTTCAATGGCGCCCCCGCCGGGCAGACGGTCTTCCACATCCATTTCCACATCGTCCCGCGCTTCAGTGGCGAGAACCTCGGCATCCATGCGGCGAAGCAGGGCGACCCGGAAGTGCTCGCACAACTTCAGGAGCGTTTGGCGCAGCGTCTGCAAGGCTGATTGCGCAAGGGCCGGCCCGGGACGGGGGCGGTCCTTCGCTCGTCGGATTTCTCTGAAATATTTTGTTACATACTGTCGAGGGTCAGGCGCGCCGCGGTTTTCCGGCGATGTGCGCAACAATTTGCACAGTTTTTTTGACGTAGCATCCGCGCTATCCCGCTCTTCGGAGCGACCACGGCGAACAGGGACGCCAGCCGTGCAGGTTTTTCGAGAAACAGGGGACAGCGGATGTTCAACCCGGCCAACCAGACCCACTTCAGCCTCAGCCTCGACGGCCTCCGTCACGACCTGCAGGTTCTCGAATTCAGCGGCCACGAAGGCATCAGTCGCCCCTACCGTTTCGAACTCGAACTGGTCGGAGAGCGTGCCGGCCTCGACCTCGAAACGTTCCTCCACCGGCCCGCCTTCCTCGCCTTCACCCCGCAGGGCCAGGGTGTCCACGGCCTGGTCTACGGCGCTGCCCAGGGCGATGCCGGCAAGCGCCTGACCCGCTATCGCCTCACCCTCGTCCCACACCTGGCCTACCTCGCCCAGCGCAACAACCAGCGGATCTTCCAGCACCTCACGGTGCCGCAGATCGTCGCCCTGATCCTCGAGGAGCACGGCATCCTCGCCGACGCCTACCGCTTCCAGCTCGGCACCCGGTATCCCGAGCGCGAATACTGCGTGCAGTACGACGAAAGCGACCTGCATTTCGTCCAGCGCCTCTGTGCCGAAGAGGGCATCCATTTCCATTTCCGGCACAGCGCCGAGGCGCACCTGCTGGTGTTCGGCGACGACCAGACGGTGTTCCCCCGCCTGGGCCGTCCCACCGCCTACGTGCACGACAGCGGGCTGGTCGCCGACGAACCGGTGATCAAGCGCTTCAGCCTGCGCCTGGCCAGCCGCACCACGCGCACCACTCGCCGCGACTACGACTTCGAGAAGCCGCGGCTGCTGCTGGAGGCCGGCAATCGCCCCGCTGCCGACGCCCCGGCCGAGCCGGACCTGGAGGACTACGACTACCCCGGTCGCTTCGTCGATCGCCAGCGCGGCAAGCTGCTCAACCAGCGCGCCCTGGAGCGGCACCGCGCCGACTGGCGCCTGGGCGAAGGGGTCAGCGACCAGCCGCTGCTGGTCAGCGGGCACTTCCTGGAGATCGCCGAGCACCCGCGCGCGGAGTGGAACGACCTGTGGCTGCTCAGCGAAATCTTCCACGAAGGCAAGCAGCCGCAGGTGCTGGAAGAGAACGTCACCTCCGACACGTCGGCCAGCACGGACGACTTCCAGCAGGGCTACCGCAACCGCTTCCTCGCCACGCCCTGGGAGGTGTTCTTCCGCCCGCCGCTGGAGCACCCGAAGCCGCGCGTGCTGGGCAGCCAGACCGCGGTGGTGACCGGCCCGCCGGGCGAGGAAATCCACTGCGACCGCTACGGCCGGGTCAGGGTGCAGTTCCACTGGGACCGCGAGGGCCAGGGAGACGACAAGAGCAGTTGCTGGCTACGCGTAGCCAGCGGTTGGGCCGGCAACGGCTATGGCGGCATCGTCATTCCGCGGGTCGGCATGGAAGTGCTGGTGGACTTCCTCGAAGGCGATCCCGACCAGCCGCTGGTCAGCGGCTGCGTCTACCACGCCGCCCACCCGGTGCCCTACGAGTTGCCGGCGAACCAGACCCGCAGCGTCTTCAAGAGCCTCAGCAGCCCTGGCGGCGGTGGCTACAACGAGCTGCGCATCGAGGATCGCAAGGGCCAGGAACAGATCTTCGTCCATGCCCAGCGCGACTGGGACGAGAACATCGAGCATGACCAGAAGATCCGCGTCGGCCACGAACGCCACGACACCGTGGAGGCGAACAGCTACAGCGAGTTCAAGGCCGAGGAGCATCACACCGTGCACGGAGAGCGCAAGGTCGAGCTGAAGGCCGATGACCACCTGACGGTCGGCGACAGCCAGCACGTGAAGCTCGGTCGTGCCTACCTGGCCAGGGCCGGGCGCGAGATCCACCTGAAGGCCGGGCAGAAGATGGTGATCGAGGCTGACAGCGAACTGACGGTGAAGGCCGGCGGCAGCTTCATCCGGCTTGACGCAAGCGGCATCGCCATCAGCGGCCCGCTGGCACGGATCAATGCAGGCGGCGCACCGGGAAGCGGCTCGGGGATCGCGATCAAGATGCCGCGGGTGCCGGGCATGGCCGACCAGGACAGCCCCGGCGCGCCACCCGAGGCGGTCGCGGCCAACCTGCCGCCGCGACAACCGGTTTGCGAAGAGTGCCTGCTACAGGCGAAGAAAAGAGGCCAGGCGCTCGCCGAGCGCTGAGGAACCGCGATGACGCCGAACCCCCGCCATTGGGCCCGCGAGTTGTGGCAGCGCTCCCGCGATCGCGGCTTGCAGACCCACATCGATGTATTGGTCGATGCCACCGGGCTGGACGACTATCCCTTGCTCGCCGAGCACGCGCGGCAAAGCGATCCTCCGGCGCTGTTCAAATTGCTGAAGCAAACCCCGGAGGCCGCCCTGGCCGGCGAGGGCCCGCTGCTGCTGCGCCTGGAAGACGGCCACGCGGCCTGGCTGGACGAGCTGCTCGAGCGCATCGACTGCCGCCGCCACCTGATGCTCCTGTTCAGCCCCTGGCCGTTGCCGCGCCTGGGCGAGCACCTGCGCAGCTGCACCCAGGCCGAGTGGAACCAGGGCCGTTCCAGCGGCGTGCTGCGTTTCTACGAGCCGGGCCTGTTCATGGCCGTCAGCGACATGCTCGACCCCCGGCAGAGCCGTTACCTGCATGCCCCGGTTTCCAGCTGGCACTGGCTGGACCGCGACGGCCGGCCGAGGGAGCTGGCCGGTCATTACCAGGCCCACGAGACGCCGCCGCTGCAAGCGGCCCTCCGCCTGGAAGCGCACCAAGTCGCCGCCTTGCGCGCCTGGAGCGAGGCCGAAGCCTACCGCCGCGAATACTTCGTGCTGCCCCGCGAGCATGGCCTGGGCGGCCAGGAAAGCCTGCTCCAGCATCTGGTCCAGGCGCACCTGGCCGCCGACCGCCAGGGCTTGCAGGACTTCGACCAGCGCGATGCCTTCGTCGCCCAGTGGCTGCGCGAACAGACCCCCGGCCCCGGCTTTTCCCCGGCGGGAACGAGTCGCGCATGAACGCGCGCGGCATCGGCCTTCCCGCCCTGCTTCCGGGGCCCCTGCTGGCCGCGGGCTGCCAGAGCGGGCCGGACATGCTGGCGGCGCCGGTGATGGGTTCCAACCATACGTCCGCGGCGATCAATTGGTTTTCGGTGAATGGGGCGGGTGGACCGCGTTTAGCCCCTTATCAGGGGGATGGTAGCCAGGTTTGTTGCGGAGTGATTCCAAAGAAGTGGAATCCAAATTTGAAAGCTGTCGTGGAATGGGAGAAAGATCCCAAACCGCACGCCGCTATAAGGCGAGATAAATATGGACGGCTGGATAAAGATGATTACTTGAGACATGCCTCAAGCTACACCCGACACAAGATGATCGTGGATATACCTAGATGTAGTGAAAAAATATGCCTGTTGCAGGTGCATTTCCTCCCGTGCGACCAGGTCGCGGTCTCAACAACCTATTACAGCCAGGGGCATCCAGAGTATCCAGATAGAAAGTATTTTCAGAAGAGAGAGCCTTCATGCAAAAGCTCTTGAATGCAAAGGGGTTAAGGACACCTGTTTGGCTGATTGCTTTACTGATAGGTTTTTTGTTTTTACAAGCGTGCCAGGCAGGCCCTGATATGGTGTCTACTCCTATCGGAGGATACAACCATACTTCGGCGGCTATTAACAGATTCAGTGTAAATGGTGCTGGCGGATTAAACCTTGGTCCATTTCAGGGGGGAGCAGGGCAGGTATGTTGTGGTGTCGTTCCTAGAGTTTGGAAGCCGGGCTTGAAGGCAACCGTAGAGTGGGAGGTAGATCCTGAGCCAGGGGCTTATAAAGACTGGCCGGAAAGATATTTTCAGATGGCTGGAGAAAACGTATGAGAGGGCATGGACTCTTGTATGTTCGTCATAAGGAAACTGTCGATATACCTTCTTGTGATAGTAAGGAGATTTGTTCGCTAAAAATACACTTTCTTCCATGTGATAAGGTTGCTACTTTAGCTGCCTGTTATACGCCGTTTCATCCTGAATATCCGAATAAAGGTTACTTTGATATGAGGGGTATGTCATGCAGAAGTTGATGAACTTGATCTGTGTGGGAAATAAAAAGTCCATTGGGCTGGTGGTTTTTCTCAGCACCTTCTTTGGGCTGGTGGCATGCCAAGCTGGGCCTGAAGTGCTGTCTGCACCTGTCATGGGTTACAACCATACTTCGGCGGCGATTAACGAATTTACGGTGAATGGTGCCGGGGGGGCAAACCTGGGCCCTCATCAGGGCGGAGGTGGGCAAGTATGTTGTGGCGTGATTCCAAAGTACTGGGTGCCGGGTTTGGAGGCGATTGTAGAGTGGGAAATTGATCCTAATCCTAAGGCTGAACTAAAGCGAGATCGGTACGGGAGTCTGGATATGCAGGACTATCGACGACATGCTAAAAATTACACGCACCACAAGGCGGTTGTTGAAATACCTAGGTATGAAAGGCCTGGGCCGATAAGAGTTCACTTTCTGCCTTGCAATCAGGTTCGTATAACTGCTGCGGCCACTTCTCCGGGGTACCCTGGATATCCTTATAACTATCCGATGGTTATGGAGAGAGTGGCAGAATGTCCGAAGAAATAAATGTCTTGCGAGAAGATATTCGTGTGACTGTCAGTGTTGCTCCTGAATTTCCGAAGGAAAGGCTTCTTCCGCTTGAGCCAAGTGTTCTCTCTAAGAATATAAGTCGGCAGGTAGAAGAAGAGCGGAAGTATAATGAGGAAAAAATCAAGCGGGATAGGGAGGGTGGCGGAGAAAGCAGTGGAATACCTTGTTGTAAGACTCTGCATGTGAGCATAGGCTATGATGGCACTAATAATAATGATCGGGCTGATGGTGCATCATTGCCGCCTTCTAGAAGTAATGTGGCAAAGCTATTTCATGCTTCTGTCGGAGAAGGTTCCGTGCAGGAAGGGTTGGGTTTCTTTCGATATTACTGCCCTGGGGTTGGTACGGTATTTCCAGATATTCGGGAATATACTCCGTCGAGTCTCGGTTTGATTGCGGCGGCTGGTGGGGAGAACAGAGTAAACTGGGGAATAACCCGCTTGGTTGATGTTTTGCAAGGAACGCTTACCCCAGAAAGTCCTCTTCTGCTAGATGAGTCTCAAACAATGATTGAGAACATGGCAACTAATGGAGTTGCCAAGGTTCTAACCGGTGGGTTATTGGAGAACGGCGAAAAAAAACGCCGAGCTGCCTTGGAGCCAAAACTCAAGGAACTGGAAGAAAAGCTTCGACAGCGTCAGAACTCTGGGCAGAAACCGCATATCCTGGCCATGCGCTTGTATGTCTATGGATTCTCCCGTGGGGCGGCGGAGGCACGGACATTCGCCAACTGGCTACAGGAACTGACCCGGGCCAGCGGTGCCGACGGTCGGGTGGAATACCGCTTCGCCGGCCTACCGATCTCCATCGAGTTCCTCGGCCTTTTCGACACCGTGGCCGCCGTGGGCCTGGCGGATAGCGCGCCGTTCGCCGCCGGGCATATGGATTGGGCCGACGACACCATGCGTTTGCCCGATGAGGCCCAGGCTCAGTGCCTGTCGACCATCCTGCCAGAGGACTGCTCTTTTCTGAAACGTTGCGTGCATTTGATCTCATGCCATGAGCAGCGTGCCAGTTTTCCGCTGGATTCGATTCGCCGTCGCGACCTGGATGCCAACGGACGTCGTACGGGGCCTTCCTGCTATCGGCAGGGTACGGTGGAATATGCATACCCTGGTGTTCACTCGGATGTTGGAGGGGGTTATGGCGTTGGCAACCAGGGTAAGGCGGTGGGAGGTTCGGAATTCCTGCTATCCCAGATAGCGCTGCAGCATATGTATGCGGAAGCTTTTGGTGCCGGTGCTCCTTTGCAGGTTCCCAAATCAGCCGTTCATCCGGACTTTCATGAAGTCTGGCGGGAGATGACGCCTGAAACCGAAGCGGAGTTCAGCGTCTCCGAAGAACTCGCCACCCGTTTCAACGCCTGGCAGGCCCAGGCCAAGGCCGGCCCCCTGGAAGAGGTGATCCGTCGCGAGACCGCGTTGATCACCGCCTGGCGCATCGACCGCTATGCCGGCGGGCTGCGCAACAAGGCGTTCTTCGCCAATGTCCCGCCGGACATGCCGGAAGCCCAGCAGAAGGCCTGGGAGGCCCTGCACAAGCGGCGTAGCCGGGAGTACGCGGCCGCCCAGCAGGGCAAGCCGCTCCCGCCGATGAGCGCCGCCGAACAGGCGGAGTGGGATCGCAACGTGGCGCTGATCGGCGGCGAGGACAAACTGCGCGACCTGCGGGTGGAGAAGCAGTTCGACCCGCCGCTGGACCAGCGCCAACTGCTCGGCGCCGCCGCCGAATTCGCCCATGACTACAAGGGCGACTGGGGCGTGCTCGACGACTGCATGACGGTGGGGGGAGTGATCGACCTGCTGCTCGGCGGCACCGTATTCCTGATCAACGAGGAAGACGAAGCCGAGGAATACAGCCAGATCCACCGCGACGGCAGCGCGCGCTACCACCAGTTGTTCAGCGCTCCCGACCGGGTGGCGCCGGGCCAGGAAAAACTGGTGGCGCTGTTCGACGAACAGGTGCACGACTCCCGCGCCTGGTTCATGAACACTTCGGCGATAGGCCCGCGAGAACCTTTCACCGACTACTTCCGCTATCGCCTGGTGCATTTCGACAACGAGTCGAACAAGCGGCTCTCGGTACTGGCCACCGCCGGGCGGGTGGTAGGCGTCGGGGTGATGCTGGCCAGCGTCGGCCTCAGCGTCAAGCGTCGCGATCCGCGGATGCTGCTCGGGCTGTTCCTGCCATCGCTGGCGCGTCCGCTGCTGAGCGGCAAGGTCGGCCTGCCGGAGATCAGCGCCTTCGACCCGCTGACCGGGATCGCCTTGCCGATGGTCGGCGGGGCGGCGCTGGACAACCTGCGGGCCTTCACCCGCGAGCCTGGCGACAAGGTCGAGCAGATCGGCCAGTTGCCGCCACCGCCGCCGCTGGCGGTCGCGGCGGTGCAATCGCCCGCATTGCAGCAGGTGCTGCTGGCTCAGCAGACCGTGGAGGCGCTCAAGGCGCGCGACCTGGGCAGCCTGGCCGGGCTGGTGGCCAAGGCCGAACTCACCCAGGCGCCCGCGGCGGCGACGCCGGCCTGGCTCGCCGAGGCGAAGCAGGCCTTGCAGGACATGGGCACGGAGCAGGCGCAACCGCCGGGCTCCGGCTCGGCGCCGGGCTGGCTGCAGCGCGGCAAGGACCTGATGGAATCGCTTTGAACCTCGACCGGCGAACGCGGCCGACCTGTCGCCCCGGATCATTCGGCGCGGATGTCGAACCCGCTGCTGGCCTCGCTGACGATGCGGAAGCGCGCGTTGCCGTCCGCGGCGATCCGGGTTCTCAGCTCGCGGTTCAGCAGGCCCTTGCCGCAGAGAGTGTCGTCCTGGGTATCGATGCCGATACCGACCACATGCTCGCCCGCCGGCACCTGGAAGCTGGCTTCCTCGCCGACGCCGATGCGCGCGGCGACCTGGCGGTCGATAAGGAACGCCACGTAGCAGCCGCCGCCCAGGTAGCCATAGTCGCGGTGGACTTCCAGCCGGCCGCCACCGCTCACCGGTTGCTGGTAGCCGAGCAGGCGTTCGGCGGGGATCGCCCGGGTCTTCTCGGCGGGAACCGAGGAACAGCCAGCCAGGAGGAAAAGGATCGCTACGGCGTACATCGGGCGCATGAAGGCTCTCCGTCGAAAGGTTTCCTCAGGCTAGCCCAGTTTCGCTGGAGCGCGGAGCGACGGGGCGGAGTGGGCTAGAATGCCTGGCCTGTTCTCCCGGAGCTGACTACCGATGCGCCAGGCCCTGCTGATCGTCGACGTGCAACCCTGTTTCGCCCCGCCGGACTGGCTGCTGGAAGGCATTGGCCAACTGCTCGGGCGGATGCCCTCGGTGGCCAGCGTCGAGCGCCATGACGAGTCGCGTACGCCGTTCCAGCGCCAGCTCGGCTGGCGACCGCCGCTCGACGATGCCTGCCTGGTGGCGGCCGACCGGGTCTTCATCAAGCATGGCTACCTGCCGACGGCGGAACTCGTCGACCATCTGCGTGCGCTGCGAGCGGAACGGGTGCTGGTCTGCGGCATCCAGGCCGACACCTGCGTGCTCGCCGCCGGCTTCGCCCTGTTCGACGCCGGCCTGCAACCGACCCTGGTCGGCGACCTGGTGCTCGGCTCCTCGCTGGATCGCTCGGGGGAGCTGGGTGTGCGCCTGTGGAAGCATCATTTCGGCCAGGTCGTCAGCCTGGCCGAGGTGCTGGCGGATTGAGGCTCAGTGGGGCCGACTGAGCAGCGCGACCGTGGCCTCGGCATTCATCATCCGCGCCGCCGCCAGCGGCGTCAGCCCGGCGGCGTCCTGGGCGTCACGACGGGCGCCGTGGGCCAGCAGGCTGGCGGCGACCTCGGCCTGGTTGAACATGGCCGCCATCATCAGTGCGGTCTTGCCGTCGGCCGAGGCGCCCTCGACGTCGGCGCCGCCGGCGAGGAGCAGTTCGACCATCGCCAGGTCGCCCTTGAACGCAGCGCCGGCCAGCGGTGTCTGCCCGGCCAGGTTGCGCAGGTCCGGGTCGGCCTTGTAGGCCAGCAGCAGGCGTACCGTGTCGGCGTGGCCATGGTAGCTGGCCAGCATCAGCAGGCTATCGCCCTTGTGGTTACGCAGGTTCGGCGGCAGGCCCTGTTGCAGCAGTTGCTCGAGGCGCTGGCTGTTGCCCTGGCGGGCCAGGTCGAACAGTTGGTGGACGAACTCCTGGGTTTCCATATCCAGTTCTGGGCGAGGGCTATCGGTCATGGGGCTGCTTCCTTGTGAATACCGGGTTTGCCGAATGATAGGCGGCCTTGCCGAGGTGGGCTGTTGAGCGTTGCCTATGGGGCGGGTTGGCAAATTCAATCGATGGTTGGGGTGGGAAGGTGCCAGCCTGCTGTGACCGGAAGCCGGCCTGGTTGCGTCGTCTTTACAGTTCGATACGGATATCGGTGGCGAAAACGGGGAAAATAAACCGATCGTGCGCCTATCGGCTGTGCCCGGCGCGCACTCTGGAATATCCTTGTCGCCTTCGATACCACTGAGCGGTGCGCGCGCTTGCCGAAGCGAGGCGGTGGCACACTGCGCAATGGCCGACCTTGCCCGGGCCCTGTACGAAAGCGCGCCGCCAACGTCTTTTCGTAGAGCGCCCGGCATCGCCGCGAGCGAACCCGTTTCCGGTGCCGGCCCCAGGCGGGCACCGCTATGCCTAATCGGCCCCGTTCGACGGCGGCCCAGCGAGAGAAGAGGAACAACTGTGCATAAAGCCGTCATCAGCGGAACCGGTCTTTATACTCCGCCCTACAGCATCTCCAACGACGAGCTGGTGGAGAGCTTCAATACCTTCGTGCGCCAGTACAACGACCAGCACGCCGAGGCCATCGCCAAGGGCGAACTGGAGGCGCTGGCCGAGTCCAGCTCGGCGTTCATCGAGAAGGCGTCCGGCATCAAGAGCCGCTTCGTGATGAACAAGGAAGGCATCCTCGACCCGCAGCGCATGGTTCCGTACCTTCCCGAGCGCAGCAACGACGAGTGGTCGATCCTCTGCGAGATGGCCGTGGCCGCCGCCAGGGAGGCGCTGCAGCGTGCCGGCCGCAGCGCCGCCGACATCGACGGGGTGATCGTCGCCTGCTCCAACCTGCAGCGCGCCTACCCGGCGATCGCGGTGGAGGTGCAGGCCGCGCTGGGCATCCAGGGCTACGGCTACGACATGAACGTGGCCTGCTCCTCGGCCACCTTCGGTATCCAGGCCGCCACCACCGCGATCCAGACCGGCCAGGCGCGGGCGATCCTGATGGTCAACCCGGAGATCTGCACCGGCCACCTGAACTTCCGCGACCGCGACAGCCACTTCATCTTCGGCGACGCCTGCACCGCGGTGATCGTCGAGCGCGCCGACCTGGCCGGGTCGAAGCACCAGTTCGACATCGTCAGCACCAGGCTGCTGACCCAGTTCTCCAACAACATCCGCAACAACTTCGGCTTCCTCAACCGCGCCGACGAGAGCGGTATTGGCAAGCGCGACAAGCTGTTCGTCCAGGAAGGCCGCAAGGTGTTCAAGGATGTCTGCCCGATGGTCGCCGAGCTGATCGGCGAGCACCTGGCGGCCAATGAAATCCAGGTCGCCGAGGTCAAGCGCTTCTGGCTGCACCAGGCCAACCTGAACATGAACCTGCTGATCACCCGCAAGCTGCTCGGCCGCGACGCCGAGGCGCACGAGGCGCCGGTGATCCTCGACAGCTACGCGAATACCAGTTCCGCCGGCTCGGTGATCGCCCTGCACAAGCACCAGGATGACCTGCCCAGCGGCGCCATCGGGGTGCTCAGCTCGTTCGGCGCCGGTTACTCGATCGGTAGCGTGATCCTGCGTAAACACTGATCGTGGCGGCGCCTACCGACGCCGAGCTGCTGCCGCGCCTGCTGGCCGGCGAGCAGCGAGCCTTCCGCGAGCTGGTTGGCGCCTACCAGGGCGCCATGCGGGCCGTGGCCTGGGCGATCATCGGCAGATCGCATACCGAGGAAGTGGTGCAGGACGCCTGGCTCGCGGCGGTTCGCGGGCTGGACGGGTTCCAGGGGCGTTCGAGCCTGAAGACCTGGCTGCTGACCATCACCGCCAATACCGCCAAGAGCCGCTTGCGCCAGGTTCGCCGGGAAGTTTTCCTCGACGACCTGCCGGGGCCCCATGGTACGGTGGATGACCAGCGCTTTGCCGCCGACGGTCACTGGAGCCAGCCGCCGCACGCCTGGCACGAGGATTCGCCGGAAGCCCTGCTCACCGAGGGCGAACTGCGCGATTGCCTGGACAAGACCCTCAACGGTCTGTCCGAACTGCAGCGCAGCGTGCTGACCCTGCGCGAACGCCAGGGCTTGGAGCTGGAGGAAATCCGTGATCTCCTGGATATCACGCTTTCCAATGTCCGGGTGCTGCTGCATCGCGCCCGCCTGAAGGTCTTCGCCACCCTGGAGCATTTCGAGGAGACCGGCCAATGCTGAGTTGCAAGGAACTGGTCGCCCGGTCCAGCGACTTTCTCGATGGGCAACTGGACTTCCGCGGACAACTGGCGGTGCGCAGCCACCTGCTCATGTGCCGGCATTGCCGGCGCTTCATCCGCCAGATGCGCCTGACCCAGGCGACCGTGCGCCATCTGCCGGAAGGGCAGGGGCCGGAACTCGACCGCCTGGCCGCGCATCTCTCCGAGTTGCGCAAGGACGCCGCGCGGCGCTGAGCCGGGGTACCCTCGACACCAAGCCGCCGTCCGCGATTCGTGGGCGGCGGCTTTTTCGTTTCCGCTATCCGGCGTGGGCGAACCGAACCCGGCCTGGCGTGGGCGGCTCTCTCTTCCGCGTGACGAGGTCGAGGAGTGTGGCTGGGCTTGGCGGATATCGCTGCGCGATATGCGCCCTACGGAGGGGCGGCAATCCGTTTCGCTGGGCGGGCATCCGAAGTCGAGGAGAACGCCTGGGACCTGGCGGATATCGCCGCCCGATATTTCTCCAGCAGGGGCAAACCCTGACGCCAGGCGAAGGGACGGGAAATTTTTTTCGACTCCGCTGTAACGCCGCCGGGGGGGCTCCGTCCATTGGAGCGAGGACGCCATACCGGCGCCCGCTACCAACTTCAGGAGTTACCCATGAAAAAGATTTCCCTCGCTTCCTCCGTCGTCGGCGCTGCTCTGCTCGGCGTAGCCAGTGTCGGCGCGCATGCCGCGCAGAATCCCTTCGCCGTGCAGGAGCTGAGCAGCGGCTACAGCGTGGCTGCCGCCGAGAAGGCCAAGGAAGGTTCCTGCGGCGAGGCCAAGTGCGGTGCCGACAAGGGCAAGCGCGAAGCCTCCAAGGCCGGCCATGAAGGCAGCTGCGGTGCGGATCGCAAGGCCAAGGAAGGTTCCTGCGGTGGCGAGAAGAAGGCCGGCGAAGGCAACTGCGGCGCCGACAAGAAGAAGTCGTAAGGCCTGAGGAGACGGACCATGCAACGGGAATTCGTCAGCGGCGCCGGGCTAGGCCTGCGTCGCGCGCTGCTGGAGCCGCTCGGCGCCGGCGATGAGGTCCGGGTCGACTTCCTCGAGGTCGCCCCGGAGAACTGGATCGGCATCGGCGGCCGTCTCGGCCGCCAGTTCCGCGAGCTGACCGAGCGCCTGCCGTTCCTCTGCCATGGTCTGTCTCTCAACCTCGGCGGCTACGCCCCGCTGGACATGTCGTTGCTGCGCGCGATCAAGGGTTTCATCGAGCAGCATGGCATCCGTGCCTACAGCGAGCACCTGTCGGCCTGCGCCGACGACGGCCAGCTCTACGACCTGATGCCGCTGCCGTTCAGCGACGAGTCGGTGCGCCGGGTCGCCGAACGGGTCAGGGTGGTACAGGACGTCCTCGAGCGGCCGTTGATCGTCGAGAACGTCTCGGCGTATGCGCGCTTGCCGGGCGAGCTGGAAGAGGTCGATTTCGTCCGCGCGGTACTGGAGGAAGCCGATTGCCAATTGCTGCTGGACGTCAACAACGTCTACGTCAACGCCTGCAACTTCGGTTTCGACGCCCACGCCTACATCGCCGCGATGCCCAGCCGGAGGATCGCCTACCTGCACATGGCCGGGCACGACGAACAGGGCGCCAGCCTGAAGATCGATACCCATGGCGCGCCGGTCTGCGATCCGGTCTGGGAACTGCTGGCACATGCCTATGCCTGCCATGGCGAACGCCCGACGCTGCTGGAGCGCGATTTCAACCTCCCGCCACTGAGCGAGCTGTATGCCGAAACCGATCGCATCCGCGAGCTGCAGCGGCGCAGCGGTGAAGCGCAACTGCGCAGCCTGGGGTACGGCACATGAACCACACGACCTTGCAACGGCGTTTCGCCGCACGTATCCGCGATCCGCAGCAGGCCTTGCCGCCCGGCATCGCGACGGAGCGCATGGCGATCTACGAGGAACTGTTCTTCAACAACCTGGACGGTTTCATCAGCAGCGGTTTCCCGGTCCTGCGCCAGTTGTTCGACGAGCCGCGCTGGCATCGCCTGGTGCGTGCCTTCATGCGCGAGCATCGCTGCCGCACACCGTACTTCAGCCAATTGGGCGAGGAGTTCATCGGCTGGCTGCAGGACGGCTACCGCGCGGAGGAGGGCGATCCGCCCTTCCTGCTGGAGCTGGCTCACTACGAGTGGGTCGAGCTGGCCCTGTCGCTGGCCGAGGCGCCTGTCGAGACGCTGCCGCAGGCCTGGTCGTGGTCGCCACTGGCCTGGCCGCTGGCCTATCGCTGGCCGGTCCATCGCCTGGGGCCGAGCCATCGGCCGGTGGAGCCGCCGGCCGAGCCGACCTGCCTGCTGGTCTGGCGCGATCCGGCGGAGCGGGTGCGCTTCCTGCACCTGTCGCCATTCGCCTATCGCCTCGCGCAGCGCCTGAGCGAGGAGGGGGAGGCGTCGGTGACGCTGCTGCCGTTGTTGCGCGAGTTGGCCGGAAGCTGCGGCCTGAGCGCCGACGCGGAGTATTTCGAAAATGCCTTCGCCTTGCTGGAGGACTGGCACGCCCAGGGCATCCTCATGGGCGAGGGCGCTCTGGAGTGATGATGAAGACTGTCTTCTTGCGTTTACAGCATGCCCTCGACGTCACCCGTCGAGCGGATTTCCTCGCCCCGCTGGCGCTGCGCCTGTACCTGGCGCCGGTGTTCTGGATGGCCGGCAGCCAGAAGCTGGCGGACATGCCGGCCACCATCGAGTGGTTCGGCAATCCCGACTGGGGACTCGGTCTGCCGTTTCCCGAACTGCTGGCCTGGCTCGCCGCGCTGAGCGAGGCCGGTGGCGCCGTGCTGCTGTTGTGCGGCCTGGCCGTGCGCTGGATCAGCCTGCCGCTGATGGTGACCATGCTGGTAGCGATCTTCGCCGTGCACTGGCCGAACGGCTGGCAGGCGATCGCCGATCCGTCCGCGCCGTTCGCCAACACCCAGGTGCTGGAGGCCGGCGAGAAGCTGGCGCGGGCCCGGGAAATCCTGCGCGAATACGGCAACTACGACTGGCTGACGTCGAGTGGAAGCTTCGCCATCCTCAACAACGGCATCGAGTTCGCCGCGACCTACCTGGTGATGTTGCTCGCGCTGTTCTTCGGCGGCGCCGGCAAGTGGCTTTCTGCTGACTTCTGGATTGCGCGAAAATTGCGCTGAGCTTTCTACCCATATCGAATAACCCGAAAGGCCCGTAGTAGAGGGCTTTTCGCGTTATTCGCATTGGAGATAAAAAGTTCCTCTGTAATGAAACATTTATCTCCATGCAATTTGGCTGCAATCTGCCATCGCCAAGATTCCCCCCAACACAAAGGGGCCGCCTTACGGCCAGCGCGGAACAAGGGGCGCGCTGTAGCCAGGCACTCGCGTGTTGCCAATGCACACACCATTAAGGGGAAATCTTCGATGATCCGTAAGCACTCGCTCGGCTTCGTTGCCAGCGCTCTGGCTCTGGCCGTATCTGCCCAGGCGTTCGCCGGCACCGTGACCACCGACGGCGCCGATATCGTGATCAAGACCAAGGGCGGCCTCGAAGTCGCCACCACCGACAAGGAATTCAGCTTCAAGCTGGGCGGTCGCCTGCAGGCCGACTACAGCCGTTTCGACGGTTTCTATACCAAGAATGGCAACACCGCCGACGCCGCCTACTTCCGCCGCGCCTTCATCGAACTCGGCGGCACCGCGTACAAGGACTGGAAATACCAGATCAACTTCGACCTGTCGCACAACACCGGCAGCTCCGACAACGGCTATTTCGACGAAGCTTCGGTCACTTACACCGGCTTCAACCCGGTCAACCTGAAGTTCGGTCGCTTCGACCCCGACTTCGGCCTGGAAAAGGCCACCAGCTCCAAGTGGGTGACCGCTCCCGAGCGTAACGCCGCCTACGAACTGGCCGACTGGATCAACACCCACCAGGACGGCATGGGCGCCCAGGTCAACTCGACCCTCGCCGACATGGCCTACCTGTCCGCCGGCGTATCCGCCAAGGACGCCGACGACAGCGACGGCGACAGCGTCAAGCAGTTCAACTTCCGCGGCGTGTTCGCGCCGATGCACGAAGCCGGCAATGTTCTGCATGTCGGCGTGAACTATGCCTACCGCGACCTCGACGACACCGCCTTCGACTCGCGCATCCGTCCGCGCCTGGGCATGCGCGGCATCGCCACCAGCGGCGGCAACGACGCCGGTGACAACGGCAACCGCGCGACCTTCGGCGGTGTCTCCAACTCGCCGGCCGGTTCCTACAAGGACGACAGCGTCTGGGGCCTGGAAGGCGCCTGGGCGATGGGCCCGTTCTCGGCCCAGGCCGAATACCTGGCACGCAAGCTGAAGGCCGATGACAACGCCTACAAGGACATCAAGGCCAAGGGTTACTACGCGCAACTGGCCTACACCCTGACCGGCGAGTCCCGCCAGTACAAGCTGGAGGGCGCCAAGTTCGACTCCGTCAAGCCGGAAAACAAGGAAATCGGCGCCTGGGAAGTGTTCTACCGCTACGACAACATCAAGGTGGAAGACGACAACGTCGTCGCCGATACCGCCACTCGCGAAGTCGGCGACACCAAGGCCAAGGCCCACAACCTGGGCGTGAACTGGTACGTCAACGATGCGGTGAAGATCAGCGCGGCCTACGTCAAGGCGAAGACCGACAAGATTACCAACAACAATGGCGACGATGACGGCGACGGCTTCGTGACCCGTTTGCAGTACGTGTTCTAAGAAGCGACAACGATCTGCTCCTGTTTTCGGCCTCGCTCCGGCGAGGTCTTTTTAATCGCTTCCTTACCCGGTTGTGGCGATGTTGGCAGCCTGCAACCGGGTCTTTCTTTCGTTACAGGTCCACCCGCAGGTACTGGCAGGAATATCCGAAAGCCAGACGGTTATCGGCAGAAACTCTTGAGTTTCATTGCAGCCATGCAATCTTCGCAAGGTTGCCGCAATATATGAAACAAGCTGTTACATCTGTCGCCCGGACCTGATGCCTCTAGGCCTGCGCCCTTATCCGACGGCCTCATCCAGGCGCTATCCGGCTGCCTGTCACAAAAGCTTTCGCGCTTTGCAGTCTCGCTGTCACAACCCATCCAGATGATCCCCCTCCAGCAGCGCCGGCCGGCGACAGAACCGGCCGTTTCCGCGCTGCTCAAGACCATTCGAAATCCGAACAGGGGACTTACCTGATGATTCGCAGACACTCGTGCAAAGGGGTGGGGAGCAGTGTTGCCTGGAGTTTGCTGGGCCTGGCGATTTCCGCGCAGAGCCTGGCCGGGACCGTGACCACCGACGGTGCCGACATCGTGATCAAGACCAAGGGCGGCCTCGAAGTCGCCACCACCGACAAGGAATTCAGCTTCAAGCTCGGCGGCCGCCTACAGGCCGACTACGGCCGCTTCGACGGCTACTACACGAACAACGGCAATACCGCCGATGCCGCCTACTTCCGCCGCGCCTACCTGGAGTTCGGCGGCACCGTCTACCGTGACTGGAAGTACCAGATCAACTACGACCTGTCGCGCAACGTCGGCAACGACAGCGCCGGCTACTTCGACGAAGCCTCGGTCACCTATACCGGCTTCAATCCGGTCAACCTGAAGTTCGGCCGCTTCTACACCGACTTCGGCCTGGAAAAGGCCACCAGCTCCAAATGGGTCACCGCGCTGGAGCGCAACCTCACCTACGACATCGCCGACTGGGTCAACGACAACGTCGGTACCGGTATCCAGGCCAGCTCGGTGGTGGGCGGCATGGCCTTCCTCTCGGGCAGCGTGTTCAGCGAGAACAACAACGATACCGACGGCGACAGCGTCAAGCGCTACAACCTGCGCGGCGTGTTCGCGCCGCTGCACGAGCCGGGCAACGTGGTGCACCTGGGCCTGCAATACGCCTATCGCGACCTGGAGGACAGCGCGGTGGATACCCGGATCCGCCCGCGCATGGGCATGCGCGGCGTCTCCACCAATGGCGGCAACGATGCCGGCAGCAATGGCAACCGTGGCCTGTTCGGCGGCAGTTCGGCAGTCGAGGGGCTGTGGAAGGACGACTCGGTCTGGGGCCTGGAAGGCGCCTGGGCGCTGGGTGCCTTCTCGGCCCAGGCCGAGTACCTGCGGCGCACGGTCAAGGCCGAGCGCGACCGCGAGGATCTCAAGGCCTCCGGCTATTACGCGCAACTGGCCTACACCCTCACCGGCGAGCCGCGCCTCTACAAGCTGGACGGCGCCAAGTTCGACACCATCAAGCCGGAGAACAAGGAAATCGGCGCCTGGGAGCTGTTCTACCGCTACGACTCGATCAAGGTCGAGGATGACAACATCGTCGTCGACAGCGCCACCCGCGAGGTCGGCGACGCCAAGGGCAAGACCCATACCCTGGGCGTCAACTGGTACGCCAACGAGGCGGTGAAGGTCTCCGCCAACTACGTCAAGGCGAAGACCGACAAGATCAGCAATGCCAACGGCGACGATAGCGGCGATGGCCTGGTGATGCGCCTGCAGTACGTGTTCTGAGGCGGTCGGGCCCCGTCCGGCGGGCGGGGCTCGTTTCCGCAGGATGTTACCCGCGTCATGAAATTGCCTGGTGGATGTCCGGGCGGGCCGCCCAGCTTGACCCAGGGCACAGATCGCATGGCGGCATCTGGCTATGCTGGTCCCTCGGAAACGCTCTGGGAGGGACTGATGATCGGCTGGGGACGTGCCTGTATTGGCGTCGGGGGGCTGCTGTTGCTGGGCCAGTTGCTGGGGGGCGCCCTGCTGCTCGCGGACGACGGCGAAGCGACGCTGGCGGTCGAACACTTCTGGCAATTCGTCTTCCTGATCCCGGCGATCCTGGTGGCACTGGGAATGTTCGTCCTGCAGCATCACGTGGGTTCCTTCGCCCAGTTGTACCGCCGGCGTCTCGATGGCGCCTCCTACCTGCTGGTTTCCTGCGGCATCGCCCTGGTCCTGGGCAAGCTCTGCGTCCTGCTGCTCGCCTGAGCCCCTCGCGCGGCCCGGCATGTCCGGGTTTGCCCGAGGCATTCAGCTTCCTGATTTAGCCGGAGGCCGCTGAAACCCTTGGTTACACTGGCCTTCATCACACGAACAGGAAGGCAGGACCCCTATGCAAAACCGCATGATGATCACCGGTGCCGGCTCCGGGCTGGGGCGCGAAATCGCCCTGCGCTGGGCGCGTGACGGCTGGCGCCTGGCGCTGGCCGACGTCAACGAAGCCGGCCTGGCGGAAAGCCTGAAACTGGTGCGCGAGGCGGGTGGCGATGGCTTCACCCAGCGTTGCGACGTACGCGACTACAGTCAACTGACCGCGCTGGCACAGAGCTGCGAGGAGAAGTTCGGCGGCATCGACGTCATCGTCAACAACGCCGGGGTGGCCTCCGGCGGCTTCTTCGGCGAGTTGTCCCTGGAGGACTGGGACTGGCAGATCGCGATCAACCTGATGGGCGTGGTCAAGGGCTGCAAGGCCTTCCTGCCGTTGCTGGAGCGAAGCAAGGGCAAGATCGTCAACATCGCCTCGATGGCGGCGTTGATGCAGGGCCCGGCGATGAGCAACTACAACGTGGCCAAGGCCGGGGTGGTGGCGCTTTCGGAAAGCCTGCTGGTAGAGCTGGCGCTGGTCGAGGTCGGCGTCCATGTGGTCTGTCCTTCGTTCTTCCAGACCAACCTGCTGGACTCTTTCCGCGGCCCGAGCCCCGAGATGAAGCACCAGGTCGGCAAGTTGCTGGAGAGTTCGCCGATCAGCGCCGCCGACATCGCCGACTACATCCACGCCGAAGTGGCCAAGGGCAGTTTCCTGATCCTGCCCCACGAGCAGGCGCGGATGGCCTGGAGGATCAAGCAGCAGAATCCCCAGGCGATCTATGACGAGATGACCGCGATGGCCGGCAAGATGCAGGCCAAGCGTCAGCGCCAGGCCTGAGTGGAAATGGCTGCAGGCCAGCAGGGGCGCGGCTTTGCACCATTGCGGTGCGGCGCAGATAGTGCTTGCCCAAGGCGGTGCGATCGAGTAGCTTGAGTCACCGGCCTGCCTGCCGAAGTACGTTGGACCCCACAAGAAGCCTCGCTCATTTGCGAGGCTTTTTGCTTTTCCGGCCTCGCGCCCTGTGCTAGAAGGCTGCCTCTGCGAGTCCGTTCTGTTCTGGAGTACCCCTGTGGAGTCTGAATCCATCGTCTATGGCTGCATCCGCGACTGGCCGGGCGATTCGATGGAACGGCGCATGCGCCGTGCCGCCAACCGCCGCGTGCTGGACAGCCTGCCGGGCGGCGAGGCCTGGCCGTTCCTCGGCCGCGAGATGTTCAGCCGCTGCGAGCAGTCCGGGGCCGGGCTCTACCAGACCCAGATCATCCACTTCGGTGCCAGCTACCAGGCCATCGAATACGAGTGGAGCCTGTGGGTCGAGCAGTTCGAGGCGTTGCTCAGGCGCCTCTACTGGGCCAGCGCGGTGGTCCACCTGGAGACCGAAGTGAACGGCAGCCATACCTTTCGCTGGGAGTCCGAGCGTGGCTTTCATACCCCCCAGGAGAGCGACCTGCAGGTCCGCTGCGCCTGGGAGCGGGAGGGCGGGCGGCGGTGATCAACTACCTCTGGTTCGTCCTCGCGGCGTTCTGCGAGATCGCCGGCTGCTACGCCTTCTATCTCTGGCTGCGGCTGGGCAAGAGCGCCCTCTGGGTGCTGCCCGGCCTGCTCAGCCTGACCCTGTTCGCCTTGCTGCTGACCCGCGTGGAGGCCAGCTACGCCGGCCGCGCCTATGCCGCCTATGGCGGCATCTACGTCGCCGCGTCGCTGTTCTGGCTGGCTTTCGTCGAGCGCTCGCGGCCGCTATGGAGCGACTGGCTGGGTGTGGCCTTGTGCGTGGTCGGTGCCAGCGTCGTGCTGTTCGGCCCGCGCCTGTCTCAGTGACTCAGGCGGGGTGGGTGGCGCGCCCGTCACGGGCGCCGGACCCCGCCGTCCCGGGCCGCCGCACCCCGAACCGGCGGATCACTGCGAAGTGTTGCGCTGTACGTCACCTTTTTCCTGATCCAGTTCCTTGAGCATCTGCGCGTAGGCATCGCAATCGCTCGGCCGGTTCTGTTCCGAGCGGGCTTCCTGGCGCTGGCGCAACTGCTCGTTGAGTTCCCTGGCCCGTTGCGGGTTCTTCTGGGTGATCGAGGCGACCTTGGTGGCGACTTCCTTGCCCATCTTTTCCGCCTCCGCTTCGGAACAGGCGAAGACCGGCGTGGCGACCAGCAGGGCGCAGGCGCTGGCGAGGGCGAAAAGCGGTTTCATGGCGTACTCCTGTGGGGTGGTCCTGAGCGGTGGAGCCCGGTCGAGCCGACAAAGTTCAGCCGCAACGCCGGACGGCGACCGATTCGAACCCTCGCTGCGGGTTGCGGGTCGCACGCATAGAGAGGGTGCGAAGGACCCTCGTCGCTTATGCCGCAGGAGGTATGCCATGACTCACGATTGGGATCTGGTCGAACGGTTGCTGCTGGAGGTCCGGCAGTCCGCCCATGAGAACTTCGCCCCGCGCGCCCATGCCGAACGCCTGGCCGAGGAACGCTCCCAGGCCGGGCAGCGGGTCGGCGACATGGATGCGTTGAAGCAGAAGGCCGCCGACTACGAGGCGATCCTGCTGGAGGGCGGCTTCATCGAGCCGCGTCCGGAAGAGCAGGGCGGCAATGGCGAGAACTTCGTCCTCACGCCGCGCGGCGAGCGCCTGCTCGGCCTGATCGGCGGCGAGACGCCGAAGGCCGCCGAGGCTCGCCGGCTGCTCGAGGAGAACGGCAGCGAAGCGCTGCACGCCGAGCGCTTCGACCGTTTCGTCGCCGGGCTCTGAAACTGCGCCCGACGGGCGATCGGCGGGGCTTGTGAGTCGCCCGCGGCGCCACCATAGTGCGGAGCATGATGCCTATTTCATCCTCTTCCGCCCGCCGCGCCGAGCCGGCTCCGCGGCCCCTGGCGGAGTTCCATCCCGTCGTCCGCCAGTGGTTCGAACGCCACTTCGCCGCGCCCACGCCGGCGCAGGTGGAGGCCTGGCCGGCGATCCGCGAGGGGCTTTCGACCCTGGTCGCCGCGCCCACCGGTTCGGGCAAGACCCTGACCGCCTTCCTCGCCGCCATCGATGCCCTGGTGGTGGAGGGGCTGGCCGCCGGCGGCGAGTTGGCGGATGCCACCCAGGTGGTCTATGTCTCGCCGCTGAAAGCGCTGTCCAACGACATCCGCATCAACCTGGAGCAACCGCTGGCTGGCATCCGCGAGGAACTGGCGCGTCTCGGCCTGCCCGACGTCGATATCCGTAGCGCGGTGCGCACCGGCGATACGCCGCAGGTCGAACGCGGAGCGATGCGCAAGCGCCCGCCGCACATCCTGGTCACCACGCCCGAATCGCTGTACATCCTGCTCGGCTCGGAGTCGGGCCGGCAGATGCTTGCCGGGGTGCGCAGCGTGATCGTCGACGAGATCCATGCCCTGGCCGGCAGCAAGCGCGGCAGCCACCTGGCGCTGTCGCTGGAGCGCCTGCAGGCGCTGTGTCCGCGACCGCTGCTGCGGATCGGGCTGTCCGCCACGCAGAAGCCGATCGAGAAGGTCGCGCGCTTCCTCGTCGGCGCCAGCGGCAATCCGCGCGATCCGGCCTGCCGGATCGTCGACATCGGCTATACGCGCCCCCGCGACCTGGGCATCGAGGTACCGCCGGTGGCGCTGGAAGCGGTGATGTCCAACGACACCTGGGAGCTGGTCTACGACCGCCTGGCGCACCTGGCCGGCGAGCACCGCACCACCCTGGTGTTCGTCAACACCCGGCGCATGGCCGAGCGGGTCACCCGCTTCCTCGCCGAACGCCTCGGCAGCCGCCAGGTGGCGGCCCACCACGGCAGCCTGGCCAAGGAGCTGCGCCTGGATGCCGAGCAGCGCCTCAAGGCCGGGCAATTGAAGGTACTGGTGGCGACCGCCTCGCTGGAGCTGGGCATCGATATCGGCGACGTCGAGCTGGTCTGCCAGTTGTCGTCGCCGCGCTCCATCGCCGCCTTCCTGCAACGGGTCGGGCGTTCCGGGCACAGCGTCGGCGGCACCCCCAAGGGCCGGTTGTTCCCGACCTCCCGCGACGACCTGGTGGAATGCGCGGCGCTGCTCGACAGCGTGCGCCGTGGCGAGCTGGACAGCCTGGTGCTGCCGCGCCAGCCGCTGGACGTGCTGGCGCAGCAGATCGTCGCCGAAGTGGCCTGCCAGGAGTGGCGCGAGGACGACCTCTATCGCCTGGTGATCCGCGCCGAGCCCTACGCCGGGCTGGAGCGCGAGCGCTTCGACGAAGTCCTGCGGATGCTTGCCGAGGGCTACCACTCACGCCTCGGCGTGCGCGGCGCCTATCTCCATCGCGATGCGCTCAACGGCCTGCTCCGTGGCCGCCGTGGCGCGCGGCTGACCGCGCTGACCTCGGGCGGGACCATTCCCGATACCGGCGACTACAGCGTGCTGCTGGAGCCGCAGGGCCTGCTGGTGGGGACGGTCAACGAGGATTTCGCGGTGGAGAGCCTGGCCGGCGACGTGTTCCAGCTGGGCAACACCTCGTACCGGATCATCCGCATCGAGCCGGGACGGGTGCGGGTCGAGGACGCCCAGGGCCAGCCGCCGAACATTCCGTTCTGGCTGGGCGAGGCGCCGGGGCGCAGCGACGAGCTGTCGGCCAGCGTGGCGCGCCTGCGCGACACCCTCGACGAGCTGCTCGGCGAAGGCCAGGCATTGCCGGAAGGGCAGCGGCTGGAGCCAGCCATCGCCTGGCTCGGCGTCACCCTCGGGCTGGACGATGGCGCCGCGCGGCAGATCGTCGAGTACCTGGCCCGCGCCCGCCAGGCCCTGGGTGGCCTGCCCGGGAGCCGGCGGCTGGTGATGGAACGCTTCTTCGACGAATCCGGCGGCATGCAACTGATCATCCACAGTCCTCACGGCAGCCGCCTCAACCGCGCCTGGGGCCTGGCGCTGCGCAAGCGTTTCTGCCGCAGCTTCAACTTCGAGCTGCAGGCGGCGGCCACCGAGGACGCGATCATCCTCTCGCTGTCCACCAGCCACAGCTTTCCCCTCGACGAGGTCTGGCGCTACCTGCATTCGGCGAGCGCCGAGCATCTGTTGGTACAGGCCGTGCTCGACGCGCCGCTGTTCGGCGTGCGCTGGCGCTGGAACCTGACCACTTCGCTCGGTTTGCCGCGCTATGCCGGCGGTCGCAAGGTGCCGCCGCAACTGCTGCGGATGAAGAGCGAGGATCTGCTGGCCAGCGTGTTCCCCGATCAGGTGGCGTGCCTGGAGAATATCGTCGGCGAGCGCGAGGTGCCCGATCACCCGCTGGTGGCGCAGACCCTCGACGACTGCCTGCACGAGGCGATGGATTGCGACGGCTGGCTGGCCCTGCTGCGCGACATGGAGAGCGGCGCGGTGGACTTGCTGGCGCGCGACCTGCCGGCGCCTTCGGCGTTGGCGGCGGAGATACTCACCGCGCGTCCCTACGCCTATCTCGACGATGCGCCGCTGGAAGAGCGGCGTACCCAGGCGGTACAGAATCGCCGCTGGAGCGATCCCGAGTCCGCCGACGATCTCGGCGCCCTGGACCTTGAGGCGATCGAGGCGGTGCGTGGCGAGGCCTGGCCGGAAGCGCGCAACGCCGACGAGATGCATGAGGCGCTGAACAGCCTGGGCTACCTCACCTCGGGCGAGGCCGAGGCCAATCCGGGCTGGGGGGAATGGCTTGCGCAACTGTCGGAGCAACGCCGCGCCGGACGCCTGGACTGCGCAGGCAGCATTCTCTGGCTGGCGGCGGAGCGCCTGCCGGCGATGCGCCTGGTGCATCCCGCGGCGAAGGTGCCCGACGCTTTCCAGGCGCCTCGCGGCTATCCGCCGCCGGACTCGGCGGAAGCGGCGACCGTGGAGCTGACCCGCGCCCGCCTGGGTGGCTTCGGGCCGCGCACGGCCGGGCAGTTGGCGGCCGACCTGGGCATCGGCCTGGCCGACCAGCAGTACGCGTTGGCCGCCCTGGAGCGCGAAGGCTATGTGCTGCGTGGCCGCTTCAGTCCTGGCGCGACGGAAGAGGAGTGGTGCGAACGCCATCTGCTGGCGCGCATCCATCGCTATACGGTGAAGCGCCTGCGCCGGGAAATCGAGCCGGTGCAGCGCGCCGATTTCATGCGCTTCCTGTTCGACTGGCAGCGCCTGGCGCCGGGCACCCGTGGCCGGGGAGCGGAGTCCCTGGCTACGGTGGTCGAGCAACTGGAAGGCTTCCAGGCCGCGGCGGCCGCCTGGGAAAGCGAACTGCTGGCAGCGCGGGTGGCCGACTACGCCAGCCATTGGCTGGACCAGCTGTGCCGTTCCGGACGCATCGTCTGGGCGCGCCTGGCCGGACGCAGCAAGGCCGCCGGCGGTCCGCTGCGCAGCGCGCCGATCGTGCTCCTGCCGCGCCGCGAGCTGGGGCTCTGGAGCGTCCTGCAGCGCGACGCGCCGGAGCCGGAACTGTCGCCGCGCGCGGCCAGGGTACTGGAGGTGCTGCGCGAGCAGGGTGCATCGTTCTTCGACGAACTGAGCCAGGACGCCCACCTGCTGCGCAGCGAGCTGGAGAACGCCCTCGGCGAGCTGGTCTCGGTCGGCCGGGTCAACGCCGACAGCTTCGCCGGGCTGCGCACCCTGCTGATGCCGGCGGACAAGCGCAGCCGCCAGGAGCGCCGCTCGCGCGGCCTGCCGGGCGGCATGCAGGACGCCGGGCGCTGGGCGCCGCTGCGCCGGGCGAAGGCGGAAGAGGCGGGGCAGCGTTTGCCGGCGGAGGTTCTCGAACATGTCGCCCGGACCTTGCTGCGGCGCTATGGGGTGGTCGCCTGGCGCCTGCTGGAGCGCGAAGTCGACTGGCTGCCGCCGTGGCGCGAGTTGCTGCGCGTCTACCATCGCCTGGAAGCGCGCGGCGAGATTCGCGGCGGGCGCTTCATCGCCGGCCTGGCCGGCGAGCAGTTCGCCTTGGCGGAAGCGGTCGGCCTGTTGCGCGAGGTGCGCAAGCGGCCGCCGGATGGGGCGATGCTGGTGGTGTCGGCAGTCGATCCGTTGAACCTGGTCGGCGGCCTGCTACCCGGCGAACGGGTGCCGGCGGTGACCGGCAACCGCCTGCTCTATCGAGACGGAGCGCCGCTGGCGGCGCTGGTAGCCGGCAAGGTGCGGATGCTCGCGGAAGTCGACGGCGAGACCGCGCAGCAGATCCGTGCGCTGCTGATCCGCCGTCACTGAGGCCCGCTCAGCGCAGGCTCAGATGGCGGCTGAGCAGGGCCCGCAACGCGGCCGGCTTGACCGGCTTGGACAGGTAGTCGAGGCCGGCGGCGTGGATCTCCGCCACCAGTTCCGGCCGCGCGTCGGCGCTGATCACCACGCCCGGCACCGGCTCGCCCAGGCGCGTGCGCAGCCAGGCCATCAATTGCGTACCGGTCTCGCCGTCGTCCAGGTGATAGTCGATCAACGCCAGTTGCGGGCGCATCTCGCTGTCCAGCAGCGTGGCGCATTCCTCGCGGCTGCGCGCGGTCCAGACCTGGCAGCCCCAGCGGCTGAGCAGGCTGTTCATGCCGGCGAGGATGCTGTCTTCGTTGTCCACGCAGAGCACCTGGGCGCCGTTCAGCGCTTGCGCCGGTTCGGCCTTGTGGCCGTTGGCCAGGGCCGGCGGCGCCTGCCGCGCCAGCGGTACGCGGACGCTGAAGACGCTGCCCTTGCCCGGCCAGGAACGTACCTCCAGCGGATGGCCGAGGACCTTGCAGAGCCGGTCGGCGATCGCCAGGCCGAGACCGAGGCCTTTCTCCGCGCGGGTCTGGTGGCTGTCCAGGCGCTTGAACTCTTCGAAGATGACTTTCTGCTTGTCCGGTGGGATGCCCGGCCCCTGATCCCAGACTTCCAGGCGCAGGCAGCCGTCCTCGCGGCGCACGCCGAGCAGCACGTGGCCCTTGGCGTAGCGGAAAGCGTTGGTCAGGAAGTTCTGCAGGATGCGCCGCAGCAGCTTGATGTCGCTGTCCACCCGCAGCTGGCTGCCGCGCAGGCGGAAATGCAGGCCCTGTTCCTGGGCCAGCGCCTTGAACTCGACGCCGAGGGCATCGTAGAGGTTGTTCAGCGGGAACGGGTTGCGTTCGGCGCTGACCCGGCCGCTTTCCAGGCGCGAGATGTCCAGCAGGTCGGTGATCAGGTCCTCGGCGGAACGCAGCGACGAGTCGAGGTGCTGCACCAGGTCGCGGACCTCGCCGGGCAGCGCGTCCTGGTGGGCGAGGGCGGCGGAGAACAGCCGCGCGGCGTTCAGCGGCTGCATCAGGTCGTGGCTGACGGCGGCGAGGAAGCGGGTCTTCGACTGGTTGGCGGCCTCGGCGTTGCTCTTCGCCTCGCTGAGTTCCTGGTTCAACTGCGAGAGTTCCTGGGTACGCTCCTGGACCCGCTGTTCCAGCGACTCGTTGGCGCCCTTGAGGCCCTGTTCGGCCTCGCGGTAGGCGGTGATATCGGTGAAGCTCATGACGAAGCCGCCGCCGGGCATCGGGTTGCCGATCAGCTCGATGACCCGGCCGTTGGGGAACAGCCGCTCGGAGGTGTGCGGAGTGCCCTGGCGCATCCAGTACAGGCGCTTGGCCACGTGCATGTCCGGATCGCCGGGCCCGCACAGGCCGCGATCGGCGTTGTAGCGGATGATGTCGGCGATCGGTCGGCCGACGTAGATCAGCCCGTCCGGGTACTCGAACAGTTCCAGGTAGCGGTGGTTCCAGGCCACCAGGCGCAGCGACTGGTCGACCACGCTGATGCCCTGGGTGATGTTCTCGATCGCGCCCTGCAGCAGGGCGCGGTTGAATTGCAGCACCTCGGAGGCTTCGTCGGCGATCCGCACCACGTCCTCCACCTGCATCTCGCGCCCTTCGATGGCGGCCTTCACCACCGCCCGCGCCGAGGACGCGCCGAGGACCCCGGCGAGCAGGCGCTCGGTGTGCGCGATCCACTCGTTGTTGGCGGTCTGGTTCGGGGTGAAGCCCTTGCCCTGGCGGTAGGCGAAGCGGATGAAGCTTTGCCGCGCGCGTTCCTCGCCGACGAAACGCGCGGCGAGCATCAGCAGGTCTTCCACCTGCACCGCGAGCATGAAGCGCGAGTTCTGCCGCTGGGAGATCTCCTGGCCGATGAAGCGGCTGGCCTGCCAGTGCTCGGACACGCGGGTGCGCGAGAGCACCGAGACCAGGCCGAACAGGGCGAAGTTGCCGACCAGCGAGATCAGCACGCCCTGGGTCAGCGGCTCGATCGGCAGGCCGAAGGGATTGCTTGCCAGCCAGGTCAGGCCGGGGATGCGCTCCAGCGGCCAGCCAAGGCCCTTGGCCACCACCGGCAGGACCAGCGTATAGGCCCACAGCAGCGAGCCGGCGGCGAGGCCGGCGAAGACCCCGCGGCGGTTGGCCTGTTTCCAGTACAGCGCGCCGATCATCGCCGGGCCGAGCTGGGCGATGGCGGCGAAGGCGATCTGGCCGATGGTCGCCAGGCTGGCGCTGGAGCCGAGCAGGCGGTAGGCCACGTAGGCGAGCAGCAGGATCACCGCGATGCTCACCCGGCGCACGGTCAGCAGCCAGTGACGGAAGGCCTCGAAGGGCCGTTCGGTGTCCTTTTCCCGGCGTCGCAGCAGCCACGGCAGGAGCATGTCGTTGGAGACCATGGTCGACAGCGCGACGCTGGCGACGATGACCATTCCGGTGGCGGCCGAGGCGCCGCCGATGAACGCCAGCAGGGCCAGCGCCGGGTGCGCCTCGGCCAGCGGCAGGCTGATGACGAAGGAGTCCGGCATTACCCCGGCGGGCAGGTGCAACTGGCCGGCGAGGGCGATCGGCACCACGAACAACGCGGCCAGCACCAGGTAGATGGGGAACACCCAGCGCGCCAGGTTGAGGTCGCGCGGCTCGATGTTCTCCACCACGGTGACGTGGAATTGCCGCGGCAGGCACATGATCGCGGTCATCGCCACGCCGGTCTGCAGCAGCATCGCCGGCCAGTGCACGGTCTCTTCCCAGTAGTCGGCCAACTGCGGCGCGGCGCGGGCCTGGGAGAAGAGATCGGCGAAGCCGTCGTAGAGGCCGAAGGTGACGAAGATGCCCACGGCGAGGAAGGCGGTGAGCTTGACCAGCGACTCGAAGGCGATGGCCAGGACCATGCCGCGGTGGTGTTCGGTGACATCCAGGCTGCGGGTACCGAAGACGATGGTGAACAGCGCCAGCACCAGCGACACGATCAGCGCCGTGTCCTGGGCGCGGGTACCGGTGGAGTCGGCGCCGGAGCCGATCAGCAGATTCACCCCGAGGACGATGCCTTTCAGTTGCAGGGCGATGTAGGGCAGTACGCCGACCATGCAGATCAGCGCCACCACCACCGCCAGCGCCTGCGACTTGCCGTAGCGGGCGGCGATGAAGTCGGCGATGGAGGTGATGTTCTCCTGCTTGCTGATCATGATCATCTTCTGCAGCACCCAGGGCGCGAACAGCATCAGCAGCACCGGTCCGAGGTAGATCGGCAGGAACGACCAGAGCTGGTCGGTGGCCTGGCCGACCGCGCCGAAGAAGGTCCAGCTGGTGCAGTACACTGCCAGGGAGAGGCTGTAGACCCAGGCGCGCAGGCGGGGTGAGAGCGGGGTGCGGCGACGGTCGCCATAGAAGGCGATGGCGAACAGGATGGCCATGTAGACCAGGGCGACCACGGCGATCAGCCCGATGGACAGCGACATGCGAACTCCGATGATGTCCCCGCGTGAAGCTGGCGTGAGGCGGGGGTCTTGCTTTCGCGCCAGTTTCGCACTTGTCGGCCCGCGCGTCAGGCCGCCTGCGACCAAGGTCGCACGCATGCTTGAGCCGGACGCGCGGAGTTGGTAGCGTGCCGGGCTGCGTGAGCGCGGACGGCCTCGGCGGCCGGCTGTCCGTTCATCGTAGCCGGTTTCGGCTGCGGCACTAAACGCGGCCGCTGCGCTCTGATGGGAGCGGAGTTTTGCGTCGATGTCGAGGAGGGCGCCCATGTTCAAGCCGCTACCGATCACCCTGCAGCGCGGAGCCTTGCGTCTCGAGCCGCTGGTGGAAGCGGACATTCCCGAGCTGGTGAGCCTCGCCGAAGCCAACCGCGAGGCGCTGCAGTACATGGACGGACCGACGCGGCCGGACTGGTACCGCCAGAGCCTCGTCGAGCAGCGCGAGGGCAGGGCGTTGCCGCTCGCCGTCCGCCTCGGCGTGCAACTGGTCGGGACCACGCGCTTCGCCGAATTCCTTCCCGCCTTGCCGGCCTGCGAGATCGGCTGGACCTGGCTCGACCAGGCCCAGCACGGCAGCGGCCTGAACCGCATGATCAAGTACCTGATGCTCAAGCATGCCTTCGACAACCTGCGCATGGTCCGCGTGCAGCTCAGCACGGCGGCGAGCAACCTGCGCGCCCAGGGCGCCATCGACAAGCTCGGCGCGCAGCGCGAGGGCGTACTGCGCAACCACCGGCGGCTGGCCGGCGGGCGGCTAGACGACACCTTCGTCTACAGCATCACCGACCACGAATGGCCGCAGGTCAAGGCGGCGCTGGAAGCCAGCTTCACCGGCTGAAGCCGGTTCCGTCGCTCCTGCGGTATGCTGGGCGGCCCGTCCGGACGGGCGAACGAGGAGACGGCAGTGCCGGACGAGACGAGCGGAGAACACACGCATTTCTGGCGCGCCGCCGAACTGGGCGGCGTCGAACTGCTGCACGCGCGCTATGTGGAGCAGCGCTTCGCGCCGCACGTGCACAGCAGCTTCGCCCTGGTCATCATCGAGCAGGGCGCGCAGCGCTTCCGCCATCGTGGCGGCGAGCACCTGGCCCCGCTGGGCAGCATGGTGCTGATCAACCCCGACGAAGTGCACACCGGCTCCAAGGCCCATGATGCCGGTTGGCTCTATCGCGGCTACTACCCGGAAATGGAACAGATCGACGGGATTCTCGACGAGCTGGAAATCCATCATGGCGGCGTGCCGCGTTTCGCCGACAGCGTGATCCACGACCAGCCCCTGGCACGCGCCTTCGTCCACTTGCACCGCCTGCTGGCCGAGCATGCCGGCAGCCTGGAAACCCAGACCCGCTGGCGCGAGACGATGCTCGCCCTGTTCCGTCGCCACGCCCGCCTGCCAGAAGCGCCGAAGGCCGGGCAGGAGCCGTTGGCGGTGGCCCGCGCCCGCGAACTGCTGGCGGCGCGGTTGCTCGATCCGCCTTCGCTGGAGGAACTGGCGGCGGCGGTCAATCTGTCCCCGTTCCATTTTGCCCGGGTCTTCCGTCGCGCCACCGGCATGCCGCCCCACGCCTGGCTCAGACAGCGCCGCCTGGAGCAGGCCAGGGCACTGCTCAAGAGCGGCCGGGCGCCGCTGGAGGTGGCCCTGGAGCTGGGCTTCGCCGACCAGAGCCACCTCGGTCGCCAGTTCAAGCAGGCCTACGGGGTGGCACCGGGTGAATACCGCTCGGCCTGCGCGCGCTCGTCCTTGACGACATACGAATAAGTCAAGCTCACATTTGCAAATCATTTGTATTTACGCTCTTTACGATTTGCCGTACTTTTGCGCCCCACTTTTTCCTGCGTCCCTGGGGGAGCCTCGATGTCGTCCGTGAGTTCGTTGTCGCGCCTGGCCGTCGCCATCGCGCTGGGTGTGTCCATGCAGGCGGCGCAGGCCGAAGAGGAAGCCAAGGAGCTGGGCACGGTCACCGTGGTCGGCGACTGGCTGGGCGAAGCCGACCAGGCGGTGGTGCAGAACCATCCCGGCGCGCGCAGCGTGGTGCGTCGTCGGGAAATGCTCGAGAGCGGTGCGCAGAACGTCCGCGACGTGCTGCGCAAGGTGCCCGGCGTGCAAGTGCAGGACAACAACGGTACCGGCGGCAGCGACATCTCCCTGAACGTCGGGGTGCGTGGCCTGACTTCACGCCTGTCGCCGCGCTCGACGGTGATGATCGACGGCGTGCCGGCGGCGGTGGCGCCCTACGGCCAGCCGCAGCTGTCGATGATGCCGCTGTCCATCGGCAACCTGGAGAGCATCGACGTCGTGCGCGGCGCCGGCTCGGTGCGCTACGGCCCGCAGAACGTCGGCGGGGTGATCAACTTCGTGACCCGGGCGATTCCGGAGAAGTTCTCCGGCGAAATCGGCACCACCATCGAGCATGCCGGCCACGGCGGCTGGAAGAAGCTCAACCAGGCGTTCCTCGGCGGGACCGCCGACAACGGCCTGGGCGTGGCGCTGCTGTATTCCGGGGTGAAGGGCGCCGACTACCGCGACGGCAACAACGACAACGATATCGATGACGTGCTGCTCAAGACCCATTGGCAGCTCACCGACAGCGACCAGTTGGCGGCCAACTTCCACTACTACGACGCCTACGCCGATATGCCGGGCGGCCTGACCCAGGCGCAGTACGACGACGATCCCTTCCAGTCGGTGCGCGACTGGGACAACTTCCGTGGTCGGCGCAAGGACTTCTCGCTGAAGTACACCCGCCAGGTCGACGACCTCACCCAGTTCGAGGTGCTCACCTACTACAGCGACAGTTTCCGCGGCAGCAGCATCGCCGCGCGCAACCTCAGGACCATCACCTCGTACCCGCGCGACTACCATGTGTTCGCGGTGGAGCCGCGGGTCTCGCGGATCTTCTTCGCCGGCCCGACCACCCAGGAGATCGGCATCGGCTACCGCTACCTGAAGGAAGCGATGAACGAGCGCGCCAGCCAACTGGCCCTGGTCGACAATGTGCCGACCGTGCGTCCCGGCTCGGACGGCCATACCTACCAGGACCGTACCGGCGGTACCGAGGCCAGCGCCTTCTACATCGACGACAAGATCGATGTCGGCAACTGGACCATCACTCCCGGCATCCGCTTCGAGAAGATCGACAGCGACTGGCGCGACCGCCCGGTGCTCGGCCTGAACGGCAAGCCGGTGCAGGAGAAGAAGCGCAGCAAGGACTACAACGAACCGCTGCCGGCGCTGAGCCTGATGTATCACTTGAGCGACGAGTGGAAGCTGTTCGCCAACTACTCCGAATCGTTCGGCAGCCTGCAGTATTTCCAGCTCGGCCAGGGCGGCAGCGGCAACGATACCGCCGCCGGCCTGGAGCCGGAGAAGGCCAAGACCTACGAACTGGGCACGCGCTACGACAACGGCAGCTGGGGCGGCGAGATCACGCTGTTCTACATCGACTTCGACGACGAGCTGCAGTACGTCAGCAACGACGTCGGCTGGACCAACCTCGGCGCCACCAAGCACCAGGGCATCGAGACTTCCGGCCACTATGACTTCGCCGCTCTCGATCCGCGCCTGGACGGCCTGTCGGTCTACGGCAGCCTCACCTATACCCGCGCCACCTACGAAGGCGACATTCCCTCCTTCAAGGGGCGCGACCTGCCGCTCTACTCGCGCCAGGTGGCCACCGCCGGGGTGCGCTACGAGGTCGACCGCTGGACCTACAACCTCGACGCCTTCGCCCAGTCCATGCAGCGCGCGCCAGGGCTGAGCACCGACAGCCAGGGCAACTTCACCCACAACTACATCACCGAGCCCAGCGCCGACGGCCAGTACGGCGACATTCCCGGCTACGTGACCTGGAATGCCCGCGTCGGCTACGACTTCGGCCCGCAGGCGTCGAACCTGAAGCTCGGCCTCGGGGTGAAGAACCTGTTCGACAAGCAGTATTTCACCCGCTCCAGCGACAACAATTCGGGAATCTACGTGGGTCAGCCGCGAACGCTGTTCATGCAGGCCAGCGTCGGTTTCTGAATATTCGGATGCGACTTGGCGCATCGTCCGACGACAGGCGTCCTGCGGCAACGCGGACGCCTGTTCTATGATGGGCGCGGAATTTCCATCGGAACGCTGTGGCCTGATCCGCGGTCCATGCAGTCCAATCGATGACGGGCTTCCTTTCGGCGGCCACGCAAGGTAACAAGGACGATGACCCAACATTCGCAATTCGCCCTGCTGGGCAAGCGGCGTTTCCTGCCGTTCTTCATCACCCAGCTGCTCGGCGCCTTCAACGACAACATCTTCAAGCAGTCGCTGATCCTCGCCATCCTCTATCACCTCAGCGTCAGCGGCGACCGCAGTCTGCTGGTCAACCTCTGCGCGCTGCTGTTCATCCTGCCGTTCTTCCTGTTCTCGGCACTGGGCGGACAGTTCGGCGAGAAGTACAACAAGGACGCGCTGATGCGCGCGCTGAAGCTGGCCGAGGTGGGCATCATGCTGGTCGGCGCTGCCGGCTTCGTCTTCGGCAGCCTGCCGCTGATGTTCGTCGCGCTGTTCGCCATGGGCACCCACTCGGCGCTATTTGGCCCGGTGAAGTATTCGATCCTGCCCCAGCACCTGCACGAGGACGAACTGGTCGGCGGCAACGCGCTGGTGGAGATGGGCACCTTCCTGGCGATCCTGGCCGGCACCATCGGCGCCGGCGTGCTGATGTCCCATGCGCATTACGCGGCGGCGGTGGCCACCGCGGTGGTGCTGGTGGCCGCCTGCGGCTACCTGGCCAGCCGCGGCATTCCGCGAGCGGCGGCGGCGCTGCCGGGGTTGAAGCTCGACTGGAACATCTTCGCCCAGTCCTGGAGCATCCTCCGCCTGGGGCTCGGCCAGCGCCCGGCGGTCTCGCGCTCGCTGGTGGGCAACTCCTGGTTCTGGTTCCTCGGCGCGGTCTACCTGACGCAGATCCCGACCTTCGCCAAGGAATGGCTGCACGGCGACGAAAGCGTGGTGACCCTGATCCTCACCGTGTTCTCGGTGGGCATCGCGCTGGGCTCGATGCTGTGCGAGAAGCTTTCCGGTCGCAAGGTGGAGATCGGCCTGGTGCCGTTCGGCTCGATCGGCCTGACCGTCTTCGGCATCCTCCTCTGGTGGCACGCCGGCGGCATTCCCCCAGGCGAGGCGCCCTACGACTGGCTGGCGGTGCTGCGCCACCATGAGACCTGGGCGGTGCTGGCCGACATCCTGTTCATCGGCATTTTCGGCGGCTTCTACATCGTACCGCTGTACGCCCTGATCCAGGCGCGCACCGACGAAGACAAGCGGGCTCGGGTGATCGCCGCCAACAACATCCTCAACGCCCTGTTCATGGTCGCCGCGGCGCTGGTCTCGATCCTCTTCCTCAGCGTCGCCAAGCTGTCGATCCCGCAGCTGTTTCTCGCTCTGTCGCTGATGAACGTCGCGGTGAACGTGTACATCTTCAAGATCGTCCCGGAATTCACCATGCGCTTCCTGGTCTGGCTGCTCAGCCACACCATGTACCGGGTCCGGCATGTGAATCTGGAGGCGATCCCGGACGAGGGAGCGGCGGTGCTGGTGTGCAACCACGTCTCGTACGTGGACGCGCTGCTGATCGCCGGCTCGATCCGGCGGCCGGTGCGCTTCGTCATGTACTACAGGATCTTCTCGCTGCCGGTGCTCAACTTCGTCTTCCGCACCGCCGGCGCGGTGCCCATAGCGGCGCGCCACGAGGACGAAGGGATCTACGAACGAGCCTTCCAGCGCATCGCCGACTACCTGAGGGACGGGGAGCTGGTGTGCATCTTCCCTGAGGGCAAGCTGACCGCCGACGGCGAGATGAATGAGTTCCGCGCCGGGATCGAGCGGATCATCGAGGAAACCCCGGTTCCGGTGATCCCCATGGCGCTGCAGGGCCTGTGGGGCAGCTTCTTCAGCCGCGACCCGAACAAGGGCTTCTTCCGCCGCCTGTGGTCGCGGGTAAGCCTGGTGGCCGGCGAATCGGTGGCGCCGGGGGCGGTGGAGCGCCTCGACCTGCAGGCGCGGGTGACGAGCTTGCGCGGCGAAGCTCGTTGATCGATCCGCAGAAACGAAAAAGCCCCGGCGATGCCGGGGCTTTTTTTGGCGAACTACAAGTTAGATAACTTGTACTTCGTCGGCTTGCAGGCCTTTCTGGCCGTTGACGACCACGAAGGAAACCTTCTGGCCTTCCTGCAGGCTCTTGAAGCCGGTGCCCTGGATGGAACGGAAGTGAACGAACAGGTCGTTACCGCTTTCCGGGGTGATGAAGCCGAAGCCTTTGGCGTCGTTGAACCATTTTACGGTGCCGTTCTGACGATTCGACATGGTGTAACTCCTGAAACAAAGTTGATTGCGGCGACGGGAATATCCGAGCCGGTAGGTACTGAGTTGCAAAGAGTACGAGGAGCCGAGGCGATGAGCGGACCGAGATCTACCACACCAGGTCACGATTCACTGTGACCCAAGCAAGCACAGTGGTCGCAGAGTACGCGATAAAACTGCGGAAAGCGATACCCCTCGGAGCATATTCGATGGATGTCTAATGGCTCAGCTTGAGGCCGACCAGTCCGCAGACGATCAGCGCGACGCTGGCCAGGCGCAGCAATGCCATGGATTCGCCGAACAGGACGATCCCGGCGATTACCGTGCCGACCGCGCCGACCCCGGTCCAGACGGCATAGGCGGTGCCCAGCGGCAGGTGCTTCATGGCCAGGCCGAGCAGGCCCAGGCTGACCAGCATGGCGAGCGCCGTGAGGACCGTGGGAAGCGGCTTGCTGAAGCCTTCGGTGTATTTCAGACCAACGGCCCAGCCCACTTCGAACAGGCCGGCGAAAAACAGGATGATCCAGGACATGGCGATCTCCAGGGCAACGGGTGGCGGGGCCGTCCCCATTCGGTCACCGGCCGGAGGCGGGTGGTGAGGTCGTCCTCACTGCGTGCGGTATTTTGCATGGTTCATCGGTCGGGACAAGGCTTCCCGACCGGGATCCAGCTCAACGCGGCATATCTTCCATGCGCCGGAACAGGGCGGCCAGCAGCGAACCGGAGAGATTGTGCCAGACGCTGAACAGCGCGCTGGGCACCGCTGCCAGGGGCGAGAAGTGGGCGTTGGCCAGCGCCGCGCCGAGCCCCGAGTTCTGCATGCCGACTTCGATGGCCAGGGCCTTGCGCTGCGCCAGCGGCATGCCGGTCAGCTTGCCGGTGAGATAGCCGAGCGACAGGCCGAAGCCGTTGTGCAGCATCACCACGGCCATGATCAGCAGGCCGGACTCGGCGATCCGCGCCTGGCTGGCGGCCACCACCGCGGCGATGATCACCACGATGCTGAATACCGAGACCAGCGGCAGCACCTCCGCCACCTGCCGGGTGCGCTCGCCGAGCAGGCGCTGTGCCAGCAGGCCGAGGGCGATGGGCACCAGCACCACCTGGAGGATCGACAGGAACATCGCCGCGAACGACACCGGCAGCCAAGCCGAGGCCAGCAGCCAGACCAGCGCCGGCGTGACCAGCGGGGCAAGCAGGGTGGTCACCGAGGTGATCGCCACCGACAGGGCGACATCGCCACGGGACAGCCAGGTCATCACGTTGGAAGCGGTGCCGCCGGGGCAGCAGCCGACCAGGATCACGCCCACCGCGATCTCCGCCGGCAACTGCAACAGGCGGCAGAGCAGCCAGGCCAGGCCGGGCATGATGACGAACTGGGCCAGCACGCCGATCAGCACCCGTATGGGGTGCCGGGCGACCTCGCGGAAGTCTTCGGCCTTGAGCGTCAGGCCCATGCCGAACATCACCAGGCCGAGCAGCGGCGCGATGGCGACGGTGAGCGGGAGGAACCAGGCCGGCTGGAAGAAGGCGAGGATGGCGAACAGCAGGACCCAGAACGGGAAGCTGGCGCTGACGAAACGGCTCAGGGCGGTCAGGGCACGCATGGGCTTTCCTTGTTATTGGACGGCCGCCAGTCTGCCATGCCGGGCGCGACTCTCCCAGCGGCGGGCGCCGCCGGGAGAGCGGGGCGTCAGACGCCCTGGGGGATTTCTTCGCCGCCGAGGGCCTCGAAGAGCGCCGGAAGGAATTCGGCGAAGGTCAGCATCATCAGGGTGAAGCTGGCATCGAGCTGGCCGAGGGCGTCTTCGCCGCCGTCCTTTTCCGCCTGCTCCTGCAGCAGGTCTTCGAAGCGCAGGCGCTTGACCGCCAGCTTGTCGTCGAGGACGAAGGACAGCTTGTCCGACCAGGCCAGGGACAACTGGGTGACCAGCTTGCCGGCGGTGAGATGCAGCTGGATTTCCTCGCTGGTCAGGTCCTGGCGCTTGCAACGGACCACGCCGCCGTCCTCGTGGGTGTCGCGCAGTTCGCATTCGTCGAGCACGTGGAAGTCGCCGGCGGCTTCCTGGGTCTTGACCCAGTCGGTGAGGGTCGCGGTCGGCGCGACCTTCACGCTCAGCGGGCGTACCGGCAGGGAGCCGAGCGCTTCGCGCAGCGTCGAGAGCAGGTCTTCGGCCTTCTTCGCGCTGGCCGAGTCGACCAGGATCAGGCCGAGGCTCGGCGCGATCGCGGCGAAGGTGCTGGAGCGGCGGATGAAGGCGCGCGGCAGCAGGGTCTGGACGATCTCGTCCTTCAACTGGTCGCGTTCCTTCTTGTAGACCTTGCGCATCTGCTGGGCTTCGATCTCGTCGACCTTTTCCTTCAGTGCGTCACGCACGACGCTGCCCGGCAGGATGCGTTCTTCCTTGCGTGCCGAGATCAGGAAGAAGTCCTGGCTGACGTGTACCAGCGGTGCGTCCGGGCCTTTGCCGAACGGCGCGGTGAAGCCGTAGGTGGTCAGCTCCTGGCTGGCGCAGGGGCGGGCGGGTTTTTCGCCGAGGGCTTTCTCGAGGGAATCGGCATCCAGTTGCAGATCCTGGGTGAGGCGGTAGACGAGCAGATTGCGGAACCACATGGGGTCGTTCTCTCCGGGCACAAAGGACCCATTATTCCGCCGCTGGCGGCTCAGGCCAACCCCGGTCCGTCGCTAACTCCTTGGAACGGCAGAAAATTTTTTTCATCGAGGGGCTTGCCAGGGGCCGAATCGCTCCGTAGAATGCGCCCCACTTCGAGAGTGAAGGGTGATTAGCTCAGCTGGGAGAGCATCTGCCTTACAAGCAGAGGGTCGGCGGTTCGATCCCGTCATCACCCACCAATCTCGCAAGTTACGCGCAGCGGTAGTTCAGTCGGTTAGAATACCGGCCTGTCACGCCGGGGGTCGCGGGTTCGAGTCCCGTCCGCTGCGCCATTTCCTTCCTTCGCTGTATCTCTTGCGCTTCCTTCCCGCTTCATAATTCGACGTTTTTCGACGCTTCCTTTCCGCTGTTCTTCTGTCCTCGTTCCGCGCGTTCGTTCTGCTATCTCCTTCATTTTTCGGAAAGTTCGGCCTTGAACTTATCCGCGCGCACCTGTTCCTATTGCCCATAGCCACTGGTCGCGACAGCCTGCTAAGCTCGCGGCTTCATCGAATATGCCCGAGCGGCGAACAGATTAAAGGACTCAGCATGAAACAACATCGGTTGGCAGCAGCGATCGCACTGGTCGGTCTGGTTCTCTCCGGCTGCGATTCGCAGACCAACGTTGAGTTGAAGACCCCGGCGCAGAAAGCTTCCTATGGTATCGGCCTGAACATGGGCAAGAGCCTGTCCCAGGAAGGCATGGACGACCTGGATTCGAAAGCCGTCGCCAAGGGCATCGAAGACGCCCTCGGCAAGAAGAAGCAGCAGCTCACCGATGAAGAGCTGACCGAAGCCTTCGCCTTCCTGCAGAAACGTGCCGAGGAGCGCATGGCCGCCATCGGCGACGAAAACGCCAAGGCCGGCAAGAAGTTCCTCGAGGAAAACGGCAAGCGCGACGGCGTGACCACCACCGCTTCCGGCCTCCAGTACGAAATCGTGAAGAAGGCCGATGGCCCGCAACCGAAGGCCACCGACGTGGTGACCGTCCACTACGAAGGCCGCCTGACCGATGGCACCGTCTTCGACAGCTCCATCGAGCGTGGCAGCCCGATCGACCTGCCGGTCAGCGGCGTGATCCCGGGTTGGGTCGAAGCCCTGCAACTGATGCATGTCGGCGAGAAGATCAAGCTGTACATCCCCAGCGAGCTGGCCTACGGCGCGCAGAGCCCGAGCCCGGCGATCCCGGCCAACTCGGTACTGGTCTTCGACATGGAACTGCTCGGCATCAAGGATCCGTCCAAGCCGGACGCGGAGCCCGAGGCCGGTGCCGCAGCGCAGCCCGAAGCCAAGGCGGACGCGAAGAAGTAATTCTTCCGCCGCGATGCATGAAACGCCCCGTCCATGACGGGGCGTTTTCATTTGCGGATTCGGCTGAACCCAGGCGCTGCCGCGAGGGTCTGAAAACAGGTCGAGGGCACGGCCGGTGTTACCCTTATGCACACATTTGTCGCACGTCGACCCGACCTACGGTATTGACCTCGGGTTGTCCGTTGCGCTAGGTCAAACCCTTGATTTTCAATGCTTTTAGAGCATTGTCTAAAAAGTGTCCGATCTGTCGGAAAGCCTGTAGCGACGGGCTTCTCGCCGACGGAAGGGGGGGCTGTTCACAAGGTTATCCACAGTATGCGTGGATAACCCGGAGAGCCTCGGCGGCAAGCGCTTGAGCGAGGTGGAAGGATGGATGCACCACGAGGATTCAGTCGTTACCTGGGGATCGCGGAACGTTTCCTGGCCCGTGGCCGGGTGCCCGCCTTGTTGATTGCGGTAGCACGCAAGCGCTCGCGCCTGAAGCTGGTGAAGAGCGACCTGCGCCTGCTGCAGGAACTGCTGGTGGCCTGGGTTCGCGGCGAATACCGCGGACTCAGCCGCCAGGCGTTGCTCTCGGTGATCGCGGCGCTGGCCTATTTCCTTTCGCCGGTGGATATCGTCCCCGACTTCATCTTCGGTGTCGGCCTGCTCGACGATCTCGCCGTCCTGGCCTGGGTAGTGCGTCGCTGGCAGTCCGAGCTGGATGCCTTCAAGGTCTGGCGCGACGCCCAGGCCGTCGAGACGCAGCAGGCGCTGCGAGAGCTGCCGGCTCCCAGGGCGGAGCGCGTTCAGGGTTCCTGAGGGGTTCGCAGGCTGTTTTCCAGCAGGCGCTCGATGCTGCCGTCCCTGACCATCTCGTCGAGCACCCGGTCCATACTTTCGACGGGGACCGGCAGTTGTCCGCCATAGATGCAGTGCATCCGATAGCTCTGCAGTACCAGCGGACTGACGCTCAGGCCCAGCTCGGGATGCTGGCGCGTCAGGTAGAGCAGCGGGCGGCGCATGTCCACTGCGGCGTCCAGGCGCGAACGCTTGAGCATCTGCACGCGACTGGCCAGGTCGCGGGTATCTTCGCGGCGAATTTCCCCGGCAGCGAAGGCCTGCATGAGATCGTCCGCGTAGACATAGCCTAGACTTGTACCCAGGGTCTTGCCGCGCAGCTCGGCGAAGTCGCGGATCGCCGGACGGTCGTCGCGCTGCAGCAGGACGTCCTGCTCTTCGAAGAGGGCGGGAGACCAATGGTAGCGTTCGGGTTTGCTATCCCATCCGGGGTTGGAGTTGCAGATCACGTGAATATGTCCGCTGGCCATGAAGCCGTCGATCCTTCGGTTCGGCGTTTCCACGAAACGCAGCGACAATCCCAGCCGCTGCGCGACCCGCTCCCCCAACTGGCGGGTGAAGCCGCCTTGCAGCTGGTGATCGACGATGTCCACGTAGGGCATGCCGTCGGCGGGGCTGAAGCCCCAGCGCAGCTCGCCGGCGAAGGCCTGTCCGACTCCCAGCAGGATGCACAAACCAAGACTTCTCCGGCGCACCCGTGGGCTCCTCCACCAGGCAGACTGTGTGACCAGGGCAGCAGTATAGCCAGTCCGCAGCGGCGCGGTGCCTGATAAGATGGCGGCTTGCAAGGAGACCGACATGAATGTCCAAGTGATCACGCGAGACGGCGAGGCGGAATACGCGGTGTTGCCCTGGGCCGAATACCAGGCGTTGCTGGCCGCCGCCGGTCGCCCGGCCGCCAGTGTCGCGGTGGAGACGACCGCGCCGGCGGTGCCATCCGCGAGCCTGCTGGAGCGCCGCGAGGCGCGCGGCCTGAGCCTGGAACAGGTGGCCCGGGAGGTCGGTATCAGTCCTTCCTACATGGCGATGATCGAACGCGGCGAACGCGAGGCCAGCGAGGCCATCCTGTTCGCCCTGGAGCGTGTGCTGGGCAAAGCGACGGGGGCCTGACCTTGAGTGTGCTGATCAGCCGTAAACACTGGGATAGCCTGCTGCTGGAAATCGAGGATGCGCGTCGCCAGCGTCATCTGCTCACCTACCGGGCGCTGATCGAGCGCCTGCAGCTGCCGACTCCGGCGATGACCACCCTCACTGCGGCTCTCGAGCACCTGGCATCGCTGGATGCGCGCTCGGGGCGTCCGTTGCGCAGTTCGCTGGTCATCAGCCAGGGCGCAAGCCGCTTGCCACGCACCGGTTTCTTCGAGTGCGTGGAGCGCCTCGGGCGTTTTTCCGGTCCGCCGGACGGCCCGGCCGCGGCTGGCTGGCATGCGGCGGAAGTGGTCCGTGTCTTCGAATTCGAGTATCCCGATGAACTCTGAATGGATCTGGCGCCTGCGCGCCCGCCTCGGTTACGGCGTGGCCCGGCAGTTGCTGGGCTGGCCCTGGCTGGTCAAGCAGCCGCGAGCCTGGCAGTGGATGCAGGGGCAGTTCTCGCGCATGGCCAACCTCGGACACCGTGACGCCCAGGCGTTCTACGGTCACCTGCTGCTGTTCCGTGGACAGGGCTTCGGCGCGCGCGAGGAGGGACTGCGCCTGCTGCGCCTGGCTGCCAGCGCGGGTGATGGGAAAGCGGCCTACCAGCTCGGCGTGCAGGCGCTCAAGGGCGACAGCCGGCAAGCGCCCGACGCGCTGGCAGCCAGCCGCCACTGGGCGCAAGCGGCAGAGGCGGGCCACCCGCTGGCGGCGCGCAAGCTGGCGGAACTCTACCGCGATGGAGGCCCGGGCCTGGCGCCGGACAGCGAGCGCGCCGAGCACTATGCGCAACGGGCGTCCGCGCTCGGTCTCTAGCTGAACGAACGGTTCAGGCGGCCTCGATCAGGTGCAGGCTGTAGCCTGGCACCGCCTTGGCCTGGCGCTTGGCCTCGGAGGCCAGCGTCGCCAGGTGCGCGGCATCCATTCCCTGGCAGGCTTCGGCCGGTAGATGCACCACGCCGACGGATAATGACAGCAGCGGGTACTCCTCGCGCTGGCCATGGCGGTTGTGCGCAACGAAACAGCCGGCTTCCAGGTGCTCGCGGCTGTAGAAGCGCCGGCATTGGCTCTGGAAGGTTTCCAGCAACCGGTCGATCCGTGTGCGCCAGTCCTCGGGGCCGAGCACCAGCATGAAGTCGTCGCCGCCGATGTGGCCGACGAAGTCGCTGCCCGGGTCGATCCGTTCGCTCAGGCACTGTGCCAGGCACAGCAGGACCTCGTCGCCGCGGGCGTAGCCGTAGAGATCGTTGAAGGGTTTGAAGCTGTCGATGTCGATGTAGCAGATCACCGCCTCGCGCCTTTGTTGCAGCAGGCGTTCGAGGCATTGCTGGATCGGCACGTTGCCGGGAAGCAAGGTGAGCGGATTGGCGTGTCGCGCCTGCTGGAGCTTTTCCTCGGTGATCAGCCTGAGCACGTCGATCACCCGGCCCATGCCCGCATAGTGCCCGCCGCGGGTGACGATGAAATCTTCCTCGATACGCTGGCGTGCGCGGCTGGTCAGCAGGCGGCTGACCTGCTGCAGGGTCTGGCCGAGTTCCACGGCGAGAAAATCGTCGCTCATCAGGCGGCTGATCGGCTTGCGCAGGAACAGGTCGCAGGCGAAGGGCCGGAGCAAGGCGTCGGTGAGCGCGTGGCGATGGACGATGCCGATGGGACGCCCCTCTTCGTCGAGGATCGCCAGGGAGTTCAGGTTGGCCTGGCGGCGGAAGATTTCCACCACTTCCTGGGTCGAGGTGCGAACGTCGACCGCGCGCTGTTCCAGCAGCAGCGCACGCAGGTCGCTGTGCTCGTCGCTGGAAGACTGGCTGGGGGCGCCAGCGCTGGGCAGCATCTGTTGTACGTCGCTCGCCGGGTGTTCCTGCGGGCGGCCGAACAGATAGCCTTGCACCAGGTCGACCCCCATCTCGCTAAGCACCGCCAGTTCCTCGGGCAGTTCGATGCCTTCGGCGATGACCTGGGCGCGAGAGGCTCGGGCCATCTTCAGGATGGAGCCGACGAACTCGCGTTTCACGGTGTCCAGGTGGATGCCGTCGACGAAGTGGCGGTCGATCTTCACGTAGTCCGGACGCAGTTCCGACCACAGGCGCAGGCTGGAGTAGCCAGCGCCGAGGTCGTCGAGGGCGATGGAGAAGCCCATGGCGCGATAGTGGTGCAGCGCGGTGTCGAGCAGGTCGAAGTCGTCGATGGGGGTCTGTTCGGTCAGTTCGATCACCACCCGGTTCGGCGAGATCCCCAGCTGTTGCAGCAATTGCAGGGTGCGGCCGGGCGGATGGCCGGCTTCGAGGAGGGACTCCGGAGAGACGTTGAGGAACAGCTTGGCGTCGCCCTGGATGTCGCGGAAGCGGCTGAAGGCGCGTTGTCGGCAGAGCAGTTCCAGTTCGCTCAGCCGTCCGCATTGGCGGGCCACGGCGAACAACGCCAGGGGCGAGTGCAGCGGGCTGTTGGACGGACCGCGGGTCAGCGCTTCGTAGCCGACCAGACGCCGTTCGGAAAGCGAGAGGATGGGCTGGAACAGGCAGTGCAGGTCGCCGTGGGCCAGGATGCTGTCCAGGGCGCTCAACTGCTCGGTGACGGTCATGGAACGCTCTCGTCGCAATGAAAAAGGGCCGGTTGTGCAACCGGCCCCGTATTTCACGACAGTCCCATGACTGTTTTATGACGCTCCCGCTGAACTCAGTGCTTGGCCACCGCCGAGTTGAGGTTCAGGTAGTCCAGCAGGATGTGCCCGGACTCGGTGAGGTAGGCGTCGTCCTGCGGCTTGGTCTTGTCGTCCTCTTCCGGCAGGGCGTTCTCGTCCTCGCGCTTGAGTTCCTTCAGCGGCTCCTGGCCCTTGGACTTGCGCAGGGCGTTCTCCATGGCCAACTGGCGGTTCTCGATGCTGGTCTGCTGGGCGCGGCGCTTGGCCTCGTTCAGGCTGACGGTCTTCTCCTTCATCAGCTCCTGGGCCAGCGCCAGGCGCTCGCGGGCGTAGACGAAGTCGGCGTTGTTCTCGGTGCGCGCGTCGTGCTGGGCCTTGAGTTGCGCGAGGAACGGCTTGAACGGGTTGGCCTCGTCCTTCACCACCGGGCGGATGGTGTCCCAGGGCATCGAGTCGGGCAGGGCGCTTTCGCCGATTTCCTTGTCGTCGACGATGGACGGGTAGCTGATGTCCGGGATCACGCCCTGGTGCTGGGTGCTCTGCCCGGAGACACGGTAGAACTTCGCCAGGGTCAGCTTCAGTTCGCCGTGGTTGAGCGGCTGGATGGTCTGCACGGTGCCCTTGCCGAAGGTCTGTCCACCGAGGATCAGCGCGCGGTGGTAGTCCTGCATGGCGCCGGCGAAGATCTCCGAGGCGGAGGCCGAGAGACGGTTGACCAGCACCGCCAGCGGGCCGGTATAGAAGGCCTTGCCTTCGTCGTCGTTGAGCACGTCGACGCGGCCGTCGCTGTTGCGCACCAGCACGGTCGGGCCCTGGTCGATGAACAGGCCGGTCAGCTCGGTGGCTTCCTGCAGGGAGCCGCCGCCGTTGTTGCGCAGGTCGAGGACGATGCCGTCGACCTTGTCCTTCTGCAATTCGGCGACCAGCTTCTTCACGTCGCGGGTGGTGCTCTTGTAGTTCGGGTCGCCGGCGCGGTAGGCCTTGAAGTCCAGGTAGAAGGCCGGCAGGTCGATCACGCCGAGCTTGTAGCTGCGGCCTTCGTGGTCGACCTTGATGATGGATTTCTTCGCCGCCTGGTCCTCCAGCTTCACCGCCTCGCGGGTGATGGCGACGATCTTGCTGGTCTGGTCGTTCGGCGCGTTGCTCGCCGGAATCACTTCCAGGCGTACCTGGGAGCCTTTCGGCCCACGGATCAGCTTGACCACTTCATCCAGGCGCCAGCCGACCACGTCGACCATTTCGCCCTTGCCCTGGGCGACGCCGATGATCTTGTCGGAGGTGGCGATCTGCTTGCTCTTCGCCGCCGGGCCGGCCGGCACCAGGCGTACGACCTTGACGTAGTCGTTGTCGCTCTGCAGCACCGCGCCGATGCCTTCCAGCGAGAGGCTCATGTTGATGTCGAAGTTTTCCGCGTTGTCCGGCGACAGGTACTGGGTGTGCGGATCGTAGGACTGGGCGAAGGCGTTGATGTAGGCCTGGAAGATGTCTTCGCTGCGGGTCTGCTTCAGGCGCGACAGCTGGTTCTTGTAGCGCTTGGTGAGCTGTTCCTGGATCGCCTTGTCGTCCTTGCCGGTGATCTTCAGGCGCAGGACCTCGTCCTTCACCTTCTTGCGCCAGAGGTCGTCGAGCTCTGCGGTGTCCTTCGCCCAGGGGGCCTTCTCGCGGTCGATCAGCAGGCTCTCGTCGACGCTGAAGTCGATCTTGTCGACGCCCTTGTCGAGCATCGCCAGGGCGTAGTCGAGACGGCCTTTCAGGCGGTCGAGGTGACGCTTGTAGATGACGAAGCCGGGATCGAGATCGCCGCTCTTGAGGAAGTCGTCGAACCTGTTGCGCCAGCGATCGAACTCGGCGATGTCGCCGGCGGTGAAGTACATCCGCGCCGGATCGAGCATCTTCAGGTAGCTGTCGTAGATCTTGGCCGAGCGTTCATCGTTCAGCGGCGGCTTGTTGTAGTGGTGCCGCTTGAGCAGCTCCACCACGTTGAGGCTGGCGATGACCTGCTCGCGGTCCGGCTGCAGGCTGTCCCAGGAATTCTGGGCGCTGCCGACGGAGACGGCGGTCGAGGCGAACAGCGGCAGCGAACTGGCGCCGAGGAGGAGCAACAGGGCGGTACGGGGCAGAAAACGCTTCATGCTGATTCGACTGATCGCGGAGTAATGACGCATATTAGGCCTTATTAGCCGGCGCCGGGTTCCCTTGGCGCAATGCAAAAAGCCCGACTCTGGGTGATCGGGCCGTGACAACCCCACTATGGAGGCAGCGTGAACGCATTGCAAGGTATCGAAGGTCGTGTCGAGTGGTCGGAAATCGCCGCCCCGTCCTGCGGTCAGGGCGAAATCCGCATCCGCGTGGCGGCCGCCGGACTCAACCGCGCCGACCTGTTGCAGAAGGCCGGGCTCTACCCGCCGCCACCCGGCGCCAGCCCGGCGCTGGGGCTCGAGTGTGCGGGTGTGGTCAGCGAGGTGGGCGCGGGCAGCACCTGGCAGGTCGGCGACCGGGTCTGCGCGCTGCTCGCCGGCGGCGGCATGGCCGAGGAAGTGGTGGTGGACGCGCGCCACGTACTGCCGGTCCCGGCAGGGCTGAGCCTGGCGGAGGCGGCGGGGATTCCGGAGGTCTACGCCACGGCCTGGCTGAACCTGTTCCAACTGGCGGCGTTGCAGCCCGGCGAGAAAGTGCTGCTGCACGCCGGCGCCAGCGGCGTCGGTTCGGCCGGCATCCAACTGTGCAAGGCGTTCGGCAACCCCTGCTGGGTCAGCGTCGGTTCTGCCGAACGCCTGGCCTACTGCGAATCCCTGGGCGCCGCCGGTGGCGCGCTGCGCAAGCAGAGCCTGGAATCGCTGCGCGATTTCGCCCCGTTCGACGTGATCCTCGACCCGGTCGGTGCCCGCTATGCCGGGTTGAACCTGGAGCTGCTGCGGAGCGACGGGCGCTGGGTGATCATCGGCCTGATGGGCGGCCGCGAGGCGCAACTGGACCTGGCACAACTGCTAGGCAAGCGTATCCAGTTGACCGGCTCGACCCTGCGTACCCGCGATACCGAGTTCAAGGCGCAGTTGATCGCCGAGCTGGGGTTGAAGGTCTGGCCATTGTTCTCCGCCGGGAAACTCCGTGCGCAGCTGGAGCGAACCTTCCCGATCGGCGACGCCGAGGCGGCGTTCGAGGCGCTGGCGAGCAACCAGGTGCAGGGCAAGGTCGTGCTGGTGGTGGACCCATCGCTGGCCTGAGGAGCCGCTTCGGCACCGTCGAGGCGATGGAAAGCGCGATCCGCTCGCGCTTTCGCGGCGAGCCTGTCAGCGCCAGGCGTTGACCGGCCAGCCCATTTCCTTGGCGTAGGCGAGCAGGGTTGGGTCCGGATTGACCGTGTTCGGATGGCCGACCAGCTTCAGCAGCGGCAGGTCGTTGCGCGAGTCCGAATAGAACCAGGCGTCGGCCAGTTGGCGATCGTCTCCTTCCAGCAGGTCGAGCAGACGCAATACCTTGCCTTCGCGATAGGTGAGGGTGCCGAGGGTGCGGCCGGTGTAGTGTCCGTCGAGCACTTCGAGATCGATGGCGAGGACTTCGTCGACGCCGATCCGCGCCGCGATCGGCTTGACCAGGTGCACCCCGGATGCGGAGACGATCAGCACCCGGTCGTTGGCGCTGCGGTGGCGCGCCAGGCAGGCGCAGGCGTCGCTGTAGATCAGCGGCTCGATGACCTCCTCGACGTAGGCCTCCACTTCCCGCTCGACTTCCTCGACGCTGCGACCGATCAGCGGTTGCAGGGTGTAGTCCATGTACAGGTCCATGGACAGCTTGCCTTCGGCGTACTGCTCCATCAGTTCGGCGTCGCGGCGGACGAAGGATTCGTCGACCCAGCCGAGACTCGCCATGCGCTGGCTCCACAGGCTGGAGCAGTCGCCGTGGATCATGGTCTCGTCCAGGTCGAAGATCACCAGGCTCATCAAGCTACCTCTCGAATACTGTTGCGATCGATGACCAGCGTCAGCTGACTGCCGGCCGGATACAGGCGGTCTGCGCTGCGGTTGAGGACGTCGACGGTGAGTTCCACCCCGGCGGCCTCGACGCGGTAACGGATCACGTTGCCGAGCAGACTGTGCGAGCGTACCAGCGCCGGCACGCCTTCGCTCGGTTCGTTGCCCAGGCGCAGGGATTCCGGGCGGATCGCCACCTGGTGCGCGCAGGGCTGGCCGAGCAGGCGGCTGGCCTGTTCGGCGTCGAGCAGGTTGTAGTTGCCGATGAAGCCGGCGGCGAAGGCGTTTTCCGGCGCGGTGTAGAGGGTCTCCGCGTCGCCGCTCTGGACGATGCGTCCGGCGTTCATCAGGACGATGCGGTCGGACAGGGTCAGCGCTTCTTCCTGATCATGGGTGACGAACACCGTGGTCAGCCCCAGCTCCTGCTGGATGCGGCGGATCTGTTCGCGCAGGTGCTTGCGGATGCGCGCGTCGAGGGCCGACAGCGGCTCGTCGAGCAGCAGCAGGCGCGGGCGCGTCACCAGCGAGCGGGCCAGCGCCACCCGCTGGCACTGGCCGCCGGAGAGCTGGTGCGGGTAGCGTGCGGCGTACTCGCCCAGTTCCACCAGTTCGATGGCTTCGGCGACCCGCTGCTTCAGTTCCGCCGCCGGCACCTTCTGCATGCGCAGGCCGAAGGCGACGTTCTGTTGCACGGTCATGTTGGGGAACAGCGCGTAGCTCTGGAACACCATGGCGATCCCGCGCTTCTGCGGCGGCAAAGGCACCACATCCTCGCCGTCGATGAGGATGCGCCCGCTGTCGACCTCGGTCAGCCCGGCGATGCAACGCAGCAGGGTGGACTTGCCGCAGCCGCTGGGGCCGAGCAGGGTGACGAACTCGCCGCGGGCGGCAGCGAAGTCGATATCGCGGAAGATGCTGGTGGCACCGTAGCTCTTGTCGAGCTGTTCGACGCTGACGAACGACATGATCAGGCCTTGTCCTTGTTCAGTCGGTTGGCCGCCCAGGTCAGGACCAGGACGAACACGAAGTAGGAGACCACCACTGCGCTGGTGTAGTGGCCGCTGCTGTTGCGCATGTTGTTGAGGAACACCTGCAGGGTCTCGTAGCGGGTACCGACCAGCAGGTTGGCGAAGACGAATTCGCCGATGAGGAAGGAGAACGACAGCAGCAGGGCCACCATCACGCCCTTGCGCAGGTTCGGCAGCACGACCAGCAGCGCCGCCTTCCAGGTGCTGGCGCCGAGCAGGTGGGCGGCGTCCATCAGGTCGCGCAGGTTGATCGCCTGCAGGTTGTTGGTGATCGCCCGGTACATGAACGGCAGGGCGATGGTGAAGTAGCAGCCGACCAGCACCCAGGGCGTGCCGATCATTTCCAGCGGCCCGCTGGCATAGAGTTGCAGCAGGCCCACCGAGGAGACGATCGGCGGCACCGCGAAGGGCAGCAGGATGAGCACGTTCATCACGCCGTCCAGGCGCGGGAAGTGGTAGTGGATGACGAACATCAGCGGCAGGATCAGCAACACGCTGAACGCCAGGGCGCCGAAGCAGACCAGCAGCGAGCGGGCGAAGGCCAGCAGGAAGCGCTGGTCGCTCCACAGCGTCAGGTACCACTTCAGGGTCAGGCCGTCCGGCAGCAGGGTCGCCGACCACTGGGTGGCCAGCGAGTAGAGCAGGGTCGCCGCCAGCGGCAGGACCAGGATCAGGAACAGCGCGCAGACCACCAGGCGATGGTAGAGCGCGGCAGGACGTCGATCAGCGCGCGACATGGTAGCTCCTGCGCAGCAGCCATTGGTGGACCAGGGTGATCAGGGTCATCAGGCCGACCAGCACCATGGCCAGGGCGCTGGCCATGTTCGGGTCGGGGAACACGTCGCCGGCGACCAGCGCGCCGATGCGGATCGGGATCACGTTGAAGTTGCCGGTGGTCAGCGAGTACACCGTGGCGTAGGCGCCGAGGGCATTGGCCAGGAGGATGACGAAGGTGCCCAGCAGTGCCGGGGTCAGCACCGGGATGCCGATGTGTCGCCAGTACTGCCAGCCGTTGGCGCCGAGCAGCGCGGCGGACTCGCGCCAGTCCTCGCGCAGGGCGTCGAAGGCCGGGTAGAGCAGCATCACCCCGAGGGGGATCTGGAAATAGGTGTAGAGGATTATCAGGCCGGTCTTCGAGTAGAGATTGAAGTCGTCGATCCAGCCGGCCTGCTTGAGCAACAGGGTCAGCGCGCCGTTGAAGCCGAGCAGGATGATGAAGGCGAACGCCAGCGGTACCCCGGCGAAGTTGCTGGTCATGTTGGAGAAGGCCATGACGAAGTCGCGCAGGCGGCTGTCGACGTGGCGCAGCGAATGGCTGCCGAGCACCGCGATGAGCAGGCCGAGCAGGCTCGACCAGCCGGCGATCTCCAGGCTATGGCGGATCGCCTGGCGGTAGAAGGGCGAGCCGAACAGCTCGAGGTAGTTGGCCAGGCTCCAGGCATCGCTGGCCTTCAGGCTGTTCAGCGCGACCCAGGCCAGCGGCGCTATCTGGAAAATCACGAAGAACGCCGCGAAGGGCAGCAGGAACAGCAGCGCCAGCCATTTGCCGGAGAGTCGTTTCATGGGGCGAGCAGCTCCCGGCAGACGGGTTTGTCGTGGGCGGCGCCGAGGATTTCGCAGAGCGTGCCGCAGAGGTCGGTCTGCAGCGGTTGCGCCAGGTCGTCGCGGCTGAAGGCGTCGCCGAAGACGAACAGCGGCACCTCGCGCTCCTCCTCGAGGATGCCGCCGTGGCTGCGGTCCTCGTTCATTCCGTGATCGGCGGTGATCGCCACCTGGTAGCCGGTCGCCAGCCACTGGTGCAGGTATTCCGACAGCAGCGCGTCGGCGCGCCGCGCGGCGTTGCGGTAGGCGGGGCTGGCGAGGCCGTGCCTGTGCCCGGCGTCGTCGATGTTCATCGAGTGGACCAGCATGAAGTTCGGTGCGTGCCGGCGGCGCAGGCTTTCCGCATCGGCGAACAGGTGCGAGTCCGGATAGTGGTCGTTCCAGTAGAAGTGTCCGCGCTGGATCGGCAGTGCGCTGTCGTCGGTGTGGCGGTCGCGGGCCGGGTCGAACGGCGCGCGGTTGTACAGTTCGCTGACCCAGTGGTAGGCCGCTGCCGCGGTACTCAGGCCGGCCGCGCGGGCATAGTGGAACAGGCTCTGTTCCTGGCTCAGGCGGACCACGTCGTTGTGCAGGATGCCGCTATCGATCGGCGGCACTCCGGTGAGGATGCATTCGTAGAGCGGTCGGGACAGCGAAGGCAACTCGCATTCCAGGCGGTACGACTGGCCGCGGCCGGCGCCGCAGAGGGCCTGGAGATGCCCCATGCAGTCGCGGGCGACGCTGTGGTTGAGGCCGTCCAGCAGGACGAGGATGACGTCGTGGCGCATTCGGGGTATCCGTCGATGCGGGGCGGCCGCCGGCGAGGGCGGCCGCGCTCCGCGTCACTGCATGTTGATGATCACCGCTTCCTGCCACTGCCGCGGCAGGCGCTTGGAGGTTTCCTCCCAGGCCTTGGCGTCTTTGATCGGCTGGGCCTTGGCGTACTGCTCGTTGGGCAGCAGTTGGGCCTTCACGTCGTCCGGCAGGGTCAGGCTCTCGGCGCGGATCGGTCGCGCGTTGCCCTTGGCCAGGTTGATCTGTCCGGCGTCGCTGAAGATGTACTCGCGGGCGAGCTTGGCGGCGTTCGGGTGCTTGGCGTACTTGTTGATGATGGTGGTGTAGCCGGAGATCACCGAGCCGTCCGAGGGGATCAGCACCTCGAAGCGCTCCGGGTCGATCTGCTGGCGGTAGCTGAGGCCGTTGAAGTCCCAGACGATGCCGACTTCGACCTCGCCCTTTTCCAGGGTGGCGATCACCGGGTTGGTCAGCGACAGGCGGCCCTGCTTGGCGATCTTGCCGAAGAACTCCAGGCCCGGCTTGATGTTCTTCTCGTCGCCGCCGTTGGCGATGGCCGCGGCGAGCACCCCATTGACCGCCTGGGCGGCAGCGCTGACGTCGCCGATGGTGACCTTGTACTTGCCCTGCAGCAGGTCGGCCCAGCTGTGCGGTACGTCCTTCACCAGTTGTTTGTTGACGATGAAGGCGATGGTCCCGGTGTAGGCGAGCGCCCAGTGGCCGTCCTGGTCCTTGGCCCAGGCCGGGATCTGTTCCCAGGTGCTCGGCTTGTACGGCTGGCTGACGCCCTGCTGCACGGCGATGGGGCCGAAGGCGGCGCCGACGTCGCCGATGTCGGCGCTGGCGTTGTCCTTCTCGGCCTTGAACTTGGCCAGCTCCTGGGCCGAACTCATGTCGGTATCCATGTGCTTGAGCCCATACTTGCTCTCAAGGTCCTTCCAGGTGTCCTTCCAGTTCGCCCAGCTGTCGGGCATGCCGACGCTGTTGACCTGGCCTTCCTTGCGCGCGGCCTGTTCCAGCGCCTGCAGGTCCGCTTCGGCGGCCAACGCCAGGCCGCTGCCGAGGGCGATGGCGGTTCCCAGCAATGAAGCAAGCATGCGTTTCATTCGGTGCTCCTTCGTTCGAGAGGTTCGGTCGGGCAGCCTCGGGAGTTCTCGACGCTCCTTCGGGCGGGACTGCCGCGGGTGTGGTCTAGATCAGCAAGACCCAGGCCAATCTAGAGCCGCTGGATGACGGTTTCATGTCAGCTAGCCGCGCCTGGCATCGCCGCGGCTTGCATCCGCAGAAGCGTAGACCATGCTTAAGCCCTCGATTCCATGGGCGTCGGGCGCTTCCGGGAAGACCGCTGTCTTGTGCCTGTCACGTCCCGGTCATCTGGGTTTCCTAGCATCGGACCAGCCGGAGGCGCAGGGCGGGCCGGTGGAAAGCCCCTGCCTGGGGTTGGACTAGACCAATAAGGAAGCAGTCGATGCGTGACGAAGCGCTACCCACCGTAACGGCGATCTGCCGGGCGCTCAGCGAGCAGATCGGCCATGGTCTGCTGCCGGCGGGTGGCAAGCTGCCGGCCGAGCGCAAGCTCAGCGAGCTGTTCGCGACGACCCGGATCACCCTGCGCGAGGCGCTGATCCAGCTGGAGTCGCAGGGCCTGATCTACCGCGAGGAGCGCCGCGGCTGGTTCGTCTCCCCCGAGCGGCTGGCCTACAACCCGCTGGTCCGCAGCCACTTCCATGCGATGGTCAGCGAACAGGGCCGGGTGCCGGCGACCGAGGTTCTGTCGGCCCGGCAGATGCCGGCGAGCGCGGCGGTCTGCGAGCTGCTGGAGCTGCCGGCGCTGTCCAGCGTCTACCAGATCCGCCGGGCGCGGCGGGTGGACGGGCGGCTGGTGCTGTATGTCGAGCACTACCTGAACGCGCAGTACTTCCCCGGAATCCTCGGCCACGACCTGACCCGCTCGCTGACCGAACTCTATGCCAGCGAGTACGGCATCCACTATGGGCGGGTGCGTTTCGACATGGTGCCCACTGCACTGCATGCCGAGGCTGCGGCGCCGCTGAAGGTGGCGGTGGGCAGCCCGGCCCTACGCATCAGCCGGATCAACCGCGACCAGCGTGGTCGGCTGATCGACTGCGACCTGGAGTTCTGGCGCCACGACGCCATCCATATCAGCGTCGAGGTACCGCAGTAACGCCACGCGTCGACGACCTGCGGCACCTTCTGCGAGGATGGGCTCCCGGGAAAAGGAGCCCTCGCATGTTCATACTGCCGATTTCGTCCGACCTGCACCTGGAGCTGCTCGACCAGCCGCGCGCCGAGGAACTGTTCCGCCTGGTGCGCGCCAACAGCGAGCACCTGGCGCCCTGGATGCCGTGGGTGCCACTGACGCAGAGCGCGGACGATACCCGCCGTTTCATTGGTGAAGGCCAGCGGTTGTGGGCGGAGCGCAGGAGTTGCCGCTGCGGGATCGTCGAATCCGGATGCCTGGTCGGCGTCATCGACCTGCACGATTTCACCGAGGACAGCCGCAGCGCCAGCATCGGCTACTGGCTGGCGGCGTCCGCGCAAGGGCGCGGGCTGCTCGCCAGGGCGCTGGGGAAGACGATCGAGCTGGGTTTCCTTGGCTACGACCGGCAGCGCCTGGTGATCCGCTGTTCCACCGAGAACCTGCGCAGCCAGCGCGCCGCTGAGCGCCAGGGCTTCCGGCGCGACGGAGTGATCCGGGCCAACGAGATCATCGCCGGGCGTGCCCACGACCATGCGATCTACACGCTGTTGCGCAGCGAATGGCACGCTGCGCACGCCTGAGTGGCCCCGGGCGAATGCCCGGAGCGTGAGCGCGGCTGGCGCTCAGGGCAGCTCGCTGCTGGCGTAGAAGGCGCCGAGCACCTTGACCAGGTGCGCCAGGTCATGGCTGCCGGCCAGCTCGCGAATCGAGTGCATGGCGAAGGTCGGCAGGCCTATGTCGACGGTGCGCACGCCGACCTGGCTGGCGGTGATCGGGCCGATGGTCGAGCCGCATCCCATGTCGCTGCGGGTCACGAAGCTCTGCACCGGCACTTCGCTGTCCTGGCAGAGGTGGCGGAAGAAGCCGGCGGTTTCGCTGTTGGTGGCATAGCGCTGGTTGCTGTTGATCTTGATCACCGGACCGCCGTTCAGCGCCGGGCCATGGTTGGCGTCGTGCTTGTCGGCGTAGTTCGGGTGTACGCCATGGGCGTTGTCGGCCGAGACCAGCAGCGAGCGCTGGATCGCCCGGCTGAAGGCGTCGCCTTCCGGCAGCAGGCGGCGCAGTACCTGTTCGAGGAACGGACCGTCGGCGCCGCAATGCGAACAGGAACCGACTTCCTCGTGGTCGGTGCAGACCAGGATGCAGTTCTCGTCGCCTTCGGCGTTGAGCAGGGCTTCCAGGCCGGCGTGGCAGGACAGCAGGTTGTCCAGGCGCGCCCCGGCGATGAACTCGTCGTTGAGGCCTACCACCGCGGCGGACTGGGTGTCGTAGAACGACAGCTCGTAGTCCAGTACCACGTCGGCGGTGATGCCGTGCTCGCGCAGCAGCTGTTCGTCGAGCAGCAGGCGGAAGTCGGCGGCCTCGCCCGGCGCCAGTTGGGCGATGATCGGCGGCAGTTCGTTCTGCGCGTTGATCGGCCAACCCTCGTTGGCGGCGCGGTTGAGATGGATGGCCAGGTTGGGGATGACCGCGATGGCCTTGCGGAAGTCGACCAGGCGGCTTTCCAGCTTGCCATTGGCGCGGAAGGTGACGCGCCCGGCCAGTGACAGGTCGCGGTCGAACCAGGGGGCGAAGAGGGCGCCGCCATAGACTTCGACGCCGAGCTGGAGGAAGCCGTTGCGAGCGATCTCCGGGTTCGGCTTGACCCGCAGGCAGGGGCTGTCGGTGTGCGCGCCGACCAGGCGGAAGCCGCTTTCCAGGGGCGAGCGACGGCCCAGGCGGATGGCGATCAGCGACGAGTCGTTACGGGTCACGTAGTAGCGGCCGCCGGCTTCGGTGTGCCAGGCGTCGCGCTCGTCGAGGCGGCGGTAGCCGGCGGCTTCCAGGCGGCGGGCGAGGCTGGCGGTAGCATGGAAAGGCGTGGGCGAGGCCTTGAGGAAATCGATCAGGCCCTGGTTGAGTTCTGCGCGCATAGTGGCTCCGGACGGCAATCCATGCAGTCTATCGTATTGTCCGACGGGGTTCAGGTCGTTGGCGGCGGGGCCGGCCAGAAAAAGCGGAAGCTGGTCGTTGTATGGCAAGACGGGGTACCGGAAATCGGCGGGCGGCGTCCCGGCGGGCCGGGACGCGGCGGGGAAGGCTCAGAACGGCGCCGGCGACTCGAAGCGCAGGCGTTCGCCGCTCTGCGGATGGGTCAGGCACAGCAGGCTGGCGTGCAGGCACAGGCGTTCGTGGGCGGCGAGGGCTTCGGGGTTGGCGTAGAGGCGGTCGCCGAGCAGCGGATGGCCGATGGAGAGCATGTGCACGCGCAACTGGTGCGAACGGCCGGTGATCGGCGTCAGCTCGACCCTGCTCCAGCGCTCATGACGCTCAACCACACGCCAGAAGGTCAGGGCGTGGCGGCCGTGCTCGAAGTCCACCACGTGACGCGGCTTGGTCGGCGGGTCGTAGCGCAGCGGCAGTTCGATGCGCCCGCTGTCCAGTTCCGGCAGGCCCCAGCAAAGGGCGGTATAGGCTTTCTCGGTCTCGCGGTCGTGGAACTGGCGGGACAGCTCGCGGTGGCTGTCGGCGTCGCGGGCGAGCACCATCAGGCCGGAAGTTTCCCAGTCCAGGCGATGGACGATGCGGGCCTCGGGATAGCCGTTTTCCTGCAGGCGGGTGACCAGGCAGTCCTTGTTGTCATCGGCGCGACCGGGCACCGACAGCAGCAGGGTGGGCTTGTCGACCACCAGCAGGGCGTCATCCTGGTGAACGATTCGGATCTGGGACAGCGGCATAGCGAACGGGCTCATCGCCGGGAGGCGGCAGGGAGCCTGGCGGGCAGGCTCGGTGAAACGACTGCGGCGGCCAATGGCCGCCGCAGTATGGACCCTGGGCGAATCAACGATCCGGCAGGGTGATGTTGAGTTCCAGGATCGAGCAGTTGCCCTGGTTCTCCAGTTCCACCTGGATCTGCTCCTGGTCGATCGGTACGTACTTGCGGATCACTTCCAGCAGGTCTTTCTGCAACTGGGGCAGATAATCCGGCTGTGCGCGCTGGCCACGTTCGTGGGCAACGATGATCTGCAGTCGTTCTTTCGCGATGGAAGCGCTGTTCTGCGATTTCCGACTGCGAAAGAAGTCTAAAAGGCTCATTCACGTCCTCCGAACAGTCTTTGCAGGAATCCTTTCTTCTGCACATCGAGGAATCGATGCGGTATTTCCTTGCCGAGCAGGCGGTCGACCGCATCGCTGTACGCCTGGCCGGCGTCGCTCTGCTCGTCGAGGATCACCGGCACGCCCTGGTTCGACGCCTTGAGCACGGCCTGGGATTCCGGGATCACCCCGAGCAGGCGGATGGCGAGGATCTCCTCGACGTCGTCGACGCCGAGCATCTCGCCCTTGGTGACGCGCTCCGGGTTGTAGCGGGTCAGCAGCAGGTGTTCCTTGATCGGCTCCTCGCCTTTCTCGGCGCGCTGCGACTTGCTTGCCAGCAGGCCGAGCATGCGGTCGGAGTCGCGTACCGAGGAAACCTCGGGGTTGGTCACGACGATCGCTTCGTCGGCGAAGTACATGGCCAGGTGGGCGCCTTTCTCGATGCCCGCCGGGGAGTCGCAGATGATGTATTCGAAGTCCTTGCGCAGCTCGGCCATGACTTTCTCGACGCCTTCCTTGGTCAGGGCGTCCTTGTCGCGGGTCTGGCTGGCGGCCAGGACATGCAGGTTCTCGAGGCGCTTGTCCTTGATCAGGGCCTGGGTGAGGGTGGCCTCGCCGTTGACGACGTTGACGAAGTCGTACACCACGCGGCGTTCGCAGCCCATGATCAGGTCGAGGTTACGCAGGCCGACGTCGAAGTCGACGATGACGGTCTTGAAACCGCGCAAGGCCAGGCCGGTGCCGATAGCTGCGCTGGTGGTGGTTTTACCGACGCCACCCTTACCGGAAGTGACTACGAGAATTTTGGCCAAGGTGATTCACCCCAATGAAAAACGTAAGAATTCTGGTCCCTGAAAGTGGCGGCAGTATCCGTTAAAGGCGGGTGATGTTCAACACGTCACCCGACAGGCTGACGTGCACTGCCTTGCCCCACTGCGGGCTGCGTCGCAGGTCCTCCGCGACCTTGTAGTTACCGGCGATGGAGACCAGTTCGGCGGCCAACTGCTGGCAGAAGATTCGCGCCGTGGCGTCGCCTTTCACGCCGGCCAGTGCGCGTCCGCGCATCGGGCCGTACACATGGATGTTTCCGTCGGCGAGAAGTTCCGCGCCGGGACTGACCGCGGCCAGCACGATCAGGTCGCCGCCGGCGGCGTAGATCTGCATGCCGCCGCGCACCGGGGTCTTCACCACCTTGGTCGGGCGGCTGACGGGCTCGGCGGGCTTCTCTTCCGCCTTGGCCGGCTCGGGCCTGGCTTCACCGACGCTCGGGCTGGGCTCTTCGGCAGGCTTGCGCGGGGCGCTGTCCTTGATGTCCAGCGGTCGTTCGCGGGCGCCCGAGGGCGGCAGCACCGGCAGGTCCAGGGCCTGGGCGGCGGCGATGTCCTCCTCGCGCCCGGCGCGGATCGCCAGGGTGCGCAGGCCGTGGCGGCGACAGACCTCGAGGAGCGCCGGCAGGTCGAGGCGGCCTTCGCCTTCGGGCAGCTTGTCGAGGGCCATGACCAGGGGGGTGTCGCGGAAGAAGTTGGGCGCTTGCGCCACCTTGTCGGCGAGTTGCCGTTCGAGCCTCGCCAGGTCGTTGTGCGCCAGTTCGAGGATGGTCACCGCGAGCATGCTGCCCTTGAGCTGGAATACGGGGTCTTGATCGAGGAGGTCGGCTTGGCTCATGGGGCTTGTCGGTCGTTGAATTGCAGGGACTTATAACGAGAACGCCGGATGCCCGCAAGCGTGGCAGATAGCCGGGGCGGCATCGATCGGCAACGCGGCGTCCCGCCGGGACGGCGGGCAGGGTAGAATGGCGGGCTTTGATCGTCGTCGGAACCGTCCATGGATCGCCCCCGTTTCTCCAGCGCTTTCCTCCATCCCCGCTACTGGCCGCTCTGGTTCGGCCTGGGGCTGCTCTGGCTGGTGGTGCAGTTGCCGTATCCCGTCCTGCTGATGCTCGGCCGTGGCCTGGGGGCGCTGATGTACCGCTTGGTCGGCTCGCGCCGCGAGATTGCCGCGCGCAACCTCGAACTGTGCTTTCCGGAAAAGTCGCCCGCCGAACGCGAGCGTCTGCTGAAGGAGAACTTCGCCTCCAGCGGCATCGCCTTCTTCGAGATGGCCATGAGCTGGTGGTGGCCGAAGGCGCGCCTGGCCCGTCTTGCCCATATAGAAGGCCTGGAGCATCTACGCGAGGCCCAGGCCAAGGGCGAGGGGGTGATCCTCATGGCCCTGCATTTCACCACCCTGGAGATCGGCGCGGCGCTGCTCGGCCAGGTGCACACCATCGACGGCATGTACCGTGAGCACGACAACCCGGTGTTCGACTACATCCAGCGCCGTGGCCGCGAGCGGCATAACCTCGATGCCACCGCCATCGAGCGCGAGGACGTGCGCTCGATGCTCAAGGTGCTGCGTGGCGGCCGCGCCATCTGGTACGCACCGGACCAGGACTACGGCGCCAAGCAGAGCCTGTTCGTGCCGCTGTTCGGCATCCCGGCGGCCACCGTCACCGCCACTACCAAGTTCGCCCGCCTGGGCCGGGCGCGGGTGTTGCCGTTCACCCAGAGCCGTCTGGCCGATGGCAGCGGTTACCGCCTGACCATCCACCCGCCGCTGGAGGACTTCCCTGGCGAGAGCGAGGAAGCCGATTGCCTGCGGATCAACCAGTGGGTCGAGCGTTGCGTGCGCCAGCAGCCCGAGCAGTACCTGTGGGCGCACCGGCGTTTCAAGACCCGCCCGCCAGGCGAAGCCAAGCTCTATCCGAAACGGCGCAAGCGCTGAGGACGGGCATTCCGGACGCGCGCGGGGTCTGGCTATACTCGCCGCAGTTCATGACGGAAGCCCCGCTGTGTCCGATCCCCTTGCCCCACGTCCGCCGCTCACCGGCCTGATCCTTTCCGGGGGCGGTGCCCGCGCGGCCTACCAGGTCGGCGTCCTGGCCGCCATCGCCGACCTGCTGCCGGACAGCGCCGGCAATCCTTTCCCGGTCATCGTCGGTACCTCCGCCGGCGCCATCAACGCCGTTGGCCTGGCTTGCGGCGCCCTGCAATTCCGCCAGGCGATCCAGCGCCTGACCGCGGTCTGGCAGGGATTCCGCACCGAACATGTCTATCGCAGCGACTGGCCGGGCGTGACCCGCCAGGCCTCGCGCTTCCTCGGCCATAGCCTGCTCGGCCTGGGGCGGCGGGTGCCGGTGGCGTTGCTGGACAACCGGCCGTTGCATGAGCTGCTGGCACGTGAGCTGGATTTTTCCGGGATTCATGCGGCGGTGCGCCAGCGCCAGTTGCGCGCGGTGGCGGTGACCGCGTTCGGCTACGAGTCGGGGCAGGCGGTGACCTTCTACCAGGGGCGCGCGACCATCGATCCCTGGGTACGCCATCGGCGCCTGGGCATTCCCACCCGCCTGGAGCTTCGGCACCTGCTGGCCAGCGCGGCGATCCCGCTGCTGTTCCCGCCGGTGCGGATCAACCGCGAATACTTCGGCGACGGCGCGGTGCGTTCCCAGGCGCCCATCAGCCCGGCGTTGCACCTGGGCGCCACGCGGGTGCTGGTGATCGGCGTCAGCGGCAACCCGGCCACCGGTGGCGACAGTGCCATGACCGGCCTGCCGCCGTCCGACCGACCGCCGAGCCTGGCGCAGATCGGCGCCCACCTGTTGAACAGCACCTTCATCGACAGCCTGGAAGGCGACATCGAGCAGTTGCAGCGGATGAACCAGATCGGCCAGTTGGTGGCGCCGGAGGTGCGCCGCCAGGCGGGTGGGCTGGAGCCGGTGGAGGTATTGCTGGTGTCGCCGAGCCGGCCGCTGGACGAGATCGCCGCGCGGCACTACCGGGAGCTGTCGCGGGTGCTGCGGCTTTTCCTGCGCGGTCCCGGAGCGACCCGCGCCAGCGGGGCGGGGGTATTGAGCTACCTGTTGTTCGAGCGCGGCTATTGCAGCGAACTGATCGAACTGGGCTACCACGATGCGATGGGCAAGCGGGCGGAACTGGAGCGCTTCCTGCGGATCGAGCGGTAAACCTTATTCAGGACGGGACAGGCGGAAGGAAAAAGCCGCCCCGAAGGGCGGCTCGCGCACGGCTCAGACGGCCAGGACACCGTCGCGATAGTCGCGTAGCGCCTGCTCGATTTCCTCGCGGCTGTTCATCACGAACGGACCGTACTGGACGATCGGCTCGCGCAACGGCTTGCCGGCGAGCACCAGTACCCGCGCGCCGGCTTCGCTGCGCAGGCTCAGTTCCCCTTCTTCGGACAGCCGAGCCAGGCGATTGGTGGCGATTTCCACCGGGCGTTCGCCTTCCACCGTCAGGCTGCCTTCGTAGACGTACAGCAGCACGCGATGGCCGTCCGGCAGGCGCGGGGCGATGCGGCCGCCGGCAGGCAGTTGCAGGTCGTAGTAGTGCGGCTCGGTGTCCGGCCTTTCCACGGCGCCGATCTGCTGCGCCTGGCCGTCGTCGAAGCGACCGGCGATTACCGTGACCTTCACGCCTCCGGCGGTTTCCAGGCGCGGCACGTCTTCCGGCTCGATATCGCGATAGCCGGCCGGAGCCAGCTTGCTCTTCGCCGGCAGGTTGACCCACAGCTGGAAGCCACGCATCGCGCCTTCCACCTGTTCCGGCATCTCGCTGTGGATGATGCCGTGGGCGGCGGTCATCCACTGTACGCCGCCGGGCTTGAGCAGGCCGCGATTGCCGAGGTGGTCTTCGTGGCGCATACGCCCTTCGAGCATGTAGGTCACGGTCTCGAAGCCGCGGTGCGGGTGCGAAGGGAAGCCGGCGACATAGTCGTCCGGGTTCTGGGTATCGAACTGGTCGAGCATCAGGAACGGATCGAAGCGTTCCGGGGACGGGCCGCCGATCACGCGGGTCAGGCGGACGCCGGCGCCATCGGAGGCGGGGTGGCCGGTATGCAGTTCGAGGACATCACGGTAGCGGGTCATGGGAACCTCCTGGTTCGTGTATGGCTCGATGATAGTCCTCTCTGGTCGATATATGGTTGCGAGTTTTATGTAATTCCTATCGATTTATTGAATCGTTATGAGGAAAAGAAACCGCCGCACAGGGCGACGGTTCTTCGTCTCACTCGGCGATCTGCAGCTTGCGCGCCTCGGTATAGATGTAGCGCAGTTTCTCGTACTCGAACGGCGAGTTCATCTGGCCGTAGCGGAAGCTGGTGTTGTAGCGCCTGTCCACCACGCGCAGGGCGGTGATCTCCGGGTGGTCGCCGCTGGTCTGGGGAACGTTGAGGTAGTTCACCTGGTATTCGCCGACGTAGTCCACCACCAGTCCGCCGGTGTCGCGCAGGTTGGACGGGCCGAGGATCGGCAGCACCAGGTAGGGGCCGCTGCCCACGCCGTAGAAGCCGAGGGTCTGGCCGAAATCCTCGCTGCGCTTGTGCAGGCCCATCTTGGTCGCAGGGTCCCACAGGCCGAGCACACCGAAGGTGGTGTTGAACAGCAGCCGCGCGGTGGTTTCCATCGCCGCCTTGCCCTTCAATTGGGCGAGGTTGTTCAGCAGATTGGGCACGTCGCCGAGGTTGTCGAAGAAATTGCTCACGCCGCTGCGGACGAAGTGCGGGGTGACGTACTCGTAGCCTCGTACCACGGGCAGGAACACCCACTCGTCGAAGCGATAGTTGAAGTGGTAGACCCGGCGGTTCCAGGATTCCCAGGGATCGTACATGTTCAGTGCGTCGAGGGTGGCGCGCTCGAATTCGCGTTGATCCAGGCCGGGATTGAACTTGAGTTGGTCCAGCGGACGGCTGAAACCGTCGCCGTCGAGCTGGCGTGGCGGCAGTTCGACCGGCGCGGCGGCCTCGTCGGCCTGGGCGCTGGCGGCTGCGCTCAGCAGAAGGGCGAACATCCAGTGTGCGGTTCGGCTCATCGATCAGTTTCCTGCCTGCTGGGTGAGGGCCGCGCTGGCGACCTGGGTCTGTCCGGCGGCGGGCGTGGCGAAGAAGTCCAGCATGTCCTGCGCGTTGACCTTGTAGTTGAGGTTGCCGCAGTGACCGCCATAGGGATAGACGGTCAGGCGTTCGCCGAAGGTCCGGCGAAGGAAACCGAGGTCGCCCGGGCCGAGGATGACGTCGTCGGCGTTGTGCATCACGGCGATCTTCGGGCTGTCGTGCAGATAGTCCTGCAGCTTGTAGAGGCTGACCTGGTTGACCAACTGGGTCAGGCTGCCGCCGTCGTAACGGGCTCGCCACATCGGGATCAGTTGCTCAGTCATGTAGCACTCGAAGTCGCACTGCAGCGCGCGCTTGAAGAAGGGCTCCAGGCTGGTGCCTTCGTTGATCGGGTAGTTCGGCGGGGTGATCAGGCCGCGACGGTTGACCAGGTCCGAGGTGAAGGCGATGTCGGCGGCGGAGAAACGGAACGAGGTGCCGATCAGCATGGCCATTTCCTCGTTGCTCAGGCGCTGCTTCGACTGCTGGAAGTCGTAGAGCATGGCGTCGTTGATGTCGACGTAGCCTTTCTGCCGGAAGTAGCGGGTCAGCTTGCTCAGCACCACCTCGTAGAAGGTGCGCGAGTCGGTGATGCCCTTGACCTGGGTTTCCACCAGTTTGTCGAGGTTGCTCACCGAGGTGTAGAGGTTCACCGGTGGATTGAGCAGCAGCACCTTCTTGAAGTTGAAGCTCTGGCGGCTTTCGTCGAGGTGGCTGACGAACGCGGCGTTCAGCGCCCCCAGGCTATAGCCGGTGAGGTAATAGTCGGTCACCGGCAGGTCGCGCTGCTGCGCGCGCACCGCCTGCATCACCCGGTACAGGTCATCGGCGTCGTCGCTGGAAAAGCCCGGTGTGGCGAAGCGCGAGGCGCTGGCCATGAAGTCCCAACTGGTCGGCGAGGACAACTGCACCACGTGGTAGCCGGCCTGGTAGAAGAGCTTCTTCAGGTATTCCGGGTAGCTGCTGGCATAGTGCGCGCCAGTCCCGGCGATGATGAAGATCAGCGGCGCCGCATGATCCTGGCGGGCCAGGCGGTAGCGCAGCTTCTTCACCGGCCAGAAGTTGTCCGGCAGGGCGAACTCGCGCTCCGGGCGCAATTTCAGGCTGTAGTCCTTCTGGTCGATGTCCTCGCTGTGCGGAAGCTCGGGACGCAGTTCCGGCGGCGTGGTGGCGATGGTCGCCTCGAACGGGTTGGTCAGTGGATAGCCGTAGCTCGCGGCGTCCACGTCCCGGGCCTGCGCCAGATTGGCACAACCGAGGGCGAGGCCGCCGAGCAGGGCAGCGAAACGGAGGAAGTGGGGCATCGGGGGAATCCCTTCGAGGGAAAAGTACTGAGTGAATATACTGCCGCTATGACAACTGCAAGCCTCAGTAGTGCAGTGGGTTATTGCAGCCAGCGTTCCAATCGGTCTTTCCCGCCTCTTGCCGTGCCTCGCGAATATCCCTTCAGGCGTGGCGGTGCAGCCAGCCGTGGGCGCTAGCCGGGCGCGGCGCGCCGTCTTTCTCGAAGCGTTTCCAGATCTTCTCGTGGAAGTAGAAACCGACCGAGTTGCACAGCGGCTCGACCGCCGCCACCAGCCCGCCGACCGCTATGCTGCCGGTCAGCGCGTAGGCCACGCTGAAGGCGATGATGAAATGCATGACGGTGAAAGTCAGGGTCTTGAGCATGGTGGCTCTCCTTTAACGAGAATCGTTCCTCTTTGTAGGGAGCCTATCCAGGCGGCCGGCCAAGCGGAAATCGGCCTGTCCAATCGAGAGCATAGAGCGCTTCGATCGCACCGTCGCGGAGCACATCCTTTGAGGGCCGCAGCGCAGTTCGGGACATGTCGTTATCGGGGGCGATGGGTGTCGTTCTCAGAGCAGTCCGCCGTCCGGGCGCGCCGATGATGGACGGCGGCACCGCAGAGTGCCGCGACCGCCGGGGAGCGTCCCCGGCGGCATAGAACAAGGGGTACGTCTGATGCGAATGATGCGACGACTGTTGTGCTGGAGTGCGGGCCTGGCAATGTCGGCGGCGGTGGGGATGGCGGCCGCGGCGGACAAGCCGGTGATCACCATCGGTTACGTGGACGGCTGGTCGGACAGCGTGGCGACCACCCATGTGGCCGCCGAGGTGATCCGCGAGAAACTCGGCTACGAGGTGAAGCTGATGCCGGTGGCGGCGGGGATCATGTGGCAGGGCGTGGCGCGCGGCAAGCTCGATGCCATGCTCTCGGCCTGGCTGCCGGGCACCCACGGCGCCTACTACGAGAAGATGAAGGATAAGGTGGTCAACCTTGCCATCAACTACCCGGACGCACGCATCGGCCTGATCGTCCCCGAATACGTGAGCGCCAACGGCATCGCCGACCTCCAGGCGCAGAAGGACGCTTTCGGCGGCCGCGTGGTGGGCATCGATGCCGGCGCCGGGGTGATGATCAAGACCGACGAGGCGATCAAGCAATATGGCCTCGACTACAAGCTGGTGGCCAGTTCCGGCAGCGGCATGATCGCCGAGCTGACCCGTGCCGAGAACGAGAAGAAGCCGGTGGTGGTGACCGGCTGGATTCCGCACTGGATGTTCGCCAAGTGGAAGCTGAAGTTCCTCGACGACCCGAAGAAGGTCTATGGCGATACCGAGCATGTCGACACCGTCGCCAACCCGGCGCTGGAAGCCAAGGCCAAGCCGGTCTGGGAGTTCCTGAAGAAGTTCGGCTGGAAGGATGGCAACGAGGTCGGCCAGGTGATGCTGGCGATCCAGGAGGGCGCCAAACCCGAGGATGCGGCGAAGCAGTGGGTGGCGGCCAACCCGGGACGGGTCAAGGACTGGGTGCAGTAGCACGGCTGGTTCGATTGGGGAACGCCGTGCCCGGGCAACCGGGCACGGCGTTTTTCCTTGCCGAAGGCTGGCTCCGGAATCTGCCGGAAGGCCCGGGAATACCGGTCTAGAGCGGCTGGCGAAACGCTACGACTAAAGTCGTCTGGAGCGCTTGCACCAGCGTCCTACAGTGGATATCGACGACATTCCGCGTCACCCCGCTGTGAGGATAAAAACAATGAACGACAGCATCTACCAGCGGATTGATACCAATCCGCGCTTCAAGGAGTTGGTGGCCAAGCGAGAGCGTTTCGCCTGGATACTTTCTTCGATCATGCTTGGCCTCTACGTGATATTCATCCTGCTGATCGCTTTCCAGCCGCAGCTGCTGGGCGCGCGTATCAGTCCCGATTCGTCCGTGACCTGGGGTATCCCGATGGGTGTCGGACTGATCCTTGCCGCGTTCATCCTGACCGGCCTGTACGTGCGTCGCGCCAACGGCGAGTTCGACAGCCTGAACCAGGAAATCCTCAAGGAGGCGCAGCAATGATCGCTCGTCTCCTTGCCGCGCTCGGCCTTGCGGCCTTCGCTCCGGCCCTCTGGGCCGACGCGCTGACCGGCGACGTGCAGCGCCAGCCGCTGAACGTCTCGGCCATCGTCATGTTCGTCGCCTTCGTCGGCGCGACCCTCTGCATCACCTACTGGGCATCCAAGCGCAACCGCTCGGCGGCCGACTACTATGCCGCAGGCGGCCGCATCACCGGCTTCCAGAATGGCCTGGCGATCGCCGGCGACTACATGTCGGCGGCATCCTTCCTGGGTATTTCGGCGCTGGTCTTCACTTCCGGCTACGACGGCCTGATCTACTCGATCGGCTTCCTGGTCGGCTGGCCGATCATCCTCTTCCTCATCGCCGAGCGCCTGCGCAACCTGGGCAAGTACACCTTCGCCGACGTCGCCTCCTACCGCCTCAAGCAGAAGCAGATCCGCACCCTGTCGGCCTGCGGCTCGCTGGTGGTGGTGGCGTTCTACCTGATCGCGCAGATGGTCGGCGCCGGCAAGCTGATCGAGCTGCTGTTCGGCCTCAACTACCATGTCGCGGTGGTCCTGGTGGGCATCCTGATGGTGCTCTACGTGCTGTTCGGCGGCATGCTGGCGACCACCTGGGTGCAGATCATCAAGGCCGTGCTGTTGCTCTCCGGCGCCTCGTTCATGGCGATCATGGTGCTCAAGCACGTCAACTTCGACGTCAGCACGCTGTTCTCCGAAGCCATCAAGGTGCATCCGAAGGGCGAGGCGATCATGAGTCCGGGCGGCCTGGTCAAGGATCCGATCTCGGCATTCTCCCTGGGCTTCGCGCTGATGTTCGGCACCGCCGGGCTGCCGCACATCCTGATGCGCTTCTTCACCGTCAGCGACGCCAAGGAAGCGCGCAAGAGCGTGTTCTACGCCACCGGTTTCATCGGCTACTTCTACATCCTGACCTTCATCATCGGTTTCGGCGCGATCCTGCTGGTCAGCACCAACCCGGACTTCAAGGACGCCACCGGCGCCCTGATCGGCGGCAACAACATGGCGGCGGTGCACCTGGCCGACGCGGTGGGCGGCAGCCTGTTCCTCGGCTTCATCTCGGCGGTGGCCTTCGCCACCATTCTCGCGGTGGTCGCCGGGCTGACCCTGGCCGGGGCCTCGGCCGTCTCCCATGACCTGTACGCCAGCGTGTTCAAGGGCGGCAAGGCCAACGAGAAGGACGAGCTGCGGGTCTCGAAGATGACCACCGTGGCCCTGGGCGTGGTCGCCATCGTGCTCGGCATCCTCTTCGAGAAGCAGAACATCGCCTTCATGGTCGGCCTGGCCTTCTCCATCGCCGCCAGTTGCAACTTCCCGGTGCTGCTGCTCTCCATGTACTGGAAGAAGCTGACCACCCGCGGCGCCATGATCGGCGGCTGGATGGGCCTGATCACGGCGGTGGGCCTGATGGTCCTCGGCCCGACCATCTGGGTGCAGATCCTCGGCCACGAGAAAGCCATCTACCCGTACGAGTACCCGGCGCTGTTCTCGATGATCGTCGCCTTCGTCGGTATCTGGTTCTTCTCCATCACCGACAAGTCGGCGGCGGCCGACGAGGAGCGGGCGCGCTTCTTCCCGCAGTTCATCCGTTCCCAGACCGGCCTGGGCGCCTCTGGCGCGGTGGCCCACTAAGCGCTACGTGAAGGCGTAGCCCGAGGCGGCGGCCGGGTTTCCGGTCCGCCGCCTTTCGTTTCAGCGTCCCGGCCACAGCGAGATGAGCCATGCCTGACAGTTTCAACTTCGCCTCGCCACCCTTCGACCAGTTGCGCCCCCATCAACGCGAGACCTTCAAGCAGGCTCTCAGCGTCGGCTACTATGCGCCGGGGGAAACCTTGCTGGAGGCCGGCTCGGCGGTCCCCGGGCTGTTCGTCCTGCTCAAGGGCGTGGTCGAGGAGCGCGGCGACGACGGGCGGGTATTCGCCCAATACGCCGCGGACGACCTGTTCGACGTCCGCGGGCTGTTCTCCGGCAGCAGCAAGCACCGCTACCTGGCGATCGAGGAAAGCATCGTCTACGAGTTGCCGGCCAGTTGCTTCCACCAGTTGTGCGGGGAGAACCCGGGGTTCGCCCGCTTCTTCCAGGCCGACCTGGCGGCCAAGCGCCAGTTGGCCCAGCGCGACGGGCAGAACCTTGCCGAGTTCATCCTTACCCGCATCGCCCGCGAGCACTTGCTGCCGGCGCTGGAGGTGGAGGCCTCGCTGTCCCTCGGCGACGCCGCGCGCCTGCAATTGAGCCACGGCGCCGATGCCCTGCTGGTGCGGCTGGAGAGGGACGGGTCCGAACTCGGCATCGTCACCCGCACCGACCTCATGAGCGCGCACTTCCGCGACGGGCGCAGCGAGCTGGAGGCGATCGGGCCGTTGGCCCATGGTCCGCTGGCCAGCGTCGAACTGGGCGATTTCCTGTTCGACGCGATGATCCTCATGACGCGCCAGCGTATCGAGCGGGTCGCGGTCACCGAGGACGGCCAGGTGATCGGCCTGTTGCACCTGACCCAGGTGCTCAGCCTGTTCTCCACCCATTCCCACGTCCTGGCGCTGCGCATCGCCCGCGCCGACGACCTCGGCGACCTGCGCCGCTGCGCGGAAACCCTGGACACCCTGATCGCTACCCTGGCCGGCAACGGTATCCGCCTGCGCTTCATCATGCAGCTGGTCAGCGCGCTCAACGAGCAATTGCTCGAACGGCTTTTCGAACTGTTGCTGCCGCCAACCCTGCGCGGGCGCTGCTGCTTGCTGGTGATGGGCAGCGAAGGACGCGGCGAGCAGTTGCTGAAGACCGACCAGGACAATGCCCTGGTCCTGGCCGACGATCTGCCGCAGGAACAGGCCCTGGCGATGATGCAGCGCTTCAGCGCGGCCTTGCTGGAGTTCGGTTATCCGCCCTGTCCCGGAGGGGTGATGGCCAGTCGGCCGGAATGGTGCAAGCCGCTGGCGGCCTGGCAGGCGGAGCTGCGCGGGACGCTGCTGGAGGGCAAGCCGGAGCAGCTGTTGCGCCTGTCGATCCTGGCCGATGCCTGGCCGGTGGCCGGTAACCTGCAACTGTTCGAGCCGTTGCGTCGGCAACTGCGCGGTTTCGCCGACGGCGGTGAGCGCTGGCTGGCGGATATCGCGGCAGCGGCCCTGCAATTCGATACGCCGCTGACCTTCCTCGGCCAACTGAAGACCCAGGACGCCCGCCTCGATCTCAAGCGCGGCGGGATCTTCCCCATCGTCCACGGCATCCGCACCCTGGCCCTGCGCGAAGGCCTGGAAACCCGCGGGACCCTGGCACGGATCGAGGCGCTGAAGCGACACAAGGTCCTCGAAGCGCGCCTGGCGGACGACCTGAGCGAGTCTTTCGAGCTGTTCCTGCAACTGCGCCTGACCCGCCAGTTGGCCGGCCAACGCGACGGTCGCCAGCAGGGCCTGGACGTCAGCGGCATGAGCCGCCACGATCGCGACATGCTGCGCTACGGCCTGCATGTGGTGAAGAAGTTCAAGCAGAGCGTGGCCCGTCAATTCCACCTGGAGACCCGATGAACACCATGGTCAAGTTGCCCGACAGCCGCTGGCCGGGCTGGCGCCGCCGGCTGTATTGGTGGATGCACGAGGCGGTCGAGGCGGAGGAAGTGATCTCCCTCGATCTCGAGACCACCAGCCTCGACCCGCGTCGTGCCGACATCCTCAGCATCGGCGCGGTGCTGGTGCGGCGCGGCAAACTGGTCATGGGCGAGCGCCTGGAACTCTACGTCGAGCCGCCGCCGAGCCTGGACGCGGAGTCGATCCGCATCCACAAGCTGCGCCGCGCCGACCTGGAGGGACAGTTGCAGCTGGAGCAGGCTCTGCGCCAGTTGCTGGCGTTCATCGGCGACCGGCCGCTGCTTGGCTACTACCTGTCGTTCGATGTCGCCGTGCTGAACCGGCACCTGCGCCAGCTCTTCGACCGACAGTTGCACAACCCTTCCATCGAGATTTCGTCGCTGTACCACCGGAAGGTCAGCCGGCATTTTCCCGACGCACACATCGACCTGCGCTTCGACACCCTGGCGCGGGCCCTGGATGTGCCGGTCAGCGGTCGCCATACCGCCCTCGGCGACGCCCAGGCGGTGGCGCTGATGTTCATGCGCCTGCTCAAGGGGCCGGCGCCCAAGGTCATCCACTGAGGCTGGAGGGCGCGGATTTATTGAATCTTCGTTGCTCGGCGGGGGTCGAGAACTACAAGGGCGGAATCTGCCGCCCTTTGCCCCATGAGCCGAACAGGAGCGACGCCCATGAGTCTCGGTACGATTCTTCTGATCATCCTGATCCTGCTGCTGATCGGCGGCCTGCCGGTCTTTCCTCATTCGCGCAACTGGGGCTACGGACCCTCGGGGATCGTCGGCGCATTGCTGGTGGTGCTGTTGGTCCTGTTGCTGCTGGGCATGATCTAGGGCCCGATCGGGAATGCCGTCGTGGTTGTCCGCCGTCGCGACGGGTATCGGCGGATAACGCCTCCGGCGTTATCCGCCCTACGCGGAGGGTTCCCAGCTTTCGCTCCGCCGTTGCGGCGGGGTATCGGCGGATAACGCCGTTGGCGTCATGCGCTCTACGTAGGATGGATCGAAGCCTTCGCTTGGTGAAGGGCGGTTTCATCGCGGGTCCGCCGGGCGCTTTTTTTCCATCGACCGGCTTCACTTGCCTTGCGTCTCGCGCCAGACTGGCGCGCATGCCGATCCAGACGCTCGCCACCCTTGCCGATATCGACGCCGCCGAGTGGGACGCCTTGTTGCCTCCCGCCCAGCCATTCCTGCGTCATGCTTTCCTGTCCGCGCTGGAAGACAGCCGCAGCGTGACGCCCGCCACCGGCTGGCGCCCGGCCCATCGCGTGCTGCGCGATCCGCAAGGGCGCCTGAGCGCGGCGCTGCCGGCCTATGTGAAGGCGCACTCGTACGGCGAATACGTGTTCGACTGGAGCTGGGCCGACGCCTGCCAGCGGGCCGGTATCCGCTACTACCCGAAGCTGCTGGTAGGGGTGCCCTTCACCCCGGTCGCCGGTGCGCGCCTGCTGGGCGAGGACGAAGGGTTGCAGGGGCTGCTCGCGTCCCTTGGCGAGGAGGCCGAGGCGAGCGGTCTGTCGAGCATCCATGTGAATTTCACCGACGCCCGGGCGGACACCTTGCTTGCCGCGCGTGACGGTTGGCTCGAACGCCTGGGCTGCCAGTACCACTGGCACAACCGCGGCTATCGGGACTTCCAGGACTTCCTCGAGGCCCTCAGTTCGCGCAAGCGCAAGCAACTGCGCAAGGAGCGCGAACAGGTCGGCGGACAGGGCATCGAGTTCGAATGGCGGGAAGGCGGCCAGTTGTCCGAACTGGAGTGGGATTTCGTCTATCTCTGCTATGCCAACACCTACCTGGTGCGCGACCGCGATCCCTACCTGAGCCGCGAGTTCTTCGGCCTGCTGGCCGAGCGCATGCCGGAGGCGATCCGCGTGGTCTTCGCCCACCAGCGTGGCAAGCCGGTGGCGATGGCGTTCAGCCTGGTCGCTGGAGACACCCTGTACGGGCGCTACTGGGGATGCCTGGCCGAGTTCGACCGGCTGCACTTCGAGACCTGCTTCTACCAGGGCCTGGAATTCGCCATCGGCGCCGGCCTGGCGCGCTTCGACGCCGGCGCCCAGGGCGAACACAAGCTGATCCGCGGTTTCGAGCCGGTGCTGACGCGCTCCTGGCACTACCTGGCGCATCCCGGTCTGCGCGATGCCGTGGCGCAGTTCCTCGAACAGGAGCGGGCGGGAGTGCGCGCCTACGCCGAGGAGGCCCACGGCCTGTTGCCCTACCGCCAGGCCTGAAGGGGGCCGGAACGATAGGGCGTGGCGTCCGCTCAGCCGTTGCTGGTGCTGCCGCCCCATTCGAGGAAGCGGATCTTGTGCAGCTCGCCGCTATGGTCCTCGTAGACCACGGTCACCGGCACTACGCCGGTCCTGGTCGAATTGTCGGTACGGTGCAGGACATTCTTCACGTCCAGTTGCATGCCGTAGTGGTATTCCTCGACCGGCAGGCCGCGGCCCGGGTCCTTGTCCACGTCCTGGGCGAAGGCCATGGGGGCGAGGCTGGTGATGACGGCGGACACGACAGAGGCAAGTTTCATTCTGTGATTCTCCGTAGCGATGGGGCGAAACCCCCGGTACCGAGCACTGGCATCCTTGGTCGTCCGTGGCCGACGCCAGGTGGACGGGGACGATGCGGCAGGCGTCGGGATCGAGCCGGGGCACGGGTTCGATAAGAACACCGTTTCGCTGGCGGAAAAAATCGAAGCGCGTGTTAGTCGAGATCGACGGCGGTGATGATTGCCGCGCAAAGGCCCGTTGCAGAGCCGTTGACAAGGTCACCCAAGCCGGGCGGCGCGAGCCGCCGCCCGGTGCCGAGGCTTCAGTCGACGCCGACGAAGCCGCCGGTCTGGTGTTGCCAGAGGCGCGCATAGAGGCCGCCATGGGCGAGCAACTCGGCATGCGTGCCGCTTTCGGCGATGTGGCCCTTGTCCAGCACCACCAGGCGGTCCATGCGCGCAATGGTCGACAGGCGGTGGGCGATGGCGATCACCGTCTTGCCCTGCATCAGGGTCTCCAGGCTTTCCTGGATCGCCGATTCGACTTCCGAGTCCAGCGCCGAGGTCGCTTCGTCGAGGATCAGGATCGGCGCGTCCTTGAGCAGCACCCGGGCGATGGCGATGCGCTGGCGCTGGCCGCCGGAGAGCTTCACTCCGCGTTCGCCGACATGGGCGTCGAAGCCGCGGCGGCCCTCGGCGTCGCTGAGCAGCGGGATGAACTCGTCGGCGCGAGCCTTGCGCACCGCTTCCATGAGTTCCGCGTCGCTGGCGCCGGGGCGGCCGTAGAGCAGGTTGTCGCGGATCGAACGGTGCAACAGCGAGGTGTCCTGGGTGACCATGCCGATCTGCGCGCGCAGGCTTTCCTGGGTCACCCCGGCGATGTCCTGGCCATCGACCAGGATGCGTCCGCTCTCCAGGTCGTACAGGCGCAGCAGCAGGTTGACCAGGGTCGACTTGCCGGCGCCGGAAGGTCCGACCAGGCCGATCTTCTCGCCGGGCCGGACCTTCAGGTCGAGACCCTGGATCACGCCGCTGCCCTTGCCGTAGTGGAAGGCGATGTGCTCGAACTCCACCTCGCCGCGCTCTACCCGCAGCGGCTGGGCGTCCTCGCGGTCGACCACCTTGCGCGGCAGGGCGATGGTCTGCATGCCATCCTGGACCTGGCCGATGTTCTCGAAGATGCCGCCGACCACCCACATGATCCAGCCGGACATGTTGTTGATGCGGATCACCAGCCCAGTGGCCAGGGCGATGGCGCCCACCGAGATCAGTTCCTGGCTCCACAGCCACAGGGCCAGGCCGGTGGTGCCGGTGATCAGCACGCCGTTCATCACCGTGATGGTCACGTCCATGGAGGTCACTACGCGCCCGGCGCGTTGCGACTTGAGGGTCTGGTCGCCGATTGCTTCGCGGGCGTAGTCCTCTTCCTGGCGGGTGTGGGCGAACAGCTTCAGCGTGGTGATGTTGGTGTAGCCGTCGACGATCCGCCCCATCAGCTTCGAGCGCGAATCCGAGGCCTCCACCGAGCGGCGCTTGACCTGGGGAACGAAGTAGGCGAGGGCGCCGACGTAGGCGAACACCCACAGCACCAGAGGGATCATCAGGCGCCAGTCGGCCTCGGCGAACAGCACCAGGGCGCTGACGGTATAGATCAGCACGTGCCAGAGGGCGTCCACCACCTGCACCGCCGAATCGCGCAACGAGTTGCCGGTCTGCATGATGCGCTGGGCGATGCGCCCGGCGAAATCGTTCTGGAAGAAGCCGAGGCTCTGCTTGAGCACGTAGCGGTGGTTCTGCCAGCGGATCAGGTTGGTCATGCTCGGGTTGATGCTCTGGTGCACCAGCATGTCGTGCAGGGCGTTGAACAGCGGGCGCAGGACCAGCGCCACCACCGCCATCCAGATCAGTTCGTTGGCGTGCACGCGGAAGAATTCCGCGCTGGGCGTGCTCTGGGCGAGATCGACGATGCGGCCGAGGTAGCTGAACAGCGCCACCTCGATCAGCGCGACGATCAGGCCGACCGCCAGCAGGGCCAGGAACACCGGCCAGACCTGGCGCAGGAAGTAGACATAGAAACGCAGCACTTCGCTGGGCGGCATGCGTTCGGAAGCGCTGCGGAACGGGTCGATCAGACGTTCGAAACGACGATAAAGCATGATGGCTCTCTTCTGGAGCGGGCCCGTCCTGGGCCCGCCGGATCAAGCCCCTGCGGCTGGACTCAGAGGCGTTTGGCGGACAGGATCACCACGTCGTCGCTCGGCACGTCGGCGAAGCCGTTGCGGCGGGTGGTGGGAACCTTGGCGATCTGGTCGACCACGCCCATGCCACGCACCACCTTGCCGAACACCGCATAGCCGAAGTCGCGGGCACCATGGTTGAGGAAGTCGTTGTCGGTCAGGTTGATGAAGAACTGGCTGGTGGCCGAATCGACCACGCCGGTGCGGGCCATGGCGAGGGTGCCGCGCTCGTTGAGCAGGCCGTTGTCGGCCTCGTTCTTGATCGGTGCGCGGGTCTTCTTCTCCTGCATGCCGGCGCTGAAGCCGCCGGTCTGCACCATGAAGCCCGGGATCACGCGGTGGAACAGGGTGCCGTCGTAGTAGCCGCTGTCGACGTACTCGAGGAAGTTCTTCACGCTGATCGGCGCCTTGGTCGGATCGAGTTCTACCTCGATCTCGCCGAGGCTGGTGGCGATCAGGACGTGCGGCTTGGCGGCAGGCGTGGCGGCCAGCAGGGAACCGGCGAAGAGCAGGGTGCAGGCGGCGATCAGGAGACGTTTGAGCATGGTTGTTCCTTGGTTTTATCGATATCGGCGAGGAAGCCGAGCAGGGTGGTGTTGAAAATCTCGGGTTGGTCCATCGGCGTGGCGTGGCGGGAGTCCTCCACCACCACCAGGCGGGCGTCGGCGATCCGCTCGCAATAGGCCTGCTTCAGCGATACCGGCGTGTAGTCGCGATCCGCGCTGATCACCAGGGTCGGACAGGCGATCTCGGCCAATCGTTCCTGCACGCCCCAGCCGATGATCGCGTCGAGGCTGGCCAGGTAGGCGCGCTTGTCGTTCTCCGCCCAGCGCGCCTCGATCTTTTCTCGCAGCCCGGCCTGTTCCGCCTTGGGAAACAACAGCCGGCCGAGGGCGCGGCCGATGGTCCGCAGGCTGAGCAGGCGCGAGAGGAGCCTGCGCTTGGCCACTTCCAGATGTTCGCGGGGCTTGCGCGGGATGACTTCCGGAGTGCTGTTGACGATGGTCAGGCTGCGCAGCAGGTCGGGGCGGTCGCAGGCCAACTGGAAGCCGATCATCCCGCCCATGCTGATGCCGACCAGGTGCACCGGGCCGCAGCCGAGCCGGTCGAGCAGCGCCGCGCAGTCATCGGCGAAGCCGGCCATGCTGTAGCCGCCGCGCGGCTTGCCGGAGCGGCCGTGGCCACGCAGGTCCGGGACCAGCAGGCGGTAGCGGCCCAGCAGGGCCGGCAGCTGGTATTCCCAGTCGCGGGCGCTCGAACCGAGACCGTGCAGCAGCAGGACCGGCGCGCGCTCGGCGGGTCCGGGGTGGTCGTCGTAGACGAGGGTGCAGTCGCGGTGCTGGAAGTCAGGCATCTGCGTTCACTCGGCGGCCGGTTCGGGCGCCGCGAAGGGCGCGTTGAGCGGTACGTTGGCGAACGACTTGAGCATTTCCATGAGGATCTGGCTGGCCGGGCCGAGCGGCTTCTCCTTGTTGGTGTAGAGGTAGAAGCGGCTCTGCCGCACGCCGCCCTGGCTCAGCGGCAGCGGCTTGAGTTGGCCGCTCTGCAATTCGCGCTCGATGATGTGTCGCGGCAGCCAGGCGAAGCCCAGGCCGTTGCCGACGAAGGTCGCCGCGGTAGCCAGGCTGCCCACCGTCCAGCGCTGTTCGGCGCCCAGCCAGCCGTGGTCGCGCGGCTGTAGCCGGCCGCTGTCGCGGATCACCACCTGCATCTGGGTTTCCAGGTCCTGGTGGGTCAGCTCGCGTTGCAGGCGGTGCAGCGGATGGTCGGGGTGGGCCACGGCGACGAACTCGACCACGCTGAGGTCGGCGCCGAGGTGGCCGGGAATGATCAGGCCGCTGATCGCCAGGTCGGCGGCGCCCTGGATCAGCGCTTCCTCGACGCCGGAGAGCACTTCCTCGCGCAGCAGCACGCGACAGCCGCGGCTCTGCGGCATGAAGGCGGACAGCGAGCGGACGATCCGCGCGGTGGGGTAGGCGGCGTCCACCACCAGACGCACCTCGGGCTCCCAGCCCTGTTCCATGTGGTGGGCCAGTTCCTCCAGTTGCCCGGCCTGCTTGACCAGTTGCCGCGAGCGGCGCAGCAGCACCTCGCCGGCCTCGGTCAGCACCGCCTTGCGTCCGTCGATGCGCAGCAGCGGCACGCCGAGCTGTTCCTGCATGCGCGCCACGGTATAGCTGATCGACGATTGCGAGCGGTGCAGGGCTTCCGCGGCCTGGGCGAAGCCGCCGTGGTCGACCACCGCCTGCAGGGTCCGCCATTGGTCCAGGGTTACGCGTGGCGCTTTCATTTCCGCCTCCTCGAATGCAGGGATGCCTCGCCGGCGTTTCCGCGGCCGGCAGGCGATGACGAGTGCGCCGGAGGGGCGACTTCGCTTATCGTGTCGTCGGCATCCTGTACGGGATGGCTGTCCATTCTCTTGACGTACGGGATGCCGTGGTTTTCAGGGTGTTGCCATTTTTCCATCTGTCGCTACCGGGAGTCCGGCCATGAAAAGGCTTTGCTGTTTCGCACTATCGCTGCTGCCCCTGTCCGCTTTCGCCTATCCGATCGAGGTCGACCCGCAACTCAACGGCACCGAGGTCTCCTACAGCACCCAGGACATCGGTCGCGACATGGGCGCCATCCTCCTCACCAACCTGGGTGGCCAGGCGGCGGAATGCACGGCGGTGTTCCGCAACGGCCCGGAGACCCCGAAAGTGCGCAAGGGCGTGATCCAGCCCGGGCAGAACAGCAACTTCACCGCGCAGTTCGGCCGCGACATCATCAAGTTGCGGATCAAGCTGACCTGCAAGATCGCGAAATAGAGCGTTCTCTCACCGAAAGACTAGGTGTTGCCTGTTTATAAATCAATATGGTCGATACTTAACAGCGGTTTTTTCAACTTTTTAATCGATTAATCATTCTCTACCCTCACCTCCATCGTTGTAACGCAGTGGGTGGAGGTCGAGTCATGTCCCGTGTCCTGGTTATCGAGAGCAGTGCCCGCCAACGGGGCTCGGTTTCCCGCCTGCTGACGGCGGAATTCATCTCCCACTGGAAAGCCGCGCATCCCGCTGATCGCTTCCAGGTCCGCGACCTGGCGCGCGAGCCGCTGCCGCACCTCGATGAATTATTGCTGGGAGCCTGGACCACTCCCTGCGATGGCCATAGCGCTGCGGAAAGGCGCGCCCTCGAGCGTTCCAATCGCCTGACCGAGGAGTTGCGGATAGCGGACGTGCTGGTGCTGGCGGCGCCGATGTACAACTTCGCCATTCCCAGCAGCCTGAAGAGCTGGTTCGACCATGTGCTGCGCGCCGGCCTGACCTTCCGTTACGCCGAGCAGGGGCCGGAAGGCCTGCTACAGGGCAAGCGCGCCTTCGTTCTCACCGCCCGCGGCGGAATCTACGCCGGCGGCGGTCTCGACCACCAGGAACCCTATCTGCGCCAGGTGCTGGGCTTCGTCGGCATCCACGACGTCACCTTCATCCACGCGGAGGGCATGAACATGGGCCCGGAGTTCCGTGAGAAAGGCCTGGCGCGAGCCCGCGAGCGGATGCTGCAGGCGCTGGAAACGAACACTTCCCTTTGCGTCCCTCTGCCAACGCTCCGGTGATTGGACGCAGCACCCGGTCGAACCCCTTCCCCCCGCGTGTTCGACCGGGTTTTTTTATTTCGCGATGGTTCCAGGCCCCGGGTTCCGGAGCGCAGACAGTCTGGCAGGGGCTTTCGCGCTGGCGTTGTCGCATCGACACGGGTGAACGGCGCCAGGGGGCCGCGGGGACTGTTGCAAGGAGGACGGTGGACCCTGCCCGCAGAATGCTGTTGGCGGGCCGTGCATTGCGCCACCCGCCTCGCCGGTCCGGATGTTCAGTCGGTGCGTGCGCCCAGCAGATGTTCGATCCGTTCGATCACGCTTGCCGCTGTGGTGGCGCCTGAACTGAGTTGCTTCAGATCACCAGCCAGGTCAAGCAGAAGGGTGGGGAATGCGCGTACGCCCCACTCTCCGCACTGGGCGAATTGCCGATAGACGGCTTGCCGTGCAGCGGCAGTGGCGAAATGCGCGCGGAAGTCTTCGAACGATAGCGAAGCGTCTTCGCAAATGGATCTATAAAAGTCCACGTTCTTGGGGTCCTCGCCTTCGACATAGAACTTGCGCTGCACGGCAGAGAAAAATGCCAGGGTCGCGGAGGCGACAGGCCGCTTCTGGTCGAGCATTTGCTCGGCGACCACAACGGCTCGGCAGGCAGGCTCCGTGTCATAGTCGAAATGCTTTGCCGACAGCAGGGAAAAACCGAATGGTTGACCGGTGACCTTGGCGATATGGGTCCATTCCCGGCGTAGAAACTCCCGGAACTCCGGCCCCCATGCGTCGCCCCCGCCCGCGCGCAGGCCGCCCATGGAGAGGGTGAAGCCGATACCCTTCTGTTCGCAGTACCGTGCGAGTTCTTCGAGCGTGGAGGAAATACCCCAGCACCAGGAGCACATGGGGTCGCCGATGTACCTGAGCGTGACTTCGCCGCCAGGGGCCTGCTTCGCCCCCTGGGGGAGGATGGGAGCAGCGTCGGGAATCCGGCAACTGCCGGTGGCCGGATCGCAGTTCATGAGTGTCATGGTTGGAGTCCACAGGTTGAGGCTGTATGGAGGTCTGCCGCGGCTATCGCGACGCCAGCGCAGTGCCGGCCAGCCAATCGGTCGTCACGGGGCCCAGAACAGTTCGGCATAAGCCTTCTCGTCGAGCAGCGCATCCAGTTGCCCCGGGTTGCTGAGTTTGACCCTGAAGAACCAGCCGGCGCCCAACGGGTCGGTGTTGGCAAGCGTCGGGGTGTCGCGCAAGGCCGCGTTGACGGCGATGATTTCGCCGGAGACGGGGGTGTACAGGTTCGTCACCGCTTTGTCCGACTCGATCTCGGCCGCGGCGGCTCCCTGCGCCAACGTCTCGCCGACGTTGGGCAGGATCACCGAAATCAGGTTGCCCAGGCCGGCCAGCGCCCGTGGGGTGACACCGACGACAACGCTGTCGATAGCGTGGCCATCGAGGGTGTCGGCGAGGCGAACCCAGTAATGGTCTTTGGAAAATTGCATGGACACGGTCGTCTCCCGTTCAACCTGGAAAAACAGAGGTTATGCTGGCGCCCCCAGGCGTTTCTGGTCGGCGCCTGCGACTTTCGACGCCCAAGGCGTCGCAGCCTGGCCCTAGGCCGTCAGGGCGGCGACCTTGTCTTGTGCGTATTCCCGCAGTGTCCGCGGTCTCTTGCCGGTGAGCTTCATGACATCGTCGGTCACTACGCTCATCCAGCCTTGGCGCACCGGGTGGAAGATCGAGGCCATGTGCGCCGCATTGGCGGCGGGCACACCGTTGTTCTCCAGCATGTCGATGAACGCCTTGTCCGATGTCGCGGCGTATCGCACGGGCTTGCCGGTCACTTCGGACAGGATCGCCGCGGCATCGGCATAACTGAGCGCTTCGGGACCGGTGAGGTTGAATGCTTTGCCGTCGAAAGCGGTTGAGGTGAGCGCGGCGATGGCGCTGGCCGCAATATCGCGCACATCGATGAAACTGGTCCTGCTATCACCGGCTGGCAAGGCGATCTGCCCCTGGTCGAGGCCGGCTTTCCAGAAGTGATGGAAATTGTCGGAGAACCAGTTCGGCCGCAAGATCACATGGGGCGTGCCGGATTTCTCCAGCAGGATTTCCCATTTGGCGCATGGGGTTGGCGTCATTCGCATCCACGCCAAAGGCGCTCTGGAAGACTATTTTCACCTTGCGGCTTGCGGCGGCTTCGACGAACGGCAGGAGCAGATCGCGTACGTTCAGGTAGCCGGCGGGCAGGAGCATGTAAGTGCGATCCACACCCTCCAGGGCGGTGGCGATGGTTTCCGGTTTGCCGAAATCGAAGGGCGTACTCTCGACTCCATCCATTTTCCGATTTGCGCGGGAAGCGGCCTTGACGGCCTCTCCCTTGGCCAGCAGGCCTTCGACTAACGGCTTGCCGACTGTTCCCGTCGCACCTAGAACAAGAATTTTCTTCGACATATCGATCTCCAGGATGTCCGCCTCGAGCAGCGGGACGCGTTCAGGAAAGTCCAGGGGGCTGACGTCGGCTGCGAAACCCAGCCACGGGTCTCGTCTGTGCTAGCGCTGGCGTCAGTCCGCGTAGAACCGGTACCTAGCGAGGGCTCAGCACTGGTCGGGGTGTTCCTCCAGTCCTTCGGCCTGTAGCGCGGCCCTGACTGCCGGACGGGCTGCAATCCTGGCCATGAAATCCATCAAGGCTGGGAATGGGGCCAGCGAAATGCCGAATTGGGGGCACCAGCGCGTAAGGGCGAAGAGATGTGCGTCCGCGACGGTGAACTCGTCACCCAGGATGTATGGGCGGCCGTCCGCGAGGAGGTTGTTCAGGTAGGCCACTTTGGCTATCACTGGGCGCTGCGCGGCCGTGGGGTCGTCCGAAGGGGACAGGTAGAACAGCGGGGTGAAGGACTTGTGGTAATCCGAAGAGAGGTAATTCAGTATCTCGTGCAAACGGCTGCGTTCCAGCGTTCCGTTGGCTGGCACCAACGTTGGGGCGTAGCGATCCGCGAGGTATTGGCTGATGGCGGCGCCTTCGGTCAGCAAGCCGCCTTCGAACTCGAGGGCGGGCGCCGTGCCCTTCGGGTTTATCTGGAAGTAATCGCCGCCCGAGGCGGTCTTGTGCTGCCACAGGTCGACCTTGGCCAGTTCGTGAGGCACGTTGGCCTCGCGAAGCACGATGTGGATGGCCAGCGAGCAAGAGCCGGGGGAGTAGTACAGTTTCATGATCGATATCCTTCGAGGTAGTTGCAGGTTCAAGCGACGCGCGCAGGGTGCGCCGGTGATTCATCGGCGCCTGGCTCAGGCGTGCAGCTGTTGTCCGATCCTGGCGACGCGAGCGGCGTAGAGCTTCACGGTCTCGAGATCGCCGCTGGGAATGGCCTGGGCATCCGCGTCGGACGGCGACTGCACCAGCGCGCCGACCGAGGCGCCGAGGTTGTTGATATCCGCGCGGCTCGAGGCCGAGGTGTTGGCGGGAGCCAGGCCCAGGCTGACCCAGATGCCGCCGTGCTGGGACGCCAGCGTGTGCATGAGGATCAGGGAAACCTGCTTGTCGCCGTTCAGGCTTGCGCTGTTGGTGAAGCCGCCGAAGACCTTGTCCTGCCACTGCCGAACAAACCACTTCTTGGAAGTGGCGTCCGCGAACTTCTTGAATTGCCAAGGCACCGAGCCCATGTACGTGGGCGCGCCGAAGAGGATGGATTGCGCCTGGTCGAGCAGGTCCCAGGCTGCCTCGGGAATGTTGCCCTCGCTATCGATCTCGATCAGCGAAGCCTGTGCGCCTTCCGCCGCCGCTTGTGCTACGCGCTTGGTATGGCCATATCCGGAGAAATAAACAACGACTGCTTTTGACATGATGGTTCCCTGGTGGGTGGACGGAAGGAACCATAATTGGGATTGAGAATAAGAAAAATATTATCCAAAGTTACTCTTGGTTCAATAATCGCGAACAATCTATGGACAAACTCACCGCCATGGCCACCTTCGTGAAGGTGGTGGACGCCGGCAGCTTCACACGCGCGGCCGATGCCCTGGGCCTGCCGAAAGCTCGCGTTTCGCAGCGCGTCAGCGATCTTGAAAAGCATCTAGGCGTGCGCTTACTCAATCGTACGACCCGTGCCCTGAGCCTTACGCACGATGGCAGCGCGTACTTCGACAAATGCCAGGTCCTGCTGCAGCAGATAGACGAACTGGAGGCCACGCTCAGGGGCGGGACGGCGACGCCCATCGGCCGGCTCAGAGTGGACTCCCTGATCACCATCGCCCGATGGGTGATCGCTCCAAGGCTGCACGACTTCCAGGCGCGCTACCCGAGGATCCAGCTGCGGCTGAGTAGTTCGGACCGGATCAGCAATCTGCTGGAGGACGGCATCGATTGCACGATCCGGGGAGGTGCGCTCAAGGATTCCAGCATGATCGCCAGGCATCTTTGCGACATCCAGATGGGCTTGTATGCCTCGCCCGAGTACCTGGCCTCCATAGGCGGTGTAGACAGTCCGGACGATCTATCGCAGTTCAGGCGGTTGAGCTGGTTCAGCGGCAGGGAGCGCAACCCGTTCATGTGGGAGCTGGAGTCCGGCTCGGAGCGTTTCGTGGTGCAGTCCGGCGATGGAATGCAGTTCGACGAACCCGACGTGGCTATTTCGGCCTGCGTGGCGGGCAGCGGCATCTGCCCTGGCGCCCCATTCGCGGTGGCTGGATTCGTACGCGCAGGGAAACTTGTTCCGGTACTGCCGCAATGGCACTTTTCTGCGGCGCCGGTGCATGTCATCTACCCGGGCTCCAGGCACCTGTCGGTTCGTGTGCGCTGCTTTGTGAACTGGGTCATGGAGCTGTTCGCGGAGAACCCCGAGATACAGCTCACGCCCATCGCGCTGGCGCTCGAGTCCGGCCTCGCGCAACGAACCTGAGGCCCGCCGCCGCCATTCCGGGGCAGCTCGAACCTTCCGCTATCCGGTGCGCGTGACCCGGATGCAAGGCTCGGCGGGTTCAGCCCCGGTTAGCGGATAAGCCGCTGTCCGGGACCGGCCGGTTCCTGGCGCCGAGCCGCGCCGACAGCACGATGGCGAGGACGATCAGGGCGCCGCCGAGGAACATCCGCGGCCCCGGCGTCTCATGGAACAACAGCCAGGCGAAGGCGATCCCGTAGACCGGCTCCAGGGCGAATACCAGTGCCGCGGTGCGGGCCTTGACCACCGCCAGGCTGGCCACGAACAGGCTGTGCGCCAGGCCGGTGCAGAAGACGCCCAGCAGGGCCAGCCAGAGCCAGTCGAGAGCGGGTAGCGCCGGTAGTTCGCCGACCGCGAATGGCAGCAGGCACAGGGCGACTACCAGGTTCTGCCAGAGCGCCGCCTGCACCGGGCCGACCTGCCCGCTGTTGCTACGGTTGGCCAGCGACAGCAGGGCGAACAGCAGGCCGGAAAGGATCGCCCAGAGCAGGCCGAGGGTGGCGCCGCTGGCGAGGTCGAAGTTCGGCGTGACCAGCACCAGGCCAAGGCTGACCAGGACCACCAGCAGTCCTTCCGCGAGATGAATGCGCTCGCGGAAGAGCAGCCCTTCGAGGATTACCGTGAAGGCCGGGAAGCTGGCGAAGCCGAGGGTGGCGATGGCCACGCCGGCGGTCTTCACGGCGATGAAGAAACTCACCCAGTGGCCGGCCAGGAGCAGGCCGCAGAGCGCCAGGCGCAGCCATTGCGCGGGTCCCAGGGCGCGCCAGGCCTGGCCCGCGAGGCGGGCGAAGAGGCCGAGGGCGAGCACCGCGAACAGCGCACGACCGAACACGATCACCCCGGGGGAGGCGCTGGCCAGCTTGCCGAACACCCCGGTCAGGCCGAAGAGGAGGGCGCCGCCGTGCAGGGCGGCGAGGGCGGAACGTCGATTCATGGGGATCCTTCAGGCGAGGCGCGCACCGTTGGGCAGGGGCTTGTCGAAGCCGGCCAGGACCACCTTGTCCTCGCTATCGTAGACCCCGGTGACCAGGACCTCCGAGCGCACTCCGGCGATCTGCTTCGGAGCGAAGTTGCAGACGCAGAGAACCTGACGGCCGACCAGTTCCTCGGCCTGGTAGTGCGCGGTCAGTTGCGCACTGGAGGTGCGCAGGCCGAGCGGGCCGAGGTCGACCTCGAGGATGTAGGCGGGTTTGCGTGCCTTGGGGTTGGGCGCGGCGCCGAGGATGGTGCCGACGCGCAGTTCGACGCGTTCGAAATCCTGCCATTCGATGATGTCCATGCTGACTCCTGGTCTGTCGATGGGCAGAGAGTAAGGAGTCGCGACGGATTTGTCTGTCGTGCGGCTAGCCGGTTTTGTCGCGGGACTCGCGACGCAATTGCCGCGGGGTGACGCCGAACTCGCGGACCAGCGCCGCGGTGAAGGCGCTCTGCGAGGCGTAGCCGACCCGGGCGGCGATCTCGCCCACCGCCAGGCTGCTCTCCAGCAGCAGTTCGTGGGCCTGGTGCAGGCGCCGGCTGCGCGCGTAGTCCATGGGCGTCTGCCCGGTCTCGGCGAGGAACAGGCTGTGGAAGCGCGCCACCGAAAGACCGGCCAGCCGTGCCAGGTCGGCGACCTGCAACGGATGGGCGGCATGGCGGTCGAGGTAGGCGTCCAGGCTGGCCAGCGGCAGGCGGGGCTGCTGGCGCGGCGGCTGGCGCTCGCTGGCCAGGCTGGCGAGGAGCAGGCCGGCGCCCTGGTGGGCGATCACCGGGTCGTTGATCGGGCCGCTGGCCAGCCAGTTCACCAGTTGGCCCTGGGCGGGCGTCAGCGACAGCGCCTGCGGTCGCTCGAACAGCCGCCGACCGGCTTCGGCGTGTTCGCCCAGGCCCAGCAGCAGGCTGCCGTCGCAGGGCAGGTCGAGGACCAGGCAGCGGCTGCCGGCGGGACTCGAGCAGGCATGCCGGGCTTGCGCCGGCACCACCGCGAAGGTCTGCCGCAACACGCGGCTGCCGCGCCCCTCGACCTCGAACTCGAGGCAGCCGCTGAGGCCCAGGACCAATTGGGCATGGTCATGGCTGTGGACGATCTGGTCGTGGCTGTAGTGGCGCAGGGAAAGGATCGAACCCATGGCGAAGCTCCCGGAGGCAGGCGCCCAGTCTACCCGCTGGCGCCGGCGACAGACAGTCGCGCCCTGTCACGCAACGGTCGCCGGCCTGTCACAGTCGTTTCACCGGCGCCGTCCAAGATCGGAAAAACACCGTCGGAGACCCGCCGATGAGCACCGCGCAACGCTTCACCTCGAACCGCAAGCAGCGGGTTCGGACCCTGTGGATCTCGGATGTCCACCTGGGGACGCGGGATTGCCAGGCCGAACACCTGGCGGCGTTCCTCAAGCGCTACCACGCCGATCGCATCTACCTGGTGGGCGACATCATCGACGGCTGGAAGCTGCGCGGCGGCATCTACTGGCCGCAGGCGCACACCAACGTGATCCGCCGCCTGCTCACCCTGAGCAAGCGCGGCACCGAGGTGATCTACGTCACCGGCAACCATGACGAATTCCTGCGCCGCTATTCGAGCCTGATCCTCGGCAACATCCGCCTGGTCGACGAGGCGGTGCACAGTACCGCCGACGGCCGCAAGCTGCTGGTGATACACGGCGACCAGTTCGACGTGATCACCCGCTACCACCGCTGGCTGGCGTTCCTCGGCGACTCCGCCTACGAGTTCACCCTGCTCCTCAACCGTTGGCTGAACCACTGGCGGCGGCGCTGGGGCTACGGCTACTGGTCGCTGTCGGCGTACCTCAAGCACAAGGTCAAGACCGCGGTGAACTTCATCAGCGACTTCGAGGAAGCCATCGCCCACGAGTGTCACAAGCGCGGGCTCGACGGGGTGGTCTGCGGGCACATCCACCATGCCGAGATCCGCCGCATCGAGGGCGTCGACTACCTCAACTGCGGCGACTGGGTAGAATCCTGCACGGCGCTGATCGAACATTGGGACGGCAGCATCCAGCTCTACCGCCTGGCCGAGGAGCAGGCGCGGCTGGCGGCGCAGGCCGCGGCGGTCGAGCCGGCGGCATGAGGCTATTGATCGTCAGCGACGCCTGGTTACCGCAAGTCAACGGAGTCGTCACCAGCCTGCTGGCCCTGCAGCGCGAGCTGGAACTGCTGGGCCACCAGGTACGGGTGCTGTCGCCCGCCGACTTCCGCTGCCTGCCCTGTCCCAGCTATCCGGAAATCCCCCTGGCCTGGAATCTCTGGCGCCTCGGCGGGCTGATCGAGGCCTTCGCCCCGGATGCCGTGCACCTGGCCACCGAGGGGCCGCTCGGCTGGGCCGCGCGGCGCTGGCTGGGCAAGCGCGGCCTGGACTTCACCTCGGCGATCCATACGCGTTTTCCCGAATACCTGCGTGACCGCTGTCCGTGGCTGCCGCTGTCCTGGGGCTATGCCTTCCTGCGCGCCTTCCATCGGCCGAGCCGGGCGGTGCTGGTGAGCACCCCGCGCCTGCGCGACGAGTTCTGCGCCTGGCGCTTCCAGCACCTGCGGCTGTGGCGCAAGGGCGTCGATACCGAACTGTTCCATCCCGCCGAGACACCCGCGGCGGAAGAGCGGCCGCCGGTGTTCCTGTATGTCGGGCGGCTGGCGACGGAAAAGAACCTGGAGGCGTTCCTCGATCTCGAACTGCCGGGCGAAAAATGGCTGGTGGGCGACGGCCCGCAGCGGGCGGCGCTGGAGCAGCGCTATCCACAGGCGCGTTTTCTCGGCTACCGCCATGGCCGCGCACTGGCCGACGCCTACCGGGCGGCCTCGGTGCTGGTGTTTCCCTCGCTGACCGATACCTATGGCCTGGTGATGCTCGAAGCACTGGCCTGCGGCGTGCCGGTGGCGGCCTTCGCCGTGCCGGGGCCGCTGGATGTATTGCAGCAGGGCGTGACCGGGGTCATGCACGAGGATCTTGGCGAAGCCTGCCGCCAGGCGCTGGCGCTGGATCGCCAGGCCTGCGGGCGCTGGGCGCGGGAGCAGTCCTGGCGGGTTTCGGCGGAGGAGTTCCTGGCGCTGCAGGCGAGCGGCCCGCGGACTGCGCCGGAATGGCGCGACGAACTGCCGGCGGCGCTCGACGAACTCAGAGGATGACCTTGTCGCGTAGGCGCTCGGCGGCCTGTTGCAGGGCCTGGATGACCCGTTCCTTGTCGTAGTTCTGGATGTTGTTGGTGTCCAGGTACATGGAGAAGCCGGGCAATTCGTGCTCGACGTAGCTGGGCGCGGCGCCGAGGTCACGGCGCGAGTCCACCACCTGGTAAATCTGCACCGGGCGGCTGAAGCCCTTGACCGCGATCTGGCCCTTGTCGCGGCACATGATCACGTCCTTGATCAGCGAGTAGGTCTCGTGGGAAATGAGGATTTCGCCGGCTTCCGAGGCGCTTTCCAGGCGGCTGGCGAGGTTCACCTCGCGGCCGATGATGGTGTAGTCCATGCGCGTGTCGGCGCCGAAGTTGCCCACCGTGCAATAGCCGGTGTTGATGCCCATGCGGATTTCCAGCGGCTTGGTGATGCCCTGGGCCCGCCACTGCTGGCGTAGCACCTTCATGTGCTTGCGCATGGCGATGCCCATCGATACCGCAGCCACCGCGTCCTTCTTCGCGCCCTGGGTGCTGGGGTCGCCGAAGAACACCATGACGCAGTCGCCGACGAACTTGTCGATGGTGCCGCCGTACTTGAGGGCGATCTTCGACATTTCGTTGAGGTAGTTGTTGAGCAGGTCGGTCAGGGCCTCGGCTTCCAGTTCCTCGGATAGCTCGGTGAAGCCGCGGATATCGGAGAAGAACACGGTGAGCTTCTTGCGCTGGGTTTCCAGGCGCACGCTCTTCTTGCCGCTGAAGATCATTTCCCAGACCTGCGGCGACAGGTACTTGGCCAGGTTGCGCGCGAGCCGCGCGGCCTTTTCCTGCTCGCGGGCGATCTCCTGGCGCACCTGGGCCAGGCGCAGGCCCTGCTGGTGGCCGAAGAAGGCGGTGATGCAGATGTACAGTCCGCAGAACAGGATGCTGACCGCGGCCACCTCGACCGGGGTATTGCCCAGCAGCGGCGGGGCGACGAGCACGGCGACCAGCAGGGCGCTGCTGGCCGATACCAGCAGGGCCATGCCGAGCAGGCGCAGGCCGCCGATGACCAGCGCGGTGAAGCTCAGAACCAGCAGGAACATCAGGCTGGGCACCACGGAGAAGCCGAGCAGCGCCATGCCCAGGCCGCAGTGCACGGCGTCCACCGCGAGCAGGACGCGGGTCACCTTGCGCGGGTCGTGCTGGCGGAAGCGCTGGCCGAGATGGTACGCCAGGTGCGGGTAGAGCAGCGCATAGGGCACCATCCAGAGGATGCCGTAGCTGAAATACTGGGTGTAGGTTCCCGCCGCGATGCTGGCGCCACAGGCGATATAGGCCAGCACGCGCGAATAGTATTCACGCATGGACGCGACGGACCGGCTCGTCGGCGAGCGGTCGGGGAGGGTAGGCTTCATGCGCTGGAGAGGATCCCTGTGTATTTTCGTCCTGGCTCGGCTTCGTGAGCTTTCCGCCTGAGGAATGGCGGTTGGCCAGGTTGCTGGCGGAATCTTAACCAAGCGTTTGCGCGGCGGCCAGTGACAGCTGAGCGATAGTTCAGGAAAGCGCACCGATCCGGGACCGACGGTCGTCCCGGCGGAGCGACCGGCCCGGGCGGCCGGCCGCGCGGGACGGGTCAGAAGCGGATGCGGCCGGTGAAGGCGTCCTTGAGCATCACCCAGTCGCCCATGAACGACCACAGCGGGTACTTGAAGGTGGCCGGGCGGTTCTTCTCGAAGACGAAGTGGCCGACCCAGGCGAAGCCATAGCCGACCAGCGGCAGCGCCAGCAGCCATAGCCACTGCTGGCTGGCCACGGCGAGGAACAGCACCGCCAGCACCAGCAGGCTGCCGACGTAGTGCAGGCGGCGGCACACCGCATTGCTGTGTTCCTGCAGGTAGTAGGGGTAGAACTCGGCGAAACTGTGGAAACGCTCGTCGTCAGGGCTGCTCATGGAATGCCTCCTCTCGTTGTGTCCGCGCAGTGTAGTGCGGGCCGCACGATGTCGCGGATGACATACAGGGCCAGTTTAGTATCCTTGGGCCGCCAGGCCGGTCGACGGTCGGCGTGCCTCCCGCCAGAACAAGAAGAGACCGATGCCGGAACGTACAACCTTGTCCAGCTGGGTCCAGGGCATCGTCCTCGCCCTGGAGCTGGAAGGCCTCGACGGACGCCAGCTGTTCGCCGAGCTGGGCCTCGACTACCAGGCCTTGCAGGACCCCGACGCGCGCTTCCCGCAGGATGCGATGAGCCGTCTGTGGCAGCGTGCGGTGGCGCTCAGCGGCAACCCGGCGATCGCCCTGAACATCGCCCGGGTCCGGCGCCCGGCTTTCCACGTCGTCGGCTATGCGCTGATGTCGAGCCGCAACCTGGCGGAAGGCTTCGCGCGCCTGGAACGCTACCAGCGGATCATCGCGGAAGCGTCCGACCTGACTTTCCGCCGCACGCCGCAGGGCTATCGACTCGGCGTCACGGTGCATGGCGATCGCCTGCCGGCGCCGCCGCAGAGTGCCGAATGCTCGCTGGCCTACCTGGTGGACATGGTCCGCTGGATCACCGGCCGGCCGCTGGACCCGCTGGCGGTGGAACTGCCCGGTGCGCCCCGCGAGCCGCTGGCACCCTATGCCGAGCTGTTCCGCGCGCCGCTGCGCTTTCACGCCGAGGAGTTCGCGCTGGTGTTTTCCCGCGTCGACCTCGAGACGCCGCTACCCTCGGCCAACGAGGCGCTGGCCCAGTTGCACGATCGCTTCGCCGGCGAATACCTGGCGCGTTTCAGCACCAGCCGCATCACCCATCTGGCCCGGCAGACCCTGTGCCGGCTGTTGCCGCAGGGAGAACCCAAGCGCGAACGGGTGGCCCAGGCGCTGCACCTGTCGCAGCGCACCTTGCAACGACGCCTCCAGGAAGAGGGCACCAGCTACCAGCAACTGCTCGACGACACACGTCGGGATATGGCCGATCAGTATCTCCAGCAGCCCGGCCTGACCTTGCTGGAGGTCGCCTACCTGCTGGGTTTTGCCGATCCGAGCAATTTCTTCCGGGCGTTCCGCCGCTGGTTCGGCTGCACGCCCAACGAATACCGGGCGCGCCGCCAGGAGCGCCTGGGTTAGTCGCCAGGCCAGGCGGGACGCTTCAGGGTTGCCCGGCGGGTTGCGCCGAGGCCTGGCGCAGGGTCCAGTCGAGAACCTGGGCCGACAGCGTATCGCCGGCCTTGCCGAAGGCGCTGACCACCGCCGCGACCTTCTTGCCGTCCACCGGCTGGCTGACCTCGAAACGCCGGCTGGCGACCACGCGCTTGTCGTCGGTACGCACCAGGCGCGCGTCGTAGCGGATCAGCGCGCTGGCCTGGCCGTTCGGGTACTCGGTCTGGAAGGCGCGAAGGTCGCCGCCCAGTTCGAAATCGGCCTGCAGGTTGCTGTCGTCGCTGCTCAGGCCGCGGACCCGGCCGTCGGCCTGGAACGCCTGCATCAGACGGTCACGCAGCAGCGACGGTGCCGGATCGCTCCAGCGCGCGCCCTGGTACACGCTGATTTCGTCGCCGTGCGGGCGCACTGCGATGCGCGGGCTCTCCAGCACCAGGCTGGTACGCGGCCGGGCGATCCGCAGCGACCAGTCGACCGGCCGCGCGGCGGCGCTGGCCGGAGGGTTGTGCACCGGTAGCAGGTAGACCTGGAGGACCTGCGCTTCCGGCAGGATCGAGCAGGCGCCGAGGGTGGCGAGCGCGGCCAGGGACAGGCGACGCAGCGGGCGAAGGGCGAGCCTCATGGGGTGAACTCCTTGGTTTTTTCCCGGCCCAGCAGGTAGTTCGCCGGGTTCTCTTCCAGGCGCCGGCTGATTCCGCGCAGTGCCGCCAGGGTATCGCGCAGTTCGCTGACCGCCGGGCCCAGCTCGGCGAGTCCCTGGATGCCGCCGTCCAGCGAGTGGCGATTCTCGCTGATCAACTGGTCGAGGGTGGCGCTGGTGCGCTCCAGCGAAGCCATGGTCTTGTTGGCGTTTTCCAGCATCCCCTTGCCTTGCTCGTTGAGCAGGCCGTTGGCGCTGCGCATCAACTCGCTGGCCTGGGCCAGCGCGGCGTTGGCCTGCCTGCTCGCCTGGGCCAACTGCTGCATCACCGCGCTGACGTTCTCGCGCTCGGCGGAGAGCGCGCCGGTGGCCTGGTCGAGATGGTCGAGGGTGCGGCTGATGCGCGCTGTGTTTTCCTCGGAGAGCAGGTTGCTGAAGCGCGCGATGAGCTGGTTGATGTTGCCCATCAGGTCTTCGCCGTTGCTCAGCAACTGGGTCAGCGGCGAGGGCGTGGCGACGATCACCGGGATCTTCCCGTCCTTGCCCTCCAGCATCGGGCTGGCGGGCGTGCCGCTGCTGAGCTGGATGATCGAGGTGCCGGTGATCCCGGTGAGCGCCAGCTTGGCGGTGGTGTCCTGCTTGATCGGCGCGCTGGCCACCACGCGGATGCGTGCCCAGACCTTGCGCGGGTCCTGCGGATCGAGGCGGAGGAAGGCCACGTCGCCGACCTTGATCCCGCTGTACTGCACCGAGCTGCCCTGGGAAAGGCCGCTGACCGCTTCGTTGAAGACGATGTCGTAGTAGTTGAACTTGCCCTCCGAGCCGGACTTGGCCAGCCACAGGCCGAAGAGCAGGGCGGCGCCGATCACGATCACGCTGAACAGGCCGATCAACACATGGTGGGCTCGGGTTTCCATCTCAGTGATTCTCCGGCACGGCGGCGGCTTGGTGGGCGGCGCGCCCGCGCGGCCCGTGGAAGTATTCGCGGACCCAGGCGTCGTCGGTGGCGGCGACCCGTTCCAGGGTATCGACCACCAGGACCTTCTTCTGCGACAGCACGGCGACCCGGTCGCAGATGGTGTACAGGGTGTCCAGGTCATGGGTGACCAGGAACACCGTCAGGCCGAGGGCGTCGCGCAGGGTACGGATCAGGTTGTCGAAGGCCGCCGCGCCGATCGGGTCGAGGCCGGCGGTGGGCTCGTCGAGGAACAGGATGTCCGGGTCCAGCGCCAGGGCGCGGGCCAGGGCGGCGCGCTTGATCATGCCGCCGGAAAGCGAGGCCGGATACTTGTCGCCGGCGTTGGCCGGTAGCCCGGCCAGGGCCAGCTTGACCTGGGCCAGGTGCTCGGCGTCGGCGCGCGGCAGGCCGGCGTTCTCGATCAGCGGCAGGGCGACGTTCTCCACCACGGTAAGCGAGGAAAACAGCGCGCCCTGCTGGAACAGCACGCCGAAGCGCCGTTCGACCAGGGAGCGGCGCTCCTCCGGCAGTTGCAGCAGGTCTTCGCCGAACACCCGCACGCTGCCGGAGGTCGGCCGGCGCAGGCCGACGATACTGCGCAGCAGCACCGACTTGCCGGTGCCGGAGCCGCCGACCACGCCGAGGATCTCGCCGCGACGGACGTCGAGGTCGAGGTGCTCGTGGACCGCCTGGGCGCCGAAACGGTTACACAGGTCGCGGACCTGGATGATCGCCTGCGGGTTGTCCTGGCTCACCAGCCCATCTCCATGAAGAACAGCGCGGCGAGGGCGTCGAGCAGGATCACCACGAAGATCGAGTGGACCACGCTGGTGGTGGTGTGCTCGCCCACCGACTGGGCGCTGCCGCTGACCTTGAAGCCTTCCAGGCAGCCGATCACGGCGATCAGGAAGGCAAACAGCGGGGCCTTGCTGATACCGACCAGGAAATGCTGTACGCCGATTCCGTCCTCCATGATCGACAGGAACATCGCCGGCGGGATGTCCAGGGTCCAGGCGCAGACGGTCATGCCGCCGACGATGCCGCAGAGCATGCCGACGAAGGTCAGCATCGGCAGCGATACCAGCAGCGCCAGCACCCGCGGCAGCACCAGCAGCTCGATGGGGTTGAGGCCGAGGGCGCGGATCGCGTCGATCTCCTCGTTGGCCTTCATCGAACCGATCTGCGCGGTGAAGGCGCTGGCGGTACGGCCGGCCATGAGGATCGCGGTGAGCAGCACGGCGAACTCGCGGAGGAAGGAGAACACCACCAGGTTGACCGTGTAGATGGTCGCGCCGAAGTTGGCCAGCACCGTGGCGCCGAGGAAGGCGATCACCGCGCCGACCAGGAAGGTCAGCAGGGCGATGATCGGCACCGCGTCCAGGCCGCTCTTCTCGATGTTCGCCACCAGCGGCGTGACCCGCCAACTGGCCGGGCGGACCAGGCTGCGGAGCAGGGTCTCCAGGGTCAGGCCGATGAAGCCGAGGAGTGCCTTGAGGTGCAGCCAGAAGGTCTCCATGGCACAGCCGATGCGAGCCAGCAGTTCGATGGCGGTGGTCGGCGGCTTGGGTTTTTCCGGTTCGCAGAAGTCGTGCAGGGCGTGGCCGACGGTCTTCAGCAGGGCCTGGCGCTCGCGCGGCAGGCTGGGCTCCAGCTCGGCGAGGTCGGCCAGGCGCTCGGCGCCGAGCAATTCGGCGAGCAGGGCGGCGCCGGCGGTATCCAGGGCGCCCAACTGGCTCAGGTCGAAGCTGGCGTTGCCCGCCACTTCGCTGCGCAGGCGCGTCACCTCGCGCTCCAGAGCCGTGTAGTGGGCGAGCGTCCAATCACCTATGGCTCTGACGCGGGCGGGCTGGGTGGAGCTATCCAGGCTCACGTGGCCGGGTTGCGGCTGTGTCGTCATGGTGCAGAAGCTTACACCGGCTTTTCAGTCCCTGAGTAGAGCCATTGCAGACAGGCCCGTGAGCGCTCAGTGGCGCCAGAACGCCGGGGTCAGCAGGACCAGCACGGTGATGATCTCCAGGCGACCGAGCAGCATGCCGGCGGCCAGCAGCCACTTGGCGGCGTCCGGCAGGCTGGCGAAGTTGCCCGAGGGGCCGATGATGGGGCCCATCCCCGGGCCTACGCCGGCCACGGTGCTGGCGGCGCCGGTGAGGGCGGTCATCCAGTCCAGGCCGATCAGCGACAGGCAGAGGGCGAGCAGGCAGACGACGATGGCGAAGAAGAACGAGAAGGTCAGGATCGAGCGGACGATTTCCTCGTCCAGGCGATGGCCGTTGTAGTTCTGCTTGAGCACCGCGCGCGGGTGGATCAACTGGTAGAGGTTGGCCTTGAGCAGGGTGTAGGCGACCTGGAAGCGGAAGATCTTGATGCCGCCGGCGGTAGAGCCGGAGCAACCGCCGATGAAGCCGAGATAGAAGAACAGCATGATCGAGAAGTGCCCCCACATGCTGTAGTCGCCGAGGGCGAAGCCGGTGGTGGTGACCACCGAGGTGACATTCACCGCGACGATGCGGAAGGCATCCATCCAGGGCAGCTTGGAGGTTACCGCGTACCAGGTGCCCATCAGCAGCCAGGTCACCAGCAGCAGGCCGAGCAGGCCGCGGACCTGCTGGTCCTTGATCAGCGCCTTGCGGTGTCCGCGCAGGGTGGCGACGTAGAGCGCGAACGGCAGGCTGCCGAGGATCATCACCACTACCGCGGTCCAGTGCACCGCCGGCTGCTTCCACTTGGCCAGGGATTGGTCGGAGGTGGAGAAACCGCCGGTGGAAATCGCCGACATGGCGTGGTTGACCGCGTCGAACGGGCTCATGCCGGCGCCCCAGAAGGCCAGGCTGCCGAGCAGGGTGATGCCGACATAGGTGGCGACGATGTACTTGGCGACCATGTGCGAGCGTGGCAGGACCTTTTCCGAGCGGTCCGAGGATTCGGTCTGGAACAGGCGCATGCCGCCGATCCGCAGCATCGGCAGGATCGCCACGGCCATGGCGATGAAGCCGATGCCGCCCAGCCAGTGCAGCAGCGAGCGCCAGATGAGGATGCCCGGGGACATGTCGTCCAGCCCGCTGAGCACGGTGGAGCCGGTGGCGGTGATCCCCGACATGCTTTCGAAGAAGGCATCGGTGTAGCTGATGTGCTGCTGCAGGACGAACGGCAGGGCGGCGAAGATGCATACCAGCACCCAGCTCGATACGGTGAGCATGTACATGTCCCGCGGGCGCAGGTGGACATGCTCGGGACGCCCCGGCAGGACCAGGCCGAGGCCGGTGACGAAGGTGGCGACGCTGGACCAGATGAACGCCTGGATGCCTTCGGTACGGTCGAAGGCGAGCATGGTCAGGATCGGGACCAGCATGCTGGCGGCCAGAGTGATCAGGAAGATGCCGATGATGAAACCGAGGATGCGTAGGGTCGGCAAGGCCATGGATCGTGGGGCTCTGGGCGGTGGCGGACCGGTCATTCTACCAGCCGTCCGCGGAGAGTAAATCTGCCGCTGCGCCCCTCTTCACAGCAGCCGCGAAATCGCTAGAATCTCGCTTCGCCCGCCGGCGCTCGCCGGTTTCTCTGGTGTTCTGCCAACCATGTCGACTGACAATCCGTGTCTTACCTGCGGCGCCTGCTGTGCGCATTTTCGTGTGTCTTTCTATTGGGGCGAGTGCCGTTCCGCAGGCGGCGTCGTACCCGACGAACTGACCGTCCGCATCAGCCCGCAGATGGTCGCCATGAGCGGTACCGAGAACAAGCCGGCGCGCTGCGTCGGGCTGCTCGGCGAGGTCGGTTGCGGCGTTCGCTGCACCGTCTACGAGCAGCGCTCGAGTACCTGCCGCGAGTTCGAGGCGGCCTGGGCCAACGGCCAGCCCAACCCGGCCTGCGATGCCGCGCGCGCCGCCTACGGCCTGCCACCGTTGACCCCGCCGCTGCAGCCGCACCTGGCGCCGGGACGGGTCGCCTGAGAGCGGGCGTGAGCCTGGCGATTGCGTCTACAATGGCGATTTCGTTTCTGACAGGAGTTCGCCCATGGAGGCTCTCGACGCCTTGCTCACTCGCGTTTCCCACGCCCGCCTGAGCGATCCCGCGCCCTCGCCGGAGCAGCTCGACCGGCTGTTCCGGGTCGCCTTGCGTGCCCCGGACCACGGGCAACTGCGGCCCTGGCGCTTCATCTTGGTAGAGGGCGAAGGCCGCCGGGCCCTGGGCGACCTCTACGCCCGCGCCCTGGCGAGCCGCCAGCCGGACGCCGCCGAGGAAGCGCTGGCCAAGGCCCGCAACATGCCGCTGCGGGCACCGCTGCTGGTCGTGGCGGTGGCCTGCCTGCAGGACCACCCGAAGGTGCCGTACGGCGAGCAACTGCTGGCCGCCGGCTGCGCTGCCCACGGCCTGGTGCTGGGCGCCTATGCCCAGGGACTGGGGGCGATGTGGCGGACCGGCGAGATGGCCACCGATCCGGTGGTGCACGCCGGCCTGGGGCTCGGCGAGCAGGAGCGGATCATCGGCTTCGTCTACCTGGGTACGCCGATGGGCGAGTTGCGCACGCCGGCGGAACTCGACCCGACGGCCTTCGTCAGCGCCTGGCCGGGCTGAGCGGCAACAGCAGGCGTACGCACCAATACGCGCCCTGGGCGTGCCAGAGCAGTCGTCCGCCCTGCCAGCCGGCTAGTCGTCGGGCGGCTTCCACGGCCGCCGGCAGCCAGCGCCGGCCTTCTTCCGCCTGGCCGAGGATGTCCAGGCGCAGCCGGCCGTGGCGCGCGTCCAGCGCCGGATTCAGCGTGATGCGCTGCCACGGGCGGGCCTGCGCGGCGCCGCCGAGCAGGCCGTAGAGCGCCTCGTGCAAGGCCGGGCGCCAGCTCTCCAGCGGCCAGGTGCCGCGCTCCGGCAGGCTCAGGTCGAGGCGCGCCCAGCGTTGCCGCAGTTGCTGGGCGACCTGTCCCAGCTCGACCGCCAGGACCAGCGATTGCGGCTCGTCGCCGGGAAGTTCCGGCGGCGCGATGGCCTGGGCGAGCGGGCGTTCATCGAGGAACAACGAAGCGGGAAGAGTCATGCCGGATGCTCCTGGGGGAAGTGCCGCGCATCGGGGCATGGCGTCATTCGGTCGCCTTGCGCCGTAGCGGCAGGCTGAGGGTGGCGATGAAGCCGCCGTCGGGATGGTTGCCCAGGCGCAGGTGCCCGCCGTGGCGCTCGATGGCGCGGCGGGCGATGGCCAGGCCCAGGCCGTGTCCCGGGCTGCTCTGGTTGGGTGCGCGGAAGAACGGTTCGCCCAACTGCTCCTGCAGTTCGACGGCGATGCCCGGCCCATGGTCGCGGACGCTCAGGCGCAGGTAGTCGCCGGCGCTGCTGGCGCGCACCTCCAGCGGTTGGCCGGCGGGGTTGAAGCGCACGGCGTTGCGCAGCAGGTTGTCCACCGCGCGCTCGAACATGTCCGGCCAGCCGTCGATGCTCAGGTCAGGCGCCACTTCCAGGCGGATATCCTGCTCCGGAGCCAGCAGCAGGGCGTCTTCGCGCAGCCGCTGGAGCAGCGGCAGCAGGGCGATCCGTTGGCTCGCGCCGGGTTCGGCGTCGAGCCGGGCGAGGGCGAGGATCTCGCCGATCAGCGCTTCCAGGCGGTCGCATTCCTGTTCCAGGCGCGGCCACATCTGCGCCCGCGCTTGCGGTTCGGCGCGCTCGGCCAGGGCCAGGGCGATGCGCAGGCGCGCCAACGGCGAGCGCAGTTCGTGGGACACGTCGCGGAGCAACTGTCGCTGGCTGCCGATCAGGCTTTGCAGGCGTTCGCCCATGCGGTTGAAATCGCGCGCCAGGGTGCCCAGTTCATCACCGCGCCGCGCCAGGCGGGCCAGGCTGTCCTTCTGGTAGGCGGTCTGGCCGAGGTCGTGCACGGCGCGCCGCAGACGGTTCAGCGGACGGGTGATGGACAGCGTCAGCAGCAGGCTGAACAGGGTCAGCACCACCAGTGCGATGCCCAGCGCGCTGAGCGGCCAGAGCAGGCTGCCGCGGTGCCAGGCCTCCAGCTCCGGGTGCGGGATGCGGTAGATGAACAGATAGGTATGGTTGCTCTGCGGGCTGACGTATTGCTGGCTCAGTTGGCGCCAGGGGAAGCGCGGCAGGTTGCGGTCGCTGGTGCGCGGCGGGCGGTGGCGGGGGCGCGGCAGGTAGGTGCCGTCGACCAGGCGCTGGCCGCTTTCGTCGAGCACCTGGATGGAAATCCCGTAGTCGCGGCGGCGTTGCTCCAGCAAGCCCTGGGCCGCGTAGCTGCCCTGTTCTTCGTAGAGGGCGGTCCACTGCTCGGCGAGATCCTTCAGGCCGGGATGGCGGGCGATGATCCAGGTGTCCTGGTTCAGCGCGCGACCCAGCAGGATGGAAAGCCCGGCTACCAGCAGCAGGGCCAGCCAGAAGGCGGCGAGGATTCGCCAGAAGAGTGAACGCATGGTTTTCCTGTTGAATCGCATGTCGGGCCGGCCGCGTGGGTAAACCCCTAGGATATGCGATTCCGGCTGGTCGGAAGACCGCTACCGGAGGACCCGGTAGCGGTGGCTCGGACGTCAGTTGGACTTCTTGTCGGCCTTCCATTGCTGGAATTCGGCCCACTCTGCCTTGCGCTGCTCGCGCTTCTTCTGCAGTTCGTCGAACTTCTTCTGCTGCTCGGGGGTGAGCAGGGCGCGGATGTCTTTCTGGGTCTTCTCGTGGCTGGCCTTGAGTTCGTCCTTCAGGGCCTTCTGCTCGGCCGCCGGCAGCTTGGCCAGGTAGCGCTGGGTGATCTCGTGGCGGGCCTTCATCTGTTCGCCCATCAGTTTGCCCATCTGCTGGCGCTGTTCGCGGGTCAGGTTCAGTTCCTTCATCGGGCCGCCATGCCGGGGACCGTGCTGGCCCATCATGTGGCCGCCTTCCATCGGCGGGGGCGGCAGGTCGTTGGCGGCGGGCGCGGCCATGGCGAAGGTCGGCAGGGCGGCGGCGATGAACAGGGCGGTTAGCGTCTTGCGCATGGTGTTTCTCCTTTCTGGGTCCGGCCATTTACCGGATGAGCCCAGTCTAGGGAGGTCAAGGTCAAGCGCGGTCAGCCCTGGGTAAAGCTTGGGTAAAGACCTTGTGTCGGCGGGCTGACGAAACCCGCTCAGTGGCTGTAGTAGTAGCCGCGGCCGCGCAGGGCGAGGATGCGCGGGCTGCCGTCGGGGTGGCTGCCGAGCTTCTTGCGCAGGTTGCTGACGTGCATGTCCAGGCTGCGGTCGTAGAGGGTCAGCTTGCGGCCCAGCGCCAGTTGCGCCAGGGCCTGCTTGTCCAGCGGCTCGCCGGGCTGGCGCAGGAGCGCTTCGAGGATGCGGCTTTCGGAAAGGGTCAGGCTGATCTCCTGGCCGTCGATCTGCGCCACGCCGCGCGTCAGGTTCAGCGACAGGTCGCCCAGTTGCATCTGCGCGCTGGGCTGCGCCGGGTGGGTTCGCCGCAGCACGGCGCGCAGCCGTGCGGTGAGTTCGCGCGGGTCGCAGGGCTTGGCCAGGTAGTCGTCGGCGCCCAGTTCCAGACCGAGGATGCGGTCCAGCGGCTCGCCGCGGGCGGACAGCATCAGCACCGGCAGGTCGGGATGGTCGCCGCGCAGTTGCTTGAGCAGTTCCAGGCCGCTGCCGTCCGGCAGCATCACGTCGAGCACCACGGCATCCGGCGTCTGCTCGGCGAGGGCGCGACGGGCCTGGGCGCCGTCGTGGCTGGCACGCACGGAGAAACCTTCCTGGACCAGCCAGGTACCGAGCAGCTCGCAGAGCTCCCGGTCATCGTCGATCAACAGCAGTTCGCTCATCGGGTGTCGCTCAATTGATCCATTCGCGTCGCTGTCGCCGGCGGCCGCGGCTCAGGGCGCCGAGGACGAACGCGAGCAGGGCGGTGGCGGCGCCGGCGACATACCAGGTCTGCTCTTCTGTGAGCAGCGGCGGTTGCCGCTGCGCCTGGGCCGCCTGCAACTGCTCGCGCAACTGGCGGTTCTCCTGGCGCATACGACTGACCAGTTCGTCGCGCTGGCGTTCCGTTTCCACCAGGCGGTGCTCCAGTTCGGCGGTAGCCTGCGCAATGGAAGGCTGCGCGGCTGGAGTCGGTGCTGGCGCGGGTTCCTCGGCCTGGGCCAGGGAAGCTCCCAGGCTCAGGCTCAGCAGCAGGCAATGGGCAGTGGATGGACGCATCATGACTCCTTGTACCGATGAAGCGACGGATTGCACTGTCTTCCGGTTCGCCCTTCCGGCTTGGCGAAAGCGCCGGGCCGGCCTGATTGCGCTGCGGCGGGCACCGGAAAGCGGCGTCCGGTGCGAAAACGTTTGCCGGGAGGGCGACCGGGCCGGCCGCCGGTACCCGGCGACTGCCTCAGGGCAGGACTTTCTTGAACGGCTTGACCACCACCTCGGCATACACCCCGGCGGCCCGGTAGGGGTCGGCCTCGGCCCAGCTCTGCGCCGCGGCCAGGGAATCGAATTCGGCGACGATCAGGCTGCCGGTGAAGCCGGCGGCGCCCGGGTCGTTGCTGTCGATCGCCGGGTGCGGGCCGGCGAGTACCAGGCGGCCTTCTTCCTTCAGCTGTTCGAGACGGGCCAGGTGGGCCGGGCGGCTGGCCAGGCGGCGTTCCTGGGAAGCGGGAATGTCACGGGCGATGATCGCGTAGAGCATGTCAGTCCTTGGGCTTTTCGCCGGTATCGGCGTCGTGCAGGTGGCGAGCCAGGAACAGGCCCTGGCCGATCAGGAACAGCAAGGTCATGCCGAGGCTGCCGAACACCTTGAAGTCCACCCAGAAGTTCGGATAGGTGAAGACCACGTACAGGTTGGCGAAGCCGCACACCAGGAAGAACACCACCCAGGCGATGTTCAGGCGCACCCAGAGGCCCTGCGGCAACTGGATGGCATGGCCCATGATGCGCTGGATCATCGGCTTGTCGCCGATGAAGTGACTGCCGGCGAAGGCCAGGGCGAACAGCCAGTTGACCAGCGGCGCCTTCCATTTGAGGAAGGTGTCCTCGTGGAAGGCCAGGGTCAGGCCGCCGAGGACCAGGCAGGCGCCGAGGGTGAACCACTGGCTCTTTTCCAGGTGGCGGTGCTTGAGCCAGAGGGCGCCGTAGACGATCACCGAGGCGAGGATCAGGGTCGCGGTCGCGCCGTAGATGCCACTCAGATTGAACCCGGCGAACTCGACGTTCTGAGGGTCTATCTTGTAGACGATGAAGAACAGGATCAGTGGGATGAAATCGATGAATTGCTTCATGGTGGCAGTCAGGACACGGTTGAAGCGGCATAATAGCAACCTCTGGATGTTCTGAAACAGTCATCCTGTCTTTCCGAATGCGTCAGGCCTGTGCCGCAGGCGCATTCGCCAGGTGGAGCAGGCTCCCCGGACCCATGAACGGTACGTCTCGATACCGCGAGGCAGCGAATCGGCGTTGCTTCATCACCATTCTTCACTGGAATCAGGATTCAGCCATGCGTGTCGATCTGCATTGCCACAGTACCGCCTCCGATGGCGTTCTCGCGCCCGCCGCCCTGGTGCAGCGGGCCCACGAGAAAGGCGTCGGGCTGCTGGCGCTGACCGACCACGACACCCTGGAAGGCCTGCCGGAAGCCCACCAGGCGGCCGCTCGACTCGGTATCGAACTGGTCAACGGCGTCGAGCTGTCCTGCACCTGGGGTGGCGCCACCATCCATGTGCTGGGCTACGGTTTCGACCTCGACGCCGCTCCCCTGCGCCAGGCCACCGAAGCCCTGCACCGCGGCCGCTGGGCGCGCGCCGAGGAAATCGACCGACGGCTGGCGGCCAAGGGTATGCCCGGGGCGCTGGAGGGCGCGCGGGCGATCCAGCGGGCCCTGGGCGACAGTGGCAACGCGCCGGCGCGGCCGCATTTCGCCGAGTTCCTGGTCCAGGGCGGCTGGGTCAAGGATCGCGCCGACGCGTTCCGCAAATGGCTGGGGGCCGGCAAGCTGGGAGACGTCAAGCAGCACTGGCCGACCCTGGAGGAAGTGGTCGGCTGCCTGCGCGAGGCGCGCGCCTGGATCAGCCTGGCGCACCCGTACCATTATGATTTCACCCGGACCAAGCGCCGGCGCCTGGTCGCCGACTTTCTCCAGGCCGGCGGACACGCCATCGAGGTGGTCAATGGCGTGCAGCCGGCCGAACAGGTCGGTACCCTGTCGATCCTGGCCCGCGAGTTCGGCCTGATGGTCACCGCCGGCAGCGATTTCCACGCGCCGGGCGACTGGTCCGAACTGGGCATGTACCGTGCGGTTCCAGAGGACCTTCCGGCCATGTGGCCGCGTTTCGCCAGGCATTTTCGCGATACCGAACGTCATTCCGAAGCCAAGGGGGCCGAATGAGCCAGTTCTTCCAGATCCATCCGGAAAATCCCCAGCCACGGCTGGTCAAGCAGGCGGTGGAAATCGTCCGCCAGGGTGGGGTGATCGTCTATCCCACCGACTCGTCCTATGCCCTGGGCTGCCGCATCGGCGAAAAGACCGCGGTGGATCGCATCCGCCGCATCCGCCAACTGGACGACAAGCACAACTTCACCCTGGTCTGCCGCGACCTTTCCGAGCTGGGGGTCTATGCCAAGGTCGACACCGGCCTGTTCCGCCTGCTCAAGGCGCACACCCCCGGTCCCTACACCTTCATCCTCAGCGCCACCCGCGAGGTGCCGCGCATGCTCCTGCACCCCAAGCGCCGCACCATCGGCCTGCGCGTGCCGAACTGTCCGATCGCCCGGGCGCTGCTGGAGGAACTGGGCGAACCGCTGATGAGCGTGAGCCTGATCATGCCCGGCAGCGGCGAGCCGCTGAACGATCCCTATGAAATGCGCCAGGTACTGGAACACCAGGTCGACCTGATCGTGGACGGGGGCTATGGCGGCGGCGAGGCCTCCACCGTGATCAGCCTGACCGACACCGATCCCGAAGTGATCCGCGTGGGTTGCGGCGATCCGGCGCCGTTCATGCAGCCGGCCTGAGCGCCGCCCGAATCCGCCCACCACGAGCCTACCGATGCAGGACGATAACCCGGTCAACGCCGCCCCCCCTCCAGCCGAACCCGCCGCCGAGCGGGTGCCGCTGCAACTGGCGCTGGTCTACGGCGAGGCGGTCACCGAGCTGCCGCAGGACCTCTATATCCCGCCGGACGCGCTGGAGGTCTTCCTCGAGGCCTTCGAGGGCCCGCTCGACCTGCTGCTGTACCTGATCCGCAAGCAGAACATCGATATCCTGGATATCCCGGTGGCGGAAATCACCCGCCAGTACATGGGCTATGTCGAGCTGATGAAGGCGGTGCGCCTGGAGCTGGCCGCCGAGTACCTGGTGATGGCGGCGATGCTGGCGGAGATCAAGTCGCGCATGTTGCTGCCGCGCTCGGCGGAAGCCGAGGAGGAAGAGGAAGATCCGCGGGCCGAGCTGATCCGCCGCCTGCAGGAGTACGAACGGTTCAAGAAGGCCGCCGAAGACCTCGACGAACTGCCCCGGGTCGGCCGCGACGTGCTGGTGCCGGCGGTGGCTGCTCCCGAGGCGCGGGCGCGCAAGCTGCTGCCGGAGCTGGCGCTGCAGGAGCTGATGCTGGTGATGGGCGAGATGCTGCGCCGCGCCGACCTGTTCGAGAGCCACCAGGTGACCGGCGAGGTACTGTCCACCCGCGAACGCATGAGCGAAGTGCTGGAGCGCCTGAAAGGCGGCGCCTTCGTGCCCTTCATCCAGTTGTTCACCCTGGAGGAGGGCAAGCTCGGCGTGGTGGTCACCTTCATGGCGATCCTCGAACTGGTCAAGGAGCAAATGGTGGAACTGGTGCAGAACGAGGCTTTCGGCGCCATCCATGTGCGCCTGCGGATAGCCCGCGAAGCGGAGGAAGGCGAAACCCTGGAGGAAGCCCTGGAAGGCGATTTCGAGTGATCGCGCCGCGCCGCTGGCCGTTCGTCCCCCCTGCGGACGGTCAGCTTTTCCGAGCTTCCGGCTTCGCTCCCTGCCATGGCCTGTTAAGCTGCATGCCCGATTCCGCTATCTTTCCCTCTTCCTGGCTCCGGTATCCGTTGCGACGATGAACCTGTCCGATCCCCACGAACTCGCCACCCTGCTCGAAGGCATCCTCCTCGCGGCCGGCAAGCCGCTGTCGCTGGAGCGCCTGGCCGAGCTGTTCGACGAGGCCGAGCGGCCGGAACCGGGGCAGTTCCGCGACGCCCTGGCGATCCTGGCGCTGTCCTGCGCGGGGCGCTCCTTCGAGCTGAAGGAAGTCGCGTCCGGGTATCGCCTGCAGATTCGCGAGCGTTTCTCGCCGTGGGTCGGCCGCCTCTGGGAGGAGCGTCCGCAGCGCTATTCGCGCGCGCTGCTGGAAACCCTGGTGCTGATCGCCTACCGCCAGCCGATCACCCGTGGCGAGATCGAGGAGATCCGCGGCGTGGCGGTGAACACTCAGATCGTCAAGACGCTGATGGAGCGGGAGTGGATCCGCATCGTTGGCTACCGCGAGGTGCCGGGGCGCCCGGCGATGCTGGCGACCACCAAGGCGTTCCTCGATTATTTCAACCTGAAGAGCCTCGACGAGCTGCCGCCGCTGTCGGCGCTGCGCGAGATGGAGCCCGAGCCGGAACCGCCGGTCGAAGTGGCGCCCGCGGCGCAGCCGCCGCGCGACGATCTCGACGAGGATGCGATTCCCGCCTCGATCCAGGCCCTGGCCGATCGCGCCATCGCCGAGGCCGGGGAAAGCCTCGAGGAGATCGAGGGCGAGGCCGGCGAGCCGGAGAAACCGCGCGAGGAAACCAGCTTCCGCAGCCTGCTGCTGGAACTGGACGAGATGGAGCAGGGCCTGAAGACCGACTTCGACGACCTGCTCGACCCTCCGGAGCCCTCGGAGCAGGGCGACGAGTCCGCCGAGCCAGCGGCTGGGCCGATTCCCGTGGTCGCGGAGCAAGCCGTCGAGCCTGCCGTCGCGGAGGCTGTCGCGGACGCCGATCCCGATGACGAAGAGCGCGCCCTGGCGGAGGCCATGCGCGAGGAGCGCGAGGCACTGGACGCCGACGACGACTGGCCGCGCCGCTGACCGTCGTTCCACCCTGTAGAATTCATCCGGCCGCGCCGGCGAGGCCGGCCCGCTCCGTTTCATCGACCCTGGAACTCCCCATGAAAGAGACCCTGAACGAACTGATCACCCTCATCAGCACCGGCTGCATGGGCGCCGAGGAGATCCGGCGGATCGCCGACGAGGCGGCCCAGGCCTACGCCGATCCGGCAGGGTTCCTCGCCGCCAACCCGGACATCAACTACGACGACAGCTTCCCGATCCCGCTCGGCGAGTGGGTGGTGGTCGGTAGCCTGCCGCATATCGTGCTGTTCCAGGCCGATACCTATGCCGAGCTGTTTGCCCGGATCGTCGCCTCCTTCGGCAAGGACGTGGCGTTCAACATCAAGCCGAAGCAGTTGCTCAAGACCGAGCCGCTGGTCGCCCTCAACCGTATCCAGGTGCAACTGAGCAGCATGTATCCGGAAAAGGGCGGCTACGTGCTGGTGGATTTCAGCGAGCCGCTGGACGACGAGTTGCAGGCGGTGCTGGTCTATACCCAGGACCTGCCGCGGGTCATGGCGCTCTGCGTCGAGGCCGGCATCTATGCCGCGCCTGCCTACGAAAGCCTGCGCGACGCCGAGGCCGAGTGACCGCGGGCCGCTCGATCGGCCCGATAGTCATTCCCTCCTGGACGCCGGCCCACCGCCTGTCGTGAAGTGACGGGCGAGGACCGGTTGCGGTCCGCGCCGAAAAAGGGGGAACGCTTGAAAAGTCCTTGCATCAATATCTGTGAGTTCGATGCCGACGTGTGCCGCGGCTGCGGGCGTACGCGCCAGGAAATCCGTGCCTGGAAGCGCGCGGACAAGGCCGAGCAGCGACTGATCCTCGCCGAGGCCGACCTGCGCCTGCTGGCGTTGCAGGCGCGCGGTCGGCGCAAGTTCCGCTGAGGCGCGTCAGTCGCGGGCGGCGGCCAGCGCCAGGGCGCTGTCCAGCATGCGGTTGGAGAAGCCCCACTCGTTGTCGTACCAGGCCATCGCCTTGACCAGCCGGCCGCTGACCTTGGTGTGGTTGGCGTCGAAGATCGACGAGCGCGGGTCGTGATTGAAATCCACCGACACCAGCGGCTGGGTGTTGTAGCCGAGCACCGGAGAGCCCTCGCTGGCCTCGCGCAGCAGGCGGTTGACCTCGTCTACGCTGGTATCCCGGGCCACCTGCACGGTGAGATCGACCAGCGACACGTTGATCACCGGCACCCGCACCGCCAGGCCGGTAAGCTTGCCGGCGAGTTCCGGCAGGACCAGGCCGACCGCCTCGGCGGCGCCGGTCTTGGTGGGGATCATCGACTGGGTCGCCGAACGTGCGCGGTACAGGTCCGGGTGGTACACGTCGGAGAGGTTCTGGTCGTTGGTGTAGGCATGGATGGTGGTCATCAGGCCGTGCTCGATGCCCAGCTCGCGATGCAGCACCTGGGCCACCGGTGCCAGGCAGTTGGTGGTGCAGGAGGCGTTCGAGACGATCCGATGGGAGGCGCGCAGCACCTCGTGGTTGACGCCGTAGACCACGGTGGCGTCGACGTCCTTGCCGGGCGCCGAGATCAGCACCTTGCCGGCGCCGGCCTGCAGGTGGGCGGCGGCTTTGTCGCGGCTGGTGAAGAGCCCCGTGCACTCGAGCACGATGTCCACGCCGAGGCTCTTCCAGGGCAGTTCCGCCGGGTTGCGGATGGCGCTGACGGCGATGCGGTCGCCCATCACCCGCAGGCTTTCGGCATCGTGCTCGACCTCGCCGGGAAAGCGTCCATGGACGCTGTCGTACTGGAACAGGTGGGCGTTGACCGCGGCGTCGCCGAGGTCATTGATCGCCACTACCTGCAACTGTTCGCGGTAGTGGCCGGTATACAGGGCGCGAAGAACGTTTCGGCCGATGCGACCGAAGCCGTTGATGGCCAGGCGGATAGTCATAATGAGGTCGTCTCTTTTCTATTGTTGTGGTAAAAACCATTACATTTCGTCCAGAAAGAAAAGTAAACATCCTTCAACCGATGATTATGTTGTAAAAACAACAATTGATAGTCTGTAGGAGAATCTGCCATGCACCCTCGTGTGCTCGAAGTCACCCGCCGCATCCAGGCCCGTAGCGCGGCCACTCGCCAGCGCTACCTCGAGATGGTCCGGGCGGCGGCCAGCAAGGGGCCGCACCGCGGCACCCTGCCGTGCGGCAACCTCGCCCACGGGGTCGCGGCCTGTGGCGAAAGCGACAAGCAGACCCTGCGGCTGATGAACCAGGCCAACGTGGCCATCGTTTCCGCCTACAACGACATGCTCTCGGCGCACCAGCCGTTCGAGCGCTTTCCGGGGCTTATAAAACAGGCGCTGCACGAGATCGGTTCGGTCGGCCAGTTCGCCGGCGGCGTGCCGGCCATGTGCGACGGGGTGACCCAGGGCGAGCCGGGCATGGAACTGTCGCTGGCCAGCCGCGACGTGATCGCCATGTCCACCGCCATCGCGCTGTCTCACAACATGTTCGATGCGGCGCTGTGCCTGGGCGTCTGCGACAAGATCGTGCCGGGCCTGCTGATCGGCTCGCTGCGCTTCGGCCACCTGCCCACCGTGTTCGTCCCGGCCGGGCCGATGCCGACCGGCATCTCCAACAAGGAAAAGGCCGCGGTGCGCCAACTGTTCGCCGAGGGCAAGGCCACTCGCGAAGAGCTGCTGGCCTCGGAAATGGCCTCCTATCATGCACCCGGCACCTGCACCTTCTATGGCACCGCCAATACCAACCAGTTGCTGGTGGAGGTGATGGGCCTGCACTTGCCCGGTGCCTCCTTCGTCAACCCGAACACCCCGCTGCGCGACGAACTCACCCGCGAAGCGGCACGCCAGGCCAGCCGGCTGACCCCCGAGAACGGCAACTACGTGCCGATGGCGGAAATCGTCGACGAGAAGGCCATCGTCAATTCGGTGGTGGCGCTGCTCGCCACCGGCGGCTCGACCAACCACACCCTGCACCTGCTGGCGATCGCCCAGGCGGCGGGCATCCAGTTGACCTGGCAGGACATGTCCGAGCTGTCCCATGTGGTGCCGACCCTGGCGCGCATCTATCCGAACGGCCAGGCCGACATCAACCACTTCCAGGCGGCCGGCGGCATGTCCTTCCTGATCCGCCAACTGCTCGACGGCGGGCTGCTTCACGAGGACGTACAGACCGTCGCCGGCCCCGGCCTGCGCCGCTACACCCGCGAGCCGTTCCTCGAGGATGGCCGGCTGGTCTGGCGCGAAGGGCCAGAACGGAGTCTCGACGAAGCCATCCTGCGTCCGCTGGACAAGCCGTTCTCCGCCGAAGGCGGCTTGCGCCTGATGGAGGGCAACCTCGGTCGCGGCGTGATGAAGGTCTCGGCGGTGGCGCCGGAACACCAGGTGGTCGAGGCGCCGGTACGGATCTTCCACGACCAGGCCAGCCTGGCCGCGGCCTTCAAGGCCGGCGAGCTGGAGCGCGACCTGGTCGCCGTGGTGCGTTTCCAGGGCCCGCGGGCGAACGGCATGCCGGAGCTGCACAAGCTCACGCCGTTCCTCGGGGTCCTGCAGGATCGTGGCTTCAAGGTGGCGCTGGTCACCGACGGGCGCATGTCCGGGGCGTCGGGCAAGGTGCCCGCGGCCATCCATGTGAGTCCGGAAGCCATCGCCGGCGGTCCCCTGGCGCGCCTGCGCGACGGCGACCGGGTACGGGTGGATGGGGTGAACGGCGAGTTGCGGGTGCTGGTCGACGACGCCGAATGGCAGGCGCGCAGCCTGGAGCCGGCGCCGCAGGACGGCAATCTCGGTTGCGGCCGCGAGCTGTTCGCCTTCATGCGCAACGCCATGAGCAGCGCGGAAGAGGGCGCCTGCAGCTTTACCGAGAGCCTCAACGGCTGGCGCTGATTCTGATAGGTCGATGTCCGCCGGCGCTTGGCTGGCGGCTGTCTCTCCGGCAACATCTGCCGACCGTCCCGCCCTGGCGCGGGGCATTGCGGTTCAATGACGATGAATAACGACAACAAGAGAAGCGCCGGCGGCCTCGGCCTGGTCGGCGATATCGGCGGCACCAATGCGCGTTTCGCGCTCTGGCGCGGGCAGCGCCTGGAATCCATCGAGGTGCTCGCCTGCGCCGACTACCCACGGCCTGAACTGGCCGTGCGCGACTACCTGGCGCGGATCGGCGAATCGGTGGCGAACATCGACTCGGTCTGCCTGGCCTGCGCCGGTCCGGTTGGGGCGGCGGATTTCCGTTTCACCAACAACCACTGGGTGATCAATCGCGCCGCGTTCCGCGAGGAGCTGGGGCTGGATCACCTGCTGCTGGTCAACGACTTCAGCACCATGGCCTGGGCCGCCTCGCGGCTGGGCGCGGACGAGCTGGTGCAGGTCCGGGCCGGCAGCGCCCAGGCGGATCGCGCCCGGCTGATCATCGGTCCCGGCACCGGCCTTGGCGTCGGCAGCCTGCTGCCGCTGGGCGGGGGACGTTGGGAAGTGCTGCCCTGCGAGGGCGGGCATGTCGACCTGCCGGTCACTTCGCCGCGCGACTTCGCGCTCTGGCAGGGCCTGCAGGCGCGCTACGGACATGTCTCCGCCGAGCGCGCACTGTCCGGCAACGGCCTGCTCGCCCTCTATGAAATCAGCTGTGCCCTGGACGGGGTCGCCGTACGCGCGAGCAGTGCGGCGGAAGTCGGTGCCCTGGCCATGGCCGGCGACGCCCAGGCGGACGCCGTGCTGGAGCACTTCTTCCTGTGGCTGGCGCGGGTCGCCGGCAACGCGGTGCTCACCGTCGGCGCGCTCGGTGGCGTCTACATTACCGGCGGCATCGTCCCGCGTTTCCTCGAGCGTTTCATCGCCAGCGGCTTCGCCGAGGCCTTCGCCAGGCGTGGCAAGACCAGCGGCGCTTACCTGCAGGACGTACCGGTGTGGGTCATGACCGCCGAACATCCGGGCCTGCTCGGCGCCGGGGTCGCCCTGCAGCAGGCCCTGGACGCCGAGGGCTGAGTCGGCGTCGAGCAACCGCATAAGGAGGAGCCTCGTGAGCGCGAACGGACGATCGATCCTGCTGGTGGACGATGACCAGGAGATCCGCGAATTGCTGGAGACCTACCTGAGCCGCGCCGGCTTCCAGGTCCGCAGCGTCTCGCGGGGCGCCGACTTCCGCCAGGCGCTGTGCGAGGAGGAGGCGAGCCTGGCGATCCTCGACGTGATGCTGCCGGACGAGGACGGCTTCAGCCTCTGTCGCTGGATTCGCTCCCACCAGCGCCTGGCCTGCATGCCGATCATCATGCTCACCGCCAGTTCCGACGAGGCCGACCGGGTGATCGGCCTGGAACTGGGCGCCGACGACTACCTGGGCAAGCCGTTCAGCCCGCGCGAGCTGCTGGCGCGGATCAAGGCCCTGCTGCGCCGCGCGCAGTTCACCCAGGTGCGCGGTGGCGACGTACTGGCCTTCGAGGACTGGCGACTGGATACGGTCAGCCACCGGCTGTTCCACGAGGACGGCGAGGAGTTCTTCCTCAGCGGCGCGGATTTCGCCCTGCTCAAGCTGTTCCTCGACCATCCGCAGCAGATCCTCGACCGCGACACCATCGCCAACGCCACCCGCGGCCGCGAGGTGCTGCCGCTGGAGCGCATCGTCGACATGGCGGTCAGCCGCCTGCGCCAGCGCCTGCGCGACACCGGCAAGGCGCCGCGGCTGATCCAGACCGTGCGCGGCAGTGGCTACCTGCTGGCGGCGCAGGTGCGGCCGCACCTGCAGCCATGAGCGAACGGCGGCGCTGGTCGCCGGTGCCGCGCTCGCTGCTCGGGCGCATGCTGCTCCTGACCCTGCTCGCGGTGCTGGTCGCGCAAGGGCTTTCCAGCCTGTTCTGGCTGTCGCACCTGCGCTCCAGCCAGCGCGAGGGCCTGCTCACCAGCTCGCGCAGCCTGGCCTACTCGATGGCGGCCAGCGTCAGCTACTTCCGTTCCCTGCCGCTCGGCTACCGTCCGCTGGTGCTCGACCAGTTGCGCAGCATGGGCGGTACGCGCTTCTTCGTCTCGCTGAACGACCGGCCGCTGGAGATGCGTGCCCTGCCGGACACGCCGAACAAGCAGGCGGTGCTGGAGATCGTCCAGGACGTGTTGCATCAACGCCTGGGCAAGGAGGTCGAGCTGCAGGTCGAATTCGTCAGTCCCGACGAGCTGCGCCTGTTCAACGGCGCGCTGAAGCTCGACGAGCTGCCGCGTTCCTGGGCGCACTACGCGCTGACCCTGGAGCCGGTGAACCCGCCGGTGCTGGTGACCCAGATCCGCATCGGCGACAGCGAGTGGCTGTACATCGCCAGCCTGATGCCGGCGCCGTACGTCAGCCTGGAACCCGAGGGACTGCAACCGCAGCAGGTGCTCTCGATCGTTTTCACCAGCCTGTTGCTGCTGCTTTTCACCGGCTTGCTGATGCATTGGCAGAGCCGTCCGCTCAAGCGCCTGGCGCGCGCCGCACGCGACCTGGCCCTGGGCAGTCCGTCGGCAGCGCTGGAGGAACGCGGCGCCAGCGAACTGGTGGAGGTGGCGCGCGCCTTCAACACCATGCACGAGCGCATCGACCGTTACCTGAACGAGCGCGGGCAGTTGTTCAGCGCCATTTCCCACGACCTGCGCACGCCGATCACCCGCCTGCGCCTGCGGGTAGAACTCCTCGAGGACGAGCGCTTGCAGGAGAAGTTCGGGCGCGACCTGGACGAGCTGGAACTGCTGGTGAAGGGCGCGCTGCAGTGCGTGAAGGACACCGATATCCACGAGAACGTCGAGCCGGTCGACCTCAACCTGTTGCTCCAGCACATCGCCGAGCCCTACCTGGCCGATGGCCGGGTGGAGGTCGTCGGTCGCGCCGCGGAGCCTTATCCGGGCAAGCCCCTGGCGCTCAAGCGCTGTATCGGCAACCTGCTGGACAATGCGCTGAAATACGGCGAACGCGCCCGCCTGAGCCTGGAGGACGGGCCGGAAGCGGTGGTGCTGCACGTCGACGACGACGGCCCCGGCGTGCCCGAGCAGCGTCTGGAACAGATCTTCGAGCCGCGCTTCCGCCTGTCTCCGCGAGGGCAGGGCTACGGGCTGGGCCTGGGCATCGCGCGCAACATCGCGCACACCCATGGCGGCGAAGTCAGTTTGCAGAACCGTCGCGAGGGCGGCCTGCGGGTCAGCCTGCGCTTGCCGCGCCTGGGGCTGGAGTGATGGGCTGGCTTGGCGGGCCCTTGAACGAGGCAGGTAGGCACGAGGTTCTCCCGTGTTCTGCGGCAGCGGCAGACAGAGGCGGAGCGGGCGCTATGGCAGTGTTTGCGCGGGCATCGATTGCTCGGGCTGAAGTTTCGTCGGCAGAAGATTCTCGGGGCGTACATCGTCGATTTCGTCTGTCATGAGCGGATGCTGGTGATCGAACTGGATGGCGGGCAGCATGTGGGTTCGCCGGCCGATGCCTGGCTGGAGAGCCGGGGTCCAGGGTACTGCGGTTCTGGAACGACAACGTGCTGGCGCGCAGGGAGGTGGTGGTGGAGGTCATTCTCGTGTTGTAGGAGGTTTCTGTCGCGAAACCGCCTTGCCGAGTTCAAGTCCAGATTTTCCTGCTCTGCCTCAATTCCAATGTAACCACTCCGTGACAAACCCGGATCGCTTCGTTACCCGCGACGCGGAACGCTTGAATAGACTCGAAGCATTGCAAGCGCAGACTTGCTCCGAATAACAAGAAGAAGGTTTTCCTCATGAATGCGATCCGTCGCCTCTCTGCCGTCATCTGTCTTTCCTCCCTCTGTCTCTCCCCGCTGCTGGCCCAGGCCGGCGAAGTCGAAGTGCTGCACTGGTGGACCTCCGCCGGCGAGAAGCGCGCCGCCGAAACCCTGAAGAAGCTGGTCGAAGCCAAGGGCCACACCTGGAAGGACTTCGCCGTGGCCGGCGGTGGCGGCGAGGCGGCGATGACGGTGCTGAAGACCCGCGCGGTGTCCGGCAATCCGCCGGCCGCGGCGCAGATCAAGGGGCCGGATATCCAGGAGTGGGGCGAACTGGGCCTGCTCGCCGACCTCAACGCGGTGGCCGCCGAAGGCAAGTGGGACAGCCTGCTGCCGAAGCAGGTGGCGCAGATCATGAAGTACGACGGCGACTACGTAGCTGTGCCGATCAACGTACACCGGGTCAACTGGCTCTACATCAACCCGGAAGTGTTCAAGAAGGCCGGCGCCACCCCGCCGACCACCCTCGACGAACTGTTCGTCGCCGCCGACAAGCTCAAGGCCGCCGGTTTCACGCCGCTGGCCCATGGCAGCCAACCGTGGCAGGACGGCACCGTGTTCGAGAACCTGGTGCTGAGCAAGATGGGCCCGGAAGGCTATCGCAAGGCCTTCGTCGAACAGGACAAGGCGACCCTCACCGGAGCGCAGATGGTCGAGGTGTTCGCCGCGCTGAAGAAGCTCCGCGGCTACGTCGATGCCGACGCCGCCGGTCGCGAATGGAGCGCCGCCACGGCGATGGTGATCAACGGCAAGGCCGGGATGCAGATCATGGGCGACTGGGCGAAGAGCGAGTTCACCGCCGCCGGCAAGGTGCCGGGCAAGGACTACCAGTGCCTGCCGTTCCCCGGCACGCAGAAGGCCTTCGACTACAACATCGACTCGCTGGTGATGTTCAAGCTGAGCAACGCGGAGAACCGCAAGGCCCAGGAAGACCTGGCGCGCAGCGTGCTCGATCCGTCCTTCCAGAAGGACTTCAACCTCAACAAGGGCTCCATCCCGGTTCGCCTGGACGCCGACATGGCGCCGTTCGACAGTTGCGCCCAGCAGTCGATGAAGGACTTCAAGCAGGCTTCCCAGGACGGCAACCTGGTGCCGAGCATGGCCCACAGCATGGCCGCTTCCAGCTACGTGCAGGGGGCGATCTTCGACGTGGTGACCAACTTCTTCAACGACCCCGCCGCGGACCCGCAGAAGGCCGCCCAGCAACTGGCGGCCGCCATCGAGGCGGCGGCGCAGTAAGTCCCTGGCGCGGAGCCCGGCCTGGGCTCCGCTCGATCCTCCCGACTGGCTCCGTGCCGCCGAGCGGCACGGGTGGGTTCCTTCGCACGCGAGAAAACGCATGGCGACCAATTCCCCTGTCTATCCCACGGCTCCGGTAGCGCCTCGTCGCGTCTCGCCGCTCGATCGCCTGCAAGGCTGGCTGCCGAAGCTGGTGCTGGCGCCAAGCGTGGTCGTGGTGCTGTTCTGCATGTATGGCTACATCGGCTGGACGCTGCTGCTGTCCTTCACCAACTCGCGCTTCATGCCCAGCTACAAGTGGGCCGGGCTGAGCCAGTACCAGCGCCTGTGGGACAACGACCGCTGGTGGGTGGCGAGCAAGAACCTGCTGCTCTTCGGCGGCTCGTTCATCGCCATCTGCCTGGTGCTCGGGGTGTTCCTCGCGGTGCTGCTGGACCAGCGTATCCGCCGCGAAGGCTTCATCCGCACCCTCTACCTGTATCCCATGGCGTTGTCGATGATCGTCACCGGCACCGCCTGGAAGTGGCTGCTCAATCCGGGCCTGGGCCTGGACAAGCTGCTCCGCGACTGGGGCTGGGAAGGTTTCCGCTTCGACTGGCTGGTGGACCCGGAGCGGGTCGTCTACTGCCTGGTGATCGCCGCCGTGTGGCAGGCCTCCGGCTTCGTCATGGCGCTGTTCCTCGCCGGCCTGCGCGGGGTCGACCCGGCCATCGTGCGCGCCGCCCAGGTCGACGGTGCGAGCCTGCCGACCATCTACCTGCGCATCGTCCTGCCGAGCCTGCGCCCGGTGTTCTTCAGCGCGCTGATGATTCTCGCCCATATCGCGATCAAGAGCTTCGACCTGGTAGCGGCGATGACCGCCGGCGGGCCGGGTTATTCCTCCGACCTGCCGGCGATGTTCATGTATGCGCATACCTTCACCCGTGGCCAGATGGGGCTCGGCGCGGCGAGCGCGATGCTGATGCTCGGCGCGGTACTGGCGATCGTGGTGCCTTACCTGTATTCAGAACTGCGAGGCAAGCGCCATGCGTGACGCGTCCCTGAACCCGAGCTTCAGCGTCAGCCGCCTGGCCGTGCACCTGACCCTCTGGGGCGCCTGCGCGCTTTACCTGGTGCCGCTGCTGGTGATGCTGCTGACCAGCTTCAAGACGCCGGACGACATCCGCACCGGCAACCTGCTGTCGCTGCCCGACACCTTCACCGTCATCGGCTGGCTCAAGGCCTGGGACAGCGTCGGCGCGTTCTTCTGGAACTCGGTGCTGATCACCGTGCCCGGCGTGCTGATCTCCACCTTCATCGGCGCGTTGAACGGCTACGTGCTGTCGATGTGGCGCTTCCGCGGTTCCCAGCTGTTCTTCGGCGCGCTGTTGTTCGGCTGCTTTCTACCGTTCCAGGTGATCCTCCTGCCGATGTCCTTCACCCTCGGCAAGCTCGGCCTGGCCAATACCACCAGTGGCCTGGTGCTGGTCCACGTGATCTACGGCCTGGCCTTCACCACGCTGTTCTTCCGCAACTATTTCGTGGCGATCCCGGATGCCCTGGTCAAGGCCGCGCGCCTGGACGGCGCCGGTTTCTTCACCATCTTCCTGCGCATCCTGCTGCCGATGTCCACGCCCATCGTGATGGTCTGCCTGATCTGGCAGTTCACCCAGATCTGGAACGACTTCCTGTTCGGCGTGGTGTTCGCCAGCGGCGATTCGCAACCGATCACCGTGGCCCTGAACAACCTGGTGAACATCACCACCGGGGTCAAGGAATACAACGTCGACATGGCCGCGGCGATGATCGCCGCGCTGCCCACGCTGGTGGTCTACGTACTGGCCGGCAAGTACTTCGTGCGCGGCCTCACCGCCGGTGCCGTGAAAGGCTGAGACGGGTCGCTGACCCCGGAGACGAACGAAACATGGCAACCCTCGAACTGCGCAACCTGCACAAGAGCTACGGCAGCGGCCTGGCCGATACCCTCAGGGACATCCGGCTGAAGATCGACTCCGGCGAATTCCTGATCCTCGTCGGCCCCTCGGGCTGCGGCAAGTCGACCCTGATGAACTGCATCGCCGGACTGGAGAGCATCACCGGCGGTGCGATCCTGGTGGACGGCCAGGACATCAGCGGCATGAGCCCCAAGGACCGCGACATCGCCATGGTCTTCCAGTCCTACGCCCTGTACCCGACCATGAGCGTGCGCGAGAACATCGCCTTCGGCCTGAAGATCCGCAAGATGTCCCAGGCCGCCATCGACGAGGAGGTGGCGCGGGTGGCCAGGCTGTTGCAGATCGAGCACCTGCTCGAACGCAAGCCGTCGCAGCTCTCCGGCGGCCAGCAGCAGCGGGTGGCCATGGGCCGGGCGCTGGCGCGGCGGCCCAAGGTCTACCTGTTCGACGAGCCGCTGTCCAACCTCGATGCCAAGCTGCGGGTGGAAATGCGCACCGAGCTGAAGCTGATGCACCAGCGGCTGAAGACCACGACCGTGTATGTCACCCACGACCAGATCGAGGCCATGACCCTCGGCGACAAGGTGGCGGTGATGAAGGACGGCGTCATCCAGCAGTTCGGCACGCCGCAGCAGATCTACAACGACCCGGCCAACCTGTTCGTCGCCAGCTTCATCGGTTCGCCGCCGATGAATTTCATTCCGTTGCGCCTGCAGCGCCGGGACGGACGCTGGACCGGCCTGCTCGATAGCGGCCAGGACCGTATCGAACTGCCGCTGAGCCTGGAGCCTGGCCTGGAGGAGGGGCGCGAGCTGATCCTCGGCGTACGGCCCGAGCAGATCGCCCTGGGCGATGGCAGCGCTGCCCATGACCTGCGTACCGAGGTCGAGGTGCTCGAACCGACCGGGCCGGACACCCTGGTCTTCGTCACCGTCAACCAGGTCAAGGTCTGTTGCCGCCTGGCGCCGGACGTCGCGCCGGCCGCGGGCAGCGGCATGAGCCTGCGCTTCGATCCCGCGCGGGTCCTGCTGTTCGACGCGCAGAGCGGCGAGCGCGTGGCCGTGCGCACGGCGGGCGTGGCGGCGGAGAAGGTCACCGCCTTGAACGGCAATCGCCAGAAGAACTCCTGAATCCTTTCGTACTGCCTAGACCACAACCACGAGGACGCTGGAAATGTACAAGAACAAGAAAACCAGACCGGCCGCCAGGACCGTTGGCTGCCTGTTTGCCCTTGGAGCGCTGGGCTTGGGGAGCGCGGCGCACGCCGCCGAGGCGTTCTCCCCGAACTCGAAATGGATGCTCGGCGATTGGGGCGGCAAGCGCACCGAGCTGCTGGAGAAGGGCTACGACTTCAAGCTGGAGTACGTCGGCGAGGCGGCGGCCAACCTCGACGGCGGCTATGACGACGACAAGACCGGGCGCTACACCGACCAGTTCGCCCTGGGCGTGCACATGGACCTGGAGAAGATCCTCGGCTGGAAGGCCGCCGAGTTCCAGTTCACCGTCACCGAGCGCAACGGCAAGAACCTTTCCAACGACCGCATCGGCGACCCGCGTGCCGGGCACATCAGCTCGGTGCAGGAGGTCTGGGGCCGCGGGCAGACCTGGCGGCTGACCCAGCTGTGGCTCAAGCAGCAGTACTTCGACGGCGCGCTGGACGTGAAATTCGGCCGTTTCGGCGAGGGCGAGGACTTCAACAGCTTCCCCTGCGATTTCCAGAACCTGGCCTTCTGCGGCTCGCAGGTGGGCAACTGGGCGGGGAGCATCTGGTACAACTGGCCGGTCAGCCAGTGGGCGTTGCGGGTGAAGTACAACTTCGCGCCGGACTGGTACGTGCAGGTCGGCGCCTACGAGCAGAACCCGTCGAACCTGGAGACCGGCAACGGCTTCAAGATGAGCGGCAGCGGGACCAAGGGCGCGCTGCTGCCGGTGGAGCTGATCTGGCAGCCGAAGGTCGGCGCCGAGCAACTGCCGGGCGAGTACCGGCTGGGCTACTACTACAGCACGGCGAAGGCCGATGACGTCTACGACGACGTCGACGGCCAGCCGCAGGGGCTGACCGGCAACGACTTCAAGTCGCGCGGCAGCAAGCATGGCTGGTGGGTGGTGGCGCAGCAGCAGGTCACTTCGCACAACGGCGATGCTTCGCGCGGGTTGAGCCTGTTCGCCAACCTGACGGTCCACGACAAGGCGACCAACGTGGTGGACAACTACCAGCAGCTCGGGGTGGTCTACAAGGGTCCGTTCGATGCGCGGCCGAAGGACGACATCGGCCTGGGCATCGCGCGCATCCACGTCAACGACGATGTGAAGAAGCGCCAGCGCCTGGTGAACCAGGTGAACGGCATCGACGATTACGACAACCCGCTGTACCAGCCGCTGCAGGACACCGAGTACAACGCCGAGCTGTACTACGGGGTGCATGTGACCGACTGGCTGACGGTGCGGCCGAACCTGCAATACATCAAGCAGCCGGGCGGGGTCGACGAGGTCGACAACGCGCTGGTGGCGGGGATCAAGATCCAGACGGTGTTCTGACCGTCGCGTTGCCTGCTCCGGTGTTGTGCCTGGGCCCGCCCGAGCGTTTCGGGCGGGCCGTTTTTTTCCGGCGACCGCTCTTCCCGGCTGCCTGTTACAAACCGACTACGCTTTTCCTGTGCCGATCATTTGGGGCTTGCGTGCGAAATGTAGTAAAACTACACGGATGCACGCCCGGGCTTTCCGGGAAGGGGAGAGGGTAGGACAATCGGACATGCTTGAGCATCCGCTGCAGCGTTTCTTTCATTCCATGCGGGCCAAGCGACCGTTCGACTGGGTACGCTTCCAACGTCGCGATCTGCTGTTGATCGACCATCCGCTGTGCCAGGCCGTATTCAGTCGGCAAGGGGCGCAGCTCCTGCATTTCCAGCCGCAGGGCGAACGCCCGTTGCTGTGGTGCGCCAGCGAATGGCCGGCCCTCAGCAGTGCGCCGGTGCGCGGCGGCATCCCGGTCTGCTGGCCGTGGTTCGGCAGCCATCCGAACGGCAGCGAATGGCCGCAGCAGGGCTGGGCGCGGCAACGCGAATGGCGCCTGCTGGATGCCTACGCCGACGAAAGCAAGGTGGTGGTGAGCTGGCAACTGGACCTGGAGGACTGGCACGTGCGCCTCGATGCGCGCCTTGGCCAGCGCCTGGAGCTGGAGCTGTGCAGCTACCATGAGGAAGACGACGATTGCCTGTTCAGCTTCGCCCTGCAGCCCTACTGGCGGGTCGGCGCGCTGAGCCGGGTGGTGGTGCACGGCATGGAGCTGGAGTCGGCTCGCGGCCAGCGCGGCGCTTCGCGGATTCCGGGAACCTGGATACCGCGCGGCGCGGTCAAGCAGGTGCTCTACCATCCCGGATCGCTGGTGCTGGAGGACGGCGGCTGGAACCGCCGCTTGCGGATCGACAAGAACGTCAGCGCCGGCAGCGTGATCTGGCACCCCGGCAGCCGCCCGGTGGAGCAGGTCGAGCCGGGCGAAGCGGAACGCTTCCTCTGTATCGGCGCCGCTGGCTACCGCCCGGGTGGGCTGATCCTGGCGCCCGGCGAACGCATGCGCCTGAGTCTCGCCGCCGGCCTGCAATAGGCGGGCGGTCAGTTGTCCTCGTCGAGGGGATAGCGGGTCGGCACCAGGCTTTCCTTGATCCGCCGCAGGTGCGGCTGGAAGTCCACGCCGCGGCGCAGGGTCACTCCGGTGGCCAGTACGTCGAGCACGGTGAGCTGGACGATCCGCGAAGTCATCGGCATGTAGATGTCGGTGTCTTCCGGCAACGGGATGTCCAGGCACAGGGTGCTGGCCCTGGCCAGCGGCGAGCCGGCGGCGGTCAGGCCGAGCACCGAGGCGCCGTTCTCCCGCGCCAGGTGCGCCACCTCCACCAGCTCGCGGGTGCGTCCGGTATAGGAAATCACCACGAACAGGTCGCCGGTATGCGCCACCGAGGCGATCATCCGTTGCATCAGCACGTCGGCCTGGGCGCTCACCGCCAGGTTGAAGCGGAAGAACTTGTGCTGCGCGTCGAGCGCTACCGAGGCCGAGGCGCCGAGACCGAAGAAGTGGATCTGCCGGGCCTGGATCAACAGGTCCACGGCGCGGTCGATGACGCGTGGGTCGAGCAGCTTGTGGGCGCTGTCGAGGGAGGCGATGGTGTTGCTGAAGATCTTCCGTGTATAGGCTTCCGGCCCGTCGTCCTCGGCTACCGCCTGGGTCACGAAGGCAGCGCCGCTGGCCAGGCTCTGGGCCAGCTGGATCTTCAGTTCCGGATAGCCGCTCATGCCGAAGGAGCGACAGAAGCGGTTCACCGTCGGTTCGCTGACCGCTGCCGCCTGGGCCAGGGCGGCGATGCTGAAGCGGGTGGCCTGCTGCGGGTTCTGCAGGATGACCTCGGCGACTTTGCGCTCCGCCTTGTTCAGTTCGTCCAGGCGGCTTTGGATCTGCTCCAGCAGGTTTTTCATCCGGGTTCCTCGTCTTCTGTCGGCCCGGCGGGGAAGGGCCGGCGGCGGCGCCTATCCTAACGTCAGGCCGGCATGCGACCAACAGCGTGGCGGGCTGGGAAAAATATGTTGTTTAATTACTACATATTTGTCTTAATTGCGCAGTGGATGGCTCAATATCACTCAATATTTGGTTGGTAACAACAAATGCCTGATGTCCGCGTTCTGCCTTGCACGTTAGCGCTGTTCGGTGCGCTGGGCGATCTCGCCTTGCGCAAGCTGTTCCCGGCGCTCTACCAACTCGATCGCGAGAACCTGCTGCACCGCGATACCCGCGTCCTGGCCCTGGCCCGTGACGAAGGCGCTCCCGCCGAACACCTGGCGACGCTGGAGCAGCGCCTGCGCCTGGCGGTGCCGGCGAAGGAGTGGGACGACGCGGTCTGGCAGCGTTTCCGCGAACGCCTCGACTACCTGAGCATGGACTTCCTCGACCCGCAGGCCTATGTCGGCTTGCGCGAGGCGGTGGACGACGAACTGCCGCTGGTCGCCTACTTCGCCACGCCGGCCTCGGTGTTCGGCGGCATCTGCGAGAACCTCGCCGCCGCCGGTCTCGCCGAGCGCACCCGGGTGGTGCTGGAGAAGCCCATCGGTCATGACCTGGAGTCGTCCCGCGAGGTCAACGAGGCAGTCGCCCGGTTCTTCCCGGAAAGCCGCATCTACCGGATCGACCATTACCTGGGCAAGGAGACGGTGCAGAACCTGATCGCCCTGCGCTTCGCCAACAGCCTCTTCGAGACCCAGTGGAACCAGAACCACATCTCCCACGTGGAGATCACCGTGGCCGAGAAGGTCGGCATCGAAGGCCGCTGGGGCTACTTCGACCAGGCCGGGCAACTGCGCGACATGGTGCAGAACCACCTGCTGCAACTGCTCTGCCTGATCGCCATGGATCCGCCCAGCGACCTTTCGGCGGACAGCATTCGCGACGAGAAGGTCAAGGTGCTCCGCGCCCTCGAGCCGATTCCCGCCGAACAACTGGCTTCGCGCGTGGTGCGTGGGCAGTACACCGCCGGTTTCAGCGACGGCAAGGCAGTGCCGGGCTACCTGGAGGAGGAACATGCGAATCGCGACAGCGACGCGGAAACCTTCGTCGCCCTGCGCGTGGACATCCGCAACTGGCGCTGGTCGGGCGTGCCGTTCTACCTGCGCACCGGCAAGCGCATGCCGCAGAAGCTGTCGCAGATCGTCATCCACTTCAAGGAGCCGCCGCACTACATCTTCGCTCCCGAGCAGCGTTCGCTGATCAGCAACCGGCTGATCATCCGCCTGCAGCCGGACGAAGGTATCTCCCTGCAAGTGATGACCAAGGACCAGGGCCTGGGCAAGGGCATGCAATTGCGTACCGGCCCGCTGCAACTGAGTTTTTCCGAGACCTACCACGCGGCGCGGATTCCCGATGCCTACGAGCGTCTGCTGCTGGAGGTCACCCAGGGCAACCAGTACCTGTTCGTGCGCAAGGACGAGGTGGAGTTCGCCTGGAAGTGGTGCGACCAGCTGATCGCTGGCTGGGAACGCCTGAGCGAAGCGCCCAAGCCGTATCCGGCGGGGAGTTGGGGGCCGGTGGCCTCGGTGGCCCTGGTGGCCCGCGATGGGAGGAGTTGGTATGGCGATTTCTGAGTTGAAGCTGCCGGCCGGCGTCGGCCTGCAGGTCTGGGGCAGCGCCGCCGAGCAGGCCCGCGGCCTGGCCGCCGAGGTCGCCGGCCGGTTGCGCTCGGCGCTGGCCGAGCAGGGCCAGGCGCTGCTGGTGGTGTCCGGTGGGCGCAGTCCGGTGGCCTTCCTCGAAGCCTTGAGCGAGGAGCCGCTGGACTGGTCGCGGATCACCCTCAGCCTGGCCGACGAGCGCTGGGTGCCGGAGTCCCATGCCGATAGCAACGCCGGCCTGGTTCGCCGCCACCTGCTCCGTGGCGAGGCGGCGAAGGCGCGCTTCATCGGCCTCTACCAGCCGGCGGCGAGCCTGGAGGAAGCGGCCGAGCTGGCCGACCACCACCTGCACGAGCTGCCGTTGCCGATCGACGTGCTGGTCCTCGGCATGGGCGACGACGGCCATACCGCCTCGCTGTTCCCGAACAGCCCAGGCCTGGACCTGGCGATGGATCCCCAGGGCACGCGCCGTTGCCTGCCGATGTGGGCGCCGAGCGTGCCGCACCAGCGCCTGACCCTACCGCGCGCCGTGCTGGCGGCGGCGAAGGTGCAGCTGCTGGCGATCCAGGGCCAGTCCAAGCTGGCCACCCTGAACACCGCGCTGGCGGTCGAGGACGAACGGCGGATGCCGGTTCGCGCCTTCCTCCGCGCGCCGCTGACGATCCATTGGTACCCCTGAGTGGCGGAGCTGTAGCCATGCACAACCTTGAACAGAAGACCGCCCGCATCGACACGCTGTGCCGGGAGGCGCGCATCCTCCCGGTGATCACCATCGACCGCGAGGCGGACATCCTGCCGATGGCCGATGCCCTCGCCGCCGGCGGCCTGACCGCCCTGGAGATCACCCTGCGCACGGCGCACGGGCTGACCGCCATCCGTCGCCTCAGCGAGGAGCGCCCGCACCTGCGCATCGGCGCCGGCACCGTGCTCGACCCGCAGACCTTCGCCGCTGCGGAAAAGGCCGGGGCGAGCTTCGTGGTCACCCCGGGATGCACTGACGAGTTGCTGCGCTTCGCCCTGGACAGCGAAGTCCCGCTGTTGCCCGGCGTGGCCAGCGCTTCCGAGATCATGCTCGCCTACCGCCATGGCTACCGCCGCTTCAAGCTGTTTCCCGCCGAGGTCAGCGGCGGCCCGGCGGCGCTGAAGGCGTTCTCGGGACCATTCCCCGATATCCGCTTCTGCCCCACCGGAGGCGTCAGCCTGAACAATCTCACCGACTACCTGGCGGTACCCAACGTGATGTGCGTCGGCGGCACCTGGATGCTGCCCAAGGCCGTGGTCGACCGCGGCGACTGGGCCCAGGTCGAGCGCCTCAGCCGCGAAGCCCTGGAGCGCTTCGCCGAGCACCGCAGACACTGAGACTGCCCGCCTGGGCATGCCCGGCTTCGGCCGGGTTTTTTTATGCCGTCCGGATTATCCGGGGCATGGAACGGCTAACGTCATCCGCGTTATTCGTCGATGCGCCGGCGTTCCCGCAGATAGTCGCCGAGCCGGCTCTGCAGGTAGGGTACGGCCATGGCATGCGCGAGGTAGGCGTCCACCTCCATCAATCGCCAGTATTGTCCTTCGTCGCCGAAGCGGATGGCCTCGAACTCGCGGTCCTCCAGGCGCGCCACCAGGAAGTAGGCGAAGGGCGCGCTGCCGCTGGTGCTCGGATACTGTCGCTGCCATTCGATACGAGGTTCTTCCAGGCGGATGGAGAACTCTTCCTCGAGTTCGCGCAGGGCGCATTCGGCAGGCGTCTCCAGGCCCTCGCGGCCGCCGCCGGGAAAGTCCCAGTAGCCGGGGAAGGGAATGCCGGGTTTTTCGTCGCGTTTGTAGACGACCAGGTGGTCGCCATAGAACAGCGCCAGCTTGGCGCCGCTGAAGGGAGGGACATCGTGCACCGGGGCCTCCGGGTGGCGGGGTGGGTGAACCCGGCCTAGTCTAGCGGGATTGTCCGGGTTTCCGCCCGGGGACGGTGCTTTGTCCTGACGAAGCGCGTATGATGCGCGCCCTTCGATTCGTTGCCAGCCACACCGGGAGGTGCCCAGATGAACGATACCCCAGAGAATCCCCACGTACCGGTCGGGGAAAAATTGCAGAAAGTCCTCGCCCGTCTCGGCGTCGGTTCCCGGCGCGACGTAGAAGTGTGGATCGCCGAAGGCCGGGTCAACGTCAATGGTAGCGTGGCCAGCCTTGGCCAGCGGGTCGACAGCCACGATGCGATCACCGTCGATGGCCACCTGATCCGCCGCGAAGAGGCCGCCGAGAGTGTCCGTCGCGTGCTGATCTACAACAAGCCGGAAGGCGAGGTCTGCACCCGCGACGATCCGGAAGGCCGCCCGACCATCTTCGACCGCCTGCCGCGCCTGCGCACCGGTCGCTGGATCAATGTCGGTCGCCTGGACATCAATACCACCGGCCTGCTGCTGTTCACCACCGATGGCGAACTGGCCAACCGCCTGATGCATCCTTCCTATGAGATGGACCGTGAATACGCGGTACGGGTGCGCGGCGAGGTCACCGAAGAGATGATCGAGCGCCTGCTCAACGGCGTGATGCTCGAGGACGGCCCGGCCAAGTTCAGCGATATCCAGCAGGCGCCGGGCGGCGAAGGCTTCAACCACTGGTACCACTGCGTAGTGATGGAGGGCCGCAACCGCGAGGTGCGCCGGTTGTGGGAATCCCAGGGATTGGTGGTCAGCCGCCTGAAGCGAGTGCGTTTCGGCCCGGTGTTCCTGACCTCCGAGCTGACCATGGGCCGCTACCGCGAAATGGACCAGCGCGAAATCGACATCCTCAGCGAGGAAGTCGGCCTCAAGCCGGTGGCGCTGCCGGGCATGACCACCAAGGCGCGCGAGAAGGCCGAACGCCAGCAGCGCAAGCAGGCCCGTCCGCTGGCGCGCAGCGAGCGTCCGGAAGCCGGGCGCAAGCGTGCGCCAAGGCGCGAGGACGGCGAGAATGCCGCTCGTCGCGCGCCGGCTTCGCGTCCCGCGCGCGGTCCGCAGCCGAGCGCCGAGCGCAAGGGGCGCGAGCAGGGCACTCCGGTTGCCGAGCGGCCCCGCGAGAGCAACCGCAAGCCGCGCCCGAGCAAGCCGCGCGACGAGCGTCCGGCCAGCGCGACGGGCGACAAGCCGGCGGCCCGCAAGCCGCAGGTCAAGCGGCGGCCGAAACCGGCCGGCGACGGTATGCGTCCGGGCTTCCGCCGCTGAGCGGAAAGCGCCCTGGAAAGGCCCCTTCGGGGGCCTTTTTCATGCCTGGGAATCGGTGTCTAATGGTCGCCCGCACACAAGGAGGTGGTGAAATGCACAGGATCCTGGCTATCGCGCTCTGCATGCTATGGAGCGTCGCCGGGCTGGCCGAGGATGCGGCGATGCCGGCGCAGAGCTGTGCAAGCCTTGACGAGGCGACGGCCGGCCCCGAGGACAACTTCCGTCCGCCCCTGGAGGGCGAGGTGATCGACAAGGGGCGCGCCTATTTCCACAGCGCGCCGCGTGCCGACTGTGTCACCGGGGTCTTCGTGATTCCCGGCGACTTCATCACTGTCTACAAGCCGAGCGGCGAGTGGCTGAACGTCATGTACGTGGCTCGAGACGGCAAGGAAACCAGCGGCTGGCTGCTGGAGAAACGCATCCGCTTGCGCCAGGTCTATGGCGCCCCGGACGAGCCGGCGCAGCCATAAGCGGCAGGACCTTGGCGGAAACCGTGACTGCGCCGGTGAGAGCCGTCGCTACTGCCGTCGCCCGATGCGCCTGCTCCGCGCTTCGGGGGCGAGTCGGCAAGCCTCAGGCGCAGCGCAGGCGGTTGCGGCCGTCGCGCTTGGCTTCGTAGAGCGCCTCGTCGACCCGTCGCAGCAGGTCGTCACTGCCTTCGCCGGGCCGCAGGTCGGCGCAACCGAGGCTGATCGACAGCTTCAGCGGTTCGCCGGCGTGCCGGTAGTCCAACTCCTCCACCGCCTGGCGCAGGCGTTCGCCGACCATGCAGGCAGCCTGCAGCGGCGTGCTGGACAGCAGGACGAGGAATTCCTCGCCGCCGAAACGGAACACCATGTCGACATTGCGCAGGTGGTCCTTGATGGTTTCCGCCACGGCCTTGAGGGCTTCGTCGCCGACGGTGTGACCGTAGTGGTCGTTGACCCGCTTGAAGTGGTCGATATCGAGCATCAGCACCGAGAGCGGTTGCAGGTTGCGCCGGGCCAGTTCCAGTTCGCGGCCGAGCGCCTGGTCCATGGCGATGCGGTTGCCGGTGCCGGTCAGGGCGTCGCGCAGGGCGGTCTGGATCGCGGCGCGATAGAGCAGGGCGTTGCGCAGCGGGAACAGCAGGGTGCCGAGCAGGCTCTCCAGTTGCCGTTGTTCGTCTTCGCCGAGGCGCTGGCGGCGACGGAAGATCAGTTCGCCGAGGTAGTCGCTGTCATGGCTCAGGCGATAGCTCACCGAATGCTTGGCGCTGCTGCCGAACTCCAGGCGCAGGTCGGAGCCCGGATGGCGGTAGCCAAGGGCGTCCAGCGGGATCAGTTGGCGGACTTCCTCGAAGAACAGGCCGAGAATCCGCTCCGCCTCCAGGCTGCTCTGCAACTGTAGGGTCAGTTGCTGGCGCAACTCCGTCAGGTTGCTGGCGCGCGGCCCGCTGGCGTTGCCGCCGGGCTGGGGGCCGCGCTTCTGCTTGGCGGCGTCGAAATCGATGGTATTGGACTGCTTGGGAGGAGCCATGCGCGGAACCTCTGGCGCGAAAGACGGCGACAGTAGGGCTAAGGCGAGTTTCGTGCCAGCCAACTGAAGAACGGAGAAATCAGAGGCACAGACAGGTTTTCCTAGGAATGGTTTCCACATTCTGTAGGAATTTCGGAGAGATTTCGACGGAATAATGGCGTTTTGCTGGCGAGTGGCCGAGGCGCTCGTCGGAAAGCTGGCGCTCCGCTAGCGGAGCGCCGCCATGGTTCAACTGAAGGCGTTGATGAACCAGGTGATCGCCGGGATGGCGACGAGATCGATCAGTACCGCGCCGCACAGGGGCACGATGATGAAGGCCTTGTGCGAGAACACCCGATAGTGCTCGCAGACCGCGCCCATGTTGGCCACCGCGTTGGGCGTGGCGCCCAGGCCGTGGCCGAGGAAGCCGGCGCAGAGCACCGCGGCGTCGTAGTTGCGGCCGAGCAGGCGGAACAGCACGAAGATCGTCAGCAGCAACAGCACCGCGACCTGGATGAACAGTACGCCGAGCAGCGGCAGGCCGAGGTTCTCCAGCTCCCAGAACTTCAGGCTCATCATCGCCATGGTCAGGAAGATGCCCAGGCAGACGTCGCCCAGGGTACCGACGGCGTGGTCCGGAATGCGCAGCCAGCCGAGCCGGTCGTCGAGGTTGCGCAGGACGATGGCGATGAACATCGCCCCGACATAACTGGGCAGCACCAGGCCCAGGCGTTCCTGGAGCGCGTCGCCGAGCCAGAAGCCGAGCACCATCACCAGCAGCACGCAGGTCAGCAGGCGCAGCAGGAGATTGCCGTCCAGCGTGGCCGCCGCATGCTGGCGTCGCTCCTGCTGCCCGAGGGCTTCCAGCCGATTGTCGCTTTCCGCCTGCACCGGCAGGCGGTTGCGTTCGATCAGCCAGCGCGCCACCGGGCTGCCGAGCAGCCCGCCAGCGACCATGCCGAAGGTGGCCGAGGCCAGCGCCACGGTGGTCGCGCCCTGGGCGCCGAGCCCTTCCGCAACCGGGCCGAAGGCCGCCGCCGCGCCGAAGCCGCCTTCCAGCGACACCGCGCCGGCCATGATCCCGAGCAACGGGTCGAGGCCGAGCAGTCCGGCGCTGCCTACGCCGATCAGGTTCTGCAGTATCGCCAGCGCCCAGCAGGCCGACAGGTAGACCAGCAGGGTCTTGCCGCCCTTGCGCAGCAGGCCGAGGCTGCCACCGAGGCCGACGGTGGTGAAGAACGCCACCATCAGGGGCGTCTGCAGGCTGGTGTCGAGGCCGATGTCGAGCCAGCCGCGATCCCTGAGCAGCCAGACCAGGAAGGCGAAGCCGAAGCCGGCGATCACCGGCGACGGTACGCACAGACGTGTCAGCCAGCGGCTGCGCTTCTTCAATTGGCTGCCGAGGGCGAGCAGGAGCAGGGCGAGGGCGGTGGTGGACAGGGCGTCCAGGTGCAATGTCGGCATGGCGGGGCTCTATTGTTGTTGTGTGGGCGAAAGGGCGATCAGTTGACCAGGCTGTCGACCAGGCGCGCGGCGATCCGGGCGGTGCGCTGGTCGCTATCGAGTTGCGGGTTGAGTTCGGCGATGTCGGCCAGGCGCAGCTTGCCGCTGGCCTTGGCGCGGCGGACCAGGTGCTCCACCACCGGCATCTCCACGCCGTGCGCCGAGGGCGCGCTGACGCCGGGCGCCTGGGCGGCCGGGAGCACGTCGAGGCAAACGGTCAGGTAGAGGTGGTCGACGGATTGCAGGAAGCTGTCGAGGAAGGCTTCGCTGCGTTCCAGGTTCCATGGCTGCAACTGACGGTCCAGCAGGTAGCGCACACCCAGGCGCTGGGCCTGGTCGAACAGCGCCGCGGTGTTGCTCAGGCGGCTGATGCCCAGGCAGCAGTAGGCGAACGGCCAGTCGCTGGCCTGGCAGAGTTCGGCGATCTGGCGGAACGGCGTGCCGGAGCTGGCCCGTTCGGCGTGGCGCAGGTCGAAATGCGCGTCGAAATTGAGGATACCGATGCGCGGCAGGCGCTCATGCCGACTCAAGTGGCGGGCGAGGCCGGCGAAGCTGGCGTAGGCGATTTCGTGGCCGCCGCCCAGTCCGACCACCCGGTGGCCGCGCGCGAGCAGGTCGGCGACGCGTTGCGCGTAGCGTTCCTGGGCGGCTTCCAGATCGTCGCCGGCGACGATGTCGCCGGCATCGTAGATCGCTTGCTCGCCGTGCCAGGCCAGGTTGGCCAGCGCGCGACGCAAGGCTGGCGGTCCGTGGCGCGCGCCCTGGCGACCCTGGTTGCGGCGCACGCCTTCGTCGCTGGCGAAACCGAGCAGCACGCTGGCCGCTTCGGCGTCGTCTGCGTAGGGGCGCATCCATTGGTGCCAGCGCCGCGCGTCGGCGCCTTCCTGGCTATCGATCCGGCCTTGCCAGAGGCTCATGTCGGGGGCGGGGTACATCGAAACTCCTGTTGGTCAGTCCAGCCGCGCGGAAAGTCGCGCGGCGGCGTCGAGGGTCCATTGCCGCAAGCGTTCGCTGCGCGACTGGGCGCGCAAGGCGGGGGCCATCAGGCTGAGGGCGCCGTGCAGGCGCTGGCGGCTGTCCAGCAGCGGTACGCTGATGCCCCAGACGCCTTCGTCGATCTCGCCCTGGCTGACGGCGTAGCCCTGTTCGCGGATCAGCCGGAGTTCCTGCTCCAGCTTGTCGATACGCTCGGCGGAGAGTTCCTGGGCGAGGTACAGCTCCTCGCGCCGTTCGTCCTCCAGGTGCGCTAGCAGGGCTTTGGCCGAGGCGCCATGCAACAGCGGCTGCGCCAGCCCTTTCTGGTAGCAGCAGCGCAGCGGCTGCGGACTGTCGAACAGTTCCAGGCAGATCGCCTGCTGGTTGCTGGCCACCATCAGCGCCACGCTCTCCTGGCTCAGGTCGGCCAGGCGCTTGAGTTCCGGTTTGGCGAGACCGATCAGCGAGGCCTCGCGATCGAATTTCTTCGCCAGTTGCAGGCAGGCCGGGCCGGGCAGGTAGCGGCCCTGGCCGGCCTGTTCTTCGGCCAGGCCCCAGCGCAACAGGGTCTTCAGGTGCCGGTAGGTGCTGCTCAGCGGCTGCTCCAGGGTCAGCGACAGCTCCTTGGCAGACAGGGCTTCGGGCGCCTGGCCAAGGGCAATGAGGATCTGCAGCAGGCGATCGGTGGGGGAATGCTTCGACATGGGAACTCCTTGACCCACAGGGTGAAGGCGATTTCCCGGAAAATGAAACCACTTTCCCACTCAGTGGGAAAAATATGCAAAAAGAATGGGAAGTTCCGGACGGGAAGAGGGAAGGGAAGGACAGGGCAGCCTCGCCGGGCGGCGAGGCTGCCGGGGAATCACTGGGCGTCGAAGGCCTGGCCGTTGACGCCGGCGCTGTCCGGCCCCATGAGGTACAGGTAGACCGGCATGATCTCCTCGCCGGTGGGGTTGTTCAGCGGGTTTTCCCCAGGGTAGGCGAGGGCGCGCATGCTGGTGCGGGTGGCGCCGGGGTTGACGCTGTTGGCGCGGATCGCGCTGGTACCGTCGAGTTCGTCGGCAAGGGTCTGCATCAGGCCCTCGGTGGCGAACTTCGATACCGAATAGGCGCCCCAGTAGGCGCGGCCCTTCCGGCCCACGCTGCTCGAGGTGAAGATGATCGAGGCGTCGCTGGAGAGCTTCATCAGCGGCAGCATGGCGGTGGTCAGCATGAACATGGCATTGACGTTCACCTGCATCACGCGCATGAAGTTCTCCCCGGAAATCTGCTGCATCGGCGAGCGCGGACCGAGGATCGAAGCGTTGTGCAGCAGGCCGTCGATGCGGCCGAACTCGTTCTCCAGGGTTGCCGCCAGTTCCTCGAACTGGTGCGGCTGGGCGGTCTCCAGGTTGAACGGGATCACGGCGGCCTGCGGATGGCCGGCGGCCTCGATGGCGTCGTAGACCTCGTTCAGGTACTCCTCGGTCTTGCCCAGCAGCAGCACGGTGGCGCCGTGGGCGGCGAAGGTCTTGGCGGCGGCGGCGCCGATGCCGCGGCCGGCGCCGGTGACCAGGATCACGCGGTCTTTCAGCAGGTCGGGGCGGGCGGAGTACTGGAACATGTCGAATCCTTTGAATGCATGACCCGCCTGGCGGCGGGTCGTTGTCTGTCGGCGGCGCTGCGGATCAGCAGTCGCAGAGCGCGCGGTCGAGAACGTCGATGAGTTCGCGCGGGTGGTCGACGATCACGTCGGCGCCCCAGTGCGCGGGGTTGTCTTCGGGGTGGATGTAGCCGTAGCGCACCGCCGCGGTCTTGGTTCCGGCGTCGCGGCCGGATTCGATGTCGCGCAGGTCGTCGCCGATGAACAGCACCCTCGACGGATCGATGCCGAGCTGGCTACAGGCCAGTAGCAGCGGCTCGGGATCGGGCTTGCTGCGGGTCACGTGGTCCGGGCAGACCAGCACCCTGGAACGCTCGGCGTAGCCCAGGCGCTGCATGATCGGTTCGGCGAAGCGCACCGGCTTGTTGGTCACCACGCCCCAGATCAACCCGGCTTTCTCGATCGCCGCAAGCAGTTCGGGGATGCCGTCGTAGGGCCGGCTGAGAACCGCGCAATGCTCCTGGTAGCGGTCGAGGAACTCCTGGCGCAGGGGTTCCAGTTCCGGGCTGTCCAGCGACAGGCCGAAGGCCGCGGCAACCATCGCGCGCGCGCCGCCGGAGACCACGTCGCGCACCTGTTGCTCGTCCACCGGCGGCAGGCCGTGGGCGGCACGCATGGCCTGGGTGATGGCGATGAAGTCCGGCGCCGTGTCGAGCAGGGTGCCATCCATGTCGAACAGTACCGCTTTGAGCCGCATGCGCTTCACGCCTCCCGCTGGGTCTGGACCATGTAGTTGACGTCGACGTCGTTGGCCAGCTTGTAGTGCTTGGTCAGCGGGTTGTAGGTCAGGCCGATGATGTCCTTGACCTCGAGACCGGCCTCGCGCGACCAGGCGCCGAGTTCCGACGGACGGATGAACTTGCGGAAATCGTGGGTCCCGCGCGGCAGCAACTGGAGGATGTACTCCGCGCCGATCACCGCGAACAGGTAGGCCTTGGGATTGCGGTTGATGGTCGAGAGGAAAACCTGTCCGCCCGGCTTGACCAGGCGGTGGCAGGCGCGGATCACCGAGGCCGGGTCCGGCACGTGTTCGAGCATCTCCAGGCAGGTGACCACGTCGAATTGCCCGGGCATTTCCTCGGCCATCTGCTCGGCGGTGATCTGCCGGTAGTCGACGGCGACGCCGGATTCCAGCTGGTGCAGGCGCGCCACCGCGAGCGGCGCTTCGCCCATGTCGATGCCGGTGACGTTGGCGCCGCGCTGGGCCATGGCTTCGCTGAGGATGCCGCCGCCGCAACCGATGTCGAGCACCTTCTTGCCGGCCAGGCCGGCGCGCTCGTCGATCCAGTTGACGCGCAGCGGGTTGATGTCGTGGAGCGGCTTGAACTCGCTCTCGCGGTCCCACCAGCGATGGGCCAGTGCCTCGAATTTGGCGATCTCGGCGTGGTCGACGTTGCTCATAATCGTTCCCGTTGAAGAGTGAAGCCTTTGGGGGAAGGGCCGCCGCGGCGGAATCCAATCCTTCATGTTGCCAGCTTTGGCAGAGGGATGGGGCCGGCGGCGGTTCGCCTTCCTATGTCAGTTTGTCGCAGCGGGCCGGCCCGCCGCGGTTCAGGACCTGTCGCTGGCGGCGATCTTCGCCCCCCATTCGCGGGCCCTGGCGATCAGGCGCTGTTCGTCGTGACGGAGCAGGCGGCCGTCGTCGAGGAGTTGCCTGCCGCCGACCCAGACATGCCGCACGCAGTCGCGGCCGCTGGCATAGATAAGTTGCGAAACCGGGTCGTAGACCGGTTGCTGGGCCAGGCCGGACAGGTCGAAGGCCACCAGATCGGCGGCCTTGCCGGCTTCCAGGGAGCCGATCAGGCGCTCCAGGCCAAGCGCGCGGGCGCCGTTCAGGGTGGCCATGCGCAGCGCGCGGTGGGCGTCGAGGGCGGTGGCCTGGCCGTACACGGCCTTGGCCAGCAGCGCCGCGGTGCGGGTCTCGCCGAGCAGGTCGAGATCGTTGTTGCTCGCCGCGCCGTCGGTGCCGATGGCCACGTTGACCCCGGCCTGCCAGAGCTTTTCCACCGGGCAGAAGCCGCTGGCCAGCTTGAGGTTGGATTCCGGGCAGTGGATCACCGAGCTGTTGGTTTCCACCAGCATCGCCAGGTCGTCGTCGTCCACCTGGGTCATGTGCACCGCCTGGAAGCGCGGGCCGAGCAGGCCGAGGCGGTGCAGGCGGGCCAACGGGCGCTCGCCGTTGCGCTCCATGGCCTGCTCCACCTCGAAGGCGGTCTCGTGGACGTGCATCTGGATGCTGGCGTCGAGTTCCTCGGTGAGCACCAGGATCTGCTCCAGCTTGTCGTCGCTCACCGTATAAGGGGCGTGCGGGCCGAAGGCGATGCGGATGCGCGGGTGGTGCTTGAGGTCGTCGAACAGCGCCATGCCCTGGCGGATCGCCTTGGCGCTGTCGCGGGCGCCGGGGATCGGGAAGTCCAGCACCGGGATCGCCACCTGGGCGCGTACCCCGCTGTCATGGACCACGCCGCAGATGGCCTGTGGATAGAAGTACATGTCGGAGAAACAGGTGATGCCGCCCTTTACCTGTTCGGCGATGGCCAGCTCCGTGCCGTCGCGGATGAAGTCCTCGCTGACCCATTGGCCTTCGGCCGGCCAGATGTGGTCCTGCAGCCAGGTCATCAGCGGCAGGTCGTCGGCGAGACCGCGGAACAGACTCATTGCCGAATGGCCGTGGGCGTTGACCAGACCGGGGGCGAGCAGCATGCCGGGCAATTCGCGGATTTCCGTGGCGCCATGGCGCATGGCCTGCTCGCGCGGCGCGACCAGGGCGATCTGGCCGTCGCGGATGCCCAGCGCGTGATCGCGCAGCACCACCCCGGCGGGCTCCACGGGGACGATCCAGGTCGGCAGCAGGAGGAGGTCGAAGGGGTTACGGACGTTGGGCATGGCGGCGCATCCTGGGCGCAGAGCGGGAAGCCGGAAGTATACCCGAGCGTCCGCGGCTGGGGCTCGTTATAATCCGCAGCTTTTCCGTGATTCAGCGAGAGGTGTGTGCATGCGAGAGCGACTGCTGGCGGCCGAGCGGGTCAAGGCGATCGAGTGGCGGGACGGTACGCTGCGGTTGCTGGATCAGCGCCTGCTGCCCCAGGAGGAGGTCTGGCTCGAACATGAGTCGGCGGCCGAGGTGGCCAAGGCCATTCGCGATATGGTCGTGCGCGGCGCGCCGGCCATCGGCATCAGCGCCGCCTACGGCATCGTCCTTGGCGCCCGCGCGCGCCTGGCGCAGGGCGGCGACTGGCGCGCCGCGCTGGAGGAGGACTTCCGCCTGCTGGCCGACTCGCGACCCACGGCGGTCAACCTGTTCTGGGCGCTGAACCGCATGCGCGACCGTCTGGAGCGAATGAAAGAGGGCGACCAGCCGCTGGCGGTGCTGGAAGCCGAGGCGATCTCCATCCATGAAAGCGACCGCGAGGCCAACCTGACCATGGCCCAGTTGGGCATGGAGCTGATCCGCAAGCAGCAGGGCAGCCCGCAGAACATCCTCACCCACTGCAATACCGGCGCCCTGGCGACCGGCGGGTTCGGCACCGCGCTGGGGGTGATCCGCGCCGCGCACCTGGAAGGCCTGGTCAATCGCATCTACGCCGACGAAACCCGGCCCTGGCTCCAGGGCTCGCGGCTGACCGCCTGGGAACTGGCCAACGAAGGCATCCCGGTCAGCCTGAACGTGGATTCGGCCGCCGCGCACCTGATGAAGACCGAGAACATCACCTGGGTCATCGTCGGCGCCGACCGCATCACCGCCAATGGCGATGTCGCCAACAAGATCGGCACCTACCAGTTGGCAGTCAACGCCATGCACCACGGCGTGCGCTTCATGGTGGTGGCGCCGAGTTCGACCATCGACATGAACCTGGAGAGCGGCGAGGACATCCCGATCGAAGAGCGCGACGGTCGCGAGCTGCTGGAAATCGGCGGGCGACGGGTAGCGGCCGAGGTCGATGCCTACAATCCGGTATTCGACGTGACCCCGGCGGACCTTATCGATGCCATCGTGACCGAGCGTGGCGTCGTCGAGCGTCCCGACGCCGAGCGCATGGCCGCCCTGATGAGCCGCAAGCGCCTGCATTGAACGAGGCGACTGGAGGTCGTCCCCGCCAGGGCCTTTGCCTTGGGCTGGGGCGTGGGCTGTGGTAAGCTCCGACGGTTATTCGAGTGCCCCGCGGAGGGGCCTCGAGAGTGCGCGAATCCTTGACTCAAGTCGTTGATTTGTAGTGAGTTGGCGCTGCTCGGGCATGCGCCGACCTACTTCGTTTGCCTCAGGATCGAGGCGGCGAAGTTCCACCAGAAAAAGGAACCAGGCTTCTCATGGGCGAACTGGCCAAAGAAATTCTCCCGGTCAATATCGAAGACGAGCTGAAACAGTCCTATCTCGACTACGCGATGAGCGTGATCGTCGGGCGGGCCCTGCCGGATGCACGTGACGGCCTGAAGCCGGTGCACCGCCGTGTGCTTTATGCCATGAGCGAGCTGGGCAACGACTGGAACAAGCCCTACAAGAAATCCGCCCGTGTGGTCGGCGACGTGATCGGTAAGTACCACCCGCACGGCGACATCGCGGTCTACGACACCATCGTGCGCATGGCGCAGCCGTTCTCGCTGCGCTACATGCTGGTAGACGGCCAGGGCAACTTCGGTTCGGTGGACGGCGACAACGCCGCAGCCATGCGATACACCGAAGTGCGCATGGCCAAGCTGGCCCACGAACTGCTGGCGGACCTGGAAAAGGAAACCGTCGACTGGGTGCCCAACTACGATGGCACCGAGCAGATCCCGGCGGTCATGCCGACCAAGATTCCCAACCTGCTGGTCAACGGTTCCAGCGGTATCGCCGTGGGTATGGCGACCAACATCCCGCCGCACAACCTCGGCGAAGTGATCGACGGCTGCCTGGCGCTGATGGACAACCCCGACCTGACCGTCGATGAGCTGATGCAGTACATCCCCGGTCCGGACTTCCCCACCGCCGGCATCATCAACGGCCGCGCCGGGATCATCGAGGCCTACCGCACCGGTCGCGGGCGCATCTACATCCGCGCCCGCGCCGTCGTCGAGGAGATGGAGAAGGGCGGCGGTCGCGAGCAGATCATCATCACCGAGCTGCCGTACCAATTGAACAAGGCGCGGTTGATCGAGAAGATCGCCGAGCTGGTGAAAGAGAAGAAGATCGAGGGTATTTCCGAGCTGCGCGACGAGTCCGACAAGGACGGCATGCGCGTGGTCATCGAGCTGCGTCGCGGCGAGGTGGGCGAGGTGGTCCTCAACAACCTCTACGCCCAGACCCAGCTGCAGAGCGTGTTCGGCATCAACGTGGTGGCCCTGGTCGACGGCCAGCCGCGCACGCTGAACCTGAAGGACATGCTCGAAGTGTTCGTCCGCCACCGCCGCGAAGTGGTGACCCGGCGTACCGTCTACGAGCTGCGCAAGGCCCGCGAGCGCGGGCACATCCTGGAAGGCCAGGCGGTCGCCCTGTCGAACATCGATCCGGTGATCGAGCTGATCAAGAGTTCGCCGACCCCGGCCGAGGCCAAGGAACGCCTGATCGCCACTGCCTGGGAGTCCAGCGCGGTGGAAGCGATGGTCGAGCGTGCCGGCGCCGACGCCTGTCGCCCGGAAGACCTGGATCCGCAGTACGGCCTGCGCGACGGCAAGTACTACCTGTCGCCGGAACAGGCCCAGGCGATCCTCGAGCTGCGCCTGCATCGCCTGACCGGCCTGGAGCACGAGAAGCTGCTCTCCGAATACCAGGAAATCCTCAACCTGATCGGCGAGTTGATCCGCATCCTGACCAACCCGGCGCGCCTGATGGAGGTGATCCGTGAGGAGCTGGAAGCGGTCAAGGCCGAATTCGGCGATGCTCGCCGCACCGAGATCGTGGCTTCCCAGGTCGACCTGACCATCGCCGACCTGATCACCGAGGAAGACCGCGTGGTGACCATTTCCCACGGCGGCTACGCCAAGTCCCAGCCGCTGGCCGCCTACCAGGCGCAGCGTCGCGGCGGCAAAGGCAAGTCCGCCACCGGGATGAAGGACGAGGACTACATCGAACACCTGCTGGTGGCCAACAGCCATGCGACCCTCCTGCTGTTCTCCAGCAAGGGCAAGGTCTACTGGCTGCGTACCTTCGAGATTCCGGAGGCCTCGCGTACCGCGCGTGGCCGGCCGCTGGTGAACCTGCTGCCGCTGGACGAGGGCGAGCGGATCACCGCGATGTTGCAGATCGACCTGGAGGCGCTGCAGCAGAACGGCGGCGCCGATGACGACCTCGACGAAGCCGAAGGCGCGGTGCTCGAGGGCGAGGTGGTCGAGGCCGCCGAGGTCGAGGAAGTCGAGGGCGAGACCGCCGAGCTGGTGGCCGAGCCGACCGGCGCCTACATCTTCATGGCCACCGCCTTCGGTACCGTGAAGAAGACCCCGCTGGTGCAGTTCAGCCGTCCGCGCAGCAGCGGCCTGATCGCGCTCAAGCTGGAAGAGGGCGACACCCTGATCGCCGCCGCGATCACCGATGGCGCCAAGGAAGTCATGCTGTTCTCCAGTGCCGGCAAGGTGATCCGCTTCGCCGAGAGCGTGGTGCGCATCATGGGCCGCAACGCCCGCGGCGTACGTGGCATGCGCCTGGGCAAGGGGCAGCAGCTGATCTCCATGCTGATTCCGGAGTCCGGGGCGCAGATCCTCACCGCCTCCGAGCGCGGCTTCGGCAAGCGTACCCCGCTGAGCAAGTTCCCGCGTCGCGGCCGTGGCGGCCAGGGGGTGATCGCCATGGTCACCAACGAGCGCAACGGCGCGCTGATCGCCGCGGTACAGGTCCAGGAAGGCGAGGAGATCATGCTGATTTCCGACCAGGGCACCCTGGTGCGGACGCGTGTCGACGAAGTCTCCCTGTCCGGCCGCAATACCCAGGGCGTAACCCTGATCAAGCTCGCCAGCGACGAGGTACTGGTCGGTCTGGAGCGTGTCCAGGAGCCGTCGGGCGGAGATGACGAGGACCTGCCCGAGGGCGAGGAAGCTGCCGAATCTCTGGGCGAGTCGGCCGAGTCCGAGTCCGAGCCCGCGGCGGAAGCGGAAGGCAACGAAGAGTAAGGCTCGGGGCGGGCGCCTGCGCCCGCCCGGCCGATGACGTCGGCGGATAACTCACGGCTATCCGCCCTACCTATAGCGAGAGTGGATGTGAGCAAGCGAGCCTTCAATTTCTGCGCCGGTCCCGCGGCGCTTCCCGACGCAGTTCTGCAACGTGCCCAGGCCGAGCTTCTCGACTGGCGGGGCAAGGGCCTTTCGGTCATGGAAATGAGCCACCGTAGTGATGACTACGTGGCCATCGCCAGCAAGGCCGAGCAGGACCTGCGCGACCTGCTCGACATTCCCTCGGACTACAAGGTGCTGTTCCTGCAGGGCGGCGCCAGCCAGCAGTTCGCCGAGATTCCGCTGAACCTGCTGCCCGAAGATGGCGTCGCCGACTATATCGATACCGGTATCTGGTCGAAGAAGGCCATCGAGGAGGCTCGTCGCTATGGCACAGTGAATGTCGCGGCCAGCGCCAAGGAGTACGATTACTTCGCCATTCCGGGTCAGAACGAGTGGACGCTGACCAAGGACGCGGCCTATGTGCACTACGCCTCCAACGAGACCATCGGCGGCCTCGAGTTCGACTGGATTCCCGAGACCGGCGACGTGCCGCTGGTCACCGACATGTCCTCCGATATCCTCTCGCGCCCGCTCGACGTGTCCCGCTTCGGCCTGATCTATGCCGGGGCGCAGAAGAACATCGGCCCGTCCGGCCTGGTGGTGGTGATCGTTCGCGAAGACCTGCTCGGCCGCGCCCGCAGCGTCTGCCCGACCATGCTCAACTACAAGATCGCCGCGGACAACGGTTCCATGTACAACACCCCGGCGACCTACTCCTGGTACCTGTCCGGCCTGGTCTTCGAATGGCTGAAGGAGCAGGGCGGGGTGACCGCGATGGAGCAGCGCAACCGCGCCAAGAAGGACCTGCTGTACAAGACCATCGATGCCAGCGACTTTTACACCAACCCGATCCAGCCGAGCGCCCGCTCCTGGATGAACGTGCCGTTCCGCCTGGCCGACGAGCGTCTCGACAAGCCGTTCCTGGAAGGCGCCGAGGCGCGCGGGCTGCTCAACCTGAAAGGCCACCGCTCGGTCGGCGGCATGCGCGCTTCCATCTACAACGCCCTTGGCCTGGACGCGGTCGAGGCGCTGGTCGCATACATGGCGGAGTTCGAGAAGGAGCACGGCTGATGGCGGATCAGGACCAGCTCAAGGCCTTGCGCCTGCGCATCGACAGCCTCGACGAGAAGTTGCTCGAGCTGATCAGCGAGCGTGCCCGTTGCGCCCAGGACGTGGCGCGAGTGAAGACCCAGACCCTGGGCGAGGGCGAGGCGCCGGTGTTCTACCGTCCCGAGCGCGAAGCCTGGGTGCTCAAGCACATCATGCAATTGAACAAGGGGCCGCTGGACAACGAAGAGGTCGCGCGGCTGTTCCGCGAGATCATGTCGTCCTGCCTGGCGCTCGAGCAGCCGCTGAAAGTGGCCTATCTCGGACCCGAGGGCACCTTTACCCAGGCCGCGGCGCTCAAGCATTTCGGCAACGCGGTGATCAGCACGCCGATGGCGGCGATCGACGAGGTGTTCCGCGAGGTCGCTGCCGGCGCGGTGAACTTCGGCGTGGTGCCTGTGGAAAACTCCACCGAGGGGGCGGTCAACCATACCCTCGACAGCTTCCTCGAGCACGACATGGTGATCTGCGGCGAAGTCGAGCTGCGTATCCACCATCACCTGCTGGTCGGCGAAACCACCAAGACCGACAACATCACCCGGATCTATTCCCATGCCCAATCCCTCGCGCAATGTCGCAAGTGGCTGGACTCGCACTACCCGAGCGTCGAGCGGGTGGCGGTGTCGAGCAACGCCGACGCGGCCAAGCGGGTGAAGAGCGAGTGGAATTCGGCAGCGATCGCCGGCGACATGGCGGCCAGCCTGTACGACCTGAGCAAGCTGCACGAGAAGATCGAGGACCGCCCGGACAACTCCACGCGCTTCCTGATCATCGGCAACCAGGAGGTTCCGCCGACCGGCGACGACAAGACCTCGATCATCGTTTCCATGCGCAACAAGCCGGGAGCCCTGCACGAGCTGCTGGTACCGTTCCACAACAACGGTATCGACCTGACCCGCATCGAAACCCGCCCGTCGCGCAGCGGCAAATGGACCTACGTGTTCTTCATCGATTTCGTCGGCCACCATAAAGAACCGCTGATCAAGGATGTCCTGGAGAAGATCGGCCAGGAAGCCGTCGCCCTGAAGGTCCTGGGCTCCTATCCGAAAGCGGTGCTCTGAGCGCGCTGTCATTCCGAAGAGACGGGTCATCGATGAATGCCCCGTCCCGCGTCGAGGCTGAACTATCCATGTCCGATTTCCTTGCCCTGGCCCAGCCGGGGGTGCAAAAGCTGTCGCCCTACGTCCCTGGCAAGCCGGTGGACGAACTGGCCCGCGAGCTGGGCATCGACCCTGCGGCGATCGTCAAGCTCGCCAGCAACGAGAACCCGCTGGGTGCGAGCCCAAAGGCGCTGGAGGCTATCCGCGCCGAACTGGCGGAACTGACCCGTTATCCTGACGGCAACGGTTTCGAACTCAAGCGCAAGCTGGCCGAGCGTTGCGCGGTGGATGCGGCGCAGGTGACCCTGGGCAACGGCTCCAACGACATTCTCGACCTGGTCGCCCGTGCCTACCTCGCGCCTGGTCTGAACGCCGTGTTCAGCGAACATGCCTTCGCCGTCTACCCGATCGCCACCCAGGCCGTGGGCGCCGAGGGGCGGGCGGTCAAGGCGCGCGTCTGGGGGCATGACCTGGAAGCGATGCTCGCCGCCATCGATGGGCAAACTCGCGTGGTGTTCGTCGCCAACCCGAACAACCCGACCGGGACCTGGTTCGGTGCGGACGCCCTGGAGCGGTTCCTCGCCCAGGTGCCGGCGGAGGTGCTGGTGGTGCTGGACGAGGCCTATATCGAATACGCCGAGGGCGACGAGCTGCCCGATGGCCTGGACTACCTGGCGCGCCATCCCAACCTGCTGGTCTCGCGGACTTTCTCCAAGGCCTATGGCCTGGCTTCGCTGCGGGTCGGCTACGCGCTTTCGAGCAAGGCGGTGGCCGATGTGCTCAACCGCGTGCGCCAGCCGTTCAATGTCAATAGCCTGGCCCTGGCGGCTGCCTGCGCGGCGCTGGATGACCATGACTACCTGGCGCAGAGTCGCCGCCTAAACGATTCCGGCATGGCGCAGCTGGAGGATGGCTTCCACGCGTTGGGCCTGTCCTGGATTCCCTCGAAGGGCAACTTCATCGCCGTGGATCTGGCTCGCGATGCCGGTCCGGTCTACCAGGCGCTGCTGCGCGAAGGCGTGATCGTGCGTCCGGTGGCTGGCTACGGGATGCCGACCTTCCTGCGCGTCTCCATCGGGCTGCCGGAAGAGAACGATCGTTTCCTCCAGGCGCTGGGCAAGGTGCTGGCGCATGACTGAGGTCACGCCGCTGCAACAGTCGACCCCTAAGCTGGGCCGCCTGGTGGTGGTGGGGCTGGGCCTGATCGGCGGCTCCTTCGCCAAGGGGTTGCGGAGCAAAGGGTTGTTCCGGGAAGTGGTCGGCGTGGATCGGGATGCCGAGTCTTGCCGCCTGGCGGTGGAGCTCGGCGTGGTCGACCGTTGCGAGGAGGATCTTGGCCGCGCCTGCGTCGGCGCCGACGTGATCCAGTTGGCGGTGCCGATCCTGTCGATGGAGCGGGTGCTGGCCGACCTGGCGAAGCTCGACCTGGGCAAGGCTGTATTGACCGACGTTGGCAGCGCCAAGGGCAATATCGTGCGTGCCGCGCGTGTCGCGTTCGGCGGGATGCCGCGGTACCTGGTACCGGGGCATCCGATCGCGGGTTCCGAGCAGAGCGGAGTGACCGCGGCGAAGGCGACCCTGTTCCGCCGGCACAAGGTGATTCTCACGCCCTCCGCGGAGACCGATGCCGACGCGCTGGCGCTGGTCGACAGCCTGTGGCGCGCGCTGGGCGCGGACGTCGAGCACATGGAGGTCGAGCATCACGACGAGGTTCTGGCGGCCACCAGCCACCTGCCTCACCTGCTGGCCTTCACTCTGGTCGACTCCCTGGCCAAGCGCAGCGAGAACCTGGAGATCTTCCGCTATGCCGCCGGCGGTTTCCGTGATTTCACACGGATCGCCGGCAGCGACCCGGTGATGTGGCACGACATCTTTCTCGCCAATCGCGAGGCGGTGCTGCGTACACTGGATGTTTTTCGTGACGACCTCGACGCGCTGCGCGAGGCCGTCGACACTGGGGACGGGCACCAGTTGTTGGGCGTTTTCACGCGCGCCCGGGTAGCCCGTGAGCATTTCAGCAAAATCCTGGCCCGTCGGGCCTATGTGGACGCCATGCACAACAACGACCTGATTTATCTGGCCCAGCCGGGCGGCAGCCTGTCCGGAACCATCCGGGTACCGGGCGACAAGTCGATTTCCCATCGCTCGATCATGCTCGGCTCCCTGGCCGAAGGCACCACCGAAGTGGAGGGCTTCCTCGAGGGCGAGGACGCACTGGCAACCATCCAGGCGTTCCGCGACATGGGAGTGGTGATCGAGGGGCCGCAGAACGGCCGCGTCACCGTCCATGGCGTTGGCCTGCACGGCCTCAAGGCGCCGCCTGGGCCGATCTACCTGGGTAACTCCGGTACTTCCATGCGTCTGCTCAGCGGTCTGCTGGCGGCCCAGCCGTTCGACAGCACCCTGACCGGCGACGCTTCCCTTTCCAAGCGGCCGATGAATCGCGTAGCCAAGCCGCTGCGCGAGATGGGCGCGGTAATCGAGACGGGGCTAGAAGGCCGTCCGCCGATGACCATTCGCGGCGGCCAGCGCCTCACCGGTATGCATTACGACATGCCGATGGCCAGCGCCCAGGTGAAGTCCTGCCTGTTGCTCGCCGGGCTCTACGCCGCGGGTGAGACCTCGGTCACCGAGCCGGCGCCGACCCGCGACCACACCGAGCGCATGCTGCGCGGCTTCGGCTATCCGGTGGAGGTCGAGGGCAGCACCGCCAAGGTCGAATCCGGGCATAAGTTGAGCGCCACCCATATCGAGGTCCCGGCCGACATTTCCTCGGCAGCCTTCTTCCTGGTTGCCGCCAGTATCGCCGAAGGTTCGGAACTGGTCCTGCAGCACGTCGGCATCAACCCGACGCGCGTCGGCGTCATCGAGATCCTGCGCCTGATGGGTGGTGACCTGAGCCTGGAAAACCAGCGCGAGGTCGGCGGCGAGCCGGTCGCCGACATCCGCGTGCGCTCCGCGCGGCTCAAGGGCATCGACATTCCCGAGGACCTGGTGCCACTGGCCATCGACGAGTTCCCGGTACTCTTCGTGGCTGCCGCCTGCGCCGAGGGGCGCACCGTCCTGCGTGGCGCCGAAGAGCTGCGGGTCAAGGAGTCGGACCGTATCCAGGTCATGGCCGACGGCCTGAAGGCCCTGGGCGTGAAGGCCGAGCCGACCCCGGATGGCATCGTCATCGAGGGTGGTGCGTTCGGTGGCGGCGAAGTCTGGGCGCACGGCGACCACCGTATCGCCATGTCCTTCAGCGTCGCTTCGCTGCGCGCCAGCGGGCCGATCCGCATCCACGATTGCGCCAACGTCGCCACCTCCTTCCCCAACTTCCTCGCCCTGTGTGCCCAGACCGGTATCCGGGTCGCCGTGGAGAACAATTGATGAACGGCGCTGTACCGATGCTCGCCATCGATGGCCCCAGTGGCGCCGGCAAGGGCACGGTCGCCGGGCTGCTCGCCCGGCGCCTGGGCTGGAACCTGCTGGATTCCGGGGCGCTTTATCGGCTGTTGGCGTTCGCCGCGGTCAACCATGGTGTCGACCTGACCAATGAAGAGGCGCTGAAGGTCCTGGCTGCGCACCTCGATGTGCAGTTCGTCGCCGCCGATGGCAGCCATGGGCAGCGCATCATTCTCGAAGGCGAGGAAGTGACCGATGTGATCCGTACCGAGCAGGTCGGTGCCGGCGCCTCGCAGGTCGCCGCCTTACCGGCTGTGCGCGATGCGTTGCTGCAGCGCCAGCGGGCGTTCCTCGAAGCGCCGGGGTTGGTGGCCGACGGCCGCGACATGGGCACCGTGGTGTTTCCCGATGCGCCTCTGAAGATCTTCCTCACCGCCTCGGCGGAGGAGCGTGCGCGTCGACGCTACCTGCAGTTGAAGGCGAAGGGCGCGGATGTCGACCAGTCTGCCTTGCTGGAAGAAATCCGCGAGCGCGACGAGCGCGACAGCCAGCGCGCGGTCGCGCCGCTGAAACCGGCCGATGACGCGATCCTGCTGGACTCCACCGAAATGAGCATCGAGGCGGTGGTCGAGACGATCATCCGGCACTGCGAGCGGCAGGGCTGGGACGTCTGAGGTTTCGGCGCGGGAATTGACGATACAGGGCCTGGTTGCTAATATTCCAGACCTTATGTTGTGGCGTTTTGCAGGTGCGGCGAGGGTTGCCTCCCGACTTGCCTGGCGCCATCGCAGAACAACCCAACTGGGCATTCCCATTCGGGAGTGCAATCAGAAGCTAGCAGGAAACCAGCAAATTGTCCTGCGGCTTCATTTAATGACTTGACCGCATTGGCTGGTGATGCGGAATCGGGCCCTTCCGGGCCTTTGACTACAGGTATGAACATGAGCGAAAGCTTCGCAGAACTCTTTGAAGAAAGTCTGAAATCCCTCGACATGCAGCCGGGTGCCATCATCACCGGCATCGTGGTCGACATCGATGGTGACTGGGTCACCGTCCATGCCGGTCTGAAATCCGAGGGCGTCATCCCGGTCGAGCAGTTCTACAACGAACAGGGCGAGCTGACCATCAAGGTGGGTGACGAAGTCCACGTCGCACTGGACGCGGTAGAAGACGGCTTTGGCGAGACCAAGCTGTCCCGCGAGAAAGCCAAGCGCGCCGAGAGCTGGATTGTTCTGGAAGCGGCTTTCGCTGCCGACGAAGTGGTCAAGGGCGTCATCAACGGCAAGGTCAAGGGCGGTTTCACCGTCGACGTCAACGGCATCCGCGCGTTCCTGCCGGGTTCGCTGGTCGACGTTCGTCCGGTTCGCGACACCACCCACCTGGAAGGCAAAGAGCTCGAGTTCAAGGTCATCAAGCTCGACCAGAAGCGCAACAACGTTGTCGTTTCCCGCCGCAGCGTCCTGGAAGCCGAGAACAGCGCCGAGCGTGAAGCTCTGCTGGAATCGCTGCAGGAAGGCCAGCAGGTCAAGGGTATCGTCAAGAACCTCACCGACTACGGCGCATTCGTGGACCTGGGCGGCGTAGACGGCCTGCTGCACATCACCGACATGGCCTGGAAGCGCATCAAGCATCCGTCCGAGATCGTCAACGTTGGCGACGAGATCGACGTCAAGGTCCTGAAGTTCGACCGCGAGCGCAACCGTGTATCCCTGGGCCTGAAGCAACTGGGCGAAGACCCGTGGGTTGCCATCAAGGCGCGTTACCCGGAAGGCACCCGCGTCATGGCTCGCGTCACCAACCTCACCGACTACGGCTGCTTCGCCGAGCTGGAAGAGGGCGTGGAAGGCCTGGTACACGTCTCCGAAATGGACTGGACCAACAAGAACATCCATCCGTCGAAAGTCGTCCAGGTTGGCGACGAAGTGGAAGTTCAGGTTCTGGACATCGACGAAGAGCGTCGTCGTATCTCCCTGGGTATCAAGCAGTGCAAATCCAACCCGTGGGAAGACTTCTCCAGCCAGTTCAACAAGGGTGACCGTATCTCCGGTACCATCAAGTCGATCACCGACTTCGGTATCTTCATCGGTCTGGACGGCGGCATTGACGGCCTGGTCCACCTGTCCGACATCTCCTGGAACGAAGTCGGCGAAGAAGCCGTACGTCGCTTCAAGAAGGGCGACGAGCTGGAAACCGTCATCCTGTCGGTCGACCCGGAGCGCGAGCGCATCTCCTTGGGCATCAAGCAGCTGGAAGACGATCCGTTCTCCAACTACGCGTCCCTGCACGAGAAAGGCAGCATCGTCCGCGGTACCGTGAAGGAAGTCGACGCCAAGGGCGCTGTCATCAGCCTGGGCGACGACATCGAAGGTATCCTGAAGGCTTCCGAAATCAGCCGTGACCGCGTCGAAGACGCGCGCAACGTCCTGAAGGAAGGCGAGGAAGTCGAAGCCAAGATCATCAGCATCGACCGCAAGAGCCGCGTCATCAGCCTCTCCGTCAAGTCCAAGGACGTCGACGACGAGAAGGACGCAATGAAAGAACTGCGTAAGCAGGAAGTAGAAAGCGCTGGTCCGACCACCATCGGTGATCTGATCCGTGCTCAGATGGAGAATCAGGGCTAAGTCTCTGATCCATCATGAAAAAGGGCGGCCTAGGCCGCCCTTTTTCGTTTTCCCCTTCTTGGACCTGTTCAAAGACTGATCAGCATGCTAAAAGAGACCTGAGCTGATCTAGCCGCTTGAAAAAGAAGGGAAAACCATGACCAAGTCGGAGTTGATCGAACGGATCGTTACCCATCAGGGGCAACTGTCCGCGAAGGATGTCGAGTTGGCAATCAAGACCATGCTGGAGCAAATGTCCCAGGCCCTGGCGACCGGGGACCGGATCGAGATCCGTGGCTTCGGCAGCTTTTCCTTGCACTACCGCGCCCCGCGCGTCGGTCGCAACCCCAAGACCGGGGAGTCGGTACGCCTCGACGGCAAGTTCGTGCCGCACTTCAAGCCGGGCAAGGAGTTGCGGGATCGGGTCAACGAGCCGGAATAAGGCTGTTTAGAGGCTTGACCTGCTTGGTATGGAGGTATTCATGCGCACGCTTAAAAGAATGCTTGTTGGGCTACTGATAGTGGTTGTGGCCTTGTCGGCAATTATTTTTACTTTGGAAAATCGTGCTCTTATCCAATTTTCCTTCTTGGGGTGGGAGACGCCTGCGATTCCGAGTGCATTGTTATTTTCATTGGTGTTTGTTGCGGGCGGTCTGCTCGGTTGGTTTTTTGGAGTTTTTGCAGGCTTTGCGCATCATAAGTCGTCAAGACAACCTTCCGTGTAGAACTTGTCGGGGATCGTGGTGTCCAATATATCTTGTTGGGCTTTTCCCCTGATAGAGTTTCCGATTGGACTGATGATGGACTGAATGTGAATAAGCAGAATTCTTCTTTGATGACGGCTGATGGTGAGGTTGACCTGGTGAAGCTGGTCAAGGAGCTTTGGGTTAACAAGGTTCTGATTCTTCTGACTACTCTTCTTGCATTAATCGGGTCTTTTACCTATGCGTATCTGAGTAAGCCTGTATATGAATATAGGGTTGCAGTAGTGCCTCCTGCTCTTGGGTCTATCGAAGGTTTCAATGTTGGTAGAAGGGAGAATGGCCTAGATGCATATACTGTTAGAAGTATCTATGCGATCTTTTCGCGCAATCTGCTTTCGGATGAGAATAAAAAAGAGTTCTTCTATAAGATATACCTTCCCCAGGTGGGTGAGGGAGCGGAAAGCGAAGATGAGCAGGAGGAGTTTTATAAGAAGTTCTCCAAAGAGGTAAAGATTGATCCTGCTAACAAGCCAGATGCAGACCGTTATACGGTAATTGTGGAGGGCACGAAGCGAGAGGTTCTTGCTACATGGGCACAAGCTTTCGTGCGTTTGGCTGCGGATCGGGCCGTGCATGAGGTTATTGATAGTGCAGGTAGAGATTTCCAGGTAAGAAATGCTGCAATGCAGAGCCGCATAACCGTGCTGCAGAATATGGCGAAGGGCCGTCGTGATGATAGAATTGCACGTTTGAAGGACGCATTGCTGATTGCGGAGTCGCTCAAGATAGATGGCCCGCCATTAATAGAAGGGGCGTCCGAGCAACAACTCTCCTCGATCATGGATGGTGACTTGATGTACATGCGAGGAGCTAAGGCGCTGCGCGCTGAAATCAACAATCTTGAGTCGCGTAGTGTAGATGCTCCATTCATTCCTGAGTTGAGAACTCTCCAAGAGAAACTATCTTGGAACTCCAGTTTGTCTGTGGATTCTGATGCGGTGGCTGTCTACAAGGAAGACGAGGGACTCTCTTTTTCAAATCAACCCATTAAGCCGAAGAAGATTCTTATAGTTACTATAGGTACTTTGGCAGGATTGATAATTGGAATTCTACTCGCAGTGCTCGCTGGTTTTATAAGGAAGCTTCGTAGCGATGGCTCTCTTCGCTAAGTTTTGATCTAAACCCTGATGCCACTTACTGGCATCAGGGTTTACTTGTTGTAGTTGTTGAATTGTATTAGGGGGTATCGAGTAGAATGTCAATAAGGCGGGGCGTTTTCTACTCCGGTATATCCATGGGCAGCAACTATCTTTTGCCTCTTGCTGCGATTCCTTTTCTCACGAGAACATTGTCAAGCGAAGCGTTTGGCCAATTGGTGATTGCCCAGGCCGTGGCTGTCATTCTATGTCAACTGGTAGACTTTGGATTTATTCTGGCAGGATCAAGAAAGGCTGCCATTATCGATAACAAAGTTGAACTGTCTAGTTTCTTTTCTGTTGTACAGAGTGCTAGATTCTTATTGTTGCTGCTTTCACTTTTAGTGCTGGCCATTTTGGCTGTATCTTCTATTTTACCAATCCCCTTGCTTGTATTGGTTGCGGCTGCTCTTCCGGCAGTAGTTGGAAATTATCTTCAAGCAGTATGGTTCTTTCAGGGAAGAGCGCTGTTTGGATGGTTGGCGCTTACCAATTTTTTGTCTAAGGTATTTTATTTCCTATTGGTCGTTTTTTTTGTCACGAAGGATTCTGACCTTGTGCTGGCTTCGTTGGGGTTTGGTTTTTCCTATGTCATAGGTGGAAGTGCTCTCTGTTGTATTTTATTTTCTATGGGAATACGGTGGCGCCCGGTTCTCGAGAAAGACAGAATTCTCGATATATTGCGTGACGGTGCTCGATCTTTTCTTTCTCTGGCTTTTCTTAGCTTGCACATGCAAGTGCTCGTTGCGGCGGTTGGTGTTGTTGGTGGAGCCTCCGCGGCCGGAGTGCTTTCTACTGCGGATAAATTCCTTCGCGGGATCGCGGCTGCTACTTCACCCATAGCTAGCGCTCTATTTCCGACTTTTAGCAGGATGTATGCGAGTGCCGACCCGGCAGTCGGCAGTTTAAGAAGGAAAGCGCTAGGTCTGATGTTACTAATAGCTATTCCTAGTTGTTTATTTCTTTTCTTATTTTCTGAATACATTTCATATCTCCTATTCCCGGAACAGTCCAGAGGTCTAACTGTTGTAATAAGAATGTTTTCGATAGTGCCAGTGTTTGCTTGTATTGGTGTTCTGTATGGAGGGTTGACTCTTGTTCCTTCTGGGTATGATGGTGTATATTTGCGAGCAATTTTTTTTGCGGAATTGGGCGGGGTATTAACATTTATCCTCTTGGCGCTTTGGGGGGATGAGCTTTTTGGAGCGTGGACGCTGGTCGTTACAGAGGTCTCTTTGGGGATGGGAATGTTTTTCCTGGCCACGGTTAAGTTGAGAGAGAAAAGGGGACTTTGATGTTGTTGAGTGTCGTCGTTAGTACTTGGCGTCGTCCCAAGGAACTAAAATTGGTCCTGGCCGGCCTTGTAGCGCAGTCTCTGGCTTTTAAGGATTTTGAAGTTATTGTTGTCGACAGTAATAGTGGTGATGAAACACCCGATGTGGTCCGCGAGTTCGAAGCGGTTCAGGGCTTCAACGTCCGTCTTGAGCAGGCCGAGCTGAATTCGGCTAGTGCAAAACGAAATAAAGGCGTTCGTTTAGCGAAGGGGCGCTACGTAGTGCTTCTTGATGATGATTGTGTGCCAGATCCTGCTCATCTCTCGAATTTTCTGAACGCTGCTAACTCTCGAAGGGGGGAACGCGTTATCTGGTGCGGTGGTGTCAGATTTTCTTGCTCATTGGTGTCGACGAGTAATTACTATCGCTATAGGGATAGTTGTCACTTCTCTGCTGACAAGCCGCTGCCCAACTCCTTGGGGTATAAAACTATTGTTACCATGAATATGCTTGCTGAGAGGGATATTCTGCTCCAAGATAATGCTCTTTTTGATGAGCGATTTGTTGGATACGGCTTTGAAGATACGGAGTTTGGGTTAAGGGTTGGCAAGCTTGGTTATTCTGTTCTTCCTTGTCGGGCTGAAATCGAGCATGTCGAACCGGAAGGCAGTATTTCGAAGTTCTGTCGCAAGTACTATCATGCCGCCCGTGACGGAATGCCGGAATTCATGAAAGTTGCAACAACTGATGACCTTGAGACTCTTGGTCCTATACGATGGATGGAGCCGGGCTTTGCTTTGTCAAGCAAGTTTCAGAGTCTATTCAGAGCAGTGCTGTGTCTTGCGCTGGAGTCAAAGTTTTCAAATATTCTTATTCATTCTCTAGAGAAAACGGACTCTATTCGATGGCTCTACTCTAGAGCTGCTTATAGGCTCGTTTTGGCCTCATCCTATCGGAAGGGGGTTCTCGATAGAAAGTCGAAACTTTCCAAAGAGAAAGCAAACAAAGATGGGTGGTACTCGTGAAGCAGAGAAGCGTTGCTCTGGTTCTCCTTTTTGTGTTTCTCTTTCATATTCTCCGGAATCTATCCGGTGCGTATTATTTAGTTCTTGCTGGGTTTTGTGGGCTGTTTTTTCTATTATTTATTAATAACTGGAGGGATATTAAATATAGCGCATTAGGAATATTTGTTATTTTCTTCTGGACGTATGCCTCGCTCGTTTCGGTGTTATGGTTCGATCTATATGGAGACTATTCCATAGGGATTTTCAGGTTGTGGGCATCATTACCTCTTCTCTTTGTTGCTATGGTTCTTGCCAGAGATAATCTAAAAGTGCCCATGCAACTTATTTCATTTTTCTTCAGTCTGGCGGCTCTTTCTTTTCTCTGGCAGTATGTATTTGGACCTATAGAATGGTTCGCTGAAGCCAGTGAGCGTGCTGGGGGCGCCCGTTTTGCATCATTGGTAGGAAGTTTGACCGCATATGGTGTTATGGTGGGAGTTCCCGCACTTGCTTCACTCTTTTATCTAAAGGGTTGGGCGCGCGTGGTATGTTTCTTTCTTCTTTGCTTGGGGGCGATGCTGTCGCTGCAGAAAGCTGCTCTGGCCAATATCGTCATTGTCTTATTCTTTGCCTATTGGCTAAAACTGATCAAAAAGACATACTTGTTTTTCACCTTCCTTCTTGCAGGGCTGGGTTTATCTGTATTTTTCCTTGCAGACTTCGGGGCTGGCAGTCTGGAAACCGTGCATCGACTGATTGTCGGGCTCCTCACCTCCGATTCCTCAGTCTCGCAAGATGTTCCATTCTTCGAATCCATATTCGATCGGGTAACTGCACTGCCTTTGGAAACATTGTCTTTCTACGGTAGCGAGATACTTGTTTTGGGCGCGGGCGTTTTTGGGGGAGGGGGGGTTCTAGGGTATGCGCAATATCCAATGGCGCACAATGGTATTGTCGAGCTGCTTTGCATCTATGGTTTCATTTTTGGTGGCTTGGCTGTTCTTTTGCTATTGTTGCTTTTTGTCTACTCTGTATTTTTGCTTGTCTTCCGGCGAAGAAAAACAGCTTGTACAGAGTTAGGCTTCTTATGCTCTGCATTTATAATCTGGTTCGTTAATTATGTCTTTAGCGGCGGTGGGCTTTTCCATCCGGTAGGGGCTGCATTGTTCTGGCTCGTTGTTTTTCGCTTTCTTTATATTTTGAGGCGGAAAAGGGACGTTGAACACATTAGTAAAGAGGTGGTGTATGGATAAGAACTCTGTTCTGTTAATTACCGGTGGAACTGGTTCCTTTGGAAATGCCGTTTTGAAGCGTTTTCTGGATACAGATATTGGTGAAATACGCGTATTCAGTCGGGATGAGAAGAAGCAAGATGATATGCGTAAGTGCTATGCTCACCCCAAGTTGAGGTTTTATATTGGAGATGTCCGCGACTATCAAAGCACTCTGAATGCTACTCGCGGTGTGGACTACATTTTCCATGCGGCTGCATTGAAACAGGTTCCCTCTTGTGAGTTCTACCCGATGGAGGCTGTGAAGACCAATGTCATCGGAACGGAAAATGTCCTCGAATCTGCTATCCAGAATGGCGTCAAAAAAGTCGTTTGTCTGAGTACGGATAAGGCAGTTTACCCAATCAATGCCATGGGTATTTCAAAGGCCATGATGGAAAAGGTCATGGTCGCCAAGTCTCGAAACCTGGAACGCACTCCTACCGTAATTTGTGGCACCCGTTATGGTAACGTCATGGCTTCAAGGGGCTCGGTCATTCCTCTCTTTATCGAGCAAATGCGATCAGGCCAGCCTCTCACAATCACTGATCCAAACATGACACGTTTCATGATGACGCTTACGGATGCCGTAGACCTTGTGCTTTATGCTTTCGAGCATGGTACCAATGGAGATCTTTTTGTACAGAAAGCACCGGCTGCAACCATCGAGGTGCTGGCTCATGCGCTTACTCAATTGCTTGGCAAGAATGGTTATCCTATCAATGTAATAGGTACGCGTCATGGAGAGAAGCTTTATGAGGCGCTTCTTAGTCGAGAGGAAATGGCCTGTGCTGAAGACATGGGTGACTATTATCGTATCCCCCCAGATTTGCGTGATCTGAACTATAGTAAGTTTGTGGAGCAAGGCGAGGAAAAAATTACTCATACAGAGGACTATAATTCTCATAATACCAAACGTCTGGATATCGAAGGAATGAAAAAGCTGTTGCTGAAGTTGGATTTCATTCGTGCTATTCAGCGTGGCGAGAGTGCCAGTCCAGAGGAATAAACGATGAAAGTTCTTGTAACTGGCGCGAATGGATTTGTTGGAAGGAATCTGTGCGCTCATCTTGCAGAGCGGGGTGGTATCGAGGTGGTGCCATTCACCCGCGAGAGTAGTGTTGGTAATTTGCCTGAGCTAATTCGTTCCGTCGATTTTATTTTTCATCTTGCCGGGGTCAATCGTCCGGAAAAACCAGAAGAGTTTAAGATCGGGAATTCCGAACTCACGTATGCTCTGTGTGAGGCGGTAAGGTCCAATGGACGAGCCATACCACTTCTTTATACTTCATCCATTCAGGCTGAGGTGGATAATGAGTACGGTTTAAGCAAGCGAGCCGCAGAAGAGCATCTCCAAGTGCTAGGTGAGGATATTGGTTGTCCTGTCTACATATTTCGCCTTCCTAATGTATTCGGTAAATGGTCGCGTCCGAATTATAATTCAGCGGTTGCGACTTTTTGTCATAATATTATTCGAGATATTCCGATTCAAATTAACAATTCCTCGGCAGAGATCACTCTTGTATACATAGATGATGTGGTTCGCACCTTCATGAAAGTCATGGATGGGAAGCTATCCAATGCAGTTTCACTACAGGTCGAGCCCCAGTATCAGATTTCTGTTGGTGAGCTCGCAGAACAATTGTATGAGTTTCGTAATAGTCGAAAGTCACTGACTACCGCAAGGGTTGGCTCGGGATTGACGCGCGCCTTGTACTCGACTTATCTAAGTTTCTTGCCAGAAGATAGTTTTAGTTACGACGTGCCAATGCATTCGGATCCGCGTGGCACATTCGTCGAGATGCTGAAGACCGCGGACTCTGGCCAGTTCTCGTTTTTTACGGCTCATCCAGGTGTTACCAGGGGCGGGCATTACCATCACTCGAAAACAGAAAAGTTTCTGGTTATCAAAGGGATGGCACGTTTCAAGTTTAGAAACATCCTGACCGGGGCATTTTACGAAATTTGCACTAATGGTGAAAAGGCAGAAATTGTCGAAACAGTACCTGGATGGACTCATGACATTACTAATGTCGGAACTGACGATATGGTAGTCATGTTGTGGGCTAACGAAGTATTTGATCGGGAAAATCCGGATACCTACGCTTGTTCAGTAGGCGAAGGTGCGTAAGGTATAGTGAGATAACAATGCAGAAGCTAAAAGTCGTTACGGTTGTTGGAACTCGTCCTGAGATTATTCGCTTGTCTAGGGTCATGGCGAAGCTTGATCAGTACTGCGATCATGTACTTGTCCATACTGGACAGAATTATGATTACGAACTTAATGAAATATTTTTTCAGGACCTCGGTATAAGAAAGCCGGATTATTTTCTAAACGCCGCCGGGTCTTCCGGGGCTGAAACGATAGGGAATGTAATAATCGCAGTCGATCGTGTTCTGGGCGAAATAGATCCCGATGCGCTGCTCGTGCTGGGTGATACCAATAGTTGTATGGCGGTACTGCCTGCAAAACGGCGTAAGATACCGACCTTTCATATGGAAGCAGGCAATCGCTGTTTCGATATGCGTGTGCCTGAAGAGATAAATCGGCGCATTGTCGATCATACAGCTGATGTAAATTTGACCTATAGTACAATTGCGCGTGATTATCTCTTGCGTGAAGGACTTTCTCCAGACATGGTTATCAAGACTGGTAGCCCTATGTTCGAAGTTCTCGAGCACTATCGTGACGGGATCGAGTCCTCCGATATTCTTGAAAGGCTCGGGTTGAAAACAGAGCGGTTCTTTGTCGTGAGTGCGCACCGAGAGGAAAACATAGATTCGGATAAGAATTTCTTGAAGTTGGTTTCTATGCTCAACGCTGTGGCAGAAAAGTACTCGCTGCCCGTCATCGTATCAACTCACCCTAGAACAAAAAAGAGAATTGAGGCGACGGAGGCAAAGTTTCACGAGGGTATTAAACTGCTGAAACCCCTCGGCTTTAAGGATTACAATAAACTGCAAATTACAGCCAAGGCAGTTATTTCTGACAGTGGGACCATCAGTGAGGAGTCTTCAATACTGAATTTTCCCGCTTTGAATATTCGTGAGGCTCATGAACGCCCAGAAGGCATGGAAGAGGCTGTGGTGATGATGGTAGGACTGGATTCGGATCGAGTACTACAAGCACTCGAGGTGTTGGAGGGACAGAGGCGCGACGCAGAGCGCATGTTACGCTTGGTCGCTGACTATAGCATGCCCAACGTTTCTGAAAAGATTGTTCGCATAGTTCATAGCTATCGGGACTATGTCATGCGAACTGTCTGGAAAAAATATTAATTTGAGGCGTGGAGTTGATGGCAAGGATATTTGTGGTTTCTGAGTATGTCGGTGCCAATCAGAACTCCACGGGATACTATTGGGAGAAGATAATAGGAAAGATGCAGCGGGAGTTTGGTGGGCTAACCGTAATTTTCCCGCTGACCGCAGGTGAAACCCCGCCTGTGGTTTCACCTTCCGTTGAGCAAGAATGCTTTAAGTTTCCGAGGAGCAATAAGAATAGGCTCCTTTCTAGAGGATTAGCGCAGATTTTTCAGGCGTTTCTGTTCTCAGTAAAATTGACTTCTCGTGCCAGACGAGGAGATGTGGTATTGAGTGGAACCAACCCTGCTCTTCTACTGATGACGTTTCCCTTGCTAAGGTATGCCCTCGGTTTCAAGTGGGTGCTGCTGGTGCATGATGTGTTTCCCGAGAACTTGGTGCCGGCGGGCGTTCTGAAGAAAGATAGTATTGCCTACCGGCTTCTACGTCGTCTCTTTTCTTTCATTTACTCATCCGCTGATCGTCTAGTCGTAATAGGGCGCGATATGGAAGCTCTTATGAAAGAGAAGGTGAATGACCCGCGATCTTTGGTCTTTATTTCGAATTGGGCCTGTGAGAAAGAGGTTTTCCCAGTACCGAGAGAGGATGCTCCTTTTATCAATATTCCTGAATGGAAAGGTAAAAGGGTTTTCCAATTTTTTGGTAATGTCGGTCGATTACAAGGTATAGAAAACATACTTTCTGCTATTCAGTTGGTTAAAAACGAGAAGGCGGCTTTTGCTTTTATTGGAGATGGTGCCTTGGTCGACAGTGTAAAAAAACACGCGCTGGAAGATCAGTGTGCTCGGTTGAGGTATTTTGGAAGGCTGCCATTAGCCGAAAAGAATTTTGGTTTGGCTGCCTGTGACGTTGCCTTAGTTACCTTAGAAGAAGGAATGTTCGGGCTTGGGGTTCCCAGCAAGGCATATTTCTCCATGGCAGCAGACAAACCGATTCTAGCTGTCATGGAAAAAGGGGCTGAAATCTCCCGTATAATAGATGAGACCGGAATCGGTTGGAACTGTCCGCCGAATGATCCGGTTGCTTTGGCAAGATTGATCGATGAGATTTGTGAACTCGACTTGTCTAGTTTAGGCGGAGTCCCGCGGAGTGTCCTTCAGCAAAATTATTCTGAATATATTTCATTGGAAAAATTCGCTGCCTGTGTTCGACCGCTTCTGTCTGAGTCGAAAATATGATGAAGGTGCTGGTAACCGGGGCTAGCGGTTTTGTCGGGAGTGCGCTTTGCAGGTCGCTTGCTGCCGGCCCCTTTCAGGTTGTCGGACAAGTACGATCCCTGTGCAATCCTGTTACGGGGGTTGAGTATGTTCGAGCGGAGCTGAAAGAGAGCACTAAGCTTGATGCTGCGCTGCGGGGTGTTGAATGTGTAGTTCATCTAGCTGGACGAGCCCATATCTTTGGAAGGCAGCGTGATTCACTAGATATTTTTCGGAAGGTGAATCGCGATGCTACTCTGGCGCTTGCTCGGCAGGCGATCGAAGCATCTGTAAAGCGTTTCATTTTTGTTAGTTCTATTGGTGTAAATGGCGCTTTAACCAAAGAAAAGCCCTTCGATGAGAACTCCAAGCCGGCTCCTCATGCAGAATATGCGATTTCAAAGTTTGAGGCTGAAGTAGCGCTTCGGGAGCTTTTCAAGCAGTCCTCAACAGAACTTGTTATCGTCAGGCCTCCACTCGTTTACGACTGGAATGCTCCTGGAAATTTCTCGCGATTGTTGAAGCTGGTTGCTTCGGGACTTCCTCTTCCATTTGGTTGCATAGATAACCGACGAAGTTTTGTTTCTCTGGATAATTTAGTTGACTTTCTAGCTTGCTGTATGACGCACCCTTCTGCTGCCGGCGAACTGTTTTTGGTATCCGATGGTCAGGAGATTTCTACCAAGCAACTGGTGACTGCGCTTGCTGCGGGAATGGGGCGTCGCCCCATCATGTGGCCTGTTCCTAGGTTTATTCTGAGGTTTCTTAAATTAGTAGGAAAGGGTGGGTTATACACTCAGTTATGCTGCTCACTAGAGGTCGACTCGTCGAAAGGCAGGCTTTTGCTTGGTTGGGAACCCCGCAAGAGCACCCTTTCCGCGTTGGAAGATGTTGGTAGAATATATGTCAAACGTACTGAATGATTATCTGCAGGCGCTTTGCTACTAGCATGGCGTACCACGCAGAACAATCGAATAGAACCCTGTTGAAGGGGTGAGAGTATTTTTGGGGATAAATTTATAAATGGAAGAATGGTATTTGTTACTCGCTGCAGCTGGGGTTTCGGGACTGCTTACAGGCCTCTTGCGTCGTTATGCCTTAGCGAGGAGCTTACTTGACACCCCTAACTCTCGAAGTTCCCATGTCGTTCCCACTCCACGCGGAGGAGGGGTCGCCATTGTAGTTACTTTTTGTCTCATGCTGCCTATTTGGGCTGTACTGGGAAATATCTCATGGGCCGTGTCCTGGGCTTTACTTCTCGCTGGCGGCGGGGTTGCCATTATTGGATTCATGGATGATCACGGTCATATCGCCGCACGCTGGCGTCTGCTGGGACATTTTAGTGCAGCCTTGGTCTCATTGTACTTTTTGAATGGCATACCACCATTTCAGATTGTTGGTGTCAGTTGGGACCTGGGGTGGTTCGGAGGACTTCTCTTTGCTTTCTATCTCGTGTGGTTGCTGAATCTCTATAACTTCATGGATGGGATCGATGGACTTGCTAGCCTTCAGGCCATTTTTGTCTGTGTTGGTGGGGCATTATTATACTGGCTGAATGGCCAACTGACGCAGGCTTTGCTCCCCTTATCGCTAGCTTTTGCCGTTTTTGGATTCTTGTTCTGGAATTTTCCACCCGCAAAAATTTTCATGGGAGATGCGGGTAGTGGTTTTCTGGGGATTGTTTTAGGAATTCTTTCCATTCATGCCATGTGGATGAATACGAATTTTTTCTGGGCATGGTTGGTCCTGTTAGGCGTTTTCATCGTCGATGCGACCTATACCCTGATTCGTCGCTTGCTGAGAGGGGACAAGGTGTATGAGGCTCATCGAAGCCATGCCTATCAATACGCAAGCCGATACTATGGAAAGCATGCTCCTGTTACGATTGGCGTCACGGCATTGAACGTCATCTGGCTCCTCCCTATAGCCTTGTTGGTCGGGAGTGGGTCTCTAGAGCCTTTGATGGGCATCGTCATAGCCTACGTCCCTCTCGTTTTTCTGGCAGTGAGGTTCAAGGCGGGTAAGCTAGAGTCGTCCGCTCAGGCCTAAAGGAGTAGGGGAATGCTAGATCGTTTAAGAGTAAAGTTGTTATCCATGCCTCGTCGCTGGAAACGTTTGCTTCAAGTGGCTACGGATATCCTTCTGGTATGGCTGTCTCTGTGGCTCGCTTTTGTGGTCCGTCTAGGCACAGACGATATGATCGACGTGTTCGGCGAGCATGCATGGCTTTTCATCACTGCGCCGGTCATCGCCATTCCACTATTCATTCGCTTCGGCATGTATCGCGCGGTGATGCGCTATCTCGGTAACGACGCATTGATCGCCATCGCCAAGGCGGTGACCATCTCGGCTCTGGTGCTGTCGCTGGTGGTGTACTGGTATCGTGGCGCGCCGGCGCCGGTGCCGCGTTCCCTGGTGTTCAACTACTGGTGGTTGAGCATGCTGCTGATCGGCGGCTTGCGTCTGGCCATGCGCCAGTATTTCATGGGCGACTGGTACTCTGCTGTGCAGTCGGTACCATTTCTCAATCGCCAGGATGGCCTGCCCAGGGTGGCTATCTATGGCGCGGGGGCGGCCGGCAACCAGTTGGTTGCGGCGTTGCGTCTCGGTCGGGCGATGCGTCCGGTGGCGTTCATCGATGACGACAAGCAGATCGCCAACCGGGTCATTGCCGGTCTGCGGGTCTATACCGCCAAGCATATCCGCCAGATGATCGACGAGACGGGCGCGCAGGAGGTTCTCCTGGCGATTCCTTCCGCCACTCGGGCCCGGCGCCGAGAGATTCTCGAGTCCCTGGAGCCGTTCCCGCTGCACGTGCGCAGCATGCCCGGCTTCATGGACCTGGCCAGCGGCCGGGTCAAGGTGGACGACCTGCAGGAGGTGGACATCGCTGACCTGCTGGGGCGCGACAGCGTCGCACCGCGCAAGGAGCTGCTGGAACGGTGCATCCGCGGTCAGGTGGTGATGGTGACCGGGGCGGGCGGCTCTATCGGTTCGGAACTCTGTCGGCAGATCATGAGTTGTTCGCCTAGCGTGCTGATCCTGTTCGAGCACAGCGAATACAACCTCTATAGCATCCATCAGGAACTGGAGCGTCGGATCAAGCGCGAGTCGCTTTCGGTGAACCTGTTGCCGATCCTCGGTTCGGTGCGCAATCCCGAGCGCCTGGTGGACGTGATGCGTACCTGGAAGGTCAACACCGTCTACCATGCGGCGGCCTACAAGCATGTGCCGATCGTCGAGCACAACATCGCCGAAGGCGTTCTCAACAACGTGATAGGCACCTTGCATGCGGTGCAGGCCGCGGTGCAGGTCGGCGTGCAGAACTTCGTGCTGATTTCCACCGACAAGGCGGTGCGGCCGACCAATGTGATGGGCAGCACCAAGCGCCTGGCGGAGATGGTCCTTCAGGCGCTCAGCAACGAATCGGCGCCGGTGCTGTTCGGCGACCGGAAGGACGTGCATCACGTCAACAAGACCCGTTTCACCATGGTCCGCTTCGGCAACGTCCTCGGTTCGTCCGGCTCGGTCATTCCGCTGTTCCGCGAGCAGATCAAGCGCGGCGGCCCGGTGACGGTCACCCACCCGAGCATCACCCGTTACTTCATGACCATTCCCGAGGCGGCGCAGTTGGTCATCCAGGCCGGTTCGATGGGGCAGGGCGGAGATGTATTCGTGCTGGACATGGGGCCGCCGGTGAAGATCCTGGAGCTCGCCGAGAAGATGATCCACCTGTCCGGCCTGAGCGTGCGTTCCGAGCGTTCGCCCCATGGTGACATCGCCATCGAGTTCAGTGGCCTGCGTCCTGGCGAGAAGCTCTACGAAGAGCTGCTGATCGGTGACAACGTGAATCCCACCGACCATCCGATGATCATGCGGGCCAACGAGGAACACCTGAGCTGGGAGGCCTTCAAGGTCGTGCTGGAGCAGTTGCTGGCCGCCGTGGAGAAGGACGACTACTCGCGGGTTCGCCAGTTGCTGCGGGAAACCGTCAGCGGCTATGCGCCTGACGGTGAAATCGTCGACTGGATCTATCGCCAGAGGCGGCGAGAACCCTGAGTCATCGTTCTCCGGAAAAGGCCGCCTAGCGGCCTTTTTTGTTTTCTCCGTACGATGTTTCCGGTGCCGGACCAGGAAGCGACTGCTTTGCTGGGGCTGTCGATCCAGGTGCGTTCCACGGCGATAAGGTGGTTTCGTGGATGGGCATGAAGCCCTCTACGTGGTCATTCATCTCTGAAGGAGTGCACCCATGCACCTAATCAAATCCGCTCTGCTTCTCATCCTGTTCGCCTGTCTTCCGTTTTCGGCTTCCGCCGCACCGGTCGCCGTCGCCAAGAATCCGCTGGCCGCAACGACACCTGCGACGACCGTGTCGCCGGGGGAGCAGGTCAATATCAATACGGTCGATGAGGCCGCCCTGATACGGGGGCTCAACGGTGTCGGCGAGGCCAAGGCCAGGGCGATCCTCGAGTATCGTGCGGCCCATGGTCCGTTCGTCTCGGTGGATCAACTGCTGGAAGTGAAAGGGGTAGGCCCGGCGTTGCTGGAGAAGAACCGGTCGCGGATCGTCATCGAGTGAGGTGCGACTGAAGGGGCGAACTTTCGTCACGATAACGAAAAAGCCCCCGGCATGTGCCGAGGGCTTTGAATTTGGCTCCGCGACCTGGACTCGAACCAGGGACCCAATGATTAACAGTCATTTGCTCTACCGACTGAGCTATCGCGGAACAGCGAGGCGTATGTTACTGATTAAAAAGGGGAAGTCAAGCCTCTCCAGATGACTTCCCCTTTTTCCCTACAGGACCTGGACGATGGCCTTGGTGATGGTCTCCAGGTTCGATTTGTTCAGCGCGGCGACGCAGATACGGCCGGTGCTGACGGCATAGATACCGAACTCGGTCTTCAGGCGCTCGACCTGGTCGGCGGTCAGGCCGGAATAGGAGAACATGCCACGCTGGCGACCGACGAAGCTGAAGTCGCGCTTGGCGCCGTGGGCTGCCAGTTGCTCGACCAACGCCAGGCGCATGTCGCGGATGCGGTCGCGCATCTCGCCCAGTTCCTGCTCCCAGAGGGCCCGCAGTTCCGAGCTGTTGAGCACGGAGGAGACGACGCTGGCGCCGTGGGTCGGTGGGTTCGAATAGTTGGTGCGGATCACCCGCTTCACCTGGGACAGCACGCGGGCCGATTCATCGCGGCTTTCGGTCACGATCGAGAGGGCGCCGACGCGTTCGCCATAGAGCGAGAAGGATTTGGAGAACGAGCTGGAAACGAAGAAGCTCAGGCCCGACTGGGCGAACAGGCGCACCGCGGCGGCGTCTTCCTCGATGCCGTTGCCGAAGCCCTGGTAGGCGATGTCGAGGAACGGCACGTGGCCCTTGGCCTTGAGCACGTCCAGCACCTGTCTCCAGTCGTCCAGCTCGAGATCGACGCCGGTCGGATTATGGCAGCAGGCGTGCAGGACCACGATCGAACGGGCCGGCAGGGCATTCAGGTCTTCCAGCAGGCCGGCGCGGTTCACGCCATTGCTGGTGGCGTCGTAATAGCGGTAGTTCTGCACCGGGAAGCCGGCGGCTTCGAACAGTGCGCGGTGGTTTTCCCAGCTCGGGTCGCTGATGGCCACGGTGGCGTCGGGCAGCAGGCGCTTGAGGAAGTCGGCGCCGAGCTTGAGGGCGCCGGTGCCGCCGACGGCCTGGGTCGTGACCACGCGGCCGGCGGCCAGCAGCTCGGATTCGTTACCGAACAGCAGTTTCTGTACGCCCTGGTCGTAGGCGGCGATCCCTTCGATCGGCAGGTAGCCGCGCGGCGCGTGGGCCTCGATGCGGGCCTTCTCGGCAGCCTGCACGGCACGCAACAGCGGAATGCGCCCCTCCTCGTTGTAGTACACGCCCACGCCCAGGTTGATCTTGCCCGGACGGGTATCGGCGTTGAAGGCTTCGTTCAGGCCAAGGATGGGATCACGCGGTGCCATTTCGACGGCAGAAAACAGACTCATTTTGCGGCTGCTCGGAGTGTGAAGAGAGGAGGGCAACGCAACCCGTTATGCGGGGGCGCAAAGGGTTGCGCAAACGGGGGGTTATTATAGACACCCCTTGATGCATGCGGCGACATTTAGGTGCATGCTTTCAGCTATTTCTGACGCCGGATTTTCCTTGGCGTCACAGCTCCCTGCGAGGTTTTTCATGGATACGTTCCAACTCGACTCGCGCTTCAAGCCCGCCGGCGACCAGCCGGAAGCCATCCGGCAGATGGTCGAGGGGCTGGAGGCGGGGCTTTCGCACCAGACCCTGCTGGGGGTGACGGGCTCTGGCAAGACTTTCAGCATCGCCAACGTGATTGCCCAGGTGCAGCGCCCGACCCTGGTCCTGGCGCCAAACAAGACCCTGGCGGCCCAGCTCTACGGGGAGTTCAAGACGTTCTTCCCGCACAATTCCGTGGAGTACTTCGTTTCCTACTACGACTACTACCAGCCGGAGGCCTACGTACCGTCTTCCGATACCTATATCGAGAAGGACTCCTCGATCAACGACCATATCGAGCAGATGCGCCTGTCGGCGACCAAGGCGCTGCTCGAGCGTCCGGATGCGATCATCGTCGCCACCGTGTCGTCCATCTACGGCCTCGGTGATCCCGCGTCCTACCTGAAGATGGTCCTGCACCTGGACCGCGGCGACCGCATCGACCAGCGCGAACTGTTACGGCGACTGACCAGCCTGCAGTACACCCGCAACGACATGGATTTCGCCCGTGCGACTTTCCGTGTGCGTGGCGATGTGATCGACATCTTCCCGGCCGAATCCGATCTCGAGGCGATTCGTGTCGAGTTGTTCGACGACGAGGTGGAAAGCCTCTCGGCCTTCGATCCGCTCACCGGCGAGGTGATCCGCAAGCTGCCGCGCTTCACCTTCTACCCCAAGAGCCACTACGTGACTCCGCGCGAGACGCTGCTGGAGGCGGTCGACCAGATCAAGGCCGAACTCAAGGAACGCCTGGACTACCTGCGCAACAGCAACAAGCTGGTGGAAGCGCAGCGCCTGGAGCAGCGCACCCGTTTCGACCTGGAGATGATCCTCGAACTGGGCTACTGCAACGGCATCGAGAACTACTCGCGCTATCTTTCCGGGCGGGCCCCCGGCGAGCCGCCGCCGACGCTCTACGACTACCTGCCGGCCAACTCGCTGCTGGTTATCGACGAATCGCACGTCAGCGTTCCGCAGGTCGGTGCGATGTTCAAGGGCGACCGCTCGCGCAAGGAGACCCTGGTGGAATACGGTTTCCGCCTGCCTTCGGCGCTGGACAACCGGCCGCTGCGCTTCGAAGAGTGGGAGGCGGTGAGTCCGCAGACCATCTTCGTCTCCGCCACCCCGGGCCCCTACGAGGCGGAACATGCCGGGCGGATCATCGAGCAGGTGGTGCGTCCCACCGGGCTGGTCGATCCGGAGATCGAGGTACGCCCGGCGATGACCCAGGTGGATGACCTGCTCTCGCAGATCCGCCAGCGGGTGGCCAAGAACGAGCGGGTGCTGGTGACTACCCTGACCAAGCGCATGGCCGAAGACCTCACCGATTATCTCGGCGATCACGACGTGCGGGTGCGCTACCTGCACTCGGACATCGATACCGTCGAGCGAGTGGAGATCATCCGCGACCTGCGCGCCGGTGCGTTCGACGTGCTGGTGGGGATCAACCTGCTGCGCGAAGGCCTGGACATGCCCGAGGTGTCGCTGGTGGCGATCCTCGACGCGGACAAGGAAGGCTTCCTGCGCTCGGAGCGCTCGCTGATCCAGACCATCGGTCGTGCCGCGCGCAACCTGCACGGCAAGGCGATCCTCTACGCCGACAACGTCACCGGCTCGATGCAGCGTGCGATCGACGAGACCGAGCGGCGTCGGGCCAAGCAGATCGCGTTCAACCAAGCCCATGGCATCGTGCCCAAGGGGGTGCGCAAGGATATCAAGGACATTCTCGAAGGCGCCGTGGTGCCCGGCGCGCGCGGCAAGCGCAAGGGCGTGGCCAAGGTGGCGGAGGAGAGCGGGCGCTACGAGAACGAACTGCGCTCGCCGAGCGAGATCAGCAAGCGCATCCGCCAACTGGAGGAAAAGATGTACCAGTTGGCCCGCGACCTGGAGTTCGAGGCGGCGGCGCAACTGCGCGACGAGATCCAGACGCTGCGCGAGCGCCTGGTCAACGTCTGAACCTCAGTGAGCCCCGGCGTCGGCGCGGGCGCCGATGCCGGCCGGCAGCGAGCGGGTCAGCAGCACCGCGAGCATGCTCACTGCGAGCACCATGCCGATGACATGGAAAGCATCGTTGTAGGCCATGATCATCGCCTGCTGGTGGGTGATCTCGCTGAGTTTGCCCAGCGCCGCCTGCTGGCTGCCCAGTTGCGCGGCGAGTTGCGCGAGGCGTTCGTCGACCTGCGGGTTGGTCGGCACCAGGGCTTCGCGCAGATAGTCGAAGTACACCTTGGCGCGACTGTCGAGCAGGGTCGCGAGCAGGGCGATGCCGATGGCGCCGCCGAGGTTGCGCAGGATGTTGAACAGGCTCGAGGCCGAGCCGGCATCCTGTGGCTGCAGGTAGGCGGTGGCGATCAGCGAAATGGTCACCATGATCATCGGCTGGCCGAGGGCGCGCAGTAGCTGGATCTGGTTGAACTGCGGTCCGGCGAAGTCCGGGTTGAGCACTCCGGAGAAGAAGCTGGCAAGGCCGAACAGGCCGAAGCCGGCGGCGCAGAGCAGGCGCGGCGAGACCAGCTTCATCAACTTCGGGACCAGCGGGATCAGGAACAGCTGGGGAATGCCCATCCACATGATCACCTCGCCGATCTGCATGGCGTTGTAGCCCTGGATTTGCGCCAGGTACAGCGGCAGTACGTAGATCGAGCCGTACAGGCCCATGCCCAGACCGATGCTGGAAATGCTCGCGAGGCCGAAGTTGCGGTTGCGCAGGATGCCCAGGTCGATCAGCGGGTTCGGCCGCGACAGCTGCAGGATGACGAACAGGACCAGGCTGAACAGGGCGACGCTGCCGAGGCTGACGATCAGTTGCGACTCCAGCCAGTCCTTGCGGTGACCTTCCTCGAGGAAGACCTGCAGGCAGCCCAGGCCGATGCCGAGGGTGACGATGCCGGAGTAGTCGGTACTCTTCAGCAGTTCCCAATGCGGCGCCTTTTTCTCCAGGCCGTAGAGCAGCCCGGCGATCATCAACAGGCCCGGCGGCACGTTGATATAGAAGATGTATTCCCAGCCGAAGTTTTCCGTCAGCCAGCCTCCCAGGGTCGGTCCGATGGAGGGCGCGAAGGTGGCGGTGATGGCGAACAGCGCCATGCCCTTCGGACGGTGGTGTTCCGGCAACTTGACCAGGGCCAGGGTGAACGCCAGCGGAATCAGCGCGCCGCCGGTGAAACCCTGCATGGCGCGGAACACGATCATGCTTTCCAGGTTCCAGGCGAACGAGCAGAGCAGCGAGGACACCAGGAAGCCCACCGAGATCATCACCGCCAGGCGCCGTGCCGAGAGCAGCTGCACCAGCCAGGCGGTCATCGGGATCATGATGATCTCCGCCACCAGATAGGAGGTGGAGATCCACGAGCCTTCCTCGAGGGTCGCCGCCAGCGCGCCCTGGATGTCCTTCAGTGAGGAGTTGGTGATCTGGATGTCGAGCACCGCCATGAATGCGCCGAGCATGGCGCTGAGCACCGCGATCCAGTCGCGCCGGGTCGGTTCGCCAAGCGGCCGGGCCAGCGCCTCAGCGGTCACGGAGCTCGACCTCGGCTTCGACGGACATGCCGGGGCGGATGCGGCCATGCAACGGGTTGTCGGCCTCGAACACGATCTTCACCGGGATGCGTTGCACCACCTTGGTGAAGTTTCCGGTGGCGTTGTCCGGTGGCAGCAGGCTGAACTGCGCGCCGGAAGCGGCAAACAGGCTATCGATGCGGCCGTCGATAGGCGTGTCGGGGAAGGCGTCGAAGGTCAGGCGCGCCTTCTGCCCGTCGCGCATGCGGCCGACCTGGGTCTCCTTGAAGTTGGCCTGGACCCAGATGTCTTCGTCCGGCACCAGTGACAGCAAATGGGTACCAACCTGCACGTACTGGCCGTTGCGTGCGCTGCGCTGGCCGACCAGGCCGTTGATCGGCGAATGGATCAGGGTGCGTGACAGGTTGATTTCGGCTTGCGCCAGTTCGGTGCGGGCGCTGGCGATCTGCGCTTCCAGGCGCTTGATCTCGGCGCCCAGGGTGTCGCGCTGGACGCGTTGTGCCTCGAGGTCGGCGCGGGCCTTGGCCAGTTGCGAGCGAGCCACGTGGTTGTCGGCGGTGAGGGTGGTGACCCGTTCCTCGGAAACGTAGCCGGGCTTGCGCAGGGCTTCGGCGCGGTTCAGGTCGATCTGTGCGCGGCCGAGGGTTGCCTGGCTGGCGTTGACGTCGGCGGCGCTGGCGGCGATCAGGCTGCCCTGCTGCACCAGCTTGCTGCGCGCCTGGGCCAGTTCCGCCTCGCGGGTGGCCAGCGCGGCCTGGGCGCGCTCGACGGCGAGCTTGAAGTCGGCGTCTTCCAGGCGTACCAGTAGCTGCCCCTTGTCCACGTGCTGGTTGTCGCGCACCAGGACTTCCTCGACCCGCGCGCCCAACTGGCTGGCCACCCGCGTGATCTCGCCCTGGACGTAGGCGTTGTCGGTGCTTTCCACGTGGCGGCCGATGAACCACCAGTGGAGGAAGAAGGCCAGGGCGATCAGGCCGACGGCCACCAGGAAGACGGTCAGGCGACGTTTGAGTTGGGCGGGCATGGGTGGAGTGTTCCGTCGGCAAAATTCGGCCAATCTAGCAGTGTTCCGCCGGACGTTATAGGCGCTACACTTCGGACTCTTTGTTGCTTATAGGGAACAATAATGGGGCTTGATGATGCGCTGATCTTCACCCGCGTGGTGGAGTACCACAGCTTCACCCAGGCCGCGCAGAGCCTGGGCATGCAGAAGTCCACGGTGAGCCGGCGCATCGCCCTGCTGGAGGAGCGCCTGGGCGTGCGCCTGCTCAATCGCACCACCCGCAAGTTGCGCCTGACCGAAGTAGGGCAGGCCTACTACGAGCGCTGCCGGCAGATCATGCACGATTTCGCCGAGGCCGAGCAGGCGGTCATGCAGCTGCAGCAGGCGCCGTCGGGATTGCTGCGGATCACCTCGCCGATAGAGTTCGGCCAGATGTTCCTCGCCAGCCTGCTGGGCGACTTCATGCGCCAGTACCCGCAGATCACCGCCGAGGTCGAGCTGGCCTCGCGCAGCGTCGATCCGCTGCAGGAGGGCGTCGACATCGTGATCATGGTCGGCCAGCCGGAGGATTCCACCCTGGTGGCCCGTCGCCTGCTCTCTACCAGCCGCTGGCTCTGCGCCAGCCCCGACTACCTGGCGGCGCACGGCACGCCGACATCGGTGGCCGAGCTTGCCGGGCATCGCGCGGTCCTTCTGTCCACCGACTCCCAGCGCTACTGGCCGCTTTCCGGAGACAGCCTGCCCTGCCAGCGGGTGCTGTCCTGCAACAACATCACCTTCGCCCGCGAGGCGGTGGTCGCCGGTGCCGGCATTGCCGCGCTACCGGCGCTGATCTGTGCGGAGAGCGTGCACAGCGGGCGTCTGGTGCGTTTGCTGGCGGACGTGCCGTTGCCGGTTGGCGAACTGTATGCGGTCTATCCTTCGCGGCGTTTCCAGGCGATGAAGGTCAAGGCCTTCCTCGATTTCCTGATCAGCCGCCTGCCGGCCGACACCGGTCGTTTACTGGAGCCGGAGGCGGCCCGCCTGATAACATCGCGCCCCTGAATTTCCGTTTTAACTTCCGCTTGGCAAGAGAGTCTCCATGACCACTGTTCGTACTCGCATCGCCCCGTCGCCGACGGGCGACCCGCACGTCGGTACCGCATACATCGCGCTGTTCAACCTGTGCTTCGCGCGTCAGCACGGCGGTCAGTTCATCCTGCGCATCGAGGACACCGACCAGCTGCGTTCGACGCGGGAGTCCGAGCAGCAGATCTACGACGCCCTGCGCTGGCTCGGCATCGAGTGGGACGAGGGCCCGGACGTCGGCGGCCCGCATGGCCCGTACCGGCAGAGCGAGCGCGGGCACATCTACAAGAAGTATTCGGACGAACTGGTCGAGAAGGGCCATGCCTTCACCTGCTTCTGCACGCCCGAGCGCCTCGATGCGGTTCGCGCCGAACAGATGGCGCGCAAGGAAACCCCGCGCTACGACGGCCACTGCATGCACCTACCGAAGGATGAGGTGCAGCGCCGCGTCGCCGCCGGCGAGTCCCATGTCACCCGCATGAAGGTGCCGACCGAGGGTGTCTGCGTGGTGCCGGACATGCTCCGCGGCGATGTCGAGATTCCGTGGGATCGCATGGACATGCAGGTGCTGATGAAGGCCGACGGCCTGCCCACCTACTTCCTCGCCAACGTGGTCGACGACCACCTGATGGGCATCACTCACGTCCTGCGCGGCGAAGAGTGGCTGCCGTCGGCGCCCAAGCTGATCAAGCTCTACGAGTATTTCGGCTGGGAGCAGCCGCAGCTGTGCTACATGCCGCTGCTGCGCAACCCGGACAAGAGCAAGCTGTCCAAGCGCAAGAACCCGACCTCTATCACCTTCTACGAACGCATGGGCTACCTGCCGCAGGCGCTGCTCAACTACCTTGGGCGGATGGGCTGGTCGATGCCGGACGAGCGCGAGAAATTCACCCTAGCCGAGATGATCGAGCATTTCGACCTGTCGCGCGTCTCCCTGGGCGGACCGATCTTCGACCTGGAGAAGCTCTCCTGGCTGAACGGGCAGTGGATCCGCGAGCAGTCCGTGGAGGAGTTCGCCCGTGAGGTGCAGAAGTGGGCGTTGAATCCCGAATACCTGATGAAGATCGCTCCGCACGTGCAGGGACGGGTGGAGAACTTCAGCCAGATCGCACCGCTGGCCGGATTCTTCTTCAGCGGCGGGGTGCCGCTGGACGCTTCGCTGTTCGAACACAAGAAGCTCGATCCGACCCAGGTCCGCCAGGTCCTGCAACTGGTGCTGTGGAAACTCGAATCCCTGCGCCAGTGGGAGAAGGAACGCATCACCGGCTGCATCCAGGCTGTCGCCGAGCACCTCCAGCTCAAGCTGCGCGACGTGATGCCGCTGATGTTCCCGGCCATCACCGGGCATGCCAGCTCGGTTTCGGTGCTGGACGCCATGGAGATCCTTGGCGCCGACCTGTCGCGCTATCGCTTGCGCCAGGCCCTGGAGCTGCTGGGCGGGGCGTCGAAAAAGGAAACCAAGGAATGGGAGAAGATCCGCGACGCCATTCCCGGCTGACCGGCTTTCTTCTACAGTCGATGACGAGGCCCGCCCAGTTGCGGGCCTCGTTTTTTGGGGAGGGGAGGTAAGTGATTGTTCTTCCGGTAAAATTTTTTAGGTTTCGATGAAAAATAATGTTGACAGCCTCAAGCCTCGCCCTTAGTATGCGCCCCGTCTTCACGACGAACTCAACGAAGTGAAGCGATCCAGCGGTACTTTGGGGCTATAGCTCAGCTGGGAGAGCGCTTGCATGGCATGCAAGAGGTCGACGGTTCGATCCCGTCTAGCTCCACCAAATTGCCGGGAATACGCGGTTGGTTTTGCGGATTCCTACGAAGGTTTCGTCCCCTTCGTCTAGTGGCCTAGGACACCGCCCTTTCACGGCGGTAACAGGGGTTCGAGTCCCCTAGGGGACGCCACTTCATGTTCATCCGTCCCAGCAATGGATGAGCGTGTCGATGACCGGAAGGTTGTCGAAGCGATCGGAAGATCGCCCGCCTGATGGCGAATTCGGGGCTATAGCTCAGCTGGGAGAGCGCTTGCATGGCATGCAAGAGGTCGACGGTTCGATCCCGTCTAGCTCCACCACATTCCAAGGCCAGCATCGCTGGCCTTACTTTTCGAAGGTTTCATTGTCCCCTTCGTCTAGTGGCCTAGGACACCGCCCTTTCACGGCGGTAACAGGGGTTCGAGTCCCCTAGGGGACGCCACTTTTTCCCGCTCTGCGGGGCTCTATAGGGCCATTCCGAATTGGAATGGCCCTTTTGTTTTTTCCCTTTTCGAATTTCCTGACAGACGGTCCGGCCGTACGCTTGCCGATTTTTATTATGCATATAATATTTCATCCATAATATTTTCGGAGCCCGTCATGAGCGACAAGAAAACCCAGACCCGTGCCCGCATCCTCGGTGCCGCCACCCAGGCCCTGCTCGAGCGGGGCGCCGTCGAGCCTAGCGTCGGGGAAGTGATGGGCGCGGCGGGGCTCACCGTCGGCGGCTTCTATGCCCACTTCCAGAGCAAGGATGCGCTGATGCTCGAGGCATTCGAGCAATTGCTCGGCAAGCGCCGCGAACTGCTCGGCGAACTCGACCCCGGATTGTCGGGAAAGGAGCGTCGGGCCTTGGCGGCCGCCTTCTACCTGTCGCGCAAGCATCGGGACGCACAGGTCGACGCCGGTTGTCCGCTGCCGGCGACCCTCGCCGAGGTGGCGCGCCTGCCGGAGGGGTTTCGCGAGGTCTTGAGCAGGCATGTCGAGATCATGGTCGCCAGCCTGGCGGAAAGTCCCGAGGAAACCGACGTCGCCCTGGCCGACCTGGTGTTGATGATTGGCGGTTTGGCGCTGGCCCGGGCATTGGGGCCGGGCGAGCTGTCCGACCGGGTTCTGCGTGCCGCCAAGCAGGCGGTGAACTGAGGAGGTGCGAGATGAGCAGCCTGACCTGGATTCGCGGTTTCAACGGGACGATCGGCCGCATCGCGCCGCGTTGGACGGCCGAGCGTATGCGTCGGGCGTTCATGATGCCTGGCGAGTGGCCGCCGAAGGATTGGGAGCTGCCGCTGCTGGCCAGCTCGGAGCGCGTCACTCTGCGCTTCGGGCTGTCGGTGTTGCGCTGGGGCGAGGGGCCGGCAGTCCTGCTGCTGCATGGCTGGGCCGGCAGGCCGACACAGTTCGCCCATCTGATCGAGCAACTGGTTGGCGCGGGTTATTCGGTGTATGCCCTCGATGCGCCGGCCCATGGCCGCTCGCCGGGCAGGGAGGCGAACGTGGTGCTGTTCGCCCACGCCTTGCTGGAGGCCGCTGGCGAGTTGCCGCCGCTGCGTGCGGTGGTCGGTCATTCCCTGGGTGGCGCGGCGGCGTTGCTGGCGGCCCAGATGGGGCTGCGCAGCGAAGCGCTGGTGACGGTCTCGGCGCCGTCGCGGATTCTCGAACAGTTGCGCCTGTTCGCTCGTTTCGTCGGTTTGCCGGCCCTGGCTCGCTCGCATTTCATCCGCCTGGTCGAGCGTCAGGCGGGCATATCCGCGGCGTGCCTGGATGTGGCGCGCTACCGTCTGGAAATGCCCGGACTGGTGGTGCATGCCGGCGACGACCCGCGCGTAGCGGTGGAAAATGCCGAGCGCATCCATGCCGCCTGGCCGGCCAGTCGCTTGCTGCGCCTGCCGGGCGGCGGCCACTACCGACTGCTCGGCGAGCGCAGGCTGAGCGAGTCGCTGCTGGCGCTGCTCGAGGAGCGCCCGGCGATGCGCGCTTGCCGGCGCGTGGAAAAGACGGCGAGCGCTTCCTGAGGCGCGTAGCAGAGGGGTTGTCGTTGTCCTGACCTCGGTTCTTCGGTAAAAAGCGCTGTGGCCCGCGCGGAGCGATCCGGCGGAGCGAGCCGTTTCGAATCGAGGAATGCCCATGACATTGCCGCTGGATCGGGTCCTGCTGCAGGCCAGCCCGGTATTGCCGGTGCTGGTGATCGAGGACGTGGCGCTGGCGCCCGACCTGGCGCGCGCGTTGTATGCGGGCGGCGTCACGGTGCTGGAAGTGACGCTGCGCACGCCGCAGGCGCTGGACGCGATCGCCGCCATCCATCGCGAGGTGCCCGAGGTCCTGCTGGGGGCGGGTACCCTGATCCACACCGAGCAGTTTCTCGAGGCACGCGACGCGGGCGCGCAGTTCGCCGTCAGCCCCGGATGCACGCCGCGCCTTGCCGCCGCCGCGGAGGATGCCGGCCTGCCATACCTGCCCGGGGTGATGACGCCTTCGGAAGTGTTGCTGGCGCTGGAGTACGGTTATCGCTCGCTGAAGCTGTTCCCGGCCGATGGCACTGCCAGCGTGAAAATGCTGAAAAGCCTGAAGGGGCCGTTCACCGGTATCCGCTTCTGCCCGACCGGCGGGGTCAACCTGGACAACCTGCTGAATTTCCTCCGCCTGCCCAATGTCGCCTGTGTCGGCGGCACCTGGCTGGCGCCGCCGAGCCTGATCCGGGCGCGGGCCTGGGATCAGATCACACAACTGGCCAGGGAAGCGCGCGAACTGGCCGGCAGCCTGGAGCAGCATTGATGAGTTGGGACTACGCCGATCCGTTCGTGATCGACCTCAGGGTCCTCGCCGAGGACATCGACGGGCTCGGCCACGCGAACAACGCCGTCTACGTCAGTTGGTTGGAGCGCTGCGCCTGGCGCCACTCGCAGCGGCTGGGCCTGGACCTGGCCGAGTACCGCCGGCTGGACCGGGCGATGGCGGTGCTGCGCCACGAGATCGACTACCTGGCCGCGGCCTACGAGGGCGACGAACTGCAACTGGCGACCTGGATCGTCGAGTCCGACCAGCGCCTGCGGATGAACCGGCGCTTCCAGTTGGTACGCCCGGCGGATGGCGCCACGCTGCTGCGGGCGCAGACCACCTTCGTCTGCATCGAACTGTCCAGCGGCAAGCCGAAGCGGATGCCGGCGGAGTTCATCGACGGCTACGGCCAGGCTCTGCTCGCCGGGGCCTGACCCGTCGCGCGTCGGCCGGCAGGCATTCGCACTTTGTTCCGGGCGGCGGATTCTCTAGAATCCGCCGCCTGTCATTTTCGAGGTAGTGGTTCGTGCAAATCGCCCTGGCGCCGATGGAAGGTCTGGTGGATGAAATCCTCCGCGACGTGCTGACCCGCGTCGGCGGCATCGATTGGTGCGTCACCGAATTCATCCGCATCACCGATCGCCTGCTGCCGGCCACGGCTTTCCACAAGCTGGCGCCGGAGCTGCGCGACGGCAGCCGGACCCGCGCCGGGACGCCGATGCGTGTGCAGTTGCTCGGCTCCGATCCTGCGTGCCTGGCGGATAACGCCGCGTTCGCCTGTGAGCTGGGTGCCCCGGTGATCGACCTGAACTTCGGTTGTCCGGCCAAAACCGTGAACCGCTCGCGCGGCGGCGCGGTATTGCTCAAGGAGCCGGAGCTGATGCACGACATCGTCGCCGCCGTGCGTCGCGCGGTGCCGAGCGAGATTGCGGTGACCTCGAAGATGCGCCTGGGCTACGACAGTCCCGACGGCGCCCTGGATTGCGCGCGGGCCCTGGCCGACGGCGGCTCGGCCCATGTAGTGGTGCATGCCCGGACCAAGGTCGATGGCTACAGGCCGCCGGCGCACTGGGAGTGGGTGGCGCGGGTGGCCGAGGCGGTGCGCGTGCCGGTGTTCGCCAATGGCGAAGTGTGGACGCTCGACGACTACCTGCGTTGTCGCGAGGTCAGCGGGGTGGAGGACATCATGCTCGGTCGCGGCCTGGTCTCGCGTCCTGGCCTGGCTCGGCAGATCGCCGCCTGGCGCGATGGCGGCGAAATCCACGAGATGCCCTGGAGCGAGCTGTTGCCGCTGCTGCGCGACTTCTGGCTACAGGCCCGGCGCAAGCTCGCCCCGCGCTATGCCCCGGGGCGTCTCAAGCAGTGGCTGGGCATGCTCACGCGCACCTATCCCGAAGCCGTCGAGCTGTTCGCGCGGATTCGCCGGGAAAGCGATTGCGAAACCATCGACCGGCTGTTGCAGGTGTCGTTCAGCCAGGCGGCCTAGCTTGCGTAGCAGGCCTAGCGGCCGCCGCTGACATCGATGAAGGTGCCGGTGCTGTAGCTGGCTTCGTCCGACGCCAGCCAGAGAATCGCCCGCGCGACTTCCTCCGCCGTACCGCCGCGTCCTAGCGGTATGCCGCCCTTCAGGCGTTCGATACGGCCGGGCTCGCCGCCGCTGGCGTGGATCTCGGTATCGATCAGTCCGGGCCGCACCGCGTTGACCCGGATACCCTCCGCCGCCACTTCCCTGGCCAGCCCGATGGTCATGCTGTCGATGGCGCCCTTGGCGGCGGCATAGTCGATGTATTCGTTGGGCGATCCCAGCCGCGAGGCCATCGAGGATACGTTGACGATGCTGCCGCCGCGCCCGCCGTGGCGGGTCGACAGGCGCTTCACCGCCTCGCGGGCGCAGAGGAAGCTGCCGGTCACGTTGGTCGCGAATACCCTGTGCAGGCGCGCCGCGTCGATGTTTTCCAGGCGCGTCTGCGCTTCCAGCACGCCGGCGTTGTTGACCAGCACGTCGAGGCGGCCGAAACGTTCGTCGATGGCGGCGAACAGCCGCTCGACATCGCCTTCCTCGGCTACGTCGGCCGCCACCGCCAGGGCTTCGCCGCCCTGGCGCTCGATGCGCTGGCGCAGCGCTTCGGCGGCCTCGCGGTTGCGCAGATAGTTGAGGACGACCGCATAGCCGCGCTCGGCGGCGAGCAGAGCGGTGGCGGCGCCGATGCCGCGGCTGGCTCCGGTGATCAGCATGACGTTGCGCATGATGATGCTCCCCAGGTCAGTAGCGAGTGAAGGTCAGGTAGTCGGCGTCCCAGCCCAGGCCCTGCCAGAACAGGTTGGACAGCGGCGCGTCAAGGGCCGATTGCGCGCGGATCAGGCCGGCGCCCCGCGAGCGCAGGGCCTCCTCGGCGCTGCCCACCAGTTCCCGGGCCAGGCCCTGGCGGCGGGCCTGCGGCAGTACGTAGAGCTCTGCGATCTCTCCGACCCGTGCCTGACCGTCCTCGATCTGCCACAAGTGGGCGAGGACGAAACCGCGGGGATGCTGCTGGGCCTCCGCCAGCCAGAGCAAGCGGTTGCGCGAGGCGGCCAGGAGCAGTGCCTGGATCGCCTGTTGGTCGCCGGCATCCAGGGTTTCCCCGGCTTCGCGGACATTGGCTTGCCAGAGGGCGGCCACCGCGGGGACGTCGTCGGCGCTGGCCAGGCGAACCCGGTGTTGCTCTGGCGTCGCATCGAGCTCCTGGCCGACCCGCAGCAGGTTGCCGTCGGGATCGACCAGGGCGAATTCGCGCATACCCCAGGGCTGGTCTTCCAGGGCCGTGATGCGTGGAATCCCCTGGCCGCCCAGGCCGAGGGCCGCGGCCTGGCGATGCAGCGCCTGGGCGTCCTCCAGGCGCAGGTAGGCAGCGCTGCAATTGGTCTTCGGTTCGAGCGCTTCGAACAGCGACAGGTGCAGCTCCAGGGCGCCGCGCTGGAGGATGGCGTAGGTCGGATAGCGAGCGCCAAGGTGGAAGCCGAGGGACTGGTAGAAGGCGCTGGCGCTGTCCAGATCGCGGCAGGGGAAGGTCGGGATTGCGCGTTCCATGGCGACGGTTCTCGAAAGGATGAGTTTCGATCTGAGCACGACGAACGGTCGTTCTCAAGGCTCTTGAAATACTTCCGACGATCCCTATCTAGTTCGTGCGGGATGCCGAAGACGGGTTCCGCATCAGAGTACTTGCTGATAATTCAGGAGATTCGCAATGAGCAACGCTTTTTCCCTCGCCCCGCTGTTCCGTCATTCCGTAGGCTTCGATCGCTTCAACGATCTGTTCGAGTCGGCCCTGCGCAATGAGGCCGGGAGTACCTACCCGCCCTACAACGTCGAAAAGCACGGTGACGACGAGTATCGCATCGTCATCGCCGCCGCCGGCTTCCAGGAAGAAGACCTGGACCTGCAGGTCGAGCGCGGCGTGCTGACCGTCAGTGGCGGCAAGCGCGAGAAGTCCACGGACAACGTGACCTACCTGCACCAGGGCATCGCCCAGCGCGCCTTCAAGCTGTCGTTCCGCCTCGCCGACCATATCGAGGTCAAGGCGGCTTCGCTGGCCAACGGCCTGCTGAACATCGACCTGGTCCGGCTGGTTCCGGAAGAAGCCAAGCCGAAGCGTATCGCCATCAATGGCCAGCGCCCGGCACTGGACAACCAGTAACCGTCAGCGGTGATCGAAAAAAGGCGCCTTCGGGCGCCTTTTTTCATTTCGTTGCGCTATCGGCCCGGGGCTCTGCCGGTGTGCCGTCAGGCACCTCGTCCAGCAGGACGTCGAGGTCGACGGCGGCCGCCATCGCACGGTTGCCTTCGTCGCTGGGGTGCAGATGGTCGCCGGAGTCGTAGCGCGCGGCGAGCCGCGACGGCTGCTCCGGATCGCGCAATGCCGCGTCGAAGTCGATCACCGCATCGAAGGCGCCGGCATGACGGATCCACTCGTTAACCTGCCTGCGCAGGGCTTCCTTGGCGGGATGGTAATAATCGCTCAACGGCGTGCCGGGCAGTGCGCCCTCGAACGGCGTGAGGGTCGCGCCGACGACCCGGATACCCCGGTTGTGCGCCCGTTCGATCAATTGCCGGTAGCCGGCGATCAGCGCTTCCAGGGTGGGCGGTGCGGCATTCCGGGCAAAAGCGGTACCGGGCCAGGCAATGTCGTTGATGCCGAGCATCACCACCATGCTGCTTGTGCCTGGCTGGGCCAGTACGTCGCGGTCCAGACGTGCCAGCGCGCTCGCGCCCATGCCGTCGCTCAGCAGACGGGCGCCGGAAATCCCCGCATTGACCACGGCGACGCCATGCGGGGCCAGGCGTTCGGCGAGGAAGTCCGGCCAACGGCTGTTCCGGTCGAGGCTGGCGCTGGCTCCGTCGGTGATCGAGTCGCCGAGCGTCACCAGCGTCCGCGTTGCCGTTTCGGTTTCGACCAGGATACCTGTCAACAGCAGGCGCGCGGTGGTGCTCTGGCTGTCCGCCGCGTCCAGCTGCAATGCGTGGCTTTGGGTCTGCTCGCCGGCGACGATCCAGCCCGTCTGGCGGCCGTCCCAGTGGAAGGTTTCCATGGGCGTGGCGGCCGGCAGGTAGAGACTCACCAGCACCTGCGAGAGCGCGGCCACCGGCATCGCCACCGGATCGCTGAGTAGCGTGGCGCCGGGCGCGATGGTCGCCGTCCGGCGTCCGCCGAAGGTCACGTCATGCAGGCTGCCGGTGGCGACCGCGGCGCGCTCGGAACCCGGTTTGGCCAGGGTGGCCCGGCCGATCCGGATCGGGCGCTTTCCATAGGTATTTGCCAGGACGATGCGCACGCGCGTTCCTCCCAGGCTGATTCGCGCCAGTTGCCGCACCGTCTGGTCGTGCAGTTCGGCCGGCACGTTGCTGGGAAACAGGAAGTCCTCAGCCCAGACCGGCTGCGGGCTGGCCTGCCAACTGGCGGTCCAGGAAGCGGCCGGCGCGGCGCAGGCGTACAACAGGCTCGTCGCGAGCGCGAAGGCCCGGGTTGCGCTGGAGGTCGCGGCGGGAAGTCTTTCGATGGGTCGTTTCATGTCGTTGAATTCAGTGGTTATCCTGTAGCTGATGATGAATTCAACGATTTAAGGGAAATAGACCGTAGCGGGGAACATCATTTATGAAGCGAAATCATCAGGCGGGGCGCCATGGCCCGGCTTGAAGTCAACCGTTCCGGCGAACTGGAGGTGTTTGCCCGGGTCGTCGAGTCGGGGGGCTTTTCCGCCGCCGCTCGACGTTGCGGCATGACGCCCTCGGCAGTCAGCAAGCTGATCACCCGGCTCGAACAGCGCCTGGGAACCCGCTTGCTGAACCGCTCCACCCGTCAATTGCAACTGACGCCCGAGGGATGCACGTTCTACGAGCGCGGGGTACGTATCCTGGCCGACCTGGAGGAAGCCGAGCGGTGTGCGAGCGAAAACGCGGCGCCGCGCGGGCGCTTGCGAGTCAGCGCCAACGTGCCTTTCGGGCATCATTTCCTGCTGCCGCTGGTGCCCGAGTTCCTCGCGCAGCATCCCGAGGTGACGCTGGATATCGTGCTGACCGATGAGGTCGTCGACATCCTCGAGCAGCGCACCGACGTGGCCGTGCGCGCGGGGCCGCTGAAAAGCTCGAGCCTGGTGGCGCGCAAGCTGGGGAGCACGCGCATGCTGATCGTCGGTGCGCCGGCCTACCTGGCCCGGCATGGCATGCCGGCCACGCCGCAGGCGCTGCTGGGGCACAACCGCCTCGGCGCCAACTATGTGCGAACGCGCTCCGGCTGGCCGCTGCGGGACGCCGGCGAGGAACTCGTGGTGCCGTTGTCGGGCAACGCCCAGGCCAGCGATGGCGAGGCGCTGCGCCGTCTGGCCGTGGCCGGCCTGGGCCTGGCGCGGCTGGCCGCGTTCCAGGTGCGCGAGGACATAGCCGCCGGTCGCCTGATTCCCGTGCTCGAGGCATACAACCCGGGCGACCTGGAGGAAGTCCACGCCGTCTACGTCGGCCAGGGCGGCTATCTGCCGCTGCGCGTGCGGGCGTTCCTGGACTTTCTGGCGGAGCGCGTCGATATGAGCCAGGGTTGATCGCAGTGCTACATGAATACGCCGATTCCGCGGCCGAAAGCTTTTCTTCCTAGCGCTTCAGTAACAGGAGGCAATCCAGATGAGCGATGACATCCAGCGTTACCCCAGCAGCCTGCCGTTTCCCTTTTCCCGCGCGGTGCGGGCCGGCGGCTTCCTGTTTCTTTCCGGACAGGTGCCGATGAGTCCGACCGGCGAGGTGGTACGTGGCGATATCCAGACCCAGACCGAAGCGGTGATGGCACGCATCGGCGAGACCCTGGAGAGCTGTGGCGCGCGTTTCGACCAACTGGTGAAGGTCACCGTCTGGCTGTCGGACATGGCCCACTTCGCCGGTTTCAACGAGGTCTACCAGCGTCATGTGCAGGGGGCCTTGCCGGTACGCTCGACGGTGACCGCCGGGCTGGCGCTGGGGGTCGACGTGGAGGTCGAGGTGCAGGCGTGGGTCGGCGAGGGCTGAGTCGCGAGGGCATTGGCATGCAGGTCGGGTGAGCGCTGGCCGCGGACGGCGAAGAGGGAAGGGCCTACCCGTGGCGTTCGTCCTGAATCGCTTCAGGCCGCTGGAGTGCCGTTGCCGAATGCCTGTTCGTCGAGCAGGCGCATGAAGGCGCGCGCGGCGTTCGACAGGGTCCGCTCGGTGTGCAGGATGTAGCCGAGCTGGCGGCTGAGCTGGATGTCCTGTAGCGGCAGGCGCACCACCTGGTCGTCGAGCATGGTCCGCGGCAGCACGCTCCAGGCCAAGCCGATGGAGACCATCATCTTGATGGTCTCCAGGTAGTTGGTGCTCATGGCGATGTTCGGCGTCAGCCCTTCGGCTTCGAACATGCGCCGCACGATGTGGTGGGTGAAGGTGTTGCCGCCGGGGAATACCGCGGGGTGCTTGGCGACGTCGGCGAGGAACACCGTGCCCTGTCGGGCCAGCGGGTGCTCCGGGGCGGCGACGAAGTCCAGCGGGTCGTCCCACACCGGGACTGCGCGCACCGGTTCGGCGGTTTCCGGGGCCAGGGTGATCACCGCCAGTTCCGCACGGCCATGAAGGATCTCCTCGTAGGCCACTTCCGAATCCAGGAACTGGATATCCAGCGCCACCTGCGGATGCGCCCGGGTGAAGGCGCGCAGCAGCGGCGGCAGGCGATGCAGGCCGATGTGGTGGCTGGTGGCCAGGACCAGCCGGCCGCTGACCTCGCCGGTGAGGTTGTTCAGCGCCCGGCGGGTGTCGTCGAGCACGTTGAGCAACTGGTAGGCGCGCGGCAGCAGGGCGCGGCCGGCCTCGGTGAGGTTGACCTCGCGGCCGACCCGGTCGAACAGCCGGGCATTGAGCTGCTGTTCGAGGGCGGCGATGCGCTTGCTCACCGCCGGTTGGGTCAGGTGCAGGCGCTCGCCGGCTTCGGAGAAGCTGCCGGTCTCGGCAATGGCGATGAAGGTGTTGAGGCTGTTCAGGTCCATTGCGGGCCTCCGCTGGTTTCGGCTGCCCGGAGCTTAGCGCCAATGGATTCCTGTTGGGAATGCTTTGGATGAAAAATATGAATTTGAGTTATTCGTAGACAAGCCATAGGATCATCCTCACAAGCCCTGTGGGCATAGAAATAAGCTGATGAGGAAATCCCGATGGCCGGCAAGACCCTCTACGACAAACTCTGGGACATGCACCTGGTCAAGCAGCGCGACGACGGTTCGGCGCTGATCTACATCGACCGCCATATCCTGCACGAAGTGACCTCGCCGCAGGCCTTCGAGGGTCTTCGCCTGGCCGGGCGCAAGCCGTGGCGGATCGACGCCAACATTGCCACCCCGGACCACAACGTGCCGACCACCCGCACCGAGCGCAAGGGCGGCATCGCCGCCATCGCCGACGAGGTCTCGCGCCTGCAGGTGCAGACCCTCGACGAGAACTGCGATGACTTCGGCATCACCGAATTCAAGATGAACGACGTGCGCCAGGGCATCGTCCATGTGGTCGGTCCGGAGCAGGGCGCGACCCTCCCGGGGATGACCGTGGTCTGCGGCGACTCGCACACTTCCACCCACGGCGCCTTCGGCGCGCTGGCCCACGGCATCGGCACTTCCGAGGTCGAGCATGTGCTGGCGACCCAGTGCCTGGTGGCGAAGAAGATGAAGAACATGCTGGTCAAGGTCGAAGGCAGGCTGCCGGCCGGCGTCACGGCGAAGGATATCGTCCTCGCGGTGATCGGCAGGATCGGCACCGCCGGCGGCAACGGCCACGCCATCGAGTTCGCCGGCAGCGCCATCCGCGACCTGTCCATCGAAGGGCGGATGACCATCTGCAACATGTCGATCGAGGCGGGCGCCCGCGTCGGCCTGGTCGCCGTCGACCAGAAGACCATCGACTACGTGAAGGGCCGGCCCTTCGCGCCGAGCGCCGAGCAATGGGACCAGGCCGTCGCCTGCTGGCAGGGGCTGGTGTCGGACGCCGATGCCCGCTTCGATACCGTGGTCGAGCTGGACGCCGCGCAGATCAAGCCGCAGGTCAGCTGGGGCACGTCGCCGGAAATGGTCCTGGCCGTGGACCAGAACGTGCCGGACCCGGCCCGCGAGAGCGACCCGATCAAGCGCGGTTCGATCGAGCGCGCCTTGAAATACATGGGCCTGCGGCCGAACCAGGCGATCACCGACATCCAGCTGGACCGGGTATTCATCGGTTCCTGCACCAACTCGCGGATCGAGGACCTGCGTGCCGCCGCCGAAGTGGCCAGGGGCCGCAAGGTCGCCGCGACCATCAAGCAGGCGTTGGTGGTGCCGGGTTCCGGGTTGGTCAAGGAGCAGGCCGAGAAGGAAGGCCTGGACCGGATCTTCATCGAGGCCGGCTTCGAATGGCGCGAGCCGGGCTGTTCCATGTGCCTGGCGATGAACCCGGACCGGCTGGAGAGCGGCGAACACTGCGCCTCGACCTCCAACCGCAACTTCGAGGGCCGTCAGGGCGCCGGTGGCCGTACCCACCTGGTCAGCCCGGCGATGGCCGCCGCCGCGGCCGTCAACGGCCGCTTCATCGATGTCCGCGAATTGCTCGCCTGAGGAGAACCGAGATGAAACCCTATACCCAGACGACCGGTCTCGTCGCTCCGCTGGATCGCGCCAACGTCGATACCGATCAGATCATTCCCAAGCAATTCCTCAAGTCGATCAAGCGCACCGGCTTCGGCCCCAACCTGTTCGACGAATGGCGCTACCTGGATGTCGGGCAGCCGGGACAGGACAACTCGAAGCGTCCGCTGAACCCGGACTTCGTCCTCAACCAGCCGCGCTACCAGGGCGCCAGCGTACTGCTGGCGCGGGAGAACTTCGGCTGCGGCTCGTCCCGCGAGCACGCGCCCTGGGCGCTGGACGAGTACGGTTTCCGCACGGTGATCGCACCGAGCTATGCCGACATCTTCTTCAACAACAGTTTCAAGAACGGCTTGCTGCCGATCATCCTGCCCGAGGCCGAGGTGGACGAACTGTTCCGCCAGGTCGAGGCGAACGAAGGCTACCAGTTGTCCATCGACCTGGCGGCGCAGACCGTTACCCGTCCTGATGGCAAGGTGCTGGGGTTCGAGGTCGACCCGTTCCGCAAGCATTGCCTGCTCAACGGCCTCGACGACATCGGCCTGACGCTGCAGGACGCCGATGCGATCCGTGCCTTCGAGGACGGCTACCGCCAGCAGCAGCCCTGGCTGTTCCGCTGAGCGGCACGCGAGTCCCCTTGCCGGGCGCATCCTGGGTAGGGTGCGCCCGGTTTTTCTCCTGGAGTAGGTTCATGAGCGACCACGATGACGTTGTCCAGCGCCAGTTCGGCGCCCAGGCTGCGGCCTACCTGAGCAGCGCCGTGCATGCCCAGGGCGAGGAATTCGCCTTGCTGCGCGACGCCCTGGCCGGGCGCCCGGAAGCGCGGGTCCTCGACCTGGGTTGCGGCGCCGGCCACGTGAGCTTCCAGGTCGCCGCCCTGGCAGGGGAGGTGGTGGCCTACGATCTTTCCGCCGAGATGCTCGCCGTGGTGGCGCAGAGCGCCGCGGAACGGGGCATGGCGAACATCCGTACCGAACAGGGCAAGGCGGAGAGCCTGCCCTTCGCCGACGGCGAGTTCGATTTCGTCTTCAGTCGCTATTCCACCCATCACTGGCGCGACGTCGGCCTGGCCCTGCGCGAGGTGCGGCGGGTGCTCAAGCCCGGCGGGGTGGCGATCTTCGTCGACGTGGCGGCGCCCGGGCAGGCCTTGCCGGACACCTTCCTGCAGACCGTCGAGCTGCTCCGCGACACCAGCCATGTGCGCAACTACTCGCCGGCCGAGTGGGCGCGCCTGAGCGGCGAGGCGGGCTTGCTGGTCACCGGAAGCCGGCGCCAGCGCCTGCGCCTGGAGTTCCAGTCGTGGGTCGAGCGGATGCGTACGCCGGAGGTGTTCCGCCAGGCGATCCGCAGCCTGCAACTGGCGGTAGGCGAGGAAGTCAGAGAGTATTTCGAGATTGCCGACGACGGCTCGTTCAGCACCGACGTGCTGGTGCTGTGGCTGCGTCGGGAGTGACGGTTCGATCACGGCGGCGCATGCCCGCCGTTCAATGAATGAAGGACAAGAGGGTGTTATGAGCAAGCAGATCCTGGTTCTCCCCGGTGACGGTATCGGTCCGGAAATCATGGCGGAAGCGGTCAAGGTGCTGGAGCTGGCCAACGACAGGTTCCAGCTCGGCTTCGAACTGGCCGAGGACGTCATCGGTGGCGCGGCCATCGACAAGCACGGCGTGCCGCTGGCCGACCAGACCCTGCAGCGCGCGCGCCAGGCCGATGCGGTGCTGCTGGGCGCGGTAGGAGGGCCGAAATGGGACAGGATCGAACGCGATATCCGTCCCGAGCGCGGCCTGCTGAAGATCCGCTCGCAACTGGGCCTGTTCGCCAACCTGCGTCCGGCCATCCTCTACCCGCAACTGGCCGCGGCCTCCAGCCTGAAGCCGGAAGTGGTCGCCGGGCTGGACATCCTCATCGTCCGCGAACTGACCGGCGGCATCTACTTCGGCCAGCCCCGCGAGCAGCGCGTGCTGGAGAACGGCGAGCGCCAGGCCTACGACACCCTGCCGTACAGCGAGAGCGAAATCCGTCGTATCGCCCGCGTCGGTTTCGACATGGCCCGCGTACGCAACAACAGGCTCTGCTCGGTGGACAAGGCCAACGTCCTCGCCTCCAGCCAGCTGTGGCGGGAAGTGGTGGAAGAAGTGGCGAAGGACTACCCGGACGTCGAGCTTTCCCATATGTACGTGGACAACGCCGCCATGCAGCTGGTGCGCGCGCCCAAGCAGTTCGACGTGATGGTCACCGACAACATGTTCGGCGACATCCTGTCGGATGAGGCTTCCATGCTGACCGGTTCCATCGGCATGCTGCCTTCTGCCTCGCTCGACGCGAACAACAAGGGCATGTACGAACCCTGCCACGGTTCCGCCCCGGACATCGCCGGTCAGGGCATCGCCAACCCGCTTGCGACCATCCTCTCGGTCTCGATGATGTTGCGCTACAGCTTCAGCCAGGCGACCGCCGCCGACGCCATCGAGCAGGCGGTGAGCAAGGTCCTCGACCAGGGGCTGCGCACCGGCGACATCTGGTCCGAAGGCTGCCGCAAGGTCGGCACCCGGGAAATGGGCGATGCCGTAGTCGCGGCACTCAAGAATCTGTAATCTGACGGGCTTGGCCGGCGCCATGATGGCTGTCGGCCAGCTCACTTCTCTCATATAGGTGTAGTTGCGATGAAGCGTGTAGGTCTGATCGGTTGGCGCGGGATGGTGGGTTCCGTACTCATGCAGCGGATGCTGGAAGAGCGGGACTTCGACCTGATCGAGCCGGTGTTCTTCACCACGTCGAACGTCGGTGGCCAGGGCCCGGAAGTGGGCAAGGACATCGCTCCGCTGAAGGACGCCTACAGCATCGACGAGCTGAAGACCCTCGACGTGATCCTGACCTGCCAGGGCGGCGACTACACCAGCGAAGTATTCCCCAAGCTGCGCGAGGCCGGCTGGCAGGGCTACTGGATCGATGCCGCCTCCAGCCTGCGCATGGAAGACGACGCGGTGATCGTCCTCGACCCGGTCAACCGCAAGGTCATCGACCAGGCCCTGGACGCCGGCACCCGCAACTACATCGGCGGCAACTGCACCGTCAGCCTGATGCTGATGGCCCTGGGCGGGCTGTTCGACGCCGGGCTGGTCGAGTGGATGAGCGCCATGACCTACCAGGCCGCCTCCGGCGCCGGCGCGCAGAACATGCGTGAACTGCTCAAGCAGATGGGCGCCGCCCATGCATCGGTGGCGGATGACCTGGCCAACCCGGCCAGTGCGATCCTCGACATCGACCGCAAGGTGGCGGAGACCCTGCGCAGCGAAGCCTTCCCCACCGAGCATTTCGGCGCGCCGCTGGGCGGCAGCCTGATCCCCTGGATCGACAAGGAACTGCCCAACGGGCAGAGCCGCGAAGAGTGGAAGGCCCAGGCGGAGACCAACAAGATCCTCGCCCGCTTCAAGAACCCGATCCCGGTCGACGGTATCTGCGTGCGCGTCGGCGCCATGCGTTGCCACAGCCAGGCGCTGACCATCAAGTTGAACAAGGATGTGCCGCTGACCGACATCGAGGGCCTGATCAGCCAGCACAATCCCTGGGTCAAGCTGGTGCCGAACCACCGCGAGGTAAGCGTGCGCGAGCTGACCCCGGCCGCCGTCACCGGCACCCTGAGCGTTCCGGTCGGGCGCCTGCGCAAGCTGAACATGGGCTCCCAGTATCTCGGCGCCTTCACCGTCGGCGACCAGTTGCTGTGGGGCGCTGCCGAGCCGCTGCGGCGCATGTTGCGCATCCTGCTGGAGCGCTGATCGATCCGGCGCCGCCCGCAATGGGTGGCGCCTCGATTGCCTGGGCGAAGGTGGGCAAGTAAAGTGCCACGCCTATTTCGCAGACCGCCGAGGCTTTTCCCATGTCCCAGCCCCTCAATGTCGCAGTCGTAGGCGCCACCGGATCGGTTGGCGAGGCTCTGGTCGGTCTCCTCGACGAACGCGACTTCCCGCTTCATCGTTTGCACCTGCTGGCCAGCGCCGAGTCGGCCGGGCAGCGCATGGGTTTCGCCGAAAGCAGCCTGCGCGTCGGCGATGTCGATAGCTTCGATTTTTCCAGTGTCGGCCTGGCCTTCTTCGCCGCGGCAGCCGAGGTGTCGCGTGCCCATGCCGAGCGCGCCCGCGCGGCGGGTTGTTCGGTGATCGACCTGAGCGGCGCCCTGGAACCGAGCGTCGCACCGCCGGTCATGGTTTCGGTGAATGCCGAACGCCTGGCCTCGCAAGCGGCGCCGTTCCTTTTGTCCAGTCCTTGCGCCGTAGCCGCCGAACTGTGCGAAGTGCTGGCGCCACTACTGGCCACGCTGGATTGCCGGCAACTGAACCTGACAGCCTGCCTCTCCGTCTCCAGCCTGGGGCGCGAAGGGGTGAAGGAACTCGCCCGGCAGACCGCCGAACTGCTCAATGCGCGCCCCCTGGAGCCGCGTCTCTTCGACCGCCAGATCGCCTTCAACCTGCTGGCGCAGGTCGGCGCGGTGGATGGCGAGGGGCACAGCGCCATCGAGCGGCGCATCTTCGCGGAGGTGCAGGCCTTGCTTGGCGAGCGTATCGGACCGTTGAACGTTACCTGCATCCAGGCGCCGGTATTCTTCGGCGATAGCCTCAGCGTGACCCTGCAGTGCGCGGAACCGGTGGACCTGGCCGCGGTGACGCGGGTCCTCGATGCGACGAAAGGTATCGAATGGGTCGGCGAGGGCGATTATCCGACGGTGGTCGGCGATGCCCTCGGCCAGGACGAGACCTATGTCGGCCGGGTGAGGGCGGGGCAGGCTGATCCCTGTCAGGTCAATTTGTGGATTGTGTCTGATAATGTGCGAAAAGGTGCCGCGCTGAATGCCGTGCTCCTGGGTGAGTTGTTGATAAAACACTATCTGTAAAAGATACTTACCCACAGATTTGTAGAATTATTCGAGCTTGTTAATACTGGTTCGATCCGCTGCTGCCGGGGAGCGTCCGTCCATGCATGGCTGGGCGAGCGGACAGCAAGCACCGACGCACTCCCTCTCGTGAAACGAGAAAAGATATTAAAACCAAGGGATTACACTATGGTTCGGCTTCGTACACTGGTTCGGGCAATCGCGGCGGCCTCGGTCCTGACTTCCGGCATGGCGCATGGATTGGGACTGGGGGAAATCACCCTGAAGTCGGCGTTGAACCAACCGTTGGATGCCGAGATCGAGCTGCTCGAAGTTCGTGACCTGGGTTCGGGCGAGGTGATCCCGAGCCTGGCGTCGCCGGAAGAGTTCAGCAAGGCGGGCGTCGATCGCCTGTACTACCTCACCGACCTGAAGTTCACGCCGGTGGTGAAGCCCAACGGCAAGAGCGTCATTCGCGTGACCTCGTCGAAGCCGGTGCAGGAGCCCTACCTGAACTTCCTGGTCCAGGTGCTCTGGCCGAACGGCCGCCTGCTGCGCGAGTACACCGTCCTGCTGGATCCGCCGCTGTACTCCCCGCAGGCCGCGGCAAGCGCTCCGCAAGCGCCGGTCAGCGCGCCGCGCGCGACCGGCGCCCCGCGAGCCCCGCAGGCTCCGGCTCCGGTGCGTACCACCGCGCCGGCAGGCAGCGACACCTATCGCACCGTTTCCAACGACACGCTCTGGGAGATCGCCCAGCGCAACCGTACCGATCGCGTTTCCGTACCCCAGGCGATGCTCGCGTTCCAGGAACTGAATCCGGGCGCCTTCGTCGATGGCAACATCAACCGGCTGAAGAGCGGCCAGGTCCTGCGCATTCCCACCGAACAGCAGATGCTGGAGCGCTCGCCGCGCGAGGCGCTGTCCCAGGTGCAGGCGCAGAACCAGAGCTGGCGCGGCAGCCGCAATCCGGCCGCGGGCAGCGCTGGCGCCAGGCAGTTGGATGCGACCCAGCGCAATGCCGCCGGGTCGGCGCCATCCAAGGTCGACGCCACGGACAACCTGCGCCTGGTGTCTGGCGAGGGCAAGGCCAGCAAGGGTGCCGACAAGGGCGGGAAGGGCGACAGCAAGGCGCTCGCCGATACCCTGGCGGTGACCAAGGAAAGCCTCGATAGCACTCGCCGCGAGAACGAAGAACTGCAGAGCCGCATGCAGGATCTGCAGAGCCAGCTGGACAAGCTGCAGAAGTTGATCCAGTTGAAGGACGCCCAGTTGGCCAAGCTGCAAGGGCAGTTGGGCGCCGAAGGCCAGGGCGCAGCCCAGCCGAACGCAGCCCTGCCGGATGCGTCCCAGCCCAATGCAGCCGCGCAGGCGCCGGCTCAGCCCGGGACTCCCGCTGCGGCAGCGCCGACTCCTGCTCCGGCCGGAGAAGCACCCGCCGCTCCGGCGCAGCCTCCGGTGGCGCCGCCGCCCGCGCCAGCTGCCGAGAAGCCTCCGGCACCTGCCGTTCCGGCGCCCGCTCCGGTACAGGCGGCAGAACAGCCGGCACCGAGCTTCCTCGACGAACTGCTGGCCAACCCGCTGTGGTTGGCGGTGATCGGCGGTAGCGCACTGCTGGCGTTGCTGGTGCTGCTGATGATCCTGTCGCGGCGCAATGCGCAGAAAGAGAAGGAAGAAGCCCAGGCTTTCGCCGCGGATGCCGGCGAGGAACAGGAGGATGCGCTGGACCTGGGAAAGGACGGCTTCGACGACCTGACCCTCGACGAGCCTGAACCGCAGGTCGCAGCCGCTGCGCCGCAGGTCGAGAAGACCACTGCGCAGACTTCCGATGCGCTGGGCGAGGCCGACATCTATATCGCCTACGGGCGTTTCAACCAGGCCGCCGAACTGTTGCAGAACGCCATCTACGACGAGCCGCAGCGCACCGACCTGCGCCTCAAGCTGATGGAAGTCTATGCCGAGATGGGCGATCGCGAAGGTTTCGCTCGCCAGGAAAACGAGCTGCGCGAAATCGGCGGCGCACAGCCGCAGGTCGAGCAGCTCAAGTCGCGCTACCCGGCAATGGTCGCGGTCGCCGCGGTTGCCGGCCTGGCCGGCGCCAAGCTGGCGCAGGACGAGCTGGATAGTTTCAGCCTCGACGACCTGTCGCTCGACGACAGCGGTCACGCGGCCAAGCCGGATGCGGCAGGACAGGATCTCGACGACGCCTTCGACCTGAGCCTGGACGACCTGGGCGGCGGCGATCTTGGCAGCGACGACGTGCAGGCCGACCTCAAGTCCGACAGCGGGGCGCTGGACGACCTGACCCTGGACAGCGATCTGGACCTGGCGGCCTCGACCGCGGCGGACAAGCCTGTCGACGATCTCGACTTCGGCCTGGATTTCGCGGAATTGGCAGAGACTCCGAGCCAACCCAAGCATGACGACCTGGGCGATTTCTCCCTGAATCTCGATGCGCCGGAAGACAAGCTTTCGGACGACGACTTCCTGCTTTCGCTGAACGACGAGGTGCCCGCCGCGGCGCCAGCCGACAACGAATTCACCCTCGATACCGAGGCTGCCGAAGAGCCGGCGTTGTCCCTGCCGGACGACTTCGACCTGTCGCTGGCCGACGAGCCGACGGAGCCGGCCGCTCCGGAGAAGGGCGAGGACAGTTTCGCCGCCCAGTTGGACGAGGTGAGTGCGCAGTTGGACGAGTTGGCCAGCAACCTTGACGAGCCGAAGAGCGCGGCGCCGAGTTTCTCCGCCGAGGATGCAGCGGTCGCCTCCGCCCTGGACGGAGACGCCGACGATGACTTCGACTTCCTCTCCGGTGCCGACGAAGCGGCGACCAAGCTGGATCTGGCTCGCGCCTATATCGACATGGGCGATAGCGAAGGCGCGCGCGATATCCTCGACGAAGTCCTGGCCGAAGGTAACGACAGCCAGCAGGCGGAAGCCCGCGAGTTGCTGGAGCGCCTGGCCTGATCCGGAAATGAAGCGACCCTCATGAACGATGTTGTTCCGCCAGCGGCAGCCGAATCGGCTGCCGCTGGCGTTTCCAGAATCGCCCTCGGCATCGAGTACAAGGGCTCCCGCTATCGTGGTTGGCAGCGCCAGGAAGCCGGCGTGCCTTCCGTGCAGGAAGCGCTGGAGCGCGCCTTGTCGAAGGTTGCCGCCGAGCCGGTCGGGGTGATCTGCGCCGGCCGTACCGACGCTGCCGTTCATGCCAGCGGCCAGGTGGTGCATTTCGACACCGCGGTGGAGCGCCCGTTGAAAGCATGGGTGATGGGCACCAACGCCAACCTGCCCGCGGATATCAGTGTGACCTGGGCGAGGGTGATGCCGGCGCATTTCCACGCGCGCTTCTCGGCCATGGCCCGGCGCTATCGCTACGCCATCTACAACGATCCGATCCGCCCGGCGCACCTGGCCGAGGAAGTCACCTGGAACCATCGGCCGCTGGATATCGGGCGGATGCGTGAGGCGGCCCAGGTGCTGGTCGGCACCCATGACTTCACCTCGTTCCGGGCGGTGCAGTGCCAGGCCAAGTCGCCGGTCAAGACCATGCATCACGTGCGCTTGCTGGAGCATGGTCGGTTGATCGTGCTGGACATCCGCGGTAACGCTTTCCTTCACCATATGGTGCGCAACATCGCTGGCGTCCTGATGACCATCGGTGCCGGCGAGCGGCCGATCGAATGGGCGAAGGAGGTGCTCGAGGCGCGCGACCGGCGCGCCGGTGGGGTCACCGCGCACCCATACGGACTCTATCTGGTGCGGGTGGAGTACCCCGGGGAGTTCGAGTTGCCCGAGCGCTACCTGGGGCCGCATTTCCTTTCCGGATTGCCCGATATCGTCGGCTGACGTCGAATCGGGCTTTTGCTACCATCGAAAATTCCCGCCGGACCGGCCGTCCGGCGGTTCGTCGCTCACTCGCCGAGGATTCTCCGTCGTTGCCAGCCGTTCGCATCAAGATCTGCGGTATCACCCGAGTCGAGGACGCCCTGGCCGCCGCCGCGGCGGGCGCCGATGCCATCGGCCTGGTGTTCTATGCGAAGAGCCCGCGGGCGGTGGATATCCATCGGGCGCGGGAAATCGTTCGTGCCCTGCCGCCGTTCGTGACCAGCGTCGGCCTGTTCGTCAACGCCAGCCGCTGCGAACTGGGCGAGATTCTCGATGCGGTGCCGCTGGACCTGCTGCAATTCCATGGCGACGAGCGCGCCGAGGACTGCGAGGGACATCGGCGACCCTACCTGAAAGCCCTGCGGATGAAGCCCGGCGACGACATCGTCGGGCGCGCGGCGGCATATCCGGGAGCTGCCGGGATTCTCCTGGATACCTATGTGGAAGGCGTGCCCGGCGGCACGGGGGCGGCGTTCGACTGGTCGCTGGTGCCGGCCGACCTGGGCAAACCCCTGGTGCTGGCCGGCGGTCTGACGCCGGATAACGTCGGCAGGGCAGTCGAGCAGGTCAAGCCCTACGCGGTGGACGTCAGCGGTGGCGTCGAGGCGAGCAAGGGAATCAAGGATGCGGCGAGGGTCCGCGCGTTCGTGGACGCGGTGCGTTCGCGGCGCCGCGACGAGACATGATGTGACGACGGGCGGTCCGCCGCCGTCCACTAGCGTGTCGCCGTTTCCGCGACAACGCCCGGCCGCCGATAGGGAGGCCAGATATTTCGCGATAGCCGCTCGCCGGGTATCGCCCAGGTGACCGCGCAGGCGGGGGATGGGACAGGCCGCGAAACGCTTCGCAGCCGTGGGGCCCACCGCTGCCGGCGGTCACGAAGATGAATTTGCTCAGGGACGCCGTCACCGGATCGGTGCGGCCATCCCGACCTTGCACTGGAGAACAAAGAGCATGAGCAACTGGCTGGTAGACAAGCTGATCCCTTCCATCATGCGTTCCGAGTCCCAGAAGAGTTCGGTACCGGAAGGCCTGTGGCACAAATGCCCGTCCTGCGAAGCCGTGCTGTACCGTCCGGAGCTGGAAAAGACCCTGGATGTCTGCCCGAAGTGCGACCACCACATGCGCATCAACGCGCGTACCCGCCTGGACATCTTCCTCGATGAGGACGGTCGCGAGGAGCTGGGTGCTGACCTCGAGCCGGTGGACCGCCTGAAATTCCGCGACAGCAAGAAGTACAAGGATCGCCTCGCCGCGGCACAGAAGGACACCGGCGAGAAGGACGCGCTGATCGCCATGAGCGGCAAGCTGCAGGGTATGCCGGTGGTCGCCTGCGCCTTCGAGTTCTCCTTCATGGGCGGTTCGATGGGCGCCATCGTCGGCGAGCGCTTCGTTCGCGCGGCCAACGTCGCCCTGGAGAAGCGCTGCCCGCTGATCTGCTTCTCCGCCTCCGGCGGCGCGCGCATGCAGGAAGCGCTGATCTCGCTGATGCAGATGGCCAAGACTTCGGCGGTCCTGGCGCGCCTGCGCGAAGAAGGCATCCCGTTCGTCTCGGTATTGACCGACCCGGTCTACGGCGGCGTTTCCGCCAGCCTGGCGATGCTCGGCGACGTGATCGTCGGCGAACCCAAGGCGCTGATCGGCTTCGCCGGTCCCCGCGTGATCGAGCAGACCGTCCGCGAGAAGCTGCCGGAAGGCTTCCAGCGTAGCGAGTTCCTCCTCGAGCATGGCGCCATCGACATGATCGTGCATCGTGCCGAGTTGCGGCCGCGCCTGGCCAATCTGCTGTCGGCCTTCACTCATTCGCCGAGCCCCGTATCCGCATGACCCAGCGTTCCCTGGCCGATTGGCTGAGCTATCTCGAACAACTCCATCCGACGGCCATCGACATGGGCCTGGAGCGTTCCCGCGAGGTAGCGCGCCGGCTCGGCCTGGGAAGGCCGGCGAAACGCGTGGTCACCGTTACCGGGACCAACGGCAAGGGGTCTACCTGCGCCCTGCTCGCCGAACTGCTGCGTGAGCAGGGGTTGTCGGTCGGGGTCTACAGCTCGCCGCACTTGCTGCGCTACAACGAGCGGGTGCGGATCGATGGCGTCGAGGCCGGCGATGCGCAACTGTGCGACGCCTTCTCCGCGGTGGAGGCCGCACGCGGCGAGATTTCCCTGACCTATTTCGAAATGGGCACGCTGGCCGCCTTCTGGCTGTTCGAGCGCGCCGGGCTGGACTTCGCGGTGCTGGAAGTCGGCCTTGGCGGGCGCCTGGATGCGGTCAACCTGATCGACGCCGACCTGGCGCTGATCACCAGCATCGGCCTGGACCATGCCGAGTGGCTGGGCGATACCCGCGAAAGCGTGGCTTTCGAGAAAGCCGGTATCCTACGCGCCGGCAAACCGGCCCTGTGCGGCGATCTCGATCCCCCGCAGCCATTGCTGGAGCAGGTGACTGCGCTGGGGGCACCGCTTTACCTGCGCGGTCGCGACTACGATCTGGCGCTCGTCGATCATGGCTGGCACTGGCGCGGACTGGCCGCGGACGGCCAGGCGTTGGCGCTGCACGATCTGCCGTTGCTCGGGTTGCCCATGGAAAACGCCGCGCTGGCCCTGCAGGCCTACGCGTTGCTCGAGTTGCCCTGGCAGGCGGAGCGCCTGGCCGAGGCGCTGCGGCGGACCCGGGTGACCGGTCGCCTCGATCGCCGCGACCTGTCCTGGGACGGCCAGCCACGCCAGCTCCTGCTGGACGTCGGGCACAATCCCCAGGCCGCCCAGTACCTGGCGCAACGCCTGCGTGCCGCAGCGCCACGAGGACGCTACCTGGCGGTCTTCGGCCTGCTGGCGGACAAAGACCTGGATGGCGTACTGGAACCCTTGACCGGCTTGGTGCAGGATTGGGCCGTTGCACCGTTGCCGACCCCGCGTTCGCGGCCGGCCGCGGAGCTGGAGGCGGCGCTGATCCTGCGCCAGGTTCCGGCGAGCAGCCATGCGGATATCGCCGCTGCCCTGGACGCGCAGTGCGCCAAGGCTACCGCGGATGATGTCATTCTGCTGTTCGGATCGTTCTATAGCGTGGCCGAAGGCCTGGAGTGGCTGGCCCGTAGAACGGATAAGGGGGAGTAAACCATGGCCTTGCTGGAAAGAGGGCTGAAGCAGCGCATCGTCGGGGCGTTGGTGCTGATCGCCCTGGCGGTGATCTTCCTGCCGATGCTGTTCACCCGCGAAGACGAGTCGCGCCAGGTCGTGGTGGAAGCGCCGCCGCGCCCGCAAGCGCCGGCCATGCCCAGTGTCGAGGTGCAGCCGACCGAGGTGCCGGAACTGCAGCCCGGCGAAGAAGACATCGCTCCCGAGATCGTCGAGGAAGGCTCCCCGGCCGCCGCCGGCCAGCCCAGCCAGCCGATCGGCGGCCTGCCGGCGACCCCGCCGCCTGCCCAGACCCAGGCGCCGGCCGCCAGCCCGCCGCCAAGCCAGCCGCAACCGCCCGCTGCGCCGCCGAGCCCGCCGCCCGCGGAGAAGCGCCTGGACGCCAACAACCTGCCGCAGAGCTGGTCGGTACAGCTTGCCAGCCTGTCCAACCGGGCGCGCGCCGAGGAACTGCAGAAGACCCTGCGCTCCCAGGGCTACAACGCCTACATCCGCAGCTTCGACGGGATGAACCGGGTCTTCGTCGGGCCGGTGATCCAGCGCGCCGAGGCGGATCGCCTGCGCGACCAGCTGAGCAAGCAGCAGAAGCTCAACGGCTTCGTCGTGCGCTTCCAGCCGGAACGCGGTTGACCGCGACCCGCGGCTTACCGTCGCGGGCGCGCTCTGCTAAAATGCAGCGCCTTTTCTGCTTGTGGGCTGCATAGTGGCATTTACCTGGGTCGATTGGACGATGGTCGCCATCATCGTCGTTTCCAGCCTGATCAGTCTGAGTCGCGGCTTCGTCAAGGAAGCCTTGTCCCTGCTTACCTGGATAGTCGCCGGCGCGGTGGCCTGGATGTTCGGCGGGGCGCTGGCGCAGCACCTGGGCGAATACATCCAGACCCCCTCGGCACGCATCATCGCAGCCTGCGCGCTGCTGTTCATCGCGACCCTGCTGCTCGGGGCGCTGGTCAACTACCTCATCGGCGAACTGATCCGGGTCACCGGCCTGTCCGGCACCGACCGCTTCCTCGGCATGGTCTTCGGCGGTGCGCGCGGCGTACTGCTGGTCGTGCTGCTGGTCGGCCTGCTCAGCCTGGCCCCGGTACAGCAGGACCCTTGGTGGCAGCAGTCGGTGCTGATGCCGCATTTCCTGATGGTTGCCGACTGGTCGAAGAACTTCATTCTCGGTTTCGCCGGCCAGTGGTTGCCGGCCGCGCCGATAACGCCGCCGAGCGGCATCGGCGGGCTGCTTCCCAGCCAGTGATTTTGGCGGGACACTGGCTGAGGCCAAGTCCCGCGGTTTTCCAGGGCGGCGCGTCGATGGCGCGGCGCCGGCGGCACAGGACGTGCCGCGAGCCAGTCGGCGGCGAAGGTCGCCGATTCGCGGGAGCCAGCGGCCCACGAGGCCCTGGTCAGCTCGATGGTCCGGGACGGACCGATCGCGCTTCCCATCTTTCCAGCTTGAGCCAAGTAGGGGTTGCGTCACATGTGTGGCATCGTCGGTATCGTGGGCAAGTCGAACGTCAATCAGGCGCTGTATGACGCGCTCACCGTCCTCCAACATCGCGGCCAGGACGCTGCCGGTATCGTCACCTGCCATGACGATAAGCTGTACCTGCGCAAGGACAACGGCCTGGTCCGCGACGTCTTCCAGCAGCGCCACATGCAGCGCCTGATCGGCAGCGTCGGCATCGGCCATGTGCGTTACCCGACCGCCGGCAGCTCCAGCTCGGCGGAGGCGCAGCCGTTCTACGTCAACTCGCCCTACGGCATTACCCTGGCGCACAACGGCAACCTGACCAATGTCGAGCAGTTGGCCAAGGAAATCTACGAATCCGACCTGCGCCACGTGAACACCAACTCCGACTCGGAAGTGCTGCTCAACGTGTTCGCCCACGAGCTGGCGGTGCGCAACAAGCTGCAGCCCACCGAGGAGGACATCTTCGCCGCGGTTTCCTGCGTGCACGACCGTTGCGTCGGCGGCTACGCGGTGGTGGCGATGATCACCGGCCACGGCATCGTCGGTTTCCGCGACCCCAATGCGATCCGTCCGATCGTCTTCGGCCAGCGGCATACCGAGAATGGCGTCGAATACATGATCGCCTCCGAGAGCGTGGCCCTGGACGTACTCGGCTTCACCCTGATCCGCGACCTGGCGCCGGGCGAGGCGGTGTACATCACCGAGGAAGGCAAGCTCTACACCCGCCAGTGCGCCAAGGCGCCGAAATACGCGCCGTGCATCTTCGAGCACGTCTACCTGGCGCGTCCGGATTCGATCATGGACGGCATCTCGGTGTACAAGGCGCGCCTGCGCATGGGCGAGAAGCTTGCCGACAAGATCCTCCGCGAGCGTCCCGACCACGACATCGACGTGGTCATCCCGATCCCGGACACCAGCCGCACCGCGGCGCTGGAACTGGCCAACCGGCTCGGCGTGAAGTTCCGCGAGGGCTTCGTCAAGAACCGCTACATCGGCCGCACCTTCATCATGCCCGGCCAGGCGGCGCGGAAGAAATCCGTGCGGCAGAAGCTCAACGCCATCGAGCTGGAGTTCCGCGGCAAGAACGTGATGCTGGTGGATGACTCCATCGTCCGCGGCACCACCTGCAAGCAGATCATCCAGATGGCCCGCGAGGCCGGGGCGAAGAACGTCTACTTCTGCTCCGCCGCGCCGGCCGTGCGCTACCCCAACGTCTACGGCATCGACATGCCGAGTGCGCACGAGCTGATCGCGCACAATCGCAGCACCGAGGACGTCAGCAAGCTGATCGGCGCCGACTGGCTGGTCTACCAGGACCTGCCCGACCTGATCGATGCGGTCGGCGGCGGCAAGATCAAGATCGATCACTTCGACTGCGCCGTGTTCGACGGCGAGTACGTGACCGGCGACGTCAACGAGGCCTACCTGAACCGGATCGAACAGGCGCGCAACGATGCGACCAAGGCCAAGAGCCAGGCGGTCAGCGCGATCATCGATCTGTACAACGACTGACAAAGGGGAGAGCGGCATGACTCAGGACTGGGATGCCGGGCGTCTCGACAGCGACCTGGAAGGCGCGGCCTTCGACACCCTGGCGGTTCGCGCCGGGCAACGGCGGACGCCGGAGGGCGAGCACGGCGAGGCGCTGTTCACCACCTCCAGCTACGTCTTCCGCACCGCCGCCGACGCGGCCGCGCGGTTCGCCGGCGAAGTGCCGGGCAACGTCTATTCGCGCTACACCAACCCCACGGTACGCACCTTCGAGGAGCGCATCGCCGCCCTCGAAGGAGCCGAGCAGGCGGTGGCCACGGCGTCGGGCATGTCGGCGATCCTCGCCCTGGTGATGAGCCTGTGCAGCTCCGGCGACCACGTGCTGGTCTCGCGCAGCGTGTTCGGCTCGACCATCAGCCTGTTCGACAAGTACTTCAAGCGCTTCGGCATCCAGGTCGACTATCCGCCGTTGAGCGATCTCGCGGCCTGGGAGGCGGCGTGCAAGCCGAATACCAAGCTGTTCTTCGTCGAGTCGCCATCCAACCCGCTGGCCGAGCTGGTGGATATCGCCGCGCTGGCCGAGATCGCCCACGCCAATGGCGCACTGCTGGCGGTGGACAACTGCTTCTGCACGCCGGCGCTGCAACAGCCGTTGAAGCTCGGTGCGGACGTGGTGATCCACTCCGCGACCAAGTACATCGACGGCCAGGGCCGGGGCATGGGCGGGGTGGTCGCCGGTCGCGGCGAGCAGATGAAGGAAGTGGTCGGCTTTCTCCGCACCGCCGGACCGACCCTCAGCCCGTTCAACGCCTGGCTGTTCCTCAAGGGCCTGGAAACCCTGCGTATCCGCATGCAGGCGCACAGCGCCAGTGCCCTGGCCCTGGCCGAATGGCTGGAGCACCAGCCGGGCATCGAGCGGGTCTACTACGCGGGCCTGCAGAGCCATCCTCAGCATGAGTTGGCTCGGCGCCAGCAGAGTGGCTTCGGCGCGGTCGTCAGCTTCGACGTGAAGGGCGGGCGCGATGCCGCCTGGCGCTTCATCGACGCCACCCGGATGGTCTCGATCACCACCAACCTGGGCGACACCAAGACCACCATCGCCCACCCGGCGACCACCTCCCACGGTCGGCTGTCCCCCGAGGACCGCGCGCGCGCCGGGATCGGCGACAGCCTGATCCGGGTCGCGGTCGGCCTGGAAGATCTCGACGACCTCAAGGCCGACATGGCCCGGGGGCTGGCCGCGCTGTGATCGAACCCAATCTGCGAGGCAACGGCAAGGTCGCCCTGGTCACCGGGGCGGCCCGGGGCATTGGCCTGGGCATCAGTGCCTGGCTGATCGCCGAGGGCTGGCAGGTAGTGCTTGCCGACAACGACCGTGAACGCGGTGCCAGGGTGGCCGAGGCGCTGGGCGAGCACGCCTGGTTCGTGGCCATGGACGTGGCCCAGGAGGGCCAGGTGGCGATGAGCGTGGCCGAGGTGCTCGGTCAGTTCGGCCGCCTCGACGGCCTGGTCTGCAACGCCGCCATCGCCAATCCGCGCAATACGCCGCTGGAGGCGCTGAGCCTCGGCGAGTGGACCCGCACCCTGGCGGTCAACCTGACCGGTCCGATGCTGCTGGCCAAGTACTGCACGCCTTATCTGCGCGCGCACAACGGCGCCATCGTCAACATCGCCTCGACTCGTGCCCACCAGTCGGAGCCTGACTCCGAGGCCTACGCCGCGAGCAAGGGCGGGTTGCTGGCGCTGACCCATGCCCTGGCCGCCAGCCTGGGCCCGGAGATCCGTGTCAATGCGCTCAGCCCCGGCTGGATCGATACCCGCGAGGCCGCCGAGCGCGAGGCTGCGCCGCTGACCGAGCTGGACCACGACCAACACCTGGTCGGCCGGGTCGGAACGGTGGAGGATGTCGCGTCGCTGGTGGCCTGGCTGCTCTCCGAGGACGCCGGTTTCGTCACCGGCCAGGAATTCCTGGTCGATGGCGGCATGACCCGGAAAATGGTCTACCTCGACTGAGTTGGCGGGGAGATGCGGAAAAGGCGCTGTTCCGAAAGGAGCAGCGCCTTTTTTTCGTATGAGGCCGCCTTGCCGGTATGGCGCCGTTATTCCGTCTTCAGTTCGCGCAGATCGACGGCCTGTCCATCGAACAACTGGTTGGCGTTGGTCGGCAGGATGCTGGGTCGTCCCTCCGGGCCGCGAGTGCCGTCGATGACTCGGATGTCGCTGTATTTCTTGCCCGAGAGCGCGGCGAGACCGGCGCTGTCGCGGACCACCGTAGGACGCAGGAAGACCATCAGGTTGCGCTTGGTGTGGGTGTCCTTGGTGGAACGGAACAGGCGACCGAGGAATGGGATGTCCCCGAGCAGGGGAACCTTCGACTCGGCTTGGGAAACGTCGTCCTGGATCAGGCCGCCGATCACGATCACCTGGCCGTTCTCGGCGAGGATGGTGCTCTTGATCGAGCGCTTGCTGGTGATCAGGTCGGTATTGTTGCGCTGCTGGGCGTTGGGCAGCAGGGCCGAGATCTCCTGCTCGATCTCCAGGCGCAGGGCCGCGCCGTCGTTGATGTGCGGAGTGACCTTGAGGCTGACGCCGATATCCTTGCGCTCCACGGTGGTGAACGGGTTGCTCGAACCTTCGCTGTTGGTGGTGTAGGAGCCGGTCTGGAACGGTACGTTCTGGCCGACCAGAATCTCCGCTTTCTGGTTGTCCAGGGTCAACAGGCTCGGGGTCGACAGCAGGTTGCTCTTGGTGTTGGCCGAGAGCGCGGTGACCAGCGCGCCGAAGCTGCTGCTGCCGATGCCGACGATGGCGCCGTCGGGGATGGATTCCGGTGCCTTGTTGCTCTCGAGCGATTGCAGCAGGGTGCCGATGGACAGTCCGGTATTGGCGAAGTTGGTCTTGGTTCCGCCCATGCCGCCCTTGTTGATCGCCCATTGCACGCCGACGGCATCCTGGATGTCGCCGGAGATCTCGACGATGGCCGCCTCCACCAATACCTGGGCACGCGGCACGTCGAGCTGGCGAACGATGTCTTCGAGAGCGTTGACCGTATCCGGGTCGGCCAGCAGGACCAGGGCGTTGGTGCTTTCGTCGGCACGGATCAGGATGTTGCTCGGTCGGCCGCCGCCGGTCTGTTCGCCGCCCTGGCCGCCGTTGTTCTTCATGCCTTCGGAGATCTGGCCGAGGGTTTCCGCGAGGGTCTTGGCGTCGTTATGGCGCAGGCGGATCACCCGGGTGTTGGCCGAGCGCGCGGTCGGGGTGTCCAGCGACTGCGCCAGTTGCACCAGCTTGGCGCGCGCCTGCGGCGGGCCGAGGATGATCAGGCGGTTGGTGCGCGCGTCGGCGATCACCTGGGCGCCCGCCGCGCCCTTGGCCTGGCCGCGGCTCATGGCGTTGTTGAGCACCTCGGCGGCGTCCATCACCCAGCCGTAGCGCAGGTTGATCACGCTGTAGTCGTGGCTGCCCTTCTGGTCGAGCTGGCGGATCACGTCTTCGATTCGCGCGATATTGGCGCTGCGGTCGCTGATGATCAGCGCGTTGGCCGAAGGCACCGCGGCGAGGTGGCCATATTGCGGGACCAGCGGACGAATCAGCGGGATGAGTTCCGATACCGGGCTCTGCTGCACCTGGATCACCCGCGTCTCCAGCCGATCCGGCGCGCTCTGGCCGCCACCGGCCTCGGTCTTGGCCTCAGCGTTGGGCACGATGCGCGCCTGGTCGCCCTGGGCGACCACGGTGAAGCCGTGGGTGCTCATCACCGAGAGGAACAACTGGTAGACCTCGCTCAACGAGAGCTGGGCCTTGGAGACCACGCTGACCTGGCCCTTGACCCGCGGGTCGACGACGAAGGTCTCGCCGGTGATTTCGGAAATCTGGTCGATGAATTCGCGGATGTCGGCATCCTTGAGGTTGATCGTCCAGTGCGCCTCCTGCTGGTTGCCGGCCGGGACGAAGGCGTTCCCGCCGCTGTCTTCGGCGTGCGCCGCCTGGATGCCGAGGGCCAGGCTGAGAAGGACGGCGGGAACGTACGAACGACTGGAAGGGGCAAACAGGGCGCGGAGCAAAGGCTGGGACATCGGGTCAGTCGCTTTCCGTAGGCGTGGTCGTGGGCTCGCTCGAGTCTTCTTCGGCGGGTTCTGCGATGGGCGTGGCTTCCATTTGCTGGCGCAAGGCGTCCAGGCGCTCGCGCAATGCTGCAGCGTTCTCATCCTGCAGGCTTTGCAGTTGTTCGATCGAGTCGTTCTCGCTTGTAATGTCGTCCGCGCTGGCCAGCAGTCCCCCGGAACGGTGCGGGAAGGGCAGGCTTTCCAGGCGCCCGCCGCGCTGCAGTTCGACGCGGTCGCGGTAGACCGCGTGCAGCTTCACGCCGTCGCTGATCTCGCCGCCGACCGCGTAGCGGTGCGGCTTGTCGCCCTGGCGCTGGATGATCGCGCTGGACAGCTTGGGATCGCTCTGGACGAAGCTGCCCTTGAGCACCAGGTCGAGGTTGGTGGCCGGTGGCGGGGCGTTGGGGTCCTGGGCGCTGGTGCCGAAGAGGCGCGCCAGGCGGGTCGGATCGCTGCGGATCGACTCGTGGCTGACCGGCGAGGCGGCGACGGCTACCGGGCTGCGTTGCAGGCGCAACCAGCCGGCCGCCTGCCAGGCGAGGCTGATGCTCATGGCGATGATCAGGGCAACAGCCAGAAGGGCCGGGGCATACCGCTGCAGCCAGCGGGAAGAGGCGCCGGAGAAAGGCAATACATCACTCCTGGTCTTTATCGTTATGTCTGAAGATCGCCGAGGGATCATAGCAGTTCGTTGCCGGTAGGCTACCTACTTCTATCAATAGGTGTGACTGGCCGGGCCAGGCACGCTTGTGCTTAAGATAACGGCTCGCCAGGATACTTCTGCAAGAGGAACTCGGGATCGGCCGCACAAAACGACTAACAACTAACAATACTGACGGTAACCGTTCAGTGGTCATATACGACCAAGATACTTCTGTAAGGTTACCGCTATAAGGCATCCATGATGACAGCCCCATTACCCGACATCGCCGCGCCGGCCGCACCGCCACGGCGTCTGCCGTTCAGCTTCGCCAAGCGCCAGGGCCTGTTGTTCCTGTGCCTGGAGGAGCAGTACTGGCTGGCCTGCCGGCCGCAGGTGGAGCTGGCGGCGATCGCCGAGGCGCAGCGCTTCGCCGGCCGCCGCCTGCCGCTCAAGGCGCTCGGCGAGGACGCCTTCAACCAGGCCCTGGCGGCCTCCTACCAGCACGACTCCTCGGCGGCCATGCAGCTCGCCGAGGACCTCGGCGGCAGCCTGGACCTCGCCGCGCTGGCCGACCAGGTCCCGGAAACCGAGGACCTGATGGAGCAGGAGGACGACGCGCCGATCATTCGCCTGATCAACGCGATCCTCGGCGAGGCGATCCGCGAGAACGCCTCGGACATCCACCTGGAAACCTTCGAGAAACGCCTGGTGGTGCGCTTCCGCGTCGACGGCGTGCTGCGCGAGGTGCTGGAGCCCAAGCGCGAGCTGGCGGCCCTGCTGGTATCGCGGATCAAGGTCATGGCGCGGCTGGACATCGCCGAGAAGCGTATTCCCCAGGATGGGCGGATTTCCCTGCGGGTCGGCGGGCGCGAGGTGGACATCCGCGTCTCGACCCTGCCCTCGGCCAACGGCGAACGGGTGGTGCTGCGTCTGCTCGACAAGCAGGCCGGGCGCCTGAACCTGCAACACCTGGGCATGAGCGAGCGCGACCGCAAGCTGATGGACGAAACGGTGCGCAAGCCGCACGGCATCCTGCTGGTCACCGGCCCCACCGGCTCGGGCAAGACCACCACCCTGTACGCCAGCCTGACCACGCTCAACGACCGCACGCGGAACATCCTCACCGTCGAGGATCCGATCGAATACCACCTGGAGGGCATCGGCCAGACCCAGGTCAACGCCAAGGTCGACATGACCTTCGCCCGCGGCCTGCGGGCGATCCTCCGGCAGGACCCGGACGTGGTGATGGTCGGCGAGATCCGCGACCGGGAGACCGCCGAGATCGCGGTGCAGGCTTCGCTGACCGGCCACCTGGTGCTCTCGACCCTGCACACCAACAGCGCCATCGGCGCGATCACCCGCCTGGTGGACATGGGCATCGAGCCGTTCCTGCTGTCCTCCTCCATGCTTGGCGTGCTGGCCCAGCGCCTGGTGCGGGTGCTCTGCCCGGCGTGCAAGGAGCCCTACCGCGCCGACGAGGCCGAGTGCGCGCTGCTCGGCGTCGATCCCGCCGCGCCGCCGACCCTGCATCGCGCCCGCGGCTGCGGCGAGTGCCACCAGCATGGCTATCGCGGGCGTACCGGTATCTATGAACTGGTGGTGTTCGACGACCACATGCGCTCGCTGATCCACAACGAATCCTCCGAGCAGGAAATGACCCGGCATGCCCGCACCAGTGGACCGAGCATCCGCGACGACGGTCGGCGCAAGGTGCTGGAAGGCGTCACCACGGTCGAGGAAGTCCTGCGCGTGACCCGGGAGGAATAATGGCCGCCTTCGAATACCTCGCCCTCGACCCCAGCGGTCGCCAGCAGAAGGGCGTGCTGGAGGCGGACAGCGCGCGCCAGGTCCGCCAGTTGCTGCGCGAGCGCCAATTGGCGCCGCTCGACGTGAAGCCCACCCGTACCCGCGAGCAGAGCGGGCAGGGCGGGCGCCTGACGTTCGCCCGCGGACTGTCCGCGCGCGACCTGGCATTGGTAACCCGCCAACTGGCCACCCTGGTCCAGGCCGCGTTGCCGATCGAGGAGGCGCTGCGCGCCGCCGCGGCGCAGTCCACCTCGCAGCGCATCCAGTCGATGCTTCTCGCCGTGCGCGCCAAGGTCCTCGAAGGCCACAGCCTGGCCGGCAGCCTGCGCGAGTTTCCCACCGCCTTTCCCGAGCTGTACCGGGCGACGGTGGCTGCCGGCGAGCATGCCGGGCACCTCGGCCCGGTGCTGGAGCAACTTGCCGACTACACCGAGCAGCGCCAGCAGTCGCGGCAGAAGATCCAGCTGGCGCTGCTCTATCCGGTGATCCTGATGGTCGCTTCGCTGGCCATCGTCGGCTTCCTGCTGGGCTACGTGGTGCCCGACGTGGTCCGGGTGTTCATCGACAGCGGGCAGACCCTGCCGCTGTTGACCCGCGTGCTGATCGGCGTCAGCGACTGGGTCAAGGCCTGGGGTGCGCTGGCCTTCGTCGCGGCGATCGGCGGGGTGATCGGCTTCCGCTACGCGCTGCGCAAGGATGCCTTTCGCGAGCGCTGGCATGGCTTCCTGCTGCGCGTGCCGCTGGTCGGTCGGCTGGTGCGTTCCACCGACACCGCGCGCTTCGCCTCGACCCTGGCGATCCTCACCCGCAGCGGCGTGCCGCTGGTGGAGGCGCTGGCGATCGCCGCCGAGGTGATCGCCAACCGGATCATCCGCAACGAAGTGGTCAAGGCCGCGCAGAAGGTCCGCGAGGGCGCCAGCTTGACCCGCTCGCTGGAAGCCACCGGGCAGTTCCCGCCGATGATGCTGCACATGATCGCCAGCGGCGAGCGCTCCGGCGAGCTGGACCAGATGCTGGCGCGCACCGCGCGCAACCAGGAGAACGACCTGGCGGCGCAGATCGGCCTGATGGTCGGCCTGTTCGAACCGTTCATGCTGATATTCATGGGCGCGGTGGTGCTGGTCATCGTCCTTGCCATTCTTCTTCCGATCCTTTCTCTCAACCAACTCGTGGGGTAATCGCGTGAATCAGAGCCGCCCATTGCAGCGTCGCCAACAGTCGGGCTTCACCCTGATCGAAATCATGGTCGTGGTGGTCATCCTCGGCATCCTCGCCGCCCTGGTGGTGCCGCAGGTGATGAGCCGTCCCGACCAGGCCAAGGTCACCGTGGCCAAGGGCGACATCAAGGCCATCGCTGCCGCGCTGGACATGTACAAGCTGGACAACTTCGCCTATCCGAGCACCCAGCAGGGCCTCGAGGCGCTGGTGAAGAAGCCCACCGGCAACCCGCAGCCGAAGAACTGGAACAAGGACGGCTACCTGAAGAAGCTGCCGGTCGATCCGTGGGGCAATCCCTACCAGTACCTGGCGCCGGGCACCAAGGGCCCGTTCGACCTGTATTCGCTGGGCGCCGACGGCAAGGAAGGCGGCAGCGACAACGACGCCGAAATCGGCAACTGGGACAACTGACCGGACATGCAGGCTTCGCGCGGCTTCACCCTCATCGAGCTGATGGTGGTGATGGTCATCATCAGCGTGCTGATCGGCCTGGCGGTGCTCAGCACCGGCTTCGCCAGCACCTCGCGGGAGCTGGACAGCGAGGCCGAGCGGCTCGCCGGGCTGATCGGCGTGCTGACCGACGAGGCCGTGCTGGACAACCGCGAGTACGGCCTGCGCCTGGAGCGCGATGCCTATCAGGTGCTGCGCTACGACGAAGCGAAGGCGCGCTGGTTGCCGGTGGCGCGCGACAGCCACCGCCTGCCGGAGTGGGCGGAGCTGACCTTCGAGCTGGACGGCCAGCCGCTGGTGCTGGCCGGCAGCAAGGGCGAGAAGGAGCAGAAGAAAGGTACCGACCAGCCGCAATTGCTGATCCTTTCCAGTGGCGAACTCAGCCCGTTCCACCTGCGCCTGGCCGAGCGCGGACCCGAGGGGCGGGCGTTGTCGCTGAGCAGCGACGGTTTCCGCCTGCCACGGGTCGAGGTGGCGCGGCGATGAGGCGCGCGCGTGGTTTCACCCTGCTGGAAGTGCTGGTGGCCCTGGCGATCTTCGCCATGGTCGCGGCCAGCGTGCTTAGTGCCAGCGCGCGCAGCCTGCAGAACGCCTCGCGACTGGAAGACAAGACCCTGGCGATGTGGATCGCCGACAACCGTCTCAACGAATTGCAACTGGAACAGACGCCGCCCTCCAGCGGCCGCAACCAGGGCGAGCTGGAGTTCGCCGGGCGCCGCTGGGAGTGGCGCACCCAGGTCGACAGCACCGCCGAGCAGGATATGCGGCGGGTGATCGTCTGGGTCGCGGCGAAGCCCCTTGGCCGCGAGCGTGGCAGCATCGAGGAACGCGCCGCGGCGCGCCTCGTCGGTTTCCTCGGGAGCCAGCCATGAGGCTACAGCGGGGCTTCACCCTGCTCGAGCTGCTGATCGCCATCGCCATCTTCGCCCTGCTGGCCCTGGCCACCTACCGCATGTTCGACAGCGTGATGCAGACCGACCAGGCGACTCGCGTGCAGGAGCAGCGCATGCGCGAGCTGGTGCGGGCGATGGGCGCCCTGGAGCGCGACCTGACCCAGGCGGTCGAACGTCCGGTACGCGACGAACTGGGCGATAACCGTGGCGCCTTCCTCAGCGAGGGCGAGAACGACCAGATCGTCGAATTCACCCGTGGCGGCTGGCGCAACCCGCTCGGCCAGGCGCGCTCGCGCCTGCAGCGGGTGCGCTGGTCGCTGTCCGGGGAGACCCTCGAACGCCGCTACTGGCTGGTTCTGGACCGCGCCCAGGACAGCAAGCCACGGGTGCAGCAGGTGCTGGACGGGGTTACCGCGCTGAGCTGGCGCTTCCTCGACAAGGAGCACAACTGGCAGGGCCACTGGCCGACCGACGAAGGCAGCGAGGAGGAGCGCCTGGAAAGCCTGCCGCTGGCGGTGGAGATGACCCTGGAGCACCGCCACTACGGCAAGCTGGTGCGCGTCTGGCGTCTGCTCGATCCGCCGCTCAAGCAGGACCAGCCGCAGGGCCAGCCGGGCGGCGAGAACGGCGAGGGCGGGGTGCCGCAGCCGCCGGAAGGCATGCCGGGGGCGCCGGAATGAGGCGCGGGCAGAGCGGCGTCGCGCTGATTACCGTGCTGCTGGTGGTGGCGGTGGTGACCATCGTCTGCGCCGGGCTGATCATCCGCCAGCAGTTGGCGATACGTAGCAGCGCCAACCAGTTGCACGTGCGCCAGGCCTGGCACTATGCGCTGGGCGGCGAACGCCTGGCGGAAGCGGTGCTGCGCCGCGACCTGCGCCAGGGCGGCGAGAATACCCGCGAGCCGGTGGACCACCTGGGCGAGGCCTGGGCGCGACCGATGACGCCGTTCAAGCTGGACGACGGCGGCGAGCTGCGGGTGCGGATCGAGGACCCCAGCGGGCGTTTCAACCTCAACGGGCTGGTGCGCAAGCGCAAGGTCAAGCCGGATTCGGTGAAGCAGTTCCGTCGCCTGCTGGCCACCCTGGGGATGAAGGAAGAGATCGTCCAGGGCTTGCCGGACCGGCTGGCCGACTGGCTCGACGCCGACCAGAATCCGCAGGGCGAGCAAGGCGCCGAGGACAACCAGTACCTGCTGGAGGCGCCGGCCTACCGCGCCGCCAACCGCAGTTTCAAGGACGTGTCCGAGCTGCGCCTGCTGAAATTGTCGGAAGCCGACTATCGACGCCTGCTGCCGTTCGTCAGCGCTTTGCCCGAGGATGCGCCGCTGAACGTGAACACCGCCAGCGTGCCGGTGCTGGCCGCCATGTTCGAGATCGATCCGGGACAGGCGGAAAACATCGTGGACGCCCGCGGTCGGGAAGGTTTCCAGAGCAAGGACGATTTCACCAAGCATCTGACCCAGTTGGGTTCGAAGACCGGAAACGTCAGTTATGCCGTCGGCACCCGCTACTTCCAGGTGATCAGCGAGGTCAGCCTGGGCGACCGCCGGCAGGTGCTGGTGAGTACCTTGCAGCGGGGCAAGGACGGCAAGATACGCGTGATGGCCCGCGACATGGGACAGGGCGGCCTGCCCATCCCGTCGACGGGCGGCGACGATTGGAAGAAGGACGAGCGATGAGTGGAGTGAGTGCGCTGTTCCTGCCGCCCGCCAGCACGGCGGGGGCCGATGGGGAACTGGCGGTATGGTGGGTGCAGGATGGCGAGTGCCGGCGCGCGCCGTTCGCCCAGGCGCTGGCGGAAATCCGTGCGCCCTGGCGGCTGTACCTGCCGGTGGAGGCGGTGACCGCCTGCGCGGTGAACCTGCCTACGCAGAAGGCGCGCTGGTTGCGCCAGTCGCTGCCGTTCGCGGTGGAGGAACAACTGGCCGACGATGTCGAGCAGATGCACCTTGCCCTTGGTCCGGCGCTGGCCGACGGCCGCCACCGGGTATTCGCCGTGCAGCGCACCTGGCTTGCCGCCTGGCTGGCGCTGGCCGAGGGCGTGGGCAAGGCGCCGGCTTCGCTGCATGTCGATGCCGATTGCCTGCCGGGCGAGGGCAGCTGCCTGTTCTGGCTGGAAGAGCGCTGGCTGCTCGGCGGCAGCGGTGCCGTACGCCTGGCCTGCGGCAGCGAGGATTGGCCGGTGCTGCGCGACAGTTGCCCGCCGCCGCAGCGGGCCTTCGCCGCGCAGGAGGTGGCGCCCCTGGAGGGGGTGGAAGTCCAGGCCCTGGTGGGCAATCCGCACGTCTGGCTGAGCGAGCAGCCGCTGGGCACCGACCTGGCCCAGGCCGAGTTCGCCGCGCGCCAGCAGAGCAGCCAGTGGCGCCGTTGGCGGCCGCTGCTGGGGCTGGTCGGGCTGTGGCTGGTGTTGCAATGGGGCTTTACCCTGGTCCAGGCCTGGCAGTTGCAGCGCGAAGGCGACCGCTACGCGGCGCAGAGCGCAGAACTCTACCGCCAGCTGTTTCCCGAGGACCGCAAGCTGATCAACCTGCGCGCGCAGTTCGACCAGCACCTGGCCGACAGCGCCAGCAGCGGCGGCGAGGGCCAGTTGCTCGGCCTGCTTGGCCAGGCCGCCACGGTGATCGGCGGCGAGCCAACGGTGAGCGTCGAGCAACTGGACTTCAGCGCCGCTCGCGGTGACGTCGCCCTCCAGGTGCGGGCTCCCGGTTTCGACGTGCTGGAACGGCTGCGTTCGCGTCTCAGCGAGTCCGGGTTGGCGGTGCAGCTGGGTTCGGCCAGCCGCGATGGCTCGACGGTCAGCGCGCGCCTGGTGATAGGAGGTTGAGATGAAGGTGATGACGCAATTCCACGAGCGCCTCAGGGCCCAGGCGGAAACCTCGCAGCTGGCGATCCGCTGGCGCGGGCTGCCGGCGCGGGACCGCCTGGCGCTGCTCTGGCTCGGTGCGTTCCTCCTGCTGGTGGTGCTCTACCTGGCGCTGTGGCGCCCGGCCGAGCGCCATCTGCAGTCGGCGCGGCAGTACTTCACCGAACAGCGCGCGCTGCATGCCTACATCCAGCAGCAGGCGCCCAACGTGCGCCAGGCCGATGCCGCGGCGCCACAGGCGCAGATCGACCCGGCGGCGCTGCAGGGCATGGTCACGGCTTCGGCGGCCCAGGCCGGACTGAGTGTCGAGCGCCTCGACAACGAAGGCGAGGGCGCCGTGCAGGTGGCCCTGCAGCCGGCGCCATTTGCCAAGCTGCTGCCCTGGCTGGAGCAGTTGAACGGGCAGGGCGTGCAGGTGGCGGAGGCCGGCCTGGACCGCCAGGTCGACGGCCGGGTCTCGGCGCGCCTGAGCCTGCGGGTCGAGTGAGCGGCCCGTGGCTGGGGCCGGCATGGGCCCCGGCGCCGACCGCGCCGACAGGCGATCGCTGAAATTTCAAAAAAAATTCAATCAGGGCATTGACTTAGGTTTTTCGGTCGGTAGAATGCGCCCCACTTCGAGAGTGAAGGGTGATTAGCTCAGCTGGGAGAGCATCTGCCTTACAAGCAGAGGGTCGGCGGTTCGATCCCGTCATCACCCACCAATCTCGCAAGTTACGCGCAGCGGTAGTTCAGTCGGTTAGAATACCGGCCTGTCACGCCGGGGGTCGCGGGTTCGAGTCCCGTCCGCTGCGCCATTCACTTCCCCTCCCGAGTTCACCACCCCGAACTCGCCGTCTTCCGCCAGAAGGCGGGCAGCCAGGCTGCAACGAGAGGAAGTCGCTTTACCGGGCATCTTGCCCAGCCGACGCGCAGCGGTAGTTCAGTCGGTTAGAATACCGGCCTGTCACGCCGGGGGTCGCGGGTTCGAGTCCCGTCCGCTGCGCCATACATCTTCACCACGCCGAGGCGGGGTGAGCCACGAAGAAAGCGGCCAATGGCCGCTTTTTTCGTTTCCGTCGTCCCCTGCGTCTTCCGTTTTCTCCTTGTTTGCCGGATTTCCTGCTCCGTCGGTCCGCGCGCGGTAATCCCGCTGTCATCTTCCTCGTCTACAGCTGAAAGACACAGACGAACGAAAGGTGATCCGCGATGGACGACTACCAGGAAGAACTGCTGGAGCAGCATGCCGCCGAATGCGACCTGCCGGAGCCGGCGGACGACGCCACCGAGATGTGATCAGGCGCTCTGTCGCTGGGCGCGGCGGAATTCGCCGGGCGTCTGTCCGCTCCAGCGCTTGAAGGCGCGCTGGAAGGCTTCCGCCGAGGCGAAGCCGAGCAGGTAGGCGATTTCGCCGAAAGCCAGGTCGGTCTCGCGGATGTAGACCATCGCCAGGTCGCGGCGGGTGTCGTTGAGGATGCTGCGGAACTGGGTGCCTTCCTCGGCCAGCTTGCGCCGCAGGGTCCAGGTCGGCAACTTGAGGCGCGCGGCGACTTCCTCGAGGTCCGGCTCGCGGCCATTGAGCATCGGCCCCAACAGGCGGCTGACGCGCTCGCGCCAACTGCGGGTGCGGGTCAACTGCTCCAGCTCGCGGTTGCAGAGTTCCAGCATCTGGCTCCAGGTGCTCGGACAGTGCTCGGCATTCGCCAGGGCCAGGCTGGCCTGGCTCAGGCGCAACTGGTTGGTCGGCGCGCCGAATTCCACCGGGCAGCCGAAGAATGCCTCGTAGCGCTCGGCCCAAGGCGGCGCTGGATATTCGATCTCCACCCGCTCCGCTTTCAACGGCTGCCTTGCCAGAGCGCCGAGATGGCTGATCCAGCCTGCCAGCACCGAATCGACGACGAAGCGGTTGTAGGCGTTGTAAGGGCTGATCGAATAGAAGCGCAGCCAGGCGCCGCCGGCGTCTTCCACCAGGCTCGACTGGCCCCGGTAGTTCTGCGCGTAAAGCGGTTCCAGGTGGATCATTGCCCGCGCGGCGGCGCGCAGGTTGGGCGCCTGGGCGACGCTGACGCCGGCCAGGCCCATCTGTCCGAGACGGCTCAGGCGGCCCATCTGCAGGCCGAGGGCGGGGTCGCCGCTGAGCTGTATGGCGGCATGGCCGAGGCGCATGTAGCGAGGGATCGACAGGCGCGCCCCGGGTTCGGCCAGGCGCCGCTGGTCGAGGCCGTACTGTTCGAGCAGTGGCGCGGGCTCGACGCCGGCGGCGAGCAGGGCGTCGGCCAGCGCCTGGACGAAGCCGACCGAGAGGTCGCCGAGGCGAACCCGGGGCGCGCTCATAGCCAGAGATTGACCAGTTGCGCACCGCCGCCGGGATTGGCCTGGCGCATGCCCTGCGGCGAGCCGAGCAGGCTCTGGCCGTCTTCGGTGACGTTCCACAGGCGGCTATGGGCGAAGGCCACGGCGGCGCCGCGTGCACCGCTGGCCAGCAGGCGCTCGCCGACCGCCAGGCGCTGCCAGGCCTCGGCGTTGCTCAGGCTGTTCGGCGCCAGGCGCACGTCGCCGGGAACCAGCTCGGCATCGAAGCCGGGCCAGGGTTGCTGCCAGCGACCGCTCTGGTTCAGGGCGGCGGGGATCGCCAACAGTTCGACGCGCTGTTCGACCAGGGTGGCGTAGGTGTCCGGGTACCAGCTGTCGGTGCCGATCAGCACGCCCAGGCGTCCTGCAGGCGTATCCAGCACCTGCAGGCGCTCGCCGCGACCATTGTTGAGGTAGCTCAGTTCGTGACGGGTCGGGAACACCTTGCGTTGCGGCTGTCCGAGCGGCCGGCCGTCGGGACCGAAGGTCAGGCTGACGTTGTACAGCTGGCCGGTGCCGGGACGCAGCTCGCCGTCCTCGACCTCGGGGTCGGGCAGGACGATGGAGCCGGCGACCACCGTCACCTTGAAATCATGGGCGAGCCCGCCGAACAGGGTCTGGTAGTCGTGGGCCATGTCCACCGCCTTCATCCGGAACAGGGTGTCGGTGAGACGCTGTTCGCCGCGCGCGGTGATCCAGCCGCGCGCCACCTTCAGCGGGTTGCTCGCGGCCATCCAGTCCATCGCCGTGGGCCAGTCGGCGGCGGCATAGACCTCGGGCTTCTCGCCGCTGGCCACCAGCCAGGTGCCGACATGCTCGGGGAACACCACCACCGTGCGCTCGTTGAGCAGGCCCTGGCGGCGGGCATTTTCCAGGTAGGCGTGGAATTTCAGCTGCAACCGTTCGGCGCTCTGGTAGTCCGGCGTGAACAGTTCCGGCTGGACCGCCAGCAGGTTGCCGCGCTCGCCGGGCTGGCCCTGGACCACGCTGACCTGGCTGCGCAGGTCGGACAGGTAGTGGCCTACCGGGCGGCGTTCGGCCCAGCCGGCGTAGGCGGCGAAGAGGGTGATGAGGATCAGGAAGATCAGCTTGCGCATGCGGGTCTCCAAGGCAGCCCACAGGGTAGGGGAGTGGCGTCGGCTTGCCAAGCATCCCTGTGCATTCCGATCAGTAACTTGTCATTTAGGATCATTGAGCGCTCCGGTGGCGCTCCTTAGAGTCGTCGCCATACCGACCGCTGCCCGTGCCGCGCATTGCGCCCGAGGCCGCGGCATATCCGTGAACGCGTTTCGCCCGATGTGGAGACCCCCGATGACCGCCGCCGTTCCCTATCCGCACCTGCTCGCCCCGCTGGACCTCGGCTTCACCACCCTGCGCAACCGCACCCTGATGGGGTCCATGCACACTGGCCTGGAAGAGAAGCCGCAGGGCTTCGAGCGCATGGCGGCGTATTTCGCCGAACGCGCCCGTGGCGGCGTCGGCCTGATGGTCACCGGCGGCATCGGCCCGAACGAAGAGGGCGGCGTGTATTCCGGCGCGGCCAAGCTGAGCACGCCGGAAGAGGCGGAGAAGCACAGGATCGTGACCCAGGCGGTGCATGAGGCGGGCGGCAAGATCTGCATGCAGATCCTGCATGCCGGCCGCTACGCCTACAGCCCGAAGCAGGTAGCGCCGAGCGCGATCCAGGCGCCGATCAATCCGTTCAAGCCCAAGGAACTCGACGAGGAAGGCATCGAGAAGCAGATCGCCGACTTCGTCAATTGCGCCAGCCTGGCCCAGGTCGCCGGCTACGATGGCGTCGAGATCATGGGGTCGGAAGGCTACTTCATCAACCAGTTCCTCGTGCAGCACACCAACCAGCGCACCGACCGCTGGGGCGGCAGCTACGAGAACCGCATGCGCCTGCCGGTGGAGATCGTCCGCCGGGTGCGCGAGGCGGTGGGGCCGAACTTCATCATCATCTATCGCCTGTCGATGCTCGACCTGGTCGAGGGCGGCAGCAGTTGGGACGAGATCGTGCTGCTGGCCAAGGCCGTCGAGAAGGCCGGCGCGACCCTGATCAACACCGGTATCGGCTGGCACGAGGCGCGCATCCCGACCATCGCCACCAAGGTGCCGCGCGCGGCCTTCACCAAGGTCACCGCCAAGCTGCGTGGCGAGGTCGGCATCCCGCTGATCACCACCAACCGCATCAACACTCCCGAGGTGGCGGAGAAGGTCCTGGCCGAGGGCGATGCCGACATGGTCTCCATGGCCCGGCCGTTCCTCGCCGACCCGGACTTCGTCAACAAGGCCGCCGCCGGCCACGCTGAACGGATCAACACCTGCATCGGCTGCAACCAGGCCTGCCTCGACCACACCTTCGGCGGCAAGCTGACCAGTTGCCTGGTCAACCCGCGCGCCTGCCACGAAACCGAGCTGAACTACATTCCCACCGCCAGGCCGAAGAAGATCGCCGTGGTCGGCGCCGGTCCGGCCGGCCTGGCCGCCGCCACCGTGGCCGCCGAGCGTGGGCACCGGGTCAGCCTGTTCGACGCCGCCGGCGAGATCGGCGGGCAGTTCAACGTGGCCAAGCGGGTTCCCGGCAAGGAAGAGTTCCACGAGACCCTGCGCTACTTCCGCAACAAGCTGGAGAGCACCGGCGTCGAGCTGCACCTGAACCGCCGGGTCGGCGTGGACGACCTGGTTGCGGGCGGTTATGACGAGATCGTCCTCGCCACCGGCATCGTTCCGCGCACGCCGGCGATCCCTGGCATCGAGCATCCGAAGGTGATCAGCTACCTGGATGCGATCCTCGAGCGCAAGCCGGTGGGCGGCAAGGTGGCGGTGATCGGCGCCGGCGGCATCGGCTTCGACGTCTCCGAATTCATCACCCATGCCGGTCCGTCCACCAGCCTGGAGCGCGAAGCGTTCTGGAAGCAGTGGGGGATCGATACCCGCCTGGAGGCCCGCGGCGGCATCGCCGGGGTCAAGGCCGAGGTGCATCCGGCAGCGCGCCAGGTGTTCCTCCTGCAACGCAAGAAGAGCAAGGTCGGCGACGGCCTCGGCAAGACCACCGGCTGGATCCATCGCGCCGGCCTGAAGAACAAGCAGGTGCAGATGGTGAATGCCGTGGAGTATCTCGGGATCGACGACGCCGGCCTGCATATCCGCGTTGCCGAGGGCGAGCCGCAGGTGCTGCCGGTGGATACCGTGATCGTCTGCGCCGGCCAGGACCCACTGCGCGAGTTGCAGGACGGCCTGCTGGCGGCCGGCCGGAGCGTGCACCTGATCGGCGGCGCCGATGTCGCCGCCGAGCTGGATGCCAAGCGCGCCATCAACCAGGGTTCGCGCCTGGCTGCCGAACTCTGAGAACCTGTCCGCGATCTGTTGCGTAGCGGAGAAACTGCGTTGAAAACGGCTTTTCTCCAGCTCGCACAGGTTCTGCGTATCGTCCCTGTCCGCGCTCGTCGGCGCGGCGGGGCGCTGCGCACCGGTTTGGTGAACGGTGGCGCTCTGCCACGGTGATCTCCGTCCGCTCAAAACCCGACCGCTTCACAATTTCCCCTACCGCTCGGCGGGCCGTCCGGCATCGCCCGGGTGTCTGCCAACCCAGTCACATTGCCCGCGACATTTTTTCCCCTAGACTTGCCCGAACAACGAGATAGCGCCTGTTTTTCAGGTGACATGCCAGATGGGAACTGCCGGATGCGGGCCGCCTCGCCAGGCGTTCGAGGGTTAGCGATGAGCATGCAGAAAAAGCCACAGATGGCGGAGGCCGTGCTGTTCTTCAACGACAGCGGCGTCTGCAAGGAAATGCTGTATCCCGAATTCGAGGCGCTGCTCGATGGCCTGGTGCGCATGCCGGAATACGCCGACCGGCAGATGCACCTGGCTTATGTGTTGATCAATCCGCGCCTGCAGGCGCGGGCGGCGGTGTTCTTCTATCTCGATTTCGACGAGCAGGGCGGCGCCGACACCGGCTGGAACCTGCCTCTGCGCAACCTCGCCGAACGCGCCGGACGCGGCCCCGACATGGGCGGTGGGCCGATCCGCCTGGCCTGTCGCAGCCAGTGCCCGGTGTCCTGGCACCAGATGCACCTGTGGGACCCGGAGAGCAGCGCCGGACGCAACCATTTCGTACTCATCCGCGACGCGCTCAGGCGCAACCAGCTCGGCCTGCTGGTGGACGAGGAGCCTGCCGCGGTGGAGCCGCAGCGGCTGCAGATGGCCGCCGAAGAACAATGGTACGCCGCCGGTCCCGCCGCCCCGAAGGCAGCGCCCGCGGAGCCTCCGCGCAAGCAGGAGGACGAGCAGGCGGCGCGCCTGGCGCAACTGGTCAAGCAGCAGCGGCAACAGCTCGCCGCCCTGGCCCGGCAGCAGGAGCAGCGCCTGGCCGGGCTCGCCCGGCAGCACGAAGAGGAACTGGCCAGGCGCGAACAGGACGCCCGCGGGCAACTGGACATCCTGCGCAGCGAAGTGCTCAGCCTGCAACAGGCCCTGGAGCGGCAAGCGCGGGAGAACGCCGAATTGCAGCAGCGTCTGCTGGAGCAGGGCGAGCAGTTCCAGCGCAACCGCGAGGAACTGACCCGGCAACTGCGTTTCATCGAGAACCAGGGGCGCAACGAGACCGACCTGCTGCGCTCGGAGTTCGCCGACGAACTGGAGGCTCGGGTGGCGGTGGCGGTGGCCGGCTACAAGGAGCAGGTCTCGATCCGCGACGTCGAACTGGCCTACCGCAACGAGCTGGACCAGCAACTGGAGCAGGAACTGGCCGAGCTGCGCGCCGAGCGCGACCGTCTGGCCGCCCTGGGGCCGGAGCAACTGCTGGAGCGTCTATCCGGCCAGGGCGTGGTATTCGTCGCCTACCATCCCGGCGCCGGGCACCTGACCATCCCCTTGCAGGACATCCCGCGTTACCAGGACAATCCGCTGGCCTACGCGGCGGCCAAGTGCTTCGTCTCCGAGAGCCAGTACCGCCAGTGGCTGGACCACTTCCAGCAGCCGCGCTGCGAGGCGCTGCTGCCCGGCGGCGAACGCTGCAACCTGCCGCTCGACCGGGTCGACAACCCGGCGCGCTTCGTCGCCGGCGACACCAACTGCTGCGCCCGGCACAAGACCACGGGGCGCCTGCGCACCGTGAGCTGACTCCTTGCCGTTTCCCCACTGGTCACCGCATACACCCTTGCAGCGTCTCGAACTCGACTGGCTGCAACGGGCCGGGGTCGAACTGGCGCTGCTGCGCCTGGACCAGGCCGATCCGTTGATCTCCGGCAACAAGGGGTTCAAGCTCGCGCCACACCTGGCGCTGGCCCGCGAGCAGGGGCTGGACGGCCTGATCAGCCTCGGCGGCGCCCACTCCAACCACCTGCACGCGCTGGCCGGCGCTGGCGCGCGTTTCGGTTTCCGTTGCGTCGGCCTGTTGCGCGGACACGAAGTCGATACGCCGACGGTGCGCGACCTGCGCAGTCTCGGCATGGAACTGCACTGGCTCGGCTACGGCGGCTATCGCCAGCGGCATGCCGCCGGCTTCTGGCTTCCCTGGCGGGAACGTTACCCAGGCTTGCTGCCGGTCGCCGAGGGCGGTGGCGGGCTGCTGGGCGCGCGCGGTTGTATCGGGCTGGTGGAGCGCATAGCGACCCAGTTGCCGACGCTCGGCTGGGACGATTACGACGCGATCTGGGTGGCCGCCGGTACCGGTACTACACTGGCCGGCCTGGTGCTCGGCGAGGCCGGGCGGCATCCCGTGGTGGGCGCGCTGGCGGTGCCGGAGGACCACGGCGTCGCCGCCCAGGTCGCGGCGACCCTTGCCGAGGCGGGCTGGGCCGATACCGGCTATCGCCTGCTGGACGCCAGCCGTGGTGGTTTCGCCCGCCTCGATGGGCGATTGGCGCGGTTCATCGTCGAGTTCGAGACGGCCAGCGGCGTCGCCCTCGAACCGCTGTACACCGGCAAGCTGCTGCTCGCCCTGCGCGAGGCCGTGGAGAGCGGCGCGGTGGCTCGCGGCAGCCGGCTGGTGGCGCTGCACAGCGGAGGCCTGCAGGGCCGCCGGGCATTGCAGGAGCGTTTGCTGGCGTTGCTCTGATCAGGCATCCGCGGCCTGGCGCGCGCTACCCCACAGGCTGAGCCCCGGTGGCCAGTCGTCGCTGGCCAGGAACAGGCGCTCGGCCTCTACCCAGTAGCCGTCGCGCGGCACCACCCTTACCAGCATTTGCGGACGTGCCTCGTCGGCGAAGGCGATGTTCCAGCAAGCGCCGTCGCGCGGTGGGTCGAGCGGGTCCTGCCGCCGCATGGCCGGCGCCAGCCAGTGCTCGCGCGACAGATGCAGCCAATGCTGCCCGGCCTGCGGTCCGGCCAGGCTGGCCAGGTACGCCGGCCAGTCGCGCTGGCGGAGCCAGCGGCCACGCAGATGCCGTGGCTCGATGTCGGCGGGCAGGCTGCCCGGCCCGGGCCAGGGATGGAACAGGTAGCCGCTCAGCCACAATGCGGAAACGGCCGATTCGGCGCCATGGGCGGCCAGCACCTGGCGACCCTCGCGGGTCGCCGCCAGCGGCAACTGGTGTCGGCAGAGGTGTTCCAGCTTGCGTGACAGGCGGTCCTGGCCGCCGGGCCCGAGCCAGTCGCCGGGGCCGGACTGGGGCCCCAGGTAGAGTTTGATCGCCAGTTCCAGGTGGTGGATGCCGTCGTCGTCCCGCAGCAGCAGGTCGAGTTCGCCAAGGGTATGCCCGCCGTCGCGCACCGGCAGGTTGGCGGCGATCAGGCGCACGTCCGGGGCTTGTTCCAGGGCGAATTGCCAGAGATGTTCGTAGTACAGGCCGAGACGCTGCCGTGGCCATTGCGCGAGCCAGGCGGCGAGGTGCTGCGGCTGTCGCTCCTGTTCGCGCAACCAGGCGGCCAGGCGCTCCGGTTCCTGGCGCCAGCGGCTGGCGGCGAGCGGATGGCGCTGCGGCTCCGGGGTCCGGCGCAGCAACGGCGGGGCGAGCAGGGTCCAGGCCAGGTCGCGGACGGCCGGGTGGCGCAATTCGTCGAGCAATTCGGTCAGCAGCGTCATACTCAGAGGTTAGCCGGGTTGCGCCACTCGCGGCGATTTCCCGTACATGCGCGGGTTTGCCGCTGTCCGCGGCTTTCGCCCATAATCCGCTCTATCCCGCCCGCCAGCTTTTCGCAGGAACCGCATGGAACCCTTTCGCAATATCGGCATCATCGGCCGCCTCGGCAGCACCCAGGTGCTGGATACCATCCGCCGGCTGAAGAAATTCCTGATCGATCGCCACCTGCATGTGATCCTCGAGGACACCATCGCCGAAGTCCTGCCCGGACACGGCCTGCAGACCTGCTCGCGGAAGATCATGGGCGAGATCTGCGACCTGGTGGTGGTGGTCGGCGGCGATGGCAGCATGCTCGGCGCGGCCCGCGCGCTGGCCCGGCACAAGGTGCCGGTGCTGGGGATCAACCGCGGCAGCCTGGGCTTCCTCACCGACATCCGCCCGGATGAACTGGAGGCCAAGGTCGGCGAGGTGCTGGACGGCCAGTACATCGTCGAGAGCCGCTTCCTCCTCGATGCCCAGGTGCGTCGCGGTATCGACTCGATGGGGCAGGGCGATGCGCTCAACGACGTGGTCCTGCACCCGGGCAAGTCGACCCGGATGATCGAGTTCGAGCTGTATATCGACGGCCAGTTCGTCTGCAGCCAGAAGGCCGACGGCCTGATCGTCGCCACGCCCACCGGTTCCACCGCCTACGCGCTGTCCGCCGGCGGTCCGATCATGCATCCGAAGCTGGATGCCATCGTCATCGTGCCGATGTACCCGCACATGCTTTCCAGCCGCCCGATCGTGGTGGACGGCAACAGCGAGCTGAAGATCGTCGTGTCGCCGAACATGCAGATCTACCCGCAGGTCTCCTGCGACGGGCAGAACCATTTCACCTGCGCCCCCGGCGATACCGTGACGATCAGCAAGAAGCCGCAGAAGCTGCGCCTGATCCACCCCATCGACCACAACTACTACGAGATCTGCCGGACCAAGCTCGGCTGGGGCAGCCGCCTGGGCGGAGGCGACTGATGCAACTCGACCCCGGACGTGGCTACGACCTGATCGGCGATGTCCACGGCTGCGCGCATACCCTGGACCGCCTCCTCGACCTGCTCGGCTACCGCCTGCAGGGCGGCGTCTGGCGCCATCCGCGGCGCCAGGCGCTGTTCCTCGGCGACATCGTCGACCGCGGCCCGCGCATCCGCGAGGCCCTGCACCGGGTGCACGCGATGGTCGACGCCGGCGAGGCGCTGTGCATCATGGGCAACCACGAATTCAACGCGCTCGGCTGGAGCACCCCGGCGGCGCCCGGCAGCGGCCGCCAGTACGTCCGCGAGCATACGCCGCGGCATGCCCGGCTGATCAAGGAGACCCTCGAGCAGTTCGAGGGCCACGATGCCGACTGGCGCGACTTCCTCGGCTGGTTCCAGCAACTGCCGCTGTTCCTCGATGCCGGGCGCTTCCGCATGGTCCATGCCTGCTGGGACGGCGAGCTGATCGCGACCCTGCGCCGGCAGTTCCCCGACGGGCGGATCAGCGAAGCCTTCCTGCAGGAGTCGGCGGAGCCCGGCAGCTTCGCCGACCTGGCCTGCAACCGCCTGCTGCGCGGCACCGACATGCGCCTGCCGCACGGCGCCACCCTGACCAGCAGCGATGGCTATACGCGCGCCTTCTTCCGCACCAAGTTCTGGGTCGAGGACGAGGCGCCGCGCACCTACGGCGATATCGTCTTCCAGCCCGACGCGTTGCCCGAAGCGATCGCCCGCGAGCCGCTCAGCGAGGAGCAGAAGTCCAGCCTGCTGACCTACGGCGCCGACGAACCGCTGTTGTTCGTCGGCCACTACTGGCGACGCGGCACGCCGGCGCCGATCCGGCCGAACCTGGCCTGCCTGGACTACAGCGCGGTGATGTACGGCAAGCTGGCGGCCTACCGCCTGGATGAGGAAACCCGCCTGGACCGGCACAAGTTCGTCTGGGTCGAAGTGAAGCGGCCGGAGGCTGACGAGTGAGCGCGGTGCAGGTCCTGAAGTTTCCCCTGTCGGTCGACCTGGCCGGCTTCGTCGGCCTGCTGCGGCGTCTGAACGTGCCGCACCGGGTCAGCGAGGAATCCGGCCAGCAGGTCCTCTGGGTGCCCGACGAGCGGCTCGCCGAGCAGGTCCGCGAGTTGTACCGGCGTTATCCCGAAGGCGATCCGCAGGCGACCCTGGAAGCCGCGCCGCGACCGGCGGGGCAGGGTTTCGTCCGGCAACTGCGGATGAGCCCGATGACCGCCGCGGTGTTGCTGCTGACCTTCGTCGTCGCCGCTGTCACCTACCTTGGCGACAACTTCGCGACGATGCGCTGGCTGACCTTCCAGGACTTCCGTATCCAGGGCCAGTACGCGCTGTTCACGCCGTTGGCCGAGAGCCTGGCGGCGGGTCAATGGTGGCGGCTGTTCACGCCGATGCTGATCCACTTCGGCTGGCTGCACCTGGCGATGAACGCCATGTGGTTCTGGGAGCTGGGCCGGCGCATCGAATTCCGCCAGGGCGGCCCGATGCTGCTCGGCCTGACCCTGCTGTTCGGCCTGGTGTCCAACGTGGTGCAGTACGCGGTGAGCGGCGCCAGCCTGTTCGGCGGGTTGTCCGGGGTGCTCTATGGCCTGCTCGGGCACTGCTGGATCTTCCAGTACCTGGCGCCGAACCAGGCCTATCGCCTGCCCAGGGGCGTCGTGGCGATGATGCTGATCTGGCTGCTGGTGTGCCTGTCCGGGGTGATCGACCTGCTCGGCTTCGGCTCCATCGCCAACGGCGCGCACGTTGGCGGGCTGCTGGTCGGTTGCCTCAGCGGTTTGCTGGGCGGCCTGCTGGCGCGGCGTCGCCGTTGAGCGAGGGGCTGCGGCAGCTTCGATGTGCGCCGCCGGCCCCGGCCCGGTAGAATGGCCGGTACGCCTTTTCACCGGAGCCGGCCATGTCGTCCTTCAACCAAGCGATCGAGAACATCACTCCAGATATCTACCAGAACCTCAAGCTGGCCATCGAGATCGGCAAGTGGCCGGACGGCCGCAAGCTGACCCAGGAGCAGAAGGAACTCTGCCTGCAGGCGGTGATCGCCTGGGAGCTGCAGAACCTCCCCGAGGAGGAGCGCACCGGCTACATGGGCCCGCAGCACTGCTCCTCGCATTCCGACGAGCCGATCCCGAACATCCTGTTCAAGTCGGACTCCGTGCACTGATGGAAGAAATCGCCCGCGGCGCGTTGAGCAAGATGACGGCGCGCCTGGAAAGCAATGCTCCCGTGCAATACGCCTTCCGCCTCGACGACCGCGAAGTCGCGGTGAACCCGCTGATCGGCCGGCCGCTGCGCCTGGAGTACCTCGGCAGCATCTTCTGCACCCATTGCGGCCGCAAGACGAAGAAGAGTTTCAGCCAGGGCTATTGCTATCCTTGCTTCACCCGGCTGGCGCAGTGCGACAGTTGCATCGTCAGCCCGGAGAAGTGCCACTACGAGCAGGGCACCTGCCGCGAACCGGAGTGGGGCGAGCGGTTCTGCATGACCGATCACGTGGTGTACCTGGCCAACTCCTCCGGGGTGAAGGTCGGCATCACCCGCGCCAGCCAGATTCCCACCCGCTGGATCGACCAGGGCGCGCGCCAGGCGCTGCCGATCCTGCGCGTGGCCACCCGCCAGCAGTCCGGCCTGGTGGAAGACCTGCTGCGCAGCCAGGTCGCCGACCGCACCAATTGGCGGGCCATGCTCAAGGGCGAAGCCGAGCCGGTCGATCTGGCGGCAGTCCGCGAGCAGTTGTTCGACCAGTGCGCCGACGGCCTGCGCGAATTGCAGCAACGTTTCGGCCTGCAGGCGATCCAACCGGTTATCGATCTCGATCCGCTCGAGATCGCCTACCCGGTCGAGGCCTACCCGAGCAAGGTCGCCAGCCTCGACCTGGAAAAAACGCCTATCGTCGAAGGCACGCTTCGCGGTATCAAGGGCCAGTACCTGATCCTCGACACCGGGGTGATCAACATTCGCAAATACACGGCCTACCAGATCGCCGTGCATCACTGAGCAGAAGGGCCACAAGCCATGCGCACCGAGCAACCGAAAGTCATCCACCTCAAGGACTATCAGGCGCCGGACTACCTGATCGACGAGACCCACCTGAAGTTCGAACTGTTCGAAGACCACAGCCTGGTACACGCCGAGCTGAAGCTGCGGCGCAACCCCGAGCGCGGCGCCGGCCTGCCGCCGCTGTTGCTGCATGGCCAGCAACTGGAGCTGCTGGCGCTCGAACTGGACGGCCAGGCGCTCGGCGCGGACGACTACCAGCTGGACGACGAGCAGCTCGGGGTGCAACCGCGGCAGGCCGAGTTCGTCCTCAGGAGCACGGTGCGTATCCATCCGGAGAGCAACACCGCGCTGGAAGGCCTGTACAAGTCCGGCAAGATGTTCTGCACCCAGTGCGAGGCCGAGGGTTTCCGCAAGATCACCTATTACCTCGACCGTCCCGACGTGATGAGTCGCTTCACCACCACCGTCAGCGCCGAACAGCAGCGCTACCCGGTGCTGCTCTCCAACGGCAACCCGGTGGCCAGCGGTTCCGAAGGCAACGGCCGGCACTGGGCGACCTGGGAAGACCCGTTCAAGAAGCCGGCCTACCTGTTCGCCCTGGTCGCCGGCGACCTCTGGTGCGTCGAGGACAGCTTCCGCACCATGAGCCAGCGCGACGTGGCGCTGCGCATCTACGTCGAGCCGGAGAACATCGACAAGGTCCAGCACGCCATGGACAGCCTGAAGAAGTCGATGCGCTGGGACGAGGAGGTCTACGGCCGCGAGTACGACCTGGACATCTTCATGATCGTCGCGGTCAACGACTTCAACATGGGCGCGATGGAGAACAAGGGCCTCAACATCTTCAACTCCAGTTGCGTCCTGGCCCGCGCCGAAACCGCCACCGACGCCGCCCACCAGCGGGTCGAGGGCGTGGTGGCGCATGAGTATTTCCACAACTGGTCGGGCAACCGGGTGACCTGCCGCGACTGGTTCCAGCTGTCGCTCAAGGAAGGCTTCACCGTATTCCGCGACTCGGAATTCTCCGCCGACATGAACTCGCGCACGGTCAAGCGCGTCGAGGACGTCGCCTTCCTGCGCACCAACCAGTTCGCCGAGGACGCCGGGCCGATGGCGCATCCGGTGCGCCCCGACTCGTTCATCGAGATTTCCAACTTCTACACCCTGACCGTCTACGAGAAGGGCTCGGAAGTGGTGCGGATGATCCACACCCTGCTCGGCGCCGAAGGCTTCCGCAAGGGCTCGGACCTGTACTTCCAGCGCCACGACGGCCAGGCGGTGACCTGCGACGATTTCGTCAAGGCCATGGAAGACGCCAATGGCGTCGACCTGACCCAGTTCAAGCGCTGGTACAGCCAGTCCGGCACTCCGCGCCTGGCGGTGGAAGGCGAGTACGACGCCGCCGCCCGCCGCTACACCCTGACGGTGCGCCAGAGCTGCCCGCCGACTCCCGGCCAGCCGAGCAAGGAACCCTTCGTCATCCCGCTGGAGCTGGGCCTGCTCGACGGCCAGGGCCACGAACTCCCGCTGCGCCTGGAAGGCGAGGCCGCGGCCCAGGGCGGCAACCGCGTGCTGGCGGTGACCGAGGCCGAGCAGCGCTTCGTCTTCGTCGAGGTGCCGGAGCAGCCGCTGCCATCGCTGCTGCGCGGCTTCTCCGCGCCGGTGAAACTGAGCTTCCCCTACAGCCGCGACCAGTTGCTGTTCCTCATGCAGCACGACAGCGACGGCTTCAACCGCTGGGAGGCCGGCCAACAGCTTTCGGTGCAGGTCCTGCAGGAGCTGATCGGCCAGCACCAGCGCGGCGCGCAACTGGTACTCGACCCGCGCCTGATCGAGGCCTACCGCACCCTCCTGGCGGACGAGGTGCTGGACCAGGCGATGGTCGCCGAGATGCTCTCGCTGCCCAGCGAGGCCTATCTCACCGAGATCAGCGAAGTCGCCGATGTCGACGCGATCCATGCCGCCCGCGAATTCGCCCGCCAGCGTATCGGCGAAGCGCTGTTCGAGCCGCTGTGGCAGCGTTACCAGGCCAACCGCAAGATTTCCCGCGACACCGCCTACCTCGCCGAGGCCTCGCACATCGCCCGGCGCAGCCTGCAGAATATCGCGCTGTCCTACCTGTCGCTGTCGGGCCGGGAGGAAATCCTCGCCGCCTGCCTGGAGCAGTACGAAGGCTGCGACAACATGACCGAGCGCCTGACCGCCCTGGCGGTGCTGGTCAATTCCGGCTTCGAGGCGGAGAAGGGCAAGGCCCTGGCCATGTTCGCCGACTACTTCAAGGACGACCCGCTGGTGATGGACCAGTGGTTCAGCGTGCAGGCCGGCTCGCCGCTGCCGGGCGGGCTGGAGCGGGTCCAGGCGCTGATGCAGCACCCGGCCTTCACCCTGAAGAACCCGAACAAGGTGCGCGCGCTGATCGGCGCGTTCGCCAACCAGAACCTGGTCAACTTCCATCGTCCTGACGGCGCCGGCTATCGCTTCCTCGCCGACCAGGTGATCGTGCTCAACGCACTCAACCCGCAGATCGCCTCGCGCCTGCTGGTGCCGCTGACCCGCTGGCGCAAGTACGACGAGGCGCGACAGGCGCTGATGCGCGGCGAGCTGGAACGCATCCTGGCCTCCGGCGAGCTGTCCAGCGACGTCTACGAAGTGGTGAGCAAGAGCCTGGCCTGATCCGCCAGCTTCGCCCGGAAGAGGGTGTTACTGGCCACTGGCTGGTAACGCCCTTTGTTACTTCTGGGAATCGCTTCACTGTTTTCCATTGATAGAGCCCGCTTAATCGTGTTTCGCGAACCTCCCTGCGCAGGCTCTGCGAAGGGACTTTTCGCGCCACCGGCGACATTCGCCTGGCGCGTTTTGTCGGACACTTCCTGTCTTCTGGTCAGTGAATGAACAGTCATCCCGCAGGAAGTCCTGTTTTTTTCGCAATCCATTGAATTCCCTGGAGGATTCCGTTGAATTGGCATCCCGGTTGCACTGCCTCGTCGCGCGGTTCCCTTTCGTCGACGCGAGGCCGGTGACGCCGCGACCACCCATAACAAGGCCGCAGAGAAACGGCCGAACGGCGAACCGCCCGCAGTGGCGGCGCCCAACGCATGACCACATGGAGTGAGTTCCCGATGTACATCCCCAACCGCCAGCCCCGGCTGCGCTCCGCGCCGGCCCGGGCCGGCTTCGCCTTCGCCGGGCTGCTGCCGCTGCTGGGCGGCCAGGCCCAGGCCGTCGAATTCAGCTTCCTCGACAACGAGGTGTCCGGTTCGCTCGATACCACCCTGTCCTACGGCACCCTGTGGCGGGTGCAGGGGCAGGACAAGAGCAACAACGACATCAACACCAACGACGGCAACCGCAACTTCGATACCGGCCTGGTTTCCGAGGTCTACAAGATCACCTCGGACCTGGAGGCGACCTGGCGCAACTATGGCGTGTTCATCCGCGGCACGGCGTTCTATGACACCCAGATCATGGACAAGCGCAACGACTACTACAGCCACAACGATCCATCGCAGCCGAGCCAGAGCTATCCCCACGACGACCGTTTCACCAGCCAGACCCGCGACATCGCCGGGCACAAGGCGGAAATCCTCGACGCCTACGTCTACGGCAGCTGGGACATCGGCAACATGCCGCTGAGCGCGCGCTTCGGCCGCCAGGTGTTCAACTGGGGCGAGGGCATCTTCTACCGTGGCGGGGTCAACACCACCAACCCAGTGGACGCCGCCAAATACCGCCTGCCCGGTTCCGAGCTCAAGGAAGTGCTGATGCCGGTGGAAGCGCTGAGCTTCAACATCGGCCTGACCGACAACCTGTCGATGGAAACCTTCTACCAGTGGAACTGGAAGGAAACCCGCCTCGACCCGGTCGGTACCTTCTTCTCCGAGACCGACCTGTTCGCCGACGGCGGCAACACCGGCTACAGCGACTTCACCGGCACCGCGCTGGACACCCCGGTGCCCGGCTTCGGCAACGTTATCGGCCTGTACCAGGCGCTGGGCAACAATCCGCTGCTCAGCGGCGCGCTGAAGAACACCGGCCTCTATGCCAACGGCGTGACCCCGGCCTACGGCAACGTGATGAAGGTGTCGTCCATCGGCAAGGACATCAACGCGCGCAACGACGGCCAGTTCGGCGTGGCCTTCCGCTACATCGCCGAGGAACTGAACAGCACCGAGTTCGGCTTCTACTTCGTCAACTACCACTCCAAGGAGCCGACCCTGTACGCCGACATCGGCGACTATGCCGGGGCCGACCTGGCGGCGCTGGCCAACACCCTGCGGCCGATCGCCGGCAACCTCGCCGAAGCCCTGGCCAACGGCCTGGTGACCGCCGACGTGATGGGCAACATCAATGCCCGCCGCGAGTTCGCCGAAGACATCCGCATGTACGGCTTCAGCTTCAACACCACGATGGGCGACGCCTCGGTGTTCGGCGAGCTGGCCTATCGGCCGAACCTGCCGATCGGCATCGCCGCCACCAACGACCTGATCGGCGACCTCGCCCACGGTGCGGCGGAAGCCGCCAACGGCGGGCAGATCAACGTCGGCGGGCAGATGGTCGGCCTCGGCGGGCAGATCCACAACTACGAGCGGGTCGAGGCGTTCAACACCTCCCTCGGGACCATCTACAACTTCGGCCCGTCGCTGAGCTTCGACTCGTTGACCGGCGTCGCCGAGCTGGCCTCGGAACACCTGCGCGGCAGCAGCCTGAAGTACACCGCCTACGACGGCAGCACCCGCTACTACGCCGGGCGCGGCAACAGCTCGTACGTTTCCGGCGGCGACCGTGGCGACCAGGTGAACCGCAACGCCTACGGCTACACCCTGCTGCTCAGCGGCACCTGGAACGACGTGTTCGCCGGGGTCAACGTGTCGCCCTACGTGGTCTACAAGGACGACTTCGAAGGCAACTCCTACCAGACCGGCAACTTCATCGAAGGTCGCAAGGCCTACACCCTGGGGGTCAAGGCCACCTACCTGAACAGCCTGGAAGGCGAACTGCAGTACACCGAGTTCTACGGCGGCGGACAGAACAACAACATCCGCGACCGCGACAACATCGGCCTGACCGTCAAGTATTCCTTCTGACCGAACCGATAACGACACGGGCGCCGCGAGCGCCCGGCACCTCACACGGAGAACCCTCATGTTGAACAAGCACCTGCTGATCGGCGCTTCCCTGGCGCTGGCACTGGGCAGCGGCGGCGCGCTGGCCGGCGTTTCCGCCGGCGAGGCGGCGCAACTGAAGTCGAGCCTCACCCCGCTGGGCGCGGAGAAGGCCGGCAACGCCGCCGGCAGCATTCCCGCCTGGACCGGCGGCATCACCCAGGCGCCGGCCGGCTACAAGCCGGGCCAGCACCACCCGGACCCGTTCGCCGCGGACAAGCCGCTGTTCACCATCGACAAGGCTAACCTGGAGCAGTACAGGGAACACCTGACCCCGGGCCAACTGGCGCTGTTCAAGACCTACCCGGACAGCTTCCGGATGCCGGTCTACCCCAGTCGCCGTTCCGGCTCGGCGCCGCAGTGGCTGTACGACAACACCTTCGCCAATGCCACCAGCGCCAGGCTGCTGGACGGCGGCAACGGGTTCGCCGACGCCTATGGCGGGGTGCCGTTCCCGATTCCGAAGAGCGGCGTGGAGGCGCTGTGGAACCATGTCGCCCGCTACCGCGGTACCTATGTCGTGCGCCGCGCCTCGGAAGTCGCGGTACAGCGCAACGGTAGCTACTCGCTGGTGACCTCGCAGCAGGAAGCGCTGTTCAAGTACTACCTCAAGGGCGGCAGCTTCGCCGACCTGAACAACCTGATGTTCTACTACCTCTCGTTCACCAAGAGCCCGGCGCGCCTGGCCGGCGGCGCGGTGCTGGTGCACGAGACCCTCGACCAGGTCAAGGAGCCGCGCCAGGCCTGGGGCTACAACGCCGGCCAGCGCCGTGTGCGGCGTGCGCCGAACCTTGCCTACGACACGCCGATCGCCGCCGCCGACGGCCTGCGCACCGCCGACGACACCGACATGTTCAACGGCGCGCCGGACCGCTATGACTGGAAGCTGCTGGGCAAGAAGGAAATCTACATTCCCTACAACAACTACAAGGTCAGCAGCCCCGAGGTGAAGTACGAGGAACTGCTCAAGCCGGGCCATCTCGATCCGCAATACACCCGCTACGAACTGCACCGCGTGTGGGTGGTGGAAGGCACCCTGAAGCCGGGCGCGCGGCATATCTACTCCAAGCGCACCCTGTACCTCGACGAGGACAGCTGGAGCGCGGCGGTGGTCGACCAGTACGACGGTCGCGGCGAACTGTGGCGGGTGTCCATGGCCTACCTGAAGAACTTCTACGACCTGCCGTACACCTGGAGCGCGCTGGACGTGTTCCACGACCTGCAGGCGCGTCGCTACCACGTGCAGAACCTGGACAACGAGGAGCCGGGTACCATCGACTTCACCCAGGCGATACCGGACGACTCCTACTTCAAGCCCTCGGCCTTGCGCCGCCGCGGCACCCGCTGATCGCTCCGCTCGCCGGCGCCGACCGCTTCCCTCCGGGGAGGAGGGCGGCGCCGATCCCCCGTTACAGACGGCTTACACGCTTAACAAAAGATAACGTGGCTTCAATTGTCTCCGTCGCCAAACGCTGGCTATATAACGCTCACCACGAACCACTAATAACAACAACGGGGACGGTATCCATGCGTGAGCCCATGACGTGGCGCACTTCGCCCGGCCAATCCGCGGACGCTTCGCGGCATCCGGCCATTCCTTCCAGATCGCCCCTGGCCAGCAGGGCCCTGTCGTTTCTCGGGGCGCTTTCTCTTCTGACCTTCGCCGCCACCCCGGTCCTGGCCGAGTCGACGCCAACCGCCGCGCCGCCGCAATTCGCCGTGGAATCGCCGAAGGCCGCCAGCAGCCTGCTGCTCGGCGTCGCCCATGCCGGCAAGCGGCTGGTCGCGGTCGGCGACCGTGGGCATATCCTGCTCTCCGACGACGACGGCAAGACCTGGACCCAGGCCAAGGTGCCGACCCGCCAGTTGCTCACCTCGGTGTTCTTCGTCAACGAGCGCAAGGGCTGGGCGGTCGGGCACGATGCGCAGATCCTCGTCAGCGACGACGCCGGCAGCACCTGGACCAGGCAGTTCGAGGACCTCGGCCGCGAAGCGCCGTTGCTGGACATCTGGTTCGCCGACGAACAGCACGGCCTGGCCGTCGGTGCCTATGGCGCGCTGCTGGAGACCCGCGACGGCGGCCAGCACTGGGAAGACGTCAGCGAGCGCCTGGACAACGAGGACCAGTTCCACCTCAACGCCATCGCCGCGGTCAAGGACAACGGCCTGCTGGTGGTCGGCGAAGCCGGCAGCCTGTTCCGCTCGAAGGACTGGGGCGCCACCTGGGAAAAACTCGAAGGCCCCTACGAGGGCTCGCTGTTCGGCGCCATCGGTACCGCCGATGCGGGCGGCGTGCTGGTCTACGGCCTGCGCGGCCACCTGTTCCGCTCCGCCGATTTCGGCGACAGCTGGGAAGAGATACCGCTGAAGGCGGCGTCCGGCGACCTGGAATTCGGTCTCTCCGACGGCGCGCTGCTGGCGGACGGGCGGATCGTCGTGGTCGGCCACGGCGGTAGCGTTCTCGAAAGCACCGACGGCGGGCGCAGCTTCAGCGTGTTCAACCGTCCCGACCGGCTGTCCCTGGCCGGCGTCAGCGCCACCGGCGACGGCCACCTGATCCTGGTCGGCCAGGGCGGCGTGCACCTCGCTGCGGCGAACGGTGCCGCGCTCGAACAACCACAATAAGGCGGGGTCGCATGAGTGCCATGAACCAGCATCAGCAAAACAAGGCGAGCCTGCTCGAACGCCTGATCTTCAACAACCGGCCGGTGGTGATCTTCCTCTGCCTGCTGGTCAGCGTCTTCCTGTTCTACCAGGCCACCCAGGTGCGGCCGTCCACCAGCTTCGAGAAGATGATCCCGCTGGAGCACCCGTTCATCCAGAAAATGCTCGAGCACCGCAACGACCTGGCCAACCTCGGCAACACCGTGCGCATCTCGGTGGAGGCGGTGAACGGCGACATCTTCACCAAGGAGTACATGGAGACGCTCCGGCAGATCCATGACGAGGTGTTCTACATCCCCGGCGTCGACCGTTCCGGCCTGAAGTCGTTGTGGAGCCCCAGCGTGCGCTGGACCGAAGTGACCGAGGAAGGCTTCGCCGGCGGCGAGGTGATCCCGCAGACCTACGACGGTTCGCCGCGGGCGCTGGAGGAACTGCGCAACAACGTGCTCAAGTCCGGGCAGATCGGCCGCCTGGTAGCGAACAACTTCAAGTCGAGCATCGTCGACGTGCCGCTGCTGGAGATGTACCCGAATCCGAAGAACCAGAGCGAACTGATCAAGCTCGACTACCGCCAGTTCTCCCATGAGCTGGAAGAGAAGATCCGCGACAAGTACCAGTTGCAGAACCCCAACGTGAAGGTGCACATCGTCGGCTTCGCGAAGAAGGTCGGCGATCTGATCGACGGGCTGGTGATGGTGGTCGGCTTCTTCGGTATCTGCCTGCTGATCACCCTGGTCCTGCTGTACTGGTTCACCAAGTGCATCCGCAGCACCATCGCCGTGCTGATCACCACCCTGGTGGCGGTGCTCTGGCAGCTCGGCCTGCTCAACCTGGTCGGTTTCGGCCTCGATCCCTATTCGATGCTGGTGCCGTTCCTGATCTTCGCCATCGGTATTTCCCACGGCGTGCAGAAGATCAATGGCATCGCCTTGCAGTCCAGCGGCGCCGACAATGCGCTGATGGCGGCGCGGCTGACCTTCCGCCAACTGTTCCTGCCGGGGATGATCGCGATCCTCGCCGACGCCGTCGGCTTCATCACCCTGCTGGTGATCGACATCGGGGTGATCCGCGAGCTGGCCATCGGCGCCTCGATCGGCGTGGCGGTGATCGTCTTCACCAACCTGATCCTGCTGCCCGTGGCGATCTCCTACATCGGCATCAGCAAGAAGGCGGTACAGCGCAGCAAGGACGACGCGGTGCGCGAGCACCCGTTCTGGCGCCTGCTGTCGAACTTCGCCAGCCCGAAGGTGGCCCCGGTGTCCATCGCCATCGCCTTGCTGATGCTCGGCGGCGGCCTCTGGTATGGCAAGCACCTGAAGATCGGCGACCTCGACCAGGGCGCGCCGGAACTGCGTCCCGACTCGCGCTACAACCTCGACAACGACTTCATCATCCGCAACTACTCGACCAGTTCGGACGTGCTGGTGGTGATGGTCAAGACCACCCCGGAAGGCTGCTCCACCCACCAGGCCCTGGCGGCCATGGACGAGCTGGCCTGGAAGCTGGAGAACACCGAGGGCGTGCAGTCGGCGATCTCGATGGTCACCGTGTCCAAGCAGGTGATCAAGGGGATGAACGAAGGCAACCTGAAATGGGAGACCCTGTCGCGCAACCAGGACGTGCTGAACAACTCCATCGCCCGTGCCGACGGTCTCTACAACACCGACTGCTCGCTGGCGCCGCTGCTGGTCTTCCTCAACGACCACAAGGCCGAGACCCTCGACCGCGCGGTGGCGGCGGTGCAGGCCTTCGCCGCGGAGAATGACAAGGACGACCTGCAGTTCCAGCTGGCCGCCGGCAACGCCGGGATCGAGGCCGCCACCAACGAGGTGATCAAGCAGTCCGAACTGATCATCCTGGTGCTGGTGTACATCTGCGTGGCGGCCATGTGCATGATCACCTTCCGTTCCTTCGCCGCGACCCTCTGCATCGTCCTGCCGCTGATCCTCACCTCGGTGCTGGGCAACGCGCTGATGGCGGCGCTGGGCATCGGCGTGAAGGTCGCGACCCTGCCGGTGATCGCCCTCGGCGTCGGCATCGGGGTGGACTACGGGATCTACATCTACACCCGCCTGGAGTCTTTCCTGCGCATGGGCCTGCCGTTGCAGGAGGCCTACTACGAGACCCTCCGCTCCACCGGCAAGGCGGTGCTGTTCACCGGCCTGTGCCTGGCGATCGGCGTGGCCACCTGGATCTTCTCGGCGATCAAGTTCCAGGCCGACATGGGCCTGATGCTGACCTTCATGCTGCTCTGGAACATGTTCGGCGCCCTCTGGCTGCTGCCGGCCCTGGCGCGTTTCCTGATCAACCCGGCCAAGCTGCAGGCCAGGAAGGCCTCGCTGTTCGCTCACTGAGTCGCACCGAGCCTCGCCAAGACCGCGGCCCCGGCCGCGGTTTTTTTCGCGCGGAGGAAGGCCGCCGCGCTTCAGTCCGGTGTGGCGGGGAACAGCAGCTCGCAGCGGAAGCGCTGCTCGTCGCTGCTGTAATGCAGGCGCCAGCCGCTCTTCTGGCATAGGCGCTGGACCAGGTCGAGGCCCAGGCCATAACCGAACGCCATCGACTCGTCCGTGCCCTGGGCCGCACCAATGGGGTTGCTGATCAGCAGGCTGCGGTCGCGCACGACGATTTCCACCACGCCCTCGTCGCTGTACTGCAGGGCGTTGCGCAGCAGGTTGCCGATGATGATCCGCGCGCGGGTCTGCGGCAGGCTGTGTGGCTCCACGTCGAGGTGGAAGGTCAGGCCGCGGCGCTGGCTCAGCGCCTGCTGTTCCTCGAGCAGCTCCTCCAGCAGGCGACCGACCTCGATGTGTCCGTCGTCGCGCAGTTCGCCGCTCTCGCGGCTGAGCCAGAGCAGGGTCTCGGTCATCTGCTGCATGCCCAGCGCCGAGCGGCGGATGCGTTGCAAGGCATGCGGGGAGGGCGCGCGGCCGGGTTGGTCGAGCAACTCCAGGTTCATGCCGATCACCGCCAGCGGGGTGCGCAGCTCATGGCTGGCGTAGCGCAGGAAGCGCTCCTCGCGCTGGCTGAAGTCCTTGATCCGGGTCACGCTGTTCCACAGGGTATCCGCCAGCACGTTGAGTTCGCGGTAGTTGAAGCGCGGCCGCTGGCTGTCCGGGGCGAGGTCGTCGAGGGTCATCGACCAGCGCGTCAGCTTGCGCAACGGCGCGACGATGAACCAGACCAGCAGGCCGACGGCGGCCAGCGAAGGCAGGGTGACCGATAGGGTGACGATCCAGGTCTGCCTGACGCGGGCATCGATGATGGCGTCGGACAACGGCGTGTCGATGCTGCCGGCGGCGTCGTTGTCGTAGAGGTAGAGCGTCTTGCCGTCGGCCAGTGGCTGGCGGACTACCACGTAGGCATCGTCGCTGGGCGCGTCGTCATCCTCCTCTTCGTCATCGTCGTCCCAGTTGCCGAGCAGTTGCATGGCGCCGATGCTCTTGTAGGGGGGGGTGTCGAGCATCTCCCTGAGTTTCGGCGGCAGCCCCGCGGTGCCGACGCTGCCCTTGAAGTAGTAGCTGTCCGGCGCCGGCGTAGCCGGGTCTTCCTGGTAGCGCTGGGCGAAGTACAGCCCTTCCTCTTCCATCATCATGCTGAGCAGGTAGAGGGCGCCGGTCTCGCCGTAGTCGCCGAGCATGCGCGTGTAGACCAGCAGCACCCCGGCGAGGATCAGGCTGACGCCGCCACCGACGATGGGGATCAGGCTCAGGCCGCGTTTCATTTGCGCTCCAGTTGGAAGCCGACGCTGTGCAGGGTATGGATCAGAGGGGTGGCGAACCCCTTGTCGACGGTGCTGCGCAGGTGGTGCATGTGCACGTTGAGGGTGTTGCTTTCCGGCGGCTCGTCGCCCCAGACGCTGCGCCCCAGCTGCTCGCGGGTGACCAGCGCGGGGCTGGCGCGCATCAGGCACTCGAGGATCTTCCAGGCGGTGGGGGACAGCGCCAGGGGCGTGCCGCCGCGGCTGGCCTGGCGGCTGTCGAGGTCCATCACCAGGTCGTCGACCTGCAGGCGCTGGGCCTGGCCGCTGCGGCGCCGGCTGAGGGCTTGCAGGCGGACCAGCAGCTCCGGCAGTTCGAAGGGCTTGAGCAGATAGTCGTCGGCGCCGGCGTCGAAGCCGTCGAGCTTGTCCTGCAGGGTATCCAGGGCGGTGAGCATGAGTACCGGGGTCTGCAGGCCGGCTTCGCGCAGCTGGCGACAGACCTGCCGGCCGTTGATGCGCGGCAGCATGATGTCCAGCAGGATCACGTCGTAGCGGTTGGCGCGCGCCAGGTTGAGGCCGGCCTGGCCGTCGCGGGCGTGATCGCAGACCACCCCGGCGGCCTCGAGGTAGTCGATGACGGTGCCGGCGAGATCGAAGTTGTCTTCGACGACGAGTACGTGGATATGCATGGCCTGGGTCGCGTGACGAATGGGCTGGTCGACTGGCGGTGGATGGCCGTCGCGCCATGGGCGGTTCGGGAGAGGCGGGCGGTCGGCGGTTTTCGCGAGTCGGGCAGCGATGTTCGTCGATCGGGGCGCGGGCTGTCCAGTTGCCCACCCGGTTTGCGCCTCCGCTGTGACCTCGTGCCGCTCCCGTCGGCGTGTCCGCGTTAAGCCTTTTTTAACCCCCCGGGAGCTAGCGTGCGCCTGCTCGGAACGCTAGCCGCCAGGCTATTGCCGGGTGCCATCCGCGAAGAGTGCGGGTGCCTTTCGTTTTTGGGGGATTTTTTGCCATGTCGCGGACGACGCGTTGGAAGGATGTTCGAAAGTGCGGGATACGCACACTGGTGCCGCTGGGCGTTTCGCTATCGCTGTCGCCCTGTGCGTTGGCCGAAGCCCGGTCCAGCGGCTGGGAGCAGGACTTCATCGGCGTGCCGGTCGCGCGCGCGTTGGGCCTGACCGGCAAAGGCGTGGATGTCGGGGTGATCGATGGCGGTTTCCTTCCGCAGCATCCGGCGTTCGCCGGCCAGGCGATCACTCCGCTGGCCAACCGAGTGGCCATCGACGGCGAGGAAGCGATCGCCGATCCCTCCCGGCCGCTCTTCGATCGCGATGAGCAAAGCGGAGAAATCCAGGTCGCCAGCCATGGCGCGAATGTCAGCGGAATCATCGCGGCCAGGCCGGAGGTCATTGCCGATTTCACCTATCGTGGTGGCGTGGCGCCGAAGGTCGGGCTTTTCCAGACGCAAATCAGGCCCAGCGACGAAGCCGATGACGAGGATGCCGACATAGAGGAGGAACAAGACGAAGCGGCGAGCCAGGCCAGCCTGCTGCAACCGGGCAGCGAGGAACTCGTCCATGGCGCCCTGAGCACCCTCTACCGGGGCGCGCCGACGGTACGGATCATCAACAACAGCTACAACGACGATCCTATCGGCAATGACGCCGCCGCGGTGGATGCCGCTTATGCGGCGATCGATCCCGCAGCGCCGCATCCCTACCTGAATGCCCTGGCCGACGGCGTGCGCGACGGGCGCCTGCTGGTGTTCGCAGCCGGCAACGAAAGCCGCGCGCAGCCCGGCTTGCTCGCCACCTTGCCGCGCTTCATGCCCGGACTGGAAAGCGGTTTCCTCAGCGTGGTCGCGCTGGGTCCGGACCGCGACCTCACCGACTACTCCAACCAGTGCGGGGTGACGAAAGACTGGTGCCTGGCGGCGCCCGGCGACATGTACGTGGCCGCGGCGAACGGTGCCTCGGCCGAACGCTTGACCTACACCTATGCCGACCAGAGCGGTACCTCCTACGCCACGCCGCTAGTCAGCGCCAGCGCGGCATTGCTGGCCGAGCGTTTTCCCTACATGGACATGGCGCAGGTGCGGATGACCATGTTGAGCACCGCCGTCGATCTTGGCGAGCCTGGGGTCGACGCGCGTTTCGGCTGGGGGTTGCTGGACCTGGCCCGGGCGGTACGTGGACCAGGCCAGCTGTTCGGCGATCAGCGGGTGACGCTGGACGCGGCGCGCGGCGGCTGGAATGCCAGGGATGCCTGGAACAACGACATCCGCGCCGGTGGCATGCTTGGCAAGGCCGGCAGCGGCGCGCTGCGGCTGTCGGGCGATAACCGTTTCGCCGGGGTCGCGGTCGAGGCCGGCGAACTGGCGCTCGCCGGGCGCAACCGGTTCTCTGCCGCCAGCGAGGTTCGCGGCGGGCGCCTGGTGGTGGACGGCACGCTCGAAGGACCGGGGTTGAGGGTAGCCCGGGCCGGCGAGCTGGGCGGCGGCGGCACCATTGCCGCGCCGACCCGGATCGACGGTGTGCTCGCCGCCGACCGCCTCGCGGGCGCGCCGAGTTTCACCCGCTCGCTCGAACTGTCGCCGTCGAGCACGACCCGGGTGGCGCTGGGCGGGCAACCGCCGATCCGCCTCGACGGCGCGGCTGCTTTCGCCCGGTTGGGCGGGCGGCTGCAACTGACGGCGGCCGATGCGGCGGGGGCGGGGCAGAAGTTCCTGACGGTCGCGCGTGGCGCCACCTACCAGGGCGGTTTCGATGCCTTGCAACAGGCGCCGGGCCTGGCCGCGCGGGGCCTGCGCCACGACTTGCGCTTCGCTGCGGATGGCATCGCCCTGGCCCTGGCTCCGCTCGACCTGCCGGGGCAGGTCAACCTACAAGGCAACGCCGGGCGTTCCGCGGCGGCGTTGAACGCGCTCCGTGACCGGCCCATCGCCCTGCGCCCCGGCGCCTACAACGATTGGCTGCAGGCCAGCCTGGCGCGCGGCGATCTCGCTGGCCTGCCACGCAGCGCCGGCGGCCAGGTGTATGCCGACAGCCTGGCCTACCTGAGTCGGCAGCCGTCGCAAGTGGATCGCGCGATGTTCGGCGAGCTTTCCTGGGCGCAGCCCGGGCAGGCGCCGCGGTTGTGGTTCCAGGGGCTCGCTTCCGGCTTGCGCAACGAGGGGCGCTCAGGCGTCAGCGGCAGTCGCGAGCGTAGCGACGGCATTGCCCTGGGCCTGGTCCAGGCGCTCGACGAACGAACCCAGGGCGGCGCGACGCTGGCGCAGACCAAGGGACGGATCAACAGCGCCGGCGGCAAGGTCGAGCTGGACATCACCCAGCTCGCCGTGGGCTTGCTACACGCCTTCGACAGCCTGGAACAGGGCGGTTACGTCAGTGCCATGCTCGGCGCCGGCTACCTCGACGCCGCCAGCAAGCGGCGCCTGCCGGGCTTTGCCACGGCCAAGGGCGACAGCGAGGGCTGGCTCTACCACGCCAGCGTCAAGAGCGGCTACCGCTGGCGCAAGGACGATTGGCGGGTCGAGCCGCGGGTCGGCCTGCTGGCGACCCGCACGGAATGGAAAGGTTTCCGCGAAAAGCACAGCGAGCTGGCGCTGGACGTCGACCGCGCGGCCAGGGATGCGACCTTCGCCACCCTGGAACTGAGCGTCGCGCGCAGCCTGCGGGTGGCCGACTGGTCGCTGGAGCCGGAGCTGAACCTGGGCTACGAGCGTGCCCTGGGAGTGCCGGCGAGCCACACCGAGGCTAGCCTGCAGGGCGTCGACCTGAAGCAGGTTTCGGCCCATCGGGGGCGCGACCTGTTCAGTGCGGGGATGGCGCTGCACGCCCGCCGCGGTCCGTTGCAGGGCAGCCTGGAGCTGCAGGGGACGAAAGGCGAGCGGGTCGGCGGCAGCGCCGTCAACCTGCGCCTGAGCTACGACTTCTAGCGCTGGCTACTTGAGCACCTTGATTGGCTTCACCGGGGTGCCGTCGCTCCATTGGCCCATGCCGGTCTGCTCCGGCGTAGCGCCCAGGGCGTACTGGCGGTTGCGGTTGTAGAACGCCGCGTCGGTGAGGCCATCGAACAGCTTCCAGGTGCCGTACCAGTCGAGGGCGTCGATCACCAGCGGGTCGTGGCCGGTATAGCGGCCTTCGGCCTGCTGCACTTCGAGGCGCTTCTCGACGCGGTCGAGCAACCAGTCGCTGTCTTCTTCCTTCGGATACTGCGGGCCGAATACCGGCGCGGTGGGCGCCGCGTGGTTGGCCAGCAGCGGCGGAGCGCCGTGGCGATCGCTGCGCAGCAGCAGGAGGTTTTTGTCGCTGGGCGGAATGTGCCGGCTCTGGCGGTAGATGCGCTTGGCGTCGGTGCAGGCCACGTGGCTGTCCTCGTCGCCGCAGACCGCCAGCAGCAGGGTGCCCTTGGCCAGCCCCGACAGGCGTTCCTGGGCCACGCCGTCCCAGCGCTTGCCCTGGCTCTTGCCGGGCTCGACCACCATCAGCGCCTTCGCCGCCGGCAGCTTCAGGCGTTCGCTGGCGGCCGCCAGGTTGGCGGCGAGCAGTCCGCCGGCGGAGTGGCCGAGGTAGGCGACCTGGTTCAGCCGCGGGCGCACCCCCAGCTCGCCGGCCTGCAGGCGCCTGAGGGCGTCGCCGAGGGCGCCGGCGGCATTGTCGAGGAAGTCTGCGTTGGGCGTCTTCAGGTCCGGCTGGTAGCGCGGGTAGACCACCACCATGCCGCGGCGGACGATATGGTCGATCCAGGCGCGGTAGAGGTCCGGCTGCATCACGCTCCAGCCGTGCAGGAAGATCACCAGCGGAGCGTTGCCGGGGACCGGTTGCTCGGGGGTGAACACCCAGTATTCGCGAGCGCCTTCGCCGAAGTGCCACTGATGCACGCTGGCATGGCGATAGGCCGCGCCGCCCGGCCCTTCGGCCGGCTGCGTCGGCGGCGTGGGCGCGGTCGGCGGTTCGGCGGCCGTCGCGGCGTGGCCCAGGAGCAGGCCGCACAGGACGAGGTACAGGGTACGGAAGCGCATGCGGGCCCTCTTGCGGAATCGGAATGTCGTGCCAGTCCTAACCATAGCGCCGTTCAGCGCGGATAGAGCGGTGGCAGGCCGCCATTGTCGACCGCTCCCGCCGGCGCTTGTTCCGTGGTGGGCAGGGCGCGGATCGCCCGCCACAGGTCCTCGCCCTGCCAGGAATGGCCGCTCTCGCTGTACAGCGCGCCGTTGAGGCCATCCAGGGCGTCGGACAGCGGTACGAAGCGGGCCGCCATGTCGGCCAGGGTATCGGGTTGCTGACGAGCCCAGGCGTCCAGGGCCTGGCGGGTCGCCTGGGGATCGTTGGCCAGGCAGGCGCGGCGCAGCTCGTCGAGCAGGCTGCGGCTGCTCGGGCCGTTGGCTGCGGCGCGGATCACCGCCGGCAGCTGGCGGGCGCGCCACCAGAGGCCGAAGCCGAGCAGGGTGGTCAGGGCCAGCACGGCGGTAGCCAGTTGCCAGGGCCAGAGCGTCGGCTCCAGGCGTTCGCCGAGCGGCAGCGCCGCCGCCGGCGGCTCCGCCTCGGCCTGCGGCGCGGCGGCCACTTCCAGGGTGCGCGGTGGCAGGCTGGTGCGCTCCAGGCGGTCTTCGCGGGTGTTCCACCAGACCACTTCGAGCGCCGGCAACTCGATGCGCCCGGCCTGCTCGGGCACCAGCGCCTCGCGTTCCTCGCGACTGCCGATGAGGCCCTGGTCGGTGCTCTGGTCGGCCAGCTGCGGTTGGTCCGGGTAGCGCCGCAGGCCTTGCACGTCGGGCAGCGGCAACGGCGGAAGCTGGGTGCCGGAAAGCCCCTCGACCTTCAGCAGCACATTGCGCGTCAGCGATTCGCCGACCTGCGCCTGCTCCGGCTGCGGGCTCCAGCTTTCGCTGATGCTCAGCGCGCGGGCCGGCATCCAGGGCGCGTCGGCCGGATAGTCGGCAGGCTTGGGCCGGACCTGCAGCGGGATGCTCGGCGAAGTCACCCGCATCTGCCGGCCGGGGCGCGGGCCGAAGGGGTTGTAGTCGTCGCTGCCACGGTCGACCAGGGTCGCGCTGAAGGCTTGCGCAGGAATCTCCAGGGTGCCGCTCTTCTGCGGGAAGATCGCGTAGCGCACCTCGATCACGCCGTGGCGGATGCCGTTGATCTCCTTCTCGTAGGTGCGCGCCTCGCCGAGCTGTTCGACCTTCGCGTCGTTCATCGTCAGCGGGGTCAGGCTGCTGTCGTCGTATAGCGATACCGAGTGGTAGATGCGCAGGGTGAGGATCGCCTGGGCCTGCACGTAGACCTTCTCCTGGTCGACGCTGGCATCGATGAAGACCGGCGCCAGCTTGCTGCTCTTGGCGCGGTCGCGCGCCTCCAGTACGTGCAGCCTGATCGGCTGGGTGCTGCTGGCGCCGAGGCTGATCGGCGGGATCGCCACGTAGCCGCTCTGCTTCGGCAGGAGGGTGACGATCCAGCGGGTGGTGGCCTGGGCCCGACCGTTCTGCGTGGCGAGACGGTTGACCTGGCGCGTGCCGAGGACCTCGAAGAGGGCGTCCAGCGGGCTCAGGTCGGGCTTGCCGAAGAGGGTCGGGTCGTCCGATTCCAGCGTCAGTTCGACGCTTTCCCCTTCGGTCAGGCGGGCGCGATCGACGCTGGCGCTGAAGCTGGCGTGGGCGGAGACGCAGAGGAGCGCGAGAAGCAGGCTGCAGAACAGGCGGATCATGGCGTGGCTTCCTGGCGTTGCTGCTGTTGGTACCAGAACTTGCGCCGCAGCAACTCGGCGGGATCGTCGGGAATCTGTCGCAGCCATTGCTCGAGGGCCTGGCGACGTTCGTCGTCGAGTCCGTCGTCGGCTTCCTCGTCACCCGTCCGCTCGTCCTCGGCGTCGGGCTGCGGCTGCGCTTGGCCGGGTGCTCCGGCGGTCTTCTCGCCTTCGTCTTCCGGCAGGCTGGTCGAGGGCGCCGCGGCCTGGGCCTTCTGCGCATCGACGGTCGCCGCATCGCGCGGCGGCCGCTGGCTGCTTCCGGATGGCGGGCTCTGCTGGCTCGCTTCCTGGCGCTGTTCCTTGTTCTCGCCGGCCTGCTGCTGCGCCGCCTGTTCCTGGCGCTGGCGCAGCAGTTCCTCGACCAGGGCCTTGTTGCGTTGCGCGGCGACCAGTTGCGGCTGGCGCTCCAGGGCTTGTTCGTAGGCGTCGACGGCGGCTTCCAGTTCGCCCTGGCGGGCCAGGGCGTTGCCACGGTTGTAGTGATCGTCGGCCTGGTCGCCCTGGGCGAAGGCCTGGGCCGCGGCGGCGTAGTCGCGGGCCTGGTAGAGCGACAGGCCTTTCCAGCGGAAGTCCTCGAAGCGCTTCGCCGCCTCGTCCGCCTGGCCCCGTTGCAACAGGCGCTGGCCTTGCTGGTCCGGACGCAGCCAGAGGTCTTCGAACTGGAAGGCCATGGCCGGTTGCGGCAGGCTCAGCATCAACAGCGGCAGGCAGAACAGCCAGCCGCGCCGTCCGGCACAGGCGGCCAGCAGGAGCAGCGGCAGGAGCAGCCAGTACCCCTGGTCGGCCCAGCGCTGCAAGCGCAGCAGGGCGTTCTCGCGGTCTTCCTCCAGCGTGCCGCCGCGGGCCAGCAGGCCGAGGCTGTCGAGGTCGCGGTCGTTCGGCCGCAGGCGCTGGTAGCCGGCGCCGATCTCCACGGCGAAGCGGCGCAGCCCGCTTTCGTCGAGCCTGGGCAGGAGGATGCCGCCCTGATCGTCCTTGAGGAAGCTGCCATCCTCCTGCTGCACCGGAGCGCCCTTCGGCGTGCCGACGCCGAGCACGGCGAGGCGCGCCGCCCGGTGCTCGAGGGCGCTGCGGATGCCCTGGCGCTCGGGTTCGCTCAGCCCGCTGGTCAGCAGCAGCAGGCGGCCGCGGCCCTGGGCGCCCTGTTCCAGCAGGTCGAGGGCCTGGCGCACGGCGAGGTCGGCGCGCTGGCCGGGCTCGGGCATGATCGAAGGTTTCAGGGCGTCGAGCAGGTTGCGCGCGGTGAGCTGGTCGTCCGACAGCGGCACCAGGGTATGCGCGCTGCCGGCGTAGACGACGATCGCGGTCTGCGCGTCGTTGCGCGTGCGAAGCAGGTCGAGCAGCTTGCGCCGGGCCTGTTCCAGGCGGGTTGGCGACAGGTCGCCGGCAAGCATCCCGGGAGTCAGCTGGAGGATCGCCACCAGCGGGTCGCTACGCTTCATCGAGGGCTGTTCCAGTTGCTGCCAACTGGGCCCGAGCAAGGCCAGCAGGGCCAGCAGCCAGGCGATGCCGAGGCAGATCCAGGGCATGCGGTTCTGCCGCCCGGCGCCGCCGACCAGCAGCCAGGGCTGGAAGGCCGTCGGCAGCAGCAGTTGCCAGCGTCCGGCACGACGCTGGCGATGCAGCAGCTTCCACAGCAACCAGCCAAGCAGCGGCGCCAGCAGCAGCCAGTAGGGGCGCAGCCAGTGCGGCCAGGCGTCCAGCAACAGGTTCATGGTTGCCTCCCGGAACGGCGGCGCGGCCAGGTCCGGTTTTCCCGTGGCCAGAGTTCCAGCGCCACCAGCAGCACGCTCAGGCCGAGGGCGGCGGCCAGCGGCCAACTGTACAGCGCCAGGGCCGGGCGCGCCCGGGTAGTCTGCTGGGCGACCGGTTCGAGGCGGTCGAGGGTCGCGGAAATGCTTTCCAGCTCGGCGCTGGATCGCGCGCGGAAGTATTCGCCGCCAGTGATCTCGGCGATACCGCGCAGGGTCGGCTCGTCGAGATCGAGCCCCGGGTTGAAGCCGAACAGGCCGGGCACGCCGCCCTGCTGCGGGTCGGCGCCGACGCCGATGGTGTAGATCTTCACCTGTTGCTCGGCGGCCAGTTGCGCGGCGATCTGCGGGGCTATCTGTCCGCCGGTGTTGACGCCGTCGGTGATCAGCACCAGCACCCGGCTTTCCGCGGGCCGCTGGCGCAGGCGCTTGACCGCCAGGCCGATGGCGTCGCCGATCGCGGTGTTCTTGCCGGCGATGCCGATCTGCGCCTCGTCCAGCCAGACCCGCACGGTGTGCCGGTCGAAGGTCAGCGGCGCCTGCAGGTAGGCCTGGCTGCCGAACAGGATCAGGCCGACGCGGTCGCCACGACGGTCTTCGATGAAGTCGCCGAAGAGTTTCTTGATCAGTTCCAGGCGGCTGATCTCGTCGTCCTGCCAGCGCATGTCGCGGTAGTCCATGGAGCCGGAGACATCCACCGCGAGCAGCAGGTCACGGCCGCTGGCGGGTAGCGGCAGGGGTTCGCCGACCCACTGCGGGCGGGCCGCGGCGAGCAGCAGGAGGAACCAGAGCAGGGCGAAGCGCACCTGCTGCCGCCAGGCCGGCAGGCGTGCGCGGGCACGGCGTCCGGCGAGGCTTTCGAGTTCGTCGAGGAAGCTCACCTTGAGCGCCGCCTCGCCGCTGTCGGCGGCCGGCAGCACCAGGCGCAGCAGCCAGGGCAACGGGGCGAGGGCGAAGACCCAGGGCCAGGCGAACTCAAACATGCTTGCGAATCCAGGTGGCGACGGCGGCGTCGAGGCCGTCCACGGCCTTGTCGTCGAGGGTGCAGTCGGCACGGTAGCCGCCTTCCACCAGGATCATCCAGCGGGTCAGGCCGGCGGCCGGGCAACGGTTGTCGAGGAACGCCAGCCAGGCGCGGCCGCTGAGGGCGTGGCTGCCGCTATCTGGCCAGCGCGCCCTGCAGACCCGCTTGAGCAGGCCGTTGATGGCTTGCAGCCAGGGCCCGGCGGAAGCCCTGCCGTAGGGCTTGGCAAGCGCGGCCAGTTCGGCCAGGGCCGCTTCGCGCAGCGGATCCAGCGGCGCTTCGCCGCGGGTGGCGATGGTGCGCCGCGGCAGGTGCCGGCGCAGTCGCCAGAGCCCCCAACCGAGCAACGGCAGCAGGGCGGCCAGCAGCCACCAGCCGGGCGCCGGCGGCCACCAGCCGATGGGCGGGGGGGCGATAAGCGGTTCCAGCCGGTCGAGCGGGTTCATGCGCGATACCCCGGCTGGTGTTGTTCCAGCAGGTCCCGCAACTGCTCCACCAGGTCTTCCTGGGTCGACAGCGGCAGCAGCGGCACGCCCAGTCGCTGGGCCAGCCGCTGCCAGCGCGCGCGGCGCGCCTCGGCCAGCTCGCGATAGGCCTGGCGCAGCTCGTCGGCGTGGGTGTCCAGCTCGAGGTCGGCGGCGCCTTCGCGGAAGCGCAGCAGTCCGGCGGCGGGGAGGGCATGGTCGAGCGGGTCGGACAGCGGCAGCAGCACCAGGTCGGTATGGCGTGCGATCAGGCTGAGTTGCTGCTCGGCGACGTCATTGAGGGTGCGCTCGTCGCACAGCACCAGGATCAGGCTGCCCGGGCGCAGCACTTCGCGGGCGCGGCGCAGGGCCAGGCCGAACAGTTCGCCAGGTCGCTCGGCCGGCGTCTCGCGCAGCTCGCGATTGGCCCGCAATAGCTGGTTGAACAGTTGCAGCAGGCTGTGCTTGCTGCGTCGCGGCTTGATTTCGTGGCAGTCGCGGTCGCTGAATACCAGGCCGCCGATACGGTCGTTGTGGGCCAGCGCCGACCAGCCGATGAAGGCCGCCGCGCGTGCCGCCAGCACCGCCTTGAAGCACAGGCCGGAGCCGAAGAACAGGCGCTGGCTCTGTTCGACCAGGACGAACACCGGTCGCTCGCGTTCCTCGTGGAACAGCTTGGTGTGCGGCTCGCGGGTGCGCGCGGTGACGCGCCAGTCGATGGTCCGTACGTCGTCGCCGGGCTGGTAGATGCGCACCTGGTCGAAGTCCACGCCGCGTCCGCGCAGGCGCGAGTGATGCAGGCCGACCAGCGGGCTGCGGCGGTTCTGCGAGGAGAACAGGCGCGCTTCGTGGAGCCGGTGGCGCATTTCCAGAAGCTCGTCGAGGCCCAGTTCGACGCCAGGGGCGGCGCTCAGCATGGCGGCGGCCTCAGGCCACGGCGACCACGTCGAGGATGCGCTGCACGACCCGGTCCTGGTCGATGCCGGCGGCTTCCGCCTCGAAGGTCAGGATCAGGCGATGGCGCAGCACGTCGAACAGCACCGCCTGGATGTCCTCGGGGCTGACGAAGTCGCGTCCGCCCAGCCAGGCGTGGGCGCGCGCGCAGCGGTCGAGGGCGATGGAGCCGCGCGGGCTGGCGCCGTAGGAGATCCATTCGGCGAGTTCCGCGTCGTGCTTGGCCGGGGTGCGGGTGGCCATGATCAGTTGCACCAGGTATTCCTCCACCGCGTCGGCCATGTACAGGCCGAGGATTTCCTGGCGCGCGGCGAAGATGGTTTCCTGGGTCACCCTGCGCTCCGGCCGGGCCTCGCCGTTCAGTGCCTCGCCACGCGCCTGCTGGAGGATGCGGCGTTCCACCGAGGCCTCCGGGTAGCCGATCTTGACGTGCATGAGGAAGCGGTCGAGCTGGGCTTCCGGCAACGGGTAGGTACCTTCCTGCTCGATCGGGTTCTGTGTCGCCATCACCAGGAACAGCTGTGGCAGGTCGTAGGTGCTGCGGCCGACCGAAACCTGGCGCTCGGCCATGGCTTCGAGCAGCGCCGATTGCACCTTGGCCGGGGCGCGGTTGATCTCGTCGGCCAGCACCAGGTGATGGAAGATCGGGCCTTGCTGGAACACGAAGGTGCCGGTCTCCGGACGGTAGATCTCGGTGCCGGTGATGTCGGCGGGGAGCAGGTCGGGAGTGAACTGGATACGGTGGAACTCGGCTTCGAGGCCTTCGGCGAGGTCCTTGATGGCCTTGGTCTTGGCCAGTCCCGGCGCGCCTTCCACCAGCAGGTGGCCGTCGGCTAGCAGCGCGATCAGCAGGCGGTCGACGAGTTTTTCCTGGCCGAGGATCTGGCTCGACAGGTAGCCCTTCAGTCCCTGCAGGGCGCTCTTGTGCTGCGTGCTTTCTGGCTCGTTGCTCATTGTCTGGACTACCGGTTCCAAGGCCTGCTGGGGTGTCGCTCGGTGGCGCACGGCGAGGCCGGCGCGCGCGGGCGGGGAGAAGGCTCCGCTCTGCGGCGGATGACGGCCCCCCGATCCCGCACATGTTAGCGCACGGCGACTGCCTAGCGTACTCTCCGACGCTCGTGCCGCGCCTATTCGTGAACCCGCGCGGGTATGCCGGTGAAAAGCCTCCGCCTCTCGCCGTGACCTGCCTCGCGAAGCGTGGCGGATCGACGCGCCCGGGGAACTTCGCCGGCTCAGGCGGGTCGGTTTCCGCGATGCGAACAGCGAATGGACAGAGCGTTTGTCAGGAGCGACATTGCCGGGGCTTGCCCGGCGCAAGGGGGAGGGCCGCGCCCGGCGTGGGTGGCGGCGCTGGGTCGGCGGGCTGCTGTTGCTGCTCGGCGCGCTCGCCAGCGGATGTTCGAACGCGCCGCGCAACGCCGCCGGCGAGGACACCAGCCAGGGTTCGATGCGCGCCGGCGAATTCCTCCAGACCGATGCCGATCGCATGGCCACCCTGGCCATGCGCGACAACCTGCAAAGCCTCTACCAGTTGCTCTGGAAGCTGTACAAGCGCAATCCCGCCGAATGGAAGAAGACCGGCCTGCCGAGCCAGGCCGACGCCGAGCTGGCGATCCGCCGGGCCATCGAGCAGAACCGCGAACTCAGCGACCTGGGCGGCCGCCGCGACATCGCCGCGCTGTCCTACTCCCTCGATCCGGCGTTCAAGGGCGACCGCGTCGGTGCCTTCATCTACTCCCTGGCCAGCATGCTGATCACCGCCCATGGCGGGCGCACCGAGTTCTACGTCTATCAGGGAATCGACGCGCAGTACGTCTACAACGCCGCGCGCAACGTCGAGGTCGCCACCTGGATGCTGGCTACCCGCAAGGACGACAAGGGTGCCCCGTTGCTGCTTTCCAACGCCCTCACCGACGACGCCAGCAACCTCAGCTACGCCCGCGAGTTCGCCAAGATCGTCGCGCGCCTGGACCTGCTCGCCGAGGTGCTCGGCGAACGCTACCGGCGGATCAGCGTGAACTACGCCCAGGGACTGCTGTTCATGCATTTCCTGCCGGTGCAGTGAGCCGATGCTCCCGGGGTGAACGAATATGTCGCAGCACGGTAAGTGTTTTGCCTTGCCGGCTCGTTAAGCTCTGTCGGATATGACCGGCGGGTCGCTCGCCGAAAAAGGGCGGTTCCCGGTCAGCCTTTGCTGTGCGCCTGCCTGCCTGGATTAATGCTCAGCTTCTGCTGAACTTCATGGACGCAGCGAGGGTCGGTCCGAAGGTGCGTTGCTCGCGACCTTTCCCGCGAACCGCTCGCCTCCATGAAATAACAAGCCAAGCGGAGTACAACCATGGCGTTCTTCACCGCGGCCAGCAAAGCCGATTTCCAGCATCAACTGCAGACGGCACTGGCGCAGCACCTCGGCGACAAGGCGTTACCACAAGTCACGCTGTTCGCCGAACAGTTCTTCAGCCTGATCTCCCTCGATGAACTGACCCAGCGTCGGCTTTCCGACCTGGTCGGTTGCACCCTTTCCGCCTGGCGCCTGCTGGAGCGCTTCGACCGCGACCAGCCCGAAGTCCGCGTATACAACCCCGACTACGAGAAGCACGGCTGGCAATCCACCCACACCGCGGTGGAAGTGCTGCACCCGGACCTGCCGTTCCTGGTCGACTCGGTGCGCATGGAACTGAACCGTCGCGGCTACAGCATCCATACCCTGCAGACCAACGTCCTCAGCGTGCGCCGCTCGGCCAAGGGCGAGCTGAAGGAAATCCTGCCCAAGGGTAGCCAGGGCAAGGACGTCAGCCAGGAATCGCTGATGTACCTGGAGATCGACCGTTGCGCCCACGCCGGCGAACTGCGGGCGCTGGAGAAGGCCATCCTGGAAGTGCTCGGTGAAGTACGCGTGACCGTCGCCGACTTCGAGCCGATGAAGGCCAAGGCCCTCGAACTGCTGGCCTGGCTCGGCAAGGCCAAGCTGAAGGTGCTGGCGGAGGAGCTGAAGGAAGTGCGCAGCTATCTCGAATGGCTGCTGGACAACCACTTCACCTTCCTCGGCTACGAGGAATTCAGCGTCGCCGACGAGGCCGACGGCGGGCGCATGGTCTACGACGAGAAATCCTTCCTCGGCCTGACCCGTCTGCTGCGCGCCGGCCTGAGCAAGGATGACCTGCACATCGAGGACTATGCCGTCGCCTACCTGCGCGAACCGGTCCTGCTGTCCTTCGCCAAGGCCGCCCATCCGAGCCGCGTGCACCGCCCGGCCTACCCGGACTACGTGTCGATCCGCGAGCTGGACGGCAAGGGCCGGGTGATCCGCGAGTGCCGCTTCATGGGCCTGTTCACCTCCTCGGTGTACAACGAGAGCGTCAACGACATTCCCTTCATCCGCGGCAAGGTCGCCGAAGTGATGCGGCGCTCCGGTTTCGACACCAAGGCACACCTCGGCAAGGAACTCGCCCAGGTGCTGGAAGTGCTGCCGCGCGACGACCTGTTCCAGACCCCGGTGGACGAGCTGTTCAGCACCGCCCTGGCGATCGTCCGCATCCAGGAGCGCAACAAGATCCGCGTGTTCCTGCGCAAGGACCCCTACGGCCGCTTCTGCTACTGCCTGGCCTACGTGCCGCGCGACGTGTATTCCACCGAGACGCGCCTGAAGATCCAGCAGGTCCTGATGGAGCGCCTGCAAGCCAGCGACTGCGAGTTCTGGACCTTCTTCTCCGAGTCGGTGCTGGCCCGCGTGCAGTTCATCCTCCGCGTCGACCCGAAGTCGCGCATCGACATCGACCCGGCGCGCCTGGAGGAAGAAGTGATCCAGGCCTGCCGTTCCTGGCAGGACGACTACAGCAGCCTGGTGGTGGAAAACCTCGGCGAGGCCAAGGGCACCAACGTCCTGGCCGACTTCCCGAAAGGCTTCCCGGCCGGCTACCGCGAGCGCTTCGCCCCGCACTTCGCGGTGGTCGACCTGCAGCACCTGCTCAGCCTGTCCGAGCAGCGCCCGCTGGTGATGAGCTTCTACCAGCCGCTGGCGCAGGGCGAGCAGCAACTGCACTGCAAGCTGTACCACGCCGACACCCCGCTGGCCCTGTCCGACGTCCTGCCGATCCTGGAGAACCTCGGCCTGCGCGTGCTCGGCGAATTCCCCTACCGCCTGCGCCACCAGAACGGCCGCGAATACTGGATCCACGACTTCGCCTTCACCTACGCCGAAGGGCTGGACGTGGACATCCAGCAGCTCAACGAGATCCTCCAGGACGCCTTCGTCCACATCGTCAGCGGCGACGCCGAGAACGACGCCTTCAACCGCCTGGTGCTGACCGCCAACCTGCCGTGGCGCGACGTCGCCCTGCTGCGTGCCTACGCGCGTTACCTGAAGCAGATCCGCCTGGGCTTCGACCTCGGCTACATCGCCAGCGCGCTGAATGCCCATACCGACATCGCCCGCGAGCTGGTGCGGCTGTTCAAGACCCGCTTCTACCTGGCGCGCAAACTCACCGCGGAAGACCTGGAAGACAAGCAACAGAAGCTGGAACAGGCGATCCTCGGCGCCCTCGACGAAGTCCAGGTGCTCAACGAGGACCGCATCCTGCGGCGCTACCTCGACCTGATCAAGGCGACCCTGCGGACCAACTTCTACCAGCCCGACGGCAACGGCCAGAACAAGAGCTACTTCAGCTTCAAGTTCAACCCGAAGGCCATCCCGGAGCTGCCCAGGCCGGTGCCCAAGTACGAGATCTTCGTCTATTCGCCGCGCGTCGAGGGCGTGCACCTGCGCGGCGGCAAGGTGGCCCGCGGCGGCTTGCGCTGGTCGGACCGCGAGGAGGACTTCCGCACCGAGGTGCTCGGCCTGGTCAAGGCCCAGCAGGTGAAGAACGCGGTGATCGTGCCGGTCGGCGCCAAGGGCGGCTTCGTCCCGCGCCGCCTGCCGCTTGGCGGTAGCCGCGACGAGATCCAGGCCGAGGCGATCGCCTGCTACCGGATCTTCATTTCCGGCCTGCTCGACATCACCGACAACCTCAAGGAAGGCGAAGTGGTGCCGCCGGCCAACGTGGTCCGCCACGACGAGGACGATCCCTACCTGGTGGTCGCCGCGGACAAGGGCACGGCGACCTTCTCCGACATCGCCAACGGCATCGCCGCCGAGTACGGTTTCTGGCTTGGCGACGCCTTCGCCTCGGGCGGCTCCGCCGGCTACGACCACAAGGGCATGGGGATTACCGCCAAGGGCGCCTGGGTCAGCGTGCAACGGCACTTCCGCGAACGCGGCATCGACGTGCAGAAGGACAACATCAGCGTCATCGGCATCGGCGACATGGCCGGCGACGTGTTCGGCAACGGCCTGCTGATGTCGGACACGCTGCAACTGGTGGCCGCCTTCAACCACATGCATATCTTCATCGACCCGAACCCGGACGCCGCCAGCAGCTTCGTCGAGCGCCAGCGCCTGTTCAACCTGCCGCGTTCGAGCTGGGCCGACTACGACGCCAAGCTGATCTCCGCCGGCGGCGGGATCTTCCTGCGCAGCGCCAAGAGCATCGCCATCACCCCGGAAATGCAGGCGCGCTTCGACATCCAGGCCGACAGGCTGGCGCCCACCGAGCTGATCCACGCGCTGCTCAAGGCGCCGGTCGACCTGCTCTGGAACGGCGGTATCGGCACCTACGTGAAGTCGAGCAAGGAAACCCACGCCGATGTCGGCGACAAGGCCAACGACGGTCTGCGCGTCGACGGCCGCGAGCTGCGCGCGAAGGTGGTGGGCGAGGGCGGCAACCTGGGCATGACCCAACTGGCGCGGGTCGAGTTCGGCCTGCACGGCGGTGCCAACAACACCGACTTCATCGACAACGCCGGTGGCGTGGACTGCTCCGACCATGAGGTCAACATCAAGATCCTGCTCAACGAAGTGGTGCAGGCCGGCGACATGACCGAGAAGCAGCGCAACGCGCTGCTGGTGAAGATGACCGACGCGGTCGGCGCCCTGGTGCTGGGCAACAACTACAAGCAGACCCAGGCGCTGTCCCTGGCGCAACGCCGCGCCCGCGAGCGGATCGCCGAATACAAGCGGCTGATGGGCGACCTCGAGGCGCGCGGCAAGCTCGATCGCGCCCTGGAGTTCCTGCCTTCCGACGAGGAACTGGCGGAACGCATCAGTGCCGGCCAGGGGCTGACCCGCGCCGAGCTGTCGGTGCTGATCTCCTACAGCAAGATCGACCTCAAGGAGTCGCTGCTGAAGTCGCTGGTGCCGGACGACGACTACCTGACCCGCGACATGGAGACCGCCTTCCCGGCATTGCTGGCGGAGAAGTTCGGCGACGCCATGCGCCGCCATCGCCTGAAGCGCGAGATCGTCAGCACGCAGATCGCCAACGACCTGGTCAACCACATGGGCATCACCTTCGTGCAGCGCCTGAAGGAGTCCACCGGCATGAGCGCGGCCAACGTCGCCGGGGCCTACGTGATCGTTCGCGACGTGTTCCACCTGCCGCACTGGTTCCGCCAGATCGAGAACCTCGACTACCAGGTGCCCGCTGATATCCAGCTGACCCTGATGGACGAACTGATGCGTCTCGGTCGCCGCGCCACCCGCTGGTTCCTCCGCAGCCGCCGCAACGAGCTGGACGCGGCGCGCGACGTGGCCCACTTCGGCCCGCGCATCGCCGCCCTCGGCCTGAAGCTCAACGAGCTGCTCGAAGGGCCGACCCGCGAGCTGTGGCAGGCGCGCTACCAGACCTACGTCGACGCCGGCGTACCGGAACTGCTGGCACGCATGGTGGCCGGCACCAGCCACCTGTATACGCTGCTGCCGATCATCGAGGCGTCCGACGTGACCGGCCAGGACACCGCGGAAGTGGCCAAGGCCTATTTCGCCGTGGGCAGCGCGCTGGACCTTACCTGGTACCTGCAACAGATCACCAACCTGCCGGTGGAGAACAACTGGCAGGCGCTGGCCCGCGAGGCGTTCCGCGACGACCTCGACTGGCAGCAGCGGGCGATCACCGTCTCGGTGTTGCAGATGCAGGACGGACCGAAGGAGGTCGAGGCGCGCGTCGGCCTGTGGCTGGAACAACACCTGCCGCTGGTCGAGCGCTGGCGGGCGATGCTGGTCGAACTGCGTGCCGCGTCGGGTACCGACTACGCCATGTACGCCGTGGCCAACCGCGAGCTGATGGACCTGGCGCAGAGCAGCCAGCACGGTGTCTGCATCCCCTGATGCGACCGGACTGACGGCAAGCAAGAGCCCCGCCTGAGTGCGGGGCTCTTTCATTCTGGCGCGGCGAAAACCTGCGGTGTTTGCGGTGGCTGAGGCGCTGCGCGGCGACAAATGTCCGGCGCCCGGCGTTGGCCTGGAAAGGACAACCTGACTCACAGATTTAATAAATATTTAGTTATTAGAAAATCTATTCATAGGTTCATATGGATCTATGACTTCTCCGCTTCATATGCCTTGGCCGGGATCCTGTCGATCGCATAAACCCCCCGGCAGCCCGTACTTCCTTCCCCGTCCGGTGAGTTTTCCGATGACGTCGCGGCGGTCACGCGGGAGACAAGAGCAGGCAAAAGGACACCATGGCGCCATGTGCGCGCCTAAAAATTGACAGTTTCCGCTTAAAAATTTAGCAATTAGCATATTTAGTCATTAGATTGACGTTAATCGCCTGCGGCTGCTTTGCCCGTGCCCGCACTGCCAGGGATTCGACGTTGCCACCGGAAACCGCATCCATGCTTCCGACCTGCCGCTTCGGTCGGTATCGACCCTGCCGCGTAGGCTGGGCATGCGGTTCAGCAAGAAAGGAATCGCCGTGCTGCGTCTGCCGTCCCGCCGTAACACCCTTCGACCCATCGAGCGCCCGCTCGCCTGGCTTGCCGGCCTGGCGCTGGCGCTTTGTGCCGGCACTGCCGCAGGGGCTGCCGGCGGGCCGTCCAGCGTGGCGTTCTGGTACGCCGAGCGGCCGCCGCTGGCCGAGCTTTCCCAGTTCGACTGGGTGGTGCTCGAAGCGGCGCACCTCAAGCCGGCCGATGTCGGGTATCTGAAAGAGCAGGGCAGCACGCCCTTCGCCTATCTGTCGGTCGGCGAGTTCGACGGCGACGCCGCCGCCATCGCCGACAGCGGCCTGGCCCGGGGCAAGAGCGCGGTCCGCAACCAAGCCTGGAACAGCCAGGTAATGGACCTCGCCGCGCCGAGTTGGCGGGCGCACCTGCTCAAGCGCGCCGCGGAGCTGCGCAAACAGGGCTACGCCGGCCTGTTCCTCGATACCCTGGACAGCTTCCAGCTACAGGCCGAGGAGCGCCGCGAGGGCCAGCGCCGGGCGCTGGCCAGTTTCCTCGCCCAGCTGCATCGCCAGGAGCCGGGCCTCAAGCTGTTTTTCAATCGCGGTTTCGAAGTGCTGCCGGAGTTGCCCGGCGTCGCGTCGGCGGTGGCCGTGGAGTCGATCCATGCCGGTTGGGACGCCGCTGCCGGGCAATACCGCGAGGTGCCCCAGGACGATCGCGATTGGCTGAAGGGTCACCTGGATGCCCTGCGCGCCCAGGGCATGCCCATCGTCGCCATCGACTACCTGCCGCCGGAGCGGCGCGACGAGGCGCGCGCGCTCGCTGCGCGCCTGCGTAGCGAAGGCTACGTGCCGTTCGTCAGCACCCCGGCGCTGGACTACCTGGGGGTGAGCGACGTCGAGGTGCAACCGCGGCGCATCGCGCTGCTCTACGATCCGCGCGAGGGCGACCTGACCCTGAGCCCCGGTCACGTCTACCTCAGCGGCCTGCTCGAATACCTCGGTTATCGGGTCGACTACCTGCCCACCGACCAGCCGCTGCCCGAACGTCCGCTGAGCGGTCTCTACGCCGGGGTGGTGACCTGGATGACCAGTGGACCGCCGCTGGCCAGCGACGCCTTCGACAACTGGATCGCTGCACGTCTCGACGAAAAGGTGCCGGTGGCGTTCCTCGCCGGCCTGCCCACAGAGAACGACGGCCTGTTGCAGCGCCTGGGTATTCGCCGGCTGTCGCAGAAGCTCAAGGTCAAGCCGAGCACCGAGACCCACGACCAGGCGCTGCTTGGTTCCTTCGAAGCGCCGCTGGTGATCCGGATCCGCGACCTGCCGGCGCTCACCGTACTCGATCCGGCGCGGGTGACCCCGGCGCTCAAGCTCAAGGGCGACGGCAAGGAGTACGTGCCGGTGGCGACCGCCGACTGGGGGGGCTTCGCCCTGGCGCCCTATGTGCTGGAGGAGGGTAGCGAGCACCGGCGCTGGATCCTCGATCCGTTCGCCTTCCTGCGCAAGGCCTTGCGTCTTGTGCCGCTGCCGAGTCCCGACGCGACCACCGAGAATGGCCGGCGCATCGCCACCGTGCACATCGATGGCGACGGCTTCGTCTCCCGTGCCGAGGTGCCCGGCAGTCCCTATGCCGGCCAGCAGGTGCTGGAGGACTTCATCAAGCCCTATCCGTTCCTCACCTCGGTCTCGGTGATCGAAGGCGAGGTCGGGCCGAAGGGCATGTACCCGCACCTGGCCAGGGAACTGGAGCCGATCGCCCGGCGCATCTTCGCCGACGACAAGGTGGAGGTCGCCAGCCATACCTTCAGCCATCCGTTCTTCTGGCAGCCGCAACTGGCCGAGCAGGGCGAGAACTTCGAGGCCCAGTATGGCTACAAGATGGCTATCCCGGGCTACGACAAGGTCGACTTCGTACGCGAGGTGATCGGCGCCCGCGACTACATCGAGCAGCGCCTGACCACCCCGCGGAAGCCGGTCAAGATGATCTTCTGGTCCGGCGACGCGCTGCCCGACGCCGCCACCATCAAGCTCGCCTACGACGCCGGGCTGATGAACGTCAACGGCGGCAATACCGCGCTGACCCGGGCCTTTCCCTCGCTGACCGGACTCTACCCGCTGATCCGGCCCACCCGCGGCGGCGTGCAGTACTACGCGCCGATCATCAACGAGAACGTCTACACCAATCTCTGGCAGGGGCCGTACTACGGCTTCCGCGGCGTCATCGATACCTTCGCCCTGACCGACAGCCCGCGCCGCCTGCGCGGCCTGCACCTGTACTACCACTTCTATTCGGGGACCAAGCAGGCCTCGATCCGCACCATGCACCAGATCTACGCGGCGATGCAGGCGGAGCATCCGTTGTCGCTGTGGATGAGCGACTACATCCCGCGCCTGGAAGGCCTGCATCGCGCCAGCCTGGCCAAGCGTGCCGATGGCAGCTGGCAGTTGCGCGGCTTCGCCGCCTTGCGCACGGTGCGCCTGGACCCGGCGCTGGGTTGGCCGGACCTCGGCCGCTCCACGGGAGTCGCGGGCGTGCGCGACCTGCCCCAGGGGCGCTATGTGCACCTGAGTGCGGCGAATGCGCGCCTGGTCCTGCGCGACAGCCGCGATCCGCGGCCGGCGCTGGAGGAGGCCAACCTGCCGCTGAAGCACTGGCGCTACCGCGACGATGGCCGCGTCGAGTTCGCCTTCGCCGGGCACCTGCCATTACGCCTGGTGGTGCGCGCGGCGGGCGATTGCCGGCTGAGTGCGGCCGGCAAGGCCTTCCCGGGAAAGGCCGGCAACGGCCTGTGGACGTTCGAGTTGCCGATGGAGCAGGTGCGCGATGGCCAACTCGTCTGCCGCTGACAAGCATCCCCAGGCGCGCCTGCTGAATCCCTGGGCCCTGCTGCCGGTCGCTCTCGGGGTGGCGCTGGTGCTGTGGCTGACCTTCAACAGCGAAGAAGTATTCATGCCCAGCGGCGATGGCGAGCCCGACGCGGTCTCGGTGAACTACGCCGAACTGCTGTTGCAGGCGCACCCGGAGAATGACGCGCTGCGCCTGACCCTGATCGACCTGCTGGTCAAGCTCGGTGACTTCGAGCAGGCGCGTCATCACCTCGCCCGTCTGCGCGGCAAGGACCGCCTGGCAACGCCGTTCTACGAGGTGGAACTGGACATCCTTGGCGCCCTGGCCAGGCCCGAGGGCATGGATGAGGAGCAGACGCGCCGATTGCTGGAGCGCCTGCGCAAGATCGAGCACGTTTCGTTGAACGACGCCATGCTCGAACGACTTGCCCGTCATGCCCTGGCCCTGGACGCGCCGGACCTGGCGGCGCGGACCTTTGCCGAACTGGCCGGCCGCGACCCGCAGGGCCGGCAGCGCTGGCTGGACGAGGCGGCGCGCTGGTACCTGGCTTCCGGCGAGCCGCTGCCGGCGGCGGACATCCAGCGGCAACTGGCCGAAGCGCAAACCGAGCCGGCGAAGCGCCTGGCCTATCTGCGCCAGGCCTTCGCCAGCCTGCTCGCTGGCGAGCGCGGCGAACAGGCGGCGTTGTTGCTGGACGAGCGGCTGGACGCCTTGCCGGAGGATGAATCGACCCTGGCCTGGCTCGCCCAGGGCGTACGCGCCGCCGAAGGCAGCCAGCGCTACGACCTGGCCGAACGCTTCATCCGGCGCTGGCGCGAATTGCGCCCCGAGGACCATGAGGCGCTGGCCGCCGACCTGCGTCTGAACATGGCCGCCGGGCGGATCGAGCGGGCTTGGGAGGTCGGCCAGGAGCTGCTGGCCCTGCGCCCGGAGGACAGGACGCTGCTGGCCGATCTCGCGCGCCTTGGCGAATGGACCGGCAACAGCCCGCGGGCCCTGGGCCTGTGGAAGCAACTGCTGGCCGGCGCCGATGACCCGGCCCTGCGCGAGCATGCCTGGCGCCTGTCGCTGCAGATGTTCGATTTCGACAGCGCCATCGAGCTGCTGGCGCCCATCGGTGCGCAGCGACAGATGACCGACGAGGAACTCGATGCGCTGGTCTACAGCCATGAAACCCGCGGCACGCCGGAAGAGGGCGAGGCATGGCTGCGCGGCTACGTGCAGCGTTATCCGAAACAGCGCCTGGCCTGGCAGCGCTTGCAACAGATCCTCGAACACACCCAGCAGTTGCAGGAAGAGACCGGGGTCTGGGCGCGGATGGCCCGGCATTTCCCGCTGAGCGTCAAGGAACGCATGCAGTGGGCGGAAACCCACTGGAACCTGTTCGATCCGCGCCAGGCCTGGAAGGTCCTCGCCGGCGTGGATACCCGCGCGATCCGCGAGCCGGAGTTCTGGCGCCTGCGCGCGGCGCTGGCCTGGGCCCTGGAGCAGGACGACGATGCCCGCGCCGCCTACGAGCGCATGCTGGCCCTGGACATCCGCCTGAACAGCAGCGACGAGGACCAGTTGATCGCCCTGTACCGGGACAGCAATCCGCAGCAGGCCTTGCAGGTGCTTATCGGCAGTTGGCAGCGCAGCCGCGATCCGCGGCGCCTGGCCAGCGCCCTGCAACTGGCGGAGAACCTCCACGACTGGCCGGCCCTGAAGAGCCTGCTGGCCGAGGCCGAAAGCCTGCCGGAAGCGCAGGGCAGCCCCTATTACTGGGTGGCCAGGGCGCGGCTGGCGGAACAGGAAGGCCATGGCGACGTCGCCGAGCGCCTGTACCGGGAAGCCCTGGTGCGTTTCCCCGGCGAGAACCTGGTGCGCGAACGCCTGCTCTGGTTCTACATCGACCGTGGCCGTCGCGACAGCCTGGCGCCCCTGTTGGCGCAGTGGCATGGCCTGGCGCTGCGGGACAGCACGCTGTGGCTGCCGTTCGCCAGCGCCAGCCTGCTGCTCGAGCGTAACGACCAGGCGCTGGCCTGGTTCCGCCTGTACCTCAAGTCCAATCCCAACGACTGGCTGGTGCAGGCCGCCTACGCCGACGCACTGGATGCCAGCGGCTACCAGGACAAGGCACTGCGCCTGCGCCGACTACTGCTCCGGCGGCTCGACCGCGAGGCGGTCAGGGCCACCCCGGACAGCTTCGCCGCCTACCTGCGCCTGCTCGCCGTGGCCCAGGGGCCGCTGCTCGCCCAGGGCGAGGCGCGGCGGGCCTGGAATGGCGAGCCGGCGATGCTGCAGCTGTGGTTCGAGCAGTTCCTCGACCAGCTCGCCGCCACCAACCAGGAGCCGCTGAAGGATGACTGGCTGGCCTGGGCGCGCGGCCAGGGCCTGAAGATCGGGCGCAACGAAGAGATCCAGGCCGCCCTGCGCAGCCAGAATCGCGCCGCCCTGCAACGCCTGCTGGAGCGCGGCGAGCTGGATCCGGCGCAGCGGGTCGAGGCGCTGGTGCGTCTCGGCCATGGCGGCGAAGCGCTGGGCGAGGCCCTGGGCGCACTGGGCGACGGCCACTCGCGCGACAACCGCGAGCAGCTGCGGCGGCAGGCAGCGGAAATCCTCGAACGCACGCCCCAGGGCCTGCAACTGGGTTGGAACAAGCGCGACTTCGGCGGTCTCGACTTCAAGGGGCCGACGCTGCGCGCGGCGCGCCACCTCGGCGACGACTGGTACGCCGACCTGGCGCTGGGCAGCGGTCGCTATCGCGGCGACGCACTGGATAGTTCGCTCCTCGGTAGCGAACGCAACGCCAGGCTGACGTTGCGGCGCGAACTGGCCGATGGCTTCGCCGCGGCGACGCTCGATGGCAGTTGGCGCGACGACGAGGACCGCCACGGCCTGGGCCTGCTGCGCAACTGGCGGCTGAGTGCGCGCGACGAACTGGAAGCGGGCCTCGACTGGCACCGCGAGACCGACGAGACCGGCCTGATGCGCGCCCTCGGCATGCGCGACAGCGTGAAACTCGGCGGCCGCCACACCCTCAGCGGGCGCGACCAGTTGAGCTGGTCGCTGGCGCACAACCGCTTTTCCACCCGCCAGGGCGACGACCTCGGCAACGGCGAGGCGCTGTCCCTGGAGTGGGCCCACACACTGTTCTTCGATGGCCCGGCCTGGCAACTGCGCGGCGGCATCGACTACCAGCGCAATCGCCTGGAGAACCGTCTGCCGGACGACCTGCTGGCGGCCCATGGCGGTGCGCTGACGCTCGATGGCGCGCGCAGCCAGGACCTGCTGCAGGACCGCTATGGCCAGGTCTACCTCGGCAGCACCTGGCGCCGTGGCTTCCCTGGCGCGCTGAACCGCAGCCGTCCGCAATACACCTGGATCGTCGACACCCTGGCCGGCTGGCAGTGGACAGAGAAGGAGTTCAACTACGGCATCGATCTCGGCATCGGCATGGAGCTGCTGGGCGATGACGAACTGGCGTTCACCTTCGGCTACCAGTCGGCTCCCCAGGGCGGCGGCGGCGATGCCGGCGGCACGCTCGGGGTGACCTACAGCACGCGCTTCGGCCGCTGAGCGCGGCCCGGATACGGAATTCAACAGGAGGAACACAACATGCAATCCATCCGCTGCCTGGCTCTCGCGGCCGTCGCCCTGTTCATGGCGGGCTGCTCCAGCTTCACCAGCGAAAGCGCTACGCCGCTGGCGCGCGGCGCGCAGTGGGGCCTGGTGCCGCTGCTCAATTACTCCCAGGCGCCGCAGGCCGGCGAGCGTGCCGAGCAGATCCTGCTCAGCGTGCTGGCCGAGGAGGGTGTGCGGCCGCGCCTGTACCCGGCGCAGCCGCAAGGCGACCTGCAACTGGTCGACGACCGCGAGCGCCAGCAGCGCGCGCTGGACTGGGCACGCCAGCAGAAGCTGGCCTACGTGGTCACCGGCAGCGTCGAGGAGTGGCAGTACAAGAACGGCCTGGACGGCGAGCCGGCGGTGGGCGTCAGCCTGCAGGTGCTGGAGCCGGCCTCCGGGCGGGTGCTCTGGAGCACCAGCGGGGCGCGCGCCGGCTGGTCCCGGGAAAGCCTGGCGGGCGCCGCGCAGAAAGTCCTGCGCGAGCTGGTCGGCGACCTGCGGCTCGAGTGACGGCGATGTCCGCGCACAAGGATTTCACCCTCGCACCGCGTGCCAGCGGCAGTGTCTCCTGGGTCGAGACGCTGGTCATCAGCGCGCTCGCGCTGGGCCTGGGCTGGTGGTTCAGCCCGGACGACCCGCTGCAGGTCAACGCCACCTTTCCCTGGGTGATCCTCGCGCCCCTGTTGCTGGGCATGCGCTACGGCTTCGTCCGCGGGTTGGCCAGCGCGGCGCTGCTGGTGGCGGCGCTGTTCGCGTTTCGCGTCCAGGGCGTCGAGGCCTATGCTCAGGTACCGGCGGCCTTCATCGTCGGCGTGCTGCTCTGCGCCATGTTGGTGGGCGAGTTCCGCGACATCTGGGAACGCCGCCTGGAGCGCCTGGAGCTGGCGAACGAGTACCGCCAGTTGCGCCTCGACGAATTCACCCGCGCCCATCACATCCTGCGCATCTCCCACGATCGCCTGGAACAGCGGGTCGCCGGCAACGACCAGAGCCTGCGCAGTTCGCTGCTCGGTCTGCGACAACTGCTGCGCGAGCTGCCGGGCGATGAGGCACCGCTCGATGCGCTGGCGGAAACCGTGCTGGCGCTGCTGGCCCAGTACGGTTCGCTGCGCATCGCCGGACTCTACCGGGTGCGCTACGACCGCACCCCGGAGCCGCAACCCTTGGCGACGCTCGGCGAGATGCCGGCGCTGGACGCCGACGATCTGCTGGTGCGCACCTGTCTGGAGCGCGGCGAACTGGTCAGCGTGCGCCAGGAACTGCTGGAGCGCGGCGAGCAGCGTGCGCACAGCGCGCTGCAGGTGTGCGTGCCGCTGGTCGACACCGATGGGCGGATCCTTGCCCTGCTGGCGGTGGAGCAGATGCCGTTCTTCGTCTTCAACGAACGTACCTTCAGCCTGCTGGCGATCCTCGCCGGGCACGTCGCCGACTTGCTGCAGAGCGACCGCCTCGCACTGCAACTGGCCGACATCGACGCCCAGCGCTTCTCCCAGTACCTCAAGCGCTCCCTGCTGGACGCCCGCGACCATGGATTGCCGGCCTGCCTGTATGCCTTCGAGCTGACCGATGCGCGCTACGGTGAAGAGGTCCAGTGTCTGCTGGAAGGCAGCCAGCGAGGCCTCGACGTGCAGTTGCGACTGCGCAACGACGAGGGCCGGCGGGTCCTGCTGGTGTTGTTGCCGCTGACTTCTGCCGAAGGCTCCCAGGGGTATCTGCAGCGCCTGAGGATTCTCTTCGCCGAACGCTTCGGCCAGGCCCGCGAGCTGGAGTCGCTGGGCGTGCGCATCCGCCAGTACGAACTGGACGCCGGCAACGATCGCCAGGCGCTGGGACATTTCCTTTTCAACGAGTGCGGCCTGAATGATCAGCAAGTGGCTATTTAGCGGCGCCTTCCTGTTCGAGCTGAGCAGTTGGGCGAGCGTCTTCGCCGACCTGCCGATCGGCCAGGCGCTGGCGCTCTACCTGTTCGCCCACGGCCTGGGCAGCGCCCTGCTGTGCGTCGGCGTATGGCTGCTGCTGCCGCGGCGCTACAAGTTCCCGCTGCCGTGGAGCCCGCTGTTCCTCTTCAGCCTGGCCTTCTTCGTGCCGCTGATCGGGGCGGTCGGCGTCGCCGCGGCGGTATTCCCGGCGCTGTACCTGCCGCGCCAGCGTGGCGAGCAGGCCTGGCAGGCGATGGGCGTCCCCGAGCTGCCGTTCCGGCCGAAGGAAAAGCGCCTCGACATGATGTTCAGCGACGGCGGTCTGCAGGACGTCCTGCGCCATGCGCCGGACCCGAACCAGCGGCTCACGGCGATCTTCGCCACCCGGCGGATGCCCGGCAAGGAGGCGATCCCGATCCTCAAGCTGGCCCTGCGCGACCCCGCCGACGACGTCCGCCTGCTGGCCTACTCGATGCTCGACCAGAAGGAAAGCCGGATCAACCAGCGCATCGAGGCCGCCCTCGGCCGCCTCGCCGGCGCCACGCCGGCGCGACGCGGCGCGCTGCACGGAACCCTGGCGCGCTGGTACTGGGAACTGGCCTACCTGGGGTTGGCCCAGGGCAGCGTGCTGGAGCACATCCTCGAGCAGGCGCGCGAGCATACCGACCAGGCGCTACGCGGCACACCCTCGGCCGACCTGCATCTGCTGGCCGGACGCATCGCCCTCGAACAAGGCCGCCTGGAGGATGCCGGGCACGCCCTCCAGGCCGCCGAGGAGGCGGGAATCGATAGCGCCCAGCTGGCGCCGTTCCGCGCCGAGGTGGCGTTCTTCCAGCGGCGCTACCGGGACATCCCCCGGCTTCTCGCCGGAATGCCCGACGACATGCTGCAACGGCCGCCCTTCGCGGCCCTGGCGAGATACTGGACATGACCGAACACACCGCTCCGACGGCGCCCGTCGCCGATGTCTGCCTGCTGCTGGAGGGCACTTGGCCCTATGTCCGCGGCGGCGTCTCCAGCTGGGTCAACCAGTTGATCCTCGGTCTCCCCGACCTGACCTTCTCGGTGTTCTTCATCGGCGGCCAGAAGGATGCCTACGGCAAGCGCCACTACCCGATCCCGGACAATGTGCTGCACATCGAGGAACACTTCCTGGAAACCGCCTGGAGTTCGCCGAACCCGCAGACGCGACAGGGCAGTAGCGAGACCGAAAAGGCGTTGCGCGATCTGCACCGTTTCTTCCACTACCCGGAGACGCCGGACGTGGAGGAGGGCGACGCGCTGCTCGACCTGCTCGCCGAGGGCCGCATCGGCCGCGAGGACTTTCTCCACAGCAAGGCCAGTTGGGAAGCGATCACCGCAGGCTACGAGCGCTATTGCACCGATCCGTCCTTCGTCAATTACTTCTGGACCCTGCGCTCGATGCAGGCGCCGGTGTTCATGCTCGCCGAGGCGGCCCGGCGGATGCCGCGGGCGCGCATACTGCACTCGATCTCCACCGGCTACGCCGGCCTGCTGGGCTGCATCCTGCAACGTCGCTGGGGCTGCCGCTACCTGCTCAGCGAGCACGGCATCTACACCAAGGAGCGCAAGATCGACCTGGCCCAGGCCAACTGGATCGCGGAGAACCCCGACGAGCAGCTGAGTACCGGACTGGATGCCGAGGTCAGCTACATCCGTCGCTTGTGGATCCGCTTCTTCGAGCGTGTCGGCCTGCTCACCTATCGCGCCGCCAATCCGATCGTCGCCCTCTACGAAGGCAACCGCCAGCGCCAGGTACTCGATGGCGCCGAGCCACGGCGCACCCGGGTGATCCCCAACGGCATCGACCTCGATGCCTGGGCCGGCGCCCTCGAACGGCGGCCGCCGGGGATTCCGCCGGTGGTCGGGCTGGTCGGCCGGGTAGTGCCGATCAAGGACGTGAAGACCTTCATCCGCGCCATGCGCGGGGTGGTCAGCGCGATGCCGGAGGCGGAGGGCTGGATCGTCGGTCCGGAGGAGGAAGACCCGGACTATGCCAGCGAATGCCGCAGCCTGGTGGCCAGCCTCGGCCTGCAGGACAAGGTGAAGTTCCTCGGTTTCCGTCGGATCGGCGAGGTCCTGCCGCAACTCGGCCTGATGGTCCTCACCTCGATCAGCGAAGCGCAGCCGCTGGTGATCCTCGAGGCCTGGGCTGCCGGCGCCCCGGTGGTGAGCAGCGACGTCGGCTCCTGCCGCGAACTGATCGAAGGCGCCGACGCCGAAGATCGCGCCTTGGGCCGCGCCGGGGAGGTGGTGGCGATCGCCGACCCGCAGGCCACTTCGCGGGCGATCCTCGCCCTGCTGCGCAATCCGCAGCGCTGGCAGGCGGCCCAGGCGGTCGGCCTGCAACGGGTCGAACGCTACTACACCGAGGCGCTGATGCTCGGACGTTACCGCGGGCTGTACCGCGAAGCCACGGAGATTGCATGACATGGCCGGCATCGGCTTCGAACTGCGGAAGATCCTTTCCCGCGATTCCTATACGGCGACCCTGCGCGCCTATCTCTACGCCGGGCTGATCAGCTCCGGTCCCTGGGTGCTGTCGATCGTCAGCGTGATGCTGATCGGCGTGCTGAGCCTCGGCGTGGTGGTGCCGGACGTGCTGGTCCGGCAGTTCCTGATCACGGTGACCTACCTGATGGCGCTGTCGCTGATCTTCACCGGGGGACTGCAACTGTTCTTCACCCGCTTCATTTCCGATCGCCTGTTCGAGCGCAAGCACGAGGCGATCCTGCCCAACCTGGTGGGCGTGCTGTTGCTGGTGACGTTGGCGGCGGGCCTGCTCTCGGCGATATTGCTGGCGACCCTGTTCGATGAGCCGTTCGCCTACCGCCTGCTGGTGATGGCCAACTTCGTGGTGCTCTGCAACCTGTGGCTGGTGATCATCTTCCTGTCGGGAATGAAGGCCTACAAACGCATCCTGCTGGTGATGTTCATCGGCTACGCGCTGATGGTCGCCTGTGCCTACCTGCTGCGTTTCATGCAGATGGACGGCCTGCTGCTGGCATTGCTGATCGGCCACGCCAGCCTGCTGTTCGTCTTCCTCTACGACATCCTCCGCGAGTACCCGGCCAGGCGCATGGTGGCCTTCGACTTCCTCGACCGCCGGCAGGTCTTCGTCAGCCTGCTGCTGACCGGCCTCTGCTACAACCTGGGGATCTGGATCGACAAGTTCATCTTCTGGTTCAACCCATCCACCTCGGACCTGGTGATCGGCCCGCTGCGCGCCTCGATCCTCTACGACCTGCCGATCTTCCTCGCCTACCTGTCGATCATTCCCGGCATGGCGGTGTTCCTGGTGCGCATCGAGACCGACTTCGCCGAGTGGTACGAGCGGGTCTACGAGGCGATCCGCGGCGGCGAGACCCTGCAGCACATCGGCCTGCTCAAGGAGCAGATGATCCTCGCCATCCGCCAGGGCCTCCTGGAAATCTGCAAGGTGCAGGGGCTGGCGGTGGTCCTGCTGTTCCTGCTGGCGCCGCAATTGCTCGGCTGGCTGGGAATTTCCCGCTACTACCTGCCGCTGTTCTACATCGACCTGATCGGGGTGAGCATCCAGGTAGTGTTCATGGCCTTGCTCAACGTCTTCTTCTACCTGGACAAGCGCCGCATCGTCCTCGAACTCTGCGTGCTGTTCGTGATCGTCAACGGCGCCCTGACCTTCGTCAGCCTGCTGCTCGGGCCGAGCTTCTTCGGCTACGGCTTCACCCTGTCGCTGCTGGTCTGCGTGCTGGTCGGGCTGTACCGCCTGACCACCGCGCTGGACGACCTGGAGTACGAGACCTTCATGCTCAATCGCTGAGGGGTTTCGCCGGCGGCAGGGTCTTTCAGAAAGGGCCGATTCACCCGGTTGAATCGGCTCCTTTTTTTGCTTCCTCGATGCGTTTTTGCAGCTTCTGCATATCCACCAGGCGTTGCGTACCGAAGGTTCGCATCGGCAGGTCGCCGCTCTCTATCCAGGCGTAGAGCAGGTCCGGCCGGTCGCTGAGGCCGGTCAGGAAGGCGAAACGCATCAGGGTTATATAGCGGGGGCACTCGGCGAAACCCTCTTGGGGGAGTTCTTCCACTTTCATCAGGCGTCCTGCACCATGGTCCGATGTTGGAGGGGAACCCTCGGTCTAGAGGGCTTGGATTCATATTGATCTACTAACAGTTAGTGAATCAATATGCATAGAGAACCATCAGACGCGGACTACACATGGTAAAGAATCGACGTTTGTTCACTGCTGGCAAGCGCTTGCGCGCCCTGCGCGAGCTGATGGGCTTGAGCCGTCCGCAGTTCGCCGAGTTGGTGGGAATGACGGCCAAGCGCCTGGAGAACATCGAGAACGAACTGCAGCACATGCACGACGAGGACTTCGAGAAGGTCTGCGGAACCTTCCCGGAGTTCAGCGACTGGATCGCCTATGAAGGCAGCATCGAGCCGCAGTCGATCGCCTGGAAGGTCGCCGACTCGGCGCAGGCGGCCGCGGTCTACCTGGTTGAGCGCAACCCGGTGCTGCTGGAGCGGCACGGCATCGACATGCAGGCCTGGCGCGAACGCCACCGCGAGATACGCGAGGCGCTGCTGGCGGCGGAACAGGCGCCGGAGGCGGAGCCGGCGCCCCTGGAAGAGCCGCCGGAACCCAGGCGCCAGCGGAAGAGGAAAACGCCCGCGAGCGGCAAGGGCGACTGAGGCGCATCGCGCCAGAAACGAAGGGAAGTATCTGTACATGGTCTATGTAGTGAGGAAGCGCTGCCTGTTTCGCGCCGGCGAGCGCCTGTTCGGGTTGCGCGGGCTGACGGGGTTGAACCGACCGCAGTTTTCCGAAGTGGTCGGCATGGATCCCAAACGCCTTGAGAACATCGAGAGTGGCCGGCAGCGCATGCACGACGAGGATTTCGAGAAGGTCTGCGGGACCTTTCCGGAGTTCAGCGACTGGATCGCCTATGAAGGCAGCATCGAACCGCAGTCGATCGCCTGGAAGATCGCCGAGGCCGCCCAGGAAGCGGCGGTCTATCTGGTGGAGCGCAACCCCGAGCTGCTCGAACTCCACGGTCTCGACGTGCCGGCCTGGCGCGAGAAGCATCGGGAAATCCTCAAGAAGCTGCGCAAGCGGGAACTGTCGCCGCCACCCGAAAAACCACTGAAACCCAGGCGCAAGCGCAAGCCGAGAAGCAACCTGCCCACACCCACCGACGGTACCTGAGACCGGCTCCCTCTCCCCAGCCCTCTCCCGCAAGCGGGAGAGGGAACGGGGCTCCCGAAGCCCAGCGGTAGGGCGAATAACGCGCAGCGTTATCCGCCGTCAGCCCCAGGTGGGCCTCAGAACACTACTCCTACCGGATAGACGAAGGCGTTCACGTCGTAGAACGGCGTGCGCTGGTAGAACCATTGCAGGCGCGCCTGCGGATCGGCGGCGAAGGCCTTGTCCTCGCGCAGGCGTTTGTCGAAGGCGGCCTTCAGCGCCGGGTCTTCCGCCAGCATCTTGCGCGCCATCGGCTCCATCACGTATTCCTCCGGCTCCTCGGCGGCCACCAGGGTGGAATTGAAGAAGCCCCACGACCAGAACGAATCCGGACTCTGCGGTTGCAGCAGGTCGATGGCCAGGACGCCCAGCGGCTGGGCGGTGTCGATCGACAGCGAGCCGGCCGGGAAGGTCTGCAAGCGCTGGAACGGCTTCGGCGTGCCGCTGACCAGCAGGCGACCTTCGTAGCCCGGAATCCGGTTGCCTTGCACGCGATCCGGTTCGAAGCCATCGGCGAGCTTGATGTCGTCCATGCGGTACAGGGTCACGGCGATTTCGGTCGGACGCTCCAGGGTGGTGTAGCGGATGCCGTGGGCCTTGATCCGGGCGATCACTTCGTGCCACTGCGCCGGGACGATGAAACGCTGGGGACGCGGCACCACCAGGTCGGGTACGCCGTTGTCGGTCACCGGTAGTTTCAGCGTCTTCGGCCGGTTGCTCCAGACGATGGTGCGGGCCCCGGTGACCGGCGATTGCTCGTAGCGGTAGTCGCCCACCACGAACGGCGTCTCGGTGGCCTCGCCCGGCTTCCAGGTGAGGATCACCTCCTTCTGCCGCAGCAGGCGCTCGCGGTCGCTGGCGATGGCCTGGCGCAGGCTGGCGGCCTGCTCGCCGATCACCTCGAACATCGCCTTGAGCATCACGTAGTTGCCCAGCACCTGGGTCTTGTACGGATGCAGGGCGTGTTGCTCGATGAGGATCGACGGCACGTTGCGGATGTCGCCGTACTGGTTGGAGAAGCGCGCCAGGTCGGTGCGGTAGGGGTAGTAGCCCTGGGTCGGATCCTGATTGTCGTTCAGGCTGATGCATTCATGGACCATGTGCCCGAGGCTTTCCAGCGCCTGGTACACCGGCTTGCGCATGACCTGGTCCATCCAGGCGCTGCTCGCCGGTGACCAGCCATTGCCGTTGTGGCAGTAGGAGCTGTCGTAGGGATACATGGCGCCGTCGGTGGAGTGAGTGTCGGCGAAGAAGCTCAGTTCGTAGTGGTTGAACACCCAGGCGACGTTGCGGATCTCCGCGCTGTCGAGCTTGGTGAAGTCGCGGTTGAGATTGAGATTGCGGCCGTTCACCCGCCAGCCGGTCTCCCGCGGGCCGTTCTGGTTGATCCGCCCGTAGGCGCTGCGGCGCAGGTCGCCGTCGACGTTGACCACCGGGATGAACAGCAGGTTGATCTTCTCCAGCAGCCCGGCGAGCGGGCGGTCGGCAGCGCTCATGTCGCGCAGCAGCATGAACATGGCGTCCTTGCCGTTGGCCTCGCCGGGATGGATCTCGGCTTCCACCAGCAAGGTCGGCTTGGCGGAGCGCTTCAGGCCGGCGGCGGACTTGTCAGCCTCGGTGGAGGCGGTCACCAGCAGCATCGGGTGGCCCTCGGCGCTGCGCTCGGGCAACTCGCGCAGGGCGATGCGGCCGGAGGAGGCGGCTACCAGTTTCTCCAGGTAGGCGCGGGTCTCGCGGTAGTCGCTGGTGCGCTGGAAGTCGCTGCTCTCGGCCTGGGTGATCAAGGGGTCGCCGGGCTTGGCGAGGTAGCGCAGGCTGCCCAGCTTCTGCTCGAACATCGGTGGCAGGATGCGCTGGCGGGCCGCGGCCGGGTAGGCGCTGTCATCGATGTAGGCGGGCGCGTGGGGCAGCTCCGCGTGAGCGGGCAGGGCGCTCGCCAGCAGGACGCCGGCGAGTAGCGAACGGGGTTGGCAAGGGAACACGATGAACCTCCATGTGGATGGGAACGGCCGCGGCGTGGGTGGGCTTGCGCGACGCGAGCCACGCGTCGTCGCGCAGCCAGTGCAGTGAAACGCCGGCGGCAGGCATCGGTGTTGACGCCGGGCAAGGCGCGGCGAAGCCGATGGCGAGAGCGCCGCCGGTGGATGGTTCAGGGCTGGGTTTGCAGACCCTTCAGCAGTGCCTGGTGGAAGCGTTCCGGAGCCTGTATCTGCGGGGTATGGCCAAGGTCGGGGAATTCCACCAGGGTCGCCTGGGGAATCCGTCGGGCGGCGTCCTTGCCCAGTTGCGCGTAGTTGCCCAGCCTGGCTTTCAGTTCTGCCGGCGCGGCGTCCTTGCCGATGGCGGTGTTGTCTTTCTCGCCGATCAGCAGCAGGGTCGGCATCTGCAACCGGTCCAGTTCGTAGACCACCGGCTGGGTGAAGATCATGTCGTAGGTCAGCGCCGAGTTCCAGGCCACCGACTCGCGCCCCTTGCCGCGATACATGCCGGCCTGCATCTGTACCCAGCGATCGAACTCGGGGCGCCATTCGCCGGCGTAGTAGGTGGCTTGCTGGTATTGGCGAATGCCTTCGGCGCTGGTCTGCAAGTCGCGCCTGTACCAGTCGTCGACGCTGCGCCAGGGCACGCCCAGGGCCTTCCAGTCCTCCAGACCGATGGGGTTGACCAGCACCAGTCGTTCGACCTGCCGCGGGTAGAGCAGGGCGTAGCGGGTAGCGAGCATGCCGCCCATGGAATGGCCGATCACGCTGGCCCGGGCGACGCCGAGCCGTTCCAGCAGGGCGTGGGTGTTGGCTGCCAGTTGCTGGAAGCTGTACTGGTAATGGGCCGGCTTGCTCGACTTGCAGAAGCCGACCTGGTCGACGGCGATCACCCGGTAGCCGGCGTCGGCGAGCACGTCGATGGTGCGCTCCCAGGTCCCGGCGCAGAAATTCTTGCCGTGCATGAGCAGGATGGTGCGGCCGTTGGCTTTCTTCGGCGCGACGTCGAGGTAGGCCATGCTCAGCGGCTGGCCCTGGGAGGTGAAGTCCAGATAATGCACCGGATAGGCGTAGTCGAAGCCTTCCAGGCGTTCGCCGTAGACCGGCGCCTGGCTGGCCAGCGCCGGCCCGCAGGCGAGGGCGAGACAGAGGCTGAGGCGGGGTAGGGACATGCGATCGCTCCTGTGTGGGTCTGCTGGAGGATGCACGTCAGGGCGCGAGCTGGCCAGTCCTGGCCGGTTGCCTACAGTTGCTTCAGATACTTCACCACGTCTGCCGCGCCAGCCGCCCGCAGACCTTCGCCGAGGGCATCGGCGCGTTCGTCGTTGCGGGGCAGCAACAGGCACTCCGGGGTTTCCGGGGTGAACAGGGCGAGTCGCGCATAGGGCAGGCCAGTATCCAGCAGCAGGCTCATGAAGGTCGGCTCGGACCAGGCCTGGGTCGGAATCCGCAGCATGTGGTAGCGCTGTTCCAGTTCGTCCAGCGCGCCGGGCTCCAGTTCGTAGCGTTCCAGGTGTGCCGGCAGCTTCAGTTCCAGTTCGCGGCGGCGGGCGTAGACGATCGCCGCGGCGAAGGCGCAGGCCTGACGTTCGCCCGCCCAGAACAGGCGCTCGCCGTGCCAGGCGGCCTGGCGCAGGCGGATGCTGTCGCCGTTGGTGAAACGCGGCAGGGCCAGGCTCAGAGCCTTGACGAAATCCTTGTAGCTGATGATCCGTACGCCCCGGCAGACCTCGGCCGTGGCCAGGTCTTCCAGGCGTGGGCAAGGTGCCTGGACGAGGATCTCGCGGCTGCATACGCCTTCGATGGTCTTCAGGTCGACCGACTCCAGGGTGGAGTGGCTGACCCGCACCAGGCGCTTGAGGACCGCGTGGGCTTCCGCCTTGTCTTCCTGGACCGGGCCGGATAGCGCGCCGCGCGGCAGATCGACCAGGGTGTGCAGGGGCGGTCCGGCCTGCCACCAGACGCTCGGCTCCGGCCGTCGCAATGGCTGGAACGGCAGCTCGAGGGCGGCCGCCCGTTCGCGCAGCTCCCGGCCATCGCTTCGCGCGGCACCCAGGCGCAGGCGGTTGGCGAGTGCGGAAAGGCGACCGGTGAAGGTGCTGTTGCTACGCGAGTTGGAACTCATGATCGACGGAGGGCTCCTCGGGCTCGGCGACCGACGCGGAAAGGGGCGGGAGGGGACGGCGACGGTCCGTCCATTGAAGCACAGGTTCGGGCGTGACATTCAACCGCGTGGTTTGTGGCAAGCTGTCGTGGTTCATTCAAGCGGGGGGCTCCATGCCCAGTCTCATCATGGATATCGCCCTGTCCGGCGAACGCCTGCAGGCCATCTACGGCGGCAGGGCCAATCGGGTCCTGCTGCGCAGCCGCGACGGTCGCCGGGTGAACCTGCCGGCCCATCACCTGCGTCCGTTCATCGGCCACGATGGCGTGCATGGCACGTTCCGCCTCGATTTCAGCGAGGACGGCCGCCTGCTGGCGCTGCAACGCCTCGCCTGAGCGGGTGCTCGACGGCTATAATCGGCACCCTTCATTCTGCCGACCGATACCCGACCATGTACACCCTGGCCCGCCAGCTGCTGTTCAAACTGTCCCCGGAAACCTCCCACGAACTGTCCATCGACCTGATCGGGGCCGGCGGTCGCCTGGGCCTGAACCGCCTGCTGACGCCCAAGCCGGCCAGCCTGCCGGTCTCTGTGCTGGGCCTGGAGTTTCCCAATCCGGTGGGGCTGGCCGCGGGCCTGGACAAGAACGGCGACGCCATCGACGGGTTCGGCCAGCTCGGTTTCGGCTTCATCGAGATCGGCACCGTCACTCCGCGACCGCAGCCGGGCAATCCCAAGCCGCGCCTGTTCCGCCTGCCGCAAGCCAACGCGATCATCAATCGCATGGGCTTCAACAACCACGGCGTCGACCACCTGCTGGCACGGGTGCGCGCGGCGAAGTATCGCGGCGTACTGGGGATCAACATCGGCAAGAACTTCGATACCCCGGTGGAGCGCGCGGTCGACGACTACCTGATCTGCCTGGACAAGGTCTACGCCGACGCCAGCTACGTCACCGTCAACGTCAGCTCGCCGAACACGCCCGGCCTGCGCAGCCTGCAGTTCGGCGATTCGCTCAAGCAACTGCTGGAGGCACTGCGCCAGCGCCAGGAAGCGCTGGCGCTGCGGCATGGCCGGCGGGTACCGCTGGCGATCAAGATCGCCCCGGACATGACCGACGAAGAGACCGCGCTGGTCGCCGCGGCGCTGGTCGAGGCGGGGATGGACGCGGTGATCGCGACCAATACCACTCTCGGCCGCGAAGGCGTGGAAGGCCTGCCGCATGGCGACGAGGCGGGTGGCCTGTCCGGCGCGCCGGTGCGGGAAAAGAGCACGCACACGGTGAAGGTGCTGGCCGGCGAGCTGGGCGGACGGCTGCCGATCATCGCCGCCGGCGGTATCACCGAGGGCGCGCACGCGGCGGAGAAGATCGCCGCCGGGGCGAGCCTGGTGCAGATCTATTCGGGTTTCATCTACAAGGGACCGGCGTTGATCCGCGAAGCGGTGGACGCCATCGCCGCATTGCCGCGGCGGAATTGAAAAGGGCTCCTTGCGGAGCCCTTGGGCTTGCGCCCGCCGCCCGGATGGGGCGTGCCTTGGGGAAATCGGTGCTATCCGTGTTGTCGCTTACACGTGCTGGAGTTGATTGAGACGTTGTAAGCCGGCCGTGCCAGTGAGGCCGTCCCAGTTGTCGCCACGGCCCTCGCGCCAGCCGTTGAGCCAGGACTGCCGCGTCGTAGGATGGGTGAACGGACAAAGATCACGAGATTTACCGGTTATGCCGTTCTGATAACCACGCAAGAAGGCTCTTTCCAACGGATCACGCTTAAGTCTTCTCATAGGGTGTTGCCCTCACTTGTTGACTGTTATGTCCCGTTGGCCCCCAGGGGAGGCCTGGCGAAGCTTTCGCCGAAAGGGGTCGTTGCCGGCGTGACGACCCTCGCCCGACACCGTTGCGGTGGCGGATTAACTGGAGTTCTAACCAAAGCGTTCAGGCGTGTGAATGACCGATTTGTCATAAAGACTTAACGCTTTCGTCGATAGGGCCATATGTTGCAGGCTCATGACGCCTGGTTTCCGGCGCTAACGCCGCAGGGTCGCGGGGTTGCGCCTTATAACGATTTGCACCCCCACCAATTGAGATTTCCTCGCATTCCGACGAAGGGTCGCCCAGACTGCGACTCGGGGTCGCAGCGAGCAACGCCGGGAGCGTTCCGGCAATCGAACCACGGCACCTGGTGCCAAAGAAGTGCCCATGAGGGTGCTTCCACTGACAAGGGCTACGGCCCGGGAAGGCGATATGGCTGATGTTTACGAATTGTTTCTGACCTGCCCGAAAGGCCTGGAAAGCCTGCTCCTCGAAGAGGCGCAGGGGCTCGGCCTGGACGAGGCGCGCGCCCAGGTGTCGGCGGTGCGCGGACAGGGCAGCCTGGAGGTGGCCTATCGCCTCTGCCTGTGGTCGCGCCTGGCCAACCGGGTCTTGCTGGTGTTGGCGCGATTCCCGGTGGAGAACGCCGAGTCCATGTACATGGCGGTCCACGCGGTGAACTGGGAAGACCACCTGGACGCCGGCGGCACGCTGGCGGTGGAGTTCAGCGGCAAGGGCTCGGGCATCGACAACACCCATTTCGGGGCGCTGAAGGTCAAGGATGCGATCGTCGACAACCTGCGCGAGCGCTCCGGCCGACGTCCGTCGGTGGACAAGGTCAATCCGGACGTGCGCGTCCACCTGCACCTCGACCGCGGCCAGGCGACCCTTTCCCTGGACCTCTCCGGGCATAGCCTGCACCAGCGCGGCTATCGTCTGCAGCAGGGCGCCGCGCCGCTGAAGGAGAACCTGGCGGCGGCGGTGTTGATCCGTGCCGGCTGGCCGAAGATCGCCGCCGAGGGCGGTGCCCTGGCCGACCCGATGTGTGGCGTCGGCACCTTCCTGGTCGAGGCGGCGCTGATGGCTGCCGATATCGCGCCGAACCTCAAGCGCGAGCGCTGGGGCTTCAGCAATTGGCTGGGGCACGTGCCGGCGCTGTGGCGCAAGCTCCACGAGGAAGCCCAGCAGCGCGCGGCGGCCGGCCTGGCCAGGCCGCCGTTGTGGATTCGCGGCTACGAGGCCGACCCGCGCCTGATCCAGCCGGCGCGCAACAATATCGAGCGTGCCGGAGTGGCCGACTGGGTGAAGATCTACCAGGGCGAACTGGCGACTTTCGAGCCGCGCCCGGACAAGGGCCAGACCGGCCTGGTGATCTGCAACCCGCCCTATGGCGAGCGCCTCGGCGACGAAGCCAGCCTGCTGTATCTCTACCAGAACCTCGGCGAGCGCCTGCGCCAGAGCTGCATCGGCTGGAGCGCCGGGGTGTTCACCGGGGCGCCGGAACTGGGCAAGCGCATGGGTATCCGCAGCCATAAGCAATACGCGTTCTGGAACGGCGCGCTGGCCTGCAAGCTGCTGATGTTCCAGGTCGAGCCGCGCCAGTTCGTCACCGGCGAGCGTGGCGAACGCAACGACGAAGGCCTGGCGCGGGCGCCGAGCGAGCCGGCACGGCTGAGCGAGGGCGGGCAGATGTTCGCCAATCGCCTGCAGAAGAACCTCCGGCAACTGGGCAAATGGGCGCGCCGCGACAAGATCGAGTGCTATCGCCTGTATGACGCCGACATGCCGGAGTATGCCCTGGCGGTGGATATCTACGGCGATTGGGTTCACGTCCAGGAGTACGCCGCGCCCAAGTCGATCGATCCGGCAAAAGCCCAGGCGCGCCTGTTCGACGCCCTGGCGGCGATTCCGCAGACCCTGGGCGTTGCCCAGGAGCGGGTGGTGGTCAAGCGCCGCGAGCGCCAGGCCGGCAAGAAGCAGTACGAACGGCAGAGCAGCGAGGGCAAGTTCCACGAGGTGGGCGAGGGCGATGTGCGCCTGCTGGTGAACCTGACCGATTACCTGGATACCGGGCTGTTCCTCGATCACCGGCCGATGCGCCTGCGCATCCAGAAGGAGGCGGCCGGCAAGCGCTTCCTCAACCTGTTCTGCTATACCGCCACGGCCACCGTGCATGCGGCCAGGGGCGGCGCGCGCAGCACCACCAGCGTCGACCTGTCGAAGACCTACCTGGACTGGGCGCGGCGCAACCTGTCGCTCAACGGCTTTTCCGACAAGCAGCGCCTGGTGCACGGCGACGTGATGGAGTGGTTGCGGGAAGACGATGGCCAGTACGAACTGATCTTCATCGACCCGCCGACCTTCTCCAACTCCAAGCGCATGGAAGGCGTATTCGACGTGCAGCGCGACCACGTCGAACTGCTCGACCTGGCCATGGCGCGGCTGGCGCCGGGCGGAGTGCTGTATTTCTCCAACAACTTCCGCAAGTTCGAACTGGACGAGAGCGTGCAGGCCCGCTATGCGGTCGAAGAGATCACTGGCGAAACCCTCGATCCGGATTTCGCGCGTAATCCGAAGATCCATCGGGCCTGGAGAATCACCGTTCGCTGAGGCGAGCGGTATTCATGCAAAAGGCCGCCGGCGGGCAACCGCTGGCGGCCTTTTTTCGTACTGCGCCTTATTTCCGCGCGTGCAGGCTCAGCAGTACCTGGTCGAGGATCGCCGAAGCGCCCCACGGCCGCGGGCTGTTGAGGATCGCCACCACCACCCAGTTGTGGCCGCTGGCGTCGCGGCTGAAGCCGGCGAGGGCGCGCACGGTGTTGAGGGTGCCGGTCTTCACGTGCGCCTCGCCGACCAGTGCGGTGCGCCGCAGGCGTTTGCGCATGGTGCCGTCGAGGCCCGCCAGCGGCAGCGAGGAGATGTACTCCGCTGCATAGGGGCTGTGCCAGGCGGCTTGCAGCATCGCCGCCATCTCACGGGCGCTGACCCGTTCCTGGCGCGACAGTCCCGAGCCGTTCTCCATCACCAGGCGCGGCGCGGTGATGCCCTTGCGCGCCAGCCACTGCCGCACCACCCGCTGCGCGGCCTGGGCGTCGTCGCCGTCGGCGCTGTTGCGGAACTGCGCGCCGATGGAGAGGAACAACTGCCGGGCCATGGTGTTGTTACTGTATTTGTTGATGTCGCGGATGATCTCGACCAGGTCTGGCGAGAAGGCCTTGGCGATCAGCGTGGCGTTGCGCGGTACGCTGCCCTGGCGGTCCTTGCCGAGGATGCTGCCGCCCAGTTCCTGCCAGATGCCGCGCACCGCGCCGGCGGTGTAGCCGGGGTGGTCGAGCAGCGACATGTAGGTCTGCGCGCTACAGCCCTGGGGAATCTGTCCGGTGGCCAGCAGGGTGGTGCCGTCGAACTGGGTCACCGGGCTGAAGCGCAGCTTCGGCCAGGCCGGGCAGGTGGCCGGCGCGGTCATCTTCACCTGGTTGTCGATGCGTACGTTGGCCAGCGGCGGGTCCATCTGCACGTTGACCTTGTTGCCGTCGGTGCGCACCACCATGCGCACGCTCTTCAGGTTGACCAGCAGCGAGTCCGGACCGACCAGGAACGGCTTGGTGTCGTCGCCGCCGTCGTCGTTGAATACCGGCAACTGCGGGATATTGAAGTAGCTGCGGTCGAGTACCAGGTCACCGGTGACCTTGGTCACGCCATTGGCGCGCAGGTCGCGCATCAGCAGCCAGAGCTTCTCCATGTTCAGTTTCGGATCGCCGCCGCCCTTGAGGTAGAGGTTGCCGTTGAGCACTCCGTTCTTGAGCTGGCCGTCGGTGTAGAACTCGGTCTTCCACTGGTAGGTCGGGCCGAGCATTTCCAGGGCGGCATAGGTGGTGAACAGCTTCATGGTCGAGGCCGGGTTCACCGATACGTCGGCGTTGTAGTAGGTGGGGTTGCCCGGGCCGTCGAGCGGAATCAGCACCAGCGACAGATCGTTGCCGGTCAGCTTGTTGGTCTGCAGGGCTTTCTGCACGTTGGCCGGCAGGGTGGCGTTGACCTGGGCGAGGGTGGGAAGGGCGAAAGGCAGGAGCGTGGCGAAGGCAAGAGTACGCAGCGACTTGAACATTAATGAAGAACCCTTGAAGACGGAGGGTAGAAAATGAAATGAAGATGAAAAACGAAGCGAACCTGAAAAAAGAGACGGGCATCACGCGAAGAGGCCGTCTTGCTCATTATGCCGCAAGGCGGATAACGATGCGCTGGAGTTTCGCGGAGTTCGCCGTCATATCGCCGAATGGTCGGAACTGGTAGAGTGCGCCGGCAATCCGGCCGCGCCGCGCGGAGCTTGCCGGGGTTCGCCCGCGGCTCCAGCGGCGTCGGCTACTGTCTGTAATGCGAGGCTCCGCCAATGGAGCGTCAATCCAGGAGATGCCGCCATGGCTACTAATCGTTCCCGCCGCCTGCGCAAGAAATTGTGCGTCGATGAATTCCAGGAGCTGGGTTTCGAATTGAACTTCCACTACAAGGAAGGCGTGGATGCCGATGCGGTGAACGCTTTCATGTTGCGCTTCATCGATCAGGCGATCGAAGCCAACGAACTGACCTATGGCGGCTGCGACGAATTCGGTTTCGTCTGCCTGGCGCGCCGTGGCTCGGTCAATGAAGAGCAGCGGGCCCTGATCGAGGCCTGGTTGAAGCAGCAACCGGAACTGGCCAGCGTCGAGGTCGGCGCGTTGGTCGACGCCTGGTACCCGGAACAGCCTGTCCTGCCGAAGCTCTAAGCGATAGCGCCGCCATCCCGCCCGAGGATGGCGGTCGCGTTTTCCCTCCCTTTCAATCCTGCTCCGGCGCTATCTGGCCCTGCGCCCCTCGTGCTTCCCTTTGCCCTGCCGAAGGCATGTCGGCGGCTTGTGGCCGTACATGCGGATAGCAATACTCCGAAGTCCCTGACGAACTATTCAACTCGCTCTGGCAGATAACGAGCCGGGAGAGCGCGTATATATGCGGGTGTTTTTCATGCAGATAACCAGGCCAATTGCTTGGCAATATACGAGGTTTTGAATTCGCCGTAAGAAATAAATTAAGTTTCCGTGAGAATATTCCTTAAAGTATATGAGTTGCCATCGAATATCTCGACAATATGGCTCCCGTCTATATCTTGCTCAGGAGAATTTTTTCTGAATTTTTATTGGCAAGGAAATCAGACAATGAGCCGTATCCTGATAGTCGACGATCATCCCGTGATTCGCATGGCCATGAAGATGTTGCTGGAAGCCGAAGGGCACCAGATCGTCGGCGATACCGATAATGGCGTGGATGCCATCAGCCTCGGGCGGGAGCTGAAGCCGGACCTGGTCATCCTCGATATCGGCATTCCCAGGCTGGACGGCCTCGAGGTCATCAGCCGCCTGATGGTGCTGGCGTTGCCCCTGAAGATCCTCGTCCTGACCGGCCAGAGCGCCTCGCTCTTCGCCCTGCGCAGCATGCAGGCGGGCGCCGCCGGGTTCGTCTGCAAGCAGGGCGGACTGGCCGAACTGGTGACGGCGGTGAATGCGGTCGCCTCGGGATACAGTTACTTTCCCAGCTCGGCCATGCGTCCTGTGCAACAGGGCGCCTATTCCGACGATGTGGAATTGCTCGGACGCCTGTCCGATCGCGAAGTATCGGTATTGCAATACCTCAGCCAGGGTTATTCGAACAAGCAGATATCCGAGCAGATGTTTATCAGCAACAAGACCGTCAGCACTTACAAGGCGCGCTTGTTGTTGAAGTTGAACGCCGGCTCGCTGGTGGATCTCATCGAGTTCGCCAAACGCAATACGCTTATCTAAGGGCCGGAACCGAATGAAGTTCCAGAAACGCAGTGCGTGCATGCTCGGCCTGCTTCTCATATTCGCCTGCATGGCGGGATATGCCGTTCCGGCGAGGGCGACGGCTGGCGAATATGCTTCCCTGCTCCGGATTCCCGCTCCGGATTGCCCGGAGGGCGCCGATGCGGTCGTCGAAGCGCCGCTACACCAGGCTGCCGACGGGCTGCGCTCGCCGTCCCCTTCCAGCCTGGTGCTCGGCCTGCTGGTGGCCTGCCTGGTCTGCGTCGGATGCCTGGGCTGGAATACCGTCCTGCAGCTCAGGCTCAGGCGTTGGCAACGTACCGAAGCCGACCTGAGCGGCCGCCTGGCATTGAAGCAGGCGCTGGTCGACGGGATTCCCTACCCGGTGAGCATCCGCACGCTCGACGGTCGCCTGCTGGCCTGCAACCGCAATTACCTGGAAAGCCTGCGGATGACCCGTGAGCAGGCCCGCGGCACCCTGTTGACCGATTCCGACTGGGTCGAGGGCAGCAAGGCACGGCTCATGCACCAGCAGTGCCTGGCGGTGGCTCGGGGAGGAACGGCGAGCTTTACCGACATGGCGGTGCGCATCGGCGGGCAATTGCTGGAGATCCACCATTGGGTCACGCCCTACAGGGATCGCCAGGGCCGGGTGCTCGGCCTGATGAACGGCTGGATCGACATCACCGAACGGGAGCGCCTGGCCCGCCAGTTGCGCGAGGCGATGCGCCAGGCGGACGAGGCGAATCGGGCGAAGAGCGTCTTCCTGGCGACCATGAGCCACGAGATCCGTACGCCGATGAATGCGGTCATCGGCATCCTCGAACTGGTCCTGCAGCGCCTGGCGCCGGAGCAGCGCGAACGCGCCTCGCTGGAGGTCGCCTACGAGGCTGCGGGGTCGCTGCAACTGCTCATCGGCGACATCCTCGACGTCGCCAAGATCGAGTCCGGCCACCTGACCCTCACGCCCGAGCGGGTTCGCCTGCGCCATGTCGTGGAGTCGGTGCGCCGCATGTTCGAAGGCCTGGCCCGGCAGAAGGGCCTGAGGCTCGTTGTGGAGCTGGACGATGCCCCGGGACGGGACGTGCTGATCGATCCCCTGCGCTTCAAGCAGGTGCTCTCCAACCTGGTGAGCAATGCGATCAAGTTCACCGAGCGGGGACAGGTGACGATCCGTCTCCAGGAAAGGAGCCTGGACGAGGGGAGGGCGATCGTCCGGGTGGGCGTGGAGGATTCCGGTATCGGTATCGCTCCGGCGGACCAGGCGCGCCTGTTCCAGCCTTTCATCCAGGTGGCCAAGGGACGCACGGTGCAGGGCGGGACCGGCCTTGGGCTGGCGATCTGTCGGAAGTTGGTGGACCTCATGGGCGGCGATGTCGAGATGCACAGCGAGCCGGGCAAAGGCACCCGGGTGTCGCTCGACCTGCTCTTGCGCCAGTGCGGGCCGAAAATGCCTGAATCCGGCCAGGACCCGTTGGCAGCATCCATGGAGCCGTCTCGCCGCCTGCATATCCTCATCGCCGACGACTATCCGCCCAACCGGGTACTGCTGCGCCAGCAACTGGAGTTTCTCGGCCACCGGGTGGCGGAAGCGGAGGATGGCCAGGTGGCGCTGGAGCTCTGGGCCGACGAGCGCTTCGAGGTGCTGATCAGCGACTGCAACATGCCGCGCCTGAACGGCTATCAGCTGGCACGCAGGATACGCATCCAGGAACGGTGCGAGCGGCGCGCGCCGATCCTGATCCTCGGCTATACCGCCGACGCCGAGCCGGACGAGGTACAGCGCTGCCGCGACGCGGGCATGGATGATTGCCTGTTCAAGCCGCTCGGCCTGGAGACCCTGCGCAACTACCTCGCGACCTCTTTCGGCCGCGACGCCGCGCAGCCCCGGGGGCTCTATGACGCGGACGCTCTCAGCAGCCTCGGCGGCGGCCGCCCGGAACGGCTGCGCGAACTGCTGGAGACCCTGCTAGGCAGCAACCGTCAGGACCTCCAGCGCCTTGCCATCCTCCTGCGCGAGGGCGACAGGGCCAGGCTCGCCGAGCATGCCCACCGCATCAAGGGCGCCGCGCGGATGATCGGGGCGCGTACCCTGCTGGAGGCCTGCGAGGCCCTGGAGGACGCCTGCCGGCGAGGTGGCGACGGGGAGTGCCTGCAGGCGCCTGGCGAAAGACTCCGGCTGGCCCTGGAGGCGTTGCAGGAGGAACTCCAGGAGCAGTTGGCGGCCGCTGCGGTATGAGCCCTTCCGTTCAGGAGGGGCTCGAGCGTCCGGTCATTTCCCGGGCCATTTCCGTGGCGTAGCTGTCGGTCATGCCGGCGATGAAATCGATCACCTGGAGGAAGGCGCGGTACAACGGCCACTGCGGGTCGGGCGCGTTGCGTCCGAGCAGGTCGAGGATGCGCCGGTTCTTGAACGACGGCGTATGCCCGCCGTATTGCTCCAGCGCGGCGCCACAGAAGGCGTTGAGGAGGATCTCCAGAGTGGTGTAGGCGCCGATCTCGTGGAGGGTCTTGCGCTTGTCCTGGAAGATCTTTTCCCGGGCGATGGCCTTGGCCCGCTGCACGCAGAGCTTGGCCGGGCCGTGCATGTGTTCCACCAGGTCGCCGGCAAGCTGCCCGGCGAGCAGGGCCTGCTGCTGGTCGACGAAGGCACGGGCGGCGGCATTGGTCAGGTGCTCGATGGCCTTGCCGCGGAGGATCGCCAGTTTACGCCGGCGGGAGTCCCTGGGGCCGAGTTGGCGATAGGTGTCGGGCAGGTCGTCGCCGACCAGGCCGAGCAACAGCGCCTCGACCTCGCTGTATTCGAGCAGCTCCATTTCCAGGCCGTCTTCGAGGTCGATCAGGCCGTAGCAGATGTCGTCCGCCGCTTCCATCAGGTAGACCAGTGGATGGCGAGCCCAGCGCTCGTCGTCGAGTTGCGGCATGCCGAGCTTATGGGTGATCTGCTCGAGCAGCGGCAGTTCGCTCTGGTAGCAGCCGAACTTGTGCTTCTTGTAGCCCAGCGCTTCGGCGTGGCGCGAGGTCCAGGGGTACTTCAGGTAGGTACCCAGGGTGGCGTAGGTCAACCGCGTGCCGCCGTCGAACTGGTGGTATTCCAGTTGGGTGAGGACCCGGAAGCCCTGGGCGTTGCCTTCGAAGTGGAGAAAGTCGGAACGCTCGGCGTCGCTCATTTCGTCCAGCCAGCCACGTCCGGCGGCTTGCTGGAACCAGTTGCGGATCGCGTCTTCGCCGGAGTGCCCGAACGGTGGGTTGCCGATGTCGTGGGCCAGGCAGGCCGACTGGACGATGACCCCGAGGTCGCTGGGGTCGCACCACTCGGGTAGTTCCTCGCGGAGGATCTCGCCGACCCGCATGCCCAGCGAGCGGCCGACGCAGGCGACTTCCAGGGAGTGGGTCAGGCGGGTGTGGATGTGATCGTTGCTGGAGACCGGATGGACCTGGGTCTTGCGTCCGAGGCGGCGAAACGCGCCGGAGAAGATGATCCGGTCATGGTCCTTGTGGAAGGCGCTGCGGCCCAGTTCATCGTTGCTGTGTACCGGCTTTCCGAGCCGTTCGCGGGTGAGCAGGGTCTGCCAGTCCATCGGGAATTCCAGGGATGCGCTGAGGCGATGCGGACACGCTAACGGTTTGCCTCGGCAAGCTCAATCCTCGCGTTGGGGGAAACGGAGGGCGCCGACCGCTGCCGGTCGGCGCATCCTTCAACGGCCTTTCTGCTTGCGCAGGCCGAGCAACAGCGGGGCCAGGGCGACGCCCAGGCGCAGCAGACGCTGCCAGCGTCCGCCCTTGCCAAGCAGTACGCTCAGCAGTGCGGCTCCGCCGGCGCCCCAGAGCGCCGCATTGCCACCGCCGAACAGTTGCTGGCTGAGGTTGTGGCCCAGCCCCTGGGCCTGGCGGAAGGGTTGCACCAGCAGTTGGCTTTCGCGGCGCAATTGCTGGCGCTGCATTTCCAGGCGCAGGCGGATCACCGCCTTGCGCAATTCGCGACGCGACAGTCCGGCCGCGTTCACCGGTAGTTGGCTCATGCGCGTTTCCTTGTCATGGCAGCAGTCGCTCGCGGTCGTTGGCCAGTTCTTCCAGGGTAGCGCTGAACGGCGAGCTTTCGTCGTTGATCGACTGGTACAGGCGCCAGCCGCAGAACAGCGAGCCGATCACGTAGAACAGGCACAACCCGAGCGCCGCTGCGAGCCGGTTGGTGTCCCAGAACACGATCAGCACCAGCAGCGACAGGCCGACCAGCAGGAGCAGGGCGAATACCAGGGCCAGCCCGGCGAACAGCAGCAGGCGCAGGGTGTTGGCCTTCTGTTCCTGCAGCTCGATGCCGAACAGCTCGACGTGACCGTGCAACAGGCCGAGGAAGGCGGCGCCGAAGCGCCGCAGGGAGGGGCGGCCGTCCGCCGGGTCCTTTCCTTCGCTCATGGCTCAGCGCCGGCTGACCAACAGGCCAAGCAGGAAGCCGACGCCGGCGGCGATGCCGATGCTCTGCCAGGGGTGTTCGCCGACGTACACCTCGGTGGCGTCCACCGCGGCCTGGCTGCGTTCGCGGACGTTGTCCTTCAGCGAGTCCTTGGTGTCGCGCAAGGTGTCGCGAGCGCGCTTGAGGCTGTCGTGGATCTTGCCGCGGATTTCTTCCGCCTGGTCGCCCGCCACGTCGGCGGTGCTTTGCAGGAGTTTCTCGGTATCGGCGACCAGTGCCTGGAATTCAGCCAACAGTTCATCCTTTGCAGCGTTTGCAGTGGTCTTGCGGGGCATGACGAGCTCCTCTGGTCATGGGGTGTGTTTTTTTCGAGCCGAGCGCGGGGCGGAAGGTTCAACCGATGGGTAATTTCCGCGCGTTGCCGGTCGCTCCCGGCGCTCCTTTCATTAAAGACTGCCACAGCGTGCCTGTCGGCGCGGCTGCGGCGAGATGACGCCCATCCGGCTGCCTCGCAACGGGGCGCGAACTGGTATGGCGCTTGCAATTCCCTGGTGCGTACGTCGGCCGGAATGCCCCTTGCGAGGGCGCCAGGCGCTCCCGGAGGGTACTTCGGGATGAACGTCCAACCCAATGAAAATCAAGGAAAGTCCGGGAGCTTTCCATGCTGGCTCAAGCACCTTGCGAAACGTCCGCCGAAGAAAAGCGGCGGTTCGCACGACGACTACTGCTTCGTCATGGTGCGTTGAAGGGTGGGCGTGGGCGTTTCTGGTGCTTTCTCTACTACGCGCGAAGGCTGCCTCAATCCATGGATAACCTGAATAGTGCGGTGCAAGTCCTGATCCACGGCTCCAATACCCTGTTCATCCTGCTCGGAGCGGTGATGGTGCTGGCGATGCACGCCGGCTTCGCCTTCCTTGAGGTGGGCACCGTGCGCCTGAAGAACCAGGTCAACGCCTTGTCGAAGATCCTGTCCGACTTCGCCATCTCGGCGCTGGCCTATTTCTTCGTCGGCTACTGGATCGCCTACGGCGTGACCTTCTTCCACCCGGCAGCGGCGCTGACCGTGGACAGTGGCTATGCGCTGGTGAAGTTCTTCTTCCTGCTGACCTTCGCCGCGGCAATCCCGGCGATCATCTCCGGCGGCATCGCCGAGCGTGCCCGGTTCGGCCCGCAGTTGTGCGCCACGGCGCTGATCGTGGCCTTCGTGTACCCGTTCTTCGAAGGCTTGGTGTGGAACGGCAATTTCGGCTTGCAGGAATGGCTGAAGTTGGAGTTCGGCGCACCTTTCCACGATTTCGCCGGCTCCGTGGTGGTGCATGCGCTGGGCGGCTGGCTGGCATTGGCGGCGGTGCTATTGCTGGGCAGCCGCAACGGCCGCTATCGCGACGGCAAGCTGGTGGCGATGGCGCCGTCGAGCATCCCGTTCCTGGCACTGGGGTCGTGGATCCTGATCATCGGCTGGTTCGGCTTCAACGTGATGAGCGCCCAGACCCTCGCTGGGGTCAGCGGGCTGGTGGCGGTCAACTCCTTGCTGGCGATGGTTGGCGGCACCATGGCGTCGCTGCTGATCGGCCGCAACGACCCGGGTTTCCTGCACAACGGTCCGCTGGCCGGGTTGGTGGCGGTGTGCGCCGGTTCCGACCTGATGCATCCGATCGGCGCGCTGGCTACCGGCCTGGTGGCGGGGGCCCTGTTCGTCTGGGCGTTCACCGCGACCCAGGTGCGCTGGAAGATCGACGACGTCCTCGGTGTCTGGCCGTTGCACGGTCTTTGCGGGGTCTGGGGCGGGATTGCCTGCGGCATCTTTGGCCAGCAGGCATTGGGTGGGCTCGGCGGGGTGAGCCTGGCCAGCCAGGCGCTCGGCAGCCTGCTGGGGGTGACGGTGGCTTTCGCCGGCGGCCTGTTGGTCTATGGGCTGATGAAGGCGCTGCTGGGCATCCGCTTGAGCCAGGAGGAGGAGTACTACGGCGCGGACCTGTCGATCCACAAGATCGGCGCGATCAGCCACGAATGAGGGGGCGGACTTCCTTGGTCCGGTGGGGTATCGGCGGATAACGCCCCAGGCGCTATCCGTCCTGCACGCTGCGAGCGAGGCATCCCGCCATGAAAGAGGCCACCCAAGGGTGGCCTCTTCGTTCCGCCGCGGGGCTCTGGGGAGGGGCGGATGGCCGTAGCGCGGCTATCCGCGGGGCCTGCCGTTACCAGAGCGGCAGCGTGTAGCTGACGATCAGGCGATTTTCGTCGTAGTCGTTGGTGTAGTTGGTGCGCATGGTCGCGTTGCGCCACTTCACCCCGAGGTTCTTCAACGGGCCGCTCTGGAACACGTAGGCGATGTCCATGTCGCGTTCCCATTCCTTGCCTTCGCCCGAGGTGGTCAGCAGGTCGATGTTGTCGCCCTTGACGTAGCGGGTCATGAAGGTCAGGCCGGGAATGCCGACGCCGGCGAAGTTGTAGTCGTAGCGCGCCTGCCAGGATTTCTCGTCCTTGTTGGCGAAGTCGCCGATCTGGATGAAGTTCACCAGGTAGGGGTCGGCGCCGTTGATGTAGGCGAAGCCGGTGTCGCCGCTCATCTTCTGGTAGCCGACGCCGAAGGCGTGGTAGCCGAGGCTGTAGGTGAACATGGCGTTGAGCGCCTTGTTGTCGACGTTGCTGGAGCCGTCGTCGGTGGAGCGCGCCCAGCGGATGTCGGATTTCAGCGACTGCTTGTCGGCGATCGGCAGGGTGTGCACCAGGCCGAGGTAATGCTGCTTGTAGAAGTTGTCGAGCTTGCCGTAGTGGTAGCTGGTGCTGAGGTTGTCGGTCCACTTGTAGCTGCCGCCGGCGAAGTCGAACTTGTCCGAAGTCAGCCCGGAACGGACCACGATGTTGCGCTTGCCGCCACCGGTGATGGTCATGTCCTCGTTGTCCGAGGAGTCGCGCTGGTTGACCTTCTTCAGGCGCCCGGCGTCGAGGGTCAGGCCGTCGATCTCCATGGAGTTCAGCGCGCCGCCCTGGAAGGTCTGTGGCAGCAGGCGGCTGTCGTTGGGCATGATCACCGGCAGCTTGGGGGTCAGGGTGCCGATCTTCAGGGTGCTCTTCGACGCCCGCAGCTTGGCGGTGATCCCTGCCTCGCCATAGTCGTCCTGGGCGCGGCCGGTCTCGCGGTCGCGCTTGAGCAGGCCGGTGCCGCTGCGGTCGGGGCTGGAGTCGAGCTTCACCCCGAGCAGGCCGATGGCGTCGACGCCGAAACCGATGGTGCCCTCGGTGTAGCCGGACTCGTAGCGCAGGAGGAAGCCCTGGGCCCATTCCTCGGCCTTGGACTGGCTGGCGCCTTCCTGGCGGAAATCACGGTTGAAGTAGAAGTTGCGGAGTTCGATGCTGGCCTTGCTGTCCTTGATGAACTCGGCATGGGCCAGGGTTGGGACGGTAATGCTGGAACCCAGCGCGGCAAAAGCCACGGCACGGGCGATCGGGGTCATGCTCATTGTTATTGTCTCCTCGAGCGCTTGGGGCAGGCCGATGGCGGCGGCGTGACGCCACGTCGGCCTGTGACAGCCCGGTTACTTAAGCACTACAGGAAGACGGCCACTGTTAGACATTAGTCGAGGGTGGCCGCGAATTGGCACGAACCCTGTCTAGGACGGGCTTTCCCGCTATTCCAGCCAGTGCGGGAAGTAGCCCAGGGCGGCCTGGACCCGCGCATCGTGCGCCGGAATCACGCTCAGGCGCGGGTCGCTGCGGAGGAGCAGGCGGATCTTCGCCAGTTGCGCGAGGGTGCGCGCGGGATCGCGATCGACCAGGGCGCGGCCGGCGAAGAACTTCTGCCGTGGGCCTTCGACGCCTTCGAGTCGCCAACTGGTGTCGCCGCTGAAGAACAGCCGGCGCCCGCTGTCGAGGGTGACGAACAGACCGACCGAGCCGGGCGTATGGCCGGGCAGGGGGACCAGCACCAGGCGGCCGTCGCCAAACAGGTCGAGGCTTTCGTCGAAGCCCATGAACGGCTGCGGATCGAAGCTGTAAGGTCGCCAGCGCACGCCATGGCGGAATTGGCTGGGGAAGGCGGCCGGCGGGGTGGCGATGCGGCTGAAGGTGATCTCCTCGTAGGGTGCCCAGACCGGTACTTCGGGGAAGTCGACCAGGCCCGAGGCGTGATCCCAGTGTGCGTGGGACAGCAGGATGCGATCGACGCGGATACCGGCGGCGTCCAGTTGGTCGCGCGCCGGGGCGACTTTCTGGTAAGCGAACAGCGGCGCCGCCCACCAGGGCATGTCGGCGCGGAACTGGGCGTCGATGTCGCGCCCCAGGCCAGTGTCGAAGAGCAGGGTGGCGGCATGGTGCTCGATCAGCACCGCGGTATGGCTGAGCGGCACCCGGCGCACCCAGGAGCCGCCGTCGACGGTGAGCGCATCGAGGGTTTCCACTCCCGAGGTGCGCAACAGGGCGACTCGCATTTCCGCCGCCTGCACCGGCAGGACGAGGAGGGCGATCAACAACGAGGCAAGGCGATACAGGAAAGGCATCAAGATTCACCGGCAGGAAGAAAAGGGGATGGCTGGGGCTCGCCGAATGCCAGCGGCAGGCGGCCGCGCCGCCAGCGCCAGCCTGCGGGGCGCAACGCCAGCAGGCGCTCGGCGCCGGCGGGCCAGGGGATGGATGGCTGCGAACCCGGCCAGAACAGCTCGGCCTCGGCGTGCAGGTGCAGCAGGTCGCCGTTGTCGAAATCGATGAACAGGAGGCCGCAGCGAGGCTCCTGGAGCAGGTTGCCGAGGGTATTGAACAGGCGGTTGCCGGCGTAGTCGGGCAACCACAGGCGGCCATCCGCGCCGAGCCGGAGAAAACCCGGCGGCCCGCCCCGATGGGAGACGTCGACGCCGCCCCTGAGTGGGTCGGCATGCTGGCTGGCGATGAACAGCGTAGCGCTGCGCGAGACCAGCGACAGCCAGCGCGGATCGAGTCCTTCGCCCTGCAACGCGGGACTTGCGATCCTGGAGACGGGCTGATGGCTGCGCGCCTGGATGTACTTGGGACAGTTGCCGAAGGACTGCTCGACGCCGACCGTGAAACCCTTTCCGTCCCGCGCCAGGACCCGTCCATTCATGCGGTTGCGGCGGCGGGTCGGCCATTCCAGGCCGAGGATGCCGAGGCGGGTGCCGGCCTCGAGATTGGCCGCCAGCGGATCGTCCGCTTGCGGCAGGCTGTCGATGCGCAGGCGGGTCGGTTCCGGCGAACGGGCGAAGCCGGGGGGGCCCCAGAGCACCGAGGCGCTGGGGTAGCCGTCGGCGTCGAGGCTGCCCACCAGCAACAGCGGTAGCAGGGCGAAGAACTCCCGATGCTGGTCCGGCATGAAGGTGCGGATCGCGCGGCTGCCGAAGCCGGCGACCTGCTCGCGAACGCCGGCGCGTTCCTGGATCGCCAGTTCGCCGGCGTGGAAGGGGCTCTGTTCCTGGCTCATGCTGCCTCCTGTCGAGCTACAGGCCGGGCATCGGGATGTAGCCGGGCAGCGCGCGGATGCGGGCGATCCAGGCGTTCAGCGCCGGGTAGTGGTCCAGCGCCAGGCCGCCCTCGGGGGCCAGGGCCAGGTAGGGGTAGAGGGCCACGTCGGCGATGCTCGGCTGTTCGCCCTGGGCCAGCCAGCGATGCTCGGCCAGGTGCCGCTCGACCAGGCGCAGCACTTCCAGGCCTCGCTGGTGGGTCTGCTCGCGATCCAGCGGCAGGTCGAAGCGGGCGATCAGCCGGGCGCTGGCCGGACCGTTCTGCACCTCGTTGGCCGAATAGCTGAGCCAGTAGGCGATTCGGCCCTGGCTGACGGGGTCGAGCGGATACCACACGGGATCGGCATGGCGTCGCGCCAGATAGACGAGGATGGCATGGGAGTCGCCCAGTTGCAGCTCGCCGTCTTCCAGCACCGGGATCTGCCCGCGGGGATTCATGCGGAGGAAGGCTTGGGTCTTGTGCTCGCGGTTGAGGAAATCGACCGGCCGCAGCGTCGCCTCGCGGCCGATGAGGGAGAGGAACAGGCGGACCTTGTAGGCGTTGCCGGAGAGATCCAGGTCATGGAGTTTCATCTGAGGGTTCCAGGCGGGTATTGGTGTCTGGATATTAGACAGACAGGTCTGTATATTTCAAGGCACGCGTTCGCCTTTTTCCGTCGGTATTCGTCCGGGGAGCGACGCAGAGCGGTTCAAGGGGGCGGCAGGGTCGCGCATAATGGGCCGCTCAGGAGGCTTTCCATGACATCCCGCAAACGCGAGCAACTGCTCAGCACCGCCGTCGACCTGTTCTATCGCGAGGGTTACCACGCCACCGGCATCGACCGCATCCTGGCCGAATCCGGCGTGGCGAAGATGACGCTGTACAAACACTTTCGCTCGAAGGACGAACTGATCATGGCCGCCCTGGAGGTGCGTCGGCAGCGCACCGCCGAACGCATGCTCGAAGCCGAGGCACGGTTGCAGCCGCGCGCGGCGATCCTGGCGGTGTTCGATGGTCTGCAGGAGTTTCTCCAGGACGAGGCGTTCCGTGGCTGTGCCTTCATCCATGCCGCCGCCGAGTTCCATGAGCGCTCGCATCCGATCCACTGCCAGGCGGCCGAGCAAAAGGCCTTCGTCGAAGCCTACTTCCAGCGCCAGCTGGAGCGCCTGGGCGTGCGTTCGGCGGCACTGCTTGCGCGGCAGTTGCAATACCTGATGGAGGGCGCCCTGGTGATGGCGCACATCCACGGGCCGGCGGACCAGGCCCGCGAGGCCCGGCAGGCGGCCGAAAGTCTGTTGCAGGTCGCTGGCATCTGAGCGCGGGTGCTACCATCGCCGCGAAACACTGCACAGGTCCTTTCGATGCCCCCGGAATGCCAACTCTTCGGAACCCTCGGTTGCCACCTCTGCGAAGTCGCGGAGGCGGTGCTGATGCCCTTCGTCGAACATGGCCTGCTGGTCGAACTGGTGGACATCGCCGACGACGAAGCCTGGGTCGAGCGCTATGGCCTGCGGATCCCGGTGCTGCGCCGCTGCGACAATGGCGCCGAGCTGAACTGGCCGTTCGAGGCCGAGCAGGTCGCAGCCTTCCTCAGCCGCTGATGCCTATTCATTCGCGCTAAGCGCGGCACCGCTGGTAACCCCGCGCGCTATGCGCAAACCGGACTGCGTTCCGCTTCCTTCCCCCATGCCGCGCGGTGCCTGGCTTCGGCGATGCTGGCGAAGCGATGCATAGGCGTTTCTCAATGGTTTTCATAGCCTGAGCCTATTGGCTCGGCAGGCTGCGTTCGGCTAGGCCTAAGGGCGATGGATAAACCCTGAGTTCCCTTCAGGACTGACTGGAAACAGCCGGGAACCCGCGTGGCGCAGGACGCGTCGCAGGTCGTTCGGTCCGCTGTCGCGGACCGCCGGGGTGTGGGGTCGGGACGACGAGGCTCGGCGTTTCCTCATAACGAAAGAGGACGCCTGATGAAAACGCCCGCCTGGACGCGCCATGCCCTCTGGGTCATGCCGCTCGCCCTGGGGCTGCAATCCGCCGTGGTCGCGGGGGATGAGCAGCCAAGCAAGACTTCCAGCTATTCGCCGGTGGTGATCAACGAGGACTTCGCCACCATCATGAAGCGCATGACGGCGAACAAGCCGTCGATCGAGCAGGCCCACAAGACGCTTCTCGAGCAGCGTTACGATCTCAGCGACAGGCCGGCCAAGGGTGCCAGCATGACGCGCGGCAAGCCGCTGCAGGAAGGGGGCCGGGTGAAGCTGCCGGCCGGCACCAGCTGGGAGGAGCTGGCCAGGCTGAGCCCCGAGGAAATCCGCAAGCAGGGGCTGTTCCCCGGTGGCTTCCTGCCGCTGCCACACCCCAACCATGCCGAAGGCGGGATGGTCTTTCCCAAGTTCCTCATCGACGAGATCAAGCGCCAGGAAAGCCGCGACCTGACCCGTTTCGACCTCGACTACGACCTGCCGGACCACTTCCTGCCGGAATTCCCGGCACCGATGTTCCTTACCACCCGGCCTGACCTGGGCGATGTGTCCAAGGGCAAGCTGGTGACCATCGACAACTATTTCGAGCTGTTCAACGGGATTCTCAATCCCAAGCAACTGGAAGGGCTGCGCCTGCTGCTAACGGCCTTTCCGCAGCAGCAGTTCAACCTCACCGACGATCGCCGTAGCGAGCATCCGAGCCGCGGCGTGGCCTGCTTCGACTGCCATGCGAACGGCCACACCAATGCCGCTACCCACCTGGCCGGCGATGTGCGCCCGCAACCGTTCCGCCACCGCATCGACACGCCGACGCTGCGCGGGGTGAACATCCAGCGGCTGTTCGGCTCGCAGAGGGCGCTGAAGACCGTCGAGGACTTCACCGAGTTCGAGCAGCGTGCCGCCTACTTCGACGGCGATCCGGTAATCGCCACCAAGAAGGGGGTGAACGTGCTCGAGCGTGGCAGTCAGGTGCATTTCATGGGTGAGTTCCAGGCGCTGCTGGACTTCCCCCCGGCACCGAAGCTGGATGTGGAGGGGCGGCTCGATCCGCGCAAGGCCAGCGAGCAGGAATTGCGTGGCGAAAAGCTGTTCTACGGCAAGGCGGCCTGCGCCGGGTGCCATGCGCCGCCTTACTTCACCGACAACCTGATGCACAACCTGAAGGTGGAGCGCTTCTACGATCCGAAACTGGTCAATGGCGTGATGGCGTCCGCCGACGGGCCGATCAAGACCTTCCCGTTGCGCGGGATCAAGGATTCGCCGCCGTACCTGCACGACGACCGCCTGCTGACCCTGGAGGACACGGTGGAGTTCTTCAACCTGGTGCTGGAGCGCAAGCTGTCCGCGGAAGAGAAGGGCGACCTGGTGGCCTACCTGCGTACCCTGTGAGAAAGACCGAATCGCAGGCAATAAAAAACCCGCCGTTGAGGCGGGTTTTTCGGGATATGGTCGGAGCGACTGGATTCGAACCAGCGACCTTCTCGTCCCGAACGAGACGCGCTACCAAGCTGCGCTACGCTCCGTTTTGTTGGGGCGCATTCTACAGAAAAAGTTTTGGTACACAAGGGGTTAGATGAACTTTTTTTCGAGCCCCGGTTTCCCTGGGCGGAAAAGCAAAGACCCCGTCGCTCGTTCGAGTCGACGGGGTCTTCAGGAAAACCTGTTACGCGACGGTATCAGAGTTCCTTGACGGTGCGGACCTGGTCCTTGTTCACGCGGGCGCGCTTGCCGTCGAGCTGTTCGAACTCGTAGAAGCCGGAATCCTCGTCATAGGAAGGGGTGTCTACGGCCTGGATTTCACGTCCGTCGTTGAGGGTGATCACGGTAGGGCTGGAACAACCCGCGAGGGCGCCGAGGCCTACGGCGAGGAGGAGGGCGGGTAGCATCCGCTTGATCATTGCGCAGTTCTCCTGTGCGGTCAGACTTTGAAGTTACGAGTTTCTGACAGACGAGTTCTAGGAAGAGTTCCCCCCTAAAAACGAGTGTTCCCCCACCTTCGAGAAAATTCGACTCGACGTCCCTTCCGTTTTACTTCAGTTCGCGGTGATTAGCCAACAGCTCGGGGGTGTTCAGGTTGGCCAGCCGCGGATCGCCCGCGGCCAGCTCGATGGCCTCCGCGCCAAGCGGCAACAGGACGTGGCGTGGGCTACGGTCGCCCTGGCGCCAGGCGTGTTCTATCTCTTCGGCCAGGTGCGTCGGGATCAGGCTGAACAGCGGTTCCCACTGGCCGCCGCAGCGCAGCATCCAGGGGCGCGCCGGTGTGCGGCCGGCGGCCTGCAGCAGGGTTTCCAGCAAGGCGCGGTCGATGCGCGGCGCGTCGCAGGGCAGCACCAGCAGCCAGGGATGCCGGGCCACCGCCAGGCCGGCGCGGATGCCGGCGAGCGGGCCGGGGAAGTCTCGGCTGTCGTCGCTCACCAGGCGGTCGGCATAGGCCGCATAGCGTTCCTGGTTGCGGTTGCAGGAGACGATCAGGTCATCGGTGAGCGGGCGCACCAGGCGATGCAGGTGGGCGATCAGGGGCAGGCCCTGCCACTCGATCAGGCCCTTGTCGCGACCGCCCATGCGCTGGCCGCGGCCTCCCGCCAGGAGAAGGATGGAGCAGGGGGGCAGGGCGCTATCGGGCATCTGGGGTCTCCGTGTCGGGCCTGTGATATAACACCGCGATCACGTCCACAAGCAAGGGCCAACCCCATGAGCCACAAGGCCGAAACGGCATTCGTGCCGTTGAACATCGCCGTCCTGACCGTCAGCGATACCCGTACCCTGGAAACCGATACCTCAGGCCAGTTGTTCGTCGACCGCCTGACCGAGGCCGGGCACAACCTGGCCGCTCGCGTGCTGCTGAAGGATGACCTGTACCGGATCCGCGCACAGGTCGCGACCTGGATCGCCGAGGACAGCGTGCAGGTCGTGCTGATCACCGGCGGCACCGGTTTCACCGGCCGCGACAGCACCCCGGAAGCGGTGGCCTGCCTGCTGGACAAGCAGGTGGACGGCTTCGGCGAGCTGTTCCGGCAGATTTCGCTGGCCGACATCGGTACCTCCACCATCCAGTCGCGGGCCCTGGCCGGGCTTTCCAACGGTACCCTGGTCTGTTGCCTGCCGGGCTCCACCAATGCCTGCCGCACTGCCTGGGAAGGCATCCTCGTCGAGCAACTGGACGCCCGTCATCGCCCGTGCAACTTCGTCCCGCACCTGAAACAGGCGGCGCCCTGCGAGAGCCGCGGGTGAGCGGCTGCTGCGAACAGCCGGGGCTGATGCCGGTCGAGACGGCGCTGGAACGGCTCCTCGAACTGGCCGCGCAAACGCCTATCGATACGTGTGAGCAGGTGCCCCTGGAGCAGGCTGGCGGCCGCGTGCTGGCGGTCGACCTGCTGGCCGGCCTGGACCTGCCGCCGTGGCCAAACAGCGCCATGGACGGCTACGCCTTGCGCCTCGCCGACTGGAACGGCGAGCCACTGCCGGTCAGCCAGAAGATCTTTGCCGGACAGGCGCCGGAGCCGCTGCAAGCGGGTACCTGTGCGCGGATCTTCACCGGTGCGCCGCTGCCGGAAGGCGCCGATCTGGTAGAGATGCAGGAAAACGCCGAAGCGCTCGACGATGGCCGCGTGCGCTTCACCCAGCCGTTGCGCGCGGGCCAGCATGTGCGCCCGCGTGGCCAGGAAATCCGCCAGGGCGACCTGGTCCTGCCGGCCGGCACGCGCCTGCGCTCCATCGAACTGGGGCTGGCGGCTTCGCTCGGCTGCGCGACCCTGGAGGTGCGACGCAAGCCGCGGGTGGCGCTGCTGTCCACCGGCGACGAGCTGGTCGAGGCGGGCCAGCCGCTGCAGGCCGGGCAGATCTACAACAGCAACCGTCCGTTGCTCAAGGATTGGCTGCAACGCCTGGGCTGCGACGTGCTCGACGCCGGTATCCTTCCCGACGACCTGGCACGTACCCGCGAGCGCCTGGCCGGGTTGGCCGGGGTGGACCTTATCCTTTCCACTGGCGGCGTATCGGTGGGCGAGGCCGACTTCCTCGGCATGGCGCTGCGCGAAGCCGGCGAGCTGACCCTCTGGAAGCTGGCGATAAAACCCGGCAAGCCGCTGACCGTCGGCCAGTTCCAGAGCATCCCGGTGATCGGCCTGCCGGGCAATCCGGCTTCGACCCTGGTCACCTTCGCCCTGCTGGCGCGTCCCTACCTGCTGCGCCGGCTCGGCGTGGCGCAGGTCGCGCCGCTGCGGGTGGAGGTACCGGCCGGCTTCGCCTGGACCAAGGCGGGGCAGCGTCGCGAGTACCTGCGTGGTCGCCTGGAGCAGGGCCGCGCGGTGCTCTATCCGAACCAGAGTTCCGGGGTACTGCGCAGCGCTTCCTGGGCCGAGGGGCTGGTGGAGGTCCGCGAGGGACGTACCCTCGTGGAAGGCGAGGGCGTGGCGTTCATTCCGCTGAGCGAACTGCTCGACTGAGCCGACGGTGGCCGGATGGCCGCCGTTCTCATTGCGCCGCCGGCTCCTTCCGCCGTTGCCGGTACTCGCCGGGCGTCTGCCCGGTCCAGCCCTTGAAACTGCGATGGAACGAGCGGGACTCGGTGAAGCCCAGGTACTGGGCGATGTCCTGGATCGGCAGCTCGCTATGCAGCAGGTAGTGCTCGGCCAGTTCGCGGCGCAGTTCGTCGAGGGTCTGCTGGTAGCTGCTGCCGGCTTGCTGCAGGTGGCGTTGCAGGGTGCGTACGGTCATGCCGAACTTCTCCGCCACCCGTTCCTTGCGCGGCAGGCCGTCCTTGAGTAGCTGGCGCAGGGCGTTCTTCACCCGCAGCGGCAGCGGCTCGTCATCGTCCAGCTCGGCCATCAGCGCCAGGGCATGTTCTTCCAGGGTGCGCAGCAGCGTCGCGTCGGCCTGGCGCAGCGGCAGCGCCAGGTAGTCCAGTGGTACCAGCAGCGCCGAACAGGGTTGGGTGAAGCGCACCGGACAGCCGAAGAAGGTCTCGTAGTCTTCCACGCGGGTTCCGTCCGGCAGGTCGTGTTCCAGCCAGACCTCGTCCGGCGAACCTTCCAGGTCGGCGATCCAGCGCGCGTAGAGGACCCAGGAAGCCAGGACGTGCTCGACCATGTGGCGCCGTACCAGGGGTGTCTGGTGGCGGCAGTTCCAGATCAGCCGGACCTGCCCGCCGGCCGCCTCGATGCGGCTGGTGCCCATGTCGCCGACCAGCTTCTCGTAGGGCGTGATGCGGCTCATGGCCTCGCCCAGGGTGGCGCAGTTCATCGCGATGTAGCCGAGCACGCTCCAGGAGCCGGGCTGGACGAAGCGCGCCGAATGCAGGCCGAACAGGGGATCGCCGGAATGCTCGCAGAAATAGCCGAGCAGGCGCTCGTGGGCTTCGCCCGGCAGGCGCTGGCGATTGTCGTTGAGCTGGTCGGCCTGGAGGCCGGCGGCGGCCAGGGCAGGGGCGATGTCCAGGCCGAGCCGTTCGGCGTGGCGCAGGTACTTCAGCAGGGCCGGAACCGAGGTGGAGCCAAGGGTCTGCATGGTCGTTGTTCTTGTCGTGGCGGGTGGAACAGGCCGTCCGGCGTGCGTGCCGGCTGTCTTGATCGGTCACAGGGAGTGTCTCGATCCGACAGTGACAGGCGAGGGCGGCTGGCTAGTATAGGCAGCCAGAAAGGTTCCGATAAACAGGTTGCCGCGACAAGCGAGGGGAGAGGTTCATGCGTCGTTGGAATGGCTGGGGCGAAGAAAGCACCGTGGTCGAATTGCCGGACAGCGCCCGTGGGTTCCTGGCGGAACTGGTCGGGCAGGGCGCACGCTTGCCGGACGCCAGCCTGGAGGCGGCGCTGGCGAAGGTCCCGGCGTCGCGCCTGGAGGCCGATCCGCGCTACAGCATCGACCCCCGTGAGCGTCTGCTGCATGCCCGCGGGCAGAGCCTGCCGGACTGGCTGGCGATGCGCGAGGGCGACTTCGGCGTCTACCCGGACGCCGTGGCCTATCCGGAAACCGCCGAGCAGATCCGCGAGTTGCTGGCCCTGGCCGACTCCCGCGACCTGCAACTGATTCCCTATGGCGGCGGTACTTCCGTGGCCGGCCATATCAATCCGCAAGCCTCGCGGCGGCCGGTACTGACGGTCTCGCTGGAGCGTATGAACCGCCTGCTCGATCTGGACCGCGAGAGCCTGGTCGCGACCTTCGGCCCCGGCGCCGCCGGCCCGCAGGTGGAGAGCCAGTTGCGTGCGCTGGGCTACACGCTCGGGCATTTCCCGCAGTCCTGGGAGTTGTCGACCCTCGGTGGCTGGGTCGCCAGCCGCTCCAGTGGCCAGCAGTCGCTGCGCTATGGGCGGATCGAACAACTTTTCGCCGGCGGGACCCTGGAGACCTTCGCCGGGCCGCTTGAAATCGCTACCTTCCCGGCATCCGCGGCGGGACCGGACCTGCGCGAACTGGTGCTGGGCTCTGAGGGACGCTTCGGGATCATTTCCTCGGTGAAGGTGCGGGTCTCGCCGCTGGCCGAGGACGAGCGCTTCTACAGCGTCTTCCTGCCGAACTGGCAGCAGGCCCTGCAAGCCACCCGCGAGCTGGCCCAGGCGCGCGTGCCGCTGTCGATGCTGCGCCTGTCCAACGCCGTGGAAACCATGACCCAGCTGGCCCTGGCCGGCCATCCCGGACAGATCGCCTGGCTGGAGAAATACCTGGCACTGCGCGGCGCGGGCGAGGGCAAGTGCATGCTGACCTTCGGCGTGACCGGCAACCGTCGGCAGAACGGATTGTCGCTGAGCCAGGCGAAGGCCTTGCTGAAACGCTTCGGCGGGGTCTTCACCGGCACCCTGCTGGGGCGCAAGTGGGCGCAGAACCGCTTCCGCTTCCCCTACCTGCGCGAGGCCCTGTGGCAGGCGGGCTACGCCGTGGACACCCTGGAGACCGCCACCGACTGGAGCAACGTCGACGGCCTGCTGCAGAAGATCGAGGCCAGCCTGCGCGACGGCCTGGCCGCCGAGGGCGAGAGGGTCCATGTGTTCACCCACCTCTCGCATGTCTATGGCGAGGGGTCGAGCATCTATACCACCTACGTGTTCCGTCCGGCCGCGAGCTATGCGGCGACGCTGGAGCGCTGGAAGCGTCTCAAGCATGCGGCCAGCCAGGCGATCGTCGACAATCGCGGCACCATCAGCCACCAGCATGGCGTCGGCAAGGACCACGCACCCTACCTGCCCCGCGAGAAGGGCGAACTGGGCGTCGCCGCGCTGCGTGCCATGGCCGGTCACTTCGATCCGGCCGGGCGGCTCAACCGCGGCACCTTGCTGCAGGACTGAGCGGAATGACTTCAGCCTGGAACGAGGAGTGGCGTCGCCGCCGCCTGCCGGCGCTGGCGGGGCAGGAGTGGGACCTGATCGTGGTCGGCGGCGGCATCAGCGGTGCCGGCATCCTCCGCGAAGCCGCGCGGCGCGGCTGGCGCTGCCTGCTGCTGGAGCAGCGGGACTTCGCCTGGGGCACCTCGAGCCGCTCGTCGAAGATGGTCCATGGCGGCCTGCGCTACATCGCCAAGGGCCAGTGGCGGCTGACCCGCGACTCGGTGCGCGAGCGCCAGCGCCTGCTCGGCGAGGCGCCTGGGCTGGTGGAGCCGTTGAGCTTCGTGATGGCCCACTACCGCGGCGGCTTTCCCGGCCCGCGGCTATTCGGCGGCCTGCTGAGCGTCTACGACGCCCTTGCCGGGCGGCGCAACCACCGTTTCTACGACGCCGCCGCGTTGCGCTACCTGGCGCCGGGCCTGAAGGAACAACGGCTGCTCGGCGGCACGCGATTCTTCGATGCGGTGACCGACGATGCGCGCCTGGTGCTGCGGGTGCTGGCCGAGGCGCGTCACGACGGCGGCGAGGCATTCAACGGCATGCGTGTGCGCGAATTGCTGCGCGAGGGCGGCCAGGTGGTCGGCCTGCGCGCCGAGGACCGCGAGAGCGGCGAGCTTCTCGACTTTCGCTGCCGTGCCCTGGCGGTGGCCACCGGGGCCTGGGCCGATGAGTTGCGCCAGCCCGGCGGAAGCGAGCACATCCGCCCGCTGCGCGGCAGCCATCTATTGCTGCCGGCCTGGCGCCTGCCGGTGGCCCATGCCTTCAGCTTCATGCACGCCACGGACCGGAGACCGGTGTTCGTGTTCCCCTGGGAGGGCGCGACGGTGGTCGGCACCACCGATCTCGACCATCGCGACGGCCTTGGGGAGGACGCGCGGATCAGCCGCGCCGAACTCGACTACCTGCTGGCGGCCTGCGCCCAGCAGTTTCCCGCCGCCGCCATCGAGGCGCGCGACGTGCTGTCGACCTGGGCCGGCGTGCGACCGGTGGTCAGCAGCGGCGACGACAGCGGCAAGCCTTCCGACGAGAAACGCGAGCATGTGCTCTGGCGCGAGCCGGGCTGCGTGACCCTGGCCGGCGGCAAGCTGACCACCTTCCGGCCGCTGGCGGTGGAGGTGCTACAAGCCTGCGCGCCGCTGCTCGGGCGCACGGTCACGGACGATGGCGCGGCGGTGTTCGGCGCCTGCGAAGGCCCGCTCATCGACGGGCTCGGCAGCGGCCAGCGACGCCGCCTGGCCGGTCGCTACGGACGCGACCTGGTCCGCCTCAAGCGGCTGGTGGACACCCTCGGAACGGACTGCGTGGGTGCCAGCGAAACGCTCTGGGCCGAACTGGCGTTCGCCGCCGAGGCGGAAATGGTGCTGCATCTCGACGACCTGCTGTTGCGCCGCACCCGCCTCGGCCTGCTGTTGCCCGGAGGCGGCGCGGCATACCTGCCGCGTATCCGCGCACTCTGCCAAGCGCGCCTGGGCTGGGACGACCCGCGCTGGGAACGTGAGCAACAGGCCTATCTGGACCTCTGGCGCCGGCACTACAGCCTGCCCGTCTGACCAGCCGAGACGAGAACGAGATGAACGACAAGAACTATCTGCTGGCGATCGACAATGGCACCCAGAGCGTGCGCGCCCTTCTGTTCGACTTGCAGGGCAACCTGCTGGGCAAGGGCAAGGTGGAGCTGGAGGCCTACTACTCGAAGCATCCGGGCTGGGCCGAACAGGACCCCGAGTACTACTGGGCGATGCTCGGCGAGGCCTGTCGGCGGCTCTGGGGCCAGGTGGACATCGATCGCGGGCTCATCCGCGGGGTGTCGCTGACCACCCAGCGCGGTACGGTGATCCACGTCGATGCCGAGGGCAGGCCGTTGCGTCCGGCGATCCTCTGGCTCGACCAGCGCCGGGCGGAGGTCCGCGAGCGCATCAGGGGGCCGTGGGGCTGGCTGTTCAAGCTGGTCGGCGCCGAGGGCGCGGTGGAGCATTTCCGCGCCCAGGCCGAGGTCAACTGGGTGGCGCAGGAGCAGCCGGAGATCGCCGCGAAGACCGACAAGGTGTTGCTGCTTTCCGGCTTTCTCAGCCACCGCCTGACCGGCCGTTTCGTCGATTCGGTGGGGTGCTGCGTAGCCTACCTGCCGTTCGACTACAAGCGCCTGCGCTGGGCCGCGCCGCGCGACTGGAAATGGCAGGCGCTGGCGGTACGCCGCGAGCAGTTGCCGGAGCTGTTCAAGCCGGGCGAGCGGCTCGGCGAGATCAGCGCCGAGGCCAGCCGGCACACCGGCATTCCACAAGGCCTGCCGTTGATCGCCGCGGGGGCCGACAAGGCCTGCGAGGTGCTCGGCGCAGGTGCGCTGGAGCCCACCATCGCCTGCCTCTCCTACGGCACCACGGCGACCATCAACACCACTCGCGCCCGCTACCTGGAAACCGTGCCGCTGATTCCACCCTATCCGGCGGCGATTCCCGATCATTTCAATACCGAGGTGATGATCTATCGCGGCTACTGGATGGTCAGCTGGTTCAAGCGCGAGTTCGGCTTGCGCGAGATGCAGCAGGCGCGCGAGCAGGGGGTCGAGCCGGAGCAACTGTTCGACGAACTGGTCAACGGCGTGCCGCCCGGCTCGATGGGCCTGACCCTGCAACCCTACTGGTCGCCGGGAATCCGCGAACCGGGACTGGAGGCCAAGGGGGCGATGATCGGTTTCGGCGACGTGCATACCCGGGCGCACATCTACCGGGCCATCCTCGAGGGCCTGGCCTATGCCCTGCGCCAGGGCAAGGAGCGCATCGAGAAGCGTTCGGGCACGCCGATCGTGCGCCTGCGCGTGGCCGGCGGCGGCTCGCAGAGCGACGCGGCGATGCAGCTCACCGCCGACATCTTCGGCCTGCCGGCCGAGCGCCCGCATGTCTACGAGGCGTCCGGCCTGGGTGCGGCGATCGACTGCGCGGTGGGGCTCGGCCTCTATCCGGACGTCGCCAGCGCGGTGGCCGGGATGACCCGCGTCGGCCGGGTTTTCCTGCCCCAGGCGGAGGCCCGGCAGATCTACCAGCGGCTCTATGGCGAGGTCTACCTGCGCATGTATCGCCAGTTGCGCCCGCTCTACCGCAGCATTCGCGAGATTACCGGCTACCCTGCCTGAACCGGGCGCCGCACTTCCGTCCCGGATACGCGGTCAATAGGCAAAGACAAGGCCACGACGAGGGGTTCGGTTCGATGGACAAGGACAAGGTTCTGCTGGTCCTGCATGGCAAGCAGGCGGGCAACGAAGAGGTTCGTGCCGCGGTTGCGGCACAGCGCGAGGCCGGGCGGGAGCTGGCGGTGCGGGTAACCTGGGAGGACGGCGACGCCCGGCGCATCGTCGAGGAGGCGCTGGCGGCCGGCTATGCGACGCTGGTCGCCGGCGGTGGCGACGGCACGCTGCGCGAGGTGGCCGAAGCGCTGGCGCGCGGGCGAGGCGAGGCGAGCCTGGCGATCCTGCCGCTGGGCACCGCCAACGATTTCGCCCGCGCCGCCGGGATTCCCCTGGAACCGGCCGCGGCGCTGGCGCTGCTCGACCAGACGGCGCGGCCGATCGACCTGGGCGAGGTGAACGGCAAGCTGTTCCTCAACATGGCCACTGGCGGCTTCGGTTCGAAGGTCACGGCGAATACCTCGGAGGACCTGAAGAAGGTTCTCGGCGGTGCCGCCTACCTGTTGACCGGGTTGACCCGTTTTTCCGAAGTGCATGCCGCCCAGGGCCGTTTCAGCGCCCCGGACTTCCAGTGGGAAGGCGAGTTCCTCGCCCTGGGCATCGGTAACGGGCGCCAGGCCGGCGGCGGGCACGTACTGTGTCCGCAAGCGCGAGTGGACGACGGCCTGCTGGACGTGAGCATCCTGCCGACGCCGCAGGACATGGTCGGTACCCTGGGCACCCTGCTCGGCGGTGGCAACGGAGTGGAAAGCCTGTTCGTCCGCGCGCGGGTGCCATGGCTGGAAGTGGAGGCGGCGGAAGGTCTCGACGTCAATCTCGACGGCGAGCCGCTGGAAGGACGCAAGCTGCGTTTCTCGGTTTCCCCGGGCGCGCTGCGCGTGCACTTGCCGGCCGGTTCGCCGTTGTTGCGCGAGCCGCCGCGCGAGGACTGAGGGCGGGGCCGACTGATCCGCTGCCTGGAGTGGCGTCTGTGTCTTGTCGGCCTTTCCCGCGACACCGTATAACAGCATCTTTCCACCAAGGATGCTGGTTCCATGTTCCGTCTCTCCGCGCTGTACCGCTATCCGATCAAGTCTTCCGCCGCCGAGTCCCTGGAGCGCGTCGCGCTCGATGCGCTGGGCGTGGTCGGCGACCGACGCTGGATGGCGGTGGACACCGAAACCGGACGTTTCTTCACCCAGCGCCTGCTGCCGCAGCTGGGGCGTATCCAGGCGCGCTGGGCGGCGCCGGAGGTCCTGCGGCTGAATGCGCCGGGGATGTCCGAGCTGAGCCTCGAAGTACCGGCAGCCGACACCAACCTGCGTGGCGTCACAGTCTGGCGCGATACCTTGCAGGCGCCGGATGCCGGCGACGCCGCAGCGGACTGGCTGACGCGCTTCCTCGGCCGCCCGACGCGCCTGGTGCACATTCCCGAGGCGCGCGCGCGGCAGGTCGATACCGGCTACGCCGAACCGGGGCAGAAGGTGCATTTCGCCGACGGTTTCCCGCTGCTGCTGATCGGCCAGGCTTCGCTCGACGACCTCAGCCAGCGGGTCGGCCGGCCGTTGGAGATGCTGCGCTTCCGTCCCAACCTGGTGGTGGAAGGCAGTGCCGCGTTCGCCGAGGACGGCTGGAAACGCATCCGCATCGGCTCGGTCGAGTTCGTCGTGGCCAAGCCCTGTTCCCGCTGCATCCTCACCACCCTGGACCCGGCGACCGGCGAGCGCAACGAGGACCGCGAGCCGCTGACGACCCTGAAGACCTACCGGGAAAAGGATGGCGCGGTGCTGTTCGGGCAGAACCTGATTGCGCTGGGACAGGGCAGCCTGGAGGTGGGGATGCCGGTGGAAATCCTCGACTGAGGAACGGTCGCCCGCCGTTGCGGCGGGCGGCCATTGCCGGCGATCAGAGCTTGGCGTCGACGCAACCGGTGCTCAGGCACTCGCGCTCGCGTTCGCGGAGGAAGTCGAGGCGCTGGCGGGTCTTCTCGGTGGCGCAGTCGAGGTTGACGAAATAACCGTTGTCCTTGCTTTCGCTGCAGGCCGCGTCGCGCTCCTTGATCCAGGCGATCTGGCTCTTCTTCAGCAGGGCTTTCTGGCCGTCGTTCAGGTGCTTGCGCAGGGTGCCGAACTGCTGGTTCAGCTCGCGGTCGGCCTGGGAAAACTCGCCGCTGCGGCAGTACACGCTGTCGAAGGCGTTGCGCGGCGTACCGCAGGCGTCGGCGGCCAGGGCGCCGTCGGCGAGCAGCAGGCTGGAGGCGGCGAGCAGGGCGGTAGCGAGGGGCTTGTTCATCTTGAGGTCCTTTTCAAGGTACTGGAAAGGCCCGGGCGTCCGGGCCGGGTTGGGGGTCAGAAATCGTCGAAGTAGCGTTCGTGCCAGTCGACGATGGGCTGCGGCGCATTGAGCTTCTGCCCGTAGATCACCGCATAGGACAGCACGTTCTGCACGTACTGGCGAGTCTCGTCGAACGGAATGGTCTCGATCCACACGTCGAAGGCCAGGTGGCGGGTATCTTTCAGCCACTGGCGGACGCGGCCCGGACCGGCGTTGTAGGCGGCCGAGGCGAGTACCCGGTTGCCGTTGAACTGGCCATGCACCTGGCTCAGGTAGGCGGCGCCGAGGCGGATGTTGACGTCGGGCACGATCAGTTGCTGGGTCGAGGCCAGCGGGATGCCGAACTTGCGCGAGGTCTCCTTGGCGGTGCCGGGCATCAGCTGCATCAGCCCGGTGGCGCCGACTCCGGAACGGGCATCGGACATGAACGCGCTTTCCTGCCGGGTGATGGCGAAGATCCAACTGGAGTGCAGGCCGCGGTTCTTCGCTTCGCGCACCAGGGTGGCGCGATGCGCCATCGGGAAGCGGATGTCCAGGTCGTCCCAGTACTGCGCCTGGCTGATCGAGCGGATCGCCGGGAAATACCACTGCATGTCGTAGGCCAGCCTGGCCTGGGCGATCAGCTCGTCGCGATCGAACAGGCGCGCGGCGTGGTACCACTCGCGGCGGGCGTTGATCACTTCGCCACGGTTGAAGAACTCCATGGCCCGGCGCGTGCTGGCGGCGTTGCGTACGCGTTGCAGGACGCGCGGGTCGATGTGCGCAGGGCGGTTGCCGAGCTTGTACGGCACGCTCAGGCGGTCGGCGGCGAGGAAACCGTAGAAGTCGCGCTCGCCGGCGAGCTTCTGGTACAGCGCGATCGGCTCCTTGCTGTTCGGCTGTGCCAGTTGCAGGCTGCGTGCCTGCCAATAGCGCCAGCGGCTGGTGGCGGCGAGATCCTGGGGCAGCTTGCGGGTCAGCGCGTAGGCTTCGTCCCAGCGGCCCAGGCGCAGCAGCAGGCGGGTGCGCCATTCGGTGACGGTGTTGTCGCGCAGGCCGGGATCGTACTGGGTCATCAGCGGCAGTGCACGCGGATCGAAGCGCTTGGCCAGGCTGAGACCGATCTCGCGGGCGATGGCGACCTTCTCGTCGCTGGAGAAGGGTAGCGCCGAGCTGTAGTAGTCGAGCAGGCTCAGGGCCTTTTCCGGGTCCTGCCGCGCCAGGCGGCGCAGGCCGAGACCGACCACGTCGGCGGTGGCATGGTCGCGCTGGCTGAAGCGGCCGGTCTGGCTCAGCTGGGCGGGGTTCTGCGCCACGCTGACCATCAGCGCGCCCTGGTTGCCGAGGGTCGGCAGGCGCTGCGCGAGGTGCGAGGCGAGGCTGTAGTTGCGCGCTTCGGCGGCCAGCTTGAGGCGTTTCCAGACCTTTTCCTCGGTGAGCTGGCCTTCGCCCTGCCAGAGGCCGAACAGGGTATCGCAGGCAGCCGGCTGCGACTTGCCGACCAGCCACAGGCGTTCGCTGGTGGCGTAACCTTCGGCCTTCTGGCCGTGGCCCAGCTGGTACTGGCCATACAGGCAGTCGAGTTCGGTGAAGTTCAGCTTCGGATCGTAGTAGTTGACGAAGGTCTTCCAGTCGCCGCGGTCGGCCAGCAGGCGCAGCCAGCGCAGTTTCAGCCAGCCGATCTGCGGCAGGTCGCCGTGTTCGGTGAGGAAGCGCTCGACCTCCTCGTTGCTGGCGGTCTTCAGCCGGTGGGTCAGCTCGTCATAGGCCAGGTAGGGTTCCAGCGGGTAATCGCGCAGGGCGCTGCGCGAGGCCATGTAGGGCGCGCTGTTGCCCTTGGCCAGGGCGGCCTTGGCCTGGTCGTAGAGACGGCGTTGTTCGGTCAGGGAAGCGGCGTGGACCGCGTCGACGGAGGAAATACTGAGCAAAAGGCAGGAAACGAGAGTGAACAGGCGACCGCGCATGACTTATCCGGGCAGGTGATGTCGGGTAACGTCGGCAGGTCCGCAACGGCTGCCTACGGGCGTTTCGACCGCTCGCGGGACTGGCGCGCGACCGCTGTCGCGGGGCGCGCCCGAAGCCGGGCGGATGGCTCGCCTAAGCTTAGCCGTTGCGGCATGGCGGTGAAAGCGCCGTGCCATCCGATGCCTATCCGGCGTAAAATGCGCGCCCTGTTTCCGGAGGCGCCCATGACCCTGCTCAAGTTCACCGATGTATCCCTTGCCTTTGGCACCACTCCCTTGCTGGACAAGGTGTCGTGGCAGATCGGCCGTGGCGAGCGGGTCTGCGTGATCGGGCGCAACGGTACCGGCAAGTCCAGCCTGTTCAAGGTGGTCAAGGGCGAACAGCAGGCCGACGACGGCGAAGTCTGGCGCGCACCGGCGCTGAAGATCGGCGAATTGCCCCAGGAACTGCCGCGTGCCGACGAACGGACAGTGTTCGACGTGGTGGCCGAGGGCCTGGCGGAAGTCGGCAAGCTGCTCGCCGAGTACCACCACCTGAGCCTGAACATCCATACCGACGACGACCTGGCGCGCCTCTCGCGGGTCCAGCAGGAACTCGAGGCGCGCGATGGCTGGCGCCTGCAGCAACTGGTGGACAGCACCCTCAGCCGCCTGCAGTTGCCGGCCGACAAGACCCTCGCCGAACTCTCCGGCGGCTGGCGTCGGCGCGTGCTGCTGGCCCAGGCGCTGGTCGCCGAGCCGGACCTGCTGCTGCTCGACGAACCGACCAACCATCTGGACATCGGCGCCATCGCCTGGCTCGAGGAAGCGCTGCTGGGCTTCAACGGCGCGGTGCTGTTCATTACCCACGACCGCGCCTTCCTGCAATCCCTGGCGACCCGCATCCTCGAGCTGGATCGTGGCCACCTGATCGACTGGAACGGCGACTACGCCAGTTTCCTGGTGCACAAGGAACAGCAACTGGCCGCCGAAGAAGCTGCCAACGCATTGTTCGACAAGCGCCTGGCCCAGGAAGAAGTGTGGATCCGCCAGGGCATCAAGGCCCGCCGCACGCGCAACGAAGGGCGGGTTCGGGCACTGAAGGAAATGCGTCGCGAACGCGCCGAGCGCCGCGAGCGCCAGGGCAAGGCCAGCTTCCAGCTGGAAAGCGCGGACAAGTCCGGCAAGCAGGTGATCGTGGTGGAGCACGTCAGCTTCGCCCATCCCGGCGGCCAGCCGCTGGTACGCGACTTCTCCATGGTCCTGCAGCGCGGCGACCGTATCGGCCTGCTCGGCGCCAACGGTACCGGCAAGACCACCTTGCTCAAGCTGCTGCTTGGCGACCTGCAGCCGACCTCGGGCAAGATCGAGGTGGGCACCAAGCTGGAAGTGGCCTACTTCGACCAGTTGCGCCATCAGCTCGAACCCGAGCAGACGGTGATCGACAATATCTCCGAAGGCCGCGAGTTCATCACCATCGACGGCCAGAACCGGCATGTGCTCAGCTATCTCGGCGACTTCCTGTTCAGTCCGCAGCGCGCCCGCACCCCGGTGAAGGCGTTGTCCGGCGGCGAGCGCGCGCGCCTGTTGCTGGCCAAGCTGTTCAGCAAGCCGGCCAACCTGCTGGTGCTCGACGAACCGACCAACGACCTCGACGTGGAAACCCTGGAACTGCTGGAGGAAGTCCTGCTCGGCTTCCAGGGCACCGTGCTGATGGTCAGCCACGATCGGGCCTTCCTCGACAACGTGGTGACCAGCACCCTGGTCTTCGAGGGCGAGGGCAAGGTTCGCGAATTCGTCGGTGGCTACCAGGACTGGCTGCGCCAAGGGGGCACGCCGCGCCTGCTCGGCGTGAGCGAGTCGAAGAGCGGCAAGGCCGAGCTGAATACCGCGCTGGCGCCCGCCGCCGAACCCGCGCCGGCTGCTGCGGCGCCGAGCGAGGCGCCGGCGAAGAAAAAGCTCAGCTACAAGTTGCAGCGCGAGCTGGAGGCTTTGCCCGGGCAGATCGACGCGGTCGAGGCGGAGCTGGCGGGTGTCCAGGAAACCATCGCGCAGCAGGATTTCTATCTGCGCCCGCAGGACGAGCAGCGCGAAACCCTGGCGCGGCTGGACGCGTTGCAGCAGGAACTCGATGCCTTGCTCGAGCGCTGGGCCGAACTGGAAGACTGATCCATCTCGAAAAAAGTGAGCTGCATCAATGTGATAGCGGCTCATCTCGATGATCCTTGCGGGCCTTGCCGGCGGTGGGTGCAGTCCCCCGTCGGTCCCTCTGGCTGGCGTCATTGACGGGCCGGCCGTCTCCCGAGAAAGGATCAGTCCATGGCAATCGAGTACCGCATCACGCTGGACGACCAGCATCAGCTCAACTATCGCATCGAGCTGGAGCGGCACTACGACCCGCAGGCGGCTGCCGCAGCGCCGCGCTGGACGCGCCTGGAACACAATCGCTGCAGCAACTGCCCGCTCGATCGCGAACGCTACAGCCACTGTCCGGCGGCGGTCGACTTGCATGGGGTGATCGAGGATTTCCGCAACCTGCCGGCGTTCCGCAAGGCCGGCATCTGCGTGCGCACGCCGGAGCGCGAGTACATCAAGCAGGCGGGCCTGGAGGAAGGACTGCGCGCGCTGATCGGCTTGATCATGGCCAGCAGCGCCTGTCCGCTGCTGGCGCCGCTGAGGCCGATGGCCATGCAGCACCTGCCGTTCGCCAGCAACCAGGAGTTCGTGCTGCGGGTGGTGCCGCTGTACCTGATGCGCCAGTACTTCAACTTCCGCGAGGGGCGGCATGCCGATTGGGAACTGAAAGGGCTGGTGCGGCTGTTCCAGCAGTTGCAACTGGTCAACCAGGCGTTCTGGCAGCGAATCCACGACACCTGTGTCAGCGATTCCAACCTGAAGGCGTTCCTGACCTTCTTCTCGCTGTCGTCGAGCATCAGCTATTCGCTGGAAACCCAGTTGCAGAAGATCCGCCCGCTGGTGATGAGCGCCGAGGAAACGCTCGGCTGAGGCGCAGGCCCCGGCCGAGCGGGGAGAAATCAGGCTTTCTTCAGGTGCACCGCGAGCACGTCGCAGGGCGCGCCGTGCAGCACGTCGTTGGCAGTGGAACCGAGCAGCAGCGCCAGGCCGTGGCGACCGTGGCTGCCGACCACGATCAGGTCGCAGGCCTGCTCCGCGGCGAGGCGGTGGATTTCCTGGCGTGGTTGCCCGTAGACCAGGTGGCGCTGCTCGCTGCCGAGGTCCGGATAGCGCACGGCGAAGGCATCCAGGCGTTCACGGGCCTGGTCGAACTGCTGCTGCTGCAACATCGACAGGTCCATCGGCACGTCCCCGCCGAAAGCCATGGCCATGGGCTCGACCACATGCACCACCGAGAGCCGGGCCTGGTTGCTGGTGGCCAGGGCCGCCGCACGCTTCATCACCGGGTCGCATTCGTCGGTCAGGTCGACGGCGACCAGAATGTGTTGATAGGGCATGAACGTCTCCTCCCAGAAGGGGATAGTGTTTTCATTATGGACTTTCGCGCCGCGCGTGGAACCTGTTCCGTTGCGCTGGGCAAAAAGCTGCTCCGCCGTGGCCGCATTCGCCTGTAAACTGCGCCTCCCTTGGCGACTGCGACCGATCCTGCCTGTGCGCGCGGATCGAGGCAAATGCCTTAACCGTTTTTCGAGTGTCCGTTCCTTATGACCACTTGGCTGGTGATCCTGCTGCTGGCTGTCATGCTCAGTCCCCTGGCCTGGCTGATGCCGTCCAACAGGCAGCGCGGCAAGATGGCCCTGCGCCTCGAGGCGCGCCGTCTCGGCCTGGCCATGCAGCTCGCGCGCCAGGATTGGCCGCATTGGCTCGAGAGCGCTCCGCCGACGTCCTGCGCGCAGTTCCACTGCCCGCGCCGACGCGGCCGGGAGGCCTGGTGCTATTGGCAGAATACCCCGGGCCAGTGGCTGAACCAGTGGCGCGAGCCGTGCGCGGACGATGAGTTGCTGGACGCCCTGCGCAGGCTCCCGGGGGATGTGTACAAGGTGGAGGCGACCGCCCAGTTCCTTGCCCTGTATTGGGGCGAGCGCGGCGATAGCGCCGACCTCGGGCGCATCGCCGAGTTTCTCCGCCAGCGCGCCTGAGGCGGCGCGCCGAGGTTCATTGGTTGCGCGCGGCATACAGCGCGGCGACCTTCTCCAGGCCATCGATGATCCGGTCTGCATTCTTGTTGACCAGGAACGGCACGCTGTTCTGGTTGTAGTTGCGCAGGGACTTCTCGATGTAGTGCCACTTGATCGCCACGCTGCGCAGCGCCCTGGCGATCTCCTCGTCGTTCTGCGGCGCCTGCTGCAGCTTCAACAGGTTGACCGAAAAGCGGCTGGCCAGGTCGTCCAGTGGACGCTCCTCGCCGCCGCCGAAGAAGCTGGCGCCTACCGACGCGTTGCGCGAGGCATAGTCCAGGGCAATGTCCTGCATCAGCAGGCTCTGTTCGCGGCTCTGCTCGGTGAGCGTCGGCACCGTGGCGGCGTTTTCCCGTTGCAGGCTGCGATACAACTGGCCGCCGAGGTCCATCAGTTGCTGGTTGCGCCGTGCCAGGTCGGCGACCGGTTGCAGGTCGCTGTAGCCCTTGGCGCGCACCGCGCCGGTCAGCTTGTCGAGGTCTTGCGCATAGTCCCGCCATTGCTCGCGAAGCTGGCCCAGCAGGCGCCGGGATTCGCTGCCGTTCACGCCGTCGAGTCGCTGCAGGCGGGCTTCCGCCGTCTGCGCCGAGCTTTCGATCAGGCTGGCGTAGCGTTGATCGCCTTCCTGGCCGACGTACATGAAGAAGGCGTTCAGGGATTTCTGCGTGGCGAGCCGCATCTGGTGCAGGGCGAGCAGGTCATCGGCGGTCCCTGCCGCGAAGACGGGCAGGCTCAGCAGGCCGAGCAGGGCCAGACAAAGAGTGAACGGACGGCAGGTCATGGGTTCCATCTCCATGTGGCCCTGGAGGCCTTCTTGTTGTTCTTTTGTAACGGCCCGTGGCCGATCATGCATGGCGATCTGCGGCGACTCTAGCCTGCCTTTCCGCACCGGGACAAGCGCCCACGGCGCCGATCATCGAACATCTGAATGGTCCGACAGAGGCTGGCTGAATGGCCCTGCGCAGAGGGCCTGGAGGAGGGCAGGTGTTTTCCGGATGGCTGATTGACAATTCCCGGCTTTTGCCGGAATGTGTGCGCACCCAAGTCAAACGGGCGTATGAATCGAGCGTTTGCCTCGCGCAGGCCTCGACAATAGAGACCCGGTTATCGCGTCGGCGGGTGTGCCGAAGGGTTTGGGACTATGCTCGGCGGTTGCCGAAAGGGTCCCGACACGGTGTCCGATGTGTAAGTTCAAGCTTCCATAATAGCGTGGAGATCAGTTGATGATTTACCAAGGTAAAGCCATCACGGTTAAGCCTCTTGAGGGCGGCATCGTCGAGTTGAATTTCGATCTCAAGGGCGAGTCCGTCAACAAGTTCAACCGTCTCACCCTCAGTGAGTTGCGTGCGGCAGTCGATGCGATCAAGGCCGATGCATCGGTCAAGGGCGTGATCGTGACCAGCGGCAAGGACGTGTTCATCGTTGGTGCCGACATCACCGAGTTCGTTGACAACTTCCAGCTGCCCGACGAGGAACTGATGGCGGGCAACCTCGAAGCCAACAAGATCTTCAGCGACTTCGAAGACCTGGACGTACCCACCGTTGCCGCGATCAACGGCATCGCCCTCGGCGGCGGCCTGGAGATGTGCCTGGCCGCGGACTTCCGCGTGATGAGCGCGACCGCCAAGGTCGGCCTGCCGGAAGTCAAGCTGGGCATCTACCCGGGCTTCGGCGGCACCGTCCGCCTGCCGCGCCTGATCGGCTGCGATAACGCCGTCGAGTGGATCGCCTCGGGCAAGGAAAACAAGGCCGAGGACGCCCTGAAGGTCGGCGCCGTCGACGCCGTGGTTGCTCCCGAGCAACTGCAGGCCGCTGCCCTCGACCTGGCCAAGCGCGCCGTCGCCGGCGAGCTGGACCACAAGGCACGGCGCCAGCCGAAGCTGGAAAAGCTGAAGCTGAATGCAATCGAGCAGATGATGGCCTTCGAAACCGCCAAGGGCTTCGTCGCCGGCCAGGCCGGTCCGAACTACCCGGCGCCGGTGGAAGCCATCAAGAGCATCCAGAAGGCCGCCAACTTCGGCCGCGACAAGGCGCTGGAAGTCGAAGCCGCCGGCTTCGTCAAGCTGGCCAAGACCTCGGTTGCGCAGAGCCTGATCGGCCTGTTCCTGAATGACCAGGAACTGAAGAAGAAAGCCAAGAAATACGACGAAGTCGCCAAGGACGTGAAACTGGCCGCCGTGCTCGGCGCCGGCATCATGGGCGGCGGCATCGCCTATCAGTCGGCGCTCAAGGGCACCCCGATCCTGATGAAGGATATCCGCGAAGAGGGTATCCAGATGGGCCTGAACGAGGCCGCCAAGCTGCTCGGCAAGCGCGTCGAGAAGGGTCGCCTGACCCCGGCGAAGATGGCCGAGGCGCTCAATGGCATCCGTCCGACCATGTCCTATGGCGACTTCGGCAACGTCGACATCGTCGTCGAAGCCGTCGTCGAGAACCCCAAGGTCAAGCAAGCCGTGCTCGCCGAAGTGGAAGGCGCGGTGAAGGAAGACGCGATCATCGCCTCCAACACCTCGACCATCTCCATCAGCCTGCTGGCCCAGGCGCTGAAGCGTCCGGAAAACTTCTGCGGCATGCATTTCTTCAACCCGGTGCACATGATGCCGCTGGTGGAAGTGATCCGTGGCGAGAAGACCGGTGAAACCGCCATCGCCACCACCGTCGCCTACGCCAAGAAGATGGGCAAGAGCCCGATCGTGGTCAACGATTGCCCCGGCTTCCTGGTCAACCGCGTGCTGTTCCCGTACTTCGGCGGCTTCGCCAAGCTGCTGAGCTTCGGCGTCGACTTCGTGCGCATCGACAAGGTGATGGAGAAGTTCGGCTGGCCCATGGGCCCGGCCTACCTGTCCGACGTGGTCGGCATCGACACCGGCCACCATGGCCGCGACGTCATGGCCGAGGGCTTCCCGGACCGCATGGCGGTCGAGGGCAAGACCGCCGTCGACGTGATGTACGAGGCCAACCGCCTGGGCCAGAAGAACGGCAAGGGCTTCTACGCCTACGAGACCGACAAGCGCGGCAAGCCGAAGAAGGTCACCGATCCGCAGGCCTACGAAGTGCTCAAGCCGATCGTGGTCGAGCAGCGCGAAGTGACCGACGAGGACATCGTCAACTTCATGATGATCCCGCTGTGCCTGGAAACCGTGCGTTGCCTGGAAGACGGCATCGTCGAGACCGCTGCCGAGGCCGATATGGGCCTGATCTACGGCATCGGCTTCCCGCCCTTCCGTGGTGGTGCTCTGCGCTACATCGATTCGATCGGTGTCGCCGAGTTCGTGGCCCTGGCCGACAAGTACGCCGAGCTGGGCGCGCTGTACCACCCGACCGCGAAGCTGCGTGAAATGGCCAAGAACGGTCAGAAATTCTTCGGTTAATCGCGGAACGACTAGAGCGAGAGTGAATTTATGAGCCTGAATCCGAGAGACGTCGTCATTGTCGACTTCGGCCGCACCCCGATGGGTCGTTCCAAGGGTGGCATGCACCGCAACACCCGCGCCGAGACCATGTCGGCGCACCTGATCAGCAAGCTGCTGGAGCGCAACCCGAAGGTCGACCCGGCCGAAGTGGAAGACGTGATCTGGGGCTGCGTCAACCAGACCCTGGAACAGGGCTGGAATATCGCGCGCATGGCGTCGCTGATGACCCAGATCCCGCACACCAGCGCCGCGCAGACCGTCAGCCGCCTGTGCGGTTCGTCGATGAGCGCGCTGCACACCGCCGCCCAGGCGATCCAGACCGGCAATGGCGATGTATTCGTCATCGGCGGCGTGGAGCACATGGGCCACGTCGGCATGATGCATGGCGTCGACCCGAACCCGCACCTGTCCCTGTACGCGGCCAAGGCCTCGGGCATGATGGGCCTGACCGCGGAAATGCTCGGCAAGATGCACGGTATCAGCCGTGAGGCGCAGGACAAGTTCGGCGCGCGTTCGCACCAACTGGCCTGGAAGGCCACCCAGGAAGGTAAGTTCAAGGACGAGATCATCCCGATGGAAGGGTATGACGAGAATGGTTTCCTGAAAGTCTTCGACTTCGACGAGACCATTCGTCCGGAAACCACTGTCGAGACCCTGGCCGAGTTGAAGCCGGCGTTCAATCCGAAAGGCGGCACCGTGACCGCGGGGACCTCCTCGCAGATCACCGACGGTGCCTCCTGCATGATCGTGATGTCGGCCCAGCGCGCCCAGGACCTGGGCATCCAGCCGATGGCGGTGATCCGCTCCATGGCCGTGGCGGGTGTCGACCCGGCGATCATGGGCTACGGCCCGGTGCCGTCGACCAACAAGGCGCTCAAGCGTGCCGGCCTGACCATCGCCGACATCGATTTCGTCGAACTCAACGAAGCCTTCGCCGCCCAGGCCCTGCCTGTGCTGAAGGACCTCAAACTGCTCGACAAGATGGACGAGAAGGTCAACCTCCACGGCGGCGCCATCGCCCTGGGTCACCCGTTCGGTTGCTCCGGTGCGCGCATTTCCGGCACCCTGTTGAACGTGATGAAGCAGAACGGCGGTACCCTTGGCGTGTCCACCATGTGCGTGGGCCTGGGACAGGGTATCACCACCGTCTTCGAGCGCGTCTAAGCGTTCGTCGAAGGGGAAAGCCGGGGCCTCGTGCCCCGGCTTTCGTTTTTCAGTGTCAGTCGTTTCCGGCTGCATCGAGCGAATGACGCCCCGGGAGCGCGGGTTTGCCTATTGTGCGATCCGTGCCTATACCGGGCTGTTGTATGTCGGCATTGTGCCGTTGTTTTCCGATTTTCGAGACAAGGTAAGGAACATGGACCTGCAGGCTGGGCTCTATCGTCATTACAAGGGACAGAACTACCGGGTCCTGGGTGTCGCGCGGCATTCGGAGACGGAAGAGGCGCTGGTGATCTACCAGGCGCTGTACGGCGAATTCGGTCTCTGGGTGCGTCCGCTGGAGATGTTCACCGAGGCCGTGGAGGTCGATGGCGAGTGGGTGCCGCGCTTCGTCCTGGTGAGTCCCGAGGCCGATCCCCTGGGCTTGCAGAAAGCTCCCGGCGGGGAAGACCGCGCTTGACCTTGGCTCGTTCGCCACTATATATAGCGGTGCCGCGCTAGTCGCTCCCTTCTTTATATTCATCTTTTCGACGCAGGAACCTTCCGATCCATGGGTAAATCGCTGGTCATCGTGGAATCCCCGGCCAAGGCCAAGACCATCAACAAGTACCTGGGCAGCCAGTACGTGGTGAAGTCGAGCATCGGCCACATCCGTGACCTGCCCACCAGTGGTTCGTCGAGTTCCAAGGAGCCGGCGGCCAAGGGCCGCAAGAGCGCCTCCGAGGCGCCGGCGCTGTCACCGAAGGAGAAGGCCAGGCGCCAACTGGTCTCGCGCATGGGGGTCGACCCCGAGCATGGCTGGAAGGCCAAGTACGAGATCCTGCCCGGCAAGGAAAAGGTCATCGACGAGCTGCGCCGCCTGGCCAAGGACGCCGACACCGTCTATCTCGCGACCGACTTGGACCGCGAAGGGGAGGCCATCGCTTGGCACCTGCGGGAAGCCATCGGCGGTGACGAAAGCCGCTACAAGCGCGTGGTATTCAACGAAATCACCAAGAAGGCCATTCAGGAGGCCTTCTCCCAGCCCGGCGAGCTCGATATCAACCGGGTGAACGCCCAGCAGGCGCGGCGTTTCCTCGACCGCGTGGTCGGCTACATGGTCTCGCCGCTGCTCTGGCAGAAGATTGCCCGCGGGTTGTCCGCCGGCCGCGTGCAGTCGGTGGCGGTGAAGCTGGTGGTGGAGCGCGAACGCGAGATCCGCGCCTTCGTCCCGGAAGAGTACTGGGAGGTGCATGCCGACCTCGGTACCGCCAAGGGCGCCAACGTGCGCTTCGAGGTTACCCGTGAGAAGGGCGAGGCCTTCAAGCCGCTCAACGAAGCCCAGGCCATGGCGGCCCTGGAAAAGCTCAAGGCGTCGGCCTATAGCGTCGCCAAGCGCGAGGACCGGCCGACCTCCAGCCGACCCTCGGCGCCGTTCATCACTTCCACCCTGCAGCAGGCGGCGAGCAACCGCCTGGGCTTCGGGGTGAAGAAGACCATGATGATGGCCCAGCGTCTCTACGAGGCCGGCTACATCACCTACATGCGTACCGACTCGACCAACCTGTCGGCCGATGCCATTGGCATGGTCCGCGGTTTCATCGAGGACGAGTTCGGCCAGAAGTACCTGCCGGGCAAGGCCAACGTCTACTCGAGCAAGGAGGGTGCCCAGGAAGCGCACGAGGCGATCCGTCCTTCCGACGTCAACCTCAAGCCGACCCAGCTGTCCGGCATGGAGCGCGACGCCGAGCGCCTGTACGACCTGATCTGGCGCCAATTCGTGGCGTGCCAGATGACCCCGGCCGAATACCTCTCGACCAGCGTGAGCGTCACCGCCGGCGATTTCGAACTGCGCGCCAAGGGCCGCATCCTCAAGTTCGACGGTTATACCCGGGTACTGCCGCAGCAGAGCAAGCCGGGCGAGGACGACGTCCTGCCGGAAATGAAGGAAGGCGAGAACCTCAAGCTGATCAAGCTCGATCCGAGCCAGCACTTCACCAAGCCGCCGGCGCGCTACTCCGAAGCGAGCCTGGTCAAGGAACTGGAGAAGCGCGGTATCGGCCGCCCCTCGACCTACGCGGCGATCATCTCCACCATCCAGGAGCGCGGCTACGTAACCACCCACAACCGCCGCTTCTATGCGGAGAAGATGGGCGACATCGTCACCGATCGGCTCAACGAGAGCTTCGCCAACCTGATGGACTATGGTTTCACCGCCGGGATGGAGGAGCATCTCGACGACGTGGCCCAGGGCGAGCGCGACTGGAAGCACCTGCTCGACGAGTTCTACGGCGATTTCAAGAAGAAGCTCGAGGTGGCCGAAGTCAGCGAGAAGGGGATGCGCGCCAACCAGCCGACCCTGACCAACATTCCCTGCCGCGAGTGCGGCCGGCCGATGATGATTCGTACCGCCTCCACCGGCGTGTTCCTCGGCTGCTCGGGCTACAGCCTGCCGCCGAAGGAGCGTTGCAAGGCGACCGTCAACCTGATTCCCGGCGACGAGATCGCCGCGGACGACGAGGGCGAGTCCGAGTCGCGGGTGTTGCGTGGCAAGCATCGCTGCCCGATCTGCAGTACCGCGATGGACGCCTACCTGCTGGACGAGAAACACAAGCTGCATATCTGCGGCAACAACCCCGACTGTCCGGGCTACGAGATCGAGGAAGGCCAGTACCGGATCAAGGGCTACGAAGGGCCGAGCCTGGAATGCGACAAGTGTGGCAGCGAGATGCAGCTGAAGACCGGCCGTTTCGGCAAGTTCTTCGGTTGCACCAATCCGACCTGCAAGAACACCCGCAAGCTGCTGAAGAATGGCGAGGCGGCGCCGCCGAAGATGGACGCCATCCGCATGCCTGAATTGAAGTGCGAGAAGGTGGACGATATCTACGTGCTGCGCGACGGCGCTTCGGGCATGTTCCTGGCCGCCAGCCAGTTCCCGAAGAACCGCGAGACCCGCGCGCCGTTGGTGAGCGAGATCATCCCGCACAAGGCCGAGCTGGATCCCAAGTACCATTACCTCTGCGACGCCCCGCAGAAAGACCCGGACGGCCGTCCCGCGGTGATCCGTTTCAGCCGCAAGACCAAGGAGCAATACGTGCAGTCCGAGGTCGATGGCAAGCCCACCGGCTGGCGCGCCTTCTACGATGGCGGCAAGTGGAAGGTCGAAGACAAGCGCTGATGGATGGCGCGCCCGCTTGCATGGGGCGCGCTTATACTGCGCGAAGGCCGGGCGCTGACCTGGCCTGCGCTCCGCATTCCTTCCAGTTTTAATCGGGAGTACCGGCATGGCCCAAGAGCTTTATACCCGCACCAACCAGAAGCTGTATTTCGCCGGGTTGGCTCTGGAGGCCTGGAAGCGAGCCGATGCCGAGCGGGCGATGAATGCCCAGGCGATCATCCAGGGGGAGCGCGAGTCGGCGCTGTTCCACCTTTATGGCGCAGTGCTTGGTGTATGCCATGAGATCGCCGGTTACTACCGTCTGCCACAGGCTGCCGCTCCTCGCGTGGATGCATTGCTGAATGCCGAAGTGCTGGCGGCCGCGCCCAGCCCCGAGCTGGCTGAGCTGGTGGAGTTGGCGTCGCAGCCGGAAACCTGGCTGGGCCAGTTGCTGGGCGCCTACTCCGAGCTGTTCCTGCCGCCGCGACCGACCAAGGCAGCGAAGATCGACCCCAGCACACCGTTGATCGTTGCCGTGAGTATCGACGAAGACGCCCCCTTGCTTTCTCGCGAAACCCTCGAGGAATGGCGGCAGTCGCTGAAGCAATTGGTCCTGCGTTTTCGCGAGAGCTTGACGGAGCTGTAACGCCGTCGTCATTCGCCGATCAGCGGTAGGAAATTTTCCTACCGTTCCACTCGGTTGATTTGCCAGCAAAAAAATTTAGCGGATGCCGTCCGGGCGCTCTGGAACCGCCGTTACAGGCGCGAGAGCGGAACCGGAAGGCGGATGCGGGCTAGGGATGCACTGGATGGGCTGTTACAATGTCGCGTCTTCGTAGAGAGCGTCTGTCATGCCAACATCCTTCCTTGAAATCGTAGAAATGCCCGACGGGCGCATCGTGCTGCGTCGCGCCGATGACGAGGAGGCGTTGGTGACCCTGGAGTTCTCCGGGGACGCGAAGAATTTCCTGCAAGGCCAGCATGTCGAAGTGGCCAAGGCCATGTTCAATGTCGGCGTGCAAATGGCCGGTCGTCTTGCCGAGGGCGAGATGGAACATGACGAAGGCCCCCGCGTCCTGCACTGAACGCTGTCCCCCGCCGTTTTTTCAACCCAGACGAATATTCAGGCTCTGTGCTTGGCCCAGTTGGGCGGCGCGGGACAGTTGCTTGCGCGCCGCCCGGCTCAGCGGTTCCAGCCAACTGACCACGGTGTGGCTGCGGCCCAGGCGCAAGGCCTCGCAACTGAGCGCCAGGGCAGCGGCGTTGTCCTTCGCCTGCAGTAGCAGGATGCGCTCGCGGTTCAGGCCGGCGCGGCGCAGCCATTCATGGGTCAGGCTCGCCGGCGGAGCGATCAGGGTCAGCCAGCGGGCATCCTGTTCCTCGCTGAGCTCGCGGAGAATCGGCGCGAGCAGGGTCAGGCAGTGCCCCGGCAGGCCGCTGAGCGAAAGTTCGCTAAAGGCAGCGGGTTCCTCGATGGAGGCGCTGGAAGGGCTGTCGATGACATCGTCGAGCAAGGGAGCGCCGTTGCTGGCCCAGAACGCTTCCTGGAACAGTGGCAACTGGGCGCTGGGCAGCGAGTGGGAGGTCTGCATGGTATCTCCTGTCAGCGCCGGATCACGCCGACGCTCAAGCCTTCGATGATCAGTTCCTGCTCCTTCAGATCGACTTCGATCGGAGCGAACTCAGGGTTTTCCGCCAGCAGCCAGACCTTGCTGCCTTCGCGCTTGAAGCGTTTCACCGTGACCTCCTCGCCGATCCGCGCGACCACCACCTGGCCGTTGCGCGCTTCGCGGGTGACGTGGACGGCCAGCAGGTCGCCGTCGAGGATGCCGATGTCCTTCATGCTCATGCCGCGCACGCGCAACAGGTAGTCGGCGCGAGGATTGAAGAAGGCGGGATTGATCCGGCAGGATTCCTCGATGTTCTGTTCGGCGAGGATCGGTGCGCCGGCTGCGACCCGTCCGATCACCGGCAGGCCCTCATCGTCGTTGGCGGCATGCGGTTCGAAGCCGGGAATGCGGATGCCGCGAGAGGCGCCCGGAGTCATTTCGATGGCGCCCTTGCGTGCCAGCGCCTTGAGGTGCTCCTCGGCGGCGTTGGGCGACTTGAAGCCGAGTTCCTGGGCGATTTCCGCCCGGGTCGGCGGAAAGCCGTGGTCTTCCAGGCAGCGCTTGATGAAGGAGAGGATCTCGGCTTGGCGGGGCGTCAGCTTCTGCATGTCGTCGCTCTGTGTTTTTATCCAGTGACTGGGATTATATACAGTGAGCGAGGCGTGGCAATGATTTTCCGCATGACATTTCGTCCTGCGTCACGATGAAGTTGGCCAGTGTCTTGCTTCCGTTTTTCGGGACTTCTCTGTAATTTTCCTGACTGGTGCGTCATCTGCCGCTTGACAAGGGATGTGGCTGAAACGTATGTTTCAAACAAGTGTTTGTCAGGCGGAGAAACCATGGCCCAGTCGGAAACCGTCGAACGCATTCTCGATGCGGCGGAACAGCTGTTCGCGGAAAAAGGCTTCGCCGAAACCTCGTTGCGTCTGATCACCAGCAAGGCCGGGGTCAACCTGGCGGCGGTGAATTATCACTTCGGTTCGAAGAAGGCGCTGATCCAGGCGGTGTTCTCGCGCTTCCTCGGGCCATTCTGCGCCAGCCTGGAAAAGGAGCTGGATCGTCGCCAGGCCAAGCCCGAGGCCCAGCACGCCACCCTGGAGGACCTCCTGCACCTGCTGGTGTCCCAGGCGATGGCGGTGAAGCCGCGCAGCGGCAACGACCTGTCGATCTTCATGCGCTTGCTCGGCCTGGCCTTCAGCCAGAGCCAGGGGCACCTGCGCAAGTACCTGGAAGAGGTCTACGGCAAGGTCTTCCGGCGCTACATGCTGCTGGTCAACGAGGCGGCGCCGAAGCTGCCGCCCATCGAGCTGTTCTGGCGCGTGCACTTCATGCTCGGCGCAGCCGCCTTCAGCATGTCGGGGATCAAGGCCCTGCGGGCGATGGCGGAAACCGATTTCGGCGTGAACACTTCCACCGAGCAGGTGATGCACCTGATGGTGCCGTTCTTCGCTGCCGGCATGCGCGCCGAGAGCGGCATCGACGATCCGCTGCTGGCCGGGGCGCAACTGCGCCCGCGGAACAAGACGCCCGCCAAGGCCTGATTGCAGACGGCGCCCTAGGGCGCCGTTTTCCTTTCTCCTTTCTCTGTGCTCCGGGCGGAACTCCATGCGCCGGGCCGGCTCCATTGGCAGGCGCGCGGTACCGCCCCGGGACTTAAGTCTTTCTGCCGGGTGCAGTACAGTGTGCGCTGTCTGAGGCCCGTGACGGCGGGCTTCGCTGATTTCCAGGCCATAGGACTTTTCATGCAAGGCTCTCTGATGCTCGACATCGGCGGCACCTGGCTGACCGCCGAGGACCGCCAAATCCTGCGCCACCCCGAGGTGGGCGGGCTGATCATCTTCGCTCGCAACATCGAGCATCCTGCCCAGGTTCGCGAACTGTGTGCGGCCATTCGCGCTATCCGCCCCGACCTGTTGCTGGCCGTCGACCAGGAAGGAGGGCGCGTGCAGCGCCTGCGCCAGGGCTTCGTGCGCCTGCCGGCGATGCGCGCGATCGCCGACAACCCCATTGCCGAAGAGTTGGCTGAGCACTGTGGCTGGCTGATGGCGACCGAGGTGCAGGCGGTAGGCCTCGACCTGAGTTTCGCGCCGGTGCTGGATCTCGATCACCAGCGCAGCGCCGTGGTCGGTAGCCGCGCCTTCGAGGGCGACCCGGAGCGTGCCGCGCTGCTTGCCGGTGCTTTCATTCGCGGCATGCATGCCGCCGGGATGGCCGCCACCGGCAAGCATTTTCCCGGTCACGGCTGGGCCGAGGCCGACTCCCATGTGGCGATTCCCGAAGACGCGCGCAGCCTCGAGGAAATCCGGTGCAGCGACCTGGTTCCGTTCGCCCGCCTGGCCGGACAGCTCGACGCGCTGATGCCGGCCCATGTCATCTATCCGCAGGTCGACCCGCAGCCCGCCGGCTTTTCCCGGCGCTGGTTGCAGGAGATCCTGCGCGGCGAGCTGAAGTTCGACGGGGTGATCTTCAGCGACGACCTGTCGATGGCCGGCGCCCATGTGGTCGGCGACGCCGCCAGCCGCATCGAGGCCGCCCTGGCCGCGGGCTGCGACATGGGTCTGGTGTGCAACGACCGGGCTTCCGCCGAGCTGGCCCTGGCTGCCCTGCAACGCCTGAAGGTGACCCCGCCGTCGCGTCTGCAACGCATGCGCGGCAAGGGCTACGCGAATACCGACTATCGCCAGCAGCCGCGCTGGCTGGAAGCACTGTCCGCGTTGCGCGCCGCGCAACTGATTGATTGAGGGAGCTGTCGATGAGTGTCTACGCGATTATCGGAGGAACCGGCCTGACCCAGCTGGAAGGGCTGACGCTGAGCGAGTCCCTGCCGATCGAAACGCCGTATGGCGCGCCGTCCGCGCCGCTCCAGCGTGGCCGCTACGCCGGGCGCGAGGTGCTGTTCCTGGCGCGTCACGGTCATCCGCACCGCTTCCCGCCGCACCAGGTGAACTACCGCGCCAATCTCTGGGCGCTGAAGCAGGCGGGTGCCGAGGCGGTGATCGCGGTGAACGCGGTGGGAGGCATCCATGCGGCGATGGGAACGGGGCACCTGTGCGTGCCGCACCAGTTGATCGACTACACCTCGGGACGCGAGCACACCTATTTCGCCGGCGATATCGAGCATGTCACCCATATCGACTTCAGCCACCCCTATGACGAGCCGTTGCGCCAGCGCCTGATCGAGGCGTTGCGTGCGTTGGGGCTGGCGCATAGCAGCCATGGGGTCTACGCCTGCACCCAAGGGCCGCGCCTGGAAACGGTGGCGGAAATCGCCCGGTTGGAGCGGGACGGCAACGATATCGTCGGCATGACCGGCATGCCCGAGGCGGCACTGGCCCGCGAGCTGGACCTGCCCTACGCCTGCCTGGCGCTGGTGGTCAATCCCGCGGCGGGGAAGTCGGCGGGGATCATCACCATGGCCGAAATCGAACAGGCATTGCACGATGGCATCGGCAAGGTGCGCGAGGTGTTGGCGCGGGTCCTGGCCGGCTAGGCGGCCATCGCAACGAAAAAAAAGGCCGCTATTGCGGCCTTTTTCGCTATTGCGCAGGAGGTGCGGCGTCGAAACCGCCTTCGACGGGAGGCGCGTCCGCCGGTGCCTGCTGTTCTTCCATTTCCATGGGATTGGGGGCGGCGGGACGGGCGCCGACCGGCACCACCTTGATCAGGATGCCCAGGCTCGGATGGTCGAGATAGGTCAGTTCGCCATTCTTCAGCCGCGTGCCCTGCCTGATGTGCTGGCTGCCGGCGAGGAAACCGTCGTCGCCGAAGCGATTGACCCAGAAATCGGCCTCCATGTCGACGAAGCGCACCTGGCTGAGGGTCAGCGTACCTTCCACCGGGAAATGATGATCCTGTTCCTGGCCTTCGCTGAGGGCGATCTTCACCGGGGTCTCGCCGATGTCCTGGCGCCAGGCCTTGTGCAGCAGCACGGTGTAGCCGTTGTCCTGGCTGAGCTTGGCGAGCTGGTTGTCGAGCGCGGTGGCGCGCAGGGCGTCGCTGGCCAGCGGCTGTGCGCCGGTGGCCCAGTCGTCCGGCGCCGGCTGGCTGGACGGCACGGCATCGCCGGCCTGGCGGAACACCACCAGTTCCACCTGGTAGGGACCGCCGGCGAATGCCGCGGGGGCGGCCAGTGAGAGCAGCAGGGCAAGGCAACGGAACAAGCGCATAGGCTAATCCTTAGGTGGTTTGCGGTGTCAGGCGCTCGAACAGCGCCTCCAGGGTATTGAAGCGTTCTTCCGGTCGTTCCATGGGCACCTGGAAGCGGAACAGGGTTGCGCCTTCGAACTTGTAGCGGTTCGGCTGGCCCTGGATCAGCTTGATCAGTACCAGCGGGTCGACCTGGGTATCGGCGGCGAATTCTATACGACCGCCCTGCGGTCCGGCATCGACCTTGAGGATTCCAAGTTTTTCCGCCTGCAGCTTCAGAAGGGTCAGGCGCATCAGGTTCTTCGCCGGATCGGGCAGGAGTCCGAAACGGTCGATCATCTCCACCTGCAACTCGCGCAAACCTTCCTCGTCAGGGGCGTTGGCGATGCGCTTGTAGAGGATCAGCCGGGCATGCACGTCGGGCAGGTAATCCTCGGGGATCAGCGCAGGCACCCGCAGGTTGACCTCCGGCCCACCGCCCAGCGGCTGCTCGAGGTTCGGCTGCTCGCCCTTGCGGATGGCCTTCACCGCCCGTTCGAGCATTTCCATGTAGAGGGTGAAGCCGACCGCCTGGATCTGCCCGCTCTGGCCGTCGCCGAGCAACTCGCCGGCGCCGCGGATCTCCAGGTCGTGGGTGGCGAGGACGAAGCCGGCGCCCAGGTCCTGGGCGTTGGCGATGGCTTCCAGGCGTTTCTCGGCGTCCGGGGTCATCTGTCGGCGCGGCGGTGTCAGCAGGTAGGCGTAGGCCTGGTGGTGGCTGCGACCGACGCGGCCGCGCAACTGGTGCAACTGGGCCAGGCCGAACTTGTCGGCGCGCTCGATGAGGATGGTGTTGGCGCTGGGCACGTCGATGCCGGTCTCGATGATGGTCGAGGCCACCAGCACGTTGAAGCGCTTGTGGTAGAAGTCGCTCATCACCTGTTCCAGCTCGCGCTCGTGCATCTGTCCGTGGCCGATGCCGATGCGCGCCTCCGGGACCAGTTCGGCGAGGTCGCGGGCGCACTTCTCGATGGTCTTCACTTCGTTGTGCAGGTAGTACACCTGGCCGCCGCGCAGCAGTTCGCGGAGCAGCGCTTCCTTGATCACCGCGTTCTGCTGCTCCATGACGAAGGTGCGCACCGACAGGCGGCGCGCCGGCGGCGTGGCGATGATGGACAGGTCGCGCATGCCGGAGACGGCCATGTTCAGGGTCCGCGGGATCGGCGTGGCGGTGAGGGTGAGGATATCCACTTCGCTGCGCAGGGCCTTGAGCTGCTCCTTCTGGCGCACCCCGAAGCGGTGTTCCTCGTCGATCACGACCAACCCCAGGTTGGCGAACTTCACGTCTTCCTGGAGCAGCTTGTGGGTCCCGATGAGGATGTCGATCTTGCCTTCGGCCAGTAGCCGCGCGGCGTTCTCGACTTCCTTGGCGCTCTTGAAGCGGCTCATCACCTCGACGCTCACCGGCCAGTCGGCGAAGCGGTCGCGGAAGCTGTTGTAGTGCTGCTGGGCGAGCAGGGTGGTGGGCACCAGCACCGCCACCTGCTTGCCGCTATGCACGGCGACGAACGCCGCGCGCATCGCCACTTCGGTCTTGCCGAAGCCGACGTCGCCGCAGACCAGGCGGTCCATGGGCCTGGGCGCGAGCATGTCGGCGACCACCGCCTCGATGGCGCTTTGCTGGTCCGGCGTCTCCTCGAACGGGAAGCCGGCCGAGAAGGTCGCGTAGTCGGCCTGCGGATCCTTGAACGCGAAACCTTCGCGGGCGGCGCGGCGGGCGTAGATGTCGAGCAGTTCGGCGGCGACGTCGCGAACCTGTTCGGCGGCCTTGCGCTTGGCCTTCTGCCAGGTTTCCGAGCCGAGTCGGTGCAGCGGCGCCAGGGCGTCGTCGGCGCCGGTGTAGCGGGCGATCAGGTGCAGGTTGGCGACCGGCACGTAGAGCTTGGCGTCCTCGGCGTATTGCAGCATGAGGAATTCCGCCTGCTGGTTGTCCACCTCGAGGGTGATCAGGCCCAGGTAGCGGCCGACGCCATGGTCGATGTGCACCACCGGCGCGCCTTCGCGCAGCTCGGTGAGGTTCTTGATCACCGCGTCGCCGCCGTCTCGGGTCTTTTCCCGGCGCCGGCGCTGCATGACGCGCTGGCCGAACAGCGGGCTTTCGGCGACCAGGGCGAGTGCCGGATGGTCCAGCAGCAGGCCCTCGTCCAGCGGCGCGATGCTGATCGCCAGGCGTGCCTGGCTGGCGAGGAAGGCCGGCCAGCCGTCGACTTCCTCGGGGCGCAGCTTCAGTCGGGCCAGCAGCTCCAGCAGGACTTCCCGGCGTCCGGGCGATTCGGCGCAGAACAGTACGCGGCCGGGGAACTCCTCGATGAACCGGCGCAGCGCGGCCAGCGGCTCGGCGGCCTTGGCTTCGATCGCCAGGTTCGGCAGCGGCAGGGCCGGGAAGCGCTCGCGCCCGACGCCCGGCTCGACGTCCTCCTGGCTGGCGACCACCCGTGGCCAGTTCTTCAGCCGGGCGAAGCAGTCTTCCACCGGAAGGAACACTTCCGCCGGCGGCAGCAATGGCCGTTCCGGATCGACCCGGCGGTCCTCGTAGCGGCTGCGTACGTCATTCCAGAACTGCTCGGCGGCCTGTTCGATGCCGGGCAGGGAGAACACCTGGGTGTCTTGTGGCAGGTAGTCGAAGAGGGTCGCGGTTTCCTCGAAGAACAGCGGCAGGTAGTACTCGATTCCCGAGGGTGTCAAACCGCTGGCGAGGTCCTGGTAGATCGGGCAGCGCCGGTAGTCGACGTCGAAGCGCTCGCGGAAGCGGCCGCGGAAACCGGTGACCGCTTCCTTGTTCAGGGGGAATTCGCGTGCCGGCAGCAGGCGGATCGACTCGACCTTGTCGATGGAGCGCTGGGTCTCCGGGTCGAAGGTGCGCAGGGTCTCGATCTCGTCGTCGAACAGGTCGATACGGAAGGGCAACTCGCTGCCCATCGGGAACAGGTCGATCAGTGCGCCGCGGACGGCGAACTCGCCGTGCTCGTAGACCGTGTCGACGCAGCGGTAGCCGGCGCCTTCCAGGCGCAGGCGCATCCGCTCGACGTCGAGTTTCTGGCCGACGTCGAGGACCAGGCTGCTGCCGAGCAGGAAGCGGGTCGGCGCCAGGCGGTGCAAGGCGGTGGAGATCGGCACCACCAGCACGCCGTGCTTGAGCTGCGGCAACTGGTAGAGGGCGGCGATGCGCTGGGAAATGATGTCCTGGTGCGGCGAAAAGACGTCGTAGGGCAGGGTTTCCCAATCGGGGAAATGCAATACCGGCAGGTCGGGGGCGAAGAACCGCAGTTCCTGTTCCAGGCGTTCGGCATTCTGGCTGTCGGCGGTCAGCAGCAAGGTGAAGCGCTTGGCGGAACTGGCGGCCTCGGCGACAGCCAGGCTCAGCGCGGCACCGGGGAGGTTGCCCCAGTGTTGCTTGCCGGCGCTGGCCGGCAGGCTGGGAAGACGCAGTACGGACACGGGCAAGCTGGGCTCCGGTCGGGAATTTGACCCGCCGGATTGTAACTTTCCCGACTGCTGGATGTCAGTCTTCCGACTGCTGCAGATTGCCGAGCCTGGCCGGCGCGGTCATAATGTAGCCCCTTTTTTCATCCCCTACATGTGGAAGGTATTGCCCGTGACTCAGAAGCCCGACCAGTGTCTCGGTGAATGGATCGATCGTGAAGCCATCGCGGAAGCCATGATCCCGCTGATTGGCCAGCTCTACCGCAATAACAATGTGGTGACCTCGATCCATGGCCGTGGTCTGATCAACCGCTCGGTGATCGCGATCATGAAGGCGCATCGTTTCGCCCGTCATCGCATGGCTGATGACGCCGAGCTGTCGGTTCACGAGACGTTCCCGATCCTCAAGGCGATGAGCGAGCTCAAGCTGGGCGCCGCTTCCGTCGATCTGGGCAAGATGGTCGCCAAGTTCAAGGCAGAAGGTAACGGCCGCAGCATCGAGGACTTCGTCAAGGCCGAGCTGGCCGAAGTGGCCGGCAAGCAGAACGGCGATGCCCGCGAAGGCACCGACGTCGTGCTCTACGGCTTCGGCCGCATCGGTCGCCTGCTGGCGCGTATCCTGATCGAGAAGACCGGCGGCGGCGACGGCCTGCGCCTGCGCGCGATCGTCGTGCGCAAGGGCGCCGAGAACGACCTGGTCAAGCGGGCCAGCCTGCTGCGTCGGGACTCGGTGCACGGTCCGTTCGACGGCACCATCACCATCGACGAAGAAAACAACACGCTGACCGCCAACGGCAACCTGATCCAGGTGATCTACTCCAACGACCCGGCGTCGATTGACTACACCCAGTACGGCATCAAGAACGCCCTGCTGGTCGACAACACCGGCAAGTGGCGCGACGCCGAAGGCCTCGGCCAGCACCTGAAGTGCCCGGGGATCGATCGCGTGGTCCTTACCGCTCCGGGCAAGGGTGCGCTGAAGAACATCGTGCACGGTATCAACCACACCGACATCGGCGCCGACGACAAGATCATCTCGGCCGCCTCCTGCACCACCAACGCCATCGTGCCGGTGCTGAAGGCCGTCAACGACCAGTACGGCATCGTCAACGGTCACGTCGAGACCGTTCACTCGTACACCAACGACCAGAACCTGATCGACAACTTCCACAAGGGCAGTCGTCGTGGCCGCAGCGCGCCGCTGAACATGGTGATCACCGAGACCGGTGCCGCCACCGCCGCGGCCAAGGCCCTGCCGGTGCTGAAAGGCAAGCTGACCGGCAATGCGATCCGCGTGCCGACGCCGAACGTGTCCATGGCGATCCTCAACCTGAACCTGGAAAAGGCCACCACCCGCGAAGAGATCAACGAGTACCTGCGCCAGATGGCCATGCACTCGGACCTGCAGAAGCAGATCGACTTCGTCAGCTCCCAGGAAGTGGTTTCCACCGACTTCGTCGGTTCGCGCCATGCCGGCGTGGTGGACGCCGAGGCGACCATCTGCAACGACAACCGTGTCGTCCTGTACGTGTGGTACGACAACGAGTTCGGCTACAGCTGCCAGGTAGTGCGCGTGATGGAAGACATGGCTGGGGTCAACCCGCCGGCCTTCCCGCGTTGATGCGCGAGGCGTAGAGGAAAACGGGAGCTCTCGGGCTCCCGTTTTTCATTTCTGTGGATAACCAGAACAAGAAACTACTCACTTCGATTTAGGGTTTTTCAATGGATGGTCAACATCTGCACCAGGGCGAGCTGAAGCGTGGCCTGAAGAATCGCCACATCCAGTTGATCGCGCTGGGCGGGGCGATCGGCACCGGGCTGTTCCTCGGCTCGGCGGGCGTCATCAAGACGGCCGGCCCGTCGATGATCCTCGGTTACGCCATTGGCGGCTTCATCGCCTTCCTGATCATGCGCCAGCTCGGCGAGATGATCGTCGAGGAGCCGGTGGCCGGCTCCTTCAGCCACTTCGCACACAAGTACTGGGGCGGCTTCGCCGGTTTCCTCTCCGGCTGGAACTACTGGGTGCTGTACATCCTGGTGGGCATGTCGGAGCTGACCGCGGTGGGCAAGTACATCCAGTACTGGTGGCCTGACGTGCCGACCTGGGCCACGGCGGCGGCGTTTTTCGTGCTGATCAACGCGATCAACCTGGCCAACGTGAAAGCCTTCGGCGAGACCGAGTTCTGGTTCGCGATCATCAAGGTAGCGGCGATCATCGGCATGATCCTGCTCGGTATCTACCTGCTGGTCGGCGGCGGTGGCGGGCCGCAAGCCTCGGTGAGCAACCTGTGGGACCGCGGCGGCTTCTTCCCCAACGGCCTCAGCGGCCTGGTGATGACCCTGGCGATCATCATGTTCTCCTTCGGTGGCCTGGAGCTGGTGGGCATCACCGCCGCCGAGGCGTCCGAGCCGAGGAAGGTGATTCCCAAGGCGATCAACCAGGTGATCTACCGGATCCTGATCTTCTATATCGGCGCCCTGGCGGTGCTGCTCTCGCTGTATCCATGGGACCAGTTGGTGGAGACCATCAACGCTTCCGGCGACGACTACAGTGGCAGCCCGTTCGTGCAGATCTTCTCGTTGATCGGCAGCGGCACCGCGGCCAACATCCTCAACTTCGTAGTCCTCACCGCAGCATTGTCGGTCTACAACAGCGGCGTCTACTGTAACAGCCGGATGCTCTACGGCCTGGCCGCCCAGGGCGACGCGCCGAAGGTGCTGATGTCTGTGGACCGCCGGGGCGTGCCGGTGCTGTCGATCCTGGTCTCGGCGCTGATCACCTTCCTCTGCGTGATCGTCAACTACGTATTGCCGCACAAGGCGCTGGAACTGCTGATGTCGCTGGTGGTGGCGGCGCTGGTGATCAACTGGGCGATGATCAGCCTGTCGCACTTGAAGTTCCGCGCGGCGATGAAGCGGCAGGGCGTGGACACCTTCTTCAAGGCACTCTGGTCGCCGTTCAGCAACTACCTGTGCCTGGCCTTCGTGGTGTTCATCCTTGGCATCATGCTGATGATCCCCGGGATCAACATCTCGGTGTACGCCATCCCATTCTGGCTGCTGCTGATGTGGTTGTGCTACCGGGTCAAGCTGTCGCTGGCGGAAAGGCGCGGGCTCGGCCAGCAGGCCTGAGCCTGCGGGTGGCGCGGGACGGGAGCTTCGGCTCCCGTTTTTCATTTCGCACGGGCAAGTTTTTCTGTCGTTTTCTGTTACGCGTTTCAAGGCCCGGTGTGCGGCTTGGGTGGCTCCCGGGGAGGTGGCTCTTTATAATCCCGGAGTTACCTTGCGGGGCCATTCATCAATCGTGCCAATTCAGTACGTTGTGCGCGATGATGGTCATTTTCTGACTTGGGCCTCGTCTTTTCTGTCCACGACCACTAGGCACTAGACATGATCAAGATAAAACGTGGCCTGGACCTGCCCATCAGCGGCGCCCCCGAACAGCGCATCGAGGCAGCACGCCCGGTACGCAGCGTGGCGTTGATCGGTTTCGACTACCACGGCATGAAGCCGACCATGGCGGTCCAGGTAGGCGACCGGGTGAAGCTGGGGCAGGTGCTGTTCACCGACAAGAAGAATCCCTCCGTCAGCTATACCGCACCCGGCGCCGGTGTGGTCAGTGCCATCCATCGTGGCGAGAAGCGCGTCCTGCAATCGGTGGTCATCGATCTCGACGGCGACGAGCAACTGGAGTTCGCCCGTTATCCCGCGGACCAACTCGCCACGCTGAGCGCCGAGCAGGTCCGCGACAACCTGTTGCAGTCGGGCCTGTGGACCGCGCTGCGGACCCGGCCGTTCAGCAAGGTGCCCGATCCCGAGTCCAGCCCCAGTTCGATTTTCGTCACTGCCATCGATACCCAGCCGCTGGCCGCCGATCCGCAGGTGGTTATCGCGGAGCAGGGCGAGGCCTTCCAGGCCGGGCTGACGGTGCTCGGGCGCCTGGCCCGGGTGTTCCTGTGCAAGGCGGAAGGCGTTTCGCTACCCGGCGAGGCGCTCTCCGGCGTGACCGCGCAAGCCTTCGCCGGTCCGCATCCGGCGGGCCTGCCCGGCACCCATATCCACTTCCTCGACCCGGTGGGTGCCGGCAAGAGCGTGTGGAACCTGAACTACCAGGACGTGATCGCCATCGGCAAGCTGTTCACGACCGGGCAATTGTGGACCGAGCGGGTGATCGCCCTGGCCGGTCCGGTGGTGGAAAAGCCGCGTCTGGTGCGCACCCGCTTGGGCGCCAACCTCGACGAACTGGCCGCCGGCCAGCTGCAGCCGGGCAACAACCGGCTGATCTCCGGCTCCGTGCTGGGCGGTCGCACCGCCCATGGCGCCTACGCCTACCTGGGGCGCTACCACCTGCAGTTGTCCTGTCTCAAGGAGGGCGACCAGCGCGAGTTCCTCCACTACCTGCGCGCCGGGGTGGAAAAGCATTCGCTGCTCAACGTGTTCGTCTCCAGGCTGCTCGGCGGCAAGCGTTTCGCCTTCACCACCAGCACCAACGGCAGCCCGCGGGCGATGGTGCCGGTAGGCAATTACGAGGCGGTGATGCCGCTGGATATCCTGCCGACCCAACTGCTGCGCTACCTGATCGTCGGCGACACGGAAATGGCCCAGAAGCTCGGCGCCCTGGAACTCGACGAAGAGGACCTGGCGCTGTGCAGCTACGTCTGCGCCGGCAAGTACGAATACGGCCCGATTCTGCGGGACAACCTGGCACGCATCGAGCAGGAGGGCTGAGCCATGGGTTTGCGTAACCTGCTCGACAAGGTCGAGCATCATTTCGAGAAGGGCGGGCGCTACGAGAAGTGGTACCCGCTGTACGAAGCCGTGGACACCTTCCTCTATCGGCCCGGCAGCGTCACCCGCACCACTGCACACGTGCGCGACGGCATCGACCTGAAGCGCATGATGATCATCGTCTGGCTGTGCACCTTCCCGGCGATGTTCTTTGGCATGTACAACGTCGGCCACCAGGCCAGCCTGATCTTCGCCCAGAGCCCCGACCTGTTGAGCGCCCAGGATGGCTGGCGCTTCGCCCTGATCGGCGCGCTGGCCGGGTTCGACCCGAACAGCCTGTGGGATTGCCTGGTCCAGGGCGCCGCGTACTTCCTGCCGGTGTACCTGACCACCTTCATCGTCGGCGGTTTCTGGGAGGTGCTGTTCGCCAGCATCCGCCGCCACGAGGTCAACGAAGGCTTCTTCGTCACCTCGGTGCTGTTCGCCCTGACCCTGCCGCCGTCCGTCCCGCTGTGGCAGGTAGCCCTGGGGATCAGCTTCGGCGTGGTGCTGGGCAAGGAAGTGTTCGGCGGCACCGGGAAGAACTTCCTCAATCCGGCACTGGTCGGCCGGGCCTTCCTGTTCTTCGCCTACCCGGCGCAGATGTCCGGCGACGCGGTATGGACCTCGGTGGACGGCTTCGCCGGCGCCACCTCGCTGAGCCTGGCCGCCGCCGGCGGGGTGGACAACATCCTCGGCCACGGCCTGACCTGGATGGATGCTTTCCTCGGCCACATGCAGGGTTCGATGGGCGAGACCAGCACCCTGGCGATCTTCATCGGCGGCGCCGTGCTGCTGCTGACCCGCATCGCCTCCTGGCGCATCGTCGCCGGGGTGATGCTGGGGATGGTCGCCATGAGCTACCTGTTCAACGCCATCGGCTCGGCCAGCAACCCGATGTTCGCCATGCCCTGGTATTGGCACCTGGTCACCGGCGGCTTCGCCTTCGGCATGATCTTCATGGCCACCGACCCGGTCTCGGCGTCCATGACCGATACCGGCAAGTGGCTGTTCGGCGCCCTGATCGGAGTGATGGTCATGCTGATCCGGGTGGTCAACCCGGCGTTCCCGGAAGGCATGATGCTGGCGATCCTGTTCGCCAACCTGTTCGCACCGCTGATCGACCATTTCGTCGTTCAGGCCAACATCAAGCGGAGGCTGGCGCGCAATGGCTAATCAAGAATCCACCACCCGCACACTGCTGGTAGCCCTGGTGGTGTGCCTGGTCAGCTCGGTGTTCGTCGCCGGCGCGGCGGTGGCGCTGAAGCCGACCCAGGCGGAAAACCGCCTGCTCGACAAGCAGCGCAGCATCCTCGCCATCGCCGGTCTCGGCGAGCCGGGCATGTCCGGCAAAGAGGTCAAGGCGCTGTTCGACAGTCGCATCACCGCCAAGGTGGTCGACCTGCAGAGCGGCACCTTCAGCGATGCCCAGGACCCGCTCGGCTACGACCCGCTGAAAGCGGCCAAGGACCCGGCGCTGTCGGAGGCGCTGCCCGCCGCCGAGGACATCGCCTCGATCAAGCGCCGCGAGCGCTACACCACGGTCTACCTGGTGGAGACCGACGGCAAGCTCGACACCCTGATCCTGCCGGTGCGCGGCTACGGTCTGTGGTCGACCCTGTACGGCTTCCTGGCGCTCAAGGGCGACCTCAACACGGTCGCCGGCTTCGGCTTCTACCAGCATGGCGAGACCCCCGGTCTCGGCGGCGAGGTCGACAATCCGAAATGGAAGGCGCTGTGGGTCGGCAAGACCCTCTACGACGCCCAGGGCGATCTTGCCGTACAGATCATCAAGGGCTCGGTGGACCCGCAATCGGCGAAGGCGACCCACCAGGTCGACGGCCTGGCCGGCGCCACCCTGACCAGCAAGGGTGTCGACAACCTGCTGCATTTCTGGCTCGGCAAGGACGGTTTCGACGCCTTCCTCGCCAATCTGCGCAAAGGGGAGGCGTGATGGCTGCTCAACCCACGATCCGCGAAGTCCTGTTCAATCCGGTCTTCCAGAACAATCCGATCGGCCTGCAGATCCTCGGGATCTGCTCGGCGCTGGCGGTAACCTCGAACCTGAAGACCGCTACCGTCATGGCCATCGCCCTGACCCTGGTGACCGGCTTCTCCAACCTGTTCATCTCGATGATCCGCCGGCAGATTCCCAGCTCGATCCGGATGATCGTGCAGATGGTGATCATCGCCTCGCTGGTGATCGTCGTCGACCAGGTGCTCAAGGCCTATGCCTATAGCCTGAGCAAGCAGCTCTCGGTGTTCGTCGGGCTGATCATCACCAACTGCATCGTGATGGGCCGCGCCGAAGCCTTCGCCATGGCCAACCCGCCGCTCGTGTCGTTCTTCGATGGCATCGGCAACGGTCTCGGCTACAGCGCCATGCTGCTGGTGCTGGGCTTCGTCCGCGAGCTGTTCGGCGCCGGCAAGCTCTACGGCATCAGCGTGTTGCCGACGGTCAACGATGGCGGCTGGTACCAGCCGAACGGCCTGCTCCTGCTGCCGCCTTCGGCGTTCTTCCTGATCGGCCTGATCATCTGGGCCCTGCGGACCTGGAAGAAAGACCAGGTCGAGGCCCCGACCTACAAGATGGCCCCGCAGGTATCCAGCAAGGAGGCTTACTGATGGAGCACTACATCAGCCTGTTCGTGAAGGCCGTGTTCGTCGAGAACATGGCGCTGGCGTTCTTCCTCGGCATGTGTACCTTCATCGCCATCTCGAAGAAGGTGGAGACCGCCATCGGCCTGGGTATCGCGGTGATCGTGGTGCAGACCATCACCGTGCCGGCCAACAACCTGATCTACACCTACCTGCTCAAGGACGGCGCGCTGGCCTGGGCCGGGCTGCCCGAGGTGGACCTGAGCTTCCTCGGCCTGCTCAGCTACATCGGGGTGATCGCCGCCATCGTGCAGATCCTCGAGATGCTCCTCGACAAGTACGTACCCAGTCTCTACAACGCGCTGGGCGTGTTCCTGCCCCTGATCACGGTGAACTGCGCGATCATGGCCGGCTCGCTGTTCATGGTCGAGCGCGACTACAACCTTGCCGAGAGCACGGTGTACGGCGTCGGCTCGGGCTTTTCCTGGGCGCTGGCGATCGCCGCGCTGGCGGGTATCCGCGAGAAGCTCAAGTACAGCGACGTCCCCGAGGGCCTGCAGGGCCTGGGGATCACCTTCATCACCATCGGCCTGATGTCGTTGGGCTTCATGTCGTTCTCCGGCGTGCAGTTGTAAGGAGAGGCCCGTGATCGGATTCGAGATTTTCCTGGCCATCGGCATGTTCACCGCCATCGTCCTGGGCCTGGTGGCGATCATCCTGGTCGCCCGCGCCAAGCTGGTGTCGAGTGGCGACGTGACCATCCAGATCAACGGCGAGCACAGCCTGACCGTGCCGGCCGGCGGCAAGCTGCTGCAAACCCTGGCGACGAACAACGTGTTCCTGTCTTCCGCCTGCGGCGGCGGCGGCACCTGCGCGCAGTGCAAGTGCGTGGTGGTCGAGGGCGGCGGCGAGATGCTGCCCACCGAGGAGTCGCACTTCACCCGGCGCCAGGCGAAGGAGGGCTGGCGCCTGTCGTGCCAGACCCCGGTCAAGCAGGACATGCAGATCCGCGTGCCTGAAGAGGTCTTCGGGGTGAAGAAGTGGGAATGCACGGTGGAGTCCAACCCCAACGTCGCCACCTTCATCAAGGAACTCACCCTGCGCCTGCCGGACGGCGAGAGCGTGGATTTCCGCGCCGGCGGCTACGTGCAGCTGGAATGCCCGCCGCACGTGGTCGAGTACAAGGACTTCGATATCCAGCCGGAATATCGCGGCGACTGGGACAAGTTCAACATGTGGCGCTACGTGTCGAAGGTCGACGAGACGGTGATCCGCGCCTACTCGATGGCCAACTACCCGGAAGAGCAGGGCGTGGTCAAGTTCAACATCCGCATCGCCTCGCCGCCGCCGGGCAGCGACCTGCCGCCGGGGCAGATGTCGTCCTGGGTGTTCAACCTCAAGCCGGGCGACAAGGTCACCGTGTACGGGCCGTTCGGCGAGTTCTTCGCCAAGGACACCGAGGCCGAGATGGTCTTCATCGGCGGCGGCGCCGGCATGGCGCCGATGCGTTCGCACATCTTCGACCAGTTGCGCCGGCTCAAGTCGAACCGCAAGATCAGCTTCTGGTACGGCGCGCGCTCGCTGCGCGAGGCCTTCTATACCGAGGAGTACGACCAGCTGCAGGCGGAGAACCCCAATTTCCAGTGGCACCTGGCGCTGTCCGACCCGCAGCCGGAGGACAACTGGACCGGCCTGACCGGCTTCATCCACAACGTGCTGTTCGAGAACTACCTGAAGGACCACCCGGCGCCCGAAGACTGCGAGTTCTACATGTGCGGCCCGCCGATGATGAATGCCGCGGTGATCAAGATGCTCACCGACCTGGGCGTGGAGCGCGAGAATATCCTGCTGGACGATTTCGGTGGCTGAGCGTTTCCGTCCGCTTGCCATGGCCGGACTGGCAGCGCTGGCGCTGGTCCTGGCCGGTTGCGGCGACACCCTGGAAAGCTTCGCCGGCCCGACCATGGGCAGCACCTATTCGATCAAGTACGTGCGCGGCGCCTCGGCGCCCGACGTCCAGACGGCGAAAGCCGCGGTGGAAGCGATCCTCGCCGAGGTCGACCGGCAGATGTCCACCTACCGCGACGACTCCCTGGTCTCGCGTTTCAATGCGCTGCCGGCGCAGTCCTGCATGGAGCTGCCGCCACCGATGCTGGAGTTGCTGCGCTATGGCGGCGAGTTGTCGGAACAGAGCCAGGGCGCCTTCGACATGACCGTCGAGCCGCTGATGAACCTCTGGGGCTTCGGTCCGCAGGCGCGGGTGGAGAAGGTTCCCAGCGCCGAGCAGATCGCCGCGGCGCGCCGTGACGTCGGCCATCGACACCTGCGCATCGACGGCCAGCGCCTGTGCAAGGACGCCGCCGTACAGCTGGACTTCGACAGCATCGCCGCTGGCTATACGGTGGACGCGGTAGGCGAACGCCTGAAGGAGCTTGGCGTGCGCAGCTACCTGGCGGAAATCACCGGCGAGTTGAAAGCCGAAGGGCGCAAGCCGGACGGCACGCCCTGGCGCATCGCTATCGAAGCGCCGCGCGAGGGCCAGCGGGTCGCCCAGCAGGTGCTGGCGCTGGACGGTTACGGCGTCTCGACCTCGGGCGATTATCGCAACTATTTCGAAGAGAACGGCCAGCGCTATTCGCACACCTTCGACCCGCGCACCGGCGCGCCGATCGACCATCACTTGGCTTCGGTCACGGTGATCGATCCGTCGACGCGCAACGCCGACGGCCTGTCGACCCTGCTGATGGTGCTCGGTCCGGAAGAGGGCTACCGTTTCGCCGAGAAGCACCGACTGGCGGCGCTGTTCGTCAGTCGCCAGGGCAACGGTTTCGACAGCCGCACCACGCCACGCTACGAGCAACTGTTCGGCAACCAAGGAGAACGTCCATGACCTGGCTACTGGTCTTCGTCATCATGCTGCTGGTGGTCTTCGGCATGTCCATCGGGGTCATCATGGGCCGCAAGCCGATCGCCGGTTCCTGCGGCGGCATCGCCAACCTGGGGATCGAGAAGGAATGCTCGATCTGCGGCGGCGACCGACAGAAATGCGAGGAAGCCAACCGCGACGAATCTGTAGTGCCCGGAAAACTCGCCTACGACGCGACCAAACGCTAATGTGCGACATTTCGCACAGGGCGTAACATATGCCCGCCTCGAGGTCGGACCGAGCCTTGCCCGGCGAATGCCGTCGTTCGCACCGACCCGATGATCGAATCGATCCGCCGCGCACATGTTGTGCAGCGGCTTTGCCGGAGGCGCCAGTGGGCGCCTCGGCCTGTTCTGAGGAGTACGCATGGCTGTCTACAACTACGACGTGGTGATTTTGGGCACGGGTCCGGCGGGCGAAGGGGCGGCGATGAACGCCTCCAAGTACGGACGCAAGCTGGCGGTAGTCGACAGCCGTCGCGTGGTCGGAGGCAACTGCACGCACCTCGGCACCATTCCTTCCAAGGCCCTGCGCCACTCGGTGAAGCAGATCATCGAGTTCAACACCAACCCGATGTTCCGCCAGATCGGCGAGCCGCGCTGGTTCTCCTTTCCCGACGTGCTGAAGAGCGCCGACCGGGTGATCTCCAAGCAGGTTGCCTCGCGTACCGGCTACTACGCGCGCAATCGCATCGACATGTTCACCGGCACCGCCAGCTTCGTCGACGAACGCACCGTCGAAGTGGTGACGCCGAGCGGTGCGGTGGAGCGCCTGGTCGCCGACCAGTTCGTGATCGCCACCGGCTCGCGCCCGTATCGTCCTTCGGACATCAATTTCAACCACCCGCGGGTCTACGACAGCGACACCATCCTGTCCCTGAGCCACACCCCGCGCCGGCTGATCATCTACGGAGCCGGGGTGATCGGCTGCGAATACGCGTCGATCTTCAGCGGCCTGGGCGTGCTGGTGGACCTGATCGATACGCGCGACCAGTTGCTCAGCTTCCTCGATGACGAGATTTCCGATGCGCTGAGCTACCACCTGCGCAACAACAACGTGCTGATCCGCCACAACGAGGAGTACGAGCGCGTCGAGGGGCTGGACAACGGTGTCATCCTGCACCTGAAGTCGGGCAAGAAGATCAAGGCGGACGCGCTGCTCTGGTGCAACGGCCGGACCGGCAATACCGACAAGCTCGGCCTGGAGAACGTCGGCATCAAGGTCAACAGCCGTGGCCAGATCGAGGTGGACGAGAACTACCGCACTTCGGTGAGCAACATCTTCGCCGCCGGCGACGTGATCGGCTGGCCGAGCCTGGCCAGCGCTGCCTACGACCAGGGCCGCTCGGCCGCCGGCAACATCGTCGAGAGCGACAGCTGGCGCTTCGTCAACGATGTGCCGACCGGCATCTACACCATTCCGGAGATCAGCTCGATCGGCAAGAACGAAAGCGAACTGACCGCGGCGAAGATTCCCTACGAAGTGGGCAAGGCGTTCTTCAAGGGCATGGCCCGGGCGCAGATTTCCAACGAGCCGGTGGGCATGCTGAAGATCCTGTTCCATCGCGAGACCCTGGAGATCCTCGGCGTGCACTGCTTCGGCGACCAGGCTTCGGAAATCGTCCACATCGGCCAGGCGATCATGAACCAGCCGGGCGAGCTGAATACCCTGAAGTACTTCGTCAACACCACCTTCAACTACCCGACCATGGCGGAAGCCTATCGGGTAGCGGCGTTCGACGGCCTCAACCGGCTTTTTTGAAGGACTCCGGCCGGCGGCCTGAGCCGGCCGGAGGGGATGTGCTCAGCGATTCCCGAGGGTGGCGCTGGCCAAACCGGGAAAGTCTGTGATCAGGCTGTCCACGCCGAAGTCGGCGAGCCGGCGCATCAGCGCCGGTTCGTTGACCGTCCACACCGAGACGTGAAGGCCCTGGCGCTGGGCCTTGAGCAGGCGTTCCGGGGTGCATAGGGTCCAGTTCAGGGCGAGCAGGGCACAGCCATAGTGCTGGGCGACCTTCAGCGGGTCGAGCCAGGCGTATTCGGCGACCAGCCCGCGCGACAGCTCCGGGGTCAGTTCGTTGAGGGCCTTGAGCACGGTCCGCGAACCGCTGGTGACGGTGACCTTGTCGCGGTTGCCGAAGCGCTCGGTCAGCTCCCTGATCCGCGTTACCGTCCGCGCCGCGCGTTCGCGCGAGGCGCTCTTCACTTCCAGTTGCCAGTGCTCGAACGGGCACTTCTCGAACAACTCCTCCAGCCGCGGGATTGGCGTCGGCCGTACCCAGCCGGGGCCGCCTTCGCGCGCGTCGTAGGTGACCAGGGTGGCCGCGTCGTGTTCGGCGACCTTGCCGCGGCGGCCGGTGGTGCGCTTCAGGGTCGGGTCGTGGATCACCATCAGTTCGCCGTCGCGGGACAGGTGCAGGTCCAGTTCGCAACGGTTGACGCCATGCTCCAGGCAGCGCTGGAAGCTGGCCAGGGTGTTTTCCGGCGCTTCGCCCTTGGCGCCGCGATGTCCATAGATGAGAGTCACTGTGGCTCCTTGTTCGAGGGTTGCGCGGGATTCCGCGGCCGATGATGGCGAACGCTGTCGATCACCCGGCCGCTTTCGAAATATACCGAGAAGTCGCGGTAATCCCAGCGCACGATGGGCGGCTGGCCGACCGCGGGATGTTCCTCGTCGGCCAGGCCGAAGCGTTGCAGCACGGCTTCGCGGCTTTCGCCGCGCGCGGGCAGGGCGACCCGGGTATCGCCCTGGGCGCCCAGCGGAATGCTCAGGGTGTCGGCGAACAGCGGCGGGGCGAGGAGGAGGGAGCACAGCAGTAGCGAACGGAGCATCGGCACATCTCAGGTCGAAGAAGGTTGGCCCGGCTCGCCGAGCGGGCCTTGTCCGGCCCGTGCCAGGCGGCGCTGCTGGGCCTGCTTCTGGAGGATATGCCGGGCCAGCAACTGGCGCTGTGCGTCGCTCAACGCTTCGAACTCGGTGCCGATCTCGAATTCGTCGTCGTGTGGCTGGGCGTGGATTACCCGGGCCCGCAGTTCGAGGCCGAACCCCTGCGGCAACAGGACCATGCGCAGGACGAGCAACTGGCCGACCGGCAATGCGCGGTCGTGGTGGAAGCTGACGCCCCCCTCGGACAGGCTGACCTTGCGCGGTTCGCCGATCTCCTTGAGCAGGCTCTGCACCATGACCTGGCCAAGCAGGTCGATGCGCTTGTTCATCACCTTCAGGTAGTTGGCCAGCGTGCGGTCGCGTTCGCTGATGTGGCGCAGCAGGTGCTGCGACTCGTAATCCATCAGGTGGAGGTCGCTGAGCAGGCTGAACAGGGTGGCCCCCGGCTCGCTCTCCAGGCCGTCTTCGACGGCCCCGGCAGGGCGAAATTCCAGTGCGAGGGTATCTTCGATACGGTAGTATTCGCGGCGGTCATCCGCGTCACGAGTGGACATGGCGAACCCACGGCGGCAGTGATGGTCAGAGTGTAAGGCCGCCGGCGATGCCTCGCCACTTCGCCATCCCGACGCATCCATTTTCTGCCAGCTAAGGGCGACATGTTCAGACCCCTGTCCGTTTTCATCGGCACGCGCTATACGCGGGCCAAACGTCGCAGCCATTTCGTCTCCTTCATTTCGCTGACCTCGATGATCGGCCTGGCACTGGGCGTGCTGGTGATGATCGTGGTGCTCTCGGTGATGAACGGCTTCGATCGCGAAATGCGTACCCGCATCCTCGGCATGGTGCCGCAGGCCACCGTCGAGTCGTACCAGCCCATCGATGACTGGCGCGCCCTGGCCGAGAAGGTCAAGGCCCACGAGCATGTCACCGCGGTAGCGCCGTTCACCCAGATGCAGGGCATGCTCAGCGCCAATGGCGCGGTGCAGACGGTGATGGTCGATGCGGTCGATCCGCTGGAAGAGGCCAAGGTCTCGATCATTCCCGATTTCTTCAAGCAGGGCTCGCTGGCGGAACTCAAGGCCGGCGGCTTCGGCATCGTCATCGGCCAACTGGCGGCGCAGAAGCTTGGCGTCGGCATCGGCGACAAGGTCACCCTGATCCTCCCCGAGGTGGCGGTCACCCCGGCCGGGGTGTTCCCGCGGATGAAGCGTTTCACCGTGGTCGGCACCTTCCGCGTCGGCGCCGGCGAACTGGATGGCGGCCTGTCGCTGATCCACCTGGAAGACGCCGCGCGCCTGCAGCGCTGGAAGACCAACCAGGTACAGGGGCTGCGCCTGAAGCTCGACGACCTGTTCCAGGCGCCGCGGGTGGCCTGGGAGATCGCACGGACCCTGACCGACAATGACTTCTACGCCCGCGACTGGACGCGCAGCCACGGCAACCTGTACCAGGCCATCCGCATGGAAAAGACCATGATCGGCCTGTTGCTGCTGCTGATCGTCGCGGTCGCCGCGTTCAACATCATTTCCACCCTGGTGATGGTGGTCACCGACAAGAAGTCGGACATCGCCATCCTTCGTACCCTCGGCGCCACGCCGGGGCAGATCATGGCTACCTTCATGGTCCAGGGTACGGTGATCGGGGTGATCGGCACGCTGGTCGGCGGGGTCCTCGGGGTGGTCGCGGCGCTCAACGTCAGCGCCTGGATTTCCGCCCTGGAAAAGCTGCTGGGCCACCAGTTCCTCGCGTCCGACGTGTACTTCATCGATTACCTGCCGTCGCAACTGATGCTCGACGATGTCGTGCTGGTCTGCGGCGCGGCCCTGGTCCTCAGCTTCTTCGCCACTTTGTATCCAGCCTGGCGTGCGGCGCGCACCCAGCCTGCGGAGGCTTTGCGTTATGAATGACAAGTCGGTGCTGAGTTGCCGCAACCTGAGCAAGAGCTACGACGAGGGGCCGCAATCGGTGCAGGTGCTGTCCGGCGTCGAGTTGAACCTGCTGCCTGGGGAGCGGGTGGCTATCGTCGGCAGCTCCGGTTCGGGCAAGAGCACCTTGCTGAACATGCTCGGCGGCCTGGACACGCCCTCCGCCGGCAGCGTCTGGCTCGCCGGCGAGGAACTCTCGGCGCTGAACGAGACGGCCCGCGGGCTGCTGCGCAACCGCGCGCTGGGCTTCGTCTACCAGTTCCACCACCTGTTGCCGGAGTTCACCGCCCTGGAGAACGTCTGCATGCCGCTGTTGATCGGCCGCACGCCGATCGCGGAAGCCCGCCAGCGGGCGGCCGAGCTGCTGGAGCGGGTCGGGCTGGGGCATCGCCTGTCGCACAAGCCGGCCGAGCTGTCCGGCGGCGAGCGCCAGCGGGTGGCGATCGCCCGCGCGCTGGTCAACCGTCCGCAGCTGGTACTGCTCGACGAGCCCACCGGCAACCTCGACCAGCATACCGCCCAGGGTATCCAGGAGCTGATGCTGGAACTGAGCCGTTCGTTGCAGACCTCGTTCCTGGTGGTAACCCACGATCTCCAGCTGGCCGGGCACATGGATCGCATCCTGCGCCTGGAAGAAGGCCGACTGATCGCCGCGTAGCGGGGCGACGGCGTGCCCGCCGTCCGCTCCCGTCCGGCGAATCCCCCATCGACTCGGTGCATCCGCGACATGTTCAGACCGTTACCGTTCTTCATAGGCCTGCGCTACACCCGCGCCAAACGCCGCAACCACTACATCTCGTTCATCTCGCTGACCTCGATGATCGGCCTGGCGCTGGGCGTGCTGGCGATGATCATCGTGCTCTCGGTGATGAACGGCTTCCAGAAGGAAATGCGCACGCGGATCCTCGGCATGGTGCCGCATGCCACTATCAGCGCGACGCAGCCGCTGGACGACTGGCAGACCGTCGCCAACGCGGCGCTGCGGCACCGCGAGGTGGTCGGCGCGGCGCCGTTCGCCGAACTGCAGGGCATGCTGTCGTACAAGGGCAACATGCTGCCGGTGCTGGTCAACGGCATCGACCCGCAGGAGGAGCGCAAGGTTTCCATCATCGGCGAGCACATCGTCCAGGGCAGCCTGGACGACCTCAAGCCTGGCGAGTTCGGCATCGTCCTCGGCGAGATCACCGCGCGGCGCTTCCATGTCAATGTCGGCGACAAGCTGACCCTGATCGTCCCGGAAGCCACCAGTGCGCCGGGTGGCATCACTCCGCGCATGCAGCGCTTCACCATCGTCGCCCTGTTCAAGGTCGGCGCCGAACTGGACAACTCGCTGGCGCTGATCGACATCGCCGATGCCGGCCAGTTGCTGCGCCTGCAACCGGGCCAGGTGCCGAGCGTGCGCCTGGAACTGAAGGATCTCTACCAGTCGCCGCAGGTCGCCGCCAAGGTGGTCAAGGAGTTGGGGCAGGGCTTCAGGTCCAGCGACTGGACCAGGGCCCAGGGCAGCCTGTTCAACGCGATGAAGATGGAAAAGACCATGATCGGCCTGCTCCTGCTGCTGATCATCGCGGTCGCCGCCTTCAACATCATCGCCACCCTGATCATGGTGGTCGCCGACAAGCGCACCGACATCGCGATTCTTCGTACCCTCGGCGCCACGCCGAGGCAGATCATGGCGATCTTCATGGTCCAGGGCACCGTCATCGGCGTGATCGGGACGGTCATCGGCGGGGTGCTCGGGGTGTTCGCGGCGTTGAACATCACCGGGATGATCGACCGCATCGAGCGGCTGGTCGGGCACAAGGTCTTCAGCTCGGACGTGTACTTCATCAACTACCTGCCTTCCGACCTGCAGGTGCTGGACGTGGTGCTGATCTGCAGCGCTGCATTGCTGATGAGCTTCCTCGCCACCCTGTACCCATCCTGGCGCGCGGCGCGGACACAACCGGCCGAGTCGCTGCGCTACGAGTGAGCGAGAAGGCCTGCGCCTGTCCCCGCATGGGGCGGACAAGGCCCACGAAAAAGCCGCCTTCGAGGCGGCTTTTTCATGTCCGGCGGATCACTTCGCGGCGACCCGCTCGCGACGTTGCCGGCAGCGTCGGCTCCAACTGCGCTGCACCCACCAGCGCCAGTAGAGCATCGTCAGCGCGTAGCCGAGGATGGCGGCGATGATGCCGCACACCACCGAACCGAGCAGGAAGGGTTGCCAGAGGCTGGACAGCTCCTGGCTGATCCATTCCCAGGTGAGATGGTCCGGCAGGGTGCGCGGCGGCACCTGCATCAACCAGGCGCCCAGCTTGTAGGTGCAATAGAAGACCGGGGGCATCGTGATCGGATTGGTCAGCCAGACCAATCCGACGGAGATTGGCAGATTGCTCCGAATCCACACCGCCAGACCGGCCGCCAGCAGCATCTGCATCGGCATCGGGATGAAGGCGGCGAACAGCCCGGCGGCCATGGCGCGTGATACCGAGTGGCGATTGAGATGCCAAAGGTTGGGATCGTGCGTCAACTTGCCGAGAAAGCGCAGCGACTTCTGCGAGCGGATGCTTTCCGGATCGGGCATGTAGCGCTTGAACAGGCGACGCGGCATGTGGGCTCTCAGTGGATATAGGCTTGCGTATTATGCCAAGCAAGATGACAGGATTTCGTTGCCCATTGTATGACCCCATGTGACATGTCGGGGAGCGGAGGGCACGCCACGGGGATGGGAGGAACCGTTCATGCGCCTGGGATTGCCAGCTCTCGCCGCGGGGCTGCTGGCCCTGCGCTTCCTGGCGGAATTGCCGTCGGTCGGCTGGCTGCTGGGCATGGCCGCCGCCGGACTGTTGCTGCTGTTCGGCCGGCTGTACTGGCTGGGGTTGTTCCTGCTCGGGTTCGCCTGGGCCTGCGGCTCGGCGCAAGTCGCCCTGGACGGACGCCTGGCCGCCGAGCTGGATGGTCGCACCCTTTGGCTGGAGGGGCGTGCGGTCGATCTGCCGGCGAGCGGCGAGGGCGTCACGCGCTTCCGGCTGGAGGAGGTCAGCGCTGCGCGGGGCGTGCTTCTTCCCGAGCGTCTGCGCCTGAGCTGGCGCGGCGCGCCGCCGCTGATGGGCGGCGAACGCTGGCGCCTGGCGGTGACCCTGAAACGCCCCCGCGGCCTGGTGAACGCGGCGGGTTTCGACTACGAGGCCTGGTTGTTGGCGCAGCGGGTCGGTGCTGTGGGCACGGTGAAGGCGGGCCAACGCCTGCAGCCGGCCAGCGGCCTGGATGCCTGGCGCGATGCCTGGCGCCAGCGCCTGCTGGCGGTCGACGCACAGGGGCGCGGCGCCGCCCTGGCGGCGCTGGTGCTGGGGGATGGCTCGGGATTGAGCGCGGCCGAGTGGCGAATGTTCCAGGACACCGGCACCGTGCATCTGATGGTCATCTCCGGTTCGCATATCTCGTTGCTGGCAGGGATGCTCTATGGCCTGGTGGCGGCCTTGCATCGCCTGGGCTGCTGGCCGCGGCGCCTGCCCTGGCTGCCCTGTGCCTGCGCCCTGGGTTTGCTTGGTGCCTGGAGCTACGGGTTGATGGCGGGTTTCGAGGTCCCGGTTCGGCGTGCTTGCCTGATGGTCAGCCTGGCGCTGGTCTGGCGCCTGCGTTTCCGCCACCTGGGCTTGCTGACCCCGCTGCTGGCAACGCTGGTGCTGGTCTTGCTGGTCGAGCCGCTGGCCAGCCTGCAGGCGGGGTTCTGGCTGTCGTTCCTGGCGGTTGCCCTGCTGCTCTGGCTGTTCGCCGGGCGCCTTGGGCGCTGGCGCTGGTGGGCGGCCTGGGGGCGGGCGCAGTGGGGGATGGCGCTGGGGCTGGCGATGCCGCTGCTGGCGCTGGGCCTGCCGTTGAGCCTGAGCGGAGCGCCGGCCAACCTGCTGGCGGTGCCTTGGATCGAACTGCTGGTAGTGCCCCCGGCCCTGGCGGGGAGCCTGCTGCTATGGGTGCCCGGGCTGGGCGAGGGGCTGCTTCGCGCCGCTGGCGTTTCGCTGGACTTGCTGTTTCGTGCACTTGGCCTGCTGGCGGGCCTGGCCGAGGCCTGGCAGCCACCCGCCGCAGCGGCCTGGAGCGTAGCGCTGGGCATGCTCGGCGCGCTCTGCTGGCTGGCGCCGGCTGGCTTGCCGTTGCGTGCCCTCGGTGCCGCGTTGCTACTGCCGGCGTTGTTGCCGTCATCGCCGCCTGTCGAATGGGGGCGGGCGGAAGTGCGGGTGCTGGACGTCGGCCAGGGGCTGGCCGTGCTGGTGCGTACCCGGGAGCATGCCTTGCTCTATGACAGCGGTGCGCGGCAGGGGGCGTTCGACATGGGTGAGCGGGTGGTGGTGCCGGTGCTGCGCAGCCTGGACCTGCGGCGCCTGGACGGCCTGTTGCTGAGCCATGCCGACAACGACCATGCAGGCGGTGCTCCTACGGTCGCTTCCCGATTCCCGCCGGGTTGGCTGGTCAGCGGCGAGCCCGCGCGCCTGCCTTCGCCGTTGTTCGCGGACAGCTGCGACGAGCGGAGCTGGTCCTGGGATGGCGTGGTTTTCGAACAGTGGGCATGGGCGCAGGCCGGCGACAGCAACGACCGCTCCTGTGTGCTGAGGGTCGAGGCCGATGGCGAAGTCCTGCTGCTGACCGGGGACATCTCGCGTGCGGCCGAGCATGCCTGGCTGGCGCGACAGGCCGATCCCCGGGTCGACTGGTTGCTGGCGCCGCATCATGGCAGCCGCAGTTCCTCCGGAGTCGCCTTCGTGTTGCGTACGCGGCCTCGCCATGTGCTGGTCTCGCGAGGTTGGCGCAACGCCTTCGGCCATCCCCATGGCGAAGTGATGGAGCGTTACGCGAGGGTCGCCGCGCAGGTCCACGACACGGCACGCGACGGTGCCCTGACGTTTCTCCTCGGAAGCCGTGGCGGCGCACGCCGGGAGCGTGATTCGGCGCACTTCTGGCGGGAAAAATGAGAACCGTGGCGGTCGGCGGAAAAGGGTCGCTGTGCTAGAGTGGCGCCACTTTTTTTTCGGGGATATGCCACTGTGTGGGAACTGGTTCAAGCCGGCGGCTGGATGATGCTGCCGATCATTCTGAGTTCGATCGCCGCCACCGCCATCGTCGCGGAGCGCCTGTGGACGCTGCGCAAGAGCCGCGTCGCGCCGCCCGAGCTGCTCGGCCAGGTGTGGAAGCAGATCAAGGGCAAGCAACTGAGCGCCCAGAAGCTCAAGGACCTGCGCGCCAACTCGCCGCTGGGAGAGATCCTCGCCGCCGGTCTGGCCAACTCCAAGCACGGTCGCGAGATCATGAAGGAGTGCATCGAGGAGGCTGCTTCCGGTGTCATCCACGAGCTGGAGCGCTACCTCAACGCCCTCGGCACCATCGCCGCGATGGCGCCGCTGCTGGGCCTGCTGGGTACGGTGTTCGGCATGATCCAGATCTTCGGCGCCTTCATGGACAACGGCATGGCCAACTCGCCGATGCTTGCCGCGGGCATCTCCAAGGCATTGATCACCACCGCCGCCGGCCTGCTGGTGGCGATTCCGGCGGTGTTCTTCCATCGCTACCTGCTGCGGCGGGTCGACGAACTGGTGATCGCCATGGAGCAGGAGGCCATCAAGCTGGTGGAAGTGGTGCAGGGCGATCGTGAAGTCGACTACGTCGAGGAAGGCAAAGCGTGAAATTCCGCCGCAGACGGGCGGGTGCCGCCCGTGAAGACGTCTTCATCAACCTGGCGTCGCTGATCGACGTGATCTTCGTCCTGCTGCTGTTCTTCGTGGTCAGTACCACCTTCACCCGCCCCGAGCAGCTCAACATCGAGCTGCCATCGGCGGAGAGCGGCGAAACCGCCGGCACCGAGCAGAAGCAACTGGAACTCTCGGTGGATGCCGAGGGGCACTACGCCTTGAACGGGCAGGCGCTGGCCAAGAGCGACCTGGCCACCCTGATGGCGGCGATGCAGCGTGAATCGGCGGGCGACAACAACCTGCCGGTGGTGATCAGCGCCGATGCCAAGTCCACCCACCAGTCGGTGGTCACGGCGATGGACGCAGCGGGCAAGCTGGGCTTCGTCCACCTGCGCATCACCACGGTCGAGAACACGGCGGCCAAGCCCTGATGTCGTTCTCCGAGCGACTGCTCGCCGCCTGGTACCAGGGGCATCCGGCGCTGGCGCTGCTGCGTCCGTTGGAGGCTCTCTATCGTCGGGTGGCGAACGGCCGCCGGGCGGACTTCCTGTCCGGGCGCAAGCCCGCCTATCGGGCGCCGCTGCCGGTGCTGGTGGTAGGCAACATCACCGTCGGCGGAACCGGCAAGACGCCGATGATCCTCTGGATGATCGAGCACTGCAGGGCTCGTGGCTTGCGGGTTGGCGTGATCAGCCGCGGCTATGGTGCCCGGCCGCCCACCACGCCGTGGCGGGTGCGGGCCGAGCAGGACGCCGCGGAGGCCGGCGACGAACCGCTGATGATCGTCCGGCGCAGCGGCGTGCCGCTGATGATCGACCCGGATCGTCCGCGCGCCCTGCAGGCGCTGCTCGCCGAAGAGCAGTTGGACCTGGTCCTCTGCGACGATGGCTTGCAGCACTATCGCCTGGCGCGCGATCTGGAGCTGGTGCTGATCGATGCCGCGCGCGGTCTCGGCAATGGTCGTTGCCTGCCGGCCGGTCCGTTGCGCGAACCGGCGGAGCGTCTGGAAAGCGTCGACGCGCTGCTTTACAACGGCGCCGACGAGGATCCTGACGGCGGTTACGCATTCCGCTTGCAGCCTACTGCGCTGATCAACCTGCAGAGCGGCGAGCGTCGACCGCTGGAGCATTTTCCCGCGGGCCAGGAGGTCCATGCCCTGGCCGGGATCGGCAATCCGCAGCGTTTCTTCAGGACGCTCGAGGCGCTACACTGGCGGGCGATTCCGCATGCCTTCCCGGATCACGCGACCTACACGGCGGCCGAACTGGCGTTCAGCCCGCCGCTGCCGCTGCTGATGACCGAGAAGGATGCCGTTAAATGCCGGGCTTTCGCAGCGGCCGACTGGTGGTACCTGGCGGTCGATGCGGTGCCTTCCCCTGCATTCGTCGCCTGGTTCGACGCCCGACTCGAGCATCTCCTGGCGCGCTGACCGGCGGCCGTGCCGCCATTGTATGAAGGACTCCGCCATGGACCCGAAACTCCTCGATATTCTTGCCTGCCCGTTGACCAAGGGCCCGCTGGTGCTCAGCGAAGACAAGACCGAACTGATCAGCAAGCAGGCTGGCCTGGCCTATCCGATCCGCGACGGCATCCCGGTGATGCTGGAGAGCGAGGCTCGCTCCCTGAACGTGGACGAGCGGCTGGACAAGTAATGACCCAGGCGTTCACTGTCGTCATTCCCGCCCGCTACGCCTCCACTCGTCTGCCCGGCAAGCCATTGCAGGATATCGCCGGCCAGCCAATGATCCAGCGCGTCTGGAACCAGGCCCGCAAGAGCGCCGCCAGCCGCGTGGTCGTCGCCACCGACGACGAACGCATCCTGGCGGCGTGCCAGGGGTTCGGCGCCGAGGCGCTGCTGACGCGTGCCGAGCACAACTCCGGCACCGATCGCCTGGAGGAAGTCGCTTCCCGGCTCGGCCTGGCCAGCGATGCCATCGTGGTCAACGTCCAGGGCGACGAGCCGCTGATCCCCCCGGCGCTCATCGACCAGGTGGCGGCCAACCTGGCGGCGCACCCGGAGGCCGCCATCGCTACCCTGGCCGAGCCGATCCATGAGGTCTCCGCGCTGTTCAATCCGAACGTGGTCAAGGTCGCCACCGACATCGACGGCCTGGCTCTGACTTTCAGTCGTGCGCCCTTGCCCTGGGCTCGCGACGCCTTCGCCCGCGATCGCGACAGCCTGCCGGAGGGCGTGCCCTATCGTCGCCACATCGGCATCTACGCTTATCGCGTGGGTTTCCTTGCCGATTTCGTCGCCTGGGGACCGTGCTGGCTGGAGAACGCCGAAAGCCTCGAGCAATTGCGCGCGCTCTGGCACGGGGTGCGAATCCATGTGGCCGATGCCCGCGAAACCATGCTTCCGGGCGTGGATACGCCGGAAGACCTCGAACGCGTTCGCCGCGTGCTGGGGGGCTGATGCGCGTCCTGTTCGTCTGCCTGGGCAACATCTGCCGGTCGCCCACCGCCGAAGGCGTGTTCCGGCGCAAGGTCGAGGAGGCCGGTCTGGCCTCCCGTATCCATGTCGATTCCGCTGGCACCGCCGGCTGGCATGTCGGCAAGGCGCCTGACCAGCGCACCCGCCTGGCCGCGCAAAGGCGCGGCTACGATCTGTCGGCACTGCGTGGACGCCAGGTCGGCATCGAGGATTTCTCCTGCCATGACCTGATCCTGGCCATGGACCTGTCCAACCTGGCCGACCTCGAGACCCTGCGTGCCGGGCGCGGTGCCGCCGAGCTGGATCTGTTCCTGCGTCGCTACGGATCCGAGCGGGACGAAGTACCCGATCCCTACTATGGCGGCGAAGAAGGCTTCGAGCAGGTCCTCGACCTGATCGAGCATGCCTGCGACCGTCTGTTGATCGAAGCCAAGGGGCGACTGTGAGCCTGGAACTGCAAGAGCATTGCTCGCTGAAGCCCTATAACACCTTCGGCATCGACGTGCGCGCCCGCCTGCTGGCCCACGCCCGGGACGAGGCTGATGTGCGCGAGGCCCTGGCCCTGGCTCGGGAGCGTGGATTGCCGCTGCTGGTGATCGGTGGTGGCAGCAACCTGCTGCTGACCCGTGACGTCGAGGCGCTGGTATTGCGCATGGCCAGCCAGGGGCGGCGAATTGTTTCCGATGCTGCGGATTCGGTGTTGGTCGAGGCGGAGGCGGGCGAGGCCTGGGACCCATTCGTGCAATGGAGCCTGGAACGGGGCCTGGCCGGTCTGGAAAATCTCAGCCTGATTCCCGGCACCGTGGGTGCGGCGCCGATGCAGAACATCGGCGCCTATGGCGTGGAGCTGAAGGACGTCTTCGACAGTCTGACGGCGCTGGATCGCCAGGATGGAACCCTACGTGAGTTCGATCGCCAGGCCTGCCGTTTCGGCTACCGCGATAGCCTGTTCAAGCAGGAGCCGGATCGCTGGCTGATCCTCCGCGTGCGCCTGCGCCTGACGCGGCGGGAGAGGCTGCACCTGGACTACGGGCCGGTACGCCAGCGCCTGGAGGAGGAGGGCATCGCCAGTCCGACGGCCAGGGACGTAAGCCGGGTAATCTGCGCCATTCGCCGGGAAAAGCTGCCCGACCCCGCCGTATTGGGCAATGCCGGCAGCTTCTTCAAGAACCCGCTGGTGGATGCGGCGCAGGCCGAACGCTTGCGTCAGGCCTTCCCGGATCTGGTCGGCTATCCGCAGGCGGACGGTCGGCTGAAGCTGGCTGCAGGCTGGCTCATCGACAAGGGCGGCTGGAAGGGTTTCCGCGATGGCCCGGTGGGGGTACACGCGCAGCAGGCGCTGGTCCTGGTCAACCATGGCGGCGCCACTGGTGCTCAGGTCCGGGCATTGGCCGAGCGTATCCAGGAGGACGTCCGTCGGCGTTTCGGCGTCGAATTGGAGCCTGAACCCAATCTCTACTGAGGGTGCGGCTGGAGAATGAAAAAGGGATGCCGGCGGCATCCCTTTTTCATTGTGCGTGTTCGGCGGCTCTGGTCATGACGGGCGGTATGCCGGAGTGCCGCGGAATGGCGCGCAAAAAAAGGGGATGCCATGGCATCCCCTTTTTTCAGCCTGTCACTCAGGCATGCGGGCGCGAGGTTTCGCTTTCCTCGGTCTTTTTCGCGTGCTCTGTGTCGGCGGCGTCTTCGCCGGAAGCTTCAGGCTCGGCCTGTACCGCTTCCTGGGCTTCGTCCGCCTGGGACGGAACGTCGGCCTGGGCGATTTCTTCAGCCTGGGGTGCAGCAGGTTCCTCCTGGGCCGACGCTTCCTCGCTCGCTACAGCTGGGGTCTCCTCGACGGCGGGAGCGGCCTGAGCTGCCGCTTCGGCTGCTGCTGCGGCTTCGCGTGCCAGACGCTCGGCTTCGCGTTGCAGGCGACGTTTTTCCCGTGGGTCGTTGAGGGCACGGCCAGTCGCGTTGGCCGGCACCGCCGCGATGGCCGGGGTCGGCTCCTCGGTGGCTGCGGGCTCGCTAGGGGCTGCTACCTCGACGGGCGCCGGGGCGGCAACTTCTTCGGCCGCTTCCGTTGCCGGTTGCACGGCGCTCTCGGCGTCTTCGCGGCTTTCCATGCTTTCGCTGGCGAAGGGAGCTTCTTCAGTGACTTGCGCGACCAGCAGGGTGCTCTGGTCGGCTTCGTCCCGGACCACGCTGACGGTCACCGGCGCTTCGATGTCGGCGGTTTCGCCGGCATTGGCCTCGCTGTCCGCGCCCTGGGTTTCGACGGCTTCGCTGGTCGGTGCGTTGGTTTCATCGCTTGCCGTGGTTTCGCTGGCAGCCTCGCTGGTAGTGGCCGGGGCTTGCTCCACGTTTGCTTCTACGGCTTCGCTGGCGACAGCGATACCGGCAGCAGCGGCGGCTGCGACGGTGTTCAGCGGCGCGGCGGCGTTATCGGTCGCCTCGCTGCCTTCCAGCTCGCCGCTGACCTCGCGCTGGCGTTCGCGGCGGTTGCTGCGACGACGCTGGCCGCGGGAGCGGCGGCGCGGGCGCTCGCCATCGGTATCGTCCTGCTCGTCCTGCTCCAGGCTCTCGTCGTTCGGCAGCGCCTCGGCTTCCAGGGCCGCGGCGTCGCGAGCCTGGCGATCCTCGCGCGGCTGGCGCTCTTCGCGGGCCGGGCGCTCGGCGCGTTCTTCACGGCCTTCGCGGGGTTGGCGCTCTTCGCGAGCCGGGCGTTCGGCGCGCTCTTCGCGGCGGCGTTCGCTGCGTTCCTCGCGACCTTCGCGGCCTTCGCGCGGCTGGCGTTCTTCGCGGGGCGTCCGCTCGGCGCGCTCTTCACGGCCTTCGCGCGGCTGGCGCTCCTCGCGAGCCGGGCGCTCGGCGCGCTCTTCGCGGCGGCGTTCGCTGCGCTCTTCGCGATTCGGGCGTTCGGCGCGCTCTTCGCGCGGTTGACGTTCTGCGCGTTCCTCGCGGGGCTTGCGCTCTTCGTCGCGGCGATTGCCATCGCGGCCATCGCGGCGGCGGTTCTGCTGGCGGCCGTTGCGACGCTCGTCCTGGCGGGTTTGGCGCTCGGCAGCCGGCTTGCTGGTTTCAGCAGGCTTGGCGGCAGGTTGATCCTTGCCTGCGAACAGGCCGACCAGGGACTTCACCAGGCCCTGGAACAGGCTCGGCTCGGGCATCGGCTTGGCCGGCTCGACCGGTGCTTCGGTGTGTTGCGGTGCGGGCTGCTGGGGAGCGACGGTCTTGACTGCTGCTTCCTGGCGGACCAGGGTGCGGGTCGAGCTGACCGGCTGGGCTTCTTCGTGCTCGACGGTGGCCATTTCGTAGCTGGTCTGGCCGGCAACCAGTTCGGGGCTGTCATCGCGCAGACGCTGGACTTCGAAATGCGGGGTTTCCAGATGATCGTCCGGCAGGATGAAGATGCGCGCGCGGGTACGCAGTTCGATCTTGGTGATGGCGTTGCGCTTCTCGTTGAGCAGGAAGGCGGCGACCTGGAAGGGCACGCGGGCGCGGACTTCCGCGGTGCGGTCCTTCAGGGCTTCTTCCTCGATCAGGCGCAGGATGGCCAGCGACAGCGACTCGACATCGCGGATGATGCCCTGGCCGTTGCAGCGCGGGCAGACGATGCCGCTGGTCTCGCCGAGGGACGGACGCAGGCGCTGGCGGGACATTTCCAGCAGGCCGAAGCGCGAGATGCGACCGACCTGGACGCGCGCGCGGTCGGCCTCGAGGGCTTCGCGGACACGCTCTTCCACGGCGCGCTGGTTCTTCGCCGGGGTCATGTCGATGAAGTCGATGACGATCAGGCCGCCGATGTCACGCAGGCGCAGCTGGCGGGCGATTTCCTCGGCCGCTTCCAGGTTGGTCTGCAGGGCGGTTTCCTCGATGTCGCCGCCCTTGGTGGCGCGCGCCGAGTTGATGTCGATGGAAACCAGGGCCTCGGTCGGGTCGATGACGATGGAGCCGCCGGACGGCAGCTTCACTTCACGCTGGAAGGCGGTCTCGATCTGGCTCTCGATCTGGAAGCGATTGAACAGCGGAACGCTGTCCTGGTACAGCTTCACCTTGCTGGCGTACTGCGGCATCACCTGGCGGATGAAGTTCAGGGCTTCTTCCTGGGCGTCGATGCTGTCGATCAGCACTTCGCCGATGTCCTGGCGCAGGTAGTCGCGGATGGCGCGGATGATGACGTTGCTTTCCTGGTAGATCAGGAAGGGCGCGCCACGTTCGCCGGACGCTTCCTTGATCGCGCTCCACAGTTGCAGCAGGTAGTCGAGGTCCCACTGCAGTTCCTCGGTGCTGCGGCCGAGGCCGGCGGTGCGCACGATCAGGCCCATGTCGGCCGGTGCGTTGAGGCCGTTCAGGGCCTCGCGCAGCTCGTTGCGTTCTTCGCCTTCGATACGGCGGGAGATGCCGCCGGCGCGCGGGTTGTTCGGCATCAGCACCAGGTAACGGCCGGCCAGGCTGATGAAGGTGGTCAGGGCGGCGCCCTTGTTGCCGCGCTCTTCCTTCTCGACCTGGACGATGACTTCCTGGCCTTCGCTCAGGACTTCCTTGATGTTGATCCGGCCTTCGGGGGATTTCTTGAAGTATTCGCGGGAGATTTCTTTGAGGGGGAGGAAGCCGTGGCGTTCGGCGCCGAAGTCGACGAAGGCGGCTTCGAGGCTGGGTTCGACGCGAGTGATGCGGCCTTTGTAGATGTTGGCCTTCTTCTGCTCGCGGGCGCCCGACTCGATGTCGAGGTCGAACAGGCGTTGGCCGTCGACCAGTGCAACACGCAACTCCTCGGGTTGAGTCGCGTTGATCAGCATTCTTTTCATGTAGTACCAATGGTTTCCGGGGCTACCGGAAACGGCGATCGGCACACACGACTCTCACGGTCGGTGCTCGGGCGCGTATTCAGGAATGGCGGGCCATTCCCGTGTCCAGCGGCGCTCGGCACTGGGTGCCGGTCCGCGACTACGTCTCCTGCTTCCTGTGTTTCAGAAGCACTTGAGTCAGGAGGAGGAATCGGCTGTCGGAGGCGGACGAAAAATGCGTCTGGATCAAGCTAGAAGCTACGCAGTCCAACAGCCGTACATCTCCACCCTACACATGTTCCTTAAGAATCGGGCGCCGCTCGCAGTATCCGGAGCGGGTTGGCATCTCGCGCTCACCGAAGTGGTCGCGGCTCATGTTTCAAGGCTTTGGTTTCGAGTCGTTAGCGGGTTGGAAATTTTCGTATTTCCGCTGAAACGCCTCTGTAGGACGGCCTGACGTCCGTTCAAAGTGTTTGCAGGCGAGGGGGAAATGCAGGTTGGCAATCATCCGCAGGCCAGGCCGCTTATGGCGGCTTCCCGACTATAGCAGCAATGATTAAGTGCTTCAATTGAATGAAAAATTGTTATGATGTACGGATGACTACTCCCGCCTCTCCGACCACCGGTGTCCAGCTGCTCGATGTGCCGCCGGAACTGGCTGGTCAACGTATCGACAATTTCCTTATCGCCCGTCTCAAGGGTGCGCCCAAGACCCTGATCTATCGCATCCTGCGTAAGGGCGAAGTGCGCGTGAACAAGGGGCGGATCAAGCCCGACTATCGGCTCCAGGCCGGAGACCAGGTGCGCGTGCCGCCGCTGCGCCTGGCCGAGCGTGATGAGCCGGCGCCGCTGGCGCAGGGGCTGCTGGAGCGGATGGAGGCGGCGATCGTCTACGAGGACAAGGCGCTGATCGTGGTCAACAAGCCCGCCGGGATCGCCGTGCATGGCGGCAGCGGCGTGAGCGCCGGGGTCATCGAGGTGTTTCGCCAGTTGCGCCCCGATGCCAAGGATATCGAATTGGTGCATCGTCTCGATCGCGATACCTCCGGCCTGCTGATGATCGCCAAGAAGCGCAGCATGTTGCGTCACCTGCATGAGGCCCTGCGGGGCGAGAAGATCGTCGACAAGCGCTATCACGCCCTGGTCCGTGGCCACTGGCCGGCTGGCAAGAAGAACGTGCGCGCGCCGCTGCTGAAGAACAACCTGCGTTCGGGCGAGCGAATGGTAGAGGTGAACGTCGAGGGCAAGGACGCGCTGACCGAGTTCCGGGTGCTGCGTCGCTTCGGCGATTTCGCCACCCTGGTGGAAGCACGCCCGATCACCGGGCGGACCCACCAGATCCGCGTGCATGCCAAGCACGCCGGGCATGCCATCGCCGGCGACCCGAAGTATGGCGACGAGGATTTCTCCCGCGAGATCCGCGAGCTGGGCGGCAAGCGCCTGTTCCTGCATGCCGCGCAGTTGCGCGTGCCGCTGCCCGACGGGCAGGTGCTGGAGCTGGAGGCGCCGGTGGACGAGATGTGGCAGCGTTCGCTGGAGCGTTTGAATGACTGATTACGCGTTGCTGGTATTCGATTGGGACGGCACCCTGGTCGACTCGATCGCGCGCATCGTCGATTCGATGAAGGCGGCGGCGCGGGAAACCGCTCTGCCGGAGCGGGACGATACCCGGATCAAGGGCATCATCGGCCTCGGCTTGCCCGAGGCGATTGCTTCGCTCTACCCGGAGGTTGGCGACCCTGCTCTGGTCGAGCGTTTCCGGCGTGCCTACAGTGAGCATTACCTGGCGCAGGAGGCGCAGCCGTCGCGGTTGTTCCCCGGCGTGGCCGAAGCCATGGTGCATTTTCGCGAGGCCGGGTTCCGCCTGGCGGTCGCCACCGGCAAGAGTCGGCGCGGCCTGGACCGGGTGCTGGCGGGGCATGGCTGGAGCGATTTCTTCGATATCACCCGCTGCGCCGACGAAACGGCCAGCAAGCCGGACCCGTTGATGCTCCATGAGATCCTGGCGCACTGCCGGGTCGAGCCGGGGCGGGCGCTGATGATCGGTGATTCGCCGTTCGACCTGGAAATGGCGCGACGGGCGGGGATGGATTCGGTTGCGGTGGCCTATGGCGCCCAATCGCTGGAGCAGTTGCGGCCTTATGCGCCGCGGCTGGAAGTTGAGCATTTCACCGAGTTGCGCGCCTGGTTGGGCGGTGCTCGACGTGAGGCGGTTTCAGGAGTGGTTGAGCATGTCTGACGAGTGGAAGTCGGAAACGCCGAAGGCGAATGACGACAAGAGCTGGAAGCTGCTGGAGAAGGCGGTCCTCGCCGGGGTCCAGGAGCAGCGGCGGGCGCGGCGCTGGGGGATATTCTTCAAGTCGCTGACCTTCATCTATCTCTTTGTCGTGCTGCTGGCCTTCAGTCCGTTCGGCAGCCTGGAGAAATCGGCCTCGCGCAGCGGTAGCCACACGGCGCTGATCGAGGTGAAGGGCATGATCGCCGACGATGAGCCGGCCAGTGCCGACAATATCGTCACGGCCCTGCGCGCGGCGTTCAAGGATGAGGGTACCAAGGGGATCGTCCTGCGGATCAACAGTCCGGGCGGCAGTCCGGTGCAGTCGGGCTATATCTATGACGAGATTCGTCGCCTGCGCGGCGAGCACCCGAACGTCAAGGTCTATGCGGTGATCAGCGACCTGGGTGCCTCCGGCGCCTACTACATCGCCAGCGCCGCCGACCAGATCTACGCCGACAAGGCCAGCCTGGTCGGTTCCATCGGCGTGACGGCGGCCAGCTTCGGTTTCGTCGGCACCATGGAGAAGCTCGGTGTCGAGCGACGCGTCTATACCTCCGGCGAGCACAAGTCGTTCCTCGATCCTTTCCAGCCGCAAAAGCCCGAGGAGACCCAGTTCTGGCAGCAGGTGCTGGATACCACCCACAAGCAGTTCATCGACAGCGTGAAAAAAGGGCGCGGCGACCGGCTCAAGGTCGAGGGGCATCCGGAGCTGTTCTCGGGTCTGGTCTGGTCCGGCGAACAGGCATTGCAGCTGGGTTTGATCGACGGTCTGGGCAATGCCAGCTATGTGGCGCGCGAAGTGGTGAAGGAGAAGAAGATCGAGGACTACACCGTGCAGGAGTCGCCGTTCGATCGCTTCGCCAAGAAGTTCGGTGCCAGTGTGGCGGAGCGCCTCGCGCTTTGGATGGGCTGGCAGGGGCCGGTACTGCGCTGAGAGCGTTTCCCTTCCTTATATAAAGAAGCCCGGCTGAAGCCGGGCTTCTTTATATGGGAATGCCGGATATGGGAATGCCGGCTCAGGGGATTTCGACGCCTTCCTCGAGGAGCATGTCGACCAGGCGGATCAGCGGCAGGCCCACCAGGCTGGTGGCGTCCTCTCCTTCGGTGGCGCGGAACAGGCTGACGCCCAGGCCTTCCGCCTTGAAGCTGCCGGCGCAGTCCAGCGGGCGTTCCGCTTCGACGTAGCGGCGGATGCGGCTCTCGTCGAGGTGGCGGAAGTGCACGGTGAACGGCACGCATGCCACCTGGATGCGCCGGCTGGCGCTGTTGAGGAGGGCCAGTCCGGTGAGGAAGGTCACGCTATTGCCGCTGGCGTCCCGTAGCTGCTGGATGGCGCGTTCGGGGGTGTGCGGCTTGCCGAGGATGTCGCCATCGAGTACGGCGACCTGGTCGGAGCCGATCACCAGGTGTTGCGGATAGCGTCCGGCCAGCGCTTCGGCCTTGCTGGCGGAAAGGCGGCGCACCAGTTCCTCGGCACTTTCCCCGGGGCGATGGCTTTCGTCGATATCGGGGCTGGCGCTTTCGAAGGGAAGGCGCAGGCGGGTCAGGAGTTCGCGTCGGTAGGGGGAGCTGGAGGCGAGGATCAGGTCGGGCATGAGGTTCTCCATGGCGAGCGGCCGATTTTAACGAAAAGACTCGTCCTTACAGCGGTTTATGGCTAATTTCCTTTGACAGGCGCGGGGGCGTCCCTATAATGGCGCGCTTATGTTGAATGGGCCGATTCCACCTCATATCGATCCGCGCAAGTTGGTCGACCGCGGCGCCACCCTCGAGGGTGTGTACGCGCTCGCCGATATGCCGCGTGTATGCGAGCAACTGACCAGCGATGCCGGTGAGGTGCGCGTGAAGGTTTCCTTCGAGCGCGACCACCAGAAGCTGGCGGTCATGCATATGCAGCTCGATACCGAGGTGAGCATGGTATGCCAACGCTGCCTGGATGCGGCGGCCATTCCCGTGCATGGCGAATATACCTACGCCATTCTTCGGGAAGGTCAGTCCGCCGACGGTCTGCCGAAGGGGTACGATGCGCTGGAAGTGGGGGAGGAACCCCTGGACCTGCTGGCGCTGGTCGAGGACGAGCTGTTGCTCGCCTTACCCATCGTTCCGGCCCATGACCCCGAAGTATGTCAGCACCCGGCTGGATTCGTCGTCGAAGACGAGCCGGAGTCGAGCGAAGTCGAGGACAAGCGTCCTAATCCGTTCAGCGTACTGGCACAGTTGAAGCGTGACCCAAACGTTTAGGAGTTAATCAATCATGGCTGTTCAGCAGAACAAAAAGTCTCGTTCCGCTCGTGACATGCGTCGTTCCCACGATGCGCTCGAGTCCAATGCTCTGTCCGTGGAAAAGAGCACAGGTGAAGTCCACCTGCGCCACCACGTATCCCCGGACGGCTTCTATCGCGGCCGTAAGGTAGTAGACAAGGGCTCCGACGAGTAATCCTTGTCCGCACCAATCATCGCGATTGATGCAATGGGTGGGGACTTCGGTCCCCACTGCGTTGTTCCGGCCTCTATTGCCTTCCTGGCCGAGAATTCCTCTTCGCAACTGATCCTCGTCGGTCAGCCTGCCCTCCTCGAAGAACTCCTTTCCCGCTATCCGTCGCTCGACCGGCAGCGCCTGCGCGTGCATGCGGCCAGCGAAGTGATAGGTTCAGACGAACGTCCCTCCCAGGCCTTGCGTGGCAAGCCGGACGCTTCCATGCGCGTGGCGCTGGAGCTGGTCCGCGACGGCCGGGCGCACGCGTGCGTCAGCGCCGGCAATACCGGGGCGTTGATGGCGCTGTCGCGGCACCTGCTGAAGACCCTGCCCGGTATCGACCGCCCTGCGATGGTGACGGCGGTTCCGACCGAGAAGGGGCATTGTCATCTGCTCGACCTTGGCGCCAACGTGGATTGCAGTGCCGAGCATCTCTACCAGTTCGCGGTGATGGGCGCAGTGGCGGCAGAGGCCTTGGGCTGCGTCTCGCCCCGGGTCGCCCTGCTCAACGTGGGGACCGAGGAGATCAAGGGCAACCAGCAGGTCAAGCTGGCGGCGAGCCTGTTGCAGAAGGCTCAGGGGTTGAATTTCAGCGGATATATAGAGGGCGATGGCCTGTATCGCGGCGAGGCCGACGTGGTGGTCTGCGACGGTTTCGTCGGCAACATCCTGCTGAAGGCCAGCGAAGGCCTGGCTGCCATGGTGTCGGCGCGGATCGAACAGCGCTTCCGCGATGGACTGGCGGCGAAGCTGGTCGGTGCGCTGGCGTTGCCGCTGCTGCGCCGGCTGCGCGGCGATATCGCTCCGGCACGCTATAACGGCGCCAGTTTCCTCGGATTGCAGGGGATAGTGGTGAAAAGCCATGGGTCTGCCGCCGAGGAGGGTTTCCAGAGCGCCTTGCGTCGCGCGGCACTGGAAGTCCGGGAAAACCTGCCGCAACGATTGCATGGCCGTCTCGAGCATCTGCTGCTCTAATGTGTGACCGGGCGGTCCAGGCAGCCATCCAACACTCAGTTTCCTGCGCCAGTCGCGGCTGGCGCGTTATCTCCGACGAGCAAAAGACCACAAGGGACCTATTCAATGTCTGCATCCCTCGCATTCGTCTTCCCCGGCCAGGGTTCGCAATCCCTCGGCATGCTGGCCGAGCTGGGCGCCCAGCAGGCGCTGGTGCGCGATACCTTCGCCGAGGCCTCCGAGGCGTTCGGTTACGACCTTTGGGCGCTGGTCCAGAATGGACCTGAAGAGCGCCTGAACCAGACCGACAAGACCCAGCCGGCCATCCTCACGGTTTCGATCGCGCTCTGGCGCCTCTGGCTGGCCGAGGGCGGCGCGCGCCCGGCGTTCGTCGCCGGGCACAGCCTGGGCGAATATTCCGCGCTGGTCGCGGCCGAAAGCCTGGCGTTCGCCGATGCGGTCAAGCTGGTCGAGCGTAGGGGCCAACTGATGCAGCAGGCGGTTCCGGCGGGGCAGGGCGGCATGGCCGCGATCCTAGGCCTGGAAGACGCCGATGTATTGGCGGCCTGTGCCGAGGCGGCCCAGGGCGAGGTGGTCAGCGCGGTCAACTTCAACGCGCCGGGGCAGGTAGTGATCGCCGGTGCCGCGGCTGCCGTGGAGCGTGCCATCGAGGCGTGCAAGGCGCGCGGCGCCAAGCGCGCGGTGGCGCTGCCGGTCAGCGTGCCGTCGCATTGCGAACTGATGCGTCCGGCCGCCGAGCAGTTCGCCGCCTCGGTCGAAAGCTTGCAGTGGCAGGCGCCGAAGATTGCGCTGGTGCAGAACGTCAGCGCCGCCGTGCCGGCTGATCTCGATACGCTGCGCCGCGACCTGCTGGCACAGCTGTACAGCCCGGTTCGCTGGGTGGAGAGCATCCAGCTGCTGGCGGAAAAGGGCGTCACCGAGCTGGTCGAGTGCGGGCCGGGCAAGGTCCTGGCAGGCCTCAACAGGCGCTGTGCGAAGGGCATCAATACCCATGGCCTGGATGGTGTCGAGGCGTTCGCCGCCACGCGCGCCGCCCTGGCCTGAGAGAGAGTGAAAGGAGAGAATCCCATGAGTCTGCAAGGTAAGGTCGCATTGGTAACCGGCGCCAGCCGTGGCATCGGCCAGGCGATTGCGCTGGAACTGGGGCGCCTGGGTGCCGTGGTCATCGGCACCGCGACCAGCGCGTCCGGCGCCGAGAAGATCGCCGAAACCCTCAAGGCCAATGGCGTCGAGGGTGCGGGCCTGGTCCTGGACGTTTCCAGCGATGAATCCGTAGCCGCGACCCTGGAGCACATCCAGCAGCATCTCGGCCAACCGCTGATCGTGGTCAATAACGCCGGCATCACCCGCGATAATCTGCTGGTGCGCATGAAAGACGACGAGTGGTTCGATGTGGTCAACACCAACCTGAACAGTCTCTACCGTCTGTCGAAAGCCGTTCTGCGCGGTATGACCAAGGCCCGCTGGGGGCGCATCATCAACATCGGTTCCGTGGTCGGCGCCATGGGCAATGCCGGGCAAACCAACTATGCCGCGGCGAAGGCCGGCCTGGAGGGCTTCACCCGTGCGCTGGCCCGGGAAGTCGGTTCGCGTGCCATTACCGTGAATGCGGTGGCGCCGGGCTTCATCGACACCGACATGACCCGCGAGCTGCCGGAAGCCCAGCGCGAAGCGCTGCTGGGCCAGATTCCGCTGGGTCGCCTGGGGCAGGCGGAAGAGATCGCCAAGGTGGTCGGCTTCCTCGCTTCGGACGGCGCAGCCTATGTGACCGGGGCCACCGTGCCGGTCAATGGTGGGATGTACATGAGCTGAATGTGACGTTACCTTTCTCGGGTCTGTCATAAGCGCTGTCTAGAATTCGTTGCGGAATTGCAGCCGGGTTATTAGATAGAATTATCGAAGTGGCCGTGGGAAGGTGAGGCGTTCAGCTTGAAAAGCAGAAAACCCTTTCTATACACTTACCCGCAGCCCAGCTGCTCGGATTTTCCATAGGAGTGAAAACAAGGTATGAGCACCATCGAAGAACGCGTTAAGAAGATCGTCGCTGAACAACTCGGCGTGAAGGAAGAAGAAGTCACCAACAGCGCTTCCTTCGTCGAAGACCTGGGCGCCGACTCCCTTGACACCGTCGAGCTGGTGATGGCTCTGGAAGAGGAATTCGAGACCGAAATCCCTGACGAGAAAGCTGAAAAGATCACCACCGTTCAGGAAGCCATCGACTACATCGTTGCTCACCAGCAATAAGTAGTCGTCGGATTTTCCGACGTGGAAAAGCCGCACAGCCTGTAAGGGCGTGCGGCTTTTCTTTAGCGCCTTACCTACTCTGGTAGTCTGTCGGCGCAACCCCGTGAAATGAGAAAGAGGAAGTCGTAGTGTCGCGTAGACGCGTCGTCATTACTGGCATGGGCATGCTGTCGCCGCTGGGCCTGGATGTCCCGAGCAGTTGGGAAGGTATTCTCGCCGGTCGCAGCGGGATCGCCCCGATCGAGCATATGGACCTGTCCGCCTATTCCACCCGCTTCGGTGGTTCGGTCAAGGGTTTCAATGTCGAGGAATACCTGTCCGCCAAGGAAGCCCGCAAGCTCGACCTGTTCATCCAGTACGGTCTCGCCGCCAGCTTCCAGGCCGTTCGCGATTCCGGCCTGGAGGTCACCGACGCCAATCGTGAGCGTATCGGCGTATCCATGGGTTCCGGTATCGGCGGCCTGACCAATATCGAGAACAACTGCCGATCCCTGTTCGAGCAGGGGCCGCGGCGCATCTCGCCGTTCTTCGTGCCCGGTTCGATCATCAACATGGTTTCCGGCTTCCTGTCGATCCACCTGGGTCTGCAGGGGCCCAACTACGCCCTCACCACCGCCTGCACCACCGGTACCCACAGCATCGGCATGGCTGCTCGCAACATCGCCTATGGCGAGGCCGACGTGATGGTCGCCGGCGGTTCCGAAATGGCTGCCTGCGGTCTCGGCCTGGGCGGTTTCGGCGCGGCTCGCGCGCTCTCCACTCGCAACGACGAGCCGACCCGTGCCAGCCGTCCGTGGGACCGGGATCGCGACGGCTTCGTCCTGTCCGACGGTTCCGGCGCCCTGGTGCTCGAAGAACTGGAGCACGCCCGTGCCCGCGGCGCGCGGATCTATGCCGAGCTGGTTGGCTTCGGCATGAGCGGCGACGCTTTCCACATGACCGCGCCGCCGGAAGACGGCGCCGGTGCCGCCCGCTGCATGAAGAACGCGCTGCGCGATGCCGGCCTGGATCCTCGTCAGGTCGATTACATCAACGCCCATGGCACCTCCACCCCGGCCGGCGACATCGCCGAGATCGCCGCGGTGAAGAGCGTGTTCGGCGAGCATGCCCATGCGCTGTCGATGAGTTCGACCAAGTCGATGACCGGCCACCTGTTGGGTGCCGCCGGTGCGGTGGAGGCGATCTTCAGCGTGCTGGCCCTGCGCGACCAGGTCGCCCCGCCGACCATCAACCTGGACAACCCGGACGAAGGTTGCGACCTCGACCTGGTGGCCCACGAAGCCAAGCCGCGCAAGATCGACGTGGCCCTGTCGAACTCGTTCGGTTTCGGCGGGACCAACGGCACCCTGGTGTTCCGCAGGTTCGCCGACTGATGCTGGACTGGGTCGACGGCCGGCCCGCCGCCGAGCTGTCCGTGCGCGATCGCGGACTGGCCTATGGCGACGGGCTGTTCGAGACCCTGGCGGTGCGCGCCGGCACGCCGCGTCTCCTGGAGCGCCACCTGGCGCGCCTGGAAGAGGGGTGTCGACGCCTCGCGATCCCTCTCGACGCCGCAGCGTTGCGCCAGGAGTTGCTGGCGTTCTGCGCGGCGCTGGGCGACGGTGTCGCCAAGCTGATCGTCACCCGCGGCGAGGGTTTGCGTGGCTACGCGCCGCCTGCCGAGGCCTCGCCGCGGCGAATCCTCTCCGGATCGCCGCGTCCGGCCTATCCCGAGCGCCACTGGCAGCAAGGCGTGCGCCTGTTCGCCTGCCGTACGCGCCTGGCCGAGCAGCCCCTGCTGGCCGGCCTCAAGCACCTCAATCGCCTGGAGCAGGTCCTCGCCCGTGCCGAGTGGGGCGACGCCGGGCATGCCGAAGGGCTCATGCTGGACGTGCACGAGCGGGTGGTGGAGGGGGTGTTCAGCAACCTGCTGCTGGTTCTCGACGGCACCCTCGTGGCGCCTGACCTGCGGCGCTGCGGCGTCGCGGGAGTGATGCGCGCGGAATTGCTCGAGCGCGCCGAAGGAATCGGCGTCCCGCTGGCGATACGGGATGTTTCCATGGCTGAACTGGCGACGGCCGACGAGGTCTTTCTGTGCAACAGCCAGTTCGGCATCTGGCCGGTCCGGGCATTGGACGAGCACGTCTGGCCGGTCGGCGAGCTGACCCGTAAACTGCAAGACCAACTTCGCGACGACCTGGATTTCTGACTTTGATGCGCAAACTGCTGGTGCTGCTGGAGAGTGGCCTGTTGTTCGTTGGCCTCTGCGTCGGCCTGGCTGCATGGCAGCAGCAGCGGGCGCTGGAGCAGCCCCTGCAATTGACCGAGGAGCGCCTGCTGGACGTTTCCTCGGGCTCCACGCCGGGCGGCATGCTCGCGCGTCTGGAGCAGGAAGAGGTGCTCCATGGCGCGTTCTGGCTGCGCCTCTACTGGCGTTTCAACCTGCCGGGCCAGGCCCTGCACAGCGGTGAATACCGCCTCTTGCCGGGGATGACGGGCGCCGACCTGCTGGAACTCTGGCGTGAAGGCGAGGTGGTGCAGTACAGCCTGACCCTGGTCGAGGGCTGGAGTTTCCGCCAGGTGCGCGAAGCGCTCGCCAGGCAGGGCAAGCTGGAGCAGACCCTGGCCGGCCTGAGCGACGGCGAGATCATGCAACGCCTCGGCAAGCCCGACGAAGTGGCCGAAGGGCGCTTCTTCCCCGATACCTACCGCTACACCCGTGGCATGCGCGACATCGACATACTGCGCAAGGCCTACCAGCGGATGCAGAACATCCTCGCCAAGGAATGGGATGGCCGCAGCCAGGACCTGCCTTATCGCGACGCCTACCAGGCGCTGATCATGGCCTCGTTGGTGGAAAAGGAAACCGGCGTGCCGGAAGAGCGTTCGCAGATCGCCGGCGTCTTCGTCCGCCGCCTGCAGCGCGGCATGCTGTTGCAGACCGATCCGACGGTGATCTATGGCATGGGCGAGCGCTACAACGGCAAGATCACCCGCGCCGACCTGCGCGAACCGACCCCTTACAATACCTATGTGGTGCCGGGCATGCCGCCGACCCCGATCGCCCTGGCCGGGCGCGAGGCGATTCGCGCCGCGCTGCATCCGGCCGAGGGCGAGACCCTGTATTTCGTGGCGCGCGGCGATGGCAGCCATGTGTTCTCCAGCAGCCTGGACGAACACAACAAGGCGGTCCGCGAGTACCAGTTGAAGCGTCGCTCGGACTATCGCTCCAGCCCCGCGCCCATCACCCCGCCGCCACAATGAGCGGCGCAGCCAAGATAAGGAGTGCCGTGTGACCGGCCTGTTCGTCACCCTGGAGGGCCCGGAAGGGGCCGGCAAGAGCACCAACCGCGACTACCTGGCCGAGCGCCTGCGCGAGCGCGGCATCGAGGTGCAGTTGACCCGCGAGCCTGGCGGCACGCCTCTCGCCGAGCGCATCCGTGAGCTGCTGCTGGCGCCCAGCGACGAGCCGATGGCCGCCGATACCGAGCTGTTGCTGATGTTCGCCGCGCGGGCCCAGCATCTCGCCGGGGTCATCCGCCCGGCGCTGGCGCGCGGGGCCGTGGTGCTCTGCGATCGCTTCACCGATGCCACCTATGCTTACCAGGGCGGCGGGCGCGGCTTGCCGGAGGCGCGCATCGCCGCGCTGGAAAGCTTCGTCCAGGGCGACCTGCGGCCCGACCTCACGCTGGTCTTCGACCTGCCGGTGGAAATCGGCCTGGCGCGGGCGGCGGCGCGTGGCCGGCTCGACCGTTTCGAGCAGGAGGACCGACGCTTCTTCGAGGCCGTGCGTCAGACCTACCTGCAGCGCGCCGCGCAGGCCCCGGAGCGTTACCAGGTGCTCGACGCCGGGTTGCCGCTGGCCGAGGTGCAGGCTGGCCTGGATCGGCTGCTGCCGAATCTGCTGGAGCGTCTGAATGGCTGATATCTATCCCTGGCAGCAGGCGCTCTGGAGCCAACTGGGCGGCCGCGCCCAGCACGCCCACGCCTATCTGCTCTACGGTCCCGCCGGGATCGGCAAGCGCGCCCTGGCCGAGCATTGGGCCGCCCAGCTGCTCTGCCAGCGGCCCGCCGCCGCTGGCGCATGCGGCGAGTGCAAGGCCTGCCAGTTGCTGGCCGCCGGTACCCATCCGGACTACTTCGTGCTGGAGCCGGAGGAAGCGGAGAAATCGATCCGGGTCGACCAGGTCCGCGACCTGGTTGGCTTCGTGGTGCAGACCGCGCAACTGGGCGGGCGCAAGGTCGTGTTGCTCGAGCCCGCCGAGGCGATGAACGTGAATGCCGCCAACGCCCTGTTGAAAAGCCTCGAAGAGCCCTCGGGCGATACCGTGCTGCTGCTGATCAGCCACCAGCCCAGCCGCCTGTTGCCGACCATCAAGAGCCGCTGCGTGCAGCAGGCCTGCCCTTTGCCGGGCGCGGCGGCGAGTCTGGAATGGCTGGCGCGGGCCCTGCCCGACGAGCCGGCCGAGGCCCTGGAGGAACTGTTGGCGCTTTCCGGCGGCTCGCCGCTCACCGCCCAGCGCCTGCACGGCCAGGGCGTGCGCGAGCAGCGCGCGCAGGTGGTCGAGGGGGTGAAGAAGCTGCTCAAGCAGCAGATCGCCGCCAGCCCACTGGCCGAAAGCTGGAACAGCGTGCCGCTGCCATTGCTGTTCGACTGGTTCTGCGACTGGACGCTGGGCATCCTGCGCTACCAGTTGACCCGCGACGAGGAGGGGCTGGGGCTGGCCGACATGCGCAAGGTGATCCAGTACCTGGGCGACAAGTCCGGGCAGGCCAAGGTGCTGGCCATGCAGGACTGGCTGCTGCAACAGCGGCAGAAAGTGTTGAACAAGGCCAACCTCAACCGTGTCCTGCTTCTCGAAGCCCTGCTGGTGCAGTGGGCAAGCCTGCCCGGGCCGGGCTAGAATCCCGCTGATATTCGACTGGCAGGAACCTGCATGAGTTTGCCACCCAATCTGGGGCCGCGTAACGGCATCCTGTCCTTGACCATCAAGGACAAGTCCGTGCTTTACGCCGCCTACATGCCGTTCATCAGGAACGGCGGGCTGTTCATTCCCACCAACAAGAACTACAAGCTTGGCGACGAGGTCTTCATGCTGCTCAACCTGATGGAAGAGCCGGAGAAGATCCCGGTGGCCGGCAAGGTCGTCTGGATCACCCCGAAGGGCGCTCAGGGCAACCGTGCGGCGGGCATCGGCGTGCAGTTCAACGACGGTGACAACACCGCCCGCAACAAGATCGAAACCTACCTGGCCGGGGCGCTGAAGTCGGACCGGCCGACCCACACGATGTAACGCTAGACAGGATCATGCTGGTCGATTCCCACTGCCACCTCGATCGCCTCGACCTGGCCGCCCATGGCGGCTCGCTCGATGCGGCGCTGGATGCCGCGCGAGCGCGTGGCGTCGGTCAATTCCTCTGCATCGGCGTCAGCGCCGACAATGCCCAGGCGGTGAAGGCCCTGGCCGAGCGCTATGCCGACGTGCACTGTTCGGTCGGCGTGCACCCGCTGGACCTGGAGCCCGGAAGCGCGCCAGCGCTGGACTGGCTGCTAGGCGAACTGGCGCATCCGCGGGTGGTGGCGATCGGCGAGACCGGCCTCGACTACCACTACGAACCGGAAGCCGCCGAGTTGCAGCAGGAGGCGTTTCGCCTGCACCTGGAAGCCGCGCGGATCACCGCCAAGCCAGTGATCGTGCACACCCGCGAGGCGCGCGCCGATACGCTGGCGCTGCTGCGCGAGGCGGCGTTGCCGCAGGCCGGCGTGCTGCATTGCTTCACCGAGGACTGGGAGATGGCGCGATCGGCGCTGGACCTGGGCTTCTACATTTCCCTGTCCGGCATCGTCACCTTCCGCAATGCCGATGCCCTGCGCGAGGTGGCTCGCCAGGTACCGGCCGACCGGCTGCTGGTGGAGACCGACTCGCCCTACCTGGCGCCGATTCCCCATCGCGGCAAGCCGAACCTGCCGGAATACGTGCGCGATGTCGCCGAATTCCTCGCGACGTTGCGTGGCGTCAGCCTGGAAACCCTGGCGGAGCAGACTACCGCCAATTTCCATCGGCTGTTTCCGTTGGCCCGCTAGGCCGGCAAACGGATAAAAAAAACCCGGGTTCTGGGGGATGAATCCGGGTCAAGACCATTAGGAGTGGAACAAAGGTACGCATTCCTCGGTACCTTCACTGGCTGGGTACTTGGGGGGAGATACCGCGCGCCAGTACCTTTCAGTATTGGTCATGTTCGTGGGGCGTCCAGACAGGGCTGGCGGTTTTTTAAACAGATTTGGAATACCCTCGCCGTCCTTGAGCACCTAGGTGCCTGCGACCTGGCGCAAGATCGCCAGGGTGTCGTCGATCACCGTCGAACTCGTGTAGAAGTGCGGGGAAAAACGGATACCTCCGCCACGCTGGGCGCAAATGACCCGCTCCTGGCGAAGCGTTTCGAAGAGTGTCCGGCTGTCCTGGCCGTCCAGGCTGAAGGTCAGGATGCCCGCGCGTCGGCTCGGGTTCCGCGGGCTGTGCAGGCGTACCCCGGGAATTCCCGACAGACCGTCCTGTAGCCACTGGACGCGCTCGGCGATGTCTCTGCCGACCCGCTCCATGCCGACCTCCTCCAACAGCCCCAGGCTGGCCTCCAGGGCCATCGCGCCGAGCATGTTCGGGCTGCCGCATTCGAAGCGCCGGGCGCTGCGCGCCGGCCGCCAGTCGCGACGCTCGTAATCGAGGGCATGTTCCAGCATGTGCCAGCCATATTCGTGCAGCGCCAGGCGCTCGCGCTGCTCGGGATGGCAATAGAAGACGCCCAGCCCTTCGGGGCCGAGCATCCACTTGTGCCCATCGGCCATGGCGAAGGCACAATCGTAGGCCTGTACGTCGAAGGGCAGGGCGCCGAGCTGCTGGATCGCGTCGATGCAGAACAGCACGCCGCGGCGGCGACATCCCGTGCCGATGCGCTCCAGGTCAAGGCGCAGGCCGCTGGCGTACTGCACCGCGCTGATCGACAGCAGGCGGGTGCGTGGGCCGCAGGCGGCGAGCAGGGCGCCCTCGGGGTCGTCGCCGGCGAGACCGACCTTGACCACTTCGACGCCGCGCGGGCGCAAGGCTTCCCAGACCACTCTATTGGAGGGGAACTCCTCGTTGCCGATGACGACCTGGTCGCCCTCTCGCCAATCCAGGCCGAAGGCTACGAAGGAAAGCGCCTCGGAGGTGTTCTTGACCAGTGCGAGGTCGCTGCCGGCGCGCGCATTGAGCAGTCGGGCAAGGCGCTCGCGCAGGCGATGTTCTATCTTCAGCCATTCCGGATAGTCGCTGGCGCCGTGGGCGACGTTCTCCCGGGCGAAGGCGCTCACCGCGTCGGCGGCGCGTCTAGGCCAGGGTGCGACCGCTGCGTGGTTGAGGTAGCGCAGACCGTTGGTCTGGTCGAATTCGTCCTGGTAACAATTCATCGTCGGATGTTCCGTGCATTTTCGTGCTGAATAGGCATAATACGCGGCTTCGATTTTTGACTCATTTTGACCTGACAGTCTTTTTATGCAGAAAGAGCCTCGCAAAGTTCGTGAATTTCGTCGCCGTGAACAGGAGATTCTCGATACCGCCCTCAAGCTGTTCCTCGAACAGGGGGAAGACAGCGTAACGGTCGAGATGATCGCGGATGCCGTCGGCATCGGCAAAGGCACGATCTACAAGCACTTCAAGTCCAAGGCGGAGATCTACCTGCGCCTGATGCTGGACTACGAGCGCGATCTCGCCGCCCTGTTCCATTCCGAAGACGTAGCCCGCGACAAGGAAGCCCTGTCGCGCGCCTACTTCGAGTTCCGCATGCGCGATCCGCAGCGCTACCGCCTGTTCGACCGCCTGGAAGAGAAGGTGGTGAAGACCAGCCAGGTGCCAGAGATGGTCGAGGAACTGCACAAGATCCGCGCCTCCAACTTCGAACGCCTGACCCAGCTGATCAAGGAGCGTATCGCCGACGGCAAGCTGGAGAATGTTCCGCCGTACTTCCATTATTGCGCTGCCTGGGCGTTGGTGCATGGCGCCGTGGCGCTGTACCACTCGCCGTTCTGGCGCGAGGTGCTGGAAGACCAGGAAGGTTTCTTCCACTTCCTGATGGATATCGGCGTGCGCATGGGCAACAAGCGCAAGCGCGAAGGCGACGCTCCCAGCGCCTGATGCCTGTGGTGCCGGGACGCAGTCACTGCGCCCCGCGCACTCTTTGCCGGCAGGGATATACTCGTCGCCCATCGATCCGCCGGCGGGACGTCGGCTGCCCATTTCCGGCGAATCCGCCGGCGGCTCCACGTTCGTTCAGGAGTTCTCCGATGAGTGTCCGTGAATTCCCTATCCACTACATCGAACCGGTGTTCCGGCCCCCGAGCGAGGCGCATTCGCTGATCCTCCCGGTGACCAATGGCTGTTCCTGGAACAAATGCGGCTTTTGCGAGATGTATACCCAGCCGCAAAAGAAATTTCGCGCCCGCGACGAGAACGAGGTACTGGAGGAGATCCGCCGCTGCGGCGAGCGCCTGATCGTCAAGCGGGTGTTTCTCGCCGATGGCGACGCCCTGGTATTGCCGACCCGCCGGCTGCTCGCGGTGCTGCAGGCGATTCGCGAGCACTTGCCGGAGGTGGAGCGGGTATCCAGTTACTGCCTGCCGCGCAACCTGCGCAGGAAGTCGGTCGACGAGTTGCGCGAACTGGCCGACGCCGGGCTGCGAATGGCCTATGTCGGCGCCGAGTCCGGCGACGACGAAGTGCTGGCGCGGGTCAACAAGGGCGAGACCTATTCCTCTACCCTGGATGCGCTGGAAAAGCTTGGCGAGGCGGGGATCAGTCGTTCGGTGATGATCCTCAACGGTCTGGGCGGAATGACCCTGAGCGCGCAGCACGCGGACAACTCCGCGCGCCTGATGAACGCCGCCCAGCCGGAGTACCTGTCGACCCTGGTGGTGAGTTTCCCTACCGGCGAGCAGCGTTTCCGTGCTGGCTTCGCCGATTTCGAGGCGCTGGATCGGCGTGCCCTGTTCGTCGAGGTCGAACGCCTGTTGCAGGGATTGGAGCTCGAAGACACGGTATTTCGCAGCGACCACGCTTCCAACTATCTGGTGCTCAAGGGCGAGCTGGGTGCCGACAAGGCGCGCCTGCTGGCCGAGGTCCGCCAGGCCATCGAGCAGCCGCAGCACGCTGCCCTGCGCCAGGAGTGGCAGCGTGGCCTGTGATGGCGCGGAAGCTGCATCGGCTCGTCATTCGCCGGTTTTCCGACGCCGGCAGGGGAGATGACCGATGTTGCACCTGTTCCGTATCGCCCTGGCGATGCTCCTCCTGGGCAGCCTGTCCGCCTGCATGAAGCCCAGCGACCTGGCCGACGGCGCCGACTACTACCTGCGCGACGCCGGGGTGCTCGATCACAGCGCCAGCCAGCGCAGCAACAACCGGCGGATCCAGGCCGACTCCTTCATCTACATCGGCCAGGGCCCGTTCGTGCCGCCGGGCTACCGGTACGCGCGGCCGAACGTGGTGGCCGAGCAGGCCTTCGAAGGTTTCGTCGAGTATTTCCCGCTGGTGCGCCGCGCCAAGGCGCCGCTCGGCCTGGACGACGCGATGCGCGAGGCGCGTGCCGCCGGCGCCCACTACCTGCTGTACTGCCGTTTCGCCCGGGGCGACAACAGGATCGGCAACTGGGAGGAGTGGGAAGACGAAGAGGAACTCGGCCGGGTCGGGCGCGATCGCAGTGTCATCCAGGTCATGCTGATCGAGACCAGCACCCGTTTCCTGGTGGACAGCGCGACCATTCGCAGCCGCGGCGGTTTCCTGACGTTCTACGACGCCACCCCGGAAGACCTGCTGCGTCCGCCGCTGGAGCAATACGCCCAGGAATTGCTGGGCCTGAACAGTCGAGGAACAGGCTATGAGTGATACCGGCAAGGCCAACGACCTGCTGGCGCAGATCCCCAGGGGCGAAAAGAAGGGCCTGCCGCCCGTGCACCTGTGGAATCCGCCGTTCTGCGGCGACATCGACATGCGCATCGCCCGCGACGGTACCTGGTTCTACCTGGGCACGCCGATCGGACGCAAGCCGATGGTGAAGCTGTTCTCCAGCATCATTCGCCGCGACGGCGACGACTATTTCCTGGTGACTCCGGTGGAAAAGGTCGGTATCCGCGTCGACGATGCGCCCTTCGTCGCGGTGACCCTGCAGGTGCAGGGCGAGGGCGGGGCGCAGGTACTGCGCTTCGCCACCAACGTCGAGGACGAGGTCGAGGCGGACGCCGGGCATCCGCTGCGCGTCGAGATCGACCCCGGCACCCAGGAACCCACGCCTTACCTGCGGGTGCGCGACAACCTCGAGGCGCTGGTGCATCGCAACGTGTTCTACCAACTGGTCGAGCTGGCGGTGCCGCGCCGGATCGACGGCATCGAATGGCTCGGCGTCTGGAGCCACGGCGAGTTCTTTCCCATCGGCCCGCAGCCGGACTGACAGGCGCAGCATGAAAAAAAGGCTCCCGAGGGAGCCTTTTTCGTTTGCCTTACATGTTGGGGTAGTTCGGCCCGCCGGTACCTTCCGGCGCCACCCAGGTGATGTTCTGCGCCGGGTCCTTGATGTCGCAGGTCTTGCAGTGCACGCAGTTCTGCGCGTTGATCTGGAAGCGCTTGCTGCCGTCGTCGTTGGCCACCACTTCGTACACGCCTGCCGGGCAGTAGCGCTGGGCCGGCTCGTCGTAGAGCGGCAGGTTCTTCTCGATCGGAATGCTCGCGTCGGCCAGCTTGAGGTGGATCGGCTGGTCTTCCTCGTGGTTGGTATTGGAGAGGAACACCGAGGACAGCTTGTCGAAGCTGAGCTTGCCGTCCGGCTTCGGGTAGTCGATCTTCGGCGCTTCGCTGGCCTTCTTCAGGCAGGCGTAGTCCGGCTTGTCGTCATGCAGGGTGACGGGGATCTTGCCGCCGAAGATGTTCTGGTCGATGAAGTTGAACGCGCCGCCGCCGATAGCGCCGAACTTGTGGATGGCCGCGCCGAAGTTGCGGCTGCGGAACAGTTCGTCGTACAACCAGCTGGCCTTGAACGCATCGACGTAGTTGGACAGCTCGTCGCCGCCTTCGCGGCCGGCGGCCAGGGCCTCGGCGATCGCGTCGGCGGCGAGCATGCCGGACTTCATCGCGGTGTGGCTGCCCTTGATCTTGGCGAAGTTCAGGGTGCCGAGGTCGCAACCGATCAGCGCGCCGCCGGGGAAGACCATCTTCGGCAGCGAGTTCAGGCCGCCCTTGCAGATGGCCCGGGCGCCGTAGGCCACGCGCTTGCCGCCTTCCAGGTACTGCTTGACCACCGGGTGGTGCTTGTAGCGCTGGAACTCGTCGAACGGCGACAGGTGCGGGTTGCTGTAGGACAGGTCGATGATCAGGCCGACGAACACCTGGTTGTTCTCCAGGTGGTAGAGGAACGAGCCGCCGGTATTTTCGTCGTTCAGCGGCCAGCCGGCGGTATGGACCACCAGGCCGGGCTTGTGCTTGGACGGGTCGATGTCCCAGATTTCCTTGATGCCGATACCGTAGTGCTGGGCATCGGCCTCGCTGTCCAGGTTGTATTTCTTGATCAGTTGCTTGCCGATGTGCCCGCGGCAGCCTTCGGCGAACAGGGTGTACTTGGCCCGCAGCTCCATGCCGGGGGTGTAGTAGCCTTCTTTCGGGTTGCCTTCGCGGTCGACGCCGAGGTCGCCGGTGACGATGCCGCGGACCACGCCGTTCTCGTCGATCAGCGCTTCCTGGGCGGCGAAGCCCGGGTAGATCTCCACGCCCAGTCCTTCGGCCTGCTGGGCCAGCCAGCGGCAGAGGTTGCCCAGGGAGATGATATAGTTGCCCTCGTTGTGCATGGTCTTGGGCACGAAGAAGTTGGGCACCTTGGTAGCGCTCTCGGCGCTCTTCAGGACGTAGATGTCGTCGCCGGTCACCGGAGTATTGAGCGGCGCGCCGAGTTCCTTCCAGTCGGGGAACAGCTCGTTCAGCGCGCGCGGCTCGAACACCGCGCCGGAGAGGATGTGGGCGCCCACTTCGGAACCCTTCTCGACCACGCAGACGCTGATCTCTTGACCGGCTTCGGCGGCCTTCTGCTTCAGTCGGCATGCGGCGGACAGACCGGCGGGGCCGGCGCCGACGATGACGACGTCGAATTCCATGTATTCGCGTTCCACTATCGATCTCCTACTCAAGGCTCACGGTATCTGTTTATTGGTGGCTGAGATCTTTCCCTGATCAGAGCGGGCGCATTATATATAGCTGCATGGGCAGGTCCAATACAAACGTTTGTTTGAATTCTTTGGAAGCCTGATAGAATCGGCATTCGAGGGGGGGAAACCACCCTTTTGCCGTATTGACCGAAAAGGGTGATCCGGTCAAGATACGGGCGGTTTTGCGGTCGCTGTCTAGCAGAGTGTCGGTTTCCGGCCGGCGAGCATCACCGGCCAGGCCTGTCTGGCGACATCCTTATTCACCGGAGAATAACGAGGAATCCATGAAGGTTCTTGTAGCAGTCAAACGAGTGGTCGACTACAACGTCAAGGTCCGCGTCAAGGCGGACAACTCCGGCGTCGACCTCGCCAACGTCAAGATGTCCATGAACCCCTTCTGCGAAATCGCCGTGGAAGAAGCCGTACGCCTGAAAGAGAAAGGCGTGGCTACCGAGATCGTCGCTGTCTCCGTCGGCCCGACCGCCGCCCAGGAGCAACTGCGCACCGCGCTGGCGCTGGGCGCTGACCGTGCGATCCTGGTGGAGAGCAACGACGAGCTGAACTCCCTGGCCGTGGCCAAGCTGCTCAAGGCCGTGGTCGACAAGGAGCAGCCGCAGCTGGTGATTCTCGGCAAGCAGGCCATCGACAGCGACAACAACCAGACCGGCCAGATGCTCGCCGCGCTGACCGGCTACGCCCAGGGCACCTTCGCCTCCAAGGTCGAGGTCGCTGGTGACAAGGTCAACGTGACCCGCGAGATCGATGGCGGTCTGCAGACCGTCGCGCTGAACCTGCCGGCCATCGTCACCACCGACCTGCGCCTGAACGAGCCGCGCTACGCGTCGCTGCCGAACATCATGAAAGCCAAGAAGAAGCCGCTGGACGTGGTGACCCCGGACGCCCTGGGCGTTTCCACCGCTTCCACCGTGAAGACCCTGAAGGTCGAGGCGCCGGCTGCACGCTCCGCTGGCATCAAGGTCAAGTCCGTGGCTGAACTGGTAGAGAAACTGAAGAACGAGGCGAAGGTAATCTAATGGCTATCCTGGTTATCGCTGAGCACAACAACGCGGCCCTGGCGGCTGCCACCCTGAACACCGTTGCCGCTGCCAAGGCCATTGGCGGCGACATCCACGTGCTGGTCGCCGGACAGAACGTTGCCGCCGTGGCCGAAGCCGCCGCCAAGGTCGAGGGCGTCTCCAAGGTGCTGGTCGCCGACAACGCCGCCTACGCCCACCAGCTGCCGGAAAACGTCGCGCCGCTGATCGCCGAGCTGGGCAAGAACTACAGCCACGTGCTGGCCCCGGCTACCACCAACGGCAAGAACTTCCTGCCGCGCGTCGCCGCGCTGCTGGACGTCGACCAGATCTCCGAGATCGTCGAAGTGGTCAGCCCCGACACCTTCAAGCGTCCGATCTACGCCGGTAACGCCATCGCTACCGTGCAGTCCTCGGCTGCGGTCAAGGTGATCACCGTGCGTACCACCGGCTTCGACGCCGTCGCCGCCGAAGGCGGTTCGGCTGCCGTCGAGCAGGTTTCCGGCCCGGCCGATGCCGGCAAGTCCGCCTTCGTCGGCGAAGAGCTGGCCAAGTCCGACCGTCCGGAACTGACCGCTGCCAAGATCGTGGTCTCCGGCGGCCGCGGCATGCAGAACGGCGACAACTTCAAGATCCTCTACGCCCTGGCCGACAAGCTGGGTGCCGCAGTCGGCGCTTCCCGCGCCGCGGTCGACGCCGGTTTCGTGCCGAACGACATGCAGGTCGGCCAGACCGGCAAGATCGTCGCCCCGCAGCTGTACATCGCGGTAGGTATCTCCGGTGCCATCCAGCACCTGGCGGGCATGAAGGACTCGAAGGTGATCGTCGCGATCAACAAGGACGAAGAGGCGCCGATCTTCCAGGTCGCCGACTACGGCCTGGTCGCCGACCTGTTCGACGCCGTACCGGAGCTGGAAAAGGCCGTCTGAGCCCGATTCCAAGCCGACAAGACCCGCTCCCCGGAGCGGGTTTTTTTATGTCCGGGCTGCGACGCGTGACCCTTTGGTCACGATTCCTGCCTTCGGTCCGCCCAAGCGGAGGTGTCTCATTTACAATGCGCGACGTCTCTAGCTCCTGAATGTGCTTTTCCGGCATCTAGCAACCGAGGTTTTCATGATCATCAAACCGCGCGTGCGTGGCTTCATCTGCGTCACTACCCATCCGGCAGGCTGCGAGGCCAACGTCAAGCAACAGATCGACTACGTCGAGGCCAAGGGCCTCGTCGTCAACGGACCGAAGAAGGTCCTGGTCATCGGTTCCTCCACCGGCTATGGCCTGGCTGCCCGCATCACCGCCGCGTTCGGTTCCGGCGCCGATACCCTCGGGGTGTTCTTCGAGCGTCCGGGCAGCGAGAGCAAGCCGGGCACCGCCGGCTGGTACAACTCGGCGGCCTTCGAGAAGTTCGCCCACGAGAAAGGCCTGTATGCCCGCAGCATCAATGGCGACGCTTTCTCCGACGAGGTGAAGCGGCTGACCATCGAGACCATCAAGCGCGATCTCGGCAAGGTCGACCTGGTGGTCTACAGCCTGGCCGCGCCGCGCCGTACCCATCCGAAGAGCGGCGAAGTGTTCTCCTCGACCCTCAAGCCGATCGGCAAGTCGGTCAGCTTCCGTGGCCTGGACACCGACAAGGAAGTGATCAAGGACGTCGTCCTGGAGGCGGCCAGCGATCAGGAGGTCGCCGATACCGTTGCGGTGATGGGCGGCGAGGACTGGCAGATGTGGATCGATGCGCTGCTGGAGGCCGACGTGCTGGCCGACGGCGCGAAGACCACCGCGTTCACCTACCTGGGCGAGAAGATCACCCACGACATCTACTGGAACGGTTCCATCGGCGCGGCCAAGAAGGATCTCGACCAGAAGGTCCTCGGTATCCGCGACAAGCTCGCCCCGCTGGGCGGCGATGCGCGCGTGTCGGTGCTCAAGGCGGTGGTGACCCAGGCCAGCTCGGCGATCCCGATGATGCCGCTGTACCTGTCGCTGCTGTTCAAGGTGATGAAGGAGCAGGGCACCCACGAAGGTTGCATCGAGCAGGTCGACGGCCTGTACCGGGAGAGCCTGTACGGCGCCGAGCCGCGCCTCGACGAGGAAGGCCGCCTGCGTGCCGACTACAAGGAACTGCAGCCGGAAGTGCAGTCCCGTGTCGAGGAGCTGTGGGACAAGGTAACCAACGAGAACCTTTACGAGTTGACCGACTTCGCCGGCTACAAGAGCGAGTTCCTCAACCTGTTCGGTTTCGAGGTCGCTGGGGTCGACTACGAGCAGGACGTCAACCCGGACGTGCAGATCGCCAACCTGATCCAGGCCTGAGGCCTGGATCCGAGCCGTCCTCGCGACGGCTCCCGCTCCCCCGAACCGGCGCCCAGGCGCCGGTTCGCGTTTTCAGCGACCGGCCACCTGGGCGTTCCGTACGCCGTCGAGGAAGGCCTGGTAGTGCTGCGCGGTTTCCTCCGGGCGTTCGACCATCGGCACGTGTCCGCAGTTTTCCATGATCACCACGCTGGGCCGCTTCAGCAGCGGACGCATCACCTCGATGCTGGAGACGTCCAGCACGCGGTCGCGGTCGCCCCATAGCAGCAGGGTCGGTGCCTCGATCTTCGGCAGTTCCGGCTCCAGCGGGATGTAGCGCTGGCGCAGTTGTTCGAATATCTGCGCGTTGAACGCCGACGCGGCTACCGCGCGTTCGCCGAGGTAGCGCTTGAGCGGCGCCGGCAGCGGCGGTTGCTGGACGAACACGAAGTCGAGCAGCTTCTGGAAGTCTTCCGGCTGGCGCACCACCAGGGGATTCTCGCCGCGCTCCAGGTCCTCGAACAGTTCGCTCTTGCGCGCCGGCATCACCCCGGCGTTGTCGATCAGCGCCAGCGATAGCACCTGTTCCGGATGGCGCGCCGCGTAGAGCGCGGCGATGTGCCCGCCCATGGAGTTGCCGGCCAGGTGCAGGCGGCGCACGCCGATGGCGGCGGCGAAATTGGCGACTCGCTCGGCCTGGGTGCCGACGTCGTAGCTGGCCTGTTGCGGCTTGCTGCTGTCGCCGAAGCCGGGCAGGTCGAGGGCGACCACATGGTAGCGTTCGGTCAGCGGCCGGGCGAAGCGCAGCCAGTTGTCCTTGTCGGCGCCGAAGCCGTGGATCAGCAACAGGGTCGGGTTCTTTTCCGAGCCGCCTTCCAGGTAGGCGATCTCCAGGTTGTCGACCTGCACGCTGTGCTCGCTGAGACCGGCGAGGCCGCGCTCGACGGTGCGTACGCTGGCGAGGAGGGTAGCCGGGACGAAGTAGAGGACGCCGGCGGCGACCGCCAGCAGCAGAACCAGACCGAGGAGGAATCGTTTCATGGGTGTCCGAAGGCTTCAGGAAAAAAGGGGCCAGCGCTGAACGCTAGCCGTGCCGGCCCGCTGTCGCAAGCCTTGCGACGAGTCTAGGCGTGCTGCCGGTGGTCGGCGCCGAACCTAAGGACGGCGGTTCATTCGCCGGGTCGATAGAGATGTCGATGCTCGGCGCGGTACAGCGAAGAGTCGGCGAAGCCTTCGGCGGCCAGCACCTCGCCGACCAGGATCAGCGCGGTGCGGCGGAAATTCCTGGCGGCGACCTTGGGCAGGATGTCGCCGAGGGTGCCGCGAACCTGTTCCTGGTCGGGCCAACTGGCCCGGTGGATCACCGCGACCGGGCAGTCGGCGCCGTAGTGCGGCAGCAGTTCCTCGACGATCTTCGCCAGGTGGGCGACGCCCAGGTGGATCGCCAGGGTCGCCCGGTGCCGCGCCAGGTTGCCCAGGCTCTCGCCTTCCGGCATCTTCGTGCGTGCGGCGTAGCGGGTCAGGATCAGCGTCTGGGACACTTCGGGCAGGGTCAGCTCGCAGCCGAGCAGGGCGGCACAGGCGGCGGTGGCGGTGACTCCGGGGACGATCTCATAGGGGATGCCGAGTTCGCGCAGGTGGCGGATCTGCTCGCCGATGGCGCCGTACAGGGAGGGATCGCCGGAATGCACGCGGGCTACGTCGAGGCCGCGGCGATGGGCTTGCGCGAGTAGCTCGACGATCTGTTCGAGGTCCAGCTCGGCGGTGTTCACCACCTGGCCGGCCTGGTGCCCCTCGAGCAGCGCTTGCGGAACCAGCGAGCCGGCGTAGAGGATCACCGGGCATTGGCGGATCAGGCGCTGCCCCTTGACGGTGATCAGGTCGGGGTCGCCGGGACCGGCGCCGATGAAATAGACGGTCATGGGAGTTCTCGTTCGGTGAGAAGACGTGCCAGGGCGATGCTCGCCCGATCATCGCTGCGTTTCGCCCCGAGCAGATCGGCGCGACCGCCACCCAGGCGTTCGGCCAGGGCCAGGGCGGCGGCCTCGGCGACGCTGGAGCAGCCGGTTTCGCGCAGCGCGACGGCGGAGGGGCTGAGCAGGCGCGGCTCGTAGTCGTGCAGGACGGCGGGTGCGAGGAAATGCACGGGGCGTTCGAGCAGCGTGGCCAGTTGCCGCAGGCCGGGTTCGTCGCGTTTGCCGTCGATGCTGGCGAGGGCGTCCAGGTCGGCCAGGCTGCGCCCGTGTTCGCCCAGCGTTCGCTCCAGCAGCGCGCGCAGATGCTCGGCGCTACAGCCTCGGCGGCAGCCGATGCCGGCGATCAGCAGGCTGGGGATGGGCAGGGGCATGCGCGGACCGGAGGAGATGGAAGGAGAGACACTATGGACCCGCGACCGGCAAGGGTCGCGGGTGGCAGGCGGTCAGGCGTCGACGCCGCCCCGGTTGCGCCGGAACAGCCAGGCAGCGGCCAGGCCGAGGGCGGCCCAGAACAGCGCATTGCTGACCAGCGAGGCGACCACGAAACGCTGGGCCAGGGCTTCCGGCGCCAGGCTGGCATGGACCTCGGGCTGCGGCGCGCCGAACAGGTGCGGCAGCGCCAGCAGGACGGCGCCGACCAGCTTCAGCGGCCAGTTGCCGCCGAACACCAGCAGGGCCAGGCCCACCGCGGTGGCGGCGGCAGTGGCGATCCACCAGTACTGGCGTTGCACCAGGTCGGCCGCGGCGGTACCCGGCAGCTCCGGCGGCAGGCCCAGCGACGGCGCAAGGCAGAACACCGCGTAGCCGGCCAGGCCCCAGAGCAGGCCCTGCCAGGTCTGGCCCGGCGCGCGCAGGGTGAAGAGGCCGGCGAGCATCAGGGCGAAGCCGACCGCCACCACCAGGTTGCCGCCGGTGGTGGAGAGGGTACGCTGCCAGCCGTCTTCCGGCTCCCAGGCCTCCTCGTCGTGGACATGGGCGGCGACGCCGGGGGCGTGTTCGTGGGGCTGGGCCGCGACCGGCTCGCTCTTCTCGTAGGTCTCCGCTTCGAGGATCAGCGGGGTGACCCAGAGAATCTGCAGCAGGGTCAGCAGCAGGGCGGCGAGCAGGCCGGCGAAGCCGGCGGTCTGGGCGATGCGCTTGATCATTCTGGTTCTCTCGCGACTCAGTGGCAGGGGAAGCCGGAGCTGTGCCGGGTATCGTGGGCGGCGTTGTGTACCGCGTCGATGTGCGAGAAACCGGCGAAATAGACCAGCAGCGCGCCGAGCAGGCCGGCGCCGATGGCCAGGCTCAGTCGCTTCGACAGGGAGGTGGTGGAGCTGGCGTGCGCCAGGGTGCTGCTGGACATGGTGCGTTCCCTCTGGATTGGCATGGGCGTGGCAGAGGAGTACGCACGAGGAACAGGCCCGGACGGCCCGCTTCACGCTTGCGCCCGCCCACCGCGGGTGAATCAAACGAAAGGTTCCAGGCCGGTCTCCGGGCTCGCGCGCGATGCGCTTACCGTTGCGGGGGCAGCGCCGGACTGGCTCGGAGAGCGTCACCGGCTTCCCGTTTCACCTCGTGCGCGCCGGCACGAGACACCTGGGACAACCCGCCTAGGACAGCATGAAGGACCGCCGGGCGTCAACCGGCCCGATTGACCCTGGCCCGCGCACTGCGTAGCCTTGCCGGTTCGAGGTTCCTCGCCGGCGACGGCGGGGCTAAGAGGGAACGCGGTCGATGCCGCGGCTGCCCCCGCAACTGTGAACGGCGATCGTTCCCCAATGCCACTGCGTGACGCGGGAAGGCGGGGAACCGGCGGAGACGCCAGACCGTGAGCCAGGAGACCTGCCTCGTCGATCCCGTGGCGCGATGCCCGGGGACAAGACTTCCATACAACCGGGCGGGGTGATCCGGTGGCGAATCCGTTGCGCGGCCCCTGCGTCCGCGCCACTCGTCCGCATGCCCGCCGAGCTGAACAAGGGCTGCCCATGAAAACCCTGGCGAAACTCCCCGTCACCATCGTCACCGGCTTCCTCGGCGCCGGCAAGACCACCTTGCTCCGGCACATGCTGGACAACGCCGAAGGCCGGCGCATCGCGGTGATCGTCAACGAGTTCGGCGAACTCGGCATCGACGGCGAGATCCTCAAGCAATGTTCCATCGGCTGCAGCGAAGAAGAGGCGCAGGGCCGCGTTTTCGAGCTGGCCAACGGTTGCCTGTGCTGCACCGTGCAGGAAGAGTTCTTCCCGGTGATGCGCGAGCTGGTGGCGCGCCGCGGCGACCTTGACCAGATCCTCATCGAGACCAGCGGCCTGGCCCTGCCCAAGCCGCTGGTGCAGGCTTTCCAGTGGCCGGAAATCCGCAACGCCTGCACGGTCGACGCGGTGATCACCGTGGTCGACAGCCCGGCGGTGGCGGCCGGCACCTTCGCCGCCCATCCCGAGCAGGTGGACCAGCAACGCCGCCAGGACCCCAACCTCGACCATGAATCACCGTTGCACGAACTGTTCGAGGACCAGTTGGCCAGCGCCGACCTGGTGATCCTGAACAAGGCCGACCAGCTCGACGCCGAGGCCCTGGCGCGGGTCCGCGCGGAGATCGCCAGGGAGCTGCCGGCGGCGGTGAAGATCGTCGAGGCGAGCCGGGGCGAGCTGCCGCTCCCGGTCTTGCTGGGTCTCAACGCCGAGGCCGAGCTGCACATCGACGGCCGGCCGACCCACCACGACCATGAAGGCCACGAGGACCACGACCACGACGAGTTCGACTCCTTCCACGTCGATCTCCCCGAGGTGGAGGAAGCTGCGCTGCTCGAGGCCCTCGGCGAGCTGGTGGAGCGTCACGACATACTTCGCATCAAGGGGTTCGCCGCCATTCCGGGCAAGCCCATGCGCCTGTTGGTGCAGGGCGTCGGCAAGCGCTTCGACAGGCATTTCGACCGCAAGTGGCTGGCCGACGAAGCCCGCAGCACCCGGCTGGTGGTGATCGGCCAGGAGCTGGACCAGGCCGCCATCGCCAACCAGCTGCGCACAGCGCTTGCCTGATCCGTGATCCCCGGCCGGGGCCGGCGATGGCGATTCGCCGGCCCCAGCTTCTTGCGTCCTACCGGTAGAACGTCCATGCACCTGTTGCGCACCCAACCTGGCGGCTTCGTTCCCGACGACGGCATCGCCCACCTGGCCCAGACTCCCGCCGAGCTGGTGATCCTCTGCAGCGGCGATTCGCACCTGGCATTGCTGGCCGAGGCCGCCCGTGCGCTGCCGGACGACTACCCGAGCCTGCGCCTGGCCAACCCCATGCAGTTGCAGAACCACGCCTCGGTGGACCTCTACGTCGAGGAAGTGCTGCGGCACGCACGGGTGATCCTGCTTTCGCTGCACGGCGGCATCGGCTACTGGCGCTACGGCGTGGAGCAACTGGTGGCGCTGGCCGAGCGCGGCGCGCTGCTGATCCCGGTGCCCGGCGACGACCGCCCCGACCCGGAGCTGAGCGCCCTCGGCAACCTGCCGGCGGAGCAGGCCGAGCGCTTCTGGCAATACTTGCGCCAGGGCGGCCTTGAGAACGCCGGGCAGTTCTACCGCTGCCTGGCCAGCCAGTGCCTCGGCCGCGACTACGCCTGGCGCGAACCGCAGGCGCTGCCGCGGGTGGCGCTGTTCCATCCACGGCATGCCGAGGCGACCCTGGAACACTGGCGTGCCGACTGGCAGGCCGGGTGTCCGGTGGTCGCGTTGCTGTTCTATCGCACCCACCTGCAGGCAGCCAACACCGCCTTCATCGCACGCTTTTGCGAACGCCTCGCGGCGCAGGGGCTCAACCCGTTGCCGATCGCGCTGGCCAGCCTCAAGGAAAGCGCCTGCCTGGCGCAGGTGGAAGACTGGCTGGAGCGCAGCGACGCCGCGCTGATCGTCAATACCACCGGTTTCGCCCAGTCCAATCCGGAGGCGCCCGAGTTGCGTCCGTTCCGTCGCGACGTGCCGGTGTTGCAGGCGATCTGCTCGCTGGACAACCGCCCGCTCTGGCTGGACAACCCGCAAGGCCTGGGGCCGCGCGACCTGGCCATGCACGTGGCGCTGCCGGAGCTGGACGGACGTATCGTCACCCGGCCGATCAGTTTCAAGGGCCTGGCCTGGCGCAGCGAACGCAGCGAGAGCGACGTGGTCTGCTACCTCGCCGACGACGAGCGCATGGATTTCGTCGCCGAACTGGCGCGGCGCTGGGCCGAGCTGGCGCGCAAGCCAAACGCGGAAAAACGGGTGGCGCTGGTGCTGGCCAACTACCCGACCCGCGATGGCCGGATCGGCAACGGCGTTGGCCTGGACACCCCGGCCGCGGCGCTGAACATCCTTCGTGCCCTGCGCCAGCAGGGCTACCCGGTCGACGGACTGCCCGCCAGCGGAACCGAGCTGATCCGCCAGTTGCTCGGCGGCGTCAGCAACGACCTGGAGCATCTCGACCTACGGCCCTGCGCCCAGAGCCTGGCGCTGGACGACTACCTGGCCTGCTTCGCACGCCTGCCGGAGCGCAATCGCCAGGCGGTGCTGGCGCGCTGGGGCGAGCCGCAGCAGGACCCGATGTTCCGCGACGGGCGGATGATGGTCGCCGGCCTGCGCTATGGCCTGACCTTCGTCGGCATCCAGCCGGCGCGCGGCTATCAGCTCGATCCGGCAGCGATCTACCACGATCCCGACCTGGTGCCGCCGCACGGCTACCTGGCGTTCTACTTCTGGCTGCGCCACGCCTACCGCGCCGATGCCCTGCTGCACGTCGGCAAGCACGGCAACCTGGAATGGCTGCCGGGCAAGGGAGTCGGCCTGTCCGCCGAATGCTGGCCGGACGCGTTGCTCGGTCCGCTGCCGAACATCTATCCGTTCATCGTCAACGACCCGGGGGAGGGCGCCCAGGCCAAGCGCCGCACCCAGGCGGTGATCATCGACCACCTGATGCCGCCGCTGACCCGCGCCGAGAGCTACGGCCCGTTGCGCGACCTGGAGCGCCTGGCCGACGAGTTCTACGATGCCTCGCTGCTCGACCCGCGCCGCGCCGAACAGTTGCGCGGCGAGATTCTCGTCCTCCTGCGCGACAACCGTCTCGACCGCGAGATCGGCTTGCAGCTCAGCGACGATCCGGACAGTTGGCTGCCGCAGCTGGACGCCTATCTCTGCGACCTGAAGGAGTCGCAGATCCGCGACGGCCTGCATGTGTTCGGCGAATCGCCGAGCGGGCGATTGCGCCTGGATACCCTGCTGGCGCTGCTGCGGGTTCCGCGCGGCGATGGCAAGGGCGCCAACGCCGGGTTGCTGAAGAGCCTGGCGGACGACCTTGGCCTGGGCTTCGATCCGCTGGCCTGTGACATGGGCGAGGCCTGGCAGGGCGCGCGGCCGGCCTGCCTGGAAGAGCGGGGCGGGGAGCCCTGGCGTACCCTCGGGGATACCCGCGAACGCCTGGAATTGCTGGCGTTGCACTGGATAGAACGCTGCCTGGGCGGCGAATCGCCGCCTGCCGCCTGGCGTGCCAGCGGCGAGGTGTTGCGCGGCTTGTGCGAACAGGTGGCACCGACCCTGGACGCCTGTGGCGCGGCCGAGATCGACGGGCTGCTGGCAGCCCTCGAAGGGCGCTTCGTACCGGCCGGTCCGAGCGGCGCGCCGAGTCGCGGGCGACTCGACGTGCTGCCCACCGGACGCAACTTCTTCTCGGTGGACGTGCGCAACCTGCCGACCCCGACCGCCTGGCGCATCGGCTTCCAGTCGGCCAACCTGCTGCTCGAGCGTCACCTGCAGGAACATGGCGATCACCTGCGCCAGCTCGGCCTCTCGGTGTGGGGCACGGCGACCATGCGCACCGGCGGCGACGACATCGCCCAGGCCCTGGCCCTGCTCGGCGTGCGACCGGTCTGGCAGGCCGGCAGCCAGCGCGTCGCCGATTTCGAGATCCTCCCGGTCTCCCTGCTGGACCGCCCGCGGGTCGACGTGACGCTGCGGGTCTCCGGGTTCTTCCGCGACGCCTTCGCCAACCTGATCCGCCTGTTCGATGCGGCGGTGCAGGCGGTCGCCGAGCTGGACGAGGCGGAGGAGCTGAACCCGCTGGCCGCTCGCGTACGCCTGGAACGCCAGCGCCTCGAGGCGCAGGGCACGGCGCCGGCGGAGGCGCGCCGGCAGGCCGGCTGGCGGATCTTCGGCGCCAAGCCGGGTGCCTACGGCGCCGGCGTGCAGGGCGCAATCGAAGAGCGGCTGTGGGAGACCCGCGCCGACCTTGCCGAGGTCTACCTGAACTGGGGCGGCTACGCCTACGGTGCCGCCGACGACGGCACGCCGGCGCGGGAACGCTTCGCCCAGCGCCTGGAACGCCTGCAGGCGGTGCTGCACAACCAGGACAACCGCGAGCACGACCTGCTTGATTCCAACGACTACTACCAGTTCCAGGGCGGCATGCTGGCCGCGGTGGAAACCCTGCGCGGCGCGCCGGTGGCCAGTTACCACGGCGACCACAGCCAGCCGGACAACCCGCGCATCCGCACGCTCAAGGAAGAACTCAACCGGGTGGTGCGGGCGCGGGCGGTGAATCCGAAGTGGATCGCCGGGATGAAGCGCCACGGCTACAAGGGCGCCTTCGAACTGGCGGCGACGGTGGACTACCTGTGCGCCTTCGATGCCACCAGCGAGCTGATCGACGACCACCAGTACGCGCTGCTGGCCGACGCCTACCTGCTCGACGCGGAGACCCGCGAGTTCGTCCGCCAGCACAATCCGCAAGCCTTGCGCGACATGGCCGAGCGCCTGGTGGAGGCGCAGCGGCGCGGGCTCTGGCAGGAGCCGGGGGCCTATCGCGAGGCCTTGGAGAACCTGCTGCTGGACGTCGAAGAGGAATAGCGGAGCGGCATGGCCGCTCGCGCCGCTTTCAGCGCCCCTCGGCGAGCCGCCGGGCGGCGTCGCGGAGAATCCGCTCGGTGCCTTCCCAGCCGAGGCAGCCGTCGGTGATCGAGACGCCGTAGCGCAGTTCGCCGCCGAGCGCCTGGCAACCGTCGAACAGGTGGCTTTCCAGCATTACCCCGACCAGGTCGCTGGCGCCGACCAGGCGCTGGTCCAGCACGCTGGCGAGGACGCCGGGCTGGTTCAGCGGGTTCTTGCCGCTGTTGGCGTGACTGCAATCGACCATCATCCGCGTGGCGATGCCCTGGCTTTCCAGGGCCTGGCGTACGGCCTGCACCTGCTCGGGACCGTAGTTCGAACCGTGGCGGCCGCCGCGCAGCACCACATGGGTGTCCGGATTGCCGCGGGTCTCGATCAGCGCCGGGTGACCGTGCGGGTCGAGGCCGAAATGGCGGTGGCCGTGGGCCGCCGAACGGATCGCGTCGCAGGCGATGCCGACGCCGCCGTCGGTGCCGTTCTTGAAGCCCACCGGCAGGCCGAGGCCGCTGACCAGCTCGCGGTGGATCTGCGATTCGCTGGTGCGCGCGCCGATCGCCGCCCAGCTCAGCAGGTCGTCGAAGTAGCCGGCGGCCAGCGGTTGCAGGAGTTCGGTGGCCAGCGGCAGGCCGAGGCGCAGCATGTCCAGCATCAGTTGCCGGGATAGCGCCAGGCCGGCGGCCATGTCGTCGCTGCCATCCAGGTGCGGGTCGTAGGCGAGGCCCTTCCAGCCCACCGTGGTGCGTGGCTTTTCCACGTAGGCGCGCATCACCAGGAGCAACTGGCCGTCGAGTTCGTCGCTCAGCGCGGCGAGGCGTTCGGCGTATTCGAGGGCGGAGCGGGGATCGTGGATCGAACAGGGACCGACTACCACCAGCAGGCGTGGGTCGTCGCCGTCGAGGATGGCGCGGATGGCGTCGCGGCTGGCGGCGACCTGGCTGGCCAGCTCCAGCGGCAACGGCTGGCGAGCCTTGAGTTCGAGCGGGCTGGGCAGGCGTTCCAGGGCGGTACGGGCGGTGGCGCTGGGCAGGGCGACGGCCTGGGCGTTCGGCGAAAGGGCGGTCAGTGCGGATACGGATGAGTTCATGGTCTGGCTTCCTGGGCTGGCGGCGGGCATCCCGCGCGCGTCGTGCCCTATCGAGGTGTTCGGCAATGTCGTGGGTTGGCGAGCGGCTGGCGGCCGTCGCTAAATCGCCAGGTGTTGAGCGGGTAGCCAGTGCGGTAGCGGTATGCGGTCATGATCGATGTCCTGTGCGTTGGTCTGTGGTTGTGGCCTTGTGGGCCGGAAAATCGGGCTGGAAAAACAAAACCCCCGGTCGGGGAGCCGACCGGGGGTTTGCGTGTGCAGGGTAGGCGTCCCGTATACCGTGGGCGCCGTTGGGGTATCAGGCGCCGGAGTGGCTAAACCAATACCCGAAGAAATACGCGGCACGGGGTGCCTGCGGCGCACGCGCGCGCAACGACAGGCCAGGGCGCGAGGCGCTGGAGTGCAGGTGCGGATGGCGGGTGTGCGGCATGGGTTTCTCCCGTGAACGAGTCCCGAGCTTACTGCAAGCGAGGCGGCCGGTTCAACGACTGTTTCACGGTTCGATACCGGCGCCGCCGGCCTGATAGACTTGGCGGTCCGTATTTCCGTCCGCCGCAGGAATCCCCATGAGCGCTACCGTGCATTACCCCCTGTCCGCCGTGGTCGCCGCCGACGAACTGAAGCTGGCGCTGTGCCTGGCCGCGGTCGATCCGGCGATCGGCGGGGTACTGATCGAGGGGCCGCGCGGAATGGCCAAGTCGACCCTGGCGCGGGGCGTCGCCGAACTGCTGCCGGCGGGCGAGTTCGTTACCCTGCCGCTGGGCGCCAGCGAGGAGCGCATCGTCGGCAGCCTCGACCTGGACGCCGCCCTCGGCGAAGGTCGCGCGCGGTTTTCCCCGGGCGTGCTGGCCAAGGCCGACGGCGGCGTGCTCTACGTCGACGAGGTGAACCTGCTACCGGACCACCTGGTGGATTTGTTGCTCGACGTCGCCGCCAGCGGCGTCAACCTGGTCGAGCGCGATGGCATTTCCCACCGGCATCCGGCGCGTTTCGTGCTGATCGGCACGATGAACCCGGAAGAGGGCGAACTGCGCCCGCAACTGCTCGACCGTTTCGGCCTCAACGTGCGCCTCGACACCCAGCCGCCGCCGGCCGAGCGGGCAGAGATCATCCGTCGCCGGCTGGCCTTCGATGCCGACCCGCAGGCCTTCGTCGAACGTTGGGAAGGCCAGCAGGACACCCTACGCCGCCGTTGCGCCGAGGCACGCCGGCAACTGGCGCGGATTCCCCTGGACGATGCGGCGCTGGACAGCATCGCCCGACGCTGCTTCGAGGCGGCTGTCGATGGCCTGCGCGCCGACCTGGTCTGGCTGCGCGCGGCGCGCGCCCATGCGGCCTGGCGCGGCGGCGAGCGGATCGAGGCGGAGGACATCGATGCGGTGGAACATTTCGCCCTGCTGCATCGCCGTCGCCAGTCGAGCCCGCCGCCATCGGCGGCCAATCCACCGCCACCGCCCGCGGCCCCTGCCGCGCTCCCGGAGCGCGCCGGCGACGGCGAAGGGCAGTGGGGCGAATTGCCGGCTCGGCCGGTGGCCATGGGGACCGCCCGCGAGCTGCCCCGCTGGCCAAAAAAGCCCTGAGCATCCGCCCGCGCTCGGTCATGGGTGCGGATGCCAGGAGCAGACCCGGAGCCCTGCGCGGCGGTCTTGGCGGCGCCCTGAGCCAGGGTGCGGAGGGCGCCATCCAATGGTTGCCGACCCTGCTGCGCGGACGTCCCCGACAGCGCCGCGACCTGCTTCGCCAGCCGCGCAGCCGGCACCCGGGCGAACTCTGGCTGGTGATCGTCGATGCCTCCGCCAGCACCCGCCGGTACGGCGCTCTGGCCCAGGCCAAGGGGTTGTTGGCGACGCTGTTCGAGGAGGCCTATCGGCAGCGCGTCCGCCTGGCCGTGCTGCACGCCACCGGGCAGCAGGCGCAATGGCTCTGGCAGGGGCAGAAGGCTTCGCGGGAGTTGCAGGACTGGCTACGCCAGCTGGGCGCCGGCGGCGGTACGCCGCTGCTCGACGCCCTGCACCAAGCCGCTGGCTGGCTGGCGCGCCGACAGCGGCAGAAACCCGCCGAGCATCAGCGTCTGCTGGTGCTTACCGACGGCCGCCTGCGCGACTGGCCGGCGCTGCCGGAGGCTGCCTGCCCGAGTCTGCTGATCGACCTCGAAAGCGGCCCGTTGCGCCTGGGCAAGGCCGAGCGCCTGGCCCGGGAGCTGGGGGCCGAGTATCGGCATATCAGTGAATTGAACGAAGTCTGAGGGCGTTTCGGCGAGCCCTGCGGCTTTTTCGGTCAAATTGTATTTCGACTGTCATTCAATAAATATTATGAGCGTAATATCTCCCTGCGATCCAGCCAATCCATCTCACGGAGATATCCTCATGTCGCCGATTTCAGTCGTTATCGCCGGTTACGCCCGTTCGCCGTTCCACTTCGCCAGGAAAGGCGCGCTGGTCGATATCCGCCCGGATGACCTGGCCGCCGCGGTGCTCAAGGGCCTGGTGGAGAAACTCGATCTCGACCCTGTTCTGCTGGAGGACGTGGTCATGGGCTGCGCCTATCCGGAGGCGGAACAGGGCATGAACATCGCGCGCATCGCCAGTTTCCGCGCCGGCTTCCCGCAGAGCCTCGGCGGCGCGACCCTCAACCGTTTCTGCGGTTCGTCCATGAGCGCTGTCCACTACGCCGCCGGGCAAGTCCTGCTGGGCGCCGGGGAGGCCTTCATCGCCGCCGGGGTGGAGTCGATGACCCGGGTGCCGATGGGCGGCTTCAACCTGTCGCCCAATCCCGCGTTGCTGCAGGACTATCCGGCGGTATACATGAGCATGGGGCAGACCGCCGAGAATGTCGCCGAGCGCTACGCCGTCAGCCGCGTCGAGCAGGAAGAGATGGCCGTACGCTCCCACGCCAAGGCAGTCGCCGCGCGCGAGGCCGGCTTGCTGCGCGAGGAGATCGTCGCCATCGACACCCCCGCCGGTCGGGTCGCCGAGGATGGCTGCATCCGCCCGGGTACCAACCTGGAGAGCCTGGCCCAACTGAAGCCGGCGTTCGGCGGCAGCGTCACCGCCGCCACCTCGTCGCCGCTCACCGATGGCAGCGCCGCGCTGCTGGTCTGTAGCGAGGAATTCGCGCGCCGCCACGGGCTGGCGATCCTGGCGCGGATCAAGGCGGTGGCGGTGGCCGGTTGTGCGCCGGAGGTCATGGGCATGGGCCCGGTGCAGGCGACGCGCAAGGTTCTGCAACGGGCCGGGCTGGGCATCGCCGACATCGACCTGGTGGAGATCAACGAGGCCTTCGCCAGCCAATCCATCGCCTGCATCCGTGAACTGGGGCTGGACATGGACAGGATCAACCTGGATGGCGGCGCCCTGGCCATCGGTCATCCGCTGGGCGCCACCGGCGCGCGGATCACCGGCAAGGCCGCTGCGTTGCTGCGGCGCACCGGCGGGCGCTATGCCATCGCCACCCAGTGCATCGCCGGCGGCCAGGGCGTGGCGACCCTGCTGGAAGCGGTGGAGTGATCGCGCGCCGATGAAAAAAGGCCCGGTGGATGAGCCGGGCCTGGATGGGGAACCTGCGCCGGCGGCCCGGCGCAGGGTAGTCGCGGTTACTTGATGAAGTCGTGACCCCAGCGTTCGATCTGGCTGGCGCTCTTCTGCATCTGCAGCGACCGCGATTGTGCTTTCTGGCCGGCGGCGGCGATCTCGTCGTCGACCACCTTGGTCGACAGCGACAGCCAACTGGTCACGAAGGCCATGGCGTCGCTGTGGATCTCCAGGGCGTCCTGGTTGATGTTGGTGATGCCGTCGCACTTGCTGTGGTAGCACTCGTCGTAGGCCTTGCCGGCGGTGCCGCCGTACTTCTGCGCCTGCTCTTCGGTCTTCAGGCCCTCGGCGCCGGTGAACAGGCCGCCGAAAGCGATGCCGCTGTTGAAGAACTCGGCGTAGTCGGAGCGGAAGTCGATCTCGGTGCCTTCCGATTGCTGGCCGCGCAGGCGGAAGTAGGCTTCGAACAGGCGCTCGATGGCGGCCGAGCCGGGCGGACCCTGGAGGCCGAAGTCGGAACCGTCGCCGTCATAGATGAAGTTGCCGAAGTTCGGCGAGCCGATCATGTCGAAGTTCAGGTAGGCCTTGATCTTCTTCTTCTCTTCCGGGGCGAGGTTCTGCACGTAGTGGGTCGAGCCCACCAGGCCGGCTTCCTCGGCGCCCCACCAGGCGAAGCGCACCTTGTTGACCGGCAGCGCCTTGGCCAGCAGCACGGCCATCTCCAGTTGGGCGGCGCTGCCCGAACCGTTGTCGTTGATACCGGGGCCTTCGAACACCGAGTCGAGGTGCGCGCCGACCATCACCACGTTGTTCGGGTTGCCGCGACGGGTCTCGGCGACCACGTTGTAGGTTTCGGTCTTCTTGCGTACCACGTCGACCACCAGGTGCAGCTGCAGGTCCGGGGTCTGCGACCAGGCCACGCCGTTGTCGTAGGTGGCGAAGATCACCGGGATGCCGCCCTCGTAGGACTCGCCCACGGTGACGTTCTCCAGGCCCTTGCGGTCGTCGGTGTTGCCCTGGTTGAAGATGATCACCCCGGCGGCGCCGGCGGCCGCGGCGTTCTCGGCCTTCTGCTCGAAGTTGCAGGTGCCGCGCTGGATCAGCGCGATCGAGCCGGCCGGGAAGTTGGCGAAGTCTTCCGCTTCGCAACCGCTGGTGGAGGTGTTGCCGGCGCCGAGGGACAGGTCCACCGGGACCACCTTGGCGGTGACGTCGCCTGCCTCGGTCTGCGACAGGTAGGTGAAATCCTTCTCCCATTCGTAGGTGACCGGCTGCGGCACGGTGGCGCTCAGGCTACCCGGGCCTTTCGGGTAATAGGCGGTGAACGGGAAGGGCTGCACGCTGACCTTGTAGCCGGCTTTCTGCAGGGTCTGCTTCACGTAGTCGACGGAGGCCTGGTAGCCCGGCGTGGCGGCGGCGCGGTTGCCGTCGTTGAGGCTGGCGATGTCTTCCAGCTTCTGCAGGCGCTTGACCACGTTGCTGGCTTGCAGGCAGCGCGGCAGGCCAAGCGGGGTGCTGACCAGCAACGGCGATTTGCAGATCGACGGGTTGGGTTTGCCGGGGGTCCAGAACTCGGTGAACTGTTGCGCTTCCGAAGGTGCCGCCAGGGATGCGGCGGAAACCGAGAGGGCGAGGGCGCCGAGTGCGTATCTGAGATTGTTCTTGTTGCTCATGAGACTCCGTTCCTTGTGAGGCGATGATCGATAAGCCGTTGATGGCATGGCGCTATTGCCCGAAATGTCGCCTCGGGCACGGCCTGACTGCCAGACTAGGAGCGCTTTCCAGGCTGTCCTGGCGTAATTCCTGAAATGTGAATTTCATCAACTTTTCGCGGAAGAATTGCTGATAGCTCGCTGGCGGGATGGAGGGCGGCTTTCTATCGTTAATGCCCTTCGGCGCGGGCCCATGGCCGTTGGTCGGGGCTGGGAGGATGGCGCAGCAGGAAGGAAACCGTCTGGCGCGCGGATAAGCGCGCGAGTGAAGGTGATCGGCGGCAGCGCTGTCACAGATTTGTTGGAATTTTTGTATACATTCTTCTGGATATTTTCGGATCGAATTGTCTACAGTGTGCGCACAACAATAAAAGCGAGAACAGCGCACCATGAAAACGACGTCCTCCGGAACCCCATCCGTTCCACGGCCTGAAGACGAGAACCTCGGTGTCGGCGCCAACATGGCCTACGGCCTGCAACATGTGCTGACCATGTATGGCGGTATCGTCGCGGTCCCCCTGATCCTCGGCCAGGCCGCCGGCCTCGCACCCGGCGACATCGGCCTGCTGATCGCCGCTTCGCTGTTCGCCGGCGGCCTGGCGACCCTGCTGCAAACCCTCGGCGTGCCGTTCTTCGGCTGTCAGTTGCCGCTGGTCCAGGGGGTGTCCTTCGCTGGCGTGGCGACCATGGTGGCGATCATCGGCAGCGGTGGCAGTGGCGGCATTCCCGCAGTGCTCGGCGCGGTGATGGCGGCCTCGCTGATCGGGTTGCTGATCACGCCGATCTTTTCGCGCATCACCAAATTCTTCCCGCCGCTGGTGACCGGCATCGTCATCACCACCATCGGCCTGACCCTGATGCCGGTCGCCGCGCGCTGGGCGATGGGCGGCAACAGCCACGCGCCGGACTTCGGCAGCATGGCCAACATCGGCCTGGCGGCAATCACCCTGGTCATCGTGCTGCTGCTGAGCAAGCTCGGCAGCGCCTCGATCTCGCGCCTGTCGATCCTCCTGGCGATGGTCATCGGCACCGTCATCGCGGTGTTCCTCGGCATGGCCGACTTCTCCAAGGTCACCGAAGGCCCGCTGGTGGCGTTTCCCTCGCCGTTCCACTTCGGCATGCCGACCTTCCAGGTCGCCGCGATCATCTCGATGTGCATCGTGATCATGGTGACCCTGGTGGAAACCTCGGCGGACATCCTCGCGGTAGGCGAGATCATCGACACCAAGGTCGACTCGCGGCGCCTGGGCAACGGCCTGCGCGCGGACATGTTCTCCAGCATGCTGGCGCCGATCTTCGGCTCCTTCACCCAGAGCGCCTTCGCCCAGAACGTCGGCCTGGTGGCGGTGACCGGGATCAAGAGCCGCTACGTGGTCGCCACCGGCGGGTTGTTCCTGGTGATCCTCGGCCTGCTGCCGGTGATGGGCCGGGTGATCGCCGCGGTGCCCACCGCCGTGCTCGGCGGCGCCGGCATCGTGTTGTTCGGCACGGTCGCCGCCAGCGGCATCCGCACCCTGTCGAAGGTGGACTACCGCAACAACATGAACCTGATCATCGTCGCCACTTCGATCGGCTTCGGCATGATCCCGATCGCCGCGCCGACGTTCTACGATCACTTCCCCAGTTGGTTCGCCACCATCTTCCATTCCGGCATCAGTTCCTCGGCGATCATGGCGATCCTGCTCAACCTGGCGTTCAACCACTTCACTGCCGGCAACTCCGACCAGCAGTCGGTGTTCGTCGCCGCCAGCGAGCGGACCCTGCGCTACCAGGACATCGCCGCCCTGCACGAAGGCGACTATTTCCTCGACGGCAAGCTGTACGACGCCCAGGGCAACGAAGTGCCGCTGGCCGGCGACGACAGCCATGGCGCGCCGCCGCGACGGCGCAGCGAAACCGCTGAAGCCGGCAGCGCCTGAGCCGCGCCGCGATGAACGACGGCCCTCCTTGCGAGGGCCGTTTTCGTTGTGCGCTTCAGAACAGCGCCTTGCCGCGGTCCAGGCGCTGGTCCACCAGCCATTTGCCGTGGGCGATGGAGGCGCGCTGGGCGTTTTCCAGGTCGGCGAGGAAGGCGAAGCGCACGGGCAGGGCGATGCGCTTGCTGGTGTGGCCTTCGGGATCGGTGATGTGGCAGCCGCCGGCCCAGGGCGTGGGAATGCCCGGATGCTCGACGACGTCGGCGGTGATGGTGTAGCTGCGGTGCTGGCAGTGCAGGCTGGCCATGGCATGCTCCTCTCTGTCGGAGGCCGACCCGGCTACCTGCGCGACGCCTGTGGTTGCCACGGAGGAGCCTCGGGGCGGCGAGGTTTTCCCTGCGTGTCCCTACCTCTATAGCAGATCGTCGCCGAGCCGCCGCGAGAGCCGACGAAGGGCCCCGCTCAGCGGCGCTGGCGACGGCCGAGCATGCGCTCCAGGGTGCCGTCGCGGCGGACCCACTGGTGGTAGCCGGCGGCGAGCGCATGGAGCAGCACCACCGAGGTGCTCAGCCACAGGCCGACCACGCGGTGAACGGCGTCGAAGGGCTTCTCGAACGCCTCCCAGTTCAGGTTCCAGGTTTGCGAAATCCAGGCGAACAGCGCGGTGTCCTTGAAGCTGGGTACCACGAACAGGCCGAAGTCGGTGGGCAGGCGGGTGCCGACGTAGCCGGTGAGCGGCATCACCAGCATCAAGGCATACAGCGACAGGTGCGCGTAGTGCGCCAGGCGGTGCTCCAGCGGCGTGCCGGGGACCGCTGGCAGGCGCGGCTCGCGCAGCCGCGAGACGATCCGTGGGATCAGCAGCAGGCCGACCAGCAGGCCCAGCACCCAGTGCAGGTTGAGTACCGGCAGGCGCTGCGGGTGGTCGTGGCCGAGCACCCAGATGACGAAATAGGCCAGCACGATCGCGCCGATGAAACAGAACGCCATGCTCCAGTGCAGCAGGCGGGTGGACAGGCTGTAGACGGTCGCTGGATGCGTCACGGGAATGCCTCGCAGAGAGTGAAGGCGTGCAATCTATGAAACGTCCGGAGAGCGATCAAACGTATTTATGGATAATCGATAACGGAAAACTTAATCGAAACTTTCACATGTGACGTTATTGCACCGAAACAGTGCTGCGAATCGCTTTTTTCCGAAACGGAGCCCACTTGGCGGAATAATTCCGGGTCGGGATCATTGTAAGTGGGTTTTTCCTTCGCCGAGGCTATTCCTCACGCTGGGAGAGCCTGGGGGCGGCGCGCGGCAGACCCCGCAAGCATTATCGGGAAATATATTCCGTTGTCTTTCCGCTGACGTTTTGCCGACAGCAAGCTGACACAGATGTAATTGAACTCGATCGCTTCGTTTCTATAGTCTTCGAACACTTCGCCGTGCACTTTCAAGGACGGCAAGTGCATATCCTGCGTCTTTTCCGCCATGACGATTCTCGAGGTGAGAGCATGAGTAGTGAGCACGATGGCAAGGACCAGGACGACCTGTTCTCCCCGTTGCCTTACCTGCTGGTTTCCGGCGCTGTCGTGCTCATGACCCTGCTGCTGCGCTGCCTGTTCTGCCCGGGCGAGCAGTTCTGATCGCCCGGACCGGGACGACTCAGCGACCGCGGCTGAGGAAGTCGATCACCAGGCGATTCATCGGCGCGGCGCACTCTTCCGGCAGCCAGTGGCCGCAGCCGGGCAGGACATGGCCTTCGACGTCGTCCGCATAGGCTTTCATCTGCTCCAGCTGGAACGTGCCCATGCCGCCGTGGCCGCCGCCGGCGAGGGTCATGGTCGGCATCTGCAGGCGGGTCTTCGCCAGTTCGGCGTTCTGCCGCACGCTCTCGTTCAACGCGCGGTAGTACTCGAACGAGGCGTTCAGGCTGTGCGGCTTGGCGTACGACCTGGCGTACAGGTCCAGCAGGCGCTCGCTGAACACCTCGGTGTTGCTGGCATGGGACTTGATGAAGTGCTCGAGGAAGAAGCGCTCCTTGCCGGCGATCAGGGTTTCCGCCAGGCGGTCGTCGGCGGCGAAGAAACTGAAGTGCCAGACCAGCGACTCGCCCTGGGCGGTGAAGGCCGGGAAGCGGTAGATCCGCGCGTCCGGGATCGGCGCTTCCATGTACACCAGGCGGGCGATGTCGGCCTGGTTCTTCACCACCATCGGGTAGGTGTTCCAGATACCGATGTCATGGGCCACCAGGTCGAACGGGCGATCCGGGCTGAATTGCCGGGCCAGCTTGTGCAGGTAGACGGCGACCTGTTCGCCGCTGTAGCCGGTCTTCGGCGGCTCGGACTGGCCGAGGCCGGGCAGGTCCGGCGCGATCACGGTGAAGCGCTTGGCCAGTTCCGGCATCAGTTGGTGCCATTCGTACCAGGTCTGGCCGAAGCCGTGCACCAGCATCACCAGCGGCCCCTGGCCGCCTTTCACGTAGTGCAGCTTCACGCCGTCGACTTCCCGGTAGGCGCTTTCGAAGCCATTCGGGACGGGGAATTCCTCGGCGGCGAAGCCGCCCAGGGAGAAGGTCAGGGCGATGCCGGCCAGGAGGCCGCGGCAGAGTCTATCGAGGATCATGGTTGTGCTTCCTTGGTGGGGTCAGTGAGGGATGTGGCCGCCGAGGGACGGCTCGGTGGCAGCTTGGCGTGGCGCCAGCATCAGCAGCAGGGCCACGGCCATCGCCGCCAGGCAGACCAGCGCGCCGACCTCGCCGAGCGGCGCCAGGCCGCTGCCGTCGATCACCCGGCTGCCGGCGAGGGCGCCGATGCCGATCCCGGCGTTGCAGGCGGAGATGTTCAGCGAGGCGGCGAACGCCGGGGCCCGCGGCGCGGACTTCATCACCCGCACCTGGCCGACGATGAACAGTGCTGCCTGGGCCACGCCCCAGGTCGCCAGGGTGGCGGCGAGCAGCCAGGCGTTGCCGAGGGTCGGCACCAGGGCGAGCATGCCCAGCGCCATCAGCAGGACGAACAGCAGGGTTGCGCCCAGTGGGCTGCGATCCACCAGGCGCCCGCCGAGCCAGTTGCCGAGCAGGCCTACCGCGCCGAAGCCCATCAGCGTCCAGCCGACCAGCGAACCGCTGAAGCCGGCCAGGCGCTGGAGGATGTCGGCCAGGTAGGTGTAGGGGGTGAACATGCCGGTGAAGACCAGCAGCGACAGCAACAGGTGGCCGAGCACCAGCGGTTGGCGCAACACGCTCGCCTGGCTGCGCAGCGAGACGCCCGGCCGTCCGGGAATGCGCGGCAGCCAGGCGGCCAGCAGCAGCGCCTTGGCCAGGGCCAGCGCGGCGAGTGCGGCGAATGCCAGGCGCCAACCCCAGGCGTCGGCGATCAGCGTGCCGATGGGAATGCCGAGCACGGTGGCGGCGACGATGCCGAAGAACACCAGCGCCACGGCGCGCCCTTCGCGCGAGGGGCCGGCCAGGTGCGCGGCGGTTTCGCTGGCCATGGCCCAGAACACCGGGAGCGCCAGGGCCGGGACGAAGCGCGCCACGGCCATCGTCCAGATATCGCCGGCCACGGCGGCCAGCGCATTGGCCGCGGCGAACAGCAGCAGGCAGGCGACGAACAGCCGCTTGCGTTCGACGCCCGCCAGCGCGGCGGTGAGGAACGGACCGAAGGCGGCGACGCTGAAGGCGAACAGGCTGACCAGCAGGCCGGCCTGGGCGACGCTGACCTGGAGGTCTGCGGCAAGCGCCGGGAGCAGGCCGACGATGACGAACTCGGTGGTCAGGATGGTGAAGCCGGCGGCGGCCAGCAGGAGGATCGGCAATAGCACGGCAAGACTCCTCCGCGAGCGCAGCCGTGGCCGCGCCCGGGAACGATGCATGGGAGGGAAGGGAATCAGGCCGTAGCGGACTGGCCGAGGGTCGGGTAATCGGTGTAGCCGGCGGCGTCGCCACCGTAGAACCGCGCCTGGTTGGCCTCGGCCAGCGGCGCGCCGAGACGGATCCGCTCGACCAGGTCGGGGTTGGCGATGAACGGCCGGCCGATCGCCACCGCGTCGGCCAGTCCGGCCTGGAGTATCGCTTCGGCGCGCTCGGCGTCGTAGTTGCCGCAGACGATCAGCGGCGCGCGGAAGCGTTCGCGCAGGCGCTCGCGGAAGCCTTGCGGGTAGGCCGGGCCGCCGCTCCATTCCCACTCGGCCAGGTGCAGGTAGGCGATGCCGCGTCGCTGCAGGGCTTCGGCGAGGTAAAGGGTCATCGCTTCCGGCTCGTCGTCGTGCATGTCGTTGATCGTGCCCCAGGGCGACAGGCGCAGGCCGACGCGCTCGGCACCGACCGCGGCGACCAGCGCGTCGACGATCTCCAGCAGGAACCGCGCGCGGTTCTCCAGGCTACCGCCGTAGGCATCGCTGCGCCGGTTGCTGGCGCTGGCGAGGAACTGGTCGATCAGGTAGCCATTGGCGCCATGCAGCTCGACCAGGTCGAAGCCGGCGTCGAGCGCGTTGCGTGCGGCGCGGACGAATTCGTCGCGGACCCGGCGGATGTCTTCCAGGGTCATTTCCCGCGGCGCGTCGGCGGGCGCCATGGACCCGCCGCCCTGGCCATCGGCGATGAACACCTGGGCCTTGGCCTGGATCGGCGAGGGCGCGATCGGCGCCTCGCCGCCGGCCTGCAGCGAGCGATGCGACATGCGCCCGACATGCCAGAGCTGCGCGGCGATCAGTCCGCCGGCGGCGTGCACCGCCTCGGTGACCTGGCGCCAGCCGGCCAGTTGCGCCTCGCTGTAGATACCGGGGGTGTAGGCGTAGCCCTGGCCGAGGCGGGAAATCTGCGTGCCCTCGCTGACGATCAGCCCGGCGCCGGCGCGCTGCGCATAGTAGAGAGCGTTCAGGGCGGTCGGCACGTCGCCCGGCTGTTGCGCCCGGGAGCGGGTCATCGGCGCCATGACGATGCGGTTGCGCAAGGTCAGGTTGCCTACGGCGAGCGGGGAGAGGAGCAGGTTGGACATGGTCTTTTCCTTTCGAAGGCGGCAGGGAGATGGCTTGAATATCTGTATCGGTCGCTAAATAATATGGCGATGGCAACGCTCGTCAAGTAAATTTATAGTGATCGATACAAATAATGGAGGTCAGGATGGCAGCGCGAGGCAGGCCACGGGCATTCGACAGGGACACCGCCCTGCAGCGAGCCATGGATGTGTTCTGGGTGCGTGGCTACGAAGGCGCTTCGCTGGCGGCCCTGACCGAGGCGATGGAAATCAGGCCGCCCAGCCTGTACGCCGCCTTCGGCAGCAAGGAAGGGCTGTTCCGCGAAGCCCTGGCCCACTATCTCGGCCAGCACGGCCGCTATCGCCGGGATGTCCTCGATGGCGCGCCGAGCGCCCGCGAGGGCGTGGCCGAGCTGCTCCGCGAGACCGTCGCGCGCTTCTGTTCCGACGAGTTCCCGCGCGGTTGCCTGGTGGTGCTCGCGGCGCTGACCGGAACCCCGGAAAGCGAGGCGGTGCGGGACGCGTTGAGCGCCGAGCGCGGCGAGTCGATCCGCCTGTTCCGTGAGCGCATGCGGCGCGGCATCGCTGACGGCGACCTGGCGGCGGACACCGACGTGGAGGAGTTGGCGACCTTCTATGCCACCGTGCTGTTCGGCCTCAGCGTGCAGGCCAAGGACCGGGTGCCTTGCGAGCGCCTGCTGGCGGTGGTCGAACGGGCGCTGCGCGCCTGGCCCTGAGCGGGCCGCATCAGGCCGCCGCGCTGCGGCGCAGCCATTCCAGCAGCAGGGTGGCAGGCTCTCCGGCCTGCAACGGTCGCGGGGTCAGCAGGTGATAGCTGCTGCCGTCGGCGAGGAATCCCAGCGGCGCCGCCAACAGGCCGGCGGCGAGGTCGTCGCGCACCAGTTGCCAGGGGCCGATGGCTACGCCGAGTCCGGCGCCGGCCGCCTGCAGGCTCAGGTAGAAGTGCTCGAAGCGCTGCCCTTCGGTCGTCGCCGGCGCCTGTCCGGCGAGACGGGTCCAGGTGTTCCAGGCTTGCGGGCGGGTCGCCGTGTGCAGGCGCGGTGCGACGGCGCGAAGCCCGGGCGGGCCTGCATCGAGGTGGAAATGCCGTTCGACGTCGCTCGCCCGGCAGACCGGCCCGACCTGCTCGTCGAACAGCCAGTGGGCATGGCTGCCGGGCGGCCAGGGGAAGTCGTTGCGGCGGATCGCCAGGTCGATGCCGCGGCCGAAGGCGAACGGCCCGCCGCCGGCGACCAGTTGGATCGACAGTCGTGGCTGTTCCTGCATGAATCCGGCGATCCGCGGGATCAGCCAGCGCATCAGCAAGGTCGGTTCGCAGGACAGCACCAGCGCGGTGGGTCCGGCCTCCGCGCGCAGGGCCTCGCCGGTGCGCTCGATCAGGTCGAGGGCCGGGCCGGTGCCGGCGAGCAGGCGCCTGCCGGCCTCGCTGAGGAAAACCCGCTGGCCGCGGCGTTCGAAGAGCGCACAACCGAGTTCCTCCTCCAGGGTCCGCACGGCGCGGCTGATGGCGCCGTGGGTCAGGCACAGGGCCTCGGCGGCACGGGAAAAGTTCTCCAGGCGGGCGGCGGCCTCGAAGCAGCGCAGGGCGTTCAGCGAGGGCAGGCGGCGGCGCCTGAATGGTGAGTTTTCCTCACCATGATTGTCAGTATTCATCGTTCTCGATCGGCGCTGGAGACCGGTAGATTGTGCCATCCATTCTACCTTGGAGCCTTCCAGGCATGACAGAGTTGCTAGCTTTCCTGACCATCACCGTGCTTGCGGTGATCAGCCCCGGCGCCGATTTCGCCATGGTCTCGCGCAACAGCCTGCTGTATTCCCGCCGCGCCGGCCTGCTCACCGCGCTGGGCATCGGCGCGGGGGTGACGGTACATGTCGGCTACAGCATCCTCGGCGTCGGCGTGCTGGTGCGCGAGTCGCTGGCGCTGTTCACCGCGCTGAAGCTGGCGGGCGCCGCCTACCTGGTGTTCCTCGGCCTGCGCATGCTGCTGGCGCGAGAGGACACGGTGGCGGAGGAGGCGGCGGGCGGCGCCGGGGTTTCGTCCTGGGCGATGTTGCGCAGCGGCTTCCTGACCAATGCGCTCAATCCGAAGACCTGCCTGTTCGTGGTCAGCCTGTTCATGCAGGTGATCGATCCGCATACCGCGTTGCCGGCGCAACTAGGCTACGGGGCCTTCATCGCGCTCGCCCACGTGGCCTGGTTCGGCCTGGTCGCCTGCTTTCTCTCGAGCCCGGCGGTGCGCGGCCGGCTCCTGCGTTTCCGCCGGCGCATCGACCAGTTCTTTGGCGCCCTGCTGGTCGGTTTCGGCGTCCTGCTGGGGGCGAAAAGCCCATGAGCATGGATCACTGATGGCCGCTTGCCGCCTTTGAAGCGAGGCCGGCGGCTCCCTAGAATGCGCCGTTCATGCCGTCGCCAGTTGAGGGACGGTCCCAGGATCGCGGGACGCACGGGAGTTGCATGAAGAAGGGAGCGACGCTTTTCGCCGTCCTCTGGGCGGTACTCGGCCTGGGCCTGCTGGTCGGTTTGCCGGTGGCCATCCATTTCATTCTCGGCCAGTACGACGAGGCCGGGTTCAGCGGGCCGCAACTGGTCTTCGAGGAACAGGGCCATTCCTACCTGGCGTTCACCCTCGACGATTATCGCGCCAACGAAGTGGACAACGGCGTGGTGCATGGCAGCAGCCGCAGCTATGCCCAGGTGGTCGATCTCGAGGACGGCAGCCTGCGCTGGAGCGCGCGCCTGGATGCCGACAACGAGCGCGGCGACGACTGGGGCTCCGGCGAACTGCTGGGCCAGTCGTCGCGCTACCTGTTCTTCCTGCGCAACGAACTCTACGTACTCGACCGGCGCGACGCTGCCCCTGCGCTGGCGTTCGACGAGCTGGAGCGGCGCACTGGCGGCCTGCCGTTGAAGTCGGCGCCCTGGGGGAAGGACGCCTATCGCTACGACGAAGGCCGGGGCGGATTGCTGATGCTCGCGCTGGACGGCCGCGTCTGGTTCCTCGACGGCGACAGCCTGGCTCTGCGCGAAGCTCCGGAAGTCGATGCCGCGCGGTATTTCCAGGGCGACCCGCCGCCGCCGGCGAGTGCCGGGATCGCTTGGCAGGCGCCGGGCCTGACGCGCCTGCCCGACGGACGCCTGCTGATCCTCGCCAGCGATCACGAGGCCCGCGCGCTGGAGCGTGGCGAGGCGCTGCCGGCAGCGAACCAACGGGCGCGACGCCAGCGCCTGTCACTGGGCACCCTGGATTGGCGGTCGCCGGCAGAGAACCGACTGCGTCCGCTGCTCGACGCGGCCTTCCTGCAGGCTGGCCTGCTGCCCGATCCAGCCGCTGCCGAAGAGCCGCAGCGGCTGCTCGAGCGACCGTCCGAGCGGCAGCGCCAGCATCCGTCGCTGCCGTCCGAGCCGCAGCCGCCGGAAGAGTTCGACGAGCGCGTGGAGCGTTTTCCCAGTACCCGTGCGTTCCTTGCGGCGCGCGACGCCTACCGCCAGGAACGGCGACGCTGGATCGCCGCGCACGACGCCTGGCGGGAACGGGTCGCCGACCTGGAGGCGGCGGCGGATGCCGAGTACCGTCGCCGGCGCGACGAGCAGACGCGCGAGGAGGCGTTGTACCGTCGCTATGCCTCGGCGCTGCCGGGCGGCGATTCCAGGTTGGCGCGCCGTCCCTGGCGAGTCGACGGCAACTGGCTGGTGCTGCACCGGCGCAGCCTGGCCGAGCGTAGCGAACTGCTGCTCAGCTCGGTGTCTGCCGACGGCAGCTTGCTCTGGACCCTGGGGCTGCCCATCGAGCGTCCCGAACGGCTGTTCCGCCTGGATGCCCGCAACCTGCTTCTCAGCGGCCGTGGAGAGGACGGCGGACGGTTGGTGCGGGTCGATCTGCGCCGGGGCAGCGGCATCGTCCATCGCCTCGGGCGCGGCGGCGCGCCATTGCAGCGGGTCGAGTGGCCCGAAGGCCAACCGTGATCGCCTGCGCCCGGCCTGGGTGGCTGCCCAGCGGGGGGCCGGGCGCCGATTCAGGGGTTCCTGAAGACGAATACGCCGCTGTCCACCAGGCGCGTCAGGCGGATGCGCAGCAGCAGGGTGCGGTGGGCGGCGAGGAAGCGCGGCACCTGCGCCAGCGGAATCGCCAGGCCTTCGCTGTCGCCGGGGCCCACCGCGGTATAGCCGACCGGCTGGCGCGGCGGATCGAACGGCGGCTGGGCCGACACGCTGAGCGACAGGGTGTCCACGGCGAAGCCGGCGAGCAGGTCGTCGAGGGACTCGATCGACAGGTACAGCGAGCGGTAGGCGGGGTTGTCCTCGTAGGGATGGACGTCGGCGATGACCTGCTCGTAGAAGCGCTGCTCGAAACGCCGGTCGCTGTTCAGCTTGCGGAAGAACTGGATGAAGTAGTCGCGCACCTCCTGGTCGAGGTCGTCGCAGACGTGGCTGACCAGGTTCAGGTAGCGCGGCGAGCGGCGCTCGATGCCGGGGTCGAGCTGATCGATGCGGCGCTGCCAGGGGAAGCTTGCGCCGCTGCTCCGGTAATCGGCGTCCTCGACCTCCAGTGCGGCGCGGATCAGCTCCAGGGTATGCGGGTTCTTCGGCCCGCGGTCCTTCAGCGCCACGCTGGCGTGGTTCTCGCCGTCGACGATGGCGAAGGCGATCTCGCCGCGCGATTCTTCCAGGCGCCAGCCGGGCCTGGCGCGCTGGCGGACATCCAGTTCGAGGCTCAGGCGGCAGGCGTTGAGGTTCGCCGTGGCGATCCGCACCGTGCCGTCGCCGCCGACTTCGTTGGCGATGGCTTCGACGCCGCTGTAGCCGACATTGCCCACCAGTACCGTGGCGAGCAGGCGGCCGGCGCCGTACCAGGCCTCGGCGCCGAACAGGTCGCGCTCGGCGAGTTGCCAGGAGTACGGCGAGCCCAGCTCCAGTCCCTTCAGCACCTGGGTGCCGGTCTGCCCGACGAAGCGGTTCCAGCCTTTCAGCACGCGACCGATGAAGGAGCGTCCCTTGTGCGCCAGCGGCGAGCCGAAGTTGGCCGGGGCGAGCATCAGGAAGCGCTTGACCGGCGCGCTGGCGGGGTCGAAGTGGCGGGTCAGCCAGTCGCGCAGCACCAGGGCGCCGGTGCTGTGCACCACCACGTCCACCGTGCGCGGTGCCCGCGACAGTCCCTGGGCGGTCCAGGCGCGATCCAGGGCGGCGGCGAGATCGGCGTAGGTGACGTCGTCCTGCAGGGAGATCCAGTCGGCGAGGCGGATCTGCGTCGGCGCGCTGCCGAACCAGGCTTCCAGCTGCTCGGCGAGGCGGCGGAACGACTTCGAATCGTCGCTCCAGCCGTGGACGATGACGATCGAACGGGGCATGTCCGGCATCCTCTGGGGCTGATCCGGGCGACTATAGATCATGCGCCGCTGCGACGTGCCCTGACCTGTGAAAACGTCTAGGATGCGGCGGTCGCCCCCGACTGCCGCCGGCGCGGCATCGCCAGCGCGTTGCTGCGGCAGGCGCGGGACGACTGTCGCGGCGACCGCCTGTTCACTTCCTGCAACCGCTCCAACCTGCCGATGCGGCGCCTGCTGGAGCGCGAGGGATTCCAGCCGAGCGGGGTGATCGACAACCTCGACGAAGGCGATCCGGAGCTGGTCTTCGTGCGTTTCCTCGCGCCGTCGCGCTGAGTCCCGGGCTCATTTCAGGTTGCCGGCGAGGAACTGGCGCAGGCGCTCGCTGCGCGGCGCGCCGAACACCTGGTCCGGCGTCCCTTGCTCTTCGATCACGCCCTGGTGGAGGAAGATCACATGGCTGGAAACCTGGCGGGCGAAGGCCATCTCGTGGGTGACCAGGACCATGGTGCGACCTTCCTCGGCCAACTGCTGCATGACTTTCAGCACTTCGCCGACCAGTTCCGGATCGAGCGCCGAGGTCGGTTCGTCGAACAGCATCACCTGCGGCTCCATGGCCAGGGCGCGGGCGATCGCCACGCGCTGTTGCTGGCCGCCGGAGAGTTCGCAGGGATACTGCCGTTCGACCTTCTCCGCCAGGCCGACCTTGGCCAGGTAGTGGCGCGCGCGGGCCACGGCGTCGTCGCGGTTCATTCTCAGGACGTTGACCGGGCACTCGACCACGTTCTCCAGCACCGTCAGGTGGCTCCACAGGTTGAAATGCTGGAAGACCATCGCCAGCCGGCTGCGGATCCTCTGCAACTGCCGGGGATCGGCGGCGCGCAGCTCGCCCAGGGCGCCGGGACGGGTGCGCAGTTCCTCGTCGCCGACGCGGATGCGCCCGGCACAGGGCTTTTCCAGGAAGTTGACGCAGCGCAGGAAGGTGCTCTTGCCCGAGCCGGAGGAGCCGATGATGCTGATCACGTCTCCCTTGCCGGCCCTGAGCGAAACGCCCCTGAGCACCTCATGGCTGCCGTAGCGCTTGTGGATGTCTTCGACCTGCAGGCTGTACATGCGCGTGTCTCCGGGAGAGGTCAGTGGGTTTGCGGTCTGAGGTAGGCCAGCCAGCGCAGCTCGCCGCGGCGGAACAGCCAGATCAGCAGGAAGGCGGTGCCGGCGTAGAGCGCGCCGGCGATGCCGAAGGACAGGAACGGCGCATAGGTGGCGGAATTGACGTCGCGGGCCACCTTGAGCAGGTCCGGCACGGTGGCGGTGAACGCCACCGAGGTGGAGTGCAGCATCAGGATCACTTCGTTGCTGAAGTACGGCAGTGCCCGGCGCAGCGCCGAGGGCAGGACGATGCGCCGGTAGAGGGTGAAGCCGCCCATGCCGTAGGCGCGCGCCGCTTCCACTTCGCCGTGGGGCGTGTTCCTGATCGCGCCGGCGAAGATTTCCGTCATGTAGGCGCAGGTGTTGAGGACGAAGGCCAGCACCGTGCAGTTGAAGCCGTCGCGGAAGAACGCGTTGAGAAAGTCCTGGGCGCGTATGGCATTCAGGCTGTAGACGCCGGTGTAGAAGAACAGCAACTGGATGTACAGCGGGGTGCCGCGGAACACGTAGGTGTAGAGCCAGACCGGGTAGCGCAGCAGCGGGTTGCCGCAGGTCCGCGCCACCGCCAGCGGGATGGCCAGCAGGAAGCCAAGCGCCACGGCGAGGATCAGCAGCCACAGGGTCATCGCCAGTCCGGTCAGTTGCAGGCCGTCGGTCCACAGGTAGGCCTGCCAGTATTCGTCGAGTACCGCGTTCATGGCAGCGGCCTCCTGACGCCCAGCGAGCTGCGCCGCTCCAGCCACAGCAGCGCGGCGTTGGAGATTGCGGTGATGGCCAGGTAGATCAGCCCGCAGACCAGGGTGAAGTGGAAGAACTGCAGGGTGCCCTTGCCGGCGTCTTGGGTGGCCTTGACCAGGTCGCCGAGACCGATGATCGAGACCAGCGCGGTGGACTTGACCAGCACCTGCCAGTTGTTGCCGATGCCCGGCAGGGCGTAGCGCAGCATCTGCGGCAGGAGTACCCGGCGGAACACTCGCCAGCGCCCCATGCCGTAGGCTTGCGCGGCTTCGACCTGGCCGGCCGGGACCGCCTGGAAGGCGCCGCGGAAGGTTTCCGTGAAGTAGGCGCCATAGATGAACGCCAGGGTGACGCAGCCGGCGGCGAACGGGTCGATGTCGACCTGGCCGATGCCGAGGGCGTCGGTGACGCGGTTGAGGAGGATCTGCAGGCTGAAGAACAGCAACAGCATGATGACCAGGTCGGGGACGCTGCGGATCAGCGTCGTATAGCCGCTGGCCAGGGCGCGCAGCGGGCGGTTGGCGGCGAGCTTGGCGCTGGCGCCGAGGAGGCCGATGAGCACGGCGCCGAGCAGGGAGCCCAGCGCCAGTTTCAGGGTCACCAGGGTGCCGGCGAGTATCTGCGGGCCGAAGCCGTCGAGGAACATTTCACTCTCCATTGCTTGTTGTTGTCGGTCGAGGTGAAAAACGGCCGGACGCCGTTCAGGGCGCGCCGTAGAGGTCGAAATCGAAGTAGCGGGCGTTGATTCGCGCGTAGGTCCCGTTGGCGCGGATCGTCGCCAGCGCCTTGTTCAGGTCCTCGCGCAGCGCCACGTCTTCCTTGCGCAGGCCGATGCCGTCGCCGACCCCGAAGTAGCGGGGGTCGTCCAGCACCGCTCCGGCCAGTTCGAAATCCTTGCCGACCGGCTTGTCGAGGAAGCCGTAGCTGGCCTGCACCGCGCCTTGCAGCGAGGCGTCGAGGCGGCCCATGACGAGGTCGGCGTAGACCTGGTCCTGGTTCTGGTAGGAGACGACCCGCAGCCCCTTGGCGGCCCATTCGGCCTTGGCGTAGGCCTCCTGGTTGGAGCCCTGGCCGACCCCCACGCGCTTGCCGCGCAGGCTCTCGGCGTCGGGCAGGAGCGCCGAGCCACGGCGTACCACCAGGCGGCTCGGTGCGTTGGAGACGCGGTCGGTGAAGGCGATGTGCTGTGCGCGTTTCGGCGTGATGGTCATCGACGAGACGATGGCGTCGATCTTGCGCGACAGCAGCGCCGGGATGATGCCGTCCCAGTTGCTTTCGACCCATTCGCAGCGGGCTCGCAGCTCCGCGCAGAGGGCTTCGCCGATCTCGATGCCGAAGCCTGCCAGGTGGCCGTCCGGCTGCTTGTATTCGAGCGGTGGGTAGGTCGGGTCGACGCCCAGGCGCAGGACCTTGCCGGTCCAGTCGGCGGCGCCGGCCGGTGCGGCGAGGAGGAGGGAGAGGGCGATGCTGCCGAGGGTTCTTGTCATTGTGGTTGTCCTCTGTCGATCCGCGCGCGCCAGGCCGCGCGCCCGTTGAAAACCCTGGCTCAGGCCAGGAAGCGCTCGGCCAGTCGCACCCAGTAGCTGGCGCCGACGGCCAGGCAGTCGTCGTTGAAGTCGTAGCCGGGGTTGTGCAACTGGCAGCTGCTCTCGCCCTGGCCGTTGCCGATCACCAGGTAGCTGCCGGGACAGCGTTCGAGGATGAAGGCGAAATCCTCGCTGGCGGTGAACGGCCGCAGTCCGTCGATCAGGCATTCCTCGCCCAGCCAGTCGCGGGCCACCTCGCGGGCGAACGCGGTCTGCCCGGGATGGTTGACCAGCACCGGATGGCAATGCCGGTAGTCGACCTCCGCCCGCGCGCCGAAGCTGGCGGCCTGGCCGCGGGCCAGTTCGCCGATGCGGCGCTCCAGCAGGGCACGGGTTTCCGCGGTCAGGGCGCGGACGCTGAGGATCATTTCGGCGCTGGCCGGGATCACGTTGGAGACCGTCCCGGCATGGATCGCGCCGACGCTGACGATCGCGGTGTCCTGCGGATCGACGTTGCGCGAGACGATGCTCTGCAAGGCCAGCACGATGGCGGAGCAGACCACCACCGGGTCGACGGTGCGCTGCGGCACCGCGCCGTGGCCGCCGCTGCCGATCACGCGGATGACCACGGTGTCGGCCGAGGCCATGAAGGGGCCGGGATGGAAACCCAGGTGGCCGACGGGGTATCCCGGGACGTTGTGCATGGCGAAGATGGCGTCGCAGGGGAAGCGCTCCAGCAGCCCGTCGTCGAGCATCGCGCGGGCACCGCCGAGGCCCTCTTCGGCAGGCTGGAAGATCAGTTGCAGGGTGCCGCGCCAGTGCGGCGACTCGACCAGGTGCCTGGCCGCGGCGAGGAGCATCGCGGTGTGGCCGTCGTGGCCGCAGGCGTGCATCACGCCGTCCACCTGGCTGGCGTAGGGCAGGCCGGTGGCTTCCTGGATCGGCAGCGCGTCCATGTCGGCGCGCAGGCCCAGCGCGGGGCCCTCGCCGCGGCACAGGGTGCCGACCACGCCGGTGCGACCCACCCCACGGCTGACCTGGTAGCCCCAGGCCTCCAGGCATTCGGCGACCAGCGCGGCGGTTCGCCGTTCCTCGAAACCCAGCTCCGGGTGGGCATGGATGTGGCGGCGCAAGGTAACCATCTCTTCCCGCAGCGCCGCGATGGCGGGCAGGACGGCAGGCTCGGTCATTCTTCTTGTTCTCCTCAAGGGCTCCGACCGGTGGGCGGCAGGGTGTTGTCGAAGCCGATGGTAGGCAAGCGGGGGACTGGCGGGGAGGCTCGCTTTGGCTATGATGACAACCTTTCGTTGTCACCTCGGTAAGCCCGTGAAACTCCACCAGTTGCAAGCCCTGGTCGCCAGTGCCGACGCCGGCGGCATCCGCGCCGCCGCCCGCGCCCTGGGGATTTCCCAGGCGGCCGTGACCCGCGCGCTGCGCGAACTGGAAACCGAACAGCATCTGCCGCTGTTCGTCCGCACGCCCAGCGGCCTGACCTTCACCGAATACGGCAAGGCGCTGCTGATCCACGCCCGGCTGGTGCTCAAGCAACTGGAGCACGCGCAGGTCGAACTCGACCACCTGCGTGGCCAGGCCAGCGGCCGGCTGTGCATCGGGGTGACGCCTTGGGTGGCGCTGACCTTCCTCTCGGAGGCGGTGCAGGCGTTCCGCGAGCGCATGCCGGAGGTGCGCCTGGAGCTTTTCGAAAGCCTGATGGCGGTGGCCCAGCCATTGCTTCGCGACGGCAGCATGGATTTCGCCATCGGCCCGCTGCACGGCGCCCAGGCGGCCCAGGAATTCGCCTGCGAGAAGCTGCTCGACTACGACACCGCGGTGCTGGTCCGCCAGGGGCATCCGCTGGCGGGTTGCGGCTCGATCCACGAACTGCTGGAACAGGATTGGGCGTTGAACTACACCGGCGACGGCCACGACACCCTGATGCGCGAGCTGTTCTGGCGCCACGGCGCCTTGATCGACGAGCGGCGCATCGTCCGTGCGCACTCCGTGGCGATCCTGCAGACCCTGGTGGAGCAGGCCGACATGTGCACCTGGGTGCCGGCGATCATCGGCGCCGCCCCGCCGTTGCTCGGCCGGGTAGTGCCGCTGGCGCTGCGGGAAACCTTCGAGCCACGGCGGCTGGGCATCATCACCCGGCGCGGCGGCGCCCTCAGCAATCCGGCGCAATGCTTCGTCGAGTGCCTGCTGCAGGTGATCCGCCGCCACGCCCGCTCGGCGAAGAAGGATGACCGGCGCCTGTTCGAAACCCTGCGCCTGCTAGTCTGATTCCTACTGGCACGGACGTACGGTCGCTCAAGATCGGTCGTGCTGCGACCGATAGCCTGGAAAGCCACGAGCGAGGATGCCGGCATGCTGCAATGGTTCGCTAACCTATCGTTCCGCAGGAAAATCGCCCTGCCGATCCTCTTGCTGGCGGTGCTTCTGCTGCTGGTGGGCGCGCTCGGCGTGCATGGCATCGCCCAGCAGAACGAATCCAACCAGCGCCTGGGCAAGCGTTTTCTCCCCGGCATCGCCCTGCTGCTCAACGCCGACCGCGATCTCTACCAGGCCTTCGTCGCCGAGCGCAGCCTGCTCGATAGCCTCCTGAACGCCGAGCAGATCGCCGGCCTGAGGAACGATCACGCGGAAAACCTGCAGCAGGCCCTGGATCGGGTGCGCCAGTACGCGGCGATGCAGCCGGGCGAGGCGGAACTGGCCAAGGTCGCCGAGTTCGAGCGCGGCTATGCCCTCTGGAGCGCGACCTCGGCGCGGGTGCTGAGCCTGGCGGCCAGCGATCCGAGCGCCGCGGCGCAGCTCAGCTACGGTGACAGCGATCGCCAGTTCGGGGCGATGCGCGAGGTGATCAACCAGCTCGACGAGATGGAAGAGGCGGCCGCGGCCGCCGACGGCGAGGCGTCCTCCGCGCTGGGCGAGCGGCACCGCTGGCAGCAGGTGGCGCTGGTGGCGTTCGGCCTGCTGGTGTGCCTGTCGCTGGTGCTGGTGTTCCCCGGCCTGGTGACCCGTCCGTTGCAGCGCCTGCTGCAACGCCTGGAAGAGATCGCCAACGGCGATGGCGACCTGCGCGTGCGCCTGGAGGTCACTTCGCGCGACGAACCCGGCCGCCTCGGCAGCGCCTTCAACGCCTTCCTCGACAAGTTGCAGCCGCTGATCCGCGAGGTCGGCCGGGTCACCGGCGAGGTCGCCGATTCCGCCGGTTCGCTGGCCGGCATGACCGCCGCTAACGATCGTCTGATCAACAGCGAGCACGCGTCGGTGGACCAGGTCAGCACCGCCGCGACGCAGATGAGCAGCGCCGTCCACGAGGTGGCGCGCAACGCCCAGAGCGCCGCGCAGGTGGCCCATGACGCCCGCCGGCAGGCGCGCGAGGGCGCCAACGTGGTGGAGGCGACCATCGAGGTGATCCGCCAGTTGGCGCAGGAAGTGGAGAGCAGTTCCGAGAGCATCCAGCAACTGGCCCAGGAAACCGCCAGCATCGACGCGGTGCTGACAGTGATCAAGGGCATCGCCGAACAGACCAACCTGCTTGCCCTCAACGCCGCCATCGAGGCCGCGCGGGCCGGCGAGCAGGGTCGCGGTTTCGCCGTGGTGGCCGACGAGGTGCGGGCGCTGGCGGCGCGCACCCAGGATTCGACCAAGGACATCCAGGCGCGCATCGAGCGCCTCCAGGCCGGGGTGCAGAACGCCGTGCGGGCCATGCAGTCGGGCAGCCTCAAGGCGCGCGACAGCGTCGAGCGCGCCGCCGGGGTCGACGGCGTGCTGGCGGCCACCGGCGACGCGGTGGGGCGGATCAACGACCTCGCCGCGCAGATCGCCTCGGCCTGCGAGGAGCAGAGCCGGGTGATCGACGAAATCGCCCGCAACATCAGCGAGGTGCGCGAGCTTTCCGCCCAGGCGGCGGAACATTCGGAGCAGGGTACCGGGGCCAGCCGCCGGCTGTCCGAGCTGTCCTCGGAACTGGCGCGGCTGGTCGGGCGTTTCCGCGTCTGAAGCGCCGCCGCCTAGCGCGGCGCCAGCCAGATCGCCACGCCGGCCAGTGCCGCCGGGACCAGGAAGACCAGCAGCAGGATCGGCAGTTCTTCGCGCAAGCCGTAGCCGGCGTGCTGGACGCCGACCCACAGGTTGACCAGCGCGACGGCCAGCCAGGTCGGCAGGAACAGGCCGGCAGCGGGCGCCGGTCCGGCCTCCCAGAGTTCGCCGAAGAGCAGGAACAGGCCGAGCAGGATGATCCCGCCGGCGATTACCAGGGTCACGTGCATGGGGTCTTTCCCGGACAGGTGCCGGTCGCCGTGGCGGCGACCGGGACGCTGGGTCACTTGGTGGTGTAGCCGCCGTTGATGAGGATGGTCTGGCCGGTGATCCACCAGCCTTCGCTGACCAGGTGGCGGATGAACGGCACCACGTCCTCGATGTCGGTCAGGCCGGTCCTGGAGAAGGGCGACAGCGCCGCTGCGGTCTTGTGGTAGGCCACCGCGTCGGCGCCCTCGGCGGGATAGAAGAAGGGCGTGTCCATCGGACCCGGGCCGACCGCGGTGACCGAAATGCCGCGCGCGCCGAATTCCTTGGAGGCGGCGCGGGTGAAGTGCTCCACCGGCGCCTTGGTGCCGGCATAGGCGGCGTAGTACGGGGTATAGGCGCCAAGCAGGGAGGTCACCAGGGTGCAGATCTTGCCGTTGTCGTTGACGTGCTTGCCGGCTTCGCGCAGGAAGAAGAACGCAGATTTGGCATTGACCGCGCTCATCTCGTCGTATTCGGCCTCGCTGATCTCGGTGAAAGGCTTCTTCAACACCTTGCCGACGGTGTTGATGGCGATGTCCGGCTTGCCCACCGCGGCGATGGCGTCGGCGAACAGCTTTTCCATGGCCGCGGCGCTGGTGAGATCGCCCTGCAGCGCTACCGCCTTGGCCCCGGCTGCCTGCAGCGCGGCGACGGTGGCGTCGGCGTCGGCCTTGCTCGCGGCGCTGTTGTAGTGGATGGCGATGGCCTTCGCGCCGTGGGCGGCGAGATCGCGGGCGATCAGCCCACCCAGGTTCTTGGCGCCGCCGGTGACGAGGACGGTCTTGCCTTTGATGGAGTGGTCGACCATGGGGTGTTTCTCCTGCGGTGAGTGGAGAACCCAGTCTAGGGAGGGCGGCCTTGCGGAGTAATCGCGGCGGCCTGGATAGATTGTCCAGAAACGCCGATCAATTCCCGCCTCCGGAGGAGCGCAGCCGGCTGCACGAATCTTCTAGAACCCCGGGACGGGCGCGTTATAGTCGCGACGACGAAACCAACGAGTGGGAAGACCTGACGCACGATGGGCAGCCGAGACTGGATCGACCTGGCCCGCGACGCCGAGACCGGGATCGAGACCCTGCGCGCCCATTTCGAGGGCCACGCCTACGATCCGCATTGGCACGACAGCTACCTGATCGGCTACACCGAGATCGGCGTGCAGCAATTCAACTGCCGCCGACGCCGACACGACAGCACCGCCGGCCAGGTATTCCTGGTCGAGCCGGGGGAGATCCACGACGGCCGCGCGCCGATCGCCGGCGGCTTCACCTACTCGATGCTGTACCTGCAGCCGGACTGGTTGCGGCGCGAACTGCGGGCGACCTTCGACGACGCGCCCAGCGACCGCGATCCCGGCTTCCACGCCAACCTCACCGAAGACCCGCGCCTGACCCTGGCCATCGCCCAGGCCTTCCGCGTCCTGCATGGCCGCGAGCTGCGACTGCTGCGGCAGACCGCCCTGGAGCTGGTGCTGGAGCGGCTGCGCGTGCACCTCGGCTGGCGCGAGGCGAAGCCGTTCGATCCGCGCCTGCCGCTGGTGGCGCAGAAAGCCCGCGACTACCTGCATGCGCACTTCTACCAGGACATCGGCCTGGACGAGCTGGCCAGCGCCTGCGGTACCGACCGCTTCCGCCTGAACCGTGCATTCAAGGCCGCCTACGGCTTGCCACCCTACGCCTACCTGGTCCAGTTGCGGCTGGCCAAGGCGCGGCAGATGCTCGCTGTCGGCGGGCAACCGGCGGACCTCGCCAGCGCCCTCGGCTTCGCCGACCAGAGCCATCTCGGCCGCTGGTTCCGGCGCGCCTACGGGATGACTCCGGCGGCCTACCGCAGGCAGTGCACCCAGCTTCCAGACTGAGGCCCGGTGCGCCGCCAGGATGAAGGCTCCCCCGCCACAGGAGCCCGTCCATGCAATCCCTCGCGCCCTTCCTGCTGTTCGCCGTCGTCGCCTCGATCACCCCCGGACCGACCAACATCCTGGTCCTGAGCAACAGCCAGCGCCACGGCCTGGCCGCCGCCTGGCCGATCGTGCTCGGCGCCTGCGCGGCGGTGGCGGCGCTGATCCTGCTGCTCGGGCTCGGCCTGGGCGAGCTGCTGCGGCGCCACCCGTTGCTCCAGCAGGGGCTCGCCTGGCTTGGCGTCGGCTGGCTCAGCTACCTGGCCTGGAGCCTGTTCCGCAGCGCGGGCGGCATCGACGGCGCGGAGCCGCCGCGGCGCCTCGGCGTGCTCGGCGGCGCGGCGTTGCAACTGGTCAATCCCAAGGCCTGGATGATGGCCCTCGCCGCGCTGGCGCTGTTCGCCGGGGAAGGCGCCGGACAGGCCGGGCGGATCGGCCTGCTGGCGTTGCTGTTCTTCCTGGTTTCGCTGCCGTGCCTGGCCAGCTGGGCCTTGCTCGGCGTCGGCAGCGCGCGGCTGCTGCGCTCGCCGTCGCTGATGAAGCGCTTCAACCAGGGCATGGCGCTGTTGCTGCTGGCCTCGGCCTGGGCCGCCCTGCTGCTCTGAGGCGGTCCGGTAGCTTCCTGACAAACCTGTGGGTTGGTACGCCGGGCCCGGGTTGGCTATGGTGGGACGATCCGTAGCCATGGCGCGGTCGCCGTCAGCACGCCGCGCAAGGAACCTCCATGTTGAAACCCGACATCACTGCCTTCTTCGACCCGGCCACCTCCACCTACAGCTATGTGGTGCGCGACCCGTCCAGCCGCGCCTGCGCCATCGTCGACCCGGTGCTCGACTACGACCCGGCCGCCGGGCGTACCAGCCATGCCAGCGCCGAACGCCTGATCGGCCACGTTCGCCAGCACGACCTGCAGGTGGAATGGCTGCTGGAGACCCACGTGCACGCCGACCACCTGTCGGCGGCCATCTTCCTGCAGCGCGAACTGGGCGGGCGCCTGGCCATCGGCGCGCGAATCACCCAGGTGCAGGCGAAATTCTCCGGCCTGTTCAACCTGGGCGAGGCGTTCCCGGTGGACGGCCGCCAGTTCGAGCACCTGTTCGAGGACGGCGAGTCGTTCCGCATCGGCGCCCTGGAATGCCGCGCGCTGCATACCCCGGGGCATACCCCGGCGTGCATGACCTACCTGGTCGGCGACAGCGCCTTCGTCGGCGATACCCTGTTCATGCCCGACTACGGCACCGCCCGCTGCGATTTCCCCGGCGGCGACGCGCGCCAGCTGTATCGCTCGATCCAGCGCCTGTTCGCGCTACCCGACGCGACCCGCCTGTTCATGTGCCACGACTACACGGCTCCCGGCCGCGACGAGCACCGCTGCGAAACCAGCGTCGGCGAGCAGCGCCGGCACAACGTGCACGTCCGCGAAGGCGTCGACGAGGAGGCGTTCGTCGCCATGCGCCAGCAGCGCGATGCCACCCTCGGCATGCCGTCCCTGATGCTGCCGGCGATCCAGGTCAACATGCGCGGCGGCAACCTGCCGCCGGTGGAAGGCAACGGGGTGCGTTACCTGAAGATCCCGCTGGATCTGTTCTGATCAGCTGCGGCGACGCAGCAGGAGAATGAAGAACAGCCCACCGATGGCCGCGGTGGCGATGCCGATGGGCAGGTCCTGGGGGGCGATCAGGGTGCGCGCGGCGACATCCATCCAGACCAGGAACAGCGCGCCGAGCAGGGCGCACACCGGCAGCAGTCGGCGGTGCTCGGCGCCCACCAGCAGGCGCGCGGCGTGCGGCAGCATGAGACCGACGAAGCCGATGGCGCCGCTCACCGAGACCAGCACGCCGGTCAGCAGCGAGCAGCAGACGAAGACCCACAGGCGTACGCGACGGGCGTCCAGGCCGAGGGTCACGGCGGTCTGTTCGCCGGCCATCAGCGCGTTCAGCGCACGGCCCAGCCCGAGCAGTACCAGCAGGCCGCCGGCCACGCACAGCGCCGGCAGCCAGATCAACGACCAGCGCGCCAGGCCGAGGCCGCCGAGCATCCAGAACAGCACCGAGGAGGCGGCGCGGTGGTCGCCGAGGAACAGCAGCAGGTTGGCCAGCGCCAGGAGCACGAACGACACCGCGACCCCCGCCAGCAACAGCCGGTCGCTGCCCAGGCGGCCGCCGCGGCTGGCCACGCCGAGCACCAGTAGCATGCTGCCGAGGGCGCCGAGGAAGGCCGCCAGCGGCAGGGTCAGCAGGCCGATCACCTCGCCGATGTAGAGCACCACCAGCACCGCGCCGAGGGTCGCGCCGGAGGTGGCGCCGAGCAGGTGCGGATCGGCCAGCGGATTGCGCGTGACCGCCTGCAGCGCCGCCCCCACCAGCGCCAGGCCGGCGCCGACGCAAGCGCCGAGCAGTACCCGCGGGGCGCGGATCAGCCAGACGATGTGCTCCTGGCCAGCGCTCCAGGCGCCGGGCTCCGCCGCCACGCCGAACAGGCTCTGGAGGACGATGCGGCCGACCAGGCCGCTGTCCAGTCGCGCCGGACCGAAGCCGAGGGCGAGAACGCAGGACAGGCCGAGCAACAGGACCAGGCTGCCCAGCAACAGGCAATAGGCGCGAGGGCTGCGGAACAGGGTCATGGACGTGGCGCCCGAGGGTGGAGGCCGGCGACCAGGGTTTCTATCGCCGCGGCGTTGCCGATGCCTGGCGTGGCCTGGTTATAGGGCAGGACGATGAAGCGTCGCTCGCGGATCGCGGTCAGGCTGCGCAGCGCCGGGTTCTCTTCGAGGAAACGCTGCTTCTGCGCGGCGCTGGTCTCGCCGTAGTCGACGATGACGATGACCTGCGGATCGCGGGCGACCACGCTTTCCCAGTTGACCTGGGTCCAGCTGGCCGCCACGTCGTCGGTCACGCTGCGACCGCCGGCGGCCTCGATCAGCGCCTGCGGCATGCCCAGGCGGCCAGAGGTGAAGGGGCGGTCCTCGCCGCTGTCGTAGAGGAACACCCGCGGCGCCTCGGCGTTCGCCGGGATGCCGGCGCGGGCGCGCTGGATGCGTGCCTGGAGGCTGGCGACCAGGCGCTCGGCGCGCGGTTCGACGTCGAAGATCCGTCCCAGGTTGCGCAGGTCGCGGTACAGCTCGTCGAGGCTGGCGCGGCGCGGCTCGCCGATCTGCGCGCAGGATTCGCTCAGCTCGTAGACCTTCACCCCCAGCGGCTCCAGGCTGGCCGGAGTGAGGTCGCCGCCGACGCGCATGCCGTAGCCCCAACCGGCGAAGAAGAAGTCGGCGTCGACATCGAGCAGGGTTTCCGCCGTGGGGTAGCGCGCCACCAGCTCGGGCAGCGGCTTGAGCGCGGCGATCAATCCGGGATCGGCATTCTTCCACCAGCCGCTGATGCCGGTATAGCCGACCATGCGCGTCTGCAGACCGAGGGCGACCATCATCTCGGTGAGGTTGATGTCGTGGCTGACCGCGCGCGACGGCGCGCGCTCGAACGTCACTTCGCGCTCGCAACTGCGCACGCTGAGCGGGTAGCGCTCGGCCAGCGCGGCATCGGCGCAGGCGAGCAGGGCGCCGAGCAGCAGGTGGTGCAGGATCGGGTGCTTCATGCTTGGGTAATCCAGGTCAGGCGCGGGTGGTCGGCGAGGGGGTGGCGGTCGACCAGGGCGCGGACGCCGAACACCCGCCACAGCAGGTCGGCGTCGAGCACCTCGGTCGGCGTGCCCTGGGCGACGATGCGCCCGCCGTCGAGCACGTAGAGGCGGTCGCAGAAGGCCGCCGCCAGGTTGAGGTCGTGGAAGCTCGCCAGGGTGCTCAGGCCGAGGCCGCGCAGCAGGCGCAGAAGCTCCAGCTGGTAGCGCGGGTCGAGGTGGTTGGTCGGTTCGTCAAGGATCAGCAGGCGCGGTTCCTGGACCAGCGCGCGAGCCAGCAGGGCGCGCTGCTTCTCGCCACCGGAGAGGCTGGCGAAGGGGCTCGCGGCACGCCCTTCGAGACCGACCTGGAGCAGCGCCTGGCGGACCCGCTGGCGGTCGTCCGCGCCGTGGCCGTCGAACAGGCCCTTGTGCGGCGTGCGGCCCATGGCGACCACGTCCTCGACGGCGAGGCCGAAGTCCTCGGGGAATTCCTGCAACACCACCGCGATGCGCCGGGCGGCCCAGCGCGGCGGCTGGCGCCAGAGGTCGTCGCCGTCGAGCACCACCCGGCCGCGCTGCGGTCGCGCATAGCGGAAGGCGCAGCGCAGCAGGCTGGTCTTGCCGCTGCCGTTGGGGCCGATCAGGCCGACGAAACTGCCGGCCGGGACTTCCAGGTGCACGCCGCGCAGCAACTCGGTGGAGGCGTCGGGCGACCAGTGCAGGGCATCGAGGTGAAGGGACGACATGGCTACTCGCAGGTCCGGTGGTTCAGCAGAGACGATTGCCGCGGCGCCGGCTTCAGAAACTGAAGTCGGCGGTGACGTTGAACGAGCGCGGCTGGCCCATGATCCATTGCTGGCCGTTGTTGTTGTCAGCCAGGGCGTACTGGCGGTCGAACAGGTTGTACAGCTCAAGGCCGAGGGTCAGGTCCGGCCGTACCTGCCAGCCCAGGTTGGCGTCGACCACCGTGTAGCCGGGCAGGCTGGCCTGGTTGGCGGCGTCGGCGTAGCGCCGGTCGACGTAGCGCAGCCCGGCGCCGACGCGCAGGGTATCGGCGAAGGACTTGTCCAGCCAGAGGTTGGCGGTGCGCCGTGGCACGTTCCTGGGGCGGTTGCCGTTGCGCGAGTAGGTCTGCTTGTCGATCGTTTCGTCGAAGTCGTCGTATTCGGCACGCACCAGCGCGGCGTTCGCTGACAGCCGCCAGTCCTGGGCCAGGTTCAGTTCCAGGCTGGCCTCCAGGCCGTCCGAACTCTGCTGGCCGACCTGCTGCGCGTCGTGCGGCGGCAGCGGGTTGGCGCTGAGCAGCTTCTTCTTGACGATATGGTAGGCGGCCAGGGTCCATTCGCCGCGACCGTCCGGGAACAGTTGCTTGAGGCCGACCTCGGTCTGCTTCGAGTGGGTCAGGTCCATTTGCTGCTGGGCCGCGTTGAGGGTGATCAGGTTGCTCACGCCGTCCTCGCTGGTGGAGTACTGGCCGTACAGCGACAGTTCCGGGGTCAGCGCGAAGACCAGCCCGGCGCGCCAGTTGCCGCCCTGCAGGCTGCGGTCGCTGCGGGTGCCGGCGCGCAGGTCGTCGCGGTCGATATGGTTCTGGTCGCGGCGCACGCCGGTCACCAGCGACAGGCGCTCGTTGAGTTGCAGGCGGTTCTCGGCGAACAGGGCGAAGGTGCGGGTCTGGCTGCGCGAGTGCGGCCGGTAGGGCGAGCGGCTTTCGAAGTAGCCGGGCGCGGGGTGCCAGGGGTCGATGTAGTCGCCGCCGACATCGGTATAGGGCGAGTTGTTGGTCAGGCGGAAGCGGATGCGGTTGTACTCGGCGCCGACCAGGGTGCGGCTGTCGAGGCCGAACAGGGCGTGCTGGAAGGCGAAGGTCTGGCGGTCGCCGATCTGCTCCTGCTCGTGGCTGATGCGCAGGTAGTCCCTGCGCAACAGCTCTTCGCGCGGGACGTCCCATTCGTAGGTTTCGGCGTTGCGCCAGTGACGGCGGGCCTTGATGTAGTACAGCTGGTTGCTCGCGGTGACGCTGTCGGAAAGGCTCCAGTCGCTGGTCAGGCGGGTCCACTGGTCGTTGTAGCGCTGCACGTCGTTGCGCACGTTGTAGTTCTTCTCGCGCAGGCGCTTGTGGTACTTGCTGCCGACCAGCGGGGTGCCGAAGTCGTTCATCGGCTCCTGGTCGCCATAGTCGTGGGCGAGGGTGAAGGCCAGATCGTCGCTGGCCTGCCAGCGCAGCGCCGCGCTGATGCCCAGGTTGCGCGAGTCGCCACGGTCGATCCAGCCGTGGCTCTGCTGCTGGTTCAGGTTGAGCCGGTAGCTGAGGCTGTCGGTCAGCGAGCCGCCGCTGTCCAGGGCCAACTGGCGGTTGTCGTAGGAGCCGTAGCCGAGGCGCAGGTGGTTGCGGATCTCGCCGGCGAAAGGCTTCTTCGGCACCACGTTGATCACCGCGCCGGTGGCGCCTTCGCCGTACAGCACCGAGGCCGGGCCGCGGATCACGTCGATGCGCTCGACCATCCACGGATCGCTGGGGAAGTTCACCGTGCCCATGCCGGTGTACAGGCGCGTGCCGTCGAACAGTTGCATCACCGATGCGTGGCCGCTGAAGCCGCGCGCCGAGAGGCCGGTACCGCCATCTCCGGGGGTGCCGATGAAGCTGATGCCGGGGCTGCGGGTGACGGCGGCCTGGACGCTGGGGTTGTTGCGTCGGCGAACTTCCTCGCCGCTGATGCTGCTGGTGCTCGCCGGGGTGTCCAGGGCGCTGAGGCCCAGGCGCGAACCGGCACTGACCGGCGTGGCGAGATCGATGTGGTCGAGTTCGGCGGGGTCCTGGCGAACGCTGACCAACTGGCTGGGCAGGGCGAGGGCGGCTTCCTCGGTTTCGGCGAGGGCGGGCGGTACCAGCAGCAGGCTGGTGGATAGGCCGAGGGCGAAAGGCTCGGTGCGCAAACGGCTGAAGCGGGGCATGGGCGTTCCATCTCATGACCGGGCAGGACGGAACGCGCAGGAAATCGCAGGCGCGACAGCGCCTCGAACAACCGGCTCGCTCCCGCCCACCGCGGGTGTGCCAACAGGGCGTTGCAGGCCGGTCTCCGGGCTTGCGAGGGTCGTGAAATCCTCGCCTTCCCATGCCGGAGCACAGTGGCCTGAAGAGGATTTCGCTCGCTTACCGTTGCGGGGGCAGCGCCGGACTGATCACTGAAGTGACGCACCGGCTTCCCGTTTCACCTCCTGCGCGGCGGCAGGAGGCACCTGGAACGGGCCGGATGGGAACATCCGCACCGTTTCCAGTCAAGCCTTGAACGATCTGGATTGAATAAAATGTTATACTATAACAATTCGCTTGTGCAGTCTTTCTTCGCCGGACCCCACGCCCTGGCGCAGCTTCCCGGGTCATCACATTTTCTTCACGCCGGCCTGCTATGCTGCCGGCCTTCCTTGGGGAGTAGCCTGCCGTCACCCGTTGACGGCGCGCTGGTCAACATTCTTGGCAACCTGCCATGGCCAGCGCATCCAACCGGATTGGTGAGACCAACGACATTCCTGCGCCAAAGCCGGGCCGCGGGGTCATGTCGTTGACTCATGCCCGGCTGGAGTATCCGCGTGAATCCCGTTTCCCTGATCTTCCTCGCCTTCGCCATGTCCACCGATGCCTTCGCCGCGGCCATCGGCAAGGGCTCCAGCCTGGATCGGCCGCGCCTGTCGGAGGCGCTGCGCACCGGGATAATCTTCGGCGTGATCGAGGCCATCACCCCTCTGGTCGGCTGGCTGCTTGGCCAGGCCGCCAGCCAGTTCGTCGCCGACTGGGACCACTGGATCGCCTTCGTCCTGCTGGTGCTGCTCGGCCTGCACATGATCCACAACGGCCTGCGCGCGGATCATGCGACGGAACAGGAAAAGCCCGGCCAGCATTCGTTCTGGATTCTCGCGGTGACGGCGCTGGCCACCAGCATCGACGCGCTGGCGGTGGGCGTCGGCCTGGCCTTCGTCGATGTCAACATCTTCCTCGCCGCCGGTGCCATCGGCCTGGCCACCATGACCATGGTCACCCTCGGCACCATGCTCGGCCGGGCGCTCGGCGCAGTGACCGGCAAGCGCGCGGAGATGGTCGGCGGGGTGGTGCTGATCCTGGTCGGTGCGACCATTCTCTACGAGCATCTCAGCGCGGCGTGAGCGGCATCGGAGACGGGGCGGGACAGGTCGCGGCGAGTGGGTGGGCGTTCGCTTCAGGCGCTTTCCCAATCGCGGATTGCCGCCAGCAGCGCCTCGCCGTCGGCGAACTCGCGGTCCGCCGGCGGCAGCGGCGGACGTGCCAGGACCAGCACCGGCAGGCCCATTTCCCGCGCCACCTGGAGCTTCGGCTCGGTGGCCTGGCTACCGCTGTTCTTGCTCACCAGCACGTCGCAGGCGAGGCGCTCGAACAACGCCCGTTCGCCATCCAGGCTGAACGGCCCGCGCGCGCCGATCACCTCGGCGCGCGGCGCGGCCGGCTGGCCTTGCAGGCAGCGCACGGTCCAGTGCTGGTGCGGCGGGACCTGGCCGAGATGCTCCAGCGGTTCGCGGCCGAGGGTGAACAGCGGACGGCGGAAGGGTGCGAGGGCGGCGATCAGCTCGCGCCAGTCGGCTACCTCGCGCCAGTCGTCGCCGGGCCCGGCCTGCCAGCCGGGCCGGCGCAGCGCCCAGCAGGGCACTCCGGCCAGTCGCGCGGCGCGCACGGCGTTCCGGCTGATCCGTGCGGCGTAGGGGTGGGTGGCGTCCACCAGCAGGTCGAAGCCCTGCTCGTCGATGAACGCCGCCAGCCCTTCGGCGCCGCCGTAGCCGCCGACCCGGACCTGGCAGGCCAGGTCGCCGGGCACCTTGCCCAGCCCAGCGAGGCTGTAGAGATGCGCCGGGCCGAGCCGGCGGGCGAGGGCCAGGGCCTCGCCGATCCCGCCGAGCAGCAACAGGCGTTTCATCGGCGCTCCTCGCAGGCCTGGCCGACCAGGTTGCCCTGGCGGTCGATGGCGAAGACTTCCAGCGCCACCTCGGTGGGCACGATGCTGCGGGCGAAGCGCAGGGCGTGGGCGCAGACCGCATCGCCCAGGGCCACGCCTTCGGCGTGTGCCTGGGCCAGCGCCTGCTGGCTGGTGTTGGCGGCGCGCATGCAGTCCTGTAGCGCGGCGCTGGCGCCGAGCGCGGCGGCCCAGCCGGCCAATTGCGGCAGGTCGATGCTGGAATGGCGGCTGTGCAGGTCGAGGTGGCCGCCGGCGAGCTTGCTGATCTTGCCGAAGCCGCCGCACAGGCTGAGCTTTTCCACCGGTGCCTTGCGCAGGTGCTTGAGCACCGCGCCGGCGAAGTCGCCCATCTCGATCAGGGCGATCTCCGGCAGCCCATAGCGCCGGCGCATGGCGTCCTCGCTGGCGTTGCCGGTACAGGCGGCGATGTGGCGGACGCCGTTGGCGCGAGCGACATCGATGCCCTGATGGATCGAGGCGATATAGGCCGAGCAGGAGAACGGCCGGACGATGCCGCTGGTGCCGAGGATCGACAGCCCGCCGAGGATGCCCAGGCGCGGGTTCATGGTCTTCAGCGCCAGCTCGGCGCCGCCCTCCACGCCGATGGCGACCTCGAAGCCGCCGGCGTAGCCCCGTTCGGCGGCGAGCTGGGCGAGGTGGCGTTCGATCATCTGTCGCGGCACCGGATTGATCGCCGGCTCGCCGACCGCCAGGGTCAGCCCCGGGCGGGTCACCGTACCGACCCCGGGGCCGGCATGGAAGCGCACGCCAGGCTCGGCGCCCAGGCGCACCCGGGCGAACACCAGGGCGCCGTGGGTGACGTCGGGATCGTCGCCGGCATCCTTGAGGGTGCCGGCTTCCGCGCCGTTTTCCCAGGCGCGGCAGAATTCCAGGCGCATCAGCACCTGCTGGCCCTTGGGCAGGACGATCTGCACCGCGTCGCTGATCGTGCCGCCCAGCAGCAGGCGCGCCGCCGCCAGGCTGGTGGCGGTGGCGCAACTGCCGGTGGTGTAGCCGCTGCGCAACGGCGCGGGCTGCTCGGGGGTTTCCTCACGCATCGCGGGGAGGCTTCCTGGCGGCGGGTTTGCGCAATTCCAGCAGGGTGATCGGCAAGGCCTGGCGCCAGGTGTCGAAACCGCCCAGCGGTCGCGCGTGGGCGACGCCGAGGCGGGTGAGGTCGCCCCCCAGGCGTTGCTGCCAGTCGAGCAGCACCCGTTCGCTCTGCAGGGTGACGGCGTTGGCGAGCAGGCGGCCGCCGGGCCGCAGGCGCTCCCAGCAGGTCTCCAGCACGCCCTCGGCGGTGACCCCGCCGCCGATGAAGATGGCGTCCGGCTCGGGCAGTTCCAGCAGCGCCTCCGGGGCGCTGCCGGCGACCAGGTGCAGGGTCGGTACGCCGAGGGCGTCGCGGTTGTGGCGGATATGTTCCTGGCGCTCGTCGTTGGCTTCGATGGCGATCGCCCGGCAACTGGGGTGCGCGCGCATCCATTCGATGCCGATGGAGCCGCAACCGGCGCCGACGTCCCAGAGCAGCTCGCCGGGGCAGGGCGCCAGGCGCGCCAGGGTCACGGCGCGGACGTCGCGCTTGGTCAACTGGCCGTCGTGGCGATAGGCTTCGTCGGCCAGGCCCGGGGTCAGCGGCAGGCGCACGGCGTCGGTGCCGGCGCGGCATTCCACCGCCACCAGGTTGAGATCGGCGGCGCGCGGCAGCGACCAGTCGCCGGCGAGGCCGTCGAGACGGCGCTCGAGCGGCCCGCCGAGGTGTTCCAGCACGCTCAGGCGACTGGCGCCGAAGCCACGGGCGTTCAACAGGCGGGCGATGGCGGCCGGGCTGTCGCCGTCATTGCTGAGGACCAGCAGGCGCCGGCCGTCGTGGACCTGTGCCTGCAGCGCCGCCAGCGGACGCGCCACCAGTGACAGGCAGGCGACTTCCTGCAGGGCCCAGCCGAGGCGGGCGGCGGCCAGCGAGAGGGAGGAGGGCGCCGGCAGGACCCGCAGTTCGGTCGCCGGCAGTTGCCGGGCGAGACTGGCGCCGACGCCGAACAGCATCGGGTCGCCGCTGGCCAGCACGCAGGTCGGCTGGCCGCGCCGGGCCAGCAATGGTTCCAGGGAGAACGGCGTCGGCCAGGTTTCGCGGGCGGCGCCGATGCACGGCGGCAGCAGTTCCAGCTGGCGCGCCGCGCCGACGATCCGGCTGGCTTGTAGCAGGGCACGCCGGGCCTGCTTGCCGAGGCCGGGATAACCGTCCTCGCCGATGCCCACCAGGGTCAGCCAGGGCGGCGTCGAGTCTGCCGATGACACGGTTCCGATACTCCTGAAATGCGTCTGTGAAGGGCCCGCGACGGCTTCCGGACGGAATGGGTTTTCCCGGCCCCGGGCTGGGCGGCATAATAGCGCGTTCGTCGGTGCCCGGCCCTTTCGCGTTAGCGCGGGGCCAACGAGGGCCGAAGAGGGAACACGGAGCCGCGGTCTTTTCGAAGCCCGGGCCTAGCCGTGGCTGCCCCCGCAACTGTATGCAGCCTGTATTCGCGCCATTCGCCACTGGATTACCGGGAAGGCGGCGTGAAGCGGAGGTTCCTCCCCCGGGTGGAACGCCGGGCTGCGAGCCAGGAGACCTGCCGCCGAAACCAGTCGCGAGTGCCAACATCGGGCGGGGTGTACCGATGCCGTGGTCTGTCCCTGGGGGACAGCGGTGCGGTCGCCGCGACGCCGATTCGAGTAGCGTTTTTGAACGACGACCAGACCCCGGCGCCCCTGCCCGTACCACGTCCGTCGCCCTGTCCCGGCCTGCTGCGTATCGTCCAGGCGCTGGACGGCGGCATCTGCCGCATCAAGCTCGATGCCGGTCGCCTGGACGCCGCCCAGGCACGCGCCGTGGCGGCCGCGGCGCGGGATTGCGCCAGCGGCGTGATCGAGGCGACCAACCGTTCCAACCTGCAATTGCGTGGCGTCCGTCGCGGCGAGGAAGAGCGGCTTGTCCGCCGCCTGCTGGACGCCGGCCTCGGTCCCCGGCATGGGTCCCTGGCCGGCGCCGACGACGTGCGCAACCTGATGCTCAGCCCGGCCGCCGGGCTCGATCCGCACCTGTCGCTGGACGTGCGCCCGCTGGCTGCTCGGCTGTTGCTGCGGCTCCAGGCGGACAGCCGCTACCACGCGCTGTCGGCCAAGTTCGCCATCCAGCTGGACGGCGGCGAAGACCTGGCGATGCTCGAACATCCCCATGACATCTGGCTCTCGCCGATGCCTGCGGCGCCGACCGCGACGCTGGTCTTCGGACTCGCCGGCTGCCCGGCCCGCGACCGCCCCCTGGCGGCGTTGCCGGCGGAGCGGGGCGAGTCCCTGGTGCTGGCGCTGCTCGACCTGTTCCTCGAACGCGCCCAGCCGCAACAGACGCGGATGCGCCACCTGTTGCAGGAGCTGGCCGGAGAACCCTTGCTGGAGGCCTTGCAGGCGCGCCTGGATTTCCCTCTGCGGCGTGACGAGCGGGTGGCGGCCTGGCGGCGTCCGCCGGGGCGTGCGTGGAGTCATCTCGGCGTCCAGCCGCAACGCCAGCCGGGCCTGGTGATGGTCGGCGCGGCGGCGCCGCTCGGCCGGCTCGACAGCGCTTGCCTGGAAGGCCTGGCCGAGCTGGTCGAGCGCCATGGCGACGGCAGCCTGCGCCTGACCCCCTGGCAAGGCGTGCTCCTGCCGAACCTGGCGCAGGCCGAGGCCCACCAGGCGCTGCTCGGCCTGCGCGGACTCGGCCTGCTGACCGAGCCCGACGCGCCGTTGGCGCGGCTGATCGCCTGCAGCGGTTCCAGCGCCTGCGCCAGGGGCTTGGCCGACACCAAGGGCGACGCCTTGCGCCTGGCCGAACGCCTCGGCCCGCGCAGCGACCTGCCGCAACTGCACCTGTGCGGCTGCGAACGGTCCTGCGCCGCTGCCCACCGCGCGCCGCTCACCCTGCTGGCGCGCAGCGGCGGGTTCTACGACCTGTACCGGCGCGACCCATGCCACCCCGGATTCGGCCAGTTGCTGGCCAGCCGCCTGACTTTCGCCACGGCCGCCGATTACCTGGCGGCCCTGCCTTCCCAGCCCACTTCCGGAAAACCCGCATGATTGACTACATCCGCGATGGCCAGGCGATCTATCGCCAGTCGTTCGCCACCATCCGCGCCGAAGCGAACCTCGCCGGCATCCCGGCCGACCTGGAAAAGCTCGCGGTCAGGGTGATCCACGCCTGCGGCATGGTCGACGTGGTCGACGACCTGCGCTTCTCGCCCGGCGCCGGCGCCGCCGGCCGCGCCGCGCTGGCCGCCGGCGCGGCGATCCTCTGCGACGCGCGGATGGTCGCCGAAGGCGTGACCCGCTCGCGGCTGCCCGCCGCCAACCGGGTGATCTGCACCCTCAACGAAGCGGACGTGCCGGCGCTCGCCACGGAACTCGGCAATACCCGCTCGGCGGTGGCCCTGGAGCACTGGCGCGAGCACCTGGAGGGCAGCGTGGTGGTGATCGGCAACGCGCCGACCGCGCTGTTCTACCTGCTGGAAATGCTCGACGCCGGCGCGCCGAAACCGGCGCTGATCCTGGGCTTCCCGGTCGGCTTCGTCGGCGCCGCGGAATCCAAGGAGATGCTCGCCGCCGATAGCCGCGGGGTGCCCTACGTGATCGTCCGCGGTCGCCGTGGCGGCAGCGCCATGGCCGCCGCGGCGGTGAACGCCCTGGCCACGGAGCGCGAATGATGAGTGTCGTGAAGGGCCGCCTGCTGGGCCTGGGCGTCGGGCCCGGCGATCCCGAACTGATCACCCTCAAGGCCCTGCGCCTGCTGCGCGCGGCGCCGGTGGTCGGCTATTTCGTGGCCAAGGGCAAGAAGGGCAACGCCTTCGGCATCATCGAGGCGCACCTGGACCAGGCCCAAGTGCGCCTGCCGCTGGTCTATCCGGTGACCACCGAGAAGCTGGAACCGCCGCTGTGCTACGAGACCATCATCAGCGATTTCTACGACACCGCCGCCGAACAGCTGGCCGCGCACCTGGACGCCGGCCGCGACGTGGCGGTGATCTGCGAGGGCGACCCGTTCTTCTACGGTTCCTACATGTACCTGCACGACCGCCTGGCGACGCGCTACGAAAGCGAAGTGGTGCCTGGCGTTTGCTCGATGCTCGGCGGCGCGGCGGTGCTCGGTGCGCCGCTGGTGTACCGCAACCAGAGCCTCTCGGTGCTCTCCGGAGTGCTGCCCGAGGAGGAGTTGCGCCGGCGCCTGGCGGATGCCGACGCGGCGGTGGTGATGAAGCTCGGCCGCAATTTCGACAAGGTCCGCCGCGTGCTGGTCGAGCTTGGCCTCGAGCGCCGCGCGCTGTACGTCGAGCGGGCGACCATGGCCAACCAGCGGATCGTGCCGTTGGAACGGGTGGAGCCGATGGCCTCGCCGTACTTCTCGCTGATCGTCGTCCCCGGCGACAAGTGGCAGGGAGGGGCCGGCGGTGAGTGACGCCCAGCAGGTTCCGGCCATCGTCATCCTCGGCCAGGGTGCGCTGGATACCGCGCGGCGGGTCCAGGCGCGCTATCCCGGGGCGCTGGTCCACGGGCTCGCCGGGCGGGTCGAGGCCGACCGTTCCTATACGGACTTCGGCGACACCCTGCGCGAACTGTATTGCGCCGACCGCCCGATCGTCGCCCTGTGCGCCGCCGGCATCGTCATTCGCAGCCTGGCGCCGTTGTTGCAACGCAAGGGAGCGGAGCCGCCGGTGCTGGCCCTGGCCGAGGACGGCAGCGCGGTGGTGCCGCTGCTCGGCGGGCTGGCCGGGGTCAACCGGCTGGCGCGGGAAATCGGCGAGGTGCTGGCCGTGGCGCCGGCGATCACCACCAGCGGCGAGCTGCGCTTCGGCACCTGCGTGCTCAACCCGCCCGCCGGTTATGTCCTGGCCGACCTGGAGCAGGGCAAGCGCTTCGTTGCCGATTTGCTCGGTGGCCAGCCGGTGCGCGTCGAGGGTGCCGCCGGCTGGCTCGACGCGGCCCGTTTGCCGCGCGACCCGGCGGCGGCGCTGGCGATTCACGTGACGCCCTCGGCGCGTGCGCCGCGGGCCGAGGAACTGCTGATCCATCCGCGCTGCGTGCTGGCGGCGCTCGAACCTGCCGACGCGGCGGCGGACGCGGTGCGCCAGGCGCTGGTCGATGCCGGCCTGGCCGCGGCGGCGCTCGGCGGCTTGCTGGCCGACAGCGCGCGGATGGCCGATCCGCGCCTGCAGGCCGCCGCCGATGCGCTCGGCGTACCGCTGCGCTTCCTGCCGCAGGCCGATCCCGCTGCGCGCCTGCGCCAGGCCTTGCCCGCCGCCGAGCAGGTCGGCGACCGGCTGGCGGTGGCCGCCGCGCCCTTGGCGATGGACCGCATCGGCCAGCGTCGCGGCCGACTCACAGTGATCGGCCTGGGGCCCGGCTGCGCCGAGCTGATGGTGCCTGCGGCGCGGCGGGCACTGGACGAGGCCGAGGACATCCTCGGCTACCAGACCTACGTCGACATGGCCGGACCCTTCCGCGCCGGACAGGTGCTGCATGGCAGCGACAACCGCGAGGAATTGCAGCGCGCCCGGCATGCCTTCGAACTGGCGGCGACGGGCAGGGCGGTGGTGCTGGTATCGTCCGGCGACCCCGGCGTGTTCGCCATGGCCGCCGCGGTGCTGGAAGCCCTGCATGGCGCTGGCGAGCCGGCCTGGGACGCGGTCGAGCTGCGGATCTTCCCTGGCGTCTCGGCGGCCCTGGCCACCGCGGCCAGGGCGGGGGCGCCTCTGGGCCACGATTTCTGCCTGCTGTCGCTGTCCGACAACCTCAAGCCCTGGGAGGTGATCGAGCGGCGCCTGGACCTGGCCGGCGCCGCCGACCTGGCGATGGCTTTCTACAATCCGATCTCGCGGGCGCGGCCCTGGCAACTGGGACGGGCGCTGGAGATCGTCGCCCGCCATCGTTCGCCGCAGACCCTGGTGGTGCTCGGTCGCGACATCGGGCGGCCCGGCGAGCGCCTGCTGCGCACCACACTGGGCGAGCTGCGTGCGGAGCAGGTGGACATGCGCACCCTGGTGATCATCGGCTCGTCCACCACCTGCAGCTTCCCGCGTGCCGACGGCGAAGCCTGGGTCTACACGCCGCGCTGGTACCCACCGGAATAGCGGGGCGGGAGCGCGCGCGGAAATGTGGCAGACTGCTGCGCGCATCCCTGTACCGCGGAGCCTGAATCCATGTCCTTTCGCTGTTCCCCGTGCCGCCTGGCCGGCATCCTGCTGGCGGCGCTGTTCGTTCCGGGGCTGGCCGCGGCGGCCGGCTCCTGCGAGCGCCTGGTGGCCACCGGCAACCCGGAGTACCCACCCTACCTGTGGCGCGACCCGCAGGATCCGAAGCGCCTGATCGGAGCCAATGCCGACCTGTTGCAGCGCCTGGGCAAGGAGCTCGGCGTGCGCATCGACGTGCTCTACAGCGGCTCCTGGGAGAAGGCCCAGGAAGAGGTGACCAGCGGTCGCGCCGACCTGCTCGCCGGGGCCTACCTGACCCTGGCACGGCTCGGCAGCATGGACTACGTGCATCCGCCGTTCCTGATGACCAGCGGGGTGGTCTGGGTGAACAAGGACGCCGCGTTCCCGTTCATCGGCCGCGACGACCTGATCGGGCACAAGGGCAGCGTGCTGGCCGGCAGCAGCCTGGGCGAGGAGTTCGACCGCTTCGCCAAGGCCAGCCTCGACCTGAAGCCGGTGCCGAGCCTGACCCAGGGCTTGCAGGACCTGATGCTCAAGCGCAGCGAGTTCCTCCTCTACCAGGCGCTGCCCGGGCAGGCCCAGGTCGAGGCGCTGGGCATGGCCGACGACCTGGAGGCGCTGGAACCGGTGCTGAGCAGCGAGGGGCTGTACCTGACGCTGTCGCACAACTCCGCCTGCAACGATCCGTGGCTGCGCGGACAACTGGCGAAAAAGATGACAGAATTGTCGGCTGCCGGCGTTCCCGTAACGCTCTTGCAGGACAATCTCGAACGCTGGAAAGCCCAGCAATTGCCGGCTTCCGGCGCCAGTTCGACTACGCAGGAAAGTGACTTGTGAGCATTCGATGGATGATGGCCGCAGGCCTCGCCGCGCTGACCCTGAGCGGTTGTGCGAGCAACGACCCGGCTCCGCTGGAGCAGATGCGCCTGACCGAACAGGCGCTGGAGCAGGCCAAGGCGGTGGGTGCCACCGACGACGTGGCCGAGCTGAAACTGGCCCAGGACAAGTACGCCGCGGCGCAGATCGCGATGACCGCGGAGTCCTACAAGAAGGCGCGCCTGTTGGCCGAGCAGGCCGAGCTGGACGCACGCCTCGCCGAGTCCAAGGTGCTGACGCAGAAGAGCAAGGACCAGCTCGGCGAGCTGGACAAGAGCCTGAAACGTCTGCGCAAGCAACTGGGGGAGACCGACTGATGCCGGGCAAAGCGACTCTCTTCGCCACCCTGCTGGCCTGCGCCGCGCTGGCTGGCTGCGCCGACCACAAGCTCAGCGAACAGTCGCTGGCCAAGGCGCAGAGCGAGTTCGACCAGGTCAAGGAAGATTCCGACGTGCTCCGCGCGGCGCCCAAGGATGTGATCCGCGCCGGCGAATCGCTGGCCCGCGCCGAACGCCTGTCCAGCTACTGGGGCAGCAGCAGCGACGTGATCCAGTATGCCTACCTGAGCCAGCGCTACAGCGAGATCGCTCGCCAGCACGCCTTGCTCAACCTCAACCAGGAGCGCCTGACCCGCCTGCAACTGGAGCGCGAGCGCCTGCAACTGGCCCTGCGCGAAGCCAAGCTGCTCAGCGTGCAGGAGCAGGGCCAGCGCCTGAGCGAGGAGATCGCCAGTCTCAGCACCGAGGAAACCGAGCGTGGCCTGGTGCTCACCCTTGGCGACGTGCTGTTCGACTTCAACCGCGCCGAACTCAAGCCGGCGGCCAACCGCACCGCGCTGAAGCTGGTGCAGTTCCTCCAGCTCAATCCGCGGCGGGTGATCCGCATCGAAGGCTATACCGACAGCGTCGGCGACAGGCAGGCCAACCTCGACCTGTCGCGCGAGCGCGCCCAGGCGGTGGCCGACGTGCTCGCCGATCTCGGCGTGGATCCCGCGCGCATGCAGGTGGTCGGCTACGGCGAAGCCTTCCCGGTCACCGACAACGCCTCCAACCGGGGACGGGCGCAGAACCGCCGGGTGGAGATCGTCTTCTCCAACGACAAGGGCCAGCTCAGCGCGCCGCGCTGAGAACCGTGCCGCCGCAGGAAGCCCCGGTACCCCAAAGGGTCCGGGGCTTTTTTCGTCTGGCGAACCGGGTGGCGCTGGATTTCTCTGTCAGAACTTGCGCAAGAGCGGGCTATCATCGGGATCGAACTAGTTCGAGCGGCAATCCGTGCAGCATAAGCACCTTGTATTTCGTTATAACGAGTAGAGAGGCGCCATGAGTTCGAACGAAACCCTGCCGGGGTTGGTGATCGCCGATTCCTTCCCGGTCATGCAGTGGGCGCTGCAGCGCTACCTCAGCGAGGAGTGCGGACGCCAGGTGCTGGCGGTGGTCGGCGATAGCGACAGCCTGGTGGAGCGCCTGGCCGACCTGCCGCCGGAAAGCATCCTGATCACCGAGCTGGGCTTGCCTGGCCAGCGCAGCCGCGACGGTATCCACCTGGTGGAATGGCTGACCCGGCACTGCCCACAAATGAAGGTGATGGTCTACTCGGTGTTCAGCGCGCCGTTGCTGGCCAAGGCGGTCCTGCGCAGCGGCGCCTCGGCCTACATCAGCAAGCGCAGCCCGCTGGAGACGTTGAAGGCGGCGCTGGAGTGCATGGCGCTCGGACAGACCTTCCTCGACCCCGGCCTGCACCCGCAGCGGCATACCGGCAAGCCGCTGAGCCCAACCGAGGTGGACATCCTCCGGCGCCTGGCGCGTGGCGACACGGTCAGCGAGATCGCCCAGCGGACCATGCGCAGCGTGTCGACCATCAGCACCCACAAGAAGAACGCGATGGTCAAGATAGGCCTCAACAGTGACGCCGAACTGATCGCCCTGGGCGTGATGAACTGGCTCCACGAACTCGCCTGACCGGGGTTCGAAACATCTCGACCGCCAGTTGCGGAACAATCCTCGCCAGCCCCCGGGAGCCATCCCGCCGCAGCCGAGGAATCCGCATGATCCGCCAGCCCCGCTTTGCCCGTTTCGTCCTGCCGTTGTTGCTGAGCCTGTGCCAGCCGTCCTTCGCCGCCGAACTCCGCGCGGTTGCCGAAGCACGCCGCCAGGAACTCCTGCTGGAGGACTCGCCGGTGGCGTGCGGCGAGGCGGGCTGCACGGCGCGGGAAAGCCTCAGCCTGGTGGCATTGCAGGTGCAGGCCCGGGTTCTGGTCACCCGCCTCAGCCGCGATGACTTTTCCCCGACCTCCCGCCAGCCCGCCGCCGTCCCGGACTACCGCCTGTTCGGCGATCTCGGCCTGGCGCCAAGCCCCTTCGCCTGGCAAGCGTCGACCGGCGAGAGCGCGGCGGCGGACGCGTTGCGTTTCTGACTTTCCCTATGGCCGCTCCCCAGGCGGCTCTTGGCGGACTATTTCCCGCCCGCACCCGGCCGGTGGCGACCGACCGGGTTTTCTTTTTCTCGCGAACGCGCCGTCTCTGCGACCGACCCGTACAGTTTTGCGACTGTATGCCTGGTTGTCGGCCGAACTGTTCTGGAGCAGTTTCACGAATTGAGCTACTGTTTCGGTTCAATCGCCGAGGAAAACCCGCCATGACCAATCTGCTGCTTTACCAACGCATCGCCCAGCAGTTGGCCGAGGACATTCGCCGTGGCGTCTACCAGCCGGGCGAGCGGGTACCGTCGGTGCGCAAGCTCAGCACCCAGTTGAACGTCAGCCACGCCACCGTGCTGCAGGCCTACGCCACCCTCGAGGACCAGGGACTGATCCGTGCCCGTCCGCAATCCGGCTTCTACGTCCACCGCACCCCGGCGCTGACCGCGCCGACCCCGGATATCGCGCGGGTCGAGCGTCCCGGCCTGGTCACCCGCAGCAGCATCATCAACCAGGTGCTCGCCGAGTCCCGCCGCGAAGGGGTATTCCCGCTCGGCGCGGCGGTGCCGCATGTGGACTACCTGCCGGTGCGCGCCTTGCACCAGCAACTGGCCAAGGTCACCCGCTTCCAGAGCCCACGGGCGTTCAGCTACATGTTCAGCCCCGGTTTCGAGCCGCTCCGGCGGCAGGTGGCGATCCGCATGCGCGACGCCGGCGTGGTGGTCGACCCGTCGCAGGTGACCATCACCCACGGCTGCGTGGATGCGATCCACATGGCCCTGCGGGTGCTGACCCGTCCCGGCGACCTGATCGCCACCGAGTCGCCGAGCTACTACGGCCTGCTGCAACTGGCTGACGTGCTGGGCCTGAAGGTCATCGAGATCCCCAGCGACCCGCGCACCGGGATCAGCCTGGAAGCGCTGCAACTGGCGGCCAACCAGTGGTCGATCAAGGCCTTGGTGCTGACCGCGCGGCTGAGCAATCCCTTCGGCGGGACGATTCCCGAGGATCGCCAGAAGCAACTGCTGAAACTGACCGCCGAACACAACATCGGGGTGGTCGAGGACGACATCTACGGCGAACTGATGTTCGACCAGGGCCAGGCGCGCTCGCTCAAGTCCCACGACCGCGACGGCCGGGTGATCTACTGCTCGAGTTTCTCCAAGACCATCTCGCCCGGCGTACGCATCGGCTGGATCATCGCCGAGCGCTACCAGGAGGAGATCCGTCGCTTGCAGACCTTCACCACCCATTCGGCTTGCACCGTGACCCAGATGGGCGTCGCCGCCTACCTGGAGAACGGCGGCTACGACCGCCACCTGCGCTACATCCGCCAGGAGTACCGGAAGAACATGACCGCCTACCAGTTGGCGGTGCAGCAGTACTTCCCGGAAGGTACGCAGATGACCCGGCCCAAGGGCGGCTTCATTCTCTGGGTCAGCCTGCCGGCCAAGGTCAACACCAAGGAACTCCACGTGCGGGCCCTGGAGCAGGGCATCAGCATCGCCCCGGGGCTGATCTTCAGCAACACCGAGCAGTTCAACAACTGCCTGCGGCTGACCTGCGGGATTCCCTGGAACCGCGAGGCGGAGCGGGCGATCATGACCCTCGGCATGCTTGCCGGGCAGCTTTGCCAGGAAGGCCTGATCGCCGCCTGAGCGCGAGGCGCTCCCTTGGCTGAGGGGCGCCCGTGGCAGTCCGCGAAGAATTTTTCCGGGGATTAACCCGAATCCACCGACAGCTTCGTCTCAGCGGGTATCTCCGCTGCACGACGAGGTCGTCTCGATGTTTTTCCCGGCTTCCATCCGGACCGGCACTTTCGCCGAACTGTCCGACGCTGGAAAATGTCTACCGATAGCCGCTCCGGCCGCGCTTCTGGCGACGGCCCGGGCGTTTCGTGGCGACGCCGATGCGTGCCGCGAAGGATGTGGCCGATGAGCCTGCTCTCGGTCGCCTTTGACACAGGACAGGAGTCGACCAGCGGCATGCATGCCTCCACCAGCGCCACGACGGCCGCCGGCAGCGACGAAACGCTGCTGGCGCGTTACCGCAAGGGCGACAGCGCGGCCTTCGAGGTGCTCTACCAGCGCCATCGGCAAGGTCTCTACCGTTTTCTCTGCGGCCTGGCCGGACAGACCGAACTGGCCGACGAGATCTACCAGGAAACCTGGCTCAGCCTGATCCGCAGCGAGAGCCAGCCGCAGGGCCGGGCGAGCTTCCGCACCTGGCTCTACCAGATCGCCCGCAACCGCTTGATCGATCATTGGCGCAAGCATGGCCAGCGCCAGCCGTTGCAGGACAGCTACGACGAACAGTTGCACGCGCAACCCGACCAGGGCGCCGGCCCCGAGCAGCAGCTCAGCCTGAGCCGCGACGGCGAGCGCTTGCAGAGCGCGCTGGAGACCCTGCCCGAGGAACAGCGCGAGGTATTCCTGATGCGCGCCCACGGCGAACTGGAACTGGCCGAGATCGCCACGCTCACCCAGTCGCCGCTGGAGACGGTGAAGAGCCGTTTCCGCTACGCGGTGCAGAAGCTGCGCCGGCTGCTGGCCGAGGAGGTGGCGGTATGAACCCACAGAAGCATTCCGCGAGCGTCGCCGAAGAGCAGATGCTGGCGCATTTCCGCGCCCACGCGCCGCAGCAGCCGGCGCCGGCGCTGGACCAGGCGATCCTCGCCGCCGCGCGACGCCAGGCGGCGCATGTCGAACCCGCCCGGTCCTGGTGGCGGCGCTGGCTGGAAGCCTCCCGCAGGCCGCGTTGGCAGGCGGCCTTCGCCAGCCTGCTGGGCGTGGCGCTGGTGCTGGGGCTGGTCAGCCACAACGTGCTGGACGACGCCGAGCGCCAGGCCCGCCCCGAAGTGGCGTTCAGCGATGTGCCCCTGCGCGACGGAGTCGCCGGGGCCGCTGCGGCGAAGCGGGCCATGCGCGCGCCGGCGGCGCCGGCTCCGCTGTCCGGCGAGATGTCGGAGCCCCCGGCCTTGCTGGCCAGCTACGCATCGTCCGGGGAGGCGCCGCAACTGATGGCCGAGGCCGCGCCGCCGGCTCCGGCTGCCCTGGCCGACCGACCGCCGGCCCAGGCCGCGCAGCAGGCGAAGGTCCAGGCGGAGCTGGCTGGCGACTTCGTCGCCCAGGCCAGGGGCAAGGCGGTTGCGGTGAAGCCGGAGGTGCTCGACGAGGCGCTCGGGGCGGTCCTTGCCCTGCGTGAGCAGGGCAAGACGGAGCAGGCCGCGACCCAGTTGGCCGAGCTGCAGAAACGTTTCCCCGGAGAGAACCTGGTGGAACGACTGGAACGCCTCGCGACGATAGCCGCGAGCGCCAAGAAACGGCCGTGACGACCATGGCCCGCGACGCCATGATGGCGTCGCGGGCTGACATCAAGCGGTTATCCGTGCATGACAGGTTAGACATGGGGCGAACAATCGAGAGAGTGCCAGGATGACGATAGTGACCCCTTGCCTTGGTTGCAGTCTGCCGTCAGCATTGCCGCAATTGGCCATACCTGCGTGACTATGAAACGTCTTTGCCGAATTTGCGTCGTTGTTCTTTTCGGTTGCTTCCTGGCGGCCTGTGATGACGGCTCCAAGGCACCGGAAAAGAAAGCCCCGGAAGCACCGCCGCAGGAGCAGCGCGCCCCTGCCAAGCCAGTGAAGCCTGCACGAGCGGAGCCAGCGCCTGCTGTGCCTGCCGCGCCGAAAACAGCTTCGAAGAAGGTCGCGCCAGCCGCGGAGCAGGTTGCCGAACCCAAGCCGCCGGCCAAGCCGAAGCCTGCGGCTGCGCCGCCGAAGCCGGCCAGCAGGCCGGTCGCCAAGGACAAGCCGGCGCCGGCGAAGCGCGCTTCCACCGCTCGTCTCGACCCCGAGGTGCGCAAGCCGCTGCCGAGCGCCAAGCTGGACCTGCGCCTGCCGAAGGAACTGGTGCAGAAGATGGCGCCGCCCGGCACGGAAGAGACCCATAAGCCCAAGCCGCTGTTGCCGCCGATGTTCGAGGAAAAGGACGACAGCGACTTCCGCCTCAACGGCCAGTTGCTCTATCGCGACCGCGAACTGGGCGTGTCGCGGCCCCTGGAAGGGGCCGAGTTGCAGTTCGAGTTCCGCCAGTAGGCCGCCCCGGCGCTCAGAAGCGGTAGCGCTGCTCCTGCAACGCCTGGTACAGCTCCGCGTCCAACGGCTGGTAGCCGGCGCTGCCGGGCAACCTGACGAAGAGTTTGTCGCTCACCCGCGCGGGATCGTAGGCGTCGCGCTTGAGGTCGGTCTTCTTGTACTTGAAGGTGCCGGTGGTCTCGACTTCGCGCAGCAGGCGCAGGAACACCGGCGTGGCATAGGCCGGCAACTCGCGGTCGAGGTGCGCGGCGAGGGCGTCGCGGTCCAGTTCGACGCCATCGGCCAGGCGCAGCGCGGCCATCCCGCAGCGGCCGTTGGTGCCGGGAATCTCCACGCCGTAGACCACCGCATCTTCGACCCCGTCGAAGGCGCCGAGGGCGTTTTCCACCTCGGTGGTGGAAACGTTCTCGCCCTTCCAGCGGAAGGTGTCGCCGAGACGGTCGACGAACTGGGTGTGCTTGAAACCGATGTCGCGCATCAGGTCGCCGGTGTTGAACCAGGCGTCGCCCTTCTTGAACACGTCGCGGAGGATCACCGCTTCGCTCTTGGCCGGATCGGTGTAGCCGTCGAACGGCCACTTCGCGCTGATCTCGCTGATCAGCAGGCCGACCTCGCCCTTGCCGACCTTCTCCATGAAGCCCTTGGCGTCGCGCACCGGGCGGTCGTTCTCCAGGTCGTAGCGGACGATGGCGTAGGTGGCTGGGGAGAAGCCCACCGTATTGTCGAAATTGAATACGTTGGTGAAGCCGATGTTGCCTTCGCTGGAAGCGTAGAACTCGGTGATCCGCTGGATCTCGAAGCGTTGCTTGAACTCGGCCCAGATCGACGGGCGCAGGCCGTTGCCGATCATGCAGGTCAGGCTATTGCCGCGTTCCTCGGCGCACGGTGGCTGGTTCAGCAGGTAGCGGCAGAGCTCGCCGATGTAGCCGAAGCAGGTCGCCCGGTAGTGCTGCACGTCCTTCCAGAAACCGCTGGCGGAGAACTTGCGGCGCAGGGCCATGGCCGCGCCGCCGGCGAGCGCCGCGCTCCAGCAGACGGTCACGGCGTTGTTGTGGTAGCAGGGCAGGGTCAGGTAGAGCACGTCGTCGCGGCCCAGGCCCAGGCCGGAATGGCCGAAGCCGCCGTAGGCCTTGATCCACTTGCCGTGGCTCATGATCGAGGCTTTCGGCAGGCCGGTGGTGCCGGAGGTGTAGATGTAGAAGCAGGAGTCCTTGAGCCGCACCCTGCCGGTGTCCTCGAGGTTCTCCGAGGTCTGCCCCTGGGCCAGGCGCATCAGGTTGCGCCAGCCCATCGGCGGCGAGCCGGGATCGCCGAGGGTGTCGCCGTCGTCGACCCAGTAGCAATGGCCGGCGTTGCCGAGCACCTCATGGCGGACTTCCTCGAACACCTCGCGCAACTCTTCGCCGACCACGAAGTGGCCGGGCTTCACCAGGTTCAGGCTGTGCACCAGGACCTTGCCGCGCTGGGTGGTGTTGACCAGTGCGCCGATGGCGCCGAGCTTGGCCAGGGCGGCGAGGATCGCCAGCAGCTCGACGCGGTTCTCCAGCATCACCGCGACCACGCTGCCGTGGCCTACGCCCTCGGCCTTGAAGGCGCGCGCCAGGCGATTGGCCCAGCCGTTGAACAGGGCGTAGCTGATCCGCCGCTGGCCGTCGAGCACCGCCGGGTTGTCCGGGTACAGGCGTGCCGCGCGCTCCAGCGCCCAGCCCAGGGACAGGCTCTTCTCGCGGTTACGGATCGCGGTGTAGTACAGGCCGCGCAGCATGCGCGGCACGCGGCCGAAGGTGGCAGGCAGGCGGGCAACGAAACGGTTGAAAGTGATCAGGTCGGCGTGGGTCATGGCTCTCGCGCTTTGTCGTTGTTGTGCGGGGCGTAGGACGCTCCCGCGACTCTAGACCGCAGCCGCCGCCTCGGCTATGACCGTTGCGCGGTCGCCCCGGGGCACTTCGGCAAATAGCCCGGAAGCCCGCCGCAGAGCGCCGCGCGCCTTTCGTCGGAGACCTCAGTCGAGGAACAGGTCGGGCACCAGCGCGCCACCCTCCGGGTCGTAGCGGTACTGCTCGAAATCGCTCTGGCCGCGCTCGCGCAGCAATTCCTCGTCGACCAGCAGGCGCCCGCTGAGGCTGCGCCCCTCGCTGGTGAGAATGGCGTGCGCGGCGTCGGCCATGATCGCCGGGGTGCGCGCGCGGCGGAAGGCGTCATGGCTGCCCAGCTCGAACTCGATGGCGGCGGTGGCGATCATGGTCTTCGGCCACAGCGCGTTGACGCTGATGGCGTATTTCCCGAACTCCTCGTGCATCCCCAGGGTAAGCATGCTCATGCCGTACTTGGTGACCGTGTAGGGGCCGTGCTGGGCGAACCACCTGCCGGCCAGGTTGATCGGCGGCGACAGGCTGAGGATGTGGCCGTTGGCGCTCCTGCGCAGGTAGGGCAGGGCGGCCTGGCTGCAGACCAGCACCGCGCGGGTGTTGATCTGGTACATCAGGTCGAAGCGCTTGGGCTCCAGCTTTTCCACCCCGACCAGGCGGATCGCCCCGGCGTTGTTGACCAGCGCGTCGATCCCGCCGAAGCGTTCGGCGGCGCGGGCCATGGCCGCCGCCACGGCCTGCTCGTCGCGCACGTCGAGTTGCAGCGGCAGGGCCTGGCCGCCGGCGGCCTCGACCTCGGCGGCGACGCTGAAGATGGTGCCTTCCAGCTTCGGATGCGGCTCGGCGCTCTTCGCCGCGATCACCAGGTTGGCGCCATCGCGCGCGGCGCGCAGGGCTATCTCCCGGCCGATGCCGCGGCTGGCGCCGGTGATGAACAGGGTCTTGCCGTGCAGTGACATGGGCGTCTCCGTTTTCTTGTCGTTGTCGTTGCGGATGAGCGGCGGGTTGTCTCAGGCGTCGGCTTCCACCTCGACCAGCACCTGCCGGTTGCGCACCTGCTCGCCACGGCCGACCTGGACGCGGCGGACCACGCCGTCGACTCCGGCCTTCAGCGGGTGTTCCATCTTCATTGCCTCCAGCACCAGCAGCAGTTGGCCCTTGCCGACCCGTTCGCCCTCGCCGACCAGCACCTCGACGATGGCGCCGTCCATCGGCGCCTTGAGCGTGCCGGAACTGGCGCCGACCTGGGCGCTGGCGCCGGCGTGGGTGACGTCGAGCAGTTCGAGGTTGCCGCCGTGGCCGTATAGCCAGAGGCGCCCGCCGTCCAGGTGGTAGGCGTGGCGGCGGCGAATGCCGTCGAGTTCGGCGCTGGCCCAGCGTCCGTCGCAGTCGAGCAGGCGCACGGCGATCTCGCGTCGCTCCAGGCGCGCCAGCAGTCGCGGCCGGCGACCGCTTTCGAGGACCTCCAGGCCGATCTCCAGGCGCTGTTCGGCGTGCTTCAGGACGATCTTCCACGGTGCCCCGGCGGCGCTGCGCCAGCCGGCCAGGCCGGGCTGGTGCGCACTGGCCTCGGCGCCGGCCTGGTAGAGCAGGGCGGCGGCCAGGGCCAGTTCCTCGGCGCCCGGCTGGCGCGGTTGCAGGCTGGGGTCTTCGGCGAAGCGTTCGCCGATGAAGGCGGTGGTCGCCTCGCCGGCGGCGAAGTCCGGATGCGCCAGGAGGTTGGCGAGGAACCGCTGGTTGCCGTCGACCCCCAGCAGCACGCAGCGCTCCAGCGCGCGGATCAGCTTGCGCCGGGCTTCTTCGCGGGACGCCCCGTAGGCGATCAGCTTGGCCAGCATCGGGTCGTAGAAGGGCGTCACCGCCTGCCCCTCGACCAGGCCATGGTCGATGCGTACGCCGGGCAGCAGTTCCGGGTCCCAGCGCAGCACCGTGCCGGTCTGCGGCAGGAAGCCGCGACCGGCGTCCTCGGCGTAGAGGCGGACCTCGATGGCATGCCCGCGCAGTTCCACCTGCTCCTGCCGCAGCGGCAGCGGATGGCCCTCGGCGATGCGGATCTGCCAGGCCACCAGGTCCTGGCCGGTGACCAGTTCGGTGACCGGGTGTTCGACCTGCAGGCGGGTATTCATCTCCAGGAAGTAGAAGCGACCATCCTCGCCGAGAAGAAACTCGACGGTGCCGGCGCCCACGTAGTTGACCGAGGCCGCGGCCTTCACCGCCGCCTCGCCCATGGCGCGACGCAGGTCGGCATCGAGCACCGGGCAGGGGGCTTCCTCGATGACCTTCTGGTGGCGGCGCTGCACCGAGCAGTCGCGTTCGCCGAGGTAGAGCAGGTTGCCGTGGCGGTCGCCGAACACCTGGATCTCCACGTGGCGCGGGCGCGGCACGGCCCTCTCCAGGATCAGCTCGGCGCTGCCGAAGGCGCCCAGCGCTTCCGAGCGCGCGGTGCGCAACTGTTCCAGCAGTTGGCCGGGTTCCTGCACCAGGCGCATGCCGCGGCCGCCACCGCCGGCGCTGGCCTTGATCATCAGCGGGTAGCCGATGCGTTCGGCCTCGCGCCGCAGGGTCGCGTCGTCCTGTTCGGCGCCTTCGTAGCCGGGGATGCACGGCACCCCGGCGGCGAGCATGGCGATCTTCGACAGGCGCTTGCTGCCCATCAGGTGGATGGCTTCCGCATCCGGGCCGATGAAGACGATCCCGGCGGCTTCGCAGGCACGGGCGAACTCGGCGTTCTCGGAGAGGAAGCCGTAGCCGGGGTGGATCGCCTCGGTGCCGCTGCGACGGGCGGCGTCAAGGATCGCCTCGAGGTTCAGGTAGGACTGCGCCACCGCTGCCGGGCCGATGCACACGGCCTCGTCGGCCAGTTGCACATGGCGGGCGTCGGCGTCCGCCTCGCTGTACACGGCGACGCTGCGGTAGCCCAGTTCATGGGCGGTGCGCAGCACCCGGCAGGCGATTTCACCGCGGTTGGCGACGAGGATCTTGTTGAAGCTGGGCATGTCGTTCGGCTCCTGGAGGCTGTTGCCCTGTTTCGCGGTCGTGGCTCACTGGGCCCAGACCGGCTTGCGTTTCTGTACGAAGGCCAGGGTGCCTTCGCTGCCTTCGGCGCCGCCCACCGCTTCGGCGAACTGGCGCGCCGCATCGTCCAGCAGAGCGCCGAGTTCGCCGCTTTCGCTGGCCAGCAGCAGGGCCTTGGTGGCGGCGTTGGCGTTCGGCGCGCAGCGGCGCAGTTGCTCGAGGGTTTCCTCCAGGCGCTGTTCGAGGGCATCGGCGTCGGCCTCGCAGAAATGCACCAGGCCCAGGCGCAGCGCCTCGCGGCCGTCGAAGCGGGCGGCGGTGAGGGCCAGGCGGCGGGCCTGGGTCAGGCCGATGCGGCGGACCACGAAAGGCGCGATCTGCGCCGGGAGAATGCCGAGGCTGGTTTCCGGCAGGCCGAACTGCGCATCGGCGGCGGCGATCGCTACGTCCGACACGCAGGCCAGGCCGAAACCGCCGCCGAGCACCGCGCCTTCCACCAGCGCCACCAGCAGTTGCGGGGCGGCCTGGGCTTCCTCCAGCAGGCTGCCGAAGGCGCGGTTCAGCGTGCGGTAGGCTTCCGCCCCGGCGGCGCGGGCACCGGCCATGTCCTTGATGTCGCCGCCGGCGCAGAAGTGCCCGTCGGCGCCGCGCAGCACCAGCGCCCGCACGCTACGGTCGTCGCGCACGGCGGCGAGCACCGCGCGTAGTTCGCCGACCATCGCCAGGCTCATGGCGTTGCGGCTTTGCGGGCGGTTCAGGGTGATCCGCAGGACGCCCTCGACGGGTTCCAGCAGCAGGGTCTCGCAATGCGGCAGGCTCATGCCGGTTTCCTCCTGGAACGTCAGCCTTTCTTCTTGCCCGGCAGGATGCCCATCAGCTTGCAGATGATGCCGAGCATGATCTCGTCGGCACCGCCGCCGATGGATACCAGGCGGGTGTCGCGGTAGGCGCGGGAGACCGGGTTGTCCCACATGAAGCCCATGCCGCCCCAGTACTGCAGGCAGGCGTCGCTGACCTCGCGGCCGAGGCGGCCGGCCTTGAGCTTGGCCATGGAAGCTAGGCGCGTCACGTCCCTGCCTTTCACGTACAGCTCGGTGGCCTGGTAGACCAGGGCGCGCAGCGCCTCGACCTCGGTCATCATCTCGGCCATGCGGAAGTGGATGACCTGGTTGTCGATCAGCGGCTGGCCGAAGGTCCTGCGCTCCTTGCAATACTCGATGGTGACGTCGATGCAGTGCTCCAGGCCCTTGATCATGTTGGCCGCGCCGAACAGCCGTTCTTCCTGGAACTGCAGCATCTGCATCATGAAGCCGGCACCTTCCGCGCCGATGCGGTTGCGCTGCGGTACGCGGACGTTATCGAAGAACACCTGGGCGGTCTCCGAACTGCGCATGCCGAGCTTGTCCAGGTGCGGACTGAGGGTAATGCCCGGGGTCTTCATCGGGACCACGATCAACGACTTGTTGACGTGCGGCTTGTCGTCGGAGGTATTGGCGAGCAGGCACATGAAGTCGGCCGACGGCGAGTTGGTGATCCACATCTTGCTGCCGTTGATCACATAGTCGTCGCCGTCCTTGCGCGCGGTGGTCTTCAGGCCGGCGACGTCGGAGCCGGCGCCGACCTCGGAGACGCCGATGCAGCCGACCATCTCGCCGGCGATGGCCGGGCGGAGGAACTCCTCGCGCAACTCGTCGGAACCGAAGCGGGCCAGGGCCGGGGTGCACATGTCGGTCTGCACGCCGATGGCCATCGGGATGCCGCCGCAGGTGATGCTGCCGAATTCCTCGGCGGCGACGATCGAGTAGCTGTAGTCCAGGCCCATGCCGCCGAACTTCTCCGGCTTGGAGATGCCCAGCAGGCCGAGTTCGCCGGCCTTGCGGAAGATCTCGTGGATCGGGAAGCGGCCGTCCTTTTCCCACTGGTCGACGTTGGGGTTGATTTCCCGCTCGACGAAGCTGCGAACGGTGCGGCGGAGTTCCTCGTGTTCCTGGGTGAAGATCATGGGTTGTCTTTCCTCCTGGGCATCATTGTTTTCCGGCAGGATCCGCTTGCTCTCTCCCAACCCTCTTCCTTCAGGGAGAGCGGGGAGAGGGGCTGTCGCCGGCTCGCCTGTTTCAGTCAGAACCTCGCGACCCCGAAGCTGTTGCCCTTCAGCGGCCGCGCCTCGGCTTCCGCGCAGATATCCAGCAGGTAGCCGAGCAGCCTGCGGCTGTCGCGCGGGTCGACCAGGCCGTCGTCCCACAGGCTGGCGGTGCCGTAAAGCGCGGTGGACTGGCTGTCGAGCTTCTGCGCGGTGACGGTTTCCAGCATGTCGAGCATCTTCGGGTCGGCTTCCTTGCCTTCCTTGGCGTGTTTCTCCTCGGTGACGATGCGCAGCACCTTGCCGGCCTGGGCGCCGCCCATCACCGCGGTGCGACTGTTCGGCCAGGCGAAGATGAAGCGCGGGTCGAGGCCGCGTCCGCACATCGCGTAGTTGCCGGCGCCGTAGGAGCCGCCGACCACCAGGGTCAGCTTGGGCACGCGGGCGTTGGCCACCGCCTGGATCATCTTCGAGCCGTGCTTGATCACGCCCTGGCGCTCCGACTCGGTACCGACCATGAAGCCGGTGGTGTTGTGCAGGAACAGCAGCGGCGTGTTGCTCTGTTCGCAGAGCTGGATGAACTGCGCCGCCTTGGCCGCGCCCTGCGGGGTGATCGGTCCGTTGTTGCCGATCAGGCCGCAGGCGTGGCCCTCGATGCGCAGGTGGCCACAGACGGTCTGGCCGTCGAACTCGTTCTTGAAGTCGAGGAACTCGGAGCCGTCGGCGATGCGCGCGACGATCTCGCGGACGTCGTAGGGCTTCTTCGGGTCGGCCGGAACCACCCCGAGCAGCTCCTCCACCGGGTACAGCGGTTCGCGCCAGGAACGCGCCGGGCGCGCCGGCAGTTGTGCGTTCCACGGCAACATGCCGACGATCTCGCGGGCCAGGCGCACGCCGTCGGCGTCGTTTTCCGCCAGGTATTCCGCGGTGCCGGCGACCTGCGCGTGCAGTTCGGCTCCGCCGAGTTCCTCGTCGCTGGCGATCTCGCCGGTGGCGGCCTTGAGCAACGGCGGCCCGGCGAGGAACATCTTGGCCTTGCCGCGCACCACCACCACGTAGTCCGACAGCCCCGGCTGGTAGGCACCGCCGGCGGTGCTGGAGCCATGCACCACGGTGACCTGGGGAATGCCCATGGCGGAGATCCGCGCCTGGTTGGCGAAGCCGCGCGCACCTTCGACGAAGATCTCCGCCGCATAGTTGAGGTTGGCGCCGCCGCTTTCGGTGAGGGTCACCACCGGCAGCTTGTTCTCCATGGCGATCTGCTGCAGGCGCAGGGTCTTCTTCAGCCCGGTCGGGGAGATGGTGCCGCCCTTGATCGCGCTGTTGCTGGCGCTGACCAGGCAGCGCACCCCGGCGATGTAGCCGATCCCGGCGATGATCCCGCCGCCGGCCTGGGTGCCGTCCTTGTCGTCGTGCAGCTTGTAGCCGGCCAGCGAGGACAGTTCGAGGAACGGCGCGCCCGGGTCGAGCAGCAGCGCCAGGCGTTCGCGCGGCAGCAGTTGGCCGCGTTTCTCGAACTTCGGCCTGGCCTCGGCGGCCTTGTCCAGGACCTTCTGCTCCAACTCGCGGAAGCCGGCCACGGCGGCGAGCATGGCCTCGCGGTTGCGGGCGAAGTCCTCGCCGTTGACGTCGAGTTCCGACTGGATCGCGGGCATGTCAGTCCTCCTGGTCCTTCAGTACGTCGGGCAGGTAGGCGCGGTGGAAGCCGTTGTACGCGCGGCTCTGTCCCGGCTTGCCCTTGAATAGCGGGAAGGCGCGGCTGCCCTGGCTGGCGGCGCCGTCGATGCGGATCGTGTTGCCGCTGACGAAGGCGGCGCCGGGGGAGAGCAGGAAGACGATGGCGGCGGCGACTTCCGACTCGCTGCCGATGCGCTTGAGCGGCACGTGCTCGCGCAGGGTCGGGATCACCGCCTTGAACGCGCCTTCGTAGGTATCCATGCCGCTGGACGCGATCCAGCCCGGCGCCACCGCGTTGACCCGCACGCCGGCATGGCCCCACTCGACGGCGGCGGTCCTGGTGAAATTCTCCATGCCGGAGCGTGCGGCGCCGGAGTGACCCATGCCGGGCATGCCGCCCCACATGTCGGCGAGCATGTTGACGATGCTGCCGCCGGTCTTGCTCATCGACTGGTTGAACACTTCGCGGGCGACCAGGAAGCCGCCGACCAGGTTGGTGCGGAGCACGGTCTCGAAGCCCTTCTGGCTGATCGAGGCGAGGGGCGAGGGATACTGGCCGCCGGCGTTGTTGACCAGGTGATGGATGGTCCCGCGTTCGGCCAGGATATTCGCCACCAGCGTCTTCACCGCTTCCTCCTCGCGGATGTCGCAGGCGTGCCAGCTGACGCTGCCGCCGTCTTCGACGATCTCGCCGGCGGTCTTCTCCAGCTTTTCCGCCTTGCGTCCGACCAGCACCACGTGGGCGCCGAGGGCCGCCAGCTCATGGGCGGTGCAGCGGCCGATGCCGCTGCCGCCGCCGGTGACGATGATGGTCTGGCCGTCGAACAGGCCAGGTCGGAAGATCGAGTCGTAGCTCATTGTTCTGGTGACTCCGATGAATCCCGTGGGGTGGTTGCAGCGGAACGCCGCATTCGTCGTTCCTGGTCGTGGTTATCTGCCCTGCGTTTCCAGCGCGTCGGCGAGCGCCTGCGGCACCGCCACCGGGAACTCCAGCAACTGCTGGGCGAAGGCCTTGCCCTGCGGGTCGATGCGCAGGCTGGCGACGCCGCCGCCGCCGAGGGCGTTCTCCAGCAGGAAGTTCAGGCTGTGGCTGCCCGGCAGGTACCAGCGGCCGACCCGGCCGGTCTGCGGGTCGAGCACATGCTGCATCCAGTCCACCACCGCGCCTTCCTCCAGCGCCTCGGCGATCCACGGCAGGTACTCCGGACGCCGCGCCATGACCCCGATGTTGCTGTGGTTGCCCTTGTCGCCGGAGCGCGCCACCGCCAGCTTCACCAGCGGCACGCTGGCGCTGGCGGGCTGCTCCGGGCGTGGCGGCTGGCGCGCCTCGGCCAATCGTGCCGGGTCGAAGGCTTCGAGGACCGGCAGTTCCAGCGGATGGCGCTGGCCGTCGATCTCCACGCTCAACGCGCATTGCGCCTTGTCGATCAGGAAAGAGAACAGGCGGATCACCGGATACACCGTCGGCCGGCCGCCGACGATGCCGGTCAGGCCGGGCGCCATCCCGGTGGCGGCCTGGGCGATCTCGCGGGAGAACAGCACCAGGGCTTCCTTGCGCGGATGCCGGACGGCCAGCTTGACCACCACTTCGCGGCTGTCCTGCCGTCGCCCATGGGGACCATAGGTGGCTTCGCTGCCGAGCAGTTCGACATTGACCTCGCGGTAGGGCTCCCAGCCGCGCTCGGCGAAGATTTCCTCGGTCCTGGCGATGATCGCCTGGCTGACCCGCTCGGCCTTCTTCAGCGCATCGATGCCGGCGATCAGGCAACTGGCGGTGCAGCGGAAACCGTCCGGATAGGTGGCGCTGACCTTGTACCGGTCGGTGGGCGGCAGGCCGCGCGCGCCTTCCACCGCGACCCGGTCGGGACCGGCCTGGCGCAGGCGCACCTCGGTGAAGTCGCAGACCACGTCGGGCAGCAGGTAGGCGCGTGGGTCGCCGATCTCGTAGAGCATCTGTTCGCCGACGCTCAGTTCGCTGACCAGGCCACCGGTGCCGGGCGCCTTGGTCACTACGAAGCGCCCGTCGGCCTCGACCTCGACGATGGGGAAGCCGATGTGCTCGTAGTCCGGCACCTGCTCCCAGTCGGTGAAATTGCCGCCGGTGCATTGCGCGCCGCATTCGACGATGTGCCCGGCGAGGGCGGCCTGGGCCAGTCGGTCGTAGTCGTCCCAGGCCCAGCCGAACTCGTGCACCAGGGCGGCGCTGACCACCGCGCTGTCGACCACCCGGCCGGTGATCACGATGTCCGCGCCCAGGCGCAGGGCCTCGACGATGCCCGGCGCGCCGAGGTAGGCGTTGAGCGAGACGCACATCGGCGGGAAAGGCGCGTCGCTGAACATCTCGCGGATGCCGGACTTGGCCAGTTCGGCCTGGCGCGCTTGCAGGTTGTCGCCATGGAGCACGGCGATCTTCAACTGCACCCCGGCCTTCTCGCAGGCCGCGGCGAGGGTGGCGGCACAGGCCTGCGGATTGATCCCGCCAGCGTTGCTGATGACGCGGATCTTCTTCTCGGCGATCTCGCCCAGCAGTGGTGCGAGGACCTCGACGAAGTCGGTGGCGTAGCCGGCGTCCGGCTGTTTCAGGCGGGCGCCGGCCATGATCGACATGGTGATCTCGGCCAGGTAGTCGAACACCAGGTAGTCCAGCGGCGCGCCGCGCACCAGCTGCGCGGCCGCGGTGCAGGTGTCGCCCCAGAAGGCCGAGGCGCAGCCGATGCGTACGGTCTTTTGCATTGTTCTTGACCCGTGACGGCGGAAGTGTGGGGCGACATTACCAAGCAAGCGCTTGGTTGAGAAGAGGGCGGAAACAAATCCGTTCTCGGCTGTTACCCAAGCGCTTGCTCGGTCGTCTTCGCAGGCATACATTTCATGAATGCCGACAAGCACTTGCGGGGCAATCCCGAGGCCGGTCGGCAAATACGGAGCGGCCGGGCGCGCGGATGAGCGGCACCGAGCCGCCGACGATCCGGAAAAGGGGTACTCAGCGTTGGACGATCAGAAAGCCCGGGAAGTGATGCTGGAGCTGGTGGCTACCGGACAGCTCACCGATCCGGAAAGCGCCCGCGGCAAGCTGCTGCAGACCGCCGCCCACCTGTTCCGCAGCAAAGGCTACGAACGCACCACGGTGCGCGACCTGGCCAGCGCGGTGGGCATCCAGTCGGGCAGCATCTTCCATCACTTCAAGAGCAAGGACGAGATCCTGCGCTCGGTGATGGAAGAGACCATCCTCTACAACACCGCCCTGATGCGCGCCGCCCTGGCCGACGCCGAGGACCTGCGCGAGCGGGTGCTGGGACTGATCCGCTGCGAGCTGCAATCGATCATGGGCGGCACCGGCGAGGCGATGGCGGTGCTGGTCTACGAGTGGCGCTCGCTGTCCGCCGAAGGCCAGGCGTACATCCTCGGCCTGCGCGACATCTACGAGCAGATGTGGCTCGACGTGCTGGGGGAGGCGCGGCTGGCCGGCTATTGCCAGGGCGATCCGTTCATCCTGCGGCGCTTCCTCACCGGCGCGCTGTCCTGGACCACCACCTGGTTCCGTCCGGAAGGACCGATGAGTCTCGACCAGCTCGCCGAGGAGGCCCTGGCGCTGGTGATCAAGAACGCCTGATCACTCGGAGATCAGGCGGAACGGGTAGCTCAGCAGGAGGAAGTGCAGGGTGTTGATCGAAGCGTGCAGCAGCACCGCCAGGGACAGCCGCCCGCTGAAGTGCAGGACCATGCCGTAGCCCAGCCCGGCGATCCCGGCCAGCAGCGCGTACACCGGGTTCACCAGCAGGTGCAGCGCGGCGTAGGCGAGGGTCGCGACGATGATTCCCGGCCAGGCGCCGAACCAGCGGATCAACTGGCTTTGCAGCAGGCCGCGGAAGAACGCCTCCTCGGCCAGGGAGACCACCCCGACGTTCAGTACCAGCCACCACCAGAAGGCATCCGGCCACTTCGGCTGCCAGCTCGCGGCATTGGTCATGATCGACAGCAGCGGCACCACGAAGAAGGTCAGGCAGAAGGCCAGCGCGGTGATATCCAGCGACACCAGCGGCTGCTTCGGCCGGCGCAGCCACCAGGCGAGCAGGGTAAGGGCGACCAGGGCCTTGTCCCAGGGCAGCCAGATCATCTGGATCGGCGGGCTGGCGCTGGCCAGGTCCCAGGGGAACAGGCGCAGGGGAATGAAGCCGGGCAGGTAGTGGATGGCGATCAGGGCGCTGGCGGCGAGGCTCACCGGCCACCAGAGCAGGGTCGGCAGCCAGCGTTCGGCGTAGGTCACCCAGATGATGTAGAGCAGGACGATGACCGCCGTCAGCAGCGCGATGTGCCCGGTGAAGAAGCCCCCGAGCAGGAACAGAATGGGTAGAAGCGGTATCAGACGCCCGAGCATGCAGCCTCCCGTTTAAAGGAGGGATTCTAAAGGCATTTCGACCCGCGGATGGGAAAAGCGCAAGGAACGGACCTTCTGCCAGAGGGAAACACACGGGGAACGAACCCCAGGTTGCGCAGGAAAAACCATGCGCGGCCCGCATGACTCCGCCACGCGAGCCTTCGCCTCGCCGGTTTTTCGCCTGCCGGGGTTTTCCTACGAGACCTAGTGACCCGCCGGCAGGCCAATAGGTTCAGCGGTCCTTCGCCTCCTGCGCGTCCAGCTCGGCGTTGCGTTCATGGATGCGTTTGAGCTGTTCCTCGCTCAACGGCAGCTTCTTCGCCGAGTCGCGCAGCAGCAGGAGTCCGCCGACGATGGAGCCCAGGGCGAGGACGATGATCAACCAGGCGTACCAGGGCATGTTGTTCTCCCTCATCGATATGAATGTTCACCATACGCCGGGTTTGCCTTTCTGTCAGGCAACGTTCCGGCGCGAGGTCCTGTGGTTGAGACTCCCGGCGGCGCTTGGAAGTTGCGGGCGGAGAAAGCGCTGAGCCTGGTCGGCGTGATGCCTGTCACATGTTGGCAATCTGACATTGCTTAACTGGCGGGTATCCCTTCATTGCCCCGTCCGGGCCTGCCAGCGAGAGGTTGCCGATGTCTCCGAGCGCGTTGTCCCGTCTGTTGCGCCCGGTGGAACCCCTGACTCCGGCGATAAGCATCAGCGACGTCGCCGACCGCCTGCTGATGCCGGAGCACCGTGCCTTCCTCTCGCTGCCGGTGGTCGACGACGAGCGCCGGGTCCTCGGCCTGGTCAGCCGCTACACCCTCCAGGACATCTTCATGCAGCGTTTCGGCCGCGACCTCTGGGGCCGCCATCCGGTGCGCGACGTCATGAACCGGGCGCCCCTCAGCGTCTCCCTCGGCGCCAGCCTGGAAGAGGCGGCGCAGCAGGTCACCGGTCGCCTGCAGTATCCGATCACCGAGGACTTCGCCCTGGTCGACGAAGAGGGCCGCTACCGTGGCCTGGGCACCGTGCTCGACCTGCTGAAGGCCATGGAGGCGCGCATCGCCCAGCGCAACCGGGTGCTGCGCAAGGCGCTGGTGGACCTCAAGGAGTCCCAGGCGCAACTGGTGCAGTCGGAAAAGATGGCTTCGCTCGGGCAGATGGTGGCCGGGGTCGCACACGAGCTGAACACGCCGCTCGGCTACGTCGGCAACAACCTGGCGCTGCTGGAGGAGCTGAGCGATCCCTTGTTGCGCCTGGCCGATGCCCAGGCGGCGCTGGTCGACTGCCTGGGCGACCCGAATTGCGACGAAGCGCGCCTGGCGCAGGCGCTGCAGGCGGCCGACGCGGTGCGCCGCGAAGCCGCCGTCGAACAGTTGCGCGAGGACCTGCGGCAGTTGTTCGTCGATACCCGCTACGGCCTCGGCCAGATCGGCGAGCTGGTTTCCGGGCTCAAGGACTTCGCCCGCCTGGACCGCGCCTTCAGCGAGGAGGTCGACCTCAACGACTGCGTGCGCAACGCCGTGCTGATCGCTCGCACCGCCATCAAGGACAAGGCCGAGATCAGCAGCCAGCTCGGCGAGCTGCCGCTTATCGCCTGCGCGCCGTCGCAGATCAACCAGGTGCTGCTGAACCTGCTGACCAACGCCGCGCAGGCCATGGAGCGTTTCGGTCGCATCCTGCTGAAGAGCTGGGCCGACGAGCGCCAGGTGTTCCTCTCCGTGCAGGATAACGGCAAGGGCATGCCCGCCGAGGTCCTCGGGCGGATCTTCGACCCGTTCTTCACCACCAAGCCGGTGGGGCAGGGCACCGGGCTCGGCCTGTCGATCAGCTACAAGATCATCCAGCAACATGGCGGGACCATCCGCGTGGCCTCCGAACCGGGCCGCGGAACCCGCTTCCTCATCAGCCTGCCGCGAGAGCAGGCCCGCGAACTGAAACGGAGCGCCTGACATGAGCCCATCTCCCGTCCGCATCCTCTTCGTCGATGACGAGGAGCGCATCCTGCGCAGCCTGGCCATGCAGTTCCGCCGCCATTACGAGGTGCTCACCGAGAGCGACCCGCGGCGCGCCCTGGAGCGCCTGAAGACGGAACGGATACAGGTGCTGGTCAGCGACCAGCGCATGCCGCAGATGAGCGGCGCCGAACTGCTGGCGCAGGCTCGCGAGCGCTATCCGGAGACCCTGCGGATTCTCCTCACCGGCTATTCCGACCTCGACGCCGCCGTCGACGCGCTCAACGACGGCGGCATCTTCCGCTACCTGACCAAGCCCTGGAATCCCCAGGAAATGGCCTTCACCCTGCGCCAGGCGGCGGAGATCGCCAGCCGCCAGGGTCTGCCGGCACCGCCCGCGGCCACGCTGGCGGCGCCGCTGAGCGTGCTGCTGCTCGACGACGACCCGGAAACCCTGGACTGCGTCGGGGCCTTCTGCCATGCCGGCGGGCATCGCCTGCTGCGCGCGCGCAACCTGGCCGAGGCGCTGGTGTGGCTGAACACCGAACCGGTGGAGGTGCTGGTCAGCGACCTGAAGCTGGCCGGGGAGCATACCGCGCCGCTGCTGAAATCCCTGGCCCAGGCCCATCCGCGCCTGCTCAGCCTGGTGGTTACGCCGTTCCGCGACACCCAGGCCCTGCTCGAGCTGATCAACCAGGCGCAGATATTCCGCTACCTGCCCAAGCCGATCCGCAGGGGATTGTTCGAGAAAGGCCTGAAGGCGGCCGCCGAGCAGGCCTTGTTGTGGCGCGGGCGAAGCCTGCCGGAGGTCGACCGGCTGGCCGAGGTGCCGCGCGACGAGCGCGAGAAGGAACGGGTCGGCAGCCTGCTCGGTATGCTCGGCCGCCTGCGCGAGCGGCTGACGGCCTGAACGCCGGCCTAGCCGGCGTCGCAACCGGCGGCCTTGGTCTGGCGGCTTTCCACCAGGCGTGCGCGGAGTACGTCGTAGCTCCAGTTGAAGGCCATGGTGTAGGGCAGGAAGAACAGGATCAGGCCCATGTCGAGGAGGAACGCCTCGACCAGTCCGATCGACAGCCACCAGGCGGCCAGCGGTACCAGCACCACGATCAGGCCCAGCTCGAAGAGCATCGCATGCAGCACCCGGACCTGCAGGGTGCGCTGGAAGCCCATGCGCCGCTGGGCGCGGTCGAAGAGGCTGTTGAAAAGCATGTTCCAGAGCATCGCCACGGTGGAGAACATCAGCGTCAGCGCACCCATGTGCGCCAGGGGCTTGTTCATCACCAGCGACAGCACCGGCGCGGTGAGGAGGACGGCCAGGCCCTCGAAGGCCAGGGCGTGGAAGATCCGCTCCTTGAGAGTCTTGTCGAGGGCGGTGTGGGTGTGGGTCATGGCGAACGCTCCCGGTTCGTCGTTGAAGTCGGGCTGTATTGTCATCGGTCTTTGGGATAGGGTTAAGTTGGATACCATCGGAAAAACCGATATGCATTTGTCGCCCGAATCCCTCGAGGCCTTCGTCCAGGCCGTTTCCCTCGGCTCCTTCAGCGCCGCCGCGCGCAAGCTGGGCAAGAGCCAGTCGACCGTCAGCGAGGCCATTGCCCGGCTGGAGATCGACCTCGGCCTGGAACTCTTCGATCGCAGTGGCCGCCAGCCGCAACTGACCGAGGCCGGGCGCACCCTGCTGGGACGGGTCGAGGAGGTCCTCGGCGCATCCGACCGCCTGCGCCGGGTCGCCGCGCTGCTCGCCGGCGGCTCGGAGCCACGGGTGACCCTGGCGCTATCCGACACCTACCATTCGGCGCGCTACGAGGCGCGCCTGGCCGAACTGGACGAGCGTTACCCTGAGCTGGAGTTCGAATGCCTGATCGCCGAGGACCAGGACGTGATCGCCCAGGTCAGCCGCGGCCGCGCCACCCTCGGCCTGCTCGCCGCGCAGCCGCACTACCCGCCGGAGCTGGGCGTGGCGGCGGTCGCCGAGCGTGCCGAGTTCGGCCTGTTCGCCGCCGTCGACCATCCGCTGGCGGGCCTGGAGCGGGTCAGCGAGCGTGACCTTTCCGAATGGCGTCTGCTGCGCCTGAACACCTATAGCGAGACCGGCGCGGCGATCAACGACGGCCTGCCGTCCAGCGGCGGGCGCTGCTGGTCGGCGCCCAACTACCTGTTGCTGCTGGAAATGGCCACCCACGGCTTCGGTTGGGCCGAGCTGCCGCGCTGGCTGGTCAGCGGCTACGCCAACGGGCGGCTGAAGGAGTTGCCGGTGTCCGGCTGGCCGCGCAGCCAGGCGGTGGATGTGGTCTGGTCGCGGCAGCGGCCGTTGGGACCGGCGGCCAACTGGTTGCTGGACCGCTTGCTGGATCGCGACCTGCCTATCTAGGGAGGGGCCGGCTGAGCCCCGGTTCAGCCGGCGAAGCCGCCGGCGGCGAGGAAGGCGAGTTCCTCGGCGCTGGACAGGCGACCGAGGATCGGATTGCGATGGGGAAAGCGCCCGAAGCGGCGGATGATCTCGCGATGCTCACGAGCGTGGGCGAGGAAGGGCTGGCCGAGTCCGTGGTTCAGCGCTACCGAGCGATCCTGGTCGGCAAGGTTCTCGGCATGGGCGAACGGCAGGTAGAAGAACAGCCGCAGCGCGTCCCCGACCTGGCGGTCGAGGCCTTGTCCCAGAGCCCGCTCCGCCCAGCGCCGCGCTTGGGCGTCGCTGGCGTACATGCGCGGGGTTCCACGGAAGGCGTTGCGCGGGTACTGGTCGAGCAGCAACAGCAGGCCGAGATGGTCCTCGGCTTCACCGGCAGCCGGGCGCAGCGCGTTGGCGCAGGCAAGCTCGTAGAGGTGGGCGAAGCGCTCGCGGAAGCGCCGGTCGAAATCGGCGTTCCTGGCGAACCAGAGGGTAGGGCCGGCATCGCGCCAGAAACCGACCACTTCCGGCAGCGGGGACGCGCTGGGAGGAGGCAAAAGCGCTGCATGGGGCATCTGCGGATCCAGGAAGTAGAGTAGGGACTCCAGGCTATTGGTCCGGGTTCTTTGGATAAACGTGGGTGGCATGGATAGACTGTCCAGCCATCCCGAATAGAGAGAAGGGGCCTGCCCATGGATCGTCTGGACAGCATGCGCGTGTTCCTGCGCGTTGCCGAAACCGGCAGCTTCACCAAGGCCGCGGACCTGCTGGACATGCCGCGGGCGACGGTCTCGGCGGCGGTCCAGCAGCTCGAAGCGCAACTCGGCAGCCGGCTGTTGCATCGCACCACCCGGCAGGTCCAGCTGACCCACGACGGCAGCGTGGTGCTGGAGCGTTGCCGTCACCTGCTGGAAGACATGGAAGAGCTGGAGAGCCTGTTCCACGACGGCAGCCGCGCCAGCGGCCGGCTCAAGGTCGACGTGCCGAGCCGGGTGGCGCGACTGCTGATCGCCCCGGCGCTGCCGGAATTCTTCCGCCAGCATCCGGACATCGAACTGGAACTGGGCTCCAGCGACCGTTCGGTGGACCTGGTGCAGGAGGGCGTCGACTGCGTCCTGCGGGTCGGCCAGTTGGGCAACAGCAGCCTGGTGGCGCGACGCCTCGGCGAGATGCAACTGATCAATTGCGCCAGTCCCGCCTACCTGGAAGAGCATGGCGAGCCACGGACGCCGGCCGACCTCGACCGGCACTGGGCGGTCAACTATGCCTCGCCCAGCAGCGGCCGGGTGTTGCCCTGGGAGTACCGCGAGGATGGGCGCACCCTGACCCGCGCGCTGCGCAGCCGGGTCACGGTGAACAACGCGGAAAGCTACATCGCCTGCTGCCTGTCCGGACTGGGCCTGATCCAGATCCCTGCCTACGACGTGCGCGAGCACCTCCAACGCGGCGAGCTGCGCGAGGTGCTGCCGCAGTGGCGGGCCGAAGCGATGCCGGCGTACGCCCTGTATCCGCACCGGCGGCATCTGTCGCGGCGGGTCAGGGCATTCGTCGACTGGCTGGAGCAACTGCTCCGCGCCCGCCTCTAGTCCGCGACGTTCATCTCCCCGGCGCGTTCCGGGCTACGGCAAACGGCCGGATTCTGCGACAATGCGCGCCGTTTTCGATTCGCCGCGAGAGAGCCCATGTCCGCCTGCCAGTCCCCCATCATCGTCGCCCTGGATTTCCCCACCCGTGAGGCCGCCCTGGCGCTGGCCGATCAGCTGGACCCGAAACTGTGCCGGGTGAAGGTCGGCAAGGAACTCTTCACCAGTTGTGCCGCGGGTATAGTCGAGACCTTGCGCGGCAAGGGCTTCGAGGTGTTCCTCGACCTGAAATTCCATGACATCCCGAACACCACGGCGATGGCGGTGAAGGCCGCCGCCGAGATGGGCGTGTGGATGGTCAACGTGCACTGCTCCGGCGGCCTGCGCATGATGGCCGCCTGCCGCGAGACGCTGGAGGCCTTCAGCGGACCCAGGCCGTTGCTCATCGGCGTGACCGTGCTGACCAGCATGGAGCGCGAGGACCTGGCGGGCATCGGCCTCGACATCGAGCCTCAGGAGCAGGTACTGCGCCTCGCCGCCCTGGCGCAGAAGGCCGGCATGGACGGCCTGGTCTGCTCGGCCCAGGAAGCGCCGGCGCTGAAGGCTGCCCATCCGGGCCTGCAACTGGTCACGCCGGGCATCCGCCCGGCCGGCAGCGCCCAGGACGACCAGCGGCGTATCCTCACCCCGCGCCAGGCCCTGGACGCCGGCTCCGACTACCTGGTGATCGGCCGGCCGATCAGCCAGGCCGCCGACCCGGCCAAGGCGCTGGCGGCGATCGTCGCCGAACTGGGCTGAGGCGGCTTCCCCCACGCCTGCCGTCGGCGACCGTCGCGCGTCGTGTCGAGCCGGACATGGCGCAGGCATCATCCGCGCCGGCGCCCAGGGGGGCGCCTGCGGTCGCCTGTCCCTCCCCAGCGTCTAGGCTTGTAGCGGGCACTCCGGCAAGTACCGGTGGCAACGGTTTCACAGTTTCGTGAGGAAAAATTGCAAGTGCCTTGCCGGCTGGCCCCAGGCCAGTAGGATCGCTGTTTTCCCCGGAAACGCGAGGTCGGGATGCTGAACACCCTGGAAGCCTGCCTGAAGGCGGTCGATGAGATTCTCCTGGGCAAGGACCGCCAGGTGCGCCTGGCCCTGGCCTGCCTGCTGGCCCGTGGGCACCTGTTGATCGAAGACCTGCCGGGGATGGGCAAGACCACCCTCAGCCATGCCCTGGCGCGGGTGCTCGGGCTCAGTTTCCAGCGCATCCAGTTCACCTCGGACCTGCTGCCGGGCGATATCCTCGGTACCTCGGTGTTCGACAAGGACAGCGGGCAATTCGTCTTCCATCCCGGGCCGATCTTCGCCGAGCTGGTGCTCGCCGACGAGATCAACCGCGCCACGCCGAAAAGCCAGAGCGCCTTGCTCGAGGCGATGGAAGAAGGCCAGGTGACCATCGAGGGCGCCACCCGGCCCTTGCCGGAACCGTTCTTCGTCATCGCCACGCAGAACCCGGCCAGCCAGGGCGGCACCTTCTCCCTGCCGGAATCGCAGCTGGATCGCTTCCTGATGCGCCTGTCGCTGGGCTACCCTGGACGCGCGGCGGAACGCTCGCTGTTGCTCGGCGAAGCCCGGCGCGATCTGCTGCCGCGCCTGGAGCCCTTGCTCGACCACGCGGCGCTGGCCGCTTTCCAGGCCGAAGTGCCGAAGGTCCGCGCCAGCGATGCGCTGGTGGACTACGTGCTGCGCCTGGTCGAAGCGACCCGCACGCAGCCGGCCTTCGCCCTCGGCCTGTCGCCGCGCGGTAGCCTGGCGTTGCTCGCCGCGGCGCGTGCCTGGGCGCTGCTGGCGGGACGCGACTATGTGATTCCGGAAGACGTCCAGGCGGTGTTGCCGGCGGTCGCCGGGCATCGCCTGCGCGACCAGGCGGACCCCACCGGGCACGGTGGCGGCGCGCTGGTGCAATGGCTGCTGCGCGAAGTCCCGGCGCTCTGATGCGCCTGCGCAACTGGCCGCGCTGGCAGCGCTGGCTGAACCGGCGGATACCGCCGGCGAGCAGCGTCGAGCTGAACCAGCGCCGCGTATTCATCCTGCCGACCCGCCAGGGCGGCGCTTTCGGCCTGGCGCTGCTGGTGATGCTGCTGGCGGCGATCAACTACCAGAACAGCCTGGCCTACGGGTTGACCTTCCTGCTGCTGTCCCTGGGCGTGGTGACCATCCTCCATACCTATCGCAACCTTGCCGGCCTGCGCCTCACCGCGTTGGGAGCGGACCCGGTGTTCGCCGGCGAGCGCGCCGGTTTCCGGGTGCGCCTGGAAAGCCCGCGGCGGGCGCGCCAGGCCATCGCCGTCGGCTGGCCGGAGCGGCCGCTGGAATACGCCGACCTGGCAGGCGACGCGGCTGCCGAGGTGCTGCTGTTCCACCCGACCGAGCGACGCGGCTGGCTGCGGCCGGGGCGCCTGCGGGTGGAGAGTCGCTTTCCTCTCGGCCTGCTGGTGGCCTGGAGCTGGGTCGACCTGCGCCAGCAGGCGCTGGTCTACCCTCGGCCGCTGGCCGGCGAGTCGTTCCTCGCGCCGGGCGCGGAGGATGCCGAGAACCAGGGGCGCGCGCTGGCGAGCGCGGGCGTCGACGACTACCAGGGGCTGCGCGCCTACCAGCCGGGCGACTCGCGGCGGCGCCTGCACTGGAAGGCATTTTCCCGTGGCCAGGGGCTGCTGGTGAAGGACTTCGCCGCGCTCGGCGGGGAAGACCTGTGGCTGGAATTCGAGCGCCTCGGCGGGGACCTCGAAAGTCGCCTGGGCCGCTTGTGCCATGCAGTCCTGGAACTCTCCGAGCGGCAGCAGCCCTATGGCCTGGCGCTGCCCGGCACGCGCCTGCAACCGGCCAGCGGCGAGGCCCAGCGCGAGGCCTGTCTGCGCGCGCTGGCGCTGTTCGGAGCGGCACGATGAACGCGATTCCGCGGGTCGCGCTGGTCTGGCTGCTGGTGGCGCAGGTACTGGTGATCCTGCCGCACCTGGCCTACATGCCGCTGTGGATCGCGGCCATGTGGCTCGGTTGCGCGGCCTGGCGGGTGCAGGTCTTCCGCATGCGTGCCGGCTATCCGCGCGCCTGGGTCAAGCTGGCCCTGGCGTTGCTCGCCGGGGCCGGGGTCTGGTTGTCGCGCGGCAGCCTGGTGGGCCTGGACGCGGGGGCGGTGCTGCTGATCGCCGCGTTCATCCTCAAGCTGGTGGAAATGAAGACCCGCCGCGATGCGCTGGTACTGGTGTTCCTCGGTTTCTTCGCAGTGGTGGTGGGCTACCTGTTCGACGACGGTTTCCTCGCCGCGCTGTACAGCCTGCTGCCGGTGACCGCGTTGCTGGCGGCGCTGATCGGCTTGCAGCAGAGCGCTTTCGCCAGCCGGCCCTGGCCGACCCTGCGGCTGGCCGGCGGGCTGTTGCTGCAGGCGCTGCCGCTGATGCTCCTGCTGTTCCTGTTCTTCCCCCGCCTGGGGCCGCTGTGGTCGTTGCCGATGCCCGGCAACAAGGGGGTCACCGGACTCTCGGAGAGCATGGCTCCAGGGGATATCGCCGAGCTTGGGCGCTCCGCCGAACTGGCGTTCCGGGTCCGCTTCGAGGGCGCACCGCCGCCGCGCGAGCAGCTCTACTGGCGCGCCTTGACCATGGAGCGTTTCGACGGACGACGTTGGGCTCAGGCGCCGCAATGGTCGGGCGAGGATGCTCTGCACTGGCAGAAGCGTGGCCCTGAGCTGCGCTACGACGTGATCATGCAGCCCAGTTCGCAGCCCTGGCTGTTCGCCCTCGACGTGGCGCAGACCGACCAGACCGACACGCGCCTGATGAGCGATTTCCACCTGCAGCGGCGGCAGCCGGTCGAGCAACGTCTGTTCTACCGAGTCAGTTCCTGGCCACAGGCGCTGCGCGAGTCCAGCATCGATCCGCGCACGCGCTGGCGCAACCTGCAGTTGCCGATGCACGGCAATCCGCGCGCGCGAGCGCTGGCCGACGAGTTGCGCCAGGCCCATGCGCAACCGCAGGCGCTGGTCGCGGCCCTGTTGCAGCGCTTCAACCACGAGCCCTTCGCCTACACCCTGAAACCGCCAGCGACCGGCGCCGACGGGGTGGACGATTTCCTGTTCGACACGCGCAGCGGCTTCTGCGCGCATTACGCCGGGGCGATGGCTTTCGTCCTGCGCGCCGCGGGCATTCCTGCGCGAGTGGTGGCCGGTTACCAGGGCGGCGAGCTGAATCCGGCGGGCAACTACCTGCTGGTGCATCAGTTCGACGCCCACGCCTGGGTCGAGTATTGGCAGCCGGAGCAGGGCTGGCTGAGCGTCGACCCGACCTACCAGGTGGCGCCCGAACGGATCGAACAGGGGCTGGAGCAGGCCCTGGCCGGGGACAGCGAGTACCTCGCCGACGCACCGCTGTCGCCGTTGCGCTACCGTGGCCTGCCCTGGCTCAACGACATGCGTCTGGCCTGGGACAGCCTGAACTACGGCTGGCAACGCTGGGTCCTGGCCTACCAGGGTGAGCAGCAGGGCGCCTTCCTGCAGCGCTGGTTCGGCGGGCTCGATCCGACCCGACTGGGCCTGTTGCTCGGTGCCGCGGCGATATTGTCGGTCGGTCTGCTCGCGCTGTTCCTGCTCAAGCCCTGGCAAGGCCGTGGCGATCTGCGCAGCCGCCAACTGCGCCGCTTCGAACGCCTGCTGGAGATGCATGGCCTGCGCCGTTCCCCCGGCGAAGGGCTACGCTCCTACGGCGAGCGCGCCGCCCGCGTCCTGCCGGCGCAGGCGCCAGCCATCGCGGCCTTCGTCGGCGCGCTCGAAGCGCAACGCTATGGACACGGCGGTGCCGATGATCCAGGGTTGCGTCTGCGCGCATTGCGCCGGGCGCTGCCCTGGCGCCTGGTGCGCGCGCCCACGCGGGATGGCCGGGGAGAGGAGAAGGCATGACGGGGTTCATCGATGAACTGCTGGCCGAGGTGATCGGCCAGCAGGTGGCGTTGATGTCGGCGGTCGCCCGCCTGGAGGCGCGCACGGATGGCGAGGCACTGCACGACCTGCGCATCGCCCTGCGCCGTCTGCGCAGCCTGCTGCGGCCGATCCGCGGAGTCCCCGGCGTCGAGGAGCTGGAGCATGCCGCCGCCGAGGTCGGGCGGCTCAGCGGGCCGATCCGCGACCTGGAGGTGCTGCTGCCGGCGCTCGCCGCCGAAGGGCTGCGGGATGCACTGGCGGTGCGCCGGCCGGTGCTGGAGTCCGGCTACGTGGCGGTTCTCGCCAGCCAGCCGCTGCACCGCCTGCAGCTTTGCCTGGACGTCTGGCCGGCCCTGTTGCGTACGGCCCAGCGGCATGCCGTGCTGGATGGCTTGCACGGCCGGGTGCGCAAGCGCCTGCGCCGGCAATGGAAGACCCTGCGCGCCGAGCTGGCGGACACCACCTACGAGCACTGGCACCCGCTACGGCTGCGGATCAAGCGCGTGCGCTACGGGCTGGAGGCCTATCCGCACGATTGCAGCATTCCCGGCTCGCTGCTGGCGCCGCTCAAGGCGGCCCAGTCGGCGCTGGGCGATTGGCACGACCTCGAACAGTGGCTGTTGCGATGCCAGCGCGAGCCGGACCTGGCGCCCGTGCGCGAGGTCTGGACGGCCCGCTTCGAACTGGCCCGGGAGCGTGCCGGACGGGCCCTGTCGACATTGCAGCAGGCGCTTGCCGGGCACTGACGCCGCCGGTATTCCGATCGGCTTTTTCCCAAGGATCGCCTCGCCTAAGATGGGCCCTCGAATCCCCTCGCGAGGCACACATGAATTTTTCCGAATTGATCCAGGCGGTCCGCCGCGACCCTTCCTCGGTGGTAGTACCGGCCAGTTGGGGCCAGGGCCGCGCCACCTTCGGTGGCCTGGTGGTGGCGTTGGCCTACGAGGCCATGCTTGCGGTAGTCGAGGCGGGGCGTCCGTTGCGCTCCATCGGCGTCAGCTTCGTCGGACCGCTGGCCCCCGAGCAGCCGGCGAGCTTCAGCGCCCGGTTGTTGCGCGAGGGCAAGGCGGTGAGCCAGGTACAGGTCGAGGTCCGTCAGGGCGAGCAGGTGGTGACGCTGGTCCAGGCCAGTTTCGGCGTCGCCCGCGCGTCGGCGGTGGCGGTGGAAGCGTTGCCGGCGGCCGGGATGAAGGGCCCCGAAGAGAGCCAGGAGCTGCCCTATATCCGTAACGTGACCCCGGAGTTCACTCGCTACATCGCCATGCGCTGGGCAGTGGGCGGCCTGCCGTTCTCTTCGAACAAGTCGCGCCAGATGGGCGGCTGGATGCGTTTCCGCGACGAACCTGAGGGAGAGCCCATGGAGGTTTCCCACCTGCTGGCGCTGCTCGACTCCTGGCCGCCGGCGCTGTTGCCGCACCTGGGCACCCCGGCGATGGCCAGCTCGCTGACCTGGACCGCCGAGTTCCTCCAGCCGCTGCCGCAGCAAGGCAGCGGCGACTGGTGCCGTTACCTGGCGGAGATCGAGGAGGCGCGCGACGGCTACGGCCACGTGGCGGCGCGGATGTGGAGCGCCGACGGCCAGTTGCTGGCGATCAGCCGGCAGATGGTCACGGTGTTCGGCTGAGGCGCATGTCAGGCGGGCGCGTACTCGGTGCGGTTGCGCCCGCCGCTCTTGGCCTGGTAGAGCGCGCTGTCGGCGCGCACCAGCAGGCTTTCCAGGTCGTCCCCGGCGTCCCTGCGCAGGGCGACGCCGATGCTCACGGTCATTCGCAACGGTTCGCCGTCGGGATTGCTCACCCGTAGCGCCTCGACGCCGGCGCGCAGCCGTTCGGCGACGTCCAGCGCCTGGTCCAGGCTGACCTCCGGAAGCAGCGCGGCGAATTCCTCGCCGCCCAGGCGACCGAGCAGGTCCACCTCGCGCAGGCCCTGGCGCAGGGTCTCGGCGACACGTTGCAGGGCGCGGTCGCCGGTCAGGTGGCCGTGGCTGTCGTTGATGTTCTTGAAATGGTCGATGTCCAGCATCAGCGCCACGCAGGGGTGGCGGAAGCGTTCGGCGGCCTTGAGCATGAGTTCCGCCTGGTGCAGGAACGAGTGGCGGTTGTGCAGGCCGGTGAGGGTATCGGTGCTGGCCAGCAGGCGCAGTTCCTGTTCCATGGCCTTGCGCCGGCTGATGTCGTAGCACCAGATCAGGGTCGCCGGCTCGCCGTCGATTTCCAGGTGGCGCGCGCAGATCACCGCCCAGCAAGGCGTTTCCCCGCATAGCTGGGCTTCCCAGCCATCCACCTGGCCGCGCGCCTCCAGGGCGTTCTGCAGGCGGCTGTATTCGCTGGCGCTGGCGAACAGCCGGGGCAGGTTGAAGTCGTCCTGGGCCTGGCAACCCAGGCGCTTGAGCAGGCGCGGGCTGACGTAATGGATGCTGGCGCCGCAGGCGCTGAGCAGGACCACGTCGCTCGGGCTGGCCTCGAGGATGAAATGCAGCAGCGCCTTGCCTTCGCTGAGCTGGCGGGTGCGCTCGCCGACGCGTTTCTCAAGGGTGGCGTTAAGCTCGATCAGATGCCCGGCCAGTTGCTGCGCGCGCTTGAAGTCAGCGACCAGGCGCAGCACCAGCAGGGCACCGCCGGCACCGATCCCGAGCAGCGCCCAGAACAACGCGTAGAACGCCCGGTGCAGGCGCTTGCGGTCGACGTCCAACTGGTTGGTCAGGGCGATGTTGCTGGCGACGACGATCTGGTGGGTCGGTTCGAGCAAGGGCGGGACCTGCTGGACGATCTCCGCGGCCAGGCGGCGCGCGGCGACGGGATCGCCCCAGGGGGCCTGGTCCGACCAGCGATCGCTGAGCTCGATCAGGCGTTGCAGGGTGGCCTGTACCTCCGGACGCGGTTCGGCGAGATGCCTGAACAACGACTGGCGGCGCAGCGGCGCGATCAGGCTGGCGAGGACTTCGAGACGGATCGCCAGGTCGTCGGCTTGGCCTTCGCCGCTCTCGATGTGCCGCGCGGCGTCCAGCGTGCGATCCAGTTCGGCGCGCAGCGAGTAGGTCTGCCACAGCTCGTTGTGCAGGTTCGGCTGGGCCAGTTGCTGGGCCTGGCGCACCGCCAGCCACAGCGCAGCCCCGGCGATCAGCGCCATGAGCAGCACCAGGCCGAGCAACAGCCCCATGATCTGGCGTTGCCGGCGCAGCTTTGTCGGATCGAGCAGCGGCACAGTCATGTCCGTTACTTACTCAAGAGTGATGGAGCTGACCTGCCAGACGGTACGGTTGTAGTAGACCTGGTTTCTCAACTCAGGATAGCGGGCCATCGGGTAGATGATGAAAAGCGGTCCGCGTTCGCGGATCGCCATGTAGGCGCCGTTGCGGCGATAGGCGAGGATGGGCTGGTAGCTGTCGAGGTCGCTGTACGGGATGATCGCCGAGTAGTCGTTCAGCGCCAGCACGCGCAGGCGCTTGGGCGGCGCCAGGTCCAGGTGGCGCAGCAACAGGCTGAGGCGCACGCCTTGCCAGCGGGCGTTGGCCTCGCCGGGGAGCTGGGCTTCCAGGGTCTCGCTGGGCAGGGCTTCGAGGTCGGACAGGGTCAGCCGTACGGGAGCGCCGCCGGACCGCTGCAGGGTGACGATCGGACGTCCGCCCAGCGGCACGGGTTCCGCGGCCTGGGCAAGAGGCAGCCCCAGGCAACAGGAAAAGACGATTAATTGACGCATTGACGGCATGTTGTCGGTCCACGACAGGATTCCGTCGATTATATCGGCAGCGTCGCGCTAAAACTGAAGGGCTGTGCAAAATCCCGGACGAACTGTCACTTATGCCGTTCGCGCCAAGCCCGCCACCAGGCGCCGCTGAGGACGAAGCGGGGGAAGGTGACGAACTGCTCGACGAGCAGGCGACTGACAGCGTCGCGCCGATCGCTGAATGGCTCGGGTGCCTGTTTCTCCAGCGCGTGTCCCTTGGCCTGGATCGCCAGGCCGGCGCCGATGCCGATGACACCGAGCACCACCTGCAGCAGGTCCAGGCCGAACAGGCCGCCGAGCAGCAGGATCGCAGCGACGACGAACAGCGGCACGGCGATCAGGTGCAGGACCAGGTTGGTCGGGTTGCGGTGGTTGGCGGCATAGCCGCGCCATTGCCAGGCGAGCAGGTTGGGATGACGTTTGCCCATGTTCTCGGTACTCCGTGACGGCGACCCGCGGGGCGGGTCGTTGCATGTCGTCGAGTCTAGGCGGGGTGCGGCAGCGCGGCGAATGATTCCTGCCTATCCGGGCGATAGGCAGGTGCGCCTGCGGATCAGAGGCGTAGCTGGCCGATGGCGCGGGTCAGATCGCCCGCCAGGTCGACCAGTTGCTGGCTGGTGGCCGCCGACTCGACGGTCTGCTGCACGGTGAGTTCGGTGACGTCGCGGATGCCCACCACCGAACGGGTCATCTCTTCCGCGACCTGGCTCTGCTGTTCCGCGGCGACGGCGATCTGCGTGTTGCTTTCACGCATCTGCGCCACCGCGTTGGCGATCGCCGCCAGCGCCTCGCCGGCGTCGCCGGCCTGGCTGACGCAACCGTCGGCCTTGAGCGAGCTTTCCTGCATGAACTCCACGGCGTCGCGGGTACCCGACTGCAGGGCGAGGATCATCTGGGTGATCTCGTCGGTGGAGTCCTGCACGCGACGGGCGAGGTTGCGCACCTCATCGGCCACCACGGCGAAGCCGCGGCCCATTTCCCCGGCCCGTGCGGCCTCGATGGCGGCGTTGAGGGCAAGCAGGTTGGTCTGTTCGGCGATGCCGTGGATCACGTTGACCACGCCGCTGATCTTCTGGCTGTCCTCGGCCAGCTTCTGGATCATCTCGGCGGTGTCCTGGACGCCCTGGGACAACCCGGCGATCGACGCGCTGACCCGGCTCACCGCCTGCTGGCCGGCGCCGGCCAGGCGGTCGGCTTCCTGCGACTGGTCACGGGTATCGGCGGCGTGCTGGGCGATATGGAAGACCGTGGTGGACATCTCGTTGATCGCGGTGGCGGTCTGGTCGGTCTCGCTCTGCTGGCCGAGCATGCCCTGGCGTACCTGGCCCATGCTGCGGGCCAGCGCCTGGGCGCCTTCGTCGAGCTTGGTAGCGGCCGCGGCGACGGTGCCGACGATGCGCTGGTAGCCGGCCTGCATGGCGTTGAAGGCGCTGGCCATCTGGCCGACTTCGTCGCGTCCCTGCAGCGGTACGCGAGCGGACAGGTCGCCGCTCTTCTCGACGTGCAGCATCACGTCCTTGAGGGTATGCAGGTGGGTGAGGATGAAGCGGATCAGCAGTTGCGAGGCCGCCAGCAGCGCCAGCATCAGCACCAGCACGGCGACGGCGTAGGCGCCGGCACGGTCGGCGAAGACCTGCCACAGGTCGCTGGCCGGGGCAAGCACGGCGAAGCGCTGGCCGGAGCCGGTCTGGCCGACCCAGGCGCCGAGCAGCGGGGTATCGCCCTGGCGCGCGCCGGACAACTCGATCCAACCCTGCCCGTTGCCCAGCGCCTGGGCAGCGGTGCCGCCCAGGTTCGCGGCCTGTTCCAGCGGCAGCAGGTTGCTGCGGGCGGGCAGGGCGCTGCCGGCCGGCCAGCTCTGAACCAGCTCGCCCTCGGCGGCGGCGGCGCGCTGGGCGGAAGCGTTGCGCCCGGCGGCTTCCTGCTGCATGGCGAACAACACCAGCAGCAGGGTGGTGAAGAAGGCCACCGCGTTGACGGCCCAGAACTTGTATTTCAGTGGAATGTCGCTGATCCAGGTGCCCATAGGGGGATTTCTTCTTATCGGCAAGCTAATGGCAAGGCGCCATTATCTTGAAAGCTGAGTAAGGGGCAATCGTTGATGCGGGTCAACGAGACCGTTCGTCAGCTTAGCGGCCGATCCGCCGGGAGCTTGAGGGCGATCTCAGTCGATCGTCGGCAGGCCGAAGAACGCCCGCGCCGCGGCGCTGGTGTGAGCGGCCAGGCGCTCCGCGCTCTCGCCGCGATGGCGGGCCACGCAGTCGAGCACCTCGACCAGGTAGGCCGGCTCGTTGCGCCCGTTCTTCGGCTTCGGCCGCAGGCTGCGCGGCAGCAGGTAGGGCGCGTCGCTTTCCAGCATGAGACGGCCGACCGGGATCTCGCCTACCAGATCATGCAGGTGGGTGCCGCGGCGCTCGTCGTTGATCCAGCCGGTGATGCCGATGTGCAGGTCGAGGTCGAGGTAGCCATACAGCGCCCGGCGCTCGCCGGTGAAACAGTGTACGACGGCGGCCGGCAGGCGATCGCGGAAGTCGCGCAGGATCGCCAGCAGGCGCTCGCTGGCGTCGCGTTCGTGGAGGAACACCGGACGCTGTAGCTCGACGGCCAGTGCCAGTTGTTCCTCCAGGGCCTTTTCCTGGGCCGGACGGGGAGAGAAGTCGCGATTGAAGTCGAGACCGCATTCGCCCACCGCGCGTACCCGCTGGTCGTCGAACAGGGCGCGCAGGCCGCGAGCGGTGTCGGCGTTCCAGTGGCTGGCCTCGTGGGGGTGGACGCCGGCGGTGGTAAACAGCCGGCCGCCCTCGTCGAGTTCGCCGCAGAGCTGCAGCGCCTGTTCGCTGTCGGCCAGGCTGGTGCCGGTGATCACCATCTGCACCACCCCGGCGGCGCGCGCGCGGGCGAGCAGTGCTTCACGTTCCGGGGCGAAGCTGGCGTGGGTCAGATTGACGCCGATATCGATGAGTTGCATGGTGCCTTCCTGGAATTCGCAGCGAGGCGGCGCCCCCTCGATCGCGCCGGACCCGCCGGGGGATGGGTGGCAAACCGCTTGTAGAACAATCCGTTATAATCGCAGATCGGGTTCTTCGGCGCCCGGATTATCTACCCAATGCCTCCGTTTGCAGCCGCTGTCGGAGAGGAACTTGCCAAGACTGCCATGCTCTGATTGATCCGGTCCCCCGGAGAGGGACATCGAGCCTGGCCTCTGGAGACCTGGATGACGCGTCTGTTGCTGCTTTCGCTTTGCCTGCTGGTGCTCGCACCCTTGCCGGCGGCTGCGCGCATCACCGGCCAGCCGGACAACTGGCACAAGGAACAGCCGGAGACCCGCGACCTGGCGAGCATCCGCCGCGCTGGCGTGCTCAAGGTGCTGGTCAACCAGAGCCGCAACAGCTCGGGCGAGGTGAAGGGCGAGCCGATCGGCGTCGAGTACCGTCGCCTGCGCGCCTTCGAGCAATACCTCAACAGCCGCTCGCCGTCCGCGCGGAACCTCACCCTCAAGCTCATACCCAAGCCCAAGGACCAGTTGCTTGCCGCCCTGCAGCGTGGCGAAGGCGACCTGGTCGCCCCCGGCGAACTGCTGCCGGCGCACGACGGCCTGCAGGTCAGCCCGAGCGCACCGGTGCGCGCCGATGTGCCGCTGGTGCTGGTGGCGCGCAAGGGCAACCGGCGCTACACGCGCCTGGAGCAGTTGTCCGGGCGGACCATCCCGCTGCCGGCCGGCAGCGCCGCCGAGGGCGCCATCGAACTGGTCAACCAGCGCCTGGCGCAACGCCGCATGGCACCGATCCGGATCGAAAAGCTGGACGCTTCCCTGGCCGTCGAGGATGTGATGGAAATGGTCCAGGCAGGCATCCTCGGCTTCACCGTGGTCGAGCAGCCCATCGCCGAACGCTGGGCCAAGGTGCTGCCGAAACTGCGCGTCGACCGCCACCTGGTGCTGGACAATCGCGCCGACATGGCCTGGTACGTGCGCCGCGATGCCAGCACCCTGCGCGCGACCATCGACCGCTTCCTCGCCGACTACCGCGCGCCGGCCGACCAGGACGTGGCTTTCCAGCGCGTCTACCGGCGCGCCTACAAGGTCCGCAACCCCCTCGGCGCGGCGGACCGCAAGCGCCTGGAAGCGGTCCGTCCACTGCTGCAGCGCTACGCGCGGCAGAGCAGCATGGACTGGCTGGCGCTGGCGGCGGTGGCCTACAAGGAGTCGCACCTGAACCCGAAGGCGCGCGGTTCCGGCGGCGCCAGCGGGCTGATGCAGATCACCCCGGCGGCGGCGCGCAGCGTCGGGGTCGGCAATGTGCACGACAAGGACAGCAACGTGCTGGCCGCCAGTCGCTACCTGACCAAGATCCGCAAGCAGTTCTTCTCCAGCAAGCACCTCGACGAACGCGAGCGCCTGGCGTTCACCCTGGCGGCCTACAACATGGGCCCGGAGCGGGTGCAGAACCTGCGCACCCAGGCGCGTCGCCGGGGGCTCGATCCGAATCGCTGGTTCTTCCAGGTCGAGCGGGTGGCTGCGGAAGAGATAGGCATGGGTGTGGTGAGTTATGTCAGCAGCGTCAACAAGTACTACCTTGCATATGAACGCGAACGGGTTCGCCTGGAGCCCGGGGTGCGTGCGAAGACGGCGACGGCTCAAAAATAATCTATAAATTCGATATTGATAACGCGTTTTTTGCGGTTTTAATATCGAATTATCTTGCCTATAGTGTGCCCATCTTATCCCACACCTGAGGACGCACCATGAATCCACTGATCAAGACCATCCTGTCGACCAACGCCGGTGCCGGCCTGGCCATCCTGCGTATCGTCACCGGTCTTACCCTGATGTCCCACGGTTCGCAAAAGCTCTTCGGCATGTTCGGCGGCGCCGGCCTGAACGGCATGGCGCAGTGGTTCGAATCCATCGGCCTGACCCCTGGCTACCTGCTGGCGACCCTGGCCGGCAGCGCCGAGTTCTTCGGCGGCCTGGCGCTGGTGATCGGCCTGCTGGTGCGTCCGGCGTCGGTGGTGGTGGGCTTCACCATGATCGTGGCGATCTTCAGCGTGCACATCGGCAATGGCTTCTTCATCACCGACAACGGCTATGAATATGCCCTGACCCTGCTGATGATCAGCGTGGCGCTGCTGATCGATGGCGCCGGCAAGTTCTCGCTGGACGGCAAGCTGTCCCGCTGAACCGGGCTGGCGACGAAAAAGGGCGGACACCTTCGGGTGGCCGCCCTTTTTCGTTGCGGCGCGCAGCACAAGGTTTCCGCCTCGCCGGCCACGCCAGGGCTGCACCCCTGAGGGTAGCGTTATCCGCCGAAGCGCCCTTCGCCGCGTTCTTGGCGTTTCCGTGTCGGTCAGCGCTGCTCGGCCTGGCGCATCTGTTCCAGCGCGCCCAGGCGCAAGCGTTCCTGTTCGCTGAAGCGCTCCTCGGCCAGGCGTTCGACCGCCGCGCGGCGGTCGGCTTCGCTCAGCCCGGTATTGCCTTCGATCCGGCTCTTCTCGGCGAAATAGTCGTCCAGCCGGCCCTTCCAGGCCGAGCGTTGCCGATCGAGTTGCTCCAGGCGGGTGGTGGCTTCGGCGCCCACCAGTTGCTGACGCATCTGGCGGATGGCTTCCGGGCCGGCGCCAGCGGCCTGGAGGGCGGCGGTCTGCTGCTGCAGTTCGCTTTGCAGTTGCGGCAGCACGCTTTCCTGCTGGTCTTCCGGCAGGCTGGCGCGCAGGCGGTCGATGGCGGCGGCCTTTTCCTCGGCGCTGAGCTTGCCGTCCTGGCGGATCGCCAGGCGCTCCAGGGTGAACTGGTTGTAGGTTTCCTCGTCGGCGAAGAACGCCACGTGCGCTTCGTTGCTGAAGATCCGCGCGCGCAGGGCTTTCACCGCGGCTTCCCGCTGGCGCAGGGCGTCGAGGTCGGCCAGGCGCGGCAGGTCGCGTTCGAGCAGCACCAGTTCCTTCTTGTAGTCGATGTATTGCTGCATCAGCGCCAACGCCTGGCCGCGCGCCGGCTCCTGGAGTTCGGCGGCGATGTAGGCGCGCAGGCGGTCCAGGCTTTGCTGCAGGGGCTCTTCGCCGACGGCGCTGAGGAAGTAGTCGAACAGGTTGCGGATGTCGCGGGTGATCAGCAGGTTGCCGCTGGCGTCGACACTGAAACTGCCATCGACGCTGGTGCCCCTGAAGGAGGTTGGCAGCGGCGCGACCTTGGCCGGCATGACCTGGGGGGCCGGCACCGCTTCTCCCGCGGAGGCTGCTGGCGGGGCGCGGTCTGCGCCCGCCTGCGCGCTGGCCGGGGGCGCCGTCTCGGGTGCGGGGGAAGGTTCCAGCCAGACGAACCAGGCCAGGCTGGCGGCGAACGCCAGTGGAATCAGCAGGAGGATTTTCTTCACGCGAGGGGGCTTCCGGGAAAGGGCCGGGGCCGAGGCCCCGGCCGGGGTCCTACAGGCTGGCGTTCTTCAGGCGGTTGGCGTGCTGGCGGTAGACGCTGACCGGGCTGGTCTCGAACAGGCTGGTGAGGCCGAAGACCTGGTTCACCTCGTCCAGGTGGTTCATCCGGTAGTTGTCGCGGATCACCATGCCCAGGTGCGAACTGCAGGTGCCGACCAGGCCGTCGTTGGCGGTGCCGTTCTTGAAGGTCAGCGACGAGGCGCCGAGGAAGGCGTCGCTCGGATCGAGGAAGTTGGTCAGCGGCGAGGAACCGCTCCAGGAGTAATAGCTCACGCCGTTGACCTTGTAGGCGCCTTCGCCGCAGGCCGAGGTGGGGATGCCCTGCGGGTACTTGGCGTTGAAGCGCGCGGCACCCTCGCTGTTCAGCGACTCCAGCGAGCCCAGTGAATTCTGCGTACCGGTGCTGCCGCTGGAAAGGAAGCTGATCAGCGCGCCGAGGCTGTTGACCAGCCCGGAGAGGACTGCCTCGCCGGCCGAACCCGGTGGGATCTGGCGCAGGAAGTCGGCGGTGTCCGAACCCTTGTGCGGGGCGCCGACGCTGGTGGCGGAAGCGATCAGGTCGGGACGTACGGCGGCGACGTAGCGGATGGTCGGCCCGCCGTGGCTGTGGCCGATCAGGTTGACCTTGGGCTGGCCGCTGAGGGCGACGATTTCCTCCACCTGTTGCAGCAACTGCTCGCCGCGGACTTCCGAGGTGTCCAACTGGCTGACTTCGGTGACGTAGACCTGGGCACCGTCACGGCGCAAGGCGCTGGGAATGCCGAACCAGTAGTCGACCCCGAGGATGTTGTCGAAGCCGAGCATGCCGTGGGCCAGCACGATGGGGTATTTGGTCTGGGTGTAGGTGCTGGCCTGGATCAGAGGGCTGGCAGCGAGAGAGGCGAGGCCGATGGCCAGGCCGAGGGGGAGCAGAGACTTCTTCTTCATGTTGTTCTCATCTCAGGTTGATGGGGCCGAGGGGCGCGTCCTGCCAGCCATCGCCCGAATCCTTCCGGGAGAACCGCTTCGCTGTCCCTTGCGCAGGAACCGTGCCAGCTTCGGCTTTTTTCCTCCAGGCCAGGAAATCCGCGGCTTCCTGGCGGCCGGTCATAACCTGCGTGGCAGAGCGGAAGAGGCGGGTTGTTACGGCGCGAAACGCTCGTTTGAATCTTCCCCGCACAACGCCCAGCGACCGAGTGTGCGGTAGCGCACGCCCGCGGCGTCGTTTTGCGAGCAAAACAGGCTGAAATGGTCGACCTGCCATACGAAGGTTGGGGGTGGCGGGATGTCCTCCAGCGGCGCGGCATCGCGAGCCAGGGTCAGATGGGCGCTGAATGGGCGGGTTTCCACAGGCAGCTCCAGTTCGGCAAGGCCGGAGCGCAGGGCGCGGCGCAGGCGCAGGAGGGCGCCGGGCGGTTGGCTGGGGGCCAGCAGCAGGATGCCGTTCCTCCAGCGCAGCAGACGGTCGAGACACAGGTCGAAGGACGCGGCCTCGATGGCCGCGGCCATGTCCAGCAGGGCCTCGAGCCGAGCGGACGGGACCTGCCCGAGGAAGGCCAGGGTCAGGTGCAGGTTCGCCGTCGCCACCTGGCGTCCGGGCAGTGGCCGGTCATCGCGCCACCGGCCGATCCGCTCGGCGAGGGGAGGTGGACAGGGCAGGGCGAAGAACAGGCGAAGAGAGCGATCGGGCATGGGCGCCTCCGCGTGTTTCTTGACAGTCTCCATGCGGCTTTTCTAGGATGCGCGTGCGCCGATTTAAACAGCAACTTGCGGGGCGCCCGGCAGCAGCCGAAATACCGCTAAAGCGCTGGCTCGGTGTTGCCTCTCACCGCTGTCCAGCGGGACCGAAGAGGCGGAGACATGACGTCATGACCTGTCCCAGCACGCAATTGCGCCTGGCACCCATCACCACCGGCCTGGTCCGGCGGAACCCGAGGATTCTCCTCAGCGGGCCGCACCAGCCGACCCTCGTCCGTTACCTCGAAGGCTGGCCGAAGCGCTGGAACGGTTCGCGTACCTTCCTTATCCAGTTCGCCCAGGACGGCAAGGACCTGGCGCGCTTCCCCAGCGACGCGTTCGACTTCGCCGTGGTCCAGGCCCCCGGGGCGGAAGACCTGGACCTGGTGGTCCGGCAACTGATCCGGGTCGCCCGCCAGGGCCTGATCACCCGCCGTATCCTGCGCTGAGCGCGTGGCCCCTCAGGGCGCCGGCGGATACTCGATCTCGACGACGAACCAGAGCTTTTCCCCGGCCGGGGTGCGCACCAGCACCTCGGCGTCCAGCTCCTTGCCGACCAGTGCGCGGGCGAGCGGCGAGTCGATGCTGATCTGGTTGTTGCGCAGGTCCAGTTCGTCGGGGCCGACGATGCGATAGCGGGCCTGCTCGCCGTCTTCGTCTTCCAGGGTCACCCAGGCGCCGAAGTACACCCGGTTCGGATCCGCCGGCCGCTCGCCGACCACTTTCAGGTTCTCCAGGCGCTTGCGCAGGAAGCGCACGCGGCTGTCGATCTCGCGCAGCATCTTCTTGCCGTAGATGTATTCGGCGTTTTCCGAGCGATCGCCGAGGGCGGCGGCTTCGCTGACCGCCTGGGTCACCTGGGGACGGCGCACGTGCCAGAGTTCATGCAGCTCTGCGCGTAACCGCGCGGCGCCCTCCGGAGTGATCAGCGGGGTGCCGGCGGTGCGCGGTGGACGATAGCGACTCATGGTTCGGGTGGTTCCACAAATGAACGGATGAAAGCCTGCCAGTGTATCCGATCAGCCCTCGCGCAGGACCCGCAGCGGGCTGCTGTTGAGGGCGCGACGGGTACCCAGCAGGCCGGCGCCGCCTACCAGCACGGCGCCTACCAGAGGCAGCGCGAGCAACCAGGGGTGCGCTTGCCACGGCAGGTCGAAGACCAGTCGGTAGAGCAGCAGGCTGACCGCCTCGCAGCCGAGCGCCGCGAGCAGGCCGCTGACTGCGCCGAGCAGGGCGAACTCGACCCGCCGGGTACGTTGCAGCAACTCGCGCTCGGCACCCAGCGCGCGCAGCAGGGCACCCTGGCGCACGCGCTCGTCGAGGGTCGCCTGGAGACCGGCGAAGAGCACCACGAAGCCCGCCGCGAGAACGAACACCAGCACGTACTCCACGGCCAGGGTGACCTGGTCGAGGATGCTCCGCAGCTGGCTCAGCAGGGCGTCTACCGGCAGCAGGGTGACGGTGGGGAAGGCGCGGGCCAGTTCGATCAGGTCGCGTTCCTGGCTGGCCGGCAGGTAGAAGCTGGTCAGGTAGGTCACCGGCAGGTCGGTCAGGGTGCCGGGCTGGAAGACCATGAAGAAGTTCGGCTGGAAATTGTCCCACTTCACCTTGCGCAGGCTCTGGACCTGGACCTCGCGATTCTGCCCGGCGACGCTGAAGGTGAGCCGGTCGCCGACCTGGATACGCAGGTTGGCGGCCAGCTTCTCTTCCACCGACACGCCCGGCAGGGCCCCCGGCTGCGGCGCGCTCCACCAGCGTCCGGCGGTGAGCTGGTTGCCGGAGGGCAGTCGCTCCGACCAGGTCAGGCCGAGGTCGCGCTGCAGGGCACGCTCGCTGCGCACGTCTTCGTCGAGCGCCTGGACCGGCTTGCCGTTCACCGCTACCAGGCGCCCGGGAACCATGGGGAACAGCGGCTCGGCGCCGGGGGAGAGCTTTTGCACGCGACGTTCGAAGGCGTCCTTTTCCGTCGGCAGGATGTTCAGGGCGAAATGGTTGGGGGCGTCCGGCGGCAACTGGGCCTGCCAGGTATCCAGCAGTTCGCCGCGAAGCAGGGCGATCAGGGCCATGGCCAGCAGGATCAGGCCGAAGGCCAGGCTCTGTCCGGCGGCGGCCAGCGGGTGCCGCAACAACTGGCCGAGTCCCAGCCGCCATGGCAGGCTGGCACGCGCCAGTGCCCGGCGCAGGCCGTTCAGGCCGAGCAGCAGGAGGGCGCCGAGCACCAGCGTGGCGACCAGGCCGCCGCCGAGCAGGGCGAGGGTCAGCTTCAGGTCGAGACTCAACCGCCACATGATCAGGCCCAGGGCGAGCAGGGCGCAGGCGTAGGCCATCCAGGTGCGCATCGGCACCGGCAGCAGGTCGCTGCGCAGGACCCGCAACGGCGGTACCCGGCCCAGGGCTGCCAGCGGCGGCAGGGCGAAGCCGGCCAGCGCTACCAGGCCGGTGGCGATCCCGGCGAAGGCGGGGAACAGGCCGCCGGCTGGTACATCCGGCGGCAGCAGCGTGGCGAGCAGGCGGAACAGGCCGAGCTGCGCCAACCAGCCGAGCAGGGCGCCGATGGCGCTGGCGAGCAGGCCCAGCAGCAACAGTTGCAGCGCGTAGAGGAGCAGGGTTTCGCTGCGCGACAGACCGAGGCAGCGCAGCAGTGCGCTGGCGTCGTAGCGCCGTGCAGCGAAACGGGCGGCGGACAGCGCCACGGCGACGCCGGCGAGCAGCACCGCGGCCAGGCTGGCCAGGTTCAGGTAGCGCTCGGCGCGGCCGAGGGCATCGCCCACCTGGCGGTTGCCGTCGCGGGCATCCTGCAGGCGCTGGTTGGCGGCGAGGCTGCCCTTGACCTGCTGGCGATAGGCCTGGAGGGCTTCCGGCGGGCCTTCCCACAGATCGCGGTAGCGCACCCGGCTGCCCGGCTGGACCACCCCGGTGGCATCGAGGTCGGCCAGGCTCATCATGGCGCGGGGCGTCAGACTGTAGAAGTCGCCGGCGCGGTCCGGCTCGTAGGTAAGGATGCGCGCGATGCGCAGCGGCTTGCGGCCGATCTCGATGCTGTCGCCGACCTTCAGGTCGAGGCTGACCAGCAGGCGCGATTCGACCCATACCTCGCCCGCCTGCGGACGACCGCCGGCCTGCTCGGCGGCGAACGGCGCGGCAGCGCTCTTGAGCTGGCCGCGCAAGGGGTAGCGGTCGCCGACCGCCTTGATGCTGCTGAGCTGGATGCCCTGGTCGGTGGCGATCACGCTGGAAAACTCGACGCTGTCGGCGTGGCGCAGGCCCAGACGGGTGCCGCGTTCGATCTGTTCGGCGCTTGCCGGCTGGGTACCGTTGAGCACCAGGTCGGCGCCGAGGAACTCGGCGGCGCGGGCGAGCATGGCGCCGTTCAGGCGGGCGCTGAAATAGCCGATGGCGGTGCTCGAGGCGACCGCGATCAGCAGGGCGAAGAACAGCACGCGCAGCTCGCCGCTGCGCGACTCGCGGAACAATTGGCGACCGGCGAGGCTCAGCAGGCGGGAGAGGGGCACCGGCTTCATCAGGGTTCGACCCGGTCGATCAGGCGTCCGCTTTCCAGACGGATCAGGCGCCGGCAGCGATGCGCCAGACGCTCGTCGTGGGTAACCAGGACCAGGGTGGTACCGCGTTCGCGGTTGAGTTCGAAGAGCAGGTCGCTGATCCGCTCGCCGGTGGCGCTGTCGAGGTTGCCGGTGGGTTCGTCGGCGAACAGCACGTCCGGCTCCGCCGCGAAGGCACGGGCAATGGCGACCCGCTGCTGCTCGCCGCCGGAGAGCTGGCGCGGATAGTGGCCCAGGCGTTGGCCGAGGCCGACTCGCTCGAGCAGTTCTCTGGCGCGCTGGCGAGCGTCGGCGCGGCCTTCCAGCTCCAGGGGCAGCATCACGTTCTCCAGCGCATCGAGGCTGTCGAGCAACTGGAACGACTGGAACACGAAGCCTACATGGGCCGCGCGGACGCGCGCCCGCTGGTCCTCGTCGAGGTCGCCGAGGGCGTGCCCGGCGAGACGGACCTCGCCGCCGCTGGGCTGGTCGAGCCCGGCGAGCAGGCCGAGCAGGGTCGACTTGCCGGAGCCGGAACTGCCGACGATCGCCAGGCTGTCGCCGCGGGCGAGGTCGAGGGAGAGGTCGTGGAGGATGGTCAACTTGCCTTCCGCGCTACCGACAACCTTGCTAAGGTTCTGCGCGTTGAGAATGCTGGCGCTCATGGAGGTTCCGATGCGTGCATTGCTGTTGAGCGGCTGCCTGGCCCTGGTCCTGCTGACCCAGCAGGCCGCGGCGCAGACGCTGTTGGTCGTGGGCGATAGTATCAGCGCCGCTTTGGGACTGGATACCAGCCAGGGCTGGGTCGCCCTGTTGCAGAAGCGCCTCGCCGACGAAGGTTACGACTACCGGGTGGTGAACGCCTCGATCAGCGGCGACACCTCCGCGGGCGGCCTGGCGCGCCTGCCGGCGCTGCTTGCCGAGGAGAAGCCGGAGCTGGTGGTGATCGAGCTGGGAGGCAACGACGGGCTGCGCGGAATGGCGCCGGCGCAATTGCAACAGAATCTTGCCAGCATGGCGCAAAAGGCCCGGGCGGAAGGGGCGAAGGTGCTGCTGCTGGGTATCCAGTTGCCGCCGAACTACGGCCCGCGCTACATCGAGGCCTTTTCCAAGGTCTACGGCGCGGTCGCGGCGCAGGAAAAGACCGCCCTGGTGCCGTTTTTCCTCGAAGGGGTCGGCGGGGTCCAGGGGATGATGCAGGCGGATGGCATCCATCCGGCGCTCGCCGCCCAGCCGAGGCTCCTGGAAAATGTCTGGCCGACGCTGAAACCGCTGCTTTGAGACTTCCCCGGGAAACCGCTTTCGGCTAAGGTTGCGCACCCCTCAGGAGCCCCCCATGCCGCGTCCCGCCTGGACCCTCTACGCCTATCAACTGATCGAGCCCGACGATCAGCTGGACCTGTTCGCCTGTCGTGAGGTCCGGGTGCATGTGGTGGCGCGTCAGCTGGAGCTGGATACCCCGGCGGACCGCACGCTTTGCGGCAAGCTGCTGCCGGCCCAGCCGCGCTGGCAGCCGCTGGAGCGGGCGCGTCTGCGCGACCGGCTGCTGTGTCCTGATTGCCGGAAACAACTGGAGGCGGAAAAGCGCGGGGAGCGCCTGTCCTGGTTGGTCTGAGCCCTCCCGGTGAAACCTGGCGGGGTGTTACACTGTCTTTCCTACTCCTTCATCGCACTCGCCAAGGATTCTCCGGAATGTTGTCGCGCGTACCCGTTGTCTCACTGTCTTTCGCCGCGCTGCTTTCGGCCGGCTCCGCATCGGCCCTGGAACTGCAGCTCCCGCCTCCGGGCGAGGACGTCGTCGGCCAGGTCCAGGTGATCAAGGCCAAGTACGAGGACACGTTCGCCGACCTCGGCGAGCAGTACAACCTGGGCTACAGCGAAATGGTCGCCGCCAACCCCGGCGTCGATCCCTGGTTGCCGGGCGTCGGCACCGAGGTGATCATCCCGACCCGCTTCGTGCTGCCGCCTGGCCCGCGCGAAGGCGTGGTGATCAACCTGGCCGAGTACCGCCTGTACTACTACCCGAAAGGGCAGAACGTGGTGCACACCTATCCGCTGGGCATCGGCCGCGAGGGCTGGGGTTCGCCGATCGCGAACACCCGCATCACCGCCAAGACCAAGGACCCGGCCTGGTATCCGCCGGCCTCGATCCGCGCCGAGCACGCCGCCGATGGCGATCCGCTGCCGACCGTGGTGCCGCCGGGCCCGGACAATCCGCTGGGACCGTACAAGCTGACCCTGGGTGTGCCGGGCTACCTGATCCATGGTTCGAACAAGAAGTTCGGCATCGGCACCCGCACCAGCCATGGCTGCTTCCGCATGTACAACGCCGACGTGACCCACCTGTTCTCGATGATCAGCGTCGGCACCAGCGTGCGTATCATCAACGAGCCCTACAAGTTCGGCGTGAGTAACGGCAAGGTCTACCTGGAGGCGCATACGCCGCTGAACGACCATGGCGACCCGTCGGTGGTGGATAAGCACACCGCGGTGATCAATACCCTGCTCAAGCGCGACGACCTGGCCAAGCGTATCCAGTTGAACTGGGACGTGGTCCGCGAAGTGGTGGCCTCGGAGGATGGCGTGCCGGTGGAAATCGCCCAGGAATCGGCGCCGGCGATGACCGCGACGGTGGATAGCGATCCTACCCAGCTTACGCCCTGACGGAGAGCGTCGAGGCAGAGGCCCGCGTACCCGCAAGGGACGCGGGTTTTTTCATGCCCGGCGAAACGCAGGCATAAAAAAACCGGCCCCGAGGGACCGGTTTTCAACAGGTCGTGAGACCTATTACTTGCGGCTGGCTTTTTCCAGCATGCGCAGGGCACGCTCGTTAGCCTCGTCAGCGGTCTGCTGAGCTTTCTGAGCAGCGCCCAGAGCTTCGTCAGCCTTGCGATAGGCTTCGTCAGCGCGAGCCTGAGCACGAGCAGCTGCGTCTTCGGTAGCGGTCAGACGAGCTTCGGTTTCTTTGGAGTGGCTGCTGCAACCGGTGGCCAGAACAGCAGCCAGAGCCAGAGCAGAGAATTTCAGAACGTTGTTCATCGTGTTCCCCTTAAGGTGGACATTTCCATAACAGCAATCTCCCCAGCCGGGGAAATTAGCCGGCTACATACTACCCATTACTTGTAGTAAGTAAACTGACCAAGCGCAAGCCGAGCAACTTTTTTTTTAGTCCCCCCGACTTTAGCAGTAGTTGGAGTGTCGTTTGTTCAAAAAATATCCAGCGTGCGGCGCAAGTAAGCAATTTCCCGGACCTTGGGTAGAGTTGCTGCAAGAGGCGGGGGATGAGGGCTGCCGGGTTGTCGAGAATGTTCCGCCGGAGTGGCTGGCGCTTATCGACTTGGCGGGGAGTGGCAAGTAACAACTAAGTTGCCAGCATGTTGCCGGAAATGCCGTAAGTATTGGTGCGGAAATGAAAAAGGCCCGGCTAACTTGATTAGCCGGGCCTTCTTGCGATCTGGCGGTGAGGGAGGGATTCGAACCCTCGATACGGTTTCCCGTATACACACTTTCCAGGCGTGCTCCTTCAACCACTCGGACACCTCACCAGGTTCTCGACAGCGCCGTGTCTGTCGAGGCGCGCAATTTACTCGAACATTTCCCGCTTGGCAAATATTTTTTTAACTTTTTCATCGGCTTAGGTCGTCGGAGGAAAGTCCGCGGGGTGCCTTGGTAGACTGCCGGGCACGAAGAGGAGAGGCGGATGGCGAGCTGGGAGATTTTCTGTAGCGTGGTCGACAACTATGGCGACATCGGCGTCACCTGGCGCCTGGCTCGCCAACTGGCCGCCGAGCACGGTCAGGCCGTGCGCCTGTGGGTGGACGAGCCGCAGGCCTTCGCCCGGATCTGTCCGCGGGCGGACCCGGCGGCGCACGTGCAGAGCCTGGATGGGGTCGAGGTGCGTGCCTGGGGCCGGCCGTGGGCACCGGTGGCGGCCGCCGACGTGGTGATCGAGGCCTTCGCCTGCGAACTGCCGGAGGCGCACCGGCAGGCCATGCGCGAGCGCGAGCGGCCGTCCCTGTGGCTGAACCTGGAGTACCTGAGTGCCGAGGAGTGGATCGGCAGTTGCCACGCATTGCCGTCGCTGCAGGCGTGCGGGCTTTCCAAGTACTTCTTCTTTCCCGGGTTCCGCGAGCCCAGTGGCGGCCTGTTGCGCGAGGCCGGCCTGCTGGAACGTCGGCGCCGTTTCCAGGCCTCCGTCTCGGCGCAGGATGAGTTTCTCGCCTCCCTCGGCGTGCGGCGGAAGGTTGGCGAGCGACTGATTTCGCTGTTTGCCTACGAAAACCCGGCGCTGCCTGGCTGGCTGGAACAACTGCGCGACGCCCGCCAGCCGAGCCTTCTGCTGGTGCCGGAGGGGCGGGTGCTGACGGATGTCGCCGATTGGCTGCGGGTGGCTACCCTGGCCGTCGGGGACGTCCACGTGCGCGACGCGTTGCGGGTCCAGGTGCTGCCGTTCATGGCGCAGGACGACTACGATCGCCTGTTGTGGTGCTGCGACCTGAACGCGGTGCGCGGCGAGGACTCCTTCGTTCGCGCGCAGTGGGCGGGACGGCCGTTGCTCTGGCACATCTATAGACAGGAAGAGGAGGCGCACCTGGCGAAGCTCGAGGCATTCCTCGAACTCTATTGCGCCGGCCTGCCCGCCGACCTGGCGAAAAACCTGCGCACCTTCTGGCTGGCGTGGAACGCCGGCGGTGGACTTGTCGGGGCCTGGGAGGGGCTGGAGAGGCAACTGCCCGAGTGGCGTAGGGAAGCGCAGCGCTGGGCCGACGAACAGGGCATGCGTCCGGATCTTGCGGCAAGGCTGGTGCAATTTTACGCAGATTGGCTATGATACGCGGCCTGATTTTTTGTCTTTCATCCATCGGATATTCGTATGAAAACCGCTCAAGAGTTCCGCGCCGGCCAGGTTGCCAACATCAATGGCGCTCCCTGGGTCATCCAGAAGGCCGAGTTCAACAAGTCCGGCCGTAACGCTGCCGTCGTCAAGATGAAGCTGAAGAACCTGCTGACCGGCGCCGGTACCGAGACCGTGTTCAAGGCCGACGACAAGCTGGAGCCGATCATCCTCGATCGCAAGGAAGTGACCTACTCCTACTTCGCCGACCCGCTGTACGTCTTCATGGACAGCGAGTTCAACCAGTACGAGATCGAGAAAGACGATCTGGAAGGCGTGCTGACCTTCATCGAAGACGGCATGACCGACATCTGCGAAGCCGTGTTCTACAACGACAAGGTGATCTCGGTAGAGCTGCCGACCACCATCGTTCGCCAGATCGCCTACACCGAGCCGGCCGTCCGCGGCGACACCTCGGGCAAGGTGATGAAGACCGCGCGCCTGAACAACGGCGCCGAGCTGCAGGTTTCCGCGTTCTGCGAAATCGGCGACTCGATCGAGATCGATACCCGCACCGGCGAGTACAAGTCCCGCGTCAAGGCCTGATCCTTTCGCGCGACGAGAAAAGCCCGGCATTCGCCGGGCTTTTTCGTTTCCGCTGTCCGCCGCCGCGGCGCGGAGAGTCAGAAGCTTCAGACCGACACGTTCAGGCGTACGTCGATATTGCCGCGGGTAGCGTTGGAGTAGGGGCAGACCTGGTGGGCGGCGGCTACCAGCGCTTCGGCGGCTTCGCGCTCCAGGCCCGGTAGGCTGATGTGCAGTTCGACCTCCAGGCCGAAGCCGCCGGGAATCTGGCCGATGCCGACCTTGCCGGTTATCGAGGCGTCGGCGGGAAGGGTCTGCTTGCGCTGGCCGGCAACGAACTTCAGGGCCCCGATGAAGCAGGCGGAGTAGCCGGCGGCGAACAGTTGTTCCGGGTTGGTGGCCGCACCGCCCTGGCCGCCCAGTTCGCGCGGAGTGCTGAGTTTTACGTCGAGCACGCCGTCCGAGGATACCGCACGGCCGTCACGGCCTCCGGTGGCGGTTGCGCTTGCGGTGTAGAGAGCCTTGATGGTTTGCATGAGGGTCACCTGTCTAGGTTGTGCGTTAATTTATTGCGCGCTAAGTAAGTGCGTGAAATGAAATTTATCGTCATGTTATTTTGCGCGCAAGATAAATCGTTGGAAGATTTGGCGATAAAAATCAGACAGGTAGGTATAAGCCCCTCAGTCCGGTGCTTGCAGGTTGCCGCGCAGGGCCAGCAGCTCATCCTTGAGGGCGACCAGCTGTGGCAAGTCGAGGCCGGTGCTCTCCAGGATGCAGGCGGGAATGCTCTCGGCCTGTCGCTGCAGGGCGCGGCCCTTGTCGGTCAGGCGCAGCAGGACTACGCGTTCGTCTTCGCTGCTGCGAGTGCGGGTAATCAGACCTTCGCCCTCCAGGCGCTTGAGCAGAGGCGTGAGCGATCCCGGGTCGGTAAGCATGCGTGCGCTGATTTCGCCCACGGTCAGGCCGTCGCGTTCCCACAGCACCAGCATGGCGATGTACTGCGGATAGGTGAGGCCGAGCGCTTGCAGCAGGGGCTTGTAGACCTTGGTCATCTGCAGCGAGGTGGAATACAGGGCGAAGCACAGCTGGTTGTCCAGCTTGAGCTGCTCGCAAGGGGTGGTGGGCAGTCGGGACATGGCTGTCTTCCAAGTAAGTAGGGCGCTGTGCATGAATTTAGCGTAGTGGCTATTGGCTTTCCAGGTTTCCCGCCGGGTGGTGTCTTCAGCGCTCGCCGAGGCGCTGCTGCAGGGCTTGGTCCCAGGGTGGCGGAAAGCCGAAGCGCTCGCGGAGGAAAGCCAGCAGCAGGCGGGTTCGCGAACTGGCTTCGCGTTCCAGGCGCAGGGCATAGATGCAGGTGGGCTCGGCGGCGGGCAAGCCGTCGTCGCAGAACAGCGCCTGCAGTTCGCCGCGCAGCAGGTACTCGCTGCACAACCAGGTTGGCAGGTGGGCGATGCCGAGGCCGGCCAGCGCCGCGTCGACCATCGCTTCGGCGTTATTGGTGGCCAGCCGCGCCCGTTTCGGCCGCAGGTGCTGGAGCTTGCCGTCGTGCTGGAAGCGCCAGGCATAGGGTGGCGACAGGTTGTCCCAATCGATGCCGGCATGCTCCGGCAGTTCGCCGGGGGATGCGGGAACGCCATGTTCGCGCAGGTACTCCGGGCTGGCGCAGACCACCCGCACCATCGGCGCCAGCGAAGTGGCCACCAGGCGGCTGTCGGGCAGCGGGCCGGCGCGCAACACCAGGTCGACCTCGCCGAGATGTTCGCCCTGCAGGTCGATGAAGCTGCCGATCAGGCGCAATTGCACGTCGAGGCCGGGGTTGGCCTTGAGGAAGTCGGCGACCGCCGGGGCCAGGTGGCGGCGGCCGAAGGGCACCGGCGCATCGATACGGATCAGGCCCTGCGGCGCGGTGCTCAGGGACACCGCTTCGGCACGGGCCAGGCGCAGTTCGGTGACGATCCGCCGGGCGCGGTCGGCGAAGGCCAGGCCGGCCGGCGTGGCGCGCACCGTATGGGTGGTGCGCACCAGCAGGGTGCTGCCGACGGCGCGTTCCAGGGCGTCCATCCGGCGCGCCACGGCGGACGGGGTGAGCGGGTGCTTGCGCGCAGCGGCGGAGAAGCTGCCGCCATCGAGGACATCGAGGTAGAGAACGAACTGTTCGCTGAGGGTATCGGGCAACATGCTCATGCCTTTGCGTGATTGGCATAGCCATTGTGCTTTCTTGTGCGTTTCCCATCCAGCCACGCTTGCCTAGCATGGAGGCGTCGAAAGAGGGGCTGACATGCTGGATGTATTTCTCGATTTCCTGCTGGGGATGGTGCTCGGTTGCCTGGGCGGTCTGTTCGGGATAGGCGGCGGCCTGCTGGCGATCCCGGCGCTGGGGGTGATCTTCGGCCTCGACCAGCAATTGGCGCAGGGTACCGCGCTGGTGATGGTGGTACCGAACGTGGTGCTGGCGTTGTGGCGCTACCACCAGCGCAACCGCATCGATCCGCGCCAGGCCGGAGTCCTTGCCCTGACCGGCCTGCTTTGCGCGTTCCTGGCGTCCAGCGTGGCCGCGCGGATCGATGCGGCGCGGATGCGCGAAGCGTTCGTGATCTTCCTCCTGGCGCTGGCCGGCTACATGTTCTGGCGCCTGTTCCGGCGCCCGCCGCAGGGCGGCGCGACGCCGCGCTACGGTTTGCCCTGGATGGGCGTGCTGGGCCTTGGCGCAGGTTCGCTCGGCGGGCTTTTCGGGGTCGGTGGCGGGGTGCTGGCGACACCGGTGCTGACTTCGGTGTTCGGCCTCGCCCAGGTCGTCGCCCAGGGCCTCGCGCTGGCCCTGGCCGCGCCGAGCACGGCGGTGGCGCTGGGGACCTACGCCATGCACGGTCATGTCGACTGGCGGATGGGGATCCCCCTGGCGCTGGGCGGCCTGCTGAGCATTTCCTGGGGCGTGAGGCTGGCCCACGCCTTGCCCGAGCGCAGCCTGCGCATGGCCTTCTGTGCCTTCCTCGCGTTGTGCGCGGTGCTCCTGCTGGTGCGCGGTTGAGTCAGAGACGGAAGCCCTCGCCGATGTATTCGGCGAGCTTCTCGGTGACCGGCGACTGGCTGTGCGGGTTGCGCATCAGCATGATGCTGGCCGAGGGCAGGGCGGGCAGGCCCTCGCTCTCGTCGAGGATGCGCAGGTTGCCGGTGAGCAGGCTGCGCAGTTGCACGGTCACGGCGAGGCCGGCGCTGACCACCGCGAACAGCGCCGACAGGCTGGGGCTGCTGTAGGCGATGCGGTAGTCCAGCTCCGCCGCCTCCAGGGCGTTGCAGGCCCAGGCCCGGCAAAAGCAGGTGGTGTTGAACATGGCCAGCGGGATCGGCCGCTGGTCGTGGGGGCAGAAGCCCTCGGCGGCCATCCAGACGAAGGGCTCCTGGCGCAGCAACTGGCCGATCTCGGTGCCCGGCTCACGGGTGACGATGGACAGGTCGAGGTCGTTGCGCGCCAGCAGGTTGAGCGAGGTGTCGCAATGCACCTCGACCTGCACCAGCGGATAGGCTTCGGCGAAGCGCGACAGGATCGCCGGGAGGAAACGCATCACGTAGTCGTCCGGGGTGCCGATGCGCACCGAGCCGACCATGTGCGGGCGGCGCAGGGTGTTGAACACCTCGCCGTGCAGCTTGAGGATCCGCCGGGCATAGCCGAGCAGCACCTGGCCTTCGGCGGTGAGGCGGGTCTGCCTTCCGTCGCGCTCGAACAGCGAGCGCTGCAGGACGTCCTCCTCTAGCCGCTTCATCTGCATGCTGACCGCCGACTGGGTGCGATTCACCGCCTCCGCGGCACGGGTGAAACCACCGTGCTCGGCGATGGCGACGAAGGTGCGGAGCAATTCCGTATCGATGCCGGGCTGGTAGCTCATTCATCAATCTCCAAGATGCATTGCATAAGAATGATTCGTTGGATTGATCCTATGCCTGGCGGGAGACTGTGCCTATCCCGAACGGAGGGCAAGACGATGAAAGGTCAACAGGATTATTTCGGCAGTCACTGCCACGCTGCATCCCATCCCGCCTCGACCGCTGCGCCGTCGTTGTGGCGTCGCTGGCGGCGCTGGTTGCAGTTGGCCCGCGAGCGCCGGGAACTGCTGAGGATGAGCGACGAAGCGCTGAAGGACCTCGGCCTGAGTCGGGCGGATATCTTCCAAGAGGGCGAGCGGCATTTCTGGGACGACCCGCTGCGTCGGCATTGAGCGAACCGCAGCGGCGCGCCGGGCTGGCGCGGCGGCGGGGGCACGATAGACTCGCAGTCTCCTTCATCGACTGGGGCGCTCCATGAGTCTTTCGCTTTCCCTCGCCGAAGCCCGCCGCCTGGCCCTGGCCGCGCAGGGCTTCCACGGCCGGCGGACGCGCCGCAGCGTGCAGCGGCGGCATCTGCGCGAAATGCTCGCGCGCCTCGGCCTGCTACAGATCGATTCGGTGAATGCGCTGGTGCGCTCGCACTACCTGCCGCTGTTTTCCCGCCTCGGTCCCTACTCCATGACGCTGCTCGACGAGGCAGCCTGGAGTGTCGGCCGTCACCGCCAGTTGTTCGAATACTGGGGGCACGAGGCCTCGCTGCTGCCGCTGGAGCACTACCCGCTGATGCGCTGGCGGATGCGTCAGGCCGCCGACGGCCAGGGCATCTACCAGCAACTGGCACGTTTCGGCCGGGAACAGCAGCCACTGATCCGCCAGGTGTTGCAGGCGGTGCGCGAGCAAGGCGCGCTGGGTGCCGGCAGCCTGAGCACGCGGCAGGAGCGGGCCGGTCCCTGGTGGGACTGGAGCGCGGAAAAGCATGCGCTGGAATGGCTGTTCGCCGCCGGTGAGCTGACGGTGGCCGGACGGCGCGGCTTCGAGCGGCTCTATGACCTGCCGGAGCGAGTGTTTCCCGCGGAATTGCTGGCGCGTCCCGAGCTTTCGGAGGCACAGGCCCAGCGCGAGCTGTTGCGGATGGCGGCGAGCGCCCTGGGCGTGGCCACCGAAAAGGACCTGCGCGACTACTATCGGCTGAGCCCGGCGCAGAGCCGCGCGCGCCTCGCCGAACTGGTGGAGGCTGGCGAGCTGCTGCCGGTCCGGGTCGAGGGCTGGAGCCAGCCGGCCTACTGCCCCGGCGAACCGCAGGTGCCGAGGCGGCTGGGCGCCAGTGCCTTGCTCTCGCCCTTCGACTCGTTGGTCTGGGAGCGGGCGCGGGCCGAGCGCCTGTTCGATTTCCGCTATCGCCTGGAGATCTACACGCCGAAGGAAAAACGCGTGTACGGCTACTACGTGCTGCCATTCCTGTACAACGGCCGTCTGGTCGGCCGCGTCGACCTCCGCGCCGAGCGGGCGCGGGAGCGCCTGGCGGTGCATGCGCTGCATGCCGAGGCGAACGGCATGGACGATGCCGCCCTGCACGAGCTGGCCGAGCAGCTGCGCAGCATGGCCGCCTGGCTGGGCCTGGCGACGGTGGCGATCGAGGGGCGCGGGGAGTTGGCGGTGCGCTTGCGCGGGGTGCTGCTCTAGCGAACGCTCCCGCCGGGCGGCGGGAGCGGCCGCGGCGCGCTCAGCGGCGTACCTGCTTCAGGGTCTCGGCGATCAGGAAGGCCAGCTCCAGCGACTGGTCGGCGTTCAGCCGCGGGTCGCAGTGGGTGTGGTAGCGGTCGCTGAGGCCGTCTTCGGTGATCGGTCGCGAACCGCCGATGCATTCGGTGACGTTCTGCCCGGTCATCTCGATGTGGATGCCGCCGGCGTAGCTGCCTTCGGCCTGGTGCACCTCGAAGAACTGGCGGACTTCGGCGAGCACGCGGGCGAAGTCGCGGGTCTTGTAGCCGCTGGAGGCCTTGATGGTATTGCCGTGCATCGGATCGGAACTCCACAGCACCTGGCGGCCCTCGCGCTGGATGGCCTGGATCAGGCGCGGCAGGTGGTCGCCGACCTTGTCGGCACCCATCCGTACGATCAGGTTGAGGCGGCCCGGATCGTTGTCCGGGTTGAGAATATCGATCAGGCGGATCAGCTCCTCGCTGTCCATGCTCGGCCCGACCTTGACCCCGATCGGATTGCCTACGCCGCGCAGCATCTCGACATGGGCGCCGTCGAGCTGGCGGGTGCGGTCGCCGATCCAGAGCATGTGCGCCGAGCAGTCGTACCACTCGCCGGTCAGGCTGTCGCGGCGGGTCAGGGCTTCCTCGTAGTTCAGCAGGAGCGCGTCGTGGGCGGTGAAGAAGCTGGTTTCGCGGAGCTGCGGCGCGCTGTCCAGGCCGCAGGCGCGCATGAAGGCGAGGGTCTCGTCGATGCGGTCGGCGAGTTGCTGGTAGCGCTCGGCCAGCGCCGAGTTGGCGATGAAGTCGAGGTTCCAGCGGTGCACCTGGTGCAGGTCGGCGAAGCCGCCCTGGGCGAAGGCGCGCAACAGGTTGAGGCTGGCGGTGGACTGGTGGTAGGCCTGCAACAGGCGCTCCGGGTCCGGCACGCGGCTCTTCTCGTCGAAGCCGATGCCGTTGACGATGTCGCCGCGATAGGCAGGCAGGGTCACGCCGTTCTGCGTTTCGTCGCCGGAGGAGCGCGGCTTGGCGAACTGGCCGGCCATGCGCCCGACCTTCACTACCGGGCAGCCGGCGGCGAAGGTCATTACCACCGCCATCTGCAACAGTACCTTGAAGGTATCGCGGATCTTCGCCGCGGAAAATTCGGCGAAGCTTTCCGCGCAATCCCCGCCCTGGAGCAAGAAGGCGCGTCCGGCGGTGACTTCGGCGAACTGCCGGCGCAGCTCGCGAGCCTCGCCGGCGAAGACCAGCGGCGGGTATCCGGCGAGGGTCTGCTCGACCCTGGCCAGGTGCGCGGCATCGGGGTACTCGGGTTGTTGCTGGATCGACTTGGCCCTCCAGCTCTCGGGGCTCCAGGACTGGCTCATCTACGACTCTTGGCAATGCTCGGGAAAGCGGATTGCGGCATGGTAGAGCAGCTCGCCGCAGCGCCGCCAGCGATCGTTGCAATAGCGGAAATCCATCGTCGGGCCGGCTTTGCTATGCTGCGGTGCTTTTGCCGGAGCGCCTGGCGATAGCCGGCGAAGCGGCGGGGGGAGGTGAGTGGTGAGCGAAGAACGTCTGCTGGTCGAGGAGCGCGACGAATACGGGGTCATCCGGGTCATCGAGTCCGGCGACTATCGCTTCCTCGAGTTCGGCGACGGTGTCGAGCAGAGCTGCGTGTTCATGCCCGATCCAGCCTGGCTGGAATACGACTACACCCGCGCCATGCTGCTCGGCGGGCTCTGCCATTCGCAACCGCGTCGCGCGTTGTTCCTCGGTTTCGGTGCCGGCAGCCTGACCCAGGCCTGCCTGCGCCACCTGCCGCTGGAGGAGGCCGAGGCCATCGAGCTGCGCCCGGCGATTCCGCGCCTGGCCCGCGAGCATCTGGGGCTGCGCGACGACCCGCGCCTGCGATTGCGCATCGGCGATGCACTGGAGAGCCTGGACGAATGCGCGGAGGCCGACCTGATCTTCCTCGACCTCTATACCGATACCGGCCCGTCGGCCGCGCACCTGGCCTGGAATTTCCTCGGCGCCTGCCAGGAGCGCCTCGCCGAGGATGGCTGGCTGGTGATCAACCAGTGGAGCGGTACCGATGGCAAGCCGCTGGGCGCGCCGCTGCTGCGCGGGCGCTATCACCATCATTACTGGGAGTGTCCGGTGGCCGAGGGCAACGTGGTGATGCTGGTGCCGGCGAACCTGGCCCTCGAACTCGACCAGGAAGCCCTGCGGACGCGTGCCGCGGCGCTGGAGCCGCAACTCGGCTATTCGTTGCAGGGCTATATCGACAGCCTGCGCCCGGCCCAGTAGCCAGGGCGCGCGGACAAGGGTCCAGTCTAGCGTCCTTCGAAGCGTCCCGGGCGGCGTTCCTGGAGCGCGCGCAGGCCTTCCTTGGCGTCCTCGCTGTCGAGCAGGCGCCTGGCGGCTTCCGGCAACGCAGCGGCGGCGACCGCTTCGCCTTCCAGCAGGGCCTGGCGCGCCGAGCCGAGGGTGGCGCGCACGCCGAGCGGCGCCTGGGCCGCGACCCGTTCGGCGAGAGCGACGGCGTGGTCGAGGAGGTCTTCCGGGGCGGTGACTTCCTGCACCAGGCCGAGACGATAGGCTTCGTGGGCGTCGAATTCGTCGCCGGTGAGCAGCCAGCGCATGGCGTTGCCCCAGCCGGCGACCTGGTGCATGCGCAGTGTCGCGCCACCGAACGGGAGGATTCCGCGCTGCACTTCGAGCTGGGCGAAGCGCGCGTTGCTGGCGCAGAGGTTGATGTCGGCCGCCAGCATCAGTTCGATGCCGATGGTGTAGCAGTAGCCTTGCACGGCCACCACCAGCGGCTTGCTTGGACGCCGGCCGCCGAAGGTGCCCCAGGGATCGACGGCGCCTTCGGGGAGTTTCCAGCCCTGGCGGAAGGTCTCGCCGACATTGGCCAGGTCCAGCCCGGCGGTGAAATGCTCGCCGTGGGCGAAGAGCAGGGCACAGCGCAACTTGTCGTCGGCCTCGTATTCACCGAGCGCGGCGACCAGATCGTCGAGCATCGGCAGGTCGAAGGCGTTGCGCTTGGCCACGCGGTCGAGGCCGAGCAGCAGCAGGTGGCCGCGCCGTTCGCGGCTGATGCGTCCTGGGAGGGTGTCGTTCATGCGGCGGTTTCCTGGCGGGGGGCGGGCAACGTCGGTATAGACGTCTGGAATCGGGATGTCCATTGTCAGTCTCTCCGATGACGCATGTCGGAAAAAACGCACACAAACGTCAAAATTCCGGTATGATGCGCGCCGGTCAAAACTGACCCCGTTCAGGACCTGCATTTTTCGGAGCGCTGTGCTCTGGCTGTGTATCCGCTCTGCGGATTTCCTTTACGTAATCTTCTAATTCAAAAGCAATCTCGCAAATCCCCGCCCCAGCTGCCTGGGTGGCCGTTTCGGCCGTACAGGGCATGAGCAGCCATGGGTCATGGGTCTTTGCGGATGTATACGAGGCAAACCCATGACTCAGGAAACCGTCGGCTTCGCCGCGCTCGGTATTCACCCCAATGTGCTCGCGGCAATCGTCGCCGTAGGCTACGAAGAGCCTTCGCCTATCCAGGCTCAATCGATTCCGCTGATCCTCGAAGGCCACGACATGATCGGCCAGGCGCAGACCGGTACCGGCAAGACCGCCGCGTTCGCCCTGCCGCTGCTGTCGCGCATCGACCCGAGCCGTCGCGAGCCGCAGATGCTGGTGCTGGTGCCGACCCGCGAGCTGGCCCTGCAGGTCGCCACCGCCTGCGAAACCTATTCCAAGCAATTGCCGGGCGTCGGCGTGGTCGCCGTCTACGGCGGCGCGCCCATGGGGCCGCAGCTGAAGGCCCTGCGCCAGGGCGCACAGATCCTCGTCGCTACCCCCGGCCGCCTGTGCGACCACCTGCGCCGCGACGAGAAGCTGCTGGCCACCGTCCAGCGCCTGGTGCTCGACGAAGCCGACGAGATGCTCAAGCTCGGCTTCATGGACGACCTGGAAGTGATCTTCGAGGCGCTTCCCGAATCGCGCCAGACCGTGCTCTTCTCGGCGACCCTGCCGGCGTCCATCCGTGGCATCGCCGAGCGCCACCTGAAGCAGCCCAAGCACGTCAAGATCGCCGCCAAGACCCAGACCGTGGCGCGCATCGAGCAGGTCCACCTGATGGTCCATGCCGACCAGAAGGCCGGTTCGATCCAGCGTCTGCTGGAAGTCGAGCAGTTCGACGCGCTGATCGCCTTCGTCCGCACCAAGCAGGCCACCCTCGACTACGCCGAATTGCTCGAGCGCCAGGGCTACCGCGCCGCCGCGCTCAACGGCGACATGCCGCAGGCCCAGCGCGAGCGGGTCATCGAGTCGCTGAAGGACGGTTCGCTGGACATCGTCATCGCCACCGACGTTGCTGCCCGGGGCCTGGACGTACCGCGCATCACCCACGTGCTGAACATCGACATGCCCTACGACCCCGAGTCCTACGTGCACCGCATCGGCCGTACCGGCCGTGCCGGTCGGGAAGGGCGCGCGCTGTTGCTGGTGACTCCGCGCGAGCGGCGCATGCTGCAGGTGATCGAGCGGGTCACCGGGCAGAAGGTCGGCGAAGTCCGCCTGCCGGATGCCGAGACCGTACTGGAGGCCCGCCTGGCGCGCCTGGCCGCGAGCCTGACGCCCTTGCTCGACAGCGCCGTCGAGCAGCGCGGCGCGGTGCGCGACGAGCTGTGCCGTCGCCTCGGCTGCGATGCCGAGACCCTGGCCGCCGCACTGCTGGCGCGCCTGACCGCCGGCAAGGCGCTGGACCTGGAGTCGGTGCGCCGCGAACAGCCGCTGACCCCATCGGCACCGCGCGAGCGTGCCGACCGTGGCGAACGCGGCGAGCGTCCGGAGCGCAGCGGCGAGCGTCGTCCGATGGCGCCGCCGAGCGAAGGCCGTGCCCGCTGCCGCACCGCCCTCGGCGCGCGCGACGGGGTCGCAGCGAAGAACCTGCTGGGCGCGATCCTCAACGAGGGCGGCCTGTCCCGCGAGGACATCGGTCGCATCCAGATTCGCGATACCTTCAGCCTGATCGAACTGCCCGAGGCCAACCTCGAGCGCCTGCTGACCAAGCTCAAGGACACCCGCGTCGCCGGCAAGGCCCTGCGCCTGCGCCGCTATCGCGAGGACTGAGGTCCAGCGCGATGAACAAAAGCCCCGCTTCGGCGGGGCTTTTTCATGGGCTTGATGTTTGCTGGCCGGGCTGTTTTTCGCGCCTGCCCCGGCTTCTCGTTTCGTCACCCCGGGCGAGTCCCTCTGGCAAGCGTCTAAAGGAAACAAAAGACTTGCCCAGCCGCCAGGGCAGGCACCACGTCGTGCATGCCAGACCTGCACATACCGAAGCCCTGATCTGCCGCCTATCCATGACATCGCGGATAACGCCTATGGCGTTATCCGCGCTACAGGACTATATCGCTCGCGATTTCCTGGCTGCCAGCCGAGTCCACCCAGCTTGCGGCGGGAAGCCAATGCTCTCCGCCAGTCCCACGAGAAGTTCTGTCAATCGAAGCGATAGATATCCATCCCCAACGAGCCCAGGGTAAAGCCGCTGTGCTCGACGCGCATCCCGCCGCCGCCCGCGCCGCGGGCGAAGAACAGCGGCAGCAGGTGCTCGTCGCTGGGGTGGTTGCGCGCCGCCCAGGGCGCCTGCCGGCGGTAGTCGTGAAGCGCGGCCTCGTCGTCGGCCTGGAGCTTTTCCACCATCCAGTCACGGAACTCCCGCGCCCAGGGCGCGATGGCTTCCGGTCCGGTGTGCCAGTCCAGTTCGCCCAGGTTGTGGGTGATGCTGCCGGAACCGATCAGCAGCACGCCTTCCCCGCGCAGTTGGCGCAGGGCCTGGCCGACGCGGCTCTGCAGGGCCGGACCGAGGCGGCTCGGCAGGGACAGCTGGAGCACCGGGATGTCCGCCTGCGGGTACATCAGGCTCAGCGGCACCCAGGTGCCGTGGTCGAATGGTCGCTGTGGGTCGGCCTGGGCCGGCAGGCCGGCGGCCTGGAGCAGTTCGATCGTCCGCTGCGCCAGCGCCGGCGCGCCCTTGGCCGGGTAGCGCACGGCGTAGAGGGGCGGCGGAAAGCCGTAGAAGTCGTGCCAGATATCCGGCGCCGCGGCGCCGGTTACTCGCAGGTCGTCGCTTTCCCAGTGCGCGGAAACCACCAGGATCGCCTTCGGCCGCGGCAGCTCTGTAGCCAGGCGGCGCAGTTGTACGCCGCTGGCGCCCGGTTCGAGGGCGAGCATCGGTGAGCCGTGGGAAATATAGAGAGTCGGTAGCATGATTCACCTCATGACTCGGATGAGCCATGTTCCTCCCTCGATCAATCGAAAACCAGTATATGTTTTTGAGGATACCTATCGATCCAGACGTTAGGTCGCGGTCTCGCGCGCTACGCCGGTTGGGCTTTCCGCCCAGTAGCGCCGATCGTCGAGGATCGCCCGGTCACGCTCGAACGCCAGGGGCAGGCGTTCCCTGAGGAAGTCCACCCAGGTGCGGATCTTGGCGTCCAGGTAGCGCCGCGAGGAGTACAGCACGAACACCTCGCGGACGTGCAGTCGATGGCCCGGCAGTAGTCGCAACAGGCTGCCTTCCTGCAGCGCGCGGGCGGCGACGAAGCCGGGCAGCAGGCAGACGCCGAGCCCGGCCGCGGCGGCGGCGCAGGCGGCCTCGGGGAGGTTGACCTTGAGCGCCTCATCGAGATCGAGCAGCGTTTCGCCGCGTTCGCCGGCGAAGGCCCATCCCTGCGGGCAGGACGGCGCGGCCACGTTCAGGCAGCGATGCCGCAGCAGGTCCTCCGGCGTGCGCGGCACGCCATGCCGTGCCAGGTATTCCGGCGCGGCACAGACCACGCTGAACACCTGGCCGAGATCGCGGGCGACCAGGGTCGAGTCCGGCAAGGTTCGGCCGAGGGTGATCAGCACGTCCAGGCCTTCCTCGAGCAGGGCCGGGGTGCCCTGGGCCAGCGTGAGGTCGACGGAGACGTCCGGATGGCCGTCCAGGTAGTCCACCAGTAGCGGCATCAGGTGCTCGAGGCCCAGTTCGGTCACCGCGTGGAGGCGCAGGCGACCACTGGCGTGGGACTGGCTGTCTTCGACGTCCGCCGCGGCGGCGGCGACCGTACGCAGGATCTGCTTGCAATGCTCGTAGTAGCGCAGACCGCTTTCCGTCACCACGACGCTGCGCGTATTGCGTTGCAGCAGGCGCGCCGAGAGCGCCTGTTCGAGCCCGGCGACCTGGCGCGAAACGGTCGCCGGAGAGGTGCCCAGCGCCTGGGCGGCCTGGGTGAAGCTGCCGTGCTCCACCACGCGGACGAAGGTCCGGATACCGTGCAGCAGGTCCATTTCCAACTCCTTCGCCGGTCCGCGCCCGGCGTCGTCTCAGCCCGACGCCGGGTCGGACGTTGGGCTCCAGCCGCCGCCCAGCGCCTTGTAGAGGTTGACCAGGGTCAGAGACACCGCTTCGTCGCTGGCGACCTGCTGTTCCTGGTTGTCCAGCAGTTGCCGCTGGCTGTCGAGCACGCTGAGGAAGTCCACCGCGCCGGCGCGGTATTGCTCGCGGGCGCTCTGCAGGGCGCGGCGGTTCTGCGCCACGGCTTCGCCGAGGCGCTCCTGGCGGCGCTGGTTGGCGGCGTAGTCGTGCATCGCGTCGTCGACTTCCTGCCAGGCACGCAGCACAGTGCGCTGGTAGTCGATGGCGGCTTCCTGCTGCTGTGCCTCGCGTAGCTCCAGGCGTCCGCGCAGGCGTCCGCCTTCGAAGATCGGCAGGCTGAACGCCGGGCCGATGGCGAACTGGCGATGGTCCCAGTCGCCCAGGCTGGACAGTTGCAGGGATTCGAAACCGAAGTTGCCGTTGAGCGTGATGCGCGGATAGAAGTCCGCCTTGGCCACGCCGATGCTGGCGGTAGCGGCGTGCAGGCGCGCTTCGGCACGACGGATGTCGGGGCGGCGCTGGGCCAGTTCGGACGGCAGGCCGACCGGCACGCTGCCCGGCGGACGTGGAATCTCCCGCGCCGGGCCGAGTTCGGCGAGCAGGCTGCCGGGGCTGGCTCCGACCAGGTAGCCAAGGGCGTTGACCAGGTGCGCCTGGTTCTTTTCCACCTCGGGCAGGCGTGCCTCCATGCTGGCCACCTGGGCCAGCGCCTGGGCTACCTCGAGGTCGGTGGCGACGCCGTTGGCCAGGCGCGTGCGGGTGAGTTCCAGGCTGCGCCGTGCGGTCTCGAGGTTGTCACGGATGATCGCCGCACGGCTCTGTTCGCCGCGCAACTGGATATAGTCGCGCGCGGCTTCCGCCAGCACCGAGACCTGCACGTCGCGCAGTTCGTTCTCGCTGGCTTCCACCGTCGCGTCGGCGGCTTCCAGCTCGCGTCGCACGCGGCCCCAGAAGTCCAGCTCCCAAGAGGCGTCGAAGCCGGCCAGGGCGTGGTTGTAGTTGCCTTTGCCGGCCTTGCCGGAAGGATCGAACAGGCCGGCGCTGGTGGTCCGCTGGCGCTGGTAGTTGCCGCTGGCGTCCACCGAGGGCAGGGCGTCACCGCCGAGGCTGCGACGGATCGCGCGGCTCTGCTGCAGGCGCGCCGCGGCGCTGCGCAGGTCGAGGTTGGCACGCTGGACCCGTTGCAGCAGGGCGTTCAATTGCGCGTCGTCGAACAGCGTCCACCATTGTGCTGCGAGTGGCGCGGCGGCGAGGTGGCTGGGGTTGCCGGCAGCGGCCTGGAGCGACCAGTCGCCGGGCGCAGGGCGGTCCGGGCGGGTGAAGTCGGGACCGAGGCTGCAGGCGCCGAGCGCAAGGCTGGCAATAAGCAGGAGCGGAGTGCCTTTCATTGCTGGGCGACCTCGGCGGAGTGGGTGCCGGTCGCGGTGTCGATCCGTGCTTCCACCGACATGCCCACACGCAACTTGCCCGCCATGGTCTGGCGCGGCTCGAGAACGATCTTCACCGGGATCCGCTGGACCACCTTGGTGAAGTTGCCGGTGGCGTTGTCCGGGGCGATCGGCGCGAAGCTCAGGCCGGTGGCCGGTGCGATGCTGTCGACATGGCCGCGCAGAACCTCGCCGGGGAAGGTATCGACGCGGATCTCCACGGCCTGTCCGGGAGAGACGTGGGTCAGTTGGGTTTCCTGGAAATTGCCGACCACGTAGGCCTGCTGCAGGGGCACCACCGCCAGCAGCGCGCTGCCCGGCGTGACATAGGCGCCGACGCGCAGTTGGCGGCGGCCGACCTGGCCGTCGAAGGGTGCGCGGAGTTCGCAGTAGGAGAGGTCCAGGCGGGCCTGGTCGCGTCGCGCCTGCATGCGTTGCAGGTCGCCACGGGCCTGGCCGACGCGGGCTTCGAGGACGCTCACCTGCTTGCGCGTGGCATCCACCGCGGCCTGGCCCTCGGCCAGCCGGGCGCTGGCGGTATCGATCCGCGATTGCGCCTGCTGGGCGTTCTGCAGGCTGCCGGCGCCCTTGCTGGCGAGGGTCTGGTAGCGGCTTTGCTCGTGACGGGCGAAGACCAGCTCGGCCTGCTCGGCGCGGACCTTGGCCCGCGCCTGTTCGATCAGCGCCTGCTGGCGTTGCAGGTTGGCCTCGGCATTGGCGAGGTTGGCCTCGGCACCGAGCACGTCGGCTTCGGCGGCGGCCAGGGCGGTGCGGAAGTCGCGGTCGTCGAGGCGGGCGAGCAACTGGCCGGCCTTGACCGGCTGGTTGTCCTCGACCAGAACGTCCTGGACGAAGCCGGCGACTTTCGGCGCGACCAGGGTGAAATCGGCGTGCACATAGGCGTCGTCGGTGCTCTGCACGACCCGTGGGGCGAGCAGGTGGAACAGCAGGTAGACCAGTAGGATCAGGACCAGCAGGGCGGCGAGCAGCAGGCTGCCCTTGCGCGAAGTGATGAACGACATACAGCGACCTTTCAGTGTGTGGGAGCGACCGGGCGGGGCGGGTAGGCCCGTTGCGGCAGGATCGGAATCAGGATCAGCAGGGCGCAGGCCAGGCCGGTCATCGCCAGCAGCACGTCGGCGTTGCCCAGCACCTGGGCCTGTTGGCGGGCCTGTTCGGCCAGGTGCTGCCAGTGCGCGCCGGAGTCGGCGCCCGGTTGCAGGCCGGCGATCTGTTGCAGGCGCAGTTCGACGGCCTGGGACGCATTGCCCAGGTGATCCACCAGGCGGTTGGAGTGGTAGTGCTCGCGGGCGGTGCCGAGAGCGCCGATCACCGCGGTGGCGACTACCCCGGAGAAGCCGCGGACGGTGTTGAACCAGGCTGAGGCGAAGGGCCCCTCGATGGGCGCGATGACGCTGGTGGAGAGCATCAGCAGCGGAATCACCGCCATCGGCTGGCCGACCACCAGTAACAGCATCGGCAGGTAGAAGTCCTCGCGCACCCAGTCCGCCGTCAGTTGGCTGAAGCTCAGGCAGGCACCGGCGCACAGGCACAGGCCGCAGGCCAGCACCCAGCGGCAGTCGATCCGCGGGATGTTGCAGAGGGCCGCCACCAGCGGCAGCGCGACGAGCTGCGGAAGAGCCACCAGCAACACCATGGGTACGCTCTGCAGGGGGCGGTAGCCGCGGATTTCGGCGAGGAATTCGGTCGGCACGCCCATGCTCGCGCCGAGCACCACCAGCACGCCGGCCAGGGTGATCAGGGCGAAGGTCAGGTTGCGCCGCTTCAGCAACTGCAGGCGGAAGAACGGCAGCGGGTGGCTCCATTCGTTGACCAGGAACAGCCCCAGCAGGAGGCTGCCGCTGCCCAGCAGCAGGCAGATCAGCGGCGACTCGAACCAGTCCAGGCGTTCGCCTTGCAGCAGACCGATCACCAGGGCGCAGATCGCCGGGAAACCGGTGAGCAGGCCGATGCCGTCGAACTGGCGGAAGCGTTCCAGGCGCACCGGGTCCTGGGGCAGACCATGGGACACCGCGGCCATCGCCACCAGGCACAGCGGAATGACCTGCCAGAACACCCACTGCCAGCCGACGTATTCGAACCAGAACGCCGCCAGCGGCAGGCCCAGGTTGGGCCCGAAGGTCGCGGTGAGGGCATAGGCGCCCAGGCCGTAGAGCTTTATCCCCGGCGGCAGGAAGCGTAGCGCCACGGTCATCAGCATCGGCGGCAGGCAGCCGGCCATCAACCCTTGCAGGGTGCGCAGGACCAGCAGGCTCTCGAGGTTCGGCGCGAACGGACAGAGCAGGGCCAGCAGGGCGAAGCCGCCGATGGCGAAGAGCGTGAAGCGGCGCAGGGAAAAGGTCACCGAACACCAGGGCGCGAATGCCATGGCGGCGACCTGGGTGGCTTCGTAGAGCACGGTCAGCCAGGTGCCTTCGTCATGGCCGATGGCGAGTGCGCCGCGCACATCGGTCATGGCGATCTCGGTGACATGACCATTGAGACCGGCGGTGAGCGAGGCGAGCAGCACGCCGAGCAGGCCGACCACGATGCGCGTGCCGAAAGGCTGGGCGGCGGGGGCTGCGGTTGGCGTCGGCTGGCCGAGCGGGGTGGCGAGCGAAGTCATCGCGACCTCGCTACGGCGAGGGTGGGGAAACAAGGCATGGGCGGAAACTCTTCTGATTTCCGCCGCAGTCTAGGAGCGTCCCGGTAGTGTGAAAATTGAAATGATCGAAATGAATCAGTGCATTCCACGCATCTATATCAGTTGGAGCCCAGCAGCGGATGGGGATCGTTCTGCACTTCCTCGCAAAGCCGCTTGACCGTTTGCCGGAACCAGCGGTGCGCGGGATCGTTGTCGAAGCGTGGATGCCAGGCCTGGACCACCATCACGGTCTTCAATGGCACCGGGATGTCGAACTGGCGCAGGCCCAGGCCCAGTCGGTTGGCCCGCCACAGGGAGTGCTCGGCGATCGGCAACAGCAGGTCGGAACCGGGCAGGGCGAAGATCGCCGAGTGGAAGGTTGCGCAGACCAGCTTGACCTGGCGGGTCACCCCCAGCTCTCCCAGGGCTTGGTCCAGCGGGCCGTGGTGGAGTCCGCGGCGCGAGACGCTGATGTGGGGGAAGGCGGCGAAGCGCTGCGGGGTGATGTCGCCGTCGAAGATCGGATGCCCCTGGCGGGCCAGGCCGACGAAGCGGGTGGTGAGCAGTTGCTGGGTCTTGACCTCGGGCTCCATCCAGGACGAGGCGCCGATGTAGAGGTCGATGCGGTTCTGCCGCAGAGCTTCGTCGTCTATGTCCGATTCCGGGGCGAAGCGCAGGGTACAGCGTGGCGCTTCCTTGCTGAAGATTTCCAGTATGCGGGTGGCCAGACCGCCGACCAGGGTGTTGTTGGAACGCAGGGTGAAGCAGCGCTCCAGCTTGTCCAGTTGGATGGTCTCGCGGGTGTTGAACAGGTCGCGGGCCTGGTCCACCAGTTGCCGGACCTGCTCTTGCAGTTCCAGGGCGCGGGGCGTGGGCACCAGCTTGCGGCCGGCGCGGACCATGATCGGGTCGCCTACCGCCTCGCGGATCCGCGACAGGGTACGGCTCATCGCCGGTGGGCTGAGGTGCATGCGGCGCGCGGCTCCGACCACGCTGCCCTCTTCGAGAAGAACGTTGAGGGCGACCAGGAGATTCATATCGGGAAGATGCATGGAGTGGAAGTATAAGCACCCTTTAGTGCGCAAGGTGCAGTCTTTTGCCCTCCCAGGCGTGCGTTCGCTGCATTGCTGGATTGCGTCCGCGATGCCTTTACGCGCGCCGGTGGCTACCGAAGAATGCCGGTGTACGCCCTGTCCGAGGATTTGCCGATGTTCCATACACTCCTGGTCGCCATCGACGGCGGCCCGCAGACCCGTCGCATTGCCGAGCTGGCGCGGCAGGCCGCCGCGCCGGGCGCGAGGGTCCACCTGCTGTGCGCGGTGGACGCCGGCTATGCGTTGCCGGGCCGGCCGACGCTGCTCGACTATCCGCCCGCCGCGCACGAGTGCGAAGAGGCCCGGCAGGTGCTCGACGAGGCCTGTGCGCTGCTAGCCGGGTGCGAGCTGGAGGTACAGGCCGAGCTACGCGCCGGCGACCCGGTGCAGGTGATCCTGGGCGAGGCGCGGCGCCTGGGCTGCGAGCTGATCGTCATCGGCCATCGGCACTTGGGACGGCTGGAGCGCCTGCTCGATCCTTCAGTTGGCGACCGGGTGATCCGCGAGGCGCCGTGTCCGGTGCTGGTGGAAGTGCGCGAGGAAGATGCGCAGGGGAGTTGACCTGCCAGCCGATTATCGCCACCTTGCGGGTTTTTCCACGAATGCGGAGGGCAGGATGCAGGCGGATTTTTGGCACACCCGCTGGGCGAACAACCAGATCGGCTTCCACCTGGACGAGATCAATCCCTACCTGATGCGCCACCTGTCGCGGCTGCGACTGCAAGCGGGCGAACGGATCCTGGTGCCGTTGTGCGGCAAGACCCTGGACCTGGCCTGGCTGGCCGCCCAGGGACTGGAGGTGCTGGGGGTGGAGCTTTCGGAAAAGGCCGTGAGCGACTTCTTCGAGGAGCACGACCTGCGCCCCGAGATCGATCAACTGGGTGGTTTCCGCCGCTACCGGGTCGCCGGCATCACCCTGCTGCAGGGTGATTTCTTCGCCTTGCAGGCAGAGCACCTGGCGCAGTGCAGGGCGTTCTACGACCGCGCCGCGCTGATCGCCCTGCCGCCGGAGATGCGCGAGCGCTATGCCGGGCATCTCCAGGCGGTCCTGCCGACGCGCAGCCTCGGCTTGCTGGTCACCATCGACTACCCGCAGGCGGAGATGGCCGGTCCGCCGTTCGCCGTGCCCGACGAGGAGGTGCGTGGCTACTACGCTGGCGGTTGGCGGATCGAGGAACTGGAGCGCGGCGACGTGCTCGGCGTCAACTGGAAATTCCTCGAGCGCGGGGTGTCCTGGCTGAACGAGGCCGTCTACCTGCTGGAGAGAGGCTGAAACGGGGCGCCGCGCGGCGCCCCGTCCATTTTCAGCGGAGTTCGTCGACCAGCACCGCAAGGGTGCTCAGGACGTCCTGGCCGAGCCGCTTGGAGCGGGCGCCGGACCAGCCGGTCCCGGGCTCCGGGTTGTCGTCGTGGTCCTTGAACGGCATCTCGATGGTGAACGCCAGGCAGTCGTAGGTCTGCCCGACGAAGTTGCAGGCCAGCGCCAGGTTGGCCTGGCCCGGCGCACTACGTGGGTAGCCATGGCGGATCTGGAATTCGCCGCGCGCCATCAGTTCCTCGCGGAAGCGTTGCTCGAGTCGTTCCAGGCGGGGCGTATAGCCCGGGTTGCCCTCGCAGCCGGCGGCGAATACGTGGGGGATTTCCTCGTCGCCGTGGATGTCGAGGAACAGGTCGACGCCATGGCGCTTCATCTCCTGCTGGACGAACCAGACTTCCGGGCTGCGCTCGGCGCTCGGCTCCAGCCAGGCCCGGTTGAGATCCTGGCCGGCGGCGTTGGTGCGCAGGTTGCCGTGGAACGCGCCGTCCGGGTTCATGTTCGGCACCAGGTACAGGTCGGCCTTTTCCAGCAGGCGCTGCATTTCCGTGTCGTCCGGCCGCTGCAGGCGCTCGATCAGGCCTTCCATGAACCATTCGGCCATGTGCTCGCCGGGATGCTGCTGGGCGATGACCCACAGCTTCAGGTGGCTGTCGGGATGGCGCCTGACCCGCAGCAATTCGATGTCGCGGCCTTGCACGCTGGTGCCGACGGCGAGCCGTTCGACGCCCTCGATGCCGAGCGCACGTTCGACCAGGCGGGCATGCCGTTCGCGGCTGTAGGGCTCGAAGTAGGCGAAGCGGACTTCGCTTTCCTCCGGTTCAAGCTGGAAATGCAGGCCGTCGGCGTCGTATTGCGACGGTACGCGGAACCAGCGTTCGCCATCGTACGAGGCGACTGCCTGGTAGCCGCTCCAGGCATGGCTGTAGGCCGACTGGCCGGCGTTGACCAGGGTGAAGCGGTGCTCGGTGGCGGCAGCCATGCCCTCGACCTTGAAGTGGAACCACTGGAAATGCTGGCTGGCCAGGTCGGGACGGATCGCCAGGCGGATCCGGCGGGGATCGCTGGCATCGATGACCTGGATGTTGCCGCTGTCGAAATCGGCGCGGATCTGCATGGGAACCTCATCGGGCGAAATCACGCACCCGCATGTTCCGGGGCTGGCCCGCGGCTGTCAAAGCGACCATGGATAGGTGGCTTTCCCGGGCATAAAAAAAGGGCGACCGATGGTCGCCCTGTCCCAAGTGTGAAAGCGGATCAGCGTGCGCTGGCGCGCAGCGCTTCGATACGATCTTCCAGCGGCGGGTGGCTCATCAGCAGGCCGGCCAGGCCGTGCTTGAGGCCGCCATTGATGCCGAAGGCGTTCAGGGTGTCGGGCATCTGCACCGGCACGCCCTGTTCCGAACGCAGGCGTTGCAGCGCGGCGATCATCGCGCCGGTGCCGGCCAGGTGGGCGCCGGCGGCGTCGGCGCGGAACTCGCGGCGGCGCGAGAACCACATGACGATGATGCTGGCGAGGATGCCGAGCACCAGTTCGGCGAAGATGGTCGCGACGAAGTAGCCGATGCCCGGGCCGTCCTCGTTCTTCAGGATGGCCTTGTCGACGAAGTTGCCGAAGATTCGCGCGAAGAACATCACGAAGGTGTTCACCACGCCCTGGATCAACGCCAGGGTGACCATGTCGCCGTTGGCGACGTGGCCGATCTCGTGGGCGAGGACGGCTTTCACCTCATCGGGCGAGAAACGTTCGAGCAGGCCCTGGCTGACCGCGACCAGCGCGTCGTTCTTGTTCCAGCCGGTGGCGAAGGCGTTGGCCTCGTAGGCGGGGAAGATGCCGACCTCCGGCATCTTGATGCCGGCTTCGCGGGACAGCTCTTCGACGGTCTGCAGCAGCCACTGTTCGTGACGGGTGCGCGGCTGGCTGATGACTTCGGTACCGGTGCTCATCTTCGCCATCCACTTGGAGATGAACAGCGAGACCAGCGAACCGGCGAAACCGAACACGGCGCAGAAGACCAGCAGGCTGCCGTAATTCTGGCCGGTGAAGCGGTCCACCCCGAGCAGTTTCAGGGTGATGCTGGCAATCACCAGGACTGCCAGGTTGGTGGCCAGGAACAACAGGATGCGCATCATGGTGTAAAGCTTCTCCTCACGGCTGAAGGCACGGAGCGCGGTTCGCAGGCCGCCGGGGCGGGCGAACGGGCTCCTGATAATCATGCGGGGTTATATAAGGGGCGGTCCATGGCGATTCAATCGAGGGACTATTTCAAACTGTGTCGCCTTGCGCGCCCAGGTTGCCCTCGAACAGCAGGCGGGTCAGCCCGGCCAGGCGTTCGCCGTCGCCCTGCGCCAGCGCCTGGCGCAACTGGTTGGCCAGGCTGGCCTGTTCGCGGCGGACGCTGGCCGGCGCCTCGGCCAGCGCCGCCGCGGCCCGGGGGACGATACGGGTAAGTCTTAGGAAGGCCTTTTCGCTGAGCACCGCCTGGTCGAGAGCCTCGTAATGAATGGTGTTGGCGAAGCGCAGGTAGCCTTCCTCGGCGAGCCAGAGCAACGCGCCCAGACAACTTTGGTGACGTTTGCTCGGCAGGCCGAACTCGTCCGGCGGCTCGCGGCCGATCAGGTCTTCGACGTAGAGCGCGGTCTTGCGCGGAAACGCCTGGTAGAGAAGCAGGAGGCCGCCAGCGGCGTCCTTGTGGAAGTCGTCGATCTGCAGGTCCATGGATGGGTCGCCGGGCAGGGCGGCGCCAGCGGCGCCGCGGGAGCGGGGGGTTACTGCTGGTAGCCCTTGAGGAAGCTGCCGATGCGCAGGATCGCCTGCTCCAGGTCATCGACGCGAGGCAGGGTGACCACCCGGAAGTGGTCGGGCCACGGCCAGTTGAAGGCGGTGCCCTGGACGATCAGCAGTTTTTCCGAGAGCAGCAGGTCGAGGACGAACTTTTCGTCGTTGTGGATCGGGCAGACCTTCGGGTCGATCCGCGGGAAGGCGTACAGCGCGCCCATCGGCTTCACGCAGCTGACGCCGGGGATGTCGTTGAGCAGTTCCCAGGCGCGGTTGCGCTGCTCCAGCAGGCGCCCCGGCGGCAGGACCAGATCGTTGATGCTCTGGTAGCCGCCCAGGGCGGTCTGGATCGCGTGCTGCGCCGGGACGTTGGCGCACAGGCGCATGTTGGCGAGGATGTCGAGACCTTCGATATAGCTCTGTGCCCGCTGCTTGGGCCCGGAGATCGCCACCCAGCCGGAGCGGAAGCCGGCCACCCGGTAGGATTTGGACAGGCCGTTGAAGGTCAGGCAGAGCACGTCCGGCGCCAGCGAGGCGGTGGAGACGTGGACGGCGCCGTCGTAGAGGATCTTGTCGTAGATCTCGTCGGAGAACAGCACCAGGTTGTGCTGGCGGGCCAGTTCGACCATGCCTTCCAGCACTTCCCTGGAATACACCGCGCCGGTGGGGTTGTTCGGGTTGATGATCACCATCGCCCTGGTATTCGGCGTGATCTTCGCCTTGATGTCTTCGAGGTCCGGCCACCAGTTGGCCTGCTCGTCGCACAGGTAGTGCACCGGCTTGCCGCCGGCGAGGCTGACCGCGGCGGTCCACAGCGGGTAGTCGGGAGCGGGGATCAGCACCTCGTCGCCGTTGTTCAGCAGCGCCTGCATGGACATCACGATCAGTTCCGACACGCCGTTGCCGAGGTAGATGTCCTCGATGCCGACGCCCTCCACCTGCTTCTGCTGGTAATACTGCATCACTGCCTTGCGCGCGCTGAACAGGCCCTTGGAGTCGCTGTAGCCCTGGGCGGTCGGCAGGTTGCGGATGACGTCCTGGAGGATTTCCTCGGGAGCTTCGAAACCGAACGGCGCCGGGTTGCCGATATTCAGCTTGAGGATGCGGTGACCCTCTTCCTCTAGGCGTTTGGCGTGCTTGAGCACCGGCCCGCGAATGTCATAGCAGACGTTGGCGAGCTTGTTCGATTTGCTGACCTGCATGATGTGTCGAGTCCCGAAGTGAGCGAACACCGTGGAACAGGCTGCGAAAAGCCCGCTGGATCGCGGCTTGGCAGGCTGTAACGCGGATGACAGACTGGCGTCTATAAGGAGCACGCATGATACGTGCGGCCCGTCCCCCGGAAAAGGGAGCGCCGGGCATTTTTCAGATCGCGAGGTAGAGCCGATGAGCAAGATCGACAAACCCCTGGACTCCTGGCGCGAGGAGTTGACCGAAGAGCAGTTCCACATCTGTCGCCTGGGCGGTACCGAACGCGCCTTCAGTGGCGAATACCACGCCACCAAGACCCCCGGGATCTATCATTGCACCTGCTGCGGCACGGCGTTGTTCGACTCCGACGCCAAGTACGACTCCGGCAGCGGTTGGCCGAGCTATTTCCAGCCGGTGGACGCCGAGGCGGTCCGCGAACTGGACGACTTCAGCCACGGCATGCACCGCATCGAAGTCCGCTGCGGTCGCTGCGATGCCCACCTGGGGCACGTCTTCCCGGATGGCCCCCGGCCCACCGGGTTGCGTTACTGCATCAACTCGGCCTCGCTGAAGCTGGTGCCGCGGGAGAGCTAGAGAGCGACGACCCGTCTTTGGTTCGGGTCGTTTTTCATTCAATCAAGTTGTGTGCAATTGAATTGCTAGCTACTTTGTTTCGAGACCTACCCTCAACAAGGAAGACAAGCCATGAGCGATTCTCTGCTGAGCATTCCCTGCACCACCATCAAGGGCGAACAGAAGACCCTGGCCGATTTCGGCGGCAAGGCGCTGCTGGTGGTGAACACCGCCAGCAAGTGCGGCTTCACCCCGCAGTACCAGGGGCTGGAGGCCTTGTGGGAAAAATACCGTGAGCGCGGACTGGTGGTGCTCGGCTTCCCCTGCAACCAGTTCGGCAAGCAGGAACCGGGCGACGAGGGCGAGATTTCGCAGTTCTGCGAACTGAACTACGGGGTGAGCTTCCCGCTGTTCAGGAAGATCGAGGTCAACGGCGCCGGCGCCCACCCGTTGTTCGTCAGCCTGAAGAAGCGCGCGCCGGGCCTGCTCGGCAGCCAGGGCATCAAGTGGAACTTCACCAAGTTCCTGATCGGCCGCGATGGCCAGGTGGTGAAGCGCTACGCGCCGACCACCAAGCCGGAGGAGCTGAGCTCGGCGATCGAGGCGCTGCTTGAATGAGCACCCGGGGAAAAGTCGCCAGGCCGGATGGCGTCGAAGAATCGCTGCTGCTCGACAACCAGCTGTGTTTCAAGCTGTACGCCGCCTCGCGCGCAGTGATTCGCGGCTATCGGCCGCTGCTCGAACAGATCGGCCTGACCTATCCGCAGTACCTGGTCATGCTGGTGCTCTGGGAGTGGCATGCGAGCCCGCCGGAGCAGCCGACGGTGAAGGCCCTGGGCGACCGCCTGCTGCTCGACTCGGGAACCCTGACGCCCTTGCTCAAGCGCCTCGAACAGCTCGGCCTGGTGGATCGCCGTCGCGCCAGCCACGATGAGCGGGAGGTGCACCTGGCGCTGACGGTGCCAGGGATCACCTTGCGCGAACGGGTCATTCCGCTGCGCCAGCAACTGATCTGCAGCACCGGTTTCGACCTCAACGAGATGTTCGACCTGCACCAGCGCCTGGGCGGGTTGCTGTCGCGTTTTCGCCTGGTGGTGGGAGGCTAGCCGTCGTCGCGAGACCGGCTAGTCGCCCGCGGTGAGCGGGCACCAGCGGTCGAGGATGGCCTTCAGTTCGTCGCGGTGGAAGGGCTTGGCCAGGTAGTCGTCCATGCCGGCGGCACGACAACGTTCGCGCTCGTCCGGCAGGGCGTTGGCGGTCAGCGCGATGATCGGCAGGCCGCCCCAGCGTCCGCTGTCGCGGATCTGCCGGGTCGCTTCGTAGCCGTCCATCACCGGCATGTTGCAGTCCATCAGGACCAGGTCGATGGGATGCTCCTCCAGCATCTTCAGGGCATTCAGCCCGTGTTCGGCGATCCATACCTGGCAGCCGAGCTTGTGCAGCAGGCCCTTGGCGACCAACTGGTTGACCGGGTTGTCCTCCACCAGCAGGACCCGGGTGTTGCGCTGTTCTCCCGCGGTGTCCGAGGCGCTCGACGGGGCTATGGCGGTGTGTTCGAGCACATGTTTCAGGGCCTGGTACAACTGGTTGCGACTCAGCGGCCTGGCCAGTTGGCGCAACGGCAACAGGCGGCGGGCCAGCTCCGGTTCGAGGAAACTGCCGTAGGCGGTGACCAGCAGGATCGGCGTACCGATGCTCGGACGCAGTCCCATCAGGCAGTCCGGGCAATCCGATATCAGTACGTCGAGCGAGTGGCCGAGCAGGCTGTCGTCGGTCTCCAGACGCTTGTACTCCAGGCCCCAGCGCGGCAGCCAGGTTTGCAGCAGCTGCGCCAGCCCGCTGTTGGCCGAGCATTGCGCGATCACCCGGCCGCGCAGCGGCAGCGCCTGTAGCGGAGGGCTGACCGGTGCCAGCGGCAGGCCGACGCTGAACAGGCTGCCCAGGCCGACCGTCGACTCCACCGTCAGTTCGCCCTGCATGGCCTCGCACAGCTTGCGCGTGAGGGCCAGGCCGAGGCCGGTGCCGCCGTATTGGCGGGTGATACCCGCGTCGGCCTGGGTGAACGGTTGGAAGATGCGATCCAGCGCCTCCTGGGCGATGCCGATGCCGGTGTCGCGCACACTGATGCGCACACCCTCGGCGGTGGCTTCCACGCGAACGTCGACCCGCCCCAGGCGGGTGAACTTCAGCGCGTTGGACAGCAGGTTGCTGACGACCTGGCGAATCCGCGTCGGGTCGCCGGAAACCTGGGCGGGCAGGGCGGGGTCGACCAGGCAGGTCAACTCCACGCCGGCCGCGGCGTTCTGCGAGAGGAGGCTGGCGGTGTCTTCCACCAGGACGCCCAGGTCGAACGGGATCTGTTCCAGGACCAGTTGCCCGGCCTCGAACTTGGAGAGGTCGAGCACGTCGTTGAGCAATTCCACCAGCACCTTGCCGGAGTCGTGGGCGATCGACAGCTGTTGGCGCTGTTCCGGGGTGAGCGGGCCGTCGAGGCTCAGCGAGAGCATGCCGAGCAGGCCGTTCAGCGGCGTGCGGATCTCGTGGCTCATGTTGGCCAGGAAGCTGGCGCGGGCCTGGGCCATGTCGAGAGCGGTCTGGCGGGCTTCTTCGAGTTCCTGGTTGGATAGCGTCAGGCGCGCGTTGGCGGCCTTCAGCTCGGCGGTACGGGCGGCGACGATGCTTTCCAGCTCCTCCAGGTACTGGGTCAGGCGGTTCTCCGCCTCCCGGCGCTGTTCGATCTCTACCGAGATGCGCCCGAGCTGGCGGTTGATGACTTCCACCAGCACGCCGATCTCGTCGCGTTCGTGGCCCTTGGGGCAGGGCAGGCGCATGCGTGCCGGCGAGCGTGGATCGTGTCCGCTGAGGGCCTGGATCAGGCTGACCAGGGGCTTGGTCAGCAGGGTATAGAAGAGCACCAGCAGGATCAGCGACAGCAGCAGGCTGCGCACGAAGCCGGAGAGCAGGGTGATGCCGGCGCGACGGAGGAAGTCGTTGCCGAACACGAAGGTGTCGATTTCCAGCTGCAGTACGCCGAGGGCCTCGCCCGGCGCATGGTCGACATGCAACGGGTCCTCGTAGACCCGCTTGTGGCCGAAGAGGAAGTCGCTGAGCGGCCGCAGGCGGCTTTCGGCGGGTTCGCGCGAGGCGCTGGCCAGCGGCAGGCCGGAGGTGTCGATGATTTCCGCGCGGACTACGGCGGGCGAACGCAGCAGGCCGAGGACCAGCTCCTGGGCCAGCTCCGCATCGATGTTGTAGGCGATTCGCGCGGCGGGGTTGTGGCTGACGTCCAGCAGCGCGCGCACTTCGCGATTGATGGATGCGTCCTGGCTGGCATAATCGACGCCAACCTGAATCAGGCTGAGCAGGGTTCCCAGGATAAAGGCCACCAGCACGGTGAGGCTGGCCTGTTTGAACGACAGGCGATGGGTCAGCGCTATATCCATGGGGGCGGGGATCAGCCTTGGCGAGGTTCTGCCGCCTAGCATAGCCCATCCCGACCGTCTGTCGGGGTTCCTGGGCGCAACCGATGATCGATCCGTGACGTCAGTCCGATCCGAGGAGAACAGAGTGGATTCCCGATTGAGCGATTTTCTTGCCCGCGCCGAAAGCGTGCTCGCGCGCCTGGAGCCGCTGCTGCCGGCCGTACGCGAAGCCGTCGACTGGGAGCGCAGCCTGGCGGCGCGCTGGCACCGCGACGGCCGCAGTGGCTACCTGCAGCCGCTGGAGGTCAGCCTCGACCTGCGCCTGGCCGACCTGCTGGGCGTAGAGCGGCAGCGCGAGCAACTGGAACGCAACACCCGCCAGTTCGTCGCCGGCCAGCCGGCCAACCACGCGTTGCTCTGGGGGGCCCGCGGGACCGGCAAGTCCTCTCTGGTTCGTGCGCTGCTGGCCGAGCTGGCCGGCGCCGGGCTGCGCCTGATCGAGATCGAGCGCGACCACCTGGCCGACCTGCCGCGCGTGGTCGAGCAACTGCAAGGCCTGCCGCAGCGCTTCGTGCTGTTCTGCGACGACCTCTCGTTCGATGCCGGGGAAGGCGACTACCGGGTACTCAAGAGCGTGCTCGACGGCTCGCTGGAGCAGGCGCCGGACAATGTGCTGCTCTACGCCACCTCCAACCGCCGGCACCTGGTTTCGGAGAAGCAGAGCGACAACGAGAACTGGAAGATGGTGGACGGCGAGCTGCACCCCAACGAAGCGGTGGAGGACAAGATCGCCTTGTCCGACCGTTTCGGCCTGTGGCTGTCGTTCTATCCCTTCACCCAGGAGCATTTCCTCAGCGTGGTTCGCCACTGGGTGGACGTGCTCGCGGAGAAGGCCGGGCTGGCCTGGAGCTGGAGCGAGGAACTGGAGAAGGAAGCGATCCGCTGGGCGCTTGGCCGCGGCAACCGCAACGGCCGTTGCGCCTATCAGTTCTCCCGCTACTGGGTGGGCAAGCAACTGCTGGAGCGCCAGGCATGATCGATCTGCAGCAATCTGGCGCCGGGCTGGCCGGCTACGCCCTGCTGGCGGCGCAGGCCGAGGCGCTGTTCGCCGACGAGCGCGATTTCATCGCCAACGCCGCGCAGTTCTCCGCCTTTCTCTTCCATGAGCTGGGCGACCTGAACTGGGCCGGCTTCTATCTGAACCGCAACGAGGAACTGGTCCTGGGGCCGTTCCAGGGCAAGGTCGCCTGCGTCCGCATTCCCTTCTCCAAGGGCGTCTGCGGCGCCGCGGCGCGTACCCGGCTGACCCAGCGGGTCGACGACGTCCACGCGTTTCCCGGCCACATCGCCTGCGACAGCGCTTCCAGCAGCGAATTGGTGGTGCCCCTGCTCAAGGACGGCCGCCTGGTCGCTGTGCTCGATCTGGACAGCCCGAGCGTGGGACGCTTCAGCGCCGAGGACCAGGCCGGGATCGAAGGCCTGGTGGAGATATTCCTGCGCCTGACGGACTGCTGAGCGACGCGTTCAGGCTTTCGCTGCGAGCTTGTCGAGGGTCCGTCGTTCCCCCGGCAGCAGCGCTTGCATCGCCGGGCGTTCGAGCATCCGCGCGAAATGCACGGCGAGGGCCGGCCAGCGTTGCTCGTCCAGGTTTTCGCCGGCGTGACGCAGGTTGACCAACTGGCTGGCGATCGCCAGGTCGGCGAGGGTCAGTCGCTCGCCGACGAAGAAGGCCCGGCCGTCGAGATGGTTTTCCAGGTAATCGAAGTGCGCTGGCAGCTTTTCCTCCAGCGCGCGACGCACGTCGTTCTCCTCGCAGGCCTGGCCCATCGCCGGCTTGAGTATCCGGTTGCGGAAGATCGTCAGCGTGGCCAGGGGAGCGATCTCGTAGTCGGCGTATTTTTCCAGCCAGCGCACCGCTGCGCGGCCGGCGGGGGCGTCGCCCTGGAGATTCGGCGGTTCGGGATAGCGTTCTTCCAGGTACTGGCAGATCACGCTGGAGTCGGCGAGGGCCAGGTCGCCGTCGCGTAACGCCGGGATGCGGCCCAGCGGACTGATCTCGCGATACCAGGCCGGCTGGCCGAACGGGGCGATCGCTTCCAACTGGTAGTCGAGGCCCTTTTCGGCCAGGAGCAGGCGGACCTTGCGGACGAACGGAGACAGCGGGGCTCCGTAGAGTGTCAGGCTCATAACGATTTCCTCGGTCGATATGAGCCTGGGTTATAGCACGGCTGCCGTGGGCAGGCCGGAATCAGTCGTAGACGTTCTTCTTCTTCCACAGGTCGTCTGCATCGAGGGCCTTCAATCCCTCGTTGAGTTCGCTGGGCTCCTCGCTCGCCGGCTGGCTGTTGTTCAGCACCATCGCGTTGGCGCGGGCCAGCTGCGCTTCCATCTGCTGCAGCTCCGCCTGGTAGCGCGCCAGCTCGGGCTGCTTGCGCAGGTACTGGGCGCCGCGCTCGAAGGCCAGGCGCGCCTGGCGCGGTTCGTTCTGCTGCAGGGCCTGCTGGCCGAGATTGCCGAAGAACTCGATATGCAGGCGCACCAGGAGGTGGCGAATCTCCTTGACCCAGATCTGCGCCTCGCTGCGCGGCAGGTGGCCGTCCTGGGTGAAACGGGTGAGCTGGGCATGCAGGGCTTCGAAGAGGAAGCGGACTTCCTTGGCCTTGTCCTCGGTCAGGATCGCCTGGGGCGGATTGCGCACCGGGATCGACTCGCCCTTGGCGACCAGCGCGCGCAACTCTTCTATGCGAGCCTTGAGCCCGGCATCGGCTTTCTTCTCCAGCGCCAGTTGCTGCTCGCTGAGGCTGAGCTCGATCTGGCTCATCAACAGCTTCAGAGACGGGCTGACGAACTGGCCGGGAAGGCTCTCGGAAATCTGCGCGCAGCGCCGGACCCGGTCGTTGAGTTCGGCTTTCAGGCGCGCTTTCTCCAGCTTGCTGTTTTCCACCACGTGGTTGATATAGCCAATGGCGATTAGGAGGGCGATCCCGCCGATGATGAGGGCGGTAATGAGGAGTGGCGACACCTTGGGACTCCGCTGTAAGAATTTTCTCAGTCTAATGTCTTGGTGCTACCACTGATAGCAGCAGCTCATTATTTGCACAGAAGTCTTTGATTTAAAAAAATTTTCTCAGAAGGGTTGACGCCTCCCCGGACGCTCCATAAAATGCGCGCCACTTCCAGCGTGAAGCCAAACGCGAAACACTGGAAGCCGGAAAGATCTGTTGTAAGTTCCGGGCCGCGTCCCCTTCGTCTAGTGGCCTAGGACACCGCCCTTTCACGGCGGTAACAGGGGTTCGAGTCCCCTAGGGGACGCCATTGCGGGAATAGCTCAGTTGGTAGAGCACGACCTTGCCAAGGTCGGGGTCGCGAGTTCGAGTCTCGTTTCCCGCTCCAAATTCTACAGCCTGGCTTCGGCGAGGTTGGTGAAAGTTAGGCGTCAAAGGTTCGGTTTCGGCCGAACGGGCAACAAGTTGTAACGCGGGAATAGCTCAGTTGGTAGAGCACGACCTTGCCAAGGTCGGGGTCGCGAGTTCGAGTCTCGTTTCCCGCTCCAAACATGATCCAGGTTTCGGCCTGGGTCGAAGAGAAAAGGGCCTTCGGGCCCTTTTTTCGTTTCTGCGATCCGCACCGCCCTGGTGCTTTTCCCGATTCCCCCCATGTTCCCCTCGGCAGGCCGCTGTCCCGCCGCATCTGCTCGCTCGATCGTCGAGACGAAAAAGGCCACTCGTGGAGTGGCCTTCTCTGGTGTAGCGACGGCGGCGATCAGGGCAGCGCTTTGAGCACCGTCAGCAGGCTGGTGAGGTTGTCGGCCACGCCCAGCTGGCCGATCTTCTCGGTGGCGCCGCCGGCGGCGCTGGTATCCAGACTGTAGATCTGCATCACGCCCATGTTGGAAGCGGCCAGGGCCAGGGCGTTCTGCTGTTGCTGGGCAGCTACCGAATTCTCGAACAGGATGCCGGTGGAGTGGGCCATGGTCTGGAAGATCGAGCCCAGCGCCATGGCCGGGGCTTCACCGATCACCTTGACGTTGGACTGGGTGACGGCATCGGTGATCTGGTTGTTTACTGCGGTTGGGAAGCTCATGGTGATTCTCCTGAATCATTGCGAAGGATGTACGGCGATTGCTTGGACCCGGCGGGTCAGGCTCAGGTGAAGGATTTCAGTACGGTCAGCAGGCTGGTGAGGTTGTCGGCCACGCCCAACTGGCCGACTTTCTCGGTGGCTCCGGCATCGGCGGCGGTGTCGAGGCTGTAGATCTGCATCACGCCCATGTTGGAGGCGGCCAGGGCCAGGGCGTTCTGCTGTTGCTGGGCGCTCACCGCGTTCTCGAAGAGAATCCCGGTGGAGTGGGCCATGGTCTGGTAGATGGTGCCCAGCGCCATGGCTGGTGCCTCACCGACGACCTTGACGTTGGACTGGGTGACGGCATCGGTGATCTGGTCGTTGACTGCGGTCGGAAAACTCATGATGTGACTCCCTGTGAGTGAACGGCACGGCTCATGTCGTGCTGTCTTGATGAACGCTCCAGCCAGGGAGTTGTGAATCCGTCGGCGCCAGGCCTGGCGGGCGGCGAAAATGCAAGCGCCCCGCGAGGCGGGGCGCTTGTCGGTGCGGTCTCATGCGGCGGGCGGGTCGGGCTTGTCCGGCGGCGGTGCGGACGTGTTGTGGTTGCTCTGGTTGAAGATGGCGATAGCGTTCTCCAGTTGCTGCTTGAGCGAGCCGAAGTTCTGCTCGAAGCACAGGCGTACCTCGCTCTTCACTAGGTTGGCCAGGCGGTCGGCAATCTGCGACATCACCAACTGGTTGGCGCTTGCCTGGCCGCTCTGCAGGTGGCCGGGACGCAGTTCGGCCAGGCTGCCGGCGGCATTGACCGCCTCAAGAATCGCCTGCTCGCCGCTGTCCTGGGCGCGGAGGGCCTGGGTCGAGGCCTGCTGGACGTTCTGCAGGATCTGGCGGATGGAGCCTTCGGAACGCTGCCGGCCGTTCTCGATCACCTGTTCGGCCTGCTGTCGCGCGTGCACGGCCGGATCGCTGCTGGCGTCGTTGCCGAGGCCGAGCTGGAACTGTCTCAACTGCTCGTGTTCTTCGCTGGTGAGGGGGCGTTTCAGCCAGCGTTGCGCCAGCTGGACCAGATTCCTTCCCAATTCTTCCGAGATCGACATGCGCGGACTCCTCTGCGATGGACGCGCGGTGCGCGGGGTGTCGTGGCGAGGCTTCAGTACTGCTGCGTGCCGTCCGCCGAGGGGGCCTGCGCGCTGCTGCCGGTATCGCCGGGGTAGGCGGCGGCAGCGGCCTGCAGGGTGCTGTAGGCGGTGCTCAACTGCACCGCCAACTGTCCGAGGCTGGCCGGGTCGTCCACGCTGTCTCCCTGGGACAGGGCCTGGAGCCAGCCTTGCAGGCATTCGGTGAGGAGTGCCTTGACCTGGGTGACGAGGGTTTCGAGTTCTTCCTTCATGACGCTTCTCCTGGGGTGGGTGCTCATCCGAGCAGTTTCAGCACGGCCAAGAGCTTGGCCGCATCGCTGTCCGATATTTCCAGCAGGCGCTTTCCGCTCGCCGGCCTGCTGGGGGGCGGTTGGTCCCGTGCCTCCTCGCTGGCGTCCGGCGAACGCTGCGCCGGGCGGTCCGCGGCGGCGAGCGCGCGGCGTCTGATGTAGCGTGCGTAGGCGCTCATCGGTCGCTCCTCAACTGCTGCGGGTGGAGATGCGCACGACCGAGGCGGGGGCGGCGAACCCTTCGAAGCGCTGCAGCTCTCGGTCCCGATGGGGCGCGCCGGCCAAGTCGACGGCGCCGATGGTTTCCTCCCAGTAGGCGCTGCCCAGTTGCACCAGCAGGCGTTGGGCATTCTCCAGCGAAGCGGCCGGAACCCGGCCGTGGCGGTCCGCGGCGGCATAGTTGAGCAGGAGCGCCATGCGGATCGCTTCGTCCTGTACGTTGGAGTGCTCGACACCCTGGCCGTCGGCGCCCAGCAGATAGGAGCGCCAGTTGAGGACCTGGGCGAAGAGGCGCCGGTAGGCTTCGAACTGGAAGTAGCGATCCTCCTCGGAGCGGTAGAGCGCGCACTGACTTGCGAAGAACTGTTCCAGCGCGGGTTTCGCCCAGCCGGGTGTACCCGGGAGGTGTTCGCCCAGTTCGTCGAAGCCGCTCTGGCTTTCCGCCAGGGCATGGACGTACTGCATCTGTTGTGGGTCCAGGCGCTGTTCGCCCTGGTAGGCGATGGCCAGACTGAGTTCCTTGAGCTGGTCGGTGCCGACGTATCCATCGAGATGGCGCAGGCCACGGTTCAGGCGGTATTCCTGCAGCGAGTCGAAGAGGCCGGAGGCGCCGGTAATGAAATTGCTCCCCAGGTTGGTATCGAAGCACAGCTCGGGGAACTTGCTGGCCAGATAGTTGCGGTAGTAGTAGGCATGGCCGATGCGCAGGCTGAACAGATCGCTCTCCAGCAGGCGGCGGTAGTAGCTGTTGCCGTCGGCGTCGCGGCTGGCCAGCGCCTGGCAGAGGTTCACGACGTTGGTGCGGGCGTAATAGGCGACCAGGGCCTGGGTAGTCCCGCTGGTGATGTCGAAGCGGCGTAGCCGCAGGCCGGAGGCGGTCAGGCTGTTGCCGAAAAACAGTTCGTCGAAAAGGCCGGCGAGGGCGCTGGGCGCCTTGTCACGGTCCTGCAGGTTCTCCCGTTCGCGTAGCCGCGCCTTGCCCTGGCGGATGGTGTTGCCATAGCACTTCCAGGCATAGGCGGAGAGCGCTGCGTAGAAATCGTCCAGCGCGTTGGCGTTGCGCAGGAAGTAACCGCACAGCGACCGGTTGTCGTCGGACACCCCGGTCCCCTCTCCACAATGGATGTGCAGGACCACCTTGCGGGTTTCCGGCTTGCCGTCCAGGTAGTGGCGAAACACCGCAGCCTGTCCGAGGAGGAAGTCGAAGAACTGTCGGTACAGGCCGGTAGCGGTCTCCATGCCGAGCAGGTCGATGCCGACCAGCCGGGCCTGCGGTGGCTGCCCCTGCTGTATTTCGAAATGACGGAGGATCCTGTGCAGCTCGGCATCGAAGGCGGCTTCGCTGGCATAGCCATGCGCGGTGTGGGCGAGCAGGCGGTAGGCGGTCTTCTCGGAGGCGTTGAATTGCTCGAACAGGGAATCGAGGACGGCCACCTCGTCTTCCCCCGTCGCCGTCTGGGTATGGCTGATTCCTTCGTGGAGGAGGAACCCCAGCGTCAGGCAGGCGAATTCGCCCGGATGGCGATCGCGGATGGCGCCGCGGGCCCAGTAGGCGTCGTCGAACGGCGTGTACTTGTTGCCGCTCCAGATCTTGCGGTTGAAGTAGCGGACGAACTGGTCCGTCTCGCTGTCGCGAACCGCGCTCGCACCGAGCAGTTCCAGGGTGCCGAGGTAGATCGCCGGCTGGTCGATGGCCGCTGGCGGCGAGGTCCGGCCAAAACGTTGCGCCAGGATGAGGCAGGCGAGATAGATGTTCTCCGCCGCGCATTCGCCGCGCAGGTAGCCCTGACGGTCGGTCGCGGCGAACGGATTGCGCCTGACCATCCGCTGCAGAGCCAGTTCGAACAGTTCATAGTGCGCGGCCTGGCGAGCCTCCTCCAGCGCCTTGCCGTCGACCTCCGGAGCGACGCCGCGGGCACTCATCAGCAGCCCGATCAGGGAAAGCTCCTGGCCTTTCTCCAGGCTCACCTGCCGCTCGCCGACGCGGAAGACCCGGCGGTCGCGCGTCCAGCGGCTGTTGCTTTCCACCGGCAGGATGCCGGCGAAGTGACTATGGAAGTCGAAGGGATAGCGATGGAACCTGACCGGTTCTTCCAGCTTGAAATAGGCCATGACGGCTCTCCTGTGCCAGGGCCGGACGCCGCCGGCCCCGCCGGTGGTGGCTACGATTGGGTGTCCTTGCCGCTGCGACTGGCGAGGGTCTCGCTGTACTTGGCGATGCTCTGGTCGATCTTGTCGATGGCGAAGCTGGCCGATTCCGCCTCGATCGCCCCGGCCGCCGCGGCTACCGCGGCGGCAGCGCCCATCAGCAGGTCGGTGGCGAGGGCGCCGAGCGCGTCCTCGGCAGCCTGGGCCAGCTTGTTTTCGGCGATGTTCTGGGTCATCTGCCGGAGCAGGATCGCCTGGCTGGCCAGGGCGATCTTGCTGACTCCGTCGAAGTAGCTGGCGGCGGATTGCGCCACCAGCCCGGAGGCCTGGCTGATCATCATGTTCGGCGCGATGGCGATCTGCGACGGCGCATAGCCGGCGGTTTCGCTGTTGCTCATCTGCACCGCCTGCACGACTTGACTGTTCAGGGCGCTGGTGTCCGGCGGCGGCGCCTCGGTCTGCTTGAGCAGGCGCTCGCTCATGCCGGCCAGCGGCGAAGGGCGCGACGGCAGCTTCACGTCGCCGTTGGCGGACGCCCTGCCGCCGCTGGCTGGCGTCTGCCGGCCGGCCTCGCCGGGGGCGGCGGCTTGCTCGCTGTCGCCGGATGGCGCGGGCGCGGGCGCGGATTTCTTGCCGAAGCCGAACATGTCTGGGCACTCCTGGGATCAAGGGGCGGGTCAGATACCTTTCTTGTCTTCTATCGCCATGATCATCGACACCGCCTTGGAAACCACCGCGGTGGAGATCTGGTTCAGGGCCTGCTGGCTGTAGACTGCGTTCTGCAGGGACAGGCCGGCGGAATGGCTGGCGATCTGGTAGAGCGCGGCGATGGCCTGGGCCGGGGCTTCGGCGACCACCTTGACGTTGGTCTGGGTGACGGCATCGGTGATCTGGGCATTCACAGCCGTGGGGTCAGCCATGGGACTCTCCTTGAATGGGCAGGTGCTCGTCGGGCAGGGGGCCGGTCGCACGGGCCTCGACTCGCTTGTCAGGAATGAACGCGGCTGCGTCTGTCTTGTGAAACGTCGCCGGCGAAAAAGTCGGCGCTCAGCCGCGAGCGCAGCAACTGCACGCGCTTGCGCACCAGCGGCGGGGCTATGCCGAGCTGGCTGGCGATGTCGGCATAGGGCAGTTCCTCGATGAAGCGCAGTTCGAAGAGCTGCTGCTGTTGGCGCGACAGCGAGGCCAGGGCCTTGTCCACCTGGTCGAGACGTTCCAGCTGCTCCAGGCGTTCCAGCGGCGAGCCGACGGCGGCGAAGCGCTCCAACTGACCATCGTGCAGGTCGATGCCGCGGTCGATGAGGCGGTCCTCGCGGATCTGGTGGCGCGCGCTGTCCAGGTAGACGTGTTCCAGGACCAGGAACAGGAAGCCCTGGGGGTCGCGTACCCGCTCCGGTGACTGGCGCAGGAACAGCAGCGCCTTGACCGCGGTGCTCGACAGCCATTCTTCGGCCCGATGGCTGTTGCCGCGCGCAAGGCGTTGCGCGCGTTTGCGCAGGCCAGCCTGCGCGGCACGCCAGCTTTCCTCGAACAGGCGATCGGAACCGGTTTCGTTGCCGCCTGGCTGATTCGGACGATCCATAACCGCTACCTCCCTGGTTGCTCGTGTCGGCGAGCAGTCTGTGAGGCGGGCGGTGGGCGAGGCTGTTACCTGGGTGACAGGGGCGCGGCCGGCAGTTCGGCCTTGCGTCGTAGGCGACCGAGGTCGTTGATCAGGATCCGGTCGTTGTGGCAGCTGATCAGCCCTTCGCGTTTCCATATTTGCAGTTGCGCGTTGAGCTTCGGCCGGCTGGCGTTGAGCATCGCTGCTAGGATGCTCTGGTTGGTCGGTAGCGTCGCGCAGGCTCCCTCGGGCTGTTCGCTCGCCAGGCTGGCCAGGAGATGGCGCGCCAGGCGCGACTCCAGGCGATGCAGGCAGACCCTCTCGACGAAACCGGAGGCTTCGCGCAGGCGCGAACAGAGGAGGGCCAGCGCGCGGTTGAGGAATTCCGTGTCGGCGATCAACGGGGCGAAGTGACGTCGGTGGAGGATCAGCACCGACGCCGCGCCGGAGGCGTAGGCAGAGGTCTCGCGGCGGTTCGGCTGGATCAGCGCGGTTTCCCCGATCACTTCGCCAGGACGGATATCATTGACGATCAGCTCCCGCCCGTCCGGCCCGTAGAGCACGGTATAGAGGTGTCCGCCGAGGACCAGGCCGATGAAGTCTTCAGGATCGTGCTTGAGGAACAGGACGTCCTTGTCGCGCAACCGGCGCTCCGACGCATGGGTCGCCACGTGCCGCAGCAGATCGGGCAGCCCGTGCAGCAGCGGGCACCGTTGCAGCAGGGTGTAGTGGCGTGAACAGCGGTCTTCCGTTGACTCGTTCGAGTGCATGCCTGCGCCTTCGCCAGATTGATCGGCAGCTCCGGCGAGGTACGACATGCTCGCTGCAGAGCAATCAGTGGGGACGTGTGCGGCGAAGGGGTGTGAAGCTCCGGCTACCCGGCAGAACTGCTAGGTACGGACTCGGCGCGCTCCGGCAATCGGGCGGGCGGTCCGTTTTTTATTCGGAAAGGGTAGCGAGGTTTGGGCTGGCGGGAGGCGGCCCCGAGCGCACGGATGGCGGTCGGGGCGGGACGGCCGGTGGCCGTGGCGATTCAGTGCCGCGGGCTGTCCTCGGGCAGCGCGAGCAACTGCTTTTCGCGGTTCCAGTCGAACGTTTCGCCGCGCTCTTCGGCTTCGTAGCGGCGCTCGTCGAGGCGCTGGAACAGGTCGATCTCTTCGTCCGGCATGAAGTGCAGGCAATCGCCGCCGAAGAACCACAGCAGGTCGCGCGGTACCAGGTGGGCGATCTGCGGATAGCGGTGGAAGACCTGGGAGATCAGGTCCTGGCCGAGGTATTGGGCGCCTTCCGGGTCGCGCGGCAGTTCGTCCATCAGTTCGTCGAAACGCTCGAGGAACAGCCCGTGGTTTTCTTCCGGCACCTGCTCGGCCTCGCCCAGGGCGCCGAGGATGTTGCGCAGGTGCTGGAGCAGGGCGAGGTGGTGCTCGAGGTAGGAGTTGGCCATGACGGGTCCTCTGGAAAAAAGCTGGGCAGTATAAAGGGTTTCGCGGCGCCGGCCAGTTTCAGCGGATCGCCGGGGACTGGCTCTGGCGCCGGCGGTTTTCCAGTTGCCGGCGTTCGCTGTCGAGGCGCCGCTGGTCCTGCTCCAGGCGCCAGCGCTGCTGGTCCAGTTGCTGCTGGCGGATCAGGTTGTCCTGCATCTGTCGCTGCTGCCGTTGCCGCTGCAGGTTCTGCTGCTGGCGTTGCAGTTGATCCTGCTGCAGTTGCAGGCGTTGTTCGTCGAAGCGCTGGCGCTGTTCCTGGAGCTGGCGTTGGCGCTGTTCGCCAGCGCGCTGCACCGCCTGCTGGTGCGGCTGCACGCCATAGGGCGCAGGCGGTGCGGCCTGCGCCGGGGGCAGGAGGAGAAACGAGGCTGCCAGGCCGGTGGCAAATAGCTTGAGCATGATGGCCTCCCGTACGTCAGGGATGTGCCCGTCGATTCTAGCCAATCGCCCGGGTTTGGGTGGATGAAGACGACAAAGGCGCCGGAAGGCGCCTTTGTCGGTTGCGACCGTCGCTTTGCCGCGGAGTGTCAGCGGATCCTGCCGTCGGCCAGTTGCAGTTCCTCCTTGGCGAAGTCGTCGACGTCGATCACCTTGCGCCGTGCCGCTTCGGCCTGGTGCAGGGCTTGCGCCTGCTCGGCGCTCAGCACGCCGGCGGCGGCGCCGGCATCGATCGGGTTCTGCCCCGCTTGCGGCTGGACCCTGCCTTCCTTGATCGCCTTGTGCAGGGTTTTCTCCAGCGCGGCGCTTTCGCGTACCGCGTCGAAGGCGTGGGCGAGGGCACCGACCGGGTCCTGCGGGTCCTTCGGCAGGAACGCGCCAGCGAGGATCGCCTGCAACGCCGGGTCGTCGTCCGGACGGCCGAGGATTTCCGCGATCTCGGCGTCCAGTTCGTCGCCCGGCCCTTTGTGCCGGCGGCCGAACGGCAGTACCAGGACCTTCAGCGCGCAGCCGAAGAAGCGGCTGGGGAAGTTGTTCAGCAGGTCCTCCAGCGCCGCCTCGGCCTTGCCGAGGTTTTCCTCCATGGCCCAGCGCAGCAGCGGATGCAGGTAGTCCGGGTTGCCCAGGTCGTGGTAGCGCTTGAGCGCCGCCGAGCCCAGGTAGAGATAGCTGAGGACATCGCCGAGACGCGCGGAGAGGCGTTCCTTGCGCTTCAGTTCGCCGCCCAGCAGCATCATGCTGAAGTCGGCGAGCAGGGCGAAGGACGCCGCCAGGCGGTTCAGCGCGCGGAAGTAGGGACGGCTGATGCGGTCGCCGGGGGCGTTGCCGAGGTGGCCGCAGCTGAGACTGAGGAGGAAGCTGCTGGCGGCGTTGCCGACGGCGAAGCCGATGTGCTTCACCAGCAGCGCGTCGAACTCGCGGGCGGCCTGGTCCTTGTCCTCGCGCTGGGCCAGTTCCATTTCCTTGAGCACGTACGGATGGCAACGGATCGCGCCCTGGCCGAAGATCATCAGGTTGCGCGAGAGGATGTTCGCGCCTTCCACCGTGATGAAGATCGGCGCGCCCTGCCAGGAACGACCCAGGTAGTTGTTCGGGCCCATGATGATGCCCTTGCCGCCATGGATGTCCATGGCATGGGCGATGCACTCGCGGCCGCGCTCGGTGAGGTGGTACTTGAGGATCGCCGAAAGCACCGAGGGCTTCTCGCCGAGGTCCACCGCGTTGGCGGTGAGGATTCGCGCGCTGTCCATCAGCCAGGCGTTGCCGCCGATGCGGGCGAGCGCCTCCTGGATGCCTTCGAAGGCGGCGATCGGCACGTTGAACTGCTCGCGGACCTGGGCGTAGCGACCGCTGACGTAGCTGCTGGCCTTGCCTGCGCTGGTGCCCACCGCCGGCAGCGAGATGGAGCGTCCGACCGACAGGCAGTTCATCAGCATCATCCAGCCTTTGCCGATCATTTCCTGCCCGCCGATGATGTACTCCAGCGGCACGAACACGTCCTTGCCGGAGTTCGGACCGTTCATGAAGGCGGCGCCCAGCGGCACGTGGCGGCGGCCGATCTCGACCCCGGGGGTGTCGGTGGGAATCAGCGCCAGGGTGATGCCCAGGTCCTCCTCGTCGCCCAGCAGATGGTCCGGGTCGTGGCACTTGAAGGCCAGGCCGAGGAGGGTGGCCACCGGGCCGAGGGTGATGTAGCGCTTTTCCCAGGTCAGGCGCAGGCCGAGTACCTCGCGACCTTCCCATTCGCCCTTGCAGACGATGCCGACGTCGGTCATGCCGCCGGCATCGGAGCCCGCGTAGGGGCCGGTGAGGGCGAAGCAGGGGATGTCGTCGCCCTTGGCCAGGCTCGGCAGGTAGCGCTGGCGCTGCTCGTCGGTGCCGTAGTGGAGCAGCAGCTCGGCCGGGCCGAGGGAGTTCGGCACCATCACCGTCGAGGCCAGGTCGCCGCTACGGGTGGCGAGCTTCATCACTACCTGCGAGTGGGCGAAGGCGGAGAAGCCCTTGCCGCCGTACTCCTTGGGAATGATCAGGCCGAAGAAGCCGTGCTGCTTGATGAAGGCCCAGGCTTCTTCCGGCAGGTCCATGCGCTGGCCGATGTCCCAGTCGCTGACCATGGCGCAGAGTTCTTCGGTCGGGCCGTCGACGAAGGCCTGCTCTTCTTCGGTGAGTTGCGCCTTGGGGTAGTCGAGCAGTTTCTGCCAGTCCGGGCGGCCGCTGAACAATTCGCCATCCCACCACACGGTGCCCGCCTCGATGGCCTCGCGCTCGGTGTCGGACATCGGCGGCAGGACTTTCTGGAACCAGGCGAACAGCGGACCGCTGAGCACGCGCCAGCGCAGGTCGGGCAGGGCGAGGGGAAGCGCCACCGCCAGCCAGAGCAGCCAGAAGACCAGCAGCAGCCAGCCGGGCGCGTGGCTGAACACGCCCATCAGGATCAGGTAGGCGGCGCTGATGCCGAGCGCGGGAGCGGGTGGGGTACGCCGATGGGCGAGGTAAGCGACACCGAGTACCAGTACGACTAACCAGAGCAACAACATGCGGAATCCTCCATGAAGACGCCAGGCGGCGTCTCGAGCTTAGCCCGTTTGCCGCCGTTTGGCGGCAGGGCCGGTCAGCTTGGCCGGTTTGTCACGTTATAGGCGAAAACTTCCCGTTTAGACTGGGACAAATTGCCCGCCGGGAGCCCGCCATGCAGTCCTACCTACAATCCGGCCGCTTCGTGGATAGTGACCACCCCGTGGTGGTGGAGTTCGCGGAAAAATCCCGGGGGAATTCGGCGAAACCGCGTGACCAGGCGGTCGCGCTGTACTACGCGGTACGCGACGGGGTGCGCTACAACCCCTACGTGTTCAGCCGCGATCCGCAGACCCTGAAGGCCAGCCACGCGCTGCAGCAGGGCGAGTCCTATTGCGTGCCCAAGGCCATCCTGCTCGCTGCCTGTGCCCGGCATTGCCGGATTCCGGCGCGGATCGGCCTGGCCGACGTGCGCAACCACCTGGCCACGCCGCGCCTGCTGGAAGCGCTGCGCAGCGAGGTGTTCGCCATGCACGGCTATACCGAGCTGTACCTCGAGGGCCGCTGGGTGAAGGCCACCCCGGCGTTCAACCGTGCCTTGTGCCGCGCCTTCGACGTCGCTCCGCTGGAGTTCGACGGCGTCGCCGACAGCGTCTTCCATCCGTTCAACCGCCAGGGCGAGCGTTACATGGAGTACCTGGCCGATCACGGCCAGTTCGCCGACCTGCCGGAGGAACTGTTCTTCTCCCACTTGCAGCAGCACTATCCGCACCTGTTCTCCGGCCGCCCGCTGGCCCTGGACGGCGATTTCCAGGCCGAGGCCGGACAAGATGAAGGGCGTCGATAGTCACCATCAGCCGGCGCGTCTTCCTTCTTCGGTCCATCCTCGGTAGGGTGCGGCATGTCGTCCGGGCGCTCCGGCGACCCATCCGCCGCATCAACCGAAGAGGGAACGCAGAGTATGTTGACCATCTGGGGCCGGAAGAACTCGAGCAATGTGCGCAAGGCGCTGTGGTGCGCCGAGGAGGCTGGCCTGGAGTACCGGACGGTGGATGCCGGCGGGGCGTTCGGCCTGGTGGATGAGCCGGCGTTCCGCGCGATGAACCCGAACGGTCGGGTGCCGGTGATCGAGGACGACGGCTTCGTCCTCTGGGAGTCCAACGCCATCGTCCGCTACTTGGCCGCCCGCTATGCGCCGGGCGACCTCTATCCGCAGGACCCGGTGCGCCGCGCCGACGCCGACAAGTGGATGGACTGGACCACCTCGACTCTCGCCGGGCCGTTCCGCGACCTGTTCTGGGGAACGCTGCGTACGCCGCCGGAGCAACGCGACGAGGCCCTGATCGCAAAGGCGTTGCAGACCTGCGGCGAGTTGCTGCGGGTGCCGGACCAGACCCTGGCCGGCCAACCCTGGCTGTCCGGCGAACGCTTCGGCATGGGTGACATTCCCCTGGGCTGTTTCATCTACGCCTGGTTCGAGATGCCCATCGAGCGCCCGCCGCTGCCCCACCTCGATGCCTGGTACCTGCGCTTGCGCGAGCGCCCGGCGTTCCGCACCGCGGTAATGACCGAACTGACCTGAGCCGGCTACTGTTGCATTTTGTTACCCGTAGCCTTATCTAGCTCTTCCTCTTCACCTTCCGACACGGGAAGCCTAATGAGTTCCGCCCTGTCCATCCGTCAATTGACGAAAACCTACGGCAACGGTTTCCAGGCCCTCAAGGGCATCGACCTGGACGTCGCCGAAGGTGATTTCTTCGCCTTGCTCGGCCCCAACGGCGCGGGCAAGTCCACCACCATCGGGATTCTCTCGACCCTGGTGAACAAGACCAGCGGTTCGGTCTCGGTGTTCGGCCACGACCTCGACAAGGACCCGGCCGGCCTCAAGCGTTGCCTTGGCGTGGTGCCGCAGGAGTTCAACTTCAACCAGTTCGAGAAGGTCTTCGACATCGTCGTGACCCAGGCCGGCTACTACGGCATCCCGGCGAAGATCGCCAAGGAGCGCGCCGAGCGCTACCTGACCCAACTGGGCCTGTGGGACAAGCGCAACGAAGCCTCGCGGATGCTCTCCGGCGGCATGAAGCGGCGCCTGATGATCGCCCGCGCACTGGTCCACCAGCCGCGCCTGCTGATCCTCGACGAGCCCACCGCCGGGGTCGACATCGAGCTGCGTCGTTCGATGTGGAGCTTCCTCACAGAACTCAACCAGGAAGGCATCAGCATCATCCTCACCACCCACTACCTGGAAGAGGCGGAGCAGCTCTGCCGCAACATTGCCATCATCGACCACGGCGAGATCGTGCAGAACACCAGCATGCGCGACCTGCTGATGACCCTGCATTCGGAAACCTTCCTGCTCGACCTGAAGAACGTCCAGGCCCTGCCGCCGACTCTCGACGGCTACCCGACGCGGCTGGTGGACGATCACACCCTCGAAGTGCAGGTGGAGAAAAGCCAGGGCATCAACGATCTGTTCGCCCAGTTGGGCGCACAAGGCATCGAGGTACTGAGCCTGCGCAACAAGACCAATCGCCTGGAGGAGCTGTTCGTGTCGCTGGTGGAGAAGAACCTGACGAGGATCGCCCGATGAGCAGCGAGCTGAGCGCCAACCTGGTCGCCCTGAACACCATCGTCTACCGCGAGGTGCGCCGCTTCACCCGGATCTGGCCGCAGACCCTGCTGCCGCCGGCGATCACCATGGTCCTGTACTTCGTGATCTTCGGCAATTTGATCGGCCGCCAGATCGGCGATATGGGCGGCTTCACCTACATGGAATACATCGTGCCCGGCCTGATCATGATGTCGGTGATCACCAACGCCTACGGCAACGTGGTGTCGAGCTTCTTCGGCAGCAAGTTCCAGCGCTCGGTAGAGGAGCTGCTGGTGTCGCCGGTATCGCCGCACACCATCCTCCTCGGCTACACCATCGGCGGTGTGCTGCGCGGCCTGGCGGTGGGGGTGATCGTGACCATGCTGTCGCTGTTCTTCACCAAGCTGCAGGTGCACCACCTAGGCATCACGGTGCTGGTGGTGGTGCTTACCGCGACCATTTTCTCCCTGGGCGGTTTCATCAACGCGGTGTTCGCGCGCAACTTCGACGACATCTCGATCATCCCGACCTTCGTGCTGACGCCGCTGACCTACCTGGGCGGGGTGTTCTACTCGATCAACCTGCTGCCGCCGTTCTGGCAGACGGTGTCGCTGGCCAACCCGATCCTGCACATGGTCAACGCCTTCCGCTACGGCATCCTCGGCGTCTCCGACATTCGCATCGGCGTGGCCATCGGCTTCATGCTGCTGGCCACCGCGGTGCTCTATCTCGGCTGCGTAAGGCTGCTGGTGAGCGGGCGCGGCATGCGCCAATGAAACGCTCGAAGGCATGAAACAGAAGCCCCCGTCATGGGGGCTTCGCGTTTCATCGGCGCGGGCGAGCGAAATCGATGACGAAACGGGTCCAGCCGTCGGCAGACTCGCAGCGGATCTCGCCGCCGTGGGCCTGGACGATGGAGCGGCAGATCGCCAGGCCGAGCCCGGCGTGTTCGCCCTGGCCTTCGCGGCGCGCCGGATCGGCACGATAGAACCGGTCGAACAGGCGCGGCAAGCGCTCGGGAGGAATCGCCGGACCCTGGTTCTCCACGCTCAGGCGTCGGTCGCCGAGACGGATACGTATCTCGCCGCCATCGGCGGTGAAGCGCAGGGCGTTGTCCAGCAGGTTGGCCAGCACCCGCCGCAGCATGCCGCGGTCGCCGGGCAGGCTCAGGCTGCCTTCGCGCAGCAGGCGGATGTCGCGGTCTTCCGCCAGCGGCTGGTAGAACTCCAGCAGCGAGTCGACTTCCGCGCCCAGGTCCAGGGCCTGGCGGCTGGGCGCCAGCAGGCCGTGGTCGGCCTTGGCCAGCAACAGCATGTCGTTGACCATCGCGGTGAGCCGTTCCAGCTCCTCGAGGTTGCCGTGCAGGGCCTCGCGATAATCCTCCAGCGAGCGTGGGCGGGACAATACCACCTGGGTCTGGGTCAGCAGACTGGTGAGCGGGGTGCGCAACTCGTGGGCGATGTCGGCGGAGAACGCCGAGAGGCGCTGGAAGGCTTCTTCCAGGCGCGCCAGCATGGCGTTCAGCTCGCCGGCCAGTCCGCGCAGCTCCTCTGGCATCCGGCTGGCGTCGAGGCGGGTGGTGAGGGAGTTGGCGGAAACCCGCGCGGCGACTTCGCGCATCCGTCGCAGCGGCGCCAGGCTGGCGCCGGTGGCCCAGGCGCCGAGCAGCGCGGTGGCCAGCGCCGACAGGCTCATGGTCAGCCAGATCAACTGGCGCATGCGTTGCAGGAAGTGCTGGTGATGACTGATGTCGAGGATCACGGTAAGTCGCGGCGAAGCGTCGTTGCCGGGCTCCAGCGGGGCGCCGAGTTCGCGGTTGGCGGGCAGGCCGGGATGCGCAGGCTGCGGCAGGCGCTCGAACCAGAGGTTGCCATCCGGGCCGTTCAGACGCAGGCCGAGGTCGGGATGGCGTGCCAGTTCGCGCAGCAGTTCCGCTTCGCGGCGGCGCATCTGTTGTTCCGAGCCGAGGCCGCGCAGCTCATCGCGAAACACCGCGAGCTTGGCGGACATCGCCATATGGTCGAGCTCGACGAAATGCTCGTCGATGGCCCTGCTGAAGATCAATCCGGCGATCAGCGAGACCGCCGCCGTGCAGGCGGCGAACAGCAGGCTCAGGCGGACGCCGAGGGACATCCGCGAGCCGAACCCGGCGCTCATTCGTCGCGCTCTTCGAGAACGTAGCCCATGCCGCGCACGGTATGGATCAGGCGCTGCGGGTAGTCGTCGTCGACCTTGGCGCGCAGGCGGCGGATGGCCACCTCGATGACGTTGGTATCGCTGTCGAAGTTCATGTCCCAGACCTGCGAGGCGATCAGCGACTTGGGCAGCACCTCGCCGCTGCGCCGCAGCAGCAGTTCGAGCAGGGCGAACTCCTTGGCGGTGAGGTCGATCCGCTTGCCCTGGCGTTGCACCCGGCGGCGCAGCAAATCGAGTTCGAGGTCGGCCAGTTGCAGGGTGGTCTCCTGCAACTGCTGGCTGCCCCGGCGCAGCAGGGTGCGCACCCGGGCGAGCAGTTCGACGAAGGCGAACGGCTTCACCAGGTAATCGTCGGCGCCTTGTTCGAGGCCGCGCACGCGGTCCTCTACGGCATCGCGGGCGGTCAGGAACAGCACCGGTATGGTCATCCCGGCGTCGCGCACGCTGCGCAGGATCTGCCAGCCGTCACGGCCGGGCAGCATGACGTCGAGGATCAGCAGGTCGTAGTCGCCGCCCAGGGCCAGTTGCTCGCCCTCGTTGCCATCGTCGCTCAGGTCGACGGCGAAGCCTGCCTCGGCGAGCCCCTGGCGCAGGTACTGGCCGATGCGCGGTTCGTCTTCGACGATCAGCAGTTTCATGTTCATCCCTCGTTACATTTGCCGGCCATGCCGACCTGTTTCTGACAGCATCGTAATCAGTGGGTAACGGGGGCGACAGTGGCCCCCGCGCAGACTACAGGGGAACTCATTCGAGGAGACTTCCCATGCGTACCTTCACTGCCTCCACCCTCGCTTTCCTGCTGGTCCTCGCCCCGACCGTTCCGGCCATGGCCGACAGCGGCGGCGACATCGTCTTCGAGCGCATGCAGGCCCAGGCCGCCAAGGCTCGTGCCGCGCACCAGGAAAAACTGGCGAAGCAGGCCGAAGCGACGAAGAAGGACAAGGAAAACTGCTGATCGCCAGTTCTTCCACCCCCGGCTCCACACGGGATGACGGAGGGCTCCGATCCCGTCTTCACCCGCCACCGGTTCCCTGGTTTCCGGTCGGCGGGTTTTTTATGCCCGTCGGTGGCGCTGGGCGATCTTAGCCTTCGCGGTCCGCAACGGCGGCAAGCTGACAAAGATGTAATGCTCCCGACAGCCAGCCGGCAGGCGCAGCGACACAGGATAGGCGACATCAACCCGATGGAGATTCCCCGTATGTTTCCGCGCCGCCTGCTTCCCGCTTCCCTGATCGTCCTCGGCGTGCTTTTCGGTGCCAGCGCCCAGGCTTCACCGGCCCACGGCCAGGCCTTCGGCAAGCCGGCCCAGGCCGCGCAGGCCAGCCGCAGCATCGAGGTGGCGCTCGGCGACATGTACTTCAAGCCGCGGGTGATCGAGGTCAAGGCCGGCGAGACGGTCCGCTTCGTGCTGAAGAACGAAGGCAAGCTGTTGCACGAGTTCAACCTGGGCGACGCGGCGATGCATGCCGAGCACCAGAAAGAGATGCTGGAGATGCAGCAGTCCGGGATGCTCACCCCGACCGGCATGGCGTCGATGGACCATAGCCAGATGGGTCACGGCATGGACCATGGCCGGATGATGAAGCACGACGACCCCAACAGCGTACTGGTCGAGCTGGGCAAGAGCGCCGAGCTGACCTGGACCTTCGCCAAGGCCACCCGGCTGGAGTTCGCCTGTAACATCCCCGGCCACTACCAGGCCGGGATGGTCGGTCAACTGACCGTGCAGCCCTGAGCCGGCGGACGGCCGGCGTGAAGATGCCGGCCGATCCGTATACACTTGCCGCCGCCCGCCAGTGCGGCGCGGCGCGCGGGGAAGGGCCCTGCGCGATTCATCCAGCAGGTTTCCCGCATGCAGCATCCCGCCGAACATTCGCCGCTGGGCAAGACCAGCGAATACGTCTCCAGCTACACGCCGTCGCTGCTGTTTCCCATTTCACGCACGGCGAAATGGGCCGAGCTTGGCCTGAGCGCCGAGACCCTGCCTTATCGCGGCGTGGATATCTGGAACTGCTACGAGCTGTCTTGGTTGACCCCGGCCGGCAAGCCGGTGGTGGCGATCGGTGAGTTCTCGATCCCGGCGGACTCGCCGAACATCATCGAGTCGAAGTCGTTCAAGCTCTACCTCAATTCCCTCAACCAGTCCGCCTTCGATAGTCGCGAGGCGCTTCGTACGGTGTTGGAGAAAGATCTCTCGTCCGCTGCCGGGGCGCCCGTGGGCGTGCGCCTGCGCAGCCTCGACGAGGTGGCCGAGGAGGGCATCGGGCGTCTGCCGGGGCGCTGCATCGACGAGCTGGACATCGCCGTCGACGGCTACGAGCAGCCGCGCCCGGAACTGCTGCGCTGCGACGCCGGGCGGATCGTCGAGGAGCAGCTCTACAGCCACCTGCTCAAGTCCAACTGCCCGGTCACCGGCCAGCCCGACTGGGGCACCCTGGTGGTCGACTACCAGGGCCCGGCACTGGACCCGGCCAGCCTGCTGGCCTACCTGGTTTCCTTCCGCCAGCACCAGGACTTCCACGAACAGTGCGTCGAACGCATCTTCCTCGACCTGCAGCGCCTGCTGCAGCCGCAGGCGCTCAGCGTCTACGCGCGCTACGTACGCCGTGGCGGCCTGGATATCAATCCCTACCGCAGCCTGGCGGAGGTCGCACCGGACAACCGACGCCTGGTGCGCCAGTAACGCCTCGCAACACGCGGATACGAAAAAGCCCCGGCCATGCCGGGGCTTTTCATTTCGGCAAGTCGTTCAGATACCCATGTTGGCCAGGCTCTGCACGATGGAGCGGAGCGTGCCGGCGAGGGTCGGGTGGCTGACCTCGAAGCGCTCGACGGCGAGGTTGACCCCATCGACCAGGCTGCCTTCGTTGAGGGCGTCCTCGTTGGCCAGTTTCAGTTCGATGTCCCTGATCAGGAGTTCCAGTTCGGCGCGCTGCTCTTCGTTCAGCGGCGGTTGTTGCTCCAGTTGCTCGCGCAGGGCGGACAGTTCGCGCAGCAGACTCTCTTTCGGCATGGTATTTCCCTCGACGTACAAGTCTTCGGTGGACCTCCGGCGGGCGCCGAAAGGTCCGTCCATGCCGAACAGATTAACCTGTCGGGCGCAGATGTGCGCGATCCGGATCAATCCGCAGCAGGCGTTCCAGCAGCGGGAAGAAGTGCGTCAGTTCGGGGGTGCGCATGGCCGGGTCCTTGGCCAGGTCGTCGAGGCGGCGCAGGGTCAGGCCGTCCTGGGCATAGGGCGCCTTGATATAGGCCGCGGCGGCACGCTCGTCGAACGGCCCGCCTTGCAGCACCAGGCTGTGCCGGGAGGCCGGCGACAGGCTGGCGTGGTAGCTCGGGTCCACCGCGCAGAGGAAGCGCTTGGCCGATACGTGCAGGCGCACCGGCTGCCAGACCGACTCTGGGAACAGCTCGCGCAGCAGGCGTGCGCCGAATTCCTCGTGGCGCAGGTCCTCCTCGTCGATCTGCGCCGGGTCTTCGTAGAGGTGGCCGATATCGTGCAGCAGGGCGGCGACTACAAGGCTGTCCGAGCAGCCGGCGCGCTCGGCCAGGGTCGCACACTGCAGCGCGTGCTCGGCCTGGCTGACTGCCTCGCCATAGGGCTCGGCGCCATGGCTGGCGAAGCGTTCGGCCAGTTCGTCGAGAAAGCGGTGACGGGCGCGGCTCATGGTTTTTCTCCTTTCAGGCGGCGGACGGCGAGGTCGTGCAGGCAGGGTTGCAGCTCGCCCAGGTGATCGATCACGGAATGCACGCCCAGGCGGTACAGTTCCAGGGTGGTGTCGGCGCGCAAGCGGTCGCGCTCGGTGTGTCCGAGAGCGTCCCAGTCGGCCGGCGAGAGGCCGCACGACGGCCCGCTGGCGGCCAGGCCGATGGTCCATAGCCCGGCATTGAGTCCGGCCTGGAGTTGACGCGGTTGGGCGCTGACCAGCACGCAGCCGTCGAGGCGCTCGATGCCCAGCCGGGCGAGGGCCTGCCAGCAGCCATCGGGGGCCGGCCAGGGGCGCGCGCCGGCGAGGGGGATCAGGGCGTCCGCTCGGCCGAGCGGCGCGGCAAGGCGCTGGCAGACCGATTCCGGTAGCTCGTCCTGCCAGGCGTAGGGAATCCGTTGTTCGTCCAGGCTCTCCAACAGGGCCACGGCACCGGCGATAGCTTCGGCCTGTTCCCCGGCGGCTTCGTCGAGGGCTTGCTCCAGGCGCTGGCGCTCGCTCTTGTTCGGTTTGCGCCGCAACAGGAAGCTTTGTGCCTCGGCGAAGGGCAGCAGACTGGCGTCGCGGAGGTGTTCGGCAGGGCTATGCGGATGGCTGCGCAGCAGCGCCAGGGACAGGGTCCGGGCGCCGAAATCCACCAGGCCGCCGGAGAGTCCGAAGAGCAGGGCGGTGAAGCGCGGGAGTTGGTCGGAGCTGGGCATGCGAAAGGCGTCTGGCAAATGGTCTAGGCCAGCCTAGAGGGGTTTTGTGACGCTGTCGTGACGTTTTCGTGGCAGTGGCGATAGGCCGACGGGCTGCCGTTATAATCGGCCGGTCTGAATCAGCGAGGCCGTCATGCCGGTCGATCAATCTCGTCAGTACCTGCGCATCCGCGACCAGCTCGCCGCGGATATCGCCCAGGGCGTGCTGCAGGTGAAACTTCCCTCCGAGCGGGAGTTGGCCGAGCGCTTCCTGTGTACCCGCATCACCCTTCGCGAAGCCCTGCAGCAACTGGAAACCGAAGGCCTGGTCTATCGCGAGAACCGCCGCGGCTGGTTCGTCGCGCCGCCGCGGATCCGCTACAACCCGACCCGTACCACCGGCTTCATGGAATACGTCAGCGCCCAGGGACGCCAGCCGCGTACCGAGACGCTGCACGCCGAGCGGCGAGCAGCCGGCGCCTGGCTGGCCAAGCGGATGGGGCTGGAGGACAGCGCGCCGGTGTATTTCCTGCAACGGCGCCGCTGGGTGGACGAGCGTCCGGTGCTGATCGAACTGATCGCCTTGGATGCCGGGTGGTGCCCGGGCCTGCTGGACCACGACCTCGATACTTCGCTGATGAGCCTGCTGCGCGAGCGTTTCGGCCTGCAGCCGATGCGCTGCCAACTGGCGATGCACCCGACCGCGCTGAACGCGGCCCAGGCCGAGCCGCTGCAACTGGCGCCGGGTTCGCCGGCGCTGTACCTGGAGCGACTGAGTTACGCGGAGGGGCAGAGGGTGGTCGAGTTCGACCAGGAGTTCTGGCGCCCGGACGCCTTGGAGATCGTGCTCGACGCGGCCTATCCGGGCGCCTGAGTCAGGCGATCGCGGCGCGTATGCTGTCCGGCACGGGCGTCGAACGGTTTTCCGCGTGGCGCACCCAGACCAGCTTGCAGTGGCCTTCGCCATAGGTGCCTTGCGGATCTTCCAGGGTGCTCAGGCGATGTTCCAGTACCAGGCTGCTGGTGCCCAGCTTGCCGGCGTACAGTTCCACCACCACGGTGGCCGGATGCACCACCGGCTTCAGGTAGGTGTGCAGGCTTTGCAGCACCACCGGCCCCTCGGCAGCGCCTTCCAGGTCGACGCCGAGGGTTTCGAACCAGGCCACCCGGGCCTCTTCCAGGTACTGGAAATAAAGGGTGTTGTTGACGTGCCCGTAGCTGTCCATGTCGCCCCAGCGCACCGGGATATGGGCCGTGTGTAGCAATTGTCTGTCAGCCATCTCGTAACTCTTCTAGTCTCAAATTCAATGCGAGCCTATATACTGCGCGCACGCTGAAGCCGCGCTGGCGGCCAAGACTAGTCATGCAAAGGAGATACAGCAATGCGCGCCCGCGGCGTGAACTGGATCGAACGTAGTGCCCGAATCCTGGCTTGCGCCAGCCTCGCATTGGCACCCACGCTGTCCCTGGCGGCCAGTGAAGAAGACCCTTGGGAAAGCATCAACCGTCCCATCTTCACCTTCAACGACACCCTGGACACCTATGCGCTGAAACCGCTGGCCCAGGGTTACCAGAAGGTCACCCCGAACTTCGTTCAGGACGGCGTGCACAACTTCTTCAACAACCTCGGCGACGTGAAGAACCTGGCCAACAACCTGTTGCAGGCCAAGTTCCACAATGCCGGCGTGGACACCAGCCGCCTGCTGTTCAACAGCACCTTCGGCCTGGCCGGCTTGATCGACGTGGCGACCCCGATGGGCCTGCAGCGCAACGACGAGGACTTCGGCCAGACCCTGGGTTATTGGGGCGTCGGCAGCGGCCCGTACGTGATGCTGCCGTTCCTCGGCCCGAGCACGCTGCGCGATGCCCCGGCGAAGATCCCGGACATCTATGTCGGTCCCTACCACTACATGGACGATGTACGCGCGCGCAACGTGATGTTCGGCATCAACACCGTCGACACCCGTGCCAACCTGCTGAAGTCGGAAAAACTGATCAGCGGCGACAAGTACATCTTCATCCGCAACGCCTACCTGCAGAACCGCGAGTTCAAGGTCAAGGACGGCGAGGTGGAGGACGACTTCTAAGTCGACCCGCTTCGTGCGACACCTGGAAAGGCGGCCCTTGGGTCGCCTTTCGTCGTTTCAGTGGATCGCGACGATGCTCAGCCCCAGGTTATGCCGCCCCGGGCCGAGCCGTTCGCAGCGCACCACGCGGGCTTCCAGTTCCAGGCCGGTGAGGGTCTCGTGGGTGGACGGGATGCTCACCCGCAGGTGGTCGCCCGGAGCCAGCTCGCTTTGCGCTTCCAGCAGCAGCCCGCTGGCGGACAGGTCCCGGCACAGGGCCACCGACTCGTGGCCTTCGCAGCGGATGGTGACCGGGGTGTCGAGCTTCATGCGGATGAAGTCGCGCTTCTCGCTGTAGTTGTGCTCGATGGGCTGCATGGGCTGATCCTCATGGTCGGGGCGATGGGGGGCGACTGGCAATCCTGGCGATTATCGTCAAAGTTTATACCGTGCGGACGGGATCGGACGGACAAAGGCGGATTTTCCGGCAAAGGTCAACGGCTTGAACTGCTCAACGGATGGGAGTACCGTCTGCGCCTTGTCGAACCCCGTAGCCGCGCTGTTGTCACTTACAATAAGCGCCTAGGACCCACTGTTTCCGGCGCCGTTTGCCTGGATGACCCATGCATAAAGTCAGTGCCACGCTGCTGATCATCGATGACGACGAGGTGGTGCGCGAAAGCCTCGCCGCCTACTTGGAAGACAGCAACTTCAAGGTGTTGCAGGCCCTCAACGGTCTGCAGGGCCTGCAGATCTTCGAAAGCGAACAGCCGGACCTGGTCATTTGCGATTTGCGCATGCCGCAGATCGACGGCCTCGAACTGATCCGCCGCATCCGCCAGACCGCTTCGGAAACGCCGATCATCGTGCTTTCCGGAGCCGGCGTGATGAGCGATGCGGTGGAAGCCTTGCGCCTGGGCGCCGCCGACTACCTGATCAAGCCCCTGGAAGACCTCGCGGTGCTCGAGCATTCGGTGCGCCGGGCCCTGGATCGCGCCTACCTGCGGGTCGAGAACCAGCGCTACCGCGACAAGCTGGAAGCCGCCAACCGCGAATTGCAGGCCAGCCTGAACCTGCTCCAGGAAGACCAGAACGCCGGACGCCAGGTGCAGATGAACATGCTTCCGGTGACGCCGTGGAGCATCGAGGGGCTGGAGTTTTCCCACCGGATCATTCCGTCGCTGTATCTCTCTGGCGACTTCGTCGACTACTTCCGGGTCGACGAGCGACGCGTGGCGTTCTACCTGGCCGACGTTTCCGGCCATGGCGCTTCCTCGGCCTTCGTCACGGTGCTGCTGAAGTTCATGACCACGCGTCTGCTCTACGAGTCACGGCGCAACGGCACGCTCCCGGAGTTCAAGCCGTCCGAGGTGCTGGCGCACATCAACCGCGGCCTGATCAATACCAAGCTGGGCAAGCACGTGACCATGCTCGGCGGGGTCATCGACCTGGAGAAGAACTGCCTGACCTACAGCATCGGTGGCCACCTGCCGCTCCCGGTACTGTTCGTCGACGGGCAGGCGAGCTACCTGGAAGGCCGTGGCCTGCCGGTGGGCCTGTTCGACGATGCGAGCTATGACGACCGGGTCATGGAGTTGCCCCCTTCCTTCAGCCTGTCGCTGTTTTCCGATGGCATCCTCGATGTGCTGCCAGGAGCTACGCTGAAGGAGAAAGAGGCTTTGCTACCGGAGCAGGTGGCAGCCGCCGGAGGCACCCTCGACGGGCTGCGCCAGGTCTTCGGGCTGGCCAACCTGGCGGAGATGCCGGATGATATCGCCTTGCTGGTGTTGAGCAGGAACCTTGCATGAGTACCGGTAAAATCCAGTTTGCCGAACAGAACGGCTCCTTCGTTCTGAAATTCGTCGGTGAGGTCCGCCTCACCCTGTGCTCGGCCCTGGATTCCACCATCGAAAAGATCTTCGCTGCGCTGAATTTCTCGGCGATCATCATCGATCTTACGGAAACCCAGAGCATTGATAGCACCACGCTCGGCCTGCTGGCTAAGCTGTCCATCCTGTCGCGGCAGAAAATCGGCCTGTTGCCCACGCTGGTGACCACCAATCCGGACATTACCCGTCTGTTGCAGTCGATGGGTTTCGATCAGGTGTTCAATATCGTCGATCGTCCGATTCCGTGTCCGGAGTGCCTGTCCGACCTGCCGCCGCAGGACCAGTCGGAAGATATGGTGCGCGACAAGGTCCTGGAGGCGCACCGCATCCTGATGGGCCTCAACGAATCCAACCGCGAAGCCTTCCACGACCTGGTCAGCGCCCTGGAGCGCCATTAACCGGTCGATCCCTTCCCTAACTCCTGCTGAATTCCGCAGCGCCGGAACGGGACGCCCTGCATGCGCGTCCCGCCGGCAGCGGCGATCAGTGGCGGGTCGCCAACTGGTATTCGAGCTTTTCCTGGTCGCGTGCGAACAGGCGGATGCCTTCGGCCAGCTTTTCGGTGGCCATGGCGTCCTCGTTCATCTGCCAACGGAAAGCGCTCTCGTCGAGCACCTGGCGCGGCTCGCCTTCGCCCGGCAGCAGCAGGCGCGGCAGCTCGCCCTGGGCGTCAGCCAGTTGTTGCAGCAGGTCGGGACTGATGGTCAGGCGGTCGCAGCCGGCCAGTTGCTCGATCTGGCCGAGATTGCGGAAGCTGGCGCCCATCACCACCGTCTTGTAGCCGTTGGCCTTGTAGTAGCGATAGATGCGCGAGACCGACTGCACGCCGGGATCCTCGGCGCCGGCGTAGTCGCGGTTCTCGCTCTTCTTGTACCAGTCGTAGATGCGCCCGACGAACGGCGAGATGAGGAACACCCCGGCGTCGGCGCAGGCCACCGCCTGGGCGAAGGAGAACAGCAGGGTCAGGTTGGTCTGGATGCCTTCGCGTTCCAGAATCTCGGCGGCGCGGATTCCTTCCCAGGTGGAGGCGATCTTGATCAGCACCCGCTCGCGGTCGATGCCCTGTTCGTCGTACAGCTCGATCAGGCGGTGGGCGCGGGCGAGGGTGGCCTCGCTGTCGAACGACAGGCGCGCGTCGACTTCGGTGGAAATACGTCCGGGAATGACTCCGAGGATGTCCTTGCCGACTGCCACGGCGAAGCGGTCGCAAGCCAGTCCGGCGTCACCGCCGCTACCCGCGGTAGCCTGTCGAAGGTGCTCGGCGTAGCGCGGCAGGGCAGCAGCCTTGAGCAGCAGCGACGGGTTGGTGGTGGCGTCCACCGGCTTCAGGCGGGCAATGGCATCGAAGTCGCCGGTGTCGGCGACCACCGTGGTGTATTGCTTGAGTTGTTCCAGCTTCGAAGTCATGGCGAGGTCTTGTCAGGTGGGTTCTTGGGAAGAAGAATCCCCCGACCTTACCCGAGCCGCAGGCGCGGCTCAATGGGAGCTATCGCCCCGCCAGAAGTTCCAGCGCCTGGTCGAAAACCCGTAGCGGATCGGCGGCCTTGTGCACGTCCACCGAGAGCAACTGGCGGAATCGCCGGGAGCCGGGGAAGCCCTGGGCCAGGCCGAGGATATGGCGGGTCACGTGATGCATCGCGCCGCCTTCGGCCTGGTGTCGCTCGATGTACGGACGCAGACGGAGCAAGGCCTCGCTGCGACTGAGCGGCGGCGCTTCGCTGCCGAACAACTGGCTGTCCACCGCGGCCAGCAGGTAGGGGTTGTGGTAGGCCTCGCGACCGAGCATCACGCCGTCGAAGGTCTGCAGATGCTCGCGGCAGGCCTCAAGGGTCTTGATGCCGCCGTTGAGGACGATCTCCAGGTCCGGGAAGTCCTTCTTCAATTGCGCCGCGACCTCGTAGCGCAGCGGTGGCACCTCGCGGTTCTCCTTGGGCGAGAGCCCTTCGAGGATGGCGATCCGCGCATGCACGGTGAAGCTCCGGCAGCCGGCCTCGCGTACCTGGCCGACGAAATCGCAGAGTTCGGCATAGCTGTCGCGCCCATTGATACCGATGCGGTGCTTCACCGTCACCGCTATCTCCACCGCATCCAGCATCGCCTTCACGCAGTCCGCCACCAGCGCCGGATGCCCCATCAGACAGGCGCCGATCATGTTGTGCTGGACCCGGTCGCTGGGGCAGCCGACGTTGAGGTTGACCTCGTCGTAGCCGGCCTCTTCCGCCAGCCGCGCGCAGGCCGCCAGTTCCGCCGGCACACTGCCGCCCAGTTGCAGCGCCAGTGGGTGCTCGCATTCGTCGTAGCGGAGGAAGCGCTGGCGATCGCCGTGCAGCAACGCGCCGGTGGTGACCATCTCGGTGTAGAGCAAGGTGTGACGGGACAACTGGCGCAGGAAGAAGCGGCAGTGGCGATCGGTCCAGTCCATCATCGGCGCAACGGAGAAGCGGCGTGAGAGGGCGGCGGGGGCGTTGGTCGGTTCTGGGCGCATCGGGACTTCGGTAGGGGGAGCGGAGCAGGGCGGGGATTTTATCAGGGATGGGGCCTTTGCCATATCGTCGGTAATGAGCAGTTCCACCCGCCCAGCGTCGGTGTCCGATAACCCGAGGCTTTCCAGCACGGCTGGTAGGCTGTCACCAGTACTTCGATTCGGATGATGTCTCCATCAGCCTCTCGACCTGGGCCGCCACCGTTTTTCAGTCACTGACCAGAATCTCCGCCCCTGGTACATCTTTCGTGGGGATGGACTCGATCGCCATTTTCTGGGGCGCTGCCAGGCAAAATGGTTGCCAGACCCGAGGAGGTAGTCGTTACCCTCCACTGGGCCTCTCTACATGCGCTCGACGATAGTATCGAGCTCCCGGATCTTGAAAGCCTTTTGGCAGGGAGGCGGGTTCCAGCCCAAAGGAGCGTTCCCGGTGAGTGGCCTTGACGCTACTGATGGTCAGCTTCGATAGCCCCGAGGAGTCGCCGAGCACATCGCCGATGCTTTTATCGGAGGTGGGATCGAGCGAGGGAAGTTGCCAAGGGTCTGGGCGGCGGTACTCGGGAACGACCGTTGCTTCTGTATGGCTGGCGCACTCTACATGCGTAGAGTTTTCGCCACTTCATCGATTTCGGTGATCGTGGCGTGGTCGGAAATGACTCTGGCCATGAGGTAGTCATGCAACTCTGCATCGCCATCGACACAGCCGTCTCTGAGCACAACCAACTGGTAGTCCAGATCGAACGCCTGGCGAACCGTCGTCAGCACTACGCCTGAGGTAGTGGCTCCAGCGATGAGCAATGTTTCAATATCATGCGCCCAGAGAAGCTCGTCCAGTTCCGTACCCGTGAAGGCGCCGACGCGACTCTTCGTAATGACCGGTTCGCTTTCGATCGGCTGCAAGGCGGCGGTGATCGCCAACCCGGGGCTTCCCGGTTCGATCAAGCCACTTTCACGTAGCTCGCGGAATAGCCTGTTGCGCCTGTCCATTGGCGGACCATCGGGCGGGCAGCCCACCGTTACATGAACTACAAGCATATCGGTTTGCCGTACCCTGGAAAGAAATCTGGAGGTGCGGGCCACTACCTCGGCTGCGCGAGGTGCGGGCACGAAGTTGTTCAGCACGAATTCCTGGAAATCCATCAGCAGCAGGGCGGAATTAAAGGGAGATTCAAGCACGAGCTCAGTCATGACGACCTCTGGGTGGTGGAAAACCGTCTAGCGGGTGGAGTGCCCAAGGGCTCGCCAGTTGAATAGCGCCCCTGCCAGCATCAACAGGCTGGTTACCAGGAAAACGCTGCGCATCCCGAACTGGCCACCGACGAACCCTCCGATTACCGGCCCGATTACCTGGCCGGCGAATTGCGCGGATAGCGACCAGCCCATTGCCGAGCCGACGAATCGCTCCGGGACGCTATGGCGGATTACAGCGGCCATGCACGGAAGCAGGCCGCCAAGCGCCATGCCCATCAGGAAGCGCAGGGCGATGAGTTGCCACCCCGCATATACGAAAGCCTGGGGAATCAGCAGGACGGCCGCGACGCTCAGCGCGGCTATCATGATGACGCCGTAGCCAATCCGGTCGGCCACCTTACCCAGATAGGTCGCGGAGATGATGCTTCCGAGCGCTGCCGCCGACATGGCCAGACCCGCCACAGACGTCACCCGCCTCGAGTCCTCGAGCAGCGTTTCGATATAGACGGTGATAATCGGTTCGACCGACATGTTGGCAATCATCAGCAGCAGGCCTGTCGCCAGCATGGCGAGGATCACCGCCTTGTTGGGCATATTCGACCAACCGACCTTGGGAGGTTCTTCGACGGCGGGGACGGAGGGGCGTGCAGTCTCGCGCAACATGAAGGTCGTGAAGACAAACGCAATGAAGATCAATCCACTGGCGCCCCAGAATGTGGCTCGTATGCCGATCAGAGGAGGCAGGAAGCCGCCAACCAGCGGCCCTAACAGATTGCCGGCCATCACGCCCGAGGAAAGAAGACCCAATGCCCATGCCGAACGGGATTTCGGAGCTTGCACCGCGACCAGGATCGTTGCCCCCGACGAGTACCCGCCGGCGATTCCCGCCAACAAGCGCAAGCCGATGAATTGCCAGATATCGGAGGCCAGCCCCATCAGCAACATGGTGATCGCCATTCCCAGGCTAGCTCGGACCAGCATGGGCTTGCGACCGTAGCGGTCGCCAAGCATCCCCCAAAGCGGTGCTACCAACCCGGCGGTGACGAAAGTGGCGGCGTAGGCGATACCCGACCACTGCACGATTGCAGCGTGGCCCGATACCCCGAGTTGACCTATGTAGACCGGGAGGAACGGCAGGATAAGTGTCATGGCGAAGACGGTGGTGAAGGCTCCGAACAAGCACACGGCGAGGTTGCGTTGCCAGCAGTCGATAGCGGGTTCGTTCATGTTGCCTTGCATCAGCAGACTCCGATCAGAGACACTCGATACCACACAGTCAATTTGGTATACCAATTTGGTATACATTGACGTTGGCCAATGGATCTGTCAATCGGAGGCACCTAATGACGGTCATTCAGCAGGCTGAAGAGCGGCTGCGCCGCTTGATTCTGGATATGGAGATCGGCCCTGGAGAGCGCCTGACGGAGCGCTGGCTCGAAGGGCAGACAGGGGCCTCGCGAAGCTCTATCCGCACGGCACTGGTTCGTCTTGAGGCTGAAGGTCTCGTTGCGAGGGAGGGCCGGGGATGGCTGGTGCCGCCCATCGATCTTCAGGAAATAGAACAATTGTTCGTATACCGGGAGATGCTTGAGGTAACGGCAGTTCGCCTCGGTGGAAAAGAGGCGGAAGAAAGCTATCTCCGGGAGGGGGAGGCCATACTGGATGCGGTGCCGATAAATGCCTCGGCAGAAGAGACCGAGTCTGCCGGACGCCAATTCCACCTTTGGATTGCCGGTTTGGCCCGCAATGAATTCATCAGTCGGGGGCTCGGCGAGGCCCTGACGCGCCTCCAGCGTGTCAGATGGTTGGAGAGCCAACCGGAACATCACGGCTGGGCCGAGCATCGCGCCATCATCGCCGCCTTGAGGGCATGCGATATCGAACGCGCCGCGGGGATGGTCGAATCGCACGTCCGGGAGACAAGGGACCGGTTGCTGGAAACTCTCCGAAAAGACCGGCGCAGTCTCAGGGCACGCGGAATCACCATTCTTCCTGAGTGATGCCGGCCGGGCAGGGCGATTCGGTCTCGTTTCCCGAGGAAGGGCATGCCAGGCGGCGCCGATTCCGACGCCTGAAGGTCTGCAGCCGGTTGTGGGCAGTCTGATCGGGAGGAGCCGAACCAACGAGGGCCGGCGGGCCGTGGCAGCTCCTGGCCCTGCCGGTGTGCCCCTGCCGACCTAGTTCATTTGAAATATTGCGATCCAGGCTGGGGCCAGTAAGATGGGCCGTCCGACGACCCGCACCAGCCTCTATCAAGGATCGATACATGAGACTGCCCCGCCCGCGTTTTGCCCTTTCCGCCGCCTTGCTGCTTTGCCTTTCCGGTTGCGTGTCGGAACTCGATTCGGGCGCCTATGGCAGCATGGACGATCCGCGCAACGCGCAGATGCTGGACCTGGTGGACCAGGCGCTGAAGGGGAACATGGCCGTGGTACTGGTGGCCGACGTGATGCCGCACAAGTCCCTGAGCGATGCCCTGACCATGACCCAGTGGACGCCAACGGCGATCTGGGAGTACGAGAAGGACCCGAAGGTGACCTTCGGCCGCAAGTTCCAGACCAACGCGCTGCAGCGGAAGCCCGACGAGACCTATCTGTTCAAGGCCTTCGAGGTGCATATCCTGCCGCCCGGCAAGTACCTGCTGACCGGCGGCGACGACTACCAGATCCATGGCTTGCTCGACCAGGTCGGCGCCCGCAGCGGTCCGCCCGGTTCGGGCCATGGCGCCAACGGCACCGCGTACCTGTCCCCCGAGCTGTATCGCGAGTACTACCGGGAAGAAGTCTGGAAAGATGCCACCTATGGCAGCGAGATCAAGACCGAGAAGGTCTGCACCGCCGTGCATGTGGCCTCGGGCGCCTGCGTGAGCTGGGGCGAGCAGCAATACACGCAGACGACCCAGGGCTCCCAGGCCGGCTATTACCAGCAGACCGACTCCCGCGACGTGCCCTCGATCAAGGTCCAGGCGCGCCTGCCGGTCGACAAGGCGCTGGCCAGCTTCACCGTGCAGGGCGGGCAATTGCTGCTGGCCCCGCGCATGCACCTGAAGACCCCCGGCTACAAGTACCAGCAGTCGAAGTGCCGGGCGATCGATCCGAAGAAGATCGAATGCCCATTGGAAAACCTGACCGTCTACACCTGGCCGGCGCCGATGGACTTCAGCCAGTCCCTGATCGCCCAGCGGGCCCTGAGCGACAAGCACCGGCAACTGCTGTCCAGGCTCCAGCCCCTGCAGATCACGCCGCTGCGCAAGCAGGGCATGGAAGACCCGGTCTGGGGCGTGCCGCTGTCATTGAAATAGCGGGTGCTCGCTCAGGGGGGCGCCGGGTGCCGCCCCTATCCACGATCGGCAGGGAAGCATTTCCCCACAAGGAAGGTGACATGAACGTATATCGCAAGGTTTCCCGCAGTGCCGCGACTTGGCTGTGCGCCGCGCTGCTGGCCGCATCCGGCCATGCCTGGGCCGAAGACTGGTGGGTGGTACACAAGGGCGACGACCCTGCCGAGCTTGACGTGTTCCTGGCCGATGCCGATTCGCTGGCACCCGTGCCGGGTATGGAAAACGCCTGGCAGGTGCAGATCGCCATGCTGTTCGACTCCTTCCATCTGCTCAGCGCGCACCAGTACCGCTGCGATACGCGAGAGGTGAAGGTGGTCAACGCCAAGACCTTCTCCAACAACGGGCAACCCACGAACCTCCAGTTCACCTTCGCCAAGGGCTGGACCCCGCTGCCCAACGAAAGCCATGAGGCTGTCCTCCAGTTCATCTGCGCGCCGCAGGAGCGCGAACGCAATGGCATGCGCTCCACCGGCAGGGGCGTGCCATTGCAGGCGGTGATCACCGCCGTCGGCATGGTCGAGATGGAGCGCGCCCAGGCCAATCTCGCCGAGGCCCGGCGCAAGCTCGAAGAGGCCAAGAGCGATCGCGTCATGGGCGAACTCGATCGTCTGCTCGGCAACGAACCCCGGAAGCCCTGAGCCGCTCTGACTGAAGCAGGGTGAGGCGAGGCGGATCGGGCCGTTTTCCGGAGCGATCGGCGTAGGTCCGGAAGGCGCGTCGGGAGGGTCTCGATGAGGTGGTATAGCCGCATCAGCCTGGGGCTCAGCCTCGCGGTCGCGAGCGCTTTCCTGGTGGCGTACTGGCGATCGCTCGACAGCCATAGCTATCCCAATATGAATGCGCCTGGGCTGTTCGCCTACCTGCTGGTCTTTCCTGCCTGCGCCCTGTTGCTGCATTCCACTGCGTTGGCATTCGTGCTCCAGCAGCGAAAGCTGGGGAGCGCTCGCGAAAGAGCGCTGCAATGGACGATCAACCTGGTGCTGTGGATGGCGCCGCTTTGTTTCATATTTTCCAGTCTTTAATCAGGCACTCGCGGCTCCCGCGAGTGTGGAACTCGAGTAAGCGGACTGCTTTGACATCTCCCTTGCTAGCGGCGGAATACAGGTGCGTCCTTTGAATCGCTCAGCGCTTCGGCGCAAAGACCATCTTCACCGGCGCATCGTGCTTCAGGCGCGAGCCGTCCGCTTGGTTTCCGGGCTCGAAGCTAGGGTGCCAGGCCCTGAGTTCCGTATCGGACAGCCACTCCAGTTGCAATTCGTCCGCGGATGCGCGCAGGTCGAATTGCGCCAGCGACTGCACGACTGAATGGCACTTTTCCGATTTCCCGGTTTCGAGGAGGGAGACCTGTATTTCTTCGCCCCAGGTGATCGAACCTTTCTCCGGGCATTTCCGAACCTCGACGTGGTATTGCCCGTTCGGCGACGGCAGGTCGGAAATCAGCTTGTCGGGGCCGCAGGCGGCGAGGAGTACGCTCAGTATCAGCAGGGGGCTTTTTTTCATCCATGACCTCTGTGGAAATCTCGGAAAGGAATTCCTTTCTTTTCCTGGCGGAAAATGGGCAGGAAGCGTGCCTGCCCATCCTACGCGCGGACTGCTCGATCTGCCCATGGGCATCCACAGCTTCGTAGATGAGCGATATCAGATGGCACTGAGCGATTTCAGGATCAGATAGGTGCAGATGAGCACCCCTGCCATGGACAACAGGCCCAGGGCGACAATGCTGAGTTTCATCGGGTTTCCTCGTTGAACTGCGATGGGCTGCTGTATCAAGGAGGGGAGAGGCAGCAGATGAGAGGGAAAGCCCCGGGGGGATGAGCGGCCCCCGGGGCTTTGGTGACCACCATAGGAGAAAGTCACCTTGATAAGGCTAGCCCTGTTTCGCTGTGCGGCAAGCGAAGCGGCATCGCTTTTCCCGCAGGATCGGGAAAATGCCTAGCCATACCGCAGTGATGGCCACGGAGGGTCCATGCGCCTCGTCCATTTCCTGATTGCCCTTCCCGCCGCGCTGCTGGCTGAGCCTCAGATAACCGCGAGGCGCGGGTTCAGCGGTCGTCGCCGACCTCCAGTTCGATGAAGTCGATGACTCCTGCCGCGCGGTTGTCGAGGCGCTCGAGTTCCTGGCCGTCCAGCGTCTGCAACAGCGAGGTGCCGTGTTCCAGGCGCTCGCCGGAGGCATGCGAAGCGGCTTCGCGGGTAGGACTGAACAGCCAGGCGTGCGGATGTTGCGCGCGCCAGGCGGCGCGGGGCGAAAGGCTGACCTCGGTGCCCGCCGGGTAGTGCCAGGCGCCCAGTTGCAAGGCCTCGGCGAGGACCGTGCCGCCGAGGCCGTACAGGCGGCGGTCGCGGTCGAAGGCCAGGGCGCCGCCGCTCAGCGCGATGCCGCGCACCGACACCTGTTGCCCGGTTTCCGGCATTACCCGCCAGCGCTCGGCGTCGCGGTAGCCGTCGGTGTAGGCCATGCCGTCGCTGGCGAACAATCGCGCACCGGCGGGGAAGTCGATCTCGTCGGCGCGGTTGCCGGTCGCCAGGCTACAGCCTTCGAAGGCGGCGGGACGCCCGTCGCGCTCGCTGGCGAAGGCGATTTCCTGGCTGGCGTCGCAACGCCAACCTTCGATCTCGGCGACGCCCTCGCCACGCAGGCGCAGCGAAGTGGGATGGACGCCGGTGGTTTTCCATGGGTCCTGCGGGTCGTCCTGCTCGCTCTGCAGCCAGCGTTGCAGGTGGCGGGTGGCGACGCCGCGGATCGTCACCGGGATGGGGAATTCGGCTTCGCGGAAGCTTTCTGGCTGGTGCTTGAGTTCCAGCTTCAGCCGGGTGCCGGCAGGCATCTCGATGCCTCCGAGGCGCGAGGGGCGCTCGAGCACGGCGCTGTGCGCGGCTTCCTCGCGCGCGCGTTCGCGCTCGTACTGCCAGAGACCGATCTCCAGCCAGGCGCGCAGTCCCAACGGGATCAGCAGGAGCAGCATCAGCAGGCCGCGGCTCGGCCAGCGGCGGCGCAAGCGCTGGCGCGCGCGCGGGCTGAAGGCCAGGAGCGATAGCCAGACCAGCAGCCAGATACCGGCGACGAACGACGACAGGTAGATGAGCGGGACGATCAGGGGAAGAGGGGCGACGGGGATCACGCGGGCGTCCTTGCGGGCTGGGTTCCATGACGTCTCCGGCGCGGGGTGCCGGGTACCTGTCAGAGTTTACAGGGCGCGTCCCGATGCCGCAGCGGCAAACTGTCTTCAGGCCTTGCCCGCCGGGGGCCACGCCCTGGAGAGGGAGGCGCTCGGGGACGGAATCGGCGAAGTGACGATTCAAGCCCAGGCGCGACGGGCCGATGGCGTGGTTATCGGTTTCTGCAGTCCAGTGGGGAAAAGCCAATGAACGAAAGCGTCGCCAGGGTGTTCGATCGGATTCTGCGGGGGCTCGGGTTGAAGACCCTGAACGCCCAGTTCCTACTGTCCTATGCACTGATGTTCGGCCTGGCCGCCTGCGCCTCGGTGGCGTTGTACCTGAGCATGTCGATCTCGCCGGAAACCATCAACGTGGCCGGTGCGCAGCGCATGCTCAGCCAGAAGATGGCCCGCGAGGCGCTGCAATTGCGGCTCGGTGCCGGCGACCCAAAGGCCCTGGCCGCGACCATCGCCCAGTACGAGCGCTCGGCCGCCGACCTGGATGCGGGCAATGCCGAGCGCAACGTGAGCCGGATGGGCGCGCCGGAGATCGCCGCCCAGCGGCAGAAGGTGGCGCAGATCTGGGGCCGCTATCGGGCCATGCTCGACCAGGTGGCACAGCCTGCCAGCCAGGTCGACCTGCGCGGCTTCTCGCAGTATTCCACCGAGCTGTTGGGCGAGCTGAACAAACTGGTCTCGCTGATGAGCGCGCGCGCCGACAGTGTCCAGCACACCCAGATGTGGATCGCCTTCGGTTGCCTGTTGGCGATCCTGGTGCTGGTGGTGCTCGGCCGGCAGTTCGGCCTGGCGCCGCTGATGCGGCAGTTGCGCGGGTTGGAGGTGGCGCTGACCGAGGTCGGTGCGGCTAACTTCACCCATGCCCTGGCGGCGGGCCATGCGGACAACGAGATCGGCCGCATCGTCGCCGGCTACGAGCGGATGCGCCAGGACGTCAGCGGTCTGCTGGCGAACGTCAAGCGCAGCGCGGCAGAGACCGACAAGGACGTGGCCGAGGCCCTGGAGCAGGCGCTCGGTGCCGGCGACCAGGTGGCGCGCCAGCACCAGGACCTGGACCAGGTGGCCACCGCGATGAACGAGATGAGCGCCACCGTGGCCGAGGTCGCCCGCCACGCCAACCATGCGGCGCATTCCACCCGCGACGCCGCGGCCCTGGCCCACGAGGGACGCCGTCTGGTGGAGCACGCCAGCAGCCAGACCGGTGCCTTGGCGGAGGAACTGGAACAGACCGCCCTGGCGCTGAACACCCTGCACCAGCACGCCGGCAGCGTCGGCCAGGTGCTTACGGTGATCAGCAGCATCGCCGAGCAGACCAACCTGCTGGCGCTCAATGCCGCCATCGAGGCGGCGCGGGCCGGGGAGGCCGGGCGCGGCTTCGCCGTGGTGGCGGACGAGGTGCGTTCGCTGGCCAACCGTACCCAGCAGTCGACCCAGGAGATCCAGGGGCTGATCGAGCAGTTGCAGGACGGCGCCAACGATGCGGTAGCCGCCATGCGCGGTAGCGCCAGCCATGCCCAGAGCAACCTCGCCGAGGCCGACAGCGCGGCCCAGGCGCTGGGGCGCATCGTCGCCACGGTGGAAGAGCTGGACGGCCTCAACCAGCAGATCGCGACCGCCGCCGAGGAACAGAGCCAGGTGGCCCAGGACATCGACCGCAACATCACCAACGTCTCCGGACTCTCCGAGCAGGCCCACGAAGGGACCGCCGCAGTGCTTTCGGCCAACCAGAGGGTCAAGGAGCACATGGCTGGCTTGCGCGTGGTGCTCGGTCGCTTCCGCACCTGAGGCTGGCTGCGGGCGTCGGCGCTAGTCGGCGGACAGCTCGCGGATCAGCGCCACCGTCAGGTACAGGCGCGGGGCGATGCTCGACAGTTCGAGGTATTCCGCCTCGCTGTGCAGGCCGGCGCCGACCACGCCGAGGGTTTCCAGCACCGCCGGCTTGTCGCTGCCGGGCACGTAGGCGTAGCCGGCGTCCGTGCCGAAGCGCATGGCGATCGGCTCGATGCGCTTGCCGATTCGGCCGTAGAGCGTCTGCGCGGTTTCCGCCAGGCGCTGCGAGGCGGGGTTCTTCACCAGGGGCGGACGACCCTTGTCGAGACGCAGACTGACTTCGGTATCGGCGATCAGGCGTTCGCCGGTCAGCTTCCGGGCGTCGGCCAGTACCCGCTCGCTCTCGGCCGGGTCCGAGTAGCGCATGTCGGCTTCCGCCGAAGCCTCGGCGGGAATGATGTTGCGCTTCTCGCCGCCCCTGGCGAGGGTCCAGTTCAGCGTGGTGCCTTTCGCCGGATCGCCGAGGTCCTTGAGACGCAGCAACTGGTGCGACAGTTCGAGAATGGCGTTGCGGCCTTGCTCGGGTGCCGAGCCGGCATGGGACGAGCGACCCTTCACCTCGAGCAGCAGGCCGTCGATGCCATTGGTGGCTACCGTCACTGCGTCCCGGTCCGGCGGCTCGTAGGAGAAGACGTAGTCCTGCTGCCGGGCCAGCTCGGCGATCAGTTGCTTCGAGCCGGCGGAGCCGGTTTCTTCGTCGGGATTGAACAGCACGGTGATCCGTCCGTAGTCCCTGAAGCCTTGCTGCCTGAGCAGCGCCAGGGCATGCAGCACCATCGCCACGCCGCCCTTGGCGTCGGCCACGCCGGGTCCGTAGGCGCGCTCCGCGTCCTCGCGGAACGGACGCTTCGCCGCGCTGCCGGCGGCGAACACGGTGTCGTAGTGAATCATCAGCAGGAAGCGCTTGCTGCCGGTGCCATCGAGGGTGGCCACCAGGTTGTCGCCGGCCGAGGGCGTCGCCGGTGCGCTGCGGACTTGCGCGCCGAGCGCCTGCAGGCGTTCGGCGAGCAGCGCGGACAACTGGCCGAGGCCTTCGGCCTGGCCGGTACCGCTGTCCACCGCGACCAGTTGCCGGAGCGTGTCGAGGTAGGCCGGGCGTTCGGCTTCGGCCTGGCGCAGCAGCTCGGTGGCTGGCGTGTCGGCAGCGAAGGCGGCGGGCGAAAGCAGGAAGGCGAGGGCGAGCGGCAAGAGGTGGGGCAGGCGGCGGGCGTGCACGGAAGGTCCTCGTCTGGCGGGCGGAGGCGGCGCGGTTGTGCGCCGCGGTATCCGATTGACCTTAGGTCATGAGACGGTTTCCGCCAGCAGCGCCTCGACCTTGCGCCGCAATTCTTCCAGCAGGGCCCGTTCCTCGGCCGAATAGTCGCGCGGTCGGCTGTCGAGTACGCAGACGGTGCCGTACGGGGTGCCGTCGGGCGCATGAACCGGATAGCCAAGGTAGTTGCTCAGGCCGAACTCGACTTCATCCTCGTTGCCGGCCCATTCCGTCTCCTGGCGCGAGTCGCGCACGTGCAACGGGGCGTCGCGGTCGACCACGCGTTCGCAGTAGAGGGGTTGGGCGCCGTCTTCATGGACGCTCTTGCGGCCTTCGGCGCCGATCGGGTAGGTGTCCTCCAGGCGTCCGGCGGAGGCCTCGACGCGCATGTGCCGGGGCAGGGAACGCATGATCAGCACCGACGGCACGTCGAGCCGGCGGGCCAGTGCGTCGATATCCCGGCGCAGGGATTCGAATCGTTCGGAGGATTTCGCCATGCCCGACCTCGCCCATGTCTGGTGGATGAACCGCGACTGTAGCGGCGAAAGGGGGCTTGGCCTAAATACCCTTTGTTGCGCTCCCCCTCGCTCGAGCGCATAAGCGCCCGGCTGTCACCCCTCGGTCGGGCCGGGCAGGTACTCCAGCAGGTCTCCCGGCTGGCACGCCAGGTAGGCGCAGATGGCCTCCAGGGTAGCGAGGCGAATGCCCTTTACCTTGCCCTGCTTGAGCAGCGACAGGTTCTGTTCGGTGATGCCGATGGCCTGGGCCAGGTCCTTGGACCTGGCCTTGCGCAGGGCGAGCATGACGTCCAGCCTGATTTCGATGGGCATGGCGGACCTCAGACGAACTGGCGGTTTTCCTCGGCGAGCAGGGCGGCCTTGCGCTGGATGCGCGCGATCACCATCACCGAGGCGGCGGCGAACAGGCTGACCAGTTCCGCCGAACCGAAGCTGAGACTGACGATGCGTTGCCCCTGGGGTTGGAGGAAGGTGACCCAGACCGTCAGCAGCGGTTCCAGCAGGAAGTTCGCCAGCACCCAGCAAGCCAGGCACAGGCCGACCTTGCCGAGCAGCGCCGCGGCGTCTTCGCAGAAATACTCGCCGCGCCCGTAGTGCTGGAACAGCCTTCGCAGCGCCTGCAGTCCACTGGCCAGGACCAGCAGCGGCAGGCTCGACAGGAGGATGCCGCCGAGGGCCTGCCAGAGCGGCATGTCCCGCGCCACAACGCCGAGGTCGCCGGCGACACCGGTGGCGGTGAGGGCGAAGCCGAGGCCGTGCTCGCTGGCGAGGTCGGGGAAGATCCAGCACGCGGCGTTGAGCAGCAGCATGCCGGCGATCAACAGCAGGGTCAGGGTAGCCATCAGGCGGCTGTAGCCGGCCAGGCGGTCGCTTGTCATCGGGGGTACTCCTGGGAAGGTGGGCAGGCCCCTCGGAAACGAGGGAAACCGGAGTGATCATAGTTTAATAATAAATTATCGTAAAACGATAATTTCATGATCGCTGCATCCAGCCTGGAGCGCTCCGCAAAATCCCCCCGTGCCTGCCGGGGGCACGGAGGGGAAGCGTCCTACTTCTGCAGCAACTGGACGTTGTCGATGAACATCGACTCCTGCTGGTTACCGCTGAGGATCATCAGTTCAGCACGCTTGATCGGCCCCTTCGGCAATTGCACCTGGCCGCGCAGGCTGGCCCAGCGGCCATTCTCGACCACCTTGTAGCCCAGGGGCAGGTATTCGCCGGGCCGACCCTGGCTTTCCAGGTAGAGGTAGGCATAGGTCATGGCCTGCGAGCCGCGACCGTCGCCGACCCGTACGTCCGCGCTGAACGCGTAGGTCCGGCCTGCTTCCAGGTTGCCCAGCAGGCTGGTGCTCGCGCCGGTGCCGGCGTAGCGCCGCTGGTAGGCTTCCAGGGCCAGCCGCCCGGCGCTGGCGACGCGCGTGGCGCGGGCGCTGGCATGCACGCCGCTCCAGCCGCCGATGCCGCTCTCGAAGTCGTAGGCGATGCGTTTCGGCGCCGGCGGTACGCTCGGCGGCGCGGCCTGGGCTTCCTGCAGGTTCATCTCGTCGACCAGCAGGCTGGCGCCGCTGTCGCTCCAGACCGCCACGTAGAGGTTGCGCTGGTCGGCGGCGGGACGGTAGTCGAAGGTCTTCTCCAGGCGACTGAACTCGTTGCCGCTGACCGACAGTTCGACGCTCTGCGCCGGGTTGTAGGCCAGGGCGCCATCGGCGCGTTCGCTGAGCAGCGCCATGCGCACGGTTTCACGGGTATTGGCGGCCTTGAGCATGACCTTGCCGCTCAGCCGGTAGCCGCTGCCGGCGCGCAGGGGGGCAATGGGGCGGACCAGCAGATCGAAGCCACGCACGTCGACCAGCAAGGCATTGTCGCGGCAGCCCTTGGCGACGTTCACCAGGCTCAGCTGGGCGTTGCCGGACCATGCGCGCCAGCCTTCCATGCTGGCGAACTCGCCATCGCCGAGCAGGCCGCCGAGCTTGGCTTTCGTGCACCATGGCAGGTCCGGCGGGGTCGGCGTGTCGCCGCCGGAGCCCGGGTTGAGCGTGCCGGGTACCTTGGTCGGGCGAAAGTCGGCGATCTGCGTGGCCATGCTGTTCAGCGCGCGTACGGCGTCGGCGTGTTCTTCGCGGCCGCAGGGCTGGTTGGCGCATTCGGCGTTGACCAGGCGCGGGTTGGCGAAGAACGGTGCCTGCTTGTTGGTGCCGAAGGCATGCGGGTAGGCCATCACGGTGGCGAAGCGCCCCTGCACGCCGTAGCCGCGGCTCCATTCGTAGGTGCCGCTGTGGGCGTAGCGCGGATCGTAGTAGCTGGACTCCAGGTCCTGCTCGTAGGAGTGGCGCAGGCCCATGTTGTGGCCGGCTTCATGGGCGAAGGTGTTGAGCCCGCAGTCGACCCCGGTGAGGTTGTAGGCAATGTCCTTGGCGTTGCCGTGGAAGCGCCCGCTGTTCTTATCGCCCGAGCCCATGTAGCCGATGCCGCAGGTGATGTAGCCGTTGCCGCTGTTCTGCGAGCGGTTGACCAGGCTGACCAGGTCGGCGCCGTACTGCTCGCGCAGGCGCTGCACCTGCGGGTCGCGCATGAAGCGATCGAGGTTGGTGCCGGTCACCGTCGGGTAGTCGGCCCAGTCCAGGCGCTGCTTGTGCACCAGACGCAGGCGCAGGTTGACGCCGCTCTTCTCGTAGGCGGTGTTGGCGAACTCGATGTAGCTGGCGATCCGCGCATCGATGTCGCGGCCATTTGCGGTCTGGGTCGCCGCGGGGGTGTAGAGGACCATGATGTCGACGGTCTTCGGTGCGGCCTGGGCGGCAGAGGCTACCGCCAGGGCGAGGGTGGAGCAGAGCAGGGATTTCTTCATGGGTTGCCTGTGTTCGGACAATAGGAAGCCATGGCGCCCCGAGGGCACCGCTGGGGAAACATGCTGGGAAGGTGGGCTCAGCCCTGGGCGGGCGGCGGCATCGGTGGCAGCTCGGCGAGCGGCGCGTCGACATGATCGCCATGCGGGTCGCTACGCGCGGCGATGTCGTTCTCGTCGATCACCCGGGTCTTGCCGCTGCGGTTGTCGACGATGATCGAGTAGCTGCCGTCGAGGGTGGCGACATTGATGTGGGTCTCCAGGCTGCCGCGCACCACGGTCAGGCTTTCCGCCTCGTCGCCGTCCACCAGGCCGCCGCGCCAGACCGGCAGGCCGGCGCTGTTATGGGTGCTGGCGAGGCGTGCCTGCAAGGGCCGCTCGCGACCCGGCAGGCTCATTTCCAGCACCTGGCCGAGCGCCAGCGTGTCGAGCAGGGCGGGTTCGACCTGCGCCAGGTATTCGGGAATGCCCTGGGCGCCTTCGCGGCTGCGCAGTTCGCCTTGCCAGAGTGTCACCCGCTCACGTGGCGCGGGCGCTGCGACGGGGGCCGGGGCGAGCATGTGGGTAGCGTCCGCCGTCGGCGCCGCGAGCGCCGCTGCCGGGGCGGCGACTGCCTGGGCGGCGGGGGACTGGCGGGCCTGCGGCGGTGCCTCGGGCGGAGCCGGGTCGAGCAGCCAGCCGCCGATCAGCGCACCGCCGATGGCGGCGGCCGAGGCTGCGTAGATCCATGTCTTGGCCACGTTGTTTCTCCTCTGAGTGAACGTGGCGCGGAGTCTAGGAAGAAGCCTCTCCCGGCGTGGCGGCAACCGTTCACATTTGCGCCAGGCCGCGCGCCGGCGTGACGAAACTGCGAATCAGGCCGGAGCGCTGCGGGCGCCAGGTCACGTGCGCTCTGTGCGCTGCGGCAAGGCTGGCGTTCGGCCGCCACGCTGTTCGCGGCGGAAGGCTTCGGCGCACCTGGCCGTCCTCGCGCTTGAAGAACTGGACGAAGTTGCTCGGCTCGTCGAAGCCGATGCCATCGTCTTCGGCAGCCCCACCTATATGGGCGGACCGGCCTGGCAGTTCAAGAAGTTCGCCGATGCCACCTCAAAGCTCTGGTTCGTCCAGCTGGCTTCGCTGATGCCTCGCGCTGGCTATGGGGTGTCGACATTCCGGCCGACGCTGGCATGTTCGCTCATCTCCAGGCAACCCGGTACGGCCTCTAGCCGCGCCGGGGCCTCAGCCTCGCGCCAGTTGCAGGAGGCGGGCGCGCTCCTGCATCAGCGGCCGGCAACTGCGGATGCCTTCGACGATGCTGTAGAGGCTTTCGATCTGCTGCTGGCTGAGGCTGTTGTTCTGGGCCCAGCCGAGCAACTGCAGCCAGGTCCAGCGGGCGATGGTCTCGCTCTGGGTCTCGGCCTTCCTGCGGTCGTCCCCGTCGCTCTGTCCGACCAGGGTCTCCACCAGCCCCGAGGCGCACAACGGCAGCAGCTCCCGGTACTGCTCCGGGTGCGTGTCGCGCAGGCGACGCAGGGCCATTATGGCGGTGGTTATCGAGTCTGAATCCAAGCTTTTGTTCACAGTTCACTCCTTGTGCGTACAGGCTGGCGGCTGGTGGATCCCTGGGCCGCGAGCAACTGTTCGATGAAACGCGTCAGCTCTTTCTTGAACTCGGGTGTCAGGCTGGACACCTTGAGGATGAGCTCGGCCAGCTCGTCCTCGGGGCAATAGAGGTAGGCCATGGGGACCTGGAGGACCATGGCCAGCTGTTCGGAAGTCCGCATGTTGGGGGAGTGCCGTTCGCGTTCGTATTGGTTCATCCGTGCGCTGGCGGAAAACTCGTCCATTCCCACCAACATGCCCAACTGCTTCTGCGAGTATCCCGCTCTGATTCTTGCGGCTTTTAGCCGGGTACCTAGCATCCATACAACTCCCGTCCCGTTGGCCCGCTCGCTCAAGGTTGGGCAAATCTGGACGAGATGGAAGCTCAGGAATCCTTAGTTTTCGCCGTGCCGGAGGCTCTGTCGTCCGGGGCGGCGCGCGGTTTCGACGCCGTGTACGAGGCTGCGGCGGGGATATGCGTCGATGTCGCCGAGATCGCGCATGCTCCGGTTTTCTCGCGGCGAGCCGGAGTATATGCGAATTGCATAAAAACGAATGCCGCTTCGTCGCCTGGGCGCGGTGGGTCGTCGTGCCGCCTGGGCGGGCATCGGCGCCGAGGCGGCGGAAAACGGCGATCGGGACGATACTCAGGGGAGGTCGGCGACGCGGAACCAAGCTTCGCCTCCCAGGGCTGATAGTCGGGTTTCACGCAGAGGTCATTCCCATGAGAACAACAACAAGCATTCGCCGTGTCGCTGCCGTCCTGGCAGCGCTGCACCTGCTCACCTTCGCCGAGGTTCCGCTCGCCCAGGCGGCGATGATCGGCACCGCCGAGGTCATGCAGCAACAGCAGCACAACCTCGATCGCCAGCAACTGCTGAAGATGCTCGACGACCAGGGTGTACAGAAGAAACTGGAGGCCATGGGCGTGCCCCGCGACCAGGTGGCGAGCCGCATCAACAGCCTGACCAACGCCGAGCTGGCACAGTTCAACCAGCAACTGGACCAGGCACCGGCGGGCGGCATCATCGGCATCATCGTGCTGTTCCTGGTGATCTTCATCATCACCGACATGCTTTGCGCCACGGACATCTTCAGCTTCATCAAATGCATCAATCGGTGAGGCGGCTGGCAGGGGCGCTGCTGCTCGCCGCATTGCTCGGCGGCTGCGCGCAGCCGCCGAGGCTGCCGCCGGAAAGCGCGGCGCTGCCCGCACGGGTGGAGCTGCGCGACGTGCCGTTCTTCCCTCAGGAAGCCTACCAGTGCGGTCCCGCCGCGCTGGCCACGATGCTCGGCCAGCGCGGCCTGGCGTTGACGCCGGGACAATTGAAGGACGAGGTGTTCATTCCCGGTCGCGAGGGCAGCTTGCAGTTGGAGATGGTCGCCGCGGCGCGCCGCCACGGCATGCTGGTCTATCCGCTGCAAGGCGGACTGGAGAGCGTGCTCGAGGAGGTCGCGGCGGGCAACCCGGTGCTGGTGCTACAGAACCAGGCTTTCTCCTGGTGGCCGCGCTGGCACTTCGCGGTGGTGGTCGGCTTCGATCGGGAGCGCCGCGAACTGGTGCTGCGCTCGGGCATCACCCGGCGCTGGGTCACCGACTTCACCAGCTTCGAATCGACCTGGAAGCGTTCGGGACGCTGGGCGGTGCTGACCCTGCCGGGTGACCGCCTGCCGGCCACGGCAGCGGCGGTCCCGTGGCTCAAGGCCGCCAGTGACAGCGAGGAAACCGGCCACCCCAAGGTTGCCCGGCGCGCCTACGAAGAAGCCGTGCGACGCTGGCCTGAGGACGCCTTCGCCTGGTTCGCCCTGGGCAACAGTCGCTACGCCGCAGGCGATTCCGCCGCTGCCGAACAGGCCATGCTCACCAGCGTCGAGCGTCGCGCGGATTTCGCCGCGGGTTGGTTCAACCTGTCCCAGTTGCTGGCGGAACGCGGTTGTGCGGCGCCGGCGCGCCAGGCGCAGGCCTGCGCGCGGGCATTGCAGCCTGGGGAAGCCCGCTTCGCTGCGGCCTTGCCGCAGGCCGTCGCACCCGCGGCTCGGTGCGCCGAGCTGCCGGCCTGTCCCGTTGGCGCACCGCCCCGCTGAGGCGGCCCAGCCGAAGGTTGTCGGAACCCCGTTCCAGCGAGACGGCTCTATACCTGGGTGGACCCCACTCAGGTGCAGAGCATGGCCAACGACAAGCAGACTTCGACTCCCGGCCCCCGACAACCGGCCAAGGGCGGCGCGGCGGGCAAGCGCCAGGGGCGTGCAGCGGAGGGCGCGCGCAAGCCGCGTGCGCGCGGCGAGGAGCGGAAAGAGAAACCGGCCGACGGACGTTCGGCCACGGCGCTGACCGCCAACGAGCGGCGGGAGATCGACGACAAGCAGCCACCGCGCGCCGCTGTCCTGCACGAGGTGATTCGCGTCCAGGGCGAACACGAGCTGCAGCGCACGCTGGCGGCGCTCTGGTGGTCGGCGGTGGCGGCGGGACTGACCATCGGCCTCTCGTTGATGGGCATGGGCCTGTTCCGCGCGGCCCTGCCCGAGCAGGAATGGGCGATCATCGTCAGCAGCTTCGGCTATCCCATGGGCTTCCTGGCAGTGATCCTCGCCCGCCAGCAACTGTTCACCGAAAACACCCTGACCGCCGTGTTGCCGGTGATGACCGAGCCGACCCTGGAAAAGGCCTGGCAACTGTTGCGTCTCTGGAGCGTGGTGCTGTTCGGCAATATCGTCGGTACGCTGCTGTTCGCCTGGGCGGTGCTGCATCTGCCGATCTTCAATGAAGCGGCCGACGCGGCGTTCCTCGAGATCGGCCGCGAGGTGATGCACAACGACCTGGCGCAGATGTTCGCCAAGGGCATCGTTTCCGGCTGGATGATCGCCACCATGGTCTGGCTGATCCCGGCGGCGGAGGGCGCGAAGATCTGGATCATCGCGATGGTCACCTACCTGATGGCGCTGGGCAGCTTCACCCACATCGTAGTGGGCTCGGCGGAGGTAGGCTACCTGGCGTTCGCCGGGGAAATCGACTGGTCCGAGTTCCTGCTGAAGTTCGCCCTGCCTACCCTGGGCGGCAACATAGTCGGCGGTAGCCTGATCTTCGCCCTGATCAGTCATGCGCAGATCCGTAGCGAAGGTTGAGGCGCGGATAGAAAAAACGGCACCCCGGGGTGCCGTTCTGTCGACGCGGACTAGACCCCGAGCTTGTCGCGCAGGCTGTAGTACCAGGCGCCGATGGCGGTGAACGGTACGCGGAACAGCTTGCCGCCGGGGAAGGGGTAGTGCGGCAGGCCGGCGAATGCGTCGAAGCGCTCGGCCTGGCCGCGCAGGGCTTCGGCCAGGACCTTGCCGGCGACGTGGGTGTAGGTCACGCCGTGGCCGCTGCAACCCTGGGAATAGTAGATGTTGTCGCCGATGCGGCCGACCTGGGGCAGGCGCGAGAGGGTCAGCAGGAAGTTGCCGGTCCAGGCGAAGTCGATCTTCACGTCCTTCAGTTGCGGGAAGGTCTTGAGCATCTTCGGCCGGATGATCGCCTCGATGTCCGCCGGATCGCGAGCGCCATAGATCACGCCGCCACCGTAGATCAGGCGCTTGTCGCCGGAGAGGCGATAGTAGTCGAGCAGGTAATTGCAGTCTTCCACGCAGTAGTCCTGCGGCAGCAGGCTGTGGGCCAGTTCCTCGTTCAGCGGCTCGGTGGTGATCACCTGGGTGCCGCAGGGCATCGACTTGGCCGCCAGTTCCGGGACCAGACCGTTGAGGTAGGCGTTACCGGCGACCACGATGAACTTCGCCTTCACTTTGCCTTGCGGGGTATGCACCACCGGGCTGGCGCCGCGCTCGATGCGGGTCGCCGGGCTCTGCTCGTAGATTCTGCCGCCAAGTGACTCCACTGCCGCCGCTTCGCCGAGGGCGAGGTTCAGCGGATGGATGTGGCCGCCGCTCATGTCGAGCATGCCGCCTATATAGTTGTCGGTCGCCACCACCTCGCGGATGCGCTTGGCGTCCATGATCTCCAACTGGTTGTGGCCGTAGCGTTCCCACAACTGTTTCTGTGCGCGCAGGTGATCCATCTGCTTCTCGGTGAAGGCGGCGAACACCCCGCCGTCCTTCAGGTCGCACTGGATACCGTAGCGGGCCACACGCTCGCGGATGATGCGCCCGCCTTCGAAGGCCATCTCGCCGAGCAACTGCGCTTCGCGCTTGCCGACGGTGCGCTCGATCACGTCGATGTCGCGGCTGTAGCTGTTGACGATCTGGCCGCCGTTGCGCCCGGAAGCGCCGAAGCCGACCTTGGCGGCTTCCAGTACGGAGACCTTGAAACCATTCTCCAGCAGGAACAGGGCGGTGGAGAGGCCGGTATAGCCGGCACCGATCACGCAGACGTCGGTTTCGACCTCGCCCTGGAGTTCCGGGCGGGGCGGCGCGGGATTGGCCGACGCGGCGTAATAGGAGGAGGGGTAGGGGGTGTGCGGCATCTTGCACCTCTGTTTTTTATTTTTTACGGATGCCCGGATGCTACCCGAGTCGAAATCGGCCGGCTAGCCTCCGTGCAAAATTTTCAACGGACCCCATGAAAATAAAAATTCCACTTTTTCAGAGAGTTAGCGAAAAAAAAGCTTGACGGTGTTTTTGGGGTCTGTAGAATGCGCGCCATCAGCAGGCACGTAGCTCAGTTGGTTAGAGCACCACCTTGACATGGTGGGGGTCGTTGGTTCGAATCCAATCGTGCCTACCAAACAAATCCCGCACTGCTGGCGGGGCAAGAAAGGCGATCCGAAAGGGTCGCCTTTTTTCGTTTGCGCCCCGAAAAAGGCCGCTCGGCCCGTGCTCGCCTGGGCTCGCGCTTCATCGCATAGCCGCTATTGACAGCGGGGGCGGTCTTTTCCGACCCTAGCGCCTTCACGGATGATTCAGGCGACAAGGCTCATGACGACCTCTTCCGGTTCGCGTATCGGCGGACTTCTTCACGCTTCCCTTTTTTCCCTGCTCGGACTCGGCCTCCTGCTCGCCGGCGGTTTCAAGACCGTCGAGCAGTACCATTTCCTGCGTACTGCGCAGGAAGCCCAGGGGACGGTCAGCGCCTTGAATGCCGGTGGTTCGCATCCGCAGATCGATTTCACCAGCGTTTCCGGCGAGCGGATTTCCTATCCCCAGGGGGGCTTCATCTTCGGCTACCAGGTGGGCGAGCCGGTTCGCGTCCTCTACGAGGCTGGGCGGCCGGCGGCCAGCGCGATAGTCGACGATGCCGGCGCGCTCTGGGGAACCAGCGCTTTCCTCTGCGGCTTCGGCGCACTCTTCGGTATTGTCGGGTTCAGGGGATTGCTGGGCCTGCGTTCTTCCCAACCGACCTCAAAAGGACATTGAAGTCATGTCGCAACTTCCCATTCCCTTGCCCCTCAACGAGAGTCGCTGGCGCTATGTGACGGCCAGCGGCGGAGGTGTGACCGTGGCCTTCCTGGCGGGCAGCGGCGGCTCCATCACGTTGCTCTCGCCGGAGGGTGAGAACGTGTCCTTCCGCTATGGCGGGGTGGGCGGCGGGATCGGACTGGGCATGCGCCTGCCGCGCTTCGGCAAGGTCAACCTCAATGTCAAGGGCAAGAGCGTTGGCGGGGCCGGTGCGCTGGAGGCGTTGCCGAGCACCGGAACCGTCTTGGTCGCGGACGGCCTGGTGGGGCGCGACCTGTCCCGCGGCGACTTCACCGGGCCCTGCATGTACGTCGAACTCGGCGCGGGAGTCATCGCCGGCGGTTCGGGCACGGCGATCCTCTTCGGCCTCGATCCCAAGCTGCTGGCGGCGGTGGCGCTGGCGAGCGCCTCGCCATTGACCGCCGCGCTGGGCGCCAGCATGTCGCGGCAATTGCTGCAATCGTCCCGTGGCGCCCTGTTGATGGCCGGGGTCAACGTCGGTGCACAGTTCGGCGGCGGCGCGGCGGCTTACCTGGGGGCGTTGTTCTGATGCAGGAGGGCGATCCGGGAGGATCGCCCTTTTTACCTTGCGCAGGCGTGCGGCGGTCAGGGCTCCGTTGAGTTCCATGGCCAGCGGGGCGGTGGCGGAAATCGTTACCGGCGCGGGGAACGGTCGTCGGAGATTCCGAACCGGCGTGGATCGATTCTTTCCAAACAAGCCCATCCACTCGTTCGAGGGGTCGTGCTTGTGTCCAGGTTGATCATGCCCGGAGGGCCGTTGTCGCAAGAATCCGATGTCCGGATCTTCTGTTCAGCCAAGGAGCGGCTGGACTTCTACCGGCGGGAAATCCACTACGAGACGGGCCAGCTATCCAGTCGGACCAACGCCTACCTGACGGCGCAGTCGTTCCTGGTCATCGCCTACGCCTCGTCGATGGCCAACCTGAACCCGGCCTGGGGCGAGCTGTTCACCCTGGTGGTGCCGGCGCTCCTGGCACTGCTCGGGATCGTCAATTCCCTGCATGCCTGGCCGGGCATCCAGGCGTCCTCGGAGATCATCTGCCACTGGCAGTTCAAGCAGACCTGCCTGCTGCACAGCGATCCGGAAATCGGCCTGGCCTACGACGAGTCGCCATTGTTCAGCGAGCGCGAGGTCAACCGCGGCAGCTTCGAGAAAACCTTGCTGTTCTCGCGACGCGTGCCGTTTCTGTTCGCCGGCTTCTGGTGTGCGCTGGGCGTGTTTTCGCTTTGGCTGCAACTGGCCGGCTAGCGGCGCCGCGCTGCCGGTCTCAGTGGCTGGGCGGCAGGCACAGGTCGATGCCCAGCAGGCGGGCGCCCAGGCCGCGCAACAGATAGGTCTCGATGTGACTGCCGTCCGCACAGTCGAGCTGGTAGCCGAGGGCCAGACCGGCGGAAAGGAGGACGAAGAAGAACAGGCCGATGTGCTGGAGTTTGCTCATGATGCTTTGGGTCGGTGGCAGGAGGCAGGGGCGATTCTAGTGCAATTCGACGAGCGCCCGGAGTGGGTGCGTCCTTTTGCCGGCCCGCTGCGAACGGACGTTGACGTGACGGGCGGGCGCATTTATAAGTCCGCCACCTCCAGCGAGACGACGGTCGAACATGCGCGACGAAGACGACATCCACGAGCCCGAGCACGACCACCTGCTGGACAACGAATATCTGGAGGACGAGTTCGACGCGGCGTCCGCCGAAGACTACGCCGATGGCGGCGAGGAGAGCGAAGCCGGGCCGGCCTGGCAACCCTGCGCTTGCTGCGAGGACGTGCTGGTAGCGAGGGACGCGGACGGGCACTACGTTTGCGCGGAGTGCGCGGCGCTCGACTGACGACGGACCTTCCCTGGTGCGCCGTGTGGGGTTTCAGTCGCCGCCCTTCCAGGCGCCCTGGCTCGCCGCAGCGCGGAAGCGGACGCGGTTGGCCGGCGTGTCGGCGGGTTCCGATTCACCGAAGATGGCTTTCATCCAATGGCCGTCAGTGGGATTGGGGAAGATCACGTACTTCTCGCCGAATGCCTTGCGGTCCTCGTCGAGCAGCCGGTTGCGCTGCATCACGTCGTCGACGTAGTAGCGGCGCTGGAAGTCGTTCAGGTTGTCGCCGAGCATCAGCAACACGTCGTACTGCGCGGCGATGGCCTTCTGCGCCGGCTCTTTATTCGAGCTGTCGCGCAGGATGGTCACATGCTCTGCGTCGGCGAACGGCATGCGCAGGGCGCGCATGTTGCCCAGGGCATACTCCAGGGTCTTTTCGCCCTGGTCGCGGCTGGACACGTAGAAGATTTCCACGCCTCGGGACCTGGCGTATTCGAGGAACTCCAGGGCGCCGGGGGTCAGGCTCGGGCCGTTGGCTGCGACCCAACGGTCCCAGACGGCGTCGTCGAAGAACTCCTTGTCCTGGCTGAGCAGGAAGCTCCAGTAGCTGTTGCTGCCGAGCAGTGTATCGTCGAGGTCGCTGATGATCGCCGGTTTCCTCGCCCCGGGTTGGCGCGCGGCCAGCGCCCGGTCCAGTCGATCACGGGCAACGTTGAAGCCCTGGTAGTAGAGGGCGCGGTATTCGGCGGCGGTCTGCCGCCAGGCGACTGCGGCGGTGAGCAGGTTCGAGGCTGGCGTTGCGGCGGGCATCTGCTCCTGGGCGTGGAGCAGGGAGCTGGCCAGCAGCAGGGTGGCGGCGATTATTGTTGTTCTGGTTCGTGGCATGGGTGGGTCCTGGGCAGTATGTCCGCGCGGGAATGGCGGTGTGTTTTCATACTTCAAGGCGTGCGGTACCACAATCGCGATGGCGCAATGACGTAACCGATTGACGCGTTGTCCGGGAAACGGCTGCGGCGGGCAAAAAAAATCCCGGCCGCGTGGAGCAGGCCGGGAAAGGATCCAGGGATGTACAGCGCCCACAGCTTATGTCGGCGGCGGTTTCGATGAAGCTGCCGGATCTGGTAGGCGCGATTTTCGCGTCGATGTGTGACCCGCTTCGCCGACTATCCTGGCAAGTGGGGTCGCGAACCAATAGGATTTGCGGGTTTTATTCAATCTGGGTGAATGCGTGCAGGAAATCTACTCTGAAGAACAGATGCGCAAGGCGCTGGGCCTTGCCGAAACACGACCGAAAAAGGCCCGGACCGAGGCTAGCCAGCCGGTCCGCTACACCATCGTCGAACTGAGCGTGCGCAAGGACGGGGCGGGATTGCCGCTGCGTTTCGAACATCGCTCGCGCTCCATCAGCAAGGTCACCGCGCAACTGGAGGCGGAGAAGGAAGCCAAGCGCCAGGGTTACCAGGTCTGGGCGCTGCTGGATATCCGGCAGATCTGAGCGAGGCGCCTGCGCTGGCGCAACCGCGCGGGGGCGCGGCATTGTCCTGGTCGAGGTCCGGCTGCTAAGGTGCGCAGCCCATCGACACAGGAGTCCGGAACATGGAACTGACGATCTTCCAGGTCGACGCATTCGCCGACAGTCCCTTCCAGGGCAATCCGGCGGCGGTCTGCCCCCTCGATGCCTGGCTGGACGACGAGCGCCTGCAGGCCATCGCGGAAGAGAACAATCTTTCGGAAACCGCCTTTGTCGTCGGCCGCGACGGCGACTATCGATTGCGCTGGTTCACGCCGCAGGTCGAGGTGGACCTGTGCGGCCATGCGACCCTGGCGACGGCCTGGGTGCTGATCCACAAGCTCGACGACGCTTCCCCGGTACTGCGTTTCGCCACCCGCAGCGGCGAGCTGAGCGTACGGCGCGAGGGCGACTCGCTGGCGATGGACTTCCCGGCCAAGCGTCCGGAACCTTGCGCGACACCGGTCGGACTGCTGGAGGCGCTGGGCATTGTCGAGGCGGAAGTGCTGAAGACCGACGATTACCTCGTGGTGGTCGACGACGAAAAGACGATCGCTGCCCTGGCGCCTGACTTCGCCCGGCTGAAGGGCCTGCCGTGCCGCGGGGTGGCGGTGACCGCGCGCAGCCAGCGCTTCGATTTCGTCTCGCGCTGGTTCGGGCCCAACGTCGGCGTCAACGAAGACCCGGTGACCGGTTCCGCGCATACCTCCCTGGCGCCGTACTGGGCGCAGCGCCTGGGCAAGACCCGGCTGAGCGCCGAGCAGGGCGGGGCGCGCAAGGGGCGCCTGGAATGCGACGTGCGCGGCGAGCGGGTGGTCATCTCCGGCAAGGCGGCGTTGTACATGAGCGGTACGCTCCATCTCTGATCCCGAAGCAGGAGTGCGACGATGCCGGCACCGCAGGTAGGCGTGGGCGTCCTGATCTTGCGGGACGGCAAGGTATTGCTGGGGCGCCGCAAGGGCAGCCACGGCGCTGGCTGCTGGTCGGCGCCCGGCGGCCATCTCGAGTTCGGCGAGGCGGTGGAGGACTGCGCCCTGCGCGAAGCCCTGGAAGAGACCGGCCTGGCGCTGAGCGAACTGCGCCACGGCCCGTTCAGCAATGACGTCTTCGAGGGGCGCCACTACCTCACCGCGTTCATCCTGGCCGGTTGCGCGGAGGATGCCGAGGCGCGCCTCATGGAGCCGGACAAGTGCGACGGCTGGGCCTGGTTCGATTGGGCCGATCTGCCGGAGCCGCTGTTCGCGCCCCTGGCGAGCCTGCGCCGGCGGGGCTATTCGCCCTTCGATCCGGAGCGCTGAGCGACAGGCAAAAAAAATCCCGACCGCGGGGGAGCTGGTCGGGAAATACCCTTGGGGTTCGCACACACCGTGAGCATAGGCCAGTCCGCAACGGCATCAAGAGGAGCCTGTTCGAACTGCTAGGCCCCTTTGGGGGCCGTTCCGCCGTCGTCACCTCCGCTCGACGGCGAGCGAAGGGACTGCCCGCTTGCGTTGCGGTATCCAGAACAGCATCAGCGGCAGCAGCGAGGCCCAGCCCAGCAGGACATCGCCGGCCAGGTGGATGTGTTCGCCAGGCATCAACAGTCCCTGCAGGAACATCAGGCCGAAGTGCGCGGCATTGGCCGCCACGGTGAAGTCGATGAACAGCCGGTGGCGGAAGGGCTGGCTGGCGGCGCGCCAGAGGAATGCGCCCCAGACCAGGTAGATCGTCGAGATCATCAGCTCATAGTGCTGTCCGCCGCCTTGCTGGTCGCCCCAGCGAACCAGGCGGAGCAGCAGGCGCCCGGCGTCGGAGTCGAGCAGCGACTGGTCGAGCCGCAGGAGCAGCGTGGCCAGGGTCAGGCCGAAGAACAGCAGGAAGCCGCCGGCCATCAGGCGAATGCTCAGGGTCAGCCAGGGCGTGGCGGAAACCGGGGAAGAGGAGGCAGTCATGCAGATCACCTGTAGGCCATGTCGATGGCGTTGCCTTCGGTCAGGTCGTCGAAATCCGCACGGCGGAAAGGACGCTCTTCGCGGGTGATGGTGCGCACCCGTTCGATGTATTCGCGCATGGCGCGACGGGTATTGCCTTGGGAGGCGGCGGAGAGGAAGCCGGCCTTTTCGCTGGCCATACCCTCCGTCCAGTCGCGGGAAGCCGCCTGGTAGATCGAACGCTTGATCAGGTGCACCGCCTGCGGCGAGCGCCGGGACAGGCGTTGCGCCAGCGCGTCGGCGGCTTCCAGTAGCTCCTCCGCTGGCGCCAGCCCGTTGACCAGGCCCAGCGCAAGGGCCTGGCGCGGCTCCAGCAGTTGCCCTTCCAGGCACAGCTCCAGGGCCCTGGCTACGCCCAGGCTGCGCGCCAGCATCTGGGTGCCGCCGCCTCCCGGTATCAGGCCGATGAGTACTTCCGGCTGGCCGAGGAAGCGTTCCACCTGGTCGTCCTCGGCCATCAGGCGCAGGTCGCAGGCCAGCGCCAGCTCGCAGCCGCCGCCCAGGGCCAGGCCGTTGATCGCGGCGATGAACACCTTGTCCATGCGGCGCATGTGCGCGGTAACCTCATGGAACAGGTTCATGTCGACGACGCCTGCCAGCAGGGTGCGCCGCAGCAGCTTCCTCGCCCCAGGCAAGTGGCGCAGGAGGCTTTCGCTTTCCAGCAGCAGGCGTGTCAGCCAGGCCGGCATGGAGAAGGTGATGGGGGCGACGGCGCGCTCGATCTCGTCGACGTCGAAGTGGGTCAGGAAGACCCCATCCGCCGCTCCGGAAAGGATGACGGCACCGATGTCCTGGCGCTGCTCCAGATCGTCCAGCAGGTCGGCCAGTTCCTGCATCACCGCCGTGGTGAGGAAGTTCGCCGGGGGATTGTCGAGCAGGACTTGCAGGACGCGTCCTCGTTGTTCTATGCGCAGGTGTCGCGGTGCTAGAGTCATTGCGGCTTCCTCATTGGATAACGAGCGTTATATAACGATCATTATCCAATGTGACGACATCGTCTCCCCAACCAACGGATAGTCGGCATGCGCTACAAACCGGAACAGAAACAGGCCACCCGCGCCCTGCTGTTGAGCAAGGCCGCTCCGCTGGTGAAGCGCCAGGGCTTCGCCAGCACCGGCCTGGACACCTTGATGAAGGCGGCTGGTCTTACCACCGGGGCGTTCTACTCGCAGTTCTCCAGCAAGGCGGAGTTGCTCGAAGCGATCCTGCAGCGCGAGCTGAGCGCCCAGCACGATGCCTTTCCGCTGGACAGCCTGGAGCAACTGGCCGGCGCCACCCGTCTCTACCTCAGTCGCGGTCATGCGCAGCATGCCGACATGGGCTGCCCGATTCCGGCGCTGGCCGCCGAGGTGGGCCGGGCAGGGCCCGAGGTGCGGGAAACCTTCGAACGCGCCCTGGAACAACGGCAACGGCGGCTGGCCGAACTGATGGGCGACGAGAACCGGGCCTGGGTGCTCACCTGCCTGTCGGTCGGCGCGGTGCTTCTCGCGCGTGCCCAGGCGAGCGAGGTGGCGCGCGACAAGGTCCTGGATGCGGCGCTGGAGCATGCGCTGGGCCTGCTTTCGGCGAGCGGAGCGGTTTCGCCGCAAGCGGACCGGGACTGATTGCACAACTGCAATGTTCGGCGTCTAGCGTCAGGCTTTCCCTCCGACAGGTAAGCCCATGAACGCCCATCATCTCGAACTCGCCAAGGCCCTGCTGGTGTTTGCCCTTGCCGTCGCCGGCCTGGTGGTCGGTCTCATGCCGATGGAGTTCTGAGCGACGCAGGTCCGACTTCGCGCTTTTCCCTCGTCTTCGAGTGGTCTCTGGCGTTGCACCGGTTTAGGATGCGCGGGTATTTCGGAGCCGCTTCGCTTGGCGTCGCCCGCCGCTGCGCTCCGAGACCGAGCATTGCTCGAACCAGAACGAGATCGAAGGTGCATCGCCACGAGCGGCGCACGGCCTGATGATAGATGGAGGCAACATGAGCGCGGCTCAGCCAGGCATTCTCACCCCGATTCCGGTGGTGGGTCGCTACCTGTTTTTCAGTATTTCCCAACCCGAGCAGGTGGCCGCGACCTTGGCCAGCCTGGCCGCGGCCACCGATGGTTACCAACTGGTGGTGGGTATCGGCCATTCGCTGATGCTCAGCCTCGGCAAGACCGTCGAGGGCATGAAGGACTATCCGGTGCTCGCCGCGCCCGGCATCGACCTGCCGTCCACGCCCTCCGCGCTGTGGTGCTGGCTGCGCGGCGAGGATCGCGGCGAGGTGACGCTGCGCTCGCACGCGCTGGAACGGTCGCTGGCGCCGGCCTTCCAGCGGACCGGCGCGGTGGATGCGTTCCTCTACGGCGAGGACCGCGACCTGTCCGGCTACAAGGACGGCACCGAGAATCCCAAGGGCGATGCGGCGCTCGAAGCCGCGCTGGTCTCCGGGCGCGGTGCGGGCCTGGATGGCGGCAGTTTCGTTGCTGTCCAGCAGTGGCTGCATGACTTCGACCGGATGCAGGCGATCCCCGGCGAGGAGATGGACAACATCATCGGCCGCCGCAAGTCCGACGATGAAGAACTGGAAGACGCGCCGGCCTACGCCCACGTCAAGCGTACCGAGCAGGAAAGCTTCGAGCCCGCCGCGTTCCTCCTGCGGCGCGGCGCGCCCTGGTCCGACGAGCACCGCGCGGGGCTGTTGTTCGCCGCCTTCGGCCGCTCGTTCGAGGCCTTCGAGCTCCAGTGGCTACGGATGATCGGCGTGGAAGACGGGGTGCTCGATGGCCTGTTCCGTTTCACCCGGCCGATCAGCGGCAGCTACTTCTGGTGTCCGCCCATGGCCGACGGCCGCCTCGACCTGTCCGCCCTCGGCCTCTGAGCCCGCCGCGGCAGCAGGCCAGGCCTGCTGCCGCGTCCTGCGCGGCGCTAGTGGGCGGTGGCCACGGCGGCCTCGTCGATCAGCGCCGCTACTTCCTTCGCTCGCGAGGCCAGTGACGCGTGGCTGGCATCGAGGGTGACGATCTTCCTCGGTGCGATCCGCGCGGCCATCCGCTCCTGGTTCTCCGGCGCAATCATGCGATCGGCGCTGGAAATCTGGTACCAGGAGGGCTTGCTCTTCCAGGCCGGGCTGCCGATGGCATCGCCAAAAGTGCTGGCCAGCGGAGCCTTCTGGGTGATGCCCATGACCAGCCCTTCGTCCGCAGCGAGATCCTGGCAGAAGCTTTCGTGGAACCTGTCCGCCTTCACCCAGAGATAGCCATCGCTGTCCGGCGCCAGGTTCGCTGCGGCCAGGGGCAAGTGCTCCTGGGTGATGCCACCGGGACTTTCGCCGCTGTCGGGGGCGAAGGCGGCGATATAGACCAGCCCGACCACATTCGGCTGGTTGCCGGCCTCGGTGATCACCGCGCCGCCATAGGAGTGTCCGACCAGCAGGACCGGCCCCTGTTGCTGCGCGATCATCTTGCGCGTCCGCTCGGCATCGTCCGCCAGCGAGGTCAACGGTAGTTCGACGGCATGCAGGTTGTCGTGGCCGAGGCGTTTCAGTTCGAGAATGACCTTGCTCCAGTGGGCGGCGCCGCCCCAGAAGCCGTGGACCAGGATGATCGCAGGCAGGTTGCTCATCGTGTTGCTCCCTTGTGGGTGAGGGTTGCTGGCATGAGGCATCGCCCGGCGAGCATACGAGGTCGCGATGGGCGGGCGATAGCGGGAGGCGAGGACGTTCGTCGAAAAGAACAACTCCTTGTTCCGGTAGGCGACGTGATATCGGCACGGCGGTATGTTGCAAGTCCGGACCCGACCGATCGGGTTGTCGCGACGGGCATGGAGGGGTGATCGGTCGGTCGGGTTCGCGTCTTTTCGGGGCACCCGAATCTGAAAAAATCTTGCTTCTCGCCATACCGGGGGAGCGGGGCGGGTAGATTTTCTTCCGAATCCTTCACTTTCTACCCGGTCATGGAAAAAGCTCTGAAATTGGCGTCATGCCTCTACGGCCTGCTGATCCTGCTCAGCCTGGCGATGGTCGCCTTCCTCAGCCAGTTTCCGTTTCTCCTCAGCTCGGGAGCGGAAAACCTCTCGATGTCGATCCTGCCGCTGCTGATCCCGCTGATGGTCGGGCTGGTCGTCTGCGAGGCGGTGCGGGCGGTGGTGCCGAAGAAGCGCTAGGCGCGGCGCCGGGATCAGCGGCCGAGAATGCGCTGGCGGCGCAGCCGGTACTGCTCGTAGGGAAGGCCCTGGCGGTTCAGCTCTTCCAGCTGGCGTTCGCTGGCGCTGCGGGAAAACGATTCCTCGACTATCGAGTCCGGCGTGACAGGCTGTGCGCAGGCGCTGACCAGCAGCACACCCAGGACCAGGGCAATGCGTGGCATGCGATCTCCATGGACTACGGCAGAAGGGAAAAAAAAGGCCATTACCAAGCGGGGGGAGGGTTGGTAATGGCCTGTACAAGGGACATTTGCCAGGCCTTGGGGATCTGGCGAAAAAGACGATATCAAGGGGGAATTTGATTAGCCAGCTAACAAAGTGGAATGAAGTTTTGCGGCAGGCGTAACAATTCTGTCCGAATCGTCATTCTTGCGTCACCGCCGGGACAGAGCGGTTTCGGCAGACTGCGGGGGAGTCGCCGAAGGAGATTCGTCGTGGACGATACGCTCAGGTTCGCCTCGCGCTTGTGCAAGTTCATCGTCGCCGCCAGCTTCCTGCTCGTGGCGGTCGCCAGCCTTTGCCTGTGGTGGACGGGTCAGGCCTACGAATACGCGGCGCTGGCGTTCTTTCCGTTCGCCGTACCCATGCTGCTGCTGATCATGGTCTGCGACCTGCTGGCAGCGCTGAATGGCAGGCGTCGCTGAGCGCCCGGGCTGCCTAGCGCTTTCAGCTAGGCCGATGTCGAACCCAGACAACCGGCGCCCCGCGCGTGGCCCTATGGTGAGGCATTCATCCACTGCCTTCCTGGAGCGACCATGTCAGATTTCATCACCGTACTGCGCGATACCTGTCCCGTACCCGTGCTGGACGCCACCAAGTGGAAGCGGATCGACGGCGATCCGCATACCGTCAACCTCAACGCATACGCCTCGGCGGACGGCAGCAAGCTGATGGGCACCTGGATCTGCACGCCGGGCAAGTGGGAGGTGAACTACGAACGCTGGGAGTTCTGCCACTTCCTCGACGGCTACTGCATCATCACCCCGGAAGGCGAGCAACCGGTGCACCTGAGGGCGGGCGACGTGTTCGTCATCGAGCCGGGCCTGCGTGGTACCTGGGAGGTAGTGGAGACGGTGCGCAAGTACTTCGTCTTCGCCTGACGGTATTGCCGCACGTCCGGCATGCCTGCCGGGCGTCGCGCCTCAGTCCTGGTGGACGATGCGGCGGATGGTGCCGCCGCAGGACTGGTAGCAACTGCGGTACTCGTCCTGGCAGTCGTCGCCGAAATCGAAGTTGCGCTGCGGGTAGGGACAGGACTTGCGCTTCTTCTTGTCGCTGTTCTGCATGCAGTAGTTGTAGGCCGTGCTCTGCGCCTGGTAGAGCGCCTCGTCCTGGCGCTGCTGCAGCTTTGCGAGGGTCTTGCACTGGCGCTTCTCGGCATTGCACTGGGTCACGCAGTGCAGGCCGGCATCGCTGGTCGGCGGAATGTAGGAGTAACTGACACTGGGGCCGCAACCGCCGAGCAGCAGGGCAAGACCGAGGAGGGGGAGCAGAAGGTGTTTCCGGAACGGCATTGTCGATATCGATAAGCAATGGCAAGCGAGAGCGAATGCTATCACCGGCTTTCCGATGCTGTGCGGCGCCACCCGATAAGGTTGAACTGGAGCACGAAACGCAAAAAAGAAAACCCCGGGACTGGCCCGGGGTTCTCGTCGCGCTCGTGGGTTCGATCAGAACACGCTGAACGGGTACTCGACGAAGGCACGGATTTCGTTGCCGCCACTGAAGTAGCTATCGCGGGCATCAGCGGAAACGCGAGCAAACGAGCTACGCAGGCGCAGGGTGAGGTCCTTGGCCGGGCCGCTCTGCACCACGTACTGGACCTGGTTGAAGATCTCGCGCTCCTTGCCGTTGCTGGTCTCGGCGGTCTTGATGTTGTCGCCGCGCACGTAGGCTACGCGGTAGGTCAGGCCGGGCACGCCGTACTTGGCGAAGTCCAGGGCGTAGCTGACCTGCCAGGAACGCTCGTCCTCGGCGTTGAAGTCCGACCAGTAGGAGTTGGCCAGCCAGATGGTGGTGCCGCCGTCGCCGATGCCGCCGGCGTTCTGGTACCAGCCGTAGTTGTAGCCGGTGTCGCCGGTGTTGCGCTGGTGGGCGATCATGAAGGTGTGGGCGTCGATGGTGTAGGACGCCGCCAGGCTCCAGATCTTGTTGTCGCGGTTACCGTTGAAGTTCTGGTCGGCGAAGTCGCTGTCCAGCTTGGTGCGATAGCCGTTGAAGTCGAAGTTCAGCGACTGGTCGGCCTGCAGCGGGATGGTGTAGTTCAGGTTGATGTACTGCTTCTTCAGTACGTCCTCGACGTCGGAAGCGTACAGCGAGGCGTTGAAGTGATCGGTGAAGGCGTACTTGCCGCCGAACACGTTGATGCTCTTCAGGCCGCCGCTGTCGCGCCCTTCGGCGCTCTTGCGGGATTCCGCGGTGAAGCGACCGGCGTTCAGCTCCAGGCCCTCGATCTCCTTGGAGGTGATCAGGGTGCCGCTGTAGCTTTCCGGGAGCAGGCGCGAGTTGTCGTAGCTGAGCACCGGCAGGCTGGGCATCTGGTCGCCGTACTTGAGCACGGTGTTGGAGATGCGGAACTTCACCGCCGCGCCGCCCTTGGACAGATCGTCCGCCGCGGAGCCGCTGTCGCCCTGCTTGAAGAAGTCGATACCGGCGGCGCCGCTACGACCCTTGCCGCCGTCCAAGCGAACAGCGTACATACCGAACACGTCCACACCTATCCCGATGGTTCCTTGGGTGAAGCCGGAAGTGAAGGTCGCGGTTGCGGCCTGGCCCCACTCTGCTTGGTCCTCTGTACCGTACTTCTTGTCGCGTTTGATATATGCATTGCGGAAGAACAGATCGAGGTGGCTGTCCTCGACAAACCCCTTTGCTGCTTCTTGGTCATTGGCCATCGCCTGGCTTGCAGTCGCGATGCCCAGTGCCAGCAGGCAAATCCTTTTCTTCAACATCTTATTGTTCCTGGTTGTTGGCTTGATGTGCGCTGAAATTGAAGGAAGCGCAAGGTTCGAAGTGCACGGGAGTCATTTGTCCCATTTACCGTGCGTGGCGGTTCTGGTTTCTTGTTTCTCCCGTTGGCGGCGCAACAATACCAGAACATTGTTCGATCCAAGAAAGCTTCGAGTCATTTGCTAATAACCAAAGCGCAAGGAAAGCCCCTTCCATAGGCTCTGAATCGGGCGTTGCCGGATCGCTTCGTCATGCGCCTGCAATATCAACCTTATCGATAAGTACCATGCCGCGAAGTCGCTGCAGTTCTCGCTTTGGGCGGTGATACCGTCGAATCGTGAACGGATCGACAAAGAGGGACGTGACATGAAGATTCTTATCGCTGTATTCGCCGCCCTGGCCCTGTCCGCCTGTGCCTCGCCTCCCGCTTCGAACGCCCCGGCGCTGGCCGCCAGCACCAGCAAGGCTCCCTACGATTACGCGATGTGCGTCTTGCCCAAGTGGCAACGCCAGGCGCCCGGCGTGGCGCTGGTGGAGGAAGGCCGCGGCTATCGCCTGGCGGACGCTGGGCAGTGGCTGGAGGTGCAGCCGGCGAGGGGTGGCAGCCTGGTGCGAATCCATGACCAGCAGCCCTGGGTCACCCGCGGGGCCTTCATCGATGCGGCCAGGACCTGTTCCTGAGCCGCGAGGAAGAGGGAAGAGCTCCGGCCCCCCTAGCATGAAGTGTCCGGAGCTCTACGGCCGCAAACGGAGGATGGCCGCAGAACGATCATCTGCCTATGGCCGGCGCTGCGCTTGATCGAGATCAAGTACTGGAGGTCGGGGCGCCGGCGTGTGCGGCGATTCGCGTGACGGGTCTCGTTTTTTCTGTGAAGTGCACTGCATAACGCTTCAATCGGGACGGGTGGCCAGCATGCCAACCAGTTCCTGGGCGGCCTTGCGCAATGGCTGGTTTTTCAGCCAGATAGCGTGGACAGGCAGTTTCAGCTCGTTCTTGGTATTCCTGAAGTCCAGGCGTACCAGCCTTCCCGTTGCCAGCAGCGGCGCGACCCGGGACAACGGGAAATTGCCCCAGCCGATCCCCGCCTCGACCATTTCCAGCGCCGTGCCCAGGCTGTCGGTGCGCCAGCAGGCGCCGGCAATCAGCGGACGGGTGTCGGCCAACGGCAGGTCGCAACTGGCCACCAGGATCTGCCGCACGTTCACCAGTTCTTCCAGGTACAGCGCCTGCCCCGGCTTCTGCAGGGCGGGATGGTGCGGCGAGATGGTCGCGACCAGCGATTCCGCGCCGACATACTGGAAGCGCTCCTGCGGGTTCACGCTGATGCCGGCGAATCCGAAGCACAGGCTGATGCGGCCGCCATGGAGCAGGGCGAGGGCATCGTCCTGCGCCGCGCTGAGCACCTCGACATCGAGCAGCGGGTAGCGCTCGGAAAGGGTGCGGAGGGCGCCGAACAGCCGCCCGCTGTCGATGTCCGCAACCACGCCGAGCGACAGGCGGCTTTCCAATCCCTGGGAGAGTTCCAGCGCATGCACCTGCAACTGGGCGAGCTGCTCGGCGATCATCCGCGCTTGCGGTGCCAGGGCCCTGGCCAGCGCCGTAGGACGGGCTTCGCGGTGGGTTCGCTCGAAAAGGGCGAAACCCAGCTCCGCCTCCAGGTTGGCGATGCCCATGCTCACCGCCGAAGGCACTCGACCCAAGGCACGGGCGGCGCCGGAAAAGGAGCCGCGGTCGAGGACGGCGAGGAACAGCTCGATGGTATCGCTGGAAAAGTTCATGGCAATTCTCCTATCAGCAGATCTGAAAGCTGCTGACTTTTTCTGTCAAGAAAATTGATCCAACCTTGCCCGCCTTTCCGCTATCACGCCCGAGAGGTCCACGTGCAAGGCATCAAGCGCAAACTGGTCTACGTGACCGCCTACGAATTGATCGGGATGAGTATCTCGACCCTGGGGCTGGCCCTGCTCGCCGGTTCCACGCCCACTACCACCGGCCCCCTGGCGGTGGTGATTACCACCGTCGCGGTGACCTGGAACTTCATCTACAACTGCCTGTTCGAGTTCTGGGAGCGGCGCCAGGCCGTGCGCGGACGCAGCATTGCGCGGCGGGTGGCGCACGCCATCGGCTTCCAGCTGACCCTGGTGGTCTACCTGATCCCGCTGATCGCCTGGTGGATGGGGATTTCCCTGCTGGAGGCGTTCTGGCTGGACCTGGCGCTGATCGTCCTGATCCCGTGCTACACCTTCCTCTTCAACTGGGCCTTCGATCGCCTGTTCGGCCTCCCGACTTCCGCGTTGCCGGCCGGCGAGGCGGCCTCCGTCTGAGGATTTTTTTTCTTCAGCGCCATTCGCGCTCGCCTTGGCCGGGGCAAATCGCCTACCTTAGACGGACGTGCGCTGTGGTGCCGGTTCAGGGAGGAAGTACGACCGCAAGCCATGAAGGTCTGCCCCGGCGAGGATGGGGTGCGGCATTTCGATGAACGGATTGGGGTCACTATGCGGATTTTGGGGATGCTACTGGGGGCCGTCTTGCTGGCGGGTTGTTCGACATCGACGCCCTCGCTCGACGAGACGGACCAGGTACCGAAGGAGCGTTTGTACAACTACCAGTTCCGTGACGACGGCGACGCCTTCCTGGTGGTTTCCCGGGACCGCGAGTTCCTCGGCAGCGTCTGCAATACCCGCTTGATCATCGATAGCCGCCTGGCCGCTGAGATCCAGGCCGGCGAGAGCGCGCGTTTCCGTCTTCCGGCGGGGCTGCGGGTGGTATCCGTGCAGGGCGATGGGATCTGCCGCGGCGAGGCGCCCAAGCAGGTGGTGCATGTGCAGAACGGGCAGACCACGCATTACCGGATCACCGTGGACTCCGGCCTGAACATCGGCCTGGTGCCGGGCTGACGCCGGCGCAACGAAAAAGCCGCCCGTGGGCGGCTTTTTCATGCGCGGCGTTTATTCGCTGACCGCTTTCTCGACCTTTTCGGACGCTGACCAGATCCGATAGCGGACCTCCACGTCCTTCGGCGCATAGACCACGATCGGCAGCTTGCTGTTGTAGCGCAGCAGGAAGCCTTCGCCGACCACCGGGATGAAGCGCTGCTCCTTCTTCTGGCCGGGGCAGGCCATCATCGTGCTCATCGGCCCGCTGACCTTGTCCAGGCGGTAGTAGGAGTAGCCCCAGCCTTCCAGGGTGTGCTCTTCCAGCTCGCCGCCCAGGCGCTGCTGGTTGCAGTCGGCCTCGAGGGTCTTGCCGGCGATGATCTCGACCTTGAATGCGTCTTCCGCGTCCTGTTTCGGCAGGTGGATGACCTGGCGGGTGAAGCCGGCATCTGCCTTCGGGTAGGGAACCTTTTCATCCAGTTTGGCGGCCATGGCGGTGCTGGAAAGAGCGGCAACGCCGGCGGCGATCAGTAGTGCTTTCATGTCCTTGAGGTTCTCCTTACGTGGTAACGCGAGCAGGGTAAGACACCGAGGCACGGGTGAAAAGTTCAGTGGGGGACGTAACGGAATGTTCCATGTCCTGGGCCAGCCGGTCGGGGCACGGCCGAATCGCGGGCAAAAAAAAGACCATCTGCGGGGGGAGGGCGATGGTCTTCAAAGGAGCGTCGGGGACTTGGGGTTCTCCCGACGCCGCTACGATCTCACGCCGCTCCGCTGGGGAAAAATGCTTTGGGCTGATAGTGGCTATCGATGCCGGTGACTTGAAATTCCCCGCCAACTCATAGCAAGTTCCGCACGATAGAGCCGTCAGCGCATCAGTTTGCGTTTTTTTCAGCGGGTCAGTTGCAAGGCCAGTTCATCGACCTGTTCGGCCCAGTCGGAGTCCTCGGCCAGGGCCTCGCGCAGGAAGCTGGCCTGGGCAGGGTTCCAGAATGGCGCATCGGGCAGCGCGGTGCCCTCCTCGAGGTGGTGCCGGGCGAGAAAGGCGACGATGTCGTCCCGCCCAGCGGGGAGCCCCAACTGGCGGAACAGGTTGGAAAAGGTGTGCGGGCTGGTGTCCATGACGGTTCCTCCTGGACTCGCTGTTTTTCCACTATAGCCGGCGGGACGGCAGGGCTGCCGTGGGAGCCGGGGGTGGGTAATTTTGTCGCAGATGAAAAAGACTGTTGTGCGCGGCGCGCTTCATGGCGAAGGGGCGGGCGCTTATTATTAGCAAGCTAATGATAACCGGAGTCAGCCTATGTCCAGAATCGAAGTCGCCGTGCTGGTGGGGACGTCCGTTCCCGAATCGCTGCGCAGCAAGGGATTGCTGGCCTGTTGGATCCTGATGGTGGACGGTGCCATGTGGGCCGGACCCTTCACCAGTCGTGACGAGGCGGAAGCCTTGAAGGGAACCTGGGAACTGAGTTGGCCGCTGGAGGCGGCGATCTCCGCCTGAGCCAAGGCCCTTGCCTTGCCGAAAAGCCCGCCGAGCGCGGGCTTTCTGTTGCCTGCGGAAACGCCCTAGCGGCGGCCCACCAGCAAGCCGAGGAGGAAGCCGGCGCCGGCCGAGACGGCGATGGTCTGCCAGGGGTGGTCCTCGACGTATTCCTCGGTCGCTTCGGCGGCCGCCTGGCTGCGTTGCACCACGCCGCGGCGGGTGCGCTCGATGGCGTCGCGACCACGATGCAGCACGGAATTGATCTGTTCACGCAGGTTCGCGCCCTCCTTGCCGGCCAGGCTGCCGGTGCCGCTCATCAACTGGTCCACCTCGGCGATCAGGTCCTGCAGTTCGGCCATGGCCTGGTCCTGGATAGCCTGCTTGGCGCGAGCGGAGCGGGTTTTCAGAGTCATGTCGGTCTCCTTGACGAGGATGGTTACCTAGGTATGGAGTCGCCCGCTTCGCTGAAAGTTGCACGGCATGGCCTGCGTCGGGGGCTTCCGTAGCATGCGGGAGAGCCGTTTCAGGATGCCCCGGCCTCGCCGCGCAGGTAGCGGTCGAGGTCGATCGCTTCGCCGCTCTTGAGTTTCAGGCGTCGGCGCAGGTCGTCGAACATAGCGTCGTACTCGCGGCGCTGGCGCACGATCGGTCCCTGCCGCAAGCGCAGGCCGTGGCGCCGGGCCAGGCGACTGGCACGGCTGGCGAAATGCACGGCGGCGTCGCGCGGCAGTTCGAAGCTTTCGCTGAAAGGCTGGCCGTCGATCCGGCCCTCCATGTCGAAGTGTACGGCCACCGGGCGGGCCTCGGCCTCCAGGACCCGGTAGCGCAGGTGGATATCGAATGCCTGGCGGTCGACTTCGCTGGCCGAGGCGAGATGCAGATGGCCGGGAATGAACATGGCCTGCCTCCTTTTCGGATAACCGGGGAAATGCCCTTGCCTGCCAGGGTATGCTTCGCCGGCCTCGGGACGGCTGTCCCAGGTCAGTTTTTTCCGGATTGGAGTGGGGATGCGAATGGCGCTGGGAGCGTTCGGGTGTTGACTGACTGGGCCGCGTACGCCGGGCTGTTCCTCTCGGCGTTCGGTTCGGCGACCCTGCTGCCGTTGCAGTCGGAAACCGTGCTGGCCGCCTTGCTGCTGCGCGGCGGCCAGTCGGTCGCGTGGCTGCTGGCGTTGGCCATCGTCGGCAATGTACTGGGTTCCTGGGTCAACTGGTGGCTGGGTCGCTACCTCGAGCATTTCCGCGGTCGCCGCTGGTTTCCCGTGGGCGAGGCGCAGTTGCTCAGGGCGCAGCGACACTATCGCCGCTACGGCCGCTGGACCCTGCTGCTCAGTTGGGTGCCGGTCATCGGCGATCCGCTGACGCTGGTGGCCGGCATCATGCGTGAGTCCTGCTGGAGTTTCCTGCTGATCGTCGGCCTGGCCAAGACGCTCCGCTACCTGGTCCTGGCTGCGCTGGTGCTGGGCTGGGCCGGCTGAGCGCTTCGTCGGCGAGCGTAGAACTATTTTTCGCGGGGCAATGTCCATTGCTGCGAGGTGTAACTGCCGCCTCATCGCCCCCGGGGCCTTTAGTTGCCGCTGTGGTCCCGGGGGCTTCTCTTTTGCCTGTTTCCGGCGATGCGAGGTGCGCAATGACGAGGGTGGTTGCGGGATCGCTGGTCTGCCTGCTGCTCGGTTCGGCGCCGGCCTGGGCTTCCACGGCCGAGGCGTGGCAGGCGCACGACGCCATGGTGCGTGCCGCCTGCCTGAAAGCCAGCGGCTTGCGCCAGGTACGCGCGGTGGGGCAGGTACTGCCCTTCGACGATGAGGTGGGCTATTCGGCGCTGCTCCTGCAGGGCCGCTATCCGCAGCCGCACATGCAGGGCCGCCAGGGCCGCGAGCTGTGTCTGTACCGGCGCGCCACCGGCAAGGCCAGCGTCAGCGAGGCCGACGCCCTGCTCAAGCCTTGAGTTCGGGGTCGTCGTTGTCCGGAAGTTCGCGCTCGCCAGGATCCTTGCCGTCTTCCGAATGGTGCTCGATCACCGCGTTCAGCTCGGCGCCGAACAGCACCACTGCCGCCGACAGGTAGAAGTACAGCAGGAGGATGATGATCGCCCCGATGCTGCCGTACATGGCGTTGTAGTTGGCGAAGTTCTTCACGTAGAAGCCGTAGGCGAGGGACGCGGCGATCCAGGCGATCACCGAGAGCACCGAGCCGGGAGTGATGAAGCGGAAACGCTGCTCGACATCCGGCACCAGGTAGTAGAACAGCGCCACCGCGAGCATCAGCAGGAACACCGCAAGAGGCCAGCGCAGCCAGGTCCAGAGCGTCACCAGGTACTGTTCCAGACCGACCAGGCCGGCGATCCAGGCGATCACCTGCGGCCCGGTGACCATCAGGCCGGCCGCCACCAGCAACAACAGGGCGATGCCGAGGGTGTAGAGGATCGACAGGGAGAAGCGCTTCCATACCGGGCGGCTCTCCTTCACGTCGTAGGCGGCGTTGAGCGCGATCATCATCGAGCGGATGCCCGCCGAGGAGGTCCACAGCGCCACCGCGATACCGATCGACAGCAGGCCGCCTTTCTGCTGCTGCAACTGGTCGATCACCGGGTTGACCTGATCCATCGCCTCGGGCGGCAGCAGCAACGCCGCCTGCTCGCGCAGCCAGGCGAAGAACTCCGGTAGGTGCAGGTAGCCTACGAGGGTGATCAGCACCAGCAGGAACGGAAACAGCGAGAACAGCATCTGATAGGCGAGGGCCGAGGCGTAGGTCGGCATGTCGTCCTCGAGGAACTCGTTCACTGTGCGCTTGACCAGGCCGAACAGGCCTATTTCCCGATAAGCCGTACGGAACATTCCATCTCCTTGCTGTGTGCGTGCCGATGACGATCGACCACCGATGGCCGCTTGCCGCCAGGCATTTTCCGTTGGGTGAAATTCGTCGCGTCCTTTCTGGGACGCCACGGCGGGCGAATTGGTTCGTCGCCGGCGTCATCATTCGGTCGCATCCGTTAACCAGACTGCGCCTGCCCGCCGCGCGGCGGGCCTCCGTCCAACTTCTCAGAAATGGAGCGCAACATGTCTGTCGACCTGAAGAAAATCGCCGCTGCCTTTCCCGAGTTCCAGTTGTCCAGCAAGAGCCGCCACGACGGCGCGCTGTTGTTGCAGTTGCAGGCCGCCGACGGCCGCTACGTGGCTCGCACCATACCCTCGCCGCAGCTCAGCGCGCCGCCGGAGACCGAATGGCTGATCCGCAGCATCCGCCGGGAACTGGCCGTGCCGGGCATGGAAATGGCGATGGCGGCACGCTGAGTTTTTTCGCCGCGGGAACCGATGATGCGATAATTCCGCCTTTCCACACAGCTGACGGGAAGGCAATGAAGCGCGAGAAGGTTCGGGACAGGCAGGCGGCAGGGAAGATCTCGGCGACCCACATCATCGCCAATCCCACCCTGGCCAGGGAATGGATCGTGTTCTTCAAGAAGGACGGCGGGCGCAGTTATTTCCTGGTCGACGAGAGCGACGAGGTGATGTCGTTCCGCCGGCTCGACGACGCGGTCAAGGAGCTGCGCGGGCTGGGCATCAAGTTCGCGGAGATCCATCTGTAGGAGCGGCGTCGCGCGGACCCCACTGGCCAGCCTTGCGCGCCCGCGCTTCTTCCTCGGCGAACCGGTACTGGCCGCGCGCCTCGGCCGTCTGGCCGCTGTCCGGCGCGTCGCGCCAACTGGCCAGGCCAATGGTCAGCAGGGCCAGCCCGGCATCCAGGGTATGTCCGCAGGTGGGGCAGTCGGCCGGGGTCACCCAGGCCGCGCCGAGGATGCGGAAGCGCGCGTCGCGGCCTTGCTCGCGGATGGTCGCCGATTTGCCGAGCAGCATGTCTTTCAGGGCTTCCCGGGCGCGCCGACGCCAGGGCTCGGCGGCCGGTAGCTCGACGGCGTTGAGCTGGATGCGCAGTGCCTTGTTCGCGCCGGGCAGGCGGCAGCCCAGGCTGGCGTCGTCGTGTATCGCCACCACCGTGCAGTCGAAGCGGCGCTCCCCGGCGTCGGCGGCGAACGCCAGGGCGGCGCAGAGCGGCAACAGGGCGAGGGTGCGGAAGATCATGGGCTACTCCGGCGGAGGTCAGCGTCGACGCGAGGATAGGTTGCTGCAGGTTGCCAGGTCCACCGGGCCGACATAGGGATTGCCCCAGCCCATCACGCAGCCGACCATGTGGTTGCGCTGGCGCTCCCAGGTCTGTGGCGGGTACTGCTTGTGCCAGGCGTTGTAGAGCTGGCGATCCTGCTTCGACAGGCGCAGACCGTAGCGGTCGCTCATGTAGAAGTAGGTGCGGGCGATCATCCCGCGAATCTGCGGGCGTGGCATCGCCTTGCGCGCCTTGAAGTCCACCACCATCGGGCAGGCGCCGTATTGCTGGGGTTTCTGCGGCAGCCAGCCGAAGCCGAAGTTGCTGCGGTCGCCGTTGACCTCGCCGATGCTCGGCACCAGGTTGTGCAGGTCGGCCTCGGCGCGCTGGTAGGTGCTGTCGTGCCTCGCGCAGTTGCTCCGCCCGCCGTTCTGCCAGCAGCGTCGCTGGTGACCGATCACCCAGGCCGGAACGATGTGTTCCCACTCGATGCGCCGCGCGCGGTTGGCGTTCTTCCTCGGCTTGTAGCCGCAACTGGCGAGGTCGACACGATTTCCCGAGTAGCGACAGCCGCAGTAGAACTCCACGGATTGCCGGGCGTAGAGCTTCCAGCCGATTTTCTTCGCTTCGGAGAACGTGCGGGGGGCGTTGGCCTGGCCGGCGCTGGCGAGGAGGAGGGCGAAAAGGCCTACAAACAAACGGGAAAGCATGCGGCAACTTCCAAAAAAATCCGCATGTTACTGATTTTGCAGGAGATGCCAATCGTGGCCAGTCCATGGCCAGGCGAGGGCGGACCTTCCCGTTTGCGTCGCGTCCATGCGATGGTTAGTATGCGTTCCGTATATGTTTTGTAGTCGAGGTGTAGTGTGGGCCTGGTGAAGATTTCCGAGCAATTGCACGAAGAGGCGCGCATCGCCTGCAAGGCCATGTCGCGCTCGATCAATGCCCAGGCCGAGCACTGGATGCGCATCGGCATGCTGATCGAAGCCAATCCCGGCCTGACCTATGCGCAGGTGCTACGCCAATTGATGGACGAAGCGCGCGAAAGCGACCGCCGCGAGCAGGACGCGGCGAGGATCTCGGGATGATCAAGAGCGCGGAGGAAATCCAGCGCATGAGCGTGGCCGGCGCGCTCACCGCGAAAGTCCTCGAAGCCCTCGACGAGGTGGTGCGGCCAGGCATCAGCACGGCAGAGATCGACCGCTTCTGCGAGCGCTACATCGTCGACACCCTCGCGGCGATTCCCGGCAGCAAGGGGCAGTACGGCTATCCGTTCACGGTGAACACCTCGGTCAACGAGGTGGTCTGCCATGGCTGGCCGTCGGCGCAGCAGATCCTCCGCGACGGCGATATCGTCAACGTCGACGTCACGGTGATCAAGGACGGCTATTTCGGCGACAGCAGCAAGATGTACCGGGTCGGCGCCATCGACCGCCAGGCGCAGAAGCTGCTCGACGTCACCCGCGAATGCCTGTACCGGGCGATCCGCGTGGTGCGCCCGGACGCCACCCTCGGCGATATCGGGCATGCCATCCAGAGTCACGCCGAAGCCAACGGTTATTCGGTGGTCCGCGAATACTGCGGGCATGGCATCGGCCGCAAGATGCACGAGGCGCCGCAGGTCCTGCACTTCGGTCGCGCTGGCGCGGGTGCGCGGCTGAAGGCCGGGATGACCTTCACCATCGAACCGATGATCAACCAGGGCGGCCACGCGGTGAAGCTGCACAAGGACGGCTGGACCGTGACCACCCGCGACCGCCGCCTGTCGGCCCAGTACGAGCACACCGTGCTGGTCACCGAGCGGGGTTGCCGGGTCCTGACCCTGCGCGAAGAGGAGCGCGAGGCGCTGGCCGACCTGGCTGGCTGATCGACGCCCGGCCTGGTTACACTGCGACGACTTTTCCGAAGGGAGGCTGGCGGGTGTCCGGCAGGCGTTTTGGCGAGTTCGAACTGCGCGCCACCTGGTTGCGCGAGGACAGCGGCTATCTGGCCGAGATCGAGATAACCAGCATCGACGACGGACGCACCGAATGGCTGGTGCTGCCGGGCCAGCCGCCGTGCGAGAGTCCGGCGGCCGCGCTGTCGCTGGCGGAAGCGGCGCTGTACCGGGTGCGCGGCTTCGATGCGCGGGGCCGGCCGCTGTTTTCCGACTGAGCCTGCTGGCAAATCGCATGGTGCATTTCGCATGATCTTGCAGTTTGCACGGACCGCTTCGCTGAGTATTTTCACAAGCTATTGATTTTAAATGGTTTTAATTTTCCATGTGGCTGGCATGAAAGCTGCTACCTTTCCCCGTGTTGCGGCTGCGCTGAAGTTCGCGGTCGGTTTTCATGCAAGAGGGGATAAACGATCATGGAAAAGTCCATCAAGATGCTGTTCGATGCCTTCCAGGCCACCTTTGCCGTATCCACCCAGATGCGTCCGGACGGCGGCGCCCTGCTGACCCTGCGCAACGGCGAAGAGATCGTGACCCGTCGCGTGGTGTCCGCCGCCCAGTTGGCCGACGAGAAGCGCATGTACTGGTTCATCAACGCCGTGCGCCGCGACCTGGCCCTGGAGGCAGGGAGCCTGCCGGTGGATGTGGTCGGTACCCTGCGTCGTTTGCAGGAGCGCGGCCTGCCGAGCTACATGGCGGGCTGAACGGTTCGTCCGGAATCCTGGCGGAGGCCTCCGGCAGGGCGGGCGAGAGTGCTAGAGTGAAGCTTCGAGGGGCTGGGCGAGGATCGACCGGCCCCGCTCGTGTCGGAAGGGAAGGCCAGGGCTGGCCTGCCCGTTCGGCGCTTCGGCAGGCTGGCGCAGAACGATGCAAGGTCGTTCGGGTCAGCATCAGGGATGAAATGACTGACAGGAGTCGGGATGCTGCGTTACGTCGTGGGTTTTCTCGCGTTCACCGTGCTGGCGGCCTATCTGTTGCTGGGGGTTTCCCAGCACGCCTTCCTGCCGTGACCGGTCGGCGTGGCGGCTTCAGCTGCGTTGTGGAAGAGGCTGTGGCGGTCGCGCGGGATGCCGGTTTTCGGCTTGCCGTGCCTTGCGTTGCAGGCGCGCGCGCCGACGCGGCACGCGCAGGAAGGCCCACAGGGTGACGCCGGCGAGGCCCAGCCAGGCGACGATCAGCAATGTGACGAAGGATTCGAGAGTCATGGTTCGTCCTCCTCTTACCCAAGGATAGACCCTGCGGGAAGGGGAATTACTGCAATCGGTCTTCGACCATGGTCTGAAACGCGGTCACTCGGGGCCGGCGCCGACCAGAGCCAGGCAGCCGGTGAGGCTGGTCAGCAGGGGCAGGGCGAGCAGGAAAGCCAGCCAGATGGCCTCCATGCGCAACAGCGTGGCGCCGAGGAACAGCGCGACCAGGAGGATGGTCATGAGCAGGGCGGTCCAGCCGAAGTACATGGCGAAGTTGTCGATGCCCAGGCCGATGCCCCAGCCCAGCAGCAGGGCCCATACCCCGGCCAGTGCCAGGCCGAGGGCCAGCATGCTCGCCAGGGTCCGGGCGGACGGGGCATGCAGCGGGTGGTTGCGGAATAGCTCGTAGAAGATCGGCGTATTCATCGGCGTCACCTCCGCAGGGGAACTTCCAGCCTAGCCCAGCGGGCGAGACGGCCCTAGACCTATTTGTCATTACGGGGCGTGACCTCAGGCCGCTAACATCCATCTTTTCCAGGCGATGCCGTGCATCGGGCTGCGGGCCCGATCACCGTTCGTCGCGCTGAGTCGAAAAAGAAACCGAAAGGGTTGCGTGCATGAGTGGCGAACTCGCCTCGTTCGAGGTGGATGGGTATCAACTGGTCTATCAGGACCTGGGCGAGGGCACGCCGGTGCTACTGGTCCACGGTTCGCTGTGCGACTACCGCTACTGGCAATGGCAGTTGCGCAGCCTCGGCGAGCGCCACCGGCTGATCGTGCCGAGCCTGCGTCACTACTACCCCGAGCGCTGGGACGGGCAGGGTGCGGACTTCACCAGCGCCCGCCACGTCGCCGACCTGCTGGCGCTGGTCGAGCGGCTCGGCGAGCCGGTACACCTGCTCGGCCATTCCCGTGGCGGCAACCTGGCGTTGCGCCTGGCGCTGGCCGCTCCGGACGCCCTGCGTTCGCTGAGCCTGGCCGATCCCGGCGGTGACTATGCCGCCGAGGTCTACGCTCACGCCGGCCTGCCTGCGCCCGAGGAGCCATTGGAACGCAACCAGTTCCGGCGCCAGGCGCTCGAATTGATCCGTGGCGGCGAGGCGGAGCGGGGGCTGGAACTGTTCGTCGATACGGTGAGCGGCGCCGGGGTATGGAAACGCTCGTCGGCGACGTTCCGCCGAATGACCCTGGACAACGCCATGACCCTGGTCGGGCAGGTGGCCGACCAGCCGCCGGCGCTGGCGCTGTCGGAACTGCGCTCGATCGACCTGCCGAGCCTGATCCTCAACGGCGAACGCAGTCCGCAACCGTTCCCGGCCACCGCCGAGGCGCTGGCGGCGGCCCTGCCGCGCGCCAAGCTGCAACGCATCCAGGGTGCGTCCCATGGCCTCAATGCCACCCGTCCGGCGGCTTTCAACCGGTCGGTACTGGAGTTCCTGGCGCGCGTCGATGGCGTTGCGCCGGACGTGGAAACGTCCTGAAGCGAGGCCGGGCGAACTGACCGCTCGTCAGCTCGCCACGGATGCTTTACCATGGGCGCTTCGCGCCGGATCAGCTCCGGCGTTTTTCGTCAGTATCCATTCCCAGTGATCTCCGTCCGCGCGCTTCGGCGCAGGGGTGCCGCAAGGCGCCTGCCACTGTGAGGCAGGCCGGCCCGGCGGGCGACGCTTACTGGCACATCCCAACCCACGTGGCCTTTGGTAGGGGTCACCACTAGGAGAGGAGGCGCCATGCCCATCATTACTCTTCCCGACGGCAGTCAACGTTCCTTCGATCACCCGGTCTCCGTGGCCGAGGTGGCCCAATCCATCGGCGCGGGCCTGGCCAAGGCGACCCTCGCCGGCAAGGTCGACGGCCGCCTGGTCGACGCCTGCGACACCATCGATCGCGACGCGACCCTGCAGATCATCACGCCCAAGGACGAGGAAGGACTGGAGATCATCCGCCACTCCTGTGCCCACCTGGTCGGCCATGCGGTCAAGCAGCTCTATCCGACCGCGAAGATGGTCATCGGCCCGGTGATCGAGGAAGGCTTCTACTACGACATCTTCTTCGAGCGCCCCTTCACCCCCGAGGACATGGCGGCGATCCAGCAGCGCATGCGCGAGCTGATCGACAAGGACTACGACGTGATCAAGAAGATGACCCCGCGCGCCGAGGTCATCGAGCTGTTCAAGTCCCGTGGCGAAGACTACAAGCTGCGCTTGATCGACGACATGCCGGACGAGAAGGCCATGGGCCTGTACTTCCATGAGGAGTATGTGGACATGTGCCGCGGCCCGCACGTGCCGAACACCCGCTTCCTCAAGGCGTTCCAGCTGACCAAGATTTCCGGCGCCTACTGGCGCGGCGACTCGAAGAACGAGCAGTTGCAACGTATCTACGGCACCGCCTGGGCCGACAAGAAGCAACTGGCGGCCTACATCCAGCGCATCGAAGAGGCCGAGAAGCGCGACCATCGCCGCATCGGCAAGCAGCTCGACCTGTTCCACCTGCAGGAAGAGGCGCCGGGCATGGTGTTCTGGCACCCGAACGGCTGGAGCGTCTACCAGGTGCTCGAGCAGTACATGCGCAAGGTCCAGCGCGACCATGGCTATGTCGAAGTGCGTACCCCGCAGGTGGTCGACCGCATCCTCTGGGAGCGTTCGGGCCACTGGTCGAACTACGCCGAGAACATGTTCACCACCTCCTCGGAAAGCCGCGACTACGCGGTCAAGCCGATGAACTGCCCGTGCCACGTGCAGATCTTCAACCAGGGCCTGAAGTCCTACCGCGACCTGCCGCTGCGCCTCGCCGAGTTCGGCGCCTGCCACCGCAACGAGCCGTCCGGCGCGCTGCACGGGATCATGCGCGTACGCGGCTTTACCCAGGACGACGCGCATATCTTCTGCACCGAAGAGCAGGTGAAGAAGGAAGCGGCCGATTTCATCAAGCTGACCTTGCAGGTCTACCGCGACTTCGGTTTCACCGACATCGCCATGAAGCTGTCGACCCGTCCGGCCAAGCGCGTCGGTTCCGACGAGCTGTGGGATCGCGCCGAAGGCGCGCTGGCCGATGCGCTGAACGAATCCGGCCTGGCCTGGGAATACCAGCCGGGCGAGGGCGCGTTCTATGGGCCAAAGATCGAGTTCACCCTGAAGGACTGCCTCGGCCGTAACTGGCAGTGCGGCACCCTGCAGTACGACCCGAACCTGCCGGAGCGCCTGGACGCCAGCTACATCGCCGAGGACAACAACCGTAAGCGCCCGGTGATGCTGCACCGTGCGATCCTCGGGTCCTTCGAGCGCTTCATCGGCATGCTCATCGAGCACTACGCCGGAGCCTTCCCGGCCTGGCTGGCGCCGACCCAGGCGGTGGTGATGAATATCACCGACAAGCAGGCCGATTTCGCCGCCGAGGTGGTGCGGATCCTCGGGGAAAGCGGATTCCGTGCCAAGTCCGACTTGAGAAACGAGAAGATCGGCTTTAAAATCCGCGAGCATACTTTGCTCAAGGTTCCCTATCTCTTGGTTATTGGAGATCGGGAAGTTGAATCGAAGGCCGTCGCGGTGCGTACGCGCGAAGGGGAAGACCTGGGCTCCATGCCCGTCACCCAGTTCGCTGAGCTGTTGGCACAGGCGGTTTCCCGGCGTGGTCGCCAAGACTCGGAGTAATCATTATTAAGCGTGAAATGAGACAGGATAAGCGAGCTCAACCGAAACCCCCGATCAACGAGAACATCTCGGCTCGTGAGGTACGGTTGATTGGAGCTGATGGCCAGCAGGTTGGTGTTGTTTCGATCGATGAGGCGATCCGCCTAGCCGAAGAGGCGAAGCTGGACCTGGTTGAGATTTCGGCCGACGCGGTGCCTCCTGTCTGCCGCATCATGGACTACGGCAAGCACCTGTTCGAGAAGAAGAAGCAGGCTGCGGTCGCCAAGAAGAACCAGAAGCAGGCGCAGGTCAAAGAAATCAAGTTTCGTCCAGGGACGGAAGAAGGGGATTACCAGGTAAAACTACGCAACCTGGTACGTTTCCTTAGTGAAGGGGACAAGGCCAAGGTATCCCTGCGATTCCGCGGTCGTGAGATGGCTCACCAGGAGCTGGGGATGGAGCTGTTGAAGCGGGTCGAAGCCGACCTCGTGGAGTACGGCACCGTCGAGCAGCATCCTAAGCTGGAAGGACGCCAGCTGATGATGGTCATCGCTCCCAAGAAGAAAAAGTAACCACCAGGGCACTGGCAGGCCTTGCGGTTATGCGTAATCACTCAATGCGGAGTATCCGAACATGCCAAAGATGAAGACCAAAAGTGGCGCGGCCAAGCGCTTCAAGAAGACTGCTGGTGGCCTCAAGCACAAGCACGCCTTCAAGAGCCACATCCTGACCAAGATGACCACCAAGCGTAAGCGTCAACTGCGCGGCACCTCGATGCTGAACAAGTCTGACGTTGCGCGCGTAGAACGCTCCCTGCGTCTGCGCTGATTATTAAGGTAGAGGATTAATTCATGGCTCGTGTTAAGCGTGGCGTTATCGCCCGTCGTCGTCACAAGAAAATTCTGAAGCTCGCCAAGGGCTACTACGGTGCACGCTCGCGCGTGTTCCGCGTTGCCAAGCAGGCGGTGATCAAGGCTGGCCAATACGCCTACCGTGACCGTCGTCAGCGCAAGCGTCAGTTCCGCGCACTGTGGATCGCCCGTATCAACGCTGGTGCTCGTCAGAACGGTCTGTCCTACAGCCGCCTGATCGCCGGCCTGAAAAAGGCGGCCATCGAGATCGACCGTAAGGTCCTGGCCGATCTGGCAGTGAACGAAAAAGCGGCGTTTACCGCGATTGTCGAGAAAGCGAAGGCAAGCTTGGCTTAAGCCCTACGACAATCACCGGACCTCGGTCCGGACGTAACGTCACCGATAGGGGAAGAGCCTTACCGCTCTTCCCCTATTTTGTATCTGGAGTCCATACATGGAAAACCTGGATGCGCTGGTCTCTCAAGCATTGGAGGCTGTGCGACACACCGAAGACGTCAATGCCCTGGAGCAGATCCGGGTTCACTACCTCGGCAAGAAAGGCGAACTGACCCAGGTGATGAAGACCCTGGGCGACCTGCCGGCCGAAGAGCGGCCGAAGGTCGGCGCGCTGATCAACGTGGCCAAGGAAAAGGTCCAGGATGCGCTGAACGCGCGTAAGACCGAGCTGGAAGGGGCCGCGCTGGCCGCCCGGCTGGCCGCGGAGCGCATCGACGTCACCCTGCCTGGCCGTGGCCAGCTGAGCGGCGGCCTGCATCCGGTCACCCGCACGCTGGAGCGCATCGAGCAGTGCTTCAGCCGCATCGGCTACGAAGTCGCCGAAGGCCCGGAAGTCGAAGACGACTACCACAACTTCGAAGCGCTCAACATTCCGGGCCACCACCCGGCGCGTGCCATGCACGATACTTTCTATTTCAATGCGAACATGCTGCTGCGTACCCACACCTCACCGGTGCAGGTGCGGACCATGGAGTCCCAGCAGCCGCCGATCCGCATTGTCTGCCCGGGGCGCGTCTACCGCTGCGACTCCGACCTGACCCACTCGCCGATGTTCCACCAGGTGGAAGGCCTGCTGGTGGACGAGGGCGTCAGCTTCGCCGACCTCAAGGGCACCATCGAGGAATTCCTCCGCGCCTTCTTCGAGAAGCAGCTCGAAGTGCGCTTCCGTCCGTCCTTCTTCCCCTTCACCGAGCCCTCGGCCGAAGTGGACATCCAGTGCGTGATCTGCAGCGGCAACGGCTGCCGCGTGTGCAAGCAGACCGGCTGGCTGGAAGTCATGGGGTGCGGCATGGTGCACCCGAACGTGCTGCGCATGTCCAACATCGATCCCGAGAAATTCCAGGGCTTCGCCTTCGGCATGGGCGCCGAGCGCCTGGCCATGCTGCGCTACGGGGTGAACGACCTGCGTCTGTTCTTCGATAACGATCTGCGCTTCCTCGGACAATTCCGCTAGGCCAGAACGCAACCGGATTCCTTAGGAGAACAGGATGAAATTCAGTGAAAAGTGGCTGCGGAGCTGGGCAAATCCGCAGGTTTCCCATGACGAGCTGGTCGCTCGCCTGTCCATGGTCGGCCTCGAGGTCGACGCCGACCTGCCGGTCGCCGGCGCCTTCAGCGGCGTGGTGGTCGGCGAGGTGCTCTCGACCGAACAGCATCCGGACGCCGACAAGCTGCGCGTCTGCCAGGTCAGCAACGGCAGCGAGACCTTCCAGGTCGTCTGCGGTGCGCCCAACGTGCGCGCGGGCCTGAAGATTCCCTTCGCCATGATCGGCGCCGAACTGCCGGGCGACTTCAAGATCAAGAAAGCCAAGCTGCGCGGCGTCGAGTCCTTCGGCATGCTCTGCTCGGCCAAGGAATTGCAGATCAGCGAAGAGAACGCCGGTCTGCTCGAGCTGCCGGCCGACGCGCCGGTCGGCCAGGACGTCCGCGCCTACCTGGAGCTGGACGACTACACCATCGAGGTCGGCCTGACCCCGAACCGCGGTGACTGCCTGTCGCTCGCCGGCCTGGCCCGCGAAGTCAGCGCCATCTACGACGTCCCGCTGGCGCCGGTGGCGGTGGACGCGGTCGCCGCGCAGCACGACGAGACCCGTCCGGTCGAACTCGCCGCGCCGGCCGCCTGCCCGCGCTACCTCGGCCGGGTGATCCGCAACGTCGACCTGAGCCGGCCGACCCCGTTGTGGATGGTCGAGCGCCTGCGCCGTTCCGACATTCGCAGTATCGATCCGGTGGTCGACGTCACCAACTACGTGATGATCGAACTGGGCCAGCCGATGCATGCCTTCGACCTTGCCGAGATCAACGGCGGCGTGCGCGTGCGCATGGCCGAGGACGGCGAGAAGCTGGTCCTGCTCGACGGCCAGGAAATCACCCTGCGCGCCGACACCCTGGTGATCGCCGACCACCAGCGCGCCCTGGCCATCGCCGGGGTGATGGGCGGCGAGCACAGCGGCGTCAGCGACAGCACTCGCGACCTGTTCCTCGAAGCCGCGTTCTTCGACACCATCGCCCTGGCCGGCAAGGCCCGCTCCTATGGCCTGCACACCGACTCCTCGCATCGCTTCGAGCGCGGCGTCGACAGCCAGTTGGCGCGCAAGGCCATGGAGCGCGCGACGCGCCTGATCCTCGACATCGTCGGCGGTGAACCGGGGCCGATCGTCGAGCAGGTCAGCGAAGCGCACCTGCCGAAGGTCGCGCCGATCACCCTGCGCGCCGAGCGCGTGACCCAGATGCTCGGCATGCCGCTGGACGCCGCCGAGATCGTGCGCCTGCTGCAAGCCCTGGAACTAACGGTGGTAGCCGACGGGGAAGGGCAGTGGTCGGTCGGCGTACCGAGCCATCGCTTCGACATTTCCCTGGAAGTCGACCTGATCGAGGAACTGGCCCGTCTCTACGGCTACAACCGCCTGCCGGTGCGCTACCCGCAGGCGCGCCTGGCGCCGAACAACAAGCCGGAAGCGCGCGCCGCGCTGCCGCTGCTGCGGCGCCTGCTGGTCGCCCGCGGCTATCAGGAAGCGATCACCTTCAGCTTCATCGATCCGGCCCTGTTCGAACTGTTCGATCCGGGCACCCAGCCGCTGACCCTGGCCAACCCGATCTCCGCCGACATGGCGGCGATGCGTTCCAGCCTCTGGCCGGGCCTGGTCAAGGCGCTGCAGCACAACCTCAACCGCCAGCAGTCGCGGGTCCGCCTGTTCGAAAGCGGCCTGCGCTTCGTCGGTCAACTGGAAGGCCTGAAGCAGGAAGCCATGCTCGCCGGCGCCATCTGCGGCAGGCGCCTGCCGGAAGGCTGGGCCAACGGCCGTGACGGCGTGGACTTCTTCGACGCCAAGGCCGATGTCGAGGCAGTGCTGGCCAGTGCCGGTGCCCTCGGCGACTTCAGCTTCGTGCCCGGCGAGCACCCGGCGCTGCACCCGGGGCAGACCGCGCGCATCGAGCGGGAAGGGCGGCTGGTCGGCTACCTGGGTGCGCTGCATCCGGAACTGGCGAAGAAACTCGACCTCGAGCAGCCGGTGTTCCTCTTCGAGCTGCTGTTGGCCGAAGTGGTCGACGGTCACCTGCCGAAGTTCCGCGAGCTGTCGCGCTTCCCCGAAGTGCGCCGCGACCTGGCGCTACTGGTGGATCAGGACGTGCCGGCACAAGACATCCTGACACAAATCCGTGCGGCGGCCGGCGAATGGCTGACGGACCTCAGGCTGTTTGATGTGTATCACGGTAAAGGCATTGATCCGCATAGAAAAAGCCTTGCCGTCGGCTTGACCTGGCAGCATCCATCGCGCACTCTTAATGACGATGAAGTCAATAGCACGACGCAGAACATCGTCACGTCGTTGGAAGAAAGGTTCAATGCCACGTTAAGGAAATAGCGTATGGGGGCTCTGACGAAAGCTGAAATTGCGGAACGTCTGTACGAAGAGCTGGGCCTGAACAAACGGGAAGCCAAGGAGTTGGTGGAGCTGTTCTTCGAAGAGATCCGCCAGGCGCTGGAGCATAACGAGCAGGTCAAGTTGTCCGGTTTCGGCAACTTCGACCTGCGCGACAAGCGCCAGCGCCCCGGACGCAACCCGAAGACCGGCGAAGAAATTCCGATTACGGCCCGCCGCGTTGTCACCTTTCGTCCAGGGCAGAAACTGAAGGCCAGGGTTGAGGCATATGCTGGAACCAAGTCATAACGACGAGCTGCCACCGATTCCCGGCAAGCGCTACTTCACCATCGGCGAAGTCAGCGACTTGTGCGCGGTCAAGCCCCACGTGCTGCGCTACTGGGAGCAGGAGTTCCCGCAGCTCAACCCGGTGAAGCGCCGCGGAAACCGCCGCTATTATCAGCGCCAGGACGTGCTGATGATCCGCCAGATCCGCGCGCTCCTCTACGACCAGGGCTTCACCATCGGCGGGGCGCGCCAGCGCCTCTCCGGCGACGAGGCCAAGGACGACGTCACCCAGTACAAGCAGCTCATCCGCCAGATGATCGCCGAGCTGGAGGAAGTCCTGCTGGTCCTGAAGAAGTGACGGAAGCAAAAAAAACTTCCACTTATCAGAAGCTTAGTATATAGTGCGGCTCACTTCGGAAGCACAGCCACTGAGCTTGGAAGTACAGTCGGGGCGTAGCGCAGCCTGGTAGCGCACTTGCATGGGGTGCAAGGGGTCGAGTGTTCGAATCACTCCGTCCCGACCAAAAAACCCTAGAAAATCCAGCCACTTAGCGGTGGCTGGATTTTTTTATGCTTGTCGTTTTTCTGTCTTGGGCTGATTTCCGGTATTTTGGTCACCGTTGGGTCACCGTTAGTGGAAGTCTACATAGCAGCAAGCAGTTGTCGCTTTGGCCGAAAATGGCAAGGGAGGGCAGTAAAGTGGCTTACGATCCAAGACGCGCGTTGGAATTACTCCAAATTGGCTCCGGAAGTGCCGATGCCAATTTCCGTGACGGCCAAGAAGATGCCATTCGCCACATCGTTGAAGGCAAAGGCCGCTTGCTGGTGGTGCAGAAGACTGGGTGGGGAAAGAGCTTCGTCTATTTCATCGCGACCAAGTTGCTGCGTGAAGAGGGCTCCGGTCCTGCACTACTGATTTCTCCGCTGCTGGCGTTGATGCGAAACCAGATCGCCGCAGCAGATCGGATGGGCGTTCGTGCTGCCACGATCAACTCAGACAACATGGACGAATGGACGGCAGTCGAGGGTAAACTAGCTAAGGGGGAGGTCGACATTTTGTTGATCTCGCCCGAGCGTCTGGCAAACGAGCGCTTCCGCACCCAGGTTTTGGCTGGCATCGCCGCACAGATCTCCCTGCTGGTTATCGACGAAGCGCATTGCATTTCCGATTGGGGGCATGACTTCCGCCCGCACTATCGTCTGTTGGAGCGCATCGTCAAAACGCTGCCGCCCAACCTGCGACTCCTCGCTACCACGGCGACAGCGAACAACCGCGTGATGGAGGACCTTGCTGCCGTACTCGGTCCGAAGCTTGATGTCTCGCGTGGAGACTTGAATCGGACTTCGCTTTCCTTACAGACCATCCGCATGCCCAGCCAGGCTGAACGTCTTGCTTGGCTGGCAGAGCAACTCTCTACACTGCAAGGTCACGGCATCATTTATACGCTGACCGTGCGTGACGCCAATCAGGTCGCGGAATGGCTGAAGACCCAAGGCTTCAATGTGGAAGCCTACACCGGGGAAACTGGTGATCGCCGCGAGCAGCTGGAACAGGCGCTGCTCAATAACCAGGTCAAAGCGCTGGTTGCCACTACGGCATTGGGCATGGGCTATGACAAGCCCGACCTGGCGTTTGTCATTCACTATCAGATGCCAGGCTCGGTGGTCGCCTACTACCAACAGGTTGGCCGCGCGGGGCGTGCGTTGGACTCCGCCTACGGCGTACTGCTAAGCGGCGAGGAGGAGTTCGACATCACGGACTGGTTCATCCGCAGCGCCTTCCCAACCCGAAAGGAAGTGGCCGATGTCCTGGGAGCGCTCGAAGAAGAGCCCAACGGCTTGTCCGTCCCTGAGCTGCTGAGCCGAGTCAATCTGAGCAAAGGGCGCGTCGAGAAGACGATTGCGCTGCTCTCACTCGAAGCGCCGGCCCCTATCGCCAAGCAAGGCAGTAAGTGGCAGCTCACGGCGGCAATGCTGAGCGAAGCGTTTTGGAGTCGCGCGGAACGTCTCACTGCACTTCGGCGAGACGAACACCAGCAGATGCAGGACTACGTCAGTCTGCCGTTTGGTGAGCACATGGGCTTTCTGATTGGAGCACTCGACGGCGATCCAAGTGCTGTCACTGAACCAGCCTTACCGCCACTGCCAATAAGCGTGGATGCTGAGCTGGTCAAAGCGGCCGTCGCATTTCTTCGTCGCACCAGCTTGCCCATTGAGCCACGCAAGAAATGGCCCGATGGCGGGATGCCCCAGTACAGCATCAAGGGATTCATCGCGCCCGAGCATCAGGCCGAGTCCGGCAAAGCGCTATGTGTCTGGGGAGACGCTGGCTGGGGCGGCTTGGTTCGACAGGGCAAATACCACGACGGTCATTTTTCAGATGACCTTGTTGCTGCCTGCGTGAAGATGATCAAAGAGTGGGATCCGCAACCAGCGCCGACCTGGTTGACCAGCGTACCTTCGCTTCGGCATCCCGATTTGGTACCGAATTTCGCACAACGCTTGGCTGCCGCGCTGGGTCTGCCGTTTCATATGGTCATCTCGAAAACAGACGCAAGGCCCGAACAGAAAACGATGGCAAACAGTACACAACAGGCGCGCAACATTGATGGCTCGCTCGCACTTAACGGCCAGCCCATCCCGCCCGGGCCCGTCCTCCTGGTAGATGACATGGTTGATTCACGCTGGACGCTAACGGTGTCTGCGTGGCTGCTACGCAAGAGCGGCAGTGGCGCGGTTTGGCCGATGGCCCTCTCGCAGACGGGGCACGACGAATGACGCCAGTCCTTTCACCCAACACCCAGGCGATCCTGCTGTTGACGGCGCCGCTCATTGCCGGACGAGGCACTGCATCACCAGATCTGCTCTCGCCCGGTGAGTACAAACGACTCGCCCGTCACTTGCGTGAGATCCAGCATCAGCCGGCCGATCTTCTCTCGTCGGGCGCGGCTGAAATCCTGCGTGCGTGTCAGCCTGTGATCGATGAGAGCCGTCTGCAGCGATTGTTGGGGCGCGGATTTCTGTTGAGCCAAGTGATCGAGCGCTGGCAAGCTCGTGCCATTTGGGTGGTCAGCCGTGCCGATGCCGAGTATCCGCGTCGGCTGAAGGCTCGCCTGCGAGAAGATGCACCAGCTGTCCTCTATGGCTGTGGTGACATGGGCTTGCTGGAAACCGGTGGGCTTGCCGTCGTCGGGTCTCGCCATGTGGACGATGAGTTGATTGACTACACCATGTCGGTTGGACGACTGGCTGCCCGTGCTAATAGAGCGCTTGTGTCAGGCGGCGCCAAAGGTATCGATCAAGCCGCCATGCGTGGTGCACTTGAAGCGGGTGGCAAGGTCTGCGGCGTACTGGCAGACAGCCTCGAAAAGACCACCATGAACCGCGAGCACCGCAACCTGCTGCTTGATGGCCAACTGGTGCTGATCTCCCCCTACGATCCAAGCGCCGGGTTCAACGTCGGCAATGCCATGCAGCGCAACAAGCTGATTTATGCCTTGGCGGATGCCTCGCTGGTGGTGAGTTCCGACCTCAACAAGGGCGGCACTTGGGCGGGGGCCATCGAGCAGCTCGACAAACTCAAATTCGTCCCCGTCTTTGTCCGTTCGACGGGCGAATCGTCTGCCGGCTTGGACGCTCTGCGAAAGAAAGGCGCGCTGCCTTGGCCGAATCCGCAAGACGTTGATACGTTCGCTGAAGTGTTCAACGTGCAGATGCCGACGGTCACCGATTCTCCACAGGTTGGCTTATCGCTGCTTGACGGATCACCGGCTGCCGTCACCACGGCACCTATACCGCCAGATGCCGCTTCGTTACCTACGACCGAGAGCGAGCCAGCTGTTTCTAATGCGCAGCCTTCCGCAGCGACATCCGATGAACTGCCAATAGCCACTTCGGAAGCATTGGCGCCAGCGGGCGAGACCAAGGAGTCACCGCAGCCGGAATCGATCCCGGCCGACGTGCTCTTCGCAGCAGTGCGTGTAGCGATTCAGCAGCTCTTGAACGCACCGATGAAAGATGCCGAAGTGGCTACCGCTCTGGACGTCTCCAACACGCAGGCCAAGGTATGGTTGCAGAGGCTGGTCGATGAAGGGCTGATCGAGAAACAGAAGAAGCCCGCGGGCTACATCCTGAAGCAGAAACGACTGCTCTAGTGAGGTAGATGAACAGCCAACAAGAACACACGCCGCCGTGCGACGGCATCGATACAGAAGGGCACCGCGTTTGAGCGATCAACAAATCACCCTCAGCCAACTTGAGAGCCACCTCTGGGAGTCCGCCAACATTCTGCGCGGCCCGGTGGATGCAGCTGATTTCAAGACTTACATCTTCCCATTGCTGTTCTTCAAGCGAATCTGCGATGTCTGGGACGAGGAGTTTCAGGAGATTGTTGATGAGAGCGGCGACGAGCAATTGGCTTGGTTCCCGGAGTCGCATCGATTTCAGATTCCGGACTACTGCCACTGGGAGCAAGTGCGTGAGAAGTCGATCAACGTAGGGGCCGCTTTGCAATGGGCCATGCGAGAGATCGAGAGAGCCAACCCCGATACCCTTTACGGTGTGTTTGGCGATGCACAGTGGTCGAACAAGGATCGGTTGTCAGATCCATTGCTCAAGGATTTGATTGAACACTTTTCCAAGCTTCCGCTGGGCAATAAGAACGTCAGCTCTGATCTACTAGGCGATGCCTACGAGTATTTGATCAAGAAATTCGCCGACGCCACTAATAAGAAGGCCGGCGAGTTCTATACCCCGCGCAGTGTCGTGCGGCTGATGATCGATATGCTCGACCCCAAAGAAGGCGAGTCGATTTACGACCCGGCTTGCGGGACTGGCGGCATGCTGTTGGCTGCAGTGCAGCACGTTAAAGAGCTGCACGGAGACGTGAAACGGTTATGGGGCAAGCTCTACGGGCAGGAGAAGAACCTTACAACCTCATCCATCGCTCGGATGAACCTGTTCTTGCACGGCATCGAAGACTTCAAGATTGAGCGTGGTGACACGCTGCGTAACCCCGCCTTCTTCGATGGAGATCGGTTAGCCACTTTCGATTGCGTGATCGCCAATCCGCCATTTTCGTTGGAAAAGTGGGGCGAGGACCTGTGGCTAAACGATCCTTTTGGTCGCAACTTCGCTGGTCTGCCACCGTCATCCAGCGGTGATTTCGCCTGGGTGCAGCACATGGTCAAGTCGATGGCCGCTGTTACTGGCCGAATGGCTGTGGTGTTGCCGCAGGGAGCCCTGTTCCGCAAAGGTGTGGAAGGTAGCATTCGTCAGAAACTGCTGGAGATGGACCTGGTCGAGGCGGTGATCGGGCTTGCCCCCAATCTGTTCTATGGCACCGGGCTTGCTGCCTGCATCCTAGTCCTACGCAATTGTAAGCCGGCTCAGTTTGAAAAAAAGGTGCTGATTGCCGACGCATCGCGCCTTTTCCGCCGCGGGCGTGCACAGAACTTCCTGGAGCCCAAGCACGCCGCAGAGATTCTCGGCTGGTATCGGGGTTTTACTGATGTCCAGGACGCGGTTCGTGTGGTCAGCCTCGACGAGATCAAGGCCGAAGATTGGACGCTGAATATTTCCCGCTATGTGCTGCCCCCACTACAGGAAGACATTCCTCCGCTACCTGAGGCCATTGCGACTTTCAAAGATGCACTTAACCGCTGTCGCGAGGCTGAGGAGCGGCTGGCACAAGTCATGACGGCAGGGGGATGGCTGCAATGATTCATCCAAGCAAACGCATTACCCAACAAGAATTAGAAAGCTACCTCTGGGGCGCTGCTGTCTTGTTGCGGGGCCTCATCGACGCGGGTGACTACAAGCAGTTCATCTTCCCGTTGCTGTTCTACAAACGAGTCTCAGATGTCTGGGACGAGGAATACCAAGCCGCGTTGGTCGATTCCAACGGCGATCTTTCCTACGCACAGTTTGCCGAGAATCACCGCTTTCAGATCCCGGAAGCGGCCCACTGGAATGATGTGCGGCAAACGCCAAGGAACGTCGGTGCCGCCATCCAGAGGGCCATGCGCGCCATCGAGTCGGCAAACCCCGACATGCTCGACGGCATCTTCGGTGACGCACCCTGGACCAACCGCGATCGCCTGCCCGATGAAACGTTGAAAAACCTCATCGAGCACTTCTCGACCAAGACCTTATCGGTGGCCAACGTCCCCGAGGACGAGCTGGGTAATGCCTACGAATACCTGATCAAGAAGTTCGCGGACGATTCTGGCCATACGGCTGCCGAGTTCTATACCAACCGCACCGTCGTTCACTTGATGACGCAACTCCTGGCGCCACAGGTGGGCGAGTCGATCTACGACCCTACCTGCGGCACCGGTGGCATGCTGATCTCGGCGCTGGACGAAGTGAAGCGCTCCGGCGGTGAGTACCGCACGCTCAAGCTCTATGGGCAGGAGCGCAACCTAATCACCTCATCCATCGCTCGTATGAACCTGTTCTTGCACGGTGTTGAGGACTTCGAAATTGTTCGGGGCGACACCTTGGCCGACCCCAAACACATCGAGGACGACCGTCTGCGACAGTTCGATGTGATCCTCGCTAACCCGCCGTACTCCATCAAACAGTGGAATCGCGAGGCATGGAGCAGCGACAAGTGGGGGCGCAACTCGCTGGGGACGCCACCGCAGGGGCGTGCCGACTACGCCTTTCAGCAACACATTCTGACCAGCCTCTCGGCCAAGGGCCGATGTGCCGTGCTCTGGCCGCACGGCGTACTGTTCCGCAACGAGGAGCAGGCGATGCGTGCCCAAATGGTCGAGCAAGACTGGGTCGAGGCTGTCATCGGCTTGGGGCCGAACCTGTTTTACAACTCTCCGATGGAGTCGTGCATCGTCATCTGCAACCGCCAGAAGACGTCCGACCGCCACGGCAAGGTGATCTTTATTGACGCGGTGAACGAGGTCACCCGTGAGAGGGCGCAGAGTTTCCTGAAAACCGAGCATCAGCAGCGCATCCTGAGTGCATACCAGACGTTTGCAGATGTGCCCGGCTTCGCCAAGGTCGCCACCCTGGCCGAGATCGGTGCGAATGCCGGCAATCTGTCGATCCCCCTCTACGTGAAGCGTGTTGCCGCAGCCAGTGCCAGCGACAGCAACGGTGAGGCAATATCGCTGCGCACGTCCTGGGAGCAGTGGCAAAACGACGGCCGTGCCTTCTGGCAACAGATGGATGCACTTGTGGAAACGTTGGATAGCATTTCAAAGGCAGAGGACGCTGTATGAAGCTTCAAACGATTCGTCTATCGAATTTCCAGTCTTTTGGAGTACAGCCTACTGAGCTCGGGCTGGATGATATTACATACCTGATTGGCCCCAACGGCTCAGGTAAGACAGCTGCGCTCCAAGCGCTTTGCCGCCTGTTTGCTTTCGATCCATCCTTGCGCCGCATCCTGCGATCAGACTTTCACGTCCCCTTCGATGAGGAGATCGTGCCGGAAGAGCGCCAGCTCTGGATAGAGGCCGATTTCCTCTTCCCGGAGCTGGCGGAAGATGAAGACAACAGCACCGTTGCTCCTCACTTTGGCCACATGCGGCTTGATGAGGCGGATGGAATTCCGCGTGTTCGTTTTCGCCTCAGTGCCACCATGGGCCCGGATGGTGACATAGAAGAGACCTTGGTTTATGTCTTGGACATCAATGCGGATGGTTCGCCGCTCAACACAGCGCAAGTGCCCCGTTCTGAGCGCAACCATATCCATGTCCACTACCTGCCAGCCCGCCGTGACCCAGCTGATCACATTGCCTACGGCGCCAATGCGTTGCTCGGGCGCATGCTGCGTGCGGTGAACTGGGATGCAGAGCGTGATGTTATCAAGGGTCTCACTGACCAAATCAGCGACAGTCTGGCGGCCAACCCATCGGTAGATGCATTCAGCACAAGCTTGAAAGCGGCTTGGGATACTTTGCACAAAGGCAGTTTCTTTACCGACCCGAAAATCACCTTCGTGGCCTCTGAGGTCGAAGCCTTGTTGAGGCATATGTCGGTTTCCTTTTCGCCCGGGCACGATGAGCAGTTGGTTGACTTCTCACGTCTGAGTGATGGCCAGAAATCCATGCTCTACCTGTCCCTCGTGCTCTCGTCACAGGCCATTGGTCGCGCCGTACTGGCTGAAGAGGACAAATCATTCGATGTCGACAAGTTGCGGCCACCAGTTTTTACCTTGGTGGCAGTCGAAGAACCGGAGAACAGCCTTTCGCCCCATTACCTCGGGAGAATCGTTAATTCTCTGAACTTGATGACAGGTAATGGCGACGCGCAAGCGCTGATTGCTACTCACGCGCCGTCGATGCTGCGGCGCGTTGCTCCCGAACGGATCCGGTATCTGCGTCTGACCGAGGGGCGAACATCGCGCGTTACCCATATCCAGTTGCCCGATACCGCGGACGAAGCACACAAGTTTGTGCGTGAGGCTGTGCAAGCCTTTCCGGAAGTCTATTTCTCCCGCCTTGTGGTTCTGGGGGAGGGCGATAGCGAAGAAATCGTGCTTCCTCGACTCCTTCAGGCCAAAGGTGCTCCTGTTGACGAGTCGGCAGTCTCGATAGCGCCGCTGGGCGGGCGTCACGTTAATCACTTCTGGCGATTACTGTCTGCCCTGAAAATTCCTTACCTGACGCTGCTTGATCTGGATGTCGCGCGCCATCAGGCCGGCTGGGGTCGAATCAAATACGTGAATGATCAATTGGGTAAATATCGGCTAGATCAGCAGCTTCCCAAGGATTATGGCATCCCAAAGTGGGACTCGACCGAGAATATGGTTCGGGACTTCGACAACTATCTTGAGGCGCTTGAGGATAGAGATGTGTACTTCTCGTACCCCATGGACCTCGATTTCGCAATGCTACTCGCCTACCCGGACGCCTACGGCGTAGTGAGAGAAAAGCCCGATGAGTCAACGATCAAGGCTGTCCTTGGGAAAAGTCACCACGATGCAAGTCAATACAGCGAGGACGAACAGAAGTTGTTCGGCACATATCACCGCAGCTTCAAGCTTGGCAGCAAACCGGCAGCGCATATTGATGCGCTCGCCAAGCTCAGTGATGAGGGCCTGCTCGCGAACATGCCCGAATCTCTCGGACGCTTGGCCGATGCCGTGATCGCCAAACTCGCGGAGTTGCCCGAGTGATAACCGTCGATGCATGGAAGCCCGCTGATGGACTAACGCTTGAGCCTAACGCCCTTCGTGCAGCCAAGGAACAGATGCACAGCCTTGCTCTTACAGCAGGCCCAGGTGCAGGCAAAACTGAAATGCTTGCGCAGCGTGCAGATTTCCTTCTACGCACAGGAGCCTGCCGCTATCCCAAACGAATTCTGGCTATCTCGTTCAAGGTGGACGCCAGTAGCAACCTGAAAGAGCGGGTAAAGCGCCGCTGTGGCTCTGAGCTGGCCTCGCGGTTTGACAGCTACACCTTTCACGCTTTTGCCAAGCGCATTATCGACCGCTTCCGGCCCGTGCTAACGGGTGAGTACGCGTTGGATGCTGGGTACAAAATTGCTGATCGAAAACCAGGACCCTCGCGGAGTCTGATCGAGTTTGCCGACCTGGTTCCGCTGGCCATCCAGATTCTTCAGAAATCAGAAATGGCACGTAATGCCATCCGCCAGACCTACAGCGATGTCTTTCTGGATGAGTTCCAGGACTGCACCAATCTGCAGTACGAGCTTCTGAAACTCGCCTTTCAAGACACCAGCATTCGCCTTACCGCCGTGGGCGATACCAAACAAAAGATCATGGGCTGGGCGGGTGCTCTGGACGGTATCTTCCAAACCTTTTCAGCCGATTTTGCAGCGACACCGCTGAACATGTACCGCAACTTTCGTTCGAAGCCGCGCCTGCTGCGCCTGCAGAACGAAATCATCCGGGTGCTCGACCCTGCGTCAGTCATGCCCGATGAGCAGCTTGTCGGCGATGAGGGCGAGGTATTCGCTTGGCGCTTCGAAGACAGCCGTAAGGAAGCTGAGTATCTAGCGGACTTGATTGATGGCTGGATAAAGACCGAACAGCTACCGCCCGCGGAAATCGCGATTCTCATTTCCAAACAGCTCGATCTTTACGCTGACCATCTCATGGTGGCACTGGAGGCGCGCGGCATTCCTTTCCGCAATGAGCAGCAGATGCAGGACATCACGGTCGAGCCCGCCGCCCGCTTGATCGTGGACTATTTATCTTGCCTCTACGGCCAACGCGAGCCAAAAGCCTGGATTCGGCTAATGAATCAACTGGTTCCTTTCGCGGATGAGGACATTCAGTCGAATGCTCGCAAGGATCTTGATCGACTAATCAAGCAACAACGGAAAGAAGCGGCTATTGCTGACCTGGTCGCGGAGCCTTCTTCTGGCTGGTGGGAGTTTGTTCGAGTCTTCTTGAAGCAAATCAGTCTCGAAACCCTCGTGGCGCTGTCGCCGGACTATGAGTCCCATGAACGGCTCAAAGAGGTCGTCCGAAACACCAGGACGCGCATCGAAGAGTTGCTCAAGCTGGAGCCAGACTTGCCTAAAGCCCTGGAGCGTTTTTCAGACGACCAAGCGGTACGAATTCTGACCATCCACAAGAGCAAAGGTCTTGAGTTCGATTCGGTCATCATCATGGCCGTCGAAAACGAAATCTTCTTTGGCAATCAGGCTGAAAACCGCTGCGCATATTTTGTCGGGGTTTCACGCGCCAAGAGGCGACTAGTTCTTACCCATGCAGATCAGAGGGAGCGCCCTGCTGGCTATACGAAACGTTGGGATACGCATCGTTCTGCCCAAACTGAATATTTTGGCTACGCCATACCGTTTTTGAGCCAACAGCAATGAAAAACGACAACTTGAAACCTGGTTGGAAAGTCTGGCGTTTTGACCAACTCGCAACCAATGTCAACGTCCGCATCGACAATCCATCCGAGTCGGGTATGGAGCACTACGTGGGCTTGGAACATCTGGACGCGGACTCACTCAAGATCCGCCGCTGGGGCACACCGGATGACGTGGAAGCTACCAAGCTGATGTTCAAGAAGGGCGATATCATCTTCGGCCGCCGCCGGGCTTACCAGCGCAAGCTAGGCGTTGCCGAGTTCGACGGAATTTGCTCGGCCCATGCGATGGTGCTGCGTGCCAAGCCTGACGTTGTGCTTCCAGCGTTCCTGCCGTTCTTCATGCAGAGCGATCTCTTTATGAGCCGGGCGGTGGAAATCTCGGTGGGTTCACTGTCGCCCACGATCAATTGGAAAACGATGGCGGTTCAAGAGTTCGTGTTGCCACCCCTAGAAGAGCAGCAACGGGCAGTCCACTTCCTTTCGGCCGTAGAGGATCAGTCAGAGGCAGTTCTGCATGCGCTTACGGCTGCGACGAAATTAAGGAAGTCGATGGCGCTGGAGGCGTTTTCAAGAAGCGATTATCCAATAGTCAGAATGGGCTCCGTGGCAGAGATAAAAAACGGTTCAACACCGCGTCGAGCGACTGATGCTTACTGGAAAGGGACCATTCCTTGGCTTCCGACAGGGAAGGTTAACGAGCGGGTGATTCAAGCTGCCGATGAGTTCATTACTGAGAAAGCGTTATCGGAATGCTCTCTAGCAATGATCCCCGCGGGCGCAACACTAGTTGCCATGATTGGTGAAGGACAAACGCGCGGGCGTGCAGCAATGCTAGCGATTGACTCCTGCATTAACCAAAACTTCGGCGCAGTCATTCCTGGAGGCTCGCTGGACCCTTGGTATCTATTTTATCTGTTGGAGTCAAACTATGAGGCCCTTCGTCATTGGTCGCAGGGTACGAACCAGCGTGCGCTGAGTTGCGGCTTGCTGAAAAATTACCCGATCCCTGTTCCTCCACTCGAAGTGCAGCAGGAACTGGTGGGCCAGCTCAAGGAAATTGAGGCGACAGAAAGTCAGTTGGCATTGCGGCTTGATATGGTCCATGAGATGCGCCGTGCTGCCCATCTAACAGCGTTGTCAATGGAGTAGCACGATGGCTGTTTTCAACGAGTCCAACACTGTCGAAGCCTACGTCCGCGATCTGCTCGCTGGCCAGGTCAAGGTGGTACCGGCAAACGCCGTCCAGGAGCCGCACGCCAGCTACGGCCTCAGCCCAAAAGGCATCGGCTGGCGCTACGCCGCCCCGGCTGAGGTGCCGCGCCAGATTCAGGAAGTACTTGTCGAGCCCTGGTTGCGCGATGCGCTGATCCATCTGAACCCCGAGATCGCCGCCCAGCCCGACCGCGCCGACGAAGTGCTCTACAAACTGCGCGCTATCGTGCTGTCGGTACGCTCGGATGGTTTGATCCGCGCTAACGAGGAAATGACCGCCTGGATGCGCGGCGAGCGCTCCATGCCCTTCGGCCACAACAACGAGCATGTGCCGGTGCGGCTGATCGACCTGGATGATCTGTCACAGAACCAGTACATCGTCACCCAGCAATACATATACCGCGCCGGCCCTACTGAGCGCCGCGCCGATCTGGTGCTGCTGGTCAACGGACTGCCGCTAGTGCTGATCGAGGCCAAGACGCCGGTCAAGAAGTGCATCAGTTGGGTGGATGGCGCAATACAGGTTCACGACGACTACGAGAAATTCGTGCCGGAGTTGTTCGTCTGCAATGTGTTCTCGGTGGCTACCGAAGGAAAGGCGTTTCGCTACGGCTCCATCGGCTTGCCAGTAAAAGACTGGGGCCCGTGGCATCTAGATGGTGACGGTGAAGATGGCCAACACCATCCGCTGAAATCACTCAAGCTCTCTGCCGAGAGCATGCTACGTCCGCATGTGGTGCTGGACATCCTCGGTAGCTTTACCCTGTTTGCCACCGACAAGAAAAAGCGCCGCATCAAGATCATTTGCCGCTATCAGCAGTTCGAGGCGGCCAATAAGATCGTCGAGCGCGTGCTGGCAGGCTATCCCCGGAAGGGACTGATCTGGCACTTCCAAGGTTCAGGTAAGTCGCTGCTGATGGTGTTCGCTGCGCAGAAGCTGCGCATGCATTCCGACCTGAAGAATCCCACGGTGCTGATCGTGGTGGATCGGATCGATCTCGACAGCCAGATCACCGGCACCTTCAACGGCGCGGACATTCCCAATCTGGAAAAAGCTGATAGCCGCGAGAAGCTGCAGCAGCTACTGGCGCAGGATGTGCGCAAGATCATCATAACCACCATCTTCAAATTCGGTGAGGCCACAGGTGCGCTGAACGAGCGCAGCAACATCATCGCGCTGGTGGACGAAGCCCACCGAACCCAGGAAGGTGACTTGGGGCGCAAGATGCGCGAGGCGCTGCCCAATGCGTTTCTTTTCGGCCTGACCGGCACGCCCATCAACCGAGCCGACCGCAATACCTTCTATGCCTTCGGGGCGGAGGAGGATGAGAAGGGCTACATGAGTCGCTATGGTTTCGAGGAATCGATCCGCGACGGCGCCACGCTGAAGCTGCATTTCGAACCACGTTTGATCGATCTGCACATCGACAAGGTCGCGCTGGATACTGCCTACAAGGACCTTACCGGCGGGCTGTCGGACCTGGATAAGGATAACTTGGCCAAGACCGCTGCCAAGATGGCCGTGCTGGTTAAGACGCCCGAGCGTATCCGCAAGGTGTGCGAGGACATCGTTGCGCATTACCAGAGCAAGGTAGAGCCCAACGGTTTCAAGGGCCAGATCGTCACCTTCGACCGGGAGTCCTGCTTGCTGTTCAAGGCCGAGCTGGACAAGCTGCTGCCGCCCGAGGCCACGGATATCGTGATGTCGGTGCAGGCAGCCGATAAGAAAGAGCATCCGGAGTACGCGGCCTACGACCGTTCGCGCGACGAAGAGGAGCGCTTGCTTGACCGCTTCCGCGACCCAGCCGACCCGCTGAAGCTGATCATCGTGACGGCAAAGCTGCTGACGGGGTTCGATGCCCCCATTTTGCAGGCGATGTACCTGGACAAGCCGCTGCGCGACCACACACTGTTGCAGGCTATCTGCCGGGTGAATCGTACCTACTCGGAGCAGAAGACCCACGGCTTGATCGTGGATTATCTAGGGATCTTCGATGACGTGGCGGCAGCATTGGAGTTCGACGACCAGAGCGTCAAGCAGGTGGTCAGCAATATTCAGGAACTGAAGGACAAGCTGCCCGAAGCCATGCAGAAGTGCCTGGCCTTCTTTGCCGGCTGCGACCGTACCCTGGAGGGCTATGAGGGGCTGATTGCCGCGCAACAGTGCTTGCCTAACAACGAGGTACGCGACAACTTTGCTGCCGAGTACAGCGTACTGAACAAGATCTGGGAGGCGCTATCACCCGACACGGTGCTGGGTACCTTCGAGAAGGACTACAAATGGCTGTCGCAGGTATACCAGTCGGTGCAGCCTTCGAGCGGTCACGGCAAACTGATATGGCATTCGCTCGGAGCAAAAACCATCGAGCTGATACATCAGAACGTGCATGTCGATGCGGTGCGCGATGACCTCGACACGCTGGTGCTCGATGCCGACCTGCTGGAAGCAGTACTCTCGAACCCTGACCCAAAGAAGGCCAAGGAAATCGAGGTCAAGCTCAAGCGCCGTCTGCGCGGGCACGGTGGAAGTCCGAAATTCAAGCAGCTTTCCGAGCGACTGGATGCGCTGAAGGACCGCTTTGAGTCCGGGCAAATCAACAGTGTCGAATTCCTAAAGCAACTGCTGGAGATTGCCAAGGAAACCCTGCAGGCCGAAAAAGAAATTCCACCCGAAGAGGACGAGGATCGTGGCAAGGCTGCTCTGACCGAACTGTTCAACGAAGTAAAAACAGCCGAAACGCCGATCCTGGTCGAGCGAGTGGTTGCGGACATCGATGAGATTGTGCGCTTGGTGCGCTTTCCCGGTTGGCAGGGCACTCAAGCTGGCGAGCGTGAGGTGAAGAAGGCATTGCGCAAGGCCCTCTTCAAATACAAGCTGCATGCGGACGATGAACTGTTCGAGAAAGCCTATAGCTACATTCGGCAGTATTACTGAGGGGGCATGGATAGTGCCATCATCGACACCCGCACTATGCTGAGCAGTTGCAGGTGAAGTGGCTATCCACGGAAGGTTTTACACTGTGCGTAATGGTTGATTGAAGGTCTTGCTTAAAGGCTCAACGCAGGTTTATTTCGTTTTGCGTGTCGTTTTAAGCTCGGGCACGTCCTCACGTTTTCCATTCCAATCAGTTGGGCTACCCAATCAAATTGGTGCTCTCTAACTTGCATTCTTGCGCGTTGTAGTGTAGTGGTCTACTGATCCCGGACACCGATTTAGGCGAGAATCCTCGCCGTGAGAGAGGTGTCTGATGAGCAAGCAACGACGTACGTTTTCCGCCGAGTTCAAACGAGAGGCCGCGGCCCTGGTGTTGGACCAAGGCTACAGCCATATCGACGCCTGCCGTTCGCTGGGGGTGGTGGATTCGGCCTTGCGCCGTTGGGTGAAGCAGCTCGAGGCGGAGCGCCAGGGTGTGACCCCGAAGAGCAAGGCGTTGACGCCTGAGCAGCAAAAGATCCAGGAGCTGGAAGCCCGGATCAACCGATTGGAGCGGGAGAAAGCGATATTAAAAAAGGCTACCGCTCTCTTGATGTCGGACGAACTCGATCGTACGCGCTGATAGACCAGTTGAGTGAGCAGGAGTCGGTGGAAGTGGTCTGTTCAGCTTTCGATGTGGCGCGGTCTTGCTACTACGTCCACCGTCTTCGACGGCGGCGTGTCGATGCTCGCCGCGTGGCGCTACGCAGCCAAGTCAACCAGTTGTTCAGCCAGAGTCGGGGCTCGGCCGGCAGCCGCAGCATTCTGGGCATGCTGCGCGAAGAGGGCGTGACCATCGGCCGTTTCCGAGTGCGTCGGTTGATGCGTGAGCTGGGCCTGGTCAGCAAGCAACCGGGCTCGCACGCCTACAAACAGGCCACGGTTGAGCGGCCGGATATCCCGAATCGGCTGAACCGCGAATTCGCGACCGAGCATCCCAATCAGGTGTGGTGTGGCGACATCACCTACGTCTGGGCGCAAGGCCGTTGGCACTACCTGGCCGCGGTGCTGGATCTGCATACCCGGCGGGTGATCGGCTGGGCGTTCTCGGCCAAGCCGGATGCCGAACTGGTGATCAAGGCCCTGGACATGGCCTACGAACAGCGCGGCAAGCCACAGCAGGTGCTGTTCCATTCAGACCAGGGCAGCCAGTACGCCAGCCGCCTGTTTCGGCAACGGCTCTGGCGCTATCGGATGCAGCAGAGCATGAGTCGCCGAGGGAATTGCTGGGATAACTCGCCGATGGAGCGCCTGTTCCGCAGTCTGAAGTCGGAGTGGGTCCCGTCAACGGGTTACCTGACGGCGCAGGAGGCCCAACGGGACATCAGTCATTACTTGATGCACCGCTACAACTGGATCAGGCCGCATCAATTCAACGACGGGTTACCACCTGCGGTGGCCGAAGAAAAACTCAACCCACTGTCCGGGATGGGTTGACCACTACACAAGGACTTTAGGTAGGTCAGCACCAGAGGCGATAGCCTATTCTTTACCCTCACCGGTTTCGAGCAAAGCCCCGGCTTTTGCCGAGTCTTTGCTATCGGGCTCGTCATGTTTGCTGGAGCCTCATGGCAGAACTAGCGACAACAAAAGTATCCTTCATGAGTGGCTTAGGGTGCGTATCCGGGCGCAAGCACCAAGTTGGGGACTCCGTACAATGCTTCCCGATTACGCAGCCAGAGCTGGTACTCGCGCGCTGATCCAGAGTGATCGAGCGAGCAGTCAACTCCCCACTGTCTGAGAGCGTAGCCTGCGACGGCTGCTCGAACCTTTACGAGCATTACGCCGTCTTTGTTGAAGGGGTAGTCGCATAGCACCGGCTCTTTGCGTTCAAGCTCTGGGTGGGGGACCAGCTCAAGCACGACTCGGCGAGACCAATCGTCATCCTCATTGGCGCATTCGGTCACGCGGGCCTGTCCAGCATCTTTTATCGATCCCACCCGGGTTATCACAAAATCCCTGAACTCCGAGCTTTCCCTATCGTATGCCCTCGCGTGCCATCTCCGACCATCACTGTGCAGGCCGAACGGTGCGATAACCCTGGTGCTGCATCGGGTGAGTGACTCGTACGTAATCTCGATAGCACGCTGTTGCCTGATCGCGCGGCAGACAGCTGCCAGGATGCCAATTTTGGGTTGTGCCAAGGACTCGCTGACAGTGCATGGGATCCCCGTCGACCAACTCAAATGCTCCTCATCTCCAAATCCCTGACTCAGCCAAGTTGTGATGCGGGAAACCGAGTAGGTGAAGATAGGGTTAAAGCCTTCGCTCGGGCGGTACACCTTCTCTCGGTGGTCCAGAAACAGGTTTTCAGGTGCCAGTTCGCGGTATAGCGACAGATCTCTGGTTGCTGCGGCCGTCTGGATGTCGAAGCGACTGACAACATCCCTCCGAGAAACCGCGCCGCAGAACCATGCCTGTTGCTCAATGAACGCCAGTCTGTCCCGTTGCTTCTGTGGGATGCCTTCAATGGGGGATGGGTTGGACACTGTATATAACCTCAGCTTGCCACTGTCTGACACAAAATTATATCTTTCTGATCCAACGTCAGAATCAAAAAGATTCGATAGCCGATTTTCTTGTATCGACTATCGCGTCCGCGCTGACACTTGTCCACCTTTCTGCGCGCGGAGGCCCTGTGGCCAAACTTCTTCGAGTCATCCTGATTGATTCACTTTGCCGAGGCGAGATCGTCGAGGTGAAAGCAGACGAAAACACCTGCCTGACAGGCACCAACGGGATCGGTAAATCAACCTTTCTGAAGCTGATCCCCTTGTTTTATGGGGCCCCAGCTGGGCGAATGGTTCGTAAGGGGACCAATACCACCAGTTTCGCTGATCACTACCTGCCTAATGCGTCGAGCTACATCGTGTTCGAGTACGAGAACCACGAGGGCGCGCTTCGGCTGGCCATCCTGCATCGGTCATCCAATGGTTACGCCTACCAGTTGGCAGCCTCTGGCTGGAGGCCTGAGCTGCTTTATGTGGATCAGGACTCCGGCGAGCTGGTGCTGCCTGGGAAGGTCAGCAGTCGTATCCAGGGCATGGGAGTCGACTGTACGCCGGAACTGAGTTGGAGCCATTACAGCAAGATCATCCAGTACAACACTGGATCGGCAGACATGGACGGCATCACGGATGCGGCCGTGAAAAAGATGATCAACCTCTTCCGGCGCATGTATTCCCTGGCGCCGTTGAGGCGCAACTTTGCTGGCATCGACAGCCTGATGTTCTCCCTGCTCGAATCCAAGGGCACCTTTGACTCCATGGAGTCTGCTGTCGGAGAAATTATCCGGCAGGAGACCATGCGTAGCGAGATCGACCTTTCAGGTATCGATGTCCAGTCCTTCCTAAGTGCGATCAGCAACCGGGCGAGCTACCTGGTAATGGATAGGGAAGTAAAACCCAAGATTCTCAATCTGGCGGCCTTGCGCAGCCGGCTGATGGCTTGCGATCTGCAGCTTGGACGCCTGAAGACGGTCGCTGCGACGCGGCAGTTTTCCGTCAAGAAGGAGCAGGAGGCTGCTGCGGAAGCCATGGAAACGCAGCGCAAAGAGGAGCTTTCTGCGCAAGATGTTTCTCGTGATGAGCAGCGGCAGCTTGATTGTCGTCTGGGCAACGCCCGTGCAGCTTCCGCTGAGCAATTGCGGCTGCTGAGGACGCTGGAAGAGCAGAAGATCGGGTATGACAAGGCCGGTATGCCGGCATTGCTTGCTGAAATCGACAGCCTCCCTTCGATGCAGGAGGATCTGGCCGCTAAGCGAGAGCAGTTGGGGCTGATGACCAGTAAAAGTGCGGACATCGTGTCGCGGTTTTCCGCCATGGAACGTGCCGCCATCGATTCGCTGTCGTCTCGACGTGAAAACCGCCACGGCGAGGCGCAGGCCCGCTTCTCTGAACTTGATGCGCAGTTGCGCGCGCACAACGAGGCCTCGGAAGAGGCGCTTGGGCAGGCTCACAAGGCGTATACGGATGATCTCGCTCAGCATGAGTGCACCCGAAGTAGTCTGGCTGCGATCGACGCTTCTGCTGCGGCAGAAGTGGCCTTCCTATCGAGGCAGAAGCATCTGCCGGATATGGCAGAGCAGATTGATGCAGAACAGACCGCCTTGGCTCAGCTCTATGAGTCGCAGGAGCAAACCCGGAATGACCTGGCCAGGCTCGATGCTGATGTTGCTGCCGTTATGGAGGAGCAGCAGGAACTTGCCGCCGAAATGTCAGGGCTAGCCCGTGGCCGTGATGAGCTGCGGGCGCAAGTCAAGTCGCTCTCCGCTCGTTTGAGCGCAGCTGATGACACGCTGCTTTCGTTTCTTCGCAGCAGAATGCCTGACTGGGAAAATACCGTGGGGCGTGTCATCGATCCCCGGCTATTGCTGCGTGAGGATCTGTCGCCAGTGATTGCTGCACAATCTGTCGGGGTCTTTGGCCTGCAGATTGACCTTGAGCGTCTTAAGCCTGTTGAGGTGCTCAGCCTCGAAGAGCTGGAGTCGCAGATCGCGCTGCTGAATCTGCGAATCGAAGAATGCAATGAGGCCGAGGCGGCCCTCAATCGTCGTTCCACAGCCGCTCAGGTGCGACGCAATGAACTGCGTGAGGAGCGAATACCGCTTTACGCGCGTACGTCAAACCTTGAGGCTGATATCGCCGCCAGAAAGCAGCGCCTAGAGTCACTTCGTGATGAGGGTGCAGAGCTGCTAGCAATGGCTCGCGCCAAGGCGCAGGAGGCGGCCGACAAGGCTTCTGTTGCGCTGTCGGAAAAGATCGTCGAGATCGATGAGTTGAAGGCCGCTTTTGGTCGCCACAAGGTTGAGCTGAAGAGCATTGCAGATCAGGCCAGACAGGACATTGCGGCCCAGCGAAGCTCCGTTGAAGAGGCTCTTGCCGCTGCCCTGACTGAGCTTGAGCGGGATCATAGCGAAGAGATCAAGCGCATTGAGGCCGACCGGTTCTCTGCTCTGCAGGGCGCCGGCATTGATGCTGGCGCGGTTCGCCGACTGGAAACCACGGTGAGCGGTCTCGAGCAGGCGGTTAGACGCCTGGTTGAGCTGTTGCCTCGAATTCAGGAATACAAAGCATGGCTTGAATCCGCCTGGCCTACCGTGGCTGCCCGTGAGGCCGCCTACGCAGAGGCAGAACAAGTGGTCACTCGGATTGAGCGTGAGCTGCAGGCGATGCGTGCGGCAGATGAGGCTCGACAGAAGGCCTATAAGGCACGGCAAGCTGAACTTGCGGCCCGCAACAGCGTGCTCTTCGATCAGGCCAGCGCGCTGCGTTCGGTTCTGGATCGTCTTAGCTCGGTTGCTGCGGTCTCCTCCGGCACTGAGAGCCTGGAGAAGTTTTCTCCAGCGGATATTGAGTCGGAAGTCGGGCGGATAATCCGGGACGCTCACCAGATCAAGCAGGAGGGGCGCGGCCTTCTTCGTGATATTGAGGCTCCCTTTAATTTTGCGCATCGGGCCACCCCCGAGGCCGGTGTTGTGCACGAAATCATCATGCGCGCCAGGCATGCCGATAGCTCGGGTGAGCGGGTCTGGTTTTACGCCGCGCCAGAACTGCAGATGTATATCGATGATGGCCATGATGTGCAGCGGAGCAAGCTGGTCACCTATATCCGCACGCTGTGCAACCAACTTGTCGAAGGCGGCAAAATCCTTGCAGAAGTCGACCGCATAATTCAGGACGTTGGCCGGCGTGCGACGCTGAAGGTCTCTGAGGTACTCGGTCGTTTCCCGGAGTTCACCAATTTCCACCTCCATGTGGTCTCGAAGATCAAAGATCTGAAGATCAATGACCTGCCGATCTGGGAGCACATTCGAGCGATTGAGCTGCAATCGGCTCGATGGGGCGTCATGGGTAATGATGCCTTTCCGCCCGATGGGCTTGATCACGCCCTGCGTATGCTTCACTCGGCCATGGTTGATAAGCAGTGGCGGGGTGCGCAGATCGAAGAATGCTTCGAGGTCAGCCTGTCCTGGCAGGTGAACGGGCAGCCGCGTGTCGCGCGCAACACGACAGACTTGGGCGATGGATTGAGTACCGGTCAACTGAAGATTGTGGTCGGGATGATCTACTTGGCACTTTTCGAAATGATCCGTCGGGATGCTGACTTCGAGCTGATCGTGCCTGTGGATGAGGCGCTGGAGCTGGAGGTCAACAACGCAGCTACTCTGGTGGGCAATTTCAACTCGCGCAATGTCAAGCTAATGCTGGGGTTCCCAGGTGGAGCGCCAGAGCTGATGCGTCACTTCAAAAATCTATACGCCCTTGATCGGCGCCGTTCGGGCGGGGTGTATCTGAAAGAGTATCGGGGCGCTGATCCGGTGGCTCTGGATGAGCTGAACGCCGGCCTTCCCGAGGAAGAAGAGGTGTCCGCATGAGAAAAGTTCTCGAAGGACTCATCGACGGGCAGTTCTTCTGTCCTTACTCCAATCGCGATGTTTACGAGCAGCTTCGGCAGCCTGAGTATGCTGCTGCCATTGATGGCGCACTTCGCCCAATTGGACGGGCGCTGGCGCGTCTGGGCGAAGGCGAAGATGTCACAGCGTTCTTTGCCCGTTACGTCGACCTGGCCGACTCTGGCGATCGGCGTGAGGCGATGGAGGAACTGAAGCGCGTTCGCGATCAGATTATGCCTGTTCTGCATTTCATCCATCTCTACAGCCGAGCAGGGCAAGGGGATGTTTGCCTGTCACCAGGAGAGGAAGTCTCCTTTGGTGAGTTGCTGATGCACGTAGATCAGTTCCAGGTCGCCCGTGAGCAGCTTCGTGATCTCTGCGTTTACCCGCTGTTCTCTCGGGTAAAGACTGTCGATGCCAACAAGGAAAAACTGAATGTCGTATTCAAAGGACTGGTGGAGGCGGGCTATCTGGTTCCCAAGGGGGCTGAGTCCAGCCTTTATGTGGCCACTGGCAAGATGGGCTACTTCTACCAGGTAGTGTCCTGGATCGCCGATAGCCAGAAATTGCTGCCTGCAGAAGATGTTGAGCCTGATGAGAGCCAGGTCACGGGAGAGCTTCTGTGAAGGCGGATAACTGGCGAGAGTTCGGTGCTCATCTGGTCGCTAATGCGGACATCATCGAGGACATTTGCCAGGCTGACGAAGAGGGTGTGCCAAAGCCGGAAAAAATGACGGCCGGGCTGTCTTGGTTGGTCAGTCAGCGACTGGTCGATGACTGCGACGGGTGCCTCCATCCTTCCTCCATGCTGCTTGACCTGGGGGCCCGCATTGGCGCGCAGCGCTTTGAGCTGTCTGCGCCTGACCTGCAGGAACTGTTGATTCGTATAGAACATGGCTGTGAACGATTCCACTCGGCCAAGGAGGGGGCGCCTTCTGAGCTGGATCGAGAGCTGCAGCAGGTGCGGCTTTCTGTTCGTCAGGTCGTCACCCATTTGCGTGATGAACACCGGGCGGCGACTGACTTTATCGAGGCTCGATACGGGTACTCTTCACGGTTCAGAGACCGCCTGAGGGATATCGACAGCGCGGTGAAGCGCCTCGGGCGCCTGTCTGAAAAGCTGATGGCCTTCGATCGTGACAAGCTGAGTCAGTGGTGTCACGGTGATCGGTCTCTTCGTCGTTTGCTGCTGACCAGCCTGTATGAGTCGATGGATCGCTGCAAGACGGGCATACGTGACCTGATCGACCGACTGAACCAGCTGGGCACCACCATGCGACGGCGTAACCATTATCGCCGGGCGGCGCAGGGCGTATTCTCCTGGCTGCAGGATGGCAACAGTCCTGATCTGGATGGGATCCTGGAGCGTGCCGATGCAGCTAACTGGGTTCGTGCTACGCGCCTGACCAATAGCGGCTACCTGTTCCCGCCTGTAGAGGATGAAAAAGCCATACAGGAAATGTTGGCCCTGATTCAGGCAATGCCTTTGCCGAAAGTCAGAAAGATGCTGCTCGATCCGTTGGTAAGTCGCGAAGCCGTGAAGGTGGTTCCTGCGGCGCCTGAGGTCGAGGATGCCCCAGAGCCATTTGTCGAGCCGCATTTCCATCGCATGCTCGCAGCGCTAAAGCGTGATCTGTCGCCTCAGAGTGCGCTGGCTTACTGGACGGAAGTCGCCGCCGGAGGTTTCCGCAGTGCCATCTGGCTCTATGCATTGGATGCCTACTACCTGAAACTCATGGCGGATGCCGCCCGAGTCGGGACGATTCCGCGTTTCGTGTTGTCGCCGGTGCTGGCGCCGCCGCATGAAGGCTTCGGTAATCAGGTCGTGGTCGACTTGGTGTTGCGCCTAAGGAATAAAGGGGAGCGGTCATGACATCGTTGCTGCAAAGCAAGCGAGTCGTTGAGATGATCAGTCGCGTAGTTCGCATGGCTTCAACTGAGGTCGCCTTGGGCGACGTTTGGCTGCAAATCCATCAGGCCTATGGGGTCGGCAGGATCAGTGGGCGCAGACTTTTGCTTGACGCTGAGGACAGGAAGGCGCTACGCAGTCTTGCTGAGCGGCATACCGGCTGGGACCCGCATGTGGCGGGTAGCAAGATTCAGGGTGGTCGCGCTGAGCTGGCTGCATCCATGCGCAACGAAAAACTGTCCGGTGAGCGTGTCGCTAAGGACCTCGTCCTGGTCTCAGCCCCCTCCGGGAAGATACAGCTGGGGGACTCTGTCCAGCCGCTGATGCCTGGATGCATGTTGACGGTGCCTTCAAGGCTGGTTGCCGGGCAGCGCCGGATTATCATCGTTGAGAACCTGCAGGCCATGCTCGATGCGTCGCGCTTTGTCCTTCCGGAGGGTCTGGTTGACGCTCCTTTCGTGTTCCGAGGGTCGCCTCAGTTCTCGATAGGGGCTGTGGTGGATTTGGCTAAGCGCGTGCCCGAGGTTTACTACTTCCCTGATGCGGATCCACAGGGCTTGGTAAACGCAAACAAAGAGGTCCTATCAAAGGGCACCCTTGGGCCGAGTCCTGAGGCCTTCCAGACCATGCACGATGCAGGTGTTAGTAAGCTTCAGGATTACGAGACTCAAGCTAGTCTCATGCCTGGGCTCTTAGCAGCCGACAATCCGTTGGCGAAGATCATTCATCATTACCGCGCAGGGTTCTCCCAGGAATCGATGGCTGCGTTCTCGTGCCCGCTACTTTGCTACGTATGAACCGTTTCTTTGTTGGGTGTGATTGTAGTGGTCTGCTAATCCCTGATACCCATTTAGGCTGAGAGTGCTCGTCCTAGAGATGTTGTCTTATGCTCGCTGGGGTTAGTTGAATAGGCCCTGCGCCGATGGGGAAGGGGGCAAGTGGTTGCCTTTGGCGTATCGCCAGTTTTTTCGCGCGTTGCTGGTCTAGGCCCTTGAGGCTCGGCGCTGTGCAGTCCATGAATCTGGTGCAAGCTACGATACAAGCGGTGACCTGCCCCCAGTTTTAGTACCGCTGCCTAGTTAGTAGGCCCTGGGGTTGATATTAATTTTTCCTGCTTCAGTTGCTGCTGGCGAGTTCGCCAACTTGCAGCAAATTCTGCCGGGGTGAGATTGCCAATCGCGCTGTGCGGTCGGTGTTCGTTGTAATCCCGCCGCCAGGCCGCAATGCGGATTCTCGCTTCGGCCAGCGAACAGAACCAGTGCTCATTGAGGCATTCGTCCCGGAACTTACCGTTGAACGACTCGATGAAGGCATTCTGCGTGGGCTTACCAGGCTGAATCAGCTTCAGCTTGATGTCGCGCTGATAGGCCCATTGATCGAGTGCCTTGCCGGTGAACTCGGGCCCCTGGTCGGTGCGGATCGCTTTCGGGTAGCCGCGAAACCGCGCCATCTCGTCCAGCGCCCGTGTGACACGAAAGCCGCTGATACCGTGCTCCACCAGGATGCCGACCGACTCCTTGGTGAAGTCATCGACCACCGTCAGGCATTTGATCCGTCGCCCGGTGCTCAGTGCATCGAAGACGAAGTCCATCGACCAGACCTGGTTTGGTGCGCTCGGCAAACTCAGACGTTCGTGCTCCACCGCGACGCCATGGCGGCGGCGCCGCCGTTTCACCATCAAGCCGGCAGCGCGGTACAGGCGATAGATCCGCTTGTGGTTGACCTGCACGCCAGCACGCCGCAGCAGGATGTGCAGGCGGCGATAGCCAAAGCGCCGGCGCTCTTGGGCCAGTTCCACCAGTTGGGCTTGCAGCTCGGTGTTTTGCACACTGGCTCGCGGCTGGTAGCGCAACACCGAGCGGGACAGCCCGATCAACTGACAGGCACGACGCTCGGAGATGCCGGTTCGCGCCTGCATCTCCTGCACCGCCTCCCGCCGTGCTGTCGGGCTTACCCTTTTCCCCGGGCGACCACTTTCAGCGACTCGATGTCGAGGTGGGCCTCGGCGAGCAACTTCTTCAATCGGCTGTTTTCCAGTTCAAGATCCTTCAACCGTTTGGCGTCCGCCACGGTCATACCGCCAAACTTGGCCCGCCAGGTGTAGAACGAGGCATCACTGAAGCCGTGTCGGCGACACAGTTCCTTCACCGGCACACCGGCCTCCGCCTGCTTGAGGAAGTCGAGAATCTGCTCTTCGGTAAAACGCTTTTTCACTGCCGTCTCCTGCTCGGAAAACGGACTCTACTAAGTTTGACGTGGTACTGAAATCGGGGGGCAGGTCACATGGACTTCCTCCTATGCTCAAAGCATAGGCCGGGAATGTCTATCGTATCGGGGGTAGTCCAATTCAATATATTCGGAATATCTGGCCGCTCTACTGTGGCCTTTTTGTACGCATGTGAGCCTGGCTGCTTGCTGATCAACGCAGCTCACGCATCAGGTACATACCTTGAACCGCCCGATTTGCTCACGGTGTCTCCATTCTTTCGATGAACTTGACGGTTGTATCTGCTCCATCGAATGACTCATGTGTTACTGAAGAATGATTTCAAATTTGAAATGTTCTTCTTTGCATCTTTGATCCAGTATCTTCGTCCTAAGACATCTTCAATCTGAATGTCCTTTGCTTCTCTCTGGCTGTCCTCAAAGAAGCTATAAAGTATACGGTCATCGTCATGATGGATTATCAGTTCGAAAATATCACCTTCAGAAAGGCGAATAGATGTATTTTGCGCAACAAATTTCTCTATCAGTGGCCGTGCCTCGGTAACTACTTCTTGTAGTTCATGGGCTCCAAGTTCCCGAAGAGGTGTGAACCAGTTGCCTTGCTCGCTTATGATTACGAAGCGGGTCATTATTATAGGGCGGCGTCCTGCATTGACAATGATTACTCTCATGCTGGGGGCTGGCTCTAACCCACGAGTTGCGTCGTAGAAAATCTCTGATCTTGTGTGTATCCGTGCACGATCCTGACGAGTACTGTAAATGGAGACCGCCAGGCTAAGTCCTGAGATAATTGCTGCAGAAAACGAGACTATTAAGGATATTTCGTTGAGCATGAATAGAACCTTATTTCGATAGATGCCGTATGTGGTAATCAACCTATCCCGGATGCTCCTCCTGAAGCGATTTTTCCCAGCGGCTGTAACGCAAAGGCCACGATGTCGAGCGGCCAGTAGGCTTCGATATAGCTGTAGATTTAACTCCAAGGCAGCAGTTCCGAGTTTGAACTCGGCGGAAATGTACGTCGTTGTTTGCTCAATATGACGAAGTTTTTCGCTTGAATCAGTGATCCGGGATCAGTAGACCTCCTACAGAACATCATCTGTATGCAATGATAAGTTAGGCGTCTACACGCAAATTCCAATGATAGCTTAGGCGTCACCTTCAATCTCTTTTAGTGTGCGACCGGCTTGGTTCTTCCAGGATATCGGTCCAGGCGCCGTTCCACCTCGGATCACTCCTGCGGCTGCGCTTGGACTTGAGAACTCGACGTCTTTAGTGAAGATTAACAGTCCATTCTGCGGCTGAAGCGTTCCATTCTCGATCAGTTGTTGCCGCAACTTGAGTATCCAGGCGCCATGTGTTTTTCCGCTTTGTCGTTCCTGCAGAATGGCTGTTGAACCGGCTAAAACGACAAAGCCATTGGGTGATCGCATTCCGCGTGCCTCCGCACTCTTAATCTTGGATACAAGTACTTCTGTAGGCTGGAGTAGCTCGGCGACCGGCTTTACCGGAGTGAGTAGTTCCGAGCCAAGAACGGGCAATAGCTGTCCGATGCGCTCAAGGTAGACCTCCATATCGTGTTGATCTGACTCTGGCAGGCGCGATCCACTGTTGTTTGCGTTAATTAGGCTGTAGCGGCCAACTTGACTGGCAAGCTCAATGATTCGCCCTTCAAGGTAGCGAATGTGGGCTTTGGTGAGGTTTTCATCCTTGCTAACGAAAACGATGGCGGAGTTCCAGTACTCTTTGCTCCGATGCTGCTTAATGCGATCTAGAACGACCTCAGCTTCACCTATATATGCAACCTGCTTGCCGGAATCGGGGTCTTCTCCGAGCAAGAGATACACACCCGGCTACAGAAGTTCGCGGCGATTTAAAAGTCGGTCTAAATCAGAGCGTGGGGCTGCGATAGCTTTTCCCGACCAATTGGATATCTCTGCCGTACGGACGCGCTTAGGATCTCCCAGTGGTAGAAAAAGTTTTATGGTGGCAGATGGGTTCATTTATGGCGCCTAATGTTTAGCTAGATAATGGCAGGAAGCCTGGCGTATGGTAGAACAATGCGGTAGCTGCGTTACGAAGGTGTTTAAGCTACGGGGTGGACTTCAGTTTGTCATCAGTGAATGAGTTCTCTCGGGTGACGTGATCGTCACGGTTGGGCTGTTGGTATACACAAGCGCCTGCTAATCCCGCAGGCTCACGGGTTCTCTTTCGTTATAAATCGTTACGTCAGCGACGTGCAGTAGTGTCCGGGTTCAGTAGGACACTACGCTACCCCACCTACTATAAACAAAGAGACATTGGCTCCACTGCCTAGAAGGCATTGACCCTTTCACTACACGAGCTTCACAACCCCCTCTGCCGCACCACCCCCATCTCCCGCTGCTGCTCCTCGCCAATCTCCTTCAACGCCACTTCCCCCACCCCCAGCGCGCGTTCCACGCTGAGTTCGCCGCCCTGGGCGGCGAGCAGGGCCTGGAGGCGTTGGAACTCGCCGCACCAGAGGGTTTCGATGTCGCGGTCGCGCTGGCTGTCGCGGTTGGCGTTGAGGGCGACGGCGCGCAGTTGCAGGCGGCCGTTGTCGGCCTTGCCGCCGACTTCCAGGCCGTAGCCGGGGGTGGCGGGTTTGCGCAGGACGACCCTGCCGGTCTGCGCCCAGGCGGTGGCCATGCCTTCGCGGACTTCGTAGCCGAGGCTGGCGAGGCCCTGGAGCACGGCCTGGCGGCGGGCGAGGGCGGCCTGTTGCTGGAGGTGGGCGGTGAGGATGGCGTTGCATCGCTCGGTGAGTTCGGCGAGTTGCTGCGGATCGCTGTCGGGCTGGCAGGCGGCGGCGCGCTGGAGCAGTTCGGCGTGTTCGGCGGCGCCCAGGGCGGCGACTTCGCTGGCGAGGTCTTGCAGGTGTTCCAGTCGCTGGCGTTGCTGCTGGTGTTCGCGGGCGGCCTGGGCGAGGTCGAGGACCAGGCTGTCGAGCAGCAGGTTGCGGCGCTCCGGCCGCTGTTCGGCTTCGGCGCGGGCCAGTCGCTCGAGGAACGCTTGGGCGCTGGCGTCGCCTTGCAGCAGTTGCAGTTCGGCGATGTGCCGGTCGATGCGCGCCAGGCGCTGTTCGCGCGGGGCGTCCTGTTGCTGGCGGGCGCGCCACTGTTCCAGGGTGATGGGCGCTTCGTCGGTCTTCAGGCGCTGGGCGAGTTCGCGCTGGGCTTCGCTGAGGCGTTCCTCGGCGGGAGCGCTGGGGAGGGCGGCGAAGCCCTGGGCGAGCAGGGCTTCCGCGTCGTCGCGGAGGGCGCCGTCGGCCAGCGCTTGCAGGGTTTGCCGGAGTGCCGCGCCGACGGCATCGGGCCTGGCGTCGAGGGCCTGGAGCAGGACGCTGGCGTTTTCCTGGAGGCGGCGGTGTTGCTGGCGCGTTTCCGCGGCCTGGCGGATGGCGCGCTCTTCGCGTTCGGTGAGGTCGCGCTTGAGGAATTCGCTTTCGATCTTCACCTGTAGTTGCACGTCCAGCCAGCGTTCCTGTTCGAGCAGGGCGTGCAGGCTGGCGCGGCGGGCGTGGGCGGCGGCGCGCTCGGCGTCGCTGAGCTGGGCGAGCCGGCTGGCCTGGTTTTCCCAGCGCGCGAGGGCCTTGTCCAGGCGTTGCAGGTCGCGCTCGCAGGTGGCGATGGCTTCTTCCCGGGTGACGATTCGTACGACTTTCGGTCCGCTCATTGGGAGGCCTCCGCTGCTGCCGTGGGATGGGTTTCCGCGCTGGGCGCCAGGGCCTTCTCGATGGCGGCGCGCAGCCGTGCGCGTTCGTTGTCGCCGTCGTGGTACCAGCCCTGGGAGGAAACCCGGTGGAGGTGCGGGATCGCCCGTCGCAGCACCGAGGGTCGCCAGATTTCCCGGGCGCGGGCGCGTTCCAGCAGCGGGTGGCAGGGGGCGTCGCATTCGATGCCGATGGCGTAGAGGCCGGTGGCCGGGTTCTCGATGGCGAAGTCGAGGCCGAAGGCGTCGCCTTCGCTGGCGGGCGCGGCGGACCAGCCCAGCGAGCGAATGTACTCGCCGACGATCTCGCTGAAGCCGTCGTGCCGCTGGTAGTGCTGGCGGCGTTGGTCGCTGCGGTCGGTGTGCAGGCGCTCGAGCAGTTGGCCGGTACCGGCGAACTCGCCGGCGGACAGTGCGCGGGCGTATTCCAGGTAGCCTTGCAGGTAGTCGCGCGGGCTGCTCGGCGAGCGCTGGGTGCCGAGCATGTCGGAGATGTCGCCGATCGGCATCGAGGTGATCATCACCACCTTGCGCCGCGCGCGGGTCACCGCCACGTTGAGGCGGCGCTCGCCGCCGGTCTGCCCGAGCACGCCGAAGTTGCGCCGGAAGCTGCCCTGGCCGTTGCGGCCGAAGGTGGAGGAGAAGACGATCACGTCGCGCTCGTCGCCCTGCACGTTCTCCACGTTCTTCACGAACACGCCCATGTCCTCGCCGTCTTCGCTGCGCTCGCGCTCCTCGCTGTAGGCGGCGCGGAACGCCTCGTCCTGCTCGGCACGCAGTTCCAGGCGCTCCTCGATGAGGTCGGCTTGCTTGCGGTTGAAGGTGACCACGCCCACCGACGGCCGCGCCGCGTAGGGTTGGCGCCAGAGTTCGGCGAGGTAGTCGACGACTCGCTCGGCCTCGCGCTCGTTGCTCTGGTTCTGGTACAGGCCGTTCACCTGGATCAGCTCCAGCGGCTTGATGCGCAGTATGTTGGCCTGCGGATGGCGTACCGGCACGCTCAGGCGGTTGCCGTAGAACGAGGCGTTGGAAAAGCCGATCAGCTCGCGGTAGGCCGAGCGGTAGTGGATCTGCAAGGTGGTGCTGGGCAGGGCGTTGCGCGCCAGTTGCAGGAGGTCCGGGCAGTCCTTGATCTCGCGGCGGTTCCAGGTGTCCTCGTAGGCTTCGCGCTGCTCCTCGTCGGCGTCCTCGTCGGGCGCTTCGCCGTCGAACAGCTCGGCCTCGTCGCTTTCCACGCGGCTGGAGAAGAACGCGGTCGGCGGCATCTGCTTCTCGTCGCCGCTGACCACCGTGACCCGCCCGCGATAAAGGGTCGGCAGGGCGAACTCCACCGGCATCTGCGAGGCTTCGTCGTAGATCACCATGTCGAACAGCCCGGCCTTGAGCGGCAGCACGCGGCTGGCCAGGTCGGGGTTCATCAGCCAGACCGGGCGCAGGCTCATCAGGCCGAGTTCGGCGCCCAGCTCGATGAACTCGCGCAGGCGCCGCGAGCGCTTGCCGGTCAGGCGGGTGACGTCTTCCCACTGCTTGCGGCTGCCCAGGCGCGCGGCGTCGATGCCCTTGCCGAGCAGTTCGCGGTTCAGCGCGCGCATCTGCACGTCGGCTTCGGCGAGGCTGGCGACCCTGGCCCTGGCTTCGTCCTGGCTGAACAGCAGTTCCGGATTGTCTTGTTCCAGGCGCTGCTTCCAGCCCAGCCGTGCTTCGCGATTGAGCATGCGGCGCACCGTGGCTTCGAGTGCTTCGGCGGGAATCGCGTCGAGTTGTTCCTGGCGCTGGCGCAGCAGGGCCAGGAATTCCAAGTCGGTGGCTTCGAGCTGGCCGGCGCGGCCACGGAAGCGCTGGTAGGCGACCAGTTGCGGCAGCGCCTCGCGCAGGCGGCCGAGGGCCGGCAGGTTGCTCTGGTTGCCGGCGATGGCGCGGTGCAGCTGTTCCAGCAGTTCGTCGCCGAGCCAGTCGGCGAGCACCTTCAGTTTGTCCAGGCTGAGCTGGCGTGCGGCCTGGCGGATCAGCGCGGCGTCGAGGTCGCCGAGCAGCGCTTCGAAGCGCTGTTTCTCGCCGGTGAGGATCACCGCGTCGAGCTGCTCGGCGCGCGGCGCTTGGGCCAGGCTGCGAGCCAGGGTCTGGATCTCGCGCAGTTGCTGGCTGGCGCTGCCGGCCAGGCCGGTCAGTTCCGGACCGGCATCGGTGGCGACTGTCGCCAGCCCCAGGCTCTGTTGCAGCGCCGCCAGTTGCCGGCGCAGCGGCCGCCACTGGCGCTCCAGGTCGCAGGCGCCGAGGAGGGCGGCCAGGCGGCTGTCGTCGTCGGCCTCGCCGTGCTCGCGCAGGAAGCGCCGCAGGCGGCCGCGCCGCAGCAGGCACAGCGGGTTGAGCCGGGCCAGCCAGGTGCGTGCCTCGAGCACCTGGCGGGCGTGGGCCTGGAAGCGTTCGAGGTTGTTCTCTTCGAGCATGGCGAGGGCAGGAGACAGCAGCGGCGCGTGCCGTTCGAGGTCGAGCTGGCGCAGTTGCCGTTCGATCTGCTCGGCCTCCGCCAACAGGCCGTCGCCACGGCTCGGCTGTCCTGGCGCGGCGTCGCGGAACAGCGGCAGCCAGTGGGCCAGGCGCTGGCGTTGCTCCTCGCGCAAATTCAGCAGGGTACCGACCTGGCTTGCCAGCCAGGCGCGGTAGGGCGTCGGGTCGTCGACCTCGAAGCTCGCCGGGTGTTCGTCGAGGGCTTTCTGCCGGGCGTTCTCCGCTTCGCCGAAGGCGCGCAGGCTGTCGGCGAAGGCTTGCAGGGTGGCCTGGTCGGTGGCGAAGGCGCGCAGTTGCGCCAGCGGGCTGCCTTCATAGTGGGCCGGTAGCCAGAGGCGGACCAGCGGCGCGCAGTTTTCCTCCAGGCGCGCCAGGCTGCCGATGTCGAGCGCCGCCAGGCGCTGGCGCAGGGCCGGGAAGTCCAGCGGCGGCGAGCCTTTCTCCAGCTCGATCAGTTCGCCGAGCAGGCGCCGGTAGCTCAGCCCGGTGGCCTCGTCCACGCGGTGCAGGCTCTGGTGGTAGCGGTCCAGTTCGCCTTCCAGCGCCTCGATACGCGCCGCCAGGCGCTCGCGCTGGCGCTCCCAGCCCTGGGCGCCGCCGGCGTCGGCGAACAGCGCTTCGAGCTGCTCGCGGATGTTGCGGATCACCGGTTCGCGGTCGCGGTTGACGTCGTTGAGCATGACGATGCGCTGGCCCAGGCCCTCGGCCACCAGGCGCTTGTGCACCACTTCCAGGGCGGCGTGCTTCTGGCAGACGATCAGCAGGCTGCGCTGGCGGCCGATGGCGTCGGCGACCATGTTGACGATGGTCTGGCTCTTGCCGGTACCGGGCGGGCCTTCCACCAGCAGCCCCGGGCTCTGCCGGGCCTGCAACACGGCGGCCTCCTGGGACGGGTCGCTGGCCACGGTGAAGTAGCGCTGCAACTCCGGCGGGCTCTCGCGGGCTTCCGGCTCGCCGTTCTCGCGCAGGCGCAGCGCGGTCTCCAGGCCAGTGCCGGAGGGCGGCAGGCTCTTCAGCTGGCGCAGGTCCTCGCCGATCGCCTGGCCCATGAAGGTGACGTGGAACAGCACCGCGGCGCAGGCCAGTTGGTCCTGGTAGGGCGTGACCTCGGTGGAACTCGGTGGCAATCCTTCCAGCACCCTAGCACGCGGCGTGGCGAGCAGGCCGAGGGCATCCATCACATCGGCGGCGCGCAGCGCGGAGCGGCCGAGCAGTTCGTCGGCGACCTTGCGCCAGCGCTTGCACGGCTCGGGGCCGAGCAGGCTTTCCAGGGCCGGGTTGAGGCGCACTTCCTCGCGCTCGCCGTCGAAGGCCAGCGCCACCTGGCCACGGCTGCCGACTTCCAGCTGCAGCTTCAGCGGCCACAGCAGCAGCGGCACGATGCGCGTGCGGGTGGTGCCGCGCGGGTCGCGGTTGAGCAGGAAGGGGAAGCCCAGGTAGAGGCCGTCGATGCCGGTGTCACGCTTGTACAGCGAGCTTTGCCGGGACAGCGCGTTGAGCCGCACTTCAAGTTGCGGGTTGGCGAGGAAGCTGTCCGGGTCGAGGCTCACCGCGCGGGCGTTGCGTTGCAGCAGGTGGTCGAGCAGAGCGGCGGCGGGGCGTCGCGCGCTATCCAGTTCGTTGAGGTCGATGCGTGGAGTGCTCTTGCCGATGCTCATGCGCACCAGCGGCCCGCGCATCACTGCGGCGACCACTTTCTTCTCGAAGAAATCGAGGATCTGCGACACGTACTGCTGCTTCTGCGGTTCCAGCCACTGTTCCGGCGGGATCGCCAGCAGCACCAGGACCCTCGCCAACGGCATGCGCCGCTCCAGGCGGAACTGCTCGGCCCATTCGTCGACCCTGGGCACGCCGCTGCGGGCGAAGCCGCTGATGCGTTCGTCGACGCGGCGGTACAGCTCCTGCCGCGAGTGCTGCAACAGGCCGCGCGCGGTCTCCGCGTCGAACAGGTGCACATCGGCGTCGCGGGCCAGGCCGGCGGCTTCCTCGACGATCGCCTCGGCGGCACGGAACTGGCCGATGTTGGCACTGAGCAGGACGATCAGGTCTTCCTCGGCGATCACCCGGCGCTCGGCCAGGGCCAGCAGGCCGGGGTGCTCGGTGTCCGGCAGGAGGCGCTGGCGCTCCTGCCACTGCGCGGCGAGGCGCGCCCGCGAGGTCGACAGCAGGTAGATGCGCAACTGTTCTTCGGCGAGTTCGATGTGCTGGTGCAGGGCGCGCTGGCGGACGTTCTCGGCGCGGGTCTTGAGCCGCGACAGCCAGCTTTCGGTGTGCAACTGTTCGAGCAGGTCGGGCACCGAGCCGCTGATCAGCCGGTAGCCCTCCAGCGGATGCTCCAGCAGCCAGCCGGGGGTGACGATCTCGCCGCGCTGGATCAGCGGGATTTCCGGGTTCAGCAGCTTGAGCGCCAGCATCAGCCGGAAGTCGTCCTCCAGCCCCTCGTGCTGGGCCACCTGGCGCAGGCCGGCGAGCACCCTGGGCGACAGGCCGATGTGCTCGGCCCAGGTGACGATCGCCCCGCGCAGCAGGTGGTCGAGGGCCTCCGCCCAGTGCTCGGCCTGGGCCGCGGCCAGGGCGAAGACCGTCGGCTTGCGGAAGCGCCGGGCGCCGAGGGCGATGCTGGCGCCTTCGGCGTCGTCCTTTTCGCTGTCCGCCGAGGCCGGCGCGTCCACCGCCTCGCCGTTCAGCCAGGCCTGTACCTGCGGCCACTGCCAGCGCTGGTGGCGGTCGCGTGCAAGCAGGCCGCGCAGCAGCAGGTGCAACTGCGGGTCGAGGTCGTCGGGCAGCGCCACGCCGTTGGCCAGCACGTGGATCAGGAAGGCGTTGGCGTTGACCCCTTCGAAGCAGGCGCCGCGGGTCAACTGCTCCAGCAGGATCATGCCCAGGCTCCACCAGTCGGAAGCCGCCGCCACGCCGCCGGCGATCGCCTCGGGGGCCATGTAGCGGCTGGTCTCCAGCGGCGAGACGATATCCAGGTCGAATTCCGACAGGCGCGCCGAGCCGAAGCCGCTGATCACCAGGTCCAGCGGCTCGTGGCTGCGCACCAGCAGGCTGGCCGGGCGCAGGTCGCGGTGGCGCAGGCCGGCCTCGTTGAACACGTGCAGGGCGTGGCCCAGCTCGCGGACCACGTGGCGCACCGCCTCGCGGTCCTCCAGCACGGTGCCGAGGTCGGCGAGGCTGCCGCCGGTGAGTTCCTCGACCACTTCGTAGGCGCGCTCGTCCCAGCGGCCGGTGGCGAGGATTTCCGGCACGTGTTCGCGCGGCAGGCGGCGGATCACGTCGTAGATCGCCGGGTCCGGCTCGGCGCCCGGGCGATACAGGGTGAGCACCGCCTGGCGGGCGCTTTCCGCATGTTCGGCCAGGTAGCGCTCGCGCACGCCGTCGCTGCTGGCGATCTGCCGCAGCAGGCGCCAGCCGTCGATCAGGGTTTCCGTGACGGCGGGCTGCGGCGTGGCCTCGGCCTGCATCGGCAGCGGGCCTTCGGCCGGCGCAGCGCCGCACTCCAGGCACATCAGGTCGCCGGGTTGCAGCGGGTGGCCGTTGGCGCAGAGCGGGGCGGACGCCGCTGGCGGCTCGCTGGCGGGCGGCGCGATGGCCTCCTGGGTCAGCACCGGCTGTGGTCGCCAGCCGACGGGATGGATGGCTTCGGCGGAAAGGTCCCAGCCGCAGGGCTGGCCCTGGATCGAGCCTTCGCAGAAGATTTCCGAAAGCGAGCGTTCGCTCTGGCAGTTGGGGCAGAAACGTATCATCGGTATCGATCCATTCAGCGCGGCCGGTGGGCGCTGACGCTAAGTTGGTGGCCCTGTTCGCGCAGCAGGTCCTGCAGCCGCAGCAGGTCGTCGCGGCGCGGGATGCCGGCCATCCACACGCTGCCGTCGTGGTCGAACATCAGGTCGAGGGCCTTGTCGTCTTCGCGCAGTGGCCGCTGGTAGCCGCCGAGGCGCGCGCGGCCGAGTTCGGTGAGCAGGCTCAGGCGCTGGTTGTCGCTGCCGCGCAGGGCCAGGCTCTGTTCGGCGTGCTGTTGGTAGGGGTCGCTGATCAGCGCGTCGATCAGCCCGGCGGCCTGTTCCAGTTGCGCGTGCAGATGCTCCAGCGGGTAGCCGCTGTAGACCAGGATGTCGGCGCGGCTGCGCTGGCGCAGTTCGCCGAGCAGGGCGAGGAGGGCAGCGAACTGCTCGAAGGGTTCGCCGCCGGAGACGGTGATGCCCTCGGCCTGCTCTAGCCATGGCTGGATGTCGGCGAGCAGGCGTGCCAGGGCGATGCGCCGCCTGCCCGGCCCCCAGGTATCGGCGGAGATGCAGCCGGGGCAGCGGATGCTACAGCCCTGGAACCAGATGCCCAGGCGCCGTCCCGGGCCCAGGGTGGTCACCGGGAAATGCACCCGCGACAGGCTCAGTTCCATCTCAGCGGCGTTCCAGGGTCAGGCCGTCGGCGTCCAGGGCGCTGATCAGGAAGCGCTCGCCCGGCTGCGCGTCCTGGTCGAACAGCGCCCGCGACAACGGGTTGAGCAGGCGCGCTTCGAGCTGGTTGCGGATGCCGCGGCCGCCGTTGGACAGGTCGCCCAGGCAGAGGTCGTGCAGCGCCTGGCGCGGCGCCTCGGCCAGTTCGATGACGAGGCGCTGCTCGCGGAGGTCGGCGAAGGTGCCGTCGACCATCTGGGTGAAGATCTGCTCGGCGACGTCGGCGCGGATGAAGTCGAAGACGATGATGTTCTCGCCGATCCGGTTGAGGATTTCCGGGCGGTTGAGAACCAGCTTGAAGTAGCGCTCGATCTCGCCGTGGACCTTGCCCTGCACCGCCTCGAAGGGCTCGCCGGGGAGCACGTTGGCGACCCGTTCGCCGTTCTCCCCCTGGCGGTAGATGCCCAGGTTCGAGGTGAACACGATCAGCGCCTCGGAGAAGTACACGCGATCGCCGCGCCCGGAGGTGAGCACGCCGTCGTCGAGGATCTGCAGGAACTTGTCGAGGATCCGGGGGTGGGCTTTCTCGATCTCGTCGAAGAGCACCACGCTGAAGGGTTTTTCGCGGATCGCGTTGGTCAGTTCGCCGCCGACGTCGTAGCCGACGTAGCCGGGCGGCGCGCCGATCAGGCGCTGGTCGGCATGCTCGGCGCTGAACTCGGACATGTCGAAGCGGATGTAGGCGCTCTCGTCGCCGAACAGCAGGCTGGTGACGGTCTTCGCCAGCTCGGTCTTGCCGACCCCGGTGGGCCCGGCGAGGAAGGCCACGCCGCGCGGGCGGTTGCCCTTGCGGCTGGCGCCGACCCCGGTCATCGCGCGCTTGACGATGTCCAGCATGTGGGTCACCGCGTGCTGCTGGCCCTTGACCCGGCGGCGGACGATCTCGTCGGCCTGGCGGATGCGCTGGCGGTCGATCTTCAGCCAGGGGTCTTCGGTGACGCCGACCTTGTAGCGGCGCACGGCGTCGGCGATGCGTTCCATGGCCAGGCCTTCCACGCGCGCCAGCTGGACGATGGCGTTGAGATCGAGGAGCAGCAGGCCTTCGGTGTTCTCGACGAAGGTAGCGGCGGCCTGTTGCAGGGCCTCCTCGGCGACGCCCGCGCCGCCGAGCCCGCGGAGCAGCGCCGGGGCCAGGGCCCGGCGCGCCGCCTGGTCGGGCTTCGACACCGGGATATGGCGCAGGCGCGGGTTGTCCACCAGCAGCCAGTCGGGCAGGTCGCCTTCCTTTTCCACCACCCACAGCACGCTGTTGAAGAACGGTTTGCGCTGTTCCCCGGCGGGACGGCTGCGGGCCTGGTGGGAGAGCACCAGGGCCTGGGTGAACAACTGATGCTCGGCGGCGCTCAGGGCGTCGTTGCGCACCGCCAGGCGCGAGGCGAAGTCGACGATCAGGGCGATCGGCTCGCCGCTACGGTTGACCAGGCGTTGCAGGGTCGCGCCGAGCAGGTCGATGCCGGCCGGCGCGGCGCCGTCCACCGGGGTCAGGCCGAGGTCGAGAAGCACCTGCGGAGTGGCCCCCGCCTCGCTGCCCGGCCGGCCGAGCACGCGGAACCCGGCCAGCGGATCCCAGGCCAGCACCTGGGCGTAGCCGGCGTCCAGCAGGGCGTCGCAGAGGGTCTGGTTGAAGCTCTGCGCGGTGACCGTACCCGGCACCACTTCGCAGGCTTGCAGGTCGCGGATGTTCCCGGAGAGGACGAATTGGCTCTTGAGGGGCAGGAAGCGCAGGAGGTCGCGCAACCAGCGTGGCTTTTCGAACAGTGCAGTCCCTGGCATCGATAGTCGCTCACAGCGTGTGTCGTGGCCACAGCATATTGCCCCGAGGGCCATGTCTCCAACCCTGACCTCGCCGGAGGCGACGAAAACCGCTACGAGTTCCGGGTGCCAGGCTTGGCGGAGCGCCTGCTCAACCGTCGTAGCTCCGGCAGCCCCAGCGGAACGCCTGCGCCGCCGCCTCGATCCCGCGCCCGATCACCAGGCGCGGCGGGCTTTCGTCGAGGCCGGGACGCGGCGACAGCGGCCGGCTGTAGAGCACCTCCAGCTCGCCGAAACCATCCAGCGCGGCGCGTTCCGCCGGGTGCGGCGTCGCGCCCTGGCGCCGGGCGAAGTCTTCGAGGTCGCCCTCGGCGTAGGCCATCACCAGCACGCCGCTGTCGCCGCGTACCCGCACCGCGTTCACCAGGCTGCCGTCGATGCGCAGCGGGGTGGCGAAGCGGTAGAGCAGGTCGAGGGTCTCGCCGGGCGCGCGATCCAGCACTTCGACGCCCTCGGCGCGCAGGCGCTCGGCGGTTGCGCGGTCGCGGGCGTCGGGGAAGTCGCCGCGGCAGTGCAGGGCGTCGGCGAACAGCGCGGTCAGGTTCGGTGCTGGCGGGGCAGGGGACGTGCAGGCGGCCGGCAGGAGCAGCGCCAGGCCGGCGGCGAGACGGAGCAGGTAGGGGTGGGCGTTCATGTAGCCTTCCGTTGGCGGACAGTGCGGTGGGAGGAATTGCCAGCAGATGCTTCCGCGATACTGGCGGCCGGCGCTCAGAGCAGTACGGGCAGCGCGTCTTCGCCCAGCCCCGCTTCTCTCAGTCGCGCCCTGGCCCTGGCGGTCGCGCGCACGGCGTCGAGGTCGCAGCCGCGAGGAATATAGACCGGATCGAAGCCTTCGAGCACCAGGTAGGTGGAGGCCTGGCCGCGGGCATTCAGGTAGGCGTTGAAAGCCCGGTCGGCCGGGCGCAGAAAGACATCGCACCAGTACGGCAAGCGCTGGGCGAACAGCGCCTTGGCGATCTCCAGGTGCTCTTCGAACAGTTCGTCCATGCTGCCTCCCTTCTCCTGGCGGAATAACGTCACTCTTCGCTACGGCCGTCGCCTTCGCGATCCCTTTCATAGTGCCGTGCCAGCGGAAACGCCGGCAACCAGCCCTCGCGGCGGATGGTCCAGAGTTCGTAGGTGGGCTGGAACTGGTCGGGAGCGTCGAGGGCGCCGAGGCTGACCTCGATCTCGTCGGCGCTGCGCGAGAACACCGACGAGCCGCACTGCGGACAGAAGAAACGCCCGGCGTAGTCGCGGGTCTCGCCCTCGATGCTCACCGCCTCCTCGGGGAAGATCGCCGAAGCGTGGAACAACGCGCCGTGGTGCTTGCGGCAGTCGAGGCAGTGGCAGAGGCCGACCCGATAGGGCTGGCCGCTCGCCACCAGGCGGACCTTGCCGCAGAGGCAGCCGCCGGTGAATCGATCCATTTCGGTACTCCTCTGCAAGGCGTTGGGGCGCTCAGCCCTTGAAGGCCTTCTCTATGGTGGCGATATCGATCCTGCCCATCGTCATCATCGCCTCGAAGGCGCGCCTGGCCGCCGCGCGGTCGGGGCTGGCGATGGCTTCGCTGAGAACGCGCGGGGTGATCTGCCAGGAGATGCCCCATTTGTCGCGGCACCAGCCGCAGGCGCTTTCCTCGCCGCCATTGTCGACGATGGCGTTCCACAGGCGGTCGGTCTCGGCCTGGTCGTCGGTGGCGACCTGGAAGGAGAACGCTTCGCTGTGGCGGAAGGCCGGCCCGCCGTTGAGGCCGAGGCAGGGAATGCCCATCACCCGGAACTCCACCGTCAGCACGTCACCCTCCTTGCCGGAAGGGTAGTCGCCGGGCGCACGATGGACAGCCAGCACGGCGCTGTCAGGAAATGTCTCGGCGTAGAAGGTCGCGGCCTCCAGGGCGGCACTGTCGTACCAGAGGCAGATGGTGTTCTTGCTGATCATGGCTGGGTCTCCATGGGCGGGGGCGACCGTGGAAGTCTAGACCTGCGGGCGTTTCGAGCCGTGCTGGGCGCCGAACGGTGGCGCTGCCGGGCGATCGCATGCGCAGTTGCAGTTCCGCTTCGGGCGTAAATAGAATGAGACTCATTATCATAAGTGTCGTGAACTGCCATGCTCCCTCCCGCCAGCCCCCATCCACCGCAAGAAGAACGGCCAGCGTGCCCGACGGCCTCGATAGGCAAACCCCGCGTCGAGCATGGAAGCCGGCTCCGGCAATGGCTTCGCCTGTGCCTGGGCAATGCCCAGGATGCCGCCGATTTCGCCCACGGCACCTTCGTGCGCGTGTTCGCCTCGCGTAGCGCCGAGGCCCTCCGCGAACCGCGCTGCTATCTGAGCGCGAGCGTCCGGGCGCTGATGAGCGACAGCTTCCGCCGCTGCGCCACCGAGCAGGCCTATCTGGACAGCCTGGCCGCGCGGCCGGAGCCGCTGGACATTCCAGCGCAAACGCGACTGTCGATCCTGGAGACCCTGACTGCCATCGACCTCGCCCTCGACGGCATGGGCGAGCGTACCCGCCAGGTGTTCCTCGCGGTACAGCTCGAAGGGCTTACCTACAGGTCGGCCGGCGAGCGCCTGGGCGTCTCGATGACCACCGTGGAGAACCACATGGTTCGCGCCATGACCCGCTGCCTGTTGCTCTGCAAGGACTGACCATGGAACTGGAGATCGAGGTGCTGGAGGCCGCCGCCACCTGGTACGTGCGCTTCGGCGCGGAACCGCCGAACGATGGCGAGCGCCAGGCCTGGCGCGAATGGCTGGAGGCCGACCCGCGACACCGTCGGGCCTGGGAGCGTATCGAGCGCTTGCAGGGCCAATGGGCGGTGCTGCCGGTGGAGACCTCCCTGCACACGCTGGCAGGCGTGCGTGCGCGGCGCCGAGCGCTGCTCAAGACGCTCGCCCTGCTGGCCTGCGCCGCGGGTAGCGGCTGGCTGGCGAGCGGCGGCCTGTCTTACCGTGCGCTCCTCGCCGGGGAGCGCACGGGCGTCGGCGAACGCCGCCAACTGCGCCTGGCGGACGGTACCCGGGTCGACCTGAGCAGCGCCACCGCGCTGGACCTGGCCTACGACGAAAGCCTGCGCCAGGCGTACCTGTGGCGGGGCGAGATCCTCGTGGAAAGCGCGCAGAGCGCTCGCCCGTTCCTCGTGCACACCGCACAAGGCAGCGTGCGCGCGCTGGGAACCCGTTTCAGCGTGCGTTGCGAGGGGCCGCGCACGCGCGTTTGTGTCCTCAGCCATGCAGTGGAGCTACGCCCGTTGCAAACGCCGACCCGGCCGATGCGCCTGCCAGCCGGCCAGCAGGCTCTCTTCGACGAGCGACGCGGCTACTCGTCGACGCCCTTGCGCGAAGGCGAAGGCAGTTGGACGCAGGGCGTGCTGACGGTGGTGGACTGGCCGCTGGGCGAGTTCATCGCCGAGCTGTCCCGCTATCGCGCCGGGGTGTTGCGCTGCGCCGCCGAGGTGGCGGAGCTGCGCCTTTCCGGCGCCTACCGCCTGGACCGGATCGACGCGGTCCTGCAGAACCTGGGCAAGTCGCTGCCCGTGCGCGTGCGCTACCTGACGCGTTACTGGGTCACCGTCGAGTCGGTCTGAAGGACAGACGCAGAACAACGTCGCGGGCTTGCCGATGGTCATTCTTGTTCGGCCAACACATGAAGCAGCCGCGGACGTTGCCAAACAGGAAAATCTGATGTCGCATTTCCTTCCGGGTTCCTGCGCACTACGTCCGGCTCATCGTTACCGATGCGTTTCCCTGCCTATGCACCCGAGTTCTCGGCCAGGGCCTGGGAGGGGGCTTCGGCCCGTCCTGTCCCACGCCTGCGCCAGACCAGCCAGGTGGACGAGGCCCCGCTCGCAGCAGCGACGGCAGGAGGGCTCTTGGCTGTCGCTGCGCCAGCGTGGCGAAGCTGGCGGCGCCGAGGATTCCGATCTGCGCTACCCTATGCCGCGTTTCGCCCGGCCTCGCCGGGCTTTCCGGGCAGCGCCTCGGCGGCGCGCCCTCGACCATGCAAGGACAACCCATGGAAGCGGTCTCCGTCTCGCAGCATCTGGCTGCTCTGTTCGAATCCCACCGGATCGAGTGCGTCGTGCACGGCGAATGGGTGGCGCCAGCCGGGCGGCTACCGGCGATCCGCGCCACCTGGTATGCGGGGGAGAAGACCGGGCGGCTGGATGTCGACGTGCTGCTGGAGGACGAGCGCCAGTTGCAGGAAGCCTTCGCCGGCATCGGCAGCGGCGAGGACGGCTTGCAGGACGCGTTGCGTAACTTCGCCTCCAACTCTTTCCACGTGCTGCTTTCCGCGCTCTGGGGCCAGGCCGAGGAGGACCAGGTGATGGTGGAGACCTGGGAGATCGGCGAGCGGCGTTTCGAGGTGCATATCGGCAACCTCGGCCTGCGCGGCGCCGAGGGCAAGGCGCCGCCGCTGCCGGCCGGGCTGTTCCCGAGCATCGAGCGGGCGATTCGCGCCGAGCCGCTGGACGCGCGCCTGCACTGGTTCCGGCATTTCTTCTGTGCCTTCGGCAACCAGCGCACGGTGGAGGCGCTGTTCGACAACCAGCCGTGGGAGGCCGGCATGCAGAACCTGGCCGCTCTCGACTGGCAGGATTCGCAGGGTTACTACAGCGTGCGCAACTTCCTCATGCTCAAGCCGCTGGCGTAGGCCGCCGCGTCGCGCAGCCCGCAAGGCGTCGATGGCGGCTCCATTCCTGTCAGGTCGCCCTTCGACGAGTTCGACCCCTACCACACGACCAGCACTGCGACGATCCTGCGGCCCCTGGCCGACGGCACGATGCAGATGTCGTTCTTCATCGGCAAGCGGCGCCACGACTTCCAGATGAGGCGCGCGCAGGACTGACGCGCCGCGTTCAGCCGAGCAGGGCGGCCACCTGCTCGGCCGTGGCCTTGGCCGACTGCGGGTTCTGCCCGGTGACCAGGCGGCCGTCGACCACCACCTTGCTGGTGAACGGCAGCAGGCTTCTTTCGTAGAGCGCGCCGCGTCGTTTCATTTCTTCCTCGACGTTGTACGGCACCTTGCGGGCGACCCCGGCGAGCACTTCCTCGATCCAGGAGTAGCCGGTCAGGCGGCGCCCGGCGACCAGCAGGCGGCCATCGTCCAGGCGTGTGTTGAGCAGGCCGCAATAGCCGTGGCAGACCGACGAGACGATGCCGCCGCGCTGGTAGATCTCGCGGGTCAGGCGCTGCAGCCCGGCGTCGTCGGGGAAGTCCCACATCACGCCGTGGCCGCCGGTGAAATAGATGGCGTCGAACGCCTCCGCGTCGACCTGTTCGGGGGCGGCGGTGTCGGCCAGCAGCGCCAGGCGCGCCTCGTCGGCCAGCCAGGCCTTGGCGCTGGCGTCGGCGTGGGGCCAGCCGAGGGCGCGCGGCTCCAGCGGCGACTCGCCGCCGCGGGGGCTGACCAGGCGTTGCTGGTAGCCCCGGGCGGCGAAGATCTCGTAGGCATGGGTCAACTCCGACAGCCACAGCCCGGTGGGCTGGGTCGGATCGGCATAGTGGGCGACGTTGGTGACGACGTGCAGGATGCGCTTGGTCATTGCGTTGACCTTCCTCGGTGAGTGATCCCGTCGGCAGCCGGTTTCGGCAGGCTGTCCGGGAGGGTTGGCGTCACTCTAAGATTCAAGTCGACTTCAAGGTCAAGCGTCGGAAAGCCGCTGCTCCGCCGGCGTGGGAGAGGACCCCCGCGAGCGGGTTTGCCGTGGACGCCCGACCGTCTGGGGAGGGCCTTCCTCGCGCAGGCGCTCCAGCACGCGCTGGGTGTTTTCCGTGCACTGCAGGCCGTCCGGCTTGTTCTCGATGCTTTCGATGGCCACCAGCAATTGTGCCTTGTTCTGTTCCAGGCGTCGTTGCAGGGCCTCGATCTCGGCCACCTTGCGGCGCAAGCCTTCGAGCAGCTCGCCGTGCTGCCAGGCGCCGTCGCCGCTCGGCAGCAGGCGAGCGATCTCCTCCAGGGAGAAGCCGGCGCCCTGGGCGCCGGTGACCAGCTCCAGGATCCACACGGTGTCTGCCGCATAGTCGCGGTAGCCGTTGGCCTTGCGCTGCGAGCGGATCAGGCCGCTGGCCTCGTAGAAGCGGATGCGCGATGTCGCCAGGCCGGTGAGCTTGGCCAGTTCGCCGATTTTCATGTCGCACCTCGAAACGCGTTGACCTTCAAGCCTACTTCAAGCCTAGGGTGGTTTCACGGCCGGGCGACGAACTCGCCTCCATCGACGGGTTCGCCAGGCCGCATGGGCGCTACCGCCGGTCGCGTTTTCCTCGTCCAGGCGGCGCAACGCAGGCGGCTTTCTACTCTACACAGGGGACGGCGGCCGCAGGGTGGCGCCGTTGCCTGCATCCACACCGATCGGGAGAAGCGACATGGGTTACGTGACAACGAAGGATGGCGTCGAACTCTTCTACAAGGACTGGGGGCCGCGCGACGCCCAGGTGATCTACTTCCATCATGGCTGGCCACTGAGTTCCGACGACTGGGATGCGCAGATGCTGTTCTTCCTCGCCGAGGGCTTTCGCGTAGTGGCCCACGACCGCCGTGGCCATGGTCGCTCCAGCCAGGTCTGGGACGGCCATGACATGGACCACTACGCCGCCGACGTGGCGGCGGTGGTCGAGCGCCTCGGGGTGCGCGGGGCGATCCATGTCGGCCATTCCACCGGCGGCGGCGAGGTCGTCCACTACATCGCCCGCTATCCCGACGACCCGGTGCCGAAGGCGGCGATCATCAGCGCGGTACCGCCGCTGATGGTGAAGACCGAGGGCAATCCGGGCGGCCTGCCGAAGAGCGTCTTCGACGATCTCCAGGCGCAGCTCGCGGCCAATCGCGCGCAGTTCTACCAGGACATTCCCGCCGGCCCGTTCTATGGCTACAACCGTCCCGGGGCGCAGCCCTCGGAAGGGATCGTCCGCAACTGGTGGCGGCAGGGCATGATGGGCGGCGCCAAGGCCCACTACGACGGGATCGTGGCCTTTTCCCAGACCGACTTCAGCGATGACCTGAAGCGCATCGACATCCCGGTGCTGGTGATGCATGGCGACGACGACCAGATCGTGCCCTACGAGAATTCCGGTGTACTCTCGGCGAAGCTGCTGCGCAACGGCACGCTGAAGACCTATCCGGGGTTCCCGCACGGCATGCCGACCACCCAGGCCGAGGTGATCAACGCCGACCTGCTGGCCTTCATCCGCGGCTGAGCGCGCCGGGTGCCGGGGCGCGCTCCCGGCACCTGGTCGGGGCCCGGGCGGCGCGGCAAAAAAGCGTTGACCTTGAAGTCGACTTCAATCTTATCGTCGGGCCACTGTCCTCATGAGGTAGGCCCATGAACCTGTTCGATACGCTGACGCTTCCCAACGGCTCGACCATTCCCAATCGCCTCGCCAAGGCCGCCATGGAGGAGAACATGGCCGATGCCGCGCAGGCCCCCTCCGAACGCCTGATGCGCCTCTACCAGGCCTGGGCTGACGGCGGCGCCGGGCTGCTGATCAGCGGTAACGTGATGGTCGACAGCCGTGCCATGACCGGCCCCGGCGGGGTGGTCCTGGAAGACGACGCGCAACTGGAGAAGTTCCGCCGCTGGGCGCGCATCGGGCGTTCCGCCGGCGCGCAGTTCTGGTTGCAGATCAACCATCCCGGCCGGCAGATGCAGGCCAATCTCGGCCAGCAGGCCTGGGCGCCCTCGGCGGTGCCGCTGGAACTGGGCGGGATGTCCAGGCACTTCGCTACGCCGAAGGCGATGGACGAGGCGATGATCGCCGAGGTGATCCAGCGGTTCGCCCGCAGCGCCGTCCTGGCCGAGCGGGCCGGCTTCAGCGGGGTGGAGATCCATGCCGCCCACGGTTACCTGCTCAGCCAGTTCCTCTCGCCGCTGAGCAACCGCCGCAGCGACGCCTGGGGCGGCTCCCTGGAGAATCGCGCGCGCCTGCTGCTGGAGATCGTCCGGGCGGTGCGCGCCGAGGTTGCCCCTGGCTTCGCGGTGGCGGTGAAGCTGAATTCCGCCGATTTCCAGCGCGGCGGCTTCAGCGCCGACGATGCCCGCGAGGTGGTACGGATGCTCGATGGCCTGGGCATCGACCTGGTCGAGCTGTCGGGCGGCAGCTACGAGGCGCCGGCCATGCAGGGCGAAGCGCGCGACGGGCGGACCCTGGCCCGCGAGGCCTACTTCGTCGAGTTCGCCCGCGACATCCGCGCGGCGGCGCGGATGCCGGTAATGGTCACGGGCGGCATCCGCCGGCGGCCGGTGGCCGAGCAGGTGCTGGCTAGCGGGGTGGACATGGTCGGCATCGGCACGGCGCTGGCCATCGAGCCGAACCTGCCGCGCGACTGGCGCGCCGGCAAGGACTCGGCGCCGCAGTTGCGGCCGATAACCTGGAAGAACAAACCCCTGGCCTCGCTGGCGAACATGGCCGCGGTGAAGTTCCAGTTGCGCAAGCTGAGCCGGGGCAGGGCGACCAACCCACGGGTGTCGCCGCTGTGCGCGTTGCTCGCGCAGCAGGCCGGCGCGCTCCTGCAGACCCGCCGTTACCGGCGGCTCATGCGTTCGCGCGCCGAAGCCTGAGCACCGTCAGCGCCTCAGGCGCCGTTGCGGTCGAGTTCGGCCAGCTTGCCCGGCAGGCCGAACCAGGCGTCGTGGTCGTCGGGCGCCGGCTTCTTGCGGGTGATCTGCGTCCAGTTGGGATGCGCGGCGAGTTCGCCATTGAGGGCGATGAACTGCCGTTGCCCGAGCGGCACCTCGTCCTCGGCGCGAATCGCGGCGACCGGGCATTCCGGCTCGCAGAGCGCGCAGTCGATGCATTCATCGGGGTGGATGACGAGGAAGTTGGGGCCTTCGTAGAAGCAGTCCACGGGACAGACTTCCACGCAGTCGGTGTGTTTGCAGCGGATGCATTCTTCCAGCACGACGAAGGTCATGATCGTCCTCCCTGGCTCAGGCGTTCGTAGCGGCGGGCGTCGCCAGCCGTTCCAGGCGCGCCGGCACGTACTTGTGCCAGGGCGTGCCGGCGAGGAAGTCGCGCTGGGTGCAGTCGGTCACCTCGTTGGGCGCCACGCCCCGGCGCACCACCTCGCCCTCGGCGTTGCGGTAGTCCAGGCCCTGGCCGTTGGGCAGGGAAATATTGCCCGGCTGCATCATGTCGCTGATCTCCACTTCCGCCTCGACGTCGCCGCGGCGGGTCACCACGCGCAGCACCTCGCCGTCGGCGCAGCCCAGCGCCTCGGCGTCCTGCGGGCTGATGCGCAGGGTGCCGTAGCGCCCGCGGCGGTGCCAGCCGGTGTCGCGCACGGCGGTATTGCTGGTGTCGCTGCGTCGCTCGCCGGCGGCCAGGATGAACGGGTAGGCCGGATCGTGGGGTGGCGCGCTGTGGGCGAGCTTGGCCAGTTCCGGCAACAGTTCGGGAATGTGCAGGTTGATCCGCTGTTCGGGACGGGCGACGGCCTGCCAGCTTTCGGCGTAGGTGGTTTCGGCGAAGACCACCCCGGACGGGTTGTCGAGCATGGCCTGGAACAGGCGGTCGGCGGCCAGCGGCGGCAACCCGTCGAAGCCGGCGCGGGCAGCGGTCTTGCGGTTGTTCAGCACGTGCAGTTGGCAGATGCCCCAGATCGCCGCGGCCGCTTCCATGCCGGCGGGCAGGGTCGGGCCGAGGGTACGGTAGAGCAGGACCGGCGCGTATTTCATGACCTTGGGGCGGGTCGCCGCGGCGGCGAGGAAAGCCGCCGAGAACGCCTTGCGCCCGAGCTTCAGGGCCAGGCGCAACGGCCGGTAGTCTTTCTCGCCGAGCACCCCCATGGCTTCCAGCAGGCGGGCGTGGATCTCCGCTTCCGGCAGGGTGCCGGGGCGCGCCGGGAACAGCGGCGCGCGCAGATGGAAGGCGTTGCGCGGGAATTCCAGGTTGAAGAAGGTCGCCTCGGCTTTTTCGAACTGGCTCGCCGCCGGCAACACATAGTCGGCGTGGCGCGCGGTCTCGGTCATGGCCACGTCGATCACCACCGACAGCTCCAGGGCGCGCATGGCTTCGCGCATGCGCTGGCTATCGGCCAGCGAATGCAGCGGGTTGCCGGTCTCCACCAGCATGGCGCGGTAGCGCTTGGGATGGTCGGTGAGGATTTCCTCTGGAATCACGTTGCAGGGAATCAGGCCGATGATGATCTTGGCATTGGCCACCGGGCTGCGCTTCTCGACGCGTGGCGCGCCCTTCTTGCCCATCGAGGTATCGCCTTTGCTGGCCTTGGACAGCGAGAGGAAGGGCACGAAGGCGTTGCTGGTGCCGGGGCGCCCGTAATGGCCGGTGAGCAACCAGACCAGGCGTTGCAGGTAGCTGCCGAGGGTCGAGTGCAGGTTCATCTGCATGCCCAGGTCTTCCAGCGCCGATACGCTGCTGGCGCTGGCGATCCGCCGGGCGGCGGCGCGCAGCTTGTCTTCCGCCACCCCGCAGGTCTCGGCGCAGTAGGCCACCGGGATGGCGTTCAGTTCGTCGACGATGTGCTCGTAGCCGCTGGTGTGCTCGGCCAGCCAGTCGCGCGCCAGCAGCCCGTCCTGGACGATGATCCCGACCAGCGCCGCCAGGCACCAGGCGTCGGTGCCCGGACGGATCTGCAGGTGGAAGTCGGCCAGGGCGGCGGTTTCGCTCAGGCGCGGGTCGATCACGATGATCGAGCGCGCGGGGTCCTTGGCCATGGCGTTGAGCAGCACGCGGGCGCGGGCGAAACCATGGGATTGCCAGGGATTCTTGCCGATCAGGATGGCCACCTCGCAATGCTCGAAGTCGCCGTGCACGCCGGTACCGAACATCTTGCCCTGGACCCAGAACTCGCCGGTCTTTTCCTGGGCCAGGGCGTTGGAGCGGTACTTCACCCCGAGGGCCTTCAGCGTGCTGTCGCCGTAGGCGCCGCCGAGGTGGTTGCCCTGCGCGCCGCCGCCGTAGTAGAGGATGCTTTCGCCGCCATGCCTACGCTTGATGGCGAGGAATTTCTCCGCCACCTCGCGGATCGCCGTGTCCCAGTCGATGGCTTCGTAGCTGCCGTCGGGGCGCCGGCGCATCGGCGTGTCCAGGCGGTCGGCGCCGTTCTGGTAGTAGTCCATGCGCTGCGATTTCTCGCAGACGTAGCCCTGCGAGGCGGGGTGGTCGTCATCGCCGCGGATCTTGCTGATGCGGCCATTCTCGGTCTGCACTTCCAGCCCGCAGTTGAGGCTGCAGAGGATACAGGCGGTCTTCTTCCATTGCGGGGACGGCGTAGTCACGGTGTGTTCCTCGTTGTTGTCGTTGCCGGCGCAACCTGGGGCGCACCCCAGCCGTGCGGGCTTCGTTCTTTCGGGACTGCCTGACGCTGTGCTGCAAGGACGACGCGCGGGCGGCACACGGAACCCCGTCGTATCGGCCTTTCCCTCTCATGCTCGACGTTTCTACAGTTCCGAATCGGAACTTACTACGCGGGCGCTGATATGGGACCCGTCCGTAGTGCTGGTTTGTCCGATCCTGGCAGGAGCGCGCCGGGTCCATGACCTTTTCGGCCGGATAATAAGTTCCAATTTGGAACTGTTCAAGCTCCGAAGCGGCCCCCTAGAATGGACGGAGGTTTTTCCGGGAGAACCCCATGAAATGGCAAGAAGTCGGCGAAACGCCCTGTTCGATGGCGCGCAGCTTGGCGATCCTCGGCGATCGCTGGACGCTGCTGATCCTGCGCAACTGCTTTCTCGGCATGCGCCGCTTCGATGAGTTCCAGGCCAGCCTCGGGGTCACCCGCCAGGTACTGGCCGACCGCCTGAGCCGGCTGGTGGAGGCGGGCGCGCTGAAGAAGGTGCCTTACCAGGAGCGACCGCCGCGCTACGAATACCGCCTCACCGAGATGGGCCACGACCTGCATCCGGTGCTGCTGGCCCTGGCCAACTGGGGCGACCGCTGGCTCGACGAGGGCCGCGGCGCTCCGGTGGAGTACGTGCACAAGGCCTGTGGCCACAAGTTCCGGCCGACCATGGTCTGCCCGGAGTGCGGCGAGCCGGTGGGGTCGCGCGATGTGACGGCGGTGCCGGGGCCGGGGTTCGCGGCGATGGCTGGCAAGCTCGCGCAGAACTGAATCCGCGCGCGCTCTGCCAAGGGCGGGCCGCGACCCGCTCGGTTCGCTCAGCCGGCCTTGCGGAAGACGAACATCAGCCCCACCACGATCAGCCCCATGCCCAGCAGGCTGAGCCAGCCGAGGCGGTTGCCGAAGACCATGAAGTCCATGATCGCGGTCACCGCCGGCACCAGGTAGAACAGGCTGGTGACGTTGACCAGGTTGCCCTGGGCGATCAGCCGGTAGAGCAGCAGGGTCGCGCCCACCGAGACCACGACGCCCATCCACAGCGCGGGGACCAGGAAGCCGGCGTTCCATTCGAACTCGAACGGCTGGAAGGGCACGAACGCCAGGCACAGGCCGAGGCCGGCGAGGTACTGCAGGGGCAGGGTGCCCAGCGGGTTCTCGCGGATGCCCTTCTGCATGATCGAGCCGCCGGTGACGCCGGCCAGCGCCAGCAGTGCGCAGAGGATGCCGGCCGTGGACATCCCGGCCAGGCCGATGCCCTGGTAGACCACCAGCACCAGGCCGGCCAGGCCCAGCAGCAGCCCGAACAGGCGCGCCGGCGACTGCCGGCGTTCGAGGATGACGGCGGTGAGGATCGGTTGCACGCCGAGGATGGTCGCCATCATGCCGGGAGTGACCTGCAGCTTCAGCGAGAAGATATAGAAGATCGGATAGATCCCCAGCATCACCAGGCCGGTGAGCAGGGCCTTGCCGCGCTCACGCGCGCTGCGCGGCGTGCGCAGCCTGAGCAGCGGGGCGAGCGGCAGCAGGCAGGCGAGGGCGATGCCGAAGCGGAACACCAGAAAGGCGAACGGCGAGGAATGCGCCAGGCCCCATTTCGAGGCGATGGCCCCGCTGCTCCAGAGCAGGACGAAGAGGCTGGTGCTGGCCAGGCCGGCCAGTGCGGATTTGTTCAGTGCAAACATGGATCTGCCACCTTGTAGTCGGGCATGCCGCGGGCTCGGGCCGGCGGCGGACGGCACGCCTCGGCAGCGGATGGCGCTGCTTGCGGCGGGCTGTGGAAGGGCGTTGGGGCGCTACCGCGCTCGTCAGGGACTGACGCCCGGCGGCGGGCAGGCGGCCGAACCGGGAGGGGGAGGCGGAGGCGAGGCGACTACAGGAGGGGAAACGCAGCCCAGGCTGGCGCACGGCTGGAGCGCGCCGACCTCGCCGGTGGCTACCGGAAGGGCGGGGAGCGAGCTGTGCGAGCGCTGGTTCATGGAGGCTATCCGGTCGATGGAGACAACGAGAGGGACTATAGCGGGCCGTCCGGGATTTGACGAGCCTGTGGGCGAGCCTTGCGCTAAAACGCCAGCCCGGCGACAAACCGGGCCGGCGCCGGGCTTCACTTGCCGGTCTTCACCGTGTTCCAGGTGCGCGTGCGCACGCGGTCGATCTTCTGCGGCATGGATTCCAGGGCGAACAGCTTGGCCATCTTCTCCTGCGGCGGGTAGATCGCCGGGTCGGCCTTGATCTCGGCGTCCACCAGCGGGTCGGCGGCCAGGTTGCCGTTGGCGTAGTGCACATGGTTGCTGATCGCGGCCATCACCTCGGGACGCAGCAGGTAGTTCATGAAGGCGTAGCCGGCCTTCTCGTCGGGCGCATCGACCGGCATCGAGACCATGTCGAACCACAGCGGCGAGCCTTCCTTCGGCGTCGAGTAGCGCACTTCCACGCCGTTGTTGGCCTCCTTGGCGCGGGTCGCGGCCTGCAGGATGTCGCCGGAGAAACCGACCACCATGCAGATCTCGCCGTTGGCCAGGTCGCTGACGTACTTCGAGGAGTGGAAGTAGCGGATGTACGGGCGCACCTTCAGCAGCGCCGCCTGGGCCTGCTTGTAGTCGTCGGCCTTCTGGCTGTGGTGTGGCAGGCCGAGGTAGTTGAGGGTGATGGGCAGCAGCTCGGGGCCGTTGTCCAGCACCGCCACCCCGCACTTGCTCAGTTTCTGCATGTATTCGGGCTTGAAGAAGATATCCCAGGAGTCCAGCGGCGCGTCGTCGCCGAGCACCGCCTTGATCTTCGCCGGGTTGTAGCCGATGCCGGTGGTGCCCCAGAGGTAGGGGAAGCCGTACTGGTTGCCCGGATCGTTGACCTCCAGGGCCTTGAGCAGCACCGGGTTGAGGTTCTTCCAGTTGGGCAACTGGGACTTGTCCAGCTTCTTCAGGGCGCCGGCCTGGATCTGCTTGGCCATGAAGTGGTTCGACGGGAATACCACGTCGTAGCCGGATTGGCCGGTCATCAGCTTGCCGTCGAGGGTCTCGTTGCTGTCGTAGACGTCGTAGGTGGCCTGGATGCCGGTTTCCTTGGCGAAGTTCGCCACGGTTTCGGGAGCGATGTATTCGGACCAGTTGTAGATCTTCAGGTTGTCCGCGGCGAGGGTTGCGCCGCTGCCGCAAGCGAGGGCGAGGAGGGTGAGGGAAGCGATGCGGGTCTTCATTGTTGTAGGTGTCCTGTCGGCTGACGACAGCGTCGGCGACGGACTAGTTCGCCGCCGGCGCTCAGGGGGCGCCGGCAACGCTGGCCGGCACCCGGGTTTTATCCCGCGTTGCCGGAAGCGAGGAAAGGGGCGGCTTTTACCTGCGGGCCCGCAGACAGGAGGCGGCACCGCAGCGGGGCGTCGCTCCGCCCGCCTGCCTCAACTCAGGGCGACCTTGACCCCGAGGGCGATCAGCAGGCCGCCGAGCAGCTTGTCCACCACCCCCTGGGCCCTGGCCAGGCCACGGCGCACCACCGCGCTCTGGATCAGCACCACCAGCAGCGGCCACCAGAGTGCGGCGAGGCCGACGATGATGCCGGCGTACCAGAGCTTCTCGGCGAAGCTGGAGTCCAGGCTCAGCACCTGGGTGAACACGGCGAGGAAGAACAGCGTGGCCTTGGGGTTGAGCAGGTTGCACAGGTAGCCCTGGAGGAACGCGCTCCAGTGGCCGACGCGCTGCACGCCGCCGACCGCCAAGTCGAGCGTGCCGCCGCCGCGCGAGCGCAGGGCCTGGATGCCGATCCAGATCAGGTAGACCGCGCCGGTGTACTTCAGCGCGTTGAACAGCCACGGCGTGGTGGTGATCAGCACCGCCAGGCCGGCGACGCAGTAGGCCATGTGGGTGGCCACGCCGAGGATCACCCCCAGCGAGGTCATCATCGCCGCCGAGCGCTGGTAGCGCGCCGCGTTGCGGATGATCAGGAAGAAGTCCGGGCCGGGCGAGAGCATGCCCAGGGTGGCGAGGGTGGCTACGAAGAGCGAGGTTTCCAGCATGATTCGATACGCCTGGCGCAAGGCGGCGCCGGTTCGCTGCGGCGCCGCGGGTCGGTGGTTACTGGGTCAGTTCCTGTTCGCTGAACAGGCCGTCGAAGAGCATGCTCGAAAGATAGCGCTCGCCGGAATCGGGGAGGATCACCACGATGGTCTTGCCCTGCATGTTCGGCTCCTCGGCCAGGCGCACCGCGGCGGCCATCGCCGCGCCGGAGGAGATGCCGCAGAGGATGCCTTCTTCCTGCATCAGGCGCAGCGCCATGTTCTTCGCTTCGTCGTCGCCGATCTTCTCGACCCGGTCGACCAACGACAGGTCGAGGTTCTTCGGCACGAAGCCGGCGCCGATGCCCTGGATCTTGTGCGGGGCGGGCTTGACCTCCTCGCCGGCGAGGGTCTGGCTGATCACCGGCGAGGTCACCGGCTCCACCGCCACGGCGAGGATCGGCTTGCCCCGGGTGTTCTTGATGTAGCGCGAGACGCCGGTGAGGGTGCCGCCGGTGCCGACCCCGGAGACCAGCACGTCCACCGCGCCCTCGGTATCGTTCCAGATCTCCGGGCCGGTGGTCTTCTCATGGATCGCCGGGTTGGCCGGGTTGTCGAACTGCTGCGGCATGAAGTACTTCCCGGGATCCCCCGCGACCAGTTCCTCGGCCTTCTGGATCGCACCCTTCATGCCTTTCGCCGGTTCGGTCAGGACCAGCTCCGCGCCCAGCGCCTTGAGCACCTTGCGTCGTTCCAGGCTCATCGACGCCGGCATGGTCAGGATCAGTTTGTAGCCGCGCGCGGCGGCGACGAAGGCGAGGCCGATGCCGGTGTTGCCGGAGGTCGGCTCGACCAGGGTCATGCCGGACTTCAGTCTGCCGCTGGCTTCGGCATCCCAGATCATGTTCGCGCCGATCCGGCACTTCACCGAATAGCCGGGGTTGCGCCCTTCGATCTTGGCCAGGATGGTGACGCCGCGCGGGGCGATGCGGTTGATCTGGACCAGCGGCGTGTTGCCGATGGACTGCGCGTTGTCTGCGAAGATGCGGCTCATGATGGTGTCCTTGTCGCATGGAGAAAGATCAATCAGCCTATTCCGCCCCCGCCCGCGCGTCCAGACGCGTTCGAACCAGCGGCGCGCCGCGCGTGTCCACTGTCCAGGAGGGCCGTACCGATGAAGAAACGCTATGCCATTCCCCTGGGCAGCCTGGCGGCGCTGCTTCTGTTGTTGCTGGCGCTGCACCTGGCGCTGCCGTACCTGGTGCGCGACTACCTGAACGGCAAGCTGGCCGACATGGGCGACTACCGTGGGCACATCGCCGACGTCGACCTGGCGCTCTGGCGCGGCGCGTATCGGATCGACGGGCTGAGCATCGTCAAGGACAACGGCAAGGTGCCGGTGCCGTTCCTCGACGCGCCGAGCATCGACCTGTCGGTGAGCTGGCAGGCGCTCTGGGATGATCACGCAGTAGTGGCGCGGGTGGTCTTCGAGCGTCCGCAGCTCAACTTCGTCGATGCCGGCGGCGACCGCGACGCCTCGCAGACCGGTGCCGGCACCGACTGGCGCGAGCAACTGGACAAGCTGCTGCCGATCACCCTCAACGAGGTGCGGGTGGTGGACGGCACCCTGCGTTTCCGCAACTTCACTTCGAAGCCGCCGGTAAACCTGCACGCCTCGGCGCTCAACGCCAGCATCTATAACCTGACCAACGTGGCCGACGCCCGGGGCGAGCGGCCGGCGCGTCTCGAAGGCACGGCGCGGATACTCGGCCAGGCGCCGCTGGAAGTGGCGGCGCATTTCGACCCGCTGAGCGACTTCGAGGACTTCGACCTGCGCCTGCGGGTCACCCGGGTCGAGCTGAAGCGGCTCAACGACTTCGCCAGCGCCTATGGCAAGTTCGACTTCAATGCCGGCACCGGCGACCTGGTGCTGGAGGCGCAGGCTAAGCGCGGCCAGTTGGATGGCTACATCAAGCCGCTGCTGCGCGACGTGGACGTGTTCAATTGGCGGCAGGACGTGGAGGATGGCGACAAGAACCTGTTCCGCTCGGTGTGGGAGGCGCTGGTCGGCGGGGGCGAGACGGTGCTGAAGAACCAGCGCAAAGACCAGTTCGCAACCCGTGTGAGCCTGAGCGGTAATATCCACCAGCGGGACGTCAGCGCGTTCCAGGCGTTCCTCGGGATTCTCCGCAACGCGTTCGTCGAGGCGTTCAACGCTCGTTTCGAGCGTTCCCCGGCGACGCGCGACGACGACGGCTGAAGACGCGGGCGGAACGGCGGGTCGCGAGGTGGCCGGGCATTCAGTGACTGAATGACCCGTCTGCGTTCACAGTGCGCTTGTCCCCGCGTTATAGTCGGGTTTTCAAACAATACTGAACTGCCCGGTTTTCCAGCCAGGGCGTTACCGTTCGAGGATTTCCTGATGAAGTTCGAAGGCACCCAGTCCTACGTCGCCACCGACGACCTCAAGCTCGCGGTCAACGCCGCCATCACCCTGCAGCGGCCGCTGTTGGTGAAGGGCGAACCGGGCACCGGCAAGACCATGCTCGCCGAGCAGTTGGCCGAGTCCTTCGGCGCCAAGCTGATCACCTGGCACATCAAGTCCACCACCAAGGCCCACCAGGGCCTCTACGAGTACGATGCGGTAAGCCGCCTGCGCGATTCGCAGCTGGGCGTGGACAAGGTTCACGACGTGCGCAACTACATCAAGAAGGGCAAGCTCTGGGAGGCCTTCGAGGCCGAGGAGAGGGTGATCCTGCTGATCGACGAGATCGACAAGGCCGACATCGAGTTCCCCAACGACCTGCTGCAGGAACTCGACAAGATGGAGTTCTACGTCTACGAGACCAACGAAACCATCAAGGCGAAGCAGCGCCCGATCATCATCATCACCTCGAACAACGAGAAGGAACTGCCCGACGCCTTCCTGCGCCGCTGCTTCTTCCATTACATCGCCTTCCCCGACCGCGAGACGTTGCAGAAGATCGTCGACGTGCACTACCCGAACATCAAGCAGTCGCTGGTCAGCGAGGCGCTGGACATCTTCTTCGACGTGCGCAAGGTGCCCGGCCTGAAAAAGAAACCTTCGACTTCCGAGCTGGTCGACTGGCTGAAACTGCTGATGGCCGACGAGATCGGCGAAGCGGTGCTGCGCGAACGCGATCCGACCAAGGCGATCCCGCCGCTGGCCGGCGCCCTGGTGAAGAACGAGCAGGACGTGCAGCTTCTCGAGCGCCTGGCGTTCATGAGCCGCCGCGCCAGCCGCTGAGTGCGGCGGCCCTTTCCGGGGAAAGGGCCGCGGGGCGGCACGCCAGACAGCGGAGGAACATCCCATGCTCAGCGGAAGTTGCCTGTGCGGCGCGGTACGTTACGAGATCGACGCGCCCATCGAATCGGCCAGCCATTGTCATTGCAGCCAGTGCCGCAAGGCCCACGGCGCGGCGTTCGCCACCTACGGCAAGGTGCGCCGCGAGGCGTTCCGCTATGTCGCCGGGGCGGACGCGGTGGCCGAATACCACTCGTCGCCAGGCGTCACCCGTACCTTCTGCCGCCACTGCGGATCGAACCTGCAGTGGCTTGGCGGCAACGAGGACCCGAGGTACACCTCGATCGCCCTCGGCACCCTCGACTCGCCGCTGCCATCGGTAGCGCAGCGGCACATCTACGTGGGTTCGAAAGCCGACTGGTACGTCATCGCCGACGACCTGCCGCAGGAACACCAATACTGACCGGCGCTCGCGCGCCGGGATCAACGGACAACAGACGAGGTCGCAGCCATGCTGCTCAACCTGTTCAACGAAATGCGCGCAGCCAAGGTGCCGGTGTCGGTGCGCGAGCTGCTCGACCTGATCGACGCCCTGAAGCACCGCGTGGTGTTCGCCGACATGGACGAGTTCTACTACCTGGCGCGCACCATCATGGTCAAGGACGAGCGCCACTTCGACAAGTTCGACCGGGCCTTCGGCGCCTACTTCAAGGGCCTGGAGAAGCTCGACGACCACCTCAAGGCGCTGATCCCCGAGGAATGGCTGCGCAAGGAATTCGAGCGCCTGCTGACCGACGAGGAAAAGGCGCAGATCCAGTCCCTCGGCGGCCTGGACAAGCTGATCGAGGAGTTCAAGAAACGCCTCGAGGAACAGAAGGAGCGCCATGCCGGCGGTAACAAGTGGATCGGTACCGGCGGTACCAGTCCGTTCGGCTCCGGCGGCTTCAACCCGGAGGGCGTCCGCGTCGGCGACGCCGGCAAGCGCCAGGGCAAGGCGGCCAAGGTCTGGGACCAGCGCGAATACAAGAACCTCGACGACCAGGTCGAACTGGGTACGCGCAACATCAAGATCGCCCTGCGGCGCCTGCGCAAGTTCGCCCGTGAGGGCGCGGCGGAGGAGCTGGACATCGACGGCACCATCGACCACACCGCGAAGGACGCCGGGCTGCTCAACATCCAGATGCGCCCGGAGCGGCGCAACACGGTGAAGCTGTTGCTGCTGCTGGACATCGGCGGCTCGATGGACGCCCACGTCAAGGTCTGCGAGGAGCTGTTCTCGGCCTGCAAGACCGAGTTCAAGCACCTGGAGTATTTCTACTTCCACAACTTCATCTACGAGTCGGTGTGGAAGAACAACCTGCGCCGCAGCAGCGAACGCACCGCCACCTTCGACCTGCTGCACAAGTACGGTCCGGACTACAAGGTGGTGTTCGTCGGCGACGCGGCGATGGCGCCCTACGAAATCACCCAGGCCGGCGGCAGCGTCGAGCACTGGAACGAGGAAGCCGGTTACGTCTGGATGCAGCGCTTCATGGAGAAGTACAAGAAGCTCATCTGGATCAACCCCTATCCGAAGGACACCTGGAACTACACGGCGTCCACCGGCCTGGTCCGCGAACTGGTCAAGGAACAGATGTATCCGTTGACCCTGAGCGGCCTGGAGGAGGGTATGCGCTTCCTCTCGCGCGGTTGAGCCAACTGCCTGCGGGACCGGCGACAGGCGCGGCGGCACGCAACTTGCCTACCCTGTGTATCCCGTCCGCGCGGTAACAGCGCGGCGCGGCCACCGGTAACGATGGGCACGCCATGATCGATTCGACCTTCTCCCGCGCCACCTGGCTCAACTCGCTGCACATGTCGACCCTCACTCTCTCGCTGCTGGAGAAGGAAGGGTTCGCCCGCGAGCAACTGCTCGAAGGCAGTGGCATCACCCCCGCCGACCTGCTCGACCTGCGGCGCCTGATCAGCCCCTGGCAGGAGCAGCAGGTGTTCGCCAACGCCTGCCGGCTCAGCGACGAGCCGGCCCTCGGCCTGCGCCTGGGGCTGCGCACGCGGATTTCCGCCTACGGCCTGCTCGGCTACGCGCTGCTCTCCGCGCCGACCCTCGGCGAGGCGCTGCGCATCGGCCTCAGCTATCCGGTCTTGCTCGGCACCTACTTCCACCTGTCGCTGGAGGTCGCCGACGGCCGCGCCTGGCTGGTGGCCACCGGCTACGGCGAGGACGAGGCGCTGCGGCCATTCAACACCGAGCTTTGCCTGGGCTCGTTGAAGGTCACCTGCGCCGACCTGCTCGGCCAGCCGCTGCCCTTGCTGGAAGCGGCCTTCGACTATGCCGGCGACGAGGCGATGGTGCGGGCCTACGCCGAGGGTTTCGCCTGCGAGTTGCACTTCGAACGCGAGCGCAGCGCCATCGGCTTCGCCGCCGAATGGCTGGAGCGCCCGTTGCCGCTGGCCGACCCGGTGACCCACCGGGAGATGCTGGAACAGTGCCGGCGGCAGAACATCGACCTGGCCGCGCGCCGCGCCTGGCTGGACAAGGTCCGGGCGATCCTCGCCGAGCGCCTGCAGGACCCGCCGGGCCTGGAGGAACTGGCGCGGCGCCTGAACTGTTCGTCGCGCAGCCTGCGCCGGCACTTGCAGCAGCAGCGCACCAGCTACCAGCAATTGCTCGACGAGTTGCGCTTCGCCCGCGCCAAGGAGTTGTTGCAGAGCGGCGACATGCCGATCTACCGGATCGCCGAGGAACTCGGCTTCAGCGAGACCGCCAGCCTGCGCCATGCCTTCCAGCGCTGGAGCGGCCAGCCGCCGAGCCATTTCCGCGCCTGAGCGCTCGCTCAGGCGGAGGGGCTGGTGTCGGCGTGGCGCCGCCGCCGTTCGTCCGCCACCTCACCCAGGGATTTTGCCGCGCCGTCGCCAATCCAGGCCATGAAGGCACGATCGAAGCGGAAGTCGGCGCCGCACAGCCCGACGAGGAAGCGCCGTACGTCCTGGGCGTTGCGCTAGTCGCGGCACACTGCGGTGTCGCGGGTGATGGTGTCGCCGTGCCAGCCGAAGACCATCTGTCGTTTCTCTGCGCGCGCTGGAGCGGGCGGGCCAACGACGGCCCGCCCACGGGCCGTCAGGACACCGGGTCTTCGATCAGCCGGTCATAGGGCGGCAGGCCGCTGTATTGGCCCAGGGCTTGCTCGTAGGCGTTCTTCAGGTCGTCGGCGGCGAGGTCGTAGCCGACCAGCAACTGTTCGAGTTCAGCGGCGTTCTGCGGGTCGTCGTTCTGCAACTGCGCGTCGAGTTCGCGGGTGCGCGCGGCGACGCACTGGATCGCCACCATCAGGGTCTGGGGTTTCAGGTTCATGGTTCACTCCTAGAGCCCGCGGGCTTTTTCCCATTGGCGGCGGATGGCGTTGCGCACGAAGTTGTCCAACTGGCCCATGAGGACCTCCCGGTACATCGGCTTGGCCGGCATGATGGTGTAGTGGGTGGCTTGCAGGCGCTTGTTGTAGCTGTCCTGTTTCACCTTAAGGTCCGGCGGGATGTCGGTGCCGTCGGGTATCACGAAGTCGCCGTCGGCGCGGCGCAGCACGCCGGCGCGGTCGAACACCGAGGTGCCGCCGGTGTCCGGGGCGTAGAGGCCGTCGCGGCCGGCGACGATGTCCGGCGCGCGGGCGGGGACGCCAGGGGTGTTGGGGCTGTCGAAGGTCGGATGCAGCAGCGGGGCGACTTCCGCAGCCTCGGCGAGTTCCTGGTCGGGGCGCAGGTAGCGACCGACGTCGCCGTCGTAGTTGGCCTTGAATACCGCCCGGTAGAGGGTGAGGCTGGTTTTCTCGTAGTCGTAGGACATGCGTGGACTTCCCTGTGGGTTGCGTTCGCGGCGCCGCGGGTGCGCGGCATCGCTGCCGGCCACCGTCCTTGTGGCGCCATCGCCGAGCAGGATAACAGCCGCGGGCGGATCCGCCAGGGGCAGGCGACGACCGTCGCCCGGGAGGCTCAAGGCCTGGCCGCGCCGTGCAGGTAATGGCGGATGCGCACCTCCACGCCGGCGCTCTGGAAGCGCCGGGCGGCGGCCTCGACCCGCAACTCGCCGCGGGTCACCCGCTGGTGGTGGCGCAGGTGCTCCAGCCAGGATTCGTCGATGAAGAACTCCAGCCACAGGCGACGGTTGCCGCTGTCCTGGACCAGCCCCCAGGACACCGCGCCGTTGCGCCGACGCATGGCGCGCACCTCGACCATCGCCGCCTGGAATGCCGCGGCGTCCTGCGGGTCGATGTCGTACTCGAGGGTGACCATCACCGGGCCGCGTTCCTGGTCCACCTCTTCGTCGACCAGTGGTGCCGGCCAGTGCAGCGACGGCGCGAGGTCCTCGGCCTCGGTGACCGGCAGCCGGCAGCGCAGCGACGCGAACAGGCCGAGCAGCAGCGCGGCGCTGGCACAGAGCAGGGCGAAGGTGATCGACAGGTGGCTGGCGAGCAGACCCCACAGGGCGCCGCCGGCGGCCATGCTGCCGAAGAACACCAGGATGTAGACCGCCAGCGCGCGGGCGCGGACCCAGGCCGGCACGGAGGTCTGCGCGGCGACCTGCAGGCTGGAGAGCACGGCGATCCATGCCGCGCCGCTGAGCAGCATCACCGGCACCAGCAAATAGAGGTTGCGCAGCAGCGCCAGGGCCACCAGCACCAGTGCGTAGAGCACGCTGGAGAGCAGCACCAGGCGGTCGCTGCCGAGGCGTTCGCGCAGGCGCGGCAGGAACGCGGCGCCGAGCACCGCGCCGACGCCGACGCTGCCCAGCAGCAGGCCGAAGTCCATGGCGTTGCCATGCAGTTCGCCGCGCACGATCAGGGGCAGCAGCGACATGCCGGCGCTGGCGCCGAGGAAGAACGCCACCGCGCGCACCAACACCGATTGCAGCGGCCTCGAGCTGCGGCTGTAGCGCCAGCCGGCGCGCAGGGCGCCGAACAGGCGTTCCGCCGGCAACACCGAGGGCACGGCCTCGCGTTTCCAGGCCAGCAGCACGGCGATCACCGCGAAGAAGGAGAGGGCGTTGAGGGCGAAGGTCAGCCAGGGGCCGACCAGGCTCACCAGCACCCCGGCGATGGCCGGTCCGACCGCCCGCGCCAGGTTGACCCCGACACTGGACAGCGCCACCGCCGCCGGCAGTTCGTCCTTGCCCACCAGTTCCGGAGTGGTGGCGCTCCAGGCCGGCATCATCAGCGCGGTGCCGATGCCCATGCACAGGGTCAGGCCGAGCAGCAGCCAGACGCTGGTCAACTGGAGCAGGGTGAGGCTGGCCAGCAGGGTGGCCACCAAGGCCATCCACAATTGCACGCCGAGCAGGTAGCGGCGCTTGTCGACGATATCGGCGAGGGCGCCGGCCGGCAGGGCCAGGAAGAACATCGGCAGCGATCCGGCGACCTGCACCAGGGCCACGTTCAGCGGGCTGGCGGAAAGCGAGGTCATCAGCCAGCCGGCGCCCACCTCGTGCATCCAGGTGCCGATGTTCGAGGCGATGCTGGCCAGCCATAGCCAGCGGAAGGTGGCTTGGCGCAGGGGACTCCAGGGTGAGGCGGCGGGTGCGGTCATGGTCAGAGCGAGCCTTTGAGTGGGTATTCGACGATCAGGTAGAGGCGGTCGATGTCGTCGCCGGCCTGGGCCGCGTTGGCCCGGTGGCTGAGGTGCGAGACGTTCAGCGAGAGGTCCTTGAGCGGGCCCGAGGCGAACACGTAGCGCAGGTCGAGGTCGCGCTCCCAGTGCTTGCCGCCGCTGCCCTGCAAGGGCCGGTAGCGGCCATCGGCGCCCAGCGGGTTGTAGGCGCCGCCGGCCGGCGCATGGCTGCCGTCGATGGCGCGGCCGCTGACGTAACGCGCCATGAAGCTCAGCCCCGGCAGGCCGAACGGGGCCAGGTCGAGGTCGTAGCGGGCCTGCCAGGAGCGTTCGCCGGGACCGTTGAAATCGGCGTACTTGATCGAGTTGGCGAGGTAGATGGAGTCACCTCCGACGAAGTCGAACGGCGTATCCCCATGGACACGCTGGTAGGCCAGGGAGAAACCCTGCGCGCCGACGCGGTACTTCAGTTGCAGGCTGTAGGCCAGGGTGTCGATCGCGCCGGCCCGGCTGCGGCCCTGGTCGCGCGTGCGATAGAGGTTGCCATCCAGGCTGAACGCGGCACGTTGCAGGTTCATGTTGAGATAGACCTGGCGCCAGACGTTGTCCAGTTGCGCGGCGAACAGCGAGCCGCTCAGGTTGTCGCTGGCCGCCAGGCTGGCACCGGCGAAGCCGATGGCGCTGCCGGCGGTGCTCGCGCCGTAGCCGTCGAAGTCGCCATGGCCGGAGCTGGAGGCCTGTTCCTTGAAGGCGGTGAAGCGCCCGGCCTGGATCCGCACGCGGTCGAGGTCGTCGCTCTGCAGGAAGAAGCCCCTGGCGTACTGGGGTTGCAGGCGCTTGTCGCTGGTATCGAAGACCGGGGTCTCGACGGTCATCTCGCCGACCTTGAGCAGGCTCTCGCCGAGCCGCAGCTTGAGTGCGGCGCCGGCGTCGGAATACTCGCTGGCGTTATCGCCGGATGAGTCCAGCGGCAACAGGCCGGTGCCGGCATGGCCACGTCCGCCGTCGAGCTTGAAGCCAGCGAAGCCGTGGAGATCGAGGCCGAAACCGACGCGGCCGGGAGTATAGGCCGACTCCAGGTCGGCGATCAGGCCGTGTGCCCATTCCTTGCGGTAGCCGCGCCCGGCGTCAGCGCGGCGATAGTCGTTGTAGAGGAAGTAGTTGCGGTTGAGCAGGCGCCACTCCAGGTAGTCGGGTGCCTTGGCTTCCTCTGTCGCGGCGTGGCACGGCGAGGTGCCGCCCAGCGCCAGGAAAAGGGCCAGGCGGCCGACCGGTCGAACGCGGATCATCGGGAAAACTCCGGGCGAGGCGGGCCGCGAAGGGCCCGCCCGGGTACGTCAGAAAGCGAAGCAGGAACAGCCGAATGCGCCCCAGAAACCCTGGAAGTCGCTCACCGGTACGTTGGAGTGGCGCGCGCGGTTGTGCTCGTGGGCGTGTACCGCGCAGGCACCGACGCACTGGTGGACCTGGGCGGTCAGCGGCGCGCCTTGCCGCCAGTGGCCGGGTACCTTGGCCACCGGCGACCAGTCCGGCAGCACCGGCGGCGCCGGCGGACCGAGCTTGTCGAACTCGGCGGCGGCATAGACGACCTTGCCGTCGACCACCGTGAGCACCGACTCGATCCACTTGATGGCCTCTTCCTCGACGCCGAAGAAGTCCGCCGACAGCGCCGCCAGGTCGGCGAGCTGGCCAACCTTGATCTGTCCTTTCTTGCCCTGCTCGCTGGAGAACCAGGCGCTGCCGTGGGTGAACAGCTGCAACGCGGTTTCCCGCGGCAGGCCCTGCGGATACAGGGCCATGCCGCCGACGGTGCGGCCGCTGACCAGCCAGTACAGCGAGGTCCAGGGGTTGTAGCTGGAGACCCGGGTGGCGTCGGTGCCGGCACCCACCGGCACGCCCTCGGCGAGCATGCGCTGGATCGGCGGCGTGGCCTCGGCGGCCTTGGCACCGTAGCGGTCGACGAAGTACTCGCCCTGGAAGGCCATGCGGTCCTGGATCGCGATGCCGCCGCCGAGTGCCCGCACCCGCTCGATGTTGCGCGGGGTGATGGTCTCGGCGTGGTCGAAGAACCAGGGCAGGCCGTTGAACGGAATGTCGCGGTCGACCTTCTCGAACACGTCGAGCATCCGCGAGATCGATTCGTCGTAGGTGGCGTGCAGGCGGAACGGCCAGCGCTGCTCCACCAGGTGGCGGACCACCGGCTCCAGCTCCTGCTCCATGGTCTGCGGCAGGTCCGGGCGCGGTTCGAGGAAGTCCTCGAAGTCGGCGGCGGAGAACACTAGCATCTCGCCGGCGCCGTTGTGGCGGAAGAAATCGCTGCCCTGGCCGTACTTGACGCTGCCGGTCCAGTTCTTGAAGTCGGCGAGTTCTTCCTTCGGTTTCTGGGTGAACAGGTTGTAGGCGATGCGTACGGTGAGCTGGCCCTGGTCGGCCAGTTCGCGAATCACCTGGTAGTCGTCCGGGTAGTTCTGAAAGCCGCCGCCGGCGTCGATCGCGCTGGTCAGGCCGAGGCGGTTGAGTTCGCGCATGAACTGGCGGGTGGAGTTGACCTGGTACTCCAGCGGCAGCTTCGGTCCCTTGGCCAGGGTGGCGTAGAGAATCATCGCGTTGGGCCGGGCGATCAGCATGCCGGTGGGTTCGCCGCTGCTGTCGCGGACGATCTCGCCGCCGGGCGGGTTGGGCGTGTCCTTGGTGTAGCCGACCACGCGCAGGGCGGCGCGGTTGAGCAGGGCGCGATCGTACAGGTGGAGGACGAACACCGGGGTGTCCGGCGCGGCCTTGTTCAATTCCTCCAGGGTCGGCATGCGCTTCTCGGCGAACTGGAACTCGTTCCAGCCGCCGACCACCCGCACCCACTGGGGGCTGGGCGTGCGTTCGGCCTGGTTCTTGAGCATGCGCAAGGCGTCGGCCAGGGAGGGCACGCCTTCCCAGCGCAGCTCCAGGTTGTAGTTGAGGCCACCGCGGATCAGGTGCAGGTGCGAGTCGTTGAGACCGGGGATCACGGTGCGCTTCTGCAGGTCGATCACCTGGGTGGCGCTGCCGCGATGGAGCATCGCCTCGGCGTCGTTGCCGACGGCAAGGAACTTGCCGTCCTTGATCGCCACGGCGGTGGCGGTGGGGTTGTCGCGGTCCACGGTGTGGAAGCGGCCGTTGTGCAGGATCAGGTCGGCGGTCATGGAACCTCCTGGGTTGCTTGCGGGAGAAAGGCTGGCGGCGTTGGCGAAGGGCAGGGCGGACCACAGGACCCCGGCGGCGCCCAGCACCGAACTGGTAGTGAGGAAATGGCGGCGGTCCTTGCTCGGCGGATCGTGGCTCATGGCGTGCTCCTGGCAGCGGGGCGGAATCGGTCAGCGAGGGCGGCGGCGAGAGAGGCCACCGGACAGGATAGGTGCGGCGGGAAACGTACGGGACGAAAGAGCGGTTTTCCCGAATGACGCATCCTCCTGCAAGCGCAACTTGCTGGTGGTCGATAGCAAGTAAGGCGCGAGACATGCCCTGAACTTCATGGGGGCTTTTTCTTATAGGGCGGACTGTCGATTCTGCTAGCTGGTAATCCTTCTTTTATTGTCTCTGTGTGCGCTTTTTGTATGGATGTGTCGAATATTTTGAATATCGCCGTTCAACTTTATCCGGGGCCGCAGTTCAGTGATTTATTTTCTCGAAAAGTTTGTTTTTTCCAATATCCATGCTTCATAGTCTGGCCGGCCACGGGAAATTATCTGTTGGCCCGCGTGCTGTTGTGCGCAACAGCTGGAATTCATCGTTCGTTGTCAGGAAACAATCATGAGCCACTATCTCGAAGTTCTAACTCCGCAGAACAGCCAGATCATCTTCATCGACCAGCAGCCACAGATGGCATTCGGCGTACAGTCCATCGATCGCCAGACGCTGAAGAACAACGTAGTGGGCCTGGCCAAGGCGGCGAAGGTATTCGACATCCCGGTCACCATCACCACGGTGGAAACCGACAGCTTCTCCGGCCCGACCTATCCGGAGCTGCTGGCGGTGTTCCCCGAGCAGAAGATCCTCGAACGCACCTCGATGAACTCCTGGGACGACCAGAACGTGCGCGACTCGCTGGCCGCCGCGGGGCGCAAGAAGGTCGTGGTCGCCGGGCTGTGGACCGAGGTCTGCAACACCACCTTCGCCCTCTGCGCCATGCTCGAGGGCGGCTACGAGATCTACATGGTGGCCGATGCCTCGGGCGGCACCTCCAGCGACGCCCACAAGTACGCCATGGACCGCATGGTCCAGGCCGGCGTGGTACCGGTGACCTGGCAGCAGGTCCTGCTGGAGTGGCAGCGCGACTGGGCCCGCCGGGATACCTACGACGCCGTGATGGCCATCGCCAAGGAGCATTCCGGGGCCTACGGCATGGGCGTGGACTACGCCTACACCATGGTGCACAAGGCGCCCGAGCGGGTGACCCACGGCGAACGCATCGGCCCGAATCCGGCCAAGTGAATGCCGGCCGTGCCGCTCCGGCCCGCCGGGCGGCACGGCCGCGAAGGAGAACGAAGATGAAGCTCTACGTATTGTCGCTGGGCGCCGGACTGTTGGTGGGGATCGTCTACAGCCTGCTGCAGGTGCGTTCGCCGGCTCCGCCGCTGGTGGCGCTGGTGGGGTTGCTCGGCATCCTGCTCGGCGAGCAGGTCATCCCGGTCGGCAAGCAATTGCTCGGCGGTTGCGCGTTCGCCTCGGCCTGCGACAAGGCGGGTTCGGTCGGCCATGTGCTGGGGCAACTACCGGGTCGGCATCGCCTCGACCAGGCCGCTGGCCCGTCGGAACAGGAAAAGGGTTGAGCGTTATATCATCGAGTAACAGCGCAGTAATCTGGTAGTTATCTTCGTCGGTTAGATTTCCCCGGAACGGCTCCCTCGGATTAATCTCTGGGGGAGCTTTCGTGCGTCGTTTTTCGCGTCGAGAGAAAAGTGTCACGAGATCATCAGGCGCATGGAATCAGGGGGAGTCATGACTGTTGCCATAGACAGAACAAAGGGCGACCAATCCACGCCAGGGAACATCATAAGGGGAGAAGGGTACGCCTTGATTCGCAACAGTGAGGCGACTCCCGATCCGGACAAGGTGATCCATATTCCTTGTGCCGATTCGTTTTCCGTCATCGTGCAGTTGCGCGACTTCAACTCCCATCGTCTCTGGAATGGAAACAAACTGGTTTTCGATGGCGGACATCCGCGGAAAAGTATCTCCATCGCCTATCTTGGCGATGAAATAAAGTGCCAGCACCGGACAACTTACGACAATGTCCGCTTCATGTTGCCGCGCGCTTCGATAAAGGAGTTTCTCTACGAAGAAGGGCAACGCGCGTCCGCCGAGCCGGAGCGGATCATCGGTGTCGACGATCCGGTGGTCTATCACCTGGCGCTGGCGTTGCTGCCCAGTTTCGCCAGGGCGGGGGAGCGCAACGAGCTGTTCGTCGAACAGGTCATGCTGGCGCTGTTGACCCACGTTCAGGGTCGCTTCGCTTCGACCCAGGTCCCGGCCTGCACCGGCAAGGGCCTGGCGCCCTGGCAATTGCGCAGGGCCAAGGAGCTGATCGCCGGGCATCTGGCCGAGGGCGTATCGGTGGCGCGCCTGGCCGAGGAGTGCGGGCTCTCGCGCAGCTATTTCACCAAGGCTTTCAAGTGCAGCACCGGTGTTTCGCCCCACGAATGGCTGATGCGCATGCGCGTCGACCGGGCCAAGGAGCTGATGCTGGGCAGCGACGAACCGCTTTCGCAGATCGGCGTCGCCTGCGGCTTTTCCGACCAGCCGCATTTCTCGCGGATCTTTCTCCGGCTGGCCGGCGCCTCGCCCTCGACCTGGCGTCGGGTCAAGCGGCAGCGCACCGACGCAGCGCTGTGAACCGCGACCGTGCGTGACGGACGGTACGGAAGCCGCCGGATGCTCGGCTAGAATGCCCTGGCTTCGGCGGTCGCCACCGGCCGCCCACTTCGCAACGGAACAGGGAATCGCAGATGAAAGCAGTACGCCAGGGTCGCGGCGTAACGGGGTTGCTCATGCTCCTGGCGCTGGCCGGGTGCAGTTCGCGGTCGGCGGAGCCGCCGCCGCCCAACCCCGACGAAGTACGGGCGAAGATCGTCCGCCTGATGCCGGCCACGGTGCGCGATCGCCAAGGGTGGGCCAGCGATATCTACGCGGCCTTTTCCGCCCAGCAGGTCTACCCCAGCGACGAGAACCTCTGTGCGGTGCTGGCGGTGACCGAGCAGGAGTCCACCTACCAGGTCGACCCGCCGGTGGCCGGCCTGGGCAGGATCGCCACCCGCGAGGTCGAGCGCCGCGCCGGCAAGCTGCACGTGCCGGCGTTCCTGGTCAGCTCGGCGCTGAATATCAAGTCGCCCGATGGCCGCACCTACAGCCAGCGCCTGGCCGCGGCGCGCACGGAGAAGGAACTGAGCGAGACATTCGACGATTTCATCGCCATCGTGCCCATGGGCGGCAAGCTGTTCGGCGGCTTCAACCCGGTACACACCGGCGGGCCGATGCAGGTCAGCATCGCTTTCGCCGAGCAGCACGCGGACGGCTATCCCTATCCGCTGGACGGCAGCATCCGCCGCGAGGTGTTCAGCCGGCGCGGCGGCATGTATTTCGGCATCGCCCACCTGCTTGGCTATCCGGCGGACTACCCGGCGCCGCTGTACCGCTTCGCCGACTTCAACGCCGGCTGGTATGCCAGTCGCAACGCCGCGTTCCAGAGCGCGGTGAGTCGCGTCTCGGGGATTCCGCTGGCGCTGGATGGCGATCTGATCCGCTACGGTACGCGCACGCCGGGCTCCACCGAACTGGCCGTGCGCAGCCTCGGCAAGCGCCTGGACATGAGCGACGCGGCGATCCGCCGGGCGCTGGAGCAGGGCGACAGCCCGGAGTTCGCCGACAGCGCGCTGTACCGCAAGGTCTTCGCCCTGGCCGAAAGCGCCACCGGCAAGACGCTGCCCCGCGCCGTGCTGCCGGGGATCGCCCTGGAGAGCCCGAAGATCACCCGCAAGCTGACCACCGCCTGGTTCGCCAAGCGCGTCGACGAACGCTACCAGCGCTGCATGGCGCGCGTGCAGAAACGCTGAGTCCATCGTCGCGCGGGTCGAACCTGGCGCCGCCGCGGGAGTCTGCCGTCCTGTCAGCCAAGCTCATGGAGAAGCAGCGTATGAAGACCCGATACAGCGCCGAGGCACCGGCGCGCGACGAACTGGACCGGCTCGCCGGTCCGACGCTGGTGGAGTTCGGTACCGACTGGTGCGGCCATTGCCAGGCCGCCCAGCTGCTGCTGGCGGAAGTATTCGACGACTATCCGGAGGTCGGCCACCTGAAGGTCGAGGACGGTCCCGGGCGCCGCCTGGGGCGCTCGTTCCAGGTCAAGCTGTGGCCGACCTTCGTCTTTCTTCGCGACGGCCGGGAGGTGGCGCGGGTAGTCCGCCCCGGCAGCGCCAGCGTGCTGGAAGAAGCGTTCGAGAGCCTGGTCGGCGAGGGCTGAGGACCCGGCCCGCGGGCCGGGCGGCGTTCAGGCCGGCATCGCGTGATCCACCTGTTCGCGGATCTCCTGGTAGCGCAGTTCCATCAGCTTGCGCTGCTCGCGCCGGGCCAGGGCCTGGGCGTAGCGGCGTTTCTCGATCGCGGTCTCCGGTTCCAGCGGACGCACCGCCACCGGCCGGCGCTGGTCGTCCATCGCCACCATGGTGAAGAAGCAACTGTTGGTATGGCGCACGGTGCGCTCGTGGATGTTCTCGGTCATCACCTTCACCCCGACCTCCATCGAAGTGCGCCCGGTGTAGTTCACCGAGGCGAGGAAGGTCACCAGTTCGCCGACATGGATCGGCTCGCGGAAGATCACCTGATCCACCGACAGGGTCACCACGTAGCGTCCGGCGTAGCGCTTGGCGCAGGCAAAGGCCACTTCGTCGAGGAGCTTGAGCAGCGCGCCGCCGTGGACGTTGCCGGAGAAGTTCGCCTTGTCGGGGGTCATGAGCACGCTCATGGTCAGTTGGTAGCTGCCAGGTTCCATCGTTCACCTATCACGCAAGTTGGTCACGGGCCATTGCAGTGGGCCGGCGGCCGCTCTGCGGCGGCCTCTGGCGATAGGGTAGGGAGAAACGCCGGCGCGATTAGCACCGCAGTCGACAATGGTGTTTTCCGCGAAACGGGCTTGCGGCGCCGCTCCGTATGCGCCAAGGGCTAGTCGCGGGAGCCGCCGCGTCCTTCCCGGCTGGCATCCATCCAGCGCAGCACTTCTTCGCCGAACTCCGGTGGCGCGATACGCCCCACCCGGCGTACCAGGTCGAGGATGGTCTGCTGGGCCAGCGCTTCTTCCATGCGCTTCTGCGCGGTGAGCATCACCGCGTGGATCGAGCAGGTGTTGCGGGTCGCCCAGGAAGGCGGGTTGCCTTCGAAGATCGCGCAGCGCTCGCGGACCTCGCGGCATTCGAAGATCGATTTGTCGCCGTCGATGGCGCGGACCACGTCGAGCACGCTGATTTCGTTGGCCGGCCGTGCCAGGCGGAAGCCACCGCGCACGCCTTCGGTGGCAGCCACCAGGCCGGCCTTGGCCAGGCGGGTGAAGACCTTGGCCAGCAGTTCCGGCGGCACGCCCTGCAACTCGGCGAGGGTGCGTACGCTGGACTCGCGGCTGTCGCCTTTCTCGTCGGCGAGGAACAACAGGCAGTGGATGCCGTATTCGACGCCGGCGCTATAGAGAGCCATCACTAACTCCGACAGAAATATTCGCAATATTCTGCGCGGTTTTCAGGCCGCTCACAAGGACAGGTCGTTCGCTGTCTTCCGCCTCGAAGCGCTCTATCTCCGATCCTTTTCGTATGTTTTCGACGTCTTTTCCTCTCTTTCACGGCGAGGGGCGATTGCCTGTCGGAACGCTTTTCGGGGATTGATCTTCTTAACTACGACAAATATAGTCGTAGTTACGGAGAGGCTTTTCTCCGGATATCCCGTCCTTTCCCTCCAGGAGCCCCCAATGAAACAACGTATCCTGATCGTCGGTGCCGGATTCGCCGGCATGTGGAGCGCGCTGAGCGCAGTGCGCCAGCTCGACCGCCAGGGCCGCGACGACGTCGAGGTCGCGGTGCTCGCGCCGCAGCCCGAGCTGCGCATCCGCCCGCGTTTCTACGAGCCTGACGTGCAGCGCATGGCGGCGCCGCTGGGCGAATTGTTCGCCGCGGTCGGCGTGCGTTTCGTGCAGGGCAGCGCGCAGCGCATCGACGTGGCCGGCAAGCGAGTGGAGTACCGCGATGCCGAGGGCACGCTGGCGCAGCTGGACTACGACCGCCTGGTGCTGGCGGCCGGCAGCGGCGTGTGGCGTCCGGCGAGTGTCGTCGGCATCGACGCGGCCTTCGATGTCGACCAGTTGGAAGACGCCCTGCGCCTGGAGGCACACCTGCATGCCCTGCGCGACTTGCCGGATTCGCCGGCACGCAACACCGTGGTGGTCGCCGGCGGCGGCTTCACCGGCATCGAGACCGCCACCGAGATGCCGGCGCGCCTGCGGGCGATCCTCGGCGAGAAAGCGGCGCTGCGAGTGATCGTGGTCGACCGCGGCGCCGCCATCGGCGCATCGATGGGCGCGGACCTGAGCGGCTTGATCGCCGAGGCCTCGGCGGAACTGGGCGTGGAGTGGTGCCTGGGGCGTTCGGTGGCGGCGGTGGATGCCGAGGGCGTGACGCTCGACGACGGCCAGCGGATCGAGGCGAAGACCGTGGTCTGGACCGTGGGCGTGCGGGCCAGCACCCTGACCGGGCAGATTCCGGGCGAGCGCGATGCCCAGGGTCGCCTGCATGTCGACCGCAACCTCAAGGTGCTCGGTCTCGACGATGTCTACGCCACCGGCGACGTGGCCCGCGCGGCTACCGACGACCTCGGCAACCATGCCCTGATGACCTGCCAGCACGCCATCGCCCTGGGTCGCTCGGCCGGCAATAACGTGGCCGCCGACCTGCTCGGCGTCGAGCCGATTCCCTACAGCCAGGTGAAGTACGTGACCTGTCTCGACCTCGGCGGCTGGGGCGCGGTGTTCACCGAGGGCTGGGACCGCCAGGTACGGTTCGTGCGCGAGGAGGGCAAGAAGATCAAGACCGAGATCAATGGCGTGTGGATCTACCCGCCGGCGGCGGACCGCGCCGTGGCGCTGGCGGCGGCCGACCCGCTGATTCCGGTGGTGGCCTGAATCCTGGCCGGACGGGGCTGGAGGAGGCGCTCGCCTACTGGGCTGGCGCCGTCTCCGCAGCCATGAGCTTGAGGCTTTGCTCCAGCACCTTGGCGAACGTGTCCGGTGGGACATCCGCGCGACCCAGTTGTTCAAGGAATGCAGCGGTCGCGGTGGAAACGTCCTGCGCCGAGGCTTGCTCATGGTCTTCGCGGGCAACCCGTACCAGCAACCAGGAGCCGCCTCGATAGAGTTGCCTGGTCTTCGCTTCGACCAGCAGGGGATTGTGGGACCCGGTGGACACTGTCAACTGCCCGAAGGCCGGCAGGCGGTCACGCTGCTCCATTCTCACGAAGGCGTAGTACCCCTCGCGCAAGGGAGCCCGGCTGCTGATGCTGGTCCCGTTGCGTGGCTGCGTATCCGTTTTCCGCGTGCGTCCCTGGTACGGCGGATCGAACTCCATCTGGTAGCGAAGTTCGACGTCGTCGCCGTTGGCGCTGAGCAGCGCGTCGCCGAGGCTGTTCAGCAGATTGAGAACCGGCGTGCCGGGGGCGTAGGAGGCGCTGCCGACCTTGGCCAGCTCCTGCAGGAGCTTGCGGCTCTGTTTGTTCTCGTTCTCGTCCAGTTCGAGTATCGCCAGGTCGACGAAGAAGGTCCCGCCGTCGTAGGTCTTCGGACCGTAGATCGGGATGTTGAGCGCGTTGATCAATTGGCCGCTCTCGCGGATGTCCTCGTTGTAATAGACAACCCGGCCGTTGCGCTTGATGTCGGCGGGATTGAAGCTGAGGCCGTTGGAGGTCGCACCGCGTTCGCCGGCACTGGCGGTGATGGCGATCTCGCCCTGAGTGCTGCGCGCATTGTCGAACAGGCTGCCGTCGCCACCGGTGCAGAGGCTGGATTCCTTGTTGCCGCTCGCCAGAAGGTCGCCATTGCCTTTCTCCTCGCGAAAATCGCAGAGGTAGGCCGCGATCAGCTTGATCGACAGGGCTTCGCCCTTTTCGATGGCGGTCGTCGAGTTGCGTCCGGACGGTAGGAAGATGCTGCTCATCGCACGCTTGTCCGGGCTGTGCGCTACCTGTGTCGCCCCCTCGTTATGTTGCAGGCTGCTGGAGCAACCGCCGACCAGCAGCAGGCTGATGGCGTAGAGAGTATTGCCGCGTCCTTTGCCGTTCATGTCGTCCTTCCTGATTCGATGCCTCTTCTGTTTGCAACGCTAGATCAGATTCGAGTGATGGCAAGTTGGCATTGCTGGCAGGATTCCTGCGCTGCTCATGTGAGCGGGGCTTGAGGGGTGGGAGAGCCGGGGATCGCGAGGACAAAAGGCTTCGGGATAGCTCCTCTTCCCAACGCCGCAGAGGGTTGCAGTGGAGGCGTTTCCGGGGTCGGTGTCCGGAGGACGCAGCCCTTTCGGTAGGAAGAAGAGCCGCCAGGCGGTTGTCCTTCAATCCGACCTTCTCTCGCGGGCGGAAGAAAGGGACGGCGTAAGCGTAAAGGGCTCCTGGGAGCGTGCGCCTTCAGCGCTGGCGTTCCACCGCCGGACGGGCGAGCAGAAGGCGCAACGAGGCCCCCAGCGTTTCGCCATGACCCAGGCCGTCGAGCGGCTGGAAGTCCAGCGTGAGCCCGGCAACCCGGCGCAGGTCATCTACCAGCCGCGCCATCGCCTGGCCCGGCTCGGCTTTCAGCGAGCCGCGCGGGCTGGCCGGTTCGGCGCTGCCGCGCCAGAGCAGGAGTTCCGCGCGCTTTCCGCGCAGGCGCTGTTCGAGCCCCGCTCGTTCGCCGAGGATCGCCCCGTCGCGCCACCACAGCGACGGGCTGGCCGCGGCGTAGCGGGCGAACTCGCCGGGACGGGTGAACAGTGCGTGGAGCACCAGCAGGCCGCCGTAGGAGTGTCCCCAGAGGGTTTGCCGCGCAGTGTCCAGGGGCGCCTGCGCCGCCACGGCCGGGCGCATGCCGTCGCGCAGCAGGTCGAGGAAGGCGTCGGCGCCACCGCTGGGCAGGCCGTTGAGTGGGTCGCGCTGATCGGCCTGGCCGGGACTCGCGGGGGTGTAGTCGAAGGTACGCCCGGCGCGGTCGATGCGCAGCGGCGTGCGGTAGCCGATGGCGACCAGCAGCGGTGCGTCGCCGTCGGCCAGGCGTCTCAGGGTTGACTCGTCGAGGGCGCCGACGGCGGCGTTGCCGTCGAGCATCCAGACCACCGGGTAGCCGGCGGCGGGCGGTGCCTGCAGCGGTCGGCCGAGCCACAGCCGGTAATGCCGCTGGCCATCGACGGAGTCCAGGTCCACGGCGCTGAAGCGATAGGGCAGGTCCTGGCGTTGCAGCAGGCTGCGGTCCATGGTCGCCTCGGGGTCCGGTTGCGCCAGCGGCGCGCCGCCGGGCAGGGCCGCCGCCAGGGCGAGGCCCAGGGCGGCGACGAGCAGGGAGGTTCTCATCAGGCTTTCTCGTTATGGCTCAGAACGACGCGGTCAGGCTGGTATAGAAGGTCCGTCCGGGCTCGTTGTAGGTCGCCGCGCCGGCCCCGTCGATGCCGACCACGCCCTGGGCATTGCCGGCGCGGAACAGGCGCTTGTCGAACAGGTTGTCGACGCCGGCGCCGAGGCTCAGGTTCTTGCTCAACCGATAGGTGCCGCCGAGGCCGGCGATGGCGTAGGGCGAGAGCTGGTCGTTGGCGCTGCCGGTGACACGGTCGCCGTGATAGTCGTATTTCTTCGGCTTCTGCTTGCCGTACCAGGTGACCGTGGCTTGCAGCGAGAGGTCGTCGGTGGCCTGCCAGTCGAGCATCGAGTTGAGGGTGTAGCGCGGCGTCACCGAGAGCACGTCGCCGGTTTCCTTGTTCTTCGATTGCAGCATGTAGGTGAAGTTGTTGCTCCACTTCAGGCCGTCGGCCAGGGGCAGGGTCAGGGTGCCTTCGAGGCCCTCGACCACCGCCTTGGGCACGTTCTCCCACTGGTAGATCGCCGCGTTGGCGTAGTCGCCCTTGCCGCCGCTGGCGTGGTCGACCGGTGACAGGCCGGATTCGATCTTGTTCTTGTAGTCGTTGCGGAAGTAGGTCAGCCCCGCTACCAGGCCGTCGTGGCTGTACTCGATGCCCAGTTCCTTGTTCACGCTGGTCTCGGCCTTGAGGCCGTCGTTGCCGCGCAGGTAGCAACTGGTGCTTTGCCCGTAGCAACCCTGGCCACGGCTGTAGAGCAGGTAGTCGGGGTTCAGCTGGTACAGGTTGGGGGCCTTGTAGGCGCGGGCGATACCGGCCTTCAGGGTGACCCGCTCGGTGAGCGCGTGGGACAGGTTCAGCGATGGGCTCCAGTTGTCGCCGACGATGTCGTGGTGGTCCCAACGCAGGCCTGGGGTGAGCATGGTGCCGGGCATCAGCTCGATGTTGTCCTCGGCGAACAGCGAGAAGATCCGCGCCGAGGAACTGCTGCTGCGGTTCTTTCCGGCGAGACCGGGGATCGAGCCGCCTTCCTCGGTGTTCTGGGTGTTGGAGCTGGGGTCGTCGAGCTTCTGCTCGGTCCACTCGCTGCCGAGGGTCAGGGTCTGCTCGTAGCCCAGGTGCAGCGGCAGGTTGACCTCGCCGTGGGCGGTCAGGTCGCGCAGGGTGGCGGTGTAGAAGCCGGCGTTGTTGGGGTCGAAGATACCTTCGGTGCCGCCGGCCAGGCCTTCGTTGATCCGGCTGTTGCGGGTCTTCTCGTACTGCAGGTAGGCCAGCGAGCTGCCGAAGTCCCATTCGCCGCGATGGGTGACCGAGTAGGTCTCGCGGTACATGCGGTTGGTCTCGTGGCCGAGCATCTGCTTCACGTAGTTGTTGCTGTTGGTGTTCTGCGTGTCGCCGGTGTAGATGTTGCCCTGGCGGCTGAAGCCGGCCTCGAACTCGAGAGTCTGCTCGGGCGTCAGGCGCCAGCTGAGCAGCCCGTCGATGTCCTTGTTGCGCACGCCTTCGCGACCGGCGGGGAGGGTGCCGGCCTGCTTGCCGGTGCGGTTGGATTCGTGGCCGGCGTTGATGTCCCAGTCGTCCGAGTCGGTCTTGGCGATGTTGCCGTAGACGCGGTAGCTGAGATTTTCCGTGAGCGGCCCGTTGAGACCGAAGCTCATCCGTTCGCTGGCGCCTTCGGCCTTGTGCTGCGGGAAATTGCTGTAGACGCTGAGATTACCGTGGGTTTCCGCGCCGGCCTGCTTGGTGATGATGTTCACCACGCCGCCCGCCGCGCCGTTGCCGTAGCGCGCCGCCGCCGGGCCGCGGATCACTTCGATGCGCTCGACCTGGTCGGCCGGCACCCAGTTGGTGTCGCCGCGGCTGTCGCGCTCGCCGCGCCAGCCGTAGCGCACCGAGTTGCGCGAGCTGACCGGCTTGCCGTCGACCAGGATCAGGGTGTTCTCCGGGCCCATGCCGCGGATGTCGATCTGCCGGTTGTTGCCACGCTGGCCGCTGGAGCTGTTGCCGGTCAGGTTGACCCCCGGCATGGTCCGGATGATCTGCGACAGGTCGTTGCTCGGCGGTCGCTTGGCGATGTCCTCGGCGGTGATGATGGAAACTCCCGGCGCCTGCTTGGTTTCCTCCTGGGCGGTGGCGACCACGGTCTGCTCGCCCAGCTCGATGACGGAGCCGTCGCCCTGGCCGGCGGCGTGTACGGCGTTGGCGAGCAGGCAACTGGACAGCAGCAGGAAGGGAACGGCGGGAAGGGCGCGTGAGGACATCGGTGATCTCCGGGCAATGCAGCGAAATGCAAGAGATCACGAATGATATTGATTGTTATTTGAGAGTAAAGCGCATTAACTTTCTAAACACTTCGCCCTCAGGCGGCCGCCGGCAGCCACAGGTGCAGGCACAATCCGGGCTTGCCGTTGCTGGCCCAGAGCCGGCCGCCCTGTAGCTCGATGGCGCGCCGGGCGATCGCCAGGCCGAGGCCGAAACCTTCGCCGGCGCTATCGTCCAGGCGCTGGTAGGGGAGGAAGATGCGTTCCAACTGGTCTTCCGCCACGCCAGGGCCCTGGTCCTGCAGGCGCAGGTGCCAGAAGTCGCCCTCGCGCTCGCCGTCGAGGCTGACCGTGCCGTTCTCGGGCGAGTGACGGATGGCGTTGCGCAGGAGGTTCTCCATGGCCTGGGCCAGGCTGTCCAGGTGGACCTCGACGCGACAGTCGACGCCCAAGCGGCAGGGTAGCCGCGCCGGGTCCCAGCCGCTTTCGAAACAGGCGTCATCGCGCAGCGCTTCCCACACCGACAGCGCCAGCACCGGCTCGGTGGGCAGTTGCGGGCGCTCGGTGTCCATCCAGGCGAGGTCGAGGGTGTCTTCCAGCAGTCGTTGCATGTCGCCGATTTCGCGATCCAGGCGCTGGCGCAACTGTTCCGGCGGTAGCTCGCTGTCGTGGGCGATGCGCAGGCGCGCCAGCGGCGTGCGCAGTTCGTGGGACAGGGTGCGCAGCAGCAGGCGCTGCTGGGCGAGACTCAGGCGCAGGCGCTCGGCCATGTGCTCCAGGGCCTGGGCCAGCTCGCCCAGTTCGTCGCGGCGGGCCGCCAGCGGTGCGGCGAGGGGAGTGCTTTCCAGTTCGTCGGCGCGCAGGGCGTCGGCGCGATCGCGCAAGCGGTTCAGCGGCACCACCAGGTGGCGATAGAGCAGCAGGCCGAGCAGGGCGGCCAGCAGGGTCGGGACTATGCCGTGGGTGACCAGGTGGGTCCAGGGGGTCAGTCCGCCGGGCAGCAGGCGCTCCGGTAACTGGATTACCAGCCGGCCCTGCTCGGGATGTCCGGGGAACTCGATGCTGACGTACGGCAGTTCGTCCTGCAGGCGCCGGCTCATCGGCCAGTCGAGCTTGCGCATGAAGGTCAGGTGGCTCGACTCCTCGGCGCTTAGCGGCGTGCTGCCGAGGCTTTCCAGGTGCGGTCCGACCAGCGCCACCCAGGTATCTTCCTTCGCCGACAGTTCCTTGCGGAAGCGTTCGGCGCCCGCGGCGCCCTCTCTGCGCCAGGCATCCTCCGCCTGCCGCGCGTAATCCGCCAGGTAGTGGCGGTCGGCCGGGGCGAGGAAGTAGGTGCTGCGCTCCACCGACAGGCCCCAGGTGTAGATCAGCCAGGTCAGCAGCAGGCAGAAGCCGACCTGCAGCAGCGCCAGTTTCCATAACAGCGGGTGCCTGCGCATCAGGGGTGTTCCGTCTCCACCAGCAGGTAGCCCTGGCCGCGCACCGCCTGGATCTGCAGGTGACGGACGGCGACCGCGGCGAGCTTGCGCCGCAGGTTGCAGACGTGCACGTCGAGACCGCGGTCGAGGCGCGTGTAGCTGCGGTGCAGCACGCTCCGGTAGAGGAACGGCTTGCTCAGCGCCTCGCCAGCGTGTTCGCGGAGCGTCGCCAGGAGGCGGTACTCGGATGGCGTCAGCCCCGCCGGAAGGCCCTGGTGGAGCACATCCTGGGCCTGGTCGTCGAACACCAGCCGGGTATCCCGCCGCTGCGCCGACGGCAGGCGGTCCAGTCGTACGCGGCGCAGCAGGGCGTCGGTGCGGGCATCCAGCTCGGCCAGGCTGAACGGCTTCGGCAGGTAGTCGTCGGCGCCGCGGGTGAAGCCGCTGATGCGATCCTGTTCGGCGCCCAGGGCCGACATCAGCATCACCGGCGTGGCCTGCTCGCGGCGCAGCGACTCCAGCAGGGCCAGGCCGTCGAGGCTGGGCAGCATGATGTCCAGCAACACCAGGTCGAACGCTTCGCGCCCGGCGGCTTCCAGCCCGTGCGAGCCATCGCCGCAGACGGTCACGCGGAAGCCGCGCTGGCGGAAATGCGCGTCGAGATCCTCGCGCAGACGCGGGTCGTCTTCGACCAGCAGCAGGCGGGGAGATGGGTTTGAGATATGAGAATGATTCACGTTCGTGAATATCTCATTTTTGCCGGGTATCGGGCAATGGGCCAATGCGCCGCAGCGTGCTCGGAGCGGAAATACTTTTCGACAAAGCCGTCGTTGCTTCGGTTTTTTTTCTGGCTTAGGGTCGGCGGGTCCGCAGGAGGCGGGCAGGGGTGTCGTGGCTATTGGCTAGCCTTTCGCGACGGCACGGGGTTGTACGATCATCTGGCGCGCTGCTGGCGCGTTGTTCGGGCCGCCCGCCGCAGGTGACTATCAAGGAAGATTTCCCATGCTGTTCTCCCAACACACCCGCCTGGTACACGTGGACTCCCCGCTGGGCCCCGAGGTCCTGCAACTGCAACGGCTGGAGGGTCGCGAAGAGCTGGGCCGGCTGTTCAGCCACGAGCTCGAACTGGTCTCGAGCAATCCCGCCTTGCCTCTGGATGCCCTATTGGGCAAGCCGATGAGCCTCGCGCTGGAACTCCCCGGCGGCAGCCGGCGGCACTTCCACGGCATCGTCGCGCGCTGTAGCCAGGGCGCCGGCGCCGGCCAGTTCGCCAGCTACCAGGTCACCCTGCGCCCCTGGCTGTGGCTGCTGACGCGCACTTCGGACTGCCGCATCTTCCAGAACCAGAAGGTCCCGGACATCATCAAGCAGGTGTTCCGCGACCTCGGCTTCTCCGACTTCGAGGACGCCCTGAGCCGCTCCTACCGAGAGTGGGAATACTGTGTGCAATACCGCGAGACCAGCTTCGATTTCGTCAGCCGGTTGATGGAACAGGAAGGCATCTACTACTGGTTCCGCCACGAAAAGAAGCGCCACATCCTGGTGCTCTCCGATGCCTACGGCGCGCACCACAGCCCGGCCGGCTACACCAGCGTGCCCTATTACCCGCCGAGCCTCGGCCATCGCGAGCGCGACCACTTCTTCGACTGGCACATGGCGCGCGAGGTCCAGCCCGGCTCGCTGAGCCTCAACGACTACGACTTCCAGCGTCCCGGCACCCGCCTGGAAGTGCGCTCCAATGTCGGGCGCGCCCATGCCGCGGCCGACTACCCGCTCTACGACTACCCTGGCGAGTATGTGCAGAGCCAGGACGGCGAACACTATGCACGGACCCGCATCGAGGCGATCCAGACCCAGTACGAGCGAGTTCGCCTGCGGGGATGCGCCAGGGGTATCGGGGCGGGCCATCTGTTCCACCTGAGCAACTACCCGCGCCTGGACCAGAACCGCGAATACCTGGTGGTTGGCGCCGAGTACCGGGTAGTCCAGGAACTCTACGAGACCGGTAATGGCGGGGGCGGCGCGCAGTTCGAGAGCGAGCTGGACTGTATCGACGCCGGCCAGGCTTTCCGCCCCTTGCCGTCGACCCCGGTGCCGGTGGTGCGCGGCCCGCAGACCGCGGTGGTGGTCGGGCCCAAGGGCGAGGAGATCTGGACCGACCAGTACGGCCGGGTCAAGGTGCATTTCCATTGGGACCGCCACGACCAGTCCAACGAGAACAGCTCCTGCTGGATGCGCGTCTCGCAGGCCTGGGCCGGGAAGAACTGGGGCTCGATCCAGATCCCGCGGATCGGCCAGGAAGTGATCGTCAGCTTCCTCGAAGGCGACCCGGACCGGCCGATCATCACCGGGCGGGTCTACAACGCCGAGCAGACGGTGCCCTACGAGCTGCCGGCGAACGCTACCCAGAGCGGCACCAAGAGCCGTTCGAGCAAGGGCGGCACGCCGGCCAACTTCAACGAGATCCGCATGGAGGACAAGAAGGGCGCCGAGCAGTTGTTCATCCATGCCGAGAGGAACCAGGACATCGAGGTCGAGAACGACGAGACCCACTGGGTCGGCCACGACCGGACCAAGACTATCGACCACGACGAGACGGTGCATGTGAAGCACGATCGCACCGAGACCGTGGACAACAACGAGACCATCACCGTGCATGCCAACCGCAGCAAGACGGTCGACCGCAACGAGACGGTCAGGATCGGCATGAACAAGACGGAAACCATCCTCATGGCCTCGTTGCAGAACGTCGGCATGGGGCGCATGGAAAACGTCGGGCTCGGCTACAGCCTGAACGTCGGCATGATGATGAACACCGTGGTCGGGCTGAACCAGAGCACCCAGGTGATGAAGAAGAAGACCTTGTCGGTGGGCGATAGCTACGAAGTGAGCGTGGGCGGCAGCGACGATGGCTCGAAGATCACCCTGGACGGTCAGAGCATCACCCTCGGCAGCCAGCGCATCGAGCTGACCGCCGACCGCGAGATCCTCTTGCGCTGCGGCCAGAGCACGATCCGCCTGACGCCGGGGGAGATCGAGATCCTCTCGCCCAATGTCGATATCAACTGTTGAGCGGCGGGCAGATGTCCTGTCGCGGCTTTTCCCAAGGAAGGATGGATAGATGAGCGGCCTACCGGTTTCCCATGTCGGCGAGAAAGTCTCGGGAGGGGTGATCTCCACCGGCTCGCCCACCGTGCACGTCGGCAGCAGCGCGGTCGGCCTGGCCGACCGGGTGTCCGCCTGCGTGCCGTTGGTGGGCAAGCCGGTCAACCCGATGCTCGGCAGCAAGCTGCTGCCGGAAGAGGTCGATTTCGCCCTGGCGGCGCCGGACACCTTCACCTTCGCCCGTGGCTACCTGTCGAGCAACCCCCGTATCGGCCGGCTCGGCCGGGGCTGGTGGCTGCCGGGCGAGAGCATGCACCTGGAATTGAGCGAAGACGCCTGCGTGCTGGTCGACGCCCAGGGCCGCCGGATCGGCTTTCCTGCGCTGGCTCCCGGCGCGCAGCATTATTCCGGCAGCGAGGAGCTGTGGCTGCGCCGCGGCGGTTCGAGCGGCGGCGAAGCGCAGGCCTGGCGCGGGCGCTGGGCGGCGGTGCCGGCCGAACTGCAGACGCAGGAGGGCTCCGTGCTGGTGCTGTCCGGCCACAGCTACCTGCATTTCCAGCGTTGCCCCGACGGTATCTGGCGCCTGCAGGCCAGCTTCGGCCGCGCCGGCTACCGCACCGAGTTCCGCTGGAGCGGACGTGGCCTGCTCACCGGCGTGCGCGACAGCGCCGGGCGCAGCTATGCGTTGGTCTACCAGCAGGCCTGCGAGCCGAGCGAGGGCGACGACGGCCTGCGTCTGTTCGGCGTGATCCTGGCCAGCCACGACGGACCGCCTCCGGACTACATCGATCCGCAGAGCCCGGGGCTCGACTGGCTGGTGCGCTACCAGTTCAGCGACAGCGGCGACCTGATCGCCGTGCGCGACCGCCTCGGCCAGGTGGTCCGGGTATTCGCCTGGCGCGAGCACATGCTGGTCGCCCACGGCGAACCGGGCGGGCTGGAGGTTCGCTACGAGTGGGATGTCCATGCTCCGCACGGGCGGGTCGTGAAGCAGATCGAGGCGGGCGGCCTGACCCGTACCTTCCGCTACCTGCGCGATGCCACCGAGGTCAGCGACAGCCTCGGCCGCGTCGAACGCTACGAGTTCGCCGGCGAGGGTGGGCAGCGGCGCTGGACCGCGCTGGTCAGGGCCGACGGCAGCCGTAGCGAGTTCGACTACGACCTGTTCGGCCGCCTGGTCGCCATGCGCGACCCGCTGGGGCGGGAGACGCGGCGCCGGCGCGATGGCCAGGGGCGGATGCTCGAGGAGGAGTCGCCGGGCAAGGCGCGCTATCGCAAGCGCGTCGACGAAGAGACCGGGCTGCTGGTCGAGCTGGAGGACGCGATGCAGCGCCGCTGGACCTTCGAGCGCGACGAACGGGGCAATGTGACGACGGTGCGCGGCCCGGCCGGCAGCACCCGCTACGCCTACGAAGACCCGCGCCTGCCCGACCGGCCGACGCGAATCGTCGACCCGCGCGGCGGCGAGCGGCGCCTGGAGTGGAACCGCTTCGGCCTGTTGGCCGCGTTGACCGATTGTTCCGGCCAGGTCTGGCGTTACGACTACGACAACGAAGGACGTTTGGTCGCCAGCAGCGACCCGCTGGGACAACTGACCCGGCGCCGCTACGACCCGCTGGGGCAACTGATCGGCCTGGAATTGGCCGACGGCAGCGCCCTGAGCTATGAATACGACGCCCTTGGGCGGCAGACCCGTATCGCCGATGCCGAAGGGCACGCCACGCTGTTTTCCTGGGGGCACGGCGATCTGCTGGCGCGGGTTTCCGACGCCGGCGGCGGCGAATTGTCCTACCTGCACGACGAAGCCGGCAGGCTGGTCGCCCTGACCAACGAGAACGGCGTCCAGGCGCAGTTCCGCTACGACCTGCTGGACCGTCTGGTGGAAGAGACCGGCTTCGACGGTCGTCGCCAACGCTATCGCTACAACGCCGCTGACGAACTGATCGCCCGCGAGGATGCCGACGGTCGCGAGACCACCTATGCCTACGACCGCGACGGCCGCCTGGCGAGCATCCGGGTTCCCGCCACCGAGCACGCACCGGCCCTGGTCGAGCGTTACCGCTGGTTGGCCGACGGCCGCCTGGCCAGCGCCGGCGGGGCGGATTGCGAGGTGCGCTACACGTACGACGAGGTCGGTAACCTGCGCCTGGAAAGCCAGGTACATGCCGACGGTTGGGTCTACAGCGTCGAGCACAGCCACGACGCGCTAGGCGTGCGCCAGACCAGCCGCTACGGCGACGCGCCGCCGGTCGCCTGGCTGACCTATGGCCCGGGTCATCTGCACGGCGCGCTGGTCGGTGCGGTCGAGCTGGCCTTCGAGCGCGATGCCCTGCACCGTGAGGTGCGTCGCGACGCCCGCCGCGACGGGCAGGATGACGCGTTGTTCACCCAGGAGCGCCAGCACGCGCCGCTGGGACGCCTGCAGCGCAGCCGCCTGCGTCTGGCCGGCGGTTTCGACTGGCAGCGCGGCTATCGCTACGACGGACTTGGACAACTGGTCGGCATCGACGACAACCAGTATCCGTCGGTGCGCTACGAATACGACCTCGGCGGTCGCCTGCTGGCCAGCCGGCGCGCTGGCGCGGCGGCCAGCACCTACCGCTACGACGCCGCCGGCAACCGCCTGGAGGGCGTCGGCGAGTACGCGCGCGAGGACGCTCGCCAGGCATTCGCCGAGAACGAACTGTACCGCTCCGGTTTCAGTCGCTCCGAGGCGCGCGCGAGCCAGGCCGGCGAAGGCCCGGCGCGCTGGGCCGGCAACCGCGTGGAGAGGATCGCCGGCAACCGCTATCGCTTCGATGCGCTGGGCAACCTGGTCGAGCGTATCGGCGCCGACGGCGAGCGCCTGCGCCTGGCCTACGACGGCGCGCAGCGCCTGGTCCATCTGACGCGCGATTACGCCGACGGCACGCGGCTGGAGGCGCGCTACCGCTACGACGCGCTGTCGCGACGGATCGCCAAGGTGGTGCTGCGCGACGGTGTCGAGCAGCAGGTGCGCTTCGGTTGGGACGGCGATCGCCAATGCGCCGAAGCCTTTGCGCGGGAACTGCGCACCACCGTTCACGAACCGGGCGGTTTCGTCCCGTTGCTGCGCCTGGAGCAGGCCTGTGAGCCCGATCCCCCGGAGCTGCTGCAACTGCGCCAGGCGTTCGCCGCCGAGGGCCAGCCGCTGCCGGCGCAATGCGTGCCGGCGCTGGGCGAGGCGCGGATCGCTTTCTTCCACACCGACCACCTCGGTACCCCCCTGCAGCTGAGCGACGAACGTGGCCAACTGCGTTGGCAGGGCGTTCCGGACGACTGGCGGGCGGTAGCGCCGGAACGACAGCCGGGTGCGCAGCCGATCCGCTTCCAGGGGCAGTACCACGATGAGGAAAGCGGCCTCTACTACAACCGCTACCGTTACTACCTGCCGGAAGCCGGGCGCTATGCCAGCCAGGACCCGCTCGGCCTGGGCGGTGGCCCCAACCCCTATGCCTACGCGCTGAACGCGCCCACGCTGGCCTACGATCCCACCGGCCTGATCATCCCGCTGGTGGTGATCGGCGCCTTCGCCGCCCGCGCCGCGATCGGAGCGGCGCTGGGCGCCGGCATCGAGCTGGGGATGCAGACCGGCAAGCAGGTGCTGGGGCAGATGAAGGACAACTGGGACAGCGATCGCGACCTCACCGATATCAAGTGGAAGTGCATCGACATCAACTGGAAACACGTCGGCGCCTCGGCGGCCATCGGCACCGTGGCGCCGGGCATGCTCAGCACCGGCAAGACCGTGGTGCAGTCCGCCAAGGCGATCAGGACCCTTTCCGGACAGGCGGCCAACACCGCCAACCGCGCGGCCAAGCTGGCCGCGCGCAAGGCCGCCCATGCCGATACCATCAAGAAGGCCGTGGCCACCCAGGCCGCCTGGCAGACGGGCAAGCAGATCGTCAAATGCCCGCTGAAGGACGAAGAAGAGGAGTGCCCGCCGCAATGATCAAGCATTACCTGCTGATGACCCTCGTCTGCATACCGCTGGCGTTGCTCTACGTCTGCCTGGAATGGTTCTTCGGCAACACCTGGGTGACCGTCGGGGTGTTCTTCGGCGTGCTCGTCGTGCTGCGCCTCGGGCTCTACCTCTACCGCCGCTCGAAGGGCATCAGGGACGGCTACCTGGACGAGTGAGCCGTCGGTTCAGCTCACCGACATCCTGGCCGTGAGGTTCTGCTGCATGTAGTCGAGGAAGCGCCGCTGGAACAGCATGGTGTGCTCGTGGGCGGCCTTTTCCGCGGCGTCGGCGTCGCGTGCGGTGATGGCTTCGATGATCTCGTCGTGGTCGCGGCCCAGCTTGATCGAGCTGGCCGAGCTGACGATGTGGTCGAAATGCAGGTGCAGCAGGCGCTGGCCTTCGCCCAGCAGGCGCTCGTAGTAGCTGATGAAATATGGGTTGCGGCCGGCCTCGGCGACACTCATGTGGAACGCCTTGTTCAGTTCCGACATGGCCTGGAAATCGCCGCTGGCGACCGCTTCCATGTAGGCGGCGTCGGCCCGACGGATGTTCTCCAGGTCGTCCTCCTTGTGCTGGCTGGCCGCCAGGCGTGTCACTGCGCGCTGGATCAGGTCCAGCGCGGCGATGTAGTTGGGGAATTCCTCGATCTCGAACGGTGTGACCAGGGTGGTTCGGTTGGGCAGGATGGTCACCAGGCCTTCGGTGACCAGGCGCGCCAGGGCGTCGCGCACCGGCGAGCGGGACAGGCCGAACTGTGCGGCCAGAGACACTTCGTCCAGTTGTACGCCGGGCTTGAGCTTCAGCGTGAGGATCTGCCGACGCAGTTCCTCGTAGATGTAGCGGCCGCCATGGCGCCGTCCGCCGCTTTCGGTTTCTTGCTCTTTGCCCATCATCAGGTCTCGGTGTTCGCGGACTGTGTCATACAGACCAGCCCGTCATCTTAGCGTGGCGTGGTCGGCCTCGGGAATGCCGGACCCCAGGTATCGCTGAGCATGAATCCGGCTGCCAGCGGGTCGTCCGGATCGATGCCGAGCTGCTGCAGGCCATACAGCCAGGCGCGTCCTTCCACTCGGGGGAGAATCGCAGGTCGTCCGCCAACCTCGGTATGGCCGAGCAGCTCGACCTGGAATTCGCCACCGATGATGGAGCGCGACAGCAGCCGTTCGCCGACCTGTACCAGGCCGCGCGCACTCAGCGTCGCCAGGTTGGCCGAGCTGCCGGTGCCGCAGGGCGAGCGGTCGACCCGACCCGGCGGCAAGGTGGTGCAGGTCTGGTAGGTGCGGGCGTCCAGGCGCTTGCGGAACATCACGTAGGCCACTTCGTCGATCCCGGCATACAAGGGGTGGCGTACGCGCACCTGGCGGTTGATCAGCTCCTTCAGGCGGACTCCGGCGTCGGCCAAGTGGCGGGCGTTCTCCGCAGCGATGCGCAGACCGACCTGGTCGACGTCCACCAGTGCGTAATAGACGCCGCCGAACGCCAGGTCGAGGGTCAGCGGGCCGAACGCGTCGCCGTCAATGCAAACGTCGAGCTGCTCGACGAAGGACGCTACCATGTCCAGCGAAACGCTCAGGCAGCGCCCGTCGGAGCAGCGTGCGCGGGCGGTGACCAGGCCGGCCGGGGTGTCGAGCACGACGGTGGTTTCCGGTTCGTGCATCGGCAACATGCCCAGCTCCAGCAAAGCGGTGACCACGCAGATGCAATTGCTGCCGGACATGGGGTGGGCCTTGTCGGCCTGAAGCACGATGAAGCCGGCGTGGGCCTCCGGGCGGGTCGGCGGCAGCAGCAGGTTCACCGACATCTGCAGGCAGCCGCGTGGCTCCAGCGTCACCAGGCGGCGAAGGCTATCGTCCACCCGGTTGATGTGGTTCATCTTGTCCAGCATGGTCGCGCCGGGGATGCCGAGCACACCGCCGGTGATCACTTTGCCGATCTCGCCCTCGCAGTGCACCTCGGCCAGTTGTAGCGTTTTCTTCCAGCGCATCGTTCCTACCTCACTTGATATACCAGCCCCAGGGGCGGTCGCTGTCGTAGCGTGTGATCTGCTTGGTTTCCAGGTAGTTGTCGAGGCCCCATTCGCCCAGCTCGCGTCCTATGCCGCTGTGCTTGTAGCCACCCCAGGGCGCCTCGGTGAAAGTCGGCTGCGAGCAGTTGATCCAGACGATTCCGGCACGAAGGCGGCGGGCGACGCGCTGGCAGCGCTGCAGGTCGCGGGACATCACTGCGGCACCCAGGCCGAAGCGCGAGGCGTTGGCCGAACGTACGGCTTCCTTCTCGTCGTCGAAAGGGCGCACGCAGACCACCGGCCCAAAAATTTCCTCGTTCCAGATCCAGGCGTCTTCCGGCACGTCGGCGAATACCGTGGGCTGTACATAGAAACCCTTGTCCAGGCCGGCCGGGCGTTTGCCGCCGCAGACCAGCCGAGCGCCATCCTCGTGGCCACGGGCGATGGCCTGCAGCACCTTGTCGTACTGGGTCCTGTTCACCAGCGGACCGAGCAGGACGCCTTTCTCGAGGCCGTTGCCGATGGTGATTTTGCGGGCTTCCTCGGCCAGGCGTTCGAGCAGGGGCTGGTACAGGGCGCGCTCCACCAGCACACGGGAGGTGGCGGAGCAGACCTCGCCCTGGTTCCAGAAAATGCCGAACAGTATCCACTCCACCGCGGCTTCCAGGTCGCTGTCGGCAAAGATCACGAAGGGCGACTTGCCGCCCAGTTCCAGGCTGATGTTCTTTATGTCGCGGGCCGCGGCCTGCATGATCCGGCTGCCGGTGGGGACGCTGCCGGTGAAGGCCAGCTTGTCGATATCCGGGTGCTCGGCCAGCGGTGCGCCGGCGTCCGCGCCGAGACCGGTGACCACGTTCAGCACGCCCGCCGGCAAGCCGGCCTCATGGGCGATTTCAGCCAGGTGCAAGGCGCTCAGCGGGGTCAGCTCCGAAGGCTTGAGGACCATGCAGCAGCCGGCGGCCAGTGCCGGTGCGACCTTCCAGGAAGCCATCAGCATCGGGAAGTTCCAGGGGATGATCGCGCCGGCCACCCCGACGGGTTCTCTGCGCGCCACGGCACTGAAGCGCTCGTCGGCCAGGGCGATCTGCCGCTCCCGGTTCGTGTCCAGCCGTTCGGCGAGGTCGGCGTAGAAATCGAAGCAACCGGCGGTGTCGTCGATGTCCCACAGGGCTTCGGGCAGCGGCTTTCCATTGTCTCGTACCTCCAGTTCGGCCAGCTCCCGCTGGCGGCCGCGGATGCCCTGGGCGATGCGTCGCAGTACGGCGGCGCGCTCGGCACCGGCGAGGTTCGGCCAGGGACCGTCGTCGAAGGCGGCGCGGGCGGCCTTGACCGCGGTATCGATGTCTTCGGCGGTGGCGGCGCCGACACGGGCGAGCAACGATTCGTCGCTCGGATCGAAGGTCTCGAAGCTGCCGCCTCTGGCGGGAGCGATCCACTGGCCGTCGATATAGAGCTGCTGGTAGTTCATGCGAGTCCTCCGATAAGGGCGAAACGATGGGCGCAGAAAGGCGTCAGGTCCTGGGCCGGCTGGCGATCCGCGGCCAGGTCGGTGACCAGGCGGCCGGTGGTGGCGCCGAGGGTCAGGCCGAGTTGGCCGTGGCCGAAGGCCATCAGCACGTTGTTCAGGCGCGGCGAGCGGTCGATCACCGGCTTGGTATCGGGCAGGAACGGCCGGTAGCCGACGCCGAATTCGACCTGCTCGGTTTTCAATCGAGGCAACACGCGGCGCGCTTTTTCCAGGATGATTTCGGCGCGTCGAAAGTTCGGCTCGGCGTCGGGGCCGGCGAATTCGATAGTGCCGCCGATCTGCAGGCCGCGGGTCATGGGGCTGAAGCAGAAACCACCGTCGGCGTAGATCACCGAGTGACGGATTTCCACGCCGGGCGCGGGTAATACGGCCTGGTAGCCGGCGATGCCGACCAGCGGAATGGCGACTCCCAACTGCCCGAAGAAGCGCCGCGAGCCTGTGCCGGCGGCGACCACCACCAGGCTGGCCGGCAGGCGCTGGCCGCCGGCGAGGGTTACACCGCTGGCGCGGTCGGCGCTCTCGTCGATACGACGGACCTCATCGCGTAGACGGATGCCGCCCTGGGCGATGAAGCTTTCGGTCAGCGCGGCGATGAAGCCTTCGGTGTCGCTCACCGCGCGCCAGTCGGGGAACAGCAGGCCATGGTCGAACTTTCCGGCCAGGGCCGGTTCCAGATCGCCGATGGCGGCGGCGTCCAGTTCTTCGGACTTGAATCCCAGGCTCCTGCGCAGCTCCAGATGCGGACGTTCGCGGACCAGGGCGGCGGGGGAGTCGAACACCTCGATGATCGGCCGCTGGCCCAGCAGGTTCCTGTCTGGGCAGGCATCCAGCAAGGGCGCGTAGTCCTCGTAGACGCGATGGGTTAGCCGCGCCAGGTCGCGGGCGATCTCGGCGATCTTCGAATGCCTGGCGCAGGCGACGAAGCGCAGGAACCAGGGCAAGATGCCCGGTAGGGCGCCGGGGCGCAGGGCCAACGGACCCTGCTGGTCGAACAGCCAGCCAGGGACTTTCATCAGAATGCCCGGCTTGGACAGCGGTACCACCTCGCTCACCGCCATCTGCCCGCAACTCCATTTCGCCGTGCTGTCGCCGGGAGCGGCGGGGTCGACCAGGATGACGCGGTAGCCTTCGCGTTGCAGGTAGAGCGCGCAGCAGACGCCGACGATGCCGCCGCCGATGACCACCGCGTCCTGGACAGGGGCCTGCGATCCGTTCATTTCAGGTTCTCGTCGTGATGGGCTGTGCCGGAGAAGTCTTCCAGGCTGAAGCCGTTCCAATAGGGGTGGCTGCGGTCCACATGATGCTCCGAATGACTGGTGATGAAGGCGCGGCCCTCGATGTTCGGATACACCGCCGGGGTGCCGTCGGCCAGTTCGGTGGCGGACTCGACGCGCGCGTCGAAACGGCTGCCGATCAGGCTTTCGTGGCGGAACACCTCGCCGGGCGCCAGCAGCCCCCGCGCATGGCGTTGGGCGACTCGTGCGGAAGTACCGGTACCGCAGGGCGAGCGGTCCACCAGGCTGTCGCCGGCGATCACCACGCTGCGCCCGTCGGAGTCCGCCGCCAGGGGGCGGCCGGTCCACATGCAGTGCCGCACGCCGCGGATGCTCGGGTCCTGCGGATGGACCACGGTGAACTCGCGGTTGATTCGCCGCTGCACTTCGCGCCCCCACTCCAGCAGTTGCTGCGGGCTGAAGTGCTCGCAACCGGGGTAGTTCGGTTGCGGCTCGATGATAGGGTAGAAGTTGCCGCCGTAGGCGATGTCCAGGCGCAACTCGCCCAAGGCCGGCAACTGGACCGTCAGGTCGCGTAGCAGGAGGAAGCTCGGCACGTTGGTGAAACGCACCGAGCCAACCTTGCCGCCTTCCATCCGATAGCGTGCGCGAACCTGCCCGGCCGGAACGTCCACCAGCACTTCGCCTGCCGTGCGCGGTTCGACCAGGCCGCTTTCCAGGGCGAAGGCGATCGAACCCAGGGTGGCGTGCCCGCACATCGGCAGGCAGCCGGACGTCTCGATGAACAGCAGGCTGAAATCGGCCTCCGCGCTCAGCGGCGGATAGAGCAGAGTGCCGGACATGTGGCCGTGGCCACGTGGCTCGAGCATCAGCGCGCGGCGAATCCAGTCGTGCTCGGCGACGAACTGCCGGCGCCGCTCGCTCATGCTGGCGCCGCTCAGCTCGGGTGCACCGGCGATCACCATGCGCACCGGCATGCCTTCGGTATGGCCTTCGATACAGCGGAACGTATGACGGGTCATCTCGGGCTCCTTGGGGTACCGCCGCCACCTATGGCGGGGTACCGGTGCGGGGGTGCTCAGCGCTGGGACGCCTCGAAGACTTTGCGGAACTCGGTCTTCTCCTGATCGCTCAGCGGCAGTAGCGGGGCGCGCGCTTCGCCGGCGGCGAAGCCGGCCAGCTCGCAGCCGTACTTGACCTTCTGCACGAACTTGCCGGCTTCCATGCTGGCCATCACCGGGAACAGCGAGCGCACCACGGCCTGTGCGCCGGCCAGGTCGCCGGAGACGTATTTGCGGTGGAAGTCCACCACCTGGTCCGGGAAGCAGTTGGCCGGCCCGCAGATCCAACTGCTGGCGCCCCAGATAAAGAAGTCCAGGGCCTGGTCGTCCGAGCCGCAGGACAGTTGCAGCCTGCCCTTGTAGGTTTCGCCTATCTCGATGGCGCGCAGCAGGTTGCCGCTGCTCTCCTTGATACCCATCACGCGTGGGTGGTCGGCAAGCGCGCCGAGCACCTCGTAGCCGACTTCCACGTTGGTGCGCACCGGGTAGTTGTAGAGCACCAGGTTGATCTCGGGGAAGGCCTCGAGAATGGTCTTGTAGTGCTGGATCAGCTCGGCTTGCGACGGCAGTGCATAGTAGGGTGGGGCGATGAGGAGGTTGTGGTAGCCGGCATCGACGGTCTGCCTGACCTGCTCCAGCACCTCGCGGGTGCAGGAGCCGTTGGCGCCGGCGATCAGCAGGGCGCGGTCGCCAACCACTTCCTTGACGGTAGCCAGCACCTGGCGGCGCTCCCGGTTGGTCAGGGCGTAGTACTCGCCGGTGGAGCCCAGGGGTACGAAGCCGCTGACGCCAGCCTCGAGCTGGTACTCGATGATCGAGGCGAGAGTGTCGTGATCGACGGCCCCTGATTTGTCGAAGGGCGTGACGAGAGCGGGCAGGATGCCTTGCATGTGCATGGTGCGTCTCCGGTTCGGTGGGGTGGGTCAATAGGCGAAGCGTCTGAGCATCCGCGCCTCGACCACGCCGACCAGGCGGGTCAGCGGGAAGGCGACGAGGAAATAGATGACGGCGACGGCGGAGAGGAACTCCACTGGCCGCGCGGTACTGTTGGAAATGTTCTGGCCGACGAACATCAGGTCGGCGACGCCGACGGAGGAGATCAGAGCGCTCTCCTTGAATAGGCTGACCAGGTTCGACAGCAGCGGTGGAACCGCGCGCAGCAGGGCCTGCGGGAAAACCACGTAGAACACCTTGACCCGCATGGTCAGGCCCAGCGCGACACAGGCGTCGTGCTGTTCGGCGGCGATGGATTTCAGCGCGCCGCGGAAGGTCTCGCTGGTGATCGCCGTCATGAACAGCGTCAGGGAGATGGCCACCGAGACGTAGGGCGGAATATCCAGGCCGAACACCACCGGAAAGCAGAAGAACACCCAGAACAGCTGGATCAGTAATGGCGTGCCGCGGAAGAATTCGACGAAGAGTATCGCCGGGACCTTCAGCAGACGGCTGCGTACGTTGCGCAGCAGGGCCAGGCCGAAGCCGGCCAGGCTGCCGAGCAATGCGCAGCCCAGGGTGAAAGCGAGGGTCAGGCCCAGGCCCTTGAGCAGCACATGCCAATAGGCGAAAACGAGGGTGAAGTCGAGCTGCATGGCGGTTTCTCCTCAGCGCTGCACGGCCAGATCCTGGCGCCGCTCCAGGTACTGCACCAACTGGCCGACGGGCAGCGACAGGGCGAAATAGACGAGGGCGATCAGGGTGTAGGTTTCCAGCGGACGGTAGGCCTCGGTGGCCAGGCTCTTGCCCACGTACATCAGGTCGGAAACCGCGACGATAGCCACCAGAGCACTCTGCTGCAGGCTGCCGATGCCATTGGTCATCAGCACCGGTACTGCGCTGCGCAGGGCCTGTGGCAGCACCACGTGGAGCGTGCGCTGCCAGGGCTTGAGGCCGAGGGCGGTACTGGCATCCAGCTGTTCGCGCGGCACCGCCTGTACGCCGGCCCGGTAGGCTTCGGCGTTGAACGCGGTGAGATTCAGACCCAGGGCCAGAAAGCCCATGACGATGGGCTCGATGAACAGGCCGAAGAGCATCGGCAAGCAGTAGAAGAACCACACGATCTGCAGCAGCGCCGGGGTGCAGCGGAAGAATTCGACGAACAACTGCGCCGGCCAGCGGATGAAGAACCAGCGACTGAGCGTCATCAGGCTCAGGCCGAATCCGGCGACGAGACCGATCAGGTTCGACACCAGCGCCAACTCCAGAGTGACCTTCAGGCCATCGAGCAATGCCGGCAGGCTGCCGCCGAGAAAGTGGAAATCGAACTGGTAGTTCACGACGCCGCCTCCTCAGTCCAGGTGCACGACCTTTTCCAGGAACTCGCGGGTGCGGGTTTCCCTGGGTTGGCTGAATATCTGTTCGGGGCGGCCCTGCTCGACCACCTTGCCATTCGCGCAGAACACCACTCGGGTGGCGATGTGACGGGCGAAATGCATGTCGTGGGTGACGATGATCATCGCCATCTTCTGCTCGGCCAGTTGCAGCATCACGTTCTGCACCTCGATGACCATCTCCGGGTCGAGCGCCGAAGTGACTTCGTCGAACAACATCAGCCGGGGTTCGAGCATCAGCGCGCGAGCGATCGCCACGCGCTGCTTCTGGCCGCCGGAAAGCTGGCTGGGGTAGGCGTGCAACTTGTTTTCCAGGCCCAGGCGGGCAAGGTAGGCGTGGGCCTTTGCGCTGGCCTCGGCCCTGGACCAGCCGCGGACCCTGCATGGTGCGAGGATCAGGTTGCCCAGCACCGATAGATGCGGGAACAGGGTGTAGTGCTGGAAGACCATGCCGATCTGCGTACGCAGGGATTCGTCCAGCGGCTTGCCGTGGCGTCGCTCGCCATTGATGTAGGGCTTGCCCTGGAAGGAGATGGTGCCGCCCTGGATGCCTTCGAGGCCCATCAGCACCCGGAGCAGGGAACTCTTGCCGCTACCGGACGGGCCGATGATCACCAGGCGGTCGTCGGCGCGCATGTCCAGGTTCATGTCGTCCATTACCACCAGTTGTTCGCCGTACGCCTTGCGGACGCCGCGCAACTGGATGAAGTCGCCGTCGAGGGAGATGTTCGAGGCGAGCGGAACCTGTGGCTGGGTAGCCACCAAACGGGGAATGTTCATTGCAGGACTTCTCCGGGGCCGCCAGTGGGGAGGCAGCCCGCTATGCGAGTCGGGATCTGCTGAGCAGGATTACTGGGCGGAAGCCTGGGCGTTGACCTGGGCGGACGCCTCGTCCACCAGCCGGTCGATCTCGCCGGTCTCGCGGCGTTGGGTCAGGTAGATGTTGAGAACCTGCAGGTCCGCTGCCGAAACGTCGCGGCGCATACCGAAGGAGACGCCCTGTTTGGCCAGCGCCGGCCGGGGCAGGACCTCTTTCGCCCAGGCGTTGGCCAGCGTGTACAGATGGTTGGTGTCGCTGGCATCGACCAGCACGTCGGCACGCCGCGACATCAGGGCAAGGCGGGTTTCGTCCATGCCTGGCAGGCGCATCACGCGGCCTTGCCTGACGACATTGGAAATCGCCTTATCCTGGGCTGTGCCGGACATCACCGCAAAGGTCACACCGGGCTTGTCGTAATCTGCGATGGCGTTGCCTGCCCCGCTGAACTTGGGGTTTTCCTTGTTGACCACCAGCGACACCTGGTAATCGGTCGCTGGTGCGGAGAAGGATACCGCCAGGGCCCGCTCCGGCGTCTGGTTGAGGGCCATGGCCAGGTCCCATTTGCCGCTCTGCAGCCCGGCGACGAGGTTGTCCCAGTTGGTGTCGACGAATTCCACCCTGACCTTCAGCACTTTCTCACCGAAGTTGCGGCACAGGTCGACGAAGTAACCGCTGTATTGGCCGCTGCCGGCATTGCGCATGACATACGGCGCGGCGACCGCGGCGCCGCAGCGTAGCACGCCGGCCTTCTGTACGTTCTGCCACAGAGAAGCATCGTCGGCGGCCTGGGAAGGGGCGTGGCCGAGCAGGATGCCGAGGGCACCCGCACAGACCAGTAGGTGACGGATGGAGCGAGGAAGCAAACGAACCATTTTGACCTCTCCGTTGATTTGTTCTTGTAGGCAGAAGGGCAAATAACCTATCGCTGCGTGTTTCGTTGTGTTCCATGCTGTGTGCAGCAATGTATGCAGAGTATTTTCAACACACGAGTCCTGTCAACAGCTCACGGCTGATTCGTTCGCCAGTCGCGACTGATCGGTCAGGCGAGCCCGTCCGCTGGAACCAGTCGCACGCCTTCGCTCTCCAGGCGCCCGCGATACGTTCGCCGAGGCTCTGCTGGCGGCTTCCCACTGGTAATCTTGTGGCGGGTCGGCGGACGGGCGTTTCGCCCATGCGCCCTGCGCGAGGCGCCGGCCAGTCATCCTTCCCGCGTTCAAGGAACCGACCATGCACGACCTGCCTACCTACGACGATGTGATCGCCGCCGCCGCGCGGATCGCCGGGCATGCCAACCGCACGCCGGTGATGTCCTCGCGTACCCTCGACGAAGAACTCGGCGCGGAAGTCTTCTTCAAATGCGAAAACCTGCAGCGCATGGGAGCGTTCAAGTTCCGCGGCGCCTTCAACGCGCTGTCGCGGTTTTCCGCCGAGCAGCGTGCCGCCGGGGTGGTGGCGTTCTCCTCCGGCAACCACGCCCAGGCCATCGCCCTCTCGGCGCGCTTGCTGGGGATCCCGGCGACCATCGTGATGCCGGCCGACGCGCCGGCGGTGAAGATCGAGGCGACCCGTGGCTACGGCGGGCAGGTAGTGCTCTATGACCGCTATACGGAAGATCGCGAGCAGATCGGCCGCGACCTGGCGCAGCGCCATGGCCTGACCCTGATCCCGCCCTACGATCACCCCGACGTGCTGGCCGGGCAGGGCACCGCGGCCAAGGAACTGTTCGAAGAAGTCGGTCCGCTGGACGCCTTCTTCGCGCCCCTCGGCGGCGGCGGCTTGCTCTCCGGCTGCGCCCTGGCGATCCGCGCGCTGGCGCCGGCCTGCCGGATCTACGGGGTGGAGCCGGAGGCCGGCAACGATGGCCAGCGTTCGCTGCGCAGCGGCGCCATCGTGCATATCGATACGCCGCAGACCCTCGCCGATGGCGCCCAGACCCAGCATTTGGGCAATCTCACCTTCCCGCTGATCCAGCGCAACGTCGATGACATCCTCACCGCCAGCGACGCCGAACTGGTGGATGGCATGCGCTTCCTCGCCGCGCGGATGAAGCTGCTGGTCGAGCCCACCGGTTGCCTCGGCCTGGCCGCCGCCCGCCAGCGCAAGGACGAATTGCGCGGCAAGCGGGTCGGGATCCTGCTCAGCGGCGGTAACGTCGACCTGGCGCGTTTCTGCGCCTTGCTCGGCGGCTAGCCGGCCGCTAGAGGCCGAGTCCTTCGCTGGCTGCCCAGCGCGCCATCAGGCGGTTCGACGGCAGGCTTTCGTCGAGCAGCTTGCGCGCGCTTTCCACCCCCGCGACCGGCAGGCCCTGCGGGTCGAGCAGGCCGATCTGCACCAGCACGCCGGCCTGGTCCCAATAGATGTGCTCGTGGTACAGGCGGTCGCCGCGAAAGCGCACCACGCCGAGCATGGGGATTTCCACGAAGCGCCCGGTGGGTGGGACGCCGGGCAGCAGCCAGTCGATCTCGCAGCTGTGGGTGAAGCGCATGACGAACTCGTCGACCACCTGCAGCGCCCCCACCGTCCGCGAAATCGGCGTGAGGGTCATGTCCGGCGGGTTGCCGTGGATGAAGTGATGGCGGTAGAAGCGGCTCAGTTCGCGCTGGCCGACGCCGCCGGTGAGGGTCGGGACATGGTTGACGTAGGGCTCGGCGACCATGGTCGCCATGGTCGCGGCGACGTCGCGGGTATCGAACTCGTGGCGCACATGCTCGTCCCACAGCGCGGAGAGGTCGAAGTTCGGCCCGATCTCCCGCTTCAGGGCGGCGATGCTGCGTTCGTGGGCCATCAGGTAGGCCGGTTTGTCGAAGTGCATGCCGCCGACGCGGGCGAAGGCGTGATCGACGCCGGGGTAGAGGTACAACTCGGTCTTGGGCAGGTTGCGCAGGCAGGGCAGGATCGCGTCGCGGGCCTGCTGCGGGCAGTAGGCGTCCTGTTCGGCGAAATGCAGCACCAGCCGGCCCTTGATCTGTTTCGCCTCGTCGAGCAGCGCCTCGATGCCCATGCCATAGTAGCCCACCGAGCAGGAGACGTCGGTGCGCGTCGCGGCGAGGTAGGCCAGCTTGCCGCCCATGCAGAAGCCGACGAAGCCGATCCCGGCGTGGACCACCTCCTCGCGTTGGCGCAGGTGCTCGATACAGGCGGCGATGTCGTCCACCGCGGCGTCCAGGTCGATGCGCCGGAACAGCTCGATGGCCTTGGCGAAGGCCGCTTCGTCGTAGCCCAGGTCGACCCCCGGCTGGAGCCGCCAGAACAGGTCGGGGACCAGGGCCACGTAGCCCTCTTCGGCGTACAGGTCGGCCACCGCGCGCATGTTCGCGTTGACGCCGAAGATTTCCTGACCGATCACCACGCCCGGCCCCTTGCCGCTGGCGGGGAGCGCGAGATACGCGTCGAACCGGCCGCTGCCGTCGGACGCGGCGATGCTGACGTACTGTCCCATGCCTGGATTCCTCATCGGGTTGTTGTTGGAGTGGGAAAACGGGAAAGCGAAGCGAACCAGCCTAGTAGGAACCGGCCGGCGGGTCATTGGCTATCCGCATGCTGGCGGGAGGGTATCCGGATTGTCCGGGAGCGAGGGGCGGGAGGCGGCGCGATCCTCGGCGAGCCGCTCGCGGATACCGCTCAGTCCCGCTGGCGCTGCCAGGGCGGGCCCGCGGCGAACCGCGCTTCCACCCATTGGCGGAACGCGCTGGCCGCCGCCGTGGCGTAGCGCGCTGAGGGGCGCACCAGGTAGACGCCGGCGTCGGCATCCAGTTGCCACTCCGGCAGCACCCGTACCAGCCTGCCGGCTTCGAGGTCGCGGCTCATCAGCCACTCGCCGGCGGCGAAGATGCCCAGGCCCTGGCGTGCGGCGCAGAGCAGGGCCTCGTTGTCGTTGCTGACCATCGAGCCGCGTACCCGCACGGGCTGCTGTTCGTCCTGGCGGGTCAGCTTCCACTCCGGGTACGAGTGCAGTCCGCTGAAGCCGAGGCAATTGTGTGCCGCCAGGTCGGCCGGGATACGCGGTACCCCATGCCGCTCCAGGTAGTCGGGAGCGGCGCCGAGGATGCGCCGATGGGCGCACAGCCGCCTGGCCACCAGGCGGCTGTCGGCCAGTTCGCCGACCCGGATCGCGAGGTCGAAGCCTTCCGCGATGATGTCGACGAAGCGCTCCGAATAGTCGGTTTCCAGCACCACCTGCGGATGCGCCAGGGCGAACTCCGCCAGCAGCGGACCGAGCCAGAGCCGGCCCATCGCCGACGGCAGGGCGATGCGCAGGCGTCCGCGCAGTTGCGCGGCGCCCAGGCTGGCTTCGTGCTCGGCCTCGTCGAGCAGGTCGACGGCCTGGCGGAAGCGGCTCGCCAGGCGCTCGCCTTCATCGGTGAAGCGCAGTTGCCGGGTGGTGCGTTCGACCAGGCGGATGCCGAGGCGACGCTCCAGTGCGCCGAGCCGCTTCGAGAGCACCGAGGGATGTCGTTGCAGGGCGCGGCCGGCGGCGGCGAACGAACCGTGCTCGGCCAGGGCCAGGAGCGTGGCGACTTCATCGGCCTGCCGGCTGTCGAACGGTTGCATGCATGCGCCTCTTGCGAGTGGGTCAGGGCAAGAGTACCAGCGCGCCTTGCGAGCGTCCCTCCAGCAGATCGGTATGCGCCACGGCCGCCTCGGCCAGCGGGTAGCGCCGCCAGACCCGGGGCTGGATGACACCGTCTGCATGGGCGCGCAGCACAGCCTGCGCGCGTAGCCGGTATTCCTCCGGGTTGGCGGTGTGGGCGGCGAGCGAGGGACGGGTGAGGAACAGCGAACCCTTGGCGTTGAGGGTGGCGACTTCGACGGCTGGCGGCACGCCGGAGGTAGCGCCGAAGGACACCAGCAGGCCGCGCGGACGCAAGCTGTCCAGGGATGCCTCGAAGGTAGCGCGACCGATGGGGTCGTAGACCACATCGACCTTGCGCCCGGCGGTCAGCTCGGCGACCTGGGCGGCGAGACTGGCCGCGTCGAACACCAGCACCTCGTCGCAGCCGGCAGCCCTGGCCCGCTCGACGCTTTCCGCCTTCGACACCACGCCGATCACCCAGGCGCCCAGGTGCCGGGCCCAGGCCGCCATCAACTGGCCGACGGCGCCCGCCGCGCCGTACAGCAGGATGCGTGTGCCGGGCCCGACGGGGTAGGTGGCGTGCAGCAGGTAGTGCGCGGTGATGCCCTTGAACAGCAGCGCCGCCGCGTCCTCGAAAGCGAGTGTGTCGGGCAGCTTCAGCAAGCGCTCGGCGGGGTAGAGCCGGGCGCTGGCATAGGCGCCCAGCGGGCCGGTGGCATAGGCGACGCGGTCGCCCGGCGCCAGTCCGGAGACTCCCGGACCCAGCGCGGCGACCACCCCGGCGCCTTCCAGGCCGAGGCCGGACGGCAGCGGAATCGGTGCCGCTCCCGAGCGCTGGCCGAGGTCCAGCGGATTGACGCCGATGGCGGCCTGCTCCAGCCAGACCTCGCCGGGGCCCGGTTGCTGCGCCTGGACTTGCTCCAGGCGCAGGACCTCGGGGCCTCCGTTTGCGTTGAGGGTGATGCGACTGGGCATGGCGGTCTCCTTGGCTGCGTTCGTCGTTCCGGCAGTCTAATGAAGCATCCGGGGATGACCAGGTAGGTTCTTTGCAGTTGATTGCTGCACCGCATGCAGTAGTGAGACGGTGCTCCAAGGTGACCGAAAGTCGTGTTTCCGTATCGACGGGATTCGCCTAGTGTAAGGCGGCAGCCTGGACGGCCATGGTCCCTGTGGTCGCCGGGATCATTTCGGGAGAGTCCCATGACGGCACCTTTCAAGGATCATTTCTCCACCGGTTCGGCGAACTACGCCGCACATCGTCCGACCTACCCGGCGCGGTTGGTCGACGAGCTGGCCGCGCTCTGCCCCGGCACCCGCCTGGCCCTGGACTGCGGCTGCGGCACCGGACAGCTCACGGTGCTGTTGGCCGAGCGTTTCGAACGGGTGGTCGGTACCGACGCCAGCGCCGCGCAGATCGACAAGGCGCAGGCGCGCGAGCGGGTCGAGTATCGCGTGGCCCTGGCCGAGGAAAGCGGGCTGGCGGCGGCCAGCGCCGACCTGGTGACGGTCGCCCAGGCCGCCCACTGGCTGGACCTGCCGCGCTTCTACGAGGAAGTCCGGCGTGTGGCCCGTGCGGACGCCATCCTGGCTCTGGTTACCTATGGCGTATTGCATGTCGACGGCCCCATGGAACCGCTGGTCCAGCACTTCTACCACCAGGTCGTCGGCCCCTACTGGCCTGCCGAGCGGCGCCACGTGGAGGAGGGCTACCGCAATCTGCCGTTCCCCTTCGAGGAGCGCCGCCTGCCGGACCTGGCCATCGAGGTGGCCTGGACCCTGGACGAACTGCTGGGCTATGTCGGTACCTGGTCGGCGGTGAAGGAAGCCGGCAAGGCCCTTGGCCAGGATCCGGGCGCCGCGTTCGTCGATGAGCTGCGCGAAGCCTGGGGCGACCCGCAGACGCGCTATCGGGTCAGTTGGCCGCTGACGGTGCGCGCCGGGGTGATCCGCTGAGCTATCGGACGCAATCCGAAACTCAACCATGACGGCGGGGAGAGCGCCGATCGCGTCCGCCAGCGCTTCCGCCTGCCGTCTACGCAGGTCGCTGCAACCCCTTGGCAGCCGCGGCGTCGCTTGAGCGCGGGCACAGGGGCAGGTGGCGCGCCGAGTCGTATTCGTCGAACTCGCCATGCCGCCCCAGGCCGGGTCGGCGTGCAGGTTGCCAGTCCCTGGCGTACGGGGCGCTCAGTGCGTGCTTTCGTTTCACTGAGCCAGGTTTTCCAGCGCTATGAAGAAATCGCCCCGATTGCAGGATGAGTCTTGCTTTCGTCCCGGTTTCACTGCCGCTGGCTGCTGAATCGAGGGTGCACTCCGCGCAGTCCGGCCCCACACCTTGAGAGTCGTTGCCATTGCCGGGGTTACCCACGTGCTTTCCAGCAGGTACGGAGCCGATGGGAGATCGAGTTGGCGAGAGTGCCGGCTTGCTCCGGCCTTCTGAAGACTCTTCTTGAATCAGAAAAACCTTACGCCAGAAGTAGTGGGGGCTGATGGCCCCGCTCGCTTCGATCCTTCATGGTTAGCGGGTTCTGTTCTTCTTCGCCGTGGAGAGTTTTTCTGTGAGTGGTTCCCTCTTGGTACCGGCCAGTCTCGCCAGTCGCATCAGGCTCCTGCTGGTCATGACCCGGCGCGAGGTCGAACTGCGTTATCGCGACGCCATGTTGGGCCGCATCTGGATCATCGTCTCGCCGTTCCTGCTCTTGCTGATCTATACGTTTGTCTTCGGCTTCGTGCTGAAGTCGCGCTGGGGTGGAAGCCAGAGCACGCTTTCCTTCGCCTTGACCCTGTTTTCCGGACTCCTGCTGAACGGGATCCTCGCTGAAAGCCTGTCCAGGGCCCCGACTATCATCCAGGCCAACGCCAACTACGTGAAGAAGCTGGTTTTTCCCCTGGAGATACTCCCCCTCACACCGCTGCTGGCCGCTTTCTTCAACGCCATGCTCGGCTACCTGGTGCTCTGTATCTTTCTTCTCTTCAGCGGCGTCGAGCCGGGCTGGCAACTGGTCCTGCTACCGCTTGCCCTGCTCCCCTTCCTGCTCTGCGTGACGGGGCTGGCGTGGTTCCTCGCGGGGCTCGGGGTCTATGTTCGCGACATAGGGCAGTTCGTCCAGTTTCTCCTGGTGCTTCTGCTATTCATCAGCCCGGTGTTCTATCCGCTGTCATCCTTGCCACCGGTAATGCAGCCCTACCTGTACCTCAATCCGCTGACGATCCCGGTGGAAATGGTCAGGGCGATCCTTTTCGATGCTCCCTATCCGACCCTTGGGGTCTTCAGCGTTTATTGCGTTGCGTCGCTGCTGGTCTGTTCATCGGGCTTCCTCTGGTTCCGTCGGGTACAGGAAGGTTTTGCAGATGTCCTCTGAGGCCGTTTCCCCGGGCCCGCAGGTGACGGCCGAGTGGATACCGCTGGGGCAGCGTTTGCTCGAACGCGGGTTGGTGAGCGGCCAGGAACTCGAGCGGGCGCTCGACCTGCAACGCCGGCTTGGCGGCCGCCTGGGAGGTATTCTCGTGCGTTCCGGAGCCATCTCGGAAAATACCCTCATGCAGGTGCTGGCGGAGCAACTGCGGTTGCCGCTGGTGGGGGACGACCTGCGGAAGCCGAGCGAAGAGTCCATCGCCGCATTCCTGCTCAGTACCCCGATCAATACCGACTGGTTCGTCGAAGAGCAACTGGTGGTCTGGGAGGAGGGCGAGCAACTGCTGTTCGCGGCGCGTGATCCGTTATCTCCTTCGATACGCGAAACCCTGGGCTATTTCTATCCGGAGCGCTCGATTCAAGCAGTGCTGTGCCGCTCCCAGGATCTGGACGGCTGGTTGGAGCACTCCCTGGACCTGGCCCGGCAAGGTGCGGATCGGCACGCCTACGGCAGCGAAGACATCCGCTACCTGCGGGAGCTGGCGGAGGAGGCGCCGGTAGTCGAACTCGTCAACAACGTGATGAGCCAGGCCATGGAAAAGCGCTCTTCGGATATTCACATCGAACCCCGGGAGTTCGACTTCCGTATCCGCTTCCGCGTCGACGGCGTCCTGCACGACCAACTGAGCCTTCCCCGCGAGCGATTCGCGGCGGTCGTCTCGCGGATCAAGCTGATCTCCGCCATCGACATCGCGGAGCGACGGTTGCCGCAGGATGGACGCATGAGCATCCGGGTCAGCGGTACGGAGCTCGACGTGCGGGTCTCCACCTTGCCAGGGGTGCATGGCGAATCGGTGGTCATGCGCCTGTTGCCGAAGGAGCGCGAGGGGTTGCGCCTGGACCGGCTCGGGATGCTCCCGGACCACTTGCGGAGGATGCGTGCATGGGTAGCGGAACCCCACGGCATCATCCTGGTGACCGGCCCCACCGGATCGGGCAAGTCCACGACGCTCTATGGCGCGCTGGAGGAAATCAATGATGGCGTGCGCAAGCTCATCAGCGTGGAAGATCCCGTGGAATACCAGGTGCCCAACATCACCCAGGTCCAGGTCCATGCCGACATCGGCCTGACCTTCGCTGCCGCCTTGCGCTCGATCCTGCGGCAGGATCCCGATGTGATCATGATCGGGGAGATACGCGACCTGGAGACGGCGGAGATCGCCGTACAGTCCTCGCTCACCGGTCACCTGGTGCTTTCGACCCTGCATACCAACGATGCGGTGAGTGCCTTCACGCGCTTGATCGACATGGGCGTGGAACCCTTCCTGGTGGCTTCGCCGGTGCGCGGTGTCCAGGCCCAGCGACTGGTGCGCAGGTTGTGCGCCCACTGCGCGGAACCTTGCGAGCCAACCCTTGCTGCGGCCGATCTGGCAGCGACCGAGGCGGCCACCGCGCGGCTGTTCCCGGGGCAGGCAGCGCAATGGCGCGTGGCGCGAGGCTGCGGCCGCTGCGAAGGTACCGGCTACAGCGGCCGTGTGGGCATCTACGAACTCGTCGATCTGTCTTCCGAGATGCGCGACCTGATCGTGCAGAGAGCTTCCCTCGAACAGATGCATCGGCTTGCCGCCAGCCAGGGACAGCGCAATCTGCGTGAAGATGGCTTGATCAAGGCCTGGTTGGGTATGACCAGTCTTGACGAGGTGCATCGCGTGACCAGCGGCTAAGTCCATGAATTTCATCTACCAAGCCGTCGATCGCAAGGGCAGGCGCGTTCGTGGCGAACTCTGCCTCCCCACGCGCCAGGATGCGCTGCGGCAGTTGCAGCGCCAGGGGCTCACCCCGCTCAGCCTGGAGGTGAAACGCCGCAACCTGGGCTCGCGACGTCGGCTCAAGGCCGAGGAATTGAACATGGCCATCCACGAGCTGGCCACCATGCTCGCGGCGGGAGTGAGCATGGCCGACGCGGTGGAGGCCCAGGAGCGAGGCGCGCGCCACCCGAAGTTGATTTCCGCCCTGCAGGCGATGGCCAATGGTCTGCGCCAGGGGCAATCCTTTCCCGTAGTGCTGGAGAGCGCCGGCCTCGACTTGCCGCGCTATGTATATCAACTGGTGGCGGCCGGCGAGATGACCGGAAACCTCGCAGGAGCCCTGAGGGACTGTGCCACGCAGATGGAATACGAACGGCGAACCCGCGCCGAGTTGCAAGGGGCGCTGATCTACCCTGCGATTCTGGTGCTCAGCGGGGTGCTCGCCGTGGCGACCCTGTTCGTCTTCGTCGTTCCGAAATTCGCCAATCTCCTGAACGAGACCGCCCAGCTTCCGTGGCTTGCCTGGGCAGTGCTGAGCATCGGGGTATGGAGCAACGAGAGTTCCGGCTTGCTGGCGTTCGCCGTCCTGCTGCTTGCTGGCGGCATTGCCGTGGCGCTGCGCAATCCGGCGCTCCGCGCCCATGCGCTCGACCAGTTGGTGCGCCTGCCCGTAGTCGGGGAATGGTTGATGCAGGCGGAAATAGCGCAATGGTCGAAGGTGCTTGGAACCCTGCTGGGAAATCGTGTGCCGCTGGTGGAGGCCCTGGCGCTTTCCGCCGATGGCGTCCGCATTGCCCGGCAGCGCCGGACCCTGGAGCGAGTCACCCAGGATGTGCGGGCCGGCATCGCCTTGTCGGCAGCGTTGGAGGAGCGCCAGGCGGTCACGTCCATCGGTTCGAGCCTGGTGCGGGTTGGAGAGGCCTCCGGGCAGCTCGCGGAGATGCTGCAGAGCCTGGCGACGCTCTATGGAGAGGCCGGGCAGGCGCGAATGAAAAAGGCCCTGGTGCTGATCGAGCCTCTGGCGATCCTGCTGATCGGCTCTGTGTTCGGCCTGATCATTACCGGCGTGGTACTGGCGATTACCAGCGCCAACGACATGGTGCTTTGAATGCCGGGTATCGATGCCGCGGCTGGTTGGATGAGACGTGAAGTGGAAACCGTATGAACAGAGCTGCACAACAGGGCTTCACCCTGCTCGAGATGATTGTGGTGTTGGTGATTATCGGCATGCTGATGGGGCTCGTCGGGCCGCGACTGTTCAGTCAGGCCGACAAGGCGAAGGCGCAGACGGCGGATACCCAGGTGAAGATGCTCAAGGGCGCGTTGCTCACCATGCGCCTGGACATCGGCCGGCTGCCGACCGAAGAAGAAGGCCTGGCGCTACTCAACACGCCGCCTTCCGATGAACGTCTCGGGGCCTTCTGGCACGGGCCCTACCTCGAGGGCGGCGTACCGCTGGACCCCTGGAACCGGCCTTACCTGTACAGCGACAGGCCGAGTGCCGAACAACCCTTCACTCTCTACAGCCAGGGCGCGGATGGGCAGCCCGGTGGGAAAGGCCTGGATGCCGATGTCGGTTACGCGCCCAAACGTTGACCAGGCCGCGTTCACCTTGCTCGAACTGCTGGTGGTGCTGGTGTTCGTCGGGGCCATTGCTGCGGTGGCGTTGCCCGGCCTGGTGAGGATGCAGGAGACCTGGGCGCGCAGGACCGCGCTGGACGATCTGTTCAATCAATTGCAGACCCTGGGCTATCGCGTGCGCAGCGACGGGCGGGAGCTGCTCATTGATGAGAGCGGGGCGGTTCCCGAGCAGTTGCTGCGACTGCCCGATGGCTGGACGGTTACTGCTCGGCCGCCGATACGTTACATGGCAAACGGAGTTTGCCTGGGCGGAAAGTTGCAGGTCCATCATGGGCGCGCGACATATACGCTGCTGCTTCAGCCACCCCTCTGCGCGCCCGGGACGATCCGCTGATGCCGGCGCGGCAGGAAGGCTTCACGCTCCTGGAGGCGGTGGTTGCGCTGACGCTCCTGGCAGTGGTCGGCGGTGCGCTTTTCGCCTGGCTCAACAGTGCCTTTCGGAGCATGCAGCGGGTCGAGGCGGCCGAGCTGCGCATTGAGACGGCCCGGGTGGCGATGGCCTATCTGGAGCGCATGAACCCTGCGCTCGAACCCGCAGGCAGGGTCCGGCTGGGGCATTACCGGCTGGAGTGGCGAAGTTCGCCACTGTCCGCATCGAAAGCGGCGGTGGGCCGCCATAGCGGCAGTCCGGGCATCTACGACGTGACCTTGTTCAGGGTCGTCGCCAGCATCCGGGCCGGCGATGGAACGCCGCAGGCGCTGCAACTGGAGCTTCCCGGTTACGTGGTCATCCCAGCGCGACTGGGTGATGGACCATGATCCGCTCGCGACGAAAACAGGGTGCATTCACCCTGCTCGAGATGATCGTGGTGCTGCTGGTCGTTTCCTTCATCGGCACGTTGCTCATGCAAGGGTTGAGCTATGCCAGCAAGGCCAACCAGTCCTTGCACCAGAACCTGGGGCGCGGACAGGTCCGGGCGCTGACCTTCGATTGGTTCCGTGATGCGGTGGAGAACCTGGTCGCTCCCGAGGCTGGCGAGGTCCGCTGGCGTTTGCGAGGGGACGAACTCAGTTTCGAGGCCATGTCTGCCGCGGCCCTGGATCGCCGTGCGGGCATCCCGACGCCCTTGGCCTTCCGGCTCGAGCGGCGGGCAGGAGAGGACCGGACCGAGTTGATCTATGTGCGAAGGCTGGAGGACAGTCGCTGGCCCCTCCTGCATCTGCGCGGCGAAGCTCGCTTCCGCTATCTGGACGGTCACGGCCAGTGGCTCCGGGACTGGCCGCCGAGCGCGCAACTGGCCGATACCCTTCCCGAGGCGATGGCACTGGCGGCTCCCGAGGAGCGCCTGTTTGTCCTTGTCGCGGTCGCGCTGCCCAGAGCGAGGCCCGCCGAACATGATTTCTGATGGCGCATGCCGACATGCGGCGTCTGCCCGCTCGTCTGGCTTCGTTCTGGTCGGAGTGGTCTGGTTCCTGGCCATCATGACCCTGCTGGCCAGTGCCGCTGTACTCTGGGTCGGGCGCTCGCTGGATGCCACGGAAAACCGGCGCAAGGCGCTGCTTCGTGAGCTGGAGGAGCATGCCTTGCTGGCGCGGGTCCAATGGCTGGTGGCTACCCAGCGCTATACCGTCGCGGGCCTGAGCGTACCGGGAAATGCTGGCGCCGCGCCGAGCAAGGTGGACATGGACACTTCGATCCTGCCCATTGGCGGGGAGCTGCCTCTGGATGGCCGGGAGTTCTGCATGGCCAATGGCTGGTGCATTGCGCTGCTCGATCGCTCCGCGCGCCTCAGTCTTTCCGGCATCGATCCGCGGGTACTGTCCAGGCTGCTGGCGGGGTTGGGGGTTCCCGCCGAGCAGGTGCAGGTCATGGTCGCCCAATGGTTCAGCTATCTCTATCCCGGCGCCGCTCCACGACTGGGTAGCGCCGCGCAAGCCAGCGACAGGTCCTCTCCGGGCCAGGCCCGGCGCCGTCCGTTGCGCTCGGTGATGGAAGTCTTCCGGCTGGAGGCCTGGCGCCCCTGGGAAGCGCATTTGCTCGACGCCGGTTGGCGCGATCTGGTTGCGGCGGACGAGGCGGCGCTGAACATCAACACCGCGGATGCCCGAATCCTGTCTCTTGCCTGGGGACTACCGGAGGACGCTGTCGGCCGACTGCTGCAAGCCCGCTGGCAGCGTCCGTTCACCCGGATGTCGGACCTGCATGACGTCCTCGGGGGGCATGCGAGGCTGGTTCCCGAGGATGGCTGGGCGCGCCTGGCCAGTCCGGTCCTGTCGATTCGGCTCTACCCGCCAGGAGCCGAGCAGGGGACGGAATACGAGGTCCGCTTCAACTCAGAGCACCGCCTGCTGCCACCCTGGCAGCTTCTCTCGAAGAGGTCCGTGAAGATAAATGATCGCTACTCGAATCCTCCGCTGCATCCCGATATCGCCCCCGGGGTTCTTGCCGCCCCGCTTGTGGCAAGGCCGTGGTAAGGATGGCCGGGCGCAGCTTGAGTGGGTACGTAGAGGTACAGGGTTGGCGCGGCGCGCCCCAGCGCAGTGGATCGTGGATCGGGCGTGGTGTGTCTATCGCTGTCTCGATCTCAATCATGTGCCGCGCTCTGACCGGTATCAGGCACTGGCGTTGAAGCTTGCCGCCCTGGCGCCTTTTCGCCGCGCAGGCCATTACGTAGCCTGGCGGGGTGGCCATGCTCTGGTCTGGTTCTGGGATGAGGAGGTCCGGGAGGCCGTTGCCGAAGACTGCGTCGACCAACCTCGGCGTTATCGCTGTATCCCCGAATCCCTCCTGCAGGCTCCCCCTCGGTCGGTCGCGGAAGGCGAGACGGTTCGGCTGCTTCGGGTTCGCTCCGGGCTGGATCTGCAGGTCTGGAGAGATGACTGCCTTGTCCTGAGCCATTTCTTTCCCAGCCCACCCCAGCCAGAACAATGGGTTCGGTTGCTCCGGGGGCTGGCGGGAATACGCATCCCGGAGAGCCTGGTTGCCGAGCCTGGAGAGTCGCTGGGCCGTCCCTGGGCCGTTCCGGCGGCGGAAGCAACGCTGCTGCGATGGGAGCGTTGGTTGCCGCATGGGCTCATAGCCACCCTGTTGCTGGGATGCGGATTCAATCTGGGGGAAGGTTTGTCCTGGTGGTGGGCCGAGCGTGCGCTGCGAACGCAGTACGACCAGCTGAGCGACCAGGTCTCGCCGATCCTCAGCGCACGCAACCAGGCCTTGCAGACCAATCGGATGGCCACGGAGCTGGGGCGCGCTTTGCAGCATCGCTCGCAGGTGGCGCTGCTGGGACAGGTGGCGGAACTGTTGCCGAAGGACAGTCGGTTGCTCGCCTGGCGCTATCGAGGCTCCGAGCTGGACTTGCGGATTGGCACCGACAGTGTCGACCCGCGTCTCTATGTGCGGCGTTTCATGGAGTCTGGGAGTTTCGAAGATGTCAGGGTGGAACCTTCGCAGAGCGAGGGGCTATCGCTGAGCCTGGTCCTGCGTACGCCGGGGGAGGGTGCCTGATGTCGGACTTCCAGCGATCACTGCAGTTCCAGGGGCGGAACCTGCAACGACAATGGCAGGAAAAACCACTCTTGCGCATGGCCATCTGGAGCCTGTGCCTGCTGCTGGTTGTGCATCTGGTCATGCTCAGCATGGATTGGAGGGAGGAACGAGGGGAGGAATATCGTCGTCTGGCCGGGGAATGGCTCAAGCTTCAGGACGTTTCCCGGCAGACCGCCTGGCCGGAGCGGGCGATGCAGGCGGAGCAGGTCCTGAACCTTCAGCGAGAGCGCTTCTGGCAGGCGCCGAATGCGTCGCAGGCGAGGGCCGATGTGCAGGCCTGGCTGACCGAGCGGGTTCGCCTGGCGGGCGTCCCTGACGCGGAAGTGAGCGTACTGCTTCCTCGCGGCTTCGAGAAGCAAGGGACGATCGCGCGTATCGAGGCCCAGGTTCGCGGGCAGTTGGAGCCAGCCTCGTTCAGTCGGTTGTTGCAGGATATAGAAGCGGAGCAGCGGCAAGTATCGGTGGAGTTTCTGGAACTGAACAATATGTTGTCGCCCATGCTCAATCTACAGTTGTCGTTCCTGTTCGTAGCGGCCTATTGAAGCGGATGCGGATCGGGCAGCACCCGTTTGCCGGAAGAGTTCGGCGGAGGGCGGTGCCCGTCGATGGAGCGAGTTGCCGCCAGGCGGCCGGGAAACCGAATCCGCTCGGGACGCCTGCGATTCGGCTCCCCGGCCCGCCATTGTCGCATTCGCGCAGCGAAGAACGGCCAGTCTGGTCCGGCCTGTAAACAAGTGCAAAATTTTACTTCATGGTCGGCTTGGCACTCCGAGCCGGCTCGTCCATGCTGGAGCACAACTTTCCCATGGATACCATTGCCATGAAGTTCCTGCTGCCCCTGCTGCTGTTATTTCCGCTTTCCACTCTCGCCGACGACAAGGACTACGACCAATGCATACTCGACTACCAACGCACGGCGAAGAGCGGGGTGGCGGTTCACTTCATCACCCAGGCCTGCGACAAGTTGTATAACGACGGCTCCTTCCTGCTGTCGCGGGAAAAGGCTTATTACGAGTGTCTGCTGGAGAACCTGCCGGGGGTGGAGAACAACCTGGCGGCGCAGAAGATCAGGAGCGCTTGCGAATCGAAGTCGCAGAATTGATCTGGCGAGGAGGGGAGCGAAAGTAGCCAGTGGGGTTTCCGACGGCATCGGCAGGATGCCGTCGGGAAAACCGGCTTAGCGTTGCAGCCAGGATTCGACGGTTTCGGAACCGTACTGTTCTTTCCAGGCTTTCAGAACCTTGTGGTTGCCGCCCTTGGTTTCGACGACTTCACCGTTGTTCGGGTTCTTGTAGACCTTCAGGGCGCGGGCACGGCGCTGCGGAGCGGCGCTGACGGTGACCGGAGCCTTGGGGTCGAGGATGGCGATGATGTTGTGCAGGGTCATGCCGTACTTGTCCATCAACGCCTGCAACTTGTCCTTGAATTCCAGTTCCTGCTTCAGGCTGCTGTCGCTTTTCAGCTTTTCCAGCAGGGCCAGTTGCTCCTGAAGTTTGCGCTCTGCCTCGCGGAACTCGGCAAGTTTGGACATTCGTTTCACTCCCGTTCTAAAAATATGGTGCTGGGTTTTGGTGCATTTATAGTGGCTTTACGGACTTTCCGTGTCCGCGGCAAAGGATAAGTCTTTATCTACTGGAAGAACAATATAGTTGCACGGTTTTATTGACTAACGGACTGTGGGGACAGCTTGCCGGATGTTTCCCGGAAGAATATGAAACCTTTATGTCCGTGGGGATAATGCTTCGTACAACCCATGGGAGAGAGATGGCAGAACGGGCCCGTTGTGTGGAAGCCCGTTTTAGAGCAGATGGCGAAGCGCCAGGGGAGAGTCGGGCGAATCAATCGCCCCGATATTCGCAACCGCTCGTGCAAGTTTCGTGGACGCGGACCTTGGAGAGTTCCGGCAACAGCGGCTTGAGTTGTTGCCAGATCCAGCGGCAGAGGTTTTCGCTGGTGGGGTTTTCCAAGCCTGGAATATCGTTCAGATAATTGTGGTCGAGTTGCTCGTAGATCGGCTTGAAGATCGCCTTGATTTCCGCGAAGTCGCGGATCCAGCCGGTATGCGGATCGACCTCGCCTTCGATGTGGATGGCGACACGGAACGAGTGGCCGTGCAGGCGCCCGCATTTGTGGCCTTCGGGGACGTGGGGCAGGCGATGGGCGGATTCGAAGGTGAATTCTTTGAAGAGTTCCACTGTAGTGCGCTCTGGATCGGGGTTATCGGACAACCGGAATGGGGGCGCCATGGTAGCAGGTTTGCGCGCCGGACCCGGTCTGCTCCGACCGGGCGGTCGTTCACCTGAGTTGCAGGCGGCGCGCCAGGCGCGCCAGGTTGGCGCGATCCAGGCCCAGCTCGCGTGCAGCCGAGGCCCAGCTTCCCTGGTGACGGGCCAGGCAGTCCTGGATCAGGTGGCGTTGGTAGGCGTCGGTGGCCGCGCGCAACGAGTGACCGGTCGTTGGCGCGGCGGGCGCGGGCTCGACCACGCTGCGAGGTGGCGCGGGGGTTTCCGCGGGCAGGTCGAGATCCTGCCGATGCAGGGTGACGATCCGCGACCGCTCCGGATTGTGGCCGAGGGCCTTGAGCGAGGCGCGGCCGACCAGGTGCTCGAGTTCGCGCACGTTGCCCGGCCAGCGATAGTCGAGGAGCGCGGCCTGGGCCTCGTGGTCCAGGCGCAGGCTACGCAGTCCCAGGCGCGGTCGGTTTTCCTCGAGGAAGTAGCCGGCCAGCAGGAGGATATCGCGGCCGCGCTCGCGCAGCGGCGGCACGCGCAAGGGATAGACGCTGAGGCGATGGTAGAGATCGGCGCGGAAGCGCCCGGCACGTACTTCCTCGGCCAGGTCGCGGTTGGTGGCTGCGATCAGGCGTACGTCGACGCGGTGCTCGCGATCGGAGCCGACCCGCTGCAACTGCCCGCTCTGCAGCACGCGGAGCAGCTTGGCCTGCACCGCCAGCGGCAACTCGCCGACCTCGTCGAGGAACAGGCTGCCGCCGTCGGCCAGTTCGAACTTGCCGCGCCGTTCGTTGACCGCGCCGGAGAAGGCGCCGCGCACATGGCCGAACAATTCGCTTTCCACCAGGGTCTCGGGCAGCGCGGCGCAGTTGAGACTGATCATCGGCTTGCCGCTGCGCATGGAATGCCGGTGGATGGATTGCGCCACCAGTTCCTTGCCGACCCCGGTCTCGCCGGTGATCAGTACGCTCAGGTCGCTGTTGGCGACCAGGCGGATTTCTTCCAGCAGCGCCTTGTGCGCGGCGCTCTGGCCGATCATTTCCCGTGGCCGCTCGCCAGCGGCTTCGAGATAGGCCTCGGCGCGCTGGTGCTCGTCCTCGGCGCGGCGGGTCAGGTCGCGCATCCGCTCGCTGGCCTTGACCGTGGCGGCGGCGAGGCTGGCGAAGGCCTCCAGGGTATCCAGGTCGGCGCTGGCGAAGCGCGACGGATCGAGGGTATCCAGGGTCAGCAAGCCCCAGGGCTGGTCGTCGAGGTACAGCGGACAGCCCAGGCAATCATGGATTTCCAGGTGGCCGTGGAGGCCTTCCACCAGACCGTCGTAGGGATCGGGCAGGCCGCAGTCGGCGGGGAAGCGGGTCGGCCCGCGGCGCTCCAGGAGAGCCTCGAGGCGCGGATGTTCGCCGACCCGGAAGCGCCGGCCGAGGGTGTCCGGGCTGAGGCCGTCCACCGCCAGCGGGATCAGGTATTCGCCGTCCAGGCGCAGCAGCGCGGTGGCGTCGCAGGGCAGCAGGTCGCGCAGGGCCTGGAGCAGTCGGCGGTAGCGTTCGTCTTCCGGCAGGTCGCGGGACAGGTCGGCAACCAGCGGGATTAGGGTGGCAAGCAAGGGATTGGTGGTCATTTCGACCTCTTTGCAGTCCTAATGACTCTGAATGGTTGCAGTCATTATGACCTATGCCGGCCTGCAAGGCCCGTGAATTCTGGTAGTTTGCCTTGGCACGCTTCCTGAAATGCTTCGAGGTGAAACAAAACCTTGCATGCGTCAGGAGTCATCTATGTTGTCCAATGCCCAACGTGCCCTCATCAAAGCCACCGTACCGCTGCTGGAGACCGGCGGTGAAGCGCTGATCACCCATTTCTACCGCACCATGCTCGGCGAGTACCCCGAGGTTCGCCCGCTGTTCAACCAGGCCCACCAGGCCAGCGGCGACCAGCCGCGGGCGCTGGCCAATGGCGTGCTGATGTACGCCAGGCACATCGACCAGTTGCAGGAACTCGGCCCGCTGGTGGCCAAGGTGGTGAACAAGCATGTCTCCCTGCAGGTGTTGCCCGAACACTATCCGATCGTCGGCACTTGCCTGTTGCGGGCGATCCGCGAGGTCCTCGGCGAACAGATCGCCACCGACGAAGTCCTCGAAGCCTGGGGCGCGGCCTACCAGCAACTGGCCGACCTGCTGATCGAGGCCGAGGAGTCGGTGTATGCCGCCAGCGCCCAGGCCGATGGCGGCTGGCGCGGCGTGCGGCGCTTCCGCGTGGCACGCAAGCAGGCGGAGAGCGAGGAAATCACCTCGTTCTACCTGGAGCCGGTGGACGGCCAGCCGCTGCTGGCGTTCCAGCCGGGACAGTACATCGGCCTGCGGCTGGACATCGACGGCGAGGAAGTGCGCCGCAACTATTCGCTTTCCGCTGCCAGCAACGGCCGCGAATACCGCATCAGCGTCAAGCGCGAGGCGGGTGGACGGGTCTCCAATCACCTGCATGACCGGGTCGCCGAGGGCGACGAGCTGGATCTGTTTCCGCCGGCTGGCGATTTCGTCCTGCGTGACAGCGACAAGCCGCTGGTGCTGATCACCGCCGGCGTCGGCATCACCCCGGCCCTGGCCATGTTGCAGGAAGCGCTGCCGCAGGCGCGGCCGATCCGCTTCATCCATTGCGCCCGGCATGGCGGCGTGCATGCCTTCCGCGACTGGATCGAAGACGTGTCGGCGCAGCACGAGCAGGTCGAGCACTTCTTCTGCTATAGCGAACCGCGCGCCGGCGACAGTGCCGACGCCGAGGGATTGCTGAGCCGCGAGAAACTGGCCGACTGGTTGCCGCAGGAGCGCGACCTGGACGCCTACTTCCTCGGACCCCGGCCTTTCATGGCGCAGGTCAAGCGCCACCTGGCCGACCTCGGCGTACCCTCGCAGCAATGCCACTACGAGTTCTTCGGTCCGGCCGCCGCGCTGGACGCCTGAAGCGACGGGCCGGCGCGAAATGCGTCGGCCCTTTTCGGAAAAAGGAGATCGAGATGAACGCTCTGTTCGATTGTCCACGGCGGGTGCTGCGGATCGGTCACGGGCTGCTGGCGGCCGGCCTGGCGCTGCTCGTCGCCGGCGTGATCGCCGCCTATTTCCTCGACCGCTACCTGAACATGCCGGCGCTGGTGTTTTCCCATGCGCTGGTGATCCTCGGCCCGACACTGTTGAAGATTGGCTACGTGATGCGCCTGAGCGCGCTGTTCCGCATGCGTCGACCCGGTTGGGAGGTCTGCTGTGCAAGTGCTTGATCGTTCCAGGCTGATGGCCATACCGCCGATCTGGCGCCTGGGCTTCCGCCCGTTCTTCCTCGGCGGCGCGCTGTTCGCGGTGCTCGCCATCGCGCTCTGGCTGGCGGCGCTGGCCGGGCTCTGGAGCGGCTGGCAACCGGTCGGAGGCTGGCTGGCCTGGCATCGTCACGAAATGCTCTTCGGTTTCGGTGTGGCGATCATCGCCGGCTTCCTGTTGACCGCCGTGCAGACCTGGACCGGCGTACCCGGCCTGCAGGGCAAACCCCTGGCCCTGCTCGCCGGGCTCTGGCTGGCGGCGCGCCTGGCCTGGCTATTCGATGCGCCGCTGGCGCTGCTGCTGGTGCTGCAACTGAGCTTCCTGCCGCTATTGGCCTGGGCTATCGGCCGCAGCCTGTGGCGGGTGCGGCAGAAGCGCAATTACCCGGTGGTGGGCCTGTTGCTGCTGTTGACCCTGGCCGACGCCCTGGTCCTGCTCGGCCTGTTCGAGGGCAACGACGACTGGCAACGGCGTGCCTCCATCGCCGCGCTATGGCTGATCGCCGGGATGATGAACCTGATCGGCGGGCGGGTGATCCCGTTCTTCACCCAGCGCGGTCTCGGCCGCCAGCAGCAGGTGCCGGCGATCGCCTGGCTGGACAATGGCATCCTGCTGGGCTGCGTGCTGGTGGCGCTGCTCACCGCCGCGGGCGTCACGGCGCAGCCGACGCCCTGGCTTGCAGGACTGTTCGCCGCCCTCGGCGGTGCGCAACTGTGGCGCCTGTGGCGTTGGCGCGATCGCGGCATCTGGCAGGTGCCGCTGCTCTGGTCGCTGCACCTGGCGTATTTCTGGATCGCCGTGGCGCCGCTCGGCATGGCGCTCTGGAGCCTGGGCCTGGCGCTGGCGCCGAGCCAGGCGCTGCACGCGCTGGCGGTGGGCGGCATGGGCGGGTTGATCCTGGCGATGCTGGCACGGGTCACTCTCGGCCATACCGGTCGCGCGCTGCAACCGCCGGCAGCGATGCCCTGGGCTTTCGCCCTGCTCAATCTCGGCTGCGCGGCGCGGGTGTTCCTGCCCAGCCTGTTGCCGGCGAACTGGGTGCTGCCCCTGGCAGGCGGACTGTGGGCTATGGCGTTCCTGCTATTCGCCTGGTGCTACGCGCCGATGCTGTGTCGTTCGCGGGTCGACGGCCATCCCGGTTGATCAGGGGGCTTGCCGCAGACGCCGCAGCTCCTGGTTCAGCCAGTCGGCGGAGTTGCGCGTCTGCCCGGCGCAGCGCACCTGGTAGGGCTTGCCGCTGAGGCTGCTCTGGGTCGCGGCGCGCTCGATGAAGTCCTCGCTGCTGGCGACCAGATCCTTGCGCTCCAGGTAGTCGAGCTTCTTCTGCAGGTGGGCGCGGGCTTCCGCGGCCGGGTATTCGCTGCCGTTGCGGATGAAGGTGCAGCCGCTGTCTTCAACAAAGCTCAGCAAGCGGCCGATCTCCTGGCTCGCCTGCGGGGAGGGCGCGGCCAGCGCCGGCAGGCTCGAGGCCAGCAGCCAACAGGCGGCGCAGGTAGTCCGCCAGGTAATCGTGAAAGCGCGCATCGTTCCAGTACTCCATGTGGCTCAACGGGGTGTGCCGCTTGTACCAGGGACCGACCGGCAGGGCGAGGTCCTCGTGGACGACCGCGGTGTAGTTCTGCAACGGCCGCAGCGGATACCCGAGCGGATCGGCCGGCGCGTAGACGTTCAGCCAGCGTGCCTGCTGGCGGATGGCCGGGGGCAGGCAGTGGCCGGGAAAGCGGATCGGACAGACCTTCTCGTAGGCGAAGGTGAACAGCGGGATGTTGCAACCGAAGGTGACCAGCCCGGCCAGGGTTTCCAGGCCGAGGAAGGGGTCGATCGAGCAACTCGGCGTGCGGTTGAGTTTCTGCTGGTCCCAGATGAAGTTGGATACGATGTGCCCGCCCAGGGAGTGGGCGAGGATCACCAGCGGCGTCTGCGGCCCGACCTTCGCGCGCAGGGCCATGATCCCGCTGCGCACGTGCTGGTGGACCTGCTGGTAGGTGGTGTCGTAGGCGGCGCTGACCTTGCGGTAGCCGCTGGCGTCGCCGAGGAACAGCGTCACCGCCCGGCGCAGCCAGCGCCAGCCCAGCGGCTCGCGCTCGATGCGCTTGAGGTAGTCCAGCTCGCGGGCGTCCAGCACGCTGGCCCAGTACAGGCTCTGGAAGGCCACCTCGCCGGCTTCCGCGCCGAGACGTCGGCGCAGCGCCGCCACCAGTTCGCGGGCGTAGCTGTGCAGACCGTCCTCGTCGCGGCTATCGGGCTGGTCGCCGATGCCGTGGATCAGCGCTACGGCCAGTTTCATGCAGGATCCTTCTCGTCGGTGGCGGCTCAGTCCAGCGCTTGCAGGCGTTCGCCGAGCCGGCCGCCGTCGACCAGTTCGAGGAATTCGTCGCCGAGCCTGCGGCTTTCCGCCATCGCCTGGCGCCAGTAGCGCTCGCGGCCGTCGTCGTCGCCGAGGTAGCGGGTGAAGTCCTTGCGGTCCGGCAGCTTGGCGTGCGGCAGGCGCGCCAGGTACTCGCGCGACGGCGCCAGCAGCAGCACGTCCTGCAGGCGCCCGGCGTCGCCACGGCGCCAGGGCAAGCCCTTGTCGAACCAGCCGGGGATCACCTTGTCGGTGAAGTGCGGGTAGAGCACCACGCCGCGGTCCTCGTAGGGCAGGTCGAGATGGTAGTCGAGCAGGCCGCCGTCGCGGTAGGTGCCGGGGCCGGCGCCAGGCAGGTCGCGGACGCCTTCCATGACCATCGGGATCGAGCCGGAGGCGAGCAGCGCCTGGCGCAGGTTGCCGCCGTCCAGGTGCAGGTAGCGCGACGGGAAGTCGGTCAGCGTGGCCAGCGGCGGCGCCTGGCGGGCGTCATGCAGGATCACCCGTTCGAAGTGGCGGTGCAGGTGGCGGCGGCCGATCAGGTTGTCGCGGATCACCGAGGACAGCCCCAGGCCGAGGCTGGCCTTGTGGTCGTGGGCGAGGCGCCCGTGGCTCTTCACCACCACCACGTTGAGGCGGTACAGCGGGTTGTCGAGGATCCGCGCGTCCTGGCCGGCGAGCAGGTCGTCGAGCATCGCCGCGCACTTGCGCGAGACTTCGGCGATGCTCACGCCTTTGGGAAAACGCTGCCGGGTGTACAGCTCGCCGAGGCGGGTGAGGCCGGCCACGGCGTCGGGCAGGCAGGCGCTGGCGAAGCGCCAGGAACCGATGGAGGCGCCGATCAGCGAGCGTTCGCGCGGGGCGCGCGGCAGCCACTCGCCGAAGATCGCCAGGTCCAGTCCCTGGATGCCCAGCGCCTTTGGCCCGCCGGCGGCACCGGGGACGATGCCGACGTCGGTCGGCTGCAGGCCGCGCTCGCGGATGCGGGCGAGGGCGCGGCGACCGGCCTTGAGGGTCAGTGCGGGGGACTTGATCTGGATGGCTGGCATGCTGGTCTTCTCCCTTGCGGACCGGCGATTATAGGACGAGTTGTCGCAGGACCAAGCGCTTTCGAACGCCGGCGAGCCCCATCGCAGAGGCTTTCCGTTACCCTATGGCACGCCCCGGCCATGTCCTTGCGGCAAATTCAGCTTCAATTAAGAGCGCCCGGTTAATCTGCAAACCGTCGAAAGCAACACGATTGATTCCCACGGAGAGATTCCCATGAAGAAACTGACTGCCCTGTTCGCCGCCACCGCCATCGCCCTGACTGCCGGCCTGGCCCAGGCCCGCGACCTCGGCCCGGACGAGGCGCTGAAGCTGCGTGACGCCGGGACCATCAAGTCCTTCGAAGAGCTGAACAAGAACGCCATCGCCAAGCATCCCGGCTCGAGCGTCCACGATACCGAGCTGGAAGAGGAATACGGCCGCTACATCTACCAGGTCGAGTTGCGCGACCCGCAGGGCGTGAAGTGGGACCTGGAGCTGGATGCCGCTACCGGCGCCGTGCTCAAGGACCACCAGGACGACTGATGAAGTGGCTCATGCGCTACGCCGGGATCATCGCACTGGTCCTGGCGGTCATCAGCCTCGAGGCGATGGCGCGCGACCTGGACCAGGACGAGGTCCTGCGCCTGCGCCAGGACGGTGTGATACAGCCGCTCGAATCCCTCATGCAGGAAGCCCTGGGGCGTTACCCCGGGGCGCGCCTGCTGGAGGTCGAGCTGGAAGAGGAAGACGACGTCTATGTCTACGAGGTGGAACTGCTCACCCGCGACGGCGTCGTGCGTGAACTGGAACTGGATGCCCGCAACGGCCGCATCCTGAAGGACGAGGAAGACGACTGATGCGGTTGCTGCTGGTTGAGGATCACGTTCCCCTGGCCGACGAACTGATGGCCAGCCTGACCCGCCAGGGCTACGCGGTGGACTGGCTGGCCGACGGCCGCGACGCGGCGGTGCAGGGCGCCAGCGAGCCCTACGACCTGATCATCCTCGACCTCGGCCTGCCCGGGCGCCCCGGCCTGGAGATACTCCAGGAGTGGCGTGGGCTGGGACTCGCGACTCCGGTGCTGATCCTCACCGCGCGCGGTTCCTGGGCCGAACGCATCGATGGCCTCAAGGCCGGTGCCGACGACTACCTGACCAAGCCGTTCCATCCGGAAGAGTTGGCCTTGCGCATCCAGGCCCTGTTGCGCCGCGCCCATGGGCTGGCCAACCAGAGCCAGCTGGAGGCCGCCGGGCTGCGCCTGGACGAGCAGCGCCAGTGCGTGTGCCTGAACGGCGCCGACGTCGACCTGACCGCCGCCGAATTCCGCCTGCTGCGCTATTTCATGCTGCACCCCGGCCAGGTCCTGTCCAAGGGGCACCTGGCCGAGCATCTGTACGACGGCGAGACCGAACGCGATTCCAATGTCATCGAGGTCCACGTCAACCACTTGCGGCGCAAGCTCGGCCGCGAGGTGATCGAGACCCGCCGTGGCCAGGGCTACCGCTACGCCGGGGTGGCCGCCGGATGAGGTCGATCCAGCGGCGCCTGAGCGTCGGCCTGTTCGCGGTGCTGCTGGTGGTCGGGCTGGTCCTCGCGCAGACCGGCCTGTGGCTGTTCGACCAGGGCCTGCGGCGCTATTTCGCCGGCAACCTGCGCGAGGAGGCGGAGAATCTGCTGGTGGCCATGGTGCGCGGGCCGAACGGCATGCAACTGGACGAGCAACGCCTCAACCCGGCGTTCCAGCGCCCGTATTCCGGGCGCTATTTCGTCATCGAGCTGGAAAAGGACACCTGGCGCTCACGCTCCCTGTGGGACAGCGAGCTGGAGGTGCCGCACAAGAAAGGGCTGGTGCAGGGCCTGGTCGATGGGCCCGAGGAGCAGCGACTGCTGGTGTTCCGCGGCCACTACAAGCGCATGGGCCAGAAGCTGCGGATCGTGGTGGCGCAGGACTATACGCCGATCCTGGAAAGCTTCGCCCGCGTGCAGTGGATGGGTCTGGGCGCCGGCGCCCTGGCGCTGCTCCTGGTATTGCTGTTGCAGCGCCTGACCGTGCGTCGTTCGCTGCGTCCGCTGGAGGAGGTGCGCCTGCAGATCGCCCAGCTGCAGCAGGGCCAGCGCAGCCAACTGGACAACCAGGCTCCCGAGGAGCTGGAGCCGCTGGTGGAGCAGATCAACCACCTGCTGGCACACACCGAGGAGACCCTGAAGCGTTCGCGCAACGCCCTGGGCAACCTCGGTCACGCCCTGAAGACGCCGCTGGCGGTGCTGGTCAGCCTCGCCGAGCGCGAGGAGATGGCGCGCCAGCCGGAGTTGCAACAGGTCCTGCGCGAGCAACTGGAACAGATCCAGCAGCGCCTCGGTCGCGAGTTGGGCAAGGCGCGCCTGGTCGGCGAAGCGCTGCCTGGCGCACATTTCGATTGCGCCGAGGAGTTGCCGTCGCTGTGCGACACCCTGCGCCTGATCCACGGCCCGCACCTGCAGGTGAGCTGGAGCGCGCCACCGGGGCTGCGCCTGCCATGGGACCGCGAGGACCTGCTGGAGATGCTCGGCAATCTGCTGGACAACGCCTGCAAGTGGGCCGATAGCGAAGTCCGCCTGACCGTCGCGCAGGGCGAGGGCATGGTCCGCCTGAAGGTCGACGATGACGGCCCCGGCATCCTCCCCGACCAGCGCCAGGCGGTGCTCGAGCGGGGTACCCGGCTCGACGAGCAGGTCAGCGGGCATGGCCTGGGCCTGGGCATCGCGCGCGACATCGCCGAGGCCTGCGGTGGCCGCCTGAGTCTCGAGGACAGCCCGCTGGGCGGCCTGCGGGTGAGCGTCGAGTTGCCGTTGCAGAAGAGCGGCCGCGCCGCCAGGGCTTAACAGTTCTTCACCATTTGCCGACAGTCCCGGCAAGATTTCCTCCTGCGCTTTCCCTAGCATCCCGGGCTTCTTGCAAGGAGGTCTTGGACGATGAAACGGCGGACGGGTACGGGCCGCTGGCGCTGGGCGCTGATGCTGCCGGTGCTGGTGTTCCTGTTGGGCGAGTCCAGTGGACAGCGAGAGGAGGGGCGGTCGCCGCGGTTACCCGCGCAGGCTCGCTACGAGCAGGCCGTGGAAAACGCGTTGCGCAGCGAGCGCGGCGAGCCGCGGCAGGCCGGGACGCCGGCGGCGAAGGTGGCCGAGACGGGAGCCCCGGCGCGTCTGCGTGGCTGGCTGCGCTCGCTGGCCCGCCTGGCGATCTGGGGGACCTACGGCCCCCCGGCGCTATTCAGGCCGTGAACGGTCAGGCCTTGAACTGTTCCATCAGGCCCTGCTGGTGGTTGGCCAGGCGGTTCAGCGACTGACTGACCTGGGCCGATTCCTCGGCCTGACTCGACAGCGACTCGGTGACGTCACGGATCGCCGCGACATTGCGGTTGATCTCCTCGGCTACCGAGCTCTGTTCCTCGGCGGCGCTGGCGATCTGTAGATTCATGTCGTTGATCACCGTCACCGCCTCGCCGATCCGTTGCAGCGCGGCCACCGCTTCATCCACCTGCTCGACGCTGCCCTGGGCCTGGCGATGGCTGCCGTGCATGGCGTCGACCACGTCGCGGGTGCCCTGTTGCAGGCCTTCGATCACCCCGCGGATCTGTTCCACCGAGTCCTGGGTGCGCCGGGCGAGGTTGCGCACTTCGTCGGCGACCACCGCGAAGCCGCGGCCGGCGTCGCCGGCGCGGGCCGCCTCGATGGCCGCGTTGAGCGCCAGCAGGTTGGTCTGCTCGGCGATGGCGCGGATCACTTCCAGCACCGAACCGATTTCCTCGCTGCTGCTGGCCAGTTGCTCGACCTGGCCCATGGCGCTGGTCAGGTTGGCGGCCAGGCTGTCGATGCTCTGGGTGGTGCGGTCGATCAGCGCCAGACCGTCGCGGGTCGCCTGGTCGGCACCGCGCGCGGCGTCGGCGGCCTGGGCGGCGCTACGGGCGACGTCCTGGGCAGTGGCGGTCATCTCGTGGGATGCGGTGGCGACCTGGTCGATCTCGCGGAACTGCTGCTGCATGCCGGCGCTGGTCTGGCTGGAAATCGCCGCCGACTGGTCGGCGGTACTGCGCGCATCGCGCACCGAGACCTTCACGTCGCGGATGATCGGCTGCAGCTTGTCGAGGAAACGGTTGAACCATCCGGCCAGTTCGCCCAGCTCGTCGCGCCCGGTGTGCGGCAGACGCTGGGTCAGGTCGCCTTCGCCGCTGGCGATGTCGCGCAGCATGTGGGCGACGCCGAGGATCGGCCGGGTCACGCCGCGGGCGGTCAACCACAGCACCAGCAGGCCGAGCACCGCGGCGCCGAGGCCGAGGCCCAGTTCGACCCAGGTGCCTTCGCGACGCATGTCGTCCAGTTGCCGCTCCAGCGCCAGGGCCGGGCCGAGCAGGGCGCTCTTCGGCACTTCGAGGAGCACGCCCCAGGGCTTGGCGCCGGGAATCGGCTGCAACGGTTGCAGCACCTTGAGGTCGTCGTTCTCGTTGAACAATTGGCTCTTGCCGGCGGCCAGCAGTTGCAGGAGTTCGCCGGCGTGCTGCGGATCCGCCTTGGCCAGGTTCTTGCCGAGCAGGCCGGCGTCGCGGCTGTTGCCGGCGAACAGCCCGGCCGGGCTGAGGATGCCGACCTGGCCGACGCCGTCGTAGAGTTCGCGGTTGCCCTGTTCGCTGAGCGCCTGCAGATTGCTCAGGTTGATGTCCAGGCCCATCACGCCGATCACCTTGCCATCCAGTTCGAGGGGGAAGGCGATGCTGGTCATCAGCAGTTGGCGCTCGCCGACCTTGTCGAAGTAGGGATCGAGCACGCAGGGTTGAGCGCTTTCCTTCGGGCAGGTGTACCAGGCGTTGTAGGCCGCGCCGCTGGGCCCGCTGCTGGTGTCGGCGAGTTCGGACTCGACCATCGACTCGGACTCCAGCTGTCCCGGCGTGGCCTGCGCCCAGTACAGGGAGAAGCGTCCCTTGTCGTTGCTGCCCAGGGCGGGCTGGTCGACGAACAGTTCGTCCTTGCCGTCCAGTGCGTTGGGTTCGAAGACCACGTACAGGCCGAGCACCTCGGGATTGGCGGCGAGCGCGGTGCGCACCTGGCGGGTCAGGTCTTCGCGCAGGTCGTAGGCGTCGAGGAAGCGCTTCTGCGCCTGGTCGCGGAGGAACAGGATCTGCCGGGAGAAACCCTTGCCGTACTGGAAGGCATCCATGAAATAGCGCTGGATGCGCAACGCCTGCAATTCCCCGCGGGCTTCCAGGCGCAGGCGCGCCGATTCGTCGAGCATCTGCGTACTGGCGCTTTTCACCAGTACGCTGCTGTGCTGCATGCGGTAGACCGAAAGGCCGACCAGCAAGGCGACCACGCCGAGCAGGCAGAGGCCTGCCAGCAGGGTGATCTTCCATTGGATGGACAGGCGGCGAAGGAACATGGGAGGGGTCCTTGTACGAAGAAACTGCGGGGGCCCAAGGCTTATCGGCAGGGCTCGCCCATTCTTGACGACGGTTCGTTCGCTGGCGCCGGATTGCCGTCGTGCGGCGAATCGCACGCAAGAACCGTGCACAACGGTTTATAGCCAGGCGACATTCGCCCATGCGCGGCTTTGACAGGCGGGGATGGCTGTAGCAGAGTACGCCCCTTTTTTCGGTCGCAGGCGGCCGGGTTCGTTTCATTTGCAAGGAGTTCAACGATGAACGCAGTGGTGCTGGCGGTCGCACTGATGCTCGTCCTCAGCCTTTGCCGTGTGCATGTCGTGCTGGCGCTGATCATCGGCGCGGTGGTCGGCGGACTGTTCGGTGGCCTAGGCCTGGAGGGGACTCTCAAGGCCTTCAACGGCGGCCTCGGCGGCGGCGCCACGGTGGCCCTGTCGTACGCCATGCTCGGCGCCTTCGCCGTGGCCATCGCTCGCTCCGGCGTGGCCCATGCGCTGGCCGACAAGGTCCTGGCGCTGCTCGGCCGGCACGACGAGCAGGGCAAGGGCGCCGGTGCGTTCAAGTGGATTCTGGTCGGCCTGCTGCTCTGCGTGGCGGTATCCTCGCAGAATATCCTGCCGATCCACATCGCCTTCATCCCGCTGCTGGTGCCGCCGCTGCTCTATGTGCTGAGCAAGCTGCAGATCGACCGGCGATTGATCGCCTGCGTCATCACCTTCGGCCTGATCACCCCGTACATGTTCCTGCCGGTGGGCTTCGGCAACATCTTCCTCAATGAAATCCTGCTGGCCAACGTGGCGCGCAACGGCGTCGACGTCAGCGGGATCAACGTCACCCACGCCATGTTCATCCCGGCCCTGGGCATGCTCGCCGGGTTGCTCATCGCGGTGCTGTTCAGCTACCGCCGCAAGCGCGTCTACGACTTGCAGCGGATCGAGCAGGCCGAACGCGTCGATGTCAGCTATAGCCCGAAAAGCCTGGCGGTGGCCGGGGTCTCCATCGTCGCCGCGTTCGTCGTGCAGCTGTGGCTGGACTCGATGATCATCGGCGCGCTGGTCGGTTTTGTGGTCTTCTCGCTGTCCGGCGTGGTGCGCTGGAAGGAGACCGACGACCTGTTCACCGAAGGCATGAAGATGATGGCCACCATCGGTTTCATCATGATCGCCGCGGCCGGTTTCGCCGAGGTGATGAAGGCCACCGGCGAGGTGCAGAGCCTGGTCGACGCCTCGGTGGCCTGGATCGGCAACAGCAAGGCGGTCGGCGCCATGCTGATGCTGCTGGTCGGCCTGCTGGTCACCATGGGCATCGGCTCGTCGTTCTCCACCGTGCCGATCATCGCCGCGATCTTCGTCCCGCTGGCGGTGCAACTGGGCTTCAGCCCGCTGGCCATCGTCAGCATCGTCGGCACCGCCGGCGCGCTGGGGGATGCAGGTTCTCCGGCGTCGGACTCGACCCTCGGGCCGACCTCCGGGCTCAACGTCGACGGCCAGCACAATCACATCTGGGACACCGTGGTGCCGACCTTCCTGCACTACAACCTGCCGTTGCTGGTGTTCGGCTGGGCCGCCGCGATGTTGCTCTGAGTCCCATTTCGGGCGGTCGCCTGACGGAATGTCGGGCCGGCCGCTTAAGCTTCCGACGGGATTGCCGATGAAACGGGAATCCCGTTTTTTATTGGGCGTCATGCTAGGAGTTGATGATGCGTCTGACCCTGAAATCCAAAGTCCTCCTGCTGGCCATGGTGCCGGTGCTGCTCTTCGCCCTGGTGCTCAGCGGCGGAGCGGTGCTGATCCTGAAAAAACAGGCTGATACCGAAGTCAAGGATACCCGCGAGCGCCTGCTCGGCGACCGTCGTGCCGAACTCGAGCACTATGTGCAGATCGCCATGGGCAGTATCCAGGCCGAGTACGACCGCTCGGCCAACGGCGACCTGAACGCCCGCGCCGAGGCCATTGCGCGCCTGTCGAAGGTCAAGTACGGCAAGGACGGCTATATCTTCGGCTACGACTCCCAGGTGGTGCGCCTGTTCCGTGGCGACAGCCCGGTGGACGTCGGCAAGAGCTTCCGCGACCGCCGCGATCCCAGCGGCGTCTACCTCAACCGCGAACTGGTGGAGGCAGGCAAGAACGGCAGCCACTACGTGACCTATACCTCGCCGCTGCCAGGTAACGAAAGCGTCATGGTGCCGAAGCTGTCGTACACCCTGTACCTGCCGAAGTGGGACATGGTGATCGGCTCGGCGATCAACCTCGACGGCGTCGAGGCCCAACTGGTGGAGATCAAGCAAGCCATCGACGAGCGTATCGGCACCCTGATCGCCAGCATCGTGGCGATCGCCGGGGTCCTCCTGGTGGTCCTGCTGGTGATCGGCCTGGCGGTGGCCAACGCGATGCTGCGTCCGCTGCACCAGATCCGCCAGAACCTCGACGACATCGCCGCCGGCGAGGGCGACCTGACCCGCCGCCTGCCGGTGACCAGCCACGACGAGCTGGGCGAGCTGGCCGGTTCCTTCAACCGCTTCGTCGAGAAGATCCACGGTCTGGTGCGGCAGATCGCCGGGATGACCGGCGACCTCAAGCAACTGGTGGAGCAGATGTCGGCCCAGGCCGAGCGTTCCGAGCAGGCCATGGAGCGCCAGCGCCACGAGACCGATCAGGTCGCCACCGCGATCAACGAGATGTCCGCCGCCGCCCATGAAGTGGCGCAGAGCGCCCAGCGCGCCGCCGAGGCCGCGCAGCAGACCGACCACGAAGGCCAGGCGGCCAAGCGCGTGGTGGACGGCAGCATCGAGCGCATCCACGCGCTGGTGGACGAGATCCGCGACAGCGGTTCCTCGCTGGACAGCCTGCAACAGGACGTGCAGTCGATCGTCAGCGTGCTCGGGGTGATCCGCTCGATTGCCGAACAGACTAACCTGCTGGCGCTCAACGCGGCCATCGAGGCGGCCCGTGCCGGCGAGGCCGGACGTGGCTTCGCGGTGGTCGCCGACGAAGTGCGGGCGCTGGCCAGCCGCACCCAGCAGAGCACCCAGGAAATCCAGGGCATGATCGATCGCCTGCAGCAGGGCACCAACGCCGCGGTCGACGCCATGCGCCGTTCCGGCGAGGCCGGCGAGGGCACCAGCAACCAGGCCAACCAGGCCGGCGATTCGCTGGACGCCATCGCCCAGTTGATTGCCACCATCAACGCGATGAACGCGCAGATCGCCAGCGCCGCCGAGGAACAGACCGCGGTGGCCGAGGAGATCAACCGCAGCGTGCACCAGATCGCCGGCGCGGTGGACAGCGTCGCCGACGAGGCCCAGCAGGGCGCGCAGACCGCCCGCAGCCTGGCGCAACTGGGCCAGGGCTTGGGCCGGCTGGTCGGTCAGTTCCGCATCTGACCCTTCCCCCGCGCGACCGCTGCCGGCAAAAGAGCCAGCCGGCAGTGGTGCGCCACAGAGCCTTCCTGTCATTATTCGGCGGAGTCGGCCGGCAGTCGTGAACGATCCACCTCCGCCGGCTGACTAATGCTTTGCTTCCCACTGCCAGATGGATTGGACATGCTCGACACGAAACTGGAATCCCGGACTTTTCTCCTGTTGCTGGCGGTGGTCACGCTCGCCTTCGGCTGGCTCTTGCTGCCGTTCTACGGCGCGGTGTTCTGGGGCACCATCCTGGCGATCATCTTCGCCCCGGTGCAACGCCGCCTGCAGGTGCGTCTGAGGGATCGGAAGAACCTCGCCGCGCTGATCACCCTGCTGATCTGCGTGCTGATCGTGATCATCCCGGTGATCTTCATCGCCGGTTCGCTGGTGCAGGAAGGCGCGAGCGTCTACCAGCGGGTCAAGTCCGGCGAACTGAACTTCGCCGCCTACCTGCAGCAGGCGGTGGCCGCCTTGCCGCCATCGGTGCACCAGTGGCTGGAGCGCTTCGACCTGGCCAATCTCTCGAGCCTGCAGGAGAAGCTCTCCTCGGTGGCGATGCAGGCCAGCCAGGTGGTGGCGACCAAGGCGTTCAGCATCGGCCAGAACACCCTCGACTTCGTCATCAGCTTCGGCATCATGCTCTACCTGCTGTTCTTCCTCCTTCGCGACGGTCGCGTGCTCGGCCGGCGGATCAAGCAGGCGGTGCCGCTGAGCCAGGAACACAAGCACCACCTGTTCGCCAAGTTCACCACGGTGATCCGCGCCACGGTGAAGGGCAACATCGCCGTGGCTGCCACCCAGGGCGCTCTCGGCGGCCTGATCTTCTGGGTGCTGGGCATCGAGGGCGCCTTGCTCTGGGGCACCCTGATGGCCTTCCTGTCGCTGCTGCCGGCCATCGGCGCGGCGCTGATCTGGGCGCCGGTGGCGGCCTATTTCCTGCTCACCGGGGCGATCTGGCAGGGCGTAGTGCTGATCCTGTTCTGCGTGGTGGTGATCGGCCTGGTGGACAACATCCTGCGCCCGATCCTGGTCGGCAAGGACACCAAGATGCCGGACTACGTGGTGCTGATCTCCACCCTCGGCGGCATGGCCTTGTTCGGCCTCAACGGCTTCGTCATCGGCCCGCTGATCGCCGCGCTGTTCATGGCCAGTTGGGACCTGTTCACTGGTCGCGAGGAAGAACCACAGGCCTGAGTCGCGCCCGTGGCAGACAAGCCCCGCGAATGCGGGGCTTGTTCGTTTCAGGCCTTGAAGCATCATGGACGGCGCTGTCGTGGCTGAGCCGCTCCAGGCAGTGCCTGGGGCCTTCGGCTAACAGTGCGTCGAACCCGGTACATCGCGACCGTTGCGCAACTGGACATGGAGCAGCACTTGCCGGCACTCCTCAGGGCTCGCCGCTATCAACCGGCGGCGGACCTCGGCTTGAGCGCGCAGGTGGCGAGGAAGGTCGGCATGAAGCGGTCGATGACGAAGCGCGGGTGCGGTTGCCAGTCTTCGTAGAAATCCTGCAGCAGCAGGCCGGCGGCGAGCTGGCCGGCGATCTGCTGGGTCAGGCTATGGCCGAACACCAGGGCTTCGCCTTTCTCGCGCTTCGCCGCGAGGGCTTCGGCGGAGAGGCTTTCCAGGTCGGAGTAGGGCAGGCGATGTCGCGGCCGGATCAGGCCCTGCTCTGCCAGTTCCGGCGAGCGGTCCTCGATGAACAGCGCCGGGTTGTAGAAGCTCGCCAGCAGCTTGCCGCCCGGCCGCAGCACCCGCGCGCATTCGCGCCAGACCGGCAGGACATCGTCGACGTAGAGATTGGAGATGGGATTGAAGACCAGGTCGAAGGAGACATCGGCGAAGGTCGAGAGGTCGCGCATGTCGCCCTGCACGCAGGCCAGTTCGAGGCGGTCGCGGGCGGCGACCTGGCGGTCCTTGTCCAGCTGTCCCGCCGAGGCGTCGAACAGCGTGACCCGTGCGCCGGCGGCGGCAAGGATCGGCGCCTGCTGGCCGCCGGCCGAGGCCAGGCAGAGGATCTCGCGGCCGCGTACGTCGCCCAGCCAGTGAGCGGGTAACGCGCCCGGGGTCAGCTTCACCGCCCAGTCGCCGCGGCGTGCGGCGGCGACCTCTTCGGCGCTGACCGGTCGCGACCATTCGCAGTCACGGGCGGCCTGGGCGTCCCAACTGGCGCTGTTGTGTCGCAGGACGTCGATATCGTGGAAGGTGGGCATGAGGCCTCCGGGTTCATCCATGGAGCGCGGAGCATGCCACGGCAGCGGGGCAGGGTGCGTGGGGCGGGCCAAAGAAAAACCCCGCCGAGGCGGGGTTTTCGTGGAGCGGGCGACTCAGCCGGCGAGGGCCAGGCCGGAATGCTGGAGGATTTCCAGCAGCGGCTGCGGGTAGACGCCGAGGAAGAACGCCAGCAGGGCGATGGCCACCAGCATGATGCCGCCGGCGCGCTGGCCCCAGTTGAACGGTGCGTCGTGCTGGCGGATGCCGGGCTCGACCAGGAACAGGGTGACCATGACCCGCAGGTAGTAGTACAGGCCGATGGCGCTGCCCAGCACCAGGGCGCCGATCAGCCACCACAGGTGCGACTCGACGCCGACCGCGATCACGTAGAACTTGCCGATGAAGCCGGCGGTCAGCGGGATGCCTGCCAGCGACAGCATCATCACGGTCATCACCGCGGTCAGCACCGGCCGGCGCCAGAACAGGCCGCGGTACTCGAACAGCGCATCGGCGTCGCGGCCGCTGTACGGGGTGGACATCAGGGTGATCACGCCGAACGCGCCGAGGGAGGTCAGTACGTAGGTGGCCAGGTAGACGCCGACCGCTTCCACGGCCATGCCCTTGCTGGCGATCAGGGCGACCAGCAGGTAGCCCAGGTGGGCGATGGACGAGTAGCCGAGCAGGCGCTTGATGTTGCTCTGGGTCAGTGCCAGCAGGTTGCCGAAGAGGATCGAGGCGACCGCGATGACGCTCAGGGAGATGTTCAGCAGTTGGTTGTCCAGGGCCGCCGGGGCGATCTGGAACAGCCGCAGCAGCACGGCGAACACCGCGACCTTGCTGGCGGTGGCGAGGAACGCCGAGACCGGTGCCGGGGCGCCTTCGTAGACGTCCGGGGTCCACAGGTGGAAGGGCACCAGCGACAGCTTGAAGCCCAGGCCGACCAGCATCATGCCGACGCCAACGCTGACCAGCGGACCGCTCAGCACGTGCTCGGCAACCTTGGCGCCAAGGCCGGCGAAGCCCAGGGTACCGGACTCGGCGTAGAGCAGGGCCATGCCGAACAGCAGGAAGGCGGAGCCGGCGGCCGAGAGCACGGTGTACTTGATGCCGGCTTCCAGCGAGCGCTTGTTGAAGAAGGCGTAGGCGACCATCCCGTAGACCGGGACCGAGAGCAGCTCCAGGCCGATGAACAGGCTGGCCAGGTGCTGCGCGCTGACCAGCACCAGGCCGCCGGCGGTGGCCAGCAGCAGGAGCAGGTACAGCTCTTCGCGGTTACCCGGATAGCTTTCCATGTAGGCGTGGGCGAGGGTCACGCAGGCCAGGGCGGAGACCAGCACCAGGGCCATGTAGAAGCAGGCGTAGTTGTCCACCAGCACCAGCGGGGTCACCTCGATCGGGGTGACGCCGAGGACCGGCAGCAGCGACAGCAGGGCCAGGTTGAGGCCGATCACCGAGAGGGTGGCGGTGAACGAGTGATTGCGTTTCCAGGCTACCGCCAGCATCACCACCACCAGGGTGGCGCTGGTGATCAGCAGTGGCAGGAGCGCGATGAAGTGTTGGATCGTAAAGGTCATTTCGCGACTACCGTCCTGCAAGGGTGGAAAGGGCTGCGCCCAGCCATTGCTGCACGCCGTGCATGCTGGCCGCGGAGATGTCCAGCACCGGCTGCGGGTAGACCCCGAGCAGGACCAGCAGGACCGCCAGGCCGAGCACCATGCTCAGTTCGCGGGCATCGAGGCCGAGGATCGGCTCGTCGGACTGGCTGGGGCCGAAGTAGGCGCGGTGGATCATGATCAGCGAGTAGACCGAGGCGAAGACCAGGCCGAAGGTGGCGATCACGATGATCACCGGGACCACCTTGAAGGCGCCGATCAGGATCAGGAACTCGCCGACGAAGTTGCCGGTGCCGGGCAGGCCCAGCGACGCCGAGGCGAAGAACAGGCTGATCGCCGGCAGGTAGGGCATGCGCGACCACAGGCCGCCCATCTTGCGCATGTCGCGGGTATGCAGGCGCTCGTAGAGCTGGCCGCAGAGGATGAACAGCGCCGCGGCGGAGAGGCCGTGGGCGATCATCTGCACCACCACGCCCTGCAGCGCGACCTGGCTGCCGGAGTAGATGCCGATCATCACGAAGCCCATGTGCGAAACGCTGGAGTAGGCGACCAGGCGCTTGATGTCGGTCTGCGCGAAGGACAGCAGGGCACCGTAGAAGATGCCGATGATGCCGAGCCACATGGCGATCGGCGCGAATTCCGCCGAGGCGTTGGGGAACAGCGGCAGGGCGAAGCGGATCAGGCCGTAGGCGGCGGTCTTCAGGAGGATGCCGGCGAGGTCCACGGAGCCGGCGGTGGGCGCCTGGGCGTGGGCGTCCGGCAGCCAGGAATGCACCGGCACCACTGGCATCTTCACTGCGAAGGCGACGAAGAAGCCGAGCATCAGCAGCCATTCCACGTGGGGGCTCAGCTGGGTCTTCAGCAGGGTGGCGTAGTCGAAGGTGATCACGCCGGTGGCATTGAAGTTGACGAACACCAGGCCGAGGATCGCCACCAGCATCACCAGGCCGCTGGCCTGGGTGAAGATGAAGAACTTGGTGGCGGCGTAGATGCGGGTCTTCTTGCCGTCATCGGAGCTGTGTCCCCACAGCGCGATGAGGAAGTACATCGGCACCAGCATCATTTCCCAGAAGAAGAAGAACAGGAACAGGTCGATGGCGAGGAACACGCCGATCACACCGCCCAGGATCCACAGCAGGTTCAGATGGAAGAAGCCGATGCGGCGCTGGATCTCGTTCCACGAGCAGAGGACCGAGAGCACGCCGAGCAGGCCGGTGAGGGCGACCATCAGCAGCGACAGGCCATCCATCGCCAGGTGGACGCTGATGCCGAGACGCTCGATCCACAGCACCTTGAATTGCAGGGTCCATTCCGGCTCGCCGCCGGGCGCGGGCGCCAGCTGGAAGTCGCCGGTGGCCCAGATCCACAGGCTCAGGATCAGGACCAGGGTCATCGAAAGCAGCGCGATCCAGCGGGGCAGGGTCTTGCTGCTGTGTTCGGCGATCCAGCAGAGGAAACCGCCGATGAAGGGGATCAGGATTAGCCAGGGCAGAATCATGACAGGCTCAGTCTCTCCGTGAATTCGTTAGGCCAGCAGCAGCGCGCCGAGCAGGATGGCGGCGCCACCCACCAGGGAAGCGGCGTACCAGCGCAGGCGGCCGTTCTCGGTGAGGCTGAGGAGGTTGTGTCCGCCGCGCACGCTGAACGGAACGACGCCCAGGGTACGGTCGATGGGGTCGCGCCCCAGCAATTGGCAGAGCAGCAGGTAGGGTTTCACGAACAGCTTGTCGTACAGCCAGTCGAAGCCCCAGGCGTGGTACCACCAGGTACCGAAGAAGCGACCCGGGGCGCTCTTCGCCAGGGCGCTGACGAAGCGGCGCTGGCCGAGGAACAGCAGGCCGGCCAGCAGGATGCCGGCGATGGCGATGGCGCCCGAGGCCAGTTCCAGGCTGTGCTTGGCTTCGCCACCGGCGTGGCCGACGCTTTCCGGCAGGACGCCAGCCAGCGGCGGGGTGATCAGGGCGCCGACGAAGGTCGACAGGACGATCAGCACGCTGAGCGGCAACCAGTGGGAAATCCCGTGGCCGGCGTGGGCTTCGGTCTTCGGCTCGCCGTGGAAGGCGACGAAGATCAGGCGGAAGGTGTAGATCGAGGTCAGGAACGCACCCACCAGGCCGGCGATCAGCAGTTCGCGATGGCCGCTGGCGAAGGCCTCCCAGAGGATCTCGTCCTTGGAGTAGAAGCCCGCGGTGAGGAAGGGCAGGGCGGCCAGCGCCGCACCGCCGACCACGAAGCTGGCGTAGGCCAGCGGCAGCTTCTTCCACAAGCCGCCCATCTTGAAGATGTTCTGCTCGTGGTGGCAGGCGATGATCACCGCGCCCGAGGCGAGGAACAGCAGGGCCTTGAAGAAGGCGTGGGTCATCAGGTGGAAGATCGCCGCGTCCCAGGCGCCGACGCCGAGGGCGAGGAACATGTAGCCGATCTGGCTCATGGTCGAGTAGGCGAGGATGCGCTTGATATCGGTCTGCACCAGGGCGGCGAAGCCGGCCAGGACCAGGGTCACCGCGCCGACGATGCCGACCAGTTCGAGGATGTCCGGGGCCAGGGTGAACAGGCCGTGGCAACGGGCGATCAGGTAGACGCCGGCGGTCACCATGGTGGCGGCGTGGATCAGCGCGGAGACCGGGGTCGGGCCGGCCATGGCGTCGGCCAGCCAGGTCTGCAGCGGCAGTTGGGCGGACTTGCCGACCGCACCGCCGAGCAGGGCCAGGGTCGCCAGGGTCAGCCAGAGGTTGCCTTCCGGGAACTTCTGCGGCGCCAGCACCAGCAGCTCCTGGATGTTCAGGGTGCCGAACTGCTGGAACAGGATGAACAGGCCGAAAGCCATGAACACGTCGCCGACGCGGGTGACGATGAATGCCTTGAGCGCCGCGTTACCGTTGTTGCGATTGCTGTAGTAGAAGCCGATCAGCAGGTAGCTGCACAGGCCCACGCCTTCCCAGCCGAAGTAGAGGAACAGCAGGTTGTCGCCCAGCACCAGGAACAGCATGCTGGCAATGAACAGGTTGGTGTAGGCGAAGAAGCGCGAATAGCCGGTTTCGCCACGCATGTACCAGGAGGCGAACAGGTGGATCAGGAAGCCGACGCCGGTAACCACGCCGAGCATGGTTACCGAGAGGCCGTCCAGGTACAGGGTGAAGTTGGTGCTGAAGTCGCCGGCCGCCATCCACTGCCACAGCACCAGGCTGTAGGCGCCGCCTTCCGGCGGACTGCTGTGGAAGCTGAAGATGGCCCAGGCCGCGCTCAGGGCGGAGAGGCCGACCGAGCCGACGCCGACCAGCGCCGAAAGGTTTTCCGACCACCTGCCGCGGGAGAACGACAGCAGCAGGAAGCCGACCAGGGGGAACAGGAAGGTAAGAGGTAGAAGGTTCATCCGCGCATCTCGCTGGCAGCGTCGATATCGAGGGTGTGGAAGCGGCGATACAGTTGCAGCAGGATCGCCAGGCCGATGCTCGCTTCGGCGGCCGCGAGGCTCAGCACCAGGATGAACATCACCTGGCCGTCGGGTTGGCCCCAGCGGCTGCCGGCGACCACGAAGGCGAGGGCGGCGGCGTTCATCATCACTTCCAGGCTCATCAGTACGAACAGGATGTTGCGTCGCACCATCAAGCCGACCAGTCCGAGGGCGAACAGGACGCTGGCGAGGGCCAGGCCGTGTTCCAGTGGTATTGCGTTCATAGCGTTACGTTCCCTTGGGGCGGGCGCAGGGCGCCCGCCGAACCTTTATTGTTTGGCGTCTTGACGACCCAGGTGATAGGCAGCGACCAGGGCCGCGAGCAACAGCATGGAGGCCAGTTCGACCACCAGCAGGTACGGGCCGTAGAGGCTGATGCCGACCGCCTTGGCGTCTACCGTGGTATGGCCGATGCCGGCACCGCTCGGGGTGCGGGCGAGGACCACCAGCAGTTCCACCAGCAGGACCAGGGCCAGGGCCGAAGGCCCGACCCAGATGCCGGGCGTGAGCCACTTGCGCTCCTGCTCGACCACGGCCGGGCCGAGGTTGAGCATCATCACCACGAAGACGAACAGAACCATGATGGCGCCAGCGTAGACGATGATCTCCAGGGCGCCGGCGAAGGGTGCGCCGAGGCTGAAGAAGGTCATCGAGATGGCCAGCAGGGAAATGATCAGGTAGAGCAGGGCATGCACCGGGTTGCTGTTGGTGATGACCCGCAGCGTGGCCAGTACGGCGACGCCGGCAGCGAAATAGAAAGCGAATTCCACGCGACGTCTCCTTATGGCAGCAGGCTTTTCACGTTGATCGGTTCGGCTTCGTTCTGCGCGGCGCCTTTCGGCTTGCCGGCGATCGCCATCCCCGCAACGCGGTAGTAGTTGTAGTCCGGGTTCTTGCCCGGGCCGGAGATCAGCAGGTCGTGCTTCTCGTAGACCAGGTCCTGGCGCTTGAACTCGCCCATCTCGAAGTCCGGGGTGAGCTGGATCGCGGTGGTCGGGCAGGCTTCCTCGCACAGGCCGCAGAAGATGCAGCGCGAGAAGTTGATGCGGAAGAACTCCGGATACCAGCGACCGTCCTCGGTCTCGGCCTTCTGGAGGGAGATGCAGCCAACCGGACAGGCCACGGCGCACAGGTTGCAGGCTACGCAGCGTTCCTCGCCGTCGGGGTCGCGGGTCAGGACGATCCGGCCACGATAGCGCGGCGGCAGGTAGACCGGCTCTTCGGGGTATTGCAGGGTGTCGCGCTTGCGGAAGGCATGGCCGAAGATCATCACCAGGCTGCGAAGCTGGGTGAAGGTGCCATGCACGACGTTGATGATTTCTTTGATCACGGTGGTTCTCCTTACTGGGCCGCGGCCAGCACGAGCGCGCCGGTCACCAGCAGGTTGATCAGGGTCAGCGGCAGGCACACCTTCCAGCTGAACGCCATCACCTGGTCATAGCGCGGACGCGGCAGCGAGGCGCGGATCAGGATGAAGAGCATGATGAAGAAGCCAGTCTTGGCGGCGAAGTAGAAGAACGACAGCCAGGGCAGGGTGTCCAGGAACGGACCGTGCCAGCCGCCGAAGAACAGGGTCGCCAGCAGCGCCGAGACCAGCACGATGCCGATGTACTCGCCGACGAAGAACATGCCCCATTTCATCCCGGCGTACTCGATGTGGTAGCCGTCCGCCAGTTCCTGCTCCGCTTCCGGCTGGTCGAACGGGTGACGGTGGGTCACGGCGACGCCGGCGATGATGAAGGTGCAGAAGCCGAAGAACTGCGGAATGATGAACCAGACGTTGTCGATCTGGTACTGGACGATGTCGCGCATGTTGAACGAGCCGACCTGGGCGACGATGCCCATCAGCGACAGGGCCAGGAACACCTCGTAGGAGATGGTCTGGGCCGAGGCGCGCAGGCTGCCGAGCAGGGCGAACTTGTTGTTGCTCGACCAGCCGGCGAACAGCACGGCGTACACCGTCAGGCCGGCCATGGCGAAGAAGAACAGGATGCCGATGTTCAGGTCCGCCACGCCCCAGGTGGGGGTGATCGGAACGATGGCGAAGGCGACGAGCAGGGCGCCCATCGCGATCACCGGGGCCAGGGTGAAGATCATCTTGTCGGCGAACGGCGGGGTCCAGTCCTCCTTGAAGAACATCTTGACCATGTCCGCGCCGAGCTGGAACGCACCGAACGGACCGACCCGGTTGGGGCCGTAGCGGTCCTGCCAGAGGCCGAGCAGGCGGCGCTCGACCCAGCTGAGCAGGGCGCCGCAGATGACCACGGCGAGCAGCACCACGATGGCCTTGACCACGGTGAGGATGATGGTGACCAGAGCGGGAGTCAGCCAACTCATTGTGCAGCCTCCTGCAGACCTTCCACGGAGCAGCCGGCGATCGCCGCCGGGATGCCGGCGAAGCCGACCGGCAGGCCGATCAGGCCGGCGCCGAGTTGTTCATCGATGCGCAGCGGCAGGCGCAGGGCCTGGCCCTTGAGCTGGAAGCCGAGGGTCGCGCCGTCGTTGACGCCGAGGCGGTCCGCGTCTTCCTTGGACAGGGCGACGTAGGTCTCCGGGATGCGCTGCTGGATCGGCGCGGCCCGCGAGCTGTTTTCCTCGCTACCGAACAGGTGGTACAGAGGCACTACCTTCCAGCTGTCGGCCTTGGCGCTGAACGGCACCGGCACGGCCTGGAACCAGTCGAGGCCTTCGCCCTTCGGTTCGATCAGGCGCACGCCGGGGTCGCCGGCGCGCAGGTGGCCGCCGACCTCGTCCTGGAACTTGTTCCAGGCCTGCGGCGAGTTCCAGCCCGGCGACCAGGCGAACGGGATCTGCTGACGGTCTTCCTGGCTGCCGGAGTAGCCTTCCATGGAGAAGGCGAACGCCGAGTCGATGTCCTGCGGGGTGCGCGGCTCGTGCACGCTGATGTTGGCGCGCATGGCGGTGCGCCCGCTGTAGCGGTGCGGTTCGCGGGCCAGCTTGAGGCCCTTGATGCGGAACGAGGCGGCCGGTGCGGCGTCGCGGATACCGGCCAGGATCGGCTTGGCCTCGGCCACGGCTTCGGTGACGTGGTCCAGCTGGGTCCAGTCGACGCGCTTGCCTTGCAGGGTGCTGTGGATCGCATGCAGCCAGCGCCAGCCCTCGCGGACCATGTTCCTGGCGTCGTAGTAGGTCGGGTCGAACACCTGGAAGAAGCGCTGGGCGCGGCCTTCCTGGCTGACCAGGGTGCCGTCGCCTTCGGCGAAGCTGGCCGCCGGCAGCACCAGGTGCGCCTTGGCGGTGGTGGCGGTCTGCTGGTGATCGGCGACGATCACCACCCTGGCCGCCGCCAGGGCTGCGTCGACACGGGCGGCGTCGGTGCGGCGGTAGAGATCGTTCTCCAGCACCACCACGGCGTCGGCCTGTCCGGAGGTCAGTCGCTCGAGCGCGGCTTCCACGGAGTCGCCGCCGAAGAGCGCCAGGCCGAGGCTGTTGGCTTCGCCGACCACCAGGCTGATGGAACCGTTCTTCTCGCGCTGATTGAGGGCCTTGGCGATGTTCGCCGCGGCTTCGATCAGTGCCTTGTTGCCCAGCGAGTTGCCGGACACCACCAACGGACGCTTGGCCGCCAGCAGGGCATCGGCGATGCGCTGGGCGAAGGCCTGGGCCTGCGGGTCGAGGTCGGCCACGGCTGGAGCGCTCGGGTCGATCGCGTGGGCCACGGCGAAGCCGAGGCGGGCGAGGTCGTCCGGTGCGGCGTGGACGGTTTCCTCGGCCACGTCGTCGAGGCGGGTCGCGCTGACGCTGGCGATGAACAGCGGGTTCTGCGCGTGCTGGGCGATGTTCTTCACCGCGGCGTCGAGCCACGGCTGGACCTTCATGTCGGCGGCCATCTCGACGGCCTTGCCCTTCACCGACTGGCGCAGGGCCAGGGCGATGCGGGCGGCGGTCTGGGTCAGGTCCTCGCCGAGGACGAAGACCGCGTCGTGGTCCTCGATGTCGCGGATGCTCGGCACCGGCAGCGGGCCTTCCTGCATGACCTGCAGGATCAGGCGCAGGCGGTCGAGCTCGCCTTCGTTGATGCCGCTGTAGAAGTTGCCTTCGCCAACCAGCTCGCGCAGGGCGAAGTTGCTTTCCAGGCTGGCGCGCGGCGAACCGATGCCGACCACCTTGCGCTCCTTCAGCAGGGCGGCGGCCTGGTCGAGGGCGCCGTCCAGGCTCAGCTTCTGCTTGCTCAGCACCAGCAGCGGCTGGCGCGGACGGTCTTCGCGGTTGACGTAGCCGTAGCCGAAGCGACCGCGGTCGCAGAGGAAGTAGTGGTTGACCGAGCCGTTGTAGCGGTTCTCGATGCGGCGGATCTCGCCGTAGCGCTCGCCGGGGCTGATGTTGCAGCCGCTGGAGCAGCCGTGGCAGATGCTCGGGGCGAACTGCATGTCCCACTTGCGGTTGTAGCGCTCGGAGTGGGTCTTGTCGGTGAACACGCCGGTGGGGCAGACCTCGGTGAGGTTGCCGGAGAACTCGCTTTCCAGCACGCCGTCCTCGACCCGTCCGAAGTAGACGTTGTCGTGGGCGCCGTAGACGCCGAGGTCGGTGCCGCCGGCGTAGTCCTTGTAGTAGCGCACGCAGCGGTAGCAGGCGATGCAGCGGTTCATCTCGTGGGCGATGAACGGGCCGAGTTCCTGGTTCTGGTGGGTGCGCTTGGTGAAGCGGTACCGGCGCTCGTTGTGGCCGGTCATCACCGTCATGTCCTGCAGGTGGCAGTGACCGCCTTCCTCGCACACCGGGCAGTCGTGCGGGTGGTTGGTCATCAGCCATTCGACGACGCTGGCGCGGAACTGCTTGGCCTCTTCGTCTTCGATGGAGATCCAGGTGTTGTCGGTGGCGGGGGTCATGCAGGACATGACGAGGCGACCACGCTTGTCGTTCTCGTCGGTGTACTGCTTCACCGCGCACTGGCGGCAGGCGCCGACGCTACCGAGCGCCGGGTGCCAGCAGAAGTAGGGAATGTCGAGACCGAGGGACAGACAGGCCTGCAGGAGGTTGTCTGCACCATCGACTTCGAGCGTCTTGCCGTCTACGTGGATAGTGGCCATGGTTCAAGTCTTCGTTGGCCCGTTGTCAGCGGGCGTGGCTAATAGAAACTCACGGTTCCGTCGGGCCTGCGGCCGGGCCGCGGCACGACGACGAAACATCGCCGGACGGCTGGCCGTCCGGCTGCAAAGCATCAGGCGCCGACCGTTGCCGGGCGCGGCGCGGCCGAAGGCTGGCGGGAGATGCCCGCCTCGAATTCGGCACGGAAATACTTGAGGGCGCTGCCCAGCGGCTCGACGGCTCCCGGCGCGTGGGCGCAGAAGGTCTTGCCTGGGCCGAGGAAGTTGACCAACTGCTCGAGGGTCTCGAGGTCGCCGGGCTGGCCTTCGCCACGCTCCAGGGCGCGCAGCAGCTTCACGCTCCACGGCAGGCCGTCGCGGCAGGGGGTGCACCAGCCGCAGGACTCGCGGGCGAAGAACTCTTCCATGTTGCGCAGCAGGGAAACCATGTTGATGCTGTCGTCCACCGCCATGGCCAGGCCGGTGCCCATCCGGGTGCCGACCTTGGCGATGCCGCCGGCGAACATCTGCGCATCCAGGTGCTCCGGGAGCAGGAAGCCGGTACCGGCGCCGCCGGGCTGCCAGGCCTTGAGCTGGAAGCCGTCGCGCATGCCGCCGGCGTAGTCCTCGAACAGCTCGCGGGCGCTGACGCCGAACGGCAGTTCCCACAGGCCGGGGTTCTTCACCTTGCCGGAGAAGCCCATCAGCTTGGTGCCCATGTCTTCGCTGCCGGGGCGGGCCAGGGTCTTGTACCAGTCCACGCCGTTGCCGACGATGGCCGGCACGTTGCACAGCGTCTCCACGTTGTTCACGCAGGTCGGCTTGCCCCAGACGCCGACGGCGGCAGGGAAGGGCGGTTTGGAACGCGGGTTGGCGCGGCGGCCTTCCAGCGAGTTGATCAGCGCGGTCTCTTCGCCGCAGATGTAGCGGCCGGCACCGGTGTGGACGAACAGCTCGAAATCGAAGCCGCTGCCGAGGATGTTCTTGCCGAGCAGGCCGGCGGCCTTGGCTTCGTCGATGGCGCGGTTTAGGTTGCGCGCCGCATCGACGTATTCGCCGCGCAGGAAGATGTAGCCGCGGTAGGCCTTCAGCGCGCGCGCGGAAATCAGCATGCCTTCCACCAGCAGGTGCGGCAGCTGCTCCATGAGCATGCGGTCCTTCCAGGTGTTCGGCTCCATCTCGTCCGCGTTGCACAGCAGGTAGCGGATGTTCAGCGACTCGTCCTTCGGCATCAGGCCCCACTTCACGCCGGTGGGGAAGCCCGCGCCGCCGCGGCCCTTGAGGCCGGAGTCCTTGACGGTCTGGACGATGTCGTCCTGGGCCATCTGGGTCAGCGCCTTGCGCGCCGCGGCGTAGCCGTCCTTGCTCTGGTATTCCTCGAGCCAGACGGGCTGGGCGTCTTCGCGCAGGCGCCAGGTCAGCGGATGGGTTTCCGCCGAACGCGTCATGCGGTTGGCCGGACCAATGGAGGTAAGGGTCATACGTAGGCCTCCAGCAGTTTGGCGACACCGTCGGGACGCACGTCGCCATGGGTGTCGTCGTCGATCATCAGCGCCGGGGCCTTGTCGCAGTTGCCCAGGCAGCAGACCGGGAGCAGGGTGAAGCGTCCGTCGGCGGTAGTCTGGCCGAGACCGATGCCGAGTTGCTTCTGGATCTCGCCGACCACCGACTCGTGGCCGCCGATGTAGCAGACCATGCTGTCGCAGACGCGAATGATGTGGCGGCCCACCGGCTGGCGGAATATCTGACTATAGAAGGTGGCGACGCCTTCGACGTCGCTGGCCGGGATCCCCAGCACCTCGCCGATCGCCGGGATGGCGCCGTCCGGCACCCAGCCGCGCTGCTTCTGGACGATCTTCAGGGCTTCGATGGACGCCGCGCGCGGGTCCTCGTAGTGATGCATTTCATGCTCGATGGACGAGCGCTCGGTTTCGCTGAGGACGAAACGGTCGGTCTGAATCAGGTTGCTCTGGCTCATGTCAGCGGTCCACGTCAGCCATAACGAAATCGATGCTACCCAGGTAGGCGATCAGGTCCGCGATCATGCTGCCGTTGATCACCGAGGGGATCTGTTGCAGGTGCGCGAAGCTGGGCGTCCGGATACGCGTGCGGTAGCTCATGGTGCTGCCGTCGCTGGTCAGGTAGTAGCTGTTGATACCCTTGGTCGCCTCGATCATCTGGAAGGCTTCGTTGGCCGGCATGACCGGGCCCCAGGAAACCTGCAGGAAGTGGGTGATCAGGGTTTCGATGTGTTGCAGCGTGCGTTCTTTCGGCGGCGGCGTGGTCAGCGGATGGTCGGCCTTGTACGGGCCTTCCGGCATGTTCTTCAGGCACTGTTCGATGATCCGCAGGCTCTGGCGCATCTCGCCCATCTTGACCATGCAGCGGTCGTAGGCGTCGCCGTTGTGGGCCAGCGGTACCTCGAACTCGAAGTTCTCGTAGCCGGAGTAGGGGCGGGCCTTGCGCAGGTCGAAGTCGCAACCGGTGGCGCGCAGGCCGGCGCCGGTGGTGCCCCACTCGAGGGCTTCCTTGGTGTTGTACTGGGCGACGCCGATGGTCCGGCCGCGCAGGATGCTGTTCTTCAGGGCCGCGGTCTCGTACTCGTCGAGGCGCTTGGGCATCCAGTCGAGGAACTCGCGGACCAGCTTGTCCCAGCCGCGCGGCAGGTCGTGGGCGACGCCGCCGATGCGGTACCAGGCCGGGTGCAGGCGGAAGCCGGTGATGGCCTCGACCACCTTGTAGGCGCGCTGGCGGTCGGTGAAGGTGAAGAACACCGGGGTCATGGCGCCGACGTCCTGGATATAGGTGCCCAGGTACAGCAGGTGGTTCAGGATACGGAAGAACTCCGCCATCATGATCCGGATCACGTCGACCCGCTGCGGCACCTTGATCCCGGCGAGCTTCTCCACCGAGAGTACGTAGGGCAGGTTGTTCATCACCCCGCCGAGGTAGTCGATGCGGTCGGTGTAGGGGATGAAACTGTGCCAGGACTGGCGCTCGGCCATCTTCTCGGCGCCGCGGTGGTGGTAGCCGATCTCCGGGACGCAGTCGATGATCTCCTCGCCGTCCAGTTGCAGGATGATGCGGAACGCGCCGTGGGCGGACGGGTGGTTCGGGCCGAGGTTGAGGAACATGTAGTCCTCGTTCTCGCCGTGGCGCTTCATGCCCCAGTCTTCCGGCTTGAAGCGCAGGGCCTCCTGCTCCAGGTCCTGCTTGGCGGCGGACAGGGAGTAGGGATCGAACTCGGTGGCGCGCGCCGGGTAGTCCTTGCGCAGCGGATGGCCCTGCCAGGTCGGCGGCATCAGCATGCGGGTCAGGTGCGGGTGGCCGGTGAAGGTGATGCCGTACATGTCCCACACTTCGCGCTCGTACCAATTGGCATTGGGCCAGATACGGGTGGCGGTGGGCAGGTTGAGGTCGCGCTCGGACAAGGCGACCTTGATCATCACGTCACTATTACGCTCCAGCGACATCAGGTGGTAGAACACGCTGAAGTCGGCGCTCGGCAGGCCGCGGCGATGGGTGCGCAGCCGCTCGTCGACGCCGTGCAGGTCGTAGAGCATCACATAGGGCTTGGGTACCTGACGGAGGAAGGTCAGGACTTCGATCAGTCTTTCGCGCGGGACCCAGAGCACCGGCATGCCGGTACGGGTGGGCTGGACGGTGAAGGTCTCGGCGCCAAAGCGGGAATTCAGTTCGACGACGATATCCTGGTCGTCTGCCTTGTAAGGCGGGATGTACAGAGCGGAGTCTGCAGTCATGGTCTCGGTCGCTTTCGGTCAACGGTGGGGTGAACGCGGCTGGTCTCGGCCGGCCAGCGGGGCTGGCCGGGAGTTCCGGATCACACTTCGTCGGGGCTGCGCAGGTTGGTCACCTGGATGCGCTGCTCGCGTTTCAGGTCTTTCTGGGCCGGCATTTCGGCGCGGTAGACCCCCTGGTCGCCAACGACCCAGGACAACGGGCGGCGCTCCTGGCCGATGGACTCCTGCAGCAGCATCAGGCCTTGCAGGAACGCCTCCGGACGGGGCGGGCAGCCGGGGATGTAGACGTCCACGGGGAGGAACTTGTCGACCCCCTGGACCACCGAATAGATGTCGTACATGCCGCCGGAATTGGCGCACGAGCCCATGGAGATGACCCACTTGGGTTCGAGCATCTGCTCGTAGAGGCGCTGGATGACCGGGGCCATCTTGATGAAGCAGGTGCCGGCGATGACCATGAAGTCGGCCTGGCGCGGCGACGCCCGGATCACTTCGGCGCCGAAGCGGGCGATATCGTGCGGCGCGGTGAAGGCGGTGGTCATCTCCACGTAGCAGCACGACAGCCCGAAGTTATAGGGCCAGAGCGAGTTCTTGCGACCCCAGTTGACGGTGGAGTTCAGCACATCCTCGAGCTTGCCCATGAAGATGTTCTTGTGAACCTGGCCCTCGACCAGCGGGTCGGCTACGGTTTCCCGTTCGCCTATCGGGTATTGGTCGTTGGCCGCATCGGGATCGATCCGGGTAAGTTTGTATTGCATCGCCAAAGCCTCATTGTTTTAGCTTCGCCTGCCGCTTGCGACGGCTTTCGGGAGCCCAATCGAGCGCACCGATCCGCCAAAGATAGACAAGACCCGCCAACAGAATTGCTATGAAAATGGTTGCCTCGATCAGGCCGGCCCAGCCGCTTTCGCGAACCGACACCGACCAGGCGAAGAGGAAGAGGGCTTCGACGTCGAAGATCACGAAGAGCATCGCGACCAGATAGAATTTTGCCGAGAGACGCAGGCGTGCGCCTCCGGTGGGGACGATCCCGGATTCGAAGGGTTCGTTCTTGCTGCGACCAAATGCCTTGCTGCCAAGCAGGGACGAAACCCCTAGCATGAAGGCGAGAAGGCCAACGACCCCTAGAAGGAAGGCAGCGAATCCCCAGTGATGAGCTGCAAGTTCAGCTGGGTTTGGCATGCTGATACTCCTTCTGTACCGGATATATAAGATCGTGGGTTCTGGGCGCAATGCCCGACTTCTTGTGCAACCCGCTGCGTAGTGAGCTAAGGGTTGTATGTATCTTTCCGATTTTATGCCCAAAGCGCCGGACAAGTAAATTTTTCTAACACAAACAGACGCTTCTCTGCTTTTTTCAGCGCTTTGGTTAATCCCCGAAACCCTCGTGAATGCTGTCTTTGCGAGAAATGGCGCGGCCTGGCTGGCTTTTGGTCGTATTGCCGCGAAGCGTGGGGGAGGGCTCTTTGCAAGGCTTCAAACGATAATGAATATCGTTTGCAATGTCGCATCCGTATAACTTCGCTACATATATTCTTCGCCGCGTTACTATTGTTTACCCTTTTATTGGTAATTACTCTCGCCCAATCCGTTATTGCATTAAACCGGGAATATTTTCCGGGCCGGGGCATGGCGGTTTTTCTTCTTTCCGCACCATGGCAACCCGGCTGCGGCGCCGCCTGGGGCTGCGCCCGCGGTTATTCGTGACGGATGCGAAGGCGCTGGGCAAGGTTTGCGGCGGTTCGCTTCGCAGCGCAGATGTAGTCGCTCTGGAGGTGCGCTACCTAGGGGCTGCGGTAGCGTCCCGGGGTTTCTTGCCGACCCAGGCCCAGACCATCTCGCAGACGATCGGCTGGTTGCCGTTCTCGTCGCTGACCAACACCGCCACGCGGACCTCGCCCTTGTCCTGTTGCCGGATCTGCTCGATCTGTCCGGCCTCCAGCGTCGCGATGGCGGTCAGGTCGCCCTGGGCGCGCTTGAGATAGTCGATCTTCATGGTCTTGATCAGCGGCAGCTTGTCGTCCGGTACGTTCATTCCGACCAGGAAGCCGCTGGCCGACTCGGCGAGCAAGGCCATCGCCGCGGCATGGATACCTTTTATGTGGTTCTGCACCGGTCGACGGTTCTTCAGGCTGAGGATAGCGCGCTCCTGCCCCAGTTCATGGATGCGCACCCTCGCCGTGCCGGCGAAGCGCACCTGGGAGCCCAGCAGCAGCGTCAGGCTGCGGCTGCGCAGGCGGCGGGGGAGGAGGTTGATGGCGCCGACGGCGCGGCTGAGACGATTGCGCTTGGGCATGCTGGCGTCCTTCCATAGAGAGGGGAGCCTGCATTCCACCCGCTTTGCCCGGGCTTGCCCACGGCTGTAGCGGCGACCTGCGCCGGCATTCCGGCCAACGCAGGTCGTCGTGGCGCGTCAGAGCAGGCGTCGGCCGTCTTCGCGGGTGATCACCACGGTGGCCGAGCGTGGCCGGCGGCCCGGCCCGTCCGGCCAGGTGCTGAGGAGGTTATCGGCGGTCGAGCCTTCCCCCGGGTGCTGGATGTTGATGAACAGCGTACGGAAGTCCGGCGTCGCGGCAATGCCGGTCACCTCGCAACCCAGTGGACCGGTGAGGAAGCGCTTCAGTTCGCCGGTGCGCGGGTCGGCCACCAGCATCTGGTTGTTGCCGAACGGGCCGCTGCTCAACTGGCTGCCGCTCATGTCGGTCTGGATCCACAGGCGGCCTTCCGGGTCGAACCAGAGGCCGTCGGGGCTGGCCAGGATATTGTCCTGGTTCAGCGGCTTGCCGTCCGGGCCGCGGCTGTCTTCGCCGGGACCGGCGAGCATGAACAGGTCCCAGGTGAAGCGTTGGCCGGCATAGTCGCGGCTGCGTTCGCGCCAGCGGATGATATGGCCGTAGGCGTTCTTCACCCGTGGGTTGGCCGCGTCGGCGACGGTGCGCGACGTGTTGTTGGTGAGGGTGAAGTAGACGTCACCGTTGTCCGGGTTGACCGCGCCCCACTCCGGGCGATCCATCTTGGTCGCGCCGAGGACATCGGCGGCCAGGCGGGTGTTGATCAGCACTTCGCCCTGGTCGGCGAAGCTCACCCCGGCCTTGCGACAGGCCGCGCGGAAGTTGCCGTCGGCGATGTCCAGCGGCAGCCACTGGCCGCTGCCATCGGCGTTGAAGCGGGCGACGTAGAGGGTGCCTTCGTCGAGCAGGCGAGCGTTGCTGCGACCCGGACGGAACTTGTCGCGGCTGACGTACTTGTAGATGTACTCGTTCTGCGAGTCGTCGCCGGAGTAGCAGACTACCTGGCGGCCCGGCTTGACCGGGGCGAAGACCAGGCCTTCGTGGGCGAAGCGGCCGAGAGCGGTGCGCTTGACCGGTACCGATTGCGGGTCGAACGGGTCGATCTCGACGATCCAGCCGAAGTTGTTCGGTTCGTTGCGGTAGTCGTCCTGGGCCTGTTTGCCCTTGCGGGTGGCGTCGAAGCGCTCGAACTCGTCGCCCGCCAGGGTCTCCCAGCCGAAACGGCTGGTGTTGCGAATACCGTAGCGGGTCAGTTCGCGCGGCAGTTCGCTGTCCTGGGTGGAGAAATAGCCGACCCAGTTCTCCTCGCAGGTGAGGTAGGTGCCCCAGGGGGTGAAACCGTTGGAACAGTTGTTATGGGTGCCGCGGGTGCGGGTGCCGTCCGGACTGTGGCGGGTGCGCAGCAGTTCGTGGCCGCGCGCCGGGCCGGCGATACGCATCGGCGTGGCGGCGGTGATCCGCCGATTGCGTTGCGACGGTACGACATTCCACTCGCCACGCACGTTGCGACGGATCTCCACGACGGAAACGCCATGGGCGTTGATTTCCTTGCGCACTTCATCGGCGACGGTGCGCTTGCCATCGACCACGGTCGGGCCATTGGTGTGCAGCAGCGGCGCGTCGATGTATTCATGGTTGAGCACCAGCAGGCCATGGTTGCTGATGTGTCCGCCGCCGAAGCCGAACTGCGCGTCGATCGGGAAGAAGTGCATGCCGTCGTGGTGCATGCCGATCTGTTCGGCCTGGTCCTGGGCGCTGTTGCTGGCGTCGTCGAGGAATCCCGGATAACTGCCGCTGATCGGGGTGCCCCAGGGTATGAAGGGCGTCGCCTTGTAGCCGGCGGGCACCCGGATGGTATCGGCGCGGCCGCTGGCGATGGCTTCGAAGGGTAAGCGGTTGCGGCGTTTGAAAGGCAAGCCGCGCAGGCCTTCCGCGGCGGGCGCCTGCGCTTCGGCGGGAGCGGCGCTGGCGGGGAGCGCGACGCCGAGGAAGGCGAGGGCGCCGAGCGCCGCGCCGCCGGCCAGGACCTGGCGGCGGCCGAGGCCGGCGATCAGGTCGTTCATGTGCGGGTTGTTCGAATGGTTGCTGGGCAACTCGTCGCCATCACCGAACAGGATGGCATCTTTTTTCTCCAGGCTCACGGACGTGCTCCTTGTGGGCTGATCGACGGAGCATTGACGCTAACCGCTGAAAGCGACGGGACGATGACAGGCACTCGAGGCCTTTTGCCATGATCCGGAAATGAAAAACCCCGGCCGGAGCCGGGGTTTTCGCGAGGCGGGCCGGGCAGATCGTGGCTGCCCGGCTGGCCCCTGTTCCTTAGTGGAACTGGTTCATGGTGTTGTCTTTGCCGCTGGCCTTCAGAGCGGCTTCGCCTGCGAAGTACTCTTTATGGTTGTCGCCGATGTCGGAGCCCGCCATGTTCTGGTGCTTGACGCAGGCGATGCCCTGGCGCAGTTCCTGGCGCTGCACGCCCTTCACGTAGGCCAGCATGCCTTCGTCGGCGAAGTAGCCCTTGGCCAGGTTGTCGGTGGACAGCGCGGCGGTGTGGTAGGTCGGCAGGGTGATCAGGTGGTGGAAGATGCCGGCGTGGGCCGAGCCATCGCGCTGGAAGGTGCGGATCTTCTCGTCGGCGACCTTGGCCAGCTCGGTGTCGTCGTACTCGACGCTCATCAGCTTGTTGCGGTCGTAGGCGGAAACGTCCTTGCCTTCGGCGACGAACGCATCGAACACCTGCTGGCGGAAGTTCAGGGTCCAGTTGAAGGACGGGCTGTTGTTGTAGACCAGCTTGGCGTTCGGAATCACTTCGCGGATGCGATCGACCATTGCCTTGATCTGGCCGACGTGCGGCTTCTCGGTTTCGATCCAGAGCAGGTCGGCGCCGTTCTGCAGCGAGGTGATGCAGTCCAGGACGCAGCGATCTTCGCCGGTGCCCTTGCGGAACTGGAACAGGTTGGAAGCCAGGCGCTTCGGACGCAGCAGCTTGCCTTCGCGCTTGATCACGACGTCGCCGTTGCCCAGCTCGGCCTCGGAGATCTCTTCGCAATCCAGGAAGGAGTTGTACAGGTCGCCCAGGTCGCCCGGCTCGTTGGTCACGGCGATCTGCTTGGTCAGGCCGGCGCCCAGGGAGTCGGTACGGGCGACGATCACGCCATCGTCCACGCCCAGCTCGAGGAAGGCGTAGCGTACGGCATTGATCTTGGCGAGGAAGTCGATGTGCGGAACGGTGACCTTGCCGTCCTGGTGGCCGCACTGCTTCTCGTCGGACACCTGGTTTTCGATCTGGATGCAGCAGGCGCCGGCTTCGATCATCTTCTTGGCCAGCAGGTAGGTCGCCTCGGCGTTGCCGAAGCCGGCGTCGATGTCGGCGATGATCGGCACCACGTGGGTTTCGAAGTTGTCGATCTGGGCCAGCAGCTCGGCTTCCTTGGCCTTGTCGCCAGCGGCGCGGGCAGCGTCCAGGCCGGTGAACAGCAGGTCCAGCTCGCGGGCGTCAGCCTGGCGCAGGAAGGTGTACAGCTCTTCGATCAGGCCGGAAACCGCGGTTTTCTCGTGCATGGACTGGTCCGGTAGCGGGCCGAAGTCGGAGCGCAGCGCGGCGACCATCCAACCGGACAGGTAGAGGTAGCGCTTGTTGGTGGTCTTCAGGTGCTTCTTGATCGAGATCAGCTTCTGCTGCCCGATGAAGCCGTGCCAGCAACCCAGCGACTGGGTGTAGACGGAGGAGTCCGCATCGTATTCGGCCATGTCCTTGCGCATGATGGCCGCGGTGTACTTGGCGATATCCAGGCCGGTCTTGAAGCGGTTCTGGATACGCATGCGAGCTGCGTACTCGGGGTTGATCGCGCTCCAGCTGCTGCCGTTCTTCTCTTTCAGCGCGGCAACTGCCTTGATCTCGTTCTGATATGCGGACATGGTCAATCCTTCAAGAAATGTATTGGTTGAGCACCGACTGACCCACTCAAAACCTGCTGGTGAAGGTTGTCTTGCGGGTGGCTCACCGCTGCATGGCGAGAGAATGACCGTGGCGAAGAATGACGCCGAGGAGGGGGTGGAGACGAACAGTTCGCGGACCGTGCTTCTCGACTGGCTCAAGTGCCGTTCGGCTCGTGGTTGCCGGTGGGCGACTCGCTGTCGAGTCTTTCGATCTGGCTGATACGTAAACGCTTCCCCGTCCCTCAGGACAACTTCGTTCCAGTCGCAATCTCGTCAAGCCGCCTTGTGGGCAGATCAACACGGTGGAGGCCGAGGGCGTATCGGCGCAGGCACCGGGAGCTCGTCGTTTCAGAGCCCCTGATTAGCGGGAGCGGGGCCATCATGCTCTGGAAAAAATCCGTCGTCAAACGTTTTGTAGTGTTTTTTCAAGACTACTACACGAAGGTCTAAGAGTGACCGGATGGTCTTGTCTGGTCGAGATGTTTCCGTTTGCATCGAAAATGCCCGCAAGAGCCCGCGCCCCGCGGCTTTGCCGGAGCGGGAGGCAATTCGCGCTGGAAAGAGCGCCGTCGGTCAGTCGAGGGTTTCGACTTTCAGGCGCAGGCTGGTGTCGTCGCGTCCCTGGGTCGAGTAGCGACGCACGAAGCCGCGCTGGTCGGCCTGGTTCTGTTCGCTGACGCCGCCCAGGGTGATCCACTCGCCGAGCTTGCCGCTGACCCGGGTGTCGGTGCTCTGGGTATCGATGACGCCGGGATGGCTCTGGCTGAGGCGGTCATTGCTGGAGCTGATGGTGACGTGCACCAGGTTGCCGGTCAGCGTCGCGGTGACGTAGAAGCCGCGGTTGACGTTGCGGTATTCGGTCTGGCTGTAGATCTGCCCGTAGGGACCGGTGGCGGTGCTGGTGATGGGGACGCTCTGGCCGACCTGGATCAGCGCCGGGTAGCCCTCGGTGGCCTGGACCTGCTGGCTGCCGCCGGAACGGCTGTCGGTGGAGCGACGGATGATGCGGACGCGATCCTTGCCGTTGACCTCGCCGCGGCCGCTCTGGATCTCGATGTTGCCGGCGCTGGCCGAACCATCCACCGAATAGCCGCGGCTGTCCTGTTGCAGGTTCTCGCTGGTATCCACGGTGATCAGCAGGCGATGCGGGCGCGAGTCGATCTGCTGCAGGACCGATTGCAACTCGCGGATCTTCGCCGGCTCGGCATTGACGATCAGCTGGTTGCCATAGGCGGTGACCTTGCCTTCGCTGCCGATGACCGACTGGGCCACCGCCATCACGTCGTCGGCGGTGCGGTAGTTGAGCGGGATCACTTCGGTGCGCGGGGCGGCCGAGGCGCCGAGAACGACTGTCGCCAACAGCGAGGAGAGCAGGGTGGTGCGCAACAGGGTCACAGGAGGAAGCTCCGCAGGTCCGGGTCGGAAAGGCTGGTGTCCCAGGCCTGCTCGAAGCGGGCCTGGAGTTGACGCACCCGCCCGGCGGCACGGTAGCAGGCGTAGCCCGCCGGTTGCGCCGGTTTCGGGCGCAGTAGCAGGCCCTGGTCGTCGGCCAGGAGGAAGGCGTCGTCCTCTTTAGGGTAGTCCGGGTTGAGCCGGCGGATCAGGCAGTTGCTCGACAGGCGGCGCGAAAGGCTGATCAGGCGGTGGCCGTTGCGCACGGCCTGGGCGCTGTCGCCAACGAGGATACGCAGGCGATTGCGTGGATTGGCCAGGAGGAAACGGGTGCAGGCTTCCTGGATGCTGCTGTGGTGATAGAGCCAGCTTTCCAGGTCGGGACTGTGCAGGCAGAGCGTGCGGCGGGCCTGCTGCAGGAGGGCCAGGGCATGGGCGCGGGCTTCCTGCGGATGCTCGAAGCGCTCCAGCGGCTCATGTTCGCCGAGGCGGAATGGCGCTGGTTCCCAGCGTTCCGCGGGTGGTGCGGCGCTTGCCGGGTTGCGTACCGCAAAGCGCCCCGGAGAGCTGAATTCGATGGCCGGCAGGTCGGCCGGCGAGGTCTCCGGGGTGTCGCTCATCGGGCCTCAGTCGCTGTCGCGAACCATGTCGACATGGGGCAGGCCGGCGTCGAGGAACTCGCCGCTGTCGACCTTGAAGCCCAGTCGCTCGTAGAAGGGAATGGCGTAGACCTGCGCGGTCAGCAGTTGGCGCTTCAGGCCGCGTCGCTCGGCTTCCTCGATGGCCGCGCGCATCAGCGCGTCGCCGACCTTCAGGCCGCGCCAGTCCTTGAGTACCGAGACCCTGCCGATGTGCCCGTCGCCCAGCAGGCGCGCGGTGCCGATCGCGTATTCGCCTTCATAGGCGAGAAAATGCACGGCTTCGTCGTCTTCGGCGTCCCACTCCAGTTCCGGCGGAACCGACTGTTCGGCAATGAAGACCGCTTCGCGGATGCGGCGCAGCTCGGCATTGTCCTTCTGCCAGTCGGCTACGCGTACGCGGATCTTATTCATCTGCAAACTCCAAACTGCCCTGTTTGACCAACTCCGCCAACAGCTTACGCGCATCGTCGTCGGCCAGCCATTGGCCGAGGTTTTCCAGATGCAACGCATCGGCCGAGCAGACCAGCTTCAGCAGTTCCTTGAGCTGGCCGGGCAGGAGTACGCTCTGGCCGCTGGCGAACAGCACCAGGCCGATGTCGATCTCGCTCCAGGCCAGGCGGGCGCTGGGGTTGCGCACCAGCAGCGCGCCATCCTCGAGGGCGCCGAATAGCTCCTCTTCGGGGATATCCTCGCCGGCAACCAGTTCAGGATAGCGCGGCTCGGTCATGAACTGGCCGAACCAGGTCAGCAGCAGGCGCTCGTCGCTCATGTGCTCCTGGATCAGACCCTGCAGGCGCTCCAGAGCGTCGCGCTGGATCTGGTGCGGATCGTCGCCTACCGGTTGCAGGCCGGCATCGGTGTAGCGCTCCTCGTCGGAGAGGAACTGGCCGAGGAAGTCGGTGAAATGGGTCAGCACTTCGGCGGCGCTGGGCGCGCGGAAGCCGATCGAGTAGGTCATGCACTCGTCTTCGGCAATGCCGTAGTGGGCGAGGCGCGGGGGCAGGTAGAGCATGTCGCCGGGCTCCAGGACCCACTCGTCGCTCTGTTCGAAGTCGGCGAGGATGCGCAGGTCGGCGTGCTCGCGCAGCGGGCTGTCGCTGCTGCACATCTGTCCGACTTTCCAGCGCCGGCGTCCGTGGCCCTGAAGCAGGAATACGTCGTAGTTGTCGAAGTGCGGACCGACGCCGCCGCCGGGAGCGGCGTAGCTGATCATCACGTCGTCGATCCGCCAGCTGGGCAGGAAGCGGAATTGCTCCAGCAGTTGGGCGACTTCCGGGACGAACTGGTCGACCGCCTGCACCAGCAGGGTCCAGTCCTGTTCCGGCAGGTGCTGGTAGTCCTCCTCCTGGAACGGGCCACGGCGCATTTCCCACGGGGTTTTCCCGTGTTCGAGGACGATGCGCGATTCCACCGACTCCTCCAGCGACAGCCCGGCCAGCTCGTCGGCGGACAGCGGGCTTTCGAAGTCCGGGATCGCCTGGCGGACCAGCAGCGGTTTGCGCTGCCAGTAGTCGCGGAGGAATTCGGCAGCGGTCAGTCCGCCCAGAAGTTGCAGGGGAGTATCAGCATTCATGGTTAAGTCCTTGAAACAAAAACGCCCGGCGCAGCCGGGCGTGCAAAAGGGTTGCGTGCTCAGATGCGCTTGGCCTGGGCGGCGGCATTGCCGACGTAGCCGGCCGGGGTCAGCTTCTTCAGCTCGACCTTGGCCTCGGCGGGAATCGCCAGCTCTTCGATGAAAGTCTGCAAGGCTTCGGCGCTGATGCCTTTGCCGCGGGTCAGTTCCTTCAGCTTCTCGTAGGGGTTTTCCACACCATAGCGACGCATCACGGTCTGCACCGGCTCGGCGAGGACTTCCCAGCAGGCGTCCAGGTCCTCGGCGATGCGCTGGGCGTTCAGCTCCAGCTTGCCGATGCCCTTCAGGCTGGCCTCGTAGGCGATGACGCTGTGGGCGATGCCGACACCGAGGTTGCGCAGCACGGTGGAGTCGGTCAGGTCGCGCTGCCAGCGCGAGATCGGCAGCTTGCTGGCCAGGTGCTGGAACAGCGCGTTGGCGATGCCGAGGTTGCCCTCGGAGTTCTCGAAGTCGATCGGGTTGACCTTGTGCGGCATGGTCGAGGAGCCGATCTCGCCGGCCACGGTCTTCTGCTTGAAATAGCCGAGGGAGATGTAGCCCCAGACGTCGCGGTCGAAGTCGATGAGGATGGTGTTGAAGCGGGCGATCGCATCGAACAGCTCGGCGATGTAGTCGTGCGGCTCGATCTGGGTGGTGTAGGGGTTGAAGGTCAGGCCGAGGTCGCCTTCGATGAACTGGCGGGCGTTGGCTTCCCAGTCGACTTCGGGATAGGCGGACAGGTGGGCGTTGTAGTTGCCCACGGCGCCGTTGATCTTGCCCAGCAACTCGATGCCGGCGACCTGCTTGATCTGCCGCTCCAGGCGGTAGACGACGTTGGCCAGTTCCTTGCCCAGGGTGGTCGGCGAGGCGGGCTGGCCGTGGGTGCGGGAGAGCATCGGCACGTCGGCGAATTTCACCGCCAGTTCGCGGATGGCCTCGGCGATCTGGCGCATCAGCGGCAGCAGCACGCTGTCGCGACCCTCGCGGAGCATCAGGGCGTGGGACAGGTTGTTGATGTCCTCGGAGGTGCAGGCGAAGTGGATGAACTCGCTGACCGCGGCCAGCTCCGGGAGCTTGGCGGCCTGTTCCTTGAGCAGGTACTCCACGGCTTTCACGTCGTGGTTGGTGGTGCGCTCGATTTCCTTGATGCGTTCGGCGTGTTCCAGCTGGAAGTCGCTGGCCAGGCTGTCGAGCAGGGCGTTGGCTTCGGCGGAGAACGGCGCGACCTCGGGAATCCCGGCGTGGGCGGCGAGGCGCTGCAGCCAGCGGACTTCCACCATGACGCGGAAACGGATCAGGCCGTATTCGCTGAAGATCGGACGCAGGCTGCTGGTTTTGCCGGCATAGCGGCCATCGACGGGGGATACCGCGGTGAGCGAGGAAAGCTGCATGAGACGTTCTCGTGGCTGGAAGTCAACGAAAAAGGGGCGCATATCATACATGAAAGGTGCGCCCGGTGGGGCATTCAGCGGGGCCTTTCGGCGGGGCGGTTGCCCAGCAGGGGGATCAGGCTGGCGGCGAAGATCAGGGCGGCGCCGAGCAGCGACGTGTGGCTGGGCAGTTCGTCCCAGCGCAGCCAGGCGATCACCCCAGCGAAAACGATGGCCATGTAGGCGATCGGTCCGATCACTCCCGGGGAGGCCAGGGCATAGGCCTGCGACATGGTCAGTTGGCCGAGGCTGGCGAACAGTCCGGCGCCGAGCAGCAGGAGCAGTTCCTGGCCGTTCAGCGGCTGCCAGGCCCAGGCCAGCGGCACGGCGGAGAACAGGGTGCCGAACAGGGCGAAGTAGAAGACGATGCGATAGGCCGGCTCGCTGTCGCTCATTTCGCGGATCGAGACGAAGGCACAGGCGGCCATCAGGCTGGAGGCGATGCCGACCAGGGCGATCGGCGCCACTACCGCGCCGCTGGGCCTGGCCACCAGCAGCACGCCGAGGAAGCCGACCAGGGTGGCGACCATCATGCGGCGGGTCAGCGGCTCCTTGATCCACAGGTGTGCGATCAGCGGCGTGAACACCGGCGCGGCATAGCTGAACAGCATGGCGTCGGTCAGCGGTAGGTGGGCGAGGGCGTAGAAGTAGCAGTACATGCCGCCCAGGCCGTAGGTGGTGCGCAGCAGGTGCGATAGCGGGCGGCGGGTGCGCAGCGGGCCGATGCCGCGAGTCAGCGCCAGGGGCAGGAAGAACAGCACGCCGACGAGGTTGCGGAAGAACACCACGGTTTCGTTGTTGACGGTGCTGGAGGCCTCGCGGATCAGGCCGCCCATCAGGGCGAAGAACAGCGCCGAAAGAGCCAGCATGGCGGCGCCCTGGGTCGGGCTGTTGCGCCGTTGCGGCTGGCTCCCGGCCATGGCTAGCCGCGCAGCAGGGGATAGAGTTCGTTGAGTAGCCGGCGCCGGCTGAACACCATCTGCCAGCGGCTGCCGCCCAGTTGCCGCCAGAGCCGCGCCGAGCGGATGCCGGCGAGCAGCAGGGCGCGGATCCGCGCGGCGTTGCTGCTGACCTGCAGATGGCGCATGTCGCCGTGTACCTGGATGCGCTGGCGGAAGGTGCTGAGGGTGTCCTGGTAGATGCTGGCGAACGAGGCGATGACGTTCTCGTGGACCAGGCCGAAGTGCTGGACCTGCTGTTCGACCTGGTCGAGGCGCTGGCCGATCAGGTCGAGCATGTCGCCGCGCTTGTCCAGTTGCCGTTCCAGGGTCAGCATCGCCAGGGCGTAGCGCAGCGGTTCGCGCTGCAGGCTGCCGGGCTTGCGCTCCAGGGCGCTGGCCAGGGCCTTGAAGCCGTCGCGCAGGTTGAGGCTGTCGCCACCGTAGACGTCCAGGGTGCTGGCCGGGTTGCGCGCCAGCAGGCTGCCGAGCATGCAGCCCAGCGGGGCTTCGCTGATCTGCCCGGTGCGTGCCAGCTTGTCGACCAGGGCTGCGGATTCGAAGACGGCGCCGAGGGCAATCAGTTGCTGTCGCGGATCGCTCACGGGCGTCCTCCGAAATCCCAGGCTTCCGCCGTTTCGATCACGCCGCCGCCGAGGCAGACGTCGCCGTCGTAGAACACCACCGATTGCCCCGGGGTCACTGCGCGCTGCGGTTCGTCGAACACCGCGCGGTAGCCTTCGGCGGTTTTCTCCAGGACGCAGTCCTGGTCGCTCTGCCGGTAGCGCACCTTGGCCCGCAGGCGGCGCGGCCGCTCCAGTTCGACCGGGTTGACCCAGTAGATTCGCGAGGCCAGCAGGGCGCGGGAGAACAGCAGCGGGTGGTCGTTGCCCTGGCCGACCAGCAGCACGTTGCGTTGCAGGTCCTTGCCGAGCACGTACCAGGGATCGTCGCCGGCTTCCTTGAGACCGCCGATGCCGAGGCCCTGGCGCTGGCCGATGGTGTGGTACATCAGGCCGCTGTGGCGACCGATGACCTTGCCTTCGGTGGTCTCGATGTCGCCCGGTTGGGCCGGCAGGTACTGCTTGAGGAAATCGGTGAAGCGTCGCTCGCCAATGAAGCAGATGCCCGTGGAGTCCTTCTTCTTCGCCGTGGCGAGGCCATGCTTCTCGGCGATGGCGCGGACTTCCGGCTTCTCCAGTTCGCCGACGGGGAACAGGCTGCGGGCGATCTGCTCGCCGCCCACCGCGTGCAGGAAGTAGCTCTGATCCTTGTTCGGGTCCAGGCCCTTGAGCAGCTCGGTGCGCCCGTCGCGGTCGCGGCGCCGCACATAGTGGCCGGTGGCGATCAGGTCCGCTCCGAGCATCAGCGCGTAGTCGAGGAACGCCTTGAACTTGATTTCGCGGTTGCAGAGGATGTCCGGGTTCGGCGTACGGCCGGCCTTGTACTCGGCAAGGAAGTGCTCGAACACGTTATCCCAGTATTCCGCGGCGAAGTTCGCCGTGTGCAGCTTGATGCCGATCCGGTCGCAGACGGCCTGGGCGTCGGCCAGGTCCTCGCGGGCGGTACAGTATTCGGTGCCGTCGTCCTCGTCCCAGTTCTTCATGAACAGGCCTTCGACCTGATAGCCCTGCTGCAACAGGAGCAGGGCGGAGACGGACGAGTCGACGCCGCCGGACATGCCGACGATCACGCGCTCGCGGCGTGGGGTGGGGGCGGATTCAGACATAGCGATCAGGCGTCACGGGCGAATTCGTAAAACGCGGATTCTATCAGGCCTGGGGTAGGGAGGGCGACACGTGGGTGTCGCGGATCAGCGCCAGGGGATAGCGGCCGCCGGCCAGGTAGTCGTCGATGCAGCGCAGCACCAGGTGGCTGCGCCAGCGCTGCGGCTGGGCGGCCAGTTCGTCGCGGCTCAGCCAGCGCGGGCCGATGATGCCGTCGTCGAGGGCGCGCTCGGGGTGGTGGCGCACGGGGCGGGCGGCGAAGCATACGCGCTGGTAGGTGACGCCGTTGGACGGGGCGGTGTACAGGTAGATGCCGGTGACGGCGCTCAGCTCGACCTCCCAGCCGGTTTCCTCGAGGGTTTCGCGCAGGGCGGCCTCGAGCAGGCTTTCGGCGGGCTCCAGGTGCCCGGCGGGCTGGTTCAGCACCTCGCGGCCGTCGGCCTGTTCCTCGACCAGCAGGAAGCGGCCCTGGTCCTCGACGATGGTCGCTACGGTGACATGGGGATGCCAGCTCATGGATGTCTCCTCGGTACGGAAAAGGCCTCGATAAAAAGAAACCCCGAGCGTAGGCCCGGGGTTTCTGCTTCGTCAGCGTGACGCCATCAGGCCAGGCTGTCGATCGCTGCGTTGAAGGTGGCGCTGGGGCGCATCACCTTGCTGGTCAGCTCCGGGTTGGAGCGATAGTAGCCGCCGATCTCGGCCGGCTTGCCCTGGACCGCATTGAGTTCGGCGACGATGGTCGCTTCCTGCTCGGTCAGGGCCTTGGCCAGCGGTGCGAAGTGCGCTTTCAGTTCGGCGTCTTCGTCCTGGGCGGCCAGGGCCTGGGCCCAGTACATCGCCAGGTAGAAGTGGCTGCCGCGGTTGTCGATGTCGCCGACCTTGCGCGACGGCGACTTGTTGTTGTCCAGCAGCTTGCCGGTGGCTTCGTCCAGCGCCTTGCCGAGCAGCTTGGCCTTGGCGTTGCCGGTCTTGATCCCGGTTTCCTCCAGGGACACGGCCAGGGCCAGGAACTCGCCCAGGGAGTCCCAGCGCAGGTAGTTCTCTTCCACCAGTTGCTGGACGTGCTTGGGTGCCGAGCCGCCGGCGCCGGTTTCGTACATGCCGCCGCCCGCCATCAGCGGAACGATGGAGAGCATCTTGGCCGAGGTGCCCAGTTCCATGATCGGGAACAGGTCGGTCAGGTAGTCGCGCAGGACGTTGCCGGTCACCGAGATGGTGTCCTTGCCGCGGATCAGGCGTTCCATGCTGACGCGAATGGCCTCGTTGTAGCCCATGATGCTGATGTCGAGGCCGGTCAGGTCGTGGTCCTTGAGGTACAGCTCGACCTTCTTGCGCAGTTCGCGGTCGTGGGCGCGCTCCGGGTCCAGCCAGAAGATCGCCGGGGTGTCGGACTGGCGCGCGCGGGTGACGGCCAGCTTGACCCAGTCGCGGATCGGCGCGTCCTTGGTCTGGCAGGCGCGCCAGATGTCGCCTGTCTCCACCTCGTGCTGCATCAACACGCTGCCGTCGGCCAGGACCACGCGCATGGTGCCGTCGGCGGTCATTTCGAAGGTCTTGTCGTGGGAGCCGTATTCCTCGGCCTTCTGCGCCATCAGGCCGACGTTCGGCACGCTGCCCATGGTGGTCGGGTCGAAGGCGCCGTTGGTCTTGCAGAAGTTGATCATCTCCTGGTAGATGCGGGCGTAGGTGCTTTCCGGCATTACCGCCTTGGTGTCTTTCTGCTTGCCGTCCTTGCCCCACATCTGGCCGGAGTTGCGGATCATCGCCGGCATCGAGGCGTCGACGATGACGTCGCTCGGAATGTGCAGGTTGGTGATGCCTTTCACGGAGTCGACCATCGCCATTTCCGGGCGGTGGCTGTACACCTCGTGGATGTCGTGGAGGATCTCTTCCTGCTGGGAGGCGGGCAGCGACTTGATCTTGTCGTAGACGCTGGAGATACCGTTGTTCGGGTTCACGCCGAGCTCTTCGAAGAGTTGGCCCCACTTGTCGAAGACGTCCTTGTAGTAGACGCTCACCGCATGTCCGAAGACGATCGGGTGGGAAATCTTCATCATGGTCGCCTTGACGTGCAGGGACCACATGACGCCGGTTTCCTTGCAGTCCTGCAGGGTCTTCTCGAAGAAGTCGCGCAGCTTGCCGCAGCTCATGAACATGCTGTCGAGCACTTCGCCTTCCTGCAGGCTCAGTTGCTTCTTGACCTCGACCTTGCCGTCCTTGCCGACGAACTCGATGCGCACGTCACCGGCCTTGGCCATGGTGATGGACTGTTCGCTGGAGAAGAAGTCGCCGCCGCGCATGTAGTCGGCGTGGGAGCGCGAGGCCATGCTCCACTTGCCCATGGAGTGCGGGTGCTTGCGGGCGTAGGCCTTCACCGCGGCAGGCGCGCGACGGTCGGAGTTGCCTTCGCGCAGGACCGGGTTCACGGCGCTGCCGAGGATCTTCGCGTAGCGTGCGCGAACCTCTTTCTCTTCGTCGGTCTGCGGGTCTTCCGGGAAGTCGGGAACCTTGTAGCCCAGGCCCTGCAGCTCGGCGATCGCGCCTTTCAGCTGGGGCACCGAGGCGCTGATGTTGGGCAGCTTGATGATATTGGCGTCGGGCGAGGTGGCCAGGACCGCCAGGCGGGCGAGGTCGTCTTCGATACGCTGGTCGGCGTCGAGGCGGTCGGCGAAGTTGGCCAGGATGCGTCCTGCAAGAGAGATGTCGCTGGTCTCGACGTCGATGCCGGCGGACGCGGCAAAGGCCTTGACGATGGGGAGGAGCGAGTAGGTGGCGAGCGCAGGTGCTTCGTCGGTGAAGGTGTAGGTGATCTTCGAGCGGATGGACATCTACGGTAACTCTCTTTTTTGCTGGGCGCGCACAGAGTCTCGATACGCGTTGGTGGACGCGATGCCTTCGCTCAACATCGGGTTGAATCGAAATCGAGATATGCCGCGGGATATAGGGGCGCCAGTAGAGCGTTGTACGGCGGGCTCATGGTGGCGAACCCGACGCTGCGAGGGGAGAGGGTCTGGTCCCAGACTGCTCGGACCTCGATGACTGCGAAGTCATGGCGCGCAGTATACCACCCTCTCGCCGGGCTGATGCGCTCGCCTGTTTAGACTAAGGAAGATGTGGTTTCCGGGCGGACAACTGGGCTACCCTAGAAGGCTGCAACAGGGTTTTAACCACAACACGGAGTTCAGCATGGGATACCAAAAGATCCAGGTGCCGGCGACCGGTGACAAAATCACTGTGAATGCCGACATGTCCTTGAGCGTACCGAAGAACCCGATCATCCCGTTCATCGAGGGTGATGGCATCGGCGTCGATATCAGCCCGGTCATGATCAAGGTTGTCGACGCTGCAGTGGAAAAAGCATACAAGGGCGAGCGCAAGATCGCCTGGATGGAAGTCTACGCCGGCGAGAAGGCCACCCAGGTTTATGACCAGGACACCTGGCTGCCCCAGGAAACCCTGGACGCCGTGCGCGACTACGTGGTTTCCATCAAGGGCCCGCTGACCACCCCGGTCGGTGGCGGCATCCGCTCCCTGAACGTGGCCCTGCGCCAGCAACTCGATCTCTACGTCTGCCAGCGCCCGGTACGCTGGTTCGAAGGCGTGCCCAGCCCGGTGAAGAAGCCTGGCGACGTGGACATGGTGATCTTCCGCGAGAACTCCGAGGACATCTATGCCGGCGTCGAGTGGAAGGCCGGTTCGCCGGAGGCTGAGAAGGTCATCAAGTTCCTCACCGAGGAAATGGGCGTCAAGAAGATCCGCTTCACCGAGAACTGCGGCATCGGCATCAAGCCGGTTTCCCAGGAAGGCACCAAGCGCCTGGTGCGCAAGGCCCTGCAATACGCCGTCGACAACGACCGCAGTTCGGTGACCCTGGTGCACAAGGGCAACATCATGAAGTTCACCGAGGGTGCCTTCAAGGATTGGGGCTACGAAGTCGCGCGCGATGAATTCGGCGCCGAGCTGCTGGACGGCGGTCCGTGGATGCAGTTCAAGAATCCGAAGACCGGCAAGAACGTCGTGGTCAAGGACGTGATCGCCGACGCCATGTTGCAGCAGATCCTGCTGCGCCCCGCCGAGTACGACGTGATCGCCACCCTGAACCTGAACGGCGACTATCTCTCCGACGCCCTGGCGGCCGAGGTCGGCGGCATCGGCATCGCGCCCGGCGCCAACCTGTCCGATTCGGTGGCCATGTTCGAGGCGACCCACGGCACCGCGCCGAAGTACGCCGGCCAGGACAAGGTCAACCCGGGTTCGCTGATCCTCTCCGCGGAGATGATGCTGCGCCACATGGGCTGGACCGAGGCGGCCGACCTGATCATCAAGGGCACCAACGGGGCGATCGCCGCCAAGACCGTGACCTATGACTTCGAACGCCTGATGGACGGCGCGACCCTGCTGTCCTGCTCGGAGTTCGGCGACGCGATGATCGCCAAGATGTAGGAAGGGCTAGCGCCCGAACGAGAAAAAGGCCGGTTCGCACCGGCCTTTTTCATTTCCGCATCCGCGTTGGGGGTCAGGCTTCGATGGGCGTCGCCTGCGGCTCTTCCTGCGGGGCGGGGGCGGAGGGTGCGGCGGTTGTCGCGGTGGCGGGGCTGATGTTGATGGCATGCAGTCCCTTCGGTCCCTGGATGATCTCGAAATTGACCGGCTGGCCCGCCTTGAGTGTCTTGTAACCGTCCATCTGAATGGCCGAGTAATGGGCGAACAGGTCCTCATCTCGGCCCTCGGCCAGGATGAACCCGTAGCCCTTGGCGTTGTTGAACCACTTGACCTTACCGCTGAGCATGCTCATATCCCTCTGCAAAGGACTCCAACGCTGGAGTATCATCCACTACGATCCCGCGTCCGACCTGGGTCGAGACGGGTGCGGAACCCCTGATACCCTGTAGGGGTATTCCATTGTTTGTAACACCCTTTTGCAGTTAGTCAAGGCGCTGAACCATACGCCTGAGAAACGGATCAACATCATGTCGGTCCATAACTTTCCAGAAAGGCAAAGCTTTTTTTCCTCATGCATGCACCTAGCCAGATTCGACTAACATTCAATCAGGACCATCCCGAGCCTCATGAACACGAGGACGAAGGGGCGGGGCTCGCGGTACAGGAGTCGAAGCCTGTATTACAGCCGCCACCGTTGTATAAGGTGGTACTGTTCAACGACGATTACACGCCGATGGACTTTGTTGTTGAAGTGCTGGAAGTGTTCTTCAACATGGACCGGGAAAAAGCCACCAAGATCATGTTGACGGTACATACTCAGGGTAAGGCGGTCTGCGGCTTGTTTACCCGGGACGTGGCCGAAACCAAGGCGATGCAGGTCAATCAGTATGCACGGGAGAGCCAGCATCCATTGCTCTGCGAGATAGAGAAAGACAGTTGATCGGATGTTTGGGAGCGAGGTGAAGCCATGTTGAATCGAGAGCTCGAAGTCACCCTCAATCTCGCCTTCAAGGAGGCGAGGGCCAAACGCCATGAATTCATGACGGTTGAGCACCTGCTGCTGGCCTTGCTGGACAATGAGGCGGCGGCAACGGTATTGCGTGCGTGCGGTGCCAACCTGGACAAGCTGCGGCGCGACCTGCAGGAATTCATCGATTCCACCACGCCGCTGATCCCGCAGCACGACGACGAGCGCGAAACCCAGCCGACGCTGGGCTTCCAGCGCGTCCTGCAGCGTGCGGTGTTCCACGTGCAGAGTTCCGGCAAGCGCGAAGTGACCGGGGCCAATGTCCTGGTGGCGATCTTCAGCGAACAGGAAAGCCAGGCGGTGTTCCTGCTCAAGCAGCAGAGCATCGCGCGTATCGATGTGGTGAACTACATCGCCCATGGTATCTCCAAGGTGCCCGGGCATGCCGAACATCCGCAGGATGGGGAGCAGGATATGCAGGATGAGGAAGGTGGCGAGTCGGCCACGTCCAACCATCCGCTGGACGCCTATGCCAGCAACCTCAACGAACTGGCTCGCCAGGGGCGGATCGACCCGCTGGTGGGGCGTGAGCATGAAGTCGAGCGGGTGGCGCAGATCCTTGCCCGTCGGCGCAAGAACAACCCGCTGCTGGTAGGCGAGGCGGGGGTCGGCAAGACGGCCATCGCCGAGGGCCTGGCCAAGCGCATCGTCGATGGCCAGGTGCCGGACCTGCTGGCCGACAGCGTGGTCTACTCCCTCGACCTGGGTGCCTTGCTCGCGGGTACCAAGTACCGCGGCGACTTCGAGAAGCGCTTCAAGGCCTTGCTCAACGAGTTGCGCAAGCGCCCGCACGCGGTGCTGTTCATCGACGAGATCCATACCATCATCGGTGCCGGTGCGGCATCCGGCGGGGTAATGGACGCCTCCAACCTGCTCAAGCCGGTTCTGTCCTCGGGCGAGATCCGCTGCATCGGCTCGACCACCTTCCAGGAGTTCCGCGGCATCTTCGAGAAGGACCGGGCCTTGGCGCGGCGCTTCCAGAAGGTCGACGTGACCGAGCCGTCGGTGGAAGACACCTATGGCATCCTCAAGGGTCTCAAGGGGCGCTTCGAGCAGCATCACCACATCGAGTACAGCGACGAGGCGCTGCGCGCCGCGGCCGAGCTGGCGGCGCGCTACATCAACGACCGGCACATGCCGGACAAGGCCATCGACGTCATCGACGAGGCGGGCGCCTACCAGCGCCTGCAGCCGGAAGAGAAGCGCGTGAAGCGCATCGAGGTGGCGCAGGTCGAGGATATCGTGGCGAAGATCGCGCGGATCCCGCCAAAACACGTCACCACCTCCGACAAGGAGTTGCTGCGCAACCTCGAACGCGACCTCAAGCTGACCGTGTTCGGCCAGGACGACGCCATCGAGTCGCTGTCCACGGCGATCAAGCTGTCCCGGGCCGGGCTCAAGGCGCCGGACAAGCCGGTCGGCTCGTTCCTCTTCGCCGGTCCCACCGGCGTGGGCAAGACCGAAGTGGCGCGGCAGTTGGCGAAGGCCTTGGGCGTGGAACTGGTGCGCTTCGACATGTCCGAGTACATGGAGCGGCATACCGTGTCGCGGCTGATCGGTGCGCCTCCGGGCTACGTCGGCTTCGACCAGGGCGGCCTGCTCACCGAGGCGATCACCAAGACCCCGCACTGCGTGTTGCTGCTCGACGAGATCGAGAAGGCTCACCCGGAGGTCTTCAACCTGCTGCTGCAGGTGATGGACCACGGCACCCTGACCGACAACAACGGGCGCAAGGCGGACTTCCGCAACATCATCCTGATCATGACCACCAACGCCGGCGCAGAAGTGGCGGCGCGCGCGTCGATCGGCTTCAACCAGCAGGATCACACCACCGATGCGATGGAAGTGATCAAGAAGAGCTTCACCCCGGAGTTCCGCAACCGCCTGGATACCATCATCCAGTTCGGCCGCCTGAGCACCGAGACGATCAAGAGCGTGGTCGACAAGTTCCTCACCGAGCTGCAGGCGCAGCTGGAGGACAAGCGCGTCCAGCTCGAGGTCAGCGATGCGGCGCGCGGCTGGCTGGCGGAGAAGGGCTACGACGTGCAGATGGGTGCGCGACCGATGGCGCGGCTTATCCAGGACAAGATCAAGCGGCCGTTGGCCGAGGAGATCCTGTTCGGCGAGCTGGCCGAACATGGCGGCCTGGTGCATGTCGACCTGAAGGGCGACGAGCTGGCCTTCGAGTTCGAGATCACGGCGGCGGAGCCCGCCTGATCCGAGCGCGGCAACGAAAACGCCCGGCAGATGCCGGGCGTTTTCTTTTGCAATCGGCGAGCCGCAGCGGCTCGTGTCGACTCAGCGGGCGCGGTAGGTGATGCGGCCCTTGCTCAGGTCGTAGGGCGTCAGTTCCACGCGGACCTTGTCGCCGGTGAGGATGCGGATGTAGTTCTTGCGCATTTTGCCGGAGATGTGCGCGGTGACGACGTGCCCATTTTCCAACTCCACACGGAACATGGTGTTGGGCAGGGTGTCGACGACAGTACCTTCCATTTCGAAGCTGTCTTCTTTCGACATGCAGTAGAGCCCTCGGTATCTATGGGTGGCCCTTTCAATGAGAGGTGGGCCGTGAAAAGCGGCGTGCATTGTGCCAGAAAATCGACAATAGCGCCACACGGCTATCAGGTGAGGGCGACCCAGCGCTGGTTGACGAACAGTTCGATGGGCCGGTACTGGGTCTTGTAGTTCATCTTGCGGCAATTCTTGATCCAGTAGCCCAGGTAGACGGCCTGCAGGCCCAGGCGTTCGGTCTCGGCGATCTGCCAGAGGATCGCATAGCGTCCCAGGCTGCGCTGCTCTTCGTCGGGATCGTAGAAGGTATAGACGGCCGAGAGTCCGTTCGGCAGCACGTCCGTCACGGCTATGGCCAGCAGGCGGCCATGCAGGCGGAACTCGAAGAAGCAGCAGAAGGGCAGGTCGCGGACCAGGAAGGTGGCGAACTGGTCGCGGCTGGGCGGATACATGTCGCCGTCGGCGTGGCGTTGCTCGATGTAGCGCCGATAGAGGTCGTAGTACTCCTCGTTGAAGCTCGGTCGCTTGCGGATCACCTCCAGTTCCGCGTTGCGCTTGAGGATGCGCCGCTGCTGGCGGTTCGGGCTGAAGTCGGCGACCGGTATGCGCGCGGCGATGCAGGCGGTGCAATGCTGGCAGTGCGGACGATAGAGATGGTCGCCGCTGCGGCGGAAGCCGACTTCCGACAGCGAGGCGTACAGCTGCGTGTCCATGGGCTGGCTGGGATCGAGGAACAGGGTGGTTGCCTGCTCCTCGGGCAGGTAGCTGCACGGGTGCGGTTGCGTCGCGTAGAACTTCAGTCGGGCGAGTTCGGTCATGGTGAACTCCAGCAGGGACCCATAAGCAAGTTTATGCCAGGCACGGAAACTCGCCTAAAAATCCAGGTCGCCGGTAGGAGGCTGGTCGCGATAGCGTTGCAGGTAGTCGGCGAATTCCCCCCGGCCGATGGCGCGGGCGCCCAGGCTGTGCAGGTGGCGGGTCGGCATCTGGCAGTCGATGAGGACGAAGCCGGCGTCGCGCAGATGGCGGACCAGCGTGACGAAGCCGACCTTGGAAGCGTTGTCGGCGCGGCTGAACATCGATTCGCCGAAGAACAGCCTGCCCATGGCCAGGCCGTAGAGGCCGCCGACCAGTTGTCGCTCCTGCCAGACTTCCACGGAGTGGGCAATTCCGCGCAGGTGCAGCTCCTGGTAGGCCAGTTGCATCGGCGTGGTGATCCAGGTGCCGTCGGCGTAGTCGCGCGGCGCGGCACAAGCCTGGATCACCGCCCGGAAGTCACGGTTGAAGGTGACTTCGAAGCGTTGCTGGCGCAGGCACTTGGCCAGGCTGCGGGAAACGTGCAGTTCGTCGGGGAACAGGACGGTGCGCGGGTCGGGCGACCACCAGAGGATCGGCTGGCCATCCTGGTACCAGGGGAAGCAGCCGTGGCGATAGGCTGCGACCAGGCGTTGCGGATTGAGGTCGCCTCCGGCCGCGAGCAGCCCGTTGGGCTCCTGCAGGGCCTTGTCGAGGGGCGGAAAGTCGAAGTCGGTGCGGGAAAGCCAGGTCAGCATGGCGGGGTAGGGGAGGGCGGGCCTCCCCCGGGTCCGATCAATGGTCGTCGAGGTATTTTTCGGCATCCAGCGCGGCCATGCAGCCGGCGCCGGCGGAAGTGATGGCCTGGCGGTAGACGTGGTCGGCCACGTCGCCGGCGGCGAACACGCCTTCGATGCTGGTCTGGGTGGCGTTGCCTTCGCTGCCGCCGTGGATCCGCAGGTAGCCGTCGCGCATTTCCAGTTGGCCCTGGAACAGGTCGGTGTTCGGCTTGTGGCCGATGGCGATGAACACGCCGGCCAGCGACAGTTCGCTGGTGCTGCCGTCGATGGTGCTCTTCAGGCGTACGCCGGTGACGCCGCTGGCGTCGCCCAGCACCTCGTCCAGGGTGGTGTTCCAGTGCAGGCGCACGTTGCCGTTCTCGGCCTTGTCGAACAGCTTGTCCTGGAGGATCTTCTCCGAACGCAGCTTGTCGCGACGGTGGATCAGGTGGACTTCCTTGGCGATGTTGGTCAGGTACAGCGCTTCCTCGACGGCGGTATTGCCGCCGCCGACCACGCAGACCACCTGGTTGCGGTAGAAGAAGCCGTCGCAGGTGGCGCAGGCGGAAACGCCCTTGCCCATGAAGGCTTCTTCCGACGACATGCCCAGGTATTGCGCGGAGGCACCGGTGGCAATGATCAATGCATCGCAGGTATAAGTGCCACTATCGCCCTTCAGTGTGAAGGGGCGCTGTTGCAACTCGGCGGTGTGGATGTGGTCGTAGACGATCTCGGTGTCGAAACGCTCGGCGTGCTGCTGCATGCGGGTCATCAGCGCCGGGCCGGTAAGGCCTTCGACGTCGCCCGGCCAGTTGTCGACTTCGGTGGTGGTGGTCAGCTGGCCGCCTGGCTGGATGCCGGTGATCACCACTGGCTTGAGATTGGCGCGTGCGGCGTACACGGCGGCGGTATAGCCGGCCGGACCGGAGCCCAGGATGATGAGGCGCGAATGCTTGACTTCACTCATAAAAAGACTCCATAAGCCTTTGTCACATAAGAAAATGCGTGCTCCAATGGAGCCGCCTGAAGAGTTCTGCCGGCTATGCTACACCTATCCGCAAAAGGCCGGCAAAACCCCGGGGCCGGGATCAGCCACGCACGGATTGCCGCTGATTTCGGGTGTGATTTTTCAGAGTTTCCCTAAAGCCGTACAATAGGCGCGTTTTGACCAAGACAGCTTCTAAAGCACCAGCCGTGCGCAGGAAAAATAGCGATTTGAAGGATTCGACCACCGCGAGCCATGCCGCCGCATGGCGTCAGCAACTGCATTCCCGCCTGAAGGAAGGGGTCCTGATCGCGCTGGGCGCGCTCTGCCTCTACTTGTGGATGGCTCTGCTCACCTATGACCCGGCCGATCCGAGCTGGAGTCACTCGAGCCAGGTTGACCAGGTGCAGAATGCCGCCGGTCGGCTCGGTGCGGTATCCGCCGATATCCTGTTCATGACGCTCGGCTACTTCGCCTACCTCTTTCCGCTGTTGCTGGGCATCAAGACCTGGCAGGTATTCCGCCGCCGCAACCTGCCGTGGGAATGGAACACCTGGCTGTTTTCGTGGCGCCTGGTCGGGCTGATCTTCCTGATCCTGGCCGGCTCGGCACTGGCCTACATCCATTTCCACGCCAGCGGCCACATGCCGGCCAGCGCCTCGGCCGGCGGCGCCATCGGCCAGAGCCTGGGCCGCGTCGCGGTGGATGCGCTGAACGTGCAGGGCAGCACGCTGGTGTTCTTCGCCCTGTTCCTCTTCGGCCTGACGGTGTTCGCCGACCTCTCCTGGTTCAAGGTGATGGATGTCACCGGCAAGATCACCCTGGACTTCTTCGAACTGATCCAGAACGCCTTCAATCGCTGGATGGGCGCGCGCGCCGAGCGCAAGCAACTGGTCGCGCAACTGCGCGAGGTCGACGAGCGCGTCGCCGAGGTGGTGGCGCCGAGCGTGCCGGACCGCCGCGAACAGTCCAAGGCCAAGGAGCGCCTGCTGGAACGCGAAGAGGCCCTGGCCAAGCACATGAGCGAGCGGGAGAAGCGCCCGCCGCCGAAGATCGATCCGCCACCGCCGCCGAAGGCCCCGGAGCCGAGCAAGCGCGTGCTGAAAGAGAAGCAGGCGCCGCTGTTCGTCGATACGGCGGTGGAGGGCACCCTGCCGCCGCTGTCGCTGCTCGACCCGGCGGAAGTGAAGCAGAAGAGCTACTCGCCCGAGTCGCTGGAGGCGATGTCGCGCCTGCTGGAGATCAAGCTGAAGGAGTTCGGCGTCGAGGTCAGCGTGGATTCGGTGCATCCGGGCCCCGTGATCACCCGTTTCGAGATCCAGCCCGCGGCGGGGGTCAAGGTCAGCCGCATTTCCAACCTGGCCAAGGACCTGGCGCGCTCGCTGGCGGTGATCAGCGTGCGGGTGGTGGAAGTGATTCCCGGCAAGACCACCGTCGGCATCGAGATTCCCAACGAAGACCGGCAGATGGTGCGCTTCTCCGAAGTGCTGTCGTCGCCGGAGTACGACGAGCACAAGTCCACCGTGCCGCTGGCCCTGGGCCACGACATCGGCGGTCGGCCGATCATCACCGACCTGGCGAAGATGCCGCACCTGCTGGTGGCCGGTACCACCGGCTCCGGTAAGTCGGTGGGGGTCAACGCCATGCTCCTGTCGATCCTGTTCAAGTCCACGCCGAGCGAGGCGCGACTGATCATGATCGACCCGAAGATGCTCGAACTGTCGATCTACGAAGGGATCCCGCACCTGCTCTGCCCGGTGGTCACCGACATGAAGGAAGCCGCCAACGCCCTGCGCTGGAGCGTGGCGGAGATGGAGCGGCGCTACCGCCTGATGGCGGCCATGGGCGTGCGCAACCTGGCTGGCTTCAACCGCAAGGTGAAGGACGCCGAGGAGGCCGGCACGCCGCTGACCGACCCGCTGTTCCGTCGCGAAAGCCCGGACGACGAGCCGCCGCAACTGAGCACCCTGCCGACCATCGTGGTGGTGGTCGACGAATTCGCCGACATGATGATGATCGTCGGCAAAAAGGTCGAGGAGCTTATCGCCCGTATCGCGCAGAAGGCGCGGGCGGCCGGTATCCACCTGATCCTGGCGACCCAGCGGCCGTCGGTGGACGTGATCACCGGCCTGATCAAGGCCAACATCCCGACCCGGATCGCCTTCCAGGTCTCCAGCAAGATCGACTCGCGCACCATCCTCGACCAGGGTGGCGCCGAACAACTGCTCGGCCACGGCGACATGCTCTACCTGCCGCCGGGCACAGGCCTGCCGATTCGCGTGCACGGCGCCTTCGTTTCCGACGACGAGGTGCACCGGGTGGTCGAGGCCTGGAAGCTGCGCGGCGCGCCCGACTACATCGAGGACATCCTCGCTGGCGTCGACGAAGGCGGCGGCGGTGGCGGTTCCTTCGATGGCGGCGACGGCTCCGGCGAAGGCAGCGAGGACGACCCGCTCTACGACGAGGCGGTACGTTTCGTCACCGAGAGTCGCCGGGCATCGATCTCCGCCGTGCAACGCAAGCTGAAGATCGGCTACAACCGCGCCGCGCGGATGATCGAGGCGATGGAGATGGCCGGCGTGGTCACCCCGATGAATACCAACGGCTCCCGCGAAGTCATCGCGCCGGCGCCGGTTCGTGATTGAACCCGACAGGTTTTAGAGGATTCCGATGCGACTGATCCGCACGTTGTTCGTTGCCGCCCTGGCCATGGGCGCTTCGCTGGCCCATGCCGACGACAGCGCCGCCGTCCAGCGCCTGACCGGCCTGCTGAACAAGGCCCAGACCCTGACCGCGCGTTTTTCCCAACTGACCCTGGACGGTAGCGGCACGCGCCTGCAGGAAACCGCCGGCCAACTGAGCCTGAAGCGGCCGGGACTGTTCCGCTGGCATACCGATGCGCCGAACGAGCAATTGCTCATTTCCAACGGCGAGAAGGTCTGGCTGTACGACCCGGACCTGGAACAGGTGACCATCCAGAAGCTCGACCAGCGCCTGACCCAGACGCCGGCGCTGCTGCTCTCCGGCGACATCTCGAAGATCAGCGAAAGCTTCGCCATCACCTACAAGGAAGGCGGCAACGTAGTCGATTTCGTACTCAAGCCGAAGACCAAGGACACCCTCTTCGACACCTTGCGCCTGTCGTTCCGCAGCGGCAAGGTGAACGACATGCAGATGATCGATGGCGTCGGCCAGCGCACCAACATCCTGTTCTTCGACGTGAAGATGAACGAGGCGCTGGATGCCAAGCAATTCACCTTCGACGTTCCGCCGGGCGTCGACGTGATCCAGGAGTAAGCGCAAGCCGTGGATCTGTTCCGCAGCGAGCCCATCGCGCAGCCCCTGGCGGCACGGCTGAGGCCCGCAAACCTGGACGAGTACGTGGGGCAGGAACACCTGCTGGCCCGCGGCAAGCCCTTGCGCGAGGCGCTGGAGCAGGGCGCGCTGCACTCGATGATCTTCTGGGGCCCGCCGGGAGTCGGCAAGACCACCCTGGCGCGGCTGCTGGCGCAGGTGTCGGACGCCCATTTCGAGACCATTTCCGCGGTGCTGTCCGGGGTCAAGGAGATCCGCCAGGCGGTCGAGGTGGCCAAGCAGCACGCCGCGCAATACGGGCGCCGGACCATCCTGTTCGTCGACGAGGTGCACCGCTTCAACAAGAGCCAGCAGGATGCCTTCCTGCCCTATGTGGAAGACGGCACGCTGATCTTCATTGGCGCGACCACCGAGAACCCGTCCTTCGAGTTGAACAACGCGCTGCTCTCGCGGGCTCGCGTGTATGTCCTCAAGAGCCTCGACGAAGCCGCCCTGCGCAAGCTGGTGGGCCGCGCGCTGAACGAGGACAAGGGCCTCGGCAAGCGCAAGCTGAGGCTGCCGGAGGAGAGCTTCCAGGTTCTCCTGGCCGCCGCCGACGGCGATGGGCGGCGCCTGCTGAACCTGCTGGAGAACGCTGCCGACCTCGCCGAGGACGGCAGCGAGATCAGCCCCGAGCTGCTGCAGAATCTGCTCGGCGATACCCGCCGACGTTTCGACAAGGGCGGCGAGGCGTTCTACGACCAGATCAGCGCGCTGCACAAGTCGGTGCGCGGCTCCAATCCCGATGCGGCACTCTATTGGTTCGCGCGCATGCTCGACGGCGGCTGCGATCCCCTGTACATCGCCCGGCGGGTGGTGCGCATGGCCAGCGAGGAGGTTGGCAACGCCGATCCTCGCGCCCTCGGCCTGTGCCTGTCGGCCTGGGACGTGCAGGAGCGCCTGGGCAGCCCCGAAGGCGAGCTGGCGGTGGCCCAGGCCATCGTCTACCTGGCCTGTGCGCCGAAGAGCAATGCGGTGTACAGCGCGTTCAACGCGGCGATGCGCGACGTCGCCGAAAGCGGCTCGCGGGAAGTGCCATTGCACTTGCGCAACGCGCCGACCAAATTGATGAAGAGCCTCGGCTATGGCGAGGAATACCGCTACGCCCACGACGAGCCGGATGCCTATGCCGCCGGAGAGGATTATTTCCCCGAGGATCTGGAGCCGCGGCGTTACTATCAACCGGTGCCGAGGGGCCTGGAACTGAAGATCCGCGACAAGCTGGAACACCTGGCCGAGCTGGATCGCACCAGTCCCCGCCAACGCAGAAAATCCTGAGCGGTATGGGCTCGGCGGAGCTAGCCAGGCTTCCGCGACGGCGTCGATGACGTCGCCGGGGCCGGCGAAGCGCCAACCGGGCCAAGAACCGCCGATAACCGACACGAGACGAGAAAAGAGCATGCTCGATCCCAAACTGGTACGCACCCAGCCGCAAGAAGTGGCTGCCCGCCTGGCCACCCGTGGCTTCCAACTGGATGTCGCGCGCATCGAAGCGCTGGAAGAGCAGCGCAAGTCGGTACAGACCCGTACCGAGCAACTGCAGGCCGAGCGCAACGCGCGCTCCAAGGCGATCGGCCAGGCCAAGCAACGTGGCGAGGACATCGCGCCGCTGCTGGCCGATGTCGACCGCATGGGCTCCGAGCTGGAGGAAGGCAAGCGCCAGCTGGACGCCATCCAGGGCGAACTGGATGCCATGCTGCTGGGCATTCCCAACCTGCCGCACGAGTCGGTGCCGGTCGGTGCCGACGAGGACGCCAACGTCGAAGTGCGTCGCTGGGGCACGCCGAAGACCTTCGATTTCGAGGTCAAGGACCATGTCGCCCTCGGTGAACGGCACGGCTGGCTGGATTTCGAGACCGCCGCCAAGCTTTCCGGCGCGCGCTTCGCCCTCATGCGCGGCCCGATCGCCCGCCTGCATCGCGCCCTGGCGCAGTTCATGATCAACCTGCATACCGCCGAGCATGGCTACGAGGAGGCCTACACGCCCTATCTCGTCCAGGCTCCGGCGCTGCAAGGCACCGGCCAGTTGCCGAAGTTCGAGGAGGACCTGTTCAAGATCGGCCGCGACGGCGAAGCCGACCTCTACCTGATCCCGACCGCCGAGGTTTCGCTGACCAACATCGTCTCCGGGCAGATCCTCGATGCCAAGCAGTTGCCGCTGAAGTTCGTCGCCCATACCCCGTGCTTCCGCAGCGAGGCTGGTGCCTCCGGGCGCGATACCCGCGGCATGATCCGCCAGCACCAGTTCGACAAGGTGGAGATGGTGCAGATCGTCGATCCGGCCACCTCCTACGAGGCGCTGGAAGGCCTGACCGCCAACGCCGAGCGCGTCCTGCAACTGCTCGAGCTGCCGTATCGGGTGCTGGCGCTGTGCACCGGCGACATGGGCTTCGGTGCGACCAAGACCTACGACCTGGAAGTCTGGGTTCCCAGCCAGGACAAGTACCGCGAGATTTCCTCCTGCTCCAACTGCGGCGACTTCCAGGCCCGGCGCATGCAGACCCGCTACCGCAATCCGGAAACCGGCAAGCCCGAGCTGGTGCACACCCTCAACGGCTCCGGCCTGGCCGTCGGTCGCACCCTGGTGGCGGTACTGGAGAACTACCAGCAGGCGGACGGCTCGATCCGTGTGCCGGAAGTCCTCAAGCCCTACATGGCTGGCATCGAGGTGATCGGCTGACATGGATTTCCTGCCGCTGTTCCACTCCTTGCAAGGGCGCCTCGCGCTGGTGGTCGGCGGCGGCGAAGTCGCCCTGCGCAAGGCGCGCCTGCTGGCCGACGCCGGCGCGCGCCTGCGCGTGGTCGCGCCGCAGATCCACATCGAACTGCGGCATCTGGTGGAGCAGGGCGGCGGCGAGCTGCTCGAACGCGACTACCAGGACGGCGACCAGCCCGGCTGCGCCCTGATCATCGCCGCCACCGACGACGAACCGCTGAACGCCGAGGTGTCGCGAGCGGCCAATGCGCGCGGGATACCGGTCAACGTGGTGGACGCGCCGGCCCTGTGCAGCGTGATCTTCCCGGCCATCGTCGACCGTTCGCCGCTGGTGGTGGCGGTCTCCAGCGGCGGCGATGCGCCCGTGCTGGCGCGGCTGATCCGGGCCAAGCTGGAAACCTGGATTCCCTCGACCTACGGGCAACTGGCCGGACTCGCCAGCCGCTTCCGCCACCGGGTCAAGGAATTGCTACCCGACCTGCAGCAGCGCCGGGTGTTCTGGGAAAACCTGTTCCAGGGCGAGATCGCCGAGCGTGTCCTGGCCGGCCGTCCGGCGGAAGCCGAGCGTCTCCTGGAAGAGCGCCTGGCCGGCGGCCTCGCGCACATAGCCACGGGCGAGGTATATCTGGTCGGGGCCGGGCCGGGGGATCCGGACCTGCTGACGTTCCGTGCCCTGCGCCTGATGCAGCAGGCCGACGTGGTGCTCTACGATCGCCTGGTGGCGCCGTCGATCCTCGAATTATGCCGCCGCGATGCCGAACGCCTGTACGTCGGCAAGCGCCGCGCCGAACATGCGGTGCCGCAGGATCGGATCAACCGCCTGCTGGTGGAGCTGGCCAGCCAGGGCAAGCGCGTGCTGCGCCTGAAGGGTGGCGACCCGTTCATCTTCGGCCGCGGCGGTGAGGAAATCGACGAACTGGCTGCCCACGGCATACCTTTCCAGGTCGTGCCGGGAATCACCGCGGCCAGCGGCTGCGCGGCCTACGCCGGGATTCCACTGACTCATCGCGATCATGCGCAATCGGTTCGTTTCGTCACCGGTCATCTGAAGGACGGCACCACCGACCTGCCGTGGCAGGACCTGGTAGCGCCTGGCCAGACCCTGGTGTTCTACATGGGCCTGGTGGGATTGCCGGTGATCTGCGAGCAACTGGTCGCCCACGGTCGCTCCGCCCAGACCCCGGCGGCGCTGATCCAGCAGGGGACCACCGCCCAGCAGCGGGTATTCACCGGAACCCTGGAAAACCTGCCGCAACTGGTGGCTGAGCACGAAGTGCATGCGCCGACCCTGGTGATCGTCGGCGAAGTCGTGCAACTGCGCGACAAGCTGGCCTGGTTCGAAGGCGCCCGCGAGGACGCCTGAGCCTTCAGCCTTCTCCCCAGATGCCCTTGCCGGGAAGTCGTTCCCGGCCTGGCGCGCGCGCCAGGTCGAGACGCGGGCCCAGCGGTACTATCCCGGTCGGGTTGATGGTGCGGTGGCTGGCGTAGTAGTGCCCCTTGATATGTTCGAAGTCCACTGTCTCGCCGATGCCCGGACGTTGGTACAGCTCGCGCAACCAGCCGGAAAGATTCGGGTAGTCTTCGATGCGCCGCAGGTTGCACTTGAAGTGTCCGTGGTACACCGCATCGAAGCGCACCAGGGTGGTGAACAGGCGGATATCGGCCTCGGTCAGGTATTCGCCGGCCAGGTAGCGGCGTTCGCCGAGCAAGCCTTCCAGGTAGTCCAGCTCCTCGAACAACTGGACGAAGGCCTCCTCGTAGGCGTCCTGGCGAGTGGCGAAGCCAGCACGGTACACGCCGTTGTTGACCGCAGGATAGATGCGTCCGTTGAGGCGTTCGATCTCCTCGCGCAGCGGCTCCGGGTAGAAGTCCAGCGCGTTGGCGCCGATGGCGTCGAAGGCGCTGTTGAAGATGCGGACGATATCGGCTGATTCGTTGTTGACGATCTTCTGCTCCCGCTTGTCCCACAGCAGCGGCACCGTGACCCGGCCGCTGTAGTGCGGGTCGTCGCGGGTATAGCGCTGGTGCAGAAAGGCCAGGCCGTCGAGGCGATCGCCAGTGGAGCCGTGGGCGGGGTCGAAGGTCCAGCCGTTCTCGCGCATCAGCCAACTGACCACCGAAACATCCACCAGCGACTCCAGCCCCTTCAGCTTGCGCACGATCAGGGTCCGATGGGCCCAGGGGCAGGCCAGCGAGACATAGAGATGGTAGCGCCCGCCCTCGGCGGGGAACGCCGGCTCGCCCAGCCAATGGCGGCGCTGGGCGTTTTCGCGCTGGAAGCGGCCGTCTTTCTGTGTGTCATACCACTGGTCGTGCCAGCGGCCATCGATCAACTGTCCCATGAGCGGGTTCCTCCATACGTCGTTGGAGGAACAGTCTAGTGTCGGGCGATCGATAAATTTATATAAATAAAGGGCTATTCGTATCGATCAGATCGATTCGTTTCGGGTCGCCCAGTAGTGTGCGGCTTCCTTGAAGGCTTCTTCGCGATTCTTGCCAAGGGCCCGTAGCGCCAGGGCCATGCTGGAGAGCACCGCCAGGTGGCCATAGGCGTCGCCTTCGCGGCCGTCCCAGACGGCCCGAAGGAAACCCGGGTCGAGCTGTTCCGGCTTCATGTGCCGGTGCGTCGACAATGCCGGCCATTCCTCGTCCCAGGCTTCGCCCTGGTCGCAACCATACAGGTGGGCGACGACGTCCGGGTTGACTTCGACCTCGCCGCCTTCGCCCTTGATGACGATGGCCCGGTCGCCGAGCAGGCGGCTGGCCTCGCGGTGGGTTTCCTGGTAACCGGGGTGGAAGATGCTCTGCAGGATGCAATCCGCATTCAGGGGGTTGAGCAGGCGAACCAGCGAATGGATCGGCGAGCGCAGGCCGAGGGTATTGCGCAGATCGATCATGCGTTGCAGCACCGGCATCCAGGCACCGAGCGGAATGAACGCCAAGTGGCCGCGCTCCAGGGCCTGCTCTACCTGCAGCCAGTCGTGGCAGAGCGGGATCTCCAGCGCCGCCAGCAACTGTTCGCTGTACAGGCGTCCGGCGGTATGCGCGCCGCCGCCGTGCATGAGGATGCGCACGCCATGGCCGGCCAGGCACTTGGCGGCCAGCAGGTACCAGGGCAGGTGGCGCTTCTTGCCGGCGTAACTCGGCCAGTCGAGGTCGACGCGCAAGGACGGGACTTGCAGGCGCTCGCGCACCGCCTCGGTGAAACCGGCCAGTTCCTCGCTGCTTTCCTCCTTGTGCCGCAGGAGCATGAGGAAGGCGCCCAGCTGGGTGTCCTCGACCCTGCCGTCGAGGATCATGCCGAGGGCCTCGCGGGCTTCCTCCCGGGTCAGGCTGCGCGCTCCGCGCTTGCCTTTGCCGAGGATGCGGACGAACTGGGCGAACGGATGTTCGGCGGGAGTCGAGATAGTCATAGACAGTTGCTCGGTTTCGGCAGGCCGGCCAGCTTCGCGCCAAGCTTGGCCGGGGCGCCCTTGAACAGGTGGTTGAGGTGCAGGCTGTTGCCCTTGTCCGGACCCAGTCGCTGGGCGACGTACTTGATCAGCGGGCGGTTGGCCGGAGACAGCTGGAACTCCGCATAGAACTCGCGGAGCAGTTGGAGAATCTCCCAGTGCTCGGCGGTCAGGGCCAGCTCCTCGCGGGCGGCCAGGGCTTCCGCCACCGGCTCCGACCAATCGTCGAGGGCGGCGAGGTAGCCGTCCTTGTCCAGCCGGATTTCCCGGCCTTCCAGCGTAAGGAGCGTCATAGCCAACTGTTGACCTTGTCGAAGCGGGTGGCGAGTTCGACGAAGCCGGGGTAGTCCACCGCCACCAGGCGAGCGGGGACGTCCTCGATACCGCGCGCCTGGAGGTCTTCCAGCAGGGCGAACAGTTCGATTTCCGCCGGCATCAGTTCCAGGGCCTGGCAGGCGTGGCTGCCGGCCAGCAAGGCGTGCACGGCGTCGCCGCAGAGCAGCAGGCCGTCGCCGGGGTTGAGCAGGTACAGGCAACTGCCCAGGCGGCCGTCATTGAACGGCGAGCGGGACAGTACGTGGAGGGTCGTGGCCATCAGAGGGTAATCACCTGGTCGTAGCGTTGCAGCAGGTCGCGCAGGGCCTGGTCGTCGAGCACCTCGACCGCGAGGGCCAGGCGCTCTTCCGCCAGGCCACGCTCGCGCAGGCTGCGGGCCGAGACGTAGAGGTCGTCCACGCCGAACATCGGCAGGGCCTGCAGGTTGGCCTGCAGGTCCTTCTGCTGCAGGTGCGCAGGATGCTGGCCGGGAGCCAGCTGGAACGCGCCGTCGTCGAGGAACAGCATGCCGACCGGTAGATCGAAGGCGCCGCCGGCCAGGGCTATGTCCAGCGCCTCGCGGGCGCTCGGGCCGGACCAGGGCGACTGGCGGCTGATGATCAGCAGCGACTGGCTCATCGGTCGCCTCCGAAGCAGACCAGGCGGTCCGCGCTTTGCGCCGCCTCGTGCAACTGGCCGAGTCCGGACAGTTCCCATGGTGCGCCAAGGTTGGCGCCGGGACGGCCGTAGCGTTCGGCTTCCTCGGCGTTCAGCACGCCGCGGCGAAGGGCGGCGGCGATGCAGACCACGGCGTCCAGGCCGTTGCGCTCGACCAACTCGCGCCAGGCGGCGGGCAGGTCGAACTCGTCCTGGCCGCTCACGACGTTGGCCGAGGCGCTGTGCACGCCGTCCTGGTAGAAGAACAGGCGGACGATTTCGTGCCCGCCGGCCAGCGCGGCTTCGCTGAAGCGCAGCGCGCGGCGGGCGGCGGGGGAGTGGGGAGGGTCGAATAGGGCGATGGCGAATTTCATGCTGCGATACGCGAAGGATTTCTTCGAATGATAAACCAATGCCTGTGTTTTGCCGGTCCGCAAATGAAAAAGCCCGTCGCGGGGACGGGCTTTTCCGGAGGCGCTTTCTATCAGTCGTCGCCGCCGGCGATGCCGAAGATCTGCAACAGACTGATGAACAGGTTGTAGATCGACACGTACAGGCTGATGGTGGCCATGATGTAGTTGCGTTCGCCGCCGTGGATGATCGCGCTGGTCTGGTAGAGGATCATCGCCGAGGAGAACAGGACGAAGCCGGCGCTGATCGCCAGTTGCAGGCCACTGATCTGGAAGAACAGCGATACCAGCACGGCGCCCAGCAGGACGAAGAAGCCGGCGGTGATGAAGCCGGACAGGAAGCTCATGTCCTTGCGGGTGGTCAGCACATAGGCGGACAGGCCGAAGAACACCAGGGCGGTCATGGCGAACGCCGAAGTGATGACGCTGCCGCCGTTGGGCAGGCCGAGGTACATGTTGAGGATCGGGCCGAGCGTGTAGCCCATGAAGCCGGTCAGGGCGAAAGTGCTGACCAGCCCCCAGGCGCTGTTGCGCAGCTTCACGGTGAGGAAGAACAGGCCGTAGAAGCCGATCAGCACCACGAACACGTTCGGATAGGGCAGGCGCATCTGCTGCGAAACGTAGGCCACCAGGCCGCTGAAGGCCAGGGTGAGTGCCAGCAGGCCGTAGGTATTGCGCAGAACGCCGCTGACTTCACGCTGTTCCGCGACGGCGGAGTTCAGCTGATATTGCTGTTCTTGCATGGTGTGGGTACTCCTTAACGGGAACGGGTCCATGACGTACTGATGGGCATGATAGCAAAGCCTCTGCCAGGGCCAATCGATAGAGTTTGACAGTGTGTTGCTATCCGGTACTATGGCGCCCCGCGATGCGGAGGTGTGGCCGAGTGGTTTAAGGCAACGGTCTTGAAAACCGTCGAAGGGGAGACTCTTCCGTGAGTTCGAATCTCACCGCCTCCGCCATATCCGCGTACTGAAAAGCCCCGCTGAGCGGGGCTTTTGCATTTTCGGGGCGCTGCTCTTCCGCACTTCCGGATCGTTTCCGCAGCCTGCCCGGCGTCGATTCGATGACTCTCCGATTTCGTCGGGTAATGGCTTCAGATCACGAAGAAGCCGTGGGTTCCGTCGCGACCGAGTTGCTCCACCAGGCCGAACTCCCAGTCCAGGTAGCCCTGCATCGCTTCGCGCGGATTGTCGGTACCTTCGTAGGGGCGGCGGTAGCGGTCGATGCGCGGCGACGCCAACAGGCTTTCGCCGTCTTCCGTCGGCAGGCCCGCGGCGACCCAGGCGCTGGTGCCGCCGTCGAGAAGGAACACCGGCTTGCCGCTGAGTGCCTGGACTTCCGCCACGGCGAAGCGCGCCAGCAGGCTGCTGCCGCAGGTGAGTACGTAGCGCTCGGCCGTGCCCAGCCGTTCCAGTGCCTGCTTCAACTGGCTGCGCAATACCCAGGCGGCGCCGGGGATGTGGCGTTTCGCATAGTTGGCGCTGGCGGTGAAGTCGAGCACCCGGGTGCCCGGTTCGCCCAGCCAGGCGGCGAGGGTGGTCGGGTCGATGGTGTCGGCCCGGGGTTGCCCCGGCAGCGGCGCGCTCCAGGCGCCCCTCTCGCTGAAGTCGGCGTCGGAGAGTCCGTCCAGTACCGCGACCTGCCAGCCCATCTGGGCCAGCCAGGAGGCGCTCATGTTGGCGCGTACGCCATCGTCGTCCACCAGTACCAGGCGCGCGCCGCGCACGCTGGCGACATGGTCGGTTTCCTGAACCAGCTGGCCACCGGGCGTGGAGCGGGAGCCAGGCAGGTGACCGGCTTCGTATTCCTCGGGCGTGCGTACGTCGAGCAGGTAGGTGGTGCGGTCGTGCTCGTCCTGCCATTGGGCCAGACCGGCCAGGTCGAGGCGTTCGACGCCGGCGCGGTCGGCGACGGCACGGGCGCGCTGGGCGGCGGCCTTGCGAGTGTCCTGCGAGATCGCACCGAAGCGTCGCGTCTGGCCGTGTTCCAGTTGCTGACCGGCCAGCGTCCAGCCGATGGTGCCGTTGCGTAATGCCGCCACCGGGTTGGGGATGCCGGCGTTGAGCAGCGACTGGGTACCGATGATGCTACGAGTGCGCCCGGCACAGTTGACTATCACCCGGGTGCGCGGGTCCGGCGCCAGTTCGGCGACGCGCAGCACCAGTTCGGCGCCGGGCACGCTGATGCCGCCGGGGATACTCATGGTCTGGTATTCGTCGAAACGACGGGCATCCAGGATCACCGCGTCGGCCCTGGCGTCGAGCAAAGCCTGTACTTCCTCCGCGGCCAGCGATGGCGTGTGGCGCTCGGCCTCCACCAGTTCGCCGAAGGCCTTGCTCGGCACGTTCACATCCCTGAACAGCTCGCCGCCGGCGTTGCGCCAACCGGACAGGCCGCCATCGAGCAAGGCCACGTCGCTGTAGCCGAGGTCGAGGAGGCGTTGCGCGGCGACCGGCGCCAGGCCTTCGCCGTCGTCGTAGACGGTAATCGGCGTGTCGCGGCGCGGCACCCGGGCATGGATCTCCAGTTCCAGCCTGGACAGCGGCAGGTTGGCGGCGAACAGGGGATGGGCCTGGGCGAACGGGTCCTCCTCGCGCACGTCGAGCAGCGCCAGCTCCCGGCGGGCGAGGAGAGCGGCGCGGATATCGTGGAAGGTGCGTACGGCGATCTGGCTCATGCGGGGTTCTCTTTCGACAGGTCCCAGATATTGGGCAAGCGGCTGTTGGAATAGCCGGAAATGAAGGGTTTTTCCTCACCTTCGGCGCTGAACACGGCACGCCGTACCGCACCGATATTGGCGCCGTAGACGTGGATACTGATGGATGTGCGGTCGCTGAAGGCGTTGCTCACCTGGTGCACGTCGCCAATGCGTGGCGACAGCGCTTCGACCTCGCCGGGCTCCAGGCGTCGACGGGCTCCGCTGGGATGCGGACGCCCCCCCGCATCGAAGGCGTACGGCTGCGAGTATTCGGCCCCGCGGAGCATGCCGATCAGGCCCCAGACCCGATGATCGTGTACCGGTGTGATCTGGCCCGGCCCCCAGACGAAGCTGACCACCGAGAAGCGCTGCCGTGAGTCGACATGCAGCAGGTACTGTTGGTAGCGCTGTGGATCGGGGCGGGCGCAGTCTTCCGGCAGCCAGTCGTCCTGGCGCACCAGCTCGGCCAGCAGGGGGGGGGCTTGGGTGAGCAGGGTGGATTCGTCGGGACGGCTGTCGAGCAGTGTCGCCAGCTCGCCGATGAACTGGCGCAGGCGGTCGAGGCGCAGGATGGATGACATGCGGGGATTCACTCCGGGAAGTTCTGGCGGTACGGTAGCAAACGCTTTTTTATTCCTGAAATGCATTTTGAATATAAGCTAATATGCGAGAAATGCAATTGGTGCCGGCCCCATGAAAATCGATGACATCGACGCCTTCGTCGCGGTGATCCGCAACGCTTCCCTGAGCCAGGCCGCCGAGAGCCTGGGCCTGACCCAGTCTGCGATCACCCGGCGGGTACAGAGCCTGGAGGAGTCCCTCGGAGTGGCATTGCTGGACCGCAATACCAAGCCGCTCAAACCCACCGCCAGCGGACTGCGGGTCTACGAACAGTGCCGGCGGGTGCTGCGCGAGGTGGATGGCCTGCGCGAACTGGTGGCCGGCGACGCCACACCAAGTGGCGTGCTGCGCCTGGGCGTGCCGCAGAGTATCGGCGAGGTGGTGTTGCTGGATGCCCTTCGGCGGCTGGCCGACGAGTACCCGGAGCTGCGCGCGCAGGTCGGCACTGGCTGGGGCAGCCATTTGCTGGCGCGCCTGGAGAATGCCGAACTGGACGCGGCAGTGGTGTTGTTTCCGCCAAGCAAGGTGTTCCCCGAAGAACTCGGCGCCACGCCCCTAGGGCGCATGGAACTCTGCGTGGTGGTCGCCCGCGACAGTGCCATCCAGGCGCGACGCCTGCTCGATTGCTACCACCATGGCTGGGTGCTCAACCCCGATGGCTGCGGCTTCCGTGCCGGCCTGCAACGGGCCCTGGCCGATCAGGGCCTGGGCCTGCAACTGAACCTCGAGACTTTCGGCAGCGAGCTGCAACTGGGCCTGGTCGCCGCGGGCCGGGGTCTCGGCCTGGTGCCGGCGCCGGCCCTGGCGCGTAGCCGCTACCGCGATCAGTTGCAGGTGCTGCAATTGGAGGATTTCCAGCCGCTGATCCAGCTCTGGCTGGTGCGTCCGCGCCTGCTGGGCAATCTGGAGACGCCGGCACGGCTGTTCGGCAGGGCGGTGGCCGAGGGGTTGGATATGCAAGCCGGTTGAGTAGCGGCGCCGGGAGATCCCCGGGAGACGGGAGCGTGAATGAGAAGGGGCTGCAGTCGGGATCAACATTCCCCTGCGAGCCCCTTTTCGCTTCAGAGGGAAGAGGGAGCGAGGGCGGCTACGCATAGTGTCCGCCTTGGGAAACGCAAAGACGGAAAAGCTAAATATGCGTGTTTAGCATATTAAGATATGACAAAAATGAATTTCCATCATGTAGTTTCAGCCTGTAGCTTCTAAGAAAAGCACCCATGCAGATGTTTTTCTTATAACGACAGCCGCCAACCTTATCAGTCGAGCGGCCCAGGCGAGGGCAACAGCGTGAGCGTGGAAATTCTCGGCATGATCACCGCCACACCGAGTTCCGAGGTGGACCAGCCGTTGGGGGAGGCTGTGGACGCCGGTTTCGTCCGGCGTTTCGCCCAGGCCCATGAGGACGCCGGCTTCGACCGGGTGCTGGTGGGGTATTTCAGCAATGCCGCCGAGGGCACGGTGGTCAGTTCCTTCGTCGCCGCTGCCACCCGGCGCCTTGGCGTTCTCCTGGCCTATCGCCCGGGGGTGATCGCAGCGCCGCTGGCGGCACGCCAACTGGCCACCCTGGATCAGTTCAGCGAGGGCCGCCTGGCCCTGAACGTAGTCAGTGGTGGTAACGACGAGGACCTCGCGCGCGATGGCGACTACCTCGACCATGACCGCCGCTACGCCCGTACCGATGAATACCTGCAAGCCCTGCGTGCTATCTGGACCGCCACGGGACCGGTGGATTTCGACGGCGAGTTCTACCGCTTCCAGGGCGCCTCGCCAGCGGTGCGCCCGCGCCAGTCGCCGCACATACCGATCTATTTCAGTGGCTCCTCCGACGCAGCCATCGAGGTCGCCGCCAGGCACGCCGACACCTACATGCTCTGGGGCGAGCCGCTGGCCGCGGTCGACGGGCATATCCGCCGAGTGCGCGCCGCCGCCAAGGCCCAGGGACGCGATCCGCGCTTCTCGGTGTCATTCCGGCCGATCGTCGCGGATACCGAGGAGGCCGCCTGGAAGCGTGCCGCCGAGGTGCTCGAACAGGTCCGCGAGAACCGTGCGCGCCTCGGTCTGCCGCTGCGCGACCACCAGCCGCAGAACGTCGGTTCGCAGCGCCTGCTGGCCGCCGCCGAGCAGGGCGAGGTGCTCGACAGCCGTTTGTGGACCGGCGTGGCCCGGCTGACCGGGGCGCGCTGGAACTCCACCGCCCTGGTAGGCACCCCCGAGCAGGTTGCCGCTGCGCTTGGCGAGTACTACCGGCTGGGCGTCTCGACCTTCCTGATTCGAGGCTTCGATCCGCTCGGCGACGCCGTGCGCTACGGCCAGGGCCTGATTCCCGCCATACATGACCATATCGCCCGCCTGCCGCTGTTGCGGCACGCCGGTTGAGGAGCTCCGATGAAACTCAAGCAATACCTGCTAACCAGCTTCGCCACGCTTCTGCTCGGTGCCTCCCTGGCCCAGGCCGCAGACCTGCCGACGTTGCGTGTGGGCGACCAGAACTACTACAACGTGCGGGCTTCAATGGAGGCCTCGGGAGTTCTCGAAGGCGCGCCTTACCAGGTCGAATGGAAGCATTTCCAGTCCGCCGCGCCGGTGGCCGAAGGGTTGCAGGCCGGAGCGCTGGACCTGGGTTTCCTCGGCGACTCGGGCTTCATCTTCCTCGCCGCCAAGGGTGCGCCGGTGAAGCTGGTCGGCGTCTCGCGGCAGAACCTCGATACCATAGCCCTGCTGGTGCCGAAGGATTCTCCGGTGCGCAGCATTGCCGATCTCAAGGGCAGGAAAGTCGCCTACTGGCCCGGTGCCTGGAGCCAGCAACTGACCTTGCGCGCGCTGGAGAAAGCCGGCTTGCCGAAGGACTACGTGGAGTTCGTCAAGCTGATGCCGATCGACGCCGCCGCCGCCTTGCCGCGCGGCAGCATCGATGCCTTTCCGGTGTGGGAGCCGTATATCTCGCAGCAGATCGTGGTTTCCGGCGCACGGCCGATTCTCACCGCCCGCGACCTGATGCCGGGGCTGTCCAGCATCGCCGCCAACGCTGCTTCCATCGAGCCCAGGCGCGCGCAGATCGCCGACTTCCTCGGCCGCCTGCGCAAGGCACGGGCCTGGGTCGAGGCACACAAGGAGCAGTACGCCGACCTCTGGGCGCAGAAGGCCAATCTCGACCGGGCAGTCTCCCGCCATTGGATCGGCCAGGCCGGCATGAGCGTCGGCCCGGTAGACGCCCAGGCCGCCACCGACTACCAGGAGACCGCGGATTTCCTGCTGCAGACCGGTGCCTTGCCCAAGCCGTTCGACACTTCCACGGTGATCGACACGTCCTTCAACGAAGCCTTCCACTGAGTACGGACCATGAGCATCCAGTTTCTCGGCATGATCGGCCATCGCCTGGCCTCGGAGACCCTCGCGCCGGTCGGACCTATCCTCGACAAGCCTTACATCGCCGCTTTCGCACGCGCCCACGAAGAGGCCGGCTTCGATCGAATCCTGGTCGGCTACTGGTCGGACCAGCCGGATGGATTCCTGGTGGCCGCCGCCGCTGGCCTGGCCACTTCCCGGATCGGTCTGCTGCTGGCGCACCGCCCCGGTTTCGTCGCCCCGACCCTGGCCGCGCGCAAGCTGGCGACCCTCGAACACATCCTCGACGGGCGCCTGGCGGTGCATATCATCAGCGGCGGCAGCGACGCCGACCAGCGCAAGGACGGCGATTATCTCGACCACGACCAGCGCTATGCCCGCAGCGACGAATTCATCGAACTGCTCAAGCGCACCTGGACCAGCACCGAACCCTTCGATTTCCACGGCGCGTACTACCGCGTGGAGCACGCCTTCTCGGCCATCCGTCCACAGCAGAAACCGCACATTCCGGTGTATTTCGGCGGCTCCTCGGAAGCCGCGCTGAAGGTCGCCGGCAAGCAGGCCGATGTGTTCATGCTCTGGGGCGAACCCCTGGCACAGGCCGCCGAAACCATCTCCGCTGTGCGCGAACAGGCGCGCTCGAATGGTCGCGAAGTGGAATTCAGCCTGTCGTTCCGGCCCATCCTCGGGCGCACGGAGGACGAGGCCTGGGCCAAGGCCGAGGCGATACGCGCAAGCGCCGGCGCGCGCCTGGGCGAGGCCGGCTTCCCCAAGGGCAAGCCGCAGAGCGTCGGCGCCCAGCGTCTGCTCAAGGCGGTGGAGCAGGGCGAGCGCCTCGACGAGCGCCTTTGGACCGGAATCGCCAGGCTGGTCGGTGGCGGGCACAACTCCACCGCCCTGGTCGGTACCGCGGAACAGGTGGCCGACGCGCTGCTCGCCTACTACGACCTGGGCGTGCGCAATATCCTCATTCGCGGTTTCGATCCCCTCGCCGATGCCGTGGAATATGGCCGCGAGCTGATCCCGCTGACCCGCGCCAAAGTCGCCGAGCGCGAGCGCCGGCGCGCCACGGCCTGATCCCATGGCCGTCCTGCAGACTCCCTCGGCGGCGTTCGACGAATGGCTGCCGGAACTGACCCGGCAACTGGCGGAAAGCGCCGATGCCCATGACCGCAGCGGAGATTTTCCCCATGCCAACCTGGCCCTGCTGCGACACCACGGACTGCTCGCCCTGGCCTTGCCGCCTGCGCTCGGCGGTCCCGGCGCCAGCCTCGGCGAGCTGCGCCGGGTAATCGGCGCGGTGGCTCGTGGCGAACCCTCCACGGCCCTGGTGCTGTGCATGCAGTACCTGCATTTGCGGCGCCTGGCCGATAACCCCGATTGGCCCGGCGCGCTCAAGCGGCGCGTGGCGCGCGAGGTGCTGGAGCAGGGGGCGTTGATCAATAGCCTGCGCGTGGAGCCCGAGCTGGGTTCGCCGTCACGCGGCGGTCTGCCGGGTACGCTGGCGCGGCGTGTCGGCGACGGCTGGCAGCTGTCCGGGCACAAGCTCTACACCACCGGCATTCCCGGCCTGACCTGGCTGGCGGTATGGGCGCGCAGCGACGAGCCGATCCCCCGCGTGGGTACCTGGCTGGTGCGCCGCGACAGCCCAGGCATCCGTATCGTGGAGAGCTGGGACCATCTGGGCATGCGCGCCAGCGGCAGCCACGAGGTGCTCTTCGAAGAGGTGGCGGTGCCTCTGGAAAACGCCATCGGCCTGCATCCCCACGACCAGCCTCCGGCGCCGGACCAGGCCGTGCTGCGCGACTTCGCCCAGGCTAGCGCGGTATTGCTTGGCGCGCTCTACGACGGTATCGCCGGGAGCGCCCGCGAGTGGCTCGTCGGCTGGCTGCGCGAGCGCGTGCCGGCCAGTCTCGGCGCGCCGTTGGCGAGCCTGCCGAGGATGCAGGAGGCGCTCGGCGGGATCGACGGCCTGCTCCTGCAGAACCGCCTGCTGCTCGATGCCGCGTGCTGCGGACAGTTGCCCGCCAGCGACTCCGGGCTGCTCAAGGTCGCGGTCATCGACAACGCGTTGGCGGTGGTCGAGAAGGCCCTGGAACTGAGCGGCAACCACGGCCTCAGCCGGCACAATCCGCTACAGCGGCACTACCGCGACGTGCTTTGCGGACGGGTCCACACGCCACAGAAAGATAGCGTCTGGAGCGCGGCGGGGAGGGCGGCGCTGAGTCTTTGAAACGTACCTCCCACGATTCTCGACCCTGGCCTTGTCGGCGACCGCACCGGCGGAACGGATAGCCCAGGATAGCCCCGGCTCCGTGCGGAGCTGCCTGGAGATTGCCCATGAAACGACCCCTGTGTGTGCTTGCCGGCCTGCTGGCCGCGACCCTGCTGGCTGGAGCCGCCAGCGCCGCCGACCTCATCAGCCTGCGCCTGGGCGATGTGAAGGGCGACCGCTACGCCGCCCTGCGCGCGTCCGGCGAGCTCGACGACCTGCCGTACAAGCTGGAAATGTCGGCGTTCCCCTCCGGTGCACCGGTGCTCGAGGCGCTCAACGCCGGGGCCCTGGACATAGGCTTTACCGGCGACATCCCGTTCCTCTTCGTCTACGCTGCCGGCGCGCCGCTCAAGGCGGTGGGCGCCTGGCACTTCAACCCGGCGACCGTGGCGCTGGTGGTCGGCAAGGACTCGCCGATCCGTTCGGTGGCCGGCCTCAAGGGCAAGCGCATTGCCGTCAATCGCGGCGGCTGGGGGCATTTCCTCGCCCTTGGCGCGTTGCGTCGCGCCGGCCTCGGACCGCAGGACGTAAGCTTTTCCTTCCTTGGTCCGGTGGACGGCCGCGCCGCCCTGGTGCGTGGCTCGGTAGACGCCTGGGTGCCCTGGGAGCCCTATACCTCCAGCGCCGTGCTGCTCGATCAGGCGCGGGTCATCGACAACGGTGCCGGGATCATGACCGGCTACTCCTATGCCCTGGCCAGCGACGCTGCGATCGCCCGCAAGAAGGCCGCGATCAGCGACCTGCTGACCCGCCTGGCGCGTGCCCAGGCCTGGGCCCTGAGGCACCCGGAGGCGTTCGCCGAGGCCCTGGCCAAGGATCTGAACATGCCGCGCGAAGTCACTCGGCGCTGGGTTGGCGAGGCGCGCATCAGTCCTGTGGTCTTCGGTCCGGAGGTTGCCGCCACCCTGCAGACCGCCGCCGATTTCTTCCATGCCGAAGGCGTGCTGCCGAAGTCGCTGGAGGTCGCCCCGGCGTTCGACTTCAGCCTGTCCGCCGGTGCCGCCGAAGTGGCCCGCCAGTTGCCCGCCGACCTCCGCGTCGGCCAGCGTTGAGGAGTTACGGAATGCGTCAGACCCTGAGCCTGTTCCTGCTTCTCTGCCTGCTCGTCGGCCAGGCCTGTGCCGACGAGCGCGTGACCCTGCGCCTGGCCGACCAGAAGGGCAACATGCGCGCCCAGTTGGAGGCTGCCGGCGCGCTGGACAACCTGACCTACGACATCCGCTGGTTCGAATTCCCCGCCGCCGCCCCCCTCGCCGAAGCACTCAATGCCGGTGCGGTGGATGCCGGCATCATCGGCGACGCGCCATTGCTCTTCGCCCTGGCCGCCGGTGCCCGGCTGAAGGCCATCGCCGTCGACAAATCCGATCCCTACGGTACCGCCGTGCTGGTGAGAGGGGATTCGCCGTTGCGCTCGGCCAACGACCTGAAAGGCCAGCGCATTGCCACCGGGCGCGGTTCCATCGGCCACTTCGTCGCGCTCAAGGCCTTGGCCTCGGTCGGGCTGGGCGAGAAGGACGTCGAATTCCGCTTCCTCGGCCCGGTGGACGCGAAAATGGCCCTCGCCAATGGTTCCGTGGATGCCTGGGCGACCTGGGAGCCCTACACCGCGTTCGCGGAGACCGCCGACAAGGCTCGGGTACTGGTCGACGGTCGCGGCCTGTGGGCTGGCAACAGCTTCCTCGCTGCTACCGATAGCGCACTGGCCGACCCGGCGAAACGCGCCGTGCTGCAGGACTACCTGCAACGCCTGGCCAGCGCCCAGCGCTGGGCGTACCTGCACCTGGACGAGTATTCGCGAAGCCTGGCGCAGATCATCGGCTTCCCCGAGGACGCCGCGCGCTTGCAGTTCGAACGCCGGCGCTTGCGTTGGCAGGCGCTGGATGAGCGAACGCTCGGCCAGCAGCAGGAGACCGCCGATTTCTACCAGGCCCATGGATTGATTCCGCAGCGCCTCGATGTGCGGCCGACCTTCGCCAGCGGCTTTGCGGTCAGGCAGGCGTCGGATGCGGATATCCGGTAGGCGCTGCCCGGGCATTAATTGATAACTATAAGTTATTTATAGATTGTTTTTTATTCCAATAATCTATCCGTTCCGTCGCCGGCAGCTGGAACTCCCGTCCCTGCGGGCGCTCGCACCTATCCCAGGAGTCATCGCATGTCTCGTCCGTTCCTGCGTCGCTTGGCCATCGTGTTTGCCGCTTCCGCCGTCCTGTCGGGCATTGGTGGCGCACATGCCGAGGAGGTCCTGCGCATCGGCTTCCAGAAATCCTCGACTCTGCTGACCCTGATCCGCAGCCAGGGCACCTTCGAGCGCGAGTTGGCCAGGCAGGGCATCCGGGTGTCCTGGCATGAGTTCCCCAGCGGCCTGCCGTTGCTCGAATCGCTCAATGTCGGCAACGTCGATCTCTCCGCCGACGTCGCCGACACCGTGCCGGTGTTCGCCCAGGCGGCGGGTGCTCGCCTGACCTACTTCGCCCGCGAAACACCTTCGCCCGCGGCGCAGGCGATACTGGTCGGCGAACATTCGCCGCTGAAGTCCCTGGCCGAGCTGAAGGGCAAGCGCATCGCCGTGACCAAGGCCGCCGGCAGCCACTACCTGCTCATCGCCGCGCTGGCCAGCGCCGGGCTTGAGTTCTCCGACATCCAGCCAGCCTACCTGACGCCAGCCGACGGCCGCGCCGCCTTCGAGAACGGCAAGGTCGACGCCTGGGTGACCTGGGACCCCTACGTGGCAAGCGCCCAGCGCCAGCAACGCGCGCGGGTACTGGCCGACGGCCAGGGCCTGGCCAGCTACCAGCGCTACTACCTCGCCTCCAGCGACTACGCCAGGAAACATCCTGAAGTGCTCCAGCAGGTCTTCGCCGAACTGCAGCGCACCGGGCGCTGGCTCAAGAGCCACCCGGCCGACGCGGCCAAGGTGCTGGGGCCGCTGTGGGGCAATCTCGATGCCGCTACCGTCGAGCAGGCGAATGCGCGGCGCAGCTACGACGTACAACCGGTGAGCGCAGATGGTCTCGACGAGCAACAGCGCATCGCCGACGCCTTCCACGCCCAGGGACTGCTACCCAAACCGGTGGATACGCGCGCCGTGGAGGTATGGCAGCCGCGGCACTGAGCGACGCAGCTGCCCTGTGATGCGCGGCACCGGCGGCCAGCGTAGCTTGCCGCTGGCGCGCGTCCTTCAGGCCAGCCCATAGCTGATCTGCTCGGCCTTGACGTGGAACGCCTGCTCACGGCTCGGAAGATGCTGGTTGGCATCGGCGTTGCCCTGGCGCAGGCGTTCGGACCTCAGCGTTGGCAGGCGGAACACATCCTGCCGCTCGGTCTGCAACGCATTGCCGCGCATCAGTTCCATCAACGGAACCTGCATGGCCGGGGTGCTCTGGCCGAGGAAGTAGTTGGGCACCTCGTCGCACCACAACAGCATGTAGTCGCTCACCGCATCGTGCTCGGCGTCGAGCACCACGTACTCGACGCGATGGCGCAGGACCACTTCGGCGTCGATGCTCCAGCGGGTGTCCACGGTGAACAGCGGAACGTGCTTTTCCACGTCCACCAGCAGGCCATTCACCGCCTTGCAGCCGGACTTGCGGCAGGCCACGTGGTAGCGCTTGTCGGGGAGGGGGTGACGCGCCACCACGTCGCGCCCGCCAAGCAGGTGCAGGTCGAACTCCTTGATGCGGATGTCGATCAGCTCGCACGGCAGGTCGAACCCCGCAGGCGTCAGCAGCCTGGGGCAGAAATGGATAAGCATGGTTTTCTCCATCAGGCATGCCCGGGGCTTTCCCGCCCAGGGGGAGAGGTATCTCTATCGATCGGTCGCGGGTCAGACGGCAAGCCGCGTCCTGACGGACGAGGCAGAGCCTCGCCCGGTGAAGGGCGCGAACGCCGGTCCTGGCGGACCTCGCTGGATTTTTCTGGCTCCGGGCGCTCCCGTGCTTCCAGGGGCGTCTCGGACGGGTTTCAGCTCCCGGTCTTGACTCGGCTCCAGACCCGGGTACGGATTCTCTCGACCTTCAGTGGCAGGGTTTCCAGCGGGAAGAGGGTCGCCATGGTTTCCTTGCTCAGGTAAACCGCCGGGTTTTCCCGCAGCTTCCGCTCCACCAGCGGCAGCGCCGCCTGGTTGCCATTCGGATAGCCCACATAGTTGGAGGTCCTGGCGATGACCTCCGGACGCAGCAGGTAGTCGATCAGCGCATAACCCTGCTGCGGATGCGGTGCATCCTTGAGCAGCACCATGTTCTCGGCCCAGACCAGCGAGCCTTCCCGGGGAATGCTGTAGGCGATATGGCGACCGTTCCCGGCCTGTTCGTTGTTGACCTGGGCCATGTAGGCCGTGCCCTGCCAGCCGACCACCACGCAGACGTTGCCGTTGGAGAGGTCGGTGTCGACTCTGGAGGAGTCGAAATAGCGAATGTAGGGGCGAACCTTCAGCAACAGTTCCTGGGCTTTCTGGTAATCCTCGGGATTCTGGCTGTTGTGCGGCAGGCCCAGGTAGTTGAGGGCGATGGAAACCAGCTCGGTGGAGGAGTCCAGCGTGGCCACGCCGCACTGGCTGAGGCGGGAGATATTCTCCTCCTTGAAGACCAGGTCCCAGGAGTCGACCGGCGCGTCGGGGCCGAGCAGCTTGCGGACCTTGTCCACGTCGTAGGCGATCCCGGTGGTTCCCCAGAGATAAGGTACGGCATAGCGATTGCCGGGATCGTTGGCCTGGAGCTTCCCGAGGATGTCCGCGTCGAGGTTCTTCCAGTGGGGGAGCCGATCGCGGTCGAGTTCCTGGAGGACGCCTGCCTTGATCAGTCCGGGCAGGATGTTGGAGGTGATCACCACCACGTCGTAGCCGGAGCGGCCGACCATCAGTTTGCCCTGCGCGGTCTCGGCGCTGTCGAAGGTGTCGAGGACGACACGGGTGCCGGTTTCCTTCTGGAAAGCCTTGGGCGTTTCCGGGGCGATGAAGTCATACCAGTTGTAAAGATGGACGCTGGTTTGCGCAGCCCATGCACTGTCCGCCGCTGTCGCACCGATCGTCGTCAGGATCGATAACGCCAGTGCACAAACTTTTTTCATTGGATTTCCTTTCCGAAACGAAACAAGTTGGATTTTGCACCTACCAGAACTGGTAGTTCTGACCTGTGGCTATCTTCGAAGGCATCGATATTATGCACATTGGAACTCTTCATGACATAACGCCGAGTGACTAATCCCAGAGGAGTAGTTGTGTGGATATCGCATTGCACGGCGGCGCCTGGCACGAGTCACTGGGAAAGTTGCTCGAAGCGCTGGACCGGCCGTTCTTCTGGCGGATCCTGGCGCAGACCCTCGGCCAGTTCGCCCCCGTCCACAACTGGGCGGCCCTGATATTCAGCGACTCCAGCCCCTTGATTCTTTCCTTCATGGAAGAGGAGATAGAAGAAATCGAGCCGGACCCGCTGATCAGTCGATATATAACCGGACTCTATCTGCAAGATCCTTTCTACCAGGTATCCAGAAACTGTCGGCGCGGCGGGCTTTTTCATCTTGCGGATATCGTCTCCGAAGATTTCGAAACGACCGAGTATTACAATGCGTACTTTGCGCATTATGTGGTGACGGACGAAGTTCAATATAACGTCCCGCTGGATGGTGAAAGAACCCTATGCCTGTCGTTGGGCAGCGAGAGCCGCTTCGGTGCCGAGCAGATCGCGCTGTTCGAGCTGCTTCGCCCGTGGGTCATCGCGCTGATGAAAAAACGCATCCACTTCGAGGATGCGGTCAGGGAGGAGGCGAAACCGATCGCAGCGGCGGAGGTGGAAGTCCAGCCCTGGAGAGGGTTGATATCGCCGCTGACCGCGCGGGAGTCGGATGTCATCCGGCTGATGCTGGATGGATACTCGAACAAGGAAATAGCGGATCGGCTGACGCTGTCGATCGCCACCATCAAGGTGCATCGCCGGCACATCTACGCGAAGCTGAACGTGAAGTCCCACTCCGAGATATTCGCGCTGTTGATCAACCCGCCCGCGCCGCGGCTCGCCGACGCACGCTAGTGCGCCGCCTGCGGAGGAACCCGGGCGCATAAGGTTATGCGAAATTCATATTGCCCGACGCTGAAAAAGCCGGCGTCGGATTGCACTCATGGGCGAATTCCATCCAGGACGATTCGACCATGCCCGATGTACGTCTTTCCTCTCGTTCGTTGACCCCCGTGCTCTGTGCGGTGGGGCTCGCCTGCGCGCTGCAGGGCGAGGTGCAGGCCGCCGACGGTGGGCCGCGCGACGCGGCCACGGCGCCCCGGGTATTCGACATAGCGCCCGGCGAACTGGCCGAGGTGTTGTTGAACATCGTGCGCCAGGGACACGTGCCTATCGCCTTCGACCAGCGCCTGGTGGCGGGGTTGCGCGGACCGGATATCCGCGGCCGGCTCAGTGTCGAGGACGCCTTGCGGCGTGCCCTGGCCGGCAGCGGGCTGGTATACGCGCAGGACGAAAGCGGTGCCTTCGTCCTGCGCGGCGGACAGGCGCCTGTGCAGGAGACGCGAGGTGCGGCGGCGGCACCGACCTTGTCCACCGTGGTGGTCACCGGCACGCGCAAGAGCGATGTGAAGGCGCAGGACAGCCTGAGCCCGATCGACGTGGTCAGCGCTACCCAGCTACGTAGCAGCGGCGCGGTCGACCTGCGCGATGCACTGGTCAAACTGCTGCCCTCGCTGACCCGCCAGGCCCAGCCGTTCAACGCCTCGGCGTTGACCCACACGCAGTCGCTGCGCGGGCTGAGCCCCAACCATGTGCTGGTGCTGGTGAACGGCAAGCGTCGCCACGAAACGGCCAATCTCAATATCAGCGGGGGACTGGAGAAGGGCTCCACCGGCGTCGATCTGGACACCATCCCGATCAACGCCATCGAGCGGGTCGAGGTGCTGCGCGACGGTGCTTCGGCACAGTATGGTTCGGACGCCATCGCCGGGGTGATCAACGTCATCCTCAAGTCCGCCGACCACGGCGGGTCGGCGGCCGCTGACGTCGGGCAGACCGGCGACGGCGACGGCTTCACCCATGGCGGCGGGGGGAACATCGGACTGGCCTTCGGCGATAGCGGCTTCGTCAACCTCACCGCCGAATATCGCGAGCAGGAGCGCACGATGCGCAGCGGCATCGATGAGCGCACCGGTCGGCGCGACAACATTTCCATGGGCGATCCCGCGTTCCACCGGCAATCGCTGGCGCTCAACTCGGGTTTCGGGTTGGGCGACGATATCGAGGTGTACGGCTTCGGCACCTATACCCGGCGCAAGGCCTCCTCGGCGGCCAACTATCGCCTGGCCTCGGTGGCACCGACGCTGTATCCGGACGGCTTCACGCCGCGCCCGAACAGCGACGAGGACGACTATGCGTTCCTCGCCGGGGTGCGCGGCGAGCGTCTGCTGGATGCCTGGCACTGGGACCTGAGCAGTGGCTACGGCGCCGACCGTCCCGATATCGGCATGACCCAGTCGGTGAACGCGGCGATCTACCGTGAAACCGGCAACAGCCCAAGAAGCTTCGACCTGGCGCGCTACCGCAACAGCCAATGGACCAGCAACCTGGACCTGGGGCGGGAATTCCAACTGGATTTCCTCGCTGCTCCGCTGGCGTTGTCGCTGGGTGCGGAATACCGGCGGGAAAGCTACCGCATCGACGCCGGCGACCCGGCGTCCTACTACAGCGGCGGGGCGGAATCCCTGGCTGGCCTCTCGCCGCTCAGCGAGGGGCAATGGTCGCGGCACGCCTGGGCGTCCTACCTGGACCTGGGTACCTCCCTGACCCCAGCCTGGGAGGTCGACTTGGCGGTGCGCCACGAGAAATTCAGCGACTTCGGCAGCACCACCAACGGCAAGTTCGCCACCCGTTACCAGTTCGATCCGCGGGTGGCGCTGCGCGCCAGCGTAAGCAGCGGGTTCCGCGCGCCGTCCCTGGTCCAGGAGCACTACACCGGCCTCAGCGTCGGTCCGACCATCGCCCTCGGCCTGCTGGCGGCCAACTCGCCGGCAGCGAAGATGCTCGGCGCCGACGAACTGCAACCGGAGAAGTCGACCAGCTTCAACCTTGGCCTGGTACTCAACCCTTGGGAAAACGTCGGGCTGAACATCGACGCCTACCAGATCAGCATCCGCGACCGCATTGTCGACAGCGCCACCTATTCCGGCCAGGAAGCCATCGATGCCCTAGCTGCGGCGGGGATCTCGTTGCCGGCCAGCGCCAGTACGGTCAGTACCCATTACCTGGCCAACGGTGCCGACACCCGCACCCGCGGTGTCGACATCACCGGTCACTACCTCGTCGCGCTTGGCGAGTACGGGCAGGTCGACTGGGAACTGTCGGCCAACTTCAACCGCACCACCTTGCGCAAGAACCATCGAGGCGCCAACGGCGAGCCGCTGCTCAATGCCCAGCAGGTCGCCTGGATCACCAGCTCCACCCCGCGCAGCCAGGTTTCCCTCGGCGGCACCTGGAGCCGCCAGGACTGGGAGGTCAGCCTGCGCCTGACGCGCTACGGCCGGACCAGCTCGGAACTCGACTACACGGTAGGGCCGGACGCCTGGTCGACGGAGAAATTCAACCATTTCGTCAACGACCCGAAGTACATCACCGACATCGCCGCGCGCTACCGGCTCAGCGCTGACCTGACGCTGACCGCCGGCGCCGACAACCTGTTCGACGTCCGTCCGGACAAGCTGCCCGCGCAGAACACCACCTATGGCGACGTGCTGCGCTACGACACCTATGCCTCGCAGATCGGCTTCAACGGCGCCTTCTACTACCTGCGCGCGGCCTACCGCTTCTAGAGGGCCAGGCGTGGCGCAACGAGAATTTTCCGCGACCAGCGGCGGCGTGCTGCTGGCGTCGGTGGTGGCGATCATGCTCGGGCCCACCGGCATCCTGCTGAACACCTTCAGTCTGTTCATCGCACCGATGAGCGCCGAGTACGCCTGGGACCGCGCCGAGGTGTCGTTGCTGGTGACGCTGTTCGGACTGGCGGTCGCCATCACCAGCCCGCTCAAGGGCTGGCTGATCGACCGTTGGGGCGCGCGGCGGACAATGCTCGGGCTGACCGCGGCCCTGTCGCTGCCGCTGCTCGGCCTGGCAGCGGTGAATGCCGTCTGGCAACTCTACGCGCTGTTCCTGCTGATCGGCCTGCTGGCGCCAGGCAACCTGCCTTACGGACGTATCCTCGGACTCTGGTTCCGCCAACGCCTGGGCGTGGCCTACGGCCTGCTCGGCCTGGGCTTCGGGGTGGGCGGGCCGCTGGGCCTGCTGGTCGGCCACCAGAGCCTCGAAGCGTGGGGCTGGCGCGGCGCTTTCCTGGTCTACGGCGTGCTCGAACTGGGCCTGGCGCTGCCGCTGCTGGCCTGGCTGTTCCGCGAGCCAGCGCCGGGCGCTGGCGTGGCCGCCGGCACGGCCGTAGCGGAAACCGCGCTGAGCGGATCGTCGGCGCCCCAGGCCTGGCGCAGCGCCAGTTTCTGGCTGGTGCTGGGCAACCAGGTGCTGGCGGTGTTCGTGATGTCCGGGATCATGACCCATGGTGTGCCGATGCTGGTGGAGCGCGGTTTGTCCCGGGGCGAGGCGGGCACCGCGCTGTCGGCGTTGTGGGTCGGCATGATGCTGTCGCAGCCGCTGATGGGCTGGCTTCTCGACCGCGTGGCGACGCCGCGGGTGGCGTTGCCCTTCGCCCTGGCGGCGGTGCTCGGCATGGCCTGGTTCCTGGTGGGCGACACACCGAGCAGTCTATGGCTGGCGGTGTTCCTGGTCGGCCTGGGCGGAGGAGGGGAAAGCGGCACCACCAAGTACCTGTTGATGCGCTACTTCGGCCTGCGCAGCTTCGGTGTCATCTACGGTTCGATCCAGCCGTTCACCTTCGCCCTGTCGATCAGTCTCGGCACTTACCTGCTGGGCTGGCTGTACGACCGCGCCGAAGGCTACGGGACGGCCGAATGGGTGCTGCTCGCGGCTTTTTCCCTGGCTGCGTGCAGCCTGTTCGCCTTTCGCCCCTATCCGCAGAAATTGCCCTGAGGGGAATCATGCCGGCTAGCGTTCGCCCTGGCGCCGCGCGGTCTTGCCGCCGATGCGGGCCTGGCGATAGTCGTTGGCGCACTGTCCCGTCCAGCGGCGGAAGGCGTGGCGAAAACTGGAGGTATCCATGTAGCCCAGCCTCTCGGCGACTTCCGCGATGCGCAGTCGCTCGTCCCGCAGCAGTTGGCGCGCCCTGTCGTGGCGGACCAGGTCGAGCACTTCCCGGTAGTTGGTGCCCTCGTCGGCGAGCCGTCGGCGCAGCGTCCGCTCGGTGACCTTCAACTGCCGGGCGACCCAGGCGATGCTCGGGTAGCGGTCCTGCAGCACCTCCAGCAGTGCCACGATGCGTTGGCGGTAGCCGCCCATCTCGCGGGTGACGCGGGTGTTGAAAGCCTTGCTGCCGAGCGCCAGCGAGGCCTGGAACACGGCGGAGTTGGCAGTGGCGATCTCGGCCTCGAGCAATTCCTCGGGGAGGGTGAAGGTGATGCCTTCGCCGGCGAAATACACCGGCACCCGGAAATACTCCTCGTATGCCCGCACGTCGCCGTTCCTTTCCGGGAGGCGCAGGCGGACCAGTTCCAGATCGCCCAGCAGCAGGTCGCGGAACACCGCGTAGGCGGCCGACGCCAGGACGTTGGCGTGGTACAACCGGGCCGACTGCGGCCAGTCCGGCTTGTCCTGCAGGTCGATATCCACATCCACGGTGTCGCAACTGGAACGTCTCACCGCGATCCTGCGGATGTCCTTGCGGAACAGCAGCATGTTGGTCTTGATCAGTTGCAAGGCTTCGCCCACGGTGCCGGCACTCTGCAGCGCCAGCCCGGCGACGCCATAGTCGGAAAGGCGGTAGTGCTCCCCCAGGCTCAGGCCTTCCAGGGGGGAGCGCCCGTTCAGCACGATCCACTCGTAGAGCGCTTCGCTGGGTAGGCGCGGCTCGGCAGCCGAACCCTGGCGCATGTCCGGAGGCGTGATGCGTTGCACGGCGAGGTAGTTGTTGAGTGGTCGCCACTCGAAATCGTACTGGATGTTTTCGGACGGGCTCATCGGTTACCTCTTGCACGCGATGCTATCGCCCTGAAGGCGTCAGGGCTTCGTTATTCCATGCGGATGTCGTTTCGGTTGATTTTCGTACGCTGGGCTTCCGGCAATCACTACCTTGCGTAAGGGGTTGACAGGAGCGGGGTCTGCGTATAGTCGCGCCTCCGCGACGCCGTGCCGATCGGTCGTGCATGCTCGCCGTGGCCCGGCCGAACGCTGCCGTCCCGGCCACTCTCTCCGGGGTGGCTGCGCCTGGATGATCGTCGTGGGCGGTGGTGGCGCGGGCCGATCGCCGTGAGCTTCAAGCGCCATCGCCGTTTGCCGGCGCTCGGGAGGCTGCTGGCCAAGGAAAACCGTAGCGCCGCGGCGGGCGGCTGCTAGCGGGGATTTCCGGCCACGCGTGCCGTGCCCGGGCCACGCTTGCCTTCCCGGCGCGCCGGACTTCCGGTGGCCGGGAGGACAGGAAAAGCGAGCGGCGAGGTGTCGGCGAGCAGGGTCAACTCGATCTTCTGATAGGGTCGGTGGGCTGTCCGGGGCGGCTAGGATGGACATTTTCATCGTCTCGGGCAGGCCTGTCGCGACCGCGCGAAGTCGCGACGGATGCCGCTGCTAAGGAGCAACGGATGACCGTTCTTATCCAGGGGGCCGGGATCGCCGGCCTGGCGCTGGCGCGCGAATTCACCAAGGCAGGCATCGACTGGCTGCTGGTCGAGCGGGCCAGCGAGATCAGGCCCATCGGTACCGGCATCACCCTGGCGAGCAATGCGTTGACGGCGTTGTCCAGCACCCTGGATCTCGACCGGCTGTTCCGCCGTGGCATGCCGTTGGCCGGCATCAACGTATACGCCCACGACGGTTCGATGCTGATGTCGATGCCTTCCAGCCTGGGTGGGAATTCCCGCGGCGGCCTGGCGTTGCAGCGCCACGAACTGCATGCGGCGCTACTGGAGGGGCTGGATGAGTCGCGCATTCGGGTCGGGGTCTCCATCGTGCAGATCCTCGACGGACTCGACCACGAACGCGTGACCCTGAGCGACGGCACTGTCCACGACTGTTCGCTGGTGGTCGGTGCGGATGGCATTCGTTCGAGCGTGCGACGTTATGTCTGGCCGGAGGCGACCTTGCGTCATTCCGGCGAAACCTGCTGGCGCCTGGTCGTTCCCCATCGGCTGGAGGACGCCGAGCTGGCGGGAGAGGTCTGGGGGCACGGCAAGCGCCTCGGCTTCATCCAGATCAGCCCGCGCGAGATGTATGTCTACGCGACCCTGAAGGTGCGCCGGGAGGAGCCCGAGGACGAGGAGGGCTTCGTCACCCCGCAACGGCTGGCCGCCCACTACGCGGACTTCGACGGCATCGGCGCGAGCATCGCCCGGCTCATACCGAGCGCCACCACGCTGGTGCACAACGACCTCGAGGAGTTGGCCGGCGCCTCCTGGTGCCGCGGACGGGTAGTGCTGATCGGTGACGCCGCACACGCCATGACGCCGAACCTAGGGCAGGGCGCGGCCATGGCCCTGGAGGACGCCTTCTTGCTGGCGCGCCTGTGGTGTCTGGCGCCGCGCGCCGAGACGCTGATCCTGTTCCAGCAGCAACGCGAGGCGCGGATCGAGTTCATCAGGAAGCAATCCTGGATCGTCGGCCGCCTTGGTCAATGGGAATCGCCCTGGAGCGTCTGGCTGAGGAATACCCTCGTTCGCCTGGTGCCGAATGCCAGTCGCAGGCGCCTCCACCAGCGTCTTTTCACCGGTGTCGGTGAGATGGCCGCGCAGTAGCCGCAGGTGCCAGTGGCGTCTTGGTCGCCTGTTTTCGAGTTCGGCGATGGTCGCTATGGAGAAGTCCCGGGCGACCAGGGCGCTTGCGCTTTACCAGGCCCGGCGTCGCTGGGCTCTCCACAGGTTCGCCGGTTTTTGCTGCGATCCGGTCTGCCGCTCGCCGGGGGCTGGCAGTATACTTCGCAGCGCCCGTTCGATGCCGTCGAATGATGTTTCCATGACGCTTGATTTATGACGCCTTTGCGCCAAGCTAGGTCATGGGATGGCTTTCTGTTAAGGTTGCCGAAATCTCCTGGGGGCCCGTGTGGGCGGTTGTCTGCTAATGCGCGACGAGGTGCAGCGTGATTAAGGTGCTGGTGGTCGACGACCACGATCTGGTACGCACCGGTATTACCCGCATGCTGGCCGACATCGAAGGCTTGCAAGTGGTCGGCCAGGCCGACTGCGGTGAAGACTGTCTGAAACTGGCCCGCGAGCTGAAGCCGGATGTCGTCCTGATGGACGTGAAGATGCCCGGTATCGGCGGCCTGGAGGCGACCCGCAAGCTGCTGCGCAGCCAGCCCGACATCAAGGTCGTGGTAGTCACCGTCTGCGAAGAGGATCCGTTCCCCACCCGCCTCATGCAGGCCGGCGCCGCCGGCTACATGACCAAGGGCGCGGGGCTGGAGGAAATGGTCCAGGCGATTCGCCAGGTCTTCGCCGGCCAGCGCTATATCAGCCCGCAGATCGCCCAGCAACTGGCGCTGAAGTCCTTCCAGCCGCAGCAGCACGATTCCCCCTTCGATTCGCTGTCCGAGCGCGAGATCCAGATCGCCCTGATGATCGCCAACTGCCACAAGGTGCAGAGCATCTCCGACAAGCTGTGCCTGTCGCCGAAGACCGTGAATACCTATCGCTACCGCATCTTCGAGAAGCTCTCGATCACCAGCGACGTGGAGCTAGCGCTGCTCGCCGTCCGCCACGGCATGGTCGATGCCGCCAGCTAGATGAGCGCCGTTTTCGACGCGAGCGCTTTCCTCGCTACCTGCAGCAATCGTCCGGGCGTCTACCGCATGTTCGATGCGGACGCCAAGCTTCTCTACGTGGGCAAGGCGAAGAGCCTGAAGAAGCGCCTGGCCAGCTATTTCCGCAAGTCCGGCCTGGCGCCGAAGACCGCTGCGCTGGTGGCGCGGATCGCCCAGGTGGAAACCACCATCACCGCCAATGAAACCGAGGCGTTGCTGCTGGAGCAGACGCTGATCAAGGAGTGGCGGCCGCCCTACAACATCCTGCTGCGGGACGACAAGTCCTATCCCTTCGTGTTCCTCTCCAGCGAGGATGAGTATCCGCGGCTGTCCCTGCACCGCGGCGCGAAGAAGCGCAAGGGGCGTTACTTCGGTCCTTATCCGAGCGCGGGAGCGATCCGTGAGAGCCTCAACCTGCTGCAGAAGGCGTTTCTCGTCCGCCAGTGCGAGGACAGCTATTTCCGCAACCGTACGCGGCCCTGCCTGCAATACCAGATCAAGCGCTGCAAGGGGCCCTGCGTGGGACTGGTCAGTCCTGAGGAGTACGCCGAGGACGTGCGCCACTCGGTGATGTTCCTCGAAGGAAGGAGCAACGCGTTGGCCGACGAGCTGAACGTCGGCATGGAGCAGGCGGCGATGCGCCTGGACTTCGAGAAGGCGGCGGAGTTGCGCGACCAGGTGGCGATCCTGCGGCGGGTCCAGGACCAGCAGAGCATGGAAGGTGGCAACGGCGACGTCGACATCGTCGCCGCCATCGTCACCCCTGGCGGCGCTTGCGTACACCTGATCAGCGTACGCGGCGGGCGGGTGCTGGGCAGCAAGAACTTCTTCCCGCAGGTCGCGATCGAGGAGGAGGTGGGCGAAGTGCTGCTGGCGTTCCTTGGCCAGTACTATCTCAGCCACCAGGAGCGCGACCTGCCGGCGGAGTTGATCGTCAACGTGACGCACGAGGATTTCCCGGTGCTGGTTTCGGCGATCGCCGAAGCGCGAGGCCGCGAACTGGAGATCAGCTACCGGGTGCGTGGTACCCGCGCCCGCTGGCAGCAACTGGCGGTGACCAACGCCGAACAGGCCCTGGGCGCACGCCTGGCCAACCGCCAGCATGTGGCGGCACGCTTCGAAGCCCTTGCCGAGGCGCTCGACCTGGCGGAGCCGCCGCAACGCCTGGAGTGCTTCGATATCAGTCACTCCAGCGGCGAGGCCACCGTGGCTTCCTGCGTGGTGTTCGGCCCGGAAGGGCCGCTGAAGTCGGACTATCGCCGCTACAACATCGAAGGCGTCACGGCCGGCGACGACTACGCGGCGATGCACCAGGCGCTGACCCGCCGCTTCAGTCGCCTGAAGGACGGCGAGGGGAAGATGCCCGACATTCTCCTGGTGGATGGCGGCAAGGGGCAATTGGCCATGGCCCAGGAGGTGCTCCAGGAACTGGCGGTCGCCGGTCTGATCCTGCTCGGCGTGGCCAAGGGCGTGACCCGCAAGCCGGGGCTGGAAACCCTCTACCTGAACGATGCCTCCCACGAGTTCACCCTGCCGGCCGATTCGCCGGCGCTGCACCTGATCCAGCAGATACGTGACGAAGCGCACCGTTTCGCCATCACCGGCCACCGTGCGCGGCGCGGCAAGGCACGGCGGACGTCGACGCTGGAGGATGTCCCCGGCGTCGGCCCGAAACGTCGGCGCGACCTGCTCAAGTATTTCGGCGGGTTGCAGGAATTGTCGCGGGCGAGTATCGATGAACTGGCCAAAGCCCCCGGTATCAGTAAAAAGCTTGCCGAGCAGATTTATGCCGTCCTGCACAGCGAGTAGAATGCCGGCTCACCTCGCAGCCTAGATGGTCCGATGAATATCCCCAATCTGCTCACGTTACTGCGCGTCCTGCTCATTCCGATCTTCATTCTGCTGTTCTATCTGCCGACGTCCTGGAGCTACCTGACCGCCAGTGCCGTGTTCGCCCTGGCCGCCGCCACCGACTGGCTGGACGGCTACCTCGCCCGGCGCCTCGGCCAGAGCACGCCGTTCGGCGCCTTCCTCGACCCGGTCGCGGACAAGCTGATGGTGGCGGTTGCGCTGGTCCTGCTGGTGGAAGAGCACGCCAACCTGTGGCTGACCCTGCCGGCGGTGATCATCATCGGCCGCGAGATCGTGGTTTCCGCCTTGCGTGAGTGGATGGCCGAACTGGGGGCGAGGGCGCAGGTCGCGGTGTCCAACCTGGGCAAGTGGAAGACCGCGGCGCAGATGCTGGCGCTGGTCATTCTCCTGGCGAATCCGCCGCTGATGACCTTCTGGGTGATTCTCGGCTACGTGCTGCTGATCATCTCCGCGGCGCTGACCCTGTGGTCCATGGTGCACTACCTGCTGGCCGCGTGGCCGCATCTGTCGACCACCCCGAAAGAGAAATAAACTTTTTTGAATCAAGGAGTTGACACGGCGCCGCGATGCTATAGAATGGCGCCCGTCACCAAGACGATGCGGGAATAGCTCAGTTGGTAGAGCACGACCTTGCCAAGGTCGGGGTCGCGAGTTCGAGTCTCGTTTCCCGCTCCAGATATAGATCCACAGGCTTGCCTGTAGATCATTGAAAAAAGGGCCTTAGGGCCCTTTTTTCGTTTCGGCGGGTTCCATCGGCCCGGCATCGGCCAGCATCTTCTAGTCCATTCTTTAGTGCATCAGTGCTGGGCGGCGGCTACAGATCGTCTATCCCTTGATCCGCGCAATAGAGCATTGAGCATGGTGCGTTGCCATTCGGCATTCGAAGGCCACCGGCAAGGTCCATATAGTCTTAGTCATCGATGGCCTTTCCCTGGCTGTTTCGCCCGAGGATGGCAAGAGCCGGCATTTCCACTATCGCTGGAAGGACAAGCAAAAGGCGCTTGGTCGGGCAGCTATCCTGAAGTCGCTCTCAAAGAGGCTCGCAGCCGATGCGTCGTGTCCGCGAATTGATCGCATGCGCTCGGCTCTTGCGAGCAACGGACACAGGAGTGCCGGGAAGCCCGGTGTGTGGAAGGGGCGCCTTCTCGAAGATACATCTACCGAGTCATCGGAATGCCCTGTCGCATCGACGACCCGGCATTGGGTCGGTTCCCGCGATTTGACCCGTTCATGCGGTCGATGAGTTACGCGCAGAGCGAGCCCCCTTATCTCTAGGTATTCAACTTAGGCGGAGCCGACGGGGAGGCGCTCATTCCGGAAGTTGGTGGGCATCGGCGTCGCCTCATCGATGCGTTGGTTGTACCGCAGTGTGAGCCGGGTTCGGTTCGACCGACCGGTTCTGCTGGGTTAGTTGTACTCCAGGATGTAGGTCAAAATGGAGTCAGCTTTACCCGCGGTGATTTTTCCGCCAGTGGCGACATAGCGAGCCGATCCCACAAAGCGGTACATCTCCCTCCCTGCACCGCTGGCCAGCCAGTCCAGGGGCAGGGCCCTGGCTTGGGTGAATGGCAATGCCGCTCCCTTACTGGACGTCAACGAAATGCCGACTCCTTGGGCTACACCGGCTTCTCCTCTGCCTGTGAGGTTCAACAGGCCATCCTGGATCGAGTTGCCTTCAAAGTAGACCTTCACAGGAGGTTTGACACTCGGATTGAGCCCTTCGCACACAACATCCAGTGAAAAGCCATGATCTGGCACAGCCCCTCTTTTGATGTCATACGCCGTTGGGCGCCCCATGTTGACATCAATGGTCGACTTTTGTGTGCTGCACGTGGTGAAGAAAGCGTTATGTTCAAGCGTTGCGCGAAGGTTATATCCCTCTATGGTGAATTCAGCCCTGGATGGATTTGTGTAGTTGGTATCGATGAAAAAATTGGTTGAGTAGTTAAAAGGGGTGATGTCTCCCTTTCCTACTCCCATTGCGGTTCGGATGAAATCAACTACGAGAACAGTGGGCATATAGCGCATGGTGCCGATGTTGCCCGTGGGGTAGGTGGCGGGAGCTGCTGTCGGTTCGGTCCAGTTATAGCGTGCTCGGTGTCCAATTCTGATACCGACCCCTGGCACTCCAGACTCATAGAGGCCATTTCCATCTATTGGAATGAGGGTCGTTTTGGGAGCTGTAAAACCGAATTGTCCGGGCTTTCCGTCACTTCCGCACCACGCCCAGCCACCTAGAGTTTCTCCTGAGCCGACTTGCACGGTCATTGTTCCCATCGATTTACCGATCGGTGCGTGCTTCAAGGTGAAAACGGATTGGAGGCTCTGTATCGGCAGGGGGGTCTTGGTAGGTAGTTCAGGCTTGCCGCAATAGGCCACCGAGGAGAGCGACCAAAGGCATCCAGCGGTCGATATACCAATGCAGAAGAGTAGCTTGACGTGTGCGGGAGCTGGCTTTTTCACGGGAACCCTTGAACTCGTAGGATGATTTGCTCACGCTGATTATTCCATCCCTGGTCTTTCAACTGAGACAGGACCGGTCCGGGGGGCTTGTATGAAATTTCTTAACTTTCTGATTGGAAGTAACGCTGGAATCTGATCCTCTCAACCAGCCATAACACTTGAGGTTGCGCAGGTCTCTGGCGGGAATGCTTGCCAGGCGTAGTGCCTCGCATCCTGTCGGCGGATTCATCGCAAGGCGGTCTTCCTGCGATGCTATGGGGCAGGAGCTGCGGCCGCAGGATGAAGCGTTCGTGGAGCGGCTTCGGGAAAAGCCGTGGCGCGGAAGGCTGGGAAAGGAACTCATGGGAAGGGCCACGCAATGGCTGCCTGGCGTTCCTCGACTGTGCCTGCCTGTCCTGTCTCGAAGACTAGTCCTTAATTCAGTCCATCGATCCGAGGTGAGTGCAAGGCTCTCCTTTGGAGTCAGTATCATGGAGGCTCGTTTCCCGCTCCAGGATATCGATATGCAGATTTCACCAAGTTCTGCAGAACCTCGAAAAGGATCGAGAGGCCCTTTTTTCGTATCAGCGTAAAAACACCGGCAGCCGCTCGTTTCCGCCACGGCTGTCTGGGAAAAATACCCGTTCACCTGCTAACATGGCGACATCGGTGCCGATGTGTCCGCAGGCTCTGGGGCGCGGATGCCATGCCCTCTATCCGGCCGGAGAACTTTGCCATCGAAGACTCGACATGCTGACAAGGTCGTTGCTGTCTGCGGTCTTTTGCCTGTTGCCGATCATCCTGCAGCCGCTGCCCGTCGCGGCCGAATCCATCCTGCTCGATGGTCGTATGACGACAACGACGCGCCCCTGGCTCGACAAACGAGCCAGGCAGTGGCTGGATGCCCGGGAGCCGCTGACGATAGGCGTGGTTTCTCCCGACTATCCGCCGCTATCCATCTTCTACGCAGGTTCCTACAAGGGCTTCACGGCCGATTACCTGGCCCTGGTGTTCGAGCGGCCGTTGCGCGTCAGGGACTTTCCGTCGCGGCAGGCGGCAATCGCTGCGTTGTCGCGGGGAGAGATCGATCTGCTCGGTGTCGGTAGCGAGGTCGAGGCCCGGCAACACGGATTGCTGGCATCCGCTGCGTATCTTTCCGACCGGCCGGTACTGGTGTCTTCCAGCGGCGCCCCGTTCGATTCGCAGGCGGAGTCCTGGCTGGCCACGGTCAAGGGTTATCTTCCCGCCGAACGTATCAAGGCCGCCTATCCGCACAGCAAGGTCATCTGGTTCGACTCGCCGCAGCTTGCCCTGGAAGCGCTGAGCATGGGGGACGTCGATGGCGTGCTGGGTGACGCCGTCTCCGCGCACTATCTCATCCAGACCCATTACCTGCTGAACTTGCGTATCGAGAACTTCGCGCCCATCGACAGCCAGGGTTTCCGTTTCCTGCTCCGGCCGGGGGATGAGCCTCTGCTCGCGGTCCTCGATCGAGCCCTGCCGCGTATCAATGGGCGCTACGGCGACGAACTGTTGCGCAGTTGGAGCGCCGGGCGGCGCCTGCGTTTCGACGAGCCCAGGGTGACGCTTGCGCCGGCGGAACAGCGTTGGCTCTCCACGCATCCGGTCGTGCCGGTGGTGATCAACCATTCCCTTGGCGCGCTCGGGCAACTGGATAGCGAGGGGCGGCTGAGCGGTATCGGGCGTGACTATCTGGACCTGATCGGCAAGCGCAGCGGCCTGCAGTTTTCCTTCAGCGGAGCCCGAAACTTCGTCGAGGCGAAACGTCGACTGGATGCGGGCGAGGCGTTGGTTACGCCGACCATGCCCTCGACGGAGCGTCTCGATTCCGGCCTCGAGGTCCTGACTCCCTACCTGCGTAGCACCACGGTGCTGATGAGCGCCAGCCGGGGCGGCCGGGGCGAACGGCTGGAGCGTGTCCATGGCCTCGCGGATCTCGACGGCAAGCGATTGGCCACGACGGTTGGCTATTTCCTCAACGACACCATTCGGCGCGATCACCCTGAGATCAAGCTCCAGGTCTATCCGACCTTTCTCGCCGCGATGCAAAGCGTCGATGCCGGACAGAGCGAGGCTTCCATCAGCAGCGATTACACCGGTCGCTATCTGTCCGCCCAGCATTTCGACAACCGGATCCAGGTCGTCGGTATCCTCGATGATCTCTCCATTCCGATCAGCATCGGTGTGGCGAGGAACCAGCCCGAGCTGCAGGGCATCCTGGAGAAGGCGCAGCTGGCGATCGCTCCGGAAGAAGTGGCGGAAATCCTCCACCGCTGGGAGCCTCGCTTCGCCAAGGGAGGGACGGACTTCTGGCGCGATCACCGGAGCAAGATTCTGCAGATCGGCGGATTGTTCGGCGTACTGATTTCCATCTCTCTCATCTGGGGTTTCTACCTGATGCGCCAGGTGCGCAAGACCCGCCAGGCAGAAGAGCAAGCCGACGCTGCCAACCGTGCCAAGAGCGTGTTTCTTTCGACGATGAGTCACGAGATCCGCACGCCATTGAACGCGGTCATCGGCTTGCAGGAGCTGGTGCTGAAAAAGGGCGAGAAGGGCGTGTTGGATCTCGATTCGCTGAGCATCGCCCAGGAAGCTGCCCAGGGGTTGCTGCTTCTGCTGGGCAATATTCTCGATTTGTCGCGGATCGAATCCGGTCGGTTCGATTCCGCTCCCGAACCAGTGCTTCCTGGCGAGTTGATCAGAGGGATCCTGCCGCTGGTTGGCGGGCTGACGCGGCAGAAGAATCTTTCCCTGGCACTGGAACTCGACGGGGATCTCGAGCAGTGGGTGCTGGTGGATCCCCTGCATTTCAAGCAGGTGTTGTTCAACTTGCTGGGCAACGCCATCAAGTTCACCGAGCGCGGTGGGGTAACGGTGCGGGCGGTGGGGCGGCGCGAGGCGGAGAGGCTTCATTTGCTGCTCGAGGTAAGCGACACCGGCCTCGGTATTTCGGAGGAGGACCAGGCCAGGCTGTTCCGGCCATTCTCGCAGGTCGGCTCGCCTGCGCTTGGCCAGGCGTCCGGCAGCGGCTTGGGGTTGTACATCAGCCGACGCCTGGTACACCTGATGGGCGGCCAGATCAGCCTGCGCAGCGAGCTGGGCAACGGCTCCTGCTTCTCGGTCGAGTTCGATCTTCCGCTGACCGAACCTCCGCCCAGCGAGTCCAGCGAAGCGCGTTCCGGAGTTGCCGAGGTCGAGGAGCGGAAAGAGGTAAGGGCGCTCTCGATATTGCTTGCGGAAGACCATCCGTTCAATCGGCTGACCCTGACCATGCAATTGGAAAGCCTTGGACACCGGGTGACCTCCACGGAAGATGGCGAGGAAGCATTCGAACGTTGGCAGGGCGAAGACTTCGACGTCGTGATTACCGACGGCATGATGCCGCGGATGGATGGCTACGAGCTGGCGCGACGGATCCGCTCGCAAGAAGCCCTTGGCGGTCGGCGTCGCTGCTTGGTGATAGCGCTTACCGCCAGCGCCGAGAAGGATGCGCTGGAGCGTTGCCTGGCTGCCGGCATGGACCGGGTCCTGTTCAAGCCGACTACGCTCGATGAGCTCGCTCGGGCGCTGAACGGGGGAGAGCCGCTCATGCCTACGAGCGTCGATTCGCAATGAAAGTGCCCGACTGGTTGCCGTTTTGCGTGCCGCGAGCGGATGTATCGGGTAATCTCTCGCAGAAATGAACCAGCACTAGTGAAGCGAACGATGGGTTTTGAACAACTTGCCGAGCTGAGAGACCGTCTGCGCGCACAGGCGGCGCAGGCGAAACCGGCTCAAACCAAAAGCTCCGCGGGACGCGCGAAGAAACGTGAAGCCGTCGAGCCAGGAGTCGAGGCTATCTGGAGGCTGCAACGGCATTTCCCGCTGGCGTTTCCGAAAAGCCCCGCGGCCAAGGTTCCGCTCAAGCAGGGCATCCTCCAGGATGCGCAGCAGCACCTCGAGCTACTGGGAATCACCGCCGAACAACTGAAACAGGCCATCGCCACCTGGTGCCAGGGCAGCCGCTACTGGAGTTGCATGGTGGAAGATGCGCCGCGGCTGGATCTGCAAGGCCAGGTTGCCGGCAAGGTAACCGCCGAGCAGGCGGTGTATGCGCGGCGGCAGGCGTCTCGCCGGCAGCGCGAGCAGATGCGCGAGAAGCGCGCCAAGCGTGCCCAGGCAGGTAGCGAAGCGCCGGCCGCCACGGAGGCGCCGACGCCTGAAGCGCCCGCAACCGAAGCGAGTCCCGAGGCGAACTGATCGCCGGGGCAGGGCGCGTCGGGTCCTGGCGCGCTCCTCGGTTGTCGGTCGCCGCGGGGCCCATTTCGCGGACGGCTGGGCCCGTTTCTCCCGGCTTGTGCTACGCAATAGCCTGATCTGCAAAGTTTTTTTCGTAGAGCGCTTGCCAAGCCCGGCGAATCCGTCCATAATTGCGTCCATTCCAGCGATGGGTGAGCTAAAAATCTTTTGAAATCAAAGGGTTATAAGTTCAAAATCGCACCAGGAAAGAGATTTCAGCGATATGCCAAACGCATGTCGCTTCGCTTAAAGGCTGAGTAGCAGAGTGGTTATGCACCGGATTGCAAATCCGTGAACGCCGGTTCGATTCCGACCTCAGCCTCCAACAGGAAAGCCCCGTAGCTCAGTGAGTTACGGGGCTTTTTTCTTTCCTGTCCGGTATTGCTGAAGCAAGTTCCTTGGGGTGTCCCCATAACGCTTTCATACTTTTACGGCCTCGCAACCGCCTCCCTCTCCCGATAAGCCGCTCCGTAATTACTACTTTCCCGGAGTGTCCGAGGAGTACCCCTGCACCTGTCACGTTTTCGGCCGTTGCCTGCAATTCAGCCCCGTGCGCGGCTTTTATCTGGACGCAAGATCCGGTCTGGGTCGGTCATCGGCTGGTCGTCATCGAACATGACCAGCCGAGCCGGTCTGTCCTGCCGCCTGCCTTCCGGGCCTCTATCGATCAACCGTTGTGGCGACCGCGAGCGGAAGGCGCTTGGCGGAGGGCCCGTTTCATCTTGCCTTGCGTTTCAAGGAAACCGGCAGGCCCCAGGTCAGGTCTTCCATGCCTGCTTCGCCGAGTATCTCGGTTTTCATCGGCTGGATCCGCGCGAGCACCTGGCGGCCCGTTTCATCAAGCCTTGGCTGCTCGCGATCGATGAACCTTTTCGTCAGCTCCATGGGCGCTGGCCTCATGAAGACCTGGAGATCCTGCAAGGTGCACTTGATGTTTTGCGTGTCCACGGCCTTGCAGGTCTTCCTGTCATAGCTCACGGCCGGGGTCTTCAAGTGGAACCGATCGCTGAGCAGGATCTGCCCAGGCTGAATGGTGAAGGACAGCGGGGCATAGGCGTCGGGTATCTGCGCTTGCAGCTTGATGGAGGGGACATCCTCGATCTTCGTGCCTTCGGCCCAACCGGCATCCGAGACCATTTCCCGCTGGCTGTATTGCTGCTCGGTCCAGCCCACGCATTGGCCGGAGGCCATGTGCACGGCGCTGCAGACATTCTGTGTGTAGGTTTTGTCTGCATAGGAGGCGTCGCGCCAGTAGTTCTCCTTCACGAACCGGCGATACAGCACGGCGGACAGGTTCACCGAACCAAGTGGGCTGGCAGCCGGCTGCCCCTTTGGCGCCTTGATCTGGGCAAGGGTGCTGTCGATCTTGTAGTCGATCCCTCCGGACAGCAGGTAGGTTCCCGGCGGGACGATGTTGACCTCGAGGAAGTCCCACAGATAGACGGCTTCCTTGATCTTCTCCAGGTCGTTGTTGGCAAAGGCCTGCATGTAGGCGATCCCAGGCACGTCCTTGTTCTTGAATATGACCCGATGCGAGTAGCTGGAGAGGTCCGTCACGCTCTTGTTGGGCATGAGCGCCGGTACCAGCACCACGGACATGCCTTCGCGGGTAGCCTCATCGATCATGTTCAGGAGCTGGTTGGTGGGGTTCTGATGGGAGCCGCCGAGTCCGGCGTTGCCTAGGGAGGCGCAGGCTGACAACAGGCTTGCCGGGAGCAGGATCGCGAAGGGGCTCAGACGCCGAGCGATGGTTTTCATGAGATATCCTTATCTATACGGGCCAATGACTTAAGGCGAGTGCGGGAAGAATCCTAATCTACTCCTTGCGGATTCCCAAGGAGCGTTCGTCCCGCGCGTAGGAAGGAGCGTTTGAGTCGAGCGCGTCACAGCCTGTTGCTGCAATCCTGGGTACTCACATGCGTTCGAATGCTGGCGAGCCAGTGCGTACCGCGTTGGTGATGGCTCGCTGCGGGTAGAGTTCGTGCCGGTCATCGAGGGCTGGCTGCGTGGGGGCGCAATGAAGACGCGGATCCCAGCTCTTCTGGCGATTCGTGAGTGCGGATCAAATCTGTTTTACCGCCGTACGACTTTTTCCGTTCCCTGCGCCTATCTAACCTGCCGCTCTCTTCAACCCGGGATCGGCAGGCATCTCCGCTGCGGTTCCAGCATGTACGGAACACCATGAAAAACATTCTCCTGCTCAACGGCGGAAAGCGTTTCGCACATTCCGACGGTCGCCTCAACCAGACCCTGCACGAAACCGCCCTGGCCCATCTGGACCGCCGTGGCTTCGACCTGCGCCAGACCTTCATCGACGGCGGCTATGACATCCCGGCGGAGGTGGACAAGTTCCTCTGGGCCGACGTGGTGATCTACCAGATGCCCGGCTGGTGGATGGGCGCCCCGTGGACGGTGAAGCGCTACATCGACGAAGTCTTCACGGCCGGTCATGGCAGCCTCTATGCCAACGACGGTCGTACCCGCTCCGACAGCACGCAGAAATATGGCAGCGGCGGTCTGGTGCAGGGCAAGCGCTACATGATCTCGGCGACCTGGAATGCACCACGGCAGGCGTTCGACGATCCGAGCGACTTCTTCGAAGGGAAAGGCGTGGATGCGGTGTATTTCCCCTTCCACAAGGCCAACCAGTTCCTCGGCATGTCCGGCCTGCCGACGTTCCTCGCGGTGGATGTGATGAAGCGCCCGGACGTCCCGGCTGCCGTCGCTGCCTACCAGGCGCACCTGGACAGGGTGTTCGGGCGCGCCGGCTGAGTTCGACGGCGGGCCTCGTGTCGCTTCGCTGGATGGAGTGGCGGATCGAAATCCAGGCTCTCGGGACGAGGCCTAACGGTCACGGATCCGCTATCCGGGCTTTTGTCGGCCACGACCCGCGAGTGATCCGAAATTCGATTTTTCCATCGATCCGTCGAATTAGATTTCATCGGGGACGGGGAGGAAAGGATGCTTTGCACGAATATTCGAATGGGGGCATCGTAAAATGAGCGCGCTTCGACCGCGTCGAAGCCACCCCCGACAACGTTGCCGGCAGGTCGCTCATCGACTTCCGACGCCTGCCGCCGAATTCAGGAGATTCACATGTGTCCTTGCCCTCACTCCCAGGCCCAGGGAGAAACGGACGGAGAGGCTGAGTGGCATAACGCCGCCCTGGACTTCACCCATGCGATGAGCTACGGCGATTACCTGAAGCTGGACAAGGTCCTGGACGCCCAGTTCCCGCTTTCGCCCGACCACAACGAAATGCTGTTCATCATCCAGCACCAGACCTCGGAGCTATGGATGAAGCTGATGCTCCACGAACTGCGGGCCGCCCGGGAGCACGTCAAGTCAGGCAAGCTCGGTCCGGCGCTGAAAATGCTCGCCAGGGTCTCGCGGATCTTCGACCAGCTGGTACACGCCTGGGCGGTGCTGGCCACCATGACGCCGACCGAGTACAACACCATCCGCCCGTACCTGGGCCAGTCTTCCGGTTTCCAGTCCTACCAGTACCGCGAGATCGAATTCATCCTCGGCAACAAGAACGCCACCCTGCTCAAGCCCCATGCTCACCGCGCCGAGCTGCTGGCAGCCTTGGAGCAGGCCCTGCATACGCCGTCGCTATACGACGAAGCGATCCGCCTGATGGCCGCCCAGGGGCTGCCGGTAAGCCAGGAGCGGCTCGTCCGGGACGCGGCGGCCGGCACCTGTTACGAGGCCTCGGTGGAGGCGGCGTGGCGACAGGTCTACCAGGCGCCGGAGCGCTACTGGGACCTGTATCAGTTGGCGGAAAAACTGATCGACCTGGAGGATTCGTTCCGCCAGTGGCGCTTCCGTCACGTGACCACGGTGGAGCGCATCATCGGTTTCAAACCCGGCACGGGCGGAACCGAGGGAGTGGGGTATCTGCGCAGCATGCTCGATACCATCCTCTTCCCCGAACTGTGGCGGCTCCGTTCCAACCTGTAGTACCGGATGAGGCGCAGCATCCGCCTGCGCCTCAGTCGTTGCCGGCGCCTCCCGCCGCCCACTCTTGCCGCAAAAGCCCCATGAGAACGACATTCCAGCGTTCCCGGCCGACCCGGGTGGCGGAGCGGCGCAAGCCTTCTTCGCGGAACCCCGCGCGTCGATAGAGATGACGGGCGGCAGCGTTCCAGTCGTACACGTTCAATTCAACGCGCTCGATGTCGGCGTCGGCGAAAGCCTCGGCGAGCAGCGCCTCCAGCATCGGCAGCCCCAGGCCCTGGCCGCGCGCGTTTGGCGCCAGGGCTATGCGAGCCAGGCGGACGACGCCGTTGCGGCGGTCGAACAGCAACTGGCAATGGCCGATGACCTGGCCATCCAGGCAAGCGCTCCAGAGCAGGCGCAGCGGCGGTTGCCGGCGGCTTTCCGCGAGGTCTTCATGCATCTGCTCGAGGCTCAGCGGATGCCGCAGGGCGGGGCCGGCCCATTGCACCAGCTCCTTTTCCGTGGCGAACCAGCGTTGCAGGGTGGGGAAGTGTTCCAGCTGGAACGGGACGAGTTGCAGGTCCGGGACGGAACCCGTGCCGGGTGTGGGCATGCGGAGTGCCTCGCTCAGGTCATCGGGGGGAGCCGGCGTTTAACCGGGGACTTCTTGACGATGGCGGTGTTGGTTTCCGCGTAGCCGTTGATCCTGTCCAGCAGCGTGTCGAGCTGTTCCATCGAACGGACCTGGAGGCGGGCGATGAAGCAGTCGTCACCGGTGACCTTGTCGCACTCGGTGAACTCGGCGATGTCCTGGATCTGTCGCTCGACCTCGTGCAGCTTGCCGGGCAGGGGGCGGATGCGCACGATCGCCTGGAACTGGTAGCCGAAACAGCGGGGGTCGACATCCAGGGTGTAGCCGCGGATCACGCCGCGTTCTTCCAGTTTGCGCAGGCGTTCGGCGACGCTCGGGGCCGATAGTCCGCTGACCTGGGCGAGGGCCTTGAGGGACAGTCGCGAGTCAGCCATGAGGGCGTTGATCAGGCGTTGGTCGATGTCGTCGGTCATGTCGGCCTCGAAAGTTTTTTTTCAAAATAGCCCTGATAAAAAAGGTCGTCACGGTTTTTTGCCTGAGTAATGCGATGGAGGGCTGGAAGACGGCTTTGGATAATCATAGGCCTGTCTTGCGGGAGAGCGCTCATGAACGATCCGATCCGTCGCGGTACGCTGGAAATGACTTCGGCCATGCTGATCTGCGGCACCATTGGCTGGCTGGTGCTGCTCTCCGGGCAGCCCGTGCTGGACGTGGTGTTCTGGCGCTGCGTATTCGGTTTCGCCGCCCTGCTGGTCGCCTGTGCCGTGCTGGGCTTCCTGCGCCGCGGCAGCCTGGGGCGCGAGGCGTTCCTGCTGGCGCTCCTCAGCGGGGTGTTCATCGTCGGCAACTGGGTGTTGCTGTTCGCATCCTACTCACGGGCTTCGATCGCCATCGGTACCGCGGTCTATAACGTCCAGCCGTTCATGCTGGTGGGGCTAGGCGCGGCGTTTCTCGGCGAGAAGGTCACGGCGCGCAAGCTGGGCTGGCTGGGGCTTTCGTTCGCCGGCATGCTGGCGATCGTCAGCGCCCACGGCGACAGCGACGCCCCGCGCGGGGACTACCTGTTCGGTATCCTCCTGGCGCTCGCTGCCGCGCTGCTGTATGCCTTTGCCGCGCTGATCGTGAAGCGCCTGCAAGGCACGCCGCCGCATCTTATCGCGTTGATCCAGGTGGGCACCGGCGTGCTGATGCTCGCACCGCTGGCGAACCTTGCCGAACTGCCCCGGGGCGTTGCTCCCTGGGCCAGCCTGGCGACCCTGGGAATCGTCCATACCGGGCTGATGTACGTGCTGCTCTACGGCGCCATTCAGAAATTGCCGACGGCGCTGACCGGTGCGTTGTCCTTCATCTATCCGGTCGCGGCGATCCTGGTGGACTGGCTGGTCTTCGAACATCGCCTGAGCCTGGCGCAGTGGCTTGGCGTGGCCGCCATCCTGCTTGCCGCGGCGGGCATGCAGCAGGGTTGGAGCGTGCGCCTGCCGGGGCCGGCAGTGCGGCGCGGCTGAGGCGGCGGGGAAAAGAAAAAGCCCCGCGACGGGGGCGGGGCTTTTCTACAGCGATCTCGGCCGATCAGTTGCCGAAGACCTTGAAGCGTTCGCTTTCGGCGATGAAGGCTTTCTCGCCCGCCGGGGCGGCGATGGCGCCGAAAGGCATCTGTGCGCGCAGCTTCCAGCTTTCCGGCAGGTTCCAGGTCTTGTGGGTCTGGGCATCTACCAGCGGGTTGTAGTGCTGCAGGCTGGCGCCGACCTTGTGCTCGGCGAGGACGGTCCACACCGCGAACTGAGCCATGCCGCTGGCCTGCTCCGACCACACCGGGAAGTTATCGGCGTAGAGGGCGAACTGCTCCTGAAGCTGGCGCACTACCGTCTGGTCTTCGAAGAACAGTACGGTGCCGGCACCGGCAGCGAAGGAGTTGAGCTTGGTTTCGGTGGCGGCGAAGGCGTCGGCGGGAACGATCTTCTTCAACTCGTCCTTGGCGATGTTCCAGAACTGCTCGTGCTCGGCGCCGAACAGCACGACCACCCGCGAGGTCTGCGAGTTGAACGCGGAAGGGCTGTGCGAGACGGCCTCCTTGACCAGTTCGACGACTTTCTCCTGGGAGATAGGCAGTTGCTTGTCCAGGGCGTAGATGGTGCGGCGGTTCTTGATGGAGGAGAGGAATGCGTCAGACATCGTGAGGCTCCTTGTTTGGAAGTTGGATTCGATATTAGCGACGGCCTCGATGAGATCAATGGGAAATAACCGGTGATTCCTATCGACTGATGTGATGGATGTCCTGTTTCCCCAGGAAAGCCGGGTATCAGCAGTCCAGCGAGGCCGACAGCGAGGGATGGCGAGTACGGATGAAATCGGAATATCGAGAAAGTCGATGGGCATAAACCCGCGAGAACCTGGCCGTTGATTCAGGTCAAGCAGGGTGGAGGCCAGGGAGGCGGCCAACCTTTAGTGATGGTGACCCGGCGGCCCGGCTCGGTGATGGTTCGATTGTAGGATTGTCGGACAAAAACTGGAGCGCACGATGTTTGAAAATTTCTCTCCCACCACCATGCTGGCCATCAAGAAGTACGCCTATTGGCTCTGGCTGCTGCTGGCGTTGTCCATGCCGTTCAACTACTGGATGGCCCAGGACAGCGCACATCCGGCCTTCTGGGCATTTTCCCTGGTGATTGCGGTATTCGGCATCGGGCCGCTGCTGGACATGCTGTTCGGCCGCGACCCGGCCAACCCCGACGAGGAAACCCAGACGCCGCAGTTGCTCGGCCAGGGCTACTACGTATTGCTGACCCTGGCCACGGTGCCGGTGCTCATCGGCACGCTGGTCTGGGCCGCTGGCGTGTTCGTCGCTTTCCAGGAATGGGGCTGGCTCGGCCGGTTGGGCTGGATCCTCTCGATGGGCACGGTGATGGGAGCGGTGGGGATCGTCGTCGCCCATGAGCTGATCCACAAGGACTCGGCGTTGGAGCAGGCTGCCGGTGGCATCCTGCTGGCCGCCGTGTGCTACGCGGGGTTCAAGGTCGAGCATGTGCGCGGCCACCATGTGCATGTGTCCACCCCGGAGGACGCTTCGTCGGCGCGTTTCGGCCAGTCGGTCTACCAGTTCCTGCCGCATGCCTACAAGTACAACTTCCTCAACGCCTGGCGCCTCGAAGCGGTGCGGCTGCGCAAGAAGGGCCTGCCGGTGTTCGGCTGGCAGAACGAACTGATCTGGTGGTACCTGCTGAGCCTGGCGTTGCTGGTCGGTTTCGGTTGGGCGTTCGGCTGGCTGGGGATGGTTTTCTTCCTTGGCCAGGCGTTCGTCGCGGTGACCCTGCTGGAAATCATCAACTACGTCGAGCACTACGGCCTGCATCGGCGGAAGGGCGAGGACGGGCGCTACGAGCGGACCAACCATACCCACTCCTGGAACAGCAACTTCGTCTTCACCAACCTGGTCCTGTTCCATCTGCAACGGCATTCCGACCATCATGCCTTCGCCAAACGCCCCTACCAGGCCCTCCGCCATTATGACGATAGCCCGCAGATGCCCAGCGGTTACGCCGGGATGGTGGTGCTGGCGCTGATCCCGCCGCTGTGGCGGGCGGTCATGGATCCCAAGGTACGGGCCTACTATGCGGGCGAAGAGTTCCAGTTGACGGCCGAACAGAGCGAGCGGCCGGCGGCCTCCTGAGCATCGCCGATGCCTCCCGCTCCGTGCCCGGATAGCTCTTCGTTCGGGTAATTCCGCCTTGCCGGGGGTTGGCTATCCTTAGCGATATCTCGCATGGAAAGGAGCCCAGGGATGAACATTCGGCAGAGGATCCTCGCTTCGGGCGCCATCGGCATCGTGGCTGTGGTGCTGCTCGGCGGGGTCGGCTTCTGGGGGCAATTGCGGTTGGGCAAGGCGCTGACGGAGAACGAGCTGAGCGTCAATGCGCTGCGCAACCACATGGAAGGCGACATGATGCACGACGCCTTGCGCGCCGACGTCCTGGCGGCGTTCGTGGTCCAGCCCGGCGACGGCGCGGCGGCCGAGCAGGTCCGCGAGGACCTGCAGGAGCACAGTCAGTGGTTTCGCAAGGTAGTCGAGCAGAACCAGGGGCTGCCTCTCAACGACGCCATCCACCAGGCGCTGGTCGAGTTGCGGCCCGACCTGGAAGCCTACATCGGCGCCGCCGAGAGCATCGTCGGCAAGGCGTTGCTCGATCCCGTGGCGGCGCGGGCCGAGCTGCCGCAGTTCGTCCAGGCCTTCAAGGATCTGGAAGGGCGCAACGAAGCGCTCAGCAGCCTGATCGAGAAACACGTCGAGCAGACCAACCGGGCGCGCGAAGACAGTATGCGCTATTCCGCCTGGATGCTCGCGGGCGGCATCCTGGTCGCCTGCCTGGTCCTCGGACAGCTCTGTCGCCAGTTGCTGCGCGCCGTCCTGCAGCCGCTGCGCAAACTGGTCTCATCGGCCCGGGTGATCGCCCAGGGCAACCTGCAGGAGCCGATCGGCGTCGACAGCAATGACGAGGCCGGCCAGTTGCAGCGGGCGTTGGGCGAGATGCAGGAGAACCTGCGGCAGATGATCACCATCATCCGCCAGGAAAGCGAAGAGCTCCACGACACCTCCCAGTCCATCGGCCAGACCTCGCAGTCGATCGTCCACGGCGCCAGCCAACAGGCCGACAGCGCCACTAGCATGGCTGCGAGCATGGAAGAGATGATCACCAATATCTCGCAGATTTCCGACCACGCCGACAACGCCAGGGTGATCTCGGCCAAGTCCGAGGAGCTGGCCAGCAGTGGCGGACAGGTGATCCTCAACGTGGTGGAGGGGATGAGCCGCATCGCCGACGTGGTCAACCAGTCCTCCACCAGCATCACCGCTCTCGGCCAGTCGTCGGACGAGATCCATTCGATCATCCAGGTGATCAAGGGGATCGCCGAGCAGACCAACCTGCTGGCATTGAACGCCGCCATCGAGGCGGCGCGGGCCGGAGAGGCCGGGCGCGGTTTCGCCGTGGTCGCCGACGAGGTGCGCGGGCTGGCGGCGCGGACCACCCAGTCGACCCAGGAAATCACCGCGATGATCGAGCGTATCCGCGCCAGCACGGGGCAGGCGATCAACAGCATGGAGGCCGGCGTGAGCCGGGTGAACGAGGGGGTGTCGTTCGCTCGTCAGGCTGGGGTATCGATCAACGAGATCCTCGATGGAACCCGTCATGCCGCGTCGGTGGTCGACGAAATTTCCCAGACCATCCGCGAACAGTCGCGCGCCAGCGATGAAATCGCCCAGCGCGTGGAACTCATCGCCCAGCGTTCGCAGCAGAACACCCAGGCGATGCACGAGATGGCCGCCACCGCCAGGCGCCTGAACGAGGTTGCGGCGACCATGCGCTCTTCGGTAGAGCGCTTCAAGATCTGACGGGAGCCGCCTAGGTCGTCGACTCCGGGAGGCGCACGAACAGCGTGTAGCGTGCGCCTTCGATCGCTTCGAAGGCGATCAGCTTCTCGATCAGCGCCAGGTTCAGGACCTTGCCTGCGTTGAGCAGCAGCATGCCGTTGTTGGCGGTGAGGTTGCGCGCCAGCACCATGCCCGGAACCAGGTCGCGGGTGCCATGGGCACGGACTTGCGGATCGGCCAGGGTGACGTCGGCAAGGGTCGTCGCGCAGACCTGGATGAACGGCTCGATCAGCTCGGGGTCGTACAGCCGGCCGGCGTACTTGCGGATGTAGATCAGCGCTTCGTCGCGATTCATGCGCCGTTCGAGGATCAGCCCACGCTGCAACTCGACGAAATCCACCGCCAGCTTCAAGAGGCGCGAGCCCAGGGGGATGGACTCGCCCTTGAGGTGGTCCGGATAGCCGCTGCCGTCCCAGTGCTCCTGGTGATGGCGAATCAGGCGGGCGGCGTCCTGCATCGGCTCCAGCGACATCAGCAGCGACTCGCTGAGTTCCGGGTAGCCGCGGAAACGATCGCGGTCGTGGTGATAGAGCAGGTCCGAGGGCGAGCGGAGCAGGGTGTCGTTCCAGCTCAGCTTGCCGATGTTGTAGAGCGCCGCGGCCATCGCCAGGTCGCGACCATCCGATTCGTCGACGAGACCGCTGGCACAGCAGGCGCGGACCAGTTCGATGATCTGCTGGTTGGTCTGCTTGTCCTTGGGCAGGCGCTGGTTGACCAGCAGCGAGAAGACCTCGGTGCCGACCACGTAGCTACGCTTTAGCTCCTCATAGGCGAGGTCGAGCATGTCGGCGGTCTGCTGCAGTTCGGCGGTGCGCGCCTGAACGCGCTTTTCCAGCGTGGCGTTGAGTTGCTGGAGGCGGTCGTTCTGCTCCTGGGTAAGTCGCTCCAGGCGCCGCCGCTCGCGCTCGGAATACAGGTATTCGAGCGACTGGCGCAGGGTCAGCAGCAACTCGTCGTCGTTCCACGGCTTGCTCAGGTAATGGTGGATGCGCCCTTCGTTGATGGCCTTGGCGATGGTCGGCAGGTCGGCATGGCCGGTGAGCAGGATGCGAATGGTTTCCGGGAAGCGGCGATGGATTTCCGCGAGCAGGGCGGCACCGTCCATGTTCGGCATGCGGGCGTCGGACACCACCAGGTCCACGGGCCGGCTTTCCAGCAGTTGCAGGGCCTGTTCGCCGCTTTCCGCCAGCAACAGGTCGTAGGGCTGGTTGCGTAGCAGCCGGCGCAGGCTGCTGAGGATCAGCGGCTCGTCGTCGACCAGCAGTACGCTGAAGCGGATCTCCGTCTCGTTGGAAGGAGGTGCGCTATCGTTCATGAGTGTCTGTCCACCGGGTGAGTTTTGCCTGAGTGCTTCAGGCAAGCATAGTCCGAGTCTGGCCTGGACGAGGGGCATGCACGCGGCGACAGGGCGAGCGGAGGTGCGGATCATGGAGGCGTTACCCATCAGGAACCGGCGCTTGCTGGTGATCGATGAGCGGCAGGCGGATCGAGACCGTGTATGCGGGTTGTTGCAGGGAACCCTAGAGGCCGAATCGCCTCCCGTGGCGCCTGAGCGGGGCTACCAGGTGGATACGGCGGGAAGCGCCGAGGAGGCCTTGGGGCGGATACGCTCGGCCCTCCAGGCCGATGCGCCGTATGCCGTGGTGTTTCTCGGGATGTCGTCGGTAGGCGCGGATATTCCCGTTCTCGAGCGGTTCTGGCGTCTCGACTCCCGCTTGCAGGTCGTGGTGCATGCGCCTCCCGCCGATTTTCCGCTATTGGCGCCGTGGGCCGCGGAAGAGCGCCTGTTGCTCCTCGGCCTGCCTTTGCAGGGACAGGAGGTCCGCCAGATGGCCGGCAATCTCAGCGCCAAGTGGAACGTGACGGCTCACCTCCAATTGCAGATGAGCCGGATGGAGGCTGCCATCCAGGAGATCACCCAGGAAGTCGGCCAGGCCAAGGAGGCGCTGGAGAAAGAGATCGGCGAGCGCAAGGAGCTGGAAAGCCAACTGGTGCAGACGGAGAAGCTTGCCTCGATCGGGCACCTGGCCGCCGGCGTCGCCCATGAGATCAATAACCCCATCAGCTACGTTTCCTCCAACTACACCACCCTGGAGGAGCACGTCAGGCGTTTGCTGGAGGTACTTGAAGCCTATGAAGAGGCTCGCCCCGCGATCCGCGACGAGGCGCTGGCAAGACGCCTGGAGCAGCTCGGCGAGCGGGTCGAACTGGCCTTCGTCAAGGAGGATGTCGCTGTGTTGCTGCGCGAATCCAGGGAGGGAATAGGGCGGGTGCGCAAGATCGTCCAGGACCTGAAGAACTTCTCCCGCGTCGACGCCGAGGACGACTGGCAGTGGACCGATCTGCACCAGGGGATCGAGTCGACCCTCAATATCGTCGCCAGCGAACTGAAGTACCGGGCCGACGTGGTCCGCGAATACGGCGATCTGCCCGAGGTGAAGTGCCTGCCGTCGCAGATCAACCAGGTGGTGATGAACCTGGTGATGAACGCGGCCCAGGCGATGGGGCCGGAGCGGGGTCGCATCGTGATTCGCACGGGGCATACCCTGGAGCATGCCTGGATCGAGGTGGAAGACTCGGGGCAGGGCATCTCCCCCGAGATCCTGCCGCGCATCTTCGATCCGTTCTTCACCACCAAGCCGGTAGGCAAGGGGACCGGCCTGGGGTTGTCGCTCTCCTACGGCATCGTCCAGAAACACGGCGGCACCATCGAGGTACGCAGCCAGCCGGGAGTCGGCAGCGCTTTCCGGATCGTGCTTCCCCTGGAATCGCCTGGCAACCTGGGCGGAGCCCACGGAAATTAACTGTTGCGCCGCTTAAGGTAACGTAAGACAATGATTTATCTACCGTTTGGGGTGGGTCTCAGGTTGGGATGCCGGTTTGGTTCCCATTGCCGGCTCACTTGAAGCGAGATCCTGCCCGGATGGCGAAATCGGTAGACGCAAGGGACTTAAAATCCCTCGGGGGTAACCCCGTGCCGGTTCGACCCCGGCTCCGGGCACCATCGTGTTTCCTGGCGTTCAGCCGACTTCTGCGCTCCTTCCCCGATTTTCTTCTGGCCCGCAATCGCGCGGCAGTCAACGAGTCGACGTTGCCTTCTTTCCCTTCTCGGCCTTGGAGGCGTTTCATTCTAGTACGGCTCCGTATAGGGTTCGCCCTGGCTGGCGAGCGGGAGTGTTTGTTCAGCTTGAAGTAGTTGTCTTTGGAAGTTTGATTTTTTGTCGTTATCTTCTGCTCCTGCTTTTTAATTTCCTTTCCGAATATATTCAATTCACTGGCGGAATTATTGTGTTTTCTCCTGCATGAATTGATAGGCGGTACTTTCTCGCTGCTGTGCTTTGCTGACAGGGAAGGATCGCGAATCAGGGTTTTTCGCCTCTTTCGTTTATGAACAGGAATTCATATATCGGAGATCAATCATGGCTTGGAAAGGTGAGGTTCTGGCTAATAACGAAGCAGGGCAGGTAACGTCGATTATCTACAATCCGGGCGATGTCATTACCATCGTCGCCGCCGGTTGGGCCAGTTACGGACCTACCCAGAAATGGGGGCCGCAGGGCGATCGGGAGCATCCGGACCAAGGGCTGATCTGCCACGATGCGTTTTGTGGCGCGCTGGTCATGAAGATTGGCAACAGCGGAACCATTCCGGTCAATACCGGGTTGTTCCGTTGGGTTGCACCCAGTAATGTCCAGGGCGCCATCACTCTTATCTACAACGACGTGCCCGGAACCTATGGCAATAACTCCGGCTCGTTCAGCGTCAATATTGGAAAGGATCAGTCCTGATAACTTGTCTCTGAAAAAAAGGGCCCGAATGGGCTCTTTTTTTAAATACAAATAAAGTGAAGTTGCCCGTGTGGCCGTTATGAACGGACAGGCAGCGCTTCGCAGTTGCGACTACCAATGACAAGGGTATCGAACTCAGGGGCTGCCGCGGTCGTGGGAAACCGAGCGAGTGGGGGCGGGGAACTGCTTCAACACGCTTCGGTCTGAACGGGAATATCGATTCCTGACCCGATTCAGAATTCCGTCCACATAGTAGACAGTACCGAAGCCGATGCCCTGCCGACTTTCCCTGGTTGTATCTCCCGCTCTCTTCTCCATTGCCGCTGGCGCCGCGGAGGAACTCAAGGACATGGCAGGTTCGACCATCGTCGTTGCCGGAAGACTCGAGGCCGTCGAATGCCCTGGCGCAGGCCTGTACGATTGCACGGGGTGGCCTGCCAACCTGTACCGTTTCGAGGGACAGGACGTGTGCCTCAGCATCGAGGCTGGCTGCGATTACAGTTGCGATGGCATTCTCAGCGAGAAGGGCGGCACGCAATCGATCCTGGTTTCCGGCTCCTATCGCGATCACATCCGCAAGGTGGAAGGCACGCAGGTCTCCTGCCCGCGCTAGAGACGCTACCCGGTTCGGCCGCACACCCGGAGCGCTGGAAACATCGCGAGGCGCAACGGACGGTCTGCCGCCCGCTGAAGAAGGCGAGCGGATCGGGATGTGCTAGGGTGCCCGTTTGCAGGGAGGACCCAGGGCATGGAGCACCCATACAAGACCCCAGAGGCCGACCTGGCCGACGAGAGGCTGACTGCGGGAGGTTTCCTTTCCGGCGGGCAGCCGCTGTGGAAGGCATTCTGGCTGTTCTTCGCTGCGGGTTTCTTATTGCTCAGTGTCGCCGCCAGGCAGGCGATGGTGGCCATTGTCGATCCGCTGATGCAGGAAGCTCCCGGCGAACATGCGGTGGCCCTGACCTTGTGGGGAATGATCGGTGTCGAGCTGGTGAGGCTGGCCTACCTGTGCCTCAGCCTCGTCGTGGTCTGGCGCTGCGGGCGCAACTCCCGCTGGGTGGCTGCGCGCCATGCCAGCAGGGCGGTGCTGTCGGCACTGATACTCCTGACCCTTTACTCGATCTATCTGGTCTGGGCCTTGCTCACCAGTCCCTGATCGACGCGCCGAGGCTGGCGAGCATGCTGGTACGGCCCATTCCACGTGCCTGCGTCGGCTAGCGCCGCAGCCAGTCCTCCAGTTGCTCCGGCAGCATCGGCTGGGCGATCAGATAGCCCTGGCCCTCGTGGCAGCCCCAGGCCTGCAGCAGGTGGAAGGTGTCGTGGGTCTCGATGCCTTCCGCGACCACCCGATAACCCAACTGGCTGGCCAGGCCGATCACCGCCTGGGTGACGCTCTGCGCCTTCGGCGAGCCGGCGAGGTCGCGGGTGAATGATTGATCGAGCTTGATGGCGGTGACCGGCAGGTCGCGCAGGTAGGTCCAGTTGCTGTAGCCGGTGCCGAAGTCGTCCACGGCGATGCCCATGCCAAGCTCCCGGGCACGCAGCAGCACCGAGCCGACCGCCGAGGCGTCGCGGATGAGGACGCTTTCGGTGAATTCCAGCTCGAGGGCGGAAAGGTCGATGTCGTAGGTTTTGGCGAGTCTGACGGCCTCTTCCAGGAAGCTGCTGTCTTCCATGTCCGATGCCGATACGTTGATCGCCAGCCTGAGCGGGATGTTCCGTGCGTTCCATTGCGCCAGTTGGGCCATGGCATGGCGCAGCACCCAGTCGCTGAGGGGGCGCATCAGTGCGGTTTTCTCCGCCAGGGGCACGAATTCGGCGGGGCTGACGAAGCCGAGTTGCGGGTGCCGCCAGCGCAGCAGCGCTTCCACGCCCGTGCACCTGCCTGTCGGCAGGTCGATTTTCGGCTGATACACCAGATGGAAGCCTTCTTCGGTTCCGATCGCCTGGGACAGCGAGGTCAGCAATGTGAAGGCGCGCTGCTGGGCCTGGTCCAGCGGCGGGTTGTAGCGGGCCCAGCCGACACCGCGGTCGCGGGCGTCGTCGGCCGCGCTGACCACCAGGCGCAGCCAGTCCTGGTCGCCGTCGAGGGGATCGTCGGCAAGCGGTAGTACGCCGAGTCCCACGATGGCCTTGATCGGGATCCCGCGACATACGACGGGGCTTTCGAAGGCCCGCAGCAAGCGGAGGCAGACCGACTCGGTTTCTTCCTGTTGCTGCCGTGGCAGGAGCAGTCCGAAGCGCGTCGGGCTGATCTTGTAGAGGGTGAAATCCGGCAGTTCCGCGCGGATGCGGTCGCGCGCCTCGAGCATGAGGTCGTTGGAAAAGGGATAGCCCAGCGTACGGATGATGGTATTCAGCAGGGCGAGGGGCAGGAGGTCGGCGGCGATCACGGTGAGGGCGCCGTCGCGCTGCAGGCGCAGGGAAACGTCCTCCTGCAGGCGGAGACGGTTGTACAGGCCGGTTGGCTCGTCGATGTAGTTGGTCGAGCGCAGCGTATGGATACGGGCCATCACCAGGCGGGCGAAATGCTCGAGCATGGCGATGTCGCGCTCGGACAGCGGCCCGCGTGGTTCCCGGTCGATGACGCAGAGGCTGCCGAGGTTGAGACCCTCCGCGGTGGCCAGCGGAGCCCCGGCGTAGAAGCGGATGCGCGGTTCGCCTTGCACATAGGGATTGTCCCGGAAGCGCGGGTCGAGGGTGGCGTCGGCCACCTCGAAGACTCCCTTCCCCAGGATCGCGTAGGCGCAGAACGAATCCCGTCGCGGCGTCTGCCGGGTATCGAGGCCGATGCTCGCGCGAAACCACTGGCGCTGGTGGTCGAGGATGGAAATGAGCGCGATTGGCGTCTGGAAGTAGGATGTAGCGGCGGCGAGGATTTCCTCGAATACCTCGTCCGCACCTTCTTCCAGCAATCCGAGTTGGTCGACGTAGGCTTGCCTGGAATGCTCGTTCGCGGGATAGGGTGGGGTTGCCATGCTGGACTCCTGGGCTACTGCGATGTCGGGCATCGGCAATCAATGATGTCATTGTGCCTTTATTTCGTGGAGCGCGGGCTCTTTCCCAGATTGCAGCGATGAAAGGGCATGGGGGTTGATCGCGGTCATGCCGGTAGGGCCTTCGACGCCGACGCCAGCTCTGCGAAACCGATTACCTGCCAATCGGACGTTTCCTATATCGACCGGCACCACCGCTCGCTAAAACGGTCGCACATGCTTCCACCGAGAAAAGACATGTCCGATACGTTCTCCTTCGCCTCGCGCCTCTGCAAGTTCGTCATCCTTCTCGTCATCCTGCTGATCGGCGGAGCCAGCCTCTACCTGTGGTGGCTGGGGCGGCCTTACCAGGACGCCATGTCCGCCTTCGTCCCGTTGCTCATGCCGATGCTCGTGCTGGTGCTGGCGTTCGATACGTTCCGGGCCCTCGCCCGAACGAGGCGCTAGGCGTCAGCGAGGCAGCGCTGTATTCCCGTCGTTCTACCCTGCCAGTTCTGGTAGGCGGCGGGTCTTCGCAGGCAAGCGCTTGAACTGGATGAGGTTTCCGGATTTGTCCTGTTTCCGTGGCGAAGCCGTGCTTGCCTAATCCCCCGGTTCATCTAGATATACCCATGGCTTCCTCAGGGTTAAGGAGAAGTCATGCAACGAATCGTCATCGTCGGGGGCGGAGTGGGCGGCACTATGCTCGCCAACCTGCTGGTCGTCCGGCTCTACCCGGAGATACTCGGCGGCGAGGTGCAGGTACTGCTGATTTCCGACTCGCCGGATCACTACTACAAGCCGGCCTTCATGTACGTCGCCTTCGAGCAATTCTTCCTCGAAGATCTGAAACGACCGCAGCGCTCGCTGCTGCGGCCGGAAGTGATGTTCCAGCTCGACCGGGTCGACCGTTTCGATTTCCCCCGCCAGGAACTGCAGACCCGCAGCGGCAGGCGCCATGGCTACGACTACCTGGTGATCGCCACGGGTTGCGTGCCGGCTCCGGAACGTATCGAGGGGCTGAAAGAGGCTGGCGACCATTTCTACCAGTACCAGCCGGCCCGTCGGTTGGCCGAGCGGCTGGCGAGCCTGGAGTCGGGGCGGGTATTCATCACGGTGAGCTTCCCGAGGACGCCGAATGTGCCCCACCAGTGCGGGATCGCGCCTGTGGAGACGACCCTGATGCTCGACGACTACTTGCGCCGCCGGGGTGTCCGCGAACGTGTCGAGATCGTCTACACCTATCCCACCACGGCCCAGTTGCTGCGCAACTGTCTGTTCCTGCAACGACCGACCTGCGAAATCCTGCCGAGCCTGTTCGAGCAACGCGGCATCCGTTTCCAGCGCGGTTTTACCCTGGCCAGGGTCGACCCGGAGCGGCGCATCGCCTATTCGGAGGAGGGCGACGAGCAGCCGTTCGACTTGCTCATGGCGACACCGCCGATCCACGCCGTGGATGCGGTCAGGGAGTGCGGCCTGTCCCAGGCCGCCGCCGACGAAGGCTGGTTGCCGACGAACCATGAAACCTTGCAGGTGTATGGCGTCGACCGGGTGTATACCCTGGGCGATACCGTCGATCTGCCGGTGAGCAAGGCCGGTGGGGCCTGTCACAACCAGGCGCCGGTAGTTGCCAGCAACATCGCTGCCGAGATTCGTCTCGGTAAGCCCTGCGCGATCTACGATGGACGAGTCCAGGCTGTCGCGCAGATGGGCCTGAACGCCGGAATGCCGCTCTGGTACGACTATCGGCACGACGTAAAGCCGACCCCGCCGACCAAGCTTGGCGGGTTGTTGCGCCAGGGTTTCAATCGCGGCCTGTACTGGGCCGTAGCCCGTGGAATGCTTTGACCCCGCACGGGGAGGAGCCGACATGGATAGCCATCAGCAGCCATACGCGTCGCAGGCGCAGGCCGATACCACCCTGTTTCCCGAGCAGACCCGCGAGAGTCTCCAGGCCCTGGCCGTCAAGTTGCAGCCGCTGATCGAGGGCCACCGCCTGGACAACCTGGTGGATCTGCTGTCACTGCTTTCGGATATCGTCGATCTGCTGGACCCGGCCATGGTGGACAGGCTGGCGCAGCTCTTCGAGCAGGTCACCAGTGTCGGTTGGTCAGTCGGTAACGCGGTACGCGTGGCCAAGGCGGAGCTGCTCCGAGAGCAGCCGCCAAGCCTGAAAGACCTGCTGCGGTTGTTGCGCGACGCCGATACCCGGCGCGGGCTGGCTCTCGTGCTGGGTAGCTTGCGCAGCCTGGGGTGCCAACTCGCCGCGGAGCAGGAGGTTGCCCATGGTGCATGACCTTCTCCGAGATCGTGCGGATCTAGAGGCGCGTTGGAACCCTTCCGCCTACATGCAGTTCGCCCGATTGCGCCAGCGGCCGGTGGTCGAGTTGCTGGACCATATCGAGCTGTGCTGTCCGGAACGGATCTACGATCTTGGCTGCGGAACCGGCATCGCCACCGAATTGCTCGCCCGCCGCTGGCCGCTGGCCGAACTGCACGGCGTGGACAGCTCCGTGGAGATGCTCGAGGAGGCCGCGCGCTTGCCGATCAAGGCCAGTTGGGAACGCGCCAACCTGCGCCACTGGTGCGCCGAGCGCCCTGCCAGCCTGCTGTTCGCAGCGGCGGTACTGCACTTTCTCGAAGATCACGGCAAGCTGCTGCCACGCCTGCTGGGGCAACTGGCTCCGGGAGGCTGCCTGGCGGCGCACATGCCGAACTGGCGCGATGCTTCCTGGTATCGCCTGATGCTCGATGCGCTGGACAGTGCGGGCCCCGGCGGTGCATCGCTGGGCAGCCCCGCGTTGCGCTATAGGCTGCATCGGCGCAATGTGCTGTCGCTGGACAACTACTACCGGCTACTGGCACCGCTGACGGCGGAGCTGGACATCTGGGAGACCGAGTACCTGCAAGTGGTGGACGGCAACGACCCGATCTTCGATTGGATCAAGGTCTCCGCCTTGCGTCCGGTGCTCGGCGAACTGGACGAGGAGGCGCGTCGGCGCTTCCTCGACCGTTACCTGGAACTGCTGCACCGTCACTATCCACGGGAACTGGATGGACGAACGCTGTTCCCGTTCCGCCGAGTATTCATCGTCGCCAGTCTCGGCCGCTGAACGGGCGTTTCAGTGATCGGAGAGAATGTCCACTGCGCCCGGCTTGTCGTAGGCGCCGAAGCGATCGACCAGGGTCGCGCTGGCGGCGTTCAGGCCCAGCACGTCGACCTGCACGCCGCGCTGGCGAAAGCCCAGGACCACCTTGTCCAGTGCCGCGACGGCGGTGACGTCCCACAGGTGGGCGTGGCGCAGGTCGATGAGCACATGCTCCAGCGTCTCTTTCAGGTCGAAGGCAGCGACGAACCTGCCGGACGACGCGAAGAACACCTGCCCGCTCACCTGGTAGTGGCGGCGGGTGCCGTCGGCGGAGCGTTCGCTGTCGATATCGAGGTAGTGCCCGATCTTGTTGGCGAAGAACAGCGAGGCCAGAAGAACGCCGGCGACCACGCCGAAGGCCAGGTTGTGGGTGGCGAGGACCACGCCGACCGTCACCAGCATGACCAGGTTGGTCGATAGCGGGTAGCGCTTCAGGTTGCGGATCGACTCCCAGCGGAAGGTGCCGATGGACACCATGATCATCACCGCCACCAGGGCCGCCATGGGAATCCGCCCGACCCAGTCGCTGAGGAACACCACCATCAGCAGCAGCGCGACGCCGGCCACCAGGGTCGAGAGCCGGCTGCGCCCGCCGGATTTAACATTGATCACCGACTGGCCGATCATCGCGCAGCCAGCCATGCCGCCGAGCAGGCCGGTGGCGATGTTCGCCAGCCCCTGGCCCTTGCATTCGCGGTTCTTGTCGCTGCCGGTGTCGGTCATCTCGTCGACGATGGTGGCGGTCATCAGCGACTCCAGAAGGCCGACCACCGCCAGGGCGGCGGAGTAGGGCAGGACGATCAGCAGGGTGTCGAGGTTCAGCGGCACGTCCGGCCAGAGGAACAGCGGCAGGCTGTCGGGCAACTGTCCCATGTCGCCGACGGTGCGGATGTCCAGGCCCAGGTAGATGGATATGCCGGTGAGGACCAGGATGCATACCAGCGGAGAGGGCAGCAGCCGGCCGATCCGGGGCAGGTGCGGGAAGCCGTAGACGATCGCCAGGCCCGCGGCGGTCATCGCGTAGACCGGCCAGCCGACATCGGTGAGTTCGGGTAGCTGGGCCATGAAGATGAGGATCGCCAGGGCATTGACGAAACCGGTCACCACCGAGCGCGAGACGAAGCGCATCAGCGAGCCCAGGCGCAGGTAGCCGGCGAGTATCTGCAGCACGCCGCAGAGCAGGGTCGCCGCCAGCAGGTATTGCAGGCCGTGGTCCTTCACCAGGTTGACCATCAGCAGCGCCATGGCGCCGGTAGCGGCGGAGATCATTCCCGGACGGCCGCCGGCGAAGGCGATCACCACCGCCATGCTGAAGGAGGCGTACAGGCCGATCTTCGGGTCGACCCCGGCGATGATGGAGAAGGCGATGGCCTCGGGGATCAGCGCCAGGGCGACGACCAGGCCGGCGAGCAGGTCGCCGCGAATATTGGAGAACCAGTTCTGTTTCAGCGTCTGTAGCATCGGGATATCCAGGGACGAGGCGCGGCCCGTGCCGTCGGTCGACGGTGCGGGCCGTGTGATGGCATTGAAAAAACAAGGGATGACGACAGGCGTTCAGGCGAACGAACGCTGGCCGCGGTCGCTCGGACCGTTGCCGGAAGGGGCAGGCATGGCTATGGCGGAGTGGGCAGCCAGGTCATCGGGGAGTGCGGGTGGTCGCTTGCAGGGAGCGGCAGCATAGCCGATTCGATAGGCCCGACCAAGCTCTACTCCGGACATTCCCTGGGGGCGCAATCGGTGGCGCTGAATCAAACAGGCGAAACGGTTCTAAGCTATCGAGGGATCGTCCTCGCATGGAGAGAACATCATCATGTTCAACACTCGTTCTGTGCTCGCGCTGGTCGTGAGCCTGTCCCTGATCGGCGGTACGCCTGCCGTCCTGGCCGACCCGGGCAATGGCAAGGGCAACCCGCACGGTAACCAGATGGACGGCGGAAAGGGTAACAAGGGCAACAAAGGCAACCAGGGTGGCCACGACAACCATGGCGGCCCCGGCAACAAGGGCGGCGGCGCCGGCCAGAAGGGCAACGGCGGCGGCAACTGGGACTCGGGACCGCGTATCGACGTCGGCGGGGTACGGGTGATCCTCGGCGACAACCGCGGCTACTGGAACCCGGGGCCGGCCCTGCCGCCCGGCATCCAGAAGAACCTGGCGCGCGGCAAGCCGCTGCCGCCCGGCATCGCCAAGAAACTCGACGGCCGCCTGCTAGGCCGGCTGCCGCACTACGACGGCTACGAGTGGATGCAGGCCGGCACCGACCTGCTGCTGGTGGCGGTGGCGACCGGGCTGATCTACGAGGTGCTGGACAACGTCCTCGACTGATCGAACCCTGGCTGTGCATGGCGGATAGCGCCACAACGCTATCCGCCATGCCCCCCGTTGGAGCGGCGGATAATCGCGTTGCGGTTGTCCGCCTTACCTCATGGAAGTCGTTTCCTTACCCCAGGTCAGGCCCGCAGGCGTTGCAGGGCATCGCCCAGTTGCGCGGAGAGGCTGTGGAGATCGCGGCTGGCGGCCTCGGTCTGCTCCACCTGTTCCTGGTTGCTGGAGGCGATCGAGGCGATTTCCGTGAGGTTGCGGGAAATGTCCTCGGCCACGGCGGTCTGTTCCTCGGCGGCGGTAGCGATCTGGCGGTTCATGTCGCGGATCGATTCGACCGAGGCGGTGATCTGGCGCAGCATGGCGCCGGCGTTGGCAACCTGCTCTGCACCGGCCTCGCTGCGCGACTGCCCGCTTTCGATGGCGCGCGCGGCATTCACCGCGCCGCTCTGCACGGTATCGATGATCTGGTGGATCTCGGCGATGGACTCGGCGGTGCGCTGCGCCAGGGTGCGGACCTCGTCGGCGACCACCGCGAAGCCACGGCCGGCATCGCCGGCGCGGGCGGCTTCGATGGCCGCGTTGAGGGCGAGCAGGTTGGTCTGCTCGGCAATGCCGCGGATCACGTCGAGGACCTTGCCGATCCTGCCGCTATCGCTTTCCAATTGGCGGATGACCTCCACCGTATGGTCGATCTCCTTGCGCATCTCGCCGATGCTGCGAATCGTTTCTTCCATCACGTCTTCGCCGCGCTGGGCGGAATCGTCCGCCTCGTCGGCGGCCTTGGCCGCGTCGCCGGCGTAGCGCGCCACTTCCTGGGCGGTGGCGGACATTTCCTGCATCGCCGTGGCGACCTGGTCGGTGCGGCTGAACTGCTCGCGGGTACCGGCCGCCATCAGGCTGGCGATCGCGTTCAGCGAGCCGCTGGCGCTGTCCAGGTCGCGGGTACTGCGCCGCAGCCGCTCGAAGATGTCCACCAGGAAGTCGCGCAGCGTGTTGGCGGCCAGGGCCAGCTTGCCGAGTTCGTCCTTGCGCCGGATCTCGATGCGCTCGCCGAAGTCGCCATGGCTGAGCTGGGCGATGTGCTCGATCAGGCGTTGCACCGGACGGACCAGGTTGCGATTGACCAGCCACAGGCTGAGCAGGGCGACGGCCAGGCTGGCGCCGATCAGCACCAGGCTGCCGAGCAGCATGGTGCGCCGGGCCTCCGCGCTGATGGCGGCGGAACGGAGATCACTGGCCTGGTGCAGTTCGTCACGCAAGGCCTGCATCTGCGCGGTGGTGGCGCGGTCGATGCCGGTCACCGCCTGGTCGCCGGCGATGGGGTCGGCGCCCGCCTCGAGGAACCGTTGCCTGCCTTGTCGGTAAGCCGTACCGAGTCGCCGGTGCTCTTCGCGCAGGCGCTCGACACGATCCTTCAACTCGCCTTCGGCCACGCTGCCCAGGCGCCCGAGGATGTCCTGCACCGCTCGTTCCTGGGCTTCGAACTGGCTCCAGTATTTCGTCTGGGCCTCTGCCTGGCGTCCGCGCAGCAGGACGTTCTTCCATTCCTGGACCTGGCCGCGGAATTGCAGGTTGGCCTCGTCGATCAGTTGCGCCGCCCGCACGGGGCCGCCGAGCAGCTCGCGGTAGGCGCGTACGTCGCCGGTCAGCGAGCCGAAGCAGGCCAGGGCTATGAGTAGCAGCGCCGCCAGGCTGCCGCCGAGCAGGACAAGGATTTGCGCACGTAGGGATTGTTGCAGCATGGAACGCCTCGATGGATTGCCAGGTTGGACCGGCACGCAGGCTGCGACGAGGCAGCCGAGGACGTCCCTGTGGCCCGGCGAGGCGGGCGTGGCGCGTGTTCCGGCTCGCAGAGTATCGACAGCGGATCTGACAACTTGAGGACGACGCAGGGGCCGGGCCAGAGCCGACGAAGGGAAATAGCTGGCATGGATGTTCTGCGGGGCTTCGGTTAATCTCTGTGACGAATGTCACATTGTGCCAGTCGAAGGATCTGACTCATGGATGTCCCTCCCACCGTTCAGGATGAACAGGCCGTTTCCCGCCAGTTGCACTCGTTGAGTGTGCGCAATCTCGCTCACTTGGCTGCCGCCCTGACCCAGCTCGGCTTCGAGCTGTCGCGCAGCTCCGACCCTGGCACCCGCCAGGCGGCCAATGCCTTCATCGGCCAGTTGGCCAATATCAACCAGGACATCGATCGACAGATCGAGCTGCTCGGCGCGCTGGACGCCGACAGCGTGGGGTTTCGCCTGCTGGACGAGGTGCAATACCCGGATGCGCCCGAATGAGCCGACGCCAGGAGCACGCAAAGAGTGGAGGGGGTGTGCGGGCCGAGAGCGGCAGTCTCCCGGCGTGGCGCTGATCAGTCTTCCTGGCGCAGGTCGCTGAGCATCTGCTCCCAGTACTGGTTGGCCTTGCGGTTGAGATCGAAGGCGGCTTGACGCAACTGGTCGTACTCGGCGCCGCTGTAGCCGCTTTCGCGCAGCTTCTGGCGAGCGGCGTCGGCTTCTTCGCGCAGACGGTTGTAGGTCGCCTGGTCGTCCGCCCAGGTCCTGCCTGTGCGCCGGGTGTACTTGTCCTGGGGTTCAGCCATGGGTTCTCCTTGCGGGCCGGATGGGACTTGGAAAAACGCTGCGCTGAACAGACTTTTTCCAATGGCAAAAATTCAAAAAAAACTGACGGATTGCGCGACTTCGCTATTGGTACCGATGTCCCATACCTGTACGCCAGCCGATGAAATTTGTGCGTTCCTCGCCAAGTCGGCTAGCTTGTTCAGGCTTGCGCCTTGGCGCTCGCCGTCTCTCCGGTAAGCTGGGAACCTTGTCGCCATGGGCTCGGAGACTGCGCGGACGGCGCCATGGCGACAGGTCCGACCTTTCCCTCCGATGGGTTTTGCGAGTAAGGAAATGCTATGAGAAGCAAGGCGTCCGGCTTGGCGCTGGTGGTAGTGGCGGGGCTTGTGGCGGGTTGCGCCAGCAGTGGCTATCAGCCCGAGGTCGACTGGCCGGCCGGCTGGCAGGTGATCACCGAGAGCATCCCACCCGAGGCCAGCGACGTGGAGCAACTGGGCTCCCGGCAACTGGCGACCAAGCTCGGGCCGGGAGGCGAGAAGGAAGCCAGCATCGAGTTGCTCAGCCTGAAGATGATGGAAGAGGAGTCGGTGGAGATCGACGGCCAGTTCCAGAGTGTCTTCGATGTCGTCCAATCGGGCTACCGCAAGGCCGGGCTGGGCTCGCGCTGCACCACACCGATCCGCTCGAACCTCGGCGGCCTGGCATCGCTGGAGACCCACTGCCGGATCAGCCAGGGCAACGAGGTGCTGCTGACCCAGATCGTGGCGATGGCCCTGGGACAGCGCGCGATGTACTCCCTGGTATATACCGCCAGTCCGGCCAACAGCGTGGTCTACCGGCAGAGCTACCTGCGCACCCGGGCCAGCCTGGTCCTGCGCTGAAGGGCCAGCCGCTCGACGCCTGGACGCGACCGGCGTCGCTCAGGCTTCCTCGGGCGGCGCCTCGACGCTGAGATAGCGATGGGCGCCGCAACGCCGGCAACGTTGGCGCAGCATCAGGTCGGGGCCTACCGTGACCAGGCTACCTTCGTCCCAGCGGCAACCTCGCAAGAAACAACGCAAGCGCATGACTCCTCCCCGCGGGGCGGCTCGCCCCGTCCACGAAACAGGCAGTGGTGGTGTGGTTCACTCCGGCTTGTTCTTGTCTGGAGGTGGGAAAAGCCTGCGGCGAAGCGTCTAGAATGGGCAACCTAAATTCGCCGGTTCATTCCGCGGCGGGATTCATCACCCAACTGGCGGCGGTGACCTGCGGTGCCAGGCACAGCTCGCCGACCATCTGTTCCACCAGCGAATCTTCCTTGTGCAGGGTGAACACCACGGCGTTCACTTCCACGTTGCCGCTGCCTTTCAGCGCGTGGCTTTCCAGGCTCTGCAGGTTCAGGCGGTTGTCGCCCATGCGTTGCAGCAACTGCATGCGCACCAGCGCTTCGTTGCGCGCCTCGCAGGACACGCTGATCTGGTAGAAGCGCTCCTGCTCGGCCTCGCCCGAGGTGTGGCGGTCCACCACCCGGCCGAGAGCGGGCAGGAACAGGTTGGCGATGACGATCAGCGCGGTCGTCATGCAGGCCGCCAGGATGAAACCGCTGCCGGCCAGTACGCCGATCGCGCCGGTGCTCCAGATGCTCGCCGCAGTGCTCAGGCCGCGTACGCTGAGGCCGTCGCGCATGATCACGCCGGCGCCGAGAAAACCGATGCCGCTGACTACCTGGGCCGCCATGCGGGTCACGCTGACCTCGTTGTCGAGCAACAGCGGCAGGATCGAGAAGCTGGCCGCACCGAGTGCGACCATCGCGTGGGTGGCCATGCCGGAAGAGCGTTGTCGCCATTGCCGCTCGAGACCGACCAGCGCACCGAGGCCGAGGGCCGTCACCAGGCCGATGGCGATTTCCGGGGTCATGCTGTGCTCCTGTGAAAAACCGCCCATTGTACGCCGTTCCGCTGGTTCACGCCGGGACCAGCGGCCCCGGGCGGACAAGCCTCTTGCGTTTACCTTTACGTTAACGTAAACATGCTCATCGACTTCACCGACACCGTTCGCCGGTGTCCGTCGTAGCGCCCCCGGCGGCGCAGGACGACGGTTCAGCGACATTCCCAGAACAACCACAACAAGGGAAAGCCATGAATCAGCCGAGCTATACCTCGGGTCGCCAGGATGTCGCCTTGCTGGCGACCACCGTCGGCGACGCCTTCGATGCCACTGTCGCGCGTCATGCCGAGCGCGAGGCGCTGGTGGTGCGGCATCAACGCCTGCGCTACAGCTGGCGGCAACTGGCGGAGCGGGTCGATGCCTACGCCCGCGCCTTCATCGCCCTGGGTCTGCGCCCCGGCGAACGCCTGGGGATCTGGGCGCCGAACTGCGCCGAATGGTGCATTACCCAGTTCGCCAGCGCCAAGGTCGGTGCGGTCCTGGTGAACATCAACCCGGCATACCGCAGCAGCGAGCTGGAATACGCTCTCAAGCAGTCCGGTTGCAGCTGGCTGATCTGCGCCGACGCCTTCAAGACCAGCGACTACCACGCGATGCTCGGCGACCTGCTGCCGGAGCTGGCGCGGGCGCGTCCGGGCGAACTGGCCAGCGAGCGCCTGCCGGAACTGCGCGGCGTGATCAGCCTGGCCGAGCGGGCGCCAGCGGGCTTCCTGCACTGGCAGGGCCTGCCGGGGCTGGCCGCCGCGGTAGGCGCCGAGGAACTGCGCCAGCGCCAGGCCTCGCTGCAGTTCGACGAGCCGATCAACATCCAGTACACCTCCGGTACCACCGGCTTCCCCAAGGGCGCCACCCTCAGCCACTACAACATCCTCAACAACGGCTACATGGTCGGCGAAAGCCTCGGACTCGGCGCGGAAGACCGCCTGGTGATCCCGGTGCCACTGTATCACTGCTTCGGCATGGTGATGGGCAACCTCGGCTGCGTCACCCACGGCTCGACCATGATCTACCCGGCGCCCAGCTTCGACGCCGAGGCGACCCTGCTGGCCGTGGCCGAGGAGCGCGCCACCGCGCTGTACGGGGTACCGACCATGTTCATCGCCGAGCTGGATCATCCGCGCCGCCGCGAATTCGACCTTTCCAGCCTGCGCACCGGAATCATGGCCGGCGCCACCTGCCCGATCGAGGTGATGCGGCGGGTCATTGGCGACATGCACATGGCCGAGGTGCAGATCGCCTACGGCATGACCGAGACCAGCCCGGTGTCGCTGCAGACCGGTCCGGACGATGGCCTGGAGCTGCGCGTGACCACTGTCGGACGCACCCAGCCGAGGCTGGAGAGCAAGATCGTCGACCAGACGGGCAGGGTGGTGCCGCGCGGCGAGATCGGCGAGCTGTGCACCCGCGGCTACAGCGTGATGCTCGGCTACTGGAACGACCCCCAGGCCACCGCCGAGGCCATCGACCCGGCGCGCTGGATGCACACCGGCGACCTGGCGGTGATGGACGACGACGGCTACGTGCGGATCGTCGGGCGCAGCAAGGACATGATCATCCGCGGCGGCGAGAACATCTATCCGCGCGAACTGGAGGAGTTCTTCTTCACTCACCCGGCGGTGGCCGACGTGCAGGTGATCGGCATCCCCGACGAGCGCTATGGCGAGGAAATCGTCGCCTGGATCAAGCTGCATCCGGGCCACCACGCCGATGACGAACAGTTGCGGGCGTTCTGCAAGGCGCGTATCGCTCACTTCAAGATCCCGCGCCACTTCAAGTTCGTCGACGAGTTCCCGATGACCGTTACCGGCAAGATCCAGAAGTTCCGCATGCGCGAAGTCAGCATCGAAGAGATTCGCCTGCTCGCGCTGCGCGAGGGGCGCGATTGAGAGGATGGAGCCGCGCCCCGCTCCTGCGCTAAGGTGGCGGGCGGCGCGCAGCGAGGCGAGAGGGGCGGGTGAAGAACGACGGCGAGACTCAGGCGAGCACCAAGGGCACCATCTCGGTGCGCCTGGTCGGCGAGGCGCTGGTGGAGTGGCGCCGGCAGGGCGGCGAGGAGGGGGAGGTCCTCCAGGCCGCCGGTATCGATCCGCAGCTGCTCGGCAAACCCTACGCGCGGGTCACCTCGCACGCCTATTCGCGGCTCTGGCTGGATCTCGCGCGGCGCATGGACGACGAGTTCTTCGGCATGGACGCGCGGCGCCTGAAGAGTGGCAGCTTCGCTTTCATGAGCCGCTGTGCGATCCACGAGCAGACCCTGGAGCCGGCGCTGACCGGCATCCTGCGATTCCTCTGCCTGCAGTTCGACGACTTCCAGCCGCGCCTGCAGCGCCGCGGCGGCCTGGCGGAAATCGTCCTCGACGAGGCGCCGGGCCGGTACGGGCGAGCGCTGTCCTACTTCACCCTATGGATGATCACCCATGGCCTGGCCTGCTGGCTGGTCGGCCGGCGCATCCCGATCCTGGCCATCGACCTGCGCTGTCCGCAGCCGGACTACATCGAGGACTACCGGGTGATGTTCAGCGACAACCTGCGTTTCTCCCGTCCCCTCAGCCGCCTGCTGTTCAATGCCGACTGCCTGGCCCTGCCAGTCCGCCGCGACAAGCGGGAGCTGCGGCGCTTCCTGCTTGGCGCGCCGGCCAACATCCTGGTCCGCTATCGCGATCCGCAGAGCCTGGCGGCGCGGGTCAAGGCCTACCTGCGCAGCCTGCGGCCGGGACGCTGGCCGGACGCGGACGCGCTCGCCGGGCATTTCTTCATGGCGCCCTCGACCCTGCGCCGCAAGCTGTCCCTGGAAGGGCAGAGCTACCAGGCGCTGAAGGACCAGGTCCGCCGCGACCTGGCCATCGCGCGGCTGGACGCCGGCGCGGCGAATTTCGCCGAACTGGCGCTGGAGCTGGGCTTCGCCGATGGCAGCGCGTTCCACAAGGCGTTCAAGAAGTGGACCGGCTCGACCCCCGGGCAGTACCGGGCGCAGGTCGCGGCGGAAACCGCGTCGGCCGAATCGTCAGGCGTCTTGTCCGAAACGCTCGGCCGTCGATAGGGCGAATGCCGCGCAGCGTCATCTGCGGTATGTCGCGAACGGTTCGGGGGGACAGGCAGCCAGTCCGGATTGTCCAAACCGCTCAGGCAGATTGAAGCCTTTCGACATTGCCCCGCGCCAGCCACGGCGTGAAGATTCCGGCTACTCCATACAAAAACAAGCCGAGGAGTCCTGCAATGCGCGACTACGCCACCACCGCCGCCGGGTTCGACTTGCAGCGGACCGCCGCCGCCACGCTTTCCGGCACGCTCCAGGCGCTCAACGCCTGCGTCGAATGCTGCGACCGGCATGCCCTGCCGGGTCGGATCGCGTTGTTCTGGGAGGGCAAGGATGGCAGTCGCGCCAGCTATACCTTCAGCGAGCTGAAAGCGCTCTCCGGACGTTTCGCCAATTTCCTCCAGGCCCAGGGCGTACGCCCGGGCGATTGCGTCGCCGGCCTGTTGCCGCGCACGCCCGAGCTGCTGGTCACCATCCTCGGCGCCTGGCGCCTGGGCGCGGTGTACCAGCCGCTGTTCACCGCCTTCGGCCCGAAGGCCATCGAACACCGCGTGGCGACCGCCGGCAGCAAGGTGCTGGTCACCGATGCGGCCAACCGCGACAAGCTCGACGAACTCGCCGATCCGCCTCTGGCCGTCACCGTCGGCGGACCGAAGGGGCAGGGCATCCGTCGTGGCGATTTCAGCTTCTGGGCCGAGCTGGAGCGCTATCCGGCTGAATTCGAACCGGTTCCGCGCAGCGGCGAGGATCCGTTCCTGATGATGTTCACCTCCGGCACCACCGGCCTGGCCAAACCGGTGCCGGTGCCGCTCAAGGCGATCCTCGCCTTCGTCGGCTACCTGCGCGAGGCGGTGGACCTGCGCCCCGAGGACGCCTTCTGGAACCTCGCCGATCCGGGCTGGGCCTACGGCCTCTACTACGCTGTCGCCGGTCCCCTCGCCATGGGCCATCCGACCACCTTCTACGAAGGGCCGTTCAGCGTAGAAAGCACCTGCCGGATCATCCGTGACTACGGCATCACCAACCTCGCCGGATCGCCCACCGCCTATCGCCTGCTGATGGCCGCCGGCGCGGCCGCGGAAACTGCGCTGAAGGGGCGCCTGCGCGCGGTCAGCAGCGCCGGCGAGCCGTTGACGCCGGAGGTGATCCGCTGGTTCGCCGATAGGCTCGGCACCACCATCCACGACCATTACGGGCAGACCGAGCTGGGCATGGTGCTGTGCAACCACCATGCCCTGGCGCATCCGGTGCGGGTCGGTGCCGCCGGATTCGCCTGTCCCGGGCACCGGGTGGTAGTGCTGGACGACGATCTCAACGAACTGCCGCCCGGCCAGCCGGGCATCCTCGCCCTCGACCGGCGGCGTTCGCCGCTGATGTGGTTCCCCGGCTACCAGGGCCTGGAAACCGCAGCCTTCGTCGGCGACTACTACCTGAGCGGCGATACCGTCGAACTCAACGAAGACGGCAGCATCAGCTTCGTCGGCCGCGCCGACGACGTCATTACCACCTCTGGCTACCGGGTCGGCCCGTTCGATGTGGAGAGCGCGCTGATCGAACACCCGGCAGTGATGGAGGCGGCGGTGATCGGCAAGCCCGACCCGGAGCGCACCGAACTGGTCAAGGCCTTCGTCGTGCTCTGCGCCGGCCACCGGCCGACGCCGGAACTGGCGGACGAACTGCAGCGATACGTGCGCCAGCGCCTGTCGGCGCACGCCTACCCGCGGGAGATCGAGTTCCTCGAGGAACTGCCGAAGACCCCCAGCGGCAAGATCCAGCGCTTTCTCCTGCGCAACCAGGAGATCGCCCGGCAACGCGAGGCGGCCCCACAGGCGGCCGCCGCGAACTGATTCAGCAGGAGAAAACGACGTGCGTATCGAAAATCGAGTGTTCCTGGTCACCGGCGGTAGCTCCGGGCTCGGCGCCGCCACCGCGAAGATGCTGGTGGAGCAGGGCGGCAAGGTGGTGCTGGCCGACATCAACGCCGAGGCCGGCGCGGCCAAGGCCGCCGAGCTTGGCGCCCAGGCGCGCTTCGTCAGGGCCGACATCGCCAGCGAGGCCGACGGCCGCCAGGCCGTGGCCACTGCACTGGAGGCCTTCGGCGGCCTCCATGGCCTGGCCAATTGCGCGGGCGTGGCGCCGGCCGAGAAGGTCCTCGGACGCAATGGCATCCATGCCCTGGAGAGTTTCCGCCGGGTCATCGACATCAACCTGGTGGGCAGCTTCAACATGCTGCGCCTGGCCGCCGAGGCCATGTCCCAGGGCCAGCCGGACGAGGGCGGCGAGCGCGGGGTGATCGTCAATACCGCCTCGGTGGCGGCGTTCGACGGGCAGATTGGCCAGGCCGCCTATTCCGCCTCGAAGAGCGGGGTGGTCGGCATGACCCTGCCCATCGCCCGCGAGCTGGCGCGCTTCGGCATCCGAGTGATGACCATCGCCCCGGGCATCTTCGAGACACCGATGATGGCCGGCATGCCCCAGGAGGTGCGCGACTCCCTCGGCGCCAGCGTGCCGTTCCCGCCGCGCCTGGGGCGTCCGGACGAATACGCCGCGCTGGTCCGGCAGATCATCGAGAACAGCATGCTCAACGGCGAAGTGATTCGCCTCGACGGCGCCATCCGCATGGCCGCCCGCTAATACAGGAGGAAGATCCCATGACCCGCGAAGATCCGATCGTCATCGTCAGCGCCGTCCGCACCCCGATGGGCGGCTTCCTCGGCGACTTCAAGGACGTCAACGCCGCTACCCTCGGCGCCGCGGCGGTGCGCGCCGCGGTGGAGCGGGCGCGCCTGCAAGCCGACGAAGTGGACGAGGCCGTGCTCGGCTGCGTGCTCGCCGCCGGCCAGGGCCAGGCGCCGGCGCGCCAGGCGGTGCTTGGCGCCGGGCTGGCGCGCGGCACGCCGTGCTCGACGCTGAACAAGATGTGCGGCTCGGGCATGAAGGCGCTGATGCTCGCCCACGACACGTTGCTCGCCGGCAGCGCCGGGGTCGCGCTGGCCGGGGGCATGGAAAGCATGTCCAACGCGCCCTACCTGCTGGAGCGCGCCCGTAGCGGCTACCGCATGGGCCACGGCAAGGTGCTCGACCACATGTTCCTCGACGGCCTCGAAGACGCCTACGACAAGGGCCGCCTGATGGGCACCTTCGCCGAGGACTGCGCCGAGGCCTACGGCTTCACCCGCGAGGCACAGGACGAGTTCGCCGTGGCCTCGCTGACCCGCGCGCAGCAAGCCATGCGCGACGGACGCTTCCAGGCCGAGATCGTGCCGCTGACGGTCACCGCCGGCAAGACCGAGCGCCTGGTGGATAGCGACGAGCAGCCGCCGAAGGCCCGGCTGGACAAGATCCCGACCCTGAAGCCGGCGTTCCGCGAAGGCGGCACGGTAACCGCGGCCAACTCCAGTTCGATTTCCGACGGTGCCGCCGCGCTGGTCCTGATGCGCCTTTCCGAGGCCGAGCGACGCGGGCTCGCGCCGTTGGCGGCGATCCGTGGGCATGCTTCGTTCGCCGACGCGCCGAACCTGTTCCCCACCGCGCCGGTCGGTGCGGTGAAGCGCCTGATGCAGCGTACCGGCTGGTCGCTGGGCGAGGTCGACCTGTTCGAGGTCAACGAAGCCTTCGCCGTGGTCGGCATGGCGGCGATGCGCGACCTCGACCTGTCCCACGAACGCCTCAACGTCCACGGCGGCGCCTGTGCGCTGGGCCATCCGATCGGCGCGTCCGGCGCACGGATCGTCGTGACCCTGCTCAACGCCCTGCAGCAGTACGACCTGGAACGCGGCGTGGCGGCGGTCTGCATCGGCGGCGGCGAGGCGACCGCGATCGCCGTCGAGCGCTTGCGCTGATGCAGGCAGTGAAGAAGAGGAACCCGCGATGATTCCCTGCGAAGAAGAGATCCAGATCCGTGACATGGCGCGGCAGTTCGCCCAGGAACGGCTGAAACCGTTCGCCGCCGACTGGGACCGCGAGCACCGTTTCCCGGCCGAGGCGATCCGCGAGATGGCCGACCTCGGCTTCCTCGGCATGCTGGTGCCCGAGGAGTGGGGCGGCGCGCAGACCGGGCACCTGGCCTACGCCATGGCCCTCGAGGAGATCGCCGCTGGCGACGGCGCCTGCTCGACCATCATGAGCGTGCACAACTCGGTCGGCTGCATGCCGATCCACAAGTTCGGCAGCGCCGAGCAGAAGGAGCGCTTCCTCCGTCCGCTGGCCCAGGGTTCGATGCTCGGCGCCTTCGCCCTGACCGAGCCGCAAGCCGGTTCCGACGCCAGCTTCCTGAAGACCCGCGCCCGCCGCGACGGTGACCACTACGTGCTGAACGGTGCCAAGCAGTTCATCACTTCGGGCAGCCACGCGGGGATGGTGATCGTCTTCGCGGTCACCGATCCGGATGCCGGAAAGCGCGGCATCAGCGCGTTCATCGTGCCCACCGACACGCCCGGCTACGAGGTGGTGCGGATCGAGGACAAGCTCGGCCAGCACGCCTCGGACACCTGCCAGCTGGCCTTCAACGACCTGCGTATCCCGGCCACGCTGCGCCTGGGCGAGGAGGGCGAGGGCTACCGCATCGCCCTGGCCAACCTCGAAGGCGGCCGCATCGGCATCGCCGCCCAGGCGGTCGGCATGGCGCGCGCGGCGTTCGAGGCGGCGCGCGACTACGCCCATGAGCGGGAAACCTTCGGCAAGCCGATCATCGAGCACCAGGCGGTGGCTTTCCGCCTGGCCGACATGGCCACCCGCATCGCCGTGGCGCGGCAGATGGTCCACCACGCCGCCAGCCTGCGCGAAGCCGGTCTGCCGTGCCTGACCGAAGCCTCGATGGCCAAGCTGTTCGCCTCGGAGATGGCCGAGGAAGTCTGCTCCGCGGCGATCCAGACCCTCGGTGGCTATGGCTACCTCAAGGACTTCCCGGTGGAACGCATCTATCGGGACGTGCGGGTCTGCCAGATCTACGAGGGCACCAGCGACGTGCAGCGCCTGGTGATCGCGCGCAGCCTGTAGCGGCGACTATCCGTCGTTTCCGCAACGGCGCCTTCTCCCTTCAGGGAGAGGGCGCACTGAGGCACCTCGGAAGCAAATGCCCGAGCCTCGTTCGCCCTACGCCCCTTGGCAGGCGCTCACGCCGGCTGCGCCGCCTTGTTCTCGCGCGCGGTGACCTGCTGGCACAGCTCGATGATCTGTTCGCGCATCCAGCGGTTGGCCGGGTCCTGGTCGGTGCTCTCGTGCCAGTACAGGTGGGTTTCCAGCTTCGGCACGTCGCTCACCGGCAGCACCGCGTAGTGCAGGTCGTGGTGACGGGCGAAGCGTTCCGGCACGGTCATCGCCATGTCGGTCTGCTGGACCACCGTGGAGGCCATCAGGTAGTGCTGCGAGCGCAGCGCGATCTTGCGCTGGATGCCCATCTTGCCCAGCGCCAGGTCGATGTAGCCGAGGCCGCTGCGGCGGCTGGAAATATGGATGTGGGTCAGGCCCAGGTAATCGTCCAGGGCCAGCTTCGGCTTGCCCGCCAGTGGGTGGCCGCGGCGCATGGCGCAGACGTAGCGGTCCTCCATCAGCTTGACGTGGCGCACCTGGGGATCGGTGTTCAGCGGCGCGTCGACGGCGAAGTCGAGGCGGCCGGCGGCGAGTTCCTTGGTGGTCTCGCGGCGCTTGGCGAGGAAGCTCTCGATATGCACGTTCGGCGCCAGGCGGCGCAAGCGCTGGAACAGCGGGGGGAGGATGACCGCCTCGGTGAGGTCGGTCATGCTGATGCGGTAGGTCTTGTTCGCCTGCTGCGGATCGAAGCTGCGGCTCTCCTGCACCGAAACCCGCAGCAACTGCAGCGCGTTGCGCACCGGGCCGATGATGTTCTGCGCCATCGGGGTCGGCACCATGCCCTGGGCGGTGCGCACGAACAGCGGGTCGTTGAAGGTCTCGCGCAGGCGGGAAAGGGCGTTGGATACGGCTGGCTGGGTGATGCCGACGATCTGCCCGGCGCGGGTCAGGTTGGCTTCGGTATAGATCGCATCGAACACGATGAACAGGTTCAGGTCGACTTTGTTCAGGTTCATGGCACTGGCTCCGCGACTTTTCTTGTTATTGGGGGCTTGGATGACCCCCATATGGATCATGAATGTTCATGGACGGAAAAAATAGACTGGGCAAATCTTAAGCCCTGTTCCGGCATCGTTACCAGCGCCTTTGTCCGATGCCTCGCCTGCCAACCCGTCAGAAGGTATCCCCCATGGATTTCGCCTATTCCCCCAAGGTCCAGGAGCTGCGTGAACGTGTCAGCGCGTTCATGGAAGCGCATGTCTATCCCGCCGAGGCCGTGTTCGAGCGCCAGGTCGCCGAGGGCGACCGCTGGCAGCCGACGGCGATCATGGAAGAGCTGAAGGCCAAGGCCAAGGCCGAAGGGCTGTGGAACCTGTTCCTGCCCGAGTCCGAGTATGGTGCCGGGCTGGCCAACCACGAATACGCGCCGCTGGCGGAAATCATGGGCCGTTCGCTGATCGGGCCGGAACCCTTCAACTGCGCCGCGCCGGATACCGGCAACATGGAGGTGCTGGTGCGCTACGGCAGCGAGGAGCAGAAGCGCACCTGGCTGGAACCGCTGCTGAGCGGCGAGATCCGCTCGGCCTTCGCCATGACCGAACCGGGCGTGGCCTCGTCCGACGCCACCAATATGGAGGCGCGCGCCGAGCGCCAGGGCGACGACTGGGTGATCAACGGGCGCAAGTGGTGGACTTCCGGCGCCTGCGATCCGCGCTGCAAGATCCTGATCTTCATGGGCCTGACCAACCCGGACGCGCCGCGCCACCAGCAGCACTCGATGATCCTGGTACCGGTCGACACCCCCGGGGTGAAGATCCTCCGTCCGCTGCCGGTGTTCGGCTACGACGACGCGCCGCATGGCCATGCCGAAGTGCTGTTCGAGAACGTGCGGGTGCCCTACGAGAACGTCATCCTCGGCGAGGGCCGCGGTTTCGAGATCGCCCAGGGGCGCCTCGGCCCGGGCCGCATCCACCACTGCATGCGCTCCATCGGCATGGCCGAGCGCGCCCTCGAACTGATGTGCAAGCGCGCGGTCAGCCGTACCGCGTTCGGCAAGCCGCTGGCGCGCCTGGGCGGCAACATCGACCACATCGCCGACTCGCGGATGGAGATCAACATGGCGCGCCTGCTGACCCTGCAGGCCGCCTACATGATGGATACCGTGGGCAACAAGATCGCCCAGAGCGAAATCGCCCAGATCAAGGTGGTGGCGCCCAACGTGGCGTTGAAGGTGATCGACCGGGCGATCCAGATGCACGGTGGCGCCGGGGTTTCCAACGACTTCCCGCTGGCTTACTGGTACGCCATGCAGCGCACCCTGCGCCTGGCCGACGGTCCGGACGAGGTGCACCGCGCGGCGATCGGCAAGTTCGAGCTGGGCAAGTACGTGCCCAGGGAGATGCTGCGCAGCAGCCGCTGACGGCTGTGGTATAGGGGAAAGGCCCGCGGGTGCGGGCCTTTTTCATTCCGGGGAGTCTGCCCCTTTTTCCTCGGCGTTGCGTTCCAGCTGCCACGCGCGACGGCTGTGCAGCAGGGCGGCGAACTCGCGGGCCGCCCGCTCGTTGCGGAAGCAGATCCCACGCGTGCCGAGGCGGACCCGCCAGAAAGGTTCAGCGTGGGTGTCCAGACGTTCGATCCAGAGCGTGTTCGGCATTCGGTTCGGCCTTGTCCTCGACGGTGGCTTTCGGCGTGCGGGTCTTCAGCAGGGAGAGCAGGATACCGCCCGCCAGCAGGCCGAAGGTTACGCCAAGCGAGAGGCCGGCGGGAATCTTGCCGATCACACCGTGGAGCATGATCTTCGCACCGATGAACACCAGAACCAGGGCCAGGGCGTATTTCAGGTAGACGAAGCGGTGGATCATCGCCGCCAGCGAGAAGTACAGGGCGCGCAGGCCGAGGATGGCGAAGATGTTCGAGGTGTAGACGATGAACGGGTCCTGGGTGATGGCGAAGATCGCCGGCACGCTGTCCACCGCGAACACCAGGTCGGCCAGCTCGATCAGCACCAGGGCGAAGAACAGCGGGGTGGCGTAGCGCACCAGCTTGCCGCTGGCGTCCGGCAGGCGGACGAAGAAGTGATGCTCGTGCAGTTCCTTGGTCACCCGCATGTGCTTGCGCAGGAAGCGCAGCACCGGGTTGTGCTCCAGGTCGGGTTCTTCCTCGTGCTTGTTGAACAGCATCTTCACGCCGCTGAACAGCAGGAAGGCGCCGAACACGTACATGATCCAGTCGAATTCCTTCACCAGCGCGGCGCCCAGGCCGATCATGATCGCCCGCAGGACGATGGCGCCGAGGATGCCCCAGAACAGCACCTGGTGCTGGTAGCGGCGGGGGATGCCGAAGAAACTGAAGATCATCGCCATGACGAACACGTTGTCCATCGATAGCGACTGTTCGACCAGGAAGCCGGTGTAGTACTCCACCGCGCTGGTGGGGCCGAAGGCGTACCAGACCCAGCCGCCGAAGGCCAGGCCGCAGGCGAAGTAGCCGGCGGACAGCAGCAGGCTTTCGCGCACGCCGATTTCGTGGTGGTCGCGTTGCAGCACGCCGAGGTCGAGGACCAGGAGAACGATGACGATGGCCAGGAAGGCCAGCCAGAACCAGATAGCCGTACCGAGGAACGGTTCGGTGAGAAATGCATGCAGAGCTGCCATTGGGCCCCCTCGCTTCGAATTGTCGGATGGTCATGTGACTCCGACATGGCGGCAATTGCTTACCGTCAGAGGGGCCCGCAGTCACTCGGAAAAAATAAACCAGGCTCCGGGCGCCGGCAAAACGGCGAGGTTACAAAGTGCTACAGCGTTCAGTAGACCCAGACTTCCACCCGCCGGTTCTTCTGTCGGCCCAGTTCCTGGTCGTTGCTGGCGACCGGCAACTCGTCGCCGAAGCCGGCGATCTCGCGGAAACTCACGCCGCCGCGGGCCAGTTCGCGGCGCACGGCCATGGCGCGCAGACGCGAAAGCAGGACCGAACGCTCGGCGTCGGACTTGGGATCGCCGAAGCCCACCAGCACGGTGCGCTCCTGCAACTTCCGATTTTGCCGCAGGTAGTCCAGCAAACGCTGTACGTCGAGCAGTGCCTTGTTGTCGAGCAGCGCGCTGCCTTCCTGGAAGCGGAAGTTCACCGTCAGGCGCCGCGCCTGTTCCGCGAGCTTGCGGTATTCGGCGGGCATCTGCGGGCGCGGTGCGATCTGCACCGCCTGGATCTTCTGCGCGACGAAGCCGCTGCGGGTGACGATCGCCTGGCCACGCGGGCCCTGGGCGAAACGTACCAGGGCCTGGGCCCAGGGGTTCTTCTCGCCGGGCTTCAGGTAGAGGAACAGGCGGCGCGACAGCGGGTAGTCCTCGGTGGCGATCAGGCTTTCCTGGGGCGCCATCGGCAGCGATTCGCCGTCGGCGATGGCCAAGGCGCGGGCCCGGCCCACCGACGCGATGCCGACGAAGCCGATGGCGTGCGGATCGGCGCTCACCGCGGCCGCCAGCCGATCGTTGGATTCGAAGCGGCGGGCGTCGCTGGCCAGGCTCTTGCCGTGACTGGCCAGCACCAGTTCCTTGAAGGTGTCGTAGGTGCCGGACTGCTCGTCGCGAGCGTACAGGCGGATGGCGCCGCCCTTGCCGCCCAGTTCTTCCCAGGTACGCACCTCGCCGGCGAACACCGCCGCCAGTTGCGCGGTGTCCAGCGAGGCCAGCGGGTTGTCCGGATGCAGGATGATCGCCAGTCCGTCGATGGCGATCACCTGCTCGGCATATGGGCTGCGCAGGTCGCCGAAGCCGGCCAGGGCGCGAACTTCGCTGTCCTTGACGGGGCGCGAGGCCGCGGCGAGTTCGGCGTGGCGTTCGAGGAGGGCGGCGAAGCCGGTGCTCGAACCGTGGGCGGATAGCTCCACCCTCACCAGGCGGCCGTCGCGGCTCTTGCCGAGCAGATGGAGTTCGTTTTCCCGTTCTCCGGGGGTACGGCGGATATCCTCCAGGCCTTCCTCTTCCATCAGGCCCTCGACCAGGGCCGGCAGGAGCTTCGCGCCGATGGTGTTGGAACCCTGGATGCGCAGCGCCGGCGTGTCGTCCGAGGGGATCGGCAAGGGGGCGGCGAATACCGTCCAGGGGAAGGCGTAACAGAGGAATCCGAGGAAAACCAGGCTCAGGGTACGGCTCCAGAGGTCTTTGTCACTGGCGCGCTGGCGGTGTGGCATCGCGGGCATCGTCTTCTATGGGGGAAGGGAATTTGCCGGCGAGATTAAGTCAGACGGGTGACGCTAAGGTTACAGCGTTGGGGAATCATGGCCCTGCGCCATTGTCTCGGTCAGGAAGTCGAGAAACACTCGGGTCTTGCCGGCCAGTTGGCGTGATGGATAGACCGCGTGGATCGCCGTCTCGTCGGCCTTCCAGCCGGCCAGCAATTCAACCAGGCGGCCTTCGGCCAGTTCCGCCTGTACGTACAGCCGTGGGATCAGGCTCAAGCCGAAGCCGGCGAGCAGGGCATCGCGCACCGCCAGGCTGGAGGACACCCGGTAACGCCCGGCGATAGGCACCGCTATGCACTCGCGTTCCTTGCGGAAGGTCCAGCGGTCGGCATGGCCAGAGAGGCTGAAGCGGATGCACTCGTGTTCGCGCAGGGCCTCCGGCCGCAGCGGCTGGCCATGCTGACTGAGGTAGGCCGGCGCCGCGCAGAGCACGTGCTCCAAGACTAGCAGCGGGCGGGCGACCAGGCCGGAGTCCGCAACCCGGTCGCTACCGCGCAGGGCCAGGTCGATGCCTTCGGCGATCAGGTCCTGGCGGCCGTCCTGCAGGAGCAGTTCCAGGCGCAGGTCCGGATAACGCTGGAGAAAAGCCGGAATGGCCGGGGTCAGGCAGGTGAGGGCGAGGGTCAGCGGGGCGCTGACCCGCAGCAGGCCGCTGGGGCCCTGCTGCATCGAAGTGAGCGCGGCGTCGGCGGCCTCGAGATCGTCGAGGATGCGCTCCAGGCGCTGCCGGTAGACTTCGCCGGCCTCGGTCAGGCTCATGCTGCGGGTGGTGCGATTGATCAGGCGCACCTTGAGGTGCGCTTCCAGCTCGGCGACGTTCTTGCTCACGGCGGCCGGCGAGAGATTCATCTGCCGGGCCGCGGCGGCGAAGCCGCCATTCGCGGCCACGGCGCGGAAGACCTTGAGGGCGGTGAGGTGATCCACGAGGATAATTCACTGTCAGTAATCAATGAATCAGGGATTAAAGCATTATCAACCCGGGGTGTGCTGGCTAAAGTCTCGCCATAGTCCACGGTTCTAGAGGTGAATGACCATGCAACCCTTCGTCGTCGAACGTCTCGATCACATCGTCCTGCGGGTCCGCGACCTGGAACGCAGCATCGCGTTCTATCGCGATGTCCTCGGTTGCGTGGTGGTGAAGTGGCGCGACGACCTGGAGCTGGCCCATCTGCGCCTGGGCACGTCGATGCTCGACCTGGTCGCGGTGTCCGGGTCGCTCGGCCGGGAGGGCGGTGCGGCGCCGGGTGGGGAAGGGCGCAACGTCGATCATTTCTGCGTGCGCATCGAGCCGTTCGACGAGGCCGCGCTGATCGCCCATCTCGAGGGGTTCGGCCTGGTCCCGCAGGTTCCCGCGGAAATCCGCTTCGGTGCCGAGGGCGACGGCTGGTCGCTGTACTTCTTCGATCCGGATGGCAATCGAGTGGAGCTGAAGGGGCCGTGTGTGGACAATCCTGCCTGAGGGAAAGGTCGCGCGCCGGATAGGCGGGTGGCGTCGGCGAGATCGCCCAGGCCAGGCAGCGACTGCCTGAAGGCTCATCCGGGGATGAGCCTTTTCCTTAGGCTGGGTCTCAGGCCAGTTCCAGCCAGATCGGGGCGTGATCGGAGGGTTTCTCCATGCCGCGCAGGTCGTAGTCGATGCCGGCGTCCTTGAAGCGCGACTGCAGCACCCGGCTGGCCAGGATCACATCGATGCGCAGGCCGCGCTTGGGGGTGTCCTCGAAGCCACGGCTGCGGTAGTCGAACCAGCTGAAGCGGTCGTTCACCTCCGGATTCAGGGCCCGGAAGCTGTCGACCAGGCCCCAGTTCTTCAACGTAGCCAGCCATTCGCGCTCTTCCGGCAGGAAGCTGCACTTGCCGGTCTTCAGCCAGCGCTTGCGGTTTTCCTCGCCAATGCCGATGTCGCAGTCCTCCGGCGAGATATTGATGTCGCCCATCACCACCAGGGCCTGCTCGGGCTTGAAGCTGTTCTCCAGCAGCGACTGGAGATCGGCGTAGAAGCGCTGCTTGGCCGGGAACTTGGTCGGATGCTCGCGGTTCTCGCCTTGCGGGAAGTAACCGTTCATCACGGTGATCGGGTTGCCCTGGGCGTCGCTGAAGGTGCCCCAGATGAAGCGACGCTGGGACTCCTCGCCGTCGCTCGGGAAGCCGCGGTGCAGTTCCAGGGGCGCCTGGCGGGAGAGCAGGGCGACGCCGTAGTGGCCTTTCTGCCCGTGGTAGTGGACGTGGTAGCCGAGCGCCTCGATCTCGGCCTGGGGAAACTGGTCGTCGGCGACCTTGGTTTCCTGCAGCCCGATCACGTCGGGCTGGTGCCGCTCGATCAGCGCCGCCAGCTGGTGCGGCCGGGCGCGCAGACCGTTGATATTGAAAGAGACGATTTTCATGGTGGGCGTCCTGGCAAAAACAGGAATGCTAGCCCAGCCGGGGGATGCCTGGCGACCCTGGAGGCGCTGTGCTAGTGTCCGCCGGGTACCCGATGGCTGTGTGGCTTGGCGCTTTGCCGGCCCTGTGGTCTGCCGCGGACGGGGATGGCCAGGCCATCCGCTCGACCAATCGCCGTGGCGAAGCGTGCGTGTCGCTGCGCCGGCGGCCGACAAGGAATGCGTTCCATGCCTGATCAGGTCACCGATGTCCGTCTGCTCGACGACGGCTATAGCCGCGAAGTCCGCTCGCTTTTCTACCACGCCTACCGCCACGAACCGACCTTCGCCTACCTGATGGATGCGCAGCGCGCCGGCTACGACCAGCGCGTGCGTGCGTGCGTCCGGGAGATGGTCGAGCGCCATCTGGGCGAAGAGTTGCCGGCCATCGGCCTGTTCATCGACGATCGGCTGGTCGCGGCGGCCCTGATCACGCCGCCGCAGCGGCGCCTGGATATCACCGAGAGCTGGAGCTGGCGCCTGCGCATGCTGTTCAGCGTCGGCCTGGCCGCGACCCGGCGCTACCTGGATTACCACCGGGCGGTGCAGGCCTGCCTGCCGGTCGGCCCCCACCACCAGTTGCCGATGCTCGGCGTGCATCCCGAGTACCAGGGCAGGCAGATCGGCGAGCAGTTGCTGGCGGCCGTGCAGCGCTGGTGCGCCGAGGACTCCGCTTCGCAGGGGCTGGTCCTGGATACCGGCAATGCGCGCTACCTGGACTTCTACCAGCGGCACGGCTACCGCGAGATCGGCGAGGTGACGCTGGGAGCGGTGCGCGAGCACGTCCTCCTGCATCCTGGCGAGACGCCGGCGGCGACCTGAGCGTTCCCCCGGGCGCGCGAGAAAAGCCATGCCTGTCAGGCGCTTGGCGTCATAAAACCCGAATGTCAGGAGGTGGTCGGCGGCGTCCGCGCAAATCTGGACGCGCGCCACCCGCCTGCGTAGCATCCGCGCCATGAGACTGACTCAAGGATTGTTCCGGTTCCCGCTGGCCGGGCTGCTGTGCCTGAGTACGGCCGCCTTCGCGGAGAGCCAGCTTAGCGTGCGCGTCACCCCCGCCAATGCTGCCCTGAAGGCCAATATCGAGGCCTACGTGGGTAGCCTCGGCGAGCGGGACGAGGCGGCGTTGCAACGTTTCCGCCGCAATGCCGAGGCGCAGGCGGAAAAGGCGGCCCAGGCGCTCGGCTACTTCCAGGCGCAGATCGACAGCGAGGTGAAGGACGGCAAGCCGCCGAAGCTCACGCTCAAGGTAGTGCCCGGCGAGCCCGTGCGCCTGCGCCAGGTGAACATCCAGGTGCTCGGCGAGGCCGCCAGCCTGGAGAGCTTCCGCTTGCCGTCGGGCAAGCAGCTGAAACCGGGCGCGAAGCTGAACCAGGGTGTCTACGAGGACGCCAAGCGGCTGATCCAGAACCAGGCCTCGCGCTACGGCTTCTTCCAGGGCCGCTTCAGCACCCAGCGCCTGAGCATCGATCCGCGCGCCGGCATCGCCGACATCGACCTGGTCTACGACAGCGGCCAGCGCTACACCTTCGGCAAGGTGAGCTTCGACGGCGACTCGATCATCGAGGAAGAACTGTTGCGCCGCATGGTGCCGTTCAAGGCCGGCCAACCCTATGACTCCGAACTGATCGCCGAACTCAACCAGAACCTGCAATCCAGCGGCTACTTCGAGGGCGTGCGGGTCGACGCCGCGCCGACCCAGGCGCAGGCCGACGGCGCGCGCCAGGCGATCCCGGTAGCGGTCCGGCTGGAGGCGCGCAAGCCCCGGACCATGGGCGTCGGCCTCGGCTTCTCGACCGACGTCGGGGCGCGCGCGAGGTTCAACTGGACCCGCCATTGGGTGAATGCCGAAGGGCATAGCCTGGGATTCGAGTCGGAAATCTCCGCACCACGGCAGAACGTCGGCGCCTGGTACGAGATTCCCCTCGATCCGCCGCTCACCGACAAGCTGCGCTTCACCAGCGGCTACCAGTTCGAAGACCTGGTCGACACCGAGAGCAAGCTGCTGACCCTTGGCGGCGAATGGCACAGCAAGCAGCCCGATGGCTGGCAGCGGGTGGTTTCGCTGAACTGGATGCGCGAGGAGTACAAGCTGGGCGACGACTCCGGGCTGAGCAGCTTCCTGATGCCGGGGATCGGCTACTCGCTGCTGGAGACCGACAACAAGGTCGACCCCAGCCATGGCTACCGCCTGCAGTTCAACGTCAAGGGGGCGAAGGAAGGCCTGCTGGCCGACGCCGACGTACTCCATGTCGACGCCATGGCCAAGGGCCTGACCAGCTTCGCCGGCGGCCATCGCCTGCTCGGCCGCCTGCAGGTAGGCGGAATCGCCACCAACGACTACAAGTCGATCCCGCCCTCGCTGCGCTTCTTCGCCGGCGGTGACCAGAGCGTGCGCGGCTACGACTACCGGACGCTGTCGCCGGAGAATTCCGATGGCGACAAGATCGGCGGCCGCTACATGATCGCCGGCAGCGTCGAGTATCAATATCCGCTGGCCGAGCGCTGGCGCCTGGCGACCTTCGTCGACCAGGGCAACGCCTTCAACTCGCTGGACTTCCCGTCGATCAAGACCGGGGTCGGCTTCGGCGTGCGCTGGGTCTCGCCGGTCGGCCCGTTGCGCCTCGACCTGGCCCATGCGCTCGACGACGACGGCGGTTTCCGCCTGCACTTCTCCATGGGGCCAGAACTGTGAAGGCGCTGAAGATCACCTTGCTGGCCATAGTCGGGCTGCTCCTCGCGCTGCTCCTGGGACTCGCTGCGCTGCTCGGCACCCAGGCCGGCAGCGCCTGGCTGCTCGGCCGCGTGCCGGGCCTGCAGGTCAGCGGCTTCGAGGGTCGCCTCGGTGGCGCCTGGCAGGCACAGCGGCTGTCCTGGGCGCAGGACGGTACGCAACTGGTCGTCGAGCGGCCAGAACTGCGCTGGTCGCCGGCTTGCCTGGCGGGGCTGCGCCTGTGCCTGCAGCGGGTGGCCGCCGAGCGGGTCGCGCTGGACCTGCCGCCGAGCGGCGACAGCGCCGACAGCGGGCCGATCAGCCTGCCGACGCTGAAACTGCCGCTGAGCATCGAACTCGGCGAAGTGGCGGTCGGCAGCTTCCTGCTCGACGGCAACCAGCAGGTCGCCGAACTCAAGCTGGCGGCCCATTGGCTGGCCGACGGCCTGCACATCGACTCGCTGACGGCGCGGGGCTTCGGCCTGGACCTGGCGCTCCAGGGGCGCTTGCAGCCGAGCGGCGACTGGCCCTTGCAGGCCGAAGCCACGCTCGGCCTGCCCGCTCCCGAAGGCAAGCCGTGGAAGCTGGCCGTCCAGGTCGGCGGTGAGCTGCAGCAGGCGCTGACCCTGAAAGGCCGCAGCAGCGGTTACCTGGACGGCAGCCTGGAAGGACAGTTGCAGGCGCTGGCGGAAAACCTGCCGGCACGATTGCTGATCCGCGCCGACGGTTTCAAGGGTACGGCCGGACTACCGGACACCTTGACCCTGAATGCCATCCAGCTCGATGCCGGCGGCGATCTCAAGAGCGGTTACCTGATCCGCGGCGGCGCCAGCCTGCCGGGCGAGGGCGGGGCGGTGGCGTTGAGCCTGGACGGGCGGGTCGACGCCCAGGGCGCGGATATCCGCCAACTGCGCCTGGACGCTGGCGGCGAGCAGCGCCTGGAGCTGGTCGGACGCCTGGACTGGCGCGAAAGCCTGGCCGCCGACGCGACCCTGGACTGGAAGGACTTCCCCTGGCTGCGCCTGTATCCGCTGGAGGAGCCGCCGCCGGTGACGCTGAAGACCTTCAAGGCGGAAGTGCATTACCAGGACCAGCGCTACCTGGGCAATTTCAGCGCGGCGGCGAGCGGTCCGGCGGGCGACTTCACGCTGGCCAGCCCGGTGTCCGGCGACCTCGTCCAGCTCAACCTGCCGTCGTTGCAGCTCCGCGCCGGGCAAGGCCAGGCCGAGGGCCGGGTGACGTTGCGTTTCGACAATGGCGTGGCTTGGGATACCGCCCTGCAGCTCAGCGAACTGAACCCGGCGTACTGGGTCGCCGAGCTGCCGGGTTCACTGGCCGGTCCCTTGCGCAGCCAGGGAAGTGTTCGCGACGAGCGGCTGGCGTTGGGCGTGGATCTCGACGTCAAGGGCCGCCTGCGCGGCCAGCCGGCGCTATTCCAGGCGCGCGCCGAAGGCGAGGGGCAGCGCTGGACGCTGGGCAACCTCGACCTGCGCCTGGGGGATAACAAGGTGCAGGGCAGCGGGGCGCTCGACCAGCGCCTGCAAGGCCGCCTGGACATCGCCCTGAACCGTCTCGGCCAGCTTTGGCCGCAACTCTTCGGTCGCCTCGACGGACGCCTCGACCTGGCTGGCAGCCTCGCGGCGCCGCAAGGCAGGCTGAACCTCAAGGGACAGCAGATCGCCTACGCCGAGCAGCGCATCGCCGGCCTCGACCTGCAGGCGAACCTCGATGCCCGGCAGAACGGCACCCTGGCGCTGGTCGCTTCCGGCCTGCGCAGCGGCGAAACCGATCTCGGCCTGTTCAAGGCCAATGCCCGCGGCGACCAACGCCGCCAGCAACTGGAACTGGACCTGCAAGGTGCCTTGCTCAAGCTCGGCCTGGCCTTCGACGGGCAACTGGAGCGCGGCAACTGGCGCGGTCGCCTGGCGCGCGGCGAGTTGAGCAGCGGCGGCCAGGACTGGAAGCTACAGCAGCCGGCGCGCCTGGAGCGGTTGGCCGACGGCAAGGTCAATTTCGGCGCACATTGCTGGGTATCCGGCGCCGCCAGCCTCTGCGGCGGCGAGCAGCGCCTGCTGCCCGAGCCGCGGCTGCGCTACACCTTGCGCGACTTCCCGCTGGACAGCCTGAAGCAATGGTTCCCCGAGGATTTCGCCTGGCAGGGCAAGCTGAACGGCGACCTGCAACTGGACGTTCCGGCCCGCGGCCCGAGCGGCGTGGTCAGCCTGGACGCCGGCAGCGGTACGCTGCGCCTGCGCGACCAGGGCCAGTGGGTCGACGTCGGCTACGACAGCCTGCGCCTGGAGAGCCGGCTGGCGCCCAACCGCGTCGATACCTCCCTCGACTTCCGCGGACCGAAGCTCGGCGAGTTGCGGGTGCAGGCGCAGATCGACCCGCGCCCGGCGAGCAAGCCGCTGAGCGGCGAGTTCAGCCTGGCCGGCCTCGACCTGTCGGTGGCGCGCCCGTTCGTGCCGATGGTGGAGAAACTGCAAGGCAGGCTGAACGGCAGCGGCCGGCTGTCCGGCGGCCTGCTGGCGCCGCGGGTCGACGGACGGGTGACGCTGAGCGACGGCAACATCGGCGGCGGCGAGCTGCCGACCAGCTTCGAGAACCTTTCCCTCGACGCTCGCATCGCTGGCGAAAGCCTGGAACTCGGCGGCGGCTGGCGCAGCGGCAGGTACGGCCAGGGCAGCCTGTCCGGCAACCTGAGCTGGGGCGAGGCGCTGAACGTCGCCCTGAACATCCGTGGCAACCGCCTGCCGGTGGTGGTCGATCCCTATGCGCAACTGGAGGTGGAACCGGACCTGAAGATCGGCATGGCCGGCCAGGAGCTGGCGATCTCCGGCAAGGTCCTGGTGCCGCGTGGCGACATCACCATCCGCCAGTTGCCGCCATCCACGGTCAAGGTCTCCGACGACGCGGTGATCGTCGGCTCCGAGCAGCCCGAGCAGCAGCCGCTGAAGATGAAGATGGACATCGATGTCGAGGTCGGCCAGGACAAGCTGGCGTTCTCCGGCTTCGGCCTCAGCGCCGAACTGGCCGGCCACCTGCACATCGGCGACAACCTGGATACCCGCGGCGAGCTGAACCTGAACAAGGGCCGCTATCGTGCCTACGGCCAGCGCCTGACGATCCGTAGGGCGCGGCTGTTCTTCGCCGGACCGATCGACCAGCCGTACCTGGATATCGAGGCGATCCGCCGGGTCGACGATGTGGTCGCCGGCCTGCGCCTGACCGGCAGCGCCGAGCAGCCGACCAGCGCGGTATTCTCCGAACCGGCGATGAGCCAGGAGCAGGCGCTGTCCTACCTGGTGCTGGGGCGGCCGATGAGCACCGGCGAAGACAGCAACATGCTCGGCGAGGCGGCCCTGGCCCTGGGCCTGGCCGGTAGCGCACCGCTCACCGGGGAAATCGCCAAGCAGCTCGGCATCCAGGACTTCCAGCTGGACACCGAGGGCACCGGCAACAGCACCAGCGTGGTCGCCAGCGGGAATATCACCGACAAGCTCAGCCTGCGCTATGGTGTTGGAGTGTTCGAACCGGCAAATACCATCGCCTTGCGCTACCAGTTGACCAAACGCCTCTATCTCGAAGCGGCGAGCGGCCTGGCCAGTTCGCTGGACCTGTTCTTCAAGCGCGATTTCTGACGGATGCGCTGATACGGACCATGCGTAACGCATAAAAGTGTGTCACTTTTAGCGGCGCATCGACGTCGTAGAATGGAGCGGGCGCCGACCGCCAGGTCGGTGCCCGAAGCAACTCGGCACAAGGACTGGCTGACATGATTTCCGTCTATCAACTCAAACCGCGCTTTCAGAATCTTCTTCGTCCCGGCGTGCAGCGCCTCTACCAGCGCGGCATCACTGCCAACCAGGTGACCCTGGCGGCCTGCCTGCTGTCGCTGCTGGTCGGCGCGCTGGTCGCCGGTTTCGCCAGCCATCTCTGGCTGTTCGCCCTCGTTCCGCTGTGGATGTTCCTGCGCATGGCGCTGAACGCGGTGGACGGCATGCTCGCCCGCGAGTTCGGCCAGAAATCCGACCTGGGCGCCTACCTCAACGAACTCACCGACGTGATCGCCGACAGCGGCCTGTACCTGCCGTTCGCCCTGTTGCCGGGAGTCAATCCGCTGTGGGTGGTGCTGGTGGTGCTGCTGGCGGTGATCAGCGAATATGCCGGTGCGCTGGGCACCATGGTCGGCGCTTCGCGCCGCTACGACGGCCCGATGGGCAAGAGCGACCGGGCGCTGTGTTTCGGCGTGATCGGCGCCGGGGTGGCCAGCGGCCTGTTGCCGCTGGCCTGGATCGACTGGCTGATGTTGCTGATCGCGGCCCTGCTGCTGCTGACCATCGGCAACCGTGTGCGCCAGGGCCTGGCCGAGCTGGCCGCGAGTCGGCGGGGCCGCGACGAGCAGGCCTGAGCGGGAATGGGCGAGCACCATGGAGGTGGGCGCCCGCAGGAAGCAACCCCGCCGGGTTCCCGGCCGGGGCAACGACATAGGGACATCACATGCGCGACGTACAGGAATTGCGTTTCACCACCCACGACGGGGTAGAACTCTTCTACCGCCACTGGCCGGCCAGCCGCCCGGCGCCGGACGGCACGCGCCAGGCGGTGCTGCTGTTCCACCGCGGCCATGAGCACTCCGGGCGGATCGCCCACCTGGTCGACGAACTCGACCTGCCGGAACACGACTTCTTCGCCTGGGACGCCCGTGGCCACGGCCTCTCGCCAGGCGCCCGCGGCGACAGCCCGAGCTTCGCCACCAGCGTGCGCGACGTACAGACCTTCGTCGACCATATCCAGGCCGTCCACGGTATCGCCGAAGAGCGGATGGCGGTGGTGGCGCAGAGCGTCGGCGCGGTGCTGGTTTCCACCTGGGCCCACGACTACGCGCCGAAGGTACGCGCGCTGGTGCTGGCTTCGCCGGCGTTCCAGGTCAAGCTCTACGTGCCGTTCGCCCGCAGCGGGCTGAAACTGATGCGCCTGTGGCGCGGCAATTTCTTCGTCAACAGCTATGTCAAGGCACGCTTCCTCAGTCACGACCCGCAGCGGATCGCCTCCTACGACAGCGACCCGCTGATCGCCAAGGCGATCTCGGTGAACGTCCTGCTCGGTCTCTACGAAGCTGCCGAGCGGGTGGTAGCGGACGCACAGGCGATCCAGATTCCCACCCAACTGCTGATTTCCGGGGCCGACTTCGTCGTCCATCGTGCGCCGCAGGAGCGCTTCTTCGAGCGTCTCGGCAGCCTGCGCAAGGAAAAGCACATCCTGCCCGGCTTCTTCCACGACACCCTTGGCGAGCGCGATCGTCACCTGGCCGTCGCCCGTGCCCGGCGCTTCCTCCTCGAGGCATTCGCCACGGCACCTGAACGACCGAGCCTGCTCGATGCCGACCGCCTGGGTCATACCTGCGCCGAGGCCGAGGCACTGGCCGCGCCGTTGCCGAAGAACTCGCCGCGCGATCTCTACTGGCGCGCCACCCGTGCCGGCCTGCGCCTGGGCAGCCTGTGGTCGGACGGGGTCAAGCTGGGCTTCGACACCGGTTTCGATTCCGGCAGCACCCTCGACTATGTCTACCGCAACCAGCCCACCGGCAGCGGCCCGCTGGGTCGCCTGATCGACCGCAACTACCTGGACTCCATCGGCTGGCGCGGCATCCGCCAGCGCAAGCTGCACGCCGAGGAGCTGCTGCGCCTGGCCATGCAGCGGTTGCGCGAGGAGCAGCGCGAGGTGCGCATCGTCGACATCGCCGCCGGCCACGGCCGCTACATCCTCGAAGCCCTGCAAGGCGTCGAGCCGCTGCCGGAAAGCATCCTCCTGCGCGACTACAGCGAGATCAACGTGCGTGACGGCAGCGCCCTGATCGAAAGCAAGGGCCTCGCCGGCATCGCCCGCTTCGTCAAGGGCGACGCCTTCGATCGCGCCGACCTGGAGGCGCTGCAACCGAAGCCGAGCCTCGGGGTGGTTTCCGGGCTCTACGAGCTGTTCGCCGACAACCGCATGGTCGGCGACTCCCTCGCCGGCCTCGGCGAGGCGTTGGAGGAGGGCGGCTACCTGGTCTACACCGGACAGCCCTGGCACCCGCAGCTGGAACTGATCGCCCGCGCGCTGACCAGCCACCGCCAGGGCCAGGCCTGGGTGATGCGGCGCCGGACCCAGGCGGAAATGGACCAACTGGTGGCGGCCGCCGGCTTCCGCAAGATCACCCAGCGGGTCGACCAGTGGGGCATCTTCAGCGTATCGCTGGCGCAGAAGGTCGCCCGCTGATGGCGCCGCGCGAGCCGGGGGTACTGAAACGGGCGGTGCTCTGGCTGCTGTTCCTCGGCCCGTTCTTCTTCGCCAGCTATGGCCTGGCCAACTGGTTGACCAGCCAGCGCGGCGACGTCGGCAGCCTGGTCTTCGACTGGGAACGCGGGATGCCGCTGTGGCCCTGGACCATCCTGCCGTACTGGTCGATCGACCTGCTCTACGGCCTGTCGCTGTTGTTGCCGCGGGACAAGCGCGAGCTGGACACCCACTGCCTGCGCCTGCTCAGCGCCCAGGTGCTGTCGGTGACCTGCTTCCTGCTGTTCCCCCTGCGCTTCACCTTCGAACGGCCGGAACTGGGCGGCGTGTTCGGCTGGCTGTTCGACGTGCTGATGGGGTTCGACAAACCGTACAACCAGGCACCGTCGCTGCACATCGCCCTGCTGGTAGTGCTCTGGGTCTGCTACGCGCGCTACGCCAGCGGCGCCTGGCGCTGGCTGCTGCATGGCTGGTTCGCGCTGATCGGGCTGTCGGTGCTGACCACCTGGCAGCACCATTTCATCGACGTGCCCACCGGCGCGCTGGCCGGTTGGCTGTGCGTCTGGCTGTGGCCGCAGGCGCAGCCCGCGCCGTTCGCCCGCGCCAGCCTGAGCCGCGACCGGCAACGGCGGCGGCTGGCCGCTCGCTATGGCCTCGGCGCGCTGGCCTGCGCCGCCGTCGCCTTTGCCGTCGGCGGTGCGGCGTTGTGGCTGTGCTGGCCGGCGCTGGCGCTGGCGCTGGTGGCGCTGAACTACCTGCTGTTCGGCGCCGCCGGCTTCCAGAAGGGCAGCACTGGCCGCCTGAGCGCCGCCGTGCGCTGGCTGCTGGCGCCATATCTGCTTGGCGCGCGGATCAACGCCTGGCTCTGGACCCGTCGCCGGCCGCAGCCGGACGAGGTGCTGCCGGGCCTCTGGCTGGGGCGCCTGCCGTCGTCCGCGGAACTGGCCGACGGCCGCTTCCGCGCATTGCTCGACGCTACCGCCGAACTTTCCTGCGAGCCGCAGGGGCTGGCCTATCGCAGCCTGCCGTTGCTCGACCTGGTCGCGCCGGACGTCGGGGACTGCCGGCGCGCCGCCGCGCTGATCGACGAACTGCTGGCGCAAGGGCCGCTGCTGGTGGCCTGTGCCCTGGGCTATTCGCGCAGCGCCACGCTGGTCGCCGCCTGGCTGCTGCTCAGCGGCCGCGCGGCGGACGTCGAGTCGGCCGTGGCGGTGTTACGCCGGGCGCGACCGCAAGTGCTGCTGGGCGAGGCCCAGCGGCGGACCCTCGCGGCGCTGAGCGGGAGCGTGCCGGAGCCGTCGGCGGAACTGGGCGAGGTGCGCCATGCCTGAGCAATCCCTGGCCCTGGTGGCGGCGCTGCTGCGCCGTGGCCGCGAGATCGACCGGCTGTCCGCCGCACTGACCCTGCTGGCCATCGGGCTGGGCCTGTATCAGGCCGTGCAGGGCATCGGCTGGCGCTATTTCGCTGCGGCGATGCTGGCGATCGCCATGCTCGGCCTGTGGCAGAAGTACTGGGCGCTGCGAGTGGCCCTGGACGCCGAACTGTTCGAACGTTTCAGCCGCGCCGGCGACAGGCTGGAGGCGCAGACCCAAGACCTGGACCGGGCCCTGGCCGACCTCGGCCTGGCCCGCGCGGACGCCGCGGGGCGCACCTGGAACCAGCGCAGCCGCGGCGCCCTGCGCCTGCTACGCTGGCAGGCGCTGGCCTGTGGCGCCCAGTTCCTGCTGGCCTTGTCGTGCCTGTTGTCGATCCCTCTATTCAACGCTCAAACCTGAAGAGTCTTCCCATGCTCGAATCAGTCGTCGCCTATGGCATCATCGCCGGCGCCCGCGCCATCACCGGCTTGCGCAGCCTCTGGCTGGGCACTACGCCGATCCCCAAGCAACGCATCTATTACGCCAACCACAGTAGCCATGGCGACTTCGTCCTGCTCTGGGCCTCGTTGCCGCCGGAGGTGCGGCGGCGTACCCGGCCGGTGGCGGGCGCCGACTACTGGAACAAGGCCGGCCTGCGCAGCTACGTGATCAACAAGGTGTTCAACGGCGTGCTGGTCGACCGCCAGCGCAGCGATGCCAATGCCAATCCGCTCGAACCCCTCGACCGCGCCCTGGACGGCGGCGATTCGCTGATCATCTTCCCCGAGGGCACCCGCAACCTGGACGACGAGGTCAAGCTGTTGCCATTCAAGAGCGGTATCTACCACCTGTCCCTGGCCCACCCGGACGTCGAGCTGGTGCCGGTCTGGCTGGCCAACCTCAACCGGGTCATGCCCAAGGGCCGCATGCTGCCGTTGCCGCTGCTCTGCACCCTGAGCTTCGGCAAGCCGCTGGTCGCCACGGCGGAAGAAGGCAAGGAGGCGTTCCTCGAACGAGCGCGCATGGCCCTGCTGGACCTGGCGCCGGAAGAGGAGGCCTGAGATGAACGAACAGACCTGGATGCTCTTCGGCGGGATCGGCGCGCTGCTGCTGCTCGCCTCGCTGGTCGGCTTCGTCCTCAAGTGGCGCGCCGGTCCCGGCCCGAACGCGGTGATCGACAACCTGAACGCGCGGATCAACGCCTGGTGGGCGATGGTCCTGGTGATCGGTTTCGCCTTCTGGCTCGGCCAGGCGGCGGTGATCCTGCTGTTCTATGGCGTGTCGTTCTACGCCCTGCGCGAGTTCATCACCCTCACCCCGACCCGGCGCAGTGACTACCCGGCGCTGGTGGCGGCGTTCTACTTCGTGCTGCCGATGCAGTACCTGCTGATCTACATCGACTGGTACAGCATGTTCTCGATCTTCATCCCGGTGTACGTGTTCCTGCTGTTGCCGATCCTCGCCTCGCTGGGCGGCGACACCAAGCACTTCCTCGAGCGCGCCTCGAAAGTGCAGTGGGGCCTGATGCTGGCGGTGTTCTGTATCTCCTTCGTGCCGGCGCTGCTGACCCTCGACATCCCCGGCTTCGAGGGGCGCAACCTGCTGCTGATCGCCTACCTGGTGATCGTCGTGCAGCTCTCCGACGTGATGCAGTACATCTGCGGCAAGCTGTTCGGCAAGCGCAAGATCGCTCCCAACCTGTCGCCGTCGAAGACCGTCGAAGGCTTCGTCGGCGGCATCGCCCTGGCCACCGCCATCGGCGCCTCGCTGTGGTGGATCACCCCGTTCAACCTCTGGCAGGCGGCGCTGATCGCGCTGCTGATCAACCTGCTGGGCTTCTTCGGCGGCCTGGTGATGTCGGCGATCAAGCGCGACCGCGGGGTCAAGGACTGGGGGCACATGATCGAAGGTCACGGTGGCATGCTCGACCGCCTGGACTCGGTGTGCTTCGCCGCGCCGATCTTCTTCCACGTGGTGCGCTACTGGTGGACGCCCTGAGGTTCGCCTGGCGCCGTTTCCCCGCCGTGTAGGCAGCCAGGAAATTGCGAGCGATAGAGACCCGTAGGGCGAATACCGCCACAGGCGGTATCCGCCGATACCCCGGATAAGCGGCGGATAACCGCAAGCGGTGATTCGCCCTACAACCAGGCTCCGGCATATGGAGACGTGACCGCAGCTTCACTGTCTCAGAGATTGACCAGGCGCATGCCTTCCTCGCTATAGCGACTGCCGGCGACCGCCTCGGCGGGGAAGATCGCATCCAGCTCGGCCAGTTCCGCCGCGCTCAGGCGCAGTTCCGTCGCGGCGACGTTCTCCTCCAGGTAGCGCCGCTGCTTGGTGCCGGGAATCGGGATCAGGTCATCGCCCTGCGCCAGCACCCAGGCCAGCGCCAGTTGCGAGGGTTTCACGCCCTTGGCCGCGGCCAGTTCGCCGACCTTGTCCACCAGCTTCAGGTTCTTCGCGAAGTTCTCGCCCTGGAAGCGCGGGCTGAAACGGCGGTAATCGTCGGCGGCGAAGTCTTCCGGGCGCTTCAGGGTGCCGGTAAGGAAACCTCGGCCCAGCGGGCTGTAGGGGACGAAGGCGATGCCCAGGCGACGGCAGGCGGCGAGCACCCCGGTGTCCTCCGGATCGCGGGTCCACAGCGAGTACTCGCTCTGCAACGCGCTGATCGGGTGCACCCGGTGGGCACGTTCGAGGGTTTCCGCCGAGGCTTCGCTGAGGCCGATGTGGCGGATCTTGCCGGCCTTCACCAGGTCGGCGAGGGCGCCGACGCTGTCCTCGATGGGCACCTGCGGGTCCATGCGGTGCTGATAGTAAAGGTCCAGGCGGTCGGTACCGAGGCGCTTCAGGCTGCCTTCGATGGCGCGGCGGATATATGCCGGGCTGCCGTCGACGCCGCGCGCCTGGGGATTGGCAGGGTCGCGGACGATGCCGAACTTGCTGGCCAGGAACACCTGCTCGCGTTTGCCGCGCAGGGCCTCGCCGAGCAGTTCCTCGTTGCTGTGCGGGCCGTACATGTCGGCGGTATCGAAGAAGTTCAGCCCGAGTTCCACGGCGCGATGCAGGGTGGCGATGGCCTCCTGGCGGTCGCCGCCGGTGGTGTAGAAGTCGGTCATGCCCATGCAGCCGAGGCCGATGGCGGAGACGGAAGGGCCGTTGTGGCCGAGTTGACGGGTTTTCATGTGTCGAGCCTCGCGGGAGGGAAGGAAAACGCCGTCATTCTTCGCTCCGCATTGGCCTGGATAAAGCCCATAATTACGGTTTTACCATTCGTATTTTCCAAATAATCGAGGACGTCCGATGGATCGTTTCCAGGCCATGCAGGCCTTCACCCGCATTGTCGAGCTGGGCGCCTTCGGCAAGGCCGCGGACAGCCTGGAGCTGCCGCGCGCCAGCGTGACCCAGGCGATCCAGCAACTGGAGGCGCACCTTGGCGTGCAGTTGCTGCAGCGCACCACCCGCCAGGTCAGCCTGACCCTCGACGGGCAGGCCTACTACGAGCGTTGCGTGCGCCTGCTGGCGGACCTGGAGGAGGCGGAAAGCTGCTTTCCACGCGTCCTGAACAACCCGCGCGGGCGCTTGCGGGTCGACCTGCCGGGCGCACTGGGGCGGATGCGGGTGATTCCGTTCCTGCCGGAGTTCTGCGAGCGCTACCCGGAACTGGAGCTGCAGTTGAGCAGCAACGATCGCCTGGTCGACCTGCTGCGCGAGGGTGCGGACTGCGTGCTGCGGGTCGGCGAGCTGCACGATTCCAGCCTGGTCGGCCGGCACCTGGCCGACCTGCAGCAGGTGACCTGCGCCAGCGCCGCCTACCTGGAGCGTCATGGCCATCCGCGGCAGCTCGCCGAACTCGGCGGGCACCTCGCGGTGAACTACCAGTCGCCTTCCAGTGGGCGTACCTTCGACTTCGAGTTCAGCGTCGACGGGCGCCTGCGCACGTTGCCGATGCGCAGCCGGGTCAGCGTCAACAACGCCGATGCCTACGTCGCCGCCTGCCGGGCCGGGCTCGGGCTGATCCAGGCGCCGCACTATCACGTCGCCGCCGGCCTGGCCGACGGCAGCCTCCGACAAGTGCTCGGCGAATGGTTGCCGCCATCGCTGCCGCTGCATGCCGTGTATCCCTCGCAGCGCCAGTTGTCGCCGCGGGTGAGGGTGTTCGTCGACTGGCTGGTGGAACTGTTCGGTCGCCAGGCGGCCGGCGAGACGCAATGAGACGCAGGCTTCCTGGTGAAGATTTTTCTCGATTTCGCCGGGATAACCTCGTTAGGATCGGCAGCCTTGGCCTGTCGAGCAGGGATGTTCGTCCGAGTTCCGGATGCCCACTGCCGCCAGGCCGCATTCATTCGAACAAGAATAAGGATCGCTGATGGAAAGCTTGCAGAAGTGGGTGGTCGACCTGAACGGCGTGGTCTGGGGGCCGTTGATGCTGGTGCTGATTCTCGGCACCGGCCTGTACCTGATGCTGGGGTTGAAGTTCATGCCCCTGGTGCGCCTGGGAGTCGGCTTTCGCCTGCTCTGGCAGGGGCGTAGCAAGGATGACGAGAGCAGCGGCGAGATCAGCCCGTTCCAGGCGCTGATGACCTGCCTGGCGGCCACCGTCGGTACCGGCAACATCGCCGGGGTGGCCACGGCGATCTTCCTCGGCGGCCCGGGCGCGCTGTTCTGGATGTGGTGCACCGCGCTGGTGGGAATGGCCACCAAGTTCTCCGAAGTGGTGCTGGCGGTGCACTACCGCGAGAAGGATGAGCGCAACGAACACGTCGGCGGTCCGATGTATGCCATCAAGAACGGTCTGGGCAAGCGCTGGGCCTGGCTCGGCGCGGCCTTCGCGCTGTTCGGCGGGCTCGCCGGCTTCGGTATCGGCAACATGGTCCAGGTCAACAGCATGGCCGATGCCCTGGAGGTTTCCTTCGGCGTGCCCGACTGGGTCACCGGGGTCGCCACCATGCTCGTCACCGGGCTGGTGATCCTTGGCGGCATCCGCCGTATCGGCAAGGTCGCCGAAGCCCTGGTGCCGTTCATGTGCGTCGGCTACATCGTCGCCTCGGTGATCGTCCTGGTGGTCCATGCCGAGGCGATTCCCGGCGCGTTCCAACTGATCTTCACCCACGCCTTCACGCCGATCGCCGCCACCGGCGGCTTCGCCGGCGCAGCGGTGATGGCGGCGATCCGTTTCGGCGTCGCACGCGGGATCTTCTCCAACGAGGCTGGCCTCGGCACCGCCGGCATTGCCCAGGCCGCCGGCACGACCCATAGCGCGGTGCGTTCGGGCCTGATCGGTATGCTCGGCACCTTCATCGATACCCTGATCATCTGCAGCCTGACCGGCCTGGCGATCATCACCTCGGGCGTCTGGACCAGCGGCGCCAGCGGCGCGGCGCTGTCCTCGGCGGCGTTCGAGGCGGCGATGCCGGGCGTCGGCCACTACATCCTGTCGCTGGCCCTGGTGGTGTTCGCCTATACCACCATCCTCGGCTGGAGCTACTACGGCGAGCGCTGCTGGGAGTACCTGGTGGGCACCCGGGCGATCCTGCCGTTCCGGATCGTCTGGACCCTGGCGATTCCGTTCGGCGCCATGACCCAGCTGGACTTCGCCTGGCTGGTGGCGGATACCCTCAACGCGCTGATGGCGATTCCCAACCTGATCGCCTTGCTGCTACTGAGTCCGGTGGTGTTCCGCCTGACCCGGGAGTATTTCGCCAAGGCCAGGAGTTGAGCCTCGGGGGACGGCGACGCTCAAACCCGAGGTTTTCGCTCGGGTAAAGCGTGCTAGCATCGTCGCCGGCCCCGAATGCTTCCGCTGCCGGCCACAGGGCCGGCGGCTTCTCACTGACTAGAAGGATCAACGCAATGGCTCAAGTGACTCTCAAGGGCAACCCGGTCAACGTCGATGGCCAGCTCCCGCAGAAAGGCGCCCAGGCTCCGGCCTTCAGCCTGGTCGGCGGCGACCTCGCCGACGTGACCCTGGAAAACTTCGCCGGCAAGCGCAAGGTGCTGAACATCTTCCCCAGCGTCGACACCCCGACCTGCGCCACCTCGGTGCGCAAGTTCAACGTCGAGGCCGGCAAGCTGGCCAACACCGTGGTGCTGTGCATCTCCGCCGACCTGCCGTTCGCGCAGAAGCGCTTCTGCGGCGCCGAAGGCCTGGAGAACGTAGTCAACCTGTCGACCCTGCGCGGTCGCGAGTTCCTCGAGAACTATGGCGTGGCCATCGCCAGCGGCCCGCTGGCCGGCCTGGCCGCGCGCGCCGTGGTGGTGCTCGACGAGCAGAACAAGGTGCTGCACAGCGAACTGGTCGGCGAAATCGCCGACGAGCCGAACTACGCGGCGGCCCTGGCGGCTCTCTGAGCCCCACGGCCAACCCGCTTCGTCCCATGACCGTCGGCCAGGCTGGCTGGTAACGGGCGAACCCGATTCCCTTGGCTGCTCGCCTCGGGCCATGAGCAGGGCGGATAATCGCAGCGCGGTCATCCGCCCTGCGTCGCAGAGACGCAGCGCTAGCGCATGGCGACCTGATGGCGCCGGCTGACGCTGGCGAAGGCGCTCCGGAACGCCTGCATCTCTTCCTCGCTGCCTACCGTCACGCGGACCCAGTTGGGCCAGGAGGCCCACGGGCGGCCGACGTGCACCCGCTGTTTCTCCAGTTCGGCGATGACCAGCTCGGCGGGACGGCGCATATCCACCATGAAACAGTTGGACTGCGAGGCGGTGCAGCGGAAGCCCTGCTGGCGCAGCCAGGCGATGGTGCGCTCGCGGACCTCTGCGTTCTGCTGCTTGCGCCGTGGCACCAGATCGTCGTCACGCAGGCTTTCCAGCCCGGCGTGGGCGGTCGGCGAGGGCACCACGTTGTGGCCGCCGAAGCGCTCCAGCCGCGCCAGCAGCTGCGGATGCCCGATGGCCAGGCCGAGCCGGGCGCCGGCCATCCCGTAGAGTTTCGAGAAGGTACGCAGGACCAGCACATCCTGGCGCTGGACGGCCAGGCCAACGACGCTGGGTGCGTCGGAAAAATGGATATACGCCTCGTCGACCAGCACCACGCTGCGCTCGGGCTTGCGTTCGATCGCCCTGACGATCCGCTCGTGCGGGGTGAGGGTGCCGGTCGGGTTGTTCGGGTTGCAGATATAGATCAGCCCGGCGTCGCGTTGCGCGGCGGCGAGCATGCGCTCGATGTCGTGGGCCGCCTCGGCGTCCAGCGGCACGGCAGCGACCTTCGCCCCCTGGGCCTGGGCGGCGCCGACCACGGAGTCGTAGGAGGGATCGGCCATGACCAGTCTGCGCTCCTTGCCGGTGAACGCCGCGACGGCGTATTGCAGCGGCTGGCGCGAGCCGCAGTAGGCATGCACGCATTCGGCGGGGATGCCGTTCTGCTTGGCGAACAGGCCGACCAGGGCGTCCTGCGCGTCGTAGTCGTAGCGGCCGCAGAGCGCGGCCGCCCGCTGCATGGCGGCCCTGGCCTTGGCGGAGGGGCCGTAGGGGCTTTCGTTGAAATCCAGGAAGGTCTCTTGCGGCTTCCCGGCGGCGCTTGTCGCGCCGCTCCCGGCGAAGGCTCGCGGGCTCAGCAGGATGCTGCTGGAGGCCAGGGCGGTCAGGGTCACGAACGAACGACGACTCAAAGCGGGCATAGCTTCACCTCCGTGTACCGAATGGGATATGCGTGCGGTGGGTTCCTCTCGGGCGTGTGTCACCAGAGTGGAGAACGAGGAGGGAGCCGGTCCGTTTATGGTGGCGTGATAATGGCGCCAGAATATCGGCGGGTGTTCTTCGGATTGCGCACGCGGCGCTCCCGGGCGGCGAACCGCCGGGGAGCGCCGCGCGGGCTCAGAGCGTGAGGGTGAAGCGCCCGGTCAACGCGCCCGGCAGGTGCATCGAGTCGGTCTGGCGTTCGCCGTAGGTATTGCTGGACAGGCGCAGTTCGCGCTCGTGGCTGAGGTCTTCCAGGTGGGCGCCGAGGAAGCTGTACAGGCTGTCGTCGAAGCGCATGGTGCTGACCGGCGCCCGGATCTGGCCGTTCTCCACCCAGAAGGTGGCGAAGCGGGTCATTCCGGTCAGGCGCGCGGCGGGCATGTCCGAGTAGTTCAGGTACCACAGGTTGCCGATGTACAGGCCGGTATCCAGGGCCTCGAGGATGCGCGCCTGCTCCAGGCTGCCGCCGGCCATGTCCAGCGCCGTGGGCGCCTCGTTGGCGCCGGCGCCATTGGCTACCAGGCCATATTCGCGGGCGCTGCGCGAACTCACCAGGCGTCCGCTCAGGCGGCCGTTGCCGACCAGTTCGACTTCGGCGCGCGGCGAGCCTTCCGCGCTGAATGCCGGGGAGGGCGAGGTGGCAGGGCGCTCGGCGAGGTTCAGCAGCGGACTGAGCAGGGCGTCGCCGTTCTGCAGGCGTTGCAGGGGGCTTTCGCCGGTAGCCAGGGCGCGCGCGGAGAAACCGCCCCAGCAGAGCATCTGCATGACTTCTTCGAGCGCCGCCGGCGCCAGGTAGGCGCGGTAGTCGCCGGGGCGCAACTGGCGCAGCGGCTTGCCCAGGTGGCCGAGCTGCTCCCGGGCCTGTTCGAAGCGCCGGGCGAAGGCTTCGTCGTCCCAGCGCTGGCCGGCGTAGTCGGCCTTCACCGCCTGGCCGTTGCCGTGGAACAGGCTCCAGTCGAAGTTGAAGCTGCTGCCGGCATGCCAGCCGAAGGCGCCCCAGGAGTTGGCGAAGCCACGGAACAGCGGTCCGGCGGCATAGATGCCGACCAGGTCGAGGTCGCGCGCCCGGCGTTCGAGGCTGGCCAGCAGCGCGCCGCTGTCGGGCGCTGCGCCGAGGTCCTGGTTCTCTCGCTGCCAGGCCGAGGTGTCGAGCAGCAGATAGGGATCGGCGGGAATCCAGGCCAGGCTCTGGCGCAGTTGCCGAAGGCCTTCGACCAGACGCTGGCGGTCTTCTTCCGGCGCGCCGGAGAGCGTCAGGTCGAGGCTCGCCTGGCGTTCGTCGCGGATCAGCCGGAGCAGCGCGCTGGCCTGGCGCACCCGACCGGCCTGGCGCACCCGCGCCCGGTTGAAGCGGATGAACTCGGAGTCCTCGGCGCTGTACCAGAGGGTGAAGTCCTCGCCCTCGGCCAGGTGTCGGCGCAGGTCCTCGGCGAGGGCTTCGAAATGCTGTCTCTGGTGCATCAGGCGTCTCCCCCGAATACGTCCACATCGCTGAATACGCAGGCCGGCGAGGCGTGGCCGACACGGATCACCTGGTTCGGCTCGCCCTTGCCGCAGTAGGGGGTGCCGAGCACCTCGAAGGTGCCGGCGTCGCCCACCGCGCTGAGGTTGCGCCAGAACTGCGCGGAGACGCCCCGGTAGTTGGGGTTCTTCACCACGCCCTTGAGTTCGCCGTCCTCGATCAACTGGCCCCATTCGCAGCCGAACTGGAACTTGTTGCGTGCGTCGTCGATCGACCAGGAGCGGTTGTAGGACATCAGCACCCCGCGCTCGATACCGCCCACCAGTTGGGCGAAGCTCTTGTCGCCGGGCTCCAGGTTGAGATTGGCCATGCGGTCGATGGGCGCGCGGTTCCAACTGCTGGCGCGGCTGTTGGCGACGCCCTCCAGGCCGCTGCGGTGTTGCGACAGGGCGCCGCCGAGCGGGCGCAGCAGGCGGCCTTCGCGGATCAGGTATTCCTTGCGCGCGGGGCTGCCGTCGTCGTCCTGGCGGTAGCTGGCCAGTTCCTCGGGGATTTCCGGGTCGAAGCTGACGTTGAGCAGGCTGGAGCCGTACTGGTAGCGACCGAAGTCCTCGGTCTTGATGAAGCTGGTACCGGCGTAGTTGCGCTCGTCGCCGAGGATGCGATCCAGCTCCAGCGGGTGGCCGATCGACTCGTGGATCTGCAGGATCATCTGGTCCGGCATCAGCAGCAGGTCGCAGCGGCCGCTCGGGGTGTTCGGCGCCGCCAGCAGTTGCAGCGCCTGGTCGGCGATGCGCGGCGCGGCGCCGACCAGGCCGAGGCGCTCGATCACTTCGGCGCCGCCCTGCTGGCCGGCATGGTGGCCGCCGAAACTGCGGGTCTGGCTGTCATGGCCGTCGTAGGCGGTGACGCTGGCGCCGGGATAGACGAAGCGCTGCTCGTGGTATTGCTCGGCGCCGGCGCTGTTCAGGTAGAGCTGTTCCTGGCGGCTGACTTCGAGGAATACGCTCCAGTTCACCAGGCGCTCGTCGCGCGGCACCTTGGCGGACTCCTCGGCGAGCAGTTCGTAGCACTCGGCGAGGGAGGGGAAAGGGGCGTCCTGGTTCGGCGAGCGATACTGCGAGCGGCCGCTTGCCGGCGGCAATCCGCGGACGTCGAACAGGGCGTGCCGGGCGATCCGCTCGGCTTGCCGCTCGGCCTGCTCCAGGGCGGCCTGCAGGCCGGCCGCGGAGAGATCGTTGGTGGCGGCGTAGGCTTCCACGCCGTTCAGCCGTACGCAGAGCATGGCGCCGCGGTCCTGGCTGAAGTGCGGCGGTTCGCTGACGTTGCGGCGCACCGAGAGGTACTCGCCGCTACGCTGGACGTAGCGCAAGGAGTGGAATTCGGCGCGGCTGCGGAGCGCCGCGAAGCGGTGTTTCAACGGGTCGATCATCTGTGCGTCCCTGGCCGATTGCGGAGTGGGCGAGTGCAGGACGCTCTATTTCAAGCCTTCGCCCGTAACGGAGCAAGCCGTTTGTTGTCATAGCCTGGTGCCAGGCTGCGGGTGGCTCGCCGAAGCATGCGGGCGGAATGCCTAACTATCGGTAAAGCAAGGGTAAATAGCGGGTAAAGAGGCTTTGCCTGGGCCCCCGCAATGCTTATCGTGCAGCCTGGAAAAAGCGCCTCCGTTCTAAGCCTGAAGAAGAACCATGACTCCAACGACCGGTAAATCCAAGTTCCGTACCCTGCGCCCGTGGCTGATCACCGCCCTGGCCTTCGCCGCCGTGATCGGCCTGGTGATGTGGCTGGCGGCGCCCGCCTCGGCGCCGTCCTCCGACGGGCGACCCGGTCGCGGCGGCAAGCCGGGCGCCGCGCTGCCCAAGGCCAACGCGCTCACCGTCGGCGTGGCCAGGGTGGAGCAGGGCGACCTGGCGCTGCATTTCAACGCGCTTGGCACCGTCACCGCCTTCAACACGGTGAACGTCAAGCCGCGGGTCAACGGCGAGCTGGTCAAGGTGCTGTTCCAGGAGGGGCAGGAGGTCAAGGCCGGCGACCTGCTGGCGGTGGTCGACCCGCGTACCTACAAGGCGGCGCTGGCCCAGGCCGAGGGCACGCTGATGCAGAACCAGGCGCAACTGAAGAACGCCGAGATCGACCTGCAGCGCTACAAGGGGCTGTACGCCGAGGACTCGATCGCCAAGCAGACCCTGGATACCCAGGAAGCCCAGGTCCGCCAGTTGCAGGGCACCATCCGTACCAACCAGGGCCAGGTCGACGACGCCCGCCTCAACCTGACCTTCACCGAGGTCCGCGCACCGATTTCCGGGCGCCTCGGCCTGCGCCAGGTGGACATCGGCAACCTGGTCACCAGCGGCGATACCACGCCGCTGGTGGTGATCACCCAGGTCAAGCCGATCTCGGTGGTGTTCAGCCTGCCGCAGCAGCAGATCGGCACCGTCGTCGAGCAGATGAACGGCCCCGGCAAGCTGGCGGTCACCGCGCTGGACCGCAACCAGGACAAGGTTCTCGCCGAAGGCACCCTGACCACCCTGGACAACCAGATCGACACCACCACCGGCACGGTCAAGCTCAAGGCACGCTTCGAGAACGCCGACGGCAAGCTGTTCCCCAACCAGTTCGTCAACGTGCGCCTGCTGGCGCAGACCCTCAAGGGCGTGCTGACCATTCCGGCCAACGCCGTGCAGCGCGGCACCAACGGTATCTATGTGTACGTGGTCGGCGCCGACAACAAGGTCAGCCAGCGCAGCGTCTCCATCGGCACCAGCGAGAACGAGCGGGTGGTGGTGGAAAGCGGCCTGAAGGCCGGCGAGCAGGTGGTGGTGGAAGGCACCGACCGCCTGCGCGACGGTATGGAAGTGCGTGTCGCCGAGGCCTCCCCGCAGGTCCTCGAGGGCGAGCCGCAGAAACCGCAGACTGGCCGCCCCAGCGGCCTCCAGGGCGACTCGGTGGGTAGCGGGAGCGCTGAATGAACCCGTCCCGCCCGTTCATCCTGCGGCCGGTCGCGACCACCCTGCTGATGGTGGCGATCCTGCTCTCGGGCCTGATCGCCTACCGCTTCCTGCCGATCTCGGCGTTGCCGGAAGTGGACTACCCGACCATCCAGGTGGTCACCCTGTACCCCGGTGCCAGCCCGGAGATCATGACCTCGTCGATCACCGCGCCGCTGGAGAACCAGCTCGGGCAGATTCCGGGGCTCAACGAGATGTCTTCCAGCAGTTCCGGCGGCGCCTCGGTGATCACTCTGCAATTCAGCCTGCAGAGCAACCTCGATGTCGCCGAGCAGGAAGTCCAGGCGGCGATCAACGCCGCGCAGAGCCTGCTGCCCAACGACCTGCCGAACCAGCCGGTGTTCAGCAAGGTGAACCCGGCGGACGCACCGATCCTGACCCTGGCGGTGATGTCCGATGGCATGCCGCTGCCGCAGATCCAGGACCTGGTGGATACCCGCCTGGCACAGAAGATCTCGCAGATCTCCGGGGTCGGCCTGGTCAGCATCAGCGGCGGCCAGCGTCCGGCGGTGCGGGTGCGCGCCAACCCGACGGCGCTGGCGGCGGCCGGGCTGAGCCTGGAGGACCTGCGCAGCACGGTGACCAGCAACAACCTCAACGGCCCCAAGGGCAGCTTCGACGGCCCGACCCGTGCCTCGACCCTGGACGCCAACGACCAGTTGCGCTCGGCCGACGCCTACCGCGACCTGATCATCGCCTACAAGAACGGCTCGCCGCTGCGCATCCGCGACGTCGCCAGCGTCGAGGACGACGCCGAGAACGTGCGCCTGGCCGCCTGGGCCAACAACCTGCCGGCGGTGGTGCTGAACATCCAGCGCCAGCCGGGGGCCAACGTGATCGAGGTGGTCGACCGGATCAAGGCGCTGCTGCCGCAGCTGCAATCGACCCTGCCGGGGAATCTCGACGTGCAGGTGCTGACCGACCGCACCACCACCATCCGCGCCTCGGTCAAGGACGTGCAGTTCGAGCTGGCGCTGGCGGTGGCGCTGGTGGTGATGGTCACCTTCCTGTTCCTGCGCAACGTCTACGCCACCCTGATTCCCAGCTTCGCCGTGCCGCTGTCGCTGATCGGCACCTTCGGCGTGATGTACCTGTCCGGCTTCTCGATCAACAACCTGACCCTGATGGCGCTGACCATCGCCACCGGCTTCGTGGTCGACGACGCGATCGTCATGGTGGAGAACATCGCCCGCTACCTGGAGCAGGGCGACTCGCCGCTGGAAGCGGCGCTCAAGGGCTCGAAGCAGATCGGCTTCACCATCATCTCGCTGACCTTCTCGCTGATCGCCGTGCTGATCCCGCTGCTGTTCATGGGCGACGTCGCCGGGCGGCTGTTCCGCGAGTTCGCCATCACCCTGGCGGTGGCGATCCTGATTTCCGGCTTCGTCTCCCTGACCCTTACGCCGATGCTCAGCGCCAAGCTGCTGCGCCACATCGACGAGGACCAGCAGGGCCGCTTCGCGCGCGCCGCGGGGCGGGTCATCGATGGCCTGATCGCACAATACGCCAAGGCCCTGCGGGTGGTCCTGCGGCACCAGCCGCTGACCCTGCTGGTGGCCATCGCCACCCTGGCGCTGACCGCGCTGCTCTACCTGGCCATGCCCAAGGGCTTCTTCCCGGTGCAGGACACCGGGGTGATCCAGGGCGTCGCCGAAGCGCCGCAGTCGATCTCCTTCCAGGCCATGTCCGAGCGCCAGCGCGCCCTCGCCGAGGTGGTGCTGAAGGACCCGGCGGTGGCCAGCCTGTCCTCCTACATCGGCGTCGACGGCAGCAACCCGACCCTCAACACCGGCCGCCTGCTGATCAACCTCAAGCCGCACAGCGAGCGCGACGTCACCGCCAGCGAAGTGATCCAGCGCCTGCAGCCCGAACTCGACCACCTGCCCGGGATCAAGCTGTACATGCAGCCGGTGCAGGACCTGACCATCGAGGACCGGGTCGCTCGCACCCAGTACCAGTTCACCTTGCAGGACGCCGACCCGGACGTGCTCGCCGAGTGGGTGCCGAAGCTGGTGGCGCGGCTGCAGGAGTTGCCGCAGCTCGCCGACGTCGCCAGCGACTGGCAGGACAAGGGCTTGCAGGCCTACCTGAACATCGACCGCGACACCGCATCGCGCCTCGGCGTGAAGCTCTCCGACATCGACAGCGTGCTCTACAACGCCTTCGGCCAGCGGCTGATCTCGACCATCTTCACCCAGGCCACCCAGTACCGCGTGGTGCTGGAGGTGGCGCCGCAGTTCCAGCTCGGCCCGCAGGCCCTGGAGCAGCTCTACGTGCCGTCCAGCGACGGCACCCAGGTGCGCCTGTCGAGCCTGGCGAAGGTGGAGGAGCGGCATACCCTGCTGGCGATCAACCATATCGCCCAGTTCCCCTCGGCGACCCTGTCGTTCAACCTGGCCAAGGGTTACTCCCTGGGCGAGGCGGTCGAGGCGATCCGTGGCGTCGAGGCCAGCCTGGAGCTGCCGCTGAGCATGCAGGGCAGCTTCCGCGGCGCGGCGCTGGCCTTCGAGGCCTCGCTGTCGAACACGCTGCTGCTGATCCTCGCCTCGGTGGTGACCATGTACATCGTCCTGGGCATCCTCTACGAGAGCTTCATCCATCCGGTGACCATCCTCTCGACCCTGCCCTCGGCCGGGGTCGGCGCGCTGCTGGCGCTGATGCTGGCGGGGCAGGAGATCGGCATCGTGGCGATCATCGGCATCATCCTGCTGATCGGCATCGTCAAGAAGAACGCGATCATGATGATCGACTTCGCCCTCGACGCCGAGCGCAACGAAGGCAAGCCGCCCCATGAGGCGATCTACCAGGCCTGCCTGCTGCGCTTCCGGCCGATCCTGATGACCACCATGGCCGCGCTGCTCGGCGCGCTGCCGCTGATGCTCGCCGGCGGCGCCGGCGCCGAGCTGCGCCAGCCGCTGGGCATCACCATGGTCGGCGGCCTGCTGCTGAGCCAGGTCCTGACCCTGTTCACCACCCCGGTGATCTATCTCTACTTCGACCGCCTGGCCCGTCGCTGGGCGGCCTGGCGCAAGCAGCGCGGGCTGGACCTGAACACCGAGGCCGGGTTCGACGGGGACGCCGGGCGATGAGCCTGTCCACGCCCTTCATCCGCCGCCCGGTCGCCACCACGCTGCTGACCCTGGCGTTGCTGCTCGCCGGCACCCTGTCGTTCGGCCTGCTGCCGGTGGCGCCGCTGCCCAACGTCGACTTCCCGGCCATCGTGGTCAGCGCCAGCCTGCCGGGCGCCAGCCCGGAAACCATGGCCTCGTCGGTGGCCACGCCGCTGGAGCGCTCGCTGGGACGGATCGCCGGGATCAGCGAGATGACCTCCAGCAGTTCGCTGGGCTCGACCACCGTGGTGCTCGTGTTCGACCTGGAGAAGGACATCGACGGCGCCGCCCGCGAGGTGCAGGCGGCGATCAACGGCGCGATGAGCCTGCTGCCCAGCGGCATGCCGAACAATCCCAGCTACCGCAAGGCCAACCCCTCGGACATGCCGATCATGGTCCTCACCCTGACCTCGGAGACCCAGAGTCGCGGCGAGATGTACGACCTCGCCTCGACCGTGCTGGCGCCGAAGCTGTCGCAGGTGCAGGGGGTAGGGCAGGTGAGCATCGGCGGCAGCTCGCTGCCGGCGGTGCGGGTCGACCTCAACCCGGATGCCATGAGCCAGTACGGGCTGTCCCTGGACAGCGTGCGCACGGCCATCGCCGCGGCCAACAGCAACGGCCCCAAGGGCGCCGTCGAGAAGGACGACAAGCACTGGCAGGTGGACGCCAACGACCAGTTGCGCAAGGCCCGCGAGTACGAGCCGCTGGTGATCCACTACAACGCTGACAACGGCGCTGCGGTGCGCCTCGGCGACGTGGCCAAGGTCAGCGACTCGGTGGAGGACGTGCGCAACGCCGGCTTTTCCGACGACCTGCCGGCGGTGCTGCTGATCGTCACCCGCCAGCCCGGCGCCAACATCATCGAGGCCACCGACGCCATCCACGCGCAACTGCCGGTGTTGCAGGAACTGCTCGGGCCGCAGGTCAAGCTGAACGTGATGGATGATCGCAGCCCGTCGATCCGCGCGTCGCTGGAAGAGGCCGAGCTGACCCTGCTGATCTCGGTGGCGCTGGTGATCCTGGTGGTCTTCCTGTTCCTGCGCAACGGCCGCGCCACGCTGATCCCCAGCCTGGCGGTGCCGGTCTCGCTGATCGGCACCTTCGCGGTCATGTACCTGTGCGACTTCAGCCTGAACAACCTGTCGCTGATGGCGCTGATCATCGCCACCGGCTTCGTGGTGGACGACGCCATCGTGGTGGTGGAGAACATCGCCCGACGCATCGAGGAGGGCGATCCGCCGATCCAGGCGGCGATCACCGGCGCCCGCCAGGTCGGTTTCACCGTGCTGTCGATGACGCTCTCGCTGGTCGCGGTGTTCATCCCGCTGCTGCTCATGGGCGGGCTCACCGGGCGGCTGTTCCGCGAGTTCGCGGTGACTCTCTCGGCGGCGATCCTGGTGTCCCTGGTGGTATCCCTGACCCTCACGCCGATGCTCTGCGCGCGTCTGCTGCGTCCGCTGAAACGGCCCGAAGGCGCTTCCCTGGCGCGGCGCAGCGATCGCTTCTTCGCCGCCTTCATGCTGCGCTACCGCGCCAGCCTGGGCTGGGCGCTGGAGCACTCGCGGCTGATGGTGGTGATCATGCTGGCCTGCATCGCCATGAACCTCTGGTTGTTCGTGGTGGTGCCCAAGGGCTTTCTCCCGCAGCAGGACTCCGGGCGCCTGCGCGGCTACGCGGTGGCCGACCAGAGCATCTCGTTCCAGTCCCTGAGCGCGAAGATGGGCGAGTACCGCAAGATCCTCTCTTCCGATCCGGCGGTGGAAAACGTGGTCGGCTTCATCGGCGGCGGCCGCTGGCAGTCGAGCAACACCGGTTCGTTCTTCGTCACCCTCAAGCCGATCGGCGAACGCGACCCGGTGGAGAAGGTCCTCACCCGGCTGCGCGAGCGGATCGCCAAGGTGCCCGGCGCGGCGCTCTATCTCAACGCTGGCCAGGACGTGCGCCTGGGCGGCCGCGACAGCAACGCGCAGTACGAATTCACCCTGCGCAGCGACGACCTGACCCTGCTCCGCGAATGGGCGCCGAAGGTCGAGGCGGCGATGCGCAAGCTGCCGCAGCTGGTGGACGTCAACAGCGACTCCCAGGACAAGGGCGTGCAGACCCGCCTGGTGATCGACCGCGACCGTGCGGCGACCCTGGGGATCAACGTGGAAATGGTCGACGCGGTGCTCAACGATTCCTTCGGCCAGCGCCAGGTGTCGACCATCTTCAACCCGCTGAACCAGTACCGGGTGGTGATGGAGGTCGACCAGCAGTACCAGCAGAGCCCGGAGATCCTCCGCCAGGTCCAGGTGATCGGCAACGACGGCCAGCGCGTGCCGCTGTCCGCGTTCAGCCACTACGAACCGAGCCGGGCACCGCTGGAGGTCAACCACCAGGGCCAGTTCGCCGCCACCACGCTGTCCTTCAACCTGGCGCCGGGCGCGCAGATCGGCCCGACCCGCGAGGCCATCATGCAGGCCCTGGAGCCGCTGCACATCCCGGTGGACGTGCAGACCAGCTTCGAGGGCAACGCCGGCGCGGTGCAGGACACGCAGAACCAGATGCCCTGGCTGATCCTCCTGGCGCTGCTGGCGGTGTACATCGTCCTCGGCATCCTCTACGAGAGCTACGTGCACCCGCTGACCATCCTCTCGACCCTGCCTTCGGCCGGGGTCGGCGCGCTGCTCGCGCTGATCCTCTGCCGCAGCGAGCTGAGCCTGATCGCGCTGATCGGCATCATCCTGCTGATCGGCATCGTCAAGAAGAACGCGATCATGATGATCGACTTCGCCCTGGAGGCCGAGCGCAACCACGGCCTGAGCCCGCGCGAGGCGATCCTCGAGGCCTGCATGATGCGCTTCCGGCCGATCATGATGACCACCCTGGCCGCCTTGCTCGGCGCCTTGCCGCTGATCTTCGGCATCGGCGGCGACGCCGCGCTGCGCCGGCCGCTGGGCATCACCATCGTCGGCGGGCTGATCGGCAGCCAGTTGCTGACCCTGTACACCACCCCGGTGGTCTACCTCTATCTCGACCGCCTGCGCCACTGGGTCAACCAGAAACGCGGCGTACGCACGGACGGTGCGCTGGAGACACCCCTATGAAACACACCCCCTCGTTGCTCGCCCTGGCCCTGGTCGCCGCCCTCGGCGGCTGCGCCATCGGCCCCGACTACCAGCGACCGGACCTGGCGGTGCCCGCCGAATTCAAGGAAGCCGAAGGCTGGCGCCGCGCCGAGCCGCGCGACGTGTTCCAGCGCGGCGCCTGGTGGGAGCTGTACGGCGACCAGACCCTGAACGACCTGCAGATGCACCTGGAACGTTCCAACCAGACCCTGGCCCAGTCGGTGGCGCAGTTCCGCCAGGCCGAGGCGCTGGTGCGCGGCGCGCGAGCCGCGTTCTTCCCGTCGATCACCGGCAACGTGGGCAAGACCCGTAGCGGCCAGGGCGGCGGCGATAGCACCGTGTTGCTGCCGGGAGGCTCGACGGTGAGCAGCGGCGGCTCTGGCGCGATCAGTACCAGCTACTCGACCAACCTCAGTGTCAGCTGGGAGGTCGACCTCTGGGGCAAGCTGCGCCGGCAACTGGAGGCCAACCAGGCGAGCCTGCATGCCAGCGCCGCCGACCTCGCCGCGGTGCGCCTCAGCCAGCAGTCGCAACTGGCGCAGAACTACCTGCAACTGCGGGTGATGGACGAACAGATCCGCCTGCTCAACGACACGGTGACGGCCTACGAGCGTTCGCTGAAGGTGGCCGAGAACAAATACCGCGCCGGCATCGTCACCAGGGCCGACGTGGCCCAGGCCCGCACCCAGCTGAAAAGCACCCAGGCCCAGGCCATCGACCTGAAGTACCAGCGTGCCCAGCTGGAGCACGCCATCGCCGTGCTGGTCGGCCTGCCGCCGGCGCAATTCAACCTGCCGCCGGTGGCGAGCGTGCCGAAGCTGCCGGACCTGCCGGCAGTGGTGCCGTCGCAATTGCTCGAACGACGGCCGGACATCGCCTCGGCGGAACGCAAGGTGATTTCCGCCAATGCCCAGATCGGCGTGGCCAAGGCCGCCTATTTTCCCGACCTCACCCTGAGCGCCGCCGGCGGCTACCGCAGCGGCAGCCTGAGCAACTGGATCAGCACGCCGAACCGCTTCTGGTCGATCGGCCCGCAGTTCGCCATGACCCTGTTCGACGGCGGCCTGATCGGCTCCCAGGTGGACCAGGCCGAGGCGACCTACGACCAGACCGTGGCGACCTACCGGCAGACCGTGCTCGACGGTTTCCGCGAGGTGGAGGACTACCTGGTGCAATTGAGCGTCCTCGACGAGGAGAGCGGGGTGCAGCGCGAAGCCCTGGAGTCGGCCCGCGAGGCACTGCGCCTGGCCGAGAACCAGTACAAGGCCGGCACCGTCGACTACACCGACGTGGTCACCAACCAGGCCACCGCGCTGAGCAACGAACGCACCGTGCTGACCCTGCTCGGCAGCCGCCTGACCGCCAGCGTCCAGTTGATCGCGGCAATGGGCGGCGGCTGGGACAGCGCCGACATCGAGCGGACCGACGAGCGGCTCGGCCGGGTCGAAGAGGGCCTGCCGCCTTCGCCCTGAGTTCTTCTCGCTGCCTGTTCCTGACGAATGCCTTTCCCCGCTATTGCGCTTGCATGACACACCGCCGTCCGCGTCTCGGCTAGAGTACGGCGGCGGATGTGGAGGTGAATACGTGTCGGGGAAGTTTCCGGAAATGCCCTCGCGCCGAGGCTACTGGCTCGGCTGGTTGTGCCGCCTGGCCATGCTTGGCGGCGTCGCCGCGATGTTCTGGGCGCTGCTGCAATGCTTCGTCCTGCTGCACGGCGATCCGCCGCTCCAGCGCGCCCCGCTGCGGACGCCCTGGACCCTGCTGGCGCTCGGCCTGGCGCTGTTCCTCGCCGGTTTCTGCGGCGAGTACCGGCTGTGGCGGCGCCGCGCCGGTTGCTGAAACCGGCGTCAGGCAGCGCCCGTCGAAGGGAACAGCAGGCGCAGGTGGGTCTTCTGCTGCGGTACGCTTTCCGCTTCGGCGCGGCCGCCGTGGTAGGCCATGATCGATTGCACGATGGCCAGTCCCAGGCCGGTGCCGGCCTGGGCTCCAGTCTGGCGTCCGGCGCGGCGGTAGAAGCGCTCGAACAGGTGCGGCAGGTACTCCGGCGGGATGCCCGGGCCGTCGTTGCTGACCCTCACCTCGGTGTGCCCCGCGCGCTCCCCGATCCGCACGTCGATGCGCCCGCCTTGCGGGGTGTGGCGCACGGCGTTGGACACCAGGTTGGAAATGGCGCGCTGGATCATCAGGTTGTCGCCGTGGGCGAAGCCGCTGCCGGACAGGCGCAGTTCGACGCCCTTGTCCTCGGCGACCATCTCGTACAGGTCGATGACCTTGGCCGCCTGCTCGTGCAGGGCGACGCAGCCGAACTGGGCCTGGATCGCCGGGTTGTCCACCTGCACCAGGAACAGCATGTCGGTGACGATCCGCGACAGCCGCTCCAGTTCCTCGGCATTGGACTCCAGGGCTTCGCGGTATGCCGCGCTGTCGCGATGCTGGCTGAGCAGCACCTGGTTGCGCACCAGCAGGTTGCAGATCGGCGCGCGCAGTTCGTGGGCCAGGTCGTCGGAGAACTGCGAGAGCTGGCGTACGCCATCCTCGAGGCGGCCGAGCATGTGGTTGAAGCTGCGGGCCAGGCTGTCCAGCTCGCGCGGCAGGTTCTGCTCGGGGATGCGGTAGGAGAGATCCTGCGGGCTGACCTGGGCGGCCACCCGGCGGAAGCGGTTCAACGGTTCGAGGCCGGCACGCACCACCCACCAGGCGGCCAGGGCGATCAATGGCAGGAGGAAGGGCAGGGCCAGCAGGGTGGCGCGGAGGAAACCGTCGAGCAGGCGCTCGTCGGCGTTGCGCTCGCTGCTCAGCAACACCTGTACCGGGGTGCCGTTCTTCATGCGCATGGAAGCGCCGATGCTCAGCAGGCGCTGGTCGTTGCCGGTGCTCCAGCTCTGGAACACCGGCTGGCGGGCGTCCGCCTGCAAGCGGGCGAGAAGCGCGCGGTTGGCCGCGACGCTGGCCGCGGCCTGGTCGCCGAAGCTCATCAGCGGCTGGCCGCTGCGGCTGTCGAGAATGCTCAGGTGCAGGCCGCTGTGGGCCACCAGTTGGTCCTGCAGGGCATGCGCCTGTACGGCCGGGTCGCTGCGCAGGTCGAGATCGTCTTCCAGGCTGTGGCGGATCTGCTCCAGCTTCAATTGCAGGTTTTCCCGCTCGCGGGCTTCCAGCTCGCGGCCGAGGTTCCAGTGCGCCATCGCGCCGAGCGCCAGGGCCAGCAGCGCGCCGAGGGCGCCGACCAGCAGGGCCAGGCGCAGCGACAGTCGGCCTGGTGGCGTCATCGGCGCGCTTCCAGGACGTAGCCGACGCCGCGAATGGTATGGATCAGCTTGAGGTCGAAGCCGTCGTCGATCTTCGCCCGCAGGCGGCAGATGGCGACTTCCACCACGTTGGAGTCGTTGTCGAAGTTCATGTCCCAGATCAGCGAGATGATCTGCGTCCGGGTGATGACGTCGCCGTTGCGCCGCATCAGCAGGTGCAGCAGGGCGAACTCCTTGGTCGTCAGGTTGATCCGCACCCGGCCGCGGAAGGCCCGGTGGCGGCTGGCGTCCAGCTCCAGGTCGGCGACCCGCAGGACGTCCTGCATCGGTGCCTGGTCGTGGCGGCGCAGCAGCGAGCGGACCCGCGCCAGCAGTTCGGGGAACTGGAACGGCTTGACCATGAAGTCGTCGGCGCCGAGATCGAGGCCGCGCACCTTGTCGGTCAGCCTGCCATGCCCGGTGAGCATCATCACCCGCGCGCTGCTGCGTTCGCGCAGGCGGCGGAGCAGGTCCCAGCCGTCGATGCCGGGCAGGTTGACGTCGAGGATCACCAGTTCGTAAGGGTGTTGCAAGGCCATGTGCAGGCCGTCGATACCATCGTTGGCGCGGTCGACGATGTAGCCGCTTTCGGTCAGGCCCTGGTGCAGGTAGTCGGCAGTCTTGACTTCATCTTCGATAATAAGGATGCGCATGTTCGCCCCTATATAAAGTATGGATTCATTTGCAAGTAAATGTTTAAGTGCATTGCTATAAAGTTACATTGCGGGCGTTGCCTGGATAGAGTCCTGGAAATGTAATTTCATATCGTTGCGCTGCTTCGATGATAATTATCGAATGACCGGGTAGTTCTCCCGGGAGTCCGCCTGAAAACTTTGGAAATGTCCGCGGCGCAAGCACCGCTGGGCGTGAGGGGCAATGCCTTTTGTAAGCGCATGTTGCTTTTGTCCCTATGTTTCATCCAACTATTGCCAGTCTCTTCGAAGGTTGCCGAAGTGTAACCGCTAATTGTCCGTGGAGAATATTCATTACCGACTTGTAATTCTTCCGTCACCTTGCCGATAAGCCCCGCTACCTAACATCTGCCGCATCCCGGAAGTGCAACTTCGAATATCGCCGGCGAGATATCGCCGATGAACGGTTGCGTGGTTCCGGGCCGGTAATGGATCGCCGTCGCCGACGACGATCAGCAGACGAGGAGCGGAACATGCCGATACTTCGGCCACTGGCCAGCGCGGGGAAACGCGCCTGCTGGCTACTGATGGGACTCTGCCTGGGCCTGCCGGCCCTGGCGAACGAGGCGCCGGTGAGTTTCAACGGCACTTCGATCAGCCTCGAGCAGGCGTTGGAGCGGGCCCTGCGGAGCAACCCCGAGCTGGCGGCGGTGGGGCGCGAGACCGAGATCGCCAGCGGCGCGCGGCAGCAGGCCGGGCTGATCCCCAACCCGGATCTGTCCTGGAGCGTCGAGGACACCCGCCAGGGCAATCGCCAGACCAGCGTCAGCATCGCCCAGCCGCTGGAGCTGGGCGGCAAGCGCGGCGCGCGGGTGGAGGTGGCGAAACGCGGCAGCGAGATCGCCTGGACCCAACTGGAAGTCCGTCGCGCCGAACTGCGCGCCCAGGTCCGTGGCGCCTACTACGCGGCGCTGACCGCGCAGGAGCGGGTGCGCCTGGCGAAGACCTCCCTGGACCTGGCCAGGCGCGCGCTGCAGGCCGCCGACCGACGGGTCAAGGCCGGCAGCATCTCTTCGGTGGAACGGGTCCGCGCCCAGGTCCTGGCGGACAACGCCCAGCTCGACCTGAGCCAGGCGGAGCTGGAGCAGCAGCGCACCTATGTGCAGCTGTCGAGCACCTGGGACGAGCCGCAGCCAGGCTTCGCCAGGGTCGGCGGTGCGCTCGACGCGGTGCCGGCGAGCATCACCCGTGGCGCCTTGCTGCGCCATCTCGACGAGTCGCCGACCTTGCGCCTGGCGGCCCAGGAGGTAGCGCGCGGCGAGGCCCAGGTCGACCTGGAGAAGCGCCAGCGCATCCCCAACCTGACGGTCAGCATCGGCAGCAAGTACGACCAGACCGCCCGCGACGGACGTGGCGAACGGGTCAACCTGATCGGCCTGTCGATGCCGCTGCCGCTGTTCGACCGCAACCAGGGCAACATCTACGCCGCCCAGAGCCGCGTCGACCAGGCCCGCGACCTGCAGCGCGCGACCCTGCTGCGCCTGCGCAGCGAAGCGGTACAGGCCTACGACCAGTTGCGCACCTCGGAACAGGAGCTGGCGCTGGTCCGTCGCGACCTGCTGCCCGGCGCACAGAGCGCGCTGGACTCGATGACCCGCGGCTTCGAGATGGGCAAGTTCAACTTCCTCGACGTGCTCGATGCCCAGCGCACCCTGGTCGGCGTCCGTGCCCAGTACGTGCGCGCGCTGGACGCCGCGGCACAGGCGCGGGTGAGCATGGAGCGCCTGCTCGGCGAAGACATCGGCCACCTCGGCCAGTGAGATTTCCGGGGCGGGCCGCCGGCGCGCCCCCCGAACGGTTCGGGAGAACAGAATGGGCAAGAAGACGATTATCGCGGTGACCGCACTGGCACTGCTCGGCCTGGGCGGCGGCGCCTACCTGGAGCTGGGCGGCAAGGCGCCGGCCGGCGCCGGCGAAGCGGCCGCCGAGGGCGAGGGCAGCGGACCGCGCGGCGGCATGTTGTTGCGCCAGGGCGACCTGACCCTGGAACTGCTGGTGCCGGAGGACGGCAGCCCGCTCAAGGCCTGGGTCGAGCGCGGCGGCAAGGCGCTGGCGCCGCAGGAGGTGGTCCTCGGCGCCGACGTCGAGCGTGCCACCGGCGAGGTCGAGGACCTGCTGTTCAAGGCCAGCGGCGATGGCCTGGTGGCCAATGCCGGGATCGCCGAGCCGCATGCCTTCACCGCGCGCCTCAAGCTGATGGCCGGCAAACAGGGCTACGACTTCGCCTTCACCCGCGAGGAGGGCAAGCTGGAGCTGGATGCCGAGCAGATCGAGGCCGCCGGCATCACCCTCGATACGGCGCGGACGATCAGCCTGGCCCAGGTGGTCTCGCTGCCCGGCGAGATCCGCTTCAACGAGGACCGCACCGCGCATATCGTCCCGCGCCTGCCGGGGATCGTCGACAGCGTGCCGGCCAATCTTGGCCAGGCGGTGAAGCAGGGCGAGCTGCTGGCGGTGATCAGCAGCCCGCAGTTGTCCGACCAGCGCAGCGAATTCGCCGCCGCCCAGCGCCGCCTGAGCCTGGCGCAGAGCACCTACAAGCGCGAGCAGCAGCTGTGGAAGGAGGGCATTTCCGCCGAGCAGGAATTCCTGCTCGCCCGCCAGGGTTTGCAGGAAGCCGAGATCGCGCTGAACAACGCGCGGGCGAAGATCGCCGCGCTCGGCGGCAATCCCAGCCTGCAGGGCGGCAACCGCTACGAGCTGCGCGCGCCGTTCGCCGGGGTGCTGGTGGAAAAGCACCTGACCCAGGGCGAGCCGGTGGACGGCACCGCCAACGTCTTCACCCTGTCCGACCTGTCCTCGGTCTGGGCCACCTTCAACGTGCCCGCGCAACTGCTCGGCCAGGTCCGCGTCGGCAGTAAGGTCAAGGTGCTCGCCCAGGCGCTGGATAGCGAGGTGGAGGGCACCGTGTCCTACATCGGCGACCTGCTCGGCGAGCAGACCCGCGCGGCCACCGCCCGGGTCACCCTGAGCAACCCCGAGAGCACCTGGCGCCCGGGCCTGTTCGTTTCCGTGCAGGTGGCCGAGGCGACCCGCAAGGAAGTCCTGACGGTCGCCGACGGCGCGGTGCAGAACGTCGACGGCGAGGACGTGGTGTTCGTCCGCGTGGCCGACGGCTTCGTGGTCCAGCCGGTCAAGCTGGGCATCAGCGACGGCCAGCGCGTCGAGGTCCTCGAGGGCCTGCGCGCCGGCAGCCAGGTCGCCGCCAGCGGCAGCTTCATCCTCAAATCCGAACTGGGCAAGGGCTCGGCGGAACACGGTCACTGAGTCCCGCTCCAGGAGTCTTCGCATGTTCGAACGCATCATCCAATTCGCCATCGAGCAACGCTGGCTGGTCCTGCTGGCGGTGCTGGGGATGGCCGGGGTCGGCATCGGCAGCTACCAGAGGCTGTCCATCGACGCGGTCCCGGACATCACCAACGTCCAGGTGCAGATCAATACCGCCGCCCCCGGCTACTCGCCGCTGGAAGTGGAGCAGCGGATCACCTACCCGGTGGAGACCGTCATGGCCGGCCTGCCGGGTTTGCAGGAAACCCGTTCGCTGTCGCGGCCGGGGATTTCCCAGGTGACGGTGATCTTCGAGGAAGGCACCGACATCTACTTCGCCCGCCAGCAGGTCAACGAACGCCTGAGCACGGCGCGCGAGCAACTGCCGGAAGACATCTCGCCGACCCTCGGGCCGATCTCCACCGGTCTCGGCGAGATCTACCTGTGGACGGTAGAGGCCGAGGAGGGCGCGACCAAGGAGGACGGCAGCGCCTACACGCCCACCGACCTGCGCACCATCCAGGACTGGATCATCCGTCCGCAGTTGCGCAACGTGAAGGGCGTGGCCGAGATCAACACCATCGGCGGCTACGCCAAGCAATTCCTCATCGCCCCGGATCCGAAGAAGCTCGCGGCCTACAAGCTGACCCTCGGCGACCTGCAGAACGCCGTGCTGCGCAACAACGAGAACGTCGGCGCCGGCTACATCGAGCGGCGCGGCGAGCAGTTGCTGATCCGCGCGCCGGGCCAGGTCAAGGACATGGACGATATCCGCGGAATCATCGTTTCCAACGTCGACGGCGTGCCGATCCGTATCCGCGACGTCGCCGAGGTCGGCCTGGGCAAGGAGCTGCGCACCGGCGCGGCCACCGAGAACGGCCGCGAAGTGGTGCTCGGCACGGTGTTCATGCTGATCGGCGAGAACAGCCGGGAAGTGGCCCAGGCGGTCGGCCAGCGCCTGGAGGAGATCAACCGGACCCTGCCCAAGGGGGTCAAGGCGATCACCGTCTACGACCGCACCACCCTGGTGGACAAGGCCGTGGCCACGGTGAAGAAGAACCTGGTGGAAGGCGCGGCGCTGGTGATCGCGGTGCTCTTCCTGTTCCTCGGCAATATCCGCGCGGCGCTGATCACCGCCACCATCATCCCGCTGTCGATGCTGTTCACCTTCACCGGGATGGTCGGCAACAGGGTCAGTGCCAACCTGATGAGCCTCGGCGCGCTGGACTTCGGCATCATCGTCGACGGCGCCGTGGTGATCGTCGAGAACGCCATCCGCCGCCTGGCCCACGCCCAGGCCCACCACGGCCGCCAGCTGACCCGCGCGGAACGTTTCCACGAGGTCTTCGCCGCGTCCAGGGAGGCGCGCCGGGCGCTGATCTTCGGCCAGATCATCATCATGGTGGTGTACCTGCCGATCTTCGCCCTCACCGGGGTCGAGGGGAAGATGTTCCACCCGATGGCGTTCACCGTGGTCACCGCGCTGCTTGGCGCGATGATCCTCTCGGTGACCTTCGTCCCGGCGGCGATCGCGCTGTTCATCACCGGCAAGGTCAAGGAGGAGGAGAACTTCGTCATGCGCCGCGCGCGTCTGGCCTACGAACCGGCGCTGCGCTGGGTGCTCGGACACCGCGCGCTGGTGGTCGGCGGCGCCCTCGGCGCGATCCTGCTCACCGCGCTGGTGGCCTCGCGGATGGGCAGCGAGTTCATTCCCAGCCTCAGCGAGGGCGACTTCGCCATGCAGGGCCTGCGGGTGCCGGGCACCAGCCTGACCCAGTCGGTCGAGATGCAGCAGACCCTGGAGAAGAAGCTGATGGGCAAGTTCCCGGAGATCGAGCGGGTCTTCGCCCGCACCGGGACCGCCGAGATCGCCTCCGACCTGATGCCGCCGAACGCCTCCGACAGCTACGTGATGCTCAAGCCGCAGAGCCAGTGGCCGGACCCGAAGAAGTCGCGGGAGGCGCTGCTGGAAGAATTGCAGGCCGCGGCCCTTGAGGTGCCGGGCAGCGTCTACGAGTTCTCCCAGCCGATCCAGTTGCGCTTCAACGAACTGATCTCCGGGGTGCGCAGCGACGTCGCGGTGAAGGTCTTCGGCGACGACATGCAGGTGCTCAACGACACCGCGGAGAAGATCTCCAAGGTGCTGCAAAGCATCGACGGCGCCTCCGAGGTGAAGGTCGAGCAGACCACCGGCCTGCCGGTGCTGACGGTGGACATCGACCGCGACAAGGCGGCACGCTTCGGCCTCAATGTCGGCGACATCCAGGACACCGTGGCCATCGCTCTCGGCGGACGCAATGCCGGTACCCTGTTCGAGGGCGACCGCCGCTTCGACATCGTCATCCGCCTGCCGGAACCCCTGCGCGCCGACCTGCCGGCACTGTCCAACCTGCTGATCCCGCTGCCGCCGAACAACCTGGCGCGGATCGACTTCATCCCGCTGTCGGACGTGGCGCGCCTCGACCTCTCGCCGGGACCGAACCAGATCAGCCGGGAGAACGGCAAGCGGCGCATCGTGGTCAGCGCCAACGTGCGCGGTCGCGACATCGGCTCGTTCGTGCTGGAAGCGCAACAGAAGCTGCAGGACGGGGTGAAGATCCCGGCCGGCTACTGGACCACCTGGGGCGGCCAGTTCGAACAGTTGCAGTCCGCCGCCAAGCGCTTGCAGGTAGTGGTGCCGGTGGCGCTGCTGCTGGTGTTCACCTTGCTCTTCGCCATGTTCAACAACGTCAAGGACGGCCTGCTGGTGTTCACCGGCATCCCCTTCGCCCTCACCGGCGGGGTGCTGGCCCTGTGGCTGCGCGGGATACCGCTGTCGATCTCGGCGGCGGTGGGTTTCATCGCCCTGTCCGGGGTGGCGGTGCTCAACGGCCTGGTGATGATCTCCTTCATCCGCAACCTGTTGCAGGAAGGACGCAGCCTCGACCAGGCGGTGTGGGAGGGCGCCATCACTCGCCTGCGTCCGGTGCTGATGACCGCCCTGGTGGCGTCCCTCGGTTTCGTGCCGATGGCCCTGGCCACCGGCACCGGCGCCGAGGTGCAGCGGCCGCTGGCGACGGTGGTGATCGGCGGCATCCTGTCCTCGACCATGCTGACCCTGCTGGTGCTGCCGGTGCTCTATCGCTGGACCCACGGGCGCGACGCCGGACCGCGCGAGGAGACGCCGGCGGCCGGCTGAAGCGGGCGCGCAAGCGGGCCGGCAGGGGAAACCCTGGCGGCCCTTTTTCGTTGGCCGTTGGACGGATTCCGTTCGATTACCGCACGCGATTGCCGGCCCGGATTGTCGCCGGCGGAGGGCTTGCGTAGTGTGGGTGGACGTTCCGCGCCCGGCGCTTGGCGCCGCGCGACGATAACAACAACGATAGCAGCCTGAGTGTCCTGCCCATGAATGCCTCCTTGCTCAGCGAGCGCAGCCGGGTGTTCGAACGTGCCGACCCCTATGCGGTGTCCGGCTACGTCAACCGGCACGTCGGTACGCACTGCATACGCCTGCCGGCCGCCGGCAGGCCGCAAGCCAGCCTCGACCACCGCACCTTCGCCAGCCTCGACCTGTGCCGGATCAGCTACGGCGCGGCGGTACGGGTCACCTCGCCGGCGCTGGAAAGCATCTTCCACCTGCAGATCCTCCTGCGCGGCCACTGCCTGTGGCGCGGCGGCGGGCAGGAACACGCCCTGGCGCCGGGCGAGCTGTTGCTGATCAACCCGGACGATCCGGTCGACCTGACCTATTCGGCGGACTGCGAGAAATTCATCGTCAAGCTGCCCTGCGCGCTGCTCGAAGCGATCTGCGCCGAGCAGCGCTGGAGCCATCCGGCGCGCGGCGTGCGCTTCCTCGAACATCGCTATCGCCTGGACCAGTTGGAAGGCTTCGTCGGCCTGCTCGCCCTGGTCTGCCGCGAGGCGGAGTCCGGCGAGCGGCTGGCGCGGGTCGACAGCCACTTCGAGCAGATCCTCGGCAGCAAGCTGCTGACCCTGCTGAAGACCAACGTCAGCCGCGAGGACCCCGGCGATGCGCAGGTCGTCTTCGCCCGCCTCGATGCCTACATCCGCCGCCATCTGCAGAGCGAGATCGAGGTCGCGGCGCTGGCCGAGCAGGCGCACATGAGCACTCGCTCGCTGTACGCGCTGTTCGAGCGCCAGCTTGGCGAGAGCCCTCGGCAATACATTCGCCGGCTGCGCCTGGAGCGCATCCGCGCCTGCCTGGAAGACCCCGGCTGCCGGGTACGCAACCTCACCGAACTGGCCCTGGACTTCGGTTTCGCCCACCTCGGCCGCTTCGCCGAGCAATATCGCCGGCAGTTCGGCGAGCTGCCTTCGGAAACCCTGCGCCGGCGCGCCTAGCGCCGACCGCCACGGCGTGCAGGAATCGGCCAGCGATCCGCAGGCAACGGATATCCCCAGCAGCACGCGCTACCTAACCTGACCGGGCCTGAACAATAACAACGGAGGCCCCGGCCATGTCCCTGGGTAGCGATTACTTGCGTTCTCTGCTCGAGGAAGACCCCGAGCGCGGCGTCTACCGCTGCAAGCGGGAGATATTCACCGACCCACGCCTGTTCGAGCTGGAGATGAAGCACATCTTCGAGGGCAACTGGGTCTATCTCGCCCACGAAAGCCAGGTTGCCGGAATCAACGACTACCTGACCACCCAGATCGGCCGCCAGTCGATCGTCATCGCGCGCAACCGCGACGGCCAGCTCAACGCCTTCATCAACGCCTGCAGCCACCGTGGCGCGATGCTCTGCCGGCACAAGAGCGGCAATCGCAGCAGCTATACCTGTCCGTTCCACGGCTGGACCTTCAACAACTCCGGCAAGCTGCTCAAGGTCAAGGACCCGGCCGAGGCCGGCTACCCGCAGGGCTTCAACTGCGAGGGCTCGCACGACCTGACCCGGGTGGCGCGCTTCGAGTCCTACCGTGGCTTCCTGTTCGGCAGCCTCAACCCCGATGTCAGGCCGCTGGCCGAGCACCTGGGCGAGTCGGCGAAGATCATCGACATGATCGTCGACCAGTCGCCGGAAGGCCTCGAAGTGCTGCGCGGCTCTTCCAGCTATGTCTACGAAGGCAACTGGAAGCTTACCGCCGAGAACGGCGCCGACGGCTACCACGTCAGTTCGGTGCACTGGAACTACGCGGCGACCCAGAGCCAGCGCCAGCAGCGCGACGCTGCGGACCAGCCGCGGACCATGAGCGCCGCCGGCTGGGCCCGGCAGGGCGGCGGCTTCTACTCGTTCGAGCATGGCCACATGCTGCTCTGGAGTCGCTGGGCCAACCCCGAGGACCGGCCGGCCTTCGAGCGCCGCGCCGAGCTTGCCCGCGACTTCGGCGAGGCCCGCGCCGACTGGATGATCGAGAACTCGCGCAACCTCTGCCTGTACCCCAACGTCTACCTGATGGACCAGTTCAGCTCGCAGATCCGCATCGCCCGGCCGCTGTCGGTGGACCGCACGGAAATCACCATCTACTGCATCGCGCCGAAAGGCGAGAGCGCCGAGGCGCGCGCCCGGCGCATCCGCCAGTACGAGGACTTCTTCAACGTCAGCGGCATGGCCACCCCGGACGACCTGGAGGAGTTCCGTTCCTGCCAGCAGGGCTACCAGGGCAGCGTGGTCGGCTGGAACGACCTGTCGCGCGGCGCCGAACACTGGATAGAGGGCGCCGACGCGGCGGCCGCGGCCATCGACCTGCGGCCGCGCCTGAGCGGCGTGCGCACCGAGGACGAAGGGCTGTTCGTATTGCAGCATCGCTACTGGCAGGAGGCGCTGCTCGCCGCCCTGGAGCGCGAACGGACGCAGCGCGTGGCGCTGCGGGAGGTGGCGTCATGAGCCTGGGCTACGACGCCCTGCGCGATTTCCTCTACCGCGAGGCGCGCTATCTCGACGACAAGGATTGGGACGCCTGGCTGGCGTTGTACGCCGCGGACGCCAGTTTCTGGATGCCGTCCTGGGACGACCGCGACCACCTCACCGAGGACCCGCAGCGGGAAATCTCGCTGATCTGGTACGGCAACCGCGGCGGCCTGGAGGACCGGGTATTCCGCATCCGCACCGAGCGCTCCAGCGCGACCCTGCCGGACACCCGCACCTCGCACAACCTGAGCAACATCGAACTGCTCGGTGAGGACGACGGCATCTGCCGCGCGCGCTGCAACTGGCACACCCTGAGCTATCGCTACAAGACCGTGGATAGCTACTTCGGCACCACCTTCTACGACCTCGACGTACGCGGCGAGAGTCCGCTGATCAAGGCCAAGAAAGTGATCCTGAAGAACGACTACGTTCGCCAGCTGATCGACATCTACCACGTCTGACGCCCGCGCCGGCGGGCTGTCGAGGGACATGCCATGAACCATCGGATCGCACTCAACTTCGAAGACGGGGTGACCCGCTTCATCCATGCCGCGCCCGGCGAGACCGTGGCCGACGCGGCCTACCGCCAGGGCATCAACATCCCCCTGGACTGCCGCGACGGCGCCTGCGGCACCTGCAAGTGCCTGGCCGAGGCCGGGCGCTATGCGCTGGGCCAGGACTACATCGACGATGCCCTCAGCGCCGAGGAAGCCGCCCGCGGCTACGTGCTGACCTGCCAGATGCGCGCCGAAAGCGACTGCGTGCTGCGCGTGCCGGCGTCCTCGACCCTGTGCAGGACCGGCCAGGCGCGCTACGAGGCGCGCATCAGCGAAGTCCGGCAACTGTCGCCGAGCACCATCGGCCTGTCGCTGCGCGGCGAGGCGCTGGCCAGCCTGGCGTTCCTGCCCGGGCAGTACGTCAACCTCCAGGTGCCCGGCAGCGAGCAGCGCCGCGCCTACTCCTTCAGCTCGCTGGCGAAGGACGGCGAGGTCAGCTTCCTGATCCGCAACGTCCCCGGTGGGCTGATGAGCGGCTTCCTCAGTGGCACGGCCAGGGCCGGCGACAGCCTGGCGATGGACGGCCCGCTGGGCAGTTTCTACCTGCGCGAGATTCACCGGCCACTGCTGATGCTGGCCGGCGGCACCGGCCTGGCGCCGTTCACCGCGATGCTCGAACGGATCGCCGAGCAGGGCAGCGCGCACCCGCTGCACCTGGTCTACGGGGTGACCCACGACGTCGACCTGGTCGGGCTCGAGCGCCTGGAGGCGTTCGCCGAACGGATTCCCGGCTTCACCTGGAGCGCCTGCGTGGCCAGCGCCGACAGCGACTATCCGCGCAAGGGCTACGTGACCGAGCACATCGCCGCGCAGCACCTGTACGAGGGCGACGTCGACATCTACCTGTGCGGGCCGCCGCCGATGGTCGAGGCGGTCGAGCGCTACCTGCGCGAGCAGGGCGTGCGCCCGGCGAATTTCTACTACGAAAAGTTCGCCGCCAGCGCGGCCTGAACCCGAGCGAGCCAAGGAGATTCCCATGAACGACAGATTCCGCGACAAGGTCGCCCTGGTCAGCGGCGCCGCCCAGGGCATCGGCCTGGGCGTGGCCCGGCGCCTGCTGGAGGAAGGCGCGCGGGTGGTGGCGGTGGACCGCTCCGAGCTGGTCCACGAATTGGCCGGCGACGCCTGCCTGTGCCTGACCGCCGACCTGGAGCGCTACGCCGAATGCCAGCGGGCACTGGAGCGGACCCTGGAGCGTTTCGGCCGGCTGGACATCCTGGTCAACAACGTCGGCGGCACCCTCTGGGCGAAGCCCTACCAGCACTACGCCGAGGACGAGATCGAGGCCGAGCTGCGGCGTTCGCTGCTGCCCACCTTGTGGTGTTGCCGCGCGGCGCTGCCGGCGATGCTGGGGCAGGGTAGCGGGGCGATCGTCAACGTCTCGTCGGTTGCCACCCGCGGGGTCAACCGGGTGCCCTATGGCGCCGCCAAGGGCGGGGTGAACGCGCTGACCGCCTGCCTGGCGTTCGAGACCGCCGACCAGGGCATCCGCGTCAACGCGGTGGCGCCGGGCGGCACCGACGCGCCGCCGCGAAGGATTCCGCGCAACGCCGCGGCGCAGAGCGAGGAGGAGCGGCGCTGGTATCGACAGATCGTCGAGCAGACCCTCGACAGCAGCCTGATGAAGCGCTACGGCAGCATCGACGAGCAGGTCGCGGCGATCCTTTTCCTCGCCTCCGACGAGGCGTCCTACATCACCGGCGTGACCCTGCCGGTAGCTGGCGGCGACCTCGGCTGAGCGCATCAGTCGCCGCTTTCGGTGAACTTCTCCAGGTACAGCCGCAGATGCTCCAGGGAGCGCCCGCGCAGCCACTGGCGGACCGCCTCGACCATCGGCGGCGGCCCGCACAGGTAGAGGTCGAAAGCTTCGTCGCGCAGGCGGGCGGCGTCGAAATGCTCGTGCAGGTAGCCGCGCCGGCCGTCCCAGTCGGCGTCCGCCTCGCTGAGCACCGGGACGAAGCGGAAGCCGGGAAGCCGCTCGGCGTAGCCGGCGATCCGCTGCAATTCGCAGAGATCGGCGGCGCGGCGTACCCCGTAGTAGAGATGCACCGGCCGCTCGCAGCCGCGCTCGGCCAGTTCGTCGAGCATGCCGAGGAACGCCGACAGGCCGGTGCCGCCGGCCACCAGCAGCAACGGGCGCTCGACCTGGCGCAGGTAGAAGGTGCCCAGCGGCGCCTCGAAGCGGATCTCGTCGCCGACCCGGCACCCTTGGCGCAGGTAGTCGCTCATGGCGCCGCCCGGGAGCAGGCGGATGAGGAACTGCAGGTGGTTCTGCGGATTCGGCCGGTTGGCGAAGGAGTAGGCGCGCCGGCAGTCGCTGCCGGGTACTTGCAGCCGCGCGTACTGGCCGGGCAGGAAGTCCAACTGGCGGCCCGCGGCGCCGGCGTCGAGGCGGAGCAGCGCGGTGTCCTCGGAGAGCAGGCGCAGTTCGCGCACCACGCCGCTGTGCGCCTGGGCCGCGGCGGCGTGGCAGAGGGTCGAGGCGAAGTCGAAGTAGAAGGCCGCGTCGGAGCGCACCCGGGTCTGGCAGGCGAGCACCTTGCGCTGCTCCAGGTCGGCGGCGGAGAGGGTGTCCTCGTCGGCGTAGTCCAGGCTGTAGCTGCCCGCCTCGCAGCGGCCCATGCAGGTGCCGCAGACCCCTTCGCGGCAGTCCAGCGGCAGGTTGATGCCGTGGCGCAGGGCGGCGTCGAGGAGCAGGTCGTCGTGGCCGACGGGCAGGAACAGGGTCTTGCCGTCGGCGAAGCTGAGGGCGACTTTGTGATTCATCGTGACGGGCCCCGCCGTTCAGAGGTGGTAGAAGTCGAGGACCGAGTCGATCCGGTCGTTGAGCAGGACGATGTGCTTGCGCGCGATCAGCCAGGCCTCGCCATGGGGTTTCAGGCGGTAGGTGGCATGGCCGAAGAAGCTGCCGGTCTGGTCCAGGCGCTGGAACAGGGTCTGCCAGTTGACCCGCACTCGCAGCAGGCCTTCGCCTTCCTCGGCGATGCGCACATTGCCGATCTGGTGCAGGGTGCGCGGCATCGGCACGGTGGACGCGGCCTTGCCGGTGCGGATACGGAACACCCGGTCTTCCAGGCCGGCACGGCTGGGGTAGTAGATCAGCGACATCTCGCGCTTCGGATCGCGGGTGTAGCGCTGCTCGGACTCCCACTGCGGCAGGTGGAACTCGCACTGTTCGTCGAACTGCGCGAGGTAGCCGTCCCAGTCCTGGGCATCGCAGAGTTCGGCGTGGCGGTAGAGGAACTGTTCGACGCGGCACTGCAGTCCGGCGTTCATGGGGTCACCTCCTTCGCGCGCAGGGCCAGGCGCTCCAGGCCGTCGAGGAGGAAGCGCCGCCAATGCGCGTGCTGGTTGACGTAGAGGCCTTCATGGGTGATCTCGGTGCCGGTCAGCAGCGGCGCGATACCCAGCGCCTGGCTGTTCGGCGTCGCGCCTTCGAGCCACTTGCCGTGGCCGCGGGAGATGTCGCTCCAGCGCTCCAGGCGGGCCTGGAAGCCACGCTGGGCTTCGCGGAACTCCACCAGGTCGTCGGGCGTGCCCATCCCGGAGACGTTGAAGAAGTCCTCGAACTGGCGGATCCGGTTCTCCCGGTCGGCGTCCGACTCGCCCTTGACGCCGATGCACTGGCTGACGATCTCGGTACGGTTCCAGGCCAGCGGGCGGACGATGCGCAGCTGCGAGCTGATCTGGTCGATGACGAACAGGCTGGGGTAGAGATTGAGGTTGCGCAGGCGATGCATCATCCACTCGGCGCGGGCCTGGCCGTATTCCGCCACCAGCCGCGGCATCACGCTGGCGTAGCCGGGGCGTACGGCGGGGTTGGGCATCTCGCTGAAGAGCACGCTGTGGCCGTTGGCGAAGGAGAACCAGCCGTCGTCGGTGGCCGCGTCGCCGGCGCCGAGCTTGCTGTAGTCGAGGGTGGCGGCCGCGCCGCCGCGCTCGGCCTCGACCTGCTGGCGGTGCTGCACGGTGGCTACGTAGTTGTAGTGCACGGTACTGACGTGATAGCCGTCCAGGCCATTCTCGTTCTGCAGCTTCCAGTTGCCTTCGTAGGTGTAGGTGGAGGTGCCGGGCAGCACTTCCAGCTCGCCGCTGGGAGACTGCGCCACCAGCATGTCGAGGAACACCCGGGCGTCGCCGAGGAAGTCCACCAGGTCGTCCTCGCCGGCGACGTCCAGGCTGACGAAGACGAAGCCCCTGTAGCTCTGGATGCGCGCTTTCTTCAGGCCACGGGTGGCCTTGTCGAAGCCTTCCGGGTATTCGCCCGGCGCCTTGACCTTCACCAGCCGGCCGTCGTTCTTGTAGCACCAGGCATGGAACGGACAGGTGAAGGTCGACTGGTTGCCCTTGCCGACCCGCACCAGGGTCGCGCCGCGATGCTGGCAGGCGTTGACCAGCGCGTGCAACTGGCCGTTGCCGTCGCGGGTGACGATCAGCGGCTGGCGTCCGGCGCGCAGGGTGACGAAGTCGTGGGGCCTGGCCAGTTCGCTTTCGTGGCAGGCGTAGATCCAGTTCTTTTCGAAGATCAGCTCCATCTCCAGGTCGAACAGCTCCGGTTCGGTGAACATGTCCCGGGCGATGCGGAAGATGCCTTCCTCGGGACGGAAGTCGAGGCAGCCGCCGACATAGTCGCGCCACTGTTCGAGGCTTCTGCGGTTAGCGTTCATGCGTTCTCACCCTTGTGCGTTGTCGTTATGGGTGACCCATTCAACGGCCGCGAGCGGGGGCGGGCTATCCGCTTAGTCGACGATGCGCATCCCGAAAATGTGCGGCCGCCGAGGAGCGGCCGAGGGCCTCGCGGAGGGCTCGTTCCGGGTTCGAGCGGCGCTTGCGGCGGACGCTTTGTCCGGAAAGTCGGCGAACGCTATCCGGATAGTGGAGGATGCGGGGAGTCGGCCTTGCGCCGGCACATGCCTTGCATTTTGCTGAAAACAGAGCGCCAGCAGAGCGCACCCCCAGCCTTGCCGTGTCGAGTGCCGAACCATGATGAGGAGCCATCCCGTCGCCGATCGTGGCGATCTCCATGCCGACCACCTGGACCTGGCCGCCGCCCGTTCCTGGATGTCGAAGGTCTGCGGGCCGCACCGGCTCGAAGCGGCGAGCCCGGGACTGGTGCAGTTCCAGCACCACGGCAACGTGCTGAAGTCGATGTGCACCACCCTCGGCTACATCGGCTACGGCACCGACGTCACCATCACCGTCGAGGATGCCGCGGCGTTCAACGCCTACAGCCTGAGCCTGCCGCTCAGCGGCGAGCAGGAGCTGTGCCGGGGCGGGCTGCGCCTGCTCTCCGACGTCCGCCGCGGGGTGATCATCGCGCCCAACGAGCGCCAGGAGCTGAGCATCGCCGGGGACTGCCGCAAGTTGCAGGTGGTGATCGGCCGCACGGCGATGCGCAAGGTCCTGGAGGAGATGTTGCAGCGGCCGATCGATACGCCCTTGCGCTTCGATCCGGAAATGGATGCCCTGGACGGCGCCTCCGCGTCCTGGTGGCGCACCGTGCGGCACATCAGCGAGGAGATGGCGCGCAGCGAACTCTACGCCCAGGCGTTTTTCAGCAGCGACCTGGAGCGCGCGCTGATCAAGGGACTGATCCTGGCCCAGCCGAACAACTACAGCGAGGCCCTGCAGCAGGGCCTTGGCGGGCGCCCGCCGCACTACCTGCTGCGTGCCCGCGAGTTTCTCCAGGCCAACGCCCGCGAGACCCTGAGCCTGGAGGACGTGGAACGCGCCGCCGGAGTCTCGCGGTTCAAGCTGTTCGAGGGCTTCCGTCGCTACTTCGGGGTGTCGCCGATGAGCTACCTGAAGCACTACCGACTCGCCGCGGTGCGCGAGGAGATCCTCGCCAGCGGCGGCGCCCGCAGCATCTCGACGATCGCCCTGGGCTGGGGCTTCAGCCACCTCGGACGCTTCTCCGTGGACTACCGCAAGCGCTTCGAGGAAACCCCGAGCATGACCCAGCGCCGCGCCGCGCGGCGCTCCTGAGAGGGCACTCAGGCGTCCTCGCGGCCGATCAGCGCCAGGCAGCGCCGCAGGTGCGGAGAGCCGTCGCCCTGGCGCCGGCTGACGATGATCGGCGAGGTCAGGGAGGCGTCGGCCAGGGCCTGGTAGGCGACGTCGTCGCGGTGCTGCAACTGCACCGAGGCCGGCACCAGGGTCGCGCCGAGTCCGGCGGCGACCAGGCCGATGGCGGTCTGCATTTCGTTGGCCCATTGCGTCACGCGCAGGCTCAGGCCGTGAGTGGCGAACAGCGCCAGCACATGGTCGGCGTAGCTCGGTCGCGGCTGGCCGGGGTAGAGCACGAACGGTTCGCGCGACAGGCGCTCCAGGCTCAGCGGCTGGCCGAGCAACGGGTGCCCGGCGGGCAGGGCGGCGACCAGCGGCTCTTCGCTGAGCACGCTCTGGCGGATCGCCGGGTCGTCGATGCGGATGCGTCCGAAACCGATGTCGATGCGCCCGCTCTTCAGCGCCTCGACCTGTTGCAGGGTGGTCATCTCCAGCAGGCCCAGCTCCAGCTCCGGGTCGCCGCGCAGGTGGCGGATCAGCTCCGGCAGCACGCCATACAGCGCCGAGGGCACGAAGCCGATGCCGAACCACTGGCGCTGGCCCTGGCCGATCCGCCGGGTGCTGTCGCAGATGCTCTCCAGTTGGTCCAGGAGCGTCGCGCTCTGTTCGTGGAAGAAGCGCCCGGCTTCGGTCAGGCGCAGCGGCCGGCCGCGCTCCAGCAGGGCCACCCCGAGCATTTCCTCGAGTTGCTGGATCTGCCGGCTCAGCGGTGGCTGGGCGATGTGCAGTTGCTCGGCGGCGCGGGTGAAGTTGAGGGTCCGGGCCAGCGCCTGGAAGTAGCGCAGGTGACGAAGCTCCATGATACCTCCAGGGTATGGTTCGAGAGGAAGATGATATTGGACCCCAGTGAAGAAGGCGATGGATGCTTGGCCGAAACGACGGCGAAACCCGCTCGGTATCGAGCGAGCCTTGAGCGGCGAACCGTCGAAAACCCGACCGCAACCCTGGTGGACCCCCGAGAATGAGCCAAGCCGTGATCCAAAGCCTCGAGTCGATCATCGTCGACCTGCCGACCATCCGCCCGCACAAGCTGGCCATGCACACCATGAACCGGCAGACCCTGGTGATCCTCCGCCTGCGTTGCAGCGACGGCATCGAGGGCCTCGGCGAAGCCACCACCATCGGTGGCCTGGCCTACGGCAGCGAGAGCCCGGAGAGCATCAAGAGCAATCTCGACGCGCATTTCGCCCCGTTGCTGCTGGGCCAGCCGGCGGACAACGTGAATGCCGCGATGCAGCGCCTGGACCGGCATATCAGGGGCAACACCTTCGCCCGCTCGGCGGTCGAGACCGCCTTGCTCGACGCCCATGGCAAGCGCCTCGGCCTGGCCGTCAGCGAACTGCTCGGCGGCCGCCTGCACGACAGCCTGGAGGTGGCCTGGACCCTGGCCAGCGGCGACACCGGCCGCGACATCGAGGAAGCCGAGCGGATGCTCGACCTGCGCCGCCACCGGCACTTCAAGCTGAAGATCGGCGCCGGTGAGGTGGATGCCGACGTGGCCCACGCGATCGCCATCAAGCGCGCCCTCGGCGAGCGCGCCAGCGTGCGGGTGGACGTCAACCAGGCCTGGGACGAAGGCGTTGCCCAGCGTGCCTGCACGACGCTCGGCGACAACGGCATCGCCCTGATCGAACAGCCCATCGCCCGCCACAACCGCGTCGGCCTGGCGCGCCTGAGCAGCCGCGGCGGCGCGCCGATCATGGCCGACGAGGCCATCGAGAGCGTCGAGGATGCCTTCCACCTGGCTCGCGAGGGCGCCGCCCCGGTGTTCGCCCTGAAGATCGCCAAGAACGGCGGACCGCGCGCGGTGCTGCGTAGCGCGGCGATCGCCGAAGCGGCCGGGATCGGCCTGTACGGCGGGACCATGCTCGAGGGCGGCATCGGCACCCTGGCCGCCGCCCACGCCTTCGTCACCCTCGACCGCCTGGCCTGGCACAGCGAACTGTTCGGCCCGTTGCTGCTGACCGAGGACATCCTCCTCGAGTCGCCGCGCTACCAGGATTTCCACTTGCACGTGCCGCGTGCGCCGGGTCTCGGCCTGGCGCTCGACGAAGAGCGCCTGGCGCGCTTCCGCCGGCGCTGAAGCCATTCCGCAGACAGAGGAGAAACGACCGATGCTGTTCCACGTGAAGATGACCGTGAAGTTGCCCGTCGACATGGACCCGCAACAGGCCGAGCGGCTCAAGGCCGAGGAGAAGGAAATGGCCCAGCGCCTCCAGCGCGAGGGCAGCTGGCGGCACCTCTGGCGGATCGCCGGGCACTACGCCAACTACAGCCTGTTCGACCTGCCCAGCGTCGAGGCGCTGCACGACACCCTGACCCGGCTGCCGCTGTTTCCCTACATGGACATCGAGATCGACGGGCTTTGCCGGCATCCCTCGTCGATCCATGCCGACGACCGCTGAGATTCCCTTCCCACGCCCGACAACAACAAGCAGAGGCAAACGCCATGACCGTGAAGATTTCCCAGACTGCCGACGTCCAGCGCTTCTTCGAAGAGGCCAGCGGCCAGCTCAACGAACGCGGCGATCCGCGCACCAAGGCCCTGGTGCGGCGCATCCTCGACGACACGGCGAAGTTGATCGAAGAGATGCAGGTCACGCCCGACGAATTCTGGAAAGCGGTGGACTACCTGAACCGCCTGGGCAGCCGCCAGGAGGCCGGCCTGCTGGCCGCCGGGCTGGGCCTGGAGCATTACCTGGACCTGCTGCTCGACGCCCAGGACGCCGAGGCCGGCCTCACCGGCGGCACGCCGCGCACCATCGAAGGGCCGCTGTACGTCGCCGGCGCGCCGCTGAGCGACGGCGAGGCACGGATGGACGACGGCCGCGACGCCGGCACCGTGATGTTCCTCCAGGGCCGCGTCAGCGGTCCCGACGGCCAGCCGCTGGCCGGAGCCATCGTCGACGTCTGGCACGCCAATACCCAAGGCACCTATTCCTACTTCGACAGCAGCCAGTCCGAATACAACCTGCGCCGGCGCATCCGCACCGACGCCGACGGCCGCTACCGTGCGCGCAGCATCGTGCCCTCCGGCTACGGTTGCCCGAGCGACGGCCCGACCCAGGAACTGCTCGACCGCCTCGGCCGCCACGGCCAGCGGCCGGCGCACATCCACTTCTTCGTCTCGGCGCCCGGCCATCGCCACCTGACCACCCAGATCAACCTGGCGGGCGACCGCTACCTGTGGGACGACTTCGCCTACGCCACCCGCGATGGGCTGATCGGCGACCTGCGCTTCAACGACGATCCCGCCGCGGCCCGCGACCGCGGCGTGGAGGGCGGACGCTTCGCTGAACTGGATTTCGACTTCCAGCTCCAGGCCAGCCCGGCGCCCGCCGCCGAGCGCCGCAGCCAGCGGCCGCGGGCATTGCAGGAGTAAGGCGGGAAACGGGGAGGGCGGCTGGTCGCTGGCGACCATGCCGCCTTCTTCCGCCAGGCGCGACGGCGGATAAAAAAAGGCGCCATGACTGGCGCCTCAGGACTTGTCCAAAGGAGCAACCCAAAAAGGACAAGTGTATTGCTCGGTGAATGGCTGCTCAGCCGTTGCCGTTCTTGCGCTCGGCGCATTTGCTGCGGTCGGTCTTCTGCGCTTGCGCTTCCAGTTGTTGCTTCTGCAGGCGCTTTTCGCGCAGTTCTTTCTGCGCGGCGCGGAATTCGGCGTTGTACTGCCAGGAGCGTTCGCTGCCGTCCTGGGCCTGGGCAGTGGCCGCGCCGGTCGCCAGCAGGGCGGCCAGCAGCATCGGGATGATCTTCATGGCAAACCTCTCGGGTTGGCTTGTCGCCGGGGCGAGGTATTCGTCCCGTTTGAGCAAAGAGTAAGAGCGGACGGATTACCCGAGGGTGAGTGGAAAATTACGTTTCCGATAACTTCGGCGATGCTCCGTTGCATGGCGGAGGAGTCTGCGCGAAGCGCATTAAGTGCGAGTTAAGATTGCGGAAAAGTAATCCCCGCCTCATGTCTGCGTCATTTCCCCGGTTCCAGAATCAGCCCCACGGTCAATGCCGGTTGCGGCAGGACTGCGCGGGGGCGCGATCGACCAGAAGTTCACGCACAGCCAGCGCCGCAAGGCATGGCCGCAGAAGAAAAACAGACATGAACCGATCTGGAGCAATCGCCATGCAAGGGGATGGAAAGAAACGACTGTGGACGCTTCCACTGCTGCTGGGCGCCGGACTGATGGCCTCGGCCGTCGCCGAGGAGAACGCCGAGCGGAGCAAGGAAGGTTTCATCGAGGGCAGCGAGGTCAACCTGCTGCTGCGCAACTTCTACTTCAACCGCGACTTCCGCAAGGGCCAATCGAGCCCGGCGGGCGGCGGCTATACCGAGGAATGGGTGCAGGGCTTCATGGCCAACTTCTCCTCGGGCTTCACCCAGGGCACGCTGGGCGTCGGCATCGACGCCTTCGCCCAGCTCGGCGTGCGCCTGGACAGCGGCGGCGGGCGTTCCGGCGCCGGCGGTAGCGTCGACCTGCTGCCCTATGACGACCAGGGGCGGCCGCAGGACGACTATTCGCGAGCCGGCGGCGCGGTCAAGCTGCGCTGGTACGGCACCGTGCTGCGGGTCGGCGACGTGTTCCCGGAAACCCCGGTGATCCAGTACGGCAACAGCCGGCTGTTCCCCTCCAGCTTCCGCGGCTTCACCCTGGTCAACGACAGCCTGGCGAAGGGCCTGACCCTGCAGGCAGGCAAGCTGAACTCGATGACCCAGCCGAACAGCACCAGCGGCAGCGACGACTTCTACAGCTTCTACACCGGCCGGCGCATCGACTCGCCGTGGGTCGCCTACGCCGGCGGCGACTACCAGGCCACCGAGCACTGGAGCGTCAGCCTCTACGGCAGCCGCCAGAAGGACGCCTGGGACCAGTACTACGCCGGCACCAGCTTCAACTATCCGCTGGACGACAAGCTGTCCCTGCTCGGCGGCGCCAACTACTACAAGGTCAAGGACCAGGGCAGGCAGGTGATGGGCGAACTCGACAACGACATCTGGAGCGTGCGCGGCGGCTTCGCCTACGGCCCGCACCAGGTGCTGCTGTCGTACCAGCGCAACAACGGCGACGACGACTTCGACTACCTGCGCCAGACCGACTCCATCTACCTGGACAACTCGATCCAGTACAGCGACTTCAACTCGCCCAAGGAACGCTCGCTGATGCTCCGCTACGACCTCGACATGGCCGCCTTCGGCGTGCCGGGGCTGAGCTTCATGACCCGCTATGGCAAGGGCTGGGACGCCGATTATTCGAATGCCAACAGCGTCTACATGCGCACCGACGCCAACGGCAACCCGCTGACCAACCAGGGCCGCTGGGAACGCGACGTGGAGGTCAAGTACGTGGTGCAGGGCGGCGCGGCCAAGGACCTGGCGTTCCGCGTGCGCCAGGCCACGGTGCGCTCCGACAGCTTCGAGTCGGACCTCGACGAAGTCCGCCTGATCGTCGAATACCCGCTGCAAATCCTCTGAAGGCGCGCCGCCGCCCCATCCGGGGCGGCGCTCTGCGACAGCCCGTTGCTGGCGGCTGCGCGGCGGCGCTGCTACTTTCCTCTGGGTAGGCGGGCCGAAGGGCGGTTCCTGGCCGGGCATGGCTTCGACCTGCCGGTGGGCGCCGCGACCCGAACCTCGGCCACGCCATTCCACCCATGCCGCCCGGGCACCGGCGTGCCCGTGGCAGCCCAGGCTACGGGCGCCGCGTAGCCAGCCAAGCGGGAGTCGACATGGCCTCGTGGACCTTGGTGGACGCCAGCGCGATCGCTGTCCGCCATCCCTACACCTTCTACAAACCGGACGCGGAGACCATCGACCGGGTCGCCGCCGGGGAAAGCGTCAAGCTGATCTTCGCCTTCGATACCGACAACCCCGATGCGCCGCGCGCCGAGCGGCTCTGGGTGACGGTCGAGGGCATCGAGGCGGATGGCGCCTTCAGCGGCCGCCTGGACAACTATCCGCAATACATCCGCGACCTGTCGCTGGGCGAGCGCATCGTCTTCGAGGCGCGACACATCATCAACACCGAGCACGACCCGCGGGAAACGCCGATCTCGCGCTATGCCCGGCGCTGCTTCGTGACGCGCCGGGTGATAGACGAGGGGAAGGCGGTCGGCTACCTCTACCGCGAGGCGCCGGAAGAGGAAAACGACAGCGGCTGGCGGCTGATGGCCGGCGACGAGTCGGACGACTACATGAATACCGCCGGGACCACCGCCTACGTCAGCCTGGGCTCGGTGCTGAACGCCGACGACAGCATCCTGCCGCTGCTCGACGCGCCGCCGGGACGGGCGTTCGAGCGGCTGGCCGACGGTTCCTTCATCGAGGTGCAGGGACCGGAGGGTTGAGCCTCAGCCTGGCAGCTCGGCGAGGAAGCGCTCCAGGCGCTCGGCCAGGGCCAGGTAGTCGTCGGGACTGCGGTTGCTGCCCATCTTTCCCGACCTGACCCGCCTGGCCTCGCTGCGCTCGCGCTCGGCGCGGCTGGCGAGGGCCAGGCGCAGGGCGCTGGCCCGCGACGGCGACTCCTCCAGCAGCGGTCGCGCCATGATCCGCGCGGCGTCGGCGTCGCCGTATTGCAGGGCGAGGAGCACCGTATTCGGGTCGGAGATCGCGCCGAGCCGCAACAGGCGTTCGGCCAGGAGCGCATCGAGGTGCGCGGCGCCAATCTGCAGGCTGTCCTGGTGCACCGCGACGCCCTGGTCGAGCAGCCATCTGGCGGCCTCCAGGCGCCCGCGGGCGAGGCAGGCCTCCAGCACGCCGCCGCGTCCGCGCAAGGTTTCGGCGAAGTCGCAGCCGGCATCGCGCAGGCGTTGCAGCAGGTCGATATCGCCGTCTTGCGCAGCTTCGGCCAGGGCCAGTTGACGCAGCCTTGGCTCGGCGGCCAGGCTGCCGTCGGCGAGGGCCGGCCGCCAGTCGAGGATGCGCTGGCGCAGCAGGACTTCCAGGCGGCCCTTCAGCGCCTTGCCGGGCTCCCCGGCGGCCTCCAGGGCGTCCAGCGCTTCCAGCAGCTCGTCGGCCACGCCGCAGGCGTTCTCGGCGTCGAACGGGTCCTGTTCGAAGGACAGCAGGCGGAACAGCCCGCCGACGTCGTCGGCCAGGCGCGTCACCGAATCCTGGTGCAGGCGTCCGGCCCAGGCCGGCGGCAGGCCGTGGCTCCAGGCGATTACCGTGCCATACTCGGGGCCGGGTTCGACGCAGACGTAGAGCCGCTCCAGGTACTCGAAGCCACCGAACGGCAGGTAGGCCAGCTTGCCGTTCCAGTCGCGGCCTTCTTCTGCCGCGGCTTCCGCCGCCAGCTCGCGCTCGTGTTCGATCCAGCCCCAGAGGTCGTGGTAGCCGTCGCTGTCCGGATAGAACAGTTCGCTGAAAGAGAACGGGTGGCGGTGGCCGTCGTAGTCGACTTCCAGGTCATAGCCGAGGCGCCCGCCGAAACAGGTGCGCCAGAGGCGCAGCAGGTCTTCTGGAATCGGTCCGGCCAGGCCTTCGGCAAGACGCTGGACGTGTTCGGCGGACACCGGCGGTTGGGCGTCGTATACCACGCAGCCGTCGAACACGGCCAGGCGATGGGCCAGCAGGAGTTGGCGTTCGGCGGGGGAGAGTTCCATTCTCTGTGGTCCTGTCGATTCGGGGCGGCCACTCTAGCACGGCGAGGGTGCGCGTTCCGCAACGCCTTGGCTATCATGCGCGGCTTTCCATCCGCCCTGGCCGGAGTCCGTCGAACCATGCACACCTTGCAGCAACTGCGCAGCGGCGAACTGGCCGGCGCCACGCGCCTGGACCTGTCCTGCGGCCTGCGCGAGTTCCCCCGGGAAATCTTCGAACTGGCCGACTCACTGGAGGTGCTCAACCTCAGCGGCAACGCCCTGGACAGCCTGCCGGACGACCTCGGCCGGCTGCATCGTCTCAAGGTGCTGTTCTGTTCCGCCAACGACTTCGCCGAATTGCCGGCGGCGGTGGGCGACTGTCCGGCGCTGAGCATGGTCGGCTTCAAGTCCAACCGCATCGAGCGGGTGCCGGCCGCGGCCCTGCCGCCGGCGTTGCGCTGGCTGATCCTCACCGACAACCGCATCGCCACGCTGCCCGAGGAACTGGGCCGCCGGCCGTTGCAGAAGCTGATGTTGGCCGGCAACCGCCTGGAGGCCTTGCCCGAGAGCATGGCCGCTTGCGAAGGCCTGGAACTGCTGCGGATCGCCGCCAACCGTTTCCAGCGCCTGCCGGCCTGGCTGGCGACGCTGCCGCGCCTGGCCTGGCTGGCTTACGCCGGCAACCCGTTGTGCCGCCTGCCGGCGCTGGCCGACAGCGGCATCGCCGCGCTGGACTGGAGCGAGCTGAGCCTGGAAGGGCTGATCGGCGAAGGAGCCTCCGGGGTCATCCATCGCGCCGGCTGGCACCAGCCGGACGGCTCGACGCGCACGGTGGCACTGAAGCTGTTCAAGGGCGAAGTGACCAGCGATGGCACCCCCGCCAGCGAGATGGCCGCCTGCCTGGCGGCGGGGCGCCATGCGCAATTGATCGAGGTGCTCGGCCGGCTCGCCGGGCATCCGCAAGGGCGCGACGGGCTGGTGCTGGAGCTGCTCGACGACGCCTATCGCAACCTGGCGGGGCCGCCGAGCCTGGAGTCCTGTACCCGCGACGTCTATCCGCCGGGACTGCGCTTCGAGCTGGCCACGGCGCTGCGCCTGGCGGCCTCGCTCGCCGGGTTGATGGCCCATCTGCATGGACGCGGCATCAGCCATGGCGACTTCTATGCGCATAACATCCTCTGGCGCGAGGAGGGTGCCTGCCTGCTGGGCGATTTCGGCGCCGCGTCCTTCCTCCCGGACGACGCCGTGCTCGCCGGCGCCCTGCGGCGCCTGGAAGTGCGTGCCTTCGCCTGCCTGCTGGAAGAGTTGCTCGAGCGCAGCGAGGCGCTGCCGGGGCAGGCCTCGCTACGTGCGGCGCTGGTCGAGTTGCAGCGACGTTGCGCGCTGCCACGGGTGAGCGAGCGGCCGGACTTCGGCGAGATCCAGGCGATCTTGCGCGACCTTGCCGCTCGCAGCCAGGCGTTTCCTCAAGTTCGATGAATTTGCCCGAGATTGACCGCAGGCTGATAAATATCAACGCAGTTCTAGCGGGCTTGGAGCTAGACTGACAAGTATGTCAGGAACGCGGCCAACGAGGGTAAACATGGATTCCTACGGCGTCACTTTCGCAATCATCGTGCTGGGCATGCTCTTCATCGGCACGGGTTTCACCAAGCGCGACACGCCGTTCGGCCTGTTCCTCATGTGGGTCGGGGTGATCTGCATGCTGGCCATCATCAGCTACCGCATCTATATCGCCACCCATTACTGAAGCGCCACCCGCGCCTGCAATGGCGGGCGCGGAGGTCCGCCGCTCAGTCGCGCGTCTCGCCCATGGCCCGGGCATAGCCGGACGGGGCGAAGCGCAGGGTCACCAGCAACATCGCCACCACGCTCGCCGCGAGCAGCAGCCAGGAGGCCTGGAAGCTGCCGGTGGCGTCGCGCAGCCAGCCGGTCAGGTAGGGCACGATGCCGGTGATGATGAAGCCGATGCCTTGCACGAAGGCCGCCAGGCTTCCCGCCGCACGCGGCTCGTGGAGGTGGTCGAGGGTCAGGGTCAGGCTGAGGGCGAAGCAGGCGCCCAGGCCGTAGCCGATCAGCGCCACCCACAGTGCCGCGTGCTGCAGCGGCATCAGCAGCAGGCCGCAGAAGCCGCCGAGCTGGACCAGCAGCGCGGCCAGCAGCCAGGGCCGGCGGTCGAGGCTGCGGCGAATCAGCAGCGGCACGCTGAGCGCGGCGAGCACCTGGAAGATGGTCATGATCCCGACCAGCCCGCCGCTGTCCTGGGCGCTCCAGCCGAGCTGGCGGTAGTACACCGGCAACCAGGCCACCATGCTGGTGTAGCCGCCGTTGATCAACCCGAAATACACCGCCAGCAGCCAGCCACGGCGATTGCCGAAGAAGTGCCGGACCGGCCCCTCGCCAGCGCTCGGCAGCACCTCCCTTGGCCGCGCGAACATCCACAGCAGCAGCGCCAGCAGGGCCGGTACGGCCCAGGCGCCGAGGCCGGCCTGCCAGTTGGAGAAGTGTTCGGCGATCCGCGGGCTGAGCACCGCCGCGGTTCCGCCGCCGGCCATCAGCGAGGCCGAGTAGAGGCCCATCGCCGCCGGGACCCGCCTCGGGAACCAGCGCTTGACCACGCCCGGTACCAGCGCCTGGATGATCGCCACGCCGCTGCCGGCCAGCGCGGCGCTGGCGATCAGCGCCAGCCCGCTATCCAGTTCCAGGCGCCAGAGGCAGGCCGCGGCGATGGCCAGCAGTCCGCAGACGATGCCGCGGTGCTCGGCCAGCCAGCGCCCGAGCCAGGGCAGGAACAGCGCCACCAGGCCCATGCAGAGCACCGGCAACACCGTCAGCAGCGACGCGCCCTGGAAGCCGAGACCGGTGCCGGCGGTGATTTCCTCGAGCAGCGGGCCGATGCCGGTGAGGATCGGTCGCAGGTTGATGCCGAGGCAGAAGATCACCAGCAGGCCGACCCAACTGACCTCCGCCGCGCCGACGCCGGTGGCGGCCTGGCCGCCGGAAGGGATTCGCGCGCTCATGCCTGGCGTTGCCGCCATTGCCGGTACAGACCCTCTTCGCCGGCAGGACGCAGGGCGCGTAGCGGCAGGCTCTGCCGCTGTGGCGGGCGCGCCATCTCGGCGTAGAGCGTGGCCGTGGACAGGCCGAACGGTTCGCCGTCCTCGTTGGAATAGGCGAACCAGGCCGCCTGGATGCCGCAGAGATGCATGGCGGCCAGACACATCGGGCAGGGATGGCCGCTGGCGTAGATCACACAACCGTCCAGACGCGGGCTGCCGAGCGCCTGACTGGCCTGGCGGATCGCCTGCAGTTCGGCGTGGGCGCTGGGATCGTGGGTCTCGTGGATCTGGTTGACGCCGCGGGCCAGGACCCGCCCGTCGCGCACCAGCACGGCGCCGAACGGGCGGCCGCCGGCCTCGACGTTGGCGCGGGCGAGGGCGATGGCCTCGCGCATGAAGGTTTCATCGGACATGTCTTTCTCCTTCGCTTTCATTGGGCGCCGGCGGCCAGCAGCAGCCGCTCGATCCCGCCCTGGCCGCGCTGGCGGGCGTGGGCCAGCGGGCTGACGCCGTCGGCATCGGCCAGGTTGACGTCGGCGCCGGCGTCGATCAGCAGGCGCACGATCTCCTGGTGGCGCGGACCGCCGTCACTCAGCAGGATCGCCTCGAGCAGCCCGGTCCAGCCGAGCTTGTTGACATGGTTGGGATCGGCCCCGGCTTGCAGCAGCGTCTTCACCACTTCCACATGGCCGCGTTCGCAGGCCGGGATCAGCGCGGTGCCGCCATAGCGGTTGGTACTCTTCAGGTCGGCGCCGTGGAGCAGGGTCAGGCGCAGGATTTCCAGGCGGCCCTCGGCGCCGGCCAGCAGATACGGGCTGTCGAGCCGGCTGTTCTGCCGGTTGACGTCGGCGCCGGCCTCGATCAACTGGCGCGCCACCGCCAGGTGGTCGTTGGCGGTGGCCAGCAGCAGCGGGGTGCTACCGTCGGCGCTGGGCGCGTCGACCTCGACCTTGCGTTCGAGCAGGCTGGCGACCTGCGCGGTATCGCCGCGACGCGCGGCTTCGAGCAATGCTCCGGCGTCGCTCGCGCCGGCGCCTCCGCTGAATGCTGCGCAGACCAGCATGGCTCCGCTCCTGCATAGATTGGCCAGGGACATGTCGATGGGCTCCGATAGGCGTTGGCGAAAAGTATGGCGTCGATGTCATGTATGCTGAAATTAAATGATGTAATGCCTTTCAGTGGGAGTGTGCATGCTCGATCTGGTCCTGCTCCGTACCTTCGTCAGCGTTGTCGACACCGGCAACTTCACCCGCGCCGGCGAACACCTGCACCTGACCCAGTCCACCGTCAGCCAGCAGGTCATCCGCCTCGAACAGAACCTCGGTTGCCGCCTGCTCGACCGCAGCCAGCGGCAGGTCTTGCCGACCGAGGAAGGCGAGCGCCTGCTTGGCTACGCGCGGCGCCTGCTGCGGCTCTCGGACGAGGCCAGCGAGGCCCTCAGCCCGGCCCATGGCGACGGTGTGCTGCGCCTTGGCGTGCCGGAAGACCTCGCCGGCGAAGTGCTGATGCCGGTGCTGACGCGCTTCACCGAAGAGCGTCCGCGACTGCGCCTGGAGGTCGAGAGCGGTCTCAGCCATCACCTGCTGCGCCTCTATCGCAGCGGCGAGCTGGACCTGCTGCTGGTCAAGCAGTGGGGGGCCGACAGCGACTGCCATGCACGCTGGGCCGAGCCGCTGGGCTGGTTCGGCAGCGCCGCGCGGCCGTTCGGCGAGGGTTCGCCGGAGGAGCCGGTGCCGCTGGTGGTGTTCCCGGTCGGCGCGCTGTATCGCCAGGAGATGATCCATGCCCTGGAGAGCATCGGGCGTCGCTGGCGCATCGGCTATTCCAGCGCCAGCCTGGCCAGCCTGGTGGCCGCGGTCGGCGCCGGACTGGGGGTCAGCCTGCTGCCGCTGGGCTGCGTCGGGCCCGAGCATCGCCTGCTTGGCGCGCAGGCCGGCTTCCCGCCCATCGCTGGCCTGGAGCTGGCGCTCTACGCGCGGCCCGAGCTGGACAGCGCCGGGCGCACCCTCCGCGACCGCCTGCGCGACCTCTGCGATGCACGCCTGGAAGGGTTGCAGGGCGAGCGCTGAGCACTGTCTCCGGGCTATGATCCGGCTCCCTCAGCGAATGGACACGGAAGCCCGCCACATGTCCCGACCCACCCTGCAAGTCGACCTGCTGGTCGAGTCCTTCAACTACAAGGCCTGGTCCGACCGCCGCACCCTCGATGCCATCGCCCGGATCGACGCCGAGGCGTTCCCGGCCTCGCTGGCCTTCGCCTTGCAACAGCTCAATCACATGGCGATCGTCGAGGAACTGTTCAGGGCGCGCCTGCTGGGCGAGCCGGCGCCCCACCAACAGACCAACAGCGAGGTGGTGCCTGGCTACGACGTCCTGCGTCGCCGGCTGGAGGATTCGGCCGCCTGGTTCGCCGGCTATGTCGCCGAGCTGCCGCTGGAGCGTCGCGGCGAATGGCTGCGCTTCCGCTTCGCCGATGGCCGCGACGGCGGCATGACGCGCCAGGAGATCCTCTTCCATATCGTCAACCATGGCACCTACCATCGCGGCGCCATCGGTCATGCCCTCGACCTGGCGGGCGCGCCCCGGCCGGCGGATACCTACACCCTGTATATCCACTCCGCGCAGCCGGAGCGGCGGGAATAGCCCGCGGCAATGGCCGCCGAGCCTCTACGCCATCGCCGAGAAACGACGTGGGGCTCGACCGAGCGTCCGCCCCGCGCTGCGCATAAAAAAGCCCCGCGACCAGGAGCTGCAATCGCGGGGCTGGAGTGGCCGATTTCCATCGGCCGGGGATAGCCGGTTCAGGCGCTGGGTTGCCAGCCACCGCCGAGGGAGCGGTAGATCGCCACGATGCCGCGGTACAGCTCGACCTCGGCCTGGGCCTGGGCATCTTCGGCGGAGAGTTGCTCGCGTTCGGCGTCCAGCAGCACCAGGAAATCGGTGGTGCCTTCGCGGTAGCGGATCGCCGCCTGTTGCGCGGCGGCGCGGCTGGCTTCCGACTGGCGGACCAGCGAGACCAGGCGCTCCTGGCGCTTGCCATAGTCGCTGAAGGCATTCGCCGATTCTTCCAGGGCCAGCAGCACCTGCTGTTCGTAGCTGGCCAGCGCGGCGTCGGCGTCGGCCTTGGCGCCGCGCAGGCGGGCACGCACGCTGCCGAGGTCGAAGGCGGCCCAGCTGATGCTCGGGCCGACGCTCCAGGCGCGGGCGGCGCTTGAGCCGATCTGCGAGCCCCGCCCGGCGGTGAAGCCGAGGAAGCCGCTGAGGCTGACCCGCGGGAACAGGTCGGCGGTGGCCACGCCGACGTCGGCGGTGCTGGCGGCCAGGCGCCGTTCGGCGGCGCGGATGTCCGGTCGGCGGCGCAGCAGCTCGCCGGGATCGCCGATCGGCAGGGCCTTGGTGATCGCCGGCAGGTCGCGCGGCGAAAGGTCCACTGTCAACTCTTCCGGCCGTTGGCCGAGGAGGGTGGCGATACGGTGCCTGGCGCGCTCGGCTTCCGCCTGCAGTTGCGGCACGCTGGCGGCGGTGGCCGCCAGGCGCGCATCGGCGCGCAGTACGTCGAGTTCGGCACCGACCCCGGCGTCGCGCAGTTGCTCGGTGAGCTGGCGCGACTCCTTCTGGTTCTCCAGGTTGCTCAGGGCAATCTTCTCGCGCAGTTGCGCGCCGCGCAGCTGGCCGTAGGCGTCCACCAGCTCGGCGATCAGGCTGACCTGCAGTTGCTGCAGGTCGGCCTCGGCCGCTTCGCTGAGGGCGTCGCTGGACTCCAGCTGACGGCGGATGCGCCCGAACAGATCAAGCTCCCAGGCGCTATCCAGGCCAAGGTCGTAGCGCTCGCTGTTGACCCGGTCCTCGGTCACTCCCGGTTGCTGGCCCTTGCCGATGTCGGCGCTGGCGCGGCTGGTGACCACCGGGAAGCGATCGTTGGCCACGTCGTCGCGCAGGGCGCGGGCGGCGCGCAGGCGGGCGAAGGCCACGCGCAGGTCGCGGTTGCCGCTCAGCGACTGCTCGACCAGTTGGTTCAGAGTCGGATCGTCGAACTGTTTCCACCACAGGCTTTCGAAGCGGCTGCGGTCGTAGGGCTTGCTCGCCGTGGCGTCGATCTTCGCCGCCGCGGTGTCGGGGGTCCGGTAGTCCGGACCCACCGTGCAGGCGCTGAGCGCCAGCAGACTGAACAGACCCAGGGCGGGCGCGAGCCCGCTCCGGATCGACTGCGCGTGAATCATGCATGCACCTCTGGCAGGCCTTTGTCGTTGGCGGCGCGGCGCGCTTCGCGGTTCTCCACGAAGCGGCGGATGAGGACGTAGAACACCGGCGTCAGCAGCAGGCCGAAGAAGGTCACCCCGATCATCCCGGAGAACACCGCCACGCCCATCGCATGGCGCATCTCGGCGCCGGCGCCGGTGGAGATCACCAGCGGCACCACGCCCATGATGAAGGCGATGGACGTCATCAGGATCGGCCGCAGGCGCAGGCGGCAGGCTTCCAGCACCGCGGCGACGCGGTCCATGCCTTCCTCCTGCTTGTCCTTGGCGAACTCGACGATCAGGATCGCGTTCTTGCACGCCAGCCCCACCAGAACGATCAGGCCGATCTGGGTAAAGATGTTGTTGTCGCTGCCGGCCAGGATCACCCCGGTGATCGCCGACAGCAGGGTCATCGGCACGATCAGGATCACCGCCAGCGGCAGGCTCCAGCTCTCGTACTGGGCGGCCAGCACGAGGAAGGCCAGCAGCACGCAGAGCGGGAAGACGAACAGCGCGGTATTGCCGGCGAGAATCTGCTGGTAGGTCAGCTCGGTCCACTCGTAGGTCATGCCGTTGGGCAGTTCCTCCTTCAGCAGCTTCTCGATCGCCGCCTGCGCCTGGCCGGAGCTGTAGCCCGCGGCCGGGGCGCCGTTGAGTTCGGCGGTGATGAAGCCGTTGTAGTGCATCACACGGTCCGGACCGGAGGTGTCGCTGACCTTGATGAAGGACGCCAGCGGGACCATCTCGCCGAGGTTGTTGCGCACCTTCAGCTGGCCGATCTGCTCGGGTTCGAGGCGGAACTGCTGCTCGGCCTGGACGTTGACCTGATAGGTACGGCCGAAGCGGTTGAAGTCGTTCGCGTACAGCGAGCCGAGGTAGACCTGCAGGGTGTCGAAGATGTCGCTGATCGCCACGCCGTGGGTCTTGGCCTTCTCGCGGTCGATGTCGGCGTCGATCTGCGGCACGTTGACCTGGTAGCTGGAGAACACCGAGCTGGGTTCCAGCTCAGGCAGCGCACGGGCCTTGGTGATGATGTTCTGGGTCTGCTTGAACAGCTCCTCGTAGCCCTGGTTGCCACGGTCCTCGATCTGCAGGCGGAAGCCGCCGATGGTCCCCAGCCCCTGTACCGGCGGCGGCGGGAAGATCGCGATGTAGGCGTCCTGGATGTCGGCGTACTTGGCGTTCAGCGCGGCGGCGATGGCACCGGCCGACTGGCTCGGGTCCTTGCGCTCGTCGAACGGCTTCAGCGGGGTGAACACGATGCCGCTGTTCGGGCTGTTGGTGAAGCCGTTGATCGACAGGCCGGGGAAGGCCACCGAGTCCGCCACGCCGGGCTGCGCCAGGGCGATCTCGGACATCTGCTTGATCACCGCCTCGGTACGGTCCAGGCTGGCCGCGTCGGGCAACTGGGCGAAGGCCACCAGGTACTGCTTGTCCTGCTGCGGGACGAAACCGGTCGGGGTGCTGGAGAAGCCGAAGTAGGTCAGCACCATCAGCCCGCCGTAGACCAGCAGGGCGATCGAGCTGCCGCGCAGGACCCGGTTCACCGTGCCGACGTAGCCATGGCTGGCGCGGTCGAAGAAACGGTTGAACGGACGGAACAGCCAACTGCCGAGGAGCTTGTCGAGGAACACCGAGAAGCGGTCCTTCGGCTCGTGGTGGCCCTTGAGCAGGACCGCCGCCAGCGCTGGCGACAGGGTCAGCGAGTTGAACGCCGAGATCACCGTGGAGATCGCGATGGTCAGGGCGAACTGGCGGTAGAACTGCCCGGTAAGGCCGGAGATGAACGCGGTCGGGATGAACACCGCGCAGAGCACCAGCGCCGTGGCAATGATCGGCCCGGTCACCTCGCGCATGGCACGCTTGGTGGCTTCCACCGGCTTGAGGCCGAGGCCGATGTTGCGCTCGACGTTCTCCACCACCACGATGGCGTCGTCCACCACGATGCCGATGGCCAGCACCAGGCCGAACAGCGACAGCGCGTTGAGCGAGAAGCCGAGCATGTGCATCACCGCGAAGGTGCCGATCAGCGACACCGGCACCGCGGCCAGCGGGATGATCGAGGCGCGCCAGGTCTGCAGGAACAGGATCACCACCAGCACCACCAGCACCAGGGCTTCGAACAGGGTGTGCACCACCGCCTCGATGGAGCCGCGGACGAAGATGGTCGGGTCGTAGACGATGGAGTAGTCCATGCCTTGCGGGAAGCTGTGCTTCAGCTCGGCCATCTTCTCCCGCACCAGGTTGGAGATCTCGATGGCGTTCGAGCCGGGACGCTGGAAGATCGGGATCGCCACCGCCGGCTTGTTGTTCAGCAGCGAGCGCAGGGCGTACTGGTTGGAGCCCAGCTCGACCCGGGCGATGTCGCGCAGACGGGTGATCTCGCCGTTGGCGCCGGCGCGGATGATGATGTTCTCGAACTCTTCCTCGGTGACCAGGCGACCCTGGGTGTTGATCGACAACTGGAAGCTGGTATCGCTCGGCGCCGGCGGCGCGCCCAGGGTGCCGGCGGCGACCTGGCGGTTCTGCTCGCGGATGGCGTTGACCACGTCGGTGGCGGTGAGGTTGCGCGAGGCGACCTTGTTCGGGTCCAGCCAGACGCGCAGCGAATAGTCGCCGAGGCCGAACAACTGGACGTCGCCGACGCCGTCGAGGCGGGCCAGTTCGTCCTTCACGTTGAGCACCGCGTAGTTCGACAGGTAGAGCATGTCGTAGCGGTTATCCGGCGAGGTCAGGTGCACGACCATGGTCAGGTCGGGCGAGGCCTTGTCGACGGTGATGCCGAGCCGGGTCACTTCTTCCGGGAGCTTCGGCTCGGTCCGGGTGACGCGGTTCTGCACCTGCACCTGGGCGTTGTCCAGGTCGGTGCCGAGGGCGAAGGTGATGGTCAGGGTCAGCTTGCCGTCGGAGGTCGACTGGGAGGACATGTAGAGCATGTTCTCCACCCCGGTGATCGCCTGTTCCAGGGGAGAGGCGACGGTCTCGCCGATGACTTTCGGGTTGGCGCCGGGGAAGTTGGCGCGGACCACGACGGTCGGCGGCACCACTTCCGGGTATTCGCTGATGGGTAGCTGGAACAGGGAGATGGCGCCGCCAATCAGGATCAGCAGCGACAGCACCGCGGCGAAGATCGGCCGCTGGATGAAGAATTGGGAGAAATTCATCGGTTCTTCCTATCGCCGCGCTCAGCCGCGCGGCTCGTTGCGAGTGGCGTTGTCCTTGGACGCCGCCACCTTCGGTGGTTCGCTGTCGCCGACCGACTGCCGCAGGCGCGCGAGGGTGGCCAGGGTGTCGGCGCTGGCCATCTCGACCTTCTGCGGATCCACCCGCATGCCCGGGCGGACCCGCTGCAGGCCATTCACGACGATCCGGTCGCCCTTGCTCAGGCCGCTGCGGACGATGCGCAGGCCCTCCAGCTTCGGTCCCATCTCGACGGTGCGGTAGACGGTCTTGTTGTCGCCATCCAGGACCAGCACGAACTTCTTGCCCAGGTCGGTGCCGACCGCTTCGTCCTTGATCAGGGTGGCGGCGTAGGTCTTGCTGCCGACCAGCTTCAGGCGCACGTAGAGGCCCGGGGTGAACTCGCCCTTGGCGTTGTCGAACACGGCGCGGCCGCGGATGGTGCCGGTACGCGGGTTGACCTGGTTGTCGAGGAAGTCCAGCCGGCCCAGGTGCGGGTTGCCGTCCTCGCTGCTCAGGCCGAGGTACACCGGGCTCTCGCTGCGCGTGTCGCGACCGGCCTGGCGGGCCAGCTCGACGTACTTGAGGAACACGCGCTCGTCGGCGTCGAAGTAGGCGTAGACCTTGTCGGTGCTGACCAGGGTGGTGAGCAGGGTCTCCCCGGAGTTGACCAGGTTGCCGGCGGTGACCTCGGCGCGGCTGACGCGACCGTCGATCGGCGCGGTGATCCGGGTGAAGCTCAGGTTCAGGCGTGCCGCGTCCAGTTGCGCCTGGGTCGCGGCGACCGCCGCCTTGGCTTCCTGGGCGGCGGTGGTGCGGGCGTCGGCGAGTTCCGCGGAGATCGCGTTGCTGGCGCGCAGGCGTTCGCCGCGCTGGGCTTCGTTGACGCTCCGCGCCTGGGCCGCGCGGGCCTGTTGCAGCTGGGCTTCGAGGCGCTTGACCTCGGCCTCGAACGGGCGCGGGTCGATCTGGAACAGCAGGTCGCCTTTCTTCACCAGGGCGCCTTCATGGAAGGCCACGCGGTCGATGTAGCCCGATACCCGCGGGCGCAGCTCCACCGATTCCGGGGCTTCCAGGCGGCCGGTGAATTCGTCCCACTCGTTCAGCGGTTGTTCGATGACTTCGGCGACGCTGACCTTGGGCGCCGCCATGCCTTGGGTGGTTTCTGGGGCCTTGCCGCAGGCGCTCAGGACCAGTACGGCCGCGAGTGCGAGGGGGTAGCGCCAGAAGAAGTGGGATGACTGTACCATGCTTGACTCCGCCAGTCGGTTTTTCGGGATTGGCGAAGTCTGCGGGCTGCTCCGGCAGGGAACTAATCGAACGATGAGATTTTGATTATCACGAACAGTGATACATGGTTTTTCGTTTTCTGTAACAGTCCATGGTTATGGACAGTGCTTTCGATGGAATAAGCCACAGGCTCGCGGTGCGCGATCGATTTCCCCGTTGCGACGCCTCGTGCGGGTAGTTGCCGGAGGGCTCAGAGACTGTCCGGATCGCCGATGAACATGCTGATCCGCGAGCGCAGCCAGCGTTCCGCCGGGTCGTTGTCCTGGGCGCCGCGCCAGGCCATCGACAGTTCGAAGGCGCGGGTCTCGAACGGCGGGTCCTCGGCGCGTAGGCCGCCGGCGGCGATCAGCGCCTGGGCGGCGTAGTCGGGCACGGTGGCGATGATGTCGGTGCCGGCGAGGAGGGTGCCGAGGCCGTTGAACTGCGGCACCGCCAGGACCACCTTGCGCTTGCGGCCGAATTTCTCCAGTTCCTCGTCGACGAAGCCGCTGAGGTCGCCGGCGAAGGACACCAGCGCGTGCGGTCGCGCGCAGTAGTCGTCGAGGGTCAGCTGGCCGGGCGCGGAGTCGGCGCGGAGGATCTTCGGCTTGCTGCGGCGCACGGTCTTGCGCTTGGCGTTGGCCGGCAGTTCGTCGGTGTAGCTGACGCCCACCGAGATCTCCCCCGAGGCCAGCAGGTTCGGCATCAATAGATAGTTGGCGCGGCGCACGACGAGGACGATCCCCGGCGCCTCCGCGCGCAGGCGGCGGAGCAGGGGCGGCAACAGGCCGAACTCGACGTCGTCGGAAAGGCCGATGCGGAACACCGCGGTGCTGGTCGCCGGATCGAACTCGCTGGCGCGGCTCATGGCGGTGGAGATGGAGTCCAGCGCCGGCGACAGGTGGGCGAAGATTTCCTGGGCTCGCGCGGTGGGCTCCATGCTGCGTCCGGTACGGACGAACAGCGGGTCGTCGAACAGCGTGCGCAGGCGCGACAGCGCGGCGCTGATGGCCGGCTGGCCGAGGAACAGTTTCTCTGCGGCGCGGGTCACGCTGCGTTCGTGCATCAGAGTCTCGAACACGATCAGCAGGTTCAGATCGACGCGGCGCAGGTCGTTTCGGTTCATGGCGTTCCTCGTTTCCAGGGGCTAGAGGCTGCAACCGCGGGGGCTCGCCGTCAAGCCTTGCGTGCGAGACGGGGCGGGGCCTGGCGAGGTGCCGGAGGGGCATAGGATCACTGACAGGCATAGCCATTATCAATAACGACGGGTGGTTTTGTCAGGCATGGGCGGATACAGTCACAACCCATGAGGTTATTCACCCCGTGATGCACTGCAGAGGTTTGCGATGTCCCGAGTGATCCGTTTTCATCAGTTTGGCCCGCCAGAGGTCCTCAAATGCGAAGAGCTGCCGACCCCGGCGCCGGCCGCAGGGGAAGTCCTGGTGCGTGTCCAGGCGATCGGCGTGAGCTGGAAGGATGTGCTCTGGCGTCAGAACCTGGCCCCGGAGCAGGCTGCGCTGCCGTCCGGTCTCGGCTTCGAACTGGCCGGCGAGGTGCTGGCGGTCGGCGCCGGCGTCGGCGACCTGCCGCTGGGTTCCCGCGTGGCCAGTTTCCCCGCCCATACCCCCGATCATTATCCGGCCTATGGCGACGTGGTGCTGATGCCACGCGCGGCCCTGGCGGTCTACCCCGAGGTACTCACCCCGGTGGAGGCCAGCGTCTACTACACCGGCCTGCTGGTGGCCTATTTCGGCCTGGTCGACCTGGCCGGGTTGAAGGCCGGGCAGACCGTGCTGATCACCGAGGCGGCGCGCATGTACGGACCGGTCTCGATCCAGTTGGCCAAGGCTCTCGGCGCGCGGGTGATCGCTTCCACCAAGTCCGCCGAGGAGCGCGAGTTCCTCCGCGAGCAGGGCGCCGACAAGGTGGTGGTGACCGACGAGCAGGACCTGGTCCTGGAAGTCGAGCGCTTCACCGAGGGCAAGGGCGTCAATGTCATCCTCGACGAATTGGGCGGCCCGCAGATGACCCTGCTCGGCGATGTCTCCGCCACCCGCGGCAAGCTGGTGCTGTATGGCTGCAACGGCGGCAACGAGTCGGCGTTCCCGGCCTGCGCCGCGTTCAAGAAGCACCTGCAGTTCTACCGCCACTGCCTGATGGATTTCACCGGTCATCCGGAGATGGGCCTGGAACGCAACGACGAGTCGGTGAGCAAGGCCCTCGCGCACATCGAGCAACTGACCCGCGATCGCCTGCTCAAGCCGGTGGTCGACCGGGTATTCGAGTTCGACCAGGTGGTCGAGGCGCACCGCTACATGGAAACCTGTCCGAAGCGCGGCCGGGTGGTGATCCACGTCGCCGATTGAGGACGACCCGCAGCGAAAGAGCCCGGCCATCGAGCCGGGCTTTTTCGTGGGCGCGGTTTCAGATCCACAGATCGTTGACGGCCGTCCGCTCGCCGCCCTGGTCGCCGGTGTTGCGCACGCCGCAGGGCTCCACCAGGAGCATGCGCACCTCGCCCTCGGCGAACGGCTTGTGCTCCACGCCGCGCGGCACCACATACATCTCGCCGGGGCCCAGGTGCACCGCGCCGTCGCGGAAATCGATGCGCAGGCGACCGGCGAGGACGATGAAGGTCTCGTCGGTGTCGGCGTGGCTGTGCCAGACGAAGTCGCCTTCGATCTTCACCAGCTTGAACTGGTAGTCGTTCATCTGGGCGATCACCCTGGGTTGCCAGCGGTCGTCGAACAGGGCGAGCTTGGCGGCGAAGTTGATCGCTTGGGTTGTGCTGGTGGACATCGGTGCGCTCCGGTGGTTGGTCTCTGGCGCCAGGGTAGGCGGCTACGGAGCGGGCGGTCTTGGATGATCGTGCAACCTGGCTAGGCGCGGCCGAGCATACGCAGCCAGCGTGCCGGCGGCAGGCCGTAGCTCTGGCCGAAATGGCGGGTCATGTGGCTCTGGTCTGTGAAACCGGCGGCAAGCGCGGCTTCGGCCAGCGTCTGGCCGCCGAGCATCAGCCGGCGGGCGATGTCCAGCCGGCGCTGGATCAGGTAGCGGTAGGGGCTGGTGCCGAACAGCGCGCGGAAATCGCGCGACAGGCTCCAGCGTTCGCGCTGGGCGACCTGCGCCAGTTCGTCGAGGCTCAGCGGGCGCTCCAGGTGCGCGTGGATGTACTGCCGGGCGCGCTCGGCGGCGACGAAGTCGAAGTGGCGCCTGCCGCGCGCCCGGTTGCCGGCCACGGCGTCGAGGGCGTGGGCCAGTTCGAACAGGGCGTCCTGTTCTTCCAGCGGCTCCAGCGGGGTATCCATGGCCTGTAGCAGGGCCCGGCTGGCGGCGATCAGGCGCGGGTCGTCGGACAAGCCCCCGCGCACGAACGGCAGCGGCCGGCCGCCGAGGGCCTGCTGGATCAGCGCCGGCTCGACGTAGAGCATCCGGTAGCGGAACCCTTCCTGGCTGCCGGCCTCGCCGTCGTGCAGCTCGTCGGGATGCAGCACCAGGCAGCCGCCCGGCAGGCTGTGGCGCTGGCTGCGGCGATAGCGGAAGCTCTGCACCCCGGCCAGGGTCTGGCCGATGGCATAGGTGTCGTGGCGATGCGGATCGTAGCCGTGGCCGGCGAAGTAAGCCTCGATGCGTTCCACCGCACCGTGTTGCGGGGCGCGTCGAACCCAGTCGCGGGGCGTATTGGCGTGGCTCATGGGGAAAGGCTCGTGGCGCGGAAGGTTCAGGCTAGCGCTTCGTTGGCGCGACTGGAATAGCCGGACGGCGTCTCGCCGAATACTGCGCGGAAGGCACTGGCGAAGCTGCTCGGGCTTTCGTAGCCGAGCGACCAGGCGATCTCGCCGACCGCCTGGCCCGCTGCCAGCCGTTCGACGGCCGCGTGCAGTCGCGCCAGTTGCCGCCATTGCGCGAAGCTCATGCCGGTCTCGGCGCCGAACAGCCGGCTCAGGCTACGGCTGCTGAGGCCCGCCCAGCGTGCCCATTCGGCCGCCGGCCGCGGATCGCCGGGGTTGGCCAGCAATGCCTCGGCGATCCTGCGCAGGCGCGAATCCCCCGGATAGGGCAGGCGGGTCCGCTGGGGCACGGCGTGGCGCAGTTCGTCCAGCAGCACGCGCAGCAGGTTCTCGCGTTCGGTGTTCCAGGCGGAGCCGGTCGGCCAGCGGGTGGCGCGTTCGACGATCAGCGCCACGAAAGCCGAGCAGGCGAGCACGCCGGGGTGCCGGGGCAGGTCGCGGCAGTGTTCGGCGGCGAGGTAGGCGCTCCAGCCCGCCAGGCTGCCGTGGGAGTGCGCCGAGTGTGGGTGACCCGGTGGGATCCAGGCGATCTGGCGCGGAGGCAGGGCCTGGCGGCCATGCTCGTCCTCGACCACCAGAAGGCCGCGCTCCAGGCAGTAGAGCTGGCCGCAGGCATGGCGGTGGGAGGCCGTGCGGCTGGCTGCGCGGTCGATGCGCAGGGCGAAGAGCGGGACGGGCAGGGGTTCCGGAAGCATTTGGCGGAAAAGCGACGATGATTGGCTCGGGATGGATAATAGGCCATTCGACTGCGGATGTAGCCTGGCGGCTCATCATTCTTGCCTGGAGCACGCTATGAAAGCCGAAGACATCCTTCCCGACCGACAGGACCGCATCCGCCTGGGCGGCGTGGAGATACGCAAGGGCAGCGTCGGCGCGTTCATCGCCAACGCCCGGCTGCTGCTTGAGGAGGAACTGCCCGCGGCGCAACGGCGGCAGGCTGAAGAAGACCTGCGCGCCCTGCTGCCGGCGATCCGGGCACTGGGGCTGCTGGAACTCTTCGAACTGCGCGACGCGCGACTGCGGACGCTGGTGGCGGATTGGGAAAACGCCGCTGGCCGCTCCTGAGAGCGGCACACGGGCACTGGAGGTATCAGTCGTCGATGCAGCTTTCGATCAGGCGTTGCAGGGCTTCGCGCTCACTGACCGGCGTGCGCATCGGCATGTGCGCGAGGCTGCCGTCGCGGCGCTCGATGATGTACTCGGTCTCGAAGTGCAGGGTGCAATCCTCGAGGCTCACATAGGTGACGCCATAGGTCGGGGCCTTGCGGGAGCGGGCTGAGAGCATGGATGCCTCCTTGGGCTCATTTCTTCTCGCTGGTCGGCGCGGGCGCGCTGGCCTGAACCGGGCGAGTAGGGGTCACTGCATTGCTGTAGAACGCGGAAGCGGCGAAGTAGCTGGCGAGGGCGCTGAAGCTGGACATGATCGGTTCTCCTGGGGAAGGGTGGGCGTCTGCCCTTGGAGAGCATGTTTGCCCAGCGGGAGAACCGGCAGAAGTAAAAAGCCTGCATGGTGTATATCGAGCGCGGTGATGGATCAAGCGACCCCCTCCAGCCTTGCGACTGTTCGCCGGTGTTACCATATGACGTGTTTTTTTCTCAGGAATTCCCATGGCCAAGCGTGGACGCCCCTGCGGCTTCGATCGTGAACAGGCATTGCGCCGGGCGCTCGACGTGTTCTGGGAGGCCGGCTACGAAGGCGCGACCATGGCCGCGCTGAAGGAGGCCATGGGTGGCATCTGCGCGCCGAGCATGTATGCCGCCTATGGTTCCAAGGAGGCGCTGTTCCGTTCGGCGGTGGAACTCTACCTGAGCCAGGAGTGCCAGCTTTCCAAGGGCGCCTTCGCCCTGCCGACGGCGCGCGAGTCGATCGCCGCGCTGCTGGAAAGCGCCGCCGTCAGCTACACCACCGAAGGCAAGCCGCGCGGTTGCCTGGTCGACCTCAGCACGACCAATTTCTCGCCGGCCAACAAAGGCGTCGAAGACTACCTGCGCGATCACCGGCGGCGCGCCGCGCGCCTGCTGCGCGAGCGTTTCGCACGAGGCGTGGCCGACGGCGACGTGCCGGCCGGAGCCGATCTCGACGCGCTCACCAGTTTCTACAGCAGCGTGCTCCAGGGCCTGTCGATCCAGGCCCGCGACGGCGCCAGCCGCCAGCAGTTGCTGGCCATCGGCCGCTGCGCGATGGCGGCCTGGGATTCCCTGCTGGCGGTCGAGGCCGCCTGACGCCACAGCGCGCCTTGACTGGAAAAAGCCCATGGATTCTCCGTGGGCAAAAACTATAACGCGTGATATAGAATTGATCCAAACCCCGGGCGAGGTCCTTCCGCGCGTGTCTCGCGCCCTGGCCATCGCCCGCTGCCGATTGGAGCCTTCATGACAACGCTTGCTGATATTCCCCTGTCCATGCTCGACCTGGTGCCGGTGCGCACCGGCGGCAGCGTGGCCGAAGCCCTGCACAACTCCCTGGACCTGGCGCGCCATGTGGAGCGCCTGGGCTTCAACCGTTTCTGGCTGGCCGAGCACCACAACATGGATGGCATCGCCAGCTCCGCCACCGCGCTGCTGATCGGCCATATCGCCGGCGGCACCTCGCGGATCCGCGTCGGCTCGGGTGGGGTGATGCTGCCGAACCATGCGCCGCTGGTGGTGGCGGAAAACTTCGGCACCCTGGAGACGCTCTACCCGGGCCGCATCGACCTCGGCCTTGGCCGCGCCCCCGGCGCCGACCAGGCGACCATGCGCGCCTTGCGTCGCGACCGCCTGGGCAACGGCGACGACTTCCCCGAGCAGGTCGCCGAGCTGGAAATGCTGCTCGGCCCGCGCCGTTCCCAGCAGAGCCTGCTGGCGGTGCCGGGCGAGGGTACCCAGGTGCCGATCTGGCTACTCGGTTCGAGCCTGTTCAGCGCCCACCTGGCGGCGCAGAAAGGCTTGCCCTATGCCTTCGCTTCGCATTTCGCACCGCGTTACCTGCACGAGGCGCTGCGCATCTACCGCAGCAACTTCCAGCCCTCGGCGGTACTCGACAAACCCTACGCGATGATCGGCGTGCCGCTGATCGCCGCACCTACCGACGAAGAGGCCGAGTTCCTCGCCACTACCGCCTTCCAGCGCGTGCTGGCGCTGATCCGCGGCGAGAGCCTGAAACAGAAGCCGCCGGTGGAAAGTATGGCGCCGTTGTGGCTGCCCCACGAGCAGGATGCGGTCGGCAGCTTCTTCGGCCTGGCGGTGATCGGCGGTCCGGAGAAGGTTCGCGCGCGCCTGGAGATCCTCCTGGAGCAGACCGGCGCCGACGAGCTTATCTTCACCAGCGACTTCTACGAGCACGCCCATCGGCTGCGCTCTTGCGAAATCGTCGCGGGGCTGAAAGGGGCGTGATCCGGGGCCTGTAGGGAAAATGATGTAGACCTGCGTGCGGTAGGGTCTTTCGGCGATAGGTTTTTTGGTTCTAAACTTAGAACTAAAAACAATAAGCCAGAGAGGAACCCTGCCATGCCGGTTGCACACCGACTGCTGTTTTCATTGACCGCCTTGCTGGCGGCGACGGCCCAGGCCGCCGTCGACGGCCAGAAACTCTATACCCAGGGCGGCGCCAACCCGGCCGCCGCGGCCTGCGTCACCTGCCACGGCGCCGATGGCATGGGCCTGGCCGCCGCCGGCTTTCCGCGCCTGGCGGGCCTTCCCGCCGCCTACCTGAGCAAGCAGCTGCACGACCTCAAGCAGGGCGGCAGTCGCGAGCACCCGGTGATGAAGGGCATAGCCGATGCTCTCGGCGACGACGAGATCCAGGCGCTCGCCACTACCCTCGCGGCAATGCCGGCGCCCAAGCCGGTGGAGCTGTCGCGCGTGGCCACCCCGCGCAGCCCCGGCGAGACCCTGGCGGTGCGTGGCGCCTGGGAGCGCAACATTCCCGAGTGCGTGACCTGTCACGGTCCGGCCGGCAGCGGCGTGGGGGAGGCCTTCCCGCCGTTGCAGGGGCAGGGCGAGATGTACCTGAGCAACCAGTTGCGCGCCTGGCAGCTTGGCACTCGCCGCAACGACCCGAACGATCTGATGGGACATATCGCCAAATCCCTCAGCGAAGAGGAGATCCGCAGCGTCAGCCAGTTCTTCGCCACCCTCGGTCAGGCAGGAGGCCAGCCATGAACATGCCGTCGATCCTTTCCCTGGTCGTCGCCGGCCTGCTGGTCGCTCCCGTCCACGCGGCAACGGCGCCCTCGGAGCCGTTCCAGCCGCCGGCGGAAAGCAGCCTCCCGGACAACGCCTTCGGCGAAATGGTCCGCCAGGGCCAGGCGTTGTTCGTGGAAACCCGGAAGAACGCGCCGCATCTGGTCGGCAACCAGCTCAACTGCGTCAACTGCCATCTCGACCAGGGCCGCCGGGCCAACTCCGCGCCGCAGTGGGCGGCCTACCCGGTCTATCCGGCGTTCCGCGCCAAGAACAACAAGGTCAATACGTTCGCCGAGCGCCTGCAGGGCTGCTTCCAGTTCAGCATGAACGGCAAGGTGCCGGCGGCCGACAGCCCGGAGATCAAGGCCCTGACCGTCTACGCCTATTGGCTGGCGAGCCAGGCGCCGACCGGGGTCAGCCTGCCCGGACGCGGCTATCCGGACGTGGCCCCGCCGGAAGGCGGCTACAGCATCGAGCGCGGCGCCAAGGTCTATGCCGCGCAGTGCGCGATCTGCCACGGCGCCGACGGCCAGGGCCAGATGGCTCTGGGGCAGACGGTGTTCCCACCGCTGTGGGGCGCGCAGTCGTTCAACTGGGGCGCGGGCATGCACCGCATCAACACCGCGGCTTCCTTCATCAAGTACAACATGCCGTTGGGCAAGCCCGGTACCCTCAGCGACCGCGACGCCTGGGACGTCGCCGCCTTCATGAACAGCCACGAGCGCCCGCAGGACCCGCGCCTGGTGGACGGTTCCGTGGAGAAGACGCGGCAGAAGTTCCATGCCAACGACGGCGTCAACCTGTACGGACAGAAGGTCAACGGCGTGCTGCTGGGACAGGGAATCTGACCCTCGTGGCCTGGCGTCCGCAGGACGGAGACCCGGTCCGGCGGAAACAGGTCGGCGCGGGGGTAGGGCGAATAACGCCAACGGCGTTATCCGCCGATGCCTGGGCCTCGGTCCGGCGGATAGCCGCGGGGCGGCTATTCGCCCTACGGAGTCGGTTGGCGAGTGGGTGGGGCGCGTGGTGCCCGCGCATCACTCGCGCAGCGGCATTTCCAGCGTCACCCGCAGGCCGTCCGCGCGGCTGTCGAAGTCCAGCCGGCATTGGCAGCGTTGCACGATGGCCTGGACGATGGCCAGGCCGAGCCCGCTGCCGCCGCTCTTGCCGTGGCGCCAGAAGCGCCGGGTGAGGTGCGGCAGGTCGGCTTCGGCGATGCCCGGGCCATGGTCGCGGACGTGGAAGCGCGCGCAGCCTTGCGCGGTTTCCACCGCCAGCTCCACCCGGGTGCCGGCGGCGGTGTGGCGCAGGGCGTTGTCCAGCAGGTTGCGCAGCGCGGCGATGGCCAGCACCGAGGGGACTTCCAGCGGCGCCTCGGACAAGCCGTCGGCCAGCTTCAGTTCGAACATCCGCACGTCGCCGTGGCCGGCGTCGTGCATGGCCACCCGGGCGGCGTCCTCGGCGCTGCACTGCACGCCGTCGTCGAACGACAGGCTGCCTTCCACCCGCGCCAGCAGCAACAGCTGGTCCAGTGTCCGGTGCAGACGGTCGGCGCCTTCCTCGGCGTGGGCCAGGGCCTGCTCGGCGGCGGCGCCCTCGGTCATGCGCGCGACCTGCAGGTGGGTCTTGATCGCGGTCAGCGGGCTGCGCAGCTCGTGGGCGGCATCGCCGGTCAGGCGTCGCTCGCGTTCGATGGCCTGGGCGATGCGCTGGAACAACTGGTTCTGGGTTTCCACCAGCGGCTTCAGTTCGCTCGGCAGGGCCGCCAGCTCCAGTGGCTCCAGCGAGTCGGCGCCACGTCGGGTGAGGGCGTCGCGAATCCGCTTGAGCGGCGCCAGGCCCTGGCCGGCGCCGAGCCAGAGCAGGGCCAGGCTGCCGAGCAGGGCGACCGTCACCGGCACCGCGGCGGCCACCACCACCGAGCGTTGCAGCACGTCGCGCTCTTCCAGGCGGTCGGCGGTGCTGACCCGCAGGTCGCCGGCCTGCACGGTGAAGCTGCGCCACAGCACGCCGTTGATTTCCTGGTCGCGGAAGCCGCTGGCGGTGCTGTCCAGCGCCCGCTCCGGGGTGGCATGGCTCTGCGCCAGGACTTCGCCGCGCAATGAGCTGACCTGGCAGGCCATGCCGTTGGGAATCCCCAGTTGCTCCGCGCTCAGGCGCGTGGTCTGGCCGTCCGCCGGCTGCGGCTGCGGCAACTGCTGGAGCAGGCCGGCGACCATCCGCGCCGAGGCCGCCAGGCGTTGGTCGAAGGAGCGCATCATCTGCCCGCGCAGGTCGCAGAGCATCCAGGCCGCGGCCAGCGACCAGAGCAGGATGAAGGCCGAGCCGAGGATCAGGGTCAGGCGCAGGCGCAGGCTCATGCGTCGTCTCCGTCGCCGCGCGCCGGCCCGAGGCGGTAGCCGAGGCCGCGCACGGTCTGCACGATGGCGTTGCCGAGCTTGCGCCGCAGGTGATGGATGTGGACGTTGAGGGCGTTGCTCTCGACCTCGTCGCCGAAGCCATAGACGCTGTCCTTGAGCTGCTCGCCGCTGAGGATCCGCCCGCGGTTGTTGAGCAATGCCTGCAACAGCGCCTGTTCGCGTCGCGACAGCTCCACGGGGCGACCGTCGAGCCAGGTTTCGCGGGTGCTCGGATCGTAGCTGAGGCGACCGTGTTCGATGACGTTGACGCAGCGCCCGGCGGAGCGCCGTTGCAAGGTATGCAGGCGGGCGCCGAGTTCGCGCAGGTCGAAGGGCTTGAGCAGGTAGTCGTCGGCGCCGGTCTGCAACCCGGCGACCCGGTCGGTCACCGCGTCGCGCGCGGTCAGCACCAGCACCGGCAGGTCGACGCCCTGCTGGCGCAGGCGTTGCAGCAGGCGCAGGCCGTCCTCGTCGGGCAGGCCGAGATCGAGGACCAGCACGTCGAAGCGCGCCACCTGGAGCAGCGCCTGGGTATCGGCGGCGCTGGCCACCCGGTCCACGGTCAGGCCCTGGGCGTTGAGGCCGGCGACGATGCCGCTGGCGATCAGGTCGTCGTCTTCGGTGAGCAGTACATGCATGGCGGTATCGCTGGTTAAAGGGATAGGAGTCTGAAGCGGGCGAATTAAGCCAGGATTATGCCCCGCCCGGCGCGTCGCCGGGGTTTTCCCGTGGCCGCGTTAACGGCCTGTTAATCGTCGCTGGCCATGCTGCCGCCGAGTTCATCGTAGAAGGCGTTATCCATGCGTGTGTTGATCCTGCTCCTGATGCTCCTGCTGCCGGGCCTGTCCCAGGCGCAACCGGGCGACGACCTGTTCGCGCCGCGCGGCGCGACGCAGACGGATTTCCTGCCGGTGGAGAAAGCCTTCCGCTTCACCTGGGAGCGCCTCGACGACGGCCAGGTGCAACTGCGCTGGCAGATCGCGCCGGGCTACTACCTGTACCAGAAGCGCCTGCGCTTCGACGGACTCGACCCGGCCTTGCAGCCGCAGCTGCCGCCGGGCGAAAGCCACAGCGACGAGTTCTTCGGCGAGTCGCAGGTCTATCGCCAGAGCCTGGAACTGACCCTGCCGGCGGCCGCCGCCGGACAACTGCGCCTGGGCTGGCAGGGCTGCGCTGATGCCGGCCTGTGCTATCCGCCGCAGAGCCAGGCGCTCGACCTGGGCGGTACCGGCCCTGCCGCCGCCGTCGCCGGGACGAGCGGCGAAGTCGCCGAGGACCAGGGCCTGGCCGGCAGCCTGCAGGCCGGCAACCTGGCCTGGAGCCTGTTGCTGTTCTTCGGCCTCGGCCTGCTGCTGGCGTTCGCTCCCTGTTCGCTGCCGATGCTGCCGATCCTCGCCGGGCTGGTGGTCGGCAGCGGCGCCGGCCCTCGTCGCGGCCTGCTGCTGGCCGGTAGCTACGTGCTGAGCATGGCGCTGGTCTACGCCGGACTCGGGGTGGTCGCGGCGCTGCTTGGCGGCAACCTGCAGGCCTGGCTGCAACAGCCGTGGCTGCTGGGCAGCTTCGCCGCGCTGTTCGTGTTCCTCGCGCTGCCGATGTTCGGCTTCTTCGAACTGCAACTGCCGGCGGCCCTGCGCGACCGCCTCGACGGTCTCAGTCGCGGCCGCAAGGGCGGCAGCCTGGCCGGCGCGGCCGCGCTCGGCGCATTGTCCGGGCTGCTGGTGGGGCCGTGCATGACCGCGCCGCTGGCCGGCGCCTTGCTCTATATCGCGCAGACCGGCAATGCCCTGCATGGCGGCCTGGTGCTGTTCAGCCTGGGCCTCGGCATCGGCATGCCGCTGTTGCTGCTGGTGACGGTCGGCAGCCGCTTCCTGCCCAAGCCCGGTCCCTGGATGAACCTGGTCAAGGGCGTGTTCGGCTTCCTTTTCCTCGGCACCGCCTGGATACTCCTGCGTCCGCTGCTCGGCGAGGCGCTGTGGATCGGCCTTGGCGGCGCGTTGCTGCTGGTCCTGGCCTACGCCGCGCTGCACACGGCGCGAGGCCTGGCACGGCACGCGGTGCTGTTCGGCGCGGCGGGCTGCATCTTCGGTCTCTGGGGCGCGGCGATGCTGCTGGGCGCTGCGGCCGGGGCAGACGACCCCTGGCGTCCGCTACAGGTGTATGCGGCGGCGAACCGGGGCGCTACGCCGACGGCCAGCGCGCATGAGGCGTTCCTCACGGTCAGCCAGCCGGCCGAGCTCGACCGTCAGTTGGCTGCGGCCAAGGCCGAGGGACAATGGGTGCTGCTCGACTACTACGCTGACTGGTGCGTGTCCTGCCGGATCATGGAGAAACAGGTGTTCGCCAAACCCGATGTGCTCGCCGCCCTGCAGGGCGTGCGCCTGCTGCGGCTCGACGTGACCGCGGACAACGCCGCCAGCCGCGAGCTGCTGCGCCGCTACCAGGTACCCGGCCCGCCGAGCCTGATCTGGATCGGTCCGGAAGGCGAGGAGCGCCGCGCGCGCCGGTTGACCGGCGAAGTCGACGCCGGCGGCTTCCTCGCCCATTGGCAGGCGACCCGGGAGCGCGGCTGATGCTGAGTTTTTCCCTGGGGCCGCTGGTGGTCTCGCTGCAACACCTGCTGCTGTTCCTCGCCCTCGGCGCCGCGCTGCTCGGTGGTTGGCTGGCGGCGCGCGGCGGCGGGCGCAACGCCGAGCCGGTGCTGTTCAACCTGTTGTTGCTCGGCCTGCTGGTGGCGCGCCTGGCCTTCGTGGTGCGCTACTGGCCGCAGTACCGTGGCGACTTCGCACAGATGCTGGATATCCGCGATGGCGGTTTCCTCGCCTGGCCAGGCCTGCTCGCCGCCGTGCTCGGCGCGCTGTTCTGGGCCTGGCGGCGACCGGCGCTACGTCGCTCGCTGGGTGTCGGCGCCAGCCTCGGGCTGGCGTTCTGGCTGCTTGGCAGCCTGGGCCTGGGCATCTACGAGCGCGGTACGCGCCTGCCCGAACTGAGCCTGCGCAACGCCGCCGGCGAGTCGGTGCAACTGGCCGATTTCCGGGGCCGCCCGCTGGTGATCAACCTCTGGGCCAGTTGGTGCCCGCCGTGTCGGCGTGAGATGCCGGTGCTGCAACAGGCGCAGGCGGAGAATCCCGACGTGGTGTTCCTCTTCGCCAACCAGGGCGAGAGCGCCGAGACCGTGCGCCATTTCCTCCAGGGCGAGAACCTGCGCCTGGACAACCTGCTGTTCGACAACGGCGGGCAGCTTGGCCAGCAGGTCGGCTCGGTCGCCTTGCCCACCACCGTTTTCTACACCGCCGAGGGCCGCCTGCTGGGCAGCCATCTCGGCGAACTGTCCCGCGGCAGCCTGGCGCGCTACCTCGAAGCCTTCGAGCCGGCCGCTGCCGCCCCCGCAACCAGGAGTTCCGAATGAGACTGCCGCGCAACCTGATCACCCTTGGCCTGGGCCTGACCCTCCTCAACGCCGGCCTGGCCACGGCGGCGGAGGAGCTGCCGGCACCGATCCGCATGGTCCAGGAGAAGGGCGCCCGCATCCTCGGCAGCTTCGACGCCCCGGATGGCCTGCGCGGCTACGCCGCCGAATACCAGAACCAGGGCATGGCGCTGTACCTAACGCCCGACGGCAAGCACGTACTCACCGGCCACCTGTTCGACGCCCAGGGCAAGGACCTCAGCCGCGAACCGCTGGAGCGCCTGGTGTATGCGCCGCTGGCCAAGGAAATGTGGCAGAAGATGGAGCAGAGCGCCTGGATCGCCGATGGCCGTGCCGACGCGCCGCGCGTGGTCTACCTGTTCAGCGACCCGAACTGCCCGTACTGCACCATGTTCTGGGAGCAGGCGCGACCCTGGGTGGATGCCGGCAAGGTGCAGTTGCGGCATATCATGGTCGGCATCATCCGCGAGGACAGCGAAGCCAAGTCCGCCGCGCTGCTGGCCAGCAAGGACCCGCAGAAGGCCCTGCACGACCATGAGCAGGCGGGCAAGGCCAGCACCCTGAAGCCGCTGGCGAAGATCCCGGCGGCGGTGCGCAAGCAGCTCGCCGGCAACATGGAACTGATGGAGTCGATGGGCGCCGCGGCGACCCCGGCGATCTTCTATCTCAATGCCGAGGGGCGCATGCAGCAGCAACAGGGCGCGCCGCAGCCGGACCAGTTGGCGGAGATCCTCGGTCCGCGTTGATCCTCCGGGCCGGCGCCGAGCCGCCGGCCATCTATACTCCCTGCGTTACGCCAACCCAGCGGAGCAAGGGCCATGGACGACGCATTCAGCGAGGAAGGCAGCGCGCAGCCGCGCCATGACGCTCAGCGTCCGGCGCTCGCTCCGCGGAGCGACGGTTTCGACATCCACACCTACCATCCCGACTTCGTCGCCGATCCCTATCCGCTGTTGCGGCTGATCCGCTCCCGTGCGCCGGTCTGCCGCGACCAGGCCTCGATCTGGTGGATCAGTCGCTATGCCGATGTCTCGGCGTGCCTGCGCGACCGCCGTTTCTCCGCCGACCCCGCTCGCCTTGGCGCCGCCGGCGTCCGCCAGGGCGGCGCCAGCTGGTTCGGCCACCAGCAATTGCAACCGCTGGCGCGCTTCTACGACAACTTCATGCTGTTCAACGACGCGCCGCGGCACACCCGCCTGCGCAGGCTGTTCGCTCCGGCCTTCGGCCCCGACGCCGTGCGCCGCTGGGAGGCGTGCATCGAGGCGCTGGTGGAAGAGCTCCTCGACAGCTTGCTGGAGCGCCGCGAGCCCGATCTGCTCAGGGACTTCGCCGAACCGCTGACGATCCGGGTGGCCGCCGAGCTGTTCGGCTTTCCCCGCGAAGACACCGGGCAACTGCTGCCCTGGGGCCGCGACCTGGCCGCCGGGCTCGATCTCGCCGCCAGCCACGGCGATGCCGGGCAGATCAACCGCAGCGCGGCCGCCTTCAGCGACTACCTGCAACGCCAGGCGCGCGGCTGGAGCGATGGCTCTTCGCGCCCGCCGCCCGGCGCGGCGCCGAGCATCCTCGACGGCGCCGCGATGCTGGAGGCCGGACTGGGCCTCGAGGACCTGGTGGCGGCCTATGCCATGGTGTTCATGGCCGCCTTCGAAACCACCATCAGCATGGTCGGCAACGCTACGCTGGCGCTGCTCACCCATCCCGACCAGCTCGACCTGCTGCGGCGGTGCCCGGAGCTGGCGGCGAACGCGGTGGAGGAACTGCTGCGCTTCGACGGCGCGGTGCGCGGCGGCGTGCGTTGCACCCTGGAGGAGGTGGAGATCGGCGGCCAGCGGATTCCGCCTGGAGAGAAGGTCTGGCTGAGCTTCCTCGCGGCGAACCGCGACCCGGAGATGTTCGCCGCCCCCGACCGTCTGCAATTGCAGCGAGCGAACGCCAAGCAGCACGTGGCGTTCGCCCATGGTCCGCACTACTGCCTGGGCGCGTACCTGGCCCGGCTCGAATTGCAATGCGCATTGCGCGGCCTGGTGCGTCGCCGTTTCGCCCTGGCCTCGGAACCGACGGACCTGCGCTGGCGGCGCAGCTCGGTGTTCCGCACCCTGGAGCGCTTGCCGATCGTCCCGGAAGGCGACGCTCAGAAGACCTGCGAGTAGCGCAGGATCAGCCGGCTGCCCTCGCTGCGGTTGCGTGCGCCGTATTCGTGATAGGCGTTGAGGAACAGCCGCGACTTGCCCCAGCCGAACATCAGCGCCGGGCCGATGGCATCGACCCGCTCGCGGGAGTCCGGGCGGTCGTGCCCGTCGACCCGCTCGTCGGTGATCTGTCGCAGGCTGTAGCCGGACAACCCGACTCGCCAATGCGCATCCAGCGCCAGCGATACCGAGTAGTTGGCGTGGAACGCCTGGCCCGGCTGCAGGTAGTCGTCGGCCAACGGCGGCGCCGGGTCGCGATTCTTGCCCGGCAACAGGTACTGCAGGCGAGCGCTGGCTTCCCAGCCTTCGGCGAATTCCCAAGTCAGCGCGTAGTGCGGGTTGAAGCTCCAGTGGTTGCTGCCGGGATTGATCGCCCGATGCCTGTCGTAGCGCCCGGTGGGTAACTGGAAGGCGAGGTTCAGGCGCTGCCAGTAGGGCCGGCCGAACAGCTCGGTCTGCGGCCATTGCAGGATGAACGGACTGACGATCAGGTTGCCGAGGCCGTTGGCGCTGCCAGCGTGGGGTTCGAAGTCGGGATCGGCGAGCAGCACCGGGACGAGGATTTCCGCGCCGTAGTAGGCGCCGAACAGCTGGTGCTGGCTGATGTGGGCGAAGTGGCTGGTGGCGAGCAGGGTGCGCAGGCGATTGTCGAGCGGGCGCCGGTGACCGTTGGCGTCCATGAAGTCGTCGGCCTCGTAGATATTCACGAACTGCTGGAACAGCGTGCCGGGCAGGGCCTTGCCGTCGAGGAAGGAGGTCTGGCCGAGGTTCATCCCCGGCAGCGCGGCGATAGCCTGGAACGAGGGCAGCAGCAGGGGCAGGGCCAGCAGGCTGGCCCGGATGCGGGTGGTCATGGGCGTGTCCTTCTTGTTGTTGTTTTCCACGGGGCAGCGCGTCAGTCCGGGAGGTAGTCGGGCTGGCGCTCGGGGCTGGCGCGCTGGAAGGCTTCGAGCGCCAGGCAGCGCCCCTCCAGTTCGAGCAACGCCGGGTAGGGCGCCAGGACACAGCCCATGCGCCGGGCGTTGGCCAGTTGCGGCACCAGGCAGCACTCGACGATGCCCGCTGCGGTGCCGGCGAAGAAGGCGCCGCGACGGTGTCGGTTCAGCAGGGTCTCCGCCGCCGCCAGGCCCTCGGCGACCCAGTGCGCGTACCAGCGCTGGCGGTCCTCGGCGTCTATGCCGAGGACCTGGGTCAGGTACTTGAGCACCCGCACGTTGTTCAGCGGATGGATGTCGCAGGCCACCAGCAGGGCCAGTTCCAGCGCCTGGGCGCGATGCAGCGGGTCGAGAGGGATCAGGCGCGGTTCGGGCTGCACGGCGTCGAGGTAGTCGATGATCGCCAGCGACTGGCTGAACCAACGGCCGTCGGCGTCGACCAGGGTCGGCAGCGCGCCCATCGGGTTGCGCTGGCGGTCGGCCGGGCGCAGTTGCTCGCCCTGCCGCAGGTTGACCGGCACTACCTGGTAATCCAGACCTTTCAGGGCCAATGCGATACGCACCCGATAGGACGTGGAGCTGTTGAAGAAGCTGTAGAGCTGCATGGGAAGTCCTGTTCAGAGAGTGACGGAAGAAGGCCTGGCCCGGCGCCGGCCCAGGCGATGCACGGCCACGGCGGCGAGCAGCGCCGGGATCACCAGCAGGGCGAGGATGCCGCTGAAGCCCAGGCCCAGGCCGAGCAGGGCGCCGCCGCTGAGGGAGCCGACGATCGAGCCGATGCGGCCCAGGCCGAGGGCCCAGCTGACCCCGGTGGCGCGGCTGCGGGTCGGATAGAAATCGGCGGCCAGGGCGTTGGCGCCGACCTGCGAGCCGCTGATGCAGAAACCGACGCCGGCGACGCACAGCGCCAGCAGGGCGAAGCTGTGGTAGAGGCTGGCGATGCCGAGGATGAACAGGGCGCCGCCGACGTAGGCCAGGCTCAGCACCCGGTGCGCGTCGAAGCGATCCATGGCGCTGCCCAGGAGGAGTGCGCCGAGGGTGCCGCCGAGCTGGAACATGGCGCTGATCGTCGCCGCCTCGCCGAGACTGAAGCCGGTGCCGCCGATCAGCGTCGGCAGCCAGTTGGTCAGCAGGTAGATGATCAGCAGGCCCATGAAAAAGGTGGCCCAGAGCAGCAGGGTGCCGCCGCGCAGCTCGGCGCCGAGGATCTGCCGCAGGGGCGAGGTGCCGTCGGACTCGTCGGCGGGCAGTTCGAGGCGTCCGGCCCAGCCGTCGGGCAGGCGCCCCAGGCGTTCGAGGATGCGCCGCAGGCGCGCCGCGTCCGGTGCGCGGCGGGCGAGGAAGCGCACCGACTCCGGCAGGCATGCCCAGAGCAGCGGCAGGCTCGCCAGGGGCAGGCCGCCGCCGAGCAGCAGCACGCTCTCCCAGCCCAGCGCCGGGACCATCCGCGCGGCGAGCAGGCCGCCCAGCGCCGAGCCGAGGGTGAAGCCGCAGAACATCGCGGTGACCATCAGCGCGCGGTGCCGGCGCGGGCAGTATTCGGAGGTCAGGGTGATCGCGTTGGGCATCGCCCCGCCCAGGCCGAGGCCGGTGAGAAAGCGCAGCAGGGCCAGGGTTTCCACCGAACCGGCGTAGGCCGAGGCGAGGCTCCAGCCGCCGAAGAACAGCACCGAGAGCAGGAGCACGCTCTTGCGTCCGAAACGGTCGGCCAGCGGGCCGGCGGCGAAGGCGCCGAGGGCCAGGCCGGCCAGCGCGGCGCCGAGGATCGGGCTGAGTTGCGCCGGGCTCAGTTGCCAGTCGTGGGCCAGGGCCGGGGCGATGAAGCCGATGGCGGCGGTGTCGAATCCGTCCATGGCGACGATCAGGAAGCACAGCGACAGGACTCGCAACTGGAAGGCGGAAACCGCCTGCGCATCGATGAAAGCCTGGACGTCGTTCTTGTTGTTCTTGTCGGGCGTAGGCATGAGCGTTCCTCGGCCGTCGCCGCGGCGACAGCCCGGATGAAGGGCAGGGTGGGCCCGCGCCGTGCGCGGGCGGTGGGTCAGACCACGCGGACGCTGAGTTCGCCGAGGCCGTCGATGGCGCCGAGCATCCGCTCGCCGCGCTCGACCGCGCCGACGCCTTCCGGGGTGCCGGTGAAGACCAGGTCGCCGGGGCGCAGCTCGAAGAAGCGCGACAGGTAGCTGACGGTTTCCGCCACCGACCAGATCAACTGGTCGATGTCGCTGCGCTGGCGATCCTCGCCGTCGACCTGGAGGCTGATGGCGGCGTGGCGCGGATGGCCGACCTGGCTGGCAGGGTAGAGTGGGCCGATCGGCGCCGAGCGGTCGAAGGCCTTGCCGATCTCCCAGGGCCGGCCCATCTCGCGCATGCGCATCTGCAGGTCGCGGCGGGTCATGTCCAGGCCCACCGCGTAGCCCCAGACGTGTTCCTCGGCCTGCTCCAGGGGAATGTCGCAGCCGCCCTTGCCGATCGCCGCCACCAGTTCGATCTCGTAGTGGTAGTTGCCGGTCTGGCTCGGGTAGGCCAGCTCCAGGGTGCTGCCGGCGGCGACCGGGACCACCGCGTCGGCCGGCTTGCAGAAGAAGAACGGCGGCTCGCGCTCGGGATCGAAGCCCATTTCCCGGGCGTGGGCGGCGTAGTTGCGGCCGACGCAGTAGACCCGCCGCACCGGGAAGGTCTGGTCGCTGCCATGGATGGTGAGGCTGACGGGCGCTTCGGGCGCGAAGAGATGGTTCATGGGACGGGTCCTTCAGTGGGCGAGGGTTTCGCGGGATTCGCGGAGGATGCCGAGCGCCTGCTGCACTGGGCGGTCGGAGAAACTGAACAGCACGCAGTCGGTGGCGCCGGCTTCCAGGCGCAGCTCGGCCCAGGAGGGCACGACGAACAGATCCTTGGCCTCGAAGGCGAAGCGCCGGTCGCCGATCTGCGCCACGCCGCTGCCTTCCACCACCGAATAGACGCTGGCGTCGGTGCTGCGCGCGGGCTGCCCGAGGAAGCCGGCCGGCAGCAGTTGCAGGCAGGTGGCGATGGTCGGCATGGCCCAGCCGCCGGTGGCCGGGTTGACGTAGCGCAGCTTGTGGCCTTCCCAGGGATCGGGCCGTTCGAGGCGCGCCAGGCGCTCGAGGACCTCGCGGCTGCGCGCGTAGGGGTAACTGAACAGCGGCGAGGTCGGCGTCGTCGGCTGGTGGCGCAGCGGCAGCATGTTGCTGCCGTAGCGGGCGAGGCTGTCGCCTTCGCCACGTCGCAACGGCTGCACCGGTTCGCCGTAGCTCTCGGCGAAGGTGGCGCCGAAGAAACGCAGCATCGGGATGTCCAGGCCGTCCAGCCAGACCACCGGCTCGCCGCCTTCCGCGGCGGGGCGGTTGCCGTGGTCGTGCCAGGTCCAGGACGGAGTGATGATGAAGTCGCCCGGCTCCATGCGGGTGCGTTCGCCGTCCACCGAGGTGTAGGCGCCGTAGCCCTCGACGACGAAGCGCAGGGCCGACTGGGTGTGCCGGTGGCTGGGGGCGATCTCGCCCGGCAGGATCAGTTGCAGGCCGGCGTAGAGGCTCGGGGTGATCGCCGACTGGCCGGGAAGGTCCGGGTTCTCCAGCACCAGCACGCGGCGCACCGCTTCCTCGGCGCTGATCAGGTCGCCTGCCTCGAGCAGGAACGGGCGCAGTTCGCGATAGCGCCACAGCGCCGCCTGGCAGCCGCCGGCGGGTTGCGCCGGGACCAGGTTGTGCAGGGCTTCCCAGAGCGGGGTGAGGTGCTGCTGGCGGATGCGTCGATAGAAGTCGGCGCGCTTCTCGGTGGAATTGTCGTTATGCATACCGATGAATCTCCGGCGGGAGGAGGCGGGGCCGCCTCGGTCTGGTAGTCATTATTCGAGGTGAAGGCATAACCGAATAATGATATTTAGACATCGACCTATACGTATTCGAGGATGGCTTGCGATGGACTGGACCCGCCGCCTGCGCCTGCAACACCTGCAACTGCTGGTCAGCCTGATGGAGACCGGCAACCTCAGCGGCACCGCCCGGGCCGCACACACCACCCAACCGGGCCTGTCGAAGTGGCTCAAGGAACTGGAGGAGGACGTCGGCGCGCCGCTGTTCGAGCGCCACGCCCGTGGCCTGCGCCCGACGCCCTACGGCATGACCCTGTTCAACCACGCCCAGCGCGTGCTCACCGAGATGGAGCGGGCGCGGCAGAACCTCGAGGCGATGCGCAGCGGCAGCGGCAGCCGGGTGCTCCTCGGCACGTCGCCGGCCTCCGCGCCGAGCCTGGTGCCGCGCGCATTGCGGGCGTTCCTCGGACGCTACCCCGGGGCCCAGGTGGAACTGCTCGAAGGCACCATGAACGGCCTTCTCGAACGGCTGGAGAAACGCCAGCTCGATGTGGTGGTGGGGCGCCTGGACAACTATGCGCCGCGCGCCAGCCTGCGCTGCGAGGTGCTCTACAGCGAGGCGATCGTGGTGATGGCGCGGCCCGGTCACCCGCTGGCCCAGGCCGCCGCGCTGGACTGGGAAGACGTGCGGCGCTACGACTGGATCGTCTGGCCGCCCGGCTCGCCGATCCGCAGCAAGCTCGACATGGCCCTGACCCAGGGCGGCCGGCAGCCGCCGGCCTACCGCCTGGAGTCATCGTCGATGCTGGCCAACATCGAATTGTTGCGTGGCAGCGACATGCTATCCATCGGCTCGGCGCGGGTGGTCGAGCACCTCGCCGGGCTCGGCCTGGTGGCCAGGCTGGCGCTGGAGATTCCCGGCGAGGGCGCGGTGGGCATGTGCTGGCGCGACGAACCGCATCGCGACCGCGCCAGCGAAGACCTGCTGGCCTGCCTGCGCGAAGGCGCGGCGGCCGAGTAGGGCGCCGGCCGGCGGGTGCTATTGCAAAAAGGCCGCGGCTTCTCGACAATGCGATTCATTATCATTCATGTGTCGCCCCGACTTTCCCATGTCCGCCCCGATCCTTCTCAGCGCCCACCATCGCGCCATGCATGCGCTGTACAGCGAGCACCATGGCTGGTTGCAGAACTGGTTGCGCGGCAAGCTGGGCTGCGCGGCGGACGCGGCGGACCTGGCCCAGGACACCTTCCTGCGCATCCTGCTCAAGCGCGAACTGCGCGAGATCGGCATGCCGCGCGCGTTCCTGCGGACCATCGCCCGCGGCCTGGTGATCGACCACTGGCGTCGCGAGGAACTGCAGCGCGCCTACCTCGAAAGCATCGCCCACTTGCCCGAGGCACAGGCGCCGTCGCCCGAGGCGCGGGAACTGGTGCTGGAACTGCTGGAGGAAATCTCGCGGATGCTCGACGGGCTCAAGCCGAAGGTCCGCACCGCCTTCCTCCTGGCCCAGTGCGAAGACCTCAGCCACCGGCAGATCGCCGAACGCATGGGGGTTTCCCAGCGTAGCGTCGAGCGCTACGTGGCCGAGGCGCTGTACCACTGCTACCTGCTGCGCTACGGCGAATGAGCGGAGCCGTGGACGGGACGCGCGGTAGGGTCGACGAAGCGGTGGTCAGGCAGGCCATCCACTGGCTGGTCCGCCTGCGCTCGCAGCCGGCCGACGATCGCCTGCAGCGCGCCTGCGCGGCCTGGCGCGCGGAGCACGGCGAGCACGAGCGGGCCTGGCAGCAGGTCAGCGCGCTCAACGAAGAACTGCACGGACGCTTCAAGGCGCTGCCCGGCGGGGTCGCCTACGGCACCCTGGACAGCAGCGCGCAGCGCCTGCAGCGGCGCCAGGCGCTGAAACTGCTGTCGCTGCTGGTGGCTGGCGGCGCTGTGGCCTGGGTCGGTCGCGACAGCCTGCCCTGGCAGCGCCTGAGCGCCGACTACAGCACCGCCACCGGCGAGCGACGCAGTATCGAGCTGGTCGACGGCACCCGCCTGCAACTGAACACCGACAGCGCGGTCGACGTGCGCTACGACGCCGGCCAGCGCCTGATCCTCCTCGCCCGCGGCGAGATCTTCCTCGCCAGCGGCGCCGATACGCAATCGCCCACGCACAGGCCGCTGCGGGTACGTACCGCGCAAGGGCTGTTCGAGGCCCTCGGCACCCGTTTCAACGTACGCCTGCAAGATGCCGCCACCTGTCTCAGCGTCAGCGAGGGTTCGGTGCGCATCGATGCCTTCGGCGCGCGTCCGCTGCAGGCTCCGGTGGCCGAGGCGGGGCAGAGCTATCGGATCGCCGCCGACGGCGTGCGGCGCCTCGAACGGCCGCAGATGGACGCCGTGGCCTGGGCCGATGGCCTGATCGTCACCCGCGACATGCGCCTGGCCGACTTCCTCGCCGAGGTCGCCCGCTACCGCAACGGCTACCTCGGCTGCGCCGCGGAGGTCGCCGACCTGCGCCTGTCCGGGGTCTACCGCCTGGACGACACCGACAAGCTGTTGCAGGTGCTCGCGCGGACCCTGCCGGTGCGCCTGCAGCGGCATACCCGCTGGTGGGTGAGGGTGGTCGCCGCCTGAGTCGCGCCGGCGGCCGCGTGGACGCTTGCTTCCGCCCGGAGCGAAACGCACTGAAAATTATTTTCATTATTTTTGTCGGCTTTCCGCGACTGGTCCGGCGTTACCGATTGAACACCCTTCAACGACTCCAACGGATTCCGTTCATGACCGCCACCGCCGTCGTCCTCCGCAATGCCCCGTCGTCCCTCGATTTCCCCCGCGCCTCGCGCCTGAGCCGTTCGGTGCGCGCGGCCCTGCTGTCGCTGGCCATGGCGGCCGGCGCGGCGCCGCTCTGCGCCTCGGCCGCCGAAGCGGCGGCGGAACAGGCACGGCCCTATGCGATCCCCGCCGGACAGTTGGGTGACGTGCTCAACCGCTTCGCCCGCGAAGCCGGCATCACCCTCTCGGCCACTCCGGCGCAGACCGGTGGCTACAGCTCCCAGGGGTTGCGCGGCAGTTTCACCGTGCAGCAGGGCCTGGCCCGGCTGCTCGCCGACACCCCGCTGGAAGCGGAAGACCAGGGCGACGGCAGCTTCGTCTTGCGCGAGGCGCCGGCAAAGGACGGCGACGTGCTGAACATGCAGGCGGTGGAAGTCTTCGCCCTCGGCAACAACCTGGGCAGCACCGATGGCTACCTGGCCACCCATAGCCAGATCGCCACCAAGACCAGCAAGCCGCTGCTGGAAACCAGCCAGACCGTCTCGGTGATCACCCGCGAGCAGATCGACGACACCGCCTCCAAGACCGTGCAGCAGGCGATGCGCTATACCCCCGGCATCTTCACCGGCCAGGTCGGCGCCTCCAACCGCTACGACTACGTGGTGATGCGCGGCTTCGCCGACAACAGCGTGGACAACATCTACCTCGACGGGCTCAAGGCCATGGGCGACAGCGGTACCTTCAGCTCGATGCAGGTCGACCCGTACTTCCTCGAACGCATCGATGTGCTCAAGGGCCCGTCCTCGGTGCTCTACGGCCGTAGCCTGCCGGGCGGCCTGGTGGCGCTGACCAGCAAGAAGCCGTTGTACGAGGACTACCGCCAGATCACCGGCAGCATCGGCAACATGGGCCAGAAGGAGATGGGCTTCGATTTCAGCGGGCCGCTCGACGAGGAGAAGCGCATCGCCTACCGCCTGGTCGGTCTCGGCAAGGGCTCGGACACCCAGTTCGATCACGTCAAGGAGGAGCGCTACGCCATCGCCCCGACCCTGGCCATCGACTTCAGCGATGACACCACCCTGACCCTGCAAGGCTACCTGCAACACGATCCCAACGGGGGCTACCACGGCGGCGTACCGGCCGACGGCACCCTGTCGCACCACAACGGCCGGCACATCTCCCGCGAGTTCTTCGATGGCGAGCCGAGCAAGGACGACTTCGACCGCACCCAGCGGATGTTCGGCTACCAGCTGGAGCACCGCATCGACGACGTCTGGTCGGCGCGGCAGAACTTCCGCTACCTGGACTCCGACGTCGACCTGTCGCAGGTCTACGCCTACGGCTGGAGCGCCAGCGAGCCGAACAAGCTGAACCGCTACTTCAGCGGCGCCCGCGAGCACCTGCAGGCGTATATCGTCGACAACATGCTGCAGGCCGAATTCGCCACCGGCGCGGCGCGCCACACCCTGCTCACCGGCCTCGACTATCAGCGCCGGCGCACCGTGGTCGACTGGCGTTCCGGCTCGGCCTCGGCGCTGGACGCGTTCAACCCGGTCTACGGCGACGACGCCATCAGCTATTTCCCGGACGACAACCACACCCGCCGCCTGGAGCAGACCGGCGTCTACCTCCAGGACCTGATCGACATCGACCAGTGGCGCTTCTCGCTCGGCCTGCGCCAGGACTGGGTCAGCGTCACCGACAAGAACCGCAGCACCGGCAGCAAGGCCGACGACGACTGGGAGAAATTCACCGGGCGGATCGGCGCGCTGTACCTGTTCGACAACGGCCTGGCGCCCTACGTCAGCTACTCCGAGTCGTTCAACCCGAACGCCTATTCCGACGCCTCCGGCACGCCCCTGGCGCCCACCGAGGGCAAGCAGTGGGAACTCGGCCTGAAGTTCCAGGCGCCGGGCAGCAACAGCTTCTACACCGCCTCGCTGTTCCATATCACCCAGGAAAACGTCGCCTCCAAGGAGCCCCAGGACAACTTCTACACCTCGGTCGGCGAAGTGCGCTCCCAGGGGCTCGAACTGGAGGCCCATACCCAGCTCAGCGACAACCTGAAGCTGCTCGGCAGCTACACCTACACCGACATCACCTACACCAAGTCGCTGGACGGCAACCAGGGCCATACGCCGAACCAGGCGCCCAAGCACATGGCTTCGCTGTGGGCCGACTATGCCTTCGACGCCGGCCCGCTCAGCGGTCTGAGCATCGGCGGCGGCGCGCGCTACGTCGGCGAGACCTGGGCGGACAAGGAAAACACCTTGCGGGTGCCGGACTACACCCTGGTCGACGCGCGGATCGGCTACGACCTCGGCAAGCTCGGCCTGAAAGGCCTGGACGTCAGCCTCAATGCCAACAACCTGCTGGACAAGGACTACGTGGCGTCCTGCTACAGCCTGGACTTCTGCTACTTCGGCGAGAAGCGCAACGTCACCGCGACGGTGAACTACCAGTTCTGACCGTCCACCCGGGCCCCGGCGCCAGCGCCGCGGTACCGGCCAAGCAGCCCGGCGCGCAACGTACGCGCCGGGCATTCGCCGGCGTCGCCGGCCGTACCCTGGTTACCTGGAGCCCCCATGCGCCCCGTCCTGGTCCTGCTGCACCGCTATGTCGGTCTGGCTACCGCGCTGTTCCTTTTCCTCGCCGGTCTCACCGGCAGCCTGCTGGCCTTCCATCATGAAATCGACGAATGGCTGAACCCCGGTTTCTACGCCGTGGGCGAGGGCGGCGAGCGCCTTTCCCCGGGCAGCCTGGTGCAACGCGTCGAGTCACGCTATCCGCGACAACTGGTGTGGTACATGGAGTATCCCGAGGCGGGCGGGCACCCGGCATTGCTCGCCACCGTGCCGCGCGAGGCCGGCGCCAAGGTCGAGCACGACGTGTTCTACCTCGACCCGGTCAGCGGCGAGGAAGTCGGCAAGCGCCTCTGGGCGGCCTGCTGCTTCCAGCCGGCGAACCTGGTTCCCTGGGTCCTGGAGTTCCACCACAACCTGACCCTGCCGGGGAACTGGGGCCTGTACCTGATGGGCGGGGTGGCGATGTTCTGGTTCCTCGACTGCTTCGTCGGCGCCTGGCTGACCCTGCCGCGCGGCCGGCCGTTCTGGAGCAAGTGGGCGACCGCCTGGAAGATCAAGCGCGGCAACGCCTACCGCTTCAACTTCGACCTGCATCGCGCCGGCGGCCTCTGGCTCTGGCTGCTGCTGGCGCCGGTGGCGCTGAGCAGCGTCGCCCTGAACCTGCCGAGCCAGGTGTTCAAGCCGCTGGTATCGCTGTTCTCGCCGATCGAACCGAGCGTCTACGAGGCGCGCGGGCGGCTGCCCAGGGAGCAACTGGGGGAGACCCGCCTGGACTACGACCGCACCTTCCAGTTGGCCAGCGTCGAAGCGGCGCGGCTGGGCATCGCCGAGCCGATCGGCGAGCTGTACTACAGCTTCGAATACAACTTCTTCGGCGCCGGCTTCGGCGACCACGACGACCCCATGGGCAAGTCCTGGCTGTTCTTCCACGGCAGCGACGGCCGCCTGCTCGGCCAGGAAGTCGCCGGGCAGGGCAGTTGGGGAGAGCGCTTCTATCGCTTGCAGTACCCGATCCACGGCGGGCGCATCGCCGGCCTGCCGGGACGCATCGCCATCGCCGCCCTCGGCCTGGCCATCGCCGGGCTGTCGCTGACCGGTGTCTACATCTGGTGGCGCAAGCGCCGGGCGCGCCACTGGAACGGCCGCTAGCCGGCTGTTAGTCTGGCTGCCTCCCACACCACCAGAGGATGGACGAATGAACGCAAGGATCGCCGCATTGGGACTGCTCCTGCCCCTGGCCGCCGGCAGCGCCGTGGCCGCGGAGGAGGGCAGCTCGGTCAAGGATGCGGCCAAGGCCGCGGTGTCCTCGGCCATCGAGACTGGCAAGAACCTCCTCGGCGGGGTCAGCGAGGGCATCACCAGCGGCCGCCAGTCGGCCCAGGGCGCTGATGGCGCCAAGGTGGTCTCCGACAACGCCGGCTTCGCCGAGATCGGCCAGGTCGAAGTGCTCAAGACCGAGCCGCGCGACCAGCAACTGGCCGTCACCCTCGGCTTCAAGAACGACGGCGACGCCACCGTGCGCCTGATCAACCTGACCCAGACCGGCGCGCTGCTGGTGATCGACAACGACGGCTACTCCAACGCCCTGGTCGCCCTCGCCAACCCCGACGACGTCACCGTCCCGGCCAAGGCCGGCATCCGCCAGACCTTCGTCTTCGAAGGCGGCGCGGAAGGGATCAAGGCGGTGCGCCTGTGGGGCAAGGACCTGCCGGTGAAGTGAATTCGAGTCTGCGTCAAAGCAGCCCCGCCTTGGCGGGGCTTCTTTCTGCCGGGCCACGAGCGCAAATAATCAGCTCACCAGAACCCGGCCGAGCGCTGCCTGGAGACCGATAGGTCCTTCCCATTACGAAAATGACGACATCGCATCGATCCTGAAACGTCCGTACAGCCAGGACGACGCAATGAAGGCAAAGTGCCATTCCCTCCTGTCCCTGTTTGGATTAGCATTCCTACTTTTGGACTAATCCCCCCCTCAACACGCCCATGTCGTTTAGCTATGCGGTGGATATTGAAGGGAACTCGCAGGACATCGGATGTTGCGTTCTAGCTATCGAGCGGTTGTCGCTGGCTTGGTTTTACTGCCGCTGCTTGCCAGCGCCGCCCCCTTCACCTCCCCCGGCGACCGCGACCTGATCCGCGACCGCCAGCAGCGCCTGCTGGACGAACAGCGCAAGCGCCTGGAGGAACTCCAGCAACTGCCCGGCAAGGGAGCGCCCGCCGCTGCGGATGCCTCCGGCGACGACGAGCGCTGCTTCGAGATCCGCCGCATCGAGCTGGAAGGCGCCGGGCACCTCGGCGAAAGCGCGCGTCGCCAACTGCTGGCGCCCTACCAGGGGCGCTGCCTGGGCGTCGGCCAGCTCAATGCGCTGCTCAAGGCCGTCACCGACCATTACTTGGATCGCGGCTACGTCACCACCCGCGCCTACCTGCCACAGCAGGACCTGGCCTCCGGGACCCTGCGCATCATCGTCGTCGAAGGCCGCCTGGAGGGCCTGGACAGCTCCGCGCTGGCCAGCCCGCGCGAACTGGCGATGAGCTTTCCGGGCAGGACCGGCGAGTTGCTCGACCTGCGCGAACTGGAGCAACTGGTCGACCAGTTGAGTCGCCTGCCGTCGCGCCAGGCGCAACTGGAGCTGGTGCCCGGCAGCGAGGTCGGGGGCAGCCGGGTGCGTCTCAAGGGCGAGCGCGACAAGCCCTGGCGGGTCTCCGCCACGCGCAACAACGACGGCGACGTCAGCACCGGCGAGCAGCAGATGGGCCTGGGCCTGGACTGGGACAGCCCGCTGGGCCTGGCCGACCAGCTCAACCTGCGCGCCAACCGCGACGCGGTGACCGACCGCTGGCGCCATTCCGACAGCCAGAGCCTGTTCTACAGCCTGCCCTGGGGCTGGTGGACCTTCACCTACGGCTACAGCCAGAGCGACTACCGCACGCGCAACGAGGCCAGCGGCTTCCCCTTCAAGCTCGATGGCGACAGCCGCAGCCATCAGTTCCGCGCCGAACGCGTGCTGCACCGCGACGGTGTGAGCAAGACCGCCATGAGCCTGGGGCTCAGCCACCAGCGCACCAACAACTATGTCGAAGACACCCGCCTGGAAGACCAGAGCACGCGGATCACCGAGACCCAGCTCGGCTTCAACCATGGCCGGCGGATCGGCAGTGGCTTCGTCAACCTCGACCTCGGCTGGCAGCAGGGCATCGGCGCCCTTGGCGCGCAGGGTCGCGGCCACCCGCAGGCGGGCGATCCGCATGCGCGCTACGACAAGTACAGCCTGACCCTCAGCTACCTGCAGCCGTTCCAGCTATGGGGCGAGCGCTTCAGCTTCGACAGCCTGGCCACCGGGCAAAGGAGTGAGGACGTGCTGTTCAGCCCGCAGCGCATCAGCCTCGGCGGCAACAGCTCGGTGCGCGGCTTCAAGGACCAGACCCTGACCGGCGACAGCGGCGGCTACTGGCGCAACCAGTTGCGCTGGCGGCGTGCGGTGGAATGGGCGCCGCTGCGGCCCTGGCTGCAGGAATACGGCGTGGCCTTCGCCTACGACGTCGGCGTGATCCGCCACGACCGCTACAACGACGGCGCCAGCGGGCGCATGAGCGGCAACGCCATCGAACTGGATGCCCGCGGCCGCTATTTCGCCGCCAGCGTCGGCTTCGCCCGCTCGCTGGAGCGGCCCAGCGCCATCGAGCGGCGCGAGCACCCGATCTATTTCCGGGTCGACGCGTTCTTCTGAAGACGCGGCGACCTCCTGAACGCTTTAGGAAAGCGCCTACCTGCATCGAGGCCCTTTCCTTGGAAAACCTTGCTTAACCTCGCCGGGCCCCTACCCGCCAAGGAGTAACGATATGGACATCCGCAGCCCGCTGAACCAGTGCATCGCCCTGTCCCTGGCCGGCATCCTGTTCCTCAACCCGATCGTCGCCGCGGCGGCGGGGCTGGCGCTGGACAAGGCCGCCGGCGGCAACACCGGCCTGGGCCAGGCGGGCAACGGCGTGCCCATCGTCAATATCGCCACGCCCAACGGCGCCGGGCTGTCGAACAACCATTTCCGCGACTACAACGTCGGCGCCAACGGGCTGATCCTCAACAACGCCACCGGCAAGACCCAGGGTACCCAGCTCGGCGGGATCATCCTCGGCAACCCCAACCTCAAGGGCCAGGCGGCGCAGGTGATCCTCAACCAGGTCACTGGCGGCAACCGCAGCACCCTGGCCGGCTACACCGAGGTGGCCGGGCAGTCGGCGCGGGTGATCGTCGCCAACCCGCACGGCATCACCTGCCAGGGCTGCGGCTTCATCAACACGCCGCGCGCGACCCTCACCACCGGCAAGCCGATCATGGACGGCCAGCGCCTGGAGCGCTTCCAGGTGGATGGCGGCGACATCGTCGTCGAAGGCGCCGAACTGAACGTCGGCAACCTCGAACAGTTCGACCTGATCACCCGCAGCGCCAAGCTCAACGCCAAGCTCTACGCGAAGAACCTCAACATCGTCACCGGCCGCAACGACGTCCAGGCCGACAGCCTGCAGGCCACGCCGCGCGCCGCCGATGGCAGCGAGAAGCCACAGCTGGCGATCGACAGCTCGGCGCTGGGCGGGATGTACGCCGGGGCGATCCGCCTGGTCGGCACCGAGCAGGGCGTGGGGGTGAAGCTGGCCGGCGACATGGCCGCCAGCGGCGGCGACATCCGCATCGACGCCAGCGGCAAGCTGAGCCTGGCCCAGGCCTCCAGCCAGGGCGACCTGAAGATCGCGGCCCAGGCCGTGGAGCTGAACGGCAAGACCTACGCCGGCGGCAGCGCCGAGATTCGCAGCGTGGAGGAACTGGTCAACCGGCAGAGCCTGGCGGCGCGCGAACGCATCGCGCTGGAGGCGGCGCATATCGACAACGCCGGGGTGATCGAAGCCGGCGTCGAGCCAGACGAGCGACGCAACGCGCGCGGCGACCTCGAGCTGCGCAGCGGCACCCTGCGCAACGCCGGCAGCCTGGTGGCCAGCCGCGCGCTGGAAGCGAAGGCGAGCCAGGCGCTGGACAACCAGGGCGGCAGCCTGAAGGGGGCGACCGTCCGGGTCGACGGCGGACACCTGGACAACCGTGGCGGCAAGCTGCTCGCCGAGGGCGAACTGCGGGTCGAGGCGAGCAGCCTGGACAACCGCGAGGATGGCCTGTTGCAGAGCTGGGACCGCGCCGTGGTCAAGACCCGTGGCGATCTCGACAACCGTGGCGGCCAGGTCGTCGGTCTGAACGAACTGCAGGTCCAGGCTGCCGCACTGGACAATCGCAGTGCCGGTCTCCTTTCCAGCAAGGGAGACATGGACATCGAGGTCGCTCGTCTGGACAACAGTGCGGGCGGCAAGCTGGTCAGCGAGCGCCGTACGCTCCTGAAGGCGGATCGGCTCGATAATCGCAGCGGTCGCATTGTCGCCGGCCAGGATCTCGACTTGAGCTCTCGGTTGATCGACAACCGAGCGGGCGATATCTCCAGCACGTCGAGGGTGGTGGCGAGCGCTCGCGAACAGTTGGACAACCGCGGTGGCAAGATCGTCGGTGACAGTGGCCTGGACATCACAACGCCACGCATGCTCAACCAGGACAAGGGGGTACTCGCCAGCCGCGATGGGCTGCGCCTGAGTGCTACGGAGTTGTTCAACGGCGCGGGGGGCCTGCTGTCCAGCCAGAAGGGTATCGACGTCTCCCTGGCCGGTGCGTTCGATAACCAGGCCGGCAGCCTGGACAGCCGGGGCTTCCTGACGGTGAAGTCAGCCCGGCTCGACAACCAGGGCGGTACGCTATCCAGCGCAGGGGCATTGGCAGTGACCAGCCAGGGCGCCCTGAACAATCAGGGCGGCAGACTGGCGAGCGACGCCGGACTTAGCTTGAGCAGCGCCAGCCTCGACAACAGCCAGGCCGGTGCGATCAGTGGCAAGGGGGCCGTGGAGATTCGTACCGGCAACCTGAACAACAGCCGGAAAGCCAGTATCGGCAGCGATGCGGGACTCACCCTGGTCGCCGCTCGGGTAGACAACAGCCAGGCGGGCCGGATCGCCGCGAAGGGTGCGATCGATGCGGATCTCCAAGGGCTGGACCAGCATGACAGGGGCAACCTGGTCAGCGATACCGGCATCACGCTCGATCTGAACACGGGAAGCCTGGTCAATCGCGCTCAAGGCCTGATCGCCACGCCTGGCACCTTGCTCCTGCGCCAACTCGGCGTGGTGGACAACAGCGGTGGGGAAATCTCCAGCGACCGCGCGTTCACTCTTGCCACCTCCGCGTTGAACAACCAGGGTGGACGCCTGCTCAGCGGTGGAGCCCTGACCTTGCGTATCGCGCAGGCCCTGGACAACAGCCTCGCGGGGATTGTCTCCGGTGCCGGAGGTCTGGATATCCAGGCATTCGTCCTGGACAACCGTAGTGGCTCCATCGGCAGCAAGGGCGCCATCGATATCGGTGTGACCCGCCTGGAAAACGACGCTGGCACACTGATCGCTGAACGCGGCCTGAAGCTGGTAGCCGATGAGGCGAACAGTTCCAAGGGGCGTATCGCCGCCAATGGTAGCCTGCATGCCAAGGTTGGCACGCTGAGCCAGAAGGGAGGAGAACTGACCAGTCAGGACTCGCTGACTCTCGACCTGGGCATCCTAAACAATAACGCTGGCCGTATCGCTGGCAACCAGGGCGTAGACATCACGGCCCGGCAGGTGGACAACAGCGTCGGCGAGATTGCCAGCCAGGGCGTGGTGGCGCTGAACCTCACTGAGCAGCTGGACAACCGTGGCGGCAAGATCGTCGGTGACAGTGGTCTGGGCATCACCGCGCCGCACGTGCTCAACCAGGACAAGGGGGTACTCGCCAGCCGCGATGGGCTGCGCCTGAGTGCTACGGAGTTGTTCAACGGCGCGGGGGGCCTGCTGTCCAGCCAGAAGGGTATCGACGTCTCCCTGGCCGGTGCGTTCGATAACCAGGCCGGCAGCCTGGACAGCCGGGGCTTCCTGACGGTGAAGTCAGCCCGGCTCGACAACCAGGGCGGTACGCTATCCAGCGCAGGGGCATTGGCAGTGACCAGCCAGGGCGCCCTGAACAATCAGGGCGGCAGACTGGTGAGCGACGCTGGACTTAGCTTGAGCAGCGCCAGCCTCGACAACAGCCAGGCCGGTGCGATCAGTGGCAAGGGGGCCGTGGAGATTCGTACCGGCAACCTGAACAACAGCCGGAAAGCCAGTATCGGCAGCGATGCGGGACTCACCCTGGTCGCCGCTCGGGTAGACAACAGCCAGGCGGGCCGGATCGCTGCCAAGGGTGCGATCGATGCGGATCTCCAAGGGTTGGACCAGCATGACAGGGGCAACCTGGTCAGCGATACCGGCATTACGCTCGATCTGAACAAGGGAAGCCTGGTCAATCGCGCTCAAGGCCTGATCGCCACGCCTGGCACCTTGCTCCTGCGCCAACTCGGCGTGGTGGACAACAGCGGTGGGGAAATCTCCAGCGACCGCGCGTTCACTCTTGCCACCTCCGCGTTGAACAACCAGGGGGGACGCCTGCTCAGCGGCGGAGCCCTGACCTTGCGTATCGCGCAGGCCCTGGACAACAGCCTCGAGGGGATTGTCTCCGGTGCCGGAGGTCTGGATATCCAGGCATTCGTCCTGGACAACCGTAGCGGCTCCATCGGCAGCAAGGGCGCCATCGATATCGGTGTGACCCGCCTGGAAAACGACGCTGGCACGCTGATCGCTGAACGCGGCCTGAAGCTGGTAGCCGATGAGGCGAACAATTCCAAGGGGCGTATCGTCGCCAAGGATGATCTGCGTGCCAAACTCGGTGCGCTGGTGCAGAACGGGGGTGAGCTGACGACTCAGGGCGCGCTGGCCCTCGACGCCGACAAAGTCGACAACGGCGCTGGTCGCATCGCCGGCAACCGAGGTGTGGTCATCGATGCCCGGCAGGTGGACAACCGTGCCGGCGAGATTGCCAGCCAGGGCGTGGCGACGCTGAATCTCACTGAGCAACTGGACAACCGTGGCGGCAAAGTCGTTGCTGACAGTGGTCTGGGCATCACCGCGCCACGCGTGCTCAACCAGGACAAGGGAGTAATCGCCAGCCGCGATGGGCTGCGCCTGAGTGGTACCGAATTGTTCAATGGCAATGCCGGACTGCTCAGCAGTCAGAGACATATAGAGATCACTCTGGACGGCGTGCTGGACAATCAGGGCAAGGGCGCGCTGCTCAGCGACGGTACCCTGACGGTGAGCGCCGGGCGCATACACAACCAGGACGCCACTCTGTCCAGCGCCGGTGCGCTGAGACTGAGCAGCCAGGAGGCGGTGGACAACCGTGGCGGCAAGTTGGTGACGGACTCCAGCCTGCGCCTGACCAGCGCCAGCCTGGACAACAGCCGATCAGGGATCATCAGTGCCAACGCTGCGGCGGAGATCCATACCGGGGTTCTGAACAACAGCCAGAAAGGCAATCTTGGCAGTAATGACGGGCTCGGCCTGATTGCTACTGAGGTGGATAACAGCCAGGAAGGTCGGATCACTGCCAAAGGCATGATCGACGCAAATATCAAGGGACTCGATCAGCAGGGCAAAGGGCGGCTGGTCAGTAATGCCGGCATCATACTCGACCTGAACGAGGGAACCCTGGCCAATGGCGCTCAGGGCCTGATCGCCACGCCTGGAACCTTGCTCCTGCGCCAACTCGGCATGGTGGACAACAGCGGCGGGGAAATTTCCAGCGACCGAGCCTTCACACTCACCACCTCCGCACTGACCAACCAGGGTGGCCGCCTGCGCAGCGGCGGTGTACTGACGTTGCGCATCGCCCAGGCTCTGGACAACAGCCTCGAAGGTGTTCTCTCCGGCACCGGAGGCCTGGATATCCGGGCGCTTGCCCTGGACAACCGCAGTGGCTCCATCGGCAGCAAGGGCGCCGTCGATATCGACGTGTCCCGTTTGGAAAACGATGACGGCGACCTGCTTAGCGAAGGTCGTCTGAAACTGACTGCCGAGCGAGCGAACAGTGTCAGGGGACGGATCGCGGCCAGGGGTGACCTGCACGCCAGCGTGACAGCCTTTAACCAGGCGGGTGGCGAATTGAGCAGCGAGGGTGCGCTGATGCTCGAGGCCGATAGCCTCGACAACCGCAGCGGCGGTCTGGTCAGTGCTGATGGCAACCTGACCGTTTCCGCCCGGAGGATCGACAACCGTGCGGGCGAAATCGCCAGCCCGGGCCAGGTGACACTGGACGTCGCCGAGCAGTTGGACAACCGAGGCGGCAAGGCCATCGGCGATAGCGGACTTCGCCTCGCCGCGCCACGGGTACTCAACCAGGACGGCGGGGTACTCGCCAGTCGTGATGGGCTGCGCCTGAATGGCGCCGAACTGTTCAATGGCAACGGCGGCCTGCTCAGCAGCCAGCAAAGCATCGACGTCAATCTGGACGGCGTATTGGGCAATCAGGCGGGCAGCTTGAGCAGCCAGGGACGCCTGAGCGTGAAGAGCGGTCGGCTGGACAACCAGGGCGGTGCAGTCTCCAGCGCCGGGACCTTGTCGCTTTCCAGCCAGGGTGCGTTGAACAACCAGGGGGGCAGGGTGGTCACCGACGCCGGTGCCGTCCTGCGCAGCGCCAGCCTCGACAACAGCCAGGGCGGCATCGTCAGCGCCAAGGGGGCCGCGGAGATCCGTACTGGCAGCCTCAACAATAGCCAGAAGGGCGGCATAGGCAGCGGTGCCGGGCTCGCGCTGGTTGCGGACCTGGTGGACAACAGCCAGAACGGCCGGATCACTGCCAAGGGTGCGATCGATGCCAACCTGAAGGGGCTGGATCAGCAGGGCAGCGGCAGGCTGGTCAGCGATACGGCCATCGCGCTCGATCTGCGCGGGGGAGAACTGGTCAACCGTGCTCAGGGCCTGATCGCCACGCCTGGAGCCTTGCTGCTGCGGCAACTGGGTGTCGTGGACAACAGTGGCGGTGGCGAGATCTCCAGCGATCGAAGCTTTACCCTCGCCGCGACCGCGCTGAGCAACCGGGGTGGCCGCGTGATCAGCGGCGACTCCCTGACCCTGCGCATCGCCCAGGCACTGGACAACAGCCTCCAAGGCGTTCTTTCCGCAAGCGGAGGGCTGGATGTCGCTGCACTCGTCTTCGACAACCATAGCGGCATCGTTGGTAGCAAGGGCGATACACACATCGGGGTGAACCGCCTGGAGAACGAGGCAGGCCGCGTGGTCAGCGAAGGCGCCCTGGATCTGACCGCCAAGCAGGTGAGCAGCGCCAAGGGGCGCATTGCCGCGAAGGGCGATCTGCAGGTCACGGTTGGCACCCTGGAGCAGCAGGGTGGAGAACTGGCCAGTCAGGGGACGCTGACTCTCGACGCCGATAGCCTGGATAACCGCAATGGCGGCCTGGTGAGCGCCGATGGCGGGGTCGCCGCCGAGGCACGCCAGATCGATAACCGCGGTGGGGAAATATCCAGCGTGGCCAAGGTGGCTCTGGCTGTCCGGGAACAACTGGACAACCGGGGGGGCAAGGTGATCGGCGACAGTGAGCTGAGCCTAACCGTGCAGCGCCTGCTGAACCAGGCCAAGGGTGTGCTCGCCAGTCGCGATGGATTGCACCTGGACGGCGCTGAACTGCTCAATGGCGATGGCGGCCTGCTCAGCAGCCAACGCCTGGTGGATGTAACGCTCAGTGGTGCATTGGACAACCAGGGGAGCGGTGCACTGGTCAGCGAAGGGTCGCTGACAGTGAAGGCCGACCAGGTCAATAACCAGGCGGGGACTTTCTCCAGTGCGGGTAGCCTGCTCGTTACCAGCCGGGGCGAGTTGAACAACCAGGGTGGCAGGTTGGTGACCGATGCTGGAGCCACCCTGAACAGCACTGGCTTCGACAACAGCCGTGCGGGCCTGGTCAGTGCGAAAGGGGCTGTGGCCATTCGTACCGGAGCCCTGAACAACAGTCAGAAGGGATCCATTGGCGGCAATACGGGCGTCACCCTGGTCGCCGGGTTGGTCGACAACGGCCGGGAAGGACGGATCAGCACCAAGGGTACGCTCGACGCCAACCTGAAAGGGTTGCTTCAGCAGGGGGGAGGCTCGCTGGTCGGCGAGCGCGGTGTCACCCTCGACCTCAACGGTGGCACCCTGGACAACCACGACCTCGGTCTGGTTTCAACGCCTGGCGCGCTCCTGCTGCGCCAACTCGGCATGGTGGACAACAGCGTCGGCGGAGAGATATCCAGCGACCGTGCTTTCACCCTCGCCGCCAACACACTGAACAATCAGGGCGGGCGGCTGATCAGCAGCGAAGCTTTGACCCTGCGCATCGCCAAGACACTGGACAACAGTCTCAAGGGGCAGGTCCTGGCGACCGACGGACTGGCCATCGAGTCTCAGGTCTTGGACAACCGTGCGGGAATCATCGGCAGCAAGGGTGATGCCCGTATCAGCGTGACCAGCCTGGACAACGCCGAACAAGGCAGCCTGGTGAGTGAAGGCCGCCTGGAGCTTGTAGCCGACCAGGTGAGCAACGGCAACCAAGGCCGTATCGCCGCCAGAGGCGTGCTGGAGGCGGCGGTCGGTACGCTGCTCCAGCAAGGCGGCGAACTGGTCAGCCAGGGGAGCCTGGACCTTCGCGCCGACACGCTCGACAACAGCCAGTCCGGGCTGATCGCCGCGAATGGCGGCATCGCTATCGAGGCGCGGCAGGTCGACAACCGCGCCGGCGAGATTTCCAGCACCTCGAAGGTCGCCGTGAACGCCCGCGAGCAACTGGACAACCGCGGCGGCAAGGTCATCGGCGACAGCGGCCTGCGCCTCACCGTGCAGCGCCTGCTGAACCAGGCCAAGGGGGTGCTGGCCGGGCGCGACGGCCTGAGCCTGGACGGCGGCGAACTGTTCAACGGCGACGGCGGTCGGCTCGACAGCCAGAACAGCCTGAGCGTGAGCCTCGGCGGCGTGCTGGACAACCAGGGCGGCGCGCTGGTCAGCGAAGGCAGCCTGACGGCGCGCGCCGCGCGCCTGGACAACCGTGGCGGGACCTTCTCCAGCGCCGGTGCGCTGGCGCTGACCAGCCAGGCCGCGCTGGACAACCAGGGCGGCAGGCTGCTCAGCGATGCCGGCGTGACGCTGCAGGGCGCCAGCCTCGACAACAGCCGTTCCGGCGTGATCAGCGCCAAGGGCGCGGTGGATATCCGCACCGGCGTACTGGACAACAGCCGCAACGGCGGCATCGGCAGCAACGCCGGCATCACCCTGGTGGCCGCCCGGCTGGACAACGGCCAGCAGGGCCGGGTCAGCGCCAAGGGCCTGCTCGACGCCAACCTGAAAGGCCTCGACCAGCGCGGAGGCGGCGTCCTGGTCAGCGAAACCGGCGTCACCCTCGACCTCAATGGCGGCACGCTGGTCAACCGCGACGGCGGCCTGATCGCCACGCCCGGCGCGCTGCTGCTGCGCCAGCTCGGCGCGGTGGACAACGGCGCCGGCGGGGAAATCTCCAGCGACCGCGCCTTCACCCTCGCCGCCGCCAGCCTGGACAACCGCGGCGGGCGCCTGATCGGCGCCGACAGCCTGACCCTGCGCATCGCCCAGGCCCTGGACAACAGCCTGGGCGGGGTGATCTCCGGCGCCGCCGGCCTGGACATCGCGGCCGCTCGCCTGGACAACAGCGCCAAGGGCACCCTGGCCAGTCGCGCCGGCATCGACCTGCGCGTCGACGGCGCGCTGGACAACCACGCCGAAGGCACCGTCTCCGGCGCCCGCCTGACGCTCGCCAGCGCCTCGCTGGACAACAGCGGCAAGGGCCTGCTCTCCGGCAACGCCGGCCTGAGCGTCGCCACTGGCGCGCTGGACAACGCCGAGGGTGGCCAGTTGATCAGCCAGGGCGTCCTGGACGTCAGCAGCGCCGACCTCGACAACCGTGGCGGCGCCCTCAGTGGCAAGCAGTCGCTGCGCCTGAGCGCCGCCAACCTGGACAACCGTGGCGGCCTGCTCACCAGCGACGGCGAACTGGAACTGACGGCAGGGCGCGTCGATTCCGCCGACGGCGGCGAAATCTCCGCCCGGGGCGACCTGCGCCTGACGGTCGAGCGCCTGGTGCAACGCCAGGGCCGGCTGATTGGCGAGCGCGGCGTCAGTCTCGACCTGCGGGGCGGCGACCTGGACAACCAGGGCGGCCTGATCAGTGCCCGCGGCCCGCTGAGCATCGAGCGGCTGAACGTCCTCGACAACCGCCAGGGCGGCGAGATTTCCAGCCAGCAGGGCTTCGAGCTGCTGGCCAGGCGCATCGACAACGGCCAGCAGGGGCGCATCATCAGCGCCGGGAAACTGCGCCTGGACGCCGACGCGCTGGGCAACGCCGGCGCCGGCCTGCTCTCCGGATGGCAGGGCCTGACGGTGACAGGCGGGAGCCTGGACAACAGCGCCGGCGGCACCCTTTCGAGCAAGGACGGCGAGCTGGCCATCAGCCTCGGCGGCGCGCTGGACAACCACGGCCAGGGCGCCCTGGTCAGCAAGGGCGCGCAACGGATCGACGCCGCCAGCCTGGATAACGCCCAGGGCATCGTCTCCGGCGAAAGCGACGTGACCCTGAGCATCGCCGGGAAGCTGGACAACGGCCAGGGCGGCCTGGTCTCGGCGCAGCGCGCGCTGAGCTTCGAGCGCGACGATACGCTGCTGAACAACGCCGGCGGCCGGATCAACGGCGGCAGCCTGCTGCTCAAGGGCGCCAGCCTGGATAACAGCGACGGCCAGTTGATCAGCCAGGGCCGGCTCGACGCCATCCTCGGTGGCGCCCTGGTCAACACCGGCGCGGCGCGCCTGGCCAGCGGCGGCGCCCTGCTGCTGCGCAGCGCCAGCGTCGACAACCGCGGCGGCAAGCTGGTCAGCCAGGGGCTGCTGGAGATCAGCGCCGGCAGCCTCGACAACAGCGCCTCCGGCACCCTCGCCAGCCAGGCCGGCATGAGCCTGCGCCTGGGCGGCGGCGCCCTGCGCAACCAGCAGGACGGGCTGATCTTCAGCCAGGCCGGCGCCCTCGAGGTGCAGGCCGGCAGCCTGGACAACCGCCAGGGCACGCTCCAGGCCCAGGGCGACAACCGGCTGCGTATCGGCGGCGCGCTGGACAACCAGGGCGGCCGCCTGGACAGCCGGGCCGGTAACCTCGACCTGCAGAGCGGCAGCCTCGACAACGGCGCCGGCGGCGTGCTCAACAGCGCCAAGGGTTGGCTGAAGCTGGTCACCGGGCTGTTCGACAACAGCGCCGGCGTCACCCAGGCGCAGTCGCTGGAGATTCGCGCCGGGCAAGGCGTGCGCAACCAGCAGGGCCATCTCTCGGCGCTGGGCGGCGACAACCGCATCGTCACCGCCGACTTCGACAACCAGGGTGGCGGCCTCTACGCCAGCGGCCTGCTCAGCCTCGACGGCCAGCGCTTCCTCAACCAGGGCGCGGCGGCGGGCCAGGGCGGCAAGGTCGGCGCCGGGCGCATCGACTTCAGCCTGGCCGGCGCGCTGGCCAACCGCTTCGGCCAGTTGGAAAGCGAAAGCGAGCTGCACCTGCGCGCCGCCGCGATCGACAACAGCGGCGGCAGCCTGCGCGCCCTCGGCCGCAGCGGCAGCACGCGGCTGGTCGCTGGCGGCCTGAACAACGCCTACGGCGTGCTGGAAAGCGCCAACCAGGACCTCGACCTGCAACTGGGCAGCCTGGCCAACGCCGGCGGGCGCATCCTCCACACCGGCAACGGCACCTTCGGCCTGGATTCCGGGCAGGTGATCCGCGCCGGCGGCGAACTGACCACCAATGGCCTGCTGGACATCCGCGCCAGCGAATGGACCAACAGCAGCGTGCTGCAAGCCGGACGCCTGAACCTGGACATCGGCACCTTCCGCCAGACGGCCGAGGGCAAGCTGCTGGCGGTGCAGTCCTTCACTGGCCGCGGCGGCGACTGGAGCAACGACGGCCTGCTGGCCAGCGACGGCAGCTTGCGACTCGAGCTGAGCGGCGGCTACCGTGGCAACGGCCGCGCCACCAGCCTCGGCGACTTCGCCCTGAACGCCGCCAGCCTCGACCTCGGCAACGCCGCCAGCCTCGCCGGCGGCGCCAATGTCACGCTCGGCGCCGGCAACCTGCTGGTCAACCGTGGGCGGATCACCGCCGCCGGCGACCTCGTGGCCAGCGCCGCGAGCCTGAACAACTACGGCACCCTGGGCGGCGGCGGCAACCTGCGATTGAACGCGCCCGCCCTGCTCAACGAGCGCGGGTTGCTGTTCAGTGGCGCCGACATGACCCTGCGCGCCGGCGACATCACCAACCTCTACGGGGATGTGTACAGCCTCGGCAGGCTGGATATCGCCCGCGACGATTCAAGTGGCAAGGCGAGTTCCTTCAAAAATATTTCAGCGAGTGTTGAAAGCTCAAATGACCTGAGATTACTTGCTGAGGTAGTTGAGAATAAAAAAGAAATTTTTGATGTTTCGTCTGAGTTTCTTTCTGGGGCTATTGGAGTTCGTTGCTTTGACTGTTCGGCAGTAGGAGGGAAAGAGGACAAGTTTGCCAGTCATTTGGTCTTGTTGGAAAATTACAAGACTCAGCTTCTAAAGGATTCTCCCTCCTCAAATATCACCTCAGGAGGGAACATTTTCATCTTGGGGGGACGGTTCAAGAATCAGGGGAGCACCATAGCGGCGGCGGGTGATATTTCTATTTCGGCTCAGGATTTCGCTAACGAAGGGTATGTGTTGGGTGAGTACTCCGTTAGGAAAGCATTGGATTTCAACTACAGCTATGAGGCGAGAGTTGAGGTTTGGCGAAAAATTATGGAGTACAACTCCATAAATGACCTTGCCTATGATAATGGTAAGATTGAATATAGTAATTTCGGTGGTGCTATACATTTCTGGAATAAAAATTGGGATGAATCCATTGTGGATTCAGTATATTTCCGAACTGGCGGAAGGGATGGTTACTGGCACGCAGGCTTCGGGACCATTGTTATAGATGACATAGCCAGGGACAAATTTGACTATATCTCTGTTGCACCGGCTTATGACCCGTCTCGTGGAGCCTTACCACCAGATTTTCTCAGAAATGCAAAAGTATTCGATGAGCTTACTATATCGAAAAGTGATGTTGCTCCCGTCGCTAATGCAGTTGTACAGGCTGGAGGCAAAGTCTCTATCAATGCAGAGAGGTCATTGCAGAACAGTATTGTTCGAGAAGGGCAGCCCATTTCTCGGGGGGTAGAAAAGAACCTGCTAACGGGGCTGTCCGGGAACACCTCCAACGTTGTGGTGCTGAGCCAGGCACTTCCGCCTGATCTAGCCAGGAAGCAGGTCAATCCGCTCACCCTGCCGGGGTTCAGCCTGCCTCAAGGCCAGAATGGGCTCTTCCGCCTGGCGTCCCAAGGAGCCCTGGTGAACCAGGCAAGTGGTGCTCTGAAATCCGCCAGCGATCTCACCCAGAGCGGCCATGGCGTATCTGTATCCGCACAGACAGGCAGTGGCGCAAGTGGCTGGAGTACCCAGGCGCGTCGTGTCGGCGATGATCGGGTCACCTCGCTTGCCGGTTCCGCCTATCAAGGCCGGGTAGCTGAGGCTATCGATGCGCTACGGGCTTCCGCGCCAATCTCGGGCGACGGGGGAAACACTGGCCGTTTCCAGGCCGGTGAGCACCAGGCGACCACGGGACTGGGTGGACTCGTCGAGGGCAATGCATCGGGTCACAGCGGCAATGGTGTCATCCTCGCCGATCTGCGCGGTGGTCCACCCTCGTTCTCAAGCCTTCCCGCGGCTGATCGTGTTCAAGGCACAGTGCCCGGTCACGATGGGAATGGAACTATTCTCGCCAATTGGCAGGGTGCGCAGGCGACGGTCCAGGCCTCGCCTTCGACAGTGCGTGTAGAGGGGGTAGTTTCCAGTCCAGGTGGCAATGGCAGCATCCTTGCCGATCTGCCGGCTGAGCAGTCGTCGGTGCAGGCACTGCCTTCGGCCGTTAGGGCTCAGGGCAGCCTGCCTCGCCTCGAAGAGCGGAGCGCCGTTCTTGCCGAGCCTCCGGTTGGGCAGCCGGCGCTGCAAACCCTGCCGTCGGTTGCGCGCGTTGAGGGCGTGCCCAGCAATGCCACACCGAGCAACAGCCACAAGTATCTGATCGAGACCAACCCGGCGCTCACCGAGCTGAAGCAGTTCCTCAACTCGGACTACCTGCTCGGTGGCCTGGGTATCAATCCGGATGACAGCAAGAAGCGCCTGGGCGACGGTCTATACGAGCAGCGCCTGGTACGCGAAGCGATCGTCCAGCGTACGGGGCAGCGCTTCATCGCCGGATTGAACAGCGACGAAGCGATGTTCCGCTATCTGATGGACAACGCCATCGCCAGCAAGGACGTATTGGGACTGACCCCTGGCGTCACCCTCAGCGCCGCCCAGGTGGCGGCGCTGACCCACGACATCGTTTGGCTGGAAGAAGTCGAGGTGAATGGCGAAAAGGTCCTCGCCCCCGTGGTCTACCTGGCCCAGGCCGAGGGGCGGTTGGGCCCGAACGGCGCGCTGATCCAGGGGCGCGACGTGAACCTGATCACCGGCGGGGACCTGAGGAACGCCGGCACCCTGCGCGCGCAGAACGACCTCAGCGCGACAGCCGGCAACATCGACAACAGCGGCCTGATCGAGGCCGGCAACCGCCTCGACCTGCTGGCCAGCGGCTCCATCCGCAATGACCAGGGCGGCATCATTGCCGGGCGCGAGGTAAGCCTCTCCGCCCTTACCGGAGACGTCATCAATGAACGGACGGTGACCCAGCACCAGTCCTCCTACAGGGGAACCGGTACCACTGAGGCATTTGCCGATAGCACCGCGCGTATCGAGGCTGCGCAGAAACTGACCGTTTCGGCAGGACGCGATGTAGCCAATATTGGCGGTGTCATCGACAGCAAGGGTGACCTCGCTTTGCAAGGCGGCAGGGATGTCCTGGTTTCGGCTGCGGTAGCGGAGCGGGGCTGGACGGCAGGAAGCCAGGCATACCAGACCCAGACGACCCAGATGGGCGCCGAGGTCGTGGCGGGGCGCGATATCAGCGTCAGTGCCGGACGCGATATCAGCGTCGCGGGCAGCCGCATCGACGCTCGTCGCGACGTGACATTCGAGGCGGGTCGCGATGTGGGCCTGGTCGCGGCTGCCAACGAAGAGCATGCCTATGGCAAGACCAAGAAGGTCACTTTCCAGGACGACAAGATCACCCAGCAGGCCACTCGCGTGGACGCTGGCGGCGATCTGGCGATCAATGCCGGACAGGACCTGCGGCTGGTCGCGAGCCAGGCCAGCGCCGGCGACGAAGCCTACCTGGTGGCCGGCGACAAGCTGGAGCTGCTGGCCGCCAACGACAGTAGTTACTACCTCTACGACAAGAAGAGCAAAGGCAGCTTCGGTAGCAAGAAGACCCGGCGCGACGAAATCACCGATGTGACGGCAGTGGGCAGCCAAATATCCAGCGGCGGCGTCCTCACCCTGCTCAGTGGCGGCGACCAGACTTACCAGGGCGCGAAGCTGGAATCGGGCAACGACCTGGCCATCGTCAGCGGCGGCGCGGTGACCTTCGACGCGGTGAAGGACCTGCACCAGGAAAGCCACGAGAAGAGCAAGGGCGACCTGGCGTGGCAGTCGTCGAAGGGCAAGGGCCAGACCGACGAAACCGTACGCCAGAGCCAGCTCGTCGCCCAGGGCAACCTGGCGATCAAGGCCGTGGAAGGCCTGAAGATCGACCTCAAGCACATCGACCAGAAGACCGTGAGCCAGACCATCGACGCGATGGTGCAGGCGGATCCGCAACTGGCCTGGTTGAAGCAGATGGAGCAGCGCGGCGATGTGGATTGGCGGCGCGTGCAGGAACTGCATGACAGCTGGAAGTACAGCAACTCCGGGCTGGGCGTCGGCGCGCAGTTGGCGATAGCGATTGTCGTGACTTACTTCACGGCGGGTGCGGCGAGTGCGGCATTGGGATCGATGGCGGGTGTGGGGGCGGGCTCAGGAAGCATGATGGCTGCTGCCGGTAGCACTGCAATGGTCCAGGCCGGTACAGCAGTAGGAACAGCTGCCGCCGGCTGGGCGAATGCCGCTGGAACTGCCGTGGCTATGGGCATGGCCAGCAATGGAGCGATCAGCACCATCAACAACCGGGGAAACCTGGGGGATGTCGTCAAGGACGTGACCTCCAGCGATGCGCTGAGGGGCTATGTAGTCGCTGGCACGACTGCGGGGCTGACTGCCGGCGTCTACGACAAATGGACCTCGACCCAGACCGGCACCTCGACCGCTCTACCGAACACCGGGGCCGTGGCGCCCGCCGCAGGGTTGGGCACCTGGCAAGGTGTGGGCCAGTTCACCTCGAACCAGTTGCTGCAGAATGGCACTTCGGTGCTGTTGGACCGAGCGCTGGGCGGCAAGGGCAGCCTGGGCGATGCGTTGCAAAACAGCCTGGCAAATGCCTTCGCGGCCTACGGCTTCAAGCTGATTGGCGACACCACCCATGGCGTACTGGACGACGGCAGCCTCGGCAAGATCGGCTTGCACGCCCTGATGGGAGGTCTGGCCGCCGAAGCGGTCGGTGGCGATTTCCGTACCGGAGCCCTGGCTGCGGGAGTCAACGAGGCGCTGGTGGATAGCCTCGCCAAGCAATACGCCAGCCTGCCCATCGATGACAAGAAGGGCCTGCTGACCATGAGTTCGCAGTTGATCGGCGTGCTGGCGGCTTCGACGCAGGGCGATGCGGACGCCAAGAGCTTGCAGACGGGAGCCTGGGTGGCGGGGAATGCTACTCAGTACAACTTCCTCAACCATGCGGAAAATGAGGAGCGTTGGAAGTCCCAAAAGGCCTGCCAAGGAGGAGACGAGGCCGCCTGTGGGCGTGCGGATGCTTGGGATAAGTTGGACCGCGACCGAGATCTAGCCTTGATGACTGCCTGCTCTACGGGCGGACAGGCATCGACTTGTAGTGCATTGCGTCAAGAAGCCTGGAAGGCTGCTCAAAGCCTCAAGCAGGCCAGTTGGAGCCCGGAAGCGAGGGAACAATACGCGCAAGCCATGCAAAATCCGGAATTGCGTGCTTACACGATTGAGTCAGAGCTTCGAAGCATCAATCAGGTAAATAATCCTATTACCGCTGGAGATTCAAAGCGCCTCGCTAAAGCTTTGGCCAGTTTTGGATCCGACTTCGTCCCCGTCTACGGTGACACAAAAGCATTTTCTGAAGCTCAAGACCCCTTTGACTATGCAATGGCAGGGGTGGGACTGGTTCCTGGTGCTGGAGATGCGGCACAGAAAGTATTGAGCAAGGCGAAAAAGCTCTTCCAAGAAGGGAAGGTGGCAGAGTCTGCTGATTTAGTAGAGGGATTAACAAAAGAGGTAAAAAACAGTAACGCTGCAAAAGGATTTATTCCTGCAGAAAGGACTGGGCTTAATTTTGAAGAGAAGGTAAAAAATAAGGCCGGAGGGTATGTTGATGTTGAGTTGTCTGCTAGGCAGAAGTTTGATAAGTCAGGTGTTGTAGTAGATAGTAAATTCGCCCAAAGCGATCTAGTTGCTCGTTACTCGCCCGATGGGAATCTGTATATAGATTGGTATGGCACTACTGTGTCTGGGAAGGGAGTTGGTAGCGAGATGATTTCTAGAGCAATTGAGGCAGTAGGAGCAAATAAGGTTAAGACGGTTTCGGCGCAGTTAGGAAAAGACAATCTTGATGCTTTTAAAGCTGGGTCTTCGAGAGGGCTTTCCAAGGAGCAGGCAGTATGGAATACTCCACTAGGTAAGACAATGAGCTCTTTAGGTTTTACGGAAGTTGAGGTTCATGGGGCAAGTGTTAAATTTCTTCATTTAGAGTGAGTTAATATGGATAAGGTAGATATTATTAGGGAGCTAATTCGCTTGGGGAAGGTTAAAGTGGTTCTTGAGTTCGTTGAGGGGGACTCTGTATATATATCAGATGCTTCAGAAGGGGTGCCGCAGCATCCAGATCTTAGAAGAATTTGGGTTATGATGGTCCATCATTTGAGGTTCGTGTCAGAGTTTGGTGATGCTTTAGAAACTCAATGCAAGGATGGTAAATATTTAAGTCCGCATTATGAGGAGTTCGAGGCGTGGTTAAGTGCAGGAGCCCCAGGGATTGCAGATAAAGACCTGAGGGCTTATTTGAAAGAGAATCCTTTGTAAGACCATGCAGGGGACAGCATAAAGGGGACAGATTTATTTTCCCTACTCTAATTCTCTGAGCAGGGAGGCTCCAGTGCAGACGCCGTAAGGAGGTTCCGCGATGCCTCGGTAAGGGCGATTGGTTTAGCGAGTTATTCGCTTTGAGTGGTTTGGCGTGGGCGGTTGCTGAAATTATAGTAGTAAAAATAAATCTGTCCCCTTTTTCCTGGTCCCCTTTTTCCTATGCCGGTAAAGGGCTTATTGGCTCTGGAAGTGGAAATTTTGTGGCTCAATCTGTACCCAACAAGGCCGGAGATATGGTTTATCGGGGAATAGATACGGAATACAAAATACTAGACAATATTGCTGATCAATTAGGAAGCAACACCTCCGCAAGAGGGGCTGTAAATATTCTAACGGAGAAAGCAGCTTGCGCAAGTTGTCTAAACGTGGCTGAGCAGTTTAAGGCGAAGTATCCCAATATCACAGTTAATATTCTTGATAATCAGGGCGTTATGCTCCGTCCGCCGAGGAAGACGCCGTAATGGAAGAACGTGTGACTTATGGAGAAATCCGGGCTTGGTTTCTGGGCAGCTATTACAACTATTGCAGGGTCAAACTCAACCACCAAAGTCCATGGGTTGAGGGAGAAAGCGAAGTAGGCTATGCCTACAGTGAGCTTGAAAACTCCTTTGATTTGCCTATTGAGAAATTAATGTTGGAAGTTTTAGTGCTTATTCTCTCGGCGGGCAGGTCTTCGGATAAAGTCAAGAGATATCATCTTGATGTTATTCATGGATTGCTAAAGGAGATCAAGCTGTCTTCTGTTCTGGATGATTTGCCTTCTGATGAGGCAGCAGAGCTAAGAGACGATCTCAGAGTGTTAGGTCTTTATTAATTAGCCCAGGGCGGGTTATTTACTTGGTGCAAAAGGAACTGCTAATTTCCCGGAAGGGATGAGCTTCAATCCTAACATCAAGAATCACCTCAGCAATTTTGATGGCCTGACGCAGAAGAGTGGGATTAGCGGTACTTATAACCTAGATGCTTTCTCTCAGGCGGTATCCAGTAATGGGGTGAAGGTACTTAGTGAAACTCCTGGCTCGGTTAAGGGAATTACGACGATTGAATATCAGATTCCTGTATATGATCGTGCTGGAAATGTAATTGGCTATAAAGCGCAGCCTTTTACTAAAACTGTATATGATCCTAAAGTTATTTCTGATCAGAAGGTTCTAGATCTCGGGCGGCAAGCTGCTGCCAGTGGTTATGTAAAAGCGGTAGCTAGTGGTGATCGTTATTATGATAGTACGGCTGGAGGTATCACCTTTAGAGTTTATCTGGATGAAAGAACAGGAGCTGTCCTTAATTTTTATCCGAAATAATAGGTGGTTCTATGAATGAATTATTTGGTCAGCCATACAACGAGGCTGACCCGTGCTGGGTAGTTATGTGCTACATGGATATAATGTACTCGGATGGTAGGTTTATTAAAGCCATTGAGTGCATTGTAAATAGGTGGGGCTATAGCACGGATGGAGCGTACTGTAATTTTCCTGATGAAAACAGTCCGTTTGATGAGGAGCACTTTGAGGGGGTTGAGTTTTCTTATGGCTATCCCCCTAAGGATGAAGACACCATTGTTGTGAGCGAGGCTGTTTGTTCTAAGTTCATTCGGCTCGCTTGTGAAAAGTATCTTCAGCGCCATCCTGAAGATACTGAAAAAGTAAAAGAGCTTTTAGATAAACTCTCTTTCTGGCCGTAAAGGGGACAGATCTGAAAGGCACTTACTTAACCCTTTTCGGATGACCGTGTTTCTTGATCACTGCGCGAGCAGATAGACGTGTGCAGGTCAGTAATGGGTAGGGCTTTGGCCTTGACCATAAAGGGGACTGACCATAAAGGGGACAGATTTATTTTCCCTACTCTAATTCTCTGAGCAGAGAGGCTCCAGTGCAGACGCCGTAAGGAGGCTCCGCGAGGCCTAGGCAGAGGCGAGTGGTTTTACTGAACTATCCGCTTCACGTGGTTCAGTGTGGTAAGATCGGCAGTGGTATACAGTGGGAATGAGAAATATAAACACTAGTCAAAATTAGAGTAGGAAAAATAAATCTGTCCCCTTTTCTGTCCCTTTTCTCAAGAAGGCTATCCCAATGGAATTCCGGTTGAGGTCATGAATTTTCCAGGTGCTAAGTAGTGAAAGAAATAGAGATATTGTCAGCTCTAGTAGGGCTTGGCTGGAGATGCGATAAAGATGAGGCTGGGGATTATTTTTGCCTAATGGACATTGGTGAAGTCCAGATTCAGATTATTCCGACTATAGGGAAGCGCTCTGATCATTTTAGGGTTTCATTAATGCCATCTGTTTCTACGAAGAATTTTACGGCGGCAGTTGCATTCGTTTTGGGTGAGGCCAGTAATTATGTGCCGATTATTGTGAGTAATGACGTGCCGGAGAAAATAGTCGATTTCTCACTGGATGATGTCGTTAGACTTTCTCAAAGTGCTATATCTTGGGCTTCTGCTCAAGATGTAGAAAAAGGCTTGGCAGCTTATAGAGCTTTGCCAACAAATTCGAAGGGTGCTATGCCGTTGCGGCACTTGGCAGCTTTGGCGATAGCTGGAGACGTTAGCTGTCTTGCAAATTCTCAATTCAGCTTCGAGCAGGGTGACAGATTAGGGTTTGTTCCGTATATCACCCAAGACATGATAGAGCGCGCTCTCTTGATTGCGCGAAATGTGCGTTGACGCTAATTACCCAAAGCGAATAAAGGGGACAGATTTATTTTCCCTACTCTAATTCTCTGAGCAGAGAGGCTCCAGTGCAGACACCGTAAGGAGGCTCCGCGATGCCCTAGGTAAGGGCGATTGGTTTAGCGAGTTATTCGCTTTGAGTGGTTTGGCGTGGGCGGTTGCTGAAGTTATAATAGTAAAAATAAATCTGTCCCCTTTTTCCTTTATGATCGGGCAGGGAATATTGTTGGATTTAAAGACAAGATTTCCCGAAAACTGTTTATGATCCGAAAATATTTACTGATCAGGGAATCCTTGATCTAGGGCAGCAGGCCGCAGCTGGCGGCTATAAGGACGCGCTATCTAAAGGGCTGAGTCAATATGACTCTGTTGCCGGGGGTGTCACTTTTAGGGTGTATTTAGATAAGTTCACAGGAGCGGTAACAAGTTTCCACCCGAAGTAAAGGAGGTGCTTGTGAAAGAATTGTTTGGTCAGCCATACAGTGAGTCAGACCCTTATTGGGTCGTTAAAGGGTATTTTGACAGGATGTATGATGATGGCTACTTCATTGAGGCGGTTGGCTATATCGTGAAGAGATGGGGGGTCAGTACGGATGGGGCGTACTGTAACTTCCCTGATGAAAATAGTCCGTTTGATGAGGAGCACTTCGAGGGGGTTGAGTTTTCTTATGGCTATCCCCCGAAGGATGAAGACACCATTGTTGTGAGCGAGGCTGTTTGTTCTAAGTTCATTCGGCTCGCTTGTGAAAAGTATCTTCAGCGCCATCCTGAAGATACTGAGAAAGTAAAAGAGCTTTTAGATAAGCTGTCTTTCTGATCCCTGACCGATATACTCCGTAGCCATGAACAGATTGAATCGTCAAAAGCCTCTATTCAAGTTCCTGGACGTGTTCAGTCACGTGTTAACTTGATGGCCGGTGGCAAGATGCGGGTTGAGCGAATAAAGGGGCAGATGTATTTTTCCTACCCTGATTTCTGAGCAGGGAGGCTCCAGTGCAGACGCCGTAAGGAGGCTCCGCGAGGCCTAGGCAGAGGCGAGTGGTTTTACTGAACTATCCGCTTTACGTGGTTCAGTGTGGGTAAGATCGGCAGTGGTATACAGTGGAAATGAGAAATATAAGCACTAGCCAAAACTAGAGTAGGGAAAATAAATCTGTCCCCTTTTCCCATGGGCCGGCGCCGCAGCTCCCCCAGTTCTATATCGAGGTTTGACTGAGCCGAGCCGACCAGCTTGCAGGCATGCTGGTCGTACCCGTCATCGGAAAAACTCATCTGGGTTATGCGGCAAGGCTCAGATTCAGCGAGAACTGTATTTCAACAGATCGACCAAGGCTTCCTGGATCTATTCTATTACTTATCTTCTATAACGCTAGACTCTGCTCCTTCGAAACCGCTTAACCAATGTGGTTCATCAAGGGAGTACTTGGTTACAGTAAATCCGTCAGGGAACTCTTTGAACCCTGGGAGCTTTAGGTATTTGGGGATTTCTGAGTTTGCCCTATCCTCTGTGCTGAATACTCCTAGAAGCTTATAGCTTTCACTTTCAGAGTCTCCGTATGTATGGTGGAGTATGAATACGTTATCCATCAGTGCCTCCATTTTTTTAGGAGTTTGATTACTTGGGGTCTATGAACGATCTGTCACCCCACTTTTTGATCTGGTTGTATTCAGAGCCTGGTCCGTCTTTCCAGTTACCTTTGCCATATTTTTGATCCATGATGCGTTTGGCAAAGTCTTTCCCTGATTCGCCTTGATATGGCCTATCCCCTTTTGCCCAGCTTGGAACGTCTTTAGCTCCTGCCTTTCCTGAAACTCCTGGCTTGTTGACCTTCCAAGGACCTTTGGGGCCAAGTGGAGGCGCAATTCCCAAGACTGGGGTCTGTACTTCGTAGGTCCAAAGGCAATCGGAGGTTTTAAACACACGGAAGCCATAGACCATATTCCCCCATAGCCATCTATCAATGCTACTGTTCACAGACTCCTGATAAGCAAGAGCATCTGCTCGTGCCGCAGCCTCTGTTGCAAACAGATCCCCTGGAGCCAGTCCTAGTGGATCTGAAAGTCCGAGTGGATTTCCCTCTACATATCCATATGTATTTAACCCTCCTACCAACCCAATCGGATCACTCTCCACATACCGCCCAGTCTCCGGATCATAGTCGCGGAAGTAGTTGTAGTGCAGCCCGCTCTCCGCATCGTAGTACTGCCCGGGGAAGCGCAGGTTGACCTGGGTGCTGCCCTGGCTCAGCGCTTCGCCGCGGCCGAAGGCGTCGGACTGCCACTGCCAGGCGATCTGGCCGCTGGCGTCGGTGGCCAGGCGCGGGGTGTCGAGGTGGTCGCCATGGAGGTAGAGCAGGGTCGGGTTGCCGACCTTGCCCTGGGCGTCGTAGTCGGCGTCGATGGTGGCCAGCGGCAGGCTGTCCAGCCACAGGTAGTACTGGGCTCGCAGTTTCCGGCCGCTGCCGTCGTGTTCGGCTTCGCCGAGCAACTGGCCGTCGGGACCATAGAGGTAGGTGGTGACGCTCTCGGGGGTGAGCTTGACGATGCGCTGGCCGAGGGCGTTGTAGCGGTATTCGGCGACCTGCTGGCCGTCGAGGCTGACGCTTTGCAGGCGGCCCTGAGCGTCGTAGGCCAGTTTGCGTGCGGGGCGGTCCTGGGTGAGGTTGCCGGCGGCGTCGCTGGTCACCGCTTGCGCGCCGATGGCGGTCAATCGGTTGCTGTCGGGCGCGTACTGGTAGTCCTGGCTGCTGGCGGTGCCGCCTGAGGCGGGGTTGTCGCTGCGTTGGGTGCGGTTGCCGACCGCGTCGTAGGCATAGCTGCGCCCGCCCTGGACGCCGCGTTCCTCGGTCAGGCGGTCCAGCGGGTCGTACTGGTAGTCCAGGGTGCCCCAGAGGCTGTGGCGGTGCTGCTGGATATTGCCATTGGCATCGTGCTGGTAGTCGCTCTGCCAGGGGCCGACCTTCTGCCGCAGCAGTTGGTAGTCCTGGTCGTACTCGCGGCTGAGAGTGATGCCGTTGCCCCAGGTCAGGCGCAGCAGCGGGCCGAAGGGCAGGTAGGCGATCTGCCCGACCAGGGTGCTCGGCGCCTTGTCGCCTACTGCCAGGGTCACGCTGGCGACCTGGCCGCCGGCGTTGCGCGGGTAGCCGATGGCGAGGCCGGAGGGGTAGCCGATCTCCAGCAGTTGGTTGGCCGCGTCGTAGCGGTAGGTCACGCGGTCGAGCAGGGTCTGCTGGTCGAGGCGGATGCTGCGTACCTGCTCGACCAGGTTGCCGCGCTCGTCGTAGCGGTACACCAGGCTGTCGCGGGCACCTTCGATGGCGCCCAGGCGGCCGATGCCCTGGTTGCCGTCGGCGGTGAGGTCGTAGCGGTACTGTACGTCGAGGCTCGGGTCGCTCGGCGAGCGGCGCTCGACCAGCCGATTGAGGGCGTCGTAGCGATACTCGGTGACCGCACCGCGAGCGTCGGTGCGGCGGATGACGTTGCCGGCGGCGTCGTGCTCGAAGGTGGTGGTGCCGCTGTCCGGGCTGACCAGTCGGGTCAGGTTGCCGAGGCCGTCGTATTCGTAGCGGGTGGTGACGCCGCGCGGGTCCTTGACCTCGGTGAGGTTGTCCTGGGCGTCGTAGGCGAGTTGGGTCTTGCCGCCGAGAGGATCGCTCTGGCCGACCAGCCGGTCGAGGGCGTCGAAGGTCTGGCTGTGGGCGAACTGGCGCGGGTTGGTTTCGCCGACCGGATTGTCGTTGAGGTCGTAGGCGAAGCTGCGTGTCTGGCCGCCGGCGCCGACCGCACGGAGCAGCCGGCCAAGCTCGTCGTAGGCCCATTGCTGCTGGCGCACCAGGCTGCCGCTGGCGTCCTTGATGCGCTGGGCGGTGCGATTGCCCTTGGTGTCGACGTCGTATTCGAGGCGTTCGCCGAGGTTGTTGCCGATCGCCACCAGGCGCCGTGCGTCGTCGTATTCGTAGCTCAGCCAGCTGCCGTCGCCACGGGTGACGCGGGTGATCTGGCCGACCGCGTCATAGTCGAAGCGGGTGGTGCTGCCGGCGGTGCTGACGGAGGCCAGCCAGCCGTCGACGCCGGTGTAGGCGAGGCTGCTGGTGACGCCGTTGGCATCGGTGATGCTGCCGGGCTTGCCGCGCTCGTCATAGTCGCCGAGGCGGGTGACCTGGCCGAGGGCGTTGGTCACTTGGGTCAGGTTGCCGCGACTGTCGTAGGCATAGAGGGTGACGTCCTGCACATCGGTGCGCGGACCGTCGGCGCGCTCGATCAGGCCGAGGGCGTTGTAGCTGTAGCTCCAGGCGCGCTCGGCCGCCTGGGCGGGCAGGGCGAGGGCGCAAGCCAGGGCGAGGGCGCCGAGACGAGGGAAGTATGGGGGGATGCGCATGGGTGTCGTCCTTGTCAGCGGGTGGTGACGGTCTCGCCGGTCTTGCGTCCCTCGGCGTCGTACTGGTAGCGGGTGATCCGGCCGGGCTCGCTGACCTGCACCGGGAGGAACAGGGTCGGGTGCCAGTCGGTTGTGATGGTGCGCGCCTGCGCAGTGCCGGCGGCCTCGGTGCGCGAGGTCTCCAGGCCACGGGCGTTGTACTGGTAGGTGGTCAGGTTGCCGTTGTTGTCGCGTTTGCTGGCCAGTTGACCGCGGCTGGTATAGGTGAAGGATGAGTTGCTACTGGGGCAGTCGACCGAAGGCTCGCCAATTATCGCGATGATACGTTGGAGACCCTGTAGGTTTTGGAATCGATAACGGGTCACTTTGCCCAGTTCGTTGGTAACGGTAGTCGAACCATCATTGTTGTAGACGATTTGAATCTTCTCCATGCCGCCGGCATGTTCGCTCGAAATAGCTCTGCCTTGATCGTCGTAGGACCAAGTCGCGAATCGTATGCCGCGTTCATCGGTGAGGCCGGTTAGTAGTCGAGGATTGTGCTCGTCCTCGTAATGATAGAGACGTGTTTTGCTCATGCCATTCAAGGTGACTTGGGACTTGATCAACTGCCCACTCGTACTGTAGTCGTAACGCCCTTCAACAGAGCTTGATCGGAAACCAAGTGGCTGGTTGTTCTCGTCTTGAGTGAGTTCAAGAGAATTTCCGAAGTTGTCTGTCACGAAGACCTTGTTCTGACTATAGGAGATGCTGCGCTGTACTCCCGACTGTAGGTTCTGTCGTATCAGAGCACCCCTGTCGTTGAAAATGAACTGGTCGTTATTTTTCGCGGAATATATCCAGCGATTGTCTAGCTTGATCAGGCTGCCCAGTTCGGTTGCTTCTGCCGTAATAGTTCCGTTGTTCAGGCTGAAAGTATTTAGCCTGCCGGTCTCTCTGGTGAGATAGATGGTACTCCTCGGTAGGTCAATGTCCAAACGCATGGAGAAGTTGTGCCGCCAGTAGCCATCAAGACTGTTGTAATTTCGGCTGAGGATCAGGGCGTTCCCTCTACCGCCCCGCAGATCTATTTCTTCCTGATATTTATTGCCAATAGCGAAATTTATAGGGTTTCCTCCGTACGGCGATGGGCAAGATATATCAGAAGGACCTTTGTTCTTGGCGGGCTGTGTTTTGATAACGCAAGTTTTCCTGATCTGCTTGGGAGCGATAGTCTCAGATCTAGGCCAATAATCTTCGGGGCATGTCCATACTGTTTGAGTGCCCAGGGAGCCTGCTGGGGCTGGTGGGTTAATAGTTACGATGCCGGCAGCATTTATGCTTTGACTAATGGAGTGTCTTATTAGTGAGTGGCTATTGTATTCTCCATTGGTTTTTCCGAATATCTCACTGCCTTCTGCATGGGTGATGATGAACTTGGTACAGCTATATACTGCTTTGCTTGTGCATTGCTTGAATATTTTTTCTTGTTTTTCGTTTATCTTTAGTATTACTTCTGTTAATGTTTCTTCGATGATGGTAAGGAAGGTGTCGTTGGCGAATTTATATTTCTTTTTTGGTTCAAGAATTGCGCCGGGAGATGCGTATGTCATTGTCGAAAAAGCGGCAGCTATGCACAAGACAAGGCTTGAGTAGGTGCGAGGTGGCTCTGAGTCTAGAGGAGGTTTCGTCATGTCAATTTCTTTTGGAGTAAGCTTGTTTTAGTTTAAGGTCACTGCTGGTTCGTCTCGCATACCGAAAAGAAGTCTTCATTGGTTCGCCATGATTCCTTCACTGGTTCTGCGTCCCTCGGCGTCGTACTGATAGCGGGTGCTCCGGCTGGGCTCGCTGACCTGGACCGGGAGGAACAGGGTCGGGTGCCAGTCGGTTGTGATGGTGCGCGTCTGCGCAGTGCCGGCGGCCTCGGTGCGCGAGGTTTCCAGACCGCGGGCGTTGTACTGGTAGGTGGTCAGGTTGCCGTTGTTGTCGCGTTTGCTGGTGAGCAGACCCTGGTCATCGTAGGTGAAGGTGGAATTGCTGCCGGGGCAGTTGGGCGAGGGTTCGCCTTCGATGGCAACGATGCGCTTGATGCCCTGGATCACTTGGAAGCGGTAGGTGGCCTGCTTGCCGTATTCGTTGGTGACGGTGGTGGAGCCGTCATCGTTGTAGGCGAGGGTGACCTTTTCGGCGCCGTTGGCGTGTTCGCTGGAGATGGCGCGGCCTTGGTCGTCGTAGGTCCAGGTGGCGTAACGCGTGCCTTGTTCGTCGATGATTCCAACCATTAACCCGGCATTGCCACTGTCAGCATAGAGATACTTCCGGGTGCGGTTGAGTCCTTGGGACGTGGTTTTCTTCGAAACCAGCCTGGCGCCCCCGTCATATAGATATTCCACTTTCAGGGAACCGTTGTAATCGACGAGGTAGGGTTGTTTCGTTGCGTTCCAGGAAACGGTTAGGGTGTTTCCGAACCCATCTTTAGCCTTGGTGGTGGAGAGGTTCGGATAGGTTATCGTGATGACCTGCCCCCTGACTTTCCTCTGGATAAGCCGGCCCTGGACATCGAAAAGTGAGCTGGTTCCGTCCCTATAGTCATACCTCCAGCCTGCCTGGTCTTTTGAAAGTGTACCCGTCGTTGCGTCGGACGATATTGCGCCGTCAGTCAGCCTGAATAGTTCCTGACGACCATCGGGTAGAGATAGGGAAATATTTTCGCCTACTATTTTTAAGCCTTCCTGGAAGGTGTTCGTCCACATTCCGGTAATGCTGTTGTAGTATCTCTCGAACTGGAGAGGGGAGTGCGACGGATCTATATCGGTTTCACGTTGAAATTTATTGCCGATACTGGCATTTATAGGGTTTCCCTGGAAAGATGAGGGGCCTTGGCATCCGTTTTCGTTGGGGATTCCCGCGTTCTTTCGATCGGAGACGTCAGTGGGGCACTCGTACCGGCCATTGAAAAGGTTGTATGGGCAGCCAGTTGGAGGAGCCTGAGTAACGTTTACAGCCGTGCCGGAGGCCCCCCACCAGTTAGGATTTCCGTAGGTAGCAGTGCCGGATGTAGCTGCTAGCGGAGACTTTCTGAATATGCTGATGCTGCAAAAAAATGAATTGTATCGGGCATCTATAAGTGTTTTTCTGCTGATGTACCCTAGAACTACGTGACCACCCTTCAGATTGCTATCTATATAGTACCTGTCGCTGGCCGCGCAAGCGGCTTCGAGCGAGGGTTGTCGCCTATCTGGATATGGCACGTGTCCAGGTTGTCCAGGGGCTGGTCCTGAAACTGAAAGCTCCCAGCCTTCCTCCGCATGCACTACGGCGATGAATGTATTTAACAGGAGAAAAGCGAGAGCTTTGTACATTTCCATTCCTTGAAGTCTATTTGCACTGCTGATTATCAACGAGACTCAGCATCACTATAGATTGAACACCAGATGAACATCCTCCGGCTCCAACCGATACAACTCCTCATCCGGTTCCATGCACAGCCGGCATCCGAGTCTCGTATAAAAATCCACCGTGTTCTGCGACGGCGTAGCCGAAACGTAGAGCGCGCTGGCGCCGAGGTGGCGGGCCTGGGTGGCGGCGAGGTGGAAGAGGTGGGCGCCGAGGCCGCGGCGGCGGTAGGCGTGGCTGAGGTGGAGGAACTTCAGTTGCAGCCAGTCGCGCTCGGGGCCGAGGCGGCGCGGGTCGAGGACTACCGCGCCGATCAGGCGGCCCTGGTCGAACAGGCCGAGGAACCAGCCGCCGCGGTCGAAGCAGTCGAGCAGGATCGGCGTGTAGTGCTCGGCCTCGCCCTCCGGCCAGCCGCGCATGTCGTAGAACTCGGGGCGCAGCACCAGTTGGCCGGCCTCGACGGAATACAGGTGTTCGATCACTTCGCTGCGATCGATCTCCCAGACCAGGGGGATTTCGTCGCGGCGCAGCAGGCGTTCTTCGGTCATCGTGGTTTCCTTGCGCTGAGGCCGTACATCAGCGGCAGGCGCGGACGATCGGCGGGCGGCAGCATGCGTCCGCCGCCGCCGTCGCGCATGCCGTCGAAGCCGGCCCAGCCGTTGGCGTAGGGGTATTCCTCCAGCCGTTCGAGTTGCAGGCCGGCGCCGAGCAGGGCGCCGATCACATCGGCCAGGCCCCACTGGAACTCGTAGCTGGGATGAGGGTTGCTGAAGTTCTCGACGCCGGCGCGGTAGCCGGAGGGCGCCAGGCTGGCGCCGGACTCGGCGACGTAGTCGCTGACGCCGCTCTCGGCGATCGGCTCGCGGCTGAAGTAGTCGTAGGCCGGTTGCCAGTGTGGGTCGAAGTACAGGGCGAAAGGGTGGAACTCCACCAGGACGAAGCGCCCGCCGGGAACCAGTACCTGGGCGATGCCGTCGGCCCAGCGCTTGAGGTCGGAGAGCCAGACCAGCGTGCCGTAGGAGGCGAAGACCCGTTCGAAGCGTTCGCCGCGAGTGGCGGCGACGGGCAGCCAGCGGAGGATGTCGTCGCGCTGGAAGTCGGCGGCGATGCCGCTGTCGCGGGACAGCTGGCGGGCGAAGTCGATGGCGCTGTCGGCGATGTCGACCCCGGTGACGCGGGCGCCAAGGCGCGCCAGGCTCAGGCTGTCCTGTCCGGCGTTGCATTGCAGATGCAGCAGGCGCAGGCCGTCGAGATGGCCGAGCAGTTGCAGTTCCTCGGGATAGAGCGTGGAACCGCCGTTGCGGAAGAAGGCGGCCTGGTCGGCCTTGTGGCTGTTGTGCGCCCGGGTGGCGGCGTTCCACGACAGCCGGTTGGCCTCGTGCAGGTCGGATCGCATGGTTCGACTCCTTCCCTGGAGTGCGCCACCGCGCGGATGGCGGGTCCGGGGGATTACATGTCCTTGATGCTGCGCACCTGGTCCTTGTTGACGCGGGTGCGCTTGCCGTCCAGTTGCTCCAGTTCGTAGAAGCCGGAACTACGATCATAGCGCGGGGTATCCACCGCCTGGATCTCGCGGCCATCGTTGAGGGTGACGATGGTCGGGGTGGAGCAGCCGGCCAGGACGGCGAATGCGGACGAGAGCAACAGGGCGGGCAGCAGACGGGAGGTCATCGGAATTTTCCTTCGGACGGTTTTCGAGGCGGCGGATTCTACTCCAGTCGCGGCGCAACCGCTCTAGCCTGGATCACAGCGGCAAATTTCCGCTGCGATCGTACGTCTCTTCCGGTGAGCCGCCCGGATGGCGGCGCCTATTCGAAGGGAGATTCCATGTCTGCCGTTTCCACCTCGTTGTTGCTTTTCCTCAACCTGCTGACCCCGGCCCAGGCCGCCCAGCCCGTGCCGCTGGCCGATGGCCGCATCGAGATCGCTGCCGGCGAGAGCCGCCAGCGCTACCTCGACCTTGCCCCCGGCGAGTTGCAGTTGCTCGACCTGGAGGTCGACCGCGGCCGCGTCCGCCTGCGCGCCACCACGCCCGACGGCAAGGCGTTGCGCGCGACGGAGCTGGCCGGACGCCAGTCGCTCGGTCTGCAGGCCGGCGAGCGCCAGGGCCTGCGCCTGACCTTCAGCGCCGACGAAGACACCGCACTGACCCTGATCCCCACCCAGCGCCTCACCCCGCAGACCCCGGCGCTTGATTCGCCGGCGCCGCAGAGCCCGACCCTGCAACGCCTGCAGGCGGAGCTTGCGGAAAAGCGCTCCGGCGCGCTGAAGGCGTTCTGGAAGCAGGTGGCGAAGCAGGGCACGCCGCTGGTGGAGCCGCTGGATGCCGAACGTGTGCTGGTCACCTTCCTCTGGCGCCAGCAGCGTCCCGGCGACGTGCGCCTGCTGTGGCCGACCCCGGAGGTCAACACCCGCCGCTTCGAGGCCCTGGCCGGCAGCGACGTGCGCTACCTGAGCCTGCCGCTGCGCCGCGACGCGCGGGTTTCCTACCAGCTCAGCGCCGACCTGCCGGACCTGCAACAGGCCGATCGCGGCACCTTGCGCCTGGCGTTGCAGGCGGCGGCGCGGCCGGACCCGCTGAGCCGTACGCCGTGGCTCAACAGCCGCGCGCTGCCGCGGGCCGAGCAGGCCTCGCTGGTGCAGCTCGGCGGCGCCCCTGCCGAGACCTGGGACCAGCCGCGCAAGGACGTGCCGCGCGGCAAGGTGGAGCGCCTCGGCTATAGCAGCCAGGCCCTGGCCAACCAGCGCCAGCTGACGCTCTACACGCCGCCGGGCTACGACCCAGAGGGCCAGCGCTATCCGCTGCTGGTGCTGTTCGACGAGGACCACTACGCGCGCGACGTACCGACCCCGACCATCCTCGACAACCTGATTGCCGCCGGGCGTATCCGCCCGACCCTGGCGGTAATTGTCGGCAATGTCGATGCCAGCAGCCGGGGCCGCGAGCTACCCTGCAACGAGGCCTTCGCCGACATGCTCGCCCACGAGCTGCTGCCCTGGTTGCAGCAGCGCTATGCATTGAGCGAGGAGCCTGCCGATCGCGTGCTTTCCGGTTCCAGCTACGGCGGGCTGGCCTCGGGCTGCATCGCCTACCGTTACCCAGAACGCTTCGGCAAGGTGCTGAGCCTGTCCGGCTCGTTCTGGTGGGGGCCGGACGAGCAGCAGCCGCAGTGGCTGGTACGGCAGTTCGCCGCTGGCGAGCGTTTGCCGCTGGTGTTCTTCCTCAGTTCCGGCCTGCTCGAGGAGCCCGAGGCGGACGGCATTCTCGGCAGCAACCGCAGCCTGCGCGCGGCGCTGCAAGGCAAGGGCTACCCGCTGCACTACCGCGAGTTCCCCGGCGGTCACGACTACGCGGCGTGGAGCCTGGAGCTTGCCGAAGGGTTGCAGGCCTTGTTGCCGGCGCATTGAGCCGGCTGGCTGGCGTGGGGCGGATAGCTGCTTGCGGTTATCCGCCGTGCCGCGGCCTGGAGGTGGGGGAAGGCTGTCCGGAGCGTGTTCGCAATGCCCACCGCGTTGCGGAATCGGAAAAAATCGCCCAGGGCCATTTGCCAGCGTCGGCGGATAGGGGACAATCGGCGTTCGCCTCAATCGAACGACAAGGATGTTCTCGATGCGCCGACTCTTGCGCCCGGTATTCTGCGCCGCGCTCTTCTGCCTGTACCCAGCGCTGGTCCAGGCTGCCGCCGAAAGCGAAATCCTCGGCCTGTTCCAGCGCTGGCAGTCCGCCCACGGGCAGCGCAGCGGCAAGGCCCTGGAAGGGGTCTATGCGCCGCGCCTGGACTACTATGGCCGCGCGCAGACGCGCGAGCGCACCCTCTCCGCCAAGCAGGCCTTCTTCGCCCGCCATCCCGACTTCGAGCAGCGCATCGTCGCTGCGCCGCAGATCGTGTCGGGCGACCAGGAAGGCCGCTACGAGGTGCGCTTCGTCAAGCAGGTACGCCTCGACGGACGCCTGCGCAACTATCCGGGGCTGCTCCTGGCCGAGCGCGCCGGGCCGGGCGATACCTGGCGCTTCGTCGGCGAGAGCGACGAGATCACCCGCTACGCCGTCGACCCGCGGTACACCCCGCTGGCTCGCGGCCGCTTCGCCGGTACCGAGGCGGACTTCGCCTGGGTCGTGGCCCACGCGCCGAACAGCGCCGCCTTGTGCGACGAATACGAGGATTGCCGCTGCGACCTCTGGAGCGCCGACGCGCGCGTCCCGCCCAAGCCGCTGGGCAGTTGCACCGGCGCGGTGCTCAGCGTCCTCGGCGGCCTCGACGACAGCGGCCGCGAGCGCCTGCAACTGCTGCGTACCTGGTGGACCAGCACCTGGACCAAGTCGTCGCTGCTGGAAATCCGCGACGGCCAGTGGGTGCGGGTGCTGCCGGACATCTCCACCACCTGGGACGATGCCGAGGCCGAACTGGTGCTGTACAAGGCCGACCCGCAGCAGCCGGGCCGAGTGCTGGTGACCGAAACCGTGATGGACGACGAGGGCGACTGGAGCCACCGCACCCGCAGCGAGGCGCTGCGCCCCGTACCCTGACGCCGGCCCCTTGGGCTGGGCGGCGCCAGGCCGTACAATCGACGGCTTTATGGCGAGCGTCGCCGCAGTCCAGGTTCCCGCATGCGCATCCACGTCTCCTTCATCGACCGTGTCGGCATCACCCAGGAGGTGCTGGCGCTGCTGGGTGGGCGCAACCTGAACCTGGATGCGGTGGAAATGGTGCCGCCGAACGTCTACATCGACGCGCCGACCCTCAGTCCCGACGTGCTGGAGGAACTGCGCGCAGCGCTGCTGGGCATCCGTGGCGTGCAGGCGATGACCGTGGTCGACATCCTTCCCGGCCAGCGCCGCCGCTTGCAGCTCGATGCGTTGCTGGCGGCGATGGCCGATCCGGTGCTGGCGGTGGACGGCAAGGGCCTGGTGCTGCTGGCCAACCCGGCCTTCAGCGAGCGCTGCGGACGCGACCCGGCCGGCGAGCGGCTGGCCAGCCTGTTCGACGATGAAACCCTGGAGGATGCGCTGGTCGAGCAGGGCTTCCGCCTGCCGCTGCGCGAAGTGACCTTCATGGGCCAGGCCCTGCTGCTCGATGCCACGCCGATCACCGAAGGGCCGGGCGAGGGCGAGCGGCACCTGGCCGGCGGCCTGTTGACCCTCTACGAACCGAACCGCATCGGCGAGCGCCTGGCGGCCTTGCACCATGACCATGCCGAGGGGTTCGAGATGCTCCTCGGCGATTCCCAGCCGATCCGCACCCTGAAGACCCGTGCGCAGCGCGTGGCGGCGCTCGACGCGCCGCTGCTGATCCACGGCGAGACCGGTACCGGCAAGGAACTGGTGGCGCGCGGCTGTCACGCCCTGAGTGCGCGGCACAACTCGCCGTTCCTGGCGCTGAACTGCGCGGCGTTGCCGGAGAACCTGGCCGAAAGCGAGCTGTTTGGCTACGCCCCCGGCGCCTTCACCGGCGCCCAGCGCGGCGGCAAGCCGGGCCTGCTGGAGCTGGCCCACCAGGGCACGGTGTTCCTCGACGAGATCGGCGAGATGTCCCCCTATCTGCAAGCCAAGCTGCTGCGCTTCCTCAGCGACGGCAGCTTCCGCCGGGTCGGCGGCGACCGCGAGGTGAGGGTCGACGTGCGGATCCTCAGCGCCACCCACCGCAACCTGGAGAAGATGGTCGCCGAGGGCAGCTTCCGCGAGGACCTGTTCTACCGCCTCAACGTGCTCAGCCTGGAAGTCCCGCCGTTGCGCGAGCGCGGCCACGACATCCTGCTGCTGGCGCGGCACTTCATGCAGCAGGCCTGTGCGCAGATCCAGCGCCCGGTGTGCCGGCTGGCGCCGGGCACCTACCCGGCGCTGCTGAACAACCGCTGGCCGGGCAACGTGCGCCAGTTGCAGAACGTGATCTTCCGCGCCGCTGCGATCTGCGAGAGCAGCCTGGTGGATATCGGCGACCTGGAGATCGCCGGCACCGCCGTGGCGCGGCAGAACGACGGCGAGGTGGGCAGCCTGGAGGAGGCGGTGGAGGGCTTCGAGAAAGCCCTGCTGGAGAAGCTCTACGTCAGCTATCCATCGACCCGCCAGTTGGCGGCGCGCCTGCAGACCTCGCACACCGCCATCGCCCACCGCCTGCGCAAGTACGGCATCGGCCCGCGCGCCTGAAGCGGGCTCAGCCCTCGCTGGAATACACCGGCTTGCCGGCGAACCAGGTCTTCAGCACCTTGGTTTCGCCCAGTTGCGTCTCCGGCACCTCGAACACGTCGCGGTCGAGGACGATGAAGTCCGCCTGCTTGCCCGGCTCCAGGCTGCCGATCCGGCGCTCCAGGCCGATGGTCCGCGCAGCGTTGCGGGTGTAGGCGTAGAACATGGTCTGGCGGTCCAGGCGTTCGCCGGCGTTGAGCACGCCCTGCGGGCCCTTGCGGGTCACCGCCTGCTGGATGGCCTTCCACGGCGACAGGCTGGACACCGGCCAGTCGCTGGCCCCGGCGATGGTCGCGCCCTTGCTCAGCAGGGAGTGCGCCGGGTACTGGTAGCGGTAGGCGAAGGCGCTGATGTAGGGCTTCATCAGGTCCACCGTGGTTTCGTCGGCGGCGGCCCAGTACAGCTGCATCGAGGCGATCACGCCGAGCGGCCTGAAGCGCTCGAATTCCTTGGGATTGACCAGTTGCAGGTGGGTGATCGAATGGGCGATGCCGCTGTCGCGGTCGCGCCGCGCCTGCTGCATGCCGTTCAGCGCCTCGCGCACCGCGCGGTCGCCGATGGCGTGGACGTGGACCAGCCAGCCGCGGGCGTCGGCGGCGCTGACCAGTTCGCCGAAGTGCGCCGGGTCGATCAGCAGTTCGCCCGTCTTCCTGCTGTTGCGGTAGGGCTCGAGGAGCGCGGCGGTCTGCGCCGGGTATTCCGGTACGCCGTCGGCGAACACCTTGATTCCCGGCAGGGTCAGGTTGGGGCTGCCGAGGAAGCGCTGGCGCACCTTGTCCAGCACCTCGAGGTCGGCCGGCCGGCTGCGTGGGTTGGCGACCAGGAGGGCGGCGACGTGGGCGCTGAGTTCGCCGCCCTTGGCCAGCCGCTGGTAGACCGGTAGCACGCCGACGGTGTTCTCGTCGGGCCTGAGGCTGAACAGGGCGTCGCCCGGCGAGCCATTGGCGGCCGGGTCCATCCATGCGGTCAGGCCCAGCGAGTTGCTGTAGCGCACCGCGCTGCGTCCGGCTTCTAGCATCTGTTCCGCGCTCGGCGCCGGCAGTACCGCGAGCACCGCGTCGAGACCGGCATCGGCGAGGAAGCCGTTGGGGGTGGCGTCGGCGTCGTGGCCGATGGTGTTGCGCTGTTCCTCGGGCAGGGCGCGGACCCGCGCGGCGTCGATGCCGGCGCGTTTCAGCATGGCGGCGTTGGCCCAGCCGGTGTGGTGGTCGCTGCCGATGAAGGCCAGCGGCTGGTCGGCCCATTCGCCGTGGTCGAAGCGCGCGCGGAAGTCCTTGACCTGGCTCCAGTAGGCGGTATGCATGCCGCTGACATTGAGCATGTCGCCATGTCGCGCCTTGCCGTTGTCGCGCCAGGCGCGCAGGCGCCGCTCCAGTTCGTCGAGGCCGACCTGTTCGTTGCCCATGTCCGCGCCGGCCAGCTCCAGGCCGCCGAACACCGCGTGCGAATGGGTGTCGATCAGGCCGGGCATCAGGCGCTTGCCGCCGAGATCGACGACCTGGCTGTCGCCATCGGCCAGGGCGCGCAGCCCGGCCTCGTCGCCGACCGCGAGGATCCGCCCGTCCTCCACCGCCAGGGCCTCGGCGAAGGGTTGCTGCGGATTGGCGGTGAAGATCCTGGCGTTGACCACCAGCAGGTCGGCGGCGCCGAGGGCGTGCAGGGGGATGGCCAGGCAGGCGCCGGCGAGGAGGGTGGGAATCCGTTGCTTCATGGTGGTTTCCTTTGCTTCTTGGTCTTGTGTAGCGTGGCCCGGGCAAGGCGAGACTAGCCAAAGCGCCGGCCCGGCAGAACCGGGCGCGGCGCACAACACTTGTGCCGGAACGGAAGGAGTCGATGGACAAATTGAATGCCCTGGCGATGTTCGTCGCCACTGCCGAAACCGGTAGCTTCAGCCGTGGCGCCGAGCGCCTGGGCAAGACGCCCTCGGCGCTGACCAAGGCCGTCGCCCACCTGGAAGCGGAACTCGGCGCCCGCCTGTTCGAGCGCACCACCCGCAGCCTGGCGCTGACCGAGGCCGGGCAGATCTACCTGGAGGCGGCTCGTCAGTCCCTGGAAACGCTGCGCACGGCGGGGCAGGAGATCGAACTGCTGGAGTCGGAGTTGCGCGGCGAACTGCGCCTCGCCGCGCCGCCGTCGTTCGCCGCGGCGTTCCTCCAGCAGGCCTGCGCCAGCTTCCTCGAGGCGCATCCGAGGATCAGCCTGCGGGTGGACCTCGACGAAACCTTTCTCGATCTCAGCGAAGGCGGCTACGACCTCGGCCTGCGCGACGGCCCCATCGACCTGCCGGGGCTGGTGGCGCGGCCGCTGGCGCCGAACCAGATCGTGCTTTGCGCCAGCCCCGCCTACCTGGCGCGGCAACCCGCGCCGCAAGGCCCGGAGGACTTCGAGCGGCACGCCTGGCTGGTCTTCCAGCACCCTTCGCTGAACCAGAACTTCTGGTGGATGGAACGCGACGGCGCCCGCCAGCGTATCGACCAGCCGCGCCCGCGACTGGCCAGCGACAACTACGACTTCCTGCTCGCCCACCTGCTGGCCGGGCTGGGCCTGCAGTTCTGTCCGCAGTGGAGTGTCGCGCCGCTGCTCGGCGAAGGGCGGCTGGTGCGCCTGCTCGGCGACTACCACTTCGACCCGGGGCCGTTCGGGCCCTCCATCCATGTCCTCTATCCGGGGCACCGGCGCAACACGCGGAAGGTCCGCGCGTTCCTCGAGCACCTGCGCGCCAGCTTGCAGCGACAGGGGCTGTGCCATCGGCTGTAACGCTTCGGTTACGAGTGGAACGAATTCGTTCCGATTGCAGGAAAAACCTTTGCTATCAGGCGTTTGCGCTCTGGTTCGGGAAATGTCCGGCGGGTCTGTAACGAAAGCGTTCCATGGCGGCCCTGTCCGGGTTTCCCCCGCGCCCGGCCACGCCCCGTGGCGACAGGGCCGGGGCCGCTTGGCACCCTGCTTGCTACGGGCTGCCGCAGAACAAAGTCCCGTCCCGACCGGGCGACCCGCTGACAATGAGGATCCAGCATGAGCAAGTTGCGCTTTACCACCGACCACGAATGGCTGCGCCAGGACGACGACGGGCTGCTGACCGTCGGCATCACCGCCTACGCCCAGGACGCCCTCGGTGACGTGGTATTCGTGCAGTTGCCGGAACTCGGCGAACACGCCGCCGGCAGTGAAGTGGCGGTGCTGGAGTCGGTCAAGGCCGCCAGCAACATCCTGATGCCGCTGGACGGCGAGGTGGTGGCGATCAACGACGCGCTGCCGGACGCCCCGGAGCTGGTCAACCAGGACCCGCTCGGCGAGGCCTGGTTCTTCCGCTTCCGTCCGGCCGACGCCGGCGCCTGGGAAAAGCTGCTCGACCAGGCCGCCTACGACCGCCTGCTGAACGCCAACGCCGACGCCTGAGGATCCCGTCATGACCGATAACCTGAACCTCGGCGCCATCGACCTGGGCACCGACGACGAATTCATCGCCCGCCATATCGGCCCGCGCGCCGCCGACACCCAGGCCATGCTCCAGCGCCTGGGCTACGACTCGCTGGACGCGCTGATCGGCAACGTGATCCCGGACAGCATCAAGGGTAGCAGCGTGCTCGACCTGCCGGCCGGCATGGGCGAGGCCGAGGCGCTGGCCAGCCTGAAGGCGATCGCCGCGCGCAATCGCGCGTTGCGTTCCTTCATCGGCCAGGGCTACTACAACTGCCACACCCCGGCACCGATCCTGCGCAACCTGCTGGAGAACCCGGCCTGGTACACCGCCTACACGCCGTACCAGCCGGAAATCTCCCAGGGCCGCCTGGAGGCGCTGCTGAACTTCCAGACCCTGGTCAGCGACCTCTCCGGCCTGCCGATCGCCAACGCCTCGATGCTCGACGAGGCGACCGCCGCCGCCGAGGCCATGACCTTCTGCAAGCGCCTGTCGAAGAACCGCACCAGCCAGGCATTCTTCGCCTCCCGCCATTGCCACCCGCAGACCCTCGACGTGCTGCGCACCCGTGCCGAGCCGCTGGGCATCGAGGTGGTGGTCGGCGACGAGAGCGCCATCGAAGACTTCTCCGCCTACTTCGGCGCGTTGCTGCAATACCCCACCTGCGACGGCGAGATCGTCGACTATCGCGAACTGGTCAGCCGCTTCCATGCGGTCGATGCGCTGGTCGCGGTGGCCGCCGACCTGCTGGCGCTGACCCTGCTGACCCCGCCGGGCGAGTTCGGCGCCGACGTAGCCATCGGCAGCGCCCAGCGCTTCGGCGTGCCGCTCGGCTTCGGCGGCCCGCACGCGGCCTATTTCGCCACCCGCGACGCCTTCAAGCGGGACATGCCGGGACGCCTGGTCGGCGTCTCCATCGACCGCCACGGCAAGCCGGCCTACCGCCTGGCCATGCAGACCCGCGAGCAGCACATCCGCCGCGAGAAAGCCACTAGCAACATCTGCACCGCCCAGGTACTGCTGGCCAACATCGCCAGCATGTTCGCCGTCTACCACGGCCCGCAGGGCCTGCTGCGCATCGCCCGGCGCACCCACCGGCTGACCGCGATCCTCGCCGCCGGCCTGGAGCGCCTGGGCGTGGCCGTCGAGCAGAAGCATTTCTTCGACACCCTGAGCCTGGCCACCGGCGCGCGTACCGCGGCGATCCATGCCAAGGCCCGCGCCGCCGGGATCAACCTGCGCGAGATCGATGCCGGCCGTCTCGGCCTGTCGCTCGACGAGACCGTCCGCCAGGCCGATGTGGAGACCCTCTGGGGCCTGCTGGCCGAAGAGGGCCAGGCGCTCCCGGACTTCGCCGCCCTTGCCGCCAGCATTGGCGACCGCCTGCCGGCCGCGCTGCTGCGCCAGTCGGCGATCCTCAGCCACCCGATCTTCAACCGCCATCACTCGGAAACCGAGCTGATGCGCTACCTGCGCAAGCTGGCGGACAAGGACCTGGCGCTGGACCGCACGATGATCCCGCTGGGCTCCTGCACCATGAAGCTGAACGCCGCCAGCGAGATGATCCCGGTGACCTGGGCCGAATTCGGCAACCTGCACCCGTTCGCCCCGGCCGAGCAGAGCGAAGGCTACCGCCAGCTCACCGACGAACTGGAGGCGATGCTCTGTTCCGCCACCGGCTACGACGCCGTGTCGTTGCAGCCCAACGCCGGCTCCCAGGGCGAGTACGCCGGCCTGCTGGCGATCCGTGCCTACCACCAGAGCCGCGGCGACAGCCAGCGCGACATCTGTCTGATCCCGTCCTCCGCCCACGGTACCAACCCGGCTACCGCCAGCATGGTCGGCATGCGCGTGGTGGTGGTGGCCTGCGACGCGCGCGGCAACGTCGACGTCGAGGACCTGCGCAACAAGGCCAGCGAGCACAAGGAACGCCTGGCCGCGCTGATGATCACCTATCCGTCCACCCATGGCGTGTTCGAGGAAGCGATCCGCGAGATCTGCGCCATCGTCCACGACTGCGGCGGCCAGGTGTACATCGACGGCGCCAACATGAACGCCATGGTCGGCCTGTGCGCCCCGGGCAAGTTCGGTGGCGACGTTTCCCACCTGAACCTGCACAAGACCTTCTGCATCCCCCACGGCGGCGGCGGCCCGGGCGTCGGCCCGATCGGCGTGCGCGCGCACCTGGCACCGTTCCTCCCCGGCCACGCTCGCGGCGAGCGCAAGGAAGGCGCGGTGAGCGCGGCGCCGTACGGCAGCGCGAGCATCCTGCCGATCACCTGGATGTACATCCGCATGATGGGCGGCGAAGGCCTCAAGCGCGCCTCGGAAATGGCCATCCTCAATGCCAACTACATCGCCCACCGCCTGGAGGAGCACTACCCGGTGCTCTACGCCGGCGGCAACGGCCTGGTCGCCCACGAATGCATCCTCGACCTGCGTCCGCTCAAGGACAGCAGCGGGATCAGCGTCGACGACGTGGCCAAGCGCCTGATGGACTTCGGCTTCCATGCGCCGACCATGTCCTTCCCGGTGGCCGGCACGCTGATGATCGAGCCCACCGAGAGCGAGTCGAAGGCCGAGCTGGACCGCTTCTGCGACGCGATGATCCGCATCCGCGAGGAAATCCGCGCGGTGGAACGCGGCGAGCTGGACAAGGAAGACAACCCGCTGAAGAACGCGCCGCACACCGCCGCCGAACTGCTCGGCGAATGGAACCATGCCTACAGCCGCGAGCAGGCCGCCTATCCGCTGGCCAGCCTGATGGAGGCCAAGTACTGGCCGCCGGTGGGCCGCGTCGACAACGTCTACGGCGACCGCAACCTGACCTGCTCCTGCCCGCCGATCGAGGCGTACAGCGAGGAGTGACGGACGAGGAGGGCGCCGCCAGCGGCGGCGTCCTCGCGTTTCCGGCGATACCCCTTTCCCGGCGCCGCGCTTGCGTAGCGGCGCCGCGGCCACGCTCGCGCCAGCGGGCGTCCTGACACCGACACGACAAGAGGCCAGCGCCATGTTCAGCAAGCACGACCAGCTCCAGGGCTACGACGACGAACTGCTCGCCGCGATGGACGCCGAAGACCGGCGGCAGGAAGACCACATCGAACTGATCGCCTCGGAGAACTACGCCAGCAAGCGGGTCATGCAGGCGCAGGGCAGCGGCCTGACCAACAAGTATGCCGAGGGCTATCCGGGCAAGCGCTACTACGGCGGCTGCGAACACGTCGACAAGGTCGAGCGGCTGGCCATCGACCGCGCCAGGCAGCTGTTCGGCGCCGACTATGCCAACGTCCAGCCGCATTCCGGTTCCTCGGCCAACGCCGCGGTGTACCTGGCGCTGCTCAACGCCGGCGACACCATCCTCGGCATGAGCCTGGCCCACGGCGGCCATCTCACCCACGGCGCCAAGGTGTCCTCCTCCGGCAAGCTGTACAACGCCGTGCAGTACGGCCTGGACACCGCTACCGGGCTGATCGACTACGACGAAGTCGAGCGCCTGGCCGTGGAGCATAAGCCGAAGATGATCGTCGCCGGCTTCTCCGCCTACTCCAAGACCCTCGACTTCCCGCGCTTCCGCGCCATCGCCGACAAGGTCGGCGCGCTGCTGTTCGTCGACATGGCCCACGTTGCCGGGCTGGTCGCTGCCGGCCTCTACCCGAACCCGATCCCCTTCGCCGACGTGGTCACCACCACCACCCACAAGACCTTGCGCGGTCCGCGCGGCGGTCTGATCCTGGCGCGCGCCAACGAGGAGATCGAGAAGAAGCTCAACTCCGCGGTATTCCCCGGCGCCCAGGGCGGCCCGCTGATGCACGTGATCGCGGCCAAGGCGGTGTGCTTCAAGGAAGCGCTGGAGCCGGGCTTCAAGGACTACCAGGCGCAGGTGATCCGCAACGCCAAGGCGATGGCCGAGGTGTTCATCGGGCGCGGCTACGACGTGGTTTCCGGTGGCACCGACAACCACCTGATGCTGATCAGCCTGGTGAAGCAGGGGCTGACCGGCAAGGCCGCCGACGCGGCGCTCGGAGCGGCGCACATCACGGTGAACAAGAACGCCGTGCCGAACGATCCGCAGAGCCCGTTCGTCACCTCCGGCATCCGCATCGGCACCCCAGCGGTGACCACTCGCGGTTTCCGCGAGGGCGAGTGCCGCGAACTGGCTGGCTGGATCTGCGACATCCTCGACGATATCGACAATCCCGAGGTCGGCGAACGGGTCAGGGGCCAGGTCGGCGAATTCTGCCGGCACTTCCCGGTCTACGCTGATTGAACAGGAACGCCGCCGTGGTGGCGGCCAATCCGCAAGCGGAGACGAGCATGTCCCTGAGTGTCTTCGATCTGTTCAAGATCGGCATCGGGCCGTCCAGCTCCCACACCGTGGGGCCGATGCGTGCCGCCGCGCGCTTCGCCGAGGGGCTGAGGCGCGAGGGGTTGCTGGAGGCCACTGCCAGCGTCAAGGTCGAGCTGTACGGCTCGCTCGGCGCCACCGGCAAGGGCCACGGCAGCGACAAGGCGGTACTGCTCGGCCTGGAGGGCGAGCAGCCGGACACGGTGGATACCGCCGCGATTCCCGCCCGGCTCGATGCCATCCGTTCCAGCGGCGAGCTGCGCCTGCTCGGCGAGCGGCCGATCCGCTTCGTCGAGAAGGAACACCTGGCGCTGATCCGCAAGCCGCTGGCCTACCATCCCAACGGCATGATCTTCCGTGCCTTCGACGCCGCCGGCCTGCAGGTCCGCAGCCGCGAGTACTACTCGGTGGGCGGCGGTTTCGTGGTCGACGACGAGGCCGCCGGCCTCGACCGCATCGTCGAGGACCGCACGCCGCTGGCGTTCCCCTTCAAGACCGCGCGGCAACTGCTCGACCATTGCGTCCGCGAAGGCCTGTCGATCAGCCAGTTGATGGCCGAGAACGAGAAGGCCTGGCGCCCCGCCGAGGAAACCCGCGCCGGCCTGCTGCGTATCTGGCAGGTGATGCAGGATTGCGTCGAGGCCGGCTGCCGCAACGAGGGCATCATGCCCGGCGGACTGAAGGTCAGGCGCCGCGCGGCGGCGCTCCACCGCCAGTTGTGCCAGCGGCCGGAGGCCGGCCTGCGCGACGCCCTCAGCGTGCTCGACTGGGTCAACCTCTACGCCCTGGCGGTGAACGAGGAGAACGCCAGCGGCGGCCGCGTGGTGACCGCGCCGACCAACGGCGCGGCGGGGATCATTCCGGCGGTGCTGCATTACTACGCGCGCTTCATCCCCGGGGCCGACGACGATGGCGTGGTGCGCTTCCTGCTCACCGCCGCGGCGATCGGCATCCTCTACAAGGAAAACGCCTCGATCTCCGGCGCCGAGGTCGGTTGCCAGGGCGAGGTCGGGGTGGCCTGCTCGATGGCCGCCGGGGCGCTCTGCGAAGTGCTCGGCGGTAGTGTGCAGCAGGTCGAGAACGCCGCCGAGATTGGCATGGAGCACAACCTCGGGCTGACCTGCGACCCGGTCGGCGGGCTGGTCCAGGTGCCCTGCATCGAACGCAACGCGATGGCTTCGGTGAAGGCCATCAACGCGGCGCGCATGGCCCTGCGCGGCGACGGCCAGCACTTCATCTCTCTCGACAAGGTCATCCGCACCATGCGCCAGACCGGCGCCGACATGAAAAGCAAATACAAGGAAACCGCGCGCGGCGGCCTCGCCGTGAACATCATCGAATGCTGAACCGCGCCGCTGCGCCGGCGCTTCTTTTTTCTTTCCCGACAATCGATCGCGGCTCTCCGGCAGACAGGAGGCCGGGATGCCATGGAGTGAAACATGACCGCAGAAACCCTCGCCAAGACGCCCCTGCACGCCCTGCACCTGGAACTGGGGGCGAAGATGGTGCCCTTCGCCGGCTACGACATGCCGGTGCAGTACCCGGCCGGGGTGCTCAAGGAGCACCTGCACACCCGTGAGCAGGCCGGTCTGTTCGATGTCTCGCACATGGGCCAGATCCGCCTGGTGGGCGCCGATGCGGCGCTGGCGCTGGAAAGCCTGGTGCCGGTGGACATCCTCGATCTGCCGGTGGGCCAGCAGCGCTACGCGTTGTTCACCGACGAGCAGGGCGGGATCCTCGACGACCTGATGGTGGCCAACCTCGGCGATTGCCTGCTGCTGGTGGTCAACGCCGCCTGCAAGCACCAGGACCTGGCGCACCTGCGTCGTCACCTGGAGGGCCGTTGCAGCGTCGAGCCGCTGTTCGAGGAGCGTGCCTTGCTCGCCCTCCAGGGACCGGCGGCGGTGCGGGTGCTGGAGCGCCTGGCGCCGCAGGTGGCGCAGATGACCTTCATGCAGTTCGCCCGTGTCGAGCTGCTCGGCCAGGAGTGCTACGTCAGCCGCTCCGGCTATACCGGTGAAGACGGCTACGAGATCTCCGTGCCCGCCGCCCATGCCGAGGCCCTGGCGCGGCGCCTGCTGGCCGAGCCGGAAGTGGCGCCGATCGGCCTCGGCGCGCGCGACTCGCTGCGCCTGGAAGCCGGCCTGTGCCTCTACGGCCACGACATGGACAGCGCCACCACGCCGGTCGAAGCCAGCCTCGGCTGGGCCATTTCCAAGGCGCGTCGCGCCGACGGCGTGCGCGCCGGCGGGTTCCCCGGCGCCGAGCGGATCTTCGCCCAGCAGGCGCAGGGCGTTGCCAGCAAGCGCGTCGGTTTCCTGCCGCAGGGGCGGATGCCGGTGCGCGAGGGCGCCGAGATCGTCGATGCCCAGGGCCGGGCGATCGGCAAGGTCAGCAGCGGCGGTTTCGGTCCGAGCCTCAACGCGCCGTTGGCCATGGGCTACGTGCCGAACGAACTGGCCGGCCTGGGCAGCGAGGTGACGGCGATGGTGCGCGGCAAGCCGGTGACCCTGGTGGTCAGCAAGATGCCCTTCGTGGCGCAGCGCTACTACCGCGGTTGAGCCCCTGGCCCTCTCTCGCTTCGGCGGGAGAGGGCGGCGACCGGCCTCACGGGTGTTTCGGCCGCTGCCGTTGCAGGCCGAGCTTCTTGGCTCGGTGGAATACCGCCGCGCGGGTCTTGCCGGTCTGCTGCGCGCACCATAGCGAACCGCGCTGCTGGTAGTGCTGGCGCAGCAGGTCTTCCTCGGACTTGCTCCAGATCGCATTGTTGCGGTCGCGCTGGCTGTGCGGGGAAAGCTCCTCGGCCTTGCTGGCGACACTCTGGTAGCTGCGGCCGAGCATGTAGGCGCACCAGGCCAGGCTGCGCTTGCTGCCGTGGCGGCGGATGAACTCGACCTCTTCGCTGGACCAGGCGGCCGGTGCCTTCGGCGGCGCCTTGCGGTCCAGCGAGCGGGCGAGGGCGGCGCGGGCGCGCGCCACCGCCTGGTCGCCGGGATTGTTGCGGCGGGTCACGCCGAGGGCGCGGCGCCAGCGTCCCACCAGGCTCGGACTGAAACCCCACCAGAACTGCACCGACTCGGCGCATTCGGTACGTACCGCGCGCAGCAGGTCGCCGCAGAGGATCGGCGAAGGGCGGCCGCTGCGCTTGCGCGTCGGCCAGCGGAACAGGCCGTCGGTGAAGCCGCCGACTTCCACGGCGCCTTCCAGTTCGTCGACCAGCCAGTCACCGGGGATCACCAGTGGGCTGGTGTAGGGCGCGCCGAGCAGCAGGTGGTTGATGGTAGCGACAGAGGTAGGGGTGTCTGCAGTCATGGGACGATCCTTGCTGATACCGGGCCAGCTGGGCTGGCCATATCCCTGAGAGCGGCGTCGCTGCGGCGTGGCGGGCGACGGCGCGTTCGCTTCCCGTGGTTCGGGCGGTCTTCCGGCGGAGGGCGACTGCCTGTCGCGCCTCCTTGGGAATGGGCTAGAGGCCGTGCTCATGGACGGGCTCCACGATAGATGCGCCAGGCCAGCCGGCCGGGACGGGCGGCGATCGCCGCGTCCACCTCGATGCGCGGCAGGTCCAGCGGGTCGCAACGGGTATCCACCAGGCCATTGCGCGCGCCGAAGGCGAAGCGGTAGCCAAGCCGGCCGAGGGCGGCGCGCAGGCCGGGTTGCGCAGGCGTCGCGGCGGGCGTGGCGCGAGCTTGGCAGAACACCGGCAGAGGGGCGGCGCAATGCTGCTGGAGCTGGCGGTGGGCGCGGCCGAGACAGTCCTCGGCGCAAAGGCCTGTCGCTGGGTGCGGGTCCTGGCCGTGCAGGCCGAAGCGAACCAGGCCGCTGTTTTCCAGGCGGCGGACCCGTTCCCAATCGCCCGCGCCGTACGCCGCGGGGGCCGTGCAGGCCGCGCGCAAGGCCTGCTGCGAAGCCGGGTCGAGGCGTTCCAGCTTGCGCAGGAGGAGGTCGAGGCTACGGCTGCGACGCTGGTCGTCGCCGGTGCGTTCGAGCACCCGCATGAGCGCAGCGCCGCCGTAACGCTCCAGCAGTTCCAGCAATGGCTCGGCGGTAGCCGCATCGGCCTGCCAGAGGGTGTCGGCGACCGCTTCGCGCCAACTGCGCGGGTCGCCGCCGATGAAGGCGCTCGCTGGCATTTCGTAGCGCTCCAGCAGCGGGTAGACCAGCTCGGCCAGTTCCGCAGGGTTGCCGTCGACGCTCAGGGCGATCCGCAAGCAGGCTGGAGCGGGGCTCTCGAGCAGGTGTTCCAGGGGCACGCAGAGGAAGTGCCGCTGTAGCCACAGCAGCAGGGTTTCCAGGCCCTGACGGTCGAGGCAGCGCCCTTGCCGGTGCGGCAGGGCCGCGCGCCGGCGATCCGCGACTACCCGTCCCAGGCGCAGCACGATGCCGTTCTGGCGCAGCCGGCGCTGGCCCACGGAGGAGTTCAGGAACGTCATCCCGATCAGGCTTCGCATGGCATCCCCCGGCTCATCGACGATCCGTCACCGGCGATGGTTCCGCGTGCGCGGCAGGGCTTTCGCCAGCCTGTCCGGACGCTGCGCCGTGAACTCCGGCCCCGGCGGTCGATTCGGTCATGGGCGAGCCTCCTGGGTAATCCGCACAAACGTTTGCTGCGGCCACGCCAACGCGTGGCTCGAACCGGGGCTTGGCGGGGACCCGGCGGGTGTTCGGTAAGGACTGCATGGCACCGGATAACGCTGCAAAGGATCGATGTGATTCTTTTTTGACGCTACCACAGTCGATAGTCGAATTATTGACGCTTTGCCGCTGTTATAAAACCGTCAGGCTATGCGAAAAGTCCTGCTGGCTACGCGTGGAGGCCCGGAGCGGCGTGCCTTTGAGGGGGAAGCGGGGGAGCCGGCAGGCCTATGCGGATTGGTTATAAGAAATCCGTTTCGAATGAAAATTGCCGACGAATGGTCGTTTGCGCGGATGTCCGGTGGTTTTTCCCGACTGCTTAGAACCTTTCGGTTGGTCGGGGGCTTGCCAAGTGGGTTGCCCCCAGTCTTTCGTCTTCCAGTCAAGAGCCTGGGGATGCAGACTGTTTTTCAAATCATGACAACTTCTTAACGCGCATTGTTATAAAGTTGCGGACGTTTGCGCCGGCCTGGCCGGCACCTTCGAGTTTTGCCTGGAGTGAAGATGAGAGTCGACCTGGACGCCGAGGGCGTCGCCGCCGAATCGCTGCCGCGTTTCCAGCAGGCGCCCCGGCAGTTGCGCCAGTTGTGGCGATGGGCAGCGGCCAGCGTCGCATTGGCCGCCGCCTGCGCCGTGCTGGGGTTCTTCATCGGCCTGTTCGCCGCCGACTCGCTCTGGCCGCCGCTGCTGTACAACCTCGGCGCGGCCTGGCTGGTTCTGTTCGCCGGTCTGCACGCGGCCTACCGGGTCGCGGCCTGGCGTTGCGTGGTCCTCGGCGCGGAGGCAAGCGCGCGGCCTGCCTGGCTGCGCTGGCAGCGGGGCGAACCCGACGCCGCCGCCGACAGCGCCTATGAACGGCTTCTGGAGCGCCTGGGCCAGGCCATCGCCCACGGCCTGGCCCAGCTCGGGCACGCTGCGCTGTGGCTGGCGGCGAGCGCGGCGCTGGCGTTGTGCCTGGTAGCCGCCGGCTGGCGTCTCGACCTGCCGCCGGCCAGTTCCGGGCAAGCGGCCGACCTCGCCATCGGGATCTGCCTGCTGCTGGCCTTCGCGGTGCTGGTGCTGGAACGTCGCTTCGCCAGCCAAGGGCCGGCGCAGTGGCCGGAAGCCCCGGCCCTCGGGCAACTGGCGCGGGCGCTGATCGGTACCCTGGTGCTGGCCGCCCTCTGTCTGTTCCTGGCTCGCCAGGGACACCCCTGGGCCCCGCGCCTGGCGGTACTGCTCGGCCTGTTGCCGGCGGCGCTGGCGTTGGAGTTGCTGGGCAGGGCGATCCTGGCGATGTTCGCGCCGCAGCGTGCCGGCCTCGAACCGCGCCTGGTCGCCACCAGCCTGCTGGCCGACCTGTTGCGCTGGCCGCCGCGTCCCCTGCAGCGTCTGCAGCATGAGTTGCACCAGCGCTTCGGCATCGACCTGCGCCAGGTCTGGGCCTTCGGTTTCATGCGGCGGGCGTTCCTGCCGGTGCTGGCGGTGGTGTCGCTGAGCGGCTGGCTGCTCAGCGGCGTACGCGAGATCGGCATGGATGCACGGGGCGTCTACGAGCGCTTCGGCAAGCCGGTCGCGGTGCTCGGCCCCGGCCTGCACCTGGGGCTGCCCTGGCCGCTGGGGCGGGTGTTGGCGGTGGAGAACGGGGTGGTCCACGAGTTGGCCACCAGCGTCGCCGCCGGCGACGGCGGAGCCGAGCCGCTCGCGCCCGCCGAAGGTCCGGCCCCGGATAGCGCCAACCGCTTGTGGGACGCCTCCCACGTCAGCGAGAAATCGCAGGTCATCGCCAGCCTGGCCGACCGCCGGCAGAGCTTCCAGATCGTCAACATGGACGTGCGCATCGTCTACCGCATCGCTCTCGACGACGCGGCAGCGCTGGCGGCGACCTACCGCAGCGCCGACGTGCCGACGCTGGTGCGCAGCACCGCCAGCCGCGTACTGGTGCATGCCTTCGCCTCGCGGACCCTCGATGAGGTCCTCGGCGAGCAGCGCGCGGGCCTGGCCGAGCAGATCGGCCAGGCCGTGCAGGCCGATCTCGACCGCCTCGGCAGCGGCGTCGAGGTACTGGGCGCGGCGGTCGAGGCGATCCATCCGCCGGCCGGTGCGGCGAACGCCTACCACGCGGTGCAGGCCGCGCAGATCACCGCACAGGCGCTGATCGCCCGCGAGCGCGGGCAGGCTGCCGCGCAGCGCAACGAGGCGCAACTACAGGCCAGCGTGGCGCACGACCGGGCCAGCGCGCAGGCCCGCGAGACCCTGGCCGCCGCGCAGGCCGCCGACCGGCGCTTCGCCGCCGAGCGGGAAGGCTATGCCGACGCCGGCCAGGCTTTCCTGCTGGAGGCCTACTACCGCCAGCTCGGGCTCGGCCTGGGCAAGGCCAACCTGCTGCTCATCGACCACCGCATCGCCGGCGCCGGTGCGCCGACCATCGACCTGCGCAGCTTCGGCCTCGGCCGCCTGGATTCCCCGTCTTCGTCCCGTCCGTCCGCCGCTCCGGCGTCCGCGGCCGGGCAATCCGCACCATGAGGAGAGCGCTCTTGAGCCTCGGTCACTCCCACTCGCACAGCCACCACGAGCATCATCACGATCACGATCACGATCACGATCACGATCACGATCACGGCCATGGCGCACAGGCCGCGCCGCCCTGGCGCCGGCTGCTGGTCGCCGCGCTGCTGGTGCTGTTCGCCGTCGCCGCCGCTTGCCTGGTGCAGGTGCGTTCCGGCGAGGCGATGGTCATCACCCGTTTCGGCAACCCGGCGCGGGTCCTGCTCGAACCGGGCCTGGCCTGGCGCCTGCCGTTGCCGTTCGAGAGCGCGATCCCGGTCGACCTGCGCCTGCGCACCACCTCCAGCGGCCTGCAGGACGTCGGCACCCGCGATGGCCTGCGGATCATCGTCCAGGCCTACGTGGCCTGGCAGGTCCAGGGCGACGCCGACAACGTGCAGCGCTTCATGCGCGCGGTGCGCAACCAGCCGGACGAGGCTGCCCGGCAGTTGCGCACCTTCGTCGGCTCGGCGCTGGAAACCACCGCCAGCGCCTATGACCTGGCCGACCTGGTGAATACCGAGGCGTCGCGGGTGCGTATCGGCGACTTCGAAGCGCGCCTGCGCGAACAGATCGACAATCAGTTGCTGGCGACCTACGGGGTCAAGGTGGTGCAGGTCGGCATCGAGCGCCTGACCCTGCCCAAGGTGACCCTCGGCGCCACCGTCGACCGCATGCGCGCCGAGCGCGAGACCATCGCCACCGAGCGTACCGCCGAGGGCCGTCGCCAGGCCGCGGAGATCCGTTCGGCGGCGGAGCGCGACGCCCGGGTGATCCAGGCCGAGGCTTCGGTGAAGGCCGCGGAGATCGAGGCCCAGGCGCGGGTCGAGGCGGCGCGCATCTACGGCAAGGCCTACGCCGGTTCGCCGCAGCTGTACAACCTGCTGCGCTCGCTGGACACCCTCGGCACCATCGTCAACGGCGATACCCGCCTGGTCTTGCGCACCGATGCCGCACCGTTCCGCGTGCTGGTCGACGGGCCGCCGGCGCTCCCCGCCGAAGCGCCGGCCAACGGGCGCCGGCCATGAGCGACGAAGCGCACGAGGGGCTGCGCAGCCCCTGGCTGCAGGCCGGACGCCTGGCGTTCCTCGCACTGTTCGGCGTGACCCTCCTGGCGGCGCTGGCCTGGGCGTTTTCCAACGTCCGCCAGATCGGCCCGGAGAACCGCGCCGTAGTGCTGCGCCTGGGCGCGCTGGAGCGCCTGGCCGGTCCCGGCCTGCTGCTGGCCTGGCCGCAGCCGCTGGAGCAGGTGGTGCTGCTGCCGTCCGCCGAACAGGTGATCGAACGCCGCGTCGAGGGCCTGCTGCGTTCCGAGCAGGCGCGTCGCGCCGATCTCGACGTCAGCCTGTCCAGCGACGCGCTGGCCGGCTCCGGCTACCTGCTGACCGGCGACGCCGGGGTGGTGCAACTGGACGTGCGGGTGTTCTACAAGGTCGACGACCCGTACGCCTACGTCCTCCAGGGCGCCCACGTGCTGCCGGCGCTGGACCGCCTGGTGGCGCGCAACGCCGTGCAGGTCTGCGCCGCGCGCGACCTGGACACCATCCTGGTGGCGCGCCCGGAGTTGCTCGGCAACGACAGCGCGGTCGCCGAGCGCCGCGAACGCCTGCGCGGCGACCTGGTGCAGGGCATCAACCACAGCCTGGCGGCGCTGGCCGCGGCCGGCAGCGGGCTGGGCATCCAGGTGGTGCGGGTCGACGTGCAGTCGAGCCTGCCGCGCAATGCGGTAAGCGCCTTCAACGCGGTGCTGACCGCCAGCCAACTGGCCGAGCAGAACGTCGCCAAGGCGCGCACCGAGGCGGAGAAACTCACCCAGGCGGCCACCGAGGGGGCCGACCGCACCCTGCAGGTCGCCCGCGCCGAGGCCGGCGAACGGCTGGCCCAGGCGCGCCGCGACACCGCCAGCATCGTTGGCCTGGCCCCGGCGCTGGGTGCGACCGATCCCGGCCTGCTCTGGCGCCTGTACCGCGAGCGGGTGCCGGCGATCCTCGGCAAGGCCGGTTCGGTCGGCAGCGTCGATCCGCGTGATGACGGCCGCCTGATTCTGCAAGGCGGGCAGCCATGAGCCGCTGCCCGACGGCACCCTTCGCGGGCTGTGAAACAATGGACGGACAAGCGAACGTGAAACGGCTACCCTGCGTCGGCATCAACCTTCGGTACGCGCTTCCGCCAGCGGAACGCGGCGCCGAGTCGAACAACCAGGCGAACGGGACGGGCAATGACGGCAGGCGGTATTCCATTCACGGGCAACGGTGCGCGGCTATCACCGGGCAGGGCCCTGCTGTGCGGGCTGGCGCTGTTGCTGTGCGGCGGCGAGGCGCTGGCGCGGCAGTTGCCGAGCGACATGCTGGTGGGCTTCGTGGCCAGCGCGCAGTACCCGGTCATCACCCTGAAGAAGCCCAAGCAGAGCCTGCTGCGCAGCGTGCTCACCCTGGGGCTGGGGAAGAAGACCGTCAGCTATTCGGTGGCGCCGTCGGTGCGCATCCGCACGGCGCAGAACCTGTTCATCGTCTATGGCCGCATGCCCCAGCTCAAGGGCAGTTTCGTCGGCCTGAAGAGCGACAACAACGGGCAGGTCAAGCAGATCTGGGAACTCACCGAGAAGGAAGCCCTGGACTACGTACGCCGGCCGGACGCGCGCTTCCCGCAATAGCCGCCGCGGCTCGCCCCGGGAGGTGCGCATGAGCGAGCCGACCGCCCACGGCAGCCATGGCGGCTGCGCGCATCACCATCATCACCTGCCGTTCGGCGGCGGCCTGCTCAGCCGCGACGAGCAGCGCCGCGCCGCCCGCCAGCTGAGCCTGGCGATGCTCGCCCTTGGCCTGTTGCTGCTCGGCCTGGCCTGGCGCTGGCTGGCGGCGGACCAGGCCGGGGTCAGCCAGATCCTGCTCGGTGTCGCGTCGCTGCTGGTGGCGCTGCCGGTGGCCCGCTCGGCCTGGGACAGCCTGCGGCATCCGAGCCTGCACGGCGTCACCGACCAGTTGATCGCGCTGGCCATGCTCGGCGCCTGGGCCAGCGGCGACCTGCTGACCGCCGCGCTGCTGCCGATCATCATGATCTTCGGCCATGTGCTGGAGGAGCGCAGCGTGATCGGCTCCCAGGAGGCCATCGCCGCCCTCGGCGAGCTGACCCGCAGCCATGCCCGGCGGATCGAGGCCGACGGCAGCCTGAGCGAGGTGGACAACGCCAGCCTGCGGGCGGGCGACCAGGTGGAAGTGCGCGCCGGTGACCGGGTTCCGGCCGACGGGCGGGTCCTGCAAGGCCAGGCCAGTCTCGACACCGCGCCGATCACCGGCGAGTCGGTGCCGCTCGAGGTGGCGCCGGGGATGGAGGTCTACGGCGGCGCGATCAACCTCGACGGCCTGCTGCGCATCGAGATAACCCGTACCGGCGAGGCCTCGACCCTGGGCAAGGTGATCGGCCTGATGCAGCAGGCCGAGCGCGCCAAGCCGCCGATCACCCGCCTGCTGGAGCGCTACGCCGGGCAGTACATGTTGCTGGTGTTGCTGATCGCCGCGGTCACCTGGTTCGTCACCAACGATGCCCAGGCCATGCTCGCCGTGCTGGTCGCCGCCTGTCCCTGCGCCCTGGTGCTGTCCGCCCCGGCCACTGCCATCGCCGGGATCGCCGTGGCCGCCCGTCATGGCATCCTGATCCGCAGCTCGGCCTTCCTCGAGGAACTGGCGGACCTGACTTCGCTGGTGGTCGACAAGACCGGCACCCTGACCCACGGCAGCCTGCGTCTGCAGGCGCTGCGCCTGGCCGATGCCGCCGAGGAGGCGTCGGTGCTGCGCCTGGCCGCCAGCCTCGGCGCCGCCAGCAGCCATCCGGTGAGCCGAGCGCTGGCGGCCCTGGCGGCGCACGATGCCTATCATCCATTGAGCGATATCCGCGAACGCCAGGGGTTCGGCGTGGTCGCACGAACAGCGGCGGGCGAAGCCGCCCTCGGCCGGCCCGAGCTGTTCCAGCAACTGGGCATCGACGCCGGCGAGGTGCCGGCGCACGAGGGACCGATCGCCGGAATCGCCCTGGACGGGCGCTTCCTCGGCTGGCTGCTGCTGGCCGACAGCGTACGCGCGGAGGCCGCCGAGGCCCTGGCCGATCTACGCGAACTGGGTCTGGGCCGGCAACTGTTGCTGACCGGCGATCGCCAGGCGGTGGCCGACGCCGTGGCCAAGCAGGTGGGGATTCGCCAGTTGGTGGCGCAGGCGTTGCCGGAGGACAAGTTGCGCCAGGTCGGCGCGGAGATCGGCAGCGGTTTCCGGCCGATGGTGGTCGGCGACGGCATCAACGATTCGCTGGCGCTGAAGGCCGGTGTGGTCGGGGTGGCAATGGGCGCCGGCGGCGCCGACATCGCCCTGGCCTCGGCGGATATCGTGCTGATCGGCAGCGACCTGCGCCGCCTCGGCACCTGCGTGCGGCTCAGCCGGCAATGCCGGCGGACCCTGCAGGTCAACGTGGCGATCGGCCTCGGCTGGACCCTGGCGATCGTCGCCGCGGCAGCCTTCGGCCTGCTCGGCGCGGCCGGGGCGATGGTCGCGGCGCTGCTGCACAACCTCAGCACCTTGCTGGTGCTGGGCAATGCCGGACGCCTGCTGCGTTTCGAGGAGCCCCTCGGGCAGCCCCGGCCGGCCGTGGAGGGACGCGAAGAGGAGGGTACACCGTGAGGCAGGCGCAAACGCGACGCAACGGCTGGCGCTGGCTGGCCCTGGCGGTCGGCACGCTGTCCGCGCTGAGCCTGGCCGAGGCGTCGATGGCGCGCTGGCCGGCGGGCTGGCAGGTCAGCGACCTGCCCGCCGCGCAGCCCGGCCAGGCCGGCGCCGGCCAGCGCCAGCGCGCGGTCAAGTTGCAGGCAGACGGCTCCCAGGCACTGGTGATGGAAGTGACGCGGATGCCCCTGCAGAGCGGGCAGGCAGTGAACCTGGAGAAAGTCCTCGGGCACATGCGCAAGCTGGTGCAGATCGAGTTCCTGCGCAACGGCCTGCAGACCGCCTGCACCTCGCCGCAGCCGTCCACCACCGGCGGGCTGGCGGCGCTGGAGACCACCTGCACCATTCGCCAGCGCGGCGCCGTGGTGATGAAGCAGACCTTGCTCACCGCGGCCGGCAAGACCTCGGCCTATTCGCTGTCCTATGCCGGCCTGGCCGAGGCCTACGACGCCAGCCAGGCGGAAATCCGCGCGGTACGGGAAAGCCTGCGCTTCGAGTGAGCGAAATCGGACGCGGTCGGGGCGGGGGCTGGAGTGTCGGCGGATAACGCCTGCGGCGCTATTCGCCCTACGGAGGGTTGCATTGGGGTAGGGCGGATAACCGCTTGCGGTTATCCGCCTTGCGTCTGTCGCGGATCATTTCTTCCCGGCGTTCTGCAGGATCTGCAGGGCCTGGGTGGTGGCGGTGATGCAGCCCTTGGTGTCGCCGCTGGCCTGGTCCTGCCTGGCCTTGGCCTGGAGTTCCTTGACCTCGGTGACCCGCGCACCGGTGACCGAGGTCTTGCCGCGCACGGCGAGGATATCGTCCAGCTTCTGCAGGTTGGCGCCGCACAGGTCGGTGCTTTCGGCGGCTTGGGCGGTACCGCCGAGCAGGGCGGCGGCGATGAGCAGGGTACGCACGATCATGGCAGTTCTCCTTTGTGGGCCGGGTGGCCGGACGGGGGAGAGACGACAGGCTCCTGGGAGTCTTCTCCGCATGCCCAGTATCTGACCGGAGCGTCGCCGGAATGGTTCGGTCGCTCAGCCGTTGCCCCAGGGCGGGATCGACAGCGCCTGCTGGAGATGCTGGATGAACGCCTTGACCTTCGGCGACATCGCCGCCGCCCGCGAATACATCGCGTAGATCACGTCGTCGAGTGGGCGCAGGCCGGGCGCGGCGTCCACCAGGCGGCCGTTCTTGAGGTCCTCGGCGACGATGAACAGCGGCAGCAACGCCAATCCCTGGCCGCGCAGGGCGGCGTCGCGCATGGCCTGGCCGTTGTTGCTGCTGAAGCGTCCGCGTGGCGAGACGGCGCGGGGCTTGGCACCGGGGAACGCCGGTTCGAAGGTCCAGACCTGGCTCGGCGTGGCGTTGTTGTAGCCCAGGCACTCGTGTTGCATCAGTTGTTCGAGGGTGTCCAGCGTGCCGTGGCGTTCCGCGTAGTCGGGGCTGCAGCAGACCACCCGCTGGCTGTTGGCCAGCGGCCGGGCGATCAGCGAACTGTCGTCCAGGCGGGTGACGCGGATGCTCAGGTCGTAGCCTTCCTTCTCGAAGTCGGTGAGGCGGTCGTCCATCTGCAGGACGATCTCCAGGCGCGGGTGCTGGCTCATGAAGTCGGCGATGATCGGCGACAGCCAGAGGGTGCCGAAGCTCATCGGGGTGACGATGCGCAATTCGCCGCACAGGTCGTTCTCGCGCAGGGCGACGATCTCCGCGGCGTTGTTGAGTTCCTGCAGCGAGGCCTTGGCGGCCTTGTAGAAGAAATGCCCGGCCTCGGTCGGCTCGACGTTGCGCGTGGTGCGATAGAGCAGGCGGACGCCGAGGCGACGTTCGAGATCGCTGACGCGCTTGCTGATCACCGACTTGGACAGGCTCATGCGCTCGGCCGCCGACGTCACGCTGTTGAGTTCGGCGACGTTGAGGAAGGCTTCGATATCGTCGAAGCGCAGGCTCATCGGTGGGCCCACGATACAGTGGCAATCGCTCGACGCATTCTCGGCTCCTCCTGGTCGTTTTCCTTGGGCTTTCTATCCGCTTGATTCGCAAGCTAAATCGATCCAGCCCTGAGCAAGCTTACCCAATCGAAAGGCGCCGCAGCGTTCGTTCTCAGCGAAAACGGTTTTCGCCTGGACGCGCTACCGGGAAGGCCGCCGGGGCTTTTACCCTGTAGTCGCGACTCGTCGCTCCGTGGCCGACCGCACCTGCCCGCCCCCGTAGGCGGCCACGGATTTCCTTGCGCCTTCTAGACTGGAAGCCAACCCGCCGCATCAACCCCGAACGAGAAACCAGCATGTCGAGTCGCTTCATCGCCGCCTGGTCCGCGGCCAACCGTTGCCTGGAGGTGCGGGGCCGGGCATGGAAGGGCTGAAACTCTACGCCCGCTTGCTCTGGCGGCCGCCGCGGGAAACCCTGCTGTTCGCCCTGCGCACCGTCGCCGCCGGGCTGCTGACCCTCTACCTGGCCTTCCTCTTCGACCTGGAGCAGCCGAAGTGGGCGCTGATGACCGTGGTCATCGTCAGCCAGCCGCTGGCCGGGATGGCTCTCAAGCGCAGCTTCGCCCAGGTCGTCGGTACCTTCGCCGGCGCCGTGGTGGCGGTGCTGATCATGGCGCTGTTCGCCCAGCAACCGTTGCCGTTCTTCGTCGCCCTGGGACTCTGGCTGGCGCTCTGCACCGCCGGCGGCACCTTGCTGCGCTACACCGATTCGCACGCCTTCGTGCTCAGCGGCTTCACCGCGGTGATCGTCGCCGTGCTGTCGATTCCCGATCCGGAAAACACCTTCATGCTCGCCGTGGTGCGGGTCACCGAGACCCTGCTGGGCGTCGCCTGCGTGGCCCTGGTCAGCCTGCTCAGCGCGCGTCCGCAGGCGGTGGCGAAGGGCTACTTCGCCCAGGTCGACGGCCTGATCCGCAGTACCGCGCGGCACGCCGCGGCGGTGATCCGCGGCGACGAGGGCGACGAGTCGTTCAACCAGCGGCAGATGCAACTGGTCGCCAGCATCACCGCGCTGGACGGCCTGCGCCGGCACCTCTATTTCGACGCGCCGAACCTGCGCCGCGCCGATGGCCTGGTGCAGTTGCTGGGCAACCTGCTGGTGCTGATGGCCTCGCGGCTGTTGCTGCTGCGCCAGCATCGCCTGCTGGTGCGGGCGCACTGGGTCGGGCCGTTGCCGGCGGATATCCAGGCGCTGCTGGATCGTGCGCTGCGGGTGCTGGACGCGCTGGCCGAGCAGGGGCGGGCGGTACCCTCCGAGGTGCTGGAGGAGTTCCAGGCGGTGCGCCAGGCCTTCGATGCCGCGGCGACGCGCGCGGAGTCCTACGACGAGGCGCTGAGCCCGGCGCTACGCCCGCAGGTGGCGATCCTGCGCTGGGAATACGCGCGGCTGTTCCAGCGCCTGGGCGAAGTGCTCGAACTCAACGATGCGATCCAGTCCGGCCGCCAGGCCAGCAGTTTCTACCGCCGTGGCCAGGCGCAGGCGCTGCACCTGGACTGGGCGCTGGCCTCGATGAACGCCGTGCGCGCTTTCGTCGCCTTGTCCTGCGCCGCCTGGCTGTGGATCACCAGCGCCTGGAACGGCGCCCTCAGCAGCCTGCTGCTGGTCGGCGTGATGTGCTCGCTGATGGCGACCTTCCCGCGTCCGCTGCTGGCGGCGCAGAACTTCCTGCGCGGGCTGCTGCTGGCGATCCTGATCTCGGCGGCGCTGCTGTTCGTGCTGTTGCCGGCATCCGCCGACTTCGAGTGGCTGGCGCTGTGGATGGCGTTGCTGCTGTACGTGGTCGCGGTCGGCCTGAGCAGCCCGCTGAGCGCCGGGATCGCCATGGGCATCGGCCTGGAGACCCTGCTGATGGTGGCGCCGCAGAATATCGCGGTCTACTACAGCAACGCTTCGCAGTGGTTCGAGTTCGTCGGCGGCTTCCTCGCCGCGGCGGTCCTCGCCGTGCTGGTGTTCGCCCTGGTCTATCCGTTCCGCGCCGACCCGCGCCTGCGCCGGCTGCTCTACCTGTCGCGCCAGGACGTCGCGGAAATGTCGCGCTGCGAGGCCAGCGAGGCGCAGCGCTTCGCCTTCGAGACGCGGATGATCGATCGCCTGGCGGTGATGGTCGGCCTGCTGCCGGCGAGCCAGGAGCCGGCTGCGGCGGAACGTTTCCAGTGCGCCCTGGGCTGCGTGGTGATGGGCGTGGCGTTGAACCGCCTGCGCGAGCCGCTGCATGACGCCGGGGTGGTGCCGCTGGAGTTGCAGCCGCTGCTGGGCGAGGCGCTGCGCGAGGTCGCCGCCTACATAGCCGGCGGCGCGGACGCCCCGCGGCAGGACCTCGCCCTGGCCGCCCTGCGGCGTTTCGGCCGGGGCCTGGAGGCCTTGCTGGCGCAGCCGTCGAAGGACCTCGGGGCGACGCGGCAGCGCTTCATCATGAATGTCGCGGTACTGATCCTGCAGCAGTCGCTGCAACGCTATCGGACGTTGCTGGAGGAGGACCGCGGCGCACCGGCGGTCGTCGAAGAACCAGAAGAGGAGGGCGGACATGCCCGTTGATGTCGAGATCGGGGGCGCCTACCTGCCGCCGATCGCCCAGGCGCTGCTGCTGGCCTGGCTGATCCTGCTGCTGCTCAACCCGTTGTTGCGGCGCTTCGGCGTGTTGCAGCGGGTCTGGCACGAAGCGCTGTTCCAGGGCGCGTTGTACTGCGCGATCTGCGCCGGTCTGATCCTGTGGATGGGGGAGATGTCCCGATGAACCTGTTGCAAGGCAAATGGCCGCGCCTGGCCACCCTGCTGGTGGTGCTGGTGGCGGCGGCGCTGGTGTTCCTCGCCTGGGAACGCTACACCCGCACGCCGTGGACCCGTGACGCGCGGGTCCGCGCCGATGTGGTGACGCTGTCGGCGGACGTTTCCGGGCTGATCACCCGGTTGCCGCTGAGCGACAACCAGCCCGTGGAGAAGGGCGCGCTGCTGCTCAGCATCGACCCGGCGCGCTATGAACTGGCGGTGCTGCGCGCCGAGCGCGCGGTGAACGTGGCGCGGGCGGCGCTGGGCGAGTCGCGCGCGGCGATCGAGGCCAGCCAGGCCCAGTTGCGCCAGCGCCGCAGCGAGGCGCAGCGGCGCTCGGCATTGCAGAAGCGCTCGATGCTATCGGTGGAAGAGAACGAAAAGGCCCAGACCGACGTCAGCCTGGCCCAGGCCGAGTTGCTGAGGAACCAGGCCAGCCTCGGCCTGGCCCAGGCCAACGTGGAGCTTGCCGAAGCCGCCTTGCAGCAGGCCCGTCTCGACCTCGAACGTACCCAGGTACGCGCCCCGGTCAGCGGCTACGTGACCAACCTGCAGACCCGCGAAGGCGACTACGCCCACGCCGGGGTGCCATTGCTGGCGCTGGTGGACCGCGATTCGTTCTATGTCAGCGGATACTTCGAGGAGACCAAGTTGCCGGGCATCCGCGTCGGCAGCCGGGCGCTGGTGGAACTGATGAGCGGCGAGCGCTTCGACGGGCGCGTGCAGAGCATCGCCCATGCCATCACCGACCGGGAGAATGCCGAGGGCTCGCGCCTGCTGGCGAACATCAACCCGAGCTATACCTGGGTCAAGCTGGCCCAGCGAATTCCGGTGCGCATCGCCATCGATCCCGCCTATCGCCAGCGCAACACCTTGCGCGCCGGCGTGACTGCGACCATCCGGGTGCTGCCCGCGGAGGACACCGCGAAAGTCGATTCCGCGGCGCCCGGGACTGCCGTGCGGCCTTGAGTCAGGCCGAACCGGTCAGTCTGTGCCGGTCATGGCTCAGGGTTGTTCGCGGACGATTTCCGCCAGTTGCAGGATCAATCGCTCGTCAGCCTGGTTGCCGCTCTGCTGGCGGAATTGCCTGGCCTCCTCGCGGGCGCGCTGGAAGGCCGCATCGACGCTGGCCTGGCCATGGCTGTCGCGAATCCACAGGTAGAGGCCCATGACCAGGCTCTGCAGGGTGGCCAGGTCGCTGCTCTGGGCGTTCAGCGCATCGATGAGTTGCTGTTTGGAAAACGCTTGCATGGTTGATCTCCGATCAATGGCGCCGCAAGGGCGCGGTTCGCCCCGGCGGTCGCCGGGGTGCGCGGAGCATGTGGAAAGTGCGGAGAGGCTGGCCAGCTTAGGCCAAGTCATTCAAATGATTAGGGAATTTTCTGACTTTCAGTGACCTTTTGACTGTTTTCGACGGCGAGCGATCGCTACGTTTTCATCGAACCGTCACCAAACCGTCATGAAGACGCGCCTAGCATTCGCGGTATTTCGGCATGACGTGGAGAGCAGCGCATGGACTCCTATGGCGATACCTCGGGCCGCATCGGTCGCGACTGGCTCGATCGACACGACGAAGAGCTGGAGCAGGAACTGCTCGACGACGAGCTGAACCTGGACGAGCTGTTCGGTCCCGAGCAGGAGGATGCGCCCGGCGAGTTGAGTCGGCGCCGCTATTTCCGCGAACTGTTCCGCCTGCAACGGGAACTGGTGAAACTGCAGAACTGGGTGGTGCACACCGGGCACAAGGTGGTGATTCTCTTCGAGGGGCGCGACGCGGCGGGCAAGGGCGGCGTGATCAAGCGCATCACCCAGCGCCTCAACCCGCGGGTCTGCCGGGTCGCCGCGCTGCCCGCGCCGAACGACCGCGAGCAGACCCAGTGGTATTTCCAGCGCTACGTCTCGCACCTGCCGGCCGGCGGCGAGATCGTCCTGTTCGACCGCAGCTGGTACAACCGTGCCGGGGTCGAGCGGGTCATGGGTTTCTGCAACGACGAACAATACGAGGAATTCTTCCGCAGTGTGCCGGAGTTCGAAAAGATGCTGGCGCGCTCGGGCATCCAGTTGCTCAAGTACTGGTTCTCCATCTCCGACGCCGAGCAGCACCTGCGCTTCCTCAGCCGTATCCACGATCCGCTCAAGCAGTGGAAGCTCAGCCCGATGGACCTGGAGTCGCGGCGGCGCTGGGAGGCCTACACCAAGGCCAAGGAAACCATGCTCGAACGCACCCACATCCCCGAGGCGCCCTGGTGGGTGGTACAGGCCGACGACAAGAAGCGCGCGCGGCTGAATTGCATCCACCACCTGTTGCAGCAGATGCCCTACCGGGAAGTTCCGCAGCCGCCGGTACACCTGCCGGAGCGCCTGCGCCACGCCGATTACGTCAGGCATCCGACGCCCGGTGAGATCATCGTGCCGGAAGTCTACTGAGCTAGTAGGCGCCGCGTACTTCGCTCACTCGGGTTCTTCCTTGTTCCTCCGGCCGCGCCTGTGGATGACGCTGGCGACTCGACCGCGCGCGTTGCCGCCTGGCTCGCGCGAGCGCTTAAATTTCCTCCTTCACATGACGTTCCTCTGAGAACAACTCCGTGTCTCGAGTCCGATCATGCCCCTGTTGAATTCCCTGACTGTATTGCCGTTGCCTGGCGGGCAGCGTTTGAGTGGCGACGAAACCGATAGCCGGCTCAGCCTTGCCCTGGATGGTGCGTTGCTGTTGCGCCTGCGCCTGGAGCGCACAGACACGGAAATACGGCTGGCGGTGGAGGAGCTTCCCGGCGGCGATGCCGAGCATGCGTTGTGGGCCGCCAGCTACTGGCTGTTCGCCCGCGATCCGGATTGCCAGCGGCTCGCCTGGTCGCTGTCCTGGGAGCCCGAAGAGTCCCTGGCGAAGGGGATGCTGACAGGAGCCGCCGCAGCGGGCACCTATGTCTGCGAGAGGGGCCGGTTCTGGCAGTTGCCATGGCCCTGGCTGCCGCTTGCCCAGCCGTGCTATCCCCAGTCGATGCAACTTACCGATGGAAAGCGTCATCCACTGCGCCGGCCGAAGCCCAGGGGAGAGGTCTATCGGCGCTTCGATGCGCGATTGGGGTGCTGGATATCCTTGCGTACCTTGGACATCGAGAGGGACCTGGAACGTTTTCATCGCTGGCAGAACTCGCCCAGGGTGGCGGAGTTCTGGCAGGAAGATGGAAGCCTGGAACAACATCGCGAGCGTTTGCGCCAGCTCGAAGCGGATCCTCATGCACTGGGGCTCATCGGCTGTTTCGACGATGAGCCCTTCGCCTATTTCGAGGCCTACTGGGCGAAGGAGGATCGCATCGCGCCGTTCTACGCGGCCGAAGACTACGACCGCGGGATCCACATGCTGGTCGGCGAGGAGGCCCACCGGGGGCCGCACAAGGTCGCCTGCTGGCTATCGGCACTGGTCCACTACCTGTTTCTCGACGACCCGCGCTCGCGGCGAGTGGTGGCGGAACCGCGCGCGGATAACGCGCGGATGATCGGTCACATGCACAACCTGTGCTTCCACTGCGAGAAGGAGTTCGACTTTCCGCACAAGCGGGCGGCACTGATGATCATCGGCCGCGAACGGTTCTTCGAGCGCTGTCGCCTGGCCTGACGGGGCGGGAAGAAGCTCGAGGCGTCCGGCGGACGCCAACAGAAGAACGGGCAGGCGCAATCCCTGCCCTTGTGTCTCAGCGACGTGCGCTCAGGTTCGTCAGATTGTCGCCCTGGCGCTCGGCGGTGACCTTGCGGCAGTGCACCAGGGCGTCGCGGATCATGAAGTTGACCAGGGTCGGCGAGACGCCCAGTTCCTTGGCGATGTCCTTCTGCGGCACGCCGTGCAGGCGGTACATCTCGAAGGCGTAGCGGGTGCGCTTGGGCAGCTCGGTGAGGGCATCCGCGATGTGTTCGAGGGTCGCGTAGTTGATGTGCGAGGTTTCCGGCGAGGCGCCCTGGATCACCACGTTCAGGCCTTCTTCCTCCGGCCCCGAGTATTTCTGTTCGAGCGCCTGCTTGCGGTAGTGGTCGATGGCCAGGTTGCGGACGATCTGGAACAGGTAGCTGAGCTGTGCCTTGAACGACGAAGTGATCTGCGGCGCCGACTGGAGCCTGAAGAACGCATCCTGGACCACATCTTCGGCTCGCGAGCGGCAACCGGTAATGCGGGCGGCGATCTTCACCAGGATCGTGCGGTTATCGACGAAAGCCTGGAGGAGCGGGGTATCGCATCTGCGGGTAGACAGTTGTTCCGACATGGAAATCACCTTGCTGCGGAGGGGGCTGCAGAGCACTGGCGGTGGGGGAGACCCACACATGGCGCAACAAATTATGTTGAATGATAATGATTGTCAATTACGAAGAAATAACCAATCTCACCTTTATTCGTGAATGGTCCGCATGCTGGCAAATAGCCGCTGCGAATGATGGAGGGGAGAAATTCTTCGGCGTTTCAGAAGGATGGCCGCGCCAATGTTGCAGTCATGCGTCGCAGACGAAATTTTTTTAATAGTCTTTAGGAATCAGCTAGTTAGAAATCGGTATTGAATGCCTCGCCGCTCCTGCCGGTGTTCCGCGCAAGAACTGCGCGAAGGCGCTGCGACAACCGTCCCCGGCTGCTCCATGGCGTACATCGCTATCGCCGATGCGGCGATAGCGCCGGGCACAACCCATCAGAATGGATAGGGGTTGGCGTCCTTTCGCGCAATGCTCCGCGGTTGCCCGGAGATTGCGGTTACATGCGCTAATTATTTGCCGTTGTTATCCGTTCCCCTCTGTGACAGCGCGGGCAGGTGCCCGGCGCCCCGGCGTGCGCAGCAGGAGATGGAAATGCCGATCGATCATGGGAAAGCGCTCTGCCCCGGACGAGGGCCACGACAGCGGCGCAAGGAGGTCGGCAGGTGAGCCCGGCCGTTTCCCTGCAATTGTTCTGCCTGCCTTATTCGGGGGCCAGCGCCACGCTGTTCCGCCGCTGGCAGCCCAGCCTGCCGAGCTGGATCCGCTTGCTGCCCCTGGAATTGCCGGGGCGCGGCCTTCGCTTCGGCGAGGCCCTGCATACCGATGCCGCCAGCCTGGTCGCGCAATTGGCCGGCGAACTGCACGGCACCCTCGACAGCGCTTCTCCCTACGCCTTCTTCGGCCACAGCCTGGGCGGGCTGCTGGCCTTCGAACTGGCCCATGCCATGCGCCGGCGCGGCCTCGAAGGGCCGCTGGCGCTATTCCTCTCCGGCGTATCCCCGCCCGCCGAAAACGATGTCAGCGGCTACCGGCGCGCCAAAGCCGACGCCGAACTGGTCGCCGCGTTGCGCGACTACCGGGGTACTCCGGAGGCCGTCCTCAACGATCCGTCGCTGATGCAGATGCTGTTGCCAGTGGTGCGAGCGGACTTTCTCGTCACCGGCAGTTACCGCTACCAGGCGCATGGGCCGCTGGACGCGGCGCTGCACCTGTTCGGCGGACGCGAGGACAGCCTGCGCAGCGCCGAGTTGCTCGGCTGGCTGCATGAGGCCGGGGGCGACTTCACCCTCGACCTGCTCGACGGGCAGCACTTTTTCATCCGCGAACAGCAGGGGCAGTTGCTGCGCCTGCTGCGTCGCTACGCCGGCCAGCATCTGCTGCGCTGGCACAAGGACAAGGTCCGGGGAAGCATGCGCGCCGCCAGTTGAGGGGCGGCCGCGACGACTGTTTCCGGAGACTCACTAGAACTCGATTGCAAGCCGAATTCAGGCAGGAAAACACATGATGGACGCCTTCGAACTTCCCACCACCCTGGTCCAGGCCCTGCGTCGCCGCGCTGTCCAGGAGCCCGAGCGCCTGGCGCTGCGCTTCCTCGCCGAGGACGATGGCGAAGGCGTGGTCCTCAGCTATCGCGATCTCGACCTGCGCGCGCGGAGCATCGCCGCGGCCCTGCAGGCCCATGCGCAGCTGGGCGATCGCGCGGTGCTGCTGTTTCCCAGCGGCCCCGACTACGTCGCGGCGTTCTTCGGTTGCCTGTATGCCGGGGTCATCGCGGTGCCGGCCTATCCGCCGGAGTCGGCGCGCCGCCATCACCAGGAACGCCTGTTGTCGATCATCGCCGACGCCGAGCCGCGCCTGGTCCTGACCACCGCTGACCTGCGCGAGCCATTGCTGCAGATGAACGCGCAACTGTCCGCCGCCAACGCCCCGCAACTGCTCTGCGTCGACCAGTTGGACCCGGCCGTTGCCGAGGCCTGGGACGAGCCGCAAGTGCGTCCCGAACACATCGCCTTCCTCCAGTACACCTCCGGTTCAACCGCACTGCCCAAGGGCGTGCAGGTCAGCCATGGCAACCTGGTCGCCAACGAGGTGCTGATCCGCCGAGGCTTCGGCATCGGTGCCGACGACGTGATCGTCAGCTGGCTGCCGCTGTACCACGACATGGGCCTGATCGGCGGCCTGCTGCAACCGATCTTCAGCGGCGTACCCTGCGTGCTGATGTCGCCGCGCTACTTCCTCGAACGTCCGGTGCGCTGGCTGGAAGCCATCAGCCAGTACGGCGGCACCGTCAGCGGCGGTCCCGATTTCGCCTACCGGCTGTGCAGCGAGCGGGTCGCCGAGTCGGCCCTGCAGCGTCTCGACCTGAGCGGCTGGCGGGTAGCCTTCTCCGGTTCCGAGCCGATCCGCCAGGACAGCCTGGAACGCTTCGCCGAGAAATTCGCCGCCAGCCGCTTCGAGGCGTCCAGTTTCTTCGCCTGCTACGGCCTCGCCGAGGCGACCCTGTTCGTCACCGGCGGCCAGCGCGGCCAGGGCATTCCCGCCCTGGCGGTGGATGGCGAGGCGCTGGCGCGCAACCGCATCGCCGAAGGCGCAGGCAGCGTGCTGATGTGCTGCGGCCGCAGCCAGCCGGAACACGCCGTGCTGATCGTCGACGCGGCGAGCGGCGAGGTTCTCGGCGACGACAACGTCGGCGAGATCTGGGCCGCCGGGCCGAGCATCGCCCACGGCTACTGGCGCAACCCGGAAGCTTCGGCGAAGACCTTCGTCGAGCGTGACGGGCGCACCTGGCTGCGCACCGGCGATCTTGGTTTCCTCCGCGACGGCGAACTGTTCGTCACCGGGCGCCTGAAGGACATGCTCATCGTCCGCGGCCACAACCTCTATCCGCAGGACATCGAGCGCACCGTCGAGAGCGAGGTGCCGTCGGCGCGCAAGGGCAGGGTCGCGGCCTTCGCGGTCACGGTCGATGGCGAGGAAGGTATCGGCATTGCCGCCGAGATCGGTCGCGGCGTCCAGAAATCGGTGCCGGCCCAGGAGCTGATCGACTCGATCCGCCAGGCGGTGGCCGAGGCCTACCAGGAAGCGCCGAAGGTGGTGGCGCTGCTCAATCCCGGCGCCTTGCCGAAGACGTCCAGCGGCAAGCTGCAACGTTCCGCCTGCCGCCTGCGCCTGGAAGACGGCAGCCTGGACAGCTATGCGCTGTTTCCCGGCCTCCAGGCCGTGCAGGAAGCGCAGCCGCCGGCAGGCGACGACGAACTGCTGGCACGCATCGGCGAGATCTGGAGGGCCCGGCTGGGCGTGGCGCAGGTAGCGCCGCGCGATCACTTCTTCCTGCTCGGTGGCAACTCCATCGGCGCCGCCCAGGTGGTCGCCCAGGTGCGCGACAGTCTCGGCGTCGCCCTCGACCTGCGCCAACTGTTCGAGGCGCCGACCCTGCAGGCCTTCAGCGCCACGGTGGCCCGCCAACTGGCCGCCGGCCTGCCGGCCGAGGCACCGATGGCGCACCTGCCGCGCGGTGTCGACCTGCCGCAGTCGGCGGCGCAGCAGCGTCTCTGGCTGACCTGGCAGATCGATCCGCAGAGCGCCGCCTACAACATCCCCGGCGGCCTGCGCCTGCGCGGCGAGCTGGACGAAGCGGCGCTGCGCGCCAGCTTCCAGCGCCTGGTCGAACGCCACGAAGCGTTGCGCACGCGTTTCCTCGAGCGCGACGGCGCGGCCTTGCAGCGTATCGAAGAGCGGGGCGAGTTCGCCTGGCAGTTCGTCGACCTCGCCGCGCTGGCCGAGCACGAACGCGCCGCGGCTGCCGCGCAGCGCCGCGAAGCCGAGGCGCAGCAGCCGTTCGACCTGGAAAAGGGGCCGCTGCTGCGGGTCAGCCTGGTGCGCCTGGACGAACAGGAGCACCAGCTCTGGGTCACCCTGCATCACATCGTCGCCGATGGTTGGTCGCTGAACCTGCTGCTCGACGAATTCTCTCGGCTCTACGCCGAAGCCTGCGGCGGCCAGCCGGCCGACCTGGCGCCGCTGGAACTGCACTACGCCGAGTTCGCCGCCTGGCAACGGCAGTGGCTGGACGCGGGCGAGGGCGCCCGCCAACTGGCCTACTGGCGGGAGTGCCTGGGCGACGCGGCGCCGGTGCTGGAACTGGCCACCGACCATCCGCGCACGGCGCGCCAGGCGTCGCCGGCCGCGCGCTACAGCCTGCGGGTCGACGAAGCCCTGGCGCGGGCTATCCGCGAGGCCGCGCTGGACCATGAGGCGAGTGTCTTCATGTGGCTGCTGGCGGCGTTCCAGGCGCTGCTGCATCGCCACAGCGGGCAAGGCGAGATCCGCATCGGCGTGCCCAGCGCCAACCGCCAGCGCCTGGAGACCCAGGGGCTGGTCGGCTTCTTCATCAACACCCTGGTCCTGCGCGGCACGCCCCGGGCGCGCCAGCCGTTCGCCGCGTTGCTCGGCGAGGCTCGCGAGGCGACCCTCGGCGCCCAGGCCAACCAGGACCTGCCGTTCGACCAGGTGCTCGCGGCCTGCGGCCAGGGCGGCCAGTTGTTCCAGGTGCTGTTCAACCACCAGCAGCGCGACCTGTCGGCGTTGCGCCGGCTGCCCGGCCTGCTCGCCGACGAGCTGCCCTGGCACAGCCGCGAAGCCAAGTTCGACCTGCAACTGCAGAGCGAGGAGGACGCTCGCGGTCGCCTGACCCTGAATTTCGACTACGCCGCGGACCTCTTCGACGAGGCCAGTATCCGGCGTTTCGCCGCGCAATACCTGGAGTTGCTGCGCCAGGTCGCGGAAGACCCGCAGCGCTGCCTCGGCGATATCGCCCTGGTCGACGCCGAGCAGGCGGCGCGCCTCGCCGAGTGGGGCAGCGCGCCCTGCGAGCCGGCGCGCGCCTGGCTGCCGGAGCTGCTGGAGCGGCAACTGGCGCAGTCCGCCGAACGCATCGCCCTAGAGTGGGACGGCGGCAGCCTCGGCTACGCCGAACTGCACGCCCGGGCCAACCGCCTGGCCCACTACCTGCGCGACAAGGGCGTCGGCCCGGACGTGCGGGTAGCGATCTGCGCCGAGCGTTCGCCGCAACTGCTGGTCGGTCTGCTGGCGATCGTCAAGGCGGGCGGCGCCTACGTGCCGCTGGACCCGGACTACCCCAGCGAACGCCTGGCCTACATGCTCGCCGACAGCGGCGTCGAGCTGCTGCTGACCCAGGCCCATCTGTTCGAGCGCCTGCCTGGCGCGGAGGGCGTCACGCCGATCTGCCTGGACAGCCTCAAGCTCGACAACTGGCCGAGCCAGGCACCGGGCCTGCACCTGCACGGCGACAATCTCGCCTACGTCATCTACACCTCCGGCTCCACCGGCCAGCCGAAGGGCGTGGGCAACACCCACGCGGCGCTGGCCGAGCGCCTGCAATGGATGCAGGCGACCTACGCCCTCGACGGCGACGACGTGCTGATGCAGAAGGCGCCGGTGAGCTTCGACGTGTCGGTGTGGGAGTGCTTCTGGCCGCTGGTCACCGGTTGCCGGCTGGTCCTCGCCGCCCCCGGCGAGCACCGCGATCCGGCGCGCCTGGTGGAACTGGTGCGGCAGTTCGGGGTGACCACGCTGCACTTCGTGCCGCCGCTGCTGCAACTGTTCATCGACGAACCCGGTGTCGCCGCCTGCGGCAGCCTGCGCCGCCTGTTCTCCGGCGGCGAGGCGCTTCCGGCGGAGCTGCGCAACCGCGTGTTGCAACGCCTGCCGGCGGTGGCCCTGCATAACCGCTACGGGCCGACCGAGACCGCCATCAACGTCACCCATTGGCAGTGCCGCACGGAAGACGGCGAGCGTTCGCCGATCGGTCGGCCGCTGGGCAACGTGGTCTGCCGCGTGCTGGACGCCGAGTTCAACCTGCTGCCGGCCGGCGTCGCCGGCGAGCTGTGCATCGGCGGCCTGGGCCTGGCCCGTGGCTACCTGGGGCGCCCGGCGCTGAGCGCCGAGCGCTTCGTCGCCGATCCGTTCTCGGCCGGCGGTGAGCGCCTGTACCGCACCGGCGACCGTGCGCGCTGGAACGCCGACGGCGTGCTGGAATACCTCGGCCGCCTCGACCAGCAGGTCAAGCTGCGTGGCTTCCGCATCGAGCCGGAGGAGATCCAGGCACGCCTGCTGGCGCAGCCGGGGGTGGCCCAGGCGGTGGTGGTGATCCGCGAAGGCGTGGCCGGCAGCCAGTTGGTCGGCTACTACACCGGCGCTGCCGGCGCCGAGGCGGAAGCCGAGCAGAACCAGCGCCTGCGCGCCGCGCTACAGGCCGAACTGCCGGAATACATGGTCCCGGCGCAGTTGATGCGCCTGGCGCAGATGCCCCTTGGCCCGAGCGGCAAGCTGGATACGCGGGCGCTGCCGGAGCCGGTCTGGCAGCAGCGCGAGCACGTCGAGCCGCAGACCGAGCTGCAACGGCGCATCGCAGCGATCTGGAGCGAAGTGCTCGGCCTGCCGCGGGTCGGCCTGCGCGACGATTTCTTCGAACTCGGCGGGCATTCCCTGCTGGCCACCCGCATCGTCTCGCGCACACGCCAGGCCTGCGACGTCGAACTGCCGTTGCGCGCGCTGTTCGAGGCCAGCGAACTGGAGGCCTTCTGCGAACAGGTCCGCGCAGCCCAGGCCGCCGGACGTACCGACAGCCACGGCGCGATCCGCCGCATCGACCGCGAGCAGCCGGTGCCGCTGTCCTACTCGCAGCAGCGCATGTGGTTCCTCTGGCAACTGGAGCCGGACAGCCCGGCCTACAACGTCGGCGGCCTGGCGCGCCTGAGCGGGCCGCTGGACGTGGCGCGCTTCGAGGCCGCGCTACAGGCCCTGGTGCAGCGCCACGAGACCCTGCGCACCACGTTCCCCAGCGTCGACGGCGTGCCGGTACAGCGCGTACATGGCGATGGCGGCCTGCACATGGACTGGCAGGACTTCTCCGCGCTCGACCGCGACAGCCGCCAGCAGCACCTGCAGACCCTCGCCGACAGCGAGGCGCACCGGCCCTTCGATCTTGAGAGCGGGCCGTTGCTGCGGGTCTGCATGGTGAAGATGGCCGAGCGTGAGCACTACCTGGTGGTGACCCTGCACCACATCGTCACCGAAGGCTGGGCGATGGACATCTTCGCCCGCGAACTGGGCGCGCTCTACGAGGCCTTCCTCGACGACCGCGAATCGCCGCTGGAGCCGTTGCCGGTCCAGTACCTGGACTACAGCGTGTGGCAGCGCGAGTGGCTGGAGAGCGGCGAGCGCCAGCGCCAGCTCGACTACTGGAAGGCCCAGCTGGGCAACGAGCATCCGCTGCTCGAACTGCCGGGCGACCGGCCACGCCCGCCGGTGCAGAGCCACCAGGGCGACCTCTACCGCTTCGACCTGAGCCCCGAGCTGGCCGAGCGCGTGCGCCGCTTCAACGCCGCCCGCGGGCTGACCATGTTCATGACCATGACCGCCACCCTTGCGGCCTTGCTCTACCGCTACAGCGGCCAGCAGGACCTGCGTATCGGCGCGCCGGTGGCGAACCGCATCCGCCCGGAGAGCGAAGGGCTGATCGGCGCCTTCCTCAATACCCAGGTGCTGCGCTGCCGGCTCGACGGACAGATGAGCGTCGGCGAGCTGCTTGAGCAGGTGCGGCAGACCGTGATCGATGGCCAGTCGCACCAGGACCTGCCGTTCGACCACCTGGTGGAAGCCCTGCAACCGCCGCGCAGCGCCGCCTACAACCCGTTGTTCCAGGTGATGTGCAACGTCCAGCGCTGGGAGTTCCAGCAGACCCGGCAACTGGCCGGGATGACCGTCGAGTACATCGCCAACGATGCGCGGGCGACCAAGTTCGACCTCAACCTGGAGGTCACCGACCTCGACCAGCGCCTCGGCTGCTGCCTGACCTACAGCCGCGACCTGTTCGACGAACCGCGCATCGCGCGGATGGCCGGACACTGGCAGAACCTGCTGGAGGCGCTGCTGGGCGACCCGCAGCGGCGCATTGCCGAATTGCCGCTGTTCGCCGCCGAGGAGCGGAAGCAACTGCTGCTCGCCGGCACGGCCGGCGAGGCAGGGCTCCAGGACACCCTCCATGGCCTGTTCGCCGCCCGCGTGGCGGCCAGCCCACAGGCCCCGGCGCTGACCTTCGCCGGACAGACCCTGAGCTATGCCGAACTCGACGCCCGCTCCAACCGTCTGGCGCGCGTCCTGCGCAGTCACGGCGTCGGCCCGGAAGTGCGGGTCGGCCTGGCCCTGGAGCGTTCGCTGGAGATGGTCGTCGGCCTGCTGGCGATCCTCAAGGCCGGCGGCGCCTACGTGCCGCTGGACCCGGAATATCCGCTGGAGCGCCTGCAATACATGATCGAGGACAGCGGCGTACGCCTGCTGCTCAGCCACGCGGCGCTGTTCGAGGCCCTCGGCGAGCTGCCGGCGGGCGTGGTGCGCTGGTGCCTCGAGGAGGACGGCCCGGCGCTGGACGCCGAGGACCCCGCGCCGCTGGCAGCGCTGAGCGGGCCGCAGCACCAGGCCTACCTGATCTATACCTCCGGCTCCACCGGCAAGCCGAAGGGCGTGGCGGTCTCCCACGGCGAGATCGCCATGCACTGCGCCGCGGTGATCGAGCGCTTCGGCATGCGCGCCGACGATTGTGAACTGCACTTCTATTCGATCAACTTCGACGCCGCCAGCGAGCGCCTGCTGGCCCCGTTGCTGTGCGGCGCCCGCGTGGTGCTGCGGGCCCAGGGCCAGTGGGGCGCGGAGGAAATCTGCGAGCTGATCCGCGCGGAGGGCGTGAGCATCCTCGGCTTCACCCCGAGCTACGGCAGCCAGCTCGCCCAGTGGCTGGAGAGCCAGGGCCGGCAGTTGCCGGTGCGCATGTGCATCACCGGCGGCGAAGCGCTGACCGGCGAGCACCTGCAACGGATTCGCCAGGCCTTCGCCCCGGCGTCGTTCTTCAATGCCTACGGACCGACCGAAACGGTGGTCATGCCGCTGGCCTGCCTGGCTCCCGAACGCCTGGAGGAGGGTGCCGCCAGCGTGCCGATCGGCAGCGTGGTCGGCGCGCGGGTCGCCTACATCCTGGATGCCGACCTGGCCCTGGTGCCGCAGGGCGCGACCGGCGAACTCTACGTCGGCGGCGCCGGCCTGGCGCGCGGCTACCATGAGCGTCCGGCGCTCAGCGCCGAGCGCTTCGTGCCCGATCCCTTCGCTGCCGAGGGCGGCCGCCTGTACCGCACCGGCGACCTGGTGCGCCTGTGCGACAACGGCCAGGTGGAATATGTCGGCCGCATCGACCACCAGGTGAAGATCCGTGGCTTCCGCATCGAACTGGGCGAGATCGAGGCGCGCCTGCTGGAGCATCCGCAGGTTCGCGAAGCGCTGGTCCTGGCGCTCGACAGCCCGAGCGGCAAGCAGTTGGCCGGTTATGTCGCCAGCGCGGTGGCCGAGCAGGACGAGGACGCCCAGGCGGCGCTGCGCGAGGCGCTGAAAACGCATCTCAAGCAGCAATTGCCGGACTACATGGTGCCGGCCCACCTGCTGTTGCTCGCCAGCCTGCCGCTGACCGCCAACGGCAAGCTCGACCGCCGCGCGCTGCCGGCGCCCGACCCGGCGCTCAACCGGCAGGCCTACGAGGCCCCGCGCAGCGTGCTGGAGCAGCAACTGGCCGGGGTCTGGCGCGAGGTGCTGAACGTCGAGCGGGTAGGTCTCGGCGACAACTTCTTCGAACTGGGCGGCGATTCGATCCTGTCGATCCAGGTGGTCAGCCGCGCCCGCCAGCTCGGCATCCACTTCAGCCCCCGCGACCTGTTCCAGCACCAGACCGTGCAGAGCCTCGCCGCGGTGGCCCGGCACAGCCAGGCCAGCCAGGCCGAGCAGGGGCCGGTGCAGGGCGACAGCGCGCTGACGCCGATCCAGCACTGGTTCTTCGACCTGCCGCTGGCGCGCCGCGAACACTGGAACCAGTCGCTGCTGTTGCAGCCGCGGCAGGCCATTGACCTCGGCCTGCTGCGCAAGTCCCTGCAACGCCTGGTCGAACAGCATGATGCCCTGCGCCTGGCGTTCCGCCAGGTCGACGGCGAGTGGCTGGCGCAGCATCGTCCGCTGCGCGAACAGGAACTGCTCTGGCACGTCCCGGTGCAATCCTTCGACGAATGCGCCGAGCTGTTCGCCAAGGCCCAGCGCAGCCTCGACCTCGAACAGGGGCCGCTGCTGCGCGCGGTGCTGGTGGATGGCCCGGCCGGCGAGCAACGCCTGCTGCTGGCGATCCACCACCTGGTGGTGGACGGGGTGTCCTGGCGGGTGCTGCTGGAGGACCTGCAACAGGTCTACCGTCAGTTCGCCGAGGGCGCCGAACCGGCGCTGCCGGCCAAGACCAGTGCCTTCCGCGACTGGGCCGGACGCCTGCAGGCCTACGCCGGCAGCGAATCGCTGCGCGAGGAGCTGGGCTGGTGGCAAGCCCGGCTGGGTGGGCAGCCGGTCGAGTGGCCGTGCGACCGCCCGCAGGGCGACAACCGCGAGGCGCTGGCGGAAAGTGTCAGCCTGCGGCTCGACCCGCAACGTACCCGGCAATTGCTGCAACAGGCGCCGGCGGCCTACCGCACCCAGGTCAACGACCTGCTGCTGACCGCCCTCGCTCGCGTGCTCTGCCGCTGGAGCGGGCAGCCGTCGACGCTGGTGCAGTTGGAAGGGCATGGCCGCGAGGCGCTGTTCGACGATATCGACCTGACCCGCAGCGTCGGCTGGTTCACCAGCGCCTACCCGTTGCGCCTGACCCCGGCGCAGAGCCCGGGCGAGTCGATCAAGGCGATCAAGGAACAGCTCCGCGCGGTGCCGCACAAAGGCCTCGGCTACGGCGTGCTGCGCTACCTCGCCGATCCGGCGGTGCGCCAGGCGATGGCCGCGCTGCCCACGGCGCCGATCACCTTCAACTACCTCGGACAGTTCGACCAGAGCTTCGCCGACGCCCTGTTCCAGCCGCTGGACCAGCCCACCGGGCCGATCCACGACGAGCAGGCGCCGTTGCCCAACGAGCTGAGCGTCGATGGCCAGGTCTACGGCGGCGAGCTGGTGCTGCGCTGGACCTACAGCCGCGAGCGCTACGACGCGCAGACGGTGAACGAGCTGGCGCAGGCCTATCTCGCCGAACTGCAGGCGCTGATCGAGCATTGCCTGGAAGACGGCGCCGGCGGCCTGACCCCGTCCGACTTCCCGCTGGCGCAACTGAGCCAGGCGCAACTGGACGCCCTGGCGGTGCCGGCCGGCGAGATCGAGGACGTCTATCCGCTGACCCCGATGCAGGAAGGGTTGCTGTTGCACACCCTGCTGGAACCGGGCACCGGCATCTACTACATGCAGGACCGCTACCGGATCGACAGCCCGCTCGATCCCGAGCGCTTCGCCGCCGCCTGGCAGGCGGTGGTGGCCCGCCACGAGGCGCTGCGCGCGTCGTTCGTCTGGAATGCCGGCGAAACGATGTTGCAGGTGATCCACAAGCCCGGTCGCACCCGCATCGAGTTCCTCGACTGGAGCGAACTGCCGGAGGACGGCCACGAGGAACGCCTGCAAGCGCTGCACAAGCGCGAGCGCGAGGCCGGCTTCGACCTGCTCGAACAGCCGCCGTTCCACCTGCGCCTGATCCGCCTGGGCGAGGCGCGCTACTGGTTCATGATGAGCAACCACCACATCCTCATCGATGCCTGGTGCCGTGGCCTGCTGATGAACGACTTCTTCGAGATCTACAGTGCTCTCGGCGAAAGCCGCCCGGCGAACCTGCCGACGCCGCCGCGCTACCGCGACTACATCGCCTGGCTGCAACGCCAGGACCTGGAGCAATCGCGACGCTGGTGGAGCGAGAGCCTGCGCGGCTTCGAGCGGCCGACCCTGGTACCCAGCGACCGACCGTTCCTCCGCGAGCACGCCGGCGAGAGCGGCGGGATGATCGTCGGCGACCGCTACACGCGTCTGGACGCCGCCGACGGCGCGCGCCTGCGCGAACTGGCGCAGCGCTACCAGCTCACCGTCAACACCTTCGCCCAGGCCGCCTGGGCGCTGACCCTGCGCCGCTTCAGCGGCGAGCGCGACGTGCTGTTCGGCGTCACCGTGGCCGGGCGCCCAGTGGGCATGCCGGAAATGCAGCGCACCGTCGGCCTGTTCATCAACAGCATCCCATTGCGCGTGCAGATGCCGGCCGCCGGCCAGCGCTGCACGGTGCGCGAGTGGCTGAACCGGCTGTTCGAGCGCAACCTGGAGTTGCGCGAGCACGAGCACCTGCCCCTGGTGGCCATCCAGGAAAGCAGCGAGCTGCCCAAGGGCCAGCCGCTGTTCGACAGCCTGTTCGTGTTCGAGAACGCCCCGGTGGAAGTCTCGGTGCTGGACCGCGCGCAGAGCCTGAACGCCAGTTCCGACTCCGGGCGTACCCACACCAACTTCCCGTTGACCGTGGTCTGCTATCCGGGCGATGACCTCGGCCTGCACCTGTCCTACGACCAGCGCTACTTCGAGGCGCCGACCGTCGAGCGCCTGCTCGGCGAGTTCAAGCGCCTGCTGCTGGCCCTGGCCGACGGTTTCCATGGCGAACTGGAGGCCTTGCCGCTGCTCGGCGAGGACGAGCGCGACTTCCTCCTCGATGGCTGCAACCGCAGCGCCCGCGACTACCCGCTGGAGCAAGGCTACGTGCGGCTGTTCGAGGCGCAGGTGGCGGCCCATCCGCAGCGCATCGCCGCCAGTTGCCTGGAGCAGCGCTGGAGCTACGCCGAGCTGAACCGCCGGGCCAACCGCCTCGGTCACGCCCTGCGCGCCGCCGGCGTCGGCATCGACCAGCCGGTGGCACTGCTGGCCGAGCGCGGCCTCGACCTGCTCGGCATGATCGTCGGCAGCTTCAAGGCCGGTGCCGGCTACCTGCCGCTCGACCCCGGCCATCCGACCCAGCGCCTGACCCGGATCGTCGAGCTGAGCCGCACGCCGGTACTGGTCTGCACCCAGGCCTGCCGTGAGCAGGCGCTGGCGCTGTTCGACGAACTCGGCTGCGTTGACCGGCCGCGCCTGCTGGTGTGGGACGAGATCCAGCAGGGCGAGGGCGCCGAGCATGATCCGCAGGTCTACAGCGGGCCGCAGAACCTCGCCTACGTGATCTACACCTCCGGCTCCACCGGACTGCCGAAGGGCGTGATGGTGGAGCAGGCGGGCATGCTCAACAACCAGTTGAGCAAGGTCCCGTACCTGGAACTGGACGAGAACGACGTGATCGCCCAGACCGCCTCGCAGAGCTTCGACATCTCGGTCTGGCAATTCCTCGCCGCGCCGTTGTTCGGCGCCCGCGTGGCGATCGTGCCGAACGCCATCGCCCACGATCCGCAGGGCCTGCTGGCGCACGTCGGCGAACAGGGCATCACGGTGCTGGAAAGCGTGCCGTCGCTGATCCAGGGCATGCTCGCCGAAGAGCGCCAGGCCCTCGACGGCCTGCGCTGGATGTTGCCCACCGGCGAGGCGATGCCGCCGGAACTGGCGCGCCAGTGGCTCAAGCGCTACCCACGGATCGGCCTGGTGAATGCCTACGGGCCGGCGGAGTGTTCCGACGACGTGGCGTTCTTCCGCGTCGACCTGGCCTCCACCGAGAGCACCTACCTGCCGATCGGCAGTCCCACCGACAACAACCGCCTGTACCTGCTCGGCGCCGGCGCCGACGACGCCTTCGAACTGGTGCCGCTGGGCGCGGTGGGCGAGCTGTGCGTGGCCGGCACCGGCGTCGGTCGTGGCTACGTCGGCGATCCGCTGCGCACCGCCCAGGCCTTCGTCCCGCATCCGTTCGGCGCGCCGGGCGAGCGTCTGTACCGTACCGGCGACCTGGCGCGGCGGCGCGCCGACGGAGTGCTGGAGTATGTCGGGCGGATCGACCACCAGGTGAAGATCCGCGGCTTCCGCATCGAACTGGGCGAGATCGAGGCGCGCCTGCACGAACGCGCCGACGTCCGCGAGGCGGCGGTGGCGGTCCAGGAAGGGGCGAACGGCAAGTACCTGGTGGGCTACCTGGTTCCCGGCGAGACACCGCGTTCCAGCGCCGACTCGCCGGCCGGACTGATGGTGGAGCAGGGCGCCTGGTTCGAGCGGATCAAGCAGCAACTGCGCGCCGACCTGCCGGACTACATGGTGCCGCTGCACTGGCTGGTGCTGGACCGGATGCCGCTCAACGCCAACGGCAAGCTCGACCGCAAGGCGCTGCCGGCGTTGGACATCGGCCAGATGCAGAACCAGGCCTACCAGGCCCCGCGCAACGAACTGGAGGAAACCCTGGCACGGATCTGGGCCGAGGTGCTGAAGGTCGAGCGGGTCGGGGTGTTCGACAACTTCTTCGAACTCGGCGGGCATTCGCTGCTGGCCACCCAGATCGCCTCGCGGGTGCAGAAGGCCCTGCAACGCAACGTGCCGCTACGGGCGATGTTCGAATGCACCACGGTGGAAGAGCTGGCCAGCTACATCGAGTCCCTGGCCCCGAGCGAGATCAGCGAGCAGAAGGCCGAGCGCCTGAACGACCTGATGTCGAAGCTGGAAATGCTCTGATCGGATCCGGCCGCCGAGCCCTTCGCGGGGGGCGATGAAAATGGCCGGAAGGGAATGTTCCATACTCCCTTCCGGCCATTCTTCATATATGTGCGTATATATAAACGCCGATATATGGGTCGGCTTTATTCATTACAACGCGATATTCCCGACTTTCGCCGAAGCTGCGTTGTAACGCTGGTGCTGTTTACGCTTGACCGAAGAACTGCGCTTGAAACGCCGGGTCGCCGTAAAGATGTTCTTCAAGGTGATCGGGAATACCGTGATCAATCCGTTGCCCTTGTGATATTCCGGGTTCCGATCGAGGAAGAAACGCACATTCGGATTGCTGTGCGTAGCCCAGCGTGCCCGTTCGTGATCGGCCTCGGTGGTGGTCCAGCCGGTGTCGACCACCAGCGGATCGTTGCTGCTGCGCTTGAAGCTGAACTGGGCGATCAGGTGTTCGAGGAACTTCACGTGGTGGCTTTCCAGGTCGCAGTGGCAGGGCCAGACGTCATCCACGTACTTGGTCACCAGGGCGTAGCTGGAGGGATGGATCAGCGTGTCGAGGAACAGCAGGCGCTTGCCGGGGTTGAGCAACTTGTAGCGCAGCACCTGGCGGGTAAGGAAGGGAATGCTCTGGTTGCTCCCGCGGTACTCCGGGAGGATCCCCGACTCGGCGCGGATCACGCAGGCCTTGCTGTACTGGAAGACTTCCGAGTCGTGGAAATGCACGGCGCAGTAGCCGACGATCTCGTGCTGGCGGTTGCGGTAGATGGCGATGCGGGTGAGGCGGGCGGTGGAGTGGATGACCTCGCGAGCGAAGGATTCATACTGGACGCCATGAAAGATCCTGGCGTGAATCGCGTAGAGTTCGCTTGCGAGGTTTCCCCTCTGTGTTTCGTCGAGTTTTCCCGGGTTGACGACTTCCCGGTAGATCCTGGCAGTCATAATCTTCTCCGAAGGAATCATCCAATATTAATTTTCGAATTTTTTTCATGCCGATGACTTCTTGTTGTTGTGCGTGGAGGTGAGGCTAGGGAAAGTCTATTTCCATATTGTTAACTGGCGCCGCCATACGCCTTAAGCTGCCAGATCTGACAGGGTATTAACTTATATTCGGAACTTGCTTCGGCTCGCTGCGCTGGCGGTCGCTCTTCGCCGCCGGCCCTTATTCTTTCGCTGTCCTTCCGGGAGGTGGCAGATGACGCAGAACATCCACGATCGCGACGACTTCTTCGCCGCCTGCCGGTCAACCTGCACGCCATACCGCTGCCCGGCGTCTCCATCGAGCAACCTGTCTACAGGTGGTCCCGCCAGCCTGGCTGGCGCACCTGCCGGACCGCTACTCGAACGAAGGGCCGCGTACCACCGACTGGCTGGCCAGCGGCGTGGTCAAGCGTCACCGCACGCTGGGCAGCCTGCTCAACCTGTTGATCGGGTTCGGGCTTTCGTCTCGAACGGGTGGAGGAGTGGAGCCCCGGCGACGAGCAAGTGGCCGCTCGCCTAGAGCGGCCGCAACTTGCGCAACCAGCGTCGCCAACCCAGTTGCACCATGGGCTCGCCCTGGCGTTCGAGGAGGTCGGGCATCTCGCTGAAATTCACCCAGAGCTTGCCCTGCCAGTCGAGCATGTGCACCACCTGGCGCTCCCAGCGCAACTTGACGTAGCGTGGCATGCCGCTGTCGTCGGTGGCGCTGCGCAACTCCGGCACCACCTCGCCACTGAGCCAGCGGCGCAATTCGCCGCCATCGCCGCGCTGCTGGTAGATCAGCGCGGCATACGCGCCGGACTCGCTGATCAGCCACTGCGCCTGGTCTTCGCCACGTTCGGAACGCAACGACTCGCGGCGCGCCTGGTCGTCGTCCAGGCGGGCGAGCATCTGTTCGGGCTGGCTGTGTTCGATCAGCCGGGCGAAGTCGTCGAGGACGAACCAGGCCTGGTCGTCGATCAGCAGCGCGCGCAGCAATCGCTGCTGTCGGAAGAAGTAGTGCGGGGCAAGCTGGGTATGGCCGTGCATAGGAGAAATCCTTCTCTGAGCTGTCCGCTGCCTGGCTTCTGCCGGCGCGGCAGGGAGACAGGCCGCTCGTGGGTGTTGGGCCAGCAGGCTGTGGCCTGCCGGGAACCGAAGTCGCCGGCGAAAAAAGCCTACTGACAGCGCCTGTAGGACGGCAATGGCTAAGCCTTGTACGAAGTCTCCGATGGCACAAGCCCGCTGAACAGCTAGGCCTATGAGGGTAGGCTCTTGTCCACTGTCTATATGGCGGTGAACTGCTCGCAGCCGAACCCGTTCCCTGAGCATTTCCTGGTTATCTGCGTGGCACTGGGCTGGCCCGGAAAACCTATAGCCATTTGGTGGAAAACAGGAGCGGCGGGTTTTTCCCTGCCAGAAACCCTCTTTTTTCGAGGTCTCGTAACTTGCTGATTTATAAGGGCGTAAGAAATCGTCCGAAAAAAGGGTCGGAAGCTTCGGGCAATTGGCGGCCGTTTCGCGAGGACCGGGACGGCGATCAACCGTGCCGTTCGGGCGCGAAAGGTCCTGTGATGGGCGATGCCGCAAAGCCCCCGGCCAGGCCGGGGGCGTCGCGCCGGGAAGCGGCGCTACAGGCTCGGGTGGCCCGCCTCGATTTCGGACAAGGCATCGCTGAGCAGCGACAGCAACGCACCGTTGATGTAGGCCAGGGTGCCGCCGGGCTCTTCTTTCTCATCGAGCAAACGGGTCATGGCCAGGATGTTGATCGCCGACCTCAAGCGCACTTTCGCGTTGTCGAACAAGTGCGTGGGGAGTGCATGGGTGTCCACGTACAGGGTGGCGCTACGCGGACACATGTCGGCCTGGGAGGTGGGGAGCAGCGGGACGAAGCGGGGGGACGATTCTGTTACCTCGGGGTTGGACGTATCATTCGGCTTAGCCATGGGTCAGCTCCTTTATAAGCTGGTTTGTGGTTAGCGGGTCGTAGGTGTTCCCGCACCTGCGGCCCGCGTCTTTTTTGCCCTCAGAAAATAGAGGGCAGTGCCGTTCGGTCCTGTCCCTGCGGGATGGATTTGCCGGCCCCTCCATCATCCTCCTACTGGGTTTTTATCCAATTCCCGGGCTTCTGAGAGAGCCTGCGGAAATGTCCGGGGGAGCTGTCCGGCGTTTCCAGGGCCTGTAGGGCGAATACCGCCACAGGCGGTATCCGCCGATACCCCGGATAAGCGGCGGATAACCGCGAGCGGTTATTCGCCCTACGGAGTTGGGACGTTGTCCGGCGTTTCCGGGGTGCGTAGGGCGAATAACGCCATGGGCGTTATCCGCCGATATCGCGGATAAGCGGCGGATAACCGCGAGCGGTTATTCGCCCTACGGAGTTGGGACGTTGTCCGGCGTTTCCGGGGTGCGTAGGGCGAATAACGCCATGGGCGTTATCCGCCGATGTCGCGGATAAGCGGCGGATAACCGCGAGCGGTTATTCGCCCTACGGAGTTGGGGAGGTGTCGGCGTTTCCAGGGCGTTATCCGCCGATTCAGAACGCCAGCAGGTAGCGCAGGGTCAGTTGGTTGCCTTCGCTGCGGTTGCGCGCGCCGCTTTCGGCGTAGAGGTTGGCGAACAGCGTTTGCCTGCCCTGGCTGTACATCACCCCCGGGCCTATGCCGAAGACCTGCTCGCGCGAGTCGGCCTGCCGGTGGTCGTCGATGCGGTCGGCGCTGATCTGTTTCAACTGGTAGCCGGCCAGGCCGATCCGCCAGTGCGGGTCCAGCGCGTAGGAGATCGAGAAGTTCGCGTGCAGCGCCTGTCCCGGCTGTACGTCGTTTGCGCCCAGGCGCGGCGAGGGGTCGTCGTTGCGGCTGATCCAGGCGTAGTGCAGGCGGCCGCTGAGTTCCAGGCGCTCGCCCAGTTCCCAGGTGAAGGCGTAGTGCGGGTTGAAGATCCAGGTGTTGCTGCCGGTGTTGATCGCGGCGTCCTTGTCGTAGTCGCCGGTGGGCAGGGAGAAGACGAAGTTCAGGCGCTGCCAGTAGGGGCGGCCGAACAGTGTAGCGGGGCCCCATTGCAGCATCAGCGGACTGACGATCAGGTCGCCCTGGCGGGTGCGCCGGCCGTCCGGGCCGCCGTCGATATCGAGGTCCAGGCGTACCAGCGGCAGCAGCACTTCGGCGCCGTAGTGGGCGCCGAGCAGGGTGTTCTGGCTGAGGTAGGCGAAGTGCGGCAACAGCGTGGTGCCACGAACCCGTTGCCGACCGGGAACCGAATGCCCGCCGGCGTCGCTGGCGTTGTTTGCCCGAACGTATTGCAGGGGCAGTTCGAAGAGCATGCCGGGACGGCTGACGCCGTCCATGAAGCTGGCGTTGCCGAGCGCCAGCGGCGGCAGCGCGACGGCGTCGGCGCGGGCCTCCAGGCAGAGTGCGGCGGAGAGGGCGCCGAAGGTGGGTAGCAGGGCTGCACGCATGAGGGAGTTTCTCTTTTTTCTGGTTCCGTGGGTTCAGAGCAACCTGATCGGGTAGTCGACCACCACCCGGTATTCGTCGGAGCTGGAGTTGCCGCGGGTGTTGCCGGGGGCGGTGTAGCCTTCGCCGGGGCGGTGGGTGGCCCAGCGCAGGGTCACGCTGAGGCCCTTGGCCGGGCCGGCGGGGAAGGCGTAGCGCAGCGACAGGTCGCGTTCCCAGTGCTGGGCGTTCTTGCCATTGGGGTTGTAGAGGTAGCCGTAGCCCGCGCTGTCCGGGTCGACCCGGGTCAGGTCGGCCTGGCCACGGCCGTAGGCGGCGCCGAACTGCCAGTCCGGGGCGGCGAGGAAGGCCAGGCTGGCCTGGTACTGGATCTTCCACGAGCGCTCGCCGGGGCCGTTGAAGTCGGCGTACTGCATGGCGTTGCTTTCGTAGAGGAAGGTCCGGTCGTTCTGCGCGATGAAGTCGAACGGGGTGTCGCCATCGACCTTTTGCAGGCTGAGGCTCAGCGACTGGCCGCCGCCGGCCAGGGTCAGCCCGGCGTTGTAGAGGTCGTTGTCGATCCGGCCGAGCTGGCTGCGGCCCTGGTCGCGGGTCTTGTAGTAATGCAGCCAGGGCGTCAGGGTCAATTGGCTGGAAAGCCGCCACGGCTGGCTGAGGCCGAGGTAGTGCTGGTTCCAGATATCCTCCAGGCGGCCGCTGTAGAGCGTTGCCTGGCTGCCGCCGGGGGCGCTGTAGCTGGCGCCCAGCCAGGCGATGTGCGGGCTTTCGCGATCGGCGGCGATACCGCCCTTGGTGCCGTTGCCGTAGCCGCTGGTGAGATGACTGTGGCCGCTCTGGTTGCGTAGGCGGGTGGCTTCGACGAAGCCGGCGTCCAGTTCGAACGCGCGGAAATGGTAGTTCTTCAGGGTCACGCCACGGTAGCTCTGCGGCACCATGCGACTGACGCCGCTGGCGATCACCGGGTTCTCCAGCAACTGGTCGCCGATCTTCAGCAGGCTGTCCAGGCCGCGCAGCTTGAGGGCCGCGCCGGCGGCGGAGAAGCTGTCGGCGGGGCGACCGGCGGAGTCCAGCGGCAACACGCCGGCGCCGCCGCTGCCGCCACCGCCGTCCAGGCGCAGGCCGTAGAAAGCGTGCGCATCCAGGCCGACCCCTATCGGCGTGTCGGTATAGCCGGAGCGGAACGACAGCATCAGGCCCTGGGCCCATTCGCGCTGGTCGCGGCGGGACGGGGTGTCGTGGTTGTCGCGGGCGAAATAGTAGTTGCGGAGGAAACCGTTCAGCGTCGAGCCTTCGACGAAGCCCGGCGGCACCTTCATTTCGGCTTTCTGCCGTTGGTTCAGGCCGGTGCTGATGTTGTCGCGATGGCCCAGGGAGTCGTCGGCCAGGAGCGAGCCCGGACCTATGGCAAGGGCAACGCAGAGCGTAGCCCCGCGCTTCGTGGAGGAATCAGGCATGGGTCCGGTCCGTAGTCGTTGCTGTCCACCAAGCACCCGCTCGGGAAGGAAGGGGCATGCCGCCCCTTCCTTCCCATGGATCACTTGCGCTGCGAGTCCAGTTGCTCGTGGTTGGTGACCACGGCCTGGGCCTTGGCGTAGCTCTCGATCAGCAGTTGGTAGTGCGGGAAGACCGCGCTGTAGGCCTCGGCGAACTGCACAGCGTCGTCGCGGTTCCAGGTGCGCTGGATTTCCGAGCAGACCGCGGCGGTGTCCATCGGCACCACGCCGGCCTGGACCACCCGTGCCAGGGTGATTTCCTGGGCCATCTTGGAGTAGGTGCCGGAGGCGTCGATCACCGCGAACACCTGATAGCCGTCGTGTACCGCGGCGATGCTGGGGAAGGCCATGCACACACTGGTGATGGTGCCGGCGATGATCAGTTGCTTCTTGCCGGTGGCCTTCACCGCGGCGACGAATTCCGGGTTGTCCCAGGCATTGATCTCACCCTTGCGCGCGACGTACTGGGCGTGCGGCGCGGCCTCGTGGATCTCCGGGATCAGAGGGCCGTTGGGGCCCTGCGGTACCGAGGCGGTGGTGATCACCGGGATCTTCGCCAGGGTGGCGACCTTGGCCAGGGTGGTGGCGTTGGCGCGCAGTTCGGTCATCGGCATGTCCTTGACCGTCTGGAACAGGCCGCTCTGGTGGTCGATCAGCAACATGGCGGCGTTGGCCGGATCGATCTTCGGGGTCTGGCCGTTGAAGTTGGCGGGAGCGCTCATTTCCATTTCCTCTTGCAGGGTGGTCGTCCGTGAATTTCGGGCAAAGCCCGGCCGGGCCCGCGCTTCCTGCGCGGGCCATGTCGTAGGGGGGCGGACTTCAGTGGGCGCGGATGAAGCGCCCGTTCTCGAAGTCCTCGATGGCCTGGTCGATTTCCTCGCGGCTGCTCATCACGAAGGGGCCATAGCCGATGATCGGCTCGTCCAGCGGCTCGCCGCTGAGCACCAGCAACTGCACGTCGTTGTTGGCTTCCAGTTCCAGCCGCGGGTCGTCGCGGTCGAGCAGGGCGACCTGGGCTTCGCGAACGATCTCGTCGCCGACCGCGAGGGTGCCGCGCAGGACCACCACGGCGCAGGTATGTCCCTTGGGCAGGTCGAGGGCGAGGTGCTTGCCGGCCTTCAGCTGCACGTCCCAGACCGCCAGCGGCGAGTGGGTCAGCGCCGGCCCCTGGTGGCGGCCGTAGCGTCCGGCGATCACCCGCAGTTCGCCGGCCCTGTCGGGCAGGCCGACGCGGGGAATGTCGGCATCCAGCAGGGTCTGGTAGCGCGGCGGGTTCATCTTGTCGCTGGAGGGCAGGTTGACCCATAGCTGGACCATTTCCAGCGTTCCACCTGTGCTACGGAAGCGTTCCGAGTGGTACTCCTCGTGGAGGATCCCGGAGGCCGCCGTCATCCACTGCACATCCCCCGGCCCGATGCGTCCGCCGGCGCCGGTGGAGTCGTGGTGCTCGACCTCGCCCTGGTAGACGATGGTCACCGTCTCGAAGCCGCGATGAGGATGCTGGCCTACGCCGCGGCGCTGCTGTGCGGGGGGGAAATCAGCAGGCCCGGCGTAGTCCAGCAAGAGGAACGGGCTGATATGCTGGCCCAGTGTGTTGTAGGAAAAGAGCGAACGAACGGGGAATCCGTCGCCCACCCAGTGGCGGTTGGCGTTGCCGTAGATTCCCAGGACCTTTTTCACGTCGGTGCTCCTCGATTGAGTCGATGGAGCGATACGCTAGTTCCCGGGAGTGGGAACCGGTAGTCCGCAAATCAAGTCTCAGAGTCTCGCAGGTGGAACGATGAGTGGTGAGCTGGTGTTCGATCTGAACGCGCTTTTCATCTATGCCAAGGTGGTCGAGCACGGTGGCTTCGCCCCCGCCGGGCGGGTGCTGGGGATTCCCAAGTCGACCATCAGCCGCAAGGTCGCGCAGCTCGAGGCGCGCCTGGGCGTACGCCTGGTGCAGCGCTCGACGCGGCAATTCCAGGTGACCGAGATCGGCCAGGCCTACTACCGTCATTGCGTGGCGATGACGGTGGAAGCGGAGGCTGCCGAGGACGTCATCGAACAGAACCGCTCGGAGCCGTGCGGAATGGTCCGCCTGACCTGCTCGACGCCGCTGCTGCACTTCGAACTGGCGCCGATGCTGGCGCGCTTCATGGCGCAGTATCCGAACGTCGAGCTGTACGTGAAGACCTTCAATCGCCGGGTCGACGTGATCGCCGAAGGCTACGACATCTCGCTGTCGCTGCGTTTCCCGCCGCTGGAGGACAGCGACCTGGTGATGAAGGTGCTGGCACGCAGTCCGCAGGTGCTGGTGGCCAGCCCGGAGCTGCTGGCCCGCTACCGCCCGCCGGAGCTGCCGGCCGACCTGTCGGCGATGCCCTACGTCGGCTGGGAGCGTTCGCGCCTGGACGGCAGCCTGCGGCTGGTCGGCGCGGATGGCAGCAGCGCGGCCCTCAACCTGCGCCCGCAACTGCTCAGCGACGACCTCGGCACCTTGCGCCAGGCGGTGCTGGAGGGCGTCGGGATCGGCGGCCTGCCGCTCTGCGTGGTCAGTCGCGACCTGGCCGAGCGCCGGCTGGTGCGGGTGCTGCCGGAGTGGACGCCGGTGGAAGGCATGGTGGTGGCAATGTTCCCTTCGCGGCGCGGGCTGTTGCCTTCGGTCCGCGCGCTGATCGACTTTCTCGCCGCAGGCTTCGCCGACGCCGCGCAGCGCCAGTACCCGGCGCCGGGCTGAGGCTCAGCGACCGGCGCCCGGGCCGTAGAGTCGGAGCAGTTGCAGGGTCACGCCGTTGGACCAGCCGAAGCCGTCCTGCAGCGGGTACTCGCCACCGCCGCCGCCGCCCTGGTTGCCGCTGATGTCGTATTTCTCCACCAGTTTTCCTTCGCGGTCGTAGACCTGCTGCACCTGGGCGAGGAATCGCCGGCCGATGTCTTCCGCCAGGGCGTCCCGGCCGTAGGCGCGCAGGCCCTGTACGGCGACCCACTGCAAGGGTGCCCAGCCGTTCGGCTCGTCCCATTGCTGGCCGCTGGCACGGGTGGTGGTGGCCAGTCCGCCCGGGCGCAGCAGTTGGGCGGCGACGCTGTCGGCGGTACGACCGGCGCGTTCGGCGGAGGCCAGCCCGGTGAATAGCGGGAAGAGGCTGGCGGCGTTGATCCGCTCGATGGGCCGCCGGCGTTGCCAGTCGTAGTCGGCGTAGTAGCCCGCCGGGTGCCAGAGGTGATCTTCGATGGCCTGTCGTCGCTTCTCCGCGCGGGCGCCGTAGCCTTGCTCGCAGGCCTTCAGCGCGCTGCTGGCGCAGGCCTTGGCGATGGTTCGTTCGAGATGGTAGAGCAGGGCGTTGAGGTCCACCGGGACGATGGCGGTGGTGCGGATGCTGGCCAGCTCGCGGTCGTCGTCCAGCCAGCGGGAGGAGAAGTCCCAGCCGCTTTCCGCGCCGGCCCGCAGGTCGCGATAGACCTCGCCCGCGGGGCGCTGCGGGGCGCGCGCGGCGGTCGCCCGGTCCTCCAGGAAGGACTCCTGGCGCGGTGTGTCACGGTTGTCCCAGTAGCGGTTCAGCAGGCTTCCGTCGGCCAGTTTCACCACGTGCAGGCGCGCCTCGTTGGGGCGCAGCCCGGCGGAGCCTTCCATCCAGTAGGCGTATTCCTTCTGTAGCTGCGGCAGGTAGCGCCGGTAGGCGGCGTCGCCTTCGCGTCTTGCCTGGAGGTCCACCATGTAGGCGAAGAACGGCGGCTGCGAACGGCTCAGGTAGTAGCTGCGGTTACCGTTGGGAATGTGCCCGTAGGTATCGATCAGGTAGGCGAAGTTGTCGAGCATGTCGCGCACCCGCTGGTGCTGCCCGCTCTCCGCAAGGCCGAGCATGGTGAAGTAGGAGTCCCAGTAGTACACCTCGCGGAAGCGTCCGCCGGGGACCACGTAGGGTTTCGGCAGCGGCAGCAGGCTGCTGTGGGCCGGCACCTGCTCGTAGTGGCGGGTCAACGCCGGCCACAGGTCGCTGATGTGGCTGGCGAGATCGGCGCCCGCTTCCGGCGGGGCGGTCTCGACGCTGCCGGACTCCTCGAAGTTGCGGCCGACGAAGGCGCGCAGGTCGAAGCCGGGCCGCTCCCTCTCGCGCAGGTAGTCGGCGCGGATCCGTGCAGGCTCGCGCAGCGGGAGCGCATCGACGAAGTGCTTCTGGTCGCTGAACAGCCGGCTTTCCTGCACCGCCTGGAACAGCTCGGGATAGGCTTCGTCGGGGGCGATCGCGCGTTCGCCGCTGGCGTCCTGCCAACCCCAGGACGCGGGCGGGGTAGGCGCCGGGCCCTGGCTGCAGGCCGCCAGCAGGAGCAGGACCCAGGCTGCGAGCATGGCGCGGGGCAGAGCGGTTCGATCAGGCATCGGCTGTCTCCTCTTCGGCAAACGCCGGGCGCGGATCGGTCGCCGGCGGGGTGTGCCTGGGGCGGCGCGGCAACCCGGCGGGAGGGCCGGGAAGGGCGCTACCCCTGTTTCGGTGAGTCGCGGCGCACGAAGTTCCATCGGAAGGATCGCCAGCGTACCTATCGCTTCCGACAGGTCCTTGCGGATGAACTCCAGCGTTTCGCGCAGGTCCGTCGCAGAAGGGGCGCGAGCGCCCCCAGTTGCCGTTTCGCCGTGTCGCTCCCCGCCGCCTGCGTTTTGTGCAGGGCCTCGGCGGCGCGTATCTCCTGCCCGTCCCTTCACGTCGGGAAGCCTGCGTTTCCCGAGAGGAGTGTTTCGCAATGGCCACTGCACTACGCTTCAGACCCCTGGACGCCTTCTACAACGTCCTCAACCCGGTTCCCTTCGGTTTCTTCGTCGCCGCCCTGGTCTTCGATGCCATCTATTTCGCCACGGCGGAGGTGATGTGGGGCAAGAGCGCGGCCTGGCTGATCAGTCTCGGCCTGCTGTTCGCCATCCTGCCCTGCATCGTCGACCTGTGCCGCGTATGGCTGCTGCGGCGCGCGGCGGTCGTCGCGGCGGCCAGGGTTTCCTCCTTGCTGAAGTTCGCCGGCATCGTCCTGGCCATCTTCAATGCCTTCGTGCACAGCCGCGACGCCTATGCGGTGATGCCGGCCGGGCTATGGCTGTCGATCGCGACGGTGCTGCTGCTGGCACTGGGAGAGGCGCTCCTGGCGGTATCCGCGGAGGAGGTGGCGCATGGCTAGCCTCCACTCGCTGCGTCCCGTCGCGCTTGCCCTCGGCCTGGTCCTGGCCGGCTGCAACCAGGGGTCGCAGAACGATCCGCAGCAGCAGACCGGCGCCAATCCGGCGCTTCCGGAACCGAAGCACTTCCTTCTGCCGCCGATGAAGGTACCGGAAGGCGTGGGCTGGTCGGGAGAGGCCAAGCCGACGGTGGCCCAGGGCCTGAAGATCGAGAAGATCGCCGATGGCCTGCAACACCCTCGCCAGTTGCTGGTCTTGCCCAACGGCGATGTGCTGGTGGTGGAGGCCAACTCGCCCGGCACCGCGCCGGTGACCACGCCGAAGCAACTCATCGCGGGGATGGTCAAGGGCCAGTCCGGCAAGGCCGGCAAGGGCGGCAACCGCATCACCCTGCTGCGCCGAGCCGGCGCCGGAGGCCAGTGGCAGAAGTACGTGTTCCTGGAAGGGCTGGACTCGCCGTTCGGCGTGCAGCGGGTGGGGGATTACCTGTATGTCGCCAATACCGGGAATATCATGCGCTACCGCTACGTGCCGGGTGAAACCCGGGTCGCCGACCCGGGGATGGAGTTCACCGACCTGCCGGACACCATCAACCACCACTGGACCAAGGCGCTGCTCGCCAGTCCCGACGGGCGCAAGCTCTACGTGGGCGTCGGTTCGAACAGCAACATCACCGAGAACGGCGCGGCGATCGAATACCGTCGCGCGGCGATTCTCGAGGTGGACGTCGCCAGCCGCGGCAGCCGCATCTACGCCTCCGGCCTGCGCAACCCGACCGGCCTGCAGTGGGAACCGGTCTCCGGCAAGCTGTGGACCATCGTCAACGAGCGCGACGAGATCGGCAACGACCTGGTCCCGGACTACCTGACCTCGGTACGGGAGGGCGGCTTCTACGGCTGGCCCTACAGCTACTTCGGCCAGCACCTGGATTCGCGGGTGAAGCCGCAGCGTCCCGACCTGGTGGCGAAGGCCATCGTCCCCGACTACGCGCTGGGTTCCCACGTGGCTGCGCTGGGCCTGTTCTTCTACACCGGCGACGAGTTGCCCGAGCGCTATCGCAACGGCGCCTTCGTCAGCGAGCACGGCAGTTGGAACCGCTCACCGGTCAGCGGCTTCCAGGTGGTCCATGTGCCGTTCGCCGACGGCAAGCCCGCCGGTGCGCCGCAGCCGGTGGTGACCGGGTTCGTCTCCGCGGACGAGAAGCAATTGTTCGGCGCGCCGGTGGGGTTGGCGCAGGCGGCCGACGGGGCGTTGCTGATCGCCGACGACGTCGGCAACGCGATCTGGCGGGTGAGCGCTGCGGGCACCGACTAGCGGCCCGCTCGACGGTGTCCGGGCCGGAGCTGGCGGTCCGGGCACGGTGCTGCGGTCCGGCGCAGTAAATCCGTGCGTCCCTCCTGCGTCTCCTGTGCATCCGATCCGCGAATGCCGCCCCTGGCGGCCGGATCGCCGGTTGCCAGTGGAACACCACCACGCCTTGAGGGTTGAAGACATGCACGTCGCCACCAGCGTCATCGAAGACCAGCCGCTCCGCGCCACCCCGGCGGAGGGCGAAACGCTCTACGAATTCTCCCAGTCGCCCTTGCTGGAACGGCAAAGCCGCCAGGAGTCCAACGCGCGCAGCTATCCGCGGCGGATTCCGCTGGCGCTGAAGAAGGCCAGGGGGCTGCTGGTGGAGGACGTCGAGGGGCGTACCTTCATCGATTGCCTGGCCGGCGCCGGCACCCTGGCGCTGGGGCACAACCATCCAGTGGTGATCGAGGCGATCCGCCAGGTTCTGGCCGACGAGCTGCCGCTGCACACCCTCGACCTGACCACCCCGGTGAAGGACCAGTTCGTCCAGGACCTGTTCGGCCTGCTGCCGCCGGCGCTGGCCGCCGAGGCGAAGATCCAGTTCTGCGGCCCGACCGGCACCGACGCGGTGGAAGCCGCGCTGAAACTGGTACGCACCGCCACCGGGCGCAGCACCATCCTGTCGTTCCAGGGCGGCTACCACGGCATGAGCCAGGGCGCGCTGGGGCTGATGGGCAATCTCGGACCGAAGAAGCCGCTGGGCGCGGTGCTCAGCACGGGCGTGCAGTTCCTGCCGTATCCCTACGATTACCGTTGCCCGTTCGGTCTCGGCGGCGAGGCGGGGGTCAAGGCGAACCTGCACTACCTGGAGAACCTGCTGAACGATCCGGAAGGCGGCGTGCAGTTGCCGGCGGCGGTGATCGTCGAGGTGGTCCAGGGCGAGGGCGGCGTGGTTCCGGCCGATCTCGACTGGCTGCGCGGCTTGCGGCGGATCACCGAGCAGGCCGGGGTGGCGCTGATCGTCGACGAGATCCAGAGCGGCTTCGCCCGTACCGGCAGGATGTTCGCCTTCGAGCACGCAGGCATCGTCCCCGACGTGGTGGTGCTGTCCAAGGCCATCGGCGGCAGCCTGCCGCTGGCGGTGGTGGTCTACCGCGAATGGCTGGACAAGTGGCAGCCCGGTGCCCACGCCGGCACCTTCCGCGGCAACCAGATGGCCATGGCCGCCGGTTCGGCGGTGATGCGCTACCTGAAGGAACACGACCTGGCGGCCCACGCGGCGGCCATGGGCGAGCGCCTGGCCGAGCACCTGCGCATCCTCCAGCGCGACTATCCGCAACTGGGCGATATCCGTGGTCGGGGGCTGATGCTCGGGGTCGAGATCGTCGACCCGCAGGGCGAGGCGGATGCCCTCGGTCATCCGCCGACCGACGGCGCCCTAGCCTCGCGGGTCCAGCGCGAGTGCCTGAGGCGCGGCCTGATCCTCGAACTGGGCGGCCGCCACGGCAGCGTGGTGCGCTTCCTGCCGCCGCTGATCATCGGCGCCGAACAGATCGACGAGGTGGCCCGGCGTTTCGCCCGCGCCCTCGGCGCGGCGCTGGCCGGCTAATTTTCCCGCCGGGCTTTTCGTTATCCAACGCAAGGGCCGTGCTGCGCGCGGCCGTTCGATCCCATCAGGAGCAAGCAATGACTTCAGTGTTCGACCGTGACGACATCCAGTTCCAGGTAGTGGTCAACCATGAGGAGCAGTATTCCATCTGGCCGGAATACAAGGAGATTCCCCAGGGCTGGCGGGCGGCCGGCAAGAGCGGCCTGAAGAAGGACTGCCTGGCCTACATCGAGGAAGTCTGGACCGACATGCGCCCGCTGAGCCTGCGCCAGCACATGGACAAGGCGGCCGGCTGAGTGGGCGGTACGCCCGTACGGCTGTTCTGCCTGCCGTATTCCGGCGCCAGCGCCATGACCTACAGCCGCTGGCGGCGCAAGCTGCCGGCCTGGCTGGCGGTGCGTCCGGTGGAGTTGCCGGGGCGCGGGGCGCGGATGGCCGAGCCGTTGCAGACCGACCTGGCGAGCCTGGCGCAGCAACTGGCGCGCGAGCTGCACGACGAGGTCCGCCAGGGCCCCTACGCGATGCTCGGCCACAGCCTCGGCGCCTTGCTCGCCTGCGAGGTGCTGTATGCCTTGCGCGAACTGGGTTGCCCGACGCCGCTGGGGTTCTTCGCCTGCGGCACCGCGGCGCCCTCGCGACGCGCCGAGTATGACCGCGGTTTCGCCGAACCGAAGAGCGACGCCGAGCTGATCGCCGACCTGCGCGACCTGCAAGGTACGCCGGAAGAGGTGCTGGGCAACCGCGAGCTGATGAGCCTGACCCTGCCGATCCTGCGCGCCGATTTCCTGCTCTGCGGCAGCTATCGTCACCAGCGGCGCCCGCCGCTGGCCTGTCCGATCCGAACGCTTGGCGGCAGGGAGGACAAGGCCAGCGAGGAACAGTTGCTGGCCTGGGCCGAGGAAACCCGCAGCGGTTTCGGACTGGAGCTGTTCGACGGCGGGCACTTCTTCATCCATCAGCGCGAGGCCGAGGTGCTGGCGGTCGTCGAGCGCCAGGTCGAGGCCTGGCGCGCGGGGCAGGGCGCCGCGGCGTTGGTGGTGGAGTCGGCGGCGATCTGCTGATGCCCGCGAGGGCGCCATAGGCCCTGCGGCGGGTCCGATGTCGACGAAAAAAAGGCCGGTGAGCAGCGCTCCCCGGCCTTTTTCGTTACGAGGCGCGGCTCAGCCTTTACCGGCCAGCAGCCCTTCGACTATCGCTTTCATGTCGCTTTCCAGGCCGGCCACCGGGTCCGCCGCCTCGGTGTCCACCACTACCAGGCGTGCGCCGCTGGCGGCGATGGCATCGGCGAGGGGCTTCGGTGGTTGGCGATGGTGCAGGACCAGGGCGATGTCCTCGCTCTTCAGCTCCTCGGCGAAAGCCTGGATATTGGTCTCGGTCCAGCCGTCGTCGGCCTGGATCTCCACGTCCAGCGGGTCCAGGTTGAGCCCGGCGAGCAGGTAGCCGAGGCGTTCGGAGAGGCTGATCACGCTGAGGTTGTCGGCCTTCGCCAGGCGAGTTTCGTTACTGGCGGTCGCTTCCAGCAATTGCTTCTTCAGCGTCGCCAGGTTGGCCTGGATGGTCGCTGCGGCGCCGGGCGCCAGGCGTTCCAGGTCGCTGGCAAGGACATCGGCCATGCGCCCCAGGTTGGTCGGGTTGAGCCAGGGGTAGGCATGCAGGTCGCTGCCGGGGCGCAGGGCGATGCCGGGTAGGGCGCCGTCCACCGGACGCGCGGCGTCGATCTCGACGATACGGATATTGCTACGGCGGGCCAGCGGGTAGAGCGGGTCGTCGCTCCAGATCGAGCGCAGGTCGATCACCGCGTCGGCCTGCCCGGCGGCCTTGGCCAGGCCGCCGGCGCCGCGCCCGGCGAAGAACGAGGCCTGGCGGCTGGCCGGCAGGTTGGCCGGGGCGACCCGTTGCAGCTTGACCTTGGTGTCCCGCAGCAGGCGTTCGGCGAGGGCGTGGGTGACCGGCAGGCTGGCCAGTACCGTGACTTGCGCGGACTGAGCCGCGGCCGGCGTCGCGGCGAGGGCCGGGAGCGGGCCGGCGAGTCCGGCGCAAGCCAGGGCCAGGGCGAGGCAATGGGGTTTCAGGTTCATCCGGGGGTTCCTTTCAGGTGCGGCAGGCAGCCGCGAGCGATGGCGGCGAGGCCGAAGGCCAGGCCGGCGACCAGGATGATCGCGGCGCCGGAGGGAATCGGCAGGTCGAACATGATCGGCAGCAGGATACCGGCCAGCGTGCTGACGGTGGCGATCAGCACCGCCAGCCAGAAGAACCCTTTCAGCGACTGGCTGACCAGGCGCGCCGCCGCCGCCGGGATCACCAGCAGGGCTCCGACCAGGATCGCGCCGATCACTTTCACCGCGGCGACGGTGACCAGGGTCACCAGGGCCACGAACAGGTAGTCCAGGCTCTTCACCGCGACCCCGCGCACCGCCGCCAGTTGCGGGTTGAAGCTGGCCAGCATGATGCGGTTGTACAGCGGCAGGGCCAGGCACGGCACCAGCACGGCGACCGCCGCCAGCACCGCGAGGTCATGGCCGTTCACGGTCAGCACCGAGCCGAACAGCACGTTCTCGAGGATATGCACGTTGATCTTGCCCGCCAGCACCAGCAGCAGGCTGGCGCCGAGCGCCAGGGACACCGAGAGGAACACCCCGATCAGGGTGTCCGGGGCCAGGCCGGTGCGGTTGCGCAGGTAGTTGAGCAGGACGCCGAACAGCAGGCAGTAGCCGAACAGGCTGCCGTAGGGCCCGGTGTAGGGCTCGCCGAGGAGGATGCCGATGGCCACGCCGGTGAGCGCGGCGTGGCCGACCGCCTCGGAGAAGAAGGCGAAGCGCTTGACCACCACCAGGGTGCCGAGGCCGCCGAGCACCGGGCCGATCAGCAGTCCGGCGAGGAGCGCGTTGACGACGAAGCCGTAGGCCAGGGTCTCCGGCAGGTAGCCGGCGGCGGCCCAGGCCTGGACGGCCTGGCGCAGTTGTTCGTAGGCGTCGTTCATCGGCTGGCCTCCGCGTTCTTCCGGGGCTGGGTGGAGAACAGCGTGAGCAGGCGTTCCGGGGTCAGGCTGCTGGCCGCCGGACCGTCGAACAGCAGGTGGCGGTTGAGACCGCTGACCCGGTCGGCGAGGCGGCCGACGGCCTCCAGGTCGTGCTCGATCCAGAGCACGGTGACGCCGGCCTGGCGCCAGTCCAGCAGCAGCCGCTCGAAGACCTGGATGCCGCCCTCGTCGAGGGCCGACATCGGTTCGTCCAGCACCAGCAGTTGCGGCGGCGGTACCAGGCCCTGGGCCAGCAGCACGCGCTGGCGCTCGCCGCCGGAGAGGGCGCCCATGCGCCGACCGCGCTTGGCCAGCATGCCGACCCGCTCCAGGGCCGCGTCGATCGCCGGGCGCCGGCTGCGCGACAGGCCGAGGAAGGCCGGACGGCGCTGGCACATGGCGGCCATGAAATCGTCGACGGTGAGCGGCAGGCCGCGGTCGAACTCCAGCGCCTGCGGCACGTAGCCGATGCAGCCGGGCGCGCCGGGCCACTCCAGGCGCAGCTCGCCGCGATGCGGCATCTGCCCGAGCAGGGTCTTGACCAGCGAACTCTTGCCGCCGCCGTTCGGTCCGACCAGCGCGTGCACGCTACCGGCCTCGACGCGCAGGCGCACGCCATCGAGGATGCGGCTGCCGCCGAGACTCAGGTCGATCCCGGCGAACTCGATGGCCGGCCCGCAAGGCGTGGCGCAAAGCCGTTCGGCCACGGTCATGCGCCGGACTCCTGGATGGCGCGGACCACGGTGTCGAGGTTGCGCGCCATTTCTTCCTCGTACTTGCCGGCGCTGTAGTCGCCATAGGAAATGTGCGACAGCGAATAGAGCTTCACCCCGGACTCGCGCTGGATGGTCTCGACGTAGGTGGAGGGGAAGTCGATCTCGGAGAAGATCACCTTCACGTCCAGCGCCTTGAGCTGGTCGATGGTCTTCTTCAACTGGCTCGGACTCGGCTCGATGCCGTGGGCCGGCTCGACCACGGCGGTGACTTCCAGGCCGAATTCGCGCAGCAGGTAGTCGTAGGCGCCGTGGATGGTGGCGACGCGGAAGTCGGCGGCCGGGGCCTTGTTCAGCCGCGCCAGGGCGTCGGCGCGCAGGGCCCGCAGGCGCTTGGCGTAGGCCCGGGCGTTGCGGGTGTAGGCCTTGGCGTTGGCCGGGTCGAGCTTGCCCAGTTCGCGGGCGATGGTGTTGACCTGGGTGATCGAGGCGCTGATGGACAGGAAGGTATGCGGGTTGACCACCTTGCCGGCGCCGCGCGCGGCCATGCCAGTGGCGGCCAGCAGCGGCACCTTGGCATTGGCCTCGATCACCGGGATGCCGGGCTTTTCGCTGGAGGCGATCATGCGCTCGGCGAAATCGTCGTGGCCGACGCCGTTGAGCACCACCACGTCGAGCGTGCCGATGCGCTTGATGTCCTCGGCGCGCGGCTCGTAGGCATGCGGGTTGAAACCGGCGGGGATCAGCGGCACCACCTCGGCCTTGTCGCCGACGATGTTGCTCACGTAGCTGTAGTAGGGATGCAGGGTGATGCCGATGCGCAGGCGCTTGCCGTCTTCGGCCTGGGCCAGCGGGGCGAGCAGGGCCAGCAGCAGGGCGGCCAGCAGGGCGCGGCCCGGGAGGAGGGCGGCGAAGCCGCGCGGACGGGATGAGCGACGGGAGAACAGCATGGAAAAACGCCTTCTGTGGAGTCGATGTGCGATCAATGGCGGTGCTGACGGGTCACGCCGGCGTCGAAGCGGCTGACCACCTGGCGCCAGCCGGCATCGGCCAGGGCTCGGGCGTCGCCCGGTACGGCGCCGGCAGCGGCCGCGGCGGGCTTCAGCCAGACTTCGGCGGGGCCGAGCAGCAGGAGGAACGAGCCGGCCACCTCGGGCTTGCCGCTGACGCCCAGGTAGCTCGGACGCCCGGCGGTTTCGCCGTGGCTCCAGCGGTGCTCGCCGCGGCTGCTCGCGGCGACGTCGGCGACGAAGGGCGGGAAGCCCTCGGCGGCCAGTTCGTCGACGGAGGGCGCGGCTTCGCCGTCGTCCAGGCGCGCCTGGATGTCTTCGGCGGCGACCTGCAGGTCGGCATAGATGCCCTGTTCGGCGGCATTCAGGTCGAGCCGGGCGTCCACCTGGTGGGCGTCCAGGGCTTGCGCTTCATGGGACTGCTGGCGCAGCCCGACCACCGTGGCGGCGAGGGCCAGGATCAGCACACTGCCGAGCAGTACGTAGAGGGTCTCGTGGCCGGCGCCGGCCGGGCGGACGGTTTCGACGCTCATGGCGCGGCGATGTCGGCGTGGTCGATTTCCACCACGTGGCCGGGACCGGCGTCGAACAGCACGTAGAACTCGCCGTCGGGACGCTTGAAGGTCAGGGTCGAGTCGGCGCCGAGCTTGCCGGGAACCAGGATCTGCTCGTCGTAGCCGATCACGTCGAGGGTTACGCCGGGGGCGCCGCTGCCGTCGGAGAAGCCGCCCTTGCAGCGGATCTCGCCGGCCTGCACTTCCTCGCATTCGCAGATCGGGTTGTGCGCCAGGGCCGCGCCGCTCAGGCCGAGCAACAGGGCGGCCAGGGGCAGGCGCCAGGGGCGGGTGTGGATGCTCATTGCTTACCTCGTTTGTTCAGCCAGGCCACGGTGGCGGGGGATGCCTCGGCCAGGGGAATGGAAGCCTGGTGCATGGAGCCGTCCCAGCCTTCCATGGTGATCCACAGCTCGGCGTCGGGCCGGGTGCGCGGCGGGATCGGCACGCTGGTGCCCATGCGGTAGGGGCTGCCGAAGAAGATCACCCCGGCGGCACGCAGGCTGCGCGGCTTGCCGATGCGCAGGTAGGTCGCCTTGACCTGGGGAATGCAGGCCTGGCAGAGGGCGGCATTGAAGTCCTTCATGAAGCCGGCGGGGCCTTCGTCGTGCGGCGGTTCGATACGCATTTCCGCCAGGCGCAGGCTCCAGGGGCCGACCTGGATCTCGCCCGCCTCTCGTTCGCCGAGGCCGCTGGTGCCGCGGAACAGTGCGACGTCGGCGAAATAACGCGGCATGAAACCGAGTGGGATCAGGATCAGCAGAACGTTCAGGTGGAAACGCCAGCGCAGCCAGAACTGGCGCAGCGGCGAAACGGGCTGGGCAACGGCGGCCTTGCTCATGGCTGTCCCTCCGCGGTCTGGTTGGCCATTACCGGCGCCGGCTTGGCCGGTTTCGGCTGGCGCGCCGGGCGCTTGCCGCGCTTGACCAGCGCGGCGGTGGCCTGTGCGGTGCGCCTGCTCCAGATCAGCAGGCCGCTGAGCACCATCATGCTCAGCAGCAGGCCGAAGACGAACCAGATCAGCTTGACCCAGATACCGCCGAAATCGCCGGTGTGCAGGGGACGCATGGATTCGGTGACGAACTCCAGCGGGGTGCGGTCGCCGAGCAGGCGGGAAGACTCGATCCTGCCGTTGTAGGGATTGATCGCTGCCGACTGGTACATCAGCGGGTACCAGCCGCGGCCATAGACATAGAGCGGGCTGTAGGCGTTGCCGGGGAGGAACAGCCCGCTGGCTTCCAAGCCGGAAATGTCCCGGGTGGCGATGCGCACGGCCTCGTCGAGGTCGATCTGCACAGCCGGCTGGCCGGAAGGCGAGAGCGGCACCTCGCTGCGGGCGATGACCGGCGGCGGGCCTTCGCTGGAGAGAGTGATGTGATTGTCGGCGAGGATCGCCTGGATCAGGAACCAGGTGCCGGTGATGGAGATCACGGCGATGAACCAGATCGACCAGATGCCGCTCAGGCGGTGGAAATCGCCCCAGAAGATGCGTGCGCCCTGGCTGATGCGCAGGCGTGGTCTGAAGAAACCCTTCCAGAATCGTTTATAGACCACCAGACCGGTGACCAGCGAGGCCAACATCGGCAGGCCGAGCAACGAAACCAGGTACCAGCCCCAACTGTAGCCATTGTTGAACGGAACCAGCCACCAGCCGTGCAAGGCACGGGTGAACTGGCGGAAATCGAAGTTCGGGCTCTTGCCCTGGATGGTGCCTGTGTAGGGGTTCACGTAGAGCGCAGCGCTGCTGCCGTCGGGATAGCTGACATCCACGGTCAGGGCGAAGTGGGATTCGTCGGGGCGTTCTATCGATTCGACCTTCAGCTCGGGCCGGGCCTGGTTGATGCTGGCGAGGACCTGGCTGTAGCTCAGCGGTTCGGCGGAGTCGCTCGGCTTGCTGGCGCGGATTTCCGGGTTGGCCAGCCAGACGATCTCCTGGCTGACCACCGCCAGGGTGCCGGTGACGCAGACGATCAGGACGAAGAACCAGATGGGCAGGGCCAGCCAGCTGTGGACGAGGAACCAGAGTCTGGAGCGGGACTTTTTCGACATGAGGCTAACGGTAGGTTAGGGGTCGTGGGCACCGACCATGGGTTGCGGGGACTGGATGCGCCCCGTTCATCCATATAGGACGAATGAGGCCGGTAGAACCTGAAGGGGAAGATGAAAGCAAATGTTTCGCAGTTGCTTTCAGCCTGGCGCCGGCGGCTTGTCCGAGGGCTTCCGTAAACGCCTGATGGCTATGCAAAAAAACCGATCGGCCAAGGTGCGACCGGAAGTCGCTGTCCGGTTAATTTTCACGATGTGTCGTCCGTTTCACATGAATGACCGAGCCCCGCGCTCGTTGCCCATGTGCACGGAAGAAGACCGATGAACGCAGAAGATTCCCTCAAGCTCGCCCGCCGCTTTATCGAATTACCCGTTGAGAAGCGTCGGGTCTTCCTCGAAACCCTGCGAGGGGAGGGAATCGATTTCTCGCTGTTCCCGATTCCGGCCGGCGTGTCTTCGGCCGAGCGCGACCGCCTGTCCTACGCCCAGCAGCGCATGTGGTTCCTCTGGCACCTGGAGCCACAGAGTGGCGCCTACAACCTGCCCAGCGCGGTGCGCCTGAACGGACCGCTGGATCGCCAGGCGCTGGAGCGCGCCTTCGCCAGCCTGGTGCAGCGTCATGAAGCCCTGCGTACGGTGTTCCCGCGCGGCGCCGACGACAGCCTGGCGCAGGCGCCCCTGCAACGCCCGCTGGAGGTTGCCTTCGAGGATTGCAGCGGCCTGCCCGAGGCCGAGCAGGAAGCCCGCCTGCGCGAGGAGGCGCAGCGCGAGTCGTTGCAGCCGTTCGACCTGTGCGAGGGGCCGTTGCTGCGGGTCCGCCTGATCCGCCTGGGCGAGGAGCGGCATGTGCTGCTGTTGACCCTGCATCACATCGTGTCCGACGGCTGGTCGATGAACGTGCTGATCGAAGAATTCAGTCGTTTCTACAGTGCCTATGCGACTGGCGCGGAGCCCGGCCTGCCGGCCTTGCCGATCCAGTACGCCGATTACGCCCTGTGGCAGCGCAGCTGGCTGGAGGCCGGTGAGCAGGAGCGCCAGCTGGAGTACTGGCGCGGCAAGCTCGGCGAGCGGCATCCGGTCCTGGAGTTGCCGACCGACCACCCGCGTCCGGCGGTTCCCAGCTACCGTGGCAGCCGTTACGAGTTCAGCATCGAGCCGGCCCTGGCCGAGGCCCTGCGCGGCACCGCCCGACGCCAGGGGCTGACCCTGTTCATGCTGTTGCTCGGCGGCTTCAATATCCTCCTGCAACGCTATAGCGGGCAGACCGACCTGCGGGTCGGCGTCCCCATTGCCAACCGCAACCGCGCCGAGGTGGAAGGGCTGATCGGCCTGTTCGTCAACACCCAGGTGCTGCGCTCGGTATTCGACGGCCGCACGTCGGTGGCGACCCTGCTGGCCGGGCTCAAGGACACCGTGCTTGGCGCCCAGGCCCATCAGGATCTGCCGTTCGAGCGCCTGGTCGAGGCGTTCAAGGTCGAGCGCAGCCTGAGCCATAGCCCGCTGTTCCAGGTGATGTACAACCACCAGCCGTTGGTGGCCGACATCGAGGCGCTGGACAGCGTGGCCGGCCTGAGCTTCGGCCAGCTCGACTGGAAGAGCCGTACCACCCAGTTCGACCTGAGCCTGGATACCTACGAGAAGGGCGGCCGCCTGTACGCCGCGCTGACCTACGCGACCGACCTGTTCGAGGCGCGGACCGTCGAGCGCATGGCGCGGCATTGGCAGAACCTGCTGCGCGGCATGCTGGAGAACCCGCAGGCCAGCGTCGACTCGCTGCCGATGCTCGATGCCGAGGAGCGCTACCAGTTGCTGGAAGGCTGGAACGCCACTGCGGCCGAGTACCCGCTGCAACGCGGCGTGCACCGGTTGTTCGAGGAGCAGGTCGAGCGCACGCCGACGGCGCCGGCGCTGGCCTTCGGCGAGGAGCGCCTGGACTACGCCGAGCTGAACCGCCGGGCCAACCGCCTGGCGCATGCCCTGATCGAGCGCGGGATCGGCGCGGACCGCCTGGTGGGCGTGGCCATGGAACGTTCCATCGAGATGGTCGTGGCCCTGATGGCAATCCTCAAGGCCGGCGGCGCCTACGTTCCGGTGGACCCGGAGTATCCCGAGGAGCGCCAGGCCTACATGCTGGAGGACAGCGGCGTGCAGCTGCTGCTCAGCCAGTCGCACCTGAAGCTGCCGCTGGCGCAAGGCGTGCAGCGGATCGACCTGGATCGCGGTGCGCCCTGGTTCGAGGATTACAGTGAGGCGAACCCGGATATTCATCTCGATGGCGAGAACCTCGCCTATGTCATCTACACCTCCGGTTCCACCGGTAAGCCCAAGGGCGCCGGCAACCGCCATTCGGCGCTGAGCAACCGTTTGTGCTGGATGCAGCAGGCCTATGGCCTGGGCGTCGGTGACACGGTGTTGCAGAAAACCCCGTTCAGCTTCGACGTGTCGGTCTGGGAGTTCTTCTGGCCGCTGATGAGCGGGGCGCGTTTGGTGGTGGCCGCGCCGGGCGACCATCGCGACCCGGCGAAGCTGGTGAAGCTGATCAACCGCGAAGGGGTCGATACGCTGCACTTCGTGCCGTCGATGCTGCAGGCCTTCCTGCAGGATGAAGACGTCGCCTCCTGCACCAGCCTGAAACGCATCGTTTGCAGCGGCGAGGCGCTGCCGGCGGACGCGCAGCAGCAGGTGTTCGCCAAGCTGCCGCAGGCCGGCCTCTATAACCTCTATGGCCCGACCGAGGCGGCCATCGACGTCACCCACTGGACCTGCGTGGAGGAGGGCAAGGACGCGGTGCCGATCGGCCGGCCGATCGCCAACCTGGCCTGCTACATCCTCGATGGCAACCTGGAGCCGGTGCCGGTGGGCGTGCTCGGCGAGCTGTACCTGGCCGGTCGGGGCCTGGCCCGTGGCTACCACCAGCGTCCGGGGCTGACTGCCGAGCGTTTCGTCGCCAGCCCGTTCGTGGCTGGGGAGCGGATGTACCGCACCGGCGATTTGGCGCGCTACCGCGCCGACGGGGTGATCGAGTACGCCGGGCGGATCGACCACCAGGTGAAGCTGCGCGGCTTGCGCATCGAGCTGGGCGAGATCGAGGCGCGCCTGCTGGAGCATCCGTGGGTGCGCGAGGCGGCGGTGCTGGCGGTGGACGGCAGGCAGTTGGTCGGCTACGTGGTGCTGGAGAGCGAGGGCGGCGACTGGCGCGAAGCGCTGGCCGCGCACCTGGCGACAAGCCTGCCGGAATACATGGTGCCGGCGCAGTGGCTGGCGCTGGAGCGGATGCCGCTGAGTCCGAACGGCAAGCTGGATCGCAAGGCGCTACCGGCGCCTGAAGTAAGCGTGGCGCAGGCAGGCTACAGCGCACCGCGCAACGCAGTGGAGCGAACCCTGGCGGAAATCTGGCAGGACCTGCTGGGCGTCGAGCGGGTCGGCCTGGACGACAACTTCTTCAGCCTCGGCGGCGACTCGATCGTCTCGATCCAGGTAGTCAGCCGTGCGCGCCAGGCCGGATTGCAACTGAGCCCGCGCGACCTGTTCCAGCACCAGAACATCCGCAGCCTGGCCCTGGCGGCCAAGGCGGGTGCGGCGACGGCGGAACAGGGGCCGGCAAGCGGCGAGGTGGCGCTGGCGCCGGTACAGCGCTGGTTCTTCGAGCGGGCGATTCCCAACCGCCAGCACTGGAACCAGTCTCTCTTGTTGCAGGCGCGCCAGCCGCTCGACGGCGACCGGCTGGGGCGTGCCCTGGAACGCCTGCAGGCGCAGCACGATGCCCTGCGCCTGCGTTTCCGCGAAGAGCGCGGCGCCTGGCACCAGGCCTACGCCGAGCAGGCCGGCGAGCCGCTGTGGCGCCGGCAGGCGGGGTCCGAGGAGGCGTTGCTGGCGCTTTGCGAAGAAGCCCAGCGCAGCCTCGACCTCGAACAGGGGCCGCTGCTGCGTGCGCTGCTGGTGGACATGGCCGACGGCAGCCAGCGCCTGCTGCTGGTCATCCACCACCTGGCGGTGGACGGGGTGTCCTGGCGCATCCTGCTGGAAGACCTGCAGCGTCTCTATGCCGACCTCGACGCCGATCTCGGGCCGCGTAGCAGTTCCTACCAGGCCTGGAGCCGGCACCTGCACGAACAGGCCGGCGCGCGCCTGGACGAACTCGACTACTGGCAGGCGCAACTGCACGACGCTCCGCATGCGCTGCCATGCGAAAACCCGCACGGAGCCCTGGAAAACCGCCATGAGCGCAAGTTCGTCCTGACCCTGGACGCCGAGCGTACCCGGCAGTTGCTGCAGGAAGCCCCGGCGGCCTACCGGACCCAGGTCAACGACCTGCTGCTGACCGCCCTGGCCCGTGCGACCTGCCGCTGGAGCGGCGACGCCAGCGTGCTGGTGCAGCTCGAAGGGCACGGCCGCGAGGACCTCGGCGAGGCCATCGACCTGAGCCGCACGGTGGGCTGGTTCACCAGCCTGTTCCCGCTGCGCCTGACCCCGGCCGCGGACCTCGGCGAGTCGCTGAAGGCGATCAAGGAGCAACTACGCGGCGTGCCGGACAAGGGCGTCGGCTACGGCCTGCTGCGCTACCTGGCTGGAGAGGAGGCTGCGACCCGCCTGGCCGCGCTGCCGCAGCCGCGGATCACCTTCAATTACCTGGGCCGGTTCGACCGTCAGTTCGATGGGGCGGCGCTGCTGGTACCGGCCACGGAAAGCGCCGGCGCCGCCCAGGATCCGTGCGCCCCGCTGGCCAACTGGTTGAGCATCGAAGGCCAGGTCTACGGCGGCGAGCTGAGCCTGCACTGGAGCTTCAGCCGGGAAATGTTCGCCGAGGCGACCGTCCAGCGCCTGGTCGATGACTACGCGCGGGAGCTGCACGCGCTGATCGAGCATTGCTGCCAGGAGGGCAACGTCGGCGCCACGCCGTCGGACTTCCCCCTCGCGACGTTGCGCCAGGAGCAGTTGGATCGCCTGCCTCTGGCGCGGATCGAGGACATCTACCCGCTGTCGCCGATGCAGCACGGCATGCTGTTCCACTCGCTCTACGAGCAGGCTTCCGGCGATTACCTGAACCAGCTCCGAGTCGACGTCCATGGACTCGATCCCGCGCGCTTCCGCGCCGCCTGGCAGGCGGCGCTGGACAGTCATGACATCCTGCGCGCCGGTTTCCTCTGGCAGGGCGATCTGGAGCAGCCGCTCCAGGTGATCCACAAACACCTCGAACTGCCGTTCGCCGAGCATGACTGGCGTGGTCGCGAAGCGCTCGCCGAGGCTCTCGACGAGCTGGCCGCGAGCGAACGCCGGCGGGGTTTCGAGCTGGAGCAGGCGCCCTTGCTGCGGCTGGTCCTGGTGCGTATGGACGAAGAGCGCTACCACCTGGTCTACACCCACCACCACATCCTGCTGGATGGCTGGAGCAGCGCGCAGCTGCTCGGCGAGGTGCTCGCTCGCTACACCGGCGAACAGGCCGAGCGCACGGGTGGGCGCTACCGCGACTACATCGCCTGGCTGCAGGCACAGGACAAGCGCGTCAGCGAAGCATTCTGGAAAGAACAACTGGCGGAACTGCTGGAGCCGACACGCCTGGCCCAGGCGGTCGCCGCCGAGCGCGAGCAGGTCGGCAGCGGCCAGTTCCAGCGCAGCCTGCCGCCGGCACGCACTGCGCGGCTGAAGACGTTCGCCCAGCGGCACGCGGTGACCCTCAATACCCTGGTGCAGGCCGCCTGGTCGCTACTGCTGCAACGCTACACCGGGCAGGATACGGTGGTCTTCGGCGCCACCGTCGCCGGCCGTCCCGCCGAACTGGCCGGGATCGAAAGGCAGATCGGCCTGTTCATCAATACCCTGCCGGTGGTCGCCACGCCGCAACCGGGCATGCGCCTCACCGACTGGTTGCAGGAGGTGCAGGCGCGCAGCCTGGCGCTGCGCGAGCAGGAGCACACGCCGCTGTTCGAGATCCAGCGTTGGGCCGGGCTCGGCGAGGCGCTGTTCGACAGCTTGCTGGTATTCGAGAACTACCCTGTGGCCGAAGCCCTGGAAAAGGGCTCGCCAGGCGGCGTGCGCTTCGGCCCGGTGAGCAATCATGAACAGACCAACTACCCGCTGACCGTCGCCCTGGGCGTCGGCGACAGTCTGACGCTGCAATACAGCTATGACCGCCAGGCGTTTTCCGATGCCGCGGTCGAGCAGTTGGACCGGCACCTGCTGAACTTGCTCGAAGGCTTCGTCGACAACGCCGAACGGACACTGGTCGAGCTGAGCCTGCTGGATGCCGAGGAGCGCGCGCTGATCGATTCGCTGTGGAACCGCAGTGAGTCGGGCTTCCCCGCTTCGCCGCTGATCCACCAGCGGGTGGCGGAGCGCGCGCGCCTGGCCCCGGACGCGCCGGCGGTGCTGTTCGACGACCAGGTGCTGAGCTTCGCCGAGCTGGACAGCCGGGCCAATCGCCTGGCTCACGCGCTGATCGCCCGCGGCGTCGGTCCCGAGGTGCGGGTGGCGATCGCCATGCAGCGCAGTGCGGAAATCATGATTGCCTTCCTCGCCGTGCTGAAGTCCGGCGGCGCCTACGTGCCCCTGGACATCGAGTACCCGCGCGAACGCCTGCTGTACATGATGCAGGACAGCCGCGCGCACCTGCTGCTGACCCAGAACCACCTGCTCGACCGACTGCCGATTCCCGACGGACTGTCCTGCCTGTGCCTGGACCGCGAACAGGAGTGGGCCGGTTTCCCCGCCCATGATCCAGAGGTGGCGCTGCATGGCGACAACCTGGCCTACGTGATCTACACCTCCGGCTCCACCGGCATGCCCAAGGGCGTGGCAGTGTCCCACGGCCCGCTGGCCGCGCACATCGTGGCTACCGGCGAGCGCTACGAGATGACCCCGGCGGACTGCGAGCTGCACTTCATGTCGTTCGCCTTCGACGGCTCCCATGAAGGCTGGATGCACCCGTTGATCAACGGTGCGCGGGTGCTGATCCGCGACGACAGCCTGTGGCTGCCGGAGCAGACCTACGCGCAGATGCATCGCCACGGCGTCACCGTCGCGGTGTTCCCTCCGGTCTATCTGCAGCAACTGGCCGAGCACGCCGAGCGCGACGGCAACCCGCCGGCGGCCCGGGTCTACTGCTTCGGCGGCGACGCGGTGGCGCAGGCCAGCTACGACCTGGCCTGGCGCGCGCTACGCCCGCAATACCTGTTCAACGGCTACGGACCGACCGAAACGGTGGTCACCCCGCTGCTCTGGAAAGCCCGCCCGGACGACCCCTGTGGCGCCGCCTACATGCCGATAGGTACGCTGCTGGGCAATCGCAGCGGCTACATCCTCGATGCCCAGTTGAACCTGCTGCCGGTCGGCGTGGCCGGTGAGCTGTACCTTGGCGGGGAAGGCGTGGCGCGCGGTTACCTGGAGCGTCCGGCACTGACCGCCGAACGTTTCGTGCCGGATCCCTTTGGCGCGCCCGGCAGCCGCCTGTATCGCAGCGGTGACCTGACCCGTGGGCGGGCGGATGGCGTGGTGGACTACCTGGGACGGGTAGACCACCAGGTGAAGATCCGCGGTTTCCGTATCGAGCTGGGCGAGATCGAAGCACGCCTGCGCGAGCAGGCGGCGGTGCGCGAGGCGGTGGTGGTCGCCCAGGCGGGTGCCAGCGGCCAGCAACTGGTCGGCTATGTGGTCCCGCAGGATCCGGCGCTGGTCGAGGATGCCGGTGCCCAGGCGGCCTGCCGCGACGCCTTGCGCAAGGCGCTGAAGGAACGCTTGCCCGAGTATATGTTGCCGGCGCACCTGCTGTTCCTGGCGTGCATGCCGCTGACCCCCAACGGCAAGCTGGATCGCAAGGGCCTGCCCAAGCCAAGCGCCGATCAGCAGCAACGCGACTACCAGGCACCGCGCAGCGAAGTGGAAAGACAACTGGCGACGATCTGGGCGGAGGTGCTGAAGCTGGAGCAGGTCGGCCTGGCCGACAACTTCTTCGAGATCGGCGGCGATTCCATCATTTCCCTGCAGGTGGTCAGCCGTGCGCGCCAGCTCGGCATCCATTTCACTCCGAAGATGCTCTTCGAGGCGCAGACCATCGGTGCCCTGGCTCCGCTGGCCGAGAGCGGTACGCAGGTGCTGGCTATCGACCAGGGACCGGTGACCGGCGTCACGCCGTTGCTGCCGATCCAGCAGGGTTTCTTCGCCGAAGAGGTCGCCGAGCGCCACTGGTGGAACCAGTCGGTGCTCCTGGAAGCCCGCGAGCCGCTCGATGCCCGGCACCTTGAGCAGGCCCTGCGGGGCGTGCTGGCGCACCACGATGCGCTGCGCCTGTCCTTCACCCGCGAGGCGGCCGGCTGGACGGCGCGCCACCGGGGGGTGGAAGAGGGCGCTGCGGCGCTGCTCCGCGTCGCTCGGGTCGCCGACCTGGCGGCGCTGCGGGCGCTTGCCGACGAAGTCCAGCGCAGTCTCGACCTGGCCGATGGGCCGTTGTTGCGCGCCCTGCTGGCGACCTTCGACGACGGCAGCCAGCGCCTGCTGCTGGTTATCCACCACCTGGTGGTGGATGGCGTGTCCTGGCGTATTCTCTTCGAAGACCTGCAGACCGCCTACCGGCAGTTGCTGGCGGGTCAGGCCGTCGAGCTACCGGCCAAGACCAGCGCCTTCAGGGATTGGGCCGAGCGCCTGCAGGCGTTTGCCGGTGACGGCGGCCTGGATGGCGAACTGGCGTACTGGCAAGGGCAATTGCAGGGCGCCTCCAGCGACCTGCCGTGCCTCGACCCGCTGGGCGACCAGAGCAACCGCCATGCCCGTTCGGTCAGTTGCGGACTGGACGCCGAGGCGACCCGGCAATTGCTGCAGGAAGCGCCGGCCGCCTACCGCACCCAGGTCAACGACCTGCTGTTGACCGCGCTGGCGCGGGTGGTCTGCCGCTGGACCGGGCAGGTCGATGCGTTGATCCAGTTGGAAGGGCATGGCCGCGAAGAACTCTTCGCCGAGATCGACCTGACGCGCACGGTGGGCTGGTTCACCAGCCTGTTCCCGCTGCGCCTGACGCCGGCCGAGGGCATCGCCGCATCGATCAAGGGCATCAAGGAGCAACTGCGCGCGGTGCCGAACAAAGGCATCGGCTTCGGCGCCCTGCGCTACCTGGGCAGCGCGGCGAGCCAGGCAGCCCTGGCCGGATTGCCGATGCCGCGCATCACCTTCAACTACCTCGGCCAGTTCGACGGCAGCTTCGCCATGGACGAGGGCGCACTGTTCGTTCCGGCCGGCGAGCGCGCCGGCGACGACCAGAGCCCGGACGCGCCGCTGGCCAACTGGCTGGCGCTGAACGGACGCATCTATGGCGGCGAACTGCGCATCGACTGGAGCTTCAGTGGCGAGCGCTTCGAAACCACCAGCATCCAGCGCCTGGCCGACGCCTATCGCGACGAACTGCTGGCGCTGATTGCCCACTGCCGAGTGGCCGAGGGCCAGGGTCTGACGCCCTCGGACTTCCCGCTGGCGCGCCTTGACCAGGCGCGTCTCGACCAATTGCCGCTGGCGCCCTGCGAAGTCGAGGACCTCTACCCGCTATCGCCGATGCAGCAGGGCATGCTGTTCCACAGTCTGTACCAGCAGGAGGCCGGCGATTACATCAATCAACTGCGGGTCGACATCGACGGTCTGCATCCGGAGAGCTTCCGCGCGGCCTGGCAGGCGGCGCTGGACGAGCACGATGTGTTGCGCAGCGGGTTCCTCTGGCAGGGCGCCTTCGAGACGCCGCTACAGGTGGTGCGCAAGCGTGTCGAAGTGCCGTTCAGCGTACTTGACTGGCGCGGTCGCGAGGACCTGGCGGCGGCCCTCGACGAGCTGGCTGCCGGCGAAGGCCGGCTGGGCTTCGACCTGAGCGAGGCGCCGCTGCTGCGCCTGGTACTGGTGCGCACGGACGAAGAGCGCTACCACCTGATCTACACCAATCACCATATCCTGATGGACGGCTGGAGCAACTCGCAGCTACTCGGCGAGGTACTGCAGCGCTACCGTGGCGAAACGCCGCCGCGCTCCGGCGGCCGCTATCGCGACTACATCGCCTGGTTGCAGCGCCAGGACGCCGCGCTCGCCGAGGCCTTCTGGCTGCCGCGCCTGCGCCAACTGGACGAGCCGACCCGCCTGGGGCAGTCGATCGCCCAGGCCAGGCAGCGCGGCAAGGGCTACGCGGAACGGTTGCGCGAGCTCGATGGCGAGCAGACCCGGCGCCTGGCCGAGCTGGCCCGCGAGCAGAAGATCACCGTCAATACCCTGGTCCAGGCCGCCTGGCTGATGTTGCTGCAACGCTATACCGGACAGGACAGCGTGGCCTTCGGCGCTACTGTCGCCGGTCGCCCGGCGGAACTGAACGGTATCGAGGAGCAGATCGGCCTGTTCATCAATACCCTGCCGGTCATCGCTACCCCGCTTCCGCAGCAGAGCCTGGCGTCGTGGCTGCAGGCGGTGCAGGGCGAGAACCTGGCCCTGCGCGAATTCGAACACACGCCGCTGTACGACATCCAGCGCTGGGCCGGGCAGGGCGGCGAGGCGCTGTTCGACAATATCCTGGTGTTCGAGAACTACCCCGTTTCGCAGATGCTCCAGCAGCAGGCCTCGCAAGGCCTGGCTTTCGGTGCCGTGGGCAACCACGAGCAGACCAACTACCCGTTGACCCTCAGCGTAAGCCTGGGGCAGCGCCTGGAACTGCAGTTCGCCTATGACCGCGAGCATTTCGACGACGCCAGCGTGGCGCGCCTGGATCGTCACCTGACGCACCTGCTGGCGCAGATGGTCGAGCGTCCTGCCAGCACCTGCCTGGCCGAGTTCCAGCTGCTGGAAGCGGCGGAGCGGCGCCAGGCGATCTTCGACTGGGGGCGCAACCCGGGACGCTATCCGGACGAGCGCAGCGTCGAGCAGCTGTTCGCCAGCCGCGCGGCGATGGAGCCCGAGCGGGTGGCATTGCTCTTCGAGGAGCGCCAACTGAGCTACGGCGAGCTCAACGCCCAGGCCAACCGCCTGGCCCACCGCCTGATCGAGCTGGGCGTGGGGCCTGACGTGCTGGTTGGGATCGCCGTCGAGCGCGGGCTGGAAATGATCGTCAGTCTGCTGGCGGTGCTCAAGGCCGGCGGCGCCTACGTACCGCTGGACCCGGAATATCCGCAGGAGCGCCTCGGCTACATGATCGAGGACAGCGGCATCGCCCTGTTGCTCAGCCAGAGCCACCTGCTGCAACGCCTGCCAGCGGCCTCCGGGATCGCCTGCCTGGCGCTCGACCAGGCGCGGGACTGGCAGGACCGTCCGGCGAGCGACCCGCAGTTGCGGGCGCATCCGCAGAACCTCGCCTACGTGATGTTCACCTCCGGTTCCACCGGCCGTCCCAAGGGCGTCGGCATCAGCCGAGAGAGCCTGTCGCGGCATACCCACGTTTCGCTGGAGTTCTTCGGCATCGGGCCGGACGACCGGGTGCTGCAATTCTCCACCTTCAATTTCGACGGCTTCGTCGAGCAGCTCTACCCGCCGCTCGCCTGTGGCGCCTCGGTGGTGCTGCGCGGCACCGAGATCTGGGACAGCGAGACGCTGTACCGGGAGATCGTCGAGCGACGCATCACCACGGTGGACCTGACTACCGCCTACTGGAACATGCTGGCCAAGGACTTCGCCAACCAGGGCGTGCGCGACTACGGCGCGCTCCGTCAGGTCCACGCCGGGGGCGAGGCGATGCCGCCGGAAAGCCTGGTGGCATGGAAGGCCGCCGGGCTGGAGCATGTGCGCCTGCTCAACACCTACGGCCCCACCGAGGCGACCGTCACGGTCACCACCCTGGATTGCGCGCCCTACGTCGACGGCAGCAAGGCGATCCCGGCGACCATGCCGATCGGCAAGGTGCTGCCGGGCCGCGCCATCTATCTGCTGGACGATGCCGGGCAACCGGCGCCGGTCGGGGCGGTCGGCGAGCTGGTGATCGGCGCCGAGCTGCTGGCGCGTGGCTATTTCAAGCGTCCCGACCTGACGGCCGCACGCTTCATTCCCGATCCGTTCGACGAGCAGGGCGGCGGCCGCCTGTACCGCACCGGCGATCTGGCACGCTACGGCGCCGACGGGGTGATCGAGTACGTCGGCCGGGTCGACCATCAAGTCAAGGTCCGTGGCTTCCGCATCGAACTGGGCGAGATCGAGGCCTGCCTCGGCGAGCACCCGGCGGTGCGCGAGGCCCTGGTCATCGCCGTCGAGGGTGCTGCCGGGGCGCAGCTGGTGGCCTATCTGGTGCCGCAAGCGGAAGCGCTGGCTAGCGCCACGCTGGAGGTACAGGCCGCGCTGCGCAACGAGCTGAAGGCCCTGCTGCGCGACAGCCTCCCCGAATACATGGTGCCGGCGCACCTGCTGTTCCTCGAACGCCTGCCGCTGAGCCCCAACGGCAAGGTCGACCGCAAGGCTCTGCCGGCGCCTGACGCCAGTCTCCTCCAGGAGGCCTACGTGGCGCCGCGCAGCGAGCTGGAATGCCAGGTCGCGGCGATCTGGCAAGAGGTGCTGAAACTCCAGCGGGTTGGCCTCGACGACCATTTCTTCGAACTCGGCGGGCACTCGCTGCTGGCCATCAACGTGATTTCGCGCATTCAACTGGAGCTGGGCATGAAGCTCACCCCCCAACTGTTGTTCCAATTCCCGACCCTGGGGCTTTTCGTCAGCAATCTGGAAAAGGCCGGTGGGCAGGTCGACACATCGAAACTGAACAAGCTGGAAGCCCTGCTTGATGAAATGGAGGAAGTTTGAATGGACATGAGCGTAGCTTTGCGGGTTGCCCGGCGCTTCATCACGCTTCCTCTCGACAAGCGCAAGCTGTACCTGGCGAAGATGCAGGAGGAGGGCGTGACGCCGGCCAACCTGCCGATTCCCGAGGTGGCCTCGGCCTTCGAGCGTATCCCGTTGTCCTATGCCCAGGAGCGCCAGTGGTTCCTCTGGCAGATGGACCCGCAGAGCGCCGCCTACAACATTCCCTCGGCGCTGCGCCTGCGTGGCGAACTGGACGTCGAGGCGCTGTCCGCCAGCCTGGGCGCCATCGTCGAACGCCACCAGAGCCTGCGCACCGTGTTCGTCGAGGACGAACAACTGGATGGCTTCCGCCAGCAGGTGCTGGCGTCGGTCGACGTACCCGTCCCGGTTACGCTGGCGGGCGACGACGACGCGCAGGCGCAGATTCGCGCTTTCGTTGAAAGCGAGACGCAACAGCCCTTCGATCTGCGTAACGGTCCGCTGCTTCGCGCGCGCCTGCTGCGCTTGGCGGCCGACGATCACGTGCTGACCCTGACCATCCACCATGTGGCAGCCGACGGCTGGTCCATGCGGGTACTGGTGGAGGAACTCATTGCCCTGTACGGCGCGCGCCGGCAAGGCATCGAGGCGACGCTGCCCGATTTGCCGATCCAGTATGCGGACTATGCGATCTGGCAACGACACTGGCTGGAAGCCGGCGAACGCGAGCGCCAGCTGGAGTACTGGATGGCGCGGCTGGGCGGAGGGCAGAGCGTGCTCGAACTGCCGACGGACCGCCAGCGCCCGGCGCTGCCGAGCTACCGTGGCGCGCGCCATGAACTGCAGTTGCCGCAGGCGTTGGGCCGACAGTTGCAGGCGCTGGCGCAGCGCGAAGGGACGACGTTGTTCATGCTCCTGCTGGCCTCGTTCCAGGCGCTCCTGCATCGCTACAGCGGCCAGGACGAGATCCGCGTCGGCGTGCCGGTGGCCAACCGCAACCGGGTCGAGACCGAGCGGCTCATCGGCTTCTTCGTCAATACCCAGGTGCTGCGCGCCGATCTCGATGCGCAGATGCCGTTCCTTGACCTTCTACAGCAGACCCGTGTCGCCGCGCTCGGCGCCCAGTCACATCAGGACCTGCCGTTCGAGCAACTGGTCGAGGCTTTGCAACCGGAGCGCAGTCTCAGCCACAGCCCGCTGTTCCAGGCCATGTACAACCACCAGAACCTGGGTTCCGCAGGTCGCCAGTCGCTGGCGGCGCAGTTGCCGGGGCTGAGCGTCGAGGACCTCTCGTGGGGCGCGCACAGCGCGCAATTCGACCTGACCCTGGACACCTACGAATCGGAACAGGGCGTGCACGCCGAATTCACCTATGCCACCGACCTGTTCGAGGCTGCGACCGTGGAGCGCCTGGCACGTCACTGGCGCAACCTGCTAGAGGCCGTCGTCGCCGAGCCGCGAAGACGCCTCGGCGACCTACCGCTGCTCGACGCCGAGGAGCGCGCCACGCTGCTGCAACGCAGCCGTCTGCCGGCGAGCGAATATCCCGCCGGGCAGGGTGTGCATCGCCTGTTCGAGGCCCAGGCCGGGCTGACCCCGGACGCGCCGGCCTTGCTGTTCGGCGAGGAACGCCTGAGCTACGCCGAACTCAATGCGTTGGCCAACCGCCTCGCCTGGCGTCTGCGCGAGGAGGGTGTCGGCAGCGATGTACTGGTCGGTATCGCGCTGGAGCGCGGCGTACCCATGGTGGTGGCCCTGCTGGCGGTGCTCAAGGCCGGTGGCGCCTATGTGCCGCTGGATCCGCAGTATCCCGCGGACCGCTTGCAGTACATGATCGACGACAGCGGACTGCGCCTGTTGCTCAGCCAGCAAAGCGTGCTGGCGCGCCTGCCGCAGTCGGATGGGCTGCAAAGCCTGCTACTCGACGACCTGGAGCGACTGGTGCACGGCTACCCGGCGGAAAACCCGGACCTGCCGGAGGCGCCCGACAGTCTCTGCTACGCGATCTACACCTCCGGTTCCACCGGCCAGCCGAAAGGCGTGATGGTCCGCCATCGAGCCTTGACCAACTTCGTCTGCAGCATCGCCCGGCAACCGGGCATGCTGGCGCGGGACCGTCTGCTGTCGGTGACCACCTTCTCCTTCGATATCTTCGGCCTCGAGCTATACGTACCGCTGGCGCGTGGCGCCAGCATGCTGCTCGCCAGCCGCGAGCAGGCCCAGGATCCCGAGGCCCTGCTCGATCTGGTCGAGCGGCAGGGCGTCACGGTATTGCAGGCGACCCCGGCGACCTGGCGGATGCTGTGCGACAGCGAGCGTGTCGACCTGCTGCGTGGCTGCACCCTGCTGTGCGGTGGCGAGGCGCTGGCGGAGGACCTGGCGGCGCGTATGCGCGGATTGTCGGCATCGACCTGGAATCTCTACGGGCCGACCGAGACGACGATCTGGTCGGCACGGTTCCGCCTCGGCGAAGAGGCCCGGCCGTTCCTCGGCGGGCCGCTGGAAAACACCGCTCTGTACATCCTCGACAGCGAAATGAACCCATGTCCGCCCGGCGTCGCCGGCGAACTGCTGATCGGCGGCGATGGCCTGGCGCGTGGCTACCATCGCCGCCCCGGCCTGACCGCCGAACGCTTCCTGCCCGACCCGTTCGCCGCCGACGGTTCGCGCCTGTACCGCACCGGCGACCTGGCTCGCTACCGCGCCGATGGGGTCATCGAATACCTTGGACGGATCGACCATCAGGTGAAGATCCGGGGATTCCGCATCGAACTCGGCGAAATCGAGACGCGCCTGCTGGAGCAGGACAGCGTGCGCGAGGCGGTGGTCGTCGCCCAGCCGGGGGTGGCCGGGCCGACCCTGGTGGCCTACCTGGTGCCCACCGAGGCCGCGCTGGTCGGCGCCGAGTCGGCGCGCCAGCAGGAACTGCGCAGCGCATTGAAGAACAGCCTGCTGGCGGTTCTCCCGGACTACATGGTGCCGGCGCACATGCTGTTGCTGGAGAACCTGCCGCTGACGCCGAACGGCAAGATCAACCGCAAGGCGCTGCCGCTGCCGGACGCGAGCGCGGTCCGGGACGCCCATGTCGCGCCCGAGGGCGAGCTGGAACGGGCCATGGCGGCGATCTGGAGCGAGGTCCTGAAGCTCGGCCACATTGGTCGGGACGACAACTTCTTCGAGCTGGGCGGCCACTCGCTGCTGGTGACCCAAGTGGTTTCCAGGGTACGCCGCCGCCTCGACCTGCAGGTGCCGCTGCGTACCCTGTTCGAGCACAGCACCCTGCGCGCCTATGCGCAGGTCGTGGCGCAGTTGGCGCCGGCCGCCCAGGGCGGGATCGTCCGATGCGCCAGGGACGCATCGCCGCAGCTGTCGTTCGCCCAGGAACGCCAGTGGTTCATCTGGCGCCTGGATCCGCACAGCGCGGCCTACAACATCCCGGTGGCGTTGCGTCTGAAGGGACCGCTGCGGCGCGATGCCCTGCAGGGTGCCCTGGACCTGCTGGTGCAGCGCCATGAAACGCTACGCACCACCTTCCTCGAACACGATGGTGCGCCGCGGCAGGTCATCCACCCGACGCTGCCGATAGCCATCGAGGAGCGACGACCGCCGGTGGCCGGCGAAGACCTGAAGGGGCTGGTGGAAACCGAGGCCCATCGGCCGTTCGACCTGCAACGCGGACCGCTGCTGCGGGTCCTGCTGTTGCCGCTGGCGACGGACGAATGCGTGCTGGTGCTGACTCTTCACCACATCATCGCCGATGGCTGGTCGATGCAGGTTCTGGTGGACGAACTGATCCGCGTCTACGCCGCGCTTCGGCATGACCAGCCCCCCGCATTGGCGGAGTTGCCGATCCAGTACGCCGACTTTGCGGCCTGGCAACGCCAATGGATGGATGGCGGCGAGCGTGAGCGTCAACTGAACTACTGGGTTTCCCGCCTGGGCGGCGAGCAGCCGTTGCTGGAGTTGCCCAGCGACCGGCCGCGCCCGCAGCAGCAGAGCCATCGCGGCCGGCGCATCGGCATCCCGTTGCCGGCGGAACTCGCCGAAGCCCTGCGGCGGCTGGCCCAGGCCGAGCAGGGCACGCTGTTCATGCTGCTGCTGGCCTCGTTCCAGGCACTCCTGCATCGCTACAGCGGGCAGAATGACATTCGTGTCGGAGTACCCATCGCCAACCGCAATCGCGAGGAGACCGAGGGGCTCATCGGCTTCTTCGTCAACACCCAGGTGTTGCGCGCCGAACTCGACGGGCAACTGCCGTTCCGCGAGCTGCTACGGCAGGTCCGGCAGGCGGTGGTGGAAGCGCAGGGCCATCAGGACCTGCCGTTCGAGCAACTGGTGGATGCGTTGCAGCCGGAACGCAGCCTCAGCCATGCGCCGTTGTTCCAGGTGATGTACAACCACCAGCGCGACGACCATCGCGGTTCGCGTTTCGCTACCCTGGGCGAACTCGAGGTCGAGGACCTGGCCTGGGACGTGCAGACCGCGCAGTTCGACCTGACCCTGGATACCTACGAATCCTCCAATGGCCTGCTTGCCGAACTGACCTATGCCACCGATCTCTTCGACGCGTCGAGCGCCGAGCGCATCGCCGGCCACTGGCTGAACCTGCTCCGGTCGATCGTGGCCCGGCCGGAGGCGCGCATCGCCGAGCTGAAACTTCTGGACGAGGCCGAAGCGCGTGCCGACCTGCTGCAATGGAACCCCCATCCGCAGGACTTCCCCCCGGCCTCCTGCCTGCACCGCCAGATCGAGCGCCAGGCCGCCGAGCGGCCGCGGGCGACGGCAGTGGTCTACGGCGAACGCGCGCTCGACTACGGCGAATTGAACCTGCGGGCCAATCGCCTGGCGCACCGGCTGATCGAACTCGGTGTCGGCCCCGACGTGCTGGTCGGCCTGGCGGCCGAGCGCAGCCTGGAGATGATCGTCGGTCTGCTGGCGATCCTCAAGGCCGGCGGCGCCTATGTCCCGCTCGATCCGCGCTACCCCAGCGACCGGCTGGGCTACATGATCGAGGACAGCGGCATCCGCCTGCTACTGACCCAGCGCGCGGCGCGCGAGCGCTTACCGCTCGGCGAGGGCCTGCCCTGTCTGCTGCTGGACGCGGAGCATGAGTGGGCCGGCTACCCGGAGAGCGATCCGCAGAGCGCCGTCGGCGTCGATAACCTGGCCTATGTGATCTATACCTCCGGCTCTACCGGAAAACCGAAGGGTACTCTGCTGCCGCATGGCAACGTGCTACGCCTGTTCGATGCCACCCGGCACTGGTTCGGTTTCTCCGCGGACGACGCCTGGAGCCTGTTCCACTCCTACGCGTTCGATTTCTCCGTCTGGGAGATCTTCGGCGCGTTGTTGCATGGCGGCAGGCTGGTCATCGTCCCGCACGAGACCAGTCGTTCGCCAGAGGACTTCCTGCGCCTGCTGTGCCGGGAACGGGTGACGGTGCTGAACCAGACGCCGTCGGCCTTCAAGCAACTGATGCAGGTCGCCTGCGCCGGCCAGGAGGTTCCGCCGCTGGCCCTGCGGCATGTGGTGTTCGGTGGCGAGGCGCTGGAAGTGCAGGCCCTGCGCCCATGGTTCGAGCGTTTCGGCGATCGAGCGCCGCGCCTGGTCAACATGTATGGGATCACCGAGACCACGGTCCACGTGACCTATCGTCCGCTGTCGCTGGCGGATCTCGACGGCGGGGCGGCCAGTCCGATCGGCGAACCGATCCCGGACCTGTCCTGGTATCTGCTCGACGCCGGGCTGAACCCTGTGCCCAGGGGCTGCATCGGCGAGCTGTATGTGGGGGGCGCGGGATTGGCGCGGGGCTATCTGAATCGCCCCGAGCTGAGTTGCACGCGCTTCGTGGCCGATCCGTTCTCCACGACTGGGGGACGTCTGTACCGGACCGGCGACCTGGCCCGCTATCGTTGCGACGGGGTGGTCGAGTACGTCGGTCGGATCGACCACCAGGTCAAGATTCGCGGCTTCCGCATCGAACTGGGCGAAATCGAGGCCCGCCTGCTCGCACAGCCGGGCGTGGCCGAGGCGGTCGTGCTGCCTCACGAGGGGCCGGGCGCTACGCAACTGGTCGGCTATGTCGTGACGCAGGCGGCGCCAAGCGACCCCGCCGCGTTGCGCGACACGCTGCGCCAGGCCTTGAAGGCGAGCCTGCCGGAGCACATGGTGCCCGCCCACTTGCTGTTCCTCGAGCGCCTGCCGCTGACGGCCAACGGCAAGCTGGACCGGCGCGCCTTGCCCGCCCCGGACGCCAGCCGCCTGCAGCAGGACTATGCCGCGCCGCGCAGCGAGCTGGAGCAGCGCCTGGCGGCAATCTGGGCGGATGTGCTGAAGCTTGGCCGCGTCGGCCTGGACGACAACTTCTTCGAACTTGGCGGCGACTCGATCATTTCCATCCAGGTGGTCAGCCGCGCGCGCCAGGCCGGGATCCGGCTGGCGCCCAGGGACCTGTTCCTGCACCAGACGATCCGGGGCCTGGCCGGCGTGGCCGTCGAGGGTCGCGGCTTGGCCAGCGCCGAACAGGGGCCGATCAGCGGGAGCACGCCGCTGCTGCCGATCCAGCAGATGTTTTTCGAACTGGATATCCCGCGGCGCCAGCACTGGAACCAGTCGGTCCTGCTAGAGCCGGGGCAGGCGCTCGACGGTACGCTTCTGGAAACGGCGCTGCAGGCCTTGCTGGCGCACCACGATGCGTTGCGCCTGGGCTTCCGCCTCGAAGACGGGACCTGGTGCGCCGAACACCGCGCGGTCGAGGCCGGCGAGGCGTTGTTGTGGCAGCAGTCGGTCGCCGACGGCCAAGCGCTGGAAGCCTTGGCGGAGCAGGCCCAGCGCAGTCTCGACCTGGGCCGCGGGCCACTGTTGCGCGCGCTGCTGGCGACGCTCGGAGACGGCAGCCAGCGGTTGTTGCTGGTGATCCACCATCTGGCGGTGGACGGGGTTTCCTGGCGGATCCTGCTCGAAGACCTGCAGACCGCCTACCGCCAGTTGCAGGCCGGCCAGGCCGTTGCGCTACCCGCCAAGACCAGCGCCTTCAAGGCGTGGGCCGAACGCTTGCAGGCGCATGCCCGCGACGGCGGCCTGGAGGGCGAGCGCGGCTACTGGCTGGCGCAGCTCGAAGGCGTATCCACCGAACTGCCCTGCGACGATCGCGAGGGTGCGCAATCGGTCCGGCATGTCCGTTCGGCACGTACCGAGCTGACCGAAGAGGCCACGCGCCGGTTGTTGCAGGAAGCGCCGGCGGCCTACCGGACCCAGGTCAACGATCTGCTGCTCACCGCCCTGGCGCGGGTCATCGGTCGCTGGACCGGCCAGGCGGATACCCTTATCCAGCTCGAAGGACACGGGCGCGAGGAGCTGTTCGAGGACATCGACCTGACCCGCACGGTAGGCTGGTTCACCAGCCTGTTCCCGCTGCGCCTGTCGCCGGTGGCGGAGCTGGGCGCTTCGATCAAACGGATCAAGGAGCAACTGCGCGCGATTCCGCACAAGGGTCTGGGTTTCGGCGCCCTGCGTTACCTCGGCAGCGCCGAGGATCGGGCGGCGCTGGCGGCCTTGCCGAGTCCGCGCATCACCTTCAACTACCTGGGGCAGTTCGACGGCAGCTTCTCCGCCGATTCCTCCGCGCTGTTCCGTCCCAGCGCCGATGCGGCCGGCAGCGAGCGCGACAGCGACGCGCCGCTGGACAACTGGCTGAGTCTCAACGGCCAGGTCTATGCCGGCCGGCTCGGTATCGACTGGAGCTTCAGCGCCGCGCGTTTCAGCGAGGCGAGCATCCTTCGCCTCGCCGATGCCTATCGCGACGAGCTGCTGGCGCTGATCGAGCATTGTTGCGCCGCCGATGTCGAAGGCGTGACCCCTTCGGACTTCCCCCTGGCCGGGCTCGACCAGCGGCAACTGGACGCTTTGCCCCTGGCGGCGGGCGAGGTGGAGGATCTCTATCCGCTGTCGCCGATGCAGCAGGGTATGCTGTTCCACAGCCTGTACCAGCAGAACAGCGGCGACTACATCAACCAGATGCGTCTGGACGTGGAAGGCCTGGATCCCCAACGCTTCCGCGAGGCCTGGCAGGCGGCGCTGGATGCCCACGAAGTCCTGCGCAGCGGGTTCCTCTGGCAGGGTGCGCTGGAAAAGCCGCTGCAACTGGTGCGCAAGCGCGTCGAGGTGCCGTTCAGCGTGCACGACTGGCGCGACCGCGCGGACCTCGCCGAGGCGCTCGATGCCCTCGCCGCCGGCGAGGCCGGGCTCGGCTTCGAACTCGCCGAGGCGCCGCTGCTGCGGCTGGTGCTGGTGCGTACCGGCGAACGCCGGCACCACCTGATCTACACCAATCACCACATCCTGATGGACGGCTGGAGCAACTCGCAGTTGCTCGGCGAAGTCTTGCAGCGCTACCGCGGCGAGACGCCGTCGCGCTCGGATGGGCGCTATCGCGACTACATCGCCTGGCTGCAACGCCAGGATGCGGGTCGCACCGAGGCGTTCTGGAAGCAGCGCCTTCAGCGGCTGGGCGAGCCGACCCTGCTGGTTCCGGCGTTCGCCCACGGGGTGCGGGGTGCCGAGGGCCATGCCGATCGCTATCGTCAGCTGGACGTCACCACGAGCCAGCGCCTGGCAGAGTTCGCCCGTGAGCAGAAGGTGACGCTCAATACCCTGGTCCAGGCGGCCTGGCTGATACTGCTGCAACGCTACACCGGGCAGGACACCGTGGCCTTCGGTGCCACCGTATCCGGTCGTCCGGCGGAGTTGCGCGGGATCGAGGAGCAGATCGGCCTGTTCATCAACACGCTGCCGGTGGTCGCCAGCCCGTGTCCGGAGCAGCCGCTCGGCGACTGGCTGCAGGCGGTGCAGGGCGAAAACCTGGCGCTGCGCGAGTTCGAGCACACGCCGTTGTATGACATCCAGCGTTGGGCCGGGCAGGTCGGCGAGGCCCTGTTCGACAACATCCTGGTATTCGAGAACTACCCGGTTTCCGCAGCGCTGGCGGAAGAGACACCGACGGACATGCGGATCGACGCGCTTAGCAACCAGGAGCAGACGCACTATCCGCTGACGCTGCTGGTGAGCGCCGGAGAGACCCTCGAACTGCACTACAGCTATTCCCGCCAGGCTTTCGACGAGGCGGCGATCGAGTGCCTGGCGGAACGCCTCGAACGCTTGTTGCTGGGGATGTGCGAAAACCCGGGGGCGTCGTTGGGCGAGCTGGACAGCCTGGCTGCCGCCGAGCGCTACCAGTTGCTGGAAGGCTGGAACGCCACTGCGGCCGAGTACCCGCTGCAACGCGGCGTGCACCGGTTGTTCGAGGAGCAGGTCGAGCGCACGCCGACGGCGCCGGCGCTGGCCTTCGGCGAGGAGCGCCTGGACTACGCCGAGCTGAACCGCCGGGCCAACCGCCTGGCGCATGCCCTGATCGAGCGCGGGGTCGGCGCGGACCGCCTGGTGGGCGTGGCCATGGAGCGTTCCATCGAGATGGTCGTGGCCCTGATGGCGATCCTCAAGGCCGGCGGCGCCTACGTGCCGGTGGACCCGGAGTATCCCGAGGAGCGCCAGGCCTACATGCTGGAGGACAGCGGTGTGCAGCTGCTGCTCAGCCAGTCGCACCTGAAGCTGCCGCTGGCGCAAGGTGTGCAGCGGATCGACCTGGATCGCGGTGCGCCCTGGTTCGAGGATTACAGTGAGGCGAACCCGGATATTCATCTCGATGGCGAGAACCTCGCCTATGTCATCTACACCTCCGGTTCCACCGGCAAGCCCAAGGGCGCCGGCAACCGCCATTCGGCGCTGAGCAACCGCTTGTGCTGGATGCAGCAGGCCTACGGCCTGGGCGTCGGCGACACGGTGTTGCAGAAGACCCCGTTCAGCTTCGACGTGTCGGTCTGGGAGTTCTTCTGGCCGCTGATGAGTGGGGCACGTTTGGTGGTGGCCGCGCCGGGTGACCATCGCGACCCGGCGAAGCTGGTGGCGCTGATCAACCGCGAAGGGGTCGACACGCTGCACTTCGTGCCGTCGATGCTGCAGGCCTTCCTGCAGGACGAAGACGTCGTCTCCTGCACCAGCCTGAAACGCATCGTTTGCAGCGGCGAGGCGCTGCCGGCGGACGCCCAGCAGCAGGTGTTCGCCAAGCTGCCGCAGGCCGGCCTCTATAACCTCTATGGCCCGACCGAGGCGGCCATCGACGTCACCCACTGGACCTGCATGGAGGAGGGCAAGGACGCGGTGCCGATCGGCCGGCCGATCGCCAACCTGGCCTGCTACATCCTTGATGGCAACCTGGAGCCGGTACCGGTGGGCGTGCTCGGCGAGCTGTACCTGGCCGGTCGGGGCCTGGCCCGTGGCTACCACCAGCGTCCGGGGCTGACTGCCGAGCGTTTCGTCGCCAGCCCGTTCGTGGCTGGGGAGCGGATGTACCGCACCGGCGACCTGGCGCGCTACCGCGCCGACGGGGTGATCGAGTACGCCGGGCGGATCGACCACCAGGTGAAGCTGCGCGGCCTGCGCATCGAGCTGGGCGAGATCGAGGCGCGCCTGCTGGAGCATCCGTGGGTGCGCGAGGCGGCGGTGCTGGCGGTGGACGGCAGGCAGTTGGTCGGCTACGTGGTGCTGGAGAGCGAGAGCGGCGACTGGCGCGAAGCCCTGGCCGCGCACCTGGCGGCGAGCCTGCCGGAATACATGGTGCCGGCGCAGTGGCTGGCGCTGGAGCGGATGCCGCTGAGTCCGAACGGCAAGCTGGATCGCAAGGCACTGCCGAAGATCGAGGCGGAAGACGGACTCGGCGAATACGTGGCACCGGCCAGCGAACCGGAGCGGCAACTGGCGGCGATCTGGGCGGATGTCCTGGGGCGCGAGCGGGTTGGCGTGACCGACAACTTCTTCGCCCTCGGCGGCGACTCGATCGTCTCGATCCAGGTGGTCAGCCGAGCGCGCCAGGCCGGATTGCAACTGAGCCCGCGCGACCTGTTCCAGTTGCAGAACATTCGCAAGCTGGCCGAGCGCTGCAGCGCGGCGGCGCCCGTCGCAGAGCCGGCGAGCGTGCCCGACGGCGCCGTCCTGCACAATCTACTGCCGCAGCAAGTGCAGGCGCTGCCGTTGCCCCACGAACGGCTGGAACACCTCTACAGCCTCTCGCCGATGCAGCAGGGCATGCTGTTCCTCGGGCTGAACAGCCCGGACGCCGAGTTGTACATCAACCAATTGAGCATCGCGGTCGACGGACTCGATCCGCAGCGCCTGCAACGCGCCTGGTCGGCGGTGGCGCAGCGCCATGAAGTGTTGCGCAGCGGCTTCCTCTGGCTGGACCAGGAAGAGCCCCTGCAATTTGTCCTGGCCGATCCCGGGCTGCCGTTCGAGGTCCTCGACTGGCGTGGGCGGGCGATAAGCGACGAAGCGCTGGAACAGGTCGCGCAACAGGAGCGGCGCAAGGGCTTCGACCTGGGCCAGCCGCCGCTGCAACGGGTACGCCTGCTGCGCCTGGGCGAGGATCGCTACCAGTTGATCTGGACCTACCACCACATTCTCATCGATGGCTGGAGCACTTCGCAGCTGTTCGGCGAGATACTCGAACTCTATTCCGGCGGCAGCCTGCCGCCCGCCGTCCCTTACCGGCACTACATCGCCTGGCTGCGGGCGCGCGATGGCAAGGCCAGCGAGGCCTTCTGGCGCCGCCAACTGGCACGCATGGACGAGCCGACCTATCTGGCCGACGCCTTCAACGCTGCCCGCGAAGGATATGGGCACCAGGCGTTGTACACGCGCCTGGACAGCGATGCCACCGAGCACCTGAAACGTTTCGCCCAATCCCAGCGAGTGACGCTCAATACCCTGGTACAGGGCGCCTGGCTGCTCCTGCTGAGTCGCTACAGCGGCCAGCGCTGCGTGTCCTTCGGCGCCACCGTTGCCGGTCGGCCGGCCAGCCTGGAGGCGTCGGAACGGATCCTCGGGCTGTTCATCAATACCTTGCCGGTGGTCTGCGAAGTGGCGCCGGAACAGTGCGTCGGCGATTGGCTGAGAGCCTTGCAGGACTACAACCTGGAGATGCGCGAGCAGGAGTACACCCCGCTCAGCGACATCCAGCGCTGGGCTGGGCGCAGCGGTCAATCGCTGTTCGACAGCATCATCGTGTTCGAGAACCATCCGGTTGACCGGACGCTGCGTGACTGGCGCGACGATTCGCTGCGCTTCGGCGAGATGCGCAGCGCAGGCCTGACCAACTTCCCCATGGACCTGATGGTGACCAGCGACGATTCCGGCCTGGCGATCGAATACATGTTCCTGCGCGAGCACTTCGCCGTGGCTTCGGTCGAGCGTCTGCGTACGGACATGGAAGGGCTGCTCGCAGCCTTGAGCGGCGACGCCGAGTGCCGCCTGGGCAACATCGGCTTGCCGAGTGCCCGGGTGCCGTTGGCGGATGGCGCGTGTCCGGATCGGTATCCGCTGGTACACCAGCGCATCGGCGAGTGGAGCCGGCGCACGCCGGACGCCACCGCGCTGGTGTTCGACGAGCGCAGCCACTCGTTCGCCGAGCTGGACGCGCGGGCCAACCGCCTGGCGCATGCGCTGGTCGAGCGCGGCGTGGCGGCCGACGTGCGGGTCGGTGTGGCGCTGCCGCGCGGCACCGAGCTGGTCGTCGCGCTGCTCGCCGTGCTCAAGGCCGGTGGCGCCTATGTGCCGCTGGACCTGGCGTATCCGCGTGAGCGGCTGGCTTACCTGATGCAGGACTCCGGCATCGCCCTGCTGCTGAGCGAAACCCAGGCGCTGGTGCAATTGCCGGTGCCCGCCGGCGTGCCCGCCCTGGCCCTGGACCGCCTGGATCTGCTGGAGCATTCGGCGCAGGCGCCGCAGGTCGAGGTCCATCCCGCCAACCTCGCCTACGTCATCTATACCTCCGGCTCCACCGGCCTGCCCAAGGGCGTCGCGGTGAGCCATGGTCCTCTGGCGATGCACATCGACGCGGTCGGCGAGCGCTACGAGATGACCCCGGCCGATCGCGAGCTGCACTTCATGTCGTTCGCTTTCGACGGCGCCCATGAGCGCTGGCTGACCGCCCTGGGCCATGGCGGCAGCCTGCTGCTGCGCGACGATGCGCTGTGGACGCCGGAGCAGACCTACGCGGCGATGCAACGCCACGGCGTGACGGTTGCCGCGTTCCCGCCGGTCTACCTGCAACAGCTGGCCGAGCATGCCGAGCGTGACGGCAACCCGCCGCCGGTACGCATCTACTGCTTCGGCGGCGACGCGGTGCCGGTGGCCGGTTTCGAACTGGCCAAGCGCGCGCTGAAACCGCGCTACATCATCAACGGCTATGGCCCGACGGAAACCGTGGTCACGCCGCTGATCTGGAAGGCTGCCATGGACACTGAATGCGGCGCTGCCTATGCGCCCATCGGCAGCTTCGTCGGCGAGCGCTGCGGCTATGTCCTGGACGCCGACCTGAACCCGTTGCCGGCAGGCGTGGCCGGGGAGTTGTACCTCGGCGGTGTCGGCCTGGCGCGAGGCTATCTGCAGCGACCGGGGTTGAGCGCCGAGCGCTTCGTCGCCAACCCGTTCAGCCGTACCGGCGAGCGCCTCTATCGCACCGGCGACCTGGTTCGTCAGCGCGAGGATGGCACCTTCGACTACCTCGGGCGCATCGACAACCAGGTCAAGGTGCGGGGCTTCCGCATCGAACTGGGCGAGATCGAGGCGCGCCTGCAGGATGCCGGCGAGGTCCGCGAAGCGGTGGTGGTTGCCCGCGACGCGGCGAGTGGCAAGCAACTGCTCGGCTATGTGGTTGCGGAAGACGGCGTGGACGCCTCGGGCCTGCTCGAGCGCCTGCGCGAGCGCCTCAAGCGCGATCTGCCGGAGTACATGGTGCCGGCGCACCTGGCCCTGCTGCCGGCGATGCCGCTGACGCCGAACGGCAAGATCGACCGCAAGGCGCTGCCGGACATCGACGTCACCGCCAGCGAGGCCTACGTTGCGCCGCGCAATGAGCTGGAGCTGGCCCTGGCCGGTATCTGGCAGGAAGTGCTCGGCATCGCAAGGATCGGTGTGCACGACAACTTCTTCGAGCTGGGTGGCGACTCTATCCTCAGCATGCAGGTGGTGGCCAAGGCCCGTGCCCTGAAGAAGCTGGGCTTCAGCCTGAAGCTGCGCGACCTGATCCAGAAACCGAGCATCGCCGCCTTGTCCGGGTACGACGACAGTGCTGCGCCGCCGTCGCCGATCCTGGCGCTGAACGCGGCGGTGGACGGATGCCCGCCGCTGTTCTGCGTGCATGCCGGCTTCGGCACGGTGTTCGACTATGAACCGCTGGCCCGGCGCCTGAATGGCCGCCGCAGCGTACTGGCTATCCAGGCCCGCTCGCTGCTGGATCCGAACTGGCGGGACGTTTCCCTGCAACGGATGGCCGAGGATTACGTCGCGCTGATCCGCCAGCGCCAGGCCGAGGGTCCCTATCACCTGCTCGGCTGGTCGCTGGGAGGGACCCTGGGCATGCTGATGGCCGCCGAACTCGAGCGGCAGGGACAGCAGGTGGCCTTCCTCGGTCTGCTGGACAGCTATGTGCCGGGAACCGAGGCGCCTGCCGCCGATGACTGGCGCGAGGATCTGCTGGACTTCCTCAGCGTCAGCGCCGGCCTGGAAACCCGTCCGCCACTGGCCGCCGGGTTGGAGCAACGCGACAACGTCAGCGCCGCCATCGCCGAGTGCCTTGGCGTCGGCCAGACCGGGAAGGGAGGGCTGGGCTGCGACGAACTGGCCCAGGTATTCCTGGTCGCCCGGCAACTCAAGCAACTCTCCGGGCAACTGGATAGTTGCTCGCCGATCCAGGTCCGGCCGCTGTGCTGGTGGACGCGCGGGCGTGGTGAAGAGGTGCGGGCGCTGTCGCGGCAATTGGGTGGTCAGCCTCTGGCCGGTCGGGTCGCCGCGTGCGGGCATTTCCAGATACCCCATGCGCAGGAGGTGCTCGACTCCCTGGTGGAGGCGCTTGAAGAAATCCACGGCAGCCTCGTCTATTCATGACGAAGCTTTGGCCGGCCCCGCCGGGGCCGGCCCGTTGGAGACTATGAAATGGCCTTGAACCCCGATATCGCGGCATACCTGGAACTGGTCGGCAACGGCCGCAGCAGTGGCAAGAGCCTGCCCATGCACCAGTTGACGGTGCAACAGGCGCGCGAGCAGTTCGACCAGTCGTCGGCGTTGATGGACCCAGGCCTCGACGAGCCGCTGCCGCGCGTCGAGACGCTGTTCGTCCCGGCGCGGGACGGTACGCCGTTGCCGGCGCGCCTCTACAGTCCCCAGGGGCTGTCCGCGTCGCCGCGGTTGCCGGGCGTGCTCTACCTGCATGGCGGCGGCTACGTCGTCGGCAGCCTGGACTCCCACGACGCGCTGTGCGCCAGCCTGGCCGAGCGCGCCGGTTGCGTGGTGCTTTCTCTGGCCTACCGGTTGGCGCCGGAGTGGCGTTTTCCGACCGCCGCCGAGGACGCCGAGGATGCCTGGTGCTGGTTGGCTGCCGAAGCCGCACGGCTAGGCATCGATCCGCAACGCCTGGCGGTTGCCGGCGACAGCGTCGGCGGCAGTCTGTGCGCGGTGTTGTCGCATCGCTTGGCGCTGCGGGGAGACGCCTCGCAACCGCGTCTGCAGGTACTGATCTACCCGGTCACCGATGCCAGCCGCACGCACCAATCGATCGAGCGTTACGCCGTTGGCCACCTGTTGGAGAAGGACAGCCTGGAGTGGTTCTACCAGCACTACCAGCGTAGCCCCGAGGACCGTCAGGACCCGCGTTTCTCGCCGCTGCTCGGCGTGGTGCCGGCTGACCTGGCGCCGACGTTGCTGCTGGTCGCGGAGTGCGACCCGCTGCATGACGAGGGCATCGCCTATGCCGAGCACCTGCGCCAGGGCGGCGCCCGGGTGGAGTTGTGCGTCTATCCGGGGATGACCCATGATTTCCTGCGCATGGGTGCGATCGTCGACGAGGCGGACGACGCCAAGGACATGATCGCCGACGCGCTGGTGGCGGCCTTGGCACCCTGAGACTGCGGCATTCGCCATGAAAAAGCCCCGCCAGGTTCCCCTGGCGGGGCTTTTTCATGAAGGCTGGGGCGAGGGGAGGCCAGCGGCCTTCCGGGACGCCTTACCAGTTGTAGGTCAGGTCGGTGGTGATGGTACGGCCCTGGCCGTAGTAGCAGTCGAGATCAGAGGAGCAACGGCTGACATACTTCTTGTCCTCGAGGTTCTCCAGGTTGACCTGTACCTTCAGGCCTTTCACCTGCAGCGGGGATTTCTCGAAGTCGTAGGACAGCTTGCCGTCGTACAGCGTGTAGGACGGGATGGTGAAGTGGCCGTCGGCGGTTTCGGTGCCGTCGCTGCCGCGGGTGTAGCGCGCGCCGATCCCCGCGCCGAGGCCGGCGAACGCGGTATCCGCGCCGAGGGTGTAGTCCAGCCAGACCGCGGCGGTCATCGGCGGCGTGCCGGCCGGATGGCGGCCTTTGCGCCCGTCGTTGTCCTTGGTGTACTTGATGTCGTTGCGCGAGAACGAGGCGATGACATCGAGATTGTTGGTCAGGCTGGCCTTGCCTTCCAGCTCGAAGCCCTTGGAGCGCATGGCGCCGGACTGCTTGCTGAAGTTGGGGTTCAGCAGATCGGTGGTGAGCACGTTCTTCTTGTCGATCTGGTAGACCGACATCTGGATGAAGCTGTTCTGCCCCGGCGGCTGGTACTTGATGCCGGCCTCGTACTGCTTGCCGGTGGTCGGCTTGAAGGCCTTGTTGCCTTCGTCCATGTTCAACCCGCCGACCGGCTGGAACGACTCGGAGTAGCTGACGTAGGGCACGATGCCGTTGCTGAACTCGTAGCCGAAGCCGGCGCGGCCGCTGAACTTCTCGTCTTTGGCGTCGACCTTGCCGCCGGTTTCCTTGGTGTCGGTCTTGGCCCAGTCATAGCGACCGCCGAGGGTCAGGAACCATTGGTTCCATTTCATCTGGTCCTGCAAGTAGATTCCGGTTTGGTCGGTGGTGCGGTTCCAGCGATAGGGATTGGTGAAGGTGAACTTGCTGCCGTACACCGGCTTGTACAGATCGATGATCGTGGTGGGTTCCTGGTTCGAGTAGAGACCGAAGAACTTGGATTTGAAGTGGTAGTAGTCAATACCGATCAGCGCGGTGTGATCGATCGCGCCGGTCTTGAATTTGGCCTGGGCCATGTTGTCCATGCCGAAGGCCTTGTTGGTCTGCGACCAGTCCACGCCATAGCGTGTGGCATAGCGTCGGTCATCGGCACCGGTGTTCGGGTTGGGTACGAATCTGTAACCGTGCAGTGGTGCCACGTATTGGTCGTCGAGATAGGCGTAGCGGGTGTTCTGCTTGAAGGTCCAGACATCGTTGAATTCGTGGCTGAACTCGTAGCCGAGGACGAACTGGTCACGGTCGTAGGAGTTCAGCCCCGGCTCGCCGATGAAGGTGCTGCGCTTGATCCGCCCGTTGGGCGTACTGAACACCGTGCCGTAGGCCGGCAGGCCCTGGGCCTCGGGCACGTCGTTGTCCTTCTGGTACTGGCCGTAGAAGGTCAGGCTGGTCTGCTCGTTGGGGTTCCAGGTAAAGCTCGGCGCCAGCATGAAGCGTTTCTGCTCGGCATAGTCGATCTCCGAGTTGATGTCCCGGCCCACACCGGTCAGCCGGTACAGGTAGGTGCCCTGTTCATCGAGCGCGCCGCCGACGTCGAAGGCGCCGTAGCGGCGGTCCTGGCTGCCGCCGCCGAGCACCACTTCGCGGATCGGGGTGGCGGTGGGACGCTTGGACACCATGTTGACGATGCCGCCCGGTTCGTTCTGGCCGTAGAGCACCGATGCCGGCCCCTTCAGCACCTCGATGCGTTCCAGGGTATAGGGGTCGATCTGCAGGGCGCCGCCGGTACTGCCGCCGCCGTAGGGCATGTGCAGGCCGTCGAGATACATCGGCGCCGGGCTGAAGCCGCGCGAGGTCGGCTCGTCGAAGATCTTCACCCGGTCGGCGAAGCCGCCGCCGGTGATCCCCGGGGTGTAGCGCAGGGCCTCGGTGACGGTCTGCGAACCGCGCGCCTTGATCTCGTCCTGGGTGACCACGTTGATGGTCTGGGGGATCTCCTTGAGCGGGGTATCGGTCTTGGTGCCGGTACCGCTGCGCTTGGCCACGTAGCCGTTGACGTGACCCCAGGCCGACTCCTGGCTGGTGACGGTAATGTCGCCGAGGTCCACCGAGTCCGCCGAGCGCTGGGCGCTGATGGTAACGCTGGAGCCTTGCAGGCTGTAGCTGGCGCCGGTACCGCGGAGAAGTTCGGCGAGAGCCGCTTCGACGCTCAGTTGACCGCGGACCGCGTTGCTGCGCAGGCCTTGCACTTCATCGGCGCTGTAGAGCACCTGCAACTGGCTCTGCTGGCCGAACTGGCGCAGGGCGCTGGGCAGGGACTGGGCGCCGATGTCGAACTGGATCTTCTGCGCTTCGGCCTGGCTGGCGATCGGCGCCAACAGGGCCATGGCCAGGGCGGCGGTGCTCAGGCGCGGATGCAGCGTCAGGGTATTGCGCATCACTAGAGCCTTGGTGAAACGGGGGAGTGTGCGGAGTGCTGGCATGCTCTCTAGTACTCTTATGGATGTCATGATTGGGAATAATTGTTATTTGGTTTCCCATTGAGACGTTTGGTCGGCGCGAAACCGGAAAACAAAAATCGTTTTTCCCGTGTTCGCAGGCAGAGCGCTTCAGGCCGGTTGCAGCTCCTCGACCACTCGACCGCCGGCCAGACGCAGCAGTTGGTCGGCGCTGTCGAAGTAGCGGTCGTCATGGGAGATCACGATGATGGTCTTGCCCATTCGCTTCAGCTCGGGAAGCAGCTCGGTATAGAAGATCCGGCGGAAGGTGGGATCCTGGTCGGCGGCCCATTCGTCGAAGACCAGCACCGGGCGCTTCTCGATCCAGGCATTGACCAGCGCCAGGCGCTTGCGCTGGCCGGTGGAGAGGTCGGTGGTGGTGAAGCTGCCGTCGCTGACGCTGACCTTGTGGGCGATTTCCAGGCGCTTCAGGTAGCGCCCGGCTTCTTCCGGCAACTGTTGCTCGCCGTCGACGAGGTCATCGAACAGGTAGTAGTCGGCGAACACGGTGGTGAACAGCTGACGATAGTCGTCGCGCGCCTGTGCCGTCACTTCCTCTCCGTTGAGCAGCAGCGAGCCCTCGTGGGGCGTGTACAGCCCGAGCAGCAGCTTGATCAGGGTGGTCTTGCCGCAGCCGTTCTCGCCGACGATGAAGAGTATCTCTCCCGGGCGGATCGTCAGGTTGACCGGGCCGAAGCGGAAGGGCGTCGAGCCCGGCACGCCCGGATAGCTGTAGCCGACATCGCGCAACTCGATGCTGCGCACCTCTTGAGCCGGTCTGGAGACGTCGTTCTCGAGCAGCAGGTAGGGTTCGGGATTGGAGAACTGCTCGTTGAGTTCGGCGATCCGGCGCAGGGCGATACGGTTGCGACTGATCAGCGGCAACAGGCTGAGTACGCTTTCCAGCGGCCCCTTCATGAACAGCAGGGTCATGACGAAGCCGCTGAGCACGCTGCGGTCGGAGGTCGGCCACCAGGTCTGGACCGCCAGGGCGGTGCCGATGACCACGAAGAACAGCAGCGAACCGAAGGTGCTGGCAGTGAGGAATATATTCACCGAACGCACTTGCAGGCGGCAGATGCGCTCCACGGTCTCGTCCAGCAGTCGCCCGTGCAGGCGCTGCCGGCGCGGGCGGTTGATGCGCAGCTCCTTGGCTCCCTCGGCCATGCCGCGGTAGTGCTTCTGCAGCAGGTCTTCCTCTTCGCGCGCCGCTTCGAAACCGGCCATTCCATAGCCGCGGGCGACGTACTGGGCGATGGTGCCGAGCACCACGGCGCTGGCGGCGACCAGGAACATCGGCAGCGACAGGGTGGCCAGGTAGCCCAGGCAGCCAAGGGTCACGGTCAGGGAGATCACCAGTTGCGGCAGGCCGAAGGCAAGATCGCTGACCGTATCGATGTCGTGGGTGAGTACCGGGATCAGGCGGTGCGTGCGATAGCGTTCGAGTTGTTCGATCGGGGCGGACAACACCCGGCCGCCGAGGGTCTTGCGCAGCCGGGCGATGACCTTCTGGCCGACGTAGTTGGTGCCGATGTTGGACAGGATCGAACTGAGCAGGGCCAGCGCGCAGATCGCGCTGAAAGCCAGCATCATGCCGCTGGTCATGCCGCCCTCGGCGTTCAGTACGCGGTTGATCGAGGTGAGCAGCGCGGTGATGGCCAGGCCGCCGACGATACCCAGTCCGATCGACAGGCTGAGCGCTGGCCAGAAGGGTTTGAGAATGCTCAGGAGTTCTCGAGTGGCGCTACGGGGTGTTGCGGACATGGGGTTTCCTCGGCGCGGCCGACTGGACGCAAGGGCAGAGAGGCGGATGGCGGAGTGGCGCACGCTCGCGCCTGCCCTGAAGACGAGGCCGGGGAGGGGAAATTTAGCCTGTGGCGCTGCTTCGCCGAGGCGTCCGGCAAAAGCGCAGGGGACGATAAATTCGGCGGCCGGCCGTTCGTTGCGTTTAAGTGAGAGCGACGCTCGAGCGGGTTCCCCGGGAAGCCCTTGTCGAGTCCAACACTGTGCCGGAGCACGCGCTCAAGTCCGACCCATTCCCTGAGAAAGACGAGATGACGAAAAGGAAATTAGCCTATATCTGGTCCCTGAGAAACGCCGCCGCCGACAAGGCCGGACAACAGGTGGCCTACAAGGGCGAGCTGCGCTACATGAAGTCCCCGCTGGAGTTTCTCGCCGAATCGCTGAACCGGACGGCGCTTGGGGACGCCTACGAATTGGTCGGGGTGATCTACGACGACGACCCGGAGCTGCCCCGCGACCAGCAGAAGATCGAGGACTACGGATTCGCCTACCGGCCTGGACAGCAGTGGTTCTACCCGGCGGAACTGGAGGTACAGGGGCGGCGCATGAACGATCTGCTGCTGAACGTGCCTTCCACCTACCGTCGCCACCCGCGCGGGAGCGCGGAGCATGTGGCCGGCAAGCGCGACTTCGAACGACGCCTGTACGAGACGCTGGTCGAGCTGCGCGCCGAGGTCGTCGTCCTCGACGGCCTGCTGGTCATCCTCGATGAGTTGGTGCGGCCCGGGGCGCCATTCGCCCGACGGATCATGAATATCCATCCCGGGGTCACGCGCGCCGACTCGCCCTACGAACGGCGCGGCGCCTGGGCGACCCTGGATGCATTGCATGGTGCGCGGGGTGAGAAGATCGTCGACTGGGCGACGATGGAAAGCGTACCGGTCGAACCCTTGTACCTGACCGGCGCCTCGTTCCACTACGTGGACAACGGCATCGATTCCGGCGAGGTCTTCCACGACGTGCTGAAAACGAAGATATCTCCCGACGACACCATCCTCGAGCTACGCTGGAACAACTTCAACGACAGTCTGTTCCCGGCCTTGCATGAAGGCCTGGCGCTGCTGGCCGAGAAGGACTGAAAACGCCTGGTCGCGGATGCGCAAAGGCCGGAGCGACCCGCGTCGCTCCGGCCTTTCTTCGTCCGTATCAGAGTTCGCGGGCCACGCGGAAACCTATCCAGTCGCCACGGGCGTCGGGGTAGGCATTGTTGCGGTTGCCCGAGCGCGAGAAGATCGGCGGCTCGCCCCAGTCGTTGCCGCGGATCTGCACCAGCTCGCACTTGTCCTCCATCCACGCGCTGCCGTCGCTCGGCGCGCCGTTGTAGTGGTCGTGCCAGCAATCGGCGACCCACTCGTAGACGTTGCCGTGCATGTCGTAGACGCCGAAGGCGTTGGGCGGGAAGCTGCCCACCGGCGAGGTGAAGTTGTAGCCATCGCTGGCGCCGTAGGTGTTGGCGTGCTTGGCGATGCTGTATTCCTTGCCTTCGTCGAACGGAAAGGGGAAGGGGCCGGCGCTGCCGGCGCGGGCGCCGTACTCGCGCTCGGCCTCGCTGAGCATGCGGTAGTGTTTGCCGGTCTTCTTCGACAGCCAGGCGGCGTAGTTCTTCACGTCGTTGTAGTCGACGCATACCGCCGGCTGGCGAGGGTCTTGCTGGTAGCGCGGCTTGCCGGCGATGCATTCGCGGCCGGGGCGGGTATCGCCGTCGGCCAGCTTGACGCCGGTGGCCTTCAGGTAGGCGTCCAGTTCGCCGGCGGTGACCTGGTAGCGGCTGATGGCGAACGGCTTGGCGAAGGTCACGTCGTGCAGCGGGCCCTCGTCGGGCTGGCGGCCGACCTCGTCGTCCGGGGTGCCCATGGTGAAACTGCCGGCGGGCAGTACGACCATCTCCGGGCAGTCCTTGCAATCCTTGAACACCGTGCCGGGTTTCTTCGCTTCGTCGGCGAAGGCGGGGGCGGTGGCGACGATCAGTGCGGCCAGGGCCAGGGGCGATAATGCGTGCATGGCGGTTCTCGTTGAGTGGCGAAAGGGGTCAGGCGAGTTGCGGGGCGAGGATTTCCAGCACCCGGTCGATCTCCTCCTCGTCGTTCAGCAGGCTCGGCGCCAGGCGCACCACCGGGCCGACATCACGATCCACGGCGTCGCTGATTACCCGGTGCGCCATCAGGTGTTTGGCGACCGCCTCGCAATCGCGGCCTTCGACGCGGAAGAAGGTGAAGCCCGAAGACAGCTCGGGGCTGGTCGGCGTGACCAGGCGGACCTTGGGATGCTCGCCCAGGCGCTGCTTGAGGTAGGCGTTGAGCTGGTGGATACGCGCCTGGACCTCGGCCTTGCCCAACTGCAGGTGCAGCTCGAAGGCCGTGCCCAGGGCCAGGCGATGTTCGAAGGCGTGGTAGCCGCCAGGGGTCATCAGGGTGCCGAAGTTGTCGGCGCGGGAGAAGGTCGGGATGCTCGGCACCAGGTGCTCCTGGAGCTGTTCCGAGCGGGCGATGATGACCCCGGTGCCACGCGGACCGAACAGCCACTTGTGGGTGCCGGCGATGAAGTAGTCGCAGTCGAAGTCGGCGAAGCTGACGTCTTCCACGCCGAAACCATGCACGCCGTCGACCACGTAGATGATCCGGTCCTGTTCGTCGCGCTTCTGGTTGAGTTCGCGCACCAGCTTGCCGATCTCCCGGATCGGCAGCTTCACGCCGCTGCCCGACTGCACCCAGGTCATGCCCAGCACCCGGGTCTGCGGGCGGATCTGAGCGGCGATGCTGGACAGGATCTCGTCGACGGAAACCCGATGCGGGTCCTTGAACAGCGGGAACTCGCGGACCTGGGTACCCATGCGCTTGTGCCGGTATTCCAGGGTGGTGTAGGTGGAGTAGTGCTCGTGGGAGGAGGTCAGGATCTCCTTGCCCGGCTGCACCAGCAGGCCGCCGTAGATCGCCGCCAGGCCGTCGGTGGTGCTGCCGGTGAGCGCCACCTGGCCAGGTTGCACGGCGAAGTAGCGACCTGCCCAGGCGCGAGCCTCGTCCTCGTATTTCCAGATTTCCTCGCGATGCCAGTCCACCGCTTCGCCCGGGTTGCGGTCGAAGCGGACCCGCAGGCGCTCGATGGCCTCCCGCACCGGCCGAGGGTGGGAGGTGAGGAGGAAGTTGGCGAAGTGCAGATACTGCGGGTCGAGATCGAATTGCTGGCGCAGCGCTTTCCACTTATTGCCGGCGTCGCTCGGTGCGCCTTCGGCGCGGAGCGACTGGGCAGCGGAAAGCAGCGGCAGGCCGGCGGCGAGAATGCCGGCCTGCTTGAGAAAGGTACGACGGTCGTTCATCGGGAGGTCCGTTGCGGCGTGGTCAGGGGGTAGCTGTCGGCTTGGCGCGTTTTTGCACTTCGCCCCAGGCGCGCAGGAAGTTGCCTCCCCAGAGCTTGGCGATGTCGGCATCGGAATAACCGCGGGTGATCAGTTCGGCAGTGACGTTGCGGATTTCGCTGACATCCTTCCAGCCGTCCACGCCGCCACCGTCGTTGAAGTCCGAGCTGATGCCCACGTGGTCGATGCCGACCTTCTTCACCGTGTAGTCGATGGCGTCCACCAGTTCCTTGAGGCCGGCCTTGGGCTCCTCCTCCAGGATGCCGTAGAGGGCGCTGGCGTATTCACCGAAGCGTTGTTCCGGCCAGATGGTGATGATCGGATCGCCCGGCATCAGCGCATAGTCCAGGCCTTCCAGGGGCGGCAGGTCGAAGCGCGCGCGCAGGGCGTTGAGCTTGTCCAGGGTCGGTTTGCTCAGCGGACGCAGGTAGGCGGGGAAGCCGACCACCTGGATCACGCCGCCGCTGTCCTTGATCAGTTGCATCTCGTGGTCGCTGAGGTTGCGCTTGATGTCCACCAGGGCGCGTGGCGCGGAGTGCGAGGCGACGATGGGCGCACGGCTGAGGGCGGCGACCTGTTCCAGGGCCTTGGTCGACATCTGCGAGACGTCGATGATCACCCCGAGATCGTTGAGCCGTTCGACCGCCTGCTTGCCTAGCGGGGAGAGGCCGCCCAGGGCATCCGCCGTGTCGTTGAAGAACGGCAAGGGACGGGAAGAGTCGGACCAGTCGTTGTTGCCGACATAATTGAAGCCGAACATGCGCACGCCGCGGGCGGCCCATTTGTCCAGCTGGGACAGGTCGTCGCCCAGCGGGTAGGCGTTGAGCATGCTCATGACGATGGCGAACTTGCCTTCCATGGCCAGGCGGCGAAAGTCCTCGGGGGAGTAGGCGATGCCGACCTGGTTGGGAAAGTCGCGGACCATGCCGGTGAGAATCTTGTAACGAATTTCCTGCTGGTGACGAGCCTCGTCGACGAATCCTGGGGTCGGCTTGTGCGGCGCGTTCGGGCCGTTCCACATCTCCGGCCAGCCGAAGATCGCCAGGGCAGCGCCAGACAGGCGCCCGCGGCCCGCCTTGACCAGGTCGAGCTGGTTCGGTCCGTCCTTGTCGAACTCGTTGCCGGTGGTGCCGAAGTCCAGCGGCACGGTGATCCGGCTGTCGAAGGAGAGGATGCGTTCGTGCAACTCCTCTGCGTGTTGCATGACCTTGCGCGGGTAGCCGGCGCTGCCCAGCCACTGGGTCCAGGCCAGCCAGCCGCCGACGGCCAGCAGGACGATGAGCAGTGGCAGGCCGAGGTAAAGCGCTGTTCTTTTGCGAGTTCTAGTCATTGCCGTCCCAGTCAGGTTCGAAATCGGTGGACGCCGGTCGTTCCGCATTGCAGAGCGGGGCACCTGTCAGGGTGGGACGAGGGCAGGGACGGAAAATTTAGCGGGCCGACGAATTCGCCGGGTGCCGCCAGCGACGCCGGCTCCGGTAAATTTGCCGATGGACGGAACGTTCTAGCTGGATAAAGCGAGCTTCATGGCTGAACAGGTAGGACGATGACGGTTTCTCGACGCGGATTCATGGCGGGTTTGGCGCTCACCGGAGCGGCTGCCCTGCCGGTGGCTTACTACACACATCGTCATCTGGTCCGCCTGCGCGAAGACGAGGAGCACCCGGCCACGCCCGGCGAAGCGACGCTGGACCTGGCCGCCACCGAGGCCATGCGCCTGGGCGACCGCCTGCGCGGTATCTGGGACCTGCGCCTGCTCGGCGCCGACGCCGGCCTGCCGGGGTTACCGCTGGAGGGGTTGGAGCTGGTGCTCGACGTGGCGCCCAGGGGGCTGGGCCTGATCGGATACCTGGATACTCCGGAGCGCCTGAGAGGGCCGCAGGAACCGCGCTTCCGCCTGCTTGGCGACCTGGTCGGTGCGCGCTCCGCGCGCATCCGCTGGCGCCTGGTGGACGGCAACACCGCATCGATGACCCCGAGCTACGATTGCTCGGCGGTCTTCGACGAGGTCTGGGACAATCTGGCCAATGCCGGCGACGGCACCCTCAGCGGTCGCATTGAGCGCCTCGAGCGCTCGCCACTGCAAGCGCAGGAGGATTTCCGCTTCGTGGCGGTCAAGCGCCCGTTTCCGCTGGCTCGCGAGCGCATCGGCCTCAACGAGCGCTTGCTCGCCTGGCTGATCTCGCCGCAGCATCGCCTCTTCCACCAGCTCTGGCATGCCTCGCGGGACAAGTGGCATCGGCTTTCCGAGAAGCAGCGCAACGCCCTGCGCGGCGTCGGCTGGCAGCCCGGCCCACTGGACCGCGAACGTGACGCCCGTGGTCGTCACAAGGACCGCAATGCTTCCGGTATCGACTTCTTCTTCATGCACCGGCACATGCTGCATACCGCGCGCTCGATGCAGGACCTGCCGTCCTGGCGGCGCCTGCCGCTGCCGGGCGTACCGCTGGCCCACGACCGGGTCGGCTTCCTGCGCTACTTCGACAACCCTGACGGCTGTTCCGTCCCGCCGGCCTGGGTCGCGGTGGACGACGACGAATACACCGAGTGGCTGCGTGGGCTGAAAAGCGACGAGGGCTATCACGCCAATTTCCTGGTCTGGGAGTCGCAATACCAGGACCCGGAATACCTGGCGAAACTGACGCTCGGTCAGTTCGGCTCGGAGATGGAGCTGGGCATGCACGACTGGCTGCATATGCGCTGGGCTTCGGTGACTCGCGATCCTTCCAACGGCGCGCCGGTGATGAGCGACCGGGTACCATCGGACTTTTCCCCGCGCTGGTTCCGCCCGGAGAACGACTTCCTCGGCGACCCGTTTTCCTCCCATGTGAATCCGGTGTTCTGGTCGTTCCACGGCTGGATCGACGACCGCATCGAGGACTGGTATCGCGCCCACGAGCGTTTCCATCCTGGCGAAGTGCAGCGCCGCGAAGTGGAGGGCATCCAATGGTTCGCGCCCGGTCGATGGGTCGAGGTCGGCGATCCCTGGCTGGGTCCGGCGACCCATGGATGCGGGCTTTCGGATGTCCAGGCGAGCAGCAACTCGGTGGAGCTGGACGTGGAAACCATGAAGCTGGCTTTGCGCATCATCTTCAGCGAAGAAGATCAACTGAGCGGCTGGCTCAAGCGTGCGCCGCGGCGGCCCTGGTACGCGCGCAACCTGAAGCTGGCGCGCGACCAGCTCAGGCGCTGAACGGCGAAAGAGCGAGTAAGGATGGAGGAGGCCCGCGCAACGCGGGCCTCAGTCTTTCCGCGCGAGACCCTGGCGGTCGCTCTGCCAGCCGCCGCCGAGGGCCTTGTACAGGCCGACCGAGGCCTGCAGGCGGGCCAGTCGCAGTTGCACGGCGGCATCCTGCGCCGCGTACAGCGTGCGTTGCGTATCGAGGACCGTCAGCAGGGTTTCCGCGCCGGCCTGGTAGCGGCTGTCGGAGAGATCGAAGGCGCGCTGCGCCTGCTCCAGCTCCTGCTGCTGCCAGTGCAACTGGCGGTCGAGGCCGTCGATGCTGTTCAGCGAGCGTTCGGTGTCGGCAAAGGCGGTGAGGATCGCCTTGCGGTAGGTTTCCAGCAGTTCTTCCTGGCGCGCCAGGCTGCGGTCGCGCTCGGCGCGCAGGCGGCCGTGGTTGAAGATCGGGGCGAGCAGGTTGGCGCCCAGGTTGTAATAGGGGTTGCGGAAAGTGTCGGCGGCGCGGTTGGCGCCGGACGACAGCGAGGCGCTCAGGGTCAGCTTGGGGAACAGCGCCGCGCGCGCCACCTGCACGTCGGCCTGGGCCGCGGCCAGTTGCGCTTCGGCGTTGGCGATATCGGGACGGCGGCTGAGCAGTTCGCTCGGCAGGCCCGTTCCGGTCTCCGGCCAGCGCAGGCTGTCGAAAGGCCGCTCGGCCACCTGTAGCGCCTGCACCGGCTCGCCGATCAGGGTGGCCAGGGTAATCAGCGCCTCATGGGCCTGCTGCTCGAGCAGCGGCAGCTGCTTGCGCTGGCTGGCGACCAGGCTGCTCTGCTGGGCGACCTCCAGGGCGGTGGCCGAGCCCGCGGCATGGCGGGTCTCCACCAGGCGCAGGACGTGCTCGGCGTTGTCCAGGTTGAGCCTGGCGATGCGCTGCTGTTCGCGCAGCGCCAATACCTGCAGGTAGCTATTGGCGACGCCGGAGAGCAGAGTCAGCTCTACCGTGGCGCGGTCGTACTCGCTGGCCTTGAGGCTTTCCAGGGCACTGCGGTAGGCAGCCCGGCGACCGCCCCAGAAGTCCACTTCGTAGCTGGCGCTGAGGCCGGCGGAGAAGGAGTCGACGGCATCGTTGTCGGAGGTCGCATCGGTACCGCTGTAGCCCGAGTCGCGCAGGAGTTTCTGCCGGCTGGCGCCGAGCGTCGCATTCAGCTCCGGCAGCAACGGCGCGCCGGCGATCACCGCCGAGGCCTGGGCCTGGCGCACGCGGGCCACCGCCGCGCCGAGGTCCTGGCTGTTCAGCAGGGCGCGTTGCAGCAGGCTGTCCAGTTCCGGCGCGCCGAAGGCCTTCCACCACTGGCGGATGTCGCTGGCATCGCTGCGCCCGGCCGCCAGGTAGCGCCACTGAGGGGGCGCGGCCAGGCCGCTGTCGAGGGGCGCCGGCGTGCTGCCGCAGGCGCCGAGCAGCAGGCAGGCGGAAATCAGGGAAAGATTCTTCATGGACATGTCCGTCATTGGCTGGCCAGGGCGGCCACCGGGTCCAGCTGGGCGGCCTTGCGCGCCGGCATGAAGCCGAACACCAGGCCGGTGACCAGCGCGCAACTGAAGGCGCCGACGATGGCCGACAGGGAAAAGGCCACCGCGACCTGGCCGAGCAGCAGCACGCCGCCGATGCACAGGGCCAGGGCGATCCCGGCCAGGCCGCCGACCACCGAGAGCATCGCCGCCTCGGTGAGGAACTGGCGGAGGATATCGCCCTGGCGGGCGCCGGTGGCCATGCGGATGCCGATCTCGCGAGTGCGTTCGCGCACGGTCATGAGCATGATGTTCATCACGCCGATCCCGCCCACCAGCAGGGAGATCGCGGCGATCGAGCCGAGCATCAGCGACAGGGTGTTCTGGGTCTTCGCCTCGGCCTGGATCATCGCCGCGTTGTTGGTCAGCTCGTAGTCGCGCTGGCCGCGGTGCAGGCGCAGCATCAACTGGTCGATGGCGCGTTCGGCCTGGTGCACGCGCTGGGCGTCGGCGGCGGCGATGATCACGTACTCGGGGTTGCGCGTGCCGAACAGGCGGATGCTGGCAGCGGAGTAGGGGATGGCGATGCGGTTGTCGGCATCCTTGTCGCCGGAGCTGGAGCCTTTCTCGGCGAGCACGCCGATGACCTGGAACGGCACGTTCTCGATGAGGATGTAGCGGCCGATCGGGTTGGCGCTGCCGAACAGCTTCTTGCGCACCTTGTAGCCGATCACCGCGACCGTGGTGGCGGCGTCTTCGTCGCGCTCGGTGAAGTAGCTGCCCTCGGCCACCGGCCAGTTGAGGATTTCCGGGAAGTCGGTGTTGTTGCCGCCGACGTAGGCGTGGTAGTCGATGTTGCCGTAGCGCACCACCAGCTCGCCGCCGTTCACCGGCATGACCTTCTTCACCTGGGGCAGGGTGGCGATGGCGGCGACGTCGTCGCTGCTGACGATGCCCATCGGCGCGCGCGGGTTCGGCGAGTAGCCGCTGAGATAGATGATGTTCGAGCCGAACGCGCCCATCTGCGCCATCACCTGGCGCTTGCTGCCCTCGCCGACGGCGAGCATGACCACCACCGAGGCGACGCCGATGATGATCCCGAGCAGGGTCAGCGCGGTGCGGAACCGATTGATCCACATCACCCGCCAGGCGGCGCGCACCGCCTCCAGCAGTTCGGCGCGCCAGGCCCCCGAGGGTTCGCTGCTGCCCTCGGCGAGGCGCTGGCTGAGATCGTCGGCCTGCAGGTGGCGCTCGACGCCGGCGCTCGGTTGCGCCGGGCGCTCGTCGTTGGCGCTGTCGCTGACGATCTCGCCGTCGCGCACCTCGATGATGCGCTTGGCGCGGGCGGCGACGTCGCGGTCGTGGGTGATCAGGATCACCACGTGGCCCTGGCTGGCCAGCTCGTCGAGCAGCGCCATGACTTCCGCGCCGCTGTGGCTGTCGAGGGCGCCGGTGGGTTCGTCGGCGAGGATGATATGGCCGCCGTTCATCAGCGCGCGGGCGATCGACACCCGCTGTTGCTGGCCGCCGGACAACTGGTGCGGACGGTTGGCGGTGCGCTCGGCCAGGCCCAGGCGTTCGAGCAGGGCCCGCGCACGGGTGTGCCGCTCGCTCGCCGGGGTGCCGGCGTAGATCGCCGGCATCTCGACGTTTTCCTGGGCCGAGGCGGAGGGGATCAGGTGATAGCCCTGGAACACGAAGCCGAATGCCTCGCGGCGCAGCCAGGCCTGCTCGTCGCTGTCCAGTTCGGCGACGTCGTGGCCGGCGAAGTGGTAGCTGCCGGAGCTGGGCCGGTCGAGGCAGCCGAGGATGTTCATCAGGGTCGACTTGCCGGAGCCGGAGGCGCCGACGATGGCGACGAACTCGCCGGCGTGGATCGACAGCGATACGCCCTTGAGTACCTCGACTTCCGGAGTGCCATTGCCGCCGTAGCGCTTGCGGATGTCGCGCAGTTCGATCAGGGGGACGGGTTGCGTGGCGTTTTCCATCAGCTGTCGCTGCCGTCGGGAGCGGCCATCAGCAGGCGGTCGCCTTCCTCCAGGCCGGCAAGCACCTGTACCCGCAGGCGGTCGCTGATGCCGGTCCTGATCTGGCGGCTCTGCGGCTTGCCATTGCTGCCGACCACCCAGGCGACCTGGCCGCCCTTGCCGTCGTCGTGGATGGCGGCGACCGGCGCGGTGAGGATGTTTTCCGCGGTGGCGGCGACGAAGAACACCTGGGCGGTCATTTCCGCCATCAGTTGGTGGTCGCCGTTGTCCACGTCGACCAGCACGGTATACAGCACCACCCGGCCGCTGCCGCTCTGCCCGCCGCTGCCGCTGGTGGGGCTGCCGCCGCCCTGGTTGCTCTGGTCCAGCGGCTTGGGTGGCACCGGGAGGATCTGCCGGACCTTGCCGGTCCAGCGCCGGCCTTCGCCGCTGAGGGTCGTGAAGTAGGCCGGCATGCCGGGCTTGACCCGGCCGATGTCGGCTTCCGAAACCTGGGCCCAGACGGTCATCGGCGACAATTTGGCGATCCGCAGGATCAACGGGGTCTGCTGCTGGGCATTGAGGGTCTGGCCTTCGCGCGCATCGACCGCCACCACCGTGCCGGACATCGGCGCGTAGATGCGGGTATAGCCGAGTTCGGCTTCGTCGCTGCGCAACGAGGCCTGGGCCTGGCGGATCTGCGCCTGGTACATCTCGATCCGCGCCTGGGTGGCGAGCATCTGCGCCTGGGCGCTCTGCACGTCCTCGGTACGCGTTGCGCCGCCGGCGGCCAGCCGCTGCTGGCGCTGGTACTGCTGGCGGGCGAGGGTGTACTGGGCACGTTGCTCGGCCAGCTGGGCCTTGAGCATCTCGATCGAATAGCGGCCGGCATCGACCTTGGCCTGCTGGGTGGAGGGGTCGATCTCGACCAGCAACTGGCCTTCCGTCACATCGTCCCCGGCCTCGACGTGCAACTTGCGGATCTGCCCGGAGGCCTGGGCGCCGACGTCGACGTAGCGCCGCGGTTGCAGGGTGCCGAGCGCCGAGACGCTGCTCTCGATGCTGCCGCGGCTGACGCTCACGGTATCGAAGCTGTTGCTGCGGAACGGATAGGCCTGCCAGGCGGCGAGGGCGATCAGGGGGCTGAGGCAGACTGCGACGAGCAGTGCGCGACGAGTACTACGGGTTCGTCTCATTCGGGAATCCGGCCGGTGCGTGGAGAGACCGCCGCTGTATGTCGGGCGGGCTGGCGCTCCCAGGTATACGAAGGCGGAAGCGGATAATTTAGCGTCGGATCAGAGCTGGGCGTAGCGGCTGCTGATGCGGATGCTGCCGTCGTCGCGGTGCTCGAGATCGACCGGCAGGACCTTCGGCAGGGCCTCCACCAGGTTGCGTATCTCGCGGGTGCTGTAGATGCCGCCGATGCGCAGTTCGGCGCTGGTCTTGTCGGTGAGGACCAGCGGATGCTCCAGGTAGCGGTTGATCAGCGGTAGGGCCTGAGCCAGCGGCAGGTCGTCGAGAATCAGGCGGCCTTCGCGCCAGGCCAGTGCCTGACGGGTATCGACCGCCTCGACCAGCGGTTGCAGCAGCCCGGGGTAGTAGCTGGCCTGCATGCCCGGGGTCAGGCTGCTGTCGTTGCCCGAGCCTTCGCTGCGGACCTTCACCGAGCCTTCGGTCACGGTGACGACGACGTTGTCCTGGTACTTCCAGACGTTGAAGCGGGTGCCGGTGACGGTGATCGAACCCTTGCCGGCCCTGACCACGAAGGGGTGGGCCGTATCGTGGGTGACATGGAAATAGGCCTCGCCGTCGTCCAGTACGACGCGGCGGATGTCCCTGAAGTTGGCGAAGCTGAGGCGGGTCTTGAGATCCAGTTCTACCTCGCTGCCGTCGGGGAGGGTGACGTGGCGGATATTGTCCTGCGCCGTGTAGCGTTGATAGCTGGAGGGAATCCAGCCCTGCAACCAGCCCAGGTAGGCCGAGGCGGGGAGCAGGAACAGGGCGAGCGCGGCAGCTCGCGCCTGGTTTCTCCAGTGGCGCCTGCGGGAAGTACGCGGGCGCGGCCATGCCGGGGCGGCCGCCGGGGTGTCGGAGCGGCGGGGCAGCAATTCGCTGAGTTGCCAGATTTCTTCCATTGCTGCGTATTCGTCGGCGTGCCTCGGATCGCTCGCCAGCCAGCGACGGAACTCGGCACGCTCTTCCTCGCTACAGTCCTCGGCATGCAGGCGCATGCACCAGTGTGCGGCGTCCTGGACCAAGGTGTCGCTGTCGGCGGGGAGGGGTGTCTTCATCGAGGGTTCCGTTTGCGCCCTGTCGTCTCTGTTCGATGGCAAGGCTTTAAAGCTGGATGAGAATTATTATAAATTTAATGATTTCAGGCTGCCAACATCGCCTGTGGGGTTTCCCATTCTGTCAAGGATAGCGCTCACGCGGTAGCGAGCAGGAGTTGTCTTGGAAAACCATTATCGGGAGCTGTTGCGCTTTCTCAGCGCCAGGCTCGGAGACCGACAGGCGGCGGCCGACGTTGCTCACGACGCGTATTTGCGCGTGCTGGAACGCTCCAGTCAAGCGCGAATCGAGCATCCGCGGGCGTTCCTGTACCGGACGGCGCTCAATCTCGCGGTCGACGAGCATCGCCGCAGCCGGGTGCGCAAGGCCGAGCCCTTGCACGTCCTCGACGAGGAGGAGGGTATGTCCGAGCCTTCCCCCCAGGTACTCGAGGACCAGCGTCAGCGCCTCGACCTCCTGACCCTGGCGCTGAACGAACTGCCGCCGCTGTGCCGCGAGTCCTTCCTCCTGCGCAAGCTGGAAGGTCTTTCCCACAACGAGATAGCGGCGCACCTGAATATCTCCCGCAGTCTCGTGGAAAAGCACATCGTCAATGCGATGAGGCACTGCCGCCTGCGCATGCGAGCCTGGGAGTCCAGTTGATCCAGCGCGGTTAAATTTCGTTTCCCGGTCCTCGTTCCTAGTCAACAGACGCCCTTACGGGCCGCTCTTGACCTATCGCTCCCCGGTTTCGGGAGCCTATCCAGAGGACACTGGAAATGACCCAGGCTACAGCAACCGCCGTCGTTCACGACCTTATCGGTATCGGCTTCGGCCCCTCGAACATCGCCCTGGCGATCGCCCTTGAGGAACGCGCGAGGACCCAGGGGGAACTGCAAGTCCTGTTCCTCGATAAACAGGCCGACTATCGCTGGCACGGCAATACCCTGGTCAGCCAGAGCGAGTTGCAGATTTCCTTCCTCAAGGACCTGGTATCCCTGCGCAATCCAACCAGTCCCTATTCCTTCGTCAACTACCTGCACAAACATGGGCGCCTGGTGGACTTCATCAACCTGGGCACCTTCTACCCCTGCCGCATGGAGTTCAACGACTATCTGCGCTGGGTCGCCGGCCACTTCGCCGAGCAGAGCCGTTATGGCGAGGAAGTGCTGTCGGTCGAGCCGATGCTGGTCGAGCGCAAGGTCGAGGCGCTGCGGGTGACTTCGCGCAACGCCGAAGGCGAGGAGCTTGTGCGGACCACTCGCTCGGTGGTGGTCAGCGCCGGCGGTACGCCACGAATTCCCCTGGCGTTCCGCCACCTGAAGGATGATGGCAGGGTCTTCCACCATTCGCAGTATCTGGAGCGCATGCTCAAGCAGCCCTGTGTCAACGGCCAGCCGATGAAAGTCGCGATCATCGGCGGCGGACAGAGTGCCGCCGAAGCCTTCATCGATCTCAACGACAGCTATCCATCGGTACAGGTCGACCTGATCCTGCGCGGTTCGGCGCTGAAGCCGGCGGACGACAGCCCGTTCGTCAACGAAGTATTCGCGCCCGAGTTCACCGACCTGATCTACAACCAGGAAGGCGCGGAGCGTGAGCGCCTGGTGCGCGAGTACCACAACACCAACTATTCGGTGGTGGATATCGACCTGATCGAGCGTATTTACGGCATCTTCTATCGCCAGAAGGTTTCCGGAGTCCCGCGCCACGCCTTCCGTAGCCTGCGCTCGGTGGAGAAGGCCACGGCAGGCGCCGAGGGTATCGAGCTGGCGCTGCGTAATACCGCCAATGGCGAACTGAGCGTGCAGCGCTACGACCTGGTAATCCTCGCCACCGGTTATGAGCGGCAGTTGCATCGTCAACTGCTGGAGCCGATGGCCGACTACCTCGGGGACTTCGAGGTCGACCGCAACTATCGTCTGATCACCGACCAGCGTTGCCAGGCGTCGATCTACATGCAGGGCTTCTGCCAGGCCAGCCACGGCCTCAGCGACACCCTGCTGTCGGTGCTGCCGGTGCGTGCCGAGGAAATCTCCGGCTCCCTGTACCAGCACCTGAAGCCCGGTACTGCGGCCCGCGCCCTGCACGAGCACGCCCTGGCCAGCTGATCGGCGCCACGCCGCCACGCCCTGTGTTGCCCGTTTCCCCGCCAGGGGATGCCCGGCACGCAGGGCGTTTTCGTTGTATGTCCCGGCCGTTCCGGCCACCACTTTGCAGAGAAACGACATCGATGGGGATGCGTACCGTACTGACCGGCCTGGCCGGCATGCTGTTGGGTTCGATGATGCCGGTCCAGGCCGATATGCCGCGGCCGACCGGGCTGGCCGCGGATATCCGCTGGACCGCCTATGGCGTGCCGCACATCCGGGCCAAGGATGAGCGCGGCCTGGGCTACGGCATCGGCTACGCCTATGCGCGCGACAACGCCTGCCTGCTGGCCGAGGAGATCGTCACCGCGCGCGGCGAGCGGGCGCGCTATTTCGGCAGCGAGGGCAAGTCGTCGGCGGAGCTGGACAACCTGCCGTCCGACATCTTTTACGCCTGGCTCAACCAGCCCGAGGCGCTGCAAGCCTTCTGGCAGGCGCAGACGCCCGCGGTGCGCCAGTTGCTCGAAGGCTACGCCGCCGGTTTCAACCGCTTCCTCCGCGAGGCCGACGGCAAGACCACCAGTTGCCTTGGCCAGCCCTGGCTGCGGGCCATCGCGACCGATGACCTGCTGCGCCTGACCCGGCGCCTGCTGGTCGAAGGCGGGGTCGGCCAGTTCGCCGACGCGCTGGTGGCCGCCGCGCCGCCCGGCACGGAGAAGGTCGCCCTGAGCGGCGAGCAGGCGTTCCAGGTCGCCGAGCAGCGGCGCCAGCGCTTCCGCCTGGAGCGCGGCAGCAACGCCATTGCCGTTGGCAGCGAACGTTCGGCGGACGGCAAGGGCATGCTCCTGGCCAACCCGCACTTCCCCTGGAACGGCGCGATGCGTTTCTACCAGATGCACCTGACCATTCCCGGCCGGCTCGACGTGATGGGGGCCTCGCTGCCCGGCCTGCCGGTGGTCAACATCGGCTTCAGCCGCCACCTGGCCTGGACCCACACGGTGGATACCTCCAGCCACTTCACCCTGTATCGCCTGGCGCTGGACCCGAAGGACCCGCGGCGCTACCTGGTCGACGGTCGTTCGCTGCCGCTGGAGGAGAAGTCCGTCGCGATCGAGGTGCGCGGCGCCGACGGCAAGCTGTCGCGCGTCGAGCACAAGGTCTACCAGTCGATCTACGGCCCGCTGGTGGTCTGGCCCGGCAAGCTGGACTGGAACCGCAGCGAGGCCTATGCGCTGCGTGACGCCAACCTGGAGAACACCCGGGTACTGCAACAGTGGTACTCGATCAACCAGGCCAGCGACGTCGCCGACCTGCGCCGGCGCGTCGAGGCGCTACAGGGGATCCCCTGGGTCAACACCCTGGCTGCGGACGAGCAGGGCAACGCCCTGTACATGAACCAGTCGGTGGTGCCCTACCTGAAGCCGGAACTGATTCCCGCCTGCGCCATTCCGCAACTGGTCGCCGAAGGCCTGCCGGCCCTCCAGGGGCAGGACAGCCGCTGTGCCTGGAGCCGCGACCCGGCCGCGGCCCAGGCTGGCATCACCCCGGCGGCGCAACTGCCGGTGCTGTTGCGCAGGGACTTCGTGCAGAACTCCAACGACAGCGCCTGGCTGACCAACCCGGCGAGCCCGTTGCAGGGCTTTTCGCCCCTGGTCAGCCAGGAGAAACCCATCGGTCCGCGGGCGCGCTACGCCCTGAGCCGGCTACAGGGCAAGCAGCCGCTGGAGGCGAAGACGCTCGAGGAAATGGTCACCGCCAACCATGTCTTCAGCGCCGACCAGGTGCTGCCGGACCTGCTCCGCCTGTGCCGCGACAACCAGGGCGAGAAGTCCCTTGCCCGCGCCTGCGCGGCCCTGGCGCAGTGGGACCGTGGCGCCAACCTCGACAGCGGCAGTGGCTTCGTCTACTTCCAGCGCTTCATGCAACGCTTCGCCGAACTCGACGGCGCGTGGAAGGAACCGTTCGATGCGCAACGTCCCCTGGATACGCCGCAAGGCATCGCCCTCGACCGGCCGCAGGTGGCGACCCAGGTGCGCCAGGCGCTGGCGGACGCGGCGGCGGAGGTGGAGAAGAGCGGGATTCCCGACGGCGCGCGCTGGGGCGACCTGCAAGTGAGCACCCGTGGCCAGGAACGCATCGCGATTCCCGGCGGCGATGGCCATTTCGGGGTCTACAACGCGATCCAGAGCGTCCGCAAGGGCGACCACCTGGAGGTGGTCGGCGGCACCAGCTACATCCAGCTGGTGACCTTCCCCGAGGAAGGGCCCAAGGCTCGCGGGTTGCTGGCTTTCTCCCAGTCCAGCGATCCGCGCTCGCCGCACTACCGCGACCAGACCGAGCTGTTTTCCCGCCAGCAATGGCAGACCTTGCCGTTCAGCGACAGGCAGATCGACGCCGACCCGCAACTGCAACGGCTAAGCATTCGCGAATGATAAGCAATGCCTATCAGATCTGATGGGAAAAAAACTGACGGTTTTTCCGCGCTCGTTCGTCTTTAACCATAGAGGCGGCCCACAGCCGCCCGGTTCCAGGGAACACGTGCAGGCAGCGAGCAGGGATGCTCGGCTTCGGCGGGGACCCGCTACCCACTCGTCCACGAAAGGAGCGTCACGATGACCCATTCGCCCGTCAAACAGATGTTGAAGGAGGCCGGCCTGAAGATGAGCCTGGCCCGGCTGAAAGTGATCGATGCGCTCTGGGAAGCCTCGGGGGAGCAGGGCCGGGTGCCGATCCGCACCCTGCACCGGCGTCTCTCCGAAACCGGTACGCCGTTGTCCCTGGTGAGCATCCGCCAGGTCCTCGGGCGCCTGGTAGAAAGCGGCCTGGTGACCCTCGACGAACAGGATGTCTACAGCCCCGGCAAGGCTTCCTGGGGCGGTGCCGCCGGTTCCGCGGCGCCCGAGCGCCGCGCCGCGGCCAACGAGCAGCGGCTCTGACGCGGTACCCCTGATCTTGGGCAGCGGGTAAAGTCTGCCCCATGCTCAATCCCGACGATTTCCGTTTTCCTTCCATCGAAGCGTTGCAGGCGTTCGAAGCGGCTGCCCGGCTGGGTACCTTCGAGCGCGCCGCCGAACTCCTGTCGATCACCGGCAGCGCCGCCAGCAAGCGGGTTTCCGGTCTCGAGGGGATGCTCGGGGTGAGCCTGTTGCAGCGCGACGGCCGCTCGCTGGCGCTGACTTCCCACGGCCGCGAGTACCTCGAACAGATCGCGCCGATCCTCGCCCAGCTCGCGGCGGTTCCGCTGCATCGTCGCCAGGTCCAGCGCCAGCAGCGACTGACCCTGCGCACGCCGCCGACCTTTGCCCGGCAGATCCTGATTCCGCGCCTGGCGTCCTTCGCCGAGGCCTGTCCGGAAATCGAGCTGGAGATTCTCCTGTCGAGTCCTTCGGACGGCCAGGACCTGCCGCTGGCCGATGTCGAGGTGCGCGGCGACAGCCATGGCGTGGCGGCCGGCGAGCGGCTGCTGGAGGAGCGCGTGCTACCGATGGCCGCGCCGGGGCTGCTGCTCGGCCTGCCGCGGCCCTGGACGCCAGCCATGCTCGCCGGCCTGCCGTTGCTGCGCTCGCCGCTGGAACCCTGGCAGCCGTGGTTCCGCGTGGCCGGGCTGGACTGGCCGGAGCCCTGCGCCGGGCCGCGCCTGCTCGATTTGGGCATGACCCTGGAAGCCGCCGCCAACGGCCAGGGCGTGGCCCTCGCGCGACCCTCGCTGGCGCGCGCCTGGCTTGCCGAGGGGCGGCTGGTGGTGCTGTTCCCGCTGCGTTCGGCGCCGACCCACCATTACCACCTGCGCAGCCACCAGGCCTCGCCGGCCAGCCAGCGTTTCGCTGCCTGGCTGGCGGCGATCTGCCGCGAGGCGGTGGTCCAGGGCAGGGAATTCCTTCCGGCGGCGGACGACTGAAACGGCGGAATTTCCTTCCGCCGATGCCGACAATTATTCCGCCTGCGGCGGTACGTCGCGCTCTACCATCCAGCCACCCCCGAAGGAGTGGACTGCATGAGCGTCATCACCGATATCGAAGACCTGCGCCGCCTGGCGCGCAAGCGCGTGCCGCGGATGTTCTACGACTACGCCGACTCCGGTTCCTGGAGCGAAGGCACCTACCGCGCCAACCAGGACGACTTCGCCGCGATCAAGCTGCGCCAGCGGGTCGCGCGGAACATCGAGAACCGCTCGCTGCGCACCCGCATGCTCGGCCAGGAGATGGCCATGCCGGTGGTCATCGCGCCCACCGGGCTGGCCGGCATGCAGCATGCCGACGGCGAGATCCTCGCCGCCCGCGCCGCCGCCGAGTTCGGCGTGCGCTACACCCTGTCGACCATGAGCATCTGTTCCCTGGAGGACATCGCCACGGAAGTCGGCCAGCCGTTCTGGTTCCAGCTCTACGTGATGCGCGACCGCGATTTCATCGAACGCCTGATCGACCGCGCCAAGGCCGCCGGCTGCGACGCGCTGGTGCTGACCCTCGACCTGCAGATCATCGGCCAGCGCCACAAGGACCTGAAGAACGGTCTCTCGGCGCCGCCGCGGCCGACCCTGGCCAACCTGCTGAACATCGCCACCAAGCCGCGCTGGGCGCTGGGCATGCTCGGCACCCGGCGTCGCGGTTTCGGCAACATCGTCGGGCACGTCAAGGGCGTCGACGACATGGGCTCACTGTCCGAGTGGACTGCCCGCCAGTTCGACCCGCGGCTGAACTGGGGCGACGTCGAATGGATCAAGCGCCTCTGGGGCGGCAAGCTGGTGCTCAAGGGCATTCTCGATGCCGAGGATGCGCGGCTGGCCGCCGACTCCGGCGCCGATGCGCTGGTCGTCAGCAACCATGGCGGACGCCAACTGGATGGCGCGCCCTCGACCATCAGCGCGCTGCCGGCGATCGTCGAGGCGGTGGGCGAGCGCATCGAGGTCTGGCTCGACAGCGGCATCCGTTCCGGGCAGGACGTGCTCAAGGCCATCGCCCTCGGTGCGCGCGGGACCATGATCGGCCGTCCCTATCTCTACGGGCTGGGCGCGCTGGGGCAGGCCGGAGTGACGCGGGCGCTGGAGATCATCGCCCGCGAGCTGGACCTGACCATGGCCTTCTGCGGCCATACCGACATCCGCGAGGTCGGCCGGGACATCCTGTTGCCGGGAAGCTATCCGCGATAGCCGCGAACGGCGAAGGGGAGGGAAGAGGGCAAGCCGCGCGGCTCGACGGCCGCGCGGCAAACAGGATCAGGCGGCGGAACTCCAGCGCAGGACGATGCTGCCGTCGCGCTGCGGGTCGAGCAGCCACTGGTTGGAACGGTCGAAGCTTTCCAGCAGGTGGGCCCAGTCGCCCTCGTCTTCGCCGGGCAATCGGGAAATGCAGGCCTGGCAGGCCTGTTGCGCAGCCGGGGCGTGGATGATGCGCTGGATGCGGGTGTTCAGCAGGTCATAGGCCGTGGGCAGGGCGGGGATCGATGCAGTGTGGTTCATGGGTGCCTCCGCTTGCTTTCTCGGTTATGGGTGGGTGGACAAAGGAACCCTCGGTTCCGGCGAGATACCTTTGTAGCGGAACTCGTGTGAAGAAAGTATTGCAACGTTGTCGCAGGGGCGCGCCGCAGGGATGTACGGCTCTTGGCAACGGCTCTGGCGGTAGGCGACACTGCGTCGCGAGGAAAATCGTTGCGCATTGTTTCAATTCGCGGAAAGGCGTTTTTCCAGGGATGGGCTTTGACCGGCACCCAGTGCAAGGCAAGGTGACCGGTACTTCTCGACGGATACGACTGCATGGCGTTAGAACCTTCCGATGTTTTGCTCGAATCGGTGTTTTGTCAGCTGGATGCCGACACCCCGCGTTCCCTCCATGATCTCAAGGGCGACCCCAGGGCCAACCTGCTGGCGATCCGCCTGCTGTTCCGCCAGGGCCGCATCACCGGCGTGCTGCTGGACGACCCTAGCGGTGCCGAGGACCAGCATGGGCCGTTGATCTACCACGCCGAGCGCCTGCGCCTGCGCGTGCGGCGCGGCTAACGCCGTTTCCCCTGGCCGAGCCGCTCGCTTTCCGGCGAGCGGCGAGGAGCGGGCCACCGGGAATGCTGCCTCGCCCGGGCGATTCCCGCCCGGCTTGGGTATCGTTGAATTCCATTCAACGATACGTTCAGTTCTGCCAGGTTATCCGCCGCAGTCCTCTCGCCAATAATCTCCCTTCAGTCCGATGAGAGACTCGCCGCGCCCATGGGGGGCGGCGCAGTCGCCGTGCGACTCCATAACCAGAAACCAGAAAAGGCGTGCACCGATGATTACCCTGAACCTCAATGGCAAGGATCATCAGCTCGATGTCACCGAGGATATGCCCTTGCTCTGGGCTATCCGCGACGTCGTCGGCTATACCGGGACCAAGTTCGGCTGCGGCATGGGCCTGTGCGGCTCCTGCACCATCCATATCGACGGCCAGGCCACCCGTTCCTGCATCACGCCGGTGAGCCTGGCGCAGGGCAGGAAGGTCACCACCATCGACCACCTGCACACCGACAAGGTCGGCGAAGTCGTCCAGCAGGCCTGGCTGGACATCGGCGTGGCGCAGTGCGGCTACTGCCAGGGCGGGCAGATCATGTCGGCCACGGCGTTGCTGAAGAGCAACCCCGCGCCCAGCGACGAGCAGATCGAGGCGGCCATGGCCGGCAACATCTGCCGCTGCGGCACCTACAACCGGATCAAGACGGCGATCCACAACGCCTCCGCCAAGTTGCAGGAGGCCAAGGCATGAAGCGCTCGTACCCCGACGATCTGGTCATCGGCAATCTCAGCCGCCGCGGTTTCCTCAAGGGCGTCGGCGCCACCGGCGTGCTGCTGGTGGCTGCCAACTGGGGCTGGCGCGACGCCCTGGCCGCCGAGAAGAAGGCCTTCGGCGCCGACGCCATGCCCCATGGCTGGGTGGACAACCCGAAGATCTACGTGAGCATCGACCGGGACGGCACGGTCGGCATCGTCTGCAACCGCTCGGAAATGGGCCAGGGCGTGCGCACCAGCCTGGCGATGGTGGTGGCCGACGAGCTGGAGGCCGACTGGAGCCGGGTCAAGGTGATCCAGGCGCCCGGCGACGAAGCGCGCTACGGCAACCAGGACACCGATGGCTCGCGCAGCATGCGCCATTGGTTCGAACCCATGCGCCGCTGCGGAGCGGCGGCGCGACAGATGCTCGAACATGCCGCGGCCAACCAGTGGAAGGTCCCGCTGGGCGAGTGCCGCGCCGAACAGAACAAGGTGCTGCATGCGCCCAGCGGCCGTTCGCTGTCCTTCGGCGAACTGGCCGAGGCCGCCGCGGGCCTCGAAGTGCCGGCGCGCGACAATCTGCTGCTGAAGAAGCCCGAGCAGTTCCGCTACATCGGCAAGGACGTGGCGCGCGCCATCGACGGCGCCGATATCGTCAATGGCCGCGCCGGCTTCGGCTTCGACGCGCGCTTCGACGACATGCTCTACGCCGTGGTCGCCCGGCCGCCGGTCTACGGCGGCAAGCTCAAGCGCTACGACGCCGCCGCGGCGCTGAAGGTGCCGGGGGTGGTCAAGGTGATCGAGATCGAGGGCCGGCCGATCCCGTCCGAGTTCCAGCCGCTGGGCGGGGTCGCCGTGGTGGCGCAGAACACCTGGGCGGCGATCAAGGGGCGCGAGGCGCTGGTGGTCGAGTGGGACGCCGGGGTCAACGGCGGCTACGACTCGGTGGCCTACCGCAAGCAACTGGAAGAGGCCGCGCGCAAGCCGGGCAAGGTGGTGCGCGACAGCGGCGATGCCGCGGCGCTATTCGCCAAGGGCGGGGATATCGTCGAGGCCGAGTACTACCTGCCGCACCTGGCCCAGGCGCCGATGGAACCGCCGGTCTCCACCGCCTGGTACAAGGACGGCGCCTGCGAGGTCTGGGCCCCGACCCAGGCGCCGCAAGTGACCCGCGAGCGCATCGCCGAGCGCCTGAAACTGCCGTTCGACAAGGTCACGGTCAACGTGACCCTGCTCGGCGGCGGTTTCGGCCGCAAGTCCAAGCCCGACTTCGTGCTGGAAGCGGCGATCCTGGCCAAGGCGTTCCCCGGTCGCCACCTGCGCGTGCAGTGGACCCGCGAGGACGACCTGCATTTCTCCTATTTCCACACGGTCTCGGTGGAGCGCCTGCAGGCCGTGCTTGGCGCCGACGGGCTGCCGCAGGCCTGGCTGCATCGCTCGGTGGCGCCGAGCATCACCGCACTGTTCGGCCCGGACAGCAAGCACCAGGGCGCCTTCGAACTGGGCATGGGCCTGACCAACCTGTCGTTCGCCATCCCCAACGTGCGCCTGGAGAACCCCGAGGCCCCGGCGCACACCCGGGTCGGCTGGTTCCGCTCGGTCTCCAACATCCCCCACGCCTTCGCCATCCAGAGCTTCGTCGGCGAACTGGCGGCGAAGGCCGGCCAGGACCCGAAGGACTACCTGCTCAAGCTGCTCGGCCCGGCGCGGCGGATCGACACCGCCGAACTCGGCGACAGCTGGAACTACGGCGAGTCGCCGGAGCGCTACCCGCTCGATGTCGGCCGCCTGCGCGGGGTGATCGAGGAGGCGGCGCGCCAGTCCGGCTGGGGCGGCGAGCTGCCCAGGGGCAGGGCGCGGGGAATCGCCGCGCACTACAGCTTCGTCACCTACGTGGCGGTGGTGATCGAGGTGGAGGTGAAGGACGACGGCGCGCTGCTGGTGCACAAGGCCACCATCGCCGCCGACTGCGGTCCGCAGATCAACCCCGAGCGCATCCGCTCGCAGCTCGAAGGCGCCTGCGTGATGGGCCTGGGCCTGGCGGCGCTGGGCGAGATCAGCTTCAAGGATGGCAAGGTCCAGCAGGACAATTTCCACCAGTACGAGCTGGCGCGCATGCCGCTGGCGCCCAAGGCGGTGTCGGTGCATCTGCTCAAGCCGGATGGCGACCTGCCGTTGGGCGGGGTCGGCGAGCCCGGCGTGCCGCCGATAGCGCCGGCGCTGTGCAACGCGATCTTCGCCGCCACCGGCAAGCGCATCCGCGAGTTGCCGATCCGCAATCAGTTGCAGGGGTGGCGGAAGGCCTAGGTCCTTCGTCCTGGTCGTCGCCTGCGTGAGTTCGCGCGAGCGCAGGCGATGGATCAGGTTCTACGCGGAAGTCGTTGTCGAAGAAGAGTTTTCCGTGCCGCCGTCCCTCCCTGGCAGAGGCCTGTCGGCGGATAACGCGCGTGGCCTCGTTCGCCCTGCGCAGCGAAGGCGGTAAGCGGATGCCACGGCGGACAACGGGTAGCGTTATGCGCCGCCTTGTCGTTTCAACTTAAAGTGAATTCTAGTATTTTATTTATCTTATTAATCAATAGGATAAATCGTTTATTAAAAGTATTTTATAAGAAGTGGGGGTCTTCCCAGCCGCTCCAGGCCGCCTGCTTGCCGTCGAAACCTGATTGGCAATTCTCCAGGATCGACGACCCCGCGTCGTCCGTGCGCGAGGCCGTCATGGCGGTTCAGTAGATCGGCAGGTCCGGTTCGGGCAAGGCGACGATGTCGTTCGCCGTCAGCCCCAGCAGGCTCATCAGCGCCGGGTCGCGCAACGGCGACTCGCCGCGTACCGGGCCGAAGATTTCCGCCATGTGCCTGCGCAGGCTGGCCACCCGTTGGCGATCGGCCATCCAGCGGGTGAAATCGTGCACATCGACGTTCTTCAGCGACTCCAGTGGCGGCAGCCCAGGCGCTTCGCCGACGTCAGCGCGGGCGCGCCAGCCGCCGTAGCTGGACTGGAACTCGGCCGAGCCCAGGTAGGACAGCAGCAGCTTGGCCGTGGCCGGATGACGGGCGGCCTTGAAGATCGCCGCGCGCTGGTTCCAGACGATGAACGGCTCGTCGGTCGGGATGAAGTAGCCGGCCGGCGTATCGCTGTCGGTCGCATAGCCGGTCAGGTTGCCCAGCGAACCGATGGAGTCGGTGCCCACCGAGGCCGCCGGCGCCGCCGTGCCGCGCAGGAAGTTCGGCTTCTGCGCCGCCAGGGCGCGCAGGAAACCGCTGCCGTAGCGCCGTTCCAGCTTGTCGTAGACGTACAGCACCGCATCGTCGTCATGGGGGTAGGTCAGCACCAGCTTGCCCTTGAAGGCCGGCTTCAGGTAATCGGCGAAGCGCGTCGGATAGCGCTCCGCTGGCAGCCGGACGGAAGCGTAGGTCGGCACGAAGGCGTTGTTGTAGGCCGTGACATAGGCGCCGTCGGGATCGGCGTAGCCTTTCTTCTGCCGGGCGAAGCCGATCGGCTTGTAGCGCAGCAGCACGTCGCGGGCCTTCCATTTGTCGAAATCGAAGGTGGTTTGCAGCATCGCCACGTCCGGCGTCAGGGTGCCGGCGGCGAGTTCCTGGTCGATGCGCAGGTCGTGGAACTTGGAGAGGTCCACCGTGACGTCCAGGGTCACGCCGGGAAAGCGGCTCTCGAAGGCCGTCTTCAACCAGTCCATCTGGTTCGGCGCGTCGCCGCCGGCCCAGAGCACCACCTTGCCGCCTTCGCCCCGTGCGCGGGCGTAGAGCGAGGCGAGCCTGTCGGTCTCGCCGGGAATGACCAGGGTCGCCCCCGCGGTTTCCGGCCCTAGAGCTGGCTTTCGTGGCAATTTCCCCGCCGTTTCGCCGGCGAACGAAGAAGATGCGAAGACCAGAACCCATGCCGCCATCAGCGGCTTCACCCTGTCGATCATGTGCCGTTCCTCTGCTGAAAACGAGCGTCGCCGCTCCCGGTGAGGCCGGCGCGCAGGCGCGCCCCTCATGGATGGGACTGGTCCGCCGCGACGGGCTTCAGCGCCGCGAGGAGACTTCGCGGAAAATCGCGGCAGACTTCTCGTTTCGGCATTCCCGGATGCTTGCGCGGGAACTCCGGGTACGGCCGCGTGGAACCTGCCTAGAAGCCGGCCTTCACCGCCAGCGCCGCGGCGGCCGTCCGCGTGTTCACTTCCAGGGCGCGCAGCAGCGAGGAAACGTGCACGCGCACGGTGAACGGCGAGATCGACAGCGCGCGGCCGATTTCCTTGTTCGACAGGCCATCGGCGATCAGCCGCAGTACCGCTTGCTCCCGTGGGGTCAGGGCGTCCAGGAGGGCGCGTTGCCGACTGCCGGCGCTCGACCCGCCGCGCAGGCGCACCACCGGTTCGCCGCTGCCGAGCGTCTGCAACGCCGTGCCGATCTCCCCGGCCTCCAGGGATTTGCCGAGGTAGCCGTCGGCGCCGGCGGCCAGCACCTCGTCCACCAGACGCGGGTCGTCGAGCATCGAGACGATGACGATTGCGCTGTGCCGATAGGCGCGACGCAAGCGCTCGATGGACTGGGAGGCGGCGAAGCCGGGAAGCAGCAGGTCGAGGACGAAGAGGGCGGGAGGTTCCGGCGAGACGCTCGAGGCCAGGCGTAGCACCTCGTCGAAGCTGCCCGCTTCGCTTACGGCGGCTTGCGGGAGGTAGCGGCGGACGACCCGTCTCAGGCCATCGCGGAACAGGGGATAGTCATCGGCGACGATGACCCGTGCGGGGAGGCTTCTTGTGCTAGGCATTGTCGTCCCGTCCTTGGGGGCGGCCAGGGTGCGGCAACCCCTGCATCGACCGGCCGCAGGCCGGCCGGCGAGGGCGCTGCGGGCACCGTTCGATCCGCCGAAAATCCTTTTTCGTCGATCCCTGTCGCGGGGCTCCGCCCCGCATGACAGCGGAATTCTAGCGCCGCTGGCGACACGCATGTCGGGCATTCGTCAGAAAAACAGCAAGCCAGCCCCACGGCGAGCGCGATGGGCTGGTCTATCCTGCTACAACGCCATCGCGCTCGGGAGGACGGCATGGGCTGCCCGCAGGTCTGCGCCGGCGCCACCCTGCAATGCAGTTTCGGGGCGGCGCCGACGGTGCTCAACGTGTTGCCGCAGAACCGCACCCTGACCAGCGGGATGCCGGCGGCGAACATCATGGACCACATCCCGCTGCTGAACATTCCCACCTTCGGCCTCTGCCAGAGTCCGGCCAACCCCGTGGTGGCCGCCGCCACCGCCGCCGCCCTCGGCGTACTGACGCCGATGCCGTGCATTCCCGCCACCGCCAGCCCGTGGATCCCCGGCGGTCCGCCGACCCTGCTGCTGGGCGGGATGCCCGCGCTGGACGCCAACGGCACGCTGATCTGCACCTGGGGCGGGGTGATCAAGATCAGCGTGCCGGGACAGGTGCAGATGCTGATTCCCTGAGCGCCGCCTGGCCGATGCGCGCCTAGGGCTCCGCCAGCCTGATCCACCACCAGCGCCAGCGCGCCATGGGTCTGCCCTCGTTGTCCAGCGGCCGGCCGTCATCGGCGAACGGCTGGGCGCCGTCCAGTAGCTGGCCGTTCAGGTAGCGTCCGTCGAAGGCCAGTTGGCCATTGCCATGGAAGCGCTGGTAGACCCCGTCGCGCACGCCGTCGCGGTAATGCTCGCGCTCGGCCACCTGGCCGTTGGCGAAATAGGTGAGCGCTTCGCCGTGGAGCAGCCCGTTGCGGTAGTGCGCCTTGCGCTGCAACCAGCCTTCCGCGGCATGGAAACTGACCGGCCCGTGCAGCTTGCCGTCGACGAAGGCGAGTTGCGCGGAGACCTTGCCGTTGGGATGGAACAGGGTGCTGGCGCCGTGCAACTGGCCCTGCCGGTAGCCGAGGCTGGCCTGCGGCCTGTCGTGCTCGTCGATGCGCAACGGACCTTCCAGGCTGCCGTCGAGCAGGTTACCAGCGAGATGGCTGTCGCCACGAACCAGGTCGAGCTTGCCGGATGCCGCCATGCGCTTCTCCTCAGTTGACCTTTACCAGGCCGCCCTTGATGGTCAGCATGCCGCCGCCGTCCACCGTCTGTTCGGCGCCGGCCTTGTTGGTCAGGCTGACGCCGGCATCGTTGGTCAGGCTGGTGCCGGCCTTGTTGGTGAGGGAGGTGCCGGCCTGGTTGGTCAGCGACGTCCCGGCCTTGCTGGTCAGCGAGGTGCCGGCCTGGGCGGCGAGGTCGGCGTCGCTCTTCAGGGTCAGGCTGCCGCCGCTCTGCAGGGCGAGGGTGCCGCTGACCTTGATGGTCAGGTTGCCGTCCACCGTCAGCTCGAAGTTGCCGCTGACCTTGTGGCTGTAGTTGCCGCCGGTGCTGTGGGTCTGGTCGGCGCCCACCGTCACCGTGCGCGTGTCCTTCACATCCAGACTGTCGCTGCCGGTCTGGATGGTCACCGTGCGCTTGCCTTTCTCCAGGGTGACGGTCTCGTCGCCTTCCTTCACCGTGCGGGTGCGGGCGTTCTGCACCGTCAGGGTCTCGTCGTGGCCGATGCTGGCGGTGCTGTCGTTGAGCACGTTGACGTTGAAGTCCTTCTGCGCCTGGAGGAAGACTTCCTCGGCGTCCTTCTTGTCCTCGAAGCGCAGCTCGTTGAAACCGCCGCCGCCCTTCGACGAGTTGGTCTTGATCCCGGACTGCGTCTGATTGTCCGGCAGCGCGTAGGGCAGGGCGTTGTCGCCGTTGTAGACGCAGCCGGTGACCAGCGGGCGGTCCGGGTCGCCGTCGATGAAGGTGACGATCACTTCCTGGCCGATGCGCGGCACGAACTGCATGCCGAAGCCCTTGCCGCTCCAGGGCAGCACCACGCGCACCCAGCAGGAGGAGGTCTCGTCGTTCTTGCCGTCGCGGTCCCAGGGGAACTGGATCTTGATCCGGCCGTACTGGTCGGTCCAGATCTCCTCACCGGCCTTGCCCACCACCAGGGCGGTCTGGGTGTGCATGCGCGGCTTGGGCGTGACCCGCGCGGGGCGGTAGGCGGTGGCCTTGGGGATCGCCTCGAAGCGATTGCGGTAGTGCGCGTGACTGGCGTCATGGGTGACCGAGGTCAGCACCCAGTCGATATTCAGCGAATCGTCGTCATGCCCGCTGAGGGTGAACCAGTGGCCGGGCACCAGCCAGCGGCAGTCGCTCTCGCCGATCAGGCGCGTCTCCTGGCTGCGCAGGCCGTCGATGCGTTGCTTGGTCAGGCTGTCGCCCTGGGCCTTGGCGGTGTAGCCGCCGGGGTGCTGGTAGACGCCGGCGGCGCCGGAAACCGCCTCGGCCTGGGAGTACAGCGAGGTGCCCGGGGTGGTGAACTCGTAGTCGGTGGCGCTGTAGGTCCCGGATACCGCCTGGAGGCTGTACTGCGCCGAACGCACGCCCTGCAACTCGCGCACGCCGATTCCTTGGCCCAGGTAGGCCACTTGCGGGCCGTTGGGAATCGGCGGGAAGGCGTCGTTGCTGTCGGCCAGCACCAGGGTGTGCTTGCCGGCGGCATGGGTGAAGAACCAGAAGATGCCGTCTTCCTCCAGCAGCCGCGAGACGAAGGCGAGGTCGCTCTCGCCGTACTGCACGCAGTATTCGCGGGGCTGGTAGCTGCCGCTGAGCTGCAACTGGTAGTCGCTGAAGCCGTGCTGGTCGAAGACCTGGGTGACGATGTCGCTGGTGGCCAGGTTCTGGAACACCCGGTTGTTGCTGGCCAGCGTCAGCCACCAGAGCCAGGGGCGCAACAGCACCTGGTAGCGCTCGGCGCTGGCATCGCCGGGGAGTTGGCGGATCTCCGCGACCAGGCCGTCGAGCGGACGCTGGTCGGCGTCGTTGTGCAGGGTGGCGGTGAGATGGGTGGCGATTGCGCCGTCCAGGGCTAAGGGGCTGGCGCTGTAGCCCAGCAGTTCCCAACCGGGCAGTGCGTTCAGGCGTTCTTCCCCGGCCAGACGCTCCGGGAACAGGGCTGCCAGCGCCGAGGCGGTCAGGGAGAGGCTGGTAGTGCTATCGGTGGGACGGGGCATCTGGGTCCCTCGTTTCTGTCGGGACAGCGGCGACAACTACATGTAACTGATGCGTTTGCCGATGGCCTTCCTGTTCTCTGGGTCGCTTCCGGGCACCTGCTGGCAGGCATAGCTCCACCATTCTTTGCGTAGGGCATTTTCCGATAATGGTGCTTCGTCCCAGGGGCCGAGGCCGACGCAGCGGTATTCGAACAGTACCGTGGAGTAGTGGTTGTCGTCGTAGCCGGGTTGTGCGCCTCGGCAACTGTAGTAGGCATGCAGCAGCTCATGAGCCAGGCCGATTGCCGGAGGACGTATCCGGTTCAGCGGGTTGGTCGCTGTGGGGTTCCATCTCACATGGGCGGAACAGCCAGCCGAAGGCGGCGAAACGTCCTTAAGGGCAACTATGGTCGCAAGCCGCGCATGGTTCTGCTGGGCATCGCTGAGGCGGTGGGGTAGCGGCTGTCCGGCAAGCCAGGCCGCCACTTCGTGGTTGGTGATGGCGATGTTGTGGGCGGAGATACTGAAATGTCCGCTGTAGCTCTGCTCATTGAAATAGCCTTCATTGCTGTCGCTCCAGCGGAAGTAGCGGTGGTCGAACAGCAGCATCCAGCGGTTGGCATACTGGCGGGCGCGCTCTAGATAGCCGTAAAGGCCACCACCGTTGCCCGGCACGCCGTCCAGGGCCCAATGCGGCGAACTGTTGATGACATAGGTCAGCCACTGGGTCTGCGCCTGCGGGGCGATGCCTGTCTGATTGAGCGCGATCTGGGTCTGGGGGCCGGGACCGGTTCCTACGATGATTTCTCTGGCGACCTGATTGAGCGCCATGGGCTGATTGGTGGACTGGACATTGTTGCCCAGCGACGAGGGGGTGATGTCGACGAAATTGTTCGTCGTGTAGAGGTTCCAGAGCAGCGATGCGCCCGTCGGCGTAGCGTTTATGTAGTTCAGCGCGCGATACACCTGTCCCTTGAAGGCGGAGGGATACGGGCTTTCCTCGTAGAAGCCGGTGGCTTCGTTGAGCACCTCCCAATCGCTGTCCTGGGTCAGCACGGCGATTCCGGGCGGGGTCGCATGATACAGGCCGTTCGTGGGGCGCCAGTATTCGATGGTTCGGGGCATGACGGCAGTCCTCGAAGGTGGGGCAGTTCGGCGGGCGTTCAGCGTCGGTAGAACACCAGCCCGGTGGGTGCGAAGAGGAAGATGGTGTTGTCGGGGGCGCCGTCGTAGCCGTCATCGCTGGAGACGACGATAGTATGTGGTCCGTTCTGGGCGAGCTGGCGGTAGCCGGCGCGGCAGCGCGTACAGGGTGCGACGCTCTGGCGCACGATGATGTTGCCAACGATGGCGTTGATGCGACCGACCAGGGCATCGTTGAACAGTGTGTTCTCGTAGCACACGGCGGAGCCGGCTTTCTGACCGACGAACTGGCTGGTGATGGTCAGAGACGCGCCACCGGGCACGTATTGGGCGATGTGGAAGGAAATACCGTCGGACACACCACCGCGCCTGGTCCTCGGGGCCTCGGTCAGACGTAGGGCGTCGGCAGCGTTCATCATGGCGGTCAGCGTCGCGCCGTTGGGCATTCCGGTCCTTCCACGTCGGTCGTGGTCGACGCCGGGACCGACCAGGGTCGGGATGTCTATGGCTTTTCCGGCTACCGTGTTTATTCCGCAAAGATCGTTCCAGTTCATGAATTCGTCCGCTGTTCTCTAGCCGATACGTTCTCCATCGGAAACGGGCGGATGCCGCGATGCCTCGGGACGCTCATTCGAGTACCCACTCCGCCAACTTCCCCGTCACCTGCGCCATCAGCACGTTCTCGATATCCCGCGCGCCCGCCGCGCTGCACTTGGCGAGCACGGCCTTGACGATGGCCGGGTCGAAGTCGAACTGTTTGCCGGTAGCGGCCTTGTAGCGTTCCCGCAGTTTTTCCAGCTTGGCCACGACGATGCCTTCCAGGGTGGCTTCCTCCAGCGGCCGGTAAGGCACCACGGTCATGCGCGCGAGGAACGCCGGGCGGAAGGTTTGCAGCAAGACTTTGCGCAGGCGCTCGTCGAAGGCCGGGGTGGCGACCTGTTCGGCCGGGCTGTCCAGCAGCAGTTCGGCGCCGACGTTGCTGGTGGCGAGGATCACGGTGTTCCTGAAGTCCACCACCAGGCCGGTGCCGTCTTCCATCACACCCTTGTCGAACACGTTGTAGAAGGCTTCCAGCACGTCCGGATGGGCTTTCTCGATCTCGTCCAGCAGCACCACCGAATAGGGCTTGCGGCGCACCGCTTCGGTGAGCACGCCGCCGCTGCCGTAGCCGACGTAGCCGGGCGGGGCGCCCTTGAGCTGGCTGACGGTGTGGGCCTCCTGGTACTCGGAGAGGTTGATGCTGATCAGGTTGCGTTCGCCGCCGTAGAGGGCGTCGGCCAGGGCGTAGGCGGTCTCGGTCTTGCCCACGCCGGTGGGGCCGGGCAGGAGGAATACGCCGACCGGCTTGGCCGGGTCGCTGAGTCCGGCGCGATAGGCCTGGATGCGCTGGGCGATGGCGCCCAGGGCGGCCTCCTGGCCCATCACCCGCTGGCCCATTCGTTGCGCCAGGGAACGGATGGCGTGGGCTTCGTCGGCGAGCATCTTGCCCACCGGGATGCCGGTCCAGCCGGCGATCACCGCGGCCACGGTACGCGAGTCCACCTGCTCGGGAACCAGCGGGTCGTCCTGGCGGATGGCTTCGAGGCCGGCCGCCAGGCGCGCCAGTTCGGCGGCCAGGTGGTCGATGCGACCGTCCAGTTCCTCGTCGGGCTTGGCCGCGTCGGCGCTTTCGCTGAGGGCCAGCAATTCGCGGCGGGTGTCGAGCAGTTCGCGCACCGCTTCGCGTTCCTCGTCCCAGCGGGTCTCCAGCTCGCGGATGGTCCGGCGGTTATCGCCCGACTCGCTTTCCAGGGCGGTGATACGCGCGCTGTGGTCGAGGCCGGTGGCCTGTTCCCGGCGCAGCCGCTGCAATTCCTCTTCCAGCGCCTGCTCGCGGTGGCGCAGGCTTTCCAGCGGCGGCGGCACGTCGTGCTGGCCGAGGGCGACCCGCGCGCAGGCGGTGTCGAGCACGCTGATCGCCTTGTCCGGTAACTGGCGGCCGGAGATGTAGCGGTGCGACAGCTTCACCGCATCGACGATGGCCGCGTCCATGATCTGCACGCCGTGATGCAGTTCCAGCTTGCCGGCGATGCCGCGCAGCATCTCCACGGCGGTGGCCTCGTCCGGCTCCTCGACCTGGACCAGTTGGAAGCGCCGGGTCAGCGCCGGGTCCTTCTCGAAGTATTTCTTGTATTCCAGCCAGGTGGTGGCCGCCAGGGTGCGCAACTCGCCGCGCGCCAGGGCCGGCTTGAGCAGGTTGGCGGCGTCGCTGCCGCCTTCCGCGCCGCCGGCGCCGATCAGCGTGTGCGCCTCGTCGATGAACAGGATGATCGGCTGCGCGCTGTTGCGCACGGCGTCGATCACGCCCTTGAGGCGCTGCTCGAACTCGCCCTTCATGCTGGCGCCGGCCTGCAACAGGCCGAGATCGAGCACCCGCAGGATCACCTCCTGCAACGACGGCGGCACCTCGCCGGCGGCGATGCGCAGGGCCAGGCCCTCGACCACCGCGGTCTTGCCGACGCCCGGCGCGCCGACCAGGATCGGGTTGTTCTGCCGCCGGCGCAGGAGGATGTCGACGCACTGGCGGATCTCCCCGTCGCGCCCGACGATGGGGTCGATGCGCCCGGCGCGGGCTTCGGCGGTGAGGTCCTGGGTGTACTGGTCGAGCAGCGGGTCCGGGGCGCTTTCCGGCTTGTCGCCGCCTGCCGCCGGGCGGTTCGGCGCGGCCGGCTGTTCGCGGGAGGCCTGGATCCACTCCAGCAGGTTGGCCTGCAAGGCCTCGTGGGGAATCCGCAGTAGCGACGACGCGCTGTTCAGCAGCAGGGCGCGGCGCTCCTCGCGGTCGAGCAGGGCGAGCAGCAGCAGGCCGGAACGGATCTGCGCCTGGCCGAGCACGCTGGCGTGGACCACGGCGTCCTCGAGCAGGCCGATGGTGTGCGCGGACAGCGCCGGAGTGCGGGTATTGCCGGCCTTGAACAGCTCCAGCGACAGGTTGATCTCGGCGACCAGGGCGTCGCGCTCCAGGCCGAAGCGCGGCAGCAGGCAGGCGAAGTCGCCGCCGTCGATGTCCAGCAGCTCCAGCAGCAGGTGCTCGATCTCTACGTAATGATGGGTGCGTTGCAGGCAGCGTTGCGCGGCGTGCTCCAGGGCGCGGCGACAGTCCGGGTTGAGGCGGCCGATCAGGGCGGCGAGTTCCATTTCAGGCTACCTCCGGCTGCCGCAGGTCAAGATCGATGCGCTGCCGCTGGCCGTCTTCGACGCGCTGCAGGCCGGTGTTCCAGCTCAGCCTGGGCGGTGCACCGCGCTCCAGGCGCAGCGGCGCGCCGCCGCTCACCAGCAGGCTCAGGCGACAATCCAGGTCGGGGCCGAAGTACAGCGCGGCGAGGCTGGCCAACTGGCCATGGGCGTCGCCGTCGGGGAAGAAGCGGGCGGCTTCGCGGGCATCCAGCGGACCGAGACTGAGGGCGATGCCGGCGTGCTCGTCCCAGGTGCGCGTGCCGGCTATGGCGTCGCGACCCAGGCGCAGGTTGCGTCCGCCGCGTTGCAGCCGGCTGCGGCTGGCCGCGGGGATTTCCTTCCAGGCGCCCTGGTAGGCGTCCAGCCGTGCCTCCACGCCGAAGTGCTGGCGCACCAGGCCGGCGAAGCCGGCCAGGGAGCGACGCCCGCCGGCGAACAGCGCGGTGCGTGCCAGCACCGCGCTGTCCGGCAGCGCCAGGCGCTCTTGCAGGGCTTTCGGCAACAGGCCGCTGAGGGCGCGTAGCTGCGCCTGCACCGGGGTCGCCGCCGGCACCGCGAAACCGAGCGCCACGCGATGCTTGCGCAGTACCCGGTAGAGCAGGCTGAGCAGGCGGTGCTGGAACAGGTCGAGGAACTCGGCGGGGGCATGGTCCTTCTGCCGGGCACGCTGTTGCAGCCATTCCTGGTAGGCATAGGGCAACGGGCCGTCGGGGCCGCCGAGGCCGAACACCGGGGTGGACAGCACCGGTTGCTGCGGGTCGTCGAGCAGGCTTTCCACCTCGCTCGAGGCGAACAGCGGCAGCAGCGGCCCGCGCAGGCGCAGGGCCTCCGCCCGCGGCGCGTTGCCGGTGCCCAGCGGCAACGCCTGGGGACGCTCGCGTTCGAGCAGCAGCAGCGCCTGCAACAGTTCGAAGCGCTGCGGCGTGCGGCGCAGCCGCTGACTCAGAGGGAGAGCGGCGAGCCGGCCTGGGGTTGCCATGTCTTCACCTCCTTGTCGGCTTCCACCAGGACCGTGCGCACGAAGCGGTTGGCGGTGGCATACAGCGAGAAGAACTGCGCCAGCACGGCGGAGAACAGCACGCCGCTGGCGCCGACGAAGTGTTGCGGATCGAGTCGCAGGCGGATTTCCAGGCCATTGCGCCAGCCGCGCCAGGCATCCTCGCCGACGTGCGCCACCACCCGCTGGCAGTCGAGTTGCCGCAGGCCTTCTATCTGCCGGCGGGCGCTGGCGTCGTCGCGCAGGTTGTGCAGGGCGAGGATTTCCCGCAAGGCTTCGAGGGCGCGCGGACCTTCCACCAGCGAGAGGTGGTTGAGGGTCAGCTGCGAGACCAGTCTCCAGCGCGACTGGCCGTCCAGGCGCGGCTGGCTCTGCGCGCTGGGCGCGTTGCGCAGGCGTGCGGCGGCGACCGGCCCGGGCCGTTCGAAGCCCAGCGCGGTGCCGGCACCCAGGCGCTCGGCCAGATAGCGATTGGTGCATAGCAGCTCGGCGGTCAGGCTGAAGGCCGGGGCCTCGCGCAACGGGTCGAAGCCGGTATCCACCAGGCTCAGCAGCAGGTCGCTGCCCAGCCGGTTCGGGGTCAGCCCGGCGATGCGCCGGGCGTGCCAGTAGAGCGTGCCGAGGTGGCTGTCGTGGCGGCAGCCATAGTAGGCCGGGACTGGCTGCACGGTGCTCCCGGCAACCGAGCGCACGGCGCGGATGCTATGGATTTCCACGCTGTTCTCGCGGTGACTGTCGGCGACCAGGCGGTACTCGCTGCGGGTGCCGTCCGGGCGCAGCGGCTCCGAGGTCCGCGGAAAGAGGTTGATCGCCGGCGCGCAGCCGAGCTGGAAGTCTTCCGCCTGCAAATGCAGGCGTGCCGTCGGTGCGCGATCGAAGACCAGGTACAGGTAGAGCGTCTGTCCGTCGGCGAGCGCGCCGGACAGCGGCAGGTCGAAGAAGTGGAACTTGTCGGGGAAGGCGAAGTACTCGGCGAGCAGGCGCAGGCCCGGATGTCCGCCGTCTTCCTCCGGCAGCAGCGCCTCGTCGGCGGCGAAGCCGACGATCTCCGGCAGTCCGCGGAGCGCCGCCGGCGGCGTGCCGGGCGCCCCCGCCATGACCTGCACGGCATGCGCGGCGAGCAGGTCGTAGAGGATCGCGCAGCCCATCGGCGAAGCCGCCAGGTGGATGCGCAGGCGCTCGATCGACAGTTCGTCCCAGCGGTACTCGCCCAGGCAGCGCAGGCTCAGGCGCAACGCCGAGCGGGCGGCGCCGACTCCGGTCAGGGCTTGCGCCTCCTCGCCGCCGAGCAGGGTCGCCTCGTCGATCGCCAGCGGCCACAAAGTCGCCTCGGCGCTGCTGCGGAAATGCACGCTGTCGCCGCCGCGGGTGGTGACGAACAGCGCGGTGTCGCGCGGCAGCCGGTAGCCCTCGGCGAGGTTGCCCTGGGTCGGGTCCGGTTCGAACTGGACGATCGCGCAGGACGGCAGCGGGCGCAGCGCCAGGGGGTAGAGCTGTTCGAGGAGGGCGTCGCTGAACTCTGCGTAGTCGTCGTCGAGGCGCCGTTGCAGGCGCGCGGTGAGCAGCGAGAAGCCTTCCAGCAGACGCTCGACGTGCGGGTCGGGGCATTCGCCGGGGGCCAGTTGCAGGCGCCGGGCGACCTTCGGATAGCGCTCGGCGAAGGCGCCGCCGGCATGCCGCAGCCAGGTCAGCTCGCGCTGGTAGTAGTCGAGCAGGTCGGCATCAATCGAATCGCTCATGGCGCACCTCGAGGCCATCGTTGCCCTGTTCGATGACGAATAGCGCAGGCATCAGGCGCGACCCGCTGCGCAGGCGGCCACCGAGCTGGATACGCAGGCGCTGCGGATTGCCCGGGTCAGGTTCGACCTCGACCTCGGCCAGTTGCAGGCGCGGCTCGAAATGCTCGACCGCCGCCCGCACCTCGCGTGCCAGCTGGCGCCGGTCCTCGGCGCGCAGGCGTTGCACGGCGGTCCAGTCGGCGAGCCCGTAGGCGAGGATGCCGCTGCGCGCATGCGCCGGGCGCCGTGTGTTGAGCAGGCGCAGCAGCTCGCCGCGGACCGACTCGGCCAGCGCCCGGTCGTCGAACGCGGGACGTTCGTCGGCCTCGGCGCTGAGGCGCTCGAACAGCGGCGGCAGGGCTCCGGACATGTCGGCGCCCGGTCACTTGACCAACTGGTTGGCGGCCAGGTCCCAGGTCGAGGCGGCCGTGCCTTCCTTGGTGCCGTCGTCCTTCTGCGCGGTCAGCTCCCACTTGATCTTGGTGAAGTTCAGCGACAGGGTCTCCACCGGCTTGCCGCCGGCGCCGCCGCTGACGCTGACGTTGGAGAGCACCACGTTGTTCAGGGTGTAGACGATGAAGGGCATGATCTGCCCGTTGCCCTCGGCGGCGTTGCGGCCGATGGTGATGGTCGCCTCGGCGATCGGCTTGCCGGCGCAGCAGTATTCGTTGAGGGTCGGGGTCGAGGTGTCGATGAACTTGGTGAGGGTGAATTCGCCGACGTGGGGTTTGCCGGAGGTGCGCTCCGAGTTGCTGACGTCGTTGGTGACCTGCATCGCCACGTTGTGGCTGTAGGACATGATTTCGATCTTGTTTTCGTAGCCGACGAGCAGGCTGTCGCCTTTGATGTCGCTGCCGAAATCGAGAATGATCGCATCCATCGCATCTGACTCCTGGAGAGGGGCTGTCTGGAACGGGAAGGGCGCCCCGCCGGCGCTGCCGGCGGGGGCGGACTCACGCCGCTACCGGCGGCGGCAGGTTGGCGACCAGGCGGATCGACGCGCTGAGTTCCTCGAGCTGGAAGTGCGGCCGGAGGAACACCGTGGCGCGGTAGGCCCCCGGTTTGCCGGCCACCTCGCTGACATCCACCCGCGCCTCGCGCAGCGGGTACTGCGCCTTGATTTCCTGCGGTGCGTTGTCGTTGATCAGCACGTAGTCGGCGATCCAGTTGTTCAGGTAGGTCTGCACGTTGTCGCGGGTCATGAAGCTGCCGACCTTGTCGCGCATGATCACCTTCAGGTAGTGGGCGAAGCGCGATGCCGCCAGCACGTACGGCAGCATCGCCGACAGGCGCGCGTTGGCGTTGGCCTCGTTGGTGTTGTAGAGCCTGGCCTTGTTGGTGGTCTGGCCGCCGAAGAACACCGCCACGTCGCTGTTCTTCTTGTGGCACAGGGAAATGAAGCCGAGATCGTTGAGTTCCTTCTCGCGGCGGTCGGTGATCGCCACCTCGGTCGGGCACTTCAGCGACAGGTCGCCGGAGCTGGTGCGGAACGTGTGTGCCGGCAGGCCCTCGACCGCGCCGCCGCCTTCCGCGCCGCGGATCGCCGCGCACCAGCCGTACTTGGCGAAGGCCTCGGTGATGCGCTGCGCCAGGACCCAGGCGGCGTTGCCCCAGAGGTACTTGGAGTGGTCGGTGCCGTTGACGTCCTCGACATAGTTCATGCCTTCCACCGGTCGCGTCTCCGGGCCGTAGGGCAGGCGCAGGAGGAAGTTCGGCAGCACCAGGGACACGTAGCGCGAATCCTCGCTCTCGCGGAAGGCGCGCCACTTGATCAGCTCCAGGCTCTCGAAGATCTTGGTCAGGTCGCGCGGCACGGCCAGTTCGGTGAAGCTGTTCATGTCGAACAGGCGTGGGCTGGCGGCGGCGATGAACGGCGCGTGGGCAGCCGCGGCGACGTTCGACAGCTTCTCCAGCAGGCCGATGTCCTGCGGATGGCGGCCGAAGGTGAAGTCGCCGATCAGCAGGCTGAAGGGGTGTCCGCCGAAGGTGCCGTATTCCTCTTCGTAGATCTTCTTGAACAGTGCGCTCTGGTCGAACTCGACCGCCTTCTCCAGATCGTTCTGCAGTTCGTTCTTGCCGACGTTCAGCAGGCGCAGCTTGAGCCGCGCGCTGGTCTCGGTGTTGCTCACCAGTTGGTGCAGGCCACGCCAGGAGGCTTCCAGCTTCTGCAACTCGGGGTGGTGGATGATCTGGTTGAGCTGGTCGCTGATCAGCGCATCGATCTGGCTGATGCGGTCGTTGATCATCGCCACGGTGTCCTTGTCGACGGCCATGCCCTCGTCGAGGACCTGGGTGGCGAATTCCGCGAGCATGTCGCGGGCGTAGTCCTGCTGGCTGTCGTCGTGGGCCATGCGGCCCTTGGCAATGATCTCGTCGAGCAGGGACAGGGTCTGGGTCGAACTCTCGCCGGATTGTTCGGCGGCGGATGACTTGGGCATGGCGGCTTCTCCGGGAAGAGGGTCAGGCCGGCTGGTCGGCCGGGGGTTCGCTGTCACCGGCCGGGGCCGCTTCGGCTTCCGGGCGGGCCGCTTTGATTTCCTGCAGGCCTTCGGTGTTGGCCACCACGTCCTGCAGCAGCTGGTCGAGGTCGTCGTTGCCGTCGAGCTTGGTCAGCAGGTCGCGCAGGCGCTGGCGCGCCTCGAACAGGCGACGCAACGGGACCACCTGCTTCACCAGGTTGACCGGGTCGAAGTCCTCTATGTGGTTGAAGCGCAGCTCGACGTTCAGCTTGCTGTCGTCGCCGCTGATGGTGTTGTCGACCTGCAGGGTGGCGCGGGGAGAGATGGAGGAGAGGATCTCGTTGAAGTTGTCGCGGTCGATGTCGACGAAACGCCGTTCGACCAGCTTCGCCGGCGGGGTATCCGGCTTGCCGGAGAGGTCGGCGAGGATGCCGACCACCAGGGGCAGCTCCTTCTTCTCGATGGCGTTGCCGATCTCGACGTCGTAGGTGATCTGCACGCGCGGCGGGCGCACCCGGTCCAGCTTGTGCTGCGTACTCTCGGCCATGGCGGCTGACTCCGATGCAATGGTGGGGGCGCAATGCATCGGGGGATGCCCTGATCATCGCAGTCCCTTGCTGGATCACAGGCATGACAGGGAAAACGGCGCAGAACCTGTCCTTGGCGATCCCTCTGGTCCGTCACTGGCGACGAACTACAAAAGACGCTAGAACAGGTCTATGGATTTGCAAAATAAAATTTTCGTTGGACTCCCATGAAGCACGGATGTTTCACCATATGTCGGAAATTCTCCCTGGCGCTGGCGATCCTGGCGCTGGCCGGCTGCTCGTATTTCTTCGCGCCGCGGGTCGAGTTGCAGCGGCTGACCCTGGATGTCGCCGCGCGCGCCAACGACGACTCGCCGATCGCCGTGGACTTCGTCGCGGTGAAGGATGCGGAGCTGTTCAAGGAACTGGCCGGACTGCCGGCCAGCCAGTGGTTCGCCAATCGCGAGCAGTACCGTCGCGACTACCGGCAGCAGTTCGCGGTATGGAGCCTGGAGCTGGTCCCAGGGCAGTTCATCGAGTCGGAGTCCTTCCCCTTGCGCGGCGACCGCGCAACTGGACTTTTGGTCTTTGCCGGCTATAACACACCCGGCGCGCACCGCTTGCGCCTCGACCAGCAGCAGCGCGTCTGGCTGCGTCTGGATACCCGGGAAATGCGACTGGTCAACGATCCCGCCGCGCCCTAGCGAAGGGGCAGGCGAGCGACCGTCGTGCACGACAACGTAGGACGTCGAAGGGGAGTCGTATGAGTGTTCTGCCTGACGCGGTGTGCTGGCACGAAGGGATGCAACTGCTTCCCCAGCATTTCCAGTTGCAGGGATTGCGTGCCGAGGCGCTGGCGGCGCGCACCGGACAGGCCTGCAACCCTTGGTTCTGGGGCGTGACCGCCCTGGAACTGGACCCCTCGGCGTTGTGCGCCGGCCAGGTGCGGGTCCTGCACCTCGAAGCGATCCTGCCCGACGGCCTGCCGGTGAGCGTGCAGGCTGGTGTCGACGCACCGCTGGAGTTCGACCTGGAGACTGCGCTGGCGGCCGCCGAAGGGCCGCTGCTGAACGTCCACCTGGCGGTCAGTCCGCTGTGGCGGGCGGGTCAGTTGCTGCCGCTGAAGGGCCGTCTGCAATCGCGGGTCGGCGCGCCGCTGCCGGACCTGGCCAGCGGCGAGCACCCCGAGCCGATCACCGTCTGGCGAGCGTCGCTGCGGCTGGTCGGCGACGACGGCAAGGCCGACTCCGTGTGCCTGCCGTTGCTGCGCGTGGCGAAGGAGGGCGGCGCCTATGTCAGCCTGCCCTACGTCCCGCCGACGCCATTGGTGCTGCCGGAGTCGCCCCTGGGCAGGCGCGTGCAGTCGCTCTGCGCGCGGGCCCGGGAGAAGGCGCTGTTCCTCGGCGGGCGCCTGCGCCTGGCGCAGCAGGCGGGTAACCAGGACGACGCCGTGGAAGTCCGTCGCCAGCTCGCCGCGCTCTGGACCCGCCTGCCGGAGGTGGAAGGCCTGCTGGCAAGCCGCGCGGCCTCGCCGCTGGCCCTGCACGGCAGCCTGCTGGGCCTGGCCGGGGCCTGGGCGGCGCTCGATCCGCTGGCCGGCGTGCCGGCCTTCGAAGCGCTCGACTTCCTCGACCTGCGGCGTGGCTACGAGCCGCTGCTGGACTGGCTGGAGCGCGCCATCGAGTCGATCCGCGCGGGCTACCGCTGCCTGCCGTTCGAGCAGGAGGAACAGGTGTTTTCCGTGCGCCTGCCCGATCCGGCGCCGCGCCAGCGCCTGGTGGTCGGCCTGCGGATGCCCGCCGGCGCCGGCGAACAAGCGGCGGCTGACTGGCTGGAGCGCGCCATCGTCGCCTCCGATCCGCACCTGCCGTTGCTCGCCCGGCAGCGCATGAGCGGGCTGGCGCGGCAGCCGATGAATCGCCAGGAACAGGTGGCCTACAGCGTCGGCGACGACACCCGTTTGTTCGTCGTGCAGGGCGCCGGCGACTGGTTCGATGCCGGCCAGCCGCTGCGCATCGTCGCGCCGGTCTGCGGGGTTGCCAGCAGTCCCTGGCAGATCGTGCTGTTCGTCGCCGACGGCAGCGACAACACCTAGACAGGAAGGAGCCGCCAATGCCCGAAGGGAGTGCAGGGCCTTTTTCCCAGGCGTACCAGGAGCAGCCGCTCAGCACGGCATTCCGCCAGGCCTGGCAGGAATGGCTGGAGGCCTGGGGCGCCCTCGACCGCGACGCCCAGGATGTGCCACGGATGGTCGAGCGCGCCCTCGAACTGTCCACCCGCATTACCCGGCGTCTGTGGCGCAGCGCCTTCGCCAGCGTCGGCGACGCGGCGGGCGTGCAGGTCAAGGCGATGGTCTATGCCTTCGTCGCCCTGGTCGACGAGACCCTGGTCTTCAGCGCCTGGCCGGGGCAGGGCGCCTGGCAGGAAAAACCGCTGGAGTCGCATCTCTACGGCAGTCGCCAGGCGGGCGAATACCTGCCGCTGGCGATCAAGCGCCTGCTCGACGAACGCGCCCCGGCCAGTCGCGACCTGGCCAACGTCTACCTGCAATGCCTGATCCTCGGCTTCCGCGGTCGCCTGCGCGGGCCGCGCGGCGAGGCGCTGCACGAGAAGTGGCGGCAGGCGCTGTTCGCCTTCGCCTGGCAGCGCGAGGCGGACGCCGCCGACCTCGGCCGTCGCCTTGAGCAGCCTGCCGCCGCGCCGCCACGGCGCCTGCCGGTGCGCGCGGCGCTGCCGGACGGTTTCCGCCTGGGCCTGGCGGTGCTCGGCCTGGTGCTGCTGATGAGCGGCATCGGGCACCTGTTCTGGCGCGACATCCAGCATGAAATGGCGGCGGTGACCCACCTGGCCGATGCGGAGCAGGCGCCATGAGCGGCGCGACGCTGTTCATGCTGGTTCTCCTCCTGGTGCTGCTGGCGCTGCTGCTGGGGGCGCTGGGCTGGTGGTGGCGGACCCGGGGCGGTACGGAGATCCGCAGCTTCTACGCGGCGGTCCGGCAGATGGAGCGCGAGCAGGGCTGGCAGGGCCGCTACGAAGCGCCGTGGCTGCTGATGCTAGGCAACGAGACCGAGGGCGAGCAGTTGTGCGCCACCTGGCGCCTGCTGCCGGTGGCGCGTCCGGCCTGGTTCGGCCGCTGGTGGTCGGACGGCGAGGGGGCGATCCTGCTGGTGCCCGAGTCGGTGTTCCTGCCCGACGAGGGCCTGCGCCGGCAAAGCGGCGCCTGGCTGCGCCTGTTGCGTCTGTTCCTGCGCCTGCGCGGCAGGCGCGCGCTGGACGGAGTGGTCTGGAACATTCCGCTGGCGCGGCTGCAGGATGGCGAGCAGGCGGCCAACCTCGGCCTCGCCGCCCGTCGTCGCTACGTGGAACTGACCCAGCGCCTTGGCCTGAGCCTGCCGGTTTACGTGGTGATCACTGGCCTGGAAGACCTGCCGGGTTTCCAGGAGCTTCTCGCGGCGCTGCCCGAGGAGGCGCGCGAGCGCGCCCTCGGCTGGTCCTCGCCGTTCGCCGCCGAAGCGGCCTGGCAGTCGCGCTGGTGCGAGCAGGCGCTGGAGGAAATCACCGCCACCCTGACCGAGTCGATCGTCGAACTCGGTACCTTGCGCGGCCAGGTGAACAACGACCTGTATTGCCTGCCGCCACGCCTGGAAAGCCTCCGCGGTTCGTTGCAGGCGCTGCTCGAACCGGTCTTCCAGGGTAACGCCAGGGGTGAGGCGCCGCGCTTTCGCGGTCTCTACCTGAGCGGCAGCGAGGCGGCGGGGGCGGCAAGCGACGAAGCCCTGCCGGCGGTCGACGCGCCGCGTCGGCGCAGCAGCTTCGCCAGCCAACTGTGGGCACGGCGGATCCTTGCCGAGGAAGGCCTGGCCCAGGCGGTGCCGCGCATCCTCCAGCTGCGCCAGCGCTGGCAGCGCGGTATCGGCCTCGCTGCGCTGTGCCTGTGCCTGCTCTGGGGCGGCCTGATGACCTGGGTCTGGCGTGACGCGCTGCGCGACGCCGGCGAACTGTCGCAACTGCTGCATGGCGCCAGCGAGCGCTACCAGCCGCTCGACGACGACACCCGGCGCGCCGCCCAGGTCCGGCAGAACGTCCAGGCCTGGTGGCAACTGGTGGCACAGGCGCCGCGCTGGCGCTTCACCTCGCTGGCGTTCCCCAGTTCTTGGTTTTCCTCCCTGGACGCACGCATCGACAGCGCGTATCGCCGCGTTTCCGAGCGCCTGCTGGTACGCCCGCTGCGCAGCCTGCTGGAAGGCGAGGCGAGCGACCTGCGGGCGATCCGCAGCGACGGCCAGCCCGGCCTGAAGGAGGGCGACGACCCCAGCCAGTGGAAGGACTACCTGGCGGCGAAGGACCTGGTCGCCCGCGCCACTACCCTGGAGCGCCACAATCGCCTGTTCGCCCAGGCCATCGACAACCGCAAGACGCCGCTCGACGATCTCCTGCAACTGAGTAACGATGCCTTGGGCAGCAGCTACAACGCCGGCAGCCTGGCGCGCCTGGCCTATTACAACCGCACGCTGTTCGCCAAGCGTCCGGCCGATCTCGCCGCCCTCGACCTGGGCCGGGTCGGCGCCACGGCGGCGGATAACTTCCATGACCTGATGGCCCGCTGGCTGAACGCCTACTTTCTCACCGACAGCCTGGAACGCACCGGCAATGCCCTGACCCAGGAACTCGCGCAGCTCGGCCAGGAACGAGATGCCACGGCGGCCCAGTTGCTGGGGGTCGGCGAATTGATCAACCACCTGCAGCAGCAGGTCAACCGCATCAACCTGATCTGGGGCAATGGCGTCGGCCAGGATCTCGTCCCTGGCTACCAGAACCTGCTCAAGAGCGCCCAGCAAAGCAGCCTGCTGGGAGACCGCGTGGAGGAACTGCAGAACCTCACGGTGCAGTTGCAGCAGCAGTTCCGCAGCGAATGGATCGCGCCTCCGGAGGCTGCCGGCGACGGCCTGCTGGTGAAGCAGGGGGCGACGCTCAAGCTGGCCGATGACCTGCTCGGCCTGAAACGCGCCATCGATGACCTGAAGACCAAGGACTTCGTCTCGGTGGCCCTGGCCGGCAAGACGCTGGCGGAGCACTCCCTGCTGAGCATCGACGACATCGGCGTGACCCAGGCGTTGAGCTTCTTCAACGACTTCAGCGGCTACTACGAGAGCACCCTGCCGTCGCTCAACCCGCGCTATCGCTACTCGGTCCTGCACGCCGCCGCCAGCGCGACGACCGAGGCCATGTGGCAAAGCCTCGGGCCGCGCAGTCGCAGCCTGACCAGCCGCAATGCCTCGCGCTTCGACGTGCAGGTCAAGCAGGTCCAGGCATTGCAGGCGGCGCTGCTGGAGTTGCAGGACATGCAGGCCGGCGCGCGCCTGCTGGCCAGCCTCAACGCGCTGGCCGTGGCCGATATCGGCCAGGCCCTGCGCGACATCGACGAGCAGGCGGTGCTGCGCGAGCCGGTCGATTTCAGTCGCTGGTCGGGCGCGCCGAATTTCGGCCTGCAGGCGTTCCGCGCCCAGGACAGCGCCGAGCTGAAGCAGAGCCTGACCAGCCAGTTCAATGCCATGGCCGCGGTCGCCGAGCGCCACGCCCCGGCGCTGGAGTGGCTGCAGGCGCAGCAGTCCAGCCTGGCCACCGCCGACTACAACGCGTTCGTGCGCTTCAGCGCGCTCAACGCCGAACTGCAGAAATTCAAGGCCGACAACCCGGCGAGCACCGCGGCGCAGCTGGCGAAGCTGGTGGGTAACGATTTCAACCAGATGGACATCGGCAGTTGCGCTGACATTCTCAACGGCGTGCTCCTGCCGTCCAGCCGCAGCGACCTGGCGACGCGCCTGGTGGACCTGCGCCAGGGCGCGCTCGGGCGCTGCCAGTCGTTGCAACAGCAGCAGGCGGCGCAGGCCTGGAAGGACCTCGCCGACTACTTCAACCAGTACCTCGCCGGACGCTTCCCGTTCGCCTACAGCCTGGAAGCGGCCGATGCCGAGCCGGGGCGGGTGCGGCACCTGCTGAAGCTGATGGAGACGCGCTTGCCGCAGGTGCGCGAAGGGCTGGCCCAGGTTCGCTCGCCGGACCTGCCGGCCGCCGAGGACTTCGTCCGCCGCCTGGAACAGGCGCAGGGCTGGCTCGGCCCGCTGTTCGAGCGCGACAAGTCGGGCCTGCTCGGCGTCGCCCTGGACATCGACTGGCGCAGCGACCGCAGCCTGGAACGCGGCGCCGACCAGGTGATCGCCTGGAGCCTGTACTCGGGCGACCAGGAAAGCCGGTTCCCCGGCGCGCAGGACAAGGGCCTGACCTGGAATGTCGGCGATCCGCTGAAAATCATGCTGCGCTGGGCGAAGAACGGTTCGCAGCGTCCGGCAGACGACCCGCGCCAGGCCAGCCTGGCGGTGGCCGACCTCGAGGCCGGCTGGAGCTACCAGGGCTCCTGGGCGCTGCTACGCATGATGCGCGCGCACTTCTCCCGGCAGCGCCCGCCGAACGTCGACTACACGGAGTTTCCGCTGGTCCTGCAACTGCCGGTGTATGCGCCCTACAGCCCGGAAAACGAGGCGCGGATGTTCCTCCGCCTGTCGTTGATGAGCCTGGGCGGCAAGACCCCGCTGTCCATCCAGCCGCTGCCGGTGCGCGCGCCGCAATCGCCGTTCGCGACGCTGTTGCCGGCCACCGTCGCCAGCACCGGAGGTATCCCATGACCCTGCCTCTTTCCGGCAACGCCCTGTCCCTGGAAGTGCTGCTCGAACCGATCGACCCCGGACAGCCGTGTGGCCCCAGCCTGCGCTACGACCCGGACTACGACCGCCTGCGCGAGTTGCGCCGGGAGGACGACAGCAGCCTGCCGACCGGCGTCTGGCAGGCGGAGGCCAAGCGCGCCGACTGGGCCGCGGTGGAGCAGTTGGCCAGCGAACTGTTGCAGCGGCGCAGCAAGGACCTGATGCTCGCCGCCTGGCTCGGCGAGGCCTGGCTGCAACGCGGCGGGCTGGGCGGATTGCAGCGCGCGCTGGTGCTGCTGGCGGAACTCTGCGAGCGCTACCCCGAGGAGGTGCATCCGCAAGCCCAGGACGGCGATCAGTCGTGGCGGGTGCCGCCCATCGACTGGCTGTTGCGCCGCTATGCCGAGCTGCTGCACACGCGCCTGCCGCTGATGGGGCAGGGCGCCTTCGCCGAGATCACCCTCTATGCCTGGCAGAGGTTGCAGCGCCAGCAGGTCGCCAGCGGCGACAGCAAGAGCGCCAAGGCGGCGCTGGAAGCGGCGCAACTTCAGCAGAAGAAGCTCGACGAAGCGTTGCGCGCGGAGCCCCTGGTGCAATGGCAGCGCAAGCAGGCCAGCCTGCTCGCCTGCCAGCAGCAACTGCAACGCCTGGAACAGTGGTGCGACCGCTGCCTGGGCGAACTCGCCCCCAGTTGCCAGCCGCTGCGCGAGGTCATCGCGCAATGGCTGGCCTTGCTCAAGGAGTTCATCGCCATGCACCCGCAAGCGCCGCTGCCCGAAGAACAGCCACCGGTCGCGGAGGCGGACGCCGCCGAAGGCGACGCGGACGGCGAGGAAAGCGTCCCGGCGAGCGCGCCGAGCGGGCCGGCTGGCGCGCCGACCAGTCGCGAGGACGCCTATCGGCAACTGCTGCTGATCGCCGACTACCTGGCGCGCACCGAGCCGCACAGCCCGGTTCCCTACCTGATCAAGCGCGCGGTGGAATGGGGCAACAAGCCGCTGAGCGAGCTGCTGGCGGAGCTGATCAATGCGGACTCGGAGGCGCGCCGGGTCTGGTCGCTGCTTGGCGTACTGCCCTAAGGAGCGGGGTTATATTTTTTATTCGAATATATAAATACGAATTCAGAATTTTTTAATCTATGGGTTCCTGGGGCAAGATGGGCGCACATTCCCCGGCTCGGAACCCTGCATGTCCGTCATCACCCATCCCCACGCCCGCGAGCTGACCAAATCGGTGCGCGCCACCGTGCTGGTGTTCAACGACCCCCGTTCCCGCGAGCTGCTGGAGCGCATCGAGCGCCTGGCGCCCAGCGAGGCCAACGCGCTGGTCATCGGCGAGACCGGCACCGGTAAGGAGCTGGTGGCGCGCCATATCCATGCCCTCAGCGGACGCAGCGGCGGCCCGTTCGTCGCGGTCAACTGCGGTGCTTTCGCCGAGAGCCTGGTGGAGAGCGAGCTGTTCGGCCACGAGAAGGGCGCCTTTACCGGTGCGTTGCAGAGCAAGGCCGGCTGGTTCGAGGCGGCCAACGGCGGCACCTTGTTCCTCGACGAGATCGGCGACCTGCCGCCGAGCATCCAGGTCAAGCTGCTGCGCGTGCTGCAGGAGCGCGAGGTGGTGCGGCTCGGTTCGCGCCGGCCGATCCCCATCGACGTGCGGCTGGTGGCGGCGACCAACGTCGACCTGGCCGACGCGGTGGTCGCCGGGCACTTCCGCGAGGACCTGTTCTACCGCCTGCACGTGGCGACCATCCAACTGCCGCCGTTGCGCGAGCGCCGCGGCGATATCCTGCCGCTGGCCGAGTACTTCATCGTCGAGCACTGCCGGCGCCTCGGCTACACCAGCGCGAGCCTGAGCCCGGAAGCCGAGCGCAAGCTGCTCGGGCATTCCTGGGCGGGCAATATCCGCGAGCTGGAGAACGCCATCCACCACGCGCTGCTGGTCTGCCGCAACCGCCTGATCCAGCCGGCCGACCTGCACCTCATCGACATGCGTGCGCGCCAGGAGCCGAGCGGCTTGCGCCGCGCCCCCGAGAGCGCCGCCGGCTCGGCGCTGGAAGCGGCGCTGCAGGCACTGTTCGAGGAAAACCGCGAGGATCTCTACGAGCACATCGAGGAAACCGTGTTCCGCGCCGCCTATCGCTTCTGCCACGGCAACCAGTTGCAGACCGGACGCCTGCTGGGGATCAGCCGCAACATCGTGCGCGCCCGCCTGGAGAAGATCGGCGAGCTGGAAACCTCGCCACGACACAACGTGGTCTCGCTGGTGGGCAAGTGAGCGTGGTGCTTTACAGTCTTTCACAATTCCCCCACAAAACCGGCAAGAACCCGGACGGCGGCTGTTCTACAACGGAGCGGTGAATCTCGTTGGCCGGACCAGGGACGTCGCCATGCCTCGCTCCGCTCGCCTGTGTCGCTCGCTCCCGGTAGCCGCTTTCCCGGCCGCGCCGAGTCCGCCCGGTCCTCCAGTCACAGCAACCTTGGTTTCCCGACCCGGCGAAGAGGATCGCTGCATGCCGTACTGTTCGCCGGAACAACTCGCCGACCTCGGCCCGCTGCTGGATTGCCTGCGCCGCTGGCCGCGCATCCGCGAGCCGCGGCCGGGGGTGTTCTACCTGGGCGACCAGCCGTTCTGCCAGTTCCATTCGCGCAATGGCCAGCGCTGGGCCGACGTCAAGCGCCGCAAGGGGCGCCTGCCGCCGTTCGTCCTGCCGCCGGGCGACCAGTATTCGGCGCGGGCATTCCAGATATTCCTGCTCCAGGCCTACAAGCTGAACTGAACTGTTGCCCGGGCAACAGTCGGACAGCAGCGCTGTTGCGTGGCTGACAGGCCGAGGCCGGAAACCCGCCGCAACTGCCCGGAAAACGCACATTTCCCCGTTGGTACGGCCCTTGCTCCAGGGCACTGCACCTAGCGCAACAGTCCACAGGGAAATCCCATGACCAGCCCCTTCAAAGTCGTCGCCGTCTCCGGCGGCACCTATCGCCCGTCCCGCACCCTGGTACTCACCCAGGCCCTGATCGCCGAGCTTGGCCAGTCGCTGCCGATCGACAGCCGAGTCATCGAGCTGACCGACATCGCCGCGCCGCTGGGCGCTACCCTGGCGCGCAACCAGGCGCCGGCGGAACTGCAGGCGGTGCTCGACGAGATCGAAAGCGCCGACCTGCTGCTGGTCGCCTCGCCGGTCTACCGTGGCTCCTATCCGGGCCTGCTCAAGCACCTGTTCGACCTGATCGACCTCAACGCCTTGATCGACACCCCGGTGCTGCTCGCCGCCACTGGCGGCACCGAGCGCCACGCGCTGGTCCTCGACCACCAGTTGCGCCCGCTGTTCAGCTTCTTCCAGGCGATCACCCTGCCTATCGGGGTCTACGCCAGCGAGGCCGACTTCGACAACTACCGGATCGTCAGCGAGCCGCTGAAGGCGCGCATCCGCCTCGCCGCCGAGCGCGCCGCGCCGCTGTTCGGCGGACGCTCCGAACTGTTGAAGATCGCCTGAGGTGCGCCGATGAACGTGTTCTGGTTCCTCCCGACCCACGGCGATGGCCACTTCCTCGGCACCAGCCAGGGCGCGCGGCCGGTCTCGCTGCCTTACCTGAAGCAGGTGGCTCAGGCGGCCGACAGCCTCGGCTACCACGGCGTGCTGATCCCCACCGGACGCTCCTGCGAGGACTCCTGGGTGGTGGCCTCGGCGCTGGCGCCGCTGACCGAGCGCCTGCGCTTCCTGGTGGCGATCCGTCCGGGAATCGTTTCGCCGACCGTCTCGGCGCGGATGGCGGCGACCCTCGACCGCCTGTCCGGCGGGCGCCTGCTGATCAACGTGGTCACCGGCGGCGATCCCGACGAGAACCGCGGCGACGGCATCCATCTCGGCCACGCCGAGCGCTACGAGGTCACCGACGAGTTCCTTCGGGTCTGGCGGCGCGTCCTGCAGGGCGAGGCGGTGGACTTCCACGGCAAGCACATCCACGTGGAGAACGCCAAGGCGCTCTATCCGCCGCTGCAACGGCCGTATCCGCCGCTGTACTTCGGCGGTTCCTCGGAGGCCGCCCACGAACTGGCCGGCGAACAGGTGGACGTCTACCTGACCTGGGGCGAGCCGTTGCCGGCGGTGGCGGCGAAGATCGCCGACGTGCGCCAGCGAGCGGCTCGCCATGGGCGTACGGTGAAGTTCGGCATCCGCCTGCATGTGATCGTCCGCGAAACCGCCGAAGAAGCCTGGCGCGCCGCGGACAGGCTGATCGAGCACATCTCCGACGAGACCATCGCCGCCGCGCAGCAGTCCTTCGCCCGTTTCGACTCCGAAGGCCAGCGACGCATGGCCGCGCTGCACGGCGGCCGCCGCGATCGCCTGGAGATCCAGCCGAACCTCTGGGCCGGGGTCGGCCTGGTGCGCGGCGGCGCCGGCACCGCGCTGGTCGGCGATCCGCGGCAGGTGGCGGAGCGGATCGGGGAGTACGCCGAGCTTGGCATCGACAGCTTCATCTTCTCCGGCTATCCGCACCTGGAAGAGGCCTACCGCTTCGCCGAACTGGTCTTCCCGCTGCTGCCCGAACCCTACGCCAGCCTGGCCGGCCGTGGGCTGACCAACCTGACCGGGCCGTTCGGCGAAATGATCGCCAACGACGTGCTGCCGGTTCGCGCCGGCGCTTGAGCAGCCGGGCCCCCGAGGAGAAACGCCCTGTGAATGCGAAGACCCGCCCCGAGGCGCAAACGCCGTTGCAGATTGCCCGGCGCCTGGCCGCCGATTTCGCCGAGAACGCCGCCGAGCGCGACGTCGCCGGCGGCACCCCGAAGGCCGAGCGCGACGCGTTGCGCCGCAGCGGCCTGTTATCGCTGATCATCCCGCGCGAATACGGCGGCCTGGGGGCGAGCTGGAGCGAAACCCTGCAAACCGTACGCGAACTGGCCCGGGTCGACAGCTCGATCGCCCACGTCTACGGCTTCCAGCACCTGATGCTGGCCACCGTGCGCCTGTTCTCGCGGCCCGAGCAATGGCAGCCATGGTTCGAGCTGACCGCGCGCAACCGCTGGTTCTGGGGCAACGCGCTGAACCCGCTGGACAACCGTACCGTGGCTCGGCGCTTCGACGGCTGGCGCGAGTTCTCCGGGAAGAAGAGCTTCTGCTCCGGCGCCCGCGATTCGGAGATGCTCATCGCCTCGGCGCTGGACGGCGAGGGCGGGCCGCTGCTGATCGCCGCCATCCCCACCGCGCGCAGCGGTATCAGCCTGGGCCAGGATTGGGACAACATGGGCCAGCGGCAGACCGACAGCGGCAGCGCGATCTTCGAGCGAGTGCGGGTGGAGGAGAGCGAGTTGCTGCTCGATCCCGGGCCGCTGAGCACGCCGTTCGCCTGCCTGCGGCCGCTGATCGCCCAGTTGATCTTCACCGAGGTGTTCCTCGGCATCGCCGAAGGCGCCTTCGAGGAGGCTCGCCAGTACACCCTGCGCGAAGCGCGACCGTGGTTCCGCTCCGAGGTCGCCGAGGCCAATGCCGACCCCTATGTGCTGGCGCGCTACGGCGAATTCTGGGTCGGCCTGGAAAGCACCCGGGCGCTGGTCGAGCGCGCCGCGCAACGCCTTGACGCCGCCTGGTCCAAGGGCCCGGCGCTGGACGCCAGCGAGCGCGGCCAGTTGGCCCTGGCCATCGCCGCCGCCAAGGTCGCCGCGACGCGCAACGGCCTCGACCTGTGCAACCGCATGTTCGAAGTCACCGGCGCCCGCTCCACTCACGCCGCCCTGCGCCTGGACCGCTACTGGCGCAACCTGCGCACCCAGACCCTGCACGACCCGCTGGACTACAAGATCCGCGAGCTGGGCGACTGGGCGCTGAACCAGTCACCGCCGCAACCGACCTTCTACTCATGAACGCTTCTACCCATACTCCCGACCGGCTGCTGACGCTGCCACGTTCGCCGAACCTGGCGACCTCGATCCGCGCCACCGCCCAGGTCTTCGAGGACCCGAAGTCCCAGGCCCTGCTCGAACACCTGCGCCAGGTGGCGCCGAGCGAGGCCAGCGTGCTGGTGATCGGCGAGACCGGCACCGGCAAGGAACTGGTGGCGCGGCATATCCACAACCTCAGCGCGCGGCGCAACGGCCCGTTCGTGGCGGTCAACTGCGGGGCTTTCTCCGAGTCGCTGGTGGAAGCCGAGCTGTTCGGCCACGAGAAGGGCGCCTTTACGGGCGCCCTGGCGGCCAAGGCCGGCTGGTTCGAGGAAGCCAACGGCGGTACCCTGTTCCTCGACGAGATCGGCGACCTGCCGATGCCGATCCAGGTCAAGCTGCTGCGCGTGTTGCAGGAGCGCGAGGTGGTGCGCCTGGGTTCGCGCAAGAGCATCCCCATCGACGTGCGCGTGCTGGCGGCGACCAACGTGCAACTGGAGCGGGCGATCAACGCCGGGCACTTCCGCGAGGACCTGTACTACCGGCTCAATGTCGTCAGCCTGGAGCTGTCGCCGTTGCGCGAGCGACCCGGCGACATCCTGCCGCTGACCCGCCACTTCATCGCCGAATACAGCCGTCGCCTGGGCTACGGCCAGAGCCAGTTGAGCCCGGAGGCGGCGCAGAAATTGCGCGCCTATTCCTGGCCGGGGAACATCCGCGAGCTGGAGAACGTCATCCACCATACCTTGCTGATCTGCCGCGACGGGCTGATCCGCGCCGATGACCTGCACCTGTCCAACCTGCGCCTGGAGCGTGGCGAGGAGCTGGCGCGCGGGGTCCCGGCGAGCGGCGCCGCCGAGCACTTGTTGCAGCAGGCTTTCCAGCGGCTGTTCGAAGAGCAGGGCGAGAACCTCCATGGGCGGGTCGAGGATGCCCTGCTGCGCGCGGCGTACCGTTTCTGCCATGGCAACCAGGTGCATACCGCCAACCTGCTGGGACTCAGCCGCAACGTCACGCGCACGCGGCTGATCGCCATCGGCGAGCTGGTGGTGAACAAGCGCGGTGGCCAGCGGATCGATGGCGAGCGGGCGGTGCGGTTGTCGATCTGAGTTCAGGCGCTCGGGATCGCGGCGGATAAGCGCAAGCGGTTATTCGGCCAACCTCCCGCGACTATCCGCCGTGCCGGCGCTGCGGCATTCGCCCAAACCCAGCCGGGCGCAGTAGACTCGGCGCTTTGCGGAGCGTCTGGCTCCGCGCTCTGCGCCAGGTGGAACCGCCCGATGCCCGATACCTCTCCCGATCTGCCGGCCACGTCGCCGCTCGCCGCCTATCGTCAGGCCGTGGAACAGCGCGGTTTCGCTCCCGACGAGGCGCAGCGGCGCGCCGCCGAGGCGCTGGAGCGTTGTTTCCAGGCCCTGCACGAGCCGCACCGCCACGGCGCGATCCAGGGCGTCTACCTGTGGGGGCCGGTGGGGCGCGGCAAGACCTGGCTGATGGACCACTTCTACCAGTGCCTGCGCGTGCCCGCGCGGCGCCAGCACTTCCACCACTTCATGCAGTGGGTGCACCAGCGCCAGTTCGAACTGACCGGCACCGCCGACCCGTTGCGCGCCCTGGCCCGCGAGTTGGCGCGGGACGTGCGGGTGCTGTGCTTCGACGAGCTGTTCGTCAGCGATATCGGCGACGCCATCCTGCTCGGCAGCCTGCTGCGCATCATGTTCGAGGAGGGCGTGGTGCTGGTCGCCACCTCCAACCAGCCGCCGGAGCAGTTGTACGCCGACGGTTTCAACCGCGAACGCTTCCTCCCGGCGATCGAGGCGATCCAGCGGCACATGGTGGTGGTCGCGGTGGATGGCGGCCAGGACCACCGCCTGCATCCCGGCCGGGCCGAGCAACGCTACTGGGTGGTGGAGGCGGGGCAGGCGGGCGGTTTCGCCGAACTCTTCGCGCGCCTGAGCGCCGGCGAAGTGGTGTCCGCGCAGCCCATCGAGCTGGGGCACCGCCCGCTGGCGGTGCGCCGGCACAGCGAGTCGGTGCTCTGGTGCAGCTATGCGCAGCTCTGCGAGGTACCGCTGTCGGCGCTGGACTTCATCGGCCTTTGCGACCGCTACCGGGCGATCCTGATGGACGACCTGCCGTGCCTGAGCGCCAGCCAGCGCGAAGGCCGCATAGCCCGTGGCACCGAGGACGGCGCGCAACTGGTGGAGGCGGGGGATCGCGAATTGCCGCAGTTGTCGGTGCACGACGACGGCGTGCGGCGCTTCATCGCCCTGGTGGACGAATGCTACGACCGCAAGGTGCCGCTCTACCTGGAGGCCAGGGTGCCGTTGGAGGCACTTTATACCGAGGGCTACCTGGCCTTCGCCTTCCGTCGCACCCTCAGCCGGCTGCGCGAGATGCAGCTGGCACGCTTCGGCAGCGACAGCGCCGGCTAGCGCCGCGCCGCCGAAGCGGGAACTGCGGATGGCCGCCCGCGCTCATCCGCCGGCCAGGCCGAGGCTCAGTAGCCGTGCCGGCGCAGCAGCGCGTCCATGTCTTGCGCCGCCGGGCGGCCCTGGAACTTCAGCAGTTCCGAGGTGCGGTTGGTGAAGAAACCGTCGACGCCGGCCGCGCCTAGGGCCTTGAAGTCTTCCGCCGAGTCCACCGAGTAGGCATGGATGAACAACCCGCGCGCGTGGGTCATGCGGTTCATCCAGGGTTTCACCAGGTCGGCGTAGCTCTGTTCGCCGCGTTCGCTGAGGGTCGCCGAGGGCCCGGTGCCCAGCGCGCCGTGGGCCTTGGCCCAGTCCAGCCAGGCGCCGAACTCGGCTTCGGACTTCACTTCCTGCCTGGCGTAGAAGGCCGCCTTGTCGGTTTCCCCGGATTCCTTGAAGGTCACTGGCGAACGGGCTTCCAGGTAACCGTCACCGAGCCACAGCAGGAGAATCTTCGGCACTTGCGGCATGCTTTCTTGCAGCAGTTCCAGGCTGCTCTTCTCGAAGGTCTGCAGGATCACCCGGCCATTGCCGTGGGCCACGTCGACATGCCCGGCGGCGGCGCGCTCGCGGGGTTGCAGCCAGCCGCGGCGTTCCAGCAGCTTGCGCAGGTCGTCTTCGATGCCGGGGAATTGCGCCGGTACCTTGGTCTCCAGGTACAGGCCCGGCTTGTTGGCGCCGCCCTCGGCGATGTCGAGCATCTCGTCGAGGGTGAGGATGCGCAGGCCGACGAAGCCGGGCCGGGCGCGCTCGGGGAAGGCGCGATTGAACCAGGAGCCGGCGTCCAGGCGCTTGAGTTCGGCGAGAGTGAAGCTGCTCACCGGGTCCTTGGCGCGTCCCGGGAAGACCTCGGCGACGTCGGTGGTGCGCTCCAGGGTGTCGTCGTGGAGGGCGACCAGCACGCCGTCGCGGCTGCGCTGCACGTCGGCTTCCAGGTAGTCGGCGCCGAGGTCGCGGGCCAGCAGGTAGGCCGCGGCGGTTTCCTCGGGGGCGTCGTACGAGGCGCCGCGGTGGGCGATGACCGCCGGCCAGGGCACGCCGGCGGCGGCGCTGAGGGCCTTGCCGGACGGCTCCGCGGCCTGGGCGGCGAGCCCCGCCGTCAGGCCGAGGAGGCCCAGGGTCTTGAATGTTCCTTGCCAGAATCTTTGCCGCATGAGGCGCCTTTCCTTCTTTCTTTTTCACGGGATTGCCGACCAGTCTGGCGTCGCCGGATGACCGGAGGACGACAGATACAGGTCTGTCCGGCGCGGGGAAAGATGCGCTGTCGCGGCGACGCTGGTTCCTGTCGCCCTCGGCAAAGCGCCAGCCCTCCCAGGCCGGGAGGGCGGATTCTACAGGCGTTTGTTCAGCAGGCGGGCCAGGCGGTCGCCGCCGAACTGGATCAACGTGACCAGCAGCACAAGGACGATGATCACGGTGAGCATCACCTGGGTGTCGAAGCGCTGGTAGCCGTAGCGGTAGGCCAGGTCGCCCAGGCCGCCGGCACCGATCGCGCCGGCCATGGCCGAGGAATTGATCATGGTCACCAGGGTGATGGTGAAGCCGCCGACGATGCCCGGTCGCGCCTCCGGTAACAGTACGTTGCAGATGATGTGGCGGCGTTCGCAGCCCATCGCCTGGGCCGCCTCCACCAGGCCGTGGTCGACTTCGCGCAGGCTGACCTCGGCGATCCGCGCGAAGAACGGCGTGGCGGCGATGGTCAGCGGCACCACCGCGGCCCAGACGCCATAGCTGGTGCCGACGATCATCCGGGTAAAGGGAATCAGCGCCACCATCAGGATCAGGAAGGGTACCGAGCGCAGCACGTTGACCAGACCGCCCAGGATGCGATTGAGCAGGCGCGCCTCGAAGATCCCGCCCGGCCCGGTGGTGACCAGCACCAGGGCCAGCGGGATACCCACCAGCAGGACGATGGCGGAGGACGCGCCGATCATCAGCAGCGTATCGAGGAAACCTTGCCAGAGCCGTTCAAGCATGGGCGACATGGCCGAGCACCTCCACCTTGTCCGCCACCAGCGCGGCCTTGGCCAGCACGCCGGGAAGCTCGCCGGGCGGCGCGCCGACCTGTAGCAGCAGGCGCCCCAGGGCGCGGCCCTGGATCCGCTCTATGCCGCCGTGGAGCAGGTCGACGCGCTGGCCGATGGCCCTGGCGATGGCCAGCAGGTCCGGCACCCGTCGGTTGGCGCCGGTGTACTGGAGATCGAGCAGCACCGGGTCGCCGGCGCCGGGAGCCTGGCGCAGGCGCGCCTGGAGGTCGGCCGGGAGGGCGGCGCGCAGGCTGCCGAGCAGGCTTCGGGTGACGGCATGGCGCGGATCGCCGAAGACTTCCCAGACTTCGCCCTGTTCGACGATGCGGCCGCATTCGAGGACCACCACGCGGTCGCAGATCTCGCGGATGACCGCCATCTCGTGGGTGATCAGGACGATGGTCAGGCCCAGCCGGTGGTTGATGTCGCGCAGCAGCGCGAGGATCGCCTGGGTGCTCTCCGGGTCCAGCGCCGAGGTGGCTTCGTCGCAGAGCAGTATCTGCGGCTGGTGCACCAGCGCGCGGGCGATGCCGACGCGCTGTTTCTGCCCGCCGGAGAGCTGCGCCGGATAGGCGTCGCGTTTTTCCTCCAGGCCGACCAGTTGCAGCAGCCCGGCGACCCGCTCCTCGATCCGTGCCCGGGGCACCCCGGCCACCCGCAGCGGCAGGGCGATGTTCTGCCGCACGGTCTTGGCCGACATCAGGTTGAAGTGCTGGAAGATCATGCCGATGCGTCGGCGCAGGGCGACCAGGCGCTGGCCGTCGTAGCCGCCGATGTCCTCGCCGTCGATCAGCACCTGCCCCTCGCTGGGACGCTCCAGGCGATTGAGGGTGCGGATCAGCGAGGACTTGCCGGCGCCGCTGCGGCCGATGATGCCGAACACTTCGCCGCGGCGGATCTCCAGGTCGATCTCCCGCAGGGCCTGGACCCCGCCGGGGTAGCGCTTGCCCAGGCCGTGGAGGCGGATGTGCGGTGTGGAAGCGCGCGTGTCGGGCGCCGTCGGGAACGGTTCGAGGGGCAGCAGGCTCGGGGGAACGGTCATGGTCGTCACTCCCAGCCCGGCTGGTACAGCGTGCCATGGGCCTTGTCCAACGCGGCGCGGACCACCGGCGAATGCTGGTAGATGTCGACGAAGCGCGCCAGGCGGCCGTCGCGGTCCTGGTAGTCGCCGCGGGTGACGAACTGGATCACGTATTCCCGGTTGTCGATCCCGTCGAACAGCAGCGCCCGGGTCGGGTCGATGGTCCCGGCCAGGCGCAGGTAGTGCGGGTAGCCCTGGGCCAGGTCGAAATCGTCGAGGGCGCGCGCCAGTTGCACCGCCTCCAGCTCGGTGATGCGGATGTCCTTCGGGTTGTCGACGATATCGTCGAGGGTCGCCTTGTAGCCGACGCCGTCCCTGAGCTTCAGCAGGCCGGCCTTCTGTAGCAGTTGCAGGCCGCGGCCGCCATTGATCGGGTCGTTGGCGATGGCCACGCTGGCGCCTTCCGGCAACTCTGCGAGGCTGGCGTAGCGCTTCGAATAGAGCCCGACGTTGTTGATGATCCCCGGCGCGAACGGCTTCAGCCGGAAGCCGCCTTCGCGGTTGGCGTTTTCCAGGAAGGGCACGTGCTGGAAGTAGTTGGCGTCGATGTCGCCCTGGGCGAGGGTGATGTTGGGGGCGTTCCAGTCGCTGAACTCGACCAGTTCGACCTTCAGTCCCTGCTTGCCGGCTTCGCTCACGGCGACTTCCAGCGGCGGGGCGAAGGCGGCGGTGGTGCCGATCTTCAGCGGGGCGTCGGCGGCCTGGACCGGGCCGCTGCCGAGGAGGACGGCCAGGCTCAGGGTTTTCAGGGTGTTCAGCATGGTGGGCTCCTGAACGAAAGGGAAAGTGGGGTCAGGCCTGGCGCTGGTGCGCGGCCGGGGGCTGGCGGAAGGCGGCGCCGGCGTGTTCCGCCTGCAGGCGCGCGCGGCCGCCGCCGAAGAGCTTCTCCCGCAGGGTGCCGGGGGCGTAGGCGGTCTTGTAGCTGCCGCGTGCCTGCAACTCGGGCACCACCAGGTCGATGAAGTCGGCGTAGCTCTCCGGCTCCACGGTGCGGGTCAGGTTGAAGCCGTCCAGGCCGGTATCGGCGATCCAGCCTTCGAGATCGTCGGCGACCTGGCGCGGGTCGCCTACCAGGGTCACGTAGCGGCCGCCCAGGGCCAACTGGTCGAGGAGCTTGCGCACGGTGGAGTCGGTGCGCGCCACGGTGAGGTTCTTCACCACCGACTCGATGGCGTTGTTCTTCTCGTAGCGGATCGGTTCGTCGAGCCCGTAGCGCGACAGGTCGATGCCGCTGGAGCTGGCGAAGTGCGCCAAGCCGGCCTCGGGGCTGGCGTAGCGGCGGTACTCGGCATGCTTGTCGCGGGCCTCGGCCGCGGTGGCGGCGACGATCACGTTGATACCCATGAAGATCCTGATGTCCTCGGCGCGACGGCCGGCGCCGACCACCGCCGCGCGGATGCGCTGCACCAGTTGGCGGGTGGCCTCGCGGGTCTGTCCGGAGACGAACACGCATTCGGCGTGGCGCGCGGCGAAGGCCAAGCCACGCTCCGAGGAGCCGGCCTGGAACAGCACCGGGGTGCGCTGTGGAGAGGGCTCGGCGAGGTGGTAGCCCTCGACCTGGTAGAACTCGCCATGGTGGCGGATCTTGTGGATCTTCTCCGGCCGCGCGTAGACCCGTCGCTGGCGGTCGGCGAGCACCGCGTCGTCTTCCCAGCTGCCCTCCCAGAGCTTGTAGAGGACCTCCAGGTACTCGTCGGCGCGGTCGTAGCGGCGGTCGTGCTCGATCTGCGCGGACTGGCCCATGGCCTTGGCCGCGCTTTCCAGGTAGCCGGTGACGATGTTCCAGCCGATCCGCCCGTCGCTCAGGTGGTCGAGGGTCGAGAGCCGCCGGGCGAACGGGTAGGGCGCCTCGTAGGTGAGGTTGGCGGTGACGCCGAAACCCAGGTGCTCGGTGACCCCGGCCATGGCCGAGACCAGCATCAGCGGGTCGTTCACCGGCAACTGGACGGCTTCGCGGGCGGTCACCTCGATGCCGCCCTGGTAGACGTCGTAGACGCCGAGGATATCGGCGATGAACAGGCCGTCGAACAGGCCGCGCTCCAGCAGCCGGGCCAGCTCGGTCCAGTGGCGCAGTTTGCGGTAGTCGCTGGAGCGGTCGCGCGGGTGGGTCCAGAGGCCGTGGTTGATATGGCCGACGCAATTCATGCTGAAGGCGTTTAGGAGAATCTGCTTCTTGCTCATGGCGGTTCCTTCGGCGTTCAGAGCGTGCCGCGGCGTGGCGGCAGGCGGCCGTTGAGGTAGTAGTCGCCGACCGCGTGGTACTTCCAGCGCACCGGGTCGTGCAGGGTGTGTACGCGGGCGTTGCGCCAGTGGCGGTCGAGACCGAGTTCGGCGAGACAGGCGCGGCTGCCGCCAAGCTCGATCAGCTTGCTGCCGGCCAACAGGGCGACCTCGGTGGTCAGCGCGCGGGCTTCGGCGACGGCGATCGAGGCGGCCGCCACGCTTTCCGCGTCCGGCTCGGCGGTGGCCCGGTCGAGCACCCGCCCGGCACGCTCCAGCAGCGCTTCGGCGGCGTGCAGGCGGATCGCCAGGCGGCCGATCTCGTGGATGGTCAGTGGGTCGTCGCTGGCCTTGTCGACGCCGGAGTCGACCCAGGGCCGGGCGCGCTCGCGGACGAAACGCAGGGTGTCCTCGAAGGCGCCGCGGGCGATCCCGGCGTCGATCGCCGCGTGGAGGATCTGCGCCAGCGGGCCGACGGTGGTCGGGCGCTCGAAGGCGTCCTGGAACGAGACCACGTCCTCGGCGGCCACCGCTACCCGGTCGAACAGCGCCGAACCGCTGCCGGTGGTGCGTTGACCGAAGCCGGACCAGTCGTCGACGATTTCCAGCCCGGCGCTGTCGCGCGGGACGAAGGCCAGTTGCTGGCGGCCCTCGTCGTCCACCGCCAGGGTCGGCACCCGCTGCGCGTAGAGTGCGCCGGTGCAGTAGAACTTGCGCCCGTCCAGGCGGTAGCCGTCGCCGTCGGCGCGCAGGCGGGTACGGCGCTCGCTGGCGGTACGCGTGCCGATCTCGGCCAGGGCGTTGCCGAAACGCTCGCCGGCCAGGGCGGCGCCGAACAGGCGACCTTTCTGCGCCGGCGAGCCGTTCACCCGCAGCACTTCGAGGGCGTAGAAATGGTTCTGCGGAATCTGCCCCAGGGAACTGTCGGCGGCGCTGACGATCGCCACCACCTTCGCCAGGGTCACCCGCGAGACGCCGGCCCCGCCGTATTCGCGGGGCACCGCGATGCCCCACAGGCCGGAGCGGGAGAACAGTTCCAGTTCTTCCAGCGGCAGGCGCCGCTCGCGGTCGCGCTGGATGCTTTCGCGGGCGAACAGGGCGGCCAGCTCGCGGGCCGTTTCCAGGGCTTCGTCGTCGCTGCCGATGCGATGGGCAGCGGCCGTGGGATTGTCGCGCGTAGCGTGTGCGAGGCTCATCGGGCGCTCCTCAGATCCATGAGTGACGCGCCGGACGGGCGCCGTTCAGGTAGTAGTCGCCGACCGCGTGGACCTTCCAGCGTACCGGGTCGTGCAGGGTGTGGGTGCGGGCGTTGCGCCAGTGCCGGTCGAGGTTGAACTCGGCGAGCGTGGCGCGGCTGCCGGCCAGCTCGAAGAGCTTCTCGCTGGCCGCCAGGCTGATCTCGGTGCTCAGCACCTTGGCCTCGGCCACGGCGATCGAGGCGCGTGCCGCCGACTCGGCGTCCACCGGCCGCGCGGCCACCTCGTCGAGGACCTGGCCGGCCTTCTCCAGCAGGGCGTTGGCGGCGTGCAGCTCGATTTGCAGGCGGCCGACCTCGGCGATGCTGTAGAGCTCATCGCTGGCGCGTTCGACCTGGGCGTCGATCCAGGGCCGGCTGCGTTCGCGGACGAACGCCTGGGCGTCGTCCAGAGCCGCCTGGGCGATGCCGGCGTCGATGGCGGCCTGGATCAGTTGCGAGACGGCGCCCTGGAGGCTCGGGATCTCGGCCAGCAGGCCGTTGTGGATCAGCATGTCGCCGGCTACCGGAACCTCGTCCAGCAGCACCGTGCCGCTGGCGGTGGTGCGCTGGCCGAAGCCGGACCAGTCGTCGACGATGCGCAGGCCGGGAGCGCCGCGCTCGACGAAGAGCATCACCGCGCGCTCTTCCTCGTCGATGGCCTTGACCGCCACCCAGTGGGCGAACAAGGCGCCGGTGGAGTAGAACTTCTCGCCGCTGACCCGGTAGCCGTCGCCGTCGCGACGGACCCGCGCCTTCAGCTCCAGGGTATGGCGGGTATTGCGCTCCGGGCCGGCGTTGGCCAGCCGGCGGCCGTCGAGGATGCCACGGAACAGCTTGCGTTTCTGCGCCGGGCTGGCGACGTTGTCGATCACGCTGAGCAGGCCGAACTGGTTCTGCGGAATCTGTCCGAGGGCCGGGTCGGCGGCACAGATGACACGGAACACCTCGGCCAGGGTCACATGGGAAACCTGCGCGCCGCCATAGGCGCGGGGAATGCCGATGCCGCCCAGGCCGAGGCGGGTGAAGAGTTCCAGTTCCTGCCAGGGCAGGCGTCGTTCGCGGTCGCGTAGCGCCGCTTCGCGACGGGCCAGCCCGGCTACCTCGTGGGCGGCCTGCAACGCCTGGGCGTCGTTCTCGATGAGGCGTGCCGGGAGTAGCCGGGGCGCCTGGTCACGAAGATCCTTGGGTGCGGTTTCGTCGGTCATGGTTCAGCCTTGCAGCGTGGTGGTTCCGCCAGCGGCATCGGTGCGGCGCGGCTCGCGGGTTCGGTGGTGCGGGTGGAACGCCTGGAGGAGGGAGGGGAAACAGGCGGTAACGACATGCTCGCTGGGCACCTCTGGCAGTTCGGATAGGTGGCTGGCGCGATCGCCAAGCCTCTGCCAGGTCTGTTTGCACAAGCCGTGCCGTTTGCTAATCCATAGGAAAATCAAAGGGTTGTCGATTTACTCCAACAGTTTTTGCTGGTCCGCGGGCGCTGCCTGTTGCTCCGCTGTTGCCAGGGCAACAGTTACCGGCGGATTACAGCCGGATGCCGCGCGCCGGCGCCGTGCTGCTAGGGTGATAGGGTTTCGCGCGCGGCGGCCTGGCGCGCGCCCACCCACTCGGATCGTCGAAGGAACTCCCATGCAGAGCGCTAACGCTTCAGAACTCACCACCGACATCGCCGTGATCGGCGGCGGCGCGGCCGGCATCGGCGTGATCGCCAGCCTGCTGAAACGTTCGCCGGGGTTGCGTATCAGCCTGATCGAGCCGGCGGACACCCACTACTACCAACCGGGCTGGACCCTGGTCGGTGGCGGCGCCTACGCCCAGGGCGACACCGCGCGGCCGATGGCCGGGCTGGTCCCGCCCGGCGTGGAGTGGCTGCGCACCCGTGTCGAGCGGGTCGACCCCGAGGCGCGCCGGCTGCTGCTGGAGAGTGGCGGCAGCCTGGAATACCGCAACCTGATCGTCTGCCCCGGCCTGCGCCTGGCCTGGGAGCGCATCGAGGGCCTGGAGGAGACCCTCGGGCGCAACGGCGTCACCTCCAACTACCGCTACGACCTGGCGCCCTACACCTGGGAGCTGGTGCGCGGCCTGCGCGGCGGCAAGGCGCTGTTCACCCAGCCGGCGATGCCGATCAAGTGCGCCGGGGCGCCGCAGAAGGCCATGTACCTGTCCTGCGACCACTGGCTGCGGGAGGGCGTGCTGCAAGACATCGAGGTCGAGTTCGACCTGGCCGGCGCGGCGTTGTTCGGTGTCGCCGATTTCGTTCCGCCGCTGATGGAGTACGTGCGCAAATATTCGGCCGAGCTGGCGTTCAATTCCAACCTGGTGAAGGTCGACGGCGCGGCGCGCAAGGCCTGGTTCGAGGTGAAGGACGCCGACGGCAACACCAAGCTGGCGGAAAAGGACTTCGACCTGCTGCACGTGGTGCCGCCGCAGCTGCCGCCGACCTTCGTCGCCGCCAGCGGCCTGGGCGACGCGGCCGGCTGGTGCGAAGTCGACCCGGCGACCCTGCAACATGTCCGCCATGGCGAGATCTTCGCCCTCGGCGATGTCTGCGGCACCGCCAACGCGAAGACCGCGGCGGCGGCGCGCAAGCAGATCGTGGTGGTGGCCGAGAACCTTCTCGGCCTGCGCAGCGGCCGTGGCCTGCCGCTGCGCTACGACGGTTACGGCGGTTGCCCGCTGACCGTCGAGCGCGGCCGGGTGGTGCTGGCGGAGTTCGGCTACGCCGGCAAGCTGCTGCCGACCTTCCCGCTGGAGCCCACCGCGGCCAGCCGCTTCGCCTGGCTGCTCAAGCGCCACGTACTGCCCTGGGTGTACTGGAACGCCATGCTCAAGGGCCGGGAGTGGCTGGCGCGGCCGGGGCGCTAGACCGGGCGGCAGCCCTCGGCCTGACCGGCCTCAAAGCTCGTGGGCGAACGGCAGGTCCGGCCCCACCCGCGAGCAGGTGACCGCCGCCGCGCGGATGGCGAAGGCGAGCATCGCGTCGATCGCTTCCCGCGACAGCGCGGCTAGCCTGGCCGGGCTGTCGGCGTCGAGGCGGCGGAGGTAGGCGAGGGTCGCCGCCTGGAAGGTATCGCCGGCGCCGACCGTATCGCGCAGCGCCAGGGCGGTATCCGCCGGGCGACTCCAGCTGCCGTGGGCGCAGTGCACGCTGGCGCCGGCGCCGCCGTGGGTGACGAAGACCAGCCGGCAGCGCGGGTTCAGCCAGCCGCGGGCCACCTCGCCGGGATCGCGGTCGGGGTAGAGCAGGGCCAGGTCTTCCTCGCTGGCCTTGATCAGGTGCGCGTGGCTGGCGAAGGCCTCGACCCGGCGCCGCCAGAGGTCGATGTCCGGTTGCGGGTCGAGGCGCACGTTGGGGTCCAGGCTGACCAGGCGCCGGTCGCTCTCGCGCCGGACCAGCGCCAGCAGGGTGTCGGCCACCGGCGTCACCACCAGGGTGTAGGAGCCGACGTGCAGCCCGCGTATCCGCCCATCCAGCGTCGGCAGGTGTTCCAGGCGCACCTGGCGGTCGGCGCAGCCCTCGCCGCGGAACTGGTATTGCGCCGAGCCGCTGGCGTCGAGGCCGACCATCGCCAGGGTGGTCGGGGCGTCGCTGGGCACCAGGAAGCCGCAGTCCACGCCTTCTTCTTCGAGCACCCGGCGCAGCCGCGCGCCCAGGTAGTCGCTGGACAGCCCGCCGAACAGCGCCACCTCTACGCCCAGCCGGCGCAGGCCGACGGCGACGTTGAACGGCGAGCCGCCGGCGATCGCGGTGAAGCCCAGCTCGTTGCTGCGCGCAGCGCTTTCCAGGCTGAAGACATCGAAAAGGGCCTCGCCACACACCAGGTACATGCAGATCTCCAAAACGCCAGAAGAGGAAGGAAAGCCGGCCATTATCGCGGAGGCAGGTGCTCCAGGTAACGCCGGTAGGCCTGTTCGTAGGCTGCCTGTCGTCGCGCCTGGGGCTGGGTGCGGGTCGCCTCGTCGAGCGCCACGCAGCGCCGGCACAGGGCTTCCAGGCTTTCACCGGCGCCGCTTTCGCGGCCCAGGCTCCAGGCCGCCTGGAGCGCCGCGCCAAGGGCGGCGGCCTCGGTCTGCCGTGGACAGACCAGCGGCAGGCCGAGCAGGTCGGCGAGCGTCCGCCGCCACAGCGGGCTCTTCGCCGCGCCGCCGACCAGGCGGATTTCCTCGCCCGGCAGGCCGCTGGCGCGCAGCAGGTCGAGGCCGTAGCGCAGGCCGAAGGCGGTGCCTTCGAGCACCGCCCGGCAAAGATTGGCGCGGCTCAGGTTGGCCGCGGTCATGCCATGCAGGCTGGCGCTGGCGTGCGGTAGCGCCGGAACCCGCTCGCCGTCGAAGAACGGCAGCATCAGCAGACCTTCGGCGCCGACCGGCGCCTGGGCGGCCAGCCGGGAGAATTCGTCTAGATCGAGGTGCAGCAGGTCCTGTACCAGGCCGCAAGCGCCGGTGAGGTTCATCGTGCAGGCCAGCGGCAGCCAGCCGCCGGACGAGGCGCAGAAGGTCGCCAGCTCGCCGTGCGGACTGACCAGCGGCCGCTCGGCATAGGCGGCCAGGGTGCCGGAGGTGCCCAGGCTGGCGGTGAGCAGGCCGGGGCGGATGTTGCCGGTGCCGATGGCGGCGAGCATGTTGTCGCCGCCGCCGCCGGCGACCCGCGTGTGGGGAGCCAGGCCAAGGGCGGCGGCCGCTTCGGGGCGCAGGTTGCCGATGCAGGCGCCGGGCTCGATCAGCTCCGGCAGCGCTGCCGCCAGGCGTCCGCCCGGCTCGACCAGCTCCAGCACGTCGCTGGCCCAGGTGCGCCGGCGCACGTCGAAGTAGCCGCTACCGGAGGCGTCGCCCGCTTCGCTACAGACGCGGCCGGTGAGCCAGTGGTTGAGGTAGTCGTGGGGCAGGAGGATATGCGCGACGCGGGCGAACAGCTCGGGAAAGCGTCGCTTGCTCCAGAGCAGCTTGGACAGCGTGTAGCCCGGCGCGGGCACCAGCCCCAGGCGTTCCAGCGAGCCGGCCGGGCCGCCGAGGGCTTCCAGCAGCTCGCGGTTCTCCGCCGCGCTCTCGGTGTCGCACCAGAGCTTGGCCGGGCGCAGCGCCCGGCCCTCGGCGTCGAGCAGGAGCAGCCCATGCTGCTGGGCGGAAACCGCCAGGGCGCGGACCTCGCGGCCGTCCACCGCGGCTTCTTCCAGGGCCATGCGTACCGCGCTGGCCATGGCTTCCAGCCAGTCCGCCGGGTCCTGCTCGCGGCGTCCGTCGCGGCCTTCCGGCGGGCGCTGCGCGGCGCTGCCCAGGCCCAGCGTGCGGCCGCTGCCGGCGTCGAGCAGCAGCGCCTTGCTGCCTTGGGTGCCGCAATCGATGCCGAGGAACAATCCGTGCATGCGGCCCTCCGGAGTCATTCGCCGAGTACCTGGCGCAGGGTTTCGCTGACGCCGTGTCGGCGCAGGCTGTCGTAGAGGCGCTCGAAGGCCTCGACGAAGGCCGCCGAGGCCGGGATCGCCGGGCCGAACACGGTCTCCACGCCGAGCAGGCGCCGGCCCAGGCCGTGGCGTTCGGCAACCAGCGCCTGGCATTCGGCGGCGCGCGGATCGGGAATCGGGTAGTGCTCGCCATGCTCGTCGACCCCGCCCAGGTACAGCGCCCAGGCCGCCACCACCAGGGCCACCCGTTCCAGCGGCCGGCCGGCGGCGATCAGCCGATTGGCGGTGGGGACGATGAACTTGGGAAACTTCGACGAGCCGTCCGAGCAGACCCGTTCCAGTTGGTCGGCGATGGCGCGGTTGGCGAAGCGCTCGACCAGGCTGTCCTTGTAGCGCTCCAGGTCGATCCCCGGTACCGGTGCCAGCAGCGGGGCCACGTCGCGGTCCATGAAGGCCCGCACGTAGCGGCGCAGCAGCGGGTCGCCGAGGGTTTCGTGGACGAAGCGGTAGCCGCGCAGGAAGCCCAGGTAGGTGAGCGCCAGGTGGCTGCCGTTGAGCAGGCCGATCTTCATCTCCTCGTAGGGCGTGACGTCGTCGGTGAACTGCACGCCGACCTTTTCCCAGGCCGGGCGCCCGGCGCTGAAACGATCTTCCAGCACCCATTGCACGAAGGGTTCGCAGACCACCGGCCAGGCGTCTTCCACGCCGTGCCGTTGGGCCAGTTGGCGGCGGTGGGCGGGGCTGGTCATCGGCGTGATGCGGTCGACCATGGCGTTGGGAAAGCTGACGTGCGTCGCGATCCAGCACGCCAGCCCCGGGTCGAGCCGTTCGGCGAAGGCCAGCAGCGCCTTGCGCGCCACTTCGCCGTTATGCGGGAGGTTGTCGCAGGACATCACGGTGAACGCCGGCACGCCTGTGTCGCGGCGCCGCCGCAGAGCCTCGCAGAGAAAGCCGAAGACCCCGCGCGGGGTCCGCGGGTTGGCCAGGTCGTGGCGCACCAGCGGCAACTCGGCGAGGAACTCGCCGCTGCCGTCGTCGATGCAGTAGCCGCCTTCGGTGATGGTCAGCGAGACGATGCGGATGGCCGGCTCGGCAAGCTTTTCCAGCAGCGCCTCGGCGCCGTCCTCGGCGAGCAGCATGCCGCTGATGGCGCCGATCACGCGGACCTCGGTGTCCGGCTGGTCGCCCAGCTCGTAGAGGGTGTAGAGGTAGTCCTGGGCGGCCAGGGCGTCGCGCATGGCGCGGTCGTCGCTGCGCAGGCCGGCGCCGCAGATCGCCCAGTCGAGGGCTTCGCCGCGGTTCATCAGAGCGTCGGTGTAGGCCGCCTGGTGCGCGCGGTGGAAGCCGCCGACGCCGATGTGGACGATGCCCTGGCGCAGTTGCGCGGGGTCGTAGGACGGGCGGGCGACAGCGGTCGCCAGCAGGGGGAGGTGCTGCCGGTTGAGTTTCATCGGTGGGTTCCCGCTGGCGGCTTCAGGCCGCCTGTTGCAGTCGTTTGTCGAGGGCCTGGCCGTTGCTGTCGAACAGATGGCAGTGCGCCGGATCGAAGCCCAGCTCCAGGGGGGCGCCGTAGTCCGGTGCGAAATCGCCGCGCACGCGCAGGGTGAGCATTTCCCCCGAGTCGGCGCGGACATGGCAGAAGCTGTCGCTGCCCAGGCGCTCGCTGACGTCGGCGGCGACCCGCAGCAGGCCCTGGAAGGCATGGCCCGGGCGGGCGATGTTCAGGTGTTCCGGGCGGATACCGAGGGTCACCGGGCTGCCGGTGGCCAGCTCGCCGGCGCATAGCGGCAGGCCGACGCGCGCGCCGCATTCGAGGGCGACCTCGCAGCGCTCGCCCTGGTTGCGGCTGAGATGGCCGCGCAGGAAGCCCATCTTCGGCGTGCCGAGGAAGCCGGCGACGAACAGGTTGGCCGGATGGTGGTAAAGCTCCAGCGGCGAGCCGACCTGCTCGACGCGCCCGCCGTTGAGCACCACGACCTTGTCCGCCAGGGTCATCGCCTCGACCTGGTCGTGGGTCACGTAGATCATGGTCGCCGCCAGTTCCTGGTGCAGCCGCGCCAGTTCCAGGCGCATCTGCACGCGCAGGGCGGCGTCGAGGTTGGACAGCGGTTCGTCGAAGAGGAATATCTTCGGGTTGCGCACGATCGCCCGGCCGATCGCCACCCGCTGCCGCTGGCCGCCGGAGAGCTGGCGCGGCTTGCGCTCCAGCAGCGCTTGCAGTTCGAGGATGCGTGCGGCGGCGTCGACCTTGGCGGCGACCTCGCGCTTGTCGACGCCGGCCAGGTCGAGGGCGAAGGAGAGATTCCTGCGCACCGTCATGTGCGGGTACAGCGCGTAGGTCTGGAAGACCATCGCCAGGTCGCGCTTCGCCGGCGGGGTGTCGGTGATGTCCGTGCCGTCGAGGGCGATGCTGCCGCCGCTGGCCTCTTCGAGGCCGGCGATCAGGCGCAGCAGGGTCGACTTGCCGCAGCCGGAGGGGCCGACGAAGACCACGAACTCGCGGTCGCGGACGTCGAGGTCGATGCCCTTGATGATGGCCTGGCCGTCGAAGCCTTTCTGCAGGTTGCGGATCTTGAGATCAGCCATGGCGGAATACCTCCGTGGACGAAAGGATGGGGATGCGCTTCATTTCACGGCGCCGAAGGAAAGGCCGCGTACCAGCTGCTTCTGGCTGATCCAGCCGAAGACCAGGATCGGCGCGCAGGCGAGGGTGGAGACGGCCGAGAGCTTGGCCCAGAACAGTCCTTCGGGGCTGGAATAGGAGGCGACCAGGGCGGTCAGCGGGGCGGCGGCCGAGGAGGTCAGGTTGAGCGACCAGAAGGCCTCGTTCCAGCACAGGATCAGCGACAGCAGCAGGGTCGAGGCGAGCCCGCCGCGGGCGATCGGCAGCAGCACGCGGACGATCTCCTGCCAGGTGCCGGCGCCGTCCAGGCGCGCCGCTTCGAGGATGTCCACGGGGATGTCCTTGAAGTAGGTGTACACCATCCAGACCACGATCGGCAGGTTGATCAGGGTGTAGACGATGATCAGCGCCAGCCGCGAATCGAGCAGGCCGAACTGCTTGGCCAGCAGGTAGATCGGCATCAGTACGCCGACCGGCGGAAGCATCTTGGTCGACAGCATCCAGAGCAGCGTGCGCCTGGTGCGGCGGGTCTCGAAGAAGGCCATGGAGTAGGCCGCCGGCACCGCGACGAGCATGCACAGGAGGGTCGCCGAGGAGGAGATCAGCAGCGAGTTCCAGGCATAGGCGAAGTAGTCGCTGCGCTCGTTGATGTGCAGGTAGTTCTCCAGGGTCGGCTGGAAGATGAACTGCGGCGGCGTGGCGAAGGCGTCGATCTCGCTCTTGAAGCTGGTCAGCAGCATCCAGAAGATCGGGAAGAACAGCAGCAGGGCGATGCCCCAGCAGAGCAGGCCGAGCAGGGCGTTGCGCAGGCGGCGGGATTGCTTGAGTGTCAGCATGGCGGGTTCCTCAGCTGCGCTCGGTAAGGTTCTTGCCGATCATCCGCACCAGCACGATGGCGGCGATATTGGCGATCAGCACCGCGATCAGGCCCCCGGCCGAGGCCATGCCGACATCGAACTGCAGCAGCGCCTGGTTGTAGATCAGGTAGGCGAGGTTGGTCGATTCGTAGCCGGGGCCGCCGCTGGTGGTGGTGAAGATCTCGGCGAACACCGAGAGCAGGAAGATCGTCTCGATCATCAGCACCACCGCGATGGGCCGCGCCAGGTGCGGCAGGGTCAGGTGCCAGAAGATCGCCAGTGGACCGGCGCCGTCGAGGCGGGCGGCCTCCTTCTGCTCCTGGTCGAGGGACTGCATGGCGGTCATCAGGATGAGGATGGCGAAGGGCAGCCATTGCCAGGAGACGATGAGGATGATCGACAGCAGCGGATAGTGCGCCAGCCAATCCACCGGCTCGGCGCCGAACAGGCGCCAGACGGCGGCGAGGATGCCCGAGACCGGGTGGAAGATCAGGTTCTTCCAGAGCAGCGCGCTCACCGTCGGCATGATGAAGAACGGCGAGATCAGCAACACCCGCACCGCGCCGCGACCGAAGAACTCGCCGGCCTCCAGCAGCGCGGCGATGAGCACGCCGAACGCCACGCTGATCGCCAGCACGCTGCCCACCAGCAGCAGGGTGTTCAGCGCGCCGGGCAGGAAGCCGGCGTCGGTGACGAAGAAGGTGAAGTTCTCCAGGCCGACGAAGGCATTCTCGCCGGGATACAGCAGGTTGTAGCGGATCAGCGAGAAATACAGGGTCATGCCCAGGGGCACGATCATCCACAACAGCAGCAGCGCCACCGAGGGGCTGACCAGGAGCCAGCCAGGGCCGCGCCGGCGGCGCTGGAGGCGACGGTGGGCGGGACGGGCCGGGAGCGGGGTATCGAGGGCCGAGGTGTTCATGGCGACTCCGTCTGGATCTTCAAGGGCAAGCGCTCGAGCAGGGCCGCGCCGGGCGCGGCTGCGCCCGGCGGCGGACTACTTCGGATAGCCGGCGCGCTTCATCTCGCGGGCGGTGCTCTGCTGCGCGGCGGCGAGCGCCTGGTCGCTGCTCATCTGCCCGGTGAGGGCGGCGGAGAACAGCTTGCCGACCTGGGTGCCGATGGCCTGGAACTCGGGGATGGTGACCAATTGGATGCCGACATAGGGCACCGGCTTCAGCGTCGGATGGTTGGGATCGACGCGCTTCAGCGATTCCAGGGTGACCCGCGCGAACGGCGCGGCGGCCAGGTAGGCCTCGCTGTAGGTCGAGGCGCGGGTGCCGGGCGGCACGTTGGCCACGCCTTCCCTGTCCGCCACCAGCTTGCCGTACGCCTGCGAGGTGGCCCAGGTGGCGAAGGCCTTCGACGCGTCCTTGGCGCGCGAGCTGGCGGGAATCGCCAGGGCCCAGGAATACAGCCAGGAGGCGCCCTTGTCGGTGACTTCCCGGGGCGCGAAGGCGAAGCCGGTGGCGTCGGCGACCTTGCTCTGGCTCTTGTCGGTGACGAACGAACCGGCGACGCTGGCGTCCACCCAGATCGCGCACTTGCCGCTGTTGAACAGCGCCAGGTTCTCGTTGAAACCGTTGCTGGAGGCGCCGGGCGGGCCGTACCGCTTGAGGGTGGAGACATAGAAGTCGAGAGCCTTCTTCCATTCGCCGCCGCTGAATTCGGGCTGCCATCGCTCGTCGAACCAGCGTGCGCCGAAGGCGTTGGCCAGGGTGCCGATCAATGCCATGTTCTCGCCCCAGCCGGCCTTGCCGCGCAGGCAGATGCCGTACTGGCCCTGGTCCGGGCGGTTGAGCCTGGCGGCGAACTCGCCGAGCTGGGTCCAGGTCGGTTGCTCGGGCATCCGCAGCCCGGCCTGCTGGAACAGGTCCTTGCGGTAGTAGGTGATCGAGGCTTCGGCGTAGAACGGCAGGGCGTACAGCGTGCCCTTGACGGAGAGACCGTCGCGCACCGAGGGCAACAGGTCGTCCACGGCGTAGTCGGCGGGCAGCCCGCTCATCGGCTCCAGCCAGCCCTTGGCGCCCCACAGCGCGGCTTCGTACATGCCGATGGTAAGCAGGTCGAACTGTCCGCCCTGGGTGGCGATGTCGGTGGTCAGGCGCTGGCGCAGGACGTTCTCTTCGAGCACCACCCATTTCAGCGCGATGTCCGGGTGGCTTTCCTCGAACACCTTGGACAGGCGTTGCATGCGGATCATGTCGTTGTTGTTGACCGTGGCGATGGTCAGGGTCTCGGCGCCCTGGGCCAGCAGCGGCAGGGCGAGGCAGGCGGCGGCCAGGCAGGCCTTGATCGAGTCGTTCATCGGTGAACTCCTCTTCCGGGTCGGCGGGCGGCGCGGAAGACATTATTGTTTTTGTGTCGCTCGCTGCCGATTACACAGGCGCGTCACGCAACCGACAAAGCCTCGACTGCACTTCGACCGATACTTTTTTGCACCGCCGGGGTGGGGCGCTGGAGGCTCAGAGCAGGTTCTGCTCGGTCAGCCGCTGGGTCACCAGGCGCCGGTAGCCGGTGGGCGTCATGCCCTTGAGCTGCTGGAAGCGCCGGTTGAAATTGGACAGGTTGCTGAAGCCCGACTCGAAGCACACCTCGGTCACCGGTAGCTCGCTGCGGGCCAGCAGCTCGCAGGACTTGCTGATGCGCAGGCGGTTGACGAACTCGACGAAGCCGCGCCCGGCGGCCTGCTTGAAGAAGCGCGAGAAGTAGGTGGGGGTCATGCCCAGGTGGGCGGCGACCTGCTCCTGGGTGAGGTCCTGGGCGTAGTGCTGGAAGATGTAGTCCACCGCCCGGTTGATCCGTTCGACGTTGTGCTCGTCGGCCAGTTGCGAGGACGTGACGGTAGAGAGCAACTGGTAGTCCTCGCATTCGGCGAGCTGTTCCATGAGGATAAAAAAGTATCCCAGGCGGGTCATGCCGCCGCTGTCGGCGATGCGTTGCAACAGTCGCCGGCTTTCGCCGATCAGCGCCGGGTCGCGAAACTCGATGCCGTAGCGCGCCCGCGCCAGCAGCGGGGCCAGGCGGTTCAGCTCGGAGAATACGCCGCTGCCGTCCTCCAGCACCTCGTCGGTGAAGTTCACCAGCATGTCGCGCCGGGCCACCACCTCGTCGGGCTCCACCTGGCTGATCCAGTTGTGCGGCAGGTTGGGGCCGGTGAGGAACAGGGTGTCGGGGGCGAAGTTGCCGATGTAGTCGCCGATGAATACCTTGCCGGAGCTGGCGACGATCAGGTGCAGTTCGTATTCCTTGTGGAAGTGCCAGCGCACCAGCGGGCTGGGGAAGCCGTGCTGGCGGTAGATCAGCGAATGGCCTTCGTGGTCGTCCATCAGCTCGTAGGACGGATCGGTGACTTTGCTGGCTCTGGGCATGGGCGCGGGCCGACCGGGGGAACGAAGGCACATCCTAGCCCGAAGCGGCGGGGCTGTGCAGGGGCGGGCAGCGGCCGTGGCGCTGTCCGCCGCCATCCACCCCAAGGCCGGGGCGTGGCGTGTTCCGGGTTGCCGTTGCGGACCGGGCGCTTGACGAGGCGCGCGCTCTTCGACCCCGCTTCAGCGCCGTTGGCCTGCTCGGTGCCGGCCTCCGCTGATCAGCGGCTGGCCTTGCGATAGGCCCCCGGTTGCTGTCCGGTGGCCTTGTGGAAGGCACGGGTGAAGGCGGCGGTGGACTGGTAGCCGACCGCCGCGGCGACCTCGGCGACGCTGGCGTCGGCGCGCAGCAGGGCGCAGGCGCGGTGCATGCGCAGGGCCAGCAGGACCTGTCCCGGCGACTGACCGCTGAGTTCGTTGAAGCGCTTGAAGAAGGCCGAGCGCGAGAGTCCGGTGCGTTCGGCCATCTGTTCCAGGCTCCAGGGCTGTTCGGGTGCCTCGATCAGCGCTTCCAGCAGGCCGGCGAACTGCGGCTGGCGGGCCAGTGCCACCAGGCCGCCGAGGGTCGGGTTGTCGAGCACCTGCTGGCGCAACACGTAGAGGAACAGCAGGTGGCTGAGGCGCTCCAGCAGAACCGGCGACGGCGCCGGCTGGCGGCGGCACTCGTCGACGATCAGGGCGAACAGGCGTCGCGCCGCGTCCAGCGCCGGATCGCCGGCGCGCAGGATCAGCCAGTCGGGCAGGGCGTCGACGATCAGCCCGGACAATCCCGAATGGAAGTGGAAGAACCCGCAGACCAGGCCGGCACCGTCCGCCGCGTTCCACTCCAGCGCCTGCATTTCGCCGCGCGGCTGGCAGCGCGCGGCCTCGGCGGTGGCCTCGCTGGACAGGCGGAACTCGACGTCGCGCAGGAAGAACAGCGCGTCGCCGCTGTCCAGTCGCCAGCCCCGGGCGCTTCCGGCGACGTGCGCCCAGCAGTGTCCCTGCACCACCAGGTGGAAGCTGGCACGCGCCAGGCCGTGGGTGGAGGCATGCCAGCCGCCGCAGTAGCGACCGACATGGAACAGGCTGGTGTCGACTTCGAGGCTGTCTAATAACCAATCGACAAGCGGGTTGGACGAATTCATCTAAGGGAAAGACTCAAGAGCAAGTGATAGCGACTTTAGAATATTGAATGGATTTCTTATTACCAAGAGACTTCTTCGACACCTCAACCACCGGAGTCGAAAGCATGTCACGCGTTCCCGTGCTCACCCTGGAAAACGCCCCCGAGGCGGCGCGTCCGTTCCTCCAGACCGCGCTGAACAACTCGGGTTATATCCCGAATCTGCTCGGCGTGCTGGCCAATGCGCCGGCCGCCCTGGAAACCTACCTCACCGTGTCCGGGCTGAACGCCAAGGCCAGCCTCGGCCTGCCCGAGCGGGAAGTGGTGCAACTGGTGGCGGCCACCACCCATGGCTGCGACTTCTGCGTTGCCGGGCACACCGCGGTGGCGCGCAACAAGGCGCGCCTGCCGGAGCCGGTGATCGAGGCCCTGCGCGCCCGCGGCGAACTGCCCGATGCCCGCTACGAAGCCCTGGCCGACTTCACCCGCGCGGTGATCGCCAGTCGCGGCGCGGTCACCGACGAACAGTTCGAAGCCTTCCGCGCCGCTGGTTTCGACCAGGCCCAGGCCCTGGAAGTGATCCTCGGGGTGAGCCTGGCGACGCTCTGCAACTTCGCCAACGTGTTCGCCCGCACGCCGCTCAATGCCGAGCTGGAGCAATATCGCTGGACCAACCCGCAGGCCTGAGCCTGCGCTTGCCGGGCGGCGTGCCGCGCCGGCGCAAGGAGTGACGACCATGCTTGACCCGACCCTGAGCGACTGGCTCGACCGCCAGGCCGACGCCCTCGACCGCGGCGACGCCGATCCCGCCGCGCTGCTGCCGCGCCTGGCCGCCGCCGGCGTGCTCGGCGTGGCGGTGGAGGAACGCCTCGGCGGCGCCGGCGGCACGCTCGCCGACGCGGTGGAGCGGGTGGCCGCGGTGGCGGCGCGCTCGCTGACCGCGGCGTTCGTCTTCTGGGGCCAGCGCGCCTTCATCGAGTACCTGTTGCAGAGTCCCAACCAGGAACTGCGCCAACGCCTGCTCGGCGACCTGCTGGCCGGCCGCCTGGCCGGCGCCACCGGGCTGTCCAACGCGATGAAGTTCCTTTCCGGGATCGAGGCGCTGCAGGTGGTGGCGCACGCGGAGGAGGCCGGCTGGCGCCTGGACGGTCGCCTGCCGTGGGTGACCAACCTGCGCAGTGGCGATTTCGTGGTGGCGGCGGCGATCGAACGCGGGGAGGGTGGCAGTCCCTTCGTCCTGGCGATTCCCGAAGGCCTCGCCGGCTTGCAGCGCTCGGCGGACCTGCGCCTGCTCGGCCTGCAATGCAGCAACACCGCCGCCCTTGACCTGCGCGCGGTGGCGGTCGGGCGCGACTGGCTGTTGCACGACGACGCCCGGCAGTTCCTGCCACGGGTGCGCCCGGCCTTCCTCGGCCTGCAATGCGGCATGGCCATCGGCCTGGCGCGCCGCGCGCTGGACGAAGTGCAGCGGCACCTGGGCGGCAGCCGTTCGCTGCTGGATGGCGAGCTGGCGGCACAGCGCGAAACCCTCGACGGGCACGTGGCGGCGCTGCACGCCGGACTGGCCAGCGGCGAGTTCGCCAGTCAGCCGGCACGCCTGTTCCGCATCCGCATCGGGCTCGCCGAAGCCGCCGCCAATGCCGTGCAACTGGAGTTGCAGGCCAGCGGCGGCAAGGCCTACCTGAGCGAGCACGGCGCCGGTTTCGCCCGCCGCTGGCGCGAGTCGGCGTTCGTCCCGATCGTTACGCCGAGCCTGGTGCAACTGCGCGCCGAACTGCAACGCCAGGCCGAGGCCAAGGCATGAGCGAGGCGCTCCTCGACGCTCGCGGGATCGCCCTCGGCTATCCGCGCGGTGCCGGCTGGCAGGCGGTGCTCGGCGATTTCGAATTGCGCCTGGGCGCCGGCGAGGTAGTCTCGATCCTCGGTCCCAGCGGCGTCGGCAAGTCCAGCCTGCTGCGCGTGCTGGCTGGCCTGCAGGAGCCGGCCGCCGGCAGCGTGCGGGTACTCGGCGAGCCCCTGCGCGGCCCGCATCCGGGCGTCGCGGTGGCGTTCCAGGACCCCAGCCTGTTGCCTTGGCTGAACCTGGAGAAGAACGTCGCCTTCGGCCTCGATTTCGCCCGTCAGCCGCACCTCGACGCGGCCACCCGCCAGGCCCGCGTCGACCAGGCGATCGCCGCGGTCGGCCTGGAGCACGCCCGTGCCCGCTACCCGGCACAACTCTCCGGCGGCATGGCCCAGCGCACCGCGCTGGCCCGCTGCCTGGCACGGCAGCCGAAGGTGCTGCTGCTCGACGAACCTTTCGGCGCGCTGGACGAAGTGACCCGCGCCGACATGCAGCAACTGCTGCTGCGGGCGATCCACGAGCGCGGCACCGCCGTGGTCCTGATCACCCACGATATCGACGAGGCCCTGCTGCTCTCCGAACGCATCCTGCTACTGGGTGACAGCCCGGCGCGGACCCTCGGCGAGTGGCGCATCGACCTGCCGCAGCCACGCGCGGAGCTGGTCGAGGAACTGGGCGCGTTGCGCATCGAGATCCTGAAAACCCTACGGCGGGCGAGCCGCACCCATGCCCATCCCATCGCTCAGCCGGAGGCCTCCCATGTGCCTGGACGACCCGACCCATTCCCGACGTGACATCCTCAAGCTCGCCGCGCTGCTCAGCGCCGCCGGCGCGTTGCCGCTGCTGAGCAGCCTGCAGGCGCGTGCCGCCGCCGAACCCGACGCGCCGGTGCGCATCGGCTACCTGCCGATCACCGACGCCACGCCCTTGCTGGTGGCCCATGCCAACGGCCTGTTCGAGGCCGAGGGCATCCAGGCCGAACGGCCGGTGCTGTTGCGTAGCTGGGCGCAGGTGATCGAGGCGTTCATCTCCGGCCAGGTCAACGTCATCCACCTGCTGTCGCCGATGACCGTCTGGGCCCGCTACGGCAGCAAGGTGCCGGCCAAGGTGGTGGCCTGGAACCACGTCGGCGGCTCGGGGCTCACGGTGGCTCCGGAGATCGCCGACGTGCGCCAGCTCGGCGGCAAGAGCGTGGCGATCCCGTTCTGGTACTCGATCCACAACGTGGTGTTGCAGCAACTGCTGCGCGACAACGGCCTGCGCGCGGTGAGCCGTGCGGTGGGCGCGGCGCTGGCCGGCGACGAGGTCAACCTGGTGGTGCTGCCGCCTTCGGACATGCCGCCGGCGCTGGCCAGCAAGCGCATCCACGGCTACATCGTCGCCGAGCCGTTCAATGCCCTGGCGGAGAACCTCAAGGTCGGCCGGGTACAGCGCTTCACCGGCGATGTCTGGCGCAACCACGCCTGCTGCGTGGTGTTCATGCACGAACACGACCTGGAGCGGCGGCCGCAGTGGTCGCAAAAGGTGGTCAACGCCATCGTCAAGGCCCAGCTATGGACTCGCGAGCACCGCGCCGAGGCCGCACAGTTGCTGTCCAAGGCCGGAGCCAACCGCTACACGCCGCACGCGCCGGAGGTCCTCGGCCGGGTGCTGGCGCCGGGCGCCGAGGAGCAGCAGGCCTATCTCGCCAGCGGCGCGATCCGCCACGCCGACTGGCAGGAGCGGCGCATCGACTTCCAGCCCTATCCCTATCCGAGCTATACCGAGGAACTGGTGCGGCGGCTGAAGGACACCCTGATCGAAGGCAATAATGCCTTCCTCGCCAGCCTCGATCCGCGCCAGGTGGCCAGTGACCTGGTGGACGACCGCTTCGTCCGCCAGGCCCTGGCAGAGGTCGGCGGGTTGCAGGCGTTCGGCCTCGCCGAGGGCTTCCAGCGCAGCGAGGAGATCAGCCCGTGAGGCAGACCCTGCGCCAGGGCGCGCTGGGCGTTGCCGGGCTGCTGGCGCTGTTCGCCCTGTGGTGGCTCGGCGTGGCCCTGTTCGGCGCCGCCGACGGCCTTTCGGCACGCTTCTCGCCGCAGGCGACGTTGCTCAGCCTGGGTGAACTGCTGGAGCGCCGCGAACTCTACGAGCATGTGCTAGTGAGCCTGAAACGGGTCCTGCTGGGCTTGTTCCTGGCGCTGCTGGTGGGAGTGCCGCTGGGGCTGCTGGTGGGCGCCTCGCGCAACCTGGAAGCGGCGACCACTCCGGCGTTCCAGTTCCTGCGGATGATCTCGCCGCTGTCGTGGATGCCCATCGCGGTGATGCTGATGGGCGTGGGCGACCAGCCGATCTATTTCCTGCTGGCCTTCGCCGCGCTCTGGCCGATCCTGCTGAATACCGCCGCCGGCGTGCGCCAGCTCGACCCGCGCTGGCTGCAACTGAGCCGCAGCCTCGCCGCCACGCCCTGGGAAACCCTGCGCCGGGTGATCCTGCCGGGCATCCTCGGCCATGTGCTGACCGGCGTGCGCTTGGCCATCGGCATCCTCTGGATCGTCCTGGTGCCCTGCGAGATGCTCGGCGTCAGCGCCGGGCTCGGCTACTACATCCTCGACACCCGCGATCGCCTGGCGTACTCCGAGCTGATGGCGATGGTGCTGCTGATCGGCCTGCTCGGCTATCTGCTCGACGCCGCGGCGCGCGGACTCTACCGGCGCTGGGCGCACGGAGCGCTCGGGTAGGACGAGGTACCGGTGCGCTGGCGGATAGCGCCGGGGCGCTATTCGCCCTACGGGTAATGGAGAGGTTCGGGTAGGGCGAATAGCCGCTCGCGGCTATCCGCCGGACGGGGTTCCGGTGCGTTGGCGGATAGCGCCGGGGCGCTATTCGCCCTACGGGTAATGGGGATGCTCGGGTAGGGCGAATAGCCGCTCGCGGCTATCCGCCGGGCGGGGTTCCAGTGCGCTGGCGGATAGCGCTGGGGCGCTATTCGCCCTACGGGTAATGGAGAGGTTCGGGTAGGGCGAATAGCCGCTCGCGGCTATCCGCCGGACGGGGTTCCGGTGCGCTGGCGGATAGCGCCGGGGCGCTATTCGCCCTACGGGTCAATGGGGATGCTCGGGTAGGGCGAATAGCCGCTCGCGGCTATCCGCCGGGCGGGGTTCCGGTGCGTTGGCGGATAGCGCCGGGGCGCTATTCGCCCTACGGGTAATGGAGAGGTTCGGGTAGGGCGAATAGCCGCTCGCGGCTATCCGCCGGGCGGGGTTCCGGTGCGCTGGCGGATAGCGCCGGGGCGCTATTCGCCCTACGGGGTTCGGGGCTCGGGTGGGGCGGGCGAATGTGTTGATCCGCCAACACTTGCCCAGCAGTTGCGCCCGCCCAGCGACAGGGGCTTGCCAGCCAGGCCTTGCCCGGCGCGGCCCCGCAGCCCGGCACGGGCTGTGCACGGGGTGCCGGATGCACAGGCAAGCCAAGGAGTCCCCATGCCGCGCGAAATCCGTCTCAACGCCTTCGAAATGAACTGTGTCGGCCACCAGTCGCCCGGCCTCTGGGCGCATCCGCGCGACCGCTCCTCGCAGTACAAGGACCTGGAGTACTGGATCGACCTGGCGCGGTTGCTCGAACGCGGCCGTTTCGACGGACTGTTCATCGCCGACGTGCTGGGCATCTACGATGTGCTCGACGGCAATGGCGACGCGGCGATCCGCCAGGCCGCCCAGGTACCGGTGAACGACCCGCTGGCGCTGATCACGCCGATGGCCGCGGTGACTCGCCACCTGGGCTTCGGCCTGACCGCCTCGCTGTCCTTCGAGCATCCCTATCCCTTCGCCCGCCGACTCTCGACCCTGGACCACCTGACCAAGGGCCGGATCGGCTGGAACGTAGTGACCTCCTACCTGGAAAGCGGCGCGCGCAACCTCGGCCAGCAGGCCCAGCTCGACCACGACCGCCGCTACGACTATGCCGACGAATACCTACAGGTGCTCTACAAGCTCTTCGAAGGCAGTTGGGAGGACGGCGCGGTGCTCCGCGACCGTCGCCGACGGATCTTCAGCGACCCGGGCAAGATCCACGAGATCCGCCATGTCGGCGAGCACTTCCAGGTACCCGGCATCCATCTCTGCGAACCATCGCCGCAGCGCACGCCGGTGCTCTACCAGGCCGGCGCGTCGAGTCGCGGCAAGCGCTTCGCCGCCGAGCACGCCGAATGCGTGTTCGTCGCCGCGCCGTCGAAGACCGTGCTCAAGCAGGCGGTCGCCGACATCCGCCAGCGCGTCGCCGAGGCCGGTCGCGATCCGCGCAAGGTACTGGTGTTCAACCTGCAGACGGTGGTGCTCGGCGAGACCGACGCCAAGGCCAGGGCCAAGTTCGACGAATACCGCGCTTTCGCCAGCTACGAAGGCGCCCTGGCGCTGATCTCCGGCTGGACCGGGATCGACTTCGGCCAGTATCGGCCGGAACAGGTGCTGCGGCACATCCACACCAATGCGATCCAATCGGCGGTGGAGGCGTTTTCCAGCGCCGATCCGACGCGCACCTGGACGGTCCGCGAGCTGGCCGACTGGGTCGGTATCGGCGGCTTCGGCCCGCTCTTCGTCGGCAGCCCGGCGACCGTCGCCGACCTGTTGCAGGAGTGGGTGGAGGACACCGACGTGGATGGCTTCAACCTGGCCTATGCGCTGGCCCACGAAACCTTCAGCGACGTGGTCGAATTGCTGGTGCCGGAGTTGCAGAAGCGCGGGGTGTACAAGACCGAATATGCGCCGGGGACTCTGCGCGAGAAGTTGTTCGGCGACGGCCCGCGGCTGCCGGATTCCCATCCGGCGGCCGGCTATCGCGACCTGCGGGCGCTCTGGGAGAAGGAGGCCGGGCGCAACGCGCTGCCGGCCTGACCTGGGCGGACGGCGGATGACGCCGGTGGCGCTATCCGCCCCAGGGCCCGGGACGGCTCCTAGAGCCAGGCGTGCCGCGGTGGCTTCACCCCATTCAACTGGTAGTTGCCGATGGCATGGTATTTCCAGCGCACCGGGTCATGCAGGGTGTGGGTGCGGGCGTTGCGCCAGTGGCGGTCGAGATTGAGTTCCTCCAGGGTCGAGCGCGTGCCGACCAGTTCGAACAGCCGGTTGGCGGCGAGCAGGGCGGCTTCGGTGGTGAGCACCTTGGCCTCGGCCACGGCGATCGAGGCGGCGGCCACGCTCTCCTCGTCGGGGGCGGCGAGCGCCGCTTCGATGGCGTCGGCCGCCAGGTCGAGCACGGCTTCTGCGGCGCGCACGCGGATGCGCAGGTCGCCGACCTGCTGGATGGTGTAGGGGTCTTCCCAGGCATGCTGCTGGTTGGCGTCTATCCATGGCCGCGCGTGGCGGCGCACCTGCTGCACGGTCTCGGCGAGGATGCCACGGGCGATGCCGGCGTCGATGGCGGCCTGGATGAACTGCGATACGGCGCCGGCGGCGGTGGGGCGGTCGAAGGCGCGGTGCACCGGGATGACGTGCTCGGCCGGCACCCGTACGTTGTCCAGGATGACGGTGCCGCTGGCGGTGGTGCGCTGGCCGAAGCCGGACCAGTCGTCGATCACCGTCAGCCCCGGCGCGTCGCGCGGGATGAACGCCAGGTGCGCGCGCTGCTCGGCGTCGAGGCCGACGGCCGGTACCCAGTGGGCGAGCAGGGCGCCGCTCGAATAGAACTTGCGGCCGTCGATGCGGAACCCGTCGCCATCCGCCAGCACTCGTGTCTGGAATTCGGCGACGGTACGGCTGTGGCGTTCGGAGAAGGCGTTGCCGAAGCGCACGCCGTCTAGCACCAGGCCGTAGAAGAAGCGTTTCTGCTCCTCGCTGCCGTCCAGGCGCAAATGGTCGAGCACCGCCAGGTGGTTCTGCGGCAACTGCGCCAGGGACGGGTCTACCGCGGCGATGGTCTTCAGTACTTCGGCCAGGATCCGGTAGCTGACCTCGGCGCCGCCGTAGGCGCGCGGTACGCTGATGCCCCATAGGCCGCTCTGCGAGAAGGCTTCCAGTTCGGCCACCGGCAGCCGGCGCTGGCGGTCGCGCAGCGAGGCTTCCTCGGCGAACAGCCCGGCCAGTTCGCGGGCGACGCGGATCGCCTCGGCGTCGTCGGCGATGCGCCGGGCCGGGGTCCGTGGCAGCGGTTGCCGATAGGGATCGGCGGCGTTCTTTTCCAGTGCGCTCATGGCAACTCCTTGCGATGGGATGGGCGAGGTTCAGCGGGACGCCGAGGCCGGACCGCTGCCGATCTGCCAGACGTAGGGCGGCTCGCTGCCGTTGATCTCCCAGTCGCCGACGATCCGTTGCTTGTAGATCAGGGGATTGTGCGAGGCGGCGGTGCGCGCATTGCGCCAGTGGCGGTCGAGCTGCTTGCCGCGGCCGACGGCGGAAGCGCCGCTGGCGTCGAACAGCTCGCTGGTGGCTTGCAACACCAGTTCGGCGACGATCGCCTGGGCCTTGGCCGATTCGATCTCGGCGGCGATATTGGCCTCCTTCTCCGCCTGCGGGTCGCCTACGAAGCGCGCCAGGTAGGCGCGCTGGGCCGCTTCGGCGGCGTGCAGGGTGGCCGCCTCGGCGGCGTAGACGCGCGCGGCGATGCGCCCGACCACCTGCTGCACCTGGGGATCCTGGCTGACTCGCGGGGCATTGCCGTGGCTGTAGATACGGGTCCGCCCGCGCACCTCGGCGGCGACGTCGCGCAAGGCGGCGCGGCCGGTGCCGGCCAGCACCGCGAGCAGGACCAACTGGTAGAACGCGGTCTGGTACTTGAAGCGGCTGGCGAAGTCGATGAGGTTCTCTTCCTCCACCTCGGCGTCCTCGAACCGCGACGTGCCACTGCCGGTGGTGCGCTGGCCGAAGCCGTCCCAGTCGTCGCTCTGGCGCACGCCGGGCTGGTCGGTGCGGATCGCCGCGATCACGTCGGCGCCGGTGTCGTCGCGCTGGGCATACAGATCGATCCAGTCGGAGAAGAGGCTGCCGGTGCTGTAGTACTTGCTGCCGTTCACCACCCAGCGACCGTCGTCCTTGCGCGAGACGCGGGTGAGCACTTCGCCCAGCCGTACCGAACCGACCTCGGTCCAGGCGCAGCCGACCAGGTCGCCCTCGACGAAGCGCCGCAGCCAACGGTCGCGGCCAGGGCCGGGCTCGGCATTGAGACGGTCCTCGACGAAGGCGAAGTGGCCGCGCAGGGCCTGGGTGATGTTGGAGTCGGCCTCGGCCAGTTCGATCAGCAACTGAACCAACTGCGGCAGCGAGGCGCCGGCGCCGCCGTGCTCGCGCGGCACGCGCACGGCGCCGAAGCCGGCCTGCTTGAGCCAGGCGATCGCCTCGTGGGGCAGTTCGCGTTGCCGTTCGCGCTCGACGGCGCCTTCGGCGATGCGCGCGAAGATCGGTCGGAAACGCTGGGCGAGCAGTTCGTAGTCGGCGCCTTCGGAGAGACTGGCGGCGGTGGCTTCGGGATGGACGCGGGCGTTCATGCGGACTCCTGGTAGGCAGCGGGGCCGTCCGGTCGACGGCTACCCTGGAGTCCGGGCTGTTGCACAGCCTGTGCCGACCCGCGCAGGCCACTGGTTGCGCGGGTTCGCGCGAGCAGGAGGTGTTGCCGGGGCGGCAGCCTGTTGCGCGGCTGCTGCCTGGCGGACAGTGGGGGAGGTGGCGGCAGGTCCCTCTCCCGGCGGGAGAGGGACAGGCGCTTCAGAAGATGTAGTCGGTGGTGAGGAAGTTCGACGCGCGGTTGCGGATGATCTCGCTGACCAGGGTCTTGTTCGCCTCGGTGTCGCGGGTCGCCACCAGGGTGCGGATGGAGAACACCCGCAGCGCGTCATGGACCGACAGGGTGCCTTCCGCCGAATTCTTCCGGCCGTTGAACGGGTAGCTGTCCGGGCCGCGCTGGCACTGGGCGTTGACGTTGATCCGGCCGACCTGGTTGGCGAAGGCGTCGACCAGCCGGCCGATCTGCGCCGGGTCGTTGCCGAACAGGCTCAACTGCTGGCCGTAGTCGGAGCGCAGGACGTAGTCGATCACCTCGTCCAGCTCGCGATAGGGCACCACCGGCACCAGCGGACCGAACTGCTCCTCGTGGTAGAGGCGCATGTCCGGGCTCACCGGACTCAGCAGAGCGGGGTAGAAGAAACTTTGCCGATGCTCGCCGCCGCCCGCATTGACCACTCGTGCGCCCTTGGCCAGGGCGTCGTTCAGCAGGCCTTCGAGGTAGTCGACCTTGCCCGGCTCCGGCAGCGGCGTCAGCGCCACTCCCGGTTCCCAGGGCATGCCCGGCTTGAGGCTGGCCAGGCGCGCGCTGAACTTGTCGAGGAACGGTTGCAGCACGCTTTCGTGGACGAACAGGATCTTCAGCGCGGTGCAGCGCTGGCCGTTGAAGGACAGCGCGCCGGTGACCGCCTCGTTCACCGCGTTGTCCAGGTCGACCTGCGGCAGGACGATGCCCGGGTTCTTCGCGTCCAGGCCGAGGGCGGCGCGCAGGCGGTGCGGGCGGGGGTGCAGCTTCTTCAGGTCGCTGGCGCCGGAATGGGTGCCGATGAAGGCGAACACGTCGACCTTGCCGCTGGCCATCAGCGCCGACACGGTTTCCCGGCCGCGTCCGTAGATGACGTTGATCACTCCCGGCGGGAAGCTGTCGCGGAAGGCTTCCAGCAGCGGGCGGATCAGCAGCACGCCGAACTTGGCCGGCTTGAACACCACGGTGTTGCCCATGATCAGCGCCGGGATCAGGGTGGTGAAGGTTTCGTTCAGCGGGTAGTTGTACGGCCCCATGCACAGCGCCACGCCCAGCGGCACCCGGCGGATCTGGCCGAGGGTGCCCTGTTCCAGTTCGAAACGGCTGGAGCGGCGGTCGAGTTCCTTCAGCGCTTCGATGGTATCGACGATGTAGTCGCAGGTGCGGTCGAACTCTTTCTCGGAGTCCTTGAGGTTCTTGCCGATTTCCCACATCAGCAGCTTGACCACCGCCTCGCGTTGCTCGCGCATCCGCGCCAGGAAGCGTTCGACGTGCTGGATGCGCTCGGCCACCCGCAGGTTCGGCCACAGGCCCTGGCCGTGGTCGTAGGCCCGCACCGCGGCGTCGAGGGCGGCGAGCGCGGCGTCGGCGTCGAGCAGCGGGGTACTGCCGAGGATCACCTGGCGCTCGCCGTCGGCCTCGGCGAGGAATACCGGGCTGCGTACCGGCGCCAGCGGGCCGTCCCAATGTCGCAGTTGGCCGTCGACCAGGTAGTCGCGCTGCTCGATGGGGGCGTCGGGGCGGTACTGCTCGGGAATGGCGTCGAGGCTGGGAAACAGCGAATCGAGGTGGAGCGGGGCGGTCATGGCGGGTCCTCGAATGACGTGGATGAAAGGCGTGGGACTGTTGTAGCGCGGTCCGGATCGAAGGTAAATCGTTTCAGCAGGAAAACCGTCGCGCCCTTGCCGGAAATCAGCCTTTGCTCCCGCTTCGTGGGGGGCGGGAGCAAAGGCATGGCGCCGGCTGGCTTCAGGCGTCGGCGGTAGGCTCTTCGCGGGGCCGCGCCGGCGGTGGCTCAAGCAGTTCCTGCTGCTCGGCATAGCGCTGGCGGATATCGAAGTCGCGCGGCCAGCGCGAGGCTTCGTGGTCGGGGCGTTGCATTGGTTCGGTCATGGCTGAACTCCGGTCGGGCTGGTGCTCAGAGCACCAGCGACAGCAACAGGATGAAGACCAGGCCGACCACGGAGAGGATGGTCTCCATCGCGGTCCAGGTCTTGAAGGTCTCGCTGACGCTCATGTTGAAGTACTGCTTGACCAGCCAGAACCCGGCGTCGTTGACATGGGAGAGGATCAGCGAGCCGGCGCCGGTGGCGAGCACCAGCAACTCGCGGTTGACGCCGGGAATCAGGTCGATCACCGGCACCACGATGCCGGCCCCGGTGATGGTGGCGACGGTGGCCGAGCCGGTGGCGATGCGGATCACCGCGGCCACCAGCCAGGCCAGCAGGATCGGCGAGATCTGCGCGTTCACCGCGAGATGGCCGATGACGTCGCCGACCCCGCTGGCCACCAGCATCTGCTTGAAGCCGCCGCCGGCGCCGATGATCATCACGATGGCGGCGGTCGGTGCCAGGCTCTGGTCGAGCAGCCTGAGGATCTTCTTCGAGTCGAAGCCACGGGCGTAGCCGAAGGTATAGAGCGCCACCAGCAGGGCCAGGAGCAGGGCGCTGATCGGATGGCCGATCATGTCCATCCAGGCGCGGAACGCGTGGCCATCGGGGAAGGCGACGTCGGCGAAGGTCTTCAGCAGCATCAGGAACACCGGCAGCAGCACGGTCGCCAGGGTCACGCCGAAGCTGGGCAGGTCCTGGGTCTCGGGCTTGTGGGCGATCTGCTCGACCAGTTCCGCCGATGGCGTGCCGGGTATGTAGCGCGAGACCAGCGCGCCGAACAGCGGGCCGGCGATGGCGGCGGTGGGCAGGGCGACGATCAGGCCGTAGAGGATGGTCTTGCCGATGTCGGCGCCGAACACGCCGATCGCCAGCAGCGGGCCGGGATGCGGCGGCACCAGACCGTGCACCGCGGAAAGGCCGGCGAGCAACGGGATGCCGATCTTGATCAGGGACACGCCGCTGCGCCGGGCGACGATGAACACCAGCGGGATCAGCAGGATGAAGCCGATCTCGAAGAACAGCGGGATGCCCACCAGGAACGCGGCGAGCATCATCGACCAGTGCACCCGCTCCTTGCCGAAGGCGCGGATCAGGGTGCGGGCGATCTGGTCGGCGCCGCCGGAATCGGCCATCAGCTTGCCGAGCATGGTGCCCAGGGCGAGGATCACGCCGACGAAGCCGAGCACGCCGCCGAAGCCGTCCTGGAAGGATTTGACGATCTTCTCCACCGGCATCCCCGAGGTCAGGCCGAGGAAGCCGGCGGCGATGATCAGGGCGATGAAGGGATGCACCTTGAAGCGGGTGATCAGCACGATCAGGCCGATGATGGTCACCAGGGCGTCGAGGAGCAGGTAGGCATCGTGTGACATGCCGAACATGGAGGGCTCTCCTTTTGTCGTTGTTCTACCGGAGTTGCTGTTTCATTGAAGCGCTTTTTCGGGGTAGCGCTATCTTTGTCGGACAAGCGAAAGACTTCAGGCGGCGGCGTGCTCCAGCCACCAGGCGTGGGCGGCCTGCGCCAGGCATTCCACCGGCAGGGTGGCGTCCAGGCGCAGGGTCAGGGGTTCGTCGAGCGGCGGCTCGAGGGCGGCGAACTGGCTGTCGATCAGGGTCGCCGGCATGAAGTGGCCGGGGCGCTGGGCGACGCGCTCGGCGGCGACCGCCGGGGTCAGTTCCAGGTAGACGATGCCGAGGCCGGGCACCGCGCGGCGCAACCGGTCGCGGTAGGCGCGCTTGAGGGCGGAACAGGTCAGTACCGGCAGCTTGTCGGCGGCCACCGCCTGGCGCAGCTGCTCGGCGAGGGTGTCCAGCCAGCCGGCGCGGTCGTCGTCGGTGAGGGGGATGCCGGCGCTCATCTTGCGGATGTTGGCGGCGGGATGGAAGCTGTCGCCTTCGATGCCGTGGGCGCCGCTGCGCTGGCAGAGGGCCTGGCTGACGCTGGACTTGCCGCAACCGGCGACACCCATGATGACCAGGGCTTGGAGGGGTGGATGCATGGAACACCTCAAGCGTGAGACAGCGCTGTCTTTGCGACCTGGAAAAAATCGCGCGAGCCTGGCTCCGCCTTCTTGTCGTTGTGGTCTGTCGAATCCCGCGCGGGCAGTGGCGGACAGGCCGCCTCAGGCGATTGCCCAGGTCGCGAGACAGCGCTACCTTAGTGCCTGGAATTTTGTTTGGCAAGCAGGCCACGATGAGCATCACCAAGAACGACAAGAACACGCGAACCACCGGACGTCCCACCCTCAACGAAGTCGCGCGCCGCGCCGGGGTCAGCCCGATCACCGCGTCGCGCGCGCTGCGCGGCGTCGCCAGCGTCGCCGAAGAACTGGCGCAGAAGGTCCGCGACGCCGCCCGCGAACTCGGCTACGTGGCCAACCCCGCGGCGCGCGCGCTGGCCTCGGCGCAAAGCCACAGCGTGGCGGTGCTGGTGCCGTCGCTGGCCAACCTGCTGTTCATCGAGACCCTCGAGGCGATCCACGCGGTACTGCGGCCACAGGGCCTGGAGGTGCTGATCGGCAACTTCCACTACTCGCGCAACGAGGAAGAGGACCTGATCCGCAACTACCTGGCCTACCAGCCGCGCGGCCTGCTGCTGACCGGCTTCGAGCGCACCGAGAGCGCCCGGCGGATGATCGAGGCCAGCGGCATTCCCTGCGTGTACATGATGGACCTGGACTCCGGCGCCGGGCTCAATTGCGTCGGCTTCTCCCAGTTGCGCGCCGGCGAGGCCGCTGCCGAGCACCTGCTGGCACGCGGCCGCAGGCGCCTGGCCTACATCGGCGCCCAGCTCGACCAGCGCACCCTGCTGCGCGGCGAGGGGTTCCGCCGCGCCTTGCAAAAAGCCGGCTGCTACGACCCGGGGCTGGAAATCCTTACGCCGCGGCCGTCCTCGGTGGCCCTCGGCGGCGAACTCTTCGTGCAGTTGCTGGCCAGCCAGCCGCAGGTCGACGGGGTGTTCTTCTGCAACGACGACCTGGCCCAGGGCGCGCTGTTGGAGGCCCTGCGCCGTGGGGTCAAGGTGCCGGAACAGATCGCCGTGCTCGGTTTCAACGACCTGCCGGGTTCGGACTGCACGGTCCCGCGCCTGAGCAGCATCCGCACCCCGCGCGAAGCCATCGGCCGGCGCGCGGCGGAGCAGTTGCTGGCGCTGATCGCCGGCAAGGAGGTGCGCGATAGCGCGCTGGACATGGGGTTCGAGCTGATGGCGCGGGAGAGCACCTGAACCCGCGGCCCGACGGTGCGGCCGTTCAGGGACATGTCGAGGGTTGGGCAGCGCCGCCGGACGGAACGGCTTGCCGGGTAGGGCGAATAGCGCCGCGGGCGCTATCCGCCGTTACGCCGGGTTTCACGGCGGATAACCGCGAGCGGTTATTCGCCCTACGGGGACATGTCGAGGGTTGGGCAGCGTCGCCGGGCGTAACGGCTTGCCGGGTAGGGCGAATAGCGCCGCAGGCGCTATCCGCCGTTACGCCGGATTTCACGGCGGATAACCGCGAGCGGTTATTCGCCCTACGGGACATGTCGAGGGCTGGGCAGCGCCTCCGGGCGGAACGGCTTGCCGGGTAGGGCGAATAGCGCCGCAGGCGCTATCCGCGGTTACGCCGGGCTTCACGGCGGATAACCGCGAGCGGTTATTCGCCCTACGGGGACATGTCGAGGGTTGGGCAGCGCCTCCGGGCGGAACGGCTTGCCGAGTAGGGCGAATAGCGCCGCAGGCGCTATTCGCCGTTACGCCGGATTTCACGGCGGATAACCGCGAGCGGTTATTCGCCCTACGGGGGCGTGTCGAGGGCTGGCAGCGCCTCCGGGCGTAATGGCTCGCCGTTACGCCGGTGTCTCAAGCCACCGCGTAGTAATGCTTGACGAAGCCGCCGTCGGCAACCTCCCAGAGCACCGGGGTGCCCTTGCTGACGAACCAGCTGTCGCCGGCCTTGTAGAGCGTGCTCTGGCCGGTGGACTCGTCGGTGAGGCGGACCTCGCCGCTGACCACCGTGGCCTGTTCGCTGAACGGATAGGTCATGCGAAACTTGCCGGCGGTGGTGCCGAAGTAGGCGGCGCTGACCGGGTCGGTGGGGGCTCCGGCGGTCATCTTGCCGAAGGCTTTCACCTCGCCTTCGAGGATCTCCGAGCCGAGGTCGGCGACGCTGCCCCAGGCGTCCAGTTCGTCGAGGGTGATGCCGTGGCGGATAACGGTAATGGCCATGGGAATGCTCCTTGTAGAGTGATCGGTAGGTTTCAGCGCCGGCCGTTCCAGTAGCCGGAGAGCTGGTGCCAGGTCTTGCCCGCGCTGAGCAGCAGCGGGCGGAAGTGGTCCTTGCCGTGGATCGGGATGCGGCGCACCGAGCTGAGCAGGTCGTAGCGCGCCGAGCCTTCGCTCATGCCTTCGGCGAGGACCTTGCAGACGATGTGGCTGGGGGTCACGCCGAACCCGGAATAACCCTGGACGAAGAACGCGTTGGGCCGCCCCGAGAGGCTGCCGATCTGCGGGAACAGGTTGGCGCTGCAAGCCATCGGCCCACCCCAGGCGAGGTCGATGCGGACGTGCTCCAGGTAGGGGAAGATCTTCAGCATCAGCTTGCGGTTCCAGGCCTTGAGGTCGCCGGGGATGCGTTCGACGAAGGGTGTGGCGGCGCCGAACAGCAGGCGGTTCTCGTTGGTCACCCGGTAGTAGTCGATGACCGGGCGGATGTCGCTGTAGGCGCCGCGGATCGGGCTGATCCGCTGGATCAGTTCGTCCGGCAGCGGCTCGGTCATCATCTGGAACGCGTAGGTATTGATGGTGGTGCGGTGCAGCTCGGGTTCGAGCCGGTTGAGGAAGCTGTCGCAGGCCCAGAGCAGCTTGTTCGCGGTGACCGAGCCCTTGGCCGTGCGCACGCGGATGCGCTCGCCGTATTGCACCTCCAGCGCCGGGCTGTATTCGAATATCCGTGCGCCGAGGCCGGCCAGCGCCTTGGCTTCGCCGAGCAGCAGGTTGAGCGAGTGCACATGGCCGCCGCCCATGTGCAGCAGGGCGCTGCCGTAGGCGTCCGAGCCGATGATCTGGCGCACCTCGGCACCGTGCAGGTAACGGATCTCATGGGGCGAGCCGAGCGACCGGAATTCCTTTTCCCAGGCCTGCAGGGTCTTCGCCTGGCGTGCGTTGAAGCCCATGTAGCCGTAGCCGTGGCAGAAGTCGGCGTCGATGGCGTACTTCTCGATACGGCCCTTGATGATGTCGGCGCCGAGGTCGCTGATCTCGAAGATCGCCCGCAGGCCGTCCTCGCCGACGTCCTTGCGGATCTTCTCCAGGTCGTGGCCGATGCCGGCCATGATCTGCCCGCCGTTGCGCCCGGTACCGCCGAAGCCGAGGTGGCGGGCCTCCAGCACGACGATGTCGGTGATGCCGTGCTCGGCCAGCTCAAGCGCGGTGTTGATCCCGGAGAAGCCGCCGCCGATCACCACCACGTCGGCGTCCAGGTCGGTTTCCAGGGAGGGGAAGGACAGCTCGTACTTCTTGGTCGCCGTGTAGTAGGTCGGCGTCTCGATGTTGATCATGGATGCGGCCTGGCAAGGGGTGGATGTACCTATTAGACGCTCCGTGGCCGCCGCGGTCTTGCTCCTGTCTGCCGCCGGCTTGACCGGCCCTGCCAGGCGCGCTTCAGCCCAGCGTGGCGATCACCCGTGGCGCGACGAAGTCGATGAAGGCGCGCAGCTTGGGCGAGACCTGGCGGCCGGACGGCCAGAGCAGGAAGAATCGCGCGCGGCGCTCGCAGAAGGTGTCGAGGACGCTGACCAGGCGCCCTTCGCGTAGCGCCTCGCGGATCGAGAAGTCCGGCAGGCAGGCGATGCCCTGGTCGCGCAGGGCGAAGCAGACGCGGGTCTCGATGTTGTTGCAGACCATTGACACCGGGATCTGCGGCGGGGCTTCGCCGTCCGCGCGGCGCAGCGGCCATTCCTCGAGGCGGCCGGTGTTGGAGAAGCGGTAGTGCAGGCAGGTGTGCCGCAGCAGGTCTTCCGGGCAGCGTGGCGTGCCGTGGCGGGCGAAGTAGGTCGGCGAGCCGACCAGCTTCAACTGGAACTCGCCCAGTTCGCGCATGGACAGCCGCGAATCCACCGGCTGGCCGGTGCGCAGGACCACGTCGAAGCCTTCGTCGACGACATCCACCACGCGATCGCTGAAGTCGAGGTCTAGCTCGATGTCCGGATAGGCCTGCATGAAATCGGCGAGCGCCGGCAGGACCAGCCCGCTGACCAGCGGCAGGCTGACCCGCAGGCGCCCGCGCGGGGTCTCGCGGCTTTGCGACAGCTCCAGCTCGGTGGCTTCGATCTCGGCCAGGATGCGCCGGCTGCGCTCGAGGAACAGGCTGCCTTCGGCGGTCAGGGTGATGCTGCGGGTGCTGCGGTGGAACAGGCGCACGCCGAGCTTCTCTTCCAGGCGGGCGACCCGCTTGCCCACCGCCGAGGCGCTGACCCCGAGGGTCCGGGCGGCGCCGACGATGCTGCGGGTCTCGGCGACGCGGACGAAGACGGTGAAACCGCTGAGGCTGTCCATGCAAGGCTCCGATTACGGACATCAAGGTCCGGATAGAGCGGAACTCTATCCGTCTTTTTCCGCTTTTGCAGCGCTCTTAGCCTGTCCGCATCCTTCATCGTCCGCGGAGAGTCCTGCATGTCAGGTTTCGAACGAGGGCCAGGGCGCAGCCTGGCGGAACATGTCGATCAGGCGATCGAGGCGGCATTCGCCGACCAGCGCCTGGTGGGAGCGGTGGTACTGGTGGCGCACCGGGGGCAGTGGCTCTATCGACGGGCTGCCGGCCTGGCCGACCGCGAGGCCGGCCGGACAATGGGCGAGGACAGCCTGTTCCGCCTGGCCTCGGTGAGCAAGCCGATCGTCAGCGTCGCCGCCCTGAGCCTGGTGGACGAGGGCCGGCTGGCCCTCGATGAGCCGATCGCCGACTGGTTGCCGGCGTTCCGTCCGCGCCTGGCCGACGGCCGCGAGGCGCGCATCACGCCGCGGCAGTTGCTGAGCCACAGCGCCGGCCTCGGTTATCGCTTCCTCGAAGCCGACGCAGACGGCCCCTATGCCCGCGCCGGGATTTCCGACGGCATGGACCTGCCGGGCTTCGACCTGGCCGAGAATCTCCGTCGCCTGGCCTCCGTGCCCTTGCTCTACGAGCCCGGCCGCGCCTGGGGCTATTCGCTGGCCACCGACGTGCTCGGCGCGCTGGTGGCGCGGGTCGACGGGCGGCCGCTGGCGGAAGCGCTGCGGCAGCGGGTCGGGATTCCAGCCGGCATGCGCGACAGCGGCTTCCTCTGCGCCGACGCGCAACGCCTGGCGGCGGTCTACGTCAGCGACCGGCCACGCCCGCGGCGGATGGCCGAGCGGGAGACCGTCACGCCGTTCGAGGACTGCGTCGGCATTCGCTTCGAGCCGCGTCGGGCCTTCGAGCCGTCTGCCTATGCGTCTGGCGGGGCGGGGATGATCGGCAGCGCCGGCGACGTGCTGCGCCTTCTGGAGGTCCTTCGCCAGGGCGGCGCGCCGTTGCTGACGCCTGGCCTGGTGGAGGAAATGGGCCGCGACCAGGTACCCGGCCTGGAACTGCCGGCCAATCCCGGTTTCGGCTTCGGTCTGGGCTTCTCCGTGCTGCGTGACCCGGCCATCGCGCAATCGCCGGAGTCTCCCGGCACCTGGCGCTGGGGAGGCGCCTACGGGCATTCCTGGTTCGTCGACCGGGCCCGCGAACTGTCGGTGGTGGCGCTCACCAACACCCTGTTCGAGGGCATGTCGGGACGCTTCGTCAACGACCTGCGCGACGCCGTCTACCGTTCCGCGGAGCTGCGCTGATGGGACGCCGCGAAGCATTTCCGGAGAACGCCGGGGCCGCTGCGTCGGCCGTGGCGCCGCGGCTGCCGCTGAGCGCGTTGCTGGCGATGGCGATGTCCGGCTTCGTCGCCATTCTCAGCGAAACCCTGCCGGCCGGCCTGCTGCCGCAAATCGGCGCGGGGCTGGCGGTCAGCGAGGCGCTGGCCGGGCAGTTGGTCAGCGTCTATGCCCTGGGTTCGCTACTGGCCGCGTTGCCGGCGGCGAGCCTGACCCAGGGCTGGCGGCGGCGCCGGGTGCTGCTGCTGGCGCTGCTGATCTTCTTCGTCTGCAACAGCTTCACCGCCGTTTCCTCGGATTACCGCCTGATCCTGCTGGCGCGCTTCGGCAGCGGCGTCGCCGCCGGCCTCGCCTGGGGCCTGCTGGCCGGCTACGCGCGGCGCCTGGTGCCGCCGGAGCAGCAAGGGCGGGCGCTGGCGGTGGCCATGCTCGGTGCGCCGCTGGCGTTGTCGCTCGGCGTTCCGCTGGGCACCTGGCTGGGCGGCCTGCTCGGCTGGCGCTGGGCCTTCGGCCTGTTGTCGCTGATCGCGCTGTTGCTGGTCGGCTGGGTGCTGCACAGCGTGCCGGACTTCCCTGGCCAGCCGGCCGGGCGGCGCCTGCGCCTGCTCGGGGTGCTGCGCACGCCGGGCGTGCGTCCGGTATTGCTGGTGATCGTCGCCTGGGTGCTGGCGCACAACATCCTCTACACCTATATCGCGCCGTTCCTCGCCAAGGTCGGCCTGGGCGCCTCGGTGGACCTGGCCCTGCTGGTATTCGGCAGCGCCGCGGTGGCGGGAATCTGGCTGGTCGGCGCGCTGGTCGACCGGCACCTGCGGCGGATGGTCCTGGCCAGCCTGGCGCTGTTCGCCGTGGCGGCGCTGGCGCTGTGCCTGGGCGCTCGCTGGAGCTGGCTGGCGTTCGCCGGCCTGGCCCTCTGGGGACTGACGTTCGGTGGCGCGGCGACGCTGCTGCAGACCGCCTCGGCGGACGCCGCCGGGGAGGGCGCCGACCTGGCCCAGTCGATGATCGTGGTGGCCTGGAACCTGGCCATCGCCGGCGGCGGAGCGTTGGGCGGCATGGTGTTGCAGCGCTGGGGCAGCGAGATGCTGCCCTGGACCCTGCTGCCGCTGATCGGCCTGGCCGCGGCGCTGGCCTGGGGCAATGCCGCGCACGCGTTCCGCGTCGGCCCGCGCGGTTTCCCCAGGGCATCGTCCGAACGCCGGAAAGCGGCGGAATAGAGGGGCGGCGCCGGGCGAGGCAAAAAACGCGACGGGTCTTAGAACGTTTATTCACTTGGGTTATTTGGATAGGCCCGATTCGAATATCCATCGCGTCGAAATACCTGTCGCGACGATGCTCTCCTCCGTCATGCAGCGGAATCCGCTGTCATTGCGCCGAACGCCTTCGCTGCCTCGCCGGTAGCCGCCATGCAGCGCCCGGCGCGGCTGTTGCACCGGCATCTTGCCGGTGCGCCGGCGCTGCCTAGAATCGGCCCCAGTCGCACTTACCCCCGCTTCGCCTACAGGAGTTACCGCCATGATGAATGCCATGCAGATGCCGATGAACATGAATGCCGCCATGCCGATGATGCCCATGATGGGCATGCCGATGATGATGGCGAGCATGCAGTGCGAAACGATGGACGACGGCATGCTGTGCAAGATGATGCCGGCGATGGGCATGGACATGGGCCAGTTCCGCAACAGCGCCGAGATGATGGCGATGATGATGAACTGCGGCATGCCCATGATGATGCAGTGCGGCAACCTGGCGATGATGGGCATGTCCCAGGCCTGCATGGCGATGATGCCGACGATGGGCATGGGGATGGGCATGCCGATGATGGGCATGGCTCCGATGAAGTGCATGATGGAGTGCTCCATGCAGGGCGACGCCCTGCATTGCAGGATGATGCCGATGCAGGGCATGGACATGGAGATGTTCAAGAATTGCTGCATGCTGATGGCGAAGATGATGGAGTGCGGCATGCCGATGATGATGAGTTGCAACGGCATGCCGATGATGTGCTGCACCTGCTGATCCGTCGCCGGATGGAAAAGGCCCGCCCGGGATGACCGGGCGGGCCTTTCTTCGTCCATGGCAGCAAGGCCGGGGGTCAGTCCAGGCGCTCCGGGTAGGTCATCACCAGGTACGCCAGCGCTTCGCTATCGGCGGGATTGCGGTAGCTGTGCGGCTGGTCGGCGTAGAACAGGATCGAGTCGCCGGTGGCGAGCAGGAAGCGCTCTTCGTTGACCCGCACTTCCAGTACCCCTTGCGCCACCACCAGGTTCTCCTGGGTGCCGGGGGCGTGGGCCTCGGCGTCTTCCTGGCCGAGGCCGCGCAGGCGCAGTTCGTAGAACTCCACCTGGCGCGCCACATCGAAGGGGAACAGCGCGCGGCTGGTGAAGGCGCCGTCGGCGCTGACCAGGCGCTTGCTCTGTTGCGCCGGCAGCACGGCGACGCCGGCGAAGGCGCGATCGTCGAGGAAGGCTGCCACCGACACCTTGAGGCCCTGGGCGATCTTGCACAGCACCTTGATCGACGGCACGCTGCGCCCGGACTCGATCTGCGCCAGCATCGCCCGGCTGACGCCGGAAATCCGCGCCAGGGCGTCCAGCGAGAGATTGCGCTTGCCGCGCAGGCGCAGCAGGTTGTGGGCGACGCGCTGGCCAATCAGATCATCGGGTTCAGTATGCACGCCGGCGGCCAGTTCCAGGTGGGCGACGCCATCGCTGGCGGGCAGGTTCATCGGTCAGGCCCGGCGGCTGCGCTCGTCGTGCCTGGCTGGCGGTTGCGGCACGGCGTAGCCGGCCCGCCAGGCGTACACCGCCCACATCATTTCGCCCAGGCGGCGTGCCTGGCGGCGCGAGCGGTAGCGGGCGAAATCGATGACGTTGTCGGTGCGGTCCATGAGGCATTCCTCGGGCGGCGGGTTCGATGGCAGCCAGACTATCCCTTCGCCGCTTAGAGCCATAAATACTAAGTTTTTATTTATTAATTCATTTTTGTGCTTACAAGGAACGCCGAACCGTACCGAGCAGCATATTTATATTCTTTAAAGGTATTTAAATTAATTTTCTTATTCCAATAAATTAAAGACTCTCGCGTACCTGCCGACCAATCGGCGCGCCGCACCGAATCCATGCCGCCTCGCGCGGTATCTCGTGCCCGGCGTGTCCGGGCTTGCGTGGGAGTCAGCGATGTCCGTTTCCCTTCCGGCGCCAGCGCGCGCCGACGTTCCCTTGCAGATCCGTGCCCTCGATGCCGCGTTCGGCGCCGAGGTGCTCGGCCTCGACCTCGGGTTGCCCCTGGCCGCCGAGGACTTCCGCCGTATCCATCGGGCGCACCTGGACCACCATGTGCTGGTGTTCCGCGAGCAGCGCATCACCCCGGCGCAGCAGATCGCCTTCAGCCGGCGCTTCGGTGAGTTGCAGATCCATGTGCTGAAGCAGTTCCTGCTCCCAGGGCATCCGGAGATCCTCATCGTTTCCAACATCGTCGAGAACGGCCAGCCCGTCGGTCTCGGCGATGCCGGCAAGTTCTGGCACTCCGACCTTTCCTATAAGGAGCTGCCGAGCCTCGGCTCGATGCTGCATGCCCAGGAGCTGCCGAAGGAGGGCGGCGATACTCTGTTCGCCGACATGCACAAGGCCTGGGACAGCTTGCCGGAGGCCCTGCGCAAGGCGATCGAGGGACGCACGGCGGCGCATTCCTATACCGCCCGCTACAGCGAACCGCGCTTCGAGGGCAACTGGCGGCCGACCCTGAGCGCCGCCCAGCTCGCCGAGGTGCGCGAAGTGGTCCATCCGATCGTGCGCACCCACCCGGAAAGCGGGCGCAAGGCGCTGTTCGTCAGCGAAGGTTTCACCACCCGCATCGTCGGCCTGCCGGCCGACGAGAGCGCCCAACTGCTCGCCGAGCTGTATGCGCACAGCGTGCGCCCCGAGCACATCTACCGGCATCGCTGGCAGGCGCATGACCTGGTGTTCTGGGACAACCGCTCGCTGATCCATCTCGCCGGCGGTTGCCCGGCCCACCTGCGGCGCAAGCTCTACCGCACCACCATCCAGGGCGACGCGCCGTTCTGACGACGGCGCGCGCTTCCCCCTTTTCGCCAGGAGCGTTTCCATGAACCGCATTCCCCGTTTCACCCGCCTGGTCGCCGCGCTCGGCCTGGGCCTGAGCCTCGCCACCACGCTGCTGGCCAGCCGGCCGGCGCAGGCCGAGGGCGAGATCCGCATCGCCGAGCAGTTCGGCATCGTCTACCTGCTGCTCAACGTGGTCCGCGACCAGCGCCTGATCGAAAAGCACGGCCAGGCCGAGGGCCTGCAAATCAAGGTCGACTGGACCCAACTGTCCGGCGGCGCGGCGGTCAACGATGCACTGCTGTCCGGGGCGATCGATATCGCCGGTGCCGGCGTCGGTCCGCTGCTGACCATCTGGGACCGTACCCGCGGGCGCCAGAACGTCAAGGCGGTGGCCTCGCTGGGCAACTTCCCCTACTACCTGCTGAGCAACGACCCGCGGGTCAGGAGCATCGCCGACTTCGGCGCCGGGGATCGCATCGCCGTGCCGGCGGTGGGGGTTTCGGTGCAGTCGCGCTTCCTCCAGTACGCCGCGGCGAAGCAGTGGGGCGACAAGCAGTTCGACCGCCTCGACAAGTACACCGTGGCGCTGCCGCACCCGGACGCCACCGCCGCGCTGGTGGCCGGCGGCACCGAGCTGACCGGGCATTTCTCCAACCCGCCGTTCCAGGACCAGGCGCTGGCCAACCCGAAGGTCCACGTGGTGCTCGACAGCTACGAGCTGTTGGGGCCGAATTCGCCGACCGTGCTGTTCGCCACGGAGAAGTTCCGCCAGGACAACCCGAAGACCTACCGGGCCTTCGTCGAGGCGCTGAAGGAAGCGGCGGCCTTCGCCCAGAACGACAAGGCGGCGGCCGCCGACACCTATATCCGGGTGACCGGGGCGAAGATCGATCGCGCCGCGCTGCTGAAGATCATCGCCAATCCGCAGGTGGAGTTCAGCGTCACGCCGAAGAACACCTATCCGCTGGCGGAGTTCCTCTACCGGGTCGGTGCGATCCGCAACAAGCCGGCCTCCTGGCAGGACTATTTCTTCCAGGACGGCGCGCCGTTGCAGGGGAGTTGAGACGCCGATGAACGCTGCCTCCCGCCAACCTTCCACGCTCCCCGCCGACGCCCTGCTGGCGGTGGACGGAGTCAGCCTCGAATACCGCACCCGCTCGCGCGTGGTGCGGGCCACCCAGCGGGTCAGCTTCGAAGTCGACCCGGCCGATCGCTTCGTCCTGCTCGGCCCGTCCGGCTGCGGCAAGTCGACCCTGCTCAAGGCGGTGGCTGGCTTCATCACGCCCAGCGAGGGCGAGATCCGCCTTCAGGGACAGGCGGTCAGGGCGCCCGGCCCCGACCGTATCGTGGTGTTCCAGGAGTTCGACCAGTTGCCGCCATGGAAGACCGTACGGCAGAACGTGCTGTTTCCCTTGCGGGTGTCCGGCCAGGTGGCGCGCGACGAGGCCGAGCGACGCGCCGACGAATGCCTCGAGAAGGTCGGCCTGGCGGGCTTCGCCGAGGCCTACCCGCACACGCTGTCCGGGGGCATGAAGGCGCGGGTGGCGATCGCCCGGGCGCTGGCGATGCAGCCGAAGATCCTGCTGATGGACGAGCCGTTCGCCGCGCTGGACGCGCTGACCCGGCGAAAGATGCAGGAAGAGCTGCTGCGCCTGTGGGAAGAGGTGCGTTTCACCCTGCTGTTCGTCACCCATTCCATCGAGGAGGCGTTGGTGGTGGGCAACCGCATCCTGCTGCTGTCGCCGCACCCGGGGCGGGTCCGGGCCGAAGTGCACGGCCACCCGTTCGGGCTGCACAGCCTGGGCGGCGAAGCGCTGCAAGCCGCGGCGCGACGCATCCACCGCTTGCTGTTCGACGAGGGCGGCGAACCGACGGCGGCCGAGACGCTCGACTTCGCCGATATCCGGCTGGCCCACTGAGCAGAGGAACCGATCGATGAGTCGAGTCACGCGCGTCCGCGAAGAATACGAAATCCAGCTCGAACCCCTGCTGGAGGTCCCCCTGGAGCGGCGCCTGCCCCTGGGCCAGCGTCTCTGGCAACAGGGCTGGCTGCGCAAGGGGCTGATCCTGGCGCTGCTGGCGCTGGCCTGGGAGCTGGCGGCGCGGGTCCAGGGCAACGACCTGCTGCTGCCAGGCTTCCTGCAGACGGCCAGGGCCCTCGGCGAGGGCCTGGCCAGCGGCGAACTGCCGGCCAAGGCGGGGATCTCCCTGCTGGTGCTGTTCAAGGGCTACCTGCTGGGGATCGTCCTGGCCTTCGTTCTGACCAGCCTGGCGGTCTCCACGCAGTTGGGCCGCGACCTGCTCGGGACCCTCACGGCGATGTTCAACCCGCTGCCTGCGATCGCGCTGCTGCCGCTGGCGCTGCTCTGGTTCGGCCTGGGCCAGAGCAGCCTGATCTTCGTGCTGGTGCATTCGGTGCTCTGGGCGCTGGCGCTGAACACCTATGCCGGTTTCCTCGGTGTCTCGGAGACCCTGCGCATGGCCGGGCGCAACTACGGCCTGCGCGGCCTGCGCTTCGTCCTGCTGATCCTGGTGCCGGCGGCGCTGCCGTCGATTCTCGCCGGGCTGAAGATCGGCTGGGCCTTCGCCTGGCGCACGCTGATCGCCGCGGAACTGGTGTTCGGCGCGAGCAGCGGCAAGGGCGGGCTCGGCTGGTACATTTTCCAGAACCGCAACGAGCTGTACACCGACAAGGTATTCGCCGGCCTGGCGGTGGTGGTGCTGATCGGCCTGCTGGTGGAGAACCTGGTGTTCGGCAGCATCGAGCGCCTCACGGTGAAGCGCTGGGGAGTGCAACGCTAGGGCGGCGGACGGGTGGAGTGTTACGGCAACTTTCTCGGCAACTGTTGCGCTGGCGCGGCGGCAAAGCGGAGTAACGTCTTGCCCGCACCCACTTCAAAGGATGGAACGAATGTCGCTCTCCGTGGATCTGCTGCTGGCGTTCTCCCTGTTCGCCTTCGTCACCTCCGTCACGCCCGGTCCGAACAACACCATGTTGCTGGCCTCGGGGGTCAACTTCGGTTTCGTCCGCTCCATCCCGCACATCCTCGGGATCAGTTGCGGCTTCTTCATCATGGTGATGGCGGTGGGCTTCGGCTTGGGCACGGTGTTCGAGGCCTACCCGGTGCTGTACACCATCCTGCGCTACGTCGGCGCGGCCTACCTGCTGTACCTGGCCTGGAAGATCGCCACCTCCGGCCCGGCCGGCAACGACCCGGAGGGACGTGGCAAGCCGTTGAGCTACTGGGGCGCGGCGGCGTTCCAGTGGGTCAACCCGAAGGCCTGGGTGATGGCGGTCGGCGCCATCAGCACCTACACCCCGTTGCAGGGCTACTTCACCAACGTGGTGGTGATCTCGACGGTCTTCGCCCTGATCAACGCGCCGACCATCGGAATCTGGGCCGGTTTCGGCAGCATGCTGCGCAACGTGCTGCGCGATCCGCGCTGGCTGCGGGTGTTCAACGTAGGGATGGCGCTGCTGTTGGTCGCGTCGCTGTACCCGATCCTGGCGGAAAATCATTCGGCCTGACCTGTCACCACCCTATCAGTTGTATTAGCTCGTAACTCGTCGCCATTTCGTGAAGAGTTTTTCGCTCGGTGCCCAGCCTCGGAAGGGGGAGAGCGATGCAGGAGCGACATGGCTTACCGTTACGCAGCTTTTCGTCGGGCAAGGCGCTGACCGCGGGACGCGCAGCGCGCCCGGAGGTTGCGCAGGAGCGACGCTACCTGCAAGGCGCCCCGCTGGGGCTGGAACTGCCGGGGCGGATCGCCTTGCGCGACCCGCATTGCGCCTGGCAATGGTTCGAGCCGGAGGCGGCCGCGCAAGCGTTCCCGGCGGCGCACTGGCTGGCGGCGTTCCTGGTACTGCTGGGACGCTACGGCAACGAAGAGATCACCCTGGGTTTTCCCGAGCCGATCACGGTGCGCGGGCGGCAGGCGCCCGCGCTGCTACGTTCCGCCTACCGGGCGCTGGAGTCGTCCGCCGAACGTAGCGCGCGGCTGGCGGAAGAACTCGACGATGCCCGGCGGCAGCTCTCCGCCGAGGGCCAGGAGCGCGCCGCCCTGGCCGGGCGCTGCGCGGTCCAGGTGCTGGCGGCGCGGCCGACGGCGAGCAGCCCCGGCTGGCTGGCCCTGGTGCTGGCGGCGGACGGCAGCGTCGGCCTGGCTCTGCGCGATCCCCAGTACGACGGATTGCGGCGCATCGCCGGCCATCTCGCGCGCCTGGCGCGCGGCCTGGTCGACGCCCAGGCCTGCGTCGGCCGGCTGCCCTGGCTGGACGCCGACGAAGAGCGCCGTTTGCAGGCCCTGCGCAGCGAGCCCCAGGCCGCGCCGCCGCGCGGCGTACTTCACCATCTGTTCGAGGCCCAGGCGCGGCGCACGCCGCAGCGCATCGCCGTGCACGCCGCCGACCGCAGCCTCAGCTATGCCGAGCTGGAGCGCGAAAGCGCCGCGCTCGCCGCGCGCCTGCGCGCCGCCGGGGTGGCTCCGGAGCAGCGGGTCGGGGTCTGCCTGCGGCGCGACAGCGGCCTGCTGGTCGGCCTGCTCGGCGTGCTCCGCGCCGGCGGTTGCTACGTCCCGCTGGACCCGGCCTACCCGGAGGAACGGGTGGCCTACATGCTCGACGACGCCGACTGCCTGCTGGTGCTGGTCGACGCCAGCACCCACGAGCGGGTCGCCGCGCTGGGCCGGCCATGCCTGGCGCTGGAGGAGGGCGGCGACCAGGCGAACGACCTGGCGCTGCCCGCGAGCGAGGTCGGCGCCGAGCACCTCGCCTACATCATCTATACCTCCGGATCCACCGGACGCCCCAAGGGCGTCGCCATCGAGCACGGCAGCGCCCATGCCTTCCTGCGCTGGGCCGGCCAGCACTACGCCGCCGAAGAATGGAGCGGGGTACTGGCGGCGACCTCGGTGTGCTTCGACCTGTCGGTCTACGAGCTGTTCGGCACCCTGGCCGAAGGCGGCACGCTGCACCTGGTGGAGAACCTGTTCAGCCTGCCGGACTACCCGCGCCGCGACGAGATCAGCCTGCTCAATACCGTGCCCTCGGTGTGCGCCGCGCTGCTCGCCCTCGGCGACCTGCCGGGCGGGGTGCGCACGCTGAACCTGGCCGGCGAACCGCTGCGCAGCCACCTGGTGCGACAGATTCGTGGCCAACCCCAGGTACGGCGCCTGGTCAATCTCTACGGGCCGACCGAGGACACCACCTATTCGACGGTGCACGAACTGGACCTGCACGCCGAAGCGCTCGACGAGCCGCCCATCGGCCGACCGCTGCCCGGCACCACGGTGGAGGTGCTCGACGGCTTCGAGGCGCCGCTGCCGCTGGGCGTGGCCGGGGAGCTGTACCTCGGCGGCATCGGCCTGGCGCGTGGCTATTTCGGCAAGCCGGAGCAGACCGCCGAGCGTTTCCGCGTCGATCCGGGCAGCGGCGAGCGCCGCTATCGCACCGGCGACCGCGTACGCATGCGCGAGGACGGCGTGCTGGAACACCTCGGCCGGCTCGACGACCAGGTCAAGTTCAACGGCTTCCGCATCGAGCTGGGCGAGATCGCCTCGTGCCTGGCGAGTTTTCCCGGGGTGAGCGAAGCCTGCGCCATGCTCACCGAGGACAGCGCCGGCCTGCGTCGGCTGGTCGGCTACCTGGCGGCGCCGTTCGCCCCGCCGCTCCAGGCGCTGAACGAGCACCTTGGGCAAAGCCTGCCGCACTACATGTTGCCGTCGGCGTTCGTGGTCCTGGCGGAGCTGCCCAAGACGCTCAACGGCAAGATCGACCGCAAGGCCCTGCCGCGTCCCCAGGCGACCGACGCCGAGCCGCAGGCGCTGCCCGGCGATCCGCTGGAACAGGCGCTGCACCAGGCCTGGCAGGCGCAGCTTGGCGCGCCGCCGCGCGCCGGGCAGGGTTTCTACGCCGCCGGCGGCGATTCCCTGCGGGCGGTGCACCTGCTCGCGACGCTGCGCCAGCGACTGTCCCGCCGCGTACCGTTGCAGGCGTTCGCCGGCGGCCCGGCGACCCCCGAGGCCCTGCTGGAACTGCTGCGCCAGGCCGCGCCCGAGGGCGACGAGCCGGAGCCGAGCGCCGGCGCCGCCGGGCTGAGCCTCGCCGAACGGCGCCTGTGGGTGGCCCAGCAACTGGCGCCGGAGGACACCTCCTACAACCTGCTGGCCCACCTGCGCATAGTCGGCGCCACGGCCGACGCCATCGAACAGGCCTTGCGCCAGTTGCTGGAACGGCATGTGGCGCTGCGCCGGCGTGTCGAAACGGGCGTCGACGGGCCGCAGCCGCATGCGCTGGCGGCGCATGCGGTGCCGCTGCAACGCCTGCTGGCGAGCGACGCCGCCCACGCCGAGCGGCTGCTGGAGGATGGCGTGCGCCGTGAGGGCGCGCGAGTCTTCGACCTCGCCCATGAGGCGCCGGCGCGCCTGCTGCTGGTCGTCACCCGCGACAGCGCGCGCGCCGACCTCCTGCTCAGCGTCCATCACTACGCCTTCGACGATGTGTCGCTGGCGGTCTTCGCCGCGGAGCTGAAGACGCTGCTCGATGGCGGCCGCCTGGCCGCGCTCGCCAGCACGCCGGAACAGGTCGCCGCCCGCGAGCGCGCGGCGTTGGCCTCGGGCCGCCTGGAGCGCGTCGCCGAGCGCTGGGCGGAGCGTCTGTTGCCGCTGGCGAAGGCTCCCGGCGCCGCGGCGGCGCGCCGGGAGGAGCGCGGCGGGCGCGCCGGCCAGCGCCTTGCCCTGCCAGTTTCCGCCGCCGCCCATGCCGCCTGCCGGACGCTGGCCGAACGCGCCTCGGTAAGCCCGTTCAGCGCTGCGCTGCAAGCCTTCGCCGAAGTGCTCGGCGCCGAACTGGGCGTCGACGACCTGCTCGTCGGCGTGGCCCTGGCCGGGCGTTCGCGCCTGGAAATGCAGGGGCTGGTCGGCTGCTTCGTCAACCTCCTGCCGCTGGCGGTCGGCCTGCGTCCGGGGCAGTCCGCGGAGTGGCGCCTGCGCCAGGTCGGCCATGACCTGCTGGAACTGCTCGAACACCAGGACGTGCCCCTCGAATGCGTGACCCAGGCCCTGCGCCAGCGCGGCGCCAGCGGCCTGCCGATCCGCATCGCCTGCGGCGCGCACAACGGTCGGGCGGCCCCGGCGGTGGATGCCGGGGTGCGCGTCGAAGCCGACTTCATCCCGGTGCCCGGCGCGCGCCTGGACCTGACGCTCTGGCTGGAAGACCAGCCGCAGGGCTGGCTGGCGGTCTGGACCGGGGCCAGCGCGATCTTCGACCTGCACCGCATCGAGCGCCTGCACCAGGCCTGGGAGCGGCGCCTGCTGGCGAACGCCGGCGAACCTACCTCGAAACGCATGTCGCCGGAGGGCTGCAACGCTTCCTGACGACTCGAGTCCCCCACGGAGAACAGCGATGGAACGAACAGCTCCCAGTCTCACCGGTCGCGGCTTCGCCCGGCCGCGCAATCTCACCCCGCGCAGCAGCGAGGCGTTGGTGCGGCGCCCGGCGGCGGAGCGCGACGGCCTGCCGCTGCTGATCGAGGCACAGGCTCCCGGCCTGTCCCTGGCCGACTGGATTCGCGAGCAGGGCCAGTCCCTGCACGACGACCTGAATCTGGCTGGCGGCCTGTTGCTGAGAGGCTTCGAGGTCGACTCGGCAGAGCGCTTCCGCGCCGCCGCCGCCGCCTTCGCTCCGCAACTGCTCGACTACAAGGAGCGTTCCTCGCCGCGCAGCCAGGTCAGCGGCGAGGTCTACACCTCCACCGAGCATCCGCTGGACCAGCCGATCTTCCTGCATAACGAGCAGTCCTATACCGCCGACTGGCCGCTGTACATCATGTTCCATTGCCAGGTGGCGCCGCTCGAAGGCGGCGCCACCCCGGTGGCGGCCAACCGGTTGGTGCTCCGCCACCTGCCGGACGAATTGCTGGAGCGCTTCGAGCGCCTGGGCATCCTCTACGTGCGCAACTACCGCGCTGGCCTCGGCCTGTCCTGGCGCGAAGCGTTCCAGACCGACAGCCGCGCCGAGGTCGAGGCGTTCTGCGCTGAGCACCGGATCGCCCATGCCTGGATCGGCGACGAGCACCTGCGCACCTGGCAGAGGCGCGCGGCGTTCCAGCGCCACCCGCATACCGGCGAGCGCCTGTGGTTCAACCACGGCATGTTCTTCCATGCCAGCAGTCTCGAGCCGGGCCTGCGCGATGCGCTGTTGCGCAGCGTCGCCGAGGAAGACCTGCCGTACCAGACCTACTACGGCGATGGCAGCCCGATCGAGGCGCAGACCCTGGCGACCATCCGCAGCGCCATAGACCGCGAGACGCGGCGCTTCGACTGGCGCGTGGGCGACGTGCTGATCCTCGACAACATGCTCGCCCAGCACGGCCGCGAGCCGTTCCGCGGGCCGCGCCGGATCCTCACCATCATGTCCACGCCGTATTCCGGCCTGGCCTCCGCCGATGTCCCGCCGACACCTTCGCGCCTGGCGCTCGGAGGTGCCGCATGAGCGCCTCGTTCAGCGCGCCGCGCCTGCGCCCCCGGCAGCTCTCGGCCGGCGACCTGGTGGAGGAGAGCCTGCTCGACCCGGCCAACGGCTACCTGCGCATCGTCCGTGCGCGCCAGCCGGGCATGGACCTGCGGCAATGGATCGCCGCCGCCGGCGCAGGGCTGCGCGACAGCCTGCTGCGGCATGGCGGCATCCTGTTCCGTGGCTTCGCGGTGGACGGCGCGGAGGGCTTCTCCCAGGCCGTGCAAGGCTTTTCGCCGAACATGCTCGACTACCTGGAGCGCGCGGCGGCGCGCCAGGAAGTGGCGCACCGGGTGTTCACTTCCACCGAGTTCTCGCCGGATGGCTGGATTCCGCCGCACCACGAAATGTCCTACTCGCACAACTGGCCGAGCTACATCCACTTCTACTGCCAGACGCCGCCCGCCACCCAGGGCCGCACGCCCCTGGCCGACGAGCGCCGGGTCAGCGCCCGGATACCCGAGGCGATCAGGCAGCGCTTCCTCCGCCATGGGGTGTGCTACGTGCGCAACTACGGGCCGGAGATCGACCTGACCTGGCAGGAAGGCTTCCAGACCGACAGCCGCGCCGAGGTCGAGGCCTACTGCCGGCAGACCGGTACCCAATGGACCTGGCTCGACGACCAGCGCCTGAATACCCGCCAGGTGCGCCAGGCGATGGTGCGCCACCCGCTCAGCGGCGAGCCGCTGTGGTTCAACCACGCGCACATGTTCCATGTCTCCAACATGCCGCCGGCCCTGGCCCGGGCCTTGCTCGACGAGGTCGGCGAACAGGGGCTGCCGCGCAACGCCTACTACGGCGACGGCAGCCCGATCGAGGCGGAGGTGCTGGACACCATCCGCGCCGCCTACCGCGAGGAAACCCGCGCGTTCGCCTGGGAGCGCGGCGATGTCCTGATGCTCGACAACTTCATCAGCGTCCACGGCCGCGAGCCGTACACCGGCGAGCGCAAGGTGCTGGTGGCGATGACCGACCTGCATGTCCACCAACCCTGAACCCGTGCGAGGGATAGCCATGAGTGCGTCAGAAGACCTGCAATCCGCTGTGCAACCGGCCGCGAGCGAAGCGCTCGAAGGATTCCCGCTGTCCCCCTTGCAGACCCGCGCCTGGCGCCGTCATGCCGAGCGGCCGGAAAATACCGTTGTCGGCGTGCGCCTGCACGCCCCGGCCGATCCCGCGGCGACGCTGGAGCGGCTGCGCCGGGCGCTGGACGGCGAGGCGCAACTGCGCGTGGCTTACCGGACGATGCCGGGCATGAGCCTGCCGGTGCAGGTACTGGATGGACGCGCGGCCGATCTGCTGGTCGAGCGCCTGCCGGGAGACGGCGACTGGGCCGGGCGCTTCGCGCGCGAAAGCGCACGTCTCGCCGCTGCGCCCCTGGGCGGGGAAGGCCAGCCGGTGCTGGCGCTCGGCCTGCTGCTGGACGCCGCCGGAGAGACGCTCCAGGGGCTGTTGCTGGCGGCGCCGGCGTTCGTCGTCGATGCGGCCAGCCTGGCGGCGCTGCTGCGCCGCGGCCTGGGGCAGGCCGGCCCGGCGAGCGTGGACGAGGGGGCCGAGGCGCTGCTGTTCCAGCATTTCTCCGAATGGGCCAACGAGGCGCTGGCCGGCGAAGACGGCGAAAGCGCCAGCGGCTACTGGCGCGAGCAGGCGGCCGCTGCGGCGGAGAATCCGCTGGCGCTGGCGGACGACCTGGGCGAAGGCGAGTGGACGGCGCGGCGCCTGCTGCCGCGCGCGCTGCTCGAAGGCCTGGCCGCCAACGGCTTGCCGGAGGCGGCCGCCCTGCTGGCCTGGACCCAGGTCGCCGGGCAGTTCCAGGGCGACGAGGGACTGCCGCTGGAAATGGCGCGACTGGTCTCGGGGCGCCTGTTCAACGAGTTCGCCGAGCTGGCCGGACCGTTCGCCGGGGTCGCGCCGCTGTGCCTGGAGAATGTCCGCGCGGGCAGCGTCGGCGAGCGGCTCGACGCCCTCCAGGCGGCGATCCTCGCCCAGGAGGAGGCGGCGGCCCTGCGCGATCCCTTTGCCCCCGACTGGCCGCTCGCCGAGTTGGGCTTCGCCTGGCTGGCGGGCGAACTGGATGGCGCCGGGGTGGCCGAGCTGGATTGCCGGCAGCCGCCGCTAGGCGGGTTCCTCGAGTTGCAGGTGCTGCCCCACGGCGAAGGCCGGCTGGCAAGCCTGCGGGTCCGCCGCGACCATGACGGAACGCTGGCCGGGCGCTTGCTCGACGCCTGGGTCGAATGCCTGGAAAGCATCGCCGCCGACAGGCAACTGCCACTGGCCGGGCTGCCGTTGATCGGCGCGGCCGAGCGCGAGCGCTACCAGGCCTGGCAGGGCGAGCGCGTGGAGCCCGCGCCGGTGGAATCCCTGGTGGCCGCGTTCGATCTGCGCGCCGCCCTGCAGCCGCAGGCGCCGGCGTTGCTGGATGCCCACGGCAGCCTGGATTTCGCCACGCTGCGCGCGCGCAGCGAAGCGGTCGCCGAAGCGCTGCTGGCTGCCGGCGTGCGGCCCGGCCAGGCGGTGGCGGTGATGACCGGGCGCAACCGCGAGGCGATCGTCGCCCTGCTCGGGGTGATGCGCGCGGCGGCGGTGTACACCCCGGTCAATCCGGAGTTTCCGGCGGCGCGGGTGGAGCGGATGCGCGAAGCGGGCGGGATCGTCTTCGCCCTTGCCGATGCCGAGTGCGCCGGGCGCGCCCGCGAGGCCTTCGCCGGGGCCTGCCTGGACCTGTCGACGCTGCCGCTTGCCGGCAGCGGCATGAGCCTGCCGGCGCCGGGCGGGCGCGATGCGGCCTACATGATCTTCACCTCGGGCACCAGCGGTCAGCCCAAAGGCGTGGTGGTCGAGCACGCCAGCGCGCTCAACCTGTCCCAGGCCCTGGCGCGCACGGTATACGCGAACGTGGTGGGCGAGGGCCTGCGGGTGACGGTCAACGCGCCGTTCTCCTTCGATTCCTCGATCAAGCAGATTCTCCAGTTGCTCTCCGGCCATTGCCTGGTCCTGGTGCCGCAGGAGGTGCGCAGCGATCCGCAGCGGATGCTGGGGTTCCTCGAAGAACGGCGCATCGACGTGCTCGACTGCACCCCGTCGCTGTTCCGCCTGCTGCTCCAGGCCGGCCTCGACGATGCCCACCCGGCGCTGCCCGGGCGCATCCTGGTAGGGGGCGAGCGCTTCGACGAAGCGTCCTGGGAGGTCGCCGCCGGCTGGCGCCGCTGCCAGGTGTTCAATCTCTACGGTCCTACCGAAGCCACGGTGAACGCCAGCCTGGCGCGGGTCGCCGAGCATGCGCGGCCGACCATCGGCCGCGCCCTGGCCAACGTCGACCTGCATGTGGTCGATGGCCTCGGTCGTCGCAAGACCCGTGGCGCCAGCGGCGAACTGTGGATCGGCGGCGCCGGGGTGGCGCGCGGCTATGCCGGCGACGCCGGCGAGGCGGCCGGGCGCTTCCTCGAGGAGGGCTGGCCGGGCAGCGGCCGCCTGTACCGCAGCGGCGACCTGGTGCGCTGGCGCGCCGACGGTTGCCTGGAGTTCCTCGGGCGGATCGACGAACAGGTGAAGATCAACGGCTACCGCATCGAACTGGGCGAGATCCGCAGCGCGTTGCTGGAACACCCGGCAGTGGGCGAGGCGGCGGTACTCACCGACGAGGCCGATGCGGCCGAGCCGGGCACGGATCGCCGGATCGTCGCCTTCGTCACCGCCGCCGGGGAGACCGCGGACGAGTCCTGGCTGGAAGTCGACCTGCCCAGCGGGCACCGGGTCGCCGGACTGAACCTCAACGAAACCGAGTACGTCTACCAGGAAATCTTCGTCGACGAGGTCTACAGCCGCGACGGCATCGTCCTGCCGCCGGACGCGGTGGTCCTCGACGTCGGTGCCAACATCGGCCTGTTCTCGTTGTACATCGCCAGCCGCGCGCCGCGCGCGCGAGTGGTCGCCTTCGAGCCGCTGGCGCCGATCCGCCGGCGCCTGGAGGCCAACCTCGGACGCTACGCACCGCAGGTCGAGGTATTCGGCATCGGCCTGTCCGACGCCGAGCGCGAGGAAACCTTCACCTACTATCCGGGCTACTCGACCTTCTCCGGGATCGCCGAGTACGCCGACGCCAGCGGCGAACGCGACGTCATCCGACGCTACCTGAGCAACCAGGGCGAGGAGGGCGGGGCCAACCTGCTGCTGGACAACATCGACGAAATCCTCGATGACCGCCTGCGCGCCGAAGCCCACCGCTGCCGCCTGCGCCGCCTCGACCAGGTGATCGGCGAACTGGGCCTGGAGCGTATCGACCTGCTGAAGATCGACGTGCAGCGCGCGGAAATGGATGTGCTGCTCGGTCTCGACGATGCGGCGCTGGCCAAGGTCCGGCAGATCGTCCTGGAGGTCCATGACAAGCGCGACGGTGCCACCGCCGGCCGCGCCGATGCCTTGAGCGACCTGCTGCGCCGCCATGGCTTCGAGGTGAGCATCCGTCAGGACGCGCTGCTGGAGGGTACCGACCGTTACAACTGCTACGCGGTGCGCCCGGGCTATGCCGAGTCGCTGGCCGAGCGCATCGACTGGCGTGCGCTCGCGCCGCGCCCCGCCGCGGCCCTTGGCGGCGAGCTGAGCGAGCAGGCCCTGCGTGGCTTCCTCGAGGCGCGCCTGCCGGCCTACATGCTGCCGAGCCGGATCGCCCGGGTCGAACGCCTGCCGCTGACCGCCGAAGGCAAGCTCGACCGTCGCGCGCTGTTGGCGGCGCTGGCCGCCGAGGCGGCCGCGCAGCCCCTGGAAGCGCCGGCCAATGCCACCGAGGCGGCCCTCCTGGATATCTGGAAGAGCGTGCTGAAACGCCCGGCGATCGGCGTCAGCGACAACTTCTTCCAGGTCGGCGGCGACTCCATCCGCCTGATCCAGATGCAGGTCATGGCGCGCCAGGCCGGGCTTGCCTTTACCCTGCGCGACGTGTTCAACCACCAGAGCATCCGCGAACTGGCGCGCCTGCTGGCCGCTCCGGCGAACCCGGCGGATGCGGCCGCGACCTCGGCGCCGCGGGCGCTGGAGCCGTTCGCCCTGTTGTCGGCGGCGGAACGCAAGCGCCTGCCGGAGGGGCTCGACGACGCCTATCCGATGACCAGCCTGCAACAGGGCATGCTCCTGCAAAGCGAGGCCAGCGGCGATCCACGGCTGTTGCACAACGTCGTCCTGCACGAGGTGCATGGACGCCTCGACGGCGAGTTGCTGGCGCGCGCCTGGGCGATCCTGATCGGCCGCCACGCGATCCTGCGTACCGGCTTCGACCTGCACGGCGGCCAGGCGCCCTTGCAATGGGTCCACCCGGCCACGGCGGTCGCCGCCGAAGTGCCGGTGCAAGACCTGCGCGGCCTCGATGAGGAAGCCCGGCGCCTGCGCCTGCGTGCCTGGATCGAGGAAGAGCAGGCCACCCCGTTCGACTGGAGCCGCCCACCGCTGGTGCGCCTCGCCGCGCTGGCGCTGGACGAGCGGCGCTTCGCCCTGGGCGTCGCCGAACACCATAGCGTGCTGGACGGCTGGAGCCTGCAAAGCCTGGTGGACGAGCTGCTGGCGGTCTACGCCGACCTCCTCGCCGGTGTCGTCGCGCGGGAAGCGGAAGCGCCCGCGGTAGGTTTCCGCGACTACGTGGCGCTGGAGCGCGAGGCCGAGGCCAACGCCGGCTCGGCGCTGTTCTGGCTCGACTACCTGGCCGGCGCCCGTTACCGGCCGTTGCCCGGCCTGGCGGAGGAGGGGCCCCGGCGCATGGCGGCGGTCCGCGTGGACGTGCCGGCCGACAGCCTGCCGCGCTTGCGCGCCCTGGCCGAACGCAGCGGCCTGCCCTTGCGTTCGTTGCTGCTGGCGGCGCATGGCCGGGCGTTGTGCCGCTTCAGCGATGCCGACGAAGTGGTCAGCGGCTTCGTCAGCCACGGGCGCCCCGAGGAGCCGGGAGCGGACCGCCTGCTCGGCCTGTTCCTGAATACCCTGCCGTGCCGGCTGTCGGCTTCCGTCGATCTGCTCGACAGCGCCCGTCGCGCATTCGACTACGAGCGCGCGAGCCTGGAGCATCGGCGCCATCCGCTGGCGGCGATTCGCAGGCGCAACCGCGAGTTGCGCCTGGACAGCCTGTTCAACTTCGTCGATTTCCACCAGGACGACGCCGCGCCGGCGGCGGGAGTAAGGCACGGCGGCCTCCTCGACCAGGTGGTGGTGGACGTCGACGTGCCGCTGGCGGTGGACTTCGAGGTGGCCGGCGAACGCCTCGAGGTGGGCTTCCAGTACGCCGCCGGACGTTTCCCCGCCGAGCGCGCCGAGGCATTGGCCGACGCCTACCGCGAGGCGTTGCTGGCGTTGCTCGAGGACCCGGCGCAGCCGCCCGCGGCGGTCCAGGCCGAGGACAGCGTGGAGCTGCGGCGGGTGCTCAAGGTGTTGTCCCGGGTGCTCGGCCGGCCGCTGGCGGCCGACCAGGGCTTCGCCAGCGCCGGCGGGCATTCGCTGTTGGGCGTGCAGGCGATCGCCGAATTGCGCCGGCTGACCGGCAGGCAACTGAGCCTGGGGCTGTTGCAGGGCGATCCGGATGCCCGCGAAGTGGTGCGCCGCTGCCATGCCGCCGACGCGCCGCCGTTGCCGCCTGCCACCGAGCGCGCCCGGGCCCTGTGGTTGCAGCGCAGCGGGAGCGCGCAGCCGCGCCTGCGCCTGATCGCGCTGCCGCCCGCGGGCGGCAACGCCGGCACTTTCCGCGGTTGGGACGCGCGCCTGCCGGCGGACGTGGAGCTGCTGGCGATCCAGTATCCGGGGCGCCAGGAACGCCAGGACGAGCCGTTCGTCACCGATGTAGAGGCCATGCTCTGTGCCATCGACGACGCGCTCCTGCCATTGCTCGACCGTCCGTTCGCCCTGGTCGGCGCCAGCCTCGGCGGCATGCTCGCCTACGAACTGGCGGCACGCCTGGAAAGCCTGCACGGTCTGCGCGCCAGGCAGTTGTTCGTGATCAGCAGCCGCGCTCCGGGGCCGGACCTGGAATACCCGCGCTTCCATGCGATGGGCGACGCCGAGTTGCTGCGAACCCTGCGCGAGTACGACGTGCTGCCGCTGGAAGTGCTCGACGACCCGGAGCTGCGCGAGATCAGCCTGGCCACCCTGCGCGCCGATTCGCGCCTGGCCGCCGACTATCGCTACCGGCCGCGCGAGCCGTTGGCGATACCGATCACCGCGATCCTCGGCGAGCAGGACCCGGGCGTCTCCAGGGCGGCCATCGACGGCTGGCGGCGGCACGCCAGCCGCTACGAGCTGGAGACCCTGGCCGGCGGTCACGGCCTGGTGGTGACGGCGGCGGAGGAGGTCTGCGCGATCCTGCGGCAGCGCCTGGCGCCCGATGTGCCTGGCGGCGTGCCGGCGAACCTGGCAACCTGAACCGCCGGCCCCTGCCGCCCGCCTGGCGGCAGGGGCCGGTGCCGTCCGTCTTCATTCGAGGTTGCCCATGGTTCTGCGCGAATACACCCAACGCCACCGGCTCGACGCCGTCGCCCCGGCCGACTACCACCGCCACCTGCCGGAGCAGGTCGCGCGCGGCCTGCCTTCCGCCGAGCTGGTGGTGTTCCGCGTCGCCGACGAGCATTCCGACACCGCGGCGTTCAGCGCACGCTACGGCTTTGGCCTGGAGGACTGCGCCAATACCCTGGTCCTGCGTTACAAGCGCGACGGCGCCGAAGGCTATGCCGCGGTGGTCAACCTGGGCTCGCGGCGGCTCGACGTGAACGGCGCGGTCAAGGCGTTGCTCGGGGCCCGCCGGCTGTCCTTCGCCGCCCGCGAGGTCGCCACCGAGCTGACCGGCATGCAGTTCGGCGGCATCACCGCGTTCGGCTTGCCCGAAGGCATGCCGCTGCTGGTCGACGCGGCGGTCTTCGAACGGCCGTTGGTGGTGATGGGCGCCGGGGTCCGCGAGACCAAGCTGCTGCTGTCCCCGGCACTGCTGAAAGACCTTCCCGGAGTGGTGGTCGCCGAACTCAGCGAAGCCGGTTGAACCCGGCGCGGAGCATCGCCGCCGCGACTCTGCCAATTGTGGTAGGTGAAGCCTTCCGCCGTCTCTGCAACCATGCCCCCGCCCTGATCGCGACAAACGCCGGAATGCCCTGCGGTAGACGTTCGCGCCTGTGTTTCGAGGCGTTCGCGGCGGCCAAGGCGGCGGTTCGTCGGACAGCCCCTCCGGATGCATTTCCTACCTTCATCCGAGGAGCGGTAAATGATCAGGATCGACTTTTCCCAGTTGCACCAGGCCCGCGAAGATGCCGCGGCGGCCATGCCGAGCATCGCCGGCAAGAAGATTCTCATGGGCTTCTGGCACAACTGGCCGGCCGGCGCCGCCGACGGCTACCAGCAGGGCTCGTTCGCCAACATCGCGCTGGAAGACGTGCCGAGCGAGTACAACGTGGTCGCCGTGGCCTTCATGAAAGGGCGCGGCATCCCGACCTTCCAGCCATACAACCTGTCCGATGCGGAGTTTCGCCGGCAGGTCGGCGTGCTCAACGCCCAGGGCCGCGCGGTGCTGATCTCGCTGGGGGGCGCCGACGCGCACATCGAGCTGCACGCCGGGCAGGAGCAGGCGCTGGCCGCCGAGATCGTCCGCCTGGTGGAAACCTACGGTTTCGACGGCCTGGACATCGACCTCGAGCAGAGCGCCATCGACCTGGCCGACAACCAGCGGGTGCTGCCGGCGGCCCTCAAGCTGGTGCGCGAGCACTACGCCGGGCAGGGCAAGCACTTCATCGTCAGCATGGCCCCGGAGTTCCCCTATCTGCACAAGAACGGCAAGTACGTGCCTTATCTGCAGGCCCTGGAAGGTGTCTACGACTTCATCGCGCCGCAGTACTACAACCAGGGCGGCGACGGCCTGTGGGTCCAGGAGGCGAACGGCGGCAAGGGCGCCTGGATCGCGCAGAACAACGACGCGATGAAAGAAGACTTCCTCTACTACCTCACCGAGAGCCTGGCCACCGGCAGCCGCGACTTCGTGCGGATCCCGGCGCAGCGCCTGGCCATCGGCCTGCCGAGCAACGTCGATGCGGCGGCTACCGGCTACGTGATCGATCCCGCCGCGGTGAGCAACGCGTTTCGCCGCCTGGAAGCCGCCGGTCATGCGATCAAGGGCCTGATGACCTGGTCGGTGAACTGGGACGATGGCCTGAACAAGCGCGGCGAGCGCTACAACTGGGAGTTCCGCAAGCGCTACGCCAGCCTGATCCATGACGGCGAGGGCGGCGACCAGCGCCCGGCGGCGCCGCAGGGCCTGCGTCTGCTGGAGCGCGGCGAGACCAGCCTGGTGCTGGCCTGGAACGCCTCCAGCGGGCAGCGTCCGATCGATTACTACAGCCTCTATCGCGACGGCGCCATGGTTGGCCAGAGCGCCGCGCTGGGTTCCACCGACAGCGGCCTGACGGCGGACACCCGCTACAGCTATTTCGTCACCGCCACCGATACCCAGGGCAACCAGTCGCTGCCCAGCGAAGGCCTGGAGGTCAGCACCAGCGGCGGGGCGGTGGATCCGCAATTCCCGCAGTGGCGGGAGAACCAGGCCTACCGGGTCGACGATGGGGTGACCTACGAGGGGCTGCGCTATCTCTGCCTGCAGGCGCACACCTCCAACAGCGGCTGGACGCCGCCGGTAGCCTTCACCCTCTGGCGGCCGCTGCGCTGAGGGGGCGGGCCGGTCCGCGCCGCGGGCCGGCCCTTTGGCCGGCGAGAACCACGCACGGGGCGGTGGCCTATCCATATGCGTTTTCGGTATTTCCGCTTGATCGTTCATGGCGTTTACCATCACAGCATAACTTGTTATAACAAGTGTCCGAGCCACTCCGACGAGCGAATCCGACCATGGGCAAACTGCTCCCGCTTTCTCCCGTGCCGCTGTACAGCCAGCTCAAGGAGCTGCTGCGCGGGCGCATCCTCGACGGCGTCTACCCGCCGCTCAGCCGCATGCCTTCGGAGAACGAGCTGGGCAAGGCCTTCGACGTCAGCCGCATCACCGTGCGCCAGGCGCTTGGCGACCTGCAGAAGGAAGGGCTGATCTTCAAGATCCACGGCAAGGGCACCTTCGTCGCTCGGCCGAAGGCATTCCAGAACGTCAGCACCCTGCAAGGCCTGGGCGAGTCCATGACGCAGATGGGCTACGAGGTCATCAACCGCCTGCACGGCCTGCGCTACGTGCCGGCCGGCGCGCAGGTGGCCGAGCGCCTGCGGGTGGAAGAGGGCAGCCCTGTGTGCGAGATCAAGCGGGTGCGCCTGGTCAACCGCGAGCCGGTTTCGCTGGAAGTCACCTACCTGCCGCAGGCGCTCGGCGAGCGCCTGGAGAAGGCCGACCTGGTGACCCGCGACATCTTCCTGATCCTCGAGAACGATTGCGGCATTCCCCTCGGCCATGCCGACCTGGCCATCGACGCGGTGCTCGCCGATGCCGACCTGACCCGCGCCCTGGCGGTCGAGGAGGGCGCGCCGATCATGCGCATCGAGCGCCTGACCCATGCCGCCGACGGCGCGCCGCTGGACTTCGAATACCTCTACTACCGCGGCGACGCTTTCCAGTATCGCCTGCGCATCGATCGGCAGAAGGGAGAGCGGGCATGAACACCCTGGAGCAGGAATACGACATCGTGGTGATCGGCGGCGGCACCGCCGGGCCGATGGCGGCGATCAAGGCCAAGGAACACGACCGCGAACTGCGCGTGCTGCTGGTGGACAAGGCCAACGTCAAGCGCAGCGGCGCCATCAGCATGGGCATGGACGGGCTGAACAACGCCATCGTCCCCGGCCACGCCACGGCCGAGCAGTACACCCGGGAAATCACCGTGGCCAACGACGGCATCGTCAACCAGGCGGCGGTCTACGACTATGCCAGCCACAGCTTCGAGACCCTGCGGCAACTGGATCGCTGGGGCGTCAGGTTCGAAAAGGACGAGACCGGCGACTATGCGGTGAAGAAGGTCCACCACATGGGCGCCTATGTGCTGCCGATGCCGGAAGGGCACGACATCAAGAAGGTGCTCTACCGCCAGCTCAAGCGTGCGCGGATCCCCATCGCCAACCGCCTGGTCTGCACCCGCCTGCTCACCGATGCCGAGGGCGCGGTGAACGGCGTACTCGGTTTCGACTGCCGCAGCGGCGACTTCCATGTGATCCGCGCCAAGGCGGTGATCCTTTGCTGCGGCGCGGCGGGCCGCCTGGGCCTGCCGTCCTCGGGCTACCTGATGGGTACCTACGAGAACCCGACCAACGCCGGCGACGGCTACGCCATGGCCTATCATGCCGGCGCCGAGCTGGCCAACCTGGAATGCTTCCAGATCAACCCGCTGATCAAGGACTACAACGGCCCGGCCTGTGCCTACGTCACCGGCCCGCTGGGCGGCTATACCGCCAACGCCAGGGGTGAACGCTTCATCGAATGCGACTACTGGAGCGGGCAGATGATGTGGGAGTTCCACCAGGAACTCGAAGGCGGCAACGGCCCGGTGTTCCTCAAGCTCGACCACCTGGCGGAGGAAACCATCCAGACCATCGAGGACATCCTCCATGGCAACGAACGCCCCAGTCGCGGGCAGTTCCACGCCGGGCGCGGCACCGACTACCGCCAGCAGATGGTCGAGATGCACATTTCCGAGATCGGCTTCTGCTCCGGCCACTCGGCCTCCGGCGTGTGGGTCAACGAGAAGGCCGAGACCAGCGTGAAGGGCCTCTACGCCGCCGGCGACATGGCTGCGGTGCCGCACAACTACATGCTCGGCGCCTTCACCTATGGCTGGTTCGCCGGGTGCAACGCCGCCGAATACGTCGCCGGGCGCGCCTTCAGCGCGGTCGACCGCGCCCAGGTCGAGCGCGAGCGTGCGCGGATCGAGGCGCCGCTGCTGCGCGAGCACGGCCTGCCGGCGGCGCAGGTGGAGTACAAGCTGCGCCGGCTGGTCAACGACTACCTGCAACCGCCCAAGGTGACCCGCAAGATGGAATTGGGCCTGCAACGCATCCAGGCCATCGCCGAGGACCTGGAGCGGATCAAGGCGGACAACCCCCACGAGCTGATGCGCGCCCTGGAGGTCAGCGCGATCCGCGACTGCGCGGAGATGGCCGCGCGCGCCTCGCTGTTCCGCACCGAGAGCCGCTGGGGCCTGTACCACCATCGGGTGGACTATCCGCGGCGCGACGACGAGGCCTGGTTCTGCCACGCGCACCTGAAGAAGGACGAACAGGGGCGCATGGCCAGCTTCAGGAAACCGGTCGAACCCTACCTGTTCGCCATCGACGAGGACGAACAGCAGGCCTACCAGCGCCTGCGGCTGAGGAACGACGCCGCCTAGGCCCCGCGCCCCGGCGTAGTACCGCTAGACACCGAGCCCGCCGCCACGAAAGCGGGCCAGATCGAACCACGAGGACCGCGTGCCATGGCCTACCGACCCCAGGACATCTTCTTCCGCAGCAGCGCCCCGGTGACCATCGACGAAGACCGCTGCATCGCCGACAAGGGCTGCACCGTCTGCGTCGAGGTCTGCCCGATGGACCTGCTGGCCATCGATCCGACGACCCGCAAGGCCTACATGGCCTACGACGAGTGCTGGTACTGCATGCCTTGCGAAAAGGACTGCCCGACCGGCGCGGTGAAGGTGGAGATTCCCTACCTGCTGCGCTGACGCCCGCTCCCGGCAAGCGAGGCACAACCCGCCATCCGGCCACTCCCGGACGCCACCCTGAAACACCCCTCGTTTCCCTCCACCGTCCGGGTGGCGGAGACGATTCCCATGACCCTGATTCGAGGGGAAACCCCATGCGACTGCGTGCAATCCTGGCCAGCCTGGCGCTGGACTTCCCGCGCCCTCGCGACACCCGGCTGGTGACCAGCGCCGACTTCGTGCGCCTGAAACGCCACTGCCTGGAACTGCTCGACCACGACGACGGCCGCCAGTGGCCGCGCCTGACCCCGCTCGGCTTGCCGCCGGGCATCACCCCGGACCGACTGCGGATCGCCATATGACCTGTGAAAACGCCACCCTGCCCGAAATCCTCGAACTGTCGCCGCGCCTGGAGGACGCCGACCCCGGCGTACGCCGCCTGGCGCTGATCGAACTGGCCGACCTGGAGCTGCCGGAGGCGCTGCCGTTGCTGGTTGCGGCCCTGCGCGGCGATCCCGACCCCGGCGTGCGCGGCGAGGCCGCGCGCCTGCTGGAGGCCTGGGAGGAAGACGCGGTGGTCGATGCGCTCTGCGCGGCCCTGGCCGATCCGCTGCCGGCGGTGGCCGAGGCCGCCGCGCAGAGCCTTGGCGAACTCAAGGAACCGGCCGCCGGGCGGCGCCTGCTGCCGTGGCTCGAGCATGCCGATTCCTTCGTCCGTGCCAGCGTATTGCGTGCGTTGCGCGAACTGCGCCTGGAGGAAAGCGCCGCACCGGCCCTAGCCGCCCTCGGCGACCCGCAGGCGGCGGTGCGCCGCGAGGCGGTGGCGGTGCTCGGCTGGCTCCGCCACCAGCCGGCCCTGGCCGAACTGGCCAGGCTGGCCAGCGCCGACGCCGACCCGGAGGTGCGCCGGGCGGCCACCGGCGCCCTCGGCCTGAGCCGCGAGGCGGCGGTGCTGCCGGCGCTCTGCGCGGCGCTGGAGGACGCCCAATGGCAGGTTCGCGAAGAGGCGGCGACGACCCTTGGCAAGCTGGGCCGGGAGGAGGCCGGCGAGCCGCTGCTGAAAGCACTGGCGGACGACTACTGGCAGGTCCGCCTGCGCGCCGCGCGGGCGCTCGGGCGCTTGCGCCACCGGCCGGCGCGGGAGGCGCTGGAAGCGTTGCTCGGCCATCCCATCGGCAACCTGCGCAAGGAGGCCGCCCTGGCCCTCGGCGAACTGGCGGACCCGGCCTCGGCCCAGGCCTTGCGGGTCGCCGAAGGCGACGGCGATCCCGAGGTGCGCAAGGCGGTGCGCATCGCCCTGGCGCAACTGCGGGTGCCGGCATGACCCAGCCGCCGCTGCGCCTGCGCAATGCCGCCAGGGACGGCTGGCTGATTCTCGAATGGGCGGACGGCGCGGTCAGCCGGATCGACCATGCCCGCTTGCGCGCCGCCTGTCCCTGTGCGCAATGCCGGGCGCAGCGCCTGCGCGGACGGATCGACGCGGCGGAGCAGGGCGTGCGCCTGCGCGATATCCGCCTGCAGGGCTACGGCGTGCAGTTGCTGTTCGACGATGGTCACGAGCGCGGTATCTACCCCTGGTCCTATCTGCGCGACGAACTCTGAGCGGAGGATTGTTTCGCTATCGGAAACAACGTGAAGCGCGCTCATGGGTATCAGGTTGTTTCCGCGCTCCGCGATCTTCCCCGTGACCGCTCTGCGCCTCGGTCGTCCGGAGCGAGAGCGCCAGGGCTTGGCTTCGTTGTCGTTTACGTAACAGTGTTTTCCAGCCTGAAACGTTTCAGCTTTGCCCGCAAAGTCCTTATCATTCGCAAATTAACCATTGTTCTGCTTGGCTCAGATCATGAGCCCTCTTCATATACCCTTGTTCCTGGCAAGGGTATCGAGGGAGTAGAGCGGTCGCTGCATGCGGCCAGTCGACCATTCGCAACGAGGAAGCGTTCGCGTGAAATCCCATCTTCTCCGTCCGGCCCTGCGCCCCGTGGCGGGCAGCCTGCTGTCCGCCTCCCTGCTGTGCAACGCGGCGCACGCCGCCGAGGCGTTCTCGCCGAACTCGAAATGGATGCTCGGCGATTGGGGCGGCAAGCGCACCGAGCTGCTGGAGAAGGGCTACGACTTCAAGCTGGAGTACGTCGGCGAGGCGGCGGCCAACCTCGACGGCGGCTATGACGACGACAAGACCGGGCGCTACACCGACCAGTTCGCCCTGGGCGTGCACATGGACTTGGAGAAGATCCTCGGCTGGAAGGCCGCCGAGTTCCAGTTCACCGTCACCGAGCGCAACGGCAAGAACCTTTCCAACGACCGCATCGGCGACCCGCGTGCCGGGCACATCAGCTCGGTGCAGGAGGTCTGGGGCCGCGGGCAGACCTGGCGGCTGACCCAGCTGTGGCTCAAGCAGCAGTACTTCGACGGCGCGCTGGACGTGAAATTCGGCCGTTTCGGCGAGGGCGAGGACTTCAACAGCTTCCCCTGCGATTTCCAGAACCTGGCCTTCTGCGGCTCGCAGGTGGGCAACTGGGCGGGGAGCATCTGGTACAACTGGCCGGTCAGCCAGTGGGCGTTGCGGGTGAAGTACAACTTCGCGCCGGACTGGTACGTGCAGGTCGGCGCCTACGAGCAGAACCCGTCGAACCTGGAGACCGGCAACGGCTTCAAGATGAGCGGCAGCGGGACCAAGGGCGCGCTGCTGCCGGTGGAGCTGATCTGGCAGCCGAAGGTCGGCGCCGAGCAACTGCCGGGCGAGTACCGGCTGGGCTACTACTACAGCACGGCGAAGGCCGATGACGTCTACGACGACGTCGACGGCCAGCCGCAGGGGCTGACCGGCAACGACTTCAAGTCGCGCGGCAGCAAGCATGGCTGGTGGGTGGTGGCGCAGCAGCAGGTCACTTCGCACAACGGCGATGCTTCGCGCGGGTTGAGCCTGTTCGCCAACCTGACGGTCCACGACAAGGCGACCAACGTGGTGGACAACTACCAGCAGCTCGGGGTGGTCTACAAGGGTCCGTTCGATGCGCGGCCGAAGGACGACATCGGCCTGGGCATCGCGCGCATCCACGTCAACGACGATGTGAAGAAGCGCCAGCGCCTGGTGAACCAGGTGAACGGCATCGACGATTACGACAACCCGCTGTACCAGCCGCTGCAGGACACCGAGTACAACGCCGAGCTGTACTACGGGGTGCATGTGACCGACTGGCTGACGGTGCGGCCGAACCTGCAATACATCAAGCAGCCGGGCGGGGTCGACGAGGTCGACAACGCGCTGGTGGCGGGGATCAAGATCCAGACGGTGTTCTAGGCTGTTGCTTCGGACAACCGCGATTCGGTCATGGCCAGCGGCCATTTCTTCAGCGCCGCCCAACGCGGCGCGGCGGGCTGAACAGCCCGGCGTGCAGAACGTAATAGGAGAGTAAGCAATGCCTGTCATCAACCCCGAAGGGAGTACCGGACGATGAGCGAAGGTAACCGCAGTCGATCGCGCCTGCTGCCGAGCCTGCTCGGCCTGTTGATCCTGCTGTCCGGCCTGGCGCTGCTGGCCGGCGGCATCAAGCTGGCGAGCCTGGGCGGCTCGCTGTACTACCTGCTGGCCGGCATCGGCCTGGCCCTGAGCGGGCTATTGCTGCTGCTGGGCAAGCGTGCGGCGCTAGGCCTGTACGCTCTGGTGCTGTTCGCCAGCACCGTCTGGGCGCTGTGGGAAGTCGGCCTGGACTGGTGGCAACTGGTGCCGCGCCTGGCTCTGTGGTTCGTCTTCGGCCTGCTGCTCTGGCTTCCCTGGTTCCGCCGCCCGCTGCTGGCCGATGGTCCGGCTCCGCTGGGCACCGCGGCGCTGGGCGTGGCGGTGGTCCTGGCCGGCGCCGCCGCGGTGGGCAGCCAGTTCACCAATCCGGGGCAGATCGTCGGTCGCATCGACCGCGACAGCGGCATGACCAGCACCGCCCCGGCGATGCCGGACGGCGACTGGCAGGCCTACGGCCGCACCGAGTTCGGCGACCGCTACTCGCCGTTGAAGCAGATCACCCCGGCCAACGTCGGCCAGCTCGAGGAAGCCTGGCGCATCCGTACCGGCGACCTGCCGACCGCCGACGACCCGCTGGAACTGACCAACGAGAACACCCCGCTGAAGGTCAACGGCATGCTCTACGCCTGCACCGCGCACAGCAAGGTGCTGGCCCTCGACCCGGACACCGGCGCGGAAATCTGGCGCTTCGATCCGCAGATCCAGAGCCCGGTAGGCTTCAAGGGCTTCGCCCACATGACTTGCCGTGGCGTCTCCTACTACGACGAAGAGCAGTACGCCAGGAGCGATGTCGGCGCGCCGCCGGCCGCGCTCTCCGAGGCCGGCAAGGCGGTCGCCGCCAGTTGTCCGCGGCGCCTGTTCCTGCCCACCGCCGACGCCCGCCTGATCGCGATCAACGCCGACAACGGCAAGGTCTGCGAGGACTTCGGGGTCAAGGGCGCGGTCGACCTGACGGCCGGCATCGGTCCGTTCACCCCGGGCGGCTACTACTCCACCTCGCCGGCGGCGGTCACCCGCAACCTGGTGATCATCGGCGGCCACGTCACCGACAACGAGTCGACCAACGAGCCGTCCGGGGTGATCCGCGCCTTCGACGTGCACGACGGCAAGCTGGTGTGGAACTGGGACAGCGGCAACCCGGACGAGACCGAGCCCCTGGCCCCCGGCAAGTTCTATACCCGCAACTCGCCGAACATGTGGTCGCTGGCCAGCGTCGACGAGAAGCTCGGCCAGGTCTACCTGCCGCTGGGCAACCAGATGCCCGACCAGTGGGGCGGCAACCGCACCCCCGGCGCCGAGAAGTTCAGCGCCGGCCTGGTGGCCCTCGACCTGAACACCGGCAAGCTGCGCTGGAACTACCAGTTCACCCACCACGACCTGTGGGATATGGACGTCGGCAGCCAGCCGACCCTGCTCGACCTGAAGACCGCCGATGGCGTCAAGCCGGCGCTGATCGCGCCGACCAAGCAGGGCAGCCTGTACGTGCTGGACCGCCGCGACGGCACGCCGATCGTGCCGATCCGCGAAGTGCCGGCGCCGCAGGGCGCGGTGGAGGGCGACCATACCGCGCCGACCCAGGCGCGTTCCGACCTCAACCTGCTGCGCCCGCCGCTGACCGAGCGCGACATGTGGGGCAGCAGCCCGTTCGACCAGATGCTCTGCCGCATCCAGTTCCGCTCGCTGCGCTACGAGGGCCAGTACACCCCGCCGTCGGAGCAGGGCAGCCTGATCTATCCGGGCAACGTCGGGGTGTTCAACTGGGGCGGGGTGTCGGTCGACCCGGTGCGCCAGATCCTCTTCACCAGCCCCAACTACATGGCCTTCGTCTCGCAGATGGTGCCGCGCGACAAGGTGCCCAGCGGAAGCAAGCGCGAGGGCGAGACCAGCGGCGTGCAGCCGAACACCGGCGCGCCCTACGCGGTGATCATGCATCCGTTCATGTCGCCCATCGGCCTGCCGTGCCAGGCGCCGTCCTGGGGTGACGTGGCGGGTATCGACCTGACCACCGCCAAGGTCGTCTGGCAGCACAAGAACGGCACCAGCCGCGACAACACCCCGGTGCCGATCGGCCTCACCGTCGGCGTACCGAGCATGGGCGGCTCGATCACCACCGCCGGCGGCGTGGCCTTCCTCAGCGGCACGCTCGACCAGTACCTGCGCGCCTACGACGTGAAGGACGGCAAGCAGCTCTGGCAGGCGCGCCTGCCGGCCGGCGGCCAGGCCACGCCGATGAGCTACACCGGCAAGGACGGTCGCCAGTACGTGCTGATCGTCGCTGGCGGACACGGCTCCTTCGGCACCCGCATGGGCGACTACATCATCGCCTACGCCCTGCCCAGGCAATGACCCGTCCACCGGGAGCCCACAGCCGGCTCCCGGCCTTCCGGGCTTCGGCCCGGAAGGGGCTTTGCCAAGGGGAGGCGCGTTCCCGCCCTTGGCAAAGCCCCTTCGATACCTTGCGATCCGCGGAACCCTGCATGCCGTCCCGACCCCGTCCCAGCTTCGTCTCCCACCTGTTGCCCGGCTCCCTCGCGCTCTGCGGCCTGGCCATCGCCTGCGCCGTCCAGGGCGAGGAGCGACGCAGCCTCGAACCCATGGTGGTGACCGGCAGCTACAACCCCAGCGACACCTTCGACCTGCCGTTCTCGGTGGATAGCATCGAGCGCCGGCAGATCGCCGACGGCCAGCTCGGCATCAACCTCTCCGAAGTCCTGCCGCGGGTACCCGGCCTGGTGGTGCAGAACCGCCAGAACTACGCCCAGGACCTGCAAATCTCCTCGCGCGGCTACGGCGCCCGCTCGGCCTTCGGTATCCGCGGGCTGAAGCTGCTCGCCGACGGCATCCCGGCCAGCACGCCGGATGGCCAGGGCCAGGCCGCGACCCTCAACCTCGACGTCGCCGAGCGCATCGAGGTACTGCGCGGGCCGGCCTCGACGATCTACGGCAGCAACGCCGGCGGGGTGATCCAGATGTTCTCCCGCGACGGCCAGGGCGCCCCGCGGGTCGGCGCGGAAACCACCGTCGGCAGCGATGGCCTGAGCCGCAACCACCTGTACACGGAAGGCGAGGGCGACGGGGTCGGTTTCCTGGTGGATGCTTCGCGGATGGACACCGACGGCTACCGCGACCACAGCGCCGCGCGCCGCGACCAGACCTTCGCCAAGCTCAACTTCAGGCCCGACGCCGACAGCCGCCTGGCGCTGATCTACAGCAGCCTGGAGCAGAACGACACTGAAGATCCGCTGGGGCAGACCTGGGACGCCTACAAGCACGACCCGCGCTCCGTCACCGCCAACGCCGAGCTGTACGACACGCGCAAGAGCATCGACCACCAGCAGGCCGGGATGAACTACGAGCGCTACTTCGGCGAGGCGACCTTGCAGGTCAACGCCTACGTGGGCAAGCGCAGTGTCGTGCAGTACCTGTCGATCCCCAGGGGGGTGGTCTCCAACAGTCAGCGTGGCGGCGGCGTGGTGGACTTCGACCGCGACTTCCACGGTGGCACCGTGCGCTGGCTGCAACCGGTACGCCAGGCGCCGGGCGAGCTGAACCTGACCGTCGGCCTCGACTACGACCAGAGCCGCGACGACCGTCGCGGCTACCAGAACTTCAACGGCGACCAGCTCGGCGTGAAGGGCGAGTTGCGCCGCGACGAGGTGGACACCGCCACCAGCCTCGATCCCTACCTGCAGGCGAGCTGGGCCATCGACGCCTGGACCCTGCAGGCCGGGGTGCGCCACAGCACCATGAAGATGGAGGTCGACGACCGCTACTTGAGCAACGGCGATGCCAGCGGCTCGCGGCGCTACCGGAAGAACACCCCATCGTTCTCGGTGATGTACGCCTTCACCCCCGACCTGCACGGCTACCTCAGCGCCGGCAAGGGCTTCGAGACCCCGACCCAGGCGGAGATGGCCTATGCGCCGGTGGCGGCGAACGCGCCGGACGTCTTCAACTTCGGCCTCAAGCCGGCCACCAGCAGCCAGTACGAAGCCGGGCTGAAGGCGCGCCTGTGGGGCAATACGCGGGTCAACGCGGCGATCTTCCAGATCCGCACCGAGGACGAGATCGTCGTCGCCAGCTCCCTCGGCGGTCGCACCAGCTACCAGAACGCCGGCAAGACCCTGCGCCGCGGCTTCGAACTGGGCGTGGAGAGCGAACTGAGCGAGCACTGGAACGCCAACCTGGCCTATACCCGGCTATCCGCCACCTACGATTCGGATTTCGAGGCCGGCGGCAAGACCATCGGCAAGGGCAAGCACCTGCCGGGCGTGCCGGCAAGCAGCCTGTTCGGCGAACTGGTATGGAAGCCCGTGGAGGGCATCAGCATGGGCTGGGAAGGCATGTACCGCAGCCAGGTCTACGTCGAGGACAGCAACAGCGAAAAGGCCGCGCCGAGCTATGCGGTATTCAACTGGCGCACCCGCTTCGAACAGCGCCTGGGGGCCTGGACCTTCCACCAGCTGGTGCGCCTGGACAACCTGTTCGACCGCCAGTACGTCGGCTCGGTCATCGTCGGCGACGGCAACCGGCGTTACTACGAAGCGGCCCCCGGGCTGTCCTGGTACGCGGGAGCCGGGGTCGAATACCAGTTCTGAAGTGCCGGGCGCGCTTGTTCGAGCTACCCGGCCAGCCCTTGTCAGTGTCGTCAATTCCGATTACTGTATGAATGTACAGTAATCGGAAATCGCCTGCCTGCGCGACAAGGAGCACCGATCATGAGCCACAACCTTGCCGAACTGCCGCTGTCCCGACGCCGCGCCCTGGAGCGCGAGAAACAGGCCTGCCTGCGCCTCCACCTGTCCCGCAATCGTGCCAGCGAACGCCTGGAGCGCGCCGTGCGCGACGAAGTCGAGCGCCTGCTGGGTGCCCGCGAACGCCAGGGGGCCGGCTGGCCGGAGTGGGTCAGCGCGGAGCTCTGCGTGGCGGACGACCCGCTCTTCGTGCGCAAGGTGGTGGCGCGCCTGAAAGCCGCGGTGGACTGGCAACGCCAGCGCGCAGCCTGAGCGTTGCTCGCTTCAGGCCCCGCTGCCGTCGCTCCCGGGCGCGCGATGATGTTGCAGGGCGCGCTGGCGATGGCCGGCGAGGATGTACCGGTAGATCAGTCGTGCGAGTGGCTCCAGTTCCATTTTCTGGCCGTTCAGCGCGGCGCCGCAGAGTGCCAGCTTGACCCGCTTGCCGCCGGCCACCGCACGGGCTTCGGGGCGGGCGAAAGCCCGCGGGTCGAAACGGGCATGGCTGTCGAAGCGCGGTGCCGTGCAATCGAAGGTGGTCGCGAAGGTGAGTTCCAACCAGCGCCCGCGCTCGATCTCCAGCGACTGGAAGGTGTACATCGGCACCTGCGGCGCGTTGGCGAAGGCGATGCTCTCCGGCGTCAGGGTGAGCGCGACCTGGCCGTGGCGCCGGTAGAGGAACACGCCCGCCAGGCAGGCGTACAGGCCGCCGCCCAGCAGCAGCGCGGCTGGCAGCCAGAACAGCCATTGGCCACTGGCCAGGCGCCAGGCGTGGGGCAGCGAAGCGAGCCAGAGACCGGTGGCGCCAGCCACCAGGCCAGCGAGCAGGGCAACGCAGGCGGTGCCCCGCGAGACCTCGCGGATCTCGCAGCGGGCTTCCAGCGGCGGCAGTTCGTCGAGGGTTTCGTCAGTTTCTTGCATGGGGATTCTCACAGGTCTTGCCGAGCAGGTCGGCGCTGAGCGCTCGGCTCAACGCCAGGGGGGCGCCGAACCAGACGCTCAGTGCCTGGCTCGGCGGTCGTGTCGGAACGGCCCGGCCGGCGGTCCCGGCCCAGGTGCGTTCGAAGCTCTCTCCCAGCGCCGTGCAGCGCAGGCCCAGCGGAGGGTGGGTATCCTGCGGATGGACCTGGAGTCCCTCCGCCCCGGGGTCCGGTGCTTCCAGGCCGGACTGGCCCAGGTAGACGTGGATGGCGTCCACCAGGTTGTCCGGCGCGCGCGCCGGAGCGAGCAGGCAGTGTTCGAGGAACGCCCGTATCGGCGCGCCGGCCGCCGCGCTGCGCAGCAGGGCCGAGGCCATCGCCGGCGCACCGGCCAGTTGTGCGGCGCGGCGGTCGGCGGCGAATTCGCGCAGGCGGCTCCAGTGGTTCACGGCGAGGCCGAAACGTTCGAGGAAGTACCCGGCCAACAGTCGCGCCGGTTCCAGTGCCGCACGTTCGAAGACGTTGGCTTCCTGCTCCTCGATGGCGGCCAGTTGGCTCGCGGCGCCCTGGTAGATCGGCAGGAAGCGCAGGCTGTAATGGGCGTCGCGGCCGGCGAAGTGGGCCAGTTCGTGAGCGATGACTGCACTCAGTTCGGCGCGGTCCAGCAGGCTCAGCAACGGTAGCGAGAGGTACAGGCTACGTCCTTCCAGATGCTCGCCGGAAGGTTGCAGGCAGACGCGGTTGGCGGTCACGTAGAAGCCGTCGCAGAGGCCCACCAACAGGTGCTGCGGGGCTGGCGTATCGAGGCGCGCCGCCAGCTCGCGCAGCAGCGTCCAGAGTTCCGGTGCATCCTCTTCGCCCAGCCGGCGGCCGATGACATCCAGGGCCGGCGCCGGGCGCAGGCGCAAGCGGCCGATCTTCGCCAGCATCTGCACCGCCGACGCCAGCAGACCGAGCAGGATCAGCGCCACGCTCAGCTGGGTGCGTCCTTCGCTGACCGGAACCTGGCCGACCCGCCATAGCCCGAGGATCTCGAACGTTCCGGCACAGGCCAGGGCCAGGGCGAGCAGGCCGATCTGGGCGAGGAGCAGGCAGGGCAGCAGGCGTCGGCCCAGCTCGAACCACAGGAGCAGGCAGCGACGCGAGCGCAGTGCGCTGCGTGCGGCGCCGGCGATGCCGGCCAGGGAGACGGCTCCCAGTACGGCGACCAGCGCCGCCAGGCAGGCTCCGCTATCGGCGAGGACGGCGGCGAAGTGATTCAGGCGCTGTGCGCTTCGTGTGTCGGCGAGTTGCTCGTCGAGCCGCGCCAGGGCCAGGTCGCGCACATAGGCCCGGCCGTCCACCCGGACGCTGGCCCTCGGCGGCAGCGCCCGCGCTTCGGCGAGCGCGCGCTCGACCCGCTGCTGCGCGGCGCCCAGTCGCTCGGCCTGCTGCTCGGCGCGCCAGGACTGCCAGGCGCCGAGCCCCGCCAGCAGCGCTGGAACCAGCACCAGGCAAAGCAGCAGCCTTCGCGGATGGACCGCGCCCTTCACTCAGCCCTGGCTGCGCAGTTGTTGCAGGTAGCGCTGGGCGTGGGCGGCCTGGATGTAGGCGTCGAGGATCGCCGCCATGTCGTCGCAGTCCAGCTTCTTGCCATCGCTCTGCAGGCCGGCCGACATGATGGTGATGCGCGGGTCCTTGCCTTTGAAGGCCATGGCCTGGGAGGCGAACACCTGGCGTACGGCGCGATGGGTCGGCAGCGGCGTTTCGGGCCGCAGGTGGAGGGTCTGGGTGGTTTGCAGCATGTCGGCCTTGACGCTGAAATCGATGACGTCGGCCAGCTCGACCGGAGCCGACAGGCTGTCGGCCCAGAGCTGGGTACGGGTCAGGCGCATGAAGGGGGTCTTGCCGGAGTTGCGATGCTGGTAGCCGAGGAACAGCCCGAACAGGCCGAGCAGCAAGCCGACGACGCCGACCCCCGGCTTGCCCTGGGAGAACCACATGCCGGTCATGATGAAGGGCACGATGCTCAGCAGCGGACCCAGCACCACGTACTTGCGGGTATTGGTGAACTCGGTGGCCGGCGGTACGTTGGCAATCACCCGCTCCAGGTGGGCGATGACCTCGGCGGTCTTCGCCTGGTTCAGCTCTTCGTGTTCGGCACCGAGGGTTTCGGCGAGGTTGGAGACGAGGTCCCGGGGTTCCTGGTTGCTCATGGAAATATCCTTGGAGTTGGGAGTGAAGAGGAAGCACTGGGCGGGATCTCGCCCAGTTGGCGGAGCCGGGCCTGGGCGCGGGCGATGTCCAGGTAGAGGTCGATGACCTCCGCGGCTTCCAGTAGTGACAGGTTGCGACCGTTGAGGCGCCAGCCGGGGGACAGCAGGCGAACCTGTGGGCCGTCCCGGCATTCGCTGACGGCACGCGCGGCGAACGGGTCGAGCGGGCGCGTGGATGGCGCCGGTAGTGCCTTGCCGTGCAGTTCGAGGACTATCGCGGAGAACCAGACTCCGTCCTCCAGGCGCAGGTCGGCGACCTCCAGCAGGTCCAGCGGCGCCGACAGGCTGCGGGCGCGCAGGCGCCCCTGGCCGAGGACGAGGAACGGCGCGTTCCTGGCGTTGCGCTGCAGGCAGGCCAGGCACATGAGGAGGGCGGCCGCCGCCAGCAGGCACAGCGCCGCCGCCTCATGCCCGGGACCGGGGTGGTCGCGCAAGGTCCAGGCGCCGCCAAGCAGCAGCAGGCCGAGCAGGGCGGACAGCGGCGCCGCGCCACGGGCGGCGCCGATGCTTATCCGGTTGGGAACGCTGGCGACGAAGCGCCGCAACCGCGTGGCTTCGTCGTCCCTTGCCCCGGCGGGGCAGGGTGCTTGCGCGCCCGGCGGGATCATCGGCTTTCCCCGTGGCCTGCATCGAGCAGGCGGTTGAGCCACTGCGTGTCGTCGGCGCTGACGATGCGCCTTGCCTGTCGCAGCAGGTCGTCGTCGAGCGCCAGGGAAAGGTCCGCGATCCGCTGGTAGGTCGGCGGGTGGCTGTCGAAGGGGTGTTCCAGGCGGCGCGCGCTGTCCTGTTCGTCCAGTTCCAGGGAGTTCCCGCGCAGATGGTCGGTCAGCGCATGCACCAGGTTGCGCGTCTGCGGGCTGGCCAGCAGGCGTTCGATCAGTCCTGCCAGGGCGCAGGTGCGTAGCAGCGCGATGGCGAAGACCCGCGCGCCGGCTACCCGCGCCCCGACCTTGTCGGCGGCCAGTTCCTGGTGGCGATTCCAGTGCAGGTAGGCGCGCTCGAAGCGTTCGAGGAAGTACAGCGCGGCCCACAGGCCCGGCTTGCCGAGCAGGCCGACACGCCCATCCTCGGGTGCGGCGATGCGTTCGATGCGCAGGCGCACCTGCCGCTGCAGGAGCGACAGGGAGGCGCCGTGGGCGGTGTCGCCGGCGGCGAAGTGGCCCAGTTCGTGGCCGATGATCGCGGCGCTTTCGGCCTCGCTCATGACCGTGGCGTAGGTCAGCGGGATGTACAGGGTACGCCCCTCCAGCGGAATGCCGCGGGGCGCCAGCAGGACCTTGGCCTGGGTGACGAAGTAGCAGTGCTCGATGCCGGTGACGACATGGTCCGGTAGCGGCGCTCCGGCGCGGTCGGCGATCTGTCCCAGCCATTGCCAGAGGCCGGGCGCGGCGACGCGGTCGAGTTCGCGGCCGAGCAGGTGGAGCACCGGTTCCTCCAGCGGCAGCAGTTCGCCGCGCAGGCGCCGCAGCATGAGCAGGCCGCCGAGGAACAGCAGCCACAGCGGCAGTGAGAAGAGCAGGGCGACGAAACCGTGACTGTGCCAGTGGCTGTAGCTCCACAGCGCTTCGTAGAGCAACTGGCTGGCCAGGGCGGCGACCAGCAGGCCGGCGTGCAACGGGACCAGTCGACCGAGGCGCCGCCAGGCCGGCGCGAGGTGGCCGAGCAGGTAGGCTTGCGAGCGCATCGAGCGGCGCCCGTCGTATTCCAGTCTCGCCAGCAAGGCGGCCGCGACCAGCGCCGACGCCAGCGCACAGAGCTTGCCGAAAGCGGCCAGCCAGCCACGCAGGGCCAGCCAAGGATGGTCGCGGCGGATGGCCTCGGCGTCTTCGGCGAACTGGTGAAGATGACCTTCGACGCCATAGGCCGGGCGGAACAGGTGACGGGGAATGGCGCCGGCGGCGTCCGGGTCGTTGCGCGCCGAGGCGCTCCAGTCGCGCATGAACTGTTCGTCGCGCAGGGTCGAGTCGACCCGGAAGGCCTGCACGGCGGACCAGGCGTAGAGCGCCAGGGGAATCAGGAAGAGGAACGCGAGCAGCCTTACCCGCAGCGTATCGTGGCTCATCCGCGTTTATTTCTGCTCGAGGTAGTCGGTCAGGAATGCCTGGGGCTCGCCTGCGGACGACAGCGACTCGCTATAGGCGACCTGCCGCGTCTGCTGTTCGCCGGGCAGGTAGAGCTCGCCCCAGCCGTCGCGCACGATCAGGATCACATACTTGCTGCCGTTCAGTTCGGTGGAGTAGCGACTGTCCCTGGCGCTCTTTTCCACCTTTACCTTGTGGATCAGGCGGTCCCAGTCGTGGTCCAGTCCTTCGACCTGCAACAGCGCTTCGCCGGCCGCCGCTTCGCCGATACGCAGGGTCCAGACCTTGAGCCCCTGCTGGCCCTGGTAGGCCACCACCTTGTCGGCGACTGGCGGCCGCGCCTCTTCGGCCTGCGCCGTGCAGGATCCCCAGGCCAGCGCGCCCATCAGCAGCGCCGCAGTCCACTTTGCTATCATTCTCGCCCCCTTTGGCAACGCGATGTAAAAGGGGCGCATCTATTAATACAGGCTCGGACCATGAACAACCGAGGCGGCCGCCGCTCACAGGAAAAGCGTCGTCGCCCACAGGTTCGGTTCGATCAGCGCACGGAACCATCCTGGAAAGCCGCTGCCTGAACCGGTTCAGATGGTTGCGTCCCACCGATACCTACGCCATGGAAAGCTGGAATCCCTACCACGACACGGAGCTTTATTTCGACGCTCCTTCGCCCCTGTGCCAGTCGCAGATCCTCGACGCGCGCGAAATGCTCGGCAGCGCCACCGGTCACTACCAGGCGCGGACGGTGCGCCCGTCGATGCAGTATTTCGATTGCGACCTGAGCTTCACCGAGCCGCTGCGAACCCACAAGGTGCTGCCGGAAGGCCTGTGCATCGTGCAGATGTTCGACGGCCAGTGGCGGCACAGCGTCGACGGCGGCGAGCCTTATCTCTACAACCTGGGCGGTCCTTCGGTGCTCGGCACCGGCGAGCCGATGGAGGCCTTCGATATCCTGCCGGCGGGCAGCCGCGTGCGCCTGGGCGGGCTGCGGATCGCCGCCAGCTATCTGGAAGAGGAACTGGAAACCGGCGATGGCGCCCTGCGGCCGCTGGCGCGGCTGAAGGGCGACGGCGCGAGCTTCACCCAGTTGTCCCGTTGCGGCGCCATCACCGCCCTGTTCGAGCGCCTCTACCAGAATCCATACCGCGGCGCCCTCGGACGCCTGCACGAAGAGAGCCTGACCCTGGGCCTGCTGGTGGAGCTGGCCGCCTACCTGGGCGGCGCGGACCTTCGTCGCGCGCGCACCCCACGCGCCCAGCGCGACCTGGCCCACGAAGCGCGCCGCCTGCTGGAGGCGAACCTCGGTGAGCCGCCTGCCAGCCTCGAACTGGCGCGCCAACTGGGGGTCGGCGAAACCACCTTGCGGCGGATTTTCAAGAACGAGTTCGGTCGCTCGATGTTGCAGTACGTCCGCGACCGGCGTCTCGAGATCGGCCGGCAGATGGTCCGCGAGGGTCGCTGGCAGATCGCGCAGATCGCCTACCGCCTGGGCTACTCCAGTCCGGAAAACTTCACCCATGCCTACCGCGCGCGCTTCGGCCATCCGCCGGGGCGCGAGTGAGGCGGACGCGGCTCAGAGCGAACGCTGGTCGACCCGCGCGGAAAGCTGCTCGGCGCTTTCCTTGCGCTCCGAATAGCGGTTCACCAGGAACTCCGTGCGCTCGCGCAGGAGCAGGGTGAACTTGAACAACTCCTCCATCACGTCGACCACCCGGTCGTAGTAGGGCGATGGCTTCATCCGGCCCGCTTCGTCGAACTCCAGGTAGGCCTTGGGAACCGAGGACTGGTTGGGGATGGTGAACATGCGCATCCAGCGACCCAGCACGCGCAACTGGTTGACCACGTTGAACGACTGCGAGCCGCCGCAGACCTGCATCAGCGCCAGGGTCTTGCCCTGGGTCGGGCGCACCGCCCCGAGCGCCAGGGGAATCCAGTCGATCTGCGCCTTGAATACCGCGGACAGCGCACCGTGGCGTTCGGGCGAGCACCAGACCTGGCCTTCCGACCACTGCACCAGGTCGCGCAACTCGCGGACCTTGGGATGCTCCAGCGGTGCGTCGTCGGGCAATGGCAGCCCGGAAGGGTCGAAAATCCGCGTTTCGGCACCGAAGCGTTCGAGCAGGCGTGCGGCCTCCAGCACCAGCAGGCGGCTGAAGGAGCGCTCGCGGGTCGAGCCGTAGAGCAGGAGGATGCGCGGCCTGTGCCCGGAGACGGGGGGCAGGTCGCCGAGCAATGCGGAATCGAGGTTGGGTAGTCGTTCGGGCATGTTGCCTCCGGTCAGAGCGAGCCGATGCGCTCCAGCTCGCGCTTGAGCTGGTCGCGATCCAGGGTGGCGAAGGGCAGGCCGAGGAAGGCCCGGCAACGCTGTTCGATGCGTGCCAGGGTGGCGTGGAACGCCGCATCCCGCAGGGCTTCGTCGCCATCCAGGGCGGAGGGATCGGCCAGGCCCCAATGGGCCTTCAGCGCTGCGCCGAGATACAGCGGGCAGGCTTCCCCCACGGCGGCGTCGCAAACGGTGATGACGATGTCCGGCGGTGCGCCTTCGAAGGCTTCGCTGCCCTTGCTGTACAGGCCGTGGGTGGCGATGCCGGCCTGTTCGAGGGTCGCCAGGCTGCGCGGATGCACCCGCCCGCTGGGCTGGCTGCCGGCGCTGCATGCCTCGAAACCCGGCGGGGCCAGGTGGTTGAACATGGCTTCGGAAAGAATGCTGCGGCAACTGTTGGCCGTGCACATGAACAGGACTCGCATGGGATGCTCCTGCCGCCGTCGCCGGCGGCCGTCAGATGGCCAGGCGCAGGGCCAGGGCCGAAAGGGTCGCCAGCAGGACCGGCAGGGTCAGCAGGGCGCCGACCCTGAAGTAGTAGCCCCAGGTGATGCGCATGCCTTTGCGCGCCAGCACGTGCAGCCAGAGGAGCGTCGCCAGGCTGCCGATAGGGGTGATCTTCGGACCCAGGTCGCAGCCGATGACGTTGGCGTAGATCATCGCTTCGCGCACCGCGCCGGCGGTGTCGCTGGCCTGGATCGACAGGGCGCCGAGCAGCACGCTGGGCATGTTGTTCATTACCGACGAGAGGGCGGCGGAAAGCAGTCCGGTACCCAGCGCGGCCGCCCATACGCCGTGCTCGGCCAGGCGGTTCAGGAGCTGCGCCAGGAGGTCGGTGAGACCGGCGTTCTTCAGGCCGTAGACCACCAGGTACATGCCCAGCGAGAAGACCACGATCTGCCAGGGCGCTTCGCGCAGCACCCGCCGGGTCGAGATCACCCGCCCGCGCCCGGCCACCGCCAGCAGCAGCGCCGCACAGGTCGCGGCCACCGCGCTGACGGGGACGCCCAGCGGCTCCAGGGCGAACAGCCCGGCGAGCAGGACCAGCAGCATCCAGCCACCGACGACGAAGGTCGCGCGGTCGCGGATCGCCGCCCGCGGCGGCTTCAATTGCTCCAGCGCATAGACCGGCGGCAGGTCGCGGCGGAAATAGAGGAACAGCACCAGCAGGGAGGTCGCGACGCTCACCAGGTTTACCGGCAACATCACCGCGGCGTACTCGCCGAAGCCGAGCCCGAAGTAGTCGGCCGAGACGATGTTCACCAGGTTCGAGACCACCAGCGGCAGGCTGGCGCTGTCGGCGATGAAGCCCGCCGCCATGACGAAGGCCAGGGTCGCCGCCGGGCTGAAGCGCAGGGCCAGCAGCATCGACATCACGATGGGCGTGAGGATCAGCGCCGCGCCGTCGTTGGCGAACAGCGCCGAGACCGCCGCGCCGAGCAGCACGCAGAAGGCGAACAGGCGCCGGCCGTCGCCGCCGGCCCAGCGCGCGACGTGCAGTGCTGCCCATTCGAAGAAGCCGGCCTCGTCCAGCAGCAGGCTGATGACGATCACCGCGATGAAGGTGGCGGTGGCATTCCAGACGATGTTCCAGACGGTCGGGATGTCGCCCGGCGCGACGCTGCCCAGCGCCAGGGCGAGCAGGGCGCCGATGCTGGCGCTCCAGCCGATGCCGAGGCCCCTGGGCTGCCAGATGACCAGGACCAGGGTGAACAGGAAGATGGCGAAGGCGATCAGCATGGGGCGGCTCGCGCTATTGGCAGCAGGCGGAGGCGCGCTGCGGGCGGCCGTCCATGTCGCGCAGGCGCGCGGCGTCGGCTTGCAGCCAGTCGCCGTTGGCCCGCAGGGTCACTTGCAGGACTTCGTGGATCCAGGCCGGCAGCGCAGGGTTCAGGCGGTAATACACCCACTGGCCCTGGCGACGGTCGAGGAGCAGCCCGGCACTGCGCAACTGGGCCAGGTGGCGGCTGATCTTCGGCTGGCTGTCGGCGAGGGCGCACATCAGTTCGCAGACGCACAGTTCGCCCTGGTCGACGATCAGCAGGGTGGCGCGAACGCGCGTCTCGTCGGCCAGGCACTTGAACACTTCGGCGGGGCTGGGCATCGCTGGGCCTTCCTGGATATATGGAAAGCTTAATATACGGATATCCGTATGTATTGCAAGCGCCCCCGATCCTGCCGGCTAGCGGCGGGCGGCCTGGACTTCCTCGCTCGGCGTGCGCCCGAAGTAGCGCTTGAACTCGCGGCTGAACTGCGAGGGGCTCTCGTAGCCGACCTGGTTGGCGGCGGTACTGGCATTCAGCCCGTCCTGCACCATCAGGCTCCAGGCCTTGTACAGGCGCACGCTCTTCAGGTACTGGAGGGGCGAGGTGAAGGTCATCGCCTTGAAGTTGTGGTGGAAGGTCGACACGCTCATGTTCGCCTCGCGAGCCAGGGTGTCGATGTCCAGCGCACTGGCGTAGTCGGTGTGGATGCGCCGCAGGGCCCTGGCCATGCGCCCGTAGCCGCTGTGCCGGCCGGCCACCGCACGCAGGGCGTTGCCCTGCTCGCTGCGCAGGGCGCGGAAGATGATCTCGCGGACCAGTTGCGGGCCGAGGATATGGCTGTCCAGCGGGCTCTGCAGGCAGCGCAGCAGGCGCATCACCGCATCGGCCATCCCCGCGTCCAGCGGTACCGAAGCCATCGGCGCGCTGGGCGCCAGTTCGTTGTCGTCGTCGCTGCCGGGAGCCTCTTCCATCTGTAGCAGCAGTTCCTTCAAGGTGCCGATTTCCACGTCGACGCTCACTCCCAGCAAGGGCTCGGCGGCGGAGGCGTGGGTTTCGCATTCGAACGGCAGGGGCACCGACATCACCAGGTAGCGTTCGGCGTCGTAGCGGTAGGTTTCGCCACCGAGGAAACCGATCTTCTGGCCCTGGGCGAGGATGCAGATGCGCGGCTCGTAGAACACCGGGCTGCGCGGATAGGCCTGTTCGGCGCGCATCAGGCGGACGCCGGGGATGCGGGTGGAGTCGAAACCCGGTTCGCCTTGCAGGGTGGTGATCAGCGACGCCATGTCGGTGGAAGTAGTGCTCATGCCTTGGCTGTTTCTCCAGGAGGGGAGGCAAACGTAGCAACCCCGCGCGCGCCTGGGCAGTGGCGGGACGCAACATCGGCACGAATGGGCAAGGCTTCGACAGGAATGGACATTCTGCGGCGGCGCCCATCCGGCGAACAATTGCCCCCCGAACGGACCGCCGCCAGCAGGTCGTCGCGGCCCGCCAACCTGCGAAGAGGACACACCGATGACCCTACAGATCCGCGGCTACGCCGCCCAGTCCGCCAGCGCCCCGCTGGCCGCCCATCGCTTCGAACGCCGCGCGCCGCGCGCCGACGACCTGGTGATCGACATCCTCTACTGCGGCGTCTGCCACTCGGACCTCCATCAGGCGCGCAACGAATGGCACAACAGCCTGTACCCGCTGGTGCCGGGCCACGAGATCATAGGCCGGGTCGCCAGCGTCGGCGAGGCGGTGAGCGGTTTCGCGGTCGGCGAACTGGTCGGCGTCGGCTGCATGGTCGACTCCTGCCGGCACTGCGCCGCCTGCTCCGAGGGCCTGGAGCAGTATTGCGCGGAATACCCGACCCTGACCTACAACGGCCGCGACCGCCACGACGGCCTGCCGACCTTCGGCGGCTACTCGGAGCGCATCGTGGTCTCGGCCAGGTTCGTCCTGCGCATTCCCCAGGGACTCGATCCGAAGGCGGCGGCGCCGCTGCTGTGCGCCGGGATCACGTCCTACTCGCCACTGCGTCACTGGAAGATCGGCCCCGGTAGCCGGGTGGCGGTGGTCGGCCTGGGCGGCCTCGGTCACATGGGCCTGAAGTTCGCCAGGGCGCTCGGTGCCGAGGTGGCCCTGTTCACCCGCTCGCCGGGCAAGGAAGAGGAAGCGCGGCGGCTCGGCGCCGACCAGGTGATCCTTTCCACCGACCCACAGCGGATGGCCGCCGTCGCCGGACGCTTCGACCTGATCCTGGACACTGTGCCGCACCAGCACGACCTCAATCCCTACCTGGCGACCCTCAAGCGCGACGGCACCCTCGTACTGGTCGGCCTGCTCGAGCCGCTGGAGCCGGCGGTGCACGGTGCGCAACTGGTGATGGGACGCCGCTCGATCGCCGGCTCGGCCATCGGCGGCATCGCCGAGACCCAGGAAATGCTGGATTTCTGCGCGGCCCACGGGATCGCCTGCGACATCGAGATGATCGAGATCCAGCAGATCAACCAGGCCTACGAGCGGATGCTGGCCAGCGACGTGAAGTATCGCTTCGTGATCGACATGGCCTCCCTGCCGAAGTCCTTCTGAGACGGGCCGTCGGCGCCGGCGGGCTCAGCAGCCCTCGGCGTCGACCAGGAAGGTCTCGAAACGCACGCTTTTCGCCCCCAGCCGCCAGACGCCCGCGCTCAGCGGGCCTTGCGCGTCCTCCCGGGCTTGCCAGGCGCGTTCGCAGTCCTCGCGTGAACGCCAGCAGGTGTAGTTCAGCACGTGCTGGCCGTCCTCGCTGGGGTGCAGGCTGGCGGACAGGTAGCCCGGGCAGTTCCTGAAGCAGCGTTCCAGGCGTTGCAGGTGCGCGTTCTGTTCCAGCGCCAGCGACAACTGGCTGGCGGGTTCCACCTCGATATCGATGAGTTGCGCGTAGCACGGCGACCGCTCGCTAGCGGCCGGGCACTGGTCGTCGGTGCAGCAGTAGGAGGAGGGGATGAGCATGGCGGGTTACTCCGGGTGACTTGTGTCGAGGGCCGGCCCAGGGTAAAACCTCAAGCAAACTTGAGGTCAAGTCAATCATGAAGAATTCCTGCGCATCCCGCGAACTGAGCGTCGGCGAACTGGCCAGGCGTGCCGGCGTGGCGGTCTCCGCCCTGCATTTCTACGAAACCAAGGGGCTGATCAGCAGCCAGCGCAACGCCGGCAACCAGCGGCGCTTCAGTCGCGAGACGCTACGCCGGGTGGTGGTGATCAAGGTCGCCCAGCGGGTCGGCATTCCCCTCGCGGAGATCGCTCGCGCCCTGCAGACCCTGCCGGCGGGGCGTAGCCCTAGCGCGGCGGACTGGGCGCGCCTGTCGGCGCAGTGGAAGGAGGATCTCACCGAGCGCATCGACAAGCTGCTGCTGTTGCGCGACCAACTGGACGGCTGCATCGGTTGCGGCTGCCTGTCGCTCCAGGCCTGCCCGTTGCGCAACCCCGGCGACCAGCTTTCCGCCGAGGGGCCGGGAGCGCACTGGCTGGACGCCGAGGGCCGCGAGCACGACGGCTAGGCAGCGGTCAGCCGTGGTGCTGGCGGTCGGCGACGGCCGGGCTGTCCTGCAGGTTGTCCGGCGGGATCGCCAGGGCGCGTAGCGATCCGGCCATGATGTCGCTGAAGGTGGGCGCCGAGACCAGGCCGCCGAAGTAGCCGATCCTGGTCGGCGAATCGATCATCACCGCCAGCACCAGTTGCGGGTCGGACGCCGGCGCCATGCCGACGAACAGCGAACGGTAGGACTTGTCCGCGTAGCCCCGGCCCGAGGCCTTGCGCGCGGTGCCGCTCTTGCCCGCCACGTGGTAGCCCGGCACGCGGGCGCGGATCACGCCCTTCGGGTCTTCCACCACGGTTTGCAGCATCGCCCGGATGCGCCGTGCGATCTGCGGGTCCATCGCCTGGCGCACTTGGTTCTGCGGGTTGTCGCGGAGCAGGCTGAGCGGCACCAGCTTGCCGTCGTTGGCGAACACCGAGTAGGCCTGGGCCAGCTCGGCGGTGTTCACCGCCAGGCTGTAGCCGAACGACATGCTGGCGGTGGCGATGTTCGACCATTTCTCGTGGAACGGCAGGTAGCCCGGGTTCTCGCCGGGGAAGCCCAGCGACAGCGGCGCGCCGAAACCGACCCGGCCGAGCTGTTCGAGGATCGGCTTGGGTCCGATCTGCAGGGCGACCTTGCTCATGCCGATGTTCGAGGAGTTGATCAGCACCCCGGTCATGGTCAGTACGTCGCGCCGGGCGACGTCGTGGATGGTGTGCCCGTCGATGGTCATCCAGCCCGGAGCCACGCTGACTTGGCTGTTCTCGTCGAACTTGCCGGAGGCCAGCGCCGCCGACATGCTGAACGGCTTGATCACCGAGCCCGGCTCGAAGGTATCGGTGAGGGTGCGGTTGCGCATGAAGGCCGGGGCGAAGCTGGCGCGGTTGTTCGGGTTGTAGGAGGGGAAGTTGGCCATCGCCAGGATCTGCCCGCTCTTCGGGTTCACCAGGACCGCCGAGCCGGAGTGCGCGCCGAACTTGAGCACGGCCTTTTCCAGCGCCTTGTAGGCGATGAACTGTAGTCGCAGGTCGATGCTCAGGGCCACGTCCTGGCTGGCCTTGGGCGTCTTCAGCACCTTGATGCTGTTGACCAGCGAGCCGCGCGGGTTGATCGCCACCTCGCGTACTCCGTCCTTGCCGCTCAGCCAGTCGTTGAAGCCCAGTTCGGTGCCTTCCTGGCCGCGGCCGTCGATGTTGACCAGGCCGATCAACTGCGCGGTCAGCTCGGAACTGGGGTAGAAACGCTTGTATTCCTTGATCTGGTGTACCCCCGTTATGCCCAGGGCCATCACCTCGCTGGCCTCGATCGGCGACAGGCCGCGCTCGAGGTAGAGGAAGCGCTTGTTCGGGTTGGCCTGGAGCTGGGCCAGCAGCGGCGCCGCGGGGCGGTGCAGGGCGCCGGCCAGGCGTGGCACCTCGTCGAGGTGGGCGGCCATTTCCCTGGGGTTGCACCAGATCGACGCGACTTCGGTGGATACCGCCAGCGGCTCGCCGTTGCGGTCGGTGATCATGCCGCGGGTGACCGGGATCGGCAGGTCGCGGATCGAGCGGAGGTCGCCCTGGTCGGCGAGGAATTCGTGGTCGTGGACCTGGAGATAGACCAACCGTCCGGAGACGGCCAGGGAGGCGAGGACGAACAGGGTGACGACAAGGATGAAGCGGTAGTTTCGGCGTTGACTGCTCATGCAAGGGCACACTGGGGAAGAGGGAGAGCGGAAGCCCGTCCGGGGCAGTGCTGAAACATCCTGTTGCAGTTGGCAACTGTACCGTCACCCGCCACCCGCCGGTCAAGCCCTTTGCCGCCGTCTAGAGCACCAGGCGCATCGCGCAGCGGCTGTCGGCGGCGAAGCCGATCTCCTGCTCGTGGCCGAGGATCGCGCGCAGGCGCTCGCCGGCTTCCTGCCAGGTCAGCCGCTGGAAGCCCAGGCGTGCGTAGAACGGCGCGTTCCAGGGCACGTCGCAGAAGGTCGTCAGGGTCAGCGCCCGGCAGTGGCTGGCGTGGGCGTAGGTCACCGCCCGCTCCAGCAGGCGGCGGCCCAGGCCCTGTTGCTGGTGGGCCTGGGCGATGGACAACTCGGCGATGTGCAGCTCGTCGGCGCAGCGTTCGGCGGCGAGGAAACCGACCGGCTGGCCATCGGCGTCTTCCGCCAGCCAGTGGCTGCCGCGCTCGATCAGGCGGCGATGGAAGTCCACCCCGGCGACCCCGGCGTCGGCGATCCAGGCCAGCTCGGGCAGCAGGCGGAAGCTTTCCCCGGCTGAGCGCTCGATGGCCGGGAGCAGCGCGGCGTCCTCGTCGCGGCTGGTTCTGATGCGGTAGTCCATTGGCTTTTCACTCCATGAGCAGGCCGTCGAGCAGCACGTCCAGGGCCTGGCAGGCCCTGGCCAGGCTCTCCGGCGGGTGTTCGGCGTTGGCGATACGCAGGGCGGCGTCCACCAGCGCGCCGTTGAGCAGCCAGGCCAGGGCCTCGGCGTCGGTGCGGCGGACCCGCCCGCTGTCCATCAGTTCGCGCAGTTGCCCGGTCATCGAGCTTAGGCAGCGCAGTTGGCTGGCCTCGCTGCTGGGGCTGCCGAGGATGGCCGGGGCATCGCGCAGGACGATGCGCTGGATTTCCGCTTCCAGGGCCATTTCCAGGTAGGCGCGGTTGTAGGCACGGAAGCCGCTCCAGAGGTCCTCGCCGGCAGCCAGGATGGCGCCGAGGCGAAGATTCATCTCGTCGTCGATCTGCTGCACCACCGCGGCCAGCAGGCCTTTCTTGTCGCCGAAGTGGTGATACAGCGCGCCGCGGGTGAGGCCGGCGCTGGCGGTCAGGTCGTCCATCGAGGCGCCGGCGTAGCCGTTGTCGGCGAACGCTCGGCGCGCGGCGTCGATCAGCTTGGCGCGGGTTTCCTCGATCATCTCGGCGCGAGGCTTGCGGGCCATGCGAGGTCTCCGGGTGGCGAAGGGGCTTCAGGATAATTGACATACGCTGCGTATGTCTCCATGATTTTTGACATACGCAGCGTATGTTAATTTCGTCTTCTCCCGTCGTCGCCGGTTCCGCTGGAGCCGGCCAGCCGAGGCTTTCCATGAGCAACCCCTATCTCGAACTGTTCGCCGCGCCCGGCGCCAAGGGCTTTTCAGCCGCCGGCCTGCTGGCGCGGATGCCCCTGTCGATGACCGGCCTGGGCATCGTCACCATGCTTTCCCAGGTGCATGCCGACTACTGGCTGGCCGGTACCGTGGCGGCCACCTTCGTGTTCTGCAATGCCTTGCTCGCGCCGCAGGTATCGCGCCTGGTGGACCGCTTCGGCCAGGGCCGGGTGCTGCTCCCGGCCGCGTTGGCCAGCGCCCTGGCGATGAGCGCGCTGTTGCTGTGTACGCACTATCGAGCGCCGAATGCCTGGCTCTACCTGTTCGCGTTGCTCGCCGGGGCGATGCCGAGCATGCCGGCCATGGTGCGGGCGCGCTGGACCGAGCTGTACCGGGGCTCGCCGAAGCTGCACACGGCGTTTTCCTTCGAATCGGTGATGGACGAGGTGTGCTACATCATCGGGCCGGTGCTGGCGGTGAGCCTCAGCGTCGGCTGGTTCGCCGAGGCGGGGCCGCTGCTGGCGACGCTGTTCCTGGTCGCCGGGGTGAGCCTGTTCAGTCTGCAACGCGGCACCGAACCGCCGCTGCATGCCCATCCGCGGCACCGCGCCGGCAGCGCGCTGGCCTATCCGGCGGTACGCGTGCTGGCGCTGGTGCTGGCCGCCATCGGGGTGATCTTCGGCGCGGTGGAAGTGGTCAGCGTGGCCTTCGCCGAGGCGCACGGCAACAAGGCTGCGGCAAGCCTGGTGTTGTCGGTCTATGCCGTCGGCTCATGTCTCGCGGGATTGCTGTTCGGGCTGCTGCGCTGGCGCCTGGCGCTTTCCCGGCAACTGCTCTGCATGGTTACGCTGATGGCCCTGAGCCTGATGCCGCTGCTAGGGGTGGAGAGCATCCTTGCGCTTGCCCTGACCGTGCTGGTGGCCGGCTTCAGCGTGGCGCCGACGATGATCCTGGCCATGGGCCTGGTCGAGCGCGCGGTGGACCCGGCACGCCTCACCGAAGGCCTGACCTGGGCCATCACCGGGCTGGGCATCGGCATGGCCCTGGGCTCGGCGCTGGCCGGTTGGGTGGTGGAGGGCTACGGCGCCGCCAGCGGTTTCCTCGTCGCGGTCGGCGCCGGCTGGCTGGCCTGGCTGCTGGCCCTGGCCTGCTTCCGGGTGCTGGCTCAGGACGAGGCCGGAGACTGCGCGGTGTCCGGCTGAGCCGGGAAGGCGTATTCGCGTTCGACCCGGGCGATCCGCGCGCTGAAACCGGCGTACCAGTCGCGCCGGCCGCGCGCCTGGGCGTCGCGGTGCTCCGCGTGGCGGCTCCAGGCACGGATCGCCGCCTCGCTGTCCCAGTAGGAGACGGTGATGCCGAAACCGTCGGCGCCGCGGACCGACTCCACGCCGAGATAGCCCGGCTGGCGGCTGGCCAGTTCCAGCATGCGCTCGGCCGCTTCGGCGTAGCCGTCGTCGACGGCGCTGCGATGGGAGCTGAAGATCACTGCGTAATAAGGTGTCGGGCCGCGCCGGGGGCGGTCGCGGCGCTGCGTCCGGCACGCCTCGACGAATGCCTTCGGCAGTGGCGGCAGGACGCCGGCCAGGGCTGCCCGCTCGGGTTGGAACAGGGTGGCGACGAAGAACGGATGCTGTTCCAGCTCCACCGCGCGGATCGCTCCGTCGGCGCTCCAGGCGCTGGCCCGCAGTGCGCCGCCGGTAAGTTCCGCGGCGAAGCGCGGGGCGATTGCGTAGCGGCAATGGTAGTCCGCCTCGATCCAGTCGGCAGCATACGCCAGGGCCAGGCGCGAGCCGCGCAGCAGGCGGACTTCCTCGCGGGCTTCGAGCAGAGCGCAGGGCAGGGCGGCGATCACCGCCTGGTCGCTGTGCGGATGCTCCTCGCCATGGGTCGCCGCCTGCCAGCCGAGGGCGTTGCGGGCGAACTCGAGGATCGTGTGCTGGAAGCCGGCGCAGGTACCGAGGAACGGCCGGCGCCGGCCCCGGGCATGGGCGATCAGGCGCAGCACCGCGTCGGCGTCGCGATAGGGGCTGCCCGGCACGCACCAGAACCCGTCATAGCGCTCCAGCGCCGGCTCGGCGGGCAGGCGGTCGCTGGCCAGCCAGTCGAATGCGATCTCCAGGCCGAGTGCCTCGCCGGCCAGGCGCAGGGCCAGGGGAATCGCCCGGTGGGCGGTGATGTGCGGGTCGTGGTCGCCGACCAAGGCAATGCGCAGCGGCGCCGCGGGAGGGGTGGACATCCGTTTTCGCTCCAGTTTCGCCACGCCGGTTGGCGGGCCCTGGCGCTCACTCTATAGTTGCGTTTCCGCACTCGATATCGGCGCCAATGCAAAAGATGAATGCACCGCTGCAATATCGCCTGGACCATGCCGATCTTGCCCTGGTCCTCGCCCTGGTTCGCGGCGGTAGCCTGGCGCGGGCCGCAGAGTTGCTCAGGGTCGATGTGTCGACGGTTTTCCGGGCCATCCGCCGGCTGGAGAAGAACCTCGGCAAGGCGTTGTTCGACAAGAGCCGCAGCGGCTACCTGGCGAACCAGACCGCCCGCCGCCTGGCGCAGCAGGCAGAACTGGCGGAACAGGCGCTGGAGGCGGCGCGCATCGGCCTCGAACTGGAGCGCGAGGTGCTCAGCGGTACCGTGCGCCTGACCTGCTCCGACGCCGTCCTGCATGGCCTGCTGCTGCCGGCGCTGGCGCGCTTCATGCCTGGCTATCCGGCCCTGCAACTGGAGCTGGCGACCTCCAACGACTTTGCCAACCTCAGCCGGCGCGACGCCGACATCGCCCTGCGCATGACCCGCACGCCGCCGGAACACCTGGTCGGGCGCAACCTCGGCGAGGTGCGCTACGTGCTCTGCGCCAGCGAACGCTACCTGGAGGGCCGCGACGCGACGGAGCCCGCCATGCTGCACTGGATCGCCCCGGACGATTTCCTTCCCGACCACCCGAGCGTGGTCTGGCGTCGTCGACACTATCCTGGGGTGCTGCCGGCCTACCGCTGCAACGGCGTGCTGGCGGTCGCCGAGATGGCCCGCGCCGGCCTCGGCCTGGCGGCGATCCCTGCCTACCTGCTACGCGACGGCGACGGCCTGCGGGTACTGGACGCCGACCTCGAGGGCTGCGCCAGCGCCCTGTGGCTGCTGACCCGTCCGGACTGCCGGGCGTTGCGCTCGGTGGTCGCGTTGTTCGACGAGCTGGGGCGGCATGTGCGATTGGGAGATGAGTGAAGGGGTGGCCGTGCCTGGTATGGCAACCCTCTCCCGCGAGCGGGAGAGGGGCTGGAATGGCAGGCCTGGCGCTCAGCCGCGATCCGCCGCGGCCGGTCCCGGCGGCGGAATGTCGCCCACCGCCGCCGCGCCGGTGTCCTTGCGCAGGCGCCTGACCTCGTCGACGCTGACGCTTGGCGCCTGGTTGCCCCAGCTGGTGCGGATGAAGTTGACCACGTCGGCGATCTCCTGGTCGTTCATCCGCCAGCCGAACGGCGGCATGGTGAAGCTCGACGGTGCCTGGTGGGTGGCTGGCAGGGTGCCACCCTTGAGCACGATGTGCACCAGGGAGGTCGGGTCGCTGCCGGTCACCACCGGGTTGCCGGCCAGGGCCGGGAAGACCCGCGCATAGCCCTTGCCGTCGGTGCGGTGGCAGGCCCCGCAGTTGTCGACGTAGAGCGCCGCGCCGGTCTTGCTGTCGTCGCCGTGGAACAGTGCCTGGGCCACGCTCTCGTCGTAGACGTGCTGCTGGTCGGCGGGGTCCGCCGGCGGCAGCGACTTGAGGTAGCGGGCGATGGCGGTGAGGTCGGCGTCGGTCATGTACTGCATGCTGTGCACCACCACGTCGGACATGCCGCCGAACACCGCGCTGCGCTCGCTGCGGCCGGTACGCAGGAAGCTGACCAGGTCGGCTTCGCTCCAGCTGCCCAGTCCGGTCCGGTGGTCGCCGCGCAGGCTCTTGGCGATCCAGTTCTCCAGCGGCGCGCTGCCGGACAGGTAGGCCGCGCCATCGCTCGCCGCCAGGGCCTTCTCCTGCATGCCCAGCCCACGCGGGGTATGGCAGGCGCCACAGTGGCCAAGGCCTTCGACCAGGTAGGCGCCGCGCGCCAGCACCGGGTCCTGCCCGGCGGCGGCCTGGAAGTCCTTCACCTCGGGAGCGAAGGTCCAGCGCCAGAATGCCAGCGGCCAGCGCATCGACAGCGGCCAGGGGATGTCGCTGGCCTTGTTGGGCTGCTCCACCGGCTCCACGCCATGCATGAAGTAGGCGTAGAGGGCGCGCATGTCCGCTTCGCTGACTCGCGCGTAGGACGGGTAGGGCATCGCCGGGTAGAGGGTGTCGCCGGACCTGGCCACGCCGTGGCGCACGGCACGGTCGAAGTCCTCGAAGCTGTAGTCGCCGATGCCGGTCTTGCGGTCCGGGGTGATGTTGGTCGAGTACACCGCGCCGATCGGCGTTTCCATCGGCAGGCCCCCGGCGAACGGCTTGCCGTCCCTGGCGGTGTGGCAGGCCACGCAATCGCCGGCGCGGGCCAGGTATTCACCCTGCCTGACCAGGGCCGGGTCCGGCGCTGCGGCGGCCTGGGCGATGCCGCAGGCGAGGGCGGAGAGGGCGAGGAAGGCTGTCGGTTTCATCGTTGCGCTCCTCATGCCTGCACCAGCGGACCGGGGTTCTTCAGGTATTGCTCGCGGATCGCCTTGGCCGACCAGTAGGCCAGCGCCGCCACCAGCCCAGTGGGGTTGTAGCCGGTGCCCTGGGGGAAGGCCGAGGCGCCCATGACGAAGACGTTGTGCACGTCCCAGCTCTGCAGGTAGCGGTTGAGCACACTGGTCTTCGGATCGCTGCCCATGATCGCCCCGCCGAGCAGGTGGGTGGTCTGGTAGACCCGTGTATTGAAGTGGTCGCCGAAGTTCTTGACGCTCACCGAGATGGCCTTCGGGTTCATCGCTTCGGCGATCTTGCGCATGTGCTCGGTGACGTAGCGGCTCATGCGGATCTCGTTGTCCTTCCAGTCGAAGGTCATGCGCAGCAGTGGCTGGCCGTAGGCGTCCTTGTAGGTCGGGTCGAGGTCGAGGTAGTTGTCGCGGTAGGTCATGTTGCTGCCGTGGGCGTCCATCGACACGGTGTGCGTGTAGGCGTCCTTGACCGCCTGTTTCCAGCCGCTGCCCCAGCTCGGCGTGCCGGGCGGCACGGCGAGGCCGCCGATCGGCTTGGAGCCGGCCTGGTTGACCCACATCGGCGAGCCGCCGACGAAGCCCAGCGGTCCGTGGTCGAAGTTGTCGGCGTTGAAGTCGTCCACCGCCACGCCGCCACCGCCGGTGCCGACGAAGGGGTTGGTATGCACGTCCTTGTCGAAGAACGCCTTGATGGTGGCCATGTTCTGGTAGGCGAAGTTCTTCCCCACCACGCCCTCGCCGGTGCGCGGGTCGTAGGGCTTGCCGATGCCGGAGAGCAGCAGCAGGCGCACGTTGTGGAACTGGAAGGCGCTGATGATCACCAGCTTCGCCGGCTGCACGATCTCGCGCCCCTGGGCGTCGACGTAGGTCACGCCGGTGGCCTGCCTGCCGTCGCTGTCGAGGTTGACCTTGAGCACGTTGCAGTTGGCGCGCAGTTCGAACAGCGGGGTCTGGCGCAGCGCCGGCAGGATGTTCAGGTTCGGCGAGGCCTTGGAATACATGTAGCAGGCGTAGCCGCTGCAGAAGCCGCAGAAGTTGCACGGCCCCATCTGCACCCCGTAGGGGTTGGTCCAGGGCCCCGAAGCGTTGGCCGCCGGCAGGTCGTAGGGGTGCAGGCCGAGTTCCTCGGCGGCCTTGCGGAACAGTTGCGCGGAGTACACCTGGCGCAGCGCCGGCAGCGGGAAGTCGTCCGAGCGGTCGGCGGCGAACGGATTGCCCTTGCCGACCACCTGGCCCTTGACCGTATGCGCGGTGCCGGAGGTGCCGAAGACCTTCTCGGCGAAATCGAAGTGCGGCTCCAGCTCTTCGTAGCTGACCCCGTAGTCCTGGATGGTCATGCCTTCGGGGATGAATTTCTTGCCGTAGCGTTCCTCGTAATGGCTGCGCAGGCGCAGTTCCTCGGGCATGATCCGGAAATGCACGCCGGACCAGTGCAGGCCGGCGCCACCGACGCCGTCGCCGGGAAGGAAGGCGGAGAGCTGACGGTAGGGCAGCGCGGTGTCGTTGATCCCGTGGCGGATGCTCACGGTGCTCTTGGAGAGATTCTGGAACAGCTTGCCGCGGGTGTTGTAGGTCAGCTCGTCGAGGGTGTTCGGGTAGGCGCCGTCGGGATAGGTATCGCGGTTCTCGCCGCGCTCCAGCGCCACCACGTTGAGCCCGGCCTCGGTCAGCTCCTTGGCCAGGATCGCTCCGGTCCAGCCGAAGCCGACCACCACCGCGTCCACCGGTTTGAGTGTCGTCGCCATGTTCAACCCCTCTCGCCGGAAATCGCCACCGGCGGGAAGGGATACTTCTCGCCGCGGTCGGCCCAGTCCATGAAGTCGGCGCGGGCGCCGGGGAAACCGACCAGCTTCCAGCCCACCAGGCCGCGATTGCCGCCGTGCTGCGGATCGGAGAAGAAGCCTTCGTGGGTGTTTTGCAGCAACTGGCCGAAGAGCAGCTTGGCCGGCAGGTCCTGCAGGTCGATCTGGCCGGCTTCCAGGCGTTGCAGGATGTCGTCCTGCGCCGACGGCTCCAGCTCGGCGAACGGCTTGCCCTGGTTGGCCTTGCCCCAGCGTTCCAGGGCGGCGATGCCGACCCGGTAGATGTCGCGTGGCACCAGCTTCAACTGATGGCCGAACTCCGGCGCGGCGTCGGTGACGAACGGTCCCTGCATGTACCAGAGTGCGCCGTGCCCGTAGGGGGTTTCCATCTGTCGGTCGATGAACTCCGGCACCCCGGCCTCGATGGCGCCGGGGCCGTTGTCGTCGCTGGGGATCAGTCGCGCCACCGCGGCGTTGACGAAAGCCCATTCGGTGTTGGTGAAGAAGCGAGGCTGGTAGCGTTCGCGGGGTTTGTCCTGCTCGGCGGCGGGCGTCTGCATGGCATGGCCGACGCCATAGCCGGCCAGGGTCACCGCCGGGATCACGGTCAGGGTCTTGCGCAGGAAGTCGCGGCGGCCGTTGACGGCCTTGTCATCGGGCATGGTGGGGTCCTCTCTGGATCATCACGGTTTCGTCTTTCTGATAATGATTAGCAGGCTAATTATAAGTTCATGTGTCACGTTGAAAAAACGTTTCAGCAAGGATTCAGGCAGGCCAATACCGGCAAGTGAAGCAGAACGGCGCGCCGGGCGTCGGCCCGGCGCGGCCTTCAGGCGCCTCGCCGTCGCGCCCAGGCCGAAGGATTGACCAGGTTCAGCGGCCGCTCGCCGGCGAGGGCGGCCAGCAGGTTGTCTACCGCGCAGCGGGCCATGGCTTCGCGGGTTTCCTCGGTGGCCGAGCCGATGTGCGGGGTGGCCACCACGTTCGGCAGGCGCAGCAGCGGCGAGTCGGGAGACAGCGGCTCGCGCTCGAACACGTCGAGGCCGGCGGCGCGGATCCGCCGCTGGGCCAGGGCCTCGATCAGGGCCGCCTCGTCGATCACCCGGCCACGGGAGATGTTGATGAAGATCGCCTGTGGGCGCATCCGGGCGAACTGCGCGGCACCGATCAGGCCTTCGGTGGCGGCGGTCAGCGGCAGGGTCAGGCAGACGAAGTCGGATTCCTCGAGCAGCGCGTCGAGGGAGCGGTAGCTCGCTGCGTAGCGTTCTTCGACGTGGGGCTTCGGGCTATGGCTGTGGTACAGCACGCGCATGCCGAAGCCGTGGTGCCCGCGCCGGGCCAGGGCCTCGCCGATGCGGCCCATGCCGACGATACCGAGGGTCTTGCCATGCACGTCGGTACCGAACTGGGCGGCGCCGACGCTCTTCTTCCATTCCCCGGCGCGCACCCAGCCGGCCAGTTCCACTACCCGCCGGGCTGTCGCCAGGATCAGCGCGAAGCCGGTGTCGGCGGTGGTCTCGGTGAGCACGTCGGGGGTATTGCTGAGGAGGATGCCGCGGCGGTCGAGGTAGTCGATGTCATAGTTGTCGACGCCCACCGAGACGCTGGCGATGGCTTCCAGTCGCTGTGCCAGGTCGAGCAGTCCGGCCTCCAGGCGCAGGCTGGCGCCGAGCAGGCCGTGGGCCTCGGGCAGGGCGTCGCGCAAGCGGGCCAGGCCGTCGCGGCCGGGCTCCTCGACCAGGAGCACCTCGACCCGTTCGCGCAGGCGTTCCATCAGGGGCGCGGAGAGACGTTTGTAGAGAACCACTTTCTTCATCGGATGCTCCGGAGTCGGTCAGGGGTGGGCCGGCGCCGCCCGCCGCGAGGCGTGCGCGCGAGCGGCATCGGGCTCGCGCTTGTCGGCGTGTGGGTTGAGGAACACGGTGAGCAGCACCGACAGCAGCAGCGCTCCGCTCATGAACAGATAGGAAGCCCCGGGCCCGCCGGTGATGCCGTTCAGGTAGCCGACCAGCCAGGAGCCGGAGAACGAGCCCAGCGCGCCCATGCTGTTGATCAGCGCCATGGCGCCGCCGGCGACGTTGGCCGGGAGGACTTCCGGGACGATGGCGAAGAACGGTCCGTAGGGCGCGTACATGCAGGCCCCGGCCAGCACCAGCAGGGCGTAGGACAGCCAGAAGTGCTCGCTGCCGAGGGCATAGGAACCGTAGAAGGCGATGGACGCGATGAGCAGCGGCGGCCAGACGAAACGCTTGCGTTTCTGCAACCGGTCCGAGGCCCAGGACACCCCGAGCATGGCGATCACCGCCGCCAGGTAGGGCAGCGCCGACAGCCAGCCGGCTTCGATGATGTCGATGTTGGTGCCGTGCTTGAGGATCGACGGCAGCCAGAGGACGAAGCCGTAGACGCCGATGCTCCAGCAGAAATACTGCAGCGAGAGGACGATGACCTTTGGCGAACGGAACGCCTCGCGGTAGTTCTTCACCGGCTTGATGCCCTGCTGCTCGGCGGCCAGGGCGTCTTCCAGGGCGCGTTTTTCCGAGCCGCTCAGCCAGGCGGCCTGGCGCGGGCGGTCATCCACCAGGCGCCACCAGATGAAGGCCCAGATCACCGCCGGCAGGCCTTCGATGATGAACATCCAGCGCCAGCTGAAATGCTCCACCAGGTAGCCGGAGACCACCGACATCCAGAGGATGGTCACCGGGTTGCCGAGGATCAGGAAGGTATTCGCCCGCGAGCGCTCGGCGCGGGTGAACCAGTGGCAGAGGTAGACCAGCATCGCCGGCATCACCGCCGCCTCGACCACGCCGAGGAGGAATCGGATGCCGATCAGCAGGTAGACGTTGGCGACCATCCCGGTCAGGGTGGCCAGCCCGCCCCAGAGGATCAGGCTGACGAAGATCAGCTTCTTGACGCTGCGCTTTTCCGCGTAGATCGCCCCCGGCACCTGGAAGAAGAAGTAACCGAGGAAGAACAGCGCGCCCAGCAGCGAGGACAGCCCGGGGGTGATCCGCAGGTCGTCGGCCATCCCGGAGGCGGCGGCGAAGCCGTAGTTGGCGCGGTCCAGGTAGGCCAGGCTGTAGGTGACGAAAACGATCGGCATGATGTACCACCAGCGGCTGCTGGCGAGGCGAGGCATGGTCATGGTCGGGTATCTCCTGAGCTTGTCTTGTTCTTGTCGCAACAGGTGCCGCGTGGGCGGCGGGTTCAGGCGCTCCTGCGGCGCTCGCGGTCGAGCAGTTGGCTGCGTTTCGGCAGCCCCTCCATGTCGCCGCGGACCTGTACCGCGCGGCTGCCGATCCAGTTGCCGCGCGCCACCGCGTCGGGCAGCGGCAGGCCTTCCAGCAGCGCGCTGACCACCCCGACCGCGAAGCCGTCGCCGGCGCCCACGGTGTCCACCACGGTCGCCACCGGTACGCCGGGGACCAGCCCTTCGCCGTGGGCATCGCGATAGTAGGCGCCGCTCGGGCCGAGCTTGATCGCCACCGCGTCGACGCCCATGTCCAGGTAGAACGCGGCGATATCCGCGGGTTCCTGCCAGCCGCTGAGCAGGCGGCCTTCCTCCAGGCCCGGCAGGACCCAGTGGGCATGCGCGGCGAGGGCGTTGATCTCGGCGATCATGCGGCGCTCGCTGGGCCACAGCGAGGGCCGCAGGTTGGGGTCGAAGGACAGGCTGGCGCCCTTGCCGCGCATGCGCCGCATCAGTTCGTGGGACAGTTCGCAGGCACTCGCCGAGAGTGCCGGCGGAATGCCGGTGGCGTGCAGGTGGCGGGCGCCGAGCATTTCTTCGCGGATATGGGCGAGGCCCAGCCGGCTGGCCGCCGAGCCGCGGCGGAAGTACTCGACCCGCGGGTCGGCACCATCGACCTCGCGGGACTTCATCTGGAACCCGGTGGGCGCTTGCGCGTCGACCTCGACGAAGCGGCAGTCGAGACCCTCGCGGGTCAGGCTGTCGAGTACGAAACGGCCGAGCGAGTCGTCGCCGACCCGGCTCAGCCAGGCCACCGCGAAGCCGAGGCGGGCGAGGCCGATGGCGACGTTGCTGTCGGCGCCGGCGATGCGCTTGCCGAACTGCTCGACACGGTCCAGTTCGCCGGGCTGTTCAGCGACGAACATGGCCATGGTCTCGCCGAAGCAGAGGATCTCGAAGTCAGCCATGCTGGCGTTCCTCCTGGAGATGGCCGAGGCGGGCGAGGGCGGCGATGTGCCGGCGGCTGAGACTGAGCAGGTCGTCGCCCTGCAGCGGATATTCGATGGCCCGCGCCACGCCTTCCGGAAAATGCTGCAACAGACGCTGCCAGTACTGCAGGTCGGCGGCCGACGGCGGCACCGCGACCAGCTTGCCGTCGCGGTTGCGGATCACCGCCTTGCAGTGCACGTAGCCGACATAGCGGCCCAGGCGCAGGGCGGCATCGTCCACCGCCTGCTCCTGCCAGCGCCAGTTGCCGATGTCGAAGGTCATCGCCAGGTCCAGTTGCTGGCGCTCGGCGAGGCGGAAGAAGCGTTCCAGCACCTCGATCCGGCCGCCCTGGGGCGTCTGGTCGTTCTCCACCAGCAGTTGCAAGCCGTGGCGCGCCAGGCGCCGGGCGAGGGCGGCGAGGTCGGGCTGTTCCGGCAGATGACCGAGCGAGACCTTGAGCCAGCCGGCCCCGCAGGCTTCGGCGCGGCGGAGGGTCGGCTCCAGCTCGGGGTTCAACTGGCCGTCTTCGCGCCACAGCTCGAGGGGCGAGGAGAACACGCATTCCAGCCCCTGCAACTGGATGGCGGCGGTCAGCGCTTCGGTATCCGGCGGGCCGGCGAAGAGTTCCTCGCGCAGTTCCACGCGCTGCGCGCCGGCCATCCCCAGCAGGGGCAGGAAGCTGGCCTGGCCGCGACTGCGAACGAGGTCCGCGCCGTAGCTGGAAAGACTGATGGAGACAGGGTGAAGGGACATTGGCGATCCTCTGAAACCGGTTTCATTTCAGGCCGTGCGAAAGCCGCCGGCAACGCGCCGGCGGCAGGCCGCTAGCCGCGTGGATGGGTCGAGCCGCGAACGATCAGTTGCGCCGGGAAGGTCACCCGGCGCGCCGGCTCGCGGTCGCCTTCGAGTCGCGCCAGAAGGCGCTCGAAGGCGGTGCGGCCGATTTCGTCGGTGGGTTGGGCGAGGGCGGTGATGCCGCTGCCCACCAGTGGGTACCAGTCGAGTTCGTCCAAGGCCAGCAGGCCGACCTCATCGAACAGCCGGCAGCCGAGGTCGCGCAGTTGGCGGGTGGCGCAGAGGGTGGCGACGCCGTTGCAGGTGAACAGCGCCTTCGGCCCGGGGCCGCTGGCCGAAAGGAAGGCGCGCAGGCCGTCGCGGAAGAAGTCGTCGGTCTGCAGGACCTGGCCCTTGAGCGCCGGTCGCCGGCCGATGGAGGCATTGAAGGCCTGGACCCGCTCGATCCGCGAGCTGGTGCCGTCGAGCGGTTCGGTGACCAGCAGGATGTCGCGGAAGCCGCGTTGTTGAAGGTGGTCGAGGGCCTGTTCGACGGCGTCGGCGTTGTCCAGGCCGACCAGGTCGGTATCCAGCTCGGCCAACTGGCGGTCCACCAGCACCATCGGCAGTTCGCGGTGCAGGGCGCGCAGTTCGCCGGGATGGTGGCCGAGGGTGTTCACGATCAGTCCTTCGACGTTGTAGGACTGCAGGGCGGCCAGGTGATGACGTTCCTGCTCGTCGTCGCGGTCGGTATTGCACACCACCAGGCTGTAGCCGTGTTCGCGGCAGGCGGTTTCCACGCCATGCATGACGGCCACGGAGTAGGGGTTGAGGATGTCCGCCACCAGCATTCCGATCAGCCGTGTGCGCCCGCGCTTGAGGCCTCGGGCCATCTGGTTGGGGCGGTAGTCGAGCTGGTCGATGGCGCGCTCGATGCGCCGGGCGGTGGCATCGGCGAGCAACTGGCGGTCGCCGCCGATATAGCGCGACACGCTGGCCTTGGAGACGCCGGCGGCCTCGGCCACCTGGTTGATGGTGACGCGGCCACGGCTGGGCAGTACTGAACCATTCACGGACCTGGTACCTCTTGGTGCTGTTCTTATTGGTGTGTCCGGCTGGTCTTCGCCAGCGGATGCCAGGATCTGAAACCGGTTTCAGAAAATACCAGAAGGCCGATGCCCGTCAACGGAAAAAAACGCCTACCGAGGGGCGGTCAGGCATGACAGCCAGGAGGCTGTTCATGAAAAACGAATAATCGTTTCGCATGATGGCTTTCGATTATTAATGTCGAATGGAATTAATGTGCCATATCTCCATAAATAAAAAGGAAATTTGTCCAATACTTGAGAAACTACTTTAAGAGTGGTTTGTCGGTAGAAAGCGATCAATCAGGCGGGGCTCGCTGACATGAAAGCACCCGGCCGACCGTCTGAAGCAGTTCTCACTTATCGGAAAACGAAGGTGGCGCGCTGAAACTTATGCGCGCCTGGCGGTCTTTAACGACGACCTGACCGCCCGGTCGCGTCATCACGCTCACCGATCGTTGCGGGTCCTGTCGAATGCCGCCGTTCCGTCGCAGCAGGATTTTTTCGACAAGACCCGTCCGGACCCACTTCCCGGCTAAGGAATGACAGGATGAGCGCCGCCCTGGAGCGATTGAATCATCTGAACCTGAATCACTTGTATGCCTTCGTCGCCGTCGCCGAACACAACAGCTTCACCGCCGCGGCGGAGGCCCTGGGCTTGTCGAAATCGCTACTCAGCGAGCAGTTGCGACGCCTGGAGGCCGACCTCGGGATCCAGTTGCTGACCCGTACCACCCGTCGCATGACCCTTACCGATCGCGGCGAACTGCTGTTCGGCGTGGCCCAGCGCATGCTCGGCGAGCTGGACGGCGCGCTCTCCGATGTGCGCGACTTGCAGGGCGAGCCCAGTGGCCGGTTGCGCATCACCGCGCCGCAGGATTTCGTCAAATGGCACATCAGCAGCGTTTCCGCGGCGTTCATCCGGCAGTTTCCCAAGGTCCAGGTGGAAATGCTGGCCGATGACCAGTTCAGCGATCTGGTCGGCCAGCGCATCGACCTCGCGGTACGTATCGGCTGGCCGCGCGATTCCGGCCTGCATGCCAGCAAACTGTGCGACTTCCAGCAGGTTGCCGTGGCGACGCCGGGATACCTCGCCGGCCTGCCGCCGGTGCTCCAGCCCCACGACCTGGCGCGTTGCGAATGGATCGGCCATACCCGCCTGAGCACGCCCTGGACCTGGACCTTCGAACGCCAGCGCGAGCGCGCCACGGTGCAGACCCGAGGGCGCCTGCTGGCGAACAACACCCTGGCGGTGTACCGCCTGGTGCTCGACGGTGCCGGCGTCAGCGTGCTGCCGAGCTTCCTGGTGGCCCGCGAGATCGCCCGCGGACGGCTGGTCCGACTGCTGCCCGGTTGGCGCCTGCCGCAGGGCGGCATCTATGCCCTGTACCCCTCGGCGCGCTACATGCCGGTGCGGGTCAGGGCGTTCATCGAGTCGCTGCGCGAGCATCTCGGTCGCGAGCCGTTCCGCCTGGCGCAGAGCGAATGAGGCCGGGCATCCGTGCCTGGGCGGGAGGGCGAATAACGCCACCGGCGTTATCCGCCACCGACGTCATGGATAGGCGGCGGATAACCGCGAGCGGTTATTCGCCTTACGGCCCCAGGCTGCCCAGGTAGCCGGCGAGCGCCTGGATGTCGCTATCCTCCAGGCCGCCGGCGACCGCGCGCATGGTCGCGCTGTTGCCGCGCTTGCCGTCGCGGAAGCCGTGCAACTGGGTTGCCAGGTATTCCGCCCATTGCCCGGCAAGGCGCGGCGCCTTCAGCGCCGCCAGGCCCTGGGCGGCGGGCCCGTGGCAGGTGACGCAGGGGGGGACGCCGCGCTGCGCCAGGCCGTTCTCGAAGAGCTGGCGACCGCGTTCGCGTTGCGCCGGGTCGGCCAGGGTCTGCTCGCCGGCACTCATGCGCTGGGCGGCGAACCAGGCGGAGACGTTGACCACGTCCGCCGCGCTCAGCTCCTCGCCGCGACCGTTGGTGGCCGGGTTGCGCCGGCGCTGGGTCTTGAGGTCGTAGATCTGCTTGTACAGGTATTCCCGGTCGAGCCCGGCGAGCTTCGGGTAGCTGCGGTTCGGTCGTGGCCCGCCGTTGCCGTCGTCGTCGTGGCAGCGCGAGCACATCTTCTGTGCCATCGCCTTGCCGCGCGCCAGGTCGGCCGGCGCGTCCGGGCCCGGCACGGCGGCGGCCAGCGGCAGGGAAAGCAGGGCCGAGAGGCAGCCGGCCAGCCAGCGTTTACGCTCAGTCATGCTGCCAGGGCCCCCGTAGCCAGCCGTGGATGTCGTAGTCGGCCATGCAGCGCTGGACCATCGCCTCGCAGTAGGCCAGGTGCCCGCGACGGCTGGCCCAGGCCAGCGAGTCGAGGCGGATCTGCTCGGCATTGCCGGAATAATGGCTCTCATAGACCGCGTGGCGTGCGCCGAACTCGCTGCCGGTGGCGTCCCAGATCAGCTTGAACAGCTTCAGGCGCTGCTCCGGCTCCAGCTCGGCACCGCGGTAGTAGCTGTCCACCAGCCGCCGCGCCTCGCCGTCGCGCAGGTCGGCGGCGCCCGAGACGGTGACCAGCGGGGCGCCGCCGAGGGCGCTTTCCAGCAACTCGCGGACACGCTTCCAGATCTGCGGCACCTGGATGCGCAGGGCATTGGCGTACTCCAGGCGCGGCACCGCCGAACCGGCGGCGTTGCGCTCCGGGTCGCGGGCCATGGCGGTGGTCAGCGCCTGCAGCAGGTGCTGCAGGGCGATCAGCTCGCCGAGGGCCGCCTGTATCCCGCGGAAGCCCTGGGTGCCATTGGCGCGCACGCCGAGGGAAAGCAGGCCGATCATCAGTTCCAGCTTCACCCCGAGGCGGATGCCGGACTGGAAGTTGTACAGGTTGGCGAAGCCCGACTCGGCATAGAAGCCGGTGGCGCGGCGCAGGTCGCGGTAGACCAGGACGTCCTCCCAGGGAATCAGCGCCTTGTCGAACAGCAGCACGCTGTCGTTCTCGTCGAAACGACTGGACAGCGGGTAGTCGAAGGGACTGCTCGCGCGCTCCTCGTAGGATGGCCGGCACATCAGGCGCAGGCCGGGGTTGTCCATGCGGGCGAAGAACACAACGGCGAAGTCCTCGGCCTTGCCGGCCTCCATCTGCGCCGAGGCGACCGGGGCGACGAAGGTGGCGTTGGTGATGGCGCTGCCGGTGGCGAGCATCTTCGCCCCGCTGACGACGATGCCCTGGTCGGTCTCGCGTTCGACATGGACGAACACGTCGCGCATCTCGTGGATCGCCTTGCTGCGGTCCAGCGGCGGATTGATGATCGCGTGGTTGAGGAACAGCCCGCGGTCGGCGAAGGCGCGGTGCCAGGCGCAGGCGTTCTGCCGGTAGTCGCCGTAGAAGCCGGCGCCGGCCTCCAGCCCGGACATGAACGCCGCCTTGTAGTCCGGGGTACGCCCCATGAAGCCGTAGGTCATGCGCGACCAGCAGCCGATCGCCTCGCGCGCGCCGAGCAGGTCCTCGGCGTTCTGCGCGGGGGTGAAGAAGCGGTGGCTGCGGCGGCCTTGGGCATCGACCCGGGTGAGGACGTCGCGCTGCTCGCCGTGGAGGCCGTCGTAGAGCCCGGCGATGCTGCGGCAGGCGTTGCGGAACGCCCTGTGCCGGGTGACGTCGGCGACCCGTTCGCCGTTGAGGTAGACCTGGCGACCGTCGCGCAGGCTGTCGAGATAGTCGGCGCCGGTCATCAGCGCGTTGGGGACGGAATGGCTCATGCTGGTTCCTTGTCGGGACGCCGGCCGTGGCGCGCACGGCCGGCGGGGCGGTCAGTCGCGCTGCAGGTGCGGGTTGCGCAGCGCCGGCTCGGCGTGGATATGCACCCGCCGCAGGTGGCGCGGCGCGCGGTGGACGAAGGCCTCGCGACCGTGCAGCAGGGTCAGGTTGTCGGCGATCACCAGGTCGTCGCTGCGCCAGCGGTGGGCGTAGTGCGCCTGTGGGTGGTACAGGCAGCGGCGCAGGCTGGCGAGCAGTTCGCCGCGCTGTTCCGGGGCGATGCCGTCGTAGTGGAACTCGGAGGGGTTGATGAAGCTGGCGTCGCCCTCGACCGGCGGTTCGCAGAAACGCAGGATAGGGAATTCGCGGCGCGGGTGGCGCTCGACTATCGGCGCCGCCGAGCGGCTGCTGTAGTGCGCCGCGCTGCGCTGGTACCGGCCGCTGGCGCGGCGCCAGAGTTCCAGCTCGCTACTGTCGGCCAGTTGCAGCGCCGCCGGGGTCGAGCTGAAGGTGGTGCGGCCGCCGTCGCTGTCGCCGGGCGCGTCGACACAGTGGAACAGCTGGAATTCCGGCACCGTCTCCAGGTACATGCCGTCCCAGTGCAGCGGCACGTAGTTGTTGGCGAAGATGTGGTCCTCGGCGCCCTCCTGTTCCACCAGCTCGAGCACCGCGCCGAACGGCCACAGCATCACTTCGCCGAAGTCGTGGCAGTAGCGGGTCAGGCTCTCGGCATCGGCGAAGGCGGCGAAGCCGCGCAGGAGCAGCAGGTGGTGGCTGCGCGCCAGGCCCTTGAGCCACTGCGCCGGCAGCTCGCCGACGTGCATGCCGGGGCGGCCGGGCTCCAGCAGCAGGCCGAAGCGCGGCTGGTTGCCCTGTTCGTCGCGCAGCGGCGAGAGACGTACCGGTTGATCGCTGAGATAGGCGTTCATCGTCTGGCTCCTCGGGCTCAGGCCACGGCGGCGCGCCGGGCGGCCCTGGCCGGCAGGCGGTAGTGACTGGGCTGGCCGTTGATCTGCACCAGTTCGCCGCCGAGTTCCAGCACCTCGCTGCGCTTCATCAGCACGAAGCGGTCCTCGGTGTTCACCGCCACGCCGTGCCAGGGCGTCAGCCAGTCGTCGCGGGTCGGCATCATGTGGATGCCGAACTTCAGACTGTCCGCCGGCTGCGGATGGATGGACAGGCGGATCGCGCGGGGGAACTGGTCGGCCAGCAGCGCGCCCCAGGCCCAGCTGCGCTGGATCACCCCGTAGGCGCGCTCCTTGGCGTCGCGTTGCAGGGCGGTCTTCGAGCCCTGGTAGTCGGGGGTCAGGCCGTCCTCGTAGAGGAAGCGGGTGATGGCGCGGTACAGCAGCAGGCCTTCTTCGCTGGCCAGCAGGGTCTCGCGGATGCTTTCCAGCGGCTCGGCGTAGCCGTCGATCAGCAACTGGCGGAGCTGCTCGTGGTTGTCGCGCTGGGCCTCGAAGGCGCGTACGTCCTCCAGGTTGAACACGCCGATATGGGTGGCGCCGATCTCCTCGATCATCAGGCGCAAGGCATCCTGGTAGGCGCTGATGTGCGCATCGCCGATCCTCACCAGGTCGCCGAACACCCGGCCGTCGGAGCAGACGGTGATCTTCGCGCCCGGTGCATAGAACAGCTGGATGCGCTGGCACAGGTGGTTGAGGAACGACAGCGACAGGCGCTCGGCCATGTCCGGACGGCTGTCGAGGACCTTGCCGGGGTTCGGCGACTTGGCCGGAAACGCCGGCAGGACGAATTCGATGGGCTCGCCGGCTTCGATGAAGGCGGCGATGCGCGGCAACTGGACCTGTTCGATGCGGCGGATCTCGTCCGCTTCGCTGGCGCTCTGGCGATGCTCGGGGTAACGGCGGCGATAGAGCAACAGTTCTTTCAATACGCGTGCGGGAAGGGTGTCTTCGGCGATGGCGTACATGCAGGTGTTTCCTCCTTGTGGGCGGATGCCGGCGGGGCCGGCAGCGGAAGGCGACATCCTGTGGACTCGCCGCCGGGGGATAAACCGGGGAAGGCCGGAAACACTGTTCGCTGAAGCTTGACGATGGGCGCCGGGCACGGGCGGGCCGCCGGCGTTGTCGCGTATCGCGGGGAGGGCGGAAGGAAGCGGCCGCCGGCGGGCGGCCGCAGGGCGGTCAGTCGGCGTTCTCGCCGCACAGGTCGAGGGCGAACCAGCGTTGCGCTTCGTCGCGTCCGAGGCCGGCGCCGAGCAGGCCGAAGAGCTTGCCCAGGGCCGCCTCGCGGGTCATTCCGCCAGCCGAGAGCAGGCCGGCGTCGCGCAGGCGGCTGCCGGCGGCGTAGACGCCGAACTCGACCTGGCCGTAGGCGCACTGGCTGACCGCGGCGAGCAGCACGCCGCGGGCGTGGGCTTCGCGCAGGGTCGCCAGCAGCTCCTCGTCGTCGGACGGGCCGGTGCCGCTGCCATAGCATTCCAGCAGCAGCGCTTCCACGCCGCTGTCGAGCAGCCCGCGCAGGTGCGCGGCGCGCAGCCCTGGATAGAGCGGCAGCACGGCGAGGTTCACTTCCCGGCGCGGCTGGCGGTAGCCGAGCGCCGCAGGCACCGGCGCAGGCTCGGCGTGGCGCGGTCGCGGCAGTTCGGCGAAGGCGTCGAACGCGTCGCTGCGCAGCTTGCTGACTCGCGCGCCGTGCAGCAGGGCATCGTTGAAATAGACCTGTACGCCGCGCGCGTGGCCCTCCTGGAGGACGCGCAGGGCGCCGACCAGGTTGTCCCAAGCATCGCTGCCCGGCGCGCCGGCCGGCAGCATGGAGCCGGTCAGCAGCACCGGGATCGGCAGGTCGAGGAGCAGGAAGGACAGCGCCGCGGCGCTGTAGGCCAGGGTGTCGGTGCCGTGCAGGAGCAGCACGCCGTCGTGGCCGGCGTCGAGCGCGGCGACGATGGCGTCGCGCATCGCCAGCCAGTTGCCCTGGGTCATGTTGGCGCTGTCCAGCGGCGGTTGCAGTTCGGCGAAGCGCCAGCGCAGGTCCGGGGCGTCGCCGAGGCTTTGCAGGTGGTCGCGCATGCGCGCTTCGAAGCCGCCGGCCGGGGCCAGGCCCTGCGGGGTCTGCAACATGCCGATGGTGCCGCCGGTGTAGAGCACGAAGAGGTTCTTGACTGGGAGCATCCGTAATCCTTGTGTCGGGCCTTTTCGCGACGGACGTGCGAAGAGGGGACGCCATTGTGGCGCAGGCGCCGCTCCAGGGGGAGGGCGCCTGCGCGAAACTCAGCGAGTGCCGCTCGGCAGCGGCTCGGCGTCCGCCTGCGCCGGGGGCTCGGCGTGCTGGCCGGCGGGCCAGGCTTCGCGGTCCAGGTCGAGGTCGGCGAACTGCGCCGAGTCGAACACCGGCTGCTTGATCCCGGCGCGGCGCTGCACGTCGTAGTCGCGCATCACCCGCAGGCCGACCTTGAACAGCAGAGCCAGGGCCATCAGGTTGACGAAGGCCAGGCAGGTCATGGTGATGTCGGCGAAGGCGAACACGGTGGACAGGTCCTGCACCGAGCCCCAGACCACCAGGGCCAGCACCAGCGCGCGGTAGCCGATCAGCACCAGGCGGTTGCGGCTGAGGAACTGCAGGCTGTTCTCGCCCAGGTAGAAGTTGTAGAGGATGCAGGTGAAGACGAACAGCGACAGGGCCACGCTGACGAACACCCGGCCCCAGTCGCCGACCACCGCGGCCAGGGAGTTCTGGGTGAGGACGATGCCGTCGCCTTCGAAGCCCGGGGTGTAGAAGCCCGAGAGCAGGATCAGCAGGGCGGTGCAGGTGCAGATCACGAAGGTGTCGAGGAACACGCTGAAGGCCTGGACCACGCCCTGCGCCGCCGGATGGCGCACGGCGGCGACCGCGGCGACGTTCGGCGCGCTGCCCAGGCCGGCCTCGTTGGCGAAGACGCCGCGCTTGACGCCCATCACGATGGCGCTGCCGAGTAGGCCGCCGAACGCCGGGTCGAGGCCGAAGGCGCTCTTGACGATGGTTTCCAGCATTGCCGGGACGTGCTCGATCTGGCTGGCGATGACGTACAGGGTGACACCGATGTAGGCCAGGGTCTTGATCGGCACCAGCAGGTCGGAGACCGCGGCGATGCGCTTGATGCCGCCGATGAAGACCACGCCGAGCAGCACCGCCAGGGCGATCCCGGTGTGCTGCGGGGCGAAGCCGAAGGCGTTCTGCAGCGAATGGGTGACGGTGTAGGACTGCAGGCCGTTGAAGGCGAAGCCGTAGGTCACCAGCAGGAGTACCGCGAAGACCACCGCCATCGAGCGCAGCTTCAGGCCGTGCTGGATGTAGTAGGACGGGCCGCCGCGATACAGGCCGTCGCCGTCGCTGCGCTTGTAGACCTGGGCCAGGGTGCATTCGAAGAAGCTGCTGGACATGCCGACCAGCGCGGTGACCCACATCCAGAACACCGCCCCCGGACCGCCGAGGGTCACGGCGATGCCGACCCCGGCGATGTTGCCGGCGCCGACCCGGCCGGCGAGGCTCAGCATCAGGGCCTGGAAGGAACTGAGCTGGCCGGCCTGGCCGCGCAGTGATTCCCTGAACACGCCGAACATGTGGCCGAAGTGGCGGAACTGGACGAAGCGCGAACGGATCGTGAAGTAGGCGCCCAGGCCGACGATCAGGACGATGAGGACTTTTCCGGAAAGGAAATCGTTGAGCATTTCAAGCATGGAGGTCTACCTCGGTTCTTATTCTGGTGTCGGCGTGCGCTGCGGCAGCGCCTTGGTGCGCGGCGCATGGTTGGCCATGACGCACCCGGTTACAATTTCGCGGGTTGCTCCTGCTTGATGCGACCTGATGCTAGAATCGCGTCCATAGCATCACTTTCGGAGCCGCCGATGTCCGAGCACCTGGGCGCCAATCTCAAGCTGCTTTGCAGCCATTACCGCTCGATTTCCGAGGTTTGCCGGCAATTGGCGATCAATCGCGCGCAGTTCAACAAGTACCTCAGCGGCCAGAGCCAGCCGACGCCCTACAACCGCAAGCGGATCGGCGACTTCTTCGGCGTCGAGGACTACGAGCTGGGCTTGCCGCCCGAACAGTTCGCCCGCCTGATCGGCGCCCGTGCCAGCGCCCAGCCGCGCCAGTCCAGCAACGACCCGCTGTTGCGGCTGCTGCAACCGCTGCGCGCCGAGGCCGGCGACCTGGGCCGCTACTGCGGCTACTACTTCGAATATGCCAACTGCATGTCGGTGCCAGGCAGCATCCTGCTCTCCCTGGTGCATCTCTACGAGGAGGACGGCGTGTTCCTCTTCGAGCGCCAGGAACGCCAGGAGCGCACCAGCAGTACCGACGTGCAGGCAGAGGAGTGGGCGCGTTGCCGTTATCTCGGCGCGGCCTTCCAGTTGCAGGACCGGGTGTTCCTGATCGACTACGAGTCGCTGACCCTCAACGAGATGAGCCAGACCATCCTCATTCCCAGTTTCAAGAGCCGTATCACCCGCCTGAACGGCCTGAAGATGGGCGTTTCCAGCGGTGACCGGCGGACCCCGGCATGCAGCCGGGTGGTCTGGGAGTACCTCGGTGCGGAAATCAACCGGATCAACGCCTACCGCCAGGTGCGCCTGTACCGCCCGGACGATCCGCGGATCGACGAGGATATTCGCCAGCGCCTGGCGGCGGGGAGCTTGCGGCATGGGTTGCTGGAGACGGAGTGAGGGGCGGGGGATCGCGCAGGGCGGTGAGACCTGCTGACGACCCGGTTCGCGGCCACGAAAAAAGCCCCCTTGCCCGACGGGCAAGGGGGTAATGTGCGCCGGTGGTTGGCCGGCTACCGAGGTTCGTGGGAGTCAGATGTGCAGGGCGTGTCCCAGCGCGCGCAGGGCGGCTTCCTGGACCGCTTCGCCGAGGGTCGGATGGGCGTGGATGGTGCCGGCGATGTCTTCCAGGCGGGCGCCCATCTCCAGCGACTGGGCGAAGGCCGTGGACAGTTCCGAGACCGCCTTGCCCACCGCCTGCCAGCCGACGACCAGGTGGTTGTCGCGACGCGCCACCACGCGGACGAAGCCTTCGTTGGCCTCCAGGGTCATGGCGCGGCCGTTGGCGGCGAACGGGAAGCTCGCCACCAGGCAGTCCAGGCCGGCATCCTTCGCCTGCTCCGGGGACAACCCGGCGACCACCACTTCCGGATCGGTGAAGCACACCGCGGGGATCGCCACCGGGGCGAACTGGCGACGCTTGCCGGCGATCAGCTCGGCGACCATCTCGCCCTGGGCCATGGCCCGGTGCGCGAGCATCGGCTCGCCGGCGAGATCGCCGATGGCCCAGACATTGCGCATCGAGGTGCGGCACTGGTCGTCGACCTTCACCGCCCGGCCGTTCATGTCCAGGCCCAGGCTTTCCAGGTTCCAGCCTTCGCTGCGCGGCTTGCGGCCGACCGCCACCAGTACCTGGTCGGCGACGATCTCGCGCTCCTCGCCGGCGCCGTCGCGGACCCGCACGCCGTTCTCGCTCGGGCCCAGCAGGCTGTGCCCGAGGTACAGCTCGACGCCCAGCTTGCGCAAGGCCTGGGCCACCGGCTTGGTCAGTTCTTCGTCGTAGCCCGGCAGGATGCGCGGTTGTGCTTCCACCACCCCCACCTCGACGCCGAGCTTGCGGTAGGCGGTGCCCAGCTCCAGGCCGATGTAGCCGCCGCCGACCACCACCAGGCGCTTGGGCAGGCTGCCGGGCGCCAGCGCCTCGGTGGAGGAGATCACCTTGCCGCCCAGCGGCAGGATCGGTAGCTCGACGCTCTGCGAGCCGGCGGCCAGCAGCAGGTGCTCGCACTCGATGCGCTGGCTGCCGCCGCCGGCGAGTTCGACCGCCACGCTTTTGCCGTCGAGGATCCTCGCCCAGCCCTGGACGACATCGACCCCGTGTTTCTTCAGCAGCGCGGCGACGCCGCTGGTGAGGCGGTCGACGATGGCGTCCTTCCATTCCACGGTGCGGGCGATGTCGATGCTCGGCGCCTGTACCTGGATGCCCAGCGCCGACCGGCCGGCATAGTGGCGGGCCTTGAGGTATTCCTCTGCGGCGTGGATCAGCGCCTTCGACGGGATGCAGCCGACGTTCAGGCAGGTGCCGCCGAGGGCGGCGCCCTCCACCAGTACGGTGGGAATGCCCAGTTGCCCGGCACGGATCGCCGCGACGTAGCCGCCGGGACCGCCGCCGACGATCAGCAGGGAAGTCTTCAGGATCTGGCTCATCGCTTACTCCAGGAACAGGGTGGCGGGATGTTCGAGCAGGCCGCGCACGGCCTGGATGAAGGCCGCCGCGTCCATCCCGTCGACCACCCGGTGGTCGAAGGAGGAGGAGAGGTTCATCATCTTGCGCACGACGATGTTGCCGCCGACCACCATCGGTCGCTCGACGATGCGGTTGACGCCGACGATGGCCACCTCCGGATGGTTGATCACCGGTGTGCTGACGATCCCGCCGAGCGCGCCGAGGCTGCTCAGGGTGATGGTCGAGCCGGACAGCTCCTGGCGTTGCGCCTTGCCGCTGCGCGCGGCTTCGGCCAGGCGCGCCACTTCGCTGGCGTTGCCCCAGAGGTCGCGCGATTCGGCGTGGCGCAGCACCGGCACCATCAGGCCGTTGTCGCTCTGGGTGGCGATGCCGACGTGCACCGCGCCGTAGCGGGTGACTACCTCGGCCTCGTCGTCGTAGCGCGCGTTCAATTGCGGGAAGTCGCGCAGCGCCACGACCATGGCGCGGACCAGGAACGGCAGCAGGGTCAGCTTGCCGCGCTGGCCGCCCCATTTCTGGTTGAGATGGGCGCGCAGGGCTTCCAGGTCGGTGACGTCGATTTCCTCGACATAGCTGAAATGCGGGATGCGTCGCTTGGCGTCCTGCATCTTCTGGGCGATCTTGCGACGCAGGCCGATCACCGGCACCGCCTGCTCGTCGTGTCGCTCGGCATACCCTTGCGCGGCGCCGCCGCTGCGCGTGACGCTGCCATCCTGGGTCAGGTAGGCATCGAGGTCCTCGTGGAGGACGCGTCCGGCGGGACCGCTGCCTTGCACGAACTGCAACTCGATGCCCAGGTCGCGGGCGCGCTGGCGCACCGCGGGGGAGGCCAGCGGGCGTTCGCCGGGCTGGCGCCGCTGCCGTGGCGCCTCGCTGTCGCGCAAGGCGCGCGGCGCTTCGGCGGCGGCTTTCGGCGGCGCGACCGGGGTCTCCTTGGGTTTCTCCGGGGCGGCTGCGACGGGCGCGGCCGGCGTCGCCGCGGCCGGACTCTCGGCGAGGTTGCCGGCGCCTTCCACCTCCAGGCGGATCAGTTCGCCGCCCACCGCCATCACCTGGCCCGGCTGGCCGCCGAGGGCGAGGATGCGTCCGGCCACCGGCGAGGGAATCTCCACCGTGGCCTTGTCGGTCATCACCTCGGCGAGAACCTGGTCTTCATTGACCGAATCGCCGACCTGGACATGCCACTCCACCAGTTCGACCTCGGCGATGCCTTCCCCGATGTCCGGCATCTTGATCACATGGGTACCCATTCAGACCTCCATCACACGCTTGAATGCCGCGCCGACGCGCGCGGGGCCGGGGAAATACGCCCACTCCTGGGCATGCGGGTAGGGGGTGTCCCAACCGGTGACGCGCTCGATCGGCGCCTCCAGGTGGTGGAAGCAGTGCTCCTGCACCAGCGACATCAGCTCGGCGCCGAACCCGCAGGTGCGGGTCGCCTCGTGGGCGATGACGCAGCGGCCGGTCTTCTTCACCGAGGCGACGATGGTTTCCAGGTCCAGCGGCCAGAGGCTGCGCAGGTCGATGATCTCGGCGTCCAGGCCGGTCTCGTCGGCCGCGGCCTGGGCCACGTAGACCATGGTGCCGTAGGTCAGCACGGTCAGCGCTGCGCCGGGGCGGACGATCGCCGCCTTGTCCAGCGGCACCTTGTAGTAGCCGTCCGGCACCTGGCTGGCCGGATGCTTGGACCAGGGCGTCACCGGGCGGTCGTGGTGGCCATCGAACGGGCCGTTGTAGAGGCGCTTGGGCTCGAGGAAGATCACCGGGTCGTCGTTCTCGATGCAGGCGATCAGCAGGCCCTTGGCGTCGTAGGGGTTGGACGGCATCACCGTGCGCAGGCCGCAGACCTGGGTGAACATCGCCTCCGGGCTCTGGCTGTGCGTTTGCCCGCCGTAGATGCCGCCGCCACAGGGCATGCGTACGGTCATCGGCACGATGAAGTCGCCGGCCGAGCGATAGCGCAGGCGCGCCGCCTCGGAGATCAACTGGTCGGAGGCCGGGTAGACGTAGTCGGCGAACTGGATCTCCACCACCGGGCGCAGGCCGTAGGCGCCCATGCCGACCGCGGCGCCGATGATGCCGCTCTCGGAGATCGGCGCATCGAACACCCGCGAGGTGCCGTATTTCTTCTGCAGGCCTTCGGTGCAGCGGAACACGCCGCCGAAGTAGCCGACGTCCTGGCCGAATACCACCACGTCGTCGTCGCGCTCGAGCATGATGTCCATCGCCGAGCGCAGCGCCTGGATCATGGTCATGCTGGTGACCGTCTGGGCGTTCTCGTGTTGCGGGTTCATGGCATTCATACCCCGAGCTCCTGGCGTTGCCGGCGCAGGTGCTCCGGCAGTTCTGCATAGACGTCCTCGAACATGCTGGCGGCGCTCGGCACCCGGCCGTCGATCAGGGTGCCGTGGCTCTCCGCCTGTTTCTGCGCGGCCAGCACTTCGGCTTCGAGGGCCTTGTGGGTGGCTTCGTGCTGTTCCTCCGACCAGATGCCGAGTCCGATCATGTGCCGCTTCAGGCGGGCGATCGGGTCGCCCAGCGGGAAGTTGGTCCAGTCGTCGGCGGGGCGGTACTTGGACGGGTCGTCCGAAGTCGAGTGCGGGCCGGCGCGGTAGGTGACCCATTCGATCAGGCTCGGCCCGAGGTTGCGCCGGGCGCGCTCGGCGGCCCACTCGGAGGCGGCGTAGACCGCCAGGAAGTCATTGCCGTCGACCCGCAGCGAGGCGATCCCGCAGCCCACGCCACGGTTGGCGAAGGTGGTGCCTTCGCCGCCGGCGATGGCCTGGAAGGTGGAGATCGCCCACTGGTTGTTGACCACGTTGAGGATTACCGGCGCGCGGTAGACATGGGCGAAGGTGAGGGCGGTGTGGAAGTCCGACTCGGCGGTGGCGCCGTCGCCGATCCAGGCCGAGGCGATGCGCGTGTCGCCCTTGATCGCCGAGGCCATGCCCCAGCCGACCGCCTGGATGAACTGGGTGGCGAGGTTGCCGGAGATGGAGAAGAAACCGGCCTCCTTGCTCGAGTACATGATCGGCAGCTGGCGGCCCTTGAGCGGGTCGGCCTCGTTGGAGAGAAGCTGGCAGATCATGTCCACCAGCGGGTATTCGCGGGTGATCAGGATGCCTTGCTGGCGATAGGTCGGAAAGCACATGTCGCCGTCGCGCAGGGCCAGGGTGTGGGCGGTGGCGATGGCTTCCTCGCCGAGGCATTGCATATAGAAGGAAAGCTTTTTCTGCCGTTGCGCGGTGAGCATGCGCGCGTCGAACAGGCGGGTCTTGAGCATCGCCCGCATGCCGCGCAGCAGTTGTTCGTTGCTGAGCTGCGGGTTCCAGGGACCGACGGCGTGGCCGTCGTCGTCGAGCACGCGTACCAGGCTGTAGGCCAGGTCGCTGGTCGCGGCGGGCTCGACATCCACCGGCGGCTTGCGTGCCTCGCCGGCGGGGGACAGGTGCAGATAGGAAAAGTCGGTCTTGCAGCCAGGACGCCCGGTGGGCTCCGGGACATGCAGACGCAACGGCTCGTAATCACTCATGACAGGCCTCCGGCCCGGTCCGGGCCAAACGGTTGGAGAGATTAGAAACGGGCGAACGGCGCTCGAAGCGGCGGACTGGGCGGATGGCGGGTTCCCGTCCTGTGGGTGGGGGCGGGTTGCAGGCATGCCGGGGTACGGCAGGCGCGGTCGTACTGGGTGACGTCACTCATGGTGAGGCCCTCGGGTTTTGTTTTTGTAATTTCAGTATAGGCTTCGGGTGCTAGTTTTTTGCTCCAAATTGACTAAGGTATTCCGACAGTATTGGGTTGTTTGAACTACAAGAATCGCTGACAAGAGAAACAACGCACCATGGCTGAACTCGACCGCATCGACCTGAAAATCCTCCGCGCCCTGGCCGACGACGGCCGCCTGAGCTGGCGCGATCTCGCCCAGAAGGTCGGCCTGTCGCTGACGCCGACGCTGCGCCGGGTACGCCGCCTGGAAGAGGAACACTACATCCAGGGCTACTTCGCCCGGCTCGACGAGGAGCGCCTGTCCGGGGCGATGAGCGTGTTCGTCTCGGTGTCCCTGGAAAAGCAGACCGGCGACTACCTCGCTCGCTTCGAGGAACGCATCGTCGATGCGCCGCAGGTCATGAGCTGTTTCCAGATGACCGGCGATGCGGACTACATGCTGCGGGTTGTGGTCAAGGATCTCGCCGCCTACCAGGCGTTCCTCACCAATACCCTGACCTGCATTCCCGGCGTGGCTGGCATCAAGTCGGCCTTCGCGCTGAAGTCGGTGATGCTGCGCTCGGCCCCGCCGCTCTAAGCATAGACCCTGTTTATCTGCGTAACGTTACGCTATTCTGATTGCGTAACGTTACGCAGATGGAGGCGTTCATGAAAGCCAGCAAACCCGGCCCCAAGCCGAGCGGCAAGGCCAAGTCGGCCGCCCAGCGGATGCGTGAGTACCGCGCGCGCAAGGCCGAGGAGGCCCTCGGCGCCGAGCATTCCGACAAGGAGCGCGAGCGGCAGATCCGCCGCGAGGCGCGCGCCGAACTCGAACGCATGAAGCTGGAGCAGCAGCGCCGCGAACACACCCTGCGCAAGGAACTGGAAGCCTGCCAGACCGAGATTGGCCGCCTGCTCGGCCTGCTGCGCCGGCACGGCATCGATCCGCACCCGGGCAACTGATCAGCCGGGCGTGTCGAGGAAGGCCAGCAGGGTCGCTTCCTCGGCGCTCAGCCAGCGGCGCTTGCGGGCGCGCCTGAGCTGGCCCAGTTGCCCGGCCTGGTAGGCCTCGATGATCGCCGGGTGGATGTAGCATTGCCGGCAGATCGCCACGCTGTTGCCCAATTCGGCGGCGACCTCCGCCACCACCGCGCCAAGCCCGTCGGCTTCGGCACGCCGCAGGCGCTCCAGCGCCAGCGCGCTGCCGGCCCAGGTACGGTAGTCCTTGGCGCTGAAATCCTCGCCGGTATGCCGGCGCAGGTACTCGTTGATGTCGTGGGAGCCGATGCGGTGCGGCTGGCCGTCCTCGTCCAGGTACTGCAACAGGTCCTGGCCGGGCAATTCCAGGCAGCGCCGCAGCACCCGCGCCAGGCGCGGATGCTCCAGGCTGACGTCGTGCTCGATGCCGCTCTTGCCCTTGAAGCGGAACCGGATGCGACTGCCGTTCACGTCGACGTGCCGGGTACGCAGGGTGGTCAGGCCGTAGGAGCGGTTGTCGCGGGCGTAGCGGTGGTTGCCGACGCGGATCAGGGTGGCGTCGAGCAGCGCAACCGCCAGGGCCACCACCTTGTCGCGACCGAGGCCGGGCAGGCGCAACTGGGCGTCGATGTGCCGGCGCAGCCGCGGCAGCGCCTGGCCGAAGCGCAGCAGGCGCTCGTACTTGTCGGCATCGCGTACCTCGCGCCAGCGCGGGTGGTAGCGGTACTGCTTGCGCCCACGGGCGTCGCGGCCGGTGGCCTGGAGATGGCCGTTGGGGTCGGGACAGATCCAGACCTCGCGATAGGCCGGCGGAATGGCCAGCTTGTCCAGCCGGCGGATTTCCTCGGCGTCGCCGATGCGCTGGCCGTTGGCGTCGAAATAGACGAAGCGCTTGCCCTGCCGGCGTCGACGGATGCCCGGCTGGCGGTCGTCGACGTAGCAGAGGCCGGCGGGCAGGGCGGGGATCTCCGGTGGCGCTGCGCTCATGCTTGGGTTCCGAAGGAAAGCTTGCCTGTTTAGGCCGCTGCGCCCGTTGGAACGTTCAACCGCGCTGCGCTTGCTCCTGCTCGTAGCCGATGGCGCCGGCGATGTGGCGTCCGGCGATGTAGCCGAAGGTCAGCGCCGGTCCCAGGTTGATGCCGCCGGAGGGATAGTGGCCGGCGAACAGACTCGCCATGTCCGCTCCCGCCGCGTACAGGCCGGGGATCGGCTGGCCGCCGCCGTCCAGCACGCGGGCCTGGGCGTCGGTCTTCAGCCCGGCGAAGGTACCGAAGCAGCCGGGCTCGACCTGCACCGCGTAGTACGGTCCGCGTTCGATGGGGGCGACGCAGGGATTCGGCCCCGGATACGCCGGGTCGCCCTGCTTGCGGTTGAATGCCGTGCCGCCGCGGCCGAACTCTGGGTCGCGGCCCTCGCGGGCGTGGCGGTTGTATTCGGCGACGGTGGCGGCCAGGCCGGACGGGTCGATGCCGCAGCTCCTTGCCAACTGATCCAGGCTGGTCCCGCGCTTGAGATAGCCGCTGCGCAGGTGCGCGGCGATCGGCAGCGGCGCCGGACGCACGTAGCCGAGGCCGTAGCGACGCAGGAAGCGCCGGTCGCAGACCAGCCAGGAGCGTGCCGGCTGCCCGGGCGGGGTGGCCTCGAGCAGGGCGGCGACATAGTCGTGGTAACCGTGCGCCTCATTGACGAAGCGCCTGCCGTTGGCCAGCACGCCGATCACCCCGGGCTTGCCGCGCTCGATGATGTGCGGGAAGTGCCCGGTCTCGCCATCGCCGTGGGGAACTCGCGAGACCGGCGCCCAGGCGATCGGCGAGCGCAGGTCGTCGGCCACCCGGCCGCCGGCGCTTTCCCCCAGGCGCAAGCCGTCGCCGTTGCAGCCCGGCGGCGGCAGCGGCAGCAGGGTGTCCAGGGTGGGGGCCAGCGCGGCGCTGCGCTGCGGATCATGGGGAAAGCCGCCGCAGGCCAGGACCACGGCGCCTGCCTCGATGCGCAGGAGCCCCTCGGCGCTCTCGACCAGCGCGCCGACCACCTTGCCGTCGCGCAGTAGCAGTTCGCGGGCCGGCGCCGATTCGATCAGGCGCACGCCCAGGGCTTCGGCGGACTTGGCCAGGCGCGCTACCAGGGCCACGCCATTGACCAGGTGCATGGCGCGACCGTAGCGCAGCAGGTGCCAGAGGTGGCTGGAAAAGCGCCGGGCGACATGCAGGAAGGCTGGCAGCGAGCGGGTCAGGTCGAGGAAGGCGGCGAGGTCGGCGCCGGCCATGATCGGCATGCCCATGAACGAGGTCTCCCGCAGGGTCTTGCGCAGGCGCGGCAGCAGCGGGCCCAGTTGTCGCGCGTCGTAGGGTGCGGCGACCAGCTGGTGGCCGCCCTCGGCGGCGCCCGGCGTGTCGCCATGCATGTCCGGGATGCCGTTGCCGTCGACGAACCGCAGGTGGGTGTGACGCTCGAAGAAGGCCACCATGTGCGGGCAGGCTTCGAGGAAGGCGTCGATCCGCGCGGCGTCGTAACGCTCGCCCAGTTCGTGGCGCAGGTAGGTACGCGGTTGCTCGATGTCCTCCTCGATACCGGCGCGACGCGCCAGCGGGTTGCGCGGCAACCAGGCCCAGCCGCCGGACCAGGCGCTGGCGCCGCCGAACACCGGGTCCTTCTCCACCAGGACTACCCGGCGCCCGTGCCAGGCCGCGGTCACCGCCGCCGCCAGCCCGGCGGCGCCGGAGCCGACGACCAGCACGTCACAGGTTAGCGGGGTGGTCTCGACGGCCGCAGAGGTCATGGCTTCTCCCTTTTTTCAAGATTTCGGAACGATGTTCCATATTCTAGGGAGGCAATGCCCGCCTACCAACCCGCTCAGCGAAAGGAGCGGGCGATCATCGGCCAGGTCGAAGCGAGGTCGGCCGCCCGTTAGGGAAAAGGGAGACGGGAGGGGAAAGGCCCGGCGCAGGCGCACCGGGCCAAGGGCGTCAGCGCGCTTCGCCGCCGCCCTGGACCGCGGCGGCCTTCTTGCGCACCGGGAAGGGGAAGTAGAGGGCGCGCAGCAGCGCGACGCGCTTGATCACTTCGCCGATCAGCAGCGAGACGATCACCGAGATCACCAGGGCGACGCTGGCAGCGGCCGGTTCCGACAGGCCCAGGTGGACCAGCAGGTTGAAGGTCTTGTGCTGGATCTCGCCGTGGAAGATCAGCAGGATCAGGGTCGACTGGCCGATGTAGGTCATCGCCTTGCCCAGCCAGTCGATCTTCATCATCAGCCCGGACAGCGCCCAGCACAGGTAGACGCCGCTCACTGCCTGGACGGTTGCCCAGAACCAGTGGTCGTAGCGGCGCTGCGCCATGTCCACCACCGTCGGGTAGTAGAGGAAGCTGGCGGTGGTCACGGCAAGGGCGATGCACAGGGTCAGCAACGAACTCTGGTGGCGACGCAGGACGTCGCGCAGGACATAGCCGAACATGAAGTGGGCGCTGCTGATCAGGGTGATGTCCAGGCTGAACGGCAGGCCGGGCAGCAGGTACTGTTCGCCGCCGAACTCCACCGGGATCTGCCAGAACGTCTTGAGGAACAGGATGCCCAGGCCCAGTTGCACGGCCAGCAGCACGCAACTGGCGGCGAGGGATAGGCCGAGACGCTGGATGACGCGCAGCATGAACCAGGCGAACAGGGTCGCTACCCAGAAGTGCGGCAGGTACCAGAGCGCCTGCCAGGGCAGGGTGTCGACCGAGGCGTACAGCACTCCGCCGATGTCCGGCAGCAGCGGCTGGCCGCGCAGCAGGTCGCGGAGGATGACGTAGCCGAGCATGGTCACGAAGAACGGCTTGAGCAGGGCGTCGGCCTTGCGCAGGGCCATCTCGCCGAAGGGTTGCTCGGTCCTGAAGAACACCCCGGAAATGAAGAAGAACAGTGGCAGGATGAACGGAGAGAGCAACGGATAGAGCACGGTCGGCGAACTGGCGACGAACCAGCTGTGCCCGAAGACGATGATCAGGATGCCCACGCCGCGGGTCACATCCATCTGAATCCAGCGTTTTTTCACTTTGCAACTCCCGCTTGACGCGCTAACTCACAGTGGTTGTTCGAAGGCCCCCAGGGCCAGGCTCCCTACCCGGAGCCATGGGTCAATCGGTGCGCCAGGGCCGCAGCCAGAGCGCCATGCCGAGCAGCGCCAGGCAGCCGGCGACGGTGCCCAGGCCCAATTGCAGCCAGATACCGTCGATGCGGAACAGCAGGCCGGCGGCGAGCGCCATGGCCAGGGCGTTCAGTAGCCACAGCCGGGCCCAGGGCAGGGCGCCGAGCAGGGCCTGGCGACGCATCAGCAGCAGCGCGGTGCAGAGCACCCCGCCAAGGGCCGCGAGGGGAATCCCCGGCAGTCCGAAAATCAACGGCAGGACCGCCAGCAGCGCGGCGTTCAGCGCGCTGCCGAGCAGCTCGCAGCGCAGCGGCAGGCGAGTATCGCCGGCGGCGTAGGCGTAACGCGCCAGCAAGGCATTCCAGGCGCCGAACACCAGTGGCACGGCGAACCAGGCCAGCAGCGCCGGCAACGGCGAGCCGGCGGTCTGCTGCGGCAGCAACAGGGCCACCAGGCCGGGTGCGGCAGCGACCAGCCCGACCCCGGCCGGCAGGGTCAGCAGGCTGGCGGTCTCCAGGCCGCGGCGAAGCAGGGCCAGACGCTCGCCACCCTGGCGTCGGCTCATCATGCCGAGCAACACCTGGTTGAGGCTCATCAGGGCGATCAGCGGCAGGTTCATCAGCTTGCGCGCCAGGTTGACCCAGGTCACCGCGCCTTCGCCGAGCAGCGAGGCCACCAGCCGCTCGACCAGCGCCAGGCCCTGGCTGGCGGCGTTGCTCAGCAACAGCGGAGCGATGCGCCCGCCAAGCTCGCCCAGTTCGACGCCGGACAGGCGCCAGCGCCAGGGCCGCCAGCCCTCGATCCATAGCGAAGGCAGCAGCACCAGCGGCATCAGCAGGCTGCCGAGCAGGCAGGCCAGGGCCAGTTGTTCGGGCTGGCTGGCCTGGCCATGCAAGGCCAGGTAGAGCACCGGCGGCAGGTTGAACAGCAGCGAGCCGAGCCCAGCCAGGACGAAACGCTCGGCGGCCTGCAGGGGGATGCTGAACAGCGCATGGAGCATCAGCCCCGGCACGCACCAGGCGAGGATCCGCAAGTTGGCCGCGGCCTGGGCGCTGGCCGTCTCGGCCAGGCCCGGGCCGAGCAAGCGCACCAGCCAGGGCGCCGCCGCCAGCAGCAGGAGGCTGAGCGCCACGGCGATACCGAGCAGCGCCGGGAGGATCGCCGCCAGCCAGTCGAGGCGACGTTCGCCCTGGCGTTCGAGGAACAGTGGCAGGGCCGCCGCGCTGAGCACGCCGCCGGCCAGCGACATGCGCAAGGCCTCGGGCAGGAACAGGGCGATGAGGAAGGCGTCGCTGCGCTCGCCGGCGCCCCAGGAGGCCACCAGCAGCCATTCGCGGGCGAAGCCCAGGCACAGGCCGAGCAGGGTGGCAAGGGTCAGCCAGAAGGCGGAGCCGAGCATCTCAGGCCTCGGCCCCGCGCTCGAGCTGTCGCTTGAGCTTGCGATAACCCACCGCCCGCGGTTGCGGCTGGCGTTCCGGGAACAGCCGGCGGGCTTCCAGCAGGTTGATCCCGACCAGCAGCCAGAACAGGCCGATCATCACCACGGCGAAGCTGAAGTAGTGGTCGAACAGGCCGCTGACCAGCGCCGCCAGGATGCCGCCCGTACTGCCCAGCCAGATCGCGTTGTCGCGGGTCAGGCGGATCGGGCCTTTCTCCGGACGGGCTTCGCGCCACCAGCGCCAGGTCACCGCGATGAACAGCAGCATGCCGCCGAGGCCGACCTTGTACATGAAGTTCAGCCACAGGTTGGAGATGCCCAGGAGGTCGGTGCCCGGCACCGGCGGGTCGACCTTGAAGCCGATTCCCAGCGGATAGCGGGCGACGGCCTTGGGGAACATCCGATACTCGTCGAAGCGCACCTCGGTACTGGCGTTCTGCGGCGAGAAGATGGTCGCCAGGCGTTCCTGCAACGGCGGGTAGCTGAGCACCAGGACCACCACCAGGCCGACCCCGAGCAACAGCAGGCGGCCGGTGTAGGGCACCTTGCGCAGGGACATCCAGAACAGCACCACCGCCAGGCTGAGCATCGCCCCGCGGGAACTGGCGAGGAGGATCGCGGCGGCGCCGAGGACCGCCACGGCGAGGCCCAGGCCGCGCCGCCAGCCCTGGTTGGCGACCCCGTAGCAGAACGCCAGGGGCAGCAGCAGGGCCATGATCCCACCGGTGGCGTTGGGGTGCATCCATGGCGAGCCCATTCGCGAGGAAAGCGCCTCCAGGCCGAACTTGAGGGTGTCCAGGTTGGCGTAGTTGAACATCGCCAGGATCGGCGCCATCCCCGACGCCGAGCGGTAGCGGATGAACACCGCGATGGACATCAGCAGCATCGCCAGGGTGCCCAGCAGCAGGGCGATGACCAGTGTCTCGCGGTTCTTGCGCTCCACCAGCAGGCGTCCGGCGAGGAACACGATGGACAGGTTGAGCAACCAGCGCAGCCAGTTCGACAGGCCGCTGGCCTCGGCCTTGATGCTGACCTGGCCGACCACGAACGGCAGCACGGTGAACAGCATCAGCCACAGCAGCATGCGCTCGGTGGAGCGGTAGCGCAGCGCCGGCGCCGGCGGCAGGCGCGAGAGGAAGATGTGCCAGAGCACCGCGCCCCAGGTCAGGGCGAGGATCGCTTCGCTGACCGTCGAACGGATCCCCACGTTGACCGTGGAGTAGGGCATGAAGGTCGCCACCAGGGCGAACAGCAGCAGCCCCCAGAACGGGAAGCGCAGGATGGTGACCGCGGCCGCCAGGCCGACCATGGCGGCGCCGGCCTTGGCCGGGCTGAGCATCAGCAGCGCTCCGCCGAAGGCCAGGCCGAAGACGACAGCGACGAGGTTTCCCAACGACATTCTCAACTCAGTTCCTCGATCAGTGCGGCCAGCCGTTGCCGGTAGGCTTCGCGGTTGAAGCGCGCGGCCCAGGCGATGAGTTCTTCCGCCGAGGCTTCGCGCGGCGCATCGGCCAGGCGCAGCATCAGGCGTTCCAGGGCGGCGCCGTCGCTGGGCGAGAAGCGCGGCGCCGACGGCGGGGTGACTTCGTCCAGCGAGGTGCCGCTGGCCACCGCCACCGGCGTGCCGACGCTCAGCGCCTCGACCACCGGCAGGCCGAAGCCTTCCGCGTAGGACGGTTGCCAGAGCCGCTCGGCCTGGCGGTACAGCGCGTGCAGTTCGGCGTCGTCGAGCCCGCCGAGCGCGTGCAGGCCGGGCAAGCCGCGTTGTTCCTCGGGCAGGTGGTCGAGGCTGCCGACCAGCACCAGCGGCGGCACGCCGGGCGCCTGGGCGCGCGCCCGGGCCCAGGCGCTGACGAACCAGGGCACGTTCTTGCGCAGTTCGCGGGTACCCACCAGCAGCCAGTAGCGTGGCGGCAGGCCGCGTGCCGAGAGGTCGGCGGGTTCGCCGGCGAAGCCGTCGACCTGGTTGGGCAGCACCCGGACTTTCCCGGCGACCCCGGGAAACAGCCGCACAGCCTCGTCGGCGCTGTACTGCGAAGGGGTCCAGACACGGTCGGCGACACGCAGCGCATAGGCGATCGACAGGTAGTCGCTGACCCGATAGACCAGTGCCTTGAGGCGGTTGGCGTGGTAGTTCTTCAGGGTTATCTGGAACAGGTCGTGGATCAGCAGCGCATAGCGCACGCCCGGCGGACGCGGCGGTAGCGGCAGGCCCATGTTGAAGGTGCTGATGTACAGGTCGATGTCCTGCTCGCGCAAGGCGCGTGGGAGGAACCCGGCTTCGAAGCGCAGGCGCTGGTGCGGCTGGTGCATCGCGGTGCGCGGGCAGCCCCATGGCGGGCAGACCGCCCGCTGGCGCAGCGGGTCGTCGAGAGGGGCCACGGTGAAGCGGGTCACCTGCGTGCCGGGCAGGCTTTCCAGGGCCTGCTCCATGGCATAGACCTGGCGGCTGATGCCCGAGTGCGGCGAGCTGCCGACGGTGCGGTAGTCGAGTCCTATGCGCATGCCGGCGCTCCTTCGGCGAGGCCGGCGTAGACCTGTTCCAGTTGGCTGGCGGCGACGCTCCAGTCGTGCGCGCGACGTACGTAGGCGCGGCCGTTCTCGCCCAGCGAGCGGGCCTGCGCGGGGTCCTGCAACAGGCGCACCACGGCGTTGGCGAGCTGCTCGGCGGTTTCGCCGCCCAGGTAGTCCTCGCCGTCCCGCAGTTCCAGGCCGGAAACGCCCTGCGCGGTACTCGCCAGCGGCAGCCCGGCGGCCAGGGCCTCGAGCACCTTCAGCTTCGAACCGCCGCCATGGCGCAGCGCGGCGAGGAACACCGAACTGCTCGATTGCAGTTGCAGCAGGTCGGGAACGAAGCCTTGCCATTCGATGCGCGGATCGCTCCAGCGTTGCGCCCACTCCGCCGGCAGCGCATAGCCGCAGACGCTCATGCGCGCCTCGGGGCAGTGTGCCCAGACCCGCGGCAGGATCTCGTCGAGCATCCATTCCACGGCATCGACGTTCGGTGCGTATTCGTAGTTGCCGAGGAACAGCACGCGCTGCGCTTCGGGCGTCGGCCGGGCGGCGGCGAAGTGCTCGCAGTCGACCCCGTTGACCACCACTGGCACCGGGCGCCCGAGCATCGCGCCGAGCTGCCGCGCATCTTTCTCGGTCACGGCGACGACCGCTGCCGCCTGGCCCATCACCCGGCGTTCCCAGCGGCGGTAACGCCACTGGTCGTAGCGCACGAAGGGCAGCGCCCAGCCCGGCAGGCGGTCGTAGGTGGCGGCACCGAGGGACGACTCGACGTTGTGCTCGGTGAGCACGAACGGCTGGCCGGCGTCGCGCAGCGGTCGCTCGTAGGGCTGGAAGCTATAGCTGTGCTCGACCTGGACCACGTCCCAGGGCTCGCGCAGCAACTCCGTGGCGGTGCGTTGCAGCTCCGCCGACAGGCCGTTGACGCTGGCCAGCAGCGGGTAGGGCGCGAACAGCGCGGCGAGCAGCGTGGAGAGGCTGCGCAGCGGTCGGCGCGGCAGCACGACCAGGCGTTCGAGGAAGGGCTCCAGGGCCTGGCGATCCTCGGCGCTCACCGGCTGCTTGCTGTGCAGCAGCACGGTGATCCGGTGGCCGCGTGCCGCGAGGCTGCGCAGCAGGTGGTACTGGCGGGTCTTGCCGCCGCTGGTGGTGGGCCAGGGCGAGTAGGGCAGGATCCAGAGAATACGCATGGGTGGCTTCACTCCCAGACCAGCATCTGCAGGCTGGACTTCACCGGGACTTCCAGGCCGTCGCTGCCGCTCAAGGGCGTGACCTTGCCGCTGAGCGGATCGTGCAGGGTGGCCTCCTTGAGCTTCGGCAGGCGCACGTTGCCGCCGCGGGCCGACCAGAACAGCCAGACGTTGCGACCGTCCTCGCGGGTCCAGCCGATGCTGAAGGAACCGTCGGGCAGGTCCTCGGTGACCGGCGGGTCGGCCGGGCGCAGCTTCGGCCCGGTGACCTTGAGGAAGCGTTGCAGGGCCAGGTAGACCGGCTTGGGGTTGGCGTCCAGGTCGAGCAGGCCGTAGTCGCGGTCGCGCACGCTGGCGCGCTGGTCGAGATCGCTGAGGGTGAAGAGGAAGATCCGGTCGTAGTCCAGCGCACTCATCAGCGCCAGGCGACGCAGCACGTAGTCGGCCTGGCCTTCGACGCCAATGATGTCCTGCAACTCCTTCGGCCCCTTGTAGGCCGACCAGCCCCACTCGGTGCTCCAGATCGCCGGCACGCCGGCGTTGCGCAGGGCGCGGTTGATCTGGTTGGCGTGGGAGACGAAGTCCAGGTTCCACGGGTAGTTGCCTTCCGGCAACTGGGTATAGGGGTGGTAGGTGGCGATGGTGCCGAGGCTCTCCACGCCCAGGTGGCCGAGGGCATCGAACATGGTGCGGCCGTCGGGCATCTCGCTGAAGAAGGCCATGCCGGCGGAAACCACCGGCTTCTCCGGGTCGACCATGCGCAGGGCGATGGTGCTGGCCTGGAGCAGCTTGGCGTAGCCTTCCGGATCGGCCTTGGGCCGCCAGAAGCCGATCAGGTTGGGCTCGTTCCATACCTGCCAGGCGGCCACGCTCGGGTAGCGCTGCGAGAGCATCGCCATGCGCCGGGCGAAGACTTCCGGGTCGCGCGGCGGATACTGGTCCTGGAAGGGCGAATAGAACGGCGCGGTGGTGATGAAGCGGGCCGATCCGACCAGGTAGAACACCGACTTCAGCTGGCGCGCCTCGAGATCCTTGACCAACTGGTCGAGGGAGGCCAGCTGGTACTGGTCTTCGGCGGTTTCCAGGCGGTCCCAGTGCAGGTCCAGGCGCACCCACTCCAGCCCCAGGTCCTGCAGGCGGTCGATCTGCTTGTTGTAGCGCTCCGGGCTGAACCAGAGGAACTGCGCGTTGACCCCGAGGAAGTCTTTCCAGACCACCGCGCGAGGCGCCTTCAGTACCTGGATCTCGGCGTCCGCGGGACGCCCCCAGAACACCAGCAGCAGTACCACGGCGAGCAGCAGCGCGCTGCCGCCCAGATAGAGTCCCTTACGTGCCATGAACGGTTCCCACCATGTCGTTGAACAGTGCCTGGAAGCGCAGCGCGGTGCGCGGCCAGGTCCGCGCATGGCCGATCGCTCCGGCGCGCTCGGCCCAGGCCTGTGCCAGGCGGGGTTCGCGAGCGAGGTTCAACAACTGTTCGGAGAGGGCTGCCACGTCTCCCTGAGGGTAGATGGCGCCGTTGCCGCTGGCGACTTCCTCGGCGAAGGCGCGAGCGTCCGAGGTGATCGCGCCGCGCCCGCAGGCTGCCGCCCAGGACAGGGCGCCGCTGGTGCCGCGCTGCTGGCCGAGCAGACCGAGTTTCTTCGACTCGCGGTACGGCAGGACCATCACGTGGTGGGCCTGGATGGTACGTGGGATGTCCGCGGCGGCCAGGTTCAGGTTCCAGTCGATGGCATCGGCCAGGCCAAGCTCGGCGATCTGTGCCTTCAACTGGTCGAGGTAGTTGCCGCCGGCGCCGAAGGCCATTTCCGCGGCGGTGCCGCCGGCCAGGGTCAGGCGCACGCGCTGGCGCATCTCCGGCGCGCTGGCGAACAGGTCGGCGAGGGCCTCGAGCAGGTCCTCGATGCCTTTGCCGCGATAGATGAATCCGAAGTACAGCAGGCGCAGGGTGTCCAGCGACGGCAGCGGCACCGTGGCGATCTCCAGGTTGCCGTGGTTGATCACCTCGACCCGCCCGGGCGGCAGGCGCATCCGCCGGGCCAGGCACTCGCCGCCCAGGCCGGTGAGGGTCACCAGGCGCGTCAGGCCCTGGGCCACGGCACGCTCTTCGCGCAGGGTCAGCGGGTCGGCGAGCACCACGGCGGCCTGGGGCAGGGGGGAGGGCAGGCGTTCCAGCAGGTTCAGCGGCCAGGGCAGGCGCTCGCGGCGCCAGACCATGCGCTCCGGATCGTGCACCGTGGCGCTCAGCGGCAGGCGCGGGAAGCGCTTGCGCAGCTCGCGCAGGGCGATGAACTCACCCAGGCGGCCGCCGCCGAGTTCGGCATGGACCAGGTCGAAGGCGTTCCAGTCGACGCTGTCCAGCCGGCTGGCGATATTCGCGCTGTCGGCCGCCACGCCGGCGAGCGGCGTGGCTACTTCGATGCCGAGACCCTGCAGGGCGTTGCGGAAATGACTGGCGTAGTCGGCGATGCCATTCTTTTCCGGCGGCAGGGGCGCGAGGAGGGCGATCCGCATCAGAACGCGCTCCGGTAGCGGGCGATGGTCTGCAGGACCTTGCTCGGCACCTCGAAGCGGCGCCGGTTGATGATGATCCCGTCGACCTTGCCGAACGCCGTGGTGAGGATGGTCAGCGCATGCTCGACCACCGGCACGGTGCTCTTCTGCGCCTCCACCACCAGGGCGATCAGGTCGGCGCGGCGCAGGGCGATGAAGGCCTCGCGACTGTCCAGCAGGGCCGGCGCGTCGAGCAATACCACTTCGCCCGGCTGGGCCGGCTCGCCGCCGACCCGCACGCGCACGCCGTTTTCCTCGAGCAGGCGGCGCAGTTGCTCGATGATGAAGGTCACGCCTTCACCGTGGCGCGCCGAGGTCAGGCCCAGGGTCAGGCCCTTTTCCTCGATGCGCGCGTAGGGCAGCAGCCCGTACAGCCGGTAGATGCTGGCGGTGAAGGCGTTGCTGCTCTCCGCGGTGCTGTTGCTCAGCTCCGGCAGGGTGGTCCACAGCGGCAGGCCGAACTTCTCCTCGACCAGGCCGCCGTCGTGGATGCGCTGGTCGAGCAGGTAGCAGAGATAGACCACCAGCAGGCCGACGGCGAGGCCGAAGGGCACGGCGAGGAACAGCATCAGCAGGGTTTTCGGGAAGATCCGCCCGGGGTTGTAGGTGGCCTCCTCGATCACCGAGATGTTGCTGATCTGGCTCTTGTCCAGTTCACGGTCGATCCGCGATTTCTCCAGGCTGTCGACGTACAGCGCGTAGTTGCGCTCGGTGGCGTTCAGCTCGCGCTGCAGGCGCGCCAGGGTCGGCTCGATGTCCAGCGCTTCGCGCCGTTGCGCCTCGAGTTCGGCGAGCTGCTTTTCCTGCTCCGCGAGCTGGGTGCGCAGGGCCGCGTTGTTGCTGGTCTCGTCCAGCAGGACCCGTTCCAGGTGAGTGGTCAGGGTGTTCGGCGCGCGGTCCTCGGAGCTCTGCACGGTGGCGCCTTCGTCCTGGACTTCCTTCTCCAGGGCACGGATCGAGGCGTCCAGGGCCTTCACCGGCGGGGCGTCGTCGGTGTAGGTGCGCATCATGTCGGCGCGTTCCAGGCGCTTCTGGTTGAGCAGCCGGCGCAGGTCCTGCTGCGCCGGGTTCAGCGCGATCTGCCGCACCGTGACGATCTCCCTAGGCAGCCCCTTGAGTTGCTGGCGGGTGGATTCCAGGGCGCTGTCGGAGGAGGCGATCAGGCGGATCGAGTTGAAACGCTCGCCGCGCAGCACGTTGATCCGCTCGGACAGGTCCTGCAGGCGGTCCTCGATGCTGGATGCGCCGATCTCGTTGAGGTGCTTGAGGATCTGCGCCTTGTAGCTCTTGATCTGCGCCGCGCTGTCGGCAGTCTGCGCCTCGTAGAAGGCGTACAGGCTCTTGCGGCCGAGCGCCTGGGTGCGCTCTTCCATGTAGATCTCGATCCAGGCCTTGACCACTTCCTGGGCGACTTCCGGCTCGCTCCAGGTGAAGCTGATCTCCATCACCGTCGAGCCGGCCGCATGGGTGACCTCGAATTTCTTCTCGAGGTCCTTGGCCAGGCGCTCGACCGCGGTGGTTTCCTCGATCACGCCGAAGGTTTCCAGGGTCACGCGAATCCCGTCGAACACCGCGCCGATGGCCTTCTTCACATAGAACTTGGTGCGCTTCCACAGGCCCTCCGGCGGCGGCCGGTTGGCCAGCACCTCGAGGTAGCGCTCGGCCACCTGACGGACGATCGGCCGGCCGGTGAGCAGGCGTTCTTCGTCGACGATAGGGTCGCGCTGGGTGCTCGGCATCACCAGTGCCTGGCGGTTGCTGATCTCGATCGGCAGGGTCGAGTCACGACCCGGCTTGACCAGCAGGCGTGCGTTGGACTCGTACTTGGCCGGCAGCAGGAAGGCGCCGAGGACGATGATCACCACCGCGCTGAGGGCCGCAAGCTTGAACTCGCGCTGGTAGATGAACAGCAGGCGCAACAGATCACGCAAGGAACGAATTTCTATCATGGCGATGTCGCTCCTCAGCGATCGTTGTTGACGGTGTAGCTGACGCCGACGCCGATGGACTTGGCGAAGGGCAGCAACTGGTTCAGGTAGACGTCGACGCCCTCGATACGGTCGCCGACCATCGACTTGGGCACGAAGACGATGTCGCCACGTTGCATGGCCAGGGGCTTGCGGCCTTCCGGCCCGATCTTCATCAACTGGCTGAAGTCGAGGAAGTAGGCGTGGTAGCGGCCTTCCGAGTCCTCGCGCATGAGCGCCACGCGGCGGGCGTCGCCCACCGGCAGGATGCCGCCGGCGCCGAGGATCGCCTGCTCCATGTTGTTGGCGGCGGGGATCGGCACGGCCGACGGGTTGCGCACCGCGCCGCCGACGAACACCGTGTTGCCCGGCGCCTGGTTGATGTTCACCGTGACCCGTGGCTCGCGGTAGATCGGCGCGAGCTTGGTGGTCAGCTCGTTGGCGATTTCCTGCGGCGTGCGGTGCGCGGCCTGGATGCGACCGATGAACGGATAGTAGATGCTGCCGTCGTTGAGCACGGTGTACAGCGTCAGTTCGTAAATGGTGGCGACGTTGAACGCCGAGAGGGTCGGCATCTCACCGGCATCGCGGACGATCCGCAGGGTGTCCCCGACGCGCACCCGCTCCATCGCCGGCGGTAGCCTGGCGAGTTCTTCCAGGGCACGCTTGCCGCTGTCCACGGTGTCGCTGTCCGGTGCGGGAATCCGTGCGGGGGTGTTGCATGCGGCCAGGGCGAGCATGGCGAGCATGAGGAGGGTGCGTTTCATGAGGGAGCACTTCCTGTAGGTCATGATGTTCACTTCCAGTAGCCTGGAAACATGCTGATGCGGCGCTTGAGGGCGACCGGCAGGTGGCGTTCCAACTGGCCAAGGCGGTAGCCGAGCAGCTTGAACGCGCTACGCAGCGCTATTTCAGGTACGCGATACAGGGCACCGGCGGCACGCAAGGCCTGTATCTCGGCGAGGACATAGCGCTTGCCCTCGCCACCCGCGCCGCCGAAGGCGGCACGTATCCAACGCTCGCGGCCGTAGAACACGCCGATGTCGAAATAGCGGCGGAACTCTTCCAGCAAGCGGTAATCGTGGGAATGGTAGACCTCGGCGCTGGCCGCGTAGCGCACCGCGTAGCCGGCCTGCAGCAGGCGTGCGGCGACGTAGGCGTCCTCGCTGCCGATGACGTCTTCGGGGAAGCCGCCGACGGCCGCCAGGGCGTCGCTGCGGTAGGCGGAGAACGAGTCGGAACTGAAGCAGGTCTTGATCCCCAGTTCCGAGGCGTCGGCCAGGCGCTTGCTGCGGCTTTCCGGCGGGTAGTTGAAGCGCCGCGCCTGGGCGCCGAGCAGGCCGGCGCCGGGGTGCGGCAACTGGCGGCCGTAGGCCACGCCGATGTCGGCCTCGGCATAGAGTTCGTCGAGCAGGTTGGCGAAACTGTCGGGTGAGGCGGGAATGGCGTCCTGGGTCAGGTAGATCAGCGCGTCGGCCTCGACCTGCTGGCTGGCCCAGCGCCGCGTCCCGCCGTGGTTGAAGCTGGCCGGCTCGATGACCTCGACCCGCGCGCCGAAGGCGCGGAAGCGCTCCACCGTGTCGTCGCTGGAGCGGCTGTCCACCACCAGGATGCTGTCCGGCTGCCGCCGTTGCGCGGCCAGGGCCGGCAGCAGCCGGTCCAGGTGCGCGCCGGCGTTGCGCGTGGGAATGACCAGGGCGCAGCGCATCAGGCTTTCTTCTCGTCGCTGGCGGGGGCGCGACCGTAGATGTCGTTGAAGCGGACGATGTCGTCCTCGCCGAGGTACTCGCCGCTCTGCACCTCGATCATCACCAGGTCGATGATCCCCGGGTTGCTCAGGCGGTGGCTATGCCCGGCGGGGATGAAGGTGGATTCGTTGGTGTTGAGGAGAAACTCGCGCTCGCCGTTCTCCACCAGCGCCATGCCGCTGACCACGATCCAGTGCTCGCTGCGATGGTGGTGCATCTGCAACGACAGCGAAGCCTTGGGGCGCACCACGATGCGCTTGATCTTGAAGCGGCGGCCTTCCTCGAGCACGGTGTAGGTGCCCCAGGGCCGGCTGACCGTGCGGTGCAGGCGGAAGGCGTCGTGGCCGCGACGCTTGAGTTCCTGGGCGACGAACTTGACGTCCTGGCTGCGCGCCGCGTCGGCCACCAGCAGGGCGTCGGGGGTGTCGACGATGATCAGGTCGTGCACGCCGACGGCGCCGACCAGGCGCTTCGGCGAATCGATGTAGCAGTTGCTGACGTCGTGCAGCACGCTCTCGCCGCGTACCTGGTTGCCGTTCTCGTCCGCCGCGCTGAGTTCGCGCAGCGCCTGCCAGGAGCCGATGTCGCTCCAGCCGATGGAGCAGGGCACCACGGCGACCTTGTCCGAGCGCTCCATCAGCGCGTAGTCGACGGAGATGTCCGGCGCCTCGGCGAAGGCCCCGGCGGCCAGCTCGCGCTGGCGGCACTGGCCGTTCTCCAGGCTGCTGCCGTCGGCCAGGGCGGCGCGGGCGGCGATCAGCACCTCCGGCGCGTGGCGCTCCAGTTCCTGCAACACGGTGGCGGCCTGGAAGCAGAACATGCCGGCATTCCACAGGTACTTGCCGCTGTCCAGGTAGGACTGAGCGGTGGCCTGGTCGGGTTTCTCGACGAAGCGCGCGACCCGGAAGCCGTTGCCCAGCGGGGCGCCCTGTTCGATATAGCCGAAGCCGGTCTCGGCGCGCTCCGGGGTGATGCCGAAGGTCACCAGGTAGCCCTGCGCCGCGAGTTCGCGAGCCTCGGCCACCGCCGCGGCGAAGGCCTGCTCGTCGCGGATCAGGTGGTCGGCGGGAAGGATCAGCAACTGCGCCTGGTCGCCGAAGTGCTCCTGCACATGCAGCGCGGCGGCGGCGATGGCCGGCGCGGTATTGCGTCCCACCGGCTCCAGCAACAGGTCCTGGGCCAGGCCGCTGCGGTTGACCGCGCGGTAGTCGTCCAGGGTGCGGAACAGCAGGTCGCGGTTGGTCACCGTAAGCAGGCGGGCGACGTCCGGCAGCCCGGCGATACGCAGGAAGGTCTTCTGCAACAGGCTCTGGTCATCGGCCAGGCGCATGAAGGGTTTCGGCATGCTCTCCCGGGAAACCGGCCACAGGCGGGTCCCGGAACCGCCGGAAACGATGCAGGGGATCAGCGGGGCGACGGCGTTCATCAGTAGACTTCCTTGGTCAGGAGTACGGCTGGCACCGTACGGAACAGGATGTAGAGGTCGAACCACACCGACCACTTGGCGATGTATTCGAGGTCGTATTCCACGCGTTTCTTGATCTTGTGCAGGGTGTCGGTCTCACCGCGGTAGCCGTTGATCTGCGCCCAGCCGGTGATGCCGGGCTTGACCCGGTGGCGCGAGCTGTATTCGCTGACCGCTTCCTCGAAGGGAATGCCGGCGGCCTTGGTCGCCGTGGCGTGGGGGCGCGGGCCGACCATCGACATGCTGCCGGCGAGCACGTTGAACAGCTGCGGCAGCTCGTCGATGCTGGTCTTGCGGATGAAGCGACCGACCCGGGTGATGCGGTCGTCGTCGCGGGTGGTCTGGCGTTCGGCGTTGGCGTCGGTCCTTTCCGTGTACATCGAGCGGAACTTGAAGACCCAGATCAGCCGGTTGTTGTAGCCGTAGCGTTTCTGCCGGAACAGCACCGGCCCCTTGGAGTCGAGCCTGATCGCCAGGGCCACCAGGGCCATCAGCGGGGCGAAGAGGACCAGCGCGATGCTCGCCAGGACCAGGTCCTCGCAGCGCTTGATCAGCGGCGACCAGCCGCGCAGCGGCAGCTCGGACGCGTTGAACATGGGGATCCCGGAAACGTCGACGATGCGGTTGTGGGCATGCCGGAAGGCAGCCATGTCCGGCACCAGCAGGACGTTCACCGGCAATTGCCGCAGGCGGTGGACGATGGCCCCGATGCGCCCCTCGGCGAACCAGGGCAGGGCGACCAGCACCTGGTCGACCTGTTCCTGGCGGATCAGTTTCTCCAGGTCCTTGGTGTTGCCCAGCAGCGGCAGCGAGTTGTAGTTCTCCGGGACCCGCTCGGAGCGGTCGTCGATGAAGCCGATGATGCCGGAGCGGATGTCGTGGTTGCGTACCAGGTATTCGGCCAGGTGCATGCCGCTCTCGGTGAAGCCGAGGATCACCGTGCGTTGCAGGTACATGCCGCGTTTCATCCAGGCCCGGTACAGGCGCAGCACCAGCAGGCGCTGCACGCCGAACAGCAGCAGGCTGCCGGTGAACCAGAAGATCACCAGCTTGCTGCTGAGGTAGGGAAACAGGCCCAGGCCCTGGTACATGAACAACAGCAGGCAGAACGCCGAGGCCCAGGCGAAGAACATGATGCGGAAGCGCAGGCGGTTGCTGAAGATATCGTCGGAGTAGACGTCCAGTGCCTGGAACATGATCACCGTGAGCGCGCCGAAGAACAGCAGCAGCCCGAGCATGTTGCTGCGCAGCTCCACGGGAACCAGGCCGGGGTAGTACAGCAGGAACAGCGCCGGGGCGATGGCGGTGAGCGCGTGTACCAGCTTGGTCGCGACCAGGAAGTACTCGATGAATCCAGCCCGTGTCAGCGACAGGCTATCTACCGACTTCGAATGCATGTTGTTTGCTCTGCCGATCACGGGCAGTCCATTGAGTGGATAGGGAAGAGCAAGGCGGTGAAGCGTCAATTTAGTGACTATTTTTCATTTGCCACGCGGTTTAGTCATTTTCCCGTCGAATAGGTTCATTCGTCGATAGTGGCTTTGTGATAGCTATCTTAGCATTCCCAGGGAAATATCCGTAGTCTGGGTAAGTTTTTTTAGTCAATTTATTGACGTATTTCTGGCGCCAAACTTTTATCCAAACAGTAGACGAGGAAATCTGACGCTGCCAATCCGCGAGCGCTCTGGCCTGGGAAGCGAAACGGGGTGAAAGGTGAGGGCAGGCCGCTCGGCCAAGTGGCCAGCCGCCGGTTCGACGACCCGCCTGTTCACTGGCGCTGCGGGCTGCCTGGGCAGGATGCGCCTGCGGTTCCATGACGCAGGATGGCCGTTCGAGCGTGCCGATCCGGCTTGGGGCCGTCTTGGCGGACGCTACCCTCGTCGAAGGCGGAAGAGGTTCGAGCCCGCGGCGTGCGCGGACCGGGCTACCAGAACCAGCCGCCGCGCGACAGTTCCTGCTGGCAACTGCGGTACTGGGCGCCGAACAGCGAGGCGCGGGACTGGACCTTCTGCGAGACGTTCTTCAGCCATGGCTTGGCGTCGTAGCTGCGGTTGCGGTAGCCGCCCCAGCCCTCGTGGTAGTTCAGGTACTGGCCGTAGGCGTCCCACTTGGAGACGCCGTTGACTCGCTGGCTCTTCTGGATGTACCAGCCCATGAAGTCCAGGGCGTCGGCGAAGTCGTCGCGGCTGGCGCCCCAGCCGCCGGCCTCGCGCTTGTAGTCGGCCCAGGTCTCGTCCTTGGCCTGGGCGTAGCCGTAGGCGGAGCTGACCCGGCCCCAGGGGATGAAACCCAGGAAGTAGTAGCGCGGCGGCAGGGCGTCGTGCTTGAAGGACGATTCCTGGTACATCATCGCCATCGGCACCTGGACCGGCGCGCCCCAGCGCTGCTGCATCTTCAGCGCCGCCTCGTGCCATTTCGGTTTTTCGCGGAAGATCTCGCAGAGGTTGTCGGGATTGGCGGGGGGCTTGGTGGCGCAGCCGGCAAGAGCCAGGAGCAGGGCCGGCATCGAGAGCCGCAGCATGAAAAGGGGTCCTTTGGCAGACGTCTGGGTCGCTTAACGCTGGCGCTTTATACCCGCTTTCCGGCACTCCATGCATCCCCAGGCCGATTCCCTGCCTGCGGGGGGCGGTCGGCGCTTCCTCAGGTCGGCCTGGGCGTCTCGGCCTGGCTGGGGGCTCCCTCCAGGCGCGGCTCCCAGTCCTCGACCTGGCCTTTTTCCAGGCGCCGCTCCAGGGTGCGCCGCCAGGATGGCGTCAGCGGCAGCGCCAGGCACTGGCGCAGCAGCTCGGCGTCGGCCCGCCTGTCGAACAGCACCTCGGACAGGCGCAACAAGGACCAGTCCGGATGGCGCCGTTCGACCAGTTGCAGGATATCGCCAGCCGCCACCACGCCTTCCTCCAGCACCCGGTAGTACCAGCCGGTGCGCCCGGACTCCTGCACCCTCAGGGACATCCCGGCGACCTCGAAGCGGTCGTTGAGTTTCCAGCAGGGCATGCGCCCCTGGGACACCTCCAGCAGCGCGGTGCCGGCCCGCACGCGGTCGCCGAGGCAGACGTCGGCTTCGCTCCAGCCGCTGGTGCTGAAGTTCTCGCCGAAGGCGCCCGCCTGCATCAGCAGGGGGTGTTCGCCCAGTTCGGCGATCCAGGCGGCGTAGTGTTCGCGTGGGTAATGGTGGATCGCTTTCTCGACGCCGCCATGGACGCGCAGGTCGCCCTGTTCGTCGCCCTCCAGGCCGACGGGGGTGACCCTGAGCGCACCGTCGCGCGGAGACTTGGCGATGCCGCTACGCGAGCCGGGGCGGGTGAAGGGCCGGGCGCGGCCGGTGAGAAGGGCATCCAGGGGTAGGGCAGGCAGGGGCATGGGAGGGTTCTCTAAGATGCGAGATGGTATCGACTAAATACAATATAGAGTCCGCCAAGCCTTCGCCCGCTGTCAAGCCGCCAGACCCTCCGGATGCGTCGATAGCCTCGGCGGGCCGGGGGCATCCAGGCCCCCTAGTTGAGCTGCCGTGGGGTCCCGACAGGAAACCGCAAAGGCGCCGGACGTCGCGATACGACGTCCGGCATCGGCGGCCCTCAGCGCAGCCCGTAGCCCTTGTCGACGATCAACTCCTGGCCGTAGAGCCCGGCGGATTTCGACGACAGCAGGAACATCACCACGTCGACGATTTCCCCGGGGCTGAGGAAGCTGCCGTCGACCAGGCGCTGGTTGATGCTCCGGGTGACAGACTCCGCCTGGGCATTGCTCAGGCCCAGTGATGCCCATATCGGGGTGGCGGTAGGGCCGGGGGAGACGAGGTTGATCCGCACGCCTTTTTCTGCCCATTCCACCGCCAGCGTCCTGGCCTGGGCGATCAGGGCCGCCTTGGAAGCGATGTAGGCGGCGAGCCCGGGGAAGGTCACTTGGCTGAGGAAGGTACCGATGAAGACTACGCTGGCCGGTTTGCTCGTTTGCCGGCTGAGCACGGAAAAGGTGTTCAGCGCCCCGGCGCCGTTGACCCGCCACTGCTGCTCGAACGCCAGGCTGTCCAGGCCGTCGGCGAGCTGGGCGATGCCGGCGTTGGGTACCAGGTAATCGACGGGGCCGATGGACGCGGCACGCGAAGCAAGGGCGTCCAGGTCCCGTTCGCGGGTGACGTCGCCCGCCAGCCAGTGCAGACGCTTGCCGGAGTGGGCGTGCAGGCTTTCCGGCGGTCGTTCGCGCCTTGCCATCGCCAGGACAGTCGCGCCGTGCCCGAGCAGCGTTTCGGTCAGTTTCAGGCCGATGCCGGAACTCGCGCCGGTGACGACGGCGAACCGGTCGTTGAATTCACTCATGGGAATCCCTCGTGGGGTGATGGAGATACGGGTCTTCGATAGGGATGGATCAACGCGAGAGCGACGGGGCAGGGATGAGGCGGATGCCCTGTACCTGCACCTGGTCGCCGGCGTCGAACCGGGCGTTGGGAGAGCGGAAGCGTTCGGTCGTGCCGTCCTCGTAGCGAACGGTGTAGGCGTTTTCGCTCAGACCGGTTGCCTGCTGGACGGAGGCGCCTCCCAGGGCTCCCAGCGCGGCCCCGGCGATAGCGCCCAGGGGACCGCCGAGGGCCGCGCCGACCATGACGCCAACCACGCCGCCGGCGCCGTAGCCGACCGTTCGGTCCCTATCTGCGGAAATCACTTCGGCGGTGTGGGCGAGGGGAGTCGTGGTTGCCAGGGCCAGTGCGATGAGCGGGAGCATGCGTTTCATGGGAAATCCTGAATGGGAAGGAGTCGCCATTGGCTTTCCATTTCCCATGCCAGGTTTTTTATTGATGTAGATCAATGATTTGAAGGTTTATGAGTCATATTGACACGGTCTTTTTGCGGTCGTAATGACCTGCATGGAGTCGATTTGACTCTGCGCCGATGACAGCTTCGGGCGCTTCGGAACGGCCTCGTCGATGACGCTCAATGATCGGGGCGAGCGGGGTATTCGACCGTTTGAGCAGGCCCGCACGATCGGGCAAGGACTCCCGAGGAATAGGCAATGACGAGGAGGGGAGGATGCCCAATAGTGACCGCGAACGAATGCCGGCGGCTGCGCTGCGGTTGTCGAAATGCCAGACAGGAATAATGACGCTTTGAAACTTCCCTCGATACGGCGAGCCGCCATCGGCGGACATCACGATTCCCCGCAATTGCGCCAGGGGCGTTTCCACAATCTCAGCCCCAGGCCGGCGGACATGCCGGCACCCGGTGCCCGGGTGCTCTGGAACGCGCTTTTCAACAAGCCGAGAAGCACCGTCCCGCGGCAGCCTTTACCCGTGCTCTGCCCGAGCCGTGCCGAACTCGATGCGACCGTCGATGGCAGTCTGTTCCGCCTGGGTCATTCGACCTTGCTGCTGAAACTGGCCGGTAGCTGGTGGCTGACCGACCCGGTATTTTCCGAGCGCGCCTCGCCGTTGCCGTTCGCCGGGCCGAAGCGTTTCCATGCGCCGCCGGTGGCATTGGCGGATCTTCCGCCGATCCGTGGGGTAATTCTTTCCCACGATCACTACGACCACCTGGACCGCGCCGCGATCAAGGCCCTGGTCCCGCTCGTCGAACTGTTCCTGGCGCCGCTCGGCGTAGGCGACCGCCTGCTGGCCTGGGGCGTACCGCCAGGCAAGGTGCGCCAACTGGACTGGTGGCAAGATATCGAGGCTGGCGGTTTGCGCCTGACCGCCACGCCGGCACAGCACTTCTCAGGCCGTGGGCTACATGATGGGAACCGTACGCTGTGGTGTTCCTGGGTGATCGAAAGCGCCGAACTGAAGCTGTTCTTCAGCGGAGACAGCGGTTACTTCGATGGTTTCGCCGAGATCGGCCGACGCTACGGACCGTTCGATCTGACCATGCTGGAAACCGGCGCCTACAACGAACATTGGCCCTACGTGCACATGCACCCGCAGCAGACCCTCCAGGCTCACCGGGATCTTGGCGGGCGCTGGCTGCTGCCGATCCACAACGGCACCTTCGACCTGGCCATGCATGCCTGGTACGAGCCGTTCGAACGGATACTCGAACTGGCCACCGAACACGGCGTACGGGTTTCCACGCCGATGATGGGCGAACGGATCGATCTGCAAGCACCGCATGCCGGCCGACGCTGGTGGCGCGAAGTGGTCGACAGCGAAACGCAGGTGCAGGGTTACGGCTGTTGCAGAAGCTAGGTCGGCGAGCGATTGCACGAGGGCTCCAGACGGAAGCCGCCATGGAGTCGCTTCGAAATGCGTGATGCTGCCCTAGGTCCTGTGAACCTGTAGATTCGTAAAGAATGCAAGTTCGGAAGCTGTTGCGCGCGCTAGCCTCCAGAGATAAGCGTTGTCGCGCCATTTTTTTGAGAAATCAACGTTGCCAATGGCGCCGGGCAGACTTTGTTGCGTGACTCGTATTTCGGCGACGCAACAAAAATATCTATCGCTCGCGAGTCACCTGCGCTCCAGCGCAGGCGACTATTGCCAAATCGATGTCGACGATATACGAGTTTGAGCCGTCGCATGTGCCAAGGCGTTTAAGATTCCTCTTGCTTTAAGGCTGCCAGGCGGCGCAGTGGTCGTCGTTCTAGCTCAAAGGTATCTAGATATCTTAACGACGATGACCAATCCGGGCCTAACAGGTCACGCATTGCCCCGACTTCCGTGTGCCGCCACAAAGGGTGAATTACAACGGCGCGCCACAGTTCAGCCCCGTCCTTCTGCTCGCTGAGACAGGGCAGGCCCGAATGTCGCAGATATTCATAGCGAACTGTGCCTTTGCGCATTGCTTCGACGTTTTCCGCAAGCTGGCAGGCCCGCTCCTTCCAGCCTTGAATCTCAGGATACCTTTCATCGCCAGGGATGAGACCGCAGGCGTAATTCGGAGTTACCAGTGCGCGCAAATAGGCCATACCCAAGCGCCAGTCGAGCAAGCCGTGATATCTCCGGTTCCCGTATCGCTGGATGCATCGGTAGCAGGATGTCTGGCATTGAGCTGTGTGCACTCCATCGGCGCCGGTCCCAAGGAAGTCCTGAAGAGGCCATACATTGGTGTTCGTGAGAGTCTCACGCAGCAAGTCTACGATAAGAGGTGTGCGCGAATCGGCACCCGGTTCCCCCAGCCGACGGCAAAGGCCAGACCCATTAATTAGGGCATCAGCTATTTGTAACATCGGACTTCCTGAGCGGAGTCTAGGCTCGAGAGCCTCGAATTCATCTGGAGAAACGTCTAAGGCCAGTGCAGCTTTGTTAACCAAAATTTGAGTGGCGCTGATGGCTGCAGCTCGGGTAGGTAAATGCATGAATTCACCTTTGCGGGCCACCATATTTAGAGTTAGACGCTCGTCAAAGCTTGTTAGCTCGAGATGAATAGAGTCCGTTTCCTTTTTCGAGATCAAGCCGAAACATTGCTCCCCCTGAGATGCGCCCCAGCGTTGTGTATTATTTGAACGACGCCAGCCTGACTCGATTGCTTGAATGCCATCAATTGGTGGTCGTTGAGGTGAGAAAGGCACTGGCACCCTCTGGTCCAGAACAAGATCAACAGTAAACTGGCGTCCATCACTCTTTCCATCGGTCGGCCCATCGTTAAGCTGAAGGATGGTTACGCCTGCGCCGCTTCGAACTTTTAGGGCTCCGCAGTCCAAGTCTTCGCCTTCGCGCAACACGGTCGCAACGGTACGCAAAGACATGCGTTCAAACTCATCGAGCTCGTCTTTGGGCACAAAATCAGTACGGAAAGCAGCGGGTGTCACGTAGAGCAGGAAGCATTCCTTCGGGATTAGTGCTCGGCAGTCACTGCATTTCAAAGCCTCGCCAGGTACTTCAATGCTTTGACAAGCCGAACCACATGTAGGGCAAATGGCTACGTAGGTTTTTGATTCACACCAATCGGTGACCGAACGTATCCCTTCGATAGCTCGCCCCTGTATTTGTGGGTCAGTCAGATTTCCCGTAAATCCGACAACTCTATGTTTCTTCTTATCTTTAACAAGAACCGCCCCAGGCGCGTACTCAAACACAGCCAAATCAAGATCGCGATCCATTGTTGACCATTCGTACTCTGCGCCCCCGCCATGGCTGTTGCTTTCGCGAAGACCTACGTAAAGATTACGAACGCGGGTAGGCATACCGTACATTGGCAGCAAACCTCGCTCAGCTAAAAATCGAGCGAGTCCCATCTCATCGGATGGAGCGTTAGGGCGTTGGTCATTAATCTCACTAATTAATAGATCGACGCTTAACTTATCCCTCAGTCGTTGACGCTGTTCTTGATCAAAGGTTACAGCGTTGATGAACTGCTCTCGCACTGCCTGGGTCTGCGCCAGTGCCGCATGCAAACGAGCAGACCAGTCGATGTCTTGGTTGTGGTAATAGTCTCTGGTAGTGACATATTCTCCGTGCACATCTGGAGGAGTAAGTAGATCACCAGGAAATATCTCACCTCGTTCGGCGCACTGATCCCTTAGCTGCTTAAAAGCGGCTCGCAGCCAAGTCTTGCGAAGGAGACGCATAGGAATGGCGTCGTGAGCGGGCGCAAGGAAGGGAGGAGGTGGCGGGTCGCCAGTGATCGCGTGCGGATGTGCGAAGTAATATGCATCGTGGCTCCGCCCGCGACAGAAAGTTACGACGAACGAAAAGGCTTGCCCACGACGACCAGCGCGCCCCACCCGCTGTTGATAGTTGAATCGTTGAGGTGGCATGTTCGCTTGATACACAGTCTGTAAAGCGCCGATATCGATCCCAACCTCCATCGTTGTCGTGACAGACAGCATGTCTATCTCTGAAGCTAGCCTCTCTAATTCGCTAACTTCATCAACGAAAATACCCTTGAACTTTCTGAGTCGATCAGAGAAGTCATCTGTTTGACCTGTTAGTTCTTCCACGCGCAAGCGGAAGCGCCCCACACCATCGCGCTCGCTGCGAATGATTCGCTTTCCTAGGAAATTGGTAGACCAGAGCTCCTCAACCTTTCCACTTGGCTCTGGCAGCGGCGTAGCGCAGCGAGTGCATATCCCTAGCCCTTCATGCAAGTGAACACGTTCGCAGTTGGTGCAGCGCCAAAATAAATCACCCGGCTTAGTAACTTTCAGGAATAGCTTTCCAATATTGAATAAGCCGCCGCGATGTCCAGAGCGGTCAAATTTATATAAGACCGTCGTTAGTTCATCAATATACAGTGAGTTACCGTACAATGCCTGGGCGATTTTCTTGATTCGACTATTGCTGATGTCGCCCCCTCTTTGCCAAAGCTTTACCTTGTTCTTATCAAAATACTTATTTTCCTTAACACGATAGGCGCTTGCAAAAATACGAAGCCATGCATCCAACGCTTGATTTTCTTCATCACTCGAAAGGCAAGGGTAGGCGAGACCAGTTTCCTCGAGAGCGAAGAATGTATTGGCGAAAATCACATCGTCGACTAGTTCATATTGACTATCAATGATGTCTAGATTTATTTCAGATATTTGAGGTAGGGACAGCGCATTGTCGTAGGAAATAACTTCTCCAGATTTCTCGAACTCCTGATGCCAGGGGAGCTCTTTGATGCTAGATGAGCTGCTCTTATAGGGCGATATACCTAGCCGCACTAGCTCGGCTGTTATTCTACCAATAGAACCATCCTGGCTTAACTCTAGAAGTCTGTCCAGCTTTACCTTTTGAGTTCTAGATGCATCATTTTCGGTCTGTTTAGTTAAGAGGCCGGACAACCTGCGGATCTCGTTGTTATCTCTCGCAGCATGAGCTTTACCCAGAAGCTCGATTATTTCAGCTGAGCTGAGAGCTTCTATCGATGCTTCTTTTATGTAGGATCTCGCGGTTGTAACTAGAATTTCACGACGCAGATCACGCAAATGCAGCCGCTCAATCTCCATAGCTTGCCCAGCCGCATCCTGGCGACTATCAGAAAAGACAATTCCTTTAGGCTCGGCCCCTATAGCATGTAGCAGTTCGAAAAGCTCCGTTGCCACTAGCTGCGAAGATTTAGTCACGCCAGTACGAAATGCGCGGATCGGTGAGCGTGAACGATTTGTATCAGGCCGGTTTGAGTAATCGGTGCCACATTTTGGGCAGCAAAACGGTTGCGCAGAGGGTTGCTGAACAGGCTTATTCTTTCCTTTGCTAATCGCCGTTTCTGTCTGATAATAAAGATAACCTGCTATATTTCCTTCCTTCGCAGTCTCGCCCAGTTCCACTACACCTGTATCCGGACTGAGATGGGCGGGCATCCATTGATCATAGCCCTTATCTGATCCGATCCAGTCACCACGTCGCGGCCAGAAAACTGCGAACTCATCTAAAGTCATGTCATCGTAATATTCTGCTCCTGGGCGCTCAGGTAAGTGCTCCAGATTCGCTGCCGACGGCAGTAGCTCAGTAGCATTAGTTGAACCGCTACTCTGGCCTCGCTGGCCACCGACAAACAAATCCCCACATGCTTCACAATATAAAAGCTCAAAAAGCCGGCGGCCTCGCGCTTGACCCGTTGCGGGGGATGAATGCGAAGTTCCCCGTTCTACAGAGAAATCGCTAAAGGTCACGCTATGCTGACGTGGGGTGACGGAAGCAAATAGGCCTTCTATATTCCGAATGAAGGTATGGACACGGAAGGCTGGCGTTGCACCTGCAACTCTAGCCCGCGAATCGTTAGCCTCTGGAAGCGCTCGGGCCAGCATCAGTCCGCGGAGAGCCAACTCAGTGTCGTCGCTGCCCGGGGCAAATACCCTAGCAGCAATCGATTCGGGTGTAGTAGCCCGGATAGTGTCATCGTTTTTACAAGCATGTGTTAGTAGTCCGGCTGCCGCTTCGGCTAGCAACTTCTCAAGCGAGGCTTGCGCCGTTGCTACAACACCCAGCGCTGCAGCTGCCTTAGATATAGCAGCCTCTAATGCGGGAGTCCGATCCAGTATGCCGACAAATCCATCTTTCCCCTCAAGTGCAGCCATCATCAATTGAGCGAATGGTTCAGAAGGAATGCCACCCGCTCTCGCGGGAGGGATATGCGGCACACCCTGGATTATGCACTCATTCCAAAATCTTGGATCGGTAGAACCTGGATCGTCTTCGCTGATGCTTGTGCCGAATGGTGCGAAAAGATCACGTAAGTATGTCCTTGACTGAACACCTTCGGCGCCTTCCAAAGGAAGAGAGGCCGAAGATGCAAGTAGACGTAGTTTGTACGCGTGCTCCGGTTGATCAAGGCCAAGCCGCTGAATCAGGGACTTAATTAGGCAGGCAATCTCAGTGCCGGCGGAGCCGCGAACTAAATGAAGCTCGTCGAAGACGAGGTAGAAATAGGAGTCTTTGTCTGATAAGAGCCATTCACGGGTTTTGTCGAAAATCGCATCTTCAATTTCTCTCGACAGCATAGCTCCCAGCATGGATGCGTTGGTAACTAGTATGTCTGGCGGCGAAGCCTGCATATCCCATCGCGAAACCATTTCGCCCCCATCTATCGATGGGAAGATGTAGCGCGTGGTCTCTCGAATACGTCCTTGCTGACGCTCAGAATTTTCATCAAATTTGCGGGCTGCGCTCTGGTTGCAGAAGAAATCCTGCATCGCCTTACGCAATCTAGAGATGCGTCGAGCTCGACGCTTCGCTTCCTGCTTGTCACCTGCGAGGCGAGGATGTTGCTCGTAGCCTGTTACAGGGGTAGCGCTCGTATATTGTCCGAAGAAAAGACGATTCCCAGCGAATCGAGCATCCATTACTTCATGTGCATCTTGTGAGTCGAGAGTCTTGCGCAAGCGAACCATCTGGTCTTCAACAAGAGCATTCATAGGATAGAGTACGAGTGCTCTAACGGCACTCGGCCGTTTCTCGCCAGCTCTCCGGGGGGCCCATTGGGACTTCGGAGTTTTCCACCAGTGTTCTTGCAAATATTTGGATTCCGGTTTTTGCCACTCGACTGCTTCATTAGAAAGAGCAGCCAGTATCGGAAGCATAAAACTCTCTGTTTTTCCTGAGCCGGTGCCGGAAGTTACAATACCGGGGCGGCCAGGTCGAATGCCTCGTTCAAGCATCGAGACCTGATGCCGGTATGGCGCGTATTGGGACTTCCGGAGTAAAGGGCCGTCATCAGAGCTCCCATCAAACAGACCAGACAGAGCCAGTTCAACGAAGGCCTTGCGGCCCTTTAGCGACAGTGGCTTGAGGACGCCATCTGCCTCCTCAATTAGGTCCTCAAGATTTTTATCCGAAGATTCGTAGCGAAGCACTGGCTCAATAAATGGAGCTGTGGCCAGGATGCCGCTGGTCTTGAGCAGGGCACGCCGTGCTTCAGAAGCTAGAGGGTCGGAAATTCGAAAGCTGGTTTCAACATATGAAATAAAAAAATCCCGAATGCGATAAAAACTTCCAATAGGGTCCAGCATATCGACCTCCTTATTAATATGCTACCGCAGGTTGCTCCGAACCTACGGAATTAAGAAACAATGTATTCATTCGCGCAATAGCATCTATAGCTTCCTTCCCCTTATAGAAAGTAGCTACCTCTGCTGCTGATCGAACCGCTCTTAGCGTGTTAACGAGCCCAAGGCGGTTTGCGAGCTTTTGGGCAACATTGAGGCCACCCTCGATGCTTTCAACCGGGCAATCGCCGGGATCTAATTCTCGATACTGGCTCGGAGAGAGCCACAGTGGGGCAACAGTGGCTGCATCCTTAGCGATGGCTTCCTTGACTGGCAGCCAAATCTGGCTGCCCCGCAGAGCTTCAGCCTCTTCGCAGCTATCGTCTTCAACAGTGGCACATAGCAAGAGCCGTCTGGGGAGGTCTCCACGACGGGCTCGGTCCGTCAACGCAGGCAGCCAGAACCTCGCGGCAGAGCGCTCAGCTCGATCGATTACCCCCAAAACGGAGCATGGCTCCTGGCTGCTGGCTAGTGTTAATCCTTGAGCCAAAGATGTTGGCAACCCCGTTCCTGCTCGCACCCACAAATCTTCAAATGTCAGGATTGTCGGATCTGCTTCCAAGCGCGCTGACCGTCCTGAGGCTACTAGTGACTCAGCGACCAACAAAAAGTCTGCAACATCGGGACCTACTAGCAGCGGTATCTCACCGGCCAGAGATAGCGCGATAAACTGCTCCATCAATTTTTTCCCGTTACTTGTCAGCAACGCACAGTTCTTTAATACCTCTCCAGCTTCAGAGCAACACCAGGCCGTCGAGTGTTTGGGACGGTAAAATGGGACGACAGTCACCGGAGCATAACCGCGCCCCTCTGATGCTACTCGGCTAATTTCTTTTAGGCGTTCGACTTCAGCTGTACCATGCTCTCTTTGTTCTTTCAGAATTGTAACAGCTGCACTCAGATCTCCGACCAAGGCGTTTAAATCTTCGGCTTTTATCTCGAGTTCATGTAGCGTCAAGATGAGCTCGTCCCTAGATTGCGATAGGTTGGCGCAATACTCCGTAAGCTCCGCCTTTTCTTGCTCCAGCGCGGCTAGCCGAGAGCAGATAACTTTATCGATCTCGACTTTTTGTGCGGCTTGATACGCCGCTATGGCGGACTCCGCTTCCTGCCGATCATGATCCAGCTGTTCTTTTATTTGAGCACGACTGGCCGCTTCATGCTCTTTTAGCTGGACTTCGAGCTGAGAAGTGCGAAGATCACGCTGCAACTCCATTTCCACAGCCAACTGCATCTCGAGATTGGTATGTATGGTGTTGCGTTCCTGCTCGATTAGAGCATTGCGTTCACGCTCAAGGAGACCTGCCATGCGGGCATCACCTGTCAGCGCGTCCACCAATGAACGTAAAAGCGTCTGTTCGGCGTTTAGGCGTTTGGCTAGCTCACCTGAACGAAGCGCCTCATGGGCGGCAAGCACGTCATCAGGGTTAACGGTAATTCGGCCAGTGCGCTCATCAGCGTGCTGCTGAAGCCAGGAAATAATCTCTGCCAACTGTGGTGATTGGAAACCTGCGAGGCGACGGATGACACGTTCAATGTATCCACTTTCAGGTGTCCAGTCGTAGGTGTAGCAGGGCTTGGCGTCAGAACCAAGATCATAGAACAGGTGCTCAGAAGACCCGGTCGGCATTGATATCACCGAGTCCTGATCAAACTCATACGCCGGTAGTGTAGTGATGTGAGATGCTAATAGGAGATCGTCTCCCGACCGGGTAAACTCGATCTGGACGACCTGATCTCCATTGATGCGGATCATCCATATCCCTGGCGGCCGATGCGTCGCTACCCCGTTAAACGTAAGAGTTTGGCGTGCTTCTTCAACAGATTGAGCAGATGACAAATCGTAATAGGCGTATAGGCGATGGTGCCGAGTAGCTCTCCATTGATCCTTGCGCTCGCTTGGCCCTACCTGAAATTTCACCCATTCCCCAAATCGGAGTGATGCGACATCTGCCCCGCGCATCTCGACTTCTCCCGATTTGCGGAACAACTTGTGTGGGTTCTCAACCAAGCTCCAGCCCAACTTAGTTTTAACTGCTACCACCTTGAGCTGGACGGTCATGTCATTCCGTCTTTCACAAGTCCCGGCGTACCATGGGGTAGTTGAAGCCATCACCAATAACTCCTTACGTGTGACGCGGCAGCGTCAGGCGCCCCTTGCGCCAGTGCAATCGTTGCTGCCCCCTTGACCTACGTGCCTCAGCCACAAGACGGGTAGGGGGACGCTCATCAATCAAATCCGGCCCTGCTAGACAGCCTGGCAACAGTGAGCTAAGCCAACTAAGAGCTTGCTGAGTAATCGGATAAAAATATTCATTTCCCACGGGACCCGCTGTGCGGAGCAGTCGTCGTCTGAGGCCGGCCGCGACCGCGTCGGGAAGCCCCCCGTCGCAAGTGAGGCGTACTAGTAGATTGTCGTCACGCTGCTCAAACAGGGGGGTGTGCGAAGAGGCGTGCGCAGCAGCAATTGCAGCCGTACGTGACAGATAATTCATCAGGCGACTGCGACTCGTCAGGCAGTAGAGGTCGTGATCTCGCCCGCCGGGATGAGAGAAACGAGTCAGCTTAAATGGCTCTTCGCGGGAGGCACTTTCCTTGAATCGTCTCTCATTCCAATCCCATGCAGAGGCGACCTCATGTAAGTCTGACATGCGATGAGTCTCGACGAATGCCAGTGGCTCTGCGTCAGGCATCATCGGTTGAAGTGCCAACGGCCAATCCATTTTTTCTGCCAGGGCCTCAACGGATGCAACGCTCGCCCCGATTACTGGAGGAGACCAAGGGCTTACACCGGTCCGCCTAAAGCACTGGCCACCCAACCTAGCGACCACAGACCGGAACTCGTCGATAAGTGATGCGCAGACTGCCCCCTCGATGACAGCGATGTTCTGATTACCCCTCGTTACTCCGACCAGCCGAGGCGCTACAAGAGTCCAGGCACGGCCTTTCCAACCGTTTCGCAGCCTAGGCTCGATAATGCCTGCGTCCTGAAGACAGCGAAGTAAGTCCCATGTGCTTGTATCGACACCTCGTAGAAGAGTGACAAGCGCTGCCTCTTCCCATCCACTAGCACCGTCGGCGTAGATCGCCTCAAGCAAGTCTTCGCTTTCGGAGACGATCTCTTCCCAAACTAAAGGATCCTGCCCTTCGAAAACGACGGAGGAAGGTGAGACTCGCGACCAGTCGTTCAGCTGCTCCAACTTATATCGAGCACTCGAACCCAAGCCGAGATGGGGCAATGCATTACGAATCAACTGCACTCGAAGCCGCCAGGGGGCAGCTTTCTCTACTAATTCACGCTCTGGTTCTATGACAAAGGAGCCCTCGACCGGAACCAATGCCGTTAGCTGCCCGCCCTCCATCACAATGGATTCTTTCTCGAGTCGGACGTCTACTGGGTTAATTATGTAATCAGTCGTATCGGACTCAATGTGCGGTAAAAAGCCTGGTCGTCCCAGCCAACCATGAGCTACACGTACACCTCCTGAGAGACGAGGTCGTACGATCTGCTCGGAAGCGCGCGGGAAAAAACCCATAGGAGTAAGAGTTTCATGCAGGGAGTGGTAGCTGTGCACAGTGGTTGTTAAAAACCAATCACCCTCGCACACTAATCGCCCCAATCGACTGCCTAGATGTGACACATGCCTTCGCGCCAGAGCCATATGGAGACCCTGTGGAGCGCTGCAGAGCCGAGCCTCTGCTCGCCAGCGGCCTACACCAATTTGTCGAAAGAATAAGAGACCAGTTTTAACTGCGGCGCTCAAATTCAAGCTCGACTCGGCAGAAACGCCGTTCAAAGCGAGAAATAGGGTAGGGTGAAACACTGCCTGACTCGTTTGATCCGCAGAAGAAAAATACTCCCTGGTCCCGTCAGCATCAAACATCATGTCGACCACTACGCTGTGTCGCTCGAGCTTTTCAGAGTGGGCGTGAGCGCGGCGAAGCAAGCGCCAGAAACGTAGGTCAGCTAGGGCGCGCCGGCCTAGCAAATAGGATTCGCGGAACTCACTGAAGGCTGATTTAAGTGCATCAGATGCTCGATCGTTGAGTAATATGGCTGGAAAGCTTCTTACCACTAGACCTGGGTCAGATTCAGCCTGAGGGCAGTTCGCTAAAAAAACCTCCATCAGCCGAAGATCAACCTTATTAGGGAAGGTTAATCTCAACGTATAGCCGATGTGGCACCAAGTTTTTGGAATAATCGGTAGAATAAGTCGGCGATAAGGTAAACCTTCGTCGACTCGCTTGTCCAGCCAGCGCCCAAGCGCCCCCCACATTATATTTACGCCAGGAAGCTGCTGAAAACCATGTTCAGAATTTAGCCACTTCCGCAATTTCCCTCGAAATTCATTCCCGTCGCCACTTCCTTCCAGCTGGCTATCAATCAACAGTGTCATGACGAGATAGATGAAGAAATTAGGCAGCTCGCGGGTGGATGCTCCTTGCATTCCAATATTCAGCCGGTTTGGAAGATTTGAAATCCCAGCCATAAATATTCTGAATGATTCTTCGATATTTCGCTCTTGATCAATTCCTGCCCCGCAGGCGAGCGCTAAAGTAGTAGGGGTTACCTCAAAAGAGCGTATATCACTAGCATCCCCGTCTGATCCCACAACTAGAAAATGCCGAACTAGGCAGCGCTCCCACTCTTCGAAAGTTTTGGGAGATTGAGGGTTCATCCCATAACCACCGTTTGACCCTGAAGGTTATTTTGTAGCCGAGCTGCCCATGCAAGCGGTTCAAGTAGACGTTCAGCAAGAAAGCGAACGACAGGGACTGCGACTCCATCACCTATTACCTTAAATGCATGGTGATATATGCTTGGCAATAAGAATGAATCCTCCAGCCCCATCAACTTAGACGCCTCATTAGACGTAAGTAAACGAGTTTTAACCGAGCCGCCTTCTATCGTGATGATTCTGGGTCGAGATGCGCCGCCTCGAGGAGTTCGTAAGCAACCCAGCAATGGTGAGAAAGTTATTTCTGCTCGCTGCCTATTAACCCCGCCCTCTCTGCGCATTCGCAAGTAAAGACTGCCAATAGCTAATCTGCCTGAAAGTTTTGCCTTGTCGAGGCGTGCAAGGTGGGATGGCGCCATCATGCCAATTAACCGATCAGTTTCCTCTTGCGTATTCCAGATCACATTCTTGCGCTGAATGAAACTGTGAAGTGCGTCTTCTCTTAAAGCAGGAGGATCCCCTAAATCCCACCAGACCCAGTCTTCATGTAGGCGAGAGGGGAGAGCCCTATAAGTGCGAAGCAATGTAGGGGAATGCCAGTGACTACTGGCCATCCCGCGAAATAATTTTGTAGGGATATTAATTCCCTTTAGGATTGCAATGATAAAGACTCGAGGACGAGATTGAGGGAGAAAGTGCTTGGCATCCACTATCGTTGCCCCGTAGCAATAACCCATTTCCCTGAGGCGCTCACAGATGGCGGAAAAGTCACGACCTCCTTCCAGCGTAAGCAAGCCTACTACATTCTCCAAGACCAATAGTGGCGGCTGTCGATTTTCTAAACGGAGCTGCTCTATAAGATCAAGAAAAGGCCAAAGTGCGCCAGACCTTGTGATCTCATTTCCACCAGAGCTACCAATTCCTAAGCCATTTCCTGCCACAGATAAGTCTTGACATGGAAATGACGCCCAAGCCAAATCCCCAATCCCCTTAAGGTCCGATGTCTTTACGTCTCTAACATCGCGGTTATCAAAATGGGCGTCACCCCAGTTTTCAATATAAGTGGACGCCTTAATACGATCCAAGTCATTAGCGAACAAACAGTCCCAATCGCCACCTAGGCCGGCGCGCGCCATTCCACCACCTGCAAAGAACTCATAAAACTTTAAAGCGTCATTCATATAATATTTGCCGCTAAATCAATAATGCGCGAGCACAAGCTACAATACAGGCATGAGGGACAAGCGCAGGTATTGTAAGACGCAGGAGGACGGGAGTGGATCGTTCGGAGATTATGAGGAGCATAAAGTCGGAGGACACGGCCCCCGAGCTCGCCGTAAGACGAATCGTATCCGCTCTCGGCTATCGCTATAGGCTGCATCGGCAAGACCTTCCTGGTAAGCCTGACTTGGTATTCATTGGTCGCCGTAAGGTCGTGTTCGTCCATGGCTGTTTTTGGCACGGTCACAGCTGCCCCCGAGGAGCCCGTAAGCCAAAGACCAATGGAGAATACTGGCATTTTAAGATCGAGCGCAACCGTCAGCGAGACTCACAGAACCAAGCTCGCTTGGCCGAGCTTGGGTGGCGGGTTCACGTCGTATGGGAATGCGAGCTGAAAGATCATTGTATGCTGGCGTCTCGTCTATGCACCTTTTTGAATGGATAACAGCACGCCTGCGATTCGGAACGGACTCCACTCGCTGTGCTCTCAGTGACGCTTGTGGACGCACAAGGTGGAAAATGTAGTGGTCTACTGATCCCGGACACCGATTTAGGCGAAAATCCTCGCCGTGAGAGAGGTGTCTGATGAGCAAGCAACGACGTACGTTTTCCGCCGAGTTCAAACGAGAGGCCGTGGCCCTGGTGTTGGACCAAGGCTACAGCCATATCGACGCCTGCCGTTCGCTGGGGGGGGTGGATTCGGCCTTACGCCGTTGGGTGAAGCAGCTCGAGGCGGAGCGCCAGGGTGTGACCCCGAAGAGCAAGGCGTTGACGCCTGAGCAGCAAAAGATCCAGGAGCTGGAAGCCCGGATCAACCGGTTGGAGCGGGAGAAAGCGATATTAAAAAAGGCTACCGCTCTCTTGATGTCGGACGAACTCGATCGTACGCGCTGATAGACCAGTTGAGTGAGCAGGAGTCGGTGGAAGTGGTCTGTTCAGCTTTCGATGTGGCGCGGTCTTGCTACTACGTCCACCGTCTTCGACGGCGGCGTGTCGATGCTCGCCGCGTGGCGCTACGCAGCCAAGTCAACCAGTTGTTCAGCCAGAGTCGGGGCTCGGCCGGCAGCCGCAGCATTCTGGGCATGCTGCGCGAAGAGGGCGTGACCATCGGCCGTTTCCGAGTGCGTCGGTTGATGCGTGAGCTAGGCCTGGTTAGCAAGCAACCGGGCTCGCACGCCTACAAACAGGCCACGGTTGAGCGGCCGGATATCCCGAATCGGCTGAACCGCGAATTCGCGACCGAGCATCCCAATCAGGTGTGGTGTGGCGACATCACCTACGTCTGGGCGCAAGGCCGTTGGCACTACCTGGCCGCGGTGCTGGATCTGCATACCCGGCGGGTGATCGGCTGGGCGTTCTCGGCCAAGCCGGATGCCGAACTGGTGATCAAGGCCCTGGACATGGCCTACGAACAGCGCGGCAAGCCACAGCAGGTGCTGTTCCATTCAGACCAGGGCAGCCAGTACGCCAGCCGCCTGTTTCGGCAACGGCTCTGGCGCTATCGGATGCAGCAGAGCATGAGTCGCCGAGGGAATTGCTGGGATAACTCGCCGATGGAGCGCCTGTTCCGCAGTCTGAAGTCGGAGTGGGTCCCGTCAACGGGTTACCTGACGGCGCAGGAGGCCCAACGGGACATCAGTCATTACCTGATGCACCGCTACAACTGGATCAGGCCGCATCAATTCAACGACGGGCTACCGCCTGCGGTGGCCGAAGAAAAACTCAACCCACTGTCCGGGATGGGTTGACCACTACACAACCGATCTAGGCAATCTTCATTCAATTGGATCTGTACCGAGCGGTACATCGACTCAATGACCGAGAGATGTGCCGATAAGGTTGACTCGTGCAGTGCGGCGCCATGTAACGCCACCCATACCGTCGCCCAATATCTTGGCAAGCCTTGGTCAACGACAAGCAGCCAGCCCATGAGAGCGGGTGGGACGCTGGGATCTCGAAGCCGAATACGAGCCATGCGATTCACAACAGCTAAAGCTGCCTGTTTCTGAATGGATTGTTGCTACTGAACGTGCCATGAAGGTAAGGCCAACGCAACACAACTGAGTATGCCATGCATTCGCATAATGTGCAGACGTTACGTTAGGCGCAGCCCGACCACCGGGAGAGTCACCAGTCCGGAGAATCGCCCGGCGTCCGGACTGGTGATTTACACGTAACGTCCGTTATGCGATGCCGCCCCGGGTTTTTCGTTACCGTAACGGAAAACCCTTGCTTTCGGTCCGGCAGGGCCTATGATTCGAATATTCGTTACGGTAACGGAAATTCGAAGATGGCCAAGGATACCCGCGATACCCAGACCCTCGACGCCTTCCCGGCCAAGCCATCCAGGGGCCGGCCTCGCAAGGCTGACGCGCTCTCCAATGCTGAGCGGCAGCGCCTCTACCGTCAGCGGCAGGCAAGCAAAGCACCCCAGGTGGATGCGGATGCCCTGATCCGTCTGCAGAAGGAATTCGACCGGCATGTTGATGATGCGCGCGCCCTGGTGGCCCATCTTCGAAAGAACATTGCGCAGATGGAGCTTGAGGTAGATCTGTGCCGCAAAGAGCGATCCGATGCCATGCGCGTCTACAGCATTTACCGTGAGCGCCTGGAGCTTGCTGGTCTCCCCACGGACTATTAGCCCCTCTGATCCTTCCCTAGTCAGGTGCCGCGCTCCCGGCTCGTCGGATCAGCTTCACCGATCCGGCGAACGGAAGCACGGGCGAAGCGAACTTCGGCGTCTACAAGTCGTCGACGGTGCACACGCACAAGCCGATCACGCCCAGCTACATGAAGAAAATCCCGCTGATCATCGCTCTGATGCTGATTCCGATCGGCGTGCTTGTTGGGCTTGTCGTGACCGCGATGCGTCAAGGGAATGAGGAGAAAGAAGCGGCTCTGGCGAGAAGCCAAGCGACTGAAGCGTCAGCGGGTGTTCTGCCGGGTGCTGGAAATGCTGTTCAGGCAGCCCCTAGGGCCTCCAGTGGACCGAAATCGGCCGACGAATTCATTGGTGATATGTCGCCCAGGGTGCCCGATCTCGTGGCCTCGGCGCCGCGCTATGACGATCTGAACAAGCCCAGGGATTTCCCCCGACCGGTGTGTGCGGCCAGCTCGGACCCGAACTTGATCGGCAAGGCTCCTGAGCGGCGGATTCCGCTGGGCACGTACAATGGGCGGGTGATGGTCTGCCAGTGCTACACGCAACAGGTCACGCGGATGCACACGACGTTCGAGTTCTGCATGGACGTGGTGAACAACGGCTATTTCGACGACACGCGGATGCCGCCGACCTATGCCAGCGGCAACAGCACGCGAGGCTTGATCACCAGTCCGTCGGTTGACCCGGCGACGGCGATTGAGCGAGGGCGCGCAGCGACATCGCCGACGCCGGGGGATGCGTTCTCGACACGAGTAACCATCGTGCCGGACAGCAGCAGGATGCCTAGGACGCTATGAGCGATGTGAGCCTCTCGGCTCAGGGGTTCTTATCCCTGGCTTCGCATAATGTGCAGACGTTACGTTAGGCGCAGCCCGACCACCGGGAGAGTCACCAGTCCGGAGAATCGCCCGGCGTCCGGACTGGTGATTTACACGTAACGTCCGTTATGCGATGCCGCCCCGGGTTTTTCGTTACCGTAACGGAAAACCCTTGCTTTCGGTCCGGCAGGGCCTATGATTCGAATATTCGTTACGGTAACGGAAATTCGAAGATGGCCAAGGATACCCGCGATACCCAGACCCTCGACGCCTTCCCGGCCAAGCCATCCAGGGGCCGGCCTCGCAAGGCTGACGCGCTCTCCAATGCTGAGCGGCAGCGCCTCTACCGTCAGCGGCAGGCAAGCAAAGCACCCCAGGTGGATGCGGATGCCCTGATCCGTCTGCAGAAGGAATTCGACCGGCATGTTGATGATGCGCGCGCCCTGGTGGCCCATCTTCGAAAGACTATTGCGCAGATGGAGCTTGAGGTAGATCTGTGCCGCAAAGAGCGATCCGATGCCATGCGCGTCTACAGCATTTACCGTGAGCGCCTGGAGCTTGCTGGTCTCCCCACGGACTATTAGCCCCTCTGATCCTTCCCTAGTCAGGTGCCGCGCTCCCGGCTCGTCGGATCAGCTTCACCGATCCGGCGAACGGAAGCACGGGCGAAGCGAACACTTGACGTTGCATCCCCTGAAACAGCCTCCGCAAGGGAGGGAGGGGAAGCTTTATCTCCCCTGCCTCCCGAGCCCTCGGCGGCAAGAGCGGGATGACAAGGGCAGAGCCCTTGGTGTTTACGGGCTGTCCCTCGGCAGTGGGGTTTCAGGATTTTGCCGCCCCGAAAGCGGAGTGCGATGACGAGCGAAGCGATGCCCCGCAGGGGTGACCGTAGGTCATCGAGCTCTTCCGCGAAGCTGAGCTTTCGGGGCGGCTTTTGGCTTTGGCTTTTGCTGTGCCCGGCGGGAGCCGGGTCCACCATATCTAATGGTGGACTTTTGTGCCATGGTGGCACTTTCAGTTGCCTAGCCTCTCGTGATCGATGGCTAGCAGCAGGCCTTTTATGGACGTGGTGAACAACGGCTATTTCGACGACACGCGGATGCCGCCGACCTATGCCAGCGGCAACAGCACGCGAGGCTTGATCACCAGTCCGTCGGTTGACCCGGCGACGGCGATTGAGCGAGGGCGCGCAGCGACATCGCCGACGCCGGGGGATGCGTTCTCGACACGAGTAACCATCGTGCCGGACAGCAGCAGGATGCCTAGGACGCTATGAGCGATGTGAGCCTCTCGGCTCAGGGGTTCTTATCCCTGGCTTCGCATAATGTATATTATGTTAAATTAAATGCTATGTTAGAAGCCAGGATGATTCAGTCCTAAAGCGTCAAGCCCGATCTGGCGCTGTACGGTGGTCGCTAAGCTGCTACCTTCAACGCTCAGGCGTCCTCAGATGTCATTGCCGAGGGCCTGGTGGTTGCGATGATGACGTCGTCCTCTGAGGTCACCGTTGCCAAGTACCCCTCAGATCTCATCTCGTTGACTAACCTCCGGTTTGACTCGGTGTTTCTTACCTTGATCTTCTTGACCTTCGCGCTCACGGTTTTGAAGTCCTCATCGTCGAGCAACCCTAGAGCTGCGGCAACCTCCGGCCACTTCATCCCAGGAAGACATTGTGTCAGCATTTCAGAGCGCTGCTCCGAGGTTAGGCTCGCGTTGCGAACCAGATGTCGCAGCACAGGCATCAGCGGATCAGCAAACCTTTCGCCAGCTTTATTGGCCAGCATAGATACACGGCCGAGCTCTGGAACCGCTTCCGGTTTGCTTTCAATCGTCTCTAGGCGAAGCCCTGACCACATCTGAATTTTCTGTGTGAGTGGCAGCGCTTTGCTTTTGCTCAGAGTGAGCATCGAGTCGAGCTGGAGAGAACTGATATCGATCTCTGCCTTTGCTAGATCCCACCGTTCAACCAGGTACTGGCCTTCGAGATGTGGGCAAGTATTCAGTACGATCTCCCTGACTTCCGAGCTGTATGGCAGAAATGATGAGGCTACCAGCATGACCCACCGCCCTTCAGGTAGCGCTGCTTTTATCATTGATAGGTCTTGAAGCACGACGCCATCGAGCAATATTTTGAGCACGTCATTACTGATACTGGTGGAGCTCAGAAGATACTGTTGCAGCGACCAGTCTGCGCTCGTTGACTGCCACAGCTTGCCCTTGAGAGACGATGCGTTCCTGACCTGCCCCCCGATTTCAGTACCACGTCAAACTTAGTAGAGTCCGTTTTCCGAGCAGGAGACGGCAGTGAAAAAGCGTTTTACCGAAGAGCAGATTCTCGACTTCCTCAAGCAGGCGGAGGCCGGTGTGCCGGTGAAGGAACTGTGTCGCCGACACGGCTTCAGTGATGCCTCGTTCTACACCTGGCGGGCCAAGTTTGGCGGTATGACCGTGGCGGACGCCAAACGGTTGAAGGATCTTGAACTGGAAAACAGCCGATTGAAGAAGTTGCTCGCCGAGGCCCACCTCGACATCGAGTCGCTGAAAGTGGTCGCCCGGGGAAAAGGGTAAGCCCGACAGCACGGCGGGAGGCGGTGCAGGAGATGCAGGCGCGAACCGGCATCTCCGAGCGTCGTGCCTGTCAGTTGATCGGGCTGTCCCGCTCGGTGTTGCGCTACCAGCCGCGAGCCAGTGTGCAAAACACCGAGCTGCAAGCCCAACTGGTGGAACTGGCCCAAGAGCGCCGGCGCTTTGGCTATCGCCGCCTGCACATCCTGCTGCGGCGTGCTGGCGTGCAGGTCAACCACAAGCGGATCTATCGCCTGTACCGCGCTGCCGGCTTGATGGTGAAACGGCGGCGCCGCCGCCATGGCGTCGCGGTGGAGCACGAACGTCTGAGTTTGCCGAGCGCACCAAACCAGGTCTGGTCGATGGACTTCGTCTTCGATGCACTGAGCACCGGGCGACGGATCAAATGCCTGACGGTGGTCGATGACTTCACCAAGGAGTCGGTCGGCATCCTGGTGGAGCACGGTATCAGCGGCTTTCGTGTCACACGGGCGCTGGACGAGATGGCGCGGTTTCGCGGCTACCCGAAAGCGATCCGCACCGACCAGGGGCCCGAGTTCACCGGCAAGGCACTCGATCAATGGGCCTATCAGCGCGACATCAAGCTGAAGCTGATTCAGCCTGGTAAGCCCACGCAGAATGCCTTCATCGAGTCGTTCAACGGTAAGTTCCGGGACGAATGCCTCAATGAGCACTGGTTCTGTTCGCTGGCCGAAGCGAGAATCCGCATTGCGGCCTGGCGGCGGGATTACAACGAACACCGACCGCACAGCGCGATTGGCAATCTCACCCCGGCAGAATTTGCTGCAAGTTGGCGAACTCGCCAGCAGCAACTGAAGCAGGAAAAATTAATATCAACCCCAGGGCCTACTAACTAGGCAGCGGTACTAAAACTGGGGGCAGGTCACCGCCTCTGCACGGAGCCCACTGCATGAAATGCTGTATCGCCGATACGGGCCCGTCATGAGCAAATACTCATCCTCACGCTGAATGTCCTACAGCCATGACGGTCCATCTATGCCGCATATTCGCAGCCTGCCGGCTGCTCTGGCACTCCGTCTGGACAATGGATTGGCAATCAACAGTCGAATGGATACATCGACGTTGAATGCATTGGGACGACGTCCGCTGTCTTGGGTCGAAACCGGAACATGACATGAAGATGAAATTGTAGGTATGTTCCATTGACGATGACGGCGCTGCTGCGGCAAGCGCCGTCTTGCATTGAATATTCAAAAAGTGTTCTGGCGGGACTCATCTTTCTATTCGAAGATGAAACGAGCAGGCAACCATAGCAGAAGGACGACGGATGTCACCTAGCCCCTCCCCCGACGAGCGTCGGCTTGTATTCGAAGCGCGCCGACTGACCATTGAAGCACTGGTGAAAATCTATCTTGAGCAGGTTTCTTCCTCAAGGAACCTGGTGACGGTCTACCTTCGCCTCATGTTCACGTTGTCACTCGGTGCCCTCGCCGGCGTGATAACTCTATATGGGACCATGCTTCGCTTTGGCACTTCGGCCAGTATCAGCATGATCACTCCCCTGGAGGTGGTTCTTGCTATCGCAGCGCTTGCGGCCCTGGTCACTTCGGCTCTGCTTTCCGCGCGGGCGCTCCAGAAAAGTGCATTCGATGTCGCTCCGCTCTTGCATAACCCATTTCCAAGCGCGGACTCGGTGATCGATTCAATATTCGATGCAGACGATATCGATGAGCGGCAAATACTCAGAAAGCTTTATTTCGCCCTGGACAAGACTGTCGAGCATCAGCCTCCTCTCAGGCTCAGCACTCGTCTGATCACCCTCTTCCTTATTGGTGGTCTTTTCCTGACCGGGGCATCCTTTTTACTGTGAAGAGCGCGTTCGGTCTTTATGGTTATTTATCATCATCGACCAGGGGAGTACTCCAGATCACCAGTTCAAGGGCCGCGGCGATCTGAATGCGATGATCGGCAAGCCGGACGGGCAACAGGTCCTGGGCACGCTCCAGCCGGCGCAGCAATGTGTTGCGATGCGTGCCCAGCGCTTCTGCGGTCTGGGTGACATTGCAGCCATTGGCCAGGAAGGCGTGCAGCGAGCGCTGAAGCACCGACGGCTCCGTCGCCAGACGCCCCAGGGTGCTCAAAACGAACTGCCTGGCCGCGCGGTCGTCCTGGGTCATCAGCGACACCATCCTCACCTGGTCGATGGTGGCAACGGCGGGTGCGCCCGCCAGGCGGCCCATCAGCCTTTGCGTCGTCAGGGCCTCCAGATGCGAGCGACGGAAGCCATTGACTCCCGTGCCCGGCGAGCCGATTGCCGCGCGAATCCCTGAAAACCGCAGTGCGATGCCTTGCAGCAGGTTCAGGTCCAGCGGTTTCGCCGCATGGCTCCAGACCCACAGGGTCGCGGGGCCGGCGAATACGATCAACGGCGCCGCCGTGCCCGTGAGTTGCGCCAGGGTACGCGCCACATCCTCCAGAAGGCGGATCTCGGCGTCCGGGCTTTCGCACCAGACCAGGCCGGCGTAGTGCTTCTGGAAAAGGCTGTAGCCCAGCCGCCTGCCGAATTGCTCCGTATCCACATCCCTGCCGTCGAGCAGCCGACTGACCAGGCTTCGTTTGTCGATCGGGTCGTCATGGGCCTGGGCGCTCTTTTCTTCCAGGATGATCTGGGTCACCACACGCATGTTGCTGTCGATGAATTCCGAGATGGACCGCGACGAGACCTCCAGGAACTCCTCGAGCACCCTGGGATCCTGCGTCAGGTTGAAGGCCATCTTCATCCATAGCTCCCAGGCGGTGTTCTGTGTCGACCTCGCGACATTCATCAGCAGCTCGGACAGCCCTCTGCGGGCGAGCTCCCTGGCCGTGTCCACCATGTCGGCCGAGACGTAGGGTTGCACCGGTTCTCCGGGGCGCTGCAGATTGGCGTTCGCCCAATGCAGCAACTCTGCGCGGTTGGCGCGCCGGCACGCCGCGAGGATGACCGGGTCCTCCAGCAGCTTGGCATCTTCCGGTGAAGAGAACAGCGCCTGATTGAGGCGCTCGACCCACTCCGGCGGCAGCGCCTGAGCGAGCTCGGCGCCTTTGCGCATGAGTTCACGAACGGCTTCCGATGGGCGTGGCCAGGAGGATGGCGTACTGGTCATGGGCGGTGCAAATCACTCAAAAATCACAGAGGAAATGGTGCAGTTCGTACCTTGGCGCAAGGTTGGGGGAAACCTAGCATGAACTCACTGCCTGAACAAAAAATACAAGGAGGCGCCGTGACGCTTCATGTTCTTTTTTTGGGGTTTAGCGCAGTGGCAAGCGGGCTTGTTCGCCGGTGCCCGTTGCCCGGACAGCGACCCGCCTGCGCCAACCGTTCCTTCAATCCGGAGTTCTTTCAATGTCAGCCTCTCGCGATACCTTCAGCCTGCCCGTCGTAACCCGCTCGACTCCAGCGCAAGAGATTGCACTGCTGAGCGACCAGGCAGGTGCGGTGATCATCCGCAACTTCATGACCCCCGAACAAGTCGCACGGATCAACAACGAACTGGACGCTCCCCTGGCCGCGCTCGAGGCCGGCTCCAAGCACCAGCACGAGCTGATCGCCGAGTTCCATGGCCGCCAGACCAAACGGCTCACCAACCTCGTCACCCACAGCAAGACCTTTCGCGAGGAGATCCTCGATGACGACCTCTTTCACGACCTGGGGAACGTGCTCTACGCCGCGGAGTGCGGTGACTGGTGGCTGACCACGGCCCAGTTGATCGAGATCGGCCCAGGCAACAAAGCGCAAATGCTGCACCGCGACATGGCGCAGTACCAACCGTTCGTGGCCATGAATAAACATGCGCCGCGCACCATCACCAACCTGATGCTGGCGCTGACCGATTTCACCGAGGAAAACGGTGCCACGCGCTTGATCCCCGGGAGCCAGGACTGGGATGACTTCGACGATGTAGGAACCCCAGAAATGACGATCCCTGCCCTGTTGAAAGCAGGAGATGCCGTGCTGTTCGGCGGGAAAGTCGTTCATGGCGGCGGGGCCAACGTGACCGCTGACTTCTACCGTCGCGGGCTGACCATCCCGATGCAGGCTTCGATCATCACGCCTGAAGAGGCCTACCCGTTGATCGTGCCGCTCGAACTGGTCAGAACGCTTGCTCCGCGCGTTCAGAAGATCCTCGGCTTCCGCTCCCAGTACCCCAATGGCAGCCCAGGCCTGTGGCAACATAACTACGCAGACCTGGCCGACTATCTCCAGCTCTAGAAGCCTTCCACGCTGGCCGGCCTGGCCCCGAAGGCGCCAGGCCCAACCGCGTCCCCGGACAAGCAAAGAGGCCGGTGAACACTTTCATTCCTGGCGGGGCATTACTCCGCGACGTGAAAACAGCAGCGGCGTGCCGTCGGCGTTGAACAGCGCCGCCGTCAGCGAAAGGCCGTCAGCCGACGGTGCTTCCTGGAAACTGTTTCCACCATCCCTGCTCCGTACCTTCAGTCCGTCAAGCCCGACCGCCAGTACCCGAGCGCCAGCCACTGCTATGGATGTGACCGAGCCCTTGCCTTGCGTTGGCACTCTGCGAAAAGCCTTGCCATCGGCAGAGCCCTGCAACAGGGTGCCACGCTGACCACCCAGCAGCAGACGCCCATCGGCCAGCACCGCGCCAGACCACAGGGTGCCCTCATAGCCGGTATCCAGGTAACGCCAGTTCTTCCCCTGGTCGTCGGAGCGCAGCACCTGCCCATGCTCGGCCGTGGCGTACAGGGTGCCGTGGTTGTCGGCAAACAGCCCCATCAGGTTGAGGTCGGCCCGCTTGGCTCCTGGAGGCGCTTGCAACGGCTGCTCCGTCCATGTCTTGCCGCCATCCTCGGTGGTCAGCACCAACGACCAGAGCCCTACCGCAACGCCCTGCCGGGCATCGAAAAAGTGCACGGCGAACAGCGGCCGGTCTTCTTCGCTCGACAGGTGCTGGACCTGCCAGGATTCCCCGCCGTCGGCGGTGGACAGGATCGCGCCCCAGTGACCCACCGCCCAGCCGTGCCTGGCATCCACGAAGGACACACCCGTCAATGGCGTGGATAGTGGGACCGAGCGTGCCTGGCGCCACTGCCTGCCCTGGTCGTCGGACAACAACACGACACCGTGGTCGCCCACGGCAACCACCCGCTCTCCGGCCCAGCCGGCGGCCAGCATGGTGGCCTGCGTGGCATTGCCCGCCTGCACGGCCGGCACGGCCTGCAACGGCGCGGCCTGGAGAGACATCAGCGGCAATCCTGCTGCGAGCAAGGCCGCGGTGAATGAAACCCTGAACTTCATGCTTCTCTCCTCAGTGCACCAGCGCGCCGATCATGCGCACGGGACGTTTGCGCGGGAACGCCCGCTCCAGCCATACGGCGAAGGCCGGCAGCACGGTCATGGCCATGACCATGTTGACGACGAACATGAAGGCCAGCAGCTTGCCCATGTCGGCCTGGAACTTGAGCTCCGAGAAGGCCCAGGTGGCCACGCCAACGGCCAAGGTGATGGCGGTGAAAATGGTGGCGACGCCCACCTCGAGCAGCGCGTACTCCACCGCCTTGGTGATCGTCTGGCCATGGGCCAGGTGCAGTTGCAGGCGGTTGTAGATGTAGAAGGCGTAATCGACGCCAATGCCCACTGCCAGCACCATCACCGGCAAGGTGGCGATGGTCAGGCCGATCTGCAGCTCCTTCATGAACCAGTAGCCAATGAAGGTGCCGATGGTCAGCGGCAGGCAACACACCAGGACTGCCCGCAAGTCGCGATAGACCACGAACACCAGCAAGGCGATGGCGGCATAGACGTAAAGCAGCATGGGGGTTTCGCTCTTCTCCACCTCTTCGTTGATCGCTGCCAGGACGCCGGCGTTGCCGGAGGCGAGGCGGATCGAAATGCCTGACATCGGATACTCGCTGCGGAACGCCTTGGCGGCGTCCACCACTCGGTTGATGGTCGTGGCCTTGTGATCGGCCAGGTACAGGTGCACGGCCGACATGCTGCAATCGGTGCGCATCAGCCCGGGGGTTCGCGCAACCTCGGTGGCCAGCGCGGCGTAGTTCATCGGGTCGATGGGCACCGCCGCCATCTTCGGGTTGCCTTCGTTGTAGCCCTCGTTGAACTGACGCATGGTGGTGGAAAAGGACGCGACCGAGAGGACGCCGGGCACCCCCTGCATGGCCCACACGAAACGATCCTGGTACTGGCCCAGGGCAACATCCTCGCAGGCCACCTCGGAAGGAGCCTTGTCGACTTCGAACACCACGCTGAGCCAGTCCAGGCCAATGTCGTAGTTGCTGGCGATGGAGACCGCGTCGCGATTGAAGCGCGAGTCCTCGCGCAACTCCGGCGCACCCGCCTGCAGCGTGCCGACGACGCGGTCATGGCTTTGCCAGATCGCCGCCAGGAACACCGCCAAGGCCGCGCCGAGCACCCACTGCGCCTTGCGTGGCTCGGCGAGCCGGGCCAGGCCCCGCAGCCAACGGCTGCGACGCTGCCGGGAAACCTCCTGGGCGGCTGCGTACTTGTCGTCGACGCGCAGCAACGACGCCATCAACGGCAGCATCACCAGGTTGGTGACGATCTTGTAGGCCACGCCAAGCGAAGCCGTGATCGCCAGTTCCCGCACCATCGGGATCGGGATCAACAGCAGCGTCACGAAGGAAACCAGCGCGGTCACCAGCGCCAGCGTCCCGGGAACCAGCAACCCGGTGAAGCTCGAGCGTGCCGCCTCTTCGGCGCTCTTGCCGATGGCGATCTCGCGCACGATGAAGTTGATTTGCTGCACCCCATGGGAAACCCCGATGGCGAATACCAGGAAGGGCACCAGCACTGCCAGCGGATCGAGCCCGTAGCCCAACAGGCGCAAGCTGCCGAACTGCCAGACCAGCGAGGCCAGCGAACAGACCAACGCCAGCAAGGTGAAACGCAGCGAGTGGCAATACCAGTACACCGCCCCCGCCGTCAGCAGCAACGCCAGCAAACAGAACTCCAGCACGGCTGAAGCTCCGTCGGCGATGTCGCCGATCTGCTTGGCGAAACCGATGATCTGGATTTCGAAATCGCCGTCTTCGAAGCGCTGGCGGATCTCTTTCTCCAGCCGATGGTTGAAGGTTACGTAGTCCAGATGGGCGCCCTGGCTATCGTACTCGTTGAGTTCCACCGTGATCATCGCGCTGCTCTGGTCCCGGGAAACCAGCGTACCGATGAAGCCGCCCTGGGCAGTGGAATTGGCGATCTTCGCGATGATCCGGTCATCCAGGTGCTCGGGAGAAACCGTTCCGGGTACCAGCGGATCAGCACGAAAACCTTCCTCGGTGATTTCGTTGACGAAGGCGTTGGGCGTCCACAGGGAGCGCACGCTGCTGCGCGATACTCCCGGGAGGAAGGTCACCGCCTGGGTGACGTCATACAGCCGCTTCAGGCCCGGGGCGCTCCAGATATCGCCCTCTCGGGCCTTGACCACGATGGTCAGTCGGTTCGCCCCCAGCAGGTCATTGCGGTAGGCCTCGAATGTCTCGATGTATTCGTGGCCTACCGGCAATTGCTTTTCGAAGCCGGCATCCATGCGCAGCTGTACGGCGAACCAGCCCATGATCAGCGTGAATACCGCCAGGCTCGCCAGCACCAGCCGGCGATGCCTGAACAACACACCTTCGACATATGACAACAGGCCACGTGTCGGGGCCTCAGGTAGCTTTACAGAACCGTTCACGGCAAGCCTCACAAGGTGCGGGAGATCGCGATGCCGACATAATCGCGGTCACGATAAAGCTGGTCGTAGGGCGTCTCACCGCCCATGAACTTCGCGTAGTTGAGGGAAATCTGCCAACTGGCCGGGTTCCGCACGAAGTTCAGGTACAGGTTCATGCTGCTCGCGTCCTCGGTGAAGGTTGCGCTGAGGTTCGGTGTCCGTCCTCCCAGCGACCGTGCATAGAAGACGCCCGGCGTGACCTGCCAGCCCGGCAACAAGGTGCCGTCATAGGTCAGGCTGAAGTCCAGGTTGATCCCTGAAGAGGTCTTGTCGCCACGGGACTTCGGCGCTCTGGCAGGATCCAGCTGCCAGGCATTGAGTCCCGCGGCGAGCGGTTCGCCATTGACCTCGTCATGCAGCCCCGGGTACTTGATGACCACCAGTTCGGTCAGCAAGCTGCCCGTGCTGGCCCCGCTGAAATCCAGAAGCGTCGGGGAATTGGACGGCGTGAAGCTGTACAGGCCTGTCAGGTGCCACTGGAATTTCTTCTCGTCCTTCCAGCATTTGCCGCCGTTGCCGGTACACAGGTCGATGACCGGGTTGAGCATGACCGAGTCCTTCGGCCGGTACGACAGCTCCGTACCGACGGCCCAGTCACCGATCGGCATGTTGGCACTGATGCCGTACATCATCCGGTCTTCCTGGTACTCCCAGGTCGGTGCCGCCGCGAAGGTGTTCGGGTCGAGAATGGCGACACGCAACGATGGCAACTTGTCGTGATAACGCATTACGTAGAAGCCATAGGCGACGTCGCTGTCCTCCGGCTGCCAGCGCAGCGAAAGGCCCCACTGGCCGCTGTCGCGGGCGTCCTTTTCGGAGAATCCATAGTCCCCCCTGCCCTCACCCAGCGCGTTGGTGGTGGACCAGTAGCTGCCTACCGGCGGCAATTCGCTCTTGTTCCAGCGGAATTGATAGTAGGCCTCGACGTTGACACCCGAGCCCAGGCCCGACGCGACACTGAGCATCGGCGCCGGCAGCACGGCCTCCTTGAGCTGCACGCCGGGGCGCGCCAAGGCCTGGTAATCGTAGGCGTTGGTATTGTTGATGCCACCGGCCACGAACAGGCTTTCGCCCCAGTTGATCACCTGGTTGCCCAGGCGTGCGCGGACCCGCTGCCCGCCCACGTCGAAGCCTTTGCTCACCCACAGGTCCAGCAGGCGGGCCTTGAACGCGAGGTCATCGCGGGCGTCGTCGCTCAGCCCGTTGCTGCCGACGCTCTCCGGGGTGTTGAACGACAGCGTGCCGGTGGTATCGGTGGCAGCGAAGTCGCGGATCCAGGTGCCGCGCGCCATGAAGGTGATGTCCTCGGGCATCTTCAGCAACAGCTCATGGGTGCCCTTGAGGTAGTTGGTGAACATGTCGCCGCGGTCGTAGTTCAGGTCGCCCTGGTCGGCCACGCCGGAGCTCTGCGCCAGGCAGCCGGAGGGCGCGTTGTGCCCGGTCGGTCCCTGGTTGATCAGGTTGCAGCCCCGTGACTCGGTACGCAGACCCATGCCTGCGGTGATCGTGGAGTCGAAAGAGCCATTGAGGGTTTCGGTTTCGAACGTGAATCCCATTGCCAGTGGGGTTGTGCACGCGATGACAAGGCCTGAGGCTTTCGTAATTATTTTTTTCATGCTGGCTCTCGATCTGACGTCGGTTAGCGCTCGCTGATGGCTCGCAGATTGTCGGAGGTGAAGAAGTCACGCTTCAGGCGGGGGGAGCCGTTGTCTTCGGTGAGCCAGCGAATATCGTTCTTGCCCGCACCGATCGAGGTCATGTCGAAGAGGTAGCGGCCATCCGCCAGGTTGTACTGGACCTGGGCCTGGACGTCGCAGGCGCCTGTCTCGTACACGGGAATCGAGAACCCTTCGCGCACTTTCCAGATCTGCCCTTGCTTGTCGTAGTCCACCGCCAGCAACGGGTTCCAGCTGTCCTCGTCGATGTAGAACATGCGCTTCGGCGCCTGATGGCGCATGCCTTGACGGACATTGGCCTCGACGACCCAGACCCGATGCAGCTCATAGCGACGCGACTGCGGCGCGATCGAGTCGTTGCCGGCAAACGTCTCCACCTTGGCGCCAGTGTCGTAGGCACCGAAATCGTTGTAAGGCACCAGCAACTCCTGCTTGCCGATCAGCTTCCAGTCGAAACGGTCCATGGTGCCGAAGAAGACGTTCGCCTCGTCGACGGTGTACTGGTTATCCAGGCCGATCTGTGGCGCATCGTAGGAGTACGACGGCATTCGCCGCACGCGGCGCTGGCCGGGGAAGTAGTAGAAGGTCGTGGCCTGTTCGCCGGCCACGGCAGTCTGTACCGCGGACTGGCCGGCCAGAGCAGCCGGCTCGAGGTAGTTGAAGAAGGTCGCATTCTCCAGGCGGCCAACTGACGAGAAGAGCGCACTCCCCTTTTTCCCCCAGGGCGTGAAGAAGAAGGTATCTGTCGACTGACGTAACCATTCCCCCCCTTTGCGTGGAGAAATTCCGGAAATGGTCCGGGGAATTTCGACGCCAACGCCGCGGTAGCGCATCTTCATGTTCCACATCACCTCGGCACCGGTACTCGGCATGGGGAACGGGATGCCCGGAACGTGAGCCTCGTCCAGAGCGAGGCCGGCAGCATCGAGCTTGGCGAAACCAACGTTCTGCCGGGTGTTCTCGACCACGAAGTCCGGAGCGCTACAGGTCCGACGGGTCGGATACACATCCATGCGATAGCCGGGAATCCTCTTGAACAGCTCGACCTGTCCGGGGGACAGCTTGCTCGAGTGTTGCGCGAGATTGTTCGCGTCGATGCTGTAGAGCGGCTTGTCGCCCTTGAACTTCCAGTGCTCTCCTCGCACCTGGCCGTAGCTCCATCCCTCGTCCTGCTGTCCAGGCTGCGTCCAGGCAGGAATATCCCCGCTTGCACTCGCTGCGATCTCCCCGCCCAAGGGGGTCAGTTTCGACCCCAGCGCCTCGGGGCCCTGGGGCGCAGCCTGGACCGAACAGAGCACGGTCGATACCGCGAGGGTCATGAACAACTGCTGCTGGAAAACACGACGGGTGGGCGCTTCACCTTCCAGCCGTTCAGTTACATCTTTCATTGGATGGCTCCTCACACAGGGCATGGACCGGTTGCTCGACCTCCCAAGGGGAAGAAGTCGGCTCCTGTCGATAATGATCATTTGACCTGATCAATTGACCATGTCGGACGATCATGAGGCAAACCATATGCCAGTTCTCTTTCATGTTTTTTTAATTGTTATAAATCAGGCGGTTATGGAAAAAGTTCTGTTCCAGGCCCAGTGCCCTGTGCACCACCTTGGGAAGTAAAGAAACATGTGTTACCTGGAGATGCTTGGTAACAGGGCACAAGAGAGCTTGAGGGGAACTTTCGTAGATATCGGCTCGGGCATTTTCAATTGTCGTTTCGCCTCGGGTCAGAGGGAGCGATCGGATATGACCGGTCATGAATCGAGCAACTTTATCCGACAATGCACGCTCCGCGGCGGAGCGGGACTATAGCGGATGTAATGCCTGCAAAAAAAAACCGCCCCGAAGGGCGGTAAAAGGCAGGGCCAGGGCCTGCCATGGAGTTACAGCAGAACAGTTCTGCCAGGTTATCGGGTCAGAAAGAAAAACTTGTCGCGCCGTATTGTTTATCGTGGACGAGGAAACGCTTGGCCGTATACCTTGTTCGAACGCTCCAGCGCACCATAGGCATAGTACAACTGCACCATGGAATAGGACCAAGCCAGGAAGGCCATGGTCATGAAGACCATCTTCGTGTCGTCTCCCGGAATCGGGAAGAAGTCATACCTGAGCGCTACTACCAGGCCCGCCAGCCCGCCAGCGATGGTGGCCAGAGTATGGAGGGCTTCGCCTGCACGGGCCAGTTGCAAGGTGAAGTAGCAAAGATACAAGGTATAGGCTGACCACATGAATACATAGAAATAAGGGAGGAATCCCTCGATGATTCCAGACAGGAAGTAGACGCCGGTAGCGGCAAAGCCAGCTACAAAAATGAGGATATCCTTGGCGGGCGACGGTTTGTAATCGTGGGTAACTGCCATTAGCCCGAGCGTAGCGATAACTGGCACTCCCACCCCTCGCGAAAAGGCGTCGAGAAAGATCGCGATGTTGTAGTTGGCTTGCCAGCCGGTGGCTATGAATGTAGTGAAGTTCGATGCCGAGATACCTACGATCAAGAACTCCAGACCAAGCAAATAGTTTTTCCGCCTGATGAATGCAGCGCCATAAAACAATCCGGAAATCACCAGGAGAATACATGAGAGCAGAGCGAACAAGTCTCTCGGTTCCACGTTAACTGCCCCTTCAGATAGAGTTGTATCGATGCCTTGTGTCTAATCGGTGCAAGGGAGTACGGGCATAACCCCATTAACTCCCCGCATCGTTATCAGCCGTTCAAGGCTTTGTCTTTGCGCACTTTCTTGTCGGTCCATGCATCCAGTAGCCTGGCGGCCGCAAAGGCCGTCTTTATGGCGCACCATTGAAGTGGCTCGGGTAGCATGGATGGCGTCTTGTGTTCCAGCGCCGCTAGCAGCGGAGGCTCTCCACCGCCGATTCGCTCGGCGAAAAGCGCGCCCATGAGCGATTGAGTGGCAAGGCCATGCCCTGAACATCCCGCCGTATAGAAGATGTTCTGCCTGGCCCCTGTCACCCCGACCACGGGGAGGAAGTCGTAGGCCCCGCTGATATACCCGCTCCAGCAATGCCGAATGGCAAGGCCCTGCAAGGAAGGAAAACGCTCGCGCAACACTCTCGACAACGCGGCGTAGGCGGCGTGGTCCGGAACATTGGGTGTCTTCGAGCCGTAGGCATAACCCAATTGCTTCACGGTCAGCAGCAGGGTGTCATGGGCCGTCAGGCGATGACTTTCCATGGTGTAGTGCGGCGTAATGAGGCCTTCACGCTCTTGCCAACCCAGGGACGCCAGTTGCTCCGCCGATAGCGGCTGGGTTTCGATTGCCGAAACCCGGATCGGTGCAACCTTGTTGCGGAGCACTCCCAGCTGAGGCGTGTAGGCGTTGGTCGCCAGAACCATTACAGGGGCGGTGGCGATACCCTGGGCCGTATTGCAGGTAATCACCTGCCCTTCACAGTAGGAAAGCACCGGCGTGCGTTCGTACAATTTCACGCCAGCCTTGATTGCCGCACGACGCAGGCCGTTGACGTACTTTCCCGGATTCAAGGTGCCGCCACGCTGCTCGCTGCCAAACAGGAATGCGGGCGGTATGCCTCGCGCGCGCATCTCGGCGCTATCCACGAAGCGCGTGACAGAGCCCAGCGCGTGGCCAAGCTCCATGTTCGCTCGCAGTCGCTTTTCCTGGCTGGGATGGACGGCGGCCCGGATGATTCCCGAGGGCGTGTAATCGCAATCGATGTCCAGCGCAGCCAAACGCTCTTCCACATAGGTGACGGCCTCGTCATAGAAACCGACGAACTTACGTGCCTGCTCAAGCCCCACTCGCTTGACGAAAACCTCGCATTCTATGCCCATGCTGCCGAGCAGATAGCCGGCATTGCGCCCGCTGGCCCCGAAGCCTGCGAACTGCTGTTCCAGAACGATGACGTTCGCTCCACGCGCCCTTAGTTCCAGCGCCGTTGACAGGCCGGCGAACCCGGCGCCGACCACGACTACGTCTGCGTGCTCGTGGCCTGTCAGCGCCGGCTGCAGGTCGTCTGGCTGCTCCACCCATCCGCCAAGGCTGCGGAATCTCATGGGTTCGGCATTGTTGCGTGCCGCTCCGTTGAAGGCATTCATTCACATCACTCCCGGGTTGCCGGACGTTGTTCCTCTCATGGGCCGATCCATGGCAGTGCCGCTAGAACCCCTTCCCTGCCTCGGAAAAGGAGGGCATGCCCAGCAGCTCTTGCGGGTCACGCATCTGACCATCGATCTCCACCCATCCCAGTAGCGTGGAACTGGCACTCCACCCCAGCAGACGCTGCATTTGCGCGGGGAGTTGCCGAACGCGCTCGACGGGTATGGAAAGGAAGTGGTTTTCTTCCAGGCGCAGGAAGGCCAGGTCGTAGGCCATGGTCAGGCCTGTGCGAGGAGCGTCGGATCTGTTGGCGCCACCGCCGTGATATACCGATCCCAACCAGAGAAGCGCAGTGCCTGCCTTCATTTCCGCGCCGATGGTTTCTTCCTGGGTGGGCATACGTTCGTCATCCCATTGATGACTGCCAGGAATGACCCGCGTCGCGCCGTTCTCTTCGGTGAAGTCGGTAATCGCCAGCATGAGCTGCAAGCGAGCCTCGCGACCATACTGCGGATGCCGCCAGAGCGAAGTGGCATCGTCGCGATGCAGGGGTTGAAGACCTTGTCCAGGCCCGATCTGTATGGCCTGGGTCATGCTCAGTTGGATATCGGGCGTGATCTCGACCCGATCGTTCCCTACCCAGACATGGGTGGGAGTCTGCAATACCTGCTTTGCCGTCTCGAGGAACAGGGGGTTCAGTGCCACTTCCACGGCGGAGTCGCTTTTCGCCAGGATCCGCGCGGTACGTCGAGTCTGGGTGCCGGCGAAGTAAGGGTCCATGCCGCAGGGGGTAACGCCCAGATAGCTGTCCAGGTCCTCGGTAAGAGACTTCAAGGTTTCTTCCGAGACGAAGTTGGAAATAGCGACAGCGCCATCACGCCTGATGATTTCCACTACCTGCTCGATCGGGGTGTCGCAGCTGACTGTCGTCAATCTTCGCGTACTCATCTGATGCCTACCTGTGTGGTGTTGTCATTGTTCTGCAGGGCCTCCGCAATCAGCCTCAGCCCATGAGCGTTCACTCTCATGCGGTCAGACCGCCCTCTCCTTGCGCCTGGCGCGGAAAGGAGGTTTGATCATACGACATGATCGCGTGATCAAGTCAAACGATTAATAATTCTGCGTGGCATCTCGGCGCTCAGGAAAGGCCTGCCGAATCAAGATGCGGCTCTACGCGGGTTCGCGCTGGCGATAGCGGATTGCCCAGGCTCGATCCTGTTCCGCTTCGGCTACGCATCGCCTGCGGTCGGAGCGAAACATCTGGAGAGACAAAGGGTCGCTGCCTTGGTCTTCAGGCGTGTCGACTCATGGATTGGAGAACGGCCATGCGTTAGCATTCGTCCCGGTCGACAGCGGACCAGTCGCCTGGCGGCAACACCGAAGAAGGAGAAGCTGAATGGCTCGAGTGGGCGCCGAAGTGCGCAGGCAAGATTTTATTGAGGCCGCCGTGAAGGTGATCGCGGAATATGGTGTGGCGAATGCCACTACCCGTCGCATCGCGGCCGCGGCGAATTCTCCATTGGCCTCCCTGCACTATGTCTTCCACACCAAGGACGAATTGTTCGACGCGGTCTATGAATCCCTGATAGACACGCCACAGCAGTCCTTGCTGCACGTTACGGCGGGAGCCACGGCGGCAGACTCGGTAGCAGAGATATTGCGCCAGTTGGTCGGGTGGTTCACCACGCATCCGCAACTGGCGACTACGCAGTTCGAGCTGTTTTTCTGGAATCTGCGTAACAACCCCGCGATGGCGAGCAAGATCTACACCGACTCCATCGAAGCGACGAAGCAGGCCATCGAACAGGTCGCTGGCTCGGTGCTGGACCAGGAAGCGCTGGGCACTGTCAGTCGCTTGCTCATCAACCTGTTCGATGGCTTGCTTCTCGCCTGGTCCGCCCATGGTGACCAGGAGCGGCTGAATGCCGAGACCGAAGCCGCCTGCCAGGCTGTGAAGCTGTTGGTGGCCAGCTTCTGATCTTTTCGAAGGCGCATCTCTAGAGAGGGGCATGGGGACACGGTTCGCCGTGCCCCTGCTCTTCGGGCCTCTTGCCAGTGCAGGTGCGACGCCTCTTCTAGCTCTCCTCTCCCCGCCTCCAGCGGAATCCTGGGCGGCCACCTCGCCCGGTCTCCTCCTCGTAATCCTGCAAGCTGACTGTGCGCTTCTCGTCCATGGATCAGGCCTTCCGCCATGGCCTGGTGTGGCACCTAGGTGCAAATAAACCCAAACCGATGGAAACCTGGTGCATTTCGCACCTTGTACCAGCAACTCGCTCGCGTCTATTCTGGTCAAACGATCAAGTCAAAAGATCAAGTCTCTATAACACAACAATAGGAGGCGACATGTCCTCTCACACTGCTCTTCCAATTGAGCCGCTCGATGTTCTGATCATAGGAGCCGGTGTGTCTGGCATCGGCGCTGCGGCTTACCTTCGACGTCACCAACCGAACAAGGTGTTTGCGATTCTCGAGTCCCGGGAGCGAATGGGCGGCACCTGGGACCTGTTCCGCTATCCCGGCATACGCTCCGACTCCGACCTGTACACCTTCGGCTTCGACTTCAAGCCTTGGACCAAGGCGAAATCTCTGGCGGATGCCGCCGACATTCTCGAATACCTGCGAGAAGCCGTCGCTGAATACCAGTTGGACCCCTTCATCCAGTACCGGCAGAAAGTGGTCTCGGCGAATTGGCAGAGCGACAAAGGGCTGTGGGCAGTATGCGTCGAGGACGGCCACACGGCAGAAACCCGCACCATCGAATGCCGCTGGCTGTTCAGCGCAGGCGGTTACTACCGTTATGACCAAGGCTTCAGCCCACGCTTCGAGGGCGCGGAGCAGTTCAAGGGACAAATCATCCACCCGCAACACTGGCCCGAGCGCTTGGACTATCGGGGCAAGCATGTGGTGGTCATCGGCAGCGGCGCAACGGCGGTGACCCTGATTCCCGCCATGGCCGACGAGGTCGCCAGCATCACCATGTTGCAGCGGACGCCCTCCTATATCGTCAACCAGCCCGCCAACGATTCCGTTGCCGCTTTTCTTCGCAAGATTCTGCCGGCGCAAACCGCCTACTCACTGACGCGCTACAAGAATGCCAAGATCACCCTGGTCTTCTGGCGATTCTGCCAGCGCTTCCCCGGGCTCGCCCGCAAGCTGCTCATATGGCTGACCCGTAGAGAATTACCGAAGGGCTATCCGGTCGACGTTCATTTCAACCCACCCTACAAGCCCTGGGACCAACGCTTGTGCTCGGTTCCCGAAGGCGATCTTTTCAAGGCCATCAGTGCAGGTAAAGCCTCGGTCGTTACCGACCATATCGAGCGCTTTACCGAGTCCGGTGTCTTGCTCAAGTCCGGCACGGAGCTGAAGGCCGATATCATCATCACGGCCACCGGTCTGAACGTGCAGTTGTTCGGCGGTATCGCCCTGCACAAGGATGGCGAGCCGGTAGTGTTGAGCCAGACGCTGGCGTACAAGGGCACGATGCTTTCCGGCGTACCCAACTTTGCCTTTGCGGTGGGCTATACCAACTCATCCTGGACGCTGAAAGTGTGCCTGCTGTGCGACCACTTCTGTCGCTTGCTGGGCTTCATGGACAGCCAGGGCCATAACGTCTGCGAGCCGAAGGCGCCGGATGGTGTCGAAACCCGTCCCCTGCTGGATTTCGGGGCCGGATATGTCCAGCGGGCATTGGATAGCATGCCGCGCCAGGGGCCTCGCGAGCCCTGGGTGATGTCGATGGATTACTTCCGTGACATCAAGCTTTTGCGCCGAGGGAAGGTCGCCGACGAATGCCTCCGGTTCAGCACGGTGCCTGACGCCTACCTGCACAGAAGCGTGGCGCTTCAGACTCAGGGCGGCGGGCGATGACTGCGGATCGGTTCTGCGAGCTACCGGGCAAGCGTAGCCTCTGCTATCGCAGCCACGGTCCGGAAACCGCGCCTGCGGTCATCCTCATCGTCGGCCTGGGGCTGCAATTGATCTATTGGCCTGAAGCGCTCATCGCCGGTCTGGTCGAGCGGGGCCTGCGCGTGATCACGCTGGACAACCGTGACTCGGGCAGGTCTTTCTTCACCGAGGTTACCCCGCCCACGACCCTGCAACAGTTCTTCCGTAAACCGACTGCGGGGTATGACCTGGGCGACATGGCCGACGATGTGATCGGCCTCATGGATGGCCTGCGCCTGGGTGCGGCGCACGTCGTAGGGATGTCGATGGGCGGCATGATCGCCCAGACACTTGCCGCTCGTTATCCGCAGCGAGTCATGAGCCTGGCGTCCATCTTCTCGACGACAGGATCGCTGCGAGTAGGCCAGCCAGCGTTCAAGACCATCTTGCAGCTTCTCCGGCGCCCTCCCCGGAACCAGCAGGAGAGCGTTCGCGACTATGTGGAGATCATGCGTTCCGTCGGTACGACGCTGGAATGGGACGAGCAGGCCCATCGCGACTACGCCATGCAAGCCTGGGAACGAGGCGGCGGGGAAGCGAGCAACCTCGGGATGGCGAGGCAGATCGGCGCCATCATCAACTCGGGCGACCGAACGCAGGAACTCCAGCGAATTCGCTGCAACACGCTGGTCATCCATGCTGAGAAAGACCTCATGGTCGCCACCAGCGGAGGCTTCGCCACGGCGGCGGCCATTCCCAGGGCACGCTTGGTGCTGTTGCCGGGAATGGGGCATGACTTCCCCGCCTGCCTGACAGGAACGCTGCTCTCCCTGCTCGCAGGCCAAATGCATTAGGACGGAACATCCCTTCAGGGGCGGGTGGGTGCCGCCCCTCTTTTTACACCTCGGGACTTGCATGGGGCTTTTCGAAGTTCGTGCTTATCCAGGCCCACATAAGACAAAAAGGTTCCCGGTTGATTCTCGACCGCAGAGCCATGCATCACACGCCGGGCCGTTGGTTCGCCCTGCGCGTGAATTCCTCCACTGCCGTTCAACAACGACAAAAATCGAGCAAGAGGTACGTATGGAATTCAAGTTCTTACTCCCCGCCAAAGTCGTGATGGGACCCGGCCTGCGTGAGCGCACCGGCGAATACCTGCGGGAACTCGGCATGGCGCATGTGCTGATCGTGACGGACGCCGGGGTAAAGGCCGCAGGCCTGTTGAATGGCGTGTATGCCAGCCTGAATGAGTGGGAGATCGCGTTCGACGAGATATCGGACGTCAAGGCAAACCCTCGCAGCGAAGACATCAACCAGGCGGCGCAGCTGTATCGCGGCAAAGGTATCCAAGGCCTGCTGGCCATCGGCGGCGGCAGCGCGATGGACGCGGCCAAGGCGATCAGCCTGCTGCTGACCCACGAGGGTCGGATCGAAGACTACGAGGGCTCTTTCACCCTCAGGCACGCCATCCCGCCTATCGTCGCCATCCCGACCACCGCCGGAACCGGCAGCGAAGTGACCTGTTTCTCGGTGATCACCGATACCGCCCGGCATTTCAAGATGAGCGTCCAGGATTACCGGGTGGGCCCCGTTCTGGCATTGCTCGACTCCCGCATTCTCGACACGCTGCCTGCATCGATTGCCGCCGCAACCGGCATGGATGCCCTCACCCACGCCATCGAAGCCTACACCTGCCGCGTGTCGAACCCGATCAGCGACGGGCTGGCGCTGCATGCCATCCGCCTGATCAGCCAATACCTCAGGCCCGCCGTACTGGAGCCGGGCAACCTGCATGCACGCGAGCAAATGCTGGTGGCCAGCCTGATCGCCGGCATGGCCTTCGGTAACGCGGACGTCGGCAGCGTGCACTGCATTTCCGAAGCCATCGGTGGCATGTACGACACGCCACACGGCGTGGGCAACGCGATCTTCCTGCCCTTCGTGTTCGGCCATAACCGCGACGCCGACATCACCCGCCACGCGCAGGTCGCCTATGCACTGGGTATCGACCCCAACCTCTCGCCGGCCGAGGCCGCCGAGGCCGCCGTTGGCTACCTGTTCCAGATGAGCAAGGACCTGGGCATCCCCCGCTTCGCCGAGGTGAAAGGCGTGCGCGAGGAAGACTTCCTGAGCATCGCCGAAAAGTCGAAGAAGAATTTCTCCGACGGCAGCAATGCCAAGCAAATGACGGTGGAAACCTACCGTGAAATCGTCGCCGCCGCTTACCACTACGTAGCGTGAAGGAGGCCAGTCATGAGCGAATCAATCGCCGGCGCTTCATTGAAGCGCACGCTGGGTCCGTTTTCCGTTCTGTTGTTCGGTCTGGCGTTCCTCGCTCCGTTGATCGTGTTCGGCACCTATGGCGTGATCACGCAGGCCAGCGGCAACACCACGGCGATGGCCTACCTGATCGCGGCAATCGGCGTGGTGTTCACGGCCTTGAGCTATGGCCGGCTGGTCAGGGTGTTCCCGGTCGCCGGTTCGGCCTACACCTATACCCGCAAGATGCTGAGCGCGAACCTCGGCTTCATGGTGGGCTGGGCCGCCCTGCTCGATTACTTCTTCATCCCGATGCTGATCTGGCTGCTCGGCGCCAGCTACCTCAACATGGCCTTTCCAGAGGTGCCGCAATGGGTGTGGATCATCGGCTTCATCGTCTCCACCTCGCTGCTTAATATCCTGGGCATCCAGGTCGCCAACCGCTTCAACGTGCTGTTGATGGTCGCGCAACTGGCCATCATCGTCGTGTTCATCAGCCTGTGCGTGCACTACATCGTCGCGGCCAACGGCCCTGGCGGGCTGCTGTCGGCCAAGCCGTTCTTCAACCCGGACGTGTCCTTCGCCACCAGCATGGCCGGCGCCGCCATTGCCGCGTACTCGTTCCTGGGCTTCGACGCGCTGTCCACGCTCAGCGAGGAGACCCGCGACCCGGACCGGACACTGCCGCGCGCGATCCTGCTGGTCGCATTGATCGGCGGCTCGGTCTACGTCGGCTCGTCGTACTTCATGTACCTGGCGCACCCCTCCCCCGCCTTCGAGCATGTGGACGGCGCCGCCTTCGAGATCGCCCGCATGATCGGCGGCGACCTGTTCTTCGGCGTGGTCCTGGCGGGGATCATCATCGCTCACTTCGCCGCAGGCATGTCGTTCCAGGCCAGCGTGGGCCGGCTGCTGTACGCCCTGGGGCGGGACAACCAACTGCCGCGCAAGCTGTTCGGTGCCCTGCATCCTCGCTACAAGACCCCGGCCTTCAACATTCTGCTCTGCGGCATTTTCGGCTGCGCGGGTTTTGCCCTGACGATCGCCACCGCGACGTCCCTGGTCAATTTCGGCGCGTTTCTCGCCTTCAGCGCAGTCAACCTTTGCGCGTTGCGGCTCTCCTTCGATACCCGCCTCGGAGACGGGGCGGGCTTGTTGCGCGGGGTGCTCTGCCCGCTCGTTGGCCTGGTCACGGCCGGGTGGATGCTGGTCAGCCTGGATAAAGAGGCGCTGATCATGGGCTGTAGCTGGCTGGGCCTGGGGGCGGTCTATCTCGCTTGCCGGACCAGCTTCTTCCGCAACCCGGTGCCCGACGCGCTGGCGTAGCGACCACCCTTCTATCGAACGCTCTGACAACAACCACAAGGCCGGCTTCGAGCCTGCCCTTCAATGGCGAGAATCGATATGCAAACCAAACTTCTGATCAATGGTGCCCTGGTGGCCGGCGAAGGCGAGAGCCACGCGGTGTACAACCCGTCCCAGGGCAACGTCCTGGTGCGAATTACCGAGGCCAGCGGCGCCCAGGTCCATGCCGCGGTGCAGAGCGCGGATGCGGCCTTCGACGCCTGGTCGCAAACGCCGCCCAAGGATCGCGCGACCCTGCTGCTCAAGCTCGCCGAGCGCATCGATGCCCAGGCGCACGTGTTCGCTCGCCTGGAGGCGGACAACTGCGGCAAGCCTTTCAACGCCGTGCTGCTGGACGAACTGCCCGCCGTGTCGGACGTGTTCCGTTTCTTTGCCGGCGCCGTGCGCTGCCTGCAGGGCTCGGCGGCGGGAGAGTACGTCGCGGGGCATACCTCGATGATCCGCCGCGACGCGGTGGGCGTGGTCGCCTCCATCGCGCCGTGGAACTATCCGTTGCTGATGGCAGCGTGGAAACTCGGCCCGGCATTGGCCGGCGGCAACACCGTGGTGCTGAAACCGTCGGAGCACACGCCGCTGAGTACCTTGAAACTGGGCGAGCTGCTTGCCGAGATCTTCCCCGCCGGCGTGGTCAACATCGTCCACGGTCGAGGTGCCTCGGTGGGTGAGCCGCTGACCAGCCATGCCCAGGTGCGTATGGTGTCGCTGACCGGCTCCGTGCGCACCGGCAGCCGGATCATCGAAGGTACGGCCGAGAGCGTGAAACGCATGCACATGGAGTTGGGGGGCAAGGCTCCTGTACTGATCTTCGACGATGCCGACATCGACGCCGCCGTCGAAGGCATCCGCGCCTTCGGCTTCTACAACGCCGGCCAGGACTGTACCGCCGCGTGCCGCCTCTATGTGCAGAAAGGGGTCTACCAGGAGTTCGTTCGCAAGCTCGGCGAGGCCGTATCCAGCATCCGGTGCGGGCTGCCGGACGATCCGGCGACCGAGATGGGACCGCTGATCACCAAGGAGCATCTGGAGCGTGTCGAGGGGTTCGTGAACCGGGCCAGGGAGTTGCCGCACATCGAAGTGGTCACCGGCGGCAAGCGCGCCGAGGGTGCCGGCTTCTTCTTCGAGCCGACGGTCCTGGCCGGCGCTACGCAGGAGGATGAGGTGGTGCGCCGCGAGATCTTCGGCCCGGTGGTGACCGTCTCGTCGTTCGAGGATGAAGCCCAGGCGCTGGCTTGGGCGAACGACTCCGATTACGGCCTGGCGTCTTCGGTATGGACCGCCGATGTGGGGCGCGCTCATCGCCTGGCCGCCCGCCTGCAATACGGCTGCACCTGGGTCAACACCCACTTCATGCTGGTCAGCGAAATGCCCCACGGCGGGGTCAAGCTGTCCGGCTACGGCAAGGACCTGTCGATGTACGGCCTGGAAGACTACACCGTGGTGCGCCACGTGATGTTCAAGCACTGACCGCCCACACCCCGGACTACCCAGATCATTTTTCAAGAGGTTTGCATGAACAACATCGAGACGTTCGAAAGGCTCGAGTCCAACGTGCGGATGTACTGCCGCGACTTGCCCCTGGTGTTCGATACCGCCCAAGGCAGCAGGATCCGCGGCGAAGATGGCCGCGAATACCTGGACTTCTTCGCCGGCGCCGGCGCCCTGAACTATGGCCACAACGACCCGCGCATGCGCGATGCGCTGATCGCGTATCTGTCGGCCAACGGCGTGACCCACGCCCTCGACCTGCACACCACCACCAAGCGCCAGTTCCTGGAAGCGATCGAGCGCGACCTGTTCAAGCCACGCGGCTGGGACTACAAGGTCCAGTTCACCGGCCCGACCGGTGCCGACGCCGTCGAGGCGGCGTTGAAGCTGGCGCGCAAGGCGACCGGGCGTACCAAGGTCGTATCGTTCTACGGGGCTTACCACGGCATGACCGCCGGCGCCCTGGCCGTCACCGGCAACCGCACTCGCCGTGGCCCCGGGCTTTCCACCGACGTGGTGTTCGTGCCCTACGAAGACAGCCCCTATGGCGAATTCGACAGCATTGGCTTCCTCGAGCGCCTGGCCAACGACCAGGGCAGCGGCTCGGAGCTGCCGGCGGCGGTGATCGTCGAGTCGGTGCAGATCCAGGCCGGCGTCTACCCGGCTTCCAACCAATGGCTGCAACGCTTGCGCAAGTGGACCACCGACCACGGCGTGCTGCTTATCTGCGACGAGATCCAGGCCGGTTGCGGTCGCACCGGCGACTTCTTCGGCTTCGAGCGCTCCGGGGTGGTGCCGGACCTGATCACCTGCGCCAAATCGATCGGCGGCTTCGGCCTGCCGATGGCGATCGTGTTGCTTCGTGCCGGGCTGGATGTATGGCAACCGGGCGATCACATCGGCACCTTCCGGGGCAACCAGTTGGCGTTCCTGACCGCCCGCATCGCGCTCAGCTATTGGCACGATGAGCAGTTCCTGAAATTGCTGGCCGACAACTGCGCGGCCATGGAGCGCGCGGTTGCCGGCTTTGCGGAAATTCCAGGCGTCGCGTCCGCGCGTTGTCGCGGCATGATCGCCGGCATCGATTTCGGCCGCGGCAACGTCGAGGTCGCCAAGGACGCCCAGCAGCGCGTGCTGCAAGCGGGCGTGCTGGTCGACCGCTGCGGCCCGAATGGCGAAATCATCAAGCTGATGCCACCGCTGAACACTCCGACCGACCAACTCGAAGACGGCCTCAGGGCCTTCGGCGAATCGGTCGCGGCAGCGCTGGGCGAATAGCTGCCAGGGTCACCCTTCGGCCTGTGTTGAAGCGCAGGCCGGAGACCTGTTGGACATCAGCCAGAACAATAATCAGGAGACCTCGAGCGTGCGTGAACACAATGATGAAAGCGTCGAGTTCGAAGTGTCCGTGATCGGGCTCGGAGCCATGGGAACCATCATGGCCCAAGCGTTGCTCAGGCAAGGCAGGCGCGTGGCGATCTGGAACCGCTCACCCGGCAAGGCCGCGGCGCTCGTCGCCGCTGGCGCTCACCTGAGCGAGAGCGCCGAAGCCGCGCTGGCTGCAAGCCCGGCCACGATCTTCGTGCTCCTGGACAACCAGGCGACCCACGAGGTGCTCGGGATGCCAGGTGTGATGCAGGCGCTGGCCAACCGTACGCTCGTCGATTACACGACCAACGCCCGGGACGAGGGCCTGGCGCTTCAGAGTCTCGTCAACCGCGCGGGCGGCCATTACGTCAAAGGGATGATCGTGGCCTACCCGCGCAACGTTGGTCGTCGCGAAAGCCACAGCATTCATACCGGTGATCCTGAGGCCTTCGAACGGCATCGGGCGCTGCTTGAGGGGCTTGCCGGTCATACGACGTTCCTCCCCTGGGACGAAGCATTGGCCTTCGCCACCGTGCTCCACGCGCATGCGTTTGCCGCGATGGTGGCTTTCTTCGAGGCCGTGGGGGCTGGTGTCCACTTCGGCCTGCCGCCTTCGAAGACCGCTCGGCTCATGCTCGACACGTCGCGCTTTTTCGTCGCCGATGCACTCGAGGAAGCGGTCCGTCGGCTGGAAGCGCAGGATTTCGCAGGCGATCAGGCGAGGCTCGATGTGCATGCCCAGGCCTTCGCCCATATCGCCGGAGCCCTGCACGCACAAGGGGCCTGGACGCCGGTCTTCGACGCGCTGTGCCAGGCCGTGCAACGCGCGGCAGCCATGGGCTATGGCGATCAGGACATCGTAGCCGTCACCCGCCTGTTCGCCCGCGAATGCGAGACCGCAAGCGCGGCGGGACAGTGACTGCGCTGCGCTTCTAAGGTCCTCGTGGATAGCGCCCGAAGACAACAACTATAAAAAATCGCTGGAGAATCATATGCGCCGATTCGGTTTTCTACTGGCTGTCCTTGTACTGGTCATCTTCCTGAGTGCACTGTTTTCGAAGCCTTCCGTCGTCAACCGCGGGACGGCTCAGCGCATGGAGCACTACCCCACCGTCGGTATCGGAGACATCTTCCGGGGGCACTAGCCAGGCCTCGGGCGACAGACAGCCTCAAAGCCTGCCATGCGGTCGCTGCCACCCGTTCGACAGCGACCGTGTGCGCCTCAGTGGTCTATGGCTCCGCTGGCACCAAGGCCGGTCTGGCCTCGTACGTACTGGTCGGCGAAGGCTTCCCTTTCCGCCATGGCCCGCGTGGTCCGGTCCAGGCGGGAAACGCCATACGCCACCAGGAACGCCAACGGCATGGAGAACAGCGCAGGCTGGGTATAGGGGAACAGCGGCTCGGCGAAGTGCAACACATCCACCCACACCAGCCTGGAGAAAACCACGAAGCCCATGGCGCTGAACAACCCGACGTAGCCACCGGCCAACGCGCCACGGGTGGTCAGCCCGGACCAGAACATCGACAGGAACAGCACCGGGAAGTTGGCCGAAGCGGCGATGCCAAAGGCCAGGGCGACCATGAAGGCCACGTTGATGTTCTCGAACACGATGCCCAGGGCTATCGCCACCAAGCCAAGGCCCAGGGTTGCCAGCTTGGTTACCCGCAGCTCCTGCGCCTCGCTGGCCGCGCCCTTCATGATCACCCGCGCATACAGGTCATGGGCGATGGCGGACGCCCCGGCCAGGGCCAGGCCTGACACCACGGCCAGGATGGTGGCGAAGGTCACGGCGGAGAGGAAGCCCAGCAGCAGGTTACCTCCCACTGCCTGGGCCAGGTGCATGACCACCATGTTGCCCCCGCCCAGCAGCTTGCCTCCCGCTTCCCCGCCCTCGAAGAACCGGGGCTGCTGGCTGACGATCACGATCGACGCCAGGCCCAGCAGGAAAATGACATTGAAGAAGTAGCCGATGAACCCGGTGGCGTAGAGCACCGACTTGCGCGCCTCCCGGGCATCGCCGACGGTGAAGAAACGCATCAGGATGTGCGGCAGCCCGGCGGTGCCGAACACCAGCCCCAGGCTCAGCGATAACGCGGTCAACGGGTCGGCCAGCAAGCCACCAGGGGCCAGCAGGCGTTCGCCCAGGGCATGGCTATCCATCGCCTGGCTGACCAGCCTGTCATAGCTGAAGTCGAATTCGCGCATCGCCAGGAACAGCACCAGCGAGCCGCCGACCAGCAGCAGGAATGCCTTGACGATCTGCACCCAGGTGGTTGCCACCATACCGCCGAAGGTCACATACAGCATCATCAGCGCACCGACGATCACCAGGGCGATCTGGTAGTCCAGGCCGAACAGCAGCCTGATCAACTGCCCGGCCCCGACCATCTGCGCCACCAGGTAGAAACACACCACGGTCAGCGAGCCGATGGCGGCCATGGTGCGCACCTTGCCCTGGTCGAGACGGTACGAGGTGATGTCGGCGAAGGTGAAGCGGCCCAGGTTGCGCAGCCGCTCGGTCATCAATAGCAGCAGTACCGGCCAGCCCGCGAAGAAGGCGATGAGATAGATGTAGCCATCCATCCCGGAGCTGTAGATGAGCGCGGTGATTCCCAGCAGCGTGGAGGCGGACATGTAGTCGCCGGCCAGCGCCAGGCCGTTCTGCCAGCCCCGGATACCGCCACCGGCGCTATAGAAATCCGCCGTCGAATGGGTCCGTCGCGCCGCCCACCAGGTGATGCACAGGGTGAACAGCACGAACACCATGAACATGCCGATGGCATGCAGGTTGAGCGGCTGGCGCTGGCCAGCGTCCAACGCGGGCGAGGCCGACAGCAGGCCGGAGTGCAGCGACAACGCCAGGGGAAGGAGCTTCTTCATGCGCCCTGCTCCTCTTCCAGCCCAGCGACCAGAGCCTGGGTCAGGCGATCGAATTCGCCGTTGGCGCGGTACACATAGAGCGCCGACAAGGCACAGAAGAACACGAACAGGAACACGCCGGCCGCGACGCCGAAGGTCATGTTCGAGCCCTGCGCCAGACGCCTGGCAATCAGCTCGGGGCAGAACGATACCAGCGCGATGTAGCCGTGGAACGTAGCCAGGATCAGCAGGAGCAGGCTCAGGGTGAAACGGTTTCGGCGCGCCACCAGTTGCTGGAACCGGGCACTGGCGCGGATACGCGCGTATAGCAGGCTGGACATGGGACACCTCGGGCAACCTAGTTATTGTTATGGAATGTGCGGGTGCGGCAGCGCCATCAGCGGCCGGCGTCGCCGGCCTCCTCCTCCTGCCGGGCCCACTCGCGCAGGACGAACTTCTGGATCTTGCCGGTGGCGGTCTTGGGCAGTTCGGTAAGCGTCACATGCCGCGGCGCCTTGAAGTGCGCCAGGCGCTCGCGGCACCAGCGGACCAGATCGTCACCCGTGGTTCTGGGTAAGGCATCCGCCCGCAAGGCGACGAACGCGTGGGGTGTCTCGCCCCAGCGCGAATCCGGGCGCGCCACCACCGCGGCCTCGACCACCTCGGGGTGCTGGTAGAGCACTTCCTCGATCTCCAGCGAGCTGATGTTCTCGCCGCCGGAAATGATGATGTCCTTGGCCCGGTCCTTGATTTCCACGTAGCCGTCCGGGTGCGGCACGGCCAGGTCGCCCGTGTGCAGCCAGCCGTCGGCCAACGCGGCGCGGGTGGCCTCGGGGTTGTGCAGGTAGCCTTTCATCACGGTGTTGCCCCGCACTACCAGTTCGCCAAGGGTGCGGCCGTCGGCCGGGACCGGACGGCCGGTGTCGGTATCCAGCACCGTGGCCTCCTCGAGCATCGGGTGGGCGACGCCCTGGCGGCTCATGAACTGGGCCCGGGCCTCCAGCGGCAATTCGTCGACCCCCGGCTGCCACAGGCACAGGGTGCTGGGGCCGTAGCTTTCGGTCATGCCGTAGGCGTGGGTGATGCTGAAGCCGCGTGCTTCCATGGCGGCGATGACCGCGCTGGGCGGCGCGGCGCCGCCGGTGATCACCGATACCGGCACGGTAGGGACGCTGGCATGCTCGGCATGGATCAGCATCGACATCACCACCGGCGCGGCGCTCAGGTGGGTCACGGCATGCTCGGCAATCGCAGCGTTGATCGCATCAGGCTGGACCTTGCGCAGGCACACATGGGTGCCACCGGACAACGTCACCGCCCAGGTATGGCTCCAGCCGTTGCAGTGGAACATCGGCAAGGTCCACAGGTAGACGCTGCGCGGCCCCAACTGGAAGATCAGCGCGCCGGCGCAGGCGTTGAGGTAGGCGCCGCGGTGATGCAGGACCACGCCCTTGGGATCCCCCGTGGTGCCGGAGGTGTAGTTGATGGCGATCGACTGCCATTCGTTCTGCGGCGCACTCAGCGGCCGCCCGGGGTCGCCCTGGGCCAGAAACGCCTCATAGTCCAGGTCGTGGGCGAGGTCGGCGCGCTCGGCCTGATCATCGTCGATGCCCACCAGCAAGGGCGGCGCATCGAGCATGGCCAGCGCCTGCTGGGCCACGGCACCGAACTCACGGTCGCAGATCAGCACCCTGGCCGCGCAGTGGCGCAGGATGAAGGCGATGCTGCGTGCCTCCAGGCGGATGTTGATGCATACCAGCACCGCCCCGGCACCGGGTACGCCATAGTGGGCCTCGAGCATTTCCGGGATATTCGGCGCCAGTATCGCCACCCGCTCGCCCGCTTGTACGCCGACCCGCTCCAGGGCGCTGGCCAGGGCGCAACTGCGCTCGTGCAACTGGCGGTAGCTGTAGCGCCTTGCGCCATAGACCACCGCATCGCGCTGCGGGTACACCTGCGCGGCACGCTTGAGGAACGACAGCGGCGACAGCGGGACATGGTTGGCTTCGTTGGGAGCAAGCTCGTGCTCGAGGGTAGGAACCATCATGGCAGCCACCTCATCGACACATTGCTCCGGTCTTGCACGCACATACATACCTCCTGTTCTTGTTGTTATTGCGCCAGGGCGCGTTACAGGCTGCTGCACAGGTGGCCGCCATCGACCACGATCTCGGCGCCGCTCATGGCCCGCCCGGCATCGCTGGCGAGCAGCAGCAAGGCGCCGTCCAGGTCCGCCGGCACGCTGAAGCGGCGGCAGGGGATACGCGAGCGCAACTTGTCGCCGGCCTCGCTGGCCAGGAACGCCTCGTTCAGGTCGGTCATCACGTAGCCGGGCGCCAGGGCATTCACCCGGATGCCATGGCGCGCCAACTCCAGCGCCATGGCGCGGGTCAGGTGGGCCAGGCCGGCCTTGGCCGCCAGGTAAGGGCCGACGGCACCGGCCACACGGCTGGCGAGGATCGAAGTGACATTGATCAGGCTGCCGCCCTTCCCCGCCGCGACCATGCGCCGGGCACTTTCCTGGGCCACCGCCCAGGCGCCCTTGAGGTTGGTGTCGAGCACGCGGTCCCAGCTTTGATCGTCGCAGGCCAGCAAGGGCTGGCTGTCGCTCACCCCCGCATTGTTGACCAGCACATCCAGCGGGCCGGCGGCATCGAGCACCCGGCAGATATCCTCACGGCAGGTCACATCGAGGGCAAAGGCCTGCGCCCGCCCTCCCGCCACCTCGATGGCCTCCACCAGCGCCTGCAGTGGCGCCTGGCGCCTGGCGGTCACCACCACCTCGGCGCCTGCGGCGGCCAGGGTCATGGCGAAGTGACGGCCAAGGCCGCTTGAGGCGCCGGTCACCAGGGCGCGGCGCCCGTCGAGGGCGAACAGTCGGGCAAGGTTCGGTTGCATCAGTGGGCCTCCAGACGCTGGTCGAGCAGCTTCTTCGCCAGGCTCATGCGGTGCACCTCGCTCGGGCCGTCATAGATGCGGAACGGGCGAATGTCGCGGAAGATCCGCTCCACCACGGTCTCTCCGGTCACCCCGCGCCCGCCCAGTACCTGGACGCAACGGTCGACCACCCGCCACAGCGCTTCGGCGCTGATCACCTTGGCCATGCTCGAATCGACGTTGGCGCGCCGGCCCTGGTCGAGCACCCAGGCGCAGTGCCACACCGCCAGGCGCACCACGTGCAGGTCCATCATGTTGTCGGCCAGCATGAAACCCACGCCCTGGTGCTCGCCCAGCGGCTTGCCGAAGGCATCTCGGGTGCGCGCATAGTCGCAGGCGATGTCGTGGGCACGGCGCGCGGCGCCGAGCCAGCGCATGCAGTGGGTCAGCCGCGCGGGCGCCAGGCGCACCTGGGCATAGCGGAACCCCTTGCCGATCTCGCCGAGTACGTCGCTCGCCGGTATACGCAGGTTGTCGAAGCGCAGTTGGCCATGGCCACCGGTGAAGCAGCTGTCCAGCGAGTCCAACTGGCGCTCATGGGTGATGCCATCACGCTTCATGTCGGTCAGGAACATGGTCGCCGTACCATCCTCCATGCGCGCCATGACGATGCCGAAGTCAGCGCCTTCTGCGCCGGTGATCAGCCACTTGCGGCCATTGATCAGGTAGTCGTCGCCATCGCGGATGGCGGTGGTGCGCAGCATCGAGGGGTCCGAGCCTGAGCCTGGCGCAGGCTCGGTCATGGCGAAGCAGGAACGGGCATGGCCCTGGACCAGCGGGCGCAACCAGCGGTCTTTCTGCGCCTCGGTGGCGACCACGTCCATCAGGTGGATGTTGCCTTCGTCCGGGGCATGGATGTTCAGCGCCACCGGGCCCAGCGGCGAGTAGCCGGCCTCTTCGAAGACGATCGCCTTGGCCACGTGGCTCAGCGCCAGGCCACCCATTTCGCGGCTGGCGTGGGGCGTCAGCAAGCCGGCCGCGCGGGCGCGGGCCACCAGGTCCTGGCGCAGGGCGTCGCTGGGGCCGTGGCTGTCCTGGCGGGGGTCGTTCTCGAGCGGGATGACCTGTTCGGCGATGAAGTCTCGGGTCTTGGCCTGCAAGGCGAGCAGTTCGTCCGGGAGGGTGAAGTTCATGGTTGTCCTTCTGGGTGCTTGTCTGTCGGGAATGAGATGGCTGACGCCGTTCAGGGCAAGGCCTTGGGATTGCTGATGGCCAATCGGGCGAGGGTGACCTGGCGCAATGTCTCGACCAGGGTTCTATGGTTTTGCGGGGCGTCATGGCTGCCCAGGCGAATGGCCCGTGCCAGTTGGCGGCGCAGGTCGGGCAAGGCTGCGGGCGCCTCGTCGACCAAGGCGGCCAGACGTGTCCGCTCCTGGTCCTCGGCCAGAGCCCCCAGGCGGCTTTCGCGGGCTGCGATGGCCATGGCATTGGCGATCATCAGGGCCGGGTAACGCAACTCGCCGGGCAGCGCTGGCAGCAGTTGCTCCAGAAGCGTCGAGCGAGCGATGTCGAGCAGTTCATGGGCATCGGGCTGGGTCATGGCGCTTCGGCTCCGGTCATGTGCAGGATGTCGAGCTCAAGCTCCGGCAGCAGTCGTGCGGTCAGTGCCAGCTCAATGGACGGCTCTTCGCCGGACAGGTGGCGCTGGCCTTGCTGCAGGGCGATCACCGCCCAGCGCAGGGTGGCCATGACCTGCCAGTAGTGCAGTTGGCTGCGCTCGATACGCAGCGGAGACACCTCGTGGTAGCCCCCCAGGAAGTCCTCCAGTTGGCCGATACCGCCGGCCTCGAGGTCTGGGCGGGTGAAGCGCCAGCAGCGGGCGGTGAACCAGCCTAGGTCCTCGCAAGGGTCGCCCCAGCCGGTGAACTCCCAGTCGAGTACGGCTTCGAGTCCCTGTTCGCTGGCCAGGTAGTTGCCGGTGCGGTAGTCACGGTGCAACAGACACAGGGTGCCGTTGTGCGGTGCGTGCAGCTCGCACCAGCGCAGGCCCCACTCCAGCACCGGATAGGCATCGGCGAGGGTGTCGAGGTAGTGGCGATAGGCGTCGATGGTCGCCAAGGCCGGTGAGCGGGTTGGCATCGGCAGGAAATCCAGCGCGGCGCACGGCGGGCGAACCTGATGCAGGCGCGCCAGGTTGGCGCCAAGCTGCGCCGCCAGCTGCGCCCGGCCCTGGGTGCCGGCGCCGGCGCTGAGCAAGCGACCGGCGGCGACACCCGGCACGTACTCCATCAGGAAGAACACCCGCCCATGCACGCGCATATCGCGGCACAGCCACAGCGGGCGCGGTACTTTCACACCGGCCTGATGAACCACTTGCAGCACCGCGAACTCCTGTTCGCGGTCCAGGCTGGCGGGTAGCGCGGAAAGCGCATCGCTGCGCAGCACCCAACGCCGGGCGCCAGCCCAGGGGCCGCCTTCGATCAGCAGGTCCAGCAGCCAGTTTTCCTGGATGGCGCCGCCGCTCAGGCGCTGGCGTGCCTGGATGACCACCCGCTTCGCTGCGGCGTGCTCGCGGATGAACTCGACCAGTGGCTGGTCGTCCGGGGCCACGAATGTCTCGCCGTCCCGTACGGTCGTAGGAGGAGTGCTCATGGGGTTGTAGGGCCTGCCTGTAGTCATGTTGTCAGACAGCTTTAGCAACGCCTGGGCCAATTTTCGGGATATGCCTGTAACCCGCGCGCTCTCTGGCGCCAGGCTTTTCCATGGCGCTCGACGAAGCAATCTTGGTTTCACTTTTGCAACGAACTGATTCAGTATCGAAACAATTCAATCCTGAACAGGTTTCGACATGCGTCCTCCCCTTTCCCAGGTCGTCGTGCTGGTCAGTCACCTTCAACGACCTCGGCAGCGCAGTCGCCTCGCCAGCCTGGTGGCCGGCCTGGCGGCGGGCTACCCGGACGTCCATATCGAGGTGCTCGACACCTCGGTATCCGAAGCCCTGCAAACCGCCCGCGATCTCGAACAGCGCGGCAAGGCCGACGTGTTCGTCTGTGCTGGCGCCACTGCCGCCTACCTGCGTAGACACCTGGCACGTCCGGTTCTGACGATGCGCGTTGGCGGCGGAGACCTGTTGCGTGCGCTGGAGCAAGCCCGCGAACATTCCTCCCATGTCGCCCTGCTCAGCTACAACCGCATCGACCGGGACCTGCAAGCCATGCGAACGCTGTTCACGGTGCAGGTTCACCAGGTTGCCTACACCATCCTGGAAGAGGCTCGCCAGGCTGTCCTGGAGGTAGCCCGGCTGGGTTGCCGCAGCATCATCGGCTCGTCGACGGTGGTGGAGCTGGCGGAACAGGCAGGCCTGCACGGCGTGCTGTCGCTGAGCGAAGACACTGCGCGCAAGGCGCTCGAGGAAGCCATGGGAGTCCTCGACAGCCAGCGCCTGGAGATCGCCAAGCGGCGGCATCTGGACGCGGTGCTGCAACACATTCCAAGCGGTGTGGCAGCGGTCGACAACCAGGGTGTGGTGCAATCGCTCAACCCCGCCCTTGCCCAGTTGCTGGAGTTGCCGGTCAGCTCGGCTCTGGGGCGACCGTTACAGCAGCTATGCCCGGAGCTTGACCTGCAACAGGCGCTAGAGGATGGCGGTGGCGAGGAAAACCGGGTGATCCGGCTGGGCTCGCACGCCGTGGTCAGCAATCTCCTGCCGATCCTGGAGAATGGCGAGCGTACCGGCCTGGTGCTCACCTGCCAGGACATCACCGCCGTGCAGCGCGCGGATCAACGCATCCGCTCCACTCGCCGTCCAGGTGCCTTCACCGCGCGTTACCGGCTCGAACAACTCAACGGCGCGAGCAAGGCCAACCGTGAGATGTTGCAGCTGGCCAAGCGCTTTGCCACCAGCCATTCGACCATCCTGATCACTGGCGAAAGCGGCACCGGCAAGGAACTGCTCGCCCAAGGGATCCATAACGAGAGCCCTCGCCGGCACGGGCCTTTCGTCGCCATCAACTGCGCGGCGTTTCCCGAGTCGCTACTGGAAAGCGAACTGTTCGGCTACGAGGAAGGCGCCTTCAGCGGTTCGCGCAAAGGCGGCAAGCCCGGCCTGTTCGAGGCGGCGCACCGTGGCACGCTGTTCCTCGACGAGATCGGCGACATGCCTGTGTCGCTGCAGACTCGCCTCCTTCGTGTATTGCAGGAGCGAGAGGTCTTGCGCCTGGGCGGCACCGAGCCGATCTCCATCGACGTGCGCATCGTCGCCGCCACCCACAAGGACCTGGGGGCCGCCATGAAGGATCGCGAGTTTCGCACCGACCTGTATTACCGGCTGAATATCCTGCGCTTGCAGACCACCCCCCTGCGCGAGCGGCCCGAGGACATCCCTCTGATTTGCCAGGGAATCAGCCAGCGCCTGCTGGTCCAGGGCCAGCCACCGGGTGCCGCAGGCATAACGACGCTCCTGCTACCCTACCTCGTCCGCCATTCCTGGCCCGGAAACGTCAGGGAACTGGAGAATGTCATCGAACGGGCGATGCTCTCCGCCAGCGAAATCTTCCATGAGCACGGCGTGGATGAGCATTACCTGGCTCGCGTGCTGCCCGAGCTATTCGAAGGCCAGCCTCAGCCCAGGTCCCGGAAAGAGCCATCGCGCACAAAGGATTTGCACGCCATCGGCAAAACCGCGCAGTTGCGCTACATACAGGAGACGCTGGACAGCTGCCAGGGCAGCCTTGACGAGGCTGCGCGTCGGCTCGGGATCAGCCGGACCACGCTGTGGCGGCGGCTTCGTTCGGCACGCTGAGCAAAACGATGCGCCTGGGCGATGCGGAACTCGCCCAGGCCTGGACGCGGCCGGTGCCGTGAAACTCAATTGATCAGCGGAACCTGCTTGCCGATCTGCAACGCCTCCAGCGCGTCCAGTTGCGCTTCGATCTGCAGGAAACGCATGGCCCGCCGGGGTGACATCTTCTCGGCCACTTCCTGCACGTACCGGTGCAGCACGGCCAGCTGTTTCTCCTGCAATCCCCGATAGAGGTCGACCATCCTCGAAGCTTCCGCGTCGGTAATGCTGCCGGAACCATAGGCGCGGGCATATTCGAGCAGGAGCTGGAATGTCTCCTTGTGCAGGCTGTCCGTCTCGCCTCGGTAGCGTGAATAGATCGGCCAGAACGTCTCGGCTTCGGTGCCGTCCAGCGCCATGTTTGCCTCGACCATCCGTTTGCGCTTGTAGTTGATGGTTTCCAGCTGGTTCCTGATCTTTTCCTTGTGCTCGTTCATCACCTGCTCGACCGATGGCAGGGGTTCGTCGGCATGAGCGGCAAGGGAAAGGGTCGCGACCAGGGTGGCCACGAAAAGCAAGCGCCTGGACATCGGCGTTCTCCTTCTGGGTTGATCGAATGGATTCATGCTGCCGCGGTGCGATGCGACATCAACGGGCCCCGCTCTTCAGGGCGATCCTGGGCGTCCACTCCAGCCATTCGTCATTGGCCGAATCGAACAGGGCGAAGGTCTGCCCCGGCTTGGCGGGCTCGCCCATCTGCGCATTGTTCGGGGTGGCGAAGGCAATGCCGCCCTCCATCAGCGCCTCCATCGACTCGGTGCGTAGCGACAGGCCTTTGAACAGGCTGGCGTCGACGCCGAAGCCGCTGGCATTCCAGAAACGGCTGCCGGTACGCACCAGCGGTACGTAGCGCGGTTCGATGAGGATGCCGATCAGCACCCGGTCGGCCTGTTCGCCCAAGGCCAGGTCGACGACCTTGCCCACCGGGATCTGCCGGTAGGTCACCAGGTTGCCCGGCTTGATCGAGCCCTTGCGCGGCGTGCTGAGGGTCAGCCGCAGGCCGTTTTCCCGGCCCAGCAGGTTGGGCGCTTCGGCGAGAGTCTGGAAGCGTGCCTGGCGCTCGCCCGGCGTGCTCGACGGCAGCGCCTCGATGTAGGGGCCGCTGACCAGGGTTCCGAGGTTCTCGGTACGCAGCAGGCCGAGCGCCGGACGCACCACCCAGAAGCGGGTTCCGCTGCGGGCGACGCGCTCGCCGGCGGAAGTCAGGCGGGCCTTCATCAGTACCCCGGAGAGGTCCGGGTTCAGCTCGACGCTTTCGATCTTGCCGATGTCCAGGCCCTTGAAGCGGATCGGCGTGCCTTCGCGTAGGCCGTCGGCATTGTCGATGCTCAGCTGGATTTCCACGCCACGGGCCATCGCCGCCTCCTCGCTGTCGAAGAGGGTGAAGCGACGCACCTTGGTCACGGTCGGTGCCTTCGGATCGAGGGTGTCGAAGGAAATCCCGCCGGTGATCAGGGTCTGTAGCGACTCGCTCTTCACCTGCACGCCGCTGAGGTTGCCGGTCAGGGTGATCCCGCTGGAGTTCCAGAAGCGCGTCGAGGTATTCACCAGGTGCGCGTACTCCGGCTCGATGTGCACACCCACCACCACTCGCTGGCGGTCGCGCGACAGCTGGTAGCTCTGCACGCTGCCGACGCGGACCTGGCGGTAGAGGATCGGCGCGCCGATATCGATCGAGCCGAGCTTGTCGCTGGTCAGCACCAGGTGCAGGCCGGGCGCGTCGGTGTTCAGCGGCGGCGCTTTCGGGCGGATGGTGAACTCGCGACTCGGCGCGCCGCTCTTGGCGAAGCGCACGTCGATGTAGTTACCTTTCACCAGGGCCTCGAGGCCGGTGATGCCGGCCAGGGAGATGCTTGGCTTGACGGTCCAGAACTCGGTGCCTTCCAGCAGCATGTCCTCGACCCGCGGATCCATCGCCAGGTCGGCAGTGGCACTGCTGTAGTCCTTGTCCATGTCGATCGACTTGACCAGGCCGACCTGCACGCCGTTGAACATCACCGGGGTGCGGCCCGGATCGATACCACTGACGTCGTTCATCTTCAGCTTCACGCGCAGACCGGCCTGGGCCGCGTCGTAGTCGTCGTACAGGCGGAACGGCTTGCTCGGATCGGTCGGCGGGCTGTCGCCTCGACTATCGGAAGTAGCGAAAGCGATGCCGCCGGCCGCCAGGGTCAGCAACGATTCGCTACGCACCTTGAAGCCGGACAGGCCACCGGAAATGGAGATGCCGCTGGCGTTCCAGAATCGCGTGTGCTTGCGCACCAGGTCGGCGTAGGCCGGCTCGATGTGCACTTTGATCTCGATGGTCCTCTGGTCATCGCCCAACTGGAAGCTCTTCACCTGGCCGACCTGGATCTGCCGGTAGAACACCGGGCTGCCCTGCTCCAGGGAGCCCAGGCGATCGGCCTTGAGGGTCAGGTGCAGGCCGGGCAGCCTGTCGGAAAGGGGGGGCGGCTGCTTCAGCGCGGTGAAGTTGCGTTCTTCCTTCTCGCCCTTCACCGGATCGACCGCGATGTAGACGCCAGATACCAGGGTTTCCAGGCCGGTGACGCCAGCCAGGGAAACCCGCGGCTTGACCAGCCAGAAGCGGGTACCCTTGCTCAGGTACTGGCGCGCCTCCTTGTCCATTTCGATGGTGGCCACCACGCCCTTGATATCTTCGCTGACATCCAGCGCGACGACCTTGCCGACCGCGATGCCCTTGTACAGCACCTCGGTCTTCTTCGCCTGGATGCCATCGCTGCTCTCGAAGCGCACCTGGATCAACACCCCTGCCTGGTCGTAGGCGCGCCAGCCCAGCCAGGCCCCGATAGCCAGGGCCACCAGCGGCAGCACCCAGATCGCCGACCAGTTCGAGGTCTTGTGTTTCTTCGGGCTTGGCAAATCACTCATTCTCGTCGTCCAGATTGGTGTTGTCCCAGATAAGCCGGGGGTCGAACGTCACGGCGGCGAGCATGGTGAGCACCACCACGCTGGCGAAGGCGGCGGCGCCGAGATTGGCCTCGATGCTCGCCAGGTTGCCGAAATTGACCAGCGCCACGAGGATGGCGATGACGAAGATATCGAGCATCGACCAGCGCCCGACCCATTCGATGAAGCGGTACATCATGATTCGCTGGCGGGCCGACATCGGCTGGTGCCGCTGCACCGAATAGAGCAACAGGGCGATGCCGACCAGCTTGAAGGTGGGGACGACGATACTGGCGACGAACACCACCAGGGCGATGGGAAACATGTCGGCCTGGATCAGGGTCACGACCCCGCCCATGATGGTCGCCGGGGAGCCCTTGCCGAGCATGTTGACGGTCATGATCGGTAACAGGTTGGCGGGAACGTAGAGAATCATCGCCGAGATCAGCAACGCCCAGGTACGGGCAATGCTGTTCGGCCGCCGAGGATGCAGCTTCGCGCCGCAGCGACTGCAACGCGGATGCTCGTTCCCGTCGGCGCGATTCAACTGGTGGCACTCGCCGCAGACCAGAATGCCGGCATCGATCGCACGCATTGTCGTTCTCCAGGATCTCTGCCGGGACGGTGATGGTTTGTCGTCGTCCAGCGCGGCGGCCAACCTGTGCCTTGCCCGGCAGGGAATAGGCACGGGGAAACCACCTGTCGGGGGAGGCTGCCGTCGGAAGACGATTCTGTCCGGGGCGTTACAGCGATGGCATGGGTTCGGCCACTCACGCGCATCAGTTGTCCGCTCGGCTCGATCTGGCCAGGCTGGGCCGGACTCGCTATTCATGCCGCTTGGACGACGATCGAGCGCTGGGATCGCATGATGCTTATATAGTTCACATGAGTCAATATTGTCTCATGTGTTTTTCTCCATCGCGCTATACGGAGCCAAGCGGCGATCCTGCCAGGGAGGCATCATGGCATTCGCCACGGAAGGAAGGACCCCCGGAGAGATTGTGGCGCGCCTCCTGTCTCATGCCGATGCAAGTGGCGGTATCGGCCGAGAATCCCTCGACACCGAGAAGCGGCTTTTCCGCGTCCAGGCATGGGACGATAGGAGCACTCGGGTAGCCCTGGATCGATACTCGCTTTACAGGCAGGAACACCGGCGGGCCTCTTCCGGGGCTCCTCCAGTGTCCTGCTGCACACCTCTGAGGCTCCGATATCCTCCGAACCTCGTCTTTGCCCGGTTCCTCTTTCAGTCAATCGCCGCCCGCGTCCCAACCCCGTCCACCAACCGCGCAATCCCCAATGGGTTGCCATCCTTCAGCGCTTCCGGCAGCCACGCGTCCGGGTAGTTCTGGTAGCACACCGGGCGCAGGAAACGGTCGATGGCCAGGGTGCCCACCGAGGTGCCGCGGGCGTCCGAAGTGGCCGGGTACGGGCCGCCGTGGACCATCGCGTCGCAGACTTCCACGCCGGTCGGGTAGCCGTTGAGCAGCAGGCGTCCTGCCTTCTGTTCCAGGAGCGGTACCAGGTCGGCGAAGGACGCCAGGTCTTCCGCTTCGGCGATCAGGGTCGCGGTGAGCTGCCCGTGCAGCCCATGCAGCGCGCGCTTCAGTTCGGCGTGGTCGGCGACCTCGACGACCACGCTGGCCGGGCCGAAGACTTCTTCCTGCAGCAACTCGTCGCCCTCCAGCAGCAGGCTGACGTCCGCCTGGAACAGTTGCGGCCGGGCCTGGCGGCCCTCCTGCGGTTGCCCGGCGAGATGGCGGACGCGCGGGTGGGCGTGCAGCGCCGCCAGGCCTTTTTCATAGCTGGCCAGCGTGCCGGCGTTGAGCATGGTCTGCGCCGGCTGGTCGTCCATGCGGGCGGCGAAGCGTTCGAGGAACGCCGAGAATTGCGCAGAGCGGATGCCGATGACCAGCCCGGGATTGGTACAGAACTGGCCGCAGCCGAGCACCACCGAGGCACTCAGTTCGTCGGCCACGGCCTCGCCGCGCTTCTTCAGCGCCGCCGGCAGCAGCACCACCGGGTTGATGCTGCTCATCTCGGCGAACACCGGGATCGGCTGCGCCCGGGCGGCCGCCATGTCGCAGAGGGCGCGGCCGCCCTTCAGCGAACCGGTGAAGCCGACCGCCTGGATCGCGGGGTGGCGTACCAGCCGCTCCCCTACTCCGCCGCCGTAGATCATGTTGAACACGCCCGCCGGCATGCCGGTGCGCTCGGCCGCGCGGAGGATCGCCGCGGCGACCCGTTCGGCGGTGGCCATGTGTCCGCTGTGCGCCTTGAACACCACCGGGCAGCCGGCGGCCAGGGCCGCGGCGGTATCGCCGCCGGCGGTGGAGAACGCCAGGGGGAAGTTGCTCGCGCCGAACACCGCCACCGGGCCGAGGCCGATCCGGCACTGGCGCAGGTCGACGCGTGGCAGCGGCTTGCGTTCGGGCCGGGCGCGGTCGATGCGCGCGCCATGGAAGTCGCCGCGCCGCAGGACTTCGGCGAACAGGCGCAGCTGGCCGCTGGTGCGACTGCGTTCGCCCTGGATGCGCGTGGCCGGTAGCGCGGTTTCACGGCAGACGATGGCGACGAAATCATCGTCCAGCGCGTCGAGTTCGGCGGCGATGGTATCGAGGAATTCCGCGCGGCGGCTGGCCGGCAGTTGCCGGTAGTGCGGGTAGGCGCTGGCGGCGGCTTCGGCGGCGGCGTCCACTTCTTCCGGGGTGGCTTGCACGAAGCGGTACGGCAGCGCCTCACTGCTGGCGGCGTCGAGGCTTTGCAGGAAGAGCGTGCCGGCCGCGCTGCGGGCGCCGCCGATGAAGTTGTGTCCGAGGATGGCTGTCATGTCGACCTCATACAGGGGAAGCCCCGCCGGGGATGGCCGGCGGGGTTGGAGCCAAGGCTCCGCAGGAATGAAGGAAACCGTGCCGCGGGTCTCTCGTGGAGCTCCGGCCTATGCACGGCGGTGGGGCTTCAGAGCGCTACCACCCGCCCCGGCGTCAGTGCGGTCTCGACGGCGGCGATGCCATTGCGCAGCGGCGCGCCGAACTCGGCCATGGCGATCTCGAAGACATCCCCCGGAGCAGCCTTGATCCCGTCGGCGAAGGACAGCGTGGCGGTACCGAAGTAATGCACGTGGACGTCGCCCGGACGGAGGAACTGCGCGTACTTGAAATGGTGGTACTCGAGGTTCTCCAGGCTGTGGCACATGTTGTCCTCGCCGGAAAGGAACGCCTGCTGCCAGAGCACTTCGCCGTCGCGCAGGATCCGGCTCTCGCCCTGCAGGTGGCGCGGCAGTTCGCCGACTCGCAGCTCCGGCCCGTAGCAGCAGGCGCGTAGCTTGGAATGCGCCAGGTACAGGTAGTTGCGGCGCTCCATCAGGTGGTCGGAGAACTCGTTGCCCAGGGCGTAGCCGAGCCGGTAAGGCCGGCGGTCATCGCCGATCAGGTAGAGCCCGACCAGCTCCGGTTCCTCGCCGGCGTCCTCGGCGAAGGCCGGTAGCGGGAAGTCCGCGCCGGGGCGCACGACGATGCCGCCGTCGCCCTTGTAGAACCATTCAGGCTGCGCGCCGACCTGGCCCGCCGGTGGCTTGCCGCCCTCCAGGCCCCACCTGAAGATGCGCATGGTGTCGGTCAGCGCGGTCTCGTCGCCCTGGTTCTGCTGGTGCATGCGGTCGCGCGTCGCGGCGCTGCCCAGGTGGGTCAGGCCGGTGCCGCTGACCAGGCAATGGGCCGGGTCGTCATGATCCAGCGGCGGCAGCACCCTTCCCTCCTCCAGCAACCCGGCATAGTCCGGGCCTGGCTCGCTGCCTCGGCGCAGCACCTCGTCGTGCAGGCCGCTGCCCGCGCGAATCGCCGCCAGCCCCAGTTCGCGCGTGCTGCGCACGCCGCGCACCACCTGTATCCCGGCGCCTTCGACGACGCCGACCCGGCGCTGCCCTGCCCGGTCCTCGAATTGAATCAGCCGCATCTCGGCTCCTCCTGTGGGCTCCGACTATCACTCGATGATGATGAAATCCTTGAGGTGCTCTTCGGATATCTCCAGGCCCAGGCCGGGCTTGTGGTCGTCCAGCTGGATATAGCCGTCGACCGGCTGCGGCTCGCCCTTGAACACGTAGTAGAACAGCTCGTTGCCGACCTCGACGTCGAACACCGGGAAGAACTCGGCCATCGGCGAGGCGGTGCTGGCCATGGTCAGGTGATAGTTGTGCAACTGTCCGGCGTGCGGGATCACCGGCACCGACCATGCCTCGGCCATGGCATTGATCTTGCGCGCGGCGGTGATCCCGCCGACGCGGTTGGTGTCGTACTGGATGACGTCCACCGCGCGGCGCTCCAGCAGGTCCTTGAAGCCGTGGCCGGTGAATTCGTGCTCGCCGCCGGAGATCGGCATGATCCCCATCTTCTTCAGCTCGACGTAGCCCTCGATGTCATCGGCGATCACCGGCTCCTCCAGCCAGCGCGGTTCGAACTCGGTGAGCTTCGGCAGCATCCGCCGGGCGTATTCCAGGGTCCAGCCCATGTAGCATTCGAGCATGATGTCGATGTCCGGCCCGGCCAGTTCGCGTAGCGCGCGGACCTGCTCGATGTTCCTGCGCATGCCCGTCGGGCCGTCCTTGGGGCCATAGCCGAAGCGCATCTTCAGCGCGGTGAAGCCCTGGTTCAGGTAGCCCTGGGCCTCTTCGAGGAAGGCGTCGAGGTTGTCGTTGGCGTAGAGCTTCGAGGCGTAGGTCCAGATCTTCTCCTTGGTGCGGCCGCCGAGCAGCTTGAACACCGGCTTGTTCACCGCCTTGCCCATGATGTCCCAGATCGCCAGGTCCACCGCCGAGATGGCTGCCATGCCGATGCCCTTGCGGCCCCAGGCGTGGGTGCGGCGATACATCTTCTGCCAGATGTACTCGTTGTCGAACGGGTCTTCGCCGATGCAGATCGGCGCCAGGTAGAGGTCGACGATTTCCTTCGCCACGCGCGGCGCCAGGGCGCAGTTGCCGATGCCGACGAGGCCGTCGTCGGTCTCGATCTCCACCACCAGCCAGCCGTGGAAGCGGAACGAACCCATGGCGTCTCCCTTCTCGAACAGGATGTCGCTGGCATTGGTGCAGAAGTGCGCCTGCGGCGGGACGACCTTGCCCTTCCATTCGAAGACGCGGGTACGGACGGATTTGATTTTCATGTCGCAGCTCCTATCGGTGCGTAGTGTGAGTCAGCCGGCCTGCCGCGCTCGCAGCGGGACGGACGACGATCCGGAAGTCTTCAGCCGGGCCAGCAGGCAGGCGCCGAGCAGGCCGACGGCGGCCAGGGCGAACATGCCGGCGCGCGGGTCGGCGAACTGGCTTTCCATGAGGGTCTTGAGGTTCGGCGCGACGAAGCCGCCGAGGTTGCCCAGGGAGTTGATCAGGGCGATGCCGCTGGCCGCGGCCGCACCGCTCAGGTAGCCGGTGGGAAGGGTCCAGAACAGCGGCTGCACCGAGACGAAGCCGGACGCGGCGAAGCAGAAGGCGATCACCGCCAGGCCCAGGTTGCCGGCCAGCGCCGAGGCGGCGATACCGGCTGCGGCCATGCCCAGCATGGCCACCGCGAGCTGGCGATGCTGGCCGCTGCGGTCGGCCTGGCGGGTCACCAGGCGCGTTACCACCAGGGCGCAAGCCCAGGGAATCGCGGTGATCAGGCCGACGTTCAGGCCGACCTGGCCGTCGAGGAAGCTGGCGATGCGGGTCGGCAGGTAGAACACCACGCCGTACACGCTCATCTGGATGGTGAAGTAGACCAGGCAGAACTTCAGCACCTGGCCGCTGCGCAGAGCGCTGAGGAAGCCGTGCGGGCCGCGTGCCTGTTTGCGGGTGTCTTCTTCGGCCAGCTCGCCTTCCAGCGCCCGCTTCTGCTCGTCGCTCAGCCAGCCGGCATCGCGCGGGCGGTCGACCAGGTAGAAGTAGGCGGCAATGCCGACCAGCGAGGCCAGCAGGCCCTCGGTGACGAACAGCCACTGCCAGTTGGCCAGGCCGAAGATGTCGTGGAACTCCAGCAGCCAACCGGACAGCGGACCGCCCAGTACCAGCGCCAGCGGCAGGCCGAAATAGAACAGGCCAAGCGCCTGGGCACGGCTGCGCTGCGGGAACCAGTAGGTGAGGTAGAGGATGAGGCCGGGGAAGAAGCCCGCCTCGGCGACGCCCAGCAGGAAACGCAGGACATAGAAGGTCATGGCGTCGTCGGCGAACATCATCGCCGCCGAGACCAGGCCCCAGGTGACCATGATCCTGCACAGCCAGACCCTGGCGCCGAGGCGGTGCAGCATCAGGTTGCTGGGCACCTCGAAGCAGGCGTAGCCGATGAAGAAGATGCTCGCGCCAAACGCGAAGGCGGCATCGCCAAGGCCGGTGTCGGCTTGCAGGAAGGCCCGCGCGTAGCCGACGTTGGCCCGGTCGATGAAAGCCAGTACATACATCAGGACCAGGAAAGGCAGGAGCCGCAGGCGGCTGGTGGCGATCGCCGAGGACAGCAGCCTGGCGTGGTCGTTCATGGCGCTCATGGAGGGCTTCCTTCTTGTTGTTGTTCGACGCGGAGGCGGCATGGCCGCTTGCGTTGGGCCGACTGTAGCCAGGCCGCTCCCGCGCGGATAATCACTTCTGCGCATTCATCGATAACCCCAGGCAATACCTTTTCACCAATCAGCCAATCGCCGGTTATCGGGCAGCAGCGAGAACGGCCCTGCGCTCAGAGCAGCGGCAGGGAATACGAGAGGATCAGGCGGTTCTCGTCGACATCGGCGGCATGGTTGGACCGCAGCATGGCGTTGCGCCAACGCAGGCCGAGGTTCTTCAGCGGGCCGCTCTGGATCACGTAGGCGACGTCCACGTCGCGTTCCCAGGCGCGGCCGTCGTCCATCGCCTTCGTCCGGGCATAGGCGCCGCTGGCGTAGCGGGCCATGGCGGTCAGCCCGGGAATGCCCAGGGCGACGAAGTCGTAGTCGTAGCGCAGTTGCCAGGAGCGCTCGCCGGCGCTGGTGAAGTTGCGCACCTGGATGTCGTTGACCAACGGCGTGCTGGTGCCGGCGATGTAGAGCATCCCGTCGTCGCCGTACATGCGCTGGTAGCCGGCGCCGAGGCTGTGGCGGCCGCGGGTCGCGCTGAAGAAACCGGTCAGCGCGCGATTCTCCAGATCACCGAGCTTCGCGGCACCTTCGTCGCGCGTGTCGAAGAGCCCGACGCTGGCGCCCAGGCGCCAGCCGCCGAAGCTCTGCTTGTGGCTCAAGCTGTAGTAGTCCTGCCGGTAGATGTCTTGCAGTCGCGCCTGCCACAGCCCGACCTGGCTGCGCTCGGCATTGAAGCGGTACTCCGCGCCCAGGTAGTCGAAACGGTCGGAGAACACCCCGCCGCGCCCATCCACCGAGAGGTCCTGGTGGTCGCTGGAGTTGCGCTGGCTGAGCGAACGCATCTGCCCGCCGTGCAGGGTCAGGCCGGCGATTTCCCTGGAGGTCAGCATGCCGCCCTGGAAGGTCTGTGGCAGCAGGCGGCCGTCGTTGCGCAGGAGGATTGGCAGTTCCGGCAGCAGTTCGCCGAGTTTCAGCTCGGTATTCGACAGCTTCAGCTTCGGCGCCACGCCCAGTCGCGCGTAGTCGTCCGCTGCGCGTCCGTCGGCGTGGCGTGGCAGCAGCCCGGAGCCGGCACGATCAGGGCTGCTGTCGAGCTTCAGGCCGAGCTGGCCGATCAGCTCGACGCCGAGGCCCAGGGTGCCCTGGGTATAGCCGGATTTTGCCTGTAGGAGAAAGCCTTGGGCCCACTCCTCCTGTTTCGACTGCGCCGCGCCGGGCTGGCGGAAGTCGCGATTGAAATAGAGATTGCGCAGGCCGAGGCTGACGCTGGCGTCTTCGATAAAGCCCTCGGCGCCGGCGAGCGACGGCAGGCCGGCCAGCAGGACCGGGGCGAGCGAGGCGGATTTCAGCAGGTTCGGAGCGGAACGGGTCATTGTTGTTTTTCCTTTTCCCAGGCCGAAGCGAGCCGTGGAGCGCTGCGGCTCCAGGCGATGTGTCTCTCGTCGAAGGTGCGACGCCTCCTGCCCCGCCGCGACGGTACAAGGAGGCGCCAGGGAGCGCGTTACGAAGGTGCGGCGCTCTGGTTGTCGCGTCGCATGCAGGCGATCAGGCTTTGCGTCTGCCCATCCGGCAGGCGATCTCGAACGCCTGGCGGGTGGCGCCGACGTCGGCCCTTCCCTGCCCGGCGATATCGAAGGCGGTACCGTGGGCCGGCGTAGCGATGGGGATCGGCAGGCCGCCCTGGACGGTCACGCCGCGGGAGAAGCCCATCAGCTTGATCGCGATCTGCCCCTGGTCGTGGTACATGGTCACCACCGCGTCGAAGGCACGGGCGTCACCCTGCACCTTGAGGAAAATGGTGTCGGCGGGATACGGGCCGTCGGCGGCGATCCCCTGTTCGCGCGCCTTCTGCACCGCCGGAGCGATGATGTCCAGCTCCTCGCGGCCGAAGCTGCCGTTGTCGCCGTTGTGCGGGTTCAGTCCGCAGACGCCGATGCGCGGCCGCGCCAGGCCGCTGCGGCGCAGCGCGTCGTCGATCAGGCGGATCGCCTCCCCTACCCGCTCCTGGCTGAGCAGGCCCGGCACCTCGGCCAGGGCTACGTGGGAGGTCACCCGCGAGGTCCAGAGGTCGTCGAGGACGTTGAACTCGCAGAACGGGCCGCCGAACCCCAGGCGCTCGGCGAACCAGTGCAACTCGTCGCTGTGGTCCATGCCGGCCATGTGCAGCGAGGTCTTGTTCAGCGGGCCGAAGAGGATCGCGTCGGTCCTGCCGCTGCGGGTCAGTTCGAGGGCCAGCGCGAGGGTTTCCAGGCTGTAGCGGCCACCGACGGCGCTCGCTTCGCTGCGTGGGAACTCGTCCCCGCCCTGGCTGAGCCAGGGATGCAGCAGTGGCGTGGCGTCGGCGAAATCCAGGGTCTCCAGCGCGTCGATGCGTCGGTAGGGGAATTCGCAGCCGGCGATGCGCATGCCGCGGCGCATTTCCGCTTCGTCGGCGATCAGCACGATGTGCGCCTTCTCGCGCACCTCGGTGTCGGCCAGCAGGCGGGCGATCAGTTCCGGGCCGATGCCGGCCGGATCGCCCAGGACCATGGCCAGTCGCGGTAGGGATGGAGCGTTCATGGGGAAGTCCTCGGGTCGGGCGACGCCTGCTGCAGGCGCACGGTGTCGGGTACGGTGCGGTAGATGCGCCGCGCGTTGCTATGGAAAAGCCGTTCCTGGTCGGCGTACGGCAGGTCGACGACGATGCGTTTGAAACCGCCATAGATGTCGTCGAACGAGCCGCACAGGCTGTCCACCGGGAAGTTGCTGGCGAACATCGCCCGCTCGACGCCGAACAGGGCGATGCTTTCGCGGACGATCCAGGCGTTGTCCTCGACGCTCCAGCGCCGGCCGGCCTGGCCGATGCCGGAGATCTTCAACGCCACGTTGGGGCATTCGGCGAAGCGCGCCATGGCCCGTTGCCAGGCGGCCAGCCCCTCCTCGCTGCGATCGGACGGCAGGCCGGCGTGGTTGAGCACGATCAGCGTATCGGGGAAGTCGCGCGCCAGGCATGCGGCCTCGGCGAGGTTCCACCAGGGTGTCTGCAGGTCGAAGTGCAGGCCGTGCCGGGCCAGCTCGGCATAGCCGCGACGCCAGCGCTCGTCGCTCATCAGGCTGCGCAGCTCGCCGACCTGTTGCGGGCGTTGCGGACCGCCGGGCTTGTGGCGGACGCTGCGGACCCGTGCGAAGCCCGCCTGCGCCTCCAGCACCTCGGCGGCGTCCGGCGCGTCCAGCCAGGCCTGCGCCACCACTGCGTGGGGCGCGCCATGGCGTTCGGCGAGGTGATGCACGAAGCGGGTTTCGCCGAGCGGATCGCGCGGGTCCCACTCGGTTTCCACGTAGACCGTCTCGACCACCCGGTGTGCGCCGACGTCGCCGAAGTAGTCCGCCGGCAGGTAGCGGCGCTTGATCGCGCTGTAGTCGCCGTAGCGGAACGGAATCTTGGCGTCCTCCGCGAGCCAGGGGTGGTAGTTCGCCTGCGGGTCCCAGAAATGATGATGGGCGTCGACGATCGGCCCGTCGTACAGCTCAGCCATGCTTTGCCTCGGTCTTGTCCAGGGAAATCAGCAGGGTGCCGGCGATGAAGGCTGCCGAGCAGAGGGCGAAGAAGCCCAGCACCGCGGCATATCCGCCCAGGTGTTGCAGCAGCAGCCCGACCAGGATCGGCACGGCGATGCCGCCGAGGCTGCCGGCCATGTTCATCACCCCGCCGACCAGGCCGACCCGGGCCGGAGCGGCGAGCAAGGCCGGAAAGCTCCAGTACAGGCTGCCCCACATCAGGAAGAAGGCGGTCAGCGCCAGCAGGGTCACGGCGGCATAGGCATCTTCCAGGCTCGGCAACAGCAGGAAGGCGACCAGCGCCGCGAGGCCCGAGACCGTCAGCAGGCCCTTGGCCGCCAGGCCGCGGCGCACGCCCTTGCGGATCAGCAGGTCGCAGAGGAAGCCGCCGACCAGGGAACCGACGGCGCCGCAGAGGAAGATGACGAAGGTCGCGGCGCCGATACCCTTGATATCGAAGCCGCGCGCCTGCGCCAGGTAGCTAGGACCCCAGGTCAGCAGGCCGAAGAACACCATGGCCCAACTGGCGCGGCCGAGGACGATACCGACCAGGGAGCGGCCGGCGATGCCCAGTCTTCCGCCGGCCTGGCAGTCCGCTTCGGCGAGCGGGGTGGTGCGGTCGGCGTTGATCCGGTCCAGCTCGGCGGCGTTGACCCCGGGATGCTCGGCCGGGTCGTCGCGCAGGTAGTGCCAGGCCAGCCAGGCCATGGCCAGGGTGGCGATGCCGGCGATGAAGAAGGCGCTGCGCCAGGAGCCGAGCACGGCGATCAGGTAGGCGATGACCAGTCCGCCGAGAGCGACGCCCAGCGGCCCTCCGCAGTCCATCAGCACGGCGCCGCGGCTGCGTTCGCTGGAGCCCAGCCACAGCGAGTTGAGCTTGCCGCCGGAGGGGAACAGCGGCGCTTCCGCCGCGCCCAGGGCGACCCGGGCGAACATCAGCGACAGGCCGCCGCTGGCGAAGGCAGCGAGGGTCTGGAAGGCTCCCCAGAGGCCGGTGGACCAGCCGATCACCCGGCGCGGGCCGTAGCGGTCGATCAGCCAGCCGCCGGGAATCTGCAACAGCGCGTAGGCCCAGAAGAAGCTGCTGAGGATCAGCCCCTGCATGCTCGGCGTGAGCTGGAATTCACCGGCGATGGTGGGCATGGCGATGGACAGCGAGACCCGGTCGACCAGGTTGATCACCGTCAGGGCGAAGACGATGGCGAAGATGCGCCAGCGGACGTTGCTGGGTTTTGCGGCAGTGGCCTTGTCCTGGGCAGGATCAGCCTGGAGCACGGCGGTCTGTGCCTGAGCCATGGGTCGTACCTCTTTTATTGTTGTTCTTGTGCTGCGGAACTGGGTTGGCAGGTCCGGCAGGCCCACTATCCGGCTTTCCATCGATAACCGTCTAATCAAAGCTGCTCATACGGCCATTTCCTACGGTTATCGCTCCAGGTATCCGACATCCGCTTCCACTCATAACCCCAGGCTATCGGTGTATGCCTTATTTTGAGTGGACGCTTATCGGTGCGCTTCGCACACTCCGCTCTACCCATAACAACAATGACAACCAGAGGTCCTCCATGCGTACCGCATATGCGCGCTCCGTCCCCTCCTTCCTGGCCGCTTGCGCCCTGCTCTGCTGCACCGCCCTGCCCGCCCTGGCGGCTGCCTGGAAACCCGAAGAGAACCTGGAGATCGTCGTCGCCGGCGGTCCCGGTGGCGGCACCGACCAACTCGCCCGCCTGGTCCAGTCGGCGATCAGCCAGAACAAGCTGCTCGACGTCAACACCGTGGTGCTGAACAAGGGCGGCGGCAACGGCGCCGAAGCCTTCCTCGACCTGAAGCTGGCCAAGGGCAACGCGCACAAGCTGGTGATCGGCACCAACAATGTCTACCTGCTGCCGCTGGTGGCCCGGCTGGGCTACCAATGGACCGACCTGACGCCGGTGGCGGCGGTGGCCGAGGACGACTTCATCCTCTGGACCTACCAGGCGGCGCCGTGGGCGGACGCCGCGGCGTTCCTCGCCGATCTGAAGAAGGACGCGACAGGCATGCGCTTCGGCGGCAGCCAGTCGAAGGACGTCGACCAGACTCTAAGCCTGCTGCTCGGCAAACAGGTCGGCGGCAAACTGACCTACATCCCCTTCAAGAGCGGCAGCGAGGCGTCCATCCAGTTGGCCGGCAGGCACATCGCCGCCAACCTCAACAACCCGGCGGAAAGCCTCAGCCAGTGGCGCGGCGGCCAGGTCCGGCCGCTCTGCGTGTTCAGCCACGAGCGCATGATCTACACCGCCAAGGTCGCTGCCGAGCAGTCCTGGGCGGACATCCCCACCTGCCACGAGCAGGGCCTGGGCATCGACCAGTACCGCTTCCCGCGCACCGTGTTCCTGCCCGGCGGAGTCAGCGACGAGCAGCGCGCCTTCTACGTCGAGTTGATGCGCAAGGTCAGCCAGACCGCCGAGTTCAGGGACTATGTCGAACGCTCGGCGCTGGCGCCGACCTTCCTCGCTGGCGAGGACCTGGTGAGCTACATCGAGAAGGACCGCCAGCGCGTCATCCCGCTGTTCCAGGAAGCCGGCTGGCTTCGCCAGTAACCCGCGTAGCGCGATCAGGAGACGAACATGTCCAGCTCATCCGATGCGCCGCTGGTCGCCACCCGCTGGGTGGAGATCGGCCTGGCGCTGTTCACCGCCGCGCTCGGCGCGATCGTCATGTACGGCAGCCAGGATATCGGCATCGGCTGGGGCGACAGCGGCCCCGAGGCCGGCTATTTCCCCTTCTACATCGGCCTGCTGCTGAGCGCCGCCAGCCTCGGCAACCTGCTCTTGGCCCTGTGCCGCTGGCGGGCGCTGGATACCTCGTTCGTCGCCCGCACGGCCTTTCGCCGGGTGCTTGCGGTGTTCCTGCCGATCGCCGCCTACGTGGCGGCCATGCCGTTCGCCGGGATCTACCTCGCCTCCGCGTTGTTCATCGCCTGGTTCATGTGGCGCGACCGTAGCCGCGACAAACCCTACGGCGTGCCGCTGATCGTCACGCTGTCCTGCGGCGCGGCGCTGGCCAGCTACCTGGTCTTCGCCGTCTGGTTCAAGGTGCCGCTGGATGCCGGAATACTGGCCGACCTCGCGGCCTTCGTCGGGAGCGCCAGGCCATGAGCGAATTCGATTCCCTGATGCAGGGCATGAGCCTGGTCCTCAGCGCCCATCACCTCGGCCTGATGGTGATCGGCGTGCTGCTCGGCATCCTGGTCGGCGTGCTGCCGGGCCTCGGTGCGCCGAACGGGGTGGCGCTGCTGCTGCCGCTGACCTTCAGCATGTCGCCGGTGTCGGCGATCATCCTGCTTTCCTGCATGTACTGGGGCGCGTTGTTCGGCGGCTCGATCACCTCGATCCTGTTCAACATCCCCGGCGAGCCGTCGTCGGTGGCCACCACCTTCGACGGCTACCCGATGGCGCGCAACGGCCAGGCTGGCGAAGCGCTGACCGCCGCCTTCACCTCGGCGCTCCTCGGGGCGCTGGTCGGCGTGCTGCTGCTGACCTTCCTGTCCACCCATATCGCTCGCTTCGCCCTGGCGTTCAGCTCGCCCGAGTTCTTCGCCGTCTACCTGCTGGCGTTCTGCACCTTCATCGGCATGAGCCGCAACCCGCCATTGAAGACCCTGGTGGCGATGACCATCGGTTTCGCCATGGCCGCCGTGGGCATGGATACCGTGTCCGGCGACCTGCGCCTGACCTTCGACCAGCCCTGGCTGCTTTCCGGGCTGAGTTTCGAGGTGGCGGTGATCGGCCTGTTCGGCATCGGCGAGATCCTCTGCACGGTGGAGGAAGGACTGGTGTTTCGCGGCGAGCGCGCACGCATCACGCCGATGGTGATCCTGCGTACCTGGGCCAGGCTGCCGCGCTATTGGCTGACCTGGCTGCGCAGCGCGCTGGTCGGCTGCTGGATGGGCGTCACTCCGGGCGGCCCCACCGCCGCCTCGTTCATGAGCTACAGCCTGGCGCGGCGCTTCTCGAAGAACCGCGAGAACTTCGGCAAGGGCGAGGTGGAAGGCGTGATCGCTCCGGAGACAGCCGACCATAGCGCCGGCACCAGCGCCCTGCTGCCGATGCTGACGCTCGGCATCCCCGGCTCGGCGACCGCCGCGGTGATGCTCGGTGGCCTGATGATCTGGGGGCTGCATCCCGGGCCGACGCTGTTCGTCGAACAGCACGACTTCGTCTGGGGCCTGATCGCCAGCATGTACCTGGGCAACGTGGTCAGCCTGATCGTGGTACTGGCGACCGTGCCGCTGTTCGCCTCGATCCTGCGGATTCCGTTCGCCATCGTCGCACCGATCATCGTCATGGTCTGCGCCATCGGCGCCTACTCGGTGCACAACGCCATGCTCGACGTGGTCCTGATGCTGCTGTTCGGCGCGCTCGGCTACCTGTTCAAGAAACTCGGCTACCCCATCGCCCCGCTGGTGCTCGCCGCGGTGCTCGGCGACAAGGCCGAGGACGCGTTCCGCCAGTCGATGCTGTTCTCCGACGGGCAACTCTCGGTGTTCTGGTCCAACCCGCTGGTGGCCAGCCTGACCGGCGCGGCGCTGGCGATGCTGCTCTGGCCGTTGCTGGCGCGGTGCGCCGGGGCGCTGTTCCGGCGTGGCCGGCGGAGTCTCCGGCATGCCGCCTGAGCCTGCGTCTGGCGGCGGGGTGGATTTCTTGTCACCCTGGGTCTCCCCGCCGCCAGCGAGATACGCCATGTCCCGGATTCCCGACGCCAGCATCATCCACAGCCGCCTGCGCCTGCGCCAGTTGCGCCTGATGCTGGCCCTGGAGGAACTCGGCTCGCTGCGCCGCGCCGCCGACGAGATTGGCATGACCCAGCCGGCGGCGACCAAGATGCTCCACGAGGCCGAAGACCTGCTCGGCGTCGAGTTGTTCGAGCGTTTGCCGCGCGGCATGCGCGCGACGCCTTTCGGCGAGACGCTGATCTATTACTCGCGGATGATCTTCGCCGAGCTGTCCGGGATGCGCGAGGAACTGGTCGCGCTGGAGTCCGGCAACCTCGGCCGGGTCACCGTCGGAGCGATCCCGGCGCTGGCCTCGAGCCTGCTGACGCGCACCATCGCCACCCTGAAGCAGAGTCATCCACGGCTGTCGATGAGCATCCAGGTGGACACCAGCGACGTGCTGGTCCAGGCCCTGCAACAGGACCAGCTGGACGTGGTGCTCGGACGCATCCCCAGCGGCGCGCGCACCGACGACCTGGTGTTCGACAGCCTCGGCGAGGAAGAACTCTGCGTGGTGGTCGGCGCGCAGAACCCGTTGTCGCAGGCACGCAAGCTGGACTGGGGCGAGTTGCAGGAGCTGACCTGGGTGTTGCAGCAGCACCCCAGCCCGATGCGCGGGATCGTCAACCAGGCCTTCCACAATGCGCGCATCGACCTGCCGAGCAGTATCGTCGAGACCACCTCGATCATGACCCTGCTCTCCCTGCTGCAACAGACCGACATGATCGGCATCACTCCACGCTCGGTGATCGAGGACTACCCGGGCAAGCACCTGCTGGCGATCCTGCCGATCCAGCTGGAGCCGCGCCTGCCGCCCTACGGCCTGATCACCCGACGCAACCGGGTCCACTCCTCGGCCATGCAGACCTTCATGGCCAGCGTACATGCCGAACAGGCGCGGCACCTGGCGAAGTGAGCGGCACTAGCACAAATGAGCTAATAGCCGCGAGCCGGCTGGACCTCTAACATCCTGCGGCATTTCAACGGAGTGAATGCCATGCCCTCGATCAAGCCCTTCGGTCTCGCCCTGCTCGTCCTCGGTCTCAGCGCCTGCGCCTCCCTCGGTCAGTCGGGGAATCGCGACAACGAGGTCAAGGTCGCCGCGCAGAAGCTCATCGGCCAGCCCGCCGGCAAGGCCTTCGAACTGTTCGGCAAGCCCGACCAGGGCCTCGGCCCTTCGTCCTACGGTAGCGGCGGCTTCTACGCCTGGAACCGCGTGCGGACCCACATGGGGCCGGACAAGGTCTTCATACAGACCGGCACCGAGTACGTCGGCCAGCGCGAGACCTGGGTCGGCGTCGGTGGCCAGGGGGTCGCCGGCATGGCGCCGGTGAGTAGCGAGGCGGTCTATCGCAAGACCGGCTACTACGAGAACGAGACCATCCTCGACTATTTCTGCAGCATCACCCTGTACACCGACAGCCGGGACATCATCACCAACGCCAGCGTGATCGACTGCCGGGACAGCCGCTGACGGGGCCGCCGGGCCCCGGCCTTCCTTCTCGACGACGAACCCCCAACGCGGAAGCCCTGCGGATCATGGCGTTACGCTATCGTTTTTTATTTCCTTGAATCCTTGTTTTCATACCTCTTATTTCGTCTGGAAATAAGATAGATCGATTCATTCTTTTCTCCCGACCCTTGGCCCCTGCCAAACTCCCTTCGCCACGGGATACCCCCGCGCCGACATGGCGGCATTCCCATCCGGAATGTCCGCCCCACATTGCAAGGCCCTGATCGTCGATCGCGGCCGACAAGGAGCTGGAACTTTCATGAAGAAACTCCCCGCCATCACCGCCCTCGCCCTCGCCCTGATCTCCGGCCTGGCCCAGGCCGACCGCCTGGAGGACATCCGCAAGGCCGGCGTATTGCGCGTCGCGTCCTTCGACAGCAACCCGCCGTTCGGCTTCGTCGACGCCAAGAGCAAGCAGATCGAAGGCCTCGACGTCGACTATGCCAAGGCCCTGGCCGACAAGCTGGGCGTCCGGCTGCAAGTGCTGCCGACCAACCCGGCCAACCGCATCCCGCTGCTGACGGCGAACAAGGTCGACCTGGTCCTGGCCAACTTCACCATCACCCCGGAGCGTGCGCAGCAGGTGGACTTCAGCATCCCCTACTTCTCCTCCGGCCAGCAGTTCATCGTCAAGAAAGGCACCCTGACCTCGCCGGAAGTCCTCAACAAGTGGCGGGTCGGCGTGGACAAGGGCACGGTCAACGAAGGCGTGCTGCGCGAGAAGTTCCCCGGCGCCAAGGTCATCGCCTACGACGACACGCCCTTCGCTTTCACCGCCCTGCGCAACGGCCAGGTCCAGGCCATCACCCAGGACGGTCCGAAGCTGATCGGCCTGCTGGCCAACGTGCCCGACCGCGACAAGTACGAAGTGCCGCCCTTCACCATTTCCAACGACCTGATCGGCGTCGGTATTCCCAAGGGCGAGAAGGCCCTGACCGAGTTCGTCGACAAGAGCCTGCGCGAGCTGGAGCAGGACGGCCAGGCGCAGAAGATCTACGACACCTGGTTCGGTCCGCAGACCAAGACCCCGCTGGCGCGCCTGTACAAGATCGGCGACAAGAGCTGAGCGGCCCGCTTCGCCCGCACGACCCGCGCGCCTCACTTCGCTGAGGCGCGTTTTTCGTTCTACCCGACGGAATCCCGCACATGTTCGGCGAACTTCTCGCCCCGCAGTACCTGCGCTGGTTGCTCGACGGCTTCCTGCTGACCCTCGGTCTTGCCCTGCTCAGTTGCCTGCTCGCCACCCTGATCGGCGCCCCCCTGGCCATCGCCCGGCTGTCGCGCCGGCGCCTGCTGTCCTGGCCGGCGCGCGCCTACCTGGCGCTGTTCCGCAATACCCCGCTGCTGGTGCAGCTGTTCTTCTGGTACTTCGGCGTTCCCGCGCTGCTGCCGGAGGCGCTGGTGAGCTGGCTGAACACGCCGCACGAGACGCCCTTGCTCGACTGGCCGTCCTTCGAGTTCCTCGCCGGTGCCTGGGGGCTGACCCTCTATACCTCGGCTTTCGTCGCCGAGGAGTTCCGCGCCGGCATCGCCTCGGTACGCCCCGAGCAGCGCGCCGCCGGCCTCGCCCTGGGGCTGACCCAGCGCCAGGTATGGCGCGTGGTGGTGCTGCCGCAGGCCCTGCGCACGGCTCTGCCGCCGCTGCTCGGGCAGTACATGAATGCGCTGAAGAACTCCTCGCTGGCGATGGCCATCGGCCTGGCCGAGCTGTCCTACGCTTCGCGCCAGGTGGAAACCGAGACCTTCAAGACCTTCCAGGCCTTCGGCATCGCCACCCTTCTCTACATCGGCGCCATCGCCCTGATCGAAGCCTTCGGCCAGGCGTTGCAGCAGACCCGCCGCTACCGCCAGGGAGGTGCCTGAGATGGATTTCTCGGTCATCTCGGACAACCTGTCCTACCTGCTGCTCGGCGCCTACCCGGACGGCCCGCTCGGCGGAGCGGCGCTGACCCTGCTGCTGGCGTCGCTCTCCGGGCTGGCTTCGGCGGTGCTCGGCCTGGTCCTCGGCGTGGCCCTCGCGGTGCTGCCCGGCAAGCCGCGCCTGCTGCTGGTGACGTTGCTCGGCTTCTTCCGCGCGATCCCGGTGCTGATGCTGATCTTCTGGACCTACTTCCTGCTGCCGATCGTCTTCCACGTCGACGTACCGGCGCTGGCCACCGTGGTCTGCGCGCTGTCGCTGATCGGCGGCGCCTACCTCGCCCACTCGGTGTACGCCGGCATCCACAGCCTCCCCGCCGGGCAGTGGGCGGCCGCCCGCGCGCTCGGACTGCGGCCGTGGCAGGTATTGCGCCTGGTGATCCTGCCGCAGGCGCTGCCGGTGATGCTGCCATCCTTCCTCAACCAGTGGGTGTCGCTGATCAAGGACACTTCCCTGGCCTACGTGATCGGCGTCGGCGAACTGTCCTTCGTCGCCACCCAGGTGAGCAACCGGGTGATGGTCCACCCGACGGAGATCTTCCTGTTCGTCGCCCTGCTCTACTTCCTGCTCTGCACCAGCCTCGACCTGGCCGCCGCGTTCCTCGCCCGCCGCCGGCGGGCCTGAGCGGCGGCCGGTGGCTCAGGCGTCGCCGCGCGCCCGCGCGTAGTCGACCAGGTCGCCGAGGTAATGCGGCGAGGCGCGCAGGACGCCATCGTCCCAGCCGTAGAGCACGCCCAGCGCCGACACCTCCATGGCCCACCAGCCCCAGGCGTAGGGGCCGGTCAGGCGGCGGGTCTTCTTCTGTGCCTTGGGGGAAAGCTGGAAGAACTCCCGGTACTGGCTTTGCAGGTAAGGCGCCAGCGCCTGGGCGTCGCTGCCGTCCGCCTCTTCGAAGAACGCCCGCAACTGCCCGAACGGCCGTGGATGGAAGGTTTCCTCGCTGGCGGAAGTCAGGCCGAGGGCGGCCGCGCCGAGATAGTCGAGCAGGCGGTCGGTATCGAACTGCAGGACCTCCTCGACCAGCGCCGGGATGAGCTCCTGGGCGTCGAGCAGCACGCCCATGGCGAGCAGTTGCAGCGCGAACGGGTACTGGCCGGTGCGCGGCGCCAGGGCCGGCGCCGTCTCGAAGTCGACCTCGCCCTGCTCGCGCAGGCTGTCGCGGGCGGCGCCGAGCAGCCGGCTGTAGTCCAGCCACAGCGCGGCGGTCTCCAGGTAGATGGAACGCAGTTCGGCGCCGGCCAGGCCCCGGTCGATGGCCTTGAGCAGCAGCGTGCTGGCGTTTTCCGCGGCCTGGCCCCAGGCCCAGGCGTTTTCCAGGGCTGCGTGCCCTTGCGCGGCGAATGGCTGGCGATAGCCGTGGCTCCGGGAAAACCTGTCGAGCGCGGCGATCAGTTCGCGCCAGTCGGCTTTCCAGTCGGCGAGGTCGATGTTCCTTCGCGGCGCCCGGTCGGTGCGGGCCAGGTTGCGCCATAGCGGCAGGGCGTCGGCGAGTCGGTTGTCCAGGGTGAAGGGGAATGCGTGCATGGCGGCCTGTGGTGATCGCGGCCGTTTCCGGCCGATCCGTGCGATCCGGAGTGCGGCCGTCCAGGCCGCGTCCGGTATGGACGGCCGATGCTAGCGCAGCGCGACGTCCCTGCGAAAGGCCCGCCCTAGCGGCCCGTCGGCTGGTTCCGGTAGTAGCCGAGGAAGGCCTCCAGCGGCAGTGCCTTGCCGAAATGCCAGCCCTGGCCGAGGGCCTCGGGCGAGCGGCGCAGCACGTGGTCGGCCTGGGCCTGTGTCTCGATCCCTTCGACGACCACGCCGATCTCCAGGTGCTCGGCCATCGAGCAGAGCTTGTCGAAGATCAGTTCGACGGCGCTGCTGTCGCCGATGGACTGGGTGAAGACCTTGTCGATCTTGATCGCGTCGACCGGCAGGTTGGCCAGGTAGACCAGGTTCGAATGGCCGGTGCCGAAATCGTCCACGTAGATCTTCAGGCCGAGTTCGCGCAGGCGGTTCATCCCGGCCAGCAGGCAGCCCTGGGCCTCGGTGGTGCGCTCGGTCAGTTCCAGCGCGACCTGTTCCGGGCGCACGCTTTCCCTGGCCATCTGGCGCATGGCGAAATCGATGAAACCGGGGTCGGCGATGTCCTTGCCGGTGACGTTGACACTGACGTAGAAGCTCCGCTGCTCCCTCAGCAACGGCCCGAGCTGCTTCAGGGCGCGGCGGAAGACGAAACGGGTCAGCAGTTCGATGTCGCCGCTCTCCTCCAGGGCGCCGATGAAGACATCCGGGGAAACCCGCCCCAGGCTGCTATCGGTCCAGCGCGCCAGGGCCTCGACCCCGGCGCAGCGGCCGCTGGCCAGGCGCACGATGGGCTGGTAGTGCACCTCCAGGGCCTCGCGCTTCAACGCGCGCAGCAGCCTGGCCGGCAGTTTTTCGTCGTTGAGGAAGCCGAACAGGTAGCTGAGCAGCAGCATGACGCCGAACAACAGCCCGCCGCCGATCGCCGCGGCCATGGCCGCGCGTCCGGGCTCGGTGCCAAGCAGGCCGCGTTCACGGAGAAGGGAGACCACGCAGATGTCCTGCGTCGGGTCGCACAGGCTTATCTGCCGGGCGCCGATGAAGCGCGGCCAGCCGGGCCGGCCGAGCGCCTCGAGGGGCTGGTCGTCGTCCCAGGCGAAACGGTGGTAGATGTAGTCGCCGCCGCGGCTGACGGCCGCCGCCGAGATGCCCGGGTCCGGGTGGTCGACATCGAAGTAGGCATGCGGGGCGATGAAGAGGATGGCGTTGCCGCGCCCGACCAGGCCGGAAGGCAGCATCTGCAGGGGCAAGGGCATGCCCTCCGACCAGAAGCGGGTGCCTCTGGCGTCGATCCGGTCGGGCGCAGCCAGCCCCCACGGCGATCGTAGCCGGCCGCGGACGCCGGTACAGACGATGCGATTGCCGCTGACCCGGCCGACGTCGCTCATGAAGCGCGATTCGAGCACGATGGAGCGCAGCGCCTCCAGGTCCTGGTCGCTGCAGGCCGCGGGGCCGCCGGCGTTCATCTCGTGGAGCATCTGCTCGGCCGCGGAGGAAATCTCCAGCGCCCGCTCCAGGGCCATTTCGGTGTAGGACGCCAGGTGCGCCCCGTCGTGCTGGCGATCCAGTTCGTTGATCACGAAGATCCCGCAGACACCGCCCACCAACGACGTGGTGAGCAGTATCGGCAGGATCCGCCGCCAGTTGATCCGGCCCGCGGCAGCCGTTTCACGCTCGGACATACCTTCTTCCCGTCAAAAGAGTTCATGGAAAGCACGCCAGATTGCCGAACAGCTTCACGGGCCCTGTCGGGCCGTGCGCAGAACCTTTTCAGATTTGTCCCGATCGTGACAACGCTACCTTCGCCAGCGCCGTCCAGTCCGATTCCCCGTCGCCATGGGCGATGGCTTCGAGCAACACGTCGTGCAACAGGCTGGCCAGCGGCAGCGGCACGTTGTGGCGCTTGCCGGCGGACAGCGCCAGGTCGACGTCCTTCAACCCGAGGACCAGGCGGAACCTGGCCGGGGTGAAACGCTGCTCGACGATCTGCGGGCCGTAGTTGCGATAGACAGGCGCATCGAAAAGCGTCGAGGACATGAGTTCCATGAACCGGCCGGGCTCGACGCCCAGGCGCTTCACCAGGGCGACACTTTCGCCCATGCTTTCGATGGCGCTGGCGATCATGAAGTTACCAGAGATCTTCACCGCCATTGCGCTGCGCGGGTCTTTTCCGAAAAACCATGTCTTCTGTCCCATAATTTCCAGCAGTGCCTTGACTTGCTCGATGGCTTCCTCCGGACCGCCGACGACGATGTTCAGCTTGCCGGCCTCGGCCACGTCGGTGCGGCCGAACACCGGCGCGGCGACGAACGCGATGCCCTGGCGCTGGTGTGCCTGGTCGAGCGCCTCGACGCAATCGAGCGACAGGGTCGACATGCTCAGGTGGATGAGACCCGGCCTCGCCCGTTCGAGCGCACCGCTGTCGAGCAGCACGGCGCGAATCGCCTGGTCGTCCGCCAGCATGCTGATGACCACGTCGAGGCCGAACAGCTCGCCGACCTCCTCCGCCCTGGTCGCGCCCAGCGCCACCAGCGGCTCGCAGGCCGCCGCGGAACGGTTCCACAGCGTCACTTCGAGCCCCGCCTGCACCAAGCGGGTGGCCATGGCGGCGCCCATGCCGCCCAGGCCCAGAAATCCGACTTTCATCCGTTTCACTCCTCGTGGGGTCTTGTAGGTTCCGGATCTACCGGAGACAGGCTGGCCGCTGGCAGTTCCTCGAGAAGGAACACCTGGCGGTCCGCCAGGAGATCGGCGACGGCATCGGCCATCGCCCTGTAGTGCGGCATCCGTCGGTGCCGCTCGATGGCGTCGCGGTCGGCCCAGCGTTCGACGAAGACGAAGCGCCCGGCCTCGTCGAGGCTCCGGTGCAGGACGTAGGACAGACAGCCGTCCTCGGCCCGCGACGGCTGCACGCAGGCCAGCAGCAGCCGCTCGACCTCCGCCGCCCTGCCCTCGCGCGCCTGCAACAGCGCTACCACGCGGATCGCCTGGTTCATGCGTCGGCTCCGACGCGCACCACCAGCTTGCCGAAATTGCGTCCCTGGAGCAGGCCGAAGAAGGCCTCGGGGGCATTCTCCAGGCCGTCGACCCGCTCTTCGCGGTAGTGGATGAGGCCGTCGGCGAACCACTTCGACATGTCGCGCTGGAATTCATCGTAGCGATGGCCGTAGTCGTCGAAGATGATGAAGCCCTGCACCTTGATGCGCTTGCGCAGGATCGTGCCCATCAGCGCCGGCAAGCGGTCCGGCCCGGGCGGCAGGTCGGTGTCGTTGTAGTGGGCGACGATACCGCAGACCGGGATCCGGGCCTTGGCGTTGAGCAGCGGAAAGACGGCGTCGAAGACCTTGCCGCCGACGTTCTCGTAATAGATGTCGATGCCGTCCGGGCAGGCCTCGGCCAGTCGTTCGGCGAAGTCCGCGGCATGGTGGTCGAGGCAGGCATCGAAGCCGAGCACCTGCACGGCGTGGCGGCATTTTTCCGCACCGCCGGCGACGCCGACCACCCGGCAGCCCTTGAGCTTGCCGATCTGTCCGACGGTGGCGCCGACCGGCCCGGTGGCGGCGCCCACCACCAGGGTCTCGCCGGCCTGGGGCTTGCCGATGTCGAGCAGGCCCATGTAGGCGGTGAAGCCGGGCATGCCGAGCAGGCCCAGGGCGTAGGACGGATGCTCCGGCGACTCGCCCAGGCGCGCCAGGCCGCTGCCGTCGGAAAGCGCGTAGTCCTGCCAGCCGTTGGCCGAGAGTACCCAGTCGCCGACCTTGAACCCGGGATGGTTCGAGGCTTCCACCCGGCTGACCGTGCCGCCGACCATGACCGCGCCGAGTTCCACCGGCGGCGCGTAGGACGGCGCGTCGCTCATCCGTCCGCGCATGTAGGGATCGAGCGACAGGTAGACGGTGCGCAGCAGCACCTGGCCCGCGCCGGGCTCAGGAAGCGGAACCTGCTCGATGCGGAAGTTATCCCGGGTCGGGGCGCCGTGGGGGCGCGAGGCGAGGACGATGCGGCGGTTGACCTGCGTGGATTGGGACATATCCAGACTCCTCTGTCTGACGCATGTGGCGAACGGTTCATACCGTGCGCGGTATAAATTAGACCAGTCGACTACTAACAGGCCGAAAAAATACCCGCCTCTTGCGGGGCGGGTATTTCCTGGCGGAACCTCAGATTTCCAGCAGGCTGCGGGTGGTCTGCATGGCTGTTTCCAGCGGTCCCGGGCTGCGGTGCAGCTTGCTCAGCAGGCTCGCGCCGAGCCACAACTGGTACAGCGCGCTGGCCATGTGCCGGGCATCGCAGGGCGCGAAGGAGCCGTCGTCGCGGCCCTGCCCGAGGCAGCCGACCAGGCGTTCGATGATCCCGTCGGAGCCGTCGCGCAGGGTGATGCGCATGCTTTCCGAAAGGTCCGCGACCTCGGCGCTGAGCTTGACCACCAGGCAGCGCTGCTCGTCGCAGGGCGGGCAGGCGTTGTCCAGCCACTTCTGCCAGTAGCTCATCAGCCGTTCGCGGGCATTCAGCCCTGGCGCGGCGAAGCGCTGGTCCATGTCCGCCAGGTAGACGCGGAAGTAGTCCTCCAGCAGGGCCTGGCCGAACTGTTCCTTGGATTTGAAGTAATGATAGAACGAGCCCTTGGGAACGCCCGCGGTCTGCAGGATTTCGTTGAGGCCGACGCCGGAGAAGCCTTTGACCGCCATGATCCGGTATCCGGTATCGAGCAGATGCTGGCGGGTGTCGTCGTAGCTGGGTTTCATGGACGCACGGTAGCTTGAATTAGACCAGTCGTCTAGAAATAATTCGAAGCCATGAGTATAGCGCCGACGGCAACTGCGCCGCTGTCGGGAACCGTGCGGAACGGACGCCGGACCGGCGCCCGCCCCGCTCCGCGGATTTACCCCTCGCGGACCTAGCAGGCCGCGACCGCCACGGCGGCAGGCTCCGGCTGGAAGCGCGCGGCGAGGAACGGCGCGATGTCCAGCGGCAGCGTCTCTTCGTGGACCAGCCGGTCGAGCAGCACCCCGGTGATCGCCGAGGTGAGGATGCCGGTGCGGAAATGCCCGCAGGCGTTCAGGTAACCCTCCACCTCCGCCACCGGACCGAGAATCGGCAGTTCGTCCGGCGAGCCCGGGCGCAGGCCGGCCCAGGTGCGCTTGAGGTTGACCTGTTGCAGCTCCGGCACGCAACGCACCGCGCCCTGCACCAGGCCGGCGATTTCCGGGAAGGTGTTGCTGACGTCGAAGCCCTTGTCCTCGGTGGTGCTGCCGATCAGTATCTCGCCGTTGTCCTTCTGCGCCATGTAGCAGTCGCTGGTGGTCAGGCAACCGTTCAGCAGTCGCGGCATGCGCTCGGTGAGGACGATCTGGCCCTTCACCGGCTTCACCGGGATGCGCCGGCCGGTGGCCAGCTCGCTGAGTTCGGCGGCCCAGGCGCCGGCGGCGTTGATCAGGGTCCGGCAATGCAGCACCCCGGCATTGTCCGTGCGCACCCCGCTGATCCGCCGGCCCTGGCGCAGCACGCCGATGACGTTGGTTCCCAGCAACAGCTCGACGCCGTTCTGGCGCGCCGCCTCCAGGTAGGCGTCGGCCAGGCGGAACGGGCTGACCTGGTGGTCGCAGAGGAATTCCAGCGCGCCGTGGGCCGCGTGGCTGACCGCCGGCTCGGCACGACGCAGTTCCTCGCGGTCCAGCCAGCGTACCTGCTCGGCCAGATGCGGGATCTGCGCCACGATGTGCTCGGCGTACTGGCGATCCTCGTCGTCCTGGATCACGTATTTCAGGCCGGTGCGCTCGAACTTGAAGTCCATCCCGTGGCGTTCGATCAGTTCTCGGTGCAGTTCCGGGTACAGCGCGTTGGATTGCAGGGCGAGGTCGAAGAACGCCGGCGGCAGGATGTGCGGCGTGCTCGCGTCCACCGCCACCGCCGCGCCCTGGGCCTCGCGCCGGTTGCGGGAGGACATCATGCGGAAGAAGATCACCCCGCAGCCCAGCCCCACCGATTCGCCGATGGCCCAGAGGCCGCCGGCCGAGGCGCGGGTGGCGTTGCCCGGTCGCTTGTCGTCGACCACGGCGATGCGCAGGTTGCCGCGCCTGGACAGTTGGTAGGCGCAGGACGCGCCGATCACGCCGCCGCCGGCAATCACGATGTCATAGGTTCTGTTCATGTTCAGGCTTCCGTACCGAGGTTCTGGAATGCGGAAAACGGGATCGGATCGATCGGGAAACGCGGCCGCAGCCAGCCGACGTCGTGGCGTCCGGTGGCGCGGCGCAGGCGATCGCTGCAGTAGCCGATGCACATCCGCCCCTGGCAGTCGCCCATGCCGGCGCGGGTGCGCATCTTCAGCCCGGCGATGTCCTGCACGCCCTGTTCGAGCGCGCGCTCGATGTCGCCACGGGTGACCTGTTCGCAGCGGCAGATCACCGTATCGGCCCGCGCCAGTTCGACCTGGCGGGCGCCGCGCTGGGTGTAGCGCTCGACTCCGGCGCGGAAGCGCTTGATCGCCTCCAGGCGGGCGAGATGGGATTCTCGGCGTTCGATGGCCTCGGCGGGCGCGATCGCCTCGCGTTGCAGGAGGATCGACAAGGCCGCGATGCGCCCGCCGATCATCGCCGCCTCGCCGCCGCGGATACCCGCCATGTCGCCGGCCAGGTGGATGTGCGGTTGGCTGCTCTGCTGCCAGACGTTGCATTCCGCGCGCAGGTATCCGTCGTCGCTGAAGCCGTGCTCCAGGCCCAACTGCTGGCTGAGCTGGGTGCGCGGGATGAAGCCATAGCCGACCGCCAGGGTGCTGGCCTTCACCGGTCGCGCGTTTTCCAGGTCGGGCCGCCACTCTTCGTCGTAGGGCGCTACCGTCACTTCCGTCAGTTCTCCCTCGCCGCTGGCCTCCACCACGCCCCAGCCATAGTGCAGCGGAATGCCGTTGAGCTTGAGATAGCCGAGCATGCTCAGGCCGTCGAGGAACAGTTGCGGCTTGTTCAGCAGCGCCAGGCTTTCCCTGGCCATGCGGCCGAACGCGCAGGCCTCGTAGACCCCGGCGACACGTACCCCGGCCGCATGCAGCTGGCAGGCCACCAGTGGCAGCAGCGGGCCGCTGCCGGCGATCAGGGTATCGCCCAGGGGCTTCACCACGCCGCTCTTGATCTGCAATTGCAGGCCGCCGAGGAGCATCACCCCGGGCAGGGTCCAGCCGGGGAACGGCACGCTGCGCTCATGGCAGCCGGTGGCCAGGAGCAGGTGCGAATACTCCACCTCGTGCAGCCGTTCCGCCTCGTCGAGGACCATCAGGCGCTGGCCGTCGCCGCCGACCACGCGGCTGTTCAGGCGCAGGTCGATGTGCCCGGCGCAGGCGGAGAAATCGCGCCGCAGTTTTTCCAGCATCCGGGTGTAGCGCGCGCCGAGGTAGGCCGGATCGACGCCGGCCCGCAAGGGGCCGCGATAGACCACCCCGCCGGGACGCGAGGCCTCGTCGAAGAGGACGCAGGGGACCCCGCGCCTGGCCAGCTCGATGGCTGCGGCCATGCCGGCCGAGCCGCCGCCGACGATCACCGGGCGCAGGTTCATGGCCGTTCCTCCCGGTCGAAGCGGTTGCTTTCGGTTTCCACCCGCATGCCCGGCCGGACGACGGTCTGGCAGGCGCGGCGCTTGGGCCGGCCGTCGATGGCGACCAGGCAGCAGTGGCATACGCCCATGCCGCAGAAGGCGCCGCTGGCCTGGCCATGGTCGTTGCGCGCGAGCCGGCGCAGGCCCACGGCATTGAGCACGTTGAGCACGGTCTCACCGGCAGCCGCCGCGACGGGCTGGCCATTGAGGTGGATGGTCATGTCTGCCCGCGAGAGGGGCTGGATATCGTGTTGACGTTCAAGAAGGTGCATTGCCCTTTCATCCGTGAGAGAGAGTCGGGAGCCGGCGACACTAGGAGTCGGGCCGGGCGCGGACATTGATCCATGACAGGTGGGTATCTTCCCCTGCCAATTCTGGTAGGTGGGGTGCAGGTGTTCGCGCGGAAAAGTCGAACCCGCGCCTACCCCAGGGTGCCAAGCAGCAAAGCCGGCTCACCCGTGGAGGCCCCATGCTGCAATCCTTCCAGCCGCCCTGGTGGAAACGCGCGGTGATCTATCAGGTCTACCCGCGTTCGTTCACCGACAGCGACGGCGACCTGCCCGGCCTGGTCGCGCGCCTGGACCACCTGCACCGCCTTGGCGGCGACGCCCTCTGGCCGTCACCGGTGTATCGCTCGCCCGACCCCGGCGCTGCCGCCGCAGATCGCCACCACCCGTCGTTCCGTCATGTCCGACTCAGTGCGCGCGGGCCACGCCGCGCAAGAGGTTGGCGCTGAGCTTGTCGGCGTTGCAGGTCGCGATGTTGGCTAGCGAGACGATGCCTACCAGGCGCTTGTTGCGATCCATTACCGGCAAGCGGCGCTTCTCCAGTTGCGCCATGTTCTTCGCCACATGGTCCACTTCCTCGTCCTCGAAGCAGTAGCGCAGTTCCCCGCTCATCACCTCGCGCACCGGGCGGTCGGCTCCGAGTCCATCGGCGAGGCCGCGCACCGCCAGGTCGCGGTCGGTGACCACGCCGGTCAGGCGCTCGCCCTCGTTGACCAGCAAGGCGCCGATATCGGCCTGGCGCATCAGCAGCGCCGCCTCGCCGAGGGTGGTCTGGGGGGTGACGGTACGTACTTCGCGACTCATGATTTCACGGACTTTCATCGTTCTGTCTCCTTCTTCCGGCGCGCCGTTTTCGGCGCGGCTCTCCCTGCTTGTGAATCGCCCGCATGTGGGGAGTTCGAAGTTTCTTCCCGGCGTCGCAGTCATCTACCTAGCGCTCGCGCGGGCAGCGTGCGGCAAACAAAAAATTTGTCCGCGTTTTCTGATATCTCGCCGCTGCCCGGATTCTTATTCTCGACTCCTTCTTTGGCATATGCGGGAAAACGAACCATGCGTATCGACGGTCATCGTCAGGTGGTTTCTAACGCAACGGCACAGCCCGGACCGCTACAGCGCCCTGCGGATATGCAGGCACGGGCTCTACAGGACCTGTTCGATGCGCAGGGGGTGGGGGTTCCCGTGGAACATGCCTTGCGCATGCAGGCGGTGGCCAGGCAGACGAATACCGTCTTTGGCATTCGCCCGGTTGAAAGAATCGTCACTACGCTGATCGAAGAGGGTTTCCCGACCAAGGGCTTCTCGGTGAAGGGGAAAAGCTCGAACTGGGGTCCGCAGGCGGGGTTCATCTGTGTCGACCAGCATCTCAGCAAGCGGGAAAACCGCGACACGGCGGAAATACGCAAACTGAACCTGGCTGTGGCGAAGGGAATGGATGGCGGAGCCTATACCCAGACCGACCTGCGGATCTCTCAGCAACGCCTTGCGGAGCTGGTGCGGAATTTCGGCCTGGTGGCAGACGGTGTCGGGCCGGTTCGCCTCCTGACCGCGCAGGGCCCCAGCGGCAAACGCTATGAGTTCGAGGCCCGCCAGGAGCCGGACGGTCTCTACAGGATCAGCCGCCTGGGGCGGTCGGAAGCGGTGCAGGTACTGGCCAGCCCGGCTTGCGGGCTGGCGATGACCGCCGATTATGACCTCTTCCTGGTAGCGCCCTCGATCGAGGCGCATGGCAGTGGTGGTCTCGATGCAAGAAGGAATACCGCGGTCAGATACACCCCCTCGGTGCAAAGGATCCCCTGAGCGAGGACGGATTCTATGGCAGGGAGGATATGGCCAGGGGAAACATCACTCCGCGCACGCGGCAGCTGGTGGACGCCCTCAATGACTGCCTGGGCCGGGGGGAGCACAGGGAGATGTTTCACCACAGCGACGATGCGGGCAACCCAGGCTCCCATATGGGTGACAACTTCCCGGCCACCTTCTACCTTCCCCGGGCCATGGAGCATCGGCTCGGAGAAGAGTCCGTTCGCTTCGACGAGGTCTGCGTGGTGGCGGATCGGAAGAGCTTTTCCTTGCTGGTCGAGTGCATCAAGGGCAACGGCTATCACTTCACCGCCCATCCCGACTGGAACGTGCCGCTGCGGCCCAGCTTCCAGGAGGCGCTCGACTTTTTCCAACGTAAGGTCTGATGCGCGAAGGTCGTTGGCAAAGCCCGCTTTCCCCGGCGGCATGGGCATCCTGCCGCCTGTCCAAGGCCTTCCGCTTGCCGGAATATGCTGGGCGGCGCGGGGAAGCTAGGAATGGATACTCCACTGGCAGGCGGAAGCGGGTATAGGCGAATCGTCCACCGTATGGATCAGTCCGCAAGCCAGGGCGTCTTCCGGACCGAGGATGCGCGGATAGGCCATCAGGTAGCTCGGGATGTCCAGGCGTTCCGGCGCATCACGGGTGTTCTCGGCGACGATCCGGGCGTAAAGCTCCAGGTCGTAGTCGAGGCTCATCGCATATTCCGCCATCCGCGCATGGTCCACCGCGCCATGCAGGGTCCAGTGGAAAGGATGGAACAGGAACTTGCTGTGGGCACTGGCGCTGCGTCGCTCGCCGGCGAGGAACAGGATGTTGCCCATCGACTCGACGGTACCCAGGTTGTGGGTATGTATCGGCACCGGCAGCGCGCGCAGGAAGTTGTACAGGGTAAAGCCGTAGCTGCATTCCCCGCCCATGGTGGCGATGTTGATCCGCAACTCCTCGGCCTCCTGTTGCAGGACCTTGGCGCAAGTGTTGATCAGATTGCCGCAGGTGGACGAATTGATCGGCCCGGTGAAATGGATGATGTGCTGCTTGGACATGCTCGCCTCTCTTTCCGTATCGGTTCCTCGACGGTCTGCACGGGTTTCCCTACAGAGGATTGTCGCGCCTGCGCCGCGAGCCATCGGCGCGACGAATGGCAGTGCCGGCCAGGAACCAGGCACGATGAGCACGCGGCTGCCTTACGCAGGGAGGCTTCAGGCGTCGCGCTGTCGTTCCTCGCAGGCGCATTCGCGGGCTTCTTCGCTGGCTACGCCCTGCGGCGTATCTCCATCCCGCTCACCCATCCGCTGGTAGCGCTCACGCAGTTCGCGCAAGGTGTCGGCGTCCAGGTCGTCGAGTCCGAGCAACGCGTTGTGGGCGCGCCGGGTGCTGCGCAGCAGTTCGTCGATCTTGATGTGCAGCGCATCGGTATCGCGGTTCTGGGTGTTCTGGATGAGGAAGACCATGAGGAAGGTAACGATGGTGGTCGAGGTATTGATCACCAGTTGCCAGGTATCGTTGAAGTCGAAGAACGGCCCGCTGATCGCCCATGCCAGGATCAATCCGAGGGCGATGACGAAGGTCGGCGGCCGGCCGCTCCAGTTGGACAGGCGTTGGGCGAATCGGGAAAAGCTCATGGTGGCGAACCCCCTGTGACGTTCTCCCTACTCCTGACCGCGGATTGACATCGGCGCTCCAGCGGCCGGACGGAATGACCGGCCGCCTTCGTGGGCGCGCTTGCCGGCCGGACCGGCCAAGGCCGGCTGGAGATTCTCCTCCAGCAGTTCTTCCACCAGCCGGCGCAGCGCCACGTGCCGTTCCTGGCCCGCTGCGCGCAATGTCTGGTAGCGCCGCAACTGGCGACTGGCGGAGGTCTCTCCGAGCAATCCACGGGCATGCTGGTAGGCCCATTCGTTGCCCTGGCGGGCCTGCGGCCGGCACTGTCGCCAGGCCATTTCCAGCCAGTCCCCGGCACCTACGCAGCGGCCTTCGACGAGATAGCGGCCGGCGCAACCGTAACGCAGCGCCTGCCAGTAGTTTTCCTCCAGGCAGGCGTCGCGCGCGACCGGCAACGCACGCGGGTCCGCGCCCAGCGCTTCGCCCACCAGCGCCCTGAACAGCCCGGCCAGGCTCAGCGCGTCGGCCAGGCGCGGGCAGGCGTCGCAGATACGCAGCTCCAGGGTCGGCACATGGGATGACGGCCGGATCATCCACCAGACCTGGCCATCCTCGCGGATGCAGCCGGTCTCGCGCAGCAGCGCCAGGTGGCGGCGATAGGCGTCCTCGTCGGGCAAGGCAGGAGGAATGTTCATCCTCGGCCACTCGCCGCAGAGTGCCCGTCGATAGCTCGCCAGGCCGCTGCGCCGGCCGCCGCGGAACGGCGAGGATGCGCTCAACGCCAGCAGCAGCGGCAGCCACGGCAACACGCGCTGGAGCACAGCCATGCGGTCGTGGCTCGGCGGTATCTCCACATGCACGTGCAGGCCGCAGACCAGGCTGCGCCGGGCCACCCGCCCCTGGTCCTCGAACAGGCGGGCGAAGTGCGCCGCCGGGTTGCTTCGCGCCCGCCGCCAGTCGGCGAAGGGATGGGTGCCGACGCAGAGCGAGCGCAGGCCGAAGTCCATGGCCAGATGCGCCAGGCGTTGCCGGGCCTGACCGTGGAAGCGCGCGGCCTCGGCCAGGGTGGAGAACACCGGGCTGGCCACCTCGACCTGGCATTCGAACATCTCCTCGGCGAAATGCTCGCCGAGCGTGTCACGGCAGGCCGCGACGAATCCGGCGGGGGCGGAGCGGACGATGTCCAGGTCGGAGGCATCGAGCAGGAAGAATTCTTCCTCGATGCCGAAGCGAAGGCCGCTGGCGGCCAGGTCGTGGGTCATCGGCGCAGCTCCCGGGGATTGTCTCGGGAAGACGCCGGAGTGCCGTCGAGGTTCGTTTTTTCCGCCGTGAGGTTCCCCGGCGCGCCGCCGATCCTGCCAGTGAAACCTTTTTCCCCTGGTGTCACTCGCACCCATATGTGTGGTCGCCCCGGCCGCCCCCGCAAACCCACGACAAGGAACGCGACATGAGCCTGTCTTCGCCCCTCCCTGCCTCCAGTGCAAGCCCTTCGCCCAGGGTCCGCGACCTGTACCACGCCCTGCTCGACGAGCCCCGCGAGCACCTCGAAGCCGCCGGCGAGTTCCTCGACCAGCAATTGAGCCTGGCCGCCACCCATGACGACGACCTGCCGGAGGACCCCGCCGATTGGCCGGCCTGGCTCGACGCCGGGGCCCGGCGCACCGCCGAGGCGCATGCCGAATACCTCCGGGCACGGCGGCGCGGCGAAGGGCGACGCTACTTCCAGGTTCCCTCCCAGGCGATGCACTTCATTCGCAGCGTGGCCCCGACCAAGCTGGTCGACGGCGCCTGGCTCTATGGGCTGTTGCCGCATCATGGCGAGGAACGCCTGCGGCCGCTGCTGGAGACCTTCCTCGAAGAACTCGGCGACGGCGTCCCGGCACGCAACCACGTCCTGCTCTACCGGCGCCTGCTGGCCAGCATCGGCAGCGAGGAAGTCGAAGGCCTCAGCGATCTCCACTACCTGCAGGGCACCCAGCAACTCGCCCTCGGCCACCTCGCCGCGGACTACCTGCCCGAAGTGATCGGCTACAACCTCGGCTACGAGCAACCGCCGCTGCACCTGTTGATCACCACTCAGGAGCTGCGCGAGCTGGGCTTCGACCCCTACTACTTCCAGTTGCACGTGACCATCGACAACGCCGCCAGCGGGCATGCGCGCAAGGCCCTGCGCGCGCTCTACGACAACCTGCCGCAGCTTGGCGGGCGCGCGGCCTTCCTCGAACGGGTGAGGAACGGCTACCGCCTGAACGAGGTCGGCCTGAGCACTACGCAGGTAATCGACGGCTTCGATCTCGAGGAAGAATTGCTGGCCATGTTCGAGCGCAAGCGCCCCTACGCCGCCGGTATGCATTCGGATCGTTGCCGGATCGGCGGGCGCACGGTGAACCAGTGGCTGGCGGTGCCCGGGCGGTTCCCGGCGTTTCTCGCCTGCCTGGAGGAAGAGGGCTGGATCCGGCGCCATGCCGATCCGCGCGGCAGCCGCTTCTGGAACCTGATCGAGGGCGACCGGGCGGCAATGTTCGGAGTCTTCACTCCCTACGAGCAGCAGTTGCTGTACGACTGGATCGCTGGCGACTGGCAAGCCCCCGCTCCGGCGGACAGGGACCCGCTTGCGCCGCTGGCGGAGCCGGCGACGGCGGGCGGAGACGTGGATGCCGAGCAGGTCGCGCTGCGGCGCGAGCTGCTGCGGCTATCCCCCGAGCAGGGCGTCGCACGCCTTCTCGAACTGATGGCCCCGCACCGCCACCACGGACCCGCCGGTCTCCTTGCCACGCGGATGTTCAGCCAGCGCTGGAGGGCCGCCCATGCCCAGCCTGAATGATCCGCGCCTGGACGTCCTGGTCAGCCTCGGCAACTGGTTGCGAGGCCAGGACTACCGTTTCGTCACCGTCACCCCGGCTACCCATGAGCGCGTCAACGCCCGCCCGGAAAACCGCATGGCCCGGGACCTGGCCGGCATCTTCGGCTGGAGCCGGGCATTCGCCGGGGAAAGCCTGCCGGCCGACTGGCTGACCCTTCTTGCCGGCGCCGACCTGATCCGCCGCGAGGCGGACGGCTGGCGCAGCCAGGTGCGCGTCTCCAGCCTCGGCGAGCAACTGTTCGTCCATTCGGCCTTCCCTACCCTGGCCGCCGACGCGGTGTTCTTCGGCCCCGACACCTACCGCTTCGACCGGCTGATCCGCAGCCACCTGGCATCGTCCGATCCGGCACGCATCCGCCGTGCGGCGGATATCGGCTGCGGCGCCGGCCCCGGCGCGATCCGCATCGCCATGGCCTGCCCGGACGCCGAAGTACACGGGCTGGATATCAATCCGGCGGCGCTCGACCTGGCGCGGGTCAACGCGGCGCTGGCGGGGGTCGGTAACCTGACCCTGGCGCGTAGCGACCTGCTGAGCCAGGCGCCCGGTCGCTTCGACCTGATCGTGGCCAACCCGCCCTATCTCCTGGATGCCTCGGAGCGCGCCTACCGGCATGGTGGCGGGATGCTCGGCGCCGGGCTCTCGCTGGCAATCGTCGATGCCGCCCTCGAGCGCCTGGAAGCCGGCGGCAGCCTGCTGCTGTATACCGGCGTGGCGATGGTCGAAGGCGGCGATCCGTTCCTCGCCCGCATCCGCGAACGCCTGGCGTCTCGGGAGTGGAACTGGGACTACCAGGAACTGGACCCGGACGTGTTCGCCGAAGAGTTGGACAGCCCCGCCTACCGCGAAGCCGAGCGGATCGCCGTGGTCGGCCTGCGGGTCACTCGTCCCGCCTGAGGCGCTCCAGGCCTTCCAGGCTCCCCACCAGATCCTCGTTCAGGCGCTGCCAGCGCTCGGCCACCTCGGCCTCGGCCGGAATCACCGCGAGGACCTCGTCATCCACCCACTCCCAGGGCAGGCACAGGCGTTCCGCCTCGGCCCGGCTGGCGGCGCGCACGGTGCGGGCGAAACGCCGCCAGCCGCGCATGTGCTGGATTTCGTAGGTGGTCATGGCTCCTCCGGAAGACAGGGACGTTTGTCTTTCGGCGCTCCCCGCGTCTTCCGGTTCAAGGCCCTGGATGGGCGGTCGCGGACCGCCCGGCACGCCACCTGAACCCCCTCGCGCCGGGCCGGTCCAGACTCCTGAACGCCACAGAAAAGAGGTGCCCGTCATGACCCGCGAAATGGCTCGGCTACTGATCAGTCCCTCCAATGCCTGGCCTCGTCTGCGCCAGGACTACGACCATCACCCTTTCGCCTTCCTCGTTCCGCTGTTGCTATTGCCGCTGCTGCCGGCGGCCTGCCTGTTCATCGGCACTACCCAGGTCGGCTGGTCGCTGCCGGGCAACGACAGCGTGCAACACCTCTCCAGCGGCAGCGCACTGCTGCTGGCGACGATGTGTTACCTGGGCTTCGTCGCCGGCGTGGTGATCATGGGCTTATTCGTACGCTGGGTGCTGTTCCGCACGCCGTCGCGCCCCAGCGTACCGGGCAGCCTGACCTTCACCACGGCGATCGCCGTGCCCTTGATGCTCGCCGGGATCGTCGCCCTGGTGCCCTGGCGGATCCTCCTGCTGCTGGCCGCGGCGGCTGCCTGCGCCTACTCGGTACGCCTGCTGTTCACCGGCCTGCCGCTGTTCATGCGCATGCAGGAGCGGCAGACATTGTTCTACGCCTTCTGCATCCTCGGCGTCGGCTTCCTGACCCTGCTGACCACCGCCTTCATCTTCATCGAGTTCTGGGGGCAAAGCCTGGCCGGCAGCGGCGAGTACCTGCGCTGAGGCTCAGCCGGCCTTCAGCGTGCCGGTCAGGAACAGGTACAACTCTTCCTGGCCGAACGGCTTGGCCAGCTTGGGCAACTGTGCCGCCGCGCCTTCGATCTTTTCCGCGAAGCCGGTGGCCAGGGCCATCTTCAGCGGCCGGCCCTGGGCCATGACCCGCTCCACCAACTGGCTGCCGTTCATCCGTGGCATCGCCTGGTCGGTCAGGAGGATGTCCAGCTCCGGCGTCGCCGTGAGAATCTCCAGGGCCAGGCTGCCGGAGTCGGCCTTGAGTACCGAGCAACCGAGGTCCTCCAGCATCGCCGCGGTGTTGTTCAACACCAGCGGGTCGTCGTCCACCACCAGTACTCGACAGGACAAGCGCACCCGCTCGCTTTCGCTGGGCGGCTGCGGCGTCGCGCCATTGCCCGTACGGGCGCTTTCCGGGGTTCGCGGGACGGCGGGTATCCAGATGTTCGCGGTGGTGCCGACGCCCGGCTGGCTCTCCAGGGTGAGCCGGCCGCCGAGCTGCTCGGCGAGGCCGTCGACGATCGACAGGCCCAGCCCGGTGCCACGCCCAATTCCCTTGGTGGTGTAGAAGGGTTCCACCGCACGGCGCAGGGTTTCCTCGTCCATGCCGCTGCCGGTGTCGCTGATGCTCAGGCAGATATAGTTGCCCGGTGCGAGGCGATGGGGATTGTCCGCCGGCACCCGCTGGTTGCTCGCGGAAAAGACGATGCGCCCGCCGTTGGGCATGGCGTCGCGGGCGTTGGTGGCAAGGTTGATGATGGACAGTTCGAGCTGGTTGGCGTCGGTCAGGCCGAGGTCGAGATCCAGGGGAAAGCGCGTCTCGATCGATACGCTCGGTCCCAGGGAATGGATCAGCAGGTCGGTCATCCCGCGCAACAGGTCGGGGATCGCGCAGGGCTGCGGATCGAGACGTTGCTTGCGGGCGAAGGAAAGCATCCGCTGGGTCAGGTTGGCGCCGCGCTGGGCGGCCTCCAGGGCGTTCTGCAAGAGGTCGGCGGTGCGCTGGTCGCCGGGCAGGCGTTTCTTCAGCAGCCCGAGGCTGCCGATGATTACCGTCAGCAGGTTGTTGAAGTCGTGGGCCACGCCGCCGGTGAGGTGCCCCAGGGACTCCATCTTCTGGGCCTGGAACAGCTCCTGGCGGGCCCGTTCCAGTTCGCGTTCGGCTTCGATCCGGTGGGTGATGTCACGGGTTACCTTGGCGAAGCCGATCAGCCGGCCATCGCTGTCGCGGATCGGATCGATCACCACGTTGGCCCAGAAGCGACTGCCGTCCTTGCGCACCCGCCAGCCTTCCTTCTCGAAACGCCCTTCGCGTTCGGCGGCGGCCAGGCCGCGGGCCGGCTCGCCGGCCTCGCGGTCTTCGGGGGTGTAGAAGCAGGAGAAGTGCCGGCCGATCACCTCTTCCGGCAGGTAGCCCTTGATCCGCTGGGCGCCGAGGTTCCAGTTGGTGATCCGCCCGCGGTGGTCGAGCATGTAGATGGCGTAGTCGGTAACGCTCTGCACCAGCAGGCGGAACTGCTCCTGGCTGCGCCGCAGCGCCTCCTTGGCTGCGCGCCCTTCGCTGAGGTCGTGGATCAGCTGGGCGAAGCCGAGCAACTGGCCCTGGCTGTCGCGGATGGCGTCGATCACCACCTGCGCCCAGAAGCGCTTGCCGTTGCTGCGCACCCGCCAGCCCTCGGTCTCGAAGCGGCCCTCGGCATCCGCCTGGCGCAGCGCCTGTTGCGGAACGCCGGCGTCGCGGTCCTTGCGGGTATGAAAGCAGGCGTAGTCGCGGCCGAGGATCTCGCTCGCGTCGTGGCCGAACAGGCGCGCCGCGCCGGCGCTCCAGCTGGCGATACGGCCAGCGCTGTCCAGGGTGTGGATCGCGTAGTCGTCGACCGCTTCGTCGAGCAGGCGGTTGCGCGTGGCCTGGTTCAAGGGGACTTTCGGTTTTCTTGTGGTTTTCATGGACGTGTTCACTCGTCGGCTGCTCGACCCGGGCTGCAAGGCACACCCAGCAAGGTAGTACGAAGAACGTCTTCCGGCCGCTCGCTGGCTCGCCCCAGGAACTTGGCCGACCTTTCGGAAGACCCCGGCGCGGCCGGCGAATTCCATTCGCCGGAACCTTGTCCGGAGTATGGCTTTCGATATGCAGGTAGGGACATCTCCTTTCCACCGCACCGACCCCGGAGTTCCCATGCGCAATCTGGAAACCGCAACCCTGAAGCTGGGGATATTCCATCCCCACGACAGCCTGAGCCAGGCGCTGATCGCCGCCGCCTTGCAGCGGCAGATCGAAGTCAGCGCCTTGCAAGCCGACCTCAACAGCCTGCAGGCGCGCCCCGGGCTGCGCTGCAAGCCAGCCAGCCTGGCGTCGTCGATCGAGGTCAGCCAGGCGGCGGCCGGTCTCGACCTGCTGTTCGCGCCGTTGTCCGACTACGCCGCCGAAGCCTTGCCGCCGATCTGCGCCGCGCTGATCGATGGCGCCCTGCGCGCCGAGGTACCGCGCCTGTTTCTGCTTGGCCATTGGCAATGGCTGGTGGCGCCGCGCGACGCCGGCGAGGAGCAACTGGGTGCCGGGCTCGAGCGCAGCCTCACGGTCAGCGGCCTGGACTGGACGCTGGTGGAGGTCCCGAGCCTTCCCGCCGGCCTGCGCATCGACGATTTCAGCCGCGCCGGCGACGTCGCGGAAGTGGAGGCCGCCAGGGTGTTCGCCTGCGCCGAAGCGCTGCTCGACGAAGTCCGTCTCGGCCTGCACAAGCGCCAGTGCCTGCGCCTGGCGCCCTGAGGAGTACCCACCATGTCCGGACCCGATACCCTCAGCCAGGCCTTCGGCACCCTGCTGCTGGCCCTGGCCTTCAGCGCCTTCATCGTTTTCGTTCGCGGCTACCGCCCGGGCGGGGTCAGCGGCGCCTGGTACGACCTGGTGCTCGCCTTCGTCGCGGTATGGCTGGCGTTCTGGCCCGAAGCCGGCGTACTCGCACGCTCGCCGAGCCTGGCCAATGCCCTGGGGTTGGTCTTGCAGGTCGGCGCTACCCTGCTCGGCTGCCTGCTTGGCTACGGGGTGGCAAGGGGATTGCGGCGGGCGATGCGGGAAACCCGGCAAAAAAGATCGGCTTCTTCGCCAACGAGCCGGCGAGGTTCCTAGAGGAAATATCGAGAAAATCCATATAACCATATGGGCGAAAAGCTCTTTCGAATGCCCATAAGGAGCGCCGAACGGGCTTTTCGCCCGTCATGATCGCACTCCGACATGAGCGTTCTGCACGACTTCTTGCATTCTGCATCCCGCGCCTCATGCGGGATACAGCTTATCCCGCAGATTCTGGATGTGGCCGGTATTTCATCGGCGCGGCGCCTATAGTTATCCCTACCGTTGTACGTATCGACGGTTTCTCTCTGATTCAGGCTAATCCCGCTCCAGGGACGGAGTGGATTTTTTTCTTGCGTTGCGCAAACCGGGGAGAGCTGGCCAGATGAACCTTTCCTACCTGTACCTGAAGAAGATCCTCGAGGAGGAACTGCGCGACCACGACTGCCAGTGCCAACTGAACCCCGACTTCACGGTGACCATCAGTTGCCGCGTGGGTGGTCCCCACGGCGCGCTCTACATCGTGCCCAACAGTGACTTCCTGAAGAGCAGCAGCTTCAGCGACCTCAGCGCCTTCATCCTCAACCTGCGCGAGGAAATCAGGCGCTTCGGCGAGTTCGAGGCGGAACTCCAGACCGGCACCGGCTGAGCCCCTCCCGCCGTCAGGGCTGCTGGTAGTGTCCCGGCGTGGTGCCCGGTTCATGGGTACGTTCCACCTTGCTGACCTGGATATCGCTGATCGCCTCGGCGTCGTGCGGTCGATGCAGTGCCTCCAAGTGGCGGCGGGCCTCCTCGCGGCTGAGGGTTTCCGCCTCGCTGTGCAATTCGCAGGTCATCGGCTGGTCGTCGAGGATGTAGCTGATCAGGAACAGCTGGCTGGCCATCGTCTCGCCCTCCTCTCTTCGATGGGCCCTGCGCCAGGCGCAGGGCCCATGGCTATCACGGCAGGTTCGGCGGCAGCTCGGCGTCCAGCGCAGCGTCCTGCCGCGAGTCGTCGCGCTGGCGCTCCTGCAGGCGCTGCAGGCGGCGGGTCAGGTGCTGCACCTCTTCGCGCAGCAACTGCAACTCTTCCCGCGGTTCATTGAGCAGGCCCTTGACATGGCAATGCCCACTCAACCCGCGGCTGACCAGCAGGCCGCCGGCGACCGCCTTGCAGGCGCCGGGCAAGCCACCGCGGGCCAGGCCGAAGCCGGCCAGGACCAGTCCGGCGCCGATGGAAGCGAGTCGCTCGCCGCGCTGCAGGTTGTGCGGCAGGCCATTGGCCGTCGAAGTCGGCAGGTATTCGTTCATGGAATTCTCCTTGCTTCGGTTATCGGTCAGGCTTCGTCGTCCGGCGGTTGCACGAGGAACTCGACCAGCGTCCGCCGGCAAGCCTCGATGCCCTCTTCCAGGACGATCTCGAAACCGTGGGTGTTCTCGGTCGGAATGCCGATGCAGCCGACCTGCGCGGCCTCGCCGTGGCTCAGCAGCGCGCTGGCGTCCGAGGCGAAGTCCACCAGCAGCGCCGCCTGCGGCTGGTACTGGCAGCGTTCGGCGGCCCGCAACAGGCGGTCGGTGACATGGCGGCTGTAATAACCCTTGGAGTCGCCGCTGTTGACGATCGGGTCGCGGCACAGCCGGGTGCCGTATTCGGCTACCGTTGGGCCGACTTCCACCGCGATGCTGATGTCGCCCGGCAGTCGGCGCGCGGCGAACAGCGCGCCGGCGTTACTCTCCTCCTCCATGGTGGTGAGCACCAGGTAGAGGTCGCCGTGCAACTCGTCGCGGCGCCGGGCGATCTCGCGAGCCACGCCGAGCACGGCGAGCAGCGGTGCGCGGTCGTCGAGGAAGTGCGCGGCGACGCAATCCTGGAAGTACAACGGGCGCCGCCACAGACGGTTGAGCACCACGCGGGTACCCGGTCGCACGCCCAGGTTCGCCAGTTCCTCGGCGCTGCGCCGGGTGACCACGTGTACGTCGCGCCAGTGCACCGCGCCCGAGAGCACGTCGGAGCCCTGCGGCGACTCGCCGGTAGCATGCATGCTGCCGTAGGACAGCACGCCGTCGAGTACCGCCTCGCCGGCCAGGATCTGTACCGGACAGACGCCGAAGCTCACCGGCTGGGCGCCGCCGAGCGCCACTACGCGCAGGGTACCGTCGGCCTCGACGCGCTTGACGATCATGGCGATCTCGTCGAGGTGCGCGAGCAGCCGCACCGCGGCCCGCCGCGCCTGCTCGCGCGGCAGGTGCGGCGGGCTGATGCGCGCGACCAGGTTGCCGGCGGCATCGCTGCCGACCTCGTCGCAACAGCCCTCGAGTTCCCGCTGGCAGATGGCCCTGACCTCGTCTTCCTGGCCACCGGGGCCACGTGCCAGCAGGAGTTCCTCGAGCAAGGCGCGGTCTTCTTCGCGCATGCCTCAGGCCGCCCGTTTTTCCAGGCGCGCCTTCAGCTCTTTCTTGTGCTGCTGCATGGCCTGGCCGAGTTGCTTGAGGGCGGCGGCGTCGAGCAATTGCCGGGCGCGCGGGAACAGCTCGCCCTCCTCCTCCTCGATGTGGTGCTCCAGGAGTTCCTTGAGCACCTTGACCCGGCCGGCGAACTGCACGGTGTCCGGGCGGGTGCGCTTGAGGTCGGGAAGGACCAGGGAGTCCACCGTGCGGTGTTCCTCCTTGGCCTCGTAGTACATCTTCAGCTCTTCCTTGCCGCCGCTGTCCCTGATCGCCGGATAGAGGATGTCTTCCTCGATGGCGGTGTGCAGCACCAGTTCCAGCTCCAGCCTGCCCAGCAGCTCGCTGCGCTTCTTCAGCGCCCGTTCGGTGGTCTCGCTGAGTTCGTTGAGCAGTTTCTTCACGGTCTCGTGGTCATGGACCAGCAATTCGATGGCGTTCATGGTCGCTCCTCATCGGTTTGTTATCCGAGTGCTCCGGCACTCTCTCTGGCTGAGCGCGCGCTCCTCCGCCGAGTTCAGTCACGAGGACGGGCGGTCGCCTCGATCAGCGGAAACGCGGAGATCCGCAATGAGCGCGGTTCCTGGCCGTCGCGCAGCAAGGCCCGGGACCGCCTCATGGCATTCCCCTCGCGGCACCGGGCCTCAGGCGCGGGCGTCGCGCAGGGCGCGGACCCGGTCGTGGTGACGGAGCACGCCCTGGTACTGGCGCTCGATCACCTGGTGGATCTCCGCCGGCAGCGGTTTTTCCAGCGCCGCCTGGTAACGCTGCTTGGCGACATCCTCGCCGCGCTCGCATTCGTTGAGCACCGCCTCTTCGTCCTTGCCGGTGACCAGTGACTTCAGGTCGACCCAGCGCCGATGCAGGTCACCGGCGAAACTGGTGCTGTCCTTGGGTTTGCCACCCAGTTCCAGGACGATCCGCTCCAGCTCGTCGGCAGCCGCGGCGCAGTCGCGGCTCTGCTCCAGCATCGCCGCCTTCAACTGCGGATCGCGCAGGTCTTCGGCGCAGGCCTGGAAGCCGGCCTCGCCATCCTTGCTGGTTTGCAGCAGGTCGTTGAGTACGTCGAGGGTGTCGTCGAGGTTGGTCTGGTTCATTTCGCTCTCCTTGGCCCGGAGCTGTCCGGGAGTTCTCGCGTCTGTCGGCGCCGGCGCCTGCCGGCACGGAACGTGGGCAGCAACCAGCGCCCACGGAAGGTGGGAGGCTCGCCGTCGCGGAGCGTTCAGAAAGCCGGATGGATGGTGGCGTAGGCCGGGGTGATGCTGAGACGTTCGCCGACCACCATCTCGGTGATCCAGTCCACCAGGATCGAGGTATAGGCGTCCTGCGCCGCCTCGCTGCTGAGCGCATGGTCGGCGTGGTCGATGATCCGGTGGGTCAGCGAATGGGTCTGCTGGAAGGCGGCGCGGAAACTCATGATGGTCGAGTGCGGCACATAGCTGTCGAACTCCGACTCCACCAGCAGCACATCGCCGCGGAATCCCGCGCAGGCCTGCAGGGCTCGGTTGCTGGCGGCCGGGATCAGGCTGCCGCGGTACTCGATGAGGTCCTCGCGGTCGAGCAGCAGCTTGGGCGTCAGCCAGTCCTCGTCGCGGTAGATCGCCGGTACCCGCAAGGCCAGCCAGCGCACCGCGCGCAACTGGCTGAGGATCGCCGCCAGGTAGCCGCCATAGCTGGTGCCGACCACCGCGATCGCCTGGCTGTCGATGGCCGGGTGGGCCACCAGCCGGTCGTAGGCGGCGAGCAGGTCCTGCAGGTTGTCCTCGCGCGTCACCAGCGCCTGGCGCCCGCTTTCCGCGCCGTGGCCGCGCAGGTCGAAGGTCAGGCACACGCAGCCGAGCCCGGCGATGCCCTGGGCGCGCTTCAGGTCGCGCTGCTGGCTGCCGCCCCAGCCGTGCACGAAGAGCACGCCGGGAACCTTCGCCCGGGGGCTGAGGAAGGTGCCTTCGATCCGGTCGTTGCCGACCCCGATGCGGATGCGTTCGCTGTTCGCCGTCATGCCTCCCCCGTCATCGCATACTTGAGCAGGAAGTCGCCGTGTTCGTCGGGACCGCGGTAGATCACCCGGCTGTTGTCCGGCAGGCGCTTGTCTTCGTGGATCTCGAACGACGCGGCGCGCACCGCGGGCAGCCCCGGATCGGCGCGGAAGGCTTCCAGCGCGGCGATCTCGGCGCTGCTCGCGCCGCCGACCCGCCAGGACTGCTCGAGCACGCCGAAGCGCTCCCGACCGTTGCCGTCCCGGCCCTGGGCAATGTCGTAGTTGCGCCGCGAGGCGAAGCAGCCGGGGAAGAAGATCGCCGCGGCGGTGTCGAAGATCCGCGCGTACTCGATGGCCTGGCGCACCTCACGGGCCAGGTCCAGGGCCAGCAGCTCGGCGTAGCCACCGCGCGCCACCAGCAGGTCGGAGCCGGCATAGACCAGTTCGCCGCGCGCGTTGCGGGTCTGGTGCTGGTGACCGTGGTAGCTCAGCAGGAAACCGTTGACCCGGAGCTGGCCGACGCTGTGGGTGACGATGCTCTCCAGGTTGGCTTCCAGTACCAGGCCCTGCGCCAACTGACGCTCCTCCAGCCCGCCGAGCCAAGCGTCCAGTTCGTCGAGGTCGTGCGCCACGTACTGGCCGAGGCCGCCACAGGCCTCCGCCAGCTTGGCCCGCACCGGTCCTTCGGCGAGCATGCGAGCGCCGGCGCGGTGTGCGTCGGCCAGGCTGAAGACGCTGACGCCGTTGAGCACGACGTCGCGGACCTTCTCCGCGAACAGCGGGTTCCAGCCTTCCGGCGCCACGCCGCCGCGCGGCAGCGGATGGACGATGGCCTTGCCGGCGATGAACGCGTGCTCGACGAAACCGCCGAGCAGATCTTCGTCACTGTTCACGCCCAGGCGCACGGCGGTCTCCCTGCCGACCAGGGTGCGGGTCGGGACCAGGTAGAGGGGGCCTCGCTGGTGCAATTCGGGTTCGTAGCGGCCGCCGAACTCCAGCTTCTGGACTTCCGCCAGCCAGCGCGCCAGGGCCAGGTTGCCCTGCACTTCATGTTCGGCGGCCGCGGGATCGACGCTATGGGCCACCACCAGTCTCTGCCGAGGGTCTGCGCTCATGTTCCGCTCCTCCTGGATGGAGACCCGGCGTTCAGGGCTCCGGTATGGGCGAGAGGGACTCTTCGTCGGGCCGTTCCATCGGAACTTCTTCCGGGAACTCCTGGGGGACGTGGCTTTCGTGGTCAGGAACCGGGTATTCGTCCGGGTCCCCGGATGGGTTGCGTGGACTCGTCGCTGGCGCACCCGATGATGCAGAAATGGAAAAACGCATGTCCGCCTCCATCGTTGGTATGAGTTCTAGATGGAGGGTACGAGAGCGGATTTGGTTCGGACCATGCGTCGGAAGGCCGGGTCGGCGCCTGGCCGCCCCGGCGCTGAAACAGCCGGCTCAGCGAGCCAGGCTCATGGTGCGCAGCTTGCCGCCGGCGACCAGGACCTTGCGGTGGGTGAGATGCTGGTTGTCGCTATCGCGGAACGTGAGCAGGTCGATACGCTTGCGGAAATAGTCGCTGTCGCGGATCTGCAGCGGCCCCTGGTCGATGATCAGGTCCCGGCGGATACGCTCCAGCACCTGGTTCAGCAACAGCGGGTTGCTCTGCTCCTGGTCGGAGATCGCCCGGCTCACCAGGCGCTTGCCCTGGTCGTTACGCAAGGTCACCAGCAACGCGCCGTCAGGCCGAGGTTGGCAACTGACGCGCACATCCTTGAAATGCTCTTCCAGGTACTCAACCAGGTTTTCATCGGTCTCTAGCATTGCTGGCCTCCTGTCTCATCAGATTCTTTGACGCCGGTAATCAGGCGTATCTCTGCCGAGCAGAAGGCGTACCAATTTCTCTGGAAAATAAAATTCTTATAAATCAATAAGTTGAAAAACAAGCCGGCGAATTGATATTTGCATTTTGCAAGAAAGCCCCCGGCAAGCCTTGCATTCGGCAACCCGCCGCGCCCGTCGTCTCGCCTGCAACCCCCTGGCGAGGCCTCTCGCAAGCCGAGCCGCCGGTAAAAAAAACTAAACTTCCGCCGCTCCCCTCCGGTCACCCCTAGCAAGGACTTCGCCCATGCCACGGCGCGACGGAGTCCGACCGACCAACGCCAAGGACAACGTACGACCGGAGGATGACATGGGACATTCTGTTGCAGGCGCTTGCCTGGAAGAACCCGCGGTACTGACCGCTTTTCCGTCGCTGCTGCACCCGCAGGACCCGCCGCAACAGAGGGATCGGATACTCTTCGTCACCGCCGAGCTAAGCGACTTCGTCAAGGTCGGCGGACTCGGCGACTTTTCCGCCGCGCTGCCGCGGGTGCTCAAGCGCGAGCATTCGGTGCGGGTCCTGTTGCCCGGCTACCGCCAGGTGCTGGAGCGCTGCCGCGACCTGCGGATCATCGGCAGCCTGCCCGGCCAGGCGGCGATCCCGCCCTGCGAGATCGGCCTGGTGACCCTCGACGACGGCCTGGAAGTCATGCTGGTGCTCTGCCCGCTGCTCTACGAGCGCGAGGGCACGCCATACATGGACGACCAGGGCAATGACTGGCCGGACAACCACCTGCGCTTCGCCCGCCTGTGCCTGGCCGCCGCCGAGATCGCCGGCGGCCGCGGCGCCCAGGGCTGGCAGCCGGGCCTGGTGCACGCCAATGACTGGCCGTCGGCGCTGACCCCGGCCTACATGGCCTGGAACGGCGTGCGCACGCCGAGCCTGTTCACCATCCACAACCTCGCCTACCAGGGCCTCTGCGACCTGCAATGCAGCGCCGAGCTGGGTCTTCCCGACGAAGCGCTGAGCCACGAAAGCATGGAATTCCACGGGCGCCTGTCGTTCCTCAAGGCCGGCATCGCCCATGCCCACCACATCACCACGGTGAGCGAGACCTACGCCCAGGAAATCACTACCCCTGAATACGGCTGCGGCCTGCACGGCATCCTCAAGTGCAAGGTCGAGAAGCGTCAGCTCAGCGGCATCGTCAACGGTATCGACGATAGCTGGCAGCCGCACTGCGATCCACACCTGGTGGCCGGCTTCAGCGCCCGCCAATGGGCCGGCAAGCGCGCCAACACGCGCTACGTGGAGGAGCGTTTCGGCCTGGAGCCGGGCAAGGGGCCGCTGTTCGCGGTGGTCTCGCGCCTGGTGCAGCAGAAAGGCATCGACCTGACCCTGGAGATCAGCGATGCCCTGCTCCAGGCCGGCGGCCGCCTGGTCAGCATCGGCCGTGGCGAGCCGAACCTGGAGAAGGCCATGCTCGAGCTCGCCCGGCGTCATCCCGGCCAGGTCGGCGTGCATATCGGTTTCGACGAGACCGAGGCCCGCCGTATCTACGCCGGCAGCGACTTCCTGCTCATGCCCTCGCGCTACGAGCCCTGCGGGCTCAGTCAGCTCTATGCGCAATGTTTCGGCTCGCTGCCGATCGCGCGCTGCACCGGCGGCCTCGCCGATACCATCGTCGACGGGGTCACCGGCTTCCTGTTCCGTGAGGAAACCGCGCAGAGCTACCTCGACGCGGTGATGCGCGCGATCAACGTCTACCACTGTCCCTCGCTGCTCAACGCCATGCGCTGCAAGGCGATGGCCGCGCCGATGTTCTGGAGCGACTCGGTGGAGCCTTACAACCGCCTGTACCGGCGCCTGTTGAGGAATACCGCTCCGGCCCTGCGCGGGGTACGCCAATGATGGCGATCCGGCGCCGCTTCGGCGCCCAGTTCCAAGGCAACGGCCGAACCTGCTTCGGCCTCTGGGCTCCGGACGCCCGCGAGGTCCGGGTCGAGACCGCCGACGGCCGCGACTGGCCGCTGGAAGGCAGCGACAGCGGCTGGTTCGAGGCGACCCTGCCCTGTCCGCCCGGCACCCGCTACCGCTACCGCATCGATGGCCGCCCCGGGGTGCCGGACCCGGCCTCGCAGTTCCAGCCCGACGGCGTGCATGGCGACAGCCAGGTGCTGGACCATGGCGCCTACGCCTGGCGCGTCGACGAGTGGCGCGGGCGGCCCTGGCACGAAGCGGTGATCTACGAGCTGCACGTCGGCCTGTTCGGCTCCTACGCCGAGGTCGAGCGCTTCCTTCCGCGCCTGGTGGAACTGGGCGTGACCGCCGTGGAGCTGATGCCGCTGGGCGAGTTTCCCGGTCGCCGCAACTGGGGCTACGACGGCGTGCTGCCGTTCGCCCCGGCGTCGGCCTACGGCACGCCCGAGCAACTCAAGCATCTGATCGACAGCGCTCACGGCATGGGCCTGATGGTCTTCGTCGACGTGATCTACAACCACTTCGGCCCGGACGGCAACTACCTCGCCCAGTACGCCGCCGCGTTCTTTCGCGACGACCGGCAGACGCCCTGGGGCCAGGCCATCGATTTCCGTCGCGGCGAAGTCCGCGAGTTCTTCTATGAAAACGCCCTGATGTGGCTGCTCGACTATCGCATCGACGGCCTGCGCTTCGATGCCGTGCACGCGATTCCCGATAGCGCGTTCCTCGTCGAGATGGCCCGCCGCCTGCGCGGCGCCGCCGGCCCCGAGCGCCATCTGCACCTGGTCCTGGAGAATGACGACAACCGCGCCAGCCTGCTGCGCCAGGGCTACGACGCACAGTGGAACGACGATGGCCACCATGCGCTGCACGTCCTGCTCACCGGCGAGAACGACGGCTACTACCAGGACTACCCCGAGCCGCTGCGGTGCCTGGCGCGCTGCCTGGCCGAAGGCTTCGTCTACCAGGGCGAAGCCAACCGCCACGGCCGGCCGCGCGGCGAACCGAGTGCCGACCTGGCGCCGGACGCCTTCGTGCTGTTTCTGCAAAACCACGACCAGGTCGGCAACCGAGCCTTCGGCGAGCGTCTCAGCGTTCTCGCCGAACCCCAGGCGTTGCGCCTGGCGATAGCGCTGCAGCTGCTCGCGCCGATGATCCCGCTGCTGTTCATGGGCGAGGAATGCGCCGCGCGCGAACCGTTCCTGTATTTCACCGATCACCAGGGCGAACTGGCGGACGCGGTCCGCGAGGGACGACGCAAGGAGTTCGGCGAGTTCGGCCGCTTCGGCGAGGGCGCCACCCTGGCTTCGCTCCCCGATCCCAACGCGGTGGAGACCTTCGAGCGCTCGCGTCCCGGCCTGGCCGATTGCGACCCGGCCTGGCGCGGCTTCTACCGGCAACTGCTGGAAATCCGTCACGAACACCTGATCCCGCGCCTGCGCGGCGCCCGTTCGCTGGGCGTGACCACCATCGCCGGCGCCGCGCTGTCGGCGCGCTGGCGACTCGGTGACGGCAGTGACTGGCGAATCGACTTCAACCCTTCTCCGCTCGAAGCGGAAGTCGAGCCGCCGGCGGCCGCCACCCAGGTGCTGTTCCTCGACAACCTCGCTTGTGCCGAGTATCGCCGCGGCCGCCTAAGTCCCCGCAGCATCGCGGTCAGCCTGGAGCCCGCCCATGAGTGACGCACGCCTGGCCGAACTGGCCGCCGCCGTGGGCCTGCAACTCGACTGGCAGGACGCCAACGGACGGCCGCAGCGGGTCGACCCGGAGGTCCAGCGCGGCCTGCTGGAAGCACTCGGCTATCCGGCGCAGAGTCCGCAACAGATCGAACAGAGCCTGGCCGCGCTGGCCCGGCTGCGCGAGGACAGCGCCAACCTCGGACTGCTGGTCGGCGAATGCGGCCAGCCGCTGGAGCAAGCGCTCGGCCCCGCCGGCACCCCGGGCGAACTGGTCTACGAGGACGGCACGCGGGTCGCCCTGCGCCTGGACGCCGAAGGCCGCCTGCCGGCGCAGGCCCGCAGCGGCTATGCGCAGCTGTCGCTGGAGCAGCGGGAATGGGCGGTGGCGATGGCGCCGCCGAGCTGTCCGTCCCTGGCCAGCCTCGCCCCGGGTCGCTCGCGTCGCTGGGGGCTGGCCGCCCAGGTCTATGCCCTGCGCCGCCCCGGCGACGGCGGCCTGGGCGACAGCGCCGCCCTCGAGGACCTGCTGCGCAGCGCCGCGCGGCATGGTGCCGACGCGCTGGCGATCAGCCCGCTGCACGCCCTCGCCGAGGCCAACGGACATGCCTACAGCCCCTACTCGCCGTCCAGCCGGCTGTTCTTCAATGTCCTGCACGCCGCGCCGGCGACCATTCTCGGCGCTGCGGCGGTGGAACAGGCGATCCGTCGCGCCGGCCTGGCCGCGGAGATGGCCCGCCTGGAGAGCCTGGAGCTGATCGACTGGACAGCGGCGGCGGACCTGCGCATGCGCCTGCTGCGCCAACTCCACCGCGACTTCATCGAGCGCGCCAGTCCCTTGCGCCACGACCTCGCCGAATTCCGCCGCGAAGCCGGCGAGGCCCTGCTGCACCACTGCCGCTTCGAGACCCTGCAGGCGCACCTGGGCGCCGGCCCCGACTGGCGACGCTGGCCGGAGCCGCTGCGCCGCCCCGGCGAGCCGGCGGTGGCCGCGTTCTGCGCCGATCACGCCGAGGAAGTGGACTTCCGCGCCTTCGGTCAGTGGCTGACCCAACGCTGCCTGCAACATGCCCAGCGCCAGGCGCGCGAGGCCGGGATGGCCATCGGTCTGGTCGCCGACCTGGCGGTGGGCGCCGACGGCGGCGGCAGCCAGGCCTGGTCGCGGCAGGAAGAGCTGCTCGCCGAAGTGAATGTCGGCGCGCCGCCGGACATCCTCAACCAGTCCGGACAGGACTGGGGCGTTTCCGCGTTCAATCCCGAAGGCCTGCGCCGCCACGGCTACCGGGCATTCCGCGAGATGCTGCGGGCCAACCTGGCCTGGCCCGGAGGGCTACGCATCGATCATGCGATGGGCCTGCAACGTCTCTGGCTGATCCCGCGCGGCCAGCCGCCCCACGCCGGCGCCTACCTGCGCTACCCGCAGCGCGAGCTGCTGCGCCTGCTGGCGCTGGAGGCCAGCCGCGCCTCGACGCTGGTCATCGGCGAGGACCTCGGCACCGTGCCCGAAGGCCTGCGCGAGGAACTGGCACGCCGCCAGGTGCTGGGTACCCGCGTGCTGCTCTTCGAGCGGCGCGGCGAACGCTTCGTGCCCCCGGCGCAATGGCCGGCGGACGCCATGGCCACCACCAGCACCCACGACCTGCCGAGCCTGTCCGGCTGGTGGCGGGGCCAGGACATCCACTGGCGCGGCCGCGCCGGACACCGCAGCGCCGAGGAATGCGCGGCCGACCTGGAACTGCGCGCCGAGGAGCGCCGGGCGCTGGCCGCCAGCCTCGAACCGCCGGTCGATCCCGACCCCGCCGCCGAAGTGCCGCTGGACGCCTGCATCGGCTATGTCGGGGCAACCCCCGCGCCGTTGGTGCTACTGCCCCTGGAGGACGCCCTGGGCAGCCTGGAGCAGCCGAACCTGCCCGGCCCCGGCGACGCCCACCCGAACTGGCGGCGGCGCTGGCCGGAAAACGCCGCGCAGATGCTCGGAACGCCGCAGGTCGACCGGCGCCTGCGCCTGCTCGAACGCAGCCGCCGGGATGCCGAGGAGGCCGCCCATGATTGAGCCCCGCGCTACCCTGCGCCTGCAATTCCACGCCGGCTTCACCCTCGACGATGCCCTTCCCTGGCTGGACTATTTCGCCGACCTGGGCATCAGCCATCTCTACGCCTCGCCGCTGTTCCGCGCGCGGCCCGGCTCCAGCCACGGCTACGACGTGGTCGACCCGACCCGGATCAATCCGGAACTGGGCGGCGAGCCGGCGCTGCTGCGCCTGATCCAGGGGCTGCGGCAACGCGGCATGGGCCTGCTCATGGACATAGTGCCGAACCACATGGGCATCGGCGGCGGCGCCAATCCCTGGTGGCAGGACGTGCTCGAATGGGGGCGCGAGAGTCCCTACGCGAGTTTCTTCGACATCCAGTGGGAATCCCACGACGCCGCGTTGCGCGGCCAGGTGCTGCTGCCGTTCCTGCGCAGCGACTACGGCGAGGTCCTGGCTGCCGGGGAGATCGGCCTGAGCCTGGACCGCGAGGCCGGCCGCCTGCTGGCGAGCCACGGCGAGCAGCGCTTCCCCCTCTGGCCGGGCAGCTACCCGGAGCTGCTGGAAGACAGCGGCGAGCCGCGCCTGTCAGACCTGGCCGGCGGTTTCCGCGAGTGCCAGCAGGACCGCGAGGCCTTGCGCGAGATGCAGCGTCGACTGGCGGCTGCGCTCGCCGAGAGCGCTCCGCGCGCCGCCCTGGAGCGCACGCTGGGCAAGCTCCAGGAACGCCACGAGGAGGCTCGCCAACGCCTGCACCGCCTGCTCGAGGCGCAGCACTACCGCCTGGCCAGCTGGCGCACCGCGGCGGACGACATCAACTGGCGCCGTTTCTTCGACATCAGCGAACTGGTCGGCCTGCGGGTCGAGCGCGGCGAGGTGTTCGAGGCCGTGCACGGCAAGGTCTTCCAGTTGCTCGAGGACGGTCTGCTCGATGGCCTGCGCATCGATCACGTCGACGGCCTGGCCGATCCGCGCGGCTATTGCCGACGCCTGCGCCGCCGCAGCGAGCGGATCCGCGCCCGTCGCGGCGGCGCGCCGATGCTGCTGTACGTTGAGAAGATCCTCGGTGGCGAGGAGCGCCTGCCCGAGGATTGGCTGTGCGACGGCACCACCGGCTACGACTTCATGAACCAGGTCAGCCTGTTGCAGCACGATCCGCGCGGCGAACGACCGTTGCGCGAACTCTGGCAGCGGGTCAGCGGACGCCCGGAGGCGTTTCTCGACGAGGTCTACCAGGCTCGCCAACTGGTCCTGGCGGGAAGCCTCGCCGGTGACCTGGAGAACCTCGCCCAGGGTCTTTTGCGGGTGGCGCGGGCCGACCTGGCCAGCCGCGACCTGACCCTGGGCGGTATCCGCCGCGCGCTGTTCCAGTTGCTCGCGCGCTTTCCGGTCTACCGTACCTACGCCGGGGCCTGCGGTCGCTCGGTGCAGGATCGCGAGGTGTTCCGCTATGCCGCAGAGGCGGCCCGCGAGGATCTCGACGAAGCCGACCGGGCGGTCCTCGACCATCTCGAACGCTGGCTCGGCGGGCAGCCGCTGCGCGAGCTGCCGCCCGGTCCGCTGCGGCGCCTGCGCGGCGAGTTGCTGGCGCGCTTCCAGCAGTTGAGTTCGCCGACCGCCGCCAAGGCCGTGGAGGATACCGCCTGCTATCGCTCGGCGGCCCTGCTCTCGCGCAACGACGTCGGCTTCGACCCGCAGCGCTTCGCCGCTTCCGCCGAGGAATTCCATGCCGCCTGCGAAGCCAGGCGCCTGGCCAGCCCGCGCGCCCTGCTGGCCACCGCCAGCCATGACCACAAGCGCGGCGAGGACGCCCGCGCCCGTCTTGCGGCGCTCAGTGAACTGGCGCCCTGGTTCGCGCGTAACGTCGAGCACTGGCAAAGCCTGGCCACGCCGTTACGCCGCGACCTCGCCGAGGGGCCGGCGCCGAGTCCCGGCGACGAGCTGATCCTGTTCCAGGCCCTGCTCGGCAGTTGGCCGCTCGACGCGCCTTGCGACGGCGCCGCCCTGGACCAAGCGTTCCTCGCGCGGATGCGCGAATGGCAATGCAAGGCCTTGCGCGAAGCCAAGCTGCGCACGCGCTGGACCGCGCCCGACGAAGACTACGAGCGCGCCTGCGCCGACTATCTGGAACAACTCCTGCGCGCGCCACTGGCCCAGGCCCTGCGCCAGTCGCTGGGCAACGCGGCGGCGCGACTGATGCCGGCCGGGGCCCTGAATGGCCTCGCCCAATGCCTGCTGCGCCTGACCTGCCCGGGTATCCCCGATCTCTACCAGGGGCGCGAGGACTGGGACTTCAGCCTGGTCGACCCGGACAACCGGAGGCCGGTGGACTTCGCCCGGCACGCCGCCGCCCTGGCCGCGCCGACGCCCTTCCCGGAACTGCTGGAGCACTGGCGCGACGGTCGCATCAAGCAGACCCTGATCGCCCGCGTGCTGGGGCTGCGGCGGATGCAGCCGGGCCTGTTCCGCGACGGCGACTACCTGCCCCTGGAGGTCAGCGGCGAGCATGCCGAGCGGGTCCTGGCCTTCGCCCGGCGCAGTCGTCACGGTTGCCTGCTGGTGGTGGTCCCGCGCCTGGCCTGCGCCCTGCTCGGCCACGCCACGCAGCCGCAGGTGCCGGCCGAGGCCTGGGGCGACACCTGCCTGCTGCTGCCGCCGAGTCTCTCCGAATGCACCTACAGCGGCCTGTTTTCCACCATGCCGCTGCCCAGCGACGGGCACCTGAGCCTGTCCGAAGTGCTCGCCGACTTTCCCGTCAACCTGCTTTACCGCCTCGCCCAGGAGGAGACCCCATGAGCGCCGACGAAAAACGCATACGAGAGTTCGCCTACCAGATCTGGGAATCCGAGGGCTGCCCCGACGGCCAGGCCGAACGCCACTGGGCCATGGCCCGGCAACTGGCCGAAGCGGAAGCCGCCGCGGCGGCACCGAAGAAGACCCGCGGTCGGGCCAAGGCCGCCAAGGAAACCCCGGCCCTGCTGCAAGCGCCGGCCGCCAAGCCGCGCAAGCCGAGGGCCACGTCCCCGGCGCGGCCCGCCAGCGAAAAACCGGCGGCGGCCAAGCCGCGCAGCCGCCGCAAGCCCGAAGCGGGCGAATGAGGAGTCCAGTGCATGAGCAGAAAGCGTAGCCCCGCCCCTTCGCGGATCAGCGAAGGGCACCCCTTCCCCCTTGGCGCCACCTGGGACGGCCTCGGCGTCAATTTCGCGCTGTTCTCGGCCCACGCGACCAAGGTCGAGCTGTGCCTGTTCGACGCGCGCGGGGAAAAGGAGATCGAGCGCATCGAATTGCCCGAGTACACCGACGAGATCTGGCACGGCTACCTGCCCGACGCCCACCCGGGGCAGATCTACGGCTACCGGGTGCACGGTCCCTACGAGCCGGATGCCGGCCACCGCTTCAATCCCAACAAATTGCTCCTCGATCCCTACGCCAAGCAGTTGGTCGGCCGCCTGCGCTGGTCCGAGGCGTTGTTCGGCTACACCATCGGCTCGGCCGACGCCGACCTCAGCTTCGACGAGCGCGACAGCGCGCCCTTCGTGCCCAAGTCGAAGGTCATCGATCCGGCCTTCACCTGGGCCGAGCGCCCGCCGGTACGCGTCCCCTGGGACCGCACGGTGATCTACGAAGCCCACCTGCGCGGCCTCAGCATGCGCCATCCACAGGTCCCGGAGGCGGTTCGCGGGACCTTCGCCGGGCTGATGAACGCCGACCTGCTGGCGCACATCCGCCAACTCGGGGTGACCAGCGTCGAGCTGCTGCCGATCCACGGCTTCGTCGACGACAAGCACCTGCTGGAAAACGGCATGAGCAACTACTGGGGCTACAACAGCATCGCCTTCTTCGCCCCGCACCCGGCCTACCTCGCCAGCGGCCAGGTCAACGAGTTCAAAGAGATGGTCGCGCACCTCCACGACGCCGGGCTGGAGCTGATCCTCGACGTGGTCTACAACCACACCGCGGAAGGCAACGAGCTGGGTCCGACCCTGTGCATGCGTGGCATCGACAACGCCTCGTACTACCGCCTGATGCCCGACCAGCGCCGCTACTACATCAACGATTCCGGCACCGGCAACACCCTCGACCTCAGCCACCCCTGCGTGTTGCAGATGGTCACCGACTCGCTGCGCTACTGGGCCACGGAGATGCGCGTGGACGGCTTCCGCTTCGACCTGGCGACCATCCTCGGCCGCCATCCGGACGGTTTCGACGAGCGCCACGGCTTCCTCGTCGCCTGCCGCCAGGACCCGGTGCTGAGCAAGTGCAAGCTGATCGCCGAACCCTGGGATTGCGGCCCCGGCGGCTACCAGGTAGGCGGCTTCCCGCCCGGCTGGGCGGAATGGAACGACCGTTTCCGCGATTGCGTGCGCGCCTACTGGCGCGGCGACGACGGCATGCTGCCGGAACTGGCGCGGCGCCTAACCGCCTCCGGCGATCTCTACGACCAGCGTGGACGGCGGCCCTACGCGTCGGTGAACTTCGTCACCGCCCACGACGGCTTCACCCTGCGCGACGTGGTTTCCTACGATCACAAGCACAACGAGGCCAACGGCGAGAACAACGCCGACGGCAGCGACCACAACCTGTCCTGGAACCACGGCTGCGAGGGCCCCACCGACGACCCGGAGATCCGCGCCCTGCGCCTGCGCCAGATGCGCAACCTGCTGTCCACCCTGCTGCTGTCCCAGGGCACCCCGATGCTGGTCGCCGGCGACGAGTTCAGCCGCACCCAGCAGGGCAACAACAATGTCTATTGCCAGGACAACGAACTGGGCTGGATCGACTGGCGGCTGGACGACGAGGGCCGTTCGCTGCTGGCCTTCACCCAGCGCCTGCTGGCCCTGCGCCAACGCTATCCGATCCTGCGCAGGGGGCGCTTCCTGGTCGGCGAGTACAACGAGGCGCTGGGTGTCAAGGACGTCACCTGGCTGGCGCCCGGCGGCGAGGAGATGACCGAGGAACACTGGCACGACGAGCACGCCCGCTGTCTCGGCGTGCTCCTCGATGGCCGCGCGCAACCCACCGGGATCCTGCGCAGCGGTGAGGATGCCACCCTGCTGCTGATCCTCAATGCCTACCACGACGCGGTGTCCTTCCGTCTTCCCGAGGTGGCCGAGGGCAGCGGCTGGACCTGCCTGCTGGATACCCAGCGGCCGGAGGACCCGCTCGGCGAACGCTACCCGTTCGCCAGCGAGTTCCTGGTCGGCGGCCGCAGTTTCCTGCTGTTCGAGCTACAACCGCCGGGCGCCGGAGCGGAAGGATGAACGGCGGGGAAAAAAGCTGAACCGCCCCCGGCACCTCCAGTCGGAACCTGTAGGTGCCGCACGCGGCGCCCGCACATCCACCCTACACAGGAGGACAGCATGAAGATCAGCGACATCATGACCCGCAACGTCCAGGTCGCCGACCCGCAGCAGAGCATCCGCGAGGCGGCCGCCACCATGGCGAGGATCGACAGCGGCGCCCTGCTGGTCGGCGAAGGCGACCGCCTGGTCGGGATGATCACCGATCGCGACATCGCCATCCGCGCGGTGGCCGGCGGCCTGTCCGGGGATACCCCGCTGGGCCGCATCATGAGCGGCGACATCCACTATTGCTTCGAAGACGAAGACGTCCAGCACGTGGCCCGCAACATGGCCGACATCCAGATGCGCCGCCTGCCGGTGCTCAACCGCGAGAAGCGGCTGGTCGGCGTGGTTTCCCTGGGCAACATCGCCAGCTGCCGCGACCAGGCCTCCAGCGCCACCGTCCTGCAGGGCGTCGCCCAGGCCCACTACTGAGCCTTTCTTCCACCCGGCCCGCCTTTGCCGTTCCGGCCGAGGCCGGGCCCCAACCGGGAGAACGCCATGAAAGCCGTGGTATTCCATGACATCGGCGACATCCGCCTGGAAGACGTGGCGGAGCCGCGCCTGCAGGAACCCACCGACGCCATCGTGCGGCTGACCGCCTCGGCGATCTGCGGCACCGACCTGCACTTCGTCCGTGGCAGCGTCGGCGGCATGCGTCCGGGAACCATCCTCGGCCATGAGGGCGTGGGCATCGTCGAGGCGCTCGGCGACGAAGTGCGCAACCTGCAGGTCGGCGACCGGGTGGTGATTCCCTCGACCATCGCCTGCGGCAATTGCGTGTATTGCCGAGCCGGCTACTACGCCCAGTGCGACGTCGCCAACCCCGGCGGCAGCCAGGCCGGCACCGCGTTCTTCGGCGGTCCCCGGGCCAACGGCGGCTTCCATGGGCTGCAAGCCGAGAAAGCGCGGATTCCCTATGCCAACATCGGCCTGATCCGCCTGCCCAGCAGCATCAGCGACGACCAGGCGATACTCCTGTCGGACATCTTCCCCACCGGTTATTTCGGCGCCGAACTGGCCGGTATCGCCCCCGGCAACACCGTCGCCGTGTTCGGCTGCGGTCCGGTCGGCCAGTTCGCCATCGCCAGCGCGTTGCTCCTCGGCGCCGCCCGGGTGTTCGCCATCGACCGCCACCCGGACCGCCTGCACATGGCCCGCCAGCAAGGCGCCGAAGTGATCGACTTCGAGCGCGAGGATCCGGTCCAGGCCCTGCGCTGGCTGACCGCCGGGATCGGCGTGGACCGCGCCATCGACGCCGTCGGCGTGGACGCCGAGCACAGCCATGGCACCGCCACCCCGGCGCCGCGCCAGGAGGGCACCAGCTGGAGTCCCGGCAACGCCCCCGCACAGGCCCTGGAGTGGGCGGTGCAGGGCCTGGCCAAGGCCGGCACCCTGTCGATCATCGGCGTCTACGCCGAAGACTCGCGGCAGTTTCCCATCGGCCTGGCGATGAACCGCAACCTGACCATCCGCATGGGCAACTGCCACCACCGCAAGTACATTCCGCTGCTGCTCGAACATGTGCTCAGCGGACGCATCGACCCGGCGAAGATCCTCACCCAGGTGAAGCCGATCGGCGACGCCATCGAGGCCTTCGAAGCCTTCGACCGCCGCGAGACCGGCTGGATCAAGGTCGAACTGGTGCCGCAGAAGCGCCAGGTCGAGGGCAGCGAGGAACGCCTCGACGAACGCGCGGTGGACGAACTGGCGCGCCGGCCGACGCCGGAAAGCGGCGCCCGGGGGTGATGCATGAGCGCACCGGCACGCCTGCGCATCGGCATTTCCGGCTGGCGCTACGCCCCCTGGAGAGGTGACTTCTATCCCGAGGGGCTGCGCCAGAAGGACGAACTGCGCTTCGCCTCGCGGGCGGTGAACAGCATCGAGATCAACGGCACCTTCTACGCCCTGCAGACGCCCGAGCGCTTCCGCGGCTGGGCCGAGGACACCCCCGAGGACTTCGTTTTCAGCGTCAAGGCCCCGCGTTACATCACCCACGTGCGGCGCCTGCGCGAGATCGACGAGCCGCTGGCGAACTTCTTCGCCTCCGGCCCCCTCGCCCTGCGCCAGCGCCTCGGCCCGTTCCTCTGGCAGTTCCCGCCGAGCATGCGCTTCGACCGCGAGCTGTTCGCCGATTTCCTCGCCCGCCTGCCGCGCGACGGCGCCGCCGCGCAGAAGCTCGCCCGGCACAGCGCCGCGCGCCTGTACCGCGAGGGCTACCTCGACGGCGATCCGGCGCAGCGCCTGCGGCATGCCGTGGAAATCCGCCATGAGAGCTTCGTCGACCCGACGTTCATCGAGCTGCTGCGCGAATACCGGGTGGCCCTGGTGGTGGCCGATACCGCCGGCAAGTGGCCGCTGCTCGGCGACGTCTGCGCCGACTTCCTCTACCTGCGCCTGCATGGCGACAAGGAGCTGTACCGCAGCGGCTACTCGGAAGCGGCCCTGGGCCAGTGGCAGGCACGGATCCACGCCTGGGCCAGCGGCGGCCAGGCCGACGACCTGCGCCGGGCCAGCCAGGACGCACCGGCGAAGGCGACGGCGCGCGACCTGTACTGCTACTTCGACAACGACGTCAAGGTGCGCGCACCTTACGACGCCCGGCGCCTCCTGCAGCTGCTGGAACTCGACGGCAGCCTGCGCACGGTGCCCGGACAGTTGCCCGATGACCTGCGGGAGAGTGCCGCATGATCCTGCCGCGCCTGCAGGTGCTGACGGTGAACACCCACAAGGGTTTCAACCCGTTCAATCGGCGCTTCATCCTGCCGGAGTTGCGCGAAGCGGTGCGCAGCGTCGGTGCCGACCTGGTGTTCCTCCAGGAGGTCCTCGGCTCCCATAGCCTGCACGCCGCGCGCCTGCCGTCCTGGCCGCCGGCGCCGCAATACGAGTATCTGGCCGACAGCATGTGGCCGCAGTTCGCCTACGGGCGCAACGCGGTGTATCCCGAAGGCCACCATGGCAATGCCGTGCTCTCCAAGCATCCGATCCTCGCCCACCGCAACCTCGACGTCTCGGTGGCGGGCAACGAGGAACGCGGCCTGTTGCATGCGGTGATCGACATCGGCCGTCCGCTGCACGCGGTCTGCGTGCACCTGGGATTGCGCGAGGCGCAGCGCCAGCGCCAGTTGCAACTGCTCTGCGAGCTGGTGGCGGGCCTGCCGGAGCGCGAGCCGGTGGTGGTCGCCGGCGACTTCAACGACTGGCGCCAGCGCGCCGACCGCCTGCTCGCTGGTTGCGGCCTGCGCGAAGTCTTCGTCGGCGCCCAGGGCCGGCCGGCGCGCAGCTTCCCGGCGCGCTGGCCGGTGCTGCCGCTGGACCGCATCTACCTGCGCAATGCCCGCGGGCGCCAGCCGCGCATCCTCTCGCGGCGGCCCTGGTCGCACCTGTCCGACCACCTGCCGCTGGCGGTGGAGGTGGAGCCATGAACTTCCCCTGGCGCGACGGCAACCGCGTAGAACTGCTGATCAACGGCGAAGAGTACTTTCCGCGCCTGTTCCAGTGCATCGCCGAGGCGCGCCGGGAGATCCTCCTGGAAACCTTCATCATCTTCGAGGACGAGGTCGGCCGGCAGTTGCAGGAAGCCCTCAGCGCCGCCGCCGAGCGCGGTGTCGAGGTACAGGTAACGGTGGACGGCTACGGCACCGCCTCGCTCAGCACGGACTACCTGGCCAGGCTCACCGCCGCCGGGGTTCGCGTGCACCTGTTCGACCCGCGCCCGCGCCTGCTCGGCATGCGTACCAACCTGTTTCGCCGGTTGCACCGCAAGCTGGTGGTGATCGATCGCCGGCAGGCCTTCGTCGGCGGCATCAACTACGGCGAGGACCACCTGGTGCGTCGCGGCAACATGGCCAAGCAGGACTACGCGGTGCGCGTCGAGGGTCCGGTGGTGCGCGATATCCGCCAGGCCTGCCTGGCGTTGCTCGAACCGGACGCCGACTACCCGCCGTTGCGGCCGTCGGGCGCCGGGCAGCCGGCGCGGGTGCGCCTGGTGATCCGCGACAACGACCAGTCCAGCGACGACATCGAGCGCGAGTACCTGCAGGCGATCCGCCAGGCGCGGCGGCGCCTGCTGATCGCCAACGCCTATTTCTTCCCCGGCTACCGCCTGCTTCGCGAGCTGCGCGATGCGGCGCGCCGCGGCGTGCGCGTCGACCTGGTACTACAGGGCATGCCGGACATGCCGCTGGTGCGCCTGTGCAGCCGGCTGCTCTACGACTACCTGCTGCGCGAGGGCGTGCGTATCCACGAATACTGCCAGCGTCCGCTGCACGGCAAGGTCGCGGTGATCGACGACGACTGGTCGACCATCGGTTCGAGCAATCTCGATCCCCTCAGCCTGTCGCTGAACCTGGAGGCCAACCTGGTGATCCACGACGTCGCCTTCAACGGCCAGCTCTACCAGCACCTGCGCGAACTGGCGCGCCGCCACTGCCGGCGCATCAGCCGCCGCCACGCCAGGCGCGGTTACTGGTGGCGGGCGCCGCTGATCTTCCTCGGCTTCCACTTTTCCCGGCATTTCCCGGCCATCGCCGGTTGGGTACCCGCCCATCTGCCGCGCCTGAAATCGCTGGAGCCGCGTCCGTCGCGGCGCTGGCAGGAACGCCAGGGCCAGCGGGGCAACCCATGAACGGCGGCGGTCACGCAACTGCCTCGGCGGCGCCACGCCGCGCTCACTGGCGCTGGCTGCGCAGGCTGCTGACCCTGGCGTTCTTCGTGCTGGTCCCGGTGCTGCTGTTCCTGCTGGTGAAGAATCTCGACTGGCAGGAAGTCCGCCACGCCCTCGGCGAGTATCGCCCCGCGACCCTGTTCCTCGGGCTGCTGCTGGCGGCCGCCGGCTATACGGTGTTCAGCAGCTTCGACCTGCTCAGCCGCTACTACATCGGCCACTCGCTGCCCAAGCGGCGGGTCTTCACCGTGGCGTTCGTGTGCAATGCGTTCAACCTCAACCTGAGTTCCTGGGTCGGCGCCGTGGCGCTGCGCTATCGCCTGTACAGTCGGCTCGGCCTGGACATCGCCGATATCACCCGGATCCTCACCTTCAGCCTGGTGACCAACTGGTTCGGCTACCTGCTGCTCGCCGGCATCCTGTTCAGCTGCGGCCTGCCGGCCTTGCCGCCGGGCTGGAAGCTCGGCAGCGACGGCCTGCGCCTGATCGGCGCCCTGCTCCTGGCGCTGGCCGCCGGCTACCTGCTGGCCTGCCGTTTCGCCCGACGCCGCGCCTGGGGCTGGCGCGAGCATCGGCTGACCCTGCCGTCCTGGCGGCTGGCGGCCCTGCAAGGCCTGCTCGGAGCGAGCAACTGGTCGCTGATGGCGCTCCTGCTGTACAGCCTGCTGCCGCACGGCGTGGATTACCCGAGCGTCCTGGCGATCCTCCTGATCAGCAGCATCGCCGGGGTCATCACCCATATCCCGGCCGGGCTCGGGGTGCTCGAAGCGGTGTTCATCGCCCTGCTCCAGGGGCGCCTGTCCCAGGGCGTGCTGCTGGCCGCGTTGATCGGCTACCGGGTGCTGTATTTCCTCCTACCCCTGGCGCTGGCCTGCGTGGTCTACCTGCTGTTGGAGCGCCGGGCGATCCGCCTGCGCCGCAAACAGCGCCGCCTGCGCCAGGGCCAGGCGTGAATCAGCCGGCCGGACGCAGCAGCAGCGTGCCCAGCGGCGGCAGGTCGAGCACCAGCGACTGCGCCTGGCCATGGGCGCCGCACGACTCGCTGGAGACGCGGCCCTGGCTGCCTGCGCCGGAACCGGCGAACGCCTGGGCGTCGCTATTGAGCAGCACGTCCCAGTCGCCGCCTTGCGGTACGCCGATCCGATAGCCCTGGCGCGGCACCGGGGTGAAATTGTGTACCGCCAGCAGCGATGGCTCGCCGGCCGCGTGGCGCAGCCAGGCGTAGACACTGTTCGCCTGGTCGTCGCCGATCAGCCATTCGAAGCCGAGCGCCTCGCCGTCGCGCGCATGCAGTGCGGGGAGTTCGCGGTACAGCCGGTTGAGGGCCGCCACCAGGTCCTGTACGCCCTGATGCTCCGGATAGCGCAGCAGGTACCAGTCCAGTTCGCCGTCGTGGTTCCACTCGCGCCACTGGCCGAACTCGCATCCCATGAACAGCAGCTTCTTGCCCGGGTGCGACCACATGAAGCTCAGGTACAGGCGCAGGTTGGCGAACTTCTGCCAGCGGTCGCCGGGCATCTTGTCCAGTAGCGAGTGCTTGCCATGTACCACCTCGTCGTGGGAGATCGGCAGGATGAAATGCTCGGAGAAGGCGTAGAGCAGGCCGAAGGTCAACTGGTGGTGGTGATAGCGCCGGTGCAGCGGGTCTTCGCCGATGTACGCCAGGCTGTCGTGCATCCAGCCCATGTTCCACTTATGGCTGAAGCCCAGGCCGCCCTCCGCCACCGGACGGCTGACGCCGGGCCAGGCGGTGGATTCCTCGGCGATCACCAGCGCGCCGGGGGTTTCGCTGGCGACCACCTGGTTGAGGTGATGGAGGAAGTCGATGGCCTCCAGGTTCTCCCGGCCGCCATGGCGGTTCGGCAGCCATTCGCCTTCCTTGCGCGAATAGTCGCGATAGAGCATCGAGGCCACCGCATCCACCCGCAGGCCGTCGACGTGGTAGGTGCGCAGCCAGTGCAGCGCCGAGGCCAGCATGAAGCCGTGCACCTCGCTGCGGCCAAGGTTGTAGATGTAGGTATCCCAGTCCTGGTGGAAGCCTTCGAAGGGATGTTCGTACTCGTACAGCGCCGTGCCGTCGAAACGGCCCAGGCCGTGGGCGTCGGTGGGAAAATGCGCCGGCACCCAGTCGAGGATCACGCCGATGCCGGCCTGGTGGCAGGCGTCGACGAACGCGGCGAAGTCCTCCGGCGTGCCGTAGCGCGCGGTGGGGGCGAACAACCCGAGCGGCTGGTAGCCCCAGGAGCCGCCGAAGGGATGTTCCATCACCGGCATCAGCTCGATATGGGTGAAGCCGAGCTGGCGCACGTAGGGAATCAGCTCCTCCGCCAGTTCCGACCAGTGCGGCGGCCGGCCGTCGCGGTGGCGCCAGGAGCCGGCGTGGACTTCGTAGATCGACAGCGGTGCCGCATAGCCCTGGCGCTCCGCGCGCCGGGCCAGCCAGTCCTGGTCGCGCCACTCGTGGCGCAACGCCGCGCAGGTCTTCGAAGCGGTTCCGGGCGGCGTCTCGCAGGCCAGCGCCAGGGGGTCGGCCTTCAGCGGCAGGAGGCCGTCGTGGCCCTGCAACTCGTACTTGTACAGTTCGCCCTCGCCGAGGCGCGGGACGAACAGTTCCCAGACGCCGGATGGATAGCGTCGTCGCATCGGGTGACGGCGCCCGTCCCAGCCGTTGAAATCGCCGACCACCGAGACGCGCACGGCGTTCGGCGCCCAGACTGCGAAGCGCACGCCCTCCACGCCTTCGTGACGGGTCAGTTGCGCGCCCAGGCAGGAGGCCAGTTGGCGGTGGTTGCCTTCGGCGAACAGGTAGAGGTCGAGTTCGCCGAGCAACGGCCCGAAGGCATAGGGGTCTTCGCTTTCCTGCACGCCGTCCGGCCAGTGCACGCGCAGGCGGTAGCGCGGTGGCAGGCGCTCCAGGTGGCGCTGGAACAAGCCGCTGCCGGGGTCGCTCTGCTCCAGTTCGGCGAGCGTCGCGCCGTCTTCGTCGAGGAGCTCGACGCGCTGCGCGCCGGGCAGGTAGGCGCGCAGCACGCCGCCTTCGCCGCCGGGGTCGCGCTGCGGGCCGAGGAAGGCGAATGGATCGCCCTGCAGGCCGCGCTGCAGCTTGTCCAGCTCCAGTTGCCAGCGTTCGCGTTCGGACATCGGTTCGCTCATCGGTTCTTGCCCTTCAGGAGGTGTTCGGTGAGTTCGGCCAGACCGGCGAGAGGCACTTCCAGCCAGTCGGGGCGGTAGTCGGCTTCGTAGAGCAGTTCGTAGGCGGCCTTTTCCAGGCAGGCCAGGGCCAGCGCCGCCCCTTCGCCTTCGCGACCGTGCCAGGCGTGCATGAGACCCGCCGCGGCGGCCCGATAGCCGGCCAGGAAGGCATCGCGGGCTTCGCTGCGATAGCGCATGGCGACCTTGCGCCGGGCGCTGTCGGCCTGTTCCGAGCTATCGGTGCTCTGCGCGTTGCGCAGGACCATCGCCGCCGCGTAGTCGAACGAGCGCAGCATGCCGCCGACGTCCTTCATCGGACTGTGACGCTGGCGGCGCTCTTCCAGGCTGCGCGCCGGCTCGCCCTCGAAGTCGATGAAGCGTGCGTCGCCCTGGACCATCAGCACCTGGCCCAGGTGCAGGTCGCCGTGAACCCTGATCAGCAGCCCGCCGGCTGCCTGCCGGGCCAGCAGCGGCAGGCGTTCGAGCAGCGCCGGCAGGCGTTCCAGCAGGCGCCGCGCCTGTTCCGCCGCCTCGCCCTGCAACGGCCGTGGCGGCTCGCTCAGGCGTTTGCCGGCTTCGCGCAACTGTTCGGCGATGCGCAGCGCCCAGGCCTGGACGCTGGCTTCGTCGCTCTCGCGGCTGCCGAAGGCCGGATCGTCCGACTCGCCGGCCAGTACGCTGTGCATCTCGCCGAGCCGGGCGCCGAGGTTGGCGGCGAAGCCGCGCAGTTCGGCGAGGCTGTCGTATTGCCCTTCGAGCGCCTCGCTGGCCGCGGATATCTCGTCGCGCACGGCTCGCTCCAGGTTGTCCAGGGTCCAGTTCCAGGCGTCGCCCTGGTTGTTCAGGTAGCCCTGCAGGATCATCAGCGTGTGCGGCTCGCCATCCGCGCCGACCCGCCGTACCTCGCCGAGCAACGGGGCGATGCCGGGGTAGCCGTGGCGGGTCAGGTAGCCGCCGACCTCGATTTCCGGGTGCAGCCCCGGAAGGATCTTGCGCAGCACCTTGAGGACCATGCGCTCGCCGAAGCGGATCGAGCTGTTGGACTGCTCCACCGAGAACGGCAGGACGTCTTCGTCGGCGATGTCGTCCATTTCCGCCAAGCCCGCCGCCGGGATGAACTGGATCTCGCCGTCGCCGTGGGCGATCACCGCCTCGGCGCGGAGTTGCGCGAGGACCTTGCGGGCGAACAGCGGCAGGCTGGCGGCGTCGGTCAGCAGGCCGACCTTGCGACCGCGCCGCAGGCGCGCCAGGGCCAGCAACTGAGGCAGGCTGTCGCCGCGCTGGTCGGCGTCGAGGAAGCCCAGCGGCAACTGGTAGCGCAGCCCGTCGATCTCCACTTCGCACAATGCACAGCGCGGCTCCGCCTCGTCCAGCGGAACGATGTAGCAGAGCCGTGGCTGGCCTTTCTCGCCGGCGAACCAGCGGCGCTTCGGCAGGTAGGCCGGCAGCGTCTCGCCTTCCAGGATGTTCCGCGATGCGCCCTGCAGCAGCTCGCCGAGGCGCTGCTTGACCACCAGGGTCGGCAGTTCCGGCAGGCGCTCGTCGGCGGCCACGTGCCAGCTCGGCATCTGCGTCGCGTCGGCCAGGTAGAACCAGTAGAAGCCGTAGGGCGGCAGGGTCAGCAGGTAGGTCAGCTCGCCGATCGGCGGGAACGACATGCCGCCGATCATCTCCACCGGCACCTTGCCGGCATGGCTGGCGAGGTCCAGTTCCACCGCCTGGGCCGCGCGCGACAGGTTGGCCACGCAGAGGATGCTGTCCTGCCGTTCGCCCTCGGCGTATTCGCGCAGGTAGGCGAGGATCCGTCGGTTGCTCGGCGCGAGCATCTTCAGGCTGCCGCGGCCGAAGGCCTTCTGCTGGCTGCGCACGGCGAGCAGGCGGCGCATCCAGTTGAGCAGCGAATGCGGGTCGCGCGCCTGCGCCTCGACGTTGATCGTCTGGTAGCCGTACAGCGGGTCGAGAATCGGCGGCAGCACCAGCTTCGCCGGGTCGGCGCGGGAGAAGCCGCCGTTGCGGTCCACCGACCACTGCATCGGGGTCCGCACGCCGTCGCGGTCGCCGAGGTAGATGTTGTCGCCCATGCCGATCTCGTCGCCGTAGTACAGGGTCGGCGTGCCCGGCATCGACAACAGCAGGCTGTGCAGCAGCTCGATGCGCCGCCGGTCACGCTCCACCAGCGGCGCCAGGCGCCGGCGGATGCCCAGGTTGAGGCGCGCGCGGCGGTCGGCGGCATAGTGGTTCCAGAGATAGTCGCGCTCGTCGTCGGTGACCATCTCCAGGGTCAGCTCGTCGTGGTTGCGCAGGAAGATCGCCCATTGGCAATTGGCCGGGATGTCCGGGGTCTGGCGCAGGATGTCGGTGATCGGATAGCGATCCTCCTGGGCGATGGCCATGTACATGCGCGGCATCAGCGGGAAGTGGAAGGCCATGTGGCATTCGTCGCCCTCGCCGCCATCCTCGCCGCCGAAGTACGGCCGGGTGTCTTCCGGCCACTGGTTGGCCTCGGCCAGCAGCATGCGGTCGGGATAGTGCGCGTCCAGCTCGGCGCGGATGCGCTTGAGCACCTGGTGGGTCTCCGGCAGGTTCTCGCTGCTGGTGCCGTCGCGTTCGATCAGGTAGGGAATCGCGTCCAGGCGCAGGCCGTCGACGCCCATGTCCAGCCAGTAGCGCATCACCCCGAGCACCTCGCGCAGGACCTGCGGGTTGTCGAAGTTCAGGTCCGGCTGGTGGGAATAGAAGCGGTGCCAGTAGTACTGTTGGGCTACCGGGTCCCAGGTCCAGTTGGACTGCTCGGTGTCGATGAAGATGATCCGCGTACCCTGGTATTTCTCGTCGCTGTCCGACCAGACGTAGTAGTCGCGGGCGCGCGATCCCTTCTTCGCGTGGCGGGCGCGGATGAACCAGGGATGCTGGTCGGAGGTGTGGTTGATCACCAGCTCGGTAATCACCCGCAGACCGCGTCGATGGGCCTCGGCGATGAACCGGCGGGCGTCGGCGAGGCTGCCGTAGTCACTGTGCACGCCACGGTACTGGGCGATGTCGTAGCCGTCGTCGCGGCGTGGCGACGGGTAGAACGGCAGCAGCCAGAGAGTGTTCACGCCGAGGTCGGCGATGTAGTCGAGCTTCTCGATCAGCCCGGCGAAGTCGCCGATGCCATCGTTGTTGGCGTCGTAGAAGGATTTCACGTGGACCTGGTAGATCACCGCGTCCTTGTACCATTGCGGGTCGTTGAGAAAGACCGGTTTCTCGCGTCTGGCCATGGGTTTCTCCTTATGCGTCGACGCGCCGCACGCGCCAGATGCCGAACGGCAGGTGCCAGGGTTCGATGCGCATCCACTGGACCTTGCCGTGCCAGACCCAGCGATGCCCGTTCATCAGGTCCTCGCCCTGGAGGCTGGCGTCGTCGGGCAGGCCGAACTCCCACAGCGGCAGTTCGAAATGCGCCTCCTGGGCTTCGTGCGGGTCCAGGCAGACCGCCACCAGGACGAAGTTGGCGAGGTCCGCGGTGCGCTTGCCGAAATACAGGATGCGGTCGTTCCAGGCGTTGTAGGCCTGGAACCCGAGGTGCGTCTGCAATGCCGGGTTTTCCCGGCGGATGCGGTTGAGCCGGGCGATCTCGGCGACGATGTTGCCCGGCGCCTGGTAGTCGCGCGGACGCAACTGGTATTTCTCCGAGTCGAGGTACTCCTCCTTGCCCGGCAAGGCCGCCGCCTCGCACAGCTCGAAGCCGGAGTACATGCCCCACAGCCCCGACCCCATGGTCGCCAGGGCGGCACGGATGAGGAAGCCGGGGCGGCCGGAGCGTTGCAGGAACCAGGGATTGATGTCCGGGGTGTTGACGAAGAAGTTCGGCCGGTAGCAGTCGCGCCAGGGTGGCTGGTTGAGTTCGGCGAAGTACTCCGCCAGTTCCTGCTTGTCGTTGCGCCAGGTGAAATAGGTGTAGCTCTGGCTGAAGCCGACCTTGCCCAGGCGCGCCATCATCGCCGGACGGGTGAACGCCTCGGAAAGGAAGATCACCTGCGGATGGCGGCCGCGCACTTCGGCGATCAGCCACTCCCAGAACGGCAGTGGCTTGGTGTGCGGGTTGTCGACGCGAAACAGCGTCACGCCCTGCTCGACCCAGCCCAGCACCACATCGCGCAAGGCTTCCCACAGGCTCGGCAGGGCCTGTTCGGCGTAGAAGTCGACGTTGACGATGTCCTCGTACTTCTTCGGCGGGTTCTCCGCGTAGCGCAAGCTACCGTCCGGACGCCAGGCGAACCAGCCGGGATGCTCGCGCAGCCAGGGGTGGTCGGGGGAGCACTGGATGGCGAAGTCCAGCGCCAGCTCCATGCCGTGCTCACGCACCGCAACGAGCAGCCGGCGGAAATCCTCGCGGTCGCCCAGTTCGGGATGGATCGCCTCGTGGCCGCCCTCCTCGCTGCCGATCGCATACGGGCTGCCGGGGTCGCCGGCCTCGGCACGCAAGGAATTGTTGCGGCCCTTGCGATGGGTGCGGCCGATGGGGTGGATCGGCGGGAAATAGAGAACGTCGAAGCCCATCGCGGCGATCTGCGGCAGGCGCCGGATCACATCGTCGAAGGTACCGTGGCGTGTCGGGTCGCCGCTTTCCGAGCGAGGGAACAGCTCGTACCAACTGGCGAAGCGCGCCAGCGGTCGCTCCACCTCCAGCGGGTATTCGCGGCTGCGCACCAGGTGCTCGCGCGGGCCGACCAGACGCAACAGTTCGCCGGTCTGCGCCGCCAGCCACAGCGCCACCCGCTCCTCGACGCTCTGGCAGGCCTGCAGGCGTTCGGCCAGCGGCGCACAGGCGGCGGCGATCTCCGGACCGCCGCGCTCGGCGCAGCGCCGCAGCAGTTCGTCGCCCTCGCGCAGCTCCAGGTCCAGCGGCAGGCGTGCGCCATGCTTGGCACGCAGTTCGCGGCGGTAGCCGGCGAAACGGTCGATCCAGGCCTCGATACGGAAGTACAGGCGGCCGCAGGGCGGCGTGCGCAACTGCGCGCTCCAGAAATCGTTGCCTTCGGGCAGCAGCGGCAGGCGCCGCTCCGCGGTTTCCCCGACACGCCGCCAGACCACTTCGGCACCGAGTACCTCGTGGCCATCGGTGAAGATTCGCGCGGCCAGGCGCAGGTCGCGGTCGCTCTCGGTCTTCGCGGGATAGGCGCCCTCTTCCACCACCGGGCTGACCGACTCGATGGCGATACGGGGCTGCTGGATGGCGATGACCAGCGGATCATCGTCGCTGTTGCGGACAATCGAACTCATCGAGGCGCGCTCCTCCGGGACGTGGGTTCGGCGATGGGTCGCGAGGCTTCCGCCGGCCTCGAATGGCCGGCGGCGCGGACGATCATTGATTCCGAGCCCGCCGGCGACCGATTGGTTCAGGTTGATTTACCCAGCGGTTCGCCTCAGGCCTTGCGCCGCGAACGCGAGGCACCGGACTTGGCGCGACCCTTCGCGTCGGCCCCGGCCTTTTCGCTACCCTTGTCCTTGCCGCCGCCGGCGCGGGAACGCAGGCTGCGCTTGAGCAGGTCGGTGAGATCGATGATGTCGGCGCCCTTGCCGGCCACCTCCTCCTCTTCCTCCACCGCGTGCAGTTGGCCCTTGGCGGCCTTTTCCTCGACCAGCTTCATGATCTTGTCGCTGAAGCTGTCCTTGTATTCGTCCGGCGCCCAGTGGGAGGCCATGTCCTCCACCAGGCGCTTGGCCATCTCCAGCTCGCGCTTGTCGAGTTTCGCCTCGGTGACGCTTTCGTCCAGCTCCAGGCCATCCAGGCTGCGCACCTGCGACGGCCAGCGCAGAGTGATCAGCACCAGGGCGTCCTGCAGAGGCCGCAGGAGCGCCAGGTGCTGGCGGGTGTGCAGGACGACGTTGGCCAGGGCGACCTTGCCGGTGCGCTCCAGGGTCTCCCGGAGCAGCGCGTAGACCTTGCCTCCGCGCCGGTCGGGGGCCAGGTAGTACGGGGTATCGAAGTGCTGCAGGGGAATTTCCTGGCTATCGACGAAAGCGAAGATCTCGATGGTCTGGGTCGACTTGGGATGCGCCGCGCGGATTTCTTCCTCGCTCAGCACCACGTAGCGACCCTTTTCGTACTCCACGCCCTTCACGATGTTCTCGCGCTCGATCTCCTTGCCGGTGACCTTGTTCACCCGTTTGTAGCCGACCGGCTCCATGCTGCGCTGGTCGAGCCAGTCGAAATCGATGCCCTGCGACGAGGTCGCCGCCGACAGGCTCACCGGTATATGCACCAGGCCGAAGCTGATCGCGCCTTTCCAGATCGCACGCGCCATGCCGGTTTCCTCCTCTTGATGGTTACAGCGTGCCGCCGTCCGCGTAACGCACGCGGCCGTCGGCGGCGATGTCGGTGATGCGCTGGAGCAGGTTGTCGGCGGCGGTCTCGGCGTCGCTCAGGCAACTGCAACCCGGGGTCACTACCCACAGCATGCGTACCGCCGCGCCACGCCGCTTGGGCTGATAGAGGATCAGGCCGACCGGCTGGCAGCGCTCCTGCATCGCGTCGGTCCAGGCGGTACAGGCGTCGAAGTCCTTGAACATGACGGAACTCTCCTCAATGGCTATCGGAAGATGGCGGCGAACGGTTCAGGCAGGCCAGGACATGCAGCACCAGTAGCGCCAGGACCGTCCCGAGTACCGCGGTACCCTGGTGACCGAGTCCGACCGCGACGCCTATGGCGGTGCTGGCCCAGAGTCCCGCCGCGGTGGTCAGGCCCCTGACCCGGCTTTCCCGACCTGCCTTGAGGATGGTGCCGGCGCAGAGGAAGCCGATGCCGGCGACGGTGCCCTGGATCACCCGGCTCAGCGCGTCCGCCCCGCCACCCTGCAATTGCAGCGGCATGACGAACAGCGCCGCGCCGAGGGTTACCAGCATGTGCGTGCGCAGGCCGGCGGCCTTGCCGCTCTGCTCGCGCTCGTAGCCGAGTACCGCGCCGAGCGCCGCCGCCAGCAGCAGGCGCAACGCGGCGCGGGCGGTCTGCTCGAAGTCGGCGAGATCGGCGAACTCCTCGCCGAGGATCTTCCACAGCGTCTCCCAGGCGCTCATCGGCGTTGTATCCCGCTGTAGCGCAGGGCACCGCAACGCAGGCAGCGCTCGCAGTCGAAGGTTTCCTCACCCAGTCGCAACGCCGGTTGCCGGCACCAGTCGCAACCGCCGATCAGGCAACGCAAGGTCATCCGGGTCCTCCCGCCGAATCGCTCGGCCAGCCGCCCTTTCCAGCTGTGACCGACGAGACGACGGGAAGGTGCGATCGGATTCGCCAGCGGCGCTCCTCAGGCGGGGATCGCCTTGGTCGCCGCCTCGCGCTGCCAGATCCGGTGCTGCATCAATGCCTGGCGCAGACCGGGGAAGACATCGGTGGCCGTGGCGCCGAGCACCACGCCGGGGTCGCCAGGCAACGAAAGCTGGCTGGCCAGCGCCTGGGCATCGCCAGCGAAGGCCACTGGCTTCAGGTGCTTGTAGGCTTCCAGCAGGTAGTGCAGACCGCGTCCGTCCGCGCCGATGGCCTGGCTGCTGGCCGCGCCACCAGGCACGAAGACCGCGTCGAAGGCTACCGACGGCAGGCCGTCCCAGGTTCCCTCCGGGATCAGTTCGGCACCGTTTTCGGCCTGCACCGGCGAAGCGCTGGGGGCGATCAGCTTGGCGTCCGCGCCCTCCTGTCGGAGCGCGTCGCGTAGGTCGCTGACGTCGCTCTCGGCGACGCCGTCGGCGATCAGGATCGCCACCTTGCGCGAACGGATGTCGCCGGACAGCAGGTTCATCTGGCTCAGCGCCGGCGACGGCTTCGGCTGCGGTGCCGGGTTGGCCGGCGCGGCGAGCTGCACACCGACGTTCGCCGCGACCCTGGCGGCCAGTTGCGGATCGATGTTGAGGAGTATCTGGTTGACTTCGCGCTCACGGATCGATTGCCGCTCGACCTTGGACAGTTCGAAGCTGTAGGCGGCGACGATATGCGCCTGCTCGGCCTCGCTCATGCTGTGCCAGAACAATGCGGCCTGGCTGAAATGATCGGCGAAGGAGTCGGCGCGCTTGCGCAGCTTGCTGCCGCTGACCGGCTCGTGGTAGCTGGAGAAGCCGCCGTTGCGCGCCGCCGGCGGGGTTTCCTTCGGCCAGCCGCCGTCGATCGAGTTCGGTTCATAGGAAGCCCGGCCGCGGTTGATGGTCTGCCGGTGCGGCGCGTCGCGCTGGTTGTTGTGGAACGGGCACAGCGGGCGGTTGATCGGGATTTCGTTGAAGTTCGGCCCGCTCAGGCGCAGCAGTTGGGTGTCGGTATAGGAGAACAGCCGACCCTGCAACAGCGGGTCGTTGGTGAAGTCGATTCCGGGGACCAGGTGGCCGACGTGGAACGCCACCTGCTCAGTCTCGGCGAAGAAATTGTCGGGGTTGCGGTTGAGTACCATCCGTCCCACCACCCTTACCGGCACCAACTCCTCGGGCACCAGCTTGGTGGGGTCGAGCAGGTCGAAGTCGAAGCTGTCCTGCTGGTTCTCCGGGATCACCTGCAGGCCCAGTTCCCATTCGGGATAGTCGCCCTTCTCGATGTCCTCCCAGAGGGTCCGCCGGTTGAAGTCGGGGTCCTTGCCGGCGAGCTTCTGCGCCTCGTCCCAGACCAGCGAGCAGGTCCCGGACTTCGGTCGCCAGTGGAACTTGACCAGCACGCTCTCGCCGGCCGCGTTGACCAGGCGGAAGGTGTGCACGCCGAAGCCCTGCATGTTGCGGTAGGCGATCGGAATGGCGCGATCGGACATCAGCCACATGACCATGTGCGCCGACTCCGGGGTCAGCGAAACGAAGTCCCAGAAGGTGTCGTGGGCAGACGCTCCGGTGGGAATCTCGTTGTGCGGTTCGGGTTTCACCGCATGGACGAAGTCCGGGAACTTGATCGCATCCTGGATGAAGAACACCGGCATGTTGTTGCCGACCAGGTCGAAGTTGCCTTCGTCGGTATAGAACTTCACGGCGAAGCCGCGTACGTCACGCACCGTATCCGCGGACCCGCGCGGCCCCTGCACGGTGGAGAAACGCACGAAGACCGGGGTACGCTTGCCCGCCTCGGCGAGGAAGCCGGCCTTGGTCAGGTCGCTGAGGTCCTCGTAGGCCTCGAAGTAGCCATGCGCCGCCGAGCCACGAGCGTGGACCACGCGCTCGGGAATGCGCTCGTGGTCGAAGTGGGTGATCTTCTCGCGCATGATGAAGTCTTCGAGCAACGACGGTCCGCGCTCGCCGGCCTTCAGGGTGTTCTGGTTATCGGCGATGCGGGTGCCGGTATTGGTGCTCAGGGCCTCTCCGGTGGCGTCCTCGCGATAGGCCTCCAGCTGTTCCAGCTTGGCGTTGCTGTTGCCACGGTCGACGGTGTCGGTGCCGGCCGCCTGGCTGCGCTGCTCGTTGTTCTGCTCGCTCATCGGTTTCCTCTCCTCATCCTGGGCATGAAAATGGGGCGGATGCCTCCCTGCTCCGCCCCATTCACTTCACTGCGCGGTTATCAGTTCCCGCCGTGGCTGCGCTGGCCACCTTTCTTGCCAGCCTCGGAGGCCCGCTGCGGATCGTTCTTGAAGTTGCCGCCGCTGGCCTGGCCGCCCTTCTTGCCGGCCTCCGAAGCACGTTTCGGGTCTTCCGCGAAGTTGCCTTTACCACCTTGATGCTGTGCCATTTCTATTTCCTCCGAATAATCTCTTCAGAACAGATTTCATGGACGCATGCGTTGCGCATGCCCTAACTCTGAGAGGGTGTTTCGCCAGGGGTTCAGATTATTTTCAGCGAATGAAAGCGAAGCGTTTTGCCAGCATGTTTCGAGCGCAATCCATAGGGTTCAAAGATCCTTGCCTTATTCCATTGCCAGCATTGACAGAAATCCCAGAATTGCGTCAGATGAAAGCCCGCACATCTCGGAGGAGCACCATGAAACCCTACGAGCATCCGGCCTACAGCGATCCCGTGGTAAGCAACGAAGAACCCGATCGCGATTGCCATGAATGGAATTTCGAACCGGGAGACAGCGATCAGGAACCCTACCCCGAATATCATGGAGCGAATACCGAAGAAGCCCCAGGCGGAGGCACTTAATTATTCTTTTCTATTGCAACCCCTGACATTCCGATAGACCCATTCAATAATTAATCGTCGAACTTTAAAACAAATGGAACTCGCCATGGAAAACAGTGACGAAGTGCGATTCCAGCACTATTTCATTTCTCTCGTCGAACAGGTGGCGAAACCGCTTTTCGTCGACTCCTGCGAAGAGGCGCGCAGCTACGGCCTGGACTGCAACGTGGACCTCAACCTCGACGAGGACGGCCATCCTCGCCTGCGCCTGGAAGTCGGCGAGCCGGGAGGCGAGAAAAGCCACTACAGCCTGCTGGCGATTCCCGGCGAGCGGGTCATCCATCGCCAGTACCTGGCCGGGGCCCAGGAATGGCACAGCCTGCCGGCCGAGCTGGCGTCGATCAACCCGATGGTGCTGGACAGCGAGCTGGCGGTATTCTTCCGCCGCGCCTTCGACCTTCGCCTGGAGGGCCCCGAACGCCGTCACCCGGCCGGCTTCTGGTAAGGCCCTTCATAGCTTCCAGATATCCCGGGCGTATTCGCTGATCGTCCGGTCGGCGCTGAACCAGCCGATCCGCGCCACGTTGAGCAACGCCGAGCGCCACCAGCGATCGGGCTCGCGCCAGACTTCCTCGACCCGGCACTGCGCATGCCAGTAGGCCTCGAAGTCGGCGCAGAGCATGAAGCGGTCGTCGTGCACCAGGCCGTCCACCAGCCCTTCGTAGCGGCTGCGGTCGTCGGCCGAGAACAGCCCACTGCGGATCGCCTCCAGGGCTTCCTCCAGCCGCGGCGAGGCCGCGATCACCCCGCCCATCTCCAGCTCCCCGGCTTGCCGGCGCTGCTCCACCTGCTGGGCGCTGAGGCCGAAGATGAACATGTGTTCCAGGCCGATCCGCTGGCTCATCTCGACGTTGGCGCCGTCCAGGGTGCCGATGGTCAGCGCGCCGTTGAGGGCGAACTTCATGTTGCTGGTCCCGGAGGCCTCGAGCCCGGCGGTGGAAATCTGCTCGGAGAGGTCCGCCGCGGGAATGATCGCCTCGGCCAGGCTGACGTTGTAGTTGGGCAGGAACACCAGCTTGAGCAGGCCGCGCACGGTGGGGTCGTCGTTGATGGTGCGGGCGATGTCGTTGGCCAGCTTGATGATCAGCTTGGCCTGGTGGTAGCTGGCGGCAGCCTTGCCGGCGAAGATCTTCACCCGCGGCACGCGGTCGGCGGTCGGGTCGTTGCGGATCTCCTGGTACAGCGCCACGGTGTGCAGCAGGTTGAGCAACTGCCGCTTGTATTCGTGGATACGCTTGATATGCACATCGAACAGCGCTTCCGGTTCGATCGCCACGCCGAGGCTGTCCAGCACCAGGCGCGCCAGGGCGGTCTTGTTCTGCCGGCGCTGCTCGGCGAAGCGCGCCCGCAGCCTGGCGTCCTCGACGTGTTCCTCGAGGTCCGGCAGGCGCCGTTCCGGGGTGTCCAGCAGGTCGGCGCCGAGGGTCTCCACCAGCAGCTCGGTCAACCCCGGGTTGGCCTGGAACAGCCAGCGGCGGAACGACACGCCGTTGGTCTTGTTGCTGATGCGCTGCGGGTAGAGGCGATGCAGGTCATGGAACACGGTTTCGCGCATCAGCTCGGTGTGCAAGGCCGATACCCCGTTGATCTGGTGCGAACCGAGGAACGCCAGGTTGCCCATGCGCACCCGCCGGCCGTGGCCCTCCTCGATCAGGCTGACCGAACGCAACAGGTCGAAGTCGTGGATGTCCTGGGCGCGCAGCGCGTCTATATGGAAGGCGTTGATCAGGTAGATGATCTGCATGTGGCGCGGCAGCAGGCGCTCCATCAGCGCCACCGGCCAGGATTCCAGGGCTTCCGGGAGCAGCGTGTGGTTGGTGTAGGACAAGGTCGCCACGCTCAGCGCCCAGGCGTCCGGCCAGGCCAGTTGGTGCACGTCCACCAGTTGCCGCATCAGCTCGGCGACGGCGATCGCCGGGTGGGTGTCGTTGAGCTGGATCGCCACCTGTTCCGGCAGGCTACGCAGGTCGTGATGATGGCGCAGGTGGCGGTCGAGCAGGTCCTGCAGCGAGGCTGAGACGAAGAAGTACTCCTGGCGCAGGCGCAGTTCCTGACCGGCCTCGGTGCTGTCGGCCGGATACAGCACCCGCGAGATGCTCTCCGCCTTGACCACGTCGACCACCGCGCCGATATGGTCGCCGGCGTTGAAACGGTCCAGTTGCAGGTCTTCCTCGGCGCGAGCGCGCCACAGGCGCAGGGTATTGACGCTGGCACGCCGCCAGCCGACGATCGGCGTGTCGTAGGCGATCGCCCGGATCCGCTCGTCCGGCCGCCAGATGGCACGGCCACTGTGCTCGCTGTCGACCTGCACGCTGCCGCCGAAGTCGATGTAGTAGCTGACCTCGGGTCGTTCGAACTCCCAGGGATTGCCGAAATCCAGCCAGGTCTCGGTCTGCTCCTGCTGCCAGCCGTCGGTCAGCACCTGGCGGAACAGGCCATGCTCGTAGCGGATGCCATAGCCATGCGCGGGAATGTCGAGGCTGGCCATGCTTTCCATGAAGCATGCCGCCAGGCGTCCGAGGCCGCCGTTGCCGAGCGCCGCGTCCGGCTCCAGGGCAACGATCCGCTGCAGGTCGACGCCCAGCTCGGCAAGGGCCTGGCGGGTTTCCTCGAGCAGCCCGAGGTTGCCGAGGTTGTCCAGCAACAGGCGACCGATGAGGAACTCCAGGGACAGGTAGTAGACCCGCTTGCGCGCGGGCGCTTCGCCTTGCGGGGTGGCCTCCTCCCAGTGGTCGATGATGTGGTCGCGCACCGCCAGGGCCACCGCTTCGAACCAGTCGTGCGGGCAGGCGGTGGATGGGTCGCGGCCGACGCTGTAGCGCAGCTTGGCGAGGATGCTGGCTTTCAGGGTCTGGACCGTGCTCGGGGTCTGGTCTTGGCTGTCGGGCATCGCCGGGCTTCCTTCCGGCCCGCCGCTGCAGGCCGGTGCTTGCGGGGTTTTCTCAGGCGCTCTTGCGTACCGGCACGGCGGCCGCCGCGCTTTCCTGGCGCAGGCGGTCGAGCAGGTCGTGGCCGGCCAGGGTCAGGTGGTGGACCACCCAGTGCTCCTGGCCGGTCCAGGAATGCTGGACGCTGCCGCAGAGCAGTTGCGCCTGGTTGAGCAACTGCAAGTGGTAGGCCACCGCCTCGCGGCAATGACCGGGCAGCTCGCGCGCTTCCCAGTGCTGGCCGAAGCCAAGGCTTTCCAGATGCTCCAGCAGATCCCTGATCAACCCCCAGTCGCGTTTCATCGCCGTGCTCCTTGTCTGCGTCGCGGCCGGCCGTTCCGGCTACCTAGAAGCGGAGTCGCGGCGGCCGCGATGGTTCATTCTTTTTCGCCGGCGGCCCGCCTGTCCGCACGACGGAACCGCCGGGCGCCGGCGTCAGTCGGGAGGAATGCCGTTGCCAAGGGTCGGTGCGCGAACTGGCGCGAGAGCTGGAGCGCAGCTTCACTGAGCAGTGACCTTTCCCGTATCCCGGCAGGAGCGCTCCGATGCAGGCTTTCATGGTTCATTTCTCAGACGCCGGACAACCCGGCCGGACCGTGCTCACCACTTTCGCGCCAACCCTCAGCACCAGCGAGGCGCACGTTCGCCTGCAACTCTGCTATCCCCTGCTGTTCCCGCAGCGTCTGAGCGCGGTGCGGGTCTACCCCCTGCTGCCGGCGGCGGCACGCGAGTGAACGCGGCCGCCGGGGCGCCTCAGCCGTTGACCACCGTACCGCCGTTGACGTGCAGCACCTGGCCGCTGACGTAGGACGAGTCGTTACAGGCCAGGTAGACGTAGCTGGCGGCCAGCTCTTCCGGCTGGCCGGGCCGGCCCATCGGCGTATCCGCGCCGAAGTGGGCGACCTTCTCGGCGCTGAAGGTGGACGGGATCAGCGGCGTCCAGATCGGGCCCGGGGCCACGGCGTTGACGCGGATGCCGCGGTTGACCAGGTTCATCGACAGCGACCGGGTGAACGAGGTGATCGCGCCCTTGGTCGAGGAATAGTCGATCAGCTGGGGGTTGCCCTTGTAGGCGGTGATCGAGGTGGTGTTGATGATCGCCCCGCCCTTGCCCATCAGCGGCAGGGCCGCCTTGGTCAACTGGAACATGCCGAAGATGTTGGTGCGGAAGGTCTTCTCCCACTGCTCTTCGCTGATGTCCTCCAGGCGCGCCTGCGGATGCTGCTCGCCGGCGTTGTTGACCAACACGTCGAGGCGCCCGCATTTCTGCCTTAGCGTGTCCACCACCTGGCGGCAGAATCCGGCGTCGGCGACGTCGCCGGCGAACGCCAGGCACTGGCGGCCGAGCGACTCGATGATCTCGCGGGTCTTCGCCGCGTCTTCGTTCTCATCCAGGTAGACCAGCAGCACATCCGCCTTCTCGCGGGCGAAAGCCACCGCCACCGCGCGGCCGATACCACTGTCGCCGCCGGTGACCAGGGCCACCTTACCCTCCAGCTTGGCCGCCGGACGGTAATCGGCGGAAACGAACTCCGGCTTCGGCTGCATCTCGCTTTCGTGGCCGGGACGTTGGTCCTGGTGCTGCGCCGGCAGGGTCTGTCGCTGTTCGCTCATGGTGGTTTCCTCTCTGTCGGACGCCTCAGGCGCGTTCGCCGCGCAAGGCGCGTTGATGGAATTCAGGCAGGCGCCGCAGCGCCCAGCGGGTGGCTTCCCGGCGCATCCGCGCGGGGTCGCCGTGGAAGCGCTCGCGGCGCGAGAACAGGGCGAGGCCGGCGGGCAACCGGAAGGCCCAGGCAAAGCACACGGTACCGGGCGGGATGCCGTCCTTCGCTTCACTGCCGAGCAACCCCGTGACCGCCAGCGCGGCGCTCGCCGGACTGCGTTGCAGGGCCGCCCTGGCCATGGCCTCGGCGACCTCCACGCTGGTCAGGTTGAAACGCTCCAGCCAGTTCGGGTCGAGCCCCAGCAGGGCAAGCTTGGCCGCCGGCGAATAGACGACGAAGCCGCCTTCCATCACCTTGCCGCTGCCGGCCACCGCCGACAGTTCGGCGCTGATCTGCCCGGCAGTACAGGATTCCGCGGTGATCAGGCTGAGGTCGGCGCTACGCAGGTAGGCCACCAGGCGAGAGGCCTCGTCCGCGAGTTGCAGGTCGGGCATGGCACGCTCCTCAGGGCGAGATCGGGTCGCTGGCGGGAAAGGTCTCCTTCAACGCGTCGTCCAGCTGGCGATCCTCCGCCACCTGGGGCCGGGTGGTGCCGCCACAGGGGCAATCGGCGTCGCCACACGGCTCGCCCTGGGGGTGGCCGCTGGCGCAGGCCGCGCAGCAATAGTGCTGGCCGTCGCGTTCGACGGCATCGGCGCCGGGCTGGCAGGTGCATTTGGGACAGGCACAGGTTTCGCTGTTCATGGGCAGTCTCCAGTGGGGTTCACTTGCTGTGTTCCGGTGAGGTCACCGGGCGCAAGCCACGGGGGCCGGTCCAGCCCCAGAGGACCAGGCCGAGCACGGGCAGGAGCAGGATCAGCAGCGACCAGCCGAGCTTGCGACTGGCGGAGCTGTCGCTGCGGAGCACGCTGTTGATGGCCCAGGCATCCACCAGGAGCAACAGGACCAGCAGCGCGAGGATCAGGTAGGCGGTATCCATCGGGGGCCTCCTCGGCATCTCGTTGCACGGTGGAGGCCCTGTGCGCCGGGGGAGTTCCGCCTTTTTCGCGGACGGTCAGCCGCGCCCGAGCTGGCGCCGCATGGCCGCGCTGATGCGCTGGCGGGTGCCGGCGTAGTCGGCCCAGGGATCGTCGCCGGCGAGTTCGTCGAGGCGCTGCGGCAGACTGCGCAGGTTCCATTGGTTGGCGCCCTGCAGCGAGTCGAGTTCCTCGCGGAACACCGGTACCGACACCGGCAACCCTTCGCGGGCGCGCACCGAGTAGGCGGCCACGGTGCTGGCGCCGCGGCTGTTGCGCAGGTAGTCGACGAAGATCTTGCCGACCCGGTTGCGCGGCCCGGAAACCGCCGAGAAACGCTCCGGCATCAGGCGCGCCAAGTGCTGGGAGATGGCCTGGGCGAAATCCTTGACCTCGTCCCAGCCATGCCGGCGCTCCAGCGGCACCAGCAGGTGCATGCCCTTGCCGCCGCTGGTCTTGAGGAAGGCGCGCAGGCCCAGCTCGTCGAGCAACGTCAGGCTCAGCTGGGTCGCTTCGAGCATGCGCTTCCACGGCAGCGCCGGGTCCGGGTCGAGGTCGAGGACGAAACGGTCGGGCCGCTCCAGGTTGGCCAGGCTGGCGTTCCAGGTATGGAATTCGATGCTGCCCATCTGCACCGCGCCGACCAGCGCCTCGGCGCTGCGGATCTGCAACAGCGGCGGATGACCGGGATCGAGCGCCGGGTCGAGCTGGACGATGCCGGGGATCTTCAGGCGCGCCGCGTGCTTCTGGAAGAACAGTTCGCCGCCGATTCCGTCGGGGCCGCGCACCAGCGACACCGGGCGCTCGCGCAGGTCGCGCAGGAGCAGGTCGGCGTAGCGCGCATGGAACTCGGCGAGCTCCAGCTTGCTGGCCTGGATCGACGGGTCGATCAGCCGCTGCGGATGGCTGATGCGCACGCCGGCGGTGGCCGCCCGCGACGCACCGGCGCCGGCCTTGCGCGCGCCGCGCAGCGACGGCGGGCCGGCGGGACGCTCGCCGGTCACCTCGCGCGCCGGCTTGTCTTCGCGCAAGCCGTGGAACACTGCCTGGCGGATGATCCCGCCACGGGTCATCTGCGCATAGGAAACCTCGCACAGCTGTTGCGGGCGCACCCACTGCACCGACCCGGTCTCGCGCGCCGGCGGCACCTTCGCCAATGGGCTGGAGCGGACCGCGAGGGGTTCCAGGCGCTCACGGACCTTCTTCAGGCTGGCCGCGGTGAAGCCGCTGCCGACCTTGCCGGCATAGCGCAGCCGGCGCTCCTCGTCAGGGCTGTAGAGGCCGAGCAGCAAGGCGCCGATATGCCGGCGAGAGCCCTTCGGCTCGGTATAGCCGACGATCACGAACTCCTGGCGCAACTGGCACTTCAGCTTGATCCAGTCGTTGCTGCGGCGCGAACGGTAGGCGCTGCCCAGACGCTTGCCGATCACGCCTTCGAGACCGAGCTTGCAGGCGCTGGCCAGCAGGTCGCGGGGGTCTTCCGCGAGCGTCGCGGAGAACCGCAGCGGGTCTTCGTCGCGCCCTTCCAGCAGCGCCTCCAGGCGCGCGCGGCGCTCCTCCAGGGCGACATCGCGCAGATCCTCGCCTTCGTGGTACGGCAGGTCGAAGAGGACGTACAGGATGTTCTCGCCGCGACCTTCCTCGAAGGCGTTCTGCAGGGCCTGGAAGTCCGGTCGACCCTCCTCGTCGAGGACCACCAGTTCGCCGTCCAGCCAACTGCGCTGCAGACCGAGCCCGGCCAAGGCCTTCTCCAGGTGCGGCAGGCGTTCGCTCCAGTCATGGCCGTTGCGGGTCAGCAGGCGCACGCGGCCGTCTTCGATGCGGCTCATCAGCCGATAGCCGTCCAGCTTGAGTTCGTAGGCCCACTGCCCTCGCGGAGGCTGCTCGACCAGGCTGGCCAGCTCGGGGGCGATCCATTCGGGCATCGGCGTCTTCCCCCCGCTCTTGCCGCGTCGCGCCGGCCTGGCCGCGGGCGTGGCGGCTTCGCCATGGCGGGGCAGCAGCGTACGCTCGCTGAGCACGCTGTCGGAACACTCCTTCAGCACGTCGAAGCGATCCAGGCTGCGCGCCTCGCCGTCCTTGGCCTTGACCAGGAACCACTGGGGTTGCTTGCCGCGCAGGTTGGTGCGGATCAGGTGCCAGCGCCCGGAGAGTTTCTCGCCGTCCAGGGCGAAGCTGAGATGGCCCTTTTCCAGGCCCTCGTGCGGATCGTCCAGAGGCGTCCAGGCGCCTCGGTCCCAGACGATGACGTCGCCGGCGCCGTAGTGCCCCTGGGGAATGCTGCCTTCGAAGTCGGCATAGTCCAGCGGATGGTCCTCCACCTGCACCGCGAGCCGCTTCACCGTCGGGTCGAGGCACGGCCCCTTGGGCACCGCCCAGCTCTTCAGGGTGCCATCCAGCTCCAGGCGGAAGTCGTAGTGCAGGCGGCTGGCGTCGTGCTTCTGGACGCAATAGCGGAGCAGCCCGGTGCTGTCCTTGCGAGGCTTGCGGCCGCTGGGCTCCGGGGTCTGGCGGAAATCGCGCTTGCGGGCGTACTCGGCGAGCGGCTTGCTGCTGGGCATGGCGGGCTCCTCGGTGGTCAGACGCCGGGGCAGACCGGCGCGCTGTGCAGGACCAGGTCGATGGCTTTCCCCAGTTCTTCCAGGGTCACCGGTTTGAGCAGCACCGGATAGGGTGCCGCCGGGTCGATGCCGACGCGAGCGCTGTCGCTGAGCAGGATCACCCGCATCCGCGGGCGCACCGGCAGGCTGGTTTCGATGAGCATGCTGCCGCTCAGAGGACCTTCGAGCTGCTCGCTGAGCAGAAACAGGTCGATCACCGCGTCCGAGGCCAGGTGGTCGAGGGCTTCGTCGCGACTCGCCGCGCTGAGCACCGCGTAGCCTCGATCAAGGAGGAATTCCTCGATCCGCCAGAGCTGGTCGGCGTGTTCTTCGAGGACCAGGACGATCTTGTTTTCTCCGTTCACCATGGTTCTCCCTGTCGGATTGTCAGGAAGGCTTCGCTGCAAGGTTCGCGCCGTCCGCCCCGCTTACGCCGGAGCAGCGTGACCACGGCGATTGGGCGCGGGCTGATCGCAAAGTGCGATCAGCAGAGTGCCCGGAAGGCGCCTGTTCATCGTGCAGATTGCCCGACCCGCGCCGACCGCTGGTAAGCCCGCCGGCACCAACCGCGTCGACCGGGGTCCAGCCTGAGAGACCGCGAGCGAAGGAGCCAGCCATGCGCCCTGCCCCAGAAGACGCCGCAGACGATGCGTTCGACCAGCGCGAGTATCCGATCCCGGAGCGCCTGGAAAGCCAGCGCCGCGCCTGGCGTTTCGAACGGGCGGGCCTGTGGGTCCTGCTCGGGGTGATCCTCCTGGCGCTGACCGGGGTGTTCGCCGGCGGGCCTCTGAGTTCGCGGACGCTGGTCAGCGACAGCGGCAGGCTGACCCTGGCCTACGAGCGTTTCGAACGCAGCGGCGCCGCCAGCCGCCTGCGCATCGATCTGCGCGGCGCGCCGGGCACCGAGGTTGGCGTGCGCCTGGGCGGCGGACTGCTACAGGCGCACAGCATCCAGAGCCTGCAACCGCAACCGCTGCGCAGTCACAGCTGGCGGGGTGGCCTGGAACTGGAGGGAAGGCTCGACGAAGACGGTCGCCTGAGCCTGTTCCTGACGTTGTTGCCGAACCAGCTCGGCGAAGTCGCCAGTCGACTGGAGTTCGCCGGCGAAAGCCTGGCCTTCGACCAGTTCATCTACCCCTGAGTCATCCGTTCCGAGGAGGCGCACGATGGATTCCGTACTGCGAGCCGCCGCGCTCTACCTGGTCCTGCTGGTACTCTTCCGCATCGCCGGGCGGCGTTCACTGACCGACATCACCACCTTCGACCTGCTGCTGCTGATGATCATCGGCGAAGCCACCCAGCAGGCGCTGCTGGGCGACGACTTCTCGCTGGTCAACGCGGTACTGGTGATCATCACCCTGATCGTCATCGACGTCGGTCTGTCCCTGCTCAAGCTGCGCCATCCGAAGCTCGACACCCTGATCGAGGGCTCGCCGACGCTCATCGTCGAGTACGGCAGGCCATTGCACGCACGCCTGGCCGAGGCCCGCCTGCGCGAGGAAGACATTCTCCTGGCCGCCCGCGAGACCCAGGGCCTGGAACGCATGGAGCAGATCCGCTTCGCCATCCTCGAGAAGAACGGCAAGATCTCGATCATTCCCGATCGCGGCGACTGACGCTGCGCGCGTGGCGCATCAGCAGCGGCTGGATGCTCAGGCCGTGCACGCAGATGCTCAGGGCGACGAGGCTCAGCACCAGGTCGCTGGCGGTATGCGCGAGCGCCGTAGGCAGCCCCTGGTTCAGCGCGTAGCTGAGGTAGTACAGGCTGCCGATGCCGCGGATGCCGAACCAGCCGAGCAGGCGCCGCTGCGCCGGGTGCATCAGCCGCCGGCCGACCAGCAGCCAGACCATCGCCGGCCGGCACACGCAGAACAGCAGCAGCGCCAGCGGCAGCGCGCGCCAGTCCCAGTGCTGGTAGAGCATGGCGCCGAGCAGGGTCACCAGCAGCACTTCCAGCGAGCGCTCCAGCAGGTTGCCGAAGGAGAGCACGTCGAGCATCACCGCGCCGGCTGCCACCTTCGGGTGTTCGCTGCGGTCGGCGCCATACTCGATGGTGCCGCTGGCCTGCCCGGCCTCGCGCACGTCGGCGGCGGCCGCCTGCGCCTCGGCCGGTGCCGAGGCGTGTCCCAGCGTCGCCACCTCGGCGTGGCGCAGGCCGATCCCGGCGGCGAAGCTGGCGAGGAAGCCCCAGCCGCCCAGCGCGTCGGCGCCGACATAGGACAGCGCGATCAGCGCCAGGGCGAGGAAGTCGTTGGCCGACACCGAGGTGTCGGTGTGCCGCGCCCGCAGGTGGATGGCCAGGCGGCCGAGGCCATGGCCCAGGCAATAGCCCACCAGCAATCCGGCGGGGATGGCCCAGAGGACGTCGCGCAACAGCCAGTCCAGGCCGCTGCGGTCGAACTCGCCAGGCAGGCCGCCGCCCTGACCGATCAGCAGCAGGGCGGCGATGACGAAGGGAAAGGCGATGCCGTCGTTGAGTCCCGCCTCGCCGGATACGGCGTAGCGCAGGCGATCGTCGTCGCCGGCGTGGTTGACCTGGATGTCGCTGGCCAGCACCGGGTCGGTGGGCGCGAGGATCGCCGCGACCAGCAAGGCCAGCCCCCAGTCCAGGCCGAACAGGAAATGCGCGCCCAGGGTAAGGCCGAGGATACAGCCGAGCAGGACCGGTCCGGCCAGCAGCCAGGCGGCGGTCCAGGCCGGCGAGCGCAGCGGCAGGCGCAGCTTGAGGCCGCCGATGAACAGCGAGATCAGCAGGGCCGCCTCGGCGAGGTGTTCGAACCAGCCGCTGATGTCCGCCAGGCCACTGCGCCAGGCATGCAGCCCGGCCGGGCCGATGGCCAGGCCGAACAGCAGGTAGAGGAACGAGGTGCTGACCGGCAGCAGGCGCAGGTAGGCCGAGGCCAGGCCGAGCGTCAGCAGGATGCAGCCCAGTACCAGCAACCACAGGCTGAAGCTCATGCCTGGCCAGGCTCCGCCCGCGGGGGCGTTACTTGGATGGGTGCGCCTTGGCCAGCGCGCGGGCCATTTCCAGGTGGTGCTTCAGGGCCGGCAGGTGGGTCTTGGCGAAGGCCTGCAGTTCCGGGTCGGTGAGGTTGTCTGCGGCCTGGGTGAAGAGTTCCACGGCTTTCTCGTGGGCCGCCACCTGGTTGTTGGCGTAGGCCGGGTCGAAGGAGGCGTCGCGCAGGTCGAGCAGGGTCGCCTTGGCCTTGTCGGTCAGGCTGGCGTCGTCTTCGACCTCCAGTTTCTTGCGCTCGGCCAGGCTGCGCAGTTCGGCGTTGACCTTGCCGTGGTCGTCGATCATCTGCTTGGCGAATACCTTCACATCGGCGGCGGTGCTCTTTTCCAGCGCCATCTTGCCGGCTTCGATTTCCGCCACGCCGGCCGCCGAGGCCTCGCTGACGAAGGTCTGTGGCGCGGTCTTGTTCATGTCCTGGGCGTTGGCGAAAGGCAGGGCCAGGACCAGCAGGAGCCAGGCGGCTCCCTTGAGGGGAAGGCTGATTGCTCTGTTCATGGTCGACTCCGTTGGCGTGACAGGGAAAAAATGCCGGGACTTCGGCACAACGCACCTCGGCATCGTCGCTGCTGTGACGGCGCCGCCGGCCGACCGTTCAGATTTTTCGCCGACCGTGCCAGGCCGGGCGCCCTCCCCGGTCACCCCTGGCGGCTCGCCAGCGCCTCGATCCGCGCCCGGCTCTTCGGCCGGCGTACGGACAGCGGCGGTTCGACCCGCATCGGCGGCGCGATCGCGTTGCCCTGGAGATAGACGTCCCCGGTCGGCAGCCGGGCGAACGCATCGTCCTCCTCGAGACCTTCCAGGACCACGCAGGGCGCCAGTTCGCGGCACAGGGCCAGCAGATGGCGCAGCACTTCGGCGCCCTTCGCCGAGCGACGTGCTTCGCGGGTATACCGGCAATCGATCTTGATCACATCGGGACGGGCATCGAGAACGAAGTCCAGGTTGTTGTGCGCCGCGCCGAAGTCGTCTATCGCGATGCGCACGCCATGTTCGCGCAGGCGTCGGATGAACTCCCGGGTCGCGACTCTCTCGCCCACGGCGGTCTCGGTCAGCTCCAGCGTCAGCCGCCGTGCCACCTGCGGACGGGCGGCCAGCCATCGGCAGACGGCTTCCCACCAGGCATCCATCGCCGCGCTCTGGCGCGACAGGTTGCAGGCCAGGCGCAAGGTAGGCTCGGCGTTCAGCCGGTCGAGGACCGTACCCAGCACGCAGCGATCGAGCAGGCGTACCAGGCCGAGCCGCTCCAGCGCCAGGATCAGTTCCTGGGTCGGCAACGGCGGCTCGCCGCTGGCGGCCGTGACCCTGAGCAGGGTTTCCCGGTAGAGCGGCTCCCATTCCGGATGCCCGGCATGCCGTACGGCCTGCCAGTCCAGGCGCACCCGACCGCGCGCCAGGGCGGCCTGGAAACGCCGGGCCAGGCGCAGGTCGCCGGCCAGGGAGGCGGCAACGGCCGGCGGGTGCTCGTGCTGGCGAGCCTGTGGGGAACTGTTCACTGTAGAGCTTTCCTTTCCTGGCGGCTGACGCCGTTGTCGTCGATCCAGTCGAACGCCACCTCGCCGCGCGTCCCGCTGTCCACCCGCCGCGGCAGGCCGAGGCGTCGTTGCGAGCGCGGAGCCAGCAGCGTTCCGGGCAGATCCAGGCGCGTCTCCCCTATCTCCAGCGCCAGCCCCGCCAGGGACACGAAGTACGGCGTCGGGTTGTCCACCCGCAGGGTCTCGTCGCGCAGCGCGAAGCCCAGTTCGGCGGCCGCGTCCTCGGCGTGCGGATGCAGGCCGTGCGGGCGGTACAGCACCTTCATCTGGGTTCGCAGGGTGACCGTGAGCCGGGGCCGGCCAGCGGCCTCGGCGGTGGCTTGCGGGGGGATCTCGTAGATGTTCAGCCAGTACAGCGATTCGCGATCCCGTGCCTGGGCCTGGCCGGTAGCCAGCAGGCGCAGGCTGCGCTGGCGTCCCGGCTCCAGGCGGAATACGGGCGGCAGCGGCAGGAACGGAGCCAGCGCGGTATCCGGTTCGCCGTCGAGGGCGCCGTCATCGACCCACGCCTGCACCAGCACCGGGTAGGGATTCTGGTTGACCAGCAGCAACGAGGCCTCGCGCTGGCCCTCCACGAACACCAGGCGGGTGCGCTCCGCGGTCACTCCGGCCTCGCTCGTCGGCGCGAGGCAAAGCATGGCCAGCAGCGCGAGCGCGCGCCTACTGGACACGGATAACCACCTGCGCCGTGGCCTCGACTCGCCCCGCCGTGACGCCGGGCTGGCTGCCGAGCGCGAGTTTCTCCAGGCGCGCGCGGAAGGTTTCGCGGTACAGGTCGATGCCGCCGCTACCGCCGTTGGCCTGGGTCGCGCCACCGATGGCGGGGTACCAGCCGGTGGCCTCGGCGTTGCTGCCGCCGGCGGAGTTCTCGTTGGCCAGGAGCGTCATCGGCGTGCCGTCGCGGTAGATGCGGATGCCGACCCCACGGGCAATGCCCGGCTCCCCGTAACGGTCGGAGAGCAGGTAGGACAGTCCGCCACTGGCGTTGACCAGGCCCAGCGCCGGGCTGGCCGCCAGGGCCCCGCTGGACACGCGGATGCCCAGCGCCGTGGCGCCGGCCCCGGTGCCGTTGGTCATGCCGCTCTGGCACTTGAAGGTGAGTTCGAAGGGCGCCTCGCGCACGCCGCCGCTATCGATCTCGGCCAGGGTGATGGGCGGGAACTGCACGTGCGGGGTGACCGTCATCACCGCGCAGGTGGGATAGCGTTTCAGGGTCACGTAGCGGTACAGGCCGATGGCACCCGGCCAGTTGCTGTACCAGCCGCCCCAGTTGCCGCCCACGTGCGCCTGGCCGACGGTCGGCGCGGTCAGGCCCGGCCCCTTGATGGCGATGTAGGCCGCCGGCTGGGTGTAGGAATAGGGCTGCGAGAGGATCGTCGGCGAGTAGTAGCGGATCGCCTCCAGCGGCGCGCTGTACAGCTCGGCGCGTACCGCTGCGAGGTTCTTCGCCTTGACCAGCTGGAAGCCGCGCGAGTCGATGTCCAGCCCGGAGAGCTGGCGCTCCTTCCAGATCGGCGTGATGGTTTCCCCCGTCTCGACGTTGGTCAGGCGCAGCAGCACGTTGGGCCAGGCGGTCCGGTAGGCATCCTGCAGGCCGATGTCGTTGCCCACCGTGTCGGCGCCGGTGTAGTAGCCGCTATAGAGATCGTCGCCGTTGGTAGAAAACATCTCGTAGACGGCGTCCCCGGCGCTACAGCGGAAGAACACCCGCTCGGGGTCGTAGCCGCCGGTGGCGCCGTACTGGGTCAGCGGCGCCACCGCGCTGGCGATGAGCGTCGGATAGGGCTGGAAACTCTCGTCGCTGACGTTGACCACGCTGGGCAGGCCGAGCGAGCCATTGCAGGTGTCGCAGGCGCCGGTCCAGCTGCCGGCGGTACCTTCGCCTGGGCGGATCTGGGTGTTCGAGGTGGTCGTCTCGCTGCCTACCGAGGTGACCCGGTAGCAAGTCGCCTGGCCACTGACGGGAAGCCCCAGCGACACGCCGAGGGCCAGCGCGGGCAGCAGAGGAAGCGTGCGGTTCATCTGGCGTTCTCCAGGTTGGAGTCGGTGGTGGCTGCCCGGCAGGTACCGCGCAGGCGGATCAGCGCCTGGTCGCGAGGCACACCGGCCAGGTCGTAGGGCAACTCGCAACGCTCCTTGCGCGCCGTTCCCCATTGCACCAGCAACCTGCCCCGCTGGTTTTCCGCGCGCGCATAGACCTGGCCGCCCTGCCCGACCATGCCGATGGCCGCCCCGCCGTCGTCGACCACCACGGCGCCGAGCGGCAGCACACTGCCGTCCTCGCGCCGCGCCTGGATCAGCAGCGGATGGCCGGTCAGCGTCCTGAACGTCACGCGCACGCTGGCACCGGCGTAGGGCGCGACCTTGCGCTCGGTTTCCAGCAGTTCGGCGTCGGGATCGATGCCAACGGGATCGAGGGAGATCGGGTTGTAGCGATAGGGCGACAGCGAGGGGGCCAGCGCATAGCCGTTGCCGTCGATGCGCGCGCCCTGCCCGCCGCGTATCGCGGCACCGCTGGCGCCCTTGGCCTCGACCAGGGCGAAGGTATCGCCGACGCTGGGGCCAAGGGTCAGCCCGTCGCGGTGGGCGACCAGCGCGCCACGGATGCCGCCGCTGTATTGCCGGTAGCGATCGCCCTGGGCATAGCCGGCATTCACGGTGGCCAGCGCCGCCTGCTTCTGCAACGTGCCGTTCCAGGTGGTGTCGGCGACCTCGCTGTCGCGGTTGGCGGACAGCGCGTAGCTCCAGGTACGCTCGTCGCCCAGCGTACCGTTCAGCCCGGTTTGCAGGCTGCCGCCACCGCTGTCGCCGGAGCGCCGGGTAGCCATGGCGCTGAGCGTCGGCGCCCGACTGGAAGAACCCAGCGGCATGGAGACGCTGAGGGTCAGGGTGTCGTTGCGCTGGCCGCTGCGCCGGTCGCGCCGGAGCAGCTCGACGCCAGGGTCCTGGTCGCCCTGCTCCTGGTAGTAGGTGGTGGTCTGCCGCGACCAGGCGAGGTTGTAGCTCAACTGCCCCCAGGTGTTGGAGTAGCCGAACTGCAATTGGGTGTCGCGGCTCTTGCCGTCGTAGAAATCGCTGGAGGAGCCGGAAAGATAGAGGTTGCCGTAACCGCCGAGGGCCTGGCTCACCAGCAGGTTGAACTGGTTGCGCTGCTTGTAGCTGCCGGAATCCCAGGTGTCCCCGTGGCGCAGTGCGTCGCGCGAGCCGAGCACGTCGCCGAGTTCGCGGTAGCCTTCGGTGGAATAGCGGTAGCCGGCCAGGGTCAGGGTAGTGCCGGTGGGCTGGAAGGTCCGGCTGTAGTCGAGCCCGATGCGCCAGCCCTGCTTGCGCGCGCCATCCTCGACGCGTGCGCTGGAATAGGTGCTGTTCAGGCCGAAGGCGCCGAAGCGGGTGGCGAGGACGCCGCCGCCCAGCATGGCCAGGTAGTCGTCGGCGACACGCAGTCCCAGGTTGGCGGTCAGGGCGTTGCTCATGCCGCGCTGGTAGGTGAAGTCGGCGAACAGGTCGTCGCCGTCGCCGTACTGGCGCGCCTGGCCCAGGGTGAAGCTGTAGCGCGACAGGCCGGGACGCATGGACTCCGGGACCGAGGCGAACGGCACGCTGAAGCTCGATACGCTGCCATCGGCTTCGAACACCTGGACATCCAGATCGCCGGCATAGGCGCTGTCGTAGAGATCGTCGATGACGAACGGACCGGGGGCGACATTCACCTCGCGGATCTTCCTGCCGTTCTGGCTGATCACCACCCGCGCCGCGGTGGCCGCGGTGCCCCGCACCTGCGGCGCATAGCGGCGCAGGGACTCGGGCAGCATGCGGTCGTCGGTGGCCAGGCTCAGGCCGCGGTAGCCGATGCTGCCGAGCAGGTTGCCGGCGGTGTAGCTCTCCCCCGCCGTCAGTTCGCTGCGCCAGGCCGGCAAGGCGCGCTGGGCATAGGTGCGGATGCCGTTCCACTTGCGCCTGGCCTGCCCGTTGTAGCGGGAATAGGTGTAGTTGGACTGGTGGCGCAAACGCCACAGGCCGAGGTTGATGCCGCTGTTCAGGCCGACATAGGCGTAGTCCGATCGTCCCGATTCGCCGCCGCGGTAGTCGGAGCGATAGAGGTTGGTGTCGTAGTTGACGAAGCCCATGCTGTCGCCGGCGTCCCACTCCTCGGGGCTGACGTAGCCGCGCGGCTTGAGGTCGAGCAAGGCTTGCGGCACCGAGAGGTCCAGGCGCAGGCGGGCGACGTCCAGGCTGAACCGCGAGCCGGGCAGGCGCGTGTCGAGAAAGGCGCAGTGGGCACCTTCGTCGCTCTTGCGCGGCTTTTCGCCAGGCTTGGCGCCGAGGCGCTGGCGCAGGAAGTCTTCCTCGAGGCAGGGCTCCACCGCGCCGCTGGCGGGGTTGGCGCGGAAACTCACTTCGCTGCGGCTGGCGAAGCGCTCGTTGAGGTAGACATCGACGTGATAGCGACCCGGATCGATCCGACCGTCCTGGTTGAAGCGCGACAGGTCGCCGCCGCCCAGGGAAGAGCCGAGCAACAGGCGATCATCGAATTCGTAGCCGGGCTGGGCATGACCGAAGGCGCTCGCCGCCAGCGCCATGCCGCCCGCCATCAGGGCCGTGCCGGTGCGGCAGCGGCGTTCATGGCGATAGGTCATGACGGATATCCATATGGGCGCCGTAGTCGTTGATCAGCAGCGCGTGCAGGCGCACACGTCCCGGCGGCAGGGCTTCGCGGGTTTCGGCCTGCCATTCGGCATGGCTGCGCGGCTCCAGCATGCCGCTGCGCAAGCGCCAGCGGCGCTGGCCGACGCTGAGCGTGGCGCTGGCGAACGAGGCGTAGTAGCCGCTCGGGTTGTCCACCCGCACCGCCCAGCCGGCGCTGCGCCGGACCAGTGCGAAACGCAGTTGCCCGGGCAGGTCCTCGGGACGGCCCTGGATGCCCGCCGGGCGGTAGAACAGCTTCAGGCGATTGCGCAGCATCAGCAGCATCTGGTTCCGATCCGCATGGCTGCTGTTGCGTGGCGGGATCTGCAGGACGTTGAGATGGAACAGCGATTCGCGATCGCCCGGCAGGCCCTGCCCGGTGTAGACGATGCGCAGCGTCTGGCCGCTGTCCGGGGCCATGCGGAACACCGCCGGATTGACCAGGAACGGCGCGTCCGCCTGGTCCGGCGGCGCGTCCGGGGCGTCGATGTCGACCCAGGCCTGGACGACGTTGGGAAACGCATCGCGATTGCTCAGTTGCACGGTCTTCTCCCGTGCCTCGCCGGGATAGATCACCCGGGTCCCGGTCACCACCACGCTTGCCCGCGCCTGGGCGATGCTCGCCAGCAGGACGAGCAGAAGCGCCGATGTCCTGCCGGATCGGTACGAATGTCTGGGCATGCGGCTTACCTGGCCGGGCACGGTCCAGCGACCGGGCCCGGCTTTAGTGCTGGGAAAAGGAAGGGGCGGCGCATGCGCCGCCGGCATTCACTCGTAACGCAGCGTGTAGGTCACGGCGCCGAGTACCGGACCGGGCGTCACGGTCGCCGCTTCGGAGACGTACTGCACCGCGTAGTCGTAGCTGGTGCTGGTGGCTCCGTTGGCGAGCACGATGTCGCCGGCGGGCACCGCCGCGCCGCCGGCCAGGTCGACCGGGTTGCCGCCGACGCTATCGAGCAATTGCAGCGCCACGCCCGTCGCGCCGCTGGCGGCGGTGTTCACCAGATTCCCGGCGGCGCTGGGGTTGGTGGCCTGGAACAGGGTGGTGAAATGCTCGTCGGCCGTCGGCGCGACGCAATCGGTGAGTTGCAGGGTGAAGGCGGTTTCGCCGGCGCTGCGGCCCACTGCGCCATCGAGGGCGCTCACCGGTACGCTGTCGAGGATCACCGTGGGGTCGGTGAAGCCGTTGACCGCGACCTGGCAGGTCTGGTCGGTCACTTCGCCGCTGAATGTGATAGTGTTTGCCGCCATCGCGGTTCCCGAAGCGGCAATTGCCGCAAAGGCCAATACCACTGCGCATGGGTTCGAAGTTCTGGTCATGCCTATGTTCCTTGTGTGAGGCAATAATCGTCCACCCGCCTTTTATTTCGGCCGGGAACGCGGTAAAGACTCGAACGAGTTCAAATCGATAATCAGTGGTGCGAACCACCGATATAAGTATCCCGTGCACAGGCGTCGAGGTGAACGCCGAACGGCGGACTTATAAATCCGTTCGAGTGCCCGCCATTCGGGGAATTGCCTCGTTTCGCAGGGTACCGCCGCCTCTTCGCGCTATCCGTCGACATTGCAACGCTTGTATTTCCGACTATGGAACTCTGGCATCCCGGCTTCTCTTGCTTGTCTTCGCCAGTTTGGACTTATAATAAAAACCGTCATCCGTGTAATGCATGGATGGTGCCATGCAGTTAACTTCCAAGTTGGAAGTATGCACTTCCCTGTTATTCAACGAATAATTACCGTCGACTTTTCCCAGGCAATTTCCATGTTCACCCGCAGGCGCTTCTCCTTGCGCAGCAAGCTTTTTCCGCCGCCGCTCAGAAGTCCGGTGCGCAGACGAGTGCCAACGGCGGCGTGCGCACTCTCGTTGCAAGTGGGCGCTGCGCCGATGCTGTTCGGAGAATCCGTCTTGCGACAAGTCAACAACTCGAACCACGGCTTCGCCTAGCATTGAAAAAGTTCCTGCACGACAGTTGTCGGGCCTGTTGGTCGTCGCTCTGCCAAGTGCCTGGACATATTTCCGTTATCCACTGATTCGGAGTCCAACGTCGCCGAACGTGCCGGCTGCCGCGACTCTCGAAAAAATAGCCTGGAGAAACTCCGAAACAAACATTGCACATGGACCGTCGTCGCAACGGTCTCCCTCAATAGTTATTAAAAGAAGAGGTTCGCACCCATGGCAGGCAAGCATTACCAGGATGCCGATGTGCATGCCGCAACCCTATCCCGCCTCCGACTGGTATTCCGGAACTTCGAGCGCGTCTGTGTCGCCTTCTCCGGTGGCAAGGACAGCTCGGTCACCCTGCAATTGGCGCTGGACGTGGCACGCGAGTTGGGACGCAGCCCGGTGGACGTACTGTTCATCGACCTGGAGGGGCAGTACCAGGCCACCATCGATCACGTCAGCGAGATGCTCGGGCGTCCCGACGTACGCCCCTGGTGGGTCTGCCTGCCACTCAACCTGCGCAACGCCTCCAGCCTGGAGGAACCCTACTGGTGCTGCTGGGAACCCGGCGCCGAGGCCGACTGGGTGCGCCCGCTGCCGAAGCACCCGGGGGTGATCAGCGACCCGGGGTTCTTCCCCTTCTACCGCTACCGCATGGAGTTCGAGGAGTTCGTCGCCGGCTTCAACGCCTGGCTGTCCAGGGAAGAGCCTACCGCGTTCCTGGTCGGCATCCGTTCGGACGAATCGCTCAATCGCTACCTGGCGGTCAAGCGCAGGAGCCGGGCGAAACAATGCGCCTGGACGCCGCCGGGCGGCTCCGCGCCGCTGGCCTGGAGCGCGCGCGACCGGGCCAACCCGCAGGCGGTGAGCTTCTTCCCGATCTACGACTGGCGTTTCGAGGATCTCTGGCGTTGCGTCGCCGACCACGGCTACGCCTATAACCGCCTCTACGACCAGATGTACCGCGCCGGCGTGCCGTTCTCGCAGATGCGCATCTGCCAGCCCTATGGCGACGACCAGCGCAAGGGCCTCGACCTGTTCCACCGGATCGAGCCACGCACCTGGTTCAAGGTAGTCCGGCGCGTCGCCGGCGCCAACTATGGGGCGCGCTATTGTCGCCAGCGCTTCCTCGGCTACCGTGGCGGCCTTGGCCTGCCGCCCTCCTTCGGCACCTGGCGCGAGTACAGCCAGTTCCTCCTGCGCAGCATGCCGCCGCCTCTGCGCGGCATCTACCAGCGGCGCATCGAGCGTTTCATCCTCTGGTGGAGGCAGCACGACTATCCCCTTGCCATCTGGCCGGACGCGGGGATCCCGGCCCTGGAGAATCGTCGCAAGCAGCCGTCCTGGCGGCGTATTGCGCTATCCCTGCTGAAGCAGGACATGGCCCGCTCGCTGTCCTTCGGCTTCTCCCAGGCCGATATCGACAGACTGGTCCCCGGTCGGGAGAAGCGCTCGTGATCCGCCCGCAAGACTGCGAGATCCTGCAGTGGCGCTCGTTCGACGACGAGGCCGCCTTCTTCGCCAGCATGGGCCGCTTCTTCGCCAGCGCCCGGGTGCGCCGCGAATGCGGCGGCTACCCGCTGAGCGACGGTCCCTACCACCGCTGGTTCGTGCTCCGCCGCCAGGGGGACACGCGGATACTGGGGTTCGTCAGCCTGGAGCAACATCCCGACGTGGTTCGCCTGCGCGATGCCTACCTGCGTGCGGAAGCGCGCGGTCGCGGGCTGTTCCGCACCCTGCGCGAGCGGGTCCTCGGACATGTCGACCAACTCGGGCTGGCCTGTACCACCCGCGCGCCCCAGGCCTGCGCGCGCCTTCTCGAACCGCACGGCTTCGCCGTGCATTCCACCCGGGGTAGCTGGGTGACGCTCATGAGGAAAGCCCATGGCACAGACAAAGACACTGACGGAGCGGGCCGAGGCGCTGTTCGGCGAACTGCACGGGTTGCCGCTTGCCGAGCGGATTGAAGCCATCAACCGGATCCGCCGGCTGCTCCACGCGCACAGTCCGTTCGCCGAAGAGCCGGTCGATTGCGTGCAGTGGGTGCGTGCCGAGCGCGTCGCCGGCAACGACTACAACCCCAATACCGTCGCGCCGCCGGAGATGCGACTGCTGAGGCTGTCCATCGAGTCCGACGGATTCACCCAGCCCATCGTCGCCTATCCGCAGGCCGACGGGCGCTACGAGGTGGTCGACGGCTTTCACCGCCTGCGCGTGGGCAGCGCCAAGGGCGCGCTGCGCCAGCGTTTGCACGGCTACCTGCCGATCGCCGCGATACGCGCCGGGCGTGAAGGCGACAGCGAGCGCATCGCCGCCACCATCCGCCACAACCGAGCACGCGGCGTGCACGGCGTATTGCCGATGACGGCGATCGTGGTGACCCTGCTCAAGGCCGGCTGGAGCGAGGCCGACGTGGCCCGCGAACTGGGCATGGACAATGACGAGGTGCTGCGTTTCAAGCAGGTTTCCGGATTGCCCGAGCTGTTCCGCGAACACGTGTATTCCCGCTCCTGGGAGTAGCGGGCGGCGCCGTCGGCCGCACCGCTCGCCCAGGCTCAGGCCGCGCCGGTGGTCAGGCTGATGTGCTTGTACTCGACGAAGTCGTCCAGGGCGGCGACCCCGTTCAGCCGGCCGAGGCCGGACTGGCGGTAGCCGCCCTCCTCGAATTCGTCGTAGACCTTGGCCCAGTCGTTGATCCACACGGTGCCGGCGCGGATCTTCCGCGCCACCCGGAAGGCACGCGCGACCTCGCGGGTCCAGACCCCGGCCGCCAGCCCGTACTCGCTGCGGTTGGCCAGGGCGACGCCCTCCTCCTCGCGGTCGAATACCTGCAGGGTCAGCACCGGTCCGAAGGTTTCCTGTTGCACGATGTCCAGGTCCGGATCATCGACCTCCAGCAGGGTCGGACGGTAGAAGGCGCCGGCCGCCAGCTCGCCCTCGGTTACCGGGCCGCCGCGGACCACCACCCGCGCGCCGGCGGCGATGGCCTGGCGTACGGCTCGCTCGACGCGCTCGACGTTGGCCTTGTCGATCAGCGGCCCCATGTCGCTGCGCGGGTCCGCCGCCGGCCCCACGCGCAGGTTTTCCAGGCGCTGAGCCAGGCGTTCGCGTAGCCGTTCGGCGACGCCGCGCTGCACCAGCAGGCGCGAACCGGTCATGCAGAACTGCCCGGCGAACACCGTCAGCGACTTCTCCAGCACGGGCAAGGCGGCGTCCAGGTCGGCGTCGTCGAACACCAGGTGCGGTGTCTTGCCGCCCAGTTCCAGGCCGAAGCGCTTCAGGTGCCGCGCGCCGGCGGCGGAAATCGCTCGTCCGGTGGCGCTCGAGCCGGTGAAGCTGATCACCGGCACCTCGGCCGCGTCGATCAATCGCCGGGCGCCTTCGGAACCCGATTCGCTGAAGATGTTCACCGCCCCGGCAGGCAGCGACGGCGCTTCGGCGATGATCCGCGCGACCATGGCGTTGGTCTGCGCGGTCTGCCCCGGCATCTTCACCACCGTGGTGGTACCGGCGGCCAGCGCCGGCGCCAGGGAGCGGATCATCAGCACCACCGGTGAATTCCACGGCACGATGATGCCGGCGACGCCCATCGGCTCGCGCAGCACCAGCGACACCACATCGGGGCGCGGCGTGCCGCTGGCGCCCCGTTCGCTGCGCGCCAGGCCGGCGTAGTAGCGCAGCTTGCCCGGCACCACGCCGACCTCGAAGGCAGCCTCGGGCTTGATCTTGCCGTTCTCCAGGGCAAGCAGGTCGATGAGCGCATCGGCATGCCGCTCGAAGGCCGCGGCGATTTCCTCCAGGGCTGTCGCGCGCAGCGCGTGGTCGTCCTTCCAGGGACCATCTTCGAAGGCGCGCACAGCGGCGGCGATCGCCGCATCGGCCTCGGCCCGCCCGCCGTCGGCGTAGGTGCCGATCGGCTGGCCGCTGGCCGGGTCGAAGGATTGTCCCCGCTGCGCGGAATCGAGCCATGCGCCGTCGATCCAGTGTCTGGCGTGTCCGTTCATCTGCAAGTTCTCCTGGGTCGGTCAGGCGATGCGCTGCGCGAGGTGCTCGGCAACGGCGATGGTGGTGATGTTGGTGGCCACCGAAATGGCATCGGGGAAGATCGAGGCGTCGATCACCCGCAATCCTTGCAGGCCATGCACCCTGCCCTCCAGGTCGACCACCGCCCAGCGCTCGCCGGCACGGCCCATCGGCGCGCTGGAGGTCGGGTGGTGGTAGGTATCGAGGGTGGCGCGGATCGCCGCTTCGATCTGCGCATCGCTGCGTGCCTCGGGCCCTGGTCCGAGTTCGGCGTGGATCAGCCCGGCGAGCGGTTCGCTGCGGCCTATCCGGCGCGCCAGCTTGACCCCTTCCAGCAACCGCGCGCGGTCTTCGGCCTCGGCGAGGAAGTTCAGGTCGATCAGCGGCGCGACGGCCGGGTCGCGGCTGGCCAGACGCACGCTGCCCAGCGATTGCGGCCGGGTCAGGGCCACGGCGAGGACGAAGCCGACCCCGGTCGGGCTCATCTCGGCGGGGAACAGGTGGGTGGCGGTGATGTGCAGGTCCAGCTCGCCGTTCTGCGCCCGCGAGCTATGGGTCCAGAGCTTGGCGCCGATCACCGGTGACTGCGCGCCGATGCGCTCCGGCCGGGCGGCATAGGCGTTGTAGTAGAACGGATGGTCCTTGAGCCGGCGGCCCACCGGCAAGTCGGCAAGCAACGGGATCGACAGCGCCTTCAGCTCGTCGGCCGGGCCGACACCGGAGCGCAGCAGGATCGCCGGGCTGCCGTAGGCGCCGGCGCTGAGGATCACTTCGCCGGCGTGGATTTCCTCGCCGGAGGCCAGGCGCACGCCCACCGCGCGCTTACCTTCGAAGAGCACCCGGTCGACCAGCGCGTCGCCGCGGATCGACAGGTTGGCGCGAGCGCGCACGGCGTTGTCGAGATAGGCCATGCCGGTGTTGACGCGCACACCGTTGACGACATTCATCGGGTACGGCCCGACGCCGTTGGCGTCGGCGCCGTCGAAATCGGCGATGGACTTGAAACCGTTGGCCAGGGTGGCGTCGACGAAGGCCCTCTGCATCGGCGAGAGATCGGCGCGGCTCAGTTGCCGCACCGGCAGCGGTCCGTCCCCGCCGTGCAGGGCCGGGTCGCCGCCCTGGCGGGTCTCCAGGCGGCGGAACGCCGGCAGCAGGTCGTCGTAGGACCAGCCCGGCAGGTTCCAGCGGGCGAAGTCTTCGCGCCGCGCGCGGATCGCCACCGCGCCGTTGATCGCCGAGCTGCCGCCGAGGACCTTGCCGCGGATCGCATGGATCGGATGCCCGATCGCCCCCGGTTGGGACTGGTAGCCCCAGTCGCTGGCGGGGTCGCCGCCGACGCTGTCGCTGCTGGCGATGATCCTGGGGTAGTCCCAGGCCGGATAGGCCTGGCCGGCTTCCAGCAACAGTACCCGGCGGTCGCCGCGCTCGCTCAGGCGCCGGGCGAGGACCGCGCCGGCGGAGCCGCCGCCGACGATCAGCACATCGATCCTGCCGCCATCGAAGGCCTTGCGGGGCGTTTCCGCCGTGGCGCTGGCCACGCCGGGCGCGCCGCCGAGCAGCGAGCCCAGGGCGAGCGCGGCGGAGCCGGCGACGGTCTGCGCCAGCAAGGTGCGGCGCGCCGGGTTTTCGGGTTGGTGCATGGGGTTCTCCCGTATCCAGATCGATTGACGGGAGCAACGCTATGCCCGGCGCGCCCTCGGCGACAGACAGCGGAAGGCGAACCGCTGGTTCGGTTTTTCCGAACTCAGCCCGGCGGCAACAGGCCACGCTCGATGAGCGCGCGGTCCCAGGGCGCCGGATCGCCGATTTCCTCTTCGAGGAACTGGCCGAGGACGAGGATCTTCCGGGGCGTCCGTTGGGTCTTGCGGTAGACCACGGAAACCTGCCCGCCGTCCGGCGAGTAGCCAGGCAGGACCGGCAGCAGCTCGCCGGCCAGCAAGGCATCGGCGGCCAGGAAGCTCGGCAGGATCGCCAGGCCGAGCCCGGCGCGCGCACCTTCGAGCAACTGGTGCCCGGAGTCGGTGCGCATCCTCACCCGGATGCGGAACGAGGCCGGTTCGCCGTCCACCGGCAGACAGAGCATGCCGCCGGGCTCGCGGTTGTAGTAGACCAGCCCGTCGTGCGCCTGTAATTCCTCGGGATGCTGCGGCACGCCATGCCGCGCCAGGTAGTCGGGACTGGCGCAGAGCAGGTGGCGGTTGGCGGTGATCGGCCGCGCCACCAGGCAGGAGTCGTCCAGCCGGCCCATGCGCAGGGCCATGTCGAAGCGCGGTTCCTGGAGGTTGACGAAACGATCGTCGGCCTGCACGTCCACCCGCAATTGCGGATGGCGCTCGGCGAAGCGCGCCAGCAGCGGCGCCAGGTAGCGCGGGGTGAAGGCCAGCGGCGCGGAGAGGCGCAGCTGGCCGCGCAGGTCGTCGTCGGCGTCGAGCACCGAGGCTTCCGCCTGCTCCAGCTCCTGTAGCAGGCGGCAGGCGTGTTCGTAGTAGGTGCGACCGGGGTCGGTGAGGCTCAGCGGCCGGGTGCGGTTCAGCAGCACCCGGCCCAGGCGCCTCTCCAGTTGCTGGATCCGCTGGCTGACTTGCGACTTGGTGGTGCCCAGGCGGCGGGCGGCTTCGGAGAAGCTACGGGCGTCGACCACGCTGACGAAGGTGGTCATTTCGGCAAACTTGTTCATCGGTGTCCTTCTGCGATCCGCCCCCGCGGACCCCGATCATACGCTTTCCGCCGCCGCTATCCGCGCCTCGGCGACCCGGCGCAGGCGCTGCATGGACTCCTCCGACTCGCGTTCGATGCGACGGCGCAGCAGGAACAGGTTGGCCAGGCGCATCGACCAGCCGTCGAAGCGGTATTCCAGGGTGCGCACGAAGCGGGTGCCGGCCGCGCTCGGCTGGCATTCGTAGCTCAGGCGCAGGTGCAGGCCGTGGTCGCCACGGGCGTTGGCGCGCCAGAGGTGGCCCGGCTGGTACTCGACCACCGTCCAGGACAGGTGCCCGGCGCGGCCGCCGGCGTGGATGTCCTCCTCGAAGCGCGCGCCGGCCGGCAGCGGGCCCGAGGCGCCGTCGACCCGCAACGACGAGGGATGCCATTCCGGCCAGAGCCCCGGGCTGGCGGCGTAGGCGAGGGTCGCCTCGGGCCCGCGGGCGATCTCGATTCGGTGCTGCATGCGGGTCATGGCGCGCTCCTCGGCGGTTTCCGCTTCCCAGTGGAGGGTGCCGTAGCACCAGTCCATCAACGGGAAGACCAGGTTGAAGTTGTGCGTCTGCATCAGCTCGCGACGGTGATGCAGTTCGTGCAGGCGGCGCATGTGGCGGATCCACGGCAGACGGCTGAGCGGATGCTCCGGCGGCAGGTGTTCGCAGGCGTGGAAGATCTCGTAGCTGAGGTAGCCCAGCAGCAGGGTCGCGGCGAACAGCGCGGCGAGGTTGTCGTTCAGCAGGCCGAGCAGGCTCCAGGCGAGCAGCGCGCCGAGGCTGAAGACCACCACCAGCCAGGCCGGGAACAGGATCACCCGCCAGTCGCGTGCCTGTTCGTAGCGCATCTGGCCGGCGACGAAGAAGCTGTGGTGGTCGCCGGTATGGCGCTTGTAGAACATCCGCCCCAGCGGGTGCTTGTGGTGGCCGAGGGACTTGTGGATGCGGTACTCGCCCCAGTTGAAGAACACCAGCGCGGCCGGCACCGTCAGCCATTCCAGCAGGCTCGGCTGCTCGAGCCGGGAGAGGAAGAAGACGATCCAGGCGCCGCCGTAGGCGAGGACGAAGCCGGCGTGCAGCCAGGGGTTGTAGCCGGGCCGGATGGCCGCGCGGTACTGCTGGCGAAAGGGTTGGGGATCGAAGGACATGGTCGGCATCTCGCGTGTGATTGTTATTGGCTGGGCCGCGAACCGGGCCGATCCGCCGGGGCGGAAGGGCTTGCATTCGAGTGTAGCGATGCCAGTCTTATCAGGGTAATGGATAAATAGAATGAGGATTATTCATGAAGCTGAACTTGCAGCAGCTCGACCTCAACCTGCTGCTGGTCTTCGATGCCCTGATGCGCGAACGCAACCTGTCGCGCGCGGCAATCCGCCTGCATCGCAGCCAGCCGGCGGTGAGCAACGCCCTCGCCCGCCTGCGCGAACAGCTCGACCAGCCGCTGTTCCGGCGCACCGCCAAGGGCCTGGAACCCACCGCCGCCGCCCTCGCCCTGTACGTGCCGGTGCGCCAGGCCCTGCATCTGCTGCAGGCCGGCCTTGGCTCCCAGGAAACCTTCGATCCGCACACTGCGCGGAGCTTCCGCCTGACGATGAACGACTATGCCCAGTTGCGCCTGCTGCCGGGCCTGGTGACCCGCTTGAAGACCCTGGCCCCGCAGGTGACGCTGGAGGTGCGGCCCGACGAAGGCGCCTCGATCCCGGCGCAGCTGGCCAGCGGCGAACTGGACCTGGCGATCGACTACCTGTACTTCGACGAGCCTGAGCTGGCCTACCGGCCGGTCGGCGAGGAACGCCTGGTGGTGATCGGCCGCCAGGGCCATCCGGCCTTCCGCGGCGGCCTCGACCGCGCCGCCTACGAGGCCGCGCAGCACGTCTCGATCCTGCCGCGGGTGGGTCGCGGCAGTCCGCTGGAGATCGTCCTCGGCTCGGCCAGGGTGCAGCGCCGGGTGCAATTGCTGGTGCCGCACTACCTGACCATCCCGGCCATCGTCGCCAGCACCGAGCTGCTCGGCACCGTGCCGCGCCGCCTGGCCGAGCGTTTCGCCGGCAGCCATGGTCTGCAACTGGCGGACGTCCCCTTCGAGATGGCTCCGGTGCAGGTCAACCTGATCTGGCATCGCCAGCAGGAAGCGACGCCCGGCCTGCAATGGCTGCGCGAGCAGATCGTGCAGATCGAACAGGGCTGAGTCGCAGGTTGCGCGCCAGGATCAGTCTTCCGTCACTTTCGATCATTGAGCGAGGCCTTTCCCGCGCCCTATGGTGAGGCTGCGCCCCGCTGCCGGTCCCCGGCCGCCCCGGGGATACAGTCCAGCACCCGCCAGAGGAGCCACCGTATGACCAGCCTGCCGCTCGAAGCCAACGCCGCCGCCACCCTCGCCGAATGGCACGGGCTGATCGCCCGCCGCGACCTCTCCGGGTTGCCGCGCCTGCTGCATCCCGACGCCGTGTTCCGCTCGCCGATGGCGCACAAGCCGTATGCCGGCGCGCCGGTGGTCTCGATGATCCTGAATACCGTGCTCACGGTCTTCGAGGATTTCGCCTATCACCGCCAGTTGGCCAGCGCCGACGGCCGCAGCGTGGTGCTGGAGTTCAGCGCGCGGGTCGGCGAACGCGAACTGAAAGGCATCGACATGATTCGCTTCGACGACGACGGCCGGATCGTCGACTTCGAAGTGATGGTCCGTCCCATGAGCGGCCTCCAGGCCCTCGGCGAGGAAATGGGCCGGCGCCTGGCGCCCTATCTGGCCGCGAGCAAGGCCTGAGGCGGAGGAACCTGCCATGACCCGCATCACCGAAGTCGTGGTCGAGCGTCGCCAGCTCGCCACCGCCGCCCTGCGTACGCGCAACCTGCCCGCCCCGGAGGCGCTGGCGGAAGGCCAGGCGCTGCTGGCGGTCGGCGAGTTCGCCCTGACCGCCAACAACGTCACCTATGCCGCCCTCGGCGATGCCCTGCGCTACTGGGAGTTCTTCCCGGCCGGCGAGGGGCTGGGCATCGTCCCGGTCTGGGGCTTCGCCGAGGTGCTTGCCTCGCGCTGCCCGGGGGTCGAACCGGGCGAGCGCTTCTATGGCTACTATCCGATGGCCAGCCACCTGCTGGTCGCGCCGGCGCAGGTCCGCGGCAGCGGCTTCGTCGACGCCAGCGAGCACCGCCGGAACCTCCCGTCGGTCTACAACCAGTACCTGCGCTGCAGCAGCGACCCGCTCTACCGGGCCTCCGACGAGGCCCTGCAGATGCTCCTGCGGCCGCTGTTCACCACCTCGTTCCTGCTCGACGACTTCCTCGCCGAGCATGCCTTCTTCGGCGCCACCGACCTGCTGCTGAGCAGTGCCTCGAGCAAGACCGCCATCGGCCTGGCCTTCCTCCTCCAGCGCAATCGTGCGCAACGCGGCCAGGACTACCGCATCGTCGGCCTGACCTCCGCGGGCAACCGCGCCTTCGTCGAAGGCCTGGGCTGCTATGACGAGGTCCTGGCCTACGACCGCCTGGATGCACTGGACGCCAGCGGAGACGCGTTGAGCGTGGATTTCGCCGGCAACGGCGCCCTGCTCGGCCAGTTGCACCAGCGCCTGGGCGACCGCCTGCGCTACAGTTGCCTGGTCGGCGCCGCCCACTGGGACCAGCGCGGCGGCCTGCCGAAGGCGCTGCCGGGTCCGACGCCGAAGCTGTTCTTCGCCCCGGCGCAGGCGGAAAAACGCCTCAAGGACTGGGGCGGCGCGGCGTTCCAGGCGCGCCTGGCGGAAGTCTGGGGCGAGTTCTCGGCCTTCGTCGGCGGCTGGATCCAGGTCCGCCGCGGTGTCGGCGGCAGCGAGGTGCTGGAGGTCTACCAGGACCTGCTGGCCGGGCGCTCGGCACCGCAACTGGGCTACATCCTTTCCCTCGACGGCGGCTGAGGCCGCCGTTCTATACTGCTGGACGGAGGTGGCGAACCCGTCGCGAACGACGAAGCGGGTTCCACCCATGGCGTCGGCGGCGCCCTTGCGCCGTCGCTTCGCGGGGGGATGGAGAGATACCGTCCATGAACCGAGCCAAGCTCTACCTCTGCTGCGTTGCACTACTGCTGGTGCCGGCCATCGCCGGTGCGGCGACTGCCGACTACGTCTACGGCATGCCGCTGGACGTGGCCAGGGTGCTGAGCGTCGACGAGGCGCCCAGCGATACCTGCCAGGTGGTGCGCGCCACCCTGGTGTACCTGGACTCCCACGGCGAGCGCCAGGTGTTGCACTACCTGAAGCAAGCGCGTGCGTGCAGCGACGAATGAAACGACGGAGGAAAGGACGAACGGTCAGGGTTGTCGTTTCATTTCACGAAATTTTCACCGCTGACATGGATACTGGAACCAGCTGAAGGACCAGCGCCCCATTGCATAGAGCCCACCATCGAGTGGGCTTTTTGCATTCCGGGCCGCGTATCGCCTGGCCTTGGGCTCAATCCCGCTCTTCCCTGCGCAGCAGTTCGCGCTTGCGCTCCACGCCCCAGCGGTAGCCGGAAATGTCGCCGTCGCGACGTACCACCCGGTGGCAGGGAATCGCCACTGCGATCCGGTTCGCCGCGCAGGCCTGCGCCACCGCGCGCACCGCTCGCGGCGCGCCGATCCGTTCGGCAATCTGCGCATAGCTCGCCGTGCTGCCCGGCGGTATTTCCCGCAGCGCCTGCCAGACCCGTTCCTGGAACGCCGTACCGCGTACGTCCAGCGGCAGGTCCAGTCCCAGTTGAGGCGACTCGACGAAGCCCACCACCTGCGCCACCAGCCGTTCGAAGTCGGCGTCGCCGCCGAGCAGCTGGGCGCGCGGGAACTGGTCCTGCAACTCGCGCAGCAACGGCTCCGGCTCCTCGCCGAGGAGGATCGCGCAGATGCCGCGCTGGCTCTGCGCCACCAGGATCGCGCCCAGCGAGCACTGGCCGATGGCGAAGCGGATCGCCGCGCCGGCGCCGCCATCGCGGTAATCGCGCGGGCGCATGCCGAGGCGTTGCGACGAGGACTCGTAGAAACGGCTGTTGGAGTTGAAACCGGACTCGTAGATCGCCTCGGTCACCGAGGCGGATGCCTGGCCCAGGCGCTCGCGCAGGCGCCGGGCACGATAGGCCGAGGCGTAGGCCTTGGGCGTCAGGCCGGTTTCGGCCTTGAACAGGCGATGGAAGTGGAACGGACTCATGCCCAGTCGGGCGGCCAGCGCCTCCAGTGCCAGCGGCGTCTCCGCCGTCTCGATCATCCGGCAGGCCTGCGCCACCCGCTCGGCGCGCTGCTCCGCCGCCAGGCTGCGGTCGCCGGCGGCGCGCCGGCTGGGCCGATAGCCGGCGGCCTCGGCGGCCTCGGCAGTGGCGAAGAACTCGACGTTCTCGCGCCTGGGCCGACGCGCCGAGGAACTCGGACGGCAATAGACCCCGGTGGTCTTCACCGCATAGACGAACGCCCCGTCCGCCGCCGCGTCGCGCGCCAGCACGGCGGCCCAGCGCTGTTCGTCGGTGTGGTAGGCGTTGCAAGGATCGGGCTGCTGGCTCATGGCGTTTCCCCTGTGGGAGCGGATGATGCCCGCAGACTAATTCGCCGTTCAAGCGCAAGAACTCCGGTTCTTGCGCTTGAATTCGAGCGAGGCCGTGCGCCCGGCTTCGGCAGGCGCGGGAGGCCGCCGGCTTGCCTACCCATCGCCAGGCGCCATAATGGCCCGCTCGAACCGGCGGAAGGACTGGGAACATGGCGTTCAAACGGATAGCACTGGCCTACTGCGTGCAACTGGAGCGAGTGATCTCCATCGCCAGTGCCCGCCGCGAATACTTCTCCCAGGCCGAGCCGCGCAAACGCTTCGACTTCCTCTGCTCCAGCGAAGCGTGCCGGGCACAGGGGATCAAGGTATCGGCGAGCAACTACGACAAGCTGCCGCAGGACACCCGCAAGGCCGCGCACTTCAGCAAGTTCCCGCATTCCACCCACCTGCCGGACTGCGAGTGGTTCGTCGAGGACGACGAGGACGCTCTGCGCCCGGGCGAATCCGCCGAGGAGGCCGGCCAGCGGCGCATCCGCGACAAGCTGGACGCCTACGTCGAGGAATTCGATCCGGCCATCGTCGAGGAAGCCGCGCCGCCACCAGCGGACCCGGACGCCGAGGAACAGCCGCCGGCCTCCGCCGCAGTGCGCGCCGACGCTCCCGCCGCGCCTCGGCAGAGAACGCAACGGCGGCGGCGCACCCGCGATTTCGAACAGCTCGTCGACACCTTTCGCCAGGCCCGCGCCGAACTGCCGGCGGAAGAATTCAAGCAGTTGGACATCCACATCAGCGGCCTCGGCCGGATAGCGCTGCGCGCCTATTTCCAGCACATCGGCTATGCCACCCCGGGCAGCGCCGGCAAGGTGTTCTACGGCGGCGCCGACCTGCTGCCCAAGCGCTACGGCTCGCCGAACCGGCCGCAAGGCTTCCGCTTCAAGTTCCGCGACCGCATCGACGGCAAGCCGGTATTCCTCTACGTCGCCCCGGAAACCTTGCAGGCCTATCCGCATCGGCGCTACCTCGAAGACATCCTCGGCTGCGCCGAAACGGTGCGCTACTTCACCCTCTACGCCCTCGGCCGGCTCGTCGAGGCGCCGAGCGGCAAGAGCTACAGCCTGGAGCCGGACGCCCTGCGCCACCTGGCGATCATCCCCGGTCCGGCGAAGGACGACGCCTCTCAGAGTTCGTCGTAGAGTCGGTCGCTGACCAGCATGTGCCCCGGCGCGTGGCTGATGTACAGCTCCGGCTGGGCTTCGGCGAGTACCGCCTGGGGCGTGACCCCGCAGGCCCAGAACAGCGGGATCTCGTCCGCCGCGAGCGGCACCGGGTCGCCGTAGTCGGGTCGCGCCAGATCGCGGATGCCGATCAGCGCCGGATCGCCCAGGTGCAGCGGTGCGCCATGGGTCATCGGGAAACGGCTGGTGACCTGGATCGCCCGGATCGCCTCGGCGGCCTTCAACGGCCGCATCGATACCACCGTGGGGCCGGCCAGGCGACCGCTCGGCCGGGTGGCGATGGCAGTGCGGTACATCGCCACGTTGCGGCCCAGCTCGAGGTGGCGCAGGCCGATGCCGGCGTCGAGCAACGCCTGTTCGAAGGAGAACGAGCAGCCGATGGCGAAGGCGACGAAATCCGCCTCCCAGAACGCGCCGATGTCGTTCACCTCGACGGGCTCCTGGCCGCGCCGATGCACCCTGTAGCGCGGCAGGTCGCTGCGCACGTCGATATCCGCGCCGAGCCGGGCGAAGTGCGGCGAGCCGGGTTCGCTGACGTCGAGCAGCGGGCAGGCCCGGGGGTTCAGGGCACAGAAGCGAAGGAACTCGTCGGCCCAGGATTTCTGCAGGATCACCAGGTTGGCCTGCAAGTGGCGCTGGCCGAGGCCGCTGGTATGGCCGGCGTAGTCGCCGCGGCGGATCAGCTGGCGCAGGACCGGCGGCGGCAGTTGCGCGAGTTCGTGGAAGGTCGGTTCGGGCATGGCGGCTCCGTGCGCTGGCGGACGTGGTTGTTGGCGGGTTTGTAGAAGCGGACGGCGGTCAGCGTCCAACGAGATTTTTCCGCCGGGGGCGATCGGAAAATCCGAATCAACGCGAACGCAGCCGCCCCACTCCTTTCTTCAGCGGCGCCAGGAGCATGCACTCCGGGCCTACGTTGGCCGCGTAGTCGGCCAGCACCGTCTTGCTCAGCTCCACCACTTCGTCCACCAGCTCCAGGCCGGTGCCGCCGCGCCAGGACACCACCACCGGCAGGTTCGGCGGCGGCGGGCCGAGGCGCAGCAGGGTCAGTTCGCCGCGTTCCAGTTCCTGGCTGACCAGCGCCGGCGGCAAGGCGCCGACGCCGAAGCCGTCGCGCAGCAGGCGGGTCATCGCCGCCACCGAGTTCACGCAGTTCAGGCGCGGTGCCGCGACGCCGTTGGCGTGCAGCAGGCCGAGCACGTCCTGGTGCGGCCGCGAGTGCTTGGAGAAGGTCACTACCCGCTCCCGCGCCAGGTCCGCCAGCGAGGCGTAGTCGCGGTGGTAGATCGAGCCGGTGGAGACGATCCAGCGCAGCGGGTAGCTGCCCAGTTCCAGGTTGAGCACCGACTCGTGGCGCAGCGAGTCGGTCTGGAAGATCAGGTCCAGGTAGCCCTTCTGCAACTGCTCGGAGAGGTTGCGCGCGGTGTCCGCCATCAGCTCGATCTCCACCGCCGGGAAGGTTTCCGTGACCCTGGCCACCAACGGGCTCAGCCAGGTGTGGATGACCGTGTCCATGGCGCCGATGCGGATTCGTCCCTGGGTGCTGGCGCCGGTGTCGAGCGACTGCTTCAGCGCGTGCATGGTGTCCATCATGCGCTCGGCGTAGGCCAGTACCTTGTCGCCTTCCGGGGTCAGGGTCACGCCGCGAGAGTCGCGGACGAACAGTTTCACGCCGAGTTCGTCCTCCAGCACGGCGATCCGGCTGGAAATGGAAGCCTGGGTGCTGAACAGCTTCTCCGCGGTGAGGCGGAAGCTCTTCAGGCGCGCGACCCAGACGAAGGTCTCGAGGAATTTCAGGTTCATGTGGCGGGCACCGACGGGCAAGGGACACAAGGTGGCAGGAGCGAGCAGCTTCCATGCCAGCGCCCGCTTTCCGGCGGCACATGATCGACGCATGACGGCCTGCTCCGCCATCGAAATTTCTTATCCCCGGCGGCCGCATAAATTAGTTGGACGCTCGCTGGCCAGCCTCGAAGAATGCAACCACCGGGTGCGACGGCGCCCACCGAATCCTCATAACACCAATAACGACGATCGGTGCCCCCATGGAAAAACACATGACCCTCGACGCCGGCCCGGACGCTTCCCGGGACGGTCATTTCGGCTGGTATCGCGCCCTCGACAAGCAGGAACGCCGGGCCTTCTGGAGCTGCAAGATCGGCTACGGCCTGGACGGCATGGACACCCAGATGCTGAGCTTCGTGATCCCCACCCTGATCGCCCTGTGGGGGATCAGCACCGGCGAAGCCGGCTTCATCCACACCATGACCCTGCTCGCCTCCGCCGCCGGCGGCTGGATCGCCGGGATCCTCTCCGACCGCATCGGCCGGGTGCTGACCCTGCAACTGACGGTGCTCTGGTTCGCCTTCTTCACCTTCCTCTGCGGCCTCGCGCAGAACTACGAGCAGTTGCTGGTCGCGCGGACCCTGATGGGCTTCGGCTTCGGTGGCGAATGGACCGCCGGCGCGGTACTCATCGGCGAAGTGATCAAGGCCCGCGACCGCGGCAAGGCGGTCGGCCTGGTGCAGTCCGGCTGGGCCATCGGCTGGGGCCTCACCGCCATCCTCTACTCGCTGATGTTCAGCCTGCTGCCGCCGGAGGAGGCCTGGCGCGCGCTGTTCATGCTCGGCCTGTTGCCGGCACTGTTCGTCCTGGTGGTACGCCGGCTGGTCAAGGAACCGGCGATCTACCGCGAGGCCAGGCAACGCAACCAGGGCGCCGACAAGGTCAGCTTCTACGAGATCTTCGCCCCCGGGATGCTCAGCATCACCCTGCGCGCCTCGCTGCTGACCACCGGCGCCCTCGGCGGCTACTACGCCATCACCGCCTGGCTGCCGACTTTCCTCAAGACCGAACGCGGGCTGACCGTGCTCGGCACCAGCGGCTACCTGGCGATGGTGATCCTCGGCTCCTACGTCGGCTACGTGGTCAGTGCCTTCCTCACCGACCTGATCGGGCGCAAGAAGAACTTCGTCCTGTTCGCCGTCGGCTCCTTCACCGTAGTCCTGCTCTACACCCAGTTGCCGGTGAGCAACGGCGCCATGCTATGGCTCGGCTTCCCGCTCGGCTTCTTCGCCTCGGGCATCTTCAGCGGCATGGGCTCGTTCCTCACCGAGCTGTTCCCGACCCGCATCCGCGGCTCCGGCCAAGGCTTCTGCTACAACGCCGGGCGCGCCATCGCCGCGCTGTTCCCGATGCTGATCGGCATGCTCGGCCAGAAGCTCTCGCTGGGCCTGGGGATCGGCGCCTTCGCCGCGGTCTCCTACGGCGTGGTGATCCTCGCCGCCCTCAGCCTGCCGGAAACCCGCGGCAAGCAACTGGAACTCTGAGCCGTCGACCGAGGAAACCCCAGCATGCATCCCACTCCCCGCCTGGCTGCCGCGCTGCTCGCCGGCAGCGGGCTGGGCTGGCCGCTGCTCGCCCAGGCCGACCTGGTCGAGGACAGCCACGCCAGCCTCGCACTGCGCAACTTCTACTTCAACCGCGACTTCCGCCAGAGCGGCGCGCGCGACAACGCCGACGAATGGGCGCAGGGCTTCCTCCTGCGCCTGGAGTCCGGCTTCAGCGCAGGCACCGTCGGCTTCGGCGTCGACGCCATCGGCCTGCTCGGCCTCAAGCTCGACTCCGGCGGCGGCAGCGGCGGAACCGGGCTGCTGCCGGCCGACGGCTCCGCCGGGGGCTCCCAGGACGACTACGCCAAGCTCGGCCTGACCGCCAAGGCGCGGGTCTCCAACAGCCTGCTCAAGGTCGGCGCGCTGCACTTCAAGAGCCCGCTGGTCTCGGCCAACGACACCCGCCTGCTGCCGGAACTGTTCCGCGGCGCGCTGCTCGACGTGCAGGAGATCGACGGCCTGACCCTGCGCGGCGCGCACCTGGACCGCAACAAGCTGAACAGCTCCAGCGACTACCAGGTGTTCAGCGCCAACCGCATCGGCGGGCGCAGCGATGCCTTCGACTTCGCCGGCGGCGACTATCGCCTGACCCCGGCGCTGACCGCCAGCCTGCACCAGGGTCGGCTCAAGGACATCTACCGACAGACCTTCGCCGGCCTGGTACACACCCTCGACCTCGGCGGACAGCGCTCGCTCAAGAGCGACCTGCGCTTCGCCCGGGCCAGCGAGGACGGCGGCTTCCGCGAACTGGACAACCGCGCCTTCGGCGCCCTCTTCAGCCTGCGCCTGGGCGCCCACGCGGTGGCCGCCGGCTACCAGCGGATCAGCGGCGACGATCCCTATCCCTACATCGCCGGCAGCGACCCGTACCTGGTCAACTTCATCCAGATCGGCGACTTCGGCAACGTCGACGAGCGCTCCTGGCAACTGCGCTACGACTACGATTTCGGCGCGCTCGGCCTGCCCGGCCTGAGCTTCATGAGCCGCTACGTCTCCGGCGACAACGTCGCCCGCGGCGCGGCCAACGACGGCAAGGAATGGGAACGCAACACCGACCTCGGCTACGTGGTGCAGAGCGGGCCGCTGAAGAACCTCGGAGTGAAATGGCGCAACGCCACGGTGCGTTCGAATTTCGCCAACGACCTCGACGAAAACCGCCTGATCCTCAGCTACAGCCTGGCGCTGTGGTGAGGTCCGGCGAGCAATGACCTGAAGGAACCAGCATGAACAGCCTGTTGTTGAACTGCGATATCGGCGAGAGCTTCGGTGCCTGGAGCATGGGCCTGGACGCCGAGGTGATGCCGCTGATCGATTGCGCCAACATCGCCTGCGGCTTCCACGCCGGCGATCCCGGCACCATGCGCCGCACCGTGGCCCTGGCGGTGGAGCATGGCGTGCGCATCGGCGCGCACCCCGGCTACCCCGACCTGGTCGGCTTCGGCCGGCGCTCGCTGGCCTGCTCGGCGCAGGAAGTGGAAGACCTGCTGCTCTACCAGATCGGCGCCCTCGACGGACTCTGCCGCGCCCAGGGCGAACGGGTACGCTACGTCAAGCCGCACGGCGCGCTGTACCAGGACATGATGCGCGACCCGGCGATCCTCGCCGCCGTGCTGCGCGCACTGGCGGCCTACGACCGCACCCTGCCGCTGATGCTGATGAGCACCCGCGACAACACCGCGGCGCGCGCGCTGGGCGAGGCCCACGGCATCGAGCTGTGGTTCGAGGCGTTCGCCGACCGCGCCTACGACGGCGCCGGCTACCTGGTCTCGCGCAGCCAGCCCGGCGCGGTACACCACGACGCCGAGACGGTGCTCGCCCAGGCCCTCCTGCTGGCCCGTGGCGCGCCGCTGAGAGCCAGCGACGGCAGCGCCCTGGCGCTGGAGGCGCAGACCCTCTGCGTACACGGTGACAACCCCGCCTCGCTGGCCGCGGTGCGGCGCATCCGCGACGCCCTGGAGGCGGCATGAGCCAACCGCAACCGCGCATCGAGGTGGCCGCCATCGACAGCTTCGTCCTGCGCCTGTTCGAGCGCATCGACGAAGCCAACATGCCCTGGCTGCTGGCGGCGGAGGAAAACCTGCGGGCGGCGTTCGGCGCCGCCCTGCTCGACCTGGTGCCGTCCTACACCACCCTGCTCCTGCAATACGACCTGCTCCAGCTCGACCCCGGCGAAGCCCGCGCGCGGATCGCCGCGGCGCTGTCCGACTTGAGCCCGAAACGCCAGGACGGCGGCCGCCTGCACGTCCTGCCGACCTGGTACGACCCGCGGGTCGGCCCCGACCTGGAACCCCTGGCGCGGCGCAAGCAGCTCGGCGTCGCCGAGCTGATCCGCCGCCACAGCCAGCACGAGTACCGGGTCTTCGCCCTCGGTTTCAGCCCCGGCTTCGCCTTCATGGGGCTGGTCGAGGAAGCCCTGGCGGCACCCCGTCTGGCGACTCCCCGGCAACGCATCGCCGCCGGCAGCGTCGGCATCGCCGAGCACCAGACGGCGGTCTATCCGCAGGCCTCGCCAGGCGGCTGGAACCTGCTCGGGCGCTGCCCGGTGCGCTTGTTCGACCTCACCCTGGACGGCTACAGCCTGCTGCGCGCCGGCGACCGGGTGCGTTTCGAACCCATCGGACACGCCGAATTCGTCCGCCTCGGCGGCGACGACACGCCCCTGGAGGTCCAGGCATGAACGACTCCATCCACGGCGGACTGCGGGTGTGCCAGAGCACCCCGCTGGTCCAGTTGCAGGATCGCGGCCGCTTCGGCTGCCGCCATCTCGGCGTGACCCAGGGCGGCGCCCTCGACTGGCTGTCCATGGGCTGGGCCAACTGGCTGCTGGGCAATCCCCTGGACGCCGCGGTGATCGAGATCGCCCTCGGCGGTTTCGTCGCCGAATGCCGTGCCGACGGCTGGTTGGCCCTGGCCGGCGGCGATCTCGGCGCGACCCTCGATGGCCAGCCGCTGCCGGCCTGGGGCGCGTTCGCCGTGCGCGACGGCCAGCGCCTGGCCTTCGCCCACCCGCGCCAGGGCGCCCGCGCCTACCTGGCGGCGCCCGGCGGCTTCGCCGGCGAGCGCCAGTTGGGCAGCCTGGCCACGGTGGCCCGCGAAGGCCTGGGCGGCCCCCGCGCCGACGGCAAGGCCCTGGCCGCAGGCGACAGCCTCGGCTGGCTGGCCGATGGCGCACGGCCACGCACGCTGCCGATGCCCAGCGAACGGATCATGGACTGCACCGGCGAAGCGCGCCTGGAGCTGATCCTCGGCGCGCAGATCGGCGACTTCCCGGCCATGAGCCTGTTCGATGCGTTCAACGGCGACTGGCAGGTGGATACCCGCGCCGACCGCATGGGCGTACGTCTGCTCGGCCCGCGCCTGGAATGCCGGCAGCAATCGATGATCTCCGAAGGCATCGCCCTGGGCGCGGTGCAGGTGCCGCCGGACGGCCAGCCGATCGTCCTGCTCAACGACCGGCAGACCATCGGCGGCTATCCCCGTCTCGGCGCCCTCGCCCCGCTGGCGCTGGCGCGCCTGGCGCAATGCCTGCCAGGCCAGCGGGTACGGCTGCTGCCGACGGTGCAGGAGGCGGCGCACCGCGAGCATCGACGCCTGCTGGCGGCCTGGGACGCATAAGCGGTTTTTTTGAACGGCGCCGTATGGCGAGCGTCCACCGCACACTCGTCCCGTCCGGAGGTCCGCCATGCCCAGTCGCCTGTCACTGATCGCCGTCCTGCTGTTGCCCCTGGTCGTCCAGGCCGAACCCGCTGATACCCGCGCCCTGCTCGCCGACAGCCTGGCCGACAGCCAGGCCCAGGTGGAGGCAGCCGAGCAAGCCATGCGCCGTTCCGAAAACAAGGCGGTGCAGCTCTATGCCAAGCGCGTACTCACCGAACAGCAGGAGTTCGACCATCAGTTGCGCGCCCTGGCCGGGGAAAAGGCCTTGGCGCTGCCCTCGCCGCGCCAGACCGAACGGCAGGCCGCCGCTCCCGGCGGCTTCGACGAGCGCGGTTTCCTCGACGCGCAGATTCGCCAGCAGGACCGTCTGGTCGCACGCTTCGAGGGAATCGCCCGAAACTCCGCCGATCCCGACCTGCGCCGCTTCGCCGACGAATGGCTGGCGCGCTTCTACCACCACCGCGAACTGGCCGACCAGTTGCGTAGCGGCCGCGCCGACTGAGCGCCGCGACCGCCTTGCTCAGTGCCGCGCGAGGACCTGCCGGGCGCTCTGGCGAATCACCCCCCAGCGCTTGGGATCGTCCTGCAGCATGGCGCCAAGCAGGTGCTTGGCCTGCTCGAAACTGATGTGCGGCGGCAGCGGCGGCACGTTCGGGTCGGTGACCACCTCCAGCAACACCGGGCGGTCGGCGGCGAAGGCCTCGGCCCAGGCGGCGTCGATATCCTCCGGGCGATCCACGCGGATGCCCTTGAAGCCGAGCATGTCCGCATAACGCGCGTAGGGGAAATCGATCACTTCCTGCGCCGGGCTGAACTCCGGGTCGCCGGCCAGGGCACGCTGCTCCCAGGTCACCTGGTTGAGATCGCCGTTGTTCAGCACCAGCACGATGAAGGTCGGCGAGTCCCAGCGCTGCCAGTACTGCTGCACGGTGACCAGTTCGGCGTTGCCGTTCATCTGCATGGCGCCGTCGCCGACCATCGCCACCACCGGCCGCTGCGGATAGGCGAGCTTGGCGGCGATGGCGTAGGGCACGCCGCTGCCCATGGTCGCCAGCTTGCCCGACAGCGAGCCGAGCATGCCCGGGCGCATGCGGATGTCGCGGGCGTACCAGTTGGTATGCGAGCCGCTGTCGCCGCAGAGAATCGCATCGTCCGGCAGTTGCTCCGACAAGGAACGGAATACCCGCTGCGGGTTGATCGGGTCGGCTGGCTCTTCGGCCTGGCGCCGGGCTTCCTCGCGACTGGCCGTCACCGCCCGCTCGACCCGGCGGCGCCAGGCGCCGTGCTTTTTCTGCTCGAGCAGCGGCAGCAGGCGCTCCAGGGTTTCCCCTGCATCGCCGAGCAAGGCCTGATCGATCGGATAGCGGATACCGATGTTGCGCGGATACAGGTCGATCTGCACCGCCCGCGCCTGGCCGGCCTTGGGTAGGAACTCGCTGTAGGGGAAAGTGCTGCCGACGATCAGCAGGGTGTCGCAATGCTCCATCAGCATGCTGCTGGCGCGGGTGCCGAGCAGACCGATGGAGCCGGTCACGTACGGCAGGTCGTCGGAAACCGCCGCCTTGCCCAGGAGCGCCTTGGCCACTCCGGCGGCCAGGCGCTCGGCGACCGCTTCCAGTTGCCGGTGCGCGCCCAGGGCCCCGGCACCGGCGAGGATCGCCACGCGCCGGCCGCGATTGAGGATCGCCGCGGCGGCTTCCAGGTCGGCGTCGCGCGCGTAGGGTCGCGGCTGGACGAAGCCCACCGCCGACATCACGTGGCCGTGCTCGTGGGGCTGGCGCTTCGGGGCCGCCATCTGTTGCACGTCGTTGGGCACGATCACCGTCGCCACCTGCCGCTCGCCGACCGCCACGCGCAGGGCTCGGTCCAGCACATGGAGCAGTTGTGCCGGGCTGACCACGGTCTCGACATAGGCGGAAACGTCCTTGAACAAGCTCTGCAGATCGACTTCCTGCTGGTAGTCGCTGCCCAGCGCGGTAGCCGCCTGCTGGCCGACGATGGCCAGCACCGGCTGATGATCCATGCGCGCGTCGTAGAGCCCGTTCAGCAGGTGGATCGCGCCCGGCCCCGAGGTGGCGAGGCACACCCCGACCTCTCCGGTGAACTTGGCGTGGGCGCCGGCCATGAAGGCCGCCATCTCCTCGTGGCGCACGCGGATATAGTCGAATGCCTCGGCGCGCCGGCCCATGGCGCCCATGATCCCGTTGATGCCATCGCCGGGGTAGCCGAAGACGCGCTTCACCCCCCACTGGCTCAAGCGTTCGAGCAATTGATCGGCAACCGTGCTGGACATTCTCGCCTCCTGGTCGTGTCTGGGGTCGTACCAGTGAGGACTGGCGCCGCAGGCGAGGGTTCAAGGCAATCGAGCGGCGGTGCCGACGGCGAAATCGACTGAACTGTCGGCGCGGGCGACCGGCCCAAGGGACAGGGCCCGCATGGGCGCAATCGCCAGGAGGTGCCGCCATGACCCGCGCCATCAACGATCCCGGAAACGAAGACCCCGGTTCCCTGCTGGAAACCGACGCCGACGCCCTGCTCGGCGGTGCCGCCGCCCAGGCGCCGGAAGAGCGCTGCCGGCTCGCAGCCCAGGCCTGCATCCGCGCGTGCGAGCGCTACCTGGCGCTCTGCATCGAGTCCAGCAGGGAACAACGCCAGCACGCCGGCGACTGCGCCGACCTCTGCCGCCTCGCTGCCCTGCTGCTGGAGCGCCGCAGCCCATGGGCGCCGGCCGCCTGCGAGCTGGCGGCGCGCTATGCCCTGGCATGCGCGGAGCGTTGCGATGGCGACGAGCCGCTGGAGCGCGAATGTGCGGGTGCCTGCCGGCGCTTCGTCGAGGCCTGCCGGCCATTGTTGCCGGCCTGAGGCTGGCCATTTCTGCCGTCGTGGTCTTGAGTCTGAATGTGCTGGGCAAGCTGATTTCCTTGCCTGCCCCGGCTTCTCGTTTCGCCTTCCCAGGCGAGCCCCTTTTGCAAGCGTCTGTACGGACCGGAGACATAGCGGACAGGTGTGCGGAGTTGCCGGAGAAAGACCACGAGAGACGCCATGAGCCTGAGAGAGGAGTTCATTTCGAAGTCCTGATCCGTAGGGCGAATAACGCCACGGGCGTTATCCGCCGATGTCGCGGATAAGCGGCGGATAACCGCGAGCGGTTATTCGCCCTACGGAGCTGGAGCGGCAGCCGGCGTTTCCGGAGGCCTGTAGGGCGAATACCGCCACAGGCGGTATCCGCCAATACCCCGGATAAGCGGCGGATAAACGCAAGTGCCTATTCGTCCCGCGACAACCACGCCATCACCGCCCGGTTCACCCACGGCGGAGACAACTGCCCAGCCCAGTACAGCGCCGTGAACAACCCGCCCACCGGCCGGTGTACCCGCCGGCTGTGCGCCTGCCGCCAGGCCGCCTCGGCGATATCCTCGGCGTCCAGTCTCAGCCCCAGGCGACGCAACACCGGCGGTCGGTAGGTCTGCCCGGCGACCATCGGCGTGCGGACGAACGGCGGCATCAGGTCGGCGACGCGAATCCCGTGGCGGCGCCATTCCAGCTCCAGCGCCTCGGTGAGCCCGCGCACGGCGAACTTCGAAGCCGAGTAGACGGCCATCTCCGGTACGCCATAAAGCCCCGATGCCGAGCCCATGTTGAGTACCTGCGCCTGCGGCGTCGCGCGCAGGAACGGAAAGGCCGCGTGACAGCAGTTGAGGACGCCTTGCAGGTTGATCGCCAGCAACCGCGCGTGGTCCTCCAGGGCGACCTCTTCGAAGCGACCGAAACGCAGGATGCCGGCGCAGTTGAACAGCAGGCGCAGGCGGCCATCGGCACAGAACTGCGCAAGCGCCTCGCCGACCGCGTCGGGCTCGCTGACGTCCACGGCACGCTGCCAGGCGCCCGGCAGTTGCGCGGCCAAGCCGCGCAACGCCTCGGCATCGATGTCCAGCAAACCGACCCGCCAGCCCCGGCGGTGGAACAGTCGCGCGCTGGCGGCGCCGATCCCGGAGGCGGCACCGCTGATCAGGATGTTCTGCACTGGCCGCCCTCCGCGCTGCATTCGACGACGAACGCCGCCGCCTCGTCCAACGCCCGGTCGGCGCTGGCCAGCACGCCGGCATGGGCCTGGAACACGTGCCAGCAACCGGCGTAGCGCTGCAATCGCACCGCGACGCCCTGCTCGCCGGCCCGTTGCGCCAGGCGCAGGCTGTCGTCGCGCAGCAGTTCGTCCTCGCCGACCTGTACCAGCAGCGGCGGCAGCCCCGCCAGGTCGGCATGCAGCGGCGACAGGGCGGCCGAGCCTGGCTCCGCGTCGGCCGGCAGCAGCAGGCGCACCGCGCTTTCCAGCCAGGCCCGCGACAGCAGCGGGTCGCCGGCCGCTGGCGTGTGCAGGCGCTGGCAGCTGAGGTCGGTCCAGGGCGAGAACAGCAGCAACCCGGCCGGCAACGGCAAGCCGCGCGCCTTCAGCTCCAGGGCCAGGGACAGCGCCAGGTGGCCGCCCGCCGAGTCACCGGCGAGCAGCAGTCGGCGCGGCGAATGGCCGGCCTCCAGCAATGCCAGGTAGACCGCCAGGGCGTCGTCGCGGGCGGCGGGGAACGGATGTTCCGGGGCACGCCGGTAGTCCACCGCGCAAACCTCGGCGGCGCAGCGCCGGGCCAGGTGCGTGGTGATCGCCCGGTGGGTCGCCGGCGAGCCGATCAGGTAGGCGCCGCCGTGCAGGTAGAGCACCCGGCGCCGCGCCTCCACCCCGCGCGGCCGCAACCACTCGCAGGGCACGCCGGCGAGGCTGCGGCGCTCGCGGACGACGCCGCCGGCGTTCCGCGTCGCCAGGCTCAGCCCACGCAGCACGCCGCGTTGCAGCGCCACTGGCATGGGCGGACGAACCAGCCCGCGGAACAACAGGCGCAGGCAGCCGCGCAGGAGACCGGCGCGCAGGCGTTGCGGCGGCGACATCAGGGGCGCTTCAGCGGGCCAGGTCATAGTCGGCAAGCTCCGGCCGGCGCGTACGCCAGCGATAGACGAAGGTGTAGCCCGGCCAGTTGTTGGTGTTCTTGCCGGCGGCGGTCTTGTACCAACTGTCGCAGCCACGCTCCCAGACGGTGTGGCGCAACCCCTGTTGCACCTCCAGGTTGAAACGCCGCTGGACCTCGGGCTTCACGTCGAGGTAGCGCAGGCCCTGCGCCTGGAGCTGGCGCAGGCAGCCGAGCACGTAGGGGAACTGGCTTTCCAGCATGTAGACGATGGAGTTGTGGCCGAGGTTGGTGTTCGGCCCGTAGAGGATGAACAGGTTGGGGAAGCCGCTGACGCTGATGCCCTTGTAGGCTTCCGCGCCATCCGCCCAGGCCTGCCGCAGGTCGCGTCCGTCGAGGCCGAGGATGCGCATCGGGGCGAGGAATTCGGTGGCGGCGAAGCCGGTGCCGAAGATGATCGCGTCGACCTCGTGCCGGCGGCCGTCACGGCCGACCACGGCGTCTTCGGTGACTTCGCGGATGCCCGTGTCGACCAGTTCGACATTGCTCCTGGCCAGCGCCGGGTAATAGTCGTTGCTGATCAGGATGCGCTTGCAGCCCAGTGGGTAGTCGGGGACCAGCCGCGCGCGCAGTTGCGGATCGGCGATCTGCCGGTGCAGGTGGCGACGGAAGCTCAGCCGCATCACCTTCATCAGCGCCGGGAAGGTCGCGAAGGCGAGCATCCGCGATTCGTGGTGCAGGTACTTGAGCCCCCGATCCAGACGTTGCAGCCACGGCCAGCGCGCCTTCAGGCGGCGTTCCCAGTCGGCGTAGGCGCGATCCGGCTTGGCGATCACGTAAGGCGCGCTGCGCTGGAACAGCGACAGGCGCCGCACCTGCGGGGCGATCCGCGGGACGAACTGGATGGCGCTGGCTCCGGTGCCGATCACCGCGACCCGCTTGCCGGCCAGCTCGACCTCGGCGTCCCAGTTCGCCGAGTGGAACGCCGGACCCTGGAAGCGCTCCAGGCCGGGCAGGCGCGGCAGCAGCGGCCGGCTCAACTGGCCGGTGGCGCAGACCAGGGCCCGTGCGCGCAGCGTCTGGCCATCGCCGCAGCGTACTTGCCATTCGCCGCTGCCGGCGTCGAAGCGGGCCTCCTCCACCTCGCAGTGGAAACGGATCTTCTCGCGCAGACGGTACTTGTCCGCGCAATGCCGCAGGTAGTCGAGGATTTCCGCCTGCGGGGCGAACTTGCGCGACCAGTCGGCCTTCGGCTCGAAGGAAAACGAGTAGAGATGCGAGGGGACGTCGCAGGCGGCGCCCGGGTAGCGGTTTTCCCGCCAGCAACCGCCGACGTCGGCGGCCTTTTCCAGGATCAGGTAATCGTCGATGCCTGCCTGTCGCAGGCGGATCGCCAGGCCGAGACCGGCAAAGCCGGCGCCGACCACCAGCACCCGCAAGGGGGCTTCAAGGCGGGACTCGTTGTGCATTGTTGTGCTCCCGTTTGTTGCTTGCCACGCCGTCCGGCGCGATTCCGCCCAGCGGCAGATGGCAGCATCCTAGTTCGCCGGGGCGACTGGCGTTATGGCCGGGCCGGACATAAAGTTGTGATTTTCGGTCAACCCCGGACGCCGCCATGCCCACTCCGCCCTGGTCTCCCCGCCGCAGCGCCATCAGCGCGCACCTGCTGATCCAGTTCGGCATCGACCGCGGCCTCGGCCTGGAGCAGTGCCTGGCGGGTAGCGGCCTGGATATTCGCCTGCTCGGCGATCCCTCCGGGGAAATCGACGCGGCCCAGGAACTGAGCGTCGTGCGCAACCTGGTCCGGCACCTGGGCGACGCCTGCGCGCCGGGCCTGGCGGCAGGCCTGCGCTATCACCTCAACGCCTATGGCATCTGGGGCTTCGCCCTGCTCAGCAGCCCGACCTTCCTCAGCGCCGCGCAACTGGGCCTGCGCTACCTCGACCTGACCTTCGCCTTCCATGGCATCCGCCTGGAGGTACACGGCGACGAAGCGCACCTGGTGCTCGACGACACCGGCATTCCCGAGGACCTGCGGATTTTCCTCCTCGAACGCGACGCCGGTGGCGTGCTGCGCATCCAGCGCGACCTCACCGGGCAGCGCCTGCCGATCCTCCGCGCCGGCTTCCGCCGCCCGCCGCCCGCCGACCCCACGCCCTACGTGCGCGAGCTGGGCCTGTGCCCGGCGTTCGGCCAGGCGGATAACCGGGTGGTCTTCGAGCGGCATTTCCTCGACCTCCCGCTGCCCGGCGCCAACCTCGAGGTGGCGCGCGCCTGCGAGGAGCAGTGCCGCGCCCTGCTCGCCCGCCGCCAGGTGCGCGGCGGCCTGGCCGGACGCATCCGCGACCGCTTGCTGAGGACGCCCGGCCACTTGCCGGACATGCAGACCCTAGCCATGGAACTGCACCTCACCGTGCGTACCCTGCGTCGCCGCCTGGACGACGAGGGCAGCAGCTACCGCCTGTTGCTCGACGAGGTGCGCCAGGCCCTCGCCGAAGAGCTGCTGGCCACCGGCGCGATCCGCCTGGAGGAGATCGCCGAGCGCCTCGGCTACGGCGAGGTGTCCAACTTCATCCACGCCTTCAGGCGCTGGAAAGGCATGACGCCGCGCCAGTATCGCCAGCGGCGACGACTCGGCGCGATGCCCTGAGCCGCTCCGGGCTTATTCCACGAAGGCAGGACGCCAGCGCTCGATGTTCGTTTCGCCGCCGCCTGCCAGCGGCTAGATTGGCCGTTCACGCGCGGCATCCGGCGGCGCGGCAGCGGAGGCATCTCCGCTGGCAACGGGAGAACGACACATGGGTTGCCAGCAACACGCATGGCCGGCGCACGCGCCGGAGCAGGTCGAGGCCGAGGTCAACTATATCCGCGACAACGGCCAACGGCCGGTCGCCTACACCTATCCGGCCCCCGCCGGGACGCCGCAGCGCAGCGCGCTGTTGCAGCCGACCCGGGTGGCGATCCGCAATGCGCGTCTGCTGGCGCAACCGGCCAGCCTGGAGCGCGAGGGTTTCCAACTGGTGCGCGAGGCGAGCGCGGTGGGCGATTTCGAGGATGAAGCCCAGGTTCGTGAACGCTACTACCCGGAAAGCATCGCCCTGCTCCGCCGCCTGACCGGCGCCGCCGAGGCGGTGATCTTCGACCACACGGTGCGCGTCGACCAGGCCGGGCGCGAAGAACGCGGCCTGCGCGAACCGGTGCGCTACGTGCACAACGACCAGACCCTGCGCTCGGCGCCGCGCCGGGTCCGCGATCACCTGCCGGCGGAACGCGCCGAACGGCGCCTGGCCGGACGCTTCCAGATCGTCAACCTGTGGCGTCCGTTCGGCCACCCGGCGCAGCGCGCGCCGCTGGCGTTGCTGGACGCCCGCAGCCTGGCGTTCGACGACCTGGTGGCCAGTGACCTGGTGTACCGCGACAAGGTGGGCGAAACCTACTCGGTCAAGCCCAACCCGGAGCACCGCTGGTACTACTACCCGCACCTGCTGCCGGAGGAAGCGCTGCTGCTGAAGATCTACGATTCGCGGGAGGACGCGCAGGCCCGCCTCGGCGCGCACACCGCCTTCGACGATCCCTGCACCCCGGCCGATGCGCCGCCGCGGCAGAGTATCGAACTGCGTTGCCTGCTGTTCTTCGACGAATGAGTCAGGCGGGGCGCAGGCTGATCCAGTAGTCGCTGTAGCGCAGCACGCGGATCGGCAGGCTGCGCCCGAGCATGTCCAGGGACGTGTGCATGTCGTCCAGCGGGAACAGACCGCTGACGCGGTTGCCGGCGATCTCCGCGTCGAGCTGGAGGATGCCTGGCAGATAGGGCCGGAAGGCCTCCGCGACCCAGGCCAGGGAACGGTCGTGGACCTCCAGCCAGCCGCTGGCCCAGGCGTCCTCTCCGGCCTGCATCGGGCCCTGTTCGAGCAGGCCGCCGGCATCGAACAGCAGGCTGCGCCGTGCCGCCACCACCAGTTGGCGTCCCTCGCCGGTGGTCAGCCGCGCGCTGCCGCGCAGGGTCACCAGGCGGATCGCCCCGCGCTCCTCGGCAAGCAGCAGGCTGCCGCTGGCGCAGTCCACCCGTCCGGAGGCGCAGTCGAGGGCGAAGGTGCCGCGCGGGTCCTCCTTCACTTCCAGGCGCAACGCGCCGCGCCGCAGTTCCAGGCGTCGCTGGGTGCCGTCGAACAGCGGCCGCGCCTTGCTCCGCGCGTTCAGGCGCAGGCGGCTGCCGTCGGCCAGCAACCAGTCGCGGCGCTCGCCGGTGCCGGTCGCCAGTTCGCCGGGCAGGCCCATGCCGGCCTGGACCCAGCGCTCCAGGCCGGCGCCGCCGGCGAGCAGGACGAACAGCCCGAGGGCGCCGCCGACGAAGCGCCGGCGGCTCGACGGCTGCTCCAGGGCGCGCAGCACGGTAGCGCTCGGCTGGCCGCGCCAGGGCGAGTCCTGTAGCGGCGCGAGGCTGCCAAGCAGTTGCCGGAACACCTCGGCATGCTCGCTCGACAGCGCCTTCCAGCGTTCCAGGGCATCGCCCTCGGCGGCGCTGAAGTCGCCGGATTGCAGGCGCACCATCCATTCGATGGCCTCCTCGACGATGCGTTGCCGTTCCGGCTTCTCGCTCATTCCTGGAATCCCCGGTAGCAGCAGTGCAAGGCATCCTTCATCAACTGGTGGATGCGCCCCAGGGACAATCCGAGGCGTTCGCCGATCTGCACGTAGGTCAGGCCTTCCAGCTGACTCATCAGGAACACTGCGCGGGCCTGCCCGGACAGGCCGTCGAGCAGGCGGTCGATGGCTTGCAGGCTCTCGATCAGCATCCACTGCTCGTGAGGCGACGGCTGCACCGCCTCCGGCGCCTCGGCGAGGATCTGCAGGTAGGCGCGCTCCAGGTCCTTGCGCCGCCAGCTCTCGTACATCAGGCGTTGCGCGATGGTCGCGAGGAACGCCCGCGGCGAGCGGATCGACGCCGGGTCGGGGAGCATCCAGACCTGCAGGAAGGCCTCGGCGGCGAGGTCTTCGGCGCTGTGGCTACAGCCGGTCTGGTAGGACAGCTTCTTGCACAGCCAGTCGTAGTTCTGCTGGAACAACTGGGCGATCAGGGTGTTCTTGATGGAGCCTTGGCTATCCATGGTAAGCGTTCGCTGCTGGCAGGCCACGCCACGGATAGCGGTAGTGAGCCTGGAGGTTGAGGAACGGCGCCCGGGGCTGTTCCCGTGGCGCGCGGTAGGGAATCAATCGAGGCGCTCCCGGCAGTCCGCCGTGCCCGCCGCCGGCCGCTGCGCGGACAGCCAGCCGCAGGCGGCGGCGCCGAGGATCAGCGCGGCGCCCCACCAGGGGAGCGCGCGCACCGCCACCTGGTCCACCAGGATCGCGCCGATGAAGGCGCCCAGGGCCACGCCGAGCTGGATCGCGCTGGTGTTGAGGCTGATCTGGATCGCCGCGGTGTCCGGGCTGAGTTCCACCAGGTATTTCTGGATCGCCGGCCCCGGCGCCATGTTGAACACGCACCAGAACACCACCGCGCCCAGCAGCAGCGGCAGGCCGCCGGTGGCGAACGGCAGCAGGACCAGGGCCAGTGCATGCAGGAGCAGGAAGGCGACGAAGGTGGCCGGCCCCGGCCAGCGGTCGGCGGCACGTCCGCCGAGCAGCGCGCCGAGGATGCCGCCGCCCCCGTAGACCAGCAGGACCAGGCTGATGGTCGGTTTGTCGAGGGCCATGCTGCCGACCAGGAACGGCACGATGTAGGTGTAGACGGTGAACTGGCCGGTCATCTGCAACAGCGATGCCAGGTGGGCGAACGGCACCCGGCCCCGGGCCAGCGCCCGCAGTTGCTCCGCCGGGGCGATGCCGGGCGCGCCGGGGATGGCCGGCAGCAGGCGCAGGAGCAGCGGCAGGCCGAGCAACGCGACCCCGGCGAGCAGCAGGAACAGGCTGCGCCAACCCCAGAACTCGCCGATCAGGGTGCCCAGCGGTACGCCCAGCACCAGTGAGGCGACGATGCCGGCAAACACCAGGCCGATCGCCCGGCCGCGCCGTTCCGGTGCGACGATGGCCACCGCCAGGGTGATCGCCACCACCACAATGACCGAGGCACTGGCCGCCACCAGCAGCCGGCTCGCCAGCAACAGGGCGAAGCTCGGCGCGGCGGCGCTGGCCAGGTTGGCGCCGACGAACGCCAACAGCGCGCCGGCCAGCAGGCGGCGGCGCTCGATGCCGGCGCTGAGGTAGACCAGCAGCGGGCCGAGCAGCGCATAGACCAGCGCGTACAGGCTCATCAGCAACCCGGCCCGGCCCTGGCTGACGGCGAAACTGGCGGCCAGTTCGTCGAGCACCCCGGCCACCACCAGTTCCACCGTGCCGACCACGAAGGCCAGTCCGGCCAGCAGCCAGACGCCGACCTCCGCCCTGCTCCGTTCAGTCTCGCCCATGGCTGCGTGCCTCCCCGTCGATGGCGTAGCGATAGCGCCCGAGCATGACCAGCAGCCCTGCCGCCACGCCGAACGCGCCGAGCAGGACCAGCGTCGAGCCCGCGTAGGAGTCCGCGCGGTCGTAGAAGTAACCCAGCAGCCAGGACCCCAGGCTGATGGCGATGGCGAAGGTGAAGGGCTGGATCGAGCCATAGATCACGCTGAAATGGCGCAGGCCGAAGTAGCGGCTGACGAAGTACTGGGTGGTGCCGGTCTCGCCGCCGGCGCCCAGGCCGATCAGGAACACCGCGCCCCAGAGCAGCGCCGGCGGTCCGCCGAGGAGCAGGAGCAGCAGCCCGATAGCCGCCAGCACGGCGAACGGCAAGGCGATGCGCGGGGTGTCGTAGCGGTCCAGCAGGTAGCCCAGCGCCGGTTGCGAAACGATCATGCCGACCCACAGCGCCGCCAGCACGTCGGTGGCGACCTCCCGCGACAGGCCGTGCTCCTGCAACAGCGGCACGCCATGCACCATCACGCCGGTGACGGCGAACACGCCGAGGATCAGGTTGCCGACGATCAGCCAGAAGTCCGCCGAGCGCCAGGCCTGGCCTGGCGTCGCTCCGGGCAGCGCGCCGGCTGGCGGGCGCCGCGCCTGCGGCAGGTCGCCGGGCCGCTCGCGGAACAACGCGTAGAGCAGCGGCAGCGCCAGCAGGCCTTCGAGCAGGCCATAGACGAGGAAGGTGGCACGCCAGCCGAAGGCGTCGATGCAGGCGCTGCCCAGGTACAGCGCCAGTGGCCCGCCGACGCCGAAGCCGAGTCCGAGGATGCCGTAGGCTGCGCCGCGACGACGCTCGAACCAGCCGCCGAGAATCCGCGCATAGGGAATGTTGCCCGGCGTCAGCAGGCCGAGCAGCGCGAACAGCAGGTATAGCTGCCAGCCGCTGCGCGCCAGCGCCAGGCTGGCCAGGCACAGGGCCAGCGCGGCGGTCAGCGGCAGGACCAGGGCGCGCGCGCCCCAGCGATCCACCAGCCAGCCCTTCAGCGGGCTGCTCAGGGCTACCGCCAGGCCCAGCAGGGTCACCGGCAGTGCCGACTGGCCACGGTCCCAGTCCAGGTCGGCGGCGATCGGCTCGATGAACAGCGAAAAGCTGCTGATCACCAGCCCGGTGGGGCCGAAGATCACCCCCACTACCGAGGCCAGCAGCACCCCACAACTGGCCACGCCGAACTCGCCGACGCCAGGCGCCGCCGGCGCGACGTCCTCCATGGCCTCGCGGGCGACGCCGCTCATGCGTCGCGCCTCAGACGCTCGATCAGTTGGCGGCGCAAGCGGATGTCCTCGGCGTTCTCGGTGGTGGCCTCGAGCTGGACGATCTCGATGCCGGCGCGATGAAAGGCCAGGATCTGTTCCGCCACCTCGCCGACGCTGCCCACCAGCACCCCGGCGAAGCTGCGCTGCACGGTATTCGCCACCCATTCGCGCAAGGCCTCCGGCTCCAGCCGGGCGAGCCGGTCGCGCTCGCCGTCGCGGGCGACCTGCGGCGATGCCGCCAGTTCGTCGAGGGGCCGTGCCAGAAGCAGTTCGAAAGCGGCCTGGCGGTAGTGCTCGGCGATGTCCAGGGCCGCCGCCGGACTGTCGCCGAGGATCACCTGGAAGTGCTTCCAGAACTTCAGCCGCCGGCCCTGCTCCGCCGCCTCCTCGTTCAGCCTGCGCTTGAGCTCCGCGGTCTGCGTGGGGCTGGCGAAGTGGCCGGCGTAGACGTCAGCGAAGCGCACCGCCAGGCGTTGTGCCTGCGCCGAGGAGCCGCCAACGGATAGCGGCGGGCGCGGCCGCTGGATCGGCAGGAAGCCGCTGCCGGCGTCCTCCAGCCGGTAGAACTCGCCGTGGTAGTCGAAGGGGTCGCGGCTTTCCAGGGCGCGGGTGAAGACCTCCAGGTACTCCACGGCGCGCCGGTAGCGTTCGTCCTTGTCGGCGAAGTCGCCGTCGCGGCGCACGTCGGCGTCGCTGGAGCCGATCACCAGATGTACGCCGGCGCGCCCGTTGGACAGGCCGTCGAGAGTGGCCAGGGCGCGCGCGGCAACGGTCGGCTGGGCGCTCCCCGGTCGGTGCGCGACGGTGGCGCGCAGGCGCGGCGCCGCGGCCAAAGCCCAGCCGGCGACCAGCCAGGGGTCGGGCCAGGCAGCGGAAACGGTGAACAGCGCGCCGTCGAGGCCGTCCGCCTCTTCCAGGCGGGCCTTCTGCTGGATGTCGAAGGCACTCACCGCGCGACTGCGGGTGTCCGGCAGGAAACGCGCGGCCTGGCGGGCGAAGGCACTGTCGCCGATGACCGCGGAGGCGCGCACGCCGCCGCGCAGTTCGATGCTCATGGTTCGTCCTCCTTAGAAGGTGTAGGCCGCGCCGAGGTAGTAGAAGACGCCGTTGAAGCTGATCTGCGAGGCATAGGTGTCGTACTGGTTGAAGCCGAGGTAGGCGCTCTCGGCCGGCAGCTTGTCGGGCTTCACGTCGAACAGATTGTTGGCCCCGGCGCTCAGGGTCAGGTTGCGGCTCGCCGCATAGCGCAGGGCGACGTCGGTGATGTACTTGGGCGAGTTCTCGAAGCGGTTGAAGACCGTGGTCGAATAGGCATGCTCGCCGGTGTAGTAGTCCAGTTCGGAAACCGTCTTGCTGTAGCGCGTTTCGCGCAGGGTCAGGCCCCAGCGCCGGTAGCTCCAGTCGGCCTGCAGGCTGACCTGGCTGCGCGGCGTGGAACTGGTGATCCAGGCCTGCTGCTGGTCGTTGAGCAGCGGCTGGCCGTTGCGCCCGCGATGATTCCTGACCAGCTTCGTGCGATTGACGTTGGCGCCCAGGCGCCAGTCGATCCGGCCCCACTCGCCGAGCCGGGTCAGGTAGCTGGCGGTGAGGTCGAGGCCGTGGGTACGGGTGTCGGCGCCGTTGGTCATGTAGTGGGTGCTGACCTGGGTCAGTCCGGCCGGGATGCTGATCCCGCCGGCGCGCAGCGCATCGATCGCCGGCTGTCCGGAATAGGTGGCACCGTCGACGATGCGGTCGCGGATCTCGATGCGATAGGCGTCGATGGCCAGGTTCAGGTCCGGCAAGGGATCGAGCACCAGGCCGAGGTTGTAGCTGATCGACTTTTCCGGCTCCAGGTCCTCGGCGCCGAGCAGCCTGGCCGCCGGCGAGTTGACCGCCAGCAGGCCGCTGGCGATGGTCGGCGAGACGCCCAGGCTGGTGTAGTTCTCCTGGGCCAGCGACGGCGCGCGGAAGCCGCTGCTGATACTGGCCCGCGCCGATACCTCGGGGCTGAAGCGGTAGCGGCTGGCGAGCTTGCCGTTGGTGGTGCTGCCGAAGTCGCTGTAGTGCTCGTAGCGCGCCGCCGTCTCCAGTTGCCAACCCTCGCCGAGGGCGGTGGACAGGTCGAGATAGGCGCCGAGCACGTCGCGGCTCCACTGTCCGGCGCTGGCCGGCGCCTGCCCGGGGAGCGCCTTGGAACCGCCGTTGTAGTAGGACCAGGGATCGCCGGCCTCGACCTCGTAGAGTTCGCGGCGTTGCTCCAGGCCCCAGGAGAAATTCAGCGGCGCAGGCAGCCAGGCGAGGTCGAAGTCGCGGCGCAGGTCGAGATTGTTGGTCCACTGGGTGGCCTTGTAGCGCGCCAGGTCGAAGGAGCGCGGCGAATCGCCGGTCTCGCCGTAGAGGGCGAGGTTGATCGAATGGTCCATGCCGATCTCCGGGCGGTCGGCGCCGTAGGTCGAGCTGAGGTCCCAGTCCCAGGCGCCGAACAGCTCGCCGCCACGGGCGCCGAGGGTCAGCGAATAGTCGTCCTCGTCGCTGGTGATGCGCGGGGTGAAGCCGTTCGGATAGAGCCGCGGCGCCAGGGACGGCAACTGGTAGATCTGCGCCGAGGACACCGAGCGATGGGTATAGGTGGCGAAGCTGTACAGCTCGACGTTGTCGTCCAGCGCCACGCCGGCGTTGTAGGCCAGCGCCTGGCGGTGCAGCGAAGGGTCGCCGATGGACGGGTTGCCGTAGCGCCCGGTGCGCTGGTCGATGCCGGCGCGGATGGTCCGCGCCTGCTCGCGGAACTGCGCGCTGAGGTTGAGGAAACCGCTCTCGCCGAAACGCAGGCCGCCATTCACCCCGCCGTTCTGGGTCAGGCCGTCGCCATCGCCGTAGCGACCATTGTCGTAGGCGAGCCGGCCGCCGTGGTCGGCCGACGTGAGGATGACGTTGATCACCCCGGCGATGGCATCCGAGCCGTACTGCGCCGAGGCGCCGTCGCGCAGCACCTCGATGCGCTCGATGGCGGCGAGCGGGATGGTATCCAGGTCGACCCCGGTGGAGCCGCTCTGCAGCCCGCCGCTGACATTGATGTTGGCGGTCTCGTGACGGCGCTTGCCGTTCACCAGCACCAGCACGTGGTTGGGACTCAGGCCGCGCAGCGACTGCGCGTTGGTCAGCGCCGAAGCGTTGTAGGCCTGGGCCTGGCGCGACAGCGAGGGCAGCAGGCGCACCAGGGCGTCGCGCAGGTCGCCGCTGCCACTGTCGCGCAATTGCTCGGCGCTGACCACATCGATCGGTGCCAGGCTCTCGCCGGCCTTGACATCGGCCTTGCGGGTGCCGGTGACCACCACCGTGGCCAGGGTCCCGGCGGGCTTCGCCGCCGGCAGCGCGGCATCCGGCGCCGTGGCGCGTTGCAGGCTGAGCACGCCGGCGGCGCTGCGGCTGTATTCCAGGCCGCTGCCCCGCAAGGCCCGCTGCAGCGCCTGCTCGACGCTGTAGGAGCCCTGGATCGCCGGTGCCGGCAGGCCCTCCACCAGGTGCTGGTCGAAGGCGATCGGGGTGCGACTCTGGCGGACGATGCTCAGCAGTACCTGGGCCAGTTCGCCGGCCGGGATGTCGAAGCGCTGGATCTCGGCGCGGCTGGTGGCGCGGACCTCCTCTGCCGCCGACTCGCCGGGCTGGCCGAGGCAGGCCAGGCCGACCGCGCAGAGCACGGGGACGAGTCGAAGACGTGGCGAACGCGGGTTGGGCATGGTCGGTTCATCCTTGAGCGGTTGCGGATGCCACCGAGTGCAATTGCCCGTACCGATTTTCAGCCGCGCGGCAGACCGATTGCGCATAAGGTTATGCCTCGCCCTCCCGCGCCCGGCAGCGCCAGACGCTGACCGGGATTTCGCTGACCTGTCCGTCGGCCTGCATGCGCCGCTCGGCGATCCGCCCGAGGCGGACGAAGAATTCCTCCAGGCGCGTCGCCGGCACCAGCGGTGCGAAATAGGTGCCGAAGGTGGCGGCGTGGAAACGCTGGTACTCGGCGGAGTCGGCGACGCGCAGGGCCGCCGGGCGGGAGACGATGGAGTCGACCCGGAAGTGCCGTTCGACGCGTTCGCGCAACGCCTCCCGGCCACGGGTGCGGGTGCCCATCGGCAGCAGCCCGGCTTCCGCGTAGAGCGCCGCCACCCGTTCCGGCGCAGCCAGGCCCATCTCGACCAGGGCCTGGGCGACCAGGTCGTCCTCGCCGCCGAGGCCATCCTCGGCGAACGGATGGTGCGAGGTGAACAGGAATACCCCCTGCGCCTCAAGGTGCCGCGCGACCCACCGGAACAGCCGCTCTTCGTCGGGATACAGCCAGTGCAGCACGGCGGTCATGCTGATCAGCTCGAAGCGTTCCGCCAGCGGCGGCAGGTCGAGCAGGTCGCCCTCCAGCAGACGCGCCTCGACGCCAGCCCCGCGCAACTGCGCGCGCGCCTGCTCCAGGCGCAGCGGCGAACGCTCGATGCCCCACAACCGTTGCAGGCCGGGCCAGCGCCGGGCGCCGCCGAGCAGCAGCGAGCCGATGCCGCAGCCGAGATCGAGCAGGCTGCGCGGCTCGATGCCGGCGCGGTCGAGCACCCAGTCCTGGTCGCGACGTTGCAGCAGTTCGCTGGAATCCTGGTAGCCGTCCAGGCTGCGCGCCTGTTCAATGATCGCGTTCATGTACGCCTGCTCCTTGGTTGAGGCTGTCCGCCGTGATGGTCCATACGCAGCCGTGGCCTTGCGGCTCTTCGTAGAGCCGCCAGTCGGCGCGGCAATCGCTGGCGGCGACGAACGCCGACAGCAGCTTGGTGCAATAGGTGCAGGCCGACTCCAGGGTGATCGGCACGCCTCGGGCGCGGGCGCGCTCGCGGTAGTCCCAGATCGCGCAGTGACGGTTGTGGAATACCGCGCGCCCGTCAGCCTCGGCCTGCACCTCGAAACGCGAACCGTAGAGCGCGGCCTGGCGTGCCAGGCGGTCGGCGGCGCTGGCCGGATCGCCCCGTCCCGCCGGTTCCAGCGCGCGATAGATCCGCGCGGTGGCGCGCGCCCAGTCGTCGAGCCGGTAATCCGCCGGGCGCGCGACGATGAACTGTTCGATCAGCGCCTGGGCGCGGAAGAACACCGCCTGCCAGGCTTCGGCGCGCAGGTCGTCGGTCGCCGGCAGATCGGCGAATATCCGCGCGCTGGTCGCCACCCAGTCCCCCAGGTCTTCACGCCGATGGCGCTCGGCGAGGTAGGCGGACATCGCCGCGTGCACCTCGAACACCCGCTGTCGCCAGAGCGTCGCCTGCGCCGCCGGATCGCGTTCGACGGCGCTCATCGGAGCGCCTCCCGGTGGCTGGCGAGAAACCCCAGCAGGTGCTCCAGCACCGCGTCCGGGGCGTCTTCGGGGAGCATGTGGCTGGCGCCGATGGCGGCGCCCTCGACCTGCCCGGCCCAGGTCTTCCAGATTTCCAGCGGATGCTGCCCGGCGGCGTAGGGGCGTTCCTGCCAGAGCACCTGGACCGGGCATTGCAGGCGCCGGCCGGCGTCGCGATCGGCCTGGTCGGCGTCGGCATCGACGCCCACCGCGGCCCGGTAGTCCTCGCACATCGCATGGCGCACGGCGGGGTCGCGGAACGCCCGGCGGTAGCTTGCCAGCGCCTGCGGGTGGTAGATGTCGCGGCCCTGGGCCATGCGTCGCAGGGTGTAGTCGAGGAAGTGCTCCGGATCGGCGCCGATCAGGCGCTCCGGCAGGTCGTACGGCTGGGCGAGGAGGAACCAGTGGTAGGCGTTGAGGGCGAAGGCCTTGTTCACCGCCGCCCAGTTGTCGAGGATCGGCACCACGGTCAGCGAGACGAAGGCCGCGACCGCCTGCGGATGGTCCAGCGCCAGGCGATAGCCGACCCGCGCGCCGCGATCGTGGCCGATCACCGCGAAGCGTTCGAAGCCGAGCTGGCCCATCGTTTCCAGTTGGTCGCGGGCCAGCGCGGCCTTGGAATAGTCGGCGCCCTCCTCGTCCAGCGCCCGCGATTCGCCATAGCCGCGCAGGTCGGCGAGGACCACGCTGTAGTCCTCGGCCAGGCGCGGAGCGATGCGGTGCCAGGCCAGGTGGGTCTGCGGATAGCCATGCAACAGCAGCAGCGGCGGGCCGCTGCCCTTCACGGCGACGCGGAGGCGCGCGGCGGAGGTGTGCAGGGTCAGGTAGTCGAAGCCGGGCAGCAACGGATCGGTGCTCATGGGCGGCGCCTCACAGGATGATGCTGATGCGCCGCTGGGCGCTGATGGTCTCGTGGTCCAGGCGGATCTCCCGCGAGACGATGCGCAAGCCCTCGGGACCGTCGCGCAGGACATGGCTGGCTTCGCCGACGAAGTTCCAGGCCTCGCGGTTGCGGAACTGATGGACGACGAAGTTGCTGCGGCTGCTGACCAGTTCGCCCTCGACCCGCTTCAGCCGCACGTTGCCCACCAGGCGGCGGGTGCGCGAGCGCGGCTGCTCCATCCAGGTATGCCCGCCGAGGATGCTGTCGACCCGCTCGCGCAGGCGCACGTGGTCGTCGTCGATGATGTACAGGCTGTCCTCCGGCGCCTGGCCGGCCAGTTGCTCCTGCAAGGGCAGCACCCGGTAGCGTGCGGCGCGCTCGAACAGCGCGAACCAGGTATCCAGCAGGCGGTCGTCGAGCAGTTCGGCTTCGGCGACGAGGAAATCGCTGACCCGCGCCAGCAGGTCGCTGTCGGGACGGGACAAGGCAAGGCTCATGAATATCCTCCGGGAAGAAAGTGCCGCTCAGAGGCTGATGTCGACCCCATGGCGGGTCAGCCAGCGGTCCAGGTTCAGCAGGTAGGCCAGGCCGGCGGTCGGGCTCGCCGAGGCACGCGGGCTGGGCAGCGGCGTGCCCTGTTCGAGAGCCTGGCGGACCCGCCCGGCGTCCACCAGTTCGAACAGCGGCGAGCGGCCGTCGTCGAGCAGGCGGCCGACCCGCTCGCGCAGCAGCGCCAGGTAACGTGGGTCGGGGTTGGCCGGGAAACCGCTCTTGCGCCGCTCCAGGATCGCCTGCGGCAGGTGCCCGCGCAGGGCCCGGCGCAACAGGCTCTTGCTTTCCCCGGCGACGCTCTTCAGCGCCCAGGGCAGGTTCCATACGTACTCCACCAGGCGGTGGTCGCAGAACGGCACGCGCACTTCCAGGCCGACCGCCATGCTCATCCGGTCCTTGCGTTCGAGCATCGCCGGCAGCCAGCGGCTCAGCGCCAGGTAGGCGACCTCGCGCTGGCGCCGCTGGGCGGCATCCTCGCCATCCAGTCGCGGCACTTCGGCGAGGGCCTCGCGGTAGCGCGCCCGGATGTATTCCGGCGCCGCCACCCGTTCGGCGACCTCCCGCCGCAGCAGTTGCCAGGGCCCGCTCTTGCCGGCCAGCCAGGGGAAGCCGTCGTGTGCGAGGGCGCCCGGGTCGTGGAAGAACGGGTAGCCGCCGAACACCTCGTCGGCCGACTCGCCCGACAGTGCCACCGTGGTGTGCTCGCGGACCTGGCGGAACAGCAGGTAGAGCGAGGCGTCCAGCTCGCCCCAGCCGGGCAGGTCGCGGGCCTGGAGCACCGCCTCGTCCTGTTCCAGCACCTCTTCCGGGGCGACCAGCACGGTACGGTGCGGCGTACCGAGGAAGTTCGCCGCCAGCTGCGCATAGGGTTCGTCCCAGCTGCTTTGCCAGGGCGTCGGGACGAAGCCGCGGCCTTCGCCGGGGAAGTCCACGGAGAAGGTCGGCAGGCGCCGCGCGTCGCCATCCAGCGCGGCCACCGCGAAGGCGCTGATGGCGCTGGAGTCGAGCCCGCCGGAAAGCAGGCTGCCCAGCGGGACGTCAGCCACCAGTTGCTCGGCCACTGCCTCGCGGAGCAACTGGCCGGCGCGTTCGGCGCTGTCCTCGGCGCCCTCTTCGTGACGTTCCGCGCGCAGCGCCCAGTAGACCAGCTCGCGCACACCATTGCGGTCGAAGCGCAGCGCCTGGCCCGGCCGGACCTGGCGCAGGCCCTTGTACAGGCCGTGGCCGGGAGTCGGCGCGGTGGTCAGGGCGAACAGCTCGGCGATGCCGCTGGCGTCGAGCACCGGGTTGGCCTCGGGGTTGGCGAAGATCGCCTTGGGTTCCGAGGCGAACAGCACGCCTCCGGCGGTCGGGTAGTAGTACAGCGGCTTGACCCCGAAGCGATCGCGCACCAGCCACAGGCTCTGCTCGCGCTCGTCCCACAGGGCGAAGCCGTAGATGCCGCGGAGCCGGGCGAAGGAAGCCTCGCCCCATTGCAGATAGGCGCGCAGCACCACCTCGGTGTCCGAGCGGGTACGGAAGACCTGGCCCAGCGTCTCCAGCTCGGCGCGCAGCTCGCGGAAGTTGTAGACCTCGCCGCTGTAGGTCAGCGCCACCCGCCCGCCCGCCTCGGCAAGCATCGGTTGGGCGCCGTTCTCCAGGTCGATGATCGCCAGGCGCCGATGGCCGAGCAGCGCGTGCCGCGACAGCCACAGGCCTTCGGCGTCCGGCCCGCGCGGGGCCAGGGTACGGGTCATGCGTTCAAGGATGCTGCGCTGCTCGCCGAGGTCGCGGCTCCAGTCGGTCCAGCCGGTGATTCCACACATGGATGACGTTCCTTGCAGTGACCCTTTATTCCCCGCGTAGCCAGGGCGGCGCGCAGGGATCTGCAGGGAGCGATGGTTGAAGACGGCTCAGACGGCCACGGCGAGACGCCGCAGGGCGGCGGGCTGCTGCCCGAGCCGGCGGCTCCATTCGCGCCAGAAGCCGCGGTTCTGTTCCTCGTCGACGTGGCGGCGGGTTGCCGGTCCCATGCCGCGGGAGAAATCGCTGTAGCCGAGGGCGGCGTGGGCGTAGGCGCGCTGACAGGATTCGAGGATCTCGACGTCGTCGGGGGTGCCGAAACCGCCCGGGCCGATGAACGAGATCAACCCATTGATCCGCGCCGCCCGCTCCTCGCGCGTCTCATCGGCGAAGCCGGCGCCCCATACGGTGACGCTGACCTCATCGGCGGCGGTCGGGAAGAACGAGCGGATGTTCAGGCCGAGGATGTCGTTGATCACCAGGTTGGGAAAGATGAACAGGCTTTTGTTGGTGTGGGCGATGTCCTCTGCCCGCGCCTGCCCGAAGCGTTCCACCAGGCGTTCGAACTTGGCGGCGATGGACGGCTTGAGCGCTTCCGGGAACAGCGGGCTCCAGTAGGCGATCGGCCGTCCGGTGGACGGCGGGCCGCTGATGATCAGCGCATGGCCGTTGCCCAGCGCCTCGCCGCGACCGTGGCGCTTGTGCGACTCCGGATCGGTGCCGAGGCTATTCAGGTATTCCAGGTAGCGCTTGTGGGCGAACGGCAGGTGGTAGGCGTCCACGCCGTTTTCCGCGAGCAGCTTCCAGTTGGCCTTGATCGAATGCTCGAAGCCGCCGGGAATGATCTCCAGTTCCGCCTCGGACTGGTCGCAGATCAGGTCGATGTAGTCCTTCGCCTGGCCCAGGTAGGTTTCCAGGGACGCTTGCCGGGCGCCGTAGTGGATGAACAGGAAGTTGCGGTAGACCGCGTGTTTCACCCGTGTCAGGGAAAGCTCCGGATGGCATTGCCCGGCGTGCTGGTAGGCGGCCTTGTCCGGCAGGCCGATCAGGCTGCCGTGGCTGTCGTAGGTCCAGCCATGGTAGGGACAGGTGAAACGCTGGCTGTTGCCCTGGCGCTCGGCGCAGACCTTGGCCCCACGGTGCGCGCAGGCGTTCAGGTAGACCGCCGGCTCGCCATCGACGCGACGCTGGATGATCAGGTTGCGCCCGCCGACGTCGCGGGTGATGAAGTCGCCGGGCTCGCGCAGCTCGCTGAGGTGGGCGGCATACAGCCAGCTGTCGTCGAATATCTCGTGCAGTTCGCGCCGGTGCAGTTCCGCGGAAACATAGGCCTGGCGCCTGACCCGGAAGTAACTTGCGTCGTCGGTCTCGATATATTCACTCACCGCCTAACCTCCGTGTAACGTTGACAACCCGGCAACGGGGACGGAGGAAACCTAGCACGGGGAAAATCAATTCCGGCAGACTATTTATTCATTAGCTAATAACTCGTAACCCCATGAAAAAAGACAAAATAATTATTTCCCTCGGCGACTGAAAATTCGTCCCTCTCATTGCACTCATGCTTTTATGAGGGGTCGCCCCGTTCAACTCTTCAGGTTCACCAGGTCGAGCAGGTCGGCACCGGCCTTGATCTCCTGCAGGACGATTTCCGAGCGGATGTCGGTGACGCCGGCGGCGCGGTTCAGCTTGTTCACGATGAAGTCCGAATAGTGCTTGAGGTTGCGCGCCCGGACCCGTAGCACATAGTTGGTGGCGCCGGTCACCACATAGGCGGTGACCACCTCCGGCCAGTCCCGGACCCTGGCGATGAACGCCTCGTGCCAACCCTCGACGTCCTGGCGCAGCGACACATGGACGATGGCTTCCAGCTCCACGCCCAGTCGCTCGGCATCCAGTTCCACCGAGTAGCCGCGGATGATCCCCTCGCTTTCCAGCAGGCGCAGCCGGCGCAGGCAGGCGGATGGCGAGAGGGAGACCTTCTCCGCCAGGTCCTGGTTGCTCATCCGCCCGTCCTGCTGCAGGTGACGGAGAATGCGCAGATCGATGGCGTCCAGGGACATGTGCAGTTCCTATCAGAATGAATAGCTATCTTCGAATTTTGTGCGAATAGATTGCCATACGACCTTGCATTTCGCACGAAAATTCTCCGAAATCTCGTTCATTATCATTCGCTGGATTTCCGGAGAAAAACAATGACTTCGCTCCGCTACTGGGACATCAGTCCCGCCCTCGACCCGAACACGCCGACCTGGCCCGGCGACACGCCGTTCCAGCAGGAATGGGCGGCGCGGCTGGACGAGCAGTGCCCGGTCAACGTCGGCCGGATCACCCTTTCGCCGCATACCGGCGCCCACGTCGACGGCCCCCTGCACTACCGCGCCGACGGCCTGCCCATCGGCCAGGTGCCGCTGGACGTCTACATGGGACCGTGCCGGGTGATCCACTGTATCGGCGCTAACCCGCTGGTGACCCCCGAACACCTCGCCGGCCAGCTCGACGACCTGCCCTCGCGGGTGCTGCTGCGGACCTTCGAACGGGTCCCGGCGAACTGGCCGGAAGGCTTCTGCGCTATCGCTCCGGCCACCATCGAGTGCCTCGCCGAGCGCGGCGTCAGGCTGGTCGGCATCGACACCCCGTCGCTCGACCCCCAGCACTCCAAGACCCTCGACGCCCACCACGCGGTGGGCCGCCACGGCATGGCGATCCTCGAAGGCGTGGTCCTCGACGACGTGCCCGCCGGCGACTACGAACTGCTCGCCCTGCCGCTGAAATTCACCCACCTCGATGCCAGCCCGGTGCGTGCCGTGCTGCGCGCCCTGCCTACCGCGGAGTAACCGATGACCACTCGTGACGACTGCCTGGCGCTCGACGCCGGCGATCCCCTGGCCGACCTGCGCCAACTGTTCGCCCTGCCCGACGGCGTGATCTACCTCGACGGCAACTCCCTCGGCGCCCGCCCCCGGGCCGCCGTGGAGCGCGCCGCCGAAGTGGTCGCCGCGGAATGGGGCGAGGGCCTCATCCGCAGCTGGAACAGCGCCGACTGGCGCGGCCTGCCGGAGCGCCTCGGCGACAAGCTGGCGCCCCTGATCGGCGCGCGCGCTGGCGAAGTGGTGATCACCGACACCACCTCGATCAACCTGTTCAAGGTGCTCAGCGCCGCCCTGCGGATCCAGGAGGAAGAAGCGCCAGGGCGCAAGGTGATCGTTTCCGAATCGAGCAACTTCCCCACCGACCTGTACATCGCCGAGGGCCTTACCGACATGCTCCAGCGCGGCTACCGGTTGCGCCTGGTGGATGGCCCGGAGCAACTGCCGGCGGCGATCGACGCGGATACCGCGGTGGTGATGCTCAGCCATGTCAACTACAAGACCGGCTACCTGCACGACATGCGCGAGGTCACCCGCCTGGTCCACGAAAACGGCGCCCTGGCGATCTGGGACCTGGCCCACTCGGCTGGCGCGCTGCCGCTGGACCTGCACGCGGCCGAGGCCGACTACGCCATCGGCTGCACCTACAAGTACCTCAACGGCGGCCCCGGCTCGCCGGCCTACGTGTGGGTCGCGCCGCGCCTGCGCGAGCGTGTCTGGCAACCGCTGTCCGGCTGGTTCGGTCATTCTCGCCAGTTCGCCATGGAGCCGCGCTACCAGCCCGGCGAAGGCATCACCCGGTTCCTCTGCGGCACCCAGCCGATCACCTCGCTGGCCCTGGTCGAATGCGGCCTGGATATCTTCGCCCGGACCGACATGCAGCGCCTGCGCGACAAGTCGCTGGCCCTCGCCGATCTGTTCATCGAATTGGTGGAAAGCCGTTGCGAACGCTTCGGCCTGACCCTGGTGACCCCGCGCGAGCATGCCCGGCGCGGCAGCCATGTCAGCTTCGAGCATGCCCAGGGCTACGCCATCGTCCAGGCCCTGATCGACCGCGGGGTAATCGGCGACTACCGCGAGCCGGGCATCCTGCGCTTCGGCTTCACCCCGCTGTACACCCGCTTCGTCGAGGTCTGGGATGCGGTGCAGGCGTTGCTGGAAATCCTCCAGAGCGAAGCCTGGAAAGAGCCGCGTTACCAGGTCCGGCACAAGGTGACCTGAGCCCCGCTCGCGCGGGCCGCGCCGGTATTCCCGGGGCGGCCCACGAACACCCACCGCTCTCGCGCACAGGAGCCCGCGACCGGCACCCGCACATCGCCACCGACGTTCCCTCGGCAATTCATAAGAACCCCAATAAGATTCCAGAGGACATCCAGATGAACGACCCCCAGGGCTTCGAGGCCATCTCGCGCCGCGAACAGGGCCTGCAACGGCGGCTCTCGGCCGCGCAGATGAGCATGATCGCCATCGGCGGCGCCATCGGCACCGGCCTGTTCATGGGCAGCGCCTTCGCCATCGGTTTCGCCGGCCCCAGCGTCCTGCTCAGCTATGCCATCGGCGCGCTGATCACCCTGCTGCTGATGGGCTGCCTGGCGGAAATGACCGTGGCCCATGCCACCCCCGGCTCGTTCGGCGCCTTCGCCGAGCACTACGTCGGCCCGCTGGCCGGGTTCCTGGTGCGCTACGCCTATTGGGCGGCCATCGTCCTGGCGGTGGGCACCGAGGTCACGGCGGTGGCCATGTACATGAAGTACTGGTTCGCCGGTATCCCGGAATGGGTCTGGATCATCTCCTTCTCGACCCTGCTGATCGGCCTGAACGCCAGCAGCGTGAAAGCCTTCGGCAACTTCGAATACTGCTTCTCGACACTGAAGATCGCCGCCATCGTCGCCTTCATCCTGCTCGGCGCCTACCTGGTGTTCGGCTCCGCCAACCCGGCCTACGGCGTGCACAACTACAGCGCCCACGGCGGCTTCTTCCCGCACGGCCTGAAAGGCATGTGGATCGCCGTGGTGGTGTCGATCTTCAGCTATCTCAGCGTGGAGATGATCGCGGTCGCCGCCGCCGAGGCCGAGCATCCGGAACAGGCGGTGAAGTCGGCGTTCCGCTCGACCATCGTGCGCCTGGTGGTGTTCTACCTGCTGACCCTGGCGCTGATGCTCGCCATCGTCCCCTGGGACCAGGCCGGGCAGAGCCAGAGCCCGTTCGTCACGGTGATGCAGGCGATCGGCCTGCCCGGCGCGACCGGCGTGATGAACTTCGTGGTGCTGGTGGCCGCGTTGTCGGCGATGAACAGCCAGCTCTACATCACCACCCGGATGATGTTCAGCCTGTCGCGCGCGGGCCACGCGCCGAAGGGCCTCGGCGAACTGAGCCGCCAGGGCGTGCCGCTGAACGCGCTGCTGCTGTCGAGCGTCGGTATCGCCCTGGCGACCCTGCTCAACCTGGTCTACCCCGAGCAGTCCTTCACCCTGATGATGGCGGTGTCGATGTTCGGCGCCCTCTTCACCTGGCTGATGATCTTCTTCACCCACCTCTGCTTCCGCCGCCACCGCGCCCGCCACGGCGGCGCGCCGCTGGCCTTCCGCATGCGCCTGGCGCCCTGGTCGACATTGCTCGGCCTGGCGCTGATGGCGGCGATCCTGGTCACCACCTTCTTCACCGAGGCGTTCCGCATGACCCTGGTCTTCGGCGTGCCGTTCCTCGCGCTGCTCAGCGCACTCTACCTGGTCTTCGTCCGCAAGCCCGGCAGGGATTGTCCAATAGAACGGGCAACGCCCTAGGCGCTCTCCGCCCTGCGAACCTGGCGCGCACGGCAAACTCCGACCGGCGCGCCCTTTCCGGACCGGGCGGTTCCGTTTCCCATACCTTTTCCGTCGCACAAAAAGCATTACCCGCCGGCCGCCGCGACTCCGTAGCGTAGTGCCCAACCGGACGTTCCGGCCCGCGGCGCGCCGCGGCCGGCGCGCTCCCGTCAGGGACGAAGTGGCGGCACGCCCAGCCATCGAGCGCACTGCATCGCTCTGCCCTGTGGGGACGCAGACGTCGTCAGCCATGAGGGGAACACGATGCATCCGACCTTTTCGCGGATCCTGCTGGCCGCCGCGCTGGCCAGCGCCGGCAGCCCTGCCGTCGCCACCGAAATCCAGCTCGAGCAAGGCTGGAACGCCGAGCAACGCGCCTCCTGGTACGACGCCTCGCTCGGTTCGCGGCTGCTGCCGCTGGCCTGGGCCCAGGCGCTGGAGCGTCCGGACAGCGAGGAGCGCCTGTTCTCCGAAGACAACGCCCGGCGCCTCGGCTTTCCCCTGCGCAACTGGCAAGGCGGCGAACTGCGCCTGCCGCGCGGCTTCGCCCTCGACCAGCAGGACGACAGCCAGTTCTCCGACACCCGCCTGCGCTGGAAAGCCCGCCAGTCGTCCAGCGAACCCTGGGTCGGGCTGAATTGCGCCGGCTGCCACTCCACCGACATCAGTTACCGCGGCAGCGAACTGACCGTCGACGCCGGCGCCACCTTGGCCAACGTCCAGGCGATCTTCGACGAAGTGCTCGCCGCGCTGCGCCGCACCAGCGACGACGGCGACAAGTTCGCGCGCTTCGCCGGCAACGTCCTCGGCAGCGAGGACAGCCCGGCCAACCGCGACCTGCTGAAGGCCGCCCTGGCCAAGCGCGCGGCGCTGATCGACACCCTGCTGAGCATGTCCGCCACCGACCTGCAACCCGGCCCGGGGCGCCTCGACGCCACCGGCCAGTCACTCAACCGCGCGGCGATCAACTCTGGCGCCCGTCACCTGCAAGCGAACCCGACCGACGCGCCGACCAGCTTCCCGGCACTGTGGCACACGTTGCAGATGGACAAGCTGCAATCCAGCGGATTCGTGCCCAACGTCAAGGTCCTCGACCTCAACGGCCAGGTCTTCGACCTCGGCTACCTGGCCGGCGACATCGGCGTGGTCCAGGGCGACTACGGCGACGTGGTCAGCCATCCGCTGTCCGGCCTGGAGGGCTACATCTCGAGCATCCGCGTGGACAACCTGACCCGTGTCGAGGGCCTGATCCACAAGCTCAAGGCGCCGGCCTGGCCGAGCCAGCTGTTCGGCGCCCCGGACAGCGCCAGGCTGGCCCAGGGCAAGCGCCTCTACGAGGAGAACTGCGCGGCCTGCCATGCGAGCATCGGCCGCGACGACCTGCAAACCCCGATCAAGGTCCGCCAGGTGCGCCTGAAGGCCCATGGCGACGACGCGCCGATCGGCACCGACCCGTGGATGGCCTGCAACACCTTCACCTTCAGCAGCCCCAGCGGCAACTACTTCGGCCTGTTCCGACCGTCCCTCGGCACCCCCAGCGGCGTCGGCATCGTCGGGCGGACTTCGAAGATCGCCGACATGCAGGTCCCCGAGGTGTTCCAGATCATGCTCGGCAAGAAAGGCCAGCTGGCCGACGGCATCGCCGAGATCATCCACGCCATCGTCACCGGGCAGCAGACCCTGCCCGGCTCCGACAGCCTGCAAGCGCTTCCCACCGGGCAACTGCTGCTGGCCGGCGGCGACCCGGCCGGCAGCCAGGCGCCGAGCCTCGCCGCCGGCGAAGTCCCCGCCGACAAGAGTGCGCGCAAGGACTACTGCCTGAACACCGAGCATCCGTTCCTCGGCTACATCGCTCGCCCGCTGAACGGCATCTGGGCCACTGCGCCCTACCTGCACAACGGTTCGGTGCCGTCGCTGTACGACCTGCTGCTGCCCCAGGAGCAACGGCCGACCACCTTCTACACGGGCAGCCACGAGTTCGATCCGAGCCGGGTCGGCTACCTCACCGGGCCCGGCCCGGACAACGCCTTCCTCTTCGACACCCACCTGGAAGGCAACTCCAACGCCGGCCACGACTTCGCCCGCGAGTACGACGAAAGCCAGCGCCTGGCGCTGCTCGAATACCTCAAGACCCTGTGAGCCGGCCCCGCCCACATGCCCAATAGAGAGAACCGCCCGATGACCCTATCGCGACTCAGCCTTGCCATCCTTTCCGTCCTCGCCGGTGCCCCGGCATTCGCCGACGACAGCGGCGTCGACCTCGACCAGGGCTGGAACCAGACCCAGAAGACCGCCTGGCTGGAAGCCGGCCAGGGCTCGCGGATGCTGCCGCTGGCCTGGCTGGTGGCGCTGGAGCAGCGCGCCAGCGAAGAACCGCTGATGTCCGACGCGCTGATCCGCCAGTACGGCTATGTCCCGCACACCCTCGGCGGTTCCAGCGTGAAGGTGGTGCAGGGCTACGCGGTCGACCGCAGCGACGACAGCGACCTGACCTTCACCAAGCTGCGCTGGAAAGCCCTGCAGGGCTCCAGGGAACCCTGGGTCGGGCCGACCTGCAGCATGTGCCACACCTCGCACATCAGCTATCAGGGCACCCAGTTGACCGTCTACGGCGGGCAGACCATGGGCGACCTCGCCGGCTTCCAGCTGGAGATCCTCGGCGCCCTGCAGAGCACCCGCGCCGACACCGCCAAGTTCGAGCGCTTCGCCCGCAAGGTGCTCGGCGCCGACGGCCTGGTCAGCGGCTACAACGACGCCAACAAGGCGCGCCTGCAAGCAGCCCTGGACGCCACCATCGTGCGCCTGCGCGACGGCTCGCACTTCAACCTGCCGCACGATCCCGAGTTCGGCCCGGGCCGCCTGGACGCCATCGGTTCGATCTTCAACTCGGTGGGCTACGAACTGCACGCCGACCAGCAGATCTACGGCGCCGAGGACGCCCCCGTGAGCTATCCGTTCCTGTGGAACGTACCGCAGCTGGACCGCGTGCAGTGGACCGGTTTCAACCCGAACCACATCAACGTGGTCGACATCGACAACCGCAAGTTCGACGTCGGCGCCCTGGCGCGCAACGCCGGCGAGGCGGTCGGGGTATTCGCCGACGTCAAGGTGCTCAGCCCGATCCAGTCGGCGCTGCACATCGGCTACCCGTCGAGCATCAACGTCGACAACCTGATCCGCATCGAAGACCAGCTCGGCCAACTGAAGCCGCCGGCCTGGCCGAACCAGCTGTTCGGCGCCCCGGAGCCGACCAGGGTCGCCGAGGGCCGCGAGCTGTACCGGCAACATTGCTCCAGCTGCCACACGCCGCTGGACCGCAACGACCTGCGGACCCCGGTGAAGACCGTGCTCACCCACCTGCAGGCGCGCGGCGAGGTCGCGCCGATCGGCACCGACCCGTGGACCGCCTGCAACAGCATCGCCCAGCTGAAGACCGGCTACGTGCGCGGCAAGCCCTACCTGTCCTTCGTCGGCACCGGCCAGCGCGGTTTCTACGGCAAGCAGGCCTATGCGGTGGACGTGCTCCAGGAAGTGGTGGTCCAGGCCCTGGCCGCGCGCGGCCTGAGCGTCGCCCTGGGTGCCTTCCAGACCGCCGCCCTGGGCATCTTCGACGGGCAGTTACCGCCGCTGATCAGTCCGGTTCCGGACAGTCCCGATGCCGCCAGCGCCGAAGCGCCCGCTGCGAACGCGCCAGGCGCCCTGCTCCTGGCCGAAAACGTCGCGGCCGACAGCGACAAGGCCCGGCGCCTGGAGCAGTGCCTGGCGATGACCAGCGACCTGATGGCCTACAAGGCGCGCCCACTGAACGGTATCTGGGCCAGCCCGCCCTACCTGCACAACGGCTCGGTGGCGACCCTCTACGACCTGCTGCTGCCGCCGGACCTGCGGCCACGGACCTTCTACACCGGCAGCGTCGAGTTCGACCCGGTCAACGTCGGCTACATCACCGATGCCGGCGGCGCCAACCGCTTCCTCTTCGACAGCGGCAAGCCGGGCAACGCCAATGGCGGCCACGACTACGGCAACGCGCAGTTCAACGAGCAGCAGCGCCGCGCCCTGGTCGAGTACATGAAGACCCTCTGAAGCCCCTCGCGCGGCCGGCGCTCCCGGCCGCGTCCCTCAACCGGCGGCGACCCGCCGCGCGGTCTCGACGAAGCATTCGAACTGGGTGTCGCTGGCGCGAAGCCGCGAAGTCGGCGACACCGCCAGCCCCACCGGCAGGCGGAAGCCTTCGTTGACCGCCGCCGGCAGAGCGGTGAAGGCCACCCCCGGATAGGCGAACTTGGTCAGCGACAACGGCAGGAAGGCGAAGCCGTCGCCGCTGGCGACCTGGGCCAGGAGAATGCTCAGGTCGTTCGGCCGCACGCTGCGCCGGGGCGCGAAGGCGGCGGCATCCATCGCATCGTTCATGAACTGGCTGTAGGCGGGAAACAGCGAGTCCTTCGGTACCAGCAGCGGCTCGCCGACCAGGTCGTTCAGCGACCAGTCGGGCGCCAGTCGCCGGTGCAGGGTTTCCGACAGGGCGATGACGTGCTCGTAGCTGCCGATCTCCATCAGCTCGTATTCACGCACCACCTTCGGCGGCGCGCCGATGATCGCCGCGTCCAGGGACGACTCGCGGACCAGGCTGAGCAGGTCCAGCGATGGCGCCCAGGATGGCGAAACGGCGCTGCACACCCGCGCTTCCTTCAGTTGCCGGGCCAGCTCGCCGGACCAGCCGGGATCGAGGTAGCGACTGAAACCGATGTGCAACTGGCGGTCGTCGCCGTCGCCGATGTCGCGGGTCAGCGCCTTGGCCTCGGCGATGATCTTCACCGCGCGGCAATGCACCACCCTGCCCACCTCGGTCAGGCTCACCCCGGCCGGACCGCGGACGAACAGCGCCTCGCCGATGTGCACTTCGAGCGCCTGGATCTGCCGCGACAGCGACGGCTGCGAAACGTGCAGCACCTCGGCGGCCTGGCCGATGCTGCCGTACTCGGCGACACAGGCGAAATACATCAGCTGGCGCAACGAAGGCATCGCCTTCGACCAGTTGATGATTGGGAAACTGGCATCGGTCACGGACATTGCGTACATACCCCTCGCTGGCAACACGGGTCGGATCGGCACGGGCAGGGAAACCCCGGGACGGCGCGACGAACGACCGCCGGCAGCCTGCTTCCGAAAGCCGTTTCGCGGCAGAAGAACGAAAGATAGGTAGCGGAGATGACAGGAAGCGCGACGTTCGGGTCCGGGACGCTCTTCATGGACGGCGTCTTGTTCCCGCGCCGCCAGTATAGCCAGGCGGCATGGGGAACTGGCCATGCGGCGCGCCACCACCGCGGGCCACCCTCGCCGTTCGGATAGGTCCCCTTGCCAGGTCGGTCCGAAGCTGCCAGGGACCGTCGCAAGCACTGCGCCGTGGGCACCGGCCACGAACTCAGGCCACCTCGTCGGCAGCGGCTGAACCGCTTCGTCTTTTCGTGAACCGCTTCCGTGTCGGCGGAGCGCCAGGGGGTCTACGCTGAGTTTTTCAGGATCAGGAGTACCGCCATGCTGGATCACGACCTGACTGTCGCCCTGCTCTGCCGTCTCAACCAGAACCAGAGTGCCCTCGGCATGGCCCTGGAGGAGCTGGCGATCTGGGCGAAGCGCCATGAAGGCGGCGAAACCTACGATGTCGTCATGAACCACCTGCAGACCCTGGAGCGCAATGCCGACTTCGTCGCCGAGGCCATCGTCGTCCTGATGGCGGATCGCTGAAGCGCGCCGCCCCCGTACGAGCGGACGAGCCTGCGCGGTGCCCTGGGAACGGCGCGCAGTAAAATCTTCAAGATTTTTCTTACAAGGCAATAGGACTCGTCCAAGTTACCTCGCCCATAGCTCCCGGTACCCTCGCCCGTTACACCTTTCAAGCACCAACGGGATCTCCAGGGCTTATGCTTCTTCGAACCATCAGTGTGGAAACTGCCGAGCAGACGGAACTGAATGCGGCCTTGTTGTGTGGTTTCGCCATTCCCGCCAGCGACCGCAACTTCATCGCCTACAGCCTCAACGAACAGGTCGACGAAAACGATTCGCGCGTCTACATCGCCTCCCTGTTCAAGACCGACGACGGCTTCCGCCTGGGCCGCCTCGACACCGACGAGGCCTGCGAGGCGGCCATCCAGGTGTTCCGCCAGCTCGTCCGCGAAGCCACCACCGGCAACCGCCGGACCAGCGACCTGGCCTACCACCTCATCGACCTGCAGGACGCGGCCATCGCCCCCTCGCGGCGGGAAGAACACCGCTCCCTGGTGCTCGAGCGCGAGTGGGTGATGAAGCTCGTCACCTTCGAGTCCCCCCATGGCTACGGCCCCGCCCTGGATGGCGAGGAACCCTGCGCGGACGTCCCGCCGCTCGTCCATGAGGCCCTTTTCGAAGACGCCGCTCCCGATGTCCTCGCCGCGGACGATGCGGACGAGGCCTCGGACGGGCCGGCGGAGCCCATCGACGAGCCCGAGGCGGCGGAAGACGAAACCGTCACAGAGGCCGGCTGCGTCGAGCCCGAGCTGCGGCCGGAGGCGGAAACGGCAGTGCCCGAGGGTCGGGCGCCAGCCGAGTTCCCGGCGAATGCGGAGCAGTCCGCCAAGGTAGCGGATGCCGAGGCCATCGGCGCCTTCGTCGACAACGCCAGTCATCTTCGCGAGGAGCTTGCCGACCTGGCGCAGCTGCTCCACCCCGCGCTGCACGCCGCCGACGCCACGGGCAGCGCCAACCTTCCGTCTCCAGACGCCGCCGAGGAATCCTCCATGCCCCCGAGCCCCTCCCCCCTCGCCGCTTCCGCACCCGCGCCGGAACCGGTATCGGCCAGGGTCCCCAGCCTGTCGCTGCGCCTCCGGGTGCCGCCCGCACGCCTGGCCGGCGCCGAGGGCGAGGCCGACGCCAGAGAGGCGCCCACCCAGGCCGCCGCCGTCATTCGCCAACCCGAGGATGAAGCCCACGTGGATACGGATACCGCGCTCGATATCGGCAACGATACCGAGCATCTGCTACAGGACGTGCAGGGCACCCTGGCCGACCTCGCCGGCATGGCCCAGCAACTGAGCCAGCAGAAGCAGGAAGCGCTCAAGCAGCAGGAGTCGCTGGAGTCGCTCCAGACGCAATTGCACGAGAAGGAGCGGCAATTGCAGGAAAAGGAAAAGCAGCTCCGGCAGTGGCACAAGCGCCTGCAGGACGACCGCCAGGCGCTGGAGCGGGAAACCGAGCAGAGCAACCGTCTCCTGGCCGAGCGCAGCGCGGCCCTGCAACAACTCGCGGAAAGCGTCGAAGCCCGCGAGCGCAGCAGCGCGCGGCGAGCCGAAGTACTGCAGATCGAACAGGAACGCCTCGAAGAGTTGCGCAGCCAGCAGAACCTGCGTCAGGCCGAACTGGAAAAGCGCGAAGCCAGCGTCCAGCAGCGCAGCCTGGAACTCGGCGAGCGCTTCAAGAAGCTGGAAAGCGCCCGCGAGAAGCTGGCGCAGATCGTCAAGGGTTTCAACGAGACCGTACAGTTCAATACCGCTCTGCACGCCATCAGTCATACCGGGTTGAAGCGCCAGGAAGAGAGCGCAGCCGAACTGGAATAAGGTTCTCCTCCGGCAAAAGGGCGCGGCGCCGATACTGGCCCGCGCCCTTTTTCATTCGCCCAGCCGCGCCCGGCCGCGCCCGGCCGCTCGCCCTCGGGACGCGGTGCCGCCGGCCAGTTCACCGGTGCGCAGAGCAGTTGTGCGCCGGACAGCGCCGGCAGGCGCACCCATTCGGGAAACTCCAGGTCGTAGCAGACCATCACCGCGATTCGCCCGAAGCGGGTGGCGACCACCGGCGCTGGCCCTGGCACAAGGCCATGGGAAGGACGGAGTGTCGGCAAGCGAAGACGGGAAGGGAATCAGTCAGGTCAAATAATCAGTTGAGCATTCTCTGAACCATACGCAGGGCGTTCGCTGAACCGAGGGCCGCTGAGGCTCCGCGTGGTCTCTTCTGCCCCCGCTCAAGGGCGGCGCGCAGCATGGCCCTCGGCGGAAACCTGTGGCGCCTGGGTCTGCCCCGCCTCGCGCGCCAGCAGGTCGCGCAGGCCGTGCGCATCCAGCGGCCGGCTGAGCAGGAATCCTTGCAGTTCGTGGCATTGCTCGTCGCGCAGGATATGCATCTGCCCTTCGGTCTCCACCCCCTCGGCGGTGACCCGCAGGTTCAGGGCGTTGCCGAGATTGATGATGGCCTGCACGATCGAACGGTCGCGCCCGGTCTTCTCCATGCTGGCGACGAAGCGCTTGTCGATCTTGATGCTGTCGAAGGGATAGGTGCGCAGGTAGCCGAGCGAGGAATAGCCGGTACCGAAGTCGTCCATGTTGAGGCGGACGCCCAGTTCCTTGAGGGCCGTCATGGTCCGCAGCGCGCCGTCGACATCGTTGAGCATGACGTTCTCGGTCACCTCCAGCTCCAGCCGGCGGGCATCCAGGTGGGCCAGGCGCAGCGCCTCGCGCACCTGCCAGACGATATCGCCGGTCATGAACTGCGCCGGCGACACGTTCACCGAGACCATCACCTCGCCCGGCCAGGAGGCGGCGGTGGCGCAGGCCTCGCGCAGCACCCAGTTGCCGATCTGCACGATCAGGTCGCTTTCTTCCGCCAGGCCGATGAACTCGTCCGGGCCGATCAGCCCGCGGTGCGGATGGTTCCAGCGGATCAACGCCTCCGCCGAGGCGATCGTCTGTTCCTGCGCCAGGAAGCGCGGCTGGTAGTACAACTCGAACTCGCCGTTCTGCAAGGCGGCGCGCAACTCGGTCTCGCGCAGCTTCTTCTCGGCGAGATGGGAGTCCATCGCTTCCAAGTAGAAACGCCAGGTATTGCGCCCCGCGGCCTTGGCCTCGTACATCGCCACGTCGGCGCAACGCAGCAGGCCGCGCGGATCGCCGCCGTGCTCCGGCGCCAGGGCCACGCCGATGCTGGCGCCGACATGGAAGCTGTGCCCTTCGTAGGCGATCTCGCGGTTGATCACGTCGATCAGCCGGCTACAGAACTTCTCGATTTCCAGCTTCGACGACACGTGGGTACTGACCACCACGAACTCGTCGCCGCCGAGCCGGGCAACCATGTCCTGGTCGCGGGTCGAGGCGCGCAGCCGTTCGGCGATGGCGTAGAGCACCGCATCGCCGGCGGGATGGCCATGCTGGTCGTTGATCGGCTTGAAGCGGTCGAGGTCGAGCATCAGTACCGCTACCGGCGACTTGCCAGCCTTTTCCGCCAGCAGGCGTTCGAGGAACTGGAACAGCTTGTTGCGGTTCGGCAGGCCGGTCAGGGCATCGTGCAGGGACAGATGCTGGATCTTCGCATGGGCTTCGACTTCGTCGGTGATGTCGGCCGCCGTGCCGCGATAGCCGCTGGCGACGCCGTTGCGGATCGCGCTGGCGCTCAGCTTGCCGACCCGCGCCTGGCCCTGGCTGTCGCGGAAAGCGCAGACCAGGCTGGACGGCGCACCGGCATCGGGCAGCCCTTCCAGCCACTTGACGATGTTCACCGTATCGCTATCCAGCAACTCGTCCAGCCGCCGCCCGATCCAGGCCTCCGGCTGGTAGCCGGTGACGTCGCGGAAGCGCACGGAGAGATAGGTGAAGACGAAATGCCCATCGACTTCCCAGATCCAGTCCGAGGCCGCCTCGGCTATCGACTTGAAACGTTCCTCGCTGGCCAGCAGGGCCTGGTTGCTGCGTTTCAGGACCTTCTGCTGGCGATCCACCGCGCGAGCGTTGAGCACGGCGCTGCGGCTCAGCCAGAACAGCAGCCCGGCGGCGAGCACGAAGATTCCCAGCAGCGGCAACGCGGTCTCCCGCAGCATGGCGCTACCCGGACGCGACGACACCCAGGCCAGGCGATGGGGAGTGCCCTCCAGGGCCAGGCTTTCCTTGTCGCCCGCCGCGCCGCCGGCCAGCAGGTGCAGGTTGGCGATGCCGTAGTCGCCGCCGAGCTTGGCCAGCTTCGCCGGGGTCAGCCGGTCGACGAAGACCATCACCGAGGCCTTGTCCAGGTCGATGGGCGCATGATCGCTGGTGGGCTTGATCGCCGAGGCGACCAGGATCGCCGGTGCGCCGTCGAAGTCGACGTAGCGGCTGATCGCCGCCTCGTCCACCGCGGCGCGGCGGGCGGCGCTGAGGATGTCTCCGGCATCGGCGCCCAGCGAGTCGGCCAGCGAGCGCTCGGACAGCTCGCCCTCGAGCATGGCGTAGCGAGTGCCACGGTCGTCGATGACGAAGACGCCGTCGTAGCCGTTGGTGGTGTAGAGCACCGAGCCGAGGTTGTTCTTGGTAAAGGCCCAGTCCACGTCGACCCGGTTTCCCAGATAGACGTAGGCGTCGGTCCAGAACGAATAGGTGGTGGAGAACTGCTCGGAATTTTCCCGGCGATTCTGCAGCGCCTTTTCCACGTAGAAATGGCTCTGCTCGATGGCGATGTCGTCCTGCTGCCTGGCGATGTGCAGGATCGCCCAGCCGCATGCACCGAGGGCGAGGAAAAGGGCGGCCAGGAACATTAGGAGATGCTTGGAGACCTGGGAGACTGCGGTACCGCTGGCAATCGCTGAAGCAAGCATCGATTCGCCATCCTTGTGACCGTATAGGTGCGGGCCTTGGTCACTGTCTTATAGTTAAGCATCCAGGGGGCGTCAAAAAACCCGCTTGGCAAGCGCATCGGCGCCGGAGATGCGGCTGCCGCTCCCGGAAAGGCGCGCGCCGCCGCTGGCCTCGGCGGCGCGCGGCGGCTCTCAGCGGCCCTGCCTGGCGACGATCGCCTCGGCCACGCTGGCCGGTACCTCGGCATAGCGGACGAACTCCATCGAGTAGCTCGCGCGCCCCTGGGACATCGAGCGCACGTCGGTGGCATAGCCGAACATTTCGCCCAGCGGGACCTCGGCACGGATCACCTTGCCCGCCGGGGTATCCTCCATGCCCTGGATCAGGCCACGCCGGCGGTTGAGGTCGCCCATCACGTCGCCCATGTAGTCCTCCGGGGTCACCACCTCGACCTTCATCACCGGCTCCAGGAGCACCGCTCCGCCCTTCTGCGAGAGTTGCTTGGTGGCCATCGAGGCGGCGATCTTGAACGCCATCTCGCTGGAGTCGACGTCATGGTAGGAGCCGTCGTACACCGTCGCCTTCAGGCCAATCAGCGGGTAGCCGGCGAGCACGCCGTTCTGCATCTGGTCCTCGATGCCCTTCTGGATCGCCGGGATGAACTCTCGGGGAATCACCCCGCCGACCACCTCGTTGTGGAACTCCAAGCCTTCCTGCCCCTCGTCGGCCGGAGCGAAGCGGATCCAGCAATGGCCGAACTGGCCGCGGCCGCCGGACTGGCGGACGAACTTGCCCTCGATCTCGCAGGTGTTGCGGATGGTCTCGCGATAGGCCACCTGCGGCTTGCCGATATTGGCTTCGACGCCGAACTCGCGGCGCATGCGGTCGACGATGATGTCCAGGTGCAACTCGCCCATCCCGGAAATGATGGTTTGCGCGGTCTCTTCGTCGGTCTTCACGCGGAACGACGGGTCTTCCTGGGCCAGCTTGCTCAGGGCGATGCCCATCTTCTCCTGGTCGGCCTTGGTCTTCGGTTCCACCGCCACCGAGATCACCGGATCGGGGAAGTCCATGCGTTCGAGGATGATCGGCTTGTCGATGGCGCACAGGGTGTCGCCGGTGGTCACGTCCTTCATGCCGATCAGCGCGGCGATGTCGCCGGCGCGCACTTCCTTGATCTCGTCGCGCTGGTTGGCGTGCATCTGCACCATCCGCCCGACCCGCTCCTTCTTGCCTTTCACCGAGTTGAGCACCGCATCGCCGGAAGTCAGCACCCCGGAATACACACGGGCGAAGGTCAGGGTGCCGACGAAGGGGTCGGTGGCGATCTTGAACGCCAGCGCCGAGAACGGCTCGTCGTCGTCCGCATGGCGCTCGTCGTGCTTCTCTTCGTCGTCCGGGTCGGTGCCCCTGATCGCCGGGATTTCCGACGGAGCCGGGAGATAGTCGATCACCGCGTCGAGCACCAGAGGCACGCCCTTGTTCTTGAACGAGGAGCCGAGCACCGCCGGTACGATCTGGTTGGCCAGGGTCCGCTGGCGCAGCCCGGCCTTGATCTCCTCGATGCTCAGTTCCTCGCCTTCCAGATACTTGTTCATCAGTTCGTCGTTGGCCTCGGCGGCGGCCTCGACCATGTGCGCCCGCCACTCCTCGGCCAGCGCCCGCAACTCCGCCGGGATCTCCTCCTCGCGGTAGCTGGTGCCCTGGTCGTCATCGTTCCAGTAGATGGCCTTCATCTTCACCAGGTCGATCTGCCCGCTGAAGTTTTCCTCCGCGCCGATCGCCAGCTGGATCGGCACCGGGACATGGCCCAGGCGTTGCTTGATCTGCGCGACCACGCGGAGGAAATCGGCGCCCTGGCGGTCCATCTTGTTCACGTAGGCCAGGCGCGGCACATGGTACTTGTTGGCCTGGCGCCAGACCGTCTCGGACTGCGGCTCGACCCCGTCGGCGCCGCTGAACACCACCACCGCGCCATCGAGCACGCGCAGCGAGCGCTCCACCTCGATGGTGAAGTCGACGTGGCCGGGGGTGTCGATGATGTTGAAGCGATAGCGGTGCGGGAACTGCTTGGTCGAGCCCTGCCAGAAGGCCGTGGTCGCCGCCGAGGTGATGGTGATGCCGCGCTCCTGCTCCTGGACCATCCAGTCCATGGTCGCCGCGCCGTCATGGACCTCGCCCATCTTGTGGTTGACGCCGGTGTAGAAGAGGATCCGCTCGGTCGTCGTGGTCTTGCCGGCGTCGACGTGGGCGACGATGCCGATGTTGCGATAAAGCTCGATGGGAGTGGTGCGAGCCATGATCTGCCCCTTGGGTGCTGCCCTGGATGATGGGAACGACTGCTGAAAGAAAAATGTAGCTGAAGAAAGGACGCCACAGCACCGCCGCGACGCCTGCTTTTCGACCTCGGCAGAGGGAACTGGTTCTGCCGCTCCGGCCCGCCGACGAAAGGCGCGACGGCCGGGCTTGTTCCCAGCGGACATAAACTCATGGCGCAAAGGTCTAAGCCGTCCCTGGAAAATCCCCCGGCTCGACGGACATCCCTGGACACACCGGAACAAGGGATGCCCCGACCATGCACCGATCGCTCCACACCGACCCGCCGCTGGGCGCCGCCCTGCTGCTGGCCCTGCAGCTCGCTCCCGGCAGCGCCGCCGCGGCGGAGGGACAGGCGCCTGTCGACCCGCCCACGGTCCAGTTGCAACGAATCGAGGTGACCGGTAGCGCGATCCGCCGGGTCGATGCGGAAACCGCGGTGCCGATCAGCGTCCTGCGCGCCGAGGAGCTGCGCCAACAGGGCGTGACCAGCACCGAGGAACTGATCGGCCGGCTTTCCGGCAACCAGGGCGTATACAACTCCAGTCGCTCGGTCGGCAGCGCCACCGGCGGCGCCTCGTTCGCCGACCTGCGCGGGATCGGCGCGAACAAGACCCTGGTGCTGCTCAACGGCCGGCGTCTGGCGAACAATGCCATCGACGGCTCCGCCGTGGATCTCAACACCATTCCCTTCGCCGCCATCGACCGGGTCGAGGTGCTGCGCGACGGCGCCTCCGCACTGTACGGCACCGATGCCATCGGCGGGGTGATCAACTTCATCACCCGCAAGAGCCTGAACGAAGGCCGCGTCGACAGCGGCTACGCCTCCCCCACCCAGGACGGCGGCGGCAACCAGCGCAACGTCAGCGCTAGCTGGGGCTTCGGCGAGCTGGAGGAGGATCGCTTCAATGTCTTCGCGGTGGCCAACTACGACAAGCAGGAACGCCTCGGCGCCAAGGACCGCGGCTACACCTACAACTACCAGCCGGGACGCGGCCTCGACTACAGCTCCGGCACCGCCTTCCCCGGCAACTGGAGCCAGGGCGCCAACGCCAGCAATCCGCTGGCCGCCGGCGGTTGCAAGGGCGCCGACCTGATCCCGCGCAACGGCATCTGCCGGCAGAGCCTGTGGCGCTACCTCGACCTGGTGCCGGAAACCGAGAAGACCTCGGTGTTCAGCCGCGCCACCGGCAAGCTGGCCGACGAGCACAACGTCAGCCTGGAGTACTTCTGGTCGCGCAACGACAACGCTACCCAGGTCGGCCCTGGGACCCTCACCGGCCTGCAGATCGATCCCGGCACCGCCTTCTATCCCGGCAACGGCATCACTCCCGGTCCCGGCGGCTTCGTCCTCGACCCGAGCCGGCCGGTGGAGGTCAACTGGCGGCAGAGCGTGCTCGGGCCACGCCTGCAATCCTCGCAGAACACCGGCCAGCGCCTGCTGCTCGGCTTCGACGGCCGGTTCGCCGGCTGGGACTACGATATCGGCGCCTCGTACAACCAGAACAAGGTGGTCGACCATATCCACAGCGGCTACGTCGATGATCGCGCCGCCGCCCTCGGCATCGCCAACGGGACGCTGAACCCGTTCGGGCCGCAGACCGACGCCGGCCTCGCCTACCTCGGCAGCCATGCCCTGAGCGGCGACTTCCGTACCTCGGTCGGCCGCGTCAAGGGCCTGGACGCCCGCGCCAGCCGGGAGATCGGCGACTGGTTCGGCGCCGGGCCGGCGGCCCTGGCGCTGGGCGGCGAGTTCCGCAAGGAAGCGTTCCACCAGGACATCCGGGACTTCGCCGGCAACGTGCAGAGCCTCGGCGTCGATCCCGCCGCCACGGTCAGCGGCGAGCGCAACCTGAAGGCGCAGTACGCCGAACTCAACGTGCCGGTGCTGGACAGCCTGGAACTCAGCGCGGCGATCCGCCACGACAAGTACAGCGACTTCGGCAGCACCAGCAATCCGAAATATTCGTTCCGCTTCCAGCCGTTCCGCCAGTTGGTCCTGCGCGGCGCCTACAGCGAAGGTTTCCGCGCGCCGTCGCTGTACGAACTGTACAACCCGACCTTCACCACCTATACCAGCGCCAACTACGACGACCCGCGCCTGTGCGCCGGCGGCCAGCCGAGCCAGGGCGGCATCGCCAACCGCGACTGCGCCCAGCAGTTCTACAACGCCACCGGCGGCAATACCGACCTGCGACCGGAAACCGCGCGCAACGTTACCCTGGGCCTGGTCTACCAGCCGCTGCGCGACCTTTCCGTCGGCCTGGACTTCTGGTGGATCAGGATCGCCAACCAGATCGCCGAGTTTCCCGAAGCGGCGATCTTCGCCGACCCGCAGGCCTACGCCGGACGCATCGTGCGCAAGACCGACGGCTCGATCGATCACGTCGTCACCGGACTGGCCAACCTCGGCAAGGTGAAGACCAGCGGCGTCGACCTGAGCCTCGATTATCGTTTCCCGGCCAGCCGCTACGGGCAGTTCGGGCTCGACCTGCAAGGCACCTACGTGTCCCGCTACGACTTCCAGCAGCAGATCGGCGGCCAGTACCTGGACAACGTCGGCGACTTCCAGGGCGTCGGCGTGATCGCCCGCTGGAAGCACGTCGCCAACGCCACCTGGAGCCGCGACGCCTGGCAGGCCACCCTGAGCAACCGCTACACCAGCGGCTACAACGACTACGACCGCGCCAGCCACGGCAAGGTCGGCTCGTGGAACCTCTGGGACCTGGCCGGCAGCTACCGCCTCAGCCACGCGCTGGGGCTGACCCTCGGGGTGAAGAACCTGTTCGACCGCGAACCGCCGTTCAGCAACCAGACCTACACCTTCCAGAGCGGCTACGACCCGCGCTACACCGATCCCTACGGGCGCATCCTGTTCGGCCGCCTCAGCTACAGCTTCTGATGCCGGCGCGGGCGCCCGGCCGGTATGGCCGGCAAGCCCGTCGACGGCTGTCCAGCTACCAGATCCGGTAGCCCTGCCAGATTTCGCAGGCGACCAGATCTGGCAGGTTGTTGGGCCCCCGGCGCCATGCAACCTATTACGCCTCTCGCCCCCCACCCGTTCGCGCAAGAGGACACCGCATGATCATTCTCGGGATCACCAACAACGACCTGGCCGGCGCCTGCCTGGTGCGCGACGGCACGATCGTCGCCGCCGCCAGCGAGGAGCGCTTCACCCGCCAGAAGGACCACAAGGCCTGGCCGAGCCGCTCCATCGACTATGTGCTCGGCGAGGCCGGCATCGACCTGGCCGACATCGACCGCATCGCCTACGGCTGGAACGCCGGGTTCGACGCCGGGCGGCACCTCGACCTCTACCTGGACCGGGTCCTCGAGGAAGCCCGCGAGCGTCCCGAAGGCCTGCCGCACCTGCGCAAGCGGATCGCCGACGAGATGGCCAACGACAAGGCCAAGCGCGGCGAATTCGATGCCTTCGTCCGCGCCAACGGCCTGCGCGGCAAGGTCGAGTACATCGACCATCACGAATGCCACGCCCTCGGCGCGTTCGTCTGCTCGCCGTTCGACGAGGCGCTGACCCTCACCTGCGACGGCCGCGGCGACTTCCAGTCGCTCACCGTCACCCACTACCGCGCCGACGGCGGCGAGACGGTCCTGCAACGCGAGACCAGCGTCGACAGCCTGGGCTACTTCTACGGGCGCATCACCCGCCTGCTCGGCTTCAAGCCGAACCGCCACGAAGGCAAGATCACCGGCCTGGCGGCGTTCGGCGACGCGGAAAAGCTGCTGCCGCTGATGAACGACATGATCCGCCTGGAGAACGGCCGCCTGCGCGCCCGCTGCGGCGAACTGTACCTGCCCTCCTACGACGGCTACAGCGATCCGCTGCTGCAACGCTGCGCGGCGGAACGCCCGGCGGATGTCGCCGCCGCCGCGCAACGGCACTCCGAAGACCTGCTGGTGGCCATCGCCCGGCAGCACGTGGCGCGCACCGGTTGCGCCAACCTGTGCCTGGCCGGCGGGGTGTTCGGCAACGTCAAGCTGAACCAGCGCCTGCGCGAGATCCCCGGGGTCCGCGATGTCTACGTGCTGCCCTGCATGGGCGACGGCGGCCTGGCCCTGGCCGCGGCGGTGGCGGTGGCCTATCGCGAGAACGGTACGCGCTTCCCGGCGCCGAGCATGGCCCTCGGGCCGGACGCGCGCAGCGCCGCGCAGAATGCCGAGCTGATCGCCAGCCAGTACCCGCAGCTGGCCTACAGCCGGCCGGCCAACCTGATCGAGACGCTGGTCGAAGCGCTGCGGGAAAACCAGGTGCTGGGCATGTTCAAGGGCCGCATGGAGTTCGGTCCGCGCGCCTTGTGCAACCGCAGCATCGTCTACCATCCCGGCGATGCCAGCGCCAACGACTGGCTCAACCAGCGCATGGAACGCACCGAGTTCATGCCATTCGCCCCGGTCACCGCGGTAGAACACGCCGAGGCTTGCTACGTTGGCTGGCGTGAAGACCAGGTGGCGGCCGACTACATGACCATGACCTACGACTGCCATGCGGATTTCCGCGAGCGCTGCCCGGCGGTGGTGCATGTCGACGGCACCGCGCGGCCACAGATCATCCGGCCGCAGGCCGATCCGTTCATGCACGCCCTGCTGCATGCCTGGCATGCCCGCAGCGGCCAGCCGGCACTGATCAACACCTCCTTCAACCGCCACGAGGAACCGATCGTCTGCGCCCCGCAGGACGCCCTCGGCGCGCTGGAGGACGGCATGGTCGACCTGGTGGTGCTGGGCGAGTCCCTGCTGGTCTGGCGCAAGGGCGAGAACGCCTTCGCCAGGGCGCGCTTCGAGTGAGGCGCAAACCGCAGCGAACCGGCACGGCGACGCGGGAACCGGCATGTACCTGATCTTTTCCGGCTACTTCGCCGCCGAGGGGCTGATCTATCCGTTCTGGCCGACCTGGCTGGCCAGCCTGGGCTTCGGCGCCAGCCAGATCGGCCTGTTGATCGCCGCGGCCTACTGGCCGCAGGTGATCGCCGGGGTGGCGCTGACCTACGTGGCCGACTGGCGCATCGACCAGTTGCGCCTGGCGACCCTGCTGGCGGCCCTGGCCGGCGCCTGCGCCCTGCTGTTCCAGCTGGCCGAGGGCCTGCCGCTGTTCATCGCCCTGAGCGTGCTCTACGGCGCGTTCTGGACCAGCGTGCTGCCGCTCACCGAGTCCTACCTGCTCAAGCGCGACAAGGCCGCCCTGCAGAACTACGGGCGGGTACGCGCGGTCGGTTCGCTGGCCTTCATCCTCACCGCGACCCTGGGCGGCCTGCTGCTCGGTCGGTTCGGCCAGCAACTGGTGCCCGCCCTGGTCGGCCTGACGATGCTGCTCACCGCGCTGGCCTGCCTGTTCCTCCGTCGCCGCAGCCTGCGCCGTCCGGACTCGCCGCTGCCGGGCGCCAGGCGCCGTCCCGACCTGCGCGGGATCCTCCGGCAACGCCGCCTGCTGCTGGCCATCGCCGCGGCGGGAATGATCCAGCTGAGCCACTCGCTGTACTTCACCACCGCCTCGCTGGGCTGGCAGGCGCTGGGCTACTCGTCGTTCTCGGTCGGCGCCTTCTGGGGCCTGGCGGTGATCGCCGAGATCAGCTTCTTCGCCGTCTCCAACCGCATCCTGGACCGCCACCCGGCGCTCCAGGTGATGCTCTTCTCCAGCCTTTGCGCGGCGCTGCGCTGGGGCCTGCTGGCCGGCAGCGAACATCTCGCCGCGATCCTCCTCGGCCAGTGCCTGCACGCCCTCAGCTTCGCCGCCTACCACGCCGCGGTGATGCGCTACATCCGCGACCACGCGCCGGAAAGCGCGCGGGTACTGACCCAGGGGATCTACTACTCTCTGGCGGTAGCGCTGCCCATGGGCCTCGCCAGTCCGGCCGCCGGCTGGCTGTACGAAGGCCTGCCGCAGTGGTCCTATCTGATCATGGCGCTGTTCGCCCTCGGCGGCGCGGTCCTGGTCTGGCTTGCCCTACAGAGTGCCCGAGATGCATCGACTAGCGTTTTCAGCCGTTCTGTTTGACATGGACGGCGTCCTGATCAGCTCCCGCGAAGCCATCGCCGCGGCCTGGAGCCAGGTTGCCGGCGAACAGGGCGTGGCGCTCGGCCCGGACTGCCTGCGCGACCACGTGCACGGTCGCCCGGGCGGCTACACCCTGGACTATCTGTTCGGCCACCTGCCGATGGAGCGCCGGCGGATCCTCAAGCAACGGGTCGATGCGCTGGAGGAAGGCGCCGACTGTCCCCTGCTGCCCGGCGTCGCCGCGGTGATCCGCCAGTTGCGTTGGCTGGACGTGCCCTTGGCGCTGGTCACCAGCAGTTGGCCGGCACGCATCGACCACGTGCTGCGCCAGCACGACCTGCAGGCGGCGTTCCGCACCCTGGTCAGCCGCGACGACGTGGTCCACGGCAAGCCGGCTCCGGATGGCTACCGCCTGGCCGCGGCCAGGCTCGGCGTGGCACCGTCGCGCTGCCTGGTGTTCGAAGACTCCCTCAGCGGCGTGCAGGCCGCCTGCGCCGCCGGCGCGACCTGCGTGGCGATCGGCGAGGAGAGCGGCCTGCTCGCCGCCGGCGCGCGCTGGTCGGTCCGGGATTTCCGCGAGCTGCGGATCGTCCGCGAAGACGACCGGCTGTACTGCCAGCATCGGCACCCCGCCACGACCGACAGCGAGAGGAGCGTTGGCGTCCCATGAGCCCGACCCTGCAAGATGCCCGGCTGCTCTGGGACTTCCTCGGCCAGGGCCGCTGCCATGTGCCCTGCGAACTGCTGGTGGTATGCGGCTCCTACGACCTGCGGGTCTGCGACCACGCCTGCGAACTGCTCGAACGCGGCCTCGCCGAACGCCTGCTGTTCACCGGCAACACCGGGCACTGGACGCGCCATCTCTGGGTCGAGCCGGAAGCCGAGCTGTTCGCCCGCCACGCCAGGGCACGCGGGGTAAGCGACAGCCTCATCGTGATCGAGCCGCGGGCGACCAACTTCGCCGAGAACATCGCCTTCGCCCGCGAGCTGTTCCCCGACCTGCGCCGCGCGACCTTCGTCACCAAGCCCAACTCGATCCGCCGCGTGGCGCTGACCCTGCCGGTCCGCTGGCCGGGGCTGGAGGGACACGTGGATGCGCCCGACTACGCATTTCCCGACGGCATCTCGAACCTGGTCGGCGTACTCGGGGTGATCGACGAGATGGTTGGCGACCTCGACCGCATCATGCGTTACCCGGCGCTGGGCTTCCAGGTCGCCTGCCCGATCCCGGCGCAGGTCATGGACGCCTGGGAACGCCTGGTGGCGCGGGGTTTCGACCGCCACCTGGTGAACCCGCCGCGCTGAGCTGACAGCTCTGTAATCTTCCCCACAGCTTGCCGACAGGCGCGCGCCGCTAGGGTGTCCGCATCGCCGCACCGCCCTGGCGGGGCCGCGACCTCCCGGCTGCGCAGGCTCGCGCAGTCCGTCCTGCCACCTGCGTGGAAACCAGCGGATGCACAGAACTTCGCGACGCACCTTCGTCAAAGGCCTCGCCGCCACCGGTCTGCTCGGCGGACTGGGTCTCTGGCGCGCCCCGGCCTGGGCCCTGGCCGGGCCGGGCCAGCAGAACCTGCTCGCCGGCGACAGTTTCGACCTGTTCATCGGCGAGACCCCGGTGAACCTCAGCGGCTCGCCGGCCACCGCCATGACCATCAACGGTTCGCTGCCCGGCCCGACCCTGCGCTGGCGCGAAGGCGACAGCGTGACCCTGCGGGTGCGCAACCGCCTCGCCGAGGACACCTCGATCCACTGGCACGGCATCATTCTGCCGGCCAACATGGATGGCGTGCCGGGCCTCAGCTTCGAGGGCATCGCTCCCGGCGGTCTCTACGAATACCGCTTCAAGGTCCGGCAGAACGGCACCTACTGGTACCACAGCCACTCGGGGCTACAGGAGCAGGCCGGGGTCTACGGCGCCCTGGTGATCGACGCCCGCGAGCCGGAACCGTTCAGCTACGACCGCGACTACGTGGTGCTGCTCAGCGACTGGTCGGACGAGAAGCCGCAGCGCATCCTCGCCAAGCTGAAGAAGCAGTCCGACTACTACAACTTCCACAAGCGCACCGTCGGCGACTTCATCGACGACGTCAGCGCCAACGGCTGGGCCGCGACCCTGGCCGACCGCAAGATGTGGGCCGAGATGAAGATGAGTCCCACCGATCTCGCCGACGTCAGCGGCTACACCTATACCTACCTGCTCAACGGACAGCCGCCGGACGGCAACTGGACCGGCCTGTTCCGCCCCGGCGAAAAGCTCCGCCTGCGCTTCGTCAACGCCTCGGCGATGAGCTATTTCGACGTCCGCATTCCCGGCCTGAAGATGACCGTGGTGGCCGCCGACGGACAGCACGTCGAGCCGGTCAGCGTCGACGAGTTGCGCATCGCCGTGGCCGAGACCTACGACGTGATCGTCGAGCCGGGCGGCGAGCGCGCCTATACCCTCTTCGCCCAGTCCATGGACCGCAGCGGCTACGCCCGCGGCACCCTGGCGCTGGCCGAAGGGCTTAGCGCGCCGGTGCCGACGCCCGATCCGCGCCCGCTGATCGGCATGGACGACATGGGCATGGGCGGCATGGACCACGGCGCCATGGGGCATGGCGCGGCGACGAGGCCCGCCAGCGAGATGGACCATTCGAAGATGTCGGGCATGGACATGAACGGCATGGACCACTCGAAGATGGCCGGCATGGACATGAATGGCATGGACCATTCGAAGATGGCCGGCATGGACATGAACGGCATGGACCATTCCAGGATGGGCATGGGCGCCATGCCGATGCAGTCCCATCCGGCTTCGGAGGACGGCAACCCGCTGGTCGACATGCAGACCATGACGCCGACACCGAAGCTCGCCGACCCCGGCCTCGGCCTGCGCGACAACGGGCGGCGGGTGCTGACCTACGCCGACCTGCGCAGCCGCTTCGCCGACCCGGACGGCCGCGAGCCGGGGCGCACCATCGAGCTGCACCTGACCGGGCACATGGAGAAGTTCGCCTGGTCCTTCGACGGCATCAAGTTCTCCGACGCCGAGCCGCTACGCCTGACCTACGGCGAGCGCCTGCGGATCGTCCTGGTCAACGACACCATGATGACCCACCCGATCCACCTGCACGGCATGTGGAGCGACCTGGAGGACGAGCAAGGCAATTTCCTAGTGCGCAAGCACACCATCGACATGCCGCCGGGCACCCGCCGCAGCTACCGGGTCACCGCCGACGCCCTGGGACGCTGGGCCTATCACTGCCACCTGCTGTTCCACATGGAGATGGGCATGTTCCGCGAAGTGCGGGTAGACGAAGGAGACAACGCATGAGCCGCCAGCCGAAACCCGCCCGCCTGGCCGGCGGTGCCCTCGCCCTGGGTCTGCTGCTGGGCCTGCCGAATCCCGTCGAGGCCGCGCAGGACAATGGCATGGACCACTCGGCCATGGACCACGGCGCGATGCCTGGCATGGACCACGGCCAGAGGACCTCCGCCCCGGCGAAACCCATGGACCACCAGGGGATGGGGCATGGCCGGATGCCGGGGATGGACCACGGCACCGCATCGCCCGCCCCGGCACAGCCCATGGAGCACCAGGGAATGGACCATGGCCGGATGCCGGGGATGAGCCGCGCTGCGCGGCAACCTCCGGCGCAGGCCGCGCCCAGCCAGAGCCGTACGCCGATCCCGGTGCCGACCGAGGCCGACCGCCGTGCCGCCTTTCCGCCGCTGGAGGGGCACAAGGTGCACGACAGCGCGCTGAACAGCTTCTTCCTGCTCGACCAGTTGGAATACCAGGACGCCGACGACGGCAGCGCGCTGGCCTGGGACGCCAGCGGCTGGATCGGCGGCGACATCAACCGCCTGTGGCTGCGCAGCGAAGGCGAACGGCTCGACGGCAAGACCGAGGACGCCGAGGTCCAGGCGCTGTTCGGGCACGCCATCGGTCCCTGGTGGGACCTGGTCGCCGGCGTGCGCCAGGATTTCAAGCCCGGCTCGCCGCAGACCTGGGCGGCGTTCGGCGTGCAGGGCCTGGCGCTCTACGACTTCGAGGCGGAAGTCACCGCCTTCCTCGGCGAGAACGGCCAGAGCGCGCTGCGCCTGGAGGGCGAGTACGACATCCTGTTGACCAACCGGCTGATCCTCCAGCCCAGCGCCGAGGTCAACCTGTACGGCAGGAACGATCCCGCCCGCGGCATCGGTTCGGGCCTTGCCGATAGCGAGCTGGGCCTGCGCCTGCGCTATGAGATCCGTCGCGAGTTCGCGCCCTACATCGGGGTGACCTGGAACCGCTCCTACGGCAACAGCGCCGACCTGGCCCGCGCCGAGGGCGAGGACGACGACGAGGCGCGCTTCGTCGCCGGTATCCGCATGTGGTTCTGAACGCGATCGCGGCCAGCCGCTAGCGGTAGCCGTCGAGCAACGGCGAATCGTCGATGAGGTCGCAGCGTTCCAGCGCTGGCAGGTTGCACGGCCGGTAGTCGGGGCATTCGTCCAGCCGCCGCTGCACCGAACGGTGCAGCTTGACCCGGGTTTCCTGCCCGACCGGTTCCAGCGGCCGCGAGCGCGGCCGGCCACGCGACCAGCGCCAGGCGCGGTTGCCGCTGCGGCGGTCCCAGACCAGCAGCGGCAGCCACTCGGCCAGGCGCCAGGGCCGGGTCATCACCGGCAGGATCGGCGCGGTCGGGTCCGGGCCCTGCTTCGAACGTGCGCGCAACTGGTCGCGGCTGCGCGCCGGGTCGACATGCAGGCCGGCCTCCAGCGCCTCGCCGAGCATCCAGGTAAAGGCCACCAGAGCCAGCCGCGAGTCCTTCGGCGCATAGCCACCGCCGACATCGGAGTGCATGCCGGGGAACCACACCTGCAACACGTCGGACTTGCGGTCCTTCTCGCCGAACCAGAGGTTCTGCCGGAAGAAGCAGCGGCATTCGTCGATGGCCAGGGCCTGGCGGACCACGTCGACCATTTCGTTGTTCGAGGAATACGGCACGGTCAGCGGGTCGTAGACCCAGCCCACCGAGGTCACGGTGTCGAACAGGCCGAGGAAGTGCACCTTCACCTGCCGGCCGAAGACCTTGCGGAAGCGTCCCAGCAGGCCGAAGTCCGGTCCGCGGCGACGCGTGCCGGCCCGCTTGTCTTCGTCGCGGGGCGGCATGCGGGTGGTGAGCAGGGTCCAGGCGTAGTCGAAGAGGTGCGGCTGGTGCGCATCGATCAGGCCCACCGCGCGCAGCATCGCGGCCAGCACCCGCACCGCGTAGGCCCCGCGGGAAAAGCCGAAGAGGAATATCTGGTCGCCGGGCCGGTAGTGCTCGGCGAGGAAGCGATAGGCGCCCTCGACGTTGCGCTTGAGCCCCCAGCCGAAGGCCAGGCCGGCGATCCGCGAGGGAAACTTCTGCCACTCGAACAGGGTTTCCTTCAGGCCGAAGGTGCCGACGCCCTGGTCGTAGTAGGCCAGCACCCTGCGCGGATCGCGCGACAGCGAGCGGTACAGGCGCACCACGTTGGTCGGCTGGTCGCCGAAGCGGTTCGAGGTTCCGTCGATGCAGACCACCAACTGGCGCGGCGCGTCGTTGTCCTGGGCGCTGCCGGCAGGCGGCAAGGCGGAATCGGGGGAGAGATCGTCCATTGGGCTCACGCAGGCAAAGCCTGACTTCCGTCGGCGGTGGATGGGAATGGCGACGCATGATACCCAACCTGGATAATCCGCCAAGCGCACATTGCCGGGAAATGGCGGCAAAGACGAAAAGCCCCTGGAGCCGCAGGGCGAATAACCGCTTCGCGGTTATCCGCAGCCCCTGGCTTCGGCGAGGGCGGGTCGAGCCGGCCGCTCAGCCTGCCCTGGATACCCCGAGGAACGGCTGCCACGCCGGCGCGCCACTATCCGCCGCGGCCTTGAGGGCGGCCACCGCCGCGTCGACGTCGGCCTCGCGGGTGTAGCGACCGAGGCTCAGGCGCACGCTGCGGCCAGCGCTGGCGGCATCGTGGCCGAGGGCGAGAAGCACGTGGGACGGCGCCGGCCGCGCCGAGTTGCAGGCCGAGGTGCTGGACACCGCCAGGCTGGACTCCAGTGCCTGGGGGACAAAGGCCGGGTTGTCGAAGGTCAGGTTCAGGGTATGCGCGATGCGTGCGTCGGCGCTGCCGTTCAGGCGCCAGCCGTCGATCTGCGCCAGCCCCTCCAGCAGACGCCGCTGGAGTCCGGCGATGCGCCTGCCCTCCTCCTCGAAAAGCTCGCCGGCGAGGGCGAAGGCCTCGCCCATACCGACGATCTGGTGGGTCGCCAGGGTCCCGGAACGCAGGCCCTGCTCGTGTCCGCCGCCGTGGATCTGCGCCTTCAGCCGCCGCTCGGCGCGCGGCCCGACGTACAACGCGCCGATGCCCTTGGGCCCGTAGGTCTTGTGTGCGGAGAACGACATCAGGTCCACCGCCAGGCGGCCCAGGTCGATCGCCACCTTGCCGCTGGCCTGCGCCGCGTCGACGTGGAACAGCGCGCCGCGCTCGCGCACCCGTTCGCCGATGGCGGCGATGTCGGTCAGGGTGCCGAGTTCGTTGTTGACCCGCATCAGCGACACCAGACGGGTATCGGCGCGCCAGGCCGCCTCCACCTGTTCCGGCCGGATCAGGCCATCGGTGCCGGGCGCCAGCCAGGTCACGCTCCAGCCGTCATCGGCGAGTTGCTGCACGGTGTCCAGCACCGCCTTGTGCTCCAGGCGACTGGTGATCAGGTGGCCGGGTGCGTCCAGCGCCTGGGCCACGCCCTTGAGGGCCAGGTTGTTGGATTCGGTGGCGCCGGAAGTCCAGACGATCTGCCCGGCGCTGGCGCCGACCAGCGCGGCCACCTGCTCCCTGGCCCGCTCCACTGCCCGCCGCGCCTGGCGGCCGTAGGCATGGGAATTCGACGCGGGATTGCCAAAACACGCCTGGTAGCCGAGACACTCCACCATGGCCCGGATCACGCGCTCGTCCACGGGCGTGGTGGCGGCGTAATCGAAGTACAACGGTAACGAACTCATCGCATTCCCCCAATCGATCGGACGGACCCGGAAGCCGACATGGCTCCTTGTCCCTGACGGGCCCGCAGGCCGATCTTAAGAAAAGCGCCGGGGCGTCTGGAAAGAACCTTTCGGAACATCCTTAGAGTCAGCATGGTTTCCCGCCTCAGATTCCCAGCCCGGCCACCCGCAGGTGCTCTTCCAGGCGCAGCGCGGGTATCGCTCCGAGCAACTCGCGGGTATAGGGGTGGCGCGGCTGGCTGAACAGCGCAGCGGCGCTGCCCTGCTCCACCACCCGGCCGTCCTTGAGCACCAGGATGTCGTGGGCCAGGGCGCGTACCACGGCCAGGTCGTGGCTGATGAACAGGTAGCTCAGCCCGTGGCGACGCTGCAACCGACGCAGCAGCTCGACCACCTGGCACTGCACGCTGCGGTCGAGCGCCGAGGTCGGTTCGTCGAGCAGGATCAGCGCCGGCTTCAGCACCAGCGCGCGGGCGATGGCGATGCGCTGGCGCTGGCCGCCGGAAAACTCGTGGGGATAGCGTTCCAGGCAAGGCTCGTCGAGACCGACCTCGCGCAGTGCCTCCAGCACCCGCGCGCGGCGTTCGCCGGCATCGCCGATGCCATGGATACGCAGGCCTTCGCCGACGATCTGTTCCACGCTAAGGCGCGGGTTGAGGCTGCCGTAGGGGTCCTGGAACACCGCCTGGAACTGCCGGCGCAATGGCAACAGGCGCTTGCCGTGCAGCCGGTCGAGGCGCTCGCCCTGGAACAGGATCTGCCCTTCGGCCGGCAACAGGCGCAGCAGCGCCTGGCCGAGGGAGGACTTGCCCGAACCGCTTTCGCCGACGATCCCCAGGGTGCTGCCACGGCGCAGCCGCAGGCTGACCTCGTGCACCGCGCGCAGTCCCGCGCGCCGGCGCAGCCAGCCGCCGGGCGCGGGGTAGTCGAGGCTCAGCGCGCGCACCTCCAGGCAGGTCTCGCGGCACGCTACCGGCTCCGCCAGGCCACCCGGCTCGGCCTCGATCAGCAAGCGCGTGTAGGGATGCCGGGGCGAACGGAACAGCGTCTCGCAGGCGTTCTCCTCGACGATCTGGCCATCGCGCATCACGCAGACCCGATCGGCGACCCGGCGCACCAGGTTGAGGTCGTGGCTGATCAGCAGGATCGCCATGCCCAGCCGTCGCTGCAAGCTTTGCAGCAGCTCCAGGAGGCGTTTCTGCACGGTGACGTCGAGAGCCGTGGTCGGTTCGTCGGCGATCAGCAGTTGCGGCTCGCAGGCCAGCGCCATGGCCAGCATCACCCGCTGCCGCTGGCCGCCGGAGAGCTGGTGCGGATAGGCCTCGAGCAGGCGTCGCGGCTGCTCGAGGCCGGCCAGTTCGAGCAGTTCCAGTACCCGCCCGCGCAGCGCGGCGCCACGCAGGCGGCGATGCAGGCGCAGGCCCTCGCCGACCTGGCGGCCGATGCGCTGCAATGGATTGAGCGAGGTCATCGGCTCCTGGAACACCATGCCGATGCGCTGCCCACGAATCGTCAGCAATGCCTGCGGCGACAGCGCGAGCAGTTCCTCGCCGTCCAGGCGCACGCTGCCGCCCAGGCGCGCCGCGCCCGGCAGCAGGCGCAGCAGGGCGTGGGCGGTCTGCGACTTGCCGGAGCCGGACTCGCCGACCAGGGCCAGGGTCTCGCCGGCGCGCAGGCTGAAGTCGATCCCCTTCACGACCTGCGTGTCGCCATAGGCGACGCTCAGGTTTTCCACTCGCAACAGTTCCCGGTTCATCTCATGTCCTCGGATCGAAGGCGTCGCGCACCGCTTCGCCGATGAACACCAGCAGGCTGAGCAAGGTCGCCAGGACCACGAACACGGTCAGCCCGAGCCAGGGCGCCTGGAGGTTGTCGCGGCCCTGCCCGACCAGTTCGCCAAGGCTCGGCGAGCCGGGCGGCAGGCCGAAACCGAGGAAGTCCAGGGCGGTCAGGGTGGTCACCGCGCCACAGAGCAGGAACGGCAGGAAGGTCAGGGTCGCGACCATGGCGTTGGGCAGGATGTGCCGGAACATCACCCCGGCGTCGCCGAGGCCGAGGGTCCGCGCCGCCTTGACGTACTCCAGGTGACGACCGCGCAGGAACTCGGCGCGAACCACGTCGACCAGGCTGGTCCAGGAGAACAGCAGCATGATCGCCAGCAGCCAGCCGACCCCGGGCTGCACCAGGCTGGCGAGGATGATCAGCAGGTAAAGCATCGGCAGACCCGACCAGACCTCGATGAAGCGCTGGCCGAACAGGTCGATCCAGCCGCCGTAGTAGCCCTGCACCGCGCCTGCGCAGATTCCCAGCAACGACGAGGCCAGGGTCAGGCCGAGGGCGAAGAGAATCGACAGGCGCAGGCCGTAGATCACCCGCGCGAGCACGTCGCGGCCCTGGTCGTCGGTACCCAGCCAGTTCTCCGCCGAGGGCGGCGCCGGCGCCGGGCGCGCGTAGTTGATGCTGCGCGCGTCGAAGCGGATCGGCGGCCACAGCGCCCAGCCGTCGCGGGCGATGCGTTCGCTCATGAAGCGGCCGCGGTAGTCCGGCGGGAACGGCAGCTCGCCGCCGAAGGCGGTTTCCGGATAGTCCCGCAGCACCGGCAGGAACCACTGGCCACGGTATTCCAGCAGCAGCGGGCGGTCGTTGGCGATCAGCTCGGCGAACAGGCAGGTGACGAACAGCACGAGGAACAGCAGCAGGGCCAGGCGCCCGCGGCGGTTGGCGCGGAACGCGGCGAGGCGGCGGCGGTGCAGCGGGGAAAGGACGATGGCCATCTCACTGTTTCCTCGCGGCGAAGTCGATGCGCGGGTCGACCAGGCTGTAGGCCAGGTCGCCGGCCAGCTTCACCAGCAACCCGAGCAGGGTGAAGATGAACAGGCTGCCGAACACCACCGGGTAGTCGCGGCCGAGCGCCGCTTCGTAGCCCATCAGGCCGAGGCCGTCGAGGGAGAACAGCACCTCGATCAGCAGCGACCCGGTGAAGAACACCGAGACCAGCGCCGCCGGCAGCCCGGCCACCACCAGCAACATGGCGTTGCGGAACACATGGCCGTAGAGCACCCGGCGCTCGCTGAGGCCCTTGGCGCGAGCGGTGGCGACGTACTGCCTGGATATCTCGTCGAGGAAGCTGTTCTTGGTCAGCAGGGTCAGGCTGGCGAAGCCGCCGACCACCAGCGAACCCACCGGCAGCGCCAGGTGCCAGAGGTAATCGGCGAAGCGCGCCAGCGCGCCGAGGCGCTCGGCGCCCTCGGAAGCCAGGCCGCGCAGGGGGAACCAGTCCAGGTAGCTGCCGCCGGCGAACAGCACGATCAGGACGATGGCGAAGAGGAAGCCGGGCACCGCATAGCCGACCACCACCAACGCGCTGCTCCACAGGTCGAAGGCGCTGCCGTGGCGCACCGCCTTGGCCACCCCTAGAGGAATCGACACCAAGTAGGTGATCAACGTCGCCCACAAGCCCAGGGACAGCGAGACCGGCAGCTTCTCGGCGATCAGGTCGACGACCCGTGCGTCGCGGTAGAAGCTCTCGCCGAAATCCAGCCGGGCGTAGCTCGACAGCATCAGCCAGAGCCGTTGCAGCGGCGGCTTGTCGAAGCCGTACTGGCGCTCCAGGGCGGCCACCAGCTGCGGGTCGATGCCGGTCTCGCCGTGGCGCTGCGGCTCCAGAGCGCCATGCCCACCCTCCCCGCCACGCCCCAGCGGGCCACCGCCGTCGACGCCCTGCAGGCGCGCGATGGCCTGATCCACCGGCCCGCCGGGTGCGGCCTGGACGATGGCGAAGTTGATCAGCAGGATGCCCAGCAGGGTCGGCAGGATCAGCGCCAGACGGCGCAACAGGTAGCCGCCCATGTCACTGCGCCTCCCGGCTCGGCACGGCCCGCTCGCGGACTTCCCACCAGGTGTTCAGCCCCAGGCTGTAGCGCGGCGCCTGCGGCGGTCGGCCGAAGCGATTCCAGCTGGCGATCCAGACCTCGTCGGAATACCAGGTCGGGATCAGGTAGTAGCCCCATTGCAGCACCCGGTCGAGGGCGCGCACGGCGGTTTCCAGGGCGGCCCGCGAGTCGGCCTCGACCACCGCCTGCACCAGCCGGTCGATGGCCGGGTCCTTCAGGCCGATGCGGTTGTAGCCGCCGGGATCGGCGTAGCTGGAGGAATGCCAGAAGCTGTACTGCTCATTGCCCGGCGAATTGGACTGGGAGAAGCTCGAAACGATCATGTCGTAGTCCCGCGCACGTATGCGCTCGATGTATTGCGAAGCGTCCACCTGGCGCAGGCGCATATCGATGCCGATCCGCGCCAGGTTGCGCTGGAACGGCAGCAGCGCGCGCTCCAGGCCCTTGCCCTGGAGCAGGAGTTCGAAGCGCAGCGGCCGTCCGGCGGTATCCAGCAGGCGTCCGTCGACGGCATGCCAGCCGGCCTCGCCGAGCAGGCGGTAGGCCTGCACCAGGCGCTCATGGATATCGCCGCTGCCGTCGTTCACCGGCGGAGCGTAGGCCTGGCCGAAGACCTCCTCGGGGATCTGCCCACGCAGCGGCTCCAGCAAGGCCAGTTCGTCGGCACCGGGCAGGCCGCGAGCGGCCATCTCCGAGTTGTCGAAATAGCTGCGCAGGCGCTTGTAGCGACCGCCGAAGAGCTGCCGGTTGGTCCATTCGAAGTCGAACAACAGGCTCAGCGCCTGGCGTACCCGGCGGTCCTCGAACAGCGGCCGGCGCAGGTTGAACACCAGGCCCTGGAGGCTGGCCGGGTACGGGTAGGGAAAGCTCTCCTGGCGCAACCGGCCATCGCGCAGGGCCGGCGAGTCGTAGCCGCTGCTCCAGGCCTTGACGCTGGTCTCGACATTGATGTCGGCCTGCCCGGCCTTGAACGCCTGCAAGGCCACGCCGCTGTCGCGGTAGTAGTCGAAACGGATCCGCTCGAAGTTGTACAGGCCACGCCCGACCGGCAGGTCGCGAGCCCACCAGTCGGGGTTGCGCCGGTAGCTCACCGAACGCCCCGCCTCGGCCTTCTCCAGCCGGTAAGGTCCGCTGCCCAGCGGCGGCTGCATGCTGCTGCGGTTGAAGTCGCGTCCCTGCCACCAATGCCTGGGCAGCACGTAGAGCTGGGCCAGCACCAGCGGCAGTTCGCGGTTGCCGGCATGACGGAAGTCGAAGCGGATGCGCAGGCGGTCCTCCACCACCGGCTCGAGGACCTCCTTGTAGTAGGCGCGCCAGAACGGGCTGCCCTGCTCGACCAGGCTGTCGAAGGAAAACTTCACGTCCTCGGCGGTGACCGCCACGCCGTCGCTGAAGCGCGCCCGCGGATCGATATGGAAACGCACCCAGCTGTTGTCCGGGGCTTTCTCGATGTAGCGCGCCAGGTAGCCGTATTCGGTGAACGGCTCGTCCAGTGACTGGAAGCCGAGGGTTTCGTAGATCAGCGCGGCCTGGGTCATGCTGATCGGCGTGCCGCGGTTGGCGAAGGGGTTCAGCGTGTCGAAGCTGCCGCTTTCCATCCGCCGTAGGCTGCCGCCCTTGGGCGCCTGCGGGTCGACGAAGTCGAAGTGCTGGAAACCCGGCGGGTATTTCGCCGACTCGTCGTAGAGCGTGATGGCATGGCGCGGTTCGCTGCGGGCCAGGCTGGCGAGCAGGCAGCAGGCGAAGACAAGGATGCGTCCGGGCATGGCTCAACCACCGAAGTGATAGCTGAAGTCCAGCCACCATTGGCGGCCCATGGCGTCGTAGTTGCCGGTGGGATAGTACGGCCAGCCATCGGAGTCGTCCTCCTTGATCTGGTCGAGCAGGTTGTTCACCGTCAGGCCGACGCTGGCGCGTTCGTTGAGCCGGTAGCGGGCGCTGGCGTTGAACACCGTCCACGGGCTCAGGCGCCCGCTGCCAGCGGCGTTGGTAACGCTGCCGTAGCGCACCGCGAAGAGCGTCGAGGTGAACTGTGCGTAGTCCCAGGTCAGGCTGGCGTTGAGTTTGCTGCGCCAGTCGTGGGAGTCGAGGCTGTCGCGCTGGTTCTCGCTGGGGTAGTCGTCGGACTGCTGGTAGTCGTGGGACAACACCAGGGTGTAGCCGAGGGTCGAGGAGAAGGCGCCGTAGTCGCCGGCGCCCCAGCGGATGTTGCTGCGCAGGTCGATGCCGCTGGTGCGCTCCTTGGCCGCGTTGATGGCATTGACGTAGACCTTGTTCAGGCGATTCGGATCGACGCTGGCGTCGCCGGCGTTGCGCTCGACCCGCGCCAGGGTGTCGCGGCACTGCGCCGAGTCCGGATCGAGCCCGCCGCTGCGGCAGGCCGCCTCGTCGCGCAGCAGTTTGTCCGGATCGAGGGTGGTCAGCAGGTCGTCGATCTGGATGTGGTAGTAGTCGGCGGAAAAGTCGAACCTGCTCGACGGCGACCAGACGAAGCCGTAGCTCCAGTAGCGCCCGCGCTCGGACTTCAGGTCGGGCGTGCCGCTCTGCACGTAGTCGACCCGACCGTTCTTGCAAGCGCCGTCGACGCCTTTCTCGCAACCGTAGTAGTCCTTCTGCGCCGGGTAGTAGCCGTTGGCGTCGGCCTGGTAGATGTAGTTCAGGTCCGGCGCGCGGAAGCTGGTGCCGTAGCTGCCGCGGAGCAGCAGGCTGGTCAGCGGGCGCCATTCCAGCCCCAGGTTGTAGGTGGTCTGCTCCTCGGTGCGACCGCTGAACCTGTACTGGTCCCAGCGGCCGGCGGCGGACACCAGCAGCGTGTCGTGCAGCGGGATGCTGAATTCGCCGCCGGCGGCGTAACGGTCGCGCGAGCCGCCGGAGCTGCTGGCCTTGGAGACGTTGTAGAGAGAGCCGTCGTTGTATTGCGAGTCGGGACGGATCCTGTAGCCCTGCTTGCCCACCTCCAGCACGCCGGCGAAGGCCACCGGGCCGGCCGGCAGGTCGAACAGCTCGCCGTTGCCGGTGAAGCTGTAGGTCTGCGAGTAGGACTCGCTGTGCTGGGTCACGTTGCGCCGCAGGCTGCGCCACTCTTCCTCGCTCAGCGGACGTCCGAGGCGCGCCGGATCGGGATCGTAGACCGGGTAGCCGTCGCGTTCGCCGAGCTTGCGGCCCAGGTACAGGTCGAGGATCCCGGCCGCCGGGGTGTAGCGGGTAGTGCGGTCGCTGCGGTACTCGGAGCGGGTCGCGGCCAGTTCGTATTCCCAGGAAGTATTGGCGACGCGGTCGCTGTAGCCGAGGGTGCCGGTCCAGGACACCTCGCGCCACTTGCTGTTGTTGCTGCTCTTGCCGCCGATCTCCTCGGGCGAGAACAGCCGGTACCAGCGCTCCAGGTCGCCGCTGGAGGCATTGATGAAGTCCGGCGAGGTGAAGGACGGCCCGCGGGTATTGTTCTGCAGGTGGTCGAAGCCGAACAGCAGGTCGGCGAACAGCTTGCCGCTGTCGCTCAGGTGCCAGGTGCCGCCGGCGTAGCCGTCGTAGTTTTCCTTCTTGGTCTGCAGGGTCCAGTAGTTGTTGTAGTACTGGTCGGTCATGCAGCGATAGCCACCCCTGGCGCCCGGCACCGGCGCCACGTTGCCGCCGAACAGGCCGCCGAGGCCGGCGCAGGAGGCGTCGCCGAGGTAGCGTCCGCTCTGCGGGTTCAGCCGGTAACCGACGTTGTTGCCGTCCGGGTAGCTGTCCATGAAACCGCGCTGGTTGGCCCAGACCGGCTGGCGCTGCTCGACCTGCAGGCCGAACAGGCCTTCGAAGTCGCCCGTCGCACCGCCGCCGACCAGTTGCAGGCGCTGGTTGTCGCCGCCGCCGCGCTCGGTGGTGCCGGCGCGCAGGTTGACGTCGACGCCATCGAATTTCTTCTTCAGGACGATATTGACCACCCCGGCGATGGCATCCGAGCCATAGATCGCCGAGGCGCCACCGCTGAGGATCTCGATGCGGTCGATCATGACCGCCGGGATGTTCGCCAGGTTGGTGAAGTTCACCGAGCCGCCATAGGCGGTCGGGTAGTCGGCGACGCGCCGGCCGTTGATCAGCACCAGCGTGTGGTTGGGGCCGAGATCGCGCAGGTTGAGGGCGTTGGCCGCCGGTTGCCAGGTGTTGCCGTAGTCCTCGCCCTGGGTCATGCCGGTGTTCTGGGTCTGCGTCTGCAAGGCCTCGAAGACGTTGCGGTAGCCACGGTTCTGGATTTCCTCGCTGCTGATCACCGTGACCGGCGACGGCCCTTCCTGCTGGGCGCGGGGAATCCGCGAGCCGGTCACCACCACCCGCTCCAGGGTCTGCTCCGCTTTCGCCGCCAGCGACTGCACCTTCGCCGCCGGTACGGCCGCGCGCAGCGGCGCGGCGGAAATCACCGCGCCGCGCTCGGAACGGCGGAACTGCAGGCCGCTACCGCGCAGGGCCTGTTCCAGGGCCTGGTCGACACTCAGCGGACCGCGCACCGCCGGCGCCTGCCGGCCGCGCACCAGCGACTGCTCGAAGGAGATCAGCAAGCCGCTCTGCCGCGAGATGCCTAGCAGCACCTGGTCCAGCGGGCCGGCGGCGACGTCGAAGGTGAGCGCCTCGGCGGCGGGCGCGGGCGTCTCCGCACGTGCCTCCGGCGGCGCGGCGTAGGCCGCCGCGAGCAGCGCGGCCAGGGCCAGGCTGGAAGGCAGGCGTGTGGATGGAGCATGGTGCGGCATCGTTCGGTTCCCCCCGAAAACATGGTTTCCAGGGGATGAGCGATGAGCGCGGGAGATTTGCAGGGCCAGCTTGGAACGCTTTGTTCTGAGCTTATAAACGCAGGCGAATAGGCGTATCGGCGGATAACGCCTCCGGCGTTATTCGCCCTACCCGACAATCTTCCCCAGCTCCGCTACCGGCCTTGCCCCGCGTAGGGCGAATAGCCGCCTGCGGCTATCCGCCGGTCCGAACACGGCGTTATCCGCCCTGCCGCCCTCGGGTCAGTACGTCAGCGCCCCGCACCAGTGCGCGCTCTTCAGTTCCTCGTAGAGCGCGCCGATCTTCAGCGAGCACTGCCGCGACGGCGGGTAGATCAGCGACACCGGGCACAGCGGCGGTTCGAACGGCTGGAGGATGCGTACCAGTCGACGCCGGCGGATCGCCTCCTCGGCCATGAAGCCCATCACTTGGACGATGCCCTGGCCGACCAGCGCCGCGTCGACCAGCGCGTCGGCCACGTCCAGCACCAGGTCGCCGCGCACCGCCAGGCTCAGCGGCTGGCCGTCGCGCTGGAACTGCCATTCCAGCAGCTTGCCGGTATGCAGGTCGCGCACCGTCGGGCAGTTGTGCCCGGCGAGTTGCTCCAGGCGCTCCGGCGTGCCGTGGCTACGCAGGTATTCCGGCGACGCCACCGTGACCCAGCGCAACGCCGCCAATGGCCGGGCGATCAGGCGCACGTCGCCGACCCGACCGAGACGCACGGCGGCGTCGAAGCCTTCCTCGGTGAGGTCGACCAGGCGATCGGTCATCGCCGCCTCGATCTGCAATTGCGGGTAGCGCCGCGTCAGTTCGCGCAGCACCGGCATGATCACGATCCGCCCGAGCGCCTGCGGGGTGGTGATCTTCAGCGGACCGCTCGGCGCGCACTGGCGGTCCACCAGCAACTTCTCGACTTCCTCCAGTTCCGCCAGCAAGGGTGCGCAGCGCTCGTAGAACAGCTGGCCGTCCGGGGTCAGGCTGACGCTGCGGGTGGTGCGGTGCAGCAGACGCACGCCGAGTTCGGCTTCCAGCCGGCCGATGGCGCGCGACAGGCCGGACTGGGTCAGACCGAGGGAAACGGCGGCCTGGGTGAAGCTACGGGTCTCGGCCACGCGGGCGAGCAACTTGACGGCATTCAGGTCCATGGCGATCTCATCGATGATTATTTTCATCAGTGAAAGGACGGAGAGGCTATTTATCACGATTCCAGCATGAGAAACACTGGCCGCGCCCAACCCAGACCAGGAGTCCCACCGTGACGGACCGTGCCGCCCCTTCCAACTGGATGCTCGCCCTGCTCGCCTGCGCGCAACTGATCATCGCCCTCGACGCCACCATCGTGTTCGTCGCTCTGCCGGAAATCAGCCGGGCGCTGGATTTTTCGGCGCAACGCCTGCAATGGGTGGTGAGCGCCTATACGGTGGCCTTCGGCGGCTTCCTCCTGCTCGGCGGGCGCGCCACCGACCTGCTCGGCCGGCGCCGCATGTACGTCCTCGGGCAAAGCCTGTACGCCCTCGCGTCCCTCGCGGGCGGCCTGGCCCAGAGCGAGTTGCCGTTGATCCTCGCCCGCGCCGTGCAGGGCCTGGGTGGCGCGCTGCTGTTCCCGGCGACCCTGGCGCTGATCGGCAATCACTTCGCCGAGGGCCCGGCGCGCAATCGTGCCCTGGCGATCTGGAGCATCGCCTCGGCGTTCGGCCTGGCCCTCGGCTCGGCGCTCGGCGGCGCGCTCACCGAGCTGTTCGGCTGGGCCTCGATCTTCCTGGTCAACGTGCCGCTGGCCGGCGCCGCGGCGCTGCTCGCCCTGCGCCTGATCCCGGCCGACGCCCGGCGCCAGCGCGGTCGGCGCTTCGACCTGGCCGGCGCGCTGACGGTCACCGCCGGCGCCACCCTGCTGGTCTTCGCCCTGGTCCAGGGCCCCGAGTCGGGCTGGGATGCGCCCTCGGTACGTTTCGGACTTTACCTTTCCGTCCCGCTGCTACTGGCGTTCCTCGCCATCGAACACTACAGCCGCGACCCGCTGATGCCGCTGCGCCTGCTGGGCAACCGCAACCTGCAGGTAGCGATGCTGCTGACCGCGATCTTCATGAGCAGCTACGGCGTGCAGTACTACTTCCTGGCCATCTACTTCCAGTCGGTGTACGGCTACAGCGTGTTGCAGACCGGCCTGGCGTTCCTCCCGGCGACTCTGCTCTGCACCCTCGGTATCCGCGTCGCCGAGCGCCTGCTGGCCCGCCACGGGGCACGCGCGACGCTGGTCGCCGGCCTGCTGCTGGGCGCACTCGGGCTCGGCCTGCTGGCAGCGTGCCTGCCGCTGGGGCGCGGCTTCCTGGCGCTGCTGCCGGCCATCGTGATCCTCAGCGTCGGCCAGGGCATGACCTGGACCGCCATGTGGGTGAGCGCCGCCAGCGGCGTCGATCCCGCCGAACAGGGCGTCGCCTCGGGGATGGCCTCGATGACCCAGCAGATCGGCGGCGCGCTCGGCCTGGCCCTGCTGGTGGCGCTGGCCAACGCCCAGGTACGCGGCGCCGATGCCGCCAGCCTGCTGGCCAGCCAGGCGCGCGGCATCGAATGGGTGACCGCGCTCAGCGCCCTGCTCGCCCTGTGCGGCGCCGCCCTGGCCCTGCGCCTGCGCCGCGAGGAGCCCGCGGCGTTGCAGCCGAGTCGCGGCTGATCCCGCTCAGGCGTCGCCCAGCTCGGCGCCGAGCTCCAGCGCCAGGGCCTGGAAGGCCAGGCGCGCGGCACCGGGGTGGCTGCCCTGGCGCCAGAACAGCGCTACCTGACGGGTCGGCAACGCCGGCCGCAGCGCCACGCAGCGCAACCCGGCCTGCTGGCGCGCCACCGCCTCCGGCAGGATGCTGGCCAGTCTTCCGCGGCGAACCACATCGACGATGGCGCTGATCGAGTTCGCCTCCAGCGCAACCCGCGCCGTCACCCCTTGCTGGCGCAGGTAAGCGTCGATGTGCCGGCGCGTGGCGAAGTCGTCGCGCAACAACGCCAACGGCAACTCCGCCAGCGCTGCGGCGGCCAGCGGCGCGTTCGCCGCCGGGTGTTCCGCCCCCAGCACCAGGCCCAGGCGCTCCAGGTAGAGCGGCTGGCTGTCGATCTCCACCGAACCCGGCTCGCTGAAGGCCACGCCAAGGTCCAGGCGATCGTCGATCAGCGCCGCCTCCAGGGCGTCCTGGGGCAACTCCTCGAGGCTCAACTCGATGCCCGGATAGCGCTGATTGAACGGATCCACCAGGGCGCCCACCAGATAGCAGGTGAAGGTCGGCGTCATGCCCAGGCGCAGGCGGCCGCGACTGAGGTCGCGCACCTCGTGGATCGCCCGTTGCGCCGCTTCCAGCTCGCGCAAGGCACGCCGCGCATGAAGCAGGTACAGCTCGCCGGCATCGGTGGGACGCACGCTCCTGCCGGAGCGGTCGAGCAATTGCACGCGCAGTTGCTCTTCCAGTTGCCGCACCTGCTGCGACAGGGTCGGCTGCGAAACGTGCAGCGCCTCGGCGGCGCGGGTGAAGTTGCGATGCTCGGCGACAGCGAGCAGGTAGCGCAGGTGGCGAAGCAGCATGGAAACATCCAACTATAGGTCAGACCAATGATTGGAATAATAAACCGGTCTTGGACCCTATGGCTCAATCCGCGCATCCTGGCCCCACCATTCGACGGCCAGGAGCCCAGCGCCATGCGTGACATCATCGACGGCTTTCTCCGCTTCCAGCGCGACGCCTACCCGGCGCGCTCGCAACTGTTCAAGTCCCTGGCCACCCGGCAAGCCCCCAAGGCGCTGTTCATCGCCTGCTCGGACAGCCGGGTGGTCCCCGAGCTGCTGACCCAGCGCGAGCCCGGCGAACTCTTCGTGGTCCGTAATGCCGGCAACATCGTCCCCGGCTACGGGCCGCAGCCCGGCGGGGTCAGCGCCTCGGTGGAATACGCGGTGGCGGTGCTCGGGGTCGGCGACATCGTGGTCTGCGGCCACTCGGACTGCGGCGCGATGGGCGCCATCGCATCCTGCGCCTGTCTCGACCAGTTGCCGGCGGTGGCCGGCTGGTTGCACCACGCCGAGGCCGCACGGGCGATGAACAGCGCCCACGAACACGCCTCCGAGGCGGCGCGGCTGGACGCCCTGGTGCGGCACAACGTGATCGCCCAACTGGCCAACCTGCGCACCCACCCCTGCGTCGCCCGCGCCCTGGAACAGGGTCGGCTGAACCTGCACGGCTGGGTCTACGACATCGAAAGCGGCCGCATCGACGCCCTCGACGGCGCCAGCCGGCGCTTCGTCTCCCTCGCCGAGCATCCCGAAGTGCGCGCGGTAGGCGGCGCACCCGGGCAGGCGGTCACCTGAATCCCTTCCCTCACAACCACCCGCAAGGAGAGTCATCCCATGCAACACAGCCAAGTGTCCCCCAACGCGCGCCAGCAACTGGCCGAGACCGTGGTCCTGAACAAGGCCCGCCTGGGCCTGTCCTGGCAGGACCTGGCCGACGGCACCGGTCTCGCCCTGACCTTCGTCACCGCCGCCCTGCTCGGCCAGCATGCCCTGCCAGAGGCGGCGGCGCGCAAGGTCGCCGCCCAACTCGGCCTGGACGACGACGCGGTGCTCCTGCTGCAAAGCATCCCGCTGCGCGGCAGCATTCCCGGCGGCATTCCCAGCGACCCGACCATCTACCGCTTCTACGAGATGCTGCAAGTCTACGGCAGCACCCTGAAGGCGCTGGTCCACGAACAGTTCGGCGACGGCATCATCAGCGCGATCAACTTCAAGCTGGACATCAAGAAGGTCGAGGACCCGGAAGGCGGCTCGCGGGCGGTGATCACCCTCGACGGCAAGTACCTGCCGACCAAGCCGTTCTGAAGCGTCGCGCCGCCCGGCTCGCCGCCGGGCGCGCGCCTCAGCGGCTGGCGATGCTGACCCAGTAGGGCCCGTGGTAGTCGATCCGGATCGGCAGGCTCTGCTCCAGCAATGCCAGCGCCACGCCGCTGTCGTCCAGCGGGTAGATACCACTGACGCGCAGCGCCGCCGCGTCGTCGGCGACGCTGACGATGCCGCGGCGATAGGCGCGCAACGCCTCCAGCACCTCCCCCAGCGGACGGTCGCGGACCTCCAGCCGGCCATCCAGCCAGGCGCTCTCGCCGCCTTCGGCAGGACCTCGGGCGAGAATCGCCGAGGCGTCGAAACGCGCACTCTGGCCACGTTCCAGCAGGCATTGCCGTCCGTCGGCCGTGGTGATCCGCACCCGCGACTCGAGCACCACCACCCGCGAGCTGGCACCGTCATCGCTGACCTGGAAGCGGGTTCCCTGCGCCTCGACCTGGCCGCGCCCGGTGTCGACGACGAACGGCCGCGCCGGATCCCGTGCCACGTCAACCAGCAGGCGCCCCTCGCGTAAGCGCAGGCGACGCCGGTAGCCATCGAATTCGGGGCGTACCCGGCTGCGCGCGTCCAGCACCAGTTGGCTGCCATCCTCCAGGCGGAAGCTCTGGCGTTGTCCGGTGCCGGTATACAGGTCGCCGGGCCAGGGGAAGCCGACGATGCCGATCCGCCCCAGCGCCAGCGTCGCCACGCCGAACGCCGCCAGGGCGAGGCTGCGCTGGAGAAACCGGCGACGGGCGGACGGCGCCTCGAGGGCTCCGATCAATTGCTCGGCGCGCAAGCCGTGCAAGGGCTCGTCGCGAAACGACTGCAAGCCCAGGCTGAGCCGGTCGAACACCGCACCGTGCTCGGCGTCGGCCTGGCGCCACTGCTGGAACGCCAGGCGCTCCTCGGCGCCGGCATGGCCGGATTGCAGCAGCGCCATCCACTGCGCCGCTTCGTCGAGGATGCGTTCGCGCCTTCCCTGGCTCATTCGGCAAGCACCTGGTAGCACTGCTTGAAGCCCTCGACCATGTACTGGTGGATGCGGCTGACGGAAACCTCCAGCAAGCCGGCGATCTCCACGTAGGTCAGTCCGCCGATCTGGCTATGGATGAAGGCGGCGCGGGCCTTCGGCGACAGCCCGGCGAGCATGCGCTCCAGGCGCAGCAGGGTTTCCACCACCTGGGCCTGCTCCTCGGCGGACGGCGCGAGGGCCTCCGGAAGCCCGGCCAGGCTTTCCAGGTAGGCGCGTTCCAGGTCCTGGCGCCGCCAGCCGTCGTACATCAACCGGCGGGCGATGGTGGTGAGCAGCGCGCGCGGCTCGCGGATGCTTGCCGGGTCCGGCAGGGCGAGGACCTTGAGGAAGGTTTCCGAGGCGATGTCCTCGGCGCTGTGGGGGCAGCCGAGGTAGCGCCGCAGGCGCCCGCTCAGCCAGGAATAATCGTTCTGGAACATCAGGCCGACGAGGCGATTGCGTGTCTGATCCATGCCCATTCCGCACTCTCGTGCTACGGGCCTGCGCCACCGGGCGTCGGGGTGGCAGGCGAAACCTTGATCGGCGGGAGGCGGCGCCGACGTCGGATTGCACGTGTCCCTCCCGCAAACAGCGATGGCAGACCGCCGGGGCCTGCGCGGAAGGCAATATGCCGCAGAAGCCAGAACGCAAAAAAGAATATTAATTAAGGTGTACTTAACTTTTTGGCATTAGAAGATCGTCGTCCGCCGACGACTGTCGTCATTCCTTACGAAATGGCAACGCCGCGAGCCGCGGAAAGCGGCATACTCGTCAGCTTGTTTCGCCGCGTCGACAGCGCCCGCACCAATGTCCGCCTCGCTCCCCAACGACACCCCGCCCAACGACACCCTGCCCCTGGTCCTGGCCGGCCCCCTGCTGCGCCGCGCAGAGCCCGAGCGCCTGGTGTTCTGGCTGGCCACGTCATGCCCGACGGCCATCGAGCTGGTCCTCGCCAGCGAAGGCGAGGCGGAGCGTCGGATCCGCCTCGCGGAAGGAACCCACTCGGCCATCCGCATCGGCACCCATGCCTGGCTGCACCTGCTGGATGTCGCGCTCGACCCGCCGTTGCCCTGCGCCCGCCTGGTCGACTACGACCTGCGCCTGGCCGCCGACGGCCGGGAGCCCGCGGGAATCGCCGAATGGGCGCCGCATCTGCTCTACCCCGGTCGCCAGCGCGCCAGCCTGGTGCTCAAGCCACGTCTCGACCAGTTGCTCCACGGCTCCTGCCGCAAGCCGCATCACCCGGCGGCCGATGGCCTGCTGCAGGTCGACCGGCTGCTGGAGGAAAACCTGCTGCAGGCCGAAAGCCGCCCGGCGTTGCTGATGATGAGCGGCGACCAGGTCTACGCCGACGACGTCGCCGGGCCGATGCTGGTGGCCATCCATGGGCTGATCCGCCGCCTCGGCCTGTACGGCGAACACCTGGAAGGCGCGCTGGTGGACGACAGCGAGGCGCTCTACGCACACCCGGCCACCTACTACCGGCGCGAGGACCTGCTGCCCGCCTTCAAGTCCAACGAAGCCCTGCGCGAGCGCTTCTTCGGCGGGGTGAAGAAGCCGATCTTCACCTCGGCCAACGCCCACAACCATCTGGTCGGCCTGGCCGAGGTGCTGGCGATGTACCTGCTGGTCTGGTCGCCGGCGCCCTGGCGCCTGGTCAGGCTGGAACCGCCGCCGGGGCTGGATGCGCGGCACGCGCAGCGCTTCGCCGACGAGCGCCGGCACATCGAAGCCTTCCGCGATGGCCTGCCCGGCGTGGCGCGGGCACTGGCGCATATCTCGTCGCTGATGATCTTCGACGACCACGACATCACCGACGACTGGAACCTTTCCGCGCGCTGGGAGCTGACCGCCTACGGCCATCCGTTCTCCCGGCGGATCATCGGCAACGCCCTGCTCGCCTACCTGCTCTGCCAGGGCTGGGGCAACGACCCGCAGCATTGCGGCGAATGGCTGGCGCCGGTCGCGGCCCTGATGGAGGGCGCCGCGGCAGACGGCCGGCTGCCCTGCGCCGAGCAGGACCGCCTGCTCGATGCCCTGCTCGACTTCCAGCACTGGCACTACCGGCTGCCTGGCAGCCCGACCCTGATCGTCCTCGACACGCGCACCCGCCGCTGGCGCAGCGAGCGCAACCTGGGCCGGCCCTCCGGGCTGATGGACTGGGAGGCGCTGAGTGAACTCCAGCAGGACCTGCTCGGCGAAAAGGCGGCGATCATCGTGTCGCCGGCGCCGATGTTCGGGGTCAAGCTGATCGAGGGCGTACAGAAGCTCTTCAGCTGGATCGGCCAGCCGCTGCTGGTCGATGCGGAAAACTGGATGGCCCATCGCGGCGCGGCCTCGGTGATGATGAACATCTTCCGCCACTCGCGCACGCCGGGTAACTACCTGATCCTTTCCGGCGACGTGCATTACTCCTTCGTCTACGACATCCGGATTCGCCACCGCGAGCGCGGGCCCCGGCTCTGGCAGATCACCAGCAGCGGGATCAAGAACGAATTCCCGCGACGCCTGCTGGACTGGTTCGACCGCCTCAACCGCTGGCTCTATGCGCCCTGGTCGCCACTGAACTGGCTGACCCAGCGGCGCAGCCTGGAAATCCGCCCGCGCGTTCCGCAGCACAGCCAGGCCGGCGAGCGCCTGTGGAACAGCGCCGGGATCGGCCAGGTATACATTGGCGAGGACGGCCGTCCGCGCGCGGTGTTGCAGGTCAATGCCGATGGCTCGCCGGCGACCGCCTTCGAGCGACATCGCGACGTCGAAGACGAACGAGCGGACCAGTCGTCGGTCGCGCCGGATCGCTGAGACGCCAGAACAAGGGGGGCGGGCGGACGCCGCGCCGCGTCATCCGCCCGCCCGGTTTCAGAACGGCCGCTCCTGCACGTCCAGGGTCGCCGCCAGCGCTTGCCAGAGCACCTCGGCGAAGACCCGCTGGGCGTCGCCGGACAGGTACGCCTGCATGGCCGCTTCATCGCTCCACTCGCTGTGCAACAGCCACAGGTCGGCGTCCCCGTCCGCCTGGCGCAGTTCGTAGCGCAGGCAACCGGGCGCGGCCTGGCCCGCCTGCGCCAGCTCTTGCAGGCGCAGGCCGAGGCGGTGCGACTGGCCGCTGCGGGCGCGAATGCTGACCAGGTGACTGGCTCGATTGAACGCTGGCATGCTCTCTGCCTCCTCGACATGGATTCGCCGCTGCGCAAGCGGCACCAGGAGTGGAAGGGCCGGCGGCGCCGAGACGCCGGCCGGCCGCTGTGGGGTGTAAGGGTGACGCATGTGCCCTGCCTCCGATTACCAGTTGCCGGGATGGGTCCGCGCCAGCGTGCCGCCCGCGGCGGGGCCGGCAGGCGAACGGGAAGGCGTGTCGGGGACCAGAGCGCCGTCGCGCGACCGCGAACGGGAGGCGCCCGGCGCGCGCTCCGGCGGCACGCCGCCCGATGACAGTCTGGCCTGTTGATTTGACATAGGTGTGTCCCCCTGCAGGTATTTCCCATCGGCATGACGGAGATTCCGCCATGCCAGTCAGATTAGGGGGATGGCGCGGGGAATCGGTAGACGGATACTGTCGGGTTCTTGCCTGAAACTGCCGCGTTCCGGTTTTTTCTCATCCGCTTGCGCCCGGTGAAACGAGCTGGCTTGCCTGTTCCTGGCGAATGCTTGCCTGATCCTGCCATCGCGCAGCGCGATGGATGCCTGTCGCCGCGACGCGCGCTAGTCTTGGGAAGGTTTCCCCCGCGAGTCCCCGCATGAGCGAAAACACCCCGCTTCTTTCCGTCGATCTCCCCGCCGAATTGCGCCAGCGCCAGAGCGAACTGGCGCAGTCGCTGCTCAGGCATTGCCCCCGCGACGGTATCTACGGCACCGCCGTCGAACCCCTCGCCCTGATCCGCGCCGACGGCCCCACCCTGCCGGCGCGCGGCATGCACAAACCTGCCCTGTGCATCATCGCCCAGGGCCGCAAGGAGGTGCAGTTGGCCGAGGAACGCTATATCTACGATCCGTTGCACTACCTGGTGGTCTCGGTCACCCTGCCGCTGGCCGGCCAGGTGATCGACGCCTCGCCGGACGCGCCCTACCTCTGCGTCCGGCTGGATATCGACCCGGCGGAAATCACCCAGTTGATCTCCGACGCCGGGCCCATGGAAGTGGCCAGCCGGCGCGGCGACCGCGGCCTCTACGTCGACCGTATCGACGCCAGCCTGCTGGATGCGGTGCTGCGCCTGATCCATCTGCTGGACAGCCCGCGCGACATCCCGATGCTGGCGCCGCTGATCCTCCGCGAGATTTTCTACCGGCTGCTGCGCAGCGGCCAGGGCCAGCGCCTGCACGAGATCGCCATCGCCGACAGCCAGGCCCACCGCATCACCCGCGCCATCGACTGGATCAACCAGAACTACGGCAAGCCGCTGCGCATCGAGCAACTGGCCCAGGTGGTCAACCTCAGCCCCTCGACCCTGCACCACCGCTTCAAGGCCGTGACCGCGATGAGCCCGTTGCAGTACCAGAAGCAGCTGCGCTTGCAGGAAGCACGCCGGCTGATCTTCAGCGAGGGCCTGGAAGTGGCCGCCGCCGGCTACCGGGTCGGCTACGAAAGCCCGTCGCAGTTCAGCCGCGAGTACAGCCGGCTGTTCGGCGCCCCGCCGCTGCGCGACCTGGCGCGGGCGCGCAACACCGCCTAGGGGAACGCGGCAGCGGCCGCGACGGTCAATCGGGAAGCGGCGGGATACCTTCGTCGCCCCGACCGACCTTGCGCAACCGTACCCGCCATGACCCGAGCCCTGCCCCTGCTCCTGCTTGCCCTGTCCCTTCCCGCCGCGGCGACGGACAGCGAGTCGTTCGCCCGCCGCTACCTGGCCTATGCCCATGCCGTCGGCCAGCACAGCGAACGACTCTGGCCCGGCTGGCGGATGGCCGACAAGGCCTTCCTCTACAGCGATGGCCGCAGTACCTGGGTCGCCGATGCCGAAGGCCGCGCGCAGCGCACCACGGCGGCGGGCGACAGCGACCCGGATCTCGACCTGAGCTATGCCTTTCCGCGTTACCGGGGCCGTCCGGCGGTGCTGCTGCAGATCAGCGCCGCGCACCTGCGGAGCAATACCGGCAATAGCGAGACGCTGGCCGCCATCGGCCCGCACGAAGCCTTCCATCGCTACGCCCAGGAAGACTGGCCGGGCCTGCGCAAGCCCGGTGGCTATCGCGGCGACCTGGCCACGCTCGACCCGCGCCCGCGGGAATACCGCTATGCCCTGTTCCAGTCGCTGCTCCAGGCCCTGCGCACGCCCGGGCAGCGCGACAGCTACCTGAGCGACGCCCAGGGCTGGCTGCGCCGCTGGCGCGAAGCTGCTCCCGAGGAAAGCCGGCTGGCGGCGCAGGTCGATCTCAGCGAAGGCACCGCGCGCTACATCGAGATGGCCGCCGCCGCGCGCTACCGCACCGATTTCGCCGAGGATCCGCAACGCTATCGACAGGCGCTGCGGGAGTACGCGCTGGCCTTCTACGATGCCAACGAGATCGGCGTCGGCGTCGACAGCGAAGCCTACGAGATCGGCGCGCTGGCCGGAGTGCTGCTGGACCTGCGCGACGACGACGCGGACTGGAAGGAAGCCGCGATAGCCGGCACCTGGCCGCTGGACTACCTGCTGCGCGACCAGCCTCCGGCCTGGAGCGAACTTCCCGACGACGCGCGGGCGCGCGGCGAGCGCTACCGGCGCGAGATGGGCGCCACCCGCCAGCGCCTGGTCGAGTTGCAGGAGGCCTTCGCCGACCCACGGCGACCGCTGCTGGTGATCCCGCAACCGCGCCGCACCATCGGCTTCGCTACGGCGGCCAGCGAGGTGCGCGGGGGCTTCTACGTCCTTGCCGACGGGCCGTTTCGCCAGGCCTACCTCGGCGCGCGCTGGAATGTCGGCGAGCTGACCCTGGACGGCGTCGACTACCTGGAGGGCGACGCCGAGGCGTACTGCCCGGGCTACGGCCGTTCGGCGCTGATTCCGTTGCGCGGAGGCGCTTGGCGCGAGGGCACGCTGGCGCCGGAAGAACCCGGCCTGCGCGGCCGCCTGGCGACTGCTCGCAGCCTCGTCGACGGGCGGACCCTCTATTGCGCGGCGGAGAATGCTCCTTGAGGACCGACAACGGCGCTACAATGCCCGCTCGCCGCCGCAACCCCGCCGAGGGCTCGCCATGAAGTTCCTGCTGATCGGGCTGATCCGCTTCTACCAGTACGCAATCAGCCCGCTGATCGGTCCCCGCTGCCGCTTCTACCCCAGTTGCTCGCACTACACCCTGGAAGCCATCCGCGTACATGGCGCGCTGCGAGGCGGCTACCTCGGCGCGCGCCGGCTGCTGCGCTGCCACCCCTGGCACCCGGGCGGCTACGACCCGGTTCCGGAGCGCCAGGAACAGGCGTGCGCCTGCCACAGAACGGCAAAGCCCGGCGAATGAAGCCGGTGAAAAGGTCGCAACGGCGACATCCCGCACATAACCGGACCCGCCGGTCGACATGCGGAATTGATAAAACCTATCATTCAGGGTCCATCTCCCCGGCTATCACCCGGCGCCCCCTTGCGCCCGGCTACGCCGGGGAGTTCCGCTCAAACGTTTCATCCTGAGGCTCCGATGCCCCGTCATCCCTTCTCCCCTTCCTTCCTCGCCGCCAGCGTCTTCTGCGCCGCCACCCCGGCCCTCGCCGCGCTGCAACCGATCGCCGAAGCGCCGCTGGCCGGCGAAACCGAGTTCCGCTGCCAGTTCAACGCCGACAACAGCACCGATTGCGTGAGCACCTACAGCTTCACCATCCTCAAGCCGAGCGGCCGCGAGATGCTCTCGCGCATCGATCGCAGCTACGCGGAGACCGACAGCCTGATCGTGGAGAAGGCCGAGCTGACCCAGCCCGGCGGCAAGCCGGTGCCGCTGGACCAGTCGCAGATCGATACGCGCACCGCGCCGAACCCGGACCAGGGCTTCCTGCGCGAACGCCAGACCTCCCTGGCGTTCCCCAACCTGCGCGTCGGCACCCGCATCAGCTACACCCTGCGCGAGCACTTCACCGCCAAGCCGCTGAGCACCCAGTTCCACTACATCCTCAGCCGCCCGCCGATGCCGGTGCGCGACGACCGCTTCGTCGCCGAGTTCAAGGCCGAGCGGCCGATCTTCGTGCGCAGCGAGTTGATGGACGCCTATCGCATCGAACAGAGCGCCGACAAGAAGACCCTCAAGGTCAGCCTGAAAAAGCCGCAATACACCAACTACATCAACGAAGCCGGCAACGCCTACCTGCGCCATACCCCGCGCCTGGAGCTGGGCAGTTCGCTGGACCTGCAGGACAACTTCGGCCCGTTCGCCGCGCGCTACAACGAGATCCTCGCCGCGGAGCTGCCCAAGGGCGCCGCGGCGGCCGTCGCCGCGGTGAAGGGCAAGCCGGCCCGCGAGCAGGTCGCCGGCCTGATGCAGTACATCAACGACACCTACCGCTACCTGGGCGACTGGCGCGCCAGCGAGCGCGGCTACGTGCCCTTCTCCCTGGCGGAGATCGAGCGCAATGGCTACGGCGACTGCAAGGACCTGGCGATCCTCCTCGCCGCCATGCTCAAGGCCGCCGGGATCAAGGCCGAACCGACCCTGGTCAGCCGCGGCGACGTGGTCTGGGACCTGCTGGTGCCCGGCATGTACGCGCCGAACCATGCCATCGTCCGCGCCGAGGTGGACGGCAAGACCTGGTGGCTGGACCCGACCAACCCGGTGTTCGCTCCCGGCCGCACCATGCCCGACATCCAGCAGCGCTGGGCGCTGGTGCTGGGCGCCGACGGCAAGGTGCGGCGCGACGAGATTCCCCTGGAAGCGCCCGGCGACACCCTGCGCGTGACCCGCAGCGAGCATTACACCCATGACGGCGAAGCCCGGGTCGAGTCGCGCGTGGAGCTTTCCAATGCGCCGCTGATGCAGCTCAGCGTCGCCGATCGCCAACGCGGCCGCACCAGCACCGACCAGGACCTGTGCCGCAACTTCGCCAAGGAAGGCAGCGACTGCGTGCTGGAGCGCGACGACAGCCAGTTCGTGCTGCCGCCCAGCTATACGATCAGTGCCAGGCTTACCGACCGCCGCGCCCTCGACCGGCTCGGCGGAGAGTATTTCTACAACCGCCAGGACCTGGCCAGCCAGTGGGACGCGTTCGCCAAGTACCGCAGCGAAGGCCAGTTGGCCGAGCTGTACCTGGGCGAACCGCAGATCACCTCCTACGACATCAGCCTGTCCGGCGGCAAGACCGACGAGCCGGCGCACAGTTGCGAGATCCGCAGCCCCTGGTTCGACATCGACCTGCAGGCCGAACCGGCCAAGGACGGCGGCTACCACTATCGCTACCGGGAAGTGCAGAAGACCAGTTGGCTCAACCACGACGAGATCAACAGCGCCGAGTTCGGCAAGCTGATCGAGCAGAGCCGCGGTTGCGTCGAGCAACTGCGCCTGGTGGTCAAGCTGGACAAGCGTCCCTGAGCGACGCGCGCCCGCTCCGGCGGGCGCGTCCAGCCGCACAGCGGGCGATTCTTCTACTCGCCCGCGCAGCCCTCCAGGCCGAGCGCCTGCTCATAGAAACGCGCCATGCGCTCCGGGTCGGCGACGTACGCCAGCATTCCGCTGGCGAGCCTGTCGCCTACACCTGCCAATCGAGCCGCAGCCCGGATTCGAACATACGCCTCTCCCCGCTCAGCGGGTCGTCGAAGCGCAGCCCCCTGGCCAGCAGCTTGAGCGGCCGCCGGTAATCGTCGGGGCTGTCCTCGGCGTCCAGCAGCTCGGGATAGAACCCGTCGTTCTGGATACCCGCGCCGAGTGCCGCGAGGTGCACGCGCAGCTGGTGCTTCTTGCCGGTCACCGGATACAGCCGGTAGCGCCACCAGCGGCCGTTGCGCTCGGCGACCTCGATGCGCGTCTCGCTGTTCGGCTCGCCCTCGCCTTCGCGCATGCGAAAGAACGGCTCGCCGGGCACCAGGCGGGTCCTGCGCAGCAACGGGAAGTCCAGTCGCGGCAAGGCCGGAGCGATCGCTTCGTAGTACTTGTCGATACGCCGCTCGCGGAACAGCGCCTGGTAGCGCCCGCGGCTGCCGGGATTGGTCGAGAACAGCACCAGCCCGGCGGTATGCCGGTCGATCCGATGCAGCGGCACCAGGTCGCGATTGCCGGTGCTGCGGGCCAGCCGCGCCAGGAGCGTCTGCTCGACATAGCCGCCGGCCGGCATCACCGGCAGGAAGTGCGGCTTGTCCGCCACCAGCAGATGCTCGTCGCGGTACAGGATGCGCGCCTCGAAAGGGATCGGCGCCTCCGCCGGCAACTCGCGGAAGTAGTGCACACGCAGGCCTTCGCGATACGCCGCCTGCGGGCCCAGCGCACGCCCCTCGGCGTCCAGCACCCGGCCCCGCTGCATGCGCGCCAGCCAGGTGTCGCGGTCGATGGCCGGGAAACGCGCGCAGAGACAATCGAGCACGGTGCTCCAGGGGCCGGCCGGCAGATGCAGGGTGCTGGCGCGGAGACTGGCGTCGGGCAAGGAAGGAGACGACATGCGGCAACTCGGGAAGGACGGGCGAACATTAGGCCGCAGCGCGGCGCACAGGTCAAAGCGCGCCGGAGCGAAACGAAGAAACCGCCCGAGGGCGGTTTCTTCCGTGATCCAGGGATCGAATCAGGCGGCGCTCGCCTTGCGCTCCTCCGCCAGGCAGGCGGCGGCGGTGAACAGCACGTCGGTCGAGGAGTTCAGCGCCGTCTCCGCGGAGTCCTGGAGAATCGCGATGATGAAGCCTACCGCTACCACCTGCATCGCCACCTCGCTGGGAATCCCGAACAGGCTGCAGGCCAGCGGGATCAACAGCAGCGAGCCGCCGGCCACGCCGGATGCGCCGCAGGCGCAGACCGACGCCACCACGCTGAGCAGGATCGCGGTCGGTACGTCCACGGCGATGCCCAGGGTATGCACCGCTGCCAGGGTCAGCACGGTGATGGTGATCGCTGCGCCGGCCATGTTGATGGTCGCGCCCAGCGGGATCGATACCGAATAGGTGTCTTCGTGCAGGCCCAGGCGCTCGCAGAGCTGCAGGTTGACCGGGATATTGGCTGCCGAGCTGCGGGTGAAGAACGCGGTCATGCCGCTTTCGCGCAGGCAGGTCAGCACCAGCGGATAGGGATTGCGGCGGATCTTCAGGAACACGATCAGCGGGTTGACCACGAAGGCCACGAACAGCATGCAGCCGAGCAGCACCACCAGCAGGTGGGCGTAGCCTTTCAGGGCCTCGACGCCGGACTCGGCGAAGGTCGAGGCGACCAGGCCGAAGATGCCCAGCGGGGCGAAGCGGATCACCACCTTGACGATCAGCGAGACGCCGTTGGACAGCTCGGAGAGCAGGTTGCGGGTGGTATCGCTGGCGTGGCGGAAGGCGATGCCGAGGCCGATGGCCCAGGCCAGGATGCCGATGAAGTTGGCCGAGATCAGGGCGTTGACCGGGTTGTCCACCACGCTCAGCAGCAGGGACTGGAGCACCTCGGCGATGCCGCCCGGAGGCGACATCTCGCCCGGATGGCTGGCCAGCACCAGGCTCGAGGGGAAGGCGAAGCTGGCGATCACCGCCACCACCGCGGCGCTGAAGGTGCCGACCAGGTACAGCAGCAGGATCGGCCGGATATGGGTCTGCTGGCCTTGCCTGTGGTTGGCGATGGATGCCATCACCAGGACGAACACCAGTACCGGCGCGACGGCCTTCAGCGCGGAAACGAAGACCTTGCCGATGAAGCCGACCTTGAGCGCGGCGGCCGGGAAGAAGCTGGCGAGCAGCAGGCCGGCGATCAGGCCGACGATGATCTGGCCCACCAGGCTGGTACGCGTCAGCAGATGAAGCAGGGGACGTTCAGGGTATGTCATGCAGATTTCTACTCTTATAGGTGTGTCGAAGGCCGGCCCAGGCAGCTTCCATGCCGAACGACCCTGTGCCGTTCCGCCCCCGCGAAGGGATGGTTCGAGCGAGCCGGGTAGTCTAGGGAAGGACGCGCAGCACCACAGGAAACACCGACCAGCGGATACCGGGCTCCCCCGCCACGGCCATCGAACCGGATCGGGACGGCGTGGATTCTAGCCGTGTCTGCGCTTTTTGGGGGCGTCCAATTCTGTCTGGATTCGGACATGTCGTCGCAGGTGCATTGCCAGCCGGGAGGCCGGAAACCCCTGTGAAAAGGAGGGAAAACGCGGAATTCGCTGTCTGCAGATAGCCAAAGCCCGCCGTGAGGCGGGCTTCAGATGGGGGGCTAGTCCGTTAGCCATGGGTCCATGATTGACCCGTCACCGTGAAAATTTCGTGAAGATTACCAATCTTTTTCCTTCACTTTTTCGCTGAATCCATTCACCGCTCGCCTCACTGGGTCGGACTCAGTTCGCTCTCCTGGAAGCGCGGCGGCGGACGGCTGAAGCTGCGGGTCAGGTAGAACAGGTAGCCGAAGCCCAGCCCGGCCCAGATCAGCCCCATCACCAGCGAGGTGCTTTCCAGGTTGAGCCAGAGCACCGCGACGATGGCCGCGCCGAGCAGCGGCAGGACCAGGTAGTGGAAATGCTCCTTGAGGCTGCGGTTGCGCCCGCCGCGCACATAGAAATGCACGATCACCGAGAGATTGACGAAGGTGAAGGCCACCAGGGCGCCGAAATTGATCAGCGCGGTCGCCGTCACCAGATCGAAGGAGATCGCCGAGAGCGCCACCATGCCCACGATCAGCACGTTGATCGACGGCGTACGCCATTTCGGATGGACGAAGCCGAAGATCCGCTCCGGCAGCACGTTGTCCCGCCCCATCACGTACAGCAGGCGCGACACGCTGGCCTGGGAGGCCAGGCCAGACGCCAGGGTATTGATGAAGGTGGCGCAGAGGAAGATCGACTGGAACAGCTTACCGCCGACGTACAGGGCGATTTCCGGCAACGCCGCGTCAGGCTCCTTGAAGCGGACGTTGGTCGGGAAATAGGACTGCAGGAAATACGACACGGTGATGAAGATCACCCCGCCGTACAGCGCGGTGAGGAAGATCGCCCGCGGGATCACCTTGGCGGCGTCGCGGGTTTCCTCGGACAGCGTGGTCACCGCGTCGAAACCGAGGAAGGAAAAGCAGAGGATCGTCGCCCCAGCCACCATCGCCGAGAGATGCGCGTGCTCGGAGAAGAACGGCTGGGTGCTGAGCACCGTGGCGGTCCCCTCCCCGTTGTTCAGGCCATGGATCACCAGGCCGATGAAGACCACGATGATCGCCAGCTGGACCAGCACGAAGACGGTGTTGAAATTGGCGACCAGGTTCACGCTCTTGATGTTGATGAGGGTCATGATCAGCACGAACATCACCACCCAGACCCATGGCGCGACCTCGGGGAACAGTGCGGTCAGGTAGATCTTCGCCAGCAGCGCGTTGATCATCGGCAGGAACAGGTAGTCCAGCAGCGACGACCAGCCGACCATGAAGCCGACATGGGGATTGATCGCCCGTTGCGCGTAGGTATAGGCCGAGCCTGCGGTGGGGAACTGGCGGACCAGCTTGCCGTAGCTGATCGCGGTGAACAGCACGCCGGCGAGGGCCAGCAGGTAGGCGGTGGGCACGTGTCCCTGGGAAATCCCGGAAACGATGCCGAAGGTGTCGAAGACGGTCATCGGGGTCAGGTAGGCCAACCCGATCATGACGATCTGCCACAGCTTGAGGGACTTGCGAAGCTGGGTTCGTTCTGCGGTGGGGGGAGGATTCGACATGGGTATGCTTGCCTCGATTTCTTCTTTTTCTAATGCACAGCAAAGGAAGGCGGACGGGCGGAAACCGCAGGCTTGCCGCCGTCTACCTTCAGCAAGGGTGGGAACCTCGACGGAAGAACGGGCGGGCGGCGCCGGACCGGAGCCACCCGCCCATGCTCACACGGTGTGCAGGTACCAGTTGTACTCGAGGTCGGAGATCGAGTACTCGAACTCCTCCAGCTCGCTTTCCTTGCAGGCGACGAAGATGTCGATGTACTTCGGATCGATGTACTTCGCCAGGATCTCGCTGTCGTCCAGTTCGCGCAGGGCGTCGCGCAGGTTGTTCGGCAGGCTCGGCTCCAACTGCTCGTAGGAGTTGCCTTCGATCGGGGCACCCGGCTCGACCTGGTTGGTCAGCCCGTGGTGCACCCCGGCAAGCACCGAGGCCAGCAGCAGGTAGGGGTTGGCGTCGGCGCCGGCGACGCGATGTTCCAGGCGTACCGCGTCCGGGCTGCCGGTGGGCACGCGCAGGGCCACGGTGCGGTTGTCCAGGCCCCAGCTCGGCGCGTTCGGCACGTAGAACTGCGAACCGAAGCGGCGGTAGGAGTTGACGTTCGGGCAGAGGAAGGCCATGGAGGCCGGCAGGGTCTCGAGCACGCCGCCGATCGCATGGCGCAATGCGGCGTTCTGCTCGGGATCCTCGCTGGTGAAGATGTTGTTGCCGTGCTTGTCGAGCAGCGAGATGTGTACGTGCAGTCCGTTCCCGGCCTGGCCCGGATAGGGCTTGGCCATGAAAGTGGTGTCCATCTCGTGGTCGTAGGCGATGTTCTTGATCAGGCGCTTGAGCAGCACCGCATAGTCGCAGGCCTTCATCGGGTCGGCGACGTGATGCAGGTTGACCTCGAACTGCGCCGGTGCGGATTCGGCGACGATGGCGTCGGCCGGGATGCCCTGGGCGCGGGCGCCGTCGATGATGTCCTGGAGGCACTCGACGTATTCGTCGAGGTCGTCGATGGAGTACACCTGCACCGACTGCGGACGCTTGCCGGAGATCGGCGAGCGCGGAGGCTGCGGCCGGCCGTTCACGTTCTCCTGGTCGATCAGGTAGAACTCCAGCTCGAAGGCGGCGACGATGGTCAGTTCCATCTCGGTGAACCTGGCCACCACCTGGCGCAGGACTTCGCGGGGGTCGGCGAAGAAGGGATCACCTTCCAGCTCATGCATGGTCATCAGCAGTTGCGCGGTCGGGCGCTTCTGCCAGGGTTCCATGGAGAGGGTGCCGGGGATCGGGTAGCAGATCCGGTCGGCGTCGCCGATGTCGAGACCCAGGCCGGTACTCTCTACGGTGGAGCCGGTGATATCGAGGGCGAACAGGGAAGCGGGAAGGTTGATACCTTTTTCGAAGACTTTGGGCAGACTGTTGCGTTCGATTCGCTTGCCGCGAACCACGCCATTCATGTCTGAAATCAGAAGGTCGACGAACTGGACCTCGGGATGTTCCTGAAGGAACAGGCTCGGCTCAGTGAGCTGAACGGCACGCAGGGGTACCGACATGATGCAACACCTTTTTTGTTAAAAATTTCAATCATGCGGGGGCTGGAGCCAGAGTCAATCGGAAAGCCAATTTGTTGTCAATAGCCCTCTCGTCGCCCTCGCGGACGGCGGAATGGCCGTAGACAGGGCCTTCCAGAGCATCAAGAAAGCGGCCAAAGCCAGGCCAGGCAAGGTGTTCAACCTGGTGCAGCAGATATTTTACAGGCTCCGTTGTACGAAAAATTGAACAAGGCTAAGCTGTGCCAACCCTACAACAGCAATAAACCGGGTGTTCCATGTCCTACCAGCCGTCCCTCGGCGCCAAGTTCCGCGGCCACAAGATCGGTCAGCATCCGCGTTAGCTCCGCTCCGGTTCTTCTCTCCCTCGATTCTTCGCAGCGCCCTCGAGCGGCCCTCGCTCGTCCGCCGCCTGCCCTGCCCGTCCTCCTTATATAAGGAAGGACACCGGCCGCTTTCGCCCGCGTGGATAACGGATACGAAGAGCAAGATCGTTCAAGCCAGCCCGATGCGCCTGCTGGCATGCTGGACCGACGTTCACCACCGCCATGCCCCCATGACTGCCCACGACCTGCCCCGCCAAGCCTTTCTCCGCGGCGCCGTCGCCATCCTCCCATTGTCCCTGGCCGTCGCGCCCTGGGGGCTGCTGGCGGGATCGATGGCCATCGAAGCCAACCTCACCCCGGCCGAGGGCCAGGGCCTGTCCGCCATCGTCTTCGCCGGCGCTGCCCAGTTGGTGGCGATCGGCATGCTCAAGGGCGGTGCCGGGTTCTTTTCGATCATCTTCACCACCCTCCTCCTGACCTCGCAGCACCTGCTCTACGGCATGAGCTTGCGGCCGGTCCTGTCGCCTCTGCCGGGACGCTGGCGGATCGGCCTGGGCTTCCTGCTCACCGACGAGTTCTTCGCCCTCGCCAGCCAGCACGACCGGCGCAACTTCAACCGCTGGTACGCCCTCGGCGTCGGCCTGACCTTCTATATCGCCTGGAACCTGTTCACCCTCGCCGGCATCCTGCTTGGCCGCAGCATTCCCGGTCTCGAACACCTGGGCCTGGATTTCTCCATCGCCGCCACCTTCATCGCGCTGGTCGCGCCGCTGGTGCGCAACGTACCGACGCTGGTCTGCGTGGCCACTTCGCTATTCTGCTCGGTGCTGTTCAGCCACTGGCAATGGAGTTCGGCGCTGGTCCTCGCCGGCCTCGCCGGGATGGCCGCCGGTTTCGTCTGCAACAAGCTGTATCGGGAGGCGCCATGGTCTGGGCAGTGATCTTCGGCATGGGCGCGATCGTCTTCCTCAACCGCTACCTGTTCCTCGAACCACGCCTGCCGATCCGCCTCGGCAGCAACCTGCGGCAGTTCCTCGGTTTCGCCGTGCCCGGCATGCTCACCGCGATCTGCGGCCCGATCGTGTTCATGCCAGAGGGCCGCATCGACCTCGGCTACGACAATCCCTACCTGGTCAGCGGCGCAGTCACCGTGGCGCTGGTGCTCTATACCCGCAATACCCTGGCGAGCATGCTGCTGGGCATGGCGTTCTTCTTCCTGTTCAAGTGGTGGCTGATTTGATCGATGTCAGTCGCTGACGGCATGACCTCTGCATGCAGCCCCTTGCAGGGTTCATACAAACTCGCGGCGGGCGGCTATATGGCCCACCAGATGCTCCGGAGCAGCCGCTATCCGGCTGACAGCCAGGCTACTATCGATGCAGTACCTGATAGCAACCAGCTCCCTTCTATCTAGCCTGGATAAACACGCGTAAACCTGGCGCCCGCCCAGGCAAAGCAATTGACGGGGAGCACTTTAGAAAATCACCCGAAAATAATGACGATAGTCACAGTGAACGCCATCCTCCCGCTCGACGGCTTTCACCTTGAACTGCTTTGCCCCCAGCAACTCCAAGACACGAACCAGTTGATCATGGCTGAATATCTGTGTATGCCCGATTGCTGGAACTCCGCGAGAGTCAGTCACCAACAGTAGCTCACCGCCCGTCCTCAACCTGCCCACACAGTCAATCAGGAACTGGATCCAGTCGGCCGTATGGTCAAGCACATTTGAGCAAACGACGAAATCGAAAGCACTCTCTATATCGGCAACACCATCCCTTATATAACAAGAAGAACCTCTTTCCCCGAGAATCGAGAATGGAAGGTTCTCTGCATACAGCCCCATCAATGAGTCCTGGGCAGTCACTGTCACGCCTTCGACCTTCTCGAAAAAGCCGATCGGCCCACTACCTACTTCCAAAACCTTACCTTCAAAACCTTCGTAGCGATAATGCGAGGAGCCGTACGTGAACCCCATCTTCCCAAGAAACCACATTGCATCCTTATGCCGGGCCTCTTGTAGTTCCTCGACAGACAGATGGCGATAGGGCCATTTATCCTTCCAGAAAGAAAGCTCGTACTCCTGGGAATGTATCCACTGCTCCGGATCTGCAGACGCAACGCTACGTACGTCAGGAGCAGTTTCAACCCTACGGGACACCGACGAGAATTCGCCTGCACCACTGCCACGCTCTTCGATACACACTAGAGGAGTGCCACTCGAACGACGGCGTTCCCAGAAACCGGATAAAAATTTCACCCTAAAAACCTCCCTGCTCATTGATACCCTTGCCCATCGGACTAAAAGATAAAAAGCCGAAACTTACCGACGACCAAACAACAACTCGCCCTCTATCTCAGCGCCCCAGCAAAGATCTTCCCCTCAGGAAGCAGCCAAACAGCACGGCGCGAGGAAAAACTAACAAAGAAAATTTATAAATAATGTAAGAACAATCCTTTTTGCTAGAGGAAATAGTTACATAGACATAGTTGAGGAGAAGATGGAGAAACGAACGGAAAACCGCGCTCTCCGATCCGCCTAGGGGAGATCCGTTGCGATGACGCTCCAGGCCCATCCCTTCCAGATGAAGTGCTGAAAGGGGCCTCCCCCGGAACGAAGAACGAGGGTTCATGCGCCACGGGAATGAACTCGCGAAGAAAGGTCGCTTGGCGCTGGCGCGCTTTGGGCCGAAGATCGGGGCAACCACAACGTGCGCAGCGAGGCCCTCATGTCCGACTCCCTTCCCCAGCGCAACGGCGGGCAGATCCTGGTAGAGGCATTGCGGCGCAATGCCGTCGATACCGTCTACTGCATCCCCGGGGAAAGCTACCTGCCGGTGCTCGACGCGCTGTACGACGCCGACGGCATCCGCACCGTCGTCACCCGCCACGAGGGTGCCGCCTCGAACATGGCCGATGCCTACGGCAAGCTGACCGGCCGACCAGGCATCTGCTTCGTCACCCGCGGCCCCGGTGCCACCCATGCGGCGAATGGCGTGCACACGGCGCAGCAGGACTCGACGCCGATGATCCTGTTCGTCGGCCAGGTGGAAAGCGCCTTCAAGGGCCGCGAGGCGTTCCAGGAAGTCGACTACGTGCAGATGTTCTCGGGCCTGGCGAAGTGGGCCGTGGAAATCGACCGTATCGAACGCATCCCGGAGATCGTCGGCCGCGCCTTCAGCGTCGCCACCTCGGGCCGACCGGGCCCGGTCGTGGTCGCCCTGCCCGAGGAAATCCTCTTCGGTTCCGCGCAGGTCGCCGATGCGCCGGTGCCAAGGGTGCTTCCGGGGCGGCCGGGCGCCACGGCGATGGCAGAACTGCGCGAACTGCTGGCGAACGCCAGGCGGCCCCTGCTGGTACTTGGCGGCAGCGGCTGGGACGGCGCCGCCAGGAAACGGCTAGGCGCCTTCGTCGAGGCCAATGGCCTACCGGTGGCCACCTCGTTCCGTCGCCAGGACCTGTTCGACAACCGTGACCCGCACTACGCCGGGCAACTGGGCTTCGGCGCGGCGCCGGCACTATTGGAGCGGCTGCGCCAGGCCGACCTGCTGCTGGTGGTCGGGGCGCGCCTGGGCGAAACGCCGAGCGCCGGCTACAACCTGGTGCGTAGTCCGGCCCCCGCGCAGACGCTGGTCCACGTGCATCCGGACAGCGCGGAACTGAACCGCGTCTACCTGGCGCGACTGCCGATCCAGGCCACCCCGTGTGCCTTCGCCGAGGCCCTGGCCGACCTCGCGCCGTTGCCCTCGAGCACCTGGCAGGACTGGCGCGAAGCCGCCCATGCCGATTACCTGGCCTACTCGACCCCGGCCGCGAGCGACCCCGCCGTCCAGGGCGTCGACCTGGCGTCCGTGGTCGCGTACCTCAGCGAAAACCTGCCGGACGACGCGGTGATCGCCAACGGTGCCGGCAACTATGCCGTCTGGGTGCATCGCTTCTACCGCTATCGCCAAGCCCGCACGCAGTTGGCGCCGACCAATGGCGCCATGGGCTACGGCCTGCCCGCCGCGATCGCCGCCAGCCTGCGCGATCCGCAGCGCAGCGTGGTGTGCTTCGCCGGCGACGGCTGTTTCATGATGTATCCGCAGGAGCTGGCGACCGCCGCGCAGTTCGGCGCGACGCCGGTGGTGATCGTAGTCAACAACGGCATGCTCGGCACCATCCGCATGCATCAGGAACGCGAATATCCCGGGCGGGTATCCGCCACCCGCCTGGACAACCCCGACTTCGTCGCCCTGGCGCGAGCCTTCGGCGCCCACGCCGAACGAGTGGAGTGCAGCGCCGACTTCCCCGCCGCGTTCCGCCGCGCCCGCGAAAGCGGACGCCCGGCGCTGCTGGAGCTGCTGACCGACCCACGCCAGATCACGCCGCAGGCGCGCCTCGCCTGAGGCATCCTCAGCCGGCGCGGAAGGCGATCCAGGCCTGGTAGCCCACGGCCTGGAAATAGCGGCTGGGCAGGACGAAGCCGGTGTCTTCCAGCAGTTCGCCGAGGCGCTGCTCGGACAACGGATCGAAATCCTCGCGCAAGCGTTGCAGCATGCCGTCGCTGTCCTCCGGGGAAAGCCCGGCCAAGCGGCAGGCCTCGGCCTGCACCGGGCGTTCGAAGGCGTCCCGGGCTTCCATCAGGTTGGCCAGCAGCAACGGCGCCGCTGGCGCCAGACGCTCGGCGACCGCCTCGAGGAAGCGCCGCTTGGCCTGGTCGCCGCGCAGGAAATGCAGCACCAGCAGGACCAGCGCCGCATCGCAAGGCGGCGCAGGCGGTAGCCCGGCGAAGTCGCCGCAGTGCAGCTCGATCCGCTCCAGCAGGCCGAGCCTGGCGCAGCGCTGGCGGGCCAGGGCGAGCATGTCGGCCGACAGGTCCGCCGCGACGAAACGCCAGCCTGGACGCAACCCGGCCAGCTCCGCCAGTTCGCCGCCGGCGCCGCAGCCGACGCTGAGCAGGCGCGCCCGTTCCGGCAGACGGGCCAGCAACTGCGCGCGACTGAGCAGGTGCAGCAACTCGTAACCCGGCAACAGGCGGCCGATCCGCGTCTCGTAGCCGTCCGCCTGTTTCCCGACGAAGCGGCCCATCAGTCGAACACCTTGCCCAGGCGCCAATAGCCCATCAGGGTCAGATGACGCTTGTCGATACCGCGCTCCTGCACCAGGTAGCGCCGGATCGCCATCACCGCCGCCGACTCGCCGGCGACCCAGGCGTAGAAACTGCCGCTCTCGGGGCTCGCCAGTTCCCAGAGGATCTCCTCGTCGATATCGATGTCCTCCAGCTCCTGGGCCGCACCACCCGCCACCTCGCGCTCCGGCAGCCGCGCCTGGCGCGCCGCCTCGATCATCCGCTCGCCGTTGCGCGAATGGATGCCGGCCTGGTGGCGCGGCAGCCAGTGCAGGCGCGCACCGGGAATCGCCGGCAGGTCGAGGATATCGGCTTCTCCCGGCACTTCGAGAAAGGCCTCGACCACCGGCGGCTCGGCTTCGCCGGCCAGCTCCTCGAGAATTCCCGCCACCGCGGGCAAGGCGGTTTCGTCGGCGATCAGCAGGATATGGCGGACGCCAGCCGGCGGCTTCCATTCGTAGCCGCCGGGGTCATCGCCGTATTGCCGGTTGGGCGCGGCCAGTTGCAGGCGGTCGCCGATCCGCGCGTGGGTCGCCCAGGCCGAGGCCGGGCCGTTCTCGCCGTGGAGGACGAACTCCACGTCGACCTCCTCCTGCTCGGCGCGCAGCGCACGGATGGTGTAGGTACGCATCGGCGGCCGGCGAGCCGGCTCGACGCTGCGATAGGCCTGGTACCACTCGCTGCCACCGGGCAGGCTGGGCGGCTGGCCGCTGGCATCGGGGAAGAAGATCTTGATCCGCTGGTCGGCGGCCAGGGTCTTCATCTCGGCGACCTCCGGGCCGCCGAAGACGAAGCGGGTCAGCGCCGGGCTGAGTTGCTCGCGGCGCTTGAGTTCGACATTGAACAGACGATAGGCGGGTTGCGACATGACGATGGTCTCCTGGTGACCGGCGCCCAGCGGCGCCGGCGGATGCATGCATCAGGCAACTCTAGCAAACAATGCGAATGATTAGCATTTGCTATTTGTGCAATCGTCGACTGCGTCGAAAGCACGACTGCCGCTCAGGCCTCGCAAGGCTCCAGCAGCTCGCAAGCGCTCTCCCCTACTCGCCTGACCGCCTGCTCGATGGCCGGGGTCGGCAACGCCGCGTAGTTCATCCGCAGGCAGTTCCGGTACTTGCCGGAAGCGGAGAAGATGCAGCCCACCGCGACTTGTACGCCGCGGTTGCGCAAGGCCTTGTCCAGGCGCAGGGTGTCGAACGCCTCGTCCAGTTCGACCCAGAGCAGGAAACCGCCCTGGGGCCGGCTGGCGCGGGTGCCCTCCGGGAAATAGCGCGCCACCCAGTCGATCATCAGGTCGCGTCCGCGCTGGTACTGGGCGCGCATGCGCCGCAAGTGCGGCTCGTAGTGGCCGTTGCCGATGAATTCGGCGATCGCCAGTTGCGGTTGCAGGGCGCTGGCGCCGGTACTGATGTACTTCATGTGCAGCACGCGGTCGGCGTAGCGCCCGGGTACCATCCAGCCGATCCGCAGGCCCGGCGCCAGGACCTTGGAGAACGACCCGCAGAGCAGCACCCGGCCATCGTCGTCGTACGACTTGATGGTGCGCGGGCGCGGATAGGTGTAGGCCAGGTCGCCATAGACATCGTCCTCGATGATCGCCACGTCGTAGCGCTGGGCCAGGGCCAGCAGCGCCCGCTTGCGCGACTCGGGCATGATGTAGCCGAGCGGGTTGTTGCAGTTCGGGGTCACCTGGATGGCCTTGATCGGCCACTGTTCCAGCGCCAGTTCGAGGGCTTCCAGGCTGATGCCGTTGACCGGATCGGTGGGGATCTCCAGGGCCTTCATGCCGAGGCCTTTCAGCGATTGCATGGCGCCATGGAAGCTCGGCGACTCCACCGCGACGATGTCGCCCGGTTCGCACACCGCGCGGATGCTCACCGACAGGGCCTCGTGGCAGCCGGTGGTGATCACCACGTCGCTGGCGGTGGCCCGACAGCCGGAGTCCACCAACAGGCGGGCGACTTCCTCGCGCAGCAACGGCGAGCCGTGGATCCCGTCGTAGGCCAGCGCACGGGCGTCGGCGTGGCGGTTGAGCCGGGCCAGGCTGCGGGTCAGCGGTTTCAGCGAAGGGCTGGAGATGTCCGGCATGCCTCGGCCGAGCTGGACCACGTCCGGTCGCGGCACCGTGCTGACCAGGGCCAGCACCTGCTCCCATTGCGAGATTTCCACCGGCCGCTGGGCCAGGCGGGCGATCGCCGGCAGCGGCGGCATCTGTCGCGCGGCCGGGACGAAATAGCCGGACTTCGGCCGCGGTTCGGCCAGCCCGCGATCTTCCAGCAGCCTGTATGCCTGTTGCACGGTGCTCAGGCTGACGCCGTGCTCGATGCTCATGGCCCGCACCGAGGGCAGCCGGTCGCCCGGACGGTAGAGGCCCTGTTCGATGCGCGAACCGAGGGTCTCGGCGAGTTGCAGATAAAGGGTCATGAGCGGGACTCCAGGGTGAGCGAAAGCGGGACCGGTACAGATGGTGGCGAAAACCACCATTCAGGCCGGGGAGCGCTTGATCTGTATGCAGTCAACCCACCTTTTCTGGACCTGTACGGAACAGCGCGCGATGGCCATTCTATCTCCGTCGTCCAGCCGATCAATATGGAGTACGCAGCATGACGCGACTCAGTGCGAAATCCGAGCGCCGCCAACGCCTCGATGGCCCCTTCCCACTCGCCGCGATGGACAACCTGGCGCAGGCCCTGCGTCGCGGCTATCGCCTGGCCCGGCAACGCCAGCTGACCCGGCGCGCGCTGCTGGACCTGGAAGCGGCGGAACTGAAGGATATCGGCCTGAGCGCCGAGCAGGCACGCGAGGAAGCCTCGCTGGCGTTCTGGCAGGCGGGAAGGTCCGGCGGGAGAAAGGCATGATCCGCTGTCGCAACTGTGGCGAACACCCAGCCAGCGAAGGGCATATCTGTATGGTCTGCAAGCGCCGATCCGACATCGACCCATACAAGGCGCTGATCGCCATGGCCCTGCTGGTCTACTGCGGCGTCAGCCTGGCGGCCTACCTCAAGCCGCATATGCCGTCACCGCCGCCTACCGCCGGCAGCAGCGTCCAGCCCGCCGAGGAGCTGGCCCAGCGCGCCCGCCAGGCCACCCTGGAACAGCGCGGCATCTGAAGAACGCATGCTCGGGAGGGGAGGCAGTTTGAGCCCCTCCTTCTTTTATATGCATGTGGCCGCCAGCGCGTGGCTCATTGCGCCGGATACTCCAGCGCCGCCGCGATTCGCCGATGCTGCTCGACCACCCACTCCCGCCGTACCGCCCCCCAGTCGCGGATGACATAGCCGCCCTGGTGGTTGCGCGCGCCCTCCCGCTGCTCGAACTCGCAGACGATGTCCAGTTCCTCCAGCGCGGCGATGGTGTCCTGGGCGGTACGCCGGGGCATGCCGGTGGCGGCCATGATCTCCGGCACGCTGGCGATGCCGCTGTCGATCAGGTAGGCGACGTAGAGGCGGCGGTAGAAGCTGGACTTGGTCTTGCTGATGGTCATGGGCAGGCGTTCTCCGGGAAGGCTCAGGGAGCGAGCAGGGGCAAGGTAGTGGTGGATTTGATTTCCGACAAGGCGACGATGGAGTTCACTTCCTGGATGCCCGGCACCGCCGACAGTTTCTCGAAGAAAAAGCGTTCGTAGGATTCGATATCGCGGGTGACGATACGCAGCATGAAGTCCACCGCGCCCATCAGTACGTGGCACTCCAGCACCTCGGGAAACTGGTGCATCGCCTCGGCGAAGTCGGTGAGGTTCTTGCGCCCATGGGCGTTGAGCTTGATCTGGGCGAATACCTGGGTATTCAGGCCGATCTTCTTGCGGTCGAGCAGGGTCACCTGCTTGCGGATCACCCCCTCCTCCTTCAGGCGTTGGATGCGCCGCCAGCAGGGCGATTGGGAAAGTCCGATGCGCTCGGCAATCTCGGCGGTGGAAAGCGAGGATTCCTCCTGCAGCAAAGCGAGAATACGCTGATCGTACATATCCAGTGGAATGGACATAAATATTCCCTACAAAGAAAAACATAGGGATCAAGTATGCACGGATAGCGCAAAATCACGCAAAAACAGGAGAAAAAATCCGGCACGCCTCTGGGAGAATTTCTCTCGTCGAAACACTGCCTGGAGCGTCACATGTCAACCCTCGCCCCCCTTTTCCTGGCCAAACACCCTGACGGCGAAGAACGCCAGGTGATCCGCCCGAACGTCTGGGAAACCTCCTGCGCAGATACCGAGACCCTGTCGATCTTCCATATCGAGGGCATGGCCGACCCGGACCTGCTGTGCCGGGTGCTCAACCTGTTCGCCGTGCAGTCCTTCACCCCGGAGCGGGTTCGTGCCGACCGCGAGGACCACAAGATCCGCCTGCTGCTGACCTTCCCCGGCCTCAGCCAGCACCGCGCCAGCGTGATCGCGGAGAAACTGCGCTCGCTGGTCACCGTGCTCGCCGTCCGCCTGGAGTTCTCTCCCCATGCCGGCAAGGTCCGTCCCAGCGTCAGCGAGCCGCTGCTGGCCAGCGTCGTCTGAGCCCCTCGGGGCGGCGCGGCGGCCGCCCTGTCCACTCAGCGTCATCGGCTGGCCTTCTGGCGTTAGCCGGTCGCCCAGCCCATGGCTACAGTGCAGGTTCGCCAGGCAGCCAGAAGACTGCCATGTGTTCCCCCGATCCTGCAGAGCGTGCCCATGTCCCGACCGCGTTTCCTTCCGGATAACTTCACCCTGGCGCTGATCGTCACCGTCCTTCTCGCCACTTTCCTGCCCTGCAGCGGCCAGACCGCCGTGGTCTTCGAATGGGTGACCAACATCGGCATCGGCCTGCTGTTCTTCCTCCACGGCGCCAAGCTGTCGCGCCAGGCGATCGTCGCCGGCATGACCCACTGGCGCCTGCACCTGCTGGTGTTCGCCTGCACCTTCGTGATGTTCCCGCTGCTCGGCCTGGCGCTGAAACCGGCGCTGTCGCCGATGGTCACCCCGGAGCTGTACCTCGGCATCCTGTTCCTCTGCGCCCTGCCGGCCACGGTGCAATCCTCCATCGCCTTCACCTCGCTGGCGCGCGGCAACGTGCCGGCAGCGGTATGCAGCGCTTCCGTGTCGAGCCTGCTCGGCGTATTCCTCACCCCGCTGCTGGTCAAGCTGCTGCTCGGCGCCGAAGGCGAGACCGGCAACGCGCTGGACGCCATCGGCAAGATCACCCTGCAACTGCTGGTACCCTTCATCGCCGGCCAGGTCCTGCGGCGCTGGATCGGCGCCTGGGTGGAGCGCAACAAGCCGGTGCTACGCTATGTCGACCAGGGCTCGATCCTGCTGGTGGTCTACACCGCCTTCAGCGCCGCGGTGATCCAGGGTCTGTGGCACGAAGTACCCTGGCTGGCGCTGCTCGGCCTGACCGTCGCCTGCTGCGTGATCCTCGCCCTGGCCCTGGTGCTGACCACAGTGCTGGCGCGACGCCTGGGCTTCAGCAAGGAAGACGAGATCACCATCGTCTTCTGCGGTTCGAAGAAGAGCCTGGCCACCGGCGTGCCCATGGCCAAGGTGCTGTTCGCCACCAGTGCGGTGGGACCGATGGTGTTGCCGCTGATGCTGTTCCACCAGATCCAGCTGATGGTCTGCGCGGTGCTCGCGCAACGCTACGCCAGGCGCCGCGACGACGCAGCGGCGGCGCTGGCCGAGGCCCCCTCGCGCTGAGCGCGAAAATGAAAGAAGCCGGCCCTGGGGCCGGCTTCTTCGTTCAGACGCGGCTCAGCGCGTCGGCGTGCGCAGGGTGACGAACTCTTCCGCCGCGGTCGGGTGGATGCCGATGGTCTCGTCGAACGCCTGCTTGGTCGCCCCGGCCTTCATCGCCACCGCGATACCCTGGAGGATCTCGCCGGCCTCGGCGCCGACCATGTGGCAGCCCAGCACCCTGTCGTCGTGGGCATCCACGACCAGCTTCATCAGGGTCTTTTCCTGGTCGTCGGTAAGGGTCAGCTTCATCGGCCGGAAGCGGCTCTCGAAGATCTTCACCTTGTGCCCGGCGCTCAGCGCCTCCTCCTCGGTCAGGCCGACGGTGCCGATGTTGGGCAGGCTGAACACCGCGGTGGGAATCAACTTGTAGTCCACCGGACGGTACTCCTCCGGCTTGAACAGCCGCCGCGCCACCGCCATGCCCTCGGCCAGCGCCACGGGGGTCAACTGGACGCGACCGATCACGTCGCCCAGGGCGAGGATCGACGGCTCGCTGGTCTGGTAATGCTCGTCGACCGCGATGAAGCCCTTGTCGGTCAGCTTCACAGCTGTGTTTTCCAGGCCCAGGTCGTCCAGCATCGGCCGCCGCCCGGTGGCGTAGAACACGCAGTCCGCCTCTAGCACCCGGCCGTCCTTGAGGGTCGCGGCCAGGCTACCATCGGCCTGTTTGTCGATACGGGCGATGTCGCTGTTGAACTGCAGGTCCAGGCCCTTCTTGCCCAATTCGTCGCGCAGATGCTCGCGGACGCTGCGGTCGAAGCCGCGCAGGAACAGGTCGCGACGGTAGAGCAAGGTGGTCTCGGCGCCGAGCCCGTTGAAGATCGAGGCGAACTCGACGGCGATGTAGCCGCCGCCGACCACCAGCACGCGGCGCGGCAGGCGCTCGAGGAAGAACGCTTCGTTGGAGGTGATCGCGTGTTCCTTGCCGGGAATGTCCGGCACCTGCGGCCAGCCACCGGTGGCGATGAGAATGTGCTTGGCGCTGAAACGCTGGCCGTCCACCTCGACGTTGTGCGCATCGAGCAGACGGGCGTGACCTTCGAGCAAGGTCACCCCGCTGTTCACCAGCAGGTTGCGGTAGATCCCGTTGAGCCGCTGGATCTCGCGGTTCTTGTTGCCGATCAGGGTCGCCCAGTCGAACTGCGCCTCGCCGGCGCTCCAACCATAGGCCCGGGCCTGCTCGAAGTCCTCGCTGAAATGCGCGCCATAGACCAGCAGCTTCTTCGGCACGCAGCCGACGTTGACGCAGGTGCCACCCAGGTAGCGACTCTCCGCCACCGCGACACGGGCACCGAAGCCGGCGGCGAAGCGGGCGGCGCGTACGCCCCCGGAGCCGGCGCCGATGACGAACAGATCGAAATCGAAAGACATGTTCCTACTCCTGGATCAGATGCGTTCCAGCATAACCCATTCACCAGCGTCGGCTCCCGCCGGATCGACGCAGAAACCTGTCGAAACGGCTCAGCGTAGGGCCTGGCAGGCGATGGGCTATGCTTGTCCGTGGAGGTAAGCGCGATGTCCCCCACCCTCACCCACCTGGCGCTGCACGTCCCCGACCTCGACGCCTGCATCGCCTTCTACGAAACCTTCTGCGGCATGCGGGTGATCCACCGGCGCCCCGGCAAAGGCTCGCAGATCGTCTGGATGGCCGAACCCGGCCAGGAACAACGCTTCATCTTCGTCATCATGCCCGGCGGCCAGCCGCGCAACCTGGCCAGCGACGATTACAGTCATTTCGGCTTCGCCCTCTCCAGCCGCGCCGCGGTAGACGATCTGGCGCGCCGCGCCGAGGCCGCCGGCTGCCTGGTCTGGGCGCCGCGCGACGAGCCCTATCCGGTCGGCTACTACTGCGGCCTGCGCGACCCGGCGGGCAACTACGTGGAGTTCAGCTACGGCCAGCCGCTGGGCCCGGGTTCCGAGGCGCTGTCGATTCCCTGACCGGGCGCGGAGGCGCCGCGTGGCCCAGGCCAGGCTGGCGGGGTTATTCGCCCGACGCCAACAACGCCACGCCCGCCGACAGCTCGGGTAGAGCGGATAACCCCCCATGGTCGTTCGCCCCATACGAAAAACGCCGCGCCCCCATCGGGGACGCGGCGTTTTTCATCGGGAACGGCGAGGCTCAGTGAGCCTTGCCGGTCTTGTAGAGGTTTTCGTAGCAGAAGTTGGTCGCCTCGATGTAACCCTCGGCGCTGCCGCAGTCGAAACGCTTGCCCTTGAACTTGTAGGCCAGCACGCAGCCGTCCTGGGCCTGCTTCATCAGGGCATCGGTGATCTGGATCTCGCCGCCCTTGCCCGGTTCGGTCTGCTCGATCAGGTCGAAGATGTCCGGGGTCAGGATGTAGCGGCCGATGATCGCCAGGTTCGACGGCGCCTCTTCCGGCTTCGGCTTCTCGACCATGGTGTTCACCCGGAAGATATCGTCGCGGATCATCTCGCCGGCGATCACGCCGTACTTGTTGGTCTCTTCCGGCGGCACTTCCTGGATCGCCACGATGGAGCAGCGGAACTGGTTGTACAGCTTGACCATCTGCTTCAGCACGCTGTCGCCTTCGAGGTTCAGGCACAGGTCGTCGGCCAGGACCACGGCGAACGGCTCGTCGCCGATCAGCGGACGACCGGTGAGGATGGCGTGGCCGAGGCCCTTCATCTCCACCTGGCGGGTGTAGGCGAAGGTGCACTCGTCGATCAGCCGACGGATGCCGACCAGGTACTTTTCCTTGTCGGTGTTGCGGATCTGGTGTTCCAGCTCGTAGCTGATGTCGAAGTGGTCTTCCAGCGAACGCTTGCCGCGGCCGGTGACGATGCCGATCTCGGAAAGGCCGGCTTCCAGCGCCTCCTCCACCGCGTACTGGATCAGCGGCTTGTTCACCACCGGCAGCATTTCCTTGGGCATGGCCTTGGTGGCCGGGAGGAAACGAGTGCCGTAACCGGCGGCCGGGAAAAGACATTTCTTGATCATGAGAATCCTTCGACATGGACGAAGTATGCGGATGGCGCGCAGTCTAATCAGGCTGCGCTCGCCTTACAATGCCCGGCCCTTGGACGTCCTATGCCCTGGTAGATGAAGCCCAGTTCCGCCATCCGCGCCGGTGCGTAGAGATTCCGACCGTCGACCAACAGGGGAGTTCGCATGGATCCACGGATTTTCTGGAAGTCCGGCTGGCGGAACTGTTTCCACTCGGTCACCAGCACCAGGGCATCGGCGCCCTCGACGGCGGCGTAGGGCGAGTCGTGGAGCGTCAACTGGGCGCACGCCAGCGCGTCCGGATAGCGTGCCGCGACCCCGGCGTTGGCCACCGGGTCATGGGCCCTGACCCGCACCCCGTGGCGCAGCAGTGCCTCCAGCAGGACCAGGCTCGGCGCCTCGCGCAGGTCGTCGGTACCCGGCTTGAAGGCCAGCCCCCAGAGCGCCACCGTGCGCCCTTGCCAGCGTCCCTGGAACAGTTCGCCGAGGGTCTCGAAGAGCAGTTCCTTCTGCCGCGCGTTGCGCGCTTCCACCGCACGCAGTATCTGGCTGTCGAAGCCCTGTTGCTCGGCGCTGCGGATCAGCGCGCGGACGTCCTTGGGAAAGCACGAGCCGCCGTAGCCGCAGCCGGCGTAGATGAAATGGGTGCCGATGCGCTTGTCGCTGCCCATGCCGCGGCGCACGTCCTCGATGTCGACGCCGGTGAGGGCGCACAGCCCGGCCATCTCGTTCATGAAGGAAATCTTGGTGGCGAGGAAGGCATTGGCCGCGTACTTGCTGAACTCGGCCTCGCGACGCCCCATCAGCAGGACCCGCTCGTGATTGCGCAGGAACGGCGCGTAGAGCTGGCGCAGGGTTTCCCCGGCCTGCGCCTCGGCGCTGCCGATGATGACCCGGTCTGGGCGCCTGAAGTCGTCCACCGCCGAGCCTTCCTTGAGGAACTCCGGATTGCTCGCCACCGCCACCCGGAAGCGCTTGCGCCGGCGCGCCAGGCCCAGGCGGATGATCTCTTCGACCCGTTCGGCGGTGCCCACCGGCACGGTCGATTTGTTGACCACGATGCAGGCCTGGCGCAGTTGCGCGCCAAGTTGCTCGGCGACCGCCATCACGTGGCTGAGGTCGGCCGAGCCATCCTCGCCGCACGGCGTGCCGACGGCGATGAACACCACTTCGGCGTCGGCCAGGCCTTCCGCCAGGCTGGCGGTGAAGGTCAGGCGGGCGGCGTCCAGTTGATCGCGCAGGATGCTTTCCAGGCCCGGTTCGTAGATCGGCATCTCGCCGCGTCTCAGCCGCGCGACCCGCTCGCGGTCACGCTCCACGCAACGCACCTGGTTGCCCATCTCGGCGAAACAGGCCGCCGTCACCAGTCCCACATAGCCCGCACCAATCACGCATAGCCGCATGGCGTCGTCCTCCGCTGGCCTCGCCCTCTCTCTGCGGACGATTGCAGCCAAGCGCGGTGGCAGGCGCGTGACGCTGGCGTGAAGCTACCGTGACAGAACCCGCGCGGATGCCCGGGGTCCACCCAAGGTAGGCGGAGAAAACGGGAGGTTCCCATGTCCATCGAAATCGATTCGGAACAAGGCATCTGCAGCGTGGAGATCGAAGGCAGCCGGCATCGCGCGCCGGTCGACAGCCTGCGCATCGGTACCGACGCCGAGGCGCGCCTGTCGGTGCTCTACATCGACGGCAAGCGCCTGCACATCAGCGAGGAAGACGCCCAGCGGCTGGTGGTCGCCGGCGCCGAGGACCAGCGCAGGCACCTGATGGCGGACGATTGACGCCCTCAGGCGTCCGCCAGCAACAGGTAGGGAGAACTGCGCAGGCTGTCGAGGCCGGCGCGGAACATGCGTTCGGCGCGGTTCCAGGGATCGTCGCGCAGGCGCTCGGTCCAGGCCAGGGTGCCGCAGATGCCGTCCCAGAGCGATTGCAGATAGATGCTGGCCAGCTCGACGTCCAGCCGCGCCGGCAGTTCGCCGCGCTCCACCGCCCGGCGGATCTGCCGGAGGCCGAAGCGTTGCCCCTGCTTCTCGAGCAGCTCGCGGCGGCGCAGCAGCGGCTCGTTCTCGTCGCTGCGTTCGCACTTGAGGTAGAGGATCTCCAGCACCCGCTGCACCGAACCGGGCTCGCAGCACTGGCGGAGAAAGCCCATGCCGGCGCGCAGGAGGATATCCAGCGCCGGCACCCTGGCGTTTTCGTCGGGTACCTCAATCTGGCCGAAGGCGCGGTCGCACATCGCCAGGCAGACCTCGATCTTGTTCTTGTAGTAGCCGTAGACCGCACCGCGAGAAACCCCGGCGGCGTCCGCCAGGTCGGCCATGGCAGTAGTGCCCACGCCCTTTTCCAGGAAAACCCGCTCGGCGGCATCGAGTATGCCGTCGCGGGTTTTCTGGGATTCCTCTTTGGTTTTCCTGGCCACTGAACGTCCTCACAAGGGAAAGGCGCCGCAGATCATAAGGATATGTTACAGAAACGCCAATTAATTAATCACTCATGATTGATTATATGCTACTGTCGCGCCGCTCGTGAGTTGCGGTGCCCTTTCCCGGGCAAGCTCGCGAGTTCACGAATCGAGGGACACCCATGCACATCCAATGGACCGGCTCGCTGCGCGGGCTGCTGGCGGCCCTGGTCGCCCTATTCCTGCTGGGCTGCGAAGAAGCAGCGGACACCGGGAAGACTGCGGAGGCCCCCGCCGAGGTCGGCGTGATCGTCGCCAGGCCGGCGCCTATCGGCATCACCAGCGAGCTGCCCGGACGCCTGGAAGCGTACCGCCAGGCCGAGGTGCGGGCGCGCGTCGCCGGCATCGTCACCCGTCGCCTGTACGAGGAAGGCCAGGACGTCCGCGCCGGCACCGTGCTGTTCCAGATCGACCCTGCGCCCTTGAAGGCGGCCCTGGACATCAGCCGCGGCGCCCTGGCCCGGGCCGAGGCCAGCCACGCGGCGGCGGCCGACAAGCTCAAGCGCTACGCCGACCTGATCAAGGACCGCGCCATCAGCGAACGCGAGTACACCGAAGCGCAGACCGACGCGCGCCAGGCCCTGGCGCAGATTGCCTCGGCCAAGGCCGAACTGGAGCAGGCCCGCCTGCGCCTGGGCTACGCCACGGTCACCGCGCCGATCGACGGCCGCGCGCGGCGTGCGCTGGTCACCGAAGGCGCGCTGGTCGGCGAGGACTCGCCGACACCGCTGACCCGCGTCGAGCAGATCGATCCGATCTACGTGAACTTCTCCCAGCCGGCCGGCGAAGTCGCCGCCATGCAGCGGGCGATCCGCGAAGGCCAGGTGAAGGGTGTCGCCGACAAGGACATCGCCGTGCGCCTGGTCCTGGCCGACGGCAGCGAGTACCCGCTGGCCGGCGAGCTGCTGTTCTCCGACCTGGCGGTCGACCCCGGCACCGACACCATCGCCATGCGTGCCCTGTTCCGCAATCCGCATCGCGAATTGCTGCCCGGCGGCTACGTGCAGGTGCGCCTGCAGCGCGCGGTGAACCCGCAGGCGATCACCGTCCCGCGCGACGCGCTGATCCGTACCGCCCAGTCCGCCGTGGTCAAGGTGGTCAACCCACAGGGCGTGGTGGAAGACGTGGAGGTCCGCGCCGACACCCTGCAGGGCCGCGACTGGATCATCAGCCGCGGGCTCAAGGGCGGCGAGCGGGTGATCGTCGAGAACGCCGCCCAGCATGCCGCCGGCTCCAGCGTCCAGGCGGTGGTCCGCCAGCCGGCCAGCGCCGACGCCCCCTCACCGCTGGCCGCCTCGCCGGCGGGCCAGTGACGGAGAACGCTACGAATGGCTCGTTTCTTCATTGACCGGCCGGTCTTCGCCTGGGTGATCTCCCTGCTGATCGTGCTCGCCGGGGTCCTGGCGATCCGCTTCCTGCCGGTCGCCCAGTACCCGGACATCGCGCCGCCGGTGGTCAACGTCAGCGCCAGCTATCCCGGCGCCTCGGCCAAGGTGGTCGAGGAAGCGGTGACCGCGATCATTGAGCGCGAGATGAACGGCGCGCCCGGCCTGCTCTACACCAAGGCCACCAGCAGCACCGGCCAGGCTTCGCTGACCCTGACCTTCCGCCAGGGCGTGAACGCCGACCTCGCCGCGGTGGAAGTGCAGAACCGCCTGAAGATCGTCGAGTCGCGCCTGCCCGAGTCGGTGCGGCGCGACGGCATCTATGTGGAGAAGGCGGCGGACAGCATCCAGCTGATCGTCACCCTCACCTCCTCCAGCGGCCGCTACGACGCCATGGAACTGGGCGAGATCGCCTCGTCCAACGTGTTGCAGGCGCTGCGCCGGGTGGAGGGCGTGGGCAAGGTCGAGACCTGGGGCGCCGAGTACGCCATGCGCATCTGGCCCGACCCGGCCAAGCTGACCTCGATGAACCTCAGCGCCAGCGACCTGGTCAACGCCGTGCGCCGGCACAACGCCCGCCTCACCGTGGGCGACATCGGCAACCTCGGGGTCCCCGACTCGGCGCCGATCAGCGCCACGGTGAAGGTCGACGACACCCTGGTGACGCCCGAGCAGTTCGGCGAGATTCCGCTGCGCATCCGCGCCGACGGCGGCGCGATCCGCCTGCGCGACGTGGCCCGCGTCGAGTTCGGCCAGAGCGAGTACGGCTTCGTCTCGCGGGTCAACCAGATGACCGCCACCGGCCTGGCGGTGAAGATGGCGCCCGGCTCCAACGCGGTGGCCACCGCCAAGCGCATCCGCGCCACCCTCGACGAGCTGTCGCGCTACTTCCCGGAGGGCGTGAGCTACAACATCCCCTATGACACCTCGGCGTTCGTCGAGATCTCGATCAGGAAGGTGGTCAGCACCCTGCTCGAGGCGATGCTGCTGGTGTTCGCCGTGATGTACCTGTTCATGCAGAACTTCCGCGCCACCCTGATCCCGACGCTGGTGGTGCCGGTGGCCCTGCTCGGCACCTTCACGGTGATGCTCGGCCTGGGCTTCTCGATCAACGTGCTGACCATGTTCGGCATGGTCCTGGCGATCGGCATCCTGGTGGACGACGCGATCATCGTAGTGGAGAACGTCGAGCGGCTGATGGCCGAGGAAGGCCTGTCGCCGCACGACGCCACGGTCAAGGCGATGCGCCAGATCAGCGGTGCCATCGTCGGCATCACCGTGGTGCTGGTCTCGGTATTCGTGCCGATGGCGTTCTTCAGCGGCGCGGTGGGCAACATCTACCGCCAGTTCGCGGTGACCCTGGCGGTCTCCATCGGCTTCTCGGCGTTCCTCGCGCTGTCGCTGACCCCGGCCCTGTGCGCCACCCTGCTGCGCCCGATCGACGCCGACCACCATGAGAAGCGCGGCTTCTTCGGCTGGTTCAACCGCGCCTTCCTGCGCCTGACCGGACGCTACCGCAACGCGGTGGCCGGCATCCTCGCCCGGCCGATCCGCTGGATGCTGGTCTACGCCCTGGTCATCGGCGTGGTCGCCCTGCTCTTCGTGCGCCTGCCGCAGGCGTTCCTGCCGGAAGAGGACCAGGGCGACTTCATGATCATGGTGATGCAGCCCGAAGGTACGCCGATGGCGGAGACCATGGCCAACGTCGGCGACGTCGAGCGCTACCTGGCGGAGCACGAACCGGTGGCCTACGCCTATGCGGTCGGCGGCTTCAGCCTGTACGGCGACGGCACCAGCTCGGCGATGATCTTCGCCACCCTGAAGGACTGGTCGGAACGCCGGGAGGCCAGCCAGCACGTCGGCGCCATCGTCGAGCGCATCAACCAGCGCTTCGCCGGCCTGCCCAACCGTACGGTGTATGCGATGAACTCGCCGCCGCTGCCGGACCTGGGTTCCACCAGCGGCTTCGACTTCCGCCTGCAGGACCGTGGCGGGGTTGGCTACGAGGCCCTGGTCAAGGCCCGCGACCAGTTGCTGGCGCGCGCCGCCGAGGACCCGCGCCTGGCCAACGTGATGTTCGCCGGCCAGGGCGAGGCGCCGCAGATCCGCCTGGACATCGACCGACGCAAGGCGGAGACCCTCGGCGTGAGCATGGACGAGATCAACACCACCCTGGCGGTGATGTTCGGCTCGGACTACATCGGCGACTTCATGCACGGCAGCCAGGTGCGCAAGGTGGTGGTCCAGGCCGACGGCGCCAAGCGCCTGGGCATCGACGACATCGGCCGGCTTCACGTGCGCAACGAGCAGGGCGAGATGGTCCCGCTGGCGACGTTCGCCAAGGCCGCCTGGACCCTCGGCCCGCCGCAACTGACCCGCTACAACGGCTATCCCTCGTTCAACCTCGAGGGCCAGGCCGCGCCGGGCTACAGCAGCGGCGAAGCCATGCAGGCGATGGAGCAATTGATGCAGGGCCTGCCCGAGGGCATCGCCCACGAGTGGTCCGGCCAGTCCTTCGAAGAACGCCTGTCCGGCGCCCAGGCGCCGGCGCTGTTCGCCCTCTCGGTGCTGATCGTGTTCCTCGCCCTGGCCGCCCTCTACGAAAGCTGGTCGATCCCGCTGGCGGTGATCCTGGTGGTGCCGCTGGGCGTGCTCGGCGCACTGCTCGGGGTGAGCCTGCGCGGTCTGCCCAACGACATCTACTTCAAGGTCGGCCTGATCACCATCATCGGCCTCTCGGCGAAGAACGCCATCCTCATCATCGAGGTGGCCAAGGACCATTACCAGGAAGGCATGAGCCTGCTGCAGGCGACCCTGGAGGCCGCGCGCCTGCGCCTGCGACCGATCGTCATGACCTCGCTGGCGTTCGGTTTCGGCGTGGTCCCGCTGGCGCTCTCCAGCGGCGCCGGTTCCGGCGCCCAGGTCGCCATCGGCACCGGGGTGCTCGGCGGGATCGTCACCGCCACGGTACTCGCGGTGTTCCTGGTACCGCTGTTCTTCCTGGTGGTCGGGCGCCTGTTCCGGTTGCGCAAGGCGCCGCGCACCGGCAACTCGCCCCAGATCCCCACGGAGCAAGCCTGATGCCCCTAGCGAAACTCTCGCTCCCCACCCTGGCACTGTGCGTCGGGCTGCTCGGCGCCTGCCCGCCGACGTCTCGCCAGCCGCGCGCGGCCCCCATCGTTCCGGCCAACGGCCCCGACCTTCGGGGCAAGCTGGACGACTGGCAACAGCAGTTCACCGACCCGCTGCTGCGACAGATGATCGGCTACGCGCCGGCGCTATCCGGCGCGCAAGCCTGAATTCCGCCGTCCTTTTCCCACCCTAGTCGGCCGCCGGCAGCGCTCGGCTGAAGCGGTAGAACAGGTTCGGCTCGCTGACCACGTACAGGCTGCCCCGGTCGTCCATCGCCAACCCTTCGGCCTGCGGCACGTCGTCCGTCAGGCCATGGTTGCCACCACGCAGGGTCAGGCTGCCGAGCGGATCCCCGGCGCGATCCAGTTCGATGACCACCCGCGACTCGTCGGAAAGCACCAGCAGGTGATCGCTGGCCTTGTCGTAGTAGAGGCTCGACAGATCGGTGAGGAACAACCCGCGATCGCGCTGCGGGTCGCCGCCGACGCTCAGGTCGAGCGCCTCGCCGCGGTCGTTGAAGAAGCCGTTTACCTCGATGATGCCCACCGGCGCCTTTTCCCGGGCCACGAACAGGCGCTCGCGCAGCGGGTCGTAGGCCAACCCCTCGAAGCCCTTGTTGCGCTTGTTTGCACTGCCCAGGGAGAACTTCCGGGCGTTGCGCGGATCGTCGATGTCGATCACCCGGGTGTCGGCGTCGACATGGATCTCTACCAGGCGTTGGCGACGCTCCTCGGCGACCACGTAGACGCCGGGCCGGATGTACTCGATAGCCTCCGGATCCTGGAAACCGCGCAGGGGGATGCGTCGCAGCAATTCGCCGTCCAGCGACAGCTCGAGGAAATGCGGGTCCTGGTTGGTCACGCTGACCAGGCTGCGCCGGCTGGGGTCGAAGGACAGCGCCGAGACGTTGGACTCCGCGCCCAGCACGCGGGCTTCGATATCGACCCGATAGTCGGCCAGGCGCAGGGCGTTCTCGCGCGCAACATCGCCGCCGTAGCGCTGCTCCAGCTTGAACCAGATGCGCTCGAACGCGCGCTGCTGCTGACCCGCCACCAGCAGCGCAAGCAACGCGGCGAGCAGGCAAGCCAGCAGCGTCCTGTAGGTCATCAGCCGACTCATCGTTACGACTCCTCCGAGAAACACAGTGTTCGGCGAAGCAGAACAGAGCCATCCGTGCCCTTTCATGAGGCGCCGATTAAATCTTTCTGACAAGTATCTTTCACGGCTGTCATTTTTTCCCCGTTCCAGGCGTTGACAGGATTTCGGTGCAGCTTTACGTTAACGTAAAGGTAAACAAGCAGGTGCCTGCGCATGTCCACCACCTACACCATCTCCGATCTCGCCCGCGAACTGGACATCACCACCCGCGCCATCCGCTTCTACGAGGAGCAAGGCCTGCTCTCCCCCGAGCGACGCGGCCAGGAACGCATCTATTCGCCGCGCGACAAGGTCAGCCTGAAGCTGATCCTGCGCGGCAAGCGCATCGGTTTTTCCCTCGCCGAATGCCGCGAACTGATCGAGCTCTACGACCCGGACCCGAGCAGCGGCAACCAGAAGCAGTTGAACACCATGCTGGAGAAGATCGCCGAGCGCCGCGCCCAGCTGGAACAACAGTTGCTGGACATCGAACAGATGCAGCTGGAACTGGATACTGCCGAGGAGCGCTGTCGAGCGGCGCTGATCAAAAGCTATAACAAACAAACAGTTGCAACATAAACCTAATTCGAAGCTTTAAACCGGACAAGCACAATTACAGGTGAAAGCATGACCTATCCCAGCCTCAACTTCGCCCTCGGCGAAACCATCGACATGCTCCGCGACCAGGTCCGCGGCTTCGTCACCGCCGAACTGCAGCCGCGCGCCGCGCAGATCGACCAGGACAACCAGTTCCCCATGGACATGTGGCGCAAGTTCGGCGAGATGGGCCTGCTCGGCATCACCGTCGACGAGGAGTACGGCGGTTCGGCGCTGGGCTACCTGGCCCACGCCGTGGTCATGGAAGAGATCAGCCGGGCCTCGGCCTCGGTGGCGCTCTCCTATGGCGCGCATTCCAACCTCTGCGTCAACCAGATCAAGCGCAACGGCAACGCCGAACAGAAGGCCCGCTACCTGCCGGCCCTGGTGTCCGGCGAACACATCGGTGCGCTGGCGATGAGCGAACCCAACGCCGGCTCCGACGTGGTTTCGATGAAGCTGCGCGCGGACCGGGTCGGCGACCGCTTCGTTCTCAACGGCAGCAAGATGTGGATCACCAACGGTCCCGACGCCCATACCTATGTGATCTACGCCAAGACCGACGCGGACAAGGGCGCGCACGGGATCACCGCGTTCATCGTCGAACGCGACTGGAAAGGCTTCAGCCGCGGGCCGAAGCTGGACAAACTGGGCATGCGCGGCTCGAACACCTGCGAACTGATCTTCCAGGACGTCGAGGTGCCCGAGGAGAACGTCCTCGGCGCGGTCAACGGCGGGGTCAAGGTACTGATGAGCGGCCTTGACTACGAGCGCGTGGTGCTTTCCGGCGGCCCGGTGGGAATCATGCAGGCGTGCATGGACGTGGTGGTGCCGTACATCCATGACCGCCGCCAGTTCGGCCAGAGCATCGGCGAATTCCAGCTGGTCCAGGGCAAGGTGGCCGACATGTACACCGCCCTCAACGCCAGCCGCGCCTACCTATACGCCGTGGCCGCCGCCTGCGACCGCGGCGAGACGACCCGCAAGGACGCCGCCGGGGTGATCCTCTACAGCGCCGAGCGCGCCACCCAGATGGCCCTGGACGCGATCCAGATCCTCGGCGGCAACGGCTACATCAACGAGTTTCCCACCGGCCGCCTGTTGCGCGACGCCAAGCTCTACGAGATCGGCGCCGGCACCAGCGAGATCCGCCGCATGCTGATCGGCCGCGAGCTGTTCAACGAAACCCGCTGAAGCCTCGCTCTCCCCGGCCCTTTTCCGCCAGGGAGAGGGCATTCCATTGCATCGACAGGCGCATCGCCAGGTCGGGAGCGGGCGCCAACCGCTTCCGCCCACCTCGACACGGAGCCACCGCCATGGCCATCCTGCACACCCAGATCAATCCACGCTCCGCCGAGTTCGCGGCCAACGCCGCGACCATGCTGGAACAGGTCAACGCCCTGCGCACCCTCCTCGGCCGCATCCACGAAGGCGGCGGTAGCGCCGCCCAGGCCCGGCACAGCGCGCGCGGCAAGCTGCTGGTGCGCGAACGCATCAACCGCCTGCTCGACCCCGGCTCGCCGTTCCTCGAGCTTTCCGCCCTCGCCGCCCATGAGGTCTACGGCGAAGAGGTCGCCGCCGCCGGCATCGTCGCCGGGATCGGCCGGGTCGAAGGGGTGGAATGCATGATCGTCGGCAATGATGCCACGGTGAAGGGCGGCACCTACTATCCGCTGAGCGTGAAGAAACACCTGCGGGCCCAGGCCATCGCCCTGGAAAACCGCCTGCCATGCATCTACCTGGTGGACTCCGGCGGCGCCAACCTGCCGCGCCAGGACGAGGTGTTCCCCGACCGCGAGCACTTCGGCCGGATCTTCTTCAACCAGGCCAACATGAGTGCCCGCGGCATCCCGCAGATCGCCGTGGTGATGGGCTCCTGCACCGCCGGCGGAGCCTATGTGCCGGCGATGTCCGACGAGACCGTGATGGTGCGCGAACAGGCCACCATCTTCCTCGCCGGGCCGCCGCTGGTGAAGGCCGCCACCGGCGAGGTGGTCAGCGCCGAGGAGCTTGGCGGCGCCGACGTGCACTGCAAGGTCTCAGGGGTCGCCGACCACTATGCCGAGGACGATGACCATGCCCTGGCCATCGCCCGCCGCTGCGTCGCCAACCTCAACTGGCGCAAGCAGGGCCAGCTGCAATGCCGTGCACCGCGCGCGCCGCTATACCCCGCCGAGGAGCTGTACGGGGTGATTCCCGCCGACAGCAAGCAGCCCTACGACGTGCGCGAAGTGATCGCACGGCTGGTGGACGGCTCCGAGTTCGACGAGTTCAAGGCGCTGTTCGGCACCACCCTGGTCTGCGGCTTCGCCCACCTGCACGGCTATCCGATCGCCATCCTGGCCAACAACGGGATCCTCTTCGCCGAGGCTGCGCAGAAAGGCGCGCACTTCATCGAGTTGGCCTGCCAGCGTGGCATCCCGCTGCTGTTCCTGCAGAACATCACCGGTTTCATGGTCGGCCAGAAGTACGAGGCTGGCGGCATCGCCAAGCACGGCGCCAAGCTGGTGACCGCGGTGGCCTGCGCGCGGGTGCCGAAGTTCACCGTGCTGATCGGCGGCAGCTTCGGCGCCGGCAACTACGGCATGTGCGGACGCGCCTACGACCCGCGCTTCCTGTGGATGTGGCCGAACGCGAGGATCGGCGTGATGGGCGGCGAACAGGCCGCCGGGGTGCTCGCCCAGGTCAAGCGCGAGCAGGCCGAGCGCGCCGGCCAGCAGCTCGGCGCCGAAGAGGAGGCGAAGATCAAGGCGCCGATCCTCGAGCAGTACGAGCACCAGGGCCATCCCTACTACTCCAGCGCGCGACTGTGGGACGACGGCGTGATCGATCCGGCGCAGACCCGCGAGGTGCTCGCCCTGGCGCTTTCCGCCGCCCTCAACGCCCCCATCGAGCCGACCGCCTTCGGCGTGTTCCGCATGTGACGAGCAGACCAGCATGAGCGAATTCCAGACCATCCAGCTTGAGATCGACCCGCGCGGCGTAGCCACCCTGTGGCTGGACCGGGCGGAAAAGAACAACGCCTTCAATGCCGTCGTGATCGACGAACTGTTGCAGGCCATCGATCGCGTCGGCAGCGACCCGCAGGTCCGCCTGCTGGTGCTGCGCGGCCGTGGCCGGCACTTCTGCGGCGGTGCCGACCTGGCCTGGATGCAGCAGTCGGTGGACCTCGACTACCAGGGCAACCTGGCCGACGCCCAGCGCATCGCCGAACTCATGACCCATCTCTACAACCTGCCCAAGCCGACCTTGGCGGTGGTCCAGGGCGCGGTGTTCGGCGGCGGGGTCGGCCTGGTCAGTTGCTGCGATATGGCCATCGGCAGCGACGACGCGACCTTCTGCCTGTCCGAGGTACGCATCGGCCTGATCCCGGCGACCATCGCCCCGTTCGTGGTCAAGGCCATCGGCCAGCGCGCCGCGCGGCGCTATTCGCTGACCGCCGAGCGCTTCGACGGACGCCGCGCCAGCGAACTGGGCCTGCTCAGCGAAAGCTGTCCCGCCGCCGAACTGGAAAGCCAGGCCGAGGCCTGGATCGCCAACCTGCTGCAAAACAGCCCGCGCGCCCTGGTGGCCTGCAAGGCGCTCTACCATGAGGTCGAGGCCGCCGAGCTGAGCCCGGCGCTGCGCCGCTACACCGAGGCGGCCATCGCCCGCATCCGCATCAGCCCGGAAGGCCAGGAAGGCCTGCGCGCCTTCCTGGAGAAACGCACGCCCGCCTGGAGAAACGACGCATGAACCCGGACTACCGCAGCATCCAGCGCCTCCTGGTCGCCAACCGCGGCGAGATCGCCTGCCGGGTGATGCGCAGCGCGCGCGCCCTCGGCATCGGCAGCGTCGCCGTGCACAGCGACATCGACCGCCACGCCCGCCACGTCGCCGAAGCCGACATCGCCGTCGACCTGGGCGGCGCCAAGCCCGCCGACAGCTACCTGCGCGGCGACAGGATCATCGCCGCCGCCCTCGCCAGCGGCGCCCAGGCGATCCACCCCGGCTACGGCTTCCTCTCGGAGAACGCCGACTTCGCCCGCGCCTGCGAGGAAGCCGGCCTGCTCTTCCTCGGACCGCCGGCGGCGGCCATCGACGCCATGGGCAGCAAGTCGGCGGCCAAGGCGCTGATGGAAGAAGCCGGCGTGCCGCTGGTGCCCGGCTACCACGGCGAAGCCCAGGATGCCGAGACCTTCCGCCGGGAAGCCGGAAGGATCGGCTACCCGGTGCTGCTCAAGGCCGCCGCTGGCGGCGGCGGCAAGGGCATGAAGGTGGTGGAGCACGAGGCCGAGCTGGCCGAGGCCCTTTCCTCCGCCCAGCGCGAGGCCAAGGCCGCCTTCGGCGACGCGCGGATGCTGGTGGAGAAATACCTGCTGAAGCCGCGCCACGTGGAGATCCAGGTATTCGCCGACCGCCATGGCCACTGCCTGTACCTCAACGAACGCGACTGTTCGATCCAGCGCCGCCACCAGAAGGTCGTCGAGGAAGCCCCCGCCCCCGGTCTCGGTGCGGAACTGCGCCGGGCCATGGGCGAGGCCGCGGTACGCGCGGCGCAGGCGATCGGCTACGTCGGCGCCGGTACCGTCGAATTCCTCCTCGACGAACGCGGCCAGTTCTTCTTCATGGAAATGAACACCCGCCTGCAGGTGGAACACCCGGTCACCGAGGCCATCACCGGCCTCGACCTGGTCGCCTGGCAGATCCGCGTCGCTCGCGGCGAGGCGCTGCCGCTGACACAGGAACAGGTGCCGCTGAACGGCCACGCCATCGAAGTGCGGCTCTACGCGGAAGACCCCGAGGGCGGCTTCCTCCCCGCCAGCGGCCGCCTGGCGCTGTACCGCGAAGCGCCCGCCGGCCCCGGCCGGCGGGTCGACAGCGGGGTACGCGAAGGCGACGAGGTCTCGCCGTTCTACGACCCGATGCTGGCCAAGCTGATCGCCTGGGGCGAAACCCGCGAGGAAGCCCGCCAGCGCCTGCTGGCGATGCTGGCGGAAACCTCGGTCGGCGGCCTGCGCACCAACCTGGCATTCCTCCGCCGCATCCTCGGCCATCCGGCGTTCGCCGCCGCCGAACTGGACACCGGTTTCATCGCGCGCCACCAAGACGACCTGCTGCCGGCGCCGCAAGCGCTGCCGGAGCATTTCTGGCAGGCCGCCGCCGATGCCTGGCTGCAGAGCGAAGCGGGCTACCGTCGCGACGACGACCCGTATTCGCCGTGGAGTCGCAACGACGGCTGGCGCAGCGCCCTGGCGCGGGAGTCCGACCTGATGCTGCGCTGCCGCGACGAACGCCGCTGCGTCCGCCTGCGCCACGCCAGCCCCAGCCAGTATCGCCTGGACGGCGACGACCTGGTCAGCCGGGTGGACGGTGTCACCCGTCGCTCGGCGGCGTTGCGCCGCGGACGCCAGTTGTTCCTCGAATGGGAGGGCGAACTGCTGGCCATCGAAGCCGTCGACCCGATCGCCGAGGCCGAGGCCGCCCATGCCCACCAGGGCGGTTTGAGCGCGCCGATGAACGGCAGTATCGTGCGGGTCCTGGTCGAGCCCGGCCAGACGGTCGAAGCCGGCGCCACCCTGGTGGTGCTGGAGGCGATGAAGATGGAGCACAGCATCCGCGCGCCCCACGCCGGGGTAGTGAAGGCGCTGTATTGCAGCGAGGGCGAACTGGTCGAGGAAGGCACGCCGCTGGTGGAGCTGGACGAGAACCAGGCCTGACAGCCAAGACGAGGAACAGCATGAACCTGCCGAAGAAGGTCCGCCTGGTGGAGGTCGGTCCGCGCGACGGACTGCAGAACGAGAAACAGCCGATCGAGGTGGCCGACAAGATCCGCCTGGTCGATGACCTGAGCGCCGCCGGCCTGGACTACATCGAAGTGGGCAGCTTCGTCTCGCCCAAGTGGGTGCCGCAGATGGCCGGCTCGGCCGAGGTATTCGCCGGCATCCGCCAGCGTCCCGGCGTGACCTACGCGGCGCTGGCGCCGAACCTGAAAGGCTTCGAGGCGGCGCTGGAGTCGGGAGTGAAGGAAGTGGCGGTGTTCGCCGCCGCGTCGGAAGCCTTCTCCCAGCGCAACATCAACTGCTCGATCAAGGACAGCCTGGAGCGCTTCGTACCGGTGCTGGAGGCGGCGCGCCAGCACCAGGTGCGGGTGCGCGGCTACATTTCCTGCGTGCTCGGCTGTCCCTACGACGGCGATGTCGATCCGCGCCAGGTCGCCTGGGTCGCCCGCGAACTCCAGCAGATGGGCTGCTACGAGGTGTCCCTGGGCGACACCATCGGCGTCGGCACCGCCGGCGCCACCCGCCGGCTGATCGAGGCGGTGGCCAGCGAGGTTCCCCGCGAGCGCCTCGCCGGGCACTTCCACGACACCTACGGGCAAGCCCTGGCGAACATCTACGCCAGCCTGCTGGAAGGCATCGCGGTATTCGACAGCTCGGTGGCCGGCCTCGGCGGTTGTCCCTACGCCAAGGGCGCCACCGGCAACGTCGCCAGCGAAGACGTCCTCTACCTGCTGAACGGCCTGGAGATCCATACCGGGGTCGACATGCACGCCCTGGTCGACGCCGGCCAGCGTATCTGCGCGGTGCTCGGCAAGAGCAACGGGTCGCGAGCGGCGAAAGCGTTGCTGGCCAAGGCCTGAGAAGCGGCGGATAACCGCGAGCGGTTATCCGCCCTACCCGACGTCGCGCCCAGGCTCGGAGACTGCGTCATCCACCCTGGGTGCCGTCATACCCCATCCGCCAACTGATAGCCCGAGTCGTCGCAAGCAGCCGTTCCGCCGCTGGCCCCTGCTCCTCGGCCTGGAAGATGCTCGCCGGGCCGACCACCGTGAGCACCGCCGCCACCCGCCCGCGGGCGTCGAACACCGGCGCCGAGAGCGCTTCCACCCCAGGCATCAGCAGCCCATGGATCGCATGCAGGCCGCGCGCGCGGATGCCCTCCAGCAGCACCGCGTAGGCCGCCGGGTCGGCCAGCGGATGGTCGGCACGCCCGGCCAACTCTTCCTCGCGCAGCTCGGCCACCTCGCGTTCCGGCAGGAACGCGGCGAACACCAGGCCGGTGGACGAACCGAGCAGCGGCAGCACCGAGCCGACCTGGGTGACCACCGTCACCGCGCGCACCGCCTGTTCCACCTGTACCACGGTGGCGCCACGGTTGCCCCAGACGGCGAGGAAGCAGGTCTCGTTGAGCACGTCGCGCAGCTCGGCCAGCGGCGCGGCGGCGCTCTTCAGCACGTCCATGCTGTCCAGCGCCGCCAGGCCCACGCGCAGCGCCTCGCGCCCCAGCGAGTAATGATTGGTGGAGGCGTCCTGGACCGCGAAGCCGCTGGCGATCAATGCCTGCAGGTAGCGATGGACCTTGCTCGCCGGCATCCCCACATGCTCCGCCAGGCGCGACAGCGAGGTCGCCGGGGAGAGTTCGGCGAGGGCCTTGAGGATATCGGTACCGACTTCGGCGGAGCGGACCTTCTGCTTGCCGGAGGTTCCGGCGGGACTGCTGTTCTTTTCCATGGACGCGGGTTCCTGCGGGCGGGGCCGACGTTATAGCTTGACGCTGCCTTCCACTCAAATTACGTTATGCGTAATTGAATTACGATAAAAATAACGCAGCCAGCGTGCCAGGTCCCCGGCGGATCGGCGGCAAGCTGCCCCCACTCCCCGGAGGCCTCAGATGAACCTCGACTCCACTGCCCTCGCCTATCAATCGGGCTTCGGCAACGAATTCAGCAGCGAAGCGCTCCCCGGCGCCCTGCCGGTCGGCCAGAACTCCCCGCAGAAAGCGCCCTACGGCCTGTACGCCGAACTGCTCTCCGGCACCGCCTTCACCATGGCTCGCAGCGAGGCCCGGCGCACCTGGCTGTACCGCATCACGCCGTCGGCCAAGCATCCGCCGTTCCGCCGCCTGGAACGACAGATCGCCGGTGCCGAACTGGATGCGCCGACCCCCAACCGCCTGCGCTGGGACCCGCTGGCACTGCCCGAGCAGCCCACCGACTTCCTCGACGGCCTGCTGCGCATGGCCGCCAACGCGCCCGGCGACAAGCCCGCCGGCGTGAGCATCTACCAGTACCTGGCCAACCGCTCGATGGAGCGTTGCTTCTACGACGCCGACGGCGAACTGCTGCTGGTCCCGCAGTTGGGCCGCCTGCGCCTGTGCACCGAACTCGGCGCGCTGCAGGTCGAACCGCTGGAGATCGCGGTGATCCCGCGCGGGATGAAGTTCCGCGTCGAGCTGCTCGACGGCGAGGCACGCGGCTATATCGCCGAGAACCACGGCGCGCCGCTGCGCCTGCCCGACCTCGGCCCGATCGGCAGCAATGGCCTGGCCAATCCGCGCGACTTCCTGGCCCCGGTGGCGCGCTACGAAGACAGCCGCCAGCCGCTGCAACTGGTGCAGAAATACCTCGGCGAGCTGTGGGCCTGCGAGCTTGACCACTCGCCGCTGGACGTGGTCGCCTGGCACGGCAACAACGTGCCCTACAAGTACGACCTGCGCCGCTTCAACACCATCGGCACGGTCAGCTTCGACCACCCGGACCCGTCGATCTTCACCGTGCTGACCTCCCCCACCAGCGTCCATGGCCTGGCCAACATCGACTTCGTGATCTTCCCGCCGCGCTGGATGGTGGCCGAGAACACCTTCCGTCCGCCATGGTTCCACCGCAACCTGATGAACGAGTTCATGGGCCTGATCCAGGGCGCCTATGACGCCAAGGCCGGCGGCTTCGTGCCCGGCGGCGCCTCGCTGCACAGTTGCATGAGCGCCCACGGCCCGGACGCGGAAAGCTGCGACAAGGCCATCGCCGCCGACCTCAAGCCGCACAGGATCGACCAGACCATGGCCTTCATGTTCGAGACCAGCCAGGTCCTCCGGCCGAGCCGTGCCGCCCTCGAGACGCCGGCCCTGCAGAATGACTACGATGCCTGCTGGGCGTCGCTCGTATCCACCTTCAACCCGCAACGGAGATAACCCCATGAACCAGCCAACCCCCACTCGTAGCTGGGTCGCCTCCGCCAATGGGCATGCCGACTTTCCCTTGCAAAACCTGCCGCTGGGCATCTTCAGCCGTGCCGGCCTGAGCCCGCGTTGCGGCGTGGCCATCGGCGACTCGATCCTCGACCTGGACGCGGCGCTGGCCGCCGGGCTGTTCGAGGGGGCCGCCGGCGAAGCCGCCGAAGCCACCCGCGGCGGCGCGCTGAACGCCTTCTTCGCCCTCGGCAAGCCGGCCCGCGTGGCACTGCGCCAGCGCCTGCTGGAGCTGCTCGGCGAAGGCGCCGCGGAGCGCCCGGAGCTGCTCCATGCGGCCGCCGAGTGCCAAATGCACCTACCGGCCAGGATCGGCGACTACACCGACTTCTACGTCGGCATCCGCCATGCCGAGAACGTCGGCAAGCTGTTCCGCCCGGACAACCCGCTGCTGCCCAACTACAAGCACGTGCCCATCGGCTACCACGGCCGCGCCTCGACCGTGCGCGTCTCCGGCAGCGAAGTGCGCCGGCCCAACGGCCAGACCCTGCCGGCCGGCGCCAGCGAGCCGGTGTTCGGTCCCTGTGCGCGTCTGGACTACGAACTGGAGCTAGGCATCTGGATCGGCCAGGGCAACGCCCTCGGCGAAGCCATCCCGGTTTCCCGCGCCGCCGAGCACATCGCCGGCTTCTGTCTGCTCAACGACTGGTCGGCGCGCGACATCCAGGCCTGGGAATACCAGCCGCTCGGCCCGTTCCTGTCGAAGAGCTTCATCACCAGCGTTTCGCCCTGGGTGGTCACCGCCGAAGCCCTGGAGCCGTTCCGCCGCGCCCAGCCAGCGCGCCCCGAAGGCGACCCGCGGCCGCTGCCGTATCTTTACGACGACAACGACCAGGCCCACGGCGCCTTCGACATCGAGCTGGAGGTCCTGCTGCTCACCGAGGGCCTGCGCGAGAAAGGCCTGCCGCCGCAGCGCCTGACCCTGAGCAACAGCCTGAGCATGTACTGGACGGTGGCGCAGATGGTCGCCCACCACAGCGTCAATGGCTGCCAGTTGCAGCCCGGCGACCTGTTCGGCTCCGGCACCCTGTCCGGCGCCGAGCCCGGCCAGTTCGGCTCGCTGCTGGAGATCACCGCTGGCGGCAAGCAGCCGGTGCAACTGGCCTCCGGCGAGACCCGGCGCTTCCTCGAGGACGGCGACGAGGTCATCCTCCGCGCCCGCTGCAAGCGCGAGGGACACGTCTCGATCGGTTTCGGCGAATGTCGCGGCAAAGTGCTCGCGGCCCATCCGGGGGCGCGCGGATGAAGCTCTATACCTACTACCGTTCCACCTCCTCCTACCGGGTGCGCATCGCCCTGGCGCTGAAGGGGCTGGACTACCAGTCGCTGCCGGTCAACCTGGTCCGCGACGGCGGCGAACACCGCCAACCCGCCTACCTGGCGCTCAACCCGCAGGGCCGCGTACCGGCCCTGCAGGTCGACGAGGGCGAGCTGCTGATCCAGTCGCCGGCGATCATCGAGTACCTCGAGGAGCGCTACCCGCACCCCGCCCTGCTCTCCAGCGATCCGCTGCGCCGCGCCCACGAGCGCGGAGTCGCGGCGCTGGTCGGCTGCGACATCCACCCGTTGCACAACGCCAGCGTGCTCAACCTGCTGCGCCAGTGGGGACACGACGAAGAGCAGGTCCGGCAGTGGATCGGCCACTGGGTCGGCCAGGGTCTCGCCGCCGTCGAGCAACTGATCGGCGACCAGGGCTGGTGCTTCGGCGACCGGCCGGGCCTGGCCGACGTCTACCTGATCCCGCAGCTCTACGCCGCCGAACGCTTCGGCGTAGCGCTGGACGCCTGGCCACGGATCCGCCGGGTCGCCGACCTGGCCGCCGCCCATCCGGCGTTCCGCCAGGCCCATCCGGCCAACCAGCCGGACACCCCGGCCGCCTGAGGGACCGCAGAGTCCCGCTCCTGAAGATAAAGGGGGGCGTCCGCCGGACGCCCCATCACCAATAAGAACCTCAGGTACCTTGCGATGCACAACCAGATCGCCAGCTTTCGCGCGGCGCTCGACGCGCGCCCCGTGTCCCGCTACCAGTGGCTGTTGCTGCTGCTCCTCGCCCTGTTGCTGGTCACCGATGGCTACGATGCCCAGGTGCTCGGCTACGTGGTGCCGACCCTGGCCCAGGAATGGGGCCTGGACAAGGCCGCGTTCGGCCCGGTGTTCAGCGCCAACCTGTTCGGCCTGACCGTCGGTTCGCTGCTGGTGACGCCGCTGGCGGACCGCTTCGGCATCCGCCGGGTGCTGCTCTGCTGCGTGCTGATCTACGCCAGCCTGACCGTCCTGATGGTCTTCGCCGGTTCCCTGGAAAGCCTGATGCTGGCGCGCTTCGTCTGCGGCATCGGAATGGGCGGGGCGATGCCCAGCGCCATGGCGCTGATGGCCGAGTATTCGCCACCGCGCCTGCGTACCCTGATGGTCACCCTGGCGGCCTGCGGTTTCTCCTTCGGCGGCGCCGCCGGCGGTTTCGTCGCCGCCGCCTTCATGGACGGCTTCGGCTGGCAGGCGGTGTTCCTCGCCGGCGGCGTCACCCCGTTGCTGCTGTTCCCCTTCCTCCTCCTGTTCCTGCCGGAGTCGCTGCCGCGCCTGCTCCGCGACGCACCGCCCTATGCCCGCCTACGCCAGCTCAGCGAGCGCATGGCGCCGGGCTGGCAGCCGCCGCCGGCACAGGCCGACGCCGAGCCGGCGGCGAGCCTGACCGTGCTGGAGCTGTTCCGCCACGGTTACGCGCGGCCGACCCTGCTGCTCTGGGCGACCTTCTTCGTCAGCCTGATCCTGCTCTACTTCATGGTCAGCTGGCTGCCCTCGCTGCTCCAGGAAAGCGGCCTGACACGCAATGCGGCGAACCTGGCGACCTCGATGTTCCTCTTCGCCGGCACCCTCGGCGCGATGCTCCTGGCCTGGCTCGCCGACCGCCTGCGCAGCAAGGTCCGCCTGCTGGCGGCGATTCTCGCCGGCGCCGCGCTGTTCACCCTGCTCCTCGGCCTCAACCACGACCAGCCGCGCTGGCTGCTGGCGTTCGTCTTCGCCGCCGGCTTCTGCATCATCGGCGGGCAGTTGACCCTGAACGCCTTCGCCAGCAACTTCTACCCGGCCCAGGTACGCGCCACCGGCACCGGCTGGGCGCTGGGCGTGGGCCGCTTCGGTTCGATCCTCGGCCCACTGTTCGGCAGCCTGCTGCTGGGCATGCACATATCCGTGGAGAACATCTTCATGCTTGCGGCGATTCCCGCCGGGCTCGCCGCGCTACTGATCCTCCAGGTCCGCTCGCCCGCCGCCCAGGCGCAGCGGGAAAGCGCCGCCGCGCTGGCCGTCGAGGAATCCTGAGCCTTCACCGCGAGCGGCTTCCCGGCTACAGTGGCGGGCCGTTTCGCCGTCCGCCGCAGGAGCCGCCGATGAACGACGCCGACAGCCTCCAGGATTACCAACGCGTACGCCAGCAGGCGATCCGTTCGCTGTTCGAGATCGTCGAAGGCTCCAGCGAAGGCACGGTGATCGTCGACCGCGAGGCCCGCATCGTCTGGATCAACCAGCGCTACGCCCAGCGTTTCGGCCTCGCCGACCCGGCGCAGGCTATCGGCCGGCCCTGCGAAAGCGTGATCCCCGGTAGCCTACTGCGCGAGGTGGTAGGCAGCGGCAAGCCGATCCTGCTGGACATGATGGATAGCGCGAAGGACCCGCTGGTGGTGATGCGCCTGCCGATCCACGACGACGCCGGCGAAGTGATCGGCGCCATCGGCTTCGCCCTGCTCGACGAACTGCGTTCGCTGTCGCCGCTGGTGACCCGCTACCTGAGCATGCAGCGCGAACTGGCCTCGACCCGCTCGCAATTGCAGGCGCGCCAGGCCAAGTACAGCTTCAGCCACTTCGTCGGTACCAGTCCGGCCAGCCTGGAAGTCAAGCGCCGCGCCCGTCGTGGCGCGGCCAGCGAAGCGCCGGTGCTGTTGCTCGGCGAGACCGGCACCGGCAAGGAACTGCTCGCCCACGCCATCCACAGCGCTTCGCCGCGGGCGCACAAGGCCTTCGTCAGCGTGAACGCCGCGGCGATCCCGGAAAGCCTGCTGGAGGCCGAATTCTTCGGTACCGCCCCGGGGGCCTTCACCGGTGCCGAGCGCAAGGGCCGGCCAGGCAAGTTGCAGGTGGCCCAGGGCGGCACGTTGTTCCTCGACGAGATCGGCGATATGCCGCTGGCATTGCAAGGCAAGCTGCTGCGCGTGCTGCAGGAGAAAGAGTTCGAAGCGGTGGGTTCCAACGAAGTGATCCGCAGCGACATCCGCCTGGTCGCCGCCACTTCCATCGACCTGCAGCAGGCGATGCGCGAAGGCCGTTTCCGCGCCGACCTCTACTACCGGCTGAACGTCCTGCCGATCGAGATCCCGCCGTTGCGCCAGCGCCTGGACGACCTCCCGGCGCTCTGCGAGTCGATCCTCGACAGCCTCGACCACGGCCGTCTCCACGAACTCGGCGACGACGCCCTGGCGCTGCTCGCCCGGCATGCCTGGCCGGGCAATGTTCGCGAACTGCGCAACGTGCTGGAACGCGCGCTGCTGCTGGCCGACCAACCGTTGCTGGACGCCGCCGCCCTCGGCGCGGCGCTGGGCCCCCTGCAACCGCTGCCGGAGCTGCCTCGAGCGGCGGACGACAGGCCGGTCGGGGATTTCCAACAGGCCCGCGAAGCCTTCGAGCGCGACCTGATCGGACGGGCCCTGGCGCAGAGTGCCGGCAATGTGGTGGAAGCGGCGAAACGCCTGGGCCTGGGTCGCTCGACCCTGTACAAGAAGATCGTGGCGCTGGGCATTCGTCTCGATAACGGGACCCGTCTCGAAATAGAGACGAACTGAGACCTGCATAGCCACGGCACTTTCGCTCGATTACGTCTCCATTTTGAGACAACGCTGTTCCCCACGCTCCCCTTCGTCTCGCCGCAGCCCGCGAAAACCGCGATTCTGTGGCCTGGCACGGTTATCGCAACGCGCCTTTCCGACGGCCCTGCCCCGTTCCAGGCCGTCACGCCGGTGCCCGCACCGTTCGACAACAAGAAACAGGCCCGGAGCGCCCTTCCCCATGCGGAGCGCGCCCCGCAGCGCCGTGGAGATATGCCCGATGAGCGTGATCATCGCCCTTGCCGCCCTGGGCCTGCTGATGCTGGCCGCCTACCGGGGCTACAGCGTCATCCTGTTCGCCCCCCTCGCCGCCCTCGGCGCCGTCCTGCTCACCGATCCCAGCGCGGTCGCGCCGACCTTCACCGGGGTGTTCATGGAGAAGATGGTCGGTTTCATCAAGCTTTACTTCCCGGTATTCCTGCTTGGCGCGGTGTTCGGCAAGCTGATCGAGCTGGCCGGCTTCTCCCGCTCCATCGTCGCGGCGGCGATCCGCCTGCTCGGCACCCGCCAGGCGATGCTGGTGATCGTACTGGTCTGCGCGCTGCTCACCTACGGCGGCGTCTCGCTGTTCGTGGTGGTGTTCGCGGTCTACCCGTTCGCCGCGGAGATGTTCCGCCAGAGCGACATCCCCAAGCGGTTGATTCCGGCGACCATCGCCCTCGGCGCGTTTTCCTTCACCATGGACGCGCTGCCCGGCACCCCGCAGATCCAGAACATCATCCCCTCGACCTTCTTCGGCACCCACGCCTGGGCCGCGCCCTGGCTCGGCACCCTCGGCGCGCTGTTCGTCTTCGCCGTGGGCATGCTCTACCTGCGACGCCAGGCGAACAAGGCGCGGCGCAACGGCGAAGGCTACGGCAGCGACCTGCGCAACGAGCCGGAGACCGCCGATGACCTGCGCCTGCCGAATCCCTGGCTGGCGCTCTCGCCGCTGGTGCTGGTCGGGGTCGCCAACCTGCTGTTCACCCACTGGATCCCGCAATGGTACGGACAGGTCCATACCCTGCAACTGGCCGGCATGGCCACGCCGTTGCAGACCGAGGTCGGCAAGCTCACCGCGATCTGGGCAGTGCAGGCGGCCCTGCTGCTGGGCATCCTGCTGGTGCTGGCGAGCGGCTTCGCGGCGATCCGCAGCCGCCTCGCCGAAGGCACCCGCAGCGCGGTGGCCGGCTCGCTGCTGGCGGCGATGAACACCGCCTCGGAATACGGCTTCGGTGCGGTGATCGCCTCGCTGCCGGGCTTCCTGGTGCTGGCCGACGCGCTCAAGAGCATTCCCAATCCGCTGGTCAACGAAGCGATCACCGTCACCCTGCTGGCCGGCATCACCGGTTCCGCGTCGGGCGGCATGAGCATCGCCCTGGCGGCGATGTCCGATACCTTCATCGCCGCCGCCAACGCCGCGCAGATCCCCCTGGAAGTCCTCCACCGGGTCGCCGCCATGGCCAGCGGCGGGATGGATACCCTGCCGCACAACGGCGCGGTGATCACCCTCCTGGCGGTCACCGGCCTGACCCATCGGGAGGCGTACAAGGACATTTTCGGCATTACCCTGATCAAGACCCTGGCGGTGTTCTTCGTCATCGGACTGTTCTACGCCACCGGCCTGGTCTGATCCGCCCTTTTTTCATCCAGCGGGAGAAACAGCATGACCCTGAAAGGCAAGACCGCCCTGGTCACCGGTTCCACCAGCGGCATCGGCCTGGGCATCGCCCTGAGCCTGGCCGAGGCCGGCGCCGACCTGCTCCTCAACGGCTTCGGCGAGGTCGACGCGGCGCTGGCGCAGGTCCGCGCCCACGGCGTGCGCGCAGAGCACCACCCGGCCGACCTCTCCAGCCCGGAGCAGATCGGCGAACTGATGGCCTTCGCCGAGCGGACCTTCGGCGGCGTCGACATCCTCGTCAACAACGCCGGCATCCAGTACGTGGCGCCGGTGCAGGAATTCCCCATGGAACGCTGGGACGCGATCATCGCGATCAACCTGTCCTCGGTGTTCCATACCACCCGCCTGGCCCTGCCGGGCATGCTCGCGCGCGGCTGGGGGCGGATCGTCAACATCGCCTCGACCCACGGCCTGGTCGCCTCAGCCGGAAAGAGCGCCTACGTCGCCGCCAAGCACGGCGTGCTCGGCCTGACCAAGAGCGTGGCGCTGGAAACGGCGCGCACGCCGGTGACCTGCAACGCCATCTGCCCCGGCTGGGTGCTGACCCCGCTGGTGCAGAAGCAGATCGACGCGCGCACCGCCGAGGGCGTCTCGCCCGAACAGGCGGAACACGACCTGCTGGCGGAAAAGCAACCCTCGCTGGCCTTCGTCACCCCCGAGCAACTCGGCGGACTGACGCTGTTCCTTTGCAGCGAAGCCGCCGACCAGGTGCGCGGCGCGGCCTGGAACATGGATGGCGGCTGGGTGGCGCAGTAGCCGGGGCGGCCAGCCTCTCCCCAGACCCTCTCCCTGAAGGGAGAGGGAACCATCCGGAGTTCGCCCGCCCCATTGCGTAGGGCGGATAACGCCACAGGCGTTATCCGCCGATACCTCGTCTCCCGGCACGGCTGCCCGGTCCCCAACCTCCTCCCTGAAGGGAGAGGAAGTTATCGGGGGGTGCGATGCGCTACGGCATCACCGGCGGGATGTACGCCAGGGTGCTGCCCAGGGCCCAGAGCAGCACCAGCACCAGCGGGATGTGCACCAGCAACTGGACGAACGAGAAGCCGATCAGGTCGCGCGCCTTCAGCCCCAGCACGCCGAGCAACGGCAGCATGTAGAACGGATTGATCAGGTTCGGCAGCGCCTCGGCGGCGTTGTAGATCTGCACCGCCCAGCCGAGGTGGTATTGCAGCTCGTTGGCCACCTGCATCACGTACGGCGCCTCGATGATCCACTTGCCGCCGCCGGAGGGAATGAAGAAGCCCAGCACCGCCGAGTACACGCCCATCAGCAGCGCGTAGGTGTCGTGGGAGGCGATCTGTACGAAGAAGGTCGAGATATGGTGGGCCAGGGTCTCGCCGTCGCTGCCGTTGACCGTGGTCATGATCGCCGCGATCGAGCCGTACAGTGGGAACTGGATCAGTACCCCGGTGGTGGTCGGCACCGCGCGCGCCACCGCGTCGAGGAAGCTGCGCGGGCGCCAGTGCAGCAACGCGCCGAGCATCAGGAACAGCAGGTTATAGGTGTTCAACCCGGAGATCGCCAGGATCGCCGGCTTGGTCGAGAACTCGTGGACCAGCCAGCCGCCGGCCAGCAGTACCAGCAGGATGATCAGCAACGGGCTGTGCTCCAGCCACTCGCCGGGCCGGGTCGGCGCCAGCCTGGCCGGAGCCGTGAAGCTCACGTCGACCCCGCAATCCTTGGCGTCGCGGGCGCTGGCGGCGCTCGGCGCGGTCATGTAGGCGATCACCAGCGAGACCAGGATCAGCGCCAGCAGCATGACCCCGGACTGCCAGAGGAAGATGGTCTCGGTGAACGGGATCACCCCGGTGATCGCCAGGATCGACGGTGGCAGGCTGGCCGGGTTGGCCTGCAACTGCGCGGCCGACGACGACAGGCCCAGCGCCCACACCGCGCCCAGCCCGAGGTAGGCCGCGGCGCCGGCGGCGCGGTAGTCCATGCGCAGGTCGCTGCGGCGCGCCAGGGCGCGTACCAGCAGGCCGCCGAAGACCAGGCTGAGGCCCCAGTTGAGCAGCGAGGCGAGCATCGACACCAGCGCCACCCAGCAGACCGCCGAGCGGCCATTCTTCGGCACCCGCGCGAGCAGGTCGATGAGACGCGAGGCGGGGCCTGAACTGGCCACCACATAGCCGCCGATGACCACGAAGGCCATCTGCATGGTGAATGGGATCAGGCTCCAGAAACCGTCACCGAAGGCTTTCGCCGTGGCGGTCGGTCCGGCGCCCATGGCCAGCGCGGCCAGGCTGACGATGAGGATGGCCAGGGCGGCGAACACCCAGGAGTCGGGAAACCAGCGCTCGGCCCAGTTCGAGCAACGCATGGCGAAGCGCGCGGAGCGGCTTTCTTGGATGGGAAGGATAGCGGTCATCGCGGATTCTCTCGGTTTTATTGTTATTCGGCGACTACGGGGCCGCCTGTGTGTGCTACGGCTCCCTGGGCACCCGGCCGTCCCGAGGGGCGGAACGGTACGGGGCCGGTCGGACGGTCAAGGCCGTCCGCCGCTCGTTCCCTGGACACGAGCGCGCCATGCCCCCGCGAAAGGACATGGCGCGATCACGCCGCGAGCGGCAGGTCGATGGATCAGTCGCGGGCCAGGGTCAGGGCGACGCCCTGCCCGCCGCCGATGCACAGGGTGGCGAGACCCTTCTTCGCGTCGCGACGGATCATCTCGTACAGCAGGGTCACCAGCACCCGGCAGCCGGACGCGCCGATCGGGTGGCCAAGGGCGATGGCGCCGCCGTTGACGTTGACCCTGGCGGCATCCCAGCCCAGTTCCCGGCCCACCGCCAGGGACTGCGCGGCGAAGGCCTCGTTGGCCTCGATCAGGTCCAGTTGCTCCAGGCTCCAGCCGGCCTTGTCGAGCGCGCGACGGCTGGCGGAGACCGGGCCGATGCCCATGATCGCCGGGTCGACCCCGGCGCTGGCGTAGCTGGCGATCCGCGCCAGCACCGGCAGGCCCAGGGCCTTGGCCTTGGCCGCGCTCATCAGCAATACCGCGGCGGCGCCGTCGTTGAGGCTGGAGGCGTTGCCGGCGGTGACGCTGCCGTCCTTCCTGAAGGCCGGCTTGAGCTTGGCCAGGGCCTCGACGGTGGTGCCGGCGCGCGGCTGCTCGTCGGTGTCGAAGCTCAGCGGCTCGCCCTTGCGCTGCGGGACCTGGATCGGCGTGATCTCGTCGCGGAAGCGCCCGCCCTCGATGGCGGCGATGGCCTTCTGCTGCGAAGCGGCGGCGAAGGCGTCCTGCTCCTCGCGGGTCAGGCCGTACTTCTCCGCCAGGTTCTCGGCGGTGATGCCCATGTGGTAGTCGTTGAAGGCGTCCCACAGGCCGTCCTCGATCATGCTGTCGACCAGCTTCGCATGGCCCATGCGCAGGCCGGTGCGGGCGCCGGGCATGACGTAGGGCGCCAGGCTCATGTTCTCCTGGCCGCCGGCGACGATCACCTCGGCGTCGCCGCAGCGAATCGCCTGGGCGCCCAGGTGCAGGGCCTTGAGGCCGGAGCCGCAGACCTTGTTCAGGGTCATGGCCGGCACGCCGACCGGCAGGCCGGCCTTGATCGCCGCCTGGCGCGCCGGGTTCTGCCCGGACCCGGCGGTGAGCACCTGGCCGAGGATCACTTCGTCGACCTGGCCGGCATCGAGACCGGTCTGTTCGAGCAGGCGGCGGATCACCGCGGCGCCCAGCTCGGGGGCGGGAATGCCGGCCAGCGAGCCCTGGAAGCTGCCGACGGCGGTACGGGTAGCGGCGACGATGACGACGTCTTGCATGGATGGTTCTCCTGGATTCGCCCGTGGCCGGGCCGAATCGCTGCGGGTGGACGTAGACGGTGCGACAGCCTCCTATCCTACGCCCTCTGGAAAGGACGGTCCGCGCGGCCGGCGCCTTGCGTGGAGGCGCCGGCCGCGCGGACCGCGATTCAGAAACTCATTTCCGGCACGTGCTCGGGGACGATCAGCTTGCCGGCGGTCTTCGCCACGATCTCCTCGACGCTGACCCCGGGGGCGCGCTCGCGGAGGATGAAGGCGCCGTCCTCGATCTCCAGGTAGGCCAGGTCGGTGAGCACCTTGCGAATGCAGCCGCAACCGGTCAGCGGCAGGGTGCAGTACGGCAGCAGCTTGGACTCGCCGTCCTTGGAGGCGTGGGTCATGGTGACGATGATGTTCTCGGCGCCGGCCACCAGGTCCATGGCGCCGCCCATACCCTTGACCAGCTTGCCGGGGATCATCCAGGAGGCGATGTTGCCGCGCACGTCCACCTCGAAGGCACCGAGCACGGTGAGGTCGACGTGGCCGCCACGGATCATGGCGAAGGACTGCGCCGAGTCGAAGATCGACGCGCCGACGCGGGCGGTCACGGTCTGCTTGCCGGCGTTGATCATGTCGGCGTCGACTTCCGCCTCGCTGGGAAACGCGCCCATGCCGAGCAGGCCGTTCTCCGACTGGAGCATGACGTCGATGCCCTCCGGCACGTAGTTGGCCACCAGGGTCGGGATGCCGATGCCGAGGTTGACGTAGTAGCCGTCCTTCAATTCGCGCGCCACGCGCTGCGCCATCTGTTCGCGGGTAAGTGCCATCTGGGGAAACCTCTTGTCGTTGTAGCGGCCGCCGTCAGGCGCGCAGCGTGCGTTTCTCGATGCGTTTCTCGAAGCGACCCTGGATGATCCGGTCGACGTAGATGCCGGGGGTGTGGATCTGCGTCGGGTCCAGTTCGCCGGGCTCGACGATCTCCTCCACCTCGACCACCGTGATGCGCCCGGCGGTGGCGACCAGCGGATTGAAGTTCTGCGCGGTGTGGCGATAGACGACGTTGCCGAAATGGTCGGCCTTCCAGCCCTTGACGATGGCGAAGTCGCCGGTGATGGCCGGCTCGAGGATGTAGTGGCGGCCATTGAACTCGCGCGCCTCCTTGCCCTCGGCGACCGGGGTGCCGTAGCCGGTGGCGGTGAAGAAGGCCGGGATGCCGGCGCCGCCGGCGCGGATCTTCTCGGCCAGCGAGCCTTGCGGGGTCAGTTCGACTTCCAGCTCGCCACTGAGCAGTTGTTGCTCGAACAGGGCGTTCTCGCCGACGTAGGAGGCGATCATCTTGCGGATCTGCCGGTCTTCCAGCAGCACGCCGAGGCCGAAACCGTCGACGCCGCAGTTGTTCGAGACCACCGTGAGGTCCCTGACCCCGCGCCGGCGGATTTCCGCGATCAGGTTCTCGGGAATCCCGCAGAGGCCGAAGCCCCCGGCGAGGACGGTCATGCCGTCGGTCAGGCCTTCGAGGGCCTCTTCGTAACTGCCTACTCGCTTGTCGAGTCCGCTCATGCTGCTGTGCCTCTTCCGGCTCTTGTGATTGTGCGTGCGGCAGTCTGACTGCCGGGTCGCACAGAGCTTCTCCGCTGCGGACTGATTTGTTAAGTTTGTTTTTCCAATCCATTGATGAGAAAAACAAATAAATGACCGTCAAGCAGTTGCGCGCCTTCCTCGCCGTGGCGCAGAGCCTCAGCTTCGCCCAGGCCGGCGAACGCCTGCACCTCTCCCAGCCGGCCCTGAGCCTGGCGATCAAGAGCCTGGAGGAAAGCCTCGGCGGTCCGCTGCTGGAACGTACCACCCGCAGCGTCAGCCTCACCCCCGAGGGCGAGACCCTGCTGCCGCTGGCGCTGCGCCTGCTGGCCGACTGGGACAATACCGAGGAATTGCTGCGCCAGCACTTCACCCTGCAACTGGGCAAGGTCTCCATCGCCGCCATGCCCTCCTTCGCCGGCAACCTGCTGCCGCTGGTCTTGAAGACCTTTCGCGAACGCCACCCGCGGGTCAACGTGGCGGTGCACGACGTGATCAACGAGCAGGTGCTGGAGATGGTCCGCAACCGACGCGTCGAGCTGGGCATCGCCTTCGAGCCGGAGTCCCTGGAAAACCTCGAGTTCACCCCGTTCTACAGCGACCGCTTCGTCGCCGTGGTGCCGACCGGCTCGCCGCTGTCCGGGCAGGAGCGGATCAGTTGGCGCGAACTGCTCGGCGAGCCCTTCATTACCCTGCAACGCCCCTCGGCGGTGCGCCTGCTCCTGGAAGAAAGCGTGGCCGCCGAGCACGGCCGCTTGCCGGTGGCGTTCGAGAGCCACCAACTGGTCACGGTCGGGCGGATGGTCGCCCAGGGACTGGGTGTCAGCGCCGTGCCGACCCTGTGCATCCAGCAGATGCAGGAACTCGGCGCGCGCTGCCTGCCGCTCTACGCGCCGCAGGTGCAGCGACGGGTCGGCCTGCTGCGGCTGAGCGAGCACAAGCTGTCCACCGCCGCCCAGGCCCTCAGCGACGTGCTGCTGCATGGCACCGACTGGCGCTCGCTGGCGCTGCCGCAGGACCAGTCCACGGAGTGAGGCAGGCAGCGGCGGGTCCGGTTATGCTTCCTGCATGTCCCGGAACAACAACAAGGACGGACACGCCATGCCCGCACCGCTCTGGAGCCCTTCCGCCGAACGCATCGCCGCCAGTCGCATGGAGGCCTTCCGGCGCTTCGTCAACCAGCGCCATGCCCTCGGTCTGGCCGACTACCCGGCGCTGCATGCCTGGAGCGTGGAGCGGCGCGAGGCGTTCTGGCAGGCCATCGTCGACTTCTTCGAGGTGCGCTTCCAGCAACCGCCGCGTGCGGTCCTCGAGGAAGGCACGCAGATGCCCTCGGCGCGCTGGTTCCCCGGCGCCACGCTGAATTTCGCCGAACACCTGCTGCGCCGCCGCGATGATGCCCCGGCGCTGATCGCGGTGAGCGAAGACGGTCGCCGCGAGGTGCTCAGCCACGCCGAACTGGCCCGTCACGTGGCGGGCCTGCAGAAGCGCCTCGCCGCCCTGGGCATAGGCCCCGGCGACCGGGTCGCCGCGCTGATGCCGAACACCTGGCAGACCGTGGTCGGCATGCTCGCCACCGCCAGCCTCGGCGCCACCTGGTCGAGCTGCTCGCCGGACTTCGGCACCCAGGGCGTGATCGACCGCTTCGGCCAGATCGAACCGCGGGTGCTGATCGCCTGCGCCGGCTACCGCTACGCCGGCAAGTCGCTGGACCTGACCGCCAAGCTCAACGAGGTGCTCGCCGGCCTGCCCGGCCTGGAGCAACTGCTGGTGGTGCCCTACGACCGTCCGCAGGCGCAGCCGCAGGACTACCGCTGCCAGGCGCGTGTCGCGCTGTGGGACGGGTTCTACCAGGCCGAGGGCGAGCCGGTCTTCACCCCGGTGCCCTTCGAGCAGCCGCTGTACATCCTCTATTCGTCGGGCACCACCGGGGTACCCAAGTGCATCGTCCATGCCACCGGCGGCGTGCTCCTGCAACATCTCAAGGAGCACGGCCTGCACACCGACCTGGGCGACGGCGACCGGCTGTTCTACTACACCACCTGCGGCTGGATGATGTGGAACTGGCTGGCCTCCGGCCTGGCGGTGGGCGCCAGCCTGGTGCTCTACGACGGCTCGCCGTTCCACCCCGGCCCCGAGCGCCTGCTGGACCTCGTCGACGCCGAGGACATCGCCGTGTTCGGCGCCAGCGCCAAGTACCTGGCGGCGCTCGAGAAGGCCGGCGTACGCCCGCGCCACAGCCACCGCCTGGACAGTCTGAGGACACTGCTCTCCACCGGTTCGCCGCTGGCCCACGAAAGCTTTGATTACGTCTATCGCGAGCTGAAGAGCGACCTCTGCCTGTCGTCGATCTCCGGCGGCACCGACATCGTTTCCTGCTTCGCCATCGGCAACCCGGTGCTGCCGGTGTGGCGCGGCGAACTGCAATGCAAGGCGCTGGGCATGGCCGTGGAAATCTGGGACGACGACGGCCGCCGCCTCGCCAGCGGCAAGGGCGAGCTGGTCTGCACCCGGCATTTCCCGTCGATCCCGCTGGGCTTCTGGAACGACCCGGATGGCTCCAGGTTCTACGACGCCTACTTCGCCAGTTTTCCCGGCGTCTGGGCCCATGGCGACTACGCCGAGGAAACCGCCCACGGCGGGCTGGTCATCCACGGCCGCTCCGACGCGGTGCTCAATCCCGGCGGCGTGCGCATCGGCACCGCGGAAATCTACCGCCAGGTGGAAAAGGTCGAGGAAGTCCTCGAGTCCATCGCCATCGGCCAGGACTGGCAGGGCGATGTGCGTGTGCTGCTGTTCGTCCGCCTGCGCGACGGCGTGCGACTCGACGAGCCGCTGCGTGAACGCATCCGCCAGACCATCCGCGCCAACGCCACGCCGCGCCACGTACCGGCGAAGATCATCCAGGTCGCCGATATCCCGCGCACCCTGAGCGGCAAGATCGTCGAGCTTGCGGTGCGCAACGTGATCCACGGCCGCCCGGTGAAAAACACCGACGCCCTGGCCAACCCGCAGGCGCTGGAGCTTTATCGCGACCTCGCCGAACTGCGCGACTGAAGCCGCGGCGAGCCTGGGCTAGAATGCGCGTTCCGTGCTACCGCAAAAGGTAATCCCATGCCCGTCGCCATGGCCCGCCACATCCTGGTCAAGACCGAAGCCGAGGCCGCCCAACTGAAGCAGCGCCTGGCCAAGGGCGAGGACTTCGCCACACTGGCGAAGAAGCATTCGACCTGCCCGTCCGGCAAGCGCGGCGGCGACCTCGGCGAGGTGCGCCCGGGGCAGATGGTCAGGTCCATCGACAATGCCATCTTCAGGAAACCCGTGGGCGTGCTCCAGGGTCCGCTGAAGAGCCAGTTCGGCTACCATCTCCTGGAAGTGTATTTCCGCGACTGAACCGCCACCGGAGCGTCCATGACCGCCGACCAGATCGCCGCCTTCTGCCTGCAACTGCCCGGCGCCCGGGAAGACCTCAAGTGGGGTTCGAACCGGGTGTTCTCGGTGGCCGGCAACAAGATGTTCGCCATCCTCGACTTCGTCGACAAGGACGGCGGCCTGGCCTTCAAGGTCGGCAGCGAGCTGTTCCTCGGCTATGTCGACCGCCCCGGCATCCGTCCGGCGCCCTACCTGGCGCGCGCGCACTGGATCGTCATGGCCCGCCCCTACCCGATGAAGGCGGCGGAGTTGCGCGAGGCCCTGGTCCGTTCCCATCAACTGGTGGTGGCGCGCCTGCCCAAGCGCCAGCGCCTCGGCCTGGTACTCGACACATGAGTCGCGACCGTCTGTACACCTGGGCCGGCCTGTGGCGCTCGCCGTCGTCCAGCTGGGAGGCCCTGCGCCTGGAGGACGACCAGGCGGAAAGCCAGTTGCGCGCGCCGGACGAACGCAGCGGCCTGCCCTACCAATTGGACTACCGGTTGCGCTGGGACGCCGACTGGCATCTGCGTGAGGCGGTGTTCCACGTCGAAAGCGAAACCGGGGTGCGCAAGCTGCACCTGCTCGCCGATGGCCGCGGCCACTGGCAGGACGGCGACGGCGAAGCGCTACCGGCATTCGACGGTTGCCTGGACATCGATATTTGGCCAAGCCCCTTCACCAACACCTTCCCGATCCGCCGCCTGGGCCTGGCCGATGGCCAGCGCGCGGAAATCCGCGCGCTCTACATCGAGGCCCCGGCCCTGGAGCCGCGTAGCATGCGCCAGGCATACACCCGCCTGGACGCCAGCCACTACCTCTACGAGAACCTCGAAGGCAGCGCGTTCAAGGCGGTACTGCTGGTGGACGAACAGGGCCTGGTGATCGACTACCCGGGTCTCTTCCAGCGTCTCTGAACGCGCTAGCGCCGGGCACCGCGCGTCGCCGATAGCCCGGCGAATCCGTTAGCCTGCTTTCATTCGTCATCCGCAACGGTCATCATGGCGGACCGCGACAACCCACTGCGACCGCGTTTCCCACATGTCCGTCGATATCCGTCCCACCCCGCCGGCGCAGGACAGCGCCCGGCAGAACGTCACCCTGCAGATCGTCTCGGTGGTGATGTTCACCTTCATCGGCTACCTGACCATCGGCATCCCGCTGGCGGTGCTGCCCGGCTACGTGCACGACGACCTCGGCTACGGCTCGGTGCTGGCCGGCCTGGTGATCAGCCTGCAGTACCTCGCCACCCTGCTCGCCCGACCCTACGCCGGGCGCGTCATCGACGGCCTCGGGCCGAAGCGCGCGGTGCTCTACGGCATGGCCGGCAGCGCCGCGAGCGGGCTGTTCATGCTGCTCTCGGTGGCGATCCAGGGCTGGCCGGCGCTGAGCCTGGCCAGCCTGCTGGTCGGCCGCCTGGTACTCGGCGCGGCGGAAAGCCTGGTCGGCTCGGCGGCGATCGGCTGGGGCATCGGCCGGGTCGGCGCGCCGCACACCGCCAAGGTGATTTCCTGGAACGGCATCGCCAGCTACGGTGCCATCGCCCTCGGGGCGCCGCTAGGGGTGCTGCTGGTGCACTGGCTGGGGCTGTGGAGCATGAGCGCGTCCATCGTCCTGCTCGGGGCACTCGGCTTCGCCCTGGCCTGGCCGAAGTTGCCGGCGCCGCTGGTGCACGGCGAGCGACTGCCGTTCCACCATGTGCTCGGCCGGGTCACCCCGCACGGTATGGGCCTGGCGCTGGGGGCGATCGGCTTCGGCACCATCGCCACCTTCATCACCCTCTACTACGCCAGCCGTGGCTGGGCCAACGCAGTGCTCTGCCTGAGTGCCTTCGGCGGTTGCTTCATCGGCGCCCGGCTGTTGTTCGCCAATAGCATCAACCGGCTCGGCGGCTTCCGCGTGGCGATCATCTGCCTCGGCGTCGAAAGCCTCGGCCTGCTGTTGCTGTGGAGCGCGCCGAATCCCTGGGTCGGCCTGGCCGGCGCGGCGCTCACCGGCTTCGGCTTCTCCCTGGTGTTCCCGGCGTTCGGCGTGGAAGCGGTGAACCTGGTACCGGCTTCCAACCGTGGCGCGGCGCTGGGCGCCTACTCGCTGTTCGTCGACCTGTCGCTGGGCATCACCGGGCCGCTGGTGGGCTTCGTCGCCAACCTGTTCGGCTTCCGCTCGATGTTCCTCTTCGCCTGCCTGGCCTCGCTCGGCGGGCTGGCCCTGGCCGTCGCACTGCACCGGCGCAGCCGCCGGCCCGTCTAGGGCGTGCACCGTCCCAGGCGGCGGTACGCGTTCTAGAGCTCGCCGAGCAAGGCGCTCAGGGCCGCGCGCAACTTGCCGGGCTTCAGCGGCTTGTTGAGCAGCGGCACGCCCAGGCGGGCCAGCGCGCGGCGGCAATCGTCGCTGCGGTCGGCGGTGATCATCACCGCGGCGATCTCCGCGCCGTAGTCCTCGCGCAAGGCGCCCAGCAACTGGCAACCGGTAGCGCCGTGGTCCAGGTGGTAGTCGACCAGGATCGCATCCGGCGCGCGGCCATCGAGCGCCTTGCGCGCGCCTTCCAGGTCGGTGGCGGTAAGCACCTCGCAGCCCCACTGGCCGAGCAGCGCGGACATGCTGAAGAGAATCTCGGTCTCGTTGTCCACCACCAGCAGCCGCTGTCCCGGCAGCGGATCGCCGGCCGAAACCCGCGCAATCGCCTCGCCGGGTGCTGGCCGCGCCGGCTTGCGGACCAGCGGCACCTCGATGGCGAACAGCGAGCCTCGGCCTGGAGTCGAATGCACCTCGATGCGGTAGCCGAGGATGCCGGCGATACGGTCGACGATGGCCAGCCCGAGTCCGACGCCACGGCGCTCGGAAGCGCGCCCGGCGTCCAGTTGGTTGAACTCGAGGAAGATCGCCTGCAACTGGTCGGCGGGGATGCCCCGGCCAGTGTCCCACACCTCCAGGCGTACCTTGCCGCCACGCCGGCGCGCCCCCAGCAGCACGCTGCCGCGCTCGGTGTAGCGGCAGGCGTTGCTGAGCAAGTTGCGCAGGATCCGCGACAGCAGGCGCGCGTCGGTGCGCACTGCCAGTCGCGGGATCCGCGCACGCAGGGCCAGGCCGGCGGCACGCGCGACTTCCTCGAACTCCGAGGCCAGCGGAGCGAGCAGTTCGTCGAGGGAATAGTCGTCCAGGTCCGGACGGATCGCACTCTGGTCGAGCCGGGCGATTTCCAGCAGGTCGGTGAGCAAGGTCTCGGCGCCTTCCAGGGCCAGGTGGGTGCGCTCCACCAGTTGCAGTTCGGCGGCCGGCAGGCCCCGCTCACGCAGGGTATCGACCAGCAGCCGCGCCGCGTTGAGCGGTTGCAGCAGGTCGTGGCTGGCGGCGGCGAGGTACTTGTCCTTGCTGTGGTTGGCGGCTTCGGCGGCGTCGCGCGCCTGGCGCAACTGGCGGTTGAGTTCTTCCAGCTCGTGGGTGCGCTCGGCTACCCGCCGCTCCAGTTCCTCGTTCATGGTCTGCAGGCGCTGCTGGGCCTGGACCCGTTCGGTGATGTCGGCGACGAAACCTTCGACCAATTCTTCCTCGTCGTGCCTGAGCAGCAGGTTCATCAATACCTCGATGTGACTGCCGTCCCTGCGCCAGAGGCGCGTCTCGTAGCCGAACAGGCCGCCGCGCTCGCGCAGCAGCGCGCGGATCCGTCGCATCTCGGCCTCGCCGCCGACGAACAGTTGCCCGGCCATGTCCTCCAGCGACCAGAGCACCTGTTGCGGATCGTCGTAGCCGAGCATCTGCGCCAGCGCCGGATTGGCGGCGCGCAGCCCCTGGCCGAGGCTGGCCTGGAAGATGCCGTGCACCGCGTGCTCGAACAGCCATTTGTAGCGGTTGCGCTCGGCCTCCAGCTCCTCCAGGCGCGCCAGCAGCTCCGGGTAGTGGCTCTTGCGCGCGGAGTGGCTGCCCAGGCCGAGTAACCCGGCCAGGGCCTCCTGCTGCTGCTCAGAGGGCCTCGCCATAGACCACCTCGACATCGCGCTGGCTCGACTCGCGCGGGTTGGTAAGGATGCACGGGTCCTGCATCGCGTGGCGCGAGAGGAAGGGAATGTCGGAGCTGCCGACCCCGTGCAGGGCGAGGCTCTCGTGGAAACCCACGGCGTGCTTGAAGGCGATCAGGTGGTCCACCAGGCGCTGGCGGACCTGCCCCTGGGTCAGACCGCGGCAATCGATGCCGAAGGTCTCGGCGATCACCTTGAAGCGTTCCGGCGCGGCGCTGTAGTTGAACGCCACCACGTGTTCGACCAGCGCCGCGTTGCACAGGCCGTGGGGCAGGTCGAGATAGCCGCCGAGGCTGTGCGACATGGCATGCACCGCGCCGAGGATGGCGTTGGAGAAGGCCAGCCCGGCCTGCATGCTCCCGAGCATGATCTTCTCGCGCAGGGCGATGTCGCCGGGGTTGGCGATCATCTGTACCAGATTGCCATCGATCAGGCGCATCGCTTCCAGCGCGTGGGGATCGGTCAGCGGCCCGTGGCCGGTGGAGACGAACGCCTCGATGGCGTGTACCAGTGCATCGATGCCGGTACAGGCCGAAAGGAAGGGATCCATGGTCAACGTGGTTTCCGGGTCGATCAGCGAGACGTCAGGCACAACCGCCTTGCTCACCACGGAGAACTTCATGCGCTCGTCCTGGTTGGAAATGATCACGAACTGCGAGACGTCCGCCGAAGTCCCGGCGGTGGTCGGGATCAGGATCAGCGGCGGACTCGGCACCCGCAGCCGGTCGACGCCTTCGAACTCGAGGATGCTGCGGCCATGGGCGGCGACGATGCCGATGCCCTTGGCGCAATCCATCGGGCTGCCGCCGCCCACCGCGACGATCACGTTGCAGCCCTCGCTGCGATAGAACTCGGCGCCGAGCATCACCTCGTCGACCCGGGGGTTGGGCGAAACGTCGGTATACAGGCAGTAGTCGATGCCCTGCCCCTCCAGGCTTGCCTGGATGTCGGCGACCCAGCCGGCGGCGAGCACGCCGGGGTCGGAGACCAGCAGGACCTTGCGCGCACCGAAGGTCTTCACGTAGTTGGCGACGCTGTGCCGGCAGCCGGCGCCGAAGATGATCTCGGGCGAGACGAATTTACGCAGTTGGCTGAGGTCGTGGCTCATCTGACAGACCATTCTTATTGTTATCGGACATTGCCGGCAGCCTACTGCATTCGTCGGTTATTGCAATGCGACCTTGGCGGGTCCTTTCAATCCTCCAGCAAGCCCAGGTAGAAGCGCCATTCCGCCAGCAGCGCATGGGCGCGATTGGCCGGCTGGCGGAAACCGTGGCGTTCCTGCGGATAGCGGTGGCACTCCACGCGCACGCCGCTACGCCGCAGGCCGGCGACCATCGCCTCGGTCTGCTCCGGCACCACCACCGCGTCGAGCCCGCCCTGGAAGAACACCACCGGCGCGCGGATGCGCCCGACCTGCAGCACCGGACTGCGCGCCAGGTAGCGACGGCGCTGGCGCTGCGGGTCGCCGATCAGCCAGTCGAGGTAGTCGCCCTCGAACTTGTGGGTGCAACGCGCCAGTGCCAACGGATCGCTGACCCCATAGAGACTGGCGCCGCCGCGCAGGCCATCGAGGCAAGCCAGGGCGCGCAGCGCGCTGTAGCCTCCGGCGCTGGCGCCACGGACGAAGACCCGGGCGCGGTCGATCCGTCCCTCCGCGTCCAGCCGCGCCAGCGCGGCCTCGATATCGCGCAACTCCAGGCGCCCCCACTGGCCGCGCAAGCGCTGCCGATAGGCGCGGCCGTAGCCGCTGCTGCCCCGGTAGTTCAGCGCCGCCACGGCGAAACCGCGCTGGGTCCAGAATTGCAGGCCGGCATCGAACGCCGGCGAATGCATCGAGGTCGGTCCGCCATGCAGCCACACCAGCAGCGGCGCTGGTCGTCGGGGATCGACGCGGCGGCGGGCATTGCGCGGCGGATAGAAGAAACCGTGGCCGTTTTCGCCGTTGCCCAGCCCATAGACGAAGGCCTGCGGATGCGACAGGTCATCCTCCGCCAGCGGTCGCTCGCCGCCACGCAGCACCTCGACGCGCAGGTCGTCGCGGTGGATCGCCAGCAGCGCCGGCAGGCGTCCGGCCGCCGCCGCGATGCAGTAGAACGCCCGGGCATCCGCGGCCAGTCCGGCGAACCGGTTCCAGTCCGCGGCCAGGCGCCGCTCGCTGCCGTCCGCTTCGCGCAGGAACAGTTGCCCGCCGCCGACCTCGACGCGACTGAGCAGCAGCCTTCCCTCTCCCAGCGGCAGGTAGCTGCAAGCGCCCAGTTGCCAGGGCGCGCCAGCGTGGTCGGCATCGGCGAAGCGGCCGGCCAACGCGACCTCGGCGCAGGGACGCCACCAGCCGTCGCGGTCGCTCAGCCAGTGAAGGCGGCCGGCGGGATCGAAGCGTGGTTGCTGGATCGACTCGCCGCCTCCGGCTCCGGCCAGGCAGCGCGTACGCCCATTCTCCGCCAGGCCCAGGCGGGTCTCGGTCCAGGGCTGGTGCGGACGGTCCCATTCGATCCAGGCCAGCCGCCGCCCCTGGCCGGCGGCACGCGGCGCGGCGTAGAAATCGGCGCCCTCGACCAGCACCCGGCGCGCGCCATCGGCGTCCAGGCGCACGATGCGATGCACGACCCCGGTCGGCCCATGGCTCTCTTCCACCGCCAGCAGGGCATCCCAGGCATCGACGTAGGCCAGGTCGCCGTAGCGACACTGCGCCCCGCCGCCCAGCACTTGGGCTGCGCGGCCCGCTCGCCAGCGGCGTACCTGCTGGTCGGTTTCGTCGACCCAGGCCAGCCCGTCGAGCGTCACGCAGCAGGCGCCGCCGCCGTACTCGTAGACACGGCTGCGCACCGAGCCGTCCGGCGCGGTGGGCTCCTCCAGCACGCCGTCGCGCCACAGGTACAGGCGCGAGCGCGCGCTGGCCGGATCGAATTCCACCCAGGCCAGCCCGCCATGGGCCGCCTTCAGCTCGCTGAAATCGCGCCCGGCGGCTACCGCGCGCTCGGCGCTCCAGTCGCTCGGCCAGTCGCCGTAGTCGACCATTGCCTCAGGCCTTGCAGATCAGGCGTGACGCGCGCTGGTTGCGCCAGGTCAGCGCGTCCAGGCCAAGCGGCGCCTCCTCGGCCTGGCGACGGGCCGCGAGGATCAGGTCGTGCCGTGCCGACTTGGCGCAGACCGGGTCGGTGGCGTCGGCATCGCCGGTGAGGAGGAACGCCTGGCAGCGGCAGCCGCCGTGGTCCCTCTCCTTCTCCTCGCAGGAACGGCAGGGTTCGGGCATCCAGGCGTCGCCGCGGTAACGGTTGAAGCCGAACGATTCGTACCAGATGTGGCGCAGGCTGTGCTCGCGCACGTTGGGAAACTGCACCGGCAATTGCCGCGCGCTGTGACACGGCAGCGCGGTGCCGTCGGGGGTGATGTCGAGGAATACGCTGGCCCAGCCGCCCATGCAGGCCTTCGGCCGTTCCTCGTAGTAGTCGGGGGTGACGAAGATCAGCTTGCACGGGTTGCCTTCGGCGGCCAGCCGCTGGCGGTATTCGGCGGTGATCCGCTCGGCGCGCTCCAGTTGGGCGCGGGTCGGCAGCAGCCCGGCACGGTTCAGCGCGGCCCAGCCGTAGAACTGGCAAGTGGCGAGTTCGACGTAATCGGCTTCCAGCTCGATGCACAGCTGGATGATCCGCTCGATGTTGTCGATGTTGTGCCGGTGGGTGACGAAGTTGAGCACCATCGGATAGCCGTGCGCCTTCACCGCGCGGGCCATCGCCAGTTTCTGGGCGAAGGCCTTGCGTGAGCCGGCGAGCAGGTTGTTCACTTCTTCGTCAGCGGCCTGGAAGCTGATCTGCACGTGGTCCAGCCCGGCCTCGGCGAAGCGCGCCAGGCGTGCCTCGTCGAGGCCGATGCCGGAGGTGATCAGGTTGGTGTAGAAGCCCAGGCCGCGCCCTGCCTCGATCAGTTCGGCGAGGTCCTGGCGCAGCAGCGGCTCGCCGCCGGAGAAACCGAGCTGTGCGGCGCCCAGCTCGCGAGCCTGGCGGAACACCTCGATCCATTCCGCGGTACTCAGCTCGGCGCCCTCGCGGGCGAATTCCAGCGGGTTCGAGCAGTACGGGCACTGCAACGGACAGCGATAGGTCAGCTCGGCCAGCAGCCAGAGCGGCGGCCCCACGCTTTCACTGCAGCTCGATCCAGAATTGCGCATGGGCCACCTCGAGGAACGCCAGGATGTCTTCGTCTATGCCGGGGACTTCGGGGAAACGCTCGCGCAGCGCCGCGACGATGGCCGCCACGTCGCGGCGGCCATCGACCAGCTTGAGGATTTCCCCGGCGCTGTCGTTGAGCTTGACCATGCCTTCGGGGTAGAGCAGCACATGGCAGTCCTGGGCCGGTTCGAACTGGAAGCGGAAGCCCCGGCGCAGCATCGGCACGCTGTCGAGCGACGGCAGGCTCATGATGCCAGCCCCCGATGCCAGACCCGCTCGCGGGTCACCGTGTGGTACGGCGGGCGTTCGAGTTCGTAGGCCATGCTCATCGCGTCGAGCATGCTCCACAACACGTCCAGCTTGAATTGCAGGATATCCAGCATGCGTTCCTGTGCCTCGCGGGTCCGATAGTGCTCCAGGGTGATCCGCAGGCCGTGCTCGACGTCGCGCCGGGCCTGGGCCAGGCGACTGCGGAAATACTCGTAGCCGGCCGCCTCGATCCACGGATAGTGGCGCGGCCAGCTGTCCAGCCGCGACTGGTGGATCTGCGGGGCGAAGAGTTCGGTCAGCGAACTGCTCGCCGCCTCCTGCCAACTGGCGCGACGGGCGAAGTTGACGTAGGCGTCGACGGCGAAGCGCACGCCGGGCAGCACCCGCTCCTCGGACAGCACCTGCTCGCGCTCCAGGCCCACCGCTTCCGCCAGACGCAGCCAGGCCTCGATGCCGCCCGCCTCGCCGGGGGCGCCGTCGTGGTCGAGGATACGCTGGATCCACTCGCGGCGGACCTCGCGGTCGGGACAGTTGGCCAGGATCGCCGCGTCCTTCAGCGGGATGTTGACCTGGTAGTAGAAACGGTTCGCCACCCAGCCCTGGATCTGTTCGCGACTGGCACGGCCCTCGTACATCGCGACATGGAACGGATGGTGGATATGGTAGTAGCGTCCCTTGTCGCGCAGCGCCCGTTCGAATTCGGCGCGATCCATGGCGGCACGGCTCATGTTGGCCCCCTACAGCTGGATGTGCATGCCATCCCAGGCCACTTCGATGCCACTGGCATCCAGCTCGGCGCGTTCGGCCGAAACGGTGTCGAGGATGGGATTGGTGTTGTTGATGTGGATGAGCACCTTGCGCGCGGCCGGCACCTTCGCCAGCACCTCGAGCATGCCGCCCGGCCCGCTCTGCGCCAGGTGCCCCATCTGCCGGCCGAGCTTGTCGCCGACCTCGCAGACCAGCATCTCGTCATCGCGCCAGAGCGTACCGTCCACCAGCAGGCAGTCGGCGCGGCGCATCCATTCGAGCAGCGCCTCGTCCACCTCGCCGAGGCCCGGCGCATAGAACAGCGTACCGGCGCTATCGAGGTCCTCGACGAACAGGCCGATGTTGTCGCCCGGATGGGGGTCGCCGCGATGCGGGGAATACGGCGGCGCGCTACTGCGCAGGGGGATCGCGGTGAAGCGCAGGCGCGGACAGGCCGGGATGGCGAAAGGCTCGCCATCGAGGGCGATCGGCCGGTGGCGCAGGCCGCCGTTCCAGTGGGAAAGCATGGGGAACAGCGGGAAGCCTTCGCTGAGGTCCTGGTGGACCATCTGCGTGCACCAGACTTCGTGCGGGCAGCCTTCGCGCAGGCTGAGCAGGCCGGTGGTGTGGTCGATCTGGCTGTCGAGCAGGACGATCGCGCCGATCGCCGTATCGCGCGGCCGACGCGCCGGCTGGAGGGCCGGGAAGGCGGCGATCTGGGCACGGATGTCGGGCGAGGCGTTGCAGAGGATCCAGCGCTCGCCGTCGTCGGACAGGGCGATGGAGGATTGCGTGCGTGGCTGGGCCGCTACGCTGCCGTCGCGGACCCCGCGACAGTTGCGGCAGTTGCAGTTCCACTGGGGGAAGCCGCCGCCGGCGGCCGAACCGAGAATACGGATGTGCATGGGTCTGCCCCGCGGGCTGGAGGGAGGCCCCGGAAGACCGGGGCCGAACGGATCAGCGGTTGGCGAAGTAGAGGGTCACTTCGAAACCGAGACGCAGGTCGGTGAAGCTGGGCTTGGTCCACATGGGGTCGATCCTCTCTGGTGGGGCCGGGCGATTCCGGCAGGTCGAGTTAAACATCAGCGGGGCTCGCTCCGAATGAGACTTTCGAAGGAGTTTTCCCCCTGATTTGGTAGGGACTGCCTGTTCCGCCCAAGGTTCGCCGGGAGATCGCCGTTGCGCCCCCCTGGTTCGCCCTGGTGCAGGGCAGAAGCCTAGTCCATGCCGGGGCGGCGGCGAGGCGAAAAAAAAGACGCGGCCAGGGCCGCGTCGCGCCAGAACCCGCCATGGGGAAAGCCGCGTCGGGACGCGGGACGAGCGCACCCGCAGGTGCCTTGGCGGAAAGGCCGCGGGTCGGAGCGATCCGCGGCGGCTGAGGACCGCTCAGAAGAAGCCCAGCGGGTCGATGTCGTAGCTCACCAGCAGGTTCTTGGTCTGCTGGTAGTGGTCGAGCATCATCTTGTGCGTCTCGCGACCGACGCCGGACTTCTTGTAGCCGCCGAACGCGGCGTGGGCCGGGTACAGGTGGTAGCAGTTGGTCCACACGCGACCGGCCTTGATCCCGCGGCCCATGCGGTAGGCGCGGTTGATGTCACGGGTCCAGAGGCCGGCGCCGAGGCCGTACTCGGTGTCGTTGGCGATGGCCAGGGCCTCGGCTTCGTCCTTGAAGGTGGTGACGCCGACCACCGGGCCGAAGATTTCCTCCTGGAACACGCGCATGCCGTTGTGCCCCTTGAGCAGGGTCGGCTGGATGTAGTAGCCGCTGGCCAGGTTGCCTTCGAGCTTCTCGACGCTGCCGCCGGCGAGCAGCTCGGCGCCTTCCTGCTGGGCGATGTCGAGGTAGGAGAGGATCTTCTCGTACTGCTGCTGGGAAGCCTGGGCGCCGACCATGGTCTCGGTGTCCAGCGGGTCGCCGCGCTTGATCGCCCTGACCTTCTTCAGCACCTCTTCCATGAACGCCGGGTAGATCGACTCCTGGACCAGCGCGCGGGACGGGCAGGTGCACACCTCGCCCTGGTTGAAGAAGGCCAGCACCAGGCCCTCGGCGGCCTTCTCGATGAACGCCGGCTCGGCCTGCATGATGTCTTCGAAATAGATGTTCGGGCTCTTGCCGCCCAGCTCGACGGTGGAGGGAATGATGTTCTCCGCCGCGCACTTGAGGATGTGCGAGCCGACCGGGGTGGAACCGGTGAAGGCGATCTTGGCGATGCGCTTGCTGGTGGCCAGGGCCTCGCCGGCCTCCCTGCCGAAGCCCTGGACGACGTTGAGCACGCCCGGCGGCAGCAGGTCGCCGATGAGTTCCAGCAGCACGCAGATGCCCAGCGGGGTCTGCTCGGCCGGCTTGAGCACCACGCAGTTGCCGGCGGCCAGCGCCGGGGCCAGCTTCCAGGCGGCCATCAGCAGCGGGAAGTTCCACGGGATGATCTGCCCGACCACGCCCAGCGGCTCATGGATGTGGTAGGCCACGGTGCTGTCGTTAATCTCGGCGGCGGAGCCTTCCTGGGCGCGGATGCAGCCGGCGAAGTAGCGGAAGTGGTCGGCGGCCAGGGGAATGTCGGCGTTGAGGGTCTCGCGCACGGCCTTGCCGTTGTCCCAGGTCTCGGTGACGGCGAGCAGTTCCAGGTTCTGCTCGATGCGCTCGGCGATCTTCAGCAGGATGTTCGAACGCTCCTGCACCGAGGTACGGCCCCAGGCGTCGGCGGCGGCGTGGGCGGCGTCGAGGGCCTTGTCGATGTCCTCGGCGGTGGAACGGGGGAACTCGGCGATCGGCTGGCCGTTCACCGGCGAGGTGTTGGTGAAGTACTGGCCCTTGACCGGAGGCACGAACTCGCCGCCGATGTAGTTGCCGTAGCGAGGCTTGAAGGTGACGACGGCACCGGGGGTTCCGGGCGCTGCGTAGATCATGGCGAAGCTCTCCTGTGTGGTCGTTCCGCCGTGGCGCGGCGGACTCGTGCAAGGGCGCCGCGGTCGGCGGCGAAGGGTCGGGCGCGTCACTCGTCGACGTGCACGCTTTCCAGATAGCTGCGGATCGCCCAGAGGCCTTCCTGGCTGATGAAGTCGGCCATCTTCGGCATGTACACCGCGCCATCGCGCACCGCGCCGTTGATGACCCGCTCCTTGAACCATTCGTCGCCCTCGGCGCCGGTCTCCAGCAGGCGCAGGTCCGGGGCGATGCCGCCGGACTTGGCTTCCAGGCCGTGGCAGCGCGCGCAGTTCTGGTTGTAGGCGGAGGCGCCGATCTCGACGGCGAGGTCGTGCTTGGCGTAGGGCTCGCGGTAGGGGTTGGTGTCGCGCCATTCCTTGCCCAGCGGCTCGAGTCCCTTGGTGTCCACTGCCTGGGGGGTCACATCGCCGTGGGCCAGCGCCAGGCTCGAGAGGCTGAGACCGGCCAGCACCAGCAGGCCGCGCAAGGCGTTGTTCTTGTTCATCACTTCATTCCTCCGGGGAGACAGGACAAGGCACGGGCGCCAAACGGCGCTCATCGCCATCCTAGGAAGCTCCGCCGCGCGCCCGAATCCTGCTTTGGGCGTCCTCGCCTACTCCCTTCGGAGTAGAGCCTCGGAAGGCCTTACGCGGGGCTTTGGCAGCAAGTCCAAGTCATGCCCCGTCCGGGAAGTCTTCCCGGACGAATCGGGCGATCTTCCGTTCCCGTCGGCGCGCCCCGCTTCCACCATGAAGCCGCCGCGGCCCGAGCAGCGGCCTGCCGTTTCTCGACCCTCACTCCAAACGGGAACCCGATCATGACAACAAGAACCTCACCCGCCCCTGCCGGCCTCCTGCGCCCGAGCCTGCACTGCCTCGCCTTCGCCGTCGCCCTGGGCAGCGCTGGCGCCGCGCTGGCCAAGGATGTGACCTGGGAGGACATCGCCAACGACGACAAGACCACCGGCGACGTGCTGCAGTACGGCATGGGCACCCACGCCCAGCGCTGGAGCCCGCTCAAGCAGGTCAACGCCGACAACGTGTTCAAGCTGACCCCGGCCTGGTCGTACTCCTTCGGCGACGAGAAACAGCGCGGCCAGGAGTCCCAGGCCATCGTCAGCGACGGCGTGATCTACGTGACCGCCTCCTACTCGCGGCTGTTCGCCCTCGACGCGAAGACCGGCAAGCGCCTGTGGACCTACAACCACCGCCTGCCCGACGACATCCGCCCGTGCTGCGACGTGGTCAACCGCGGCGCCGCGATCTATGGCGACAAGGTGTTCTTCGGCACCCTCGATGCCTCGGTGGTGGCGCTGAACAAGAACACCGGCAAGGTGGTGTGGAAGAAGAAGTTCGCCGATCACGGCGCCGGCTACACCATGACTGGCGCGCCGACCATCGTGAAGGACGGCAAGACCGGCAAGGTCCTGCTGATCCACGGCAGTTCGGGCAACGAGTTCGGCGTGGTCGGCCGCCTGTTCGCCCGCGATCCGGATACCGGCGAGGAAATCTGGATGCGTCCCTTCGTCGAAGGCCACATGGGCCGCCTGAACGGCAAGGACAGCACGGTGACCGGCGACGTCAAGGCGCCCTCCTGGCCGGACGATCGCAACTCGCCGACCGGCAAGGTCGAGTCGTGGAGCCACGGCGGCGGCGCTCCCTGGCAGAGCGCCAGCTTCGACGCCGAGACCAACACCATCATCGTCGGCGCCGGCAACCCCGGCCCGTGGAACACCTGGGCGCGCACCGCCAAGGGTGGCAACCCGCACGACTACGACAGCCTCTACACCTCCGGCCAGGTCGGGGTGGACCCGAGCAGCGGCGAGGTGAAGTGGTTCTACCAGCACACCCCCAACGACGCCTGGGACTTCTCCGGCAACAACGAACTGGTGCTGTTCGACTACAAGGCCAAGGACGGCAAGATCGTCAAGGCCACCGCCCACGCCGACCGCAACGGCTTCTTCTATGTGGTCGACCGCAGCAACGGCAAGTTGCAGAACGCCTTCCCCTTCGTCGACAACATCACCTGGGCCAGCCACATCGACCTGAAGACCGGCCGCCCGGTGGAGCGCGAGGGCCAGCGCCCGCCGCTGCCGGAACCGGGGCAGAAGCATGGCAAGGCGGTGGAAGTATCGCCGCCGTTCCTCGGCGGCAAGAACTGGAACCCGATGGCCTACAGCCAGGACACCGGCCTGTTCTACGTGCCGGCCAACCACTGGAAGGAAGACTACTGGACCGAGGAGGTCAGCTATACGAAGGGCAGCGCCTACCTGGGCATGGGCTTCCGGATCAAGCGCATGTACGACGACCACGTCGGCAGCCTGCGCGCCATGGACCCGGTCAGCGGCAAGGTGGTCTGGGAACACAAGGAACACCTGCCGCTCTGGGCCGGGGTGCTGGCCACCGCCGGCAACCTGGTGTTCACCGGCACCGGCGACGGCTACTTCAAGGCCTTCGACGCGAAGAGCGGCAAGGAGCTGTGGAAATTCCAGACCGGCAGCGGCATCGTCTCGCCACCGATCACCTGGGAACAGGACGGCGAGCAGTACCTCGGCGTGACCGTCGGCTACGGCGGCGCCGTGCCACTGTGGGGCGGCGACATGGCCGACCTGACCCGGCCGGTGGCCCAGGGCGGTTCCTTCTGGGTATTCAAGCTGCCCAGCTGGGACAACCGCACCGCCAGCCGCTGATCCCTGCGCCGCGCCCTGCGAGGCGCGGCTTTCCCCGCCTGCGGAGTATCCCGATGAAGACCTTCCTCCTCTGCGCCGCCTTGCTCGGCGCCGGCCTGGCCCAGGCCGCCGACGACATCGACGACGTCCGCGTCATCGCCGGCTGCCGCCTGGAGCCCGGCGCGCGCTGCGCCAAGGCCGACTTGCGCGGCGCCGACCTGCGCAACCTCGACCTCGGCCGCATCGACCTGGCCGGCGCCGATCTCTCCGGCGCCGACCTGCGTCACGCCAGGCTCGACCTGGCCAACCTGGAAAAAGCCAACCTGCGTGGTGCCGACCTCACCCGCGCCAGCCTGCAGCAAGCCAACCTGCGCGGCGCCGACCTCTCCGGCGCCAGGGCGGTGGCCATCCAGGCCTGGGGCCTGTTCGCCCAGGGCGCCCAGTGGCAAGGCGCCGACCTCACCGCCGCCTACCTGGAGTTCGCCCGTCTCAGCGGCGGCCGCCTGCACCAGGCCACGCTGCGCGCCGCCGACCTGGAGATGACCTGGCTGTCCCGCGCCGATCTCAAGGGCGCCGACCTGCGCGACGCCAACCTGCAGGAAGTCAAGCTGGCCGAGGCCAACCTGGAAGATGCCGACCTGCGCGGCAGCAAGGTGCGCTTCGGCAACTTCCAGGGCAGCAACATGCAGGGTTGCAAGGATTGCCCCGCGGGCTGGCAGTGAAGCGCCGGACAGCAGCGACGGCCCCCCTAGCCGAGGCTGCCGCGAGCCTCCTCGGCGAGCGGCAGCGGCAGGCCCAGCCGCAGCACGCCGCTGTCGATGGCCCGGTGCACCAGTTCCGCCTGGGTACTCACCTGCAACTTCTGCTTGAGCAGGCTGACATGGTTGGACACGGTCTTGGCGCTTACCCCCAGGTGCTCGGCCACCTCGCGCAGGGCCAGGCCACGCGCGAGCAGGCGGAAGATCTCGAACTCGCGACGGGTCAGCCCGCGCAACGCTGCCCCGCCCTGCTCTTCCCACGACTGGCAGGCCAGGCGCGTGGCCAGCGGCTGCTCCAGATAGAGCTGGCCGGCGAGCACTCGCCGTATCGCCTCCAGCAGCACCGTCGGCGCCGCGCGCTTGGTCACGTAGCCGCGGGCACCGGCATCCAGCGCCTGGCGCACCAGGGCCAGTTCGTCGTGGAGGCTGAAGAACAGCACACGCAACTGCGGCAGGCGCTGGCGCAGCCGGCGAGTCAGCTCCAGGCCGCTGATGCCCGGCAGGCCGAGATCGACGATGACCAGCGAAGGAATGTCCCGCTGCACCGCCTGCAAGGCTTCTTCGCCATCGCCGGCCTCGCTCACCTCCACGTCGGGGAGCAGCCCGCGCAACAGCGCGGCCAGCCCTTCGCGGACCACGAAATGATCGTCCACCAGCAGGATCCTCATCGTCCCCTCCTCTCAGTCGCCGCGTTCCAGCGGCATCCGCAGGCGCAACGCCAGGCCCTGTCCGGGACGGCTGCGCAGGCTCAGTTCAGCGCCCAGGCAGCGCGCGCGCTGGCGCATCGAGTCCAGGCCGAAGCCGGGTGCCGGGTCCGCCGCGCAGCCGCGACCGTCGTCGCGTACGCTCAGGTAGAGAAAGCCGCCACGGCGTTGCAGGCGGATCCGCACGCGGCTGGCGCCGGCATGCCGGGCGACGTTGTTCAGCGCCTCCTGCAACAGGCGGTAGAGATGAGTCCCGGCCGCCGCATCCAGGGGCGGCAGCGGACCGCACAGGCGCAGCTCGCAGGCGATGCCCTGGCCTTCCTGCCAGTCCGCCACGCAGGCGCGCAGCGCCTCGTCCAGCGACTGGCGTTGCAGGGCCGGCGGCGGTAGACCGCGCAGCAGCGCGCGGAAGCTGTCGTCCAGCCCCTGGCAGTAGCGCTCCAGGCGTGCCAGCGCCGGCTGCCCGGCGCCTGCCGTGCAGCGCAGCAACAACAGTTGGGTGCGGATACCCGTCAGGTACTGGCCGATATCGTCATGCACCGCCTGGGCCAGCAAGCGCCGCTCGCGCTCCTGCACGGCGAGCAGCCAGCGGTACTCCGCCGGGCCGGCGGGTCGCAGGTCATCCATGGCGTGGCTCAGGGGGCGATCCGACAGGCCTGTCCGACGGCGCAGGCGGCAGGTCTTTCCTGGCCGAGGTGGCGGGAATAGAGGAAATCGAACCCGAGCAGGCTGAGGATCAGCAGGATGGGCAACACCAGGGTGACGGCGATGCGCATGGCGGCGACTCCTGTCCATTGTCGTTGTCGAGACATGCTAGGACGCGCGGAGCCACGGCGTGCTACTACCTTGGTACTGCCGGGCCGCTACTTTTGCGCGGCCACCCGCCTCCAGCCGCCCTTGCGGGCGCCGCCGATGCAGCAGGAGCGCTGCGCAAGCGCCTGGTCCTGCTACTTTGGTACTGGTTCACCCCTCCGGACGTCGAATTTCCAAAGCAGCGCGCCTGCCCTGTAATGACGCATACAAGAAGAAACGACGAGAAGCCGCCATGCCCCGCCTTGCCTTGCCCCGCGTAGCGCCCGACTACCCTGCGGCGGTCCCGCCGCAGTACCGAGTTCGCCTTCTCCGCCTACCCGGCTGCCGACCGTCCGCGACGCGTCCCCGGCAGCGCGCGGCGGAACGCCCGCCCGCTGGGCTATCGCGCCCACGGCTGCTACCGTGAGCGCATTCGCATCCGCCCGCGTGCCCCGAGCCGCCACCAGCCGCCCATAACGACAATAACGAGGTGCAGGCCATGTACAAGATCCTGATCGCCGACGACCACCCGCTGTTCCGCGAGGCCATCCACAATGTCATCGCCGACGGATTCCCCGGCAGCGAAGTGATGGAAACCGCCGACCTCGACAGCGCCCTGGGCCTGACCCAGGAACACGACGACCTCGACCTGATCCTGCTCGACCTGAACATGCCCGGCATGCACGGCCTCAACGGCCTGATGAACCTGCGCAACGAGGCCCCGACCATTCCCGTGGTTATCGTCTCCGCCGAGCAGGACAAGCAGGTGGTGCTACAGGCCATCACCTACGGCGCGGTGGGCTTCATCACCAAGTCCTCGCCACGCGCGCAGATGACCGAAGCCATCGAGCAGATCCTCAACGGCAACGTCTACCTGCCCTCGGACGTGATCCGCACCCAGAAGAGTTCGCCGCGACGCAGCGGCCACGAAGAACACGGCATCTCCCCGGAACTGCTCCAGGCCCTGACCCGCAAGCAGCTGCTGGTGCTGGAGCGGATGACCAAGGGCGAGTCGAACAAGCAGATCGCCTACAACCTGGACATCGCCGAGACCACGGTGAAGGCGCACGTCTCGGCGATCCTGCGCAAGCTCAAGGTACACAACCGGGTCCAGGCGATCCTCAGCGCCGGCGACATCGACTTCGCCACCTACCTGCGCCGCTGAGACCCGCCGATGCCCGACCGCCGTACCCTGCTGCTCACTGTCCTGGCGATGCTGGCCTTCGCCGGCAATTCGCTGCTCTGCCGCGCGGCGCTGAAGGACACCGCCATCGACGCGGTCAGCTTCACCGCCCTGCGTCTCTTCTCCGGCGCCCTCATGCTCGCCGTCCTGCTGCATCTGCGCCGGCGCCCGGCCACGCCCGCGCGCGGCGGCTGGCGCGGGGCGGCGGCGCTGTTCGTCTACGCGGCCGCGTTCTCCTACGCCTACGTGCAGCTGGACGCCGGCACCGGCGCGCTGCTGCTGTTCGGCGCGGTGCAGGTCACCCTGCTGCTGGCCGGCCTGCTGCGCGGCGAACGGCTGGGCGGACAGGCGCTGCTCGGTTTCCTGCTGGCCCTGGGCGGCCTGCTGTTCCTGTTGCTCCCCGGAGCCAGCGCGCCGCCGCTGGGCGGTGCCCTGCTGATGCTCCTGTCCGGCCTCGCCTGGGGCCTCTATACCCTGCTCGGCCGCGGCGGCGGCGATCCGCTGGCGGTCAGCGCCGGCAACTTCCTCCGAGCCCTTGCCTTCGCCGCCCTGCTGCTCCTGGCATTCCACGGGCAGTTGCGGCTGGACGGCGCCGGACTGGCCTATGCCCTGCTTTCCGGCGCCCTCGCCTCCGGCCTCGGCTACGCCGTCTGGTACAGCGCACTGCCGGGGCTGACGGCGATCCAGGGCGCCTCGGTGCAGCTCAGCGTGCCGGTGCTCGCCGCCCTCTGCGGCGCCCTGCTGCTCGGCGAGCCGCTCGCCCCGCGATTGCCGCCGGCGACCCTGGCGGTGCTCGGCGGGATCGCCCTGATCCTCGCCCCGCGCCTGGGCCGCGCGGCACGCGAAGGCGCCTGAATCAGACCGAGGCTTCGCGCTCCAGCAAGTGGCAGAGCGCGGTCTTCAGCTTCATCGGCCGCACCGGCTTGTGCATCAGGGTATGGCCAAGCTCGCGAACCTGCTGCTTGAGTTCGTTGCTGTAGTTGGCTGTGATCATCAGCGCCGGCAGCGGCGAGCCGCGCCGGGCGTTGATCGCGGCGACCGCGTCGACGCCGTTGCGCTGGTCGTCGAGGTGATAGTCGACGATCAGCAGGTCGGCCTCGGCATGGTAGTTGTCGACCTGTCGCGCCAGGTCTTCCTCCGACAGCGCCGTCACTACCCGGCAGCCCCAGGCTTCGAGCAACGTGCGCATGCCGGCGCAGATCGCCGCATCGTTGTCCAGCACCCACACCCGCGAACCACGCAGGCGCTCGCGCAGGTCGTCCGCGCTGGCCAGCGGCTCGGCGCGACTGCGCGGGGCATGGCGGGCCAGCGGTACCTCGATGGCGAAGCACGAGCCCTTACCCGGCAGCGAGCCGACCCGGACCCGGTGGCCGAGCATGCGGGCGATCTTGTCGACGATCGCCAATCCCAGGCCGAGCCCGCGGTCCTGGTGGCAACGCTGCGACTCGCCGCGCTTGAATTCCTGGAAAATCTCGCCGAGCTTGTCGGCGGCGATGCCCACCCCGGTGTCCCAGACCTCGATCGACAGGCGCTGCCGATGCCGGCGGCAACCCAGCAGCACGCGCCCTCGCGGGGTATAGCGGATGGCGTTGGAAAGCAGGTTGCGGAGGATTCGCGCGAGCAGTTGCTGGTCGCTGCGGACCAGCGCCCCGCAGGCCACGAAGTCCAGGCGTAGCCCTTCGCTGGCGGCTACCTGGCGGTACTCCGCGGCCAGGTTGCCGAGCAGTTCGCCAAGCTCGAACGGGGCGATGTCCGGGGTGATCACGCCGGCGTCCAGCTTGGAAATGTCCACCAGGGTGCCGAGCAGGTTCTCCACGTCCTCCAGCGAATGGCTGATGTTGTTCACCAGCGCCTCGTTGTCCGGCGCCGCGCTGCCGCGCTCCTGCAAGGCGCTGGTGAACAGCCGCGCGGCGTTCAGCGGTTGCAGCAGGTCGTGGCTGACCGCCGCGAGGAACTTGGTCTTCGACAGGTTGGCCTGTTCCGCCTCGCGCTTGGCCTCGCGCAGGCGCGCCTCGACCTGGCTGCGCTCGTGGATCTCGCGCTTGAACTGGTCGTTGAGGGTGGTCAGCTCGGCGGTCCGCTCGCGCACCCGCTGTTCGAGGTTCTGGTAGGCCTGGTGCAGCGCCTCGGCGGTCCGCCGGCGCTCGGTGATATCCCGAATCAGCACGAACAGCCCGGCGACCCGGCCGTCGGCCTGGCGGTTCGGCACGTAGGAGCGCTGCATGTAGCGCTCCTCGCCGGACAACGCGGTCTCGGCGATCTCGAAGGTCACGCTTTCGCCGGCCAGGGCCCGCTCGAAGTACGGTTCCAGGCGCCGGCAGTGCTCGGCGCCATGCACGTCGCGCAGGCAGCGGCCGAGCATCGAGCCGCTGGGCCAGCGGTACCACTCCTCGTAGACCTTGTTGGTGAATTCGTAGACCAGTTCGTCGCTGAGATAGGCGATCAGCGCCGGCACCTGGTCGGTGATCAGGCGGATCCAGCGCTCGCTGGCGCGCAACGCCTCGGCGTGGCGATAGCGTTCGGTGATGTCGGTGAAGGTGTTGACGAAGCCGCCGGTGGGCAGCGCATGGGTACGGATCTCCAGCACCCGGCCATCGAACAGGCGCTGCTCGCGGGCGCTCAGCGGACTCCCCTGGGAGTCCTGGCTGCACGGCGTGAGCAACGGCAATTCGCTCTCCGCCATGACTTCGGCGAAGGCCCGGTGCCCGGCGATCGGCGCCAGCCCGCAGAGTTCCAGGAAGCGCCGGTTCCACAACTCCAGCACGCCGTCGGCACCGACCATCGCCACGCCCTGGGAGAGGTTGTCCACCGCCCGCTGCAACAGGTGCGACTTCTGCGCCAGCGCCTGCTCGCGGCGCGCGGTCTCGCTGAGCTTGATCTCGGTGACGTCGCTGTAGAGTACCGCCAGCCCGCCGTCGCGGGTCGGCCGTTCGCTCATCCGCAGCCAGCGCTCGTCGCGCAGGCGATACAGGGTCTGCTGGTCGCCGCCGCGCTGTTCCTCGACGATCAGCCCGCCGCTGCGCGCCAGCCGGTGCAGTTCGGCGCGGCGCATGCCAGGACCGATCCGCGCCCGGCTGTCGATCCACAGCGCGCGGAAGCGCTCGTTGAACAACACGATGCGCTGCTGCGGATCGAACAGGACGAAGGCGTCGGAGATGCTTTCGATGGCGTCGAGCAGATGCTGGTGGGCGGTCTCGGCACGCAGGCGAGCGTCGCTGAGCAACTGGTTGCTGGCCTTCAGTTCGAGCATCGTCTGGCTCAGCGCGTCGGTGCGCTCGCGGACCTGCTCGGCCAGCACCACGGAATACTGGAAGGCGCCGTAGGCCTCGTCGCTCTGCGCGGCGCTCGACTCGATGCGTCCGATCAGCGCCTGGTTGATCCGCTGCAACTTGTGCCGCTCTTCTTCGAGGGCGACGACCCGCGCCTGCAGCTCAGCGACGGATACCTCCACGGGGTCGGCCAATGGCGACCCCGGTGAAGGTCTGGTTGATATGCATGCCATTGAATTGCTCTCCGTAGGTGTTGAAGCCGATCACCTGCTGGCTGCGGAGAAACGCGGCGGTAGCTTGCGTGTCACCGCCGACCTCCAGCTCCAGGCGCCGCAGGAAGCAGTCGCAACCGATGGTCAGCAACGGCGGTCCGAGGCGCTCGTGGAGGCGGCGGAACTGCGCCTCCAGGTTGGGCAACAGCGGGCCGGTGCTCATCGCGGTGAGAACGATGCCGTTCTCCACCGCACAGTAGAACGTCAGGCTCAGGTCCTCGTTGGCCTGCTGGATCGAGCGCACGTAATAGCGTTCGTCGACCCGCACCGCCAGCGGATGCGCGGAGAACAGGGCGAAATCCAGCGCCTGCGGCACCACCCCGACCAACCGGGCGTATTCCAGCGCAGCCGGCTCGGCGTTGAGTTCGTGGACCCGCCGGCTGCCGCTGTCGGCGCGGGTCACCACCAGCTTCTCGGCGCGCGGCACCACGTGATGGGTGGTGAAGACCTCGAAGTCCAGCCAGGTGTTGACCAGCACCACCACTGCCGCCCCGGTATGGAACTGGCCCCGGTGGTAGACATGGGTGTGGGTCAGGTGCCGGTCGTCGCCGGCCGAGCCACCGAAATGCGGGATCGCGCCGAGCGCCGCGCCAAGCGCGGCGAGCACCACCTCTTCGCGGCTGGACAGGCCGTCGAGCAAGGTCAGGGCGAAGCTGTGGTCCTTGATCGGCGCCAGGCCGCCGCGGCGACAGCCGGCCACCAGGGTCTCGACCATCTGCTGCGCGTCCAGCAGGTTGAAGCGCTCCATTTCGTCGATCAGCGCGCTGCTGATGGCGAAGCTGCGCACGTCGAAGCCCACCGCGCTGACGCAGCCGCGCCCGTAGCCCGCCGGAGTGATCTCGCCGGCGGTGGTGCAGCCGACCAGGTCGATGCCGCCGAAGTAGCGTTCGAGCATCTCGGCAAGGGCCGGCAGGTCGTATTCCGCGGAACAGAAGAACAGCACGAAGCCCAGGTGCGGATGGATAAGCTGGCGCGCCAGGTCCTGGGCCACCACTTCGACGTCGCGCGCGCTGGACATGCCCCTGCAGACCCCTTCCCCCTGCCCTTCGTACATGCCCGCTCCCCCGTCGTTCCGCCTCGCCAGCATTCTACGAAGGGCGCCGCCGCGGCCCCTATCCTACTTGGGTCGCGGCGGGGTCCTTCGAAAGTAGCGGTATCACCAGTTCAGTACGGCGCCGAGGGCCACGGTGTCGGTGTCCTCGTCGAGCGCGGCACCGTCGCGCCCGTCGATCCGGTAGCGGTTCAGCTCGGCGACCAGCTTGAGGTTGTCGTTGATCGTGCGGAAATAGGCGATGCCGCGACTCTCGTAGTCGGCCGCGGAACCCAGGCCGTTGCCGTCGTCGACGGTCTTGCCGTAGGACAGCGCCAGGCGGTTCTTGCCCCATGAATACGAGCCCTGCAGCAATGCGCCGCGGCTGTCCACCTCGCGCAGCGCGGCTTCGCCGGCGTTGTTGGTGAAGAAGGGATTGATGCCCTTGGCGGTGAACCCCGAACCGGTCACGGAGAAACCGCCCATCTTCACCTGCAAGCCATAGCCGACCCCCTTGGAAGTCACGCTGTCGACGCTGTCGCTGGTGTTCTTCGAAGTCTGGTAGCCGCCGTTGATCCAGCTGTAGACCTGCGCCCCAGCCAGGTCGAACTGGTAGCTGACCTCGCTCTCGTAGCGCGGGTTGTCCTGGTAGGCCTTGTCGTCGAGGCCGTCGCTGGCATCTTTGTCGATCTGGTTGGAGTCGATCGGGTCGAGGATGCCCACGGCGATGCGCAGGCCGGGCAGCAGGTCGTTGTTGCGGTAGGTGATCTGCGAGGTGGGGAACGGATACGGATAGCCGGTGCCGATGTTGCCGAAGGAGACGCCCTTGCCGTCCACCAGGCCGAGGGTGTCGCTGGGGTTGCCGAAACCGGCCAGCAGTTCGTCGAGGAAGATGTTCGAGCGCGAGAACAGGCCGAAGTCCTTGCCGATCAGCACCTCGCCCCAGTCGCCGGCGACCGTGCCGTAGAACTGACGGACGTCGATGGCGGTATCGGTGCCGTCGGTCTCGCTGTCGTTGATGGTCACCCAGAAGGAGGCGCGACCGCCGAGGCTCAGCTCGTCGATCTTCCTGCCGAAGTTGAAGCCGATGTAGTTCGGCAGGAATCCCATCTTCACCCGCGACTGGCGGCGATCGTAGGTCTCGCCCTGGCGGTCGACGTCGCTGTTGACGTAGAAGGCATTGAAGTAGCCGTCGGTGGAAAAGGTGGTCTCGTCCTTGTCGTACAGCAGGATATCGGCGGCGGCCGGTTGCAGGCCGCCCAGGGCACCCAGCGAGGCCAGGGTCAGCGGCAGGATTCGGCGAACGGCGGTGTTGTTTTCATGGCGCACTCCGCGAGGTGAAACGACCGGGCCGGTCGTGGCGGAGCCGATTATCGAAACCGGGAAAGCCCGGCCATACGCTTCCTTGGGCCTGCTTCGACGCTTCTTCATGGTGGGCGTGGGTGCCGCTGCGCAAGGCGCGGGCAGCGCTCCTCCGGCGGTAGCGCAACCTTGGTCGCGGCGGGAGCGCCACCGAAGCAGCGCGGCTTTCGACCTAACGCCGCAGTGACGCCGGCAAGGCTGTCGTCGAGTTACCGCGTGGCTCGCTTCAGCGCCGGCTGGAAAGCACCCACCAGCCGCCGCGCGCCTCCAGCAACCGGGCCTGGGCCGCGAGCAGGTCGTCGCCGCTCAGGCCGAGGGCGGCCTCGGCGAGCAGCCGGGAGCGACCGGCGCCACCGCCAAGGTGCTCCGCCCAGGCGCGCCGGGCTCGCTCGGCGAAGCTACCCGGCGCTCGGCGCAGGTCGTCGGCGAGGGCTTCGCGCAGGCCGGCCAGGCGTTGCGCCGGCAGTTGCGCGAGCGCCTCGACGGAGCGCTGGAGGAAGGTCTCCATATGCTCCAACAGGCGTTCCGGGCAGGCACGCGGGGATTGCGCGGCGAACAGCAGGCCGCGCCGGGCGCCGACCTCGCGGAAGCCGCAGAACAACGCGTAGCCCAGTTGCAGCTCGTCGCGCAGGCGCCGCTGGAAGGCCGGTTCGTGCAGGCGCGCCAGCAAGCGCCAGGCCGCCTCCATCGGCACCTCCGGCGAGGGCAGCGGGCAGAACAGCAGCAACGCCGACTCGCCGTCCACGGCCAGTTCGCGGCGATGCCGTCCGGGCCTCGGCGGCATAGGCTCCAGGCGCTCGCCGGCAGCCTGGCCGGGCATCCATCGGGGATCTGGCATCGCGGCCTGCATGACCAAGGCGTCCCAGCGCGTCCGCCGCCAGTCGTCGACCTCCGCCAGCGGCTCGCCGAGTAGGCCGGGCAAGGCGTCCAGCAACTGCCGGATCGGCAGGCCAGTGGCGCTGCGGCGCCGCTCGGCAGAGGACAGACGCTCGCCGTTTGCGCGCCAGTCGGGCGGCGCCGCGAGGAGCCGGGCCAGGGCCGGGCGCACGGCGGCCTCGAGGCGATCGCGCGGACCGAGCAGGCTCAGCGACCAGTCTTCGCCGAGCGCCTCCAGGCCCATCTCCACTCCCCCCAGGCGCGCCTGGCCGCACAGCGGACGCAACGCCTGGCGCAGCGCCAGGAAGCGTGACCGTGCGGGCACACCGGGAAAGCGCCAGCGCAGGAACAGCGCGCCCTCGGCGGCGGCACTGGGCGGCAACGGCAGTTCGAAGCGCCAGGCATGCCGCTGCGCGGTCAGCGGCGGCGCTGCGGCAACCGGCGCCACGCTCAGGCGGAAGCCCGCCGACCAGCGCGCTTCGGCGCCGTCGAGTTCGCCGTCCAGGTGCAGCCGCAGGCAGCGGTCGGCGCGCAGCGCGTCCAGGCAGGCCGGGCGAATCTCCGCCGGCAGGCCGAGAACGCGCTGGCGTAGTCGCTCCAGCGGCGCAGTGGGCTCCGCCAGCAACGGCCGGCGCGCCGCCAGCAAGCTGGCGGCATCGTCGCGCAGGGCGCCCAGCCAGTCGAAAAAGGCCGCCTCCAGCGCCGCCGCCGCGCTGCCGTCGAACAGTTCGAAGGTCAACGCCAGGAGCGCCTGCCGCGCGTCCCGATGAACCACCCGCAGCGCCACCGATTCGCCCAGGCCCTGTTCGCCGATTGCCGCCAGCAACCCGCCCGGCGAGCGATCGCCGAGCAATTCGGCGAACGCCAGCAGGGTCTGTTCGTCGGCCTCCCGCAAAGCGTCGAGGGCAAAGCCCAGCACCAGCCGCGGCGGTCCCGGCAGGCGCAGCGCCAGCGCTTCGCCGGCGAAGGGCAGCAACGGCGGCGGCGGCGGACTCGCGCCTGGCGCGCGCCCCGGTAGGTCGGCGCAGGCACGCTGCGCCAGCCTCTCCAGCTCGTCCAGTGCCTGCGGCCCTTGCAGCCATAGCTGGCAATTGCCGGCGTGATAGTGGGCGGCATGGAATTCGCGCAGGGCCCGCTGGAACGCATCGTTCTCCAGGGCCAGGCTGTCGCGGCGCCCGGCAGCGAAACGCCGCAGGGGGTGTCCGGCGGGCAGGCCGAGGGCCAGCGCTGCGTCGATCAGGGTCTGCTCGTCGGCCGAGCGCGCCAGGTATTCGGCCTCGAGTACTTCGCGCTCGCGCCGTTGCGCATCGATGTCCAGCAAGGGGCGGGCGAGCATGTCGATCAGCCGTGCCAGACCGGCGCCAAGGTGCTCCGCCGTCACCTCGAAGAAATAGTCGGTGGTCCTGCCCCGGGTGCTGGCGTTGACCTGGCCGCCGCGCAGCTGCAACCACGGCATCAGGCGCTCGTCGCCGGGAAACGCCGCGCCACCGAGAAACGACAGGTGCTCGAGGAAGTGGGCCAGGCCGGGATGCGCGCTCGGCTCGTCGTGGCTGCCCGCCGCCACCCGCAGCCAGGCAGCGGCGCGCGATGCCGCCGGATCATGCGCCAGGTGCAGGCGCAGGCCGTTGGGCAGCACGCAGGCGCGGCTCCTGGGGTGGTGTTGGGCGTGGCGATCCATGGGCGTCCTCGCGGGTTCCGAGGCTGAACCTTACCCTTCCGCGAGGCGAAGGAAATAGTCCTTTCGCCGGGTCGTATCAGGAAGCCGGCGGCTCCTGGCCAGACGCTTCCTCGGAGTACAGCGCCCGTCCGCCGTCGGCCTTGAGCGCCTGCAGGACCTCCGGCGCACGGCACGGGGCGAACAGGTCGAGGCCAGGATCGTAGGCGCCGGTGCGCACTTCCAGCAGGCCGAGCATCGAGTGGAACAGGTTGTCCTGGGACAGCTCCTCGTCGCTGCGCTGGCGCAGGCAGCCACTGTCGAGGCCGAAGGCGCTCTGGTAGCCAGGCGAGAACCAGGCCAGCATGCCGACGTGCTTCTGCTGGTCCGGCGCCAGCAGGTAAGGCGTGCCATGCAGGTAGAGGTTGTACTCGCCGAGCGACTCGCCATGGTCGGAGAGGTAGAGCATGCCGGTATCGATGCGCTCTTCGTTTTTGCGCAGCAGGTCGATCAGGCTGGCCAGCACGTGGTCGGTGTACAGCAGGGTGTTGTCGTAGCCGTTGATGATGCTGTCCCGCGAGCAGGCGCTGAAGTCGTTGCTGGCGCAGACCGGGGTGAACTTCTCGTACTCCCTGGGATAGCGCTTGAAGTAGGCCGGGCCGTGGCTGCCCATCTGGTGCAGGACCAGCACGGTGTCCTGTTGCAGCCCGTCGATGAAGGCCTGCAAGTCGCGCAGGAGGATCTCGTCATGGCACTCGCCGCCGGCGCACAGGGCCGGATCCTTGCTCTCGCTCAGGTCCTGGAAGGCGACGCGGTCGCAGGTGCCCTTGCAGCCGGACTGGTTGTCCCGCCACAGGACCCGCAGGCCTGCGCGCTGCAACACATCGAGAAGGCCTTCCTGGGTGCGCGCGCGAGCGTCGCTGTAGTCCGCGCGGCCCAGGTTGGAGAACATGCAGGGCACCGACACCGCGGTCTCGGTACCGCAGGAGTGCACGTTGGAGAAGTTGATCAGGCCCTCCTCGGCCTTCAGCCGCGGGTTGGTCTCGCGAGCGTAGCCGTTGAGGCTGAAGTTCTGTGCCCGCGCGCTCTCGCCCACCACCAGCACGGTCAGCGACTTGCGCGCATGGCCCTGCCACAGGGCGGCGCGCCGGGCATCGACGGCGATCGGCCGGAGCGGCTGGCTGGCGGCCTGGGCCTGGCCCTTGGCGTAGCCGATGGCGGCGCCGACCAGGTTGCTCGGGGTGACCTGCAGGCGCAGTTCCTTGTTGTTGCGGAACAGCGAGGACAGCCCCTGGTAATTGGCCAGCGCCACCCCGGCGAGCAGGGCCAGGCAGGCGAGCGCCACCAGCAGCTTGCTCAGCAGCTCGCGTGGCCACGGCCGGTAGCGCACCGGCGTGCGCCACAGCAGCCAGACCGGCAGCGCGCCAAGCAACGCCAGGTAGACGGCGAGCTTCGGCGAAAGCAGGTCGGCGACCTCGGCCGGGTTGGTCTGCATGACGTTGCGCAGCATGCCGACGTCCATCAGCACGCCGTACTGGGTCATGAAGTAGGTGGTACCGGCGGCCGCCAGGATCAGCAGGGTCAGCGCCGGCTTGAGCAGCCAGCGGAACGCCAGCAGGGTCAGCGCCAGGTTGAAGATCGCGGCGATCATCAGGCCGACCGCCAGCATCATGCCGAGGCCCTGCCAGCCCGCCGGGGTGATCGCCAGCAGGCGTTGCCACAGCGGCAGGTTGTAGAACAGCAGGAAGGCGAGGCTGACCAGCAGGGTCAGCAGTTCGGGACGGACGGCGCGGGCTTTCGACATGGGCACGGATCTTCACTGACTTCCGGGTTGCCGTGCGCAGCGTTGCCCCTGGCAGCACTCGACGACGGCGGCAGTCTGCTCGGCGATCCGTCAATCTTTCGTGAAGAATACCTACAGAAAACGTAACCCTTCAGAAGCGCCGCAGCCCTTGTGTTCCGGGGCTTTCAGCCGGATTACAAAAAGTTCGCGGGAAGCTTTCCGGGCGTTTTCCGGGTTCGCCGGCATACCCCCCGCATGGCGCCGCCGACGCAGGCGGAAGACAGCAAGCGGCAAGGAGCGCGGAGCGCTCCGGCGCTGGCGCCTACGGACTGTTCTGATTGCGACGTCGTTTTTCAACAAAAGGACAGCCAGACCAATGTCTATCCCGCGACCCCGGCATTTTCGTTAGCATGCCAAGTTTCCGGCCCGGCTCCCACAAGGACAGCGGCCGCCTCCCCTGCTCGTCCCATCCAGATGAGTGCCGTTTCCCCTACCCCCCGGGAAACCCTTCTGTGAATTTCCTCGAGCAGCGCGGTACCTCTCCAGCATGAACGCTTTGAAAGGCCGGGACATCCTGGCGCTTGGTTTTATGACCTTTGCCCTGTTCGTCGGGGCCGGCAACATCATCTTCCCGCCCATCGTCGGCTTGCAGTCCGGCCCCCATGTGTGGCTGGCGACGCTGGGCTTCCTGATCACCGCGGTGGGGCTGCCGGTGATCACCGTGATCGCCCTGGCCAAGGTCGGCGGTTCGGTCGACGCCCTCAGCCATCCGATCGGCAGGTATGCCGGCGGCCTGCTGGCGGCGGTCTGCTACCTGGCGGTCGGCCCGCTGTTCGCCATTCCGCGCACCGCCACGGTGTCCTTCGAGGTCGGCGTGGTGCCGCTGCTCGGCGAGAGCGGCACGGCGCTGTTCGTCTACAGCCTGGCGTACTTCCTTCTGGCCCTGGCCATCTCCCTCTACCCCGGTCGCCTGCTGGACACCGTCGGACGCTTCCTCGCCCCGCTGAAGATCCTCGCCCTGGCGATTCTCGGCGTCGCCGCCTTCCTCTGGCCCGCCGGCCCGATCGGCACGGCCCAGCCGGAGTACACCCAGGCCGCGTTCTCCCAGGGTTTCGTCAACGGCTACCTGACCATGGACACCCTCGCCGCGCTGGTCTTCGGCATCGTCATCGTCAACGCCATCCGTTCCCGCGGCGTGCAGTCGCCGCGGCTGATCACCCGCTATGCCATCGTCGCCGGGCTGATCGCCGGCGTCGGCCTGGTGCTGGTCTACGTCAGCCTGTTCCGGCTCGGCGCCGGCAGCCATGCCATCGCCGCCGACGCCAGCAACGGCGCGGCGGTCCTGCATGCCTACGTGCAGCATACCTTCGGCAGCCTCGGCAGCTCGTTCCTGGCGGGACTTATCGCGCTGGCCTGCCTGGTCACCGCGGTCGGCCTGACCTGCGCCTGCGCCGAGTACTTCTGCCAGCGCCTGCCGCTGTCCTACCGCAGCCTGGTGATCATCCTGGCAGGGTTCTCCTTCATCGTTTCCAACCTCGGCCTGACCAAGCTGATCCAGGTCTCGATCCCGGTGCTCACCGCGATCTATCCGCCGTGCATCGTGCTGGTGGCGCTGAGCTTCTGCATCGGCCTCTGGCATTCGGCGACGCGCATCCTCGCCCCGGTGATGCTGGTTTCCCTGGCGTTCGGCGTGCTCGATGCCCTGAAGGCGGCGGGCCTGGGCCAGGACTTCCCGCAATGGCTGCTGCACCTGCCGCTGGCCGAACAGGGCCTGGCTTGGTTGATCCCCTCGGTCGCCACTCTCGCCGCCTGTAGCCTGGTCGACCGCCTGCTGGGCAAGCCTGCGCAAGTCGCCGCCTGAGCAGGCCCCAGCGGCCTGCCGCTTGTTCTCCCGGCCGAGCGCGGGACATGCCGGCGGGCGGCGCCAATCGCGGCGTCCGCCCCACGGCCCGGCTGGCGCCTGCCGCCGCCGGCAGCGCTTCTTCCCGCGTTCAGCCGAACGAATAAGCACTATCGAGCGGGATGATTTCTAGCGCAGCGGCGCGGTTGTTAGCCTTTCGACCATTCCCCCAGGAAAGCGAATCCAGGAGCCGGTCATGGCCAAGGCACTCATCAGCGTACTGTTGTTCTCCCTCGCCCTCGCCGGCTGCGCCAGCGACTACAACCCCTCTCGCCCGTACAGCAGCGACGAGGTCAGGCAACTGGCGCTGGAAGACCTGGCCCGGCGCAGCCTGTCGTTCGAGGAATACCAGGCCAAGCGTCAGGCAATTCTCGAGGAAAAACCGCAAACCGCCGTCAGCCAGTCCAACGCCGCCCTACGCAGTACCGCCATCTGAGGCCTTTTCGAACGGCCAAGAGAAAGCCCCGCGATGCGGGGCTTCTTCGTATTCGGGGCTGGACGGTCAGCCGCAGGACAGGCGCTTGATCACCAGCGTGTCGTCGACATCGATGTTCAGCCGGCGCGGGTTGTAGTCCATGGTCACCGCATCGTGCGGGCGCAGCGCCCGGGCGACTTCCGCTCCGGCGGCGCGGCGGGCCTCCTCGACGATGGCCGCGGAAGCCTGCTTGCCGACATAGGCCTGCACCGCATTGGCATCGCAACGGCCGTCCGCTGCCGGGGTGGCCGCGGGCGCGCTGGCGCTGCCGGTAGCTACGCTGGCGCCTTCGGTGGACGGGCTGTCGCCGTTGCTGCTGCAACCGGCGAGCAGGGCCGCGAGAACGAGTGCACTGGAAAACTGCTTCAAAGGCATACCGCCTCCTCTGATCTTCTGGGATCGCCACCTTACCAGTGGCATGGGTTTCCTGGCGAAACTGCAATCCGCGCTGACAAATTCGCCAGCTTCAGTCGCCGCTCAGGCGCTGCAGTTCGCGACGCACCATGGCCGCGTACTCCGGCGGACGCAGGAGGTAGAGTTGGCCCGCGACCCAATCCAGCCAACGGCCGCCCTGTTCGGCGCGGGCGTCGAGCAGGCGCCGCGCCTCTTCCTCCGCCCGTTGCCGGTGCTGCCGATGGAATGCCTGGCGCTTCGACAGGCCGGAGGCCTCTCCGGTTCGATCGTCGGGAGTGTCGGTCATGGCTCTCTTCGCAACCTGCTGCACAAGCCGGACATTCTAACCGCGGAACGCCGTTGCCGTTCGCGGCAAGCGCTTGCCTCCGCCCCGCCCTGCGCCATGCGCCGAGCCCTCTGGCGCGGGGTTCGGCGACCTGGCACGGCCCTTGCGACGGAGCGGCGGTCATTCATTTCCATGGAGGCAGGTCATGAACAGCATCGGTCCCGCCAGCCTTTCCGGCTGGTCTGCGCGTTACCCGAACAACCAGCGGCAAGCCAGCACCGAGATCGGCAACGGCGATCTGTTGAAACCGCGCCCCGCCCTCGGCACGCCATTGCGCAACGAGGCCGCCGATCCCGCCACGGAGTCCGCCCGCCAGGCCCTGGACGAGGGTTTCGCGAAGCTGAACCTGACGCTGAAGCAGAACCAGGCGAATGCCCCTGCCGGCGCCAGCGAAGGCAAGTCGGCCTATGACGAGTTCAAGGAGTACATGCAGAAATCGCCTGCCGAGCGGATGCGCGAGCAGGTCCTGAAGAGCCTCGGCCTGACCGAGGAGGAACTGGACGCGATGCCGCCGGAGAAACGCGAACAGGTGGAGAAAGGCATCGGCGAACGCATGCGCGAGATGATCGCCATGCAGAACGGCCAGGCGCCGGGACGGCAAGAGGACCCGACGCAGGCCGGCGCGACGCTGAACGCCTGGATCTGAGCCAGGCGCGCGCCAGTCTCTCAGCGCTGCCGGGCGACGACGCGCTTGGCGTAGCTGGCGCGCTCCATCTCGCGCACTTCGACGCTGACCTGCACGCCCTCCTCGCCGCCGCCCGCCACCGCTCCGGCGAGCACCTCGCAGAGCGACTCGCCCAGCGCCTGGCGGGTCGCCGCGTCGCGCCCGTCGAGGATCGACAGGCAGGCATGCAGGTAGGCGCGCTCGACCGCCGCGGTTCCCTGCCGGTAGGCCTCCAGGGTGACGAAGCGCGACTTGATGTCCGCCTCGCCGAATTGCCCGGAAGCGAACAGCGCGGCATTGGCCTGCTCCAGCAGTTCGCCGGGGGACGTTTCGAGGCGGAGGTTGGCAGTGGCTTCGATGACGAGATGCGGCATGCTGGCGGGCCTTGCGGGGAATGGGGAGCGGGATTCTAGCGGCTCGACGAGCGATGCTACAGCCGGCCTGCGCCTGCGTGGCTCAGTCAACCCGGCGGCCGCGAAAGCCCGCGCGTAGATGGCGCGGATCAGCGCGTCTCGCAGGCCTGCCGCTGGCCCTTGGCCGGCGTGTACAGGTAGCCGGGCGTGTCGCCCGCCTGGCGGTACAGGACCGAACCGTCGCTATAGGAAATCGCGCTCAGCGCCTGGCCATCGGCGAGGCTGCGGACATCGCCGCCCAGCGACTGGACGCTGCTGCCGTCGGGCAGCTTGAGACTGGCAAAACCGTCGATCACCTCGAGTTTGCCGAAGTCTCCGCAGTGCAACGCCAGCGGCTCGGAAGCGGCCTTTCCGTCCGACGATGAATCCCCGCAACCGCCCAGCAGCGACAGAACCAACAACGCGGGGAGAACAGCGGGCTTCATCGGGGAGTCCTTTGCGGATGAGCGGAAGACGGGACTCTACCACCTGCCGGGCAGCGGGAAAAACCGCTTCGGCGTACGCTGTCATGCAACGGCAGGCGCACCTGTGAGACAATTCGCCGAATGCCAGGCATCACACCCCGCCTTCATCGCGCTACAGCCACGTCATGACGCTGGCTGCGGCACTCCACGAATGCCCGCAGGATCGACCCATGCTCCAGATGGAGCGCAGCGGAAAGCCGAGAACCGGTAGCAGACCGGTATCGCCACGGTCCAGGCGTGCGTAAGTCCTCTATAGGTAAAGAAGTTGATCTCCACCGCGAATATCACCATGCAGTTCGGCGCCAAGCCGCTGTTCGAGAACGTTTCCGTCAAGTTCGGCAACGGCAACCGCTACGGCCTGATCGGCGCCAACGGTTGCGGCAAGTCGACCTTCATGAAGATCCTCGGCAACGACCTGGAGCCGAGCGCCGGCCAGGTCATGCTGGAACCCAACGTGCGCCTGGGCAAGCTGCGCCAGGACCAGTTCGCCTACGAGGACTTCAGCGTCATCGATACGGTGATCATGGGCCACGAGGAACTCTGGGCGGTGAAGGCCGAGCGCGACCGCATCTACTCGCTGCCGGAAATGAGCGAGGCAGATGGCATGGCGGTGGCCGAGCTGGAAGTCCAGTTCGCCGAGTTCGACGGCTACACCGCCGAGTCCCGCGCCGGCGAGCTGCTGCTCGGCCTGGGCATCCCGCTGGAGCAGCACTTCGGCCCGATGAGCGCCGTCGCCCCCGGCTGGAAGCTGCGCGTGCTGCTGGCCCAGGCGCTGTTCTCGGACCCGGACGTGCTGCTGCTCGACGAACCGACCAACCACCTGGACATCAACACCATCCGCTGGCTGGAAGGCGTGCTCACCGCGCGCAACAGCACCATGATCATCATTTCCCACGATCGCCACTTCCTGAACAGCGTCTGCACCCACATGGCCGACCTGGACTACGGCGAGCTGCGCCTGTTCCCGGGCAACTACGACGAGTACATGACCGCCGCCGAACAGGCCCGCGAGCGCCTGCTGTCGGACAACGCCAAGAAGAAGGCGCAGATCGCCGAGCTGCAATCCTTCGTCAGCCGCTTCTCGGCCAACGCCTCCAAGGCCAAGCAGGCCACCAGCCGCGCCCGGCAGATCGACAAGATCCAGCTGGAAGAGGTCAAGCCGTCCAGCCGGGTCAGCCCGTTCATCCGCTTCGAGCAATACAAGAAGCTGCACCGCCAGGCGGTGACCGTGGAAAACATCAGCAAGGGCTATGACGGCAAGCCGCTGTTCAAGGGCCTGAGCCTGCAGGTCGAGGCCGGCGAGCGCGTCGCCATCATCGGCCCCAACGGCATCGGCAAGACCACCCTGCTGCGCTGCCTGGTCGGCGACCTGCCGGTGGACGGCGGCGAGGTGAAATGGACCGACAGCGCCGACGTCGGCTATTTCGCCCAGGACCATGCCGACGACTTCGCCGACGACATGAGCCTGTTCGACTGGATGGCCCAGTGGACCCAGGGCGGCGAACAACTGGTGCGCGGCACCCTCGGCCGCATGCTGTTCTCCAACGACGAGATCAAGAAGTCGGTGAAAGTGATCTCCGGCGGCGAGCAGGGCCGCATGCTGTTCGGCCGGCTGATCCTCAAGCGTCCCAACGTGCTGGTGATGGACGAGCCGACCAACCACCTGGACATGGAGTCCATCGAGGCGCTGAACCTGGCGCTGGACAACTATCCGGGCACGCTGATCTTCGTCAGCCACGACCGCGAATTCGTTTCCTCGCTGGCTACCCGCATCATCGAGCTGGGCGAGAACGGCGTGACCGACTTCAGCGGCAGCTACGACGACTACCTGCGCAGCCAGGGCGTGATCGTCTGAGTCCCCGTCGCGCAACGCAAAAGCCCCGCATCCGCGGGGCTTTTTCATTCCGGCATGGCCGCGCAGGGCCTATGGGGAGCGCGACTCAGTCGACGTAGCCGGCCATCATCGCCGCGCGGGTCGCCAGGCGCTGGCCCTCGGCGATCTTCTCGCGCTGTTCGGCGGTCAGCTCGCGGGGCGGGTGGTCCTTGATGTAGGCAGCCACGTTCACCCCGATGTAGACGATCAGGGCGGCGGCGATCAGGACGTTCTTCGGATTGATGTCCGAGCGCCGCTTGCAGGCTTCGCAGATGCCGTTCTCGACGAGACGGGTCGCTCGGGCGCCGCAGTTGCGGCAGTAACACGCGCTCACAGGCCGGTTCCTTGTGCTTGTAATTGTCCGGCCAATCTACACGCAGCGCGCCGCTGCGCACAACGCGAAAACCCCGCCGAAGCGGGGTTTTCCGATGACGCGGGGATCAGGCCGCGGCGAACTGCCCGGCGATCTGCCGGCGGGCGGCGGCGATGGCCTGGGCGCGGGGCTCCTCGCCATAGGCCAGGCCTTCGGCGCGAACCACTTCGATATCGGTGATGCCGAAGAAGCCCAGCACGGTGCGCAGGTAGCCTTCGTGGGCCGCGCCGGTCGGCTGGCCGGCATGCACGCCACCGGCGGTGGAGACGATCACCACTTTCTTGTCGCCGGCCAGGCCAACCGGGCCGTTCTCGGTGTAGCGGAAGGTCTTGCCGGCGACCGCGATGCGATCGATCCAGGCCTTGAGCTGGCTGGAGATGGTGAAGTTGTACATCGGCGCGCCGATGACCACGACGTCGGCGGCGAGGAACTCTTCCAGCACTTCTTCACCCACCGCGACTTCATGCTTCAGCGCGGCATCGCGCAGCTCCGCCGGGGTGCTGCCGGCGGCCAGGGTCAGGGCGGAGAAATGCGCCACCGCGTCGGCGGCCAGGTCGCGGTAGGTGACGTCAAGCCCGTCTTCGTTCTGCCGCCAGGCCTGGACCAGCTCGGCGCTCAGTTGGCGGGAAGCGGAGGCGTCGCCGAGGATGCTGGAATCGATATGCAAAAGTTTCATGTCTCGCTCCTGAAAGTGGGGGATCGCAGTGTGGCGATCGAGTGGTTTGCATCCTACCGGCAAGGCCAATCGACGATTAGTCGGCAGAAACATGACTATTCGTCCCACACATAGGACAATCTGTTTTTCCCCCAGCGGAGCGCCTGCATGCCCCACGACCTCAACGACCTCTACTACTTCGCCAAGGTGGTGGAATGCGGCGGCTTCGCCGCGGCCGGACGCGAGACGGGGATTCCCAAGTCGCGCCTGTCGCGGCGCATCGCCGAGCTGGAGGAACGCCTCCAGGTACGCCTGCTGCACCGCACGACACGCAAGCTGGTGCTCACGGAGGTCGGCGAACGCTACCTGCAGCACTGCCGCAACCTGCTGCTGGAAGCGGAGATGGCCGAACAGGTGATCGCCGAGCTGAGCGTCGAGCCGCGTGGCCGGCTGCGCCTTTCCGCACCGGTGGCCATGGCCTCGAGCAACCTGGCCGACCTGTTGCCGCGGTTTCTCGAACGACACCCGCAGGTCCAGCTGGAAATCCTCCTGACCAACCGCCGGGTCGACCTGCTCAACGAAGGGGTGGACGTGGCACTGCGCGTGCGCGAACTCGGCGACGAGGACCCTGCGCTGGTCTGCCGGCGCCTGGCTCCGGCGACCACGCAGATCCTCGCCGCCCCGTCGCTGATCGCCGGGCATCGCCTGGAACATCCGGAAGACCTCGAAGACCTGCCCTTCCTCGGCGCTATTCATAACGACCGCAAGGTCCACGCGACCCTGATCGGGCCGGATGGCAGCCGCTACCAGTTGGAACGCGAACCGCGCCTGGGCGTCGACGACTTCGTCCTGCGCAAGAAAGCCGCCGTGGCCGGCCTCGGCGTCACCCTGCTGCCCGAAGGCTACTGCGACAGGGAACTGGCCGATGGCAGCCTGGTGCGCATCCTGCCGCAGTGGACCTTGCCGAAAAGCACCATGCAGGCCGCCTACCTGCCGCGCAGCAGCCAGATTCCGGCGATCCGTGCTTTGATCGACTTTCTCGTGGAAGCCCTGCAACGCCCCTCGGGCGAGACCGGCCCGGCCTACCGCCGCGCCCGCGAGTGAGCCGCGCCGTTCAGCCGATCCACTGCAACAGCGCGGCGGACAGGCGCCCGCCGAGCAGGCTGTCGAGCCAGAACAGCTGGTGCAGCAGGACGATGCCCCAGAACACCAGTTGGAACGAGAGCTTGCGGGTCTTGTGGCGGAACGCCTGCTGCGCGACCAGCGCGCCAGGCCAGCCGCCAAGCAGCTCGAACAGGTGCAGGCGGACCTCCGGGGTACGCCAGTCGCCGCGTGCGGCGCTGCGCTTGTCCTGCCAGTAGAGGGCGAATGCGAGCAGGCTGGCCAGCGGATAGGCCAGCAGCGGCCAGAGGGCCTGTCCGTCCAGGTACATCCGCCAGGCGCCGGCGGCCGGCAGCACGCAGAGGATCAGCAGGACCAGCAGCTTCGCCAACGGGCGCTGCAACGCGCTCGGCGGAGTCGGCGCCGGCCGCGCCTGGGCCCGCGTCACCGGCGCCTGGGCGCCACGGCGGACAGTCGGCGGATCGAGGGTCAGCGCGTCCAGCCGCGCCCTCTCGGCGCGCAGACGGCCCTGGGCATCCTGGCTGGCGAGAAACCACACCTGGTCGCCCTGGCGGGGACGGCGGTCGCCGCGGAACGCGGAGATATGCAGGAAGACTTCTTCCCCGCCGGTCTTCGGCAGGATGAAGCCGAAGCCCTTGTCGTCGTACCAGCGGCTGATCATGCCCGGCTTTTCCATATCCACTCGCTCGCTACCCGTTTCGCGCTGCATTCTAGCCACCCGCGGCGGCCAGGCGAAAAAAAGCGCGGCTCGCGCCGCGCCTTTTACCTGGTTCCCGGGCCTCACATTTCGCCGGCGGTGCTCCAGTCGATCAGGTGGAATTGCCAGGTCGCCAGGATCAGCAGCCCGAAGGCGATCCGATACCAGGCGAAAGCCGCGTAGCTGTGGTTGCCGATGAACTTCAGCAAGGCACGCACCGCCACCATGGCGAAGACGAACGAGGTGACGAAGCCGACGGCGAACACCGGCAGGTCTTCGGGGCGGAACAGGTCGCGATACTTGTAGCCGGAATAGACCGCGGCGCCGACCATGGTCGGCATCGCCAGGAAGAACGAGAACTCGGTGGCCGCCTTGCGCGAAAGGCCGAACAGCAGGCCGCCGATGATGGTCGCGCCGGACCGCGAGGTGCCGGGGACCATCGCCAGGCACTGGGCACAGCCGATCTTCAGGGCGTCCTTCCAGGTCATGTCGTCGACGTGTTCGGCGTGGATCACATGCTTCCGGCGCTCGGCCCAGAGCATGACCACCCCGCCCACCACCAGCGCCAGGGCGACGGTGATCGGATTGAACAGCCACTCGTGGATCAGGTCGGCGAACAGGACGCCGAGGACTACCGCCGGGAAGAACGCGATCAGCAGGTTGGCGGTGAAACGCTGGGCCTGGCGCTGGCTCGGCAGGTCACGGACGACTTGAAAGATCTTTCCACGAAACTCCCAGACGACAGCGAGGATCGCCGCCAGCTGGATGATGATGTTGAACGCCTTGGCGCGTTCGCCGCCGAAGCCGATGAGGTCGGCGACGATGATCTGGTGCCCGGTGCTGGAAATCGGCAGGAACTCGGTCAGCCCTTCCACGACGCCCAGGATGAACGCCTGGAAAGCAGTCCACCACTCCATGTTTCTCCCCCTTCTATTACTGTCCCGAACGAGCTTTCGTTGTTCTCGGCGATACACTTGCCGTCTTTTATGAAGGCCTTACGACTCCGAAGAACCCGACCAGTTCCCCCACTGCCGAAGTCGAAACCGGCGGGCATGCTACCAGAGCGGCCGGCAAAGAATCTTGGAATTGTTGCCGGCCGGCGTCCGAACGAATCCGTCCGCGCCCCCCTTTTTCCCAGGCCTTCGCGAAGCGCCGGATACATTCGCTACAATGCGTCCTCGTCGCATGAGGGCCTTCCGTGTCACCCCTTGAACTCTTCGCCGCTTCGCTCGGCGCCATCGCCGTCTACCTGACCGTCCGCCAGAATCCCTGGTGCTGGCCCATCGGACTGGTGATGGTGGCGCTCTACGCCTGGATATTCTTCGAGGTGAAGCTTTATTCGGACATGCTCCTGCAAATGGTCTACGCGGCGCTACAGCTCTATGGCTGGTGGCAGTGGACCCGCGGCGGGCAGGACCACGACGGCCGCTCGGTGAGCCGCCTGAACGCCGCGCAGCGCCTCTACGGGCTCGGTGCGGGCCTGGTCGGCAGCGTCGCGCTCGGTTACCTGATGGCCAACCACACCGATGCCGCCAGTCCCTGGTGGGACGCCGGATTGACCGCCTTCAGCCTGGTGGCGCAATGCTGGATGGCGCAGAAGCGCCTGGAATGCTGGGCCCTGTGGATCGCCGTGGACGTGCTGTTCGTGGCGCTCTTCGCCAGCAAGGCGCTGTACCTGACCGCCGCCCTCTACGCCCTCTTCACCCTGCTGGCGATCCACGGCTGGCGGACCTGGCGCCGCGACCCGGCATTACGCGAGGGCGTCGCCGCATGAAGGTGCTGGTACTCACCGGGCCCGAATCCAGCGGCAAGAGCTGGCTTGCGGAGCAGCTCCAGGCCCGCTTCGGCGGCCGGGTGGTCGGCGAGTACGTCCGCCACTTCATCGACGAACAGCGCCGCGACACCTGCTACGCCGACATCCCCGCCATCGCCCGCGGGCAACTGGCCTGGGAGGATGCCGCCCGCGCGGAGCGGCCGGCGCTGCTGATCCTCGATACCCACCTGCTGAGCAACATCCTCTGGAGCCGGATTCTCTTCGGCGCCTGCCCGGACTGGCTCGAACCCGCCCTGCTGCGGCGGCGCTACGACCTGCACCTGCTGCTCTCGCCGGAGGGCGTGGCCTGGAGCGCCGACGGCCAGCGCTGCCAGCCGGAACTGGCGCAGCGCCAGGCCTTCCACCGCGAATGCCAAGCCTGGCTGGAGCGGCATCGGCAGCCCTACCGCGCCATCGCCGGCGACTGGGCCGAGCGCCGGCGCCAGGCTTTCGCCGCAGTGCAAGGGCTGCTCCGGGACGGCTGACGGGCCGGCCCTGTCACGCCGCCGATACACCGCCAGCGCGGTCCGGGCCTTGGCGCAGAGCGTTTCGCGACGGCACCGCGGAAAGCTGTCTCGGCGCTGAAACAGCTCCAGGCGCGTCCCCAGCAGGCTTCGCCCCCTGGTTGGCGGGCCTGCTGTTGCACGGATGCAACACTGTCCGCCAGGTTCCCCCGGCACTCACGGCCAAGTCCTTGATGGACAAGGAAAGCGCAAAACCGGCACGCCCCATGCTCGCTCCCTGCCAACGCTGATTAGGGCTCAGCGCCAACGAAGGAAGCGCCATCATGTCGGGGAGTTCGCTACGCATCGTCGTTCCAGCGCTGCTGGTCATCGTCGGCTCCGTGCCGGCGAACCTCCCGCCCGCGCATGCGGCGGACGGCACGATCGTCGTCCAGCGCCAGGTCCAGCCACGGGTCGCCTACCGTCCGAGCATGGTGCCCGACCCACATCCCACCGTCGTCGACACCAACGTCTCCGCCGAGGTCAACGCCCTCGCCAACGGGGCGGCCAGCGGCAATACCGTGAGCCGCGAACTGGGCGATGCCGACTTCGCCATCGTGACCAGCGGTTCCGGGATTCGCAGCATGATTCTCCCCGGTGGCGCCCTGCCGGGTTTCGCCAACCAGCCGGCGAACCCGGCGACGGTCCAGGCCGTCGGCAACGTCGGCACCACCCACGGCGCGGGAGGCGGCGCCGGCGCCGGCCTCGCCGGGCAGATCAACGGCAGCCTCAAGCAGGGCCTGGCGCCGCTGCAGATGCTCGGGGGTGGTCAATGAAGCGCCTGTCCGCCCTCCTCCTCGCCTTCGCCTGTATCGCGTCGCTCCAGGCCGACCCGCTGGCCTCACGCAATCGCGCCAGCATCGATGCCAGCGGCACCTACCGCGGCAACTTCGCCCTCAACCAGGCCGCCGGCGACGCCCAGCAACAGAGCAACGTTCGTGTCGTCGCGGTCGGCTCCGCGGCCCTCGTCGGCAACGACCAGCGCCAGCATCTGCAACTCGACGCCAGCCAGCCGATCGCGGCCAGCGCCAGCATCTCGGGGGCGGCGCTGCGCGGCAGCGGCATCCTCGGCGTCAACCAGGGCGCCGGCCTCGGCAACCAACAGATCAACGCCTTCCGGCTGAACGTCAGCAACGGCCCGGAAAGCCTGGATGACAGCGTTCTCGCGCAAAGCGTGGCGCTGACCAAAGTCTCCGGTTCGGCCACTCCGGTCCCGGGAGGACGCAGCGTCTCGACGGACGATCGCGCCTTCGCCGGGAGCAGCGGCGTGGTGCAGGTGAACCAGAGCGCTGGGGTGGGCAATCAGTCGATGAACACCCTCAGCGTCAGGGTCATGGAATGACTCTGCCAAGCCAACACAAGCCCAACACTAAGCACAGAAATGCAAGGAGAAACGCCATGAAAGCGACTATGGTCCTGACCCCGCTGGCCCTGGCAATGGCTGCAGTGCTGTCGGTATCGGCCTACGCCGGAAACGAAGGTGGCTGGCACCCGCCGAAACCCAACCCGCAGTCGAACAACAAGGGCGGAGCCACGGCCCTGGTGGTGGATACGCAGCAGAACTACAACAACAAGGTCAGCAACTTCGGCACGGTGAACAATGCCTCGGTGAGCGGCTCGATCAAGGATGCCTCGGGCAACGTCGGGGTCAACGTCGCCGCCGGCGACAACAACCAGCAGGCCAACGCCGCCGCGCTGGCCAGCGCCGACGCCAGCTTCGTGTTCGGCACCGCGACCGCCAGCACCAGCGTGCTGCAGAGCGGCTACGGCAATACGCTGAACAACTACTCCAACCCCAACACCGCATCGCTGAGCAACTCGGCCAACAACGTCTCGGGCAACCTGGGCGTCAACGTCGCCGCCGGCAACTTCAACCAGCAGAAGAACGACCTGGCCGCCGCCGTCTCCAACGGCCAGTACAGCACTGCCGGTAGCGCCGCGTCGCAGACCTCCACCGGCAACACCACCGTCAACAGCGCCAACTACGCCTATGGCGGCACCTACGTGTCGCTGAAGCTGAACGCCGACGGCAGCTACAAGGGCACCTCCGACCAGATCGGCAACGTCTACCTCGACACCTGGGAAGGCCAGACCCATCCGGGCGGCAGCAATACCGGCCACATCGACGTGGACAGCCAGGCCCAGGGCGCCAAGGACCTGAACCACGACGGCGGCGCGTTCGCCTTCAAGGAAAAGGGCGACGTCGACCTGAAAGGCACGGTATCCGGCTTCATCCCGGCGATCGTCGGCTTCAAGACCCCGGTCACCAACAACGCCAGCCTGAGCAACTCGTTGCAGAACGTCTCGGGCAACGTCGGGGTGAACATCGCCGCCGGTGGCGGCAACCAGCAGAGCAACTCCCTGTCCATCGCCGCCGGTTGCAGCAGTTGCCCGGCCGGTGGCGAGAGCCTTGGCTTCTGATCCTGGCCCAGGGGTTCCGGCGCCAGCCGGAACCCTTTTCCATCCGACACAGGAACCGGCCATGCGCACGCTCATCCTTTCCCTGCTGCTGCTCGTCGACCTCACCGCCCAGGCGGCGACCCTCGGCTTTCCCGCCCTGCCCGGCGGCGGCCTGGTCTACAAGCAGGTGCAGAGCATCCGCGAGCGGCGCTTCGCCGACCTGGTCGAGCAGAAGACCGATTTCAGCTGCGGCGCCGCGGCCCTCGCGACCATCCTGGAGAAGGCCTACGGCGCCCCGCTCGACGAGCAGGCGGTGATCCAGGGCATGCTCGCCCACGCCGACCCGGAGATCGTCCGCACCCAGGGCTTCTCCATGCTCGACATGAAGCGCTACGTCGAATCCATGGGCATGCGCGCGCGCGGCTACCGGATCGAGGCGGCGCAACTGGAACAACTGAAGATCCCCGCCATCGTGCTGATGGAAATCCGCGGCTACAAGCACTTCGTCGTCCTGCAACGCACCCAGGGCGAGTACGTGTACGTGGGTGACCCGGCGCTGGGGCACAAACGCTACGCGCTGACAGAGTTCGCCAAGGGCTGGAACGGCATCGTCTTCGCCGTGATCGGCCAGGGATACGACCGCGGCAATCCGCTGCTGACGCCGCCCGAACCGCTGACCGCGCGCCATCGCCTGGACCGCTTCAAACCGGTCAGGGACGCCGAACTGATGGAGTTCGGCTTCATCCAGAGCGATTTCTTCTGATCGCAGGAGCCGGATGCTCCGGGAGCACGCCATGTACCCGCACCACTGCTTCGTCCTCGCCTGCTGCCTGGGCGCTGCGCTGCCCGCCCCCGCCAGCGACCTCTTCGCCCCCGCCGAACTGAGCGACCAGGAGCTTTCCCAGTTGCGCGGGCGCTACGTGCTGCCGGGGCGGATCGTCAGCTTCGGGGTGACCATGAGCAGCACCTGGCAGAACGCCAGCGGCCAGGTCCTCGGCGCACGCGTCGACCTGCAGGTGCGGCAGAACCTGGCGCGCCCGGTCCTCAACGTCACCCTGGTCGATCGGCCAGGCGACGCCCCGCCACCCGTCGCCGGCAACGGCCAGGTCCTCGGCGGCGCCGGACTGGCGCAGACCCAGGGGGTCAGCCAGAGCATCCGCACCGCCGGCGACCACAACAGCGCCAGCAATGGCGTCAGCATCGAGGTCCGCCACGGCAAGGCGCCGCCGCCACTGCCGGGCGGCACGCCGCTGGAAGGTGCGCTCGCCCTCAGCGGCGAGACCGGCACGGTGAAGGTCACGCCGAACGGCGGCGCCCTGCAACTGGCGATCCAGGCCAGCGGCCAGGGCGCCAGCCTGCAAAGCCTCGGCGCCGGCGGCCTGGTGCAGAGCGTGGCGCTCAGCGGAAACCGCAACCTGGTGCAGAACCTGGCGGCGCTCGAGGTGATGCTCAAGGACCGGCCGGGCGCCGATCCGGCACTGAATTGCGCCTGGGAGCAATTGCGCGCGCTGCGCCCCAGCGGCTACTGAAAGTTGATCTAGTCTGAAATCACTGTGCTATCGGAAGGCCATAAAAACGGAACGGCAAACATGACCCAGACACTCTCGCTGCGAGCTGTCCTCTGCGCCACCACCCTGGTTTCCCCGTTCCTGGCGCAGGCCGCGACGGAATCCGAGGTCGAGGCGCTGAAGAAGGAACTCCTGGAGCTGCGCCAACGCTACGAGGCCCAGCAGAACGCCCTGATGGTCCTCGAACAGCGCGTGCGCCAGGTCGAGGCGCAACCCCAGGCGCCGCAGCCGCAACGCCTGGTCAAGTCGATCCAGCCGCCGGCGCAGGCGCGCAACGACGCCAACGCGGTCGCCGGCACCTACGGCGCCAGCCTCAAGGACGATGGCGCGCCCGCGCCCAGCGTGGAAAACATCTACCAGGACGCCAGCGGCTTCTTCGGCGGCGGCACCTTCAGCCTGGAGACCGGCCTCACCTACAGCCACTACGACACCCGCCAGTTGTTCCTCAACGGCTTCCTGGCGCTGGACTCGATCTTCCTCGGCAACATCGGCGTGGACCAGATCGATGCCGACATCTGGACCCTCGACCTGACCGGCCGCTACAACTGGAACCAGCGCTGGCAGGTGGATATCAACGCCCCGGTGGTCTATCGCGAATCGACCTACCAGTCCGCCGGCGCCGGCGGCTCGACCTCGCAGATCACCGAGAAATCGGTGACCGGCGACCCACGCCTGGGCGACGTCAGCTTCGGCGTCGCCTACAAGTTCCTCGACGAAAGCGAGAGCACCCCGGACGCGGTGGTCAGCCTGCGGGTCAAGGCGCCCACCGGCAAGGATCCCTACGGCATCAAGCTGAAGCAGGTACCGGGCAACAACAACCTCAACGTGCCCGACGACCTGCCCACCGGCAACGGCGTCTGGTCGATCACCCCGGGCATCTCGCTGGTGAAGACGGTGGACCCGGCGGTGCTGTTCGGCAGCCTGTCGTATACCTACAACTTCGAAGAGTCGTTCGACGACATCAACCCGCAGCAAGGCGTGAAGACCGGCGGCAAGGTCAAGCTCGGCAACTGGTTCCAGCTCGGCGTCGGCGTGGCCTTCGCGCTGAACGAGAAGATGAGCATGTCGTTCTCCTTCTCCGAACTGATCAGCCAGAAGAGCAAGGTCAAGCAGGACGGCCAGAGCTGGCAGACCGTCAGCGGCAGCGACGCCAACGCCGGCTACTTCGGCCTGGGCATGACCTATGCGGTGAGCAACAGGTTCAGCATCGTGCCCAGCCTGTCCATCGGCATCACTCCGGACGCGCCGGACTTCACCTTCGGCGTGAAATTCCCCTACTACTTCTGAGGGGCCACCGTTCGAGCCTGGGCATGCCTTACCCCTCGAAGGGATGCGTGAGCCTGGGAGCGATCCTCGCCTAGCTGCGCAGGGCGGATAACGCCGCAGGCGTTATCCGCCGGTAGCAACGGCTCCGTCCCTCTCAAGCCTCGCCAGCGAGCGCCCGCTCGACTTCCTCGCGCGAGGGGATCGAGGTCTGCGCGCCGAGGCGGGTCACCGAGATCGCCGCGGCGGCCTGGCCGAAGCGGATCGCCGCCGCCTCGTCGAGGCCGCGCGCAAGGGCCGCGGCGAAGCCACCGACGAAGGTGTCGCCGGCCGCCGTGGTATCCAGCGCCTTGACCCGCGCCACCGGGAAATGCTCGACCCGCCCCTCGCCCACCAGCAGGGCGCCCTGGGCGCCGAGGGTGACGATCACCCTGCCGGCGCCCATTTCGCGCAGGCGCTCGGCGGCACGTCCGGCGCTCTCCAGGGAGTCCACCGGCAGGCGGCAGAGCAGTTCGCTTTCGGTCTCGTTGGGGACCAGGTAGTCCACCAGCGGCAGCCAGTCCGCCGGCACGTCGCGGGTGGCCGGCGCCGGGTTGAGGATCACCGTCTTGCCCAGCGCATGGGCCCGGCGCAGCACATGACCAACCGTCTCCAGCGGGCTTTCCAGCTGGCAGACCACCACCTGCGCCTGCTCCAGCAAGTGTTCGTGGCGCGCCAGCACGGCCGGCGACAGGTGGCCGTTGCCGCCGGCGACGATGACGATGGCGTTCTGGCTGCTGTCGTCGACCACGATCAGCGCCACCCCGCTGGACTCCCCGGCCACCCGCTCGACGCCCTGGCAGTCGATGCCCTCGGCCTGTAGCGCACGGTACAGCTGGTCGCCGTAGGCATCGTCGCCAAGGCAGCCGATCATCGCCACCCCAGCGCCGAGACGCGCCGCGGCGACCGCCTGGTTGGCGCCCTTGCCGCCGGGAATGGTGGTGAAGGACTGCCCGGCGAGGGTCTCGCCGCCCCGTGGCAGGCGCGGCGCGCGCACTACCAGGTCCATGTTCAGGCTGCCCACCACCAGTACTTTCGCTTGCATCGTTGCGTCCTTGTTCCAGCCTCTCTCTAGCGAGGGCGCCCCCGGCGCCCGGTTCAGACCCGCACCAGCGGCGGCGCGGTGGATTCGCGCAGGACCAGCGCCGGCGCCACCACCCGCCGCTGCATCGGCTCCTCGCGCTCGGCGATGCGTTGCAGCAGCAGTTGCGCGGCGATCTCGCCGAGCAGGCGGATCGACTGGCCCACGGTGGTCAAGGCGGGAAACACGAAGCGGCTCAGCTCGATATCGTCGAAGCCGATCACCGACAGTTCGTGCGGCACCCTGATATTCAGCTCCGCCGCGGCGCGCAGCACGCCGATGCCGATCATGTCGTTGCCGGCGACGATCGCCGTCGGTCGCTCGCCCTCGCCGCCCAGCAGGCCGAGCGCCGCGTGGTAGCCGCCGGGGCTGCTGAACTCGCTTTCCAGCAGCCACTGCGGACGCACCTCCAGGCCGGCCTTGGCCATCGCCCGCCGGTAGCCCTCGACCCGCAGCGTCGAGACCTTGGTCGACAGCGGCCCGCCGATGCAGGCGATGTCGCGATGGCCCAGTTCGAGCAGGTGGCGGGTCGCCAGGTAGGCGCCCATCTCATGGTCGATCTGCACCCGGTCGGCTTCCACGCCTTCCACCTCGCGGTCGACGATCACGGTCGGCGTGCGCATGTTCGCCAGTCCCTTGGCCAGCGCGCCGTCGCCGCCGGCGGACGCCAGGACCAGGCCGTCGATGCGTTTCTCCTGGAGCACGCGCAGGTAGTTGGCCTGCTTCTGCGGGTTGTCGTCGGAGTTGCAGAGGATCACGCAGTAGCCGTTGCGCTCGCAGCAATCCTCGATGCCCCGCGACAGCTCGGCGAAATACGGGTTGGTACTGTTCGGCACCAGCAAGCCGATGATCGAGGTGGTGCGCACCTTCAGCGAGCGCGCCACCGCGCTGGGCACGTAGTGCAGCTGCGCGATGGCGTCCTCGACCTTCTTGCGCACCGCGTCGCTGACCGGCCGCGTCCTGTTCACCACATGCGATACGGTGGTGAAGGAAACCCCCGCCATCGCCGCCACGTCCTTCATTGTCGCCATCGTTCAGCCCTGTCTGCGGGCGCGATGGCTGCGGTAGGTATCCAGCACCACCGCTACCACGATCACCGCCCCGGTAATGATTCGTTTGGTCGGCTCCGACGCACCGATCTGCGCCAGCCCCGCCGCCAATACGGAAATGATCAGCACGCCGAAGAAGGTGCTGACCACCGAACCTCGCCCGCCCATCAGGCTGGTGCCGCCGATCACCACCGCGGCGATGACCTGGAGTTCCAGGCCGACCCCGGCGTTGGGATCGGCCGCTTCCAGACGCGAGATCTGGAACAGCGCGGCCAACCCGGCGAGCAGCCCCATCAGGGCGAATACTGCAATCTTATAGGGTTTCGGGTTCACACCGGCCAATCGCACCGCTTCTTCGTTGGTGCCGATGCCGATCAGGTAGCGGCCGAACACCGTGCGGGTGAGCACCGCCTGGGCGGCGAACATCACCAGCAGGGCGATCACGAAGGCCGGCGAGATGCCGAACGCCAGCGGATTGGACAGCCAGGCATAGGCGTCGCCGATATAGGCCGTGCGCGAGTCGGTCATCTGGTAGGCCAGCCCACGGGCCATCTCCAGCACCCCGAGGGACACGATGAACGAGGGAATCCGCCAGGCCACCGTGATCGAACCGGTGACGCAGCCGGCCAGGGTCGCGCAGGCCATCCCGAGCATCGCCGCCGGCAGCACGCCCCAGCCCCAGCCGAGCGTCGCCAGGCTTACCGCCGAGGCCGCCAGGGCCAGCACCGAACCTACCGAGAGATCGATGCCGCCGACGATCAGGATGAAGGTCATGCCCACCGCCAGCACCACCAGGTCGGGGATCTGGTTGGCGATGGCGAGGAAGGTGCCATAGCTGAGGAAGTGGCTGCTCAGCGCCGAGAACAGCGCGATCATCGCCAGCAGCGCGCCGGCCAGGCCGAGGTAGGTGCCCAGGCCGAAATAGTTGCCGCGTCGCAGGGTTGGCGCTGCGGCGGCGGTAGCGGAAGACGTCGGGTCGCTCATTTCTGGTTCCTTGCGTTGCGTGTTCACGACGTCGCCAGCAGCGCGTCGCGTTTCTTGTAACCGGCGAAGGCCGCCGCCAGCAGCGCGTCCTGGGTCCAGGCGTCGCGCTCGAAGGTGTCCACCATACGTCCCGCCGAGAGCACGCCGATGCGATCGCAGATCAGCATCAGCTCGCGCAGGTCGCTGGACACCACCACCAGCGCCTTGCCCCGGCGGGTCAGTTCGGCGAGCAAGGCATAGATGTCGAACTTGGCGCCGACGTCGATGCCACGGGTCGGCTCGTCGAACAGCAGCACCTGGCAGTCGCGTTCCAGCCAGCGGCCGATCACTACCTTCTGCTGGTTGCCGCCGGACAGTTCGCCCACCGCCTGCGCGGTGTCCGCGCAGCGCACCCGCAGCGCCTCCACCTGGCGCCGCGCCAGGGCCTCCTCGCGGCGCCGGTCGATCACCCCGTGGCGCGCCAGCGCCGGCAGGTTGCCCAGGGCCAGGTTGGCGCTGATCGACTGGTCCAGCAGCAGGCCCTCGCCCTTGCGGTCCTCGGTGATCAGCGCCACCCCCTGGCGCACCGAGTCGGCCGGCGAACGCAGGCTCAGGCGCTGCGGCGGATCGCCAAGCAGGACCTGACCGCCGTCGGCACGGTCGGCGCCGTAGATCAGGCGCAACAATTCGGTGCGCCCGGAGCCGATCAGTCCGGAAATGCCGAAGATCTCCCCCGCGCGCACCTCGAACGACACCTCATGCACCTTGCCGCGCCGGCTCAGCCGCTCCACCCGCAGCAGCGGCGCGCCGATCTGCCGTGGCCCCAGGTCGAAGCGCTCACCCAGCTCGCGGCCGACCATCAGGGTCACCAGTTGGTCGGCGTCGTAGCGCTCGATCGGCTCGACGCAGACCAGGCGGCCATCGCGCAACACCGCGATGCGCTGCGAAATCCGCGCCAGCTCTTCCAGGCGATGGGAGATGTAGACGATCGCCACGCCGCGTTCGCGCAGCCGCTCGACCTGCTCGAAGAGCATGTCCACCTCGCGCGCGGTAAGCATCGCCGTGGGTTCGTCGAGGATCAGCAAGCGGCAGTCGCCGATCAGGTTGCGGGCGATCTCGACCATCTGCTGGTGGCCGATGCCGAGGTCGCCGACCAGCGTGTCGGGATCGATCGCCTCCAGGCCGACCTGGGCCATCGCCTCGCGGGCCGCCGCGCGCAGGCGCCGACGGTCGATCCAGCCGGCGCGCCGGGGCAGGTCGTGGAGGAACAGGTTCTCCGCCACCGACAGGGTCGGCAGCAGGTTCAGTTCCTGCATCACCATGCGCACGCCCAGCGCCTCGGCCTCGCGGCGGCTAGCGGGGGCGTAGGGCCGGCCGAGGAGTTCCAGGCTGCCGGCGCCGGGACGCTCCAGGCCGCCGACGATCTTCGACAAGGTGCTCTTGCCGGCGCCGTTCTCACCGGTCAGGGCCAGCACCTCGCCGCCGAACAGTTGCAGGTCGATCTCCGCCAGCACCGGCTGCGCGTAGGTCTTGCCGACCCCGCGGATGCTCAGCAGCGGCAATGCGTCGCTAGACATGGGAAGGCTCCATCGGACGGCTCAGGGCGCGGTCACCAACTCGACAGGCGTCTCGACCACGCCGTCCTTCTCATGTTCCGGGGTTTGCCCGGCGAGCAGCTTGAGCGCGGTCTGGATACCGAACACCGCCTGCTTCGCGGCGAACTGGTCGGCAGTGGCCAGCACCCGGCCATCCTTGAGCATCGGCTTGATCGCCTGGATATTGTCGTAGCCGACCACCTTCACCTGCCCGGCGCGGCCCGCCGCGCGCACCGCTGATACCGCGCCGAGGGCCATGCTGTCGTTGCCGGCGAGCAGCGCCTTGAGGTCCGGATGCTCGTTGAGCATCGCCGAAGCCACCGCGTTGCCCTTCTCGATTTCCCAGTTGCCCGACTGCAAGGAGACGATCTTCATCCCCGCCGCGTCCATCGCATCCCTGAAGCCGGCGGTGCGCTGCTGGGCATTGGTGGTCGTGGAGACCCCTTCGATGATGCCGACCTCGTCGCCGGCCTTCAGTCGCTTCGCCAGGTACTCGCCGACCAGCCGCGCGCCCTTGCGGTTGTCGGGACCGACGAAGGGCACGCCGATCTTCTTCGCCTGCAGCACCTGCGGGTCGAAGCGGTTGTCGATGTTGACCACCACGATGCCGGCGTCCAGCGCTTTCTTCACCACCGGCACCAGCGCCTTGGAATCGGCCGGCGCGATCACCAGTGCGTCGACCCCGGAAACGATCATCTGCTCGACGATGCGGATCTGGCTGGAGGTATCGGTCTCGTCCTTGATGCCGTTGGAAACCAGTTCGAACCGGTCGGCATGCTCCTTCTGGTAGGCCTTGGCGCCGTCCTCCATGGTCAGGAAGAACTCGTTCGCCAGCGACTTCATCACCAGCGCGATCCTGGGCTTCTCGGGAGTTTCCGCGTGGACGGCGGACAGGGGCAGGAACGAGGAACAGGCAGTCAGCACAACGGCAGCCAACAGGCGCCGGGAAGCGACCCGCTTCATGGTGTATCCTCCAGCTTTTCTTATCGTTGTATTGAGGCTTTTCCAGGAGATTATCCAGACGCAAACGTTTGCGTTAGGTGAATATGCGTCGATCTGACAGATTCTGTCAATCGCCATGAGCAACTGTCGCGAACCGGTCGGGATCGGTTGGATTCTAGTTCGCTACGGCTGGGAAACGCAGGATATTTTGCTTGGCCGGCACATCTCCCGCCGCCCGCTCAGCGCAACCGGTGCTTGTGCAACAGGCGGTAGAAGGTCGGCCGCGACACCCCGAGCATCCGCGCGGCCACGCTGAGGTTGTCGCCGTAGCGGGCCAGCGCGTCGCACATCGCCTGGCGCTCGGCGCAGAGCTTGTAGACCTCCAGGCTGGACAACGGCGGGCCGTCGCCGCGCGCGCATTCCAGGCCGAGGTCCTGGGCCTCGATCTGCCGCCCCTCCGCCAGGACCAACCCGCGACGCACCCGGTTGGCCAGTTCGCGGACGTTGCCCGGCCAGGCGTGCATCGCCATCGCCGCCAGCGCGTCCTCGCTGAAGCGGCGCGGGCGGCGGCCGGTCTCCAGGCTGTAGAGCCGGGAGAAATGATTGGCCAGCAGCGGCAGGTCCTCGCTCCGTTCGCGCAACGGCGCGGTGCCGACCTGCAGGACGTTGAGCCGGTAGTAGAGATCCTCGCGGAACGTCCCGGCATCGATCGCCGCCTCCAGGTCGACATGGGTCGCCGCCAGCACCCGCACGTCCACCTCGACCGGCCGGCTACCGCCGACCCGCTCGATCTGCTGTTCCTGGAGAAAGCGCAACAGGTTGGCCTGCAACTCCAGCGGCAGGTCGCCGATCTCGTCGAGGAACAGAGTGCCGCCGTCGGCCGCCTCGATCCGTCCGACCTTGCGCTGGTGCGCGCCGGTGAAGGCGCCCTTCTCGTGGCCGAACAGCTCGGACTGGATCAGGTGCTCGGGAATCGCCCCGCAGTTGATCGCGACGAACGGCTTGTCCGCGCGCCGCGACTGCCGGTGCAGGGTACGCGCGACCAGTTCCTTGCCGGTGCCGCTCTCGCCACGGATCAGTACCGGCGAGTCGGTCGGCGCCAGCTTCGCCAGCAGCCGGCGCAGGTCGCGTACGGCCAGGCTCTCGCCGAGCAGTTCGTGCTCGCCCTCGGCATCGCCGGGCACCGTGCCGCGCCCGCGCAGGCGGGCCATGCCAAAGGCGCGGCCGAGGGTCACCTGCACCCGCGCCATGTCGAACGGCAAGGTATGGAAGTCGAAGAACCATTCGCAGACGAAATCGCCGACGCCATTCAGCGGCAAGGTGTCCGGGCTGAGCACGGCGATCCACTCGGTGCCGCTGCGGCTGATCAGGTCCTTCACCGTCTCCGGCCGCTCCAGGTGGAACGGCCGCAGGCGCAGCAGGCCGACGTCGCAAGCGCGTTCGCGCGCCGTTTCCAGCGCGCAGCTGTCCACTGCCCAACCCGCCTCGCGAAGGCCCGGCAACAGGCGCCGGCAATCGTCGCACGGGTCCACCACCAGCAGACGGCGGAGGTTCGATGCATCTAACATGTGTGCTCCTTTGCAGCGCCAATTCTTTGAACCGTCATAAAAACGGCATGTTGGCGCTCTGAAAGGAAAATCTAGCAATTTTTTGACGCGCGAAAGTGAATCTTTGTTTATATCGCCAATGCCGAAATCGTCTTATCAGTCGTAGCCGCGACGCTTGACTTCCAGGCGCCGGACGAACTCCTCCAGGACCAGCTTGTAGAGGTCGTCGCCGAGGTAGACATCTTCCACCCCGCAGTCGATGTTCGGGTTGTCGTTCACCTCGATCACCACCACCTTGTCGCCGGCCTGCTTCAGGTCTACCCCGTAGAGGCCGTCGCCGATCAGGTTGGCGGTCTTCACCGCCAGCTCCACCACCTTGCGCGGCGCCTCGTGCACGGGCATGGTGCGGAAATCGCCGCTGACCTCCTCGGCGTCCGGGCTGTGGTCGTAGATCTGCCAGTGGCCCTTGGACATGAAGTACTGGCAGGCGAAGATCGGCTTGCGGTTGAGCACGCCGATACGCCAGTCGTACTCGGTATAGAAGAACTCCTGGGCAAGGATCAGCACCGAGCGCTCGAACAGCTCGGCGCTGGCCGCCAGCAACTGCTCCTGGTCCTCCACCTTGATCACCCCGCGCGAGAAGCTGCCGTCGGGAATCTTCAGCACCAGCGGGAAGCCCAGGCGCTCGCCGACCTTCTCCAGTTCCTGCGGGTTCTCCTTGTAGAGAATCTCCGTGGCCGGCATGCCCAGCTTGTGGCTGCGCAGCAGGTCGGCCAGGTACACCTTGTTGGTGCAGCGCAGGATCGACACCGGGTCGTCCATCACCACCAACCCTTCGCTCTCGGCCTTCTTGGCGAAACGGTAGGTGTGGTCGGCGACATTGGTGGTCTCGCGGATGAACAGCGCGTCGTACTCGGCGATCCGCGAATAGTCCTTGCGCTCGATCAGGTCGACGTCGATGCCGAGGCTGCGGCCGACCCGCACGAAGTTCTTCAGCGCCTTGGCATCGGACGGCGGGAACGCCTCGCCGGGGTCGTGGAGGATCGCCAGATCGTAGCGGAACGGCTTGCGCGAACGCGGCTTGCGCCAGATCTGCCGGCTGAAGCTGTCCAGGGCGTTGGCGAAGAGGTCTTCCTGGTCCTCGCGCAGCTTGTGGATGGCGCCGGGCTTGATGCCCTCGATGTGCCAGGTGCGGTTGCGCTTGAACTCCACCAGCAGCAACGGGCAGGGAAACGCCTCGAACAACTGTCGCGCCAGGTCCTGCAACGGCTCGATGTCGGTACGGCCGAAATACAGGGTCAGGGTGAAACCATCGGTGCTGCCGTAGGGGTGCGCGGCCAGGGCCTTGTCCAGGGTGCGGTCGAGGTCCTCCAGGACCAGGCTGTACAGCGACTTCCTGGCCAGCTCGCTGATGGTCCGCACCGAGGGGATCACCTTGTGCCCGCGCGCCTCGGCGAGCAGCGAGCAGTAGTAGCCATGGCGCAGGTACTTGTAGTGCCGGCACAGGTTGATCACCTGGACCCGCTTGCCAGTGTCGTCGTCGATGGGCAGTTCCAGGTATTCCTGGGCGGTGACCACATCCTCGCTGGGGTAATAGGACGTCCAGTCTTCCTTGCGTTCCACGATGATGAACAGCTTGCTCACGACACCTCCCGGGGGGACAGCGAAACCACGGCGCATTCGGAACCGGCTTGCCGGCGCACGCATCCCGGCCAATACTCGGCGGGAATCCCTTGCGAAACCGCTCTATGGCGCCTGCCAGCAAACCGAAGCGTACAGCACCCATTACAGCACGCCCGCGCGGAAGTTCCCGCCCGCGGCCGTGGAGACCGCTATGAACCTGACCCTCCGCCCGGCCGGCGCGGACGACCTGTCCGCCCTGGTCGAGCTGGAAAACCGCTGCTTCGACTACGATCGCCTGTCCCGCCGCAACTTCCAGTGGATGCTCACCCGCGCCCACGCCAGCCTGACGGTAGCCGAGGGCGACGGCGGCGTGCTCGGCTACGCCCTGGTGCTGTTCCACGAAGGCACCTCGCTGGCCCGCCTCTACTCCATCGCCATCGACCCGCGCGCCCGCGGCATCGGCCTCGGCCAGAAGCTGCTGGAAGCCGCCGAGCAGGCCGCGCGGGACAACGACCGCGCCTACATGCGCCTGGAAGTGCGCCCGGACAACCGTGGCGCCATCGCCCTCTACGAGCGCAACGGCTACCGTCCCTTCGCCACCGTGCGCGACTACTACGAGGACCACAGCGAAGCGCTGCGCTTCGAGAAACGCATCCGCAACCCCGGCCACGACCAGCGCCGCCACGTGCCCTTCTACCGGCAGACCACCGATTTCACCTGCGGCCCGGCCTGCCTGCTAATGGCCATGGGCGCGCTGCAACCGGAGCGCCAGTTGACCCGCCGCGAGGAACTGCGCCTGTGGCGCGAGGCGACCACCATCTACATGACCGCCGGGCACGGCGGCTGTAGCCCCCAGGGCCTGGCGCTGGCCGCCTGGCGGCGCGGCTTCCGGGTCAAGCTGGTGCTGTCCGCCAGCGGCCCGCTGTTCCTCGACGGCGTACGCAACGAAGACAAGAAGGCGGTGATGCGCCTGGTCCACGAGGACTTCTGCGAGGAACTGGACGCCTCGGGCGTCGAGCAGAAGCGCTCGGCCAGGCTCGACATCCCGCGCCAGCTGGCCCGGGGCGGCCAGCCGCTGGTGCTGATCAGCAGCTACCGCCTGACCCGCTCCAAGGCCCCGCACTGGGTGCTGGTCACCCACTACGACGAGGACTTCGTCTACCTCCACGATCCCGACGTCGACCACAGCCAGCACCGCCAGCCGCTGGACTGCCAGCACATCCCGGTAAGCCACGCCGAGTTCGACAAGATGAGCCGCTTCGGCCGCAGCAAGCTGCGCGCGGCGGTGATCCTGTTCAACCCGGAATGATCCGCATCGCCCCGCCCTGCGGCGGGGAGATGTTCTCGCCTATCAATCAATTCCATCGATAGTGGCTAGTGAGACTATCCATTTTTCATTCGCCAACGCCGATGTTTACATAGTCGCCAGATCCCCGAATAACCAGAACGGAACTGGAGACGACACCATGAGCTACTCCGCCAAATCCTTCTCGGCCCTGATCAATGCCATGCGCGCCGACGGCATCACCCGTCTGGAACAACTGGCCCGCCAGCCCTTCCGCAACGCCCAGGGCTTCTGGAGCGCGGAGGCGAAGAAATGAAAGCCCTGCTCGACCGCCGTACCGATCCCACCTGGATGCTCTACGCCGCAATCATCGCCTGGCTGGCCTTCTCCGGTCTCTGACCGGCAGGCCACCGGCGCCTCGCCCTGCCGTTCCACGACGCTCCGGCGTCCACCTTTCTCCGGTGAAATACCGAGCTTTCGTCGCCAACATCGCCAGGCGAGGCCTGCGCAAACGTTTCACCCGTTCGCTGTCAAGAAAACCTTGTCAAAAAAGCTGATAGCAGCTTGCCAATATGCCAACGCCTTGGCATAACGGTGCCCAAAAAAGGCCTACAAGGACGTTCCTGATGCGCACCGTGAAAAAGGCTCTGCTGGTTGTCGGCGTGATCGTGCTGGCGGTCGTCGGGGTGGTGGTCTACTACGTCGCCAATCCCAACCTGCCCCACTACCAGGCGCCGAGCGAGGTACGCTACCTGCCGCAATGGCAGGACGAGGCCCGCCAGCGCTTCTACTACACGCCCCAGGGCACCCTGGTGAAGGGCCTGCACTACGACTGGTTCACCGCCCTCGAACTGCCCTTCTCCGAAGAACCCTTCGCCGCCCCCGAATACCTCGCCCGCTTCGGCTTCCTCGTCGATCCGCAGCAGAAGGCCAGCGACCTCAACCCCGGCAACCTGCCGGTGGGCTTCAGCCAGCACCGCGACGAGAAGACCGGCACCCGCTACCTGGACATCACCTGCGCCGCCTGCCACACCGGCGAACTGCGCTACCAGGGCAAGTCGCTGCGCATCGACGGCGGCGCCGCCATGCACTCCATCGCCGCCACCGTGCCGACTCTGCGCGGCGGCGCCTTCGGCCAGGCGCTCGGCGCGAGCATGGCCGCCACCTACTACAACCCGTTCAAGTTCAACCGCTTCGCCAGGAAAGTCCTCGGCGAACGCTACGAACAGGACAAGTCGCAACTGCGCGCCGACTTCAAGGCCGTGCTCGACACCCTCCTGCGCACCGCCTGGAACGACACCCGCCGCCACCTCTACCCCACCGAGGAAGGCCCCGGCCGCACCGACGCTTTCGGGCGCATCGCCAACAGCGTCTTCGGCGATGCCATCGACCCGGGCAACTACCGCGTCGCCAACGCCCCGGTGAGCTATCCGCAGGTCTGGGACATCTGGAAATTCGACTGGGTGCAATGGAACGGCTCGGCCATGCAGCCGATGGCGCGCAATATCGGCGAGGCCCTCGGCGTCGGCGCGCGCCTGCAGATCTTCGACGAGCACGGCCAGCCGCTGCGGGGCGAGCAGCGCTACGCCTCCAGCGTACGCCTGCACGACCTGCACGCCCTGGAAGAAACCCTGCAACAACTGAAACCGCCGACTTGGCCGGAAGACCTCTTCGGCCGCATCGACCTGCAACGCGCCTCCCAGGGCCGCGCCCTGTTCGAAGCCAACTGCGCCTTCTGCCATGCACCCAAGGTGCAACCGGCGGAATACGCCGCCCCCGGACGCAATCCCGAGTGGCGCATGCACATGGTGCCGACCGAGGTGATCGGCACCGATCCGACCACCGCCGACAACATCGCCGACCACCGCTACGACCTGCGCAAGCTCGGCTGGAGCGTCGACGAACTGGCGCGGATGAACGTCCAGCTGATCGGCGCCGATCCGCAGCAACTCGACCTCTCGCAACTGTCCTCGGCCAAGGGCCTGGCCTACATCACCGCCTTCGTCGAGCAGCGCGCCTACCGGGACGCCGGCATCCCGCCGGAACAGCAGAAGACCATGAACGGCTTTGACCTGCCGATCGGCGTACAGGAACTGCGCGCCTACAAGGCCCGCCCGCTGGACGGCGTCTGGGCGACCCCGCCGTTCCTGCACAACGGCTCGGTGCCCAACCTGTTCCAGCTGCTCTCCCCGGCCGCCGAACGCTCGCCGCAGTTCTACGTCGGCACCTTCGAATTCGATCCGAAATTCGTTGGATTCCGCACCGAGAAATTCCCCGGCGGCTTCCTCCTCGACACCCGTCTCACCGGCAACCGTAACAGCGGCCACGAATTCCGCGACGGCTGCCGGCAGAACGGCGTGATCGGCCGCGCCCTCAGCCCGGAAGAACGCTGGGCGCTGGTGGAATACCTGAAGGTGCTCGGCAACCCCGAATTCGAGCGCCGCCTGGTCCCGGCCCAGACCCCACCCTGGACGCCCGGCCCGAAATGCCCGGCGCCGGAGCAACGGACCGCGCAACGCTGAACCTGGGAAATGGAGAAGCGCGAGGCATGGCGCCGCCGCCCCTCTCCACCCCGAGCAGCCCCTCTCCCTTCAGGGGGGACGCCTGGCCAGAGGACGGGGAGAAGCAATCGTGGCGCACTCCCCGCCCAAGAAGAATAAAAGCCCACAGCCTACGCACACCACCAAGGACACACACTCCATGCGCGCACTCCTCACCCACGCCTGGCTGTTCCTCGGCAAATGGCTCGGCCGCCTGCTCCTCCTGCTGCTGGCCGTCGGCCTCGGCGGCTGGGCCATCGGCAGCCTCTACTACGCCTGGAAATTCTCCGGCCCGGTGTCCGCGGAAGAGCAGATCGCCCCGGACGAAGCCCGCATCACCCAGGCGATCATCCAGGACGCCATCCGCGTGGTCGAACAGCACCGCGACAACACCCGCGTCCTGCGCGATGCCCACGCCAAGGCCCACGGCTGCGTGAAGGCCGAGTTCAAGGTACGCGCCGACCTCGACCCGACCCTGCGTCGCGGCGTGTTCGCCGAAGCGGGCAAGAGCTGGAACGCCTGGGTGCGCTTCTCCAACGGCAACGCCTACCCGCAGTTCGACAGCAAGAACGACGCGCGCGGCATGGCCATAAAACTGCTCGACGTGCCCGGCGAAAAACTCCTGCCCGGCCGCGGCCATGACGGCGAGCAGGACTTCGTCATGTTCAACCAGCCGGTGTTCTTCATCCGCGACATCGCCGAATACCGGCAGAACTTCGCCGCCCAGGCCGACGGCAAGAAAGCCCTGGCCTTCTTCCCCAACTGGAACCCCGCCAGCTGGGAACTGCGCCACCTGCTGATCGCCCTGCGCACCCTCGCCCCCGCCCCGGACAGCCCGCTGCACGCCGGCTACAACGGCATCTCGCCGTACAAGCTGGGCGAACACAACATCAAGTTCCGCGTCGTCCCCGCCCCGGAGAAGTGCCCGGCCTACCAGCTACCGAAGCAGAACCAGGACCTGCCCAACTTCCTCCGCGCCGCCCTGTACCAGCAACTCTCCATCGACCGCACCCCCGCCTGCTACGCCTTCCAGGTGCAGCGCCAGGACCCGGCCAAGTACATGCCCATCGAAGACACCAGCGTCGAATGGAAGGAGTCGGACGCGCCCTTCGCTACCATAGCCGACATCATTGTGCCAGCTCAGGATTTCGATAGCCGGGAACAGAACCTGTTCTGTGACAACCTCTCGTTCAACCCCTGGCACGCACTGCCGGAGCATCGGCCGATCGGCGGGATCAACCGGTTGCGGAAGGCGGTTTACGAGGCGGTCAGTGGGTATAGGTTGGGGAGGAATGGGTGAGGGTTTAGGGGGAGGAGTGCTTGGTGTTACGTTGATCGGGAATGGCCAGAATCGGCCAGAAACGGCCATTCGATCAACGCGCTTTCAGGTCTATCAAGCACGTGACGCGTCACCGTTGAGCACCTTAACTAGAACGCGTTCCTACCGATTGATACACGACCATCAACTTACAGTGTCTGGCAGGTGACAAATGAGCTGAGCAGTACTGCATCTTGGAATGCGGAGCCAACCCATACTGGCTCTGAGTCGCCTGCAGGCTGCCAAACGCTATATGAAGAACCCACAAGGCTGTGGAGCAGGCATTGGCGTGATAGTGGCAAGAGGCTATTCTCGCGTCGAGACGACCATCATAAGCTTCTGCTTGATACCTCTCTTTCATTTCCAGCGTCTAGGCCTACATTTAGAAGATTTTTTAAAAGGAAATTTATTATGAATATGCCTGAAGAAAAAATAATCTCTAAAGATTCTGCTCAGTCATCTCCGCACCAGATGATCGTATTGAATGCGATTACGGCAGATCTATTTAAAGCTCAGAACGGAGCATTGACATATTACGATGCGAAGATAGGAAAAAACTGGGATCTCAAAAAAAATACCGCATTGGATTTTGTTAAAGTAATCGAGAGAAAGTTTGCGAAAAATAACAAGTTTCATGGCTATTTCTCTCCCAAGAACCAGCACATGGCTCCAGTAGTTCTGCAGGAGTTCGTAGATGGAAAGATCCGCTTCGAGCAACTGGTTAAGGCGTTTGTTGATAATGCCTGTGATGAGGCTAACTTACCAACTCGTGGGACTTTGACTTTGGGTCACTTGGTAATGGTTCATTACAAAACTCAGAATGACGCTGATGATGTCGGTAGATTTCTAGCTGTGCTTGTGGGCAAGCAAGATGGATTCGATTTCGACTCTGATCTCCAACCAGTTGATCTAACAAGTATTAATACTAGCGAGCTTCGCCACGCTGCAATGTTTGACTTGACCCTATTCAAAGAGACCTTTCCCAAGAATGACGGAGATGCATATCTAAAGTTTATTACTGGAAAATCGAAAAGTGCATTTCTGAAAGACGCCTTCGGGTGTTCCGATCACATACCTAATCGAGATAGTGTGGAGCAAGTGCGTGCCGCCGTATTGGATTTCTTAAATGATCCATCTATCCCAGAGTCGCGGCGTCTAAAGATCGTAAATGGTGTGACTATGCATCTTGTGGTTGCCGCTAAAAAAAATATCTCTGTCTCCATTCAGGATATTCAGAAAGTAATAAATGACTCTCTACCTTTGGGGTCAAATAAGATTGATGGTTTTAGTGGTTTTGTAAATGATGGTGGCTATACGATTAGTGAAAGATTTCAGCCGACCCGTATAAGTGCACAGCTTTTACAGAACGTGGAGATTGCTGATCCTCAAGCTGGCTTTAAATGCAGTATTAATATTCAGTCTATTAGTTATGCTGACGCTGAAGATAGAAAAATCATAACGGTAGATGAAGACCTTACAAGTATCAACATACCTCTCACTCCGCAGGCGCGAGAGGTCATTAAGAAGATACTCGGTGGAAAGGGAGAATTAGATCAGCAGCGAACAGATACGGTCGACACTGCCTCTGGTCAATAAAGGGAAGTAAATAGACGAGATAGGCCAGCAATATGAGATTGGTTCATATTTATATAGGTGAACATAAGGGTGTTCGGGATCTAAATGTTTCCCTTGGTGGGGAAACGGTGTTTCATGTTGACGGTCAGACTCTTAGTGTTGAGCATAGGGTTGACACATCCAGATATTACAATGGGTATCACTGTTCTGCGATTATTGGGGCTAATGGGGTTGGGAAAAGCACGATTCTGGACTTTCTAGAGTCTGTGTACTTTCCAATAGACTCCAGCGGGGTTCTTATTTTCTTGGATGAAAATTCAAGAATTCACGTTTGCCAAGTCAACTACCATATACTCCATTGCTCTGTCCAGTTCGAAAGGTATGATGACTATGAGGTTTTTGCGAAACTCTTTAAGACTGTCTTGGTTAAAATAAATAATGTATCTGCCGCTCAGTCTAGATTAGGATACGAAAGGAAACATAACCACTCTCTGATTCAAGAGAGATCCTTAGAGCACTACACCACGGGTGCTAGTCGAAAGAAAATGTACTTTGACAACTTGCTTGATTACCTAAGGTGGAATCAATCGAGCAGAAATGTTGTTCAGGATGTTGGTTTTGAATTCAGATTTCAAAACTCATTTAAGCGCATGGCATCTTTGGTTAGACCTGACGTGTACTATCCTGGTCGCCGGGTGGAGCTGGAGAATGCCTACAACACTATTCAGAAGAGTAGAAAGCTACTGAGTCCAAGTAGTCAAAAGGATATATTTGAGCTTCTGGTGGCAGCGCTATCTACATCAATTATCGTTGAGCTTGCAGCAAGCTCAGGCGCTGCGCGCCCAGAAGTTCTGGCTGTGCTGCAGTTGCACTTCATCAGTGCGCTTGCTGTCGGGGATTTAAATTTTCGTCGCAGTATTTCACAGTCACTAGAAGCTCTAAGATACGACGAAAACTGGGACGTATTTGTTAAAGACAAGCAAGGCAATAGCTTTAAGTCTGTTAATTCAATAGACGTTGACATTAATAGAATGCAAGCACTTTACTCTGAATATTTAGAGGCCCTTCGCGACATCTCAGAAATCTTAGCTTCAGGTCGTCGTATATCCATCGATGAAAGCGGATCTTTGATTGTTTTGGTAGATCAATTTTCTTTTGCTAGTAAAGTGGTTTATTTGTCGACAAGGCTTCCGAGAAATATCCTTTCAAATATAAATTGGGGGTGGAGGGGGATTAGTACAGGGGAAATGGCTTACACCCATCTTTTCTCCGAGACATATAATTGCGCAAAGAAGTCAAGAAAAGCAAACTATATAATAGTAATTGACGAGGCCGATCTTTATCTGCACCCTGAGTGGCAACGGGGCTTTCTTGACTCCTATCTTGGGTTGCTAGATAGGTTGGATTGGAAAGGCGCGCTGCCACAGATAATCATCACTACCCACTCTCCTATTATTGTAAGCGATTTTTTACCTAAAGATATTGTGTCATTAGTAAAAGACGCTGGCGGCAAGGTTGAGATTAAAGAGTCGCTTGGCTTTGGAACCAATATTACAAACTTGTTTATTGATGGAATGCACCTTACTGCCACGGTCGGCGAGCACTCGAGGAAAGCCATCGTCTCGCTTGTAGAAAAATCCGAATCCCAAACATTAAGCTCCTTGGATAAGGCGCTAATTAAAGGGATGGGCAACAAGTTTGTCAGGGAGTACCTTTTGCAAAATGATTAAGTTCGAATTCCTGCCTAGCGCCGACCTTAAGGCCAAGTACGATCTTCGAGTTGTTTCGAAGGCTCAGCAGAAAATGAATGCATATATTCATACACTTCCAATAGAGCATCAAGCTAGATTTAGCTATTTTGATGACGCCAAAATAAATGAGATCCTAAATTGCCTGCCAGGCGATATCCTTGGTCATATATATGATATTTATGGAAGGTTTCCAGAACTAGCAGATAGATATTGGCCGGCATACTTCATAAAAGATGCGCCCATCCCGGCGGGTGTCGATAAAAATGGCGCTCAAACACGTGAAGAGAAGGCTGTTTTAGATGAGCTATCGGAGCAGGCTATCGCTTATTTAGAGCCCATCGCTGCGCCGGAGTTGACTTACATAAGCCATTTGTTGATGTCGCTTAAAGGGGCTGTAACTTATTCCGCTAAAAGAGAAATTCTGGCGAATATAGTTAAGGCTGCGCGGGGAGAAAATATAGCGACAGAAAAATTTAAGAAGATCTTTGATGATTGGATTAACAGTTTTGAGGATGTCTTTAGCTACTCAGCGCTATCCTTAGACATTGGTCATGACATAACTGATGAATGGAAAATACATGTTTGCTTGTATTGCAATGATGAACCTATACAGACAAAAGGGAGTCGCGTGAGATTTAGAACAGATCTCGATCATTTCTATCCAAGAACTAAATTTCCATTTTTGGCTGTGACACTATCTAACTTGGTTCCGGCTGGCAAGACTTGCAATCAATCCTATAAAGGAAATAAGGATATGATTGAGTATGAGCATCCTTTTGTCAGGGGCGTCGGTCAGTCCCGTGTATTTCATCTAAACACTCCATTTGGCAAGATAATCACAGAGGAAAATTTCTCCGTTAGTGTTGTGGAGCAGGGTGGAAAATTAGATTTGAATTTGTCCGAATTCGAGATTGCCCATAACTACGAAAATAGTGATGAAATTAAGACTTGGGTAGCTGATGCGGCGGGTACGGTCGAGCTAATTGTTGGGTGCAATAGTCCGCAGGTGAAAGCTGCGTTGTTGAGAGGCTTAATAAAATCTGACAAACCATCTCATCGTGAGCGGCACAAGAAATTCAAGGCTGATTCAATTAATCAGTTTGCTGGCAAAGAGATTGTTTCGTTCTTCTAAGAGAGAATCGCCAAGACGGATCTTAGCTCAGCAGGGTAAAGATTTCATATAGAACGATATCTACTCTAGCATGATGCTTTTACTTGTCTCGCTTGAGCATATCGGCAAGTGCTTTTCGCAAATAACAGCATCGTAATGGCAGTTGGCAACTCCTGCACCCACCCAATCCAATGGATCACTTGGCTTTGTTTTTGCATTCGATTCTTGAAGGCTTGGCAATGAAGATGCATGCCTAGTTTCTTTGTAAGAATTGCGGCGAAGATTGTCTTGTAGTCCTCGAAGTTCCAACTCTCAAAGTTGTTCAAAGACTCTGTGTAGAGTTTCTGCCTGGAAAATCTATTGCTACAGTGCGGCTGCGTTGACTTCTTTGCGGACGGCCGCTTTTGGCCGATTAGCGACCGTTGCTATGGCTGGTCCACCCTTGTCCTCCCTCACATGGAGGACAAGCCATGAACTGTAGTGGTCAACCCTCTCCCGCACACGGGAGAGAGCGCCGGGCGTGCCTTGTGGGTCGAGCGCCTCGCTCGGGCGCAGCCTGGAACGATGTCTACCCTCCCCTAGGCCCCGGGTATCTGGAATTCGGCCCCCAGCCCAGGCAACCAGAAGCACCGGAAACGCGCCCTGAATGATTTCAGATTCGCGCCGAAACCTTCGAAAGCCGTTTCCTCGCACCCGAAAGCCGCCGAGGCTGCCCTGCGGCTTTCGCTGCGCAACGGCTAGTCGCCTACTTGCACCGGTCGCTCAGCCTGACCAGCGATGCGCCGTACACCGCGTCGTCTTCGGAGGCGAAGATCGCGTCGCCTTCGACGGAGGCGCCCGGCTTGAGGGTATCGGCGGTGAGTTCCTCGTCCACGGTATCCAGCCTGAAGGACTGGCCGGCGGCGGACTGCGCCACCAGGCAGCTGTTCTTCAGGCTGATCTCGCTCTTCGCCGCATTCACCAGGCGGACCTTGAAGGCCTGGGTGCGGAAGTGCTTGTCGCCGACGGATACGCTGCCCTTGTCGCCCTGGTGGGCGAAGACCATCACTGCATCCGGCGCGGCGGCGAAGCCGAGGGAAGGAGCGGCCAGCAGGCCGGCCAGGGTCAGGGCCATTGCGTTCTTCATACTGATTTCCTTTGGCAAAGACTGAACGACCCGGTGATTTTCCGTGGGTCTTTTCGCCGCGATCAAGCGCAGTGCCAAGGAATGCGGGGCGCCTCGTGTTCTGCAAGTCGGAGGGTTTCCAGCGGAACTTTTCCCGCAACCGTGCTTCCAGGCGAAAACCGCTCGCTACGCGGAGCGCCGGTCTTCGGCCCCACACGATCCTCGCGCCCGCCAGGCTGTCCTCGAACGCTTGCAACCACAGGCCGGACGCTCGGCCCAGGCGATGGCCCAATGGGCGCCGGGCAGGTTCGCTTCGGCGTGGCCGCGATGCAACAAGTGCGCCTGGACCGGCATCGCGGTAGCGCTCGGCGAGGGCGTCACCGAGGCTGTCGGCGGCATGTCGTGTTCGACTCCGTTGCGGGTGGCGAGCGGGGCCTGCGATCTTCCCCTTGGGGGAGAGTCAAGCCCGGCGACCCGGCGGGTGGCCGCCAAGCTGCTTGCGCAGGCTGCCGGGCTCAGCCGAGCAACTTGTCGACGGTCAGCGGGAAGTCGCGCAGGCGGCGGCCGGTGGCGTGGTACACGGCATTCGCCACTGCGGCGGCGACGCCGACGATGCCTATTTCGCCGACGCCCTTGGAGCCCAGTTCGTTAACGATATCGTCGGGTTCGTCAACGAAGATCACCTCGATATCGCCAATATCGGCGTTAACCGGGATGTGGTACTCGGCGAGGTTGTGGTTCATGCAGCGGCCCAGCGCATGGTCGACCTGGGTTTCCTCCTGCAAGGCCATGCCCAGGCCCCAGACCACCCCGCCGAGTATCTGGCTGCGAGCGGTCTTCGGGTTGATCACCCGCCCCGCCGCGACCGCGCTGACCACCCGGCTCACACGCAGGGTACCGAGGGCTTCATCGATCCGCACCTCGACGAATACCGCCGAATGGGTCGCGGTGGCGTAGCCTTTGCGCCGCGCCGAGGGTTCAGCTTCCACCTCCACCTGCAACGCGTCTTCCGGCAGCCCTTGCAGCAGGTCGGCCAGGGCGTATCGCGTATCGCCCGCTTCCAGATGGCCACGGCATATGCGGAAGCGCTCTTCGGCGGCGCCGGCCAGCTCCGGATGGCGGGCCCTGGCATGGGCGACCAGGGCCTGGCGCAGGCGCAGGCAGGCCAGGCGGACGGCGGAACCGACCGACGAGACGGTGAACGAGCCGCCCTGCAATGGAGCCTTGGGCAACGCACTGTCGCCAAGCTGGAAGCGCACCTCTTCCGGCGCCATGCCAGCGGCGTCGGCGGCGATCTGGGTCATCACCGTGTAGGTGCCGGTGCCGATATCCGTGGTCGCGCTGGCCACCCGCAGCAGGCCGTCCGCCTCCAGCCGCGCCCTGGCGCTGGCCTTGCTCTGCATGGCCTCCCAGACGCCGCCAGCCATGCCCCAGCCGAGCAACTGGCGCCCTTCGCTCATGCTCCGTGGCCGTGGGTCGCGGGCCTGCCAACCGAAGCGCCGTGCGCCCTCCTCGTAGCAGGCCAGCAGCGCCTTGCTGGAGTACGGCTTGTCCTCGTTGCCGTTGCGCTCGGCGAAGTTGAACCGGCGCAGCGCGATGGGGTCCATGCCGAGCCGCACCGCCAGTTCGTCCATCGCGCATTCCAGCCCGATCAGTCCCAGCGCCGCGCCGGGGGCGCGCATGTCCAGCGGGGTATAGACGTCCAGCGGCACCAGACGGTAGGCCAGGGAAAGGTTCTCGCAGCGATAGAGCATGCCGCTCCACTCCACCACGTGCTCGGTGAAGTCTTCGAAGCGCGAGGTCTGCGCTGTCGCCTGGTGGCCCAGCGCAAGCAGGCACCCCTCGGCATCGGCGCCCAGTTGCAGGCGCTGCAGAGTGCGCGGCCGGTAGCCGAAGGTGAACATCTGCTGGCGGGTCAGCACTACGCGCACCGACCGCCGCAGTTGCAGCGCCGCCATCACCGCCAGGGCCAACTGGTATTGCGGACGCAGGCCGGAGCCGAAGGCGCCGCCGACGTAGGCGGCACAGACCCTTACCTTGTCGGCGGGCAGGCCGAAGACCTTTTGCAGGTAGGCCTGGCTGTTCTGCGTCCCCTGGGTCTTGTCGTGCACCAGCAGGCTGCCGTCGGGCTGGACGATGACCGTGGACGCGTGCGGTTCCATGGGATTGTGGTGCTCGATCGGCGTGCTGTAGCTGGCCTCGACCCGAATCGGCGCGGCGCGGTAGGCGGTGTAGAAATCGCCGCGCTCGGGGGGCAGTTCGGCGGGAGCCTCATGGGCCTGGTCGAGGGCGGCCAGCAGGTCGGTCTGGTGCGGCTCGGGCTCGATATCGATGCGCAGCAGCGAGCCCGCGTAGCGGGCCAGTTCCAGGCTCCGTGCCAGGACCAGGGCAAGGGGCTGGCCGCTGTACAGGACGCGGTCGTCGAACAGCGGGCGGAAGGGTTCGCCTTCGGCGGCATCGGCGTCCTTGTAGGGCTCGTCGTCGCCCGCCATCGGCGGCCGGTTCAGGTGATGCAGTACCGCGACCACCCCGGGTACCGCCAGGGCCGCCGCACAGTCGATGCCGCGCACCCGGCCGTGGGCGACATCGCTGCTGACCACGCTGCCGTGGAGCAGGTCGGCGGCAGGATATTCGGCGGCGTAACGAGCCTGGCCGGTGACCTTGGCTGGCCCGTCGACGCGATCCAGGGCTTGCCCGGTGCTGTGTGGCAGGCTGCTCATTGGCCGATCCCTCCCGAGTGGGCTTCTTCCAGTGCGCGAACGATGGCGTTGCGCGCCAATCCGATCTTGAAGGCGTTGTGGGCCAGCGGCCTGGCGTCACGCAGCAGCGCTTCGGCGAAGCGGACATAGCTGTCCCGGTTCGCCGGGTGGCCCCTGAAACGTTCCTCCAGCTCTGCGACGCGCCATGGCTTGTGGGCCACGCCGCCGAGCGCCAGGCGCAGTTCGCCAATGCGCTCGCCGTCCGGTTCCAGGGCCGCCGCCACCGAGACCAGGGCGAAGGCGTAGGAGGCCCGGTCGCGCACCTTCAGGTAGTGGCAATGCCGGGCGAAGCGCGGCGCTGGCAGCTCGATGGCGGTGACCAGTTCGTCGACGGCCAGGCAGTTGTCGCGCTCGGGCGTGTCCGCCGGCAGGCGATGGAAGTCGGCGAAAGCGACCCGCCGCTCGCCAGCGCGGCCGCGCACCCGTACCTGAGCCTCCAGCGCCGCCAGCGCCACGCACAGGTCGGATGGATGTACCGCCACGCAGTGTTCGCTGGCGCCGAGGATCGCATGGTTGCGGTTCAGCCCGCTGCGCGCGGGGCATCCACTGCCCGGCTCGCGCTTGTTGCATGGCGTGCCGGTGTCGTAGAAATACTGGCAGCGGGTACGCTGCAACAGGTTGCCGCCGGTGCTGGCCATGTTGCGCAACTGCGGCGAGGCGCCGGCGAGGATCGCCTGGGCTAGCAAGGGATAGTCCGCCTCCACGGCGGGATTCCAGGCCAGTTCGGCGTTGCTGACCAGGGCTCCGACCAGCAGGCCGCCGGTGGGCGTCCGGCGGATGTCGCGCAGCGGGAGGCCGGTGATGTCGATGAGTCGCCGGGGCCTGGCAACGTTTTCCTTCATCAGGTCGAGCAGGTTGGTGCCGCCGGCGATGTAGCGCGACTCCGGGCCGGCGAGGCCCAGCGCCTGCTCGATGTCGGCCGGCTTGGCATAGGCGAAGGGCGTCATGCGCGCTGCCCTCCCTGTCCGTCGCGATCGAGCAGCGGCAAGGCGTCTTCCACGGCGTCGAGGATATTGCCGTAGGCGCCGCAGCGGCACAGGTTTCCGCTCATGCCCTCGCGGATCTCCGCCCGCGAGCGCGCCCGCCCCTCGCTCGCCAGGCCAAGGGCCGAACAGATCTGTCCGGGCGTGCAGTAGCCGCACTGGAAGGCATCATGGCGGATGAACGCCTGTTGCAGGGGATGCAGGCGATCACCCTCGGCCAGACCTTCGATGGTAGTCAGTGCATCGCCGTCGCACATCACCGCCAGCGTCAGGCAGGCGTTGATCCGGCGACCGTTGCGCAACACCGTGCAAGCGCCGCATTGGCCGTGGTCGCAGCCCTTCTTGCTGCCCACCAGGTCGAGCCGCTCGCGCAGCAGGTCGAGCAGCGTCAGCCACGGGGGTACTCTCAGCTCTCGGCGCTGGCCATTGATCAGCAGGCTGATCGGCAGGTCCGCCGGCTCCGGATTGGTCATGGTACAAGCCTCATGGTCGGTGCATCGGCGCGGCGGATGCCGCTTTTTCAGGTCCGACCGAACGGCTCGAAGATACGTTCAAAGTAAATGACGGCCATGGCCATGCCACAAAGGCGGGCGGATGCTCGACGCCTGCGCCGCTATCGGCCGCCGGAGCCCTGCGCCGAGGTCACTTGAACAGGCTCGACACCACCCGCGCCACGTGCTCGGCGCCCTTGCTGATCTCCTGCATGATGCCGGCCACGGTGGTGATCTGGTTGTTGTTCTCCTGGGCGCTGGACTCGATGGTCTGCATGTTGTGGTTGATCTGCTGGGTCAGCTTGACGTTCTCGGTGACCACGTTCTTGATCTCCACCGTGGCGCCGCTGGTGCGCGCCGCCAGTTGCCGCACCTCGTCGGCGACCACCGCGAAGCCGCGCCCCATGTCGCCGGCGCGAGCCGCCTCGATGGCGGCGTTGAGGGCCAGCAGGTTGGTCTGTTCGGCGACGCTCTGGATGGTGGTGACGATGTTCTCGATGTCCTTGGTCTGGTGGGTGAGCTGGGAAATCAGGCCGACGGCGGTGTTGACCATCGACAGGGTCTTGGCCGACAGGGCGACGGACTGGTCGAGGGAGTCGATGCCGCGGGTGGAAATCTGCGCGGTCTCTTCCGCGGTGGAGAACGACAGCTCGGCGGCGCGCCGTACTTCCTCGTTGCGATTGACCTGTTCGGTAACGTCGATGGCGAACTTGATGACCTTGATTATCCGCCCCGAACCGTCCTTGACCGGGTTGTAGGTGGCTTCGATATGTACCCGCTCACCGGCGGCTGTGCGGCGTTCGAAATGCCCGCGGGAGAATTCGCCGTGCCGCAACCGGGCCCAGAAATCCGGGTTCTCCCGATAGAACTCGTCGAAGCAGAGCATGCGGTGGTGCTGGCCCTTGAGCGACTTGAGGCTGTAGCCGAAGAGACGCAGGAAGTTTTCGTTGGCATCGAGTATCTCGCCGTCCGGGGTGAACTCGATGACGGCCATGGACTGGCGTATGGAGTCGTTGATCGCGTTGAGCAGGAGCAGTTCGGAATGGTTGCGGGTCACGTCGGCGGCGATCTTCAGCACCTCGACGACCGCCCCTTCGGCATTCTTCACCGGGAAATAGGTGGCCTCCAGCCAGATCGGCGAACCGTCGCGTCGCAGGCGCTTGAACACGCCGCGCTGGGGCGTGCCGCTGGCCAGTTCCTTCCAGAAGCGCACGTAGGCGGCAGAGGCCTGGTAGTCCTCGTCGCAGAAGATCCGGTGGTGCTTGCCGACCAGTTCGTCCGCCGAATAGCCGACCGCCGCGAGGAACAGCGGGTTGGCGGACAGTATCTGGCCATCGGGAGTGAATCGGATGGTGGCGACGTTCTGCCCGATGGCCTCGAGTCGCCACGCTACATCTTCATCCTTGGCGGCGCTTTCGACCGCCCTGCTTTTTCTGCCGAAGAGCATCGCGCACGACTCCTTGATGGCACCTGTCCATCGCGAGGGAGTAGAGAACCGGAGATAGTCGTCCTGCCGCTATACGCCAGTGTAGATCGGGCCCGGCAACTTTCCTCGGCGCTCGCGGCACCGTCCGTCCCCTGCCGGGCGTGGCCCCGCGTCCGCGCCATCAGCCACGCAAGCGCCGGCCCGCGCTATGATCGCTACGCCCTGCCGATCGCGGTGGCCAAGGCCGGCATTGGCCAGAGGCACCCGGCCTGACCGCGCTCCGACCTCGCGCCGTCGTATCCCGAAACCCACTTCCAGGAGGAAGCACATGGCAACCGATCTCTACGCGCTGGCCGAACAGGTCGAGGACGAAGCGGGTTACCTGCGCTTCCTCGCCGCGCTGGCGGCAGACTGGGAGGAAGACCGCCGCCTCGCCGCCGCCAACCCGCCGAAGCCGTTCGGCCCCAGCCCGCTGGGTTGGGAGAACGGCAGCATCGGTGGCTTCCTCGATGCCGCCGCGACCTGGGGCGAGGACTCCCGCGACGGCCTGCCGGGCTATTCCAGGCCGGAAAATGCCTGGCGGCGCGCGGCGCAACTGATGCTGGCGGGCAAGTTCTATGAATGACTTCAAGTCCGCCCTGGCGCCCTTCCCGCCCGGCTACCCGAGGGGCTTGCCGGGCAACCGGCGGCAGGTGCCGATACTGCATCGCGACGCAGACTTCCTCCTGCGCGCGCTGCAACCCGACGATTTCGTCCGGACCAGCCGCTACGAGAACGCCAACCGCGAGCACCTGGCGCCGTGGGAGCCGCTGCGCGACCCGGGGTATTTTTCCGTGGACAATGCCCGCGCCCGCACCCTGCTACAGGTGGCGAGCATGGACGAAGGCGAGGCGCTTCTCCTGCTGTTGCTCGATCCCGACGACGGCGAGGTGCTGGGGCGCTGCAGCTACACCAACATCGTCCGCGGGGTATTCCAGGCCTGCCACCTGGGCTTTTCCCTGGCCGCTGCGGCTCAGGGCCGCGGCCTGATGGCGCGTGCCCTGCGGGTAGCCAACCGGTATTGCTTCGAGCAGCTCGGCCTGCACCGGATCATGGCCAGCCACCTGCCGCGCAACGCACGCAGCGAGCGCCTGCTGGAAAGCCTCGGCTTCGAGAGGGAGGGCTACGCCCGCGCCTACCTGAAGATCGCCGGGGTCTGGGAAGACCATGTGCTACGGGCGCTGGTGGACGCTCCGCGCTGAACCGACGTGCAAACGCGGAACGGGACGCCAGGCGTCCCGTTCCGCTCACCAGGCCCGCCGGTCAACCGCAGGCGAGGTCGCCACGCAGTTCGCGGGCAGCGGCGACCATGTTCACCAGCGCCGCCTCGGTTTCCGGCCAGGCGCGGGTCTTCAGGCCGCAGTCCGGGTTGACCCAGAGCCGCTCGGCGGGTATCCGCCGGGCTGCCTTGCGCAGCAACGCGACGATCTCTTCCCGGCTCGGCACGCGTGGCGAGTGGATGTCGTAAACGCCCGGACCGATCTCGTTCGGGTAGTCGAACTGCTCGAAGGCCTCCAGCAGCTCCATGTCCGAACGCGAGGTCTCGATGGTGATCACGTCGGCGTCCATGGCGGCGATGGACTCGATCACATCGTTGAACTCGCTGTAGCACATGTGCGTATGGATCTGGGTTTCGTCGCGGACTCCGGAGGCGCACAGGCGGAAGGCCTCGGTGGCCCACTCCAGGTAGTGCGGCCAGGCGTTGCGGCGCAGCGGCAGGCCTTCGCGGAAAGCCGCCTCGTCGATCTGCACGATCCTGATGCCGGCCGCCTCCAGGTCGACCACTTCGTCGCGGATCGCCAGGGCCAACTGGCGCGCCTGCACCTCGCGAGACACGTCCTCGCGCGGGAAGGACCACATCAGCATGGTCACCGGGCCGGTCAGCATGCCCTTCATCACCTTGTCGGTAAGGCTCTGGGCGTACCTGATCCACTCCACGGTCATGGCCCGCGGACGGCTCAGGTCGCCATAGATCACCGCCGGCTTCACGCAGCGCGAGCCGTAGCTCTGCACCCAGCCGAAGCGGGTGAAGACGTAGCCGTCCAGTTGCTCGGCGAAGTACTCGACCATGTCGTTGCGCTCGGCTTCGCCGTGTACCAGCACGTCCAGCCCCAGTTGTTCCTGGATCTCCACCGCATGGCGGATCTCGCTGTGCATCGCCTCGATGTACTCGGCCTCGCTCAGCTTGCCCTGCTTGAACGACTGGCGGGCCAGGCGGATCGATGAGGTCTGCGGGAAGGAGCCGATGGTGGTGGTCGGGAACGCCGGCAGGTCGAGCCCGGCACGCTGCCTGGCGATGCGTTCGGCGAACGGCGAGCGGCGCTGGGCGTCGCTGGCCTTGATCGCGGCCAGGCGCGCCTGCACGGCCGGCTTGTGGATTCGCGGCGAGGAAGCGCGGCTGGCCTGGACCGCACGGCTCTCTTCCACGGCGGCAAGCACCTCGGCGGCTTCCGGCTCAGTGGCGGCACGGGCCAGCACCGCGACTTCGCGGCACTTCTGCACGGCAAAGGCCAGCCAGCTCTTCAGCTCGGCGTCCAGCCCGTCTTCGCGTTCCAGGTCCACCGGGCTGTGCAGCAGCGAGCAGGACGGCGCGACCCACAGCCGCTCGCCCAGGCGCTCCCGGGCATGGCGCACCACCTCCAGGGCTTTCTCCAGGTCGCAGCGCCAGACGTTGCGCCCGTTGACCAGGCCCAGCGAGACGACCTTGTAGGCCGGCAGGCGGTCGAGGATGCTCGGATACTGTTCCGGCGCTCGCACCAGGTCGATGTGCAAGCCGTCCACCGGGAGGTTGGCGGCCAGGCCCAGGTTGTCTTCCAGGCCGCCGAAGTAGGTGGCGACCAGCCTCTTCAGCGGCTCGCTCTGTAGCAGGTTGTAGGCGCGCTCGAAGGCATTCTTCCATGCCTGCGGCAGGTCGAGGACCAGGATCGGCTCGTCGATCTGCACCCACTCCACACCCTGGCCGGCGAGACGACGGAAGATCTGGCCGTAGAGCGGCAGCAGGCGGTCCAGCAGGTCGAGCCTGTCGAACTCGGCGCCCTTGGCCTTGCCCAGCCACAGGTAGGTCAGCGGACCGATCAGCACCGGCTTCACCTGGTGGCCGAGGGCCCTGGCCTCGTCGACCTCCTCGAACAGTTGTTCCCAGCTCAGCTGGAACTGCTGGTCGGCGCTGAACTCGGGGACCAGGTAGTGATAGTTGGTGTCGAACCACTTGGTCATTTCCTGGGCATGGGCACCGCCGCAACAACTGTCGTCGCTGACGCCACGGGCCATGCCGAACAGGGTATGCAGGGTCGGCCCGGCCTCGCCGTGCGCCCGGAAGCGCTCGGGGATCACGCCGAAGGTCAGCGAATGGGTCAGCACCTGGTCATACCAGGCGAAATCGCCGACCGGCAGCAACTGGATGCCGGCGTCCTTCTGTACCTGCCAATGGGCGGCGCGCAGCTGCCGGCCGACGGCCCGCAGGCCGGCCTCGTCCAGCTCGCCCTTCCAGAACGCTTCCTGGGCTTTTTTCAGTTCGCGATCGCGTCCGATGCGTGGGAAGCCGAGAGTGTGGGCCAGGGCCATGGGTGTTCCTCCAGTCGAAAGGTCGATGGAGGGATTCTCGGGAGACTCATGCCATGAGACAAACTCAATTTCTTCGTGATGAAATCAAGTTTCCCTCATGATCATCCCCGCGCCCTGACCTCGGCGCCCTCCTCACTTGCGCTTGCGGATCGCCATGCGCCGAGGCTTGAGGCCGCCAGCCGCGGCAGCGCCGGCCTCGCCGTCGACCACGGGCTGCATCCTGGCTCGCGCCGCGTGCAGCTTCTTGTAGCTGTCGATCAGCCGCAGGTGCCGGTCGAGCCCTTCCAGCTTCATGCTGGTCGGCGTCAGGCCGAAGAAGCGCACGCTGCCGTCCACCGAGCCCAGCGCGGCGTCCATCCGCGCGTCGCCGAACATGCGGCGGAAATTGGCCTCGTAGTCGGCGATCTCCAGCTCGTCGTCGAGGACGACCTCCAGCACCACGTTCAGCGCCTGGTAGAACAGGCCGCGCTCGACGCTGTTGTCGTTGTACTGGAGGAACGCCTCCACGCCTTCCTTGGCGTCTTCGAAGCGCTTCAGGGCGAGGCCGATGAGCACTTTCAGCTCGAGGATGGTCAGTTGGCCCCAGACCGTGTTGTCGTCGAACTCGACGCCGATCAGCGTGGTGATGTCGGTGTAGTCGTCCACCTCGCAGTCTTCCAGGCGCTCCAGCAACGCCCCGAGCGCAGCATCGTCGAGGCGGTGCAGGTTGAGGATGTCCTCGCGGAACGCCAGGGCCTTGTTGGTGTTGTCCCAGATCAGGTCTTCCACCGGATAGATTTCCGAGTAGCCCGGCACCAGGATCCGGCAGGCCGTAGCGCCGAGGTGCTCGTACACCGCCATGTAGACCTGCTTGCCCATGGCTTCGAGGATGCCGAACAGGGTCGCGGCTTCCTCGGCGTTGGCAGCCTCGCCCTGCCGGGTGAAGTCCCACTCGACGAACGGGAAATCGGCCTTGGCGCTGAAGAAGCGCCAGGACACCACGCCGCTGGAATCGATGAAATGCTCGACGAAGTTGTTCGGCTCGGTCAGCGCATGGCTTTCGAAGGTCGGCTGGGGCAGGTCGTTCAGGCCTTCGAAGCTGCGCCCCTGGAGCAGTTCGGTCAGGCTGCGCTCCAGGGCCACCTCGAAGCTCGGGTGGGCGCCGAAGGAAGCGAACACGCCGCCGGTGCGCGGATTCATCAGGGTCACGCACATCACCGGGAATTCGCCGCCCAGCGAGGCGTCCTTGACCAGTACCGGGAAGCCCTGCTCTTCCAGGCCGCGGATCCCGGCGAGGATGCCCGGGTACTTGGCCAGCACCTCCGGCGGCACGTCCGGCAGCGCCAGTTCGCCTTCGAGGATTTGCCGCTTGACCGCGCGCTCGAAGATCTCCGACAGGCACTGCACCTGCGCCTCGGCCAGGGTATTGCCGGCGCTCATGCCGTTGCTGAGGTAGAGGTTCTCGATCAGGTTGGAGGGGAAATACACCACCTGGTCGTCGGACTGGCGCACGAAGGGCAAGGCGCAGATACCGCGCTGCACGTTGCCCGAGTTGGTGTCGTACAGGTGCGAGCCGCGCAGCTCGCCGTCGGGGTCGTAGATCGCCAGGCAATGGCCGTCGAGCAGTCCCAGCGGCAGCGCATCGTCGCGGCCGGGCTTGAACCAGCGTTCGTCCGGGTAATGGACGAACGCCGCATTGGCGATCTCTTCTCCCCAGTACTGGTCGTTGTAGAAGAAGTTGCAGTTCAGCCGCTCGATGAATTCGCCCAGCGCCGAGGCCAGCGCGCTTTCCTTGCTCGCGCCCTTACCGTTGGTGAAGCACATCGGCGACTGCGCATCGCGGATGTGCAGCGACCAGACGTTGGGCACGATGTTGCGCCAGGAAGCGATCTCGATCTTCATGCCGAGGCCGGCGAGGATGGCCGACAGGTTGGCGATGGTCTGCTCCAGCGGCAGGTCCTTGCCCGGGATGCGCGTGCAGCCGGCGGCATCGGTGCCGGGCATCAGCAGCGCCTGGGCGTCGGCATCGAGGTTGTCGACCTCCTCGATGACGAACTCGGGCCCGGTCTGCACCACCTTCTTCACCGTGCAGCGGTCGATGGAGCGGAGGATGCCCTGGCGGTCCTTCTCCGAGATGTCGGCCGGCAGTTCCACCTGGATCTTGAAGATCTGCCGGTAGCGGTTCTCCGGGTCGACGATGTTGTTCTGCGACAGACGTATGTTGTCGGTGGGGATGTTGCGCGTCTGGCAGTACAGCTTGACGAAGTAGGCGGCACACAGCGCCGACGACGCCAGGAAGTAGTCGAACGGCCCCGGCGCGGAGCCGTCGCCCTTGTAGCGGATCGGCTGGTCGGCGATCACCGTGAAATCATCGAACCTGGCTTCCAGTCGAAGGTTATCGAGAAAATTGACCTTTACTTCCACGGCGAGCACCAAGAGAAACGGAAACCGGCCATTATCCGGGAACTCCGGGCAAAAGTCCCAGCTCTCCGCCGTACGCGTCGCTACTTGCCGGCCTCCCCGCCGCTCTCCGGCACGTAGATCATCCGTCCGTCGGCCAAGCGGTAGGTCACCCCGGCGCGGCTGCCCTGCCCTTCGCCGATCTCGCCGCTGGCCTGGTAGCGCTTCAGCTCCTTGCCGTCCTTGACCAGCATGCGCATGTCCGCCTCGCCGGGATTCTCGACCACCACCACCTTGTCCTGGCTGAACGGGTTGAGCGGGTTCTGCACGATGACGATCAGGAGGATGCCGATCACCACCAGGAACAGGTCGATCAGGTTGACCATCGAGAGGATCGGGTCGTCCGCCTCGTCGTGTTCGAGGAAGCGCATCAGCCGGCCTCCCGCGCACGTTCGACGGCGCGCAGTTCCTGGAGCAGCCAGCGGCGACGCACGGTAAGGATGAAGAAGGTGATGCTGGCGGCGACCAGGGCCAGGATCACCGCGGAAAACGCCACCACCAGGTTCTCGCCGATCCCCTGTGCGTCGTTGCGGGTCAGCGCCAGCAGTGCCGGCCCCATGGGGATCATGGTTGCCACCAGGCCGAGCATCGGCGCGCTGCGCGAGGTGATCCGCAGCCATTCCAGGCGCTGCATGATCCACAGTTCGAGGTCGTCGCTGTTGCCGCCATGCAGCGCCTGCCAGGCCGCCAGGCGCGAGCGGTAGCGCCCGCGACGGCGCTGCCAGGCTTCCATGGCGAAGCCGCCGAGGGCGACGAAGGCGTAGGCCAGCGCGGCGAGGATCAACAGCAGCACCGGCAGCAGGAACAGGCGGGTGAGTTCGTAGAGGCTGGTTTCCAGACCATTCATGAGCGATTTTCCATCGGACGACGATTGACTACGGATTGCCGGACGGCGCCGGCGGCGAACAGCGCGAGCAGCACGGCGGCGGCCAGCCGGAGCCACGGCTGCGGCTCGCCGGACGGCGGCGGCGCGACTTCTTCGAGGACGCGGCCGCTGACCGTTTCGCCGGCACCGGACGCGGCCGCGCCCTCTGCCTGCGCCGCGGCCTCGCCGAAACCGCCGGCCATCCGTTCGATGAATTCACGGGTGGTCGCCGCGCCGACCTCGCCGGCGCCGGCGGCCGCCAGTTGCCGCCAGCGCTCGGCCAGTTCGCGGCGGGTCTGCTCGCTGGCGTCCCAGTAGCCCTTGCGGATGGCCTCGGCCATGCGCGCGATGATCTGCGCCTGGGCGGTCGGATTGTGCGTTTCGAACCACTCGGCGAGACCCAGCTCGCGGCGGTCCATGACGAAGGTGTCGTGCAACGCCTGCCACTGGTCGGCGCGGACCATGGTGCGATCCGCCGCCTGCCAGCCCCACAGGTTGTTGGCCAGGTCGAGCATTTCCAGGCTGCCGGCGTAGCCCTCGCGCTGCATCGCGGCGATCCACTGCGGGCTGAGGTAGCGCCCGCGCAGCTCGCTGGCGAGGAACTGCGCGGCGGCCGTGGTGCGCGGCTGGCGCTGGCGCAGGTCGGCGATGTACAGCGCCGGGCTGGCGCCGTCGAGGTGGCGTACCGCCAGCGACAGGCCGCCGAGGTACTCGAACGGGTGGTCGGTGGAGAGCACGCCGTTGAGCGTCGAGGAGCGCGAGAGGATCGCCGCCTGTACACCCTTCAACTGTTCGGCGAACAGGTTGCCGCCATCCAGCTTCACGCCCCAGTCGCGACTGCCGTAGGCGTACTGCAAGCGCCCGAGGAACTGCTCGGCGAGCGCCGAGTCGTCGTCCCAGCGGGTGGAATCGAGGGTCAGTTGCGTTACCCCGGTGCCGTAGTCGCCCGGCGCATTGCCGAACAGCCGCAGGCGCGACAGGCGCTGCGCCAGTGGCGCTTCGACGCCGCGTTCGCGCAGGCGCCGCTCCAGCGCCTGGCTGTTGCCCGCCAGCGGGTTGCCCGGCTCGTCCAGCACGGCGAGGCGCTCGATGGCCTCGGCGAGCAGGCGCATGAACCCGTCGAACTGGTCGCGGTAGACACTGGTCACCTGTAGCACCACGTCCACCCGTGGACGCCCCAGTTCCGCCGCCGGCACGATGTCCAGCGCCAGCAGGCGGCCACCGGCGTCCCAGCGCGGGCGCAGGCCGAGGGCGTGCAGCGCCTGGCTTTCGACGATGCCCAGGTGGCGCATGGTTTCCGACGACCAGAGGCTGAAGGCGAGCTTTTCCGGCGCCCTGCCCTGGTGCTCGGCGCGGTAGCTTTCCAGCAGTTGGCCGAAGGCCTCGGCGCCGGCTTCGTAGGCGGCGCGGGTCGGTACCTTGTCGGCCTCGAAGGCGAACAGGTTGCGCCCGCTGGGTACCTGCGGATTGCGGATCGGATCGCCGCCCGGCCCGGGCGCGACGAAGCGCCCGGCGAGGCCGGCGAGCAGCGCCTCCAGTTCGCCGGTGTCGGCGAGCTGGCGGTCCAGTTCGCGGGCGCGCAGCAACTGCTCGCGCAGGCGCGGATCGGCCACCTTGGCGATCTCGCCGCCGTCGCGCAGGTAGCGTTGCAGTGTGCGGTAGGCACGACCTTCCCGCAGCGCCCTGAAATCGGCGGCGAACAGTTCGTCGGGGTCGAGACCGAGCGCGCGGTAGTAGGGCTCGCCGAGCTGCTGCATGACGGTGCCCAGGCGCAGCTCCGGCGAGGCGGCGACACCGAAGGTGTGCAGCCCCAGCGGCATCGCCGAGCCGGCCAGTCGGTGCAGGTGGTCGTGGAGCACGCCGAGGAACGCCGGGAAATCCTCGCGCATCGCTGCCTCGCTCCAGCCCAGGTCGTCGTTCATGTGCGCCGCCCGCACCGCCGCGCGGATCTGCTCGGCGCTGCGTTCGCGCACCGCACCCTCGTCCAGTTGCTGGTATTCGTGGATCAACTGGTGCAGGTCGCGCAGTTCGTCGTACAGCCCGGCCGGGGCGAACGACGGCGTCTGGTGGCTGACGGTGACCGCGCGCCCGCGCCGGCGCGCCTGGATCGCCTCGCCAACGTTGTCCTGGATGTACGGGTAGAACACCGGCAGGTCGCCGAGCGCCCGCAGCGGGTAGTCGCCCACCGCCAGCCCGCGGTCCTTGCCGGGTAGCCATTCCTGGGTGCCATGGGTGCCGAAATGGATCAGCGCGTCGGCGCCGAAACCCTCGCGGACGAACTGGTAGACCGCCAGGAAGAGATGGTCCGGCGGCACCGCGCTGTCGTGGTAGGCCTCGCCCGGACGGCCGGCGCGCGGCGGCTGCGGCAACAGCAGCAGATTACCCAGGCGCGCCGCCGGGAACACGAAGCGTCGCTGGCCGTCGATATCGCGCAAGGCCCAATGTCGACGCGGGTCGCCCCAGCGCGCGCGGATCTGCTCGCGCAGATCCGCCGGCAGCGCCTCGAACCAGTGCAGGTAGGCGTCCAGCGGCAGGCTCGCGGCGAGGCCGTCGCGATACAGCGCGTCCAGGGTCTGCGGTCGGTAGTAGCCGCCGAGCAGGCGCTGGGCAGTATCGATCAGCGCGCTTTCGTCGCTCGTCGCAACCCGGTAGCCGGCCGCCCGCAGCGCTTCGCCGAGACGGGCCAGGCTGGCCGGTACATTGAGATGCGAGGCGGCGACGTTCTTCTCGCCCTCCGGGTGGTTCCAGAACATCAGCGCCAGGTGCTTGTCCGCCGCCGGCAGGCGACGCAGGCGCAGCAGTCGGTCGAGCTTGTCCAGCAGGGCCTCGGCCTGCCCGGCCATCAGCTTCGGCTCGCCGTTCTCCAGGGCGCTGATCACCAGCGGATCGCTCATTCCCCAGGTTTCCGGCATGCCGAGGAAGGCCGCCGCGGTACGCGGCGCCACCCCGCTGGCGGCGGCCAGCCAGTCGGCCTCGTTGCCGTCGCGGTAGCCGAGGGTCTGCAATACCGGCACGTCCAGCGCGAGGAACTCGGCACGGCGCGCCGGGCCGTTCTGCAGGTGCTGCAGGTTGACCAGCGCCTGGACATCGGCGCCAGCGAAGGACTTCCTCAACGCTTCCGGATCGCTGTCGTCGAACCACACCGCCAGCGGCGCCTGGCCGTGCCGCTCGCTACGCCGCAACAGTTCGTCGATGGCGCCGGTCTGGGCGTCGGCGATGGCGCCGCGCGGGATCAGGAAGGCGATGCGCGGGGCGTCGCTGGCCCAGCGCGAGGCGCCCCAGGCGAGGTAGTCGGCGAGGCCGGCGAACGGCGCCGGTGCGTCGGGATGATAGAAGCCGGCCTGCGCCAGGGGGTGCGGCGCCGGCAACGCGTCGACGGGCAGGCCGGCATGCCAGCGTCGGACCGCCTCGAACAGCCGGCGCAGGTTGGCTTCGCCGCCGTTCGCGTAGTAGCCGACCAGGCGCCCGCCCAGCGCCGCCGGCAGGTTGCCGAAACCCGGCGGACCACCGCCGACGCGGATCCAGGGTTGCGTCCCGCCTTGCAAGCGCTCGCCCAGCGCCTGCTCGACCTGGGCGCGATCGGTCGGACGCGGTGTGTCGAGGATCAGCAGGTCGCCGCCGTCCAGCCAGTCGCCGGGCGGCGCCTCGCCGATGCCGAGGCGCAGGCCGCGCAACTCGACACCGGCCTCGCGCGCCCAACCGGCTAGGCGCTGGTGCTTGCCCGGGAGGACGAAATCGCTGCTGAGCAGACGCACCTGGGCCGGCTCCGCCCAGGCACAGAGACTGGCCAGCAGCGCGCCGCAGAAGAGTAGCGAACGGCGCATCAGAAGCTCGCCACCAGGCCGAGATGGAAGGTCCGCCCAGGTTCGGCATAGGTGAAGTGCGTGTCGTCGTCGGCCAGGCGCTGGTCGCCAAGGTTCTCGATGCCGCCGCGCAGCGTCAGGTTCTCGCTGAGTTTCTGGCTCAGCTCCAGGTGCCACAGGCTGTAGGCCGGCAAGGCGTAGCCGACGTTGCTGCTGTAGGCCACCTGGCTGCCGACGTATTCGGTACGCAACTGGGCGCTGAAGCGCGCATTGGGGCTCCAGCGCAATTGGCTGTTGGCGAGGTGCCGGGAGCGGTCGCCGAGGCGCTGGCCGGCGGTGCGGTTGCGCGCGTCGAGGTAGGTGTAGTTGAGTTCCCAGCGCAGGTCCGCCGGCAGGTCCACGCCGCCGCTCAGCTCGAGGCCGCGGATCCGTGCCCTGTCGACGTTCTCGTAGTTGCGTATCTCGCCGCCGCGCACCCCGCAGCGCGCTACGCAGACGGTCTGGATCAGGTCGCGGACATCGTTCTCGAACACCGTGCCCTTCAGCGACCAGCCGTCGCCCTGGTAGTCGGCGCCCAGTTCGTAGGACGTATTGGTCTCCGGCTTCAGGTCGGGATTGCCGTAGATAGTGAAGCGCCCGCCGCCGCCGACCGCCGCATACTCCGGCGATAGCTGCTTCAGGCTCGGCGCCTTGTAGCCGCGGCCGACGCCGGCGCGCAGGGTCAGCGCATCGGAAAGGTGGTGCAGCAGGTACAGGCGCGGACTGCTTTCCCAGCCGAACGCCTCGTGCTTGTCGAAGCGGCTGCCGAGGGTCAGCGACCAGTCCGGGCCGAAGGCGATCTCGTCCTGCAGGAACAACGCCTTGTGTCGCGCGCTGGCGTCGCCGGCGGTATTCACCGAGCGATCCTCCAGTTCCTCCTTGCGCCATTCGCCGCCGAGGGTGAAGAGATGTCGCTCGAAGGCCGGCACGCTGAGGTGGCCGTCGACCACGCTGTCGGTAAGGCGCTGCGGGTTGCTCGGCGGTTGTCCGTCGGAACGCGCGTTGTGCCGCTCCAGGCGGTTGCGGTAGGTGCGCAGCTGGCTGCTGCCCCAGTCCCACTGGCCATTGTGGGCGAGCGACCAGCGCTCGCGTTCGATCACGTCGCGCGACTCGTAGTAGCGCGAGCGCGACCCTCCGGTCTCGCTGTTGCGCCAGCGTCGTTCGCGCCCGCGCTGGTGGCCGAGGTCGATGCGCTGGGCGTCGTCCGGGGTCCAGCTGAGGTTCAGCCCGCCGCTGTCGGCGTTGCCGCCTTCCAGCTCGGAGAGCCGGCGCTCGTCGGCGTCCGGGGTTTCCTGCTGGCGGCGGCTCTCGCCGTTCAGGGCGAGGCCCAGCTTGCCGGGCACCAGCGGCCCGGCGAGATAGGCGCCGAGCTGGTGGCTCTGCCCGCCGAGGCCGTCCTCGCGCACGCCGCCATCGAGCAGACCGCTGCCCGTCCAGGTATCGGTGGCGCGCCGGGTGATCACGTTTACCACCCCGCCGAGGGCTTCCGAACCGTAGAGCGAGGACATCGGCCCGCGTACCACCTCGATGCGCTCGATGCTCTCCACCGGCACCCAGCCGAGGTCGAAGTCGGAATGGGCGATGGCCCCGGACGAGGTGGAGATCCGCTGGCCGTCCACCAGCACCAGGGTGTGCTCGCTGGACATGCCGCGAACGCTGATGCCCCGCCGGGACATGCCGACGCCGTTGAACTGCAGGCTTTCCGAACCGCGCAGGGCTTCCTGCAGGTCGCGCACCGGGCGCCGCCGCAGGTCCTCGGCGGCGATCAGCGAAACGCTGGCCGGGGCGTCGCGCAGCTTGCGCTCGGTAGTGGTGGCGCTGACCACCGTCGGTTCCAGGTCGACCGGCGCGGCCAGCGCCAGGCAGGGAAGCATGTAGAGGAACGGCACGGCGCGGGCCAGCCGCAGCGGAGGAAGACGGTGCGGGGAGGAATGAGGGGTCATGGTCGGCAGGTATGAATTATGAATATTTATAAGTTATAACATAACATTTCTTCGAATGAAGAATGCCCGCCGTTTCTTCTTCATCGAGGAGAGGGAACGTCTCGCTCGCCGTATCCCTCGAAGCACAGGACCCCACTCTCAACCGGGCATGCCCCCCAGGAGGAAAGATGACCGCAACCGAGCAGATCATGGCGCTCCTCGAACGCTGGGACCGCCAGCAGGAGGGCTACATCCGCCAGCGCGAGGAGCGCTACGAGGCGATGTTCCAGTTGCTCGAAGACCTCTTCGGCCGCGACGGGCGCTTCACCGCCATCGACGCCGCCTGCGGCCCGGGCTCCCTCGGCCGGCGCCTGCTCGAACGCTTCCCGGCGGCGCGGGTGGTGGCGCTGGACGCCGACGTCATGCTGCTGGAGATCGCGCGTACGGCGCTGGCCGGTTTCGCCGAGCGGGTCCGCGTGGTGGAGTGCGACCTCACCGATCCAGGCTGGACCGAACGGGTCGCCGAAGCGCGCGAGTCCCTCGCCGGCGAACGGCCCGCGGCGCTGCTCTCTTCCACCGCGTTGCACTGGCTGTCGCCCGCCGAACTCGCCGGGTTCTACGCCCAGGCCGGCGAACTGCTCGCCCCCGGCGGCGTGCTGCTGAACGCCGACCACATGCGCTACGACCGACGCTGGCCGGGACTCGCGGAATTGTCCCGGAAGCACCGCGAGCGGGTCCTCCAGGCTTCCGTGGCCAGCGGCGCGGACAGTTGGGAAGACTGGTGGCAACGCGCCGCGCAGATCCCCCGGCTGGCCCCGCTGAAGGCGCAGCGCGACGCCCATTTCGCGCGGCGCCCGCTCAGGCGCGCCAGCGAAGACGAAGACTGCTCGCTCGATTTCCATCTCGCCGCCCTGCGCCAGGCGGGCTTCGCCGAGGCCGCCACGGTCTGGCAGCAGTTGGACAACTACGTCGTCTTCGCCCGCCTCGCCCAGGCCTGATACGCCGTCACCCGGGCGCGGGGAATACCTCCAATGGAACCCGGGCAATCCGCCGGACGTTGACGCAGATCAACGCCGGCTCGGCGTCGCTCGCCAGAATCCACAACATCTTGTTGTTTTTCAAAATCAAAACACATCATGTTGTGGAGAAGTTGAAATGATCCAGCCCCGGAAGGCTACCTGGCCGGCCACCCTGCTCAAGCGCAACGGACGTGAAGTCCCCTTCGATCCCGGCAAGATCGAACGCGCCATCGCCGCCGCCGGCCAGGCCACCGGCGAGTTCGACCCGCAGCAGGCGCAGGCGCTCGCCGAACGCGTGGTGGAACGCCTGCCGGAACGCGCCTGCCTGGATATCGAACGGGTCCAGGACCTGGTCGAACGGGTGCTGATGGAGGCCGGCCACTACCCCACGGCGCGCGCCTACGTGGTCTACCGCGAACGCCACGGCCGGCTGCGCCGCGAGCGCAAGACCCTGGTGGACGTCGCCGCGTCGATGAACGAATACCTTTCCCGCGAGGATTGGCGGGTGCGCGCCAACGCCAACCAGGGCTATTCCCTCGGCGGGCTGATCCTCAACGTATCCGGCAAGGTCACCGCGAACTACTGGCTGGACGAGGTCTACGATGCCGACATCGCCGCCGCCCACCGCGACGCCGACCTGCATATCCACGACCTCGACATGCTCGCCGGCTATTGCGCCGGCTGGTCGCTGCGCACCTTGCTGAACGAAGGCCTGAACGGCGTGCCGGGGCGGGTCGAGGCCGGTCCGCCGAAGCACCTGGGCAGCGCCCTGGGGCAGATGGTCAACTTCCTCGGCACCCTGCAGAACGAATGGGCCGGGGCCCAGGCCTTCAGTTCCTTCGATACCTACCTGGCGCCCTACGTGCGCAAGGACCGCCTCGACTACGCCAGCGTGCGCCAGGCCCTCCAGGAGTTCATCTACAACCTCAACGTGCCGTCGCGCTGGGGCACCCAGACGCCCTTCACCAACCTGACCTTCGACTGGGTCTGCCCGGACGACCTGCGCGACCAGGTGCCGCGCATCGGCGGCGAGGAGATGCCCTTCGCCTACGGCGAGCTGCAGGCCGAGATGGACCTGATCAACCGCGCCTACATCGAGGTGATGCAGGCCGGCGACGCCCATGGCCGGGTGTTCACCTTCCCGATCCCGACCTACAACATCACCCACGACTTCCCCTGGGACAGCGACAACGCCACGCGCCTGTTCGAGATGACCGCGCGCTACGGCCTGCCCTACTTCCAGAACTTCCTCAACTCGGACATGCAGCCCAACCAGGTGCGCTCGATGTGCTGCCGCCTGCAACTGGACGTGCGCGAACTGCTCAAGCGCGGCAACGGCCTGTTCGGCTCGGCGGAGCAGACCGGCTCGCTGGGCGTGGTGACGATCAACTGCGCGCGCCTGGGCTATCGCCACCGTGGCGACGCCGCCGGCCTCTACCGCCAGCTCGACCACCTGCTCGAACTCGCCTTCGCCAGCCTGGAGCTGAAGCGCAAGGTGATCCAGCAGCACATGGATGCCGGCCTCTATCCCTACACCCGACGCTACCTGGGTACCCTGCGCAACCATTTCTCCACCATCGGCGTGAACGGCCTGCACGAGATGGTGCGCAACTTCAGCGACGACCGCGAGGGACTGCACAGCGAAGCCGGGCGCGAGATGGCCCTGGCCCTGCTCGATCACGTGCGCGCGCGGCTGGTGGGTTTCCAGGAGAACAGCGGGCACCTCTACAACCTGGAAGCCACGCCCGCCGAGGGCACCACCTATCGCTTCGCCCGCGAGGACCGCAAGCGCTATCCGCGCATCCTCCAGGCCGGCACGCCGGAGGCGCCCTACTACACCAACTCCTCGCAACTGCCGGTGGGCTTCACCGACGACCCGTTCGAGGCGCTGGAGCTGCAGGACGCCCTGCAATGCAAGTACACCGGCGGCACCGTGCTGCATCTCTACATGGCCGAGCGGATTTCCTCCGCCGAAGCCTGCAAGACCCTGGTGCGCACCGCCCTCGGTCGCTTCCGCCTGCCGTACCTGACCGTCACCCCCACCTTCTCGATCTGCCCACGGCACGGCTACCTGGCCGGCGAGCACGAGTTCTGCCCGAAGTGCGACGAGGAGCTGCTGCAACGCTCCACGCCCAAGAGCTGTTGCGGCGGCTGCGGCGGTTGAGTCGCCTGTCGTTCCTTTCATCCACCAGCAAGGAGTACCACCGATGAACCCCAACCAGTTGCCCGAAGGCCAGCGCCAGCGCTGCGAAGTCTGGACCCGCGTGATGGGCTACCACCGTCCCGTGGCAGCGTTCAATGCCGGCAAGCAGTCCGAGCATCGCGAACGCCGCCATTTCCGCGAGACGCGATGAGCGCCACGCTCAGGGTCGGGGGCCTGGTGCCCCTGACCACCCTCGACTACCCCGGCCTGCTCGCCTGCGTGCTGTTCTGCCAGGGCTGCGCCTGGCGCTGCCGCTACTGCCACAACCCGGAACTGATCGCGCCGCGCGGCGCGGAGGAAATCCCCTGGCCACGCCTGCTCGACTTCCTCCGCCGACGCCAGGGCCTGTTGCAGGCGGTGGTCTTCAGCGGCGGCGAGGCGACCCTGCAGGCGGCCCTCGGCGACGCCATGCGCACGGTCCGCGAACTGGGCTTCCGCGTCGGCCTGCACAGCGCCGGCATCAACCCCCGCGCCTTCGCCCGGGTGCTGGCGCAGAGCGACTGGGTGGGCTTCGACGTCAAGGCGCCGGCCGAGGACGTCGCCGCCATTACCGGCGTGGACGGCAGCGGCGCGGCCAACTGGCGCAGCCTGGAATGCCTGCTGGACAGCGGCGTGGCCTACGAATGCCGGACCACGGTGCACTGGGGCTTGTTCGATAGCGAACGCCTCTGGCGCCTGGCGACGCGCCTGCGCGCGATGGGCGTGGAGCGCTTCGCCGTACAACTGGCGCGCCCGGCCCGCCAGCTCGATCCGCAGCTTCTCGCGAAGCCCGCGCCGCAGGGCGCTGCGCAGCTATGGCGAGAACTGGAAGAGCTGTTTCCCGCCTTCGAACTGCGCGACGCCTGAGCCTCCGCCCTTCACAAGACTCATACGATCGTACGAGAGCACCTTCTCGATTCCTAGTTGCGTCCAATTGTCGCGGACGGCGCCGCTCGCCACCCTTGCTCCAGATTCAGCGACCCCGGACCCGCGCCATGAAACTCACGCTCACCCCTCCCCTGACCCCCAGCCACTGGATGCGCTCGACCGACCTGGCCGACACCGCCAGCGCCCCCCTCGTCGGCGCCCACTCGGCGGACGTGGCGATAGTCGGCGGCGGTTTCGTCGGGCTCTGGACCGCCATCACCCTCAAGCAACTGGAACCGGACGCACGGGTCCTGCTACTGGAGCAGGACGTCTGCGGCGGCGGCGCTTCCGGCAGGAACGGTGGTTTCGTGATGTCCTGGTGGCCGAAGATCGGCACCTTGCTGGGCTTCTGCAACGAGGCGCAGGCGCGCTTCCTTGGCGAAAGCGCGGAGCGGGCGATCCAGGAACTCGGGGAGTTCTGCGCGCGGCATGACATCGATGCGCACTTCCAGCAGAAGGGCTGGCTGTGGACCGCCACCACGGCGCGCCACCTCGACGCCTGGAACGATACCCTCGCCGCCTGCGAACGGCTCGGCGTCAGTCCCTTCGAACGCCTCGACGCCAGCGAAGTGGCACGCCGGACCGGTTCGCCGGTGCATCTCGCCGGGGTCTTCGAGCGCAGCAATGCCACCGTGCAACCAGCCTTGCTGGTGCAAGGCATGCGCCGCGTAGCGCTGGCCCTCGGCGTGGAAATCCACGAGCGCTGTGGCGTCAGCCAGATCGTTCCCGGCCAGCCGGCACAGCTGCTGAGCGCCGGGGCCCGGGTCCAGGCCAAGGCGGTGGTTCTCGCGACCAACGCCTGGTCGGCCGCCCTGCCCAGGCTCTCCAGGCTGATCGTACCGGTGAACAGTTCCATCGCGGTTACCGAGGCGATACCGCAACGGCTGGAGCGAATCGGCTGGACCGGCGGGGAAGCCATCACCGATTCCCAACTGATGGTGGACTACTACCGCACCACCCGCGACGGGCGCATCGCCTTCGGCAAGGGCACCGGCGCCATCAGCTACGGCTCGCGCATCGGCCGGGTATTCGACGTCGACCGGGAGAGCCTGGCCCTGACCGAGGCCGACTTCCGCCGCACCTATCCCTCGCTAGGCGACATCCCGCTGGTCGACGGCTGGTCCGGCCCCATCGACCGTACCTACGACAGCCTGCCGGTCTTCGGCCACCTGCACGAGAACATCCACTACGGCATCGGCTGGAGCGGCAACGGCGTGGGACCGAGCCGCCTGGGCGGGCGGATCCTCGCCAGCCTCGCCCTCGGCCGCGACGACCCGTGGAGCCGTTGTCCGCTGGTAGAACGCCGCTGCCGGAGCTTCCCCCCCGAGCCGCTGCGCTACCTGGGTGGCTCCCTGGTGCGCAACGCCGTCCTGCGCAAGGAACGCGCGGAACTCGCCGGTACCGCGCCCTCGGCCACCGACCGCTTTCTCGCGCGCTTCGCCCCCGCCGGCCTTGAAGACAAATCCTGAGGAGCCCATGGCATGAACCCTTCGCTCATCCGTCTCGACGACGAAAGTCCTTTCACCTCGCCCACGCCCGTCGGCCAGCCCCTGGGCGAACCGGTAGCCCTGACCCGTACCGCGGCCCACCGCCCGCTCGCCGACGGCAACGGCGTGACCGGCATCTGGGAATGCACCCCGGGGCGCTTCCGCCGACAGGTCGAGCAGGCCGAGTACAGCTACATCGTCAGCGGTGAAGGTCGCTTCACCCCGGACGAAGGCCAGGCCGTGGAGTTTCGCGCCGGCGACGCGCTCTATTTCGCCGCTGCCACCCAGGGCACCTGGGACATCCGCCAGACCGTGCGCAAGACCTACCTGATCTTCGACTGACCCCGAAGAACCGAACTCCACCGCCCTGACAGAGGAAACAAGAAATGGGTATGCGAGAAGCGAACGACAACGCATCGGGCCTCAAGGCCCATCCCCTGGGCTCGCTCGAGACGATCGCGATCATCATCGGCACCAACATCGGCGCCGGCGTGCTGAGCATGGCCTACGCCGCCCGCAAGGTCGGCTACGTGCCGTTGCTGGTATGCCTGGCCCTGACCTGCCTCTTCTGCATCGTCACCATGCTCTACGTGACCGAAGCCTGCCTGAGAACCCGCGGCAACAACCAGCTCAGCGGCCTCTCCCGGCGTTACCTGGGCCCGCTCGGCGGCTGGCTGATCTTCATCGCGGTGGCGGCCAACAGCTACGGGGCCCTGGTCGCCTACATGACCGGCAGCGGCAACATCATGCTCGAGTTCTTCGGCCAGTACGGCCTCACGCGCGAGGTCGGCAGCCTGATCTTCTTCGTCCCCTCGGCGCTGGTGCTCTACCTGGGCCTGAAGGCGCTCGGCGTGGGCGAGAAGCTGATCAGCGCCGGCATGGTGGCCATCGTCTGCATCCTCATCGGCGCTACCCTGATGCACGACGACGCCCGTCTCGCCCACCTTTGGCAGAGCCAGTGGCAATACGTGGTTCCAGTGTTCAACCTGGCGGTCTTCGTGTTCGGCGCGCAGTTCCTGGTTCCGGAGCTGGTGCGCGGCAACCTGGCAACCCCCGGGCGCGTGCCGCGCCTCATCGTGGTCGGCATGCTGCTGACCTTCCTGCTGGTGGCGGCCATTCCTGCCTCGGTCATCGCCCTGGTCGGCCCCGACAACCTCAGCGAGGTGGCGACCTTGAGCTGGGGACGCTCCCTCGGCCAATGGGCCTACTACGTGGCGAACACCTTCGCCTTGCTGGCGATGCTGACCTCCTACTGGGGACTCGGTGGGTGCCTGTTCACCAATATCTTCGACCACTTCCGCCTGGGCAGCGAAACCAACCGGCGCAAACGCCTGGCGGTGCTCGCCGCGGTCTCGGTCCCGCCGTTCCTGCTGGCCTATGCGGGGCTCGGCGGCTTCGTGAACGCGCTGTACTTCGCCGGTACCTTCGGCGGCGTACTGATGGGCATCATCCCCATCCTCCTGCTCAACGCGGCGCGGCGCCACGGCGACCAACTGCCGGCATTCAGCTGCGGCTGGTATGCCCATCCGCTGATACAGGGGCTGATCGTCCTGGTGTTCGCCTCCAGCGGGGTCTACGCGATCGCCTCGGCACTGGGGATGCTGCCCGCCAGTTGGTGACAGGGCGCGCTGCCTGCGCCCGGGGCGATTACACTGAAGGCCCATGCCTGGAGTTTCCTGGACATGCCGCAGAGCATCCGCCACCTGATCGCCCTCCCCGAACTCCGTTCACGCCTGCTGAGCGGAGCCGGCGGCCTCGACCGCCCGGTTCGCTGGGCGCATGTCTGCGAACTCGACGACCCCACCGAATGGCTCGGCGAGGGTGACCTGCTGATGACCACCGGGCTGGGCATACCGAGCGACGCCGAGCGGCAACGGCGTTACGTCCGAAGACTGGCCGAGGCCGGCCTGGCAGGCATGATGATCGGCGAGAACATGGAAGCCCCGAGCGACCTCGATGCCCTACGCGAGACGGCCGAGGCCCTGGGCTTCCCGTTGATTCTCACCCACTACGGCGTCCCTTTCGCCGCCGTGACCCGGGCCATCGTCGATGCGGGACAGAAAGACGAATACGAGCGCCGCAACGCCCTGGCCCGGATATACGAAAGCGCCCGGTTGAGCATGCAGGGACTGGGCCTGCCGGCGCTGCTGCAACGCCTCGGCAAGGACGTGCGGAGCAGCCTCTACCTCATCGTTCCCGACACCCTGGCGGCCTGGCAGCCAGGCCTGCCAGGGCTGCCCGTGGAGTTGGCCGACGCGCTGCGCAACCGCCGTCGCGAGCAGGCGGAGCCGCAGCCGATGGTCCTTCGCCATCCGCTCGCGGAAGGCGAAGCGCTCAGCATCGGCATTCCCTCCGACCGGAACTGCCTGCTGATAGCCCTGGGCGAGCGGCTGCCGGACTACAGCCTCCTGCACCACCTGACGGCAGTGCTCGGCATAGAGATCGAACGGCTGCGCGTCGAAAGCGAACGCCACCTGCGCCTGGGTTCGGAATTGCTCGACGACCTGCTGCAACGACGGCTATACCGGGAACAAGCCGAGGAGCGGCTGGAGGAACTGCTGCCCGGGCTCGATCACGACGATGCAGTCGTTTCCGTGGCAAGTTCCGAGGGGCTCGCGACCGACCCTATCGGTCTTTTCCGGGGCCACGACTCACGCCTGCTGGTTCGCGCGCAAGGCCAGGAAATCATTCTGCTGCACCAGGCCGGCCTCGCCTCGACACTGCAGGAAGCCCTGGACAGCTCGCTGGGAATGAGCGCTCCGCTCCGTCGTGCCGAACGTTGCGCCGAGGCCTTGCGCGAAGCGCGCCTGGCCCTGGCCCACAGCCATTCCCGGCGGCCGTTGTGTCGCTACGCGGAACTGGACGACGAGGCGCCCTGGCTACCCAGAAGCCTCGCCGAGGCCGAGCGGGCGTTCCGCCTGGTCCTCGGCGCCCTCCACGACTATGACGCGGCCAATGGCTCTGCACTGCTATACACGCTGCAGGTCTTTCTCGAGGAAAACAGGTCCTGGTTGAACGCCGCGCAGCGGCTACACATACACAAGCAGAGCCTGGTCTACCGGATACGCCGCATCGAGGAAATCAGCGGTCGCTCGCTGGACAGCACCGCCGATGTGGCGACCCTCTGGTTCGCCTTGCAGGCAACCCGGCTGTCGCCGGAAGCTAGGGGCAGGACGGCGAGGAGCAGCCTCCTGGAGCAGTCCGCGCACCATGGCGGCGACATGGACTGACGGCGGAACCCGACACCTGGCGCTTGCAGGGCGACGCCGCCGCCAACAGGCGCGGCCAGGAACGGTTGCCCGACAGCGGCGTGGCCTGTGGATGCCGGACCACGGTGCATCGCAGCGAGCGCCGTTGCGAATGCATTAATCCCCCTTGCTAGCTAGCCACCCCGCCGCTGGAGCGGCGCGGCCCGCGCTTCTAGGCTCGAACGGTAAGACGGAAGCCCATCGGCGCGGCGCAAAGGAGGCCTGCGATGCGTAACGGAATCGACGCTGTATCCGCCCCGCTACCCACCCTATTCGTATCTCCGCCGGCGGTCTTCACCGCCTCCCTCGAGCGACTTCCCCCACGCGCTCGGCAGGCCCCCGCCGCCCAGCGCCCGCCGGGGTCACCCGGCATTCCCGGCAGCGCCCGGTTGCAGACTGGCGCCACCACGCCCCACTGACGTCCCAACGCCGACGGCCATGCCGTCGCAAGCGCTTCATCCCCCGCGATCCGCCCGTCGCGCTCGTCCCCATCGGGACCAACCGGGCCGCCCCCGGCCCGCTCCTTCGAACCTGCGTGGAGTCCATCCCATGAACGGAAGCAGATCCACCTTTCTCTACCTTCTCGCCGCCGCCGGCCTGGCGCTGACACCCGCGGCCCAGGCCGACCGGGGCAACGACGTGGTCGCCCGGCTCAACCAGTTGTACAACGACACCCGCCAGGATTGCGGCGGACCGTCGAAGCCGGCATTCCTCTGTTCCGGCGTGCTGTTCCGCGCCACCTGGCCTTCGACCGACTACATGTTCTACAGCATCAGTCCGAAGAGCCAGAAAAGCGGCGGCGTCTCCGCCTCCTACCTGCGCAAGGACGCCAAGTACCGCAAGCTCGCCTATGGCCTGAAGAGTGGCTTCATCTTCGACACCATCTTCGGTAATCCGAAGGACCACCAGGACTATGCGGTGCTCTGTTCCTTCCCCATCGACGCCGCCACCGACGACCGCGCCCAGCAGGGTTGCACCGATTCGCGGCGCACGCCGAACAGCGTCGAGAAGTCCTGCCAGGACATCAACGTCAGCACCGCCGAGCAGTGGGCGGCGAACTACCGGCAGAACCGCGGTGACCATTCGCGGCAGTGCTCCTTCGACGTCCGCGACGAGCGCAATACCGCCGCCGGCCCGGCCTTCTACCAGAGCATCCGGGCGATGGCGCAGATCGCCGACGAATCCTTCACCACCCAGAACGAACTGCGCCTGGCCAAGTGGGAGGAAAACCCGCCGAAGTCGCCGTCGATCCTCGCCGCGTTCTACACCGAGGACGCCGGCCTGGAGGGCGCTCGGCTCAACCAGATCCAGTGGTACCAGTCGGTCCAGGCATTCCTCCCGATCATCAACATGCGACTGCCGCAGACCCGCCAGCAGGACGCGCAGTTCGCCTACGACGGGCGTAAGCAGGCGATCTACCCGACCAGCGAGAAGAATGCCTGCGAGCGCTATGTGGAAAGCGCCACCTGGGTGGAGCGCGACGATCCGGGCTTCAGGAAGAAGATCATGACCCTGGAAGTGGTACCGACCGATTGCGGGCGCAAGATCCAGGACAACCAGACCAACAATTTCTTCAACGAGCTGGTGGTCGACCACTACCTGGACAGCGAATGGAAGGACAACCCGGACAACCGCGACAGCAATATCGGCAGCATGCGCCGACAACTGGTCTGCCACTTCAACGTCGCCCGCAACAAGCCCGAGTGGAACCTGGAACCCTCGCGGCCGTACACCTCCAACGAGGACTCCATCGCCAAGGGCTGCAATAACACCTGAGGCCGCTCCGCGGGGGCGCTACGGCGCCCCCTGCGAACAGCGACATGGCCTTTTGATATCACACGCTCTACCATGCCGTCTTTCCAAGCCGCCAGGGAACGAACGCATGGCTTTCGATGCCGCCCGCTATGTCCACCGCTACTACGCCAGCCTGGCGCCCGCCCCGGGCAACGAATACCCGCGCCTGAGGGCCTGGGAGTACCTCTGGGAGTATGTCTGGGACCCCAGTCGCAGCTGGGACGACCTGACCGCCCCCGAACAGCTCGACACCACCGCCCTGCACCTGGGTTTCTACCTGGCCAACTGGGGCATGTTCCGTGGCTCCTCGGGACTGCTGCAGAACAGCAACCTGGACCTGATGAAAGCGCTGGCCCGGCAGCTCTTCAGCGGTGCCGGAGCGGAACTCTTCGAGCTGTCCCTGGTGGATTTCGCCGGCAACGGCGCGCGCCTGGCGCACAACCGCAAGCTGCTGGAAACGGTGCTCGGGTCGATGGATGCCCTCAGCAGCCGGGTGAGCTGGACCGACACCCTGAAGAGCAAGATCCTGCTCGGCGTCTGGGGCGAGTTTCCCGCCCTCGACCGCCACTACCTGGCCGCCTGTCGCGCGCTGTATCCACGCCGGGGCCTGACGAGCGTCAACGGCGGGACCCTCACCGCGCTGCACCGCCTGATCGGCGAAGAAAGGCTGTCGTTCCCGCGCCTGGAGACCGCCCGCAAGGGGCTCCTCTACCCCACCGGGCGCCTGGCCGACATGGCTTTCTTCCAGTACGGCCTGGAAAACGCCTGAGGCGCTGCGCCGCCGATCCGGGGGACTTGTAGGCATGCCCTCGCTGTAAGTAGTATGAGACTCATTCTCAATTACAACAGCGATCCCCTCCATGCCGCCGGCCGACGCCTCCCTGCACGACGCTGTGAGCCATCTCTATCAGGACCACCATGGCTGGCTGCAAGGCTGGTTGCGGCGACGCCTGGGCTGCGCGGAAAACGCCGCCGACCTGGCCCAGGACACCTTCGCCCGCCTGCTCGCCTCGCGCCGGGTACTGGATGCGCGCGAACCGCGCGCCTACCTGACCACCGTCGCCAAGGGGCTGATGATCAACTGGTTCCAGCGCCAGTCGCTGGAGCGCGCCTACCTCGATGCCCTGGCCAACCTCCCGGAAGACCTCGCGCCGCCGCCGGAACAGCGGTTGATGGTGCTGGAAACCCTGCATGAAGTAGACGCCCTGCTCGGCAGCCTGCCGGACAGGGTCCGCCAGGCGTTTCTCCTGGCGCAGATCGAAGGCCTGAAGTACGAAGCCATCGCCGAGCGCCTGGGCGTGTCCCTGGGCTCGGTCAAGCGCTACATGCAGCAGGCCTTCCGCCAGTGCCTGGAGCTGATGGAATGAATTCCGCGGGCGAAGGCCGGATTTCCTCGCCGATCCTCGACGAGGCCGCCGAGTGGCTGGTGCGCCTGCAGGACAGCGGCTGCACCGACGACACGCGCCAGGCGTGCGCCCAGTGGCGGCAGCGCAGCCCACAGCACGCCCATGCCTGGGAGCGCGCCGAGCGCCTGCTGCAATGCCTCGGCCGACTGCCGCCGGCGCTGGCCCTGCCGACCCTCGGCCGCGAGCGCGGGCTGGACCGGCGGCGCGCGATCAAGCACCTCGCCCTGGTCCTCGGCGGCGCCTCGCTGGGGCTCGCCACCTGGCAGGCCGAGCCGTTGCGCGACTGGCTGGCCGACCAGCGCACCGGCGTCGGCGAACAGCGCCGCCTGACCCTGCCCGACGGCAGCCTGCTGACCCTGAACACCGACAGCGCCGTGGACCTCGCCTTCGACGCCAGCCAGCGGCTGGTACGCCTGCTGCGCGGCGAGATCTTCGTCGATAGCCGCACCGACCCGCGTCCGTTCCGCGTCGCCACCGCCGAAGCGCGGCTGCATGCCGGTGCCGCCCGCTTCAACGTACGCCAGGAGATGGCCGCGACCCGGGTCGCGGTACTCGCCGGGCGGGTCGAACTGAGCCCGCTCCACGGACGCGGGCGCTGGCTGGAAAGCGGCGAGTCGGTGCGCCTGGGCACCGACGGCGAAGCGCGCCGGCTGGCCTTCGACGGCCTGCCGGACGCCTGGACCCGCGGCATGCTGATGGCCGACCGGATGCCGCTGGCCGAGGTGCTCGCCGAACTCGCCCGCTATCGTCGCGGCTTACTGCGCTGCGACCCGCAACTGGCCAGGCTGGCGGTGTCGGGCGCCTATCCGCTGCTGGACCTGCGGCGCACGCTGGGCATGCTGCAGGCCACCTATCCGCTGAAGGTGCGCGGGGTGACCGACTACTGGATCAGCCTGGTACCGGCGTGACGGCGCGGCCGCCATCCCCGTGGCAACCGCCCCCTCGCGTCCACCCCGGCAGGCCGTCCGCCGCTGCGCCGGAACAGGCGTTGCCATCGACATACCGTGCTCCGCAGAAAAATAACCGCCTCGACCTGAGACCTTTTTCCTTCTCGGCTGGCAAGTAGAGGAATCCGCCCCGACCCAAGGTCCGCAGAGACCACGAGGAACCCTGTACATGCCCGTACGCACGCTTCACCCCCGTTCGCTGTCCCTGGCCATCCACGCCGCCGCCATGACCCTCGCCCTCGCCGGCGCGGCCCCCGACCTGCTTGCCGCCGAGGCGCCCGCCGCCAGCTCGGCGCGCAGCTATGACATCACCCCCGGCCCGCTCGGTCGCACCCTGTCGGCCTTCGCCAGCGACAACGGGGTGTCCCTGGCGTTCGACCCGGCGCTCACCGAGGGTCGCCGCAGCGTCGCCCTGCGCGGCCGCTACGCGCCGCTCGAGGCGCTGCACCGCCTGCTGCTGGGCAGCGGCCTGGAGTTGCAGCAGCGCAGCGATGGCAGCTACACCCTGGTGCCGGCAGCCACCGATGGCGCGCTGGAACTGCAATCCTCGCTGATCACCGCCCAGGCCGCCGGTGCCGAGACCCTGCCCGCCGAGTACGCCGGCGGCCAGGTGGCGCGTGGCGCGCGCCTGGGCATGCTGGGCAACGCCGACGTGATGGATGCGCCATTCAGCATCACCAGCTACACCGCCAGGACCATTGAGCAGCAGCAGGCGCGCAGCGTCGCCGACCTGCTACAGGCCAACGATCCGTCGGTGCGGGTGGTCGGCGGGCGCGGCGACCTGGTGGACAGCTACACGATTCGCGGCTTCAGCGTGCAGAACGCCGACGTCGCCTTCAACGGCCTCTATGGCCTGCTGCCGTTCTGGCGGGTACCGATCGAATTCGCCGAGCGCGTGGAAGTGCTCAAGGGACCGAACGCCCTGCTCGGCGGGATTTCCCCCGGCGGCAGCGTCGGCGGCACCATCAACCTGGTGCCCAAGCGCGCCGACGACCAGCCGCTGACCCGCGTCAGCGTCGACTGGACCCAGCGCGGCCAGCTCGGCACTCACCTCGACATCGGCCGACGCTTTGGCGAGAACAACGCCTTCGGCGTGCGCTTCAACGGCGTCTACCGCAACGGCGATACCGCCGTCGACCATCAGAGCCGCGAGTTTCCCATGCTCTCCCTGGGCCTGGACTTCCGTGGCGAGCGCCTGCGCCTGTCCAGCGACCTGCTGTACCAGAAGGAAAGCCTGGAAGGCGTGGTGCGCCCGCTGCTGACCGGCCCGGGAACCACTCACATCCCCCACGCCCCGGACTCGAAGACACGCTTCGGCCTGCGCGATTCCTACCTGGACCAGGAGGATTACTCCATGGTCAACCGCGGCGAGTACGACCTCGCCGACAACCTGACGGCGTTCGCCAGCATCGGCGGTCGCCAGAGCAACTACGAAACCATCGCCGCCAACAGCATCCTCATCGGCAACCAGGGCGATATCGTCAACAGCCTGGCACGCCAGCGCGGCGACCGCCGCACCTATTCCGCCGAGGTCGGCCTGCGCGGCAACTTCGACATCGGCCCGCTCCGCCACGACTGGACGCTCAGCGCCAACCGCCTGCACGAACGGCTGGGCATGGTCTATGCCTTCACCGGGATGCAGCCGGGCAACCTCTACCAGACCTCGCCGCATACGCCGCTGCCGGACTTCTCCAGCCTCGACGGGAGCATTCCGAAGACCAATGAAACCGACCTCGGCGGCGTGGCGCTGGCCGACAGGCTGTCGTTCCTCGAGGATCGCGTGCAGGTCACCCTGGGCGTGCGCCGCCAGCAGATCGAGTCGCGCAACTACGACCAGACCAGCGGCGCGCGCACCAGCCACGACAAGCGGCACGTGTGGACGCCGATGGCCAGCGTGCTGGTCAAGCCGCTGCAGGACCTGTCGCTGTACGCCAACTACATCCAGGGCCTCAGCCAGGGCGAGGCGGCGCCGATGACCGCGGCCAACGCCGGCCAGGTGCTGGCACCATACAAGGCCGAGCAATACGAGATCGGCGCCAAGTACGACCTGGGCGGCTTCACCACCACCCTGGCGCTGTTCGAGATCAGGAAACCGAACGCCTATACCGACGCCAGCAACGTCTTCCGCGCCGACGGCGAGCAACGCAACCGCGGCGTGGAGCTGAGCCTCTATGGCGAACCCCTGGACGGCGTGCGGGTGATGGCCGGCGCCACCTACATCAAGCCCGAGCAGAACAAGACCGGCGACCCTGCCAGCGAAGGCAAGGACGCGCCCGGCGTGGCCCGTCGCCAGGCCAACCTGGGGGTCAGCTGGGACACCCCGTTCGTCGACGGACTGACCCTCGACAGCCGCTGGATCTACACCGGCTCGGCCTATGTGGACAGCGCCAACGCCCTCTCCGTGCCGCACTGGAACCGCGTCGACCTCGGCGCCGCCTACGCCTTCCAGGTCGCCGGCAAGCCGCTGGTGGCGCGCGCCAACCTGGAGAACGCGCTGGGCAAGGACTACTGGACCGCAGCCAACGGCTACCTGTCGATCAGCTCGCCGCGCACCCTTTCCCTTTCCCTCACGGCGGACTTCTGAGTCCGCCCCACCATAACCAGAAACCGCCGATGACCAGCCTATGACCGCGAAAACCCTGCGCACCTGGTACCTGGTGCACAAATGGACCAGCCTGATCTCCACGATCTTCCTGCTGATGCTTTGCCTCACCGGGTTGCCGCTGATCTTCCACGAGGAGATCGAGCACTACTTCGAGCCGCATCCGCAGCTCGAGCCGCTCACCGCCGAGTCGCCGCGCATCGACTACGACGACGTGATCGCCCGCGCCCTGGCCGCCCGGCCGGGCGAAGTGGTGCGCTTCCTGGTATTCGAAAAGGACGACCCGCTGGGCCTGGTGATCAGCGCGCCGAGCCTGGTACCGCCGCCGGAGAACGGCCACATGCAGCCGTTCGACGCGCGTACCGGGGAATTCTTCGACGCGCTGCCGCCGCCGGGCGGCTTCATGTACCTGATGCTGAAGCTGCACACCGACCTGTTCCTCGGCCTGCCCGGCTACCTGTTCCTCGGCCTGATGGGCCTGCTGCTGGTGGCCTCGCTGGTGTCCGGGGTGGTGGTATACACGCCGTTCATGCGCAAGCTGGACTTCGCCACGGTACGCGCCGAACGCAGCCGTCGTCTGAAGTGGCTGGACCTGCACAACCTGCTGGGCATCGTCACCCTGTCCTGGGTACTGGTGGTCGGCGTGACCGGGGTGATCAACACCCTGGCCCTGCCGATCCTGATGCTCTGGCAAGGCGGGCAGTTGGCGGAAATGACCGCGCCCTACAAGGACGCGCCACCGCTACAGCGCCTCGGCTCGCTCGACGCGGCCCTGGCCACGGCACGCCGGGCGGCGCCGGACATGGAGGTCAGCTTCGTCGGCTTCCCCGGCACCCAGTTCAGCAGCCAGCATCACTATGCGGTGTTCATGCGCGGCAACACGCCGCTCACCGAGCGCCTGCTGAAGCCGGCACTGATCGACGCGCAGAGCGGCGAACTCACCGACATGCGCGAGATGCCGCTGTACGTGAAGACGCTCCTGCTGTCGCAGCCGCTGCACTTTGGCGACTACGGCGGCATGCCGCTGAAGATCGTCTGGGCGCTGCTCGACCTCGTCAGCATCGTCATCCTCGCCAGCGGTCTCTACCTCTGGCTCGGCCGACGCAAGACGCCATTGGAGAAGCGCCTGGCGGAACTGCCGGACGGCAGCCTGGCGACGGAGGGCAAGGCATGAGGCGCGGTCTCTGGATGATCTTCCGCTGGCCCCTGCTACTGGCCCTGCTCGGCCTCTTCGGGCTGCTCTCGGCGCTGCTCGGCGACGGCCTCTACGACCTGCTCTCCTGGCTCGCCCTGGGCACTCCGCTGGTGCTGGTCGGCTGGGTCTGGCTGCGCCTGCCGCGAACCCGAAGGAACCCCTGAGATGACCACCTCGCCGCCCTCCACCAACACCCTGGACCTGCGTCCGCTGATGTTCGAGACCTTCGTCTGCACCCTCGCGGTGATGTCCTTCGTCGCCCTGGTCGGCCCGCTCGCCCGCAAGCTCGGCCTGGCGCCCTGGCAGGCCGGCGCCGCGGTGACCGTCGGCGGCATCGCCTGGATGCTCGCGGCGCGGCCCTGGGGCATCGCCAGCGACCGGCATGGGCGACGGCGGATACTGCTCGGCGGGCTGGCCGGCTTCGTCCTCTCCTACGCCTCGCTCTGCCTGTTCATCGTGCTCGCCCTGCACTGGACGTTGCCGACCCTGCTCGCCTTCGCCGGTATCGTTCTCCTGCGCGGCCTCGCCGGCGGTTTCTACGCCGCGGTGCCAGCCTGCACGGCGGCACTGGTGGCCGATCACGTCGAGGCGCAACGACGCGCCGCGGCGCTGGCCGGACTCGGCGCGGCCAGCGCGATAGGCATGGTGATCGGGCCGGGGCTGGCCGGACTGCTGGCGACTCACGGGTTGGTCCTGCCGTTGCTGGTCACCGGCGCGCTGCCCCTGGTCGCCCTGCTGGCGCTCTGGCGCTGGCTGCCGCGCGAGGAGCGTCGCCAGCCGAACCGCGGCGCCGCCCTGGCGATCGGCGACCGCCGCCTGCGGCGGCCGCTGGCGGTGGGCTTCGTGGCGATGTTCAGCGTCACCGTGGCGCAGATCACCGTGGGCTTCTTCGCCCTCGACCGGCTGCGCCTGGATTCCGCCGACGCCGCGCGGGTGGCCGGCATCGCCCTGACCGCCGTGGGCGTCGCGCTGATCCTGGCCCAGCTCCTGGTGCGCCGCCTGGACTGGCCACCGCCGCGACTGATCCGGGTCGGCGGGCTGGTCGCCGCCATCGGTTTCGCCGCCGTGTGCTTCGCCGACTCGCCGCCGCTGCTCTGGCTGGCCTTCTTCGTCGCCGCGGCGGGCATGGGTTGGGTGTTCCCGGCAGTCTCGGCGCTCAACGCCAATGCCGTGCGCGCCGAGGAACAGGGTGCCGCCGCCGGCACCCTGGTGGCCGTACATGGCTTCGGCCTGATCAGCGGGCCGCTGCTCGGCGCGCTGCTCCACCAATTGGACAGCCGCGCCCCCTACGCGCTGGTCGGTCTGCTGCTGGCGCTGGCGGCGTTCTGGCCGAGCCAACCGACGCGCCCCGTGGAAACGAGGAGCGAAGCACCATGACCGCTGTCGACCTGCTGCTGGTCGCGACCCTGCTGGCGGCCCTGCTCGCCTGGTGGATACCCGCCCTGCCCGGCCGCCGTGGCCTGCTGGCGCTCGCCTCGACGCTGGCGCTCGGCGCCGGCCTGTACGCTGCATGGGACGACCGCTGGCAAGCCTCCGTCGGCGCCTTCGCCGGTTTCTCCCTGCTGCTCGGCGCCTGCCTGCGCCGGAAGCCCGTGCGCGGCCTGCCGTTCCGGACCGGTTCGCTGTACGGCCTGCTGGTGCTGCTGGCAATCGCCGCGCTGTACCTGTTCCCGGTCGCGCCGCTGCCGGCGCCGAGCGGCCCCTATGCGGTCGGCGTGCGCGATTTCGAACTGGACGACCCCAGCCGACCCGGCCTGCTCGGCGCCCCGGCCGGACAACCGCGGCGCCTGCTGGTACGCGCCTGGTACCCGGCACGCCCGATCGCCGGCGCCGCGCCGCGTCACTATTTCGATCCAGGCGAGGCGCGCAGCACCGCGCGAGGCTTCGGTGAAATACTCGGCTTTCCGCCGTTGCTCGCCTACCTCAAGCACCTGCGCACCAATTCCTATCCGGACGCCCCGCTGCGCGACGATTCCGCTCGCCTGCCGGTGGTGTTCTACAGTCATGGCTACAGCGCCTTCGCCGGCGGCAACTGGACCCTGATGGAAGAACTGGCCAGCCACGGCTACGCGGTCTACGCCATTCAGCACAGCGGCGACGCGTCGCCGACCCGCCTGCCCGACGGCACGCTGCTGCCCATGGACCCCGGGCTGGTCGAACACCTGCGTCGGGCCGCCCACGACGGCTTGCCGCAGGCCATGCGCCAGGGCTATGTCAGCGACGATCTCGACCAGCGCCTCGACGGCCAGTTGCACACCGCCCTCGACCTGCCCGCCCCGGCCAACCGCGCCGTCAACCTCAGCGCGCCGGTATGGCTGGCCGACCGCCTGTTCGTCCATGACCGCCTGCAGGCCGGCGAGGTCCCGGACAGGGTCGCCGACCTGGTGGCCGCCAGCGACTTCGCGCACACCGGCGAGATGGGCATGTCCTTCGGCGGCTCGACCACCGGCGCGGTCTGCATGGTCGACCGACGCTGCGCGGCGGCCGTCAACCTCGACGGCGGCGACTTCGACTTCGCGCCCTTCGATAGCGATTTCCCGGCGCCGCTGCTGATGCTGCACGCCGACCTTGGCAACTTCTACCGGCTGTTCGGTATCGAAGCGCCGGCCCGCCCGAGAAGCTTCAACGACTTTTCCTACGAACGCTTCGAGCACGCCGGCCAGCGCCAGGACATTCATCGCCTGGTACTGCGCGATTCGGCCCATGCCGGGCTTACCGACAATCCGCTGTTCATCCGCCGGCCGCTGCGCGACGGGCTGCTCGGCTCGGCACCGACGGAAGTCCTCATCCAGGCTCCCAATGCCCTGGTGCTGGGTTTCTTCGATCACTACCTGCGCGGCCGCGCCAACGACTTTCCGCAAGCGCAGATGGCGCGCTTCCCCGCCTGGCTGACGCGCTACGACAACTCGGCGGTGCGCGACTGGTGGCTGGCCAAGCCGGAAGCCCAGCGCCTGGCGCTGCGACAACGCATCGACGATATGAAACGGCGCAAGACCGGGCTGGATCTTCCCTGACGACGGGTTACAGTGGGCGCCCCATCTGCGGAGCGCCGCCCCATGCATATCCCGCCCGAGCTGATCATCCACCAGACCCGCCACTGGACGCTGAACCAGCGGATCGACTCGGCCCTGCCCGGCTACTGCATGCTCGGCTCGCGGCAACCGGCGACGGCCTTCCACCAACTGCCGGAACAAGCCCTCGCCGAATTCGGGCCGCTGCTGGCCAGGGTCGAGCGCGAAATGGACGCGCTGCTGCGGCCGCGACGCATCTATGTCGGCCGCTACGGCCACATGCCCGGCCTGCCGGTGCATTTCCACCTGATTCCACTGTACGACTGGGTCGAGGAACTGTTCTGGGAGGACACGCGCTACCGGACGCTCCAGCAGTTCGGCGTGCCGACCGCCGAACCCCTTACCGATGGCGCCGAGCTGACCCTGTTCGTCTGGCGCGAGTTCTGCGAACGCGCCGATCCGCCGGCCGTGCGCGGCATGGATCGGCAACAGGCGATCGCCGGATTGCGCCGGGCCTTCGGCTACGGCGTCCAACCCCGAACATCGCCTGGGCCGGACTCCGAGCCCGCGCAGGGCGCATGACCGCATGCGGTTATCCACCGTGAAACGGATGTAGCGCGGCGCGAAATTTGGCGCGGATTTGCGCAATAAATGACGCGCCCTAACCGTTTCGCCAGCGGCAAAAGAATTTCAAAAGTTCAGCACAGGACGACGATATCGCCATCGGCTACCCGCTCAGACAGAGCGGTCAGCTTGCCGATGCCCTCCCGTAGGAATCGGCTCAGCTGTTCGAAGCATTCCTGCTGATCCTGCGAGAGGCTGAATTCGGACGCCATGGTATCCATCAGGTCAAGGCAGCACTGGTTTAGGAAACCGACCTCTAGCAGCTCCGCCCGCAGTCTCCGTCTAAGCATCTCGTTCATACCAACATCCCTATCTACTCCGCACATCAGCGGGGGACCGTAGCAAAAAGGAGACGTTGGTCACAATTATCAAAACGCTTAGGACTGGGGGAGCGGATAGCGCTCTTTGATCGCCTTGACAGCTGCGACCCAGGCCGACAGGTCCGGCGCTGTGCCGGTAGCGATGGCGTCATACTCGGCCTCCAGGCGCAGCGGGTCTGCCTCGTCCCGGTATGCCTGCCGGCGCAGTTCCTGGACCTCCGCCAGCGCGTCATCCGGGTGGAACGCGAGATCGTCCATGCTCACTCCGGCAGTTTCAGCGATGGCCGCCAGCGGGCCGTCCCACTCAGTGAAGAACGCCCCTTTGTAGAGAACCCGCTTCATCATGCGCTTGCTCCGTTGATGGTCAGGATGGGTGCGACGTGGATGCCTGGATCGACGAGACCACCGAACCACGCCGGGCATGCGAACGCGATCTGAGCCCCTGCGGATGCGTAGATGTACGGACACGCGTTGTCATAGCCGTTGTATGACTGCATCGAGAACCGCAGATGCACCCATTGGTTCGCAGGCAGCACCACGCCAGGAGCAGCGACAGCGCCATTGATCCAAAGCCGATGGGTCGTATAAGGCGCCGACGAGATATGAGCCGAGCCGCTTTCGACCCGCAACCACATGACGACCGTCGCCCACGCGCCCGCGTTGAAAACGGTCTTACTGCCGTTGGAACAGCACAGATACCGCGTAACCCCATCCGCGCCGGCCGAGCCGGTAGTTGTCTGCGATCCCGCTGTCAGCACCGTGGTGAAGAACTCGACCCCGTATCGGGACACTGACGTCCACGTCCGGCCCATTGCCGCAAGCAGCGCCTGCACCCGAGCATTGAGCGCCGGCCCCGCCCCGCCGTTCGTGCTGTTGTCGAAGGCGAACTTGCCCCCATCTGCGAGGGTCGCGCCGTTCCAGCCATTGATGAAAGTGCTTGGAGTCCATGACGTTGTGAACATCGTATTCAGCGGATTGGCTGCGGTCCCCGCGAAGCGACCCATGTCGGGCATCAGGTTCATGAACGGCAGAACGTTGAGCGCCGATTTCGCTGCCGATCCCAACTCCGCCCAAGCGCCGCTTTCGCGGGCATATGGCTTTCCGTCGCTCGGCGCGTCGGCCATCCCGCCCACCAGTTCCATCCAGCCACTGGCCCCGAACTCATATGTCTTGACCTGGCCAGCAGGCGTGGCCTCGTTCGCCACCTGCACCCGCCAGCCCAGCCTGGGCGGCATGTACTCCCAAATGGGCGTGGTCGCGCCAGTCGCCCACCAGCGGGCCAGGCGGTTCTGGTTCGCCCCGGCCCCGGTGAAAATGTATGTGTCACCCTCGGCCTGGCCGCTGGTCGGCAGCGTTGCGACCCGCCCCTTGACGACCGGCTGGCGAAGGAAGTCGTCCCAGCGCCACATCCGAATCAGATCGCTGTAATGCCCTTCTCCCGGCAAGCCATTGATCAGCAGGCCGGTATTCGGCCCCATATAGAGAGTCATGCGGAAACGCCTCCAAGGTCTTCGCCCAAGCGGAAGCCCAGGCCGTGTCGTTCGATGGTGATGTCGTGTTGCTGCCAGGATTGGATGCCGTCGCGGACGCTGCGCAGGACCAGGCGCACGTCCTGGAGCGGGCCGTCAGCGACGTCTTCGGCCACCGGATAGGACCAGTTACTGGATGTGAGGCCGGCATAGGTGCGCTTCAGCGTCGTGCCGCTGTAGACCTGGAGCGTCACCGTCGCCCCATCTTCGGGTCCGATGTTGCCGACAGTGGTATCGATCAACTGGTCGGCCTGGCCGATCCGGTCGCGCTTCGCCCAGCTCACCGACAGCACCCCGTAGACCTTGGCCGGGTACGCGCTGCCGTTAATGCGGAACTGGCCGGGCGGGTACGGCTTACCTTGGCGCCCGGTCAGCGTCAGGCTGTCAGTGGCGGCCAGCGCCGGGGCCAGTTGGCCCTCGCTGGTGTTGGTCAGCAGCCGGGCCTGGAGCGTCACGCCCTGGCTGTATACCGTCTCGTCCACCGCTTCGAACGCGTCGTAGAACCAGACTCGAGCCCCGGCCAAGTGCTTGGCCGGCACGGTATCGGCGCAGCCGCGCGCCAGGGTGACAGTACCGCTGGCGTAGTTGACCGCATCGACCCGGACGATTTCGTCATCCACCACGGCCGCCTGGCCGACAGTGACGTCCTCCAGCCGGCTGGCGTTCGTCAACGTGACGACGTTCGGACCGGCCGCCAGCGGCAGCTCGGCGGCGAGCAGGCCGGTCGGGCACCAATCCCCGGTTCCGCGATCAACGAACGCGCCCGAACTGCCGACGCGGTCGGTCAAGGTGTAGCTCTGCGACAGGCTCGTCGGCGCCTCGGCCAAGGCGGCAAGATACGAGGCGGACACGTCCAGGAGCTGGAGATTCGCAGGATCGATCACGCCGGCTAGTTCGCGATATGGCGCCTCGATCAGTCGGCGCACGGTGACCGCCCGAGGCGTCCGGTCGGGCGGGGTCCAGCCCGGTGGCGGTGGTGCCACGCCGGTAGTCGCCGGCAGATTGAACTGGTCCTGGACGACGGTCAGGGTGATCTTGCCGTCGCCGAGGAAGTTGTCCTCGATCCGGCCGACCCGGACGACGGTTTCAGGGATGCCGCGCCGGGTCGAACGGATGCGGAACGGCTGGCCTGGGTTCAGGCTACGGGCACGGCGGTCGAATACGCCCTTATAGCGCTTCAGGCCGGTGGTCTTCAGACGCATTTCCCGCTCACCGACTCGCCCGGCCAGCTCGCCAGTCGGCACGCCCAGGAACTCGACTTCCTCGGACGACCGCCGCCCCTGCGACGCGGCGACCGCGTTGTTGTTGACGATGACTTGGCGCTGCGCACCGTCAGTCTGGTCGATGTACTTCACGATAAGCTGGCTCGGCGCGAGCGACGTCGAGCCGGTCTTCTCCTGGGTGATCTCCAGGAGGCCGCTGTCTTCGTCGAACAGCGGCAGGTCAGCAACGTTGTAGTCGTCACGCAGGAGCCGGATGCTGATCTGCCCAGTCTGGCGGTTCGGGTAGACCTCGGCTCCGATATGCGATTTCACCGTCTCGCAGAAGTTGGCGAACGTGTCGGACCTGGTCCATTCAAAGCACAGCCCGAAACCCTCGGCATACAGCTTGTCGGCAGCGACCCGCCAGCTCGCCTCGTCCATCCGCGTGCGGGCCAGCCCCCGGAAGTCCCGGCCGGTGTAGACGAGATAAAGGATGTGCGCCGGGTTCATCGCTTTGATCTGACCGTCCGCGAGCCAGATAAATTGCTTTTCGGGATACCAGGGGTTGCCGTCCCACAGGCGGTTGCCACCTCGGCGCAGAATCTCCCAGGTCTTCGGGTAGGGGTTCATGGCGGTGACTAGGCCGGAATAGAAGCACGTGGTAACGCCCCGGAAAGCCGGCACCAGGCCGCCGAGCATGGCCGCCAAGCGAGGCAGGACGCCCTGGTCCTCTTCGCCAAACAGCACGTCAAGCGTTCCGTCGAGGCCGCCTTCGCCCTTTTTCCCACCAAACAGGTCCGGCGCATTGATTCGAACCTGGCCGTTACTTGTGATCGAGCCCTTCCATGCGGTCTTTCCGCTCGCCCGGATTGCACAGACCTCGTCGATCTTCTTACCCAGGGCGAAATGGATGTCAAAAAAGTATTCGAACCCGACCGTTTGCGCCTTCGGTTTAGCGCCCATCGGCCACCTCCAGGCGTGCATGTTCAACCAATTTGAGCGCGAGCGCGTCGCCGGTCGCGACAAGCACGTCGGCCTCGATGCCGTCCCGTAGGAAAGCCATCCAATCCAGGCCATGGCGCTTGAAGAAGTCTCGCGCCTGCCGGTGGCAGTAGCCCTGCCGAGTGGTCCAGGTCGGCACGGTATGCAGGTGCTGAGCCGTAACGATCATTTCTTGCTCCCTTTGGTCTTGATCGCCTTTGTTCTGTAGTTGCCCACGGTCAGCACCATCCAGCTCTTCGACCAGCACTGACCGAAGACGGCGACCTGTTCGTCGCCCTCGTCACAGCGCGGGAAATCGATGTCTTCAAAGGCGGTCGGCTTGGGCTTCTGCGGCTTCGGCGCCAAGACCTTGGATAGGATGAACGACGCCGCCAAGATGACGAGATTGATTGTGATCGGGTCCATGGCCTACCTCACCAGACCTGATCGCCATCGAACGGCGACTTGCCTTGCATCGCGTTAAACCCCCTGAAGTTGGGGAGGTTGCTGAACTTGTCGTTGCAGGTCTGCGCGAGCCCGTCGCAACCTGGATAAACCCGCAGTTGGCCACCTGCCGGAATGCCCTCGGTGCCGCCCAGGATGTAAAGATCGGGTCCGGCGTGCCGCTCGATGTAGCGGCTATCGTAGTTGTCGCCGTCCACCTGCCACTCGACGTAGCCCCCGGTAAACCAGCCATCGGCATAACCGGCGACCACGCCGCTGGAGATCACCCAGCCGCTGATGCTCTGCGGCGTCAGCGTCACGCGATACGGAACGAGGTTGACCTTGCAGCGGTGGTCGCCAACAACTGCCGTGCAGGTGCGGCAGTAGGTGTCGATCAGGCCGGGCTGGTCCATCAGTTCATCTTCGGACACGCACGTTATGCGGCAGCTATCCACGGTCGGCCAGTCCACATCGCCAATCTGGCCTACCCAGGAAACCGCTGCCTCGGCGTCGCCGTAGTGCATGTCGTAGACGACCAAGTCGATGGCACCACTCGGCGACCGGGTCTTGTACAGCAGCGCGACATCGAGGTCGGCCGGGGCGGTGATGACGAACTGGTCGGACTGCGGATCGCCGGAACAGATAATCCCGTTGTCGGTGATGCCGCCCGGCACCGTGCGGAAAATCTGGTTCTGGTAGGTGATGTCCCGGTCGCTGCTGTTGTAGCTCCAGCGGATCGCGCCACGGCTGAACTGGTACAGCCGCACCGGCTGCCCATCCGCGAGCGAGCTTTCGCGGCTGTTAAAACTCATCGTCACGAACCCCTTTGAACGTCAGGGCGGCAGTTGCTACGCCCTCGCTATCAGTGACGTGCTCGATCTCGACCACGTCGGTGGCGGCGCTACAGAGCGCCATGAAACAAATGCGCGCCACGTCACCAGGCTCGACCAGCCGGCCCAGGGCGGCGTCGATGGCCAGGCGCTCGGTGTCGGCGTCCAGCTCGGTGCTGGTGAGGATGCGGCGGTGATAGACCGTGCCGTCGTACAGCTCGATGCGGATGTCGCGACGGCCCGGCCGGCCGTTGGCGAAACGGGCATAGCCGATATTGCGCACGTCCAGCGCGGTGGCCAGCTGGGACACGGTTCCGACAAGCGTCAGGTCGTCGGCGTGGGTCGGCACCCATAGCGGCTTCTGCTGGCCGCGCAGCGCATAGACCAGGCTACGGAACGCCGACCGCTCGGCTCGGCCCATGCCGATCCAGCGATGCCCCAAGACCGGCAGCGCCATCCCGGCGACGTCAGTCACGCGCGGAATGGCGCTGCCGTTGTCCAGGGTGGACAGCAGGCGCTGATAGCTAGAGGTGAGGTCTTCGCTTTCGTCCGGGCGCTGTTCCAGGACAGGACGCCCCCGGTACATCGTCGCCGGCATCACCTCGGGCCAACTGCTGGGTTCCATCACAAGGAACGACACCCGCGCAGACTGCGCGGTATCGGTCAGCCGGGTCAGCGTGGGCTGTTCGGTCAGCTGCGCGGTGCGTACCGGGTACAGTCGCGAGCCAGTTCCCCAGGCGGCCTGGACGGGGCGGACCAGGTCCAGGCCGGCGGCGGCCACCGTCTTGACCTCGACGACCTCATAGTTGAAGGCGTCCTCGCCGCGCAGCATCGCTAGACCGCCGTCGCGGAAGTCGAGGCCGACCGTGTCGCACGGAATGCTCAGCGAGCCGGCCGCCAACGGCTGCTGGAGCAGCTGGATATCAGGCCAGATCGGCAGCGCCCAAATGCGCGCGCCCCAGCCGAACAGCGTCATGTCCAGCAGCTGCCGCTCGCGGTCCACCGCGTACATGTTCGCGTCGAACTCCCGGCGCGGCGCCAGGCGCATGGCTCGGCGCTGGGTCACGGCCGATTCGCTTTGCAGGATATTTGTCGAGGCGCTGAGGCGCTCGACGATGCTGTCGCCCCAGTCCGGGGCGAACGTCCAGGCGATGATCCGATTGCCGGTGATGACCAGCACCAGGTCCGGCTCGCCCTGGAGCTTCCAGACGATCCGCGCATTGACCACGGGCGGGCCGTCGGTGCCGATGCTGACCGTCCAGGTGCGTTCTTCCAAGGCGGCAAAACCCAGCGGCGGCGACGACTGGCCGGATAGCGTGATGCCGTCTGCATCTTCCCGCTCGATGGCAGTCAGCGTGCGCGGACTGAAATATGCGTTCCAGACAGATGCCGGTCGTATCTGGGTGCTGACGACGTTGCCCAGTTCCATTGCGGTCGGAATCAACCAGAGGCGGTTGTAGTAGTTCTCTTCCAGAGCGCTTTGGTGGACAGCCTGGTAGGTCGAATGGATCACCTCTACCGGCTGATGCGCCCCATAGGCGCCGGCCCAAGTCGAGGCCGCGACCGCTGCAAGGCTGATGTCCTGGTTCAGCTCCAGGGCGTCGATATTCGGCGTGATGCCAGCAACGATCCCCTCCACAGGCTTCGGCACCTGGAACCCCGGAAACGTCGCCATCACTCGACCACCCGGAAGCAATAGCCGACCCAGGCGCTGGTGCTGTCGAAGTCGGTAGCGGTTCCGCGTTGGAGCAACGGATAGACGCGCCAAGTGTCGCTACCGACGACAAGCGGATCACCAGGCGCGAGGAAGGCCATGTTGCACATGCCAAAGTCCGGCACTTCGCCCACGTAGCGCGAGCGCTGCTGAGCGCCGAACGCATAGATGGCGCACGGCACAGTGGTGGTCGAGCTGTTCAGCTCGTTTGCGCTGGCGTCGATCAGTCCGACGTCAGGATGGTACTGATTCCTGTAGTTTCCGCGACCGGGGCCGACGACGCGCCGGGGGACGTTCGTTGTGTAGTCGAACGGCAGCCAGTCGGGCGAGGGGCCGCCATCCAAGCCATCCAGGCGCAGTACGCAACCACCGTCGCTATAGCGAACGTGATAGCCGTCGAACGGATGACAGGACCAGCTCGATGTCAGCATCTGGCCTGACTGATAGATTACGGAGCCGCATACGTACTGGCCGCCGCTGTATTCGACTCCGCGCTTGTTGAGCGAGCCAATCATCACCGGCCGGAACTGGCCTGCCGCGATCTCGACGTGCAGGTGCAGATAGGCCGCCGTGGCAAACAGGTGGTAACGGGTGAACGGCCCACCGCTCAGCTGTGCGACGGTCGGTCCCTTCGACGAATAAGGGTTGTTCTGCACCGAGTTACCGGGCTGCGCGTTCCACGCCAGCCCGTTGTCGAACCCCGTATTGCCCGCGATCTGAAACTGATTGGCTCCGGCATTGAATGACCAGTACCCATCAGCGTTGTGACAGAGCCATTCCGATGCCGAGGCGCGGTCGGTGACCCAGCCGAGCGACTCAGCGTGGACGCGTAGCTTGGCGAGCAAGTCAGACGGGTTGTTCGCAGTACCGGTGAAATAGGCCATGTCAGTCCTTTCTGATTGCGTAGAGCCAGGGGTTGCCCGAGCGCCAGGCGGTTTGGAAAACAACGTGGTCCACTCCGTCCTCGACAATCACGTCCTCGGCGCCGGAGTTGAGCGTTGGCACGTAGAAAGCGCCGTCGAAGTCGCCCAGGTTTCGGCGCCCCTCGGTTTCGCGGGTGACGAACGACAGCGCCTTGAGCGGGAACTTCCCGAATGAATCCCGCAGTTGTTTGACCACGGTGTCACTGCTGCCCGCATAACGGCCGCAGCCCAGCGGGAGGAGCGTCCGATTGTTGTAGTCGGACTCGTTGGCAGCCCCTCCGTCTACAGTGAAACCGAGCCAGCGCCCGGCGGGATCGCGGAGATAGCAGCTTCGCTCGTAGGGGCTGCTGATGCCTCGGTGCCGGTCACTCACATCGGACCAGCGCACAGCGACGTCCCCGCGATACGACCCGACTACAGCGAGTGGGTACGGGTACTGCGACGGTGGACAGGGTGGCAGGATGAAGCCGGCGCCGGCCGACTCGTAGATCGTGCTGACCTTGACGACCATCCAGAACCGGCGACCATTGGCAAAGAACCAGTACGGCATGGGCTGGTTCCACAGCAGCGCCTGAACCCGCGGGCTGTAGTTAGCAAACGCGGTCCAGTAGTCTCCGCCAGGCGGGATTGCTCCAGGATTGAACGCCGTGCCGCCCATCAGGCGAAGGTTGTAGTAGTCCAGGGCGGTATCGCCGTAGCTCTGAATCCCCATGTAGATGCTATCGGTGCCGCCCAGGCCTGGGGCGCGCAGTGTCACCTGGCGCACGGCTATCGCAGTGCCGGACGCGGGGATGGTGTTGTCGAAAACCTTCTCGTAGGCCTGCCCAGCCGCGACCAGGTCTGGGTGCGCGGTGAGGAACTGGACGAGGCGCTCGACAAGGTCAGCATGGTTCGTGGCGGTGCCGAATTCGGTGGCCATGGGACTCCTATCCGATAATCTGCTTGACGAGCTGGCGGTTCTTGTTCAGCCAGACGATGTAATGGTCGCCGCCCTTGCCGGCCCACATGTCGGCCGCCATCTGGTCGGGGTCTTGAACGGCATGGAGGTGGACCGCGTTGTTCACTGCGGTGCTGAAATTCTTGGACGGCTCCTGTATCTGAGCGGCGCCCATGCTTGGGCGTGGCAGGGATGGCGCGGGAATGCCGGCGACGCCTCCGGTGGCGTGGCGGACGGCTCCCGCCCAGTCATGGAGCGCAGCCCATCCGCGTTGGTTGATGTCCAGCAGCAGCGGAGTAAGCCCTGGCTGCATGGCGGATGCCGACCGGATTACGACCTCATTGTTGGATAGCCAGGCCGGTATGCTGTCGCTGGTGGGGGTGCCTGGTCCCTGGACCTGGCCACCACCCGCGAAGCCGAAAATGCTGGTGATCGAAGACAACCAGCCACTCCCGCCACCAGCCACTCCAGCGGCCCCGGCAGCTCCCGCAGCGCCGGTCACCCCACTGACACCATTGGCGGCGGCCAGCGAGGCGGCAGCGGCCTGGATAGCGGCGGCGCCGCTCAGGAGCGTGCCGCCAGCAGTCGCCAGGGCGCCGGCCGAGGCGGATACAGCCGAGGCGCCGACCGTCAGCCCCTGGGCGCCGCCATCGGTGCCACCACCCAGGCCAAACCCGGAAAGCAGAGACGCCCCCAGCTGGCGGGTCGCCATCCTGGCCAGGTCGCCAATCATGGTGCGGACGAAGTCATCCAGCGACGCCTTGCCAGTCGTCACAAAGGTAACGACGGCATCCTCCAGACCGGAGAAGGCGTTACTAAACAGTTCGTAGGTCTGACCCGCGACGTCCCTGGCGGAGTCGATGTAATCAGCGAACGCCGACGTCGCCCCGTTGACCCAGTTGCCCTGGGCGGCCTGGAGGTCGGCGTAGTTGCGTTGCAGCTGCTGGGTCATCGCGGCATGGTTAGCTTCCAGCGCCTTGAGCTTGTCGTTGTACTCGTCGAGGCTCATGCCTCGCGAGCCGTCACCGTACTGGCTCGCTAGGTCCAGGCGCTGCTGCGCGAATCGGTCGTCAAGGCTGCCACGCTGATCGAACAAGCGGCGCTGTTGCGCGCCCATGCCCACGGCAGCGGCGGCACGTTGACCCTGGAGGGCCAGCGCATCCTGTTGTTGCTGGAGCGCGTCGCTGTAGGCCTTGACTGCCTGGGCCTGTTTCTTCAGGCGGCCCTGTTCGTTGAGCTGGAGGACTTCCAGGTCGGCGTCGGCCTTCTTCTGTGCCTTGACCATGTTGTTCCTGGCCTCGGCGATCTTCTGGTCCAGGCTGATGCGCTGGGCCGCCGTGGTGGAACTTTTGTCGCGCAGCGCCTCCAGCGCCTGGATTTCCCCCTCATAGGCTGCGGTGACCTGGTCCTTGTTCTGGCTGATCAGTTCGCCGCGCTGCGCGACATAGTCCGCATAGCTCAGTAGGCCGGCGCGCTGCTGCGCCTGGAGCTTCTGCTCGGCGTTCCTGAAATCGGTTTGCAACTGGTCCAGGCGGTTCTTCGCCTCGGTGACGCTGGACTGGTCGAGGGGCGTAGACGGTCCTTTCGGGGTTTTCGGGTCTTTGTACTTCTGATCGATGGCCTTGCGAGCGGCGGCGATATTTTCCGGCCGCAGGCGTTCGTCGTTCGGGTTAGCCGCCTGGATCGCGGCAATGCTCCGGTCCAGCTCCCTGTTGAGCTTGTCGCGCTTTTCCTTGTTGGTGCGCACCGACTCCAGCAGCTTGTCCATGCTCTGCTGGCCGCGTATTGCCTCGTCCTCCAGGTAGCGATCCAGGCGCGCCTTCTGCGCCTTCTCGCCCTCGTCCTGGATTTCCTGGAGGGCATCGGTGAATTGCTTCCCGCGCTCGTCGTCCGACATCGAGCTGCGCTGATACGCCTTGCGTAGCTCGTTGAACCAGCCCAAGGGGCCGAAGACAGCCCCGCTGGCCACAGCGCGCCCCGGCTGGAAGGCCTGCCCCTTGGTCAGTTGCTCCAGGCGTTCCTCGGGCGTCTCCGTCCGGCCCACGCCGAGCATTTCGTCCCAGGCGCCCTTGGCCACCCCGGCAACGGTCTTCCAAGCGGTTTCCAGGGTGCCCAGGTTCTCGACGATCTGGCTCGCCCGCTCGTCCATTGCCTGGCTATAGGCATCCATGGCCAGCTGGGCGGCACCCAGCGAATCGCCTTGCTGATCGAGGGCGGCTATCTGCTCGTAAACCGAGGCGGTCAGGTAGTGATATTTCTCGTTGAGCTGCTGCGAGGCTTTGACCGGTTCGTCGGCCAGCTTGGAGAACTCGGCGACCGTATCCGAAACAGCCTTGCCGGTCGCTTCCTGCATCGCGATGGAGGTAGTGGCAACCTGCTCGATCTGGTCAACCGTGAACTTGCCGGTCGCGGTGATTTCCGACAGTACCGCCACGGCCTCATACTGAGTGCCGTTCGCCCTGGCGAGTGACGCCGCCATGGCGGACAGTTGCCCGGCGGTGGTGCCGGCATAGTTGCCGGTCAGGACGATGGCCTTGTTCAGCTCGTCCGCCTCTGAGCTGCCTTTCTCATATGCCAGAGCCAGCGCCACGCCCGCAGCGGCCACCGCCGCGCCGATGACTATAAAGGCGCTACCTGCTCCGCTGAGGCCTACCATAGCCGTCTTGGCGTTGTTGGCCGACGCTGCGGCAGCGTCCGCCCCTCGGGCGATGTCGTCCAGGCCGTCGCTAGCGTTACTCGCGATCCCGAAGAACGATTTGACCTGGTCGCCCAGCGCTTGGAACGTCGCGCCGACGCCACCGAAACTGTCCTTGATCTGCCCGCCTTGCTGGATGGCAACCATCCACAGCGGCATCCCGCTAGCCAGGCTGGTGACAACGTCGGTGATCTGCGCCGGCAACTGCCGCATGGCCTGGCGGTACTGACCTGCCGAAATGCCGGCCACGGCCATGGCGTCAGACGTGCCGAGCAGGCGGTCCCGTTGCTCCTGGAGCTTGGCGTTGTAGGTCGTAAAGACGTCCGGGTCGATACCTCGACCCTTGGCAGCATTCAGGCGCGCCTGGAGGCTGTCGAGCTTCTCCAGCTCGCGAGTGACCGGGTCGATGGCCGCGAGCAGTTTGCCCAGCTCGGCCTGCTGCCGGTCGAACTCGGCGGTCGCTTTCGCCGCTGCCTCGGCCGCTCGTTGCTCGGCTGCAACCTGCTGTTCGCGGGCGCGCTCGGCGTTGTGGTAGGCATTCATCGACGCCGATTGAGCGCGGGCGCTTTCCTGCCATCCGCTGGTGGCTGCCCGCGTGGCGGTGTTCATCCGATCTGAACTTTCCGCCAGCGCGTCCAGCGCTTCCCGCTGTTGCAGGGACGCGGCGACCATCGCCTTGATCCGGGCCGCCTGCTGGTCGGCCGTCTCCCCCAAACCGGACAGCTCCCGGCCAGCCTGGCTGGCATGGTCACCAGCGGCCTGGATCGAGTTGGACAGTTCCTCGACCTGGTCCGCACCCTGCTGAAGGTCAGCGCGGATGCGCAGGGCTAATACAAGGTCCTGGTCGGCCACGTTCAATTACTCATGAGCTGATCATAGGCGGCAATCGCTACAGAGCCCCCGGCGAAGCCATGGTTGACCGCCATCAGCTCGCGGGCTTGCTGGCGGCCCTTTTCTGCCTCGGCTTCGCGGAAGAACAGCATTAGCTGTCGCTCGGTGTAGCGGCCGAGCTGGTCGCGCTGGTGTCCTGCTGCGACGAGGCAGGCGAAGACTCGACCCCACGTTGTTGGCGGGCTTGAGCCACTACTATCGGGCGCCACAGGCGGCGGGCGAAAAAACCCTGGTTGGCTGCCCACCAGACCAGCATCAGGGACTCACCGTCGCTTGGACGGAGCGACCGGACCCAGCCATCCGCCTTGCCACAGCTCACGGCAATCAACGGTAGAACGAGCTTCCAGTGCTCCGTCAGCACGTCCAGCGCAATGGTCGCGCCCTCGACTCCTTCGAGGTGTTCACGCGGCACCTGGAGAAACGCCTCGGCAATGGCCTTGAGGGCCGCGTGGTGGGTGAGCTGCTCTTCGAAGGTCAGCTCGCGGACAACCAGGTCCTCGCCCCCGACCGTCAAACGGCGGTCGGGGAACAGAACTTCCAGGCTGTCATCGACGGGGGTGTCGTTCGGCTTCTTCATGACTCACCCCAGCTGAATAATGCGGCCGAAGCGGCCAAGGTCGCCGGTATCCGGCTTGCTGGTGTCCAGCAGGATTCCGCCGCTGATCTGCATGCCGGCGACGGTGTTGCCGTCGCTGATCAATGCCAGCTCCTGGAGCGGGTCGGTCGCGACCTTGTACAGCTCGACGATGACCGGCGCGCCGCCTTCGGCCAAGTTGATGCCCTTATAGCGCAGGGCAACGGTCGGCTGCGGCGCGGTGAACATGCCCACCTGCTTGGTGGCGGCGTACTCATAGGCCGCTTTGAACGGCTGGGTCGGGGCCGGCGTCGGCAGACCCAGCAGTTGGACCTCGCCGTAGGCGCCATCGGCTCGCAGGGCGTAATACTGCGGGTCGAGGGGCGCCGGGCTGCTCGCGCTGTCGGTGATGACCAGTTCGCTGACGCCGAAATTGGCCAAGCGGATCACATCGCCAGCCACCAGGTCGGCGGGGAGTACCTCGCCCGTCACGGAGCCCGCCGCCTTGGCCACGACCTTGCCATAGAGGGTAAGCGCCAGGTTGTCCGGGCCGATGCTGTGCAGGGTGATGTTGACGGTGGCGGTCTTGCCGATAGGGAAGCTGCGTACCAGGGCTTTCTGGCCACTGTAGCTTTCCTTGTGCTCGACCTTCTCGACTGCGAGCTGGATGCTCATGGCCGAGACATCTTGAATCCAGCGCCATTTGCCGAGAACGCCGTTGACGATAGGCGCGGCGTCAATCTCACCTTGCCCGTAGAAATACGTTTCCTGTGCCATGTGAGGCCTCCGTAGGAATCAGATGTTGCGCGTTACTTGTCGCGTTTCTCGTCGGCCTTGGGCTCGGCGGGAATCTTGGTGATCAATTGACGGCGCAGCAGAAACTCGGCATCGGCGCGACTGACTTCGATCTCGTCGCCCTGCGCCACCGGCTTGCCGGCATGGGTGTGATTGGGTTTCTCGGCGGTGATGGTGACTTTTACGGTTTCCATGACTTGAGCCTCGGGAAGACAAAGTTGGCGGTGAACACCAGCGGGAAATAGAAGAACCCGTTGCTGTAGCTGACTGGCGAAGCCTGCGGGCTGCGGGCCAGCGGGCTGACGCCCTGATCAGGAACCCAGCCGGTCAGTGCCTTGAGCAGCTGGCCGAGCAGCGGGCCGGCTTCGCGCCGGGCGCCCTGGCCGTCGCCCTGGGCGTCGGCGTAGTACAACGTCAGCACGGCTGCCCAGTGCTGGGTGACCGTCTGAATCGCCCGACTGCCGCCCTGGTGCGACGCCCCGGTGCCGATCTCGTCGCCCAGGTAGACGACATAGACGCAAGGCGAGCCCTGGCGCTGTTCGTCGAGGGTGGCCAGATCGGGGATGCCCGAAACGTCCTGAAGGCCGGGCACCTCGGCGCGGATGCGCTCGACCAGGAGCGTCTCCAGGAACAGGTAATCGAACGGCTCGGCAGTGCTCACCAGGTGCCCCCGAAATCGTTGCGTTGCGAACTGATTTGAACGGTATTGGCAATGGGCGCCGGGGTGCCGGAGCTGGTCAAGGCCAGGCTGAGCTTCCCGGAGGAAATGCCGCCCAGCAGCTTCCGCTTGCGCTCGGCATCCAGGATCGCGGGGTGGTCGTCCTTGACCTGGGTGTGCAGGTTGGCAAATGCCAGCACGCACGCTACGCGCTTCAGCACCACAGGCACCTGGGCCAGCGGCAGCTGGTAGCGGGCGTGCAGGTGGAGATCGATCTCCGCGTCCGCATCGGCGATAGCCTGGGCCACGACCGCCGGATCGATGGTCGTGGCGGGTTTATTGACGCGGTCGCTCAGCTGGCGGATGGACGCCTCGCCGTACTGCTCGACCAGGTCGGCCTGGGTGCAATAGCTCACTGTTGCTGCTCCTGGTGCTCCAGGACGTCGATGGCGCTATGGCACTCGGCAGCGACCCGGCGATCCAGCTCGGCCTGGGCGAGGTCGCCCTGGGCTTCGATGATCGGAGCATTGTGCTCGGCGTTCTGCGCGGCGATGGTCAGTTGACTGATGGCCAGGGTGTGGTCGCTCATGTCGAACTCCTGATGAATAGGTGGCCATCCGTGGCCAGGGGCGGTCCCTCTGCTGGGGTGGGTTATTCCTGGGTGTCGTTGTCCGACGCGGGCGGCTCACCCTCGCCGCCGACGTCGTCCGGCAGGAACTCGCAGGACTCGACGCGCAGCTGGGGCTCTTCCTTGAGGGCCTTGAGCTGCGCCTCGGTCAGGGCGGACAGGGCGATTCCGATTCCTTCGCTGGTGAACGCGAAGCCAGCACGCCGGAAGGTCGGCGGATAGCTGCGCACGAAGATGCCCTCGACGCTCTGCTGGGCTTCATCGCCCGCCGCCTGGCGGGCCAGCCTGGCGGTCGGCTTGGCGGTAGTTGCGGCTTTGCGTGCCATGAGCTGCCCCCTTATGCGCCAGTGCCGGTGGAGCCATAGGCCAGCTGCCAGAAGCCGTAACCGGCAGCAGCGCGGGCTTCGGCGCCGAACTTCAGCTTGCGCAGGTTGAAGACGTCATCCGAATCCAGGTTGACCTGGGAAACGAATTCCGGCTGCTTCCTGGGCTGGAAGATGAACGGTTTTACCGGCTTGGTGGTGTCCAGCAGGAACCAGGCGGTGTCGGACTCGATACGCCCGTCCACTACCAGCTCAGCAGTGCCGACGTAGGGGTTCGGGGTGTTGTCCGCGAGCTTCGGGTTGGTGAGCAGCATCTTCGCCACGTCTTCCAGCGCCGGGCCGACCAGGAGCACGTTGGGGGAGACGTTGAGGGAACGTCCTTCCTCGTCTTTGAACTTCTTCATCGCAGTGCGAGCAGCGCCATAACCTGCCTTCGCCGCCGCCTGGCTGGCGTTGGAAAGCGGAGCGGTGCCCTTGTTGCTCACCGAGGCATCACCGACAGGGTGATCCGTGTCGATGAAATACTGGCCGTCGAAACAGGGCTTGGTGAAGGCGCCGTTGACCGCTTCATAGACCAGCTCGTCCGGGAGCTGAGCCGCCGAGTAACCGGCCATCTTCGCCTGGGGCGAGTAGATGCCGATTTGGTCGTCCTCGATGTCGTTGCGGTCCACCTCGACGGTGGCCTCGAAGTCCTCGTTCTCGACAACGTACTTGTAGGCTTTCAGGTTCTTGATCACCTTCGCGCCGATCCAGCGGCGCATCTTCGGAAAGGTGCTCAACCACTTGTAATCGTTGCTGCTGGTGTTGCTCGGCACTTCCATGGCGATCTTCTGCCAGGTGGTGGGGGCCGCCGCGAAGGCGTTGTTGAAGATGGTTTTGATCGCGACGAATGCCGCGTTGAGACTCTGCTTGTTGATCAGCATGTGTCCGGTTCTCCGTTGGTGAGCCTGTTATTCCACCCACACGCCGTCCGGTTCGACGCCGATGATGCGGCCGGCCGGGGAGCGGGTTTCGGTGCCGTCCGTGGCGGCGACGGTCTGGTCGTCCACGATGTAGGCGGGTTTCATCAGGTGCGCCTGGGTGACGCTGCCGTCGTTCGCCCACTTGAAGGCGTTCAGGCGGCGCACACGGACGACCTTGGCGCCGTCCGCGCCATTGCGGTTGTCCACGTATTCCTCAGCGCGACCCAGGTAGGTCAGGCCGGTGGCGGTGCTGCCGCCTACGGCGAACCCGGTAGCGTTCGCCACGACGATGGCGCCGGCGAAGACCTGGACGTTAGCCGCTACCGGCACGCCAATGACTTCGGCGTCCTGGAGCGGGGTGTTGCGGTCGGTGGTCAGGGCGGTCATAGCGCCTCCTTACTGGCCTTTCAGGGTCTTGAGGTAATCCTCCGGCTTGATCTGCATAGCCGAGCAAACCGCGAGGGCGGCCTCGTCCAGCTGGTCAACCGAGGTAGGCACCGAGGTACGCCCGGCGCTCTGCTGTTGGGTCAGGGCGGCGATGGGCTTGGCCTGGCCCAGGTAGCTCTTCAAGCCGGCCAAGTCCTTGGCGCCGTATTCACGCGCCCAGGGCTCCATGGACGGAATGAGTCGGCCCTCCTGGATAGCGCTGTTGATCAGGCCGTCCAGCTCGCCGCCGTTGAGGCGAGAGGTCAGCGCCGCGACCTGGCCCTGGAGCTGGGTGACAGCTTCAACGGGCGCCCACTTCGCCGGGTCGGGGTTACCGGGGGCGGCGACCTTCAGCTGGGCGGTGGCGGCGGCGATCTGCTCGACGTCCGCGTCCTGGGCCAGGCCGAGGGTTTCGCGCAGCTTGGCCAGGTTGGTCGCTTGGGCGTCTAGGGCCGGCTTCAGGGCGGTCAGGGCCGCAATGGCCTCTGCCTCGGTCGTGCCTTCTTTCAGCGACAGGGCCGCGATGATGGCTTTCAGGAGTTCATCCACAGGGGTTTCCTCGTCGGGGTGGTAGAGGCCAAAGGTCGCGGCCGCTCGGCGTGCGAGGGGCTCCAGACCGTCGATGGCGGGGTCATTTGTCATTGCGCCCATGAGGATGGAGAGGACCGTGCCGTCCGGGGCGTAGCTGAAGACGGGGCTGAAGTAGAGGTACTCGCCGTCCTCGATCAGCTTCGCGGCGCGGGCGGTGTATTCGACACGCCCCCACAGGCCGGAGCCTTCGCGCCATTCGAAGTCCAGGAAACGGCCGGCAGCGGGCGCGGGCTGGCCGTTCTGCTCTTTCTTTAGGGTCTGGTGCTCGTAGTCCAGGACGGGCGGAGTCTTGCGCGACCGTGCGCGCTCGATCACTGCGGCGGCACTGTCGGCATCGATCCGCCAGCCCGGCACATCCATAGGGCGCCCATCCATGGGCCAGAACTCACCGGCAGGCGTAACTTGAATCCAGGCGCTGCCGTCCTCCAGCTTGGGGAGCTGGAACGAGCAGGCGGCGATGGCGACGTGTAGGCGGTTCTTCTTCATGCCGCCAATGGTGGCGACGGTCGAGCGCGGCGGTTACGGGAAGGGGTTCAACGACTGCGGAAACCGTCCGGCACCATCTTCTGGCCAAGCCCTGGCACGCGGATGGCGATGGAACGATTTCTAACGGGGTTCTAACGGGGTTAACGCACCGACTCTGATGCGAGGTAGCGGCTAACCCCGTTTCGGCACGTGTAGCGCGTTTGCGGGCGGATCAGGTGATCACGCAGATGGCGGGTCGCTCGCCAGGCACTCCAGGGCGAACTGGACGGTATACGGCGCGGGACGGTAGCCCTCCTTGACGTCCTCGCTCAGGTAATAGCGCATAACCCTGTCACTGAGGCCGAGCAGCTCGGCTGCGCGCCGCTGGCTGATGCCGGCTTTCTTGAGCAGCCCGCGCAGGTAGCGCGGGTCTGGATTGTGGTTGGAGGCGTCAGGCTTCATCTTCGACCGCTTCGAGCAGGCGCTTGATTTCTGAATCTTCTGCGGTGCGAGCTTCGTCGTCCAGCCAGTCCGCATAGCCTTTGATGCTGTCTGCGTCGTCGGCATCCATCGCGTACTGAGTAGTGCCCGACTGGATCAGAACGCTGTTGTCGTCGAACGTGTACTTGGTATAGCCCTCGCCATCCCAGACCTGATCTTTTGCGATAGCGATGGCTTCGGCGGCTTCGCACGCTGCGACAGTATCTTTGTGCTGCTGAGCGATCATTTGTGCGGTCTTAGTCATGGTGTCTCTCCTTGGGTTCGCCTCGCCGTTGTGGCTGGCATGACGCTAGATTAGGCACATTGTGCCTAATCCGCAATAGGCACAATGTGCCGCTTGTCCGAATTCATTTCCCCTAACGCCCCTGGGATAGAGCAGCTAGAAGGACGTCCAGGACCGCATCGCGGGCGCTTGGCTTGAGCTGGCCGTTTCTGAGGACCGGCAGATACGGGCGCGCTGGGATTGTCACCTTACGGCCTCGTCCAGCCTGGCCGCCCAGCTGCTGGATAGCTGCGTAGGTCAGATTGGAGCCGATCTGCGCCTGGTCACGGTCGGCGCGGGTTGTGATCGAGCGCGCCAGGGCGTTGGTGACCTGGAGAATCGGATGCGCGCCGCGCCCCTTCGCCGCTCGCGCTGCAACGGTAACGGGGCTCAACTGGGGCCATCCCGGCCCCTCGTCCATGAATGCAAACTCCGTCTCGGCCAGCAGCTCAGCAGCGATGCCGCGCATCAGCGGCAGGGTGTCGGTTACTGCCGCGTAGAGCGCCGCCAGGCGCTCCTGGACCTCGCGGTCCACCAGTTCCAGCTCGATGCGATTGGCCATTAGCGAACCCTCCTGTAACGGCCCAGGGCGAGCCCGTCGTCGATGCTTTCCATCGTCACCTCAGTAACCTGGCTGATGTTCTCCATTTGGCCCGGCCCATAGATGCCACCGCGCAGCCGAACCGCCAGGGTAGAGTCGCCATCCTGGACGACATAGACCAGCGACTCGCTGCCACGCTCCCACAGCACCATAGCGGGCTGGGCCAGGCGCTGCGGCAGGTTCGCCAGCTGCTCGCGAGCGACCGAGCTGTTACGAATCACGGTGTCGCTGGCCGATACCACGCCAGCCTGGAGCTGGGCACCCTGGGCAGCCGCATAGGTGATGTCGGTCGGATCGAGGACGCCGACCGACATCGTCTGTCCCTGGGGCGACGTGGAGCGGTCCACAAACGCCTGCCAGGCGCGCTGGCGTACCGGGTCCAGGAGCACGTCCTGGACCTCGCCGAGGGCGGCAGGCGCTCCCAGGGTGCGCTCGGCCTTGTTGTACAGCACCTGGTCCATCAGGGCGCTCTGTATCGGGCTGCCGTCGAACCCGGCATCGGGGCGAAATTGGATCTTCCGACCGGCCCGGTCGGTCGTCTCCAGGGTGGTCAAGGTCTGCTCCCGAATCTCCCCCGTCCGCTTGTCTACGCCCGTCTCGACGGTCACTTGGCCGGTCTTGCCGACGCTGGATTCGACCGTCAGACCACGGCGACGCACAGCGGCCGCCGTCAACGGAACGATTCGGCACCGGCAGTTGTAGCCATTCGGCGGCATGATGTGCTGCCAGATCGGGTCGTCCCAGCGGAACACCTTGCCATGTAGCGCCGCATGGCTGGGCCGGGTGACGCTGTCCATGACGGCCACATACATCCAGTAAGGGTGAGTTTCCCTGGCCTCGTATGCGGCGGCATAGCGCCCGGCCATGTAGGCCGACTGCATGTTGGTCTGGTAGATCGTTTCCAGCCGGCGCGGGCTGCCGAGCTGGGCGACCTCGGCGCCGCCGTCCGGCGCAACCACTATCTGGCGTCCCCACCAGCCCTTGGCCTCCAGGATCGGGCGCAGGTTGCGCTGGAAGTCGCGCAGCGTTCCGCCACGTTCCAGGTTATCGACCAGGGCGTCGCGGATGTCTTGGAGCACGTCCAGGCGTGCCGCCTTGGCCACCGTCAGCGCTCGGGCATGGGTGGCCGCGTCAACATCGTGCCAGTTCCAGGTAATGGCGAATCCCTTGCGCTCCAGGTACTCGATAGCGGCCTCCGGCCGCATGGCGAAGATGGCCCGCAGATCGGCCTCGGTTGGCGTTGCCATCAGTCGATCCGATCCAGAGTGCCGTTGAGCCGGCCCCAGGTGTCGGCTACGAACAGCAGCCGGTGGAGGGCATCCGCCAGGGCGCTGTCGTCCATATCCGGGAATGCCTCGGCCAGGGCGCCGAGCAGCTCTGCCTCGCTACCTCCGCGGCTGATCACATCCAGGAGCGGCGCGACCAGGCTATCGGCCTGGTTTTGCATGTCCTGGGCCGGCAGGCTGGCCAGCACCTGGTCCAGCGCTTCCTGATCGCGGTAGCGTGGTCCAATCACCTGGGCCAGCGCAGCGACGCGAGGACCAGGGCGCCGGCTCAGTTGGGCGATGCCTGCGCCGGCCTGATCGACCAGGACTGCCTCGCCCTTGGCCGGCAGCGGGATTCCCAGTTGCTCCTGGACCCAGTTGACCGGAACCTGGACGCCCAGCTTGACCAGGGGCGGTAATGACGTTGCCATGGCGGCCAGGTCGGCCCGGTCCTTGAGGTCGAACACCAGGCGGGGGGCGCGGCGTGCGTCGAGGTTGCCGGAGCGGTTGAGGACCAGGAGGGGCCAGAGTAGGTCTCGGCTCAGCGTGGCGGCGAGCTGTCGGGCATCCGCCGCCAGAAGGTCATGGCGCACCTCGTTATGGACCTGCCCCAGGGCATAGGCACCACCGCCCGACTCGCTGGTCTGGCTGGTGAGCGTGCCGCCCAGGATGGCCTTCGACATTGAGTCATCGCACCAGCGCATCATGGCCATGAACGGCTCGGCCGAGCCTTTCGACGCTTCCTGGAACTCGATGGACATACTCTCGGGGATGATGCCTGCTGCGGCATGGCCGAGGCCGGTCACGGCCCGCAGCAGGGTCACCTTCTCTTCGTCCGGCGTGCCGGGCGGGTACTTCCCGAGCCGGATCGGCAGACCGTAGATTTCGAGCATTTCCGCCAGGTCGGCCGTGGAGTAGTGCTTGAACAGGTACGGCCAGGCCAGCACCCGGAATAACCCGCTACGCGCCACGTATCCCGAGCGCGAACGCGGCTTGTGCATGATCCAGCCGAACGGCTGGAGCACCTCGCCCGCGATGCTGTTATCGCGCAGGCGCAGCTCGTCCTGGTCGTCCGGGCTCAGTTGAAACCAGCTCTGAGGCCGGTGGTCGAAGGCCTGCGGCAGCCACTCCCGTCCCTGGAGGGACCAGTCCAGCTCGATAGCGCTATAGCCGTGGCCGACGCCATCCATGCAATCGAGCATGAGGTCTTCAATGCCCTCCAGGTCGAGCAGCAGCTCGTGGAGATACTCCGCGTCGGCCTTCTCTGCGGCCGAGGCGTTGCGCGGCGGCTCGATGGTCCAGTCCAGGCCGAGGACAGCGCGCTTGCGCTTGCTCATTTCGGCGAACAGGTGGGCGTCGCGTTCCTCCATGTCCATGAACAGCTCGGCCTGAGCCTGGAGTTGACCCTGCTCGGCCTCGATCAAGATGCGAGCCAACTTAGCTGGGGTCAGCCCCTTGGCCGGGTGGTTGGCGAACTCTTTGGCCAGTCCCGTCAGGTGCGCGGTCTGCTGCTTGCGCAGCTGCTGGGTTCGAAGGGGGTTGCCGTAAATATCCACGATGGTGGCCATCGTTGCGTCTCCTACCAGTCGCCGCCCATGCGGCCACCTATGTCAAAAGAGTCTTTGAACTCACTGGAACCCGCAGAGCTGCGACGGCCAGGCACCGGGGTGAATTCATAGGAACCAGCGCGGGTGCTAGCGATCATCCAGAGGATCGACAGGGCGCAAAGGCCGTCGTAGTGGTGCCCGGTCTGCGGTTCTGGCCAGCTGTCCAGCTCGTCGAGCAGGGCGACCAATCCAGGCGAAAACAGAATCCGTGGCGCAAATGCGTCGTTGATGAACGGCTCCATGGCATCGATTCGAACGGACTGGTCCGCCATGCTGGTAACACCGACCAGAGGGAGCGCTACGCGCTGCATCAGCGCAGCCTTGGCGATGTTCTGCCGCTGGATTTCGAATGCCCCGTTGTTCTCGAAACCGATAGCGCGCATCTGGTACTCCCTCTGCGCTGCGATCAGGTCGGCTTCCAGTTTCGAGGGGACGCGCCGCTTGATGGCCGCCTCTATGACGTTGAGTACCTGTTTCTCGGTGTCCCAGCCCCCCACGATGATTGCCGACGGGTCGGACTGTGCGCTCGCCCCGACAGAGGGGTCGCAGGCGCCAAACATCTGCCAACGGCCGGAGCGCATGACCCAAAAGCGCGGGTTGGTAAACGTCTTGTCTTCATCGGATCGCGGGTCGCCTTGCAGCTCGGTCGCGAACGCGGCTTTGTTCTTCGCCCGCTGACGCATCAGCCAGTAGAGCGACCGGACACCTGGCCAACTGGTGACGGCCCCCAGCTCCATCTGCTCGCGGTTGTCCTGGTAGAACTGAAACGACGGCAGAGCGCTATCGGGCGCGACGCTACCGCGCTCGGCGTATTGTTCCATCACGGGCTTATCGTCGTTGAGCATCACCTCTTCGCAGTGTGCCCATAGGTCCATGTGGGTGGGGAACGTCTCGATAGCGCGGAAGTGGTGGACCAGGTGCCCGACCGTGCGTTTGGCTCGGCTGATCGGATCGTCCTTATTCAGCACTGTGCCCACGCCTAGATATTTGACAGAGCCATCCGGTGGGCCGAGGTAGTCGATAGCCTTTTCCAGCCAGTCCCATCGGTTGTTGCGCTCGGTCGGGGACTTGGCCTCTTTGTCGGTGATCAGGTCATCGCCCAGGAGCAGCTTGGGACGGCTCGCGCCGTGGAATGTGCCCCGGATCGCCTGTTCAGCGCCGAAGGCCTCCAGCTTGACCCCGGAGAGGGAAACAAACTCGCCGATCTTCCAGACGCTTCCCTTGCCGCAGACTTCGGGGAAGTCCAGGGACAGGGAGGCGTTTACCAGTAGCTCGGTCTTGACTACTTCCAGGAGCTTGGTGGGCAAGCGCGTTTCGGCGCCTAGGAGCGTGATGTAGTCGACGAAGTACGGCGCCGGGCCGGTCATGCCCAGTTCGGCCCGAATCTCCGGTCGCTGGAGCAGCCCCTGGACAACGACATAGCACGGCCCGACCTTGGTCAGCAGTGAGGACTTCGCCTCGCCACGCGGAGCTACCCACCATTCCTTGAGGCCGCTGGAGCTACTGATGAGCTGGGGAAAGCGCTTGAAGAAATGCGCATGGAACAACGAGGCAGGCGGCCGGATGTGGTGCGGGAAGTAGGTATACGCGAAGAACTCGAAATCGCGATCTACCAGTACGCGACGGCGCCGCTCGGCCCGAGCTTCCGGGGAGCTATCGAGGCCGACCTGTTGCGCCTCGATGTCGCGGCGCAGCTGCTGCGCCATGGCGGATAGTTCCCGTAGGAACTCTTTTTCCTCGGCGTTCATTTCAGCCCCTTGGCGATTACTTCCCCGAACGGCTCCAGAATCTCGGCGAAGGCCTGGACGTGCTGCGGGAATTGTTCACGGATGAAGGCCGCCAGGCGCTGGATGACTTCCATTGCGGTGGCCAGGCTGGAGGTTTCCGGTAGTACCCGCTTCGATGCGCTGATCGACTTGTTATAGGCGTCGGCCAGGCTGGCGAGCATCTGCACCTTGACCGCTGGCGTGATCGCGCTGTCCACCTGGATCGCCTCCATGGTGGCCTGGAACTGGGTCACCAGGCCGGCCAGCACCTGGCGCGCCACGTCCTCCAGCCCACCACCGGCCAGCAACTGCGCCGATTGCGCCTTGTCCCAGTCGTCCCCCTCGGCTTCCGCCTGCTGTTTCCAGCGGCGGGCGGTGCCGTAGGAGACGCCGAACATGGCGGCCGCGACCTCTAGGGACTGGCGGTCGAGGACGTAGGCGCGGCGCAGGGCGTCGCGGGTTTCCTTCGGGTGCGCCATGGGCTACCTCAGATACCGAGCTTGATACGCGCCGCGAGCAGGCCGCAGGCAACCAGGCCACCCGCCAGCGCGCCGGCCGCCGAGCCGTACAGCACGGCCTTACGTTCGATCTGCGGGAATCGGTCCTCGAAGCGCTCCAGGCGGCCGTCGATGCGTTGCAGCAGTTCGAACTCGGGAGAGGCTTTCTTTTCGGTCATCGGATCAGTCCTTTTGAAGGTGCCGCACGGTGTCCCAGTGCAGGCCGGCGCAAACGCCGTATTGGTCGTAGAGTTGTTTGAGGGCAATTGCGGCGGCATCGGGGCTGTCATCAGTCACCGCCACCGGGGTCGGGCACGGTTGAGCCAAGGCCGCCGGTAGTGGCCTGGGCGGCACGTTGACGGGCGGTTTCGAGCTGCTGCATGACGCCAGCAGGAAAGCGGCAGGCAGCGCGATCAGCAGCGGTTTCGGCCAGGGCATGGCGAAGCTCCCGAGTAGTTTGTTGGTCGCTGTCGGCCCGCTGGGCCAGGCGCTGGAAAAGAGCCGCGCTGGTGTCCTGGACCGTCTTCAGTTGTGCCGCCGATTGCTCCAGGACGTCGCGATATGCGCGGGTCTGTGCGTCGGCGCAGGCGGCGCGCCCATCGGCCAGCCCAGCCTCGCGACCGCCCCACCAGCCGGCCGTCCAGACCATCACCAGGAGCACAAAGACAACCAGGCCGACGCGCCAGGTCATGGCGATTTCTCGACGCTGAGCTGGACCTGGTAGGACGCAACGGTCTGCATGAAGCCGTAGGCGAACGCCCCGCCCAGGCCATAGGCGAGGCCTGCGGCACCAATTGCCATGAAGGCCAGAATCACGACGCGGGCCAGCAGGTCGCGGAGATAGAGGCGTATCCAGAGCCATCGGTTGGCCGGGGCTTCACGGCAGATCGCGAACAGATCGCTGAGGCTGATTCCGCTGGGGCGCTGCATCACAGCACCTCCCGCACGGCCTGGGCGATCTGCTCGGCGCTGTAGGGCTGCTGCCCGTTTTCCTGGTGAATGATGGCGGTCACCAGAGCGACCAGGGTGGCCTGGTCCAGGTGCAGGCTGGCCTGCGGCGGAACTCCCATCGCTCGGGCCACGGCCGAGGCATACGCGCGGGTGTTGTTCTCGTTCGACGGCGCCCAGCGTGCGATCAGCGATTCGACGGTGCGCAGGCCATAGACCTTGCGATAGTTCAGCAGCAGCTTTGCCAGGGCGCGGATGCCGTTATGCGCGGTGTCGAAGCGGGCGAAACGCGGCTCAACCTTCGGGTTGTGCGGGAGCTGGCCCTGCCAGTTGTTGCGTGCTGACCAGACGATGTTGCCGGGGTTGTTGTTGCGGATACCGCGAGGTTGAAGGGCCATCAGTTGTTCTCCAGTTTGCGTTTTACCCACTGGGCGAACGCGCCCAGCCATGAATCGCCGTCCCGCTCAAACAGGCGCAGGGCCGCACCGATCAGCCACCAGGCAGGCAGACCGGCAATCACCAGGAGCGGAGCGGAAACGAACAGCAGGCCGACCGCTGGCTCCAGTTGGTAGAGCCCGGCCACCACCTGGGCGGACTCGAACAGCTCGGGGCGGTTGGAGTGCAGGTAAACCACCAGGATTGGGCCGAAGACGCTGGACGCGACGATGGTGCAGAACAGCCGGGCGAACCCCTCTTTCATGGTTCGGGGCCACAGGACCAGGAAGCCCAGGGCGGCAGCCAGGGCGCCCGCGCTTATGTGGATGCCGAACATTTTCAGCAGCGCGGCGCTGCCGGCCGAGGTGGATGCGGGATCAGGCATTTGGTGCTTCCGTTGCGAGCGCTGCCCGAATTGCGGATAGGTGCGCATTGCCTACCTCCGGGGCGGACTTGGTGTAGTTGGATATGCGGAAATCGGTGTCGGTGACGCGGGGAGCAGCAGGCGGGCCGCGCCGGATCGACTCGGCGCGGTGGTCCATCATCTGGCGATACGCCTTGACCTTCGCGAAGGCGTCCTCGACGTGTGCCCGAACGAGCGGCTGCCAGTTGACCGGGCAGGCTTCCAGCAGAGCGTTACGACGCTCGCGGCTGGGCTCGGCCAGGATGGCGGCGGCGTAGTCGCGGGGGCTGCGCGGTGGATGCGGGGCGTTGAACTCTTTCATGCCGCCATCGTGGCGGCGACATGCTAGGGGGAATTAGATGATTGACTTCGACGGCTGAGACAGGATCGGCGTGGAGACGCCGGCCGGGGCGTTGCGCCCCGGCTTAGTGGAACAGGGTGGATTGCTGCGGTGCCGGCTCGCTCGGCCGGTTGACAATCTCCCATATCCAGCGGTCGGACAGGTTGTACTTGCGGGCAAGATCGCTGAGCAGGCTACGGGCGGTTTGCCCATCACGCAAGCCCTGCTCGAAGCGCTCGACGATCTCCAGGTCGCGCCACCGTACCAGCGCCTTGTGGCAGCGAGCCACGTAAATTTCTTCGCCCCGATAGTGCGTGTGGAGCTGCTCCTCGATGTCGCTGCCCACTAGTTCGGCCAGCGCAGCCCGGCGCGCTTCGCCCCTCCGCGCCCGGCCCTCGGCTATCCGCCAGGACGTGCCGCCGAGTTGCTCGACCACCACCAGGGTGGCCGGCAGTCCTATGCGTCCGGCCATGTCGCGGACGGTATCCGGCAGCATGTCCTGGACCTCCCGAAGATCCACCTCAGACCTGGCCATGGCGGCTCCTATCGATGATAAGCGCCTGCATCAGCCGGTAGAGCTGGCTGTCGTCCAGCCACTCGACCCGCTCGACCTGGAACATGCGCCGGGCCATGTGGTCGGCGTAGCTCCAGGGGCGATGGGCGCTGGCCAGGAGCGCGGTGATTTTACGCAGCACGGTTTGCCGGTTTTGAGGTACTTTTGGCGTCGCCCGGCCCTGCCGGTTGCTCTTCGGTTTCCAGCCCAGGCGCTGGAGTTCGACCAGTACGTGGTCGATCTGGCGCGGCCCTAGGTCCTTGGCCGAGCGCACGCCCGCGACGCGAGCCAGCAATGCGCGATAGGTGTCATCGTCCATGCCCAGCTGGGCCTTGGCGATGTGGATTTTTGCGAGGTTGACGGCGCGTAGGCTCATCGCTTGGTCCTCCCTGGATGGCTTCTCTTTTGGATCAATTCGGCAAAACGTGACGCGTCACGCTCTGCAATTTCGGCAACGTTGTGTAGGAGCAAGGTGACCGCCTCGGCCGGCTCGGCGAAGCCCCCGGCCGCGCAGATCAGATCGAGTGCATCCGCCGTTCCCTGGTACATGTCCATGTTGAAGCGGCGACCGCCCAGCGCAGCGCGGCGCAGGGCATCGCGCTCGCGCTTCGCCCGTTGGCGTTCCCGCGCCAGGCGGCGCTGGCGGTCTGTCTTGGTTTCGTTCGTCATGGGTGGCTGCTCATCAGTACCGGACCACCACGTCCGGCAGACCGCCCCGGCCAGGCCGGGGCGGTTTCGCTCAGTGGACGGTGCGGTTCTTAGCCGTGGTGTAGTGGATTTCCTGTTGCGGTTCCTCGCCGCGAGCGCGGCGTGCCAGGCACTCGTCGCAGGCGCAGGAAACGGCGTTGCCAACTCCGTTCAGCTTGGCGAGTTCCCGGCCAATGGACTTCGAGGCCTCCATGAGGGCATAGGCCAGTTTCGAAGCTTCGGAATCGTGCAACTGCGGGCCTTTCATGCCGAAGAGGACGCCGCCCTCGGTGTCGCTGATGGTGATGGTGTATACGGCCATGGTTATGCCTCCTTCTGTGCGGATGCCTGCTTTTCCAGCTGGCGGATGCGGGTGCGAATTTTCTGCTCGACGATCTTCTGGAGGCCGGTGACCGCGAGCGCGGCGCGGCATTGCTCCAGGTCGAAGCCGGCAACGGCGCGGAGTCGGCTATCGACGTCTACGGCGCCGTAGCTCTGTCCGGGGTGATTGAAGGGGTTGGACTGCTGCATTTCACACCCCCAGCGCACGGAAGCCGGGCCGATCCTGCTGGCCCAGGGTCTGGATGTAGCGGGCGATGGAGCCCAGGTTTTCGCGGTCGGTGGCGTCGGGGCTCACACCCGGCACGCGCCGGGCGACTTTCTTGCCGACCTGGTGCGGCTCAGCGGTTGCAAAGACCGCCGCCCGCACGCTGGCCAAGTCGCCCACGGCAAGGGCGAAGTAGCCCTCGCCTGGGTGTTCCTCCCGCAGCTCGATCAGGCCGTCGATGCGGCACATGGCGAACGTCTTGGTCATGATCAGAGCCCCTCCAGCAGCCGAATGGCATCGTGCGTGACCTGGGCCGGAGACTTCCGGCGAGCGCGTGGTGTAGCTGGGGCCGGCTCGGCCTGCGGCATGACCAATTGACTGGGGCGTACTATCGTCAACTCGACTTCCGGCACTTCGCCGACGGTGTACTTGAACCCAGCTCCAGAGGCGTAGTCGGCCTGAACCTCTGCGGCTCGACTCATGATGTCTATCAGCTTGAGTGCATCAGCCTGGGGTAACAGGAAGCGCTGATAGTCCAAGGTGACGATGCACAGCTGTTGCGCGCGGTTGCGGGCCATGTCACACGTCCTTGGAGCGCAGCCGCTCCAGCAGTTCGGCGGCATTGGCCGCTTTCTCCCCAGTGATCACAGCCACCAGGTAGTCCCGGCCGCTGTTCAACTCCAGATGGACGACGTCGAACAGGTCCACGTCGAGCCGCTCGGCGTCGTTCAGCAAGTCCAGCAGTGTGGTTTTCGGCCACTTCATTTCGGTCAGGACGCCCATTACTGCACCTCCGCTTCGAAAGGCACGATGGCGAAGTCTTCGATGCCGGAGTTCACGGTCAGCCCCGGAAGCCCCTGGACGGCCTCGGGTTCGTTGAGGATCGCTTCCTTGTTCACCTCTTCCTTGGTGCGGATGAAGCGGATAAGCCCTTTGCTGCGCAGCAGCTCCAGGACCGCATCGGCGCCGCGCACAGTCACGGACGGGGGACGGATGCGCCACTGGACCTCGCCGGTGGTGAGGTTCGCGTACTTGACCTTGTTGTTGTCGGTCAGCTCGGCACGGTTGGCCTCGCACCAGGACTGGACTCCGCCCTGGAGGACCGCCAGGCGCTTCTTCAGGTCTTCGGCCGGCTCCGAATAGCGCTCGGTGATCTGGCCGATTTCATCGTTCATTGCGGTTTCCAGTCGGGCCAGCTCGCGCTGGAGGTCGCCGATGTTCTTGATATCGCTGATGACTTGTTCGCGGGTCTGCGGGACGTAGACGGCGGCAGCGGATTTCAGACGTTTCTTCGGTGCCATGTTGGCGTTCTCCTGTTCAGTGAATTACGGGGTTGCTGCCGGCGAAGTCGCGGTAGCTGATCGGTTCGCTCCAGGCCAGGGTGATGCCCTGGAAGCGGGTGATGTAACGGGTGCTGCCGGCCGAGGCGTCGCGCTGGAAGCCCATCAGGTAGCCTTTCTCCAAGAGCTGGCGGGCGTCATCTGCGGCGATGGTCACGCGCCCCTCTGCCGGCTCCAGGCGATGAAGGCGGACCCCCATGCGCTGGAGCAGCCGGGCGGCGTCGTTGAAGGTGCGCAGGCTCCGGGCCAGGTCAGGCGTCAAGACTTTCAAGGGCAATGCGGTTCTCATGGCCTTGTTCCTCTCGTTTCATGGGGGCGGTATGCGGGTTGCGTGGACAGGCGCGGCACGCTTTCCAGCAGCGCATCGCGACGGGGTTGTTCAGCGGCGCCGGCCGCTGGAGGTACTCGCTGCACTCGACCGAGGTCACCGCCTCGCCCAAGGCCGGGCATTCAATACGGCTCAGCGCGGCCAGGACGCGGCGCTCGACGCGGATCGTCGAGGGCGACGGGTAGCGGTTGGCGAGGATGGTGCTGACGGTCGAACGGCTCATGCCGATTGCCTCGCCGGCCTTCGTCTGGCTGCTGCGGGCCACCTCAGCGGCGAGCAGCTGGACGAAGACGGGCGGACGCTCGCCCCAGGCCGACAGATCGATTGCGCGGTCCATTAGCACCCCCACTGCCAGGCAATGAGGCGACGGATCGGCAGCAGGGCATCACCGACCAGGACCAGTAGCAGGCCGAGGGCCAGGAAGATGCCGATGGGGATCAGTGTTCGGCGCATGGCGGCACCTCCTGGCTCAGCAGTGAGGCCGCTCGGTCCAGGCGCTCCCCCTGAACGCGTTCCTGCATTGCAGCGGTTTGACGCTCAAGGTGATTGATAGCCCCCCGGTGCGCCTCCTGTTTCCAGGGATGGCTATCAGCGATCTTCCTTCCACAAGGATCGCTGCGCACGGAGGCAAGGGCCTGCTCCAGAGGCATTCCCTTGGCCAACCGCATGCGCACGGTGGCGGCGGTGACCTGGCCGAACTGGCTCACCAGCTCCGGCAAGGTGGCTGTTACACCAAACGCGGTGTAGCGGGTGTGTTTTGCCCTCGCGGCGCGCCTCGCCGCGACAATCGAGCGCAGACGCCCCTCTGTCATCGGACACTTGCGTCCCTTCTTCTCCTGGTCAGCGCGCAGGCGGTCCCACGACTGACAAGGAGGCACCCAGTCCATTTCTGGCAGGAGTTCCAGGAGTTCCTTGAACTTCCGCGACTGCATACCCAGGGCCTTACTCACGGCCCGACGACTGAACCCACGGCTCGCCATGTCGCGGATGTACTCCTCAATGTTCGTAGTGCCGCGAAAGTGGCTTGTGCTAGCCTTCGCGGCGCTACCGCCTTGCTGTGCATGCATTTGCATGGCTCCTCTCCTTCCGGGTGGTGGTAGGTGTCGAGGGGCGGCCACCCCTCGGCACCGTCTTCATCAGGGCCTCAGCCGCCTGATTCGTTGTTCTCTTCGGTATCCGCCACGCCAGCCTGGGCAGCGCCCCGCGAACGACTCCGGTTGTGTTGGTACTCGCCGTGCGAACTCCACATGACCTGATCCAGGTTCGGGTCGTAGACCTGACGGCGCGTCTCGCGCTGGACAATGGGCGGCCGTGGACCGGTGTAGCGGCCCGGCTTGAGGGCGTAGTGGCGGCCGTTGCGGGTCAGGTATCCGGCGTTTTGGAGGTCGATGAAGTAGCGCTGAACGGTGCTGGGCGACACGGGCGTGCCCGAGGCCGCCACCGATGCGGCGATCTGCTCCGGGGTCGCTGGACCGAGGATGCGCAACGTCCGCCAGACCGCCTCGGTGGTGTATCCCTGCTGGGATGGCTTGCCATCGGCGTTCAGGTTCGGTGCCTCGACGCCGTTGTCGCGGACCAGCTGGAAAACGACCTCTTCGCCGCGCTTGAATCCGCGAATCGCCTCGACGTAGCCGCCCAGGCGCAGGCAGGCGACATACTTCTCGACGGTCTTGTCGTGCTGATTGGACCGGCGCGCCACACGGTAGACGGTGAACTCTTCGCGGTTGGCCCGGATGACTTCCCACATCTGCTGGCGGGGGCTCTTGCCCCCGACCATGCAGAGGTGAGCCGGGTTCTTGCCGAGGCTCATTTCGAAGTCCTCGGGTTCGGGGCCGCGCCGGTATACAGCTCCAGGTTCAGGCGCTGGAGGTCGGCCAGTTCCAGCTCGCGCCGGCCCTGAACGGTGGCGGCCTCGGCCAACTGCTCCAGGTTCACCGCGACGCGACGGACAGAGCCCAGGGATTTCTTCACCAGGTGCGCGAGCAGATCGTCAGCGATAGCCACTCCGGGGCTGTAGACCGGCGCCAGGTTGCGGGCGTCTTCCAGGGACACTGGCTGGGCCGGAACCCAGCTGAGAACGCGGCCATGGAAGCGTTCGTACTTCTTGAGCTTGGTCGGCAGCATTTCCTCGCCGATCAGCAAGATGGAGGCTTGGCTGGACTCGTACAGATCACGAATCAGTTCGACCTGGCCAGCGGCGACCAGATGGTCCATTTCGTCGATGATCAGCGGGCGGCCGCTGGCGGCCAGTTCCTCGGCGATCTGGTCGGCCATTTCCGGGATGGTCCCGGCCGGCTTGATGCCCATTTCCCCCAGGATCGACTTCAGCGTGTGCTTGCGGGTCCAGACGCTTTTGGCTTGGACGTAGTAGGCGCGGCGGCGATTGGCGACCCAGGCGGCCGAAACGGATTTGCCGAAGCCGGACGGGCCGTAGAAGCAGACCAGGCCGGGCAAGGTTGAGGTACGCGACAGCGCTTTCTCCAGGGCGATATCGCAAAGGGCGATGTTGGCGATGTCGGCCATGCCGCTGGCCAGTTGGGTGGTTTTCGGGGTGGTCATGAATACAGCTCCTTTCATGCTTGCCGCTGCTGGGCGGCGAATTCTTTGGATTTGGGGTAAACCTCGAACCACTGGGCGGCGTCCGGCTCGATGGGTTGGCCGGAGCGCTGCCGCTCGGCCAGCTCGCACCACTGCCGGTAGCGCTGGGCGGGAGCGGTCGGCAGGGTGAAGACCTGGGCGGTGGTGGCTTGGGCGGTGGCTGCGGCCGGGCGCGGTTCGTCGATCCGTTCGGCCTGCATTTCGAGGGTCGCGGCGCTGCGCGACCGGAGTTGCTCAGGGGTGATCGTGCCGAGGCCGGGGATGGACAGCGGCGCATCCATTTCCAGGGCATACCCGCCGTCACGCTCGGCGCGAATCTCGTCGAGGTGCGCCAGGGCGCGCTTCTCGCGGGCCTCTGCGCGTTTCTCGCGGGCACGCTCGACATACGAAGCCGGCATGTAGTCGCGGCTGTTGCCGTTCAGCTCTGCTGTGCAGAGGAAGCGGCCCTCGCCGTCGTAGACCCACACCCGGCTGGCGTCGTGGATGTCGTAGCCCACGGCCACCTGGTCGCCGTGGAATTCCTCCAGCTCGCGGGCGAAGTAGCGGTTGCCGATGAACTCCAGTTCGCAGCGGCGGACGGTGCGCAGCACCTGGGGTCGGAACAGCGGCCGGGCCTCGTCGTCGGTGACCCGCATCGGGCTGAAGCCATCGGCTTCGTGGAGCGCCCACGCTTCGTTGGGGGTCATGTGCCGGCGACGACCGGTGTTCGGGTCAACGATGCGCGGCAAGCTGCTGTGCGGCCGGTCGTTGTACTCGGCAATCTGCTGTTCGCAGAACGCGACAAAAGATTCCCAAGACATCAGCGGCATGGTGCCGCCCTTGGCAATGGCCCGGCGAGTCAGCTTGAAGGTGGCCAGCTTGGCCTGGCGGTCCATGTCGGCGCCGATGTAGCCGGGCAGTTCCTTGGCGGCCCGAATCCACAGGCTCTGGTGGACGCGCTCAATCACGCCCCGCGCCTGGCTGTTGTAGGGCAGGCTGTTTTTCATGTCGATGCCCAGGCGGCCCATAAGGCCGACCGCCTCGTCGCGCATCATGTGGTTTACGTAGCCTGAGCCGTTGTCCACGTAGAAGATGGCCGGAATGCCGCCCTTGGTGCAGGCGTCGCGCAGGGCATCGACCACCACCAGGGCCGACTCGGCCAGGCCGGTGGACCATCCCGGAATTCGACGGGTACGGATGTCGATGATGGTGGTGATTTCCGGCCGGAAGGGCCGGCCGTGCATCGGGTGCTGGACCTCGGCGTCGAACGTGTGGCCGTCGCAGGAATAGACGTCGGTCGGGAGTAGCTTGGTGAAGTCGCGGCGAATGAACGGGCGCAGCGCCTTGATTTCATGCTCACCCATGCGCCCGACCTCGCGGCTGACGTTGCCGACCTTGCGCAGGAACGCATAGACCTGGTCCAGGCTGGGCATTTGCCCCTGCCAGTGCTTCTCCAGCAGTGCATGGGCAGCGCGGGCGCTGCGCTTCTCCGGCCCTTGGTAGATCGTCATGAAGGCAGGCGCCCAGTCGGGAACGCTCATGTCCGGGCGGCGGACCTTCGGCACCAGGGCGCCACGCTCGGCCTGGTCCAGGAAGCGCTCCAGGCTACGCACGCTCGGCAGGCCATCCGCGCTCGGGCGGCCGCGAGGATCGCGGGCCATCTTGAGCATGGCGAGCAGCTGCGGCTCGACCTGGCCGAGGCGCGCCATGTCCAGCATCAGGGTGATGGAGCGTTTCCGGCTGTAGCCGGTGCGGGCCATCATCAGGTCCAGGGCGTGCAGCACCCCCTGGCGGGCGTCGGCGACCAGCTGCTGGCGGTTGGTTTCGACCAGGGCCAGCTGCGTCTCCTGGCGGACCACCTTGGTGGCCACCTCGCCCAGGGCGGCGTTCAGCAGCGCGGCGCGGGTTTCCTCGGGGAGGCTGGAAATGTGGTATTCACGCCCACCGCCTCTACCCATGTGCTTTCTTTGCTGCCAGGAGTCACGGGTGGCGCGACTATTGATGCCTTGAACCGTGCCAGGCAGTCCGGGCAGGCCGGCCAGCTTCTGTGCGGAGAACCATTCACTCATGGTCGCCCCCGACAGCTTTGCGCTGGGCGATCAGGGCGTCACCGAGGGCCAAGGCCGCCGATTCGAGCCAGTCCAGTGCGTCCCGATAGGAACGGTTGTGAACGGTGCTTTCGTCCGTAGCGCTGGCCTCTTTGACTAGGTTCCAGAACTCGGTGGCGTTCCGCAGGTTGTCGAGCAGCGGTTTGAGGTCGGTGTTTGTCATCACGGCTCCCCCAGGATTCGTTTCAGCTCACGCGCCTGCCGACCCGCTTCCTCGCGGGTCCGCTCCAGGCGGCCCAGTTCGGCGAGCAGTGCGTCTCGGCCATAGGCCACGCGACCACCCCGCACATCGACCAGCCAGTTGGTCAGCAGGTGGCTCGCGCAGACGTCCTCCAGGAGGGCGGCGCGGTAAAAAGGCAAGTTGTGATCAACTCGGGCGGGACTCGACCAGGCGTCGAGCATGTTCTTGCTCACGTCATCGCCGGAGAGGCGCGACATGCGGGCGGCAATCTCGTAACGGTCGAGGTTGGCGGCCTTCAGTATTTCGCTGACCAGCTCGCTGACCTGGGCGGCGTAGTTGCACTCACCGGGTATAGCGCGAGCTGGCTGCGGAACATCGAAGATGTCCAGGGTGCGGTCGTCTTTGCGGCGGGCCATGTTCAAGCCCCCGCGTCGGCTTTACGCTGCGCTTGGTCAGCGTATCTGTTATTTTTCCCGGATCGGCATATGACACTGTCATATGCCTTGAGGGTTTCCGAACGATTGGGCCGTTGCCGCTTCGGATTCTCGTCGTCGAGCCAGCGCTCAGGCCACAGCACCAGGGGGCTGAGGTCGAGTACAGCAGCGATGGCGCGCTCTACCCGAGGGTAGGGATTCAGCTTGGCGTTTTTGACTGCCGGGCTGGAGACGTCGAGGGAGCGGGCCACCTCGGCCAGGGACGACCCCCTGGCGCGGAGCTGGTATTTGATCCACTCCCAGCGGACGTTGTTGTCGCGGGGTATTTCGGTTCTGTTCATGCCTACGTTCCATCTCAACCACCGTGCCGGGTGGTTTTTTAGGGGTGTCTAACGTGACTTAGGGCATAAACATAGCGCTATAGAAGTTGAAAAACAAGCTCTATAGCGGTTTTCAAGTTCTATAGGATGTGGTTTTCGATCTCTATAGAATTAATATCAATTAAATCAAATAGTTAGGTCTACATGAAAACGCGTAGCGAGCGCACCGCCAGCCTTTCAAGTTCCGCAACCGAACCTGAAAATGACGCTGCTTTCATCGAAAGGCTGCGCTCCATTGTCGCTATAGCAGGGAGCGCAAGTGCTTTAGCGAGGAATGCTGGAATCTCCCAAGGCGGGTTGCAGAGGTACCTGAAAGGCGGGGAACCCACCCGGAGAGTGCTAATTTCCTTGGCGAAGGCGGCAGGCGTGAGCCTGGGCTGGCTTATGACCGGCGAGGGCAGCCAGAAGTCGGAAGAGCGGGAGGCTACGGGGTCGGACCAATACGTCTACGTCCCCCTGTATGACGCAAGGGTCAGCGCGGGACATGGAAGCTGGAGCGAAGGCGCGCACGTTATTACGCAGCTTGCCTTTACGCGCTACAGCTTGAGTAAGAAGGGGTTAGAGCCAACCAGGATGTCGGCAGTAAGGGTCGGGGGCGACTCCATGGAGCCCCTCCTGTCGGATGGCGACGCCGTTGTTATCGACCATGACCTCAGAACCGTGCGGGATGAAGCGATCTATGTGATTCGGGTCGGGGATCAGCTCTACGCCAAGCGCTTACAACGACAGTTCGATGGCTCTATCGCGATCATCAGCGAAAACAAGGCGTATAAGGACATGGTCGTCCCCAAGGACCAGCTTTCTGACTTGGATATCATTGGCCGCGTTGTCTGGCTTGGTCGATGGATGGTTTAGCGCTCATTCCGTGCCAATTAACGATCAATATTTTGCAGTCCTTGCTCAATCCTGATCGATTTTTTCCAAACTGTCCCACAGTGCCTGTCCGGCTGGAGCCCTAGTGCTATAGGGGCTCTGGCCTATCCCTCCCTCTTTTGGCATGTGTCAAAACAGTCACCTCCCCACAACGGATGGGTTCCAAGGCCGTGAGGGATGAATACCCGCCATGAAACGGGTGGGCTTCGAGGCCGCGTAGGGCGAATAACCGCGTGCGGTTATCCGCCATGAAACGCCGGCGCAGCGGTGTCGTCACGGTTGCAGGTAGCGGTGCTTCCAGCCTCCTTCGTCGCGGTCGTAGCGCAGGCGCTCGTGCAGCCGCTCGGTGCCGTTGCCCCAGAACTCCACCGACTCCAGGCACAGTTCGAACAGGCAGTAGCCCGGCGGGCGCGGCAGCGGGCCATCGGTTTCCGCCAGGCGCCGGGCTTCGGCGCGCAGGGCGTGGATGTCGGCGAGGGTTTCGCTCTGCCGCGAGGCGATCGACATCGGGTGGGTCTGGTACGGGCGGCTCAGCCACTGGGCGTCGGCACGCTCGTCGGGCAGGCGTTCGGCGCGGCCGTTGAGGATGATCTGCTGGCTGCTCTCGCGCCAGTACAGCACCCCCGAGGCCCAGGGGTTCTGCGCCAGTTCGCGGCCCTTCTGGCTATCGGCGTGGGTGGCGAACACCACCCCGCGCTCGCCCAGCTCGGCGATCACCACGATCCGCGTCGACGGCCGGCCCAGCCCGTCGACCGTGGCCAGGGCCAGTGCCCGCGGCTCGCGCACGCCATAGCGGCGGGCGCGTTCCAGCCAGTTGCGCAGCACCTCCATGGGGTTCGCCGGCGGCGCCTCGAACTCCGGGAAAGGGGCTTCGATGGTCCCGGTGAGGGACTCGGAAATGTTCGCGTTGACGCCCATCATGGCGTTCCTCCGTTCTGCCCGTTCACAGGTAGGCCCGGCCTTCGGCGAAGGCCGCGCCGTTGCCCGACACTTCCACCGCCGAGACCCGCTCGCCGGCGCCCTCGGCGCGGGCGTACATGCGCGACGGCCGGCCGATCTCGACGCCCTGGAGGATCTCGATCTGCTGCCCGTAGGGGATCTGCCGGTGGCGCGCCAGGTGGATCGCCAGCGGCCCGGCGGCGGAACCGGTGGCGGCGTCCTCGACCACGCCATAGGCCGGCGAGAACATGCGGCTGCGCCAGTGCCGCCCGGCGCCGGCGAAGCAGTTCACCGCCAGGTCCGGGAAGTCGCACAGCGCGCGGTGGTCGGGGTGCAGCGCGGACAGCGCGGCGACGCTCTCCAGGCCGACGAACACGTGGCGCGGGCCGTTGCGGTAGACCTCGATGGGAAAGGTCGAGCCCTTCAGGCCGAGGGCGGCGAGCAGCTCGGCCGGGCGGCTGAAGTGCTCCCAGGTGGGGATCGGCTGCTGCATGCTGCAGGCCACCACCTTGCCGTCCTGGCGCTCCAGGGCGAAGGGCACGGTGCCCATCCTGGTCTCCAGGAACAGCCTGTCCTTGTCGGTCTCGGCGCCCAGGGCGATGGCGGTGCCCAGCAGCGGGTGGCCGGCGAACGGCAGTTCGTTGACCGGGGTGAAGATGCGGATGCGCGCGTCGCCGTCCTGTTGCGGGCGGAGCACGAAGGTGCTCTCCGACAGGTTCATCTCCCGCGCCATGCGCTGCATGCGCTCGCCGCTGAGGTCGTCGCAGTCGAAGAACACCGCCACCGGGTTGCCTTGCAGCGGTTCGCTGGCGAAGGCGTCTATCACGACATATCTGTGCATGGGCTCTCCTGGCTCAGGGCCGCCGCTCGACCAGCGCGTGGCGCAGCAGGTCGGCGATGATGCGCGGACCCTCGCGGGTCAGCACCGATTCGGGGTGGAATTGCATGGAGGCGAAGCGCGGCCCGCGCAGGGCATGGACCTCGCCGGTCTCGCGGTCGCGGCTGATCTCGATCGGGCCGACCTCGGGGATCTCGATGCGGTCCTGCAGGGCGCGCGCGGCGAAGGTGTTGTAGAAGCCGACACGCTCGGCGGCGCCGAACAGGTCGATCTGTTTCTGCACGCCCTGGTTGGGCTCCTGCCGGCGTTGCAGGTCCAGGCCCAGGCACAGGCTCAGCACCTGGTGGCTCAGGCACACGGCGAGGAACGGCCGGCGCTCGCTGAGCAGCGAACGGATGGCCAGGTGCAGGTGGCCGATCTTCGGCTGGCCGATCTCGGTGGGGTTGCCCGGGCCGGGGCCCATGATCACCAGGTCGTAGCCGTCGAACGAGTACGGCTCCTGGAAGCCGCGCACGGTCACCGTCAGGCCCAGCGACTTGAGCTGCTTGGCGATCATCGAGGTGAAGGTGTCCTCGGCGTCGACGATCAGCACCTCGCGTCCGGACAGGTCGGCCTGCAACTGCTGGCGCTCGCTGGCGCCGCGCAGCCAGAAGTCGGCGATCGGCGCGTTGCGGCTGGCCAGCGCCGCCACTACGTGCGGGTGCGAGCCCAGGCGCTGCGGCGCCTGGCTCTTCAGCGCGGCGATCAGCCCGGAAGCCTTGGCCCGGCTTTCCGCCGCCTCGCCCAGGGGATCGGAGTGACGCACGATGGTCGAGCCGACGCCGATGCGCAGGCGGCCGTCGCCCTCGATCTCGGCGGTGCGGATCAGGATTGCCGAGTCCAGCGTGCGCCCGCCCTGGCCGTCGCCGCCGATCAGCGCCGCCACCCCGCTGTAGTAGCCGCGACCCTGCGGCTCGTAGCGGCGGATCACCCGGCAGGCGCTTTCCAGCGGGCTGCCGGTGACGGTCGGGGCGAACAGCGTCTCGCGCAGCACCTCGCGCACGTCGCGGCTGGTCTGGCCCTCGATGAAGTACTCGGTGTGCGCCAGGTGCGCCATCTCCTTGAGGTAGGGACCGAGCACCCGGCCGCCGTCCTCGCAGATCCGCGCCATCATCTTCAGCTCCTCGTCCACCACCATGTACAGCTCGTCGGCTTCCTTGCGGTTGTCGAGGAATTCCATGACCTCGGCCAGGTTCGGCCCGGCCGGCGGGTAGCGGTAGGTGCCGCTGATCGGGTTCATCACCGCCAGGCCGTCGCGCACGCTGATGTGCCGCTCGGGCGAGGCGCCGACCAGGGTACGTTCGCCGGTGTGGACGATGAAGGTCCAGTAGGCGCCCTTCTCGCGCAGCAGCAACTGGCGGAAGAAACTCAGCGCGCTGGCCGTGGCGTAGCCGTCGATGCGCGCCTGGAAGCGCCGCTTGATCACGAAGTTGGCGCCTTCGCCGCGACCGATCTCGTCGGCGATGACCCGCCCGACCACTTCGGCGTAGGCCTCGTCGTCGAGGTCGAAAGCTTCCTCGCTCAGTTCCAGCGCCTGGTTCGGCAGCAGCGCCAGGGCCTGCTCCAGCGGCAGCAGTTCCTGCTCCAGAACCTTCAGCGCCAGCAGCGGCGTACCGTCGTCGAGCGCCTCGAAGCCGCGCTCGGCGATCTGCCGGTAGGGAATCAGCGCCAGCAGGTCATGGCGCGGCAGGCCCGGGCCGGGCTCGTCCAGCGGCAGGTCGGCCAGGCCGTGCAGTTCGAGCGCCTCGCCGCGGATCACGTCGAGCAGGCCCGGGCCATTGCTTTCCGGGCGGTAGAGCAAGGCGAACGGCGCCGGCCGTTCGAGCAGGCGCTGCAACAGCGATGTGGGCAGGGCGTTCATTCCAGCACCTCGTCGGTGGTGACCACCATCGCGCAGCGGCTGGCGGCGTATTCCAGGGCCATGCGGTGGTGCGCCTCGCTGAAGTCGGCGATGGCGTCGGCCACCAGGAACGGCTGGATGTCGTTGGAGTAGGCGTCGACCGTGGAGATCAGCACCCCGACGTGGGCGTACACGCCGCACAGCACCAGTTGGTCGCGGCCGGCGGCGCGCATCCGCTGGAGCAGGTCGGAGTGGAAGAAGGCGCTGTAGCGCCACTTGGTCAGCAGCCAGTCGTCCGGCCCCGGCGCCAGCTCCTCGACCACCTCGCGGTCGGCCGGACTGGCGCGCATGCCCGGCCCCCAGAAGTCCTTGAGCAGACCGCGCTGCTCCTCGGTCATGCTGCCCGGCTGGGCGGTGTAGGCGATCTGCACGCCCTGCTCGACGCACCAGCGGCGCAGCCGCGCGGCGTTGGCCACCAGCCCGGCGCGCAGGCTCTCGGGCAGCGGGCGCAGGAAGTAGCGCTGCATGTCGTGCACCAGCAGCACCGCGCGCCGCGGCTCCAGGCTCCAGCGCGCCAGGTTGGCCGGCAGCTGCTGGGCGGTCGGCAAGGGATAGGCGGTGATTTCGGGAATGCCGCTCATGCCACGGTCTCCAGGGGGAAGGTTGCGCTCGGGATCGCTTCTGCGCCGGACCAGGCCATCACCGCGCTGAGCGCCTGCCAGGGGTTCAGCCGCGGATCGCAGAGGCTGGTGTAGTGCCGGCTGACCTGGTGCAGGCCGCTGGAATCGGCGACGCACTCGGTGACGTCGTCCGGGGTGGTCTCCAGGTGCAGCCCGGCGGCCACGCCGCCGGAGCCGGACACCGCCAGGCGGAACGCCGCCACCTCCTCGGCGATGCTGCGCACCAGGCGGGTCTTGTTGCCGCAGGGCGCGACGATGGTGTTGCCGTGCATCGGGTCGCTCAGCCAGATCACCGGGTGGCCGGCCGCGCGCACCGCTTCCACCAGCGGCGGCAGGCGCTCGCCGACCTTCTGCGCGCCCATCCGCGCGATCAGCGTCAGGCGCCCCGGCTCGCGGCGCGGGTCGAGGCGCTCGCAGAGCGCCAGCAACTGGTCGCGGCCGATCTCCGGACCGACCTTGCAGGCCACCGGGTTGAGCACCTCGGCCAGCAGCGCCACATGGGCGCCGTCGACCTGGCGGGTGCGCTCGCCGATCCACGGCCAGTGGGTCGAACCGAGATAGACCCGGCGCTGCTCGTCCTCGCGCAGCATCGACAGCTCGTAGTCGAGCAGCAGCATCTCGTGGCTGGTCCAGACCGGCGAGGCATTCGCCTCCTGCCCGGACGCGGCGTCCCAGCCCAGGTGGCGCATGATGTTGCGCGCCGCCGCGTAGCCCTTGAGGATCCGCTGCGGATCGGCCCGGCGCTGCTCGGCATGGGCCTCGCGGCCGTTGACCATGTCGCCGCGATAGACCGGCAGAGTCTGCTCGCCGACCTGCTCGTGCGGCTTGGAACGCGGCTTGGCGTACTGCCCGGCGATGCGCCCGACGCGGATCACCGGCCGCCGGCCGGCCAGGCGCAGGGCGCCGGCCAGCAGTTCCAGCACGGCGGCCTTGCGCGCCACGTTCTCGGCATGGTGGTCGTCCATGTCCTCGGCGCAGTCGCCGCACTGCACCACCAGCGCCTCGCCGCGGGCGACCCGCGCCAGGGTCGCGCGCAGGGCCAGTATGTCGCCGGCGCGGATCAGCGCCGGACTGCCGCGCAGGTACGCCTGCACGTCGCGCAGGCGCGACGGATCGCCCCATTCGGGTTGCTGCAGCGCTTCGCAGCGCCGTACGCGTTGCAATAGATCGTCCATAGTTCACCCCTTCCAGGATGGCCTCAGGTGGGAATGCCTTCGCGTTTGATCTGCGGGACCGGAATGCTCAGGGCGCGCAATTGCTGGAAGACGTTCATGAATTCGCGGTTGCGCTTGATCTTGCCGTCGTCCAGCTCGAAGGAATGCAGGAAGTGGTTCTCGTAGTAACCCTCGGGATACCCGGGGAAGAGGATCTTGCCGTGGCCGTCGCACTCGACCCAGAAGTGGTTGGGATCGTCGGTCTCGAAGACCTTGATGTTGTACCACTCCCAATCCGGGAAGCATTTCAGCGACCACCCCGCGTGCTGGGCCAGCTTGTCCTTGCCACGAATGACGATGGGCGAGCCGGTATCGGTGGTCCATAAACCGCCACAGCCGTCCTCGACGAAAAGTTCATGGCGGCGCAGGCGATCCTGGCCTTTGGTGTTCATATACTTGACCACCGTCTCGCGATTCTTCCTGCGCAACTCCACGGCGTCTTCGAAACCTTGGGGAATAGCATTATCGAGCATCGTCATATCTCCTCTTGAATTGGAATAATCATTAATCAGGTGGGAATGCCGTCACGTTTTATTTGCGGAACGGCTATTCCCAATGCACGCAATTTCTGCATCGGGTTCATGAACTCGCGATTGCGTTTTATCCGGCCGTTCTCGAGTTCGAAGGAATGGATGTAGTGGTTCTCGCAATAGCCCTGCGGATACCCCGGGACCAGCGCCTTGCCGCGCCCGTCGCACTCGACCCAGAAGTGGTTCGGATCCTCGGTCTCGAAGATCCGCACGTTGTGCCACTCCCAGTCGGGGAAGCAGCGCTCGAGCCACTCTGCGAGCCGCCTGAGGCTCTCATGGCCCCGGAAAACCAGGGGTTCGCCGCTTTCCGTGGTCCAGTTGCCGGCGCAGCCGTCCTCGACGAACAGGCTGTGCCGCTGCAACCGTTCGGCCCCCTTCATGCGCATGTAGTGCTCGACCGTGGCACGGTTGCGCCGCCGTAATTCCAGGTTGTCGGTAAACCCTTTCAACCGTTGGTACTCTCGCATGGTGCGAATCTCCGCCAGTTCGAATCGACTGGCATCCATACCGGAAAGAAGACATCGGGATGACAGGCCGGAGAAATTGCCGTGAAACTTTTTCCGGGCAAAAGTTGCCCACTTCGGAGCGTCTCCAAAGTTTCAACTAATGCCGAATTGCCATGACCGAATGTTTCGCCTGAAACCCAGTTGTAACCAGATTTGACAGGGGACAAACTTATAAACGCTTTTTTGCAATAGCCATAACCCCTTAAAAATTACAGGTGTGGGGCATCGATTCCGTTCTATTCTTTGGCCGGTTTGCCAAGCGTCCGGAAAGTTGCACTAGCGTGCCGGACAACAGGAGGACGGGCGCAATGGCGAAGGGGCAGCGGGGAAACGCTGCCGGTGGGAAGGCTGCGCTCAGGCAACCGGCGCAAACGCTATCCGGCCATTCGGTGAATGGCCGGACGCTTGCGTGGCGGCCTCGCTAGGCGACGAGGCGTCGATTCAGTTGAGCAGGCCGATGGCGTAGGCCTTCATGGTGGCCTCCGCCTTGTTGCTGGAGTTGAGCTTGCGCATCGCATTGACGATATGGAATTTCACCGTGCGCTGGTCGATCGACAGGATCAGGCCGATCTCGCCGTAGGTCTTGCCCACCGCGGTCCACTTGAGCATCTCGGTTTCCCTGGCGGTCAGGCGCACATTGCTTTCCGGAACGATGCGCGGCGCCAGCAGGTCGCCGAAGGTAGCCTGCAGCATGCTGGTGATCCAGAGCAGGAAGGATTCCTTCTCCAGGATTTCCGTAGCGGCGATGCTCTCGCTGGAACGCACCAGGGACAGCATGCTGATCAGCCCGTACTTGCCGCGGACCGGGATCGACCAGCCGTGACGGATGCCGTGATGCAGCGCTTCCTCCCAGAAGAAACGGTTCTCCTGGAAGTCTTCGCCATTCCAGATCAGCGGGGTGTATTCCAGGAGACCATGGCGCACGATCGGGTCGATGGATGTGTAGTCTTCGGAGATATATCTGCTTTTCCATTCCCCTGGGTAATTGGACAAGAAATGATATTTAGGCGCGGTCAGCGGGAAAGGCGCCCGCGCACCGAATGAAAAGAATTCGAATCCATAATTACCGCATATCTCGAGAACCAGGGAGAAGAACTCTTCCTCGGTTGTTATTCTTGACAAAATCTCGAGATATCCCTCTCTCTCATCATGCATGCCAGCTTCACCAGTCAACAATCGATCCCGGCAGGATTCGGTTCTTCAGCGTTTTTATTCTTTTTTGTTTCCGTCTTATCCACTCATGACAATTCCCTTTATCAAGCCGGACCTGGAAGTACATATCGCCGCCGGCCCTGTGCGGGTGTTCCGGACGAGGTCGAGCCCATTCGCCGCCCGCCGGGCGACGACGAAACGAGGCTGAAGAGAATTTCTCGATGAGCACGGACACGAGGCGCCGCGCAGGAACTGCGCTGTGCTGGAGGGGACGGCGCCCCGGATCTTTGCGGAAACCGTAGAACGGCTCTCCGATGGGCCTCACGGCGGTCTTTCTCATTGTTCTTCTCGCACGCTCCATCGTCGTCGGGAGGGCCTCCCGACAACAAACCTTGGCCCATGGCGGGCCTCGTCGACGAGGCTCCCCGGGGACCAGAAATGGCAACTACATACTTCCCCCCCTATCTCTCCGCAGATACCTGCCCGGAAGGGCAGGTTGTCCCTGCCGGGCTGTGACAATTTAATTCGACCAGGCATTTCATTGTCCGTGCCGATTTTCACGAAGCGCATTCTGAGGCAATTAAAAAGAGCGCTCCATTCGACCATGGACAAGCTATCCACGCCTGACCGAGATCGCCTTCCGAATATAGCGAAGCGATAACCGCAGCCTGCCGAGAAGTGCTTCAGACAATAAACAGGACGCTGGCCTTTCGTATCGATGAAAGTTCCGCATGGCGTCCGCCCCTAAGGAAGAGGAGATAAATATGATTTATTACTTGATCGGAGTGGCGCTATTCATCTTCATGCTGGAACAGTTGGTTCCCGGCTGGAAATTGCCCAAGGTGAGCACCTGGGTGGCCCGGGTGATCTTCCTCAACATCGTCCAGGTGTCGATCGCCCTGCTCGCCGGCATCACCTGGAACAAATGGATGATGGGGCACAGCCTGCTGCACACCTCGGATGCCCTGCCACCACTGCTGGCCGGCTTCGCCGCCTACTTCGTCAACACCTTCGTCACCTACTGGTGGCATCGCGCGCGCCACGCCAACGACACGCTCTGGCGGCTGTTCCACCAGTTGCACCACGCGCCGCAACGCATCGAGGTATTCACCTCCTTCTACAAGCATCCGACCGAGATGGTCTTCAACTCGCTGCTGGGCAGCTTCGTCGCCTACGTGGTGATGGGCATCAGCATCGAGGCCGGCGCCTACTACATCATGTTCGCTGCGCTCGGCGAGATGTTCTACCACTCGAACCTGCGCACCCCGCACGTCCTCGGCTACCTGTTCCAGCGCCCGGAGATGCACCGCATCCACCACCAGCGCGACCGTCACGAGTGCAACTACAGCGACTTCCCGATCTGGGACATGTTGTTCGGCACCTACGAGAACCCCCGCCGCATCGACGAGCCGCAGGGCTTCGCCGGCGACAAGGAGCAGCAGTTCGTCGACATGCTGCTGTTCCGCGACGTGCACAGCCTCCCCGGAAAAACCCAGCCCGCTCCCGTCCTGGTCAAGCCCGACGTCAGGTGAACGCCATGATTCCAGACATCGATTCCCGTCTCAGCCGGAACATATTGAAATCCATCTCGTATGGCCTCCCCCTCGCCGAAGTGGTCCCCGACCATACCTATGCGCAACTGGAAACGCGCCTCGGCGAACTGAAACGCAGGTATCTGGAGCTGCGCATCTCCCACGGCGCGCGCGAGCTGCCGTTCAGCAACTACCTGTTCTACCTGATCCTCCAGTCGCGCCACCAGGAATTCGACTTCAAGCTGCGCCAGGGCAACTCGGTGGTCACCAACATCCACCGCTTCAAGAGCAAGGGACGCATCCCGTCCCTGACCACCCTGCTCCTGGCCGATGCGGTCAACGCCAAGAGCGAGCTGGAACTCAAGCATCCGGACATCCCGCAGCTCGACCGCCACGCCCGCGACATCGAGCGCTGGCTGGCCGCCGGCAACGTCATGCCGCCCAGCGAGCGGGCCCTGCGCGGCCTGGTTGAGGCGCTGGAGCGCGCCGCTGGCGAAGGCCGTCCGTTGCACCTGGTGAGCGCGGTATGCCCGGACTACTCGCACTCCAGCGATGCCGAGGGCAAGCCGCGCTACACCTTCGAGCGAGTCGGCGACCAGCCCGGCCTGGCCGGCGCCAAGCTGGTCAGCGCCGGGCAGGCGGTGGCGGAGCTGGCCAGGGCGCGCCAGGTGGAGATCCGCCACGCGATCCTCGGCGGCGAGTTCGAATACCTGTCGTTCAACCGCAACCCCGCCACCGGCGAGACCCGCGAGGGTTTCCTCGGCAAGGTCGAGCGCCAGCTCGAGCGGATCGCCGGGGCCCTGCCCTGCCCGGCCGCGACCTGCTCGTTCTTCGAGATGTGCGGCGGCGAGGACGGCTGGCACCGGGCCCACGGCGAGATCGTCCAGCGCCTGGAACAGGGCGACTACGGCCAGACCGGGCTGGACTACCCGGCCCTGGAATCGATCTTCCTGTCGCGCCTGCCGCTCTACGAAAAATGGTTCGCCAGCCAGTCGCGCGAGCAGATCTGGGCCAGCTTCGTCTCCCAGGCCGCCGAGTACGCATTGATGGGAAAACTCTTCGGCGAGCGCTTCGACAACTTCGTCGTGCTGGCCGTCGATCACTACCGGATGGAGCCGTTCTACTCGTTCTTCGCGACCGTCCCGACGCTCTACATCCGAACCGACTACCTGTAACCAGGGAGCGCCTGCGCCATGCAAGATGAACTGTTCAAGACCCGATACTCCAAGTACGGATACGGCATCGACGTGCGCCGTACCTACAAGGACCTGCCCTGCCAGCCGTTCTGGACCTGGGTCACCGGCAAGTCGCTGAACGACCGCCCGCCGCGGCGACCGAAAGACACCCTGCTCAAGCCCTGGCAGCTCTACCTGCACATCAGCTGGGGCTACGCGGTGTTCTTCCTCGCGGTGATCTACGGCCAGCAACTGCTCGCCTCGCAGAAGCCGCTGTGGCTGAAGTGCCTGCTGGGCGCGCTGATCATGTGCCTGGTGGTCAACCGCCAGCGCGGCTTCCTCCATACCTTCCACTACACCACCCATGGCGCCAGCCTGGAGAACAAGGCGCTGGCCCGCTTCACCTGCAAGTGGATCCTGTCGATCCCGATCCTGCACACCCCGCGCGACGAGTACGTGAAGCTGCACGTGAACGAACACCACAGCGTGCGCACCTTCAATACCGAGCACGACGTCGACCTGGTCTTCATGAAGCAGCACGGCTTCTACAAGGGCATGTCCGAGAGCGCCTTCTGGACCCGCCTGGTGCTCGCGCCCTTCCATCCGGCGCGGATCCTCGAGCACCTGAAATTCCGCTTCGACGTCAGCTTCGTCTCCGCCCCGCGCCACGAGCGCGTCAGCCGGGCGCTCTACTGGGCCGCGCTGCTCGGCCTGGTGTACGCCAGCGGCTACCTGGAGGCGTTCGCGCTGTTCTACCTGTTCCCGATCTTCATCCTCACCCAGTACTCGTCGTGGATCCAGCACGTCTCCGAGCACCTCTGGTTCGCCCGCAACGAGCACGGCCTGCCGCGCTTCCTGCACTACGGCTCGCTGAGCTGGGGACGCTTCCTCGGCCGCCCCTACCCGGCCGACAAGCAGGGCCTGGCCTTCGCCCTGGCGTTCGTTCGCTGGAGCCTGGGCGTGCTGCTGATCGACATCCCGCTGCGGGTGTTCTCCTTCATGCAGGACCTGCCCAGCCACGACTTCCACCACCGCAAGCCGGGGGTGAACTTCTGGCGCATCGCGCCGGAGCGCGCGGCCAACGAGGCGCGCCCCTCGAAGTTCGGCCCGATGACCGAGACCTGGGGCATGTGGGAGAACTTCCTGATCCTGCGCGACCACCTCTGCCGCGGCCAGTCGGACCCGTTCGGAATCGTCGACTGGTACCGCGAGAACCATGCCCGGCTCGCTCCGGAGACCGATGCCGCCAACCAGCCCCACACCAACCAACCCGCATCCCAGGCTACCGCCTGATCACACAGGAAACCCCATGAATACTCAGATTGCCCAGATCACCCAGAGCCTGGCAGCCAACGGCTGCGCCTATATCACCCCCAGCGACGCGCTCTACGACGAGCAGGACTGGGAACTGATGAACCAGGTCCTGGCCAACTCGACCCTGCCGTGGGAGAAGATCCTGATCGGCGACGCCGACGAGGAGAACGACCTCTACGTGGCCCGTTTCATGACCGACCGCGACCGTCCCACGGTGGTCAACCATGCGCTGTCGGAGCTGATCATCCCGCGCGTCTGCAACGACAACGTGATGAGCCTGTTCCGCAAGCTGATGGGCGACGACGCCTTCTACGTCCGGCGCATGCAGGTGAACCGGATGAAGGCCGGCTCGTTCATCGGCCGGCACCTGGATACCGACAGCAACCCGGACTACCAGTACTCCATCGTCCTGCAGCTCGGCACCTACTTCTCCGGCGGCCAGTTCGTGGTCTACGACCGCGACGGCAACCTGCGCAACGACATCAAGCCGGAGCCGCGCTCGGTGATCATCAGCGATTGCAGCTATCCCCACGAGGTCCAGCGGGTGACCGCCGGCGAGCGCGTCTCGCTGGTGTTCTTCGTCAGTCGCCATGCGGACCGGAACCGGCGGGTCTATTGACCCGTCGGCGTGGAGACTCGAAGCGATGTCGAAGAACGCACGTTACGCCTGGCGCCTGTCCCTCGGCGGCCTGCTGCTGGGGCTACTGGCCTGCGCGGTCTACCTGCTGGCCGTCCCGCTGGGCTTCAAGTACGGCGAGATCCAGGTCGGCCATGGCCTGGAACACGAGGGGCGGATCGCCTGGGACGCCGCCGGCGTCCCTCATATCCGCGCGCAGAGCCTGGAGGACGGCTATTTCCTGCTCGGCTACAGCCACGCCAGGGATCGCCTGTGGCAGATGGAGTTCGCCCGCCGCTATGCCGGCGGGACGCTCTCCGAAGTGTTCGGCGCCAAGACCCTGCCGATGGACAGGTTCGCCCGCACCCTGGGCTTCCGACGCACCGCCGAAGGCATCTACGCCAACCTGGACGCGCCCACGCGCGTCCTGCTGCAACGCTACAGCGACGGGATCAACGCCTACCTGGAGCTGGCCCCGGCGGCGCTGCCGCTGGAATTCAGCCTGGTGCGCCACGAGCGGCCGGGGCCCTGGGGGCCGGTGGACAGCCTGTCCCTGCACCTGCTCTATTCCTGGACCCTGAGCGCCAACCTGGGCATGCAGTTGCAGCGCCTGGCGCTGGCCGAGCACCTGGACCTGGCGCGGATCAACGAGGTGTTCGCCCCCTATCCGGGCGAGCGGCCGCCGGCCACCCGCGACTACGCCAGCCTGTACCGCTCCCTGCGCGGCACGCCGGACGCCGGCAAGCTGCTGGGGCAACTGCCCGGTTCCAACGTCGAAGGCATCGGTTCGAACAACTGGGTGGTCTCCGCCAGCCGCAGCGCCACCGGCAAGCCGCTGCTGGCCAACGATCCGCACCTGCGCCTGACCAACCCGGCGGCCTTCTACCTGGCCAGCCTGAAGATCCCCGGCCTGAGCCTCACCGGCGCCAACTTCGCCGGCGCCCCGCTGTTCGTCATCGGCCATAACCAGCGCATCGCCTGGGGCTACACCAATACCGGCTCGCACATCCAGGACGCCTACCTGGAGCGCGTCGATCCCCAGGACCCGCGGCGCTACCTGACCCCGGACGGCTACCGGCCCTTCGAGACGCGCCTGGAACGCATCGCCGTGCGCGACGGCGAGCCGGTCTCGCTGGAGGTCCGCAGCACCCGCCACGGCCCGGTGATCAGCGACATCTACGAACCGGCGCGGCTGCCGCAGGCGCAGCGCGACCGGCTGGTGATCGCCCTCGCCTGGACCGGCCTCGACCGTCACGACAAGACCTTCCCGAGCCTGCTGGCGATCAACCGGGCCGAAGGCTGGGAACAGTTCCTCGACGCCGCCGCCGACTTCGGCGTACCGCCGCAGAACATGGTCTATGCCGACGTCGAGGGCAACATCGGCTACGTCTCCGCCGGTCGCGTACCGCTCCGCGGCGCCGACGACGACCTCCATGGCCTGGCCCCCTCGCCCGGCTGGGAGAGCCGCTACGACTGGGTCGGCTACGTTCCGGAAAGCGCCAAGCCACGCAGCCTCAACCCGCGCGAAGGGTTCATCGCCACGGCGAACCAGCGCATCGTGCCGCCCGACAATGCCTTCGACTTCGGCCACGACTGGGTCCTGCCCTACCGCTACGACCGCATCCGCGAGTGGCTCGGCGGCCCCGGCCAGCGCACCCTGGAAGACAGCCTGGAGTTGCAGAACGACGAGTTCTCCAGCGTGATGGCGAGCCTGTTGCCGAAGATGCTGGAGCAGGTCAGCGACCCCGAACTGCGCGCCAGCGAGGCCTTCGCCCTGCTCCAGGGCTGGAACCACCAGGCCGCCGCCGACCTGGCCGCGCCACTGATCGCCGGCTACTGGGTACGCGCCTTCACCCGCGAGCTGCTGCAACCGAGGATCGGCACGCAGTTGCTGGCCAGCGGCTGGAACCAGCGCAACTACGACGGATTCCTCCGGCTGATCCTCGACGGCCAGGCCGACCTGCGCTTCTGGTGCGGCCAGGAACAAGGCTGCGACCTCAAGCTGAACCAGTCGTTGCGCAGCGCCCTCGACGAACTGCGAGCCGCCCACGGAAGCGCGCCGGACGGCTGGAAGTGGGGCGAGGCGCACGCCGCCCTCGCCGAGCACGTGCCCTTCCACAAGACCCCGTTGCGCACGCTGTTCGACCTGAAGAACAACAAGGGCGGCGACAACTTCAGCGTCAACGTCGGGCGCTTCGACTACAGCGACCCGGTCAACCCGTTCAACACCCGGATCGCCGCGACCCTGCGGATGGTCATCGACCTGGCGGACTTCGACAACTCGCGCTACGCGCTGTCCACCCGCAACTCCGGGCTGCCGTTCGACGGTGCCACCGACCTCAACGAACTCTGGGCCCGCGGCGCGTACATCCGTATCGCCGACGACGCCCCCGACGCGACGGACCGCCAGTTGGTCCTGCGCCCTTCAGCCCCTTCCTCCGGCGAGCCACGACCATGACCAGCGATCCGCAGAAAAACGCCTTCGACCTCGACTACTCCAGCCGCGAACGGCAGTTCCCCGAGGGCTTCAAGCGCAAGATAGTCGCCGACCTGCAAGAGGGAATGCCGCAGTTCGACGTGCTGCAATACTTCGGCAACCAGCCGGATATCTTCGAGACCTACGACCACCTGGTATTGGCGACCGACCCGGAGGGCGAACGGATCATTGGCATCCTGGGCGCGAAGGACTTCGTCCGCGGCTCGACGCGCTTCCTCTACCTGTGGACGGCGATGGTGGTCGACCGCTACCACCGCACCAGCCTGTTCAAGCGGATCAACCAGTTCTTCCTGCGCCAGGTCAGCGAGCGCAACGGCGGGCTGCCGCCGCTGATCGTGGCGAAGACCTACAACCCGGTGGTCTACAACATGTTCCGCGCCCTCAGCGCGCGGATCCCGGGAGCGACGCTGTACCCGGACCTGGAAGCGCCGCGCCAGAGCCCGGACATGGTCGACCTGGCCCTCGACGTGGTCGGCACGCTGTCCGCCAACCTGCGCCTGGATGCGGAAACCGGCCTGATACCCGGCGGGCAACGCAGCGTCGCCCCGGATTTCTTCCCGCGCATGGCGATGTCCAGCCACGCCAGGACCAACGACCACTTCGTCGCCCACGTCGGCAGCAGCGACCAGATCCTCTGCATGGTCCGCCTCGCGCCCGGTGCCGAACCCTACGTGCAGCAGAGGATCATCCGGTGAGCGGACTCGCGCAGCGCTCCGACGACCCGTGGCTGGCGGCGCTGCCGGCCGCGGTGCTCTACGGCGCCTGGGCGGCCTATGCCAACCAGGACGGCGGCCTGGCCGGGATGGGCGTCGCCGCCCTGCTCCAGGGCGCCGCGAGTCTCCTGGCGACGCGCTTCGGCCTGTACCTGTTGCAATGTCTCGGCCGCCGCCACGGCCTTGCGCAACGCCAGGCGCCCCTGCTGGTGGTGCTCCTGCTGACCGCGCCGATGGCCGCGCTGCACTGGCTCTCGGGCACGCCGCATCCATTGGCGAGCGTGGCGCCATCGTTCGTCATCGGCTGGCTCTACTTCGCCCTCTGGGCGCGCCGCCGCCCGGGTCGCCGGCAAGCCAGCGGCGCCTAACCGGCGCCCCCGCTCGAGCCGTTCCCCGTCGGCGGGATCGGCCCGTATACTCGGAGCCTTCCTATCCGCCCAAGGACGCGCCATCGCCATGCTGGAGATTCTCGGAAAGGCCTCTTCGATCAACGTGCGCAAGGTGCTCTGGACCTGCGCCGAACTGGACCTGCCCTACCGCCGCGAAGACTGGGGCAGCGGCTTCCGCGACACCCACGCGGCGGAGTTCCTCGCCCTCAACCCGAACGCCATGGTGCCGGTGCTGCGCGACGGCGAACTGGTGCTCTGGGAATCCAACAGCATCATCCGCTACCTGGCCAACCGCTATGCCGGCGAACGCCTCTATCCGCAGCAGGCGGCGCCGCGCGCGCGGGTCGACCAGTGGCTGGACTGGCAGGCCTCCGACCTCAACCGCTCGTGGAGCTATGCCTTCATGAGCCTGGTCCGGCAGTCGCCGGCGCACCGCGACGCGGCCCAGGTGGAGGCTTCGTTGCGCGGCTGGACGGGCTTCATGGAAATCCTCGAGGGACAACTGCTACGCACCGGCGCCTATGTCGCCGGCGAGACCTTCAGCCTGGCCGACATCGCCATCGGCCTGTCGGTCAACCGCTGGTACGAGACGCCGTTCGAGCATCCGTCGCTGCCAGCGGTGCGCGCCTATTACGAGCGCCTCGGCGCCCGTCCCGGCTTCCTCGCCCACGGCCGCAACGGCGTACCCTGAGCGAGGCGCGCGATCACTGGCCGAGTGCCTTGTTCAGGCGCTGCGCCAGGGCGGTGGTGTTGGCGCCGGCGGTATCCAGCAGCAGGTAGTCGTAGTCGGACTTGGCCACCGGGGCGATGCGATATTGCAGGACGCCCTCGACCACCTGCTGGCCGGCCGGCACGCTGAGGGTGCCGACACAGGACAGCACGCCGCTGTCGGGATCCTTCTCGAGGATCGCCACGTCGCGCAGCGCGCTGTCCTTGAACTCCGGCGAGCGCTCGGTGATCGCGCCCTGGAGGAAGATCCGCATCAGTTGGTCCTTCACGTCCGGCGAGGCACAGGCCTCGGCCTCCTTCTTCGCGCAGGCGCTCAACAGCAGCGCGGCGCCCAATACAGCGAGCACGGGTAGCTTCATCATCCCCTCGGGGGTTGGTTGGTGATGCGCAGTTGGACTGCGCCGCCGGCGAATGATTCCCAGGCCCCGCGCGGCGCCTACCGCAGCCAACACTGGCCAGCCGGCGCGTCTGCCAGTAGTCTGTCCGCCGCGCTGGCGACGCCGGCCCCACGCCAACTGGAGCAAGACATGTACCGAGACACCGTGACCCTCACCGTCAGCGCCGAGCAACGCGGCCGCGAAAGCGAGGCCGTGGACAACCCGAACGTCGCCATCGGCCTGGAAAGCGTCGAGCCGGGCGTGCTCAAGCTGCACTTCGAAGGCCAGCTGGACGCCCCGGAGAACGCTACCCACATCTGCTTCAGCCTGACCATCGGCCTCACCTACTACGGCCCGATCCTCGACGGCGCGGCCAGCGAGAACGGCGGCTGGATGACCTTCGAAAGCGACATGCTCGACCCGGCGCAACTGGCCTGATCGACTCTCCTTCGCAGCCATCCACCATGCGGAAGGCTGCGAAGTGGCACTTTGACACCCATCCCCCGGCGGTCTATAGACAGTTGCAGAACAGACACGGAAGTGGTGGTTCAGCATGTCAACGTCTTCGACAGTTCGCCCCACGACGAGCCTTTCCGGGATATCCCAGGCCCGCTTCCAGGGGACCCTGACACACGCCTCCCCAGCCTTTCGCGGGACGACCTCTCCGCCTGCGCTCTCCCATCCCCCATGACAGCACCCGGCCGGCGACACGGGCACCGACAGCGCCAGAGCGTACCGACCGGCCTGCGTAACGGGTAGCGACCGGTCGAGTTCTGGCGCGCCGGAAAAGAATCTCCACGCGGGAATCGTCATGAAAATACTCGCCCTTCTCGCAGCCTGCCTGCTGGCAGGCTGCGCCGCCAACGCCCCGCTGCGCGATGACAGCGAATCGACCTGCGCCGACATGCGGCCTTGCAGCGACAGCTACTACGAACGCCATCCGAACTACGAGATCGGCTTCGTCGAATACAGCGAGCGCGGCAACGACTTCGCGCCTGCCAGAACGCAACGCCTGATCGACCAGCTAAAGCGCTACTCCGCCCGGGAGGACATCGCCATGGTGGTGTTCATTCACGGTTGGAAGCACAACGCGGGACGGGACGACGGCAACGTCGCCAGCTTCAACAAGGCACTCGCCAATCTCGCCTCCTCCGGGGTGCTGGGCAAACGCAGGCTGGTCGGCCTCTATGTTGGCTGGCGGGGCAAGTCGATGCATGGCCTGTATAGCGAGAACCTGACCTACTGGGACAGGAAGGCCGTCGCCGAGGAAGTCGGCCGGGGTGGCGTCGCCGAGTTGCTCGCCCAGTTGGAACGGATCGATCGCAAGGACAGGAACTATCTGGTGATCGTCGGCCACAGCTTCGGCGGCGCAATCACCCTCGGCGCACTTCACGACCCGTTGCTCGAACGCCTGCTGGCTCTGCAGGACGGTCAGCGGATACGCGCCTTCGGCGACGCGGTAATCATGCTGAATCCGGCGATAGAGGCCAATCAGGGCCTGCTGCTCAAGGAGAACAGCCTCAAGGTCGGCGCCCTGGGAACCCAGCCGCCGCCGCTGCTGTACGTCATCAGTTCGCACGGCGACAGCGCCACCCACTTCGCCTTCCCGCTCGGCCAATGGGTCGGCGTCAACCTCACCTGGAGCCAGGTGGACCTGGACAGGACCTACAACGGAACCCGCTATCGCCTCCGGGAAGAAGACCTGGATACCACCGCCCTCGGCAACTACAGCCTGTATCGGACCGCCCTGCTGATCGACCGCGAGTGCCCGCTGCCGGATGGCAGCGACAACTGCGCGCCAAGACCGCCCGAACCACGGGTGATCGACGACACCGATATCGGCAAATGGCGCTTCAGGAGCTTCTGCAGCGCGGACGGCGGCAACGCCGATCCGGCGCTGCCGCGCATGCCCTGCTACAGCAACGAGCCGGTCAACTTCATCTACACCTCGCAGTCCTTCATCGCCGACCACAACGATATCTTCAACGACCAGGTGATCGCCTTCATGGCCACCGCCGTCAGCAAGGCCATCTACGAACGTACGGCTGGCGCCTCCTACTACCGGGAGTGCCACGACCCGGTGCGGAAGAACTTCTCGTTCGGCAAGTGCTTCGACTTCCACTACCTCAAAGCCACGGCCATGCACCGGCGGCTGCAACGGCAACTCTCGGAACCCGGCACCCGCAGCGAACAGGACGTCCTCTATGAAAACCCTCTCTAGCCTGCTCCTGATCGGCTTCGCCGTCGTTCTGCTCGCCCCGCGGATGGCGCCCGCCGCCAGCGCCGCCGAAGACAAGGCCACCTATTGCGGCTCCGGCTTCACCCAGTATCTGGTTCCGGACGACGTCGCGGGCTGCTCGCTCAGCGAGGCCTGCCGCCTGCACGATATCTGCTACGGCCGCTGCGACAAGGACGGCGACCTCTACGGCAGCGCCTACTGCGCGCAAAGCGAAAAGTCCGAAGCCCGCAACATGAGCAAGCAGCAGTGCGACGCCAGGCTGCAGGCCGACATCGCCGCACAGAACGGCAACAGCCGCCTGTGCCGCGCGGTGGGAGGCGTCTACCGGGTATTCGTGAAGCACCTGGGGCAAGGTCCGTTCAATGGCCGGGAGGCACTGGACATCTACCTGAAGGTCATGCAATCGGCGCCCAGCGCAGCCGACGCCGACGCCCGCCTCGAAGCCATCCATCAACTACAGAAGCAGGGCCTGACCGACGCCAAGGAAATCCGTTACGACGCCGAGCGTATCGTCATCCCACTCAACAGGCCCTTGGAATCGCCGTTGACCAACGGCTCGGACACTCTCGTCCTGCCGCGCAACCTCGACCGGGAACGGCTGCGCCAGCTGGACCAGCGGCTCATCCGCCAATGAGCCTCAGAACAGTGCCATCTGCCGGTCGACCAAAGTGGCGAAATCATCACCGACGAACGGCAGGATGGCGTCGGCCACCGGCTGCAACTGCTTGCCCACGTAGTGCTCGTAGTCGATGGCCGAACGCCGCGCCTCGAGCGGCTCGGGACCGGCGACGCTGATCACGTAGCTGATCCAGCCGCCGCTCTGGTACTGCCGCGGGCGCCCGCGCTCGAGGTTGTAGTCGTCGGCGATGCGCGCCGCGCGCACATGCGGCGGCACGTTGCGCTGGTAATCGTCGAGGCGCCGGCGCAGGCGCTTGCGGTAGACCAGCAGGTCGTCCAGCTCGCCGGCCAGGGTCCGTCGTACGTAATCGCGCACGTAGTCCTGGTAGGGCTGGCGATTGAAGATGCGCAGGTAGAGTTCCTGCTGGAAGCGCTGGGCCAGCGGCGACCAGTCGGTGCGCACGGTCTCCAGGCCCTTGAAGACCATCTCCTCGCCACCGTCGGCGCGGCGCACCAGGCCGGCGTAGCGTTTCTTGCTGCCCTCCTCGGCGCCGCGCACGGTGGGCATGAGAAAACGCCGGTAATGGGTCTCGAATTGCAGCTCGAGGGCGCTGTCGAGGCCGAATTCTTCTTTCAGGTGCTCGCGCCACCAGTCGTTGACCCGCGCCACCAGCGCCCGGCCGATGGCCGCGGCCTCCTCCTCGGCGCGGGGGCTGCCGAGCCAGACGAAGGTGGAGTCGGTATCGCCATAGATCACCGTATAGCCCTCGGCCTCGATCAGCTCGCGGGTACGGCGCATGATCCGATGCCCGCGCAGGGTGATGGACGAGGCCAGGCGCGGGTCGAAGAAGCGGCAGCCGCTGGAACCCAGCACCCCGTAGAAGGCGTTCATGATGATCTTCAACGCCTGCGAGAGCGGCTGGTTGCGTTCGCGCTTGGCCGCCTCGCGGCCCTCCCAGACCCGTGCGACGATGGCCGGCAGGCAATGCCGGGTACGCGAGAAGCGGGCGCCGCGAAAACCTTCCACCGAGTGCTCGTCGTCCGGCTGGCGCAGGCCTTCCACCAGGCCAACCGGGTCGATCAGGAAGGTACGGATGATCGACGGATACAGGCTCTTGTAGTCGAGCACCAGCACCGATTCGTAGAGGCCCGGCCGCGAGTCCATGACGAAGCCGCCGGGACTGGCTTCCGGACGCTTCTCGCCGAGGTTCGGGGCGACGAAGCCGGCGCGGTGCATCAACGGCATGTACAGGTGGGTGAAGGCCGCCACCGAGCCGCCGCTGCGGTCCGCCGGCAGGCCGGTGACGGTGGCCCGTTCGAGGAGGAAGTCGAGCAGTTCGGTACGGGCGAAGATCCGCGTCACCAATTCGCAGTCCTTCAGGTTGTAATGCGCGAGGGCCGGCTTGTCCTCGGCGAACATGCGATCGATCTCGTCCATCCGCTGGTATGGATTGTCGATCGCCTTGCCTTCGCCGAGCAGGGTCCGGGCGACGTTCTCCAGGCTGAACGAGGGGAAGCTCCAGGTCGCCGAGCGCAGCGCCTCGATGCCATCGATGATCAGGCGGCCGGCCGCCGCGGCGAAAAAGTGGTTGTTGCGGCTGCCGTGCTCGCGCCAGCCCATTTCGTCGCCGCCGCGCCCCAGGCGCAGCGGCACCTTCAGGCGCTGGGCATGCTCATGCAGGACGCGCAGGTCGAACTGCACCAGGTTCCAGCCGATGATGGCGTCGGGATCGTGCTCGGCCAGCCACTGGTTGAGACGTTCAAGCAGCCCGGCACGGCTGTCGCAATAGTCGAGGCGGAAATCCACGGCCGCGGCATCGCCGTTGGCCGGGCCGAGCATGTATACCTGGCGCTGGCCGCAGCCTTCCAGGGCGATGGAGTAGAGATCGCCGCGGGCGTTGGTCTCGATGTCCAGCGACACCAGGCGCAGGCGCGGGCGATAGTCCGGAGCCGGCTTCAGGCGCCGGGCGAGCAGGCTGCCGTCAGCCTCGACACTCGCCTCCAGGCTGACCGGCGCGGTGATGAAGCGCTCCGTCAGGTAGCGCTCCGGCGGCCGGATATCGGCCTCGAACACCTCGACGCCGGCCTGGCGCAAGCGTTTCTCCAGATTCATCAGCTGGCGATGCTGCTGGCAGTACAGGCCGAGCACCGGCCGCTGCTGGAAGTCGCGCAGCGCCAGCGGCCGCAGCTCGGCGCCAGTCTCCCCGGCGAGCAGGGACTCGACGCGCCCGCGCTGCTCGGCGAGGACGAACGCCACCGACGGCTGCGGCGGCAGCCGCACCTGCCGCGGGCCCTGCTCGGTGGCCAGCCAGAACGCGACTTCCGTGCCGGCCGGCGTATCGCGCCAGTGCCGGGTCAGGACGAACCCTTGCAGTAACTCCACCATCGACCCCGAATCTCTCGCATCCGCCGATTCTACCCGGCCTGCCTTGGGAACGCTGGCATCTTCGGTCAGCCGGCAGCAGCCAGGCGCTTGTAGAAATAGGTGGTGGGACAGGGCGTGCCGTCCGGCATCAGGGCGTAGTCCGGAATTTCCCCGACCCGTGTCCAGCCGGTCTTCAGGTACAGCTGTTCGGCGGCGCTGCCGCTGACCGTGTCCAGCACCAGCAGGGACTTGCCGCAGGCCCGGGCGAGCCGGTCCAGCTCGCCCATCAGCGCCTCGCCGATGCCGCGCCGACGCGCACGCCGGTGCACCAGCATCTTCGCCACGTCGGCGCGGTGCGGCTGGTTCGGCGGTTGGTCGAGGAGCAGTTGCACGGTACCGACGATCCGCCCCTCCGCTTCCGCCACCAGCAGCAGGCGTTCGTCGCCCGCCACGCTCTCGCCGACGCCGTGCCAGAAGGCCAGCGCCCGCTCCCGCGGCAACGGCCACATGAAGCTGACCGAAGCCCCACCTTCCACGCAGTCCAGCAGTACCTCGGCCAGTTCGTCCAGGCGCGCCAGGATCTCCTCGCCAGCCAGGCGGCGAATCGTCGGTTCGGTCATCGCGGGCAAGCTCCAATGCAAGGTCGAATTTCCAATATATTGGACAGTGACTATCATGGACGAGAAAAATCCGCCAGGGCCACTCATGGATATCGACGAACTGATTGCCCGACGCCTAGCCGCCCTGCGCAAGGAGCGCGAGCTGACCCTCGCCCAACTGGCCGAACGCTGCGCGGTGAGCAAGGCGATGATCTCGCGCATCGAGCGCAACCAAAGCAGCCCCACCGCCAGCGTCCTCGGCCGTCTCGCCAGCGGCCTGGGGATCGCCCTCTCCGAGCTGCTCGGCGACACGCAGGCGCCGGCAGAACCGCTCTGCCGGCGCGCGCAGCAGGAAGTGTGGGAAGACCCGGCCAGCGGCTACCGCCGCCGCCAGGTCGGCGCTCGCGATCCGCGCAGCGGCTGCGAGATGGTGGAAGTGGAGATCCCGGCGAACGCCCGCCTCGACTATCCCCGCTGGGGCGGCCGGCCCTACCGGCAGCGCCTGTGGCTGGTCGAGGGTGCGCTGCGGGTGGATTACGGCGAGCAGTCGTTCCACCTGCAACGCGGCGACCGCCTGGACTTCGGCGTCGACCGCGCGGTGACCTTCGCCACCGCCGGGCAAGCCTGCCGCTACCTGCTGGTGATCCTCCACGACTAGTCGTGCGGCTTTTTCCGCCGGCGCTCCGGCGACCAGTCGAGGGCGCCGACCCGGTGCAGGTAGAACAGTCCGACCAGCAGCAGGGAGACGAACAGCGTCGCCTCGACGAAACCCGCCCAGCCATTCTCCCGCAGCGACACCGCCCAGAGGTAGAGGAACGGCATCTCGATGCCGAAGATCACGAACAGCATGGCGACCAACGCGTACTTGACCGAGAAGCGCAAGCGCGACGAGCCGGTGGAATCAACCCCCGACTCGAACGGCAGGTTCTTCGCCCGGCCATGCGACCGGCCGCCCAGCACCCGGCCCAACCCCAGCATGAGCAGGCAAAGGGCGAGCGCGCCGAAGAGGTAGGCGAGCAAGGCCCAGGTCGCGGGAGCGAAGGATGCGTACATGATGGTCGCCCCTCAGCCCTGGCGGGTCGCCAGCTTGAGAATGACGATGCCGGCCACGATCAGCCCCACCGCCAGCAGCCGCAACGGGCTCGGGCTTTCGCCGAAGAGCAGGATGCCCAGGGCGAAGGCGCCGACCGCACCGATGCCGACCCAGATGGTATAGGCCGTGCCGAGGGGCAGGGTTTTCATGGAAACGGCCAGCAGGCCGAAGCTGAGGATCATGAACAGCAGGGTGACCAGGCTCGGCCACAGGCGGGTGAAGCCGGCCGACTCCTTCATGGCCGTGGCCCAGACGATTTCGAAGACACCGGCGAGCAAGAGATAGATCCACGCCATTTTCAGCCTCTCTGCAGGGTCGTCCCCGCGCAATGAAAGAGGGAAAACGGGTCGTCCCGCTTCCGGCTGAAAGTGCGTGCCGCCCGGGCGGGCGTCAGTCACCGACGGCAGCGATCCTAGCGCGTTGCCGATGGCGGGTGAACGCCTGCGCCGACGGAGTTGTTTCGCCGCGTTTCCGCGCCGCGCCCGCCGGGACGCTCGGCAGGATTGATCTAGACTTTCGCAGGATCGTGCAAGGCGTCCGTTTCGTCCTTCGCGCACACTTCGCCCGATGCATCCCTGCCTGATAAGAGATAACGCCCTGCCCGGGCCTTTCCGTGGAGAATCAGCATGCCCACCTCGCTCGTCCTGAACGGCAAGAACGTCACCCTCGACGTCGATCCCAACATGCCCCTGCTCTGGGCCATCCGGGAAAGCGCCGGCCTGCACGGCACCAAGTTCGGCTGCGGCATGGCCCAGTGCGGCGCCTGCACCGTGCAGCTGGACGGCACCGCGGTACGTTCCTGCGTGCTGCCGGTCTCCGCGGTCGCCGGCAAGCGCGTCACCACCATCGAGGGTATCCAGAGCAAGCCCGGCAAGGCCGTGCAGAACGCCTGGGTCAAGCTCCAGGTACCGCAGTGCGGCTACTGCCAGTCCGGCCAGATCATGTCCGCCACCGCGCTGCTGGAGCAGAACGCCAGCCCCAGCGACGCCGACATCGATGCCGCGATGAACGGCAACATCTGCCGCTGCGCCGCCTATGTGCGGATCCGCGCCGCCATCCACGAAGCCGCCGACACCCTGAAGGCCTGACGCCATGAACAGCAAGATCGATCTGAGCAACGCCCTGCCCGGCTCGCGCCGCGGCTTCCTCAAAGGCGCCGCGGTGGTCGGCCTGACCATCGGCTTCCAGTGGAGCGGAGCCCGGCGCGCCCTCGCCGCGGCCCTGCCGGACGCCGGCTTCGCGCCCAACGCCTTCCTGCGGATCGCCCCGGACGACAGTGTCACGGTGATCGCCAAGCACGTGGAGATGGGCCAGGGCGCCTATACCGGTATCGCCACCATCGTCGCCGAGGAACTCGACGCGGACTGGAGCAAGGTCCGCGTGGAAAGCGCGCCCGCCGACGCCAAACGCTACGCCAACCTGGCCTTCGGCACCATGCAGGGCACCGGCGGCAGTTCGGCGATGGCCAACTCCTGGATGCAATTGCGCGAGGCCGGGGCCAAGGCGCGCGCGATGCTGGTCGAGGCCGCCGCCCGCCAGTGGCAGATACCAGCCGCCGAACTGCGTACCCGCGACGGCTTCGTCGAACATCCGACCAGCCAGCGCAAGGCCAGCTACGGTTCGCTGGCCGCTGCGGCGGCGGAACTGCCGGTGCCGGAAAAAGTGCAATTGAAGGATCCCAAGGACTTCCGCCTGATCGGTCACCAGGCGCCGCGCGTCGACGTTCCCGGCAAGACCGACGGCAGTGCGCAATTCACCCTCGACGTCAGCCTGCCCGGCATGCTGGTCGCCCTGCTCCAGCGCCCGCCGCTGTTCGGCGCTACGGTGAAATCGTTCGACGCCACGGCGACCAGGGCGATTCCGGGGGTGGTCGAGGTGGTCCAGGTGCCGCACGGCGTGGCGGTGGTCGCCAAGGGCTTCTGGGCGGCGAAGCAAGGCCGCGACGCGCTCAAGGTCGAGTGGGACGAGAGCAAGGCCGAGAAGCGTGGTTCCGAGGCGCTGATGGCGGAGTACCGCAAGCTCGCCGAGCAACCCGGCAAGCCCGCGCGCAGGGACGGCGACGCCGCCAAGGCGGTGGCCGGGGCGACCCGCAGGATCGCCGCCAGCTACGAGTTCCCGTTCCTTGCCCATGCGCCGATGGAGCCGCTGGACGCAGTGGTCAGGCTGACCGCCGACAGCTGCGAGTTCTGGGCCGGCGACCAGTTCCAGACCGTCGACCAGGGCAACGCGGCGCGCACCGCCGGGCTGAAGCCGGAGCAGGTGAAGATCAATACGCTCTACGCCGGCGGCAGCTTCGGCCGGCGCGCCAACGCCTGGTCGGACTATATCGTCGAGGCGGTATCGATCGCCAAGGCGCTGGGCGCCAACGGCGTGCCGGTGAAGCTGCAATGGACCCGCGAGGACGACATCCACGGCGGCTTCTACCGGCCGATGTACTACCACCGGCTCGAAGCCGGGCTCGACGCCGACGGCAAACTGGTCGGCTGGCAACATCGCATCGTCGGCCAGTCGATCCTGGAAGGCACGCCGTTCGCCGCGGTGATGGTCAAGGACGGCGTCGACGCCACCTCGGTGGAAGGCGCCGCCAACCTGCCCTATGCGGTGCCCAATGTCTCGGTCGAGCTGAGCACCACCCAGGTCGGCGTGCCGGTCCTGTGGTGGCGGGTGGTCGGCAGCTCGCACACGGTCTACGCGGTGGAGGCGTTCATCGACGAGGCGGCGCAGGCCGCCGGCAAGGACCCCTATCTGTTCCGCCGCGACCTGCTGGCAGAGCAGCCGCGCCTGCGCGGCGTGCTCGAACTGGCCGCGGAAAAGGCCGGCTGGGACCCATCCAGGCCGCTGCCCGCCGGGCGCGGGCGCGGGATCGCGGTGACCGAGGCATTCAAGACCTTCGTCGCCCAGGTGGTCGAGGTCTCGGTGGACAAGGACGGCAAGCTGAAGGTCGAGCGGGTGGTCTGTGCGGTGGACTGTGGCATCCCGATCAACCCGGACGTGATCGCCGCGCAGATGGAGGGCGGCATCGGCTTCGGCCTCGGCGCGATCCTGCACAGCGCGATCACCCTGAAGGACGGCAAGGTCGAGCAGAACAACTTCGACGGCTACCAGGTGCTGCGGATCGCCGAGATGCCCAAGGTCGAAGTGCACATCGTGCCCTCCGGCGAAGCGCCCACCGGGGTCGGCGAACCCGGCGTGGCGCCCATCGGCCCTGCGCTGGCCAATGCGATCTTCGCCGCCACCGGGCAACGCCTGTACAACCTGCCCTTCCCCACCTCCTTCGCCAAGGCCTGAGCGAGACGCACGCCGGCAGCTCCACGGCTGCCGGCGCGGCGCGGGCGGCCCTCCGAGGATCGCCGCCGACCATACGGGTCCCCCCGGTGTCGCGCCGATTTGCCTCCGCCCGGCGTCGGGCGCAGACTTCAGCGTCCATTCGCCCGCGTAGCCAAGCATGACCGAGCCTCTCCCTTCTTCGTCCCTGGGCCCCGCCCTGCGTCGCTGGCGCCTGCTGCATCGGGTCAAGCAAACGCATGCCGCCGAATTGCTCGGCGTGGCGCAATCGACCATCTCGCGCTGGGAGTCCGGTACCCAGGCGCTGCTGGTGGAGGAACGGGCACGCCTGGAGCGTCTGCTCGGCGCCCGCCTGGAAGCCGCCGCCGACCAGGCACTGGCCCGCCTGGTCGAGGCCAACCCGCAACCCGTGCACCTGATCTGCGACCTCACCCATCGCCTGTTGGCCTGTTCGCCGGCACGCGCCGCGCAATTCGGCGTGCCTCTCGGCGAACTGCTCGACCGTTCGCTGTGGCCCTATTGCAGCGAGGAAATCCTCCGCCAGGAAGCCACCCTCGAGGAACTCGGCTGGCGCGAACTGCTGGCACCGCCGGCGCTGGAGTTCGCCAGCGGAGCGAACGCCTCGGCCATCGTGCCGATCCGACGCAGCCGTTGCCGCTGGACCCGCATGACCCTCTCGGATGGACGCGCGGTACGCCTGGTGGAAACCCTCTGAACGTCGCCGCGGATATTTTATCCATGGACCTTCAGCACCGCCGCGCCTAGGCTTGCAGGCTCGTTTCACCGGTAGCGGAGCCCGCGCCATGTCCCTCGAACTGCTGAGCAACCGCCTCGAATTCCTCCGCGAAGCCGAACGCCTGAAAGACGTCCTGCGCTCCGCGCACACCTCCTCCGGCCGCCCGGAAAGCACCGCCGAACATAGCTGGCGGCTTTGCCTGATGGCACTGGCCTTCGAGGACCAACTGGCCGGCCTGGACCTCGGCAAGGTTCTGCGCATGTGCGTGGTCCACGACCTCGGCGAAGCGATCCACGGCGACATCCCCGCCGTCGAGCAAGCGGCGCACCCGGACAAGGGCGAACAGGAACGCGCCGACCTGTTGCAGCTGACCCGTCATCTGGACACGCCGCTGCGCGATCGCCTGCTCGCCCTGTGGGACGAATACGAGCGCGGCGAGACCGCCGAAGCCCTGGCAGTGAAAGCGCTGGACAAGCTGGAAACCCTGCTCCAGCACACCCAGGGCGACAATCCGGCGGACTTCGACTATGCCTTCAACCTCGACTACGGCCGTCGCTATACCGACCGCGCACCGCTGTTCAAGACCCTGCGCGAGCTACTCGACGCCAAGACCCGACAGCGCCTCGCAGCTCGGCGCGACGCCTAGCGTGCGCCCGCCCGGGCAGCGTTACCAGCGCCACCGCCTACGTAGCTCGCCATGGCTACAGGGAAGCGGCTGGCACGTTTCCACCGACCGGGGCCTGTCCTGCACGCCTCAGTAAAGGCGCGCCTTGATCAGCGGCCGCAGCAGGTAGTTGAGCACGCTGCGCTTGCCGCTGAGGATGTCCACCTCGGCGACCATCCCCGGAATGATCGGCAATACCTCCTCGCCGCGCTTCAGTTGGCTGCCATCGGTCTTGATCAGCACCTGGTAGTAGGACTCCTTGCCATGCGGGGTGTCCTCCTCGATGGTGTCGGCGCTGATCTGCTCCAGGGTGCCCTTGAGGTCGCCGTAGATGGTGTAGTCGTAGGCGGTGATCTTCACCTTGGCCGGCATGCCGGGAACGAGGAAGGCCACGTCGCGCGGCTTGATCTTCGCCTCCACCAGCAGGCGCTCCTCTACCGGGATCACTTCCATGATCGGCTCGCCGGGCTGGATCACCCCGCCGCGGGTGTTGATCAGCACGGTGTTCACCCGCCCGCGCACCGGCGACAGGATCTCGGTGCGGCGCAACTGGTCCTGGCGCTGCTGGACGATCGGTTCCAGGGCGCTGAGATCGGCCTTGCGCTGGGCGCGCTCGGTATAGGCATCCTGGAAATAGGTGCTTTTCAGCTCGGTCAGCTTGCCGCTGAGGGTGGCGATGTCCTGGCTCAGCTTGAGCGCCTCCATCTGGCTCACCGCACGCTTGGCCACCAGCGGGCGAACCAGGTCGAGCTGGCTCTGCGCCAGGTGGATCTGCCGCTGGATCGCCTGGGTGCCCTCCACCAGTTTGTCGCGGCGCGACTTGAACAGCTCGCGCTCGGAGCGCGCCAGCGGCCCCTCGGGATCGACGTCCGGCGGGAACTCGATGCTCTTCCTGCCGAGCACTTCGGCGTCGAGCCGGGCAATGGCCGCGCGCAGCACGCTGGCCTGGTTCGCCGACTCCTGGAAGTTGGTGAGGAAGCGCGTCTCGTCGAGGCGCACCAGCGGCTGGCCGACTTCCACCAGGTCGCCCTCCTTCACCAGCAGGCGGTCGAGGATGCCGCCCTCCAGGCTCTGGATCTTCTGGATGCGGCTGAACGGCACGACCCGACCGTCGCCGCGGGTCACCTCGTCCAGTTGCGCCCAGGCCGCCCAGCCGATGAACAGCAGCACGCAACCGAGCAGGGTCCAGAGCAGCGGCCGGTAGACCGGGTGGGTAGCCGCCAGCAACGGGTCGGCCAGCTGCCGGCGCAGGGCGGCGGCGTCGCGGTCAGAGTCCATGGTTGCCTCCTTCGGCGGCCTGCGGTGCCTGTACCTGGTTGCCCTGCACCACCTGCTCCAGCGGGCCGTCCATGATCACCCTGCCCTGGCGCAGGACCACCGCACGCTCGACCAGGGCGAGCATGCTTTTCTTGTGGGTGGTGATGACCAGGGTGCGCTTGCCCAACCATTGCTGCAGGTAGTCGATGACCTGTTTCTCGCTGCCCTGGTCGAAGGCCGCGGTCGGCTCGTCGAGCAGCAGGATCGGAGGGTCCTGTAGCAGCACCCGGGCCAGCCCGACGGCCTGGCGCTGGCCGCCGGACAGGCTGGCGTTGCCCTGGATCGGCATGTCCAGCCCCAGCGGGTGGCCGCGGACGAAGGCGCCCAGGCCGACCCCGTCGAGGGTCTCCAGCAGTTCCTCGTCGCCCAGCGCGGCGTTCTCCAGGTTGAGGTTGTCGCGCAGGCTGCCATGGAACAGCGCCACGTCCTGCGGCAGGTAGCCGATACCGCGCTGGCGGTCGGCTGGGTCGATCTGGGTCAGGCTGACGTCGTCCAGCAGCAGGCGTCCCGCCTGCGCGTCGAGCAGGCCGCTGAGCAGGCGCAACAGGGTCGACTTGCCGGCGCCGTTGCCGCCGAGCAGCGCCACCCGCTCGCCGGCGCGGATGTTCAGGGCCTGCACGTCGACCACCGGCGGGCTGTCGCCGTGGGCCAGGCGCACGCCCTCCAGGCGGTAATGTCCCTGCAGGCGCTCCTTGTGCACGAAGCGCTTGCCCTGGGGGCGCTCCTGCTCGGCGCTCATCAGTTGGTCGAGGCCTTCCATCGCCACCTTGGTGTGCTGCCAGCGACCGAGGATGCCGGCCGCCTGCGACAGCGGTGCGATGGCCCGCGAGGCGAGGATCGAGCAGGCCACCAGGCCGCCGACGGTCATCGCGCCCTCGCTGATCCGATAGACGCCGAAGACCACCACGCCGACGTAGCAGAGCTGCTGGACGATGCTCGCCGAGTAGCTCAGGGTCGAGGCCAGGGTATGGGTTTTCATCGCCGTGCCGGCCAGTTCGCCGGTCAGGGTTTCCCACTGGTGCAGGCAGCGGCCTTCGGCGCGAGTCGCCTTGACCGTCTCCAGGTGCTCGAAGGCTTCCAGCAGCACGCCGTTCTTCATCGCCCCTTCGCGCAGGTTCTGCCGCGACAGGTGGCCGAGCAGGCGCTGGGTCAGCAGCCCCGGCAGGATCATCAGCACGCAGGCCACCAGCGGCACCCAGACCACATGGCCGCCGATCACGGCGATGATCAGCAGGAAGATCGCCACGAACGGCAGGTCGCTGATCAGCGCCGCGCTGGACGAGGTGAAGAACTCGCGCACCGACTCGAACTCCCGCACCTGGGTACTGAAGGCGCCCATCGACGCCGGCTTGGCGGCGACCCGGGTGCTCAGCACGCGGGAGAACAGCAGGGTCGAGAGTTGCAGGTCGAGGCGCTTGCCGAGCACGTTGAGCAGGTGGCCGCGCATGATCCGCAGGACCCCGTCGAGGACGATCGCCAGGGCCACGCCGCTGGCGAGGATCCACAGGGTGTCGAACGCCGCGTTGGGCACCACGCGGTCGTAGACCTGCATGGCGAACAGTGCCGAGGCGACCGCCAGGACGTTGGCCACCAGCGCCGCGGCGGTGACCTCGGCGTAGGAACGCCAGAGCCGCTTGAGCGGGCCGAAGAACCAGTGCTCGGGCAAGGCGCTGGCGTAGTCGCCGACCCGCCCGTCCGGCCGGTAGCGACACTTGGCGAAGATCGCCGTGCCACTGTACAGCGCTTCCAGCTCGGCCAGCGGCATCCTCTGGCTTCCGCCGTCGCTCTGCGGCACCAGCACCTCGGCGTGCTCGCCGTCGTTGCCCACCAGCACCAGGGCGCGGCCGTCGTCGAGCAGCAGCAGGGCCGGCAGCAGGTAGCGGTCGATCCGGCGCAACGGCTGGCGGGTGACCTGGGCGGTGATGTCGGCGCGGCGCAACGCGCGGGCCACCAGGTGCAACGGCAGGCGACCGTGCTCCAGCGGCATGCCGTCCACCAGTTCGGCGTCGCCGAGTGGCCGGCCGAGCTGCCGGCAGAGCAGCAGCAGGCCCTGGCGCAACGGGTCGACGATGGGGTCGTGGTTGAGGATCACGACGTTATCCGGGGTTTTCTCAGCTTCCATGATTCAGCCGGTTCTCCAATAGCGGGCCCAACAGGCCGACTTGCGCGGCCGCCCGATACTCGATGCGCTTGCGTTCGATCCGCAGGTTGATCAGTTGCCGCTCTGCCTCGAACCGCTCGCGCTGCACGTTGAGCAGGTCGATCACGTCGCGCCGGCCAACCTCGAACTGTTCGCGATACAACTCGCCGACCTGCTCCGACTCGGTCACCTGCTGGGTCAGCGACTGTTCCCGCCAGCGCAGCGTGTCGCCGTTGTCGAAGAGGTTCTGCAGTTGCCGGCGGATGTCGCGCTGCATCGCGTCGGCGCTCCATTTCGCCGATTCCAGGCGCTGCTGCGCGGCGGTCGGCCGGCGGAAGTTGGAAAGCCCCTGGAAGGTGTCCATGCGGAAGCGCAGGGATACCACCGAGTCGCTTTCCGGATGCCCGCCGATCTCCCGGCGCAGCGCGCTGGCCTCCAGGTTCAGTTGCGGCAGCAGCGACGCCTTGGCCTCGCGGACCTCTGCCTCGGCGACATTGGCGTCCTCCAGGGCCTTGCGCTGCAAAGGCGATTCGCGGATCACCCGCGCCATATCGCTGGCCGCCAGGTAGCGTTGCAGCGACATCGGCTCGGGCTCCACCAGGTCGGCGGGCTCCTGGCCGACCAGGATCGCGTACTGGTTGCGCGCGTCCTGCAGGTTGCCCTTCTCCAGCGACAACTGCTCCTGGGCCCGCGACAGTTCCAGATTGGCGCGATCCAGCTCGCTGCGGTCGGCGTAGCCGTCGCCGCCGCGCGCCTGGGTCATCTCGCGGATGCCGTCGAGGCGCTGGATGTGTTCGCGCACCACCTCCACCCGGCGCTCCGAGGCGAGCACGTCGAGGTAGGTCTCGACGATATCCAGCGCCGCGTCGTCGCGCGCCACCAGCACCGCCTCGGACAGCTTGCGCTGGGTCGCGCTGGCGCTGTCGACCTTGCTCGTCACCCGCCCCCAGTCGTACAGCATCTGCGACGCGGTGAGATCGTAGACGATCTCGCCGAAGTCGAACTCCTGCGGCCCTCCGGACATCGTCACGGAGGGGTAGTACCCCCCTTTGGCCATCTCCACCTCGGTGCCTGCGCGGTCCGCTTCGGCCATCGCGGATCGTACTTCCGGGTGGATCGCCAGCCCTGCCCTGACCGCCTGGTCGAGGGGCATGGCCGACGCGAACATCGGCAGGCCCAGGGAAAGGAGCCAGATGGCTCCCTTCCCATGCCGCCGTCCCTTGCGCGCGTACTGCCTGCGCCCGCGCATCAGACCACGACCTGTACCGTGTTGTCCTCGATCAGCAGGGTGGTACTGCCGAAGGTGTAGACGTCGTAGGTAATGCCGTTGATCAGTTGCGTGGTACCGGTATTCACCGCACCCACCACGTTCAGGGTGTCGTTGTTCTCGCCGGTGATCTGCAACGTGTTGTTGGCATCGGTGATGGCATCCACCTCCGCCGCGGTCAGGGTCAGCACGCTACCCGAATCGCCCTTGCCGAGGTCGATGCGCTCGAGGTTGCTGAGCGTGCCGACGCCGACGGCGTTGTAGTCGAGGTCGATGCCGTTGGCCAGGACCAGGGTGTCGAACCCGGCGCCGCCATCGATGCTGACGAAATCGGTCGCGGTGATCTGGATGGTGTCGTTGCCGTTGCCGGCCACCACGTGATCGCCGGTGCCCACGTTGAAGATCAGGTCGCTGCCGTCGCCGCCGTTGATGTGCTCCGAACTGCCGTTGGCGCCGGACAGCACGTCGTCGCCGGAAGTACCGTTGACATCGATCTGGCCGATATTGAGCGACAGTCCGTTGGGGGTCAGGGTGATCCCGTAGGCGGCGCTGTCGTTGCCATTGGAGTCGGTGGACACCAGGTTGAACGAGATCTGCGAGCCGAGGTTGAGGATGTCGGTGATGTTCAGCCCCAACTGGGTGAGGATGGTCGGGCTCAGCAGGTTCAGCGAGAAGTTGCCGGACGAGTCCGCCTGGATCGGCAGCAATTCGACGTTCAACGCCGGGGTGATGACCCGGATCACCACGCTGGAGTTGGGCTCGGTGGTGCCGCTGAAACCGAAACGCGGGTTCAGCGGGTTGAGGCTGACGTCGAGGCCGAAGTTACCGATGGTCACCGGTTGCTCGATGCTGGTGCCGATGCCGATGCTCGCCGTGTTGCTCGGGTTGCCGGCCGGGTCGCGACCGACCACCGACACCTGGGCATTGAGCAACTGGTCCCAACTGAAGTCGACGTCCAGATCGGTGAGCAGGTTCAGCGACGCCAGCCCGCTGTTGTCGGCGGTCACCGTGGCGGTGGCGGTCGCCCCGCCGATGTCGACGGTGACCGTCAGCTCGGTGCCCGGCTCCGCCGAAATGGTCAGGATGTTGCCGGCCAGGGACAGCACCGGGGTCGCCGGCGGAATGGTGTCGATGGTGAACGGCACCGGGGTCGACGCGGTGCCGCCGTTGATGTCGGCGGTGACGGTCGAGGCGCCCTCCGGGAACGGGCCCATGCCGCCGGGAGGCGTCAGGGTCAGGGTCAGGTTGCCGGCGGCGATGTCGCCGGCGGTGAGGGTATGGCTGACCTCGGCCTCGTAGCCGTTCTGCCCGGCGAACTTGACCGTGACCACCTGGCCGACCTGCATGGTCGGACGGACCGTCACATCGACCTGGATGCCGTCGCCGATCTCCGCGGCGTTGATCCAGGTATCGGCGGCTTCCGGCACGCTGATGGTCGGCGGCGCCAGGTCCGGCGCGTTGATGGTGGCCGGCCCGCTGACGTTGCCGGCGGCGTCCACGGCGACCCCGGCGATCAGTTCGCCGGTGATCAGCGGCGGCGCGAACGGCAGGCTGAAGTTGCCGGCGCCGTCGACGGTGACCGTGATCGGGTTGGCGGTGTCGCCGTTGACCACGATACGCACCTGGCTGTTCGGCTCGGCGGTGCCGGTCAGCAGCGCGCCGTCGGCGCTGATGCTCAGCAGCGGAGCGGACGGCGCCACCGAGTCCACCGTGGTGCTGGCCGGACCGCTGGCGTTGCCCGCGGCGTCCTCGGCGACGGCGTTGATCACCGTACCGTTGGCCAGCGGCGTGCCGGGGGTGAAGGTCCAGTTGCCACTGCCGTCGGCGGTGGTCTCGCCGATCGGGTTGCCGTTGCCATCGGTGAGGATCACCTTGGCGCCGACCTCGGCGGTCCCGGTGATCACGCTGCCGTTGCTGGCATTGATCACCGGCGTGGCCGGAGCCACCGTGTCCACCGTGGTGCTGGCCGGGCCGCTGGTATTGCCGGCCGGGTCCTGGGCCACGGCGTTGACCACCGTGCCGTTGGCCAGCGGCGTGCCCGGCGTGAAGCTCCAGTTGCCGCTGCCGTCGGCAAGGGTCTGGCCGATCGGGTTGCCATTGCCATCGGTGAGGATCACCCGGACGCCGGGTTCGGCGGTGCCGCTGAGTTCGACACCATTGCTCGGGTCGATCACCGGGGTGGCCGGGGCCACAGCGTCCACCGTGGTGCTGACCGGGCCGCTGGTGTTGCCGGCGGCGTCCTGGGCCACCGCATTGATCACCGAGCCGTTGGCCAGCGGCGTGCCCGGGGTGAAGCTCCAGTTGCCGCTGCCATCGGCGGTGGCCTGCCCTATCGGGTTGCCGCCGCCATCGGTGAGGATCACCGTGGCGCCGGCTTCGGCGGTACCGCTGATCACCGTACCGTTGCTCGGATCGAGCACCGGGGTGGCCGGGGCTACCGAGTCCACCGTGGTGCTGGCCGGGCCGCTGGTGTTGCCGGCGGCGTCCTGGGCCACCGCATTGACCACCGAGCCGTTGGCCAGCGGTGTGCCCGGGGTGAAGCTCCAGTTGCCGCTGCCATCGGCAGTGGCCTGGCCGATCGGGTTGCCGCCGCCGTCGGTGAGGATCACCGTGGCGCCGGCTTCCGCGGTACCGGCGATCACGCTGCCGTTGCTCGGGTTGACCACCGGGGTGGCCGGGGCCACCGCGTCCACCGTGGTGCTGGCCGGACCGCTGGTGTTGCCGGCTGGGTCCTGGGCCACCGCATTGATCACGGTGCCGTTGGCCAGCGGGGTGCCCGGGGTGAACGTCCAGTTGCCGCTGCCGTCGGCGGTGGCCTGGCCGATCGGGTTGCCGCCGCCATCGGTGAGGATCACCGTCGCGCCAGCTTCCGCGGTACCGCTTATCTCGGTGCCGTTGCTCGGATCGATCACCGGCGCCGCCGGGGCCACGCCATCCACCGTGATCACCGCCGGCGCACTGTCGACATTGCTTGGGCTGCGCGCCACCACGTTGACCACCGTGCCATCCGGCAGCGGGATGCCTGGAGTGAAGGACCAGTTGCCGCTGCCGTCGGCGGTGACCTGGCCGATCGGGTTGCCGTTGCCATCGGTGATGATGATGGTGTTGCCGGCGTCGGCGGTGCCGCTGATCACCGAGCCGTTGCTCGGATCCACCTGCGGGATCGACGGCAGTGAGGAATCCACCGTCGTGGTAGCGGGAGGGCTGGTATTGCCGGCGGCGTCGCTCGCGGTCACGTTGACCACGGTGCCGTTGGGCAGTTGCGAGCCGGGCGTGAAGCTCCAGTTGCCGCTGCCATCGGCGGTGGTCTGGCCGATCGGGTTGCCGTTGCCGTCGGTCAAGGTCACGGTGCTGCCCGGCTCGGCGGTACCGTTGAGCAGGTTGCCGTTGCTCGGATTGACCACAGGCGTGTTCGGCGCCACCGCGTCCACGGTAGTGCTGCCCTGCGGGCCGGTATTGCCCGCAGGGTCCTGGGCCACGGCGTTGACCACCGTGCCGTTGGCCAGCGGCGTGGCGGGCGTGAAGGTCCAGTTGCCGCTGCCGTCGGCGGTGGTTTCGCCGATCGGGTTGCCGTTGCCGTCGGTGAGGATCACCTTGGCCCCGGCCTCCGCGGTGCCGCTGATGGTCGTGCCGTTGCTCGGATCGATCACCGGCGCCGGCGGCGCCACCGCGTCCACCGTGGTGGCGGCCTGCGGGCCGGTATTGCCGGTCGGGTCGGTGGCCGTGGCGACGATCACCGTGCCGTTGGCCAGCGGCGTGCCCGGCGTGAAGCTCCAGTTGCCGCTGCCGTCGGCGGTGACCTGCCCTATCGGGTTGCCGCCGGCATCGGTGAGGGTCACGGTGGCACCGGCCTCGGCGGTGCCGCTGATGACGACGCCATTGCTCGGGTTGATCACCGGCGCCGGCGGCGCGCTGGAATCGACGGTCACCGTCGCCGGCGGGCTGCTGTTACCGGCGGCGTCCTCGGCCACCACGTTGACCACAGTACCGTTGGCGATCGGCGTGGACGGGGTGTAGGTCCAGTTGCCGCTGCCGTCGGCGGTGACCTCGGCGATCGGATTGCCGTTGCCGTCGGTGAGAATCACCGTGCTGCCCGGCTCGGCGGTGCCGCTGAGGCTGCTGCCATTGCTCAGGTTGACGGTCGGCGTGGCCGGCGCGATGGCGTCCACGGTGGTGCTGCCCTGGCCGCCGGTATTGCCGGCCGGGTCGGTAGCGGTGGCGTTGACCACGGTTCCATCCGCCAGCGGCGTGGACGGGGTGAAGCTCCAGTTGCCGCTGCCGTCGGCAGTGACCTGCCCGATGGGATTGCCGCTGCCATCGGTCAGGGTCACCGTGGCGCCCGGTTCGGCGGTGCCGCTGATCTCCGCGCCGTTGCTCGGATTGACCACCGGCGCGGCCGGCGCCACCGAGTCCACGGTGGTGCTGGCCGGAGCGCTGGTATTGCCGGTCGGGTCGCTGGCCGTGGCGTTGACCACGGTGCCGTTGGCCAGCGGCGTGCCCGGTGTGAAGCTCCAGTTGCCGCTGCCATCGGCGGTGACCTGCCCTATCGGGTTGCCGTTGCCGTCGGTCAGGGTCACGGTAGCGCCCGGCTCGGCGGTGCCGCTGAGCGTGGTGCCGTTGCTCGGGTTGACCACTGGCGTGGCCGGTGCCACGGCGTCCACGGTGACGCTGGCCGGCGAACTGGCGTTGCCGGACGGGTCGGTAGCCGTGGCGTTGACCACCGTGCCGTTGGGCAACGGTGTGCTCGGGGTGAAGGTCCAGTTGCCGCTGCCGTCGGCGGTGACCTGCCCTATCGGGTTACCGTTGCCGTCGGTCAGGGTCACGCTACTGCCCGGCTCGGCGGTGCCGCTGAGGGTCGTACCGTTGCTCGGATCGACGGTGGGCGTGGCCGGCGCGACGGCATCCACGGTAACGCTGGCCGGCGGACTGCTGTTGCCGGCGGCATCTCTGGCCACCACGTTGACCACGGTACCGTCCGGCAGCGGGGTGGACGGCGTGAAAGACCAGTTGCCGTTGGCATCGGCGGTGGTCTGGCCGATCGGATTGCCATTGCCGTCGGTCAGGGTCACGCTGCTGCCCGGTTCGGCAGTCCCGCTGAGTTCGCTGCCGTTGCTCGGCTCGACCACCGGCGCGCTCGGCGCCACGCCGTCGACGGTGATGGAGGTCGCCGGGCTGCTGTTGCCGGCGGCGTCCCTGGCCACCACATTGACCACGGTGCCATCCGGCAGTTGGCTACCGGGGGTGAAGCTCCAGTTGCCGTTGGCATCGGCGCTGGTCTGGCCGATCGGATTGCCGTTGCCGTCGGTGATCACGATGGTCACGCCCGCTTCCGCCGTACCACTGAGGACGCTGCCGTTGCTGGCATTGACCTGGGGCGCGTCGGGGAAGTCAGGGGCTTCGGCGGTGACCGGGGTGCTGCTGTTGCCGGCCGGGTCGGTAACGATCACCGTCACCGTCTCGCCATTGGTCAGCGGCGGGTTCAGCGGAGCGGTGAAATTGCCGTTGGCATCGGCGATCACGGTGAGGTCCGGCTTGCCGTCGCCATTGGTATCGATGCCGACGCTCGCGCCGGCCTCGGCCTGGCCGCTGATGCTGCTGCCGTCAGGCGCTATCTTCAGGCCGCTGGCCGCCTTCGGCGGAGTGGTGTCCGGGGGCACCGAAGAACCGCCGCCGCCACCGCCGCCGCTGCTGTTGGAAATAGCCACCCCGGCGCCGATGGCCGCCGCACCGACCAGCAGCGCAGTCCCTGCGCTCATGCCACCGAGCACACCGGCGCCGGTCAGCGACTCGAAACCGGCCAGGCTTTCCTGCGGGATGTAGCCGGCCATCAGCGGCCCGTCGGCAGCGACCGGCGGCAGATCTACCGCCACCAGCTTGTCCTTGTCGGCCAGGAACAGTTGGCTGGAAGGCTGGCCTTCCGCATAGAAGTTGGCGATCCGGACGCTTTCCCCGGTCTTCAGCTGGACGATCAGGTCCGAACCGCTCTTCGAGTATCCCGCCACCGACTCCGGTGCGACATCGAGCGCGATATTACTGCTCTGGGAGAGTTTGAGTATCCCGTTTTCCGGAACCTCGACGGCAGCCGCAGAAGAAATACTCTGATCGATAGGGGTAACTTTCGCCTGGATCGACATTTCCGACATTCCTCTTGTCAAGCAGCGACCGAACGGCCGCACCATGTAATCCAGAAATAGCAGCTTTTAAATAAAAGGCGAGTCTGACTTTATATATAACGACTAAGAAAACCCCTATGAAAAATTCAATTTAGATAACCCCTGGAAAACATGCAGCCATTTAGCCATCACACGCCTATCTAATTGATAAACAATATATAATCAAAAAGTTATAATACTTTATAAACAACCCCCATCACCTGGCACGGCAAATCGACTAAATAACCCAGCGGGCAAATATCAGAACTCTACGATGCGTATTTCATAAAAAACCGGGAGAAATGAAATAGCACTTCCCGGCACCTCGTAGTTCGTCGGCGCGAGGCGACGGCAAGACGCCCCCGACAGTTCCAACGGAAAGCATCGCCGGGCATCCCGCGAAGCGGCCTTCATCGTCCTGCAATCAAAGCGTCATCGTCACGATGCCAAGTTATCCAACCGATCCTCTCCCGCGAGCGACCATGCATCACGGTATCTCCCCGCCCCAGGACGCCGACCTGTTCGGCCTGATCTACGGTTTCCGTTTCCGCCCCGGCGAAGCGGGGCGGGAAATCGACTCGGCTACCGCCCTCGCCTGCCTGCGGCAGGCTCGCGAGGAGGCGCCGGACGAGTTCCTCTGGCTGCACCTGAACCTCGCCCATGCCGCCTGCGAGCGCTGGATGAAGAAGCATCTGGAACTGCCGGAGTATTTCTTCGAAAGCCTGCGCGAAGGGTCGCGCTCGACGCGCATCGAACACGTCGACTCGGCGCTGCTGGCAGTGGTCAACGACGTGGTCTTCAACTTCGGCCTGGTTTCCTCGGACGTGGCCACCCTGTGGGTCTGCGCCCGCGGCCGGCTGCTGGTCAGTGCACGAGCGCAACCGCTGCGCTCGGTGGACAAGCTGCGCTCTTCGGTGAAGCATGGCGAACCTTTCCGTTCACCCCTGCAGTTGCTGATCCACCTGTTGCGCGACCAGGGCGACGTGCTGACCCAGATCGTCCGCGAAACCAGCGTCGCAGTGGACCGCATCGAGGACCAGCTACTGGCCCTGCGCCTCTCCGCCAACCGCGCCGACCTCGGCGCCATGCGGCGCGTGCTGGTACGCCTGCAACGCCTGCTGGCGCTGGAGCCCGGTTCGCTGCTGCGCCTGCTCAACCGACCGCCGGAATGGCTACAGGATGCCGACCTGCGTGAGCTGCGCGAAGCCACCGAGGAGTTCTCCCTGGTGATCAGCGACCTGACCGCCCTGGGCGAACGGATCAAGCTGCTGCAGGAAGAGATCGCGGCCAAGCTCAACGAACAGAACAACCGCATCCTCTTCACCCTGACCATGGTCACGGTGCTGGCCCTGCCGATCAACATCGTCGCCGGCTTCTTCGGCATGAACGTCGGCGGGATTCCCTTCGCCGACGATCCTGAAGGCTTCTGGATCATGCTCGTGCTGGTCGCCAGCTTCACCTTCCTCGCCGGCCGCTGGGCCTTCCGCAAGCGCGGCGACTATTGAGCGTGGACAACGCCGGCGGACAGTGGTTAGGTTGACCGACCACCGTCAGCCGGACCTTCCATGAGCCTTTCCCCCGCCGATCTCAAGCAACTCCAGGCCGCCAAGAACCTGCTGGAGAACCCTGGACTCACCGCGCAACTCACCAGCCTGCTGGGCACGCCGATCGAATACGGCCTGAAGAAGCTGCCGCGGAAGGTCAACGAGAAGCTCGGTTCGGTGATCGAGGGAGCGCTGCTGAAAGTCGCCCGCTCGGCCACCGCCACTCTCCAGGAAAACGCCAGCGGTCAACCGGCGAACCGCCTGCATACCCTCGGCGCCGCCGTTTCCGGTGGCGTCGGCGGCTTCTTCGGGCCGCTGGCGATGCTGGTCGAGGTGCCGGTCACCACCGGCATCATCTTCCGTTCCATCGCCGACATCGCGCGCAGCGAGGGCGAGTCGATCAGGGACATGGACACCCTGATGGCCTGTATCGAAGTCTTCGCCCTCGGCGGCAAATCCGCCTCGGACGACGCGTCGGAGTCCGGCTACTACGCGGTGCGTACGGCGCTGGCCCAGCAGGTCAAGGCGGCCGCCGACTTCCTCGGCAAGGACGCCGGCAGCAAGAAGGCCGCGCCCATGCTCCTGGCCCTGGTGCGCAAGGTCGCCGAGCGCCTGGGCGTGCAGTATTCGGAAAAGCTCGCGGCGCAGATCGTGCCCATCGTCGGCGCCCTCGGCGGCGCGGCGATCAACACGGTGTTCATGAACCATTTCCAGGCCATGGCGCGCGGTCACTTCGTCGTCCGCCGCCTGGAGCGCCACTACGGCAAGGATGTGGTTCGCGACGCCTACGCCCTGCTGCCACGGCGCGGCTGAGCATGCCGGCCCACGCGGTCAGCCTGGCGCCGGGCGCGGCGGCAGCGACGCGCCAGGTGTTCAGCGCCGTTTCGCTCGCGGCGGAGCCTCGCGCGGAGCCCGGCTGGAGCCGGGCCCCGCGCCGACTCAGAGCGCCAGGCCGGGGTTGTACAACGGGCGGAAAGCGCAATGGGTGGTGCCGGCGCTCTGGTTGTAGAAATAGTAGCGGCGACAATCGTTGTCGTAGTTGCTGGTGCCGACGTTGATCCGGTACGGACCGAAGCTGGCTCCCTGCAGGGAAACGAAGGCGCCGTTGTAGAGCAGCGAGAAATGCAGGTGCGGTCCGGTGGAGCTGCCACCCTCGCAGAGCGCGGTGTTGATGTTGCTGGCATAGACGCCGAGCTTGGTGTCGGCGCTGACCTGCTGGCCGTTGCTCACCTGGATCTGGTCCATGTGGTAGTAGTTGGTCGCCCAGCCGCTGGGGTGGGTCACCCGTACCTGGCAGCGCGACAACACCCGTACCGTGCCGGCGTGGGCGGCGACCACGCTGTAGGTCGCACTGCCCCAGCGCGGCCAGTCGTAGGACGCATCGAAGGACGAGTACGGATAGCCCGAGCCGGAGTTCGAATGCGCTCCGTTGGGCTGCCAGGAATAGCCCTGGCGCCAGGGCAATTGCATCAGGTTGGATGGCGGCGCCAGCGCGGCCTTCGCCTGGAGTTGCCGGGCCACGCGGTTGCGCGGCTGCAGGAGTTCCGCGGCCGGGGTGCCGAACAGGCGCTGGAAGGTCTGCGCGTAGGCGCCGAGCGGATTGCCGCCTTGCACGGCGGAGGCCTTCGCCCCCTCTCGCAACAGACCGAGCAGCGCGGCCGATGCCGCGTTCAGGCCGTCCTCGCCGACGGCCTTGCGCGCAGCCGCCTGGCGCAACTGGTATTCCTCGAAACCGTAGTAGCGCCGCGACAACTGCTGCAACACGTCGCGTACCTGGGCATCGAAGCCGCGTTTCGCCGACAGCCGCCCCAGCGGCGCCGCCAAGGCGCGCTCGTCCGGCGCACCCAACGGCCCGGACTGCATGACCATCAGGGTCAACAACACTTTCGGGTTGATGCTGTAGTAGCCGCTCCAGTGCTCCAGGTATTCGCTTTTGTCGCGCAGCGCCGGCGCGTTCAAGGCCAGGTAGGCCTCGAGGTCGAACGCCTCGGCGTCGCGACCGTAGAGGAACAGTTCGTCATTCAGCGGCAGGGCCACGCTGGGCAATTGCAACTGGCCGAGTAGCTCCGCCGAATAGCGGAAGGCCGGCAGGCCATCGTCATGGGCGTTGGCCGTGCCGCCCACGGCGAGCGCCAGCAGGGCGAAGAGGAACGGCGAGCGCGGGCTCGCCAGGGCGCGGGATCTTTTGTGCTGCATGGGTAGCTCCTGGTCATCGAAGGGAAACCTTGAAAGCCAGCAGCCCGGCGACATCGCCTCCGACGGGATAGCCTGGTCCGCTCCGCCGGTATTTCGCCCAGGCCGGGTTGCACGCCGCAGGACCGTGCAACGCCGTCACCCGGGAAGACAACTATCAGCTTTTGCAGTAAATCCGGTGCCCCGCTCCATCCGGCGGTAAAGCGTGCGGCAGCGCACCACAACCGAGCCGAATCGATCACAGAACGCCAGGCGCCGGAAATACTTCGATACAGTCTGCGCGCGCTCAGCGTTCCTCGGTGGAGGAGCCGTCGAGCGGATCGCGACGTGCCAGCTCGGCTTCGTCAAGGCCGTGGCCAGCGCCGATCTCGTTGCCATGCACAACCCTCAGGCGCTTGTCCGCGGGCGATTCGCCACCGCGCTCGGCCGGCGAGCGGGCGCCGCTTTCGTCGATCAGGGTCTCCGGCGCCAGATCGTCCATGCCGACGTTATCCTGGTAACCGTCGTCCTCGTCCGGCTGCCCGCCGGCGTGGCCCGCCTCGCGTACCCGCCGCGGGGAAAACTCGGCTTCCACCTCGGCCTCGGGCCGCTCGTCGCCGATCCGTGCCTTGCGCGCCTGGCGGCGCTCGTCGAAATCGAGTTCGCGTATCGAACCCATGCGGTCCTGAATGTCGTCGATTTCCTGGGGTGTGGTTTTCCGTCGTGTAGCCATGGCGACCTCCGTTACGAATGGCGAGCGCGCACCGCGAATGGCGCAACGCCCCTGTCCGGTCGACCGGCGAGGCGCCGGAAGATTCAGGAAATCCAACCGACGGCGGCTGCCTCGCTACCACGGTGGCGGGCAAAAAAAAGCCGGATCGGCCCGGGGCGGGCTGGACGATCCGGCGTAATCGAAGCGCGGGACGTCGCGCACCTTGCCGCCGGCACGGGCGGGAGGTGGCGCACAGCGTTTCGCAGGGAATGACCACGGCATCGGCCGGTGGTCCAGGGGGAGTCAGGTCGGCACGGCTTCCTCGAGATAGTCGATGGCCTGGCGCACGGTCTCGATCCGTTCCGCATCGTCATCGGCGATCTCGACGCCGAACTCCGCTTCCAGGGCCATGACCAGTTCGACCACCTCGAGCGACTCGGCACCGAAGTCGTTACGGAAATCGCTGTCCAGCCGGATGTCGCATTCCTCCACGCCGAGCCGGGCGGCTACCAGCTTCCTCACTCTGGTCTCGATGTCGTCCATGCATTGCGGTCCCACTGCCCGGCCCTGGAAAAAAGTGCGGCTACTAAAGCCTCCGTCCCCGCCAGCGACAACTGCCAGATCTGGCAGTGGCGCTGCGCCGGAGCGCGGCCGCCGCAGCGCGCCGCTCAATCCGGTGGACGAAGCGCGACGCAAGGATTCGAAGTCCGTCACAGGGCGCTTCCCGGCGTATGCGCAATCACCCGCGCCTTCCCTCGCGGCAGGCTTTCGGGCAGTTCCGCCAGGGCCCGGCGTGCCTGCTCCGGGTCGAGGTAGTCGCCCCGCTCCACCGCGAACAGCTCCTGGCCATCGCGCAGTTCGCGGCGCAAACGCAACGACAGGCCCGGATGCCGCTCGATCAGCGCGCGCATGAAGGCTTCGCTGCTGCCCTCGACCAATCGCACGGCGTAGCGCTGGGGTGACGGCGGCTGCGGCGCGTGCGTGCCCTGGCGAACCTCCAGCACCTCGCCGCCGCGACCGTCGCCCAGGGACGCCGGGTCCGCCAGGCGCGGCTTCTCCATCAGCACCGGGGCTGGAGCCGGATAGCTGCGCGGCGAGCCAATAGGTGCCGGTGCGACCTGGGCGGCGGGACGCAGGTCGATGGCGCCGGCATCCTCGAACAGCGGGCGTACCGGTTCGCCGGCAGCACCGCGCAGCAACTGGATGGAACGGTAACGGCCATGGCTGATGCGCTCCAGGCCGGCGGCATCGCGGACGATGCTCGGTCGCAGGAAGACCATCAGGTTGCGCTTCACCCGGGTCTCGCGGGACGAGCGGAACAGCCGGCCGACGCCGGGGATGTCGCCCAGCAGCGGTACCCGCGAATCGCTGCGCAGCAGGTCGTCCTGGATCAGTCCGCCGAGGACGATGACCTGGCCGTCGTCGGCCAGTACGGTGCTCTTGATCGAGCGCTTGTTGGTCACCAAGTCCACCGCCTTCGCCGCCAGGGTGGCGGTTGGCGCGATGGAGGATATTTCCTGCTCGATCTCCAGGCGCAGCATGCGGTCCTCGCCGATGTGCGGCGTGACCTTGAGGGTCACCCCGATATCCTTGCGCTCGACAGTGGTGAACGGATTGCTCGAACCGCTGGCGCTGGTGGTGTAGCTGCCGGTCTGGAACGGCACGTTCTGGCCGACCAGGATTTCCGCCTTCTGGTTGTCCAGGGTCAGCAGGCTCGGCGTCGACAGCAGGTTGCTGCGGCTATTGCGGCTCAGCGCGGTGACCAGTGCGCCGAAATCGCGACTGCCGAGGCCGACTATCGCACCGTCGGGCAGCTCTGCCGGCGGCTTGCCGGCCTGCAACGCGCCTAGCAGAGTGCCGATGGACAACCCGCTGTCGGCGAAGCCAGCGCCGCCGGCGACATGCCCGCTACGCAGCGCCCATTGCACCCCGAGGGCGTCGCCGATCTCGCCGGACAGCTCGACGATCGCCGCCTCCACCAACAGTTGCGCACGCGGCACGTCGAGCTGGCGGACGATGTCCTCGAGCAGACCGACATCCTCCGGGTCGGCGAGGATCACCAGGGCATTCAGCGATTCGTCGGCGCGCACCAGCAGGCCGCGCTTGCCGCTTCCCCGGCCATCCTGGCCCCGCTCGCCGTGCAGCGATTCGCCGATCTCCCCGAGGGTGGCGGCGAGGGTCTTGGCGTCGCCATGGCGCAGGCGGATCACCCGGCTGTTCGCCGACCGCGACGAGGGGACGTCGAGCGACTGCGCCAGCCGCAGCAAGCGCGCTCGCGCCTGCGGCGGCCCGAGCAGGACCAGGCGGTTGCTGCGGCTGTCGGCGAGGACCTGGACGGTGGCGGCGCTCTTCCCGGCGGCCGGGGTGACGCTGCGATCGAGCACCTCGGCGATTTCCGCGACCCAGGCATGGCGCATGTCGTAGATGCTGTAGTCATGTTCGCCGGCCCGGTCGAGGCTGCGCACGATCGCCTCGATGCGCTCGATGTTGGCGCGGCGGTCGCTGACGATCAGCGCGTTGGCCGACGGCACGGCGGCCAGATGGCCATGGGCCGGGACCAGCGGCCGGATCATCGGGATCAGTTCCGCCACCGAGGTCTGCTGCGCCTGGACCACCCGCGTCTCCAGGCTGCCCGGCCCATCGCGGACGGTCTTCTGCGCGGCGTCCTGGCGTGCCTCCATGTTCGGCACGATACGCGCCTGGTCGCCCTGCGGCAGCACCGCGTAGCCATGGGTGGCGAGCACCGAAAGGAACAGTTGGTAGACCTCCGCCAGGCTGAGCCGCGCCTGGGATACCACCGTGACCCGTCCCTTCACCCGCGGATCGACGACGAAGGTCTGGCCGCTGATGCTCGATACCTGCTCGATGAAGTCGCCGATCTCGGCATCCTTCATGTTGATCGTCCACTGCTCTTCCTCTTGCGCGGCGGCAGTCGCGGCAGGTGCCGGATGGACCGGCGGCGCCAGGCCGAGGACGGCCAGCGACAGGACCAGGAACAGCGGAGACAGGCGCTGGGCGGAACGGGTACTACAACGTGGCATGGGTGGTTTCTGCCCCTTCGGCTTTGGGGAAATACAGACGTTCTTCATAACCCTGGTCGCGCAGCACCACATGGTCGCGATGAACCGCCAGCAGCACGGTGCCGGGGCGCACTTCGGCGCCCGGTAGGAAGCGCTGCGAGCGCCCGGCCACCGCGATCAGCGCCGCCGAGCGGTCCTCGCGACGCGCCAGGAAGCAGGCCAGCAGGCGTAATTGCAGACGCTCGCCCGCCGTCGCGCCGCGCGGCGACGGAGCGCCACCGAACAAGCCGGCTAACGCCGCGCGCGGGGCCGCTGAAGGGTTAGCTGGCGGCGCCGGGGCCGCTGCGGCGGGCAATTCCGCCAGCTCGCGGCGCAGCGAGCGCGTCTGGCTGGCCAGGCTGGCGCTGAGCAACGCCAGCAGCAGCACGCAAAGCACAGCGGGCGCATGCCCGGCCAGGCTGCGCAGGGAAACGAAAGACGATGGAAGGTGACGCGACATGCAGCAGGCGGATTCCGGCAAACGGGCGCGCTGCATCGACGCGGCTCGCCCAGGGGCGGCGAGCATAAGGGATGGGGCTGCGACCTACGGCCGCGAAAGGGCAAAACTGTTAAGGCTGCCCGCTTTGATCCTTCGTGGCGGGAACTGGCCCACAAAACGCCAGGCGCGGGAAAGGCCTCAGCGCTTGCCCATCGAACGACGGGTACCGCGCGGCGCCATGCCGGGACGCTGGCCCTTGTCGTGGATCTTCCGCTGCGGATAGAGCTGGGCCTGGTTCTTCTTCGCCAGGGCGGCCTTCAGCAACGCGCTGGCGTCGCTCGGCGCGGCCTGGGCCGGAGCGTCGTCGGAGGAAAGGGCCTGGGGAAGAGCGTCGGGAGCGGAAGCCATGGCGTATCCGGATCGGGGGAAATCGTGGGGACGCGATTATACATGGCTGCCCGGCTGTCCGGCAGCACCTGCCGGCGTATCGCCACCGGTCAACGCAGTTGCCACCAGCCCGGTAGCAACCGGCGTACCCTGGCCTGAGCGAAACGGTCGTCGATCAGGTGCACCACGCCGCGATCGCTGCGGCTGCGGATCACCCTCCCGGCGGCCTGGACCACCTTCTGCAGTCCCGGATACAGGTAGGTGTAGTCGTAGCCGTCACCGAACAGGCGCTGCATGCGCAGGCGGATCTGCTCGTTCACCGGATTCACCTGGGGCAACCCGAGGGTGGCGATGAAGGCGCCGATCAGGCGCTCTCCAGGCAGGTCGATGCCTTCGCCGAAGGCACCGCCGAGCACGGCGAAGCCGATGCCCTCGCCGCCCGCGACGAAGCGTTCGAGGAAGGCCCGGCGCTCCGCCTCGTCCATCCGTCGCGTCTGGCTCCAGCACGGCACCCACGGGTATGCCTGGCGGAAGACGTCCAGCGTCTGCTGCAAGTAATCGAAGCTGCTGAAGAAGGCCAGGTAGTTGCCCGGCCGCTGGCGAAACTGCTCGCCGAGAATCGCCGCGATGGGCGCCAGGGAGGCCTGACGCTGCGCATAGCGCGTGGAAACCCGACGCTGTATGTGCACCTCCAGTTGCTCGGCGCTGAATGGCGAGTCCACTTCCAGCCAGGGCGTGCCCGCCGGCAGGCCAAGCAGGTCGGCGTAATAGTCGCGCGGCCCGAGGGTAGCGGAGAACAGCACGGTGGAGCGGCTGGCGGCGAAGCGCTCGGCGAGAAACGCCGCCGGCACCACGTTGCGCAGGCACAGCCGGGCCAGGCTGCGGCCGTTGCGGCCTGGGCGCTTCTCGATGTCGAACAGCGAATGCTCGCCGAACAGCTCGGCGAGACGGCCGAACTGCAGGATCGCGAAGTAGAACTCCTGCAACGCCGGCTCCAGCGCCTGCGGTTGCTCGGCGAGCAGGTCGTTGATCGCCGCCACCGCGTTCTGCAAGGCCAGGAGCAGCTTCTGCGGTGGCTCGTCGTAGGCCTGGTAGTCGTCCGCCTGGGTCTTGCCCAGTTCGTTCCAGGCACGCTGGATGCGCTCCAGCGGTTTCCTCAGGGCCTCCGGGGCGGTCTTGCGCACACCGAGGAAATCGCCCTGGTCGAGTTCGGCGGAATACATCCGCCGGCCGCGCTCCACCAGGTTGTGCGCCTCGTCCACCAGTACCGCCACCCGCCACTGGTTGACCTGGGCCAGGCCATGGAGCATGGCGCCGAGGTCGAAGTAGTAGTTGTAGTCGCCCACCGCCAGGTCGCACCAGCGCGCCAGTTCCTGGCCCAGGTAGTAGGGACAGACCCGGTGCGCCAGCGCCACCTCGCGCAACCGCGCCTGGTCCAGCCAGCGCGCCTCCACGGCGGCGGCGCGGGCCGCCGGCAGGCGTTCGTAGAAGCCCTGGGCCAGGGGACAGGATTCGCCGTGGCAGGCCTTGTCCGGGTGCTCGCAGGCCTTGTCCCGCGCCACCAGTTCCAGCACCCGCACCGGCAGTCCGCCGGTCTCCCCTTCCAGGCTGCGCAGGGCATGCAGCGCGAGGGCCCGGCCCGGGGTCTTGGCGGCCAGGAAGAACAGCCGGTCCAGGCGCTGCCCGGGCATCGCCTTGAGTTGCGGGAACAGCGTGCCGATGGTCTTGCCGATCCCGGTCGGCGCCTGGGCCATCAGGCAACAACCGGCGGAGGCGGCCTTGTACACCGCCTCCGCCAGTTGCCGCTGGCCGTGGCGGAATTCGGCGTGGGGAAAGCGTAACGCGGCCAGTTCGCGGTCGCGCCGCTGGCGGTGCGCCAGTTCCTGCTCGGCCCAGGCGAGAAACGCCTGGCACTGGCTCTCGAAGAACAGCCGCAGCTCGTCGGCCCGCACCCGCTCGACGAAGCGGGTCTCCTTCTGGCTGCCGACCTCCAGGTAGACCAGCGCCAGTTCGACTTCCTCCAGCTTCCGTTCGGCGCAGAGCAGCCAGCCGTAGACCCTGGCCTGGGCCCAGTGCAGGTGCCGGTGGTTGGCCGGTTGCAGGGCGAGGTCGCCGCGGTGGGTCTTGATTTCCTCCAGGCAGTTCGCCTGCGGATCGTAGCCATCCGCCCGGCCGCGCACCTGCAAGTGACGGTAGCGTCCGTCCAGCGCCACCTCGCGCTGGTAGTGAGCGGGGCGCCGGGAGGTCACCAGGGTATGTCCGGCGATGCCTTCCAGGGCGCTGGGCGACGGGGTGAAGCGCAGGTCGAGGTCGCCGCGCTTGGCGCTGAACTCGCAAAGCGCGCGCACCGCCACCTGGTACAGCGCCTCGCCGCCCTGCTCAGTCATCGACATGCCAGCGCACGTAGCAGACCGCCACCGGCATCTCCCGCTCGCGGCAGAATTGCAGCCAGCGCAACTGGTTGTCCTGCAGGCGGTCGCCCGGTCCCTTGACCTCGACCATCCGGTAGCGACGCTGCGCCGGCCAGAACTGGATCAGGTCCGGCAGGCCGGCGCGGTTGCCCGGGATATCCTCCAGCAGGCGTTCGAACCAGGCGCGCAGGTGGGCCGCCGGCAGGCAATCGAGCGCCTGTTCGAGCAGTTCCTCGCCAAGCAGCTCCCAGTAGACGAAGGGCGACTGCAGGCCGAACTTGTCGCGGTAGCGACAGCGGATCGCGTCGCGGTAGCTGCCGTCCTCCAGCCGCCCCAGGCAGGCCTCGAACAGGGCGGCGCGGCGCTGGCGGAAGTCGGCGCTGTGCAGGTCCGCCGGCGCGCTGTGGAAGGGATGGAAGAACGCCCCGGGAATGGCGGCGAAGATCGCCTCCCAGCAGAACAGCCCGAACAGCGAATTGATCAGGCCGTTCTCGACGTAGTGCACCGCGCAACCGGGCTCTTCCAGGTGCTCGCGGACCGCCCACTCGACGCTACAGGGTTCGCTCGGGAACGCCAGGCACAGGTCCAGGCGTTCGATTTCCGGAGCCGCCGCCCGCGCCTGTCGCGGCAGGCCGAGCTTGCCTTGCAGGCGCGGCAGCAATCGGGCCAGGCCCTGGCGTTCGGCGTCGCTTTCCGGCGCACAGCTGGCCTCCCGCGCCAATGCATGGGCTTCGGCGAAGCGCTCGCCACGTTCCAGGCTGCGAATCGCCCGCAGGCGCGCGCCGGGGTGGCTGGATTGGCGATAGAGCCGCTGGGCCAGGTCGAAATCCCGCTGCTTTTCGCAGTGCTGGGCGAACTGGAACAGCAGCTTGACCCGCCGCCCTTCCAGCCAGGGATTGGCGTAGGGTTCGCCCGGCAGGCCGGCGAGCAGTTCCTCCAGCGGCTCGCCGAGGTCGAAGCGCTGGCGGCAGTCGAACAGGTGGAGATAGGCGTCGACGTCGGCACGCAGGCGAAAGCCGCGGGAATCGGCGGAAAACTCGACGCTTTCGTAACGATAGATACCCAGGTCGGCAAGGACGAACTCCGACCAGTCCTGCCACAGATTGCCGAAATACATCAACCGCAAGCGGTCGCAGAGCGCCATGCAGCGCAACTCGTAGACCGGTTCGGCGAAGTCGGCCTGCCACTCGGCGAGCCGCCGCGCCTCGGGGAACAACGGCTGGAGCCGTTCCAGCAGCGCATCCTTGCGCAGGTTCGCGCGCCCGAGATGGTCCCTGAACAGCTGCGACAACTCATCCTTCTTCAGCAAGCCGAACAGTTGCGCCAGTTCCAGGGCCGGCTGCGCGTCCACCCAGCCCAGTGCCAACAGCGGTTGCACGGCGGCGCGCGTGTCACCGATCTCGGCATAGGCCAGCTTGCCTTCGCGGAACAGCGTGCCCTTGCGCATCACCATGCGCACCAGCAGGGCTTGGCTGGCCTCGGGCAATTCGGCGAACGCGGCGATGAAGGCACGTTCCTGATCGTCGAGCAGATCGGCATAGCGTTCGCCGATCCAGGCGAGTACCGCGCGGAAGTTGTGCAGGTAGTAGAAGGGTTCGGGAAGCGCTGGGGAATTCACGGGAAGCGGAGCCTGGTACTGTTCATGCATACAGATACCAGCGCCCCTACGGCTTGGCAATGCGCATCCGATCAAGCGTCGCCGGCCTGGCGACGACTATCCAGGCACAAGGCATTCGTTATATAAAAATATTAACAACGAAACCTGCCCCGTATCGGTCCCGATGAAGAAGATCCGCCAACGCAACCTGCAACTGATCCTCGACGCCGCCTGCGAAGTCTTCGCCGACTGCGGCTTCAGCGCCGCCCGGCTCAGCGACGTCGCCGAGCGCGCCGGCGTGGCGAAGGCCAACGTGCTCTATTACTACCGCTCCAAGGCGCAACTCTACGAGGCGGTGCTGGACAGCATCGTCGAGCCTCTGCTGGAAGCCTCCCGGCCATTCGCCGGTGACCAGCCGCCCGCCGAGGCGCTACGCGCCTACGTCGACAACAAGATGCGCATCGGCGCCGAGCGGCCGCACGCGGCCAGGGTCTTCTCCTGCGAGATCATGCGCGGCGCGCCGCGCATGCCGGCGGCGCTGCTGGAACGCCTCGACGCCCAGGCGGAACGCAACGCCGAGCGCATCCGCCAGTGGATCGACGAAGGCCTGCTGGCGCCGCTGGATCCGTACCACCTGCTGCTCAACCTGTGGGCGATGACCGAGTCCTATGCCCTTGGCGGCTGGCAACTGGCGCGCCTCACCGGCCAGGCCGGGCTGGACGCGAGCGACTACCGGCAGGCGGCGGAAAACATCGTCCGCCTGGTCTGCGCCGGCTGCCTGGCACTCCCCGGCGAGGCCGCGCCGCGTCGGCGTTTCCGCGCGCTGGCCGGCTGAGCAACTTGCGCCAGATCAATTTCCGCGTAGCGCTATATTCCAAAAGCCATAGCGAACCCCTAAGCTTGCGCCAGCCCCGTCCGCCAACTTCGTTCGCCCCCCACAGGAGCACTCCATGACCACCCGCCTGCCCCAGCTGTTGCTCGCCCTCCTCGCCAGCGCCGTATCCCTGGCCGCCAGCGCCGACGAGGTGCAGGTCGCCGTCGCGGCCAACTTCACCGCGCCGATCCAGGCCATCGCCAAGGAATTCGAGAAAGACACCGGGCACAGGCTGGTCGCCGCCTACGGCGCCACCGGCCAGTTCTATACGCAGATCAAGAACGGCGCGCCGTTCCAGGTGTTCCTCTCCGCCGACGACAGCACTCCGGCGAAACTGGAGCAGGAAGGCGAGGTCGTGCCCGGCTCGCGCTTCACCTATGCCATCGGCACCCTGGCACTCTGGTCGCCCAAGGCCGGCTACGTCGACGCCAAGGGCGAGGTGCTGAAGAGCGGTAGCTTCAGGCACCTGTCCATCGCCAACCCGAAGACCGCGCCCTACGGCCTCGCCGCCACCCAGGCGATGGACAAGCTCGGCCTCGCCGCCACGCTCGGGCCGAAGCTGGTGGAAGGCCAGAACATCAGCCAGGCCTACCAGTTCGTTTCCAGCGGCAACGCCGAACTGGGCTTCGTCGCCCTGTCGCAGATCTACAAGGATGGTAAAGTCGCAACCGGCTCGGCCTGGATCGTTCCCGCCGAGCTGCACGACCCGATCCGCCAGGACGCGGTCATCCTCAACAAAGGCAAGGACAACGCCGCCGCCAAGGCCCTGGTCGACTACCTGAAGGGCGCCAAGGCCGCCGCGCTGATCAAGTCCTACGGCTACGAACTCTAAGGCGGGACCTGCATGGCGTTGCCACTCGACAGTACGGACCTGGCGGCCATCTGGCTGACCATCGAGCTGGCTTCGCTCACCACCCTCCTCCTGCTGCTGATCGGCACGCCCATCGCCTGGTGGCTGGCGCGCACCCGCTCCTGGCTGAAGGGGCCGATCGGCGCGGTGGTGGCCCTGCCGCTGGTGCTGCCGCCGACGGTGATCGGCTTCTACCTGCTGGTCAGCATGGGTCCCAACGGTTTCATCGGCCAGCTCACCCAGAGCCTCGGTCTCGGCACCCTGCCCTTCACCTTCGCCGGCCTGGTGGTCGGCTCGGTGTTCTACTCGCTGCCCTTCGTCGTGCAACCGTTGCAGAACGCCTTCGAGGCGATCGGCGAAAAACCGCTGGAGGCTGCCGCGACCCTGCGCGCGAGCCCCGTCGACCGTTTCTTCAGCGTGGTCCTGCCGCTGGCCCGGCCGGGTTTCGTCACCGCCGCGATCCTCGGCTTCGCCCATACCGTCGGCGAGTTCGGCGTGGTGCTGATGATCGGCGGCAACATCCCGGAGAAAACCCGCGTGGTCTCGGTGCAGATATTCGATCACGTCGAAGCCATGGAATACGCCCAGGCCCACTGGCTGGCCGGCGGCATGGTGGCGTTCTCCTTCGTCGTCCTCCTCGCCCTCTATTCGGGCCGGCGCCGCCGGCCGGGCTGGGCCTGAGATGGACGGCCTGCGCCTGCGCTTCCGCCGCGCCTACCCCGGCTTCGAACTGGACATCGACCTGGCTCTTCCCGGTCGTGGCGTGACCGCTCTGTTCGGCCATTCAGGCTCCGGCAAGAGCACTTGCCTGCGCTGTATCGCCGGCCTGGAAAAGGCCGCCGAGGGCGAGGTGACGATCAACGGCGAGACCTGGCAGGACAGCCGCCGCAACCTCTTCGTCGCGCCCCACCGACGTGCCCTCGGCTACGTGTTCCAGGATGCCAACCTGTTCCGCCACCTGACGGTGCGGCGCAACCTGGCCTTCGGTCTCAAGCGCATCGCCGCCGCCGAACGCCGCGTCGAGCTGGAACAGGCCTGCGCCCTGCTGGGCATCGAGCACTTGCTGGAACGCATGCCGGAACGCCTCTCCGGCGGCGAGCAGCAACGCGTCGGCATCGCCCGGGCCCTGCTCACCAGCCCGCGCCTGCTGCTGATGGACGAGCCGCTGGCATCCCTCGACCTGAAGCGCAAGGGCGAGATCCTGCCCTATCTCGAACGCCTGCACGAGGAACTGGACATCCCGGTGCTCTATGTCAGCCACTCGCCGGACGAAGTGGCGCGCCTGGCCGATCACCTGGTGCTGCTGGAGAACGGCAAGGTCCGCGCCAGCGGGCCGATCGGCGAAACCCTGGCGCGAGTCGACCTGCCGCTGGCGCTGGACGACGACGCCGGTGTGGTGATCGAGGGCACGGTCAGCGACCACGAGCCGGCCTACGGCCTGCTGACCCTGGTCCTGCCCGGCAGCGCGCTGCAAATGCGCGTCGCCCACGCCCCGCTGGCCCCCGGCAAGCGCCTGCGCTTCAAGGTACAGGCGCGCGACGTCAGCCTGAACCTGCGCGACGACGCCCAGAGCAGCATCCTCAACCGCCTGCCGGTACGGGTTCTGGAATTGGTCGATACCGACACCGCGGCCCACGTACTGGTGCGCCTGGATGCCGGCGGCAATCCGCTGCTGGCGCGGATCACCCGTTACTCGCGGGACCAGTTGCAACTACGACCCGGCCAGCTGTTGTGGGCGCAGATCAAGTCGGTGGCGGTGCTCGCCTGACCCCGGCCTCGCCTGCGGCGCCTAGACCCTGGGCCAACGGTAGCGGATCAGCCGGCCCATCCGCCGCAGGAAGGCGAAGCCGTTGTAGATCGGCAGCATCAGCCGCGACGACTGCGGCAGCTTGGCAACGTCCTGCGGGTCGTAGTCGGTGACCTCCTCGATGAAGCGCAGGGCCGGATGCCACCGCTCGAGTTCGCGCGGGTCGTCGATGCTCCAGTGCACCTGCGCCCCGGTCTCGCGCAGCGGCGGATACAGGCGCAGCAGCATGATGCCGAGGCGGCCGTAGCCGTCGAACAGCAGCTCGCCGCTACCCAGGTGGTCGACCAGGCGTTCCACCAGGCGTCGCACCTGGGACTCCCGCAGATAAGGCATCAGCCCCTCGGCCAGGACCAGGGCGGGCCGCTCGCGCGGCACCCCTTGCAGCCAGCCGTCGTCGTCCACCGAGTGGCGCAGCGCCCGATAGGCGCCGGCGCGCGGCGGGTAGAGTCGCTCGCGCAGGTCCATGACTTCCGGGTAGTCGAGGTCGAACCAGGGCAGCTCGGCCGGCGGATCGACCCGGTAGATACGGCTGTCCAGGCCGCAACCGAGGTTGAGCACCTGCCCCTCGGGATGGCGGCCGAGGAAGTCGCGGCAGGCCTGGTCGAAGTAATGCGAGCGCATGGCCAGGGCCCGTTCGTTGCCCTTGCCGAGGGCGACCCTGGAGAAGTCGAAGTCGATCTGCCGCACCGCCTCCTCGGCGAAACGGTCATGGAGGATGGAATCGTCCAGGCGGCTATCCAGCGCCTTGGCGTAGAGGGTGATCAGGAGCGTCTGCTTTTCTCCGGTGAGGGTGATGCGGTGGCCGGGCATGAAAACCTCCTGCGGGCACGCGTGCCTCTTCAGTCCTTGCCGAAAACATCGCTATGCTTCGGCAATGATTGCCCTGGAGTCACGAATGAAAGCCAACTCCGATGAACTGCAAAGCTTCGTCAGTGTAGTCGACAGCGGTTCCATCAGCGCCGCCGCGGAACAGATGGGACTGACCGCCTCGGCCGTCAGCCGGACCCTCTCGCGCCTCGAGCACAAGCTCGGCACCACCCTGCTCAACCGCACCACCCGGCGCATGGAGCTGACCGAGGAAGGCCGCTACTTCCTCGATCAGGCACGGCAGATCCTGCAGCAGATGGAGGCGCTCGAGGAACGCCTGGCCCTGCGCCGGCAGAGCCCCGCCGGGCGCCTGCGGATCAACGCCGCCTCGCCCTTCATGCTGCACGCGGTGGTGCCGCACATCGGCGAGTTCCGCCGGCTGTACCCGAACATCCAGCTCGAACTCAACACCAACGACCTGATCATCGACCTGTTGGAGCAACGCACCGACGTGGCGATCCGCATCGGCGCGCTCAGCGACTCCACCCTGCACGCGCGGCCGCTGGGCGCCAGCCGCCTGCACATCCTCGCCAGCCCGGAGTACCTGGCCCGCCACGGCATGCCGACGAGCATCGAGGGGCTGCGAGGGCACACCCTGCTCGGCTTCACCCAGCCCGAGCACCTCAACCGCTGGCCGGTGGTGCACGCCGACGGCGATCGCCTGGAGATCCAGCCGGATATCTCTGCCTCCAGCGGCGAGACCCTCCGCCAGCTGGCCCTGAGCCACCAGGGGATCGCCTGCCTGGCCAGCTTCATGACCGACCGCGATATCCAGGACGGGCGCCTGGTGCCGCTGTTCGCCGAACAGATGAGCGAATACCGGCAACCGATCCACGCCGTCTACTACCGCAACTCGCAACTGGCGCTGCGCATCCAGTGCTTCCTCGACTTCATCCAGCAGCGCCTGGGCGCCTGAGACCGACCGTGAACGAATCCCTCGACTTCTCGCCCTACCTCGAGCGCTGGGCGTTGCAACCCGACGGCGAGCCCTTCGCCACCCACAGCAGCCGCCTGCTGCCGGTGCGCCATCGCGGCGCAGCGGCGATGCTGAAGATATCCAGTGCCGAGGAAGAGCGTTTCGGCCACGTACTGCTCAACTGGTGGGACGGCCAGGGCGCGGCCAGGGTGCTGGCCTACGACCACCAGGCGCTGCTGATGGAGCGTGCCACCGGCGGGCGCTCGCTGCTGGAGATGGTCAAGCGCGGCGACGACGACGAGGCTACGCGTATCCTCTGCCAGGCCATCGAACGCATCCATGCCCCGCGCCCGGGTCCGTTGCCGGAACTGACCCCGCTGGAGCGCTGGTTCGACTCGCTGTATGCCGCCGAGCGCCGCTACGGCGGGCTCTACGTCGACTGCGCGAACGCCGCCCGCTACCTGCTGGAGACCGCTCGCGAACAGCGCCCGCTGCATGGCGACATCCACCACGGCAATGTGCTCGACTTCGGCGAGCGCGGCTGGCAAGTCATCGACCCCAAGCGGCTCTACGGCGAGCGCGGCTACGACTACGCCAACCTGTTCACCAATCCCGACGCGAAGACCGCCCAGGCGCCCGGCCGTTTCGAGCGCCAGCTGGAGATCGTCGTCGCCGCCAGCGGCCTGCAACGCCGCCGCCTGCTGCTGTGGATCCTGGCCTGGACCGGACTCTCGGCGGCCTGGTTCGACGAGGACGGCAGCCGCGAGGAGACCGACGCCGAGCTGGCCATCGCCCGCCTGGCCCTCGCCAGCCTGTCTCGCGAAGGCTGATCAGAAGCGCCAGAACGCGCGGGTGCACAGCACCAGTACGGTGAGAATCTCTAGCCGACCAAGCAGCATGCCGAGGGTCAGCAGCCACTTGGCCATGTCCGGCAGGCTGGAAAAGTTTCCCGCCGGTCCGATAATCGGCCCGAGCCCGGGCCCGACGTTGCACACGGCGGTCGCGGCACCGGTGAACGCGGAGACCCAGTCGAGGCCGAGCATGGTCAACCCCAGTGCGATCACGCCGATGGTGATGGTGAAGAAGAAGGAAAAGGTGATCAGCGAGCGGACGATTTCCTCGTCCAGCGGATGGCCGTTGTAGCTTTGCCGGATGGTCGCCCGCGGATGCACGAGGTTCTGCAGGTTGGCCCTGAGCAACACGAAGGCCACCTGGAAGCGGAAGATCTTCAACCCGCCGGCGGTGGAGCCCGAGCAACCGCCGACGAAGGTGAGGTAGAAGAACAGCATGACCGCGAAGGTTCCCCAGGTGGTGTAGTCGGTCAGGGCGAAACCGGTGGTGGTCACCACCGACGTCACATTGACCGCCACCAGGCGCAGCGCATCCCACCAGCCGTAATCGGAATTCAGCCAGAGCCAGAAGGCGAAAACCAGCCAGGTCACCGCCAGGAAGCCGATGAAGCCATGCACCTGGTGGTCCTTGAGCAAGGCCAGGCGATGGCCGCGCAGGGTCGCGACATAGAGGGTGAACGGCAGGCTGCCGAGGATCATGAACAACACGGCGACCCAGTGCACCGCCGGTTGCGGCCAGTGCGCGAGGGAAGCGTCGGAGGTGGAGAAGCCGCCCGTGGAGATGGCGGCCATCGAATGGTTGAACGCCTCGAAGGGGGTCATGCCCGCCCACCAGAAGCACAGCACGCCCAGCAGCGTAAGCGCAACGTAGACGCCGAGGATGTACTTGGCCGCCATGTGCGAGCGTGGCATCACCTTCTCGCCCCAGTCGGAGGATTCGGTCTGGAACAGGCGCATGCCGCCGACACGCAGCAGCGGCAGGATCGCCACCGCCATGCCGATGAAACCGATGCCGCCGAGCCAGTGCAACAACGAGCGCCAGATGAGGATGCCCGGCGACATCTGGTCCAGCCCGCTGAACACGGTGGAGCCAGTGGTGGTGATGCCCGACATGGTCTCGAAGAACGCATCGGTGTAGCTGATGTGCCGAGCCATCACCATCGGCAGCGCGGCGAAGGCGCAGACCACCACCCAACTGGCGGTGGTCAGGAAATACATGTGCCGGGCACGAAAATGCACGTGAGCCGGCCGTCCCGGCAAGACCAGCGCGAGGCCGGCAGCCGCGGTGAGCAGGCTCGACCAGAGGAAGGCGTCGAAATCGTCGTAGCGCTGGAAGAGCGCCAGCGTCAGCATCGGGATCAGCATGCTGGCCGCCAGGGTGACCAGGAAAAGCCCGAGGATGAATCCCACCAGGCGGAGCAGGGAAAAGCTCATTCCGTAACGACCTGTTTCAGCAGAGGCGGACAGCCGCGTATTCTAGCCGCCCACGGGGCGGCTTCGGAACCATCTCAGGGGATCGCCTATCCCAGGAATCGAAGGTTCTCTGTTCGCTGACACCGTTCCATTGTCAAATAGGCGTCTCGCGCCCCCTACCAGTAAGGAAACCCAAACATGGCCGGAGCCAGCCTCCTCACCCTCCTCGACGATATCGCCGCGGTGCTCGACGACGTCTCGCTGATGACCAAGGTCGCCGCGAAGAAGACCGCCGGCGTTCTCGGCGACGACCTGGCGCTGAACGCCCAGCAGGTCACCGGGGTCAACGCCGACCGCGAACTGCCGGTGGTCTGGGCGGTGGCCAAGGGCTCGCTGCGGAACAAGGCGATCCTCGTTCCCGCCGCCCTGCTGATCAGCGCCTTCGCGCCCTGGGCGGTGATCCCGCTGCTGATGCTCGGCGGCGCCTACCTGTGCTTCGAGGGCTTCGAGAAGATCGCCCACAAGTACCTGCCCCATGACGACGAGCACGCCGACGAGGCAGCGCTGGCGGCCAATGTCGACGTGGCTGCCCTGGAAAAGCAGAAGATCGGCGGCGCGATCCGTACCGACTTCATCCTCTCCGCGGAAATCATCGCCATCACCCTCGGTACCGTCGCCGAATCCAGCTTCACCACCCAGGTGCTGGTGCTGGTCGGCATCGCCCTGGTGATGACCATCGGCGTCTACGGCCTGGTCGCCGGCATCGTCAAGCTGGACGACGCCGGCCTCTATCTGTCCAAGCGCGACAGCGGCTTCGCCCAAGGGCTCGGCGGCGCCATCCTGCGCACCGCGCCGTACCTGATGAAAGGCCTGTCGGTGGTCGGCATGGCGGCGATGTTCATGGTCGGCGGCGGCATCCTCACCCACGGTATCCCGGTGGTGCACCACGCCATCGAACAGGCCGCGCAGAGCGTCGCCGGCATCGCCACGCTGGGCCCGTTGCTGGCGGCGATCACCCCAACCCTGCTGAACTTCCTGTTCGGCATCGTCGCCGGCGCCGTGGTGCTGGCGGGGGTGCTGCTGGTCAAGCGCCTGCTGCCGAAGAAGAAAAAGACTGGCTGAGCCTGCCATCGCCGGCAGCACCATCGCGGAGGGCGGATAGCCGCCCTGGCGCACATCCCACGAAGCGGTTGTGCGCCCTGCCCCGGAAGTCCCCCTCCGTTTCAATTCAATAATTTTGCACTGTAATAGCAACATTATTCGTTGGAGACGAATAAAGCTCCCCTCCTAGAATGTCCACCAGTGCCATGAGCCGTCTGTTCCGAGCCTTCCAGACGAAGATCCGACCTCCGCACTCCATCGACCCGGCAACGGGATACCCAGAAAAATACCGATAACCCAACGAGGACCCGAGGGTCGCGCCTGCTCGCCAGCCGGCCGGACCCCGGGGCCCGGCGTGCCAGCGACCATGAACGATACGGATAGCAGAAAAGATCCGGACGGCTACAACTACGACGTCGTCCGCCAGTTCACCCTGATGACCCTGGTCTGGGGCATCCTCGGCATGGGCCTGGGGGTGTTCATCGCCGCCCAGTTGGTCTGGCCGGCGCTCAACCTCGACCTGCCCTGGACCAGCTTCGGCCGCATCCGCCCGATCCACACCAGCCTGGTGATCTTCGCCTTCGGCGGCAGCGCGTTGTTCGCCACCTCCTTCTACGTGGTGCAGCGCACCAGCGGCGTGCGGCTGATTTCCGACGTCCTGGCGCGCTTCGTGTTCTGGGGCTGGCAGGCGGCGATCGTGGGGATGATCGTCAGCTACCCGCTGGGCTACACCACCTCCAAGGAATACGCCGAGATGGAATGGCCACTGACGCTGTGGATGGCCATCGTCTGGGTGGTCTATGCCTACCTGTTCTTCGGCACCATCGCCCGCCGCAAGGTGAAGCACATCTACGTCGGCAACTGGTTCTACGGCGCCTTCATCATCGTCACCGCGATGGTCCATATCGTGAACCACGCATTGCTGCCGGTGAGCCTGGGCAAGTCCTACTCGGCCTATTCCGGCGCCACCGACGCGATGATCCAGTGGTGGTACGGGCACAGTGTGGTCGGCTTCATCCTCTCGGTCGGCTTCCTCGGCATGATGTACTACTTCGTGCCCAAGCAGGCCGGGCGACCGATCTACTCCTATCGCCTGTCCATCGTGCATTTCTGGGCGATCATCTCGATCTACATCTGGGCCGGTCCGCACCACCTGCACTACACCGCGCTGCCGGACTGGGCGCAGTCGCTGGGCATGGTGATGTCGCTGATCCTCCTGGCACCAAGCTGGGGCGGCATGATCAACGGCATGATGACCCTCTCCGGGGCCTGGCATAAGTTGCGCGACGACCCGATCCTGCGCTTCCTGGTGGTGTCCCTGGCGTTCTACGGCATGTCCACCTTCGAAGGCCCGATGATGGCGATCAAGACGGTCAACTCGCTGTCCCACTACACCGACTGGACCATCGGCCACGTGCACGCCGGCGCCCTCGGCTGGGTGGCGATGATCTCCATCGGCACGCTCTACCACATGATCCCGAAACTCTGGGGCCGCGAGCGGATGCACAGCGTCGGCCTGATCAACGCGCACTTCTGGCTGGCCACCATCGGCACCGTGCTGTACATCGCCTCGATGTGGGTCAATGGCATCACCCAGGGCCTGATGTGGCGGGCGATCAACGAGGACGGCACGCTCACCTACTCGTTCGTCGAGGCGCTGGTGGCCAGCCATCCGGGCTACGTGGTGCGCCTGCTCGGCGGCGCCACCTTCGCCAGCGGCATGCTGCTGATGGCCTACAACACCTGGCGGACCCTGCGCAGCGCGCAGGAGCAGCGGCAGCCGGTCCTGGCGGCCGGCCAGGGGGCCTGAACATGCTGTTGTCCCTGCTGTGCCTCTCCACCCTGGTGCTTGGCCTCGCGCTCAGCCTCACCGGCAGTACCCGCGAGGAACGCGAGCAGACCGCCCTGCTGCCGTTCGCCGACGATCCCGAGGCCGCCCGCCGGGTCGCCCGGGATACCGGCAAGATCTGCCGGCAGGTGGTCCGCCCCCTCGAGGAATCCCGCGAGGCCGCCGGCCCGCCGTTCCTCGCCTGAACCGACTCCATCATCCAGGGATGGATGCCTCCAGCACGAAAGTGCCTTGCGGGGCCGGCAACGGCCCCTTTCTTTCGCTTCGAAGAGTTCCATGAACGACTCCCCCAGCACCGCCGTACGCACCTGGCTGAAAGGCTTCCGCCCCCTGACCCTGAACGCTCGACCGCGCGACTGCCTGCGCGCCGGACTCGGTGCCTGCATCGGCGCGCTCGCCGCGGTATTCGCCTGCCAGGCGTTGTTCGGCAGCGAACTGGCGCTGCGCCTGGCAGCGCCGCTGGGCGCATCCGCCGTACTACTGTTCGCCCTCGCCTCCAGCCCCCTGGCGCAACCCTGGTCGATGCTCGGCGGCAACCTGGTCGCCGCCCTGGCCGGCGGCCTCAGCGCCTACTGGTTCGGGCACGAACTGGCCCCGGCCCTGGTCGGCATGGCCCTCGGCATGCTGCTGATGTTCGCCCTGCGCTGCCTGCATCCGCCGAGCTGCGCGCTGGCCCTGAGCGTGGCCCTCAACCCATCCCTGAGCGAACTCGGCATCGACGTGGTCTGGCCGATCCTGCTCTCCACCCTGGTGCTGATCGGCTGCGCGCTGCTCTACAACAACCTGATGCGCTCTCCCTACCCGCGCCCCTACCAGCCGCCGCGGGCCAATCTCCATGGCACCCGCGACCTGGCGCCGAGCGCGCGGACGGACTTCTCCGCCCGGGACCTGGACCAGGCGCTGCAAGACTTCGGCGAATACGTCGACATCACCCGCGACGACCTCGAGCGACTGATCCACCATACCGAGCGCTACGCCTTGCGCCGGCGCATGGGCGAGCTGACCGCGGCACGAATCATGTCCCGCGACGTGCAGACCGCCAGCACCGAGACCTTCATCGACGACGCCTGGAAGCAGTTGCAGGAACACCGCCTGAAGGCCCTGCCGGTGCTCGACGAGCATCGGCGGCTGGCCGGCATCGTCACCCAGAGCGACCTGCTCAAGCACTTCCGCCCCGACGGCAGCCCGTTCAAGCGCCTGCGCTTCCTGCGCGGGACCAAGCTGAAGACGATCATGACCACCCCGGTGGTCTGCGTACAGGCCGACACCCACGCCGTCGAGCTGGTCTCGCTGCTATCCGACGAAGGCCTGCACTGCCTGCCGGTGCTCAACGAAGCCGGCTACCTGGTCGGCATCGTCAGCCAGACCGACCTGATCGCCGCGCTCTACCGCAACTGGCTGCAGCACCTGGGCCAGGCCGATCAGATCACGTAGTCCCAGCGCTGCGACCAGTCGCTGTCCTCGCGGACCATTTCGCGCAACAACTGGAACGCATGGCGCAGGGTCGGCGACAGGCGCTCGCGGGAGTACACCAGGTAGGTCGGGTAGGCGAACTCCGGCGCCTGCTCGACCCGTTGCAGGGTGCCGCGATCCAGGTAGCTGCTCACCACCCGGGTACGAAAATAGCCGCTACCGCCGTTCTGCATGATGTACTGCAGGGCCAGCGGCCCGAGGTTGCAGGCCAGCGCGGCCTTGGCCCGGTCCGGCAGCGCGGCATCGTGCTGGCTGCGGAAATCCGGGCCCCAGTCGACATACAGATAAGGCTCCGCGGATAGCACGGAACGCACCATCACCAGCTTCTCCTCCAGCAACTGCTCGACCTGCAGCCCTGGCCAGTATTCCGGCTGGTAGACCAGCGCGGCGTCCAGCGCGCCCTGCTCCAGTTGCTTGAGCAGGTCGGCGCCCTGGCCGATCTCGACCCGCACGGCGTGGCCGGGAATCGCCTCGCGCAGGCGCCGCATCCAGTTCAGCAGCAACGGATTGCACAGACTGAGCTCGCCACCGAGGTTGAGCAGGTTGCGGAAGCCGTCCGGCAGCGGCAGGTCGCGTCGCGCCGCATCCCAGGTCTGCACCAGTTGGCTGGCGTAGCCGAGGAAGTGTTCGCCGTCGGCGGTCAGGCGCGCGCCCGCGCGGTTGCGCACGAACAGCCGGCAGCCGAGTTGCCCTTCGAGGTTCTGGATGCGCGCGGTGACGGCCGTCTGGGTCAAGTGCAGGCGTTCCGCGGCAGCGACGAAACTACCGCTGCGGGCGATCTCCAGGAAGGTACGGGCGAGGTCGATATCCATGCGAAGCGGTCCGCTGCCACAGGTGGGCCGCCATTCTAGGCTGTGCAGGCGCGGGCGGCGAGCGCAAGGCGGCCTGGCCGCCCTCTTGGAAATCTGCGACAAAACACCGCGCCTAACCGCTTCGGCACGCCTAAACCCTTCGAAAAAGCGACAACCTGTTGCGCAAACGCGCCACGCCGTGACTTTTTCGCTTTCGAAAGCATCAGTTAGCGTGACCGAACACGGTGGAGCCGGGAAGCGCCACCCATGTTCCACACAGACATGAACGAGAGAGACCGACTCCCATGAACGCTACGCTCCGTTTCAACGAGGCTTTGCTGATCACCGGGCGCGCCTTCCAGCCATACCAGTGCGTTGCCTGGTCCGAGCTAGGCAGTGACGGCGGCCTGAGCCTGTCCGTAGTCGATCGCACCGGCACCCGCCTGCTGGGCCGTGCGCGCATTCCGAGCTCCGCCTACTCCGATCCGGAGCAGCTTGCCGGCCTGCTGCAACAGGCACGCGAAGAACTCAGCCACAACGGCTACAACCTGCAGGACTGGAGTATGCCCAGCCAAGGCTGAGCCGCTCCATACGACGAAAGGCGCCCACGGGCGCCTTTTTTCGTTTCCTCTATTCGAGGCGGTCGTGCTGCCGGAACGCCACGCGCACCGCGTTGCGCCCTGCATCCTTGGCCTCGTAGAGCGCGCGATCGGCCTCGCGATAGAGCGCGTCCAGGCCCATGCCTGAGGTCGAATAGGCCACCCCCAGGCTGATGGTCAGGCAGGGGCCGGCGCTGGAGCCCAGGTGCTCGATGCCCAGCGCCTCCACCGCCTGCCGCAGGCGCTCGGCGATGGCCAGGGTGTTGCCCTCCTCGCTGTCGTAGAGCAACACGGCGAACTCCTCCCCGCCCAGGCGCGCGGCGATATCCAGCGGCCGCCGCGCGCCCTGCCGGAGCACGACGCCAAGCTGGCGCAGGGCGGCATCGCCGGCCGGATGCCCGTAGTGGTCGTTGTAGGCCTTGAAGTCGTCGACATCCACCAGGATCAGCGCCACCCCCTTTTCCTCGCGGGCGCCCTGCTCCAGGGCCCGCTGGGCGAGCAGCTCGTGGTAGCGCCGGTTGACCAGGCCGGTGAGGCTGTCCTGTTCGGCCATCATGCCCAGCAGCCGCCGGCCGAGGAACTGCTCGCGCTGGGCGTAGTCCTGCAGGTACAGGGCGAACGAACAGATCAGCACCACCAGGCCGTTGTAGAGCGTATTCAGCAGGTTGGTGCGCAGGTTCTCTTCGCCGCCGAACAGCAGGAATACCGCCAGGTTCAGGGCCAGGCACAGCAACGCCAGGCGCACGCAGGCCCAGAACGCCAGGCCGAGTGGGAAGAACACCGCGAGGATGCCCAGGGTCGCGCCCAGTTGGGTGAAGCGCGGCACCCCATGCCACTCGAACAGCACGTCGCAGGCCAGCACCGCCAGGTTGATCAGCAGCAGGCAGTAGGGGGCGATGGCATCGCCGACCTTGCGCAGGCTGGGCAGGAAGGCCGCCGGCCAGACCACCAGCAGCAGGCCGATCATTCCCAGGCGCACGCCCAGCAGTTGCTCGAACAGGCTGGGGTGCAGGCGGATGTCCACCATCATCCAGTCGGCCACGATGAACAGCGCCCAGATCAGGAACGCCACCCCGATGGCAGCACGCCGCTGCATCAGCGAGTTCCAACTGAGAAACTCGCGAAACTCGTTTTCCAGCTCCTTTTCGAACCGCAACCAACGAAAACCGTTGCGCAACTGGCGCGCATACGGATTATCCGGCAGACCAGCCTGTACCAGGCCGTCGCGTGCAAGCATGCTGACTCCCCTACCTCGGACCGAACGCTGGAACAGGCCTGGACGACAATACCCTGGCGCCTCTACAGCGATGAGTCAAAAAGCCATCACCCGTTACCAGACAATAGGGCATGCGGCGTGCCGAGGCGATACCAGCCATCGGCGCAGCGGGACGCCCCGGCGAGCGAATGGCAAGATCCGTGGGCCAACTGGCATTGCGGCCAGGTCCGAAGGACGCCAGACTGCCGCCATCGCCATGAGGTCATGCCATGCCCGAACCACGCCTGATTGCCTGCCTGATCTATCCCGACGTGATGAGCCTGGACGTGACCGGACCGCTGCAGGTATTCGCCTCGGCCAACGTCGAACGCCAGCGCCAGGGTCTGCCGCCTTTCTACCGGATACAGGTGCTCGGCGAGCGTAGCGAAGCGGTGCCCAGTTCCGCGGGCATCCGCATCTGCGCCGACCTCGCCTGGCGCGACTGTCCGCCGGAAAGCCTGGACACCCTGTTGGTGCCCGGCGGCCTCGGTGTCGAGGCGCAGACCCGCAACGCCGACCTGCTCGCCTGGCTGAAAGCCGCCGAACCGCGCATACGGCGGCTCGGCTCGGTGTGTTCGGGAGCGCTGATCCTGGCCGCCGCCGGGGTTCTCGACGGGCACCCAGCGACCACCCACTGGGCCGACGTGGCGACGCTGCGCCAGGGGTTTCCCGGCGTCCATGTGCAAGGCGACCGCCTGCACACCTACGACCCGCAGTGCCGCGACGGCGACGCCCACATCTTCACCTCGGCCGGCGTCACGGCGGGAATCGACCTGGCCCTGGCGCTGGTCGAGGCCGACCTCGGCCGCAGCCTGGCGCTCAGCGTCGCGCGACGCCTGGTGATGTTCCTCAAGCGTCCTGGCGGCCAGGCCCAGTTCAGCGCCTGGCTGACCCCGGAACCGAGCCGCACCCCGCGCCTGGCCGCGCTGCTGGAGTGGATTCCCGCCAACCTCGCCGGCGACCTGTCCCTGGAAGCCCTCGCCGACCGGGCCTGCATGAGCCCGCGTACGCTGTCCCGGGTATTTCTCCAGGAACTGGGCGTGGCGCCCGGTCGCTACGTCGAGCGGGTTCGCCTGGAGGCCGCGCGCGCCCTGCTGCAGGACGCCCAGGCATCGATCGCCACGGTGTCCCGGCTGTGCGGCTTCGGCCATCCGGAAAACCTCCGGCGGACGTTCCACAAGCATCTTTCGGTCAGCCCCCAGGAATACGCCGAACGCTTCGGCATGCTGGCCTGACGCTCCCACCGAGGACCTTCCCATGCTGGAACTGCGCCCCAACTGCGAGTGCTGCGACCGCGACCTGCCCGGCGACAGCGGCGACGCGCTGATCTGCACCTTCGAGTGCACCTTCTGCCGCGATTGCGCGACGACCCGCCTGGGCGGCCAATGCCCGAACTGCGGCGGCGAACTGCTGGCCCGGCCAAGGCGTCCGCGGGATGCGCTGGTCCGTCAGCCCGCCTCCAGCCGGCGCGTCGTCAGGCCCGGCGGTTGTCCGGAGTGACGCCATGCTGCTACGCAACCCGACCCTGCTCCTGCTGTTCTGCGGCCAGGCCCTGTACTGGTCCTGTTCGCTGATCGGCATAACCCTGACCTCGCTGGTCGGCGTCCAGCTGGCGCCGTTGAACAGCCTGGCCACCCTGCCCCTGGCCCTGCTGGTGCTGGGCAACCTGCTGGCGGTGCAGCCGTTGTCGCACTTCATGCAGCGCCACGGCCGACGTCCCGGGCTGATGCTCGGCGCCGGCGGCGGCGTGCTCGGCGGTGTGGTCTGCGCCGCCGGTGTCTGGACTGGCGATTTCCTCTGGTTCTGTCTCGGCGCGCTGGGCATCGGGGTCTACCAGGCCTCGGCCATGTACTACCGGTTCGCCGCGCTGGAGGCGGTGGATGCCGGGCGGAAAGGCCGCGCCAGCGCCTACGTGCTCGCCGGCGGGGTACTCGCCGCGCTGCTGGCGCCGAGCCTGGCGCTGTGGTCGCGCAACGCGCTGGCCCAGCCCTTCGTCGGCGCCTATCTGCTGATCGCCGCGCTGGCCCTCGCCGGCCTGCTGCTGATGGCCCTGCTCCGCGAAGGCCAAGCGCCGCGCCCGGCACGACTCGCCTGGCGCGACATAGGCGGCCTGTTGCGGCGGCCGGTGGTCCGCGCGGCCATCGCCTGCACCGCGACGGGACACGGGTTGATGATCCTGATCATGAACGCCACGCCGCTGGCCATGAGCTTCTGCGGCCTGCCGCTGGAACAGTCGAGTCGGGTCATCCAGTGGCACGTGCTGGGAATGTTCCTTCCGGCGTTCTTCGCCGGAGCGCTGGTCGACCGCATCGGCAACCGTCGCGTCGCCCTGCTCGGCGCGTTCCTGCTCGCCGCAAGTGCCGGCATCGCCCTGGGTGGACAGTCGGTCATGCATTTTCTGCTCAGTTCGCTGGCCCTGGGCAGCGGCTGGAACCTGATGCTCATCGCCGGCACCACCCTGCTCGGCGAGGGCCACGCCGAAAGCGAGCGCGGCGCCGCACAAGGATTGATGGAGCAAGGCAACAGCCTGGTGGCGGCGCTGATGTCGTTCGGCTCCGGCGCCCTGATCACCAGCCTTGGCTGGAACGCGGTGAACCTGCTGGTCTGGCCGGCGCTGCTGGTGGCGCTGACACTGCTCTGGCCGGTACGGCGAACGCGGACGCTGTCGCGCTGAAACGCCGGCAACGAAAAAGGCGACCTTGCGGTCGCCTCTTCTGCCTTACGGAAACGCCTCAGTAGTAGGCGTTCTCCTTGTTGCTGTGGTCGGTCACGTCGCGCACGCCCTTCAGTTCGGGAATACGCTCGATCAGGGTCTTCTCGACGCCATCCTTGAGGGTCATGTCGACCATCCCGCAGCCCTGGCAACCACCGCCGAAACGCAACACGGCGATGTTGTCCTCGACCACGTCGACCAGGCTCACCTGTCCGCCGTGGCTGGCCAGGCCGGGATTGATCTCGGTCTGCAGGTAGTAGTTGATGCGTTCGGTGATCGGGCTGTCCTCGTTGACCATCGGCACCTTGGCGTTCGGCGCCTTGATGGTCAGCTGGCCGCCCATGCGGTCGGTGGCGTAGTCCACCACCGCGTCTTCGAGGAAGGGCTCGCTGACCGCATCGATCCAGGCAGTGAAGTCCTTCAGGGCGATGGCGGTGTCCTCGACCTTTTCCTCGCCCGGCTTGCAGTAGGCGATGCAGGTTTCCGCGTACTGGGTACCCGGCTGGGTGATGAAGATACGAATGCCGATACCCGGGGTGCTCTGCTTCTCCAGCAACTCGGCCAGATACGCTTGGGCAGCTTCGGTAATGGTGATGGCGCTCATGGCAACTCCTCGCAAATATGCCGACAGTTTACGCCAATCGGTACTTGCGGATAAAGCCCTAGTAAATTAGTAGGAATAATTCGCGATAACCGACCCACCCCTTGCGGAGCGGGTCGCGACACTCAGAGGTTCTCGTAGCGATTCATGTCCAGCGCGCCCGCCTCGACCGGTTCGGTTTCGCGGATGTACGCCTCCAGATCGTGGAAGTAGCTCCAGAACTGCGGATTGCTGCGGCGCACGCCCCAGCGTTCGACCACCTTGTCGAAGTCCTCGCTACTCTTCGCCGCCTCCAGGGCGCCGACGAAGGCCTCGGCATCCGTCGCCGGCAGATCGAACATGAAGTTCGGATAGCTGGACAGCACGCCGGGGTAGATCGTCAGGGTGTCCAGGCCCGGCTGGTAGCGCAGCGACTCGCCGAGCATGAAGGCGACATTGCTGTGCGCGCGGTTGCGCAGCACGGTATAGATCTCGCGCTTGCCGCTGGACGTACGTATCCGCAGCATGGTCGCCTCGGGGAAGCGCTCTATGACCTTGAGGCCGGCCGCCGGCCGGCTGACCAGGCGACTGAAGGCCTGCTCGGCGTCCTGCAGTTCGCGGTCGATGCCCGGTCGATAGCAGTTGCCGTCCAGGCAGCGGTTGATCGGGTCGGGGCGCGCATTGAGGTCGCCGTAGCGACGCAGCAGTTCTTCGGCGAAGGCCTTCTTCGGCTGCTTCTCCGGCAATCCCAGCGCGCTCGGCGTGTCATCGTCGAAGGCCTGGTAGTCCATCCACATCTTCAGCTTGCCGCTGTTCTGGTACCAGTCGTCAAGCAACGGCTGGCGCGCGTCGACCGGCATCAGGCGGAGGAAGTTCTGCTCGGCGCCGTTGCGGATCAGGTCGAAGTACAGACGCGTCTGCGCCTGGTGCGAGACGTTGCCGAAGACATCGAAGTTCACCACCAACCCGTAGTAGGTTCGCTCGAACAGCGGGTAGTCCATCAGCCACAGGGTCTGCGGTACCTCGCCAAGCAGGCCCTTGCGCACCGAGGCGCTGTCGAACTGGCGGAAGATGCTCAGCAGGGCGTTGTCGTTGCCGTGCCAGATCGTGTTCCAGGTCGGCGGTGGCGCGTCGGCGTAGACGTCCTGGCGCAGGTCTTCGTACTCGTTGCGCTTGTCCCGGTAGGCGCTCCACAGGCCGAGCAGGTTCTTCAGCTCGTCGATCTGCCCCGGCAAGGCCAGCAGCGGCTCGCTCTGCGCGCGGAAGTTGGCGTCGGTGACGAACAGGTCCTGCTCGGGGTCCTGGAATACCACCCAGAAGTTGTCGCGGATCACGTCGGTGGCGATCTGTCCACGGCACACCGGCCCGCGGATGAAGGTACGGGTGAAGTACTCGGCGTTGTCCAGCATGAACTGGTAGCGCGCCCGTGGCGGGATCGCGGCGAAGGTGACGAACGGGTTGGCGCGGCTCTGCACGCCGTAGCCGGGAACCTTGTCGGTGTTCCACTGGGTGCCGAAGAACAGCTCCTGGACGCGTTCCAGCTTCTTCGCCGTCAGCGGATAGGTGATGTGCGTCTTGTGGACGATCACGCCCTGGATCGGCCAGAGGCGGTAATAGAAGCTGTTGCCCGGATCGTCGTTGGGACGCCGGGTCGGGATCGGGTCGATCGGCTGGCCGCTGGGCGTGCGTGAACGCACCAGCTGGAAGAAGTGGCCGGGCGCGCCCTGTTCCGGGAAATACAGGTGCGCCAGGAACAGGTGCTCGTAGAGCCAGCGCGAGACCAGGCTCTGCTTGGCCCCAGACTGGTTGAGGAAACGCTCCCAGCTGGCCACCTGGCGCGCCTCGGCGGCGGTCGGCCGCAACGGCTGCTGGTCGACCGGGGCGCCCGCGGCCAGCCACTTCTGCAAAGTGGCGTATTCGTCGTCGCTCAGCCCGGCCACCGCGAAAGGCATGCCGGAACCTGGGTTCTTGCGGATGAACGCATCGATGCTGGCCGGCGTCGGGCACTGGTTGGCGCGGTTGATCGAAATGTCCAGGCCTTCGGGGATCTTCGCATTCGGCTGCAACGGCTGGCTGTGGCCAAGCTCGAGCATCCGCGCCATCAGTGCGGCCTGGCCGTCCTGCGGTTCGAGCACCGACCAGAAGTCCTTGCGCCGCCAGGCGTCGGCACCGTGCGCATCGAGGTACAGGCGGGTGGTTTCCTGCGCCTTGGTCCGCGTGCCGTCGTAGACCGGCAGTTGGTTGGCGCCGCGCTGCGCGCCCTCGGCGCTGCTCAGGTTGAGCTGGCAGGGCGAATCGTAGCAGGCGTGGCAGGCGACGCACTTGGCGGTAAAGATCGGCTGGACGTCACGGCTATAGGAAATTTCAGCAGCAGAAACAGACTGGATAAAAGACGACAAAACGAAGGCCAACCCAACCAACGGTCTTGGCAACATGAACCACTCCTCACTCGGCGACGGGCGATTCTAGCAAACCCGCCTCTCTGCGCCGCACTTTCACAACGGCGGGCGAACTCGCCCCGGGCCTGAGCCGCCATTTCGCCAGCATTCCACCGGCTTCGGCCGCCACGTATGCTAGCCGGGCTCCCAGGCCCGCCCTGGCGATCAAGGACGATGACTTCGAGGAAACAGGGATATGTTTCGACTCGCCGCGCCCCATCCGCGCCCGTTCGCGTGCGCCCCACGTCCCCTCTTCGCCGCTTTCCGCCTGCTGTCGCCAGGCGGCGCTTCCGTTCGCGCCCGGCGCGGCCTGGTCCATCCTTTCGCCGCCCTGGCGGCCCAACGGAGAACCCGCCCCATGAAACTGCTCGCCGGCAGCTTCGCCGCTCTCTTCCTGAGCCTTTCGGCCCAGGCGGCGGACTGTACTTTCACCCAGCTGGAAATCGTGCCCCAGTTCGGCTCGCCGAACATGTTCGGCGGCGAGGACGAGCACGTCCGCGTGATGTTCAGCAACGAGGATCCCAACGACGACAACCCCGATGCCTTTCCCGAACCGCCGGTCTACCTGGCCGACCGCGACAGCGGCAACGATTGCCGCATAGAGGACGGCGGCATCTGGTCGCGCGGCGGCGTGTTCCTGAGCCAGGACGGTCGGCGCGTGCTGATGCATGAATTCAGCGGCTCCAGCGCCGAGCTGGTGTCCTACGACAGCGCCACCTGCAAGGTGGTGCACCGCGAGGACATCTCCGGCCAGCGCTGGGCGGTGGACAAGGACGGGCTGCGCCTGGGAGAGAAATGCTCGGGCGAATCCGTCGACAGCTGCGCGAAGATCGTGAAGCGTTCGCTCACGCCGTTCTGCCAGACCGCAAAGAAATGATCCGGGCCGGAGCGCCCCTTATCGACACGCATAGGTGATACATGGACAGTCTCGATCAATGCATCGTCAACGCCTGCAAGAACAGCTGGGACAAGAGCTACCTGGCCGGCACCCCGAACAAGGACAACTGTTCCGGCTTCGTCCAGTCGGTGGCCGCCGAGCTGGGCGTACCGATGCCCCGCGGCAACGCCAACGCCATGGTCGACGGCCTGGAGCAGAGCTGGACCAAGCTCGCCTCCGGCGCCGAGGCCGCGCAGAAGGCGGCCCAGGGCTTCCTGGTGATCGCCGGCCTGAAGGGCCGCACCTACGGGCACGTCGCGGTGGTCATCAGCGGTCCGCTGTATCGGCAGAAGTACCCGATGTGCTGGTGCGGCAGCATCGCCGGCGCGGTCGGCCAGAGCCAGGGCCTGAAGTCGGTCGGCCAGGTATGGAATCGCACCGACCGCGACCGCCTCAACTACTACGTCTACTCCCTGGCCAGTTGCAGCCTGCCCAGGGCCAGTTGATTCAGGCCGTGCTGCGAATGAGCCAGACTCATTCGCAGCACGATTCCCCACGAGCATCCCGACCCCACTCGCCCGCCCCTTCGCCGCCCGCCTGCGCACTCCGACCTCCGCATTCCGCCCGTATGCTGCGACAAAACGGCGCCAGGGGCTTTTCCGGCCCGCGGATGAACATCTTTCAACTTGAATGAAATTCATGGTCCAGCCACCCCCGGTCGGAAAGCCCCTGCCTTTGTTATGCTTTTCACCTTTCCGCCCACTGACGCCAGGTCCATCCATGTCCAGCCCGCTCACCGATCGCAGCGCCCGCCTGCAAGCCCTCCAGCACGCCCTCAGGGAACGTATCCTGATCCTCGATGGCGGCATGGGCACCATGATCCAGAGCTACAAGCTGGAAGAAGCCGACTACCGCGGCGAGCGCTTCGCCGACTGGCCGAGCGACGTGAAAGGCAACAACGACCTCTTGCTGCTCAGCCGCCCGGACGTGATCCAGGCCATCGAGAAGGCCTACCTCGACGCCGGCGCCGACATCCTCGAGACCAATACCTTCAACGCCACCCAGGTGTCCCAGGCCGACTACGGCATGCAGTCGCTGGCCTACGAACTCAACGTCGAAGGGGCGCGCCTGGCCCGCCAGGTGGCGGACGCGAAGACCGCCGAGACCCCGGACAAGCCGCGCTTCGTCGCCGGCGTGCTCGGCCCGACCAGCCGCACCTGCTCGATTTCCCCGGACGTGAACAACCCCGGCTACCGCAACGTCACCTTCGACGAGCTGGTGGAGAACTACGTCGAGGCGACCCGCGGCCTGATCGAGGGCGGCGCCGACCTGATCCTGATCGAGACCATCTTCGACACCCTCAATGCCAAGGCGGCGATCTTCGCCGTCCAGGGCGTGTTCGAGGAACTCGGCGTGGAGCTGCCGATCATGATCTCCGGGACCATCACCGACGCCTCCGGCCGCACCCTGTCGGGCCAGACCACCGAGGCCTTCTGGAACTCGGTGCGGCATGCCCGGCCGATCTCGGTAGGCCTGAACTGCGCCCTCGGCGCCAAGGAATTGCGGCCGTACATCGAGGAACTGTCGACCAAGGCCGACACCCATGTCTCGGCCCACCCCAACGCCGGCCTGCCGAACGCCTTCGGCGAATACGACGAATCGCCGGCGGAAATGGCCGTGGTGGTCGAGGAATTCGCCGCCGCCGGCTTCCTCAATATCGTCGGCGGCTGCTGCGGCACCACCCCGGCGCACATCGAGGCGATCGCCAAGGCGGTGGCCAAGTACCCGCCGCGGGCCATCCCGGAGATTCCCCGGGCCTGCCGCCTGTCCGGCCTGGAGCCGTTCACCATCGACCGCAGCTCGCTGTTCGTCAACGTCGGCGAGCGCACCAACATCACCGGCTCGGCCAAGTTCGCCCGGCTGATCCGCGAGGAAAACTACGCGGAAGCCCTCGAGGTCGCCCAGCAGCAGGTGGAAGCCGGCGCCCAGGTGATCGACATCAACATGGACGAAGGCATGCTGGACTCGAAGGCGGCCATGGTCACCTTCCTCAACCTGATCGCCTCCGAGCCCGACATCTCGCGCGTGCCGATCATGATCGACTCCTCCAAGTGGGAGGTGATCGAGGCCGGCCTCAAGTGCATCCAGGGCAAGGGCATCGTCAACTCGATCTCGATGAAGGAAGGCGTCGAGGCCTTCAAGCACCATGCCCGCCTGTGCAAGCGCTACGGCGCCGCGGTGGTGGTGATGGCCTTCGACGAGGACGGCCAGGCCGACACCCAGGCGCGCAAGGAAGAAATCTGCAAGCGCTCCTACGACATCCTGGTCGACGAAGTCGGCTTCCCGCCGGAAGACATCATCTTCGACGCGAACATCTTCGCCATCGCCACCGGCATCGAGGAACACAACAACTACGCGGTCGATTTCATCAACGCCTGCGCCTACATCCGCGACCACCTGCCCTACGCCCTCAGCTCGGGCGGGGTGTCCAACGTGTCCTTCTCGTTCCGCGGCAACAACCCGGTACGCGAGGCGATCCACTCGGTGTTCCTCTACTACGCGATCCGCAACGGCCTGACCATGGGCATCGTCAACGCCGGCCAGCTGGAAATCTACGACGAGATCCCGAAGGCGCTGCGCGACCGGGTCGAGGACGTGGTGCTCAACCGCACGCCAGAGGCCACCGAGGCCCTGCTGGCGATCGCCGACGACTACAAGGGCGGCGGCGCGGTCAAGGAGGCCGAGGACGAGGAATGGCGCAGCTACAGCGTCGAGAAGCGCCTCGAGCATGCGCTGGTCAAGGGCATCACCACCTGGATCGTCGAGGACACCGAGGAATGCCGCCAGCAGTGCGCGCGCCCCATCGAGGTCATCGAAGGTCCGCTGATGTCCGGGATGAACGTGGTCGGCGACCTGTTCGGCGCCGGCAAGATGTTCCTCCCGCAGGTGGTCAAGTCCGCGCGAGTGATGAAGCAGGCGGTGGCCCACCTGATTCCCTTCATCGAGGCGGAGAAAGGCGACAAGCCGGAAGCCAAGGGCAAGATCCTGATGGCCACGGTGAAGGGCGACGTGCACGACATCGGCAAGAACATCGTCGGCGTGGTGCTCGGCTGCAACGGCTATGACGTGGTCGACCTCGGCGTGATGGTGCCGGCGGAGAAGATCCTGCAGACCGCCATCGCCGAGAAATGCGACATCATCGGCCTGTCCGGCCTGATCACGCCGTCGCTGGACGAGATGGTCCACGTCGCCAAGGAAATGCAGCGGCAGAATTTCCAGTTGCCGCTGATGATCGGCGGCGCCACCACCTCGAAGGCGCATACCGCGGTGAAGATCGATCCGCAGTACAGCAACGACGCGGTGGTCTACGTCACCGACGCCTCGCGCGCGGTAGGCGTGGCCACCAGCCTGCTGTCCAAGGAGCTGAAGGCCGACTACGTGGCCCGCACCCGCGCCGACTACGCGGTGGTCCGCGAACGCACGGCCAACCGCAGCGCCCGCACCGAGCGGCTGAGCTACGAACAGGCGATCGCCAACAAGCCAGCGTTCGACTGGGCCGGCTACCAGGCGCCGACGCCTTCCTTCACCGGCGTCAGGGTGCTCGACGAGATCGACCTCGCGGTGCTCGCCGAGTACATCGACTGGACGCCGTTCTTCATTTCCTGGGACCTGGCCGGCAAGTACCCGCGCATCCTCACCGACGAGGTGGTCGGCGAGGCCGCCACCTCGTTGTTCAACGACGCCCAGGCGATGCTGAAGAAGCTGATCGACGAGAAGCTGATCAAGGCCCGCGCGGTGTTCGGCTTCTGGCCGGCCAACCAGGTCGAGCACGACGACCTGGAGGTCTACGGCGCCGACGGCGAGACCCTCGCCACCCTGCACCACCTGCGGCAGCAGACGATCAAGCCGGACGGCAAGCCGAACCTGTCGCTGGCCGATTTCGTCGCGCCGAAGGAAAGCGGCGTGCGCGACTACATCGGCGGCTTCATCACCACCGCCGGGATCGGCGCCGAGGAAGTGGCCAAGGCGTACGAAGCCAAGGGCGACGACTACAACAGCATCATGGTCAAGGCGCTCGCCGACCGCCTCGCCGAAGCCTGCGCCGAGTGGCTGCACGAGCGGGTGCGCAAGGAGTACTGGGGCTACGCCCGCGACGAGCACCTCGACAACGAGGCCTTGATCAAGGAGCAATACGTCGGCATCCGCCCGGCACCGGGCTACCCGGCCTGCCCCGACCATACCGAGAAAGGCACCCTGTTCGAACTGCTCGATCCGCAGGGCCTGTCCGGCGTCAGCCTGACCGAGCACTACGCGATGTTCCCGGCCGCGGCGGTCAGCGGTTGGTATTTCGCCCACCCGCAGGCGCAGTACTTCGCGGTCGGCAAGATCGACAAGGACCAGGTGGAACGCTACAGCCAGCGCAAGGGCCAGGAAGCCAGCGTCAGCGAGCGCTGGCTGGCGCCGAACCTTGGCTACGATGACTGACCAGGAAGGCGACGATGAAATTCCTCACTCCCGAGCAGATGGAAAAGCCGCGCAAGCGCCGCCTGCGCAAGAAACTGCGCCTGGGCGAGTTCCAGGAGTTCGGTTTCAGCTTCGAACTGACCTACGACCGTAGCGCCCTCTCCTACGACGATGCGCTGGACCATCTGATCGACTTCGTCGAGGCCCAGGGCTGGGTGTTCGGCGGTGGCGGCTCGCCGGAACAGGCGGAGATCAGCGGCTACCTGTGCCTGGCGCGGGTCGGCAGCCTGGACGAGGCGGACCGGGAAAGCGCCCGCCTGTGGCTGGAAGCCCAACCCTGGTGCAAGACCTTCGAGGTCGGCCCGTTGAGCGACTGCTGGCACAACTTCTTCGAGTGAAACCGGCGCCAGCAGGCGCGAAGCTGCGACCTACACCCGGATCAGGCGCGGTTCATGCCCCGTGTGGGCGAGAAAGGCCAACAGGTCTGCGTAGCGAATGCACTCGGTGGCGGTATTCACCAACGGGTGGAAACCGAGCAACTGGTCCTGGCGAATGGCATCGTCGAGCAACACCTCGACCCTGTGCTGCGGATCGTTGACCAGCGCGAAAGGCGTCACGCAGCCCAGTTCGACGCCGAGGTATTCGCGCAGGCGCTCGACCGAGGCGAACGACAGGCGGCTTTCGCCGATCTGTTCGGCGATGCCCGGCAGGTCGGCCTCCTTGCGCTCGTCGAGCAGCACCAGGTAGTGGCGAGTGCCCTTGCGGTTGCGCAGGAACAGGTTCTTGATGCCCTGGTCGGGCAGTTCGATGCCCTGCGCGTAATATTCCTCGATGGAGGCGATGGCCGGATGCTCGACCTGCTGGCTGTCGATGGCCAGCTCGCGGAGCAACGCCAGAAGCGCCTGCTCGTCCATTTTCGCACTCATGGGACGCGCGCCCTCAGGTGAACTGCGAACCGGAACGGCGCACGAACTTGATCGACCACTTGAAGTTCGGCTTGCGCGTCACGCTGATCGGGCGCCGGGTCACGGTATCGATGGTGATGTTCCAGAACCCGGTGCTGGGCACCTTGATCTTCGCCGGGAAGCGGTCGAAGGCGCCGCCATGGTAGCTATGCCGCCCGCCATTCTTGAAACTGCGGAAATTGGCGTCGTTCATCAGGCGGATATTGCATTGCTGCGAACACTCGATGACCACGATGTCGTCTTCGTTGAGGTGTTCGCGCTGGTGGACGAATTTCATGGAACGGTTCCGTTGCTGCGGTGGAGCGGAGCGCAACGATAGCACGTCGGCGCCGGCCATACCGCCTCAAGACGGGCAATGGTAGGATGCGCGCCCCATGCGTAGCCAAGACCTCCACCAGCGCCTCGCCGATCTCGGCGCCAAGCCCCTGCATTGCGGGAGGATCGTCCGCGCCTGGCTGCAGGGCCGCGCCCTCGATGCCTGCACCGCCCGCCAGCGGGCCGAGGACTTCCTGCCGCTGGGCGTACGCCATGGTCTGCCCCAGGTAGCCGCGGAACTGGAAGGCATCGCCCGCCTGCACAGCGAGCATCCGGCGAGCGACGGCTCGTCGCGCCTGCTGGTGGAACTGGCCGACCGACAGATGGTGGAAAGCGTGCTGCTGCCGCGCGGTGGGCTGTGCGTCTCGACCCAGGTCGGCTGCGCGGTCGGCTGCGTGTTCTGCATGACCGGCCGCAGCGGCCTGCTGCGCCAGGTCGGCAGCCTGGAGATGGTCGCCCAGGTGGTCCTGGCGCGGCGTCGGCGAGCGGTGAAGAAAGTGGTGTTCATGGGCATGGGCGAGCCGGCGCATAACCTCGACAACGTCCTCGAAGCCATCGACCTGCTCGGCACCGATGGCGGCATCGGCCACAAGAACCTGGTGTTCTCCACCGTCGGCGATCCCCGCGTGTTCGAGCGCCTGCCCCGGCAACGGGTGAAGCCCGCCCTCGCCCTGTCCCTGCACAGCACCCGCGCCGAACTGCGCCGGCAACTGTTGCCCAAGGCGCCGCCGCTGAGCCCGGAAGAACTGGTGGAAGCTGGCGAGGCCTACGCCCGCCGGGTCGACTATCCGATCCAGTACCAATGGACCCTGCTCGAAGGGATCAACGACAGCCTGGAGGAAATGGACGGCATCCTGCGCCTGCTCAAGGGCCGCTTCGCGGTGATGAACCTGATCCCCTACAACAGCATGGACGGCGACGCCTACCGGCGCCCGAGCGGGGAGCGGATCGTCGAGCTGGTGCGCTACCTGCACAGCCGCGGCGTGCTGACCAAGGTGCGCAACTCGGCCGGCCAGGACATCGACGGCGGCTGCGGGCAACTGCGCGCCAGGGCCACGCAGGGCACGGCGGAACGGCGCATCCCCGCCCGCCAGGCCTGAAGCCACCCTCCTCCCGCCAAGGGTCTAGACTCTCAGGGCAGGTATGGAAAAGGGAGGACCACCGATGGGTATCGAGACGGAAGAACCGAACCAGAAGCCGCCGACCTTCTGGCAGATGCTGCATAGCGTGATGGCTGCCGCCTTCGGCGTACAGAGCGGGCGAAACCGCGCCCGCGACTTCAGCCACGGCAAGCCCGTGCACTTCATCATGCTGGGCCTGCTCTTCACCCTGGTGTTCGTGCTGTTGCTGGCCGGGATCGTGAAACTGGTGCTGAGCCTCAGCGGCCTGTGACCTCTGCGCCGCCGAGGCGGGCTTTCACTGGTGGCTGACCCAGAACACCGCGGTAGCCACCACCAGCAGGATCAGGACGAAGGCCGCGCGGGCGTCGACCACGCTGTCGCGGTTTTCCTGGGTTTTGCTCGGCTCGCTCATGACTCCCCCTGTTTCTTGTGGGTATCGGGACGAAGACATCGAAAGGCACTCTCCAGTTAAGACCAGCGCCGCCCATCGCTCAAGAAAGGCGCCGTTGCGAAGCGGTTATGCTTGCCTGGCGACTTAGTCTTTTTGGTTCTTACCATATACTCAAACATCACTTTTACGCATAAATATGAACTGGTATCGTGCGCCCACTCCGCGTGGAGCGCGTAGCCGTGCGCGCTGGTTAACGCAGTAAGCCGCATAGCCTGACAGCAGGAATATTCATGTACGTATACGACGAGTACGACCAACGGATCGTCGAGGACCGCGTCAAGCAGTTCCGCGACCAGACCCGCCGTTACCTGGCGGGTGAATTGACCGGTGAGGAGTTCCGCCCGCTGCGCCTGCAGAACGGTCTCTACATCCAGCGCTATGCCCCGATGCTGCGCATCGCCGTTCCCTATGGCCTGCTCTCCTCGCGCCAACTGCGCAAGCTGGCGCAGATCGCCCGCGACTACGACAAGGGCTACGCCCACATCAGCACCCGGCAGAACGTGCAGTTCAACTGGCCGGAGCTGGAAGACGTGCCGGAAATCCTCGCCGAACTGGCCACCGTGCAGATGCACGCGATCCAGACCAGCGGCAACTGCATCCGCAACACCACCACCGACCAGTTCGCCGGCGTCGCCCGCGACGAACTGGTGGACCCGCGCCCCTGGTGCGAGATCATCCGCCAATGGTCGACCTTCCACCCCGAGTTCGCCCACCTGCCGCGCAAGTTCAAGATCGCGGTGAACGGCGCGGTGAGCGACCGTGCCGCCATCGAGGTGCACGACATCGGCCTGGAGGCGGTGAAGAACGAGGCCGGCCAGCTCGGCTTCCGCGTCTCGGTCGGCGGCGGCCTGGGCCGGACCCCGATCGTCGGCAGCTTCATCAATGAATTCCTGCCCTGGCAGCACCTGCTCGGCTACCTGGATGCCATCCTGCGCGTCTACAACCGCTATGGCCGGCGCGACAACAAGTACAAGGCGCGGATCAAGATCCTGGTCAAGGCGCTGACCCCGGAAGTCTTCGCCGAACGCGTCGAGGCCGAATGGGCCAACCTCAAGGACGGACCGAGCACCCTCACCGAGGCGGAAGTCCAGCGCGTCGCCGCGCATTTCGTCGATCCGGCCTACAAGGCCCTCGACGACCTCGATGAATCCCTCGCCCGGCTCGACGCGGAGCACCCCGGCTTCGCCCGCTGGCGCGCACGCAACACCTTCGCCCACAAGAAGCCCGGCTACGTCGCCGTGACGCTCTCGCTGAAGCCCACCGGCACCGCGCCGGGAGACGTCACCGACAAGCAACTGGACGCCATCGCCGATCTCGCCGACCGCTACAGCTTCGGCGAGGTACGCAACAGCCATAACCAGAACATCATCCTCGCCGACGTCGAGCAGGGCGAACTCTTCGCCCTCTGGGGCGAACTCCGCGAACTGGGCTTCGCCACCCCCAACGTCGGCCTGCTGACCGACATCATCTGCTGCCCGGGCGGCGACTTCTGCTCCCTGGCCAACGCCAAGTCGATCCCGATCGCCGAAGCCATCCAGCGCCGCTTCGACAATCTCGACTATCTATTCGACATCGGCGACATCGACCTGAACATCTCCGGTTGCATGAACGCCTGCGGCCATCACCATGTCGGCCACATCGGCATCCTCGGGGTCGACAAGAAAGGCGCGGAGTTCTACCAGGTCTCCCTCGGCGGCAGCTCGGCGCGCGACGCCAGCCTCGGGCAGATCCTCGGCCCGTCCTTCGCCCAGGAGCAGATGGCCGACGTGATCGACAAGATCATCCAGGTCTACGTGGAACGCCGGACCGAGGAAGAACCCTTCATCGACACCTTCCGCCGTATCGGTATCGACCCGTTCAAGGAGCGCGTATATGCAGCGAATCATTAAGGACCGCCAGGTGGTCGACGACCGCTGGCACTTGCTGCCCAAGGACGCGACCCTGGAAAGCGTACCCAACAGCGACGACGTGATCATCCCGCTGGCCCTGTGGCTCGAGCACGGCCCGGCCCTGCGCGGCCGCGACGGCGGCCTGGGGGTCTGGCTGGACGCGGACGAGGAGCCGGAAAGCATCGCCGGCGACCTCGACAGGTTCCAGGTGATCGCGGTGAACTTCCCCGCCTTTACCGATGGCCGCGGCTTCAGCAGCGCGCGCCTGCTGCGCGAGCGCTACGGCTACAAGGGCGAGATCCGCGCGATCGGCGACGTGCTGCGCGACCAGTTGTTCTTCATGCGCCGCTGCGGCTTCGACGCCTATGCCATCCGTGCCGACCGCAGCCCGGAAGACGCCCTGGCCAGCCTGGACGACTTCAGCGAGGTCTACCAGACCTCGGTGGAGCAGCCTCTACCGCTGTTCCGCCGCCGCGGCTGACCCCCGCCCTGACGGAAAAGCCCCGCAGCCGCGGGGCTTTTTCGTTCCCGAGGCCACGGACGCCTCAGGCCGCCCGCACGCTGTCCCAGGCCACCTGCGCCAGCAGTTCGCGACAGTCGGCCAACGCCACCCGGGTTCGCCCGGCCAGCCACTGGCGGGCAAGGTCGTGGGCCGGGCCGATCACCACCGAAGCAAAGCAGTCGTCCGGCATCTCGCGGAACAGGCCCTCGGCCCGATATCCCGCCAGCGCCGCATGGATCCGCGCGAAGTGCGCCTGGTTGTCGGCCCGCAGGCGCTCGCCCAACTCCCCCGCCTCCACTCGCCCGCGGCTGTGCAGGATGAAGCGTGCCCAGTCGGGATTCGCCACGACCCAGTCGATATAGCTGGTGACCAGCAACCTGACCATTTCCTCGGCGCTGCGCGCCCTGGCGAAGCCGGCTTCGAGCAACGCCGCGTACTGGCCGATCCCGGCCAGGTACAGTTCGCCATGGATGCGTTCCTTGTTGCCGAAATGGTGGTAGAGGCTGCCGATGCTCGCTCCGGAACGGTCGCGGATCATCTCGATGGTGGTGGCGTCTACGCCATGCTCGCTGAAGCAGGCCAGGGCGGCCTGGAGAATCTCGTCTTTGCGGGAAGAACGGCCCATGTCGGTCCTTGTCGATAATCGTCGAAACGCTGACTAGAATATTTTTCTAGAATAAATTTCTAACCTTCGTATACTGCCCCGGTGCGCACACATCTTCAATCCTGAAACGCCCGGAGTTTTCCATGAGTCAGATGATGCAGATGTACCAGCAGGTCGGCCCGGCTCAGTTCAGCGCCATGATCGGCCAGTTCGCACCCTATTTCGCCAGCATCGCCCCGCAGTTCGTCGAACTGCGTCCCGGCTATGCCGAAGTCACCTTCCCCAAGCGCCGCGAGGTGCTGAACCATATCGGCACGGTGCATGCCATCGCCCTGTGCAATGCCGCCGAACTGGCCGCCGGGACCATGACCGACGCCTCGATTCCCGCCGGCCATCGCTGGATTCCGCGCGGCATGACCGTCGAGTACCTGGCCAAGGCCACTGGCGACGTGCGCGCAGTGGCCGACGGCAGCCAGATCGACTGGCAAGCCACCGGCAACCTGGTGGTGCCGGTGGTCGCCTATGTCGACGACAAGCCGGTATTCCGCGCCGAGATCACCATGTACGTCAGCCAGGCCTGACCGCCAGGGCGCCCCGGCCGTGCTTTCGGCCGGCTGGAGGCGCCCTGGCGACCAGCCCTATTCTCGAAGCCGCGAACAGACCACGGAGACCGGCATGAACCCTCCGCAACCACGCCTCATCGATAACGGCAACGGCCATCCACTGGCCAGCCATTGGTACCGGCCTGCCGGGGAGCCGCGCGGCTATCTCCTGATCGTCCCGGCGATGGGCGTGGAACAGCGGTTCTACGCGCCCTTCGCCGCCTGGCTGGCAGAGCGCGGCTACCTGGCCATCACCTTCGACTACCTGGGCATGGGGCAATCGCGCAACGGCTCGCTGCGCGGTCTCGAGGTCGATGTGCTGGGTTGGGCCCGTCATGACTGCAGCGCCATGCTCGCCGCCGCGCTCGCCGAGAGCGGGAGCAAGCCCCTGTACTGGATCGGCCATAGCCTGGGCGGCCAGATCCTGCCCTTCGTCGAAGGGCGCGAGCGTATCGAGAGGGTCTTCAGCATCGCCAGCGGCAGTGGCTACTGGAAGGAAAACAGCCCGCGGTTGCGCAACAAGGTCTGGTTGTTCTGGTACCTCGTCGCGCCCCTGCTGACGCCGCTGCTCGGCTATTTTCCCGGGCGCCGCCTGGGCATGGTCGGCGACCTGCCGCGCGGGGTGATCGAACAATGGCGACGCTGGTGCCTGCATCCGCAGTACGCCCTCGCGGATGGCGAGGCTATCCGCCGCGCCTTCTCCGCCGTACGCACGCCCATCGTGTCGCTGTCGTTCACCGACGATGAAATGATGTCCCGACGCAGCATCGAGTCGCTGCTGGGCTTCTACCGCGAAGCGCCGAAAACCGCCTGGCGCATCGCTCCCGAGGAAATCGGCGCCCGCCACATCGGCCATTTCGGCTTCTTCCGGCCGCAGTTCGCCGAATCGCTATGGGCGGGCTACCTGTTGCCGGAGCTGGGCTCCGGCAACGCCCTCAGCCGAGGTTGACCAGCACCCGGCCGACCAGCTTGCCGGCGAGGATCTGGTTGATCGCCCCCGGCAGCTCTTCGAGGGCGATCTCGCGCGCCACCTCTTCGAGGTTGTCGAGCTTCCATTGCAGCGACAGCTTGTCCCACATGGATGCCTTGACCACCAGCGGCAGCTCCACCGAGTCCACCCCGAGCAGGTTGACCCCGCGCAGGATGAACGGCAGCACCGAGGCCTTGAAGCCGGCGCCGGCGGTCAGGCCGCAGCAGGCGACGCTGCCGCCGTACTGCAACGACTTGACCACGTTGAAGAGGATGTCGCCGCCGACGGTGTCCACCGCGCCGGCCCACTGTTCCTTGAGCAACGGCTTGTCGACGCCATCGGCCACGGTGGCGCGATCGAGGATCTGCTTGGCCCCCAGGCGGTTGAGGAACTCGGCCTGCTCCAGCTTGCCGGTGGCGGCCGCCACGGTGTAGCCGAGCTTGGCCAGCAGTTCCACGGCGATACTGCCGACCCCGCCGCTGGCGCCGGTGACCAGCACCGAGCCATGGTCGGGGCGCAGGCCGCTGCGCTCCAGCTTTTCGACGCAGAGCGCCGCGGTCAGGCCGGCGGTGCCGAGGATCATCGCCTCGCGCAGGCTCAGGCCTTGCGGGCGCTTGATCACCCAGGCCGCGGGCACGCGGATGTACTGGCCGAAACCGCCGGCGGTGTTCATGCCCAGGTCGTAGCCGGTGACGATCACCTCGTCACCGGCCGCGAACTCGGCCACCGAGGACTCGGCGACCACACCGGCGGCATCGATGCCGGGGGTATGCGGGTACTTGCGGGTCACCCCGCGGTTGCCGCTGGCGGACAGCGCATCCTTGTAGTTCAGCGAGGAATACTGCACGCGGATCAGTACGTCGCCCGCCGGCAGGTCGCCGGTATCGCGCTCGACCACCTGCGTTTCGTAAACGCCGTGGGGCGCTTCCGTCACCCACAACGCCTTGAATACAGCCATTTCGACCTCCTCTCGTGAAAACCCTGAAGACAGCGTGTTCGTCCCTGTCGGCGCCGGCCTATTGCCAGAACTTCTGCTGGTTGAGCCGCCCCCACCAGGTCACCAGCACGCGGTCGATAACCACGCTGGCGGCCAGGCCGACGCGTTCCTGCAGGCTCTTGCGCTCGACGAATTGCACCTGGTAGACATCGCGCTCCCTGGCCTGCTCGGCCAGGTACTCGTCGCTGGTCTTGAGTTCGTCCACCAGCAGCTTGCCCAGTGCGGCCTGGCCCAGCCAGACCTCGCCGGTGGCGATCTCGTCCATGTTCAGTTGCGGCCGGTAGTGGGCCACGAAGTTCTTGAACAGTTCGTGGGTCACCTCCAGGTCCTCCTGGAACTTTTCCCGGCCCTTCTCGGTGTTCTCGCCGAATACCGTCAGCGTACGCTTGTATTCGCCGGCGGTAAGCACCTCGAAGTCAATATCGTGCTTCTTCAACAGCCGGTGGACGTTGGGCAACTGCGCCACCACGCCGATCGAGCCGAGGATGGCGAAGGGCGCGGAAAGGATCCGATCGCCGATGCAGGCCATCATGTAGCCGCCGCTGGCCGCCACCTTGTCGACGCACACGGTCAGCGGCACGCCGGCCTGGCGGATGCGCGCCAGTTGCGAGGCCGCCAGGCCATAGCCATGGACCATGCCACCGCCGCTTTCCAGGCGCAGCACCACCTCGTCGTCCTTGCCCGCCATGCTCAGCACCGCAGTCACTTCGTGGCGCAGTTGCTCGGTAGCCGAGGCCTTGATGTCGCCGTCGAAATCGAGCACGTAGACCCGCGACTTCTGTTCAGGATGTTTCTTCGCCTGCTTCGCCGCCTTGCTCTCCTCCTTGCGCAAGGCCTTGAGGCTGGCCTTGTCGAGGACGCTGTGGCGGACCCGCTCGCGCAGGTCCTTGTAGAAATCGTTGAGTTTCTGCACGTCGAGGTGCCCGCCTGCGCCGCGCCGGCCGCGGCCGCGCAGGGCGACGATCACCACCAGCACCACGATGATCGCCGCCAGCACGGTCACGGTCCTGGCCAGAAAGCCCGCATATTCGGCAATGAACTCCACACAACCCCCTCTCTACTGTTGACGCACCCGTCTACGGGCGACACGATTGCGCAAGCATACCCAGGCCACCGACGGGCGGCCAGCGATGCCACTGCCTGGAGAGCCTTTGCAGGGCGCGCCCGGAGCAGCCGATAAAGGCAGCGAATGACATTCAAACAAGCGTATGTTTTTTCGTTGACAGCCCTGGGTGATCCTCATACCCTCGCGGAACTTTCACCCGCCGAGGTCCGCCCGTGGGCAGCATCTACCTGATTCGACATGGCCAGGCGTCGTTCGGTGCCGACGACTACGACGTGCTGTCGCCGACCGGCATCCGCCAGGCGGAAATCCTCGGCGACCACCTGCTGAACCTCGGCGTCCGTTTCGACCGCGTCCTCAGCGGCGGCTTGCGCCGCCAGCAGCACACCGCCCGCGCCGCCCTCGAACGCCTGGAGTCCTCCGGGCTGGCCACGCCGGAGCTGGAAGTCGATCCGGCGTTCAACGAATTCGAAGCCGACGCGGTGATCCGCGCGCACCTGCCGGACCTGCTCGAGGAGCAGCCGGAAGCCCTGCACATCCTTCGCCATGCGGCCGAGCATCGGGCCGAGTTCCAGCGCCTGTTCTCCACCATCATCGCGCGCTGGGTTTCCGGCAACCATGAGAAAGATGGGCTGGAAAGCTGGCAGGAATTCCTCGATAAGGTCCATGACGGTCTTCGTCGTCTGCTGGCGCAGGCCAGCGGCAAGGACAGGGTCGCCGTGTTCACCTCCGGCGGTACCATCACCGCCCTGCTCCAACTGATCGTCGGCGTTCCGCCGCTCAAGGCCTTCGAGCTGAACTGGCAGATCGTCAATACCTCGCTGACTCGCCTGAAATTCCGCGGCGAGGAAGTGTCCCTGGCTTCCTTCAACAGTCACGTGCACCTGGAACTGTTGAAGGCGCCGGAACTCATCACCTATCGATGAGCCGGCCTACCGCGACCGTTCCGGTCGCCGAAAAAACCCTAGAAGAAAGGAATAGAACCCATGACCACCGTTGCTGACATCGTCTCCACCATGAAAAGCAAGTTCAACGCCAGCGCGGCCGCCGGCCTGGATCTGGTGTTCCAGTTCAACATCGAAGACGGCGACAACCACTACCTGGTCGTCAAGGACGGTACCTGCGAAGTGGTACAGGGCGACGCCGAGAACCCCAATGTCACCCTGATCATGGACAGCGAAACCCTGAAGGGCATCACCAGCGGCGAGACCGACGGCATGCAGGCCTTCATGGCCGGCAAGCTGCGCGCCGAAGGCGACATGATGCTGGCGATGAAGCTGGGCGAACTGTTCCCGGTCTGACCGTTTCCGGCGCCATGCCAGAAGGAAAACCGGAGTCCCTCGCGGCTCCGGTTTTTTTCGTCCGGCATTCCTCCAGGCCGACGATCAGGGACCGTGATGGAGCGGCAACACGCTTGCCCATAACGCCCGGCGGCGGCTTGTGAGGGCCGGGACAGGGCATTAGATTAGCCAATTATCGCCGGCCACCATCATTGCGCAGCCTGATGCGCGCACCGGCTCCCGCGGCTCCGCCGTGGCACCACGAGAAGGGAACCCCATGTCGCTGACCGACCAATCCACTCGCATCCGCGCCGGCGAAGAACTCGACGCCGCCGTCATCGACCCGTACCTGAAAGCCCATATCCCCGGCCTCGAAGGCACCCCGAAGATCAGCCAGTTCCCCGGTGGCGCGTCCAACCTGACCTACCTGATCGAGTATCCGCGCCAGGAGTTCGTCCTGCGTCGCCCGCCATTCGGCCACAAGGCCAAGTCGGCCCACGACATGGGCCGCGAATACCGCATCCTGAACCAGTTGAACGCAGGCTTCCCCTACTGCCCGAAAGCCTACCTCTACTGCACCGACGAGTCGGTGATCGGCGCCGAGTTCTACGTCATGGAACGGGTCAAGGGCATCATCCTGCGCGCCGAACTGCCGCCTGAGCTGAATCTCGACGAACAACAGACCCGCAGCCTGTGCAAGAGCTTCATCGACAAGTTCGTCGAACTGCACAACGTCGACTACGCCGCCTGCGGACTGGCCGACCTGGGCCGCCCGGACGGCTACGTGCAGCGCCAGATCGCCGGCTGGACCGACCGCTACGAGAAGGCCCTGACCCCCGACGCGCCGCTCTGGGAACCGGTCAAGGCCTGGCTCAAGGACAAGCAGCCGGCCGATCACCACAAGCCGGGCATCGTGCACAACGACTACCGCTTCGACAACGTGATCCTCGACCCGGACAACCCGATGCAGATCATCGGCGTGCTGGACTGGGAACTGGCCACCCTCGGCGATCCGCTGATGGACCTCGGCAATACCCTCGCCTACTGGGTGGAAGCCGGCGACCCGGCTCCGGTGCAGCTGACCCGCCGCCAGCCCAGCCACCTGCCGGGCATGCTGACCCGCCGGGAGTTCGCCGACTACTACGCCGAGCGAGCCGGGATCCCACCGATCGACAACCTGGACTTCTACTACACCTATGGCCTGTTCCGTCTTGCCGGCATCGTCCAGCAGATCTACTACCGCTACTACCACGGGCAGACCCAGGACAAGCGTTTCGCCCAGTTCGTGCAGATGAACAAGCTGCTGGAGCAGATGAGCCTGCAGGCCATCGAGCGCTCCCGCCTGTAACCGACCACTACAAGGGGATAGCCCATGTCCAAGACCCACCTGTTCGACCTCGACGGCAAGATCGCCTTCGTTTCCGGCGCCAGCCGCGGCATCGGCGAGGCGATAGCCAAGCTGCTGGCCCAGCAAGGCGCTCACGTGATCGTCTCGAGCCGCAAGATCGATGGCTGCCAGGCGGTCGCCGACGCGATCACCGCGGAGGGCGGCAAGGCCACCGCGATCGCCTGCCACATCGGCGAGATGGAGCAGATCCAGAACGTCTTCGCACAGATCCGCGAGCAGTTCGGCCGCCTCGACATCCTGGTCAACAACGCCGCCACCAACCCGCAGTTCTGCAACGTACTGGAAACCGACCTCGGCGCCTTCCAGAAGACCGTCGACGTCAACATCCGCGGCTACTACTTCATGTCCATCGAGGGCGGCAAGCTGATGAAGGAACACGGCGGCGGCAGCATCATCAACGTGGCCTCGATCAACGGCGTATCGCCCGGCGAGTTCCAGGGCATCTACTCGGTGACCAAGGCCGCCGTGATCAGCATGACCAAGGTCTTCGCCAAGGAATGCGCGCAGTTCGGCATCCGCTGCAACGCCCTCCTGCCAGGGTTGACCGACACCAAGTTCGCTTCGGCGCTGGTGAAGAACGACGCGATCCGCAACCTCGCCCTGCAGCGCATCCCGCTCAAGCGCGTGGCCGAGCCGAGCGAAATGGCAGGCGCCGTGCTCTACCTGGCTAGCGAAGCGTCCAGCTACACCACCGGCGTGGCGCTGAACGTCGACGGCGGCTTCCTTTCCTGACGGAACGGCGAACGCGCGAAGAGGGAGCCAGGGCTCCCTCTTTTCATTTCAGGATTGCCAATGCCTCGCACCAGCGCGGGACAGGCGCCCCACGGCTATTCACCTGCGTTCTCGGGTAGCCGGACGAGTACCCCCATAGGTGTTACCCGCCGCCTCCACTTCAGTTGCCGACCCGCCAGCCACCGTTCACCGACACCACCGTTCCGGTGACGAACCCCGCCTCGGGCGAGGCCAGCCAGGCCACCGCCGCGGCGATGTCCTCGACCCGGCCGGTCCTGCCCAGCGGGGTCTCGCCGACGATGGCGGCGACCCGTTGCGGATCGAGGCCGCCGGGAAAGAACCGGGTGTCGGCGATGTAACCCGGCGCCACGCTGTTCACCGTGATCCCGCGCGAACCGAGTTCCCGCGCCAGGGCCACGCCGAAGCCATGCAGGCCGGCCTTGGCTGCCGCATAGCCCAGCGCACCGGGACTGCCGCTACCGGTCTGCGCAGCGATCGATCCGATATGGATGATCCGCCCGCCCTCTTCCGCGAAATGCGGCAACACCGCCAGCGACATGAGGAACGCGCTTTTCAGGTTGCCGTCCAGCAGCGCATCCCATTCCCGCTCGGCCTCAGCCAGCGGAGTGGTGGCGGCGATCTTTCGGGTGAACCCGGCGTTGTTCACCAGCACGTCGAGCCCCTGGAAGGTGTCGCCAACCCAGGCGGCCACCGCCTCGACAGCTTCGCGGCGGGAAAGATCGGCGGCCATCCAGGGCACGCCGCCCAACTCGGCGGCGGCGCATTGCAGGCGCTGGGAATCACGGGCCACCAGGGCGATCCGATAACCCTGTTGCCGAAGGCGCCGGGCGATGGCCAGGCCGATGCCCGACGAGCCGCCGGTGACCAGGGCGGTACGGGGGATTGGAGAATGAGTGTGCATGACGGGCTTCCTCTGTAATGGATGGAACGCCTCGTCTGGCCAGAGCGAGCGTACGGATAGATTCTCGACGGATTCGCCGCGATATATCCAATACTGTCTTTCTTAACTCACCATATCCGGGAGATATCGCAATGGCCGACTTGCGCCAGTTCCGCCAGTTCGTCGCGGTTGCCGAGGAGCTGAGCTTCCGCCGCGCCGCTGAGCGCCTGCACATGGCCCAGCCACCGCTGACCACCGCGATCCGGCGGCTGGAAGAAGAAGTCGGCGCCAGCCTGCTGGAGCGTGACAACCGTATCCACCGCCTGACGCCGGCGGGCCGCGCGTTCCTCGACGAAGCCCGGCGCACCCTGACCCAGGCCGAACGCACCCTGGCGGCCGCGCGCAGCGCCGCCAGCGGACGCAGAACGTTGCGCCTGGCGTTCGTCGACAGCACCATCAATATTCTGCTACCGCGCATACTCCAGGCGTTCCGCCAACAGCATGGCGCGCTGGACTTCCAGCTCCAGGAAGACACCACCGCAGGGCAACTGGAGGCGTTGCGCGAAGACCGCATCGATGCCGGCCTGATCGTTCTGCCGGTCGACTGCCAGCCCGGCCTGTACACACATCTACTGGTGGACGGCGACATGCGCGTGGCATTGCCCGAAGGGCATCGGCTGGCACGCCATGCACGCCTGCGCCTGGAACAACTGGCCGGAGAACCCTGGCTGCTGTTCCCAAGGCACTATGGGCCGGGCATGCACGACCTGATCGTCGCCGCCTGCGCGGCAGCCGGCTTCGTCCCGGAGGTAGTGCAGGAGGCGCGGCAGATGCAGACCATCGCCGGGCTGGTGGCCGGCGGCATCGGCGTCGCGCTAGTGCCTTCGCTGCTACAACCGTTGCGCCCGCCGGGGGTCACCTTTCGTCCCCTGCAAGGGCGGCGGGCGCGAATTCCCTACCGGCTGGCGTTGGCCTACCGCACGCCGTCGGACCTCATCGAACGCTTTCGCGAAACCGCCCAGACGATCGCCGCCGCCCCGGCTTTTCGCATGGCCTAGCGCCAGTCCCTGAGCGCCTCCTCGGCCGCCAGGTTCATCGGCTCGGCAAGCAGCCCGGCGACGCCGTAGTTCACCGCGAACACCGCCTTGTCCGCCATCGGCAGGAAAGTCACCCGCCCCGCCAGCGGCTCGAACAGGAACAGGTCGTGCTCGCCGGCCCGCAGCCAGCGCCAGAGATCGACCCCCAGCGGACTCTGCGACAAGCCCAGGCGGCGGCCCCGGGACTGCTGTTCGAGGGCCAGGAAGCGGCCGCTGAGCGCGTCGAGGCGATAGCCCGGCGCCAGACCGATCAACGCGGCCAGCCCCTTCCAGCGGAAAATCCGCGCGTCCAGTTGCCAGAGTTCGCCGTCCAGCACCACGCTGCGCTCGTTGGCGCCCTCCTGGATCAGCACCCGGTAGCGCTGCGGCCCTTCGGCCTGGAAGCTCAGGGTGGCCATCGGCTGCTCGGGCTTGAGCAGCGAATAGCTGCGCAGGTCCCAGGCGAGCACCAGCAGCAGCGCCGCCACGGCGACGAAGGCCAAGCCGCAGGTGCCGCGCAGCCAGCCGAGGAACCAGGTGCGTTCGAAGAGGATGCGCACCGCAACCAGGGCGGCCAGCAAGGCCAGTAACGCGAATGCCCAGGCCAGACCGTCGTACTGCATGCAAGCGATTCCTTCTGCGTGAAATTGCGGGCATTATGCGCACCCCTCCTCCCGACGGCCAGCGAGGCCGTTTCCCGATTGGAAGCAGGTCCGGTTTTTCATGCCTTTCGAACTCGCGATAGACCCCAGCACCCTGATCATCCTGGCCGTGGTGGCCTTTCTCGCCGGCTTCATCGACGCCATCGCCGGCGGCGGCGGCCTGTTGACCATCCCTGCGCTGCTCACCGCCGGGGTCCCGCCGCACCTGGCGCTGGGTACCAACAAGCTGAGCTCGACCTTCGGTGCGGCGACCGCCAGCTACACCTTCTACCGGCGCAAGCTGTTCCATCCCGGGAAGTGGCGCAACGCTCTGCTCGCCACCGCGATCGGCGCCGCCATAGGCGCCTGGGCGGCTCACCTGCTGCCCGCCGAGTGGCTGAACCGGATGCTCCCGGTGGTGGTATTCACCTGCGGCCTCTACATGCTCTTCGGCGGCACGCCGAAGGCGCCGCTGGACGCCGATGCGCCGGTCGGACGCAAGCGCCAGTGGCCGCAGGGCCTCGCCCTGGGCTTCTACGACGGCGTGGCGGGACCGGGCACCGGAGCGTTCTGGACCGTCAGCTCGCTGCTCATGTACCCGCTGGACCTGGTCCGCGCCAGCGGTGTGGCGCGGAGCATGAACTTCGTCAGCAACATAGTGGCGCTGGCGGTGTTCGTCGCCTCCGGCCAGGTGATCTGGTTGCTCGGCCTGTGCATGGGTGCGTCGCTGATGGTCGGCGCCTATTTCGGCGCGCGCACCGCCATCGGCGGTGGGGCGAAGTTCATTCGCCCGGTGTTCATCCTGGTGGTCCTGGCGCTGACCGCGCGGCTAGCCTGGCAGCACTGGTTCAGCGGCGCCTGAGCGGCGCGCCAGGTACAGGTCGATCAAGTGCCGGGCGATCGAGCGCTGCGCCGGTAGCGGCGGCAAGGCATCGAGGGAGAACCACTGGGCGTCCTCGATCTCGTCTTCCTGCGGGACGATCTCGCCGGACACGTACTCGGCGTGGAAACCGAGCATCAGCGAATGCGGGAACGGCCAGTTCTGGCTGCCGATGTATTCGAGATTGGCGACCTCCACCCCGACCTCTTCGCGCACCTCGCGGACCACGCACTGCTCCACCGACTCGCCGGCCTCGACGAAGCCGGCCAGGGTACTGTAGACCCCCGGCACGAAGCGCGGCGAACGCGCCAGCAACACCTCGTCGCCCCGGGTCACCAGGACGATCATGCTCGGCGACAGGCGCGGGTACTGGTGCAGCCCGCACTGCGGACACTGCATCACCCGCTCGTGGTCCTGCGCCTGCATGCGTGTGCCGCAGTTGCCGCAGAACCGGTTGTGACGTGCCCAGATGCCGATCTGGCTGGCATAGCCGAGCATGCAGAACTGATCGAAATCGCCGTGCAGCATGAACTGCCGCAACGGCGCCCAGGCCATGCCCGGCAGCTCGATCGGCTCGTCCAGTTCCAGCACGTAGACCGGCTCGCCCTGCCAATGGCCGACCCCATGTTCGGCGAGCAGCGGGAGTTCCTGGCGCTTCAGCCATTCGCGGGGGAACAGCAGGCCGTTATCGTCCTGGAGGAAGCGCTGCTGACAGTGCGCGAGCACCCAGCCGCCGACCTGGGCGGTAGCCGGCCGACCTGCCTGCCAGCGGGACTCGCCGACCATCAGGCGGCCACCGGCAGTCCGAGCGCCTTGACGCTGGCGCTGGCCAGGTCGAGGACATCCGGCTGGCCCTGCGGACGCAGCACGGCACCGCCCTCGAGATAGTATTCGAGACTGGTCAGGGCGTCGGCGAGGGTTTCCAGCATCTGTTCCGAAGGCATCTGCGCGGTCTCGATCATGCGCTGCTGGATGTAGTCGGCGCAGCCGCCGACCAGCAGCGCGGCGCGCTCCTGACCGAGGAACCAGAGACCGCCCCGGACCGCCTGCAGGCTGGCCGGGACGTTGGCCAGGTTGAGCTTGTCGCCATTGGATTCCAGGTACGCGGTGATCGCACGCTTGGCCAGGGCCAGGCCGGCCTTGGCCTCCTCGATCACCACGATGCGCGCCTCGGCCAACTGGTGCACGGCGAACGCATCGGCTTCCTGCCCGGGCTCCGCCGGAGTCGGCCGGGTGATGCGGCGCTCGCCGCGCTCGAGGTTGCCGACCATGCTTTCCACGTAGAGCACCGCATCGGCCAGGCGCAGCAACGCCGGCGGCGAATCGGCGACACCGCTGGCAGCCCAGGCGGCCACGGTGGGTAGCTGGGTCTGCAGGGCGGTGCCGGCCGAGTTCAGGCCGACCATGCCGAGGGTCTTGCTCAGCTTGCCCAGTTGCGCATGCAGGTTGGTCAGGCTGTCCGGCTGGGCCACGCCGCGCTCGATCAGGTCGAGCATGTCCTTGACCCCGGCGAGTTCCTCGCGGATCGCCGTGGACAGCGAACGCATCACCGACTGGCCGGGGCCGGACAGGCGCTGCGATTCCTCTTCCAGCAGGTGGTCGGTGAACGGCAGCGGCGCCAGCCCATGCAGTTCGCGGACCTCGCGCGAACGCGGGCCCTGGCCGTCGGACAGCGCCACCAGGTAGAGCAGTTCCTTGAGCAGATGGCGCGGCGCCTCATAGGCCGGGCCGATCAGCAATTGCTTGAGCTCGCGGTCGATGCGCGAGAACAATTGCTTGCGCGACTTGCGCGGCAACAGTTGGCCATCGACGATCGACTCGATCGCCGCGGCGCCGATCCAGCACAACCGCGAACGGGCCACCCCGCCGTGCAGGCTGTCGAGGCGCGCCAGCGCGCGACCCATCAGCTTGAGGCTGGGATAGAGGTTCTGTTCGCGGATCAGGCCGAGCAGGCCGATCTGGTACATGTGGCGCATCCGCCGGCTTTCCTCGCCCAGTTCGGCTTCGGAAGGCAGGTGGTCGATGGCAGTGCTCGGCGGCCGCGGGATATCCAGGCGGGCGCTGAAGAAGAAGCTTTCCGGCAGCGCCGGCTGCCCTGCGGCACAGCGCACTTCGTTGATCGCCGGCAAGAGCAACTCGGGGATCTCCTGGCGATTGGCCTCGACGTTCTCCAGGTAGCGGCGCAGCACGTACAGGGCGTTGCCCAGGGCTGCCAGCTGGCCGTCGCGCTCCTCGCTGACGCCGGTGGGAATGTCGGTCGCCAGCTGCAGGGCTTCCTGGGCCAGCAGCTCGGCGCCGGCCAGCTCGATCAGGTTGAGGGTGCCGCGGATCTGTTGCAGGCATTCGACGGCGTGCTGCAGCAGGCTGCCGTTCTGCCGCTCGGCAATGAACTGCTCAAGACCCTGTTCGGCCTGTTCCATGGTGGCGAACAACTCGTCGCGCACCAGACTGAGGGACGTGGCTCCTGTGACCATCGGCCTAGTGCGCCTCCCGCGCAAGAATATACAACGGCATCAATCAGCGAATTCCGGCTTCTGCTTGGCCATATGCGCGGCCATCGCCACCCGCAGGTCGGCGGACTGGAGCATGGCGGCGTTCCAGGTAGCGACGTACTCGAGGCCGTCGTCGACCCGGTGGTCGCGCATATAGCGGATCATTTCCTTGGTACCCCGGATGGCGATCGGCGACTTCGCGGCGATCTGCCGCGCCAGTTCGAAGACCCCATCCATCAATGCGGCCTGGTCCGCGTAGGTACGATTGACCAGGCCGATGCTCCGTGCCTCTTCGCCGTCGACCATGCGCCCGGTGTAGGCCAGCTCGCGCATCATGCCATCGCCGATGATCCGCGGCAGGCGCTGCAGGGTGCCGACGTCGGCGGCCATGCCGATGTCGATCTCCTTGATCGAGAACTGCGCGTCGGCGGTCGAGTAGCGCATGTCGCAGGCCGAGACCAGGTCGATGGCGCCGCCCAGGCAGTAGCCCTGGATCGCCGCGAGCACCGGCTTGCGGCAGTTGTCGACCGCGTTGAACGAGGCCTGCAGCTCGAGAATCTTGCGACGCAGGGCGTCGGCGTTGCGGCCGACGTCCTTGCCCAGTTGGCTGCCGACCTGGGCCAGCAGCATCAGGTCGATCCCCGAGGAAAAATGCTTGCCCGCCCCGGACAGCACGACCACCCGCACTTCGTCGGTATCGTCGACCCAGCGGAAGATCTCGATGATCTCGCGCCAGAAGTCCTGGTTCATGGCATTGATCTTGTCCGGACGGTTGATCTGGACGTGGGCGATCTTGTCTGCCAGCTCCACACGGAATGCGTTGTACTCGGTCACGGCGATAGTCCTCGGCAGAGCAACTGCGCTGTCAGAACGCAGAGATTTTTGTTGTGCGGAAAATCCCGCAACTATAACAAGGGCGAGCCAAATGTCGATGCTGCACTATGTGATGCACGGCACGCCCATTGATACCGCAATCTCTTCGATGATTGCGCTAAACGCTTGATCCAACGAAAGTCCTGCTGGCATTTTCAGTCTTTTCCTTGCCGTGGAGTCCATCGTGAGCAGTCCCCTGAGCCAGGCTTTCGCACAGAACTTCCTCGGGCATTCGCCGCGCTGGTACAAGCTGACGGTGCTCGCCTTCCTCTTGCTCAATCCCCTGCTGCTATGGCTGGCCGGGCCGGTGACAAGCGCCTGGGTGCTGGTCGGCGAGTTCATCTTCACCCTGGCCATGGCGCTGAAATGCTATCCGCTGCAGCCGGGCGGCCTGCTGGTGCTGGAGGCGCTGTTGCTCGGCCTGGCTACCCCCGAGGCGCTCTATGCGGAGTTGCAGCACAACTTCCCGGTGCTCCTGCTGCTGATGTTCATGGTCGCCGGCATCTACTTCATGAAGGACCTGCTGCTCCTGCTGTTTTCCCGCCTGCTGCTCGGCGTGCGCTCGAAGGCCCTGCTATCGCTCCTGTTCTGCCTGCTGGCCGCCCTCCTCTCGGCCTTCCTCGACGCCCTCACCGTGACCGCCGTGGTGATCAGCGTGGCGGTGGCATTCTTCGCCGTGTACCACCGGGTCGCTTCGGGGCAGCGCGCCAGCGAGGACTACGATCCCGCCACCGACCGCCAGGTCCCGGAGCTGCACCGGGCCCATCTCGAAGAATTCCGCGCCTTCCTCCGCAGCCTGCTCATGCACGCGGCGGTCGGCACCGCACTGGGCGGCGTCTGCACCCTGGTGGGAGAACCGCAGAACCTGCTGATCGGCCACGAGGCCGGCTGGCATTTCGTCGAGTTCTTCCGCCAGGTCGCGCCGGTATCCATGCCGGTACTGGCGGCCGGCCTGCTGACCTGCGTGCTGCTGGAGAAGAGCCGCCGCTTCGGCTATGGCGCCCAGTTGCCGGCGGCGGTGCGCCAGGTGCTCGCCGAGTACGCCGCCAGCGAAAGCCGCAAACGCGGAGCGCAGCAGAAGGCCGCGCTGCTGGTGCAGGCCCTGGCGGCGCTGGTACTGATCGTCGGGCTGGCCCTGCATGTCGCCGAGGTCGGCCTGATCGGCCTGTTGGTGATCGTGCTGATCACTGCCTTCACCGGCGTCACCGACGAACACCAGATCGGCCGCGCCTTCCAGGAAGCCCTGCCGTTCACTGCGCTGCTGGTGGTGTTCTTCGCGGTGGTCGCGGTGATCCACCAGCAGCACCTGTTCACCCCGATCATCCAGGCGGTGCTGGCGCTGCCGGCGGAACGCCAGCCGGGCATGCTGTTCATCGCCAACGGCCTGCTCTCGGCGATCAGCGACAACGTATTCGTCGCCACCATCTACATCACCGAGGTGAAACAGGCGCTGGATGCCGGCCACATGAGCCGCGAGCATTTCGACACCCTGGCGGTGGCGATCAATACCGGCACCAACCTGCCCAGCGTAGCGACGCCCAACGGCCAGGCGGCGTTCCTCTTCCTGCTGACCTCCTCCATCGCCCCGCTGGTGCGCCTGTCCTACGGCCGCATGGTCTGGATGGCGCTACCCTACACCCTGGTGATGGGCGGCCTGGGCTGGTGGGCGGTCAGTCATTGGCTTTGAGCGTCGGCACTCCGTTGACCTGGTTGCGCCATTGCCGCCAGGTGTACATCGGGATACCGGCCATCAGCACCAGGAAGCCCCAGAAGATCGCCTGCTGGCCGGTGCCATACAGCGCCCATAGCGAGTAGGCGAAGCCCAGCGAGCCGATCACCAGCAATTGCCGGCGTGAACGCGGCGAGAACTCGTCCGGTCGCACCGCCAGCAGTTGCAACAGCGCGGCGGTGCAGAACGCGTAGGGGACCACCCCGGTCATGGTGCCGAGCAGGATGATCACGTTGAACACATCGACCAGGTCGCCATGCCCGTCGACCATCACCAGCGCCGTCACCAGCAGCCCCGAGGCCAGCAGGCCGTGGGCCGGCGCGCCGTTCTTGTTGAGCTGGCCGAGCGACTCCGGGAACAGCCCGTCGCGCGCCGGAGCCACCGGGATCTGGCCCTGCAACAGGACCCAGCCATTGAGCGCGCCCAGGCAGGCGATCACCGCCCCGGCAGCCACCAGGTAGTAGCCCCAGTCGCCCATCAGTATCCGCGCCGCGTCGGCGAACGGCGAGGTGGAGCGTGCCAGCACCTCCGGCGGCATCAGGCCCTGCACCGCAGTGATCGAGAGGATGTAGAGGGCCGCCGCGGCCAGCGTGCCGAACAGGGTCGCACGGGGAATGGTGCGGCGCGGGTCCTCGACGTCGTCGGCCGGCACGGTGGCCGACTCCAGGCCGATGAACGACCACAGGGTCAGCGCCGCGGTGGTGGCGATCGCCTGGGCATAGCCCATGTTCGGCAGCTCGCTGCGCGCCGGTATCGCCAGGTGCTCGGGATTGAAGTGGAACCAGCCGAGGATACCGACCAGCAACAACGGCAGCAGCTTGAGGATGGTCAGCAGGTTCTGCACCACGCTGAAGGTGCCGATGCCTCGCAGGTTGATCAGGGTGCATAGCCAGATCGCGGCGATGGCCACGCAGACCATCAGCAGCGGATCCGCCAGCGCCGGGATGAACACCCGCAGGTAGCCGACCAGGGTCACGGCGATCGCCGCGTTGCCGATCCAGGCGGCTTTCCAGTAGGTCCAGGCGCACAGGTAGCCGGCGAAGCTGCCGAAACCGTCGCGGGTATAGGCGTAGGGGCCGCCGGCGCCGGGGTTGACCCGCGCCAGGCGGGCGAAGGTCAGCGCCAGCAGCACCGCGCCGGTGCTCGACACCAGCCAGCCGAACAGGCTGAGCCCGCCGAACGCCGCCAGGCTGGAGGGAAGCAGGAAGACTCCCGAACCGACCATGTTGCCGATCACCAGCGCGCTGCAGGTCCAGAATCCCATGCCGCGCTTGCCGGCCTTCTCTCCCCCCGCCATCGACACCCCTTAGCCTGTCGGCCTCATTCTTTTATGCATTCAACGGTATAGCAGCGCCCGGACGGTCCGTCCTGATGCTGCAGGCCGTGCACATCGGAGTCGAAACCAGGGAAGGCGCGCTCGAAGGTCCGCGCGAACTCGAGATAGTCGAGGATCGAGCGGGTCGCCTCGGTGAAGCGCTCACCCGGCATGATCAGCGGGATACCCGGCGGATAGGGTACCAGCATGACGGCAGCGATGCGCCCTTCCAACCGAGCGATCGGTACCGCCTCGACCTCGCCGCGCACCAGCTTGTCGTAGGCCTCGGACGGCCGCATCGCGACCTCCGGCAGCACCGTGTACATGCGCTTCATGGCCTTCGCCGTGGCGTTGTCGCGGTAGCTGGCGTGCATGGCGTCGCTGAGGTCGCGCAGGCCCACGCCGTTGTAGCGCTTGCCGCCGGCCTGGGCCACGGAGGGCAAGACGTCGAGCAGCGGCAGGTTGGCGTCGTAACAGCGCTTGAATTCGAGCAGTTCGGTGACCAGGGTGCTCCACTTGCCCTTGGTGATGCCCATCGAGAACAGCACCAGGAAGGAGTAGAGACCGGTTTTCTCCACCACCAGCCCGCGCTCCCAGAGGAAGCGGCTGACGATGGCGGCCGGAATCCCCTGCTCGCTGAGCTTGCCGCCGGCGCTCAGGCCCGGGGTGGTCAGGGTGACCTTGATCGGATCGAGCAGCACGTAGTCTTCGGCGATATCGCCGAAGCCGTGCCAGTCGGCGCTCGGCTCCAGCACCCAGTCATGGGTGCCGACCTGATCGGTGCCCTCCACCTGCTCCGGCTGCCAGACGCCGAACCACCAGTCGTTCCGGTCCAGGTTCTGCCGTACGTTGGCCAGGGCCCGGCGGAAGCTGAGGGCCTCGTCGAAGGTTTCCTGGATCAGCGAACGCCCGGCGGGCCCTTCCATCATCGCCGAAGCCACGTCCAGCGAAGCGATGATGCCGTACTGCGGCGAGGTCGAGATGTGCATCATGAAGGCTTCGTTGAAGCGCGCCACGTCCAGCTTCCGGGTCCCGCCATCCTGCACGTGGATCATCGAGGCCTGGCTGAAGGCGGCGAGCATCTTGTGCGTGGAGTGGGTGGCGAACACCAGGGGTCCCTCCTCGCTGCGCGAGGTGCCCATGCCATAGCGTCCGTCGTAGAACTCGTGGAACGCGGCATAGGCGTACCAGGCCTCGTCGAAGTGCAACACTTCGACGCTGTCGCCGAGGGTCTGCTTGATCAGCTCGGCGTTGTAGCACAGGCCGTCGTAGGTGGAGTTGGTCACCACCGCCAGCTTCACCTTCGGCTCGCGACCGCGCGCCAGCGGACTGGCGGCGATCTTCGCGGCAATCGACTCCTTGCTGAATTCGCTCAGCGGGATCGGCCCGATGATTCCCAGTTCGTTGCGTTCCGGAGTGAGGTAGAGCGGTATCGCCCCGGTCATGATGATCGAGTGTAGGATCGACTTGTGGCAGTTGCGGTCCACCAGCACCAGGTCTTCGCGACCGACCATGGAATGCCAGACGATCTTGTTCGCGGTGGAAGTGCCATTGATCACGAAGAAGGTATGGTCGGCGCCGAAATTGCGCGCGGCACGGTCCTCGGCCTCGGCCAGGGGGCCGGTATGGTCGAGCAGCGAGCCCAGCTCGGGGACCGAGACCGACAGGTCGGAACGCAGCGTGTTCTCCCCGAAGAACTGGTGGAAGGCCTGTCCCACCGGACTCTTGCGATAGGCGACACCGCCGCCGTGGCCCGGCGTATGCCAGGAATAGTTGGACTGCGCGGTGTGCTCGACCAGCGCACGGAAGAATGGCGGCAGCAGCCCGGCCAGGTAGTTGCGCGCCGCCCGGGCGACCTGGCGGGCGAGGAACGGCACGGTGTCTTCGAACAGGTAGAGGATGCCGCGCAACTGGTGCAGGTCGGCCATGGACTCGGCCGGCGCGTTCTCGATGGTCACCTGCTCGCCGAGGGCGAAGATCGGCAATTGCGGCGCCCGCACGCGGGCCACGCGGATCAGTTCGACCACATCCTGCAGCAGGCGCTGGTTTTCCCCGGCACCTTCGGCGGCGACCAGGATGCAGGCCAGGCCGTGGTGGGTGGAAGCGACGATGCGCCCCTCGGCGGAGCTGGCGGTGGAGAGAATGCTGAAGCCGTCCTGCTCCAGTTCGTGGGCGATGCCCCGCACGCGTTCGCCGGCAACGGTGTCGGCCTTGATGTCGCGATGGACGATGAGGACGGGAAATTTGAGGTCTTTATACATTGTTGATCCCGAGCAGCAGGCGGGCGAACCCCGCCGGTCGGCTCAGGGTAGAGACTTGCCGGCACGCGCGTAACCCCCGGCGGCTTGCCCTTGTAAGAAAAGGTCGCGGCAACACAAGTCGGCGCGCCGCGCTTGCCTCCGCTCCCGCCAGCGAGGAGCATGGACCTCTCTGCCCTGCTACGGAGCGACAACGATGCGCAGCGCTTATCGGATCGTCAGCGATCACTATGCGGCCTCTAGCCGTGGGGACCTCGCCGGAATGCTGGCGGACATGGACGAACGCACCGAATGGACGGAAATGGCCGGTTTCCCGCTGGCCGGCACCTATGTCGGCGCGGCCGCCATCGGCGCCGGTGTGTTCCAGGCCTTGCAGCGGGACTGGGAGGGCTTCAGGGTCGAGATCGAGCGCCTGATCGACGGCGGCGACAGCGTGGTCGCCGTCGGTCGATATGCAGCGACCCACCGTCGCAGCGGCAAGTCGTTCGAAGCGCGCGTGGCACACGTATGGACGGTGGAGGACGGCAGGATCCGCCGTTTCGAGCAGTTCTGCGACACCTTGCTGGTGGAGCGGGCGACGCGCTGAACGCGGCGCCCGTGGTGCATGGGCAGGCTATTCGCCGACCGGCGCTTCCAGTTGCGCCCAGAGCGACGGACCACCTGCCGACTTCTCGATCACCGCCAGCCGCGCCGCATGCGCAGCCAGCTCTTCGGCGTTGGCGCGCAGCACCGGGGTGGCGACCCGCGCCGGATCGAGCCGACGGATCGGGCTGACCATCGGCCGGCCGCTGCCGTCGCCTTCCGCGCCGCTGCCGGCCAGCGACAGGCTGGTCTGGCCGCCGGTCATCGCCAGGTAGACGTCGGCGAGGATCTCGGCGTCGAGCAACGCGCCGTGCAGGTCGCGGCCGGAGTTGTCCACGCCGTAGCGCTTGCACAACGCATCGAGGTTGTTGCGCTGGCCCGGATGGCGCTCGCGGGCCATCAGCAGGGTATCCAGCACCGAGCAGTACTCGGTCACGTCCGAGCGGTCCTGCTGGCCCAGCAGGGCGAACTCGTTGTTGATGAAGCCGATATCGAACGCCGCGTTGTGGATGATCAGCTGGGCGCCGCGGATGAATTCGAAGAAATCGTTGGCGACCTCGCGGAAGCGCGGCTTGTCCTTCAGGTATTCGTTGGTGATGCCGTGGACGGCGATCGCCCCTTCGTCGACCTCGCGATCGGGTTGCAGGTAGACGTGGAAGTGGCGACCGGTCAGGCGGCGCCCCTCCAGCTCGACACAGCCGATCTCGATGATCCGGTGACCATCGGTCACCGGCATGCCGGTGGTTTCGGTATCCAGTACGACGCTACGCATCTATAGAGCCTTTCTCTGTTTCGCTGCAGCCGTGGCTGCTGAACGCTTGTTTCGGTGTGGCCGCTCAGCGCGGCAATTCGGCGACGCCACGGTTGGCCAACTGGTCGGCCCGCTCGTTGCCGGGGTCGCCGGTATGCCCGCGGACCCACTGCCACTCCACCTGGTGCCGGGCGACCTGTTCATCCAGGGCCTGCCAGAGGTCGGCATTCTTGACAGGCTGCTTGCTGGCGGTCTTCCAGCCGCGCTTCTTCCAGTTCGGCAACCATTCGGTGATGCCGCGCATCACGTATTCCGAGTCGGTGATCAGACGGATCGGACAGGAACGCTTGAGTGCCGCCAGCGCCTGGATCGCCGCCATCAGCTCCATGCGGTTGTTGGTGGTGTCCGGCTCGCCGCCCCAAAGCTCTCGCTCGGCGCCCTTGTAGAGGAGCAACGCCCCCCAGCCGCCGCGCCCAGGGTTGCCCTTGCAGGCGCCGTCGGTATAGATCACTACCTGTTCTTTATCTGTCATGCCTAAATTTCGGAATCTCGCCGGCTGACTTTCGCCACCGGCATGGGCACCAGCTGACCGCGCGGTTCGCGCTTGCTCTGGCGCAACGGGCGCAACCCCACGACCAGCTTGCGTGCCACCAATAGATAGAAGCCGGCGCCCGAAGACTGCCAGGCGTCGCCCCAGCGCTCCAGGCGAGCCAGGCGCGATTGCCAGGCTGCCGACGCAAGCGGCGGACGATAGCACCCGAAGCGCCGTTTCTCCAGCGCGAAGCCCAGCAGGTTGAGCCAATCGCAGGCCCGCGACGGAGGAATGCAGCGGGCCTGGCGCAAGGCATCCCCGGCGAAATAATGACGGATGCCCCACAGGCTCCATGGGTTGATGCCGATCAGCAGCAGGTGGCCGCCCGGACGAACGGTACGCGCGGCTTCGCGCAGGAGACGGTGAGGCGACAGGCAGAAATCCAGGCCGTGTTGCAGCAGGACCACGTCCGCGGCATGTTCGCTGAGCGGCCAGGCGCCCTCTTCGCAGGCGATGTCCACGCCCGGCAGCGGCGGCCCCAGGCGCACGCCGCGCTGAATCTGCCCGGTGCTCGGCGGCAGTTCGGCATGCGGCCCGTAGTGCACCAGGTAGCCACCGAAGTAACGGGTCAGCTCGTCGCACAACAGGCGTCGCTCCTCGGCCAGCATCAGGCTGCCCAGCGGGCCCTGGAACCAGTCGCGCGCCCGGTTGATCGATGCCAGCCACTCGGCATCGGTCTGGGCGAAGGCTTGCGGTTCGTTCATGCGTACCTCCAGCGTCTTCCCCTTCGCGGCGACGGACGCCGGCACGACGGGAAAATAAGCAATACTATGCGCCAATGACTTCTGCTTAGCGACATCGACCCATGATACAGATCGACGCCCTGCCCGCCTTCAACGACAACTACATCTGGCTGTTGCAAGATGCGACAAGCCGTCGCTGCGCGGTGGTCGACCCCGGCGATGCCAAGCCGGTGGAAGCCTGGCTGGCCGCCCATCCCGACTGGCGGTTGAGCGATATCCTGGTGACCCACCACCATCACGACCACGTCGGCGGCGTCGCGGCCCTGAAGGAACTGACCGGCGCGCGGGTTCTCGGCCCGGCCAACGAGAAGATCCCGGCCCGCGACCTGGCGCTGGAAGACGGCGAACGGGTCGAGGTGCTCGGCCTGGTCTTCGAGATCTTCCACGTGCCCGGCCATACCCTCGGCCATATCGCCTACTACCACCCGGCGGAGACGCCGCTGCTGTTCTGCGGCGACACCCTGTTCGCCGCCGGCTGCGGCCGTCTCTTCGAAGGCACCCCGGCGCAGATGCATCATTCCCTGGCGCGACTGGCCGCGCTGCCGGCCAACACCCGGGTCTACTGCACCCACGAGTACACGCTGAGCAACCTGCGCTTCGCGCTGGCGGTGGAGCCCGACAACGCGGCGCTGCGGGAACGCTTCGAGGAAGCGACCCGGCTGCGCGAACGGGACCGCATCACCCTGCCGTCGGAAATCTCGCTGGAATTGTCGACCAATCCATTTCTTCGCGTTTCGGAAAATTCTGTTAAGAAAAAAGCCGACCAGCGGAGCGGCCAGCAAAACCGCACCCCGGAGGAGGTTTTCGCCGTCCTGAGGGCCTGGAAGGACCAGTTCTGAAGGTTGGCGAAATCTTGACCACTCTTGAGGTCATTTCTAGAATCGGCTGAATTTTTGCCCGGAACAGCACTCAGCCGATGCCGCCACAGACACGTAAAACCCCCGATCTAGACGCCCTGGCTCGCGCCGTTCGGGTGTCCATCCTGCTCATCGCCGGTGCGCTCGCCGGCTGCCAGGGCAGCGGCCAGATCAAGGGGGAGGCCCAGGCCAAAGCAGCACGTCCCGGCGCCCGAGCCGTCGACGTCCAGTTCAACCCCTCCTGGCTGCATACCCAGCCCGGCCAGAACGCCGCCTACAACGACATCTGGGACCGCATGCGCGACGGTTTCCAGCTCCAGGATGCGATCAGCACCAACCCGCGCATCGAACGCCAGCGCCTCTGGTTCCTCAGCAACCAGTCGTTCCTCGAACAATCGAGCGCGCGCGGCAGCCTCTACATGCACTACGTGGTCGAGCGCCTGGAAGAACGCAACATGCCGCTCGAACTGGCGCTGCTGCCGGTCATCGAAAGCGCCTACAACCCCTTCGCCCTGTCGCGCAGCAACGCCGCCGGCCTCTGGCAGTTCATTCCCGCCACCGGCCAGCATTTCAACCTGCGCCAGACCAATTTCTACGACGGTCGCCGCGACATCACCGCCTCGACCAATGCCGCCCTGACCTATCTCGAGCGCCTGCACGACATGTTCAACGGCGACTGGATGCTCGCCCTGGCGGCCTACAACGCCGGCGAAGGCACTGTCAGCCGCGCCATCGAACGCAACGAGAAACTGGGCCTGCCGACCGACTACTGGAACCTGCCGCTGCCGCAGGAAACCCAGGACTACGTACCCAAGCTGCTCGCCCTCTCACAGATCGTCATGGCGCCGGATTCCTACGGCATCAGCCTGAACCCGATCAACAACGAGCCCTACTTCCAGGCCGTCCGGGTCAAGCGCGGGATCGACCTGTCCAGCGTCGCCGCGCTGGCGAACCTGGACGAGGACGAGCTGTACCAGCTGAACCCGGCCTACAAGCGCCGCGTGACCATGGACGGCCCCCAGCAACTGTTGGTGCCGATGGAGAAAGCGGCGTTCCTGACCGCCTCGCTGGACACCCTCAAGCCGAAGGAAGTCACCGCCTGGCAGCAATACCGGGTGCGTAGCGGCGACAGCCTGCACAGCATCGCCAACCGCTATCGGATCACCGTAGCGGAGCTCAAGAGCGCCAACCGCCTGTCCAGCAACCACCTGCGCAAGGGCCAGCAACTGAGCATCCCCGGGCAGATCGCCGGCGGCGCCGTCAAGCCGGTCTACCAGCAACTCGCCCGACAGGCTTCCACCCCGGCCAGGACCCGCTCCTATAAGGTCAAGAACGGCGACAGCCTGTGGCAGATCGCCCGCAACAACGGCGTCGACGTCAACGACCTGAAGCGCTGGAACGGCCTGGACAAGCACGCCCTGAAGGTCGGCCAGACCCTCAAGCTGCAAGGCGGCACCCAGGCCCTGGCGGCCCGCAAGGGAAACGCCGCCGGCAAGCGCGACAGCGCCACCTACTACAAGGTCAAGCAAGGCGACTCGATGTACCTGATCGCCAAGCGCTTCAATGTCGAGATGAAGCACCTGCAGCGCTGGAACCCGCGCAGCAAGCAGGCGCTCAAGCCCGGCCAGACCCTGACCCTGTACCTGGACACCGCGAGCCGCTGACAGCCCATTGCAGGTCGTCCCGAAACGCCACGCCCGCTCCTGCCGGCGTGGCGTTTTCGCAAGCGCGGCCAGAACCCCGGACCCTAGGCCGGACAGGCCCGCGCTCCCTCTTTTTTCCTGTGCGGGCAAGGTGTTACTGTTGCCTGACGATTCGTTGTCAAAAATAGCCAAGGACCCGGACACACGCCTGATGCGTCGCCTCTCCTTCCTGATCCTCGGCCTGGCCGTGAGCCTGCCCAGCTTCGCCGCGATTACCCAGAGCCATGGTTATGCCCAATTCGGCACGCTCAAGTATCCGGCCAATTTCCAGCACTTCGACTGGTCCAATCCCGACGCCCCCAAAGGCGGCACCTTGCGCCTGATGGCCTCGGGCAGCTTCGACACGCTCAACCCCTACACCCTGAAAGGCACCAGCCCGATCGGCACCGGCGATTTCCTCCAGTACGGCGTCAATGAGCTGAACGAACCATTGATGGTGGGCACCGGCCTGTACGACCCGTCCGGCGACGAACCAGCCTCCAGCTATGGCCTGATCGCGAAGAGCGTGGAATACGCGGAAAACCGCAGCTGGGTGGTATTCAACCTGCGGCCGGAAGCACGCTTCCACGACGGCAGGCCGATCACCGCCAGCGACGTGGCCTTTTCCTATCGCACCCTGGTCAAGCAGGGGCACCCGATGTACCGCACCTACCTGCAGGAGGTGAAGCGGGTCGATATCCTCACCTCCCACCGGGTGCGTTTCGTCCTGCGGCGCTCCGGCAACCCGCTGCTGATCCTGCGCCTGGGCGAGCTTCCGGTGCTGCCGCAGCATTACTGGAAGGATCGCGACTTCCGCGCCACCACCTTCACCGCGCCGCTGGGCAGCGGTCCCTATCGCATCGTCGAGGTCGATCCCGGGCGCCGCCTGGTGTTCGAACGCGTGAAGGGCTGGTGGGGCGAAAAACTGCCGGTGAACCGCGGCAAATACAATTTCGACCGGGTCGTGGTGGACTTCTACCGGGACAACGGCGTCGCCTTCGAAGCCTTCAAGGCCGGCGAGTTCGACTTCTACATCGAGCACCAGGCGAAGAACTGGCTGAACAACTATCGCTTCCCCGCGGTTCTGCGCGGCGATGTGATCCGCACGGAAATCCCGCACCAGATCCCCAGCCAGACCCAGGCGTTGTTCATGAACACCCGTCGCGCCGTGTTCAAGGAGCGCGCGCTACGCCAGGCGCTGGGCGAGATGTTCGACTTCGAATGGACCAATCGCGCCCTCTTCAGCAATTCCTACCTACGCTCGCGCAGCTACTACCCGAACAGCGAATTCGCCGCCAGCGGCGTCCCGGAGGGCCAGGAATGGCTGTACCTGTCGCCGTACCGCAAGCAATTGCCGGCGCAGTTGTTCAAACAGCCGTTCAGCCTGCCGACCACCGAGGGGCGCGGCATTCCCCGTGAAACCCTCAGGCATGCACTCGGTCTACTGGCCGATGCCGGCTGGAAGCTGTCCGGCGACCGACTGCTGAATAAAAAGGGCGAACCGCTGCGCTTCGAAATCCTGCTGGTCAATCCGAGCCTGGAGCGTATTCTCCAGCCCTATCGCGAAAACCTCGCCAGCATCGGCATCGACGCGCGCCTGCGCACCGTCGACCGCGCCCAATACAAGCAGCGCCTGGACCAGTTCGACTACGACATGATCCTCATGACCCTGCCGCAGACCCTCAGTCCCGGCCTGGAACAGTGGCAGTACTTCCACTCCAGCCAGGTGAAGGTCAAGGGCAGCAAGAATTACGCGGGCATCGCCAACCCGGTGGTCGACGCCATGCTCAACCGCCTGCTCGGCGCCCACAGCCGCGACGAACAGGTCGCCGCCACGCGGGCCCTGGACCGGACCTTGCTCTGGCAGTACTACAGCATTCCCAACTGGTACCTCAATTCGCACCGTCTGGCGTACCGCAACCGCTTCGCCTTCGTCGCCACCCCGCCCTACACCCTGGGCCTGCGCGCGTGGTGGCAGAAAAACCTGGAGACGTCCCGATGATCCGTCCCCGCTTCACCCCTCTGCTGGCAGCCCTGCTGCTCGGCTGCTGCGGCCCGCTCCTCGCCGCCCCGAAACATGCACTGACGCTCTACGATGAGCCTCCGAAGTATCCCGCCGATTTCAAGCATTTCGACTACGTGAATCCGGATGCGCCGAAAGGCGGCATCCTCCGCCAAGCCGACTTCGGCGGCTTCGACAGCCTCAACCCGTTCATCGGCAAGGGCGTCTCGGCCCCTTCGCTGGGCCTGATCTACGACACCCTGGCCTTCCAGTCGCAGGACGAGCCGTTCACCGAATACGGCCTGCTCGCGGAGAAGATCGAGAAGGCACCGGACAACAGCTACGTGCGCTTCTACCTGCGCCCCCAGGCCCGTTTCAGCGATGGCACGCCGGTCACCGCCGAAGACGTGGTGTTCACCTTCGAGACGCTGGTGAGCAAGGGCGACCCGATGTACCGCAACTACTATGCGGACGTCGACAAGGTGGTCGCCGAGGACAAGCTTCGCGTGCGCTTCGACTTCAAGCACGCCGGCAACCGCGAACTGCCGCTGATCCTCGGCCAGATCGCGATCCTGCCGAAACACTGGTGGGCCGACCGCGACTTTTCCAAGACCGGCATGGAAATCCCGGTAGGCAGCGGTCCCTACCGCATCGCCAAGGTCGATCCGGGACGCTCCATCAGCTACGAGCGAGTCAAGGACTGGTGGGCCAAGGACCTTCCGGTCTCTCGCGGACTCTATAACTTCGACACCATCACCATCGACTCCTATCGCGACATGTCGGTCGCCCTGGAAGCCTTCAAGGCCGGCCAGTACGACGTCAACCTCGAATATTCGGCGAAGGACTGGGCCACCGGCTACGAGTCGCCGGCATTGCGCGACGGGCGCTTCATCAAGGCCAGCATCCACAACCACAACCCGGTGGGGATGCAGGGCTTCGCCTTCAATATCCGCCGCCCGGTGTTCCAGGACCGCCGGGTACGCCAGGCGATCAGCCTGCTGTTCGACTTCGAATGGTCGAACAAGCAGCTGTTCTTCAGCTCCTACAAGCGCACCAACAGCTATTTCGAGAACTCGGAGATGGCCGCCCACCAGTTGCCCAGCGAAGCCGAGCTGAAGATCCTCGAACCGCTGCGCGGCAAGATTCCCGACGAGGCCTTCGACCAGGTCTTCCAGAATCCGGTCAATGACGGCAGCGGGGTGATCCGCGAGCAGCGGCGCAAGGCCTACCAGTTGCTCACCGAGGCCGGCTACAGGATCGAGAACAACCGCATGGTAGGTCCCGACGGCCAACCACTGAGCTTCGAATTCATGCTGTTCCAGGCCAACATGGAACGGGTCATCCTGCCGTTCAAGCGCAACCTGGCCGAACTTGGCATCGACATGCAGATCCGTCGCGTCGACGTCTCGCAGTTCGTCAACCGCCTGCGCTCGCGGGATTTCGACATGACCTCGGCGACCTGGCCGCAATCCAACTCGCCAGGCAACGAACAGCGAGAGTTCTGGCATTCCAGCAGCGCCGACAAGGCCGGCAGCCGCAACTTCATCGGCCTCAAGGACCCGGCCATCGACAGCCTGGTGGAAAGCCTGATCCAGTCCGACTCGCGGCAAAGCCTGATCGACCATACCCGCGCCCTCGACCGCGTACTGTCGTGGGGCTACTACGTGGTTCCCAACTACTACGTCGATACCTGGCGGGTCGCCTACTGGAACCGTTTCGGCCGGCCGAAGGTGACGCCACTCTACGACTGGGGCCTGATGACCTGGTGGCAGACCAGCGACAAGGCGCTGCCGAGCAAGGCGCAAGCCGAAGCCGCGCAAGACGCCGAACCGGAACGGGAGTAACGCCGCATGCTCTCCTATATCCTGCGGCGCCTGCTGCTGATCGTCCCTACCCTGTTCGGCATCCTGCTGATCAACTTCATCATCATCCAGGCCGCTCCCGGCGGTCCGGTGGAGCAGATGATCGCCAAGCTGGAAGGCTTCGACGCCGCTTCCGGCGGCGCCACCGGACGCATCTCCGGCGGCGGCGGCGAAGTCGCCGTGGCCGGCTCGCAATACCGCGGCGCGCAAGGCCTGGACCCGGAGCTGGTGAAAGAGATCGAGCGCATGTACGGCTTCGACAAGTCGGCCCCCGAGCGCTTCATGATCATGCTGAAGAACTACCTGCACCTGGACTTCGGGCAGAGTTTCTTCCGCGACGCCAAGGTCACCGACCTGATCGTCGAGAAATTGCCGGTGTCGATCTCGCTCGGACTCTGGAGCACGCTGATCATGTACCTGGTGTCGATCCCGCTGGGGATCGCCAAGGCGGTCCGCCATGGCAGCGTCTTCGACATCTGGACCAGCTCGGCGATCATCGTCGGCTACGCCATTCCCGCCTTCCTCTTCGCCATCCTGCTGGTGGTGCTGTTCGCCGGCGGCAGCTACTGGGACTGGTTCCCCCTGCGCGGCCTGACCTCGAACAACTTCGACCAGCTCAGCCTCGGCGGCAAGGTACTCGACTATTTCTGGCACCTGGCCTTGCCGGTAACCGCCCTGGTGATCGGCAACTTCGCCACCATCACGCTGCTGACCAAGAACAGCTTCCTCGACGAGATCGGCAAGCAATACGTGGTCACCGCCCGCGCCAAGGGGCTGACCGAACGCCGCGTGCTCTACGGGCACGTATTCCGCAACGCCATGCTGCTGGTGATTGCCGGCCTGCCGGCTGCGCTGCTGGGGATCTTCTTCACCGGTTCGCTGTTGATCGAGGTGATCTTCTCCCTCGACGGCCTCGGCCTGCTCAGCTTCGAAGCGGCGATGAACCGCGACTACCCGGTGGTCTTCGGCACGCTGTTCATCTTCACCCTGTTCGGGCTGGTCATGAAGCTGATCAGCGATATCGTCTACACCCTGGTCGATCCGCGCATCGACTTCGAGAACCGGGAGTAATCCGATGCGCCTGTCTCCCATCAACCAGCGCCGCTGGGCCCGCTTCAAGAGCAACAAGCGTGGCTGGTGGTCGCTCTGGCTGTTCCTCATCCTATTCGTCGGCAGCCTCGGCGCCGAACTGATCGCCAACGACAAACCGCTGGTCGTGCATTACGACGGCGGCTGGTATTTCCCGGTCTTCAAACGCTACCCGGAAACCACCTTCGGCGGCGAATTCCCCCTGGAAGCCAACTACAAGAGCCCCTACATCAGCCAACTGATCGCCGAGAAGGACGGCTGGGTGCTTTGGCCGCCGATCCCCTACAGCTACGACACCATCAACTACGAGCTGAAGGTTCCCGCCCCCGCCCCGCCGTCGGCGGAAAACTGGCTGGGCACCGACGACCAGGCCCGCGACGTGCTCGCCCGGGTGATCTACGGCTTCCGCGTGTCGATCCTCTTCGCCCTGACCCTGACCGTGCTCAGTTCTCTGATCGGCGTCACCGTCGGCGCCCTGCAAGGCTACTACGGCGGCTGGGTCGACCTGCTCGGCCAGCGTTTCCTGGAAGTCTGGTCGGGGCTGCCGGTGCTCTACCTGCTGATCATCCTGGCCAGCTTCGTCCAGCCGAACTTCTGGTGGCTGCTGGGCATCATGCTGCTGTTTTCCTGGATGAGCCTGGTGGACGTGGTCCGCGCCGAGTTCCTCCGCGGGCGCAACCTGGAATACGTCCGCGCCGCCCGGGCCCTCGGCATGCGCAACAGCGCCATCATGTTCCGTCACATCCTGCCGAACGCGATGATCTCGACCCTGACCTTCATGCCGTTCATCCTCACCGGCGCCATCGGCACCCTCACCTCCCTGGACTTCCTCGGCTTCGGCCTGCCGCCCGGCGCGCCGTCGCTGGGCGAGCTGGTCGCCCAGGGCAAGTCCAACCTCCAGGCGCCCTGGCTGGGCATTTCCGCCTTCGTGGTGCTGGCGGTCATGCTGAGCCTGCTGGTGTTCATCGGCGAAGCCGCCCGCGACGCTTTCGACCCGAGGAAATGAGATGAGCGAGAACATTCTGGAAATCCGCGACCTCGCCGTCGAGTTCCTCTCCGGCGAGCAACGCCAGCGGGTGGTCGAAGGCGTCAGCTTCGACATCCGCCAGGGCGAGACCCTGGCCCTGGTCGGCGAAAGCGGCTCGGGCAAGTCGGTGACCGCCCACTCGATCCTGCGCCTGCTGCCCTACTCCGTCGCCAGCCACCCAGCAGGCAGCATCCACTACCAGGGCGAGGATCTGCTCAAGCTCCCGGAACGGCGCCTGCGCGGGATCCGCGGCAACCGCATCGCCATGGTCTTCCAGGAACCCATGACCTCGCTCAATCCGCTGCATACCATCGAGAAGCAGCTCGCCGAGGTCCTCGCCCTGCACAAGGGCCTGGGTGGCGCCAAGGCCAGCGCGAGAATTCTCGAACTGCTCGAGCTGGTCGGCATCCCCGAGCCAGCCAAGCGCCTGAAAGCCTATCCACACGAACTCTCCGGCGGCCAGCGGCAGCGGGTGATGATCGCCATGGCCCTGGCCTGCGAGCCGCAACTGCTGATCGCCGACGAACCGACCACCGCGCTCGACGTCACCGTCCAGTTGAAGATCCTCGATCTGCTCAAGGACCTGCAGGCACGCCTGGGCATGTCCCTGCTGCTGATCACCCACGACCTCAACCTGGTCCGGCGCATCGCCCACCGCGTCTGCGTCATGCAACAAGGGCGGATCGTCGAGCAGGCTTCCTGCCAGGAACTCTTCGCAGCCCCGCGACACCCCTATACCCGCGAGCTGCTCAACGCCGAGCCCAGCGGTGCGCCGGCAAGCAACCCGCCCGGTGAAACCCTGTTGGCGGTGGACGACCTGCGGGTCTGGTTCCCGATCCGCAAAGGCGTGTTCCGCCGCACCGTGGACCACGTCAAGGCGGTCGACGGGGTCAATTTCGAACTACCCCGCGGGCAGACGCTGGGCATCGTTGGCGAAAGCGGCTCGGGCAAGTCGACCCTTGGCCTGGCAATCCTGCGGCTGCTGGAAAGCCAGGGCGGCATCCGCTTCGAAGGCACCCGGCTGGACGGCCTCGCGCAACATGACGTGCGCCCGCTGCGGCGTGAGATGCAGGTGGTGTTCCAGGACCCGTATGGCAGCCTCAGCCCACGCATGTGTGTCGGCGAGATCGTCGGCGAAGGCCTGCGCATCCATAGGATCGGCAGCGAGGCCGAACAGGAGCAGGCGATCATCGACGCGCTGGTGGAGGTCGGGCTCGATCCGCAGACCCGCTACCGTTACCCCCACGAATTCTCCGGCGGCCAGCGCCAGCGCATCGCCATCGCCCGGGCACTGGTGCTGAAACCGGCACTGATCCTGCTCGACGAACCGACCTCGGCGCTCGACCGCACCGTGCAGCGCCAGGTCGTGGAATTGCTGCGGCAACTGCAGGGCAAGTACAACCTCACCTACCTGTTCATCAGCCACGACCTGGCGGTAGTCAAGGCGCTCAGCCACCAGTTGATGGTGGTTCGACATGGCAAGGTAGTGGAACAGGGCAGCGCCGAAGCGGTTTTCGCCTCGCCGCAACATCCCTATACGCAGCAATTGCTGGAGGCCGCCTTCATGGCCCCGGCAAGCGCGGAAAACTGAGTAGCAGACAAGGAACGGACCATGGGATTTCTCACAGGAAAACGCGCCCTGATCGTCGGAGTCGCCAGCAAGCTCTCCATCGCTTCCGGCATCGCCGCCGCCATGCACCGGGAAGGCGCCGAACTGGCCTTCACCTACCAGAACGACAAGCTCAGGGGCCGGGTGGAGGAGTTCGCCAGTGGCTGGGGCTCGCGGCCGGAGCTGTGCTTCCCCTGTGACGTGGCCGACGACAGCCAGATCGAAGCGGTGTTCGCCGCCCTGGGCAAGCACTGGGACGGCCTGGACATCATCGTCCACTCCGTCGGATTCGCTCCAGGCGATCAGCTCGACGGCGACTTCACCGCGGTGACCACCCGCGAGGGCTTCCGCATCGCCCACGACATCAGCGCCTACAGCTTCATCGCCCTGGCCAAGGCCGGACGGGAAATGATGAAGGGCCGCAACGGCAGCCTGCTGACCCTCTCCTACCTGGGCGCCGAACGGACCATGCCGAACTACAACGTAATGGGCATGGCCAAGGCCAGCCTGGAGGCCGGGGTCCGCTACCTGGCCGGCAGCCTGGGCGCGGAAGGCACCCGGGTCAATGCGGTTTCCGCCGGGCCGATCCGAACGCTCGCCGCCTCCGGAATCAAGAGCTTCCGCAAGATGCTGGCCGCCAACGAGCGGCAGACGCCGCTGCGGCGCAACGTCACCATCGAGGAAGTCGGCAATGCCGGCGCCTTCCTCTGTTCGGACCTGGCCAGCGGTATCAGTGGCGAGATCCTCTACGTCGATGGCGGCTTCAACACTACCGCCATGGGCCCGCTGGACGACGACTGATCACCCCGCCCATGAAAAATGGCCGCTTCGAGCGGCCTTTTTCATGGGCGGAATAAAGAAAAGGCCGCGTAAGCGGCCTTTTCTCTGCATCTCGGTCTCAGTATTTCTCGACTTCCGCCTTGTCCTGCAACTGACGGCGGAAGGCGGCGAAGTCTGCCTGTCCGCTGCGCGAAGCCAGGAAGCGGCGGTACATGGCCTTCTCGTCGTCGGAGATAGCCTCCTCCGGCTCGCTGACGCCATTCAGGCGGATCACCACGTAATCGCCATTGGCCAGGGTCACGCCAGAGAGCGAAGGCTTGTCCTTGGCCTCCGGACGCTGCATGCGGAACACTGCCTGGAGCAGTTTCGGATCGACGCCTTCCTGGCCGCGGGAGGCCGCCTCGACCACTTTCCACGACTCACCCGCTGCGGAAGAGGTACGGCCTTCACGCAGCTCTGCAATCAGGGCCTCGCCACGCTTCTGCGCCTCCTCGGCGGCCTTTTCGGCGGCCAGGCGCTCGCGGATGTTCGCCGCGACCTGCTCCAGCGGTTGCTCCTTCGGCTTGTTGTGTTCCTTGACCCGCAGCACCACCACGGTGTCCGGATCCAGCTCGATGGCGCCACTGTTGGCCGCTTCTTCCAGCACCTCGGGGCTGAACGCGGTCTGCACGATCTGGCGGTTGGCAGCGATGCCGTCGCCCCCCGAACGTCCGAACGGCTGGCTGGTCTGGACCTTCAGGCCCATTTCCTGCGCCGGCTGGCTCAGGTCGGCGGCTTCGTAGGCGGAGCTTTCCAAGTCCTTGGTAGCCTCGACGAAGCGCTGCTCGACCATCTGTTTCTTCAGTTCGTCCTCGAGCTTCGGCTTGAGGCTTTCCAGGCTCGGTACTTCCGGCGCCTGCACGCCCAGCAGCTTGATCAGGTGGTAGCCGTACGGAGTCTTCACCGGGGCGGATACCTCACCTTGCTTCAGCGCATACAGCGCCTCCTCGAACGCGGGGTCGTACACGCCGCGGCCGGCGTAGCCCAGGTCGCCGCCGGTGGCGGCCGAGCCGATATCCTGGGAGAACTCCTTGGCCAGCGCGGCGAAATCCTCGCCCTTGGCCAGGCGAGCCTTGATCTCGTCGATCTTCGCCTTGGCCTGCTCGTCGCCGACCTTGTCGTTCACCTCGATCAGGATGTGGGCGGCATCGCGCTGCTCGGAGAGGTTGGCGATTTCCTTCTGGTACAACGCCTCGAGGTCTTCCTGCTTCACCTTGACCTGGTCGAAGAAGGAGGACTTCTTCAGTTCCACGTATTCGACGACCACCTGCTCGGGAGTCATGAACTCGCTCTTGTGGCCTTCGTAGAAGGCCTTCACCTCGTCCTCGCTCACGCTGCTCTTGGACGCGTCGGCCTTGATCGCCAGGGTGGCGAAGTCGCGGGTCTGCTTCTCGAGGCGAGCGAAGGACTGCAATTCGTTGTCGGTGACGAAACCGGTGCCCGCCAGGCCGGCGCGAAGCTGGCCGATGAGCATTTCCTGGCCGAGCATCTGGCGGAACTGCATGCGGCTGTAGTTCATCTGGCGGATGACCTGGTCGAAGCGATCCGCGTTGAACTTGCCGTCGACCTGGAACTCGGGAGTTTGCAGGATCAACTGGTCCAGCGCCTGGTCGGAGAAGGCGAACTTGTCGTCCTTGGCGGCCTGGAGCAGCAGGGTACGCTCGATCAGCCCCTTCAGGGCCGCTTCCTTGAGCAGCTTGTCATCCAGCATGGACGGATCGAAATCCTTGCCCAGGCGTTGCAGCAGCTGGCGACGCTGCATGTCCACGGCCTGTTGGACTTCATTGAGACTGATATCGTCGCCGTTGACCTTGGCGGCCACGTTGGAGTGGTCGGTGGCCCGGATGATCGCGTCGAAGCCGGTCAGCGACAGGAGAACGATGATCACGCCAATGATGGTCTTGGCGATCCAGCCCTGGGAATTATCCCTGATGTTCTGCAGCATGCAGCCCCCAAAAACTGCCACGACCAGCCGTCTTGGGCGGCGCGGCGTGGGTAAGAGATGCGGATATAAGAAAGGCGCATCCGAGGATGCGCCTTCTCGTAACTGGCGGAGCGGACGGGACTCGAACCCGCGACCCCCGGCGTGACAGGCCGGTATTCTAACCGACTGAACTACCGCTCCGCAGCCAGGCCAGCCTTGGCCGACCTGGGTAGAACGAGTCCCAAAAGACGCTTAGTTGACAGCATCCTTCAGGGCTTTACCGGCTTTGAAGCCCGGGATCTTGGCAGCGGCGATCTTGATCGGCTTGCCAGTTTGCGGGTTGCGACCGGTGCGAGCAGCGCGCTCTTTGACAGCGAAGGTGCCGAAACCAACCAGCACGACGGAGTCACCAGCCTTCAGGGCGCCAGTGACGGACTCGATCACTGCGTCCAGTGCGCGACCGGCAACAGCTTTCGGGATATCAGCAGATGCGGCAATTGCATCGATCAGTTCCGACTTGTTCACTCTAAGTCCCCTTATTTCTGTTGAGTATGTTTCTATGTGTTAGGTGTAAGGAAATTCTGCGCTGGTAGGCCAACTGACTCAGCAAGTGCCGCTTTATAACAAGGGCCCAAAAACAGTGTCAAGAATACCTACCGACTAATGCGTGCTAATTCGCTCCTTGGAATCAGGCTCGCGTTTTTCATCCTTTGCAACCATCTCCGGAGCCGCATCGGGCAAGGGCTCCGGGGCGTATTGCAGCGCAATTTGCAGGACTTCGTCAATCCATTTAACCGGTTTAATAACCAGATCACTCTTAATATTGTCCGGAATTTCCTTCAGGTCGCGAACATTTTCCTCGGGAATGATCACCGTCTTGATCCCGCCGCGGTGCGCCGCCAAAAGTTTTTCTTTCAGCCCGCCGATCGCCAGCACCTGCCCACGCAGGGTGATCTCCCCGGTCATTGCCACGTCGGCGCGCACCGGGATCTGCGTGATCGCCGAAACCAGCGCCGTGCACATGCCGATGCCTGCGCTCGGGCCATCCTTCGGCGTAGCGCCTTCCGGAACGTGGATATGGATGTCACGCTTCTCGTGGAAGTCCGCCGCGATTCCTAGGCTCTGGGCGCGGCTGCGCACCACGGTCAACGCCGCGGTGATCGATTCCGCCATCACGTCACCCAGCGATCCGGTCTTGGTCAACTGGCCCTTGCCCGGTACCACGGCCGCCTCGATGGTAAGCAGCTCGCCGCCGACCTGGGTCCAGGCCAGCCCGGTCACCTGGCCGATCTGGTCCTGCTGTTCGGCGAGGCCATAACGGAACTTGCGCACGCCGAGGTAGTTCTCCAGCGTCTCGCTGGACACCACCGCCTGGATACGCTTGAGCTTGGCATGCTCCTTCACCGCCTTGCGGCAGACCTTGGCGATCTGCCGCTCGAGGCTGCGCACCCCGGCTTCGCGGGTGTAGTAGCGAATGATGTCGCGCAGGGCGCCTTCCTCGAAGGTCAGCTCGCCCTTCTTCAGGCCGTTGGCCTGGACCTGCTTCGGAATCAGGTACTTGGCGGCGATATTGACCTTCTCATCCTCGGTGTAGCCCGGCAGGCGGATGACTTCCATCCGATCCAGCAGGGGCGCTGGGATGTTCATCGAGTTTGCGGTGCAGAGGAACATCACGTCGGACAGGTCGTAGTCGACCTCCAGGTAGTGATCGTTGAAGTTGTGGTTCTGCTCCGGGTCGAGCACCTCGAGCAGCGCCGAGGCGGGATCCCCGCGCATGTCGCTGCCCATCTTGTCGATTTCGTCGAGGAGGAACAGCGGGTTGCGCACGCCGACCTTGGTCATCTTCTGGATCAGGCGGCCCGGCATGGAGCCGATATAGGTACGACGGTGACCGCGGATCTCGGCCTCGTCACGCACGCCGCCGAGCGCCATGCGCACGAACTTGCGATTGGTGGCGCGAGCGATGGATTCGGCCAGGGAGGTCTTGCCCACGCCGGGCGGCCCCACCAGGCAAAGGACTGGGCCCTTGAGCTTCTTCACCCGCTTTTGCACGGCGAGATACTCGAGAATGCGCTCCTTGACCTCTTCCAGGCCGTAATGGTCGGCATCGAGGATGTCTTCCGCCTTGGCGAGATCATGGCGCACCTTGCTCTCGGCCTTCCACGGCACGTTCAGCAGCCAGTCTATGTAGGAACGCACCACGGTGGCTTCCGCCGACATCGGCGACATCTGCTTGAGCTTGTTCAGCTCGGCAGTGGCCTTGGTGTGCGCCTCCTTGGTCAGGCCGGCGGCGTCGATGCGCTTCTTCAGCTCCTCGACTTCGTTGTGCCCTTCGTCGATATCGCCGAGTTCCTTCTGAATGGCCTTCATCTGCTCATTCAGGTAGTACTCGCGCTGGCTGCGCTCCATCTGCTTCTTGACCCGGCCGCGGATGCGCTTTTCCACCTGCAGCAGGTCGATCTCGGCATCCAGCAGCGCCAGGACATGCTCAACCCGCGACGACAGGTCGGTGATCTCCAGGATGTCCTGCTTCTGCTCGATCTTCAGCGCCATGTGCGCGGCCATGGTATCGACCAGCCTGCTCGGCTCGTCGATGCTGTTCAGCGAAGAAAGCACCTCGGCGGGGACTTTCTTGCCCAACTGGACGTATTGCTCGAACTGGCTCAGCAGGCTGCGAGTGAAGACCTCGGCCTCGCGCTCGCCGACATTGGCGTCATCGATGGCCTGGACCGCGGCACGAATGTGCCCTTCCTCCTCGATGAAGCGCTCGACCTGGCCGCGCTGCTCGCCTTCGACCAGCACCTTGACGGTGCCATCCGGCAGCTTGAGCAACTGCAGCACGGTAGCGACCGTACCCATGCGGTACAGGCCATCTTCGCCCGGATCATCGTCCGCGGGGTTTTTCTGCGCCAGCAGGAGGATTTGCTTGTCGCCGGTCATCGCTGCCTCCAGGGCCTCGATGGACTTTTCCCGACCGACGAACAACGGGATGACCATGTGCGGGTACACCACCACGTCACGTAGCGGCAGCAAGGGCAATTCGACGAGTGTTTTCATAATGTCGGCTCTACAGCGGCACTTGGCCACGAAACAGATAGGAAGACCTTTCAGCCTAAGATGGGGTTAGGCCCGGGAAAAAACAAGCGTGCCAGTCGGAAAAGAAAAGGGGCCCGAAGGCCCCTGCTCTTTCATGCCTCAGGCGCAGCCTTGGCTGGCTTTTCGCTGTTCTCGTAGATCATCAGGGGTTGCGACGAGCCATCGATGACACTCTCATCGATGACCACCTTGCTGACATCCTGCTGGGAGGGAATCTCGTACATGGTATCGAGAAGGATACCTTCGAGAATTGAACGCAAGCCACGTGCACCGGTCTTGCGTTCGAGCGCCTTGCGGGCAACCGCCTTGAGTGCGTCCGGACGGAATTCGAGGTCGACGCCTTCCATCTCGAACAGCTTGGCGTACTGCTTGGTGAGAGCGTTCTTCGGCTCGGTCAGGATCTGCATGAGCGCAGCCTCATCGAGTTCATCAAGAGTCGCGATCACCGGCAAACGCCCTACAAACTCGGGAATAAGACCGAACTTGACGAGATCTTCCGGCTCGACTTCCTTGAACGCCTCGCCGACCTTCTTGCCCATCTCCTGACTGCGCACTTCGGCATTGAAACCGATGCCGCCGCGCGCGGAACGGTTCTGGATGACCCGCTCCAGACCGGCGAAAGCGCCGCCGCAGATGAACAGGATGTTGCGCGTATCGACCTGCAGGAACTCCTGCTGCGGATGCTTGCGACCGCCCTGCGGCGGTACCGAGGCAACGGTACCCTCGATGAGCTTCAGCAGGGCCTGCTGCACACCCTCGCCGGAGACGTCGCGAGTGATGGAGGGGTTGTCCGATTTCCGGGAAATCTTGTCGATCTCGTCGATGTAGACGATGCCCATCTGGGCCTTCTCCACATCGTAATCGCACTTCTGCAAGAGTTTCTGGATGATGTTCTCGACATCCTCGCCCACGTAGCCCGCTTCCGTCAGCGTGGTCGCATCGGCGATGGTGAACGGCACGTTCAGCAGACGTGCGAGGGTCTCGGCCAGCAGGGTCTTGCCCGAGCCGGTTGGGCCGATCATCAGAATGTTGCTCTTGCCGAGCTCGATATCGTCCTTCTTGTCACGCTGGTTGAGGCGCTTGTAGTGGTTGTATACCGCTACCGCCAGAACCTTCTTGGCCCGCTCCTGCCCGATCACGTACTGATCGAGGATGGTGCGGATCTCTTTCGGCGCCGGAAGTTTGTGCCCACTACTTTCCGCCTGCGCTTCCTGCACCTCCTCGCGGATGATGTCATTGCACAGGTCGACACACTCGTCGCAGATAAAGACCGAGGGGCCGGCAATCAACTTGCGCACTTCGTGCTGGCTCTTGCCGCAGAAGGAGCAATACAGCAGCTTGCCGTTGTCCTCGCCGTTGCGGGTATCAGTCATTCGATCGATCCAATGGGTAGCTTCAAACACAAGATGAAGGCAATTGTGGGCATTTTCAAGCCCACGAGGCGGCCGAATGTCTCGACCGCCAGTATTGCGGAGCCTTAGACGGCCAGGTCGCGCTGGGTCATGACCTTGTCGATCAGGCCATACTTGACGGCTTCGTCACCGCTCATAAAGCGGTCACGATCGGTATCGCGGGCAATGACGTCCAGGGGCTGGCGGGTGTGGTGCGCCAGGATCTGGTTCAGACGCTCCTTGATGAAGAGGATTTCCTTGGCATGGATCTCGATATCCGAGGCCTGGCCCTGGAAACCGCCCAGCGGCTGGTGGATCATCATCCGCGAATGCGGCAGGCAGTAGCGCTTGCCGGCGGCACCGCCCGCAAGCAGCAGGGCACCCATGCTGCACGCCTGACCGATACAGGTGGTCGAGACGTTGGGCTTGATGAACTGCATGGTGTCGTAGATGGACATCCCGGCAGTCACCGAGCCACCCGGCGAGTTGATGTAGAGATGAATGTCCTTCTCGGGATTTTCAGCCTCCAGGAACAGCAACTGGGCAACCACCAGGTTGGCCATGTAGTCCTCGACCTGGCCGACCAGGAAGATGATCCGCTCCTTCAGCAGGCGCGAATAGATGTCGTAGGCGCGCTCGCCGCGGGCGGACTGCTCCACCACCATGGGCACCAGGCCACCGGCGGCCTGGATATCGGGAACGTGCGGAATAAAAGAGTTGCGAGACATGTCTTGCGATCACTCCCTAACAGATAGTGAAGCCTCAAAGACGCACAAGCCAGCACTAAGGCTGGCTTGTGGGATTCGAACGAGAGGAACGAATCAGGCCGCTTGCGGAGCTTCGGCCGGCTTGACCGCTTCTTCGTAGGATACCTGCTTATCGGTCACAGTGGCCTTTTGCAGGACAGTATCTACGACTTGTTCTTCCAGTACAACAGAACGGACTTCGTTCAGCTGGGGCTCGTTCTTGAAGTACCAGGCGACGACCTGCTCGGGCTCCTGGTAGGCCGAGGCCATTTCCTCGATCATTTCGCGAACGCGACCTTCGTCGGCCTTCAGCTCGTGCTGCTTGACCACTTCGGCGACGATCAGGCCCAGCACCACACGGCGCTTGGCCTGCTCTTCGAACAGCTCGGCCGGCAGTTGGTCAGGCTTGATGTTGCCACCGAACTGCTGGACGGCCTGCACGCGCAGACGGTTCACTTCGTTGCCGATCAGGGCCTTGGGCACTTCGATCGGGTTGGCCTGCAGCAGACCTTCCATGACCTGGTTCTTGACCTTGGACTTGATCGCCTGGCGCAGCTCGCGCTCCATGTTCTTCTGCACTTCGGCGCGGAAGCCATCGAGACCGGTTTCCTTCACGCCGAACAGAGCGAAGAACTCTTCGTTCAGTTCCGGCAGCTTGGGCTCGGCTACGCTATTGACGGTAACGGTGAACTCGGCAGCCTTGTTGGCCAGGTCCAGGTTCTGGTAGTCCTCGGGGAAGGTCAGGTTGAGCACGCGCTCTTCACCGGCCTTCGCCCCCACCAGCCCTTCTTCGAAGCCGGCGATCATGCGACCGGAGCCCAGCACCAGCAGGGTGCCCTTGGCGGAACCGCCGGCGAAGGCTTCGCCGTCGATCTTGCCGACGAAGTCGATGTTCAACTGGTCATCGTTCTGGGCGGCACGCTCGACCACTTCGAAACGGGTGTTCTGCTTGCGCAGGACATCGAGCATGTTGTCGACATCAGCATCGGAAACTTCGGCCTGCAGGCGCTCGACCTTGATGTCTTCCAGGCCGGAAACGGTAAATTCCGGGAAGACTTCGAAGGTTGCGATGTATTCCAGGTCCTTGCCTTTCTCGAAGGACTTGGGCTCTACCGACGGCGAACCGGCCGGATTCAGCTTCTGCTCGACCACGGCTTCGTAGAAGGTTTCCTGGATCAGATCGCCCATGGCTTCCTGGCGCGCGGAAGCTTCGTAGCGCTGACGAATGACACTCATCGGCACCTTGCCGGGGCGGAAACCTGGAATCTTGGCACGACGGGCGGTCTGCTGCAGACGCTTGTTGACTTCGGTCTCGATACGCTCGGCAGGCACACCAACGGTCATGCGGCGCTCAAGAGCGGAAGTGCTTTCAACAGAAACTTGCATGGATATTCCTCGTTGCACAGACGTAAGCCGGTCCTTCCGGCTCCCAGAATCAAGGGCATGCATTCTAGTAGAGGGAAAAGCAGAAGTCACCCCGCCAGGGTGCAGGCGGATCCCCGGGGTGTTTCCGGCCGCTTCCGCCGATCGCAGCCCGGTCTCGAACGAGTCGCTGGAGCTTCGCCGGAAGCGGGTGCATATAATGCCAGCCGATTCCGCTCCGACCGATGAAACCCTATGGACTGCCCTACCCTCAGCAAGGTATTGCTCGTCGAAGACGACCAGAAGCTCGCCCGCCTGATTGCCAGCTTCCTTTCCCAGCATGGTTTCGAAGTGCGCCAGGTGCATCGCGGTGATGCCGCGTTCGCCGCTTTCCTCGACTTCAAGCCGCAAGTGGTGGTTCTCGACCTCATGCTCCCCGGACAGAATGGTCTGCAGGTGTGCCGGGAGATCCGCCGGGTCGCGAACCTGCCGATCCTCATACTCACCGCCCAGGAGGACGATCTTGATCACATCCTCGGCCTGGAGTCCGGCGCCGACGACTACGTGATCAAGCCGATCGAGCCACCGGTGCTGCTCGCCCGCCTGCGCGCCCTGATGCGCCGGCACGCGCCCCTTCCCGCCTCCCCGGAAAGCCTGACATTCGGCAAGCTGAACATCGACCGACGGCGGCGCGAAGCGGAACTCGAAGGCCGCGGCATAGAACTGACCACGATGGAGTTCGAGCTGCTCTGGCTGCTGGCCAACCAGGCAGGGGAAATACTTTCCCGCGACGAGATCCTCAACCAGATCCGCGGCATCGGCTTCGACGGCCTGAACCGCAGCGTCGACGTCTGCATCAGCAAGCTGCGCAATAAACTGAAGGACAATCCGCGCGAGCCGGTCCGGATCAAGACCGTCTGGGGCAAGGGCTACCTGTTCAACCCGCTGGGCTGGGAACTCTGAATGCTGCGCCTGTTCCTGCGCCTCTACCTGCTGCTGGCCCTGGGGTTCGCTGCCGCGATCTTCGTGGTCGACCATGTCATCGACGCGTTCTACGACAGCATCGTCGAGAACTATCACCGCGACGCCGTTCGCGGCCAGGCCTATTCGCTGGTGGAAAAGCTGGCCCCGCTGGACCAGGCCGGACGCCAGCGACAGCTCGAAGACTGGCGTCCCCACTACGGGCTCGAGCTGAGCCTGACGGATGCCAGGCAGGCGAAGCTGACGCAGGAAGAGCAGGCCCTCCTCGACAAGAACCTGCTGGTGGTACGCGAGGACTTTACGGAATTCATCAGCCGCATCGACGCGGGTCCGCAGCTGCTCGACATCAAGCTGCCGCCGGAACCCTCGCTGACCCCACTGTTCACCGTGCTGGCCTACATCCTGCTCGGCGTGCTGGTCGGCATCGCCCTGCTGGTATGGGTCCGCCCGCACTGGCGCGACCTCGAGACCCTGCGCCTGGCCGCGCAACGCTTCGGCGATGGCGACCTGTCATCGCGCACGCGCATTTTCCGACGCTCCGATATCCGCACCCTGGCCCAGCACTTCAACCAGATGGCCGACCGCATCGAAAGCCTGATCAGCAACCAGCGCGAACTGACCAACGCGGTATCCCACGAATTGCGCACGCCGATCTCCCGCCTGTCCTTCGAACTCGAGCAATTGAACAAGCAGGTCGACGCCGAAGTACGCCACGACCTGATAGAGGACATGCGCGCCGACCTCGGCGAACTGGAGGAAATGGTCTCCGAACTGCTGACCTACGCCCGCCTGGAGCACGGCAACGTCGGGAGCCACCGGGAAATCGTCGACGCCGCGAGCTGGCTGGATAGCGTCGTCGCCGACGTCGCCCTGGAAGCCGAAGCCGCCGGAGTCACCTGCGAGATCAGCGCCTGCCAGGTCGAACAGATCCGCATCGAGCCTCGCTTCATGGCGCGCGCCGTGATCAACCTGCTGCGCAACGCCATTCGCCACGCACACTCGCGCGTCGAAATCGCCCTCCTCGATCAAGGCGACAGCTGTCAGATACGGGTCAACGACGACGGCCCGGGGATACCGGCGGACGCCCGGCAGAAGATCTTCGAACCCTTTTCGCGCCTGGACGACAGCCGCGATCGCAGCACCGGCGGCTTCGGCCTGGGCCTGGCGATCGTCCGCCGGGTCGCGCAATGGCACGGCGGCTATGCGGAAGCGCTGGAAACGCCGCAGGGAGGCGCCTCCTTCCGCCTGACCTGGGAGCGGCCCCGTTGACAGCGGAGGCTTAACAATCTTTCACAGATTGCTGACAAAGCCGTAAGGATTGCCAGCCAGGCCCGCCCTAGCATGGGACACCTAGCCTTTCCGCCAGGTATTCCATGTTTCGCGCCATGCACCTTCCCCTTCTCGGCTGCCTGCTCGGCACCAGCGGCTGCCACGGCCTGCCACCCGCCCCGCCAGCGCCGAGCGCCGCCGTGGGCAACTACGGCGAGGTCATCGACTATCTGCAACGCCACATCCGCCGGGAAATGGAAAGGCAGGACGTGCCCGGCCTGGCCCTGGCATTGGTCGACGACCAGCAACTGGTCTGGGCTCGCGGTTTCGGCTATGCCGACCGACAGCACAGGATCAACGCCAGCGAGCACACCGCATTCCACGCCGGCGACCTGTCCAAGCTACTGATCGCCAGCGCGACCCTGCAACTGGCCGAACGCGGCCAACTCTCTCTCGACGCTCCGCTCCAGGACACCTTGCGCGAGTTCTACGTACGCTCACGCTTCCATGCCGACCAGAGCGAGGCGGATCGCGCGATCACTTTCCGCCGGCTGCTCAGCCATCAGTCCGGCCTTCCTGGCGAACACCTGCCGCCCCTGTTCGGCGAACGCCCGAACTCACTCGGCCAACTGCCGACGAAAGTATCCGGTGTCTGGCTGAGCAATCCGCCGGGAACCCAGGTCGCCCATTCCAACCTTGGCTACGAACTGGTCGGCGCGGCCATCGAGCGCAACACCGGAAAGCACTTCGAGCAGCACATGCGGGAGCACCTGCTGGACCCTTTGCAGATGACTCGCTCCAGCTTCGCCAGGAACGCCCTGCCCCAGGCGCAACGCGCCCACGGCTACAGCGGCGGCGGTCGCCCCGGCTCCGCCAGCGACCTCCCGGTCAACGATCTGTGGAGCAGCCCGGTCGACCTCAGCCGCTTCGTCCGCATGCTGTTCGCCAACGGGCGCCACAAGGAGCGCCAGCTTCTCAGGAAACACTCCGTCGAGGAGATGTTCCGCCAGCAGAACGCCGGCAATGCCCTGGACTTCGACTGCCAGGTGGGCCTGGCCTGGTTCCTCAGCCCGTGCGGCTCCGCGCCGCTGGAAGGGGGCATCCGTCACTATGAGTACGCCAGCGCCACCCCAGGATTCAGCGCCCACCTGGTTCTGCTGCCGGAACAGCGCCTCGCCGCCATTGTCATGAGCAACGCCGATGACCGCGGTTCGCTCACCGCCTCCCTGGCCCGGCAAGCGGCGTCGCTCATGCTGCAGGTCAGGCAGGGCGCTCGTCGCCCCGCCGTACAGCCCACCCCCGCGCGGGCCCCCGCACTGAAGGTGCCGAGCCCGGAGGACCGGCGACAGCTATACGGTCGCTACGCAACCCGCCAAGGCCAGGTTCGCCTGCATGAGCGCCGGGGTCGCCTGTACGCAGATTTCGGCGAACAACGCGTGGAACTGTTGCGCGACACCTCGGGCTGGCTGCAGATGAGAAAAAGACTGCTGGGGTTCTGGCCCGTCGGCATGGACAGCGCCGGACAGTTGCAACTGGACGTGGTCAGCTACGGCCAACGCCGAATCCTGGTGTCCCGCCGCCACGGCCAGGCCGCCTACCTCGGCGAGCGCATCGAGCCGACACCCCTGCCCCAGGCCTGGACCGAAGCCGTCGGCACCTACCGCGTCGCCAGCACGGGCCGGCACAGCTACCTGAACGGCCTGAGCATCAGGATCGAAGACGGCTTCCTGCTGGTGCGCGGGCAAGCCGGAGGAACCCGCTCCGGCGAGTTCATCCTGCAACCCATCGACAGCGCACACGCCGTCCTGGCCGGCAGCGGCCAGGGCCTGGGAGACACCTTCAGTCGCGACTTCGACGGTCTGAACGCGCTCGGCTACCGCTTCGCCCAGCAAGACACCAAGGCACGTCCCTGGCTGCAACGGAAGGAGTCCCCATGAGAAGCCCCTCCCTGTGCCTCGCCGGCACGCTCGCCAGCCTCTGCTCCGCCGCTGTCGCCGAAGAGTGGCATGACAGCATCGGCCTGGGCGTCCAGGTGAAACACCGTTTCTGAAACGCACCGAGAGAGAATACGAACATGTTCACCGCCTTCGCCTTCCGCGGCCGCCAACCTTATACCGTTCGCCGGAACACAGCCCAGGGCGCGACCTTGCGCCCGAAACTGGCGAACCGGCCGGATGCGCCGACTTCCGCCGGGAAGTCCTGAACTGCGGAGCGTCTACGGCCTCATTGGCAACGGATCACGCCGCTGGCGATTTCGTCGTCGATGGAGCGCAGCGCATCGGCATCCTGGTGCATCTGCTCGATCACCTCGAGCAGGCGCTGCGCCAGCTTCGGATCGTTCGCCCGCTCGACGGCGCGCATGACCTCGACCGCAGCCGATTCATGATTGTTCGCCATCTGCTTGAGAGCCTTGCGCAAGCGCTGCTCGGTCCATTTCATCGACATGTCGCTTCACCCAGACTGCATATACGGACCCGCCAGGAACGACGGGCTCGCTTAAGAGCGCCGGACCCGGAACAAGTTCAACCTGCCGTCGCCCCATGAGGGCGGGTTGGGTGCCGGAAAGGCAAGCGGAGAAGAGATCGAGAAGCGCAAACGAAAACGCCAGGCACAAGGCCTGGCGCTTCGAAATATGGGGTGGACGATGGGAATCGAACCCACGACACCAGGAGCCACAATCCTGTGCTCTACCAACTGAGCTACGCCCACCATATCGTGAATCGTGCCGGACGTTCCGGCTTCAACCGCAGCGGCCGGACAAGCCGAGCCTGAAGGTGGTGCGGACGGAGAGACTCGAACTCTCACGCCTTGCGGCGCTGGAACCTAAATCCAGTGTGTCTACCAATTCCACCACGTCCGCGGGACACTGCTTGGAAATGAAAACGCCAGGCCTCGGGCCTGGCGCTTCGGAATATGGGGTGGACGATGGGAATCGAACCCACGACACCAGGAGCCACAATCCTGTGCTCTACCAACTGAGCTACGCCCACCATATTACGACTTGCGGTAAAACATCGCCTGCTTCTTGCCGATTCGCCGAATGGCGCACCCGGCAGGACTCGAACCTGCGACCATCCGCTTAGAAGGCGGATGCTCTATCCAGCTGAGCTACGGGCGCTTTATTCATCTGCATTCAATGCTGAGCGCAAACTTTAAGCTCTGGCAATCACAAAGTCAGCAACCGACTTGCATTACCTCTTACCCTGCGTCCGGCTGTGCTCGGCAAGCGGGGCGCATGTTATACAGGGGGCGAAAGGCCGTCAACGGGTTTTTTAAAAAAATTCAGCTATATAAAGGAGTTACGGCAAATCCGCGGGTCGCCTCCTTTGCCCCGGGCGGCGTCCATGCGAAAATGCGCGTCCTTTTTCCACCCGATTCGATGGTTACCCTTCCGACATGACCGCACAACTGATCGACGGCAAAGCGATCGCCGCCAACCTTCGCCAGCAGATAGCCCAACGCGTGACCGAGCGCCGCCAGCAAGGCCTGCGCGTTCCCGGCCTGGCGGTGATCCTGGTCGGCACCGATCCGGCCTCTCAGGTCTATGTGGCGCACAAGCGCAAGGACTGCGAGGAAGTCGGCTTTCTCTCCCAGGCCTACGATCTTCCCGCCGAAACCAGCCAGGACGACCTGCTGGCCCTGATCGACCGCCTGAACGACGATCCCGCCATCGACGGCATCCTGGTCCAGCTACCCCTGCCCGCCCACCTGGACGCCTCCCTGCTGCTGGAGCGTATCCACCCGGACAAGGACGTGGACGGTTTCCATCCCTACAACATCGGCCGCCTGGCCCAGCGCATGCCCCTGCTGCGCCCCTGCACCCCGAAAGGCATCATGACCCTGCTCGCCAGCACCGGCGCCGACCTGTACGGCATGGACGCGGTCGTGGTCGGCGCCTCGAACATCGTCGGCCGGCCCATGGCTCTGGAGTTGCTGCTGGGTGGCTGCACCGTCACCGTGACCCACCGCTTCACCCGCGACCTGGCCGACCATGTGTCGCGCGCCGACCTGGTGGTGGTCGCTGCCGGCAAGCCGGGACTGGTCAAGGGCGAGTGGATCAAGGAAGGCGCCATCGTCATCGACGTCGGCATCAACCGCCAGGCCGACGGCCGTCTGGTCGGCGACGTGGAATACGAGGTGGCGGCGCAACGCGCCAGCTGGATCACCCCGGTGCCGGGCGGCGTCGGGCCGATGACCCGCGCCTGCCTGCTGGAAAATACCCTGCACGCCGCCGAACACCTGCACGACTGAGGTCGCCGGTAATGAAAAGCCCCGCGTTCGCGGGGCTTTTCATTTATCGCTGCGGGTTCAGTCGGCCAGGCGCCAGGTAGTGCCGCCCTTGCCATCCTCCAGCACCACGCCCATGGCGGTGAGCTGATCGCGAATCCGGTCGGACTCCGCCCAGTTCTTCGCCGCCCGCGCCTCCAGGCGCGCCTGGATCAGCGCCTCGACCTCGGCCGCATCGACCTTGCCCTCGGCGCCCGCCTGCAGGAAGGCTTCCGGCTCCAGTTGCAGCACCCCCAGCAGGCCAGCCAACTGCTTCAGGCGCGCGGCCAGCGCGGCCGCCGCCGACAGGTCGCTTTCGCGCAGACGATTGACCTCCCGCGCCAGCTCGAACAGCACCGCGCAGGCACCCGCGGTATTGAAGTCGTCGTCCATCGCCGCGGCGAAGCGCTCGACATACTCCGCCGCTTCCGCCGGCGCCGCCTCGGGCAGCCCCTTGAGCGCGTTGTAGAAACGGTCCAGGGCCGCCTTGGCCTCGCGCAGGTTCTCCTCCGAGTAGTTGATCGGACTGCGGTAATGGCTGGCGATCAGCAGGTAACGCACCACTTCGGGGTGATATTTCTCCAGCACTTCGCGGATGGTGAAGAAATTGCCCAGCGACTTGGACATCTTCTCGCCGTTGATGGTGATCATCCCGCAGTGCAGCCAGGACTTGGCGTAGGGCTTGCCGGTCGCGGCCTCGCTCTGGGCGATCTCGTTCTCGTGGTGAGGGAACTCCAGGTCGTTGCCACCGCCATGGATGTCGAAGGAATCGCCCAGGCAGCAGGTGGACATCACCGAGCATTCGATGTGCCAGCCCGGGCGCCCCTCGCCCCAGGGCGACGACCAGCTCGGCTCGCCCGGCTTGGCGCCCTTCCAGAGCACGAAATCGAGCGGATCCTCCTTCGCTTCGCCCGGCTCGATCCGCGCACCGATGCGCAGGTCCTCGACCCGCCGCCGCGACAACTTGCCGTAGCCAGCGAACTTGCCGACCCGGTAGTACACGTCACCGTTGCCCGGCGCGTAGGCATAGCCCTTGTCGATCAGGGTCTGGATCATCGCGTGCATGCCGGCGATGTGATCGGTGGCGCGCGGCTCCTGGTCCGGCTTGAGGATGTTCAGCCGGGCCTCGTCCTCGTGCATCGCCGCGATCATGCGCTCGGTCAGCACATCGAACGGTTCGCCGTTCTCGTTGGCGCGATTGATGATCTTGTCATCGATATCGGTGATGTTGCGCACGTACGTCAGGTCGTAGCCACGGTGGCGCAACCAGCGTGTGATCACGTCGAACGCCACCATGCTGCGGCCGTGACCCAGATGGCAGTAGTCGTACACGGTCATGCCGCACACGTACATGCGCACCTGGTTGCCGACCAGCGGCGTGAAGACTTCTTTGGTCTTGCTCAGCGTGTTGTAGATCTGCAGCACGGTCTTTCCTCAGCCCTGTCCCCAGGAGTCACGCAGGGTGACGGTACGGTTGAACACCGGCTTGCCCGGCCTGGAGTCCTTCAGGTCGGCGACGAAATAGCCTTCGCGCTCGAACTGGAAGCGATCCTCCGGGTTCGCCTGGCCCAGCGACGGCTCGGCGCGACAGCCGGTCAGTACCTGCAGGGAGTCGGCGTTGATGTTGTCGAGGAAGCTGCCGCCCTCTTCCGCCTTCTCCGGATTGGCCGAGCGGAACAGCCGATCGTACAGGCGCACTTCGCACTCGACGCTGCCCTCGGCCGGCACCCAGTGGATCACGCCCTTGACCTTGCGGCCTTCCGGGTTCTTGCCCAGGGTGTCCGGATCGTAGCTGCAGCGCAGTTCGACGATACTGCCGTCGGCATCCTTGATCGCTTCGTCGGCACGGATCACGTAGCTGCCGCGCAGACGCACCTCGCCACCGGGGATCAGGCGCTTGTAGCCGGCCGGCGGGACTTCCTCGAAGTCACCGGCATCGATGAACAGCTCGCGACCGAACGGCAGTACGCGCACTCCCATGTCTTCCTTCGGATGACGCGGCAACTCGAGGTTCTCCACCTGCCCTTCGGGGTAGTTGGTGATCACCACCTTGAGCGGTTTCAGCACGCACATGGCACGCGGCGCGGTGGCGTCCAGGTGGTCGCGGATGCTGAACTCGAGCATGCCGATGTCGACCACGCCGCTGGCGCGGTTCACCCCGATCATCTCGCAGAAGTTGCGGATCGACTCCGGGGTATAGCCGCGGCGGCGATAGCCGGACAGGGTCGACATGCGCGGATCGTCCCAGCCGCTGACATGGCCTTCGTCGACCAGTTGCTTGAGCTTGCGCTTGCTGGTCACGGTGTAGTTCAGGTTGAGCCGGGAGAATTCGTACTGGCGCGGTTGCGCAGGTACCGGCAGGTTGGCCAGGAACCACTCGTAGAGCGGACGATGGTCTTCGAATTCCAGGGTGCAGATCGAATGGGTGATGCCCTCGATGGCGTCCGACTGACCGTGGGTGAAGTCGTAGCTCGGGTAGATGCACCACTTGTCGCCGGTCTGGTGGTGATGCGCATGGCGGATGCGGTACAGGATCGGATCGCGCAGGTTCATGTTCGGCGAACCCATGTCGATCTTCGCCCGCAGCGAACGGGCGCCGTCGGGGAACTCACCGGCCTTCATGCGGGCGAACAGGTCGAGGTTCTCCTCCACCGAACGGTCACGGTAAGGGCTGTTGCGGCCCGGCTCGGTGAGGGTGCCGCGGTATTCGCGCATTTCCTCGGGACCGAGGTCGCAGACGAACGCCTTGCCGGCCTTGATCAGCTCGACGGCCCAGGCATGCAACTGGTCGAAATAGTTGGAGGCATAGCAGACCTCGCCGGACCACTGGAAGCCCAGCCACTTGATGTCGGCCTCGATGGCATCGATGTACTCCTGGTCTTCCTTGGCCGGGTTGGTGTCATCGAAGCGCAGATGGCAATCGCCAGCGAATTCCTGGGCCAGGCCGAAGTTCAGGCAGATCGACTTGGCGTGGCCGATGTGCAGGTAACCGTTGGGCTCCGGGGGGAAACGGGTGACGATCTTCGCGTGCTTGCCGGCATCCAGGTCGGCTTGAACGATCTGGCGCAGGAAGTTCGGGGCGGCGGTGGTCTCTGGCTTGCTCATGGGATCCTTGGTCATGCTCTCGCCCGACCAGGGTAGGCCGGGCAAATCAAAGCGCTTATCATAGCCGAAGCTGTCAACCCCCTGACAGGCCTTCGATTTTCACGACAAAGCGGATTACCCACATGATCAAGCTGCATACCAACCATGGCGTCATCACCCTGAAGCTCGATGAAGAGAAAGCCCCGGAAACCGCGGCGAACTTCAAGGAGTACGTGAAAAGTGGCCACTACGACAACACCGTCTTCCACCGCGTGATCAACAACTTCATGATCCAGGGCGGCGGTTTCGAGCCGGGCATGAAGCAGAAGCCCACCCGCGCGCCGATCAAGAACGAAGCCAACAACGGCCTGACCAACAAGGTCGGCAGCATCGCCATGGCTCGTACCATGGACCCGCATTCGGCCAGCGCGCAGTTCTTCATCAACGTCGCCGACAACGATTTCCTCAACCATACCGCCCCCACCACCCAGGGCTGGGGCTATGCCGTCTTCGGCGAAGTGGTCGAGGGCATGGACGTGGTCAACAAGATCAAGGGCGTGGCCACCACCATGCGCAGCGGCCACCAGGACGTGCCGGCCGAGGACGTGATCATCGAGAAGGCCGAAATCGTCGAAGAATGAAGTGATGAGCGTCCTGTTCATCTCGGACCTGCATCTCGAAGCGGAACGCCCGGACATCACCCGGGCGTTTCTGTCTTTCCTCGATGAGCGCGCCCGCCGGGCCGAGGCCCTGTACATCCTCGGCGACTTCTTCGAAGCCTGGATCGGCGACGACGGCATGGACGCCTTCCAGCGTTCCATCGCCCAGTCCCTGCGCCAGGTGGCCGACGGCGGTACGCGCATCTACCTGATGCACGGCAATCGCGACTTCCTCATCGGCAAGGCGTTCTGCCGCGAGGCCGGATGCACGCTGCTGCCCGACCCGAGCGTGATCGACCTGTACGGCGAGCCGGTATTGCTGATGCACGGGGACAGCCTGTGCACCCGCGACGAGGCCTACATGCGCCTGCGCCGCTGGCTGCGCAACCCGCTCACGCTCTGGGTACTGCGCCACCTGCCGCTGGCCACCCGGCACAAGCTGGCACGCAAGCTGCGCAAGGAAAGCCGCGCGCAGACCCGCATGAAAGCCGTCGATATCATCGATGTCACACCCGAAGAAGTGCCCCGGGTCATGCGCAGGCATGGCGTGCGTACCCTGATCCACGGCCACACTCATCGGCCGGCCGAACACCCGCTGGACATCGACGGCCAGCCCGCCCGGCGCATCGTGCTCGGCGACTGGGACCGCCAGGGCTGGGCCCTGGAGATCGACGCCAACGGCCATCGCCAGGCGCCCTTCCCGCTCTGACCCACCCCAGGCCCGCCATGCGGGCCTTTCAGAAACATTATGCGATTCGCATTTTTTCCGCCGTCCATCTTGACGTTGCGGGCCACCTTTCAGCAGGATCGCGCTCCCCACCCCGCATCAAGGAATGATCGTGATCATCTCGAAGGGAAACCTGATCAAGTTCGTCGCCGCCCCCCTCGGCGTGCTCGCCCTCGGCTTCGGCCTGTTCAACGGCGTATTCTTCTATAACGAAGCCGGCTTCATGACCCACGTAAGGACCATCTTCGGCGACGAGAAGATCGTCGATGACGTCGGCTACGCGACCAAGTGGTTCGGTCGCGCCACCACCTGGAAGAAGGCCATCAGCGTGCAGTCCGTGCTGGTCATGGACGATAACGACACCAATCCGGACAACGACGGCCTCGGCGCCACCATCGAGGCTTTCCCGATCGTGTTCCTCGGCAACGTCGACGCCAAGGTCGAATCTTCCGCGCGCTTTCGCCTGCCCGGCGGCGAGCCGTTCCTGAAGATGGCCCAGGAATACCGCAACCCGGACAATTTCATCCGCACCGCACTGGTGCCGGCGATCAAGGAAACCCTCCAGGCCACCGCTTCGCTGATGAGCGCCGACGACTACTACGCCGGAGCCCGCAGCGAATTCGCCGCCGAGTTCGAGAACCAGCTCAACGACGGCCTGTACCTGATCAAGCGCAAGGAAGTCCGTGGGCCGCGCGGCGCCATTCCGCACCAGACCGCGATCCTCCAGGCCGGCACCGAGCAGGGAGCGTTCGGCGACAACAACGCCAGCCAGTTCGTCACCGAGAAGGTCACCGATGCCAAGGGCATCCCGGTACGCAAGCAACAGCAGTTCCGCAAGTTCGGCGTCGAGGTGGTGGAAGCGCGGATCACCAACGTCGATCCCAACCCGCAGTACAAGCAGCGCATGGTCAAGGTCCAGCAGGCCCTCGCCGAGCTGGCGGTGGCGCGGCAGAACCGCCTGAAGGAAGAAGAGGAAAAGCTGCTGGTCACCGCCCGCGGCGAGAAGGAAGTCGAGGCCAAGCGCCAGGAAACCCTGCGCGACCAGATCGAACGCACCACCCAGGCGGAAACCGACAAGCAATTGGCGGTGATCAACGCCGAGCGCGAGAAGCAGCGCGCCGAGATCGAGAAGCAGACCGCCGAACTGCTGCGCGACAAGGCCACGGTGACCGCCCAGGCCACCAAGATCACCGCCGACGCCGAGGCTTACGCCCGCGAAGCGGTGATCAAGGCGGACGGCGCGTTGCAGCCGAAGCTCGACGCGCTGATCGCGATCAACAAGGTCTGGGCCGAAGCCGCCGCCCAGGCCCCCGTCCCCAGCGTAATGATGGGCGCCGGCGCCAACGGCGCGGCGAGCCGCCAGGACGAGATTGGCCAGCTGATGGGCGTTCTGGCGACCAAGGCCGCCCGCGACCTGGCCCTCGACCTCAAGGTCAAGGACTGATTCAGGCAGCAAAAAAAGCGCCCCGCGGGGCGCTTTCTTGTTTCCGGCTCAGGCCACCAGGTCCACCGGGTGGCCGCTGTGGAAGCGGAATTCGTTGTCCGGACTGCTGATCAGCTCGGCCTCCTTGGCCCGCACCACCTCGATCGCCCGCTCCACGTCGGCCTCGTCGCCGTACTGGTAGGCCAGCTTCAGGTAGTCCTGGAAATGCCGCGACTCGGACTTCAGCAAACCGCCGTAGAATTTCGCCAGCTCCGCGTCCAGGTGCGGCACCAGGGCGGCGAAGCGCTCGCAGGAACGCGCCTCGATGAAGGCGCCGACCACCAGCGTATCGGTCAGCCGCTGCGGCTCCTGCTTGCGCACCAGGTCGCGCAGCGCCGAGGCGTAGCGGGAGGCGCTGACATTGACCACCGGGATACCGCGTTTCTTCAGGATCGCCAGCACCTGCTCGAAGTGGCGCAGTTCCTCGCGCGCCAGGCGGCTCATCTTGTTCACCAGGTCCAGGCGGCCGGAGTACTTGCCGATCAGTTGCATCGCCGTCGCCGCGGCCTTCATCTCGCAGGCCTTGTGGTCCAGCAGCATGACGTCCTGGCGCTCCAGGGCCGCCTCGACCCAGGCGGCGGGAGTGGAACAGGCGAGGAATTGGTCGATCTCGGGCAACATGGCGCAGGTCACTCATTCTGGAAAGGGTCTGCCACGACGCTGGTCGGGGCAGGAAAGGCGGAGCATTATACGGAAGCTGCGGTGGTCGGGCAGGCCGACCCGTTTGATATGTATCAAGAGCAGCGGCTGGATTGCGTCTAGAGTTGTTTCAGCGATAACCACAAGCACTCAGGGAGACGATCATGCAAGCCATTCGCAGCATCCTCGTGGTGATTGAACCGGACCAGTTGGAAGGTCTCGCCCTGAAACGGGCACAACTGATCGCCGGCGTGACCCAGTCGCACCTGCACCTGCTGGTCTGCGAGAAGCGCCGCGACCACAGCGCCGCCCTCAACGACCTGGCCCAGGAACTGCGCGAGGAAGGCTACAGCGTCTCGACCAACCAGGCCTGGAAGGACTCCCTGCACCAGACCATCATCGCCGAGCAACAGGCCGAAGGCTGCGGGCTGATCATCAAGCAGCACTTTCCCGACAACCCGCTGAAAAAGGCCATCCTCACCCCGGACGACTGGAAACTGCTGCGCTTCGCGCCCTGCCCGGTACTGATGACCAAGACCGCCCGGCCCTGGACGGGCGGAAAGATCCTCGCCGCGGTCGACGTCGGCAACAACGACGGCGAGCACCGCTCCCTGCACGCCGGGATCATCAGCCATGCCTACGACATCGCCGGCCTGGCCAAGGCCACGCTGCACGTGATCAGCGCCCACCCCTCGCCGATGCTCTCCTCCGCCGACCCGACCTTCCAGCTCAGCGAAACCATCGAGGCCCGCTATCGCGAGGCCTGCCGCACCTTCCAGGCCGAGTACGGTTTCAGCGACGAACAATTGCACATCGAGGAAGGTCCGGCCGACGTGCTGATCCCGCGCACCGCGCAGAAGCTCGACGCGGTGGTCACCGTGATCGGCACCGTGGCGCGCACCGGGTTGTCCGGCGCGCTGATCGGCAATACCGCGGAAGTGGTGCTGGATACCCTGGAAAGCGACGTGCTGGTGTTGAAGCCGGACGACATCATCGCCCACCTGGAGGAGCTGGCCAGCAAGGAGTGACCGCTGGTCGGACGAAAAAGCCGCCCAAGGGCGGCTTTTTCGCTGGAAACACCGCCTATCTGTCGATCGCCTGCAGGAACGAGGGCGCGATGTAGCGCTGGTAATGCGCTTCCGACAGCAGGAAGAATTCCCGGTCGATGGCATCGCGCAGGTCCGGCAGGCTCCAGTCGCGGAATTCCGGCAGCAGTGCCACGCCGTAGGCTTCGATCTGGTTGATCAGCCGGGAACCGCGGGCGATCAACTGGTAGGCCCAGCAATAGGGAGACTGCTCGGGGACGAAGCGGATCTGCCGCTGCTCCAGTTGCAGGCGCAGGCGCGCGGCGTCGAAGACTTCCAGCTTGGCGGCCATCACCTGGGCCAGCAACTGCTCAAGGCGACTCCAGACAGCTCGCTTTTCCTCGGCGTCGTAGAGGTTCCAGTTGACCACCTCATGGTGGAAACGCTTGCAGCCACGGCATACCAGGTCGCCGTATACCGTGGAGCAAAGCCCTACGCAGGGGGTTTTGATTCTTTGCGAAGACATGGCCGGGACAACGAAAACAAAGCGGCATCTTAGCCCTTTGTCTAATCAAGTTCACCCTGTGGTTCCTAGGGTTTCCGACTTAACTTTGCGTCGAGTTTCCAGTAACATTGGTCCGCCTTTTTAGGCGCCAATGTCCGTTAGAAGCTGTTTTCAAAGCGTCACGAGCACAGTTTCCGGCAGGTACGCTGGCGACGGCGCCTCCCTCAAGCGTCTCGCCAGCCCCACCCCAGCCCGCCGGCGTAAAACTTTGAAAACAGCTTCTGTCTGGAACCTGCCGATGCCCTCGTAGGTTGGTGGATTACCGTCCACCTGGGCCTGACGAGCGGATCTGCGTCGGTTCCTGGATACGTGTCCCCCGGGACCACTGATGAGGGAAATACTGTGCTTGAAGCCTACCGCAAACACGTAGAAGAGCGTGCCGCCCAGGGTGTCGTGCCCCAACCGCTGAACGCCGAACAGACCGCAGGCCTGGTCGAGCTGCTGAAGAACCCGCCGGCCGGCGAAGAAGAATTCCTCCTTGACCTGATCACCAACCGCGTACCGCCGGGCGTCGACGAAGCCGCCTACGTCAAGGCCGGATTCCTTTCCGCCATCGTCAAGGGCGAAGCCACCTCCCCCCTTATCGACAAGCAACGTGCCGCCGAGCTGCTGGGCACCATGCAGGGCGGCTACAACATCGCCACCCTGGTCGAACTGCTGGACGACGCCGAACTGGCCAACACCGCCGCCGAACAGCTGAAGCACACCCTGCTGATGTTCGACGCCTTCCACGACGTCGCCGAGCGCGCCAAGAAGGGCAATGCCGCGGCCAAGTCCGTGCTGCAATCCTGGGCCGATGGCGAGTGGTTCAAGGCCAAGCCGGAAGTCCCGGAAAAGCTGACTCTCACCGTATTCAAGGTCCCCGGCGAAACCAACACCGACGACCTCTCCCCGGCCCCCGACGCCTGGTCGCGCCCGGACATCCCGCTGCACGCCCTGGCCATGCTGAAGATGGCCCGCGACGGCATCGAGCCGGTCCAGCCGGGTTCGGTCGGTCCGCTGAAGCAGATCGAAGCGGTCAAGGCCAAGGGCTTCCCGGTCGCCTACGTCGGCGACGTGGTCGGCACCGGTTCCTCGCGCAAATCCGCCACCAACTCGGTGCTGTGGTTCTTCGGCGACGACATTCCGTTCGTGCCGAACAAGCGTGCCGGCGGCTTCTGCTTCGGCACCAAGATCGCGCCGATCTTCTACAACACCATGGAAGATGCCGGCGCCCTGCCGATCGAGTTCGACTGCACCAACCTGGCCATGGGCGACGTCATCGACGTATACCCCTATGAAGGCAAGGTCGTTCGCCACGACAGCGGCGAAGTGGTCACCACCTTCGAGCTGAAGACCCCGGTCCTGCTCGACGAAGTCCGCGCCGGCGGCCGTATCCCGCTGATCGTCGGCCGTGGCCTGACCGAGAAGGCCCGCGCCGAGCTGGGCCTGGGCGCCTCCGACCTGTTCCGCAAGCCGGAAGCACCGGCCGATAGCGGCAAGGGCTTCACCCTGGCGCAGAAAATGGTCGGCCGCGCCTGCGGTCTGCCGGAAGGCCAGGGCGTGCGCCCGGGCACCTACTGCGAACCGAAGATGACCACCGTCGGTTCCCAGGACACCACCGGCCCGATGACCCGCGACGAACTGAAGGACCTCGCCTGCCTCGGCTTCTCCGCCGACCTGGTGATGCAGTCCTTCTGCCACACCGCGGCCTATCCGAAGCCGATCGACGTCAAGACCCACCACACCCTGCCCGACTTCATCATGACCCGTGGCGGCGTGTCGCTGCGCCCGGGCGACGGCATCATCCACAGCTGGCTGAACCGCATGCTGCTGCCCGATACCGTTGGTACCGGCGGCGACTCGCACACCCGCTTCCCGATCGGCATCTCGTTCCCGGCCGGCTCCGGCCTGGTGGCCTTCGCCGCCGCCACCGGCGTGATGCCGCTGGACATGCCGGAGTCGGTGCTGGTGCGCTTCAAGGGCAAGCTGCAACCGGGCATCACCCTGCGTGACCTGGTCCATGCGATCCCTTACTACGCGATCCAGCAGGGCCTGCTGACCGTCGAGAAGAAAGGCAAGAAGAACATCTTCTCCGGCCGCATCCTCGAGATCGAAGGCCTCAACGACCTGACCGTGGAGCAGGCCTTCGAGCTGTCCGACGCCTCGGCCGAGCGTTCCGCCGCCGGCTGCACCATCAAGCTGCCGGAACAGGCGATCGCCGAGTACCTGAAGTCCAACATCACCCTGCTGCGCTGGATGATCGGCGAAGGCTACGGCGACCCGCGCACCCTGGAGCGTCGCGCCCAGGCGATGGAAGCCTGGCTGGCCAAGCCGGAGCTGCTGGAAGCCGACAAGGACGCCGAGTACGCCGCGGTGATCGAGATCGACCTGGCCGACGTCAAGGAGCCGGTGCTCTGCGCGCCGAACGATCCGGACGACGCGCGTCTGCTGTCGAGCGTACAGGGCCGCAAGATCGATGAAGTGTTCATCGGCTCCTGCATGACCAACATCGGTCACTTCCGCGCAGCCGGCAAGCTGCTGGACAAGGTCAAGGGCGGCATCCCGACCCGTCTGTGGCTGGCTCCGCCGACCAAGATGGACGCCCACCAGTTGACCGAGGAAGGCTACTACGGCATCTACGGCAAGGCTGGCGCGCGCATGGAAATGCCGGGCTGCTCGCTGTGCATGGGCAACCAGGCTCGCGTCCAGACCGGTTCCACCGTGGTCTCCACCTCGACCCGTAACTTCCCGAACCGTCTGGGCGATGCCACCGATGTGTTCCTGGCATCGGCCGAACTGGCGGCGGTCTCCTCGATCCTCGGCAAACTGCCGACCGTGGAGGAGTACATGGCCTACGCGAAGGACATCGACAGCATGGCTGCCGACGTCTACCGCTACCTGAGCTTCGACCAGATCGCCGAGTTCCGCGAAGCGGCTGCGAACGCCAAGATCCCGGTCGTTCAGGCCTGATCCAGCGACGCGTCGAACAAGCCCCGCCCCGTGCGGGGCTTTTTCTTGCCCGGCGAAAACCCCCGCGCCGCCTGGCATAGCGCTTGCTGTGGCAGCTATGGAAAAGCGCGCCGACGACGGCGCCTGCGCACTGGAAAACGGGACGGCCCGCGCCGCCCTCCCGCACTCGAGGTGGTGATGACAGACAGAGCGATACGCAGCCAGGCCTGGGCCGGCGGTTCCGACGCACCGGAAAAGAGCGCCCTGGACATCGGTTTCATGGCGCTGACCGATTCGGCCTCGCTGATCGTGGCCGCCACCCAGGGCTTCGCCCAGCCCTACGGCCTCACGCTCAATCTCAGGCGCCAACCGTCCTGGGCCGCCTTGCGCGACAAGCTGCTCAGCGGCGAGCTGGATGCCGCGCAGTGCCTGTACGGGCTGGTCTACGGCGTCCAGCTCGGCCTCGGCGGCAGCGCGGCAAGCGAGATGGCGGTGCTCATGGGACTGTGCCAGAACGGCCAGGCGATCAATCTTTCCGAACCGCTGAAGCAGGCTGGCGTGACCAGTGCGGAGGCACTGCTCCGGCATCGGCGCCAGAATGGTGCACGCCTGACCCTGGCGCAGACCTTTCCCACCGGTACCCACGCGCTCTGGCTGAACTACTGGCTGGCGAGCATCGGTCTGCATCCGCTGCACGACGTGCACAGCGTGGTGGTTCCACCGGCGCAGATGGTCGGCCATCTCCAGGCCGGGCGCATCGACGGGTTCTGCGCCGGCGGTCCCTGGGGCGCCCTGGCCGTGGACCAGGGCCAGGGCTTCACCATCGCCACCAGCCAGGCGATCTGGCCGGACCACCCGGAAAAGGTCCTCGGCACTACCCGCGCCTTCGTCGACGCCTACCCGAACACCGCCCGCGCGCTGGTCATGGCGGTCCTCGACGCCAGCCGCTTCATCGAACAGAACGCCGAGAACCGCCTGGGCACCGCGCAACTGATCAGCGGCCGCGACTATGTCGACGCTCCGCTCGGCGCGATCCAGCCGCGCTTCTTCGGCCGCTACCAGGACGGCCTCGGCAACGCCTGGCAGGACCCGCATCCGCTGCGTTTCTACGCCGACGGCGAAGTCAACCGGCCCTGGCTCTCGGATGGCATGTGGTTCATGACCCAGTTCCGCCGCTGGGGCCTGCTGCGCGAAGACCCGGACTACCTGGGCATCGCCCGCAGGGTCCAGCAGACCGCGCTGTACCGCGATGCCGCGACGGCCCTTGGCCTGCGCCTGGACGGCGCCGACATGCGCCGCTCGACGCTGATCGACGGGCGCACCTGGGACGGCAGCGACCCCGCCGGCTACGCCCGCAGCTTCCCGATCCACGCCCTGGCCGAAACCGGCCAGGGCATCGACCTCTGACCCTGGTGCGCCCGCCATGCTGCGTATCCTGCTGATCGACGACACGCCGAAGAAAGTCGGACGCCTCAGGGCCGCCCTGCTCGAGAGCGGTTTCGAAGTGGTGGACGAGTCGGGGCTGACCATCGACCTGCCGGCGCGCGTCGAAGCGCTGCGTCCCGACGTGATCCTGATCGACACGGAGTCTCCCGGCCGCGACGTGATGGAGCAGGTCTGCCTGGTCAGCCGCGACCAGCCGCGCCCGATCGTGATGTTCACCGACGAGCACGATCCGGGAGTGATGCGCCGCGCCATCCAGTCCGGGGTCAGCGCCTACATCGTCGAAGGCATCCAGGCCAGCCGCCTGCAACCGATCCTCGACGTGGCCATGGCGCGCTTCGAGAGCGACCAGGCGCTGCGCGCTCAACTGCAGGCGCGCGAGGCGCAGCTGGCCGAGCGCAAGCGCATCGAGCTGGCCAAGGGCCTGCTGATGAAGATGAAGCATTGCGGCGAGGAGGAAGCCTACACGCTGATGCGACGCCAGGCCATGAGCCGCCAGCAGAAGCTGATCCAGGTCGCCGAGCAGATCATCGCCATGCACGACATGCTCGGCGGCTGAATCCGGCTGGGCAGCTGGCGATCATATCGCCAGCCACCCTGCTGGCCCCCGGCGCAGAGCGGCGCGGCTATGCTCGTGCGCCCGGAACGGCCCTATCCGTTCTGGGAGCTACCCCCTCGCCACCCTCGACTAGCATGACCAGGGAGGCCCGCAGTGGACGCCCAGGGCTAGGAGCCGCAGGCGTCCGCCCGAACCGCACCGCCGACTCAGCGGTCAGGAGATGCTCAGCATGATCGATCTCAGCACCTGGAACCTTACCATTCCCACCGAACCCACCCCGCAGGTGATCACCACCCAGCAACTCAACAACGGCTACCAGAGCCGGTACTTCCAGCAAGGCAACGATGGCGGCCTGGTCTTCTGGGTGCCCATCGACGGCTCGCACACCGAGGACAGCACCTATCCCCGCACCGAACTGCGCGAAACCCAGGCCGACGGCAGCCTCGACAACTGGTACTACTGGCAGGCCGACAACGAATTGCGGGTGACCATGAGCGTCGAGAAGGTCCCCTCGAAGAACAAGGTGATCATCGGCCAGATCCACAGCAAGTCGCCACAGACCGACGACGGCGAACCTCTGGTGAAGCTGCAGTACTACTACAAGCCCGAGGAAGGCCTCGGCCGGGTCGAGGCGCTGGTACGCAACCACCCGGACGATTCCTATAGCCGCAACGTGTCGATCCTCGAGCAGGTACGCCTGGGCGAGCGTTTCAACTACAGCCTGCGCGTCACCTCCAGCGGCGAGTTGGCGGTGCGCGCACGCAGCCAGGACGGCGAAGAGGACGCTTACTACCAGACCCTCGGCAGCGCCTGGAACGACCAGTTGCTCTATTTCAAGGCCGGCGCCTACGTGAACGACAACGCCGGCGACAGCGGCGAAGGCAGCCGCGTGACCATCTACCACCTGAACACCGCCCATCGCTGAACCGCCGACGGCGCACGGACGCGCCGCCCCAGCCCTGTGCAAGCCCCCGACGCCTGCCACCGCGGCGTGCACGCCCGACGCCATGGTTGTCCCTGCAACCGCTCTACGCCGCGCTTTCGACAACTTGGCAAAGAGCTTGCTACGTCCTGCCTGACGGTAGCCAACGGCGGTTACCCATCCCCGACAAAGACGTCGCGCGGCCTCTCCTTCCCGGCAGAGGCCCGTGGCGTCTTCGTCGTTTCGCCCCAGCGTCGGGGCGGGTGGGTGGTCCGCTGTCGGACGCTCACCTTGTAGCGATGCAACTTCCGCCGGGCGGCCGTTCCGCCCCGATTCCGCTGGATACGAGGTGTTCGATGAACAACAGCTTCTGGAAGGCCGGCCATGCGCCGACCCTGTTCGCGGCGTTTCTCTATTTCGACCTGAGCTTCATGGTCTGGTACGTGCTCGGCCCGCTGGGGGTGCAGATTGCCGGCGACCTGCAACTGAGCACCCAGCAGCGCGCGATGATGGTCGCCACGCCGATCCTCGCCGGCGCCGTACTGCGCTTCCTGCTCGGCCTGCTGGCCGATCGCTGGTCGCCGAAGAGCGCCGGCATCCTCGCCCAGGTCATCGTCATCGCCGCCCTGGCGGCCGCCTGGCTGCTGGGCGTGAACAGCTATGCGCAGGCACTGCTGCTGGGGTTGTTCCTCGGCTTCGCCGGGGCATCCTTCGCCGTGGCCCTGCCGCTCGCATCGCAATGGTACCCGCCGCAACACCAGGGCAAGGCCATGGGCATCGCCGGCGCGGGCAACTCCGGCACCGTGCTCGCCGCCCTCTTCGCCCCCGGCCTGGCCGCCGCGTTCGGCTGGAACAACGTGTTCGGCTTCGCCCTGCTGCCGCTCGTCCTGACCCTCCTGGTGTTCGCCATGGTCGCGCGCAACGCCCCGCAGCGGCCGGCGCCCAAGGCCATGGGCGATTACCTGAAAGCCCTCGGCGACCGCGACAGCTGGTGGTTCATGTTCTTCTACAGCGTCACCTTCGGCGGCTTCCTCGGCCTGGCCAGCACCCTGCCCGGCTATTTCCACGACCAGTACGGCCTGAACCCGGTGACTGCCGGCTACTACACCGCCGCCTGCGTCTTCGCCGGCAGCCTGATGCGCCCGCTCGGCGGCGCCCTCGCCGATCGCATCGGCGGCATCCGCAGCCTGCTGATGGTGTACACCCTGGCCGCCATCTGCATCGCCGCGGTCGGTTTCCACTTGCCCAGCGCGATGGCCGCCCTCGGCCTGTTCGTGGTCGCCATGCTCAGTCTCGGTGCCGGCAATGGCGCGGTGTTCCAGTTGGTACCGCAGCGCTTCCACAAGGAAATCGGCGTGATGACCGGGCTGATCGGCATGGCCGGCGGCATCGGCGGCTTCTGCCTGACTGCCGGCCTCGGCGCGATCAAGCAAAGCACCGGCGACTACCAGCTCGGCCTGTGGCTGTTCGCCAGTCTCGGCGTGCTGGCCTGGTTCGGCCTCCACGGGGTGAAGCGGCGCTGGCGCACCACCTGGGGCTCGGCCGCGGTCACCGCCGCGCGGGTCTGAGCGTGGGGCTGCGACTGAGCATCGGCGAGGCCAGCGCCTGCGGGCCTCGCACGGAAAACCAGGACGCGCTGCGGGTGGTCACCCCGGCGCCGGCCCTGGCCGCCAGCAAGGGACACCTGCTGGCCATCGCCGACGGTGTCAGCCAGTGCGCCGATGGCGGCCTGGCGGCGCGCAGCAGCCTGCAAGCGCTGGCCCTGGATTACTATGCGACTCCGGAAACCTGGGCCATCGTGCAGACCCTGGACCGCCTGCTGCTGGCGCAGAACCGCTGGCTACAGGCCAACGGCGGCGGCCAGCCGCTGCTCACCACCCTCACCGCCCTGGTGCTGCGCGGCACCCGCTACACCCTGGCCCACGTCGGCGATTGCCGGGCCTACCTGTGGCGCGACGGCGAGTTGCTCCGGCAGACCAGCGACCACGTCTGGGAACAGCCGCACATGCAACACGTGCTGACCCGCGCCCTGGGACTGGACCAGCATCTGGTGGTCGACTATCTGGAGGGCGATCTGGAGCCCGGCAGCCAGTGGCTACTGGTCAGCGACGGCGTCTGGGCGACGCTGGGCGACAGCGGCATCCGCAGCATCCTGCGCAACGCCGAAGAGCCGCAGCGCAGCGCCGAGGCTCTGGTTCGCGCCGCCCACCTGGCAGGCAGCCAGGACAACGCCAGCGCCCTGCTGGTGCGCGTGGAAGCCGTGCCCGCAGGCAGCCTCGGCGACGCCCTCGCGCAACTGGGCCACTGGCCACTGCCGCCACCGCTGAAGCCCGACCAGCTCTTCGAAGGCTGGCGGGTCCGGCAGTTGCTCGGCGAATCCCGCCAGTCCCTGCTCTACCGGGTCGAGGATGGCCAGGGCCAACCCTGGCTGCTGAAGACCCTTCCCGCCGCACGTGCCGACGATCCGCTGGCAACCCAGGCCCTGCTGCTCGAGGAATGGTTCCTTCGCCGCGTCCAGGGCCGGCATTTCCCCGAGCTGCACGGATTGGCGCAACGCCAGCATCTGTATTACCTGATGCGCGAGCACCCCGGAGAGACTCTCGCCGAGCGCTTGCGCAACCATGGCCCGCTGTCGCTGCCGGAGTGGCTGGGGCTGGCCAACCAGCTGCTGCGCGGGCTTGGCCAGTTGCATCGACGCAACCTGCTGCACCGCGACCTCAAGCCGGAAAATCTCCACCTCGGCCGCGACGGCGAGCTGCGCCTGCTGGATTTCGGCCTGGCCTGGTGTCCGGGATTGTCGCGCGAAGACCCCCATCTGCTACCGGGTACGCCCAGCTACCTGGCGCCGGAGTGCTTCTCCGGCACCTCGCCCTCGGTGCGCCAGGATCTCTACGCCACCGGCGTCTGCCTCTACCAGGCGCTGACCGGGCGCTATCCCTATGGCGAGATCGAAGCCTTCCAGCACCCGCGCTTCGGTCGCCCCGTCCCGCCCAGCCGCTATCGCCCCGACCTGCCGGCCTGGATCGACGACCTGCTGCTGCGCGCCGTCGCCTGCGACCCCGCACAGCGCTTCGAGACCGCCGAGGAATGGCTGCTCTCGCTGCAACAGGGAGAAGCGTTGCCGGTCGCGGCGCCCCGCCCATTGCTGGAGCGCGAACCGCTGCAGACCTGGCGCGCCATCGCCCTGCTGTCCCTGGCCGCCAACCTGGCGCTATTCCTGGTCTGGCTGAAGGGCTGAGTGGCACCAGCCCGGTGCAATACGCCCCGGCACGGAGCAGAAAGACCGCGGTGAGGCCCCGCGTTATCCCTGCAAGGCCATGGAGATAGGCAATAGCGCAAGTTGGCACGGCGCCTGCTTGGGTTCTCCCGACAATCGACAACAAAGCGCCTGCCTCAACGACGAGGCGGCGTTTCCCGACCGAACGGGACCTGGACAAAGGCGTCCTGCTGGCAACAGCGGGACGCCTTTTTTGTTTGCGCCAACCTTATGCAGGAGCTACTCCGCATGAAGAAGATCAAGCTGGTGATGGTCGGCAACGGCATGGCCGGGGTCCGTACCCTGGAAGAACTGCTCAAGCTCAACTCGGACTTCTACGACATCACGGTGTTCGGCGCCGAGCCCCATCCCAACTACAACCGCATCCTGCTGTCCCCGGTACTGGCCGGCGAGCAGACCTTCGAGGAAATCGTCCTCAACGACCTCAACTGGTATGCGGAAAACGGCATCAAGCTCCTCCTCGACCGCAAGGTGGTGCAGATCGACCGGGTCCGCCGCAGGGTGGTCGCCGCGGACGGCAGCGAGGCCGAGTACGACCGCCTGCTGCTGGCCACCGGCTCGGTCCCCTTCATCCTGCCGATACCCGGCAATCGGCTGCAGGGCGTGATCGGCTACCGCGACATCGCCGACACCCAGGCCATGATCGACTGCGCCCGGCCCCACAGCCACGCGGTGGTGATCGGCGGCGGCCTGCTCGGCCTGGAGGCGGCCAACGGCCTCAAGCAACGCGGCATGGACGTGACCGTCGTGCACCTCTCCGACTGGCTGCTGGAACGCCAACTGGACCGCACCGCCGGCAAACTCCTGCAAGGCGCGCTGGAAGCCCGCGGCATCCGCTTCCGCCTGAACACCCAGACCCAGGAACTGATGGACAACGGCAGCGGCCGGGTCTGTGCCGTGCAGTTCAACGACGGCGACGTGATTCCCGCCGACCTGGTGGTAATGGCCGCCGGCATCCGCCCCAATACCGAGCTGGCCGAAAGCGCGGGCATCCCCTGCAACCGCGGCATCCTGGTCAATGACACCCTGCAGACCTACGACCCACGCATCTATGCGGTCGGCGAATGCGCCAACCACCGTGGCATCGCCTACGGCCTGGTTGCGCCGCTGTTCGAGCAGGCCAAGGTCTGCGCCAACCACCTGGCTCATCTCGGTTACGCCCGCTACCAGGGCTCGGTGACCTCGACCAAGCTCAAGGTGACCGGTATCGACCTGTTCTCCGCCGGCGACTTCATCGGCGGCGAAGGCAGCGAGACCATCACCCTTTCCGACCCCATCGGCGGCGTCTACAAGAAGCTGGTGATCAAGGACGATGTACTGGTCGGCGCCTGTCTCTACGGCGACACCGCCGACGGCGGCTGGTACTTCCGGCAGATCCGCGAGAACCACAACGTCGCGCAGATCCGCGACCACCTGATGTTCGGCGAGAACGCCCTCGGCGATGTCGGCCACCAGGGCCAGAACAGCGCCGCGAGCATGCCCGACACGGCCGAAGTATGCGGCTGCAACGGCGTCTGCAAGGGCACCATCGTCAAGGCCATACAAGAACACGGCCTGTTCAGCGTCGACGAAGTCAAGAAACACACCAAGGCCGCCAGCTCCTGTGGCTCCTGCGCGGGATTGGTGGAACAGATCCTGATCAGCACCGTCGGCGGCGCCGCCGACGTCAAGCCGAAGAGCGAGAAGGCCATCTGCGGCTGCAGCGACCTCAACCACGGGCAGATCCGCAAGGCCATTCGCGAACACCGGCTGACCAGTCTCGACGCCGCCATGCGCTTCATGGACTGGAAGACCCCGAACGGCTGTGCCACCTGCCGCCCGGCCCTGAACTACTACCTGATCTCAACCTGGCCGGGAGAAGCCAAGGACGATCCGCAGTCGCGCCTGATCAACGAACGCGCCCACGCCAACATCCAGAAGGACGGCACCTACTCGGTGGTACCGCGGATGTGGGGCGGCGTGACCAACGCCGCCGAGTTGCGGCGCATCGCCGACGTCGCCGACAAGTACCAGGTGCCGATGGTCAAGGTCACCGGCGGCCAGCGCATCGACCTACTGGGGGTGAAGAAGGACGATCTGCCGGCCATCTGGAAAGACCTCGACATGCCCTCCGGACATGCCTACGGCAAATCCATCCGCACCGTGAAGACCTGCGTCGGCAGCGAGTTCTGCCGCTTCGGCACGCAAAACTCGACGCAGCTGGGCATCGATCTGGAACACGACCTGTTCAACATGTGGTCGCCGCACAAGGTCAAGCTGGCGGTCTCCGGCTGCCCGCGCAATTGCGCCGAGGCCGGGATCAAGGACGTCGGCATCATCGGTGTGGACTCCGGCTGGGAGATGTACATCGGCGGCAACGGCGGGATCAAGACCGAGGTCGCGGAGTTCTTCGTCAAGCTCAAGACCGCCGAAGAGGTGCGCGAATACAACGGCGCCTTCCTCCAGCTCTACCGCGAGGAAGCCTTCTACCTGGAGCGCACGGTGCATTACCTGCAGCGGGTCGGCATGGAGCACATCCGCAAGGCGGTGGTCGAGGACGCGGAAAACCGCAAGGCGCTCAACGACCGCCTGCAATTCGCCCTGTCCTTCGAGCAGGACCCATGGAAGCAGCGCATCGAACAGCCGCAATTGAAGAAGGAGTTCGAACGGATTCCGCTCAAGCAACTGGAAAACGTCTGAATCCCTTGCCCGGGCCGTCCCACGGCGGCCCTCCCCCTACCGGAGTGAACCGATGAACTGGCTGGATATCTGCTCCCTCGATGAAATCAACCCGCTGGGCTCGCGCGTGGTCGCCGGCCCGAAAGGCGACATCGCCATCTTCCGCGCCGCCGACGACCAGGTCTTCGCCCTCGATGACCGCTGCCCGCACAAGGGCGGCCCGCTGTCCCAGGGCCTGATCTACGGCAAGCGAGTGGCCTGTCCGTTGCACAACTGGCAGATCGAACTGGAGAGCGGCGAAGCCGTGGCCCCGGACCAGGGCTGCGCCCATCGCCACCCGGTGCGGGTGGAGAACGGACGGGTGCTGCTCGGCCTGGACAGCGTGGCGCTGTGCGCCTGATCTCTCGCCGATAACAGGAGCCGAGCATGTCGACAGATTCCCCGCTGCGCACCACCGCTTCGACCTGCTGCTACTGCGGCGTGGGTTGTGGCGTCCTGATCGAACACGACGGCGAACGCATCCTCGGCGTGCAAGGCGATCCGCGGCACCCGGCCAACTTCGGCAGACTCTGCAGCAAAGGCGCCAGCCTGCACCTGACCGGCGACCTCCAGGCCCGCGCGCTGTACCCCCAACTGCGCCTAGGCAAGCAACTGGCGCGGGCTCGCAGCGACTGGGAGAGTGCCCTGGAACATGCCGCCGGGCGTTTCGCCGAGACCATTCGCGAACACGGGCCGGACAGCGTGGCCTTCTATATCTCCGGCCAGTTGCTGACCGAGGACTACTACGCCTTCAACAAGCTGGCGCGGGCCCTGGTCGGCACCAACAACATCGACAGCAATTCGCGCCTGTGCATGTCCTCGGCGGTGGTCGGCTACAAGCGCAGCCTGGGCGCCGACGCACCGCCGTGCAGCTACGAAGACCTCGACTGCGCCGATTGCGTGCTGATCGCCGGCAGCAACATGGCCTTCGCCCACCCGGTCCTGTTCCGTCGCCTGGAAGCCGCCAAGGCCGCTCGGCCGGAGATGCGCATCGTGGTGATCGACCCGCGGCGCACCGACACCTGCGAGCTGGCCGACCTGCACCTGGCGCTGCTGCCCGGCACCGACGTCGCACTGTTCCACGGCATCCTGCATATCCTGCTCTGGGAGGACTGGATCGACCGTTCGTTCATCGCCGAGCATACCGAGGGTTTCGCCGACCTGAAGGAACTGGTGCGCGACTACACCCCGGCCGCCGTCGCCGACATCTGCGGCATCGACCGCGCCGACCTGCAGCGCTGCGCCGAATGGATCGGCCGTTCGCCGCGCTTCCTTTCGCTCTGGTGCATGGGGCTCAACCAGTCCAGCACCGGCAGCGCCAAGAACAGCGCGCTGATCAACCTGCACCTGGCCACCGGCAAGATCGGCCGCGCCGGATGCGGGCCGTTTTCCCTCACCGGCCAGCCGAACGCCATGGGCGGTCGCGAGACCGGCAGCCTGGCCAACCTGCTGCCCGGCCACCGCGAAGCCGCCGATCCCGGCCATCGCGCCGAGGTGGCGCACTACTGGGGCGTGGAACAGTTGCCCACGTCCCCCGGTCTCAGCGCCATCGAGCTGTTCGATGCGGTCCACGACGGCCGGATCAAGGCGCTCTGGATCGCCTGTACCAACCCCGCGCAATCGCTGCCGGACCAGCGCAAGATCCACGAGGCCCTTGCCCGCTGTCCCTTCGTGGTGGTCCAGGAAGCCTTCGCCGGCACGGAAACCTGCCAATACGCCGACCTTTTGCTTCCAGCCGCATCCTGGGGAGAAAAGGAAGGCTCCGTGACCAATTCGGAACGGCGGGTCAGTCATGTCCGTCGGGCCGTTCCGCCCCCCGGGGAAGCACGCCAGGACTGGAACATCGTCTGCGACTTCGCGCGCCGCCTGGAAGGGCACCTGCGACCCGCTAAACCCGGCCTGTTCGCCTTTGCCGACAGCCGCAGCCTGTTCGACGAATACAAGCTGCTTACCGCCGGCCGCGACCTCGATCTTTCCGGCCTCAGCTACGCACTGCTCGACCGCCTGGGGCCGCAGCAATGGCCATTTCCCACTGGCGCGGAGCACGGCACCGCACGGCTCTATGCAGACGGCCGCTTCCCTACCGCCTCGGGACGCGCGCAACTGGTCGCCGAACCCTACCGCGCCGCCCAGGAAAAACGCGACGCGCGCTACCCGCTGACCCTCAATACCGGACGCTTGCGCGACCAGTGGCACGGCATGAGCCGGACCGGCACCTGCGCACGCCTGTTCGGCCATGAAGAGGAGGCCCTGGTGCACCTGCATCCCGAGGAACTGCGCCGCCGCCAACTGCAGGACGGGCAGCTCGTGCGCCTGAAGAGCCGGCGTGGCGCCCTGATCCTGCCAGTGAGTGCAGACGACTCGGTGCGCCCCGGCCAGGCCTTCCTGCCGATGCACTGGGGCGATCGCTTCCTCAAGGGCCTGGGCTGCAATGTCCTGACCCTGCCGGCGTTCGACCCCCTGTCGAAACAACCCGAACTCAAGCACGCCGGGGTTCAGGTCGAATCCGTCGAACTGCCCTGGCGCCTGTTCGCGCTGGTGGAAACCGATATCCAGGCGCGTTTCGAGGCCCTCCGTGCGCTGTGCGAAGTCTTCGACCACGCCAGCTTCAGTCTCGCCGGACGCGAGCGCCCCGCCCTGCTGGTCAGCGCCGCACACCATGAGGCACCTGGCGCAGACCTGCTGGAGCGGATAGATCGCCAACTCGAATTGCTCGACGGGCCGATCCTCGCCTACGACGACCCCCGGCGCGCCATCGGCAAGCGCGTGCGCCTCGAAGACGGGCGCATCGTCGCCGTCCGGCTCGCCGGCGAAACCCTCGCCCGCGACTGGTTGAAAGAGCTCTGGCTTACCGGCCGGGCCGATAGCGAGCTACGCCGCTGGCTGCTCGCCCCACTCGGCGCGGCACCGGGACGACCCAGCCAGGGTGCGGGCGGCAAGACCCTGTGCAGTTGCCAGAACGTCAGCCAGCAAACGGTGCTCGGCGGCATCGCCCGCGGATTGGACCTGGACGGATTGAAGCGCGAGTTCGGCTGCGGCACCGGCTGCGGCTCCTGCGTACCGGAAATCAAGAGACTGCTGGCGGCCCCCCGGCCCATGGCGGCGAATGCCTGAGGAGAACGACGATGAGCGGTAAGGTCTGGCTGGTGGGTGCGGGTCCCGGCGATCCGGAACTGTTGACCCTGAAGGCAGTTCGCGCCCTGCAGGACGCGGATGTGGTGATGGTCGACGATCTGGTCAACCCGAGCATACTGGAGCACTGTCCGTCCGCCCGGCTGGTCCGGGTCGGCAAACGCGGCGGCTGCCGCTCCACACCGCAGGACTTCATCCAGCGCCTGATGCTGCGGCATGCCCGCCAGGGACGCAGCGTGGTGCGCCTGAAAGGCGGCGATCCATGCATCTTCGGCCGCGCCGGCGAAGAAGCCGAATGGCTGGCCCGGCACGGGATAGACAGCGAGATAGTGAACGGCATCACCGCCGGGCTGGCTGGCGCCACTGCCTGCGGCATACCGCTGACCTACCGCGGCATCAGCCGCGGCGTGACCCTGGTGACCGCGCATACCCAGGACGACAGCCCGCTGGCCTGGGAAGCCCTGGCACGCAGCGGTACCACGCTGGTGGTCTACATGGGCGTCGCCCGACTCGCGGAGATCCAGGCCGGGCTGCTGGCTGGAGGCATGGCCGAGGATACGCCGCTGGCGATGATCGAGAACGCCACCTTGGGCAACCAGCGCGAATGCCGCAGCAACCTCGGCGAGCTACTGCGGGACGCCGGACGTTTCGCCTTGAAAAGCCCGGCGATCCTGGTGATCGGCGAAGTAACCCGCGACATCGTGTCGCAACCGATTTCCCTGAGCGCCTGACGAGCGGTCTTTTTCCAGGCAAAGAAAAACCCGGCCTGAGCCGGGTTTTTCCTTAGAGGCTCAGCCGATTACTTGGCTTCAGCTTCTACTTCGGCTTCAACGCGACGGTTGATAGCGCGGCCTTCAGCGGTGGCGTTGTCGGCAACCGGGCGGGACTCGCCGTAACCAACAGCGTTCACGCGACCACCTTCTACACCGTACTCGTTGACCAGTACGTCACGAACGGCGTTGGCACGACGCTCGGACAGCTTCTGGTTGTAAGCGTCGGTGCCGACGGAGTCGGTGTGACCTTCAACGGTGGTGGAAGTGGACGGGTACTGCTTCATGAAGTCAGCCAGGTTCTTGATGTCAGCGTAGCTGTTCTCTTTGACCTTGGACTTGTCGAAGTCGAACTTCACGTCCAGCTGTACGCGTACGACTTCGGCGACAGCCGGGCAGCCGTTGGCGTCAACGGTGACGTTGGCCGGGGTATCCGGGCACTTGTCGACGTTGTCGCAAACGCCGTCGTTGTCGGAGTCGGAGCAAACGTCGGCAACCGGTTCCGGAGCCGGAGCGGCTTTCGAACCACCGAAGTTGAAGCCGACGCCCAGGCCAGCCATCCACTCGCCCTGGTGACCGTTGTCACGCTTCTCCAGACCATACTGGCCGTCGAGGCTGGCCTTGGCGAAGAAGTTCTCGGTGAAGTAGTACTTCAGACCAGCGCCGATGTTGGCCATGGTCATCTGCTGACGGCCTTGGCTGTCGCTGTTGATGTTGGTGATGTTCTGGTGAGCCAGACCAGCCGACACGTACGGACGCAGACCTACGCCCGGGGTACCGAAGTGGTAGATGGCGTCCAGAGAGGTCAGGTTGCCGTGGACCTTCTTGTTGCCGGTTTCGTAGGTGCCACGAACGTCATGGTACTCACCGTAGGACAGCGCCAGCTCGACGTCGTCGGTCAGGAAGTAACCGATCGAGCCGCCGTACAGGTCCGCGTTCTTCATGTTGCGAACGCTGTCGGTGAAGTAGCGCTTGCCGAAGGCTTCGATCTCTACCGAGTTCTGGCCCTGGGCAAAGGCGTTCATTGCCGAAGCGGCAACCAGCGAGCCGATGACAACGCCTAAGGTGTTCTTCAGTTTCATCCGTTAAATCCCCATCTTGATGGTCAGTTAGTTGTCCAACAATCAGCCGCACAACTTGGGTGGCAAGTTTATCAGAACTTCCCGCATAGAGAGACAATATTTACCCAACTATGTTTCGGTCGCATCTGAAAACTTTTCGCGCAGGCGGTCCAGTGCCCGCTTGTAGCGCATTTTCGTCGCACTCAGACCCATGTGCATGATATCCGCTATTTCCTGAAACTCCAGTTCCGCTACGAAGCGAAGAACCAGAATCTCCCGATCTATCGGATTGACATGGACGAGCCAACGATCCAATCCGCCCCGCTCCTCAACCTTCGGCGACTTCTCCTCGGAAGCCTCCTCCAGCGGGTCGAGGCTGAGCGCATCCATCAATCGGCGCTTGCGGCGCTCCTTGCGGTACTGCGTGATGCACTCGTTGTACGTGATGCTATATAGCCATGTTTTGAACTTCGACTTGCCCTCAAAGTTCTTCAACCCGTACAAAACTTTCAGCATCACCTCCTGGCACACGTCGTCCGCGTCGCGGTCGTTGCCCAGGTAGCGGGCACAGACGTTGAACAGCGTGCGCTGGTAACGCCGCATCAATTCTTCATAGGCGCGCGTCACGTGGAACAGCTCCGAGTGCGCACGCTCGACCAGCTCTTCATCGGAAAGCTGGCGTGGGTCATACCGCTGTGACAGGGGGTGAGGCTTATTCAAGTGAGATCAGGCCAGTCATATCGTAAGCCGGGCCGCCCTGCAGAGCAGCCACGTCCATTATCTCTCCCGGATCAGCGGCTGGTAACTCGCTGATCGAGCAGTAGACGGTTGGCCAGCGACACAAGCTCTCCCTCTTCCGTCAGCAGGATGGTCTTGACCGTACCTATCTCTTCAATAGTGCCTTCAACGTCACCCACTTTCACCTGTTGTCCGACCTGATACAGCTCGCGGACGTAGATTCCTGCAATGATCTGCCCGGCGACCTCGCGGCTGCCCAGGCCCAGGGCCAGCGCAGCGGCCAGGCCGACGGTGATCAGGACGATGGCGATGATGTAGTTGAGCAGGTCGGTCTTGACCTCGAGCTGCCCCACCGCCACCGAGATGCTGATGATGATGACCAGCCACTGGGCGATCCGCCCCAGGCCGTTCGCGTATTCGAGGCCGACGCCGTCCGCTGCGCCGCGCACGACGCTGTTCACCAGTTGCGCCAGGAGCACGCCGACGATCAGCACCAGGGCCGCGCCGAACACCTTGGGCAGGTACAGGGCGAGGACGTCCAGCGTGGCGGATACCCGCTGCAGGCCGAGCGACTCGGCGGCGGATACGAGGAAGACGAGCAGCACGAACCAGTAGACGATCTTGCCGACCAGCGTCGAGACCGGAACCTGGATACCGACCCGGGCCAGCAGCTTGGTCAGGCCGGTGCCACCCATCAGCCGGTCCAGGCCCAGCTTGGCCAGCAGCTTGGAAAGCAGCGCATCGAGCAGCTTGGCGATGACGAAGCCGAGCAGAACGACCACCAGGGCGCCGAGCAGGTTGGGAATGAAGCCTGCCAGCTTGCCCCACAGGGTGTTCATCGCGGTCAGCAAGCTCTGGGTCCAGATATCGAATTGCATGTTCACTCAGCCTTGTCAGCAGAAGATGCGTTTTTCGCGGAAATACGGGAAACCGGCGCCAGATGCGGCGAACCGTTGTTGATGCCGATCATCAGCGCCTGCAGCCAGTGCCCCATGAGGCTGAACAGGTCACCGGCGCCGACCTGGCGATTGGCGGTCTTCAGCACCCGTCCCAGACGCGCGTCGTCGTCCGGCTGGGGAGCCGAAGCCTTGAGCAGGTCCCGCAGGGACTCTTCGAACGGATCGTGCATGCGCACCTCATGTCTGTACGAGGGAGTGACGCACTCTCCTCACCCCAGGTCACGTCAGAGCCAGCGCAGCCGACGAAATACCCACCACTGGAAGGTGGCGACCCCGCCGATCAGCAGGCAGGCCAGCCAGAACCCATGCGGTGCATCCGCCCCTGGAATGCCGCCGACATTGATTCCCAGCAGGCCGGTGACGAAGCTCATCGGCAGGAAAAAGCCGGTGATTATACCAAGGAGATACATGGTGCGGTTCATCCGTTCGGTAATTCGCCGCGACTCGGCTTCCTGCAGGACGCTGATGCGCTCCCGTATCAACTCGAGTTCTTCGAGATTCCGCGTCAGCCGGTTGTTCAGCTCGTTCCAGTAATCGGCGTCGTCCTCGACGAACCAGGACAGCTTGTAGCGCGCCAGTTGCGAGTAGATGTCCCGCTGCGGCGCCAGGTAGCGCCGCAACCCCGCCGACCGGCGGCGCAGGGTACGCAACTGGTGCTGGTCGGGACTGGCGCGCTCGTCCGCCTCGACCAGCTCCTCGACAGCATCGAGCTGGTCGGCTATCCCGCTGATCAGCGTGTCGACGCGATCGGTCAGGTAGTGCGCGAGGTAGTACACGACCTCGGATGCCGTCTTCGGCCCTTTCCCCGCCTCCAGGTCCTCGAGCAGATCGGCCACCGCCTTCAGCGGCCGCAGGCGCAGCGAGATCACCCGGCGCGCGTCGGCGAATACCCGCAGCGAAACCATGTCTTCCGGCTCCGCGCCCGGATTCAGGTTCACTCCACGGAGGAACACCAGCAGGCTTTCGGCCCCGAGATCGAGCAAACGGGGGCGGGTCGCCTCCTCCAGCAGCAGATCGCAGGCGAACTCGCTGAGCCCCGCGGAATCCCGCAGCCAGGCCTGCGCTTCCGGTACGCCGCGGTCCCAGTGCAGCCAAAGGCTCTCCTCCGGCAGCAGGTCGAGCACCGCTATCTGGTTGCGTCCGACACGGCGTCCGCCGCCGCGCCCGTTGAGGACGTAACCATAGATCAAGCCGCGCTCGTCACCCGACTCGTACGCTTGCATTGCGCTTCCCTTGGTAAAACGACCATTTCGACAGTAAAAACACAAGTCCGGCACCAGTCAATTCATGGACTTGCGGCACAACCTTAAAGCCAGTCCTGAGACCCATATGCGCGCCTCGGGTTCATTCCAGCAAAAAGCCCCGGGACGCTGCCTGCGTCACCGGGGCCGGAACGGCTGTTAAAAAGCCCTATTCGGGCATCTTCAAGGCCTGCGGAGAAACGATGATGCCGTTGTTGTCGGCATACACGAACTCGCCGGGGCGGAAGGTGACGCCGCCGAAGGTCACGGCGACGTTCAGATCGCCGATGCCGCGCTTGTCGGTCTTCAGCGGATGACTGGCCAGGGCCTGGACGCCGAGGTCGGTCTGGGCGATCACGTCGACGTCACGGATGCAGCCATATACGACGATCCCTTCCCAGCCGTTCTTCGCTGCTTTCTCGGCCAGCATGTCGCCCAGCAGGGCGCGGCGCAGCGAACCACCGCCATCGACGACCAGGACCTTGCCCTTGCCGTCCTTGTCGACCTGCTCCTTGACCAGCGAATTGTCTTCGAAGCACTTGATGGTGACGATCTCGCCGCCGAAGGAGTCGCGGCCGCCGAAGTTGCTGAACATGGGTTCGACGACCTGGACCAGCTCAGGATAGGCATCGCACAGATCGGGAGTGACGTAATGCATGGGAAGCTCCTGTGGGTGAAGGGATCGGCTCGGGCAGCTCCGGAGGATCATCGGCCGCCCGCCCCGGCGGCGCCGGCGTGACCGGAGCCGCCATTTGCGTCACATGTTAGCCGCTGATTCCGGCTTCCGATACGTCTAGCGCCTCACTCCACGCGGATTCGTCGCCCGCCGGCGATCGCTGGCGCAGCCAGCGCTCCACCAAGGGCCAGACCTCTAGCTGGGCCGCCTTGCCGATCAGCATCTCGATATGCCCGTAGTCCTCGGCGTAGCCAGCCTCGCGTCCGAGCAACAGGTATTCGCGCTCGGACGAGGCGAACTGCTCGAACAACTTGCGACAGGCCCAGGACGGGTCCTGCCGGTCCCCAGCCCCGGCGACCGCCAATAGCGGCACGTCGACCGCGGCGAGCCCCTTCCACCAGTCGTTGCCCGGCTCGCCGAAGCGGCCGAACAGCCCATGCCAACGCAGGACCTCCAGCGCCACGCCGACCGGCTCGTCTTCCGGGCCCTGCCGCCAACGGCTTCCGGATAGCGCGTCGACGCGGCGCAGCAGCAGGCGCGCGAGGATGCCTGCCATGGGCAACCTGAACAGCCAGTGCGCGGTGCTGACCTGGCTACCGAACAACGCCACGGAAGCGATCCGTGCCTGGTCCAGGTAGCCCCCGCCCAGTCCCGCCGCCAGCACCACCCCACCGAGGGAGTGGCCAATCCAGTGCGCCGGCTGCCCGCACTGCTCGTGGATGAAGGAAGCCAGCGCCGGCAGGTCGTAGCGCGCGTAGTCGGCGACCCGGTTGTCCCGGTAACCATCGTTGCGAATCGACAGGCCATGGCCGCGCATTTCCGGCAGCCAGACATCGAACCCCGCCCGCGCCAGGTAAGGACCTAATCCGAGCGCACGCGGCGAGTACCAGAAGCGGCGGTTGGAAAAACTCCCGTGCAGGAGGATCACAGGCGGTCCGCGCCGCTCGCCGGCGGCCTGCTGTCCGAGCCGGGTTACGACTAGCTCGACGCTGGCATCGGGGCTGTTGCCGGGCTTCAGGCGGTAGATGTCTTCGGTAAGGTCGGCGCGCAATTCGGCGCTGACCAGGGCGACAGGAAAGAGGCGACTACTGCTTTGCATGCTTGTCTTGTACAGGAGGCACGAAAAAGGGCGGTGTTACCCGCCCTTTCCGGATACAGCGAGGACCGATCAGGCCTGGTCTTGCCCCTCGGCGAGGAAGAACCAGGTATCCAGCACCGAGTCGGGGTTCAACGAGACGCTCTCGATGCCCTGCTCCATCAGCCAGCGGGCCAGGTCCGGGTGGTCCGACGGACCCTGGCCGCAGATGCCGATGTACTTGCCGGCCTTGTTGCAGGCAGCGATGGCGTTGGCCAGCAGCTTCTTCACCGCCGGATTGCGCTCGTCGAACAGGTGGGCAACGATGCCGGAATCGCGATCCAGGCCCAGGGTCAGCTGGGTCAGGTCGTTGGAACCGATGGAGAAGCCATCGAAGAACTCGAGGAACTCGTCGGCCAGCAGGGCGTTCGACGGCAGTTCGCACATCATGATGACCTTCAGTCCGTTCTCGCCGCGCTTCAGGCCGTTCCCGGCCAGCAGCTCGACCACCTGGCTCGCCTCGCCCAGGGTGCGCACGAAGGGCACCATGATCTCGACGTTGGTCAGGCCCATTTCGTTGCGGACCTTCTTCAGCGCACGACACTCCAGCTCGAAGCAGTCGCGGAACGACTCGCTGATGTAGCGCGAGGCGCCACGGAAGCCGAGCATCGGGTTCTCTTCTTCCGGCTCGTAGAGCTTGCCGCCGATCAGGTTGGCGTACTCATTGGACTTGAAGTCGGACAGGCGCACGATGACCTTCTTCGGCCAGAACGCCGCGGCCAGGGTGCTGATGCCCTCCACCAGCTTCTCGACGTAGAAGCCGACCGGATCGGGATAGCCGGCGATGCGCTTCTCCACGCTTTCCTTGATGTCCGCCGGCAGGCCGGCGAAGTTCAGCAACGCCTTGGGGTGCACGCCGATCATGCGGTTGATGATGAATTCGAGGCGGGCCAGGCCCACGCCTTCGTTCGGCAACTGGGCGAAATCGAAAGCGCGATCGGGATTGCCGACGTTCATCATGATCTTGAACGGAAGGTCGGGCATGGCGTCGACCGAGTTCTTGCGCACATCGAAACCGAGTTCGCCTTCGAAGATGAAGCCGGTATCGCCTTCGGCACAGGAAACGGTCACCCCCTGCCCATCCTGCAGGATCTGGGTGGCGTTGCCGCAACCGACCACCGCCGGGATGCCCAGTTCGCGAGCGATGATCGCCGCGTGGCAGGTACGCCCGCCGCGGTTGGTGACGATGGCGCTGGCGCGCTTCATCACCGGCTCCCAGTCCGGGTCGGTCATGTCGGAGACCAGGACGTCACCCGGTTGGACCTTGTCCATTTCCGACACGTCGTTGATCACCTTGACTGGACCGGCACCGATGCGCTGGCCGATGGCACGTCCTTCCACCAGGACGGTCCCCTTCTCTTTCAGCAGGTAGCGCTCCATGACCGTGGCGCTGGCGCGGCTCTTCACGGTTTCCGGGCGTGCCTGGACGATGTACAGCTTGCCGTCGTCACCGTCCTTGGCCCATTCGATGTCCATCGGGCGGCCATAGTGCTTCTCGATGATCATGGCCTGCTTGGCCAGCTCGGTGACCTCGGCGTCGCTCAGGGCGAAGCGGGCGCGATCGGCGCGATCGACGTCCACTACCTTGACCGAGCGACCGGCCTTGGCTTCGTCGCCGTAGATCATCTTGATCGCCTTGCTACCCAGGTTGCGGCGCAGGATGGCCGGACGCCCGGCTTCCAGGGTCGGCTTGTGGACGTAGAACTCGTCGGGGTTCACCGCGCCCTGAACCACGGTCTCGCCCAGGCCGTAGGCACCGGTGATGAAGACCACGTCGCGGAAGCCGGATTCGGTGTCCAGGGTGAACATCACCCCGGCGGTGCCGGTTTCCGAGCGGACCATGCGCTGCACGCCGGCGGACAAGGCGACCAGCTTGTGATCGAAGCCCTGGTGCACGCGGTAGGCGATGGCGCGGTCGTTGAACAGGGAGGCGAAGACCTCTTTTGCTGCGCGGATCACATTGTCCACGCCGCGGATATTGAGGAAGGTTTCCTGCTGGCCGGCGAACGAGGCGTCCGGAAGGTCTTCGGCGGTAGCGGAGGAACGCACTGCCACGGCGAGGTTGTCGTTGCCGTTGGCCAGGGCGGCGAAGGCCTGGCGGATCTCGCTGTCGAGACGGGCCGGGAACTCGGCTTCCATCACCCACTGGCGGATCTGCGCGCCGGTCTTGGCCAGGGCGTTGACGTCGTCGACGTCCAGGGCGTCCAGGGCCGCGTGGATACGGTCGTTGAGGCCACTCTGCTCGAGGAAGTCACGGTAGGCCTGGGCGGTGGTGGCAAATCCGCCGGGTACGGAAACGCCGGCACCGGCCAGGTTGCTGATCATCTCGCCGAGGGATGCGTTCTTGCCCCCCACATGCTCTACATCATGGACGCCGAGCTTATCGAGGGAAACTACGTACTCTACCAAGGTGATCTCTCCACTATTGAATTGGAAAAGCTCAAGCGGGGCCAGGAGCAGCTCCGCTGGATTCTGGCCTGGCCCTTAGAAATAAGTGACAATGCTGCGACAGAAAGGCCTCTGACAACGCGCGGCCTATCATAGCCAAGAATCGTTCCTACCTTAAGGCTTTCGGTGCAAATGAAACGAACCGCATTCTTCATCTCGGACGGCACCGGTATCACCGCCGAAACCCTGGGCCAAAGCCTTCTGGCACAGTTCGAGAACATCAGCTTCGTCAAACTGACGAGACCGTACATCGATACCGAAGAAAAAGCGCGCGCCATGGTACAGCAAATCAATAATGCTGCCGAGTCGGACGGGGCCCGTCCGATCATCTTCGATACCATCGTGAACCGCGACATCCGGGCGGTCCTGGCGCAATCCAACGGTTTCATGATCGATATCTTCGCCACCTTTCTTTCGCCTCTGGAACAGGAGCTTTCGGCCGACTCGTCCTATTCGGTCGGCAAGTCCCACTCCATCGGCCACAACTCCAACTACATGGATCGCATCGAGGCGGTGAACTTCGCCCTCGACAACGACGACGGCGCCCGCACCCACTACTACGACAAGGCCGACCTGATCCTGGTCGGCGTCTCGCGCTGCGGCAAGACGCCCACCTGCCTGTACATGGCCCTGCAGTATGGCATCCGCGCCGCCAACTACCCGTTGACGGAAGAGGACATGGAGCGCCTGCAACTGCCGAACGCCCTCAAGCAGTACAAGCACAAGCTGTTCGGCCTGACCATCGACCCCGACCGCCTCACCGCGATCCGCAACGAACGCAAGCCCAACAGTCGCTACGCCAGCTTCGCCCAGTGCGAATTCGAGGTACGCGAGGTCGAAAGCCTGTTCCGCCGCGAAAACATCGCCTACATCAACTCCACGCATTTCTCGGTGGAGGAGATTTCCGCAAAGATCCTCGTCGAAAAAGGCGTGGAACGGCGCTTCAAATAACCGCTCCGGGGCCAGCGGCTCGGCGCCGCCAAGGTCCCTTGCCCGCTTCCGGTAACGCTTCGAGCCCCTGGATGGAATTTCGTTTCATCCCAGGGGCAAAACCCCGACCAAGTGGTATAAGCGGCTGTCGCTGCCGAAAAACCGCGTGATAGAATGCGGCCCGCATGCGCCTGGCGGGGCGCCCGGCATGCCCGGCCTGCCGAGCGCAGGTCGATGACGCAGGGTTTTCCGTCACGGACTGGACAGCGATCGCAAGATCGACCCGCCGAACGCGACACCAACCAGGACTTATGAAACTCAAGCCCTTAGCTCCCCTGCTCTGCCTATTCATCGCCGTACCAGGCCTGAGCGTAGCCGCCGAAAAGACGGTCTACGGCCTGAACGAATACGCGCGCATCAACGACCCGGACATCCAGCTGGCCGCCAAGCTCGACACCGGCGCCAAGACCGCCTCCCTCAGCGCCCGCGACATCAAGCGTTTCAAGCGCGACGGCGAAACCTGGGTGCGCTTCTACCTGGCCACCGACAACGCCGACGACACCCCGATCGAGAAGCCCCTGGCGCGGATCAGCAAGATCAAGCGCCGCCACGGCGACTTCAACCCCGACGAGGGCAAGGCCTATACCGCCCGTCCGGTGATCGAGCTGCAGGTCTGCATGGGCAAGGCGATTCGCACCATCGAAGTGAACCTGACCGACCGAAGTGCATTCCAATACCCGCTTTTGATCGGCTCGGAGGCCTTGAAGAAATTCGACGCACTGGTCGATCCGAGCTTGAAATACTCGGCCGGGAAACCCGGCTGCAAACCTGATGCAAAACCTGCTGAGTAAACGACATGCGCTCTCTCAACCTGCATCTGAAAGTCCTGATCGCCATCCTGCTGACCCTGGGTGTGGCGATCACCGCCTATCAGATTTTCGTCCAGGGTATTCCCGTTACCGAAGCCGAAACCGATGACCTCTGGAACATCGATGCCAAGGTCGACTTCGTCGCCACGCCGAAAACCCCGGTCAAGGTGCAGATGTTCGTTCCGCCGTTGAGCCAGGACTACGTCAGCCTCAACGAAAGCTTCGTCTCCAACAATTACGGCGTCAGCATCAATCGCGCCGACGGCAATCGCAAGGTGACCTGGTCCGCCCGCCGCGCCAACGGCAAGCAGACCCTGTACTACCGCCTGGTGCTGACCAAGCGCTACACCGGCGAGAAGACCAAGGAGAAAGGCCCGATCTTCCGCGACAGCCTGCCCCTGGAAGGCCCGGAGAAGATCGCCGCAGAAGCCCTGCTGGCCCCCATTCGCCAGCACTCGGCCGACGTCGAGACCTTCGTCAGCGAAGCCATCAAGCGCGCCAACAACGGCAACGACGACAACGTCAAGCTGCTGATGGCCGGCGACACCAGCCTGGAAAAGAAAGCGCATATCGTCGAAACCCTGCTGTCCATCGCCCACGTGCCGATGGAGCGGGTCCATACCATCCGCCTGGTCGCCGACCTGCAACAGAGCCCGGAACTGTGGCTGCGCAGCTTCAACGGCGAGAACTGGCTGTATTTCAACGTGGTCACCGGCGAACAGGGCCTGCCCTCCGATCGCCTGATCTGGTGGCTTGGCGATGAGCCGCTGATGACCATCGACGGCGGCAAGAAGGCCCAGGTCAGCTTCAGCCTGAACAGCAGCGAGATGAACGCCATCCGCCTGGCCAAGCTGTCCGACGAGAACACCGAGGCGGCCTTCCTCGAGTACTCCCTGTACGGCCTGCCGCTGTCCACCCAGCAGACCTTCCAGATCATGATCATGATCCCGATCGGCGTGCTGGTGATCCTGATCCTGCGCAACCTGATCGGCCTGCAGACCCTTGGCACCTTCACCCCGGTTCTGATCGCCCTGGCCTTCCGCGAGACCGGCTTGCAATGGGGTATCGCCCTGTTCACCGTGATCACCGCCCTGGGCCTGTCGCTGCGCTCCTATCTCGAGCACCTGAAGCTGCAGATGCTGCCGCGCCTCTCGGTGGTGCTGACCTTCGTGGTGGTGATGATCGCGGTGATCAGCCTGTTCAGCCACAAGCTCGGCTTCGAGAGCGGCCTGTCGATCGCCCTGTTCCCGATGGTGATCCTGACCATGACCATCGAACGCCTGTCGATCACCTGGGAAGAGCGCGGCGGCGGCCATGCGATGAAGGTGGCCATCGGCACCCTGTTCGCGGCATCGCTGGCGCACATCCTCATGCGCATCCCGGAACTGGTGTACTTCATCTTCACCTTCCCGGCCGTGCTGCTGATCCTGGTCGCCTTCATGCTCGCCATGGGCCGCTACCGCGGCTACCGCCTGACCGAGCTGTTCCGCTTCAAGGCCCTGCTCAAGGACTGAACCATGTCGATCTGGAAGACCTGGAAAGACCTGACCGCGAAAGGCGTGATGGGCATCAACCGACGCAATGCCGATTACGTCCTGAAGTACAACAAGCGGCACCTGTATCCGGTGGTGGACGACAAGATCATCACCAAGGAACGCGCGCTCGAGGCCGGCATCCACGTGCCGGAGATGTACGGCATCATCGAGACCGAGAAAGGCATCGACAAGCTCAACGAGATCATCGGCGAGCACAACGATTTCGTCATCAAGCCGGCGCAGGGCGCCGGCGGCGACGGCATCATGGTGATCGCCGACCGCTTCGAGGGCCGCTACAAGACCGTGTCGGGGAAGATCGTCAGCCACGAGGAGATCGAGCACCACATCTCGAGCATCCTCTCCGGCCTCTACTCCCTCGGCGGCCATCGCGACCGCGTACTGATCGAGTACCGGGTGACCCCCGACCAGATCTTCAAGAGCATCAGCTACGAAGGTGTGCCGGACATCCGCATCATCGTACTGATGGGCTACCCGGTGATGGCCATGCTGCGCCTGCCGACCCGGCAGTCGGGCGGCAAGGCCAACCTGCACCAGGGCGCCATCGGCGTGGGCGTCGACCTGGCCACCGGTGTCACCCTGCGCGGCACCTGGCTGAACAACAAGATCGCCAAGCACCCGGACACCACCAACGCGGTGGACGGCGTGCAACTGCCGAACTGGGACGGCTTCATGAAGCTGGCGGCCGGTTGCTACGAGTTGTCGGGCCTCGGCTACATCGGCGTGGACATGGTTCTCGACCAGGAGAAAGGCCCGCTGATCCTCGAACTCAACGCCCGCCCGGGCCTGAACATCCAGATCGCCAACGACAGCGGCCTGGTGCACCGCTGCCACGCCGTCGAGGCGCGACTGGAAGAACTCAAGGCGAAAGGCATCGAAGAGTCCGCGGAAGAGCGCGTACGCTTCTCCCAGCAGCTGTTCGGCCACGTCCAGCAGCACCAGGGCTGACGTGCTTCCGGTATGAAGAAGCCCGGCTCCGGCCGGGCTTTTTCATGTCTCGGATTTCAACGCACCACGGCCAGCTCGAAGCCGCCCTGCCGGGCGTGCTCATGCACCTGCATACCCGCCTCGTTCACCGCCAGGTCCTGCAGCGGACGCTTGAACGGCTTGTTGTCGAGGGTTTGCAGCGAGCGGTCCTCGTCGGTGGTCAGCAGCAGCACGTAGCGCTCGCCGCGATTGGCTCGCACCGGCACCGTACCCTCGATGAAAGCGTAGCGATACCAGGTTTCCGGGTTCAGCTTGTACACCGCGTCGCTGACCAGCCGGGTCGGCCGCTTGTGCTCGTCGAGGAACAGCAGCGACGGGTAGACCACCTGGCGGTTGGCGAAACTGCGGATGCGCAGGCCGTAGACACCCTGGGAGCGCGGCAGCCGGATCGCCGCGTAGAAGCTCCTGCCCATGGGAAAGTCGAAGCTCGGCGAGAAGCGGTTCAACTCCTCGTAGCGCGGTTCGTCGGCATCCAGTTCGGTGAAGTCGCTCTCGGCGATCTGCTCGCAGCAGCGCCGTTGCAGGTCTTGGTAGAGATCGTCGATGGTCATCTCGGTGCCCTTGAGCAAAGCCTTCAGCGCATCGCTCTGCTGGCCGGCGCCATCCAGCCCGGGCAACGCCGTCGGACGTTGCTTGAACTCGATCTGCCGGCCCTCGGTGAAGGCGATCTGCGACGAAGGCGCGGCCTCCCGCTTGAAGCGCGCCGCGCGCTCCTCGGGCGGGATCTGCGAGTTGTGCATGCGGCCCTTCTCGTCCACCCAGGTGTAGTAGGGACTGCCGTTCTCGCTGCGAACGAAACCCTTGCCCTCGAAGGCCTCGGCATCGATGTATTCGGCGGAGTGCTCGCCGTTGGGCAGGACGTAGTCGGCGCGCTGGCCGGCGACCTGGGCGCCGGCATAGAAGCTGTTCTGCACGTTGCCGTTGGCATCGATCCAGGTGTAGTAGCGACGCTTGCTCTCCCCTCCGCTGCTGTTCCCCGGCCACTGCGTGGCGTTGTCCGCCTTGTTCAGCACCCGCGCCTGGTCGCTCTGGCCGATGCGCTGCCGTGCCTGGCGCTGCTGGCGGTCGAACTGGCCGTCGACGAAGGTGTTGTGCACCCCGCCATTGTCGTCCACCCAGGTCAGGTAGCGCCCGCCGGAGGCCCAGCCCGGCGAAGATGCCGGCAGCGCCAGGGAGAAGACGCAAAGTACGATGGATGCGCGCATCATGCTCCAGCCCTCAGAAGGTCGTACGGTAGGTCATGGCGAAAATATAGGCCTTCACCGTGGTGTCCACGTCCAGTCCCGCGTAGGGGTTGTACACCAGGTTGTCGAGCCCGGTGCAGTTCAGGTTGCAGCTGGTATCGGCCTTGACGCTCTGCTTGGTGACGAAGTAGTTGAAACCGACATCGATCACCGTGTCCTTGTCCCACTGGTAGCCCAGCCCCAGGCCGTAGAGATTGGCATCGCCGATCGGCACCAGGATGTCCGCCTGGCCCTTGGGGATCGCCGAAGGCCGGTATTCGTAGCCGGCGCGTAGCTGCAAACGGTCGTTGACGTCGTACTGCACGCCCATGGCCCAGCTCCAGGTATCGCGGTAGCCGCGGTCGAGGGTGATGCTGTGGCTGGTGGCGTCCTTCGAGTCGAGGTACTTGGCGATGCGCAGCAGGTCAAGCTCGCGGTCGAACTCGATCTTGAACTCGTTCCAGTCGCTGTAGCCGTTCCATTTCAGGTCGAAGTTGAATTGCCACTTCTTGAACGGGCGCAGCTTCACGCCGGTGGAGAAGGCATCCGGGTAGACCATCTTCATCGTGGCGTTGCCATGCTCTTCATCGACGTTCCCGTAGGGGAACATCTGGCCGAGGATCGCACCACCGAGCGACTTGTGCACCCCGGTCCAGAAACCCTGCCAGCCTTGGCCGTAGTCGACCCGGTAATTGCCCTTGAGCCTCATCCGCGACTCGCTCTGGTAGGTCGCGCCCCAGGCGAACCAGTCGGTGGGCTCCCAGAGCACGCCGAGGTTGAAGCTGGGCGACAGCGACTGCTGCATGTCCAGGTCGATATTGGCCAGGTTCTGGAACGGGCCGATGTTGCCGCCGCAGACGTTGAAGAACACCTCGAGGATCTCCTGCATTCCCGGCAGGCAACCGATCTCCTTGGTCTGCTGCAACAGCCCGAGCAACTGGTTCGGCGCCCGGAAATCCTCGTTCAACGCTACTGCCTGGTGGGAAAAACCCACCGACAGGCCGACCGACAGCTCGTCGTTGACCTGGTAGGCCAGGGTCGGCGAGAAGTAGGTGAGCCGCTGCAACGACACCTCGCGTCCCTGGTAGCGCGCCGGATCGCTATCGGAATCGCGGCTGTAGCCCAGCGCTTGCGGGGTGTAGACGTTGGTGGCGAAGGTGAACTTGGAACCCGGCGGGTTGATCGAGATCCCGGCCAGCGGCGCCACCAGCAACGGCACGTCGGTCATGCCGCCGAGGCCGGGCAGGTACATGGTCGGGGTCAGGGTCCGGCTGTGGCTGTTGGCGACCGGGTCGTCGCGCAGGCCGAAGGTGCCTTCGCCGTAGTTCGGCGGCGCCTTGAAGCCGGCGCGGATGTCCATTACCCCGGTGAGCAGCTTCACGGTCGCCTGGCGGCCCTTCATCTTGGTCAGCGCCGCCGGGTTGTAGTGCACCGAATCGATGCCGGTCTCGTCGGCGGTCACGGCGTTGCCGAGGGCCATGGCTTTCGGGTTGCCGATGGTCAGGTCGTTGGCCATCTGCGCGCCGGCCGGCGGAATCCAGGCCAGGCACACCCCTGCCAGCGCCAGCCAGAGCGGCGCAATGCGCATCTTCATAACAGGCCTCGCTCGCGGGTTACTGGGCCTTCAGCCCTTTGATATCGAGGGGTACGGATAACCCCAGCAGTACATCCGGCGAGTCTTCCGTGAGGCCGAAACCGGCGTTGACGTTGACGATGTAGTCCGGTGACGTCCGCAAGCCGAGCGAGAAGTTCATGATGCTACTGGTCTGTTCGGACGACTCGAACGTACCGGCAGTGGTGTGGTAGCGGTTCTTCAGCGTGTAGGCCATCTGGTACGAAGTCGCCAGCGAGACGTCGTAGGACAGCGCGTAGGCCATGCCCATGTTGAAGTTGATCGTGTTGCCGGGCGAGACCTTCTCCAGCTGGGAGTTGTCGGCCAGGGTCTGGTGCACGTCGTCCACCGGCAGGTTCCAGGTGTAGCCGAGCGAGCCGTAGAGGACCACCGGGTCGATCACATAGGACATGTTCGCGCCGAAGCCCAGGCTGTAGTAGCCGTTGCCGGTGGAGATGTCCTTGTCCAGGTTGGTCTTGTAGGGACTGTCGCCGGTCGGCAGGCCGATGGTGGTATACAGCGTGGTGACCGGCCGCCCGCGCACCGCCGCCCAGGGCTGCCAGCGCAAGGTCGCGGAAACGTCGCCGAGGCTGTAGGCGTGGGTATCCATCTCGGTGTCGTACTTGGCTACCAGCGGCAGGCGGAAACTGAAGGTGAGGTTGTCCCAGATCCCGTAGTCGAAGGTGAAGGAGTTGGTGAAGGTGTGCTGGGACTGGCTCTGCCGGCCGGCGAGGCCGTAGATCTGCGTGCCGCCGCTGGTCTTGGTCAGCGGCACCAGGGTCAGCCGCTGGTCGCGCACCAGCGCGTAGTCGAAACCGTAGGTCAGGGTCCGCTCGCCCTTCTTCAGCAAGGTGTAGCTCTTCTCGGCGGCCTGGAAGACTTCCTCCAGCGCCTTGGCGCTGTCGGCATCGTCATTCTTCTTGGCCAGCGCGTCACGGGCCTGGTCGACCGAGGCTTCCTCGGCAACGGACAAACCGCTGATAGACAGCATCAGCGCCGCCGCGCATGTGTACCCCCTGATTCTCATGGCGCTATCCCCAGAGATTGTTCTTGTTTTTGGGTATCTGCTACTTGGTGCGCAGGTGTATGACCTCGCCACCAGTGCCCAGCTCACGGACCTGGTTTTCAGTGATCTTGTTGATCTGCGGAAACTCGCGGAACGCCAGCAGGCTGACGGTGCGGTCGTCCACCAGGCGCATGTCGCGATCGTTCAGCGCCAGCGCGTTGCGGGGCTCCTGCCCACTCGGGAAGATCACGAACAGGACGTTCTGGTCCCAGATTTCCTCGAAGCGCGTCCGGGTGAAGCTGATGTTGCCCAAGGCCGGATCGGCGACGAAGACGTGATCGTTGTAGACATCGCGCACCACCACGAAATGCTTGAAGCCGGCATAGTGGATGGGGACCAGCGCCGGATGCTCGAGAGCGTCCAGGTCGCTGAACTCGGCGCGAAAACCACCGCTCTTGTAGCCCAGCGCAGCGGCGTAGCGCTTCATGTCGAGCAGCGAGAAACCGCGGCGCTGCACGATCTTATCGGCCTCGCCATAGCGCAGCAGCCCTTCCATGACCTGGCGTTCCTCGAGGTTGCGCCCGAGGTAGTAGTCCAGCAGCGTGGTAAGCGCCGCCGAGCCGCAGCTGTAGTCATAGGCCTGGCGGATGACGTTGCGGAACTGCAACTGGCTCATCGGCTCCAGTTGCACCGATTCGCGGTAGGGTCCATTGGGGGTCAGAGGCTGGCTGAGGTTGACCGTGCCCTGCGGTTGCGGCTTGGTATCGACCGTCTGGGTGAACCCGAACAGCCCGATCAGACTTCCCAGCAAAATCTCGAACATCGCCCCGTCGTACCTCTTTCGGAGAAAGACCCCGCCGATGCCTCGGCGAGGTCTTCGCGTCTCGACTCGGTTCCTGGATCAGTGACCCCAGACCTTGATGGTGGAACCGGCCATGTTCAGCCCGGAGACGGTCAGCGAGCCGATGCTGGCGGCGCTGGTGTCGCCCACCTTGATGGCGCCAACGGTCACGTCGCCGGTGATGGCCGGCAGGCCGATGGCCAGTTGCTGGGTCGACTTGCCGCCGATATCGGTGGTGACGACGTCGATGGTCAGCGGCTTGGTATCGTCGATGGTCAGCGCCGGCAGGCTGATGTTCTCCAGCCGCAGGGAGCCGCCGTTGGTGTCGGTATCGGTGTAGGTCACGGCCCCGACGGAGCCCTGGAAAGTACCGGAAATGCTGATGCCTGCCTGGCCGGTCACGTCGGACAGCGCGCCATCGTCCATGGCTTTCAGGTCGGCATGCGCCAGCAAGGGAGCAGCCAGAACAGCAGTTGCAAGGAACAGGTGCTTTTTCATTGTTATTTCTCCAGTGTTCAGGTGTGGTTTGCCCCAGGGCACTGCCGTTTGCATCCTGTCCCCGGCAGATCGACCGGCATCTCGCCGGTCTCCAGGTCCGGTACTGCTTCCCTAGGTGTCCCGGACATGGATTCGGTAGAGCCTCATGCTCTCTCGTCCTGGATTCCAAGCTACTGGGCCACCCCTTCCGCCGCCAGCCCATCCAAGGGATGGAGCGATGGCGGCTGCCGCTCACGCCTCGCTCAGCAGTCCCAGGCTTTTACCCTTTAGTACGGCTTGCGTTCTGCTCTTCACACCCAGCTTGGCGAACAGGTTGTGCAGGTGCCACTTGATGGTGGCTTCCGACAGGTGCACCGCCTGCGCGATATCGCGGTTCGACAAGCCCGCCGCCACCAGCCGCAGGATTTCCCGTTCGCGATGGCTAACATCCTGATTTTCATCGAAACTTTCCGGGTCCACGGAGAGCTTCCGGCACTGCTCGCGGAGCAGGTCGGCCAGCCCCTGCCAGGCCGCGGCACGCTTGGGCTCCGCTTCCCTCCAGCTTTCCCACATCGGCAACAGCCACAACGCGTCGTCCTGGAACAGCCGGCGATAGCCGAGATTCCAGGCTTCCTCGAGCGTGGCGAGGAACAGGCCGATGGCTTTTTCGCTGTTACCTTTCTGCCAATACGCCACAGAAAGTAACAAGGACAAACGCAGCCGCCGATCCCTCTGGTAAGCGGAAGAGTAGCCGGCCAGACAGCTTTCCAGCTTGCTCTGCGCGCGTTCCGCGTGACGCTCGGACAATGCCAGCCGAGCCTCCGCCAGGACCAGGGCGGTCTGTGCGTCGGCGTGCCGCTCGCCGGAGAGCCCGGCAAGATGCCGCTCCAGTTGCAGGCAGACCCGTTCGGCCTCGTTCGGACGGCGCAGCCACAGCAGGAACTGCACCTTGCAGCTCATGGCGTGAGCATAGACACGCTCGTAGCCGGGCGAGAGCAGACCGCTCAGCCATTCGTCGAGTTGCGCCAGCCCCTGCTCGGCGGCGCCGGAGAAGAAGCGCGCCTTGGCCATGACCAACTGGCCGCGACTGAGCAGTTCCACCGGCGTCGCGACATCCCGCCAGACCGTCGCCAGCGGTAGTTCGGCGAGCACGCCGGCATGCCGGTCCTGCTCGTAGAGCAGGTCGGCATAGGCCAGCGACAAGGGGCCGCCGACCCGGCTGCGCCGGCCGAATACCTGCTCGACCCGGTTGCGCGCCGACTCGGCGATCGCCCTGCCCCGCTCCAGATCGCCACTCTCCTTGCAGATCAGGGATTCGATCAGGCTGGTCACCACCTGCAGGTACTCGCTGTCGGCGACTTTCAGGTCCTCCCGCGCGGAACCGATGGCGCCGGCGGCCTCGGCGTAGTCGCCGAGCAGCGCATGCGCCGAAGCCTGCACGCAGAGCAGGCTGGCGCGGAACACCGGCTGGTTGCTCGGGACCATGGACAGCCAGTGACGGGCGACCTTCAGGCAGGCTTCGAGCTTGTCCTGGTAGAGCAACACCAGGGCCTTGAGCACCTGGGCGGCGGCGAGCAACTCGCCGAGCCCGAAGTGCATGACCTTGCCGCGCCCCTGCAAGAGGCGGTGGCTGACCTCCTCGATCAACGCCTCGGCCTCGGCGAAGCGTTGCTCGAACGCCAGTTGCCAGGCGTAGAAGATCTGGAACACCGGATGCTCGCGGATCACCTCGGCGGGAATGCCGTTGAGCATGCCGAGGATGCCGTACACCCGGTTACCGGCGATCAGGCGCGCGCCCTGGCGCTCCAGCAACTCGGCGGCGAACAGGTAGTCGCGGGCGCGAAGGGCGTACTTGATCGCCCGGTCGGCCAGGTCGCGCCCCTCGCACCAGCGCGCCGCCGCATGCAGCAACGGGGTCGGATCGGCATGCCGGGACAGCCGCCCCTGGAGGAACTCGGCGAACAGATGGTGGTAGCGGAACCATTCGCGCTGGTCGTCCAGGGCGATGACGAACAACTGCTCGTTCTGCAGGCGCATGAGCATGTCCAGGCCGTCGCGACGCCCGGTCAGCGCATTGCACAGTTCCGCATTGAACTCGTCGAGCACCGAGGTCTGGTCGAGGAACAGCTGCAGGTCGGCGGGCAGGCTGGCCAGCACGTCTTCCGCCAGGTAGTCGGCGATGTTCCGTTCGGTCCCGGAGAGCCCGCGGAGGAAACCTTCCCGGTCGGTATTGCGACTGAGGGCCAGGGCCGCCAGGTGCAACGCCGTGATCCAGCCTTCGGTGCGCTTGAACAGCAGCTTCAGCTCGCGCTCGCCCAGCTCCAGCCCCTTGAGGTCGAGGAGAAACGCATCGCTCTCCTCGCGCGAAAGTCGCAGGTCTTCCGCGCTCAGGCAGAAGGTCCAGGGCTTGAGGGTCGGTTCGTCGACCAGGAAGCGCGGGCGGAAGCGGGTCGAGGCCACCACCCGCACGTGATCGGGCAGGTTCTCGATCAGGTAGCGAACCCCATGCGGCAAGGCGGCGTGGCGGATGCGGTGGAAATCGTCGAGGAACAGGTACAAGGGGCCTTCCAGGCGACGCAGGTCGGCGAGGAAGGCATCCAGGATGCCCTCCAGCGGCACCGCGACGTCGGTGCCGAGCAGATTGGCGGTATTGCCGCCGAATGCCGGGACCACTCGCTGGATGCTCGCCAGCAGGTACTGGATCAGACGCTGCGGTTCGCTGTCGGTCTCGTCGCAGGACAGCCATGCCACCGCCGCGCCCTGCTCCAGCAGGCGCAGGCGCAACTGGCAGAGGATGGTGCTCTTGCCGAAGCCGGCCGGCGCGCTGAGCACCATCGCGCGTCGCCCGCGGGCCTCGTACAGGCGGTCGATCAGCGCCTGGCGGGGCAGCAGCGGCAGCCCTCCGGCGCCTGGCGGGAACAGCTTGGTCTGCAACAGCGGGATGGTGCTGGCGGGAACCCCGTCGCGATGGCCCATGGTCAGAGCAGGCTCAGCTCGCGGGCTCGCCGGATCGCCTGGGTGCGATTGCGCACCTTGAGCTTTTCGTAGATGTTGTGCAGATGCCATTTGACGGTCCCCAGGGCCAGCGACAGGCGCTGGCCGATTTCTTCGTTGGATAGGCCCTGTGCGGCCAGGCAGACCACTTCGCGCTCGCGCTCCGTCAGGCCTTCCTCGAGCGCATCCTGGGGCTTGCGCACGCCCTGCCCGGGCCAGATGCCGAGCAGGCCGCGAATGAAGGTCTGTAGCGCCGGCTGGCGCTCGGTGGATTCGAGTTGCTGGAGCAACTGGCGAATGCCGTCGCCTTCCTCGATGAAGAGGCTGCGCACCCCTTCCCGTTCGGCATTGATCAGGCATTCGCCGAGCAGGCTGTTGGCCCGTTCCTGGTAGCCCAGGCGCTGATAGCTGAGCGCCGCCAGGATATCCAGGCGCAGGCGCTGCAGGCCGTGCCAACCGGGCTGCAAGGTGCCGCGCAACTGAGTGATCTCGTGCAGCGCCTCGCTGAAATGTCCTCGCCCCTGCAACAGGCGCACGCGGCTCACGCCCAGCGACCAGTTGACCGGGTTGAAGGCCATGTTGCGGTAGTGTGCCGCCATCTTGTTCCAGTCCACGCTCTTCAACCGCTGCTCGGCGCGCTTCAGGCGGTCGGGGCCGCTGTCCTGGAGGATCAGGTTGATCTCTTCGGCCATGGCCTGGGCGAAGAAGCGCCACGACTGATTGCGCGAGGCCAGGGCCTGCATCGCCGCCAGGCTGGCCAGCGCCTCCTTCGGCCGTCCCAGCAGGCGCTGGGTGCGCGCCAGGCAGATCTGTCCCTGGGCATAGAAATCGATCGGATTGATCACATCCACATGCCCGAGCGCCCAGCCCAGGCGCTCTTCCAGCCCATCCAGCTCGATCCTGTAGTAGGCGGTCAGGGCCTCGGTGATGGTCGGCAGCGCCAGCGCGCTCCTGGACTTCTCGAACAGCGGCCGGGCGCGCTGGCGGAGCCGCTCGATGAGCAGTTGCGCCTGTTTCACCTGGCCCTGCTCGAGTGCGAGGATCACCTCGACGTTGGCCAGTTGCATGTCCAGGTAGCGCCCTTCGAGGAAATGATTGCGCTGCTGCGCCAGCCCCAGCAGGCGCCGCGCCTGGTCGCCCTGGCCACGGACCACCTGGGCCAGCGCGGCGGTGATCAACACCGCCACTTCGAGGAAGGCAGCGTTCTGCCCGAGTTGGACCTCGACCCGGCGAGCCAGGGCGATGCACAGTTCCAGATCGTCCTTCTGCAACGCCACCACCGCCTTCACCGCCAGCGCGGAGAGGTACTGGTCGCCCATCGGCCCATCGCCGCGGCTCTCCCCCCAGCGCGCCAGCAGTTCGTCGATGATCCGGTTGGCCTCGCCCAGGCTGAGGTCGCTGGCCCGCGACCAGACATCGGTAAGGACCAGGATCGGATAGCGCTCGGCGATTTCGTCCGGCACATGCTTGCGCCAACGGTAGATCAGGCTGAGCTGGCCGCGGTTGATCAGCTCCAGTCCGCATCCGTCGACCAGCGCGGCGATCATCTCCGGGTCTTCCGCCGCACAGGCATGCTCGATGGCGAACGTCGGCATGTGGTGGTTGGTGAACCACAGGCTGGCGTTGAAATGCAGTTGCTTGAAACGGTCCGGATCGGAGTCGCGCAGGCGGTTGCGGAGGAAGTCGGCGAACAGCAGGTGGAAGCGATACCACTGGCGTTCGCGATCCAGCGGCAGGAGGAACAATTGCATGGACTCCAGGCGCTCCAGCAGCGCCTGGCCGTCCTGGCGCCCGGTCAGGGCGTTGGCCAGGTCGCCGCTCAATTGGCTGGCAACGCCAAGGGCCAGCAGCGCTTCCTGCAGGTCGCCAGGCAAGCGTTCGAAGACCGCCGCCAGCAGATAGGCGCTGACCGCCTGCTTGTCGCCGTCGAGCAGGGCCATTTCCTGCACCTGCGGTTGCTGGCGCAGCCACAGGCTGACGAGATGCACGCCCACCACCCAGCCTTCGGTCTGGCCATAGAGCGCCTTCAGGCAGGGCTCGTCCAGATAGAGACCGCTGCGCTCGAGGTATTCGCGGGTTTCCTCGAAGCCGAGGCGCAGCTCCTCGAGGCCGATTTCCAGCAACAGTCCCTTGGCCCGCCAGGTAGCCAGGCTCAGCGCCGGCTGCGAACGCGTGCCCAGGGCCAGGACCAGCCCGGGCGGTGCGTACTGCACCAGGCGATTGAGGCCGGTGAAGATGTCCGGGTTGCTAACCAGGTGCAGGTCGTCCAGCACCAGCAGCAACGGCCGCGCATAGCGATCGAGATCGCCGAGCAGGCTTTCGATCACCGCCACCACCGGGACCCGCATGGTGTTCTGCAGGTAGGTCTGGGCGTCGTCTCCAAGCTGCGGCACGGCTTCGCCCAGCGCCTCGATGAGCTGCCGGCAGAAACGGGCGGGGTCGTCGTCTTCTTCGGCCAGCGACAGCCAGGCCACCGCCTGGTCTGCTACAGTGCGCTCCCTGGCCAGGGCGGCGAGCGCGCAGGTCTTGCCGAAGCCGGCAGGTGCGGAAAACATCAGAACGCGTGAATGGGGATTGCGATCCAGCAGGTTGCGGATCGCGGGGCGAAGAGAATATTCGGCTGGCACCTGAGGCGGCACTATTCTGGAGCGCGAAAGGCTGCCGGCTGCTGGATCCTGTACTGCATCCACGGCCTGTATCCCTGTGTCATTATCATTGTGGTACGGAGCCAAATCTCCGTGGGATATTTCCATAATTAGCAGATCACCCTTCTTACGTAAACTGAAGAAATGGCTCTAGGATCGACGATTCCGGCGAACTAGAATTCCTGACTGTCCCACTACCCCCACTTTCCATGCCCAGTTGTCATGTTCACCCCCTGCCCTACCATAGCGACGCAAGCTGTCTCTTTGCCATCATCCATGAGGCGCCCGGTGCGGTGATGCTCGATTCGGGTCGCCCCATCGCTACCCGTGGACGCTATGACCTTATGAGCGCCTGGCCATTGGCAGAACTGGCGCCGCTGCCCGACGAATCGGCCAACCGCTTCTTCGCCCGCCTACGCGAAGCGGCCGGAAGCCTGGGCCCCGCGCAGCTGCCAGCGCCGTACGAACTGCCCTTCGCCGGCGGTCTGCTGGGCTATTTATCCTACGACCTGGGTCGGCGCATCGAGCGCATCGGCGAACACGCCCGCGATGACCTGGGCCTGCCGCTGGCCTCCGTCGGTCTGTATGCCTGGGCGCTGATCAGCGACCACCAGGCCGGCACCAGCCAACTGGTATTCCACCCGCGATTGGACGAGCGCGAACGCCAGCGCCTGATCGCCCTGTTCAGCGAGGAAGCGCAAGGCACGGCCGGCAACTTCAAGCTTCTGGGAAAATTCCGACGGAGCATCAGCGCATCCGACTATCGGCAGGCGATCCGCCGCATCCAGGACTACATCCAGGCAGGCGACTGCTACCAGGTGAACTATAGCCAGCGTTTCCAGGCCGCTTGCAGCGGCTCGCCGTGGCCGGCCTATCGCGCCCTGCGCGAGGCCTGCCCGACGCCGTTCTCCGGCTACCTGCGACTGGCCGACGGCGCGATCCTCAGCCTGTCGCCGGAGCGCTTCCTCAAGCTCGGCAAGGGCAAGGTGGAAACCCGGCCGATCAAGGGCACCCGCCCGCGCGGCAAGACGCCCGAGGAGGACATGGCGCTGGCGGCGTCGCTGCTGGCCAGCCCCAAGGACCGCGCGGAAAACCTGATGATCGTCGACCTGCTGCGCAACGACATCGGACGCAGTTGCCAACCTGGCAGCGTACGGGTACCGGAGCTGTTTGCCCTGGAAAGCTATCCCAACGTGCATCACCTGGTGAGCAGCGTCACCGGCGAACTGGCGCCGGGCAAGGACGCCCTCGACCTGCTGGAAGGCAGCTTCCCCGGCGGCTCGATCACCGGCGCGCCGAAGATTCGCGCCATGCAGATCATCGACGAGCTGGAACCGAGCCGACGCGGCATCTACTGCGGCAGCCTGTTCTACCTCGACGTGCGCGGCGAGATGGACAGCTCGATCGCCATCCGCACCCTGCTGGTCAGGGACGGCCAGGTCAGTTGCTGGGGCGGCGGCGGCATCGTCGCCGACTCGCACTGGGAGGACGAGTACCAGGAAACCCTGGACAAGGTCCGGGTGCTGCTGGAAACCCTGGAAGGAATGGCCGGGACAGCGTCCCCGGAATAGAAAAGAGCCCGCGTTCCGCGGGCTCTTTCATCGGCGGCGCGGCTACACGCTCAGCGAACGGCTGGAAGCCTTGAGGAACTCGCGCTTGAGGTCTTCGTAGGTATGCACCGCGGGGAACTGGGGAAACTCGCGGATCACGTTTTCCGGGGCATGGAACAGGATGCCGGCGTGGGCCTCGGAAAGCATGGTGGTGTCGTTGTAGGAATCGCCGGCGGCGATCACCCGATAGTAGAGGCTCTTGAAGGCGATCACCGACTGCCGCTTGGGATCCTTCTGGCGCAATTGATAGCCGACCACGCGGTCGCTGTCGTCGATCTCCAGCTTGTGGCACAACAGGGTCGGGAAGCCCAACTGGCGCATCAGCGGCTGGGAGAACTCGTAGAAGGTGTCGGAGAGAATCACCACCTGGAAGCGCTCGCGCAGCCAGTCGACGAATTCCACCGCCCCCTCCAGCGGCTTCAGGGTGGCGATCACCTCCTGGATATCGCCCAGCTTCAGGCCATGTTCGTCGAGGATGCGCAGGCGCTGCTTCATCAGCACGTCGTAGTCCGGAATGTCCCGGGTGGTCGCCTTCAAGGCGTCGATACCGGTTTTTTCCGCGAACGCGATCCAGATTTCCGGAACCAGCACGCCTTCCAGGTCAAGACAGGCAATTTCCACAGGACTCTCCTCGAAATTTTCTGAACGATGGGGTGACGACGGACGCGGCACTCTAGCCCCTCGCCGAGGGCAAGGCAACGCCGGCTTATTCCTGGAATCAAGGTCGACAGGGGTAAATGGTTATTTAGGGCCATATGCCGCCCTTTGCTACCATTCCCGCCACAGAGCGCAACAGCGCCGCCCCGCACCAGGACCCCAGCCCGATGAGCCAGCCTTTCGACCTTCCCGCCCTCGCTTCCAGCCTTGCCGACAAATCCCCCCAGGACATCCTGAAAGCCGCCTTCGAGCACTTCGGCGACGAGCTGTGGATCTCCTTCAGCGGCGCCGAGGACGTCGTCCTGGTAGACATGGCCTGGAAGCTCAACCGCAACGTGAAGGTGTTCAGCCTCGACACCGGTCGCCTGCACCCGGAAACCTATCGTTTCATCGACCAGGTCCGCGAACACTACGGCATAGCCATCGACGTGCTTTCCCCCGACCCGCGCCTGCTCGAACCCCTGGTGAAGGAAAAGGGCCTGTTCAGCTTCTACCGGGACGGCCACGGCGAGTGCTGCGGCATCCGCAAGATCGAACCGCTCAAGCGCAAGCTCGCCGGCGTGCGCGCCTGGGCCACCGGCCAACGCCGCGACCAGAGCCCCGGCACGCGCAGCCAGGTGGCGGTGCTGGAAATCGACGGTGCCTTTTCCACGCCGGAAAAGCCGCTGTACAAGTTCAACCCGCTGTCGTCCATGACCAGCGAGGAAGTCTGGGGCTATATCCGCATGCTCGAACTGCCCTACAACAGCCTGCACGAACGCGGCTATATCAGCATCGGCTGCGAACCCTGCACCCGTCCGGTGCTGCCCAACCAGCACGAGCGCGAGGGCCGCTGGTGGTGGGAGGAAGCCACCCACAAGGAGTGCGGGCTGCACGCCGGCAACCTGATCAGCAAGGCCTGAAACCGTCGATAGAGCGTATGCAATCGGGGTAAAGTGCGGGTCGAACCCCGAGCGGAGACCCAGCATGCGCATCACCATGGTCAAGAAAGTCCTCGCCAACGGCGAGGACTGCCGCAAGTGCAAGGAAGTCCGGCAACGCCTGGAACAAGGCGGCTACCTGCCGCGCATCCATCGCACCCTGGTGGCCGACGAACGCGACCCGAACAGCGCAGGCTGGATGGTCGCCGCCCAATATGGCGTAGAGACCGCGCCGTTCTTCGTGGTTCGCCACGACGACGGGCGCGAACAGGTCTACACCGTGTTCATGAGCTTCCTCCATGAAGTCCTCGAACCGCGAGCAGAGCAGGCCGCGGACGCCGATCGCGAAGCGCTGGCCAGGCTGGCCGGACGCGACAATCTCGACATGCTCTGAGGGCCAGCCATGAAAAAGCCCGGCACCAGGCCGGGCTTTTTCATGGGCCGAGGCGATCAGTAGACCGGCAGTTCGATGCCGTCGAACAACTCGTCCAGCTCGGCCTTGTTGTGGCATTGCACGGCCTTGGCCAGCAGCTCGCGGGTCAGGTGCGGAGCGAATTTCTCGATGAAGTCGCACATGAAGCCGCGCAGGAAGGTGCCGCGGCGGAAGCCGATCTTGGTCACGCTGGACTCGAACAGGTGGCTGGCGTCGAGGATCACCAGGTCGTTGTCGAGCTTCGGATCGACCGCCATGTGCGCCACGATGCCGACCCCCAGGCCCAACCGCACGTAGGTCTTGATCACGTCGGCATCGGCCGCGGTGAATACCACCTTGGGCACCAGTCCGCGCTGGCTGAAGGCTTCGTCGAGCTTGGAACGGCCGGTGAAGCCGAACACGTAGGTGACGATCGGCTGCTCGGCCAGGGCTTCCAGGGTCAGTTTCGGCAGCTTGGTCAGCGGATGCCCGTGGGGCACGATGACACAGCGATTCCAGCGGTAGCAGGGCATCATGATCAGGTCGCCGAACAACTCCAGCGCCTCGGTGGCGATGGCGAAGTCGACGGTGCCGTCGGCCGCCATTTCGGCGATCTGCATCGGCGTGCCCTGGTGCATGTGCAGGGAGACGTCCGGGTACTGCTTGATGAAGCCGCTGATCACGTTGGGCAGCGCATAGCGCGCCTGGGTGTGGGTAGTGGCGATGGACAGCGTGCCCTTCTTCTCGTTGGAGAATTCCTGGGCGATCTGCTTGATGCTCTCGACCTTGCGCAGGATCTCGCCGGCGGTATGGATGATCCGCTCCCCCGCCGGCGTCACCCGGGTCAGGTGCTTGCCGCTGCGAGCGAACACCTCGACGCCCAGTTCGTCCTCCAGCAGGCGGATCTGCTTGCTGATGCCCGGCTGCGAAGTATAGAGGCTCTGCGCCGTGGCGGAGACGTTGAGGTCGTGGTGCGCAACCTCCCAGATATAGCGCAATTGCTGAAGCTTCATGGAGATTCCTCGAAAAGGTTGTCGCGACCGGCGATCAAGAACCGAAGGTATATAACCATATTAATGGTTTGAGGAATAAAATTAGACGTTTTTTTTGATTTTGCACGCTTTTTCACCAGCCGACCGCTGGCCTACAGGTCGCGACTACGGTGCTGCAACATCGGCACCAGGTACACCGGTACCTCCGCCAGTTGCACCAGACGCGCGGCAGTCCGGCCCAGCGGCGTATCGAGCTGGGTGCCGTGGCTATGGCTGCCGGCGACGATCAGGTCCACGGCCAGCTTTTCCGCCTCATCGAGGATCATCTGCGGCGGGTCGCCCTGCACCACCCGCACGCTCTTGACCAGCGCCGCATCCTGGGGCAACTCGCCGAGTTCATCGCGAAACCCTTCCAGGACCCGCTTCTCGATGCTTTCCATGACGTTGTCCAGCCCTTGCGCCCGCAGGTCCTGGAGACGCTCGGTGTCAAGGTAAGTCTGCAGGACCGACTCGGCGAACAGCCCGAGGGGCTCCACCACATGGACGACATAGAGCTCGGCGTTGTAGGCGCGGGTCAGCGACAGGGCGTGTTGCAGGACATAGGGAGCATAGAGCCCCAGATCGGTGGCATAGAGAATCGAACGAATCATGCGGCCTCCTCGACAGCCTGCGCGGCGGGCCTCATTAGCAGATTAGCAGCAAGCATCCATTCTCCTAGCGTTCCCTGCTGTTTCGGGCTTTTTCCGGCCCGTTGGGGTAAATCCCTTTTCTCCCTGCGAGCGCGGCGCCGGCTGGTCGCCGCGCTCGGCCCTTCAGCGCGGTTGCGCTTCGAGGAAGCGCAACGCCTGGTGCAGCGCCTCGACCCTGGGCATCCGGTAGCCCGCAGCAGCAGCGCGGGCCAGGGGCGCGGCATAGATCGCCGCCAGCTCCAGTGGCCGCCCATGGGCGAAGTCGTGGTACATGCTCGGCCGATAGTCGGGCATCCGCTCGGTCGCCGCCAACAGTTGGTCCGCATAGCCCTCAGGCAGGATGAAGCCGCAGGCGCCGGCAGCACCGATGACTTCCTCCATGATCGCCTCGATCAGCGACCGACTGTCCGCGTTGGCCATCAGCGGCGCGGTGCTGCTCTTCAGCAATACCGACAGCCCGTTGTAGGGGATGTTCCAGACCAGCTTCTGCCAGCGCGCCTGCTCCAGGTCGGGCATCGCCGTGGACTCCAGCCCGGACTCGCGGAACAGCGCGGCACCCTCCTCGACGATCTCGCGCCGGCGGCGCTCGTCGGCCGGTCCGGAATGATAGCCGAGATTCACTCCGCCGTAGGCCTGGTGCTCGATCACGCCCGGTTCGCCGCGATGCACACAGATGAAGCAGAGGCCGCCCAGCAGATGCAGGCTTTCCGGCAGCAGCGGCCGCAGCCGCTCCTCCACGCCCAGACCGTTCTGCAGCAGCAGAACCTTGGCTCCCGGCGCCGCCGCTGCGCGGATCAGGGGTGCCAGTTCGTCATTGCCGGTGGTCTTGGCGCCCACCAGCAACCAGTCGCAGGGCGGCATGTCCTGCGCCGAATGGTAGGCCTGGACCGGCGCCAGGCGCCGGAAGCCATGCACCGCACTATTCAGGCTGAGTCCGGCGCGATTGACCGCCTCGAACTCGCTGCGCAGGAGAAAATGCACGTCGTGACCGGCATGCGCCAGCATCAATCCATAGAAGCCGCCGATGGCTCCCGTACCGATGACGCCGATCCGTTGCTGCTTTGAATCCATCAGGGCAACTCCTCAGGTAAAGCGGTCGACCCCGCCAGCACCGCACCCCGCAAGGCTTCCTGGTGCAGCGGAACGTTCAGTGCGCCATGGAAGCGGCCGTCGCGGACCATGAACAGGGCCGGCAGGTGAAAGACGCCGTAGCGTTCCACCAGGCCGCCATTGCGGCCGGCGTCCACCCAGCACAGGCGCTCGATGGGCAGGTCCATCGCGGGGAGATGGCGCCGGGCCCAGCGGCACGACGCGCAGCCTTCGCTGGTGAATACCAACAGCGAAACCCCTTCCAGGGCAAGCAACTGCCGGTCGGCGTCCAGATCGGTGAGTTCCAGGGACGGCACGCTGCTGACCTCGATAGAAAGGAAGAAATGGGGCCCGACCATCATCCGTATGCTTCGGCTCCTGCGATAGCGCTGGCGCCCTCCTCGGCCAGCGGATACGCGCAAGGCGCGCCCCTCCGCAGCACCTGCACAATATCGTCCGCGGCGGCCTCGCCTGCAACTCCGCTGGCAGCCTTGGCCCGGAGCAACGAAGAAAACGTGCGCAGAGCGGGGAAAACACCGGCGAACCGCGTCCCGCCCATTGTCTAGGCCCGGCCCGACACGTTAAGGTTCGTCTCCCCGTTTGCGAACTTCATGCCTGCGCCCTTTCGCAGGGGGCCTCCCGGCGGCCGGCGCCCGTGACCTGATTGAGTACCACGATGGCTGATTTACAGATCGACGACCTTAACGTTGCCTCCAACGAGACCCTGATCACGCCGGAGCAGCTCAAGCGTGAAATTCCCCTGACCGACAAGGCGCTGCAGACCGTGGCCCATGGTCGCCAGGTGGTGCGCGACATTCTGGATGGCAAGGACCACCGTCTGTTCGTGGTGATCGGCCCCTGCTCCATCCACGACATCAAGGCCGCCCACGAATACGCCGACCGCCTCAAGGCGCTCGCGGCCGAAGTGGCGGATACGCTGTTCCTGGTGATGCGCGTGTACTTCGAGAAGCCGCGTACCACGGTGGGCTGGAAAGGCCTGATCAACGATCCGTACCTGGACGACTCGTTCAAGATCCAGGATGGCCTGCACATCGGCCGCCAACTGCTCCGCGACCTCGCCGAGAAAGGCTTGCCCACCGCCACCGAAGCGCTCGACCCGATTTCCCCGCAGTACCTGCAGGACCTGATCAGTTGGTCGGCGATCGGCGCCCGTACCACCGAATCGCAGACCCACCGCGAGATGGCCTCCGGCCTGTCTTCCGCGGTCGGCTTCAAGAACGGCACCGATGGCAGCCTGACCGTGGCGATCAATGCCCTGCAGTCGGTCTCCAGCCCGCATCGCTTCCTCGGCATCAACCAGCAGGGCGGCGTATCCATCGTCACCACCAAGGGCAACCGCTACGGTCACGTGGTGTTGCGCGGCGGCAACGGCAAGCCGAACTACGATTCGGTCAGCGTCGCGCTCTGCGAGCAGGACCTGAACAAGGCGAAAATCCCGCTGAACATCATGGTCGACTGCAGCCACGCCAACTCCAACAAGGACCCGGCCCTGCAACCGCTGGTGATGGACAACGTCAGCAACCAGATCGTCGAAGGCAACAACTCGATCGTCGGCCTGATGGTGGAAAGCCACCTGGGCTGGGGCAGCCAGCCGATTCCGAAGGATCTCGACCAACTTCAGTACGGCGTCTCCATCACCGACGCCTGCATCGACTGGGCGACCACCGAGAAGAGCATCCGCAGCATGCACGCCAAGCTCAAGGACGTGCTGCCGAAACGCCAGCGCGGCTGAGCGAGGTGGAAACGAAAACGCCGGGCTGATGCCCGGCGTTTTCATTGCGCGCCTGCTCAGGCGGCCGGATCGGCCTGACGCTGGCGACGCTCGATGTAACGCTCCACGTAGGAGCAGGACGGGATCACGCTGTAGCCCATGCGGTCGGCGTACTGCAGGGCGTGCTCGGTCAACGCGGCGGCGATACCGCGACCACGCAGCGAATCCGGTACGAAGGTCCGGTAGATATCCAGCGTCTGCTTGCCCAGGTCCATATAGGCCAGATAGGCACGATGGCCATCCACCGTCGTCTCGAATTGATGGCCGCCCACGTCATGATGGATGGACAGGGACTCGCTCACTTTGGATCTCCTCAACGGGTTCGTAACCCGACCCGCGCCTGATTGATAGGTTCCTCGCGAGGAAGCCCCCGCGTACCGGCCTCCAGCGGACCGCCGGAGACCTTCGTCCGTTCTCGTCCCGGTGGCGGATCGCGCCTGGCGGACATCCTCGAAACGGCTGGCCTGCACCGCATGCAAGGCCGGACTAACGATAGGGCCCATATTGCTGTCTTCCCCGGTCAGACTCAACCGTTTCTTCTGGCAGGAACGCGCAGGCGTCGCTGGAGCCCTGGCCGGGAGGCCGCGCAAGCGCAATCGCGCATGACCCGCGGGTCAGCCAAAGCGCTTTACGCCGACGGCGGCCATCAGTAAGGTCTGCGCCACTCCACCAAAAGGAATCCTGCCATGAGCGAGTTGATCAGCTACCAGTTCGAAGACGGCATCGCCACCCTGACCCTCAACAACGGCAAGGTGAACGCCATCTCCCCGGCGGTGATCGACGCCTTCAACCAGGCTCTCGACCAGGCCTTGCAGGACAAGGCCGTGGTCATCGTCACTGGCCAGCCGGGCATCCTCTCCGGTGGCTACGACCTGAAGGTCATGACCTCCGGCCCGGAGAATGCCGTCAACCTGGTCGCCGCCGGCTCGACCCTGGCTCGCCGCCTGCTCTCCCATCCCTACCCGGTGATCGTCGCCTGCCCCGGGCACGCGGTAGCCAAGGGCGCCTTCCTGCTGCTCTCGGCCGACTACCGGATCGGCGTCGACGGGCCGTTCCAGATCGGCCTGAACGAAGTCGCCATCGGCATGACCATGCACCATGTCGGCATCGAACTGGCCCGCGATCGCCTGCGCAAGTCGGCGTTCACCCGCTCGGTCATCAATGCCGAGATGTTCAGTCCGGCCGCTGCGGTGGATGCCGGCTTCCTCGACACCCTGGTCAGCGCCGACCAGTTGCAGGAAAGCGCGCGTGCAGCGGCCCAGCAGTTGAAGAAACTCAACATGACCGCGCACCGCAATACCAAGCTCAAGGTGCGCAAGGCACTGCTGGAAACCCTCGACCAGGCGATCGAGCTGGACAAGAAGCACCTGGGCTAAGGCCCGCTCCAGCGAAAGCCCGGTTGATACCGGGCTTTTTTTGCGCCCAATAATTACTTATTACGCAAAGGTAACTCTCCAGAACTGCTATTTTTAAAAAATTATTACGAATTATCCTGATGACATTCCCAAGGAAAACCGGAGGTCATCATGAAACGCAACGTCTTCGCCGCCATTCTCCTCGGCATGGCTACCACCCTCGCAGTGCAAGCCAGCTTCGCCGACGAATCCAGCCTGATGGAAAACCGCATGGTCCAACTGAACCAGCACGCCATCGAGCAGGCCCAGCAGCAACAGGCCACGGCGCCAACCGCGAGCGACACCGATGCGCAGGGTTGAACGCCGCCTGCCAGGAACGTTTTTCTTTTCCCCGCAACCCTGAAAAGCCCGGCTCACGCCGGGCTTTTCGTTCAGGCCAGCTTTTCCTCGGCCGCCACGCCCTTGCGATAGACCTCGTAGAGAATCACCGGGATCTCCAGGTCGCCCAGGTGGCGAACCACCAGCGGCTTGACCTCGGACCAGTCCAGCCCGCCCACTCCCGTCGCCACGCAGGGCAGAGCCAGGCTGCTCACCCCTTCGCTGCGCACATAGCGGGCCAGCTCGCGCAGGGCATGGCCGACATCCTCCAGGCTCGCCTTGCCCGGCTTGGCGCTACGACCGCTGTGCAGCATGCCCTGGGTGATCAGGTTGACGATGCACTGGGTCTTGCCCTGCTCGTCGACCCCGGCCCAGACCCAGATGCCGCCCGGCTCGGGCGCCCTGGCATGGGCGGCATGCCGGTAGTCGCGAACCATCGACGGCCAGCGTTCGCGCAAGGCGAGGGCCAGGCCGCTGTCGAAATGGTCCTGGGGCGCGATGCCGTGGGCGATCACCTGGGCCCCGGAAAGCAGAATGTCACCTTCAACTTCACGAATCATGAGCGTTTCCTTCTTGGCTTCGGGACAGGCGCTTCGTGCGCCGCCCTGCATCTTTCACCGTACGCCTTGCCCGCCGGCGCCAGTTGATGCGTATCAAGAACGGCCGGTCCCATCCGCTACGGGCCGACTAGACTGCATGCGAGGGAACCTTGGAGGCGCCTCGCCTCTCCATTGGATTCCAGCCTCGTGCCGTCTCATCCATGACAAGGAAACAACCGCCATGCCGAAATGGATTGCACTTTGCCTGATCCCGCTGTTGGCAAGCTGCGCCACCTGCCGCCAGGACAGCGACAGGGAAAAACTGCTGTACGAGAACGACATGCTGCAGGCGAAACTGATCATCGTCGCCAACGACCGCGATCGCCTGCCGCTGGCCCAGGCCCTGCTGGAGCGCGCGGCGCGCGACGACCGCAGCGGCGAGGCGGACTTCTACCAGGCCGTGCTGATCGCTCGCCGCGACGGCCAGGCCAGCGATTGCGAGCGCATCACCCGCCTCCTCGAACGTTCCGCCGAGCGACGCTACCCGCTGGCCAACGCGATGCTCTACAAGATCTACGCCGAGCCCTTCCTGTTGCCGCGCGCCGACATTCCCAAGGCCGAGACCTATCGCCAGGCCTACGCCGAGCTGCCGGTCGCGCGCAGCGGCTACCCCTCCTTCGAGCGAGCCCGGCAGGTGGTCGATCGCCTGCTCGCGCCGACTTCGTCCTGATCCATCGGGCCCGAACCCGGGCCCCGCAACCCGTACCGGTCGTTCGGCCAAAGCATCATTTCTGTCGATAGTTAATAGCGCGACAATTCGTTATCCAATCGAATTCTTCTCCGCGATCCTATGCCCATCCGAGGTATCGATCACGGAAGCCGCCATGAAACGTCGCAGCCCACGCCATTACGCCCGCAACACCGCCCTGGCCACCCTGGGTCTATACGCCATCCTCATGCTGGTCGTGCTGAGCCTCGTCGCCGGCGCCGAAAGCGTCAGGAACGCCACACCGGACAACGACACCGCCACGACCTTCTCCAACCAGATCGGCCAGGCCCTGCCAGGCCTGCTCTCGGGGTTGAACAGTCGACGCGCCGGTTGAACGCCGGCTTCTTTCCCGGGAAACAGCATGAGAAGGCAAACACGGAAATTCTGGATCGTCGCCGCCCTGGCGATATTGACCAATGGCTACTCGCTACTCGGCCTCGCCCAAGGCTCGGCAGGCGCACTGGCGCGCACCATCGAATGCAACCAGGCGATGGTCCGCGCGCTGGCGGCCAACCTGGCGCTGAAGCTGCAGAGCGGCACCCCGCCGGCACGCCCGCAGCGCTGGATCCCGGAGCGCTTCATCCTCGACTGCCCGGCCTGAAACGAAAACGCCGCCAACCCCGGGAGGCTGGCGGCGCTCGCATGGCGCGGGGCCGGCTCAGGCGCCGGTCGGCTGGCGCGCGACGAAACGCATCATCCATTCGGCGACGACGGTGCCCTGGTGATCCCTCGCCAGGCTATCGACCCCCTTGCGATAGAGTTCCTCGCCCAGGTGCTGCTGGCGCAGTTCGAGCAGTTCGCGGGAATAGTCGTGGACGAACTCGGGATGCCCCTGGAAGCACAGCACCTGGTCGCCGATGGCGTAGGCGGCATAGGGACAGAAGTCGCTGGAAGCGATCACCCGCGCGTTTTCCGGCAGCCGGGTGACCTGGTCCTGGTGGCTGATCAACAGGGTCAGGTCCGGCAGCGCCGGGCTCATCCAGTCGGCCCGTTCGTTCAACTGGTACTGGTGGATGCCCATGCCCCAGCCCTGGCTGGCGCGCTCGGCCTTGCCACCGAGCAGCAGGGCCAGCAACTGGTGGCCGAAACACACGCCGAGGAGCTTGTCGCCGCGCTCGTAGCGGTCCAGGAGGAAGGTCTTCAGGGTCTGGATCCACGGGTCGGGACCGAAGGAGTCGGCCTTGCTGCCGGTCACCAGGTAGGCGTCGAAGCGCTCGTCGTCCGCCGGATAGCGCCCCTCCACCACGTTGTAGATGACGAATTCGGCGGCGATCGGTTGCTTGGCGAACAGTTGCTGGAACATCCGGCCGTAGCCTTCGTAGCGCTCGATCAGCTCGGGACGAAGGATATCGGTTTCCAGGATACAGATGCGGAGCGACATAAAGACTCTCTGAAGAAGTGGGGTTATTGTCGTTTTCGTTTGATTTAATTAACACAGGAGCGCGGGCAAGGGAACCGTCGCCCTGGCCTCGAAAGGAATATCCGGACGATTCGCCAAAAAACAAGCAGCCCGCAGAAAGATTCCCGAGACGCCCAGCCGTAAAGAAATCTGCACAGGAGACGGAAGGACTCCCCATGCCCGGAACCGCCACGTAAACTGGCGGTTTTCCCGCGAGGCACACGCCATGTTGCTCAAGGCAGTACGTAACGGACTGGGTCAGGCGATTATCCTCGCCGACTTCGTCAGCCGCCCCCGCAAGCTGCAGCGCAGCGCCGAGGCTCAGGCCGAGGTCGAGCGGGCGCTGCGGAACCTGTCGCTCTACCAGTTCCGCGCCTGTCCGTTCTGCGTGAAGACACGCCGCGCCATGCACCGGCTGAACCTGCCGATGCAACTCAAGGACGCCATGAACGATCCGCAGGCCCGCCAGGCTTTGCTGGAAGGCGGCGGCAAGGTCAAGGTGCCGTGTCTGCGCATCGAGGAAAACGGCCAGGTGCGCTGGATGTACGAATCCAGCGAGATCATCGCCTATCTGGAAGGTCGTTTCGCCAACGCCTGAGCGGCCGATCAACGGCCCCCGGCCGCGTCCAGGGGCAGCCGGTGGATCAGGAAACGCGCCGGCACCTCGCCCTCGCGCCCCGGCAACAGGCGGTGGCGAATGCGGGACTCACTGACATAGGCGCAACCCTGTCCGGTGACGGTCAGGTTGACCGGCGACTCCAGGCCCTCGCGTATCACTTCGATGCCGCGCCGCCCTGGAGCGAGCGGCTCGGCGATCCGCAGCACCTTGCCGGCGCCGCTGCGGATGGCGTTCTCCAGCACGATCAGCGAGCCGTCCGGAGCCAGCGCCATGCCATCCGGATTCTCCAGCGTTCGGGGCAGCTCCATCTCGCGCAGCCGCGGACGCGTGGCGACCCCTTCGACGACATGGATCGCCCCGCTACCGAAGTTGCCGACCAGCAGGGTGTCGTCGTCCACCCGGACGATGCCCGCCGCGCCCAGCCCGCCGGGGCCGGCCAGGCGGCTGTCGCGCAGCAACACCTGGAACGCCGGTTCCCCGGGCCGCAGCCGCATCAGGCTGCCATCCCGGGTTTCGCTCAGGTAGACCGTTCCGTCGGGCGCCACCGCGAGATCGTTACCCATCCCGTCGCCGGGCAGGGTCAGATATCGGCGCACGGCACCGCTCGCGAGATCCAGGGCGAACACCCCATGCGGCCGGCGCCGGCCAGCGGGTAGGAAGTCCGGCGAATTGCCCCAGAGCAGGCCACGCGGCTCGTCCAGCCGCAGCGCGGTGGCAGCGAAGATCGCCGGGCTGCCGGCGAAGAAGGTTTCCCACTCGCCCCCGGGAGGCTTGCGCAGGATGCGCCCGCTGGTGACCAGGCCGACGTACAGCGTTCCATCGGCGGCATGGGCGATGCCGTTGGGATACCGGGCCCCCGCTGGCAGGACGATGCTCGTCGCGGCGCAGGACGGCTCGCGCTCGCCCGGCGCACGGGCGAAAACCGGCAAGACGGTCGCCGATACCATGGATACCAGCAGCAACACGGAAGCCTGTCGTCTCATCATGCTTTCTCCGTCGATGTGCGCCCTACCAGCGCGGGGTCCGGGCGCGCACCGTGAGCGGCGCCTCCAGCGTGGCGCACTCCTCTTCGGCGAGGTCCAGCGTCAGCGCCGCGAGGGCATCCTCGAGGTGATGCGGCCTGGACAGGCCGACGATCGGCGCGGCGACACCGTTCCGGCCAAGCAGCCAGGCCAGGGCGAGTTGCGCCGGTGGAAGCCCGCGGGCTGCGGCGATTTTCTCCAACGCGCCGAGGGTCGACTCGACTTCCTCCCTGCCGCCGTACCAGCGCGGGGCCTGTTCGTCCGTCCGGGTCCGCAGCGTGCCGGCGCTTCGCGCTCCTGCCAGCAGCCCACGCGCCAGCGGCGACCAGGGCGTCAACGCGATCCCCTCTTCCCGGCACAGCGGCACGAGGTCCTCCTCGTCCTCGCGAACGATCAGGTTGTACTGGCTCTGCATCGAGATGAATTGCGCCAGGCCGTGGTGGCGCTGGAAGGCGAGCATCTTCATGAAGCGCCAGGCCGGCATCGACGAGGCGCCGAGGTAACGGACCTTGCCGACGCGCACCAGGCTGTCGAGGGTTTCGCAGGTTTCCTCGATCGGGGTGTCCGGATCGAAGCGATGGATCACGAAGAGATCCAGGTAGTCCGTACCCAACCGCCGCAGCGAGGCATCCACGCTGGCAAGCAGGTGCTTGCGCGACAAGCCGCAGGCGTTGGGCCTGTCGCTCATGGGAAAGAACGCCTTGGTGGCGATTACCAGGTCCTCGCGCTGCGCGAAGTCCCTGAGCGCGCGCCCGAGGATCCGCTCGCTCTCGCCGGTGGAATAGATATCGGCACTGTCGAAGAAGTCGATCCCGGCTTCCAGCGCCTCGCGAATGAACGGACGCGCCCGTTCCTCGTCCAGCACCCACGGACGCCACGCCGGATCGCCATAGGTCATGCACCCCAGGCAGAGTCGGGAGACTTTCAGGCCGCTGTTGCCAAGACGGACATGCTGCATCGTACGACCTCGTCGGAAGGCTCTGAAAAGAGCGGTTTCCCCGGCCCCACCCTGTTCATGAGCCAGGTTTCCCGACGATGCTATATTGCTGCCGAATAGCTAACTATCCTGGAAAAATCTCTTTCATTGATCGAGTTATTTTAATAATCCAATGAAGAAGCCCGATCTCGCCGGTCTCGCCGCCTTCGTCGCCATCGCTCGCGAACGCAGTTTCCGCCGCGCCGCCGCCACCCTCGGCGTAACCCCGCCGACGCTCAGCCACACCCTGCGCGAACTGGAAACCCAGCTCGGCATCCGCCTGCTCAACCGCACCACTCGCAACGTCTCGCCGACCGAGGCCGGCGAGCACCTGCTGGCACACCTGGACCCGGCGTTCGAAGACATCGCCGCCGCGCTGGACAGCCTTAACCGCTTTCGCGAAACGCCTCACGGCCTGGTACGAATCAACGCACCGCGAAACGCCATCGGTCTCGTCCTCGCACCACGTTTCGGCGAACTGGCCCGCGACTATCCCGGCATCACCCTGGAAGTGGTGGCGGACGAGGGTTTCGCCAATATCGTCGAAGCCGGTTTCGACGCCGGCATCCGCCTCGGCGAAGACCTCCAGCACGGCATGCGCGCCGTGCGGGTCGGCCCGGACCTGCGCTTGGCCATCGTCGCGACCCCGGCCTACTTCCGACGGCAAGGCAGGCCGGGTAGCCCGGAGGAATTGCTCGGCCACCGTTGCATCGGCTGGCGCAAGGTGTCTTCCGGAGAGCTGTACAAATGGCAATTCAGCAAGGGCACGAAAGCGCTTTCGGTGGCCGTGAGCGGACCGCTGGTCCTCGACGACCCGCGCCTGATGCTACAGGCGGCGCTGGCCGATGTCGGGATTGCCTTCGCCATCGAGGAGGAAGTCGCCGAGCACCTCGCCGCCGGCCGCCTGGAACGGGTCCTGGCGGATTGGTGCGCCCCCTTTCCCGGTTTCCATCTCTATTATCCGAACCGCCGCAACCACCCGGCGGCGTTGAGCGCCGTGATCGACCTGCTGCGCTACCCCGGCGAGGAACACCCAGGTCCCGCGTAGGCACATCGGCGGAAGCGCCCGTGGCAGCCTGGAGGCTGGCCCGTACCGACGCACGGCGTAGGGCGGATAACCGCATCGCGGTTATCCGCCAAACTCGGCATATCGGCGGATAGCGCCCATGGCGCTATTCGCCCTACCCGTGGCGGCCTGGCTGGCAAGAACCAGGGGATACCGGGGTGGCGTCATCCGCCGCGGTACGCGACCACGAGAAAGCCGGCCCGAAGGCCGGCTCTCCATGCGACGTCAGGACTCAGAACAGCTCGCCCTTCGCCGCCTTCTCCAGCAACAGCGCCGGCGGCTCGAAGCGCTCGCCGTACTGTTCGACCAGGTATTGGGCGCGGGCGATGAAGTCCTTCAGGCCGTACTGGTTGATGAACTGCAAGGCGCCCCCGCTCCAGGCGGCGAAACCGATACCGAAGATCGAGCCGATGTTCGCGTCGGCGGTGGAGTGCAATACCCCCTCCTCCACGCAACGCACGGTCTCGATGGCCTGGATGAACAGCAGGCGGTCGCGTACGTCCTCGGCGGATATTTGCGCATCGGGCTTCTCGAAGCGGCTCTTGAGTTCCGCCCAGAGATGTTTCCTGCCGTTCGCCGGGTAGTCGTAGAAGCCGGCGCCGGCCGCCTTGCCCGGGCGCTTGTACTCATTGACCATCAGGTCGATCACGGCGAACGCGGGGTGCGTCGGCAGAGCCTTGCCCTCGGCCTCGAGGTCACGGGCGGTCTGGTTGCGGATGTGGGTCATCAGGCTCAGCGAGACTTCGTCGGAAATCGCCAGCGGCCCCACCGGCATACCGGCCTGGCGCGCCTGGTTGTCGATCATCGCGGCGCTCACGCCTTCGCCGAGCATGGCGATGCCTTCGTTGGTGAAGGTGCCGAATACCCGCGAGGTGAAGAAGCCGCGGCTGTCGTTGACCACGATCGGCGTTTTCTTGATCTGCAGCACGTAGTCGAAACCGCGTGCCAGGGTTTCGTCGCTGGTCTTTTCGCCGCGGATGATCTCCACCAGCGGCATCTTGTCCACCGGGCTGAAGAAGTGCAGGCCGATGAACTTCTCCGGCCGCGCCACCGCCTGGGCCAGCCCGGTGATCGGCAGGGTCGATGTATTGGACGCCACCACCGCATCGGCCAGGGCATGCTTCTCGGCCTCGGCGGTGACCTTGCCTTTCAGCGCGCGGTCCTCGAAGACCGCCTCGATGATCAGGTCGCAGCCTTCGAAGTCGGCTTCGCTGACGCTCGGCACGATCCGCGCGAGGAAGGCGTCGCGCTTCTCGGCGGACAGGTGCCCGCGCGCAACCTTCTTGTCCAGCAGCCTGGCCGAATAAGCCTTGCCCTTCTCCGCCGCTTCCAGCGAGACGTCCTTGAGCACCACCTCGATGCCGGCCGCCGCCGATACGTAGGCGATGCCCGCGCCCATCATCCCGGCGCCGAGCACGCCGACCTTTTTCGTCTCCCGCACCGGATACCCCTGCGGCCGCGACTTGCCGGCGTTGATCTCGTTGAGCTGGAACCAGAAGGTGCCGATCATGTTCTTCGCCACCTGGCCGGTGGTCAGCTCGGTGAAATAGCGCGCCTCGATCAGTTGCGCGGTGTCGAAATCGACCTGGGCGCCCTCCACCGCCGCGCACATGATCTTCTCGGGCGCCGGGAAGCAACCCTTGGTCTTGTCGCGCAGCACCGACGGTGCGATGGCCAGCATCTGCGCCACGTTGGGACTGGCAGGCGTACCGCCGGGAATCTTGTAGCCGGCGCTGTCCCAGGGCTGCTTCGCCGCCGGGTTGGCGAGGATCCAGGCGCGGGCCTTCTCCAGCATTTCCTCGGGGCTGTCGGCCAGTTCGTGGATCAGCCCGGCCTTGAGCGCTTCCGCCGGACGCACCTTCTTGCCTTCGGCGAGGTACGGCAGGGCTTTCTCCAGGCCAAGCAGGCGCACCATACGTACCACCCCGCCGCCGCCCGGCAACAGGCCGAGAGTCACCTCCGGCAGGCCGAGCTGCACGCCGGGATTGTCCAGGGCGATGCGGTGGTGGCAGGCCAGGCAGATCTCCCAGCCGCCGCCCAGCGCAGCGCCGTTGATCGCGGCGACCACCGGCTTGCCGAGGGTCTCCAGGCGCCGCAGTTGGCCCTTGAGTTCGAGGATGCCCTGGTAGAAGGCCGGGGCGTCGGCCTTGGTGACCTTGATCAGCTCGTTGAGATCGCCGCCGGCGAAGAAGGTCTTCTTCGCCGAGGTCAGCACCACGCCGGCGATCCCCTCTTTCTCCGCCTCCAGCCGCGCGATGGTCTTCGCCATCGCCTCGCGGTAGACACCGTTCATGGTGTTGGCGCTCTGCCCGGGCATGTCCATGGTCAGGACGACGACGTTGTCCTGGCCTTTTTCGTAACGGATAGCGTCAGTCATTCCGGTTCTCCCTTCACACGCGCTCGATGATGGTGGCGATGCCCATGCCGCCACCTACGCAGAGGGTGGCCAGGCCGTAGCGCAGGTTGCGCCGCTCCAGTTCGTCGAGCAGCGTGCCGAGGATGATGCAGCCGGTGGCGCCGAGCGGGTGGCCCATGGCGATGGCGCCGCCGTTGACGTTGACCTTGCTTTCCGCCACGCCCATGTCCTTCATGAATTTCATCACCACCGAAGCGAACGCCTCGTTGACTTCGAACAGGTCGATGTCTTCCACCTTCAGGCCGGCCTTGGCCAGGGCCTTGCGGGTCGCCGGCGCGGGGCCGGTAAGCATGATGGTGGGGTCGGTGGAGGTCACCGCGGTAGCGACGATCCGCGCCCGCGCCTTCAGGCCCAGTTCGCGGCCCTTGGCCTCGGAGCCGATGAGCATGGCGCTGGCGCCGTCGACGATCCCCGAGCTGTTGCCCGGCGTATGCACGTGCTCGATGCGCTCGACCTGGCTGTACTTGCGCAGCGCGGTGGCGTCGAAGCCCATCTGCCCCATCATCTCGAAACTCGGCTTGAGCGCGGCGAGCCCTTCCAGGGTGGAGTCGGCGCGAATGAACTCATCGTGGTCGAGCAGGACGATGCCGTTCTGGTCGGCGACCGGCACCAGCGACTTGCCGAACAGCCCTTCGGCGCGGGCCTTGGCGGCCTTCTGCTGGGAGCGCAGGGCGAAGGCATCGACATCGGCGCGACTGAAGCCTTCCAGGGTGGCGATCAGGTCGGCGCCGATCCCTTGCGGGACGAAGCTGGTGTGCAGGTTGGTTTCCGGATCCAGTGCCCAGGCGCCGCCGTCGGAGCCCATCGGCACGCGTGACATGGACTCGACGCCGCCGACCAGGACCAGGTCCTCGAAGCCGGAGCGTACCTTCATCGCCCCCAGGTTCACCGCCTCCAGGCCGGAGGCGCAGAAACGGTTGATCTGCACGCCGGCAACCTGTTCGTCCCAGTCGGCCACCAGCGCCGCGGTCTTGGCGATATCGGCACCCTGGTCGCCCACCGGCGTCACGCAGCCGAGCACGATATCGTCGACCTGGGCGGTATCCAGGTCGTTGCGCCGCTGGACCGCGCGCAACAGCCCGGCCATCAGGTTCACCGGCTTGACGCTGTGCAGCGCGCCATCCTTCTTGCCCTTGCCGCGGGGAGTACGCACGGCGTCGTAAATGAATGCGTCGGTCATGGCGGTCTCTCTTATCCTGTTCTCGTCCGGCCGAGCGGGCCTCCGCCTACCTTAAACAGGCTCGCCGGCGGGACAATGACCGAACCGCTCAGGCTGATTGACCGCCCAGCTCAGCCTGCAACGCCGGGAAGATAGCACCATGCCATCTTTCGACCGGAAACCCGGACACCGGACGAACGGTCGAGACGCACGCCAGAGCCGTCACCACGCTGTCATATAGAGGGAATATGTCTAGACCGGAGCAGCTTGTATCCAAGTGGTCTAAGCCCGCGCAGGCCGGGGCTTAGACTGATTCATGCAAGCGTTCGAAAGGGAGGTCGACGCCGGGGATGCCGGGCCGACCGAAGAGTACGCCACTGCGTGGCAAGCCGTTCCGCCGGGCCGTAGCGCGGAGCAGGCAGCCACCCGACAACAAGAAAGGCAGACAGGCCATGTTGAACGAGCAGCCAAAAAGATGGCGGCAAGCGAGCCTCATCGTCTTCGCCACCACAGTCATCCTGATCCTTCCCAACCTTAACAGTCTGATCCGCTAGGGCACCCTGCTGCCTGCACGCTGCGCACCGCCTCGCGGTCAGCGCAGCGCAGGCAGCCACCAGGTCAGCAGCAGCGGAATGAAGGCGAACGACAGCAAGGTCGAACACAGCACCAGGCTGGCGACCTGATCCGGCGAACGATTGCCGCGCAAGGCGTAGAGATAGTTGAACACCGCCACCGGCATCGACGATTGCACCACCAGCACCCCCTGCGCCAGCGGCGGCAATTGCAACGCCAGCGCCACCGACCAGCCCACCAGCGCCCCCAGCAGAAGACGCAGGCCGCCATAGAAGAAGCCATTGCCCAGTTGCCGCGGACGGATGCTGGCCAGGGACACGCCGAGGGTGATCAGCATCAGCGGAATGGTCAGCCCGGCCATCAGGTCGACGGTATTCGCCATCCAGCGCGGCAGTTGCAGGTCGAGCCCCATCAACAACAAGGCCAGCAGCACGCTGAGCAGAATCGGATTGCCCAGCAGCGAGCGCCAGGAGCGCTCGCCGCTCATCCAGAACACGCCGAGGCTGAAGTTGCCGATCGACATGATCAGGTAGAACGCCACCGCTAGGGTCATCCCCGCCTCGCCGAACGCATACAGGCACACCGGCAGGCCCATGTTGCCGACATTCGGGAAGCTGTAGGCCGGCACCAGCACCTGCCACTCCTGGCGCCCGAGGCGCGCCGCCGCCCAGCCCAGCGCAGCCATGCAGACGCAGATCAGCGCGCTGGCCAGGGCCATCCGGCCGAAGCTATGCAGGTCCACCCGGGTATGCGCCAGGGTGGCGAGGATCAGGCATGGCGAACCGATGTTGAACACGATGCGCGAAACGAACTCGGTCGGATAGGCGTGTCCGAGACGGACCCAGACATAACCGACACCGGCGCCGAACAGCACGGGCGCCATCACGGCGAACAACTCGGCGAGCACGGGAACCCCTTGGTTAGCCAGCTATGCAATGGCCCGCATGCTACCGCGAGGCCCCCGTTCCGTGCCAATCTCTCGCTCCATGTCATAACCGGCGGATGCACGAGGAACCCGCATGCCTGTCACTCTCCCGCGCCTGGCGTTGCTAGGTGCCCTGCTCTTCCCTGTGGCTGCCGCCTGGGCCGCCGAGCTCCGCCTGGAACTGCCGGGGGGCACGCAGACCTGGAGCAGCGAAGAACTGCTCAGGCATCCGCAGGCCCGCGACCTGGACATCCCGGCCGACGTCGCCTACCGCCGGAACATGCGCTACCGCGCCGTGCCACTGGCGGCCTTGTTGAAAGGCGTGCATCCCGAAGACCATTTGCAGGCCGTGGCCAGCGATGGCTTCGCCGCCGAGTTGCCGGCCGCCCCGCTGCTCGCCGAACAGGGCTCGCAAGCCTGGCTGGCGATAGAGGATCCGCAGCGCCCCTGGCCGCCGTTGGGCGCCGGCAAGCCGTCCGCCGGGCCGTTCTATCTGGTCTGGAGCAAACCCGAGGAAAAACGCATCGGTCCGGAGCAATGGCCCTTCCAGGTCGTCCGCATCCGCTATCAGCCCCCTCTGGCCGAACGCTTCCCGGCCCTGCTGCCGGCCGCCGACGCCAGCGCGGAAGTGCGCGCCGGCTTCGCCGTGTTCCAGAAGAACTGCCTGGCCTGCCACCGTCTCAACGGTGCCGGCGACGCCCAGTTCGGCCCGGACCTGAACCTGCCGTACAACCCCACCGAGTACTTCCAGCCGCAATTCCTCGCCCGCTACATCCGCGACCCGCAGGCGCTGCGGCAATGGCCACAGGCGAAAATGCCGGCGTTCCCGGAACGGGTGATCGACGACCAGGAGTTGCGCCAGCTGATCGGCTACCTGCGCCACATGGCCGGCCGCAAAGCGGGCGCGGCCGGCTGAAGCGGCGTCAGATGTTGTACGCCGAGGGCGGCGACGGCAGGCGCTCCAGCAAGTCGTGCAGGCCGGCGCTCCACTGGCGGCGGATGGCGCTGAAATAGGCGTCGTCCTCGGTGACCCGGTAGCCCTCCGGCAGGATCAGGCTGTCGCGGTGGTAGACCAGCAGGTCCAGCGGCATGCCCACCGAGAGGTTGCTGCGGATCGTCGAGTCGAACGACACCAGCGCGCAGCGCAGGGCCTGCTCCAGCGGCGTGTCGAAAGTCAGGTTGCGGTCGAGGATCGGCTTGCCGTACTTGCTTTCGCCCAGTTGCAGGAAAGGCGTGTCCGGCGTGGCCTGGATGAAGTTGCCCTGGGGGTAGATGCTGTACAGCGCCGGCGGTCCGCCGGCGATCTGCCCGCCGACCAGGAAGGAGCAGCTCAGGTCGGTATTGCCGGCCAGATTGCCGCCGTCGCGGGTCATCACCTCGCGGGTGGTCTCGGCGATCAGCGCCGTGGCGTCGTAGACCGAGGGCACGTTGAGCAGGCTGGCGCCGTCCCGGCGGATGCGCTGCTGCAGCAGGTTGATCACCGATTGCGAGGTCGCCAGGTTGCCGGCCGTCTGCACCACCAGCAGGCGCTCGCCGGGCGTGCCGAAGGTGAACAGCTTGCGGAAGGTGGCGATATGGTCGATCCCGGCGTTGGTCCGCGAATCGGAGGCGAACACCAAGCCGTCGGCCAGGTGCATCGCGACACAGTAGGTCATCTCGAATCTTCCTTATTCCGTCCGTCCCCGCCCCTCAAGCGTAAAGGCAATCGCCGATAACGCCAGGCGCGCAATGGATCGTCACTGTTGCTGCACCTGCAGCAGCGGCGCGCTGACCAGCACCCGCGCATGCATCTGCTCGCAACCGCCGCCACGGCGCAAGCCGCGCACCGGGCAGGCATCCAGGTAGTCGAGGCCGACGGCCAGCTTGAGATGGCGCTCCGGACGGCCGAGCCGGTTGGTCACGTCGAAGCTGTACCAGCCGTCGCCGAGCCAGGCCTCGGCCCAGGCATGGCTGGCCAGGTGCGTGTCGTCCTCGGTGTAGAGGTAGCCGGAGACATAGCGCCCCGGCACACCCTGGCTGCGGATGCAGGCGAGGAAGGCATGGGCATGGTCCTGGCAGACCCCGGCCCGTGCGCCGAAGGCCTCGATGGCGGTGCTGTCGACGCGGGTCGCCCCCGGCTGGTAGAGGATATGCTCGTGCAGCGCATGCATCAGGTCGAGCAGGCCGCCGCGGTCCTTGCGGCCGCCCATGGCGCGTTCGGCGAAGGCGCGCATCTCGGCATCGGCGCCGGTCAGGCGGGTGCTGCGCAGGAACGGCAACGGCGACTGGCGATCGTGCTCGACCTCGCGCTCCTCATCGATCTCGACCAGGCCGTGGGCGGCGATCAGGACCGACTCATGCGGTTCGTCCAGGGTCAGGACGTGCAGGATGTTGCCGTACGGATCGCGCAGCGGCCGCGCCGGGCGCGGCAGGTCCAGGCGCCAATCGACCACGTGCTGGCGCTCGCTGTCCTGCGGGGTCAGGCGCAGGTACTGGATGCTGGCGCGCACCCGGTCTTCGTAGCGATAGGTGGTGTCGTGGGTGATCGAGAGTCTCATGCGGCCTCCAGGTAGGAGCTGTGAATGGCGTTGGCCAACTGGCGAACCAGCAGGATGTAGTCGGTGATCCAGGTATGCAGGCCCTGCTCCAGCACCTCGTCGATGCCGGTGTAGCGCACCCGCGCCTCCAGCTCGGCGGCCAGGCGCTGCGCCGGCCGGCCGTTGACGCCGGGCAGGCCGGAAAGGATCTCGCTCAGTTCCTCGATGCAGGACAGCAGCGAACGCGGCACGTCCTCGCGCAACAGCAGCAATTCGGCGATGTTGCGCGCGTTGGGCGAGGCGCGGTACAGCTCGGTGTAGCCCTCGAAGGCGGATAGCGCCCGCAGCAGCGCGCTCCACTGGTAGTAGCCGCGCGCGGTGCCCTCGTCCGCCCCGGCGAGCGCCGCTTCGCCCTGGGTCTGGTAGCGCGCATCGAGCAGGCGCAAGGTATTGTCGGCGCGTTCGATGAAGGTTCCGAGACGGATGAAGCGGAACGCATCGTTGCGCATGCTGGTGGCGAAGGTCGCGCCGCGGAACAGGTGCGAGCGGTCCTTCACCCATTCGCAGAAACGACTGATGCCATAGCGCAGGATGCCCTCGGCGGCGATGCCGCGCATTTCCAGCCAGGTGGCGTTGATGTTCTCCCACATGTCCAGGGTGATCCGCCCGCGTACCGCATGGGCACTGGCGCGCGCTGCAGCCAGGCAGCTGTAGATGCTCGCCGGGTTGTCCGGGTCGAGGGCGAAGAAACTCAGCAGGCGCTCGGCGGCCAGTTCGCCGTGGCGCTCCAGGTAGGCGTCGAGGGTGCCGGTGATCAGCAGCGGCATGGCCAGTTCGTCCAGGCCGCCGCCGTTGCGGTCCTGCGGCAACAGCGACAGCGAGTAGCTGACGTCGAGCATGCGGGCGAGGTTCTCCGCGCGTTCCAGGTAGCGCGACATCCAGTACAGGTCGGAAGCGGTCCGGCTGAGCATGCTTATTCCTCCACCACCCAGGTGTCCTTGGTGCCGCCGCCCTGGGACGAATTGACCACCAGCGAGCCTTCGCGCAACGCCACCCGGGTCAGCCCGCCAGGCACCAGGCGAACCCGATCCGGCGCCGACAGGACGAACGGCCGCAGGTCGATATGGCGCGGCGCGACGCCGCTCTCGACGAAGGTCGGACAGGTCGACAGGGACAGCGTCGGTTGCGCGATATAGGCCTCCGGGCGAGCCTTCAGGCGCTCGCGGAACAGCTCGATTTCCTCCCGGCTGGCCGCCGGTCCGACCAGCATGCCGTAGCCGCCGGAACCCTGGGTCTCCTTCACCACCAGCTCCGGCAGGTGCGCCAGGACGTGCGCCAGTTCCTTCGGCTTGCGACATTGCCAGGTCGGCACGTTGTGCAGCAGCGGGTCTTCGCCGAGGTAGAAGCGGATCATGTCCGGCACGTAGGGGTAGATCGACTTGTCGTCGGCCACCCCGGTACCGATCGCGTTGGCCAGCACCAGGTTGCCTGCCCGGTAGGCGGCCAGCAGGCCGGGCACGCCGAGCAGCGAATCCGGGTTGAACGCCAGCGGGTCGAGGAAGGCGTCGTCGATCCTTCGGTAGATCACGTCCACCGGTTGCGGTCCGGCCGTCGTGCGCATGTAGACCCGCTCGTCGCGGACGAACAGATCGGCGCCTTCGACCAGTTCCACGCCCATCTCGCGGGCGAGGAAGGCGTGTTCGAAGTAGGCGCTGTTGAAACGTCCCGGCGTCAATACCACCACGCTCGGCGATTCGACGTCACTGGCCCGCTTGAGGGTGTCGAGCAGCAGGTCCGGGTAGTGGTCGATCGGCGCCACGCGCTGGCGGACGAACAGCTCGGGGAACAGGCGCATCATCATCTTGCGGTTTTCCAGCATGTAGGAAACACCGCTGGGCGTGCGCAGGTTGTCCTCCAGCACGTAGTAGTTGCCGCTGCCGTCGCGGACCAGGTCGACCCCGGCAATGTGCGCGTAGACGTTGCCCGGCAGGTCCAGTCCCTGCATCGCCAGTTGGTACTGGTCGTTGGCCAGGACCTGCTCGGCAGGAATCACGCCGGCCTTGAGGATGCGCTGTTCGTGGTAGAGATCGGCGAGGAACAGGTTCAGCGCCTGGACGCGCTGGATGCAGCCGGCCTCGATGTGCGCCCACTCCGCCGCGGGAATGCTGCGCGGGATGGTGTCGAAGGGGATCAGGCGCTCGGTGCCCTGCTCGTCGCCGTACAGGGTGAAGGTGATGCCGGCGCGGTGGAACAGCAGGTCGGCTTCGCGCCGGCGTTGCAGCAATTGCTCTTCAGGGGTGTCGGCCAGCCAGCGAGCGAATTCCCGATAATGCGAGCGGCATTCGCCGCCAGCATCGTGCATCTCGTCGTAAAACATGCGTGCCATGCCGGACTCCTTGTCGTCACGAACGATGGGGAACTCGCAAAGCCCGTGCCAGCGCGCGGATCACGGCTCGTCGGCGATTCGCAGGGTCGGCGCGGCGGGTTCGCCCCAGTCTGGTGCATCCTGCCCACAGGGAGAGGAAGGGCGCCCCGTTCGACGGCATGCGCGCCCCGCGGCCACGGACCGGCATCGACCTGCCGATCGCGAAGCGACCTGTGGGACCGATAAGTCTAGAACAGACCCGGAAGGGAGACGGCTTCTCCCCTCCCTTCCATGCAGACAGCCGTCTCGCTCGAACGAGCGATAAAGCGGACCGGCGGTAGTGCCAGGGAGGCGCCCGCGGCCGGGAAGGTCAATCGATCAGCGACAGCCAATGACGGTAGAAACCCTCGGCCACCCGATTCAGCCCGGCAACCTTGGCAGGCAACCCGGCCAGCATGTCCTCGGCGGATTGCTGGCTGGGCTGGGAGGGATCGAGCAGGTGCGGCCAGCCGGCGATCCAGCGCCGCACCAGTTCCTCGGTCATTTCCGGATGGCCTTGCAGGCCGAGTACGTGATCGCCCCAGGAAAACCCCTGGTTCTCGCACCACGGGCTGGACAGCAGGCGCTCGGCGCCCTGCGGCAGGTCGAAGGCATCGCCGTGCCACTGGAAGATCGAGAAGCGCTCCGGCAGCCCGGCCAGCCATGGACTGTCGCGGCTTTCCCGCTGCATGGGCTGCCAGCCCATTTCGGTGTAGGGCTGGTGCCGCACCGTCGCGCCCAGGGCGCGGGCCAGCAACTGGCCGCCGAGGCAATGGCCGATCAGCGGGATGCGCCGCTCGATGAAGCGACGCAGCAGCGCCAGTTCGTCGCGCAACCAGGGCAGGTCGTCGTTGACGCTCATCGGCCCACCCATGATCGCCACCGCTCGCGGGCGTTCGGCGTCGAGACCGGCGAGTTCGCCGAGGTCGGCGCGGATCACGCGGAAGTCCAGGCCGCGCGCCGCCAGCACGGCACCCAGATGGCCTGGCGGACAGAACTCGGCATGGGTCAGGATCAGAATATCGCTCATGGCTTACCTCCTTCCCCAGTCTGAAGGAAAGCCTTCGAGGAAGGAAAGCCCGACGCAGGAGCCCCGGCCCAGGATCGCGGCCGGGGTCCCGCCGCCGTCACGGACGCAGCGAAGTGACCTCCTGGGTCACGCCCCACCCGTCCAGCACGCCGCCCAGCGGCACCACGACTTCCTCCAGGTCGTGTTCGAAGGCACCGATGGCGGCATGGGTGGCGTACATCACCTTGCTGACCTGCAGGTTCCAGGAGCCATCGTCGCGAGCGACGACCTGGGCCCTGAGCGACTCGCCGCGAAACTGGCCCGCTGCCTGGCGGGCCTCCCGCTCACTGGGAAAGATGGCGAAGAAGTCGATGGGATGGATGCGCGCGAAGTCGAAGCCGCCTTCTTTCATGCGACGCAGGACATTCACGCTGACATCATCCGAGAAGGGCTTTTCCATGAGACGCACCTCCTGTCGAGACATTCAGAAAATTCACCGATTCCCCATTCAGCTGAAGCCATCGTCGGCGATCATGAGAGTTTTGTGATCAGGCCAGAGGAGGATCGGACGACCATGGCTTCTTTCAGGGTAGCGTCAACCTGCCAGCGCTGCCGAGCTTTCCGCCGCCTGCCCCGGCGGGCGGCGACCGGCGGCAGACAAAGCGCTGTACAAAAGGCCCGGCCGTTGAGCAAGATTCCGCCTGCGCCGGCGACCGTTGGTCCTGCCCGATGGCATTGGCGAAAGCGACTCGTGCAATAATGTCAGGTTGATATCAACCACTTCTCTCCCGCTATCCCGTTCGGACGCTTTCATGCTTATCAGCAGCTACAACCAGGTTCTTGTCGCCTTTTCCCTGATTGTGGCCATCCTGGCGTCCTACACCGCTCTCGACATGGCCGGCCGGGTGACCCTGGCGAAAGGCCGCGAGGCGCTCTCCTGGCTGATCGGCGGCGCTTTCGCCATGGGCTTCGGCATCTGGTCGATGCATTTCGTCGGCATGCTCGCCTTCAGCCTGCCGATCCCGCTCGGCTACGACCTGGGCCTGACCCTGCTGTCGCTGCTACTGGCCGTCGGCAGTTCGGCCTTCGCCCTCTGGCTGGTGTGCCAGGCGGAACTCCCCTGGCAACGCCTGGCGCTGGGCGCCCTGCTGATGGGCAGCGGCATCGCCGCCATGCACTACACCGGGATGGCCGCCCTGCTGATGATGCCGGGGATCGTCTACGACCCGCTGTGGCTCGGCCTCTCCATCCTGATCGCGGTGATCGCCTCCGGCGCCGCGCTGTGGATCGCCTTCCGCCTGCGCCATGGCAGCCGGCGCATCGTCCTGGTCCGGGCCGGCGCCGCCCTGGTGATGGGCTGCGCCATCGTCGGCATGCACTACACCGGGATGGCCGCCGCGCAGTTCCCCCTGGGCAGCTTCTGCGGCGCCGCCGGCCGAGGCATCGACAACGGCTGGCTGGCGGTGCTGGTCATCGTGATCACCCTGGCGGTGATCGCCATCGCCCTGATCGTCTCGGTGCTGGACTCGCGCCTGGAGGCACGTACCTCGGTGCTCGCCACCTCCCTCGCACGAGCCAACCGCGAGCTGATCCAGTTGGCCCTGCACGACAACCTGACCAAGCTGCCCAACCGCATGCTCCTCGACGACCGCCTGGAGCAGGCGATCCAGCAGGCGATCCGCGACGATCGCCGGTTCGCCGTGCTGTTCATGGACCTGGACGGCTTCAAGGCGGTCAACGATGCCTACGGCCATCACCTCGGCGACCTGTTGCTGATCGAAGTCGCCGAGCGTATCCGCGCCAACGTCCGCGCCCAGGACACCATCGCCCGCCTCGGCGGCGACGAGTTCGTCCTGCTGATCGAGGCCCGCGAGCCCGCCGACGCCGCGACCCTGGCCGAGAAACTGGTGAAGCGGATCAGCCAGCCGTACCAGATATCCCGCCACGAGGTGCGGATCTCGGCGAGCATCGGCATCGCGCTCTACCCCGGCGACGGGCAGACCCGCCACGAACTGATGATCAATGCCGACGCGGCGATGTATCACGCCAAGGACCAGGGACGGAACGGCTACTGCTTCTTCGAGAGTTCGATGAACGCCAACGCCCAGGAACAGTTGCAACTGCTCCATGACCTGCGCCAGGCCCTGGAGCGCCGGCAGTTGGTCTTGCACTACCAACCCAAGGTACTGGCGCCGAACGGACCGATGGTCGGCGTGGAAGCGCTGCTGCGCTGGGAGCATCCGCAACACGGACTGATCCCCCCCGACCAGTTCCTGCCGCTGGCGGAAAAAACCGGCCTGATCGTGCAGATCGGCGAGTGGGTGCTCGACGAAGCCTGCCGGCAGATGCGCCTCTGGCTGGACGGCGGGCATGCGGAGTGGAACATCGCGGTGAACCTTTCGGCCCTGCAGTTCGCCCATGCCGGCCTGGTCGACTCGGTGCGCAACGCACTCCTGCGCCACAGCCTGGAGCCCAGCCACCTGATCCTCGAGGTGACCGAATCGACCGCCATGCGCGATGCCGATGCCAGCCTGGTGATCCTCGAGCAGTTGTCGGCGATGGGCGTCGGCATCTCCATCGACGACTTCGGCACCGGCTACTCCAGCCTGCTCTATCTCAAGCGCCTGCCGGCGAGCGAACTGAAGATCGACCGTGGCTTCATCAACGAGCTGGCCCACGACAGCGACGACGCCGCGATCGTCTCGGCGATCGTCGCCCTCGGCCGCACGCTGAACCTGAAGATCGTCGCCGAGGGCGTGGAAACCGAGGCCCAGCAGGAGTTCCTGACCCGCCTCGGCTGCAATTCGCTGCAAGGCTTCCTGCTCGGCAGGCCGATGCCGGCCGAGCAGTTGCTCGCCAGCGTCGCCTGAGCGCCGCCAGCGGCGCGCCACGTGACCTGTCAGAACCGGCAGATTCGCCCATCGCCGTCTCGTTGACTTCCGCCCGCGCTGCGAACACCTTATGTCGCGCCCGCCGGGCGGCATGCCGCGACATGTCACGCCGCCACGACGAGCGTCTATCCAATAACGAGAAAACATGCATGAACAGGCTGTGTGTACTGGGGCTTCTCATCGGGCTGAGCGGGAGCCCGGCACTGGCGGCTGGCCAGGGCGAATCCGGCAATCCACCGGCTACCGACAAGGAGCGTTTCATCGCCAGCCTGATGGCTCGCATGAGCAACGCGGAAAAGATCGGCCAGCTACGCCTGGTCAGCGTCGGCGCCGACCATCCCAAGGAAGCGCTGATGGCGGACATCCGCGCCGGCAAGGTCGGCGCCATCTTCAATACCGTGACCCGCCCGGACATTCGCGCCATGCAGGATCAGGTCCGCCATAGCCGCCTGAAGATCCCGCTGTTCCATGCCTACGACGTGGCCCACGGCCACCGCACCATCTTCCCCATCAGCCTCGGCCTGGCCGCCAGCTGGGACCCCGAGGTGGTCGCCCGCAGCGCGCGGATCTCCGCCCTCGAAGCCAGCGCCGACGGGCTCGACATGAGCTTCTCGCCGATGGTCGACATCACCCGCGACGCGCGCTGGGGGCGGGTCTCGGAAGGCTTCGGCGAAGACACCTACCTGACCTCGCTGCTGTCCGGCGTGATGGTCCGTGCCTACCAGGGCTCCAATCTGGCCGCCCCGGACAGCATCATGGCGGCGGTCAAGCACTTCGCCCTGTACGGCGCGGCCGAAGGCGGCCGCGACTACAACACCGTGGACATGAGCCTGCCGCGCATGTTCCAGGACTACCTGCCGCCCTACAAGGCCGCGGTGGACGCCGGCGCCGGCGCGGTGATGGTCTCGCTGAACACCATCAACGGCGTGCCCGCCACCGCCAACCGCTGGCTGCTGACCGACCTGTTGCGCCAGCAGTGGGGCTTCAAGGGGCTGACCATCAGTGACCACGGCGCGGTGAAGGAACTGATCAAGCACGGCCTCGCCGGCAACGAGCGGGACGCCACGCGCCTGGCGATCCAGGCCGGTGTCGACATGAACATGAACGACGATCTCTACTCGACCTGGCTACCGAAGCTGCTGGCGGCCGGCGAGATCGACCAGGCCGACATCGATCGCGCCTGCCGCGACGTGCTGGCGGCGAAGTACGACCTCGGCCTGTTCGCCGATCCCTACCGGCGCCTGGGCAAGCCGGACGACCCGCCGTTCGACACCAACGCCGAGAGCCGCCTGCACCGCCAGGCCGCCCGCGAGGTGGCTCGCGAAGGACTGGTCCTGCTGAAGAACCGCGACGGCCTGCTGCCGCTGAAGAAGCAGGGGCGGATCGCGGTGATCGGCCCGCTGGCCAAGAGCCAGCGCGACGTCATCGGCAGTTGGTCGGCAGCCGGCGTGCCACGCCAGGCGGTAACCGTCTACCAGGGCCTGGCCAATGCCGTCGGCGAGCGTGCCACCCTGCTCTACGCCAAGGGTGCCAACGTCAGTGGCGACCAGGCGATCCTCGACTACCTGAACAGCTACAACCCGGAAGTCGAGGTCGATCCGCGCTCCGCCGAGGCGATGCTCGAGGAGGCCTTGCGCACCGCGCGCGACGCCGACCTGGTGGTCGCCGTGGTCGGCGAATCGCAGGGCATGGCCCACGAGGCCTCCAGTCGCACCGACCTGCGCATCCCGGCCAGCCAGCGGCGGCTGCTGAAGGCACTGAAGGCCACCGGCAAGCCGCTGGTGCTGGTGCTGATGAACGGCCGACCGCTGTCGCTGGGCTGGGAGCAGGAAAACGCCGACGCGATCCTGGAAACCTGGTTCAGTGGCACCGAAGGCGGCAATGCCATCGCCGACGTGCTGTTCGGCGAGCACAACCCCAGCGGCAAGCTGACCATGTCCTTCCCGCGCTCGGTGGGCCAGGTACCGGTCTACTACAACCACCTGAACACCGGCCGGCCGATGGACCACGACAACCCCGGCAAATACACCTCGCGCTATTTCGACGAAGCCAACGGCCCGCTCTACCCGTTCGGCTACGGCCTCAGCTACACCGAGTTCAGTCTCTCGCCCCTGCGCCTGTCCAGCGAACGGCTGGCCCGCGGCGACACCCTGGAAGCGCGGGTCACGCTCAGCAACAGCGGCAAGCGCGCCGGCGCCACGGTGGTCCAGCTTTACCTGCAGGACCCGGTCGCCAGCCTCAGCCGTCCAGTGAAGGAACTGCGCGGGTTCCGCAAGGTGATGCTGGAGCCCGGCGAATCGCGGGAGATCGTCTTCCGCCTCGGCGAGGCGGACCTGAAGTTCTACGACAGCCAGCTCAGGCACACGGCCGAGCCAGGCGAGTTCAAGGTCTTCGTCGGCCTGGACTCGGCGCAAACCGAAAGCCGCAGCTTCACCCTGCTCTGAAGGCGCCGACCGCACCGCCAGCGTCGCCGCCGCGGGCGAACGGCAGCGCCTCAGCCCTCGGCCCGGAGCCAACACCCGGGCCGGGGGCGGCGCCTGGTTCCCTCAACCGGCGTCCCCTTCCTCCTCGCCGCTCCGCGCCACGCCCTCCGTCAATGCGGCCTGCAACGCCGCCAACTGGCTGTCGAGCGATGCGTCGATGATCCCGATCTCGGTTTCCAGGATGCAACCGCCCTGGTCCAGCCGGGCATCGCCGACCACTTCCAGGTAGCCCACCTCGGGGAAATCCTTAAGCACCCGGGCGACCTGCTCGCGCACCGCGACCAGCTGTTCCGGCTGGACGTGCAGGATCACCTGCTTCTGGTTGCTCACCAATGCCAGTGCCTCGCGCGTGGCCGCCAGGGTCAGCTCGACAGCGTCGTAGTGGCGCAACACCTTGCGCACCGCCTGCAGCACCACCTCGCCAAGCTGGCGATCGACCTGCCGGTAGTAGCGATTGCAGCGCAGTAGCGTTTCCTGGATCAGCCCGGCCTGGCGCAGACGCGCCTCCTCCAATCCGGCCTCCCAGCCCAGGCGCTTCTGCTCCTGGTAAACCTCGTGGGCCTCGCGCTCGATTTCGGCGGCACGCTCGCGTGCCGCTTCCACCAGGCGGTTGGCGCTGAGGTAGTCCTGGTAGTCGCGGGCGCGCAACAGGGCCTGCCCGGGGGCCAGCCGTACGCGACTGGCGTCTAGTTCAACAAATGGAAGCATTCATCGCTCGCTTGTCGGGCGACCTTCAGGCACAGGGTCCGCGCCAGGGATCGCCGTTGTTCGTCGAAGGTCCAGTCCGCCGGGGCCGGCATGGCCTCCAGACGCAGGCGCAGGCGCCGCGAGAAACCGCAGTCGGCATCGCTACAGGCGGCCAGCCAGAAAGCCAGGCCGCAGCGCCGGAAATAGCCGTCTTCCGGGTTTTCCGGCAAGGCCCGCTGCCAGCCGGGCGGCCAGCGACCGATGAGCAGGTCGAGCTGCTCCAGGCAGAAGCGCTGGCCCTGTTCGCCGATCTGCGCGCGGATGCGCCGTACCCGCGCACCGTCCAGCACCTGCCGCAAGGCCTGGCCGTGCAGCAGCGCGCCGAGCCAGCCCAGGGTCCGTTCCAGCGCCGCCTGCGGGTAAAGGGCCAGCCCACCCAGTTGCGCGGGCATGCGGAACGCGCAGTCCAGTTCCAGCTGCTCCAGCAGCCAGGCGTTGAGAACGCTCTGTCGCCGCCAGTCCGGCAGCGCCGGCAGCAACCGCAGCAATACCGCGGGCAAGTGCGACTCGTGGATGTAGCGGGCCGGGCAGAAGCGCAACTGGTAGGCCGTCAATGGCATCGCGCCGCTCAGCCCCGTTGCCGGTGCCAGAAGAACTGCGCCAGGTTGCTCGCCAGCAGCAACGCCAGCAGCAGGCCGAACAGACCGAGCAGGCGTCCGCGCGAGTGCTCCGCCACCTGGATCGAGAAGACACTCTCGAAGCGTGGCGCCAGCGGGACCTGGCGGACCCCGGCCGACGGCACCAGCACCACGCTGATGCGGTCGTAGCTGAGGCCTTCGATGCCGTTGTTCACCAGTTGCTTGATCTGCGGCACGTAGGCATCCAGTTGCACGTCGGCGGCGTGCTTGATGAACACCGAGGCCGATGCCGGCGAGGACTTCCTGCCCAGTCCGTCGCGCTCCTCGGGCAGCACCACATGGACCCGCGCCACCAGCACGCCATCGATCTCGGAAAGGGTATGGGAAATCTCCTGGGCCTTGGCGTAGTTGAGCCGCGCGCGCTCTTCGATGGGCGAGGAAATCAGCCCGTCCTTGGGAAACACATCCTTCAGCGTGGAGAAGTTCTCCCGCGGATAGCCCTTGCGCTTGAGCACCTCCACCGCCTCGGCGATATCCGACTCCTCCACCAGCAGGCGCACGGTGCCATCCTTGTCCGCCTGCTTGTCCGCGGAAACGCCCTCCGAACGCAACAGCGCCAGCATCTCGTTGCCTTCCTTCTGGCTGATCCCGGTATAGAGTTCGACCTTGCACCCGCCCAACGCCAGGACCAGCGCCAGGAGCGCCATGCGCGACAGACCTTTCACCGTTCGCCTCATTGGGTCTTCATCAGGGTTTCGACGTTCTGGCTCATGCGCCCGACGGTCTTGGCGATCAGCTCTTCCTGCATGGTGATGCGCATCAGCGACCACTGCATCTGCATCAGGCTGTTGGGATCGTCGCCGGGCGTCGACAGCTCCACCTGCAACTCCTGCTTGGCCTGGCTGAAACGCTCCCTGATCTGCCCCAGTTCGCTGAGCAGGTCGCCGCCCAGGCTGCCGGCACCGCCCATCGCCCGTTCGAACTCGGCGACGTGGGCCGCGCCGGCCGGGCCGCCGGAGAGTTCTTCGAGACTGGTGATCTGCGCCTGGGCGCCCATCCGAGAGATATCCATCATGACTCCAGGTCGAGTTTGTGGCTGTTGCGCACGAGGTTGTCGAGCATGCCGTTGAGCGGGATCAGCACCTGCAATTCGCGACGCACCAGTTGCGCCAGGTATTCGCCGCCCGGCGCATGCTCGACTGCACCGAGCAACTGGAGGAGAAAGGTTTGCTGCTGGCGCCCCAGCGGCAGTTCCGCGCGGAGCATCGCCTTCAGCTCCAGGCGGTCCGCCTCCAACCCTTGCAGCGGCTGGGCAAAGCGCTGCAGCAGGCGCTCGCCGAGAGCGCCGCTCTCCAACCCGGCCAGGCGGCGTCCGGCCGCCGGCGGCTCGCCGCCGAGGGCCTGCTCGAAAGCCAGCACCTGATCGACAGCCGGCAGGTTCGCCGCCTTTGGACTGGCCGACGGATAGACGGCGAATCCCGGCGGCGTGTCGATGCGGCTCATGTCCGCACCTGGGCGCGCATGCCGGCGGCGAAGTCGGCCAGGGCAGGATCGCTGCTGCCGCCCAGCCCGGCCAGCCTGCGGTCCAGCGCGGCGCCCAGCCCCAGGTGCCACTCGCACAAGGCGAACCAGGGCTCCAGCGCCGGCCAGGGATTGCCATGGGCGAAGACCAGGGCCTCCTGATAGCGCCCCTGGTTGGCCAGGCTGGAAATCCGGATCAGCCGTGCCGCTTCGTCCTGTCCGAGGCGCTCCAGCCACTCGGCGATGCACAGCGCCTCTTCGTGGCAGTGCTGCCCGCTGCCGGCCAGCGCCAGTTCCGCCAATTCGCGTATCAGTGAAGTGTCCATGTTCAGATCTTCTGCAGGATGCCTTGCATCAGGTCGCGCAGCGCCCGGGTCACCGTCGAGTTGATGTTGTAGATGACCGACCACTTGTTGATCTTGTGTTGCAGCTCGGCCAGCAGCGCCGGGTTGTCGGCATTGTCGGTCCCCTGCAAGGCCTTGATCGCGTCGTTGACGTCCTTGTTCGCTGCGTTGGCCTGCTCCTTCAGGGCATTGGCCACGGTATCGAGGGTATTCCCCGGGTTGGGGTTGAATATCTGCGCCATGCTTAGTCCTCTGTGAGCTGCGAAAGAATGCCGAGACCGCCTTCGAGGGCCCGGGCCTGCTGTTGCAGGAATTGAAAGCGCTCCGGGCCGGCGCCTCTGGCCAGTTCCCGGCGACACTCCGCCAGCGCCGCCTGCAGACGCTGCCGGAGCGCTGCGGCATGCGTGCCGTCAGCGACCGACAGTCGCGTTTCCAAGGCTGTCATCATGGAGCACCTCCCCTTTGAGATTGATGATGAAACGCTGCTTGCCGCGGGCCACCAGGATCGACTCCGGCTCGATGGCGAGGATTCGCACACCGCGGGATGTCGAGGCGCCCACCGGGTATTTCTGGCCGTCGCCGAGCACTACATAGGGCACCCGCCCCAGCGACACCGAGCGCACCGTGAACTCCAGTTCGTCGCCGCTGGCGCGCTTGCCGCGACTGAGCAGCTCCAGGCTCGGGCGGTTGCCGAACTCCTGCTGGAACTCGCGCTGCAGGCGGTAGAAGGCGTTGAGCTGGACCTCGTCGAGCGTACCGCTCAGCTCGATGCGCTCGCCGCGCTCGCGGAAACTCAGTTGCCGGTCGAGGCCGGCGTCCGCCAGCAGGCGCTCGAGGCGGCGCAGGTGTGAGCCGGCCACCCGGACCTGGTTTTCCACCCCGAGCAGGCCCGGCACCTCGGACTCCAGCAATGCGTCGATCCGCGCCCAGCGTTCGTCCTGTTCCGCCAGTTCGCCGTTGAGCCGGACCCAGCCAGGCTTGTCCGCGTTGCTGCTGAGGATCTGCCGATAGCCGAATTTCTGCAGGATGAAATCCACGCCCTGGCGAATGTCTTCCATGCTCCGTGCTTCCAGTCGGTAGTCCACGCCGCTGCCATCGAGGTAGCGCTGCAGCGCCAGGCGCCGTGCGTTGTCCTCCAGGTAGCCGCCGAGCAGGAGACTGTCGCCCTGGCGCTGCACATCCACCTCGCTCATGCCCTGCTCGCGCAGGTAGGCGCGCACCTTCGCCAGGGGCTCCTCGCCGGCCATGCCGTGCTGGCGGGCCGACCAGGGTTCGACGAGCATGCCCAGCAGACACAGCGCCAGCGCCAGGCTGACGCCGAGCAGCCAGACCCCGCCGGCACGGGCGGACGACTTGCGGCGCACTGGCGCGGTCTGCACCTCGGCTTCGGGGAAACGCTCGGGAAAACTCCGCTGCGGGTCGCAGAATGCCCAGCGCAGCGGGCCGCAGGTCTGCCCGGCAAGCGCCTGCAGGATCGCTCCGGCGACTTGCGCCTGGCCGTCCTGGCGAGGCTCGCAGCCCTCCGCCCACTCCAGCAGGCGCACGCCCTGGGCATCGACCTCGAGCACCAGGTGGACTGCCGCGATGCCCTCGTCGAGCAACACCAGGTCGGCCTGCAACGGATCGCTGCCAAGCGCCACCCGGCCCTCTCCGAGCGAGACTTCGGCGCCCTGGTTCAGCCCGCTGTAGAAGCGGATCTTCCAGGCCATGCTAATTCCCGCGCTCCGCGCCGACGCACCAGGCGCCGTCCTTGGGACAGGCGCCGTCGGTCACCCGCCAGCCCTCCTGCGCCCCCATCCGGCAGGGCGTGAGGAACGAACCCTGGCCGGCCTGGCGCAAGCGCTCCTGTTCGGCCTTGGCCGGCGCCAGCGCCTGGCAGCGGGCGCTACCGAGCAGCTTGCGCAACGACAGGCTCTGGTTCGACAACTCGTCGATTTCAAGCAGGCCGCCGCGCAGGTCGCGACGGTTGTTCAGCGCCAGGTAATGGCCGACGCCATCGTCGATCAGGCGCGGCTCGATGAGGAACAGCCGCACCGAGCGGCGCACGGTGTCCGCGGTAGTGCGGAACAGCGCGCCGAGATAGGGAATGTCGCCGAGCCAGGGTACCTTGCGCTGGCTCTGGCTCAGTTCGTCGCGGTAGATGCCGCCGATCAGCAGGCTCTGGCCATGGCCCACGCGGGCGATGGTATCGATCACCGTGCGGTTGATCGTGGGGATCTTGTCCAGGCCGGCGCTGTTGGGTTTCTGGCTGCCGTCCTCGATGTGCAGGCTGAGGCTGATCTCCGGCGTATCGCCGAGAGTTACCACTCGCGGTGTCATTTTCAGCATGGTGCCGTAGGTGATCGCCTTCAGCTCGGCCACCCGCTCGCCCGTGACCCGCACATAGTAGGTTTCGCTCTGGTCGAGCACCGCCTGGGTATTCTCCTGGGTCAGCAGGGTCGGCCGGGATCCGATCTGCGCCTGCCCCTGGCTCTGCAACAGGGTGACCTTGGCCAGCAGGAAATCCAGCCCGCGACTGTCCACCAGGCTGCCGACCGCCCCGTTACCGGCGCCGCCGCCCTCCTCGCTATCCTGGCCGGTGGTGCGGATCTGGATCGACTTGTTGTTGCCCAGGCGAATCCCGGCGCTCCAGTCGACGCCCAGCTGGGCGAGGTTCTCGGCATTGATGTCGATGATCGACAAGCCGACCTCGATCCGCGCCGAGGGCCGGTCGAGGGCTTCGATCAGGCGGCGATACATGGGCAACCGGTCCTTGTGGTCGCGCACCACCACCGCGTTCAGCGACGGTTCCGCCTGGACCACCGCATGGCTCGATTGCGGTCCCGGGCGCAGCTTGCCCGGCTCGTCGCCCACCGCAACCACGTTGGCATCGCTGAGCACCCGCGAGAGGATGCTGGCGATGCCCGGCGCCTCGATCTCGTCGTCGCGGTACTCGATCTTGCGGTCCTCGGCGACCGCATAGCGCAGCGGGAAGATCTCCACGCTGAGGTCGCCGGTCTTTTCGCTGCGCAGGGTGTATTGCTGCTCCAGCACCTGGGCGGTCTGCTCGACCAGTTCGAGATAGCGCCCCGGACCGGACACGTGCACCAGCCGCCCGGAAGGGTCGGCACGCCAGCCGAAGCGCGGTTCCCAGATGCCGGCGGCGGTCAGCGCGCGCTTCAGCTCGGCCTCGCCGACCTGCTCCAGCCTCACCAGCCGCGATTGCATCTCGGTGGTCTTGAATACGTACAGCACGGTGCCGTCGTAGTACCAGCCGAGGTTGTAGAGGGAGGCCATCAACTGCAGGAAGGCCTGCGGGCTTTCCAGGTCGAAGCGACCGCTGACCTGGTCGTTGACCTTGTCGCTGACGATCACCGAGGCATCGTAGTTGGCGCCGAAGTTGGCCAGCACGTCGCGCAGGCTTTCGCCCTGCGCCACATAGTCGTAAGGCAGGCTGGGCCAGTCCAGCGGCTGCGCGCGCAAGACCGCGCCAGGCAGCAGCGCCAGCAGTCCGCCGATCAGCAGGCGGCGCATCAGGGACGCCACACCGGAACCTGCGGCGGCAACCCGCGGGGCAGCGGCTCCAGCTCCGGCGCCAGCGCCTCGAGCAGCCCCACCTGGGCGGCCAGGGCCCGTTCGAGTCGCTCGGGATCGAGGCCATCGAGGCCCAGCCGCGCCTGCAACAGCAGGCGCCCGTCCGCATCCAGGACGATGGCCTGGGGATAGCGCCGGCTCCAACTGGCGACCCGCGACAACAGCGCCCGCAGCAACCCCTGCTGGTCGCGCTGCGGGTCCAGGGGGGCGTGCTCCAGCGGGCTTTCCAGCAGCAGGTCGTCGCCCTGGCGCAGCAACAGGACGCTCTGTCCGTCGATGCGCAGGTGGTACGAACCCGTCCGATCGGCAACAAAGGGCCCTTGGCCCAGGCGAGTGGCCAATCCGCTCAACAGATGATCCATGATTCCTCGGTAGGGCCGGCTTTCGCCGGCCGCTCAGCTCTGCCAGTAGAAGTGATCCTGTGCCTGGCACAGGTTGCGTTCGTGCAGCCAGGCCTGGACGGCGTCCGCCGCGCCGACGTCGTCGTCCAGCCGGCAGAGAGGTTGCCAGAGGCATTCGAGGACCTCGGGGATCGGCTCGAAGCCGGCCAGCCCGCCGCTGGCGAGCAGCGTCGCCATGCCCCGCTGCCAGTTCGGCCAGGCGCTCTTCGCCAATGCCGAAGCCGTCTCCAGCTTGCCGGCCAGTTCGGCCACCTGTTCCTGGGTGCGCGCCTGGCACTTGGCGACCCTGGCCAGTTCCTCGCGGGCCTGCTCCGGCTCCAGCTCGGCCACGCGGGACCAGAATTCGGACTTGATTCGCAGTTGCCGAGACTGGGTTTCCAGCTCCACCAGCGACAGGCGCCAGCCGGGGATCGCCTGGTCGAGCAGGCTTTCCCACCAGCCATAGACCGGCAGCAGGACCCAATCGATCATCGACTGCGGCACGGCGAGGTTGACCCGATCGCCCAGTTCGGCGCACCAGCCGTCGTCGTCCTGCGCCGCGCAGAGGAGAATCTGCCGCACCTCTTCGCGCCCCAGTGCCAGGCCGCGCGCCAGGCGCTGCTGCAACCATTCGCAGCGGAACAGTTGCTCCAGCCGCAGGCGCGGCAGCATCCGCTGCAGCAACGCCAGTTGCCGCGCACTGATGATTCCGGACTCACGATACAAACTGCTCGATGCGTAACCCGGCACCCGACCCCGCGAGCGGGCGTCCGAGCCCACCACGGATACCCGCCTGCCGGCGAACACCGCTTCTCGGGAGTACTGCTTATCGTCTTCCTGCTCCATTCTCTGCCTTGGCTTCCTCACTACATTGCGCGCTCGTCAGAGCCTGCAATTTGGGCCGATTCTACTCATGCAGCCGCTACCGGGCTTTCAAAAAACGTCAGTTATTTTTAGCCCGGCATTCGTCCTTCCCCTGCCGCGAGCGGCTCGGTGTGCAGCCGAAACGGCGGCGATAGCTCTGGGTGAAATAGGACTGACTGGAAAAGCCCGCCTCCATGGCGATGTCGACGATGCTCATGTCGCTGTTGAGCAGCAACTGATGGGCATAGAGGATTCTCCGCTCGCTGATCCAGGCGCGCGGCGAAACCCCGTAGACACTGCCGAACAGCTCCTTGAAGGTGGTCAGCCCCATGCCGAACTCGCGGGAGAAGTCGGACAGCTTCCACTCGTTGAGGTAGTGCTTCTCCATGAATAGCTGCAGACGCTCGACATGCCGGTTGCTCAGTTGCCGCAGGACCGACATCAGCAGCGGCCCCTGCGGACTGAACGCGAAGAGCATCAGCAACTCCTCGATCTTCAGGCAGGCGAGCATCGGCGGATGCTCATGCACAAGCAATTCCTTCAACCCCTTGACGCAACCGGCCAGCAGAGGCGTGGCAGCGAACGCGATGATGCCCGGCACGGGCTCGTCGCAACGCTCGACTTCGCTCAACAGCGCGCCGAAGCGCTGGACGAAGCCTTGTAGAAACTGGGCAGATAATGGAATCCAGAGTATTCGGCTGTCCTTTCCCTTGGTACTTACGACATAGCTTCCGCGGCGGACGAAAAGCAACTCGCCAGGCGCCAGGCAAAAAGTGGAATCGATGTCCTGGACGGTCAGTTCGCCCTCGAGCAGAACATATACGCCCTCTTCCTTGTTTACCCTGTATTCGAAAGTTGGAATGTTCCAATGACAAGACGTTATCTGCTTTCGGCCAAGAGATTTGGCTCCTTGCATATTATAAGAACCCCAACACTTCCCGTCGTACCTTGAATGCCCCGCCTAGCGGAGAGGCATGAATACGCTCCGTTTTATTGATTTTCAAAGCCATGAGCACGGAGTCGATTTTATAATAATCAGGATTATCCGACGTGCGCTGATTCGCAGAGCGAGTCGGCTTCCGCCAATTAATCCAGCCTTCTTTAGAAGCGGAACAAAAGTACCAGTTTTATTATTCGAGGCCTTCCCTGACAACGAACGAGACTTGCACTTCTTTAATCTCCATACGCACTTTCCGAAACAGCAGGCAATGTATCAATCGTTGCCAGATCTTTCTTCCGGGCGAGCGGCCGTACAATTCGGAAAACAGTCGCGCCGAACCAGCCGGACCCGCTCATCGACGCCCGCCGCCACCCGCTGCCAGGCGCTCGCCTGGACCGCCGCGACGCCCACCCAGGAAAGCTCGGTGCGCAGGTACAACGCCTCGCCCTCCAACCTGTCGACCTCCAGATCGAAGGCATAGCGCAACGGCAACCCGGACACCCGGTAGCGCCGCTCGGCAATCGTTTGCATTCTTCCCTGAACGACGGCATACAGGCGCAGCCTGAGTTGCGCCTGGCGCGCCTGCAGGGAAACGCCGCCCACCGAACCGCCCACCGTCACCTTCGGCGACATCGGCGCGGGCTGGCTGACGCAACCGCCGAGCAGCAACGCCAGCGGCAACAGCATCCAGCACCTCACCTGCGCCGGACCGTGCGCGCCTCCAGCGGCGTGCCGTCGCCGTCGGCGAGGCGCTGCAAGGCCTGCTCGCTGCGCGGATCGCCAGCCACGTTGCGCGCCAGCCAGCGCGCCAGCCCGGCCACGCTGGAACGGTCGTCGCCGCGAACGGCCGCGCGGGTCACCGAACGCCCCTCGAAATGCCCCACCGTCTCGGCTCCTGCGTCTTGGGACGGCTGCACCGGCGAAATCGATTCGATTTTCATGGGGCCACTCAAACCCTCATGCCGACCGCAGCGACCGCCTCGCGATCGCTGTCGCACGGCAGCAGGCGTTGCCAGAACTCGGCGTGGTCGAGCAGGTTGGCCAGGGTCGCCTCGAAGCATTCGAGGGTCAGTTGCGCTGCGAGAATCTGCGCATACAACTGGACCTTGCCGGTCAGCTCGTCGAAGCCGAAATGCAGATCGAAACGGTGCCAATGGCGGTTGAAGCTGGCGAGCTGGCGAAAGATCCCCTCGCCCAGCACATCGATGCCCGCCACATCGGCCTCCAGCAACAGACGCTCGCGCTCGGCGAGCAGCAACAGGGTGACGCCCACCTGTTCGTCGAACAGCAGGCTCGCCATGCCCTCTTCGTCGAGGGACAGGGAAGGCAAACCGATACGGCCTGCGAACTCGGCAAGCAGTCGGTTGACCTTGCTCGTTAAATCCATGGGGGCGCCTCCTAAAGCTCAGCGCATGCTAGCACCGGGCTATGCATCGCTTTTGTCACTGAGAGACTTTTCTTTTAAGAAAAAAGCCACATCGCTGTGGCCTTTTCCTCCCGCGCGGAGACGGCTCAGACCACTCCGGCCGCCGCACGCCAGGCCTGGTTATGGCTCTGGGTGTACTGCTGGATGAGCTGCAGGACGTCCTTCATGAAGCCGGTATCGAAGCTCATCTGGTCCTCGACCTTCTGCTTCTGGCTCTGCCCGATGGTGGCGTTGACCTCCTCTTCCCGGGCGCTCGCCTGCGACTCGCCCTGGCGCACCTGGACCGAGGCGTTGGCCATCTGGACGAAGGACTGGATCACCGTGTTGGCCACCTGCAGGGCGCCGTTGCGGCTCTCGAAGGCACGGCCCGCCGCGCGCAACGCCACACTGTCCTGCGCCTGGTCCGCCGCCCAGACCTTGCCGACGATCTTGCGATCCTCATCGGAGGTCTTGCCCAGCGCCTGCATCTTCGCGTCGATCAGTTCGTTGCGCCCATCGATGTTCTTCTGCAGGGTCTTCTCCTGGCTGATGGCCTTGCCGTTCTTCAACGCGCCGAGACTGCCGACCACTGCCGAGGCCAACGCGCCGACGCCGGCGATCACCGCCATGGCGATCATCAGCGTGGCGCCGCTGCGCATCTCGTCCACCTGCGCCTTCTGCGCATGGATGATCGCCTGGTTCTCGTTGTCGCGCTGGAGCACGCCCAGCTCGCGCGCCTTCTGCGCGATGCGGAAGAGAATCAGCAGAAGCTCGACGCTGCTGTCCAGCTCGCTGCCGGCCGCTTCCATGCGCACCGGGTCGAGCGCCTGGCGCGGAGCGTTCAGCTCGACCCGGTCGGCCCGCGTGGCCGGCGCCTGCGCCAGTTCCGCAGCCGCTTGCGGCGTGCCGACGGAACGCCCGGCGGCGCCGGGAGCGATCGGCTCGGAGGGGATCGCGGCCTGGGTAGCCGCCAGGGAATATTGCGTATCGATCATGTGACGCCTCCTCAGATCGCTGCCGGTCGGCTGGACAGGTTGTGCAGGGTTTCACCCTTGGCCTGGAGCATGGCGAAGATCCGCTCCATGATTTCCTGGAATGCTTCCAGCATGCGGCTCAGCTCTTCCTTCAGGCGCTCGATCACGCCCTGCAGGGTGGTCAGGTCGGCACGCGATTCCTGCACGTCGGCCTGGCGGTTCGCGGCCTTCGCCTGGAATCCCGAATGAGTGGCCTGGGCCGCGCCGTTGGCGACGTCCAGGGTCAGGTCGGAAACCTGCACGCCGAGTTTCAGCGAGTGCGACAGCGATTGGCCGGCCAAACTGCCGAACTTGCCGCCCAGGTCGGCGACCTTGCTCGCCAGGCTGGCGGTCATCTCGGCCGCCTTGCCGCCGATCTTCGCGCCCAGCTTGGCCAGCCCGCCGACCGCTGAGCCGCCGAAGCTGACCACCGCCGCCAGCAGCGCGACGGCGATCTCGATACCCATCAGTGCCGGGCCGAGCTTTTCCATCACTTCCTTGCTGATCAATCCGTCCGCGGCTGCCTGCTGTACCGACTGGGAGACCACTCCCATGACACCGCCCGCGATCATCAGTGCACCCGCGGCCGCGCCGACGCCGGTTGCCACCATGATTGCGCCGACGATGATCGAAGCTATTGCACTGATCCAACCAAAGATTTTGGCTGCCAGACCGGACTTCTGGGCTTCTTTCGCGGCTTCTTCCGATTCCCTGATCTTCTGCTGGTTGTCCTCCATCTTCTGCAGGTTCTGCTTTCGCGCCTGCTCGATTTCGGTCAGCTTGAGTTTCTTCTGCTGGTTCTCGACTTCGCCGGTGATTTTCGCCAGCTCGATCTCGAACGCCTGCGGCGACATCAGGCCGGCGGACAACAGCGTCGAAGCGCCGGCCAGCACAACCTGCCGCGCCAGTCCGGCATCCTCGCCCACTGCTTGCACCAGGCTGGCGATCTCCGCACGATTGGCGACCTCCAGGCGCTGCTGGCTGGCTGCGGAAGGCGGCGTCAGCGCCACCCCCGTGCCGCTCGCGGAAGCCGCGGCCGGCGCCGCCAGGCGCTCCACCCGCAGACTCTCGACATCCCTCGCGACCGGCCTGCCGAGCGCCGGGATATCCCCGGCGTCGGCCACCCCGTAGGGCAGTCCGGCGCGTTCAAGCGTTATCGGATTCATATGTTCGATCCTTTCTCGCGGTTACGGCTTCCAACATGGCGCCGGCACGCGCGGCCAGGGCCTCGTGCGCCGGCTGTGCCGCGGCCAGGGCCCGGGCCGAGTAGAAGCCACTCTCGGCTCCGTCGAGATCACCCAGTTGCAGGTGGCACTCGGCGGCATGGAAGGGAAAGCGCGGCTCGTTGATGTCCATCAGCGCGCCGTAGCTGTAGCTCTGCAGGGCCTGTTCATAGAGACCGAGGGACTGGCGGCAGGCGCCCAGGCCGAGAAAGTAGCGGGCGTCGTAGTGGTCGAGCATGCACAGTGCCTGGAAGATCTTCTGCGCGTCGTCCCACTTGCCCGCCTGGTACTGGTTGAAGCCCAGCGCATAGAGCTGCTCCAGGGTGTCCTCGCTGAGTCCGCGAAGCATCGCCAGGGTGCCGCCGTCGCGCAGGAAGGCCTCCAGCGCCTGTTGCTGGTCGGTGTCGGAAGGGGTCGCTTGCTGGTTCATGGATACCTCTAGATCGCGCTGAGAATGTCGCGCAGGACGCTGTCGTATTTCTGGATGAAGCGGTTGAGCGCCTCGACCGCCGAGTTGTAGCGGGAGCTGGTGTCGTTGAGCAGGGTGGTCTTCTCGTTGACCTTGTCGTTCAGCGGACGCGAGCGGTCGCTCACCGTGGTGGCGAAATTGCCGACCGGGTTGTTGTCCTTCTCGAAGGGGTACTCATCCCTGAGGCCCTTGAGTTCCCCGCTCTGCTTCGGCGAGCCGCTGAGAAAATCCTTGATCGACAGCTTGCCGCTGAAGGTATCCAGATTGCTCAGCAGCGCATACTCGGGGCTGTCCTTCCACCTGGGATCGCCGACGGCATAGCCATAGAGCGTGGGGTCGACCAGATCGATACCGCCAGCGTCGATCCTGATGCCCTGCTTGGCCGACAGCGCGGCGTTGATCTGCGACTGGATCACGCTGTAGACCTTCAACTCCGCGGTCAGCGCCTTGAGCTCGTCGAGCAGCGCCTTGCGCTTGCCGTCCTGGGTCTGCAGGACATCCTTGTAGACACCGATGACATCCTCGTCGAGACGGCCGTGCAGGCTGAAATAGGCCGACACCAGGAACTCGCGCAAATCCCACTGCGCACCGGGCTGCCGACGTGCCTGCAGGACTTCGCGGAGTACCTCGAGGCCCTGCCCCGGAGGCGCGGACGGATTGGCCGCGAGCAACCAGGCGAGCGCCTTGAGCACTTGCGCCTCGCTCAGCGGCTGGCCGGCGTGGGCCAGCACGATCCGCTCGCTGCGCAACAAGGCCAGCAGTTCCTCCTGCTCGGCACTGGCAGGCGCCGCCGGCGCGGCCAGGAGTTCGTCCAGGAACAGCTCGCGACCGGCATTAAAGTTTCTGACTTCCATCGTGATTCCTCAGATCAACAAGCCACGCATCGGCGTCGGACGCCGCGGCCGGGTACCCTGCTCGCCCTGCGTCGGCTGGGAACTGCGCATGCGCCGCAGTTCGGCCAGCAGCTCCTCTTCGGCGGCTCGCGCCAGCTCTCGCTCCGGCGCCTGGAACAGCAGCTGGCCGGCGTCCGCGGCAAGCCCCAGGCCTTGCCACATTTCCGCCAGCAGGCGGCCGCGTTCCTCGCTGTCGCGAATCGCCAGTTCGGCGGCCTGGACGGTCGCCCGCAGGGTGTCTTCGGTGTATTCGTTCATGTCGCCCATGGTAGGGGTCGACGTCGCCGGAGCCTGTCAGGCACGGTCGGGTTTTTGTCGTTTTCGCAGGCTTCGCTGCGTCACCACCCGCCCGGCCTCCAGCTCGAACCAGCCGTCGGCGGGCTCGGCGGCGCCGGTCCAGCGGCGATAGAAGCGCTCCATGCGCTCGCCAGGCAGCGGGCTGCCGGCCAGCGCCAGGACCTTGCCGTAGAGACGCTGGCGCGGCCCCAGCGTATCGAGCGTGGCCTCCGCCAGCAGGTACAGCGCGGCGAATGGATTGGCCAATCCGCTGCGCGCCTGCCGCCGACGCAACATCACGATCCAGACCCGCTCGCCGTCGCAGCGCCAGGCCAGTTCGCAGCCATGGGCCAGGACCTGCCAGCCGAGCGCGATCGAGGTGTCGCGCAGGCAGTGCGGACGCACCGCCAGGCCGCGGGCGAGAAACCAGGGAATCAGCGGATCGGCGCTCACAACACGATCCTGCCAAGCGGCTGGATGTTGATCTGCTGGGTCAGCTCCTGGTAGGACAGCACCGGCAGCCCGGCATAGTCGCTCTCCACCAGCTTGCGCACGTAGCGGCGGATATCCATGGAAACGATCAGCACCGGCCGGTTCTGCATCTGCGCGAGATCGCCGACGGTCTGCCGCACGCGCTCGAGGAAGGCCTGGGTTATCGCCGGGTCGAGGGCCAGGTAGCTGCCGGCGCTGGTCTGGCGGATGCCACCGCGGATCTGCTCCTCCACCGCCTGGTCCAGCAGATAGGCGGGAAGGATGTTGTTGCCGCTGGAGTACTTGTAGCAGATGTAGCGCTTGAGGCTGCTGCGGATGTACTCGGTGAGCTGCACCACGTCCTTCTCCTTCTGCCCCCACTCCACCATCGCCTCGAGGATCGCCCGCATGTTGCGGATCGAGATGTCCTCGCCGACCAGGCGCTGGAGAATCTCGGTCATCCGCTGCAGGGGAACGATCCGCTGGGCCTCCTTCACCAGCTCGCCGTAACCCTGCTCCATCTGCTCCAGCAGGTAGCGCGTCTCCTGGATGCCGATGAAATCCTCGGCGTACTCCCGCAGCACATGGGACAGGTGCCAGGTGAGCACCTGCTCCAGGCCCAGGCAGGCACAGCCGGAACGCTCCAGGCGATCCTGGTGCGCCTGCTCCACCCAGCTCGCCTCTTCTCCCGGCACCTGCAGCTCCGCCGGCTCGTGGGGGACCGCGAGCAGTTCCAGCTGCGCGGCGCGTTCGCGCACCAGCAACCAGCCCGGCCGCAGGCATCCGCGCGCGACCGGGACCTCCTGTAGCTGCACCAGGTATTCGCCATCGCCCATCGCTTCGTTGAAGCGCAAGTGGATACCCGGGAACGGCACGCCGAAATCCAGGTACAGCGCGCGTCGTACCCGCACCAGCTCCTCGTTCAGCGACATCGCCTCCAGACGTTCCTGGAGGCTGGCATCGACGTCGATCAGCAACGGCACGGTGAGGGCGAACTCTTCCTGCTCGGCGAGACGCCCGGCCTTCGGCTTGCCGCCGCCAGCCTTGCCGCGCGCCTTGGCCGATGGCGCTCCGGCGCCCTGCGCGAGCAGCGCCGGCAGGTCGCGGGAACCGGCGCTGGCCTGGAGCCGCTGGCGCCAGAGCATGAAATAGCCGCCGCCGCCGACCAGCAGCGCGAGAGCCAGGAAGGTCAGGGTCGGGAAACCGGGAATCAGGCCGAACAGTACCAGCAACAGGCCGCCGATCAGCAGCGCCTTGGGCTGCGCCACCACCTGTTCGCCGATGTCGCTGCCGAGGTCCGCCGATTCGTCGGAAGACACCCGGGTGACGATGATCCCGGCGGTGATGGCGATCAGCAACGCCGGCACCTGCGAGACCATGCCATCGCCGACGGTCAGCACCGCGTACAGTTGCAGCGCGTCGGCGGTGCTCAGGCCCTTCTGCGTGACGCCGATGGCGATGCCGCCGAGGATGTTGACGACGATAATGATCAGCCCGGCGATGGCGTCGCCCTTGACGAATTTCATCGCGCCGTCCATGGAGCCGAACATCTGGCTTTCCTTTTCGATCACCGCGCGCCGCGCCCGCGCCTCGTTGACATCGATCACGCCAGCACGCATGTCGCCGTCGATGCTCATCTGCTTGCCCGGCATGGCATCCAGGGAAAAGCGCGCGCTGACCTCGGCGACCCGCTCGGCACCCTTGGTGATCACCAGGAACTGCACGATGGTGATGATCAGGAAGATGATGATGCCCACCACCAGGTTGCCGCCGACCACGAAGCTGCCGAAGGTGTTGACGATCTGCCCCGCGTCGGCCTGCAGCAGGATCATCCGCGTGGTGCTCACCGACAGCGCCAGGCGGAACAGCGTGGTGATCAGCAGCACTGCCGGGAACACCGAGAACTGCAACGGCGAGCCGATGTACACCGACATCATCAACAGGACCACGGAGATGGTGATGTTGACGGCGATGAGGATGTCCAGCAGCAGCGGTGGCAACGGCAGCACCATCATGAACACCACCGCCAGCAGCAACACCACCAGCAGGATGTCCTTGCGCTCGCCGACCCGGCCGAGAAGCCCGCTCAGGTCGTTCATTCCCGCGCCTCCAGCTCCAGCGCCCGGGCGTGCGCGGCACGCGCCGCGTCGAGACGCCCGGCGAGCTGTTCGGCACGGCTCAGGCAAAGCCACAGACCGGGCTCCTCCTCGCCATCCTCCTGCAACTGCCGGCACAGGCGCACGGCGGGCTCGCCGAGGCCTTGCTGGAGCAACGCCAGGAGCAAGGCGCGGCGCCCGTCGCGGCGCTCCGGCGCAACGCTCAGCAAGGCTTCCAGCAACACCTGGGCGCGTCGCGGCTGGCCGCATTGCAGGTGCAGCCAGCCCAGCATCAGCAACAGGCGCTGTTGCGTCGGTTTCAACGTCATCGATTCATACCTTGTGCAACAGGTTCAGGGCCATTTGCAGCAGTCGCTCGTCTTCGTCGCGCTCGCCGAGCAGGCAGGCCGCGGCCTGCAGGGCGGGCTGGCGGGGCAGCGTGAGGGCCAGGCGGAGATCGCGCAGCGCCCGGCGGAAGTCGCCGGGGCGCAGCAGGCCGTGGAACTCCAGCTGGGGCCGGGCGTAGTCGAACAGGCGCTGTTGCGCCTGCTGCGCGGGATACAGGCTGGCGACGTGGGTCTCCACCGGCCGGCCGTCGGGCGCCAGCAGGTGGCGCTCCGGCAGGGGCGGCGCGAACGGCTCGGCATGCGCCAGGTCGAGCCGTTCGATGCCAATGTGCCAGGCACCGACCCGGCTCATGCGGCGAGCACTTCGCTGCGCGCCGAGCGCAGCGCCTGCAAGGCCTGGTGCAGCGTCGGGATGCCGACCTGCCGGGCTTCCAGGGTGATGCACAGCAGCAGGCGCGATTCGCCGCTCCAGGCGCAACGCAGCGGCAGGCTCCCGGCCGCGCGCGCATGGCACAGGCGCAACGCCCGCAGGGTGCCGCGATAGGCCTGGTGCCAGGCCAGGTCACAGGCCAGCCAGAGCGACAACTGTTCGCCATGGCGTTCCAGCTGCAAGGTGCCGCTGTCCTCGAAATCCAGTTGCACCACGCGCGCCAGCGGCGCCGGTACGCTCACCCGCAGGTCCTGGCAGAACTGCGCGACGGCCAGCTCAACCCAGTCCATGCTGCTGCTCCTCTTCGCGCTCGATCGCCAGGTCGAGTGCCATCTGGCAGGCATTCAAAAGATTCTGGCGCTGCTCGTCGTCGCCGAACACTTCGACCGGCAACAGACGGTAGAGACGCTTCAGTTCGCGGAAGAAATGGATCTGCCGGGCGACGTCGGCCAGCGGCAACGGCTCGAGCAACGCCTGCACCTCGGCGACGCCGACCCAGCGCTTCTCGAGCAAGGCGATGACTGCGCCGGTCAATTCAGAAGGCCCGTATGCCATGGCCCCGCTCCCCTGTCACCAGCACCTGCCAGAGCGCCCCCACCTGCTCCGCCAGGCCGCCGAGCACGCGCAGCTTGTGCATGTCGCTCATGACCCGCTCCAGCTTCACCGGATCGAGCCGGCTCGACTGACTGTCCAGGTCGGCGCTCAGGGCTTTCTGCAGGAAGGCCACGACCCGCTCCAGCGGCGTCGCGGCGAAGCGCGCCTGGATGTCCTGCCAGGCCGCCGACAGGCCCCGGTAGTCGAGTACCGCGTCACGGTAGGTATCGCGCAGCGCCTGGATATCGCCGACACCGGCGGCGGAAGCCTCGGCGGCCAGCGGCTCGATGCGCAGGCCGAGTTCGATCTCCAGGCCCTGCTCGTCGGCCATCCGCAGCAACGCCTGGTCGACCAGCGCCAGCATCGCCCGCGCCTCCGGCCGCCCGGCCAGGACGTCGCGCGCCCGCGACAGCGCCAGGAAGCGCTGGCTGATCTCGCTGGAGAAGCCCTCCAGGTAAGCGCTGAGCTGCGCCAGGCTGCTCAGTTGACCGCTGCCCAGGTGGGCGATCAGCGCCTCGAGCTTCTGCTGGCTTTCCAGGTCCGGAATGCGCTTCCAGTACTCCTGCAGCATGGCCTGGACTTCGCTCAGGCGCGCATGGGCGTCGCTCAGGCGGCGCTTGGCCAGGGATTTCTCGGCGCGCTCGGAAAAGGCGAAGGTCAGCTCTTCCGCGGCATCGGCCAGCGACTGCGAAACGGAAACGTAGTGGACGCGCTCGCCCTGGAAGCTGCCGCCGGCCTGCTGTGCGGGGGCGTTGGCCGCTTCCCGCGGCGCGAGGGGCGCGGCGGAGGAACTCTGGAGGATGTCCATCGTGGCTGTGGTTCCTGGTCTGCAAAGGCGGCGCAGTATAGGAACCGGCCCGGCGCCGCCGATGCCAATATCGGCCGGTTTTTTTTAGCCGCGGCGGCAACCGATTTCTAAAAACTCCCGGCTGGCACTGAAATTCGTCGCGCGAGGCTTTCTCTATAGTGCGCGCCGACTCCAGCCGAACCGACCCGCCATGCCCGCGCCTCTCTCTCCTCTCATCGTCCGGATGCGCCACGCCATCGAAGGCTGCCGGCCGATCCAGATCCGCGGGCGGGTCACCCAGGTCACCGGAACCCTGCTCAAGGCCGTGGTGCCCGGCGTGCGCATCGGCGAACTCTGCCAGTTGCGCAATCCCGACCAGAGCCTGGCGCTGCTCGCCGAGGTCATCGGCTTCCAGCAGCATCAGGCGCTGCTCACCCCGCTCGGCGAGATGCTCGGGGTTTCCTCCAACACCGAAGTCAGCCCTACCGGCGGCATGCATCGCGTGGCGGTTGGCGAGCACCTGCTCGGGCAGGTGCTCGACGGCCTCGGCCGCCCCTTCGACGGCAGCCCGCCGGCCGAGCCGGCGGCCTGGTATCCGGTCTACCGGGATGCCCCGCAACCGATGAGCCGGCGCCTGATAGAGCGGCCGCTATCGCTGGGTGTGCGCGCCATCGACGGCCTGCTGACCTGCGGCGAAGGCCAGCGCATGGGCATCTTCGCTGCCGCCGGCGGCGGCAAGAGCACCCTGCTGGCCAGCCTGGTGCGCAATGCCGAGGTGGATGTGACGGTACTCGCCCTGGTCGGCGAACGCGGTCGCGAAGTCCGCGAGTTCATCGAAAGCGACCTCGGCGAACAGGGGCTGCGCCGCTCGGTGCTGGTGGTCGCCACTTCCGACCGACCGGCGATGGAGCGCGCCAAGGCCGGTTTCGTCGCCACCAGCATCGCCGAGTATTTCCGCGACCAGGGACGCCGCGTCCTGCTGCTGATGGACTCGCTGACCCGCTTCGCCAGGGCCCAGCGCGAAATCGGCCTGGCGGCCGGTGAACCGCCCACACGCCGCGGCTATCCGCCATCGGTGTTCGCCGCGCTGCCACGCCTGATGGAGCGTGCCGGGCAATCCGAGCGGGGCTCGATCACCGCGCTCTACACCGTGCTGGTGGAAGGCGACGACATGAGCGAGCCGGTGGCCGACGAGACCCGCTCGATTCTCGACGGGCACATCGTGCTGTCGCGCAAGCTGGCCGCCGCCAACCACTATCCGGCCATCGACGTGCTGCACTCGGTGAGCCGGGTCATGAACCAGATCGTCGACGACGATCAGCGCCATGCGGCCGGACGCTTGCGCGAATGGCTGGCGAAGTACGAGGAAGTCGAGTTGCTGCTGAAGATCGGCGAATACCAGAAAGGCCAGGACAGCGAAGCCGACCAGGCCATCGAGAAGATCGGGGCGATCCGCCAGTGGCTGCGCCAGGGTACCCACGAAACCAGCGATTACGCACAGGCCTGCGCGCAGTTGCGGAGCCTCTGCGCATGAGCCTGGCGCTGCTGTTGCGCGTCCGACGCCTGCGCCTGGACCGGGCCGAGCGCGCCCAGGGCCGCCAATTGCTACGGGTTCGCGCCGCGGCGCAGGAACACACCGAGCGCCAGGCGGCACAACGGGACTACCGCGACTGGCGACTGGCCGAAGAGCAACGGCTGTTTCTCGCCTGCCAGGCGGCCATGCTCGACCGCCGGCGCCTGGAAGCCTGGCAGCAGCAGGTAGGGCTGCTGCGGGAAAAGGAAGCCGGCCTGGAACAGGACTGCGCCGAGGCCGCGCAGCGCCTCGAAGGGGAGCGCGAGCGCCTGCGGCAGTGCCGGCGAGAACTGCTGGAACGCCAGCGGCAACTGGAGAAGTTCGCCGAACTGGAGCGCCACGTCGACGCCGAGCGCCAGGGGCTGCGCGAACGCAGCGAGGAAGGCGAACTGGAAGAATTCACCCGCCACGAGACCTGGCCATGCTCAAGCTGAACGCCGTGGATACGGCTCCGCTCGTGTCGTCCGACACCCCTGCCCCCCTTCCGCCGCTGCGCGCGCAGCAGATCGCCTTCGAACAGGCCCTGCCCGCGCACCGACCGCCGGCGCCCAGGCCACCGTTCGACAAGGGCGACGAAACGACAGAGGCCGAAGAGCCCGCCGCGACAGCCGACGCGCCGACCTCGACGCCTCTCGCCGACCAGCCCGCGGCGCCTGCCGCCGACCGGCCGCCGACCACTCGGCAAACCCCCGTGCCAGTTGCCGCGGACGCAACGCCAACGCCAACGCCAACGCCAACGCCAACGCCAACGCCAACGCCAACGCCAACGCCAACGCCAACGCCAACAGTGTCGCCGTCCGGATCGGTAGCACGGCAAGCGCCGGCGGTCTCCGCGCGCGTCGCGGCGTCCACGCAAGCCCGGGAGCCGGCCAGCGTTTCGGCGCCTCCAGTCGACGAACCGCCGCTGGTGCCGGTGTCCTCCCACCCGCAAATCGCAGGTCGGACGCATGAGCGGCCGCAGCCCGGCCCCGGCTTCCCGGCGAAAGCCGCAGCCGAGGTCGCGCCCACGGCGCAGGCCAGTGCCCAGGCTTCGCCGCCCGCGCCGACAGGGGGCGGCGAAGGCCGCGGAGAGGAGCGTCGGCAACCCGGAGAAACCGATCCATCCGCACTGCCCCCCGACGACCAAGCGCCTGTGCCACTGCCTGCCATGCAAACCCCCGGCGACCGCCTGCTGGCACGCCTGCTGGCATCGAGCGGGAGCCGGCCACTGCCGCTGGCCGATCTCGCGCGCCTGCTCGATGCCGTGCAGGGGCGCATCCAGGTCGCCAGCGCAGCCGAAAGCCATGCGGCGCGCCTGCAGGTGCGACTGCCCCAGCTCGGCGCCGTGGAGGTGCAGGTCCTGCATGGCCATGGCCAGTTGCAGGTCGAGATCAGTGCCAGCCCCGGCAGCCTGGCGTTGCTCCAGCAAGCCCGTGGCGAGTTGCTCGAACGCCTGCAACGGCTGCATCCGGAACAACCGGTGCAACTCACCTTCAATCAGCAGCAGGACAGCGGCCAGCGCTCGCGGCAACGTCGCTACCTGCATGAAGAGTGGCAAGCCGAATGAACGGTGCGGACCTCGACCTGCCGCTCGCCAGCCGCGCCGAACTGGATCTCCAGCGACGTCTCGCACGTTGCCGTCGCCACTATGTCGGCAACGCTTTGCAAGCGCGCCTGGACATCGCCCAGGCCGCCCCCGACGTCGATCTCGAACTGAGCCTGGCGTGGGACGGCCTGCCCCTGCGCTTTCTCTGCCAGGCCCCGGCGCTGGCCCGCTGGCTCGCGCCGAACCTGCAGGAGGCAGCCTTCGCCAGCCTGCCGGCGGCCCTGCAACTGGCCTTGCTGGAGCGCGAAGGCAACGTCTTTCCCGGCCTGGTCTGGTACGGCCTGAGCCCGGCGCAACCACGCGCTGCGATGGGCCTGCGCCTGAGCCTGGAACGCGACGACCAGCGCCTGGCGCTCTGGCTCGACGGCGATCCCGCGACGCTGCTGGCACGCCTGCCGCCGCGCCCCTCGGCGCAACGCCTGGCCATACCGCTGCGCCTGTCGCTGCAATGGCCCGGCCTGCCGCTGGAGGCCGGCGAGCTGCGCACCCTGGAGCCCGGCGACCTGTTGCTGCTGCCTGCCGGCCATCGCCCCGACGCAGCGCTGCTGGGGGTTCTCGAAGGACGCCCCTGGGCGCGCTGCCAACTCCACTCCACGCAACTGGAACTGCTCGACATGCACGACATCCCCTCCCTCGCCGACAGCGAGGACCTGCACGAACTCGACCAACTGCCGATCCCGGTCAGCTTCGAGGTCGGCCGCCGCACCCTGGACCTGCATACCCTCTCCACCCTGCAGCCAGGCTCGCTGCTCGATCTCGACTGTGCCCTGGACGGCGAAGTGCGCATCCTCGCCAACCAGCGCTGCCTCGGTATCGGCGAACTGGTCAGGCTCCAGGACCGGCTCGGGGTGCGCGTAACCCGCCTGTTCGGACACGACGAAGCATGATCCAGTTGCCCGACGAGCTCGGCCTGATCCTCGGCCTGGCCCTGCTCGCGCTGGTCCCGTTCATCGCGGTGATGGCGACCTCCTTCATCAAGATGACCGTGGTCTTCTCGCTGCTGCGCAACGCTCTGGGCGTCCAGCAGATTCCGCCGAACATGGCGATGTACGGGCTGGCGATCATCCTCAGCCTGTACGTGATGGCACCGGTCGGCTTCGCCACCCGCGACTACCTGCGCAACCACGACGTCAGCCTGAGCGACTCGGCATCGGTGGAACGCTTTCTCGACGAGGGCATGGCGCCCTACCGGAACTTCCTCAAGCGGCAGATCCAGGAGCGCGAACACACCTTCTTCATGGAAAGCACCCGCCAGGTCTGGCCCAGCGAATACGCCGAGCGGCTCGACCCGGACAGCCTGCTGATCCTGCTGCCGGCCTTCACCGTCAGCGAACTGACCCGAGCCTTCGAGATCGGCTTCCTGATCTACCTGCCCTTCATCGCCATCGACCTGATCATCTCCAACATCCTCCTGGCGATGGGCATGATGATGGTGTCGCCGATGACCATTTCCCTGCCGTTCAAGCTGCTCCTGTTCGTCCTCCTCGACGGCTGGGCGCGGCTGACCCACGGCCTGGTCATCAGCTACGGAGGCTGACCATGAGCAGCGCCGACATCCTCCACTTCACCAACCAGACCCTGTGGCTGGTGCTGGTCCTGTCGCTGCCGCCGGTACTGGTCGCGGCCCTGATCGGCACCCTGGTATCGCTGGTCCAGGCACTCACCCAGATCCAGGAGCAGACCCTCGGCTTCGTCGCCAAGCTGGTGGCCGTGGTGGTGGTACTGTTCGCCACCAGCGGCTGGCTGGGCGGCGAGCTGTACCGTTTCGCCGAAATGACCCTGCTGAAGGTGCCGCTGGTGCGATGAGCGTCCAGGACCTGCAGCAACTGCTGCTGACCTACAGCCTGCTGCTGCCGCGGATCATCAGTTGCTTCGTGGTCCTGCCGGTGCTGGCCAAGCAGACCCTGGGCGGCGGCCTGGTGCGCAACGGCGTGGCCTGCTCGCTGGCGCTGTTCGCCTACCCGATCGTCGCCGGCAGCCTGCCGCCGGCCCTCGGCGCGCTGGACATCGCCCTGCTGATCGGCAAGGAAGTGCTGCTCGGCCTGCTCATCGGCTTCGTCGCCACCATTCCCTTCTGGGCCATGGAAGCGACCGGCTTCATCATCGACAACCAGCGTGGCGCGGCACTCGCCTCGACCCTCAACCCCAGCCTGGGCAGCCAGACCAGCCCCACCGGGCTGTTGCTGACGCAGACGCTGATCACCCTGTTCTTCTCCGGCGGCGCCTTCCTCGCGCTGGTCGGCTCGCTGTTCAGGAGCTATGCCAGTTGGCCGGTGAGCAGTTTCTTCCCGCAGTTCGGCAGCCAATGGGTGGCATTCTTCTACGCGCAGTTCTCGCAGATGCTGATGCTCTGCGCGCTGTTCGCCGCGCCGCTGCTGATCGCCATGTTCCTCGCCGAGTTCGGCCTGGCGCTGATCAGCCGCTTCGCCCCGTCGCTGAACGTGTTCATCCTCGCCATGCCGATCAAGAGCCTGGTCGCCAGCCTGCTGCTGGTGCTCTACCTGGGCATCCTCATGGAGCACGCCTACGATGCCCTGCTGCTCGCCGTCGACCCGCTGCGCCTGCTGCGTCCCGTGCTGGAGACGCCATGAGCGCCGAGAAGACCGAGCAGCCCACGGCGAAGAAGCTGCGCGACGCCCGCCGGCAGGGCCAGGTGGTGAAGAGCAAGGAAATTGTCTCCAGCGCGTTGATCCTGTCGCTGGTGGCGCTGCTGATGGGCTTTTCCGACTACTACCTGGAGCATCTCGGCAAGCTGCTCCTGCTGCCCGCCGAGTACATCGACCTGCCGTTTCGCCAGGCGCTGGAGACCATCCTGGAGAACCTTCTCCAGGAACTCCTCTACCTGCTGGCGCCGGTCCTGCTGGTCGCGGCGCTGGTGGTGGTGCTCAGCCATGTCGGCCAGTACGGCTTCCTGCTCAGCCTCGACAGCGTCAAGCCGGACCTGAAGAAGATCAACCCGGTGGAGGGCGCGAAGAAGATCTTCTCGATCCGGAGCCTGGTGGAGTTCCTCAAGTCGACCCTGAAGGTCGCCCTGCTCTCCCTGCTGGTCTGGCTGACCTTGCAGGGCAACCTGGCCAGCCTCCTGCGGATTCCCGCCTGCGGGCTGGACTGCGTGGCACCGGTGAGCGGGCTGATGCTCAGGCAACTGATGCTGGTCTGCGCGGTCGGCTTCCTGGCGATTGCCGTCGCCGACTACGCCTTCGAACGCCACCAGCACTACAAGCAGTTGCGCATGAGCAAGGACGAAGTGAAGCGCGAGTACAAGGAGATGGAGGGCAGCCCGGAGATCAAGAGCAAGCGCCGGCAATTCCATCAGGAACTGCAATCGAGCAACCTGCGCGCGGATGTCCGGCGTTCCTCGGTGATCGTCGCCAACCCGACCCACGTCGCCATCGGCATACGCTATCGACGCGGCGAAACACCCCTGCCGCTGATCACCCTGAAGCACACCGACGCCCTGGCCCTGCGGGTCCGGCGCATCGCCGAGGAAGAAGGAATCCCGGTGCTGCAACGAGTTCCGCTGGCACGGGCGCTGCTGCGCGACGGCAATGTCGACCAGTACATACCGGCGGACCTGATCCAGGCCACCGCCGAAGTCCTGCGCTGGCTGGAAAGCCAGCAGACGGATACACCCTGAACGCTATCGGGCAGGGTGGCCGCCTCGGCACCGGCAACGCAAGACGCTGCGACCTGGCGCCGAAAAAAAGGGGCCCGAAGGCCCCTTTCTCATGCTTGCTACGGGTCAGTCCTTGTCCGGGATCCCGTGTACCACGCCCGCGGTATTCTCCAGCAGGCTCTTGGTCGCGGTCTGGATGAACGACTCCAGCTTCTTCTGTAGCTCGGCCTGGTCCGGCACGTCCTTGGTGATCACCGCCTTGGCATCGCCGCCCAGCTGGTAATCGTAGACGCGCACGTCACCGTCCTTCGGCCGCACCAGGATGCGGTTGCCGGAGACGATGGCGACGTTCTGCTCGCTGCCCGACGGCTTGATCACGCCGAAGCCCTTGTCGCCTTCCGGCAGGTTCAGCAGGTCGCGGCCCCAGCACTGGTGGACGGTCTCGCCGCCGAGCAGGCCCATGATGGTCGGCACGATGTCGACCTGGGTACCGACGGTCGGCAGGTGGGTACCGAACTTCTCCTGGATGCCGGGGGCGATCAGCAGCAGCGGCACGTTGAAGCGGTGCAGGTCCATCTCGGTGAGCTGCTCGGGGCTGCCGAAGCCATGGTCGCCGACCACCACGAAAAGGGTGTCCTTGTAGTACGGCGACTTCTTCGCCTTCTCGAAGAACTGGCCCAGCGCCCAGTCGGAATAGCGCATGGCGGTCAGGTGCTCGTCGAGCGAACCGTAGCCGGTCACGCGCTCCACCGGCAGGTCCTTCGGCAACGCGTAGGGCACGTGGTTGGAGAGGCTCTGCAACAGCGCATAGAACGGCTTGCCGGTGCTCGCCAGCTTGTCCAGCTCCTCGTTGCCACGGGCGAACATGTCCTGGTCGGAGACGCCCCAGGTCGGATCGGAGAACACCGGGTCGACATAGTCGTTGCGGCCGATGAAGGTGGTCATGCCCTGGTTGCTGAAGAAGCCGGACTGGTTGTCCCAGGCGAAATCGCCGTTGTAGACGTAGACGTCCTCGTACTGGCGGGCGCTGAGCAACTGCGGCAGGCCGGAGAACTTGTGGCCGCCCTCCGGGGTTTGCATCAGGTATTCGAAGCCCGGCAGGTTGGGGAAGCAGGCCATGGTGGCGAACATGCCCTGGTGGGTATGGGTGCCGTTGGAGAAGAACTGGGTGAACAGCAGGCCTTCCTTCGACAGCTTGTCGAAATACGGCGTGATGTTGCCCGGCGCGCCCAGGGCGCCGACATAGTGGCCGGCGAAGCTTTCCAGCAGGACCACCACCACGTTGCGGATCGGCAGGGTGTTCGCCGCCGGCGGGGTGAACTCGCGGCGCACCGCGGCCTCGTCGGCGTCCACCAGCTTGTCGTTGGGGGTCAGCAACATCTGCCGGGTGGTCTCCAGGGCGACCTTGTCGTCCAGGGTGGCCTTCCAGATGTTCGCGCGGTCTTCGGAGAAGCGCTCCTTGGCCGCCTTGACCAGGGTCAGGGTGCCGTTCAGGCCCAGTTGGTTGGCGAACATGGATTCGGTGGTGAAGGCATCGCCCCAGCGCAGCGGCGGGCCCTGGCGCAGGGTGCCGCGGGCGGCGAGGACGCAGACCAGCACGCAGAGGAACAGCACCACGCCGCGCACGTACCAGGGCGCGGCAGCGCCCGGCCGGGCGATCACGCTGTCTTCGCGCGGCTTGCGCTGGCTCGGGCGGGTCGCCAGGTCGATGGCCTTGAACACCCGGTACAGCACCCAGGTGGCGAAGGCCCAGGCCAGCAGGTAGCGGACCACCGGGAAGCCGTACCAGAGCATGCTCATGACGGTCTTCGGGTCTTCCGACATGTACTGGAAGACCAGGCTGTTCAGGCGCTGGTGGAACTCGCGGTAGAAGTCCAGTTCGAGTACGCCGAGGAACAGGGTGATGCTGGCGAACAGCGTCAACCATGTACGGAACAGGCCGCGAGCGGCCATCGCGCGTACCGCGAACAGCGACAGCACCAGCGGCGCCACGGCATAGACGACGACCCGCAGGTCGAAACGCACGCCGTTGCCGAACGCCTCGAGGAAGGTGCTCGCCGGGGTCGCGCCGATCAGTTCGCGGTTGTAGATCAGCAAGGCCAGGCGCAGCAGGCTGAACATGACCAGCAGCACCAGCGCGCTGAGCGCGGTGAACGCCAGGTGACTGCGGATGGTGGGCTGGAACAGCCGTGGGGGCGATTGGGTGGTTCGGACTTCCGTTTGGTCCATGTTTACAATTCGCTCTTCTGTCGTTCGATTTCGAGAATGCGGTCCCGCCCCTGCTCGGCCAGCAGGTAGCGGCCGGGCCCGATGGGCAGTAGGGACTGTGCGGAACGCAGGCGCCGTACGATCACCTGCAGCGGCCCGTCGGGCGGCAGCAGCAAGGCTCGCGCGTTATGCGTCGAGTCCTCGGTGATCCACAGGCCTTCGCTGTCGCACAGCAAAAAGCTCGGTGCATTCAGTCCGTTCAGCACCACCTCGTCCTCGGCCCCCTCATGCAGACGCATGACGTGGCCACGTTTCTTTTCCGTGTAGAAGACGCTTCCGTCCGGGCAGGCGGCCACTCCTTCGGAGCGCTGCAATCCCTCGCGCAGTACCGTCAGTCCGCCGGTCTCCGGGTCGTAGCGGAGAATCCGCCCGTCCAGGTCGCGATCCTCGGCGGCGTACAGGTAGCGGCCGTCGCTGGCGACGCCCTCCACCTGGATGCCGTCGAACAGCGGCCGGGCCTGCTGGGCATGCCACCAGAACACCGGCGAGGCGCCCTGCTCCTGGCTGATCGCGATGCCGTCGCGGAAGCTGGCCATGCCGTCGGGCTTGGACAGCCCGTCGAGCACCGTATCGCGGCTGCCATCGGCGGCGATGCGGAACACCAGGCCCTTGCCGTCCTGCAACTCCTGGCTCACGTAGAGCAGGCCGTCCGGGTCGCGGGCCAGGGCGCTGACGTGGGGAATGTCCTCGAGCACCACCCGGTAGGTCCAGCCGGACACGGTGGCTGCCGGGGCGAAACGCTGCCAGCCGAGGAAGGCCAGGGCGATGAAGAGGACGCTACCGAGCAGGCAGGAGACTACTACGCCGCTCTGGCGCAATCGTTTGGTCAGCATTCGATGCACTCAAGGACAAAACTGCCATTTATAGCCATGGCAACGGAAAAAAGCGCGCAGATTTTCCCGGATCGATTGTGAAAAAAATGTTAGCTGGCAGTAACAGGGGATGTCGGAGCGACGCATGAAAAAGGGCCTTGCGGCCCTTCCCGGTGAAGCGTCAGTCGTTGTCCTGCTTGCCGATGGCCTGCAGCACGTACTGCGGCAGAGCAAACGCGCCCAGGTGGATATCGGCGTTGTAGTAGCGGGTGGCGATGCCGCTGTCGCGGAAGCGCTGGCGCAGCGTTTCCAGCGGAAGGCGACGCAGGCCTTCGCGGGTCGAGCCCCAGGCGAAGGTCATGGCGCCGCCGATATAGGTCGGCACCGCCGCCTGGTAGAAATGCCAGTCGGCGAACAGCCCGTCGGTACGTGCGGCGGTGGTGCGCACTTCCTCCAGTTGCATGAACGGCGTGCCGTTCTGGGTGACCAGGATGCCACCCTCGTTCAGGCAGCGCCGGCAGGCCTGGTAGAAGTTCTCGGAGAACAGCACCTCGCCAGGGCCGATCGGGTCGGTGGAGTCGGAGATGATCACGTCGAAGCGTTCTTCCGTGGTAGCCACGAAGCGCATGCCGTCGTCGATCACCAGGTTCAGCCGCGGGTCGTCGAAGGTGCCCTGGGAGTGGTTGGGCAGGAACTCCTTGCACATGTCGACCACGGTGCCGTCGATCTCGACCATGGTGATCCGCTCGACGCTCTTGTGCTTGGCCACCTCGCGCAGCATACCGCCGTCGCCGCCGCCGATGATCAGCACGCGCCGGGCCGCGCCGTGGGCGAGGATCGGCACGTGGGTGAGCATCTCGTGGTAGATGAACTCGTCGGCCTCGGTGGTCTGGATCACTCCGTCGAGCGCCATCACCCGGCCCATCCGGGCGTTTTCGAAAATCACCAGGTGCTGGTGCTCGGTGCGCACCTCATGCAGCATGTTGTCGATGCTGAAGCGCTGGCCGTAGCCCTGGTACAGAGTTTCCTGATAATCGCTCATGGGCCGGGATCTCCCTGGTAAGGCTGCAATCTGGCAGCGGGACTTGCCCGCGCCGCGAAGAAAGGCGCGCATTCTACGCTGGCGGCAATGACAGGTCGAACCCCGCCGGCGGATGGCGCCGGCTGCGCCGGACAGGTATCGTCTGCCCATGAGCCAGCCTACCTCTCCCCTCGTCCTGCACCTGCCCTACCAGTCACCCTGGGAATGGCGCCAGTTCCACCAGCATTTCGCCCTGCGCCTGCTCGCCGGTGTCGAAAGCCTGGGCGACGACCACTATGCCCGCAGCTTCCGGGCCAACGGCCGCCCGGCCTGGTTCGAGGTGCGACCGCTGGCGGAACGCCAGGTCCTGGCGCTGAGCCTCAGCCCGTCCGCCCATGCCCTGGCCGCCGAACTCGAGGCACGGGTCCGCCGGATGTTCGACCTGGACAGCGACCCGGCCGCCATCGCCCGGCATTTCGCCGGGGATCCCCTGCTCGGCCCGCTGGTGGCCGCCAATCCGGGGCTGCGCCTGCCGGTGGCCTTCGACCCCTTCGAACAGGCGGTGCGCGCCATCGTCGGCCAGCAGGTCACGGTGAAGGCCGCGGTGACCATCACCGGGCGCCTGATCCAGCGCCTCGGCGAGCCGCTGGAAAATCTCGGCTACGACGGCATCAGCCACCTGTTCCCGACACCCGCCGCGCTGGCGCAAGCCAACCTCGACGGCATCGGCATGCCCGGCAAGCGGGTACAGACGCTGCAACGCTTCGCCGCGGCGATCGCCTCGGGAGAGCTGAGCCTGGACCTGGCGGACGGCCCCGAGGCGCTGGTGGAGCGCCTCTGCGCGTTGCCCGGCATCGGCCCCTGGACCGCCGAATACATAGCCCTGCGTGCCATGGGCGAAGCCGACGCCTTCCCCGCCGCCGACCTCGGCCTGCTGAAATCCACGGTCTGGGGGCCGCAAGGCATCGATGCGCGCAGCCTCAAGGCCCGCGCCGAGGCCTGGCGGCCTTGGCGCGCCTACGCCGCCATCCACCTGTGGCACCACTACGCCGCAGGCGGCTAGCGCCGCGGCGGGAGGCTACAGCCTGACGTTGCCGCGCGGGCCGGCGATGGCCCAGATGATCAGGCCGAGCACCGGCAGGACGATGATCACCAGGACCCAGATGATCTTCATCCCGGTTTCCGCAGTGCTTTTCAGGATGTTGACGATGGCCCAGATATCCAGGGCCAGGATGACCAGGCTGATCAGCCCGCTGAGGGTGGAACCCATGGCGCGATGCTCCCGAGCAAGAGTGTTCCCTCAGGATAGCCGGCGCGCTCACTCCACGACGATGTCGGCGAAGCTGGCCACCGTCGGATGGCCGTCCAGGCTGCCGCCTTCGCGGGCCAGGCCGAGCGTGCGCATGCCCGCGTCGCGCGCGGCATCCAGCTCCTGCACCACGTCGGAAAGGAAAAGGATTTCCGCGGCCGGCAGGCCGATGGCCCCGGCGATCCGCGCATAGGAGGCGCTTTCCCGCTTCGGCCCGCTGGTAGTATCGAAGTAGCCGGAAAACAGCGGGCCCAGGTCGCCGGCCTCGGAACAGCCGAAGATCAGCTTCTGCGCCTGGATCGAGCCGGAGGAATAGACGTACAGGTCCAGCCCACGGGCCTTCCACTCGCGCAGCGCCTGCACCGCGTCCGGGTAGACGTGGCCCTTCAATTGACCGTCGCGGTAGCCCTGGGCCCAGACCATGCCTTGCAGGGCCTTCAGCGGCGTCGCCTTGCGGTCCTCGGCGATCCATTGCAGGAGGATCGCGATCGCCCGCTCGACATCGGCGTCCGCCTCACCGCTCTCGGCACGCACCGCCGCCAGTTGCGCGGCTACCTCGGGCTCCCCGGCGTGTTCGCGGACGAAGTCCGGCAGGTGCCGGGCGGCATAGGGAAACAGCACGTCGAAAACGAAGCTGACCGCGCTGGTGGTGCCTTCGATGTCGGTGAGGATGGCTTTGATGGTCATGCGGACTCCGGATGAAACCGCCCCCGGCAGGACCGGGGGCGCGGATGGTGACGGATGGGACGGTGCCTCGCTCAGTCTTCCAGCAGGGGGAAGCGGCTGGCGATGTCGTCGCCGGTGAACTGGGCGACCCAGCCCTCCGGGTTGTTGAACAGGCGCACGGCGACGAAATGCGGGTGCTCGCCCATGTCGAACCAGTGGCGGGTGCCGGCCGGCACCGAGATCAGGTCGTTGCGCTCGCAGAGCACGGCGTAGACATGCTCCTCGATATGCAGGACGAACAGGCCGCGCCCGGCGACGAAGAAGCGCACCTCGTCTTCGCCATGGCGGTGCTCGTCGAGGAACTTGGCGCGCAATTCGGCCTTCTGCGGGTGGTCGCTGTTCAGGCTGACCACGTCCACGGTGATGTAGCCGCGCTCGCGCTTGAGCCGCTCGATCTCGTGGGCGTAGGCGGCGATCACCTCGTCCTGGCTGGCGCCGGCGGCGATCGGCGCGGCGGCTTCCCAGCGTTCGAAGCGGACGCCGACCTCGGCCAGGGTCGAAGCGATGTCCTCGGCATGGGTCAGCAGCTTCAGCGGCTGCTCCGGCTGGTTCTCGTGATAGACGGTAAGGCTGCTCATCGGCTCAGACTCAGTACTTTCAGTTCACACTCGAACAGAAACTCGAAAGCTTCCACCTGACGCAGGGCATCGCTCATGCGCGCGCCCCAAGTGTACAGCCCGTGGCCGCGGATCAAATACCCCGGGCAGTGCGGATGCGCCTCCAGCCAGGGCTGCACGCGGCTGGCCAGGCGGGCGATGTCCTGGTCGTTGTCGAAGATCGGCACCTCGACCTGGCCTTCGTGGGTGGTGACCCCGGCGAAGGCCTTCTGCAGTTCGTAGTCCTGCAGCACCAGGCGGTCGCCGCGAACCAGGCGGGAAAGCACGGTGGCATTCACCGAGTGGGTATGCAGCACCGCGCCGATCGCCGGGTTCCAGGCATACAGCTGGGTGTGCAGGAGGGTCTCCGCCGAGGGTTTCTTGCCCGGTTCCAGGCTGTTGCCGGCCAGGTCGGTGACCAGCACGTCGTCGAAGCCCAACTGGCCCTTGTGCTTGCCCGAGACGGTGAGCAGCGCGCGCTGTTCGTCCAGGCGCGCGGAGTAGTTGCTGCTGGTTGCCGGCGACCAGCCGCGGCCGTAGAGGAACCGGCCGGCGTCGATGATCTGCTGGGTCAGCTGTTCACGGTTGTCGTTCATGCCCGCACCTCTTGCAAACGGGTACTGATGATAGCGGCTGCCAGCAAGGCTGCCAGGCTGGCGATGGCGAAGGTCCAGGCAGGGCCCAGGCTGTTCCAGCTATAGCCGGAATACAGCGCGCCCAGGGCTCCGCCGGTACCGGCCAGCGCAGCATACAGGGCCTGGCCCTGACCCTGCTGGCGCGGGCCGAAGCTACGCTGCACGAAATGGATGGCAGCCGCATGAAAACTGCCGAAGGTGGCGGCATGCAGCGTCTGGGCAAAGACCAGCAGCGCCAGGCTGTCGGCCAGGTTGCCGAGAAGCAGCCAGCGCAGCGACGCCAGCAGGAAGCTCGCGGCCAGCACCTGGCGCAGGCTGAAACGTTGCAGCAGGCGTGGCATGGCGAGGAACAACATGACCTCGGCGACCACCCCCAGCGCCCAGAGCAGACCGATCAGCGCCCGGCTGTAGCCCAGCGATTCCAGGTGCAGGGTCAGGAAGGTGTAGTACGGCCCATGGGACAGCTGCATCAGGCACACGCACAGGTAGAACGCCAGCACGCCCGGCTGGCGCAACTGGGCGAGGAAGCCGCCCTCGCCTTCGCGCGGTTCGCGATGGGCCGGCTGGGCATTGGGCACCCACCAGCTGCACAGCACGATGCCGAGCATGATACCCAGCAGCGTCGCCGGGTAGACATCCAGGCTCAGGCGCTCGAACAGCGCGCCGAGACCGACCACGGTGCAGATGAAACCGATCGAGCCCCACAGGCGAATCCGGCTGTAGCTGGCGCTGCGCTCGCGCAGGTGGGCCAGGGTGATGACCTCGAACTGCGGCAGCACGGCATGCCAGAAGAACGCATGCAACGCCATCACCAAGGCCAGCCAGGCGTAGCTGTGGCTGACGAAGATCAGCGAGAAGCCCAGCGCCGTGCATACCGCGCCGAAGCGCACGATGGCCAGGCGCTGGCCGCTGCGGTCGCCCAGCCAGCCCCACAGGTTGGGCGCGACGCAACGCATCAGCATGGGAATCGCCACCAGCTCGCCGATGCGCGGGCTGGGGAAGCCCAGGTGATGGAAATACAGGGCGAGGAACGGCGCCGTGGCGCCGAGCAGGCTGAAATAGAAGAAATAGAAGCTGGACAGGCGCCAGTAGGGAACCGCGCTGGTCACGATCCGCCGTTCACCCGTCCCGCACCGCGGCCTGCCACAGCCCTCACAGCTGCGGCAGGACCGGCGTGTCGACGCGCACGTCGGCGTTCTGCCCACGCTGGCGCAGCAACTGGTCGAGCAGGACGATGGCCATCATCGCCTCGGCGATCGGCGTGGCGCGGATGCCGACGCACGGGTCGTGACGGCCCTTGGTGATCATGTCCACCGGCTCGCCGGCGGTATCGATCGAGCGCCCGGGAGTGGTGATGCTGGAGGTCGGCTTCAGCGCCAGGTGGGCGACGATCGGCTGGCCAGAGGAGATCCCGCCGAGGATGCCGCCGGCATTGTTCGACAGGAAGCCTTGCGGGGTCAGTTCGTCGCGGTGCTCGGTGCCGCGCTGGGCGATGCTGGCGAAGCCGGCGCCGATCTCCACGCCCTTCACCGCGTTGATGCTCATCAGCGCATGCGCCAGTTCGGCGTCCAGGCGGTCGAAGATCGGCTCGCCCAGGCCCGGCGGCACGCCTTCGGCAACCACGGTGATCTTCGCCCCGACCGAATCCTGGTCGCGACGCAATTGGTCCATGTAGGCCTCCAGCTCCGGCACCTTGTCCGGGTCGGGGCTGAAGAAGGCATTCTGCTCGACGCTGTCCCAGCTCCTGAACGGAATCTCGATCGGCCCGAGCTGGCTCATGTAGCCGCGCACCTGGATGCCCAGGCCCGCCAGGTATTTCTTGGCGATAGCCCCGGCGGCCACGCGCATGGCGGTCTCGCGCGCCGAAGAACGGCCGCCGCCGCGGTAGTCGCGCACGCCGTACTTGTGGTGGTAGGTGTAGTCGGCGTGGGCCGGGCGGAACAGGTCCTTGATCGCCGAGTAGTCCTTGGACTTCTGGTCGGTGTTGCGGATCAGCAGGCCGATCGGCGTGCCGGTGGTCTTGCCCTCGAACACCCCGGAAAGAATCTCCACCTCGTCGGCTTCCTGGCGCTGGGTGGTGTGCCGGCTGGTGCCGGGCTTGCGCCGGTCGAGGTCGCGTTGCAGGTCCCGGGCGGACAGTTCCAGCCCCGGGGGGCACCCATCGACGATGGCGACCAGCGCCGGGCCGTGGCTTTCGCCTGCGGTGGTGACGGTGAAGAGCTTGCCGTAGGTGTTGCCGGACATGCGAGGCTCCGCGTGAGGACGAGAGGGAAAGACAGCGGAGTATACCCGTCAAGGACGGGCCTGCGAACCTTCCCCGGAGGACGCGATCAAAGCGCTATCATCGGCCCATGAAGACCTCCATGCCGCGCGCCCTCCTCGCCCTGTTCTGCCTGCTCGCCAGCCTGGCCCACGCCGCTCCCAACAGCATCCTGCACCGCCCCTACGACCTGGACACCGGGCACGGCGTGCTGCGCGGCTCCTTGCTGCTGCCGCGCAGCGCCGTGCCGCCGCCGGTGGTCCTGCTGGTCGCCGGCTCCGGTCCCACCGACCGCGACGGCAACAACCCCTTCGGCGGCAACAACCGCTACCTGCTGCGTCTCGCCGAGGCCCTGGCCGAACGCGGAATCGCCAGCGTGCGCTACGACAAGCGTGGAGTCGCCCGCAGCCTGGCGGCGGCGCCGCGCGAGGAAGACCTCAGCGTCGGCGCCTATGTCGACGACGTGGTCGCCTGGAGCGAGCGGCTGGCCCGCGACCCGCGCTTCTCCCGGCTGATCCTGGTCGGCCATAGCGAAGGCGCGCTGATCGCCAGCCTGGCGGCGCCTCGCACGCCGGCCGAGGAATTGATCGCCATCGCCGGCAGCGGCCAACCCATCGACCGGGTGTTGCGCGAGCAACTGCGCGGTCGCCTGCCGCCGGCGCAACTGCGCCAGGCCGACTCGGTGCTGGCTTCGCTGAAGGCCGGCGAGACCCGCAGCGATATCCCGCCGGCGCTCTCCAGCCTGCTCCGACCCAGCGTGCAGCCGTACCTGATCTCGCTGTTTCGCGAAGACCCGGCCCGCGCGTTCGGCCGCCTGCGCATCCCGACCCTGATCGTCCAGGGCCGCAATGACATCCAGGTCGGCGTCGCCGACGCCAAGGCGCTCCAGCGGGCCAAGCCCGACTCGCAACTGGTGCTCATCGACGGCATGAACCACATCCTGCGGATCGCCCCGAGCACCGGTCTGCAGCAGCTTTCCGCCTACAACGACCCGAACCTGCCGCTGGCCCGGCAACTGGTCGAGGCGGTCAGCCGCTTCATCCTGCGCGGCGCAGACGCGGAAAAAGGCCGCTGAGCCGCTACAGAAATCGCTTCCCGCGCCGACAAGTTCTGAAAGCCGGCCCGTGAAGGCGGCCGGCCAGAGGATGTCCGATGATCGATAGCGATACCCAACCGGCCGCAGAAGAAGCCGAGAAGAAACCGCCGCACCCCTGGGCCGAACTGGCGCCGGAGCATTTCCGCCTGCTCCGCCTGGCGCCGCTGCCCACCGACCGCGCGACCGGCGCCCGCCCCCTGCGCTTCGTCCAGCTCGGCAGGGTCGAACGGCATAGCGCGGACCAGAGCCTGCTGCGCCTGAGCATCCAGGTGCCAGGCCTGATGCTGCGCAAGGAGCAGAACCTGCTGGAGGTCTGGGCCGATCATCGCAACAAGGAAGTGCGTTTCGGCTCGGACGCCGGGCTCAGCCTTGAACCCTTGAACCGCGGGCTGGGCCGTTTCCTGCTGGCCCAGGCGATCGCCTGGGCGCAACGACGCTGGGCCCACTACAAGGTGGAAGGCGGCGCACTGGCGCTGAAGGATGGCCTGACCGAAGACGCACGCCTGCGCCGCGACCATTTCATCCGCGCCCAGGGCTTCGACGTCAGCTATGAGGACCAGCGGTTGCTCAAGGCCCGCTACAGCGCCGGCCGGGTCAGCGAGCTGCACAGCGATTGGCACAAGGACAAGGTGCAGATCGTGCCGCTGCTGGACGCCGCGGCGATGCTGGAACAGGCCGAGCAGACCCTGCAGGCCCAGGATGCGGAGATCCGCCAACTGGAACAGCGCATCAACCACTACCGCCGCGACGACACCAGCTTGCGCTTCACCATCGCCTGCCTGACCGCCTTCGCGGTGTTCCAGGCCGGCCTGCTGATCTGGATCGCCACTCACTGAACCGGCGGCACCAGCCGCCTCCGATCACTTTTCCAAGCGCGAACGGAACAGTTCCCGGTGCTCGCGGCACTGCGCGGCGGACAGCATGAACACCCCGTGGCCGCCGTGCTCGAACTCCAGCCAGGTGAAGTCCACTTCCGGATACAGCGCCTGCACATGGACCTCGCTGTTGCCCACCTCGACGATCAGCAGGCCTTTCTCGCTGAGGTGGTCGGCCGCCTCGGCGAGCATCCGTCGCACCAGGTCCAGGCCGTCGTCGCCGCAGGCCAGGCCGAGTTCAGGCTCATGATGGAACTCCGCCGGCATGTCGGCGAAATCCTCGGCATCCACGTAGGGCGGATTGGACACGATCAGGTCGAAGCGCTGGCCGGGAAGCCCGGCGAAACCGTCGCCCTGGACGGTGTAGACCCGCTCGCCGAGGTCGTGGCGCTCGATATTGACGTTGGCCACCTCCAGCGCATCGAAGGACAGGTCGGCGAGCACCACCTCCGCCTGCTCGAACGCATAGGCGCAGGCGATGCCGATGCAGCCGGAACCGGTGCAGAGGTCGAGGATTCGCGCCGGCTCGGCCGGCAGCCAGGGCGCGAAGCGCTGTTCGATAAGTTCGGCGATAGGCGAGCGCGGCACCAGCACGCGTTCGTCGACGCTGAAGGGAATCCCGCAGAACCAGGCTTCGCCCAGCAGGTAGGCCGCCGGAATCCGTTCCTCGATGCGCCGCCGGAGGATCTCCGCCAACTCGGCGCGTTCATCGTCTTCCAGGCGGCAATCCAGGTAGCTGTCAGAAATTTCCCAGGGAAGGTGCAGGGAGCCCAGAACCAGGTGGCGCGCCTCGTCCCAGGCATTGTCGGTGCCGTGACCGAAGAACAGGCCGGCGGCGTGGAAACGGCTGACAGCCCAGCGGATGTAGTCGCGCAGGGTGAGCAGACGGGACTCGGACATGACGGAATTGCTCCTCGCAACGCACAAAAGGGCGACATTCTAGCCGATCGCGCCGGAGCTGGCCTCCAGCGCGGGAAGTCCATACCACTTTAGTGCGCATGCGGCAAAGGTTCACAGGCTCGCCGATAGGGGCCAGAATGAAAGGCATGTGCCTTCTCAGGAGTAGTGACATGCCTCATCCGCTCACCCTTTTGCAGATCAGCGGACGCGGCTACCCGCCAGCCCCCCTTCGGCAGAGCACCTTGCTGATCATCGATGCCCAGGAAGAGTACCGCAGCGGCGCCCTGAGCCTGCCAGGCCTGGACGCTGCCGCCGCGGAAATCGGCGTGCTGGTGCAGGCAGCCCGCGCCAACGGTACGCCCATCGTGCATGTGCGCCACCTGGGTATCCAGGGTGGCCTGTTCGATCCGCAGGGTCCGCGCGGCCAGTTCCTCCCGGAACTGCAACCGGAAGCCGGGGAAAAGGTCGTGGAGAAACGCCTGCCCAATGCCTTCTCCGGCACCGAGCTGCACGACCTGCTGCAGAACCACGGCCGTCTCGACCTGATCGTCTGCGGTTTCATGACCCATTCCAGCGTCAGCACCACCGTGCGCGCGGCCAAGGACTACGGCTACCGCTGCACCCTCGCCGACAGCGCCTGCGCCACCCGCGACATACCCACCCTGAACGGCGGGGTCCTGAGCGCCGCGGACCTGCAACGCGCCGAGATCGCCGCCCTCGGCGACAACTTCGCGGCGATCGTCGCCCGGGCCCGGGACCTGCTCTGACCGCCCATCCAGCCGCCCTCCCGCCCCGCCCTGCGGAGGACTAGTCTGCCTGCAGGGCCATGGCTTGCGGCGAGAAGACGAGCGGCGCACGGTTTGCCCACGGCTCCCGGGAATCCGGGAACCCGGCCGGAAGGTTCCGGTCCTAGCCCCGATGACACACGAGGAAGTCGGGATGAAGCTGTCCGATAGTTTCGATGCGCGCCGGCTGCGCCCGCGCCGGCCGAGAGTCTGGCGCTGGCGCCTGGCGGCGGCGTTCGCGGCCCTGGTGGCGAGCCTGGGCGTGCTGCTGTCGCTGGCCGGCACCTCGGCCTTGATCGGCCGCCAGCCGGCTGTCGGCATGCTGCATATCGAACCCGCCGCCGGCGGCGTCTTGCTGGCCCTTGGCCTGCTGTCGCTCTGCCTCGGCGTGTTCTTCTGGCGTTTCAGCCGCCGTCGCAGCCGCCGCAACAGCGACCTGAGCCTGTCGCCGAACCTGATGAAAAAGCGCGACTGAGCGGGCTGCCGGCGTGCGGCCGATCCGGTAAACTGCGCCGCTTCGCGGAGGCTCCCATGCAAGACGACGACTTTTCCCTGTTCAAGAGCGAGATGCGCGGCGTCAAGCGCATCTCGGTCGATCGAGCCGATACCGGCAAACCTCGCAACGACCGCCAGCAACTCAAGCAGCGCCAGCTCAATGCCAGCGTGCGCAACGACGAAATCCGCGTCGACGGCCTGTCCGACCAGTTCGTCATCGACGTCGGCCCCGAGGACGAGCTGTCCTGGGCCCGCGACGGCGTCCAGGAAAGCCAGTTGCGCAAGCTCAAGCAGGGCCTGGTGCCCTTCGACGGTAGCCTCGACCTGCACGGCATGAGCGTGGAGAAGGCCCGGCAGACGCTATGGGACTTCCTTGCCGAGGCCACCCGCCTGGAAATCCGCTGCGTGCGCGTGACCCATGGCAAGGCCGCGCGCAAGGACGGACGCAGCCCGCTGGTGAAAAGCCACGTCAATACCTGGTTGCGCCAACACCCGCAGGTGCTCGGTTTCACCTCCTGCCTGCCACGCCACGGCGGCACCGGCTCGGTCTACGTGATGCTGCGCAGGACCATGCTCGAAGGCCGCGACGAGTAGCCGGCAAGCGCCGAGTCTTGCCAGCGGCCCGGCGACGTCCTACCCTCCGCGCTGGTAATCGTCTGACTGGAACGCTCATGTCCCTGGAACAACACTACTCCTCGATCCTCACCCAGCTCGGCGAGGACGTTAACCGCGAAGGTCTGCTGGACACGCCCAAGCGTGCCGCCAAGGCCATGAAGTACCTGTGCCGCGGCTACCAACAGAGCCTGGAAGAAGTCGTCAACGGTGCCCTGTTCAGCTCCGACAACAGCGAAATGGTATTGGTCAAGGACATCGAGCTGTACTCGCTCTGCGAGCACCACCTGCTGCCCTTCATCGGCAAGGCCCACGTGGCCTATATTCCGAACGGCAAGGTGCTCGGCCTGTCGAAGGTCGCGCGGATCGTCGACATGTACGCCCGCCGCCTGCAGATCCAGGAGAACATGAGCCGGCAGATCGCCGAGGCGGTCCAGCAGGTCACCGGCGCCCTCGGCGTCGCGGTGGTGATCCAGGCCCAGCACATGTGCATGATGATGCGCGGCGTGGAGAAGCAGAACTCGTCCATGGTCACTTCGGTGATGCTCGGCGAATTCCGCGACAACGCAGCCACCCGCAGCGAATTCCTCAGCCTGATCCGCTGAGGCCAGGTCCGCTGGCGAAAGAACCGGCCCCACTGGGCCGGTTTTGCGTTTCCTTCCCCGGCGATCAGCCGAAGAAGCGCTTCATCGAGCGCGACAACCAACCGCCCTCGCTCTTGTCCTTGACCAGTTCGGACATGCTGTGGCGTACCGCATCCACATATCCGGCGTCGTCGTTGCGGATGTGGTTGAACAGCCAGCGCGAGAGCAAGCCCTTGAGTTCATCGCCGACATCCTCGCCGGCCTGGAAGCGCACCCGGTATTCGGAGACCCGGCGGATGAACAGCTCGTGGATCTTCTTGTGCGCCCGGGAAAACTGGTAGCCGGCATCCTCCATCAGGGTTTCCTCGAAGGCGAAGTGCGACAGCGTGTAGTCCACCAGCTCCTCGATCACCTCGGCGATCGCCGCGTGTTCCTTGCCTTGCTGGGCGTCGTGCAGGTGATTGATCATCTCGACGATGCGTTTGTGTTGATTATCGATGACCTGAATACCGGTATTCAGGTCATCCTGCCAGACCAGATGCGCCATGATGACTTCCCCCAAGCGAACAGCGAACGGCCTTTCCGAACGGCCTGGGGCCAGGGTATTTTTGTGACGCAGTACGGGTATTGACGCCGGTCAAGCGGGACAAGATGTTAATGAATTTCGCATGAATTCATTCGCCCCCCTCGCGGCGGCATGCCCGCCCGATCCGCTCGGTTTCGCGCGGCTGAACATCCGCCATCGTCGCCGGAAAGCGGCGTCACCAGTGGTCCCGACAGGACAGGAAGGAAATGAACCTGATCGCGCACGTGGAAATACCGGTGTCCGACCTGGAGAGGGCGATGCGTTTCTACGCCTCGGTGTTCGGAGTGGCGTTCGGCGAGGTAGCCACCCTGCACGGAAGCAGAATGGCGCATTTCCCCTTCGAGGAAGGCCGTGACGGTGCCAGCGGCGCACTCGCCGAGGGCGACGTCTACGTGCCTACGCTACATGGGGCGATCATCTACCTGAATGTCGCGGACCTGGATGTCGTCCTTGCCCGGGCCCTCGGCGAAGGCAGCGAAATCCTCTTCCCGAAGACGCCGCTTGGCGACGGCGTGTTCATCGCCGAGATCAGGGACAGCGAAGGCAATCGTATCGCCCTGCAGAGCGCTTGCGGAGAGCGGCCGTAGAGGTCCTGCAAACCGAGCGCCGCCGGCTCAACGGGCAAGAACGCCGGCCAGCCAGGAACGCCGCGCGCCCAGCGCTTCCTGCAATTCGCGGACGCCGATGCAGCGCCGTTCGGGGTCGAGGCTCAGGGCGGTACGCAGCGCCGGCCAGCAGCGCCGAGGCAGGTGTCCGGGCGCGCGCAGCTGGCGCTCCAGCCCCTGCTCCCGGGCCTGGTTCGAGGGCAGGCGGCGGAACGGATGGCGACCGTCGGCCAGTTCGTAGAGGACGCAGGCCAGCGCATACAGGTCGGCTGCCGGCGACAACGGCGCACCCTCGAGCAGTTCGGGAGCGGCGTAGCCCGGGGTCCAGGCGTCGATGCGGCCCCGGCTGAGCTGCGGCAGGCCGTCCAGGATGCCTGCCTGCGCCTGGCCGAGGCCGAAGTCGAAGAGCCGCACGCCCTCCTCGCCGAGCATCACGTTGCTCGGCTTCAGGTCGCCATGCAGCACCCCTTGTTCGTGGACATAGGCCAGGGCGTCCAGCAACGGCCGGGCGATCGCGCTCAACTCGGACCAGGGCAGGCCTTCGGGACGCTCGCAGAGCAGGCGATCGAGCGGCAGGCCAGGCATGAGTTCCATGACGATGTAGGCGCGCTGGCAGGCGGTGTCGACGTCGAAGGTGAACAGACGCACGACGTTCGGATGGCGCAAGCGCCGGGTCAGGGCGAACTCGCTATAGAGCAAGGCGCTGGCGTCGGGTGACTCGGCGACCGATTCGTTGAGCAGCTTCAACGCTACCAGCGGCGCCGGGTCGCCGAACTGCTCATGGAGCAGGTCCCGGGCACGGTATACCGTGCCCATGCCGCCGGCGCCGAGCATCCGCTCCAGACGGTAGCGCCCGGAAAGAACGTCCGGCAGCGGACCGGGCAACACCGCCGGCAGGTCCGGCGCCGAGGCGGTCGGGGCGGCGAAGGCGAAATAGGTCAGGTTCGCGCCGCCCTCCTCCTCCGGCAGCAGCTCCAGCGACGACAGCGGTTCGTTCATTGGCGGATCACCACGGCCGTCAGGTTGTCCCGCGCGGCGCCGCTCAGAGCGCCGTCGAACAGCCGCTCCACCGCCACCTGCGGCGATGCCAGGCTCAACGCGCGGCCCAGCGCATCGGCGCTCAGCTCTTCGTAGAGCCCGTCGCTGCAGAGCAGGAAGACATCACCGGGATGCACCTCCAGTTCCAACACGTCCAGCACCAGTTGTTCGCTGGCGCCGACGGCACGGGTCAGCGCGCGCGCCGAGGGATAGGCGCGGGCCTGTTCGATATCCATCCGCCGTTCGTCGACCAGTCGCTGCAACAGCGAGTGGTCGCGGGACAGCTGGTACAGCCGCTGGCCGCGCCACAGGTAGCAGCGGCTGTCGCCGACCCACACGCAGGCCGCCCGCGAACCCTCCACGACCAGCGCCACCACCGTACTGCCGATGATCCTGTCGCCGCGTTCGGCGCTGAGGGTGAGTTCCTCGCCCAGGCGCCGGTTGAGCCAGTGCAGGCACTGGCGCATCGCGTTCAGGCGCTCGTCGAATCCCGCCCGGGCCGGCAGTTCCGCCAGGCTGGTGACGATCATCCGGCTGGCCAGGTCGCCGGCCTGGTGCCCGCCCATGCCATCGGCGACCGCCCAGAGCCCGCGATCCGGGCAGTCCAGGAAGGCATCCTCGTTGCGCGCGCGGACCTTGCCGCGATCCGTGCGCGCCGCGCTGCGCCAGGGCTCGGTGCGTTGCATCAGAGCTGCACCGGCATGCGGAAGCTGCGCAGGACCGCGAGATCGAACGGATTCGGCGTGCGCTGGGCGAGCAGCAGGTAGTTGGCGCGCAGGCCGCCCAGGTCGGCCTTGAGCACCATCACGTCACGCCCGCTGAGGTACTCGGTCTGCATCAGGTCGAAGAGCCTGAACAGCGACCAGGGCCCGGTATTGCGTTCGATTCCCACCGGTCGTCCGGCCATCTTCTCCAGCACCAGGCTGGTGCGGCCGCCGTCGGCGTCGCTGGGCCACTTGAACGACATCGGCACGATCGGGCCGTGGCGGTATTCCATGGACTGACCGTCGAAACGGAACTCGGCGCGGCTGACGCCAGGATCGAGGGTATAGGGCTCCAGGCGGAAGCGCACCTGTGGCTCGGCCGGGTTCTCGGCGAAGAAGCTCTGGCGGATCACCTGGGCCGTGCCCATCTGGTCGAGATAGACCTTGGACATCGGCAGGCTGTAGCCGTCCACGCTGCGCAGGCGATAGCTGCCCGGGTCGCCGCTGACGAAGGGCCGCATGTAGGTTTCGAAGAAGCGTTCGGCGACGCCCTGCGCCTTGAAGAACTCGCGAAAATCGCTGACCGCGACATCGCTGGCGCTGTGCGCGTTGAACGGGTAGCGCTTGTTGATCGCCTTGCTGTAGAAACCGTACAGCTCGCTCTGGTAGCGCTGGTTGAGGTACAGGTAGGCATCGCCGAGGACCAGCCGCCAGGCGTCTTCGGCCAGCACGCTGAACCATCCGCCAAGCGGTCGCGGCAGTCGCGCGGAGGCGTTGCGCAGGTTGCTCAGGGCATCGCGCTGGCCGCCCATGCGACTCTTCGCCATGTCGAAAGCCGCCTGCTCCGGCTGGCTGGCGCGCGCCAGTCCGGCGAGTTGCAACTGCAACTCGTTGAGCGCCTGCAACAGCGGGGTGAGGTCGGCCGCCGGGCCGTTGTTATCGTCGAGCAGGCGATGCAGGGGCTCGAAGCGGCGTTGCAGGGACTTCTTCGCGGTATCCGGCAGGTTCTTCGCCAACGCGTCCCTGGCCTTGCCGGCCGCCGCGGCGGCCGCCTTGCCCAGCTTGCCGCCCTTTTCCGCGGCCTTGTCGCTGGCCTCTGCCAGCGCCTCGGCGCTCTCCGCCAGGACCGGGAAACGGGTGTTCTCACGGACCTCCAGCAACAACTGGAGGATCGGCGAGTTGGCGGCGAGCAGCCCGGAAACCTGGTCGGCGCCCTCGCCGGCATCGTTGAACGGCAGCAGGCCCAGGCGTCCGACCGCCTCGCTCCAGAAGTTCGCGTAGTCGCGGAAATACAGCTGCTCGAGTTCGACCATCAGGCGCCGCAGGTCCATGTCGCTGATCCCGCTGCCCTCGCCCAGGACCCAGTTGTCGCGAAGGATGTCGTTGACCAGGCTGGCGCCCTGGACCACGAAGTACTGCTGGTAGCCCTGCTGGGTGTAGAACCCCGGGATCACGTAGTCGGTGCCGACGAACAGACCGGCCTGCGGCCCCAGGTGCTGGCCGAAGCGATACTCGGGCAGGCTTCGCGCCTGTTCGCGCAGCACCCGGTAGACCACGTTGGCCAGGGACTCGCTGCGCAGCACCTGGCGCGCCTGGGCCACCAGGGTGTCGTTCAGCGGATAGCTGAACGGTTGCTCGAGCAGACGGGCGAAATGCGTGTTCAGGCCATTCTGCACGGTGCCATTGCCGGCATAGCGCTGCGACCATTCGGTAGCCACCCAGTCCTTGAGCCATCCGTTCTCGCGGCGCTCGCGCAGATTCAGCATCAGGTAGGCCCGCAGGCTGTTGAGCAGGCGTTCGCGATTCTGCATGTTGCCGCGGATCTGCGCTTCGAGCATCCGCGCCACGCGCGGCAGCAGTTGCGTCTCCAGCTCGCGGCGATAGGCAGCGGCCAGCGGCGGGTTGACCTCGTTGCCCTGGTACAGCCCGGCGCGCTCGTGCAGCGAGACTTCCCCTTTGGGCGGAAACACGGTGGTCGCCGCATAGCTGCTATCCAGCGTCTTCAGCGCCGCCATGGCGTCGTCGCGCTCGCCAAGCGCCTGGCGCTGCTGGGCCCATTGCTGCGCCAGCTCGCGGACCCGCTCCAGGCGCTCGTGGTTGGCCGAGAAACCGCCAGCCCAGAGCAGGCCGAATAGCAGAAGGAGCGCCAGCGAACCGACGTACAGGGCGCGCTGGCCCCAGTGGATGCGCGTGCGCTCGCGGCGATCGAGACCTGCCAGGTTGGCCTCGGGGAAGATCACCTGGCTCAGCAGGTGATGGATGAAGCGCGAGCGCCCGTTGCGCAGGGTCGGCAGCAGGCCGCTGGCGATCCCCAGGTTGGCGCCGATGCCGGCGGTGTCCTCATCCAGCTGCTGGGCCAGGTGCGGCGCGCTGGTCAGGTAGAAGCCGCGCAGGCGGCTGGCGCGCTGGTAGCGATTGCCGGTGAAGGCGAGTTCGACGAACAGGCACAACCGCTCGCCGATCTGGCCAAGCTGGTGCGGGAAGTCGAGGATGCGACCGCGACGCAGGGTATCGCGCTCCTGGTGGATGCGCATGATCACCTGGCTGTTCAGGCGTCGCAGAAGGTCCTCGAACGCCTGGCGCAGGACCGTCACATCGGTGCCGTTCTGCTCCTTGCCGAAGCTGGTGCCCAGAACCTGGTCGCTCTCCTCGCGGCTCAACTGGTCGAAGAACTCGTCGAAGCCGAGCAACTGGTCGGCCTTGCTCAGCACCAGGTAGACCGGCAGATCGAGGTGCAGGGTCTGCTGGATTTCCTGCAGGCGCGCGCGCACCTGGCGAGCCAGCGTATCCAGCGCCATCTCGTCGTCGCTGAGCAACGTTTCCACCGGAATCGACACCATCACGCCATTCAGCGGCCGTGCGCGGCGGCGCTTGCGCAACAGGCCGAGCAGGGTCGCCCAGGCGCCCCCGTCGACCTCGCCGTCGGCTTGGGTCAGGTAGCGCCCGGCGGTGTCGATCAGGACGCCGTGGTCGGCGAAGTACCAGTCGCAGTAGCGCGTGCCGGCGGTATCGCGGGTCAGCTTGCGGTCGATCCGGTTGATCGGGAACTCCAGTCCGGAAAAGTCCAGCAGGCTGGTCTTGCCGCTTCCCTGCGGGCCGATCAGCAGGTACCAGGGCAGCTCGTTGCGCCAGCGCTCGCTACGACCGCGGTACAGGCTGGAGGTCTTCAGGGTGCGCAAGGCGTCCTTGAAGCGGCTGCGCAATTCCTTCTGTTCGTCTTCGATCAGACCGTCGCGGCGCAGGCGCTCCTGGCCCTCGTCGCTGTCCTCGACGGCCTTGCGCCGCACTCCGGCGCGCCAGCTGACGAAGACCATCGCCAGCCCCCAGACCAGGAACATCAGACTGATGCTCAGCAACCGCGAGGTCGGGCTTTCCCAGAACTTGTAGTCGGCGACCGCCAGCAGCGGCCCGACGAACCACACCAGCAATGCCGCCAGGAGTACCAGCAACAGCGTCCAGACCCACGTCTTGCGCAGGAAGGCGCCGACTTTCTTGAAGAAGTTTTTCATTTCGCGTCCCTGTGTTTACGAACCGGGCTGTCCTGCCGCCGCATCGAGCGACTGGTAAGGCTGCAGCACCGTGTCGCGTTGCTCGCCGAGAACCCAGGCGAATCCCGAATACATCACCACCAGGCAGACCAGGGTGAACAGCGCCACCATCCACCAGGGCACGATCCGCACCAGGCCGCGACGCTGGTCGCTGAGCCCCTGCCAGTGCGGCGACAGTTCGCGCGGCACGTCGCCGCGCAACTGGCGGATCTGCCGGTAGAGCGCATCGGAAATACCGTCCAGGTCGAGCACGCCGCGAGCCATCACCCGGTACTTGCCCTCGAAGCCTAGGGCCAGGCAGAGGTACATCAGCTCCAGCATCGGCAGATGCTTGACCGGGTTCTTCGACAGCCGGTCGAGCAACTGGAAGAACTTCTCGCCGCCGAAGGTCTCGTTATGGAAGCTGCTCAGCAGGCTGATCTTCGACCATTCGCTTTCGTTGCCCCACGGGGTGGTCACCACCGCCTCGTCGACCACCGTGCACAGCACGTAGCGCGCCGCCATGACCTGGCTGTTTTCCACGCCATCCTGCACGGCGCGGAATTCGAAGAGCTTCATGGCGGAGGTCAACCGCTCCTTGAGCGCCGCAAGGTTCTCCAGCACGGTGCTGTGCTTGAGCCGGACCACTTCCGAAAGCAGTTCGGAAGCCGCCGCCACCAGCGGGTTCAGGCTGACGTTGAAGGCCTCGCCCGGACGCAGGCGCGCCGCGTAGATCATCCGCTCCTCGAGCTGCTCGAAGCGCGGCGGTTCGGCGAAATCGGTCAGCGGCCCCTGGGCCGGTACCTGTCCCTGGTGATCGAGGAGGACGGTCTTCTCGTCCTCGTGGTATTCCCTTTCCTTGATCATGTTCAGTTCCTGATGGCCCAGAATTTCAGTTCAAGCTCGGAGAACTCGCCGGATACGTGGAACGCGAAACCGCCGGAGCGCTCCAGCTGGGTCATATCCTCGGCGTTGGGTTCGAGAATGAAATAGGTCTTGTTGGAGTGGAACGGGATCTGCCGCGGCGCCACCGGCAGCGGCTTGACCCGGATCCCCGGCAGGTGCAGGTTGACCAACTGGCGAATGTGCTCGACCGCACCCACCTTGAGATGCGCGGGCAGGCGCTGGCGCAGTTCCTCCGACTCGCAATTGGCACTGGCGGCGAGCACGAACGAGGCGCTGCCGAGCAGCTTGTGGTCGTGCAGGGGCGAGACCAGGATGCCGTACTGGCGGGCCTGGAGAGGCAGTTCGATGGCATGCTGCTCGAGCACCATCGACAGGACCTGGCGAATCGCCTCCATCAGCCTGCGGAAGCTGGCGCCCTGGTCGCTGTGCTGGTAACGGCTGTCCAGGCGCGGACGCTTGCTCTCGCTGCCGAAGGTGGCGAGGTCGCCGAGCATGGTCAGCAGCACCCGGTACAACTGCTCCGGATGCACCTGCTCCAATCCCAGGTAGTGGCGCAGCAGCAACTCGGTGCGATTGATCAGTTGCAGCATCATGAAATCGCCGACCTCCGCGCCGCCGACCTTGCCATTGGACCGGATACGCTCGGCGATGGTGTCGCCGCGATGGCCGAGCATGCTAATCACCTCCTTCAGGCAGGACAGCAGGTAGGCGGATGCGTGGGCGTGGAGGTAGCTCGGCACGAAGTCGGGGTCGAGGCTGATCACCCCGTCCGGCGTGGTATCCAGCACCACCGCCACCTTCAGTTTGACGTAGGCCTGGTCGCTCTGCTGCTCGCCGAGCAGCAGGCGAAAATCCGGCCGCGCGCAGCTGACCTGCACCATGGAATCCTCGCCGGCGTTGGAGTCCGCCACCTCCAGATCGTAGGCGGTATAGCGCGCCAGGACCTCGGCCTGCTCCGGCCGGCGCGCCTCGATGTGGTTACCGGTGACCAGCGGCAGGGCCAGGTAGATCGGCACGTTCGAGGTATTGGGCGGCACGTCGAGGGCGAGCGGCTCGGTGTTGCCGCCGAGTTCGAACAGGCTGCCGTCGGGCAGTACGCCGGAGGCCTGGCTGATCACCAGCTTGCCCATGTTGAGGAACTGGCGGTCCAGCTCCAGGGCGAGGAAGCCCCAGTTGTAGCTGCCCAGCAACTGGGTCCGGGCCTTCATCTGGTTGTCGTAGTAGCGGTCGTTGTGTTGCAGGTGCTGCGGGCGCAGCAGCATGCCTTCCTGCCAGACGATCTTGTGCACGTTCATCGCGCGTCACCCGCCTTGCCGAGCAGTTCGCCGGCATTCAGGATGCCCTTCCGGCCCAGCTTCAGCTCTACCCGGGTCAGCTCTTTCGCCGTGACCGGCACCACGTAGCGCCAGCTTGCCTCGCCGAGATCGCGGTAGGCGGCGAGCACGCCCACGTAGCGGCTCCCCTCCTCCACGCTGAGCTTGAGTTCGACCCGCTCGCCGGGCCGCAGCTCCAGCTCCTCGCTGGTCACCAGGTCGGGGTCCAGGGTCTCCTTGGGACGTTCGTAGAGGCTGAAGAAGTCGGCGTTCTCGAACGCCACCGGGTGCTTCAGCTCGAACAGCCGCACTACCACCGGCGACGGCCGGCCATTGAGGTCGGGATTGACCCGCTCGCCGGCGCTCAGGGCGAGGTCGAGCTTGGTCAGTCTGGAATACGGCGACAGCGTGGAACAGCCGGCCAGCAGCGCCAGGACGGCGAGCATGGCCAGCGCCCTGGCTGGCGGGATCGGGCGACGAGACATGGCGATCATCCTTGGTGCTCGGTGTAGAGGGTGGAAATCAGGCGAACCTGCTCTTCGTAGGCCTGGGCGAAATCACGCGCCAACAGGCGCTCGCTCCAATCGTCGTCCTGGCATAGCGACTGGTGGTAGCGACCGTAGGCACGCCAACGGCTGCCCGCGGTGGCCAGCAACGGCCGGCGGCCGTCGCGCTCGAAACGCAGGGTCAGCTGCTGCGGCGAGAAATGCTCGAGGGTCGCGCGCACCGCCGCCCGGCTGGCGCCGAGCAGCGCCACCTGGTGCGCCTGGAGGTCGCGGAAACTGCGTGCGACGGCCTGTTCGCCACTCAACTGGCCAGGCTTGCCATCCCGTAGCAGATGACCCAGCGCCTCGCCGGCATCGGCGCTGAAGCGCAAGGGATTCTTGCCGGTATCGCGCAACGTGCTCAGCGACAGGCGCAGTTCGTTCTTCAGTTCGCTGCGGGTCCGCAGGCTCTGCTGCAAGCCGCCGATGCACTGCCGCAGCAAACCGGCGGCGTTGATCGCCAGCGCTTCGCGCGCAGCGCCGTCGAGGCCTTCGAGGTCCATTCCCAGGGCCTGGCCGAAACGCTGCCAGAAGGCTTCGTCGTGACCCGGACGCGGACTTTCCACGGGTTCCTGCGGAGCCGCCGGGGCGGGCACCAGCTCCGGTACGACCAGGCTTTCCATGTCGATCCGCGCGTAGTCCGCACGCGCCCCGGCCTCCTGGCTGGGCTGGGCAATCGCGCTCAGGTCGTCGAGTTCGTAGGCATCTGCACCGTCCTGGTCGAGCGCCTGCAACGGATCGAGGGCCAGGAAGGCATCGTCCGGAATGATGCTGCCCGCCGGCTGCGGCCGCCCGACGTCCATGGCGAGCTCGTCGGGCTCGCGCAGCAACCGCGCGCGGATCTCGAAGTCGCCGAGCAGGAAGACGCTGTCCTGCTCGATGCGCTGCGGCTCGCCATGCGGCAGGCGGCTGCCGTTGCCGGCGCGGATGCCGTTGCTGCTGGTGTCGGTCAGGTAGAACGCGCCGTTGCGATAGCTGACCCGCGCATGCTGCTTGGACAGGTGCCGCTTGTGATCAGGAATCGCCCAATCGCACTCACCGCCGCGGCCGATGAGGCCGCCGTTCCTGCCGAAGGTCTTGCTGCATAGCTCCGTCGGTACGAATTGCTTGGCGCTGAGCATTTCCAATACCAGTTCCATGAGATCGCTCCTTGCGGTCACTTGCCGCGATTGACCGCCTGCGGATCGCCAAGCGGGCGATAGTCGCCGTCGTTGAATTTGTAGTTGCCGCTGCAACCGGCGAGGCCGCAGAGGACGGCCAGGGCCAGAAGCACGGCGGGCCAGTGACGAACAGGCATCAGGGAGTCTCCATGGAAGGGCCGCGGACGCCGCGCTCCAGGCGCGCGCCCGACTGGGCTGGTTGGAAGGAAATCTCGATCATGGGTTTCAGGTCCGGGGATCGCCGAAATGAATGTTCAGGCGTCCCATGCGATAGATCAGGGTTCGTCGCGGCAGACCCAGTTCGCGCGCGGCGAGGGTCTGGTTGCCAGCGTTCCTGCGCAGGCAGGCGAGCAGCAGGTCCCGTTCGATCTGCTCCAGGTGCTCGCGCAGCTTGAGCGGCGCCTCCGCTTCCGGGGGCGCGCGCAGGGAAAAGTGTTCGGCCAGCAGCACCTCGCCTTCGCAGAGCAGTACCGCGCATTCCACCAGTCCCTTCAGCTCCCGAACGTTGCCGGGAAAGCCATAGCCGTCGAGCAGTTCCAGCGCTTCCGCGGACCAGCCCAGCGGCGCGCGGCGCAGGAACACGCAGGCGCGTTCGGCGAAATGCCGGGCCAGTTCGAGGGCGTCGCCCTCGCGCTGGCGCAACGGCGGCAACTCGATGGGAAACTGCGCCAGCCGGTAGTAGAGGTCTTCGCGGAACTTGCCATCGCGTACCAGCAGGGCGAGGTCACGGTGGGTAGCGGCGATGATGCGTACATCGACCTTGTGCGTGTCGTTGCCGCCGAGCGGGCGAATCTCGCCTTCCTGCAACACGCGCAACAGCTTGGCCTGGAGCGACAGGGGCATGTCGCCGATTTCGTCGAGCAGCAGGGTTCCGCCATCCGCGGCATCGAACAACCCGGGACGATCGCGCTCGGCACCGGTAAAGGCGCCCTTGCGGTAGCCGAACAGCTCGCTTTCCAGCAGGTTTTCCGGAAACGCCGCGCAGTTCTGCACCACGAACGCCTGTGCTCGCCGCGGGCCGTACTCGTGGATCGCCCGTGCGACCACCTCCTTGCCGGTACCGGTCTCGCCCTGCAGCAACACGGTATAGGGGTTGTGCAGGACCTTGCTGATCAGGCGGCAGGTCTCACGCATCGCCGCGCTCCTGCCGATCAGCCCGTAGCCGCTGACCACCGGCGCGCTGGACGGTCCCTGCGGCTCGCCGGAGGGTTGCGAGAGGCGTTGCAGCAGATGCAGCTGGGCCAGCACGAACGAGCCCAACTGGCCCAGTGGATGGGCGAATCCCTGCAGGTCCAGTGGGCGCCGGGTGGCGCAGACCACCATGCCCTCGACCGTTTTCTCCGGGCTCACCAGCGGAACGCAGAGCAGGGACAGCCAGGGCTGCTCCCCTGCCGGCAGGAAGCCGGTCTCGTGCAGCCGCGACGGCAGGTCGACGAGACTGACCACGCGGTTCTGGCACAGGGCGAACTGCAGCAACTGCTCGCCGGTGTAGTCCGCCGGCAGGCTCGACGGCTCCAGCGCCTGCAACAGGCCGTCCCGGCATTCGGCGTTGAGGGTGAGCGCGGTATGGGTCTGGTCGAGCAGATACAGCTGGCTCAGCTCGCAGCCGCTGAGTTCGCCGACTGCGCGTGCGAAACCGCCCAGCAGGGCCGCGATGTCAGTTTCCCGCGACAGCGCGCCGAACTGAGCGAGCAGGGCTTCGGCGAAGGCCAGGGGTTGCGGTACGCGGCTGAACATCGCACCCACCTCAGGCGAACTCGCAGAGCACGCGGCCGTGCTCGCCCAGCGTCGCATGGACCCGCTCGAGACGCTCGTCGCGCGCCATCGCTTCCAGCAAACGGTCGGCCACCAGCGGCAGCAGGTGCGTGTCCAGCAGGTGGTCGATCAACCGTGCGCCGCTGTCGCTCTGGGTGCAACGCTCGGCCAGGTGATCCACCAGCGCCTGGCTGTAGTCGAAAGCCAGCTGACGGCGGGCCAGACGCTCGCCGAGGCGTTCCAGCTTGATCTCGATCAGCTCGCGCAGTACCGGGCCGCCCACCGGGTAGTAAGGCACCACGCGCATGCGCGCCAGCAGCGCCGGCTTGAAATGCCGGCTGAGCGCCGGCCGGATGGTTTCCTCCAGGAGTTCGGCGGAAGGTCGCGCGCCGTCCTGGCAAAGCGCGGCGATGTGCTCGCTGGCGAGGTTGGAGGTCATCAGGATCAAGGTATTGCGGAAATCGATCTCGCGCCCTTCGCCATCGTTGGCCACGCCCTTGTCGAAGATCTGGTAGAACAGGTTGAGCACGTCCGGATCGGCCTTCTCCACCTCGTCCAGCAATATCACCGAATAGGGCTTCTGGCGTACTGCCTCGGTGAGCATGCCACCCTCGCCATAGCCGACATAGCCGGGCGGCGCGCCGATCAGGCGCGAGACGGTGTGCTTCTCCTGGAACTCGGACATGTTGATAGTGGTGATGAAACGCTCGCCGCCATACAGCAGGTCGGCCAGCGCCAGCGCGGTCTCGGTCTTGCCCACCCCGCTCGGGCCCACCAGCAGGAACACGCCGACCGGCGCATCGGGCTTGTTCAGCCCGGCCGCGGTGGCGCGCATCGCGCGGTCCAGGGCGCTGACCGCCTGTTCCTGGCCACGGATCCGCGCCCGCAGGTCGTCAGCGAACCCCATCACCTTGGCGTTGTGTTCCCGCGCCAGTTGTTCCACCGGTACGCCGGTCCAGGCGCCGATCACCTCGGCAACCAGGCGCGGGCAGACCTCGAAGCTGACCAGCCGCCCCTGGGCCTGGGCATCGGCGAGTGCCTGGCGGGTTTCGTGAAGGGCCTTTTCCAAGGCTTCGACACCGCCATGCTCGTCGGCCGGGAAAGCCTCCGCGTCCGCCTCGCTGCCCTGCTCTTCCCGGTTCGCCTCGCGGGCCCTGGCCAATTGCTGGCGCAGGGCGAGCAGGCGCTCGGCGAGTTCGCGCTGGCGGCTCCACTGGTCCTCCTGTACGTGCCGCTCGCTTTCCGCCTGGGCCAGGCGCTCCTCCAGCGCCTGCAGGGCATCGTGGTCGATCGGCAGGCCTGCCTCGGCATCGCGGCGCAGGGCCTGGCGCTGGCGCTCGCCTTCGGCCAGCTCGCCGCGCAGGCGCTCGAGGCTCTCCGGCGCCGCCGCCAGGCTGATGCGCACCCGCGCACAGGCGGTGTCGAGGACGTCGACGGCCTTGTCCGGCAACTGGCGACCCGCCAGGTAGCGGGCGGACAGTTCGGCGGCGGCCACCACCGCGTCGTCGCGCAGGTAGATACCGTGGCTTTCCTCGTAAACCCGGGCCAGGCCACGCAGGATCGTCACCGCCTCGGCAACGCTCGGCTCATGCAACTGCACGGGCTGGAAGCGCCGGGCCAGCGCCGGGTCCTTCTCGAAATACTTCTTGTATTCGGCCCAGGTCGTCGCCGCGATGGTGCGCAACTCGCCACGTGCCAGGGCCGGCTTGAGCAGGTTGGCGGCATCCGAGCCGCCGGCCTGACCGCCCGCGCCGATCAGCGTATGGGCCTCGTCGATGAACAGGATGGTCGGCCTGGGCGCTGCCTTCACTTCGTCGATGACGCCTTTAAGGCGCCGCTCGAACTCGCCCTTCACGCTGGCACCGGCCTGCAACAGGCCCATGTCGAGGGACAACAGCTCGACGTCCCTCAGCGCCGGCGGCACTTCCCCTGCGGCGATCCGCGAGGCCAGGCCTTCGACGATGGCGGTCTTGCCGACGCCAGCCTCGCCGACCACGATGGGGTTGTTTTTCCGCCGACGGGCCAGGATGTCGACCATCTGGCGAATAGCCCCGTCGCGACAGAGCACCGGATCGAGCTTGCCGTCGCGCGCCTGCTGGGTAAGGTTGTGGGTGAAACGCTGCAACAGGGACTCGCCGCCGCCCGGCTTGCCGCTGGGCGCGCCCTCCAGCGGCTGCGAGAGCGCGAAATCCTTCAACCGCTCGATGTCGAGCCGCGCCAGCAGCGGCTGGTAGCGGCTGCCGGCATAGCGCAACGGGTTGCGTAGCAGGGCCAGGATCAATGCCGCCTGGTCGATCTGGCTACGGCCCAGTTCGAGGTTGGCCAGCAACAGCGCATCCTGCAGCCACTGCACCAGCTCGGGCGCGAACACCGGATTGCGCGAGGCGCTGTGCTCGCCCCGCGCTTGCAACGCGGCGTTGAGTTCGCCGGCGTCCACCGCGGCATCCTGCAGGGCGCGCGCCAGCAGTCCCTGGGGACGCTCCAGCAGGCCCAGCAACAGGTCCTCCACCAGTACCTTGTTGCCGCCACGGGCTACGCAGCGCTCGGCCGAGCCTTCGAGGTCGCGCCGGGTGTCGGCATCCAGCGCCTGAATCAGTTGTTGCAGGTCTACGTTGATCATGCTCATCCATCCTTAATGAATCTTGCTGCCCAGCGTCACCACGCCATCGGCGCGCTCCCGGCCCAGCCAACTGGTCCAGCCAAGGCGGCAGGCGTTCTGCGCGCCGATGCGGAACTCGCGGATTTCCTCGTGGCGCAAGACCAGCCGGATGTCGTAGTCGAGCGGGTCGCGCAGGGTGAAGCGGACCAGCGCGCAAAGCGGCTGGTAGCCGGGACCGATCGGCAGGAACTCGTGGAAGCGCTGCCAGTCGAGCTGGCGGATATGAATGCGGAACTTGCCGCTGCGGTCGCGGACCCGTTCGCCCAGCACCGCGTCTTCGCCAAGCTGGCTGTTGAACAGGCCGAGTCGGTTGCGCTGCTCTTCGAGGATCGCGACGCGCCGTTCGATACACTGCTCGGCGACCAGTTCGGCATGCTTGAAGTAGTAGCGCAGCACCGACTCGATCAAGGCCGCCGAGTGCGCCCGCAGGCTGAGCAGGCCCAGGTAGGGCAGCAGGCGTTTCCAGTTCAGTTCCCTGGCTTTGCGGATCTCTTCCCCGCCCAATCCGACGAGGGCGAACAACTGAGCGGAGAACGCATCGCTCGCACCGCTCTGGAAGCTCACCCGGTAACGGTACTTGCGCCAGATCGGCAACAGCAGCCGATGCAGGCGGTGATGGAAGAGATCGAGGAAGTTCCGCGTAGGATTGCCCTCCTCGCTGTCGCCCAGAGCCTGCTCGCTGTAGAACGCCGGCAACGGCGAACTGGCACCGAACAAGCCGATCAGGTTGAAACGCAGCCGCGCCCGCAGCATGCCGCGCTCTTCGAAGAACTCCACCCGATCGACATCGCTGCCCGGGAAGCCGAGGCTAGGATTGGCCTGGAATTCCAACTGATCGTAGAGCGCCTCGTCTCCCAGGCCGGGATATTCCTCGCGCAGGCGATCCATGACCAGCAGGACCGCCTGGAACAGCGAGTACTCGCGAATGCCCCGGGCCAGCGCGCTTACAGCAGGGGCTGCAAACCCATGCGCGGTTTCCATTGGTACACGTCTCCCTGTGTGCTCCTCACCCGCAACTCGTGGTAGGAGTTGATGCTGGCGTAAAGCGCGAAAAATTCGTTCAGAACCGAAGCGAACACGAACAGGTCGCCCTCGCCGATGTAGCCTTCCGGATCGATCGTCAGCTCGGTACGCAAGCCGCGCAGCGGCAGGCCCCGATGCAGGCGGTCGACATGCTCGTGGCGGACCGCCTTGAGCCCGCCCAGCAGGCGCTTGCTGACCTTCGCCGCATGCTGGTCGTAGTAGCGCGGCAGGTCGTAGGTTTCGAGGATCACCTTGAGCGCGTCGACGTTGGCCAGCGACAGGTAGTTGAGCGACATGTTGCTGATCAGTTTCCAGAGGAAATCGCGGTTCAGCGGCGGCGCGTAGCTCGGCGTCGCCGGGGTGATATTGCGGAAACCGAGGAACTCCGGCGTGCCTTCGCAGGCGACGCAGATATCGCCCAGGCGCAGCCGTTGGGGCAGGTTCTGGTTGGTGCAGGTCAGTTCCACCGACAGCGTCTCGATCTGCTCGGGATGGCGGATGCCGAAGCTCAGGTAGGTGTCCAGGCCATCGTGCAGCAACGAGGTCCGTTGCCGGACGCTGTAGTGGGGCCGTGCTTCGGGAACGTCGAAGCTGGGATCGTGCTCGAAGGACTCGAACGGTACGTAAGCCTGGTAGCCGAGCCCGCCCGGCCGCCAGCCAGTGACGCCTTCTACCGAGAACACCCCGCAGTCCTCCAGGCTGTATTCGGCCGGCATCAGCAGGTACTCGTCCTGCTTGCCGTCGAGGCGGATCGGCAGCGCATCGTGGCGGAACAGGTTGGCCACCGGCGTACAGTACAGCTTGACGTTCTCCAGCGTCGGGTGCAGGCGCTGGATGCCGCTCTTGCGGATATCGAAGCGCAACTCGAGGCCGCGGACCTGCTTGAGGGTTTCCTCGGGCAGCGCGCCGAGCAGGTCCAGGCCATCCACGTCGACGAACAGGAACTTGTCCTGGAACGCGAAGTACTCCTGCAGGTAGCGATAGCCACGGAAGGTATTCAGCGGATAGGGAATCAACGCCTCGTCTTCGGCGAAACCCACCGGCTGCACCCGCTCGCCCGTCAGGCGGAACGACATCGGCTTGCCGGCCACGCCATCCAGCGGCCGCCCATGGGCGTCCAGCGGAATCAGCTGGATGCTCTCCAGGTTGCGCAGCAGGCACAGGTAGAGCATCTGGCTGATGTAGCGCTCGCCGGCCAGGTGCAGGCGCAGCCGACTCAGGCCCAGCTCGCCGAGGTGCCCGTCGCAGTTCATCGCCAGGCGCAGGCCGAGCAGCGCGCCTTCGCCGGTCACCGAATAGTTGAGCGCCTCCAGCACCAGCGGCAGGACCTCGGTGGCGTAGCAGGTACGGAAGCGACAGGCGACCTCGCCCACCGGCCGGCTCTCGACCGGCGTATCGCGCTCCACGCGCAGCGCCCCGCCCGGGCGGGTCAGGGGGTCGAACTGGAGAATGCTGAAAGCCGGCAGCGGGCGCATATAGTTCGGCCACAGCAGGTGCATCATCGAGTGGCTGAGTTCCGGCAACTCGTCGTCCAGCTTCTGCCGCAACCGCCCGGTCAGGAAGGCAAAGCCCTCGAGCAGGCGCTCGACATCCGGATCGCGTCCGACCTGCCCGAGAAACGGGGCCAGGGCCGGGCTACGCTCGGCGAAACGGCGCCCCAGCTGGCGCAGTGCGGTGAGTTCGCTCTGGTAGTAATGATTGAAGGACACGGCCTACCTGCTGGATATCGTTTCACTGATGGCAGTCGTCTGACCGCTGCCGCCAAAACCGCAATGACATTTCTGGCCTGAAGATCGGAAACCCACGGTGTCCGTTGTCTTTCCGTAATCGACCCGATTCGCGCCCATCTCAGAAGACCTCATGGACGAACCAGGCATCGAAGCGCGCCAGGCCGAGGCGTCACCCTGGCGGGCCGCCGCGAGGCCGTCGAAGAACACGTCGGCGGAACCGACGACGATGGGATTGCTGCCGTGCCCGGGGAGCGGACAAGCGGTTGGATCGGAAACGCGGGCTGCGGGTTTGCCGGACATCGAAACCTCCTTAGCTGACCGTCACTTGGCCGCTGCCATCCAGGCATGCGGAGAAACTCACCTGGCGCTTGAAACCTTCCACCTCCAGCAACCCTTCGATGCTGAAGGCCAGGCGGAGCTGGTCGTTGTCGCGCGGCAGGGAAACGACACGCACGTTGCTCAAGCGCGGTTCGTAAGCCTCGATGAAACCTTCGATGGCCGAGCGGGCCTGGCTCAGGGAGTCGTGCAGGCTCAGGCGCATGTCGTTGAGATCGGGCAACCCGTAGTCGGACAGCGTCTGCACGCTGCCCGCCCGGGTGCTGAGCATCTTGCCCAGATGGGCAGCCACCGACGCCATGGCGGAAACCTCGCGGCTCCAGCCGACGCGCTTATCCGCGTCGCCGTTCAGGCGCTCGAACAGGCTGCCGTATCCGGTCATGGAAAGCTCCGCTTACTCTTTGTCCAGCTTGCCGACCAGCGACAGGGTGAAGTCCGCCCCCATGTACTTGAAGTGCGGGCGCACGTTCAGGCTGACGCGGTACCAGCCCGGCTCGCCCTCGACGTCACTGACGATGATCTGTGCAGCGCGCAGCGGGCGACGGCCGCGCACTTCGGCGCTGGGGTTTTCCTGGTCGGCGACGTACTGGCGGATCCACTTGTTCAGCTCCAGCTCGAGGTCGGTACGCTCCTTCCACGACCCCAGCTGTTCGCGTTGCAGGACCTTCAGGTAATGGGCCAGGCGGTTGACGATCATCATGTACGGCAACTGGGTGCCGAGCTTGTAGTTCAGCTCCGCGGCCTTGCCTTCGGCGCTGATGCCGAAGAACTTCGGCTTCTGCACCGAGCTGGCGGAGAAGAACGCGGCGTTGTCGCTGCCCTTGCGCATGGTCAGGGAAATGAAGCCTTCCTCGGCCAGTTCGTACTCGCGGCGATCGGACACCAGCACCTCGGTGGGGATCTTGGTCTCGATCTCGCCCATGCTCTCGAAGTGGTGCAAAGGCAGGTCCTCCACCGCACCGCCGCTCTGCGGCCCGATGATGTTCGGGCACCAGCGATACTTGGCGAAGCTGTCGGTCAGCTTGGTGCCGAAGGCATAGGCGGTGTTGCCCCACAGGTAATGCTCGTGGCTGTTGGCCACGGTCTCCTTGTAGGCGAACGACTTGACCGGATTCTCTTCCGGATCGTAGGGCGTGCGCAGCAGGAAGCGCGGTACGGTCAGCGCCACGTAGCGGGAATCCTCGGACTGGCGGAAGCTCTGCCACTTGGCGAACTGCGGGCCTTCGAAATGATCCTTCAGGTCCTTCAGGTCCGGCAGGCCGGTGAAGCTTTCCAGGCCGAAGAACTTCGGACCGGCGGCCGCCACGAACGGCGCATGGGCCATGCAGGCCACGCTGGAGACGTATTGCATCAGCTTGACGTCGGGCGAACTGGGCGACATGTAGTAGTTGGCGATGATGGCGCCGACCGGCTGGCCACCGAACTGGCCGTATTCGGCGGTGTAGATGTGCTTGTACAGGCCGGACTGCATCACCTCGGGCGAGTCCTCGAAATCGTCCAGCAGGTCCTGCTTGGAAACGCTGAGAATCTCGATCTTGATGTTCTCGCGGAAGTTGGTGCGGTCGACCAGCAGTTGCAGGCCGCGCCAGGCCGACTCCAGCGCCTGGAAATCGGGATGATGGAGGATCTCGTCCATCTGCGTGCTGAGCTTGGCATCGATCTCGGCGATCATCCGGTCGACCATCGCCTTCTTCACCGGCTCGCCGTCGTTCTGCGGCTTGAGCAATTCCTCGATGAAGGCGGAGACGCCGCGCTTGGCGATGTCGTAGGCCTCGTCGTCCGGGCTCAGGCGGGTCTCGGCGATGATGCTGTCGAGAATGTTGTATTCGCCGTTCTGGTTCCGGCCTTGCTGTGCGGCACTGGTGCTCATGTATCTGCTTCCTTGGCTAGGGGTGGCTCAGGCGTCCTGGGAGGGGGCGGCGCTCAGCCCCAGCTCGCCCAGCACACGGCTACGGGACTCGTCGTCGGCGAGTACGCTTTCGATGGCCTTGCGGAACGCCGGGGCGTTGCCCAGCGGGCCCTTGAGGGCCACCAGCGCATCGCGCAACTCCATCAGCTTCTTCAGCTCGGGCACCTGCTCGACGATGCTGGCCGGGTTGAAGTCCTTCATCGAGTTGATCTGCAGCCCCACCGCCAGCTCGTCGCTGCCGCCCTCCTCCTGGAGACGATTGGGTACGCTCAGCGTCAGCCCTAGCTCCTGCTTGGCCAGGACCTCGTCGAAGGTCATCTTGTCGATGCCGATCGGCTTGCGGTCCTCCACCTTGCGCTCATCCCCGCGCTGGGTGTAATCGCCGATCGCCAGTAGCTTCAACGGCAGTTCGATTTCTTCCTGGGCACCGCCGGTGGCGGGCTTGAAAGTGACGTTGATGCGTTCCTTTGGGGCTACCGAGCCTTCTTTGGCCATGGCTTTTTCTCCTTGAGAATTGAGGGCGCGAAGCCCTATTCGAGCACCACCTCGAGATCGAGGTGGCACAGCCTGCGATAAATGTCTTCCTTGCGTTCTCGCACGGCGTGGTTCTGCGGCAACAGCTCGCAGCAGCTATGCAGCAGGTGCAGTACATCCAGCGCCAGATCGGGCTCCCAGGCGTGCAATCCCGATTCGTGCAACTGATGGTCGAGGCTCTCCAGCTGGGTCTTGGCCAGCTCGTACTTCTTCGCCAGGAAGCACAGTCGCGCGAGGCTCAGTTGCCAGAAGAACCGGGCGCGCCCGCCGTGGGCGCGCTTCATGCCCTGCTTCAACACCTGTACCGCCGCCTTCAGGCCGTCCTTGCGCAACACCGGCTGGACCTCGTCCAGGGCGACGTCCCATTCGGCCTGCAGGGCCACGGTCTCGACCTTGCGCGGCGCACTGTCGTTCTGGAGATGGGGCATGACATGGGCGCTGATCCAGCCACGGGTGGCCGCATCGGCGAATGCGCTGCCGTCGTGGAAACGCAGCTCCACCAGCCCCGGCAGACGCTGCAGGAGCAAGGCGAAATGCATTTCGACTTCCCGCATCGCCTGCTCGGCGTTGAGCCCTTGCAGGCACTCCCAGACCAGGCGCTGGCCGTCGAACCAGAACGGCGCCCGTGCCAGGCTCGCCTCCAGCTCCACCAGGAGATCGGCGTACAGGCCCTGGGCGAAACGCTCCTGGTAGCTTTTCAGCTTGTCCGCCGGCACTCCCCTTAGCGCGGTGACCTGTTCGGCATTGCGCTCGGGCATGGACTCGATGGGCAGCCAGAGCATCGTCCGGTTGAGGCGCAGCGCGCGCAGATCGGTGGCTTTCTGCTTCAGCCACCAGGCGCACAGGGGGCGTGCGGCCTCCTGCTGGGCGCGCATGGCCTTGTGGGCGTCGCGCTCGTTGTCGATGGGCGCACCCGGCGCCAGCAACTGGCTGGCCGCCTGCTTGACCTGGGCCACCACGGCGCCGACCACGCCAGGTTCGGGCTGGTTGTCGGCGGCGCGCTGGAGCATGCCCGAAAGGCGTCGGCTGATCGGCAGCAACAAGGGCGCGTCGTCGCCCAGTTGCGTGGCCAGCGCGGTATCGAGTTTTTCCAGGTGCTCGGCGAGACGCCGGAACAGGGGGAGTTGCTCCTTGATCGGTACGTTCTCGTTCAGCGCCTGCTCCAGCCGGGGCACCAGCCAGGCAATGGCCGCGGCGCGAGTGCGCGCCTTGAGCGGATGGATCTCGACCCAATGCCGGCTGCACAGACGTTCCAGCAATCCCAGTCCGGCCAGCAAACCGGGAAAGGATTCCCGTTGGTAGAGGGCCCAGGTCAACCAGGCTGCAACACGCAGGTCCTTGGATTGGGCACGAAGCAGCGCTTCGCTGTTTTCCAGGATTTTCAACCAGTCGGTCTGGCCGTTCTCATGGAGCGAGAGCGCCTTGCCCAGCTCATTTTCCAGCGCCTCGTATTCGCTGGAAAAACGCACATCCTCACCCGCAAAGACATCCTTTGAAATCGGCTGTTCCGCGAGTTCCAGATAATGCGAGGAGAGCTTGCTCGAATAGGTCATCCTAACCCTTCAATGCACACCATGTGCGCCAATGAATATCTTAACAATTCAACTAGTTGGCATAAAAACCGAACGAAAATCCCAATAGTCTGAAGAGCTCTTTGCCTTTTCCATGAAAACAACATAAAAACTGGCAAGCAACAGGACATTCCCTCTTTGGGAATTTTCCTATTCATTGATACGAATCAATGAAAGATTTTCAGCCAAACGTCGGGCGTCTGCGTCCATGCCCTTTACGGCTTGGCTATAGCCATCATAACGACATTGATGGCCATTTGGAAAACCCTACCAAAACAGGTAGTTAACAATTTATAAAAAATAAGGCAGACAACAGTGGATTCCTCTGGAGAGCCTCGAAACATAGGCCTTCCAAGCGGACCAACAGCTGATTTAGAGCGTAATAGCGATTGTGCAAGAAGTTGCACAATGAAAACCAAGAAACACCCCCAATAACAGCCCACAGCCCTTGAAAATACTGGCCTGGACACTACTGCGCAAAAAGTTGCACAGCACTGCGCAACTTCTTGCTCAATTCACTTGTTATTTTTCATTCAAAACGAGACATGGATAACAATTATCCGTCGGATGCGTTTGATTTATAAGGATAGTTAAAACACTGGCATGAGAATTGTTAGGTGAAGTTGCCCGAGGGGTGGTCCAACCCGCGGGATTTCCTACTCACGCAAGGAGAGCATCCATGGCAACCCCCGCCTATATGTCCATCACCGGCACCAAGCAGGGCCTGATCACCGCCGGCGCCTTCACCGAGGATTCGGTCGGCAACACCTACCAGGAAGGCCACGAGGACCAGGTGATGGTCCAGGGCTTCAACCACGAAGTGATCATCCCGCGCGATCCGCAGTCCGGCCAGCCGACCGGCCAGCGCGTGCACAAGCCGGTGGTCATCACCAAGGTCTTCGACAAGGCCTCGCCGCTGCTGCTGGCCGCCCTGACCTCCGGCGAGCGCCTGACCAAGGTCGAGATCCAGTGGTACCGCACCTCCGCCGCCGGCACCCAGGAGCACTACTACACCACCGTCCTGGAAGACGCGATCATCGTCGACATCAAGGACTACATGCACAACTGCCAGGACCCGGGCAACGCCCACTTCACCCACCTGGAAGACGTGCACTTCACCTACCGCAAGATCACCTGGACCCACGAAGTCTCCGGCACCTCCGGCTCCGACGACTGGCGCTCCCCGGTCGCCGGCTGAGCCGCGACCGCCGCACGCGGCCAGCCTTGCTGGCCGTCGTGCCCTCGATGACCCATAGCGCCGTGGTCAGGAAAGCCCGCGCCGGGTCGATGCCGCTTTGTTTGTTGTAGGCAGCTTCCGATCGAGCCTGCGCGCCCTTGTCTCGCCCGCGCCAGGCAGGACAATCGAATCGGTCGCCTGCGCCAGTGAGGGACAACGGATGTTCGCAGCAGCCAACCAGACCCACTTCAGCCTCGCCATCGACGGCCTCGCCCTCGACCTGCAGGTGCTCTCCTTCAGCGGCCGCGAAGCCATCAGCCAGCCGTTCGCCTTCGACCTGGAGCTGGTCGGCGAACGCCCCGTGCCGGACCTCGAAAGCCTGCTGCACAAACCCGCCTTCCTTACCCTCGGGCCCGCCGGCAACGGTATCCACGGCCTGGTGCGCAGCGCCGGACAGGGCGACTCGGGCAAGCGCCTGACCCGCTACCGCATCACCCTCGTCCCGCAACTGGCCTACCTCGCCCAACGCACCAACCAGCGCATCTTCCAGCACCTCACGGTGCCGCAGATCGTCGGCCGGGTGCTGGAGGAACACGGCATCCTCCCCGACGCCTACCGCTTCCAGCTCGGCACCCGCTACCCCGAGCGCGAATACTGCGTGCAGTACGACGAGAGCGACCTGCAGTTCGTCCAGCGCCTGTGCTGCGAGGAGGGCATCCACTTTCATTTCCAGCACAGCGCCACGGCGCACCTGCTGGTGTTCGGCGACGACCAGACGGTGTTCCCGCGGCTCGCGCCGGTGGCCTACCAGCAGGACTCCGGCCTGGTCGCCGACCGCCCGGCGGTCAAGCGCTTCGGCGTACGCCTGGAAACCCGCACCAGCCGCGTCACCCGCCGCGACTACGACTTCGAGAAACCGCGCCTGACGCTGGAAAGCGCCGCCCGCGGCGAAGCCCGGCCGGACCTCGAGGACTACGACTATCCCGGTCGCTTCGTCGACCGCGAGCGCGGCAAGCACCTGGCCAGGCGTGCCCTCGAACGGCAGCGCAGCGACTACCGCCTGGCCGAGGGCCGCAGCGACCAACCGTTGCTGCTCAGCGGCCACTTCCTGCCGCTGGCCGCCCATCCCCAGGCGGGCTGGAACGACCTCTGGCTGCTCACCGAGGTGATTCACGAGGGGCGGCAGCCGCAGGTGCTGGAAGAAAGCATCGTCTCCGACACCTCGGCGAGCCCGGACGACTTCCGGCAGGGTTACCGCAACCGCTTCCAGGCCACGCCCTGGGAGGCGTTCTTCCGTCCCCCGCCGACGCCGCCAAAGTCGCGCATCCTCGGCACGCAGAGCGCGGTGGTGACCGGCCCGAAGGGCGAGGAAATCCACTGCGACCGCTACGGTCGGGTGAAGGTGCAATTCCACTGGGATCGCGAGGGCCAGGCCGACGACAGCAGCAGTTGCTGGTTACGCGTTGCCTCCGGCTGGGCGGGAAAGAACTACGGCGCCATCGCCATCCCGCGGGTCGGCATGGAGGTGCTGGTGACCTTCCTCGAAGGCGATCCCGACCAGCCGCTGGTCACCGGCTGCCTGTTCCACAGGGAACATCCGGTGCCCTACGAACTGCCGGCGCACAAGACCCGCAGCGTCTTCAAGAGCCTCAGCAGTCCTGGCGGCGGTGGCTACAACGAGCTGCGCATCGAGGACCGCAAGGGCCAGGAGCAGATCTTCGTCCATGCCCAGCGCGACTGGGACGAAAACATCGAGCACGACCAGAAGATCCGCGTCGGTCACCAACGCCACGACACCGTGGAGGCGAACAGCTACAGCGAGTTCAAGGCCGAGGAACACCGCACCACCCACGCCGAGCGCAAGGTGGAGGTCCGCGCCAGCGACCACCTCACCGTAGCCAACGACCAGCACCTGAAGATCGCCAGCGGCCAGTTCGTCGAGGCCGGGCAGGAGATCCACCTGAGCAGCGGCCTGAAGGTGGTGCTGGAGGCCGGCGCCGAACTGACCCTCAAGGGCGGCGGCAGCTTCCTCAAGCTCGACGCCAGCGGCGTGACCCTCTCCGGGGCCAACGTCCGGGTCAACTCCGGCGGCAGCCCGGGCAGCGGCAGCGGCGCGGCGCCGCTGTTGCCGGGGCCGCTGCGGCAGGCCGACAGCGACAAGGCCGGCGCCCTCCTCACCCCGGCCCAGATCAATACCCTGAAGCGCAACGCGCCCTTCTGCGAAGAGTGCGAGAAGTGCAAGGACGGTGCCTGTGACCTCTGACGCCCTCTCCCCGCGAACCTGGCTGGCCCGACATCCGCTGCAGGCAGGCGAATGCCTGTACGCGGTCTTCGGCAGCGCCAGCGATGCCGCGCCCCTGCAAGCCTACTACCGGGAAGACAGCCCACCCCCACCGCTCCCTCTCTGGAACGGTACGCCATATGCCGACTGGCAACCGGTGATGCCCTACCTCGCGAAGCTGTCCCCCAGCAGCGTATTCCTCGATTGGGCTGCCAGCGAAAAGTCTCGCGACTGGGGTTGGCTGGCAGTTTCCACCTGGTCGACAGACGCAATCCTAGAGCACCTACGCAGCCTCACCCAGGTACGCATGCCGGATGGCAGCGAAGTGTTCTTCCGTTTCTGGGACGGCCGTCACCTGCTACCGATACTCGCCCACCTCGGCGAGAAAGCGCACGAAGTACTGCCGATGTTCGGCCGTTACCTGATCAATGGCAAAGCACTCGAAACCGGCCAGGGCCATCTCCATGCCGCCCGTCCCTACCCCTGGTGGGAGGTTCCGCGGGCACTGGTCGACACGCTGCATGCCGACGACCCGACTACCGCTATCGACAACCTGCTGCAGTGGCTGCGCGAGAACCACGCAGATCTGTACTTCGCCTATCCCGAGCGAAGCCTGCAATTGCGCGCCAGACGCCTCATCGCGAAAGCCGTCGCCATGGATGAGATCGGCGGCCTGTTGTTGAACCAGTTGGAAAAGGACCTGACCCCATGATCTCGTCGTTCTACGCCATGTTCATGCTGCGCGGAGTGAACGCGAAGCAGCCGGATGCCAGCCAGTTGATCGGCGAATTCAGCTCCGGGGTGCTCAACCGCTATGAGGAATATGCGAACAGTTGGCTCTGGGGCTGGGCACTCGACGTCCAGCAGACCATCGCCCTTTCCGATGGGAACGGCAACGAGTTGACCAGGCTGAAAGCCGACAAGGACGCCAACATCCTCGAAGACGTCGCCTCATGTCCGGTCAACGGTCAACTGAAACTGCTGCATACTTTCGAATCGACCAGTTTCGTGCCCATCGGCAACACGCCTTACGAAATCACTCGGATAGGCAGCAGGACACCGCAGTTCAAGGGCGTACTGGATGCAGATGGGATGGCGAGCATAAGCGGCTGCGCTCCCAATACGCTGTACCAGGTCAAGTTCTACCCAGAGGTAAGCATCCAGGAGATCGACGCGCTCTACCGCTCCTACGACGACGTAATCGCCAAGCTGAACGAATGGCTTCTGGAGCAATGGAACGGCCCGCTTTCCGCCGAATGGAAAAGGCTCGCGCCGGTTGGCGACCGTAGGCGGATGGAGCAGATAACCGACGCCTATCTGGACGGCATGGGCAAAGCGCTGGTCAATCTCTGGGATGATGTGGTCGAGCTGTTCGGCATCCTCGCGAACCTCGACGAGCACGCGGCGAAACTCCTTGAGTTCATCAACGAAGCGGATTTCGAAAAGCTCAAGGCTCAGGCCAAGGAACTCCTCGGTACCGCCTTGCTGATCGCCAGCGACGAACCGCTTCTGTTCATCTATGCCAGCGCCATCGTGTGCTGGACCCAGTTGCTGCCGCCCACGACTGCCGCGGAAATGGTCGCGGAACTCTCCACCGGCCTGCTCCTCGATATTCTGCTCGGCATCATCCTGACCGGCGGAGCCGGTCTCGCCGTTCGCCTGGCCGTCAAGGGCTCGAAAGCGATCAAGGCCTCCGAAGGTGCGATGCTGCTGCGCAAAGCCATGCAGGTGCTGATCGATACCAGCTGTCGGCATTCCCTCCAGTTGCACGCGGAAAAGCTGAAACCTCTGGCCGTCCGCGGTGAAGTGATGGCCAACAGCTCCAACAAGATCACCGCACAGATCCAGAGCACCGCCCAAGGCATCGCCCGCACCGAGCCCGACACCCTGCCGCTGAGCCGAGGAAAGCGCGCGAACACCTCGCTCTCCAGCAGTCAGGCGACGCCCGATGCCTCCGCACCCGGCAGGACGCCCGCCGGCAAACCCGCCGACCAGGCCGCCCAGACCTGCGTCAAGGACTGTCCCGTTTCGATGGTCACCGGCGAGGAGCTGCTGACCCTGACCGACTGCGAGCTGGACGGTCCGCTGCGTTTCGCCTGGACGCGCCTGTACCGCACCAGCGCGGCGGAAATCGACAATGGTCTGGGCTTCGGCTGGAGCCATGCACTCTCCCATCGCCTCGATCGCGACGGCGACGAGCTGGTATGGACCGATCACGAGAACCGCCGGACCCGCTTCCCGATCCCTGACGCCCAGCGCCCGGCGATCACCAACCGACTGTCGCGCGCCGCCATCTACCTCGGCGGCGACCCATCCGAACTGATCCTTGCCCAGGCCGGCGAAAAGCCGCGCTTCTACCACTTCCGCAAAGACCCGGACGGCGCTTACCTGATCGCCATCAGCGACGCCTACGGCAACCGCCTGGAACTGAGTCGCGACCGCCTCGGCCGGCCGCGCCGCCTCAGCCACAAGGCCGGGCGCGCGCTACTGCTGTGCTACCAGGGCAGGCACATCGAGCGCGTCGAGTACCAGGTGTACCAGCCCGCCGATAACCTGGAGGCCTGCTGGCACACCACCCAGGTACTCGCCCGCTACCGCTGCAACGAACGTGGCCAGTTGATCGAAGCCGGAAACGCACTCTACGAGGCCGAACGCTATCGCTACGACGCGCGCAATGTCATCCTCGAGCGCCAGTTGGCCGGCGGCGCCTCGTTCTTCTGGGAATGGGAAGGCGAAGGCAAGCAGGCCCGCGCGGTCCATCACTGGGCCAGCTTCCCGCAGATGGACTCGCGCTACGTCTGGAACGAAGACGGCAGCGTTACCGCGATCAACGCCGACGGCAGCGAGGAAGTCTATGTCCACGACGACAACGCGCGCCTGGTACGCCAGGTCGATCCCGACGGAGGCGAAACCCTCAGGCACTACGACGAGAAGGGCCAACTGGTCGCCGAACGCGATCCGTTGGGAACGATCACCGAGTACCGCTACGACCAGGCCGGACGCTTGGAGGCACTGCTCCCGGCCGAAGGCGAGCCAACCTGCTATAGCTACTTCGACGGCTTCGTGCGCAGCGTGCGCCGCGGCGAGGCGCAGTGGAAGTACGAGCGCAACGCTCAGGGCGACATCACCCGCCAGACCGATCCCGAAGGCAACGTCACCCACTACGCCTACGACCACCGCGGCTGCCTGGTGGAAATCACCCATGCCGACGACAGCCTGCACCAGTTGACCTGGAATCCGCTCGGCCAGTTGATAGAAGAACAGCTTCCGGACGGTAGCGTGCGCCGCTATCGCTACGACACACTGGGTAGACAGATCACCCGCCAGGACGAAAGCGGCGCCATCACCCGGTTCCAGTGGGATGCAGCAGGCCGCCTGAGCCAGATCACCCTGCCCGGTGGCGCCAGCCGCATGTACCGCTACAACGCTTACGGCAAGGTCACCAGCGAGTGCGACGAACAGGGCCGGATGACCCGCTACGAATATCTTGACGACCTGCACCTGGTCAGCCGGCGGATCAACCCGGACGGCAGTCAGCTGCGCTACCGCTACGAAAACGCCCGGCTACTGCTCAGCGAGATCGAGAACGAACGCGGCGAACGCTATCGCCTCGATTACCACGGCAACGGCCTGATCAGCCAGGAAACCGGCTTCGACGGCCGCCGCACCGCCTATCGCTACGACCTCAAAGGCCAGCTTCTGGAGAAAACCGAGTACGGCGACGACGGCAGCGAACTGCGCACCACCTACCAGCGCGACAGTACCGGGCGCCTGCTGGCGAAGACACTGCCCGACGGCAATCGGGTCGACTACCGCTACGATACGCTCGGACGCCTGGTCGCCGTCGACGACGGCACCTGGCCGCTGGCCTACGAATACGACCTACGGGACCGCCTGGTCCCGCGAGCACCAGGGCTGGGCCACCCTTCACTACGCCTACGACGCCCTCGGCCAGTTGATCCACTGCCGACTGCCCGACGGCAACCGCGTCGACTACCGCTACCAGACCGGCGGCACCCTCTCGGCAATCGATCTCAACGGCCAGTCCCTGACCCGGCACCAGTTCGGTAGCGGTCGCGAACGCCAGCGCCAGCAGGGCGAACTGCTCAGCCAATACCACTACGATGAGCAGGGCCGCCTGCTGGCCCACCAGGTCAGTCAGCGGCAGCGCCATCTCTACCAGCGCCAGTACCGCTATGACGCTAGCGGCAACCTGGCCGCCATCGAGGACAGCCGCAAGGGCATTCGCAGCTTCCACTACGACCCGCTGGACCGCCTGCTCGGCGTACGCGGTGAAACCCCGGAAAGCTTCGTGCACGACCCGGCCGGCAACCTGCTCGCCCAGGGCGGGCAATTCGACGCGCGACAGATGGAGGTTCGCGGAAATCGCCTGCTGACGCAGGGCGACCGGCATTTCGACTACGACGCCCACGGCAATCTCGTTCGCGAACGCCGCGGCACCGGGCAGAAGCTGGTCACCGAATACAGCTACGACTGCCAACACCGCCTGATCGGCGTTAGCCTACCGGACGGGCGCCAGGTCGTCTACCGCTACGACGCCTTCGGCCGACGCATTGCCAAGCAGGTCGACGGGCGCAATACCGAGTTCCTCTGGCTCGGCGAACGCCTGCTCGCCGAGAGCGGCGACCGGCACTACCGCACCTATCTCTACGAACCCGACAGCTTCCGCCCGCTGGCCCTGCTCGACGGCGAAGGCCCGGAACAGGTCGAACCCTGCTACTACCAACTCGACCACCTCGGTACCCCGCAGGAACTGACCCGCGCCGATGGCCGCCTCTGCTGGTCGGCGCGCTACCGGGCTTACGGCAATGTGCTCAAGCTGGACATCGCCGAAGTGGATAACCCACTGCGCTTCCAGGGCCAGTATTTCGACGCCGAGACCGGGCTGCACTACAACCGCCATCGCTACTACAATCCAAGCACGGGACGCTACCTGACCCCTGATCCGATCAGGCTGGCAGGTGGGTTGAACAGCTACCGGTACGTGCCGAATCCGACGGGGTGGGTGGACCCGTTGGGGCTGGCCTCAAATAAAACTCGCTGTCCCGAAGCATTAGACAATAATCCCCGCAAAGGGATTAACTCCACATCCGGCAGCAAAAAGCCGGCAGGACCAATCGTAGAGCTGGATGCGCAGGGAAACGAGATTTACTACCGAACACTAAGCGAGCAGCACCTTGAGATACTGAGGAACAACTTTGAAGTACCTCCGACGAGTGAGACCTTCATCTCCCCGCTACAATCCTACTCCCAAGAGTATGATGGGAAATAGTAAGACTTACAGCCAGTCCAGGCACCATGAATGAGCTGTCTAAAATTGGAGTAACTGCAAATTCCGGAACCGGCCTATTGCTTCCAGATCTCCCTCCCGCCCGAAAGGGCTGGAAACAGAACAATGCACTATTCAAACTCGAAGCACTAAAAAAGCCAACGATAAATGAAGGAGGCGGCGTTATCAACACTGGCCTTGGGGATGGAAAAGCCCTAGAGATTTTCAACAAGAACCTAATAGACTTCGAAGTAATAGACTAGAGAAACCTCATGAAAACCATTTACAACTTCAAACAGCGTATCAAAGAAGACCCCGAGTACATTCGAAAAGCCCATGAACTCACTTTGAATACAACGAAGCCTAAAGCTGGCCTTAAAGGGACTTATGGACTACTGGGCTCAAAGGAATGGTGGGACAATCTTGAAAACGGATCAATTCCACAAAAAGAAATTTCCGGAACCATAAAGAAAGTATATTTAACGGGGCAAGACAACACCGAAGATTTCAACACGATAGATATAGAAACAGAAAACAAAACCCTCTGCACGGAGGGCACTTACACAAACAAGAATACCGACAGAAAGCATTACGAAGCAGGAAAAAAAATCACCATAAAATATGCTTTCGACCCACTAAAAAAGCCCAAGCCAAATGGAGACATCGACTATTCAAGAATAGTTGTTGAGATATTAATATCCGAATAACTGAAAATCAGCCTTAGGGAAGGTTATATAAAAAACCAAAAGACAGAAGCAAATGAACCCCCCTATCCATGGGAATCATACATCGGAAAGTTGACATGTTCTTTTCTCGAATAAACAGAAAAGCTGGAGGATGCCAGCGAACCAGGATCGCTCCGACGAAACGCTAGCAAAGCACCATGAGCAAGTATGAATCCAGCTGAGATAACGCACACTTACTCATGACCTGGCCCAACACTGCCGGGAATTTTCCCTGGCTCAGGAAGTTCACGCATCTTGCCCAATGAGTGGAAATTTCGCTCTACCCGAAATTCCCGCTCATGACAGAAATCACTGCCTCGCCAACCGCTGATCGAAGCTCCCCTCAATCCAGCATCCCCACATACCCCGGCACCTCCCCCACTCGCTTGATCCACGCGCGGATCGCCGGGTAGGCCGTCAGGTCGAAGCCGCCTTCATGGGCGACATGGGTGTAGGCGTAGAGGGTGATATCGGCGATGGAGAACTGTTCGCCGACCAGGAATGGCGTGCGCGACAGCTGTTTCTCCATGACGTCGAGGGCCTTGTAGCCGCCGATCTTCTTCTCTTCGAACTCGGCGCGGCGGGCTTCCGGGAGGCCGAGGTAGAGCTTGATGAAGCGCGCCACGGCCACATAGGGCTCATGGCTGTATTGCTCGAAGAATTGCCATTGCAGCACCTGGGTGCGCAGGCGCGGTTCGCTGGGCAACAGGGTGCTGCCGTCGGCGAGGAAGTTGAGGATGGCGTTGGACTCCCACAGGCAACTGCCGTCCTCCAGCTCCAGCACCGGTATCTTGCCGTTGGGGTTCTTCGCCAGGAACTCCGGGGTCTGGGTCTCGCCCTTGAGAATGTCCACCGGAACCCACTGGTAGTCGATGCCGAGCAGCGACATGGCCAGCTTGATCTTGTAGCAGTTGCCCGAACGGTAATCACCGTAGACCTTGTACATCGTGTCGCTCCTCGGATCGAATGGCCGGCGCCCTCGGAGGAGCGCCGATGAGGGTTCAGGCCGCTTCGGCGGCCTGGGCGTCGCGGACGACCTTGGCCAGGCGCCGCAGGCCTTCGTGCAGGCGCTCCGGGGCGACGTGGCTGAAGTTCAGCCGCAGACGCCCGAGGTTCTGCTCCGGCTCGGCGAAGAAAGGTTCGCCGGGCATGAATGCGACATCGGCGGCCAGCGCCGGCTGGAGCAGGGTGCGGGTATCCAGCGGCTGCCTGAGGGTCAGCCAGAAGAACAGCCCGCCCTCCGGGATATTCCATTCGGCCAGCTCGCCGAAGTGCTCCAGCAGGGCCTCCTGCATGGCGTCGCGGCGGACCCGGTAGAACTCGCGCAGCTCGGCCAGGTGCTGGCGGTAGGCCTCGCTGCCGAACCATTGCAGCGCCTGCCACTGCCCTACCCGGTTGGTATGCAGGTCGGCCGACTGTTTCAGCCGCAGCAGGTGCGGGAACAGGTCCGGGGTGGCGATCAGGAAACCGACGCGCAGGCCCGGCAGCAGGGTCTTCGACACCGTGCCGGTATAGATCCAGCTGGACTTGCGCAGGCGGCTGACCAGCGGGGTTGCGCGGCCCTCGTCGAACACCAGTTCGCGATAGGGTTCGTCTTCGATCAGGGTCACGCCGAATTCGTCGAGCAGCGCCGCCACCGCGTCGCGGCGTTCCTCGCTGTAGCGCACGCCGGACGGATTCTGGAAAGTCGGGATCAGGTAGGCGAAGGCCGGCTTGTGTCGCTCCAGGCGCTGCCGCAGGGCAACCAGGTCGGGGCCCTCGGCACCCAGCGGCACGGTCACGCAATCGGCGCCGAACAATTGGAAGGCCTGTAGCGCGGCGAGGTAGGTCGGCGCCTCGAGCAGCACCTCGGTGCCCGGATCGATGAACAGCTTGCTGGCCAGGTCGAGGGTCTGCTGCGAACCGCTGACGATCAGCACCTGGCTCGCCTCGCAGGGGACGCCGAGGGCACGCGCTTCGGCGGCGATGGCTTCGCGCAGGGCAGGCTCGCCTTCGCTCATGCCGTACTGGCCCATGGAGGCCGGCATCTGCTCCCACTGCACCTTCGGCAGCATCGGCTCGGCCGGCAGCCCGCCGGCGAACGACATCACCTCCGGACGCTGCGCCGCGGCAAGGATTTCGCGGATCAAGGAGCTTTTCAGGCGGGAGATGCGTTCAGAGAAGGCCATGGGATCACCGGTAGCGTAGGCGGGGAAAAATGAGTCAAACTGCTTGACCGAAACTACGATGCCGCACCCGGAAGCGTCAATATGCCTGACCTGAAAAACCACGCCGTCCAGCAGCAGGCCATGATGGAAGCCTTCTTCTTCGCGTACCAGGCCTTCACCACCAAGCCTGACGAGATGCTCGCCCGCCGCGGCCTGGGTCGCGTGCACCACCGCGTGCTGTTCTTCATCGCCCGCTATCCGGGCCTCAGCGTGAAGGAACTGCTGGCCCTGCTCGGCGTGACCAAGCAGGCGCTGAACATCCCGCTGCGCCAGTTGCTGGAGATGAACCTGATCGGCAGCGCCACCGCCGACGACGACAAGCGCAAACGCCTCCTCGGCCTCACCGCCGAGGGCGTGCGGTTGGAAAAGGCGCTGCGTCGCGAGCAGTCGCGGCTGCTCCAACGCTGCTTCGAGGAAGCCGGCGGCGAAGCGGTCTCCGGCTGGCTGGCGGTCAATCGCACCCTGGCTCGGGCGCATGCAGGCAGCCGCGGCGAAGCGGCGACGGAGGCCGCCGACTGACGCCCATGGGCCTGGCGCCTGGACGCTCGGCAAGCCGACCGGCTGCCCGCTAGCCCCGCTCCAGCTCCCGCGCCGCGCGCCAGCAGGCCAGCGCCATGGCCAGGGTGGCGGCCAGCAGCGGCAGTACCGCCAGCACCAGCAACAGCACCGAAGCCAGCATCGCGCCGCCGGCGATGTCCAGCCAGGCCATGATCCGCAGCGACGGATAGAGGTTTTCCTGCTTGAGCAGACGCAGGCCCAGCCAGAGGGTGGTAGCGCCGATCAGCGCAAGCAGCGCGAAGTACACCAGCGCCTGCCAGTTCCAACCCTGCAGCGCATCGTCGGTAACCGCCAGCAGGCTCCAGCCCTCGCCCAGCAGGGTCAGGAGAATCGACAACCATACCGGCCAGGCCAGCGAGGGGCCGCGAAAGCGCGACTCGACCAGGTGCTTGAGCCGCAGCAGCAGGTAGGCGCCGAGCAGGCTGAGGAGCAGGCCCAGCCAGTCGGCGTAGACCCCGAACGCGGCGCCATCGCCGAATGCCTCCAGCAGGCTGAGCACCATCAGCACCACGCCGCCGGCTATCGAGGCCAGGCAGAGCCAGGCGAGGATGCGCAGTTGCGCGGGCGTCCAGCGCCGGCGGAAAGCATCCGGTATGCCCTGCTCGACCAATTCGACACGCGGCGTGGCGTAGGGGTTTGCATCCATGGCGAAGCTCCTCGGCAAATGCCGGGAAGTTACCAGCTCCGCCAGCTTCCGGCAGCTGCGACTGTATGGCCAACTATGTCCGCGGCTGTACCGGGACAGCCCCTGGCCGGCTGTTTAGGCTGCGCAAAACAGAAAAAGATGATCGGCACTCCGCGCCTCGCGCAACCTGCCCCGTGGCTCCGCCCACCGCCGTGCCCGGTCGTCCCGCACACTCCATGGAAGTACCCGGCATGACCGAAACCACCCAGCCCCAGCCTCGTCTGCGTCCGTTCGCCGACTCCTCTCCCGCCGCCGTGGTGGCCGGCTTCGTCGCCATGCTCACCGGCTACACCAGCTCGCTGGTACTGATGTTCCAGGCCGGGCAGAACGCCGGTCTCAGCAGCGCGCAGATTTCCTCGTGGATCTGGGCCCTGTCGATCGGCATGGGCCTGGCGACCATCGGCCTGACCCTGCGCTACCGGGTGCCGATCGTGATCGCCTGGTCCACCCCCGGCGCGGCGCTGCTGATCAGCAGCCTGCCCGGAGTGCCGTACAGCGAGGCGATCGGCGCCTTCATCGTCTGCGCCCTCCTGATCACCCTGTGCGGCGTCACCGGCAGCTTCGAACGCCTGATGCGCCAGGTTCCCTCCTCGCTGGCCTCGGCGCTGCTGGCCGGGGTGCTGTTCCGCATCGGCATCGAGATCTGCAACGCCGCCGAGCAACAGACCCTGCTGGTGCTGGCGATGTTCTTCAGCTATCTGCTGTGCAAACGCTTCTCGCCGCGCTATGCGGTGTTCGCTGCGCTACTGGTGGGGGTGCTGCTGGCCGGGATACTGGGCCAACTGGACTTCAGCAGGTTCCGCCTGGAACTGGCGGTACCGGAGTGGACCACGCCGAGCTTCTCCCTGGCCGCCACCATCAGCATCGGCATCCCGTTGTTCATCGTCGCCATGGCGTCGCAGAACATGCCCGGCATCGCCGTGCTGCGCGCCGACGGCTACCAGGTGCCGGCCTCGCCGCTGATCTCGAGCACCGGCATCGCCTCGATCCTGCTGGCGCCGTTCGGCTCCCACGGGATCAACCTGGCGGCGATCAGCGCGGCGATCTGCACCGGTCCCTCGGCCCACGAGGACCCGCACAAGCGCTATACCGCGGCGCTCTGGTGCGGCTTCTTCAACTGCGTCGCGGGAACCTTCGGCGCCACCCTGGCAGCGTTGTTCGCGGCGTTCCCCAAGGCACTGGTGCTGTCCATCGCCGCTATCGCCCTGCTCGGCTCGATCATGAACGGCCTGGCCAACTCGATGGCCGACGAGCGCCAGCGCGAGGCCGCGCTGGTGACCTTCATGGTCACCGCCTCCGGCTTCACCCTGCTGTCCATCGGCTCGGCGTTCTGGGGCCTGGTGGCCGGCCTGCTGACTCAGTTCGTGCTCAACTGGCGGCGCGGCTGACCGACCTCAGTCCGGCGCCGTCACGGGCGCCGGCGCGGCCTGGTGGCCACGGCTGACCCACCAGCCGAAGGCCGCCGCGGTGAAGAACATCAACACTCCGTAGATCGCCGGCGGAATCGCCATGGTGCTGTTGTTCAGCAGGCTCGGACTCAGCGCCAGGGCGATCGCCAGGGTGCCGTTGTGGATGCCGATCTCCATGCCGATGGCCACCGCCTGGGCCTTCGGCAGGCGCAGCAGGCGCGGTACCCAGTAGCCCACCGCCAGGCTCAGCAGGTTGAAGGCCAGCGCGGCCAGCCCGACCACCGGCGCGTAGGTGACGAAGGTCTGCCAGTCCTTGGCCAGCGCCAGCAGGATGATCACCAGCAACAGCAGCGCGGAAAGGATCTTCACCGGCTTCTGCAGCCGATCCGCCACGGCCGGCAGGCGGTTGCGCACCAGCATGCCGATGGCCACCGGGCCGAGGACGATGACGAACACCTGCATGACCTTGCCGAACTGCAGGGGAATCGCCTGCCCGTCGCCCATGAAGTATTGCAGCGACAGATTGACGATCAGCGGCATGGTGAGGATGGCGATCACCGAGTTCACCGCGGTCAGGGTGATGTTCAGTGCCACGTCGCCATGCGCCAGGTGGCTGTAGAGGTTGGCGGTGGTGCCGCCGGGCGAGGCCGCCAGCAACATCATGCCGACCGCCAGGGCCGCCTCGAGGGCGAAGCCCTGGACGATCAGGAAACAGGCCATGGGCAGCAGGACGATCTGGCACACCAGGCCGACCAGCACCGGCTTCGGGTAGCGCACCACGCGGAGGAAGTCGGCCGGGGTCAGGGACAGTCCGAGACCGAGCATGATGATGCCCAGGGCGATGGGGAGGAACAGGGTCAGGATGGGATCGGCGGTCATTATTGTTATTGCTCCGATGCGATGGAGACGGGCTCAGGCCCCGGATTCTCGACCCAGGTTAGTCCCCCGGCAGTGGCCTGGCGCGCCAAACCGCGCGCCGACCTGTAACAGAATGCGAATGCCCCGCGCCGGGGCATCCCGATTGTATCGCCGCCCGCTCAGATCGCCGTCGCCCCGCCGTCCACCGGCAAGGCGATACCGGTGGTGAAGCCCGCGTTGTCGCTGCACAGGTAGAGCACCGCGGCGGCGATTTCCTCGACCCGTCCGACCCGACCCAGCGGATGCATCGCGGCGGCGAACTCGGCCTTGCGCGGATCGGCCTCGTAGGCGCGGCGGAACATGTCGGTGTCGATCACCGCCGGACACACGGCGTTGACGCGGATGCCCTTCTTCGCGTACTCGATCGCCGCCGATTTGGTCAGGCCGATCACCGCGTGCTTGGAAGCAGCGTAGATGCTCATCTTCGGCGCCGCGCCGAGCCCGGCGACCGAGGCGGTGTTGACGATCGCGCCGCCGCCCTGGGCCAGCATCAGCGGGATCTGGTGCTTCATGCACAACCAGACGCCCTTCACGTTGACAGCCATGATGGCGTCGAACTCGGCTTCGTTGCCGTCGGCCAGCTTGCCCTGCTCGATCTCGATGCCGGCGTTGTTGAAGGCGTAGTCGAGACGGCCGTAGGCCGCCGCGCAACCCTCGACCAGCGCCTTGACCTCGGCGTCGCGGGTGACGTCGCAGCGAATGAAGAGGGCTTCGCCACCTGCCTGGCGGATCGCCTCGACCGTGCCCTCGCCGCCGGCGCTGTCCAGATCGGCGACCACCACCTTGACCCCGGCGGCGGCGAAGGCCAGCGCGGTAGCGCGGCCGATGCCCGCCGCACCGCCAGTGACCAGTGCGACCTGGCCGGAAAGAAGTTTGCTCATCTGCTGCTCCTCGGAAAATCGCCTTCCGCCAACCGCGACGGAACCGGGCCGCGCCAGTCTAGCCAGGGCCGGCGCAAGGCATAGCACTATCAGGGGACTGGAGGATGGGCCATCCAGCCCGCTGATAAGACTGATGGCGGCGAATCATCGGCATAGATGACCGGTCATTTCCGCACTCGCCTTCGCTTGCCGCCGGCGCCGGCGCCGGCTATCCCTAGGGGCCTGTTTCCCGACATTCGAGTGCCCTGCCATGACCTCCCAGATCAATCGGCAATACCAGTTGGCCCAGCGTCCCAGCGGGCTGCCCGGCCGCGACACCTTCAGTTTCGTCGAGACCCCGCTCGGCGAGCCGGCCGAGGGCCAGATCCTGGTGAAGAACGAGTACCTGTCGCTGGACCCGGCGATGCGCGGCTGGATGAACGACGCCCGCTCCTACATCCCGCCGGTGGGGATCGGCGAGGTGATGCGCGCGCTCGGCGTCGGCAAGGTGCTGGTTTCGAAGCACCCCGGCTTCCAGACCGGCGACTACGTCAACGGCGCCCTCGGCGTGCAGGACTATTTCGTCGGCGAGCCCAAGGGTTTCTACAAGGTCGACCCGTCCCGCGCGCCGCTGCCGCGCTATCTCTCGGCGCTGGGCATGACCGGCATGACCGCCTACTTCGCGTTGCTCGACGTCGGCCAGCCGAAGAGCGGCGAGACCGTGGTGATCTCCGGCGCCGCCGGTGCGGTGGGCAGCGTTGCCGGGCAGATCGCCAGGCTCAAGGGCTGCCGGGTGGTGGGCATCGCCGGCGGCGCCGAGAAATGTCGCTTCCTGGTCGAGGAGCTGGGCTTCGACGGCGCCATCGACTACAAGAACGAAGACCTCGCCGCCGGACTCAAGCGCGAATGCCCGAAGGGTATCGATGTGTTCTTCGACAACGTCGGCGGCGAAATCCTCGACACGGTGCTCACCCGTATCGCCTTCAAGGCACGCATCGTCCTCTGCGGGGCGATCAGCCAGTACAACAACAAGGAAGCGGTGCGCGGCCCGGCCAACTACCTGTCGCTGCTGGTCAATCGGGCGCGCATGGAAGGCATGGTGGTGATGGACTATGCCCAGCGCTTCCCAGAAGGCCTGAAGGAGATGGCCACCTGGCTGGCGGAAGGCAAGCTGCAATCGCGCGAGGACATCGTCGAAGGCCTGGAGACCTTCCCCGAGACCCTGCTCAAGCTGTTCAGCGGGGAAAACTTCGGCAAGTTGGTGTTGAAGGTCTGAGGTCCGCCGCCGGCGCGAAGAAGCGGCGGATAGTGCCTGGCGCTATCCGCCCTGCGCCTCGCCTCGAAGAGCGTGTGCACTGAAGAAATAATGATTCCCGGCAATCCTGCCGCCTGTCCTTCGGGCTAAGCTGCGGCATCCGCGCCTGCAAGGAATCAGCCGCATGCCACTCGCCCGCTGGGTACCCGGACTCGATAGCCTGCTCCACTACCGCCGCGCCTGGTTCCGTCCGGATGTCCAGGCCGGGCTGTCGGTGGCGGCGATCCAGATCCCCACTGCCATCGCCTACGCCCAGATCGCCGGCTTCCCGCCCCAGGTAGGCCTCTATGCATGCATCCTGCCGATGCTGATCTACGCCCTGATCGGCAGCTCGCGCCAGTTGATGGTCGGCCCCGACGCGGCGACCGCGGCGATGGTCGCCGCCGCCATCACCCCGCTGGCGGCGGGCGACCCGCAGCGCCTGGTGGACCTGTCGATGATCGTCGCGATCATGGTCGGGCTGTTCTCCATCGTCGCCGGCCTGGCCCGCGCCGGATTCATCGCCAGCTTCCTCTCGCGACCGATCCTGGTCGGCTACCTCAACGGCATCGGCCTGAGCCTGCTGGTCGGGCAACTGGGCAAGCTGTTCGGCTACGAGGCGGCGACCAGCGGCTTCGTCGCCGGCATCCTCGCGCTGCTGGAGAACCTGCTGCACATCCATTGGCCGACGCTGATCCTCGGCAGCCTCTCGCTCTTGCTGATGGTGCTGCTGCCGCGGCGCTTCCCGCAGTTGCCCGGGGCGCTCTGCGGCGTCCTCCTGGCCAGTCTCGCCGCGGCGCTGCTGGGCCTGGATCGCTACGGCGTGGAACTGCTTGGCGAGGTACCGGCCGGGCTGCCGCAACTGAGCTGGCCGCAGACCAGCCTGGAGGAACTGAAAAGCCTGCTGCGCGACGCCACCGGCATTACCGTGGTCAGCTTCTGCAGCGCCATGCTCACCGCGCGCAGCTTCGCCGCCCGCCACGGCTACAGCATCAACGCCAACCACGAATTCGTCGCCCTCGGCCTGGCCAACATCGGCGCCGGGGTCTCCCAGGGCTTCGCCATCAGCGGCGCCGACTCCCGCACCGCGGTGAACGACATGGTCGGCGGCAAGACCCAACTGGTCGGCGTGGTCGCCGCGCTGGTGATCGCCGCCACCCTGTTGCTGCTGAACAAGCCCCTGGGCTGGGTGCCGATGCCGGCGCTCGGCGCGGTCCTGTTGCTGGCCGGCTGGGGCCTGATCGACGTGCAGGCGCTGAAAGGCTTCTGGAAGCTCAGCCGCTTCGAGTTCAGCCTCTGCCTGCTGACCACCGTCGGCGTGCTCAGCGTCGGCGTGCTGCCGGGAATCTTCGTCGCCGTCAGCATCGCCGTACTGCGCCTGCTCTACTACACCTATCGCCCGAGCGACGCGGTGCTCGGCTGGATGCACGGCATCGACGGCCAGGTCGAGCTGGCCAAGTACCCGCAGGCCACCACTCTTCCCGGCCTGGTGATCTACCGCTTCGACGCCCCCCTGCTGTTCTTCAACGCCGACTACTTCAAGCAGCGGGTGCTTGCCGTGGTGGACGGCAGCGAGCGGCCGAATGCGGTGCTGCTCAACGCCGAAGCCATGACCAACCTCGACATCAGCGGCCTGGCCACCCTCCACGAGGTGCAACAGATCCTCAAGGCCCAGGGCGTGCACCTGTCGCTGGCGCGGGTGACCGGGCAGACGCTGGACCTGCTGCAACGCTCGAGCATGCTCGGCGAGATCAAGCCGCCGCTGGTGTTCAGCTCGGTGCGCTCGGGGGTCAGTGCTTATCGCTACTGGCTGCGCCAGCAGGAAAGACTCGCCGCCCAGGCCGCGGCTACAAGCGGAAATGCCTGACCATGCCCTGTAGTTCGCGCCCCAGCTCCGCCAGTTGTTCGCTGGACGAAGCCGTCGACTGCATGGCCTGGGCCGACTGATCGGCCACCTCGCGGATCGCCGTGACGCTGCGGTTGATCTCCTCGGCGACCGCGCTCTGCTGCTCGGAGGCCGCGGCGATCTGCTGGTTCATCTGCTGGATCAGCGCCACCGCCGTAGCGATGTTGCCCAGCGCCGCCTCGGTCTGCAACGCGTCGTCGACGCTCTGGTCCACCAACTGGTGGCTGCGCTGCATACGCTGCACCGCCTGCTGCGTGCCATTCTGCAAGGCACCGATCAGGGTCTCGATCTCGGCCGTGGACTGTTGGGTGCGCCGCGCCAGCGCCCGCACCTCGTCGGCGACCACGGCGAAGCCTCGACCCTGGTCGCCGGCCCGCGCCGCCTCGATGGCGGCGTTCAGCGCCAGCAGGTTGGTCTGCTCGGCCACGCTCTTGATCACGTCCAGCACGCTGCCGATGCGCTGGCTGTCGGCGCTCAGCGCCTCGACGCTGGCGGTGGCCGCGCGCACCGCCTCGGCCAGTCGCTCGATCCGCTCCAGGGTCTGGCGTACCACCTCCTGGCCGACGCTGACCTTGCCGTCGGCGCTTTCCGCCGACCCCGCGGCTTCCTCGGCGTTGTGCGCCACTTCGTGGACGGTGGTGGCCATCTGGTTCATCGCCGTGGCCACCTGTTCGGTTTCCGCCCGCTGGATGTCGATTCCCAGGCGGGTGCGCGTGGTAACGCCGGACAGCGCCTCGGAAGCGCCGGCAATCCGCCCGACGCCGTCCTGCAACTGGCTGACGATACCGCGCAGGCTGCCGGTCATGGCGCGCATCGCGGCCATCAGTTGGCCAACCTCGTCGCGCCGCTCGCTGTCGACCCGCACTGCCAGGTCGCCTTCGGCGATCCGCTGCGCCACGCCCATCGCCTGGCGCAGCGGACGGACGATCAGCAGGCTGATGCCGAAGGCTGCGCCCAGGCCCACCAGCAGCGCCAGCACGGCGGCGCCGACGATCAGCAGGGAGTTTGTCCGCAGGCTGTGGAGCATGGCCTGCTGCTGCGCCTCCCAGCTACGGTCGACACGCGCCATCACCTGCCCGGCACGCTCGCCCATGGCGGCGTACATCTGCCGCTCCTGGCGCTGGCTGGCGCGATACTCGGCGAGCTTGTCGGCGAAACCGCGGATATTGGTCAGCACGTCCTTGACCACCGACACGTAGGCATCGTCGGTGATCGCCTGCTCCAGCCGGGCGGCCAGCTCCAGCGCCTCGCGCAGCGATTTCGGCGGCCCCTCCTGCGCATCCGCGGCGCGCGCTTCGAGACGCGAGCGGGCCTCGTCCAACCCCTGCAGGACCAGGCGATTGACCTGGGCGACCTGGGCCGCCTGCTGCAACAGCGGTTCGCCGTCGCGTCCCTGGCTCTCCTTCAGCGCATAGGCGCCATCCTCGGCCAGGCTGGACTGGAGGATATCGAGGCTGTTGGCGGCGCCGTTCAGCGACCAGCTGGCGCTTTCCCAAGCCAACTGGCGTCCCTGGATGGACTGCTCGAAGCGGCCAAACGCTTCGAGGTATGCCGCCAGCACCTGCTCCACCTCGGCCATGCCAAGCGCCTGATCGGCGTCGCCGTCGGCCTTGAGCCGGCCCACCCGTTCAAGGGTCGCGGCCAGGCGCTGGCGCAAGCGCTCGGCGTCACTCTTTTCCCCGTGCAGGGCAAAGTCCTTCTCGGCCTGGCGAACCTCCAGCACGTCGCGATTGATCGCGCTCATCTCCTGCAGGCGCGCGAAGCGCTGCCCCAGCGCATGCAGCGAGAGCACCGCGAGCGCGGCCACCAGCGCGGTCAACAGCAGGACCAGGGTAAAACCGATGGCCAGTTTCTTCGCCGTGCCGAGATCGGCCAGACGCCTGCGCAGCAACCCCAGCATGACTCCCCTCCCCCGTGACGCGCCGTCTGCGTGCGCATTTCCCGCTGTGTCGCGCGTTTTTCGCCGAACCTGAGCGGCCGGGCAAGGTAGTAGCACGATAATGGCCAGGAGAGATATGCGCAGGTCGTTTCCAGGATATCCGGGCTGACGTCGGGCGGGCGCGGAGCCATACTGGGCGCCCCATGGAAAAAGGAGCTTGCCATGCGTCCCGTATTGCCGCTGTTGCTGTCGCTGAGTCTGTGCGCCCCCGCCCTGGCCGACTGGAGCGGCCCGATCGAGCAGCCGCTCTGGTCGTTGCCGGCGGCGCCGGGCCTGTCGCGCTGGCTGATCGTGCACAACCTGTCGAGCGCGGCGGCCGACGGCCTGTACCACGTCGAGGTCCTGGAGCGCCGCCAGGGCCAGCAGCCCTGGCAGTTCCAGCGCCTGGCCGCGCACCTGGCGCTGACCGAACAGGCGCTGCGCGCGAGTATCGTGGCGCCGCTGAAACGCGGCGGGGTGTATCCGGAAAGCTACCAGTTCGCCTATCGCCAGTGGCAGGAACGCCAGGCCGCGGGCCAGGCGCCGGTGTGCCGGCGCACGGTCGACGAGTGCCTGCGGGCGCCGGACTGAGCCCGGCTACCTGGGCCGGATCATGCTGAACGTGTCGCGGGTATAGCTGTAGTGGCTGCCGCCCAGGCGACCGACCAGGTCGAGCCTGTCGCTATCCACATGGCGCTCGTCGGCCAGCACGGCATCGTCGACATGGGCCAGCAGCACGCGGGCGAAGATCAGGTGGCAATTGGGGTTCTCCGCCGGATACGGCTTGATCTCCGCCACCTCGCACTCGAAGGCCACCGCCGCCGCGGCGATCCGCGGCGGTGCCACGCGTACGCTGGACACGGTAGGGATGCCGACCGTCTCGATCTCGCTCACGCCATGGGGCAGCCAGGCGGAGGTGGCGTTCATGGTCTCTGCCTGGGCGGCGCCGACCAGGTGGATCACCAGCTGCCCGGTGGCCTGGACGTTGCGCAGGGTGTCCTTGAGGCTGCCGTCGTCGCGCAGGCTGACGTTGACCATCAGGGTCGGCGGCTCGTCGCTGATCACCTGGAAGAAGCTGAACGGGGCCAGGTTGCTGGCGCCCTCGGCGGACAGGGTCGAGACCCAGGCAATCGGTCGCGGGGTGACGGTGGAAGCCAACCAGCGATAGGCCTCGGCGGGAGCGATGGTGGTGAAGTCCAGTTGCATGGTGGTCTCGCGGAAATCGACGGAGGGGACGCCGATTATGCCGCAGCCCCGCAGCTCTCGCGACCGTCTGCGCCGCGGCCCTGCGCCACCTGGAGGCAGCGGCTAGACTTGCCCTACCCTCACCCAGGAGCCCTGCCATGAACTATCGAGGAAGCTGCCACTGCGGAACCATCGCCTACGAAGTCGAAGGCGACCTCGACCAGGTGATCCAGTGCAACTGTTCACTGTGCAGCCGGCGCGGCTGGCTGCTGTGGTTCGTCCCGCGCGACCGTCTGGCGCTGAAGACGCCGGCCAGCGCGATGCACACCTACACCTTCAACACCCATCGCCTGCAGCATCACTTCTGCCCCACCTGCGGCTGCGCGCCGTTCAGCGAAGGCATAGGCCCGGACGGCCAGGCGATGGCCGCGGTCAACGCGCGCTGCCTGGAGGACATCGACGCCAGCGCGCTCCCGGTACAGCACTACGATGGCCGCAACGCCTGACGCTGGCGCAGGTAGCCGATCACCTCGGCCTGGTTGCCGCGGAACTCGACGCGGTCTTCCTTGCTCTGCCGCTGGAAGGCGTACATCGGGTCGTAGTACTCCTTGAGCAGCCCCTCGATCCAGCCGCGATGGGTATCCACCGAGCCGTCGCGGCCCTGCTCTTCCAGCGCCTGCACGAGGATCGCCGCCAGCCGCTGGTAGCGCTCGCCGCCGAGGCGCTTGACGATGCCGGCGAGGCTCTTCTGCAGGTAGGCGGAGAAGGCGGCGAAGCCCTCCTCCACGCCCACCACGCGCTCGAACTCGCTGCGCAGGTCGATCACGTAGTCCCTGAGGATACGCTCGACACGCTGCTCGAAGGCATCCTCCAGCCAGACCAGCGGGTAGCCCTGCATCCCCTGGTACAGCTCCAGCGGCAAGGAGCAGCTGCCGACGATCCGCCCCTCGTCCTCGAGGACGAACTGGCCGACGCCACGATGACGCTTCTTCAGGATGTCGATGGCCAGGCGGTTCTCGAAGTCGATCTGCGCCGGCTGCGGCGTGGCTCGCCGGCCAAAGCTGGAGCCGCGGTGGTTGGCGTGGCCTTCGAGATCGAGGCTGTTGTCCAGCGCCGCGATCACCTCGGTCTTGCCGCAACCGGTGAGGCCGCCGACCAGCACGAAATCGCACTCGTCGACCGCCGCGCGGGTGGTTTCGAAAAGGAAGTTGCGCAACGCCTTGTAGCCGCCGATCACCCGTGGGTAGTCGATGCCGGCGTCCTGCTTCAGCCACTGCTGGACGATCTGCGAGCGCAGGCCGCCGCGGAAGCAATACAGGTAGCCGTTCGGGTTGGCTTCGGCGAAGGCTTTCCAGGCCGCCAGCCGTTCGGCCTTGAGCGCCCCGCAGACCAGTTCGTGACCAAGGGCGATGGCGGCCTGCTGGCCGTGCTGCTTATAGCTGGTGCCGACCTTCTGCCGCTCGATGTCGTTCATCAGCGGCCGGTTGACCGTGTTGGGAAAGGCGCCCTTGTGGTACTCCACCGGGGCGCGCACATCCATCAGGGGGATATCGTCGAGAAACAGTTCGCGGTAGTGCTGGGTGTTGTCGCGCATTACAGCACCTGTACCGCGAGACTCTGTCGCTCGACCAGTTCGCCGATCGGCGCCAGTTGCAGGCCGAGTTCCGCCGCCACGGCGAGGAACTCCGCCTCGCCTTCCGGAGCCACCGCCACCAGCAGGCCGCCGCTGGTCTGCGGATCGCAAAGCAACAGCTTCTGCACCTCCGGCAGTGGCGCGATGCGCTCGCCATAGCTGTCGAAGTTGCGCAGGGTGCCGCCGGGCACGCAGCCCTGCTCCAGGTAATATTCGGCACTGGCCAGGCGCGGCACCGCGGCGTACTCAACGCGCGCGGTGAGCTTGCTGCCGTCGGCCATTTCCACCAGGTGGCCGAGCAGGCCGAAACCGGTGACGTCGGTCATCGCCTTGACCCCGGCCAATCGACCGAAGCGCGCGCCGGGCCTGTTCAGGGTGCACATCCAGTCGCGCGCCACGCCGACGTCCTCGGCGCGCAGCCTGGCCTTCTTCTCGGCAGTGGTGAGGATGCCGATGCCCAGCGGCTTGGTCAGGTACAGCCTGCAGCCGGCCTCGGCGGTGTCGTTGCGTTTCATGAAACGCTTCTCCACCACGCCGGTCACGGCCAGGCCGAAGATCGGCTCGGGGGCGTCGATGGAGTGTCCGCCGGCCAGCGGGATGCCGGCTTCCTCGCAGACCTTGCGGCCGCCGGCGATCACCTCGCGGGCGACTTCCGCGGCCAGCACGTTGACCGGCCAGCCGAGGATGGCGATGGCCATCAGCGGGTCGCCACCCATGGCGTAGATGTCGCTGATGGCGTTGGTCGCGGCGATACGGCCGAAATCGAAGGGGTCGTCGACGATCGGCATGAAGAAATCGGTGGTGGAGACCACCCCGCGCTCCTCGTCGAGGGCGTAGACAGCCGCGTCGTCGCGCGAGGCGTTGCCGACCCAGAGCTTCGGATCGAGGTTCTGCGCGCCGCTGCCGGCGAGGATCACCTCCAGTACCTTGGGCGAAATCTTGCAGCCGCAGCCGGCGCCGTGGCTGTACTGGGTCAGGCGGATCGCCTCGCTCATCGGTGTACTCCCGTGGATGTCGGAAAAGTGCCCATTCTAGCAAAGCCGGCGCCGCCGCCAGAGGGCCGATCACCGCGCCCGGCTCAGCGCCCGGCGCGCGACTCGCGGATATAGAAGCGCGCCTTCTCGGCCTTGCTGGTGCAGCCCTCGTAGGCTTCGAACTGCTGCTGGGTCTTGGCCCCGGTGAGCAGGGGCAGGGCCTTCGAGTAGCTGACGGTGCCGGCGAAGCCTTCGGCCTTGGCCAGGTCGAGTTCCTTCCAGGCCGCGTCCAACTGGTCGGCGCAGTTCTCCCGGTAGGCGGTCTTGCCGGCGCAGCCGGCCATGGTCAGGGCAAGGACGGGCAGAACGATCCAGGTTTTCATCGAACGATCTCCGGACAGGGAAAGGGCCGCGCATCGCCGCGACGCACTTGGCGGCGGCCGGGCGACACGCGTATCGTTTTCGCTTCGTCACGCAGTATTGGCAAGGGGTTGCAGATGAGCAAACAGGTCGCCCTGGTATTAGGCTCCGGCGGTGCGCGCGGCTACGCGCACATCGGCGTGATCGAGGAACTCGAGGCGCGCGGCTATGAGATCACCTGCATCGCCGGTTGTTCCATGGGCTCGGTGATCGGCGGCATCTACGCCGCCGGCAAGCTGCGCGAGTACCGCGAGTGGGTGGAAAGCCTGGATTACCTCGACGTGCTGCGCCTGCTCGACGTCAGCTTCCGCCTCGGCGCAATCCGCGGCGAGCGGGTGTTCGGCAAGATCCACGAGATCCTCGGCGAGGTGAACATCGAGGACCTGTCGATCCCCTACACGGCGGTTGCCACCGACCTCACCAACCAGCAGGAAATCTGGTTCCAGGAAGGCTGCCTGCACCAGGCCATGCGCGCCTCGGCGGCGATCCCCAGCCTGTTCACCCCGGTCATGCAGGGCAGCCGCATGCTGGTCGACGGCGGCCTGCTCAACCCGTTGCCGATCGTGCCGGTGGTGTCGGCCCACAGCGACCTGATCATCGCGGTCAACCTCAACGCCACCAACCAGAAGCAATACCACCTGCCGGTGATCGAGCGTCCGGCCGCGCTCAAGGGGCGCTTCGACAGCATGATCGAGAGCCTCGGCCACAAACTCTCGTTCTTCCGCCGCCACGGCGACGACAATACCCCGCCGGAGCTGAGCGCCGACGCCCTGCTCCATCCGGTTCCGGCGGAATCCGAGGAGCCCGCCGAGCCGCAACTGCAACAGCCGGCCGCGGCGCCGCAAGGCAAGGACTCGCCGAAGTCGGCCAGCGGCACCACGGTGGTGGAAAGCAGCGGTCCGGCATCACTGCTGGAACTGGTCAACCAGAGCTTCGAGGTGATGCAGACCTCGCTGGCGCAGTACAAGATCGCCGGCTACCCGCCGGACATCCTGATCAACGTGCCGAAGCGGGTCTGCCGCTTCTTCGAGTTCTACAAGGCGCCGGAGTTGATCGCCCTCGGCCGGCAGATCGCCAGCGACACCCTGGACCGCTACGAGGAAGACAACGCCTGAGCCTCAGCGGCTGAACTCGAGGACCTCGTAGCCGCCGCGCCGCTCCGGGAACAGCAGGAGGAAGCCGCCGGCGTGCGGGCGCAGCAACGCGACCACGTCGGACTCAGCCGGCGCGCCGTGGGCCAGGCCACTGAAGGCCACCTGGGGCTCGTCGTTGACCGTGGCGCCGCCGAGGAACACGTAGCGCTGCGTGCCTTCGCGGAACAGGTAGCCGCTGACCCGCTGCGAACCGCTGGTCTTCTCCAGGAACAGGCCGCGGTCGGTACGCCGGATGCGGCACTGGAAGTTCGGATAGCGATAGATGCCGTACTGGTCGGCCTGGGTCGAGCGGCACTTCCAGTCGCCCAGCAGGCCTTTCTCGTCGACGGCGACGGCGGGCTGCGCCAGGCTGAGTTCCAGTTGCTCCAGTTCCGGCAGGAATTCCTCGAAGGCACTGTCGTAGTAGCGCTTGTTGATGGCCTCGGCGTCCTGCTCGACGGCCAGCACGCTGCGCTGCTGCTGGTCGCTGGTGTAGCCACGCCAGTCCGGCTCGGCGGCGCCGGCGTGTGCGCAGGCGGCGAGAACGGTGAGGCAGGCGAAGACACGGGAAACGGGAATCGGGCGGGACATGGCGACCATCCTGGCGAGTGGACCGGCGCATCCGGCGCCGGCAAGCGGTAGCCGCAGAACATAGCGCAGCGGCGCCGGGAATTCGAGCGCCACCACGACGGGCGGCGGTTTCAGAAGATCGACCAGCCGATCCGCTCGCTGAGTTTCTCCAGCGCGGCGATACCCGCCAACGAATTGCCCGCGGCGTTCAGCTCCGGCGACCAGACGCAGACCGTGAAGCGCCCCGGCACCACCGCGATGATGCCGCCGCCGACGCCGCTCTTGCCCGGCAGGCCGACCCGGTAGGCAAAGTTGCCGGCCTCGTCGTAGAGCCCGCTGGTGGCCATGATCGCGTTGACCTGCTTGGTCTGCCGCTCGTTGAGCACCTGCTCGCCGCTGTGCTTGCAGAAGCCCTTGTCGGCGAGGAAGCAGAACGCCCGCGCCAGGTCGACGCAGCTCATGCGCAACGCGCAATGATGGAAATAGCTGAGCAGCACCGCCTCGACGTCGTTGTGGAAGTTGCCGAACGATTTCATCAGGTAGGCCGCCGCCGCGTTGCGCGAGCGGTGCTGGTACTCCGAGCGCGCCACCACCGAGTCCGACACCACTTCCGGGTTGCCGCACAGGCGCCGGACGAAATCGCGCATCGATTGCGCCGGCGCGGCGAAACGCGACTGGTTGATGTCGCAGATCACCAGGGCGCCGGCATTGATGAACGGATTGCGCGGCTTGCCGCGCTCGAACTCCAGCTGCACCAGGGAGTTGAAAGGCTGGCCGGAGGGCTCGTGGCCGAGGCGTTGCCAGATGTCCTCGCCGGAATGCTGGATCGCCTGGACCAGGCTGAACACCTTGGAAATGCTCTGGATGGAAAACGGCCGCAGGGCGTCGCCGGCATGGAACAGCTCGCCGTCGCGGCTGTACACGGCGATCCCCAGTTGGTTCGGCTCGACGCCGGCGAGCGCGGGAATGTAGTCGGCGACCTTGCCGCGCCCGATCAGCGGGCGGACTTCATCGAGAATCTCGTTCAACAGTTGCTGCATGATGACCTTCGTCGTGACACCGGGGCGCCGACCCGGCGCATCCGGGCCAGCGCGAATGCGCGGCATCATAGGCGATGAACGCGCGGGAGGCATGCCCCTCGCGCAGAATTGCGCTGCGCGTCAGCTGTCGCGCAGGCGATAGCCGACGCCCGCCTCGGTCACCAGGAAGCGCGGGCTGGCCGGATCGTCGCCGAGTTTCTGCCGCAGGTGGCCGACCACGACCCGCAGGTAATGGGTGTCTTCGACGTGGGTCGGGCCCCAGATATCCTTGAGCAGTTGCTGCTGGGTCACTACCCGTCCGAGATGGCGTGCCAGCGCGGCGAGCACCGCGTACTCCTTGCGCGTCAGCGCCACTTCCGCACCCTCCAGGGTGACCCGGCGATAGGCGAAGTCCACCTGCAACGGGCCGACCGCCACCGCCGCCTCCGGGCTTTCGCCCTGCGCCGCCTGGCGCAGCAGGACGCGCACGCGGGCGAGGAACTCCTGGATGCCGAACGGCTTGGTCACGTAGTCGTTGGCGCCACCGTCCAGGGCCAGCACCTTCTCGCCCTCGCTGGCGCGCACCGACAGCACCAGCACCGGCACCTGCGACCATTCGCGCAGGTCGCGGAGGATGTCCTGGCCGTCGCGGTCCGGCAGGCCGAGGTCGAGCACCACCAGGTCCGGCCGGTTCAGCGCGGCCTGGGCCAGCCCCTCTTCGCCGGTGCCGGCCTCGAGTACCCGGTAGCCCTGGGCATTGAGGCTGATACGGAGGAACTTGCGGATCTGCGGTTCGTCGTCGATCAGCAGGATGCTGTTCTGCAATTGGGTCATGGCACTCGGCACGGCAGGTGAACACGGCGACGAGCCAGCGGCGGCGTCGCGGAAACGGCAGGAATAGCGCGAGCGCGGGCGCCAGGCAAGTGCGCCGGGCTCATTCGTCGCCCTCCAGTTGCCCGAGGTCCGGCTGCGGATGCAGCGGCAGGTGCAGGACCAGCGTGGTGCCGCGACCGTCGAGGCCTTCGCCGACGCTGATGCGCCCGCCGTGGGCACCGATCATGCCCTGGCAGATCGCCAGGCCCAGGCCGGTGCCCTGGCCACCGCGGTCGCCACGGGCAGCGGTGTAGAACATGTCGAAGATCTTCTCCCGCTCGGCCTCGGGAATCCCCGGCCCCTCGTCGCTCACCGCGAAACGCAGCTCGGCGGCATCCTGGCTGACCTCGATGCGCAACCGGCCGTGGCTCGGCGAGAAGCGCGCGGCATTTTCCAGCACGTTGATCAGCGCCTGTTCGATCAGCGCCGCATGCACGTAGAGCAACGGCAGGTCGTTGGCCACGATCGCCTGCACCCGGTACGGCGCCAGCACCGCGCGCAGGCGGTTCAGCGCGCTGCCGACGATGTCGCCCGGCGCCACCCAGTCGCGCGCCAGCTTCAGGCCACCGTGGCCGAGACGGGTCATGTCGAGCAGGTTCTGGATATAGCGGTCCAGTCGCTCGGCCTCGTCGCGGGTGCTTTCCAGCAGTTCGCGACGATCCGCCGGCGGGATCGCCTCGCCCAGCGCCAGCAGGCTGTCGATGGAACCGCGCATGGCCGTCAGCGGCGTGCGCAGGTCGTGGGACACCGAGGCGAGCAAGGCGCTGCGCAGTTGCTCGGTTTCGCCGTGCAGGCGCGCGGCCTCCAGGTCCTCGGCCAGGCGCGCACGGGCCAGGGCCTGGGCCAGGGGCTGGCCGAGGGCAGCGAGCAGGCGCCGGCGCTGCGGGCTCAGCGGCTGGCCGTCCAGCGGCGCGACGCCGAGCAGTGCCAGCGGTCCCTCTTCCGCCGACAGCGGCCACCACCACCAGCGTCCTCCGGGCAGCGTGCCAGTACCGAGGCCGGCCGGCTGGTCGTGGGCCCAAGCCCAGTCGGCGGCGACCCGTTCCTGGTCGGCGAGTTGCCGCTGCACGCCGGCCTCGGTCTTCCACTCGCCATTGACCTGACCGAGCAGGCAGACCTCGACGTCCTTCCAGTCGTCGAACTGCTGGGCGGCGGCGGCCAGCACCGCCTGGCGGTCGGTGGCGGCGGTGAGCTTGCGCGACAGATCCAGCAGCAGGCTGGTTTCCTCCTGGGTATCGCGCAGCGCCTCCAACTGGCGCCGCTGGCGTGCCGCCAGGTTGCCGGTGAGGCCGGCCATGAACAGGAAGAACGCCAGGCTCAGCAGGTCTTCGTGGCGATGGATGGCGAAGGAAAAATGCGGTGGGATGAACAGGAAGTCATAGGCCAGGAACGACGCCACCGCGCACAGCAGTGCCGGCATCAGGCTGCTGCGCACTGCCACCAGCAGCACCGCCATCAGGAACACCAGGGAGATGTTCGGCAGCTCCAGCAGGTGCGCCACGATCCAGGCCAGGCCGCTGGCCAGGGCGGTCGCCAGCAGCGCCAGCAGATAGTCGTTCCACACCACCGGATAGCGTGGCCGCGGTTCCGCCGGGCGCAGGTCGGCCTCGCTGTCCAGGGCACTGATCTCCAGGCCCTGGCCGTCGCGCAGCAGGCGCCCGGCGAGACCGCCGCCGAAGGCCCGGCGGTACCAGCGGCGCCGCGACTGGCCAACCAGGACCAGGCTGGCGCGGCGCTCGCGGGCATGTTGTAGGAGGGTCCGCGCCACCTCGCCGGCGCGCAGCACGACGATCTCGCCGCCGAGCCGCTCGGCCAGTTGCTGCGCACCCTGCAGGCGCATCCGCGCGTGCTCGCCGCGCAAGCCGCCGGTATCGACGTGTACCACGCTCCAGGGCAGGTGCCGACGTTCGGCGACCCGGCAGGCGTGGCGCACCAGGCGTTCGGCCTGTTCGTCACCGTCGATGCCCACCAGCAGCCGCCCGCGCAACGCCGGCGCTTCCTCGCCGCGCTGGCGGTAGCGGTGGTTGAGGTCGGCGTCGACCCGCGCGGCGGCGGTCTGCATCGCCAGTTCACGCAGCGCGGTGAGGTTGGTCTGCGAGAAGAACGCATCGATCGCCGCCCGCGCCTGTTCCGGCACGTAGACCTTGCCCTCGCGCAGGCGCTCCAGCAGCTCGCGCGGCGGCAGGTCGATGAGGACGATCTCGTAGGCCTCCTGCAACACCCAGTCCGGCACCGTCTCGCGGACCTGCACGCCGGTGATGTCGCGGACCTGGTCGTTGAGGCTCTCCAGGTGCTGGACGTTGACCGTTGTGTAGACGTCGATTCCCGCCGCCAGCAACTCCTGGATGTCCTGCCAGCGCTTGGCGTGGCGGCTGCCGGGAACGTTGCTGTGGGCCAGTTCGTCGACCAGGGCCAGCGCCGGCGGGTCGGCGAGGAGACCGTCGAGGTCCATTTCCTGCAGTTTCATCCCTCGATACTCGAGGCTGCGCAGCGGCTGCTGCGGCACGCCTGCGAGGAGGGACTCGGTTTCCGCCCGCGAGTGGGTCTCGACCACCCCGGCACGCAGTTTCACGCCCTGGCGCAACTGGGCCTGGGCGGCCTGCAGCATGGCGAAGGTCTTGCCCACCCCCGGCGCCGCGCCGAGAAAGACTTTCAGGCGGCCGCGCCCGTCAGCGGGCAGGTCGGCCAGCAGCGCGTCGGCGCGTGCGGTGTCGGTCATGGATCGGTCGTACTCCGTTGCTCTGCGCCGCGCGGGGCGGACGATCGCCGGCGATCATCCACCGATGCGGCGATATTGCAAGCCCTTGCGTGGGTCTCTGGGGAAACCTAGCGCTTCAACCCCGCCAGCGCCATGTTCAGCGCCAGCACGTTGACCACCGCCGGCCCCACCAGCGGCCGCTCGGTGTGGCTTTCCACCAGGTCTTCCACCAGCCGCAGCGGCAGCCCGCGTGCCGTGGCCACCCGCAGCGCCTGGTAACGCGCGGCCTGCGGCGGCAGCTGCGGATCGAGTCCGCTACCGGAGGTAGTGACCAGCGCCAGCGGCACCGGCCCCTGGTCGGCGATACGCTCCTGCGCGGCGTCCCTGGCGATGCGCTCGGCCAGTGCCGGGTTGCTCGGCGCCAGGTTGCTCGCGGCACTGGAAACGGTGGCGTAGTCGCCCGCCGAAGGCCGCGAATGGAACCACTCCTCGCCGTCGAACTTCTGCGCGATCAGCCGCGAGCCGAGCACCTTGCCCTCGGCGTCGCGCAGCAGGCTGCCATTGGCCTGCTCGGGGAACGCCAGTTGGGCGATACCGGTGACCAGCAGCGGATAGGCCACGCCGGTGACCAGGCTCAGCACCAGCAGTGACGCCAGTGCCGGACGGAGTTGCTTGAACATGTGCAGATCCTCTCTTCAGTCCCAGGCCCTCGCCCGACGGCGAGGGCCGTTGTTCATGCCAGGCCGACGGCGGTCAGCAGCAGGTCGATCGCCTTGATCCCGAGGAACGGCGCCACCAGGCCGCCGACGCCATAGATCAGCAGGTTGCGCTGCAGCAGTTGCGAAGCGTCCGCCGCCTGCACCCGCACGCCGCGCAAGGCCAGTGGGATCAACGCGACGATGATCAGCGCGTTGAACACGATGGCCGACAGGATCGCGCTCTGCGGGCTTTGCAGGCGCATCACGTTGAGCACGTCGAGCTGCGGGTAGATGCCGACGAACAGCGCCGGCAGGATGGCGAAGTACTTGGCCACGTCGTTGGCGATGGAGAAGGTGGTCAGCGCGCCGCGGGTGACCAGCAACTCCTTGCCCACCTGGACCACGTCGAGCAGCTTGGTCGGGTCGCTGTCCAGGTCGACCAGGTTGGCCGCCTCGCGGGCGGCCTGGGTGCCGTCGTTCATGGCCATGCCGACGTCGGCCTGGGCCAGCGCCGGGGCGTCGTTGGCACCGTCGCCGCACATCGCCACCAGGCGACCTTCGCCCTGCTCCTGGCGAATCCGCGCCAGTTTCTTCTCCGGGGTAGCCTCGGCGATCACGTCGTCGACCCCAGCCTCGGCGGCGATGGCAGCGGCGGTCAGCGGGTTGTCGCCGGTCACCATCACGGTGCGGATGCCCAGCCGGCGCAGTTCGGCGAAGCGCTCGCGAATGCCCGGCTTGACCACGTCCTTCAGGTGAATGGCGCCGAGCAGCCGGCCGTTGGCTACCACCAGCAGCGGGGTGCCGCCGCTCTGGGCGATCTTGTCCACCTCCCGCGAAAGCACCTCGGGCATCTTCTCCCGCGGCAGGTCGATGAAGCGCAGCGCCGCATCCACCGCCCCCTTGCGGTACACCTGGCCGTTCCAGTCGACCCCGGACAGGCGGGTTTCCGCGCTGAAGGCAATCGGCGTCAGCTCCTCGCGGCGCGGCTCCTCGATCGGATGCAGGATGCGCAGGTATTCGACGATCGACTTGCCTTCCGGGGTGTCGTCGGCCAGCGAGGCCAGCAACGCGCCCTCGGCCAGTTCCTTGCCGCTCACCCCCGGCGCGGCGTACAGCGCGCTGCAGCGGCGGTTGCCGAAGGTGATGGTGCCGGTCTTGTCGAGCAGCAGCACGTGGACGTCGCCGGCCGCCTCCACCGCGCGACCGGACTTGGCGATCACGTTCAGGCGCACCAGGCGGTCCATGCCGGCGATGCCGATGGCCGAGAGCAGGCCGCCGATGGTGGTCGGGATCAGCGTCACCAGCAGCGCCACCAGGAACACCAGCGGCAGGTTGCCGCCGGCGAACAGGGCGAACGGCTTGAGGGTCACCACCACCAGCAGGAAGATCAGGGTCAGGCCGATCAGCAGGATGTCCAGCGCTACTTCGTTGGGGGTCTTCTGCCGCTTGGCGCCTTCCACCAGGGCGATCATCCGGTCCAGGGTCGACTCGCCCGGGTTGGCGCCGATCCGCACCAGCAGCCAGTCGGACACCACCTGGGTGTTGCCGGTCACCGCCGAGCGATCGCCGCCGGACTCGCGGATCACCGGCGCCGATTCGCCGGTGATGGCGGCCTCGTTGACCGCCGCCACGCCTTCGATGACTTCGCCGTCGCCGGGAATCATCTCGCCGGCCTGGACCCGTACCACGTCGCCCTTGCGCAGGCTGCTGGCAGCGACGCTCTCGAAACTGCCGTCGGCGCGCCGCTTATTGGCGGAGAGGCCCTGGCTGCCGGCCTTGAGACTGTCCGCGCGGGCCTTGCCACGCCCCTCGGCTAGCGCTTCGGCGAAGTTGGCGAAGAGCACGGTGAACCACAGCCAGAGGGCGATCTGCAGCGCCACCGAGGTCGGCACCGCCTGGTCGGGGACGAAGCACAGCAAGGTGGTGAGCACGGCGGTCAGTTCGACCACCAGCATCACCGGCGAGCGCAGCAACTGGCGCGGGTCGAGCTTGACGAAGGCTTGCAGCAGCGCCGGCCGCCACAAGGCGGCGAGGCTGGTGGACGCGTTGTGGCGACGTTCGAGCGATTTGTGCAAGGCGTTCTTGGACGCCTGGGTCTGAGCGTTCATGTGCGATTCCTTCAGAAGCCGAGGCTCAGTTGTTCAGCGATCGGGCCGAGGGCCAGGGTCGGCAGGAAGGTCAGGCCGCCGACCAGCAGGATGGTCACGGTGAGCAGGCTGACGAACAGCGGACCATGGGTCGGGAAACTGTTCGGCCCCACCGGGCTGGCCTTCTTCGCCGCCAGGCTGCCGGCGATGGCGAGGATCGGCAGGATGTAGCCGAAGCGGCCGATGAGCATGGCCAGGCCGATCATCAGGTTGTGGAACGGCGTGTTGGCACCGAAACCGGCAAACGCCGAGCCGTTGTTGGCGCTCCCCGAGGTGTAGGCGTAGAGCAGTTGGCTGAAACCGTGCGGGCCGGGGTTGGTCACCGCCGAGGCCGGTCCCGGCAGGCTGGCGGCAATGGCGCCGAGCACCAGCACGCCGACAGGCATCACCAGCAGGGTGAAGACCAGCAGGCGGACCTCCTTCGCCTCGAGCTTCTTGCCCAGGTACTCCGGCGTCCGCCCGACCATCAAGCCGGCGAGGAACACCGCGATCAGGACGAACAGCAGCATGCCGTAGAGGCCGGCGCCGACGCCGCCGAAGATCACCTCGCCGAGCATCATGTTCAGCAGCGGCAGCATGCCGCCCAGGGGGCTCAGGCTGTCGTGCATGGCGTTCACCGAGCCGTTCGAGGCGGCGGTGGTGGTGATCGCCCAGAGCATGCTGGCGGCGGTGCCGAAGCGACTCTCCTTGCCCTCCATCGGTGCACCCTGCTCGACCGGCAACTGCGCCAGCGCCGGGTTCGGCTGGTATTCGGCCCACAGCGACAAGCCCAGGCCGAGGCAGAACAGCAGCAGCATGCAGCCGAGGATCGCGCGGCTCTGGCGCAGGTCCTTCACGTAATGGCCGAAGGTGAATACCAGCGCCGCCGGGATCAGGATGATCGAGGCCACTTCGAACAGGTTGCTCCAGGCACTCGGGTTCTCGAACGGATGAGTCGAGTTGACGCCGAAGAAGCCGCCGCCGTTGGTGCCCAGTTGCTTGATGGCGATCTGGCTGGCCGCCGGGCCGAGCGGGATGGTCTGCTCGGCGCCTTGCAAGGTGGTGGCATGGACGTAGTCGAAGAAGGTCTGCGGCACGCCCTGCCAGACCAGCAGCAGCGCCAGCAGCAGGCACAGCGGCAGCAGCACGTAGAGGGTGCCGCGGGTCAGGTCGACCCAGAAGTTGCCCAGCTGTCGTGTGGAGCGGCGGCTGATGCCACGTGCCAGGGCCACCAGCACGCAGAGGCCGACCGCCGCGCTGACGAAGTTCTGCACCGTGAGGCCGACCATCTGGCTGAAGTAGCTCAGCGAGGCCTCGCCGCTGTAGGCCTGCCAGTTGGTGTTGGTGACGAAACTGACCGCGGTGTTGAACGCCAGGGTCCATTCCAGGCCCGGCAGGTGCTGCGGGTTCAGCGGCAGGCTGCCCTGCAGCATGAGGATCGAGAACAGCAGGACCAGGCCGGCCAGGTTGAATGCCAGCAGCGCCAGGGTGTAGGTCTTCCAGTCCTGCTCGCTCGCCGGATCGACGCCGAACAGGCGATAGCAGACGCGCTCCAGTGGCGCCAGCGGCGCGCTGAGGAGATTGCGTTGGCCTTCCATCACCTTGAAGCAGTAGCGCCCGAGGAACGGTGCAGGCACCAGGACCAGGGCGAAAAAGGCCAGGATCAAGAGAATCTCGTGGCTGTTCATGTGCCCTCCCCTAGGCACGGTCGGCGCGTAGCAGCGCCACCAGCAAATAGACGAACAGTCCCGTGGCCAGGGCCAGGGACAACCAATCCAGAACGGTCATGTGTGCGATCTCTCCTTCGAACGGCCTCTGCCGCTTGAGGGAAAGTCTCCGCAAAGGGGGCGTAAAGAAGCGATTCCGGGCCGCGCCGGACGGCATAAAGAAAGCGTAAAGAGTGGCGCGGACAGCGCCTGGGAGAGCAACCGGCCGGGGACTGCGCCACGGCCGGTGACAAGGCGAAGGATCGACGCTAGCCCTGGGCGGCGCGGATCATGTTGCGGGCGATCAGCAGTTGCTGGATCTGCGTGGTGCCCTCGTAGATGCGGAACAGTCGCACGTCGCGATAGAAGCGCTCGATCCCATAGTCGCCGATATAGCCGGCGCCGCCGAAGATCTGCACCGCGCGGTCGGCGACGCGGCCGCACATTTCCGAGGCGAACAGCTTGGCGCAGGACGCCTCGGTACCGACATCGCGGCCTTCGTCGCGCTGCCGCGCGGCGTCGATGACCATGCAGCGCGCCGCGTAGGCTTCGGCCTTGCTGTCGGCGAGCATTGCCTGGATCAACTGGAACTCGGCGATCGGCTGGCCGAACTGCTTGCGTTCCAGGGCATAGCGCAACGCATCCTCGAGCATCCGCTCGGCGACCCCCACGCAGACCGCGGCGATGTGCAGGCGGCCCTTGTCGAGCACCTTCATCGCGGTCTTGAAGCCGACGCCCTCGACCCCGCCGATCAACTGGCTGGCAGGCACCCGGCAGTCGTCGAAGATCACGTCACAGGTATGCGCGCCCTTCTGTCCCATCTTGCGATCCGGCTTGCCCAGGGACAGCCCGGGCGTACCGCGCTCGACGACGAAAGCGGAGATTCCGCCGGCGCCACGGATCGCCGGGTCGGTGCGCGCCATCACGGTGTAGATGCCGGCCTGCGGGGCGTTGGTGATGAAGCGCTTGGTACCGTTGAGCACGTAGTGCCCGCCGTCACGCATCGCCGTGGTCTTCAGCGAGGCGGCGTCGGAACCGGAGTCCGGTTCGGTGAGGCAGAACGAACTGAGCAGTTCGCCCGACGCCAGGCGCGGCAGGTAGCGCCGCTTCTGTTCTTCGGTGCCGTCGATGACGATGCCCTGGGAGCCGATGCCATTGTTGGTGCCCAGCAGCGAACGGAACGCCGGCGAGGTCCGCCCCAGTTCGAAGGCGATGCTCACCTCTTCCTCCATGGTCACCCCGAGGCCGCCGTAGGCCTCCGGGATCGACAGGCCGAACAGGCCCATCTCACGCATGCGGGCGATGATCGCCTCGGGGATGCGGTCGGTTTCCGCCACCTCCTGCTCATGAGGCACCAGGCTTTCGCGGACGAACTGGCGGATGCTGTCCAGCAGCAGGTTCAGGGTTTCCGGATCACGAATCATGCTCACTCCAATAGGCCCTTAGGCCGGTTGCCATGATTCCGTCACCGGCCTCGGTCAGCGGGTGGCGGCCTCGATGTTGTGGACCATGTGCAGCAGGCGCGGGCCGATGTCGTCCTCCAGTTTCTCGCGCTTGAGGTGGAAACTCGGCCCGCCGCAGTTGAACGCCAGCAGCCCATGGCTCTCGTGGTGCAAGGCCACGCCCACCGCGTTGACGTCGCGTTGCCACTCGCCGAGCGACAGGCAGAAGCCGTAGTCGGCATAGTCGCGGAAGGCCCGCTCCAGCCCCTTGCGCACTTCCGGCCAGTCTTCCGGGTGGCGCTTGCGGATGTGCCCGAGGATGAACTCCCGCTCGTCCTCCGGCATCGCCGCCAGGCAGGCCCGACCGATAGCGCTGCGGTGCAGCGAGAGGTGGCTGCCGACCTGGCGACGCATGGTCAGGTTGGCCTCGCCATGCACCACGTCGAGGTAGACCATGCTCAGCCGGTCGCGGGCCGCCATGGCCACCGCGGCCTTGGCGTAGCCGGCCATCTCTTCCATCAACGGGCGGGCGAGCGCGCGAATCGACAGGTTCGAGAGCATCGCGTAGCCGAACGACATCACGCCCACTTCCAACTGGTACTTGCCGCTATGCGGCAGGTGACGCAGATAGCCCAGCCGGGTCAGGGTGTGGGTCAGACGCGACACCGTCGGCTTCGGCAGGCCGGTCTTCTTCGCCAGTTCCTGGTTGCCCAGCAGGCTTTCCCGTGGCGTGAAACAGCGCAGCAATTCCAACCCGCGGGCCAGCGCGGTGACGAACTGGCGGTCCTTGAGTTCCTCGTCTTTCTCCTGCATCGGGTCGATCAGCACAGCTTCGAAGGCGGACACTTCCGCTTCCGTACTGGCACCTTCCGCCGGACTCCGGCGCTCGTCGTTGCCGCGCATAGTAGGGACCTCTTTTTTAAAAAATCAATAAAACAAAATCATATTTCGCATAGCGAAACCAATAGAAGAACCCATGCACTTTCAACAACGAAAATAAAATCCTTTTAAAACAGTAAATTGTATAAGTAGATCGTCCGAAATCCGACGCGAGTATTTACAACGCCACGGCTGGCGCTGATTATTTTCGATAAATCATGAAACTATATTTCGCATAGCGAAATATCAATTCATCGGAGCTTCCATGTCCGCCGATCCTTCGCCCGTGGTTCTGCTCGAATTTCCCGCAGCCGATATCGCCCTGCTTCGCCTCAATCGTCCGCAAGCCAGGAACGCGCTGAACGACGAAGTGCGCCAGCGCCTCGCCAGCCACTTCCAGACGCTCGGCGCGGATCCGGCGATCCGCGTCATCGTGCTCACCGGCGACTCGCGCTGCTTTGCAGCTGGCGCCGATCTCCGCGATCTCTCGACGAGCACGGCGATCGGCCTGTACGGCCGCCACAGCGAGCGCTACTGGGAAGCCATCGCGCGCTGCCCGAAGCCGGTGATCGCCGCGGTCAACGGCTTCGCCCTGGGCGGCGGCTGCGAACTGGCGATGCATTGCGACCTGATCGTCGCCGGCGAGTCGGCACAGTTCGCCCAGCCGGAGATCAAGGTCGGGGTGATGCCGGGTGCCGGCGGCACCCAGCGCCTGGTACGGGCGGTGGGCAAGTTCCAGGCGCTGCGCATGCTGTTCACCGGCTGCCTGGTGAAGGCTCCGCAAGCGCTGGCCATGGGCCTGGTCAGCGAAGTGGTGGCGGACGAGTCGACGCTGGCGCGCGCCCTGGAACTGGCCACGGAGATCGCCCGCCTGCCCCCTCTGGCGCTGGCGCAGATCAAGGAGGTGGTCCTGGCCGGTGCCGACCTGCCGCTGGACAGTGCCCTGGCCCTGGAACGCAAGGCGTTCCAGTTGCTGTTCGACTCGCAGGACCAGAAGGAAGGCATGCACGCCTTCCTGGAGAAACGCCCGCCGAACTACCAGGGGAAATAGACGATGCCCGATATTCGTTGTATCGCCGTGGTCGGTACCGGTGCGATGGGCACCGGGATCGCCCAGATCGCCGCCCAGGCCGGCCTGACCGTGTGGCTGTTCGACAGCCGCGCCGAGGCCGCCGCCGAGGCACGCCAGCGCCTGCGGCAGACCTTCGAGGGCCTGTGCGGCAAAGGCAAGCTGAGCGCCGCCGACGCCGAGGCCGCGCAAAACCGGCTGCGGGTGGCGGAACGCCTGGAACAACTGGGCGACTGCGAACTGGTGGTGGAGGCCATCGTCGAGCGCCTGGAGGCCAAGCAGGAATTGCTGCGCCGGCTGGAAGCCATAGTCGCGCCGGAGACCATCCTCGCCAGCAATACCTCGTCGCTGTCGATCACCGCCATCGCCGCCGCCTGCGAGCGGCCGCAGCGGGTCGCCGGCTTTCACTTCTTCAACCCGGTGCCGCTGATGCGCGTGGTCGAGGTGGTCGACGGCCTGGCCAGCGCTCCGGAAGTCGGCGACGCCCTGCTCGCCCTCGCCGCGCGCCTGGGCCACCGCGGTGTACGGACCAAGGACAGCCCCGGCTTCATCGTCAACCATGCCGGCCGCGCCTATGGCACCGAGGCCCTGCGCATCCTCGGCGAAGGCGTCGCCGAATGCGCCGAGATCGACCGTGTGCTGCGCGAGTGCGCCGGCTTCCGCATGGGGCCGTTCGAACTGCTCGATCTCACCGGCCTCGACGTGTCGCACCCGGTGATGGAATCGATCTACCAGCAGTACTACCAGGAACCGCGCTACCGCCCGCACCCGCTGACCCGCCAGTTGCTCGCCGCCGGCCGTCTCGGGCGCAAGAGCGGCCAGGGCTTCTATCGCTACGTCGACGGCCAGCCGCAGGACAAGCCCGGTCCGCAACCGGTGCCGCAGGCCGCCGCCCGACCACCGGTGTGGCTGGGCTGCGAAAACGAGGACGACCGCCGCACGCTCGCCGAACTGCTGCATCGCCTCGGCGTCGAGCCGGAAACCGGCGAACGCCCTTCCGCCGCAGCGCTCTGCCTGCTGGCCGCCTGGGGCGAGGACCTGAGCAGCGCCGTGCAGCGCTTCGCCTGTCCCGCCGAGCGCAGCGTCGGCATCGACCTGCTCTGCGACCTCGAGCGCCGGCGCTGCCTGATGCTCTCGCCGCTGACCGCCCCGGCCATGCGCGACGCGGCACACGCGCTACTGGCTGGCGACGGCGCCGGGGTCACGGTGCTGCGCGACAGTCCCGGCTTCGTCGTCCAGCGGGTACTGGCGATGATCGTCAACCTCGCCTGCGACATCGCCCAGCAGGGCATTGCCAGCGTCGAGGATATCGACCAGGCGGTGCACCTCGGCCTCGGCTATCCCCACGGCCCGCTGGAATGGGGCGACCGCCTCGGCCCGCGGCGCCTGCTGAGCATTCTCCAGCGCTTGCAGGCGCTTACCGGTGACCCGCGCTACCGGCCCAGTCCCTGGCTGCGCCGACGAGCGCAACTGGGCATGTCCCTGCGCGCCGGCGAAACCGCCGCCGTAGGCTGACGCATCGGCGACCTGGCGGCGCAGCGTCATGCGTCTCGCCGCCAGGCCAACGCTTTTTCCCCGAGCGACGCTTTCCGGGCTTGCAGCTGCCGAGGTATCCTGCGCGCAAATTCATCCGATGATTGGATGTTTCTTCCGTGACCATTCCCCTCAAGCGCTCCCTGGTGGACATCGCCCTGGAGCAGATCCGCCAGCGCATCGACGCCGGCCATTGGCCGCTCGGCCAGCGCCTGCCGCCGGAGCCGGAACTCGCCGAGCTGCTCGGCATGAGCCGCAACACCGTGCGCGAAGCGGTGCGCGTGCTGACCTTCTCCGGCGTGCTGGAAGTCCGCCAGGGCGACGGCACCTACGTGCGCGCCTGCGCCGATCCACTGGAAACCATGCTGGTGCTGGCGCGCAGCGCGGTGCAGCACTCCCTGGAGGCACGCGGGATGATCGAGATCGAGGCGGCGCGCCTGGCTGCCGTTCGCCGCGACGACAGCGACCTGAGCGCATTGCGCGAGTATCTCGACGCATCGCGCCAGCGCTACGGCAGCGACGACCTGCAGGACTACATCGAGCACGACGTCCGCTTCCACCAACGGATGGTCGATGCCGCCCACAATCCGGTGCTCAGCGAACTCTACCGCTACTTCTCGCAGGTCATCCGGACCTCGCTGGAACGCACCATGGCCGACCCACAAAGGGCCCAGCCCTGCTTCGAGCTGCACCAGCAACTGCTCGACGCCATAGAACGCGGAGACCCGGACGCTGCCGCCGCGGCCAACCGCGCACTGCTGATCTGAACCCGGGACAGACCCATGACTCACGCCTTGAATGCCCGGCCGGGAGCGCACCCCGGCCATCCTCCGGAAGAACTGCTGATCGATGCCGAAGTCGACGACGAACCAGCCCCGCCGGCGCCGCCGCTACGCCCCTGGCTGCTCCTGCTGGGCCTGGTGCTGGTGGCGCTGAACCTGCGCCCGGCGCTGTCCAGCCTCGCCCCCCTGCTCAACCAGGTACGCGACGATACCGGCCTCTCGGCCGCCGCCGCCGGCCTGCTGACCACCGCGCCGGTACTCTGCCTGGGGTTGTTCGCGCCGCTCGCGCCGCGCCTGGCCCGGCGTATCGGCGCCGAACGCAGCGTGCTGCTGATCCTCTTCTGCCTGGCCGGCGGCATCGTCCTGCGCAGCCTGTTCCCGGTGTTCGGCCTGTTCGCCGGCAGCGTCCTGGCCGGCGCCAGCATCGGCATCATCGGCGTGCTCCTGCCGGGCATCGTCAAACGCGACTTCCCGCGCCAGGCCGGGGTGATGACCGGGGTCTACACCATGGCCCTGTGCCTGGGCGCAGCGCTCGCCGCCGGCGCCACCGCGCCGCTGGAGAAGCTCTTCGGCAACTGGGAAATGGCGCTGGCGTTCTGGTCGCTGCCGGCGATCCTCGCCGCCGCCTTCTGGCTGCCGCAGACCCGCCAGGGCCAGCACGCCCATCGCCAGGCCTTCCGTGTCGTCGGTCTGTGGCGCGACCCGCTGGCCTGGCAGGTCACGCTGTACATGGGCCTGCAATCGTCCCTGGCCTACATCGTCTTCGGTTGGCTGCCGTCGATCCTGATCGACCGCGGCATGACTGCGGTGGAAGCCGGCCTGGTGCTGTCCGGCTCGGTGATGCTGCAACTGATCACCGCCCTGCTCGCGCCCTGGCTCGCCGCTCGCGCCAGGGACCAGCGCCTGGCGGTGGTGCTGGTGATGGCTACCACCCTCGCCGGCCTGCTCGGCTTCCTCTATGCGCCGCTGCCGACCATCTGGGGCTGGGCGGTCCTGCTCGGCCTCGGCCAGGGCGGCACCTTCAGCATCGCCCTGGCGCTGATCGTCCTGCGCTCGCGCGACGCCCACGTCGCCTCGCATCTGTCGGGCATGGCCCAGGGCGTCGGCTACACCCTGGCGGCCATGGGGCCGTTCATGGTCGGCGTGGTCCACGACCTGACCGGCGGCTGGAACGCGGTCGGCTATATCTTCATCGGCGTCGCCATCGCCGCCACCCTGTTCGGCCTCGGCGCCGGGCGCAGCCAGTACGTGGGGGCCCGCAGCGAACACCTGTAGCCCCGCAGACGCAAAAAGCCCCGCATCGCGGGGCTTTTTCTCCTTCGTCACTCAGGCATCCGGGCCGCGCCCTTCGCCGGGCGGCGTCCGCGGCGTGCTGGCGATCCAGTCGCTGAGCAGGTTGTAGGCCACTGCCAGCAGGATCGGGCCGAGGAACAGGCCCATGAAGCCGAACGCCAGCAGGCCGCCGAACACCCCGAGCAGCACCACCACCAGCGGCAGGTTGCCGCCACGGCTGATCAGGTAGGGTTTGAGGATGTTGTCCACCCCGCTGATGATGAAGAAGCCCCACAGGCCGAGGAACACCCCGTGGCCATAGTCGCCCTTGAAGAACAGCCAGGCGGTGGCCGGGCCCCAGACCAGCGGCGGGACCATCAGCAGGCTGCAGGCGAAGGTCAGCAGGCCGAGCAGCATGGCTCCCGGTACGCCGGCGATCGTGAAGCCGATCCAGGCCAGCAGGGCTTGCGCCGCGGCGGTGCCGATCACCCCGTTGACCACCCGCTGTACGGTGCCGGCGACAAGGTCGCGATAGTGCTCCGCGCGGTTGCCGATCAGGCGTTCCAGGGCACGGTGGACGATGGACTCCAGGCGCGGCCCGTCGCGGTAGAAGAAGAAGATCAGGATCAGACTGAGGACCAGTTCCAGGATCCCTCCACCGATCTTCGCGCTGCGCGCCAGCAGCCAGTTGCCGACCTCGCCGACATAGGGCTTGAGCACGTAGAAGAACGCCACGCCCTGTTGGTCGATGGAGTTCCACCAGCCGATCAGGCGGTCGCCGATCAGCGGAACGCCGGCCATCCACGAAGGCGGCGGCGGCAGGCCCTCGACCTGGAGATTCTTCAATAGCTCCATCAGCGAACGAACGTTGTCCGCCAGGCCGAAGCCGAGCCAGATCAGCGGCAACGCCACCAGGACGATCCAGCCCAGGGTCAGCAGGCCCGCCGCCAGCGACTCGCGGCCACCGAGCAGGCGCGTGAGCATACGCATCAGCGGCCAACTGGCGAAAGCCAGCACCGCGGCCCAGAACAGCGCCGACCAGAATGGCGCCAGCACCCAGAGACTGGCACCGAGCAGGCCGAACAACAGCACGCGAAGCAACAGCCGATCGTTATCGAACATCAAGGCAGGCCTTCCTCAAAGGGGGATACACCGATAGACAGCGCTCGGCGTGCGCCGTTTCCAGCCGGAGCGTGGGGCGCGGGGGAAAGGCAGTCTACTCTGGCGGGCGGCCTTGCCGAAGGCATTTTCACCATCGCCCGGGCCCGCAGGCCCGGGCGAACGCGTTCAACGCAGCCAGTTGAGGTGCAGGCCCTCGACCTCCGACTGGCCCAGCTCCATGCGGCTGTTCAGCACGCCCTGCCCGCGCAGGGCGTCGCGCCACTCCTGGGCGTGCTTGCCGGACAGCTCGACCCGCACCCCGGTATCCAGGCGCAGGGTCCGCACCAGCAACTCCAGCCAGGAGCCGGCCGGCTCCGCCGGCACATGGCTGAGGGTCAGTTCGCCGTTGGCCTTGAGCAGGCGCAGCAGGGTCGCCGGGCTCGGCAGCAGTTCCCCCAGCGGCGCATCGGCCTTGAGTTCCTCGGCCTGCAGGTAGGCGCGGCGATTGCCGCGGGTGATCGAGTAGACCGCCACCAGGCTGTTCTCCTGTGGCGCCGCCAGGCGCACCAGCAGGTAGGCCTGCTGCTCGTCCGGGCCGTACAGCTTGGCATTGCCGAACACGGCGTTGGCCAGCAGGCTGCTGGAGCCGCAGTCGCGCCGCTCGCACCAGAACAACGGCGTGGCGTCGGCCTTGAGCAGCGCAGTGCGCGCCGCGGCGAACGCCTCCTGGCTGCTGTGCTCGGGCGGCAAGCGGTAGGTCAGCGCGGTCAGCTCGCCTTCGGCGCGCACCTCGCCCTCCATGCGCAGGCGACCGCTGATGCGGCTGATCGCCCCTAGCGGGTAGATCCGCTCCTCGCTCGGCGCCTGGCGGAAGTCGACGATCTCGGCGCGCGGGAAGCGCGGCAGGACGTCCAGGTCATGGCTGCCGGGAAGGTCGGCGGCCAGCGCCGAAAAGCTGAAAACGCCCAGGGATAGCAACAGGAACCCTCGCATACCGGCCCTCAACGGGTCAGCATCGACTGGGCGGTACGGATGGCGTCGTCGCCCTCCTTCTCCCGCCGCGGCACCAGCAGTCCGCGCTGCACCGCGGGACGCGCCTCGATGGCGGCGATCCAGCGCTGCAGGTTGTCCAGCCCGTCGACGGCGACACCGGACCAGTCGTGGATGCGCACCCAGGGATAGGTGGCGATGTCGGCAATGCTGTAGTCGCCGGCGAGGTACTCGGCCTCGCCCAGGCGACCGTCGAGAACTTCGTAGAGGCGCCGGGTCTCATGCTGGTAGCGGTCGATGGCGCCCTGCAACTTCTCCGGGAAATAACGGAAGAACACGTTGGCCTGCCCCTGCATCGGGCCGACCCCGCCCATCTGGAACATCAGCCACTGGATCACCCGCGAGCGACCCTTGACGTCGGCGGGCATCAGTTGCCCGGTCTTCTCGGCGAGGTAGATGAGGATCGCGCCCGACTCGAAGACGGCGAAGTCGTCGTTGTCGCGGTCGACGATGGCCGGGATGCGGCCGTTGGGATTGATCCTGAGGAATTCCGGAGCCTTCTGCTCCTTCTTGTCGAACGACAGCGCGTGCACCCTGTAGGGCAGGCCCATTTCCTCGAGGGCGATGGAAACCTTGTGGCCGTTCGGCGTGGCGGCGGTGTAGAGATCGATCATGCGGTGACTCTCCGTAACGATCCGTCCAGCCTTACGGCTGGACCCGGAATAGTCAAGGAAACAACGGCAAGCCGGTGTTTCAGCGCGCGAAGAAGGCCGCGAAGACCCTGGCCACCGCCTGCGCCCCGGCCTCATCGTCCAGATGCAGGTGATGCCCGCCCGGCAGGTGGTGCCGCTCGAACGGCAGGGTCTCCAGCAGCGCCCGCATGCGCGGCTCCACCGCCAGCATGCCCTGCTCGGCCAGTACCAGGCTGACCGGGCATTCCACGCTGCGCACGAAGTTCAGCGCGTGGGCCTGGGTCAGGCGCAGCGGCGACGGTAGGGTCAGGCGCGCGTCGGTGCGCCAGGTATAGCCGCCGGGCACCGGTTCCAGGCCGCGCTGGGCGAGCAGTTCGGCGGCCTCCCGGGAGATCTCGCCGACCCCGCGCATCCGCGCTTCCACGGCTTTTTCCAGCTCGGCATAGACCGGCTTGCGCTTGTGGCGTAGCGCCAGTTGCGCCTTCAGCGCTTCGCCGAGCTTCTGCGGCGCCTTGTCGGCTTCGCCAGTGTAGGGAATCAGGCCATCGATCAACGCCAGCCGCTCGATGCGCTCGGGCAAGGCCCCGGCGAGCAGCACCGAGACGATGGCGCCCATCGAGTGCCCCAACAGGGAAAACCGCTCCCAGCCCAGTTGCTCGGCCACCATCAGCACGTCCAGCGCGTAGTCCCAGAGCAGGTAGCTGGCACCCTCGGCACGATGCGCAGAATGCCCGTGGCCGGCGAAGTCGAGGGCGACGATACGCAGCCCAGCGAGCTTCGGCGCCAGGCGCGAGAAGCTCATGGCGTTGTCCAGCCAGCCATGCAGGGCGATCACCGGCTTGCCGTCCGGCGGACCGAACAGATGCGCGGCCAGTTCGATGTGCGGCAGGCTGATGCGTACTTCCTCGACCTGCAGGATCATGCCGAACGCTCCTCGGTCGCCCGCGACCAGCGATCGAACACGCCTTTCAGCAGTTCGGCGGTTTCCCGCGGGCGCTCCAGCGGGAACATGTGGCCGCCGGGCAGCGACATGAACTCGCCGCGCGGCATCGCCCGGATCAGCCGGGTGTGGTGCGGCAACACCACCTTGCTGTGCCGCCCGCGCACCATCGCCAGCGGCACCTGCAACTGCCGCGCACGCCCCGGACTGCTGTGCGGCACGCTGCGGTAGATGCTGATCTCGGTGGCCGGATCGAAGCGCAGGCGCAGGCCGGAACCGCCGCCGCTGTCGGCCAGCCCGTGGCGTACGTAGGCCTCCAGGCAGTCGGGGTCGAAACGGCGGAACAGCGCCTTGCCGGAGAAGTAGGCCCGCGCCTCCTCCAGGTCGGGGAACGCCTCGCGACGCCCCAGGGTGCGCCCGGCCGGAGTGATCCGGTCGATGAAGCCGAAGCGCTTGGCGGCACGGATCACCAGGCGGTCGGCGAGGGTCAGCACCGGCGAATCGAGCATCACCACGCCGCGGTAGAGTTCCGGCCGGCGCAGCGCCGCGTGGTAGTGCAGCACGCCGCCGAGGGAATGGCCGACGCCCCAGACCGGCTGTTCCAGGCTGGCGAGGTGGTGCAGCAGTTCGTCCACCAGGTTGTCCCAGTTGTCGTTCACCGGGAAACGCGGGTCGTGCCCGTGCATTTCCAGGTGATCCACCCGGTACTCCGGCGCCAACGCCTCGAACAGCTTGGCGTAGGTAGCCGACGGGAAGCCGTTGGCGTGGGCGAAGAAAACCGATTGCGACATGCGCGACGTCTCGACAGGGCTGATGCCAGGGATTCTCCGGCAGCCTCGCCGAGGCGGCAATGGCTTTGCCGGCTGCCTTGCACGGCGAAGCGGCCAAAACCTCAGGCAGAGCGGACGAGATGCTCGAGGATCGCCGCCGCCACCAGCAGGAACACCACCCCGCAGGCCGCGTCCAGCCAGGGCATCGCGCGCAACAGGCGGGCCTGCAGGGCCGGACGGGTAAGGGTCAGGCTGAGCAGGCCGAACCAGCAGGCGCCCATGCCGAACAGCAGCGCCGCCACCGCCAGCTTGCCGCCGAGCGACATCTGCGCGGGAATCAGGCTGCCGAGCAAGGCGATGAAGAACACCAGCGCCTTGGGATTGAACAGATTGGTCGCCACCCCGCGCAGCCAGGGCCCCAGGGGCGACGGCGGCAGCGCCCCGTCGAGCCGGCCCGGCTGGCCGTCGCCGCGCCGCAGCCAGGCGCGCAGCGCGCCGACGCCGAGCCAGGCCAGGTACAGCGCGCCGAGCGCCTGCAGGATGGCGAACAGCACAGGCGTACGGCTGAGCAGCAGCGACACGCCGGTCAGCACCAGGGTGGTATGCAGGAGAATCCCGCAGGCCAGCCCCAGCGCGCTGGCCAGGCCGGCCCGCCGCCCCTGGTGCAGGGACGTGCGCACCACCAGGGCGACATCGGGACCGGGGCTGACCAGGGCGACGGCGAACACCGCCGCCAGGGTCAGCAAGACAGACAATTCCTGCATGGCTACTCCACGAAAAAGGGATCGGAAAGGAAAACGCGATTCAGCGCTGGCGCAGGCGCGCCGGCGGTAACCCGTAGGTGCGACGGAACAGACGGGTGAAGTGCGCCTGGTCGTAGAAACCGAACTGCTGGGCCACCTGGCTCAACGGCTGCTCGCCGCGCAGTACCAGCGGCAAGGCGCGCTCCAGGCGCAGTTGGGTCAGCCACTGGTGGGGCGGCAGGCCGCAGTGACGGCGGAAGCGCCGCAGCACCTGCCAGGGGCTCAGGCCGCAGAAGGCGGCCAGTTCCTCCAGGTTCGGCGGGTACTCCAGGCGCGACTCCAGCCAGTCGCGCAGCCGCGTCCAGTCGCGCTGGCCGAAGCCTTCCCGGTCGCCCTCCTCCAGGCGCAGGCTGCTGCCCAGGCTGAGCAGGCAGGCCAGCGCCTGCCAGAGGTGCTCTTCCAGGGCCAGACGGTTCTCCAGCGCCGCCGCTCCGCCGAGCATGCCCAGGTGCAACTGACGCAGGCGCTGCTGCAGACGCTCGTCGCGGACCAGGCTGCTGGTCAGGCGCGGCGCCCCCCGGCGGCCGTCGCTGAAGTCGCGGCTGGCGCGCTCCAGCCAGTCGGCATCGAGCGCCAGGACGCGGATACGGTAGCCCTCCTCGCCGGCGCTGCTGCCGTCGTGGATGCTTTCCGGCGCCATCAGCAACGCGTCGCCGGCCCCGGCCAGGCGCCGTTCGCCGCCGGCGGCATAGCGATGCCGGCCCTGCAGCAGCAAGCCGATGTGGTACTCCAGGTGGAAGTGCCGGGGAAAGGAAAAGCGGTTGTGCTCGGCGTCGATCAGGCGTACGCCGGGAATCCCGCTGCTGAGATGGGTGATCTGCTCCATCCCGCTACTCTACCGCCAGCGGGACGGAACGATCTTGGACAAAATTGCGGACCGCGCTCAGCCCGCCCTGCCCGCCAGCGGCACCACCGCCATGGTCAGGCGGGCGATGCAGCTCGGCTTGCCGTCGTCGCCACTGAGGCGGATGTCCCAGACATGGGTGGTACGCCCCAGGTGGATCGCCCTGGCCACCGCGGTGACCCGGCCGCTGCGCAGGCCGCGCAGGTGGTTGGCGTTCACTTCCAGGCCGACGCAGTAGTACTGGCTGGTGTCGACGCACAGGTAGCTGGCCATCGAGCCCAGGCTTTCCGCGAGGACCACCGAGGCGCCGCCATGCAGCAGGCCGAACGGCTGGTGGGTACGCGAGTCGACCGGCATGCTGGCGGTCAGCGACTCGTCGTCGAAGGCTTCGAAGCGGATGCCAAGCAGGTCGCCGATGCTGTTCTTCTGCGAGGCGTTCAGTTGCTCCAGGTCGGGCGTTTGTCGCCAGAGGCTCATGGGAATTCCTTGCGCAAGGGGGAAGCCCGGAAGGGCTTCCCGTCGGTGGGAGTCATTCGTGCCAGAGCACGGCCTCGCGGCGTTCCACCCATTCGTGGAAGCGCGAGCCATAGGCACCTTCCACCATATTGCGCTTGATCTTCAAGGTCGGCGTGAGGAAACCGTTGTCCACCGCCCAGGTTTCCTGCACCAGGACCAGGCCGACCAGGCGCTCGTGCTTGTCGAGCGCACCGTTGACCTGTTCCAGGTGCGCCCGCAGGCTGCTTTCCAGCGCCCCGCGGGTACCGTTAAGGGCCTCCCGGCGACCGACCTCGGAGAGCACGCAGAGCCCCAGCGGCGCGCTGAGGCCCTCGCCGACCACGCAGACCTGCTCGATGCGATCGTGCACCGCCAGGCGATTCTCGATCGGCGCCGGCGCCACGTACTTGCCCTTGCTGGTCTTGAAGATTTCCTTCATCCGCCCGGTCAGGCGCAGGTTGCCGTCGGCGTCCTGCTCGCCCTTGTCGCCGGTGCGCAGGAAACCGTCGGCGGTGAGCACCTCGGCGGTCTTCTCCGGCTCCTTGTAGTAGCCGACCATGGTCGCGCCGCTACGCACCTGCACCTCGCCCTCGTCGCTGATGCGTACCTCGACGCCGGGGCTGTTCTGGCCGATCCAGCCGGTCTTCTGCCGGCCGGGCCGGCAGACGTGGGAGTAGCCGCTGTTCTCGGTCATCCCGTAGACCTCGAGCACGTCCAGGCCCAGGCGGCGATACCAGAGCAGCAGCGCCTCGGGTACCGGCGCCGCGCCGCAGAGCGCGTAGCGCACCGCGTCCAGGCCTAGCCCGGCGAGCACCTTGCGACCGACGATGCGGCCGAGGATCGGCAGCTTCAGCAGGCGGTCGAGCTTCTGCGCCGGCATCTTCGAATACACCCCCATCTGGAACTTGGTCCAGATGCGCGGCACGCCGAACAGCAGGGTCGGCCGAGCACGCTTCATGTCCTCGACGAAGGTGTCCAGGCTTTCGGCGAAGAACACCGTGGTTCCCCCGTAGAGCGACCCCATCTCGACGAACATCCGCTCCGCCACGTGGCACAGCGGCAGGTACGAGAGCATCCGGTCGTCTTCGCGGGTGCCGAACAGTTCCACGCCGCGGCTGGCAGCGAAGGCGAAACTGCTGAAGTTGTGCATCACCCCCTTGGGCACGCCGGTGGTTCCGGAGGTGTAGATCAGGGTGGCGAGTTGCTCGGCGGCGGTCGGCGTGTCGCCTTCGAGCGGCGCGCAGGCCTGCAGGTCGCTCCACTGGCGGTCGAAACGCCCTTCCGGGTGCAACGGCATGGCCACGGTCGGTATGCCCTCGGGGACTCCGGGCGCCATCGCCGGCCAATCGTCGAGCTTGCCGACGAAGACCACCGCCGACTCGGAATGCTCCAGCACCTGGCGCGCCGACTCGGCGGTGAGATTGGGATAGAGGGGGACGGAAACGTGCCCGGCCATCCAGATCGCCAGGTCAGTGACGATCCAGTGCGCACAGTTCTTCGAGATGATCGCGATACGGCTGCCGGCGGGGAGATCCAGGCTGCGCAACCAGGCGGCTGCACGCCGCGCCTGGTCGCCCACCTCGCCCCAGCTCAGCTCCTCGACCCGGCCGCCACCGATGGGCTGCACCAGGTAACGCCGTTGCGGATGACGCTTTTCGCGCTCGAAGAAGACTTCGAGCGGCAGACGATTTGCAGTGACCACGTACCGCCTCCGTTGTTGTTGTTCTGGGAGATCGACCAAGCACTTGCTTGGTCGAATATTCCATCACAGCCAACCGCAGGCAAGCCGGGAAATGTTTCGGTTTGTAGTCGTTGCGCCAGGCGCTTCCTAGCCGTGCCGCGGGTGATGCAGCGAGACCAGGGTCATCAGCCCGGCGGCGGCGAAGTCGCCTTCCAGCTCGGCCAGCGAGGCAGTGCTCATCGGCAACGGATCACGCCGGTTGCCATGCACCAGCAGACCGCCCAGCGCTCCGACCAGGGGCTGGTGGCTGACCAGCAGGAGATTGCGCTCGCTGCGCTCGTCGAGGAAACCGAGCACCTCGCGCGGATCGTCGTCGGGGGTCAACCAGGGGGCGGTGCCGACCGGCTCGACCAGCCCCAGTGCCTCGCGCACCAGCTCGGCGGTCTGCTGGGCGCGCACGTAGGGGCTGGCGAGAATCCCGTCCAGCGGCAACCCGGCCAGCCGCGCGGCGCTCTGCAGCACCTCCTTGCGTCCATGGGCGGTCAGGCGCCGCTCGGAGTCCCGGCTGGCGTGCGATTCGGCCTCGCCGTGGCGCAACAGCCAGAGCTTCACAACTTCGGCTCTTCGTCGCGCGCCGGGTGCGCGGCGGGCGGCACGCTGTGGGCGGCCTCGCCCTCGGCGGCGCGGGCACTCGGCCAGTCGGCGAACGGCCAGGGTTTCTCGTCGCTGTGGAAGGTACCGAAACGGCCGATCTGCGCCAGGTACTGGCTGAGGCTATCGCCGAAAGCCATCAGGCTGCCGTTCGGCGCGCCGTAGATCAGTCGGTAGACCAGCTGGATCACCACCACCGCCCCGAGGAGCAGTTCGGCGACCTGCCAGACCAGGACGAACAGCAGCATCCAGAGGATGCGGATGGCGATCGATTCGCGTGCTTGCGGGTCTGCGGACATGGCGGTCTCCTCGTCAGAAGCCGGTGGTGGGAATGAAATCGACGTCGGTCTTCGGCTCGCCGCGCATCAGCAGCTGGATGACCTGCGCCAGGGTGCGGCCTTCGAAGAGGATCGCATGGAGACCGGCGACCAGCGGCATGTACACCTGCATCTCGTCGGACTTTTCCTTGAGTACCTTGAGAGTGTTCACACCCTCCGCGGTCTCGCCCATGCGCGATACCGCCTCCTCCAGGCTGAGCCCCTCGCCGAGGGCGTGGCCGACCTGGTAGTTGCGGCTCTTCGGCGAGGAACAGGTGACGATCAGGTCGCCGACGCCGGCGAGGCCGAGAAAGGTCATCGGGTTGGCACCGAGCTTGACGGCGAACCGGGTCATTTCCGCCAGCGCGCGGGTGATCAGCATGCTGCGGGTGTTCTCGCCCATGTCCATCGCCGCGGCCAGGCCGGCCATGATCGCGTAGACGTTCTTCAGCGCACCGCCGAGTTCCACGCCGAAGCGGTCGCGGCTGGCGTAGACGCGGAAGGTGCGGCCGTGCAGGGCCGCCTGGACGCGGGCGCACAGCTCGTCGTCCTCGCTGGCGACCACCGTGGCGGTCAGCTCGTGCTCTGCGATCTCGCGCGCCAGGTTCGGGCCGGAAATCACCCCGATGCGGGCTTGCGGGGCGATTTCCTCGAGGATCTCACTCATCAGCTTGAAGGTGTGCGCCTCGATGCCCTTGGTCAGGCTCACCAGCAGCTTGTCCGTCAATGCCGCCTGGTGTGGTTGCAGCACCTTGCGCAGGGCGCTGGAGGGCAAGGCGACGAAGATCAGTTGGCAATCGGCCAGGGTGCGCTCCAGGTCGGTGACCGGCTCGACTCCGGGATGCACCTTGACCCCTTTCAGGTAGCGCGGGTTCTCGCGTCGTGTGCGGATCGCCTCGGCCTGTTCCGGGTCGCGCATCCACTGGCGGACCGCCTGGCCGTTCTCGGCCAGCAGGTTGGCGATGGCGGTGCCGAAACTGCCGCCGCCGAGCACGGCAATCGGTTGCTGCTCTGTCATGATTCATCCATTTCTGGCCGCCACGCGGCAATCACGCCATTATACGGTCGGCCAGCCGGCCGACCAGTCTTGACGCCGGCGCTGGCAAAAGCCCGCGCCTCGTTTACCATGCCCGGGCCAGACAATACCTATCGAGAACAAGGTCGTTCCGTGCCCATCGCTTCGCGTGCTCCCGTCTCCCTGACCCTGCTGGCCCTGCTGTTCGGCAGCAAGCTCGCGGCCGCCGACCTGTTCAACGATCCCAGCGGCGTTCCCGAAGTATTGACCGCGACACGCCTGAAACAATCCCCGGCGGAAGTTCCCGGCAGCATCAGCGTGCTCGACCGCGAGCTGATCGTCGCCAGCGGCGCCCGCGACATTCCCGAACTGATGCGCCTGGTCCCGGGCATGATGGTCGGCTACCTGTCCGGCAACCAGCCCACGGTCAACTACCACGGCACCAGCATGTCGGGGGCGCGGCGCCTGCAAGTACTGATCGACGGTCGCTCGGTGTACCGCCCGGGCCTCGCCAGCGTCGACTGGAGCGACCTGCCGCTGGCCCTCGAGGATGTCGAGCGGATCGAAGTGTTCCGCGGGCCGAATACCGTCAGCTACGGCGCCAACGCATTGATGGGGGTGATCAACATCATCACCCGCGCCCCCGGCGAGTCGCCCGGCACGCGCCTGAAATACACCGCAGGCCAGCGCGGCATCCGCGACTGGTACGCCAGCCAGAGCATCGCCCTGGAAGACAGCGACTTCCGCCTGTCGCTGTCCGGCCAGGAAGACGACGGCTTCGACCACGACCACGACGGTCACGCCCTGCGCGACGGCCGCCGGCTCAGCCGCCTCAACCTCAACGCCAGCCACAGCCTGGCGCCGAACCAGAGCCTGGAGTGGCAACTGGCGGCCAAGGAAGGCTCGAACCAGCACCCCTACGCCTACCGCTCGCCGTTTCCCCAGGTTCCCGACGACGTCGACAACTCCGATACGCTCGCCCACGACTATGCCGGTTCGCTGCGCTGGAACGTCGACCTCGACCCACGCCACAGCTTCTATATACAAGGCTACGCGCAGCACTGGGAACGCCGGCAGGAGTGGAACGCCTGCGAGGCGGGCATCGCCTTCAGCCCGCAACTGGCGCAACTCTGGGAACTGAACCCAGACTACCTGCGCAGGTTCGCCGACGACCCTACCCGGCTGCCGCCCGGCAGCGCCCAGGAGCTGCAACTGGCGACCCAGGTCCTCGACCAGCTACGCAACGGCGGACTGCGCCCGGTCTGCGGACGGGTCGACCGCAACATCCGGGAAAGCCGCTACGACCTGGAGATGCAGGACACCCTCAGCCTGGGCGACAACCTGCGCCTGCTGAACGGCCTGAGCTACCGCTACGACCAGGCAAACTCCGAGACCTTCTACGGCGGCAGGGTCAGCAGCCAGATCTGGCGGCTGTTCAGCCAACTGGAGTGGCATGCCGGCGAACACTGGCTGCTGCAGGGCGGCGGGATGCTCGAAGACGTCGAGGGCTCCGGCAGCTCGTTCAGCCCGCGGCTGGCGGTGAACTACCTGTTCAACCCCCAGCACAGCCTGCGCGCGGTCTATTCGGAGGCGGTGCGGTCGCCGGGCATGTACGAAAACGACGTCGACTGGCGCTACCGGGTCCGCCACCTGACACCGGCGCCCTACGGGCAGAGCGAAGCCTACTACTTCGCCAGCGCCCACGGCCCCGGCGACCTGGGCAAGGAACACACCCGTTCGCGCGAGATCGGCTACAACGGTTTTTTCCGCGAGACCGGGCTGGCCATGGATGTGCGCCTGTTCCACGAGGAAATCACCGGACTGATCAGCGATCCGCTCAGCGTCGTCGACTTCAGCCCGGACAACGGCGATCGCATCCGCTTCTCCGGCGCGGAAGGCCAGCTCGACTGGCGCCTGGGTCTGCGCGACCGCCTGCGCGCCACCTACGCCTATCTCGACTACGACGCCACCAGTCGCTACGACCGGCGCCTGACCGCCCGCCACGGCGGCTCGGCCGGCTGGATGCACGACTGGGGCCAAGGCTGGTCCAGCGCCCTCTTCTATTACGGCGACGATTCGCTCAATGGACATCGTTTCGAACGCGTCGACCTGCGCCTGGCCAAGCGCATTCCCCTGGGCAAGGCCGCTCTGGAACTGGCCGGCTTGCTCCAGCAGCGTCTCGACGACCAACCACTGACTTTTCCCGACAACCGCTACGACAGCCGCCACCTGCTCTACTTCAGCGCCGAGGTGACGTTCTAGATGCGTCGCTTGCGCCCCGCCCGTCGGGCTTTCCAGGCGCTGCTCGCGCTCGTCTTCTGTTGTCTCCCGCATGTCGGCGAGGCCGCGCAACTGGTCCTGGTCAGCGCCAACCAGGGGGCCGCGGTGAACGCCTTTCGCGACGCCCTGTCGCAGCGACGGCCGCAGGACCAGGTGGAACTGCGCACGCCTGCGGCCCTGGCGGAGGGGATGGTCTTCGCCGACGACACCCGCCTGCTCCTGCTCGGCCCCGAGGCCCTGGCCTGGCGCCTGCGCCAGCACCGGGCGCCACCGACCCTGGCGCTGCTGCTCAACCGGGTCGATGGCCAGCGCCTGCTGCCAGGCGCCAACGGGCATGGCGGACACGGCGTCGGAGGGCTCTGCGTACTCTGGAGCGACCCGCCGGCGGCCCGCCAGCTCCGCCTGGCGCGCCTGATCCTGCCGGGCATCCAGCGCATCGGCGTGCTCTACGGCAAGGACAGCGAATTCCTCCTCGACGAGCTTCGTCGCGAGGCCCGCAGCCAGGGGCTCGAGCTATTCGTCGCCAGCAGCAGCGGCAACGACGACCCGCGCCCGCTGCAGTTCCTGCTCGGCAATAGTGACCTGCTGCTCGGCATCGACGACAAACAGCTGTACAACTCGCAGAGCATCAAGAGCCTGCTGCTCGGCAGCTACGCCAAGAACCGCGCGCTGCTCGGACCCACCGCAGCCTTCGTCAAGGCCGGCAGCCTGGCGAGCAGCTACAGCGACCAGGAGGACTGGCTGGACACCCTCGACGAACTGCTCGGCCAGGCGCCCAGGCACTGGCCCCTCAGCCTCTATCCAGGGCATTTCAAGGTGCTCGGCAATCGGCAGGTAGCCCGCTCCCTGGGTATCGACCTGGCCAGCGACGCCGACCTCGGCCGGCGCCTCGCCGAAGGAGAAGAACCATGAGCCAGCGCCACGGCTGGGACATCCGTACCCGCATGCTGGCGATCAGCCTGGGCCCGGCGCTGTTGCTGACCCTGCTGCTCACCGCCTACTTCACCTACTCCCGCTTGCAGGACCTGCGCCAGGAACTGACCCATACCGGCCAGTTGATCGCCGACCAGTTGGCGCCGGCCGCCGAATACGGCGTGATCGCCGGCAACACGCCCGTGCTGCAGAAGCTGCTGCAGGCCACCCTCGACACCCCGCATGTGCGCTTCATCGAGGTACGCGACGGCAACGACAATATCCTGGTGTACGTCGAACAGTTGTCCGGCGCGTTGCAGAACGCCGCGCCGATCGACATCTTCCACTCCACCATCCAGCGCCAGCGCATCGCCCTGGCCAGCGACCCGCTGCTGGACGGCGCCAGCGAAGTCGACGGCCAGTCCGGCGAGGACTACCTCGGCCGGGTGGTGGTCGGCATGTCCAACGACGCCTTCAGCCAGCGGCAACAGGAAATCCTCCTGAAGGCCGCCCTGCTGGCCGCCTTCGCCCTGATCCTCACCTTCCTCGTCGCACGCCGCCTGGCGCAGCGCCTGTCGGCGCCGATCAGCACCATGGGCCAGGCGGTCGAGGCGATCCAGAGCGGCGACTACAAGACCAGCCTGCCGATCCTCGACGACGGCGAGATCGGCGACCTGGCCCGTCACATCAACAATCTCGCCAGCGGGCTGGACCGCGCGAGCCGGGAACAGGAACAGGCGATCGGCCAATTGATCAGCGCCCGCGAGGAAGCGGAGCAGGCGAACCGGGCGAAGTCCGACTTCCTGGCGATGATGAGCCACGAGCTTCGCACCCCGATGAACGGCGTGCTGGGCATGCTGCAACTGCTGGAAACCACCGAGCAGACCCGCGAACAGGCCGAGTACACGGCGCTGGCCACCGAGTCCACCGAACACCTGCTGAAGGTCATCAACGACATTCTCGATTTCTCAAGGATCGAACGCGGCGCGCTGGAACTGGAGTGCATTCCCTTCAACCTGCTGGAACTGGTGCAAGGCTCCGCCCTGGTGTTCCAGCACAGCGCCCAGCAACGCGGACTGGCGCTGGAATTGCAGATCCAGGCCGGCCTGGAGAATATCGAGGTCTGCGGCGATCCGACGCGGATCCGACAGATCCTGGTGAATCTGCTGGGTAATGCGCTGAAATTCACCGAGGAAGGCGCCATCCATCTCAGCCTGGAGTGGCAGGCGCTCGATCACGACGTACTGTGGCTGACCTGCGCGGTGCACGACAGCGGCATCGGCATCTCGCCGGAACGCCTGGAACATATGTTCGACGCCTTCCAGCAAGCGGATTCGTCGATTTCCCGGCGCTACGGCGGCACCGGGCTCGGCCTGGCGATCGCCAGGACCCTGGCGGAACGGATGGGCGGCACCCTGCAGGCAGAGAGCAAGGAAGGCTCGGGATCGACCTTCACCCTGGAGATTCCGCTGCCCTTCCAGCAGTCGCCGGCGCACCGGCAGCAGGCCGCTGGCGACGCTGCCCCGATTGCCGCCGGTCAGGAAATCCTCCTGGTCGAGGACAATCCGGTGAACCAGACAGTCATAGAAGCCATGTTGCGCAGCCTCGGCTATCGCGTCACCCTGGTCGCCGACGGTATCCAGGCGGTGCGCAGCGCCGAGCGCCAGCGCTACGACGCGATCCTGATGGACTGCCGCCTGCCGGTGCTCGACGGCTACTCGGCGACACGGGAAATCAGGGCCCAGGAGAACGGCCGGCGGGTACCGATCATCGCCCTGACCGCCAACGCCCTGCAGGGCGATCGGGAGAACTGCCTGCAGGCGGGAATGAACGATTACCTGGCCAAGCCATTCAAACGGGCGGAATTGCAACGCATACTGCAACGCTGGATCGGCTCGCAGCCGGAACTCCCCGTGACGTCGAACGAAACCGGACGAGGGGAGCCGGAATGATCTACGACAAGGGCGGCAAGCGGACGCGGGAATAAAGTGAACATCTGTTCGCCGGACACTGTGACTTTCACCGCAACGCAACAGTCTATGACTAGGCTGCCGCTGCGACGCCGATACAATAACCCGGCGCGACGGCCGCTGGACGAACCGCCACAACCCTGCAGTTCAGGGATTTTTGAGGAGCTCGCATGACCAAACAACACGCCTTCACCCGAGAAGACCTGCTGCGCTGCAGTCGCGGCGAGCTGTTCGGCCCGGGTAACGCGCAACTTCCCGCCCCCAACATGCTGATGATCGATCGCATCGTTCACATCAGCGATGTCGGCGGCAAGTATGGCAAGGGCGAGCTGGTCGCCGAGCTGGATATCAACCCGGACCTGTGGTTCTTCGCCTGTCACTTCGAAGGCGATCCGGTCATGCCCGGTTGCCTGGGCCTGGATGCCATGTGGCAGCTGGTCGGTTTCTACCTCGGCTGGCAGGGCAACCCCGGCCGCGGCCGCGCCCTGGGTTCGGGCGAAGTGAAGTTCTTCGGTCAGGTTCTGCCGACAGCGAAGAAGGTCACGTATAACATTCATATCAAGCGCACGATCAATCGTTCGCTGGTCCTGGCCATCGCCGACGGCACCGTCAGCGTCGATGGCCGCGAAATCTACAGTGCCGAAGGCCTCCGCGTCGGCCTGTTCACCTCCACTGACAGCTTCTAAGGGTTATCCGCATGCGTCGCGTCGTTATCACCGGTCTGGGCATCGTTTCCTGCCTCGGCAATGACAAAGACACCGTTTCCGCCAACCTCCGTGCGGGTCGGCCCGGCATTCGCTTCAATCCGTCCTACGCCGAGATGGGCCTGCGCAGCCACGTTTCCGGTTCGGTCGACCTGAACCTCGAAGAGCTGATCGATCGCAAGGTCTTCCGCTTCATGGGCGATGCCGCCGCTTACGCCTACCTGGCGATGGAGCAGGCGATCAAGGACTCCGGCCTGACTCCGGAACAGATTTCCAACCCCCGCACCGGCCTGATCGCCGGCTCCGGCGGCGCTTCCACCCTGAACCAGATGGAAGCCATCGACACCCTGCGCGAGAAAGGCGTCAAACGCATCGGCCCATACCGCGTGACCCGCACCATGGGCAGCACCGTATCGGCCTGCCTGGCCACGCCGTTCCAGATCAAGGGCGTCAACTACTCGATCTCCTCCGCCTGCGCCACCAGCGCGCATTGCATCGGCCAGGCCATGGAACAGATCCAGTTGGGCAAGCAGGACGTGGTCTTCGCCGGCGGCGGCGAAGAGGAACACTGGAGCCAGAGCTGCCTGTTCGACGCCATGGGCGCCCTCTCCACCCAGTACAACGAGACGCCGGAAAAGGCCTCCCGCGCCTACGACGCCAAGCGTGACGGCTTCGTCATCGCCGGCGGCGGCGGCATGGTGGTGGTCGAGGAGCTGGAGCATGCGCTCAAGCGCGGCGCCAAGATCTACGCCGAGATCGTCGGCTACGGCGCCACCTCCGACGGCTACGACATGGTCGCCCCGAGCGGCGAAGGCGCGATCCGCTGCATGCAGCAGGCGCTGGCCACCGTCGACGCGCCGATCGACTACCTGAACACCCACGGCACCTCCACCCCGGTCGGCGACGTCGCCGAGATCCGAGGCGTGCGCGAAGTGTTCGGCGACAAGGCGCCGGCCATCAGCTCGACGAAGAGCCTGTCCGGCCACTCGCTGGGCGCCGCCGGCGTACACGAGGCGATCTATTGCCTGCTGATGATGGAAGGCGGCTTCATCGCCGGCTCCGCCAACATCGACGAACTCGACCCGGAAGTGGCCGACCTGCCGATTCTCCGCGAGACGCGCGAGAACGCCAAGCTCGATACCGTCATGAGCAACAGCTTCGGCTTCGGCGGCACCAACGCCACCCTGGTCCTCAAGCGCTGGCAGGGTTGATTCCCTCCATCGCCGCATGAAGCGCCCTTCGGGGCGCTTTTTTGTACCCAGCGTTTCTTTACCCGAACTGCATGAACGGGCTAAACCTGGCGCCCCGCCTGCCGATAGAACTGATCAGCCCCGTCTCTCTCCTGCCCCCTGGAATCCGCCATCATGTCTTTGCGCAGTATGCCCATCGCGACCCGTGCCGCCCTGAGTTTCGCCCTGATCACCGCTCTGCTGGTCATCACCGGCATCTTTTCCCTGAACCGAATGGGTTCGCTCAACGAAGCCTCTTCGGACATCAGCGACAACTGGCTGCCTAGCGTCCGCGAAAGCGCCGAGTTGAACGTTCTGCTCGCCGAACTGCGGCAGGTGCAACTGGCCCATGTGCTGGCGGCGGACGACAGCAGCAAACGCTTCCTGGAAAGCCGCATGACGGAAATCGGCAAGGAACTGACCGATCGCGAGGGCGCCTACCAACGGCTGATCAGTGGTGCCGACGAGCGCTCGATCTACGAGCGCTACCTGGCTACCCGGCAGACGCTCCTGCAAAGCCAGCAGACCCTGGTGCAGATGTCGCGCAGCAAGCCGCTGGAAGAGACCCGCCAGTACACCGAAAGCACCCTGCTCGACCAGTACCGCGCCACCCAGCAGCAACTGCAGGCGCTAATCGACTTCAACGTCAAGGGCGCCAGCCAGGCCAGCCACACGGCCGATGAGGTCTATCACAGCGCCTTCGCCGCAGTGATCGGCGTACTGCTGGTCGCCGGCCTCGCTACCGTGGTACTGGCTTGGCTGTTCACCCGCAGCATCACCCAACCGATCGGCGAGGCGCTGCGAGTGGCCGAGGTGATCGCTTCCGGCGACCTCACCAGCCGCATCGACACCTCTGGCCGCGACGAACCGGCCAAGTTGCTGGTCGCCCTCCAGGGCATGCAGGCACAACTGCGCCAGACCATCCAGCAGATCGGCAGCTCGGCGACCCAACTGGCCTCCGCCGCGGAGGAACTCAGCGCCGTCACCGAGCAGGGCAACCGCTCGCTGACCCAGCAGAACGACGAAATCCAGATGGCCGCCACCGCGGTCAACGAGATGACCGCCGCCGTCGAGGAAGTGGCGCGCAACGCCAGCTCCACCTCGGACGCCTCGTCCGCCTCCGAGCAATCGGCGCAGAACGGACGCCAGCGGGTACTGGAGACGGTCCAGGCGATCCGCCTGATGAGCGAAGAAGTGGACAATACCTCGGCGCTGGTCGGCGGCCTGGCGGAAAAGGCCCAGGACATTTCCAAGGTCCTCGACGTGATCCGCGGTATCGCCGAACAGACCAATCTCCTGGCGCTCAACGCGGCCATCGAGGCGGCTCGCGCCGGCGAGCAGGGCCGCGGTTTCGCCGTGGTCGCCGACGAGGTTCGCGCCCTCGCCCATCGCACCCAGGAATCCACCCGCGAGATCGAGCAGATGATCGCCAACATCCAGGAAGGCACCGGCGCCGCGGTCGGCGCCATGGACAGCAGCAGCGTACGCGCCCGCAACATGCTGGAGATCGCCGAAGCCGCCGGCCTGGCGCTGAACGAGATCGCGGAGCGGGTCGGCCAGATCAACGAGCGTACCCTGGTGATCGCCAGCGCCTCCGAGCAGCAGGCCCAGGTGGCCCGCGAGGTCGACCGCAACCTGGTGAACATCCGCGACATCTCGCTGCAGACGTCCGCCGGCTCCAACCAGACCGCCGCCGCCAGCCAGGAACTGTCGCAACTGGCCATCGACCTGAACAACATGGTCACCCGCTTCGTCGTCTGACCATGCCGTGCGCCGTCTCACGGCGGCGCACTTGCTGCGGTTGCCCAGCGTGGAGCCCGGGTTTTACCATGAAACCCGATCCTCTCCCCTCCGGAGCCGCCCTGATGGTCAAGCGCACCAGCCACAAGCAAGCCAGTTGTCCAGTCGCCCGCCCGCTGGACGTGATCGGCGACGGCTGGTCGATGCTCATCGTGCGCGATGCCTTCGAAGGACTGACGCGCTTCGGCGAATTCCAGAAGAGCCTCGGCCTGGCCAAGAACATCCTGGCGGCGCGCCTGCGCAACCTGGTGGAGCACGGCGTGATGGTGGCGGTCCCGGCCGAAAGCGGCAGTCACCAGGAATACCGCCTGACTGACAAGGGACGCGCGCTCTTCCCCCTGCTGGTGGCGATTCGGCAGTGGGGCGAGGACTATTTCTTCGCCCCGGACGAATCCCATGTCCGCCTGGTCGAGCGCGACAGCGGCCAGCCGGTGCCGCGCCTGCAGGTACGCGCCGGCGACGGCAGTCCGCTCGCCGCGGAAGATACCCGGGTCAGCAGGGACTGATCGAAGGACGAACAGGCTACCATCGGCATCCGCGCGTACGCCGCCAAAACGGCGGATAACCGCGGGCGGTTATTCGCCCTACCGCACGCAGGCAACCCTTGCCCGGTAGAGCGAATGGCGCCCCCGCGTTATCCACCCGACACAAGAAAACCAGCGCTTTGCATGGCTCGCGCTCAGCGTACGTCGAAGGATTTCTCCGCCAGCAGGCGATCGCCCTGGAACACCATCAACCGCCATTCACCCTTCACCACTTCGTGCGGCTCGGTGAATTCGTAGGCCATGACATCGGTCGGCGCGCCCGGCACCAGCTTCTGCACCACTTCGAACTTGTCATGCCGCTGGCCATCCGGAGTGACCACGCCCGGGGTGAGGTAGAGCAGCGTCAAAGGCGTATCGCCTTCCTGCTTGCCGCTGAGTTGATAACGCATGCCGAACTTGGTGCCGAGCTTGGCCGGGACTTCGGTGGTCTGCTGGATGTTCTGCTCGCTACGGGTCAATACCCGTTCGCCGGGCTGGAAATCCTGGTAGCGGCTTTCGAACACGCCATATTCGATGGGGCCGTCGATACGCACCTCGGCCTGCGCCGCCACGGCGACGCCGGCGCCGAGCAGGAAGACGGAACGACTGATGCAAGAACGGATGAAGGACATGACTCACTCCTGGATGGGACTGGCGCGAGCCTATGACGCCGGCATGACAGACTGATGACGAATCCGGGTTATTCGCCTCGCGGATCGGCGGGCTGGCGCGGCAGCACTGCGAGGAAGTTGTCCCGCGCCACCTGGCGAGCGACCTGCTCGGGCAAGGCGTCGAGGAACGGATCGAAGCTGGCCATCAACTCGGGCAGGCTGTCGAACTGGCCGACCACATCGGAACCGAGCATGAAGCGTTGCGGAAACCGCTCGACCAGTGCCAGCCACTGCGGGTCGGGCTTGCCCTGCTCGTCCAGCAGGTACGGGCGCAACACCGACCAGGACAGGTCGATGTAGAGGTTCGGGTAGCGCTGCAGCAGACGCCCAAGGGTCGGCAGGAGGAAGTCCAGTTTCTTCTGGTGGCGATGGATCTCCATGCTGGTCCCGGCATGGGCCCAGATGAACCGCACATGCGGGTGATTGCGCAGGGGCTCCTCGATTTCCGCCAGGTACAGCGGGTTGCGTTCGCGCTTGGAAGTGACGTTGGCGTGCAGCAACACCGGCAGGTCGAATTCGGCGGCCAGGTGATAGACCCGCGCCAGCGCCTCATTGTTGGCCCTCGGCACGTCGCCGTAGGTCAGCGCGGTGAGGTCGTCGTGCCGGGTAAAGATCTCGCCGATGCCCTGCCAGAGTCCCGGGTCCAGCTCCAGCATGCGACGGATGTGCGCGTCGGCGTTCTTGTCGGTCGGGTTGAAACCGGTCAGGAACGGATGCACGCGCCGCCGCTGCTCGGCTGGCAGGGATTTCACCGCCGCCGCCACGATCACGTCGGTGGCGCTGTACCAATAGGCTCCGGCATCGTCGCCAGCGTAGTAGCGCGGCCGCTTCGGCTCGTCCTCGTGCCATTTCTTGGCGACCGCGACGCCGCTGAGCATCACATGGTCGACCCGGCCTTTGTCCATCGCCTCCAGCAGGCGCGGCATGCCTTCGCTTTCCTGGAAGAAATCCACGTAGTGCACGTGAGCGTCGCTGTAGCGATAATCCCTGGCATGGGTCAAGGATGTCACCAGGGACAGGACGAACAATGTCGAAAACAGGGCACGCGTACGGGGGCCAGCCATGGCATTCCTCCTGATAGGCCTGAGTGAACATAGACCGCTGCCGCTCGGCCAGGGTTCGCCGCTCCGCTGGCTGGCCCTGTTGCTCGGCCTGCTGGCCTGGCATGCCGGGGCTGGCGAACGGCTGATCTATCCGCGCCATTCCGAAGGGCGCAACCCCGAGCCCTACGTCGTCGAGCTGCTGCAACTGGCGCTGGCCAGGAGCGGCGGCGACTACCGCCTGGAGCCCAGCGCGCAGCCCATGCCGCAGTCCCGTGCGCAACTGCGCCTGGAGCAGGACGATCCGGGCCTGCAGGTGATGTGGGCGCAGTCCCGCGACGACCTGGAAGAGACCCTGCTGCCGATCCGCATTCCGATCTATCGCGGCCTGATCGGCTGGCGCATTCCCCTGGTCAGCGCCGCCAACAAGGACCTCCTGGCCTCGGTGCGGACCCTCGACGATCTCCGCCGCCTGCGCTTCGGCCAGCGCCAGGACTGGGCCGACACACCGATCCTGCGCGCCAACGGCCTGGAGGTGAAGACCAGCCAGAACTACGAGAGCCTGTTCCGCATGCTCGATGCCGGCCGCTTCGAGGTCTTCCCCCGCGAGGTCGTAGTGATCGACGGAGAACTGGAGGACGCCTCCCGCGCCGGGCTGCACCTGGCGATCGACCAGCACCTGGCCCTGCACTACCCCGCGGCCTTCTATTTCTTCGTTTCGCGTCAACGCCCGGAACTGGCCGAGGCCATTCGCCAGGGCCTGGAGAAGGCGATTGCCGACGGTAGCTTCGAACGGCTGTTCGAGCGACATTTCAAGACGCGGCTGGAAAAGCTTGCCCTTCGGCAGCGGAGAATAATCGAGCTGAAAAACCCCTATCTTCCAGGAAAAACTCCTTTTCAGCGCGAGGCACTCTGGTACCGGCCGTGAGCTAGAATGAGGCCTTCACGCCACCACCGATGCCCAGCATGTCCCGTACCACCCCGTACCGCCTCGACGACCAGATCGGCTTCATCCTGCGCCAGGCCAACCAGCGCTATGCAGCGTTGTTCGCCAATGGCATCGGCAACGGCCTGACACCCACCCAGTGGGCCGCCCTGGTCCGCCTCGGCGAGACCGGACCCTGCCCGCAGAACCAGCTCGGCCGGCTCACCGCCATGGACGCCGCGACCATCAAGGGCGTCGTCGAGCGCCTGGACAAACGGGGACTGATCCAGCGCAGCGCCGATCCGGACGACGGCCGGCGCCTGCTGGTCAGCCTCAGTCCTGCCGGACGCGCCGAACTCGAGGCCGGCCTGGCGGCCGCCCGCGAGATCAACCGGCAGGCCTTGGCTCCCCTCTCCCCGCAAGAACAGGAAACCCTGCGCGGGTTGCTCGCTCGCCTGACCTGAGGCCATTGCGGTCTATCTTTTTTTCCGCGTTACGTCGTCCGGAGCTGCGCCTTTCGTCGTAGCGGCCTGCCATTGACAGTTCGCCGCAGGCATCCATAACATGTTTGTATACAAACAAATTCCCGCAGAGCCGCACGCTACCAGGCACGGCCGACGGGACATCCGCCTGATGAACAGCCATGCCCCCGGCATGGGGAGAAACCGCCATGAGCGATGCCCTTGCCCTGACCGTCAACGGTCAGTCCCTGCGCCTCGATGTCGCCCCCGATACCCCCCTGCTCTATGTCCTGCGCAACGACCTGCAACTGAACGGTCCCAAGTTCGGCTGCGGCCTCGGCGAGTGCGGGGCCTGCACCGTGCTGATGGATGGCGTCGCCACCCGCTCCTGCATCACCCCGGTGAAGGCCGCCGTGGGCCGCCGGGTAGTTACCCTCGAAGGACTCGGCGATGCCGCCCATCCGCATCCGCTGCAACAGGCCTTCATCGACGAACAGGCCGCCCAATGCGGCTACTGCATCAACGGCATGGTGATGACCGCCAAGGCGTTGCTGGATCGCAACCCGAACCCCAGCGACGGCGAGATCCGCCAGGAATTGGCCTACAACCTGTGTCGCTGCGGCACCCATGTGGAGATTCTCAAGGCCGTGCGGCGTGCCGCCGAGAGCCTGAAGGAGCGTCAAGAGGAGCACCCGGCATGAGCCTGGCCAATCCCTCGCGACGCGGCTTCCTCAAGGCCGGCGGCCTGCTGCTGGTCACCGTCAACCTGCCCGCCCCGCTGCTCGCCCTTGCCGAGCAGGGCGCCACCGACCTGCCGCTGGACCAGGTCGACTCGTTCATCGCCATTGCCGCGGACGGCAAGGTCACCGCCTTCTGCGGCCACGTCGACCTTGGTACCGGCATCCGCACGGCACTGGCGCAGATCGTCGCCGAAGAGTTGGACGTCGCGTTCGAGCAGGTCGAGATGATCCTCGGCGACACCCGTCGCACACCGGACCAGGGGCCGACCATCGCCAGCGCCAGCATCCAGGTCAGCGCCGTGCCTCTGCGCCAGGCCGCCGCCGAAGCCCGGCGCTTCCTCCTGCGCCAGGCCGGAAGCCATTTCCCGGTGCATCCGGACAGCCTGCGCAGCGAAAACGGCCAGGTCTTCGCCGCCGCCAATCCGCAGCGACGGATCGGCTACGGCGAGTTGCTGCGAGGCCAGCGCTTCAACCTGAACATCGACGGCAAGGCGCCGCTCAAGCCGCGCAGCGAGTACCGCCTGGTCGGCAAGCCGGTGCGTCGGGTGGACATCCCGGCGAAGCTGACCGGCCAACTGACCTATGTCCACGACATGCGCCTGCCCGGCATGCTGCATGGGCGAGTGGTACGCCCGCCCTATACCGGCGCGGATGTCAGCGCCCCGCTCGGCAGCGGCCTGCTGGCGGTGGACGAAAGCTCGGTCGCCGGGCTGCCGGGGCTGGTCAAGGTGGTCGTGATCGGCGACTTCGTCGGCGTGGTCTGCGAACGCGAGGAGCAGGCGATCCGCGCCGCGCGCCAGCTCAAGGTGCGCTGGAAGGACTGGCAGGGCCTGCCGCCGCTGGAACCCGACCGGCTCGAGGACACGCTTCGCCGGCATCCGAAGAAGCCACGCACGCTGCACGACTCGCCCGGTCTCGAGCAGCACCTCGCGGGCATCGCCCGGCCGCTGTCGGCCACTTATGTCTGGCCCTACCAGTTGCACGCCTCCATCGGCCCTTCCTGCGCCCTCGCCAAGGTCGATGCGCAGCGCGCTCGCGTCTGGTCCGGCACGCAGAACCCGCACGACCTGCGCAACGACCTGGCCAGGCTGCTGCAGCGCGAGACCGGGGACATCGAGGTGATCCGCATGGAAGCCGCCGGCTGCTACGGACGCAACGGCGCCGACGACGTCAGCGCCGACGCCGTGCTCCTGGCGCAGGCAGTGGGCCGGCCGGTGCGGGTACAACTGATGCGCGAACAGGAACATGGCTGGGAACCGAAAGGCACCGCGCAACTGATCGAGGTCCGCGGCGGTCTCGACGAGCAAGGCCGGGTGGCGGCCTACGACTTCGCCACCTGCTACCCCTCCAACGGCGCGCCGACCCTGGCCCTGCTCCTCACCGGGCGGATCCCGGCCACCCCGCAGGTGGCCGACATGGGCGACCGCACCGCGATCCCGCAATACCGCTACCCGCGGATGCGGGTGGTGGCCAACGACGCCGCCCCCATCGTCCGCGCGTCCTGGATGCGCGGCGTCTCGGCGCTGCCGAACGTGTTCGCCCATGAGTCCTACGCCGACGAACTGGCGCACCTGGCCGGCATCGACCCCATCGCCTTCCGCCGCCGCTACCTGGACGACCAGCGCGCCCTGGCGCTGATCGACGCCCTGGTCGCCCGCGCCGGCTGGCAGCCACGCACCTCCCCCAACCCAGAGGCGCGCCGGAACGGCGTGCTGAAGGGACGCGGCTTCGCCTATGCGCGCTACTTCCACAGCAAGTTTCCCGGTTTCGGCGCCGCCTGGGCCGCTTGGATCGTCGACGTCGAGGTGAACCCGGAGAACGGCGCGGTGCGCGTCGCCAAGGTCTGGGTCGCCCATGACTGCGGGCAGATGGTCAATCCCGATGGGGTCAGGCACCAGGTCCACGGCAACGTCATCCAGTCCACCAGCCGGGTACTCAAGGAATTCGCCACCTTCGACCGCCGCGGCGTCACCAGCCTGGAATGGGGCGGCTACCCGATCCTCGGCTTCCCCGAACTGCCGGAGATCGACGTGCTGCTGCTCGACCGCCCCGAGCAGCCACCGATGGGCGCTGGCGAGTCAGCCTCGGTGCCCAGCGCCGCGGCCATCGCCAATGCGATCTTCGACGCTACCGGAGCGCGCCTGCGACAGGTGCCGTTCACTCCGGAACGCGTACTCGCGGCGCTGCGCAGCGCGCAGGCCTGATCCTTTTCCCCGGGGCGCCGCGGCGCCCCGCGCAGTGGATGACTGACAGATGAAGAAGGCAACACGCATCGGCCTCTGGGCCTCCGGCAGCCTCGTCGCGCTCGCCGCCATCGCCCTCGGCTACGCCTGGCAACCGGCCATCGCGCCACTGGAAGGCACACCCGGTCCCTTCAGCGCCGAGCAGATCGCCCGCGGCGAACGCCTCGCCGCCCTCGGCGACTGCGCGGTCTGCCACACTCGCGAAGGCGGCCCGCGCAACGCCGGCGGACGGGCCTTGCCGACGCCGTTCGGGACGATCTACAGCAGCAACCTCACGCCGGATCGCGCGAGCGGCATCGGTGGCTGGTCCTACCCCGCCTTCGAGCGGGCCATGCGGCATGGCGTGGCCCGCGACGGCAGCTACCTGTATCCGGCGTTCCCTTACACCGCCTTCACCAGGACTCGCGACGAAGACCTGAAGGCCCTGTACGCCTACCTGATGAGCCAGCCGGCGGTGCACAGCGAAACGCCTGCCAACCAGTTGCCGTTCCCCTTCGACCAACGCCAGCTGATGGCCGGCTGGAACCTGCTGTTCCTGGAGCCCGGCGCCTACCGCGACGAGCCGACGCGCAACCAGCAATGGAACCGCGGCGCCTATCTCGCCGAAGGCCTCGGCCATTGCAGCGCCTGCCACTCGCCGCGCAACGCGCTCGGCGCGGAAAAGTCCGGCAGCGCGCACTTCGCCGGCGGCGAGGCGGAGGGCTGGACCGCGCCAGCCTTGAACGCCAGTTCGCCGGCGCCCATCGCCTGGAGCGAGGAGGCCCTCTACGCCTACCTCCGCCACGGCTATTCGGCCTACCACGGGGTCGCCAGCGGGCCGATGGCGCCAGTGGTCGGCGAAGGCCTGGCCAAGCAGTCGGACGAGGACCTGCGGGCCCTGGCCCATTACCTTGCGTCCTACGCCGCTGCCCCGGCCGGGGAAACCGATCAGCAACAGGCGCAACGCCTCGACCGGCAGGGCTACGGCCGCGTGCAACCGCCCAGCGGCAGCGGCGCGCGCCTGTTCGCCGGGGCCTGCCTGGCCTGCCATCATGACGGCGACGGGCCGCGCTTCTTCGGCGTGCGTCCATCCCTGGCGCTGAACAGCAATGTGCATGCGGACAGCCCGGACAACCTGCTGCGGATCATCCTCGACGGCATCCACAGCCCGGCCACCGGCGACCTCGGCTATATGCCCGGCTTCCGCCATAGCCTCGACGACCGACAAGTCGCCGCCCTGGCCAACTACCTGCGCGAGCGTTTCGCCGGCAAGCCCGCCTGGCCGGACCTCGCGGCCAAGGCGGCAAGCCTGCGCCAACAGGCGGCGCCCTGAAGCATGCGGCTCAGTTGGGCAAGCGCAGGGAGCGGGCGAAGCAACCGGGGGTCTGGCCGAAATGACGCTGGAACAGGCTGATGAACGCCGAGGTGGAGTCGTAGCCAAGGTCGCTGGCCACCCGCGTCACGCTGGCGCCCTCCTCCAGCGCGGCGACCGCGTTGAGCAGACGCAGGCGCTGGCGCCACTCGCGAAACGACAACTGGGTCTGCTCGCGGAACAGCCGCGCCAGGGTCCGTCGGGAAGCCCCCACCAGTCCCGCCCAATCCGAGATGCCGCGCGGATCGGCGGGATCCGCCTGTAGCGCGTCGGTGATCCGGCGCAAGCGCGGGTCGCCAGGCAACGGCAGGTTCAGCGGCGCCTCGCGAAGGCGCCCGACCTCATCGGCGACCACCTGCATGAGACGCTCGGCCTCGCCACCCGGCGGATATTCACGGGGAAATTCCGCCGCCCGCAGTAACAGTTCGCGCAGCAGGCCGGACACCTCCAGTACCCGGCAACCGCCGGGCAGCGAACGATCCAGGTAGAGACTGCGGAACAGCACAGGGTTGCAAGCCTCCGCGGCGTGCCGGACGCCCGGCGGAATCCACAGCGCCCGCTGCGCCGGCACCAGATAGCTGTGCCGCTCGGTGCTGGCGCGCAAGGTGCCGCTGGCGGCGTACATCAGTTGGCCCCAGGGGTGGTCGTGCATCTCCACCCGGTGCCCGGCGGGCATCTCGAAGGCGCGCAGGTACACCGCGCAGGGCAGGCTGCGGAATCGCGGCAGCTCGCGTTCTTGTCCCGTTTGCGGCATCGGTTGTCCCCATCCGTCGAGTGAGCGGTGCGTGGCCGATGGTAGCGTGTGGCTCCCCATAGACAAACCGGAGCCACGCCATGAGCAGTCATCGCCCGCAACATCGCCTGTCCGTTCCCGATATCCAGCGCCGCAAGGGTGCCGGCAGCCTGGTGGCGCTGACCGCCTACAGCACGCCCATGGCCCGCCTCCTCGATCCGCACGCCGACCTGCTGCTGGTCGGCGATTCGCTGGGCATGGTGCTCTATGGCATGCCCAGTACCCTGGGAGTGAGCCTGGAGATGATGGTCGCCCACACCCTGGCGGTGATGCGCGGCAGCCGGCGCGCCTGCGTGGTGGCCGACTTGCCGTTCGCCAGCTACCAGGAATCGCCCCGACAGGCGTTCCGCAACGCCGCACGCCTGCTGGCCGACAGCGGCGCCCAGGCGGTGAAGCTGGAAGGCGGTGAGGAAATGGAAGAAACCGTGGACTTCCTGGTACGCCGTGGCATACCGGTGCTCGCCCATATCGGCCTGATGCCGCAGCAGGTCAACGCCATGGGCGGCTTCAAGGCCCAGGGGCGTGACCCGGAAAGCGCCGAACGGGTACGCCGCGACGGCCTCGCCATGCAGCGCGGCGGCGCCTTCGCGGTGGTCATCGAAGGCGTAGGCGAGCCGCTGGCCCGTCGCCTTAGCGAAGAACTGGCGATCCCCTGCATCGGTATCGGCGCCTCGCCGGCCTGCGACGGCCAGGTACTGGTCAGCGAGGACCTGCTCGGGCTAAGCGGCGAACAGGTACCGCGCTTCGTCGAACGCTACGCGCGCCTCGACCGGGAAATCGACGAGGCGGCCCGGCGCTTCGCCGAGGACGTGCGCGAAAGGCGCTTCCCCGAGGCCAGGCATTGCTTCGCCATGCGCGAGTGAGCCGGCGGTCTCAGGCGAAGACTTCCGCCAGCAGGTCATCCATCGCCTGGAAGGCACGCCGGGAGGTCCTGGCGTCATAGTGCATCTTGCCCGGCACCTTGGCGTTCGGATCGGTGAAGGAATGCACCGCGCCGCCGTAGCTGGTGAGCTGCCAGTCGACGCCGGCATCGGTCATCTCCCTGGCGAAGGCCGGCAACTGCTCGCGCGGCACCAGCGGATCGGAGGCGCCGTCGAGGACCAGTACCGCGCCCTTGATATTCCTGGCATGCGCCGGGTCCGGCGTATCCAGGGTGCCATGGAAGGACACGAAGGCCTTCAGCTCGGCACCGTCGCGAGCCAGCTCCAGCGCGCAGCAACCGCCGAAGCAGAAACCGAAGGCGGCCTGGCGGGTCGTATCGACAGCCGCGAGCGCCTGTCCGCGCAAGGCCGCCAGCGCTGCCTGCATGCGCTTGCGCAGCAGGGCCCGGTCGTTCTTCAGCGGCATCATCGCCGCGCCCGCCTCGTCGCCGTTCTGCGGACGCACGTCCCTGCCGTAGAGGTCCGCCACCAGCACCACGTGCCCACGGCCGGCGACCTGCCGGGCGATGTCCAGCGCGGCGGCGCTCACGCCCATCCAGTTCGGCGCCATCAGCAGGCCCGGGCGCGGCCCCGCGTGGCTGGCGTCGTACACCAGTTGACCTTCGTACGGCTGCCCATCGATGTCGTAGGCGACCGGCTCTACACGAATCTCACTCATGGGTACTGCTCCTGCGAGAGTTGGAAAAGACAAAGCCCGCCGAAGCGGGCTTTGTCGGGGCTACTGCTTAAGCGGACAGCTCCACCAGCAGCTTGTTCAGTCGGCGTACGTAGGCGCCCGGATCCTTGAGGCTGTCCCCCGCGGCCAGGGCGGCCTGGTCGAAGAGAATATGCGACAGCTCGCCGAAGCGGTCCTCGTCCGGCTCCGCATCCAGCTTCTCGATCAGCGGATGCTGCGGGTTGATCTCGAAGATCGGCTTCGAGTCCGGCACTTTCTGCCCGCTGGCCTCGAGGATCTGGCGCATCTGCAGGCCAAGGTCCTGTTCGCCGATGGCGAGGATCGCCGGCGAGTCGGTCAGACGGTGGGAGACGCGGACTTCGCTGACCTGCTCGTCGAGCACCTTCTTCAGGCGCTCGATCAGGCCTTCCTTGCTCTTGGCGACTTCTTCCTGGGCCTTCTTGTCCTCTTCCGAGTCCAGGCTGCCCAGGTCCAGGTCGCCGCGGGCGACATCGACGAACTGCTTGCCGTCGAACTCCGGCAGGTAGCTCATCAGCCACTCGTCGATGCGATCGGTGAGCAGCAGCACCTCGATGCCCTTCTTGCGGAAGACTTCCAGGTGCGGGCTGTTCTTCACCTGCGAGTAGCTCTCGCCGGTGAGGTAGTAGATCTTGTCCTGGCCTTCCTTCATCCGACCGATGTAGTCGGCCAGCGCTACGCTCTGCTCGCCCGAATCGTCGCCAGTGGAGGCGAAGCGCAGCAGGCCGGCGATCTTCTCCTTGTTGCCGAAGTCTTCCGCCGGGCCTTCCTTGAGGACCTGGCCGAAGTTCTTCCAGAAGGTCTTGTACTGCTCCGGCTCGTTCTTCGCCAGCTTCTCCAGCATGTCCAGCACGCGCTTGGTCAACGCCGACTTCATCGAGTCGATCACCGGATCCTTCTGCAGGATTTCCCGGGAGACGTTCAGCGACAGGTCGTTGGAGTCGACCACACCCTTGATGAAGCGCAGGTACAGCGGCAGGAACTCGTCGGCCTGGTCCATGATGAACACGCGCTGTACGTACAGCTTCAGGCCTCGTGGCGCCTCGCGATGGTACAGGTCGAACGGCGCGCGGCCCGGCACGTAGAGCAGCGAGGTGTATTCCAGCTTGCCTTCGACCTTGTTGTGGCTCCAGCTCAGCGGGTTCTCGAAGTCATGGGCGACGTGCTTGTAGAACTCCTGGTATTCCTCGTCCTTCACCTCGGCGCGCGGACGGGTCCACAGCGCACTGGCGCGGTTGACCGTTTCCCATTCCGGCTCGGCCGGCTTGTCGGCCTCTTCGCCGTGGAATTCCTTGGGTAGCTCGATCGGCAAAGCGATGTGATCGGAGTATTTCTTGATCACGTTGCGCAGGCGCCAGCCATCGGCGAACTCCTCCTCGCCCTTTTTCAGATGGAGGACGATGCGGGTGCCGCGCTCGGGCTTGTCGATGGTGGCGACGTCGAACTCGCCCTCGCCCTTCGACGACCAGTGCACGCCTTCGCTGGCCGGCTGGCCGGCGCGACGGGAGTAGACATCGACCTTGTCGGCGACGATGAAGGCGCTGTAGAAACCGACGCCGAACTGGCCGATCAGGTGCGAATCCTTCTTCTGGTCGCCAGACAAGTTCTTCAGGAAGTCGGCGGTCCCGGACTTGGCGATGGTGCCCAGGTGAGTCACCACATCCTCGCGGCTCATGCCGATGCCGTTGTCTTCCAGGGTGACGGTGTTGGCTTCCTTGTCGAAGCTGACGCGGATCTTCAGCTCGGCGCCGCCCTCGAGCAGCTCGGGATTGGCCAGGGCTTCGAAACGCAGCTTGTCGGCGGCGTCCGAGGCGTTGGAAATCAGTTCGCGGAGGAAGATTTCCTTGTTCGAATAGAGAGAATGAATCATCAGGTGAAGCAGTTGCTTCACTTCAGTCTGAAAGCCCAGTGTCTCTTTTTGGGTTTCCACGCTCATCGCTCCAAGCTCCATCAATGACATAAGCCGCGTACCACGGCGGATGTCCCCTAGGTGGGGCCTTCTTCCGGCTTTTCAAGCGCTTATGCGAAAAAACCGCGCACCGTCGTGCGACGACTAGCGTTCGAGCAGTTCGAGACGGGCGATCTCCGCCGGGCGCAACAGGTAGCTCGCCTCCCCCGCACCGGGCATTTCCCGGCGGATCACCAGGCGCCCCTCGCTGTCGAGGCCGGTGAAACGGCCCTCGGCGATACGCCCGCGTACCGTAGTGGCCTTGACCAGGCGCTGGCTGTAGCGCTGCGGTTCGACCTGGACCAGCTCCAGGTCGAGGGTGGCGTTGCCCGGCGCCGGCAGCGCCTGCGGCTCGGGCGGCGCCGCCGCGGCCACGGTCGCAGGCTCCGCCGGCAAGGCGGGGAACGCGTCGCCGCGCACCGTCCACTCCCGCCGGGCGTTCTTCTCCAGCGTCAGCTCCAGCACCTGAGTCTGGCCGGCCACCAGGGCCTCGATACGCAGCGGCCGCGCATGGCTGGCCGCGCGCCAGGACGGCGCCCGCACGAGGCTGACGTCGCGGCTGGCGAAGCGTCGCTGCAGATAGTCGCGCAAGACCAGGGCCAGGGTATCGTCGGAGTCGTAGCCCAGGTCGACCTTGCCGTGCCGATAGCGCAGCCGGTCGGTATACAGCTCGACGTGGCCGCTGAGGGTGGTCCGGTAGTCGCTCGGCAGGCTCAGGTGGAACTCGCCCTCCAGGCGGTTCGGCGCCTTGGGCCGCAGGTCCAGGTGCAAGGTATAGCCACGCAGGAGACGACGCGCCTCGGGCAGGTCCTGCTCCGGTTGCAGCCAGCTCAGCTCGACTTCTGGCAACGCGCCGCCGTCCTCGGGCAGCACGTCCAGGCGCAGCGCCCCGAGCGGCTGTGCCGGAAGGCGGATCTGCAGCTCGCGCTGGGCGTAGAAATCGTGCCCCTGGCGCAGGCTCAGCACGCCGCCGATCAACTCGCCGCTCTGCGGCGCGAAAGGCTTGCCGTTGAACTCCCCGCTGAGCGCGATGGCCAGTTCCGCCGGCGGCCTGGCCTCCGGCTTCAGCCAGCGCAGGCTGAGGATCGCCTCCAGTCGCGCAGCGTCGTGACTGGCCAGCAGCGCCAGGCCGACCACCAGCGGGATGCAACCCAGCGCGGCCAGCCCGACGCCCTTGCGCGCCGTACGCCAGTGCACGCCGATATAGGCCAGCGCCACCGGCGGGAAAAGGCTGCCGTAACCCCACAGCAGACCGGTACCGAAGGCCAGGACGATGACCCAGATATAGCCGGCGACCATCAGCAGCAGGCCGCCCAGAATCAGCAAGGCATCCATCGCGATATCCTCAGCCCACTTTCCGCAGCGTACGGCTCACGGCTCGTCCACCTTGAAATGCGCCCGCGCGGTGGCGATGGGCTCGCCCTGGGTGGTCTGCCAGGCGTTGATCGCGACGTTCGCCACCCGTCGCCCCTGGCGCCAGACCTGGCATTGCGCGTAGGTATCGCGGAAGTGCCCGGCACGCAGGTAATCGATGGAGAAATCGATGATCTTCGGCAGGTGCGGAATGCTCATGAAAGTCAGCAGGTGCAACATCGCCGCATGCTCCATGAAGCCGGCAATCACACCGCCATGGATGGCCGGCAGGGTCGGGTTGCCGATGTTGTCCTTGTTCGCCGGCAGGCGGAAGACCATGTCGTCGCCCAGGCGCAGGCATTCGATGCCGAGCAGCTTGGCGTACGGGATCAGCTCCACCAGCGGGCTGTAGTCGTTGTTCCGGCGCGCGTCGCGGACCAGTTGCTCGAGGCTGGTCGGGCTCATGCCGCACCTCCCTGCGCGGCCGGCCTGGCCGCCCCGGAGCGAGCCGAACCGCCCATGCGCATGAAGGCGCCGACGACATGGGCGATGGGCTGGCCCGGATCGTCCTGGTAGGCGAAGCCGCGGGTGAAGATCACGTTCGGCGTGACCCGGTAGCACTCGGCGAAGCCATAGACATCCTTGTGCGGTTCGGCGGGATGCATATAGTCGATGCGCAGGTCGAGCGTCGGGCAGATCTCGAAGTCCGGCAGCACGCAGACCGTGGAAATACCGCAGGTGGTGTCCATCAGGGTGGTGATCGCGCCGCCGTGGACGACCCCGCTTTCCGGGTTGCCGATGATCGCCTGGCTGTAGGGCAGGCGCAGGGTCAGTCCTTTCTCGTCGGCGGCCTCGACCGTCAACCCCAGCACCTGGCAATGACGCAAGGCCGAGAGAAAGCGCCGGGCGCGCTCGAGGAGAGGATTTTCCGACATGACGGCGACCTTGCTGGGAGTTTTCTGGAGGGCGAATCATACCCTGCCGCCAAAGCCCCGGCAGCCGGGGTTTTGGACATAACGATCGAAATAGTCGAAGTGTGTGGAACTTCACGCCAGCGCAAATGTTCAAAGGGCTACAACGAGGAAAGCCGCACATGGAGGCTAAACGATGAAAAAGACCGTAACTCTTGCCCTGCTGCTCGCTGCCAGCCTTGGCCTGGCCGCTTGCGACAAGAAAGAGGAAGACAAGGCAGCGGCCCCGGCAGCTCCGGCTACCGAGACCCAGCCGAGCGCTCCGGCTACTCCCCCTGCCGAGCCCAGCGCCCCGGCGCCGTCGAGCGACACTCCGGCAACCCCGCAGACTCCGGCACCGACTCCGGAGCAACCGCAACAGAACCAGCAATAAGTTCTCGTTGACGTACCCTGAAAGAGCCCGCGCAAGCGGGCTTTTTCATGCCCGGGATTCAGCCTCTGGGCACCTCGCCCTCGCCTTCCCGCGGGCTTTCGGCGATTGCGGTCTCGGTGTAGACCATCACCTCCAGCACGTCCGAATGGAATTCGCGGCGATACAGGACCAGCACCACGCCGGCCGTCACCAGCATGAAGAACCAGGAGTTGATGAACCAGGCGAGCATGGCCAGGCCGAAATAGTACGAGCGCAAGCCGAAGTTGAACTGGTTGGCCGCCAGCGAGATGACCCGGGCGGCACGCTCGGCAAAGGATTTGCGCTCCAGCTCGCCGACGTTGCGCTCGCCGATCATCGGTGCCGAGCCGACCAGGATCGCCGCGAAGTTGTACTGGCGCATGCACCAGCTGAAGGTGAAGAAGGCATAGACGAAGACCACTGCCAGGCACAGCAGCTTCAGTTCCGACAGTCCCCGGCTGGCCTCCTCCACGAACGGCAGGTCGGCCAGTACCGAGACGGCGCGATCGGTGGAGCCCAGCAGGGTGAGGATGCCGGCGAGGATGATCAGCGTGCTGGAGGCGAAGAACGACGCGTTACGCTCCAGGTTACCGATCACGCTGGCGTCGGCGATACGGTTGTCGCGCAGCAGCAGCCGGCGCATCCAGTCCTCCCGGTAGAGGTGCAGGACGCTGGCCAGGCAGGCGGTGTCGCGGCCCTTCCAGGTGGCGTAGCGGGTGTAGCCCACCCAGCAGAACAGGAACCAGAGCGCCGCCAGCAGGTGTTGCGACAGGTGCCCGTTGAAAATGCCGAGTTCGGCGGTCATGAAAACTCCCTCTTGAGCCGGCCGGGAATCGCCCCGCCGTTGTTTCGCGCCGTTGGGACGCCGCTCGCCGCGGCCAGGACACGACTTTCGTCGGCTCATGAAAAAGGCCGCCCGGAGGCGGCCTTCCTGGGGTTCGCCTGACGTCTCAGGCGACCGCTTCGCGCGGCTTGCCCAGCAGCCGATCGCAAACGACTGCCAGGACCAGCGCAATGGATACCGGCAGCAGCCAGCCAAGGCTCTGATCGGCGAGCGGGAGCTTGGCGAAGACGTCCGGCACCCACCCGTTCAGCTTGGCCGCCCCCAGCCCGTCGACGATGCCGAAGAGCAGCGCGACGATCATCACCGGCACGAACACCCGCGGGGCCGACACCCAGAGCCGGTCGAACAGGCTCAGGGCGATCAGCACGATGGCGAGCGGATAGAGTCCCACCAGAACCGGTACCGAAAGGCTGATCAACTGGGTCAGTCCCTGGTTGGCGACCAGCAGGCTGAACAGCGAGAACACGATCACCACCGTCTTGTACGAAACCGGCAGCAGGTCGCTGAAGAACTCGCCGCACGCCGTGATCAGCCCTACCGCCGTGGTCAGGCAGGCCAGGGTGATGACCACCGCCAGCAACAGGCTGCCGGAAACGCCAAAGGTCTGCTGCACATAGGCGGTGAGGATCTGTACGCCATTCTGGGCGTCGCCGGCGATGCCCTGGCTGGTGGCGCCAAGATAGAACAGCGCCAGGTAGACCAGGGACAGGCCGGTGGCGGCGATGACCCCGGCGATCATGGAATAGCGCGTGACCAGCCGGCTGTCGCTGATGCCGCGGTCGCGAATGGCGGTGGCGATGACGATACCGAAGACCAGGGCACCGAGGGTATCCATGGTCAGGTAGCCCTGCAGGAAACCCTGCACCAGGGGCGCGCTCTGGTACTCGCCGGAACTGCTGCCGATCTCTCCCGCCGGCGCGAAGATCGCCGCGCCGCCAAGGACCAGCAGGGCCGACAGCAGCACCGGCGTGATGACCTTTCCGACCCGGTCGACAAGGCGACCCGGGTTCAGCACCAGGAACAGAACCACGGAGAAGTAAGCGACGGTATAGACGAGCAATGGCGCGCCGCCGTCCCCGGTGAAGGGCGCGACGCCCATCTCGAAGGACACCACGGCTGTACGCGGGGTGGCGAACAGCGGGCCGATGGCAAGATACACGGCGATGGCGAACGCCACTCCCGCGCGCCGCCCGATCGGCTGGGTCAGGCGGCCAATACCGCCTCCGACCCGGGCCAGGGCGACCACCGTCAGCAACGGCAGGCCGACACCGGTAAGGAGGAAGCCGAAAGCCGCGCTCCATACGTGTTCGCCCGCCGCCATGCCGGCACTGGGAGGAAAGATGATGTTACCCGCGCCGAGAAAAAGCGCGAACGTCATGAAGCCAAGGGCGAGCAGGTCGAACCCTTTCAAATGAGTCATAGGAGGATGTACCACTGGCAGAAGTCTCGGTTGTTCGGGGTTTCCCTTTGGGGGTGTTAGGAAACATCGTCCTTCCGGATGAGGAGGACCGGTCAAGCCGCCCGACCCCTTTTGAGGGCCATGTGGCGCTATAGCTGCAGGCGCGCTGGCCTGCGGGATGATGCGTGGCGCGCCCGGGGTTTTGTCGGACACGAACCGTTGGCAATGATAGCGCATCGCGGCAACATTCGTTTGACGGATGCGATAGAACGACGAAGGCCACCGCTGTGAGGCGGTGGCCTTCGTCCTGGAACTCAGAAAACCCGGGAAATCAGGCCTTCTTCACTTCCCAACCGGTCAGCTCGGCCAGGGCCTTGCCGATGTCGGCCAGGGAACGCACGGTCTTCACACCGGCGTCCTGCAGGGCGGCGAACTTCTCGTCCGCGGTGCCCTTGCCGCCGGAGATGATGGCGCCGGCGTGGCCCATGCGCTTGCCCGGAGGGGCAGTCACGCCAGCGATGTAGGACACCACCGGCTTGGTCACGTTGGCCTTGATGAAGGCCGCGGCTTCTTCTTCGGCGGAACCGCCGATCTCGCCGATCATGACGATGGCTTCGGTCTGCGGATCTTCCTGGAACAGCTTCAGGATGTCGATGAAGTTGGAGCCCGGGATCGGGTCGCCGCCGATGCCCACGCAGGTGGACTGGCCGAAGCCGGCGTCGGTGGTCTGCTTCACGGCTTCGTAGGTCAGGGTGCCGGAACGCGACACGATGCCTACCTTGCCCGGCAGGTGGATGTGACCCGGCATGATGCCGATCTTGCACTCGCCGGGAGTGATCACGCCCGGGCAGTTCGGGCCGATCAGGCGTACGCCCAGCTCGTCGCACTTGACCTTGGCGTCCAGCATGTCGAGGGTCGGGATGCCTTCGGTGATGCAGACGATCAGCTTGATGCCGCCGAATGCCGCTTCCAGGATCGAGTCCTTGCAGAACGGAGCCGGAACGTAGATGACCGAGGCTTCGGCGCCGGTGGCTTCCACGGCTTCCTTGACAGTGTTGAACACCGGCAGGCCGAGGTGGGTGGTGCCGCCCTTGCCGGGGGTCACGCCGCCGACCATCTTGGTGCCGTAGGCGATGGCCTGTTCGGAGTGGAAGGTGCCCTGGCTACCGGTGAAGCCTTGGCAGATGACTTTGGTGTCTTTGTTGATCAGGACGCTCATTACTTACCCTCCGCGGCCTTGACGACTTGCTGGGCAGCGTCGGTCAGGCTGGTTGCCGCGATGATGTTCAGGCCGCTTTCGGCCAGGACCTTGGCACCCAGTTCAGCGTTGTTGCCTTCCAGGCGGACGACAACCGGAACCTTCACGCCGACTTCTTTGACGGCGCCGATGATGCCTTCGGCGATCATGTCGCAACGCACGATGCCGCCGAAGATGTTCACCAGGACAGCCTTCACGTTGCTGTCGGACAGGATGATCTTGAACGCTTCGGTCACGCGCTCCTTGGTCGCACCGCCGCCAACGTCGAGGAAGTTGGCCGGCTTGCCGCCGTGCAGGTTGACGATGTCCATGGTACCCATGGCCAGGCCGGCGCCGTTGACCATGCAGCCGATGTTGCCTTCCAGCGCGACATAGTTCAGCTCCCACTTCTGCGCATGGGCTTCACGGGCATCGTCCTGGGACGGGTCGTGCATGGCGCGCAGCTTCGGCTGACGGTACAGGGCGTTGCTGTCGATGTTGATCTTGGCATCCAGGCAGTGCAGGTTGCCGTCTTTCTTGATCACCAGCGGGTTCACTTCCAGCAGGGCCAGGTCGTAGTCCTGGAACAGCTTCGCCAGGCCGACGAAGATATGGGTGAACTGCTTGATCTGGTCGCCCTTCAGGCCCAGCTGGAAGGCCAGCTCGCGGCCCTGGTACGGCTGCGCGCCGACCAGCGGGTCGATGGTGGCCTTGAGGATCTTCTCGGGAGTGTCGTGGGCGACCTTCTCGATGTCCACGCCACCTTCGGTGGAAGCCATGAACACGATGCGGCGGCTGGAACGATCGACGACGGCGCCGAGGTACAGCTCCTTGTCGATGTCGGTGCAGGACTCCACCAGGATCTTGCTGACCGGCTGGCCGTTGGCGTCGGTCTGGTAGGTCACCAGGTTCTTGCCCAGCCACTGCTGGGCGAACGCCTTGGCGTCCTCTTTGCTCTTCACCAGCTTCACACCGCCCGCTTTACCGCGGCCGCCGGCGTGCACCTGAGCTTTGACGACCCACTCGCTGCCGCCGATCTTGTCGCAGGCTTCTGCGGCCTCTTCGGGGGTGTCTACGGCAAAGCCCTTGGATACAGGCAGGCCGTATTCAGCGAACAGCTGCTTACCCTGATATTCGTGGAGATTCATGCTTGTCTACCGTTATTCGTCTAGGTATTGCGCATTTCGGCGGAGCGCTCGTGGCACCCCACCACCTGTGACCGTCGCTTCGCGAACCACCCGGCTCGCGAAAAAACAGTCCGGCGGCATACGCCCGCGGCCACCTCGCAACGGTCGCCGGCGCTCACCCGCCGTGGTTCTTCTGAAAGTCTGCCGCCTGCGTCATCCCGACGCAGGCGGCAAACCGTGGATTCTACAGAACCCGGACCCGACAAGGCCAGGAACCTGTCCTGGCCTGACGGACGACGCGTCCCGCGTCGCTGTGACGCCCCTGGCGTGAACCGGGGCGTCGGATCACTCAGCGCTTCTTGCGGTTGGCGATGTGGATGGCATGGCCATTCACCGCCAGGGCAGCTTCGTGCAGGGCCTCAGACAGCGTCGGGTGGGAGAAGACCATCATGCCCAGGTCTTCGGCGCTGGTGCCGAATTCCATGCCGATCGCGCCTTGCTGTACCAGCTCGGCGGCGCTCGGGCCGATCACGTGGACGCCCAGGACGCGGTCGGTCTTCGCATCGGCGATGACCTTGACCAGGCCGGTGGTGTCGTTGGCAGCCATCGCGCGACCGCTGGCGGCGAACGGGAAGGTGCCGACGTTGACTTCGACGCCCTCGGCCTTGAGGGTCTGCTCGGTCTTGCCGACCCAGGCGATTTCCGGGTGGGTGTAGATGACCGACGGGATCAGGTCGTAGTTCATCTGCGCCTTGTGGCCGGCGATGCGCTCGGCGACCATCACGCCCTCTTCCGAGGCCTTGTGCGCGAGCATCGCGCCGCGAACCACGTCACCGATGGCGAAGACGCCCGGAACGCTGGTCTTGCAGTGGTCGTCGACGTAGATGAAGCCACGCTCGTCCAGGGTCACGCCGCTGTCGGCGGCCAGCAGGTCGGTGGTCACCGGGCGACGGCCGACCGCGACGATCAGCTTGTCGAAGGTTTCCTTCTGCTCGCCGTTGGCATCGGTGAAGGTCACGGTGACCTGCTTCTTCTTCACTTCCGAAGCGGTCACGCGGGCGCCCAGGCGAATGTTCAGGCCTTGCTTGGTCAGGACCTTCAGGGCTTCCTTGGCGATCTGCTCGTCGGCAGCCGGGAGGAACTTGTCCAGGGCTTCCAGCACGGTCACCTCGGCACCCAGGCGGGCCCATACCGAACCCAGCTCCAGGCCGATGACGCCAGCGCCGATCACACCCAGCTTCTTCGGCACGGCCTGGAATTCCAGGGCGCCGGTGGAGTCGACGATGATGTCGTCGGTCAGCGGGGCCGGCGGGATCTCCACCGGGCGGGAGCCGGAAGCGATGATCACGTTCTCGGCTTCCAGGACCTGGGTCTTGCCGTCCAGACCGGTCACTTCCACCTGCTTGTTGGCCAGCAGCTTGCCGTGGCCTTCGAAGGAGGTCACGCCGTTGGCCTTGAACAGGGTAGCGATGCCGCCGGTCAGGTTCTTGACGATGTTGGCCTTGCGCGCAACCATCGCCGGAACGTCGATGGTGACGCCCTTGGCTTCGATACCATGGACTTTGAAGGCCTCTTTGGCCTCATGGTACTTGTAGGAGCTGTCCAGCAGCGCCTTGGACGGGATGCAGCCAACGTTCAGGCAGGTACCGCCGAGCGCCACCTTGCCTTCCTTGCCGATGTACTTCTCGATGCAGGCGGTCTTCAGGCCCAGCTGGGCAGCGCGGATGGCGGCAACGTAACCGCCGGGGCCGGCACCAATCACTACCACGTCGAATTTCTGGCTCATATCTCAATCCTTATTCGGGTGAAACCGGACGGCCCCACGAGGGGGCCGCCGTGAAGAGAAACGCTAAATCAGACGTCCAGCAGCAGGCGAGCCGGATCTTCCAGCAGGTCCTTGATCGCCACCAGGAAGCTCACCGCTTCCTTGCCGTCGATCAGACGGTGGTCGTAGGACAGCGCCAGATACATCATCGGCAGGATCACCACCTGGCCGTTCACGGCCATCGGGCGCTCCTGGATCTTGTGCATGCCGAGGATGGCGGTCTGCGGCGGGTTGACGATCGGGGTCGACAGCAGGGAACCGAACACGCCACCGTTGGAGATGGTGAAGGTGCCGCCGGTCATGTCTTCGATGGTCAGCTTGCCTTCCTTCGCCTTCTTGCCGAAGTTGGCGATGCCGCCCTCGATCTCGGCCAGGCTCATGAACTCGGCGTTACGCAGTACCGGAACCACCAGGCCGCGGTCGCTGGAAACGGCAACGCCGATGTCCTGGTAGCCGTGGTAGACGATGTCGTTGCCGTCGATGGAAGCGTTGACCCCCGGGAAGCGCTTCAGCGCCTCGGTGGCGGCCTTGACGAAGAAGGACATGAAGCCCAGGCGCACGCCGTTGTGCTTCTTCTCGAACAGGTCCTTGTACTTCGAACGCAGGTCCATGATCGGCTTCATGTTGACCTCGTTGAAGGTGGTCAGCATGGCCATGGCGGACTGCGCCTCGACCAGGCGCTCGGCGACCTTGGCCCGCAGGCGGGTCATCGGCACGCGCTTCTCGACACGGTCGCCGGCGGCGAAGATCGGCGCCTCGGCAGCCGGGGCGGCAGGCTTGGCCGGGGCGGCCGGGGCGTTCTTCTTCGCTTCGACCGCAGCGACCACGTCTTCCTTGGTCACGCGACCGCCCTTGCCGGTGCCGGCGATGCTGTTCGGATCGATACCGGCCTCCTCGGCCAGCTTGCGCGCGGCCGGGGACAGGATGGCGTCGTCGCCGCCAGCAGCGGCCGGAGCGGCGGCCTGGGCAGCCGGAGCGGCGGCGGGCGCAGCGGCAGCCGGAGCGGCCGGAGCGGCGGCGCCGCCTTCGTTCAGCTTGCCGAGCAGCTCGTTGCTCAGAACGGTGTCGCCTTCGTTCTTGATGATCTCGGCCAGCACGCCGTCAGCCTCGGCGAGAACCTCGATGACCACCTTGTCGGTCTCGATGTCGACGATCAGTTCGTCACGCTTGACCGCTTCGCCCGGCTTCTTGTGCCAGGTGGCGACGGTGCCGTCGGCGACCGATTCCGGGAAGGTTGGGGCTTTGATTTCGATAGCCATTGTGTGCGTTTCCTTAAATTCGGTTTCTTCAGCGCGTAGGCGTTAAACAGTAAAGGCGTCTTGCAGCAGTTTTTCCTGCTGCTCGGCGTGCATCGAGGCGTAGCCGCAAGCCGGAGCAGCGGAGCCTTCGCGGCCGGCGTACTCGAGATTGAGGCCCTTCTTGTGCGCGGCGATGACACGACGCATGTGATGCTGGCTGCAGAACCAGGCGCCCTGGTTCATCGGCTCTTCCTGGCACCAGACGATGTGCTTGAGGTTCTTGTAGGGAGCCAGAACTTCCGCCAGGTCGTCTTCCGGGAACGGATACAGCTGCTCGATACGGACGATCGCGGTATCTTCGCGGCCTTCCGCGCGACGCTTCTCCAGCAGGTCGTAGTACACCTTGCCGCTGCACAGCACGACGCGGTCGACCTTCTTCGGATCCAGGCTGTCGATTTCCGGGATCACGGTCTGGAAGGAACCGTTGGCCAGATCTTCCAGGGTCGAGATGGCGAGCTTGTGACGCAGCAGGGACTTCGGCGTCATCACCACCAGCGGCTTGCGCAGCGGGCGGATCACCTGACGGCGGAGCATGTGGTAGACCTGAGCCGGGGTGGTCGGCACGCAGACCTGGATGTTCTGCTCGGCGCAGAGCTGCAGGTAGCGCTCCAGGCGCGCGGAGGAGTGTTCCGGACCCTGCCCCTCATAGCCGTGCGGCAGCAGCATGGTCAGGCCGCAGAGTCGGCCCCATTTGCTTTCGCCACTGGTGATGAACTGGTCGATGACCACCTGGGCGCCGTTGGCGAAGTCGCCGAACTGGGCTTCCCAGATCACCAGCGAATTCGGCGTGGTGGTGGCGAAACCGTATTCGAACGCCAGCACGGCCTCTTCCGAAAGGAAGGAATCGTAGATATCCAGGCGCGGCTGGCCATCGAACAGATTGGCCAGCGGTACGTAGACCGAGTCGTCCTTCTGGTTGTGCAGCACCGCGTGACGGTGCGAGAAGGTGCCACGGCCGACGTCCTGGCCGGTCATCCGTACCGGATGGCCTTCGAACAGCAGGGTCGCGTAGGCCAGGGTCTCGGCGAAGCCCCAGTTGATCGGCAGGCCACCGGCCGCCATCTTCTGGCGATCTTCGTAGATCTTCGAAACCTGGCGCTGAACCACGAAGCCTTCCGGCACTTCCAGCATCTTGCTGGACAGTTCCTGCAGGGTCTTCAGGTCGAAGCGGGTGTCGTGACGCGCGGTCCAGGCATGGCCCAGGTACGGACGCCAGTCGACGAACAGTTCCTTGTTGGGCTCCTTGACCAGGCTCTTCACCACGTGCAGGCCGTTGTCCAGGGCATCGCGGTAGTCGTCGATCTTCGACTGAACCTGCTCGGCGCTGAGCACGCCGGCGTTCACCAGCGCATCGGCGTACAGCTCGCGGGTAGTACGCTGCTTGGCGATCTGCTGGTACATCAGCGGCTGGGTGCCGCTCGGCTCGTCCGCCTCGTTGTGGCCGCGGCGACGGTAGCAGACCAGGTCGATGACCACGTCACGCTTGAACTGCATGCGATAGTCGACGGCCAGCTGGGTGACGAACAGCACGGCTTCGGGATCGTCGCCGTTGACGTGGAAGATCGGCGCCTGAATCATCTTCGCCACGTCGGTGGCGTACTCGGTGGAACGCGCATCGTCCTGGCGGCTGGTGGTGAAGCCGACCTGGTTGTTGATCACCAGGTGGATGGTGCCACCGGTCTTGTAGGCGCGGGTCTGCGACATCTGGAAGGTTTCCATGACCACGCCCTGCCCCGCGAAGGCGGCATCACCGTGGATGGAAATCGGTACCACCTTGTCGCCGGAGCTGTCCTTGCGGCGGTCCTGGCGGGCACGAACGGAACCCTCGACCACCGGGGAAACGATTTCCAGGTGGGACGGGTTGAACGCCAGCGCCAAGTGGACTTCGCCGCCGCTGGTCATCACGTTCGAGGAGAAGCCCTGGTGGTACTTCACGTCACCGGAGCCCAGCTCGACGATCTTCTTGCCTTCGAACTCGTCGAACAGGTCGCGCGGGTTCTTGCCCAGGGTGTTGACCAGGACGTTCAGGCGACCGCGGTGGGCCATGCCGATGACGATTTCCTTGGCGCCGTAGGAACCGCAGCGCTGGATGATCTCGTCGACCATCGGGATCAGGCTTTCGCCGCCTTCCAGGCCGAAACGCTTGGTGCCCGGGTACTTGGTGCCCAGGTACTTCTCCAGGCCTTCGGCCGCGGTCAGGCGCTCGAGCAGGTGCGCACGCGCCTCGGCGGAGAAGCCGGGACGGCCACGCACGCTTTCCAGGCGCTGGAGGAACCACTTGCGCTGCTCGGAATCGACGATGTGCATGAACTCGGCGCCGAAGGTACCGCAATAGGTGCTCTTCAGGCTGTCGACGATTTCACGCAGGGTCGCCTCTTCCTTGCCGATGTAAAGCTCACCGGTGCGGAAAGTGGTGTCCAGATCGGCACCCGTCAGACCGTAGTGGTCGATCGACAGGTCGGCAGGCGCGGGACGCTGCCACAGGCCGAGCGGGTCGAGGGTGGAAGCCTGGTGGCCGCGGAGACGGTAAGCGTGAATGAGACGAAGGACTTCGACCTGTTTCTTCTCGTGCTCGCTGCTCACGCTACCGGCGGAAACCGGCTGGGCACGGCGCTGGTTCTTGGCCAGCAGGACGAAATGATCGCGCACTGTGGAGTGCGAGACGTCGGGGGCGGGATTGCCATCGGCGGGAAGCTTCTGGAAATACGTGCGCCACTCTTCTGGCACAGCGTTAGGGTCGTGCAGGTAGAGCTCGTAGAGCTCTTCGACGTAGGCAGCGTTACCACCGGATAGATGGGCACTGTTCCACATCCGCTGCATTACGCTTTCGTGCATGCTAGGTCACCCTCGGTAAGGGGACAACCACCTGGCGAAACCTTGAAGGCTCCGAAGTCCTCAGGCAGCGACATCGGTATGGCCACTACAGATCCCGCAGATAGTCCGGGTACCAGCCCGGATGCCCCTGCTGGTCATATTTTTCAAATCTGGGCCATGGCTTTGTGAGCTTGGCCCGCTTAGTTGCTGCGACGCCGGAAGAACTCCGGCGCCACAGGTGTTGCTAGGTACAACTCATATAACAACTGCGAGAGGATCAGGTTCCGCTCTGCAGCAGCATATTACGCACGTGGCCGATCGCCTTGGTCGGGTTCAGACCCTTCGGGCAAACGTTCACGCAGTTCATGATTCCGCGGCAGCGGAACACACTGAACGGGTCGTCCAGCGAAGCCAGGCGCTCTTCGGTCTTGGTGTCACGGCTGTCGGCCAGGAAACGATAGGCTTGCAGCAGTGCGGCCGGACCGAGGAACTTGTCGGGGTTCCACCAGAAGGACGGGCAGGAGGTCGAGCAGCAGGCGCACAGGATGCACTCGTACAGACCGTCCAGCTTCTCGCGCTCTTCCGGGGTCTGCAGACGCTCGATGGCCGGGGCCGGCGTATCGTTCTGCAGGAACGGCTTCACCTTCTCGTATTGCTTGTAGAAGATGCTCATGTCCACGACCAGGTCACGAATGACCGGCAGGCCAGGCAGCGGACGGATCACCAGCTTGCCGCCCTTCAGGCCGGCGGCCGACAGCGGGGTGATGCAGGCCAGGCCGTTCTTGCCGTTGATGTTCATGCCATCGGAGCCGCAGACGCCTTCACGGCAGGAACGACGGTAGGAGAAGCCCTCGTCCTGTTCCTTGATCAGCGCCAGCACGTCGAGGACCATCACGTCCTTGCCGTTGGTGTCGACCTGGAAATCCTGCATGTACGGCGCAGCATCTTTGTCGGGGTTGTAACGATAAACACTCACTTGCAACATGGCGGGCACCCTTAGTAAGTCCGAACCTTGGGTTCGAATGCCGGAACGGTCTTCGGCGCGAAGTTGACGGAACGCTTGGATACGCGCTTCTCACCCGGGAAGTACAGGGTGTGGCACAGCCAGTTCTCGTCGTCGCGCTCCTCGAAGTCTTCACGGGCGTGGGCGCCACGGGACTCCTTGCGGTGCTCGGCCGCGATCGCGGTGGCCTCGGCCACCTCGAGGAGGTTTTGCAGTTCCAGCGCTTCGATGCGCGCGGTGTTGAATGCCTGGCTCTTGTCGTTGATCTTGACGTTGGCGATACGCTCGCGCAGGTCGGCCAGCTGGGCGATGCCCTTCTGCATGTACTCGCCGGTGCGGAACACACCGAAGTAGTTCTGCATGCAGCTTTGCAGCTCGCGCTTGAGCGGAGCGACTTCTTCGCCGCTGGTGCGCTCGTTCACGCCGTTCAGGCGCTTGAAGGAGGCTTCCAGGTCGCTCTCGGAAGCGCCGCGGGCGTCGATGCCCTCTTTCAGCGCTTTTTCCAGGTGCAGACCGGCGGCACGGCCGAATACCACCAGATCGAGCAGCGAGTTGCCGCCCAGGCGGTTGGCGCCGTGTACCGATACGCAGGCCACTTCGCCCACGGCGAACAGGCCTTCGACGATCTGGTCGTTGCCGTTGGCGTCCTGGGTGATGGCCTGGCCATGGATGTTGGTGGCAACGCCGCCCATCATATAGTGGCAGGTCGGGATCACCGGGATCGGCGCGACGACCGGGTCGACGTGGGCGAAGGTCTTGGACAGTTCGCAGATGCCAGGCAGGCGGCTGTGCAGGACTTCCTCGCCGAGGTGGTCGAGCTTCAGCAGCACGTGGTCCTTGTTCGGGCCCACGCCGTTGCCGGCCAGGACTTCCTTGACCATGGAACGGGCGACCACGTCGCGGCCGGCCAGGTCCTTCGCGTTCGGCGCATAACGCTCCATGAAGCGCTCGCCGTGGGCGTTGATCAGGTAACCGCCTTCGCCGCGGCAACCTTCGGTGACCAGTACACCGGCGCCGGCGATGCCGGTCGGGTGGAACTGCCACATCTCGATGTCCTGCACCGGCACGCCGGCACGCAGGGCCATGCCCACGCCATCACCGGTGTTGATCAGCGCATTGGTGGTGGAGGCGTAGATACGGCCGGCACCGCCAGTGGCCAGGACCACGGCCTTGGAACGGATGTAGACGGTCTCGCCGGTCTCGATGCAGATGGCGATGATGCCGACCACCGCGCCGTCCTGGTTCTTCACCAGGTCGACCGCGTACCACTCGTTGAGGAACGAGGTGCCATTCTTCAGGTTGGCCTGGTACAGGGTGTGCAGCAGCGCGTGGCCGGTACGGTCGGCGGCGGCGCAGGTACGGGCGGCCTGGCCACCCTTGCCGAAGTCCTTGGACTGGCCGCCGAACGGACGCTGGTAGATGCGGCCGGTTTCGGTACGGGAGAACGGCAGGCCCATGTGCTCGAGCTCGAACACGGCCTCGGGGCCGACGGAACACATGTATTCGATCGCGTCCTGGTCACCGATGTAGTCGGAGCCCTTGACGGTGTCGTACATGTGCCAACGCCAATCGTCGTTCGGGTCGGCCGAAGCGATGGCGCAGGTGATGCCGCCCTGTGCGGATACGGTGTGGGAACGGGTCGGGAAGACCTTGGTCACCACGGCGGTCTTGTGGCCGCCCTGGGCCAGTTGCAGCGCGGCACGCATGCCGGCGCCACCGCCACCGACGATGATGGCGTCAAAGGAAAGTGTACGAATGCTAGCCATGGATCACATACCCCAAAGAATCTGCACACCCCAGACGAAGAATGCGAACATCGCCATGCCGCAAACCGCCTGGAAGAGGAAACGCACGACTGTCGCCGCCTTGCCGAGAGCCATCGAAGTCAGGTAGTCGGTGGAGATGGTCCACATACCGACCCACGCATGGACGCTCAGGGCAACCAGGGTCAACAGGCTGAAGATGCGCATCCAACCCTGCGAGAACAGGCCGTGCCAGTCCGCGTAGGAAATGTTGGGGTGAGCAATGAGGTAGCCCAGCAGGAAAATGACATAAGCCGCGAGAACGACCGCGGAAACGCGCTGAGCCATCCAGTCGTAGAGGCCGGAGCGCGAGAAGTTTGTGACGTTAGTTACCATACCCATACCCCCGCCAGAACGATCAGCACCACCGCGATGGCGATGACGATTTTGGAGCCACGCTTACCGCCTTCCAGCGTCTCGCCGACGCCAGCGTCCATGACCAGGTGGCGAACACCGGCCACCAGGTGGTACAGCAGCGCAGACAGCAGGCCCCAGATCACCAGCTTGGCCAGGGGACTGGTCAGGCACGCCTTCACCTGCTCGAAGCCTTCTTCCGAACTCAGCGACTTGTCGAGCGCGAACAGCAGCACGGCAATACCGAGGAACAGGATGACGCCAGAGATACGGTGGAGAATGGACGTGTAAGCGGTGACAGGGAGTTTGATGGTCCTTAGGTCTAGGTTTACAGGTCGTTTGCTATTCACGGCTTTTTTCACACTGAGAGCCCTAACGAACAGGGCTAGTTGTCGGGAAGTGCACTTGTCAGGTACCCATCACCAGGGAGTGGCGACCGTCTATGAAAGCGGGCCAGGAATACCCCTTGCGGTCGGACGCCGAGTATAGACAGTTAGGCTACTAATGACAACGAAAACACCCATCGCCAAATGGTTGATTGCGGGCCTTTTATAAAAGGCGTAAATAGCCCCCTTTTTCTGCGAAAACCCCGCAACGAAAGGCTCTACGGCATGGATTCGCGCAAATTGACTTTCGAATTTATCCCTCTATAGTGGTGCGGGCCCTGCGTGGGGGGTACTGATGATTTCAAGCATAAATAGGAGGCCATCATGGCTGACAAAAAAGCGCAGTTGATCATCGAGGGCTCAGCCCCCGTCGAACTGCCCGTCCTATCCGGTACCATGGGTCCCGATGTAGTGGATGTACGGGGCCTCACCGCCACGGGCCACTTCACCTTCGATCCTGGCTTCATGTCGACCGCCTCCTGCGAGTCGAAGATCACCTATATCGACGGCGACAAAGGCGTCCTCCTCCATCGCGGCTACCCCATCGAGCAACTGGCGGAGAAATCCGACTACCTGGAAACCTGCTACCTGCTGCTGAACGGCGAGCTGCCCACCGCCGCGCAGAAGGAACAGTTCGTCGGCACCATCAAGAACCACACCATGGTTCACGAGCAGCTGAAGACCTTCTTCAACGGCTTCCGCCGCGACGCCCATCCGATGGCCGTGATGTGCGGCGTGATCGGCGCCCTCTCGGCCTTCTACCACGACTCCCTGGACATCAATAACCCGAAGCATCGCGAAGTCTCCGCGCATCGCCTGATCGCCAAGATGCCGACCATCGCCGCCATGGTGTACAAGTACTCCAAGGGCGAGCCGATGATGTATCCGCGTAACGACCTGAACTACGCGGAAAACTTCCTGCACATGATGTTCAACACCCCCTGCGAGACCAAGCCGATCAGCCCCGTGCTGGCCAAGGCCATGGACCGCATCTTCATTCTCCACGCCGACCACGAGCAGAACGCCTCCACCTCCACGGTGCGTCTGGCCGGCTCCTCCGGCGCCAATCCGTTCGCCTGCATCGCCTCCGGCATCGCCGCCCTGTGGGGACCGGCCCATGGCGGCGCGAACGAAGCGGTGCTGCGCATGCTTGACGAGATCGGCGACGTGTCCAACATCGACAAGTTCGTCGAGAAGGCCAAGGACAAGAACGATCCGTTCAAGCTGATGGGCTTCGGCCATCGTGTCTACAAGAACTTCGACCCGCGCGCCAAGGTCATGAAGCAGACCTGCGACGAGGTCCTCCAGGAGCTGGGCATCAACGACCCGCAACTGGAACTGGCGATGAAGCTGGAAGAAATCGCCCGCCACGACCCCTACTTCGTGGAACGCAACCTGTACCCGAACGTCGACTTCTACTCGGGGATCATCCTCAAGGCGATCGGCATTCCGACCAGCATGTTCACCGTGATCTTCGCCCTGGCGCGTACCGTCGGCTGGATCTCGCACTGGCAGGAAATGCTCTCCGGCCCCTACAAGATCGGCCGCCCGCGCCAGCTCTATACCGGCCACACCCAGCGCGACTTCACCGCCCTCAAGGATCGCGGCTGAAACCCGTCACGCCCGGCGAGAAAGGCTGCTTCGGCAGCCTTTTTTGTGCCCGCCCCTTTCCGCCGGACACAAAAAAACCGCCCCGGAGGCGGTCTTTTTGCAAGGAAGGCGCGCTCAGCGCTTCTCGGCGGCGCTACGCAGGCCCTTGAGGGTGTTCAGCGGCGCGTCGACCACGAAGCTGTTGGCCAACCAGGAAGGAATGCTGCCACCCGGCTCGGTTTCCACCTGGTAGGTCACTTCCGTCACGCCCTGCCCCTTCGGCTGCAACTTCCACTCGCCGACCAGCTTGGGCACGCGGATCTGGCCCTTTTCCTCGGGGATATAGGTCGGATCGGCCTTAAGGTGACGGATCACGGTGCCATCCGCGGTCTTCTCGGTGGTGACATGGATGACCACGTCGCGACCGGTGACCGGCCAGGGCATGTCGATCTTCGAGTAGGTCCAGGCGTCGGCGCCTTCCTGCTTTAGGAGTTTCATCTCGGCGCAGGCATGGATCCACTTGCAGGAACCCTTGACGTCCTCCTGCAGCGCCTCGATGGTCGCCACGTCGGCCTTGATGTCGGTAACGCCGCGATAAGCCTTGTACTTGGAGCCCTGGACACTGCTGAGGTAGACCTTCACGCCGTCCTCGTCCTTGGCCAGCTTCCAGTCTTCGGCCAGCGCATTGCCGGCCACCCCGAACACTGCGGCAGCCAGCACGGTCATACGCAAAATGCCACGCATCGTTCCTGTTCCTCTCTTTATGGTTATTTTCGGTTCGCCGGCCGGGCGGTCGACGCCCTGCAAGCCGCGATCCTGAGCCTTCGGCGCAGGATGCGCAGCAGTATGGCGTGAGACAGCCAGACTTCCAACCCGTTCACGCGGCAGTGATGACTTCCCACTCCGCGATCAGGGCCAGCGCCTGCTCACGGCTGTCGCCGCAGATTTCCGGATCGGCGCCGAACTGGCCGCACACAGCCGGTCGCTCCGGTCGGCCGAACAGCCCGCAGAGATGGTTTTCGTCCAGGTGCAGGCAGCGTACGCCCGCGGGCTTGCCGGCCGGCATGCCCGGCAGCGGAGAGGAAATCGACGGTGCTATGCAGCAGGCGCCGCAGCCGGCTCTACATTGCATGGGAAGGATCTCGCCCGAAAGTTGGCAGAGGAGCGGCCAGGACAGCCGTCCGGAACGGGCGCAAAGAATACGGACCGACCAGGCCGCCGCCAAGCCCGGCGGATCAGCGGCGCGTTTCCGCCTCGAGACGCGCGCTGCGAAGCTGCCACTGCTCGCGGTTGCCGGCAGCGAACAGCCAGGCCCTGGCCGACTCGGTCGCAGCCCGCCATTGCACCCGGCCCGGCTCGCGCAGGTCGAGGGATTGCGCCGCCGTCGAGTGGCCGAGGAAGGCGTTGCCAGCGGAACTCCAGTAGCCGGCGACCCCGGCCGGCAAGACCCAGGAGCGACCTTCCGCCTCGTCATCGACGATACCGGACAAGCGCTCCCCCGCTCCACGCCGCCAGGACAGGGCGACCCGGTTCAGCTCGCTGTCCGCCAGGGCGACGCGCACCTCCACGCCGCCCTGGCGCGGCTCGAACGACAGCTCGTAGGCGCTGAGCCGACCATCGGCGCAGCGCAGGTGGCCCTTCAGGGACAAGCGTCGACCGACCAGTTCGAAGCTCTCCAGGCTCTGCTCCTGGCAGCGCAACTGCAGACGACCGGCGCTTTCCCGCCCGGCCCCGAGAAAACCGCCCTCGCTCTCCCACAACGGCGGCCGGGCGCTACCCGCCACTGACAGGACGAGGCTCTTGCCGCCCCAGCTCAAGCGGTATTCGCCCAGGTCGAAATCGCGCGGGATGGCAAACGCCGGCGGCACCCGCAGCTCGCTCCACAGAGCCGGCTCCCGCGACGCCTGGCTCGCCCACCAGGCGGCCGCCAGCACGACGGCCAGCCCGCTCAAGGCGAGGCCCCAGACCAGCGAGCGCTTGTGCAACCGCATACCTTTCATCCTTTTCCGAGCACCAACCCCTACCGACCGATGCCCGCCCACTTGGTTTTATCGCCGCAGCCAATTAGGCTGCGCCGTCCCAGCCCTCCGGAGCCCATCCATCATGCCTGTCTGGCTGCAAACCGCCTTGTTGCTAGCCTGCTCCAACCTGTTCATGACCTTCGCCTGGTATGGCCACCTGAAGACCCTCAACAGCAAGCCCTGGATCATCGCCGCCCTGATCAGCTGGGGTATCGCGCTGTTCGAATACCTGCTGCAGGTGCCGGCCAACCGCATCGGCTACACCGAACTCTCGGTCGGCCAACTGAAGATCATGCAGGAAGTCATCACCCTGGCGGTCTTCGTCCCGTTCAGCGTCTACTTCATGCAGCAGCCGCTGAAACTGGACTACCTCTGGGCCGGCCTGTGCCTGCTCGGCGCGGTGTACTTCATCTTCCGCGCCTGAGCCGCGTCACGAACGTAGCCGGGCGATCAGGCTGGAGGTATCCCAACGACCGCCGCCCATCGCCTGCACTTCGGCGTAGAACTGGTCGACCAGCGCCGTGACCGGCAACTGCGCGCCGTTGCGTCGCGCCTCGGCGAGCAGGATCGACAGGTCCTTGCGCATCCAGTCCACGGCGAAGCCGAAGTCGAACTCTCCGGCCAGCATGCTCTGGTGGCGGTTTTCCAGTTGCCAGGACTGAGCCGCGCCCTTGCCGATCACCTGCATCGCCGCCTCGCCGTCGAGACCGGCGCACTGGGCGAAGTGCAGCGCCTCGGCCAAGCCCTGGAGCAGCCCCGCGACGCAGATCTGGTTGACCATCTTGGTCAATTGCCCGCTACCCACGTCGCCCATTCGCCGGACCATCCGCGCATAGCTGCGCAGCAGCGGTTCGGCGCGTCGATAGAAGGCCTCCTCGCCACCGACCATCACCGTCAGGGCGCCGTTGACCGCGCCCGCCTGGCCGCCGGAGACCGGCGCGTCGAGAAAGCCCAGCTCACGCTCGGCAGCCAGCAGCGACAGCTCGCGGGCGACTTCCGCCGAAGCGGTGGTGTGGTCGACGAACAGGCTGCCCGGCGCCATTCCGGCGAAGGCGCCCTGCTCGCCCAGCGCCACGGCACGCAGGTCGTCGTCGTTACCGACGCAGCAGAACACCAGTTCGGCGCCGGCACAGGCCTCGCGCGGCGTATCGGCGTATCGTCCGGCGTACTCCTCGACCCAGCGCAGCGCCTTGGCCGACGAGCGATTATAGACGCAGACGTGATAGCCCTCGCGCTGCAGGTGCCCGGCCATCGGGTAGCCCATCGTGCCCAGGCCGAGAAATGCGACCGCAGTCATTCCGTCATCTCCTCGAAATCCGATCCCGCAGCCTAGCACAGCGGTTTGCCGAGGTCCGGAAGCCCCGCCATACTCAGCGCGGACCCTGGTATGGATAGCTCCGATGCCTCACTGGCTGGTAATCGATCTGGAGGCCACTACCGCGGAAGGCGGCTGGCCCCTGGAGGAAATGGAAATCATCGAGATCGGCGCCACCCTGGTCGCCGCCGCGGACGCCCGCGAACTGGACCACTTCCAGCGTTTCGTACGACCGGTCAGGCGGCCGCTGCTGACCCACTTCTGCCGCGACCTCACGCATATCAGCCAGGCCAACGTCGATGGCGCCGCCCATCTCGACACGGTCTGGGAAGCCTTCGAGCGCTGGCTCGCCCAGCATCGTCCGCGACTGGCCGGCTGGGCCAGCTGGGGCGACTACGACCGCCGCCAGCTGGAGCAGGAATGGCGCCAGCACGGGCTGACCAGCCAGCTCAGCGAAGTGCCGCACGTCAATCTCAAGCAACGCTTCGGCGAAGTCCGCCAGCTGCCCCGCCCGGTCGGCCTGAACGCGGCCCTGCAACTGGCCGGGATGAGTTTCCAGGGCCAGCAGCACCGCGCCCTGGAGGATGCCCGCAATACCGCACGGCTGCTGCCGCTGGTATTGCCGGTGGAGCATTGAACGAGGCCCGCGCCGCCTAGTGACGCCTAGTGACGCCTAGTGACGCCTTTCCGAGGCTTGGGCATACTGGCGGGCCTTTTCAAACCCGCCTGTTCACCCCTTCAGGAGAAGCCCATGTTCAAGGTCAACGAATACTTCGACGGCACCGTCAAATCCATCGCCTTCGACATGACCGCCGGCCCGGCCACCATCGGCGTGATGGCGGCAGGCGAATACGAATTCGGCACCAGCCAGCTGGAGATCATGCATGTGGTCGCCGGCGCGCTGACGGTCAAGCTGCCGGGCAGCGACGAGTGGCAGGAATACGCCAGCGGCAGCCAGTTCACCGTCCCGGCGAACAGCAAGTTCCAGCTCAAGGTCGCCCAGGACACCGCCTACCTCTGCGAATACCGCTGAGCCCGGGCAGACAGGAAAACCGGCCGCAGGCCGGTTTTTTCTTGGCCGCCGTCCAGCGGCAGCGGAGGGATCGGTACGCTCATCCGCCGCTGGAGCGGCTTGCCTAGCCCATTCAGCCCTGCGGGAAGCGGTAGTGGCCGATGACCTGGTAGCGGAACAGCAGGTCCTCTTCCCGCACGCCGGCACCGATGTTGTGCAACACCAGCGGCCTGCCCTCCAGCCTGCGATCGGAAAGCACGCCGATATGCAGCAGGCCGTTGTCCAGGCGCCAGGCGACTATGTCTCCGGCCCGGTAGGCGGAGGCGTCGCGGCTCGGCGTCAGTGCCAGGCCCTGGCGGCTGAACCAGGTCATCAGGTTCGGTACGCGGCGGTGATCGATGTTGCGGTCGGTGCCTTTCATCCCCCATTGCTGCGGGTAGGCCGCGAAGTGGCGACGCATGTCCTCGTGCACCGCCTTCTGCAGGTCCAGCCCCTGTCCACGCAGCGCACGGACCACCACGTCGGTGCAGACCCCGGTCTGCAGCGGCACGTCGCCGCCCGGATAGTCCAGTTGCCGGTAGGCCGGGTCGTAGCCCAGGGTCACGCCCACCTGGGCACGCGCCGCATCCACCAGTCGCTGCGGTTCGACCGCAGCGGCCGCCGCCAGTGGCAGTCCGAGCATGGCGAGCAGCAACAGGCGGCGCAGCGCGCCGGATACGTCCTTGTCCATCCTTTTCCTCCTAGGCGCCCGCGGGCGCGTCCTGGTCCTTCCCGTATCCCAGCGGATACAGCAGTTCTTCCTTGTAGCCGGCCCAGACCCGGATGGCGTCCGGGAAGCTGTCGTCCAGCGCCGGGTCGCCGCTGTCGACCAGCAACGGGCGGCCCCCGAGGGTCCCCAGCTTGCGCTTGGTGGCGACCACCCGCATGCGCTCCAGGCCGATGGCGCGCAACACCCGGGGACTGATCTGCTGGTTGCCGCGACCGATCACGTGGCCCTGGCCGCCGATGGCGGTGACCAGCAGGAACGCCGGATGACCGTCCACCAGTTCGAACAGCCTCGCCTCGTCGACGTCGCGGGCGAGCACCGAGCCATTCTCCAGCACATCGACGCCCAGCAGGGTGGTTTCCAGGCCGAGGTTGCGCGCCAGGCCATGCAGGGTCGAGCCCGGTCCGAGCACATAGCGCACGCCGTCTTCCCAGCTTTCCGCCAGCCAATCGGCGAGGTCCACCAGCACCAGCTCCTCGGACTCCATCCCTGCCTGCTTCACGTGCTGCATGAAGTGGCCCTCCTCCGGCACCGTCATCTCGCCGTACCAACGCGCGGCGACGCGGCCGGCGCGCAGCGCCTCTTCGTCGAGGTCGCGCACCTCGCCGCTGGCCAGGCGCACCAGGCCGCCCTCGACCAGGCGCCTGGCCAATTCGCCGGCCGCGCGCGGACTGATGGCATAGACCCCGGAGTGGATCTTCACCCCGGCCGGAATGCCGAGCACCGGCTGTTGCTCGCGCACCACCCCGGCAACATCCCGTGCTGTGCCATCACCACCGGCGAACAGGATCAGGGCGACGCCGGCCTCCTGCAAACGCTCGACCGCCAACCGGGTATCCGCCGCGCTGCTGACCGCTCCCTGCCACTCGCCGAGCAGGCGATGGCGGAAGCCCATGCGCTCGAGCAACTCGCCGCCCATGGCCCCGGGAAAGGTCAGGAACTCGATCTTCTCGACCAGCGGCAACAGGCACTCCAGGGCTATCCGGGTGCGCTCCAGCGCACGTGGTTCGGTGCCTCTGGCCAGGGCCTCGGCGGCCACCCCGTCGCTGCCCTTCAAGGCGACCGGGCCACCCAGCCCGGCCAAGGGATTGACCACCAATCCCAGGCGAAACATGTCCATACTCATCCTCGGGCGAACTCCAGGGCGCCCACACCGGTCGGACCACTATAACCAGAAAAACCCAGCGGTAGCCGGCAAGCTGGCACGCCGGCTGCAAGATTGCTATGGTCCATGGCTTTCGCGTTGGAGCGGCACGACATCCGCCGTTTGTCACGGCGGTTTCATCTGCGCTCCCTAGACTGCCGATAAACCTGATGAGGAGACGGGCAATGAATTCGCAACACACCGATACCGCCAAGCGCCGCGTGATCCCCTTCAATACGCAGCAGCACAGCGGTGGCGCCATCATCGACGCCCAGGGCCGGGAAATCCCGATCACCGAGGTGATGATCCAGCGCGCCTGCCGCGAACTGGACAGGTCCCTGGAGCAGGAACAGAAGCAGGCCTGAGCGCCCGCCAGCACGACTTCGAAGCCCGGCATCCGCCGGGCTTTTTTTCGCTTGCGCGAAGCCGCGCCCTAGCTCGGCGCCGGCAGGTCCTCGCCGACCAGGTCGAGGAAGGTCTCGACGATCCGCCGCGAACGCTGTTCGCGCAGGCACACCAGGGTCTCGGTCAGGCGTCGCTGGCAATCGACGATGGGCAGCGCATGGACCCGCGTGTCGGCGCCGAACTCCGCGGCCGACACCACCCCCACGCCGATCCCCGCCACCACCGCCTCGCGCGAGGCCTCGCGGCCCTCGACCTGGATCGCCGGGCGGATCCGCAGGCCGGCGCGGCTCATCTCCTCCTCCAGGGTCTGGCGGGTCACCGAGCCCTGCTCGCGCAGCACCAGCGGCATGTCGTCGAGATCGGCGAGGCGGATCGACTCGCGCCCGGCCCACGGATGGCTGAGCGAAACGAAGGCGACGATCGGGTCGTTGCGCAGGGTCAGCGAAATCAACCGCTCGTCGCTGACGTCCCGGCCCAACAGGGCCAGGTCGGCCTGGTAGCTGAACAGTCGCTGCAGAGACTCGTCGGTATTGCCGGTCTCCACTCGCACCGCGATACCCGGATAGCGCTCGCAGAAACGCGCGATCTGCGGCAATACGTGCACCGGCGCATCCACCGCCAGGGTCAGGGTGCCGGTCTGCAGGGCGCTGGAGGCGGACAACAGCTCCTCCGCCTCGGCCTCGATCGCGAACAGCCGCTGGGTCACCGCGAGCAGGCGCTCGCCCAGTTCGCTCAGGCGCACCGAGCGCTTGTTACGGTGGAACAGCAGCACGCCGTAACGCTCCTCCAGCTTGCGCACCTGGTCGGAAACCGCCGGCTGGGTGAGAAACAGGCGCTCGGCGGCGCGCGTGAAGCTGCCGTACACGGCGACCGCATGGAAAGCCTTCAACTGCGCATGGGATACCGACATGGACCTTCACCACTCCAGGCAGGACAAGGGGTTCCGCGCCATGGGCGGCGCACACGGGGATGACCGTTCGGTCAACTTCCTCGACCCACGCCGCGCCAGGCCTACGGACAAACAAGTAAAACTTATATTTAAAATTTGATAAATCGATTTCATTTATTTATCCGGAATTGTTTCCATCCCTTCACCACAGCGCGCCAGCGCCTCGGCAGCCAGCCCCTGCCTGGGCATGCGCAACCCTTACCCAGGAGGTGAAGCCGACTCCAGATCCCTCTGACCAAGCACCGCGACATGGCGGTGCGGAAGTGCTCATCAGAACAACAACAAGGCGTGTTCCCCTCACACCTGCCGGCACCGATAACAAGATCGAGGTCAGAACCATGAATCAACGTCCCGGGACGGCGCTGCCGTCCTCTCCCGTGTCCAGCTTCCAGCGCTGGCGCCTGCAGATATTCGCGATCACCTGGCTGGCCTACGCCGCCTTCTATTTCACCCGCAAGGCCTTTTCCGTCGCCAAGCTCGGCATCGCCGAAGATCCGGGCTTCCAGTTGGACAAGATGGCGATGGCCGATCTCGACGCCATCTACCTCGCCGCCTATGCCGTCGGCCAGTTCACCTGGGGCGTGCTGGCCGACCGCTTCGGCCCGCGCATCGTGGTGTTCGGCGGCCTGCTGATCTCCGCACTGGCCGCGCTGGTCATGGGCACCTTCGCCACCCTGCCGATCTTCGCCACTTGCATGGTGGTCCAGGGACTGGCGCAGTCCACCGGCTGGTCGGGGCTGTGCAAGAACATCGGCAGTTTCTTCGCCACCCACGAACGCGGTCGGGTGCTCGGCCTGTGGAGCACCTGCTACGCCTTCGGCGGCCTGGTCGCCTCGCCGTTCGCCGGCTGGTGGGCGTACAGCGTGTTCGGTACCTGGCACGCGGCGTTCTACTCCAGCGCCGCGGTGGTCGGCGGCGTGGCCCTGCTGTTCCTGTTGTTGCAGCGCAACCGCCCGGAGGACGTCGGCCATCCACCCGTCGAACCGCAGGTCGCGAGCGAGGCCGTGCGCTATGCCGGCTTCAGGCCGGAAGGCGGCAACGGCGGCAGCCTGCAGGTGCTCGCCAAGGTGGTGCGCAACCGCACGGTGCTCTGCCTCGGCCTGGCCTACTTCCTGCTCAAGCCGGCGCGCTACGCGATCCTCCTGTGGGGACCGGTGATCGTCTACGAACGCATGCCGGCGCTCGGCAAGGTCGGCGCGGCGATCGTTCCCACCGCCTTCGAGGTGGCTGGCCTGCTCGGCCCGATCCTGATCGGCTTCGCCTCGGATAAGCTGTTCGGCGCACGGCGCATGCCGGCCTGCGTGATCAGCCTGCTGGCGCTGACCGTCTGCCTGGCACTGTTCGTCCCGGCGATGACCACCGGCAGCATTCCGATAGTGGTCGGCCTGCTGTTCATGATGGGACTGACCCTGTACGGCCCGGACTCGATGATCTGCGGCTCCGCCGCCATCGACTTCGGCACCGGCGAGGCCGCCGGCACCGCCTCCGGCTTCGTCAATGGCTGCGGTTCGGTGGGCGCGATCCTCGGTGGCCTGCTGCCCGGCTATTTCGACACCTACACGGTGTTCATCGGCTTCACCGTCGCCGCCCTGATCGCCACCGCGGTGCTCCTCCCGCACTGGAACAGCCGACCCGACGGTGTTGTGAAAGGCCACAGGAACATCCCCAGCCTGGGGGACTTCCGCCCGATCCGCTCCTGACTCCGGCGCGCCCGCCGCGCCACCAGCGTCTTTTCAAGCCAGGGAAACCCTCATGCATATCGAACGCTTCGAAGTCGTCAAACGCCGGGCCGAAATGGCCCTGCACGGCAACACCCTCTACATCGGCGGCCAGGTCGCCGACGATCCCAGCGGTGACATCCAGGACCAGACCCGCCAGGTCCTGGAGAACATCGACCGGCTGCTCCAGAGCGTCGGCAGCGACCGCGGCCAGGTGCTCTCGGTACGCATCCTGCTCGCCCACCGCGAGGACTACGCCGGTCTCAACCAGGTCTGGGACCAGTGGTTTCCCGAAGGCCGGGCGCCGACCCGCGCCTGTAGCCTGGCCGAGTTGATCGACCCGCGCTGGCGGGTGGAAATGATCGTCGTCGCCGCCCGTCCGCAGTGAGAGCACAGCCATGACCTTCCGACCCTTCTGGCTGGACCAGGCCCTACGCTCCGAACATGCGGCCCCCTGCCCGCCGCTGGCCGGCGATACCCGCGCCGACCTGTGCATCGTCGGCGGCGGCTACACCGGCCTGTGGACCGCCATCATGCTCAAGGAGCACGATCCCGGACTCGACGTGGTGCTGGTCGAGGCCGACCTCTGCGGCGCCGGCGCCAGCGGCCGCAACGGCGGCTGCGCGCTGTCCTGGTCGGCCAAATTCTTCACCCTGGAACGGCTGTTCGGGCTCACCGAGGCGATCCGCCTGGTCAAGGCCTCCGAGGACAGCATCCGGGCCATCGGCGCCTTCTGCCAGCGCTACGACGTCGAGGCCGACTACCGGCTGGACGGCACCCTCTATACCGCCACCAACCCGGCCCAGGTCGGCAGCACCGACAGCGTGATCGCCGCCCTGGAACGCCATGGCATCAACTCCTTTGCCAAGCGCCCGCTGGCCGACGTGCAACGCCTGGCCGGCTCGCGCCGGCACCTGGAAGGCTGGTTCTCGCCGGCTGCCGCGACGGTGCAGCCAGGCAAGCTGGTTCGCGGCCTGCGCCGGGTCGCCCTGCAACTGGGGGTACGCCTGTACGAAGGTACGCCGATGCGAGGACTGGAGCACGGCCGCCCGGCGGAAGTGGTCACCCCCCACGGGCGGGTCGTCGCCGACCGCGTGGTGCTGGCGCTGAACGCCTGGATGGCGAGGGCCTTCCCGCAGTTCGAACGCAGCGTGGCGATCGTCTCCAGCGACATGCTCATCACCGAGCCACGACCGGACCTGCTGCAGGAGATCGGCCTGACCAGCGGGGTCAGCGTGCTCGACTCGCGGATCTTCGTGCATTACTACCACAACACCCCGGACGGCCGGCTGATGCTCGGCAAGGGCGGCAACACCTTCGCCTACGGCGGACGCATGCTGCCGGTGTTCGACCGCCCCTCACCGTATCTCGGGCAACTACGCGGCAGTTTGCGGGAGTTCTTCCCCGAGTTCGCCGAGGTCGCCATCGAAGCCAGCTGGAACGGTCCATCGGATCGCTCGGTGACCGGCCTGCCGTTCTTCGGCCGGCTCGACGGCCGCGACAATGTGTTCTACGGCTTCGGCTACTCCGGCAGCGGCGTCGGCCCATGCCACATGGGCGGGCAGATCCTTTCTTCGCTGGCGCTCGGCCTGGACAATCCCTGGACCCGTTCGCCGCTGACCCAGGGACCGCTCGGTCGCTTCCCGCCGGAGCCGATCCGCTATGTCGGTTCGCTGATGGTGCGCAACGCGATCCGCCGCAAGGAGCACGCCGAAGACGTCGGCCGGCGCCCGCGTCATCTCGACGTACGCCTGGCCAGGTTCGCCGCCGCCGCGGGCAAGGCCGACAAGGGTTGAGCCGCTTTCCGGGCGCCTCCTCAGCCCATTCGGGGGCGCCCTTCTTTTTCCTTCGGTTTCGATTTCGCTCAAGCAAAGGTCGTAAAAAGCACATTTAATTCACCCGTCAGCCTGTGCGAGGCTGTTCCAACCCCTGGCCCAGTTTTCCTTCATGCACCTACCGACGACGCGCACCCTGCCCTACCAGCCTTCCGCCAACCCGGCCGGAACGCCCGCGCGTCTACCCCGCAAGCACAGCCGCTGGCTGGAACTGGAGCCACTCGCCCTCCCTCTCGAACTGGCCTTCTGGGCGCTCTGGCATTGCCGCCACGCGCGTCCGCCGGATGCTCGTCACGCCTGATTTCCCTCCGGCCCCGCGCAACGGCGGGGCCGGCCTGCCGCTTGCATGCCGTTCCGCGACGCTGCCGTCGCCGGAGCGCCGCTGCGAGCGTCGCGACGCTACCGGACAAGACCGACAAGAGAGCCCCATGAACTTCGCCTGCGAACAAGAAGCCCAGGATTTCCTGGCCGCCAACCCCGATATCGAACTCTTCGAACTGTTCATCCTCGACGCCAATGGCGTGCCGCGCGGCAAGCTGCTGCACCGCGACGAACTGCTGGCCGTCTACCGCAGCGGCCGGCCGCTGCCGAGCACCATCCTGGGGCTGACGATGAACGGCGAGGACGTCGAGGACTCCGGCCTGGTCTGGGACGTCGGCGACATCGACTGCCGCGCCTACCCCCTGTCCGGCAGCCTGGTGCGCCTGCCCTGGCGGCAGATCCCGACGGCGGCGGTGCAGGTCAGCATGCACCCGAGCGAGGGCCTGCCCGCCAGCATCGCCGATCCGCGGCACCTCCTGGTGCGCACCATCGACGCGCTGAAGAGCGACGGCTATCACCCGGTGATGGCCGCCGAGCTGGAGTTCTATCTGCTCGACCGTGAGCGCGACGCCAACGGCCGCCCGCAACCGGCCCGCGACGCGGATGGCGGCCGCCCGCGGGCAACCCAGGTCTACGGCCTGCGCGAACTGGAGCAGATCGAGCCGTTCCTCGCCGACCTCTATGCCGCCTGCAAGGCGCAGGGCCTGCCGGCACGCACGGCGATCTCGGAATATGCCCCGGGCCAGGTGGAAATCACCCTCGACCACGGCGACGCCCTCGCCGCCATGGACCAGGCGATCCGCTACAAGCGCCTGGTCAAGGGCGTCGCGCACAAGCACGGAATGCTCGCCTGTTTCATGGCCAAGCCGTTCGACGACCTGGCCGGCACCGGCATGCACCTGCACGTCAGCCTGGCCGACGAACAAGGCCACAACCTGTTCGCCAGCGACGACCCCGCCGGCACGCCGTTGCTGCGCCAGGCGGTCGGCGGCATGCTCGCCAGCCTGCTCGACTCGCTCCTGCTGTTCTGTCCCAACGCCAACTCCTACCGGCGCTTCCAGGCCAACAGCTACGCGCCGCTGGCGCAGACCTGGGGCGTCGACAACCGCACCGTGAGCCTGCGCGTGCCGGGCGGCCCGGCCTCCAGTCGGCATATCGAGCACCGCATCTGCGGCGCCGACGCCAACCCCTACCTGGCCGCCGCGGCGCTTCTCGCCGGGGTCCACCGCGGCATCCGCGAAGGCATCGATCCGGGCACGCCGGTGGAGGGCAATGGCTACGCCCAGGCCGGCAAGCGCCTGCCCACCGACTGGCTGACCGCCCTCGACGCCCTGCAAGGCTCCGAGTGGGCGCGGGAAGCCTTCGGCGAGCCGTTCCTCGGCGTCTACCTGGCGGTGAAGCGCGCGGAATACCGGCAATTCATGGGCGAGGTCGGCGAGCAGGACTGGCGCTGGTACCTGACCCAGGCCTGAGCCACCCCGGACCCGCCCGCATACGGCGGCGCGCCGGCAGGACGCGCCGCACTGGAACAAGGAATACCCGATGAACGCAGCAATCCATCCCCGTCCGGCCGCGGAACGCGCGCCGTCCTACTACGCCGCCACGCTCAACGAGGAAACCGACTATCCGACCCTGCTGGGCGCGGTGACGGTCGACATCGCCATCATCGGCGGCGGCTTCACCGGCGTCGCCACGGCGGTCGAACTGGCCGAGCGTGGCTACAAGGTGGCCCTGGTCGAGACCCATCGCATCGGCTGGGGCGCCAGCGGGCGCAACGGCGGCCAGGTCACCGGCAGCCTGTCCGGCGACGCGGCGATGCACAAGCAGATGCGCCAGTGGCTGGGCGCCGAGGTCGAGGACTTCATCTGGCACCTGCGCTGGCGCGGCCACGAGATCATCCGCCAGCGGGTGGAGAAGTACGGCATCGCCTGCGACCTCCGCCATGGCCACCTGCACGCGGCGATGAAGGCCAGCCACATGGGCGAGCTGCAGGCCTCCTACGAGGAGGCGGTGCGCCGCGGCATGGGCGACCAGGTGCTCCTGCTGGACAAGGCCGGCGTCCAGGCCCACCTGGAGACCGAGCTGTATTGCGGCGCGCTGAAGAACACCCGCAACATGCACCTGCACCCGCTCAACCTGTGTATCGGCGAGGCCAGGGCGGCGGCCGGCCTCGGCGCGCTGATCTTCGAACATTCCGAGGTCCTGGATATCGTCCACGGCCCGCGGCCGGCGGTGATCACCCGCGAGGGAAGGATCGAGGCGCAGCAGATCCTGCTTGCCGGCGATGTCTACCACAAGCTCGAACGCAGGCAGCTCAAGGGGATGATCTTCCCGGCCATGGGCGGAATCGTTACCACCCGGCCGCTGGGCGAGCTGGCAGGGGAGATCAACCCGCAGGGGCTGGCGGTCTACGATTGCCGCTTCGTCCTCGATTACTACCGCCCCACCGCCGACGGCCGCCTGCTGTTCGGTGGCGGCGCCAACTACTCGGGCCGCGACTCGCGGGACATCGCCGCCGAGCTGCGGCCATGCATCGAGCGCACCTTCCCGCGCCTGAAGGGCGTGGAGATCGAGTTCCAGTGGAGTTGCGCCATGGGCATCGTGATGAACCGCATCCCCCAGCTCGGCAAGCTCTCCGACAACGTCTGGTACTGCCAGGGCTACTCGGGGCATGGCGTGGCCACCAGCCACATCATGGGCGAAATCATGGCCAAGGCGATGAGCGGGAGCCTGGAGCAGTTCGACACCTTCGCCCGTTGCAAGCACCTCAGGGTGCCGCTGGGCGACCTCTTCGGCAATCCGATGCTGGCCGCCGGGATGTGGTACTACCAGCTCATGGAGAAGCTGCGCTGAAGCGCGTGGGATGGCGGGGTCCGCGGAAGGCCTAGTCGGCCTTCTTGCGGATCCAGTAGAGATAGGTGCCCGCCTCTTCCTGCTGCTCGACCAGCTCGTGACCGAGGAACACGCAGAACTTGGGGATGTCGCGGCGGGTCGAGGGATCGGTGGCGATCACCTTGAGCAGGCCGCCGGGCGCCAGGTCGCGGACCTTGTTGTGCAGCATCATCACCGGCTCGGGACAGTTCAGGCCGGTGGCGTCGAGAATGGCGTCGACAGAATGGGTCATCGGGAAACTCCGCAACAGAATCCGCGCATTGTCGCGCATGCGGCGCGGCCGGTCACCTGTCCCCGGCCGGAATGCCGCCGCCCCTCAGCGTTCGAGGCGGCGTAGATGGCAGGTCACTTCCTCGCGGTCGTGATACAGCTGCTTGCAGCCGATCGCTACCTTCAGGCCGCGCGCGTCGAAGCTCTCGCGCAGGCGCTGGAGGATCTTGCGCACCTCGGCGTAGCGCTGCTTCATCGGCAGCTTGAGGTTGACCACCGCCTCGCGGCAAAGCCCTTCGCCGATCCAGGTCTCGATCAACGCACCGGTGCGTGCCGGCTTCTCGACGATGTCGCAGACCATCCAGTCGACCCGCTGGCGCGGGCGGTACTGGTAGCCGTCGACCTTCTGGTGGTCGACCAGCCCGGAATACATCAGGTTCTCCGCCATCGGCCCGTTGTCCACGGCGGTCACCCGCATCTCCCGGTTAACCAGTTGCCAGGTCCAGCCGCCCGGCGCCGCACCGAGGTCCACGGCGAGCATGTCCGGCGCCAGGCGCTTGTCCCATTCGCTGCGCGGGATGAACTGGTGCCAGGCTTCCTCCAGCTTCAGCGTCGAACGGCTCGGCGCCTCGCGGGGAAACTTCAGGCGCGGGATGCCCATCGGCCAGAGCGCGCTGTTGCGCGGCTCGGCGAGGCCGACGAAGACTTCCCGGCCGGAGCGGAAGGTCAGCAGCAGGCGCGGCAGCGCCGGGTCCTCCTGCAACCGCCCGGCCTTCACCAGCGCGGCGCGCAGCGGTTTCTCGAACTTGCGGCAGAAGGTCGAGACCTCCTTGCCGGCATTGGTGTCCAGCACCTCCAGCCAGAGGCTGCCGCAAACCGGATAACTCGCCAGTTCCGCCAGCAGTACCTCAATGCGCTGGCTTTCCGGCAATTCGATGAAGCCGGGCCCGCGCGCCCACTGGCGCGGGAAGATCAAGTCGGCGAAACGCAGGCGGCGCATCAGGCGCTCGGCGCCGTCGGCGTCCTGGCAGACGAACTCGACGTGGGCGCTGGCCGGCTTGCTCTTGGCGTAGCCGGGAATCTCGAGAGTGGCTGCATGCTCGGCGATTTCGGCGCAGACTTCACCTTCGAAGCCTGGCCGGCAGTGCATCAACAGGGTATTCATGGGGTTGTCTCCTTGGCCGCGCACTATAGTGCCGGGCATGCCTCAAGGGAACTGCAGCGACCGTTCGTCGGTCCAGTGTATATGGCAGGAGCCCTCGAGCCGGTCTAGCTTGAAGGTTTCGAACAACGCTATCCCAAAGTCTGACTCTCGCCAGCGGCCGGTACCGATGGGATCGGGCCACCGCGCATTACCGAGGTAACGGCACCCTGGCGTCCGCGGACGCCGCGGGTCCCGGGCGAAGCCAGGCACTATCGGCTCGACGACGGGCCTGGCGTCAGGACGAGGCCAGGCCCGCCGCCCCCGGGCCCGCCGTGAGGAAATCAGAAATGCCTGCTTTGGACAGCCTGAAAACCCTTCGCAGTCTCGCTGTGGACGGCAAGACCTACCACTACTACAGCCTCCCGGAAGCCGCCCGGACCCTGGGCGATCTCGGCAAGCTGCCGATGTCGCTGAAGGTCCTGCTGGAAAACCTCCTGCGCTGGGAGGACGGCAGCACCGTCACCGGCGACGACCTCAAGGCCCTCGCCGGCTGGCTCAGGGAGCGCCGCTCCGACCGCGAGATCCAGTACCGCCCGGCGCGGGTCCTGATGCAGGACTTCACCGGGGTGCCCGCGGTGGTCGACCTGGCCGCCATGCGCGCGGCCATGGCCAAGGCCGGCGGCGACCCGCAGAAGATCAACCCGCTGTCGCCGGTGGACCTGGTCATCGACCACTCGGTGATGGTCGACAAGTTCGCCAGCGAATCGGCCTTCGAACAGAACGTCGAGATCGAGATGCAGCGCAACGGCGAACGCTACGCCTTCCTGCGCTGGGGCCAGAACGCCTTCGACAATTTCAGCGTGGTACCGCCGGGCACCGGCATCTGCCACCAGGTCAACCTGGAGTACCTGGGCCGCACGGTCTGGACCAAGGAAGAGGATGGCAGGACCTACGCCTTCCCCGACACCCTGGTCGGCACCGACTCCCACACCACCATGATCAACGGCCTCGGCGTGCTCGGCTGGGGCGTCGGCGGCATCGAGGCGGAAGCCGCCATGCTCGGCCAGCCGGTATCGATGCTGATCCCCGAGGTCATCGGCTTCAAGCTCACCGGCAAGCTGCGCGAGGGCATCACCGCCACCGACCTGGTGCTGACCGTCACGCAGATGCTGCGCAAGAAGGGCGTGGTGGGGAAATTCGTCGAGTTCTACGGCGACGGCCTGGCCGACCTGCCCCTGGCGGACCGCGCCACCATCGCCAACATGGCCCCGGAATACGGCGCCACCTGCGGCTTCTTCCCGGTGGACGAGATCACCCTCGGCTACCTGCGCCTGTCCGGACGCCCGGAAAGCACGGTCAAGCTGGTCGAGGCCTACAGCAAGGAACAGGGCCTGTGGCGCGAGAAGGGCCACGAGCCGGTGTTCACCGACACCCTGCACCTGGACATGGGCGAAGTCGAGGCCAGTCTGGCCGGACCGAAGCGCCCGCAGGACCGCGTGGCCCTGCAGAACGTCGCCAGCGCCTTCAACGAGTTCCTCGGCCTGCAACTGCATCCCTCCAGCACCGAAGAAGGCCGCCTGCTCAGCGAGGGCGGCGGCGGCACCGCGGTCGGCGCCAACGCCGCCTTCGGCGAGATCGACTACCAGCACGACGGCCAGACCCACCGCCTGAAGAACGGCGCGGTGGTGATCGCCGCCATCACCTCCTGCACCAACACCTCCAACCCCAGCGTGATGATGGCCGCCGGCCTGCTGGCGAAGAAGGCGGTGGAGAAAGGCCTGCAACGCAAGCCCTGGGTGAAGAGTTCGCTGGCGCCGGGCTCCAAGGTGGTCACCGACTACTTCAAGGCCGCCGGCCTGACCCGCTACCTCGACGAACTCGGCTTCGACCTGGTCGGCTACGGCTGCACCACCTGCATCGGCAACTCCGGGCCGCTGCTGGAGCCGATCGAGAAAGCCATCCAGCAGGCCGACCTGACCGTCGCCTCGGTACTCTCCGGCAACCGCAACTTCGAAGGCCGCGTGCACCCGTTGGTGAAGACCAACTGGCTGGCCTCGCCGCCGCTGGTGGTGGCCTACGCCCTGGCCGGCAGCGTGCGGATCAACCTCAGCGAGGAACCGCTGGGCACCGGCAAGGACGGCCAGCCGGTCTACCTGAAGGACATCTGGCCGAGCCAGAAGGAAATCGCCGAGGCGATCCAGAAGGTCGACACCGAGATGTTCCACAAGGAGTACGCCGAGGTCTTCGCCGGCGACGAGAAATGGCAGGCGATCCAGGTGCCGCAGTCGGACACCTACGAGTGGCAGGCCGACTCCACCTACATCCAGCATCCACCCTTCTTCGAACACATCGCCGAGGCGCCGCCGGCCATCGCCGACGTCGAGCAGGCGCGGGTGCTGGCGGTGCTGGGCGACTCGGTGACCACCGACCACATCTCCCCCGCCGGCAACATCAAGGCCGACAGCCCGGCCGGCCGCTACCTGCGCGAGCACGGCGTGGAACCGAAGGACTTCAACTCCTACGGCTCCCGTCGCGGCAACCATGAGGTGATGATGCGCGGCACCTTCGCCAACATCCGCATCAAGAACGAGATGCTCGGCGGCGAGGAAGGCGGCAATACCCTGTACGTGCCCAGCGGCGAGAAACTGGCGATCTACGACGCGGCCATGCGCTACCAGCAGGACGGCACCCCGCTGGTGATCGTCGCCGGCAAGGAATACGGCACCGGCTCGTCGCGCGACTGGGCGGCCAAGGGTACCAACCTGCTGGGCGTGAAGGCGGTGATCGCGGAGAGCTTCGAGCGCATCCACCGCTCCAACCTGGTCGGCATGGGCGTGCTGCCGTTGCAGTTCGAGAACGGCCAGGACCGCAAGAGCCTGAAGCTGACCGGCAAGGAGGTGCTGAACATCCGCGGCCTCGGCGGCGAACTCAAGCCGCACATGCCGCTCAGCGTGGAAGTGACCCGCGAGGACGGCAGCCAGGACAGCTTCAAGGTCCTCTGCCGCATCGACACCCTCAACGAGGTCGAGTACTTCAAGGCCGGCGGCATCCTCCACTACGTGCTGCGCAGCATGCTCTGAGGCAGCGGCGGTACGCGCGGAGGGGTGGCTTCGGCCACCCCTTTTTCATTCCGGCGCCCGGGGCGGCGGGCGCTTCGCAGGGCGAACAACGCCCCTGCGTCATCCGCCGATACCCCGCAGTACCGGCGAATGGCCGCCTCGCGCTTATCCGCCAGGCCCCTCCCCAGCCCATGCGCGCCGCCGGGAATGACACGAAACCGTAACGTATTGACCTCCATCAGCGAATCCGCCATCTATCCGACCACGTGGTCGGTTCTCATGCTTTGGGTCAATAGCTATCTGTTTTTCCTCGTGAAAGCATTCACAAATCCCTCATGTGAAAGGCGTTTTCGCCGATGCAGAGGTAAATGCTTCACTTGTTTTGGAAGGCCCATGCGCAACAATCAACCGATCACCCAGCACGAGCGCGTCTATCCGGCGGAGCAACGCCTGATCACCACCACCAATCTCAAAGGCATCATTACCTACTGCAATGAAGCCTTCATCGACATCAGCGGCTTCAGTCGCGAGGAGCTGATGTCCGCGCCGCACAATCTGATCCGTCACCCCGACGTCCCGCCGGCGGTGTTCGCCCACATGTGGACCACCCTCAAAGCCGGCCGCCCGTGGATGGGGATCGTCAAGAACCGCTGCAAGAACGGCGACCACTACTGGGTCAGCGCCTATGTCACGCCGATCTACGACCAGGGCGCGGTGGTCGGCTACGAGTCGGTGCGGGTCAAGCCGACCGCCGAACAGATCCAGCGCGCCGAGGCCCTCTACCGTCGCCTCGGCGCCGGCAAGCCGGCGATCCCCCGGCGCGACCGCTGGCTGCCGGTACTGCTCGATTGGCTGCCGTTCATCCTGATCAGCCAGATCGGCTTCCTCATCGGTATCTGGCTGAACTCCTGGTGGGGCTTCATCCTCGCCGGCCTGCTCGCCGTTCCGCTCGGCCTGGCCGGACTGCGCTGGCAGAAGCGCGGGCTGAAGCGCCTGATGCGGCTCGCCGAACAGACCACCTCCGACCCGCTGATCGCGCAGATGTACACCGACAGCCGCGGCGACCAGGCGCGCCTGGAAATGGCCATCCTCAGCCAGGACGCGCGTCTGAAGACCTGCCTGACGCGCCTGCAGGACACCGCCGAATACCTCACCGAACAGGCGCGCCAGGCCGACACCCTGGCCCACCACAGCTCCGCCGGTCTGGAACAGCAGCGCGCAGAGACCGAACAGGTGGCCACCGCGGTCAACGAGATGGCCGCCACCACCCAGGAAGTGGCGAACAATGTCCAGTTGACCGCCGACGCCACACAGAAGGCCAACGAACTGACCTCGCGCGGCCGCGACATCGCCGCGGAGACGCGCAACGCCATCCAGCGCCTGTCGGAGTCGGTGGGCGAGACCGGGGCCGCGGTGAGTCGCCTGGCCCAGGACAGCAACGAGATCGGCGGTGTGGTCGATGTGATCAAGGGCATCGCCGACCAGACCAACCTGCTCGCCCTCAACGCCGCCATCGAGGCGGCGCGGGCCGGCGACCAGGGGCGCGGCTTCGCCGTGGTAGCCGACGAAGTGCGCTCGCTGGCGCAACGCACCGCGGCCTCCACCGAGCAGATCCACCATCTGATCGCCAAGTTGCAGAACACCGCCAACGATGCGGTGCATACCATGGAGAGCGGCCTGCAGCAGGCCGAAGCCGGGGTCCAGCGGGTGCTGGAAGCCGACAGCGCGCTGGTCGGCATCAGCGAGGCGGTCAGCAACATCACCGAGATGACCACCCAGATCGCCGCCGCCGCGGAAGAACAGAGCGCGGTGGCCGAGGAAATCAACCGCAACATCAGCACCATCGCCGCCCTGGCCGAGCAGACCTCCGACGAGGCGCTGCGCACGGCGAAACTGAGCGAGGAACTGACCACCACCGCGCAGAGCCAGTATTCCCTGGTCGAGCGCTTCAACCGCTGAGATCAGGCCGCGGGGAGGAAGCTCCCCGCGCCTGCCGTCACTTGAAGTCCCATTGCATCTGCGCCGGGATGCTCACCGCGCTGGACGACTGCACGCAGACGTCGAGGTAGTCGGTGAAGCGCGGTGGCGCGGAGATCCCCTCCTCAAGCAGACGGCTGTTGTCGAACAGGTAGTTGAGGTCGGCAAAGCCGCTGTACAAGCGCAACGCGCGCAGGACCAGACGCGGATTGGCCGGGCCGATGCGCGACTCGAAGCTCTTCGCCAGTTCCTTGAGGTCGTCCACCTCCACCTTGCGGTAGCGCTCGCCTACCGGCGCCGCCCCGTTGGCGCGGGCGAAGGCCTCGTCGATCTCACCGAAGGTGCAGGCCGCGCGATGGCCGGCGGAGATATGGTAGAGGCTGTGCCCCAGGCACGGCTTCAGCGCCAGGCCGATCAGCGCCTCGGCGCAGTAGTCGACCGGGATCACGTCGATCTGCTCGTCCAGGCCGCAGGTGAAGCTTTCCAGGGCGAAGCCCATGCGGAAGACCCAGAAGATGCTACCGGAGGCCTGGCAGCCAAGGGTACGGTGGCCCACCACGATGGATGGCCGCGCCACCACCAGGGGCAGGCCCGGCAGTTCCTCGCGCATACGCCGCTCGATTTCCGCCTTGGACGCGGTGTAGTCCACCAGTTGCTGCTCCGCCGCCGGGAATTCCCAGGACTCGCTGATCGGCGACTCTCGCTGCGGTCCGCAGCACATCGCGGTACCGACGTGGAGGAAACGCTTCAGTCGCTTCGAACGGCTCAGCACGTCGGCGAAGGCGAAAGTGCCGTCGACGTTGACCGGCCAGATGGTCGGGTTCTTCGAGAACGACGCTACGGCGGCGCAATTGATCACCCGCTCCACCTGCATCAGGCGCGGCGTCTCGCGGGCCAGCCAGGAGGTGTCGAGGAAATCGCCGCAGAGGATCTGCTCCGCCCGCAGTGCCAGGCAGTCGGCTTCGTCGACGCCATGCATCAGCAGGTTGCCGCGCAGGCGTTCGAGCCCCTGCTGGCGGGATTCGGCGCGGACCAGGAAGGACAGGTTGGCGCCGTGCCCGGCGGCGATCAGCTGGGCGGCGACCGAACCGCCGAGAAAGCCGGTGGCCCCCGTCAGCAGGATGCGTTCGCGGGTATCGATAGCGGTGATCTGCTCACCGTCGGCATGCATGTTCATGTCTTCCCCCCTCAGAGAAGTCAGTCGCCCACGCCTCGATGCGAGGGTGGTTGCGCCGCAGCTTATGAGGGGATGCCTTAAGGAACCGTTAATGGCCCTGGAGCCCGCGAAGGAAGCCGGCCACCTCCCGCGCCGTTGCCGCCAGGTGCTGCTCGTGGGTCAGGCCGGAGGCCTTCAGCGGCTTGAGGTCGTGGTCCGCCGCGGCCAGCCAGTGCAGGCGGATCGTCGGCGCCAGCGCATAGCCCGCCACCGCCTCGCGGTTGCCCAGGGCATCGCGCTCGCCCTGGACGATCAGGGTCGGCGTGCGCAGCCCGGCGAGGTGCGCGACCCGCGGCTTCTCCGGCTTGCCGGCGGCGTAGAACGGGTAGCCGAGGCAGACCAGGGCATCCGCGCCCAGCTCGTCGGCCAGCAGGCTGGCCATGCGCCCGCCCATCGACTTGCCGCCCAGGGCCAAGGGCCCGCCCAGGGTCTCGCGGACCTGCGCATGGACCCGCCGCCAGCAGTCGAGCAACTGCGCCTGCGGATTCGGCGGACGCTTGCGGCCGTCCTCGCGGCGCTGGGCCATGTAGGGAAACTCGAAGCGCGCGACGGCGATGCCCTGGGCGGCGAGCAGTTCGGCGATGCGCTCCATGAACGGGCTGTCCATCGGCGCCCCGGCGCCATGGGCGAGAATCAGGGTAGCCGACAGCGAGCCGGCCGGGCGGTTCCATTTCAGCGACAACTTGCCACACCTCGTATGCAGTGGGGGTCGGGAAGCCAATTGATCCCGATCAATATTTCATAACGCCCCATTATCCATGCTTCCTCTCGCTAATTACGCCAATTAGACCAGCCCCAATGGGGGGACGCCCGGCATCCCAACTGCCGGAAAAGCCATAGCGTATAACCGTGGATGGAAGCCCATAGCATGAGCACCACTAACCCAGAGTCCGCCTATAACTACAAGGTGGTCCGCCAATTCGCCATCATGACCGTGGTCTGGGGCATCGTCGGCATGACCGTCGGTGTCCTGATCGCCGCCCAGCTGGTATGGCCCGACCTGAACTTCGGCTTGCCGTGGACGAGCTTCGGCCGCCTGCGCCCGCTGCACACCAACGCGGTGATCTTCGCCTTCGGCGGTTGCGCGCTGTTCGCCACCAGCTACTACGCGGTGCAGCGCACCTGCCAGGTGCGACTGTTCTCCGACACCCTCGCCTCCTTCACCTTCTGGGGCTGGCAACTGGTGATCCTGCTGGCCGCCATCAGCCTGCCGCTGGGCTACACCTCGTCCAAGGAGTACGCCGAGCTGGAGTGGCCGATCGACATCCTGATCACGGTGGTCTGGGTCGCCTACGCGGTGGTGTTCTTCGGCACCCTGGTCAAGCGCAAGGTCAAGCACATCTATGTGGGCAACTGGTTCTTCGGCGGGTTCATCCTCACCGTCGCCATGCTCCACGTAGTGAACAACCTCGAGCTGCCGGTGACCTTCACCAAGTCCTACTCGCTGTACGCCGGCGCCACCGACGCCATGGTCCAGTGGTGGTACGGGCACAACGCCGTGGGCTTCTTCCTCACCGCCGGCTTCCTCGGCATGATGTACTACTTCGTGCCCAAGCAGGCCGAGCGTCCGGTCTACTCCTACCGCCTGTCCATCGTCCACTTCTGGGCGCTGATCGCGGTGTACATCTGGGCCGGCCCGCACCACCTGCACTACACCGCGCTGCCGGACTGGGCACAGTCGCTGGGCATGGTGATGTCGCTGATCCTCCTGGCGCCGAGCTGGGGCGGCATGATCAACGGCATGATGACCCTCTCGGGCGCCTGGCATAAGCTGCGCAGCGACCCGATCCTGCGCTTCCTGGTGGTGTCCCTGGCCTTCTACGGCATGTCCACCTTCGAAGGCCCGATGATGGCGATCAAGACCGTCAACGCCCTCTCCCACTACACCGACTGGACCATCGGCCACGTACACGCCGGCGCCCTCGGCTGGGTCGCGATGGTTTCCATCGGCTCGCTCTACCACCTGATCCCGAAGGTCTTCGGCCGCGAGAAGATGTACAGCCTGGGCCTGATCAACGCGCACTTCTGGCTGGCCACCATCGGCACCGTGCTGTACATCGCCTCGATGTGGGTCAACGGCATCACCCAGGGCCTGATGTGGCGCGCGGTTAACGAGGACGGCACCCTGACCTACTCCTTCGTCGAAGCGCTGGCCGCCGGCCACCCCGGCTTCATCGTGCGCATGCTCGGCGGTTTCATCTTCCTGCTCGGCATGTTCCTGATGGCCTACAACACCTGGCGCACCGTCAGTGCCGCCAAGCCGGCCGAATACGAAGCCGCCGCACAGATCGCCTGAGGAGCCGAGCATGAAACACGAAATACTCGAGAAGAACGTCGGCCTGCTGGCGCTATGCATGGCCGTGGCCGTGAGCATCGGCGGCCTGACCCAGATCGTGCCGCTGTTCTTCCAGGACGTGACCAACACCCCGGTCGAAGGCATGAAGCCCTATACCGCGCTGCAACTGGAAGGCCGCGACATCTATATCCGCGAAGGCTGCGTCGGCTGCCACTCGCAGATGATCCGTCCGTTCCGCGCCGAGACCGAACGCTACGGCCACTACTCGGTGGCCGGCGAGAGCGTCTGGGACCACCCCTTCCTGTGGGGTTCCAAGCGTACCGGCCCGGACCTGGCCCGCGTCGGTAGCCGCTACTCCGACGACTGGCACCGCGCGCACCTGTTCAACCCGCGCAACGTGGTGCCCGAGTCGAAGATGCCGGCCTACCCGTGGCTGGTGGAGAACAAGCTCGACGGCAAGGACATCGAGAAGAAGCTCGAAGTGATGCGCACCCTCGGCGTGCCCTATACCGACGAAGACATCAAGGGCGCCAAGGACTCGCTGAAAGGCAAGACCGAAATGGACGCCGTGGTCGCCTACCTGCAGGTGCTCGGCACCTCGATCAAGAACAAACGGTGACGGCAATGGATATCGGGACGCTGCGAGGACTCGGCACGCTGCTGATCATGGTCGCCTTCATCGGTCTGGTGATCTGGGCCTACAGCGGCAAACGCAAGAAGAGCTTCGACGAAGCGACGATGCTGCCCTTCGCAGACGATCCCGAAGCCAAAAAGCACGTCGAGCAAGCTTCTAGGAGTAACAAAGAATGACCACCTTCTGGAGTCTGTACATCACAGCTCTTACCGTCGGTACCTTGATCGCCCTGCTCTGGCTGGTCTTCGCCACCCGCAAGGGCGAGGCCAAGGGTACTACCGAAAAGACCATGGGCCACTCCTACGACGGCATCGAGGAGTATGACAACCCGCTGCCGAAGTGGTGGTTCATGCTGTACATCGGCACCATCGTCTTCTCCGTCGGCTACCTGGTCCTGTACCCGGGCCTGGGTAACTGGAAAGGCGTGCTGCCGGGCTACGAGGGCGGCTGGACCCAGGACAAGCAGTGGGAACGCGAGATGAACATCGCCCAGGAGAAGTATGGGCCGATCTTCGCCAAGTACGCCGCCATGCCCATCGAGGAAGTGGCCAAGGACGAGCACGCCATGAAGATGGGCAGCCGCATGTTCGCCACCTACTGCTCGATCTGCCACGGTTCCGACGCCAAGGGCGCCCTCGGCTTCCCCAACCTGGCCGACAACGAGTGGCGCTGGGGCGGTGACCCGCAGAGCATCGAGACCACCATCCTCGGCGGTCGCCACGCGATCATGGCGGCCTGGGGCGACATCCTCGGCGAAGACGGGGTGAAGAACGTCGCCGCCTACGTCCGCACCGAACTCGCCGGGCTGAAGCTGCCGGAAGGCACCAAGGCCGACGTCGAGGCCGGCAAGCAGATCTTCTCGGTCAACTGCGTCGCCTGCCACGGCCCGGAAGGCAAGGGTACCGCCCTGGTCGGCGCGCCGAACCTGACCAACCCCGGCGCGTTCATCTACGGCTCCAGCTACGCCCAGCTCCAACAAACCATCCGCCATGGCCGCCAGGGCCAGATGCCGGCCCAGGAGCCCTACCTGGGCAAGGAAAAGGTGCACATCCTGGCCGCCTACATCTACAACCTGTCGCACAACCAGGGCAGCAACTGACCCCTCCCCCCACCCGCGCCCTCCCGGGCGCGGGTCCTTCCCCCGGTCTCAGACCTTAGTCCCAGGCGGCGCGACGAAGTGTCGCACCAGCGGACGCCTTTCCTACCCTTCCTTTTCAATCGCGTCTAAGCTGCTCTGCATTCGTCCCTCTCCGGCAGAGCGACGGGACACCTAACTTCACCGGCCGAACCCACTCGTCCGGATAGCGCCAGAAAGCCATACGGCCGCCTTGGAAAGCGCTCTGAAGCAGGCATCAAACTGGCGTCGCCCCTGGCCTGGCGCGTTGCAATGCCCACCCGCTTTCTCCATACTTGCCGCCGATTTTTTGTCCCTAAAAAAGTCCATTAACCGTGGAACCCCTAGCATGAGCACAGCAATCAGTCAGACTGCTTATAACTATAAGGTGGTCCGCCAGTTCGCCGTTATGACGGTGGTCTGGGGGGTCATTGGAATGGGTCTCGGTGTCCTGATCGCCGCCCAACTGGTATGGCCCGAATTGAACTTCGACCTGCCGTGGACGAGCTTCGGCCGCCTTCGCCCCCTGCACACCAACGCGGTGATCTTCGCCTTCGGTGGGTGCGCCCTCTTCGCCACCTCGTACTACGTGGTGCAACGTACCTCGCAAGCCCGACTGATTTCAGACACGCTGGCGGCCTTCACCTTCTGGGGTTGGCAGGCCGTGATCGTGGGCGCCGTGCTGACCCTGCCGCAGGGTTTCACCACCTCCAAGGAATACGCCGAACTGGAATGGCCGCTGGCCATCCTCCTGGCGATCGTCTGGATCACCTACGCGATCGTGTTCTTCGGCACCATCGTCAAGCGCAAGGTCAAGCACATCTATGTGGGCAACTGGTTCTACGGTGCCTTCATCCTGGTGACGGCGATGCTGCACATCGTCAACCACATGTCGCTGCCGGTGAGCTGGTTCAAGTCCTACTCCGCCTACTCCGGCGCCACCGATGCGATGGTCCAGTGGTGGTACGGCCACAACGCCGTGGGCTTCTTCCTGACCACCGGCTTCCTCGGCATGATGTACTACTTCGTGCCCAAGCAGGCCGAGCGTCCGGTCTATTCCTATCGCCTGTCCATCGTCCACTTCTGGGCGCTGATCTCCCTGTACATCTGGGCCGGCCCGCACCACCTGCACTACACCGCGCTGCCGGACTGGGCGCAGTCGCTGGGCATGGTGATGTCGCTGATCCTCCTGGCACCGAGCTGGGGCGGCATGATCAACGGCATGATGACCCTCTCCGGCGCCTGGCATAAGCTGCGCACCGACCCGATCCTGCGCTTCCTGGTGGTCTCCCTGGCCTTCTACGGCATGTCCACCTTCGAAGGCCCGATGATGGCGATCAAGACCGTCAACGCCCTCTCCCACTACACCGACTGGACCATCGGCCACGTGCACGCCGGCGCCCTCGGCTGGGTGGCGATGATCTCCATCGGCTCGCTCTACCACCTGATCCCGAAAGTCTTCGGTCGCCCGCAGATGCACAGCATCGGCCTGATCAACGCGCACTTCTGGCTGGCCACCATCGGCACCGTGCTGTACATCGCCTCGATGTGGGTCAACGGCATCACCCAGGGTCTGATGTGGCGCGCGGTCAACGAGGACGGCACCCTGACCTACTCCTTCGTTGAAGCACTGGTCGCAAGCCACCCGGGCTTCATCGTGCGCATGATCGGCGGTGGTTTCTTCCTCACCGGCATGCTGCTGATGGCCTACAACACCTGGCGCACCGTGCGTGCTGCCAAGCCGGCCGAATACGAAGCCGCCGCGCAGATCGCCTGAGGAGCCCGACGTAAATGAAGAACCACGAAATACTCGAGAAGAACGTCGGCCTGCTGGCCATCTTCATGGTGATCGCCGTCAGCATCGGCGGCCTGACCCAGATCGTGCCGCTGTTCTTCCAGGACGTGACCAATACCCCGGTCGAAGGCATGAAGCCGCGTACCGCCCTGGAACTGGAAGGTCGCGACATCTACATCCGCGAAGGCTGCGTCGGCTGCCACTCGCAGATGGTCCGCCCGTTCCGTGCCGAGACCGAACGCTACGGCCATTACTCGGTCGCCGGTGAAAGCGTCTGGGACCACCCGTTCCTGTGGGGTTCCAAGCGTACCGGCCCGGACCTGGCCCGCGTCGGCGGCCGTTACTCCGACGACTGGCACCGCGCGCACCTGTACAACCCGCGCAACGTGGTGCCCGAGTCGAAGATGCCTGCCTACCCGTGGCTGGTAGAGAACAAGCTTGATGGCAAGGACACCGCCACCAAGATGGAAGTCCTGCGCAAGCTGGGCGTGCCTTACACCGACGAGGACATCGCCGGTGCACGTGAAGCCGTGAAGGGCAAGACCGAGATGGACGCCCTGGTGGCGTTCCTTCAAGGCCTGGGAACCTCTATCAAGAGCAAACGGTGAGTGTGATGGATATCGGGACTCTGCGTGGACTGGGCACCGTGGTGATCATGGTCGCCTTCATCGGCCTGGTGATCTGGGCCTACAGCGGCAAGCGCAAGAAGAGCTTCGACGAAGCGACGATGCTGCCCTTCGCAGACGATCCCGAAGCCAAAAAGCACGTCGAGCAAGCTTCTAGGAGTAACAAAGAATGACGACCTTCTGGAGTCTGTACATTACAGCTCTCACCCTCGGCACCCTGCTGGCGCTGACCTGGCTGATCTTCGCCACCCGCAAGGGCCAGCGCAGCAGCACCACCGACGAGACCGTGGGCCACTCCTACGACGGCATCGAGGAGTACGACAACCCGCTGCCGAAGTGGTGGTTCATGCTGTTCGTCGGCACCCTGGTGTTCGCCGTGGGCTACCTGGCCCTGTACCCGGGCCTGGGCACCTGGAAAGGCCTGATGCCGGGCTACCAGTCCGCCGACGAATTCGCCGACAAGGAAAAAGGCTGGACCGGCGTCCACCAGTGGGAAAAGGAAATGGCCAAGGCCGACGAGAAATACGGCCCGATCTTCGCCAAGTTCGCCGCGATGCCCATCGAGGAAGTCGCCAAGGATCCGCAGGCGGTGAAAATGGGCGGTCGCCTGTTCGCCTCCAACTGCTCGATCTGCCACGGCTCCGACGCCAAGGGCGCCTACGGCTTCCCCAACCTGACCGACGCCGACTGGCGCTGGGGCGGCGAGCCGGAAACCATCAAGACCACCATCATGGCTGGCCGCCACGCCGCCATGCCGGCCTGGGGTGAAGTGATCGGCGAGGAAGGCGTGAAGAACGTCGCCGCTTTCGTCCTCACCCAGATGGATGGCCGCAAGCTGCCGGAAGGCGCCAAGGCAGACATCGAGGCCGGCAAGCAGGTCTTCGCCACCACCTGCGTCGCCTGCCACGGTCCGGAAGGCAAGGGCACCCCAGCGATGGGCGCTCCCGATCTGACCCACCCCGGCGCGTTCATCTACGGCTCCAGCTTCGCGCAACTGCAGCAGACCATCCGCTACGGTCGCCAGGGCGTGATGCCGGCGCAACAGGAACACCTGGGCAACGACAAGGTGCACCTGCTGGCCGCCTACGTATACAGCCTGTCGCACGGCGAGAAGAGCGCCGAATAAGCGCTCCCCTCCCCCACGACCCAGACGGCGCCGGCAACCCCGGCGCCGTTTTATTTTGTGCAAAAGAAAAGCGCGAATGGGACAATACGCGACCAAAAGTCGCACAGTTACCGCAAAAAGCCTGATAGATCAGGCGTATAATCAGTAGGCGTGCAACTATTTTCTGACCCTGTCGGCATGTACCGGCCGGGCGCCCCCCACTGCCGTGGTACGCACTGATGAGCAAACAGATTCCCGTTCAAGACGTCACCCCGCCTGCCAAGGGCGACACCAATAACAACGATCTCTACGCCAAGCGCGAGAAGATCTACACCCGGGCCTTCACCGGTATCTTCCGCCGACTGCGCATGGTGGGCGGTGCGGCGCTCTTCCTCCTCTACTTCGGTACCGTCTGGCTCAACTGGAGCGGCCGCCAGGCCGTCTGGTGGGACCTGCCCGAGCGCAAGTTCTACATCTTCGGCGCCACCTTCTGGCCGCAGGACTTCATGCTGCTGTCCTGGCTGCTGATCGTCTGCGCCTTCGGCCTGTTCTTCATCACCGTGTTCGCCGGTCGCGTCTGGTGCGGCTATACCTGCCCGCAGAGCGTATGGACCTGGATCTACATGTGGTGCGAGAAGGTCACCGAAGGCGACCGCAACCAGCGCATCAAGCTGGACAAGGCCCCGATGAGCGGCAACAAGCTGCTGCGCAAGACCGCCAAGCACAGCCTGTGGCTGCTGATCGGCCTGGTCACCGGCCTGACCTTCGTCGGCTACTTCTCGCCGATCCGCGAGCTGATTCCCGAGCTGCTCACCGGCCAGGCCGACGGCTGGGCCTACTTCTGGGTCGGCTTCTTCACCCTGGCCACCTACGGCAACGCCGGCTGGCTGCGCGAGCAGGTGTGCATCTACATGTGCCCCTACGCGCGCTTCCAGAGCGTGATGTTCGACAAGGACACCCTGATCGTCTCCTACGATCCGCGTCGTGGCGAGAAGCGCGGCCCGCGCAAGAAGTCCCTCGACTACAAGGCCCAGGGCCTGGGCGACTGCATCGACTGCACGATGTGCGTGCAGGTCTGCCCGACCGGCATCGACATCCGCGACGGCCTGCAGATCGAGTGCATCGGCTGCGCGGCGTGCATCGACGCCTGCGACAGCATCATGGAGAAGATGAACTACCCGAAAGGGCTGATCAGCTACACCACCGAGCACAACCTCAACGGCCAGAAGACCCACCTGGCCCGGCCGCGCCTGATCGGCTACGCCATCGCCCTGGTGCTGATGATCTCCGCCCTGATCACCGCGGTGGTCCTGCGTCCGCTGGTCGGCTTCGACGTTAGCAAGGACCGCGTGCTCTACCGCGAGAACGAACTCGGCCGCATCGAGAACGTGTACAGCCTGAAGATCATGAACAAGGATCAGCAGGACCACACCTACATCCTCGGCGCCAAGGGCCTCGAAGGCCTGACCCTGGAAGGCCGGCGCGAGCTGAAGGTGGCGGCGGGCGACATCCTCAACCTGCCGATGGAACTGTCCATCGAGCCGGAGAAGCTGCCTTCGACCACCAACGAGATCGTCTTCACCATCGAGTCGGCCGACGACCCGAGCATCCATAAAGAAGCGAAGAGTCGCTTCATTGGCCCACGCACCCGTTGAGTAACTTGAGCATGCAGTCCGAGACCCACCCTCAACCCTGGTACAAACACTTCTGGGCCTGGTTCATCGTGGCCCTCCTGGCGACCTCGGTGGTGCTCGGGCTGAGCCTGGTCACCATCGCGGTGCGCAACCAGGACACCCTGGTCACCGACAACTACTACGAGGCCGGCAAGGGCATCAACCGCTCCCTGGAACGCGAGAACCTGGCCGTACGCCTGCAAGTGCACGCCAAGGTCAAGGTCGACGACCTGACCGGCGAAGTCGAAGTGCGCCTGACCGGCAACAGCCGTCCGGAGCAACTCACCCTCAACCTGATCTCGCCGACCCAGCCGGAGAAGGACCGCCGCGTGGAGCTGCTGCGCAGCAACTCCGACCGCGAGCGCTACGTCGGGCAACTGACCGACGCCGTCGAGGGCCGTCGCTTCGTCGAACTGCTCGGCCAGGAAGGCAGCGGCCAGTGGCGCCTGTTCGAGGAAGAGGTGGTATCGCCGACCGTGGTCATGGAGCTGGGTGACGAACCGCTCCAGGGAGCAGAAGCGAAGCGCCCATGAGCGCCCCCCTGCCCTGCTACCACTGCGGCTTGCCGGTCCCCGCCGGCAGCCGCTTCGAGGCCCGCGTGCTCGGCGAGACGCGGGCCATGTGCTGTCCGGGCTGCCAGGCGGTGGCCGAGGCCATCGTCGCCGGCGGCCTGGAAAGCTACTACCGGCACCGCAGCGAAAACGCCGCCAATCCCGAGGCATTGCCCAAGGCGCTCAGCGAGGAGTTGCAGCTCTACGACCGCCCGGACGTACAGGGCGGCTTCGTCCGCCATGAGGGCGAGCTGGCGGAAACCAGCCTGATGATCGAAGGCATCAGTTGCGCCGCCTGCGGCTGGCTGATCGAGAAGCACCTGCGCCAGTTGCCTGGCGTGGCCGAGGCGCGGCTCAACCTGTCCAACCATCGCCTGCACGTGCGCTGGCAGGACAGCCAGCTGCCGCTCAGCCAGTTGCTCGGCGAACTGCGCCAGATCGGCTATGCCGGCCATCCCTACCAACCCGACCGCGCCACCGAGCGCCTGGCCATGGAGAACCGCCGCGCCCTGCGCCAGCTCGGTGTCGCCGGGCTGCTGTGGATCCAGGTGATGATGGCGGTGATGGCGACCTGGCCGGAATTCAACCTCGACCTTTCCGCCGGCATGGACCGCATCCTGCGCTGGGTCAGCCTGATCCTCACCACGCCGATCGTCTTCTACTGCTGCGGCCAGTTCTTCCGTGGCGCCCTGCGCGACCTGCGCACCCGCCACCTGACCATGGACGTCTCGGTGTCGCTGGCGATCGGCGGCGCCTACGTCGCCGGCATCTGGTCGACGATCACCGGCCAGGGCGAGCTGTATTTCGACGCGGTCGGCATGTTCGCCCTGTTCCTCCTCGCCGGCCGCTACCTCGAACGCCGGGCGCGGGAGCGCACCGCCGCCTCCACCGCGCAACTGGTCAACCTGCTGCCGGCGTCCTGCCTGCGCCTGGACGCCGCCAACCAGGGCGAGCGCATCCTGCTCAGCGAACTGCGCGTCGGCGACCGCGTACTGGTACCGCCAGGCGCCGTGCTGCCGGCCGACGGAGTGATCCTCGACGGCCAGTCCAGCGTCGACGAGTCGCTGCTCACCGGCGAGTACCTGCCCCATCCACGCCAGGCCGGCGACGCCGTCACCGGCGGTACCCTGAACGTCGAGGGGCCGCTGACCGTCGAGGTCGGCGCCCTTGGCGACGACAGCCGCCTGTCGGCCATTGTCCGCCTGCTGGAACGCGCCCAGGCGGACAAGCCGCGCCTGGCGGAACTGGCCGACAAGGTGGCGCAGTGGTTCCTGCTCATCGTCCTGCTGGTCGCCGCAGCGGTCGGCGCGCTATGGTGGCAGGTCGACCACCAGCGCGCCTTCTGGGTGGTGCTGTCGCTGCTGGTCGCCACCTGCCCCTGCGCCCTATCGCTGGCCACGCCCACCGCGCTCACCGCGGCCACCGGCAGCCTGCACAAGCTCGGCCTGCTGATCACGCGCGGGCACGTGCTGGAAGGGCTGAACCACATCGACACGGTAATCTTCGACAAGACCGGCACCCTCACCGAAGGCCGCCTGACGCTCAAGCAGGTGCTACCCCTGCGCGATCTCGACGCGGATCGCTGCCTGGCCCTCGCCGCCGCCCTCGAGAACCGTTCCGAACACCCCATCGCCCGCGCCTTCGGCCGTGCGCCGGAGGCCGCCGACAGCGTCGCAAGCCATCCGGGACTGGGTCTCGAAGGCCTGGTGGAAGGCCGCCGCCTGCGCATCGGCCAGGCCGCCTTCGTCAGCAACCTGGGCGGCAGCGCCACGCCCGCGATGCCCGGCGACTCCGGACAGTGGCTGCTGCTCGGCGACGAGCAGGGACCGCTGGCCTGGTTCGGTCTCGACGACCGCCTGCGCAGCGACGCCCCCGCCCTGCTCGCCGCCTGCAAGGCGCGCGGCTGGCGCACCCTCCTGCTATCCGGCGACGCCTCGCCGATGGTCGCCAGCGTCGCTGCCGAACTGGGCATCGACGAAGCCCGCGGCGGCCTGACCCCGGACGACAAGCTGGCCATGCTCGAACGCCTGCACGGCGAGGGCCGCCGGGTGCTGATGCTCGGCGACGGAGTCAACGACGTACCGGTGCTCGCCGGTGCCGACATCAGCGTCGCCATGGGCAGCGCCACCGACCTGGCCAAGACCAGCGCCGACGCGGTGCTCCTGTCCAACCGCCTGGACAGCCTGGTGCAGGCTTTCCGGCTGGCGCGCCGCACCCGCCATATCATCATCGAGAACCTGGCCTGGGCCAGCCTGTACAATGGCCTGGTCCTGCCCTTCGCCGCGCTCGGCTGGATCACCCCGGGCTGGGCGGCGATCGGCATGTCGGTCAGTTCGCTGCTGGTGGTGGTCAACGCCCTGCGGCTGACCCGAATCCCTTCGCCGAGGTCCGTATGGCCGCGCTCTACATCCTGATCCCCGTCGCGATCGTCATCGTCGCCATCGCCATCTACGTGTTCTTCTGGGCGGTGGACAGCGGCCAGTACGACGATCTCGACGGCCCCGCCCACAGCATTCTCTTCGACGACGAAGACCCGAAGCACCAGGCCGGCGTCGACGAAGCGGAGAAGCCGTCGAAACCCGAGGACCGACCGCGTGGCTGAACTGGCGCCGTTGCTGGTTTCCGCGCTGATCCTCGGCCTGCTCGGGGGAGGCCACTGCCTGGGCATGTGCGGCGGCCTGATGGGCGCCCTGACCCTGGCCATTCCCGCCGAACAGCGCGGCCGTCGTCTGCGCCTGCTGCTGGCCTACAACCTCGGCCGCATCCTCAGCTACGCCTGCGCCGGCCTGCTGCTCGGCCTGGCCGGCTGGGCGGTGGCGCGCACCCCGTTGGCCGGCGCGCTGCGGGTGGTCGCCGGGCTGCTGCTGATCGCCATGGGACTCTACCTGGCCGGCTGGTGGAGCGGCCTGACCCGCGTCGAGGCGCTCGGTCGCGGTCTCTGGCGCCACCTGGAACCCTTCGCCCGGCGCCTGCTGCCGGTCTCCAGCCTGCCACGAGCCCTGCTGCTCGGAGCGATCTGGGGCTGGCTGCCCTGCGGGCTGGTCTACAGCACCCTGCTCTGGGCCACCAGCCAGGGATCGGCACTGGACAGCGCGCTGCTGATGCTGGCGTTCGGCCTCGGCACCTGGCCGGTTCTGCTGGCCACCGGCATGGCCGCCGAACGGGTGACCGCCCTGCTGCGCCGTCGCGGCGTACGCATCGTGGGCGGCCTGATGGTCATCCTCTTCGGCCTCTGGACCCTCCCAGGACCGCACCAGGCCTGGCTGATGGGGCATTGACGGACGCCCGTCCCAACATCGGGCGACACATCCTGTATACATTCACCCGCTTGATACAAATCAACAGGCCTTCCCGGCGCAGTCCCTAGACTTCCCGACTAAAGCTCGCCAACTGGGGATCTCTGGCATGCTCGACACCATTCGCTGGGACGCTGACCTGATTCGGCGCTACGACCTTTCCGGCCCGCGTTACACCTCCTATCCGACCGCCGTGCAGTTCCACGAAGGCATCGGCCCGTTCGACCAGTTGCACGCCCTGCGCGACAGCCGGAAGGCCGGACACCCCCTGTCGCTCTACGTGCACATCCCGTTCTGCGCCAACATCTGCTACTACTGCGCCTGCAACAAGGTGATCACCAAGGATCGCGGGCGCAGCGCGCCGTACCTCGCGCGCCTGGTCCGCGAGATCGAGATCGTCAGCCGCCACCTCTCCCGCGAGCAGGTGGTCGAGCAACTGCACTTCGGTGGCGGAACCCCGACCTTCCTCAGTCCCGGCCAGTTGCGCGAACTCATGTCGCAATTGCGCACCCACCTCAACCTGCTGGACGACGATTCGGGCGACTACGGCATCGAGATCGACCCGCGCGAGGCCGACTGGTCGACCATGGGCCTGCTCCGCGAACTCGGTTTCAACCGCGTCAGCCTCGGCGTACAGGACTTCGACATGGAGGTGCAGAAGGCGGTCAACCGCATGCAGACCCCGGAGGAGACCCGTACCATCGTCGAGGCCGCGCGCACCCTGCAGTACCGCTCGATCAACCTCGACCTGATCTACGGACTGCCGAAACAGACGCCGGACAGCTTCGCCCGCACGGTCGACGAAGTGATCGCGCTACAGCCGGATCGCCTCTCGGTGTTCAACTATGCCCACCTGCCCGAGCGTTTCATGCCGCAGCGGCGGATCAACGCCGACGACCTGCCGAGCCCGGGCCAGAAGCTGGAAATGCTCCAGCGCACCACCGAGCAACTCGCCGCGGCGGGCTACCGCTATATCGGCATGGATCACTTCGCCCTGCCCGACGACGAGCTGGCCAGCGCCCAGGAAGACGGCACCCTGCAACGCAACTTCCAAGGCTACACCACCCACGGGCATTGCGACCTGGTAGGTCTCGGGGTCTCGGCGATCAGCCAGATCGGCGACCTCTACAGTCAGAACAGCAGCGACATCAACGACTACCAGACCAGCCTCGACAACGGCCAGTTGGCGATCCGCCGCGGCCTGCACTGCAACAGCGACGACCGGGTGCGGCGCGCGGTGATCCAGCAACTGATCTGTCACTTCGAACTGGCCTTCGAGGATATCGAGACGGAGTTCGGCATCGACTTCCGCAGCTACTTCGCCGAGCTGTGGCCCGACCTCGAACGCTTCGCCGCCGACGGCCTGATCCGCCTGGACGCCAAGGGCATCGACATCACCTCCTCCGGGCGTCTGCTGGTGCGTTCGATCTGCATGCTGTTCGACCGCTACCTGCCCAGCCTCAACCGGCAGCGCTTCTCCCGGGTGATCTGAAAGCGCACCGCCCTGCCCGCACGACAGGGCGGTGAATCCCCGCCCCTTCTACCGGCTGCCCATGACCTTCATGATCAGCGCCGGGTCGCTGATACCCATCTCCTTGATGGCCGATGCCATCGCTGCCGTTGCCGTCTGCAGGGCGGAGTTGAGTTGTTGCAACTCCTTCTGCAACTCAGGCACGCGAGCCTCCTTCGCCCCCGGATCGGACGACCTCATGGCCTCCTGCAGCTCCCTGAGCTTCTCCTCGATCTTCTTCTTCAACTCGCGGATCATCTTCACCATCGGCCGCAACTCCTGCGGGATATCCTCGTCCTCCTCCTCCACCGGCACCCCCATGGTGGCGGCCAGCTCGCGCCCTGCCTGGGAAAGCCGTACATGCTGATCGGCGGCGTCGGTACCGGCGGCCGGGTCTTCCGCCTGCTCGGCGGTGCCGGTCCGCGCGGCCTTGGCGTCCGCGGCGGCGCGCGATGAGGGCGGCACCTGGGTGGTGATCCAGCCACTGAGGGTCAACATTCCAGTCACTCCGGGAAAAATGGAATTCTTCCATTGGATCGGCCCACGCGTCGCGAACTTGAGCCCCCTTTTCGTCGCCCCTTGACAGGGTGCGACAGGTAGTCGCAGCTGTTTGACGCAAGTCACTGATTGGAAACGCCATCGGCCTGTCAGAAATGGTCGTTGCCAGACCTATGGCTGGCACCCGCATCGCGGCTGCGTTACCCTTACTCCTGTTGTGCCTTTAACCTAGCAAGGACCCCTCAATGGCCGAAACCATCAAGGTGCGCGCACTGCCCCAAGCACACTGCAAGGATTGCAGTCTGGCCCCGCTGTGCCTCCCCCTGTCGCTGACCGTGGAAGACATGGATTCGCTGGACGAGATCGTCAAGCGCGGTCGTCCCCTGAAGAAAGGCGAATTCCTGTTCCGCCAGGGCGATCCTTTCGGCTCGGTCTTTGCCGTGCGCTCCGGCGCCCTGAAAACCTTCAGCATCACCGATGCCGGCGAAGAGCAGATCACCGGCTTCCACCTGCCCAGCGAGCTGGTCGGCCTGTCCGGGATGGATACCGAGACCTATCCGGTATCCGCCCAGGCTCTGGAAACCACCTCGGTCTGCGAGATTCCCTTCGAGCGCCTGGACGAACTGTCCGAGCAGCTGCCGCAACTGCGCCGTCAACTGATGCGTCTGATGAGCCGGGAAATCCGCGATGACCAGCAGATGATGCTGCTGCTGTCGAAGAAGACTGCCGACGAGCGCATCGCCACCTTCCTGGTCAACCTGTCGGCGCGCTTCCGTGCCCGTGGCTTCTCCGCCCAGCAGTTCCGCCTGGCCATGTCGCGCAACGAGATCGGCAACTATCTCGGCCTGGCCGTGGAAACCGTGTCGCGGGTCTTCACCCGCTTCCAGCAGAACGGCCTGATCAGCGCGGAAGGCAAGGAAGTGCACATCCTCGACTCCATCGAGCTGTGCGCCCTCGCCGGCGGCCAGCTGGAAGGCTGAAGCGCCTGCGAACCGCCAACGGGCCCGCCTCAGCGCGGGCCCGTTGTATGATGGGCCCCGAAAAACGCCCAGCCCAGGATCTTCCATGATTTTCGACGAGTTCACCCTCAAGTCGCAGATCCGCGCCGTGCCGGACTTTCCCAAGCCCGGCGTGGTGTTCCGCGACATCACCCCGCTGTTCCAGTCGCCGCGCGCGCTACGCATGACCGTGGACAGCTTCGTCCAGCGCTACATCGAGGCCGATTTCAGCCACATCGGCGCCATGGATGCCCGTGGCTTCCTCATCGGCTCGGCGGTGGCCTATGCGCTGAACAAGCCGCTGGTCCTGTTCCGCAAGCAGGGCAAGCTGCCCGCCGACGTACTCGCCGAGGGCTACCAGACCGAATACGGCGAGGCCTTCCTCGAAGTACATGCCGACAGCCTCTGCGAAGGCGACAGCGTACTGATCTTCGACGACCTCATCGCCACCGGCGGGACCCTGCTGGCGGCCGCGAGCCTGGTACGACGCCTCGGGGCCAGGGTCTTCGAGGCCGCGGCGATCATCGACCTGCCGGAACTCGGCGGCTCCACTCGCCTGCAGGACGCCGGCATCTCCACCTTCAGTCTCACCGCGTTCGCTCTCGACGAGCGTTGATACGCCGGGGCGCGCCCTGGCGCCCCGCGTTCGCTCCTTGCGCCCCATCTTCCGTCTGGTCGAGCCGACCTGGCCATTAATGACTTCGAAATGGCCAGAAATGACCTCCCGCTGTTGGACAATCCTGCAATAATTACATCAGCTAATGACACATTCAGAGGTGTTATAGCGAACTCGCCATAGGGAACCCGAGGAAACCTGTGCGTTTCCCCTCCCCAGAACAACAAAAGGAGTTAGCCATGACTGCCACTGGCACCGCCTCCCCGGTTCGCGCCAATTTCCCCGTGCGGCGGATGGATTTCAGCTTCAGCGAAACCCCGAAGTACTGGTGGGACGGCCAACCCTTCATGACCCAGTTCATGAACAACCTGTCCTCGCTCTTCCCCTACGGCGAAAAATTCTTCGTCGATAGCGTGCGCGCGGTGCGCGACCGCCTGGAGGATCCGCAACTGAAGAAGGACGTCAGCGCCTTCATCGGCCAGGAGGCGATGCACTCCAAGGAGCATGCCGCCTACAACGAATATGCCGAGGAGCACGGGGTCGACCTGGAGTGCCTCGAACTGCGGATCAAGGTCCTGCTGGAAAACGTCAGCAAGGTCACCACCAGGAAACACCAGTTGGCGATCACCTGCGCCCTCGAGCATTTCACCGCGACCATGGCCGCGCAGCTGCTCAAGCGCGAAGACCTGACCATCCAGATGCAGTCGCCGAAGATGTACAAGCTGTGGATGTGGCATGCCATCGAGGAGAACGAACACAAGAATGTCGCCTACGATGTGTACCAGAAAGTCTACGGCGGCTACTTCACCCGGGTTCTGGTGATGATGCTGACCACCCTGATGTTCTTCGGCGTCATCGGCTGGTTCCAGCTCGACCTGCTACGCAAGGACGGCCAATTGTTCAACTGGCGCTCCTGGAAGCATGGCCTGGGCACCCTGTTCGGCCTGCGCAAGGGCTTCTTCACCCGCCTGCTGCTGCCCTACCTGGACTACTACCGGCCGGGCTTCCACCCCAGCGACCACGACACCGCGAAACTGGAGAAATACTGGAAGGACAAACTGGCCTTCGCCGATTGAAGCCCGCCTCCGCCAGTGCCGCTCCGCCCCCGACGCCAGGCCCCGCCTGGCGTTTCTTATTCGAGAGAAGAACAGGATATTGCACACGGAAAAGCCTCCGTTTCGACTACCGTTCCTGAATCCGCCATTTTACGGAGGAAATAATTAGTCAATTCCTATCGATTGGCTTTTTACGATGCCCTGAGGTAATATCATGTTCATTATGTTGAACACTAAGGCATTACCTCTCCCCACTTCCCGTCTGGTCTCCCGCGAGCGTCACTGGACCGGCGACCTCTAGCTCCCTCCCTCGACACCTGCTGTCGGTGGCGACCGCCCCTGCGCTTCGGGGTCTTTCCCGCCCCTCGCCACCGCTCTTCGTCATCTTTGGCCGCGGCCTCCATTCCGCGGTGCCCATGGGAGGGCAACATGCGTTCCTGGATCTATCTGTTACTGGCTATCGGCGCCGAAGTGATCGGCACCACCTCGATGAAACTGGCCGCCACCCACGCCCCTGTCGCAGGCATGCTGCTGATGTACGGGATGATCGGCCTGTCCTATTTCTTCCTCGCCCTGGCGGTCAAGCGTGTCCCCGTCGGAGTCGCCTACGCCCTTTGGGAAGGCATTGGCATCGTCCTGATCACGGCGGTCAGCGTCGCCTGGCTGGGCGAAAGCATCGGCCTGTACAAGGCCGTCGGCCTCGGCGTGATGATCGCCGGCATCCTGCTGATCAAGTCCGGCACCCGCAACGCCAGCGGCACGCCGGCGCAGCCCCGTGGGGAGGCCGTCACATGCTGACCCTGAACTGGATTCCCTTCGCCTGGCTCGGCCTGGCGATCGCCCTCGAGGTCGTCGCCAACCTGCTGTTGAAATACTCCGACGGTTTCCGCAGGCGCGGCCTCGGGATCGCCTCGATCCTCTGCGTGATGGCCGCCTTCACCGCGCTGGCGCAGGCGGTGAAGGACATCGAGCTGTCACTCGCCTATGCGATCTGGGGCGGCTTCGGCATCCTCGCCACCGTCGCCATGGGCTGGGCGCTGTTCGGCCAGCGCCTGGCCTGGCGCGGCTGGCTCGGCCTGTTGCTGCTGCTGGCCGGCATGAGCCTGCTCAAGCTGGCCTGACGCCTCGGCGTCCAACGAAACGCCCATCATCTGCAGGACCGCGGCGCCGGTGAACAACAGCAGTATCTGTTCCTCACCCAGGGCGCAGATTTCCCGACGCCGCTCCGGCTGGCCGATATAGTCCAGCGACAACTGAAACAGCTGGCGGCCGATCAGGCTGGAGAGGCGGCGGATGGTCGCCTCGCTCACCGCCGGCAACAACCTGAATTCGATGATGTCCTCCGACATGTCCTCGGCGAACTCATCCATGATCTGACGCAGGGCACCACGCAGCACCGGCGAAGCCCCATGCAGTTCGCGCACGCCGACGATGAACGCGGCGGGATTGCTCTCCACGAAGTCGAAGAACAGCCGCACCGTCTCCCGGCAGACCCGCCGCCCCCTTTCCAGGTCCAGCCCGAACGGCGTCGTCTGCGCTCGGGCGCTGGGCGCCGCACGAGTCGCGGCCTCGCGGCGAAGCTGGCGCAGCGGCTGGCGCAGCTGGGTAGAGATGTCGCGGATCATGGTCAGGCCAAGATCGTCGATATCGCGGAAATGCCGATAGAAGGTGTTCGGATTCAGGCCCGCCTCGCGCGCCAGCTCGCGCAAGCCGATGGCCCCCAGGCTGCGGCTGCTGCTGCCCAGGCGCAAGGCCGCCTCCAGCAAGGCGCGTTTGCCGGGAGCGTCGGCAACCCTGTCCTTCGTTTCGTTCATATCGCTCATGTTCCACCTGGTTGTTTCCATGCGCCACAAGTTCGGCCGTTGCGTCGCGCCGACCCTACCTAAGGTTGGCTTGACCCTGAAGTATACAGATGTCTACATTCGCAGGTAGACGAGTGTATACGCCAGCAAACAATCATAACAGGAGCTTGGCCATGAGTACCCAACCCACCCCTGCCGCCGCCCGGCACTGCAAGGTCGCCATCATCGGCACCGGTTTCTCCGGGCTGGGGATGGCGATCCGTCTCCGCCAGGAAGGCGAGGACGACTTCCTGATCTTCGAAAAGGACGCCGGCGTCGGCGGCACCTGGAGAGTCAACAACTACCCTGGCTGCGCCTGCGACGTGCAATCCCACGTCTATTCCTTCTCCTTCGAAGCGAACCCGGAGTGGACGCGGATGTTCGCCCGCCAGCCGGAAATCCGCGCCTATCTGGAGAAGTGCTGGGAAAAATACCGCTTGCAGGAAAAGACCCTGCTGAACACCGAGATCGGCAAGCTGGCCTGGGACGAGCGGCAAAGCCTCTGGCACCTGCATGACGCCCAGGGCAACCATTACACCGCGAACGCCGTGGTTTCCGGCATGGGCGGCCTGTCCACCCCGGCCTATCCACGCCTCGATGGCCTGGAGAACTTCCAGGGCAAGGTCTTCCATTCCCAGCAGTGGGACCATGACTACGACCTCAAGGGCAAGCGAGTGGCGGTGATCGGCACCGGCGCCTCGGCGATCCAGTTCGTCCCGGAGATCCAGCCGCTGGTGGCCGCGCTCGATCTCTACCAGCGCACTCCGCCATGGATCCTGCCCAAACCCGACCGGGCAATCAGCGAAACCGAGCGCCGCCGCTTCCGGCGCTTCCCGCTGGTGCAGAAGCTCTGGCGCGGCGGCCTCTACAGCCTGCTCGAAGGGCGGGTGCTGGGCTTCACCTTCGCCCCGCAGGTGATGAAGCTGGTGCAGCGCCTGGCGATCCGCCACATCCACAAGCAGATCAAGGATCCGGAACTGCGCCGCAAGGTCACGCCGGACTACACCATCGGCTGCAAGCGCATCCTCATGTCGCACAACTACTACCCGGCCCTGGCTGCCGCCAACTCCACGGTGATCACCGAAGGCATCCGCGCCGTCACCGCCAACGGAATCGTCGACGGCAACGGCCGGGAACGCGAGGTCGACGCGATCATCTTCGGTACCGGCTTCACCGCCAACGACCCTATCCCCCGCGGAGTGGTCTTCGGTCGCGACGGCCGCGACCTGCTGGACAGCTGGACCAAGGGCCCGGAAGCCTACAAGGGCACTACCACCGCCGGCTTCCCCAATCTGTTCTTCCTGATGGGACCGAACACCGGCCTCGGCCACAACTCGATGGTCTACATGATCGAGTCGCAGATCGCCTACGTCCTCGATGCGCTGAAGCTGATGAAGCGCCGCGAACTGCTCAGTCTCGAGGTCAAGGCCCCGGTGCAGGAACGCTACAACGAATACCTCCAGCGCAAGCTGGACCGCAGCGTCTGGAGCGTGGGCGGTTGCAAGAGCTGGTACCTGCATCCGGTCAGCGGCCGCAACTGCACCCTGTGGCCGGGATTCACCTGGCGCTTCCGTGCCCTGACCCGGCAGTTCGACGCCTCCGCCTACCACCTCACCACGACACCGCTCGCCGCCCTGAGCAACGAAGCCCGCCAACAGGCCGAAGGGGTACCCGCATGAAGTCGTTCGAAAACAAAGTCGCCGCCATCACCGGCGCAGGCTCGGGCATCGGTCGCGCCCTGGCCGTGGAGCTGGGCAGGCAGGGTTGTCACCTGGCCCTGGCCGACGTCAATGCCGCAGCTCTCGAGGAGACCCGCCAATTGCTCGCCAGCAGCGGGGTACGCGTCTCCACCGCGGTCGTCGACGTGGCCGACCGCGAGCAGGTGCAGGCCTGGGCCGACAAGGCGGCCAGCGAACATGGCCGGGTGAACCTGATCTTCAACAACGCGGGCGTCGCCCACGCCGGTACCGTGGAAGGCAGCGACTACTCGGAATACGAGTGGATCATGAACATCAACTTCTGGGGCGTGGTGAACGGCACCAAGGCGTTCCTTCCGCACCTGAAGGCCTCCGGCAACGGCCACGTGGTCAATGTCTCCAGCGTCTTCGGGCTGTTCGCCCAGCCCGGCATGAGCGCCTACAACGCCACCAAGTACGCGGTGCGTGGCTTCACCGAGTCGTTGCGCCAGGAACTGGACATGGAGGACTCCGGCGTCTCCGCCAGTTGCGTGCATCCCGGCGGGATCAAGACCAACATCGCCAAGACCGCGAGAATGAACGAGAGCATGGCCAAGGTCACCGGCCAGGCTGCCGACAAGGCTCGCCAGCAATTCAACGACCAGTTGCTGCGGACCACCCCGGAGAAGGCCGCCCAGGTCATCCTGCGCGGCGTGCAGCGCGACAGCCGGCGCATCCTGATCGGCGCCGACGCCCACGCGATCGACGTGATGCTACGCCTGGCGCCAGTGCTCTACCAGCGTGTGGTCACCGCCAGCATGCGCCTGGCAGCGCGCTTCGCGCCGCGCCCGAAGAGCCCCCAGGGCGCCCGCGAAGCCAGCGAGTGAACAGGCCCGCCGGGTAGCCGCTAGGCTGCCCGGCACGTCATACTCGACGGCCAGTCTCCAGGGTACGGCCGTCATGAACCCTCCCCTTCCTCTCTTCCGCTACCATCCCGAACCGCTCGCCAGCGGCAGCATCGAGGCTTCCGCCACCACCTGCCAGTGCTGTGGCAAGGCTCGTGGCTACGTCTACACCGGTTCGCCCTATTCCCGCCACGAGTTGCCGCCCGGCAGCCTTTGCCCCTGGTGCATAGCCGACGGCAGCGCGGCCGCGCGCTACGAAGCGAGCTTTTCCGACGACTATCCGCTGCTCGACGCCGGCGTCGCCGCGGATATCGTCACCGAAGTCTGCGAGCGCACGCCCGGCTACACCTCCTGGCAGCAGGAGCGCTGGCTGGTTTGCTGCGAAGATGCCTGCGCCTTTCGCGGCGACGCGGGGCGTGAGGAAATCGGGCAACTGGGAGCCGAGGGCCTGGCGCAGCGCTTCGCCGATTTCGCCTGGCCGGCTATCACCTGGCAACGCCTCGTCGACGCCTATACGCCCGGCGGCAATCCGGCCATCTACCGCTTCGACTGCCTGCACTGTGGCCAGGCGCATTACGACCTGGACTTCACCTGATAGAACGCGGCCCTACAACCCCATCTGCTTGCCGATGATCTCGTTCATGATTTCCCGCGAACCGCCGCCGATGGAGAGAATCCGGTTGTCGCGATACAGCCGCTCCACCAGGCTTTCGCGCATGTAGCCCATGCCGCCGAGCACCTGCACGGCATCATAGGTCAGGCGATCGGCGACATCGGTAGCGAAGTTCTTGGCCATCGATATCTCCTTGATCACGCTCTTGCCGACAGCCATCTTCGCTGCCTGGCGATAGGTGAACTCCCGGGAAACCTCCAGTTGCGTGGCCATTTCCGCGAGACGATGGCGCAGCACCTGGAACTTGCCGATCGGCTTGCCGAACGCTTCTCGCTCGCGCGCCCAGCGCAGCGACTCCTCCAGAGCCAGTTGCGCGGTCATGTTGGCCATCACCGCCAGGGCCAGGCGCTCGCTCTGGAAATTGGCCATGATGCAGGCGAAGCCGGCATTCTCCACGCCGATGAGGTTTTCCGCAGGCACCCGGCAGTCGTCGAAGAACAGTTCGGCGGTATCCGACGCCCACCAGCCCATCTTCTTCAGCTTGCGGCCGACATTGAACCCGGCAGTGCCCTTCTCCACCAGCAGCAGGCTGATGCCGGCGAAACCCTCGCCGCCGGTACGCACCGCCACCGTGTAGTAGTCCGCGCGCACGCCGCTGGTGATGAAGGTCTTGCTGCCGCTGACGCGATAATGATCGCCATCGCGCACCGCACGGGTCTTCAGGTTGGCCACGTCGGAGCCGCCAGAGGGCTCGGTGACCGCCAGGGCCATGATCTTCTCGCCGCGCAGCACCGCCGGCACCACCCGCTCGCGCACCTCGGGACGGGCCCACTTGACCACCGGAGGCAAGCCGATATCCAGCGATCCCAACCCGGCGACCAAGCCGCCGGAACCGCAGCGCATGAGCTCTTCGCTGGCCGCCACCTTGGCGAACAGATCGCCTTCGCAACTGCCGCCGTAGGCTTCCGGGTAGCCGATGCCGAGGATCCCGGCCGCGCCGGCCTTGAGATAGAGTTCACGGGGAAATTCCTCGGCCTCCTCCCATTCATCGATGTGCGGCAACACCTCGCGCTCGACGAAACGGCGCACCGAATCCCGGATCAGTTGATGGGACTCGTCGAAGTACTGCTGGAAGTCAGTCATGGCCGGGCTCCTGATGGGAGCCTCAGAACTTACCTAGCGCTTGCTTGGTTTTCAATACGGGAAACTGGCCATCGGCGAGGGCGTATAGGCCGCCCTTCCTACGGACACGGGAGGCACAGAGCTCAGGAGATCGGCCGCCGTCCGGCCAGGGCGTGGGCCAAGGTGCCGCCATCGACCAGCTCCAGCTCGCCACCCAGCGGCACGCCATGGGCGATACGCGACAAGGTCAGGCCGCGGCCGGCCAGTAGCTGGGCGATATAGTGGGCGGTGGCCTCGCCTTCCACGGTGGGGTTGGTGGCGAGGATCACCTCGCTGAAGGCTCCGTCCCTGATCCGCGCTTCCAGTTCGGGAATGCCGATCGCCTCCGGCCCCAGGCCGTCGAGCGGCGACAGGTGTCCCTTGAGCACGAAATAGCGGCCGCGGTAGCCGGTCTGCTCCACCGCGAATACGTCCAGAGGGCCTTCCACCACGCAGAGCAGCGAGTCGTCGCGTCGCGGGTCGGCGCACTGCGGGCACAGCTCCTCCTCGCTGAGGGTACGGCACTGCCGGCAATGACCGACCCCTTCCATCGCGGCGGTCAACGCCTGGGCCAGCTTCAGGCCGCCGCTGCGATCGCGCTCCAGCAGCATCAGCGCCATGCGCTGGGCCGACTTCTGCCCGACACCGGGAAGAATGCGCAGGGACTCGATCAGTTGGCGGATCAGCGGGCTGAAACTCATGCAGGACTCGTCGGATAGAGGGAGGGGAATGGCTGCCGGGCGCCGTCCTAAGAAGGCGGACCCGGCACGAACGCAGAATCAGAAGGGCATCTTGAAGCCGGGCGGCAGTTGCATGCCCGAGGTGAAGCCGGACATCTTTTCCTGGTTGTTCTGCTCGATCTTGCGCACCGCATCGTTGACCGCGGCGGCGATCAGGTCTTCGAGGATTTCCTTGTCTTCCTGCATCAGGCTGTCGTCCAGGCTGACGCGCTTGACGTCGTGGCGCCCGGTCATCACCACGCTGACCAGACCGGCGCCGGATTGCCCGGTCACTTCGGCGTTGGCCAGCTCTTCCTGCATCTTCTGCATCTTTTCCTGCATCTGCTGCGCCTGCTTCATCAGGCCGGCCATGCCACCTTTCATCATGTTCTTCACCTCGAATGTCGTCTTGTTGCGTGCGCCAAGCGCCGGTCAGGCCTTGGCTTCCAAAGGTTCGATGGTACCGTCACGGACCACCGCGGCGAACTGCTCGCGCAACTGCCGGACCAACGGGTCGGCATCGATCGATGCCTCGGCCGCCCGCTGGCGCTCGGCACGCCGGCGTGCCGCTGCCTGGGCCGGGGTCTCCTGCTCAGGCTTCTGCAGGGTCACCTCCAGTTTGAGGGTGCGCCCCAGGTGCTGGTTCAGCGCATCGTTCAGCCGCCGCTGCTGGGTGGCGTTGAACAGCGCGCTCTGGCCCGGATCGAGATGCAGATGCCAGTGGTCGCCGTCGGCAGCTACCAGCGTACAGTTGGCAGCGATGCTCGCGGTCAGGCCGCCGAGGCCGAGCCGCGGGAACAGCTCCAGCCACTCCGCGGCCAGGCCGGTGGCCGGCTTCGCCGCCGGCAGCGGCTCCTCCACCACGACCACGTCAGGCTCGGGCGCGGCATCCAGGTAGGCCAGGGTATCCATGTCGACTTCGTAGTAGTCGTCCGCGGGCGGTGGCTCATCGTCCTGCTCGTCCTGCTCGTCAGGTGCTACCGGCAACGCAGCCGGCAGGGCTTCCAGAACGGTTTCCACCACCGCCTCGACCGCCACTGCCGGAGGGACCGAGGGAGCCTCCACGGCTAGCGGCTCGGGCTCGGGCTCGGGCTCGGGCTCGGGCTCGGGCTCGGGCTCGGGCTCGGGCTCGGGCTCGGGCTCGGGCTCGGCAGCGAGGCTCGGAGCCGGCTCTTCCCAGGGCAAGTCGACGACCTCTGCCGCGGCGGCGGGCTCTTCGACAACCGCTTCCGCGACGCGCACCTCGACCGCCGCCGGCGGCGCGGATGGCGCTGCCGGCGGGGCAGCCGGGGCTTCGACGGGCGCAGCCACGACAGGCGCGGCAGCAACGGCAGCGACCGGCGCAGGCGAGGCCGCGCCGGCCACGGGGGAGTTGGCGGGATCAGTCGTGGCCTTGCTGATCCCCAGGTCCTTTAGCGGCGTCCTCGGCGCGCCGTCGGCGTCCGCCGGGCGGAACGCGAGCATCCGCAGCAACACCATCTCGAAGCCGCTACGCGGATCGGGCGCCAGCGGCAGGTCGCGACGGCCGATCAGGCCCATCTGGTAATAGAACTGTACGTCTTCCGCCGGCAACGCCTGGGCCAGGGCCAGCACCCGCTCGCGGTCGCCCTGGCCATTGTCGATCGCTTCCGGCAGGGCCTGGGCGATCGCGACGCGGTGCAGCACGTTGAGTATTTCGGCAAGCACGCCGCCCCAGTCCGGCCCCTGCTCGGCCAGGTGGCGCACCGCTTCGAGCAGGGCGCGCGCATCGCCCTCCAGCAAGGCCTGGAGCACGCCATAGACCTGGCCGTGATCGAGGGTACCGAGCATCGCCCGCACGTCTGCGGCCAGCACCTTGCCCTCGCCGAAGGCGATGGCCTGGTCGGTCAGGCTCATGGCGTCACGCATCGAGCCGTCGGCGGCGCGCCCGAGCAACCACAGGGCGTCATCCTCGAAGGGCACGTTCTCGGCTCCGAGCACGTGGGTCAGGTGCTCGACCACCCGCTCCGGCGGCATGTTCTTCAGGGAGAACTGCAGACAGCGCGAGAGGATGGTCACCGGCAACTTCTGCGGGTCGGTGGTGGCCAGCAGGAACTTGACGTGCGGCGGCGGCTCCTCGAGGGTCTTGAGCAGCGCATTGAAACTGTGCGACGAGAGCATGTGCACTTCGTCGATCAGGTAGACCTTGTAGCGGCCGCGGGTCGGCGAGTACTGCACGTTGTCGAGCAGCTCGCGGGTATCCTCGACCTTGGTCCGGCTCGCGGCGTCCACTTCGATCAGGTCGACGAAGCGGCCTTCGTCGATTTCGCGACAGACCGAGCATTCGCCGCACGGCGTGGAGCTGACCCCGGTCTCGCAGTTCAGGCACTTGGCCAGGATCCGCGCGATGGTGGTCTTGCCGACCCCGCGGGTACCGGTGAACAGGTAGGCATGGTGCAGCCGCTGATTGTCCAGGGCGTTGATCAGAGCCTTGAGCACATGGGTCTGGCCGACCATTTCACGGAAGGAACGGGGACGCCATTTACGCGCAAGAACTTGATAACTCATCGAAAACCGTCGCAGAAGGGAAGCACAAGTCGGCCAATGCTAGCGCAATTTACCCCTTCTGCGCTCGCCGACTTGGCAAACTGCGTGCTAAGAATTCCCCTGGCCCTTCAGCAGCCCTCGTCGGTGGCAATGACTCTACCTTCCCTGACATCGTTCATGCCTCATTTCGGCGCACCGGCGCTGCTCCTGCTGCAGTTGCTCGCGGCCCTGCCAGCGACGGCCGCGGAGACCGACGCGACGCCATTGCGCTTCTCGGTGATGGAAAGCTGGAGCATGCCGTTGGTCCGCCTGCAACGGGGCCAGCCGATCGACGGCATCGTCTACGACATCACCCGCTCCCTTGCCCGGCAGGTCGGCCGCAAGGCGCTCTACCACCCCTACCCGCGCGGGCGCATCGAGCAGGCGATGAACGCTGGCGAAATCGATGTCCGCTGCTACATCAGCCCCGCCTGGCTCAGCCACGACTTCCCCGGCTATCGCTGGAGCGTCGCGCTGCTGGTGCAACGCGACATCCTGGTCGCCCGCGAAGGCTTCGCGCCGATTCCCGAGGCGCTGCCGGCCCAGCGTATCGGTACCGTCCTTGGCTACAGCTATCCGCGCTTGCAAGCGCTGTTCGACATCGGCCGACTGCGCCGCGACGATGCGCGCACCCAGGATCTGGTGCTGGAAAAGCTGCGCGCCGGCCGCTACCGCTACGCGGTCAGCCATCAACTGTCGCTGCACTGGAGCAACCGCCAGGCGCCGGGGCAGCCGCCACTCCAGGAAGCCGCGCAGCTCGAGGAAACGGCGGTGAGCTGCCTGGTGCGGGATTCCGCGGAGGTTCCGGTGGAAGCGATACTGAAGACGTTCGAGGAAATGAAGCGCAGCGGAGAGATCGAGGAGATACTGCAGCGCTACCGATGAGAGCGTCGACGGCCTGCGAAAAATGGCGGGCCTGAAATGGAGGCGGCCCCGCCAGCCACACCCCGGCACACGATGTTCCCGCTGTGGCTGCTTCCTTCCGGACCTGACCAGGTTGACGGGTAATCGTTGCGGGGGGACCGACAGGGCCACCATTGCAGCCTACCCTCGGGTAGGCCGCGCCATTCTACCGGCTTGCGCGTAAGTTACAACCACTTCAAGCACTTACGTTTGCAATCCATTTCGCGAAAGCGGTTCATTGCTGCTGGATCAGACCCTCCGGCGGCGGCTGGGTCGATACGCTCAGCTCGGTATCGACATACAGGTCCAGGGTGCCCCAGCCCGGCTTGGTGCTGAACGACGCATACTTCTCCTCACCGCGATGGAAGGAGAAGGCGATCCGGTAATCGCTGCCGCCGAACAGCTTCACCGGAAACTCGCGGACCTGGCCGGGCCGGATCTCCCCGGAGAAGGTTTCCACACCCTGCTCCTTGTAGCTGTAGGCGATCGGCGCCGAAGCCTGGCCACTGTAATGCAGCAGGATGCGCGGCCGCTCGCTCCAACCCACGTAGGCGCCGAACAGCACCACCAATGCGAGCACGCCCAGCAACCGCTGCTTTCTTGCCTTGTCCATCGTTCACTCCAGTCTTCGGAAATCTTTCGCAGCAGCGCCGCCGCTTCAGCGGGCGACGCCGTGCTCGTCGAACAGTTTCAGCAGGCCGTCTTCGTCGAGCACCTTCACGCCCAGCTCGTTGGCCTTGGCCAGCTTCGAGCCGGCGCCGGGCCCGGCGACCACGCAGTGGGTCTTGGCCGACACCGAGCCGGCCACCTTGGCGCCGAGCCCTTCCAGCTTGTCCTTGGCCACGTCCCGGCTCATCGCCTCCAAGGTGCCGGTCAGCACCCAGATCTGCCCGGCCAGAGGCAGGCCTTCGACCGCCTTGCGCTCGCTCTGCCAATGCATGCCGAACTCACGCAACTGCGCCTCGATGGCCAGGGCACGCTGCACGTTGGCCGGCTCGTCGAAGAAATCGCGCAGGCTTTTCGCCGCTCGCTCGGGCAGACGCTCCACCTGGCGTAGATCGAGCCAGTCGGCGCGGATGATGCCGTCGAGCGAACCGAAGCGGCTGGCCAGCTTTTCCGCGCCGGTGGCGGCGATGAAGGGAATGTTCAGCTTGTCGATGAAACCGGCCAGCGAGGCACAAGCGGCGAACTCCGCGGCGACCTCGCCCTCTTCCTGCAACTGCACGCCATGTTCGGCATCGCGCAACTGGGCGATCACCTGGCGGTTGTGCTCGTCGGCGAAGAAGTTGTGGATCTCGTAGGCCACCTCGGCGCCGACGTCCGGCAGGTAGGTCAACACTTCCGGCAGCGCCTTGCCGATCCGCTCGAGCGAACCCAGCGAACGCGCCAGCAGCTTGGCGGTTTCCTCGCCGACGTCGGGAATCCCCAGGGCGAAGATGAAGCGCGCCAGCGAAGGCTTGCGGCTGTCGGCGATGGCCGCCAGCAGGTTGTTGGTGGACAGCTCGGCGAACCCTTCCAGCTCGAACACCTGTTCATAGGTCAGGGTATAGAGATCCGCCGGCGAGGCGACCAGCCCGCGATCCACCAGTTGCTCGACGATCTTGTCGCCAAGACCGTCGATGTCCATTGCCCGGCGCGATACGAAATGGATGATCGCCTGCTTCAACTGCGCCTGACAGGAGAGGCGGCCGACGCAGCGATAGATGGCGCCCTCGCTGATCGACTCCTTGCCCTTGCTGCGCTTGACCAACTGGGTCCGCTCCACGGCCGAGCCGCAGACCGGGCAATGCTCGGGCACCTCGATAGCCTGCGCATCCGCCGGGCGGCGCTCGAGCACCACCTGCATGACCTGCGGAATCACATCGCCAGCACGGCGGATCACCACCGTATCGCCGATGCGCAGGCCCAGGCGGGCGACTTCATCCATGTTGTGCAGGGTCGCATTGGACACCGTGACGCCGGCCACCTGCACCGGCTTGAGGCGTGCCACCGGGGTCACGGCGCCGGTGCGGCCGACCTGGAACTCGACACCCAGCAGCTCGGTCAACTCCTCGCGCGCGGGGAACTTGTGGGCGATCGCCCAACGCGGCTCGCGCGCGCGGAAGCCCAGTTCGCGCTGGAAGGCGATGCGGTTGACCTTGAACACCACGCCGTCGATCTCGTAGGCCAGCGCATCGCGTCGGCGACCGATGTCGTCGTAGTAGTCGCGGCAGGCCTGGGCGCCCTTGACCAGGCGCAGCTCGCGACTGATGGGGATACCCCAGCCGCGGAACGCCTCAAGGATGCCCACCTGGGTGTCCGACAGCGTCCCGCTGACCTGGCCGAAGCCGTAGGCACAGAACTCCAGCGGGCGACTGGCGGTGATCTTCGAATCCAGCTGGCGCAGGCTGCCGGCCGCCGCGTTGCGCGGGTTGGCGAAGGTCTTGCCGCCGGTTTCCACGGCCTTGGCGTTGAGCGCCTCGAAACCGGCCTTGGACATGAACACCTCGCCGCGCACTTCGAGGATCTCCGGCCAGCCTTCGCCGTGCAGCTTCAGCGGTACGTTGCGAATGGTGCGTACGTTGCTGGTGATGTCCTCGCCGGTGCTGCCATCGCCGCGGGTGGCGCCGCGCACCAACTGGCCGCGTTCGTAGAGCAGGCTGACGGCCAGGCCGTCCAGCTTCGGCTCGCAACTGTACTCGACCTCCGCGCCACCGCCGAGCAGGTCGCCGCCAGGCAACAGGTCGGCCAGTCCTTCGCGTACGCGGCGGTCGAAGTCCAGCAGGTCCTGCTCCTCGAAGGCGTTGCCGAGGCTGAGCATGGGGATCTCATGGCGCACTTCGCCGAACGCCGAGGCCGGCGTGCCGCTGACCCGCTGGGTCGGCGAGTCGGGCGTCAGCAGTTGCGGGTACTCGGTCTCCAGCGCCTGCAACTCGCGGAACAGGCGATCGTATTCGGCGTCGGGAATGCTCGGTTCGTCGAGCACGTAGTAACGGTAGTTGTGGGTGTCCAGTTCGGTTCGCAGTTGCGCGATGCGTTCGGCGGCAGCCTGGGTGTCGGTCATGGTGGGAGTCCGTGAAACGAAAAGAGCAGCCTCGGCTGCTCTATAGAGTAGTTCGCCCCCTCTCCCGCACGAAGAAAGGGGCTGTGGCCGGATCAGCGCTTCTGCATCAAGCTGCGGCGCTCATGGTCGATGATGCGCTGGCGGTAGTGCTCGATGGTCTGGGCGGTCAGCACGCTGCGCTGCTCGTCCTTCAGCTCGCCGTTCAGCTCGTGGGCCAGCTTGCGCGCGGCGGCGACCATCACGTCGAAGGCCTGCTTCGGATGGCGCGGCCCCGGCAGGCCGAGGAAGAAGCTCACGGCGCGGGTGCTGAAGTTGTCGATGTCGTCCAGGTCGAAAGTGCCCGGTTTCACCGCATTGGCCATGGAGAACAGGATCTCGCCATTGCCGGCCATGCTTTCGTGGCGATGGAAGATGTCCATGTCGCCGAAGCGCAGGCCGCTCTCGAGGATGTTCTGCAGCAAGGCCGGCCCCTTGAAGCCGCTTTCGTCGCGGGCGATGACGTTGATGATCAGCACCTCGTCGACCGGAGCAGGTTCGGCAGCGACCGCAGGGGCTTTCTCCCGCTCTTTCTCCTTGCGCCCCTTCGACTTGCCCTTGCGTGGCTCCACCGGCTCGGCGGCATCGCTCGGGTCCGCCTCCAGGGCCAGCCCCTCGTCGAGGTCCAGATCGCCCTGGCGCGGCTCTTCCTGGCGCTTGCCGCCCTTGCGCTCCTTGGCTTCGCGGGCGCTGACGCTGGGCAGGTCCTGTTCGTCGAAGGATGGCTCGCGGTGCTCGACCACCCGCGCCGGCCCCAGCAGTTCAGCCGAGTCGCCGTCGTCGTCCGGCAGATTGGCGAAACTGCGGTCGAGCTTGAACTTCAACTTGCCCTTGCCGCCCCGCATCCGCCGCCAACCGTCGAAGAGAATGCCGGCGATCACGATAAGCCCGATAACGATAAGCCATTCGCGCAGACCGATATCCATGTAATTCCGTAGCCCCTAGTGAAAATGGTGAATAAAAAAATGAAAAAAGGACGTCCCGTCCCTTGAAACGTGGAGCCAACCTTGTTCTGACAGAACTTTCCCACGCGATACAAAAAGTGGCCATTAAACTAACATGCCCATGCACAAGTTTACACTGCCTGACACTCAGGCTTCAGCCAATGCGACCGCCTCTTCCACGTCAACTGCAACAAGCCGTGAACAGCCCGGCTCATGCATGGTCACGCCCATCAACTGATCGGCCATTTCCATGGCGATCTTGTTGTGGGTGATATAGATGAACTGCACCTTTTCCGACATCTCCTTCACCAATCGCGCATAACGTCCGACGTTGGCATCGTCCAATGGCGCATCGACTTCGTCGAGCATGCAGAACGGCGCCGGGTTCAACTGGAAGATGGCGAATACCAGCGCCAGCGCGGTCAGCGCCTTTTCCCCGCCGGACAACAAGTGGATGGTGCTGTTCTTCTTGCCCGGCGGACGCGCCATGATCGCCACACCGGTATCGAGTAGATCTTCGCCGGTAAGTTCCAGATATGCCGTACCGCCGCCGAATACCTTCGGGAACAATGCCTGAAGGCCAGCATTGATCTGGTCGAAGGTTTCCTTGAAGCGATTGCGGGTTTCCCGGTCGATCTTGCGGATGACGTTTTCCAGCGTCTCCAGCGCTTCGGCCAGGTCGTCGTTCTGCGAGTCCAGGTAGCGCTTGCGCTCGGACTGCTGCTGGTACTCCTCGATCGCCGCCAGGTTGATCGGCCCCAGACGCTGGATGCGCGCCGCGAGACTCTCGAGACGCTCCTCCCATTCGCGTTCGCTGGCATCCAGGGGCAGGTTGGCCAGTACCGTGTGCAGGTCGTAGCCGTCTTCGGCGAGCTGCTCCTGCAAGGCCTTGCGCCGCACCACCAGCCCCTGCCACTCCAGGCGCTGCTGCTCCAGCTGGCCACGCAGCAGTTGCGATTGCTGCTCGGCCTGGCCGCGGCGCTTCTCCACCTCGCGCAGTTCGCGATCGGCGTCTTCCAGGGCCAGCCGCGCCTGCTTGAGTTCGTCCTCGACGGCCATCCGTCGCTCCAGCAACTCCTCGAGCTTCATGCGCAGCTCTTCCAGCGGCGCCGCACCCTCCTCCAGATTGAGGTTGAGCTGTTCGCAACGCTCGTTGAGGCGCGCCGACTGCTGGTCGAGGCGCTCCAGAGCCTGCTGGGTGGAATTGTGCTGCGCCCTCAGCGAGCCGACCCGCACCGCCAGTTGGTGCGCATGGTCCTTGTGGGTACGGGCATCCTGGCGAATCCGGTCGAGCCGTTCGCGCAGGGCGTCACGCTCCGCCAGCAGGGTTTCCCGGCGCTCGGTGTCCAGCGCCATGCTATCCAGCGCTTCCTGCAGGGTCAGGCGCGCCTCGCTCAGTTGCTCCTGTTCCAGCGCGCGCTGCTCGGCCAGTTCCGCCACTTCTTCGTCGAGACGGCGGCGACGCAGTACCAGTTGCTCGACCTTGGCCTGCTGCGCGGACAACTGCGCCTTCAGCTCGCCGTGCCGGCGGCCCTCCTCCTGGACCTGGCGCCGCACCTGCTCGCGCGCGCCTTCCAGCTCGCGCTGCTCGTCGCGGGCCGCAACCAGACGCTCCTCGCCCTCGGCGACGCGGGTTTCCAGGACCTCGCGCCGTTCCTGCAACGCCTCCAGTTCCTGGGCGCGGGCGAGCATGCCGCCCTGGGCCTCGTCGCTGCGCCGGACCCGCAGGAAGTGCCGGCCGACCCAGTAGCCATCGCGGCTGATCAGGCTCTCGCCGTCGTCCAGGGCGCCGCGCTGGGCGAGCGCCTGTTCCAGGGTCTCCACCGGTTTCACCCGGGCCAGCCAGGGACTCAGGTCGGCGTCGGCGCGGACCTTGTCCAGCAGCGAACCGGCCGCCGTCGCGGCTCCGCGAGCGGGGCTGAGCAGGCGCAGCTCGCCCTTGCCGAAGCCGGCCAGGGCGAGCCCGTCGAAGCCGTCCAGCAAGACCGCCTGCAGATCCGCGCCGAGCACGGTCTCCACCGCCAGCTCCCAACCCGGCTCGACACGCAAGCCTTCGGCGAGGCGCGGACGTTGTTCCAGGCCCTGCTCGCGCAACCACTCCAAGGCGCCCTGTCCGGGGTCGAGAGCGGCCTGCTGCAGGGCCTCCAGCGAAGCGATGCGCCCGTTCAGGCGCTGCAACTCGCCCTGCGCCTGGTGCTGTTCGGCGGCCAGCTGCTGCAATTCCTGGCGCAATTGTTCGAGTCGCTCGGCTTGGCCCTGCTCCTGCAATTGCAGTTCTTCCAGGGCCAGTTCGGCGATCGCCACCTGTTCGTTGAGTTCGAGGATCGCCGCGTCCTCGGGGTCGGCCGCCAACTGGCCACGCTCCTCCTGCAGGCGCCGCTCGCGATCCTGCAGGCGCTCCAGGCTCTGCTCCAGATGCTGGATGCGCGACTGCTGCACCTCGGCCTGGCGGCGGGGTTCGGCGCTCTGCTGGTTGAAGGCATCCCACTGCTGCTGCCAGGCCTGCATGCCCTGCTCGGCCTGTTCCAGGGCGATGCCCGCTTCTTCCGCGGCGGCCGCGCTGAGTTCCTGTTCCGGTGCGAGCATGGCCATTTCCTCGGCCAGGGTCGCGAGCAAGGTACGGTCGTGCCCGAGGTGCGATTCGGTTTCCTGGCGGGTCCGTTCGGCTTCGCGCAAGTCGTCCTGCAACTGGCGCTGGCGCTGCTGGCCATGCTGGATGCTCTGCTCGACCCGGGCGATGTCGCCGCCGACCGAATAGAAGCGCGCCTGCACCTGGTTGAAGCGTTCGGACAACTCGTGATGGCCGTCGCGCAGCCGTTCGATGCCGGCATCGGCACCACGCTGCTCGGCCACCAGGGCCTCGAAGGCGATCTCCTGGTCGCCGATGACCCGCTCGCGCTGACCGACCTGCTCGTTCAGGTCGCGCCAGCGCACGGCACCCAGCTGGGCCTTGAGCTGGCGCTCCTCGGCCTTGTGCTCCTGGTATTTTTCCGCCGACTGGGCCTGCCGGTGCAGGCGTTCCAGTTGCCGCCCCAGCTCTTCGCGCAGGTCGGTGAGGCGTGCCAGGTTTTCCTGGGTCCGACGGATGCGGCTTTCGGTTTCGCGGCGGCGCTCCTTGTACTTGGAAATGCCCGCGGCTTCCTCGATGAAGTTGCGCAGGTCTTCCGGACGCGCCTCGATCAGCTTGGAGATCATGCCCTGTTCGATGATCGAGTAGCTGCGCGGCCCCAGGCCGGTGCCGAGGAAGATGTCGGTGATGTCGCGCCGCCGGCACTTGGTGCCGTTGAGAAAATAGGTGTTCTGCCCATCCCGCGAGACCCGCCGGCGAATGGATATCTCGGCGTACTGGGCGTATTCGCCCACCAGTGTGGTCTCGGCGTTGTCGAAGATCAGCTCGATGCTCGCCTGGCTCACCGGCTTGCGGGTATTCGAGCCGTTGAAGATGACATCGGTCATCGACTCGCCGCGCAGGTTCTTCGCCGAGCTTTCGCCCATCACCCAGCGCACCGCGTCGATGATGTTCGACTTGCCGCAGCCGTTCGGCCCTACCACTGCCGCCATGTTGCTGGGGAAGTTCACCGTGGTCGGATCGACGAAGGACTTGAACCCCGCCAGCTTGATGCTCTTCAGGCGCATGCGTGCGCTCCCGCCAGGGTCGCCATCAGCGTTCGGCGAGCGCGGCCAGCACCAGCTGGCAGTTGTGGCGGCCGTATTCCAGCAGGACCTCGCGGATCCTCGCCTCGTCACGGGCGATCACCGCTTGCAGGAGCTGGGCGAAACTGCCGAGGAACTGGTTCATTTCCGCCTTGCGCCGCTCCAGCGCCAGGTGGTAGGCGCGACTCACCGCCGGCAGCAGGTTTTCGACAGTCTCCTGCAGGTAGGGATTGTTCGCGAAAGGAAAGGCCGCGCGCATGATGTCGAAGCTGGCCTCGACGAAGCCGTCGATATCGCTTTGCGCCAGGTTGTTCAGCAGGCGCTGCTGGATGGCCAGGAACGGTGCCAGCTCGGCTTCGCTGCGCCAGCGCCGGGCGACGCTTTCCGCCAGCAGGATGTAGAGCTGCACGATCAGCGCGTAGAGGCTTTCCACATGTTGCGGGGACAGTTCGGACACCTGGGCGCCGCGGCGCGGCAGGATGTTCACCAGGTGGCGGCGTTCGAGAATCAGCAGCGCCTCGCGGACCGAGCCGCGACTGACGTTGAGGGTCTGGGTGACCTTCTGCTCCTGGATACGTTCCCGTTCCTTGAGTTCTCCCCGGATGATGCGTTCCGCGAGGTGGTGGGCGATCTGCTCTGCCAGGCTGTCCGGGGCCTTGAACGTCATGGTGATCCTTTTATCCAGGGGCGCGTTTTCCGGGGGTATATGGATGGGAAGTGTAACACAGGGCGTTACCCCGCCGGCTTCCCGGCGAAGCGGCGGACAGAACGAAGGTTGGGATGGGGCAGGCCGGCCAAGGGAGGACAATTGTCAGACAATCTAACAAGATAAATACGAGGACTTCCCATGTTTGCCTCGCTTTCCTCTGCCTGGATGCTGCGTCTGAAAAAGTACGGCTACTGGATCTGGCTGATCGCGGTGCTCGGCATTCCGCTCAGCTACTGGTGGTCGCTCGGTAGCGACTATCCCAACGCCTGGCCCTGGCTGGTGATCAGCGTGGTGTTCGGGCTGATCCCGATCCTCGATGCCATCGTCGGCCGCGATCCGGCCAACCCCGAGGAAGCCAGCGAAGTGCCGGAGATGGAAGCGCAGGGCTACTACCGCATGCTGTCCCTGGCCACCGTCCCGTTGTTGCTGGGCATGCTCGTCTGGTCCGGCTGGATCCTCGCCCACGAGACCCGCTGGGACTGGGTCGGCCAACTGGGCTGGATCCTGTCGGTGGGCACCGTGATGGGCGCCATCGGCATCACCGTCTCCCACGAACTGATCCACAAGGACCCGCAACTGGAACAGAACGCCGGTGGCCTGCTGCTGGCAGCGGTGTGCTATGCCGGCTTCAAGGTCGAACACGTGCGCGGCCACCATGTACACGTCTCGACCCCGGAAGATGCCTCGTCCTCGCGCTACGGCCAGAGCCTCTACTCGTTCCTCCCGCACGCCTACAAGCACAACTTCCTCAACGCCTGGCGCCTGGAGGCCGAGCGCCTGAAGCGCAAGGGCCTGCCGGCCCTGCACTGGCGCAACGAGCTGATCTGGTGGTACGCCATCAGCGCCCTCTTCCTACTCGGCTTCAGCCTGGCCTTCGGCTGGCTGGGAGCGATCTTCTTCCTCGGCCAGTCGGTGATGGCCTTCACCCTGCTGGAGATCGTCAACTACGTCGAGCACTACGGCCTGCATCGGCGGCGTCTGGACAACGGCCGCTACGAACGCACCACGCCGGAACACTCGTGGAACAGCAATTTCCTCCTGACCAACCTGTTCCTTTTCCACCTGCAGCGCCATTCCGACCACCATGCCTACGCCAAGCGCCGCTACCAGGTGCTGCGCCACTACGACAGCAGCCCGCAACTGCCCAACGGCTACGCCGGGATGATCGTCCTCGCCCTGTTCCCGCCGCTCTGGCGCGCGGTGATGGACCCGAAGGTGCGCGCCTACTATGCCGGCGAGGAATACCAGCTTACCGACACCCAGCGCATCTGAGCGTCCCGCCCCTGGGAAACGGCACCTTCGGGTGCCGTTTTCGTTTATGGGGAAACTGACTGACCTACAGGTCAAAAAATTATTTGACTCAAAAGTCAGTTTTTTCTAGATTCGCCTCCATAGCTCCTACCGTGGAGCCCTGTGCGGAAACCGCCCCACTCCGGCCGGTTCTCCTGCAAGGCCTAGAATTCAATAACAAGAACCCGCCTGGAGGCACGCCTTGATCAGGTTCCTGCTCAACCGGGAGATCCGCGTCGAAGAACGCCTGGACCCCAACCTCACCGTCCTCGACTACCTGCGCCGGCACCTCGGCAAGACCGGCACCAAGGAAGGCTGCGCCTCCGGCGATTGCGGCGCCTGCACCGTGGTGGTCGGCGAACTGGTCACCGGCGAGGATGGTGCCGAACGCATCCGCTATCGCAGCCTGAACTCCTGCCTGACCTTCGTTTCCGCCCTTCACGGCAAGCAATTGATCACCGTCGAGGACCTCAAGCACCAGGACCGCCTGCACGACGTGCAGCAGGCGATGGTCGACTGCCATGGCTCGCAGTGCGGGTTCTGCACGCCGGGTTTCGTCATGTCGCTGTTCGCCCTGCAGAAGAACAGCGCCGGCGCCGATCCGGCCAAGGCCCACGAGGCGCTCGCCGGCAACCTCTGCCGCTGCACCGGCTACCGGCCGATCCTCGACGCCGCCGAGCAGGCCTGCTGCCACAAGCGCGCAGACCAGTTCGACGCCCGGGAAGCCGCCACCATCGAGCAATTGCGCGCCATCGCTCCGCGCGAAACCGCCGAGCTGAACAGCGGTGACCGGCGCTGCCTGCTGCCACTCACCGTCGCCGACCTGGCCGACCTCTACGGCGCCAATCCGCAGGCACGCCTGCTGGCCGGCGGCACCGACCTGGCGCTGGAGGTCACCCAGTTCCATCGCGAACTGCCGGTGATGATCTATGTCGGCCACATCCGCGAAATGAAACGCATCGAAGTGGGCGTCAACTGCCTGGAAATCGGCGCCGCCACCCCGCTGACCGACTGCTACCAGGCGCTGGCCGCGGACTACCCGGACTTCGGCGAATTGCTGCAGCGTTTCGCGTCCCTGCAGATCCGCAACCAGGGCACCCTCGGCGGCAATATCGGCAACGCCTCGCCGATCGGCGACGCCCCGCCGCTGCTGATCGCCCTCGGCGCGAAGATCGTCCTGCGCCGCGGCGAACGGCGCCGCGAGCTGCCGCTGGAGGAGTACTTCCTCGACTACAAGGTCACCGCCCGCGAAGAAGGCGAGTTCATCGAGAAGATCCTCGTCCCGCGTGCCCGGCCCAGCCAGGCGTTCAAGGCCTACAAGGTCTCCAAGCGCATCGACGACGATATTTCCGCGGTCTGCGCCGCCATCAGCCTCGACCTGGAAGATGGCCGGATCGCCCGCGCCAGGGTCGCCTTCGGCGGCATGGCGGCGATTCCCAAGCGCGCCGCCGCCTGCGAAGCGGCGCTGCAAGGCGCGCGCCTGGAAGCCGCCAGCTTCGAACGCGCCGCCGCCGCCCTGGCGAACGACTTCACCCCGCTCAGCGACTTCCGCGCGAGCAAGGAATATCGCCTGCTGACCGCGCAGAACCTGCTGCGCAAATGCTTCCTGGAGCTGCACGCTCCCGCCGTCGAAACCCGGGTGACCGCCTATGTCTAACCATCGCAAGCCACACAAGAGCCAGGAAGAGCTGGCCGACCTGTTCCGCGCCGAGCTGACCACCGGAGTCGGCCGCAGCGTCAAGCACGAAAGCGCCCCCAAGCACGTCAGCGGCGAGGCGATCTACATCGACGATCGCCTGGAGTTTCCCAACCAGTTGCACGTCTATGCGCGCCTGAGCGAGCGCGCCCACGCCCGCATCACCCGCCTCGACGTGACGCCCTGCTACCAGTTCCCCGGCGTCGCCATCGCCCTCACCGCCGCCGACGTTCCCGGCCAGCTGGACATCGGCCCGGTGGTGGCCGGCGACCCGCTGCTGGCCGATGGCAAGGTGGAGTATGTCGGACAGATGGTCCTGGCGGTCGCCGCCGACAGCCTGGAAACCGCGCGCAAGGCGGCCATGGCGGCGATCGTCGAGTACGAAGACCTGGAACCGGTGCTCGACGTGGTCGAGGCCCTGCGCAAGCGCCATTTCGTCCTCGACAGCCACCAGCACCGCATCGGCGATTCCGCCGCCGCGCTGGCCGGCGCGCCGCATCGCCTGCAAGGCACGCTGCACATCGGCGGCCAGGAGCATTTCTACCTGGAGACGCAGATTTCCTCGGTAATGCCCAGCGAAGACGGCGGCATGATCGTCTATTGCTCGACGCAGAACCCCACCGAAGTGCAGAAGCTGGTGGCCGAGGTCCTCGGGGTTTCCTTCAACCGCATCGTCATCGACATGCGCCGCATGGGCGGCGGCTTCGGCGGCAAGGAAACCCAGGCCGCGGCGCCGGCCTGCCTGTGCGCGGTGGTCGCCTACCACACCGGGCGTCCGGCGAAGATGCGCCTGCCGCGCATGGAGGACATGCAGATCACCGGCAAGCGTCACCCGTTCTACGTCGAATACGACGTCGGCTTCGACGACGATGGCCGCCTGCACGGCATCCAGATCGACCTGGCCGGCAATTGCGGCTATTCGCCGGACCTCTCCGGCTCGATCGTCGACCGCGCCATGTTCCACTCGGACAACGCCTACTTCCTCGGCAACGCCACCATCAACGGCCACCGTTGCAAGACCAACACCGCCTCGAACACCGCCTACCGCGGTTTCGGCGGGCCCCAGGGAATGGTCGCCATCGAGGAGATCATGGACGCCGTGGCCCGCAGCCTGGGCAAGGATCCGCTGGAGGTGCGCAAGCTCAACTACTACGGCAAGGACGAGCGCAACGTCACCCATTACCACCAGACCGTCGAGCACAACCTGCTGGCGGAGATGACTGCCGAGCTGGAAGCGAGCAGCGAGTACGCCCGCCGCCGCGAGGAAATCCGTGCGTTCAATGCCGCCAGCCCGGTCCTGAAGAAAGGCCTGGCGCTGACCCCGGTGAAGTTCGGCATTTCGTTCACCGCGACCTTCCTCAACCAGGCAGGTGCGCTGATCCACATCTATACCGACGGCAGCATCCACCTGAACCATGGCGGCACCGAAATGGGCCAGGGCCTCAACACCAAGGTCGCCCAGGTGGTCGCCGAGGTCTTCCAGGTCGACGTGGAGCGCATCCAGATCACCGCCACCAATACCGACAAGGTGCCCAACACCTCGCCCACCGCCGCCTCCTCGGGCACCGACCTGAACGGCAAGGCCGCGCAGAATGCCGCCGAAACCATCAAGCGGCGCCTGGTGGAGTTCGCCGCGCGGCACTGGAAGGTCAGCGAGGAAGACGTCGAGTTCCGCAACAACCAGGTGCGTATCCGGGAGCTGATCCTGCCGTTCGAGGAACTGGTCCAGCAGGCCTACTTCGGCCAGGTCTCGTTGTCCAGCACCGGCTTCTACCGCACGCCGAAGATCTTCTACGACCGCGAACAGGCCCGTGGCCGGCCCTTCTATTATTTCGCCTACGGCGCCGCCTGCTCGGAGGTGATAGTCGACACCCTCACCGGCGAATACCGCATGCTGCGCACCGACATCCTGCATGACGTCGGCGACTCGCTGAACCCGGCCATCGACATCGGCCAGGTTGAAGGCGGCTTCGTCCAGGGCATGGGCTGGCTGACCATGGAGGAACTGGTCTGGAACGCCAAGGGCAAGCTGATGACCAGCGGCCCGGCCAGCTACAAGATTCCCGCCGTCGCCGACATGCCGCTGGACCTGCGGGTGAAACTGCTGGAGAACCGCAAGAATCCGGAGCAGACCGTGTTCCATTCCAAGGCCGTGGGCGAGCCGCCGTTCATGCTCGGCATCTCGGTCTGGTGCGCGATCAAGGACGCCGTGGCCAGCCTCGCCGACTACCGCGCGCAACCCGCCATCGACGCGCCGGCGACGCCCGAGCGGGTGCTCTGGGGCGTGGAACAGATGCGCCGGTTGAAGACCGCCCAGGCGCAAGCGGCGGACGCCGCGGTCGAGCCGGCCTGAACCGCCGCGATCGGGAGGATGACGAGATGAACTGGATCAGCGCCCTGGCCGAGTTGCAGCGTAGCGGCGAACCTTGCGTCCTGGTGACCATCATCGAGGAGCGCGGCTCGACCCCGCGCAACGCCGGCTCGAAGATGGTGGTCAGCGCCGAGCGGCTCTACGACACCATCGGCGGCGGCCACCTGGAATACAGGGCCCAGGCCATTGCCCGGGAAATGCTCGCCGCGCGGACCCAGGACACCCGTCTGGAGCGCTTCAGCCTGGGCGCCAGTCTCGGCCAGTGCTGCGGCGGCGCCACGGTGCTGCTGTTCGAGCCGATGGGCCAGCCGCAGGCACACATCGCCGTGTTCGGCGCGGGCCACGTCGGTCGCGCCCTGGTACCCTTGCTCGCCAGCCTGCCCTGCCGGGTGCGCTGGATCGATTCGCGGGAACACGAATTTCCCGCGCTCCTGCCCGACGGCGTGGAGAAAGTGGTGAACGACGAAGTGCTCGACGAGGTCGAGCGGATGCCGCCCGGCAGCCACTTCATCGTCATGACCCACAACCACCCGCTGGACCTGGAGCTTACCGCGGCGATCCTGGCGCGCAACGACTTCGCCTACTTCGGCCTGATCGGCTCGAAGACCAAGCGCGTCAAGTTCGAGCACCGCCTGCGCGAACGTGGCGTCGACGCCGAACGCCTGCAACGGATGCGCTGCCCGATGGGCCTGGATCAGGTGAAAGGCAAGCTGCCGGCGGAGATCGCCATCTCCATCGCCGGCGAGGTGATCGCCACCTACAACGCCGCCTTCGGCCTGGAACGCAAGCAGGGGCCGTCGAGCGTCACCCGGCTGACCCCGGAGTCGCGCCGCGCCCATGAATCCTGAGCGGCCCCCCGCTCCCCCGCGTCCGCCGCCAGGCGGCGGACCTCCCACGAACCTTTTTTCGAGACTGCCATGACCCGCAACGCCAAAGCCTACCGCGCCGCCATCCTGCACAGCATCGCCGACCCCGCGGAGGTCGGCGTCGAACGCTCCTACGAACACTTCGAGGACGGCCTGTTGCTGGTGGAGGACGGCAAGGTCGCTCGCCTCGGTGACGCCGAAACCCTGCTCGGCGAGATCGGCGAGGTCGAGGTCTTCGAGTACCGCGACGCGCTGATCACCCCCGGCTTCATCGATACCCACATCCATTTCCCGCAGACCGGGATGATCGCCTCCTACGGCGAACAACTGCTGGACTGGCTGAACACCTATACCTTCCCCACCGAGCGCCAATTCGGTGACCAGGCCCATGCCGACCAGGTCGCCGAGATCTTCCTGCAGGAACTGCTGCGCAACGGCACCACCACCGCGCTGGTCTTCGGCAGCGTGCACCGGCAATCGGTGGAATCGCTGTTCGAGGCCGCCCGGCGCCTGGACCTGCGCCTGATCGCCGGCAAGGTGATGATGGACCGCAACGCGCCGGACTACCTGACCGACACCGCCGAGAGCAGCTACCGCGACAGCAAGGCGCTGATCGAGCGCTGGCACGGCCAGGGCCGTCTGCTCTACGCAGTGACCCCGCGCTTCGCCCCGACCAGCACTGCGGAACAGCTGGACATGGCGGCGCGGCTGCTGCGCGAGCATCCCGGCGTATACCTGCACACCCACCTGTCGGAGAACCTCAAGGAAATCGAGTGGGTGAAGGAGCTGTTCCCCGAGCGCAGCGGCTACCTGGACGTCTACGACCACCACGGCCTGCTCGGGCCGCGCTCGGTGTTCGCCCATGGCGTGCACCTGTGCGACGGCGAATGCCAGCGCCTGGCGGAGACTGGCTCGGCAGTGGCGTTCTGCCCGACCTCCAACCTGTTCCTCGGCAGCGGTCTGTTCGACCTGCCGAAGCTGGAGCGCTACAAGGTCAAGGTCGGCCTCGGCACCGATGTCGGCGCCGGCACCAGCTTCTCCCAGCTGCAGTCCCTGAACGAGGCGTACAAGGTCATGCAGTTGCAGGGCGCCCGCCTCGATCCGTTCAAGTCGCTCTACCTCGCCACCCTCGGCGGCGCCCGCGCGCTGGAGCTGGACGACCGGATCGGCAGCTTCGCCACCGGCAACGAGGCGGACTTCGTGGTCCTCGACTACCACGCCACCCCGCTGCTCTCCTACCGCCTGAGCCAGGCCGGCAGCCTGGCCGAACGGCTGTTCGCGCTGACCATCCTCGGCGACGACCGCACGGTGAAGGAAACCTTCGCCGCCGGTCGCTCGGTGCATCGCCGCGACTGACTCCCGGCGGAAACGAAAAAGCCCCGCATCGCGGGGCTTTTTCATGCTTCGGATCAGGCCGCCGAGTCGCTGTCGGCCTTGGCCCGGCGTGGCTTCTTCTTGCCGCCGAGGAGGTGCGAGAACACCGCGTGCAGGTCGCCGGAAGCGTTGTCGCTCTCCAGGTTGAGCTTGCTGTCGATATGCTCCATGTGGTGCATCATCAGGGTCACCGCGCGCTCCTTGTCGCCCTTCTCGATGGCGTCGAGGATCTCGTTGTGCTCGTCGAACGAGCAGTGCGAGCGACCGCCGCTTTCGTACTGGGCGATGATCAGCGAGGTCTGCGACACCAGGCTGCGCTGGAAACTCACCAGTGGAGCGTTGCGCGCCATCTCGGCGAGCTTCAGGTGGAACTCGCCGGACAGGCGGATGCCGGCGCCCCGATCGCCGCGGGCGAAGCTGGATTGCTCCTGCACCACCATCTCGCGCAACTCGGCCAGGCGCTCGGCGGTGGCGTTGTCGGTGGCCAGTTCGGTGATGGCGCGCTCGACGGTGCGGCGGGCGAAAAGGATCTGCCGGGCCTCGTCGATGCTCGGGCTGGCGACCACCGCGCCGCGGTTCGGCCGTAACAGCACCACCTGCTCGTGGGCCAGGCGCGAGAGGGCGCGGCGAATGATGGTGCGGCTGACACCGAATATCTCGCCGAGCGCTTCCTCGCTCAGCTTGGTGCCGGGGGCCAGGCGTTGTTCGAGGATGGCGTCGAAGATGTGGGCGTAGACGATCTCGTCCTGGGTACCGCTGCGGGCAGCCTTGCCGGTGCGCGGCGGCTTCCTGATGTGTTGCAACTGATCGGTCATCGGTCTCGAACCTTGTGCGTCCGGCTTGTGGCCTGGGCTGATCCTCGCTCACGGGCGTGGGTGAGGCACGCCGGCGGCTGATAGCGAAATAGTGTACACAAGCAGCGGCATCCGGCGCACCACCCCTTTCCGCCCCTCGTTCCGAGCGCGCGGCACCGCCCGGAAGGACGCGTGACGGAAAGCTGATAAAAATGTGGCGAAACACCCTCAAACATTCTTTGACCTTTTTGTATACAAAGGCATAATCGCTCGCACGAGTTCTTGACCCAAAGGTCAGAAAATCGTGCCCTCACATCACCTTCGAGCCGCGTCAGGGACCTGGTAACCAACCGGCCCGCAGGACCTAACAACAAGAGCGATGAGGAGTACCTGCTGTGGAAAGCACCAAACAAGAAGAACAAGGGATCTACGCTGCGACACCGCCCGCCACCGGCCTGCTCGAACGCCTGTTCAAGCTCCGCCAGCATGGTACGACGGTCAGGACCGAGCTGGCGGCCGGGCTGACCACCTTCATCACCATGGCCTACATCATCTTCGTCAATCCCAACATCATGGCCGACGCCGGCATCGACCACGGCGCGGCGTTCGTCGCCACGTGCCTGGCGGCCGCCCTCGGCTGCTTCCTGATGGGCTTGTACGCCAACTGGCCGGTGGGCCTGGCGCCGGGAATGGGGCTGAACGCCTTCTTCACCTACACCGTGGTCGGCACCATGGGCTACAGCTGGCAGATCGCCCTCGGCGCGGTGTTCATCTCCGGGGTGATGTTCATGCTGCTGACCTTCTCCCGGGTCCGCGAATGGCTGCTCAACAGCATCCCCCGCAGCCTCAGGTTCGCCATGGGCGCGGGTGTCGGCCTGTTCCTCGGCCTGATCGGCCTGAAGACCGCCGGCATCGTGGTGGCCAGCCCGGCGACCCTGATCAAGCTCGGCCACCTCACCTCGCCCGGCCCGCTGCTGGCGGCACTGTGCTTCCTGATGATCGCCGTGCTCGAGTACCGCCGGGTGTTCGGCGGCATCCTCATCAGCATCCTCAGCGTCACCCTGGTCGGCTGGGCCCTCGGCCTGGTGCAGTACGGCGGGGTGTTCTCGGCGCCGCCGAGCCTGGCGCCGACCTTCCTGGCGATGGACATCGCCGGCGCGTTCAACGTCACCATGATCAGCGTGATCCTGGCCTTCCTCTTCGTGCACATGTTCGATACCGCCGGCACTCTCATGGGCGTCGCCCAGCGCGCGCACCTGGTGAAGGAGGACGGGCGCATCGAGAACCTGTCGAAGGCGATGAAGGCCGACAGCGCCTCCAGCGTGTTCGGCGGCATGCTCGGTGTCCCGCCGGTGACCAGTTACGTGGAGAGCGCCGCGGGCGTGGCCGCCGGCGGACGTACCGGGCTCACCGCGGTGGTGGTCGGCGTGCTGTTCGTCGCCGCGATGTTCTTTGCCCCGCTGGCCGGGATGATCCCCGCCTTCGCCACCGCCGGCGCGCTGATCTACGTGGCCATGCTGATGATGGGCGGGATGGCGCACATCGACTGGGACGAGCACACCGAAACCATCCCGGCGATCGTCACGGTGATCATGATGCCGCTGACCTTCTCGGTGGCCGACGGTATCGCCCTGGGCTTCATCACCTACGTCGCGATGAAGGTCCTCACCGGCAAGCACCGCGAAGTCTCGGCCAGCCTCTATGCCTTGTTCGTGATCTTCGTCGCCAAGTTCATCTTCCTCTGACCCGCCCGGATGGCGGATGGCCGCACGCGGCTATCCGCCTCGAACCTGTCGTTGCCCCGCAGGGCTCGCGACGCACAGCCTCATCCGTCGCCCATTCACACCTTGCGCCGCATCGTCCTGCCCCCCCCCCGCAGATGGCGGATAACCGGCAACCCTCGGCGCCTTCCCCGCGAACGAAAAAAGGCCCGCTCGACGGCGGGCCAGGGAAAAGGACTCAGGGAGTCAATGTTTCGTGGCACGCACCTAGCTGCCGCGATAGGTCGAATAGCTGTAGGGCGAGATCAGCAGCGGCACATGGTAGTGATCGTCGGCGGAGGCGATGCCGAAACGCAGCACCACCTGGTCGAGGAATGCCGGCTCCGGCAATTGCACGCCGCGGGCGCGATAGTAGTCGCCGGCGTTGAACACCAGTTGATAGACCCCGGGACGGAAGTCCTCGCCTTGCAGCACCGGCTGGTCGCAGCGGCCGTCGTGGTTGGTCAGGGTGGTGGCGATCAGTTCCAGTTGCTGGCCTTCTACCCGGTACAGCTCGATCTTGATGCCATGGCCGGGGCAGCCGTGTGCGGAATCCAGTACATGCGTGGTCAAACGTCCCATGGGTTGCGGGCGCCCGCTGGCGGACACCACTCCTCCTCTTGCCTTCGTTCGATGGGGATCGCTCCGGGACCTGCCCGGCGCCGCTCGCTTGCAGCCCGCCAGGGAGCCGCTTGCGAAGCAATATAAGTTATCTTTCGATGAATTGTATACAAAAAACACCGCCACAACCGAAAATGCGGCAGCCGCCCCGAAATCGAGCATTCCTTCCACAAGCCCCACCCCGCAGGGCCTCATTCTTCGCTAACTGACCAGTCGGGCAGGTTTTTTGCTGGATGAATGGCAGGGATCGGCAAGCAGGATTGTATTTACAGACCGCAGGCAAACTTGTATACAATAAATCCATCACGGCATCCCCGGCCCGTCCGGCCCGCCGCCCCATCCACAATAAGGAACACTGCTGTGAGCGCTGACTACCCACGCGACCTGATCGGATACGGCAACAACCCTCCCCACCCTCACTGGCCCGGCGATGCGCGCATCGCCCTGTCCTTCGTGCTCAATTACGAAGAAGGTGGCGAGCGCTGCGTCCTGCATGGCGACAAGGAGTCCGAGGCGTTCCTTTCCGAGATGGTGGCTGCCCAGCCCTTGCAGGGCGTGCGCCACATGAGCATGGAATCGCTCTACGAATACGGCAGCCGCGCCGGGGTCTGGCGCCTGCTCAAGCTGTTCAAGCGACGCAACGTGCCGCTCACCGTGTTCGCCGTGGCCATGGCGGCGCAGCGCAACCCTGAGGTGATCAGGGCGATGGTCGCCGACGGCCATGAAATCTGCAGCCACGGCTACCGCTGGATCGACTACCAGTACATGGACGAGGCCCAGGAGCGCGAGCACATGCTCGAAGCCATCCGCATCCTCACCGAACTCACCGGCCAGCGCCCGGTGGGCTGGTACACCGGACGCACCGGCCCGAACACCCGGCGCCTGGTGATGGAGGAAGGCGGCTTCCTCTATGACTCCGACACCTACGACGACGACCTGCCCTACTGGGACCCGGCCAGCACCGCGGAGAAACCGCATCTGGTGATTCCCTATACCCTGGACACTAACGACATGCGCTTCACCCAGGTGCAGGGCTTCAACAATGGCGAGCAGTTCTTCCAGTACCTGAAGGACGCCTTCGACGTGCTCTACGAAGAAGGCGCGACGGCGCCGAAGATGCTCTCCATCGGCCTGCATTGCCGGTTGATCGGTCGCCCGGCGCGGATGGCCGCCCTGGAGCGCTTCATCCAGTACGCGCAGAGCCACGACAAGGTCTGGTTCGCCCGCCGCGAAGACATCGCCCGCCATTGGCACCGTGAGCATCCTTTCCAGGAGACCGAGGCATGAGCCGTTTCCAGACCCTGACCCCCGCCTCGCTGTCCCGCGAGGCCTTCGTCGAAGCCTTCGCCGACATCTACGAACACTCCCCCTGGGTCGCCGAGAAGGCCTATGACCTGGGTATCGACGACAGCCTCAACGATATCGAGGGCCTGCACCAGCGCATGGCCGACATTCTCCTGTCGGCAAGCCGCGAGGCCCAGCTGGCGCTGATCAACGCCCACCCGGACCTCGCCGGCAAGGCAGCGATCCGTGGCGAACTGACCGCCTCCAGCACCTCCGAGCAGGCCGGCGCCGGGATTCACGAATGCAGCGCCGAGGAGTTCGCCCGCTTCACCGAACTCAACGACGCCTACAAGGCCAGGTTCGGCTTCCCCTTCATCAAGGCGGTGAAGGGCAGCAACCGCCATCAGATCCTGGCGGCCTTCGAGGAACGCATCCAGCACTCCGCCGACGAGGAGTTCGCTACCGCGCTGGCCGAGATCAACAAGATCGCCCTGTTCCGCCTGCAGCAGCTCTGAGGCCTGCGGAGACGAGCATGAACGCCGAACACGCGCCCTTCCGCCACTACCTCGACCTCGCCGACGCACGCCTGGGCAGCCAGGTGGTCGCCGTCAGCGACGAATGGTTCGCCCCGGCCAGCCGCATGCTGCAGGCCGGCGAACCGGTGTGGAAGGAAGGCGTGTTCGACGACAGCGGCAAGTGGATGGACGGCTGGGAAACCCGCCGCAAGCGCTTCGAGGGCCATGACCAGGCGGTGATCCGCCTGGGTGTGCCGGGCGTGCTGAAGGGCGTCGACATCGACACCCGCTTCTTCACCGGCAACCATCCGCCGGCGGCTTCCCTGGATGGCTGCTTCTGCACCGAAGGCGACCCGGACGACAGCACGTCCTGGAGCGAAGTGCTGCCGGCGGTGGGGCTGCAGGGCGATAGCCATCACTACCACCCGATAGACGACGAACGTCCCTGGACCCACCTGCGTCTGAACATCTACCCGGACGGCGGTATCGCCCGCCTGCGCCTCTATGGCGTGCCCTACCGCGACTGGAGCAGCCTGCCGCCGGGAACGGCGCTCGACCTGGCCGCAGCGGTCAACGGCGGCCGGGCGCTGGCCTGTTCCGACCAGCATTTCGGACGCATGGGCAACCTGCTCAACCCCGGACGTGCCATCAACATGGGCGACGGCTGGGAAACTGGCCGCCGCCGCACGCCGGGCCACGACTGGGTGATCGTCGCCCTCGGCCATCCCGGCAGCATCGAGGCGGCGGTCGTCGATACCTTGCACTTCAAGGGCAACTATCCAGAAAGCTGCAGCATTCAGGCCGCCTTCGTGGAAGGCGGAAACGAGGCCCGGATCGAGGCACAGAGCCTCTTCTGGCGCGAGCTGCTGCCAGCGCAGAAGCTGGAAATGCACCAGGAACATCGGTTCGAGCGGCACCTCAACGCCCTCGGCCCGATCACCCATGTACGCCTGAACATCTTTCCCGACGGCGGCGTCAGCCGCCTGCGCCTGTTCGGCAGGCCACAATTACCGTGAGACCCGGGCCCCGCGTGCGTCCGGAATACAACAAACAGAATCGACAGGATCAGTATGCGCACTCTCAAGATCGAGCCGTTGACCAAGGAAGCCTTCGCCCCGTTCGGTGACGTGATCGAAACCGCCGGCAGCGACTATTTCATGATCAACAACGGCTCCACCCGCCGTTATCACAAGCTGGCCACGGTCGAGACCGCGCAACCGGAAGATAACGCGATCATCAGCATCTTCAGCGCCGAGAAGCTGGAAATGCCGTTGCGCATCCGCATGCTGGAACGCCATCCGCTGGGCAGCCAGGCCTTCATCCCGCTGCTCGGCAACCCCTTTCTGGTCGTGGTCGCGCCACTTGGCGATGTACCTGTACCGGGCCTCGTCCGCGCCTTCCTGACCAACGGAAGGCAGGGCGTCAATTACCACCGCGGCGTCTGGCACCATCCGGTGCTGACGATCGAAAAGCGGGATGACTTCCTGGTGGTCGATCGCAGCGGTTCCGGGAACAACTGCGACGAGCATTTCTTCACCGAGGACGAACAGCTCCTCCTCGACCCCCAATCAAACCAATAAGAGAGGTCCTGCCGCCGGTCCGCCGGCCAGGGCAAGAGGTACAAGACTGTGGAAGCACATCTCATCGAATGGCTGAACCTGCTGGTGCGCTGGATTCACATGATCGTCGGGATCGCGTGGATCGGCGCTTCGTTCTATTTCGTCTGGCTGGAGAACAACCTCAACCGCAGCAACCCGCGTGAAGGCCTGTCCGGAGACCTCTGGGCAATCCACGGTGGCGGCATCTACCACCTGGAGAAGTACAAGCTGGCTCCGCCGAAAATGCCGGAGAACCTGCACTGGTTCAAATGGGAGGCCTACTCCACCTGGATGTCCGGGGTGGTGTTGCTGACCATCGTGTTCTACCTGAACCCGACCCTCTACCTGATCGCCCCCGGCAGCGACCTGGCGCCGGCGGCGGCCATCGCCATCGGTATCGGTTCGCTGGTCTGCGGCTGGTTCGTCTACACCATCCTCTGCGATTCGGCGCTGGGCAAGACCCCTGCCCTGCTCGGCCTGGTCCTGTTCGTCCTGCTGGTCGCCGCCGCCTACGGCCTGACCCAGGTATTCAGCGGCCGCGGCGCCTACCTGCACGTCGGCGCGATCATCGGCACCATCATGGTCGGCAACGTGTTCAGGGTGATCATGCCGGCCCAGCGCGCGCTGGTGAAAGCCATCGAAGAAAACCGCGAGCCCGATCCGGTGCTGCCAGCCAAGGGCCTGCTGCGCTCCCGGCACAACAACTACTTCACCCTGCCGGTGCTGTTCATCATGATCAGCAACCACTTCCCGAGCACCTACGGCAGCCAGTACAACTGGCTGATCCTGGCCGCCATCGCGGTGCTCGCGGTACTGGTACGCCACTACTTCAACACCCGCCACGAAAGCAACCGCTTCGCCTGGGCCCTGCCCGCCGGCGCGCTGGGCATGATCGCCCTGGCCTTCGTCACCACGCCGAACTACCAGCAGGCTTCCGCACCGCTGGCCAGCACCCCGGCGGCGGCACCGGCACAACCGGCGACCGGCGGCGACGCACCAACCGCGCCCGCCGCGCCCCAGGCCTCCAATGCCGGGACCGCGAGCGGAGCCGACTTCGACAAGGTCCATCACGTGATCCAGGAGCGCTGCACCGTCTGCCACTCGGCGAAACCGACCAGCCAGCTGTTCAGCACCGCGCCAGGCGGGATCATGCTCGACACCCCGCAGCAGATCCAGCAACTGGCACCGAAGATCCAGGCCCAGGCCGTGGCCTCGCAGATCATGCCGCTGGGCAACATCACGCAGATGACCCAGGAAGAACGCAACCTGATCGGCAGCTGGATCGCCAAGGGCGCACAGATCAACTGAGCCTTGGCCGAAAGGCGAAGAACCGCACCTCCGGTTCCCCGCAGCAGAACAACCCTGCTGGCCCTACCCCAAAAGCCCTCTCCATAGAGGGCTTTTGGCCATAACTGGCCATATCTTTCAGCCCCCAACCTCTCCGATAACTCACTTTCCTTCACCCTGGGCCGATGGAACGAAACCGTGCGGCGCTATCTTCGCCTACCTTGCCAATGAAGAACTGTGCAACTTTTTGGTTGATAACGTTGTGGATAGAACGCTAGGGAACAAATACCCAAAGGGCTCCGAGAGAGTGCGCAACTTTTTGCAAGCGGTGCGCAAAAAGTTGCGCAATTTTCAGTGTTCTTCCCATGAGAATCGCCAGCGAGTTTTTGGCTTCCCCCAATAACGCCTTGATGGAAAAGAGTTTCAAGACTAGTGGCACGGTTCTTGTCTAGCACCGATGTCCCCGGCATATCGCCTGGGCACTTTCAACGACAAGGAACGTATCCATGGCAACCCCCGCCTATATGTCCATCACCGGCACCAAGCAGGGCCTGATCACCGCCGGCGCCTTCACTGAGGACTCGGTCGGCAACACCTACCAGGAAGGCCACGAGGACCAGGTGATGGTCCAGGGCTTCAACCACGAAGTGATCATCCCGCGCGACCCGCAGTCCGGCCAGCCGACCGGCCAGCGCGTGCACAAGCCGGTGGTCATCACCAAGGTCTTCGACAAGGCCTCGCCGCTGCTGCTGGCCGCCCTGACCTCCGGCGAGCGCCTGACCAAGGTCGAGATCCAGTGGTACCGCACCTCCGCCGCCGGCACCCAGGAGCACTACTACACCACCGTCCTGGAAGACGCGATCATCGTCGACATCAAGGACTACATGCATAACTGCCAGGACCCGGGCAACGCCCACTTCACCCACCTGGAAGACGTGCACTTCACCTACCGCAAGATCACCTGGACCCACGAAGTCTCCGGCACCTCCGGCTCCGACGACTGGCGCTCGCCGGTCGCAGGGTGAGTTGACAGGCACACCGGTCGTACACCTGTACGGCCGGTTCTCCGTCGAGCCGAAAATGTCCGCTACTTCGCGAAATAGACACCGAGCCAAGACTTTCGGCAGCGGCTGAGCAAGAGTAACGTGGCTTGCTCCTCCAATGGATTGGAAAGGAACTGCCCACCCGGAACAGGGAACGATCCATGCGTCAAAGAGACCTGAAATTCACCTTCGTCGTTGGCGAAGGGAAACTCGCGTTCGATGTCGTCGAGTTCGAACTGGAAGAAGCGCTCTGCGAGCCTTTCCGCCTGAACCTGAAGCTGGCCAGCGACAAGAACGCCATCGATTTCAAGCAGGTACTCGACCAGCCGGGCACCTTCACCCTCTGGGAGGACGGCCGTCCGGCCCGCTACGTCCATGGCATCGTCAGCCACTTCACCCAGGGCAGCTCGGGTTTTCGCCGGACCCGCTACGAACTGCTGCTGGAACCGCAGTTGGCGCGCCTGGAGCTGTGCTGCAACTGGCGGATCTTCCAGGAGAAGAGTGTTCCGGAGATTCTCCAGGCGCTGCTCAAGGAGCACCGGGTGCTCGACTACGAACAGCGTATCTACCACGAGCACCTGCCACGCGAATACTGCGTGCAGGCCGGCGACAGCGATCACTACCTGCACGACCGGCTGGCCTTCGAGGAAGGCCTGGTCTACTACTTCCGCTTCGACGAACACCGCCACACCCTGGTCTGCAGCGACCGGCTCTACGTCCAGGAGCGTATCGCCGGCGGCCCGGTACTGTTCAGCGCCCAGCCGGAGGGCGACAACCCGCAGCCGGTGCTTCATTCTTTCCGCTACAGCGAAAATGTTCGTACGGCTCGACAGACCCAGCGGGACTACAGCTTCAAGCGCCCGACCTACGACCAGGAGCATCATCTCGCTGGCGAGGCGCTCGAGCATCAGGGCTCGTCCTACGAGCGCTACGACTACCCCGGTCGCTACAAGCAGAGCGGCGCCGGCCGGCCTTTCAGCGAAAGCCGCCTAAGAGGGCACCGGCGCGATGCGCGGGTGGCATCGGTCAGCGGCGACGACCCGCGGCTGATCCCGGGCCACGCCTTTGCCCTGGAAGGTCATCCGCGTGCCGACTTCAACGCCTGGTGGCGGCCGGTGCGGGTGGTCCATCGCGGCACCCAGTATGCCGGCCAGGAGGAAGAGTCCGCCGACGCCCCTCTGGGGGTGAGCTACGACCTGCGCGCCGAACTGGTGCCCGAGGACGTCGAATGGCGTCCCGCACCGCTGCCTCGGCCGCGTATCGATGGTCCGCAGATCGCGACGGTAGTCGGCCCGGCAGGGGAAGAGATCCATTGCGACGAGTGGGGGCGGGTGAAAGTCCAGTTCCCCTGGGATCGCGAGGGACGTCACGATGAGTTCAGTACCTGCTGGATACGGGTCGCGCAGAACTGGGCAGGTGCCGACTGGGGGCACATGGCGATCCCGCGGATTGGCCAGGAGGTGATCGTCGATTACCTGGACGGCGACTGCGACCAGCCGATCGTCACCGGGCGTACCTACCGGGCGACCAACCGGCCGCCCTACGCGCTGCCCGACCACAAGATCCTCAGCACCATCAAGAGCAAGGAGTACAAGGGCAGCCGGGCCAACGAGCTGCGCATCGACGACACCACGGCGCAGATCAGTGCGGCGCTGATGAGCGACCACGGTGCCAGCGCGCTGCGCCTGGGCTACCTGACCCATCCTCGGCCCGAAGGCGGCAAGCCGCGCGGCGAGGGCTTCGAACTGCGCACCGACGAACATGGCGCGGTGCGTGCGGCCAGGGGCCTGCTGCTGAGCACCGAGGAGCAGCTCAGGGCCGGCGCCGGCCATCTCGACCGAGGCGTCGTGGTGCAGGTGCTGGAGGCGGCGTTGGAGCTGGCCCGCGAGCTGGGCGACTACGCCGGGGAGCACCAGGGCGTGGGGCACGACGCTGCGCCGCAGCAAACCCTCCAGGAAGCCGTGCGCGACCTCGGCCACGGTGCCAACGACGAGTCCGGCAAGAGCAACGGAGGCAAGCCGGCGATCGCCTTGAGCGGTCCGGCAGGGATCGCCGCGGCGACGCCGGCGAGCCTGACCCTGGCCGCCGGCGAGCACGTCGACAGCGTGGCCCGGCAGAACCAGCAGGTGACCGCCGGGCAGAAGGTGGTGATCAACGCCGGCAGCGACATCGGCCTGTTCGCCCAGGGCGGCGAGCTGCGCCAGATCACCCACCAGGGGCCGATGCTGCTGCAGGCGCAGAAGAACGACATCCGCCTGGAGGCCGAGCAGAGCGTGGAGGTCAGCGCCAGCCAGCAGCACGTGCTGGTCACCGCGAAGGAGCACATCACCCTGATGTGCGGCGGCGCCTACCTGACCCTCAAGGGCGGCAACATCGAGCTGGGCATGCCCGGCAACTTCGTGGTCAAGGCGGCGAAGCACAGTCATGTCGGTCCCGCTCATGCATCGACCAGCTTCAACGCCTGGGATTCGACACCGTTCGATGACCGGTATGTCCTGCGCGACGAAGCCACGCTGGAGCCGTTACCCAATATCGCCGTTGAAGTGATACGAGGCGATGGTGGTGTGGTGAAACTGATGACCGACAGCCAGGGCCGTTTACCCAAGCAACAACACCTGGCCATGGACCCGGTGCAGATACGCATCCTGGGCAAGGGCAGTCACAACAGCGACACGGAGTCCAACACATGAGCAGCGAACCGCTCGAGCCGAATCAGGATGTGATCATCCCTCGCTCTCGCGACAGTCTGGGACGGCCTGTCTACAAGGCGCAGTTGACCCGTACCGACAACCAGAGCGAAAAGGTGGCACTGATTCGGCAGACCGCTCCCCTGCCGGTGATCTTCATTCCGGGGATCATGGGAACCAACCTGCGCAACAAGGCAGATAAAAGCGAGGTCTGGAGGCCGCCGAATGGTCTGTGGCCCATGGATGACCTGTTTGCCTCCATCGGTGCGTTGTGGACTTGGGCCTGGAGGGGTCCAACGGCCCGTCAGGAGCTCCTGAAGGCTGAGCAAGTAAAAGTCGATGACCAGGGTACGATCGATGTCGGTCAATCTGGTTTGTCCGAAGAAGCTGCCCGCCTGCGCGGCTGGGGCAAGGTCATGCGCAGTGCGTATAACCCGGTCATGGGATTAATGGAGAGGCGACTGGATAACATCGTCAGCCGGCGGGAACTCCAGGCATGGTGGAATGACGAAGCCCTCTCTCCTCCTGGAGATCAGGGTGAGGAGCAGGGAAAGGTGGGGCCGATCGATGAAGAGGAATTGCTCAGGGCCAGCCGATACCAGTTCGATGTCTGGTGCGCCGGCTATAACTGGCTACAGTCCAACCGGCAGTCGGCGCTGGATGTACGCGACTATATCGAGAATACCGTGTTGCCTTTCTACCAAAAGGAGTGCGGTCTCGATCCCGAGCAGGTGAGACGTATGAAGGTCATTCTGGTCACCCATTCGATGGGAGGGCTGGTGGCTCGCGCCCTGACGCAGTTGCACGGCTATGAGCGCGTATTGGGGGTGGTGCATGGCGTACAACCTGCGACGGGTTCCTCGACCATCTACCATCATATGCGCTGTGGCTATGAAGGTATCGCACAGGTCGTGCTGGGGCGAAATGCCGGTGAAGTGACAGCCATTGTCGCCAATTCGGCCGGCGCGCTGGAATTGGCCCCTAGCGCCGAATACCGGGAAGGGCGTCCTTGGCTATTTCTGTGCGACGCGCAGGGGCAGGTGCTCAAGGATATCGATGGAAAGCCTCGGGCTTATCCGCAGAATCAGGACCCTTATGAAGAGATATACAAGAACACTACGTGGTATGGATTGGTGCCTGAGCAAAATTCACAATATCTAGACATGTCAGACAAAAAAGAAGGTTTAAGAGTTGGCCCCCGTGATAACTTTGAAGACTTGATAGATAGCATTGCTAATTTTCATGGTGAATTGTCAGCAGCAGGATATCACTCAGAGACCTATGCCCATTACGGAGCTGACGATAGCCGCCATAGTTGGCGCGACTTGATCTGGAAGGGTGACCCTACCCCTCTGGAGACCCCTGGTGCCACACTCAACGACGATGAGAACGGCACTTACAACAGTTGGTTCCGCCGGGGCTTGCCCACCATAGTGCAGGGTCCGCTGGAGACGGGAAATCCTCTGGACGCTTCCGGTAGCGGAGGTGACGAAACGGTACCGACCGACTCCGGCCAGGCGCCTGCCCTGGCGGGCGTCAAGGCCAGCTTTCGGCATGGCAGCAAGGGCAAGGGACAGGCCAATACCAAACGGGGCTATGAGCACCAGGAGAGTTACAACGATGCTCGTGCTCAATGGGCAGCGCTATATGGGGTGATCAAAATCACCCAGTTGGCGGATTGGCATCCTAATGACAAAGGAGGGACATGATGCATCCCCGTCGGTTGCTTGCTGTACTTGGAGTGGTGGTCTTGACCAGCATGACCAGTTGCACTTCGTTTTCTTCTTCTCGGAGCTCTTCCATGGACAAGACCGGATGGATTACTCATTGCTTTGGTCGCTTTCTGATTGATCTGCCACCTGACGCGGTAATCAATGCCGGATACTACCTATGGGGAGACAGAATTGAGTACTTAGATGATAAACCTACCGAACTGGCAGCCAGGGTTGATCGTCTTGAACAAGAGTGGAGGACTCAGAGACATAAATCCAAAGGCAACATGCTTCTTCGTAAAATTGACTTTGGCAATGAATCAGTAGGTTTATTGTCTTGGTCTTCAGAGGTTGCCTCTAAAACCTATTTATTGGATACCTATGTTACATCTAAGCCTACGTGGCATGCCTATCGTTGGAAAGGGAAAGTTTCGGTAGACAGAGAGCAACATGCTGTGGAGATATCTAGGGCTTTAGCTCGAAATCTACGTTCTCGCGCGCCAAAAGAAATCCCCAGCGAGCCGGGCTTTTGCATCGACCACGCTTATATTGCAGGGGATAGTTTTCAAGTGGAGAGGTTTGGAGTGGGAGTCACTTTCCCTGAGCACCCCGGCGCGCGCTTTGAATTCCGCTCCTCCACGGGAGCTGAGCTAAACAGCCTTCTTGAGCGAGTCGACGGCTTCGTGCAAAACATGCTCTCCACGTTTGCAGGCATGGAAAGGTTAAGAAAAGGAAAGCATCCTGTCGGGGGCCTTCCTGGAGAGGAATATCTGGTTGCGGGAAGCGATAAGGGGCAGCGCGGCTATACCTTCATGTGGGAGGTTCAAGGCAAGGAGGAATCGCTAACCGAGCCCCATCTTACTGCGGGACTGGCGGTACTGGAACGCAGCAATGAAAACGGTAAACCACCGCCCCCTGCCTTCAAATCGGACAAAGAGGCTTTGGAACTGTGGGACGCCATTGTCGATTCGATCCGCGTGCGCCCGACGTCTTCATCGCCGCGTGGCGGAAATGCCGGTCCTTCCCCTGCTCCGAAACCCGCTACGCCTGGCGGCCAAACGCTCGGTGATGACTATGTCTATGAGGAATTCCTCTCTAGCCTGAAGCCAAAAGACAGCTGGCTGGACGACCTATAGGAGCAACCCGCGATGGACATCATTCGCCTTGGCGACACCACCAGCCATGGAGGCACGGTGATTGAGGCGTTCGGCCAGACCGACCTGAACGGCAAGCCGATGGCCGGTGTAGGCCACCAAGTGGTTTGCCCCTTGTGCAAGGGAACCTTCCCCATTACCGAAGGTAGCGCCCTGCTGGATGTGAATGGGGTCCCGGTCGCGCTACATGGGATGAAAACAGCTTGTGGTGCCAGCCTGATTGCCAGTGGCCCGTTGGGCGCTGCCGAAAACTGAAAAAGGGGGACGTTCGATATGCCGAAAGACTTCGGCGACCTCCTTCGTGCCTCTCCTGTAGAACGCTCAGGAAAACTCCGCCGGCTTCTTGCCCAGCCTGACCTGCCCCGAGCCTTGGCACCTTGGCCAGTCTGCCGTTGTGCACTCCAGCAAGCGCTGGCGGCATTCTCTTTGCTCGTTGAGCGTCTCCATTGCCGCCAGGATCTACTGGCGCTCAGATAGCCGGTTGCTCTCGCGCACGTCGCTGCTTGTAGTCGCCAATGCAAGCAGGCGTTCCGCAAAGCCCCATGGCTGATCCCGGGCGACAGGGTTCAAGGCCTTGCTGCACCAGGCTTGCGCTCACTGAGGTAGTGGTCGCTGAAAACTCCCAGCGGCTAGAGCACGTCGGCTATCCGACCAATGTCGTACACCGCCGGGCGTCCCGGGGGTAGCCGGCGCCAGTTCTATGGATACAGTGGAAGCAGCTCTGGAAAGCCTGTAGTAGACCGATTGGTCAACTACAAAAAATTACTTTGTATACAAAAAATCGATTGAATCGAGCACACAACGGGGATATAAAACACCCCACCGCATCGCCCTGAAGCCTGGGGTGGATGTTCGGCCAGAAATACCCGGCCGCCGGAACCTGCCTTTTCCGGTGTCCGCCTGCGACTGACAACAATAAAAACGCCTGAGGTGTTGCATGTCCGTGGTAACTGATCGCCGCATCCCCGACTCGCCCGTAGACCAGCGCCTGCCTCTGACGCAGCTGCTGCTGGTGGGCTTCCAGCATGTGTTGCTGATGTACGGTGGCGCCGTCGCCGTGCCTCTGATCGTCGGCCAGGCGGCCGGCCTCTCGCGCGAGGAAATCGCCTTCCTGATCAACGCCGACCTGCTGGTCGCCGGCATCGCCACCCTGGTCCAGTCGCTGGGCATCGGCCCGATGGGCATCCGCATGCCGGTTATGATGGGCGCCAGCTTCGCCGCCGTCGGCAGCATGGTGGCGATGGCCGGGATGCCCGGCGTGGGCATCACCGGGATCTTCGGCGCGACCATCGCCGCCGGTTTCTTCGGCATGCTCATCGCCCCCTTCATGTCGCGCATCGTGCGTTTCTTCCCACCGCTGGTGACCGGCACGGTGATCACCTCGATCGGCATGTGCCTGTTCCCGGTGGCGATCAACTGGGCCGGCGGCGGCAAAGGCGCGGAAGACTTCGGCTCCCTGCACTTCCTGTTCCTCTCCAGCCTGGTGCTCTGCACCATCCTCCTGATCAACCGCTTCATGCGCGGTTTCTGGGTCAACATCTCGGTGCTGATGGGCATGGGCCTGGGCTACGCGATCGCCGGCGGCATGGGCATGGTCGACCTCGGCGGTCTGGCCGAGCGCCCCTGGTTCGACATCGTCACCCCGCTGCACTTCGGCGCGCCGACCTTCGACCTGGCGCCGATCCTGTCGATGTGCCTGGTGGTAGTGATCATCTTCGTCGAGTCCACCGGCATGTTCCTCGCCCTGGGCAAGATCACCGGCCGCGAGATCACCCCCACCGAACTGCGCCGCGGCCTGCTCTGCGACGCCGGCGCCTCGTTCTTCGCCGGTTTCCTGAACACCTTCACCCATTCCTCGTTCGCCCAGAACATCGGCCTGGTGCAGATGACCGGGGTGCGCAGCCGCTACGTCACGGTGGCCGCCGCCGGTTTCCTGATCCTCCTCAGCATGCTGCCCAAGGCCGCCTTCCTGGTCGCCTCGATCCCGCCGGCGGTACTCGGCGGCGCCGGCATCGCCATGTTCGGCATGGTCGCCGCCAGCGGCATCCAGATCCTCCACGAGGCCAACATCACCGACCGCCGCAACCAGTTGCTGGTGGCGGTAAGCATCGGCATGGGCATGGTGCCGGTGGTGCGCCCGGACTTCTTCGCCCGCCTGCCGGTCTGGATGGAGCCGATCACCCATAGCGGCATCGCCATGACCGCGATCTGGGCGGTGGTGCTGAACCTGCTGTTCAACATCCTCAGCCGCAACGACCGCAGCCACTTGTGCGGCAGCCACGCGCCGGCGCCCAAGCACTCCTGACTCCCTGGCGGACCGGCGACACTCCCGGTCCGCCCTTCCCTCGGGCCGGACTTCGTCCGGCTTCTTTTTTTTCCGCTCGCGGTCCGCACCACTCAGTCCCGCCGAAGGAAAGGCCCCGCCTTGCGCTCCAGCAGATGCAGCAATTCCGCCTGCATGTAGGCGTAGTCGTCCGGGATATCCAGGCAGACCAGGCGCTTGCCTTTCATCGCCGCGGCGTGCCGGCGCAGCAGAGCCTGCCGGTGGCGGCGCTCCATGACGACGACCAGCGTCGCCCACTCCAGTTGCTCGCGCTCCAGGGGCGTCTCGGCGTCCGCCGCCAGCCCGGCGGAATCGGTCTCGACGCCCGGCCAGTCGGCGAACAGCCGTTCGGCGCTGGGACTACGCAGGCGGTTGCGGCTGCAGATGAACAGGACCCGGTGCATGGGAGGCTTTCCTTTGCTGGCGCGGCAGGCAGCATGACGTCTTCGCCGCGTTTCGGCGTTGCGCCGCGTCGCTTTTCCCGGGACGGGGCAGCGAGCGGTGCGTGCCGGAACACGGTCGCCCGGGTGGCATGGGAGAGGAAGCGGCGGATGGCGCCGTTGCTGCCATCGCCCCAGGAGGATACCGTCAGCCGCCGGTCATGCTCATGAAACGCAGCACCTGGACCTGCTCCTGGGCGTCGAAGTGATGCCGCTCCGGCTTCAGGTTCAGCGCCGCCACCAGTGCCGCGCTCAGGCGCTCGCGGTCGCCGGGATGGCTGCGCAGCAGTTCGCGCAGGTCGAGCGCCCCCTCGTGGCCGAGGCAGAGCACCAGCTTGCCCTCGGCGGTGACGCGCACGCGGTTGCAGTCGCCGCAGAAATTATTGCTGTGAGGTGAGATGAAGCCGATCCGGCTGGGCTCGTCGCCGATCTGGTAATACCGCGACGGCCCGCCGCTGCGCGCCAGGCTCGGGGTCAGCGGCCAGCGGCGCTCGATGATCGCCCGGACTTCGTCGCTGGTGCAGAGAGTCAGTTCGCGACGGTGGCTGGTGATGCTGCCCAGCGGCATTTCCTCGATGAAACTGATGTCCAACTGGTTGGCCAGGGCGTACTCGACCAGGTCGAGGATCTCATCGTCGTTGCGGCCCTTCTGTACCACGCAGTTCAGCTTGATCCGCTCGAAACCGGCTTCGCGCGCCGCCTGGATGCCGTCCAGCACCTGCTCCAGGCGATCGCTACGGGTGAAGGCGGCGAAGCGTTCGCGCTGCAGCGAGTCGAGGCTGACGTTGAGGCGGCGGACGCCGGCGGCCTTCAGCTCGGCGGCGCGCTCGCGCAGTTGCGAACCGTTGGTGGTGATCGCCAGGTCTTCCAGTTCCGCACGCTGCCCCAGGCGTGCCAGCAGGCCGGTGATGCCCTTGCGCACCAGCGGCTCGCCGCCGGTGATACGAATGCGCCGCACGCCGAGGCCGATGAAGGCGTCGGCCACCGCGTACAGTTCTTCCAGGCTGAGGACCTGGTCGCGGGGAAGGAACTGCATGTCTTCGCTCATGCAGTAGGTGCAGCGGAAGTCGCAGCGATCCGTCACCGACAGGCGCAGGTAGGTGATGCGACGGCCGAAGGGATCGACCAGGCGGGAATCGGACATAGTGACTCGTTCTGTTCCGGGGGGCTCGCCCGGCGCTCGGTGGGTGAGTGCGAGCGGGCGACTCGATACCCCTAACGAATACTCCAAATACCGGGAAATGTATAGGGCAAATGAACCGGCGGGTCAGGATTTCCCGGGCCTCCGCCTCGCTCGCACCTTGCTTGAGGGGCGCTCCGGGCGGGTGCTACCATCCTCGGCTTCCTGCCGCCGTTGCAGCAATGAAGAACAAGGACTGATGACCAGCATCCGCGAGCGCAACAAGCGCCTGATCCTCCGCGCCGCCAGCGAGGAATTCGCCGACAAGGGCTTCGCGGCGACCAAGACCAGCGACATCGCCGCCCGCGCCGGCCTGCCCAAGCCCAACGTCTACTACTACTTCCAGTCCAAGGAAAACCTCTATCGCTGCGTGCTGGAAAGCATCGTCGAGCCGCTGCTGCAAGCGTCGGCGCCGTTCCGCGTGGAAGACGACCCGCTGCTCGCCCTGCCCGCCTACATCCGCTCGAAGATCCGCATCTCCCGCGAGCTGCCGCATGCCTCCAAGGTCTTCGCCAGCGAGATCATGCACGGCGCGCCGCACCTGCCGAAGGAATACCTCGACGAACTGAACGCCCAGGCCCAGCGCAACGTCACCTGCCTGCAGACCTGGATCGACCGTGGCCAGCTCGCCCCGGTGGACCCGCATCACCTGCTCTTCGCCATCTGGGCGGCGACCCAGACCTATGCCGACTTCGATTGGCAGATTTCCATCGTCACCGGCAAGGAACAGCTCAGCGACGCCGACTACGACGCTGCGGTGGAAACCATCACCCGCCTGGTCCTGAAAGGCTGCACGCCCGACGGGCAATCCGGCAAGAGCGCCGGCCGGCTTCGGCCGCTGCCGCTCTGACCCGCCGCGGCACGCTCAATCGCGTGCCGCCCCCGCCCCAGCGCCGGCTTCGCACCGAGCGGCGTGACGCGGTATTCGACCCGCGGCGGCAGCTCCGCATACACCTCGCCTGGACGCTATCGGCGGAGTTGCTCGAGCACGGTATCCGGGTCAACGCCCTGAGCCCGGGGCCGACCCGGACGCCAGCGCTGGACAAGGCCGCTACCGATCTCGAGGCCGCCCAGGCGCTGAGGGAGAAGATTGGCCGGGACGCCTGGGGGAGCCGCTGGAGATCGCCAGTGCCGCGCTATTCCTGGCCTCGAACGAGCCCCGCTGCAGGTATGGCACGGAGATTCTGGTGGATGGCGGCGTACGCCACCTGAAGAAGGGAGCGAAGGCCCGGTCCTGGTGAGCGGGCCGCAAGCTCAACCGGCGTCGGGCACCAGCCCGACCGCCAGCACGCCCTGGATCGCGCATTGCTCGTCGATATCCGAGGTATCGCCGCTGATACCGACCGCGCCGACCACCTCTGCCTTGTCGTTGCGAATCAGCACCCCACCCGGCGCCGGAACCAGATTGCCATGGGCCAGGGTGTTCACCGCGGAAATGAACGAAGGCCGCTGCTGCGCATCCGCCGCCAGCAGCCGCGACGACTTGCCCAGGGCCACGGCGCCCCAGGCCTTGCCGATGGCGATCTGCGGTCGCAGCATGCTGGCGCCGTCCTCGCGCTGCAGCGCCACCAGGTGGCCGCCAGCATCGAGCACCGCGATGGTCAGGGGCGCGGTGGACAGCTCGCGTCCCACCGCCAGCGCCTGGCGGGTAATGCCCAGCGCGGTTTCCAGACTGATGGTGGTCATGGTCGTTCCTCTCGAGTTGTTAAGGCTAGAAATCGGGAAACCACCCGCGATGCGGGCGCGTTCGAAAATTTGTACCCAATCTAGTAGCCGACCGGCCCTACGAAAGCAACATTCCAGAACAATATGAACATAATTTTGTATACATTTTTTCAAACGCTGGTTTTATAAGCCTGCTAACAAAAATGGTAATTCATTGTTTTTATTATGGAAAAATTGATTTCAGCGGCTTTTTCCAGCGTATACAACCCATCTTGACCTTGCGCTCCCCCTCTGCCTAGAATCGTTCCAACTTTTGTACACAATTAGTATAAGAACGAGGAACAAAACGATGGCCAGAATGAGAGCAATCGAAGCCGCCGTACTGGTGATGCGCCGCGAAGGCGTGGATACCGCGTTCGGCGTCCCCGGTGCCGCGATCAACCCCATGTACGCCGCGCTGAAGAAGATCGGCGGCATCGACCATGTCCTGGCCCGTCACGTCGAAGGCGCCTCGCACATGGCCGAGGGCTACACCCGTACCAAGGCCGGCAACATCGGCGTCTGCATCGGCACCTCCGGCCCTGCCGGCACCGACATGATCACCGGCCTCTACTCCGCCTCCGCCGACTCCATCCCGATTCTCTGCATCACAGGCCAGGCACCGCGCGCCCGCCTGCACAAGGAAGACTTCCAGGCGGTCGACATCTCCAGCATCGCCGCGCCGGTGGCCAAGTGGGCGACCACCGTGCTGGAACCGGCCCAGGTCCCCTACGTATTCCAGAAGGCCTTCCAGCTGATGCGCAGCGACCGGCCCGGCCCGGTACTGATCGACCTGCCGTTCGACGTACAGATGGCCGAGATCGAGTTCGACATCGACGCCTACGAGCCCCTCCCGGTGAGCAAGCCGAAGGCCACCCGGGTCCAGGCCGAGAAGGTCCTGGCCATGCTCGACGAAGCCGAGCGCCCGCTGCTGGTGGCCGGCGGCGGCATCTTCAACGCCGACGCCGCCGAGCGCTTCCGCGAATTCGCCGAGCTGACCGGCATCCCGGTGATCCCGACCCTGATGGGCTGGGGCGTAATCCCCGACGACCACCCACAGATGGCCGGCATGGTCGGCCTGCAGACCTCGCACCGCTACGGCAACGCCACCCTGCTGGAATCCGACCTGGTGCTCGGCATCGGCAACCGCTGGGCCAACCGCCACACCGGCAGCGTCGAGGTCTATACCGAAGGTCGCCGCTTCATCCATGTCGACATCGAACCGACCCAGATCGGCCGGGTGTTCATGCCCGACCTGGGCATCGTCTCCGACGCCGGCGCCGCCCTCGACGCATTCCTCGAAGTGGCCCGCGAGTGGAAGGCCGCCGGCAAGCTGAAGTCGCGCGCCGCCTGGCTGGAAAGCTGCCAGCAGCGCAAACGCACGCTGCAGCGCAAGACCCACTTCGACAACGTGCCGGTGAAACCGCAGCGCGTCTACGAAGAGATGAACGAGTTCTTCGGCAAGGATGCCTGCTACGTCAGCACCATCGGCCTGTCGCAGATCGCCGGCGCACAGTTCCTCCATGTCTACCAGCCGCGCCACTGGATCAACTGCGGCCAGGCCGGCCCGCTGGGCTGGACCATTCCCGCCGCGCTGGGAGTGGTCAAGGCCGACCCGAGCCGCCAGGTGGTGGCGCTCTCCGGCGACTACGACTTCCAGTTCATGATCGAGGAACTGGCGGTCGGCGCGCAGTTCAAGCTGCCCTATATCCACGTACTGGTGAACAACTCCTACCTGGGCCTGATCCGCCAGGCGCAGCGCGGCTTCGACATGGACTATTGCGTGCAGCTGGCCTTCGACAACATCAACGCCCCCGAGCTGGAAGGCTACGGCGTCGACCACGTCGCGGTGGTCGAGGGCCTGGGCTGCAAGGCGATCCGGGTGTTCGACCCGAACGAGATCGGCGCCGCCCTGGCCAAGGCCCGCGAACTGATGCAACAGCACCAGGTGCCGGTGGTGGTCGAGGTGATCCTGGAGCGCGTCACCAACATCTCCATGGGTACCGAGATCAACGCCATCAACGAGTTCGAGGAACTGGCCGAGAAAGGCGCCGACGCGCCGACCGCCATCTCGCTGCTCGACTGATCGCCGGCCTTTCCCGGAGGCGCGGACGGTGCGTGCGGCACCCTGCCCCCGGCGAAAGGCCTCCCGAACGTTTGACCGAACGATAGGAGCAAGACATGCCCCGTTTCTGCGCCAACCTGTCCATGCTGTTCACCGAGGTGGATTTCCTCGAACGCTTCGACGCCGCCGCCAAGGCCGGCTTCGCCGGCGTCGAGTACCTCTTCCCCTATGACGTCGAGGCCGAGGCGATCAAGGCCCGCCTGGAAGCCAACGGCCTGGAACAGGTGCTGTTCAACCTGCCGGCCGGCGACTGGGCCAAGGGCGAGCGCGGCATCGCCTGCCACCCGGATCGGGTCCAGGAGTTCCGCGAGGGGGTCGACAAGGCCATTGCCTACGCCAGGGTGCTGGGCAACCGCCAGGTGAACTGCCTCGCCGGGATCCGGCCGCAGGGGCACGACTGCGCCAGCGTCGAGAAGACCTTCGTCGACAACCTGCGCTACGCCGCCGACAAGCTGGAAGCCGCAGGCATCCGCCTGGTCATGGAGATGATCAACACCCTCGACATCCCCGGCTTCTACCTGCAGAACACCCGCCAGGCCCTGGAGATCCGCGACAAGGTCGGCAGCGCCAACCTGTTCCTGCAATACGACATCTATCACATGCAGATCATGGAAGGCGACCTGGCCCGCACCCTGGAAAACCAGTTGGCGGCGATCAACCACGTGCAACTCGCCGACAACCCCGGCCGCCACGAACCGGGCACCGGCGAGATCAACTACCGCTTCCTCTTCGAGCACCTGGACCGCATCGGCTACCAGGGCTGGATCGGCTGCGAGTACAAGCCGGCCACCACCACCGAAGCCGGCCTCGGCTGGATGAAGACGCACAACGTCGTCTGATCCGCCCCCACGAACAAGACGCTCCCGCCTCCCTGCGCGGAGCCACTCGACAGACAGAACCAGGAGACACTCTCATGGCCAAGATCGGATTCATCGGCACCGGAATCATGGGCAAGCCCATGGCGCAGAACCTGCAGAAGGCCGGCCACAGCCTGTTCCTTTCCACCCACCACGACGCCGCTCCGGCCGACCTGCTGGAGGCCGGCGCCATTGCCCTGGCCAACCCGAAGGAAGTGGCCCAGGAAGCCGAGTTCATCATCGTCATGGTGCCGGACACCCCGCAGGTCGAGGATGTGCTGTTCCGCAAGGACGGTATCGCCGAGGGCGTCGGCCCGAACAAGGTGGTGATCGACATGAGTTCGATCTCCCCCACCGCCACCAAGGGCTTCGCCGAGAAGATCAAGGCTACCGGCGCGCAGTACCTGGACGCCCCGGTCTCCGGCGGCGAGGTCGGCGCCAAGGCGGCGACCCTGAGCATCATGGTCGGCGGCTGCCCGAACACCTTCGAACGCGCCTTGCCGCTGTTCCAGGCGATGGGCAAGAACATCACCCGCGTCGGCGGCAACGGCGACGGCCAGACCGCCAAGGTGGCCAACCAGATCATCGTCGCGCTGAACATCCAGGCGGTCGCCGAGGCCCTGCTGTTCGCCGCCCGCAACGGCGCCGATCCGGCCAAGGTGCGCGAGGCGCTGATGGGTGGCTTCGCCTCCTCGCGGATCCTCGAGGTGCACGGCGAACGCATGGTCAAGGGCACCTTCGACCCGGGCTTCCGCATCAGCCTGCACCAAAAGGACCTCAACCTGGCCCTGGCCGGCGCCCGCGAGCTGAACCTGAACCTGCCCAACACCGCCAACGCCCAGCAGGTGTTCAGCACCTGCGCGGCCATCGGCGGCAGTAACTGGGACCACTCGGCGCTGATCAAGGGCCTGGAGCACATGGCCAACTTCTCGATCCGCGACGAGTGATCCGCAGTCCGCGCGGGCCGTCACCCCGCGCGGAGCGACGAACCCCTTTTCGAAGGGCTCGGGGAGAGGAACGGTCGGCGAACTCCGGTGTTCGCCGCCGCCCTCTTCCTTCCCCGCCCACAAGGCGGGGTAAAGGAAGCGAACGCCCGGCCGGGAGATTCACGGCCTCTGCGTCCGGGCGCCTCGCTTCCATTCCCCAGTTCCCGCCGGCGCGGGTGCTGCGGAATGGAAGCGTCGACGACGCTGCGACCGCCGGTCCGACCGGCGGCACGACAACAAGAAATTCGGAGCCTGTCATGAGTACCGATCCACGCGCCTTTCTCACCGAGCTGTTCAATACCGCGGTGGCAGCCGGCCATCCCTACCAGGTGCTGGCCGACCACCTGCCGGAAGATCGCAGCGGGCGCGCCATCGTCATCGGTGCCGGCAAGGCCGCCGGAGCCATGGCCGAAGTGGTGGAGAAGCACTGGCAGGGCGAGATCCAGGGCCTGGTAGTGGCGCCTTACCGCTACGGCGCGCAATGCAGTCGCATCGAGGTGGTGGAAGCCTCCCATCCGGTGCCCGACGACGCCGGCGAGCGCGTCGCCCGTCGCGTGCTGGAACTGATCAGCGGCCTGAACGAGAGCGACCGGGTGATCTTCCTTCTCTCCGGCGGCGGCTCCGCACTGCTTTCGCTGCCTGCCGAAGGCATCGGCCTGGCGGACAAGCAGGCGGTAAACAAGGCGCTGCTCAAGTCCGGCGCCGCCATCGGCGAGATGAACTGCGTGCGCAAGCACCTCTCGGCGATCAAGGGCGGTCGCCTGGCCAAGGCCTGCTGGCCGGCCAGCGTCTATACCTACGCGATTTCCGACGTTCCCGGCGACGAGGCCACGGTGATCGCCTCCGGCCCCAGCGTCGGCGACCCGACCACCTCCGCCGACGCCCTGGCGATCCTCAGGCGCTACGCCATCGACGTGCCGCAGAACGTCCTCGACTGGCTCGCCGACCCACGTTCGGAAACCGTCAAGCCCGACGACCCCTACCTGGCGCGCAGCCACTTCCAGTTGATCGCCACGCCACAGAACGCCCTCGACGCAGCAGCGGTGAAGTGCCGCGCGGCCGGCTTCTCGACGCTGATCCTCGGCGACCTGGAGGGCGAAGCGCGGGAAGTCGCCAAGGTCCACGCCGGCATCGCCCGGCAGATCCGCAAGCACGGCCAGCCGCTGGCGGCGCCCTGCGTGATCCTCTCCGGCGGCGAGACCACCGTCACCGTGCGCGGCAACGGTCGCGGCGGACGCAACGCCGAGTTCCTCCTCAGCCTCACCGCCGAGCTAAAGGGCGAACCGAACATCTGGGCCCTGGCCGGCGACACCGACGGCATCGACGGCTCGGAAGACAACGCCGGCGCGCTGATGACGCCCTGCTCCCATGCGCGCGGCGAAAAGGCCGGGCTGAAGTTCCGCGACGAGCTCGACGACAACAACGGCTACGGCTATTTCCAGGCCCTCGGCGACCTGCTGGTGACCGGACCGACCCGCACCAACGTGAACGACTTCCGCGCCATTCTCATCCTCGAGTCCTGACATGACAGCCGACAAGAAAGCCAAGATCCTCGCCACCCTCGGCCCGGCCACCCGCAGCCGAGACGATATCCGTGCCCTGGTGGAGGCCGGCGCCAACCTGTTCCGCCTGAACTTCAGCCACGGCGACTACGCCGATCACGCGCAGCGCTTCGCCTGGGTGCGCGAGGTGGAAGCGGAGCTGAACTACCCGATCGGCGTGCTCATGGACCTGCAGGGTCCGAAGCTGCGGGTCGGCCGCTTCGCCGCCGGTGCCGTGCAATTGCAGCGTGGGCAGACCTTCACCCTCGACCTCAGCGACGCCCCCGGCGACGAGCGGCGGGTCAACCTGCCGCATCCGGAGATCATCCATGCCCTGGAACCGGGCATGAGCCTGCTACTGGACGACGGCAAGATCCGCCTGGAAGTGGTCAACGGCCACAGCGACGCCATCGAGACCCGCGTGGCGGTGGGTGGCGAGCTGTCCGATCGCAAGGGCGTCAACGTGCCGGAAGCGGTGCTGCAACTCAGCCCGCTGACCGACAAGGACCGCCGCGACCTGGCCTTCGGCCTGGAACTGGGGGTCGACTGGGTGGCGCTGTCCTTCGTGCAACGCCCGGAGGACATCGACGAGGCCCGTGGGCTGATCGGCGACAAGGCCTTCCTCATGGCCAAGATCGAGAAGCCCAGCGCGGTGAGCGCCATCGAGGCGATCGCCGAGCGCGCCGACGCGATCATGGTGGCGCGCGGCGACCTCGGCGTAGAGGTGCCGGCGGAGAGCGTGCCGGGCATCCAGAAACGCATCGTCCAGGTCTGCCGCCAGCTCGGCAAGCCGGTGGTGGTGGCCACCCAGATGCTCGAGTCGATGCGCTTCTCCCCCGCCCCGACCCGCGCCGAGGTGACCGACGTAGCCACCGCGGTGGGCGCCGGCGCCGACGCGGTGATGCTCTCGGCGGAAACCGCTTCCGGACAATACCCTCGCGAGGCGGTAGAGATGATGGCGAAGATCGTCCGCCAGGTGGAGGCCGAGCCGGACTACCACGTCCAGCTCGAGGTCAACCGTCCGCAGCCCGACGCTACCGTCTCCGATGCGATCAGCTGCGCGATCCGCCGGGTCAGCCGGATCCTCCCGGTGGCGGTGCTGGTGAACTACACCGAGTCGGGCAACTCGACCCTGCGCGCCGCCCGCGAGCGGCCCAAGGCGCCGATCCTCAGCCTGACCCCGAACCTGCGTACCGCGCGGCGACTGACCGTGGCCTGGGGCGTGTATTCGGTGGTCAACGAGCAACTGGCGCACGTCGACGAGATCTGCTCGACCGCCCTCGACATCGCCCTGGCCCAGCGCATGGCGCGCCGCGGCGACACCGTGGTGGTCACCGCCGGCGTGCCGTTCGGTCGCCCCGGCTCGACCAACATGCTGCGCATCGAGACCGTGGCGCCGCCGCTGGGAGATCTCTGAAGCAACGAGTTCGGTCCGGCTCGCGCCGTCCCCCCGGGCATGCGGGTCGGGCCACCCTTGTCTCTCTCGGATGGATGGGGCCGGAAATACGGGGCCGCGTCTCCATCCATCCGGGAAAGACCTTCTTGTCGGACCATGGCCTCCCTCGCGCACTCCCATGCAGGCCATGGACATTCAAGGCCTCCGGTTCAACTCCTGCCGGAGGTCTTTTTTTCTTCTTGGAACGCCCTGCATGCATGACCCTCGCCTGGCCTTCTCGTCCGGGGTGCGTCGCCTCCGCGCCAGACTCTACAATGACCACCCCCGCCCCTCGCGCAGGCCTGGCATCTCCGTGCCTGCCGAGCGGCCCTTGCCGCACTGACCGCCATGCCCCTGCAATCTCTCCTCAATGCATCCCGAATCCTCCTGCGCGGCATCAGCCAGGTGTTCCTCCAGGGCGACCCACGCCTGGGCCTGGCCTGCCTGCTGGCGATCGCCGTCGGCGCGCCGCCGCTGCTCGCCGGCGCCCTCCTTGGCGGCGCCCTCGGCCCGTTGCTGGCGCGCCTGTTGCACTGCGCCGACAGCGACATCGAGGCCGGGCTGTACGGCTACAACGCCGTGCTGATCGGCATGCTGCTGGCATTCCGCTTCGCCTGGTCGCCGGGGCTGGTGTCGCTGGTAGCGCTCGGCTGCCTGGCCAGCGTGGCGTTGCAGCGCCTGTTCCTGCATGGGCTGCGCCGACGCCGCTGGCTACCGCCCTATACCCTGGGCTTCGTCCTCAACAGCTGGTGGCTGGTGCCCCTCGGCGCCTGGCTAGGCCTGGCCCCGGCGGCCCATGGCGGCTGCTTCAGCTGCGCCTGGAGCGGCACGGCGGAGCTGGCGGCGCTAACGCTGGGGATCGGCGAGATCATCTTCCTCGGTGAACCGCTGGCAGGGCTGCTGGTCTGGCTCGGCCTGCTGCTGGTCTCGCGTCCCTCGGCCGCCTGGGCCCTCGCCGGCGCCGCGGCCAGCCTGCCGCTGGCCTGGCTGCTGGGCTACGACTGGGCGAGCGCGCTCGCCGGGCTCTACGGCCTGAACACCGCCCTTGCCGGGCTGGCCCTGGCCTTGCGCTACCGCAGCGCCTGGCCGCCACTGCTCGGCATGGGCCTGGCGGTGGCACTGCAACCGCTGTTCGGCCTGCTCGGCCTGCCGGCGCTGACCGCACCGTTCATCCTCGCCTGCCTGCTCTGCATTGGCGGCGAGCGCCTTTACCTGCGCCTGGCCGGCAGCCTCGGCGCGCGCCTCGGCCGGCGGCGCTCCTGAGCAGGGAACGCTGGCGCCGGCGGGCTAGTCTGGTAAGGTGCCGCATCCATCATCAGGAGCCACGATGAGCGCACCCGACAGCTGGCGCGAACGCCTCTACATCGTCATCTTCCAGACCGACACCCGCGACGGCCGGCGCTTCGACAGCGCGCTGCTGCTGGTGATCCTGGCCAGCCTGCTGGTAGTGATGATCGACAGCATCGACGAGATCCACCAGGACTACGGCGACCTGCTGGCCTACATCGAATGGGGCTTCACCGGCATCTTCCTGGTGGAATACCTGCTGCGCCTGTACTGCTCGCCCAAGCCGCTGCGCTATGCCTTCAGCTTCTACGGCCTGGTCGACCTGCTGGCGATCCTCCCCGGCTTCCTCGCCCTGCTCTACCCCGACGCCCAGTACCTGCTGATCGTCCGGGTGATACGCATGCTGCGCCAGTACCTGAGCCAGGCCAATTTCCTGCTCACCGCCCTGCGCGGCAGCAAGCAGAAGATCATCGTGTTCTTCCTCACCGTGATGACCCTGGTCACCGTGTTCGGCGCGCTGATGTACGTGGTCGAAGGCCCGGAGCACGGTTTCACCAGCATCCCCCGCGGCATCTACTGGGCGATCGTCACCCTCACCACGGTCGGCTTCGGCGACATCACCCCGAAGACCCCGCTCGGCCAGGCCATCGCCAGCCTGGTGATGCTCACCGGCTACTCGATCATCGCGGTGCCCACCGGGATCTTCACCGCCGAACTCGCCACCGCGATGCGCCAGGACCCGGCCAACCTGTTGCAGCGGGATTGCCCGGTGTGCCGCAAGGCGACCCACGAAGTGCAGGCGGCATTCTGCTGCCGCTGCGGCAACCCGTTGTTCCCTCGCGAGGAAGGCAGCCATGGGAAGTCTTGACCGGCAGCGCTGGGACGCCCTCTGGCAGCGACTCGGCGGCAACCCGCCGGCGGATGCCTTCGACGCGCTGCTGGCGGCCTATGGCGGGGCCGACCGGCACTACCACAGCGATCGCCACATCCTCGCCTGCCTGGAGCACTTCGACCGCTGGCGCCAACTGGCGCGGCGGCCGGACCTGGTGGAGCTGGCGTTGTGGACCCACGACCTGGTCTACGACACCCAGCGCCAGGACAACGAGGCCGCCAGCGCCGCCAGCACCGAGCGCTGGCTCGACCAGGCCGGGCTGGCGGCGCTGCGGCCGGCCCTGCGCGAACTGATCATGGCCACTTGTCACCAGGCGCCGCCGGGAGACGCCGACGCAGCCCTGGTGGTGGATCTCGACCTCGCCATCCTCGCCGCGCCGGCGCCGGTCTACGCACGCTACGAGGCGGACGTCCGCGCCGAATACGCCTGGGTGCCGGAACCGCTGTTCCGCGCCGGGCGCGGCAAGTTGCTGCGCCAGTTGCTGGAGCAACCGGCGCTGTACCACTGCGAACCGCTGCGGCAGCGCTGGGAGGCCGCCGCCCGCGCCAACCTGCGCGGTGCCCTGGAGCGCCTGGAACAGCCGGCCTGAGCCGCACGGGAAAATTTCTTCGCGCCGCTTAACCCGTCTTTCGCCGTGCTTGCGTCTCAGGCAGCAGGAAGGAACCGCACGCACGGGTTCCTCGCCCCTCCATCCGCCCAAGGAAGAGATATCGTGAATCGACTCGCCGCCTCTCCGCTCCTGTTCGCCGGCCTGTTCGCCAGCGCTCCGTTGCTGGCCGCGCCACAAGCGGTCGACAGCCGCATCAGCGCGGTCACCGTCTACGCCGACCGTGCCGTGGTCACCCGCACCGCCCGCCTGCAATTGCCCAAGGGCCAGCATGAGATCGCCCTGGAGCAACTGCCCTTCCAGCTCGACGACGCCAGCCTGCGCGCGTCCCTCGGCGCCAGCGCCGCCGCCACCCTGCTCGACGTCAGCAGCGCCGCGCAACGGGTCGAGCGCCCGGACGACAACCGTGTGCAGCAACTCGACCAGCAACTGCGCGAGATAGACCGGCAACTGCGGGAAATCCATGACCGCGGCAGCGTGCTCGAAGCGCAGAAGAAGTTCCTCGCCGACATCCAGAGCGGCAGCACCCAGCCCGGCAAGGATCGCCCCATGCCCGGCATCGACGAGCTGAAGAGCCTGCTGCAACTGACCGAAGGCAACCTCGAACGCCTGCTCGCCGAGCAGCGCCAGCTGGACGACCGCGCCGCCGAACTGGAACAGCGCAAGCAGCAGTTGCAGGAGCAGCGCGGCACCCTCAACGGCGACGGCAAGCGCTTCAAGCGCGCGGTCCTGCGGGTCGCCCTGGAGCAACCGGCACAGGTCGAGGTGAAGCTCGACTACACCCTGCGCGACGCCTCCTGGCAGCCGACCTACGACGCGCGCCTGCGCGACGGCGCGAAGACCATCGAACTGACCTACCAGGGCCTGGTCCGGCAGAGCAGCGGCGAAGACTGGACCGACATCGACCTGACCCTCTCCACCGCCCGTCCGGCCCTGGGCGGCAACGTACCGCGGCTGAATCCCTGGATCGTCGACATCGACGCGCCCAACGCCTACTACGGTGCCGAGATGGCCATGCAGGACGCTCCGGCGCCCATGCCGCAAGCCGCGCCCATCGCCAGGACCTCGGCGAAGATGGCCATGCCGGCCTCGGCGCCGAAGCTGGCCGAGGCGCGGCTCGCCACCGCGGAGGTCAGCAGCGGAGCCGCCAGCGCCTCTTTCCACATCCCCGTGCCGGCGACCCTGAACAGCGACGGCAGCGCGCAGAAGGTCACCATCGCCCGCCTGGAAATGCCGGCCAAGCTGCGCTACCTGGCGGCCCCGGCCCTGCGCGAAACCGCCTACCTGGAGGCGGAAACCCGCAACGACAGCGACTACCCGCTGCTCCCCGGCACCCTGAATACCTTTCTCGGCAACAGCTTCGTCGCCAGCGGCCATCTGCGCGGGGTGATGCCCGGGGAAAGCTTCGAACTGGCACTGGGCGCCGACGAGGGCATCGGCATCGAACGCAAGCTGGTCAAGCGCTACACCGACAGCAGCGGCCTGATCGGCAACCGCACGCGGGTCAACTACGAATTCCGCATCGACGTGCGCAACAACCACAAGAACGCCGAACGCGTGCAGTTCGAGGACCAGTTGCCGGTCTCGCGCAACGAGCAGATCCAGGTCACCTTGCTGGAACCCAAGGCGCAGGAAATCAAGCGCGAGGACGACGGCAAGCTGAAGTGGGACTGGACCCTGCAACCCGGCGAGAAACGCAGCGCCGCCCTGAAGTTCAGCGTGGAGTATCCCAAGGACCTGGCGGTCAGCGGCCTCGACTAGCGCTGGCCAAAGCGCCGGCCGCGGCATAGGCTCGAGCGGGTAATAAGCAAAGCAGTTTTTGATATTTACCCTGCATATAACCCGACGTTATAGTCGAGCCACTACAACATGCCCAAAGGAACTGCCCTGTGAAACGACTGTTCAGCGCCTCCCTGCTGGCCGCCGGCCTGGCGCTCGGCGGCGCCGCTCACGCCGCCCAGCCCCTGCTCAACGTCTCCTACGACGTGATGCGCGACTTCTACAAGGAATACAACCCGGCCTTCCAGAAATACTGGAAAGCGGAGAAAGGCGAGAACATCACCATCCAGATGTCCCATGGCGGTTCCAGCAAGCAGGCGCGCTCGGTGATCGACGGTCTGCCCGCCGACGTCATCACCATGAACCAGGCCACCGACATCGACGCCCTCGCCGACAACGGCGGCCTGGTGCCGAAGGACTGGGCGACCCGCCTGCCGAACAACAGCGCGCCGTTCACCTCGGCCACCGTGTTCATCGTTCGCAAGGGCAACCCCAAGGCCCTGAAGGACTGGCCGGACCTGCTCAAGGACGGCGTCCAGGTAGTGGTGCCGAACCCCAAGACCTCCGGCAACGGCCGCTATACCTATCTCTCCGCCTGGGGCTACGTGCTGAAGAACGGCGGTGACGAGAACAAGGCCAAGGAGTTCGTCGGCAAACTGTTCAAGCAGGTACCGGTGCTCGACACCGGCGGCCGCGCCGCCACCACTACCTTCATGCAGAACCAGATCGGCGACGTACTGGTGACCTTCGAGAACGAAGCCGAGATGATCGCCCGCGAATTCGGCCGAGGCGGCTTCGAGGTGGTCTACCCGAGCGTGTCCGCCGAGGCCGAGCCTCCGGTGGCGGTGGTCGACAAGGTGGTCGAGAAGAAAGGCAGCCGCGCCCAGGCCGAGGCCTACCTGAAGTACCTGTGGTCGGACGAGGGCCAGACCATCGCCGCCAACAACTACCTGCGCCCGCGCAACCCGGAGATCCTCGCCAAGTTCGCCGACCGCTTCCCGAAAGTCGACTTCTTCTCGGTGGAGAAGACCTTCGGCGACTGGCGCAGCGTGCAGAAGACCCACTTCATCGACGGCGGCGTATTCGACCAGATCTACAGCCCCAACTGATCCCTCGCCGCTCGACGAAAAAGCCGGAAGCGCTCGCGCTTCCGGCTTTTTCATTCGGCTTGCAGTTCAGCCACTGCCGCCTCAGCGAAACTCGTGCTCCACCTCGGACCAGAGGCTCACCCGCTGTCCGCCGGCCTCGAAGAACTCCATCTCGCGGCGGATGCCGGCGCTGTCTCGCCAGCCCGGCAGGTCGAGGACGATCAGCTCTTCCAGGTGATCCATGTAGAAGGCGTCCACCGGCGCCCACAACCTGCCGATCGCCGCGCGGTCGAGATCGGCCAGGCACAGGTTGATCGGGTGGGACATGGAAACCTGGCTGAATACCACGTGGCCGGCGCGGACGATGGTCGCCGCGACCTCGTTGCAGGCACGGAAGCGCTGCTCGACCACCTCGGCGTCGGCATGGCTGTAGGGACAGGCTAGGAATATCTTGCGCATGGTTACCTCGTTGCGGAAAGCGACGCCGCGATGGCTCGCCGGCGCTCGTCGGGGGATGTTTCAGGCTGCGTGCAGGGCGCTTTTTTCCGCCTCGTCATGCTCCTGCTCCTGCCGGGCATAGCGCTCGGCGGCGGGCACCGAGATGCGGATGGCGATGAATACCGCCAGCAGGCCGCCAAACAATTTGCCGAGCAGGATCGGCAGGATCAGCGTCGGCTGGAAGTTGGCGGTGAATGCCAGGTGATCGCCGATGGTGGCCTGGGCGCAGACGCCCAGGGCCACGCAAAGCACCTTGTCGCGAGCATTCATGTATTTGAACAGGTGGTAGGTGGCGATGATGTTCGCCAGCACCATGACAAAGGCGGTGGCGCCCGGCTGGGACAGCCCCAGGTAACGGCCGAGGACCGCCATCGGGCGCTTGCAGTAGCGCTGGAACAGGTAGCAGATGGGGAAGGTCCCGGCCAGCATGATGCCGATGTAGCCAGCGATCTCGATGGCGCGGAACAACTCTTTCTCGTCGGCGAACATCGGGTCGAAGCCCCAGCCGCCGAAGACCTTGGTGAAGACTCCGGTGAAGTGCTGGACGATGGAAAGCGCCAGGGCCATCTTGATGAACGCGTCCATCACCTTGCCGAATACCAGGAACCCGGTGACCATCGCCGTCGCCCGGTACTTCAGGCCGGCGGCCAGCAGGAAGCAGAAGACGAACAGTGGCGCCAGCAGCCGAAGCATGCCGAGGAAGTCCAGCGACAGGTAGTGCAGGGCCGGCGAACCGGTCGATACCAGTTCGCGCACCGGGATGTGGTTGAGGGTAATCAGCAGCAACGCCGCCAGCACCGCGAACGGAATGCTGATCAACCCGGCCATCGCCCCCAGCGCCAGGTACTTGTGGTCCTTGCGCTCGAGCATGGTCAGGCCGACCGGGATCAGGTAGACGATGGTCGCGCCGGAGGTGTAGCCCACCAGCATGGCGGTAATCCACATGTCGCGGTTGGCGGTCAGGGCATCGGCCAACTGGTAGCCGCCCATGTCCACCGCGATGATCGACAGCGCGGCGATGGATACGTCGGAACCGAGGGTCTGGAAGAACGGGCCGAGGGCATGGGAAATCGCCTTCGACAGATAGGGAATGGCTACCATGATGCCGGCCTGGGCGAGGAACACCGGACCGATGGCGTGGATGCCGTTGACGAACTCGCGGCCCAGACCGCTTTCCGGGCGCAGGATGGAAGCCAGCGCGCCAAGTACCGCACCCAGCATGATCAGGTAAATCACATAGTTTCCGAACTCGGCCATCTGCGTCGTTCTCCCCTCGGCAGGCTCCCGTAGCGGGATGCGTTCTTCTGGTTGTCTGGTCGGGAGGCCGGCCACGCCGGTCGCTCCGCCGAAGCGAACACTCGCATTTCGCGTGCCACAATTTGGTTTTCGTGTTGATTTGAAGGTTCGTTTTACCTAAATTGGTCACCCATACGGTCAAGTAGGCGGCCAATCCAAGAGCGTACCTGCCTTACGGACCTGTGGGATTTTCCGCCGGGCCTGCGCAAAGCCTCGCCCCGCCCCCTTCCGCCCAGCGCCGCCAGGCGCTACCGGGCGATTCACGGTAACAATCGCCGCACCAGGATGCGGCCCATGGGAGAACACGATGCGCCCCGAGGAACGCCGCCGCCACATTCTCGAATTGCTGCGCCAGCGCGAGCGGATCTCGGTGGACGAACTGGCGCGGACCCTTTCCACCTCCCAGGAAACCATTCGCCGCGACCTCGCCGCGCTGGCCGAACAAGGCCTGGTCAGCAAATTCCACGGAGGGGCCGCCCTGCCGCCCAGCGGCGAGCACGAGAACGCCTTCCAGACCCGAATGAACGAGCACGCCCAGGAAAAACGCGCAGTCGCCCGCTACGCCGCCGGCCTGTTCGGGCCCGGTGACAGCATCTTCATCGACACCGGCACCACCACCCTGCTGTTCGCCCGCGAACTGGCGCGCCAGAGCCATCTGACGGTGATCACCAACTCGCTGTTGATCGCCGGCAGCGTCGGCGCCTCCGGCAACCGTGCATTCATGATCGGCGGCGAGTACCGCCCGGAGTCCGAACAGAACGTCGGCGCCCTGGCCATCGAGCAGATCGCCCGGTTCAACGCCGAGCATGCGGTGATCACCATCGGCGCGCTGAACGGCGATGGCGCCATGGATTTTTCCATCGAGGAAGCCGAGATCGCCCGTGCCATGATCGCCCAGGCCCGCCAACTGACGGTTATCGCCGACTCCTCGAAGCTCGGCCGGCGCGCCCTGTTCCAGGTCTTCCCGCTGAGCCGGATCAACCGCCTGGTGGTCGACCGCAAGCCTACCGGGGAACTCTGGGAAGCCCTGCAACAGGCGCGGGTGGAAGTCCACGAAGCCCCCCTGCGCACCCCGCAGGCCTGACTCCCCTCGCGGGCAGCCCCGGAGACAGGCCGGGGCTGTGCCGGTGGCTGCCCGTCGATTAATCGATTGACTGTTTCTCTTTCAGTTGCCACATTAAAACAACAAATTTCACATAAAATTCTGTGTGAAAAATCAGTGTTACGGTCAAAAAGCAAACTGATACCAAAAGAAACAGGCAGAAACGATGACTGAGCCGCTTGCGACAAAGACCGCGATCTTCGACGTTGCAGTGATCGGCGCTGGCGTGGTGGGTTGCGCCATGGCCCGCCGCTTCGCCCTGGAAGGTGCGCGGGTGGTCCTGCTGGAAAAAAGCACCGACATCCTCTCCGGTGCCAGCAAGGGCAACAGCGCGATCCTCCATACCGGTTTCGACGCGCCGCCCGGCAGCATCGAACTGGCCTGCATGCAGGAGGGCTATCGCGAATACCGCGACATCCATGCGCGCCTCAACCTGCCGCTGCTGGAAACCGGCGCCCTGGTGGCGGCATGGAGCGACGAGGATCTGGCGCGCCTGCCGGCCATCGTCGAGCAGGCCCACGGCAACGGTGTCGATGACGTCCGCCAGATCGGTCGCGACGAGGTCCTGGCGCTGGAGCCGCAGTTGGCCGGCAATGTGCTCGGTGCGGTGCGGGTCCCCGGTGAGCATCTGATCGACCCCTGGTCCGCGCCGCTCGCCTATCTGCAACAGGCGCAGGCCCATGGCGCCGAGGCCTGTTTCAACGTCGAGGTGCTGGACGGCGCCTTCGACGGCGGCGAATGGCTGTTGCATACCCGCCGCGGCGATCTGCGCGCGCGCCAGGTAATCAACTGCGCCGGACTCTTCGGTGACCAACTGGAACAGCGCCTGCTCGGCGCGGCGAGCTTCGCCATCCATCCGCGCAAGGGCCAGTTCGTGGTCTTCGACAAGGCCGCCGCGGCGCTGCTGCGGCACATCCTGCTGCCGGTACCCAACGAGCGGACCAAAGGCGTGGTATTCACCCGTACTGTCTTCGGCAACCTGCTTGCCGGCCCCACCGCCGAGGAACAGGACGACCGCGAACAGGCACGGGTCGACAGCGACACCCTGCAGCGACTGATCGACGCCGCCGTCGAGCGGATCCCCGGCCTGCGCGGCATGCCGGTCACCGCCACCTACGCCGGGTTGCGGCCGGCCAGCGAAAAGAAGGAATACCGCATCTGCCAGGTCGACGGACGCAACTGGATCAGTGTCGGCGGCATCCGTTCCACCGGTCTCACCGCGGCGCTGGGCATCGCACGCCACGTCTATCGTCTCTACCAGGGTGGGCGCTTCCACGAAGCGGTTCGCGAGCCGCTCTGGCCGCAGGTACCGAACCTCGCCGAACACCTGCCGCGCGACTGGCAGCGTCCCGGCTACGACGAGATCGTCTGCCACTGCGAGATGGTCACCCGCCGGGAAATCCTCACCGCCCTGGAAGGCCCGCTGCCAGCCGGCGACTTCGGCGGCCTGAAGCGTCGCACCCGCGCCTGCATGGGACGCTGCCAGGGTTTCTACTGCAACGCGCGGGTCGCCGAGCTGAGCGCCGGCCGCCTCGCCCAGCCCCTCGCCACCGGGAGTTGCCATGAGCATCACTGAACAGGTCGACGTCGCCATCGTCGGCAGCGGTCCCGCCGGATTGGCGGCCGCCATCGAACTACGCCGCCAGGGCGTCGCCCGGGTCTGCGTGCTGGAGCGCGACGGCGAGGCCGGCGGTATACCCCGGCATTGCGCGCATCCGCCGTTCGGCCTGCGCGAGCACGGCCGCCTGTTGACCGGCCCGGCCTACGCGCTGCGTAACGTCGAACAGGCTGAACGGGCCGGGGTGGATATCCGCCTGCGCCATAGCGTGGTCGCTCTCGCCGCCGCCGGTCTGCTGCAACTGGCCACCCCCGAAGGCCCGCGCAGTCTGCGCGCGACACGCGTGCTGCTGGCCACCGGCGCACGCGAGACGCCGCGCTCGGCGCGCCTGTTGGGCGGCGACCGGCCACTGGGCGTGATCAATACCGGCGCGCTGCAAGCCTATCTCTATCTGCAAGGCCTGAAGCCGTTCGAACGGCCGCTGATCGTCGGCACCGAGTTGGTCAGCCTGTCCGCCGTGATGAGCTGCCGGCGTGCCGGCATCCGCCCGGTGGCCATGCTCGAACGCAACGCACGGGCCACTGCGCGTTGGCCGCTATCGTTGTTTCCCAGGCTGTGCGGAGTACCGATGCACTTCTCCAGCGAGCTGCTGGAGATCGAAGGCCGCGGCCGGGTCGAGGCGGCGCGGGTACGCCTGGGCGACGGGCGGGTCGAACGGATCGCCTGCGACGGCATCCTCCTCAGCGGACGCTTCGTTCCCGAATCGAGCCTGGTCCGCCTCAGCCACCTGGAACTGGACCCGGCCAGCGGCGGCCCGCGCATCGATCAGTTCGGCCGCTGCTCCGACCCCGCCTATTTCGCCGCCGGCAACCTGCTCCGGCCGATCGAGACCGCCGGCTGGTCGTTCCGCGAGGGACGAAGGATCGCCGGCCTGCTGGCCGCCGACCTGCGGGCCGAACTGCCGGTCGCCGCGCCCGGTATCGCCATCGATTGCAGCGGTCCGCTCAAGCTGTGCGTGCCGCAGCGGCTGCTGGACGATCCGACACCCGGCCTGGCGCATCTACAGCTACGCGTAAGCGAGGCCGCCAGCGGACGCCTGCGGATACTGGCCGATGGTCGCCCGGTGTGGGAACGCACCCTGTCCTGCCTGCCGGAGCGCCGCCTGCTGGTGCCGCTGGCCGCCCTGCGCCTACCGCCGGACACCCGGCGCCTGGAAGTCGCCTTCCTCACCTCCGGCCACTGAACCCGCGAAGAGAACCGACCATGCGAATCGCCGCCCTCGACCAGGGAACCACCAGTACCCGCGTGCTGGTCGCCAGCCAGGACGGCAGCGCCGATATTCAGTTGGCGCTGCGTCACCAGCAACACCATCCGCAGTCCGGCTGGGTCGAGCACGATCCGCTGGAACTGCTGGCCAACCTGCAACGCTGCCTGGAGGCCAGCGGCCGGGTCGACGCCATCGGCCTCGCCAACCAGGGCGAAAGCTGCATGGCTTGGGACGCCCGCAGCGGCGAGCCGTTGTCGCCGCTGATCGTCTGGCAGGACAACCGCACCACCCCGCACATCGAGCGTCTACGCGCCAGCGGCGCCGAGGCGCTGGTCCTGGAACGCAGCGGCCTGCCGCTCGATGCCTATTTCTCGGCCAGCAAGCTGGGCTGGATCGTCGAGCACCTTCCTGCCGCTCGCCGGGCTCTCGAGGCCGGCCGCCTGCGCCTGGGAACCAGCGACGCCTGGTTTCTCGACCGCTTGTGCGGAACCTTCGCCACCGACGTCACCACCGCCTCGCGCACCGCATTGATGAACCTCGCCGAGGGCCGCTGGGACCCCGAACTGTGCGCCCTGTTCGGCGTGCCGATCGAGTGCCTGCCGGAAATCCGCGATACCGTCGGCCATTTCGGGGTGATCGGCAACACTCCGCTGACGGCCTCGGTGGTTGACCAGCAGGCCTCGCTCTACGGTCACGGCTGCCGCCAGCCCGGTGATGCGAAGATCACCTTCGGCACCGGCGCCTTCGCCCTGACCCTTAGCGGCGAGCGGATCATCCGCTCGCCGGAGACAGGCCTGCTCGCCACCATCGCCTGGCAGATCGATGGCAAGCCGGTGTACGCCATGGACGGCGGGGTCTACGATGCCAGCGCCGCAGTCGAGTGGGCCGGGCGTCTTGGCCTGTTCAGCGACTTCTCGGAACTGGCCGGCTTCGACCGGCCGCCGGCCATCGACCGCGGGCTGGCCTTCGTCCCGGCCTTGTCGGGACTCGCATGCCCGCACTGGGACCGCAGCGCCGGCGCGATGTGGCTGGGAATGGACGCCGGCACCCGCCGCGAGGACCTCTGCCAGGCCCTGCTCGAAGGCGTGGTGCTGCGCAGCGCCGAGGTGATCCAGGCGATGGACGGCTACCTGAAGGTCACCGACCGCCTGTCCATCGACGGCGGCCTGGCGCGCAGCCCCTACTTCGCCCAGTTCCTCGCCGACAGCCTGCAACGGCGCATCGTCACCCAGCGCTTCGACGAACTCACCGCCTTCGGTTGCGCCGCCCTTGCCGCGCGTGGCCTCGGCTACGAGCTGGCGGAGCCGCGCAACACCCGCACGGAGTTCCAGCCGCGGGTCGACGCCGGCACCGCCCGGCGCTGGCAGGTGCGTTTCAGCGAAGCGGTGGCGCGCACCCGCGGCTGGCGCTGAGCCGCTTTCAGCGTCCCGGCCAGCCGGTCTCGCGCAGCGCCGCCAGGAGCGTCTCCCCCTTCAGCGCGGGCACCAGCCGGCCGTCCTCGGTGCGCATGTCCTCGCCGGCCAGCAGCACGTTGACGATGGCTTCTTCCACCGCCTCCGCCGCCGCGGCGAACAACGGCGAGATGTGGTCGTTGTTGAGCATCCGCAGCGGCGTGCTCTGCGGCAGGTCCTTGCGCGCATAGTCGGCTGGCGGCAGGTCCTGGTTGCCGGTGGCGAAGGCGAGGAACACGTCGCCACTGGAGTCCTCGGTACCGCCGCCGGTGCGAGCGATGCCGATCGAGGCGCGCTGCGCCAGGCGCTGGCACTGGTGCGGCAACAGCGGCGCGTCGGTGGCCAGGATCACCACGATGGAGCCCATACCCGGGGTGCCTTCCTCGCTGAACGGCGAGGGGATGTCGCCCAGCCGGCGGCCGACCGGATAGCCATCGACCCGCAGCTCGCGACGCTGGCCATGGTTGGCCTGGACCAGCGCGCCCACCGTCCAGCCGCCCTGCTCCGCCGGCAGCCGCCGCGATGCGCTGCCGATGCCACCCTTGAACTCGTGGCAGATCATCCCGGTACCGCCGCCCACCGAACCTTCGCGGACCGGTCCGGACTCGGCGCAGGCCAGCGCCTCGCCGACCTGGCGGGCGCCGACATGCTGGCCCCAGATATCGTTGAGCAGGCCGTCGAAGGTCTCCATCACCACAGGCATGCACCAGTACAGCCCGCTGTCGCCGAGTTCGGCGCGCTCCTCGGCGATCAGCGCGTCGCGCACCGCGCCGACGCTGTGGGTATTGGTGATGGCGATCGGGGTGGTCAGCAGGCCGGCTTCGCGGATCCACTCCAGGCCCGTGGCGTCGCCGTTGCCGTTGAGCACGTGGCAGCCGGCGAAGCAGGGTTGCAGGCGCGCCGCACCGGCGCGCGGCTGGACCAGGGTGACGCCGGTGCGAACCTGCCTGCCGTCGATCCGCTGGTTCAGGGTGCTGTGGCCGACGCGCACGCCGGGAACGTCGGTGATCGCGTTGAACGGGCCGGGAGTGCCCAGGCCGAGGGTGATGCCAAGTTGTCGAGCGCGCATGCGGACTCCTGTTTCAAAGCTTCTGGAACGCCGGACTGAGCTTGCCGTAGGTGCAGTAGAGAATCACCGACACCGCCAGCAGTCCGACAATGATCATCACGTCCCTGGCCGAGGCCGCCAGGAACAGGTTGAGCAGCAGGTATCCCGCCCCGCTCACCGCCAGCAGCGCCGGCAGCGGCCACAGCGGCATCCGGTAGGGATGCTCGCGGTCGCGCCGCAGCACCCGGCTGAACAGCGCGCAGAGGGCGACGATCAGGTAGACCATGACGATCAGCAACACGGTGAACGAGGTCAGTTCGGCCAGGTTGGAGCTGAAGCTCAGCGCCGCCGAGGGAATGGCGAGGAACAGCGTGGCCAGCCAGGGCGATTCCCAGCGCGGATGGATACGGGTGAAGGCACGGTTCAACGCCGGCATCCAGAGCGCGTCGCGACCGCTGCTGAAGATCACCCGGGCGCTCTGGATGACGATGGCGACGATGGCGTTGAACACCGAGAGGAAGATTCCCGCGCTGACCAGGCGCGACAGCGTCTCGTTGCCATGGCTGTTCAACAGGTAGCCGATCGGATCGGGGCTGGCGAGCATCGCCGGGAGCGACGGCGCGCCGATCAGCAGCGCGGCGAGCGGGACGATCTCGATCAGCACCACCAGCGCCAGCGACCAGAGCACCGCGCGATGCACGCTGTGGCCGCCGTCCTTCATGTCCTCGGCGAGCAGCACCGCGCCGCCGAAACCGTTGTAGGAGAACAGCGCGGTACCGACCGCTCCGATCACCAATGCCCAGGGTGCGATCGCCAGCAGCCCGCCGTCGCCGACTACCTGCGGCTGCAGCAGGACGCTCGCCGGCTGCTGCGCATGGCCGAAACCGAGGCCGACGATCACCAGCAGCGCCGCCACTTCCAGCAGCAGGCAGGTGCCCGTGACCCAGGCGTTGACGCGAATGTTGAGGATGCCCAGCAGGTAGCTGAAGGCGACGATCGCCAGGGCCACGGTCTGCGCATCGAAGTGGGTGCCGAGGGCGGCGTTCAGGTAGGTCGCCGCGCCGGTGGCGAGCACCGGCGGGATGAACAGCAGCATCGCCAGCACCGTGAGGAAGGTGGCGTAGCCGGCCAAGCCGCCGAACACGCGCTTGGCGTAGACATACTCGCCGCCGGCAGTGCTGTGCGCCCTGCCCAGCTCGGCATAGCACCAGGCGAACATCAGCGCCAGCACCCCGGCCAGGGCGAAGGCCCAGAAAGCGCCGGTGCCGGCCTGCTGGATGGCGAAAGGGGCGATGACGAAGACGGAACTGGCGGGAGTGACCGCGGAAACGGTGATGGCGACCACGTCGAACACGCCTAGGGTGGGTTTCAGCGCACTTTCGGGCGCGGGGGAAGAGCTCATGTCGTTGTCCTCTGATTGTTATTGAAGTTGAGGCAGTAACGGAGACTCGCGGCGGCCCCCTGCCGGGGCGCTGGTTATGCGCCGACTCTAGGAGCGCGGAACCGGCGGGCCAATCACCCTTTGGGGTTACGCCCCTTGACGCGGCGGGTGGAAAAGCCGCAAACCGGAGCCTGCGAAAACCCACCGTGGAGCGAATACGGATGCACACCCTGTTCCGGGACATCGGCATGCACGCCAGCCTGGGCCGCGCCATCGAACAGATCGGCGGCAACCGCTTCTGGAAGCAATTGATCCTGCTGCTGCGCCAGCACCTGCCGTTCGACAACGCCCTGGCGATCTTCTACCCCGCCAACGGCGTGCCGGTGGCCCTGGAGGAATACGACGCCGAACCGCACGCCGGGCCGGCCTCGATGCTCGCCTACCTGAACGGGCTGTACCTGCTCGACCCCTTCTACCAGGCTTGCCGGGAAGGCCTGGCCAGCGGCCTGTACCGCCTCGAGGAGATCGCCCCGGACCATTTCCGGCAGAGCGAGTACTACCTTAGCTACTTCCACGACAACGTGCTGGAGGACGAGGTGCAGTTCATCCTCCAGGTACCCGACCGGGGCGCGCTGTCGCTATCGCTGGGGATGCAGCGGATATTCGCCGACGAGGAATGCGGGATGCTCGGGCTGCTCTCGAGCTGGGTCCTGGCGCTGATGCAGCAGCACTGGCAGCAGCGCAGCCAGCGCCTGTTGCCGGCCGCACCGCAGGAAGAGATGGCCACGCAGATACGCGACGCCCTCAGCCACTTCGGCGCCAGCGTGCTATCGGAACGCGAGCTGGAGATCGCTCGCCTGATCCTTCGCGGCTACTCGTCGAAGGCCATGGCCGAGCGCCTGGCGATCTCGCCGGAGACGATCAAGGTCCATCGGCGCCACCTGTACGCCAAGCTGGACATTTCCTCGCAACCGGAACTGTTCTCGCTGTTCATCCAGTCGCTCGGGCACGACCCGGAGAACCCCTAGGGGTCATGGATTGGCGTAGCGCCGGCTGAGACCGGGCGGGATGCCGCGGGCGTCGGTCTCGGTCCAGGGACCCTGCGGGCTGGTGGACCAGAACCAGCCGCCGTCCCAGCGGTAGTAGGTACGCTGGCGGTAGTAGAGATCGCGCTCGCCGCGGATCACATAGACCCCCAGGCTGCCGTCCCAGACGCCCTTGCCGCCTGGCGGCGGGGCGAACTGCGGACGCGAGCGGCTGGGCTGCGCCGGAGTCTGCGGTTGCGGGGTGATGCGCGGCGGGGTGGCGCCGGGCGCGCTGGACGGACCGGGCTGCGGCTGGCTTTGCGGCGGCAGCGAGGCCGGCGGTTCGCTGGTCTGCGGCGGATGCACCACGCACCCGCCGAGACCGCCCAGGAGAATCGCCAGACCCAGATACTTCGCCTTCACCGCCGCACCTCCCGCCAACCCGTTGTCGTTATGGCCGGGCCGCCTGGGGCTGGTCCGGGCCGTCGATGGTCAGCGCTTGCGCCGACGACTGGGCGGTAGACAACGGTTTGCCGCGTCCGATCCATTCGCCGGAGATGGCGTTGCCGGCGCGGGATACCCGCGCGACCAGCTCGACCTGCGGGAATCCGCTGAGCTTGAGCTGCGGCATCATGGCGTCGGCATCGCTCAGGCTGACCTCGGCCGGCAGGTCGGCGACGGTCAGGCGCTTCACTGCCAACGGCATCGGCGGGCCGCCGACGGCGCGGGCGAAGACGAACACGCTGTCGTCGGCCTTGACCTGGCCCTTCACCGCGTCGCTGATATCCACCTTCACCGTCAGGGTCACCCCGGCGGCAGCGGGCGCGGCCGGCGCCGGCGGGGTCTGCCCGGCCTCGGTCATGCGCTCGCGGGCACGCTGGATGCCGCCCTGGATCGCCGAGCGCGCCGGGTCCTCGTTCGGCAACACCGACACCAGGCGCTCCCAGAAGCCGATGGCGTCGGCGTAGCGCTGCTCTTCGAAGGCGGCGATGCCGAGCAGGCCAAGGGTGGTCACTTCGGCCGGGTCGCCCTTCAGCGCCTCGTCGGCCAGGGCCTTGATCTGCGCGGTCATTTTCTTGCCACCGGAGAAATACAGTGCCTGCGCCCACTGGCCGAGCACTTCCGGCTGCCGCCCGCTGAGTTCGGCGGCGCGTTCGAAGGCCCGCGCCGCATCGGCGCCGCGTTCCTGGGTCATGTAGGTGCGACCGAGGAAGTACCAGCCCTGGGCGGAATCCGGCTGGGCCTGTACCGCGCGCTCCAGGCGCGCGGTCATCTCTTCCATGGAGTGCGGTGCCTGGGCGAATTCGCGGGCCAGCTCGACCTTGTCGCTGGCGCCCCAATGCAGGTACAGGCCGAGCGCGACCAACGGCACCAGCAGCGCCGCGACCAGCGGGATCGCCCGGCCCAGGCGCGAGCTACGCTCCTCGCCGCTGCCCTCGGTGTCGGCGAGCAGTTCGCGGGCAGCCTCGGCGCGGCCATTCTCCAGTTGCTCGGCGGTCAGCGTGCCGGCGGCCTGCTGGCCGGCCAGCTCGGCGATCCGCTCCTGATAAAGCGCGACGTTCAGGGCGGTACGGTCTTCCTCGGCCTGGGCGCGACGGCCACGCAGCAGCGGAATCAGCAGGAATGCCAGGGCCGCCAGCAGCAGCAGGCCGGCAGCGAGCCAGAAATCGATCATTTGTCGTTCTTCAACAGGTTGGCGAGGCGCGCTTGCTCCTCGGCGGACAGGGTGGTTTGCACCTTGGCAGCGGTGCGCCGGCGGCGCAGGACGATCACGCCGATCACCAGCACGCCGAACAGCAGCAAGGCGCCCGGACCGAACCAGAGCAGCCAGGTACGCTCGTTGACCGGCGGCTTGTAGCGAACGAAATCACCGTAGCGGGCAACCATGTAGTCGACGATCTCGCCGTCGCTCTTGCCCTGCTGCAACTGGCCGTAGATCTGCTTGCGCAGGTCGGCGGCGATCGGTGCGTTGGAGTCGGCGATGTCCTGGTTCTGGCACTTCGGGCAGCGCAGTTCCTGGGTCAGGTTGCGGAAGCGTTCGCGCTCGGCGTCGCTGGCGAACTCGTAGGTGTCGATGGCGGCCCGGGCCACGCCGCAGAGGGCGAGACCGAGCAGCGCGGTGACGAGGAAACGCTTCATCGGGCCTCCGGCTCGTCCAGCAGTTGCTGGTACAGCGGCGCCAGTTGCTCGCGCCAGACTTTCTGGTCGACCACCCCGACGATCTTGTGGCGGATGATGCCCTGTTTGTCGATCAGGTAGGTTTCCGGCGCACCGTACACGCCTAGGTCCAGGCCCAGGGTGCCGTCGGCGTCGCTGATGCTCAGCAGGTAGGGATTGTGCAGCTCGTTCAGCCACTTGATGGCGGCGGCGTTGTCGTCCTTGTAGTTGATCCCGTAGATCACCACGCCCTGCTCGGCCAGTCGGGTCAGTTCCGGGTGCTCGACCCGGCACGACGGGCACCAGGTGCCCCAGACGTTGACCAGCGCCGGCTTGCCCTTGAGGTCGGCCTCGGTCAGGCGCCGGGCCGGGTCCTGCACGCTGGGCAGGTCGAAGGCCGGGAACGGCTTGCCGATCAGCGCCGAGGGCAGCTCGCTGGGGTCCAGCCAGAGGCCGCGGAAGAGGAACACCGCGACGATCAGGAAGATCCCCAGCGGCAGCAGCAGAATCGCTCGTTTCAAGACTCAGGCTCCCTGACCGGCGAGGCCCAGGGCCTCGCGCACACGTGTTTTCACCTTCACCCGGTAGCGCCGGTCGAGCGCCGCCAGGGCGCCGCCGAGGCCCATCAGCAGGCCACCGAACCAGATCCAGCGGACGAACGGCTTGACGTGCACGCGCACCGCCCAGGCACCGTTCTCCAGCGGCTCGCCGAGCGCCACGTAGAGGTCGCGGGTAAAGCCGGCATCGATCCCTGCCTCGGTCATCATCGAACTCTGCACGGTGTACAGGCGCTTCTCCGGATGCAGGGTGGCGATCTCCTTGCCGTCGCGGCTGACGTGGATGCTGCCCTTGTCCGAGGTGTAGTTCGGCCCTTCGTGGTGCTTCGCGCCGTCGAAGAGGAAGTGGTAGCCGCCCAGTTCGACGGTGTCGCCGGGCGACATGCGCAGGTCACGCTGGGCGCTGTACTGGCTGCTGAGGACGATGCCGATGGCGCACACGGCGATGCCCAGGTGCGCCAGTTGCATGCCCCAGTAGCTGCGGGTCAGGCTGCGGGCGCCGGCCAGCACGCCCTTGTGCCGGGTCTTGTCGAGGAAGTCGCGGAAACCGGCCAGGACCACCCAGGCGGACAGCAGGAACACCGCCAGCACCGCCCAGTTGAAATCGCCGAAGTACATCGAACCGGCCGCCGCCATGACCGCGCTGGCCACCAGCACCGGGGTCAGCATGCCGAGCAGCCAGCGGCTCGGGGTGTCCTTCCAGCGCACCAGCACGCCGACCGCCAGGGCCGCCATCAGCGCCGCCATCAGCGGCAGGAACATGGCGTTGAAGTACGGCGGGCCGACCGACAGCTTGGCGCCGCTGAGGGCATCGAGCAGCAGCGGGTAGAGGGTCCCGAGGAGGATCATCGAGGCCGCCACCACCAGCACCAGGTTGTTCAGCAGCAGCAGGGTCTCGCGCGACCACAGGGCGAAGCCGACCTGGCTCTTGACCACCGGCGCGCGCAGGGCGAACAGGGTCAGCGAGCCGCCGACCACCAGCAGCAGGAAGGCGAGGATGAACACCCCGCGCTCCGGGTCGGAGGCGAAGGCGTGCACCGAGGTGAGCACGCCGGAGCGGACCAGGAAGGTGCCCAGCAGGCTCAGGGAGAAAGCGGCGATCGCCAGCAGCACGGTCCAGCTCTTGAACACGCCGCGCTTCTCGGTCACCGCCAGCGAGTGGATCAGTGCAGTGCCGACCAGCCAGGGCATGAAGGAGGCGTTTTCCACCGGATCCCAGAACCACCAGCCCCCCCAGCCCAGCTCGTAGTAGGCCCACCAGGAGCCGAGCACGATGCCGATACCGAGGAAGGCCCAGGCTACCAGGGTCCAGGGCCGCGACCAGCGCGCCCAGGCGGCGTCCAGGCGGCCGCCGAGCAGTGCGGCGATGGCGAAGGCGAAGGCCACCGAGAATCCGACGTAACCCATGTAGAGCATCGGCGGGTGGACGATCAGGCCGACGTCCTGCAGCAGCGGGTTGAGGTCGTTGCCGTCCATCGGGGTCTGCGGCAGCAGGCGGCTGAACGGGTTGGAGGTGATGATCAGGAACAGCAGGAAGCCGGTGCTGATCATGCCCATCACCGCCAGCACGCGGGCCAGCATGACCTCCGGCAGTTGCCGGGAGAAGATCGACACGGCGAAGGTCCAGCCACCGAGGATCAGCGCCCAGAGCAGCAGCGAACCTTCGTGGGCGCCCCAGACGGCGCTGAACTTGTAGTACCAGGGCAGCGCGCTGTTGGAGTTGCCGGCCACGTAGGCCACCGAGAAGTCGTCGCGCAGGAAGGCCCAGGTCAGGCAACCGAAGGCGAAGGCGAGGAAGGCGAACTGCCCCCAGGCCGCCGGGCGCGCCAGGCTCATCCACTGGCGGTCGCCGCGCCAGGCGCCGACCAGCGGCAGGCTCGACTGCACCAGGGCCAGGCAGAGGGCGAGGATCAGGGCCAGGTGGCCGAGTTCGGGGATCATCTACTTGCCCTCCTGGTTGTACGAGGTCTCGCCGGCGGCCTTGCCGTTCTCGTAGTGCTTCAGTTGGCCGCTGTCCTTGAGCGCCTTGGTGACTTCCGGCGGCATGTAGTTCTCGTCGTGCTTGGCCAGCACTTCATCGGCCACCAGCACGCCGTCGCCGCCCAGCTTGCCGAGGGCGACGATGCCCTGCCCCTCGCGGAACAGGTCGGGAAGGATGCCATGGTAGGCGATGGTCACTTCCTTGGCGCCGTCGGTGACCACGAAACGCACGTTCAGCGAATCCTCGCTGCGTTGCAGAGAACCCTTTTCCACCAGGCCGCCGGCGCGTATGCGGGTGTCGGTCGGCGCTTCGCCGTTGGCGATCTGGGTCGGGGTGTAGAACAGGTTGATGTTCTGTTGCAGGGCCGACAGCGCCAGACCCACCGCGGCGCCGACGCCCACCACGATGGCGAGGACGATGATCAGACGTTTCTTGCGGACCGGATTCACTGCTGGGCCTCCCGGCGCAGACGACGCGCCTCTTCTTGCAGGTAGCGGCGCCGGGCCAGCAACGGCTCGGCGACATTGATCGCCAGCACCAGCAGGCTGATGCCGTAGGCCGACCAGACGTAGGGACCGTGATGGCCCATGGCGAGGAAGTCGCCGAACGATTCGAAGCTCATCGTGCCTTCTCCACCAGGGCCTTCACCTCGGCTTTCGCCCAGGCGGTGCGGGACTCGCGCTTGAGCACTTCCAGGCGCATGCGCACCAGCAGCATGGCCGCGAAGAAGCAATAGAAGCCGAGGACCATGATCAGCAACGGCAACCACATCTCCACCGGCATCGCCGGTTTCTCGGTGATGGTGAAGGTGGCCGGCTGGTGCAGGGTGTTCCACCACTCCACCGAGTACTTGATGATCGGGATGTTCACCACGCCGACGATGGCCAGTACGGCACAGGCCTTGGCCGCGCTGTCGCGGTTACTGATCGCCTGACCGAGGGCGATGATGCCGAAATAGAGGAAAAGCAGGATCAGCATCGCCGTCAGGCGCGCGTCCCAGACCCACCAGGCGCCCCAGGTCGGCTTGCCCCATACGGCCCCGGTAAGCAGCGCGACGAAGGTCATCCAGGCGCCGATGGGAGCGGCGCACTGCACCGCCACGTCGGCGATCTTCATCTTCCAGATCAGCCCGACGGCACCGGCCACGGCCAGCATGACGTAGCAGGACTGGGCGAGGAAGGCCGCCGGCACATGGATATAGATGATGCGGAAGCTATTGCCCTGCTGGTAGTCCGGCGGCGCGAAGGCCAGCCCCCAGACGCAGCCGGTGACGATCAGCAGCGCCGCCGCCACGGCGAACCAGGGCAGCCAGCGGCCGCTGATCTCGTAGAACCACTTGGGCGACCCAAGCTTGTGAAACCATGTCCAATTCATCATCAGGCTCTGTTTACAGGGCTCTTTGGAAATACCGGGCAGACCTTCCGCTGCCAGCCCGGGTCAAGCGTGGGCGGCACAGCCGCCCGGTACCGCACGCCCGCCGATGCCTTCGGCGGGCGGACTCACTCGCCTACGCTGATCTTCAGGCCGGCAGCGATGGCGAATGGCGTGAGTGTCAATGCTAGCGCCGTCAGGCTCGCCAGCCACAATAAATGTCCGCTGCTGGGCAGTCCCTGCAGCGAAGCCTGCAGCGCCCCGCTACCGAGAATCAGCACCGGGATGTACAGCGGCAGGATCAGCAGCGCCAGCAACAGGCCGCCGCGCTTGAGGCCCACGGTCAAGGCCGCGCCGACGGCGCCGAGCAGGCTCAGCACCGGCGTACCGAGCAACAGGGAAAGCAGCAGCACCGGTATGCAACGGGCCGGCAGGCCCAGCATCAGCGCGAACAGCGGCGACATCAGGACCAGGGCCAGCCCGGAAAACAGCCAGTGTGCCAGCACCTTGGCCAGCACCAGAAGAGCCAGGGGGTGCGGCGAAAGGACCCACTGCTCCAGAGAACCGTCCTCGAAATCGCTGCGGAACAGCCCTTCCAGCGAGAGCAGCACGGCCAATAGCGCCGCCACCCAGACCAGGCCGGGCGACAAGGTTTGTAGCAATTGGCTCTCCGGCCCGACCGCCAGGGGGAACAGGGCGATGACGATGGCGAAGAACACCAGCGGATTGGCCAGCTCCGCCGGTCGGCGGAACAGCAGGCGCGCCTCGCGCGCCAGAAGCAGGCTGAAGACGTTGCTCATGCCGGATCGCCCAGCGCCGGCTCGACCGTCGCGCCGCTGGCCGCCTTGAGCGCACCGAGGTCCAGCTCGCGGTAGCCGGCGGGCACCTGCTGCAGGCTGTGGTGGGTGGTCAGCACTACCATCCCGCCGCGCTGGCAATGCCCGGCCAGGTGCGCTTCCAGTTGCGCCACCCCCTGTTTGTCGAGGGCGGTGAAGGGTTCATCGAGGATCCACAAGGGCGGTGCGTCCAGGTACAGGCGGGCCAGCGCCACGCGGCGTTGCTGGCCGGCGGAAAGGGTGTGGCAGGGAACGTCCTCGAAGCCACGCAGGCCGACGTCGGCCAGGGCCTGCCAGATCGCCTCGCGGCTGGCCGGCTGGTGCAGCGCGCAGAGCCAGGTGAGGTTCTCCTCGGCGCTGAGCAGGCCCTTGATTCCCGCGGCGTGGCCGATCCACAGCAGGCTGCGGGCCAGTTCGCCGCGCTGTTCGGCGAGCGGCCGGCCGTTCAGGCGGACTTCCCCGGCGGTCGGCTGCATCAGTCCGGACAGCAGGCGCAGCAGGCTGGTCTTGCCGCTGCCGTTGGGACCCACCACCTGCAACATCTCGCCGGCGGCCAGGCGCAGGTCGAGGCGCTCGAACAGCATGCGCCAGTCGCGCTCGCAGGCGAGCCCGACGGTTTCCAGCAAGGGGCTGGCTGTGGGGACTTCAGCAGGATCGGACATCGAACAACATCGCCAAGCGTCTCTCCTCGTCGCGGCGCCGGAGGCCTTCACGGAACAGACCCTAAAGTCGGGATAAACACGGCCGCTATACTGGTGACGACGCGGCCAGCCTGTTTGACAGGCGCGGCATTATACACGCCCTTCCCCAGCCTCCGCAGGGTCGTTTAAGACAGGTTGTTACCCATGCCAGCCGAGATAGGCGCTTCCCCATCACTACCCCCGGTTTCCGCCCCGCGCCCGCTGCCGCCGGCGCAATCGCAGGGCAACGCCCAGGCCGACGCCGAGATGACCCTGAAGCTGGTGCAGACCCTGGCCGGCCTGCTGGGCGAAGGCGAGTCGGGCAAGGCCGAGGTGCTGGCGGTCAAGGAAGGCCTGGCGAACAATTTCCAGGTCCTGCTCAAGCTGACCCTGGCGAACAGCGGGCAGAGCCTGGTGGAAGTGCAGAGCAATCGGCCGCTGGTGCCGGGCAACCTGCTCAACGTCAGCGCCACCAGCAACACCAGCGTGGTTGCCACCCTGCTCGACAGCATGGCCGGCGCTGGCCCGCTGAGCAGCCTCGACCTGGAGCAACTGCCGCCCGGCACCCTGCTCCAGGGCAAGGTCCTGTCCAGCACCGCGCTGCCGGCGGACAAGGCCCAGCAGGTGGTCTACCGGGTCCTGCTGAACCTGCTCAACACGCCGCTCGCCGGCAGCAAGCTGAGCCTCGACTCGCCCCAGGCGCTGCCGGTCGGCAGCCTGCTCACGGCGCTGGTGAAAAACAGCCAGCAGATCGACTTCCTGCCGCTCAGCGGACGCCTCGACCAGCTTGCGCTGGGCCAGCAACTGGCCGGGCAGAGCGCCCGCCAGGCTTCCCTGGAAGGCCTGTTCGCCGCCCTGCAGGGGCTGAACGGCCGCAACGACCTGCCGGACAGCCTGCGCCAGGCCGTGGAGCGCCTCTTCGCCGGCCTGCCGGAGGCGCAGAAGATGGGCGATTCCAAGCTGCTCGGCCAGGCCCTGCAGCAGAGCGGCCTGTTCCTCGAGGCGCGCCTGATGCAGGGCGCCACCGATCATCTCGGCCAGGACCTGAAGGCCAACCTGTTGCGCCTGTTCGCCCAGCTGTCGCCGCTGCCGCCGACCGGCGCCCAGGCGCCGGGCATGTTCGCCGGCAACACGGCGAACCTGGCCCAGGCGTTGCCGGCCTTTGTCCGCAACGCCCTGGGCAACCTGGGACAGAGCGCCAACAAGACCCAGGCACTGAACTTTCCCCTGCCGAGCAAGGTTCTCCAGCTGTTCGACGAGGACATGGAACTGGAGTCGCTGCTGCGCCTTGCCGCCGCGGCAATCTCCCGCCTGCAGACCCATCAGTTGTCGAGCCTGGCGCAGACCAGCACCCTGCCGGATGGCACCCAACTGGCGACCTGGCAGATGGAGGTGCCCATGCGCCATCAGCACTCGGTGGTACCGTTGCAGGTGAAGTTCCAGGAAGAACAGCGCAAGACCGGCGAAGAGGCCCGCGAAAGCCTCTGGCGCGTCGAACTGGCCTTCGACCTGGAGCCGCTGGGACCGCTGCACGCCCAGGCGACCCTGCTGCGCGGCAGCCTGTCCAGCCAGCTTTGGGCCGAGCGCGACGCGACCGCGCGGCTGGTCGAGCATGAACTCGGCCACCTGCGCCAACGCCTGCGCGACGCCGGCCTGACCGTTGGCGAGATCACCTGCCAGCGCGGCCGCCCGCCCCAGGGCCCGCGAGCGACCATCGAACAACGCTGGGTAGACGAAACCGCATGAACAGAAAGCAGTCACCCGCCCCGCGCCAGGCCATCGCCCTGAGCTACGACGGCCAGGCCGCGCCGACCCTTTCCGCCAAGGGCGACGCCGAACTGGCCGAGGCGATCCTGGCCATCGCCCGCGACTACGAGGTACCGATCTACGAGAACGCCGAGCTGGTCCGCCTGCTCGCCCGCCTGGAACTCGGCGACGCCATTCCGGAAGCGCTGTATCGCACCATCGCCGAGATCATCGCCTTCGCCTGGCACCTGAAAGGCAAGTGTCCCGAGGGATTCGCGCCGGACGCCGCGGATGGCAACCAGATGCTGCTGCTCGGCGGCCCCGGCGACTGAGCGGACCCGCCACACGTCGAAACCGAAGCGCCGGAACCGGAATCCGCGAGAGCGGTCCCAGCACAGTCCACCTGCCACTTCCCAGGCCGCCCATGCCCTCGCCAAGCCCCCTCCTCCTCGCCGCCCTGCTGCTTATCGCCAACCATGTCCAGGCCGCCCCGGCCATCCTCGGCGACGAGGAAAAGGATGCAATCATCGATCGGCACCGGCTGACTCCGGAGTTCCGCATCAATCGGCAAGCCAAGGTACGCCATCACGAAGGAACCATCGACCGCGTGGTCCTGCTTCAGGATAGGGACCGCTTCACCTACCGAAGCTACCTTCGCGACGACCAGAAGGAGCCTGCCACCTTCTGGATCCTGGAGTTCGACGCACGCAGCGGGAAACGGCTGAGCGAACGTCAGACCGATGAGGACGACTATTGGCGTAGACGCGACGCCGACTCGCAACGGGCCGACAGCGGCGAAAGGAACCGATAGATAGCACAGCCGAAACCTTCGACGCGTCGTCCCGGTACAGCGGCTCAGGCAAAACCGCCGTTGACCCGCAGCACCTGAGAGTTGACCCAGGCCCCGTCCGGCCCGGCGAGGAAGGACACCGCCGCGGCGATCTCGTCCGGCTCGCCGAGACGCTCCAGCGGCGCCAGCCTGGCGATCTGGTCGATCTGCTCGGCGCTCTTGCCGTTGAAGAACAGCTCGGTGGCCACCGGGCCGGGCGCCACCGCGTTGACCCTGATGTCCTGGCCGCGCAACTCGTTGGCCAGCACGTGCACCAGCCCCTCGACCCCGGACTTGGACGCGATGTACGGACCGTAGCTGGGCAGCGCCCGGGCGATCACGCTGGTGGACAGGGCGATGATCCGTCCGCCGCGCTCGACATGCCGGGCAGCCAGGCCGAGCACGATGAAGGCGCCGCGCAGGTTGGTGCGGATCACCCGGTCGAAGCCCTCCAGGTCGCCATCGGCGATCTTCAGGTAGGGCATCGTGCCGGCGCTGTTGACCACCACGTCGATGCGGCCGAAGGCGCCCCTGGTGGCTTCGAACAGCTTGTCCATGTCCTCCGCGCTGGCCACGTCGCCCTGCACGGCGATAGCCGCGCCGCCGGCGGCGACGATTTCGGCCACGACCTCGTCGGCCATGGCCTGGTTGCCGGCATAGTTGACCGCGACCGCGAAACCGTCGGCGGCCAGCCGCCGGGCAATGGCGCGACCGATGCCGCGGGAGGCGCCGGTGACGATGGCGGCTTGGGTGATGTCAGGCATGCTGGGGCTCTCCTGGAATGAGCGTGGCGACAGCCACGCATCGACAGGGAAAGTCTAGAAGCCGGGCATTGGCGGATAAACAGCCGACAACCGTCATGACTATCCAGGATTTCCGGACAATACCGATACGCGGTCACGGCTTGCGCGCGATCCAGGCGTACTGCTGGCGCTTCTCCTCGCCCAGGCGCTGGCGTCGGCGATGACTGGCGAACGCATCGCCGGAACAGTAGGTGCAGACGGCGCTGGCTTCGATCTGCGCCGGCCCGACGCCGGCGGCCTGGAACAACTGGCGACAGAAGGCCACCAGGTCCAGCCAGGCGCCCTGCTCCGCCTGCCTTGGCTCGGGCGGAGCGAACCGGGGCGGCCGCTCGGGGAGCGGACGACGCTGGCTCCAGGGCGGCGCCGCGCCCTCCCAGAGGCGGCCGTGGCCGACCTGCAACGCCTCGATGAACCCGGCACTCACCTCGTAGCAGCAGGCTTTGATCCCGGGACCGATGGCGACCCGGATGTCCGCGCTGGCGACGCCGCGCGCATTGAAGCGCGCCACCGCCGCGCCGACGATACCGGCGACGAGCCCCTGCCAGCCGCCATGCAGGGCGGCCACCACCCGACCGTCGCGGCTGCTCATGAGAATCGGCAGGCAGTCCGCGGTGACCACCGCGACCGCCAACGGCCCTTCGCTGAAGACGCCGTCGGCGGCATGCCGTCCCGATTCCGACAGCGAGCGCGCGTCGACGATCTCGGCGCCATGCACCTGCCGGCAATGGAATATCCGCTCGGAGAGTGCCTGGCCGGCTTGCTGGAAGCCATGCTCGATGCCTTCGATCGCCTTGAGGATGTCGGCCTGGACGGTCATGCGCTGTCTCGCCATGGAAGGTTGGAAAACGACCTTACCTCATCTTCCCGGAAGCCGCCTCAGGCGATGCCGCGCAGGAGGTCGGGGCAGCCGCGATCACGCTTGATCAACGCGGCCAGGGCGACCTGGCCCAAAGGCCGGTCGGACACCGCGCCGATGCTCAGGCCATGGCCTCTGCTCCACTCGAACAACAGGCGCTTCTCGCGGCAATCGAGTTCGCCCACCAGCAGGAAGCGCCGGATGCTGCCGCTGCGTCCCAGCATCGCCAGCGTGCCCTTGCAGCCCTGGTCCAGGCGGAATCCGTCGTAGAGGAAATAGTCGTACGGGTAACCCTGGTCCAGGGAGCGCCGCAGCTCCCGTCGGTCCAGGCACAGACTCAGGTGGAAGTAGCCGCAGCGGTTGAACAGCGCTCCGTACCTGAGCAGACGGCCGGGGTTGGCGCACAGCACCATGGCGCGCAGGGGTATTGCAGGCATCCTTGTGGCCTCCTGGAAACGTGCTGGTTGACCAGGACCGATTCTAGAAAGCGGCAGCCGCGCGATTAATAGGACTTTTCCTCTAAATGCCTACCTGTGATCCGAAGCTTCCTCCTGGCCCAGGTTACGCAGGACACGCTCGGCCTGGCGCCTCAACGGCTCGCGCAACTCCAGCGGCTGCCTGATCTCGAAGTCGAACGGCAGGCCGCACAGGCGCCGGGCGAACCAGTCCAGGTCGTCGGTGCTGGCGCGCAACAGCGTACCGCCATCGACCTCGGCGAGCAGACCGAGGGGCTCGCCGAGCACCGCGACCACCTGCTCCCTCGCAGCCCGCATCAGGATTTCCACCGGGTAGGCGCGCGGCATCCGGGCGAAGCTCTCCCGCAGGTGGCGGAGGGTATCGAAATCCGCCGGTCGCTCGAAGCGCTCCGCCAGCATGCGCGGCGCGTCCAGGCGATCGAGACGGAACGAGCGCAACGCCTGGCGCAGGTGGCAGAAACCGCTGACGTACCAGCAGCCGTTGCGATAGACCAGGCCGTAGGGATCGAGTTGGCGGAGGGTTTCGGCGCCCTGCGGGTCGCGATAGCGGAACTCGACCCGCGCACGGACCTGGGCGGCTTCGGCGAGGGTCGCCAGCGCCGCCACACTGGTTCCCGCCCGGGCGCGGGCCAGGTCCAGGCTGGCGGTCTCGCGGAGCGCCACGAGGCGCCGCCGCAGCGCAACGGGCATCACCCTGCTCAGCTTGGCCTGCGCACTTTCCAGGGCCAGCTCGCTTTCGCCCAGGCCGAGACTGCGCACCGCCAGCAGGCCGAGGGACACGGCCAGGGTTTCCTCCGCGCTGAACATCAGCGGCGGGAGCTTGAAACCGGCCACCAGGCGGTAACCGCCATGGCGTCCGCGCTCCGCCGAGATGGGTATGCCCAGCTCCTCGAGGGCGACGATATAGCGACGCAGCGTCCGTCCATCCACCTCCAGGCGCCTGGCCAGCTCGCTACCGCTGAGCTGGCCGTGGCTCTGCAGCAGTTCGAGCAGGGCGAGCACGCGCACCGTGGGCTTGGACATTTTTCGATCCACCGGAAAAATCAGGACCGAATATAGCCTATATCACCCCTACCCTGCGTTCAGCCCAGTTGCGATGCGCAACGTGCGTTACCTGAACGGAGATGGAAAATGGAACCTGTACTGTTTTATGGCGTACCCCACGGCTGTTCCTTCGGCTCGATCGTGGCCCTCGAGTGGCTTGGCCGCCCCTATCGCCTGTGTCGGATCGAGATGCCGCTGGAGACCGGCGAGCGCACCTACGTGCGCCTGAACCCGGCTCGCCAGACGCCCACCCTGCTCCTGGAGGACGGCCGCGCGCTCAGCGAAAGCCTGGCTATTCTCCAGCACCTGGCGGCGCGCGACCTGTGCAGGAAGCTCGGCTATCCGCAGGGCAGCGCCGAGTTCGACGAACTGAACTTCGCCCTCGCTCTCCTGCATACCGAATGCCATTCGGCCTGGGGGGCCCTGTTCTATCTGCAGGACGCCGACGCAACCACGACGGCAAGGGCGCTGGCGCGCGCGGCGCGAGCCTATGGCCGGATCGACAAGCTGCTCGGCGACCGCAAGTGGCTGGCCGGCGAAGGGCCGAGCGTGGCCGACGCCTACCTCGCGGGTACCGCTCGTTGGGGACGGGAGCTGGGCTACTTCGACCTGCAACACGACTTTCCGCGCCTGCATCGACACCTGGAGAAGCTGGAGCAGGACCCGGCGGTGCGCTTCGCCCATGCCATCGAGGATCGCCTGCCGGCGCAGAGCTGCGGGGAGTTCAGGGGAGAGGTGACACTGGCAGAAGTGGCGAGCCGCCTGCTCGCCTGAAAAGCGCCAGCGCCGGGTCGGTGGCCGTCACTTGCCCTTGGCTTCGTGCAGGCGCGCCACCAGCTCGGCCTCGGCCTGCGACAGCCCGCAGGCCTGGGTCAGGTCTTCGGCGCTGGCGCCTAGCCCGACCAGGCGTGCGGCCTGGCTGAACGACAGCGTGGTCGGATCGCGCTGCTCCAGGCGCGCGACCCGGTCGGGAAGCGGCGCGAGTTGCTTGCCCAGGTCCTGCAAGGCCTCGCCCATGCGCACGTTGACCTGCTGGTAGGACTCGATGCGCTTGCTCAGCTCCTTGAGCCGGCGCTCGCGCGCCGCGCCCTCCTCCGCCTGCTGCGCCAGCGCAGCTTGCAGGCGGCGCAATTCACGGCGCAGCCACAGGCACGCCGCCGCCAGGCCGAGGCAGGCGGCGAGCGCCAGTGCCAGCGCGACGACCTCCATCTCAGCAGGCCCTCGTGTCGGTCGAACGCATCAGATGCTGCCCAGCTCCGACCATTCTTCCTCGGTCATCATCTTGTCCAGCTCGACCAGGATCAGCAGCTCGCCGTTCTTGTTGCAGACGCCCTGGATGAACTTGGCCGATTCTTCGTTACCGACGTTCGGCGCGGTCTCGATTTCCGACTGCTTCAGGTAGACCACCTCGGCGACGCTGTCGACCAGGATGCCGACCACCTGCTTGTCCGCCTCGATGATGACGATCCGCGTGTTGTCGCTGACCGGCGCAGGGTCCAGGCCGAAGCGCTGCCGGGTGTCGATCACCGTGACCACGTTGCCGCGCAGGTTGATGATGCCCAGCACGTAGCTCGGCGCGCCCGGCACCGGGGCGATCTCGGTGTAGCGCAGCACCTCCTGGACCTGCATCACGTTGATGCCGTAGCTCTCGTTGTCCAGGCGGAAGGTGACCCACTGCAGGATCGGATCTTCGGCGCTTTGCGCGGTGGCTTTGCTCATTCCCCTAACCTCTCGAAAACCGCCGCAAGCGGCGGAAGCTGTCTATCAATGGTCGCCGTGCAGGCGCTTGACGGCGCCGCTGGCGATCAGTTCGGCGAGCGCCGCCACATCCAGCAGCGCACACATGTGTTCGATGACCGTGCCGGCCAGCCAGGGCCGCTGGCTACGCTGGCTGCGCCATTTCACCTCGGCCGGGTCGAGGCGGATCGAGCGGCTCACCTGGTGCACCGCCAGCCCCCACTCGTAGCCCTGGACCGAGATCACGTACTTGAGGCCGTCGCGATAGTCGTCGCGGTAGCGTTCGGGCATCACCCAGCGTGCGGTGTCCAGCACCTTCAGGTTGCCCGCCTGCGACGGCAGGATGCCGAGGAACCAGTCGGGCTGGCCGAACAACGGGGTCAGTTCCTGGTTCTCCAGCGGATAGATCGAGCCGAGGCACACCAGCGGCACCGCCAGGGTCAGCCCGGCGACGTCGAACAGCAGGCACTCGAAGGGCTCCGCCGCCCAGGCCGGACGACCGTCGTCGAGCAGCGGCAGGTCGAGCAGCGCCGGCTCGCTGGCGCTCGCCGGGGCGCTCGGCACGCGCAGTTCGATGACCTCGTGGGGCCGTGGCTCGACCGGCAGCTCGCGCAACGTCGTCGGTTCGTCGAGCAGGGCCGCCGGCGCCGGCGGAACCAGGCGCGCATCGCGGACCTGCTCCTCGAGCACCGCGGCCTCGAACTCGTCGAACCCGTGGTCGACCGGCAGCGTTTCCAGCGCCGGGGCCGGTGTCGCCACTTCGGCGACCGCCAGCGCGACAGGCTTCAACGGCGCGGGCGCAGGCGCTGGCGGCGTCTCGACGGGAGGTTCCAGGTCCTCGAAAGTGGCCTCCTGGAGCAACGCATCCAGGTAGGACTGCAAGGCCAGTTGCGAACGGGTGGCGGTGGCGGCGCTCATGTGGGTATTCCGCGACAGGGGTCTACAACGGTTATCGGCCGCACTCCGGTGCGGCTTGAATGCGCCTGTCGGCGCGGCGACCGGCGCGCCATCAGGCCACCCGGGTGGCCGGCTGCTGCGCCAGCAGATGCTTGAGCAAGGCGCGGTAGGCGATCACCCCGCGACTCTTACCGTCGTGTTGCGACGGCGTGACCCCGGCCCGACTGGCATCGCGCAGGCGGGTATCGATGGGAATGAACGCCTGCCACAGGTTGTCCGGGTAGTTCTCGTTGAGAATCCGCAGCGTGCTCAGCGAAGCCTGGGTCCGCCGATCGAACAGCGTAGGTACGATGGTATAGGGCAACGCCTGTTTGCGCGACCGGTTGATCATCGCCAGGGTGTTGACCATCCGCTCCAGCCCTTTCACCGCGAGGAACTCGGTCTGCACCGGAATCACCAGGTGCTGGCTGGCGGCCAGGGCATTGACCATCAGCACGCCGAGCAGCGGCGGGCTGTCGATGATCGCATGGTCGAAATCCTGCCAGAGCTGCGCCAGGCTTTTCGAGACCACCAGGCCGAGACCGCTCTTGCCCGGCGACTGGCGCTCCAGGGTGGCCAGCGCGGTACTCGACGGCAGCAGGGAGATGCGTTCGTTGCTGGTGCTGCGCAGCAGCGAGGCCGGCAGCCCCTCGGGGACGTTGCCCTGGTGCAGGAACAGGTCGAAGGCGCTGTGCTCGAGGGTGTCCGGGTCATAGCCGAAATAGCTGGTCATCGAGCCGTGGGGGTCCAGGTCGACCACGACCACGCGCTTGCCGGCATCCGCCAGCAGGCCGGCCAGGGCGATGGACGAGGTGGTCTTGCCGACCCCTCCTTTCTGATTGGCGACTGCCCAGACTTTCATTGCTCTACTCTTCCTGGCATGGGTCCACCCGGTTGGGGCCGCACTACTGGCCAGTTCGGCCCCGGCGCCCGTACGCAAACCATGTTTCGCGCGCTCATGGCGAAGGCGACGGGGAATTGACGGTTGCTGGCGCGGGCGCCGGCGTACCGCCAGTATCTGCAGCTTGCGTGCCAGCTGCCGAGCCTGCGTGGCGGAGCGCCGAATCCGGTTGCGCCTTGCCGCTGCCGACCCCGCTGACGCTGCGCCGTACCTCCAGGTTGCGCGAGATCACCAGCACCACCCGGCGGTTCTTCGCCCGCCCTTCGGCGCTGGCATTGTCTGCCACCGGTTGAAATTCACCATAGCCCACCGCAGCCATCCGCGACGGCTCGACCCCATCGTTGCCGAGCAGGCGGACGATGCTCGCCGCCCGCGCCGCCGACAGTTCCCAGTTGGTGGGATAGCGCGGGCTATGGATCGGCACGTCGTCGGTGAAGCCCTCGACATGGATCGGGTTCTTGTAGGGCGCCAGGATCTTGGCGACCTTCTCGACGATATCGAAGGCGGCATCGTTGGGCAGCGCATCACCGCTGGGAAACAGCAGGCTGGAATTGAGAGTGATCTCGATCCACAGCTCGTTGCCGCGCACGCTCAACTGGTCGGAGGCGATCAAGTCGCCGAAGGCATCGCGCACGCTGTCGGCGATCCGCTCCAGCGAGTCGGCGCTGGCCGCGTTGTCGCTGGGCTGCTCCTCGACGCTGGTGCGCTCCGGCTCGGTGGTGCGCGGCCGCTCGTCGCCGATGGGAATCGGCTTCAACGAGCGGTCGGGCTGGTTGAACACGCCGGTGAGGGTCTCCGAGAGGATCTTGTACTTGCCCTCGTTGATCGAGGAAATCGAATACATCACCACGAAGAAGGCGAACAACAGGGTGATGAAATCGGCATAGGAAACCAGCCAGCGTTCGTGGTTCTCGTGTTCCTCCTGGTGGCGACGGCGACGCTGCATGCTCGGCTCCGGTCAGTCCATGAAGCCTTGCAGCTTCAACTCGATGGAACGCGGGTTCTCGCCCTCGGCGATGGACAGCAGGCCCTCCAGGAGCATCTCGCGGTAGCGCGACTGGCGCAGCACCAGGGTTTTCAGCTTGTTGCCGATCGGCAGCAGGAGCAGGTTGGCGAAGCCGACGCCATAGATGGTGGCGACGAAGGCCACGGCGATGCCGCTGCCGAGCTGCGCCGGGTTGGCCAGGTTGCCCATCACATGGATCAGGCCCATTACCGCGCCGATGATGCCGATGGTCGGCGCATAGCCGCCCATGCTCTCGAACACCTTGGCGGCCTGCAAGTCGCGGCTTTCCTGGGTGAACAGGTCGACCTCGAGGATGCTGCGGATGACTTCTGGCTCGGCGCCGTCCACCAGCAGTTGCAGGCCCTTGCGCGCATAGGGATCGGGCTCCGCATCGGCGATGCTCTCCAGGCCGAGCAGGCCTTCCTTGCGCGCGGTCATGCTCCAGGAGACGATCCGGTCGATTCCCCCGGAAAGATCCTCGCGCGGCGGGAAGAACACCCAGCCGAGCATGCCCAGGCCGCGCTTGAGCACGTTCACCGGGGTCTGCAACAGCGCCGCGGCCAGGGTGCCGCCGATCACGATCAGCGCCGCCGGACCGTTGAGCAGGGCTCCGGCGTGGCCGCCCTCGAGGAAGTTGCCGCCGACGATGGCGACGAACGCCAGGATGATCCCGACCAGGCTGAGCACATCCATCAGTGCGTCCCCTCGGCTCGGCGAAGGCGCGCGCAGGTCGTCACGTGGGTGGCCATCGAAGGCAGTCTCCTCATTCCTGCACGCACGCTTACTGGCACGCCTCGACCAGGTGCCGGCCGATGTCGTCGAGCCCGTACACCGCGTCCGCCAGGTTGGCCTTGACCACGGCCATCGGCATCCCGTAGATCACGCAACTGGCCTCGTCCTGCGCCCACACCTGGCTGCCGCCCTGCTTGAGCAGGCGCGCGCCCTCGCGTCCGTCGGCGCCCATGCCGGTGAGGACCACCGCCAGAACCTTGTCGTTGTAGGCCTTGGCCGCCGAGCCGAAGGTCACGTCGACGCAGGGCTTGTAGTTCAGGCGTTCGTCGCCGGGGAGGATGCGCACCGTGCCGCGGCCGTCGACCATCATCTGCTTGCCGCCCGGCGCCAGCAGCGCCAGGCCGGGACGCAGGATGTCGCCGTCCTCTGCTTCCTTGACGCTGATCCGGCACAGCTTGTCGAGGCGCTCGGCGAAAGCCTTGGTGAAGGCCGCCGGCATGTGCTGGATCAGCACCAGCGGCGCCGGGAAGTTGGCCGGCAACTGGGTCAGCACCCGCTGCAAGGCAACCGGTCCACCGGTGGAGGTACCGATCGCGACCAGCCGGTAGGCCTTGCGCTTCGGCGCCGCCGAGGTCGACGCCGGGGCCGGCGACGCGCCGGCACTGGCACGCGCGCTCGCGCCGAGGCTGGAGGACGACGCCGGCGCATGGCTGGACGAGGTGGCCGAAGGCAGCGGCGGCAGGCTGATCGAGCGACGATTGCTACGGGCGATGGTCAGGACCTTCTCGCAAAGCAACTGGCGGACCTTGTCCGGGTTGCGCGAGATGTCCTCGAAATTCTTCGGCAGGTAGTCGACCGCTCCGGCGTCCAGCGCATCCAGGGTCACCCGCGCGCCCTCGTGGGTCAGCGAGGAGAACATCAGGACCGGGGTCGGGCAACGCTGCATGATGTTGCGTACCGCGGTGATGCCGTCCATCAGCGGCATCTCGTAATCCATGGTGATCACATCGGGTCTCAGGGCCAGCGCCTGCTCGATGGCCTCGCGGCCATTGGTGGCGGTGCCGACCACCTGGATCTGTCCATCGGCGGAGAGAATCTCCGAGACACGGCGGCGGAAGAACCCCGAATCGTCCACCACCAGGACTTTGACTGCCATAGCTACTCCTCAGAGGGCGACGCTCCTGCGCCGCCGGAAACCCATACGCGGCGTCAGATGCGCCGTGCGTAACGCTTGAGCATGCTCGGCACATCGAGGATCAGGGCGATGCGCCCGTCCCCGGTGATGGTGGCGCCCGCCATGCCGGGGGTGCCCTGCAACATCTTGCCGAGTGGCTTGATCACCACTTCTTCTTGTCCCACCAACTGGTCGACGACGAAACCGATGCGCTGGGTGCCGACCGACAGGATCACCACGTGCCCCTCGCCCTGCTCCTCGTGGGCCGCGCTCGGCACCAGCCAGCGCTTGAGGTAGAACAGCGGCAAGGCCTTGTCGCGGACGATCACCACTTCCTGGCCATCCACGACATTGGTGCGCGACAGGTCAAGATGGAAGATTTCGTTGACGTTGACCAGCGGGAAGGCGAACGCCTGGCTGCCCAGCATCACCATAAGGGTAGGCATGATCGCCAGGGTCAGCGGCACCTTGATGACGATCTTCGAGCCGGACCCCTTCTGCGAGAACACGTTGACCGTGCCGTTGAGCTGGGAAATCTTGGTCTTCACCACGTCCATGCCGACGCCGCGGCCGGACACGTCGGAAATCTCGGTCTTGGTCGAGAAACCCGGGGCGAAGATCAGGTTGTAGCACTCCAGGTCGGTCAGGCGGTCCGCCGCGTCGCGCTCCAGCAGGCCCTTCTCCACCGCCTTGTTGCGCAGCACCTCGGCGTCCATGCCCTTGCCGTCGTCGGTGATCATCAGGAGGATGTGGTCGCCCTCCTGCTCCGCCGACAGCACCACCTGGCCGACCCGCGGCTTGCCGGCGGCCTCGCGCTCCTCCGGACTCTCGATGCCGTGGTCGACGGCGTTGCGCACCAGGTGCACCAGCGGATCGGCGAGGGCCTCGACCAGGTTCTTGTCGAGGTCGGTCTCTTCGCCCACCAGCTCCAGGTTGATCTCTTTCTTCATGTTCCGCGCCAGGTCGCGAACCAGACGTGGGAAGCGGCCGAAGACCTTCTTGATCGGCTGCATGCGGGTCTTCATCACCGACATCTGCAGGTCGCCGGTGACCACGTCGAGGTTGGCCACGGCCTTGGCCATGGCCTCGTCGCCACTGTTCAGGCCCAGGCGCACCAGGCGGTTACGCACCAGCACCAGCTCGCCGACCATGTTCATGATCTCGTCGAGACGCGCCGTATCCACCCGCACGGTGGTCTCCGCCTCGCTCGCCGCCGGCCTGTCGGGCGCCGCCGGACGCGCGGCGGCGGCCTTGGCCGGAGCGACCGGTTTCGCCGCGGGACTCTTCGCCGCGATGTTCTTGGCTACCGCCGCGGCGGCCGCCACGGCCTCGGAGGCGCCGTTGAACTTGCCCTTGCCGTGCAGTTCGTCGAGCAGCGACTCGAACTCGTCGTCGCTGATCTCATCGCCGCCCGCGGCGGCCGGCGCCTTGCCCGGCTCCGCCGGCGCAGCCGCTGGAGCCGCGGCAGCCGGTGCGGCGGGTGTGCCGGCGGCTTCCGGGACATCGCCGAACTTGCCCTTGCCGTGCAGTTCGTCGAGCAGCGCCTCGAACTCGTCGTCGCTGATATCGTCACCAGCGGCAGCCGCGGCCGGCTCGACCGCCTCGGCGGGGACTTGCGCAGGCTCGGCCGAGACCGCCGGCGGGACGAACTTGCCCTTGCCGTGCAACTGGTCGAGCAACGCCTCGAACTCGGCGTCGCTGATCTCGTCGCCAGCGGGAGCCGCGGACGCTTCTGCAACGGCGGAGGCCGGCGCTTCGTCGCCCTGGAGAGCATCCAGCAACTGCTCGAACTCGTCGTCGGTGATATCGCTGGAGCCACTCTGCGCGGGCGCTTCCGGCGGCGCCGCAGGCTCGGCTGGCGGAACGGCCGCTGGCGGCGCTTGCACAGGTTCCGCGGGCGCGGCGCCCTCGGGCTCGGCCAGGCGGGCAAGGGCCGCCAGCAGTTCGGGCGTCGCCGGGGTCGGTTCGGACTGCTCGCGCACCTGGTCGAACATCGCGTTGACCGTATCCAGCGCCTGCAGCACCACATCCATCAGTTCGGAGCTGACGCGCCGCTCGCCCTTGCGCAGGATATCGAAGACGTTTTCCGCAATGTGGCAGCATTCCACCAGCGCGTTCAGCTGGAGGAAGCCGGCACCGCCCTTGACCGTATGGAACCCACGGAAAATGGCATTGAGCAGGTCCATGTCGTCCGGCCGGCTCTCCAGCTCGACCAGTTGCTCGGACAATTGCTCGAGAATCTCGCCGGCCTCAACCAGGAAGTCCTGGAGGATTTCTTCATCGGCGTCGAAGCTCATTCGGCTGCTCCCAGAGACGTGTTACTCGAAAGGATCGGCAGGACCGCTGTCCTGCCGGAAATACCGGCCCGGCTTTCCGGACCGACTTCAGCCCGCCCGCCGGGATCACCGGCATGACGAAGGCTGTGCCGGCAGCCCGCGGATGCCAGCGTTCAATGCTTACTTAACGGCAGCGATGCCGCAGTCTTGAGCCGGGCGGGTCAGAAACCCAGGCTGGACAGCAGATCGTCCACGTCATCCTGCCCGGACACCACATCCTCTCGTTTTTCCGCGGCGACCTGCGGCCCCTCGCCCTTGGCCGAACGCTCCAGCGCGGCCTGATGGCGCATGCTCACGTGGTCGTGCTCGATTCCGGCGTAACGGTCCACCTGGCCGGCCATCCAGACCAGCTTCACGAGGTTGCTCTCGACCTCGGTGACCAGCTTGGTGACACGCTTGATCACCTGGCCGGTCAGGTCCTGGTAATCCTGCGCCAGCAGGATGTCATTGAGCTGCGAGGACAACTGGCCGGCGTTCTCGCCGCTGCGCACGAGGAACTGTTCGATGCGCTTGGCCAGCTCGCGGAAGCCGTCGGCGTCGATTTCCCGGCGCATGAAGCGTTGCCACTCCTGGTGCAGCTCCCGCGAATCGTCGCCCAGTTGGTTGACCAGCGGGGCGCTCTGCTCCACCAGGTCCATGGTCCGGTTGGCGGCCTTCTCGGTCATTTCCACCACGTAGGAAAGACGATCGGTGGCATCGGCAATCTGCGACATTTCCTGCGCGTGGGGGGAATGCGGGTCGATCTGGAAATCGACGATGGCGTTGTGCAGTTCGCGGGTCAGCTTGCCCACTTCCTGGTAGAGGCCACGGTCCCTGGCCTGGCTGAGCTCCTGGATCAATTGCACCGCCTGCTGGAAGTGCCCCCGTTCGAGACAGTCCACCAGTTCGCGCGCGTGTTTTTTCAGGGTCGATTCGAATTCGTCGCCCGTGGAATCGTTACCAAGCACCATGACACCCTCTTGGCCGGCTTCAGCCGTTGACCCGCTCGAAAATCTTCTCGATCTTTTCCTTCAGGACCTGAGCGGTGAAGGGTTTGACCACATAGCCGTTGACCCCGGCCTGGGCCGCTTCGATGATCTGGTCGCGCTTGGCCTCGGCGGTGACCATCAGCACCGGCAGGTGCTTGAGGCGCTCGTCGGCGCGAACCGCGCGCAGCAGATCGATGCCGGTCATGCCCGGCATGTTCCAGTCGGTGACGAGAAAGTCGAAATTGCCGCTGTGCAGCATCGGCAGCGCCGTGGTGCCGTCGTCGGCCTCGGCGGTATTGGTGAAGCCCAAGTCCCGCAAGAGGTTCTTGATGATGCGTCTCATCGTGGAAAAGTCGTCCACGATGAGAATTTTCATGTTCTTGTCCAAGTAAACCTCCGTACAGACCAGAGCGCGCCCCAGGGGACGCGCCACACATTCTTTTGCGTTAACGGTTACAAGCTGCGGTCGAGGCCGGTTCAGGCCGACCGCCAATCGGCCAGGCGCGCACGCAAACGCGCGGCGCACTGGCTGTGCAACTGGCTGACCCGCGATTCGCTGACGCCCAGTACCTCGCCGATCTCCTTGAGGTTGAGTTCCTCGTCGTAATACAACGCCAGCACCAGGCGCTCGCGCTCCGGCAACTTGGCGATGGCATCCGCCAGGGCCGCCTGGAAACGTTCGTCGAGCAGGCCGTGGATCGGTTCGTTGTGACTGAGGCTGGTGTCTTCCGGCAATCCATGTTCGCCGTCCTGCAACAGGTCGTCGAAGCTGTACAGGCGGCTGCCCTGCGTGTCGCTGAGGATGCCGTAGTAATCTTCGAGGCTCAATTGGAGTTCGGCAGCAACTTCGTGATCTTTAGCGTCGCGTCCGGTTCTCGCCTCGATCGCGCGGATCGCGTCGGTCACCATGCGCGTGTTGCGGTGCACCGAACGCGGCGCCCAGTCGCCCTTGCGGACCTCGTCGAGCATGGCCCCGCGGATGCGGATGCCGGCATAGGTCTCGAAGCTGGCGCCCTTGCCGGCGTCGTATTTCTTCGCGGCCTCGAGCAGGCCGATCATGCCGGCCTGCATCAGGTCCTCCACCTGCACGCTGGCCGGCAGGCGGCCGAGCAGGTGATAGGCGATGCGCTTGACCAGTGGTGCGTAACGCTGGATCAGTTGCTCCTGGGAGTTCTGCGCTTGCGCCTTGCTATACATACGCACTCCAGAGGCCGCTGTCATACGGCCGAACCTGTCGCGGGGTGTTGGACCAGTCGTTCGACGAAGAACTCCAGGTGCCCGCGCGGGTTGGCCGGCAGCGGCCAGCTGTCGACCTTCTGCGCGACCGCCTTGAAGGCCAGGGACGCCTTCGAGCGGGGGAATGCCTCGTATACGGCTCGCTGTTTCTGCACGGCCTTGCGTACCGACTCGTCGTAAGGGATGACACCTACATACTGTAGTGCGACGTCGAGGAAACGGTCAGTGACCTTGGTCAGTTTGGCGAACAGGTTGCGTCCTTCCTGCGGGCTGTGGGCCATGTTGGCCAGGACCCGGAAGCGGGTCATACCGTGGTCGCGGTTGAGCAGCTTGATCAGGGCGTAGGCATCGGTGATCGAGGTCGGCTCGTCGCAGACGACCAGCAGCACCTCCTGCGCGGCGCGGACGAAACTGACCACTGAATCGCCGATTCCGGCGGCGGTGTCGACGACCAGGACATCGAGGTTGTCGCTGATATCGCTGAACGCCTGGATCAGCCCCGCATGCTGCATGGGCGAGAGGTGCACCATGCTCTGCGTGCCGGAGGCCGCGGGAACGATGCGCACGCCGCCGGGACCGAGAAGGAGGACATCGCGCAGTTCGCAGCGTCCCTCGATCACGTCGGCCAGGGTGCGCTTGGGCGTGAGTCCCAGCAGGACGTCGACGTTGGCCAGGCCGAGGTCGGCATCCAGCAGCATGACGCGACGGCCGAGATCGGCCAGAGCCAGTGCCAGGTTCACCGACACATTGGTCTTGCCGACGCCGCCCTTGCCGCCAGTTACTGCGATCACCTGTACGGGATGCATGCTACCCATCTGCTTCATACCTTGTGTTGTCGTCTTCCCGGAACGCCCCTTCCAGCGCTCTCCGGTATTGGCGGGAACGATGCGCCATCGTTCCCGGCCCGGCGGAAGCCACCTTCGCTTCCGTCACCCGCGCCACGCGCGGTTCTTCCCACGTCCTCAGCCGGCACGCCGCGCCGGTTGCTGGTAGAGCCCGGCGAACATCTCGGCCATGGCGTCCTCGCTGGGCTCTTCCGGTGCCTGCAGGCTCACCGCCCGGCTGACCAGTTGGTGACTGCGCGCCACCTGCAGGTCGTCCGGAATCCGCGGCCCATCCGCCAGATAGGCTACCGGGAGACGCTGGGCGATAGCCAGCGCCATCGATTCACCGAGGCTGCCCGCCTCGTCCAGCTTAGTCAGGATGCAACCCGCCAGCCCGCAGTGCCGATAGGTCTGGTAGGCCGACTTGAGCACCTGGCTCTGGCTGGTGGTGGCCATCACCAGGTAATTCTTCACGTTCAGGCTCGGCGACGCCAGTGCCTCGAGCTGCATGCGCAATGCCGGGTCGCTGGCCGGCAGGCCGGCGGTATCGATCAGCACCATGCGTTTGCGCGCCAGCGGCGCCAGGGCCTGGATCAGCGACTGGCCGGGATCGACCAGGGTCACCGGTACGTTGAGGATCCGACCGAGGGTCTTGATCTGCTCCTGGGCGCCGATCCGGTAGCTGTCCATGCTCACCAGCGCCAGGCTCTGGGCGCCGTACTTGAGGACGTAGCGCGCGGCCATCTTCGCCAGGGTGGTGGTCTTGCCGGCGCCTGCCGGGCCGACCAGGGCCAGTACGCCGCCCGCGTCGAGCGGGTCCTGCTCGGGGGTCTGCACGGCACGCGACAGGTGCGCCAACAGCATGCGCCAGGCCTGGCGCGTATCGCCCACCGCGGCGACCCGCTCCAGCAACGGCTTGCTCAGCTCCGCCGGCAAGCCCATGCGCTGCAGGCGCCGCCAGAGATTGGCCTGCTGCGGACGCTGGTGCTGCAACTGGCCCCAGGCGATGGAACCCAGTTGTACCTCGATCAGCTCGCGCAGGCCGTTCAGTTCGAAACGCATTGCCTCGAGGGTCTGGCCGCCCGCCTGGGGCTTGGCCTGCGCCGCCGTCATGGACTCGGCCAGGGACGGACGCGCCGGCTTCTCCTCGGCGAACAATTGACGGTCCTTGCGCTGGTTTTCCGCCGGACGCGCCGTCAATTCGGCGCGCGCCTCGGCGATCCGCGCCTGGGTCTTGCGCAGCTCCACTTCCAGCGCCGGGTTGGGCTTGCTCGGCGCCGGCGGGGCCTGGTAATCCAGCGCCGCGGTCAGCTCGATGCCGCCGGCGACCCGGCGGTTGCCGAGAATCGCGGCGTCCGGACCCAGTTCGTCGCGGACCAGTTTCATGGCCTGACGCATATCGGCGGCGAAGAAGCGTTTGACTTGCATTGCCCGAACCCCTCAGTTCAGTAGTCTTGCCGGCAACCTCAGGTTGCCCGGTGTGCCGGCCCTGGAGCCGGCGCAGCCCTCGTTCAGTTCTGCCCCACCGTCGCGACGATGGTGACTTGCTTGTTGTCCGGGATTTCCTGGTAGGCCAGCACATGCATGCTGGGCACCGCCATCCGCGCGAAGCGCGACATCATCGAGCGGATCGGTCCGGCAACCAGCAGGATCGCCGGCTTACCGAGCATCTCCTGGCGTTGCGCGCTCTCGATCAGCGAGCGTTGCAGCTTCTCGGCCATCCCCGGCTCCAGCAACATGCCGTCCTCGGAGCCTTGTCCGGCCTTCTGCATGCTGTTCAGCAAAATCTGTTCCAACCTCGGCTCGAGCGTGATCACAGGCAGCTCCGGCTCAAGCCCGACAATGCTTTGCACGATTGCGCGGGACAACGCGACGCGAACCGCGGCGACCATCGCGCCGGGATCTTGACTCCGTGGAGCGACATTGGCGATGGCCTCGGCGATGGTACGGATGTCGCGCACCGGCACCTGCTCCTGGAGCAGCGCCTGCAGGACCTTGAGCAGGGTGGACAGGGAAATCAGCCCCGGCACCAGCTCTTCCGCCAGCTTCGGCGAGCTGCGCGCGAGCAATTGCAGGAGCTGCTGCACTTCTTCATGGCCCAGCAGCTCGTGGGCGTGCTTGTGCAGCACCTGGTTCAGGTGAGTGGCGACCACGGTGCTCGCATCCACCACGGTGTAGCCCAGCGACTGCGCCTGGTCGCGCTGGCCGGGCTCGATCCATACCGCCTCCAGGCCGAAGGCCGGGTCCTTGCCGGCGATGCCGTTAAGGCTGCCGAATACCTGGCCGGGGTTGATCGCCAGCTCGCGATCGGGATAGATCTCCGCTTCGGCCACGCTGACCCCCATCAGGGTCAGACGGTAGGCGTTGGGCAGCAGGTCGAGATTGTCGCGGATGTGCACCGAGGGCATCAGGAAGCCCAGCTCCTGGGACAGCTTCTTGCGTACGCCCTTGATCCGCGCCAGCAGTTGCCCGCCCTGGTTGCGGTCGACCAGCGGGATCAGCCGGTAGCCGACTTCCAGGCCGACCATGTCCACCGGGGTGACGTCGTCCCAACCCAGTTCCTTGACCTCCTGGGCGCGCTGCGCCGGCAGCAGCTCCTGCTGGCGCTGCACCTCCTGCTCGGCGACCTGCTTGGCCTTGTTCTGCCGGTGCCAGATCCAGTAGGCGGCAGCACCGGCCAGGGCGCCGAGGCCGATGAAGGAAACGTGCGGCATGCCCGGCACGGCGCCCATGGCGATCAGGATCGCCGCGGAAATCGCCAGCGCCTTGGGCGAGGCGAACATCTGCCGGTTGACCTGCTGGCCCATGTCCTCGGAACTGGAGACCCGCGTCACCATGATCGCCGCCGCGGTCGACAGCAGCAGCGACGGCAGTTGTGCCACCAGGCCGTCACCGATGGTCAGCAGGGCGTAGACCTTGCCGGCGTCGCCGAAGGACATCGAATGCTGGATCATGCCGATGGCGACGCCGCCGATCAGGTTGATGAAGAGAATCAGCAGGCCGGCGATGGCGTCGCCGCGGACGAACTTGCTGGCACCGTCCATCGAACCGTAGAAGTCGGCCTCCTGGGCCACCTCGCTGCGGCGCTTCTTGGCTTCCTCCTGCTCGATCAGGCCGGCGTTGAGGTCGGCGTCGATGGCCATCTGCTTGCCGGGCATGGCATCCAGGGTGAAGCGCGCGCTGACTTCGGAAATCCGCCCGGCGCCCTTGGTCACCACCACGAAGTTGATGATCATGAGGATCGCGAACACCACCACCCCGACCACGTAGTTGCCGCCGATCACCACTTCGCCGAAGGCCTGGATCACCTTGCCCGCGGCGCCATGGCCGTCGTGGCCGTGGAGCAGCACCACGCGGGTCGAGGCAACGTTCAGCGCCAGGCGCAACAGGGTCGCCACCAGCAGGATGGTCGGGAACACGGCGAAGTCCAGCGGCCGCAGGGCGTACACGCATACCAGCAGGACGACGATGGACAGGGCGATGTTGAAGGTGAACAGCACGTCCAGCAGGAATGGCGGGATCGGCAGGGTCATCATCGCCAGCATGGCCAGCAGCAGGATCGGCACGCCGAGGCTGCCGCGCCCCAGCCCCGCCAGGTTGCTGCGCACATTGCTGATCAGTTGCGTGCGATCCACTCTCGACTCCCCTGCCCTGCGTATGGCGCCCGTAGGTGAGCGCCGAACAAACTTTTGACGCCGGAATGCGCGTCGGGCGGGTCATTGCAGGAACCGTTCCAACTTTTCAATTCATTGATTGAAAAAGGGTTTTCGCCAATCACCAACTGCCGGAGGCGCCACCACCGCCACTCGAGCCTCCGCCGCCGGAGAACGAGTCCGAAGACGAACTGGACGAACTCGACGACGAGGAACCCGATGAGCTAGCGTAATCGCCGCCGCGTCGACGCCCTCCCCCCGAGCCGCCGGCGCTGAAATTGCAACCGATGAGCAGCGGCAGGCAAGCGGCGGGCAGGATGATCAGCGCCTCGATGCTGTTCAGCGGGTCGTCCACCAGCAACAGCAGGCACTCCAGGGCCAGGGTCAGCAGCAGGCCGAGCAGGCCCGGCAGGTAGGCCCAGCGCCGTCCTCTGCGCAGCCCCTGCCAGGCACCGGCCAGCATCAGCAGGGTCAGTCCCAGCGAAAGCGGCACGGCCAATCCGTAATGGAGCACCGGCAGGCCATAACGGCGGTAGGCCCAGAACAGCCCCAGCGCATAGAGCACAAGAATGGCGAAGAACCAGCGGGCACCGCGCGAATACTTGAGCAACGCGCCGAAGCCGACGCCCAGGACCGCCACCATCTCCGCCAGCGCCACCATCGCCCCTGCCGGCCAGTGCCGCCCCAGTGCCAACGCCGCAGCGAGCGCCACTACCGCCCCCAGGGTCCAGTACCAGGCGCGCGGGCGTACCAGCAGCGCCACCCCGCCGAGAGCGCCGAGCAGGAATGCGATAGCCAGGGTCTGCCGTACCGCGCCGGGCTCCAGCGGGTCGCGCGGCGGCGGCAACGCCTCGCCGTCGATCAGTCGTACCAGGCGCTGCGCCGCCGCTTCCAGGCCGCCGGCGTAGTCTTGCTGACGGAACGCAGGGGTCATGTATTCGCGGATGATCCGCCCGGCATCGATGTCGGTGATCGTTCCTTCCAGGCCATAACCGACTTCGATGCGCATGCGCCGATCGTCCTTCGCCACCAGCACCAGGACGCCGTCATCGATCCCCTTGCGCCCAAGCTTCCACGCCTCGAAGACCCGCGTCGCATAGGCCTCGATGCTGTCCGGATAGGTGCTGGGCACCATCAGGATCGCTACCTGGGCACCCTTCCGGGCCTCCAGCGCGGCCAGCGAAGCTTCCAGGCGGGCACGCTCGGCGGCGTCGAGGGTCGCGGTAAGGTCGGTCACCCGCCGCGCCAGCGCTGGAACCTCCGCGGACTCGTAGCCCGCATCGCGCGCTGCCTCGGCCTCGGCGCCGACCGCCAATGCCTCCACGGCCTCCTCCTCGACATCGGACGCTGCCACCGCGACGGTGACCGGCACCGCCGCGGTGGCAACGGAGGGAATCGCGGCGGCGCAGAGCAGCATGCCGAACAGCCGAAGCATGGCGAGATAACGCGTGATTGCAGACATCCTTGTCTCCGAATGAAATGAACGGGAACCCATTACCAACTGCCCGAGGCACCGCCTCCGCCGCTGGAACCACCGCCCCCGGAAAAGCCGCCGGACGACGAGGAGGAAGAGGAGGAGGAACCGCCGCCGGAGCTTCCCGACGAGCCTCCACCACCCCCACTCAGGCGTACCTGGCCGAACACCAGCAGCCCGAGCATGAGCTGGAACGGTAGCAGGGCCAGCCAGACCAGCGGTGCGTCCAGGCCACCGGACAGCAATCCGAGCAGCAGGCAGGCCGCCAGCAACGCCCACAATCGGCGGTGGAAACTTTTCCGCCGCTCGCGCCACAGCGAGCGCATCAGGCGGTAGTTCGACCAGCAGAGAACCGCCAGCATCAGCACCCCGGCCGGCCACAGCAGGCCGTAGATGAAGGACACCGCGCTGAACCAATGCGCCGCCAGCCCGAGCAGGGCTACATAGACCAGTACGCCGATCACCAGGTAGAAGGCCGGGCGCACCGTCCACAGCGCGCCGAAGGTCGCGCCGCCGACCAGCATGCACAGCGGAGCGACCAGCAGCACGCTCATCCATTCGCCGGAAGCGCCGGCCAGCGTGCCCAGCAGCCAGCAGAGCAGCGCCCCGCCGAGCAGCCAGGGCCAGCGCAGCGCCCGGGCACTCAACAGCACTCCGGCCAACGATCCGTAGATGAAGGCGACCAGCAGCGCCCAGGCTTCCGCCGGCAATTGCCCCAGCGAGACTTTCGGCGCACCCGACGACGCGGCCGCCGGCAGCGTTTCGCCGTCGACCAGGCGGATCAGCTCGTCCACCGCGGCCTCGATCCCGCCGGCGTAGTCACCCTCGCGAAATGCCGGGGCCATCCGCTCGCGAATGATCCGTCCGGCGACCACATCGGGCACCGCGCCCTCCAGGCCGTAGCCGACCTCGATGCGCATGCGCCGGTCATCCTTGGCCACCACCAGCAGCAGACCGTCGTCGACCGCCTTGCGGCCGAGCTTCCAGGCCTGGAACAACTTGTCGGAGAAGGCTTCGATATCGAGGGTACCGGTAGTCGGCAGCATCACCACCGCGATCTGCGCACCGCGTCGCCGCTCCAGCGCCTCGAGCTTCTCCACCAGGCGTTGGCGCGTCGCCTCGTCCAGCGTGTGGGTGGCATCCACCAGCCGCTCCGACAGGGGCAAGGCGACCCATTCCGCCGGCGCTTCGGCGTGCGCAGGCATCCAGGGCAGCAGCCAGGCCAGGGCGAGCAACAGGAGGACAGGCGGGAAAATACGATCAGACAAGGTTCGATCCATGAACGGCAAAGCTCTCATCCCGAGCGGGTATCGGCCAAGGCTGCCACAGCGCGGCGCGTAGCTCCAGCCAGGTCACTCGTCGCGACGCAGGTCCGGCGGGATCGGCAGGTCCTTCAACGGGCTCGGCCGCTTGCCCTTGCCGGCCTGGTACTGCTTGAGCTGGTAGACATAGGCCAGCACCTGGGCCACGGCGAGATAGAGCCCGGCGGGAATCTCCTGGTCCAGCTCGGTGGAGTAGTACACCGCTCGCGCCAGCGCCGGCGACTCCATGACCATCACCTTGTGCTCCTGGGCCACCTCGCGGATCTTCAGGGCCAGGAAATCGTTGCCCTTGGCCAGCAGCAGCGGCGCCCCGCCGCCCGCCGGGTCGTACTTCAGGGCTACGGCGAAGTGGGTCGGGTTGGTGATCACCACGTCGGCCTCCGGCACCGCCGCCATCATCCGTCTCTGCGCCATCTCGCGCTGCATCTGGCGGATCTTCGACTTGACCTCGGGCTTGCCCTCGGAGTCCTTGTATTCGTCGCGGACTTCCTGCTTGGTCATCAGCAGCTTCTGGCGGTTGTCCCAGATCTGGTAGGGCACGTCCACCGCGGCGATCAGCAGCAGGCTGCAGGCCATCCAGAAGGCGCTCCAGCCGACCACCCGCACGCTGTGCAGGATCGCCTGCTCGAGCGGCTGGTGCGCCAGGGCCAGGAGGGCGTCGCGGTCGGCGGATAGCACCAGCAGGGCCACCGCCAGCACCACCAGGAACTTGATCAGCGCCTTGCTCAGTTCGAGCAGCGACTTGGCGGAAAACATCCGCTTCAGCCCCGACAGCGGGTTGAGCCGGCTGAACTTGGGTTGCAGGGCGTCCATCGAGAACAGCCAGCCGCCGAGGGCGATCGGCCCGACGATCGCCGCCACCAGCAGCATCAGCAGGATCGGCCAGAGCCCCTGGGCAGCCAGGTAGGCCGAAGCGCCGAGCAATTGCAGCATGCTCTCGGTATTCATCGCGGTTTCCCGGGACAGCTCGAAATTGCTGCGCATCAGGCGCAACAGGGCGCCCGCCAGGTCGGCGCCGTAGATCAGCAGGCCGCCGGCGCCGGCCATGAGGATGGCCAGGGTGTTCAGCTCCCGCGAACGCGGCAACTGCCCTTTCTCGCGCGCCTCGCGGCGGCGTTTCTCCGTGGGTTCCTCTGTCTTGTCCTGCCCGCTCTCGCTCTCGGCCATGGCTATTTCGCCCGCACCAGTTCACGGAGGAATTGCAGGGCCTCGCCGGCCAGCACCTGGTACTGGCTGAGCAGGTCGGCGGTGCCGATCCAGAGGATCACCAGGCCCAGCACCAGGGTCAACGGAAAGCCGATGGAGAAGATGTTCAGTTGCGGCGCCGCGCGGGTCATGGCGCCGAAGGCGAGGTTCACCACCAGCAGCGCGGTGATCGCCGGCAGCGCCAGCAGCAGTGCCGCGCCCATCACCCAGCCGAGCTTGCCGGCGATGATCCAGAAATGGTTGCCGCTCAGGCCCTCGCCCACCGGCAGGGTGACGAAGCTCTCGGCGATTACCTCGAACACTACCAGGTGGCCGTTCATCGCCAGGAACAGCAGCGTCACCAACATGGTGAAGAACTGGCCGAGCACCGGCACCGAGACGCCGTTGGCCGGGTCGACCATGGAAGCGAAGCCCAGGCCCATCTGCATCGAGATGATCTGCCCGGCGATCACGAAGGCGTGGAACAGCAACTGCAGGGAAAAGCCGAGCAAGGCGCCGACCAGGATCTGCTCGCCGATCAGCAGCATGGCCTTCATGCTCAGCGCGTCCACCTGCGGCATCGGCGGCAGGTTCGGCACCAGCACCACGCAGACGCCCAGCGCCAGGTACAGTCGCACCCGCACCGGCACCAGCTGGGTGCCGATCACCGGCATGGTCATCAGCAGCGCCGCGACCCGGAACAGCGGCAGCACGAAGCTGGCGATCCAGCCGCCGATCTGTGCGTTGGTCAGCTCCAGCATCAGCCGATCAGTAGCGGGATGTTGCCGATCAGCGTCTGGGTGTATTCCATCAGCTGCCGCAGCAGCCAGGGGCCCAGCACGATCAGGGTGAGCAGGATCACCATCAGGCGCGGCAGGAAGCTCAGGGTCTGTTCGTTGATCTGGGTGGCGGCCTGGAACATCGCCACCACGAGACCGACCAGCAGGCTCGGAACCACCAGCACGCCGACGATCATCGCCGTCAGCCACAACGCCTCGCGGAACAGGTCGAGTGCCACCTCAGGGGTCATGTCTCTCTCCAGCGCGCCAGCGGCGCGTCAAGCCGGCGGCACCGCTAGACGGTGCCGAAACTGCCCGCCAGCGTCCCGATGATCAGCGCCCAGCCATCCACCAGGACGAACAGCATGATCTTGAACGGCAGGGAAATGATCAGCGGCGACAGCATCATCATGCCCATCGCCATCAGCACGCTGGACACCACCAGGTCGATGATCAGGAACGGGATGAAGATCATGAAGCCGATCTGGAACGCGGTCTTCAGCTCGGACGTGACGAAGGCCGGGACCAGGATGGTCAGCGGCGTCGCCTCCGGGCTGCCGATGTCGGTGCGCTTGGACAGGCGCACGAACAACTCCAGGTCGGAGGTGCGAGTCTGCGCCAGCATGAACGCCTTCAGCGGTACCTCGGCCTTTTGCAGGGCTTCCTGGGCGGGAATCTGCTCGTTCAGGTAGGGCTGCAGGGCCTGGCTGTTGATCTTGTCGAATACCGGGGCCATGACGAACATGGTCAGGAACAGCGCCAGCCCCACCAGCACCTGGTTCGACGGCGTCGATTGCAGGCCCAGCGCCTGGCGCAGGATGGAGAAGACGATGATGATCCGGGTGAAGCTGGTCATCAGCATGACGAACGCCGGGATGAAGCTCAGCGCGGTCATGATCAGCAGGATCTGCAGGCTGACCGAATACTCCTGCTGGCCCTGGCCGTTGGTGGTCACGGTGATCGCCGAGATCGATGTCGGGTCGGCGGCCAGCGCCGGCCACGGCGCCAGCAGCAGGAGGCAGAGCGCGGCGAGCGCGCCGGCCAGGGAGATGCGCGGAGTCATGGCTTACCCTTGGGGTCCTTGTTCAGCAGCTCCAGCAGGCGCTGGGCGAATTCCGGCGTGGCCGGCTCGCCGTCCGGCAGGTGTATCGGCTCCTTGAGCACGTGCAGCGGCGTGATCCGGCCGGGCGTCAGGCCGAGCAGGATCTGCTCCTCGCCGACCTGCACCAGCACCAGCCGGTCGCGCGGACCCAGCGGCTGACTGGCAAGGGTGCGGATCAAGCGGTTGCCGCGCGGACCGGCCTGTTGCACCCGGCGCACCAGCCAGGCGAGCAGGAAGATCAGGCCGATCACCAGGCCCAGGCCGAGCACCAGTTGGGCCAGTTGCGCGGCGGCGCCGGAAGCGGCGCCCACCGTCGGCGCGGCGGCACCCGTCGTCCCCTCGGCGGCGCACAGCGGCGCGCTCAGCGAGGCGAGTGCCGGCAGGAAGCCGGCGAACAGGTAGCGACGCATGTCAGCGCAGCTTCTTGATGCGTTCGCTGGGACTGATCACGTCGGTCAGGCGGATGCCGAACTTCTCGTTCACCACCACCACCTCGCCGTGGGCGATCAGGGTGCCGTTGACCAGTACGTCCAGCGGCTCGCCGGCCAGGCGATCGAGTTCGATCACCGACCCCTGGTTCAGCTGCAGCAGGTTGCGGATGCTGATGTCGGTATGCCCGACTTCCATGGAGATGGTCACCGGGATGTCCAGGATCACATCCAGGTTGGGCCCCTCCAGGCCGGAAATGGTCGGCGCCTTCGGCGAAGCGCCGAACTCTTCCATCGGCGCCCGCGGGGTGCTCGGCTCCGCCACGGGGGTCGCGCCGCCCTGGGCCATCAGCGCATCGATGTCGTCCTGGCTGGCGTCGCCCGCCTCGGCCAGCGCCGCCGCCCACTCGTCGGCCAGTGCCTGTTCCTCGGTGGTCACTTTTTCTTCGTCTGCCATGGTTCGTCTTTCCTCCGGGGGAAGCGATCAGCGCGAGCGCTCGACCGCTTCGAGAATCTGTAGCGCCAGGTTGCCCTTGTGGGCGCCCAGCTTGACCTTGAAGGCGGGCACGCCGTTGGCGCGCATCACCATGTGTTCCGGCATCTCCACCGGGATCACGTCGCCCGGCTGCATGTGCAGGATGTCGCGCAGCTTGAGCTGGCGGCGGACCACGGTGGCGCCGAGCGGTACCTGGACGTCCAGCACGTCCTCGCGCAGGGCCTTGATCCAGCGCTCGTCCTGGTCGTCGTGGTCGGACTGGAAACCGGCGTCGAGCATCTCGCGGATCGGCTCGATCATCGAATAGGGCATGGTGATGTGCAGGTCGCCGCCACCGCCGTCCAGTTCGATGTGGAAGGTGGAGACCACCACCACCTCGCTGGGACTGACGATGTTGGCCATGGCCGGGTTGACCTCCGAGTTGACGTACTCGAAGTTCATCTCCAGCACCGCCTGCCAGGCTTCCTTCAGATCGACGAAGGCCTGCTCCAGCACCATCCGCACCACCCGCAGTTCGGTCGGGGTGAACTCGCGGCCCTCGATCTTGGCGTGGCGGCCGTCGCCGCCGAAGAAGTTGTCCACCAGCTTGAACACCAGCTTGGCGTCGAGGATGAACAGCGCGGTGCCGCGCAGCGGCTTCATCTTCACCAGGTTGAGGCTGGTGGGAACGTACAGCGAGTGCACGTACTCGCCGAACTTCATCACCTGCACGCCGCCGACCGCGACGTCGGCCGAACGGCGCAGCAGGTTGAACATGCTGATGCGGGTGTAGCGGGCGAAACGCTCGTTGATCATCTCCAGGGTCGGCATGCGGCCCCGGACGATGCGGTCCTGGCTGGTCAGGTCATAGGACTTGACCGATCCCGGCGTCGCCTCGACTTCGGTTTCCACCAGGCCATCGTCGACGCCGTGCAACAGCGCGTCGATTTCATCCTGGGAAAGCAGATCTTGCACGGCCATGGGATACCTACTGCAGCACGAAATTGGTGAACAACACTTGTTCGATAGCCAGTTGGCCGGTTTCCTTCTTGGCCAGTTCCTGCAATCCGGCGGTCGCCTGCTGGCGGAGCATTTCCTTGCCCACCGGAGTCACCAGCGAGTCGAAACTCTGACTCGAGAACAGCATCACCAGTTTATTGCGAACCAGCGGCATGTGCTCGCGCAATGCGTCCATCTGCGCCTTGTCGCGCCCCATCAACGCGACGCCGACCTGCATGTAGCGCTGCCGGCCGTTCTGGTTGAAGTTGACGACGAAGGCCGGCGCCAGGATCTCGTAGAGCGCCGGCTGCTTGCCCGGCTTCGCCGCCTCGCTGGCGACTTCCTCGGTCTTCTCGGCCTTCAGCGACTTGCTGAGGAAGAACCAGGTGCCGCCCACCGACAGGCCGATCGCCAGCAGCAGGCCGACCACGATCAGCAGGATCAGCTTCAGCTTGCTCTTGCCGCCGCTCGGAGCCCCCGCGTCGGCGGGTGTCGCCTCTTTCTTAGCCATGCCAAAAATCCGTCGCTATAGCGTCAAATGAAGGGTTTCACAGGGGCAGAGCAAGGGTTGTGCCATTTCTGCAACGCCGCCCCGCCCCCTGGGGCCAGCCCCGGAATGCTGTCCGAGATGATAGACGGCGCGGATATTACAGCCTGGCCACAGGAAATCATCCCCGTCTTTTGCGAAATCGCCCGCTCCGGAAAAAGAAAGGCCTCCCGCAGGAGGCCCAAAGGGGAAATGCAGTCGTTCGCCTCAGGCGTAGTAGTCGACCAGACCGCGCGCCGCCGAGGAACCCGGCCGGCTGCGGATCTCGCTGACTCCGGCAAGGGTTTCCTCATCGCCCGAGGCGTCGCCGGCAAAGCCGCGTCCGCGCGCCGATCCGCCCTCGCCCTGCTGCTGGCCCTGCCAGCCCCGCGCCAGCGACTGGTCGGAGACGTTCACGTCGAGCTGGTTCATGCCCTGCTGGCTGAACATGTCGCGCAGCCGGTGCATCTGGCTTTCCAGGGCGTCGCGAACGCCGGCGTTGGGACTGGCGAAGGTCACCTGGGTCTGGTCGGCGGTCATGTGGATGCGCACGTCCAGGCGTCCCAGCTCGGCCGGGTCGAGCTGGATCTCCGCCGACTTCAGGTTCTGGCTGGACATCCACATCACCCGGTCCACCACCGCCTCGCTCCAGCCGTTCTGCTGCATCGCCACCGGCTGGCCGGGCACCGTGCCGTTCACCGGACGGTTGGTCAGGGCCTGTTGCGCCATGGCCTGGGTCAGCCCGTTGAGCTTGGCCGCGAAAGGTTCACCGCGGGGTTCCGCCTTGCTCTCCAGCAGGCTCTCGGAGGCGGCGCTGGCGACGGCCGGCTCGGCGGTCTGCTGCAACTGGGCCTCGAGCGCCTTGCCGTCGACGGCCTTGGTCAAGGAATCCGAGGTCAGGCCGGCAAGGGCATCGCCGAGGTTCGCCTGGCGGGGATCGGCGCTCTTCGCCGGCCCGCCTTTCGCCGTCTGCGCGGCGTCCTGGGCGCCCTGCTCCAGGGCCATGTTCACTGCCGGAACGCCGTTGAGCTTGACCAGGGTCGGGTCGCTGCTGGCTTCGGTCAGGCTGGCCGGAGCACTGCTGGCCGTCGGCACGGCCGGCGGCAGCAAAGTCGCCTGGGTATTCTCGTCGAGCATCGGCACGGCGCCGCCGAGGCCGAGCAGTTGCAGCGGATCGACCGGCGTTTCGACTTTATCTTCGCCGTCGGCCTTGGCCTGGCCGTCGGCCGGCAAAGGCTTGCCGTCTTCGGCAACGGCCGGTTGCCCGGCGGCATCCGTCGGCTGCGCCTCGGCAGCCTCCTTGCCGGCGTCCCGCGGCTTGTCCCGCGAACCCTTGGAGGGACCGTCGGCGCGCTCGGCGGGCTTCTTCGCGGTCTCCTTGGCATACATGTCGGAGAAGCTGGAAGTCTTGTCGTTACTGGGCTCAGGCGTTTTCTGCTGGCTCTTCGGCGCAGCGGCCTTGGGCTTTACATCAGGCGTCGGCGGCAACAACACACCAGGGGCGACGGCCATGGGAATTCTCCATTTGCGAAGGGATTGCATCGTGGCTTGCGCAAGGGATGGAGCAAGGTCCGGGCCAACTTCGCCGAGAGCGTCCGTGAAACGCTCGCCAGGGCGCCGCAGCAGGCACGCTCGCTTTGCCCGCAGGTCCCGTCTGGACTACAATCCAGAGCCGCATCCCTCCCGAGGTAGTACCCTGATGTCCTTCGCCGAAAAACTGTCCCGTCTGCAAGCCTTCCTCGATGCCGATGACCTGCACGAAGAAGCGCTGGACTACGTGGCGACCCACGGCTACCTGACCGCCCTCTCCATCTGCCCGGAGCAGGTGCCGGAGCGGGAGTGGATCGACGCCCTGTTCGCCGAACCGCCGCACTACCGCAGCGATGAGGAGCGCCAGGAGATCGAGACTTCCCTCGAGCAGCTCAAGGCGCACATCACCCGCGTGCTGGCCAGCGACGAAGACCTCGAGCTGCCCTGCGACCTCGACCTCGGCGACGAGCCGGACGACTCCGACCTGCGCGGCTGGTGCATCGGCTTCATGGAAGGCGTGTTCCTTCGCGAGGAAGTCTGGTTCGAGCAGGCCGAGGAGGAAGTCAGCGAGCTGCTGCTGCCGATCATGGTCGGCTCCGGCCTGTTCGACGAGCAGCCCGAGTTCGACGAGATCGCCCGCGACCGCCACCTGGTGGACGACATGGTCGCGCAGATTCCCGACCTGCTGACCAACCTGTTCCTGCTCTGCCAGGCGCCGGAAGAAAAGCCCGCCCTGCTCAAGCCGCGCACGCACTAAGGAGCGCCGCGGTGGCGCAGCGGGAAATTCGCCCGAGCGCTCGTGCCTGGGTGCGCTATAGCCTCCAGGCCGTGGGTTTCCTAAGCGTAGCCCTGGGCGTGATCGGCATCTTCCTGCCGGTGCTGCCGACCACGCCTTTCCTGCTCCTCGCGGCGGCCTGCTTCATGCGCAGCTCGCCGCGCTTCTACCACTGGCTGGTCGGCCATCCACGGCTCGGCCCGTGGATCCGCGACTATCTCGACGGCGAAGGCATCCCGCTCAAGGGCAAGGTCTACGCCATCGGCCTGATGTGGGCCAGCATCGCCCTTTCCTGCTACCTGGTCCGACGCCCCTGGGCCCAGGGCTTCATGCTGACCAGCGCGGTACTGGTCAGCATCTATATCCTCCGCCAGAAGACCCGCCCGCCGCACGACGCCTGAGGGCCCGCTCAGGACAGTGCCGGATCGCCCTCGCCCAGCGGCAAGCGGTCGCCGGACCCGCGTCGCTCGGGGCTCAGCACGGTGAAGCCGAAGGTGTTCCAGCCGTCCGCGCTGTCGACGAACACCGAACCGCCGTGCATGCTCGCCACCGCCTTGACGATGGACAGGCCGAGGCCATGGTTGGCCTCGCTGTTGCTGCGCGCCGCGTCGACCCGATAGAAGCGCTCGAACAGGTGCCTGCGGTGCTCGTCGGCGATCGGCACGCCGGGGTTGCTCACCGCCACCCGCACTTCGTCGCCACGCCGCTCGACGCCGACCCGCAGCGTGCCGCCGGCGGCGGTGTGCTGGGCGGCGTTGTACAGCAGGTTGGTCACCGCCCGCTGGAACAGGGCGCGCTCGACCAGCGCGCGGGCCTCGCCGCGCACCTCGATACCGACCCCGGCCTCGTCGAAGATCACCTCGAGGAAATCCACCGTGGTGGCGATCTCGCCGGCCAGCGAGGTTTCCTCACGCTCGCAGGCCAGGCGTCCCTGGTCGGCGCGGGCGAGGAACAACATATCGTTGACGATCGCCCGCAGCCGCTCCAGCTCCTCCAGGTTGGATTGCAGGACCTCTTCGTAATGTTCGCCGCTGCGTTCGCGGGACAACGCCACCTGGGTCTGGCCGATCAGGTTGGTCAATGGCGTGCGCAGCTCGTGGGCGACGTCGGCATTGAACGACTCCAGGCGCACGTAGGCCTGCTCCAGGCGGTCCAGGGCGCCGTTGAACGCCCCCACCAGCTCGCGCAGCTCGGCCGGCAGCGGCGAGAGCTGCAAGCGCTGCGACAACTGCCGCGGGCTGATCCGCCGGGCCTCCTCGGAGAGCCGATGCACCGGCCACAGGCCCAGGCGGGCGATCCAGTGGCCGAGCAACGAGGCCAGCAGTACGCCGAGGGCGGACAGGCCGAGCAGCCATTTCACGGTGGAGGTCCGCGCCTCGTGGAACGCCGCGCTGTCGATGGCGGTGACGTAGGTCAGCCGCGGCCGCCCCTCGCGCGCCGGCAACACGCCGACCCGCGCAGTCAGCGCGTACCGGTGCTCCGGCAACTGCAGTTCGTAGCGGCCGGCGCCATCGGCGATCAGCCGCTGCACCGGTTCGCTGAAGCGCCCGTAGTGATAGCGCGGGTCGTCGCTGTCAATCCAGAAACGGATCAGCTCGTACTCCTGGCTCAGGTTGTCCAGCTTGCCCTGCAGGTGCGGCCAGCGCTCGGCCAGGTCGGGATGGTCGAGCATCCGCGAGACCATGTTGAAGCGCACGTCCACCTCGCCCTGCTGCAGGCGCTCGGTCTGGCGGTCGAGGATGCAATAGAGCATGGTGCCGATGAGGGCGAAGATCACCACCGCGGCGCCGGCGAACATTCCCGCCAGGCGGGTCGACAAGGACATGCCCACCTCAGCCCGACTCCGCCAGCGCACGGTTCTCCAGGACGTAGCCCATGCCCCGGATGGTATGCAGCAGCTTGTTCTCGAACGGACCGTCGAGCTTGGCGCGCAGGCGCTTGATCGCCACCTCCACGACATTGGTATCGGTATCGAAGTTGATGTCCCAGACCAGTTCGGCGATCGCCGTCTTCGATAGGATCTCGCCGCTGCGCTGGGCCAGCACGCAGAGCAGCGCGTACTCCTTGGCAGTCAGCTCCAGGCGAGTGTTGCCGCGGAAGACCTTGCGGCTGAGCAGGTCGATGGACAGGTCGGCGATGCGCATCTGCGAATGGCTTTCGTGGTTGCCGCCGCGCCGGGTCAGGGCCTGCAGGCGGGCAACCAGTTCGAGGAAGGAGAACGGCTTGATCAGGTAGTCGTCAGCGCCCTCGCGCAGCCCGCGCACCCGGTCTTCCACGCGCTCGCGCGCGGTGAGCATGATCACCGGGGTCTGCCGCCGCTCGCGCAACGCCCGCAGAACGCCGTAGCCGTCGACGCCCGGCAGCATCACGTCGAGCACGATCACGTCGTACTCGCCATGGAGCGCCAGGTGGCGACCGTCGATGCCGTTGTCCGCCAGGTCCACGGTGAACCCCTGTTCACTGAGGCCACGGTTCAGGTAGTCCGCCGTCTTCGCCTCGTCCTCGACAATCAGTACCCGCATCTATCGCCCGATCCTCTGTTCGCCTTCGCATCCCGGGCGGGACGCATGCCTGCCTGCATCCTAGCCACGCGCCGCCGTCCAGGAAAGCCGTGTCCGTTACGCCTCATGTCGCCGTCGCCCCAGCGGTTCCGCCGTCCGAGGTCGTCGCCCCGCGCCGGTGGAACAGCCGCTCCAGGGCCAGGTATACCACCGGCGTGCTGAACAGGGTCAGCACCTGGCTCACCAGCAGCCCGCCGACCACCGCGATGCCCAGAGGCTGGCGCAGCTCGGAACCGGTGCCGAAGCCGATCATCAGGGGTATCGCGCCCAGCAGCGCGGCCAGGGTGGTCATCATGATCGGCCGGAAACGGGTCAGGCAGGCCTGGTAGATCGCCTGCTCCGCGCTCATGCCCTGCTCGCGCTGGGCGACGATGGCGAAGTCGACCATGAGGATGCCGTTCTTCTTGACGATACCGATCAGCAGCACGATGCCGATCAGCGCCATGATCGAGAAGTCCTGGCCCCAGGCCCAGAGCAGGAACACCGCGCCGATCCCCGCCGAGGGCAGGGTCGAAAGGATCGTCAGCGGATGCACGAAACTCTCGTAGAGCACGCCGAGGATGATGTACACCGCAATCAGCGCGGCGAGGATCAGCAGCGGTTGCGAGGCCAGCGAACTCTGGAAGGCCTGCGCCGCGCCCTGGAACACGCCGATAATGGTCGAGGGCATGCCGATCTCCTCCTGGGCGCGCTGCACCGCCTGCACCGCCTCGCCGAGAGACACCCCGGCAGCCAGGTTGAAGGACAGGTTGACCGCCGGGAACATGCCGTTGTGGTTGATCTGCAGCGGCCCGGAGCGCGGCGCCGCGACCTTGGCGATGGCAAACAGCGGGACCATCTCGCCGCTCAGCGGCGAGCGCAGGTAGAACCAGTCCAGGCTTTCCGCGCGGCCGCGCTGGCGCGCATCGAGTTCGAGGACCACCTTGTACTGGTTGACCTCGGTCTGGTACTCGCCGACCTGGCGCTGGCCGAAGGCGTCGTAGAGGGTCTGGCTGACATCCTCGGCGCTGAGGCCGAAACGCGCCGCGGCCACCCGGTCGATGTCCAGCGCGGTGACGCTGGCGCCGACCTGCAGGTCGTTGGACACATCCATCAGCCCCGGCACCTGCTTCAGGCGCTCGGTGAGGCGTTGCGCCCAGAGCGCCAGCTGGGTGCTGTCGCTGCTGCGCAGGGCGTACTGGTACTGGGTCCGCGAGGGTCCGGAACTGAGGTTGATGTCCTGCGCCGCGCGCAGGTAGAGCATGATTCCCGGCACCTTGGCCAGTTGCGGGCGCAGCCGGTCGATGAACTCGCCGACCGAGACATCGCGCTCGCCACGGTCCTTGAGGACGATCCAGAAACGCCCGTTGGCCAGGCTCTGGCTACCGCCGGTGACGCCCACCGCATGGTTGTAGCTCTGCACCGCCGGGTCGCTGGCGATGATCTCGGCCAGTTGCCGGTGCTTGGCGACCATGTCGTCGTAGGAGATATCCTCGGCAGCCTGGCTCGTGCCGAAGACGAAGGCGGTGTCCTGCAAGGGGAAGAAACCCTTGGGAATCCCGACGTAGCCGGCCACCGCCACCAGCACGGTAAAGGCGAAGCCGACCAGCATCAGCCGCTGGTGCCCGAGCGCCCAGCGCAGGCCGCGTTCGTAGCCGCCGGTCAGCCATTCGGCGAAGCCCTTTCTCGGCGCTTCGGCATGCCGCAATGCCGGCATGAAGCGCGAAGCCAGCATCGGCGCCAGGGTCAGCGAAGCGACCACCGAGATCAGGATCGCCACCGTCACGCTGACCGCGAATTCGCGGAACAGCCGGCCGACGATCCCGCCCATGAACAGCAGGGGAATGAACGCGGCGATCAGCGAGAAGCTGATGGAAATCACGGTAAAGCCGATCTCCGCCGCGCCCTTGAGCGCCGCCTCGACCTTCGAGGCGCCCGCTTCCAGGTGTCGGTGGATGTTCTCCACGACCACGATGGCGTCGTCGACGATGAAGCCGACGGCGATGATCAGCGCCACCAGGGTCAGGTTGTTGAGGGTGAAGCCGAGCACGTACATCGCCGCGAAGCTGGCGCTCAGGGACACCGCCAGCACCGTGGCGACGATCAGGGTCGCCGACAGCTGGCGGAGGAACAGGCCCATCACCAGCACCACCAGGCCAATGGTCAGCAGCAGGGTCAGTTCGACCTCGTGCAGCGATGAGCGAATGGTCCGGGTGCGATCGTTGAGCACGTCTACCTCGATGGTCGCCGGGAGCATCTCGCGCAGGCGCGGCAATGCGGCCTGGATCGCGTCGGCGGTATCGACGATGTTCGCCCCAGGCTGGCGGAGGATCACCAGCGCCACCCCGGGCACGCCGTTCGGCCAGGCCTGCACGTAGTCGTCCTCGGGCGCCGAGACGATCCGCGCCACGTCCTTGAGGAACACCGGCGCGCCCTGGCGGTAGGCGACCACCAGGTCGTCATAGTCGCTGGCGTTGAACAACTGGTCGTTGGCCGCGAGGGTCGACACCCGCCCCTCGCCGTAGAGCGCACCCTTGGCCAGGTTGACGCTGGCCGACTGCAACGACTGGCGCAGGTCGGCCAGGGTCAGCTGGTAGGCGGCGAGCTTCTCCGGCTGGGCCTGGATGCGGATCGCCGGGCGCTGCTGGCCGACCACGAAGATCTGCCCCACGCCGTTCACCTGGCTGAGCTGGCGGGCGAGGATGGTCTCGGCGTAATCGCTGAGTTCGATCAGCGGCATCATCTCCGAGTTGACCCGCAGGATCATGATCGGGCTGTCCGCCGGGTTGACCTTGCGCCAGGTCGGCAGGTTCGGCATGTCCACCGGCAGCCGCCCGGCCGCGGCGTTGATCGCCGCCTGGACCTCCTGGGCGGCGACGTCGATGCTCTTGTCGAGGCTGAACTGCAGGGTCAGGGTGCTGGTGCCCAGGGCGCTGCTGGAGGTCATCTCGGTGATCCCGGGAATCGCGCTGAACTGCACTTCCAAGGGGGTGGCCACCGACGAGGCCATGGTTTCCGGGCTACCGCCGGGCAGCAAGGCGTTGATCTGGATGGTCGGGAAGTCCGCCTCCGGCAACGGCGCCACGCCGAGCCGGAGGAACGCCAGCAGCCCCAGCAGCAGCGAGGCCAGGGTCAGCAGCGCGGTGGCGATCGGGTGCCGTACGCACCAGCCGGAAATCCCGGCGCGCGGCGTCACGGCCGCCGCTCCGTGACCTGGGCCAGGCTCGGGCGCGGCTCCTGGATATCGACCAGGGCGCCTGGCATCAGCCGCGAGTGGCCGTCCACCACCACCTGGTCACCGCTGGCCAGGCCTTCCACCACACTGAGGCCGTCGATGTCCTGGAGCACCCGCACTGGCACCGCCTCGACCCGGTCGGCGGCGACCCGGTAGACGAAATTGCCCTCCAGGCCGCGGCGCACCGCCTTGCTCGACAGCACCAACTGGTCGCGCCGGACCCCGGTGTGCAGGCTCACCGCGACGAACTGCCCGGGCCAGAGCCGGGCCTGGCGGTTATCGAAGGAGGCGCGCACGCGGATGGTGCCGGTGGAACTGTCGATCTGGTTGTCGATGGTCAGCAACCGGCCCTCGCCCAGCGCGCTCCCGCCGTCGCGGCTGTAGGCGCGCACCGCCGCCTCGCCGCCGAGCAGCGCCTGCAACTGGGGCAACTGTTCCTGTTGCAGGGAGAAGACTACGGAGATCGGTGCGATCTGGGTCACGCTGAACAGGCCGAGACTGTCGCCGACCCGCACCAGGTTGCCGACATCGACGTTGCGGATACCGACCTTGCCGGATACCGGCGAGGTGATCCGGGTGTAGGACAGGCGCACCCGCTCGGCGTTGATGGTGGCATCGTTGGCCTTCAGGGTCGCGCGCAACTGGTCGACCGTCGCCTGCTGCTGGTCCAGCAGTTGGCGTGACACCGCACGCTCGGCATACAGGCTGCGGTAGCGTTGCAGGTCCTGCTCGGCGGATTTCAGCTGGGCCTGGTTGCTCGCCCTGGAGGCCTGCGCCTGCTCCAGCGCGGCGACGACGGCGCGGTCATCGATGGTCGCCAGCAACTCGCCCGCCTCGACCATCTGCCCTTCGCTCACCAGCAGGCGGGTCAACTGGCCGTCGATCTGGGTGCGGATCACCACGTTGTGCAACGAAGTCACCGTGCCGATGCCGCTGACCTGTTGCTCGACGTCGCGCCGCTCCACCCGCGCCACGTTCACCGGGACCCTGGCCGGCGCGGGCGCCGCCTTCGCCCCGGCGTCGCCGCCGAGCCATGCCCAACCGCCGAAGGCGACCAGGCCCGCCGCCAGCACGCCCACCAGGACCCGTCCCCCACCACTGCGCAACGCCTGCATCTGTCCACCTTTCCCAGTGGCCGGCCTCGCGCGGCCGACTTCGTTCTTCTTTATAAGCAGCGCAGCGGGACCCCACCCTGACCCCTGAATGACAATCCTGTCAGTTTCGCCGGACACCCCGCGCTGGCAGGCCGCCCGGCGCTCTCGTAGACTTCGCTGAGTCCTTCCGGAGCCCGCTCGATGTCCCCACCCCCCGGCGCCCGCCGGCCCTGCCCCAGGGCCTACGCCCCCTGGCTGCTGTCGCTGGCGGCGACATTGCTGCTGGCAGTCGGCGCGGCGCTGGCGCAGTGGGACCTGGAGTCGATACTGAGCCGTGCCGAGCAGCGCTACGGCGAGCTAGGCGCGGCGAAATCACGCCTGGGCGACTGGGGCCGCCTGCTCGAACAGGGCGGCACGCTCGACGAAGCGGCCAAGCTGCGCGCGGTCAACGACTTCTTCAACCAGTCGCTACGCTTCACCGACGACATCGAAATCTGGCAGCAGGAAGACTACTGGGCGACTCCGGTCGAGGCGCTGGTCAAGGGCGCAGCCGACTGCGAGGACTACGCCATCGCCAAGTACGTGACCCTGCGTCGCCTCGGCGTCGCCAGCGACAAGCTGCGCATCACCTACGTCAAGGCCCTGCGCCTGAACCAGGCGCACATGGTGCTGACCTGGTACGCCAGCCCGGGCGCCGACCCACTGGTGCTGGACAACCTGATCGGCGAGATCCGCCCCGCTTCGCAACGCGACGACCTGTTGCCGGTGTACGCCTTCAATGCCGAGGGCCTCTGGCTGCCCGGCGCCGACGGCGGACGCCGGACCGGCGACAGCAAGAAGCTGTCGCGCTGGCAGGACCTGCTGACCAAGATGCGCGCCGAAGGCCTCGACCTCGACGCACCCAAGGAGGATTGAATGTCACTGCTCAAGCAATTGTTCCTCGCCATCTGCCTGTTCCTCGTCGTCGCCTTCAGCGGCAGCTTCGTCAGCAGCGTGGAGAACTCCCGCGAGCAGTTGCGCGGCCAGTTGCGCTCCCACGCCCAGGACGCCGCCACCGCCCTCGGCCTGTCCCTGACGCCGCACGTGGACGACCCGGCGATGGTGCAACTGATGGTCAGCTCGATCTTCGACAGCGGCTACTTCGCCAGCATCCGGGTGATCGACATCAAGAGCGGCAAGCCGCTGGTCGAGCGCGTGCAGGCGCATGACGAGCGCACGGTGCCAGGCTGGTTCGCGCGCCTGGTGGATCTCCAGCCCCAGGGTGGCGACGCGCTGATCATGCGCGGCTGGGAACAGGCGGCGCGGGTCGAGGTGGTCAGCCATCCGCAATTCGCCCTGGCGCGCCTGTGGGACAGCGCCCTGGGCAGCCTCTACTGGTTGCTGGCCTGCGGCGCGGCGAGCCTGCTGCTTGGCGGCTGGCTGCTGCGCCGCCAACTGCGCCCGCTCGACCAGATGGTGCGCCAGGCCCATGCCATCAGCCGGCGGGAATTCCTCAGCCTGCCCAGGCTGCCGCGCACGCCGGAGCTGCGCCGCGTGGTGCAGGCGATGAACCAGATGGTGGAGAAACTTCGCACGCTGTTCGCCGAGGAGGCTGCGCGTAGCGACAAGCTACGCGCCCAGGCCTACCAGGACAGTCTCACCGGCCTGCCCAACCGGCGCCTGTTCGACGCCCGCCTCAACGAACAGCTGGGTGCCGGCGAGCACGAGCATGCCGGGCAGCTCCTGCTGCTGCGCCTGAACGACCTGAACGGGCTGAACCAGCGTCTCGGCGGGCAACGCACGGATGAACTGATCCAGGCGGTCGCCCGCTTGCTGGTCGACTCCTGCGGCCAGCAAGGGCGCGCCGACTGGCTGCTGGCCCGCAGCCGCGGCGGCGAGTTCGCCGTGCTGGCTCCCGGTTGCTCCCGCGAGCAGGCCGAACGCCTGGCCGAGGAACTCTGCGAAGGCCTGGAGAACCTTGCCCGCACCGGTGCCAGCGATCTCACGCCGGTCGCCTATCTCGGTATCAGCGCGTTCGCCGAAGGCGACTCGCCCGCGGATCTCCTGGCCGGTGCCGACCAGGCCCTGGCCCAGGCCGAAAGCCAGCCCGCCCAGCCCTGGGCGAGCCAGGACGGCACCGCGCTCGCGGCGCTCAACGATAGCCAGGACTGGCACGACTGGATCGACCAGGCCCTGACGGAGCGCCGCCTGCTGCTCTATTTCCAGCCGGTGGTGGACTGCCTGGACACCCAGCGCGTCCTCCACCACAAGGTCCTCGCGCGCCTGCTCGACCCGCAGGCCACGGCCATCGCCGCCGGGCGCTTCCTGCCCTGGATAGAACGTTTCGGCTGGGCCGCGCGCCTGGACCTGGCGATGCTCGAACAGAGCCTGGAGCACCTGCGGCGCCATCCACGGCCGCTGGCGCTGAGCCTGTCGGCCGCCAGCGTCCGCAATGCGCAGGCGTTCGCCCCACTACTGGCCCTGCTCAAGGCGCATCCGCAGGAGGCGCGCCAGCTGACCCTGGAACTGGACGAGCGGCACCTGCCAGCCGCGGCCGAACTGGAGCGCCTCAGCCAGGTCCTGCGCGAACTGGGCTGCGGTCTCGGCCTGCAGCATTTCGGCGGTCGCTTCAGCCTGATCGGCAACCTTACCCATCTGGGGCTGGCCTACCTCAAGCTGGACGGCTGCTACCTGCATGCCGTCGACCGGGAAGGCGACAAGCGGTTGTTCATCGAAGCGGTCTATCGCACCACCCACAGCATCGATCTACCGTTGATCGCGGAACAGGTGGAAACCCACGGTGAACTCGAAGTACTGCGGGAAATGGGCTTGCGTGGCGCCATGGGACGCCTGTTCGGCAGCCCGGCGCCCTGGTCCGGGGATGCCTGATAGCGAGTCCGGAGCGGGTCGGACTCGCTTTACAGCGGATTCGGCATCGACGCCAGGCGCTCCCTCTCCGACAGAGAACGCGCCGGCGCGAGCCGACAGGTCCCCGTCATGAAACCGCCAGTCGCTGTTCCACCAGCACTCCCCCGTAAAGCGCGATCTGGGTCTTGGCATTGAGTTCGATGCGCAAGGCCACCGCGCGCTCGATGCCGATCTTCAGGTGCGGACCGAAGCGCGATACGTCCAGGCCGGCACGGATCATCATCTTCTCCACGCCTACGGTGGTTACCGTCACCAGCGTCTGGATGTCGTTCTGCAGGCTGTAGCGGGCCAGCGCGCGCATCGCCTCCAGCGTACAGTCGGAAAAGCCCAGCGAGCCTTTCTGTCCAGAGTTGATGGCGAAACGGCTGAGTTCCCAGATGTGCGGCGAGCAAGGCGCTTCCTTGCCGTGCAGAAGCTCCGGGAAGGTGTTCTTCAGCATGTAGGGGCCAGTGGTATCGAGAATTCGCCAGCAACCGAAAACCTGGGCTTCAGGAGTATCTTCCTGGATCAACATGTAATAAGGGCTGAGTGCGTCATAACCATCGATTTCCATCTCGTCGATGACACTAACGTCCCAGCCTTTGCGCTCCTTGAACACTTGAGCACGCAACTTGTGCATCTCGCCCAGCAGTTTTTTATCGAACTCTTCGCGCCGACCAATTTGTACGATCATCTTCACTTCCTCCAAATAGGAAGCTGAAGAATTTATGCAAATTTCATAATTTTATAACTAGCAAATGAGATAGATTTCGGTGAACCCGGACCCTTGCTAGGCTCGAAGAAACGTCCGAAAAGATCAGAGCAATGGCTTCACACGAGAGAACACAGCCCCAAAACATGGCCTTCCGGGCAAAGGCCACCCGCACCGCCCGACGGGAAAGCCAGGAAACTTTCTGGAGCCGCTTCGGGATAAGCCAATCCTGCGGCAGTCGTTTCGAGAATGGCGAGAACCTGCCCTTCCCTATATATCTGCTTTTGCATTTCTATATAGAAGGGCAAATTACCGATCGCCAGCTCGCCGACCTGAGAGGCAAGATCAGAGAGTAATAAGACCCAAATTAACGGCCATAATGGCCGCTACGCGGCGGGAGGTCACACCGAACTTCCGCCGAATGTTTCCCATATGGAAGTTCACATTGGCTTCCGAGCAGTTGCAGATAACCGATATCTCCCAACTGGTCTTGCCGATGGCGCACCACTGCAACACTTCCTTCTCCCGGCTGGTCAGAACCACCGGTTTGCTGACCGGATGTTCGAAGGCCAGTCCGGCACCGCTCTGCAGTGCGTAGTCCTTGAGCATCCACAGGGTCGGCAGGACCGACTCCATGAAACGGTTGGCCTCGGCCCGGTTTTCCGCTTCCACGCTGAGGCTCAGCGCGCCGAGTTCGCCGCGCGCACCATGCAGCGGCATGGTCGGCCCATACACCAGGCCGGCGGCCGAGGCTTCCTCGAAGAACTCGTGCTGCTTTCGCGTCTGGTAGATGGACGGTTCCCAGAAAATCGGCAGTACGCTCTGGGTACAGTGACTGACCGTCGGGTCGACCCGCGCGTAGCCAGCCCGGTCGTAATGCTCGCGCCAGGCGGCCGGGTAGTTGCCGACGATGAAGGCGTTCTCGTAGTCCTGGCTGTCCTTAGGCAACAGGCCGAAGAGGATCTTCGAGAATCCAAGGTCGCTCGCCATCTTCTGCAGGATGGCGCTCCACTCCAATTTTCCACTTGAGCGTTCCAGCTCAAGAAAACCGTCAACCAAGGCCATAGCGCTACGTTCTTCTTAAACTATTAACCAATCAGCCAAATATGGATTCGGCACCCGATATCCGGCACGTTGTACGGCAGTCCGAGAATCCCGGCTTCCTGCCGAGGCGCATGCGCCCGTGCCCGACGACCCCTGAAGATGTCCAGTCAGCCCACTCTATAGAGTTGGCGTTGTGCCGGAAAGGCACATTTCAGTCCCACTTAACAATAGACCGCGGCGTTTGATGCACCTAGTACGATACCCGTCCTAGAGGGTAAGCAAACGTTTAAATGTGATCTAGATCACATTTTATGCGAACTGAATACCCAGTCACGCCTGGTCCCCGGGTTCACTGTCGGCCCCTCGCCACGCGTGCGACCGCTCTCGGCCGGGCGATCCGAGGCGCAGTCGTCGGTGCGCGGCGCACGGGCAAAGGCACAGCGCCGTGGCCAAAGGGGCGACCTCGCGGCGTCAGGCCTGCCGGGCACGAACCCGGCGACATAGCCACTTTTCCAGTTCGGCGACGCAGAACAGGCCAAGCCCGGCCAGCAGCACCCGCGCCCACTCGCCCGGGGCCAGGCCGACCGAGCCGAACAGCGCCTGCAACGGCGGCGCGTAGGTATAGAGCAGTTGCAGCACCACGCAGGCGGCGATCGCCAGCAAGACCTGGCGGTTGCCGAACAGGCCCTCGCGGCTGAGCACCGAATCGTAGATATGCCGGCTGTTGAGCAGGTAGAACATCTCGCACACCACCACGCTGTTCACCGCCATGGTCCGCGCGCGCTCCAGCCCGGTGCCATGCTCCAGCTCCCAGAGGAACAGGCCCAGGGCGCCCGCCATCATCAGCAGCGAGACCAGCAGCACCCGCCAGACGAAGAACAGCGACAACAGGGGCTCCGCCGGCGGGCGCGGCGGACGCTGCATCAGGCCGCGCTCGGCCGGATCGAAGGCCAGCGCCAGGCCCAGGGTGCTGGAGGTGACCATGTTGATCCAGAGGATCTGCGCCGGCGTCATCGGCAGGGTCAGCTGGAACAGGATCGCGGCGATCACGATCAACGCCTCGCCACCGTTGGTCGGCAGCATGAAGAGGATGAATTTCTTCAGGTTGTCGTAGACCGCCCTTCCCTCGCGCACGGCATTGGCGATGGTGGCGAAATTGTCGTCGGCGAGGACCACCTCGGCCGCCTCCTTGGCCGCCTCGGTGCCCTTGTTGCCCATCGCTACGCCGACGTCGGCGCGCTTCAGCGCCGGCGCATCGTTGACCCCGTCGCCGGTCATCGCCACCACCTCGCCGCTGGCCTGCAGGGCCTGCACCAGGCGCAGCTTGTGCTCGGGGCTGGCGCGGGCGAACACATCGACGCCCGGCAGCACTTCGCGCAGGCGCTGGTCGTCGAGCAACTCGATCTCCGCGCCGGTCAGCGCCGGCCGGTCGATGCCGATCCCGAGCATGGCGCCGATCGCCCGCGCGGTGTCGACGTGGTCGCCAGTGATCATCTTCACCGCGATACCCGCCGCCTGGCATTCGGCGACCGCGGCCACGGCCTCCTCGCGCGGCGGATCGATGATGCCCACCAGGGCCAACAGGGTGAAGCCATGTTCCACGTCGGCGAAATCCAGCGTGCGCTGCTCCGCCGGCATCGCCCGCCGGGCGATGGCCAGCAGGCGCAGGCCGCGAGCGGCGGTGTCGGTGGCCAGGCGCCGCCAGTAATCCGGGTCGAGCGACCGCACCGAGTCGCCCACCCGCTCAGCCTCGCACATGTCGAGGATGCGCTCCGGCGCGCCCTTCAGGTAGACCATCGCCTGGCCCGCGTGGTCGTGGTGCAGGGTGGCCATGAAGCGATGCTCGGACTCGAACGGAATCGCATCGCTGCGTGGCCGTTCCGCCGCCAGCGCCTGCGGATCGAGGCCCAGCTTGAGGCCGAGGCTGAGCAGCGCGCCTTCGGTGGGGTCGCCCTCCAGTTGCCATGCCTCACCCTCCTGGTGCAGGCGCGCCTCGTTGCACAACAGCGCCGCGCGACCGATCTCCTGCAGATCGTCGCGTCCGGCGGGATCGAGGCCTTCGCCGTTGTGGCTGAAACCACCCAGCGGGGCGTAGCCGGCGCCGCTGACCTCGATCACCTGGTCGGCGGTGACGATACGCTGCACGGTCATCTCGTTGCGGGTCAGGGTGCCGGTCTTGTCCGAGCAGATCACCGTCACCGAACCCAGCGTCTCCACCGCCGGCAGGCGGCTGACGATGGCGTTGCGCCGGGCCATGCGCTGTACGCCGAGGGCGAGGATCACCGTCATGATCGCCGGCAGCCCCTCGGGAATCGCCGAGGCGGTCAGCGCCACCACCAGCATGAACATGTCCACCATCGGCTGGCCCTGCCAGAGGGTGCCGAGGACGAAGGTGGCGCCGGCCAGCAGCAGGATCGCCAGGGCCAGCCAGCGGCTGAAGCTGGCGATCTGTCGCAGCAGCGGAGTGGCCAGGGTGCGGACTTCGCGCAACAGCGTACCGATCCGGCCCAGTTCGGTATCCCCGGCGGTGGCGACCACCACTCCGCGCGCCTGGCCGCTGGTCACCAGGGTGCCGGAATAGGCCATGCAACGGCGGTCGCCGAGCAGCGCGTCGATGGCCACCGCGACGCAGCCCTTCTCCACCGGCACCGACTCACCGGTCAGGGCCGACTCGTCGACATGGAAGTTCTTCGTTTCGAACAGCCGCAGGTCGGCCGGCACCCGGTCGCCGGAGGCCAGCAGCACCACGTCGCCCGGTACCAGGCGTTCAGCGTCCAGCGCCTGGCGCTGGCCGTCGCGCAGGACCAGGGCATGCAGCGAAAGCATGTCGCGGATGGCGTCCAACGCGTTGGCCGCCTTGCCCTCCTGGACGAAACCGATCAGCGCGTTGACCACCACCGCCAGGAGGATTACCGCACTGTCCACCCAGAAGCCGAGCAGCGCGGTGACCAGAGAGGCGAACAGCATCATGTACAGCAGGACGTTGTGGAACTGCCGCAGCAAGCGCAGCAGCGGCCCCTGGCGTTTCGGCGCGGGCAACCGGTTGTAGCCGTGCGCCGCCAGGCGGCGGGCGGCCTCGTCCGCATCCAGGCCGGCGGCGGAGCTGTGCAATCGTTCCAGCACCCGTTGCGGCGGGCTGGCATGGGCGTCGCGGGAAGACAGGGGTGGGATGCCGTTCATGGGATTCCTGCGCCTCGTTCTGTTGAACAGAACTATCGGGCAGGCCTGCGCCGCAACGTTTGACCTGTCTCAAACGGATGCTTGCAGTTGAAAGCATCTGGCCGGGGAAAACTTTTCCGGATGTTGCGCGGCACCTCGCTCCACAGGGCGAGGTGCCGCGCCCTCCTACAGGCTCATGTGCAGCAGCGGGAACGGCCGCCCCGCCGAGTCGGTCGCGGAGCGACCGGTCTGGCGGAACCCATAATGTCGATAGAAACCGCAGGCCTGCGGGTTCTGCTCGTTGACATCGACGCTCAGGCGCGGCCAGGTCGCCCGCGCATGATCGAGCAGGCGTCGGCCGATACCCCGGCCGCGCAGCCCGGGTTCGACGAAGAGCATCTCGACATGCGCCTGGTTCAGGCCAATGAAGCCCTGGGCCACGCCGTCGTCGTCGACCAGCACCCAGACCTCGACGGCCGGCAGGTACAGGTCGCGGACCTGTGGGTAAAGCTCGACGATGTCCGCTTCACTGAGAAAATCGTGGGTCGCGCGGACGGAACGTTCCCACAGGTCGACCAATGCCGTGTTGTCGGCGTCGACGCGCTTGCGAATGTGCATGCTGGATTCCTTTATCCGAAAGATTCCAGGTAGAACGAAAGGCAGCCGCGACCGCCAGGCCGGGCGCCACGCTGAGGTTCGTCACCTGGATGCCCGTGGCGCGAATCAACGCATGGACGGTGCACAGCGGCGGCGACGAGGGAGGAAGGGAGCGCCATCCTAGAAGAAAACGACCGGTCGGAACAGCCGCGCTTCTCATGCTTTTCCCGAAACGACGAATGAACGACACTGCGCCCGACTCTATTATCCCGGTATCGTCCATGCCCAGCTCCCCGCTTCCTTCCGGCCGCAGGCTGCCCGCTTGCGCCTTCGCCGACATCGGCGAGCCCTACGCCGTGTTTCAGGCTCCCGGCGGCGCGCTCCTCGCGGTGGCCAGCGCCTTTCATGGGCAACACCCGGGCCGACAGCTCGACGTCTACGAACAGAGCCTGCGCCTGTACCGCGGCGGCGACCTCGAATGCATCGCCGTCCTGCCGGACCTGGGCTTTCCGCTCAACGCCATCGCCTGGCACCCGAGCCGGCCCGTACTGGTGATCGGCGGCGGACGCTACGACGGCGGCGCCTTCTTCGAAGGCGGTCTGCTGGCCTGGGACTACGCGAGCGGCAAGATCCAATCGCTGCTCGCCGACAACCGCGAAGTGCTCGCCTGCGACTTCGAGGACGACGGCCGGCGCCTGGCCTTCACCGTCGCCCCCAGCGACGACCTGGAGGACCGACCGTTGTTCCGCCAGCGCCATTCGCTAGCCTTTCCGGTCGACGCCCCACTGGTGCTGGACGACCTGCCCGGCACCCGCCTGCCCTTCGACTGGGCCCTCTACCCTGCCTCGACACAACGCGAAGCAGCGCTGCCGATCCTGGAAAACCTAGCCCTGGGCAAAGATCGGCGGTTCCTGCATCGTCCACCGGTGTGGGACCTGTGCTTTCTCGACGGACAACGCCTGGCCATCGCCCGCGCCAGCCCCCGGCTCGAGCTCTGGAATCTGGCCGACGACAGCCTGCGCAGCTTCGAACTGGCCGAACGGGGCCAGTGCCTGCAGGTCTTCCATAACGCCACGGACGACAGCCTGCTGGTCAATCTGCAACTCGGGTATGCCGCCCAGCGACTGTTCAAGGTGCCGCTAACGCCGGGACAACCGCTGCTCCTGAGCGACTGCCGCCATCTGCTGGCGCAATCCGCCCAAGGCGGTTTTCTCGCCCGCCAGATCGCCCTCGAGGGCAAAGACCTGGAAGACCTCGTGCTCGACCCGACCGGCCGGATCGTCCACAGGCGCCGTCTCGGACACTACGACCTGTTCAACCACCATCTGCGCATCGACCGTGGCGAAGCCTTCTTCTACCTGGCCGGCAATCCGCCGGAGCAGCACCAGGACAAAGGCCTGTTCCGCCTCGACCCGCAGACCTTCAAGACCCGCGAAGTGCTACGCCTGGAGCGCCACCCGGAGCACTTCAACAACCTGCACGGCTGCCTGCTGGGCAATCGCCTGCTGCTCAACGCCAAGGTCTACAACTCGCCGCATCACGCCTACGGTACCCAGCGCCTGACCTGCTACGACCTGGAGAGCCGCGGCACGCTCTGGGGCGCCACCCTGTCCGCCCAGGTCAGCGCCTTCGCGCCGTTGCCCGGCGGACAATGGATCGCACTGGCGCTGGTCGATGGTCAGGTCGAGGTACGCGACCTCGCCAGCGGCGAATGTCGCTGGCGCTACCGCACGGCAGACGCCATACCGCTGTGCCTGGCAGTCAGCGACAAACTCCTCGCCATCGGTTTCAGCCACGGCGGAGTCAGCCTCCTGCAGGTCACGGCGGATGGCCAGCTCATCGGTCCTCCAGGCGCCAACCCGTGGCAGTAGCCCGCAGTTCGCCGTCCAGCGCCAGGTGGCGGAGAAACACCGGGTCGTGGGACACCACCAGCAAGGCCCCACGGTATTGCCCGAGCATGCTTTCCAGGGCCTGCCGCGCAGCCAGGTCGAGGTGGTTGTCCGGCTCGTCGAGCAATAGCAACTGCGCCGGCCGGTCGGCATAGAGCACCAGGGCCAGGGCCGCCTTCAAGCGTTCGCCGCCGCTCAGCGTCGCGCACGGCTGGGAGAGCCGTTCGGCCGGCAAGCCGAGTTGCGCCAGGCGCGTGCGCAGCCAGCTTTCGCCGCGACTGCGATTGACCTCCAGCAACTGCTCCAGCACGCCTCGCCCGTGGTCCAGCACGCTCAGCCGCTGGTCGAGATAGGCGGCGCCCACCGTCACCGCGCAGGTTCCCGCCAGCGGCGCCCGTTGCCCGGCCAGCAGCCGCAGCAGGGTCGACTTGCCGCTGCCGTTCGGGCCGACCAGCGCCAGCCGTCGCGGACCGCTCAGGAGCAGGTCGATTTCGCGCAACGGCCCGCGCAGATGCGGCAGGACCGCGCCCTTCAACTCGACGATCCGGCGCTGCGCCGCCAGTTCGGCATCGGGCGAATCGAGCAGCAGCGGCGACGCCTCCTCGACCTCCCTGGCAGCCTCGCGCACCTCGCGGTCGAGGCGCTCGCGCTCCGCCTGGTGGGCATTGCGCAGCTTGCCGGCGCTGACCTCGCTACGTTCCCTGAACCCACCGAGCAGGATCTTCGCCTGGTTCGCCGTCTTGCCTTCGCGCCGGCCGCTGGCCTGGCGCCGCTCCTGGCGCTGCTGCTGTTCGCGCATGGCCAGGGTCTGCCGCTTGCGCTCCAGACGACGCTGGTCCAGACGACGTTCGGCGACCTCGCGCGCCTCCTCCCGGCTCTGCGCGTAGAAGGAATAGCCGCCGCCATAGCTGCGCAGGCCGAGGGTCGACAGCTCGACGATCCGCTGCATGCCCTCGAGCAGTTCGCGGTCATGGCTGACCAGCAGCAGGCCGCCGTCCCATGCCGCCAGGCGCGCCCGCAGCAAAGCGCGTGCCGGCCCGTCGAGAGGGTTGCTCGGTTCGTCGAGGATGAGAAAGTCGGCGTCGTCGAGGAATGCGCCGAGCAGCGCTACGCGCATGCATTCGCCGCCGCTCAGGCGTTCGCTCGGGGTATCCGCGCGGAGATGGCCGAGCCCCTCGGCGGCTAGGGCGTCGGCCAGCCTTTGGCGGATGTCCCAGCGCTCGCCCAGGCATTCGTAGTCGGCGTCGTCGATGCTACCCGCCTCGATCCGCGCCAGCGCCTCCAGCCATGGGCGGACGCCAGCCAGGTCGGCGACGGTCGGATACTCGGCCGGATCGAACTGCTGCGCCAGGTAGCGCACGCGCCCCTGGCGCCGGACGCTGCCGCTGGACGGCTGCAAGTGTCCGGCGAGCAGGCGCGCGAGCAGCGACTTGCCGACGCCGTTGCGTCCCACCAGCCCGGTGTGCCGGGTGTCGAAGGTTTCGTCGAGATCGGAAAACAGAAGGCTGCCGTCCGGCAGCTGGAAAGAGACGCCATCGAGCGTCAGGGTCGACGTATTCGTCATGGATACCCCCTTGATGCCATGCATTCCCCCGGGCCCTCGGGCCAGGGACGGAAAACCGGCCGTGCGGACACGGCAGCATCAAGTGCGCATCGGACGAACACCTCGTAAGGAAGGAAAGACCGCGGCAGTCTACTCCGCCCATGCGGTCCCGCCAATCGGGCATACTTTTCGCTTTCGACAGACACGACCGACCGACATGGCCAGACTGCGCATCGCCGAACTCTTCGAACGGGAACCCTCGCGCTGGGGCGGCCGTGGCGACCCCTACCTCTGGCAGGAAATGGCCGGGCAACTGGCGGACGCGCCCTGGCCGGCCTCCGCCGCAGCCCTGGAACGCCTGCTCGGCGAGACCTTCGAGCGCCTCAGCGGCCATCCGCTGGAATACGATGCCCTGATCTACCTCGCGCGCCACGCCCACGGCGGCATGTCCAGCGGCATGGTCAGCCCGGAGTTCTGGCGCGAAACGGCGATCCCGGAACTGCTCGACCGCTATCGGCGGCGGCGCTCCTGGTTGAGATGGTTGCGCCGGTAGGTATCCTCACCCATCGCCGCGATCTGCCCCTCGATCAGGGCATCGAATGGCTTCAGCAGGGCTTCGTGGGTACGCGGCGCCTCCAGTTCGTCGAGCGCCGCGGCGATTGCCTCGATGGTCGACAGCGCGCCCTCTCCCGGCGCCTTGCGCAGGCGATAACGCGACGCCATGCCTTCGGCCAGGCTCACCCGCGGCAGGGCTGCCAGGGCCGGGTTCAGGTGCAGCAGCTTACGCGCCTTGCGCCAGGTGCCGTCCGGCACCACCAGCAGGAGGGGCTCGCCGGCGGCCTCGGCGGCCATCCCCGCCAGCGCTCGCGCCTGCTCGCCGGGAAACAGCAGGCAGGCCCGGTAGCCCGGCACTCGCCAGGTCTCCTCGGCGAAACGCTCGCCGACCCGCAATTCCGCATTGCGCAAGCCGAGCACGGCCAACCCTGCGGTATTCAGCGCGTGCCCGACCTCGCTGGGGTGCTGCAGGACCAGCACCCGCGTACGCGACGGCAAGGAGGGAATCAATGCGCAGAGGCAGTGGCTGGCGGGGCGAGCGCAACGCTCGCAGCGGATACGTGACATGGGACGACTCCTGGAAGGGGCCCAGTGTGCCACAGGCGGAGAGGCATTCTCTCGCTCGCAAAAACGTCATATTTCCGACGAATGGCAGCAACTTTCTTCACCCATTAAGAATAACGACGAATTTTTGTCGTTCGATGAAAAAATACAATCGTCCCGCCCTCTCAACTCCCGTCCGTCCGCGCCGAAGACCGGGATGAGCCCCTCTCTATCCAAGGATGTTTCTCATGTTCACTCGCAAGTACCGACAGATGAACGCCGACTTGCAACAGCAACTCGCCGCCGAGCGCCTGCACATGGCAGCGCTGGACCGCTCCATGGCGCGCGTGGAGTTCGACCCCGACGGCAACATCACCGATGCCAATGAGAATTTCCTGACCCTGCTGGGCTACCGCCGCGACGAGATCCTCGGCAAACCGCATCGCCAGCTTTGCGACGGCGCCTACGCGCAATCGGAAGACTACCGGCGCTTCTGGGAACGCCTGCGGCGCGGCGAACACTTTTCCGGCCGCTGCAAGCGCATTACCCGCGAGGGCCGGCCACTCTGGCTGGAAGCCACCTACAACCCCGTACGCGACGGGCAGGGTCGACTGCTCAAGGTGGTCAAGTACGCCAGCGACATCGATGCCATCGTCCACCAGGAACACGAGATGCAGAGCAAGCTGGATGCCCTGTCCCGCTCGATGGCGATGATCGAGTTCGACCTCGACGGCAATGTCCTCGCGGCCAACGACAACTTCCTCGCCACCATGGGCTATGGCCGAGCCGAGCTGGCCAGCGCCAACCACCGCCAGTTCTGCGAACCGGGCTACCGCGACGGCCCGCAGTACGCCGACCTCTGGCGCCGCCTGAATCGCGGCGAGTACGTCACCGGGCAGTTCCGCCGGGTCCACCGCAACGGCCAGCCGGTCTGGCTGGAAGCCAGCTACAACCCGGTCTACGACGCCGACGGCAAGCTGTTCAAGGTGGTCAAGTTCGCCAGCGACGTCAGCGACCGCATGCGCCGCTACCAGGCCGAGGCGGACAACGCCCACCAGGCCCATACCCTGTCCACCGAGACCCGCACCGTCGCCGAACACGGCGCGCTGATCATCCAGAGCGCGGTGGAGGAAATGCTCAAGATCGCGAATACCCTGGATGCTTCCTCGCTGAACATCGGCGAACTGTCGCAGCACTCGCAACAGATCACCTCGATCGTCAACACCATCCGCGAGATCGCCGAGCAGACCAACCTGCTCGCCCTCAATGCCGCCATCGAGGCCGCCCGCGCCGGCGACCAGGGTCGCGGCTTCGCCGTGGTGGCCGACGAGGTGCGGCAACTGGCGGAGCGCACCAGCAAGTCGACCAAGGAGATCGCCGACATGATCGGTCGCATCCAGACCGGCACCCGCAGCGTCATCGACGACATGCAGCACAGCCAGGAACAGGCGCGGCGCGGCGTGGAGCTGGCCAACGAGGCCGGCACGGCGATCCTCGGCATCCGCGAGAGCACGCACAAGGTGGTGGAGGCGGTGCAGCAGTTCTCGCGCACCCTCAACGCCGATCTCTAGGGCTCAGGCCAGGCTCATCTGCGTCCGCAACTGGTCGCGGAAGGCCTGGATCAGCGGCTCGCGCGAGCGGCCGCGGCGGAGGATCAGGGAGAATGGCGCCTGGTAGCCGAAGGTCGCCGGCAGCAGGGCGCGCAGACGGCCCTGCTCGACCCACGGGTGGGCGTAGTGCTCCGGCAGGTAGCCGATGTAGCCGCCGGACAGGATCAGGATCAGTTGCGCCTCCATGCTCTCCACCGTCCCCGCGCTGTGCTTGAAGCCGTGCCGGGCCAGCTCGGCCTGGCTCCAGTAGCCGCGGCCGACCATGCGTTGCTGGGTGATCAGGTCGGCGGGAATCCTCCGCCCGTCGAACAGCGGATGCCGGTCGCTGCAGTACAGCCAGTGCTGTTCGCGGTACAGCGGCTGGTAGACCAGTCCGTTCATGCGACTGGAAAAGGCGCCGATGGCCAGGTCCTGGCGGTTCTCCAGCACGCTCAGTTGCAGTTCGTAGGGGCTCTGCACCAGCAGGTGCAGGTGCACCGCCGGGTGTTCGCGGCTGAAGGCGCCGATCACCTCGGCCAGCGGCAGCGCCGGGTCGCTCACCGTGGAATCGAGCACACCGAGGTTCAGGGTGCCGCGCAGCTCGCCCTTCAACGCCAGCGCGTAGCGTCCGAAGCCTTCCAGTTCGCCGAGGATGCGCAGGGTCTCCTGGTGGAACAGCTCGCCCTTGCTGGTCAGGCTGAAGCCGCCGCGGCCACGGTGGCAGAGCACGATGCCGAGCTGGTTCTCCAGTTGGCTCATGTAGGTGCTGATCGCCGAGGTCGACAGGTTCAACTCCTGCTGGGCGGCGGCGAAGCCCTGGTGGCGCACCACCGCGGCGAAGATGCGCAACAGGCGCAGGTCGGGCAAGGCGTTGGACACGGCGACTCCGGTTTGCGGGGCGAGGATTTCGAACTGCGGGCCGAGGCAAAGGCCGCCGTCCGGGCTCGGCGGCGAAGTCTAGCCGCTTCGCCGTTAGTTTAGAAATCTCTGAACTGATTATTTGTAGCCAGCGATTTGACTCGCTACCGGCTGTGAAGAGAATCCGTCCGACCCCTAAAACAACCACAACGACCGTGAGGCCACCCCGTGGACAAGAATCTCCACCAGCCCCTGGGCGGCAATGAAATGCCCCGCTTCGGCGGCATCGCCACCATGATGCGCCTGCCCCATGTCCAGTCCCCCGCCGAACTCGACGCCCTCGATGCCGCCTTCGTCGGCGTGCCCCTCGACATCGGCACCTCGCTGCGCTCCGGTACCCGCTTCGGCCCCCGCGAGATCCGCGCCGAATCGGTGATGATCCGTCCCTACAACATGGCCACCGGCGCCGCCCCCTTCGACTCGCTGAACGTGGCGGACATCGGCGACGTCGCGATCAACACCTTCAACCTGCTGGAAGCCGTGCGCATCATCGAGCAGGAATACGACCGCATCCTCGGTCACGGCATCCTCCCGCTGACCCTCGGCGGCGACCACACCATCACCCTGCCGATCCTCCGCGCGATCAAGAAGAAGCACGGCAAGGTCGGCCTGGTCCACATCGACGCCCACGCCGACGTCAACGACCACATGTTCGGCGAGAAGATCGCCCACGGCACCACCTTCCGCCGCGCGGTGGAAGAAGACCTGCTGGATTGCGACCGCGTGGTGCAGATCGGCCTGCGCGCCCAGGGCTACACCGCCGAGGACTTCAACTGGAGCCGCAAGCAGGGCTTCCGCGTGGTGCAGGCCGAGGAGTGCTGGCACAAGTCGCTGGAGCCGCTGATGGCCGAGGTCCGCGAGAAGGTCGGCGGCGGCCCCGTCTACCTGAGCTTCGACATCGACGGCATCGACCCGGCCTGGGCGCCCGGCACCGGCACCCCGGAAATCGGCGGCCTGACCACCATCCAGGCGATGGAAATCATCCGCGGCTGCCAGGGCCTGGACCTGGTCGGCTGCGACCTGGTCGAAGTCTCACCGCCCTACGACACCACCGGCAACACTTCGTTGCTGGGCGCCAACCTGCTCTATGAAATGCTCTGCGTCCTCCCGGGCGTGGTGCGTCGCTGAGCCGTAGCGCGACCATGACCGACGACCGCGTCGAACAGGTGCTGGAGGCCGCCCGCCGACTGGTGGCGGCCTTCGCCCGCAACGATGCCGATGCCTATTTCGCCGCCTTCAGCGAGGACGCCAGCTTCATCTTCCACAACTGGCCTCAGCCGCTGCGCTCGCGCGCGGCCTACCGCGAGTTGTGGGAGCGCTGGCGACGCGAGGACGGCTTCGAAGTGCTGGCGTGCGAATCCAGCAATACCTGCGTCAGCCTGCAAGGCGACCTGGCGATCTTCAGCCACGACGTCGCCACCCGGCTGCGCCTCCAGGGAACGGAAAGCCTGAACCGGGAACGGGAAACCATCCTGTTCCGCCTAGAACAACAAGAAGGCCGTTGGCTGGCCTGCCATGAGCACTTGTCGGCGATGCCGGAGTACCTGCCATCGACTAGCTAGCTCTCCCGGGAGAACGTCATGGATAACAACAATAACCAACACGCAATCACACGCATCGAAACCTTCGGGGTCGAACAGATTCCCGACCACGAACGCAACGCCACGCCGGTCGATCTGTTCCGCATGATCTTCGGCGGCGCCAATACCTTCGCCACCGCCGTGCTCGGCAGCTTTCCGGTGCTCTTCGGGCTGTCCTTCCAGGCCGGGCTGTGGGCGATCCTGCTGGGCGTCACACTGGGCGCGCTGATCCTCGCCCCGATGGGCCTGTTCGGCCCGCTCAACGGCACCAACAACGCGGTCTCCTCCGGCGCGCACTTCGGCGTGCACGGGCGCATCGTCGGCTCCTTCCTCTCGCTGCTGACCGCCATCGCCTTCTTCTCGCTCTCGGTGTGGAGTTCCGGCGACGCCCTGGTCGGCGGCGCCCGGCGCCTGGTCGGCCTGGAAGAGAGCGAACTGAACCTGGGCCTGGCCTACGGCCTGTTCGCCGTGCTGGTGCTGACCGTATGCATCTACGGCTTCCGCTTCATGCTGCTGGTCAACAGGATCGCCGTGTGGGCCGCCAGCCTGCTGTTCCTGCTCGGCCTGTTCGCCTTCGCCGGCCCCTTCGACGCCGCCTACGCCGGCAGCGTGCAGCTCGGCCAGCCGGGCTTCTGGGCCGCCTTCATCGGCGCCACCCTGCTGGCCATGAGCAACCCGATCTCCTTCGGCGCCTTCCTGGGCGACTGGGCCCGCTACATCCCCCGCCAGACCTCGCAGGCACGGATCATGCTGGCGGTGATCGGCGCGCAGCTGGCGACCCTGGTTCCCTTCCTGTTCGGCCTCGCCACCGCGACCATCGTCGCCGTCCGCGCGCCGGACTACATCGCCGCCAACAACTACGTCGGCGGCCTGCTGGCCATCGCTCCCGGCTGGTTCTTCCTGCCGGTATGCCTGATCGCGGTGATCGGCGGCATGTCCACCGGCACCACTTCGCTGTACGGCACCGGGCTGGACATGTCCAGCGTGTTCCCGCGCCTGCTCTCGCGGGTGCAGGCCACGGTGCTGATCGGGGTCGCCTCGATCGGCTTCATCTTCGTCGGCCGCTTCGCCTTCAACCTGGTGCAGAGCGTCTCCACCTTCGCCGTGCTGATCGTCACCTGCACCACCCCGTGGATGGTGATCATGCTGATCGGCCTGCTGACCCGTCGCGGCTTCTACCGCCCGGACGACCTGCAGGTGTTCACCCGCGGCCAGCGCGGCGGCGCCTACTGGTTCGAGCACGGCTGGAACTGGCGCGGAATGGGCGCCTGGATTCCCAGCGCGGCAGCCGGCCTGGCCTTCGTCAACCTGCCGGGGCAATTCGTCGGTCCGCTCGGCGAACTGGCCGGCGGCATCGACCTCAGCCTGCCGGTCGCCCTCGGCCTGGCCGCCCTGCTCTACCTGGCACTGCTGCGCCTGTTCCCGGAACCGCCTTGCGTCTATGGCCCGCAAGGACCGCGCTGGGTGCGCGCGCACGGCACGCGGAGGGCCCCTGCGATAGCCACCGCCTGAGGCGGGGTACACACACGGCGGGACGCCAGCGTCCCGCGCTTCCGGCGCCTCGCCGGATACAACAATGACAATGAGAAACTTGGGAGACCTGATATGGCCCTCGACATATTCGTCGTTCTGATCTACGCCGCGGGCATGATCGCGCTGGGCTGGTACGGCATGCGCCGCGCCAAGACCCGCGACGACTACCTGGTGGCCGGCCGCAACCTCGGCCCCGGCTTCTACCTGGGAACCATGGCCGCCACCGTCCTCGGCGGCGCCTCCACCATCGGCACCGTGCGCCTGGGCTACGTCCATGGCATCTCCGGCTTCTGGCTGTGCGGCGCGATCGGCCTCGGCATCGTCGGCCTCAGCCTGTTCCTGGCCAAGCCGCTGCTGAAGCTGAAGATCTACACCGTCACCCAGGTCCTGGAGCGTCGCTACAACCCCGCCGCGCGCCACGCCAGCGCCCTGATCATGCTGGTCTACGCACTGATGATCGGCGCCACCTCGACCATCGCCATCGGCACCGTCATGCAGGTCCTGTTCGGCCTGCCGTTCTGGGTCTCGATCCTGATCGGCGGCGGCGTCGTGGTGCTCTACTCCACCATCGGCGGCATGTGGTCGCTGACCCTGACCGACATCGTGCAGTTCCTGATCATGACCGTTGGCCTGGTGTTCCTGCTGATGCCGCTGTCGATCAACGACGCCGGCGGCTGGGACGCCCTGGTGGCCAAGCTGCCGGCCAGCTACTTCGACTTCACCGCGATCGGCTGGGACACCATCGTCACCTACTTCCTGATCTACTTCTTCGGCATCTTCATCGGCCAGGACATCTGGCAGCGGGTGTTCACCGCCCGCAGCGAGACCGTGGCCAAGGTCGCCGGCTCCGCCGCCGGTATCTACTGCGTGCTCTACGGCATGGCCGGGGCGCTGATCGGGATGGCCGCCAAGGTCCTGCTGCCGGACCTGGAGAACGTCAACAACGCCTTCGCCAGCGTGGTCGAGCACAGCCTGCCGAACGGCATCCGCGGCCTGGTCATCGCCGCCGCCCTGGCGGCGCTGATGTCCACCGCCAGCGCCGGCCTGCTGGCGGCGTCCACCACCGTCACCCAGGACCTGCTGCCGCGCCTGCGCCGCGGCCGCGGCCAGTCCGACAACGGCGACGTGCACGAGAACCGCATCGCCACCCTGCTGCTGGGCCTGGTAGTGCTCGGCATCGCCCTGGTGGTCAGCGACGTGATCAGCGCCCTGACCGTGGCCTACAACCTGCTGGTAGGCGGCATGCTGATCCCGCTGATCGGCGCGATCTACTGGAAGCGCGCCAGCACCGCCGGCGCCATCACCAGCATGACCCTGGGCTTCCTTACCGTGCTGGTGTTCATGATCAAGGACGGCCTCGACGCGAATACGCCGATCTACTACAGCCTGGCGGTCGGCCTGCTCAGCTTCGTCCTGGTCAGCCTGTTCTCGCGGCGCCCGACGGGTGTCGCCAGCGCCGCCTGAACCAGGCACAACCCCGACAGGCGAGGGACTTTCCCTCGCCTTTTCCATTCCCGAGAACATGAAAAAGGAACGGCCATGACCACCTGCGGCGAATTCCTCGTCAAGCAACTCGAAGCCTGGGGCGTCGAGACCGTCTTCGGCATCCCCGGCGTACATACCGTAGAACTCTACCGCGGCCTGCCCGGCAGCCGTATCCGCCATGTCACCCCGCGCCACGAGCAGGGCGCCGGCTTCATGGCGGACGGCTACGCACGGGTCACCGGCAAGCCCGGCGTGTGCTTCATCATCACCGGCCCGGGGATGACCAACATCCTCACCGCCATGGCCCAGGCCTACGCCGACTCGATTCCGATGCTGGTGATCTCCAGCGTCAACGAACGCGCGCGCCTGGCCCACGGCAACGGCTACCTGCACGAGCTGCCGAACCAGCGCAACCTGGTAGGCAACGTCTGCGCCTTCAGCCATACCCTGATGAGCGCCGAGGAGCTGCCGGCGGTGCTCGCCCGCGCCTTCGCCGTGTTCGACAGCGAGCGGCCGCGGCCGGTGCACATCGAGCTGCCGCTCGACGTCATCACCGCGCCCGCCGAACACCTGGCCCTGCGCCCGCGCACCGTCGCCAGCCGCCCGGCGCCGGCACTCGCGCCCTTGCGCGAGGCCGCGGCGCGCCTGCGCAACGCGAAGAAGCCACTGCTGCTGCTCGGCGGCGGCTGCGTCGAGGCCGCCGCCGAAGCGCGTGCCCTGGCCGCCGCGCTGGACGCGCCGACCGCCCTGACGATCAACGCCAAGGGCCTGCTACCGGCCGACCACCCGCTGCTGCTGGGCAGCAACCAGTCCTGCGTGCCGGTACGCGAGCTGGCCGCCGAGGCCGACGTGGTGCTGGCCATCGGCACCGAGCTGGGCGAAACCGACTACGACGTGGTGTTCGACGGCGGCTTCGCCCTCGATGGCGAGTTGATCCGCATCGACATCGACCCGCAGCAACTGATGCGCAACTACACGCCTAGCCTGGCCATCCACAGCGACGCCCGGCTGGCCATGCGCGTGCTGCTGGCCGAACTGCCGGGCGGCGAGGCCTCGCCGGACAGCCCCGGGGCCCGGCGCGCCGCCGCCGTGCGCCAGCGCCTGGCCGAAGACTTCGCCGGCTGGTCGCACTATCGCCAGCTGTTCGCCGCGATCCTCGCCGAGTGGCCGGACGCCCGCTTCGTCGGCGACTCGACCCAGACCGTCTACAGCGGCAACCACCTGGTCGATCTCGACGAGCCGCGCCGCTGGTTCAACGCCTCCACCGGCTACGGCACCCTCGGCTATGGCCTGCCCGCCGCCATCGGCGCCAAGCTCGGCGAGCCGGGACGCCCGGTGGTCAGCCTGATGGGCGACGGCGGCCTGCAGTTCACCCTGCCGGAACTGGCCAGCGCGGTGGAAGCCAAGGTCGGCATCGTCGTGCTGCTGTGGAACAACCACGGCTATGGCGAGATCAAGCGCTACATGGAGCGGCGCGAGATCACTCCGCTCGGGGTCGATATCTACACCCCGGACTTCCTCGCCATCGCCCGCGGCTTCGGCTGCGCCGCCGAACGCGCGCGCGATCTCGAGCACCTGCGCGAACTGCTGCGCGGCGCCCCGGCGGACCGTCCGCTGATCGTCGAGGTGCTGCAAGCCGCGCCCTTCCATCCCTGACCCGGAGCCCGCCATGGACGATTCCGAACTCTACCGCTCCCTCTGCGAGATCCTCGGCGCCCGTGGCGTGCGCGACAGTGCCGCGCTCGCCGGGCAGGACCCCGGCTACCATCCGCAGAACCTCGCCGGAAGCTTCCTGGTCCTGCCGGAAAGCACCGACCAGGTCGCTGCCGTGGTGCGTCTGTGCCGCCAGGCGGGACGCGCCCTGGTGCCCCAGGGCGGACTCACCGGTCTGGTCGGCGGCGGCGCCGCGCAAGCCGGCGACGTGCTGCTCTCGCTGCGCAGGCTGAACCGCATACACCGGCTGGATGCGGCCAGCCAGACCCTCGACCTCGACGCCGGCGTCACCCTCGAACAGGCCCAGGCGCTGGCCGCCGAGGCCGGACTCGACCCCGGCATCGATCTCGCCGCGCGCGGCAGCGCCAGCGTCGGCGGGCTGGTAGCGACCAACGCCGGCGGCATCCGCGCCTTCCGCTTCGGCACCATGCGCCAGCGCGTGCTCGGCCTGGAAGCGGTACTCGCCGACGGCAGCGTCTACAGCGACCTGCGCGGGCTGCTGAAGAACACCACCGGCTACGACCTCAAGCAGTTGTTCGTCGGCGCCGAAGGCACCCTCGGCATCGTCACCCGTGCGGTACTGCGCCTGGAGCCGTTGCAGCGTCCCGGCGCCACCGCCCTGCTCGGCCTGCCCGACGTCGACGCGGCGATCACCATCGCCGCGCGCCTGCGCCGCGAGCACGCCGAACGCCTGTTCGCCTGCGAGATCCTCTGGCACGACTACCTGCAATGCACCGCCGCACCCATGGGCGACAGCGCGCCGAGCCTGGCGCCCTGCCCTCTCTACCTGCTGGTGGAACTGGCCGAGGACCGCCACCTGGATGCCGGCGAGGCGCTCACCGCCCTGCTGGAAGACTGCTTCGAGGACGGGCTGGTGGAAGACGCCCTGCTCGCCGCCAACGAAACCCAGCGCCTGGCCATCTGGCGCCTGCGCGAAGACTCCGACGCGGCCATCCACGCCGGCGTCGACAGCCTGTCCTTCGACGTATCGCTGCCGGTGCCGGCCCTGGCCGGCTACGTCGAGCGCATCCGGCGGCGCCTGGACGACCTGGTGAAGGGCATGCAGGTCTTCCTCTTCGGCCATTTCCTCGACGGCAACCTGCACGTCATGCTCGCCGCCGACGTCCCGCTGCTGCCGCTGCACCAGGCGGTGGAGGAAATCCTCTACGGCGAGTTGGGCGAATGCGCTGGCGTGATCTCCGCCGAGCACGGCATCGGCCTGGAGAAGAAGGAAGCCCTGGGACGCTACGCCGATCCGCTGAAGCTCGCGCTGATGGCGCAGATCAAGGAACTGCTCGACCCCAGCGGACTGTTCAACCCGGGCAAGGTCATACCCTGAACGCCTATCCTTCTGGGATAGCCTTTCCACCGACAGAGACCGCGATGAGAATCGTCAGCCGCGACCGCTGGTTCGAAACCCGGCACTTCTACAACGGTATCAGCCTGATCCACGAGCCCTACGTGCGCCCCTTCTATCGCTGCAACATGTGGCATGTCCAGGGCCGCGAGCGCGACGTGCTGGTGGACAGCGGCTCCGGTCTGGTCAGCCTGCGCGAGCAACTGCCCTGGCTCACCGAACGACCGCTGCTGGCGGTGGCCAGCCACACCCACTTCGACCATATCGCCGGCCACCACGAATTCGCCGAGCGCCTGGCGCATCCGGCCGAGGCGGAGATCCTCGCCGCGCCGGACGGCGACAACACCCTGGCGCGCGCCTATGTCGGCGACGAGATGTTCGAGGCGCATCCGGAGTGCCCGCTGTGCTACGCCGAATACCGGGTGCGAGCAGCGCCGGCGACCCGCCTGATCGACGAAGGCGACGTGCTCGATCTCGGCGACCGCGTGCTGCAGGTGCTGCACACGCCCGGGCACTCGCCGGGCGGCATCAGCCTGTGGGAAGCGGCGACACAGACGCTGTTTTCCGGCGACATCGTCTACGACGGTCCGCTGGTCGAGGACGCCTATCATTCCAACCTCGACGACTATGCCGCCAGCCTCGCGCGCCTGCGCGAGCTACCGGTGCGCACCGTGCATGGCGGGCATTTCGCGAGCTTTTCCGGGGAGCGTTTGAGGGAAATGATCGTCGCCTGGTTCAGGAACCACGATCGATAGGCCAAAACCGGGACTCTGGCCAGCGCCGCAGGCGGAGGCCAGAGCGTCGGGGAACCGGCTCAGCGACGTTGCCGCGCGGCGAGGCGCCGGCGTTGCTCGTCGTTTTCCACCGGGATGGGTTGCATGCGCGGGGGCTCGATCAGGCCAAGGGCGACACCGAGTTGCCACGCCAGGTTTTGCAGCCAGAGTTTCATGACAGGCCCCTTGTCCAAGGGAAGGAGAATCGGGCGACCTGACAAGTCAGGTCGCCCTAGGAAAGAGTAGACCGGCGTCCCACTCTCCGCACGTTCCACTCCGTCCTTGGAAACAACTTTACTGCGGGAAACCGGCCCCGGACCCTGACCTGAATCAAGCCAACGCCGATTCCCGCCCTTGCAGAAGACCGATCCAGGCCTTCAGGTTGGCGCCGACCATGCCCTTGCGCCAGACCAGCCAGGTACTCGCCCGGGCGAACGGTTCGGCCAGCGCATGCACCGCCACCGACTCCCGCCCCGGCAGGCTTTGCAGCATCGACACCGGCATCAGCGCCACCCCGCCGCCGGCCACCACGCAGGCCAGCATGCTGTGGTAGGACTCGATCTCCATCACCCGGCCCATGCTCACCCGCGCGCTGGCGAACCAGGACTCCAGCAGCAGGCGATAGGAGCAGCGCGGGCGGAAGGCGATCACCGCGCTGCCGGCCACGTCCTCGGGACCGCGCACCGGCGGGTGGCCATTCTCGGTGACCAGCACCATGCGCTCCTCGAACATCGGCAGGCCCTCCAGACCGTCGAAGTCCAGCGGGCCGTCCACCAGCACGGCGTCCAGGCGCCCGCCCAGCAGCGACTCGACCAGCTCGCCGCTGGGCGCGGTCTGCAATTGCAGGTTCACCGCCGGATAGCGCCGGTGGTATTCCGCCAGGCGCGGCGGCAGGTGGATCGCCGCGGTGCTGTACATCGAGCCGAGGGCGAAGTCGCCCACCGGTTCGCCTCCCTGCACCGCCGCGCGCGCCTCCTCCTGCAGGGCGAACAGCCGCGCGGCGTAGTCCAGCAGGACCTTGCCGGCCGGCGACAGTTGCAGGCGCTGGCGTTCGCGGAGGAACAGGTCGACGCCAAGCTGTTCCTCCAGTTGCCGCAGGCGCGTCGACAGGTTCGACGGCACCCGGTGCAGGCGCTCGGCGGCGCGGGCGATGGAGCCTTCCTCGGCGACCGCCTGGAAGATCCTCAACTGGCCGAACTCCACGGTTAATTCTCCAAAACAGAACAAGTAATTCACGATTATTCATTTTTACAGAATTGCCGCAAGGCCTAACCTGCTGCCATTCATCCCCCGGCAGGAATCCGCACATGTCCCGTGATTTTCTTCGTTCGCCGCTGGTCGGCCTGCTCGCCTGCCTGCTGGCGCTGGTGGTCGCCATGGGGGTCGGGCGCTTCTCCCTGACCCCGCAACTGCCGCACCTGATCCGCGAAGGCCAGCTCGACCTGACCGGCGCCGGCCTGCTGGCCGCCGCCAACTACCTCGGCTACCTGGTCGGCGCGCTGGACGCGCTGTTCGCCCGCGAAGCGCGGCAGGCGCGCTTGCGCCTGCTGGTCGGGCTATGGGCCTGCTTCGGCCTGACCCTGGCCTCGGTCTGGGCCGAGGGCTTCTGGCCGCACGCGCTGCTGCGCTTCGGTCTTGGCGTGGCCAGCGCCTGGGTCCTGATCATGGTCACCGCCCTCAGCCAGCGCCTCGCCGCGGAAAGCGGTCGGGCCCGGCTGGGCGCGCTGGTGTTCGCCGGCCCCGGCATCGGGGTGATGGTCACCGGCCTGCTGGCGGCATTGGGCAACGCCCTGGGCCAGGACTCGGTGTTCATCTGGAAGCTCTTCGCCGACCTCGCGCTGGTCCTGATCCTCATGCTCCTGCCGCTGCTGCCGCTGCTGCCGCGCCCGGCCGCACGCAGCGCCGGCCACGACGCGCCTGCAACGGCAAGCGAGAACGCCGGCCTCGGCCGCCTGACCTGGGCCTACGGACTGGTCGGCCTCGGCTACATCATCCCGGCCACCTTTCTCTCGCAGATGGCCGCGGCGCGTTTCCACGGGCAATGGCAGGCCGATCTGTTCTGGCCCTGCTTCGGCCTGGCCTCGGCCACCGGGGTAGTGCTGATCAGCCTGCGCCGGCAGCGCCCGGACGGGACCCGCCGCTGGCTGGTCGGCGCGCTCTGGCTACAGGCCCTCGGCGTGCTCGCCTGCCTGCTGCCGGGGATCGGCGGACTGGCCCTGGGGGTAGTGCTGACCGGCCTGCCGTTCCTCGCCGGCATGCAACTGGTGATGCAATACGCCCGCGAACTGGCGCCGCATACGCCGCAGCGCAACGCCGGCCAACTGACCACCGGTTTCGCCCTCGGCCAGTTGCTCGGCCCGCTGCTGGCGGCGCTCAGCACGCATTTCGCCGGCGGCCTGCAACCGGCGCTGGCGCTCGCCGGGCTCGGCCTGGTCTTCGCCGGCCTGCTGTTGCGCCGGCCGCACTCGCTCAGCGGCGCAGCAGGCGTCGCAGCCACTGCTCGCCGCTGACCAGGGTGATGCCGGCGAGGACCAGCGCCGCGCCGGCGACGAAGTTCAGGCTGAGCGGCTCGCCCAGCAGCAATACGCCGAAGGTGACGCCGAACAGGGGGGTCATGAAGGAGAAGATCGCCAGGTTGTTCGCCAGGTAGCGACGCAGCAGCCAGAACCAGCAGAAGTAGCTGGCGAACGACACCACCACGCCCTGGAACAGCACGCTGGCGGTGCTCACCGGGGTCCAGCGGACCTCGCCGAACTGGCCGCTGAAAAGAGCGATCAGCAATAACCCGGCGCATGCCACGAACAATTGGTAGAACAGCGTCAGGCTTGGCGGTGCCTCGGACAGCCGGGTGCCGCGCACTGCCACCGTGGTCGCGCCCCAGGACATCCCGGCGAGCAGGCCGAAAGCGTCGCCGAGCAGCATCCGCCCATCCATTTCCGCCCACGACAGGCCTCCGCCGAAGGCCACCGCGATGCCGCTGAAGCACACCGCCACGCCCAGCCACTGCAAGGGCCGCAGGCGTTCGCTGGGAAGCAGGAAGTGCAGCCCGAGGGCAGAGAAGATCGGCGCGGTATAGAGGAACACCGACATGTGCGAAGCCGTGGTGTATTGCAGGCCGAGGGCGATGAACAGGAACTCCAGGGCGAACAGCGTGCCGGTCAGCAGGCCGGCGCCCAGGGTGCCCTGGCGCAAGCCCTCCCAGCCGCCGCGCCAGCACATCAGCAGGCCGACCAGGGCGGCGGCGATGCCGGAACGGATGGCCGCCTGCATCACCGGCGCGATGTCCGTCGCCGCCCACTTGATGGTCACCTGCTGGATGCCCCAGATCACGCAGAGCAACAGCATCGTCTGGAAGGCGAAGGCATCGGCGGACTTACGCATGGCGGACTCACAGGCAGGCATGGAAGGAAGCGGCCGCCAGCGGCGACCGTCGGGCAGCGCCATTATGGACAAGCCGGCACGCCCGGTCGAAGCCTGGAAGCGACCTCCAGCGGGTCGTGCACGGCAGTTCCGGCCCGCTCGCCTGGCCTGCGGGGCGTGACGCATAGCGCCTGTGGCGCTATGCGTCCTGCGAACCCGCCATCTGGCCGCTCACTTGCCGGTCTTGATCTTGCTCCAGGTCCGCGTGCGCAGCCGCTCCAGCTTCGGCGGCAGCATCTCCACCGAATACAGTCTGGCCTGCACCTCTTCCGGCGGGTAGACGTTCGGATTGTCGCGCAACTCCGCCGAGATCAAACCGTCCGCCGCCTTGTTCGGGTTGGCGTAGGCCACGTAGTCGGAGATCGGCGCCACCACCTCCGGGCGCAGCAGGTAGTCGAGGAAGGCGTGCGCCTGCTCGACGTTCTTCGCGTCGCGCGGAATCGCCAGCACGTCGAACCAGGCCGCGGCGCCCTCCTTCGGGATGCGGTACTCGATGCGTATGCCGTTCTTCGCTTCCCTGGCCCGGTTGGCCGCCTGCATCGCTCCGCCGGACCAGGCGATGGCCACGCAGACGTTGCCGTTGGCCAGGTCGCTGACGAACTTCGAGGAACTGAAGTAGGTGATGTATGGGCGCAGCTTCGCCAGGTGCTCCTCGGCTCGGCGGTAGTCTTCCGGCTGGTGGCTGTTGGGCGACAGGCCGAGATAGTGCAGCACCTCGGGGATCACCTCGGTGGGCGAGTCGAGGAAGGCCACGCCGCACTGTTGCAGCTTCGCCAGGTTCTCCGGCTTGAACACCAGGTCCCAGGAGTCCAGCGGCGCATCGTCGCCGAGCACCGCGCGGACCTTGTCGAGGTTGTAGGCGATGCCGTTGGTGCCCCACATGTAGGGCATCACGTAGCGGTTGCCGGGGTCCTTGCCGGCGAGCACCTTGAGCAGGGCCGGGTTGAGGTTCTTCCAGTTCGGCAGCTTGCTCTTGTCCAGCGGCTGGAACACCTCGGCCTTCAGGTAGTTGGGCAGGAAGCTGTCGCTGGGCACCACCAGGTCGTAGCCGGAATGCCCGGACAGCAGCTTGGCCTCGAGCACCTCGTTGCTGTCGTAGACGTCGTACTTCGGCGCGATGCCGGTCTGCGCCTGGAAGTTCTTCAGGGTGTCCGGGGCGATGTAGTCGAACCAGTTGTAGATCCGTACTTCCGGCGCGGCCTGAACCAGCCCGGCGGAAACGGCCAGCGCGAGGCCGGCCAGCAGCTTGCGAGTCGATTGCATGCTTCGCTCCTCAGCGGGCCGCGCCTTCGTAGCCCTGCAGCACGTTGACCGCGTTGATGCCGATGGCTTCCACCGCATAGCCGCCTTCCATGATGAACAGGGTCGGCAGGCCCAGCCGGGCGATGCGCTCGCCCATCCGCAGGTAGTCCGGCGAATCCAGCTTGAACTGGGAGATCGGGTCTTCCTTGTAGGTGTCCACGCCAAGGGAAATCACCAGGGCATCCGGGGCGTAGCCGGCGATCCGCACGCAGGCGTCGTCGAGCGCCGCCGACCAGAGGTCCCAGCCGCTGCCATGGGCCAGCGGATAGTTGTGGTTGCAGCCCTCGCCGGCGCCTTCGCCGCGCTCGTCTGCGTAGCCGAGGAAGTACGGGTATTCGACCCGCGGATCGCCATGGATCGAGGCGAACAGCACATCGTCGCGGCGGTAGAAGATATCCTGGGTGCCGTTGCCATGGTGATAGTCGACATCGAGGATCGCCACGCGCCGGGCACCCTGGTCGAGGAACGCCTGGGTGGCGATGGCGGCATTGTTGAGGAAGCAGTAGCCGCCCATGAAGTCGCCACCGGCGTGATGGCCCGGCGGACGGCAGAGGGCGAAGGCGCTGCGGGCGCCCTGGCGCATATGCTCCTGGGCGGTCAGCGCGACCTGGGCGGAGCTGTAGATGGCCTGCCAGGTGCCGGCGGTGATCGGCGCCTCGGTGTCGAAGCTGTAGTAGCCCAGCTCGCCCATCAGCGCCGTGGGGATCGGCCCGTCGCGGCGCAGGCGGCGGCCGGGGAAGGTGGTGGACACCAGGTCGCCGCTGTGGCCTTCGGCGGTCCAGCGGGCCCAGGCGCCCTGGAGGAAGTCCAGGTAGGCGGCGTCGTGGATGCGCAGCAGCGGCTCGCGGCCGAAATCCTTTGGCGCGATCACCTCGCCAAGGTTCTGCGACTTCACCCGGGCCAGCACGGTGTCGGCCCGGCTGGGCATTTCGAAACAGGGTTGCAGCTTGCCGTCGACCAGTTCCGACTGGCCGAAGTGCAGACGATGATCGTCGCTGTAGACGCTCAGCATGGAGAGACCTCGCAGGTTTCTTGTTCTTGGTGGAGGGATTCTGCCCAGCGCGCGGTCGCGGCAAAACGGCGGCGGCGGCCAAAAAGGGATCGATATGGCCAGAATCCATGTCCCTTTAGCGCCGCCTGGCGATTATCGACGCGGGGAATTACTCGGCGCCCGCACCGGTCCATACTGCTTGAGCCAGTCAGGATCGAAAGGGGGATTCGATGAGGCGCGCCAGCCTGCATATGTTGCTCTGCCAGTTCGCCATGGCCCTGGGCCTGCTCCTGAGCCTGGGCAGCGAGGCCTGGGCCGCCAGGCCGGCTCCGCAGGCGGCCGTCGACCTGGAAGCGCCGGCCGCCCTGGCCGAGGACGCCAGCCTCGACCAGCTCAACGCGCAACTCGACCTGATCCGCCAGCGCGTCACCACTGACGCCAGCGACGACCTCCTCGCCGAGTTGCGCCAGAGCGCGCTGCAAGTCCAGCGCCAGGCCGACGCCCTGCTCGCGCTGCGGGTGGCCGACATCGAGCGGCTCGACGATCAGTTGAAAGTGATCGGCCCGCCGCAGCCCGACGAGGCGGAAAGCCTCGCCGCCCAGCGCCAGGCCCTGACCCGGCAGAAGAACGCCCTGCTCGACGACGAACGCCAGGCCACCCAGCTCGGCCAGTCGTCCCGCGACCTGGCAGCACAGATCGTCAACCTGCGCCGCAGCCTGTTCAACTCGCAGATCAGCAGCCGCGCGGCGACACCGTTCAGCCCGAGCTTCTGGTCGACCCTGATCCGTCCCACCGACGACGACCTGCGCCGGCTGGACAAGCTGAAGGCGGAGGCCCTGGTCGCCTTCGACAGCGCCATCGCGCCCGGACACCGCTGGGCCTTCGCCGGAACCCTGCTGGCCACCGTGCTGATCTGGAGCTTCGGCCGCCGCCTGCTGGAGCGCATGCTTACCTGGGCGATGATCCGCTGGCTGCCGGAAGGCCGCCTGCGGCGCAGCGCCCTGGCCCTGGCGGTCGGGCTGGCGACCATCCTGACCATCGTCGGCGCGGTGTCGCTGATGCGCTGGGGCCTGGAAAGCAACGCCAGCCTGAGCCCCGACATGGCCAGCCTGACCGATCAACTGGTGAGCCTGGCGACCTTCTGCGCCTTCATCGCCGGCCTCGGCCGCGCTCTGCTGATGCTGCCGCGACCATCCTGGCGGCTGCCGGCGATCCCGGACAGGATCGCCAGCGCCCTCGGCCCGTTCCCGGCGATCCTCGCAGTGGCGCTGATGCTGGTGGCCACCGAGGAACGGATCAACAGCGTCACCGGCACCAGCCTGGCCCTGACCGTCGCCCTCAACGGCCTGACCGCGCTGGTCACCGCGCTGATCTTCGCCGCCGCCCTGCTGCGCTACCACCATGTGCGGCGCAAGCACGACCTGGAGCGGCCAGGCGGGATCGCCGGGCTGATCCCCTTCGTCGCCTCGGTATGGATCGCGGCGATCCTCCTCGCCCTGTTCACCGGCTACCTGTCGCTGGCCTACTTCCTCACCGGCAAGCTGCTGTGGATCAGCGTGATCGCGGCCACCACCTACCTGCTGATCGCTTTCTTCGGCGACATCTGCGAAACCCTGCTCTCGCCCAAGCACCCCAGCGGCCTGGCGCTGGCCAATGCGCTCGGCCTGTCGCCGCGCCACCAGGCCCAGGCCAGCACGGTGCTGGCCGGGGTCGGCCGCACCCTGCTGCTGCTCACCGCGCTGCTGCTGGCCTTCCTTCCGGTCGGCTCGAGCCCCAGCGAACTGCTGCAGGGCTTCGCCCAACTGGGCGAAAGCAGCAAGACCCTGGGCAACCTGAACATCGTCCCGCAGGACATCCTGGTCGCCCTGCTGCTGTTCGTCGGCGGCCTGTTCGCCCTGCGCATCGTCAAGCGCTGGCTGAGCGAGCGGTTGCTGCCGGAAACCAACATGGACGCCGGCATGCGCGCCTCGCTGGTGACCCTGGTCGGCTACCTCGGCTTCGTGCTCCTGGCGATGCTGGTGATGTCCACCCTGCGCATCAACCTGACCAGCCTGACCTGGGTGGTCAGCGCCCTCTCGGTAGGCATCGGCTTCGGCCTGCAGGCCATCGTGCAGAACTTCATTTCCGGCCTGATCCTGCTGACCGAGCGGCCGGTGAAAGTCGGCGACTGGGTCAGCCTGGGCGGGGTCGAGGGCGATATCCGGCGGATCAACGTGCGCGCCACCGAGATCCAGATGGGCGACCGCTCCACGGTGATCGTGCCGAACTCGCAGTTCATCTCCCAGACCGTGCGCAACGTGACCATGGGCAATGCCCTCGGGGTGGTCGGGGTGAACCTGACCCTGCCGCTGGACACCGACGCGATGAAGGTCCGCGAACTTCTCTTGCAGGCCTTCGCCGAACATCCGGCGATCCTCGACGCACCGGCGCCCTCGGTGACGTTCAAGGATCTCGCCAGCAACGGCCTGGTGCTCAACGCCAGCGGCTTCGTCAACAGCCCGCGTTCGGTGGCCGGCGCGCGCAGCGACCTGCTCTTCACCATCCTCGACCGCTTGCGCAGCGAAGGCATCGCGCTGTCCTCGCCACAGAGCCTGCTGATGATCCAGGATGGCGGCCCGGCCAGCGCCACGCCTGCGCCCGCGACGCCCGATTGAAGCGAAGGTGCGGACTGTCCGTCACGCAACGGGTAGAATCCGCCCCTTTTTCAACGCCGAACCGCCATGAATCGCGAAGCCCTCGATACCCTCCTCCAGCACCTGCTCGCCGCGCTGTCCCCGGCGCCGGCGGAGACCCGCCGTCTGTTCCATGGTCGCGGCCGCTGCTGGCCGGGCCTGGAACAATTGACCGCGGACTGGCTGCAGGGCGTCCTGCTGGTGACTCTGTTCAAGGAGCCGCAGCCGGAGGAACTGGAGGCCTTGCGTCGGACCCTGGGGCAACTGACCACGGCGCCGGCCTGGGCTGCGAGCCAGGGCCGGCACCTGGTCCTGCAGCACCGCTACCGCCCAGACAGCGCCTGCGAATGGCTGTCGGGCGAGCCGCTGGAAACCTGGGACATCGTGGAAAACGGACTGCGCTTCCGCCTCGACCTGGGACGCAACCAGAACACCGGGCTATTCCTCGACATGCGCCTGGGCCGCCGCTGGGTGCAGGAGCAGGCCGCCGGCCGCCGCGTGCTCAACCTGTTCGCCTACACCTGCGGCTTCTCGGTGGCGGCCATTGCCGGCGGCGCCAGCCAGGTGGTCAACCTGGACATGGCCCGCGGCCCGCTCAACCGCGGCCGCGACAATCACCGCCTGAACGGCCACGACCTCGGCCGGGTGAGCTTCCTCGGCCACGAACTGTTCAAGTCCTGGGGCAAGCTGCGCAAGCTCGGCCCGTACGACCTGGTGATCGTCGATCCGCCGAGCTTCCAGAAAGGCAGCTTCGTCCTGACCCAGGACTACCGCAGGATTCTCCGCCGCCTGCCGGAACTGCTGGTGCCCGGCGGCACCCTGCTGGCCTGTATCAACGACCCGGCCATCGGCCCCGACTTCCTCCTCGAGGAAACCGCCCGCGAGGCGCCGTCGCTGCACTTCGTCGAACGCCTGGAGAATCCGCCGGAGTTCCCCGATGTCGACCCCGCGGCGGGCCTCAAGGCGCTGCTGTTCCGCAACGCAGGCTGATCGACGCGCGGGCGGCGTGTCGCTAGGCTGTCGGCATGGACATGCCCGAGGGCTTCATCCCCCTGCCGCCACGCGTCGAACCGCAGGCGGCCTTTCGCCCCCTGCTCGACGACCTGCGCCGGACCCTGGCCCGGCCTCCGTTCGAGCGGGCCGTGCACAGCGTCTACCTGTACGGCAGCGTCGCCCGCGGCGAGGCCAACGCGGGGCGCTCCGACCTCGACCTGACCCTGGTCCTGCGCGACCCGCCCAGCCCCGAACTGGCCGCGCAACTGGAAACCGCGCGCCTGGCATTGCAGGCGCGCCACCCGGAAGTCAGCAAGATCGATTTCGATATCGGCCACCTGGACCAGGCCCGCGATCCGGCCAACCGCGATAGCTGGGGCTATTGGCTCAAGCACCGCTGCCGCTGCCTGTGGGGCGAAGACCTGGCCAGCGCCCTGCCGCCCTTGCGTCCGGCGAAAGCCATCGCCCTGGCCCTCAACGGCGACTATGCGCAGGTGCTGGAAGACTATGCGCGACGCCTGGAAAGCGCGTCCTCGGAGGAGAAGCGCCGCCGCCTGCAACGGGAAGCGGCGAAGAAGCTGATCCGCTCCAGCGACATCCTTCGCGGGGAGACGGAGAGCGTCTGGCCGGAGACCCTGGAGCATTACCTGGCGCTGTTTCGCGCGCGGTACCCCGGACAGGCGCCGGCCCTGGAATATTTCAAGGCCGTGCTGGACGGCCAGGCCGAAGACCCGGCGGCGTTCATCGAACGCTTGCGCGCGTTCAGCGCCTGGATGCAGCGCCAGGCGTAGCCCGCCGAGACGGTCGTCCTCAGCGTCGGGCCAACAGGGCTGTGGCGCCCTGGGCCTTGCGCGTGTACCAGAGCACCCGGCTGACACCACGGGTGATCGCCACGTAGGCCAGGCGCAGGCTTTCGTCCTCCATGGCCTGGTCGTAGCTGTTGCGGAAGAAGCCCGATGCCGCGTACAGCGCGTTGCGCAACGGATGCTTCTCGCCCGGCAGGCAGTCGTCGACGACGATCGCCACTTCGGCCTGGAGGCCCTTGGCGCGATGGATGGTCATGCCCTTCACCGGCAGCGCGCGATCCAACTCCGCCTGGATCGCCTGCAACGGCTCGTTGCGCCGGCTCAGCAACAGCACCGCGGTGCGCTCGCTGCTTTCGCGAGCGGCGGCGTGCTCGCACTGGGCGCGGATTTCCGCCAGCAGCTTCGGCAGTTGCGCACGCAGGTCGAAACGCTGCACCAGCTTCACGCCATGGTCGCCCGGCTGGATCGGGCGGAACGCGCGGCAGGTCTTGTCCTGCTTGAAACGCACCCCGGCCAGCACCTTCTCGCCGTCGCGAATGATCGGTTCGACGGAGCGGTAGTTGGTTTCCAGCACCAGCAGCGCGCTCTTGCGTCCCCGCCCACGCGAGGGGAAGTGCCGGTCGAAGTCGATGAACAGCTCCGGCGAACTGCCGCGCCAGCCGTAGATCGACTGCCAGTCGTCGCCGATGGCCATCAGGCTCGGCGCGGTGCCCTGGGTTGCCAGGCGACGGTGCAACGCCTGTAGCCAGAGGACGATCTGCGGCGAGACATCCTGGAACTCGTCGATCAGCAGATGGGTGAACGGCGCCAGCGCCGTTTCCGCCAGGGCCCCGCCGGCCATCCGCTCGCCGAGCTGCTGGAACGCGGCGTCGAAGGTCATCAGGCCCTCCTCGCGCAACAGCGCCTGGAACCTCGCCCAGAACAGTGCCATGGCTTCGACGAAGATCTTCTCGCGCAACCCGCATTCCAGCTTGCCGCTGTCCAGGCGTTCGACGCGCAGGCCCAGGCTCTCGGCGAACCCGGCCTGGGCATGGAAGGCTTCGTACAGCGGTAGCGCCTGGAACTCGCCGGCCAGCTTGAACGGCTCCAGCGGCGCCTTCGGCTGCCGCCGCGCGCCCTCTTCCGGCTCCGCCGGAGGCGGCAGTTCCAGCAGCTTGTGGGTCTTGGCGCGGAACGCCGGGCTTGCCGCGTAGCACTGCTGGTAGGCCTGCTTCAGCAGGCGCTGCTGGGCCGGACGCAGGCGTCCGGCGGCAAGGGGGTTGTCCGGCTCGGCGGCGGGGTCGCGGTCGTCCAGTTGTTCGAACCAGCGCGGATTGCCGAGCACCTCGCGGGCCAGGCTGCCGAGCGCCGAATGGAAAGTGCGCACGCACTGCCGCGCCTGGGCCGCGTCGAACGGGTACTGCCAATGGGCGAGCACGCGCAGCAATTGTTCGCGCAACTGCGCGCAGGAGGCGTTGGTGAAGGAAATCACCGTCAGCCGCTGCGGCTCGACCCCCAGGTGGCAGAGCATGAACACCACCCGCAGGACCAGGGTGGTCGACTTGCCCGAGCCGGCACCGGCAAAGATCCGCGCCAGCGGCTGGCGGCAGAGGATCATCGCCCACTGTTCCTCGGACGGCGGGCTGACCACGCCGAGCGTCGCGGCCTGCGCCACCTGCTCGCGCATGGCGCGCTCCTGGGATTCGTCGACCTTCAGTGCGGCAGCCGGATAGATTCCCTGCGGCGCGCGCCGCGAGGCGGCAGCGGGCTTGCCGGCGCCCTTCGCAGGCTTGCCGGTGGCCTTGGCCGGAGCCTTCGCGGCGTTCTTCCGGGAGCGGGCCTTGGCCGGCTGCAACAAGGCTTCGCGGGCCTCGCGCTCGGCCTGCAGGTAGGCGGTGGTACGCGGGAAACAACGCGCCAGGGCGCTGGAAAGCATCGACTTGTAGCGCCGTACGGCAGACAGCATCGGGGACCGGTCCAGACAAAGCATGTGGCTGAATCATAAGTGTTTTCCGCCCTCGGCCGACAGTCGGACGGGGACCGCCCATCGCGCCAGGGCAACCCTTGCGCGACCGCGCCGGTCTACCCTTCGGGCCCTGCCGGCCTGCCAACTCAGCGAAAACAAGGAGCCTACCCATGAGCGATTGGGCAATCACCTACAGCAAGGACGAAGCCACCGAGCGCCAAGTCCTGCCGTTCCCCCACAAGCCGAGCCCCGAAGAGGTCGCCGAGCACCTGCTGGAATGGGCCGAGGCCAACCTCAAGCCGGGCCACTACAGCACCGGCAAGCTGGAAAGCGACGAGCCGGCGGAACTGCTGCTGCGCCGCTTCGGCATCGTCGTCACCGGCATCGCCGAAGCCTGATCCCTCCCGCGACCGGCAGGCGCCGGTCGCTTCCGCCGATACACGCCTGCTCCGCCAAGCCTACGAACGCGCCAGCCGCGTACCTGGGGCCGCTGGGCCAAGCGACGGTTTTGCTCCGGCCACACGGCACCTCAGCGCTCGCCAAGGGCGGCGAGATAGGCGCAGAGCATATCGGCCAGGGCCTCGGCGTAACGCTCGATCTCCGCCTCGCTGCGCGGCTGTTCGGAGAACTGCTTGCCGACCGCGCCGAGGGTGGTGGTGAGCAAGTCGCCGGCCAGGCTGCGCTCGGCCTCGGCGACCTCCGGCAAGGCCTCCCGGAGAAACGCCTGGAACACCCGCGCGCCCTCCGCCTTCACCTCCCGCGCCTCGTCGGCGTCGCGATACAGCGGCGCCGCGTCGCTCAGCGCCACGCGTATCGCCGCCTCTTCGCACTCCGAGCGCACGAATGCCAGCACCAGCCGGCGCAAGCGCTCCAGCGGCGGCCGGGCGGTGTCCTCGAGGATCTCGCCGAGCAGACGCGTGGTGCGCCGCCACTCGTCGCTTTGCAGGCGGAAGAGGATCGCCGCCTTGTTCGGGAAATACTGGTACAGCGAACCGATGCTCACCCCGGCGCGCTCCGCCACCCGCGCGGTGGTGAAACGTTGCGCGCCTTCGCTGGCCAGAACCTGAACAGCCGCCTCCAGGATGCTCGCCACCAACTCGCTGGAACGGGCCTGCTGCGGCTGCTTGCGCGAGGAAATACGCGGGTTTCGCTTGTCGCTCATGGAAGGCTCCGGAATGCGAATGGCGGAATGCGATGAATCCGTCGCATTCTAGGTCCACGCACTTACGCGCTCAAACATTCCCGGAGCCATCCATGAATACCCTCACCAACGCCCCGCTCGCCGATCTCCTGCAACGCCTGTTCGCCGAAGCCGAAGCCGAAGCCAGCGCACCGGGCAATAGTCCCGCCCTCGCCGACCTCTCGGAGGCCGAGCTGAAGCGCCTCATGGGCAGCAAGACCGAATACCGCGAGTTCTACGGCCGCCTGAAGGATCTGGCGCTGCCCGTCTCCCGCGAAACCGGCAGCCTGCTCTACATGCTGGCGCGCAGCAGCTCGGCGCGCAGCATCGTCGAGTTCGGCACGTCCTTCGGTCTGTCCACCCTGCACCTCGCCGCGGCGCTGCGGGACAACGGCGGTGGCCGCCTGATCGGCAGCGAGTTCGAACCCTCCAAGGCCGAGCGGGCACGGCGCAACCTGGCCGCCGGGGGGCTGCTCGACCTGGTGGAACTGCGCGAGGGCGACGCCCTGCAAACCCTCGCCAAGGACCTGCCGGACAGCATCGACCTGGTCCTGCTGGACGGCGCCAAGGCGCTCTACCCGGAGGTCCTCGCCCTGCTGGAAAGCCGCCTGCGCCCCGGCGCGCTGGTGATCGCCGACAACGCCGAGCATAGTCCCGAGTACCTGGCCCATGTCCGCTCGCCGGCCAACGGCTACCTGTCGACGCCCTTCGCCGAGGATGTCGAGCTGTCCATGCGCCTGGGCTGAAGCCTAGCGACTGACGGCGTCTCGCGGGTTTGCTAGGGTCTGGCTCATGCCGCCCGGACAGCTCGAAGGAGACCCGCATGACCCGTGACCGACTCGCCGAGCGCTATCGCGCCTACATCGACTGCCTGAACCGCCAGGACTGGGCGCGCCTGGGCGACTTCGTCCATGACCGGGTGCGCTACAACGACGTGCAGATCGGACTCGACGGCTACCTGCGGATGCTCGAAGGCGACTTCCTGGCAATCCCCGACCTGCGCTTCGAGATCGAACGCCTGCTCGTCGATCCGCCGGGCGTCGCCTGCCGTCTGCACTTCGACTGCACACCCAGCGGCCGGCTGTTCGGCATCCCGGTCAACGGCCAGCGGGTACGCTTCGCCGAGAACGTCTTCTACGAATTCGAAGACGAGCGCATCGCCGGCGTCTGGTCGGTGATCGACAAGGCGGCGGTCGCCGCGCAGGTTCAGGCGACGCCGTCGTCCTGAGGCGCCAGGGCACTGCGGGCCGACCATCTACCAGGTATCCACGAACGGCCGCTTGCGCCCCGCCCTCGGCGCCGGTTCTCCGGCGACGGCCAGGCCGCGCAGGAGCCAGGCGCGGGTCTCCGCCGGGTCGATCACCGCGTCGATCTCCAGGTAGCTGGCCATGTTCAGCGCCTTGCCGTTGCGGTAGGCCTTGTCGACCATGCCGCGGAACAGCGCCTCGCGCCGCTGGGGGTCTTCCTCGGCCGCCAGCTCCTTGGCGAAGCCCAGCCGCACCGCGCCTTCCAGGCCCATGGCGCCGAACTCGCCGCTGGGCCAGGCGACGGTGAACAGCGGCGAATGGAAGCTGCCCGCCGCCATGGCCTGGGCACCCAGTCCGTAGCCCTTGCGCAGGACCACGGTGAAGAACGGCACCGTCAGGCTGGCGGCGCTGACGAACATCCGCGAGACGTGGCGCACCGTGGCCTGTTTTTCCGCCTCCGGGCCAACCATGAAGCCAGGGGTGTCGCAGAGCGAGACGATCGGGATGTCGAAGGCGTCGCACAACTGCATGAAGCGCGCGGCCTTGTCGCCGGCCGCGGCATCGATGGCGCCGCCGAGATGGCCAGGGTTGTTGGCGATCAGGCCGAACGCCCGGCCCTCGATGCGCAGCAGCGCGGTGACCAGGCCGGGAGCGAACTGGCGCCGCAGTTCCAGCACGCTGCCCCGGTCGGCCAGGACCTCGATCGCCTGGCGGATGTCGTAGGCACGCAGGCGGTTCTCCGGCACCAGGTGGCGCAACTCGCGCTGGTCGGCGCAACTCCAGTCGGCCAGCGGGCCCTGGAAATAGCCGAGGTAGCGCCTGGCCACCGCAACTGCTTCGGCCTCGTCCGCCACCAGTACGTCGATCACTCCGTTAGGCCCCTGCACGCCCGTCGGACCGACCTCCTCGGCGGCGAAACGGCCCAGGCCGCCGCCCTCGATCATCGCCGGGCCGGCCATGCCGATGGTGGCGTCGCGGGTGGCGATGATCACATCGCAGCAGCCCAGCAACGCGGCATTGCCGGCGAAGCAGCGACCGGAGACCACTCCCACCAGCGGCACCAGCCCAGAGAGCCGGGCCATGCCGACGAAGGTATGGCAATCGAGGCCGGCGACGCCGACGAAATCGGTATCGCCCGGGCGCCCGCCGCCGCCCTCGGCGAACAGCACCAGCGGCAAGCGCCACTGTTCGGCCAGGCCGAGCAGGCGGTCGGTCTTCTTGTGGTTCATCACCCCCTGGGTGCCGGCGAACACCGTGTAGTCGTAGGCCAGTACCAGGCAACGCGCGGCCTGCACGCCGAAGCTGGCGGCCCCCACCGTACCGGTGCCGGCAACCAGGCCATCGGCGGGGCTCAGCTCCAGCAACTCCTCGGCGGAGCGCCGGCGACGCTGGGCGGCCAGGGCGAAACCGCCATATTCGCTGAAGCTGCCCTCGTCCAGCAGGTCGAGCACGTTCTCCCGCGCGGTACGCTGTCCGGTCTTGCGCCGCCTGGCCAGCGCCTGCGGACGACGCTCGTCGCCCAGCGCTGCCTGGCGCTCGAGTACCTCGGCGAGATCGGCGCGGATATGCGCCAGGTCCAGCGCCTGTTCGGTCGGTGCCTGCTCGTCGTCATCCTCCGTCGGTTCAAGGAACAGCAGCGTCGCGCCCTCGTCCAGAGGCTCCCCGAGGCTCGCCGCGAGCCGCCGGACGATCCCCCCGCCGGGTGCCTTGACCTCGAACTCCATCTTCATCGCTTCCAGGATCGCGACCCGCTGGCCGGCACGCACCCGTTCGCCCTCGGCCACTTCCAGGGCCACCAGCACCCCGCTGCTCGGCGCCGACAGCGGCAGGCTGCCGAGTGGCGCCTCGACCCGCGCAGGCGCGGCGTCCTCGGCGAGCGGGCACTCGGCGCGGAGCCGCGGATGGCTCGCCGGGATAGGCGCCAGCAGTGTCTCCAGGTGGCTTTCGACGAAGCGGGTGTCGACCCGGTTGGCCTGTACCGCCGGATGCAGCAGAAGGTTGCGCAGCAGGTCCAGGTTGCTCGCCACGCCCTCCAGGCGGAATTCGCAGAGCGCCCGGTAGGCCCGGCGCAACGCGGCGGGATAATCCGCGCCGCGCACGACCAGCTTGGCCAGCAGCGAATCGTAGCTGGGGCTGACCCGATAGCCGGCATAGCCGTAGCCGTCCACCCGCAGGCCGGGACCGCTGGGCGGTTCGTAGGCGCCGATAGTGCCCACCGCCGGACGGGCGCTGCCGTCGGCCGCCAGGGTCTCCAGGTTGATCCGCAGTTGCACCGCGCAGCCGCCGATCGCCGGCGGTCGCTCCAGGCCGAGGGCGGCAAGCTCCATGCCGGCGGCGAGACGCAACTGGGCGTGCAGCAGGTCGACCCCGGTGACTTCCTCGGTGACGGTGTGCTCCACCTGGATGCGCGGATTGGCTTCCATGAAATAGAAGCGCCCGGGGCGCTCCTCGTCGACCAGGAACTCGAAGGTACCGATCCCCCGATAGCGCACCGCGCCGGCCATGCGCAGGGCGCAATCGATCAGCGCCTCGCGAGTGGCCTCCGGCAGGTCCGGGCTGGGCGCGATCTCCAGTAGCTTCTGCTGGCGCCGTTGCAGGCTGCAATCGCGCTCCCAGAGGTGGCTGACCGCACCGCTGCCGTCGCCGAGCACCTGCACCTCGATGTGCCGCGCCCGCGCTACCCGTTGCTCGACGTATAACTCGTCCCGGCCGAACGCCGCCTGCGCCTCGGCACGGCAGCGGCGGTAGGCATCGGCCAGTTGCGCGACCTCCTCCACTGCACGCATGCCACGTCCGCCGCCGCCGGCAAGGGCCTTGAGCATCACCGCGGCGCCATCGCCCAGCCCTTCCAGGAACGCCTCGGCCTCTTCGACGCTGACCGCACGGTTGATCCCGGCCACCAGCGGCACCTCCAGGCGCTCGGCCAGGGCACGCGCGGCAGCCTTGTCGCCGAACAGGTCGAGCACTTCCGCTTGCGGCCCGACGAAGTGGATGCCCGCGCGCTGGCAGCGCCGGGCGAATTCGCCGTTCTCGGCGAGGAAACCGTAGCCCGGATGGATCGCCTCGCAGCCCTGCTCCAGGGCCAGCGCGACCAGCCGATCCATGTCGAGATAGGCCGCCACGCCACGGCCGGCCAGCGGCAGCGCGACATCGGCCTTGCGCACGTGCAGGGAAGCGGCATCGTCCTCGGCGAACACCGCCACCGAGCGGATACCCAGGTCGGCGCAGGCGCGAGCGATGCGAATGGCGATCTCGCCGCGGTTGGCGATCAGCAAGGCGTTGAAGGGAGCGGTCACGGCAGGTTCTCCGGGGAGCGGGTCAGGCGGCCGGCGAAAGGAGCTGGCCCGGCGGCGCGTTGGTCATCGTCGCAGGCATCTTAGGCAGCCGAAGGAAGCGGCAGAACTGAGGCTTATTCATCGACATCCATGAAGCCTATGCATGGTTCTATCGGCGAGCATGCCTGCTAGGCTGGCGCCTTCCCCAGACAGGCGCGCACAAACATGAATCAGCCACATGAATGGTCGCCCCTCAGCCGTTTCGATCTGAACCTGTTCCGGGTCTTCGAAGTGGTCTATCGAGAACGCAACCTGACCCGCGCGGCGGGCCTCCTGCATCTCAGCCAGTCGGCCGTCAGCCACGCCCTGGCGCGCCTGCGCGACCAGCTCGGCGACCCGCTGTTCGTCCGCCAGGGGCGCGGGGTTGCGCCGACGCCGCTGGCCGAGCGACTGGCGCCGGGCATCCATGACGCCCTCGCCGGCCTGCACCGCAGCATGAATCGCTGCCAGACATTCGACCCTCGGCGCGACGCGCGGACCTTCCAACTGAACATGCCGGAGCAACTGGAGCCGCTGGTGCTCCCGGCGATCCTCGACCACCTGCGCCAGGCCGCGCCGCACATCGAGATACGCTGCAACAGCCTGCACTGGGCGGACCTGAAGGCGGAACTGGGCGCCGGACGCATCGACCTCGCCATCGAGATCGCCCGGCCCACCGACGCCGCCCTGCGCCGCCAGCACCTGCTCGACGACAGCCTGTGCGTGATGGCCGGGCCGGGCTTCGCCGGCGAACTGAGTGCGGAGGAGTACCTGGCGGCAGACCATGTCGCGGTGACCTCGCGGCGACGCGGCATCTGCATCGAAGACCTGGCCCTCGGCCACCTCGGCCTGACCCGCCAGGTGCGCCAGCGCTGCCAGCACTACCTGTCGGCGGCGTTGCTGGTGGCCCAGGGCGGCTACCTGCTGACCCTGACCCGAGGCTACGCCGAACTGATCAACCGCGGCCTGGGCAACCGCCTGCTGCCGATGCCGCTGGCCCTGCCAGCGGTGACTCTGAATCTCTACTGGTCGCGCCAGGCCGACGACGAAGCCGGCAGCCTCTGGCTGCGCGGCGAACTGGCGGAGTTGGCGACGCGCCTGCGCTGAGCGCGGGCGCTGCGACTAGGGCTTCGCCGCCTTGGCGCGGGCCTTCTGCAGCCACTGCCCGGCCTTCGCCGAACACTCCGTGACATAGGTCGTATCGATCGCGCAGCGCTCCCCGGTGGCCTTGAGCAGGTAGGCGGCATCGGCTACCTCGTAGTCGGTGTGCCGGCGCGGCGTACCCTTCGCCTGGGATTCGCGTTCGTCCTCGCGGATGTCGCAGTACAGCGCATTGCTGCGGGCGAACAGTTCGAGGCACTCGGCATCCTTGCCCAGCAACGGGTTGGCGCTGTCCTCGGCGGACTTGGAGCAGCCGCCGAGCAGCAGGCAGGCGCAGGCGATCGTGGCAAGCGGGCTACGCATGTGTCCGTTTCCTTGGCCATGGAGAGAGCGCCATTAAAACAGCCCCGGCGCCTCGGCGCATCCGCGGCGTGCCCATGGTGCTACTCCGCATCCCCCTGCCCCAGCAGCGCCCGATACTTCACCGCCGCCGCGGTCCGCGACGGCACGTCCAGCGCCCGCAGCAGCGACGACACATGGATGCGCACCGTGTAGTGGGAGATGTCCAGGGCGCGGCCGATCTCCTTGTTGCTCTTGCCTTGGGCCAGCAGGCGCAGGACATCCAGTTGGCGCTCGGTGAGCCCCTCCAGGCGCGGGCTGGGCTGCAGCGGCAGGAGGCCGGAGGGTTCGTAGCGCACCAGCACTTCCCCGGCGCGGATGGCCAGAATCGCCTGGCCGAGTTCCTCGGGCGCGATGCTCTTGCCGAGGAAGCCGTCGGCCCCTGCATTCATCACTTCGCCGATGAGCTGCGGGTCGTCGACCATCGAGACGACGATCAGGGTGGTGCGCGGGAACCGGCGGCGCAAGTCGGCGAGCATCTCGATGCGGGTCAGGCCGGGGAAACGCAGGTCGAGGATCAGCGAATCGGGCTGCTCGCCTTCACCAGCCAGGCGCAGGACCCCGGCGAGATCGCCGGCCTCCTCGATCCTGGCCTCGGGCAGCAGGCGCTGGAGGATACTCAGCATGCCCTCGCGAAACAGCGGATGATCATCGGCGACGATGATGCGGCCAGTCATTCTTGTAGTCTCCAGGAGTCGCAGTTTCCGCCGCGCATGCTACCTTAGCCCGCTACCGCCGCGCCCACCCTTCGTCCGTCTTCGTGACGAAGGGGGCGAAACAGAGGAAAAGGCGCGCGGCGCTCCCATGCACACGGAGGTGCACATGAAGTTCGAGAAGAATACCGAGCTGGACCAGGCCAACCTGCGACTGATCGTGGCCACCTGCGCGATCCTCTACGTGGTGCTGATCGGCCTGCTGCCCGGCCTGAAGGTCGAGACCTACCTGCCGATCGTTGCCTACTACGGCCTGTTCCTGATCGCCTCCATACTGCTGCGCCAGGCCATCGTGCGCTGGCCGGGGCACTACCCGGCGCGGCGGATCTTCTGCATGCTGCACGACTACGCCGGCACCTCGTTCGGCCTGATCGTGGGCGGCGAGGCGGCGCTGCCGCTGTACGCGGTGATGGTCTGGATCAATCTGGGCAACGGCATGCGCTACGGCTCGCGCTACCTGGCCATCGCCACCGCCCTGGCGCTGCTCGCGCTACTGGTCATCTATCGCCTGACCCCGGCCTGGCAGGCTCAGCCGTTCATGGTGCTGATGCTGATGACCACCAGCACCGTCATTCCCTTCTACGCGCACCTCCTGCTGGAGCGCACGCGCAAGGCCACCGAGGAAGCGTTGCAGGCGAACCAGGAGAAATCGCGCCTGCTGGCCCAGGCCAGCCACGACCTGCGCCAGCCGATCCACTCCATCGGCCTGTTCACCGCCTGCCTGCGCGACGCCCGCCTGGGCGACGAGGAACGGCGCCTGGTGGACAACATCGACCGCTCGCTGCTCAACGTCTCGCAACTGTTCCGCTCCATCCTCGATCTCTACACCCTCGACAACGGCCGGCTCCAACCCAAGCAGGAGAACGTCCACCTGGGCGAGTTGCTGCGCGACCTGGTCCGGCGCAACGCCGAGGCGGCGCGCTGGGCCGGGGTGGAACTGCGCCTGCGCCCTTGCCGCCTGTGGACGCGAACCGATCCGGGGCTGCTGTCGACCATGCTGCAGAACCTGCTCTCCAACAGCCTCAAGTACGCCGCCGAGCGCCCGCTGCTGATCGGCGTGCGGCGGCGAGGCGATGGCCTGGCCGTAGCCATCTACGACCAGGGCCGGGGGATCGCGGAGGAACACCTGCCGCGGGTGTTCGAGGAGTTCTACCGGGTACGCGAGACCCGCGACCGCGACGTCGAGGGAATCGGCCTGGGGCTGTCCATCGTCCGTCGCCTGGGGCAGTTGACCGGGATCAAGGTGACGCTGCGCTCGCGGGTCGGACGCGGCACCGCGGTGACCCTGCACGGCCTGCCGGCGGTCGCCGCGCAAGCCCTGCCCCGCCGCGACGATCCCCAGCAGGCCGGCCTGCTCACCGGTTTGCGGGTGTGCCTGGTGGAAGATGATCGCAACGTCCTGCGCGCCACCTCGGCGTTGCTCGAACGCTGGGGCTGCACGGTCCAGGCGGAAACCGAGGCGGACGGCTGGCGAACCGATTGCGACATCCTGGTCGTCGACTACGACCTCGGCCCCCACGCCTCCGGCGTCGAGTGCATCGAGCGGGTACGGCGGCAACGCGGAGAGGCGATACCGGCGCTGGTGATCAGCGGCCACGACATCGAGCGTATCCAGGCCAGCGTCGAAGACACCGACATCGCCCTGCTCTCCAAGCCCGTGCGCCCCACGGAATTGCGCGCCACCCTGCGCGCCCTGCGCGAGCGCCCGGAGGCCGCCAGCCACGCTTCCTGAGGCAAGGCAGGTCGAGGAGCGCAGGCCTACGGCGGGCCGTACTTCATGCCGGCGCAGCCGTGGGACAGCAGCAACTCGCCGTCGTCGGCCTCGAACTGGGTGATCCGCTTGCTCTTGTCGACGGTGACGGAAATGATGCAGCGATTGGGGTGGTTGACGGTATCCCAGTAGTTGGTGTTCACCATCACGTTGCCCTGCATCTCCGAGCTGGAGCCCACCACTTCATAGCGGGAATAGCTGGTGTCGGTGTACCACTGCATCACCACCTGCGAGCCGTCGGCGGTGCGCTCCATGTTCTGCGGCGTACCGAAGAAGGCTATCGCTTCCTCGGCGGAACGGCCCTTCCACTGGCTGCGGGCGTAGACCTCGGGCAGCGTGTCCATCTGGATGCAGCCGCCCAGGGAAAGCGACGCCAGTAACGGCGCGATGAATATCCGGCGCATGGGTTGACTCCGTGTCTAGGGGTTCTTCGGCGGGTTGCCAGGCAGCAGGTCGAAGGTTCGCAGGCCCGGCACGGCGTCCTGCCCGGACGCTTGCGCGCGGTTCGCCTGCTCGGCCACGGCCATTCCGCTCTGTGCGCCGACGGGTTTCCTCGACGCCGCAAGCGAACGCCCACCGGCAGAGAACGACTCGCGCGCCGGCTCGTCGCCGCTGCCGAAGCACCACCAATCGCTGGCCTCCGGGCCGGTGGCGAGTACGGATTGCCGAGTCATGGTTCCTTCCAAGTCGCGTGCGTCCTGCACAACCGGTTTCCGCGAAACGCGGGGATCAAGGGCGGGACTATAGCGTCGCGGCGAAGAAGCTCGAATAGCACAGAGGTACTATTTTCGGTTCGGGCCCTTGACCACGCAGCCACTTCAAAGCAGCCCCTGTTGAAGCTTGTGGCGGGCCTTGCAACGCGACGGGGTCGTGTCGTCCGAGCTCAATCTGCCTGTAGTGGAACTGAAAAGTGTTGCATGACCGGTTGGATCCGTTCCTTTTTCCTCGTCCGAACCCATCCGGGCGCCACTAGGCCGATTTTCTATGGCAAGGGCCCACCTCAGCGTCCGCTCCCCACTAATGCGACGACACGTACTCCTCTCCCCCCTGCGCCGGCGGCAGCGAGAACCCCGCGCGCAGGCGCCGAGCCTCGGCCAGCGGCGAGCGGCCGAACAGACGCTTGAACTCGCGGTTGAACTGCGAAGCGCTGGCGTAGCCGACCGCATGGCAGGCGGCCTGGGCGCTCATGCCCTGGCGCACCATCAGCAGACGCGCTTGGTGCAGGCGTGTGCACTTCAGGTACTGCATCGGCGAGGTCTGGGTGATCGCCTTGAAGTGGCTGTGGAACGACGGCACGCTCATCCCCGCCTCGCCCGCCAGTTGCGCCAGCTCGAGCGGCTCGGCGTATTGCGCGTGGATGCGACGCAGCGCACGGGCAATGTTGCCGAAGCGCCCGCGCATGGCCAGTGCCGCGCGCATGGCGCCGCCCTGGGGGCCGGTGAGCACGCGGAAGTACAGCTCGCGCAGTAGCGCAGGCGCGAGGATCGCTGTCTCCAGCGGATCGCCCAGCGCCTCCAGGAAGCGCAACACCGATGCCCGCAGCGGCGCGTCCATAGGGCTGGACAGCAGACTGCGCGGCGCTTCGACCTGCGCAAGCGCGCGCTGACGGTCGATCTCCACCGCCAGCCCGGCCGCCAGCGGGAAATCCAGGTGCAGGTAGATCGCCAGCAGCGGTCGCTCTGGCGTGGCATCGGTCTCCATGGTGAACGGCACCGGCACCGCCACGGCCAGGTAGTGCTGCTCGTCGTACAGGTAGATCTGCTCGCCGAAATAGCCGCGCTTTCGCCCCTGGCAAACGATGACGATCCCCGGATCGTAGAGCACCGGCGTCCGCGCCAGCGGACGATCCGAACGCAGCAGGCGGACGCTGTCGAGCCCGGTGAGGTTGTAGCCCTCCTGGGGCGCCAGGTTTTCGAGCAACGCGACCATGCGCTGTCGGTCGGCGGAGCGGATGGCTTCTGAATCAGGCAGTGATGCGCTCATAGAATCAGGCAATAAAACGAGAAATTCCGGTCTCTGAGATAGGGAAATTTCTGCGTATTGTGCACTCATTCCCCCGTAACGGAGTCACACCATGTCGTTTCGCAAGACCCTGTTGATCACCGGCGCCAGCAGCGGCTTCGGCCAGGCCCTGGCCCGCGAGGCCCTGAATGCCGGTCACCGCGTGGTGGGCACGGTGCGCAGCGAGGAGGCCAGGAGCGCATTGGAAGCCGTGGCGCCGGGCCAGGCCTTCGGCCGGCTGCTGGACGTCACCGACCTTGCCGCCATCGAGCCGACGGTCGCAGCCATCGAGCGCGACATCGGTCCGCTGGACGTGCTGGTGAACAGTGCCGGCTATGGTCATGAAGGCATCCTCGAGGAGTCGCCGCTGGCCGAGATGCGCCGGCAGTTCGAGGTCAACCTGTTCGGCGCGGTCGCGATGATCCAGGCCGTGCTGCCCTACATGCGTCGGCGCCGCCGCGGTCATATCCTCAACATCACTTCCATGGGCGGCTACATCACCATGCCCGGCATCGCCTACTACTGCGGCAGCAAGTTCGCCCTGGAAGGGGTTTCCGAAGCCTTGGGCAAGGAGGTGGCCGGCCTCGGCATCGCCGTCACCGCCGTGGCCCCCGGCTCCTTCCGCACCGACTGGGCGGGCCGCTCGATGGTCCGCAGCCCCCGCACCATCGCCGACTACGACGCGCTCTTCGACCCGGTCCGCCAGGCGCGCCAGGAAAAGAGCGGCAAGCAACCGGGCGACCCGCGCAAGGCCGCGCGCGCCATGCTCCAGGCCATCGACGCGGAAAACCCGCCGGCGCACCTGCTGCTGGGCAGCGATGCACTGGGGCTGGTGCGGCAGAAGCTGAAGGCGCTGGAGGAGGAAATCGCGGCGTGGGAAGAGGTCACGCGGTCGACGGATGGATGAGATTTGGAAAGTCGTAGACGGATAATTCCACGGCATTATCCGCCGATACCGCGCCGAACCGGCGGATAACCGCACTGCGGTTATCCGCCCTACGCCATGGCCAGGTTGCTGGCCCGCTCCGACAACGGACAGCCCTTTTCCTGCAAGTACCGAATCGCCTGCCGTGCCGTGGCGGGATTCATCGTATTGCCGATGAAGGTCGTCAGCGAGTCGGTGAACTCCAGCACGATGTTCTCGGTGTAGTGCCATTTCCGGTAGTCCACCCGGGAAATGCTGGAATACGGCTTCGAGCGCGTGCGGATGACGCGGAACTCGACACGGTCCGCATGCAGGACCAGCCGCGGGGACAGGTCGCTGTGGGCCCAGCATAGCCAGGGAATGCCTTTCCAGCCGGCGAACGCGGCGACCAGGCGCACGTTCAGGCCGCTGTCCGTCGCAGGATCCTTCGTCACGCGCCCTCGCCTCCCAGATAACAGCCGCGCTGCTTGTTCACTGTCACCGTATGCCCGAAGCCCAGGACGAACCTGTCGTGGAACGGAAGCCCGGCGAGCCAGGAGGTCGCGCCGGTCCGCAGCCTCTCGTCGCGCCCGCCCCTCACTCTCCCACACGCCCCTCGACCCTCCTCAAGCGCGCCATGCTGTACACGTCCACGAAGCGCCCATCCCGCACCGCATAGTCACGCATCTCCCCTTCGGTCTCGAAGCCGAACTTGCGATACAGCGCCAGCGCCGGGGCATTGTCGGTGTAGACGGTGAGTTCGACGCGGCGCAGGTTCATCCAGTTGTCGGCGATGTCCAGCAGTTCGCCGAGCAGGCGGCTGCCGACGCCCTTGCCCTGCCAGGCGACGGCGACGCCCAGGCCGATGCTGCCGCTGTGGCTGCGGCGGATGCGCGGGTGCTGTTCGAGGCTGGCGCTGCCGATGACGTCCCCCTGGTGCAAGGCGACGAGGATCAGCAGGCGGTCGTCGTCCACGCTGTCGTGCAGGCGCTTGCGGCGCTGCTCCACCGACTGGTAGGGCATCTGCAGGACCTGGCGGGCCACGGCGGGGTCGTTGTACAGGGCGGTGAGGCCTTCCACGTGGCGTTCGCTGTAGCGTTCGAGGCGGATCGTCGGCGATTCGGCGGTCATTGCGGTCATCCCTGGGCTGTCTGGCCACCCAGCATAAGCGTCTGCGCCGGGCTCGACCAGCCGGTCGGAGATCGCGCTTTCCCTGCCGCGCGGCTCTGGCTAAGCTCGACCTTCGAACAACGAAAGGACGCCAGCATGGTCCAGAGCGCCCCAGCCAGCGAAATCGCCGCCCTCATCCTGCGCGGTTTCGACGATTACCGAGAGCAGTTCCGCGAGATCACCGACGGCGCCCGTGCCCGCTTCGAGCAGGCGCAGTGGCAGGAAGCGCAGCGCGCCTCGGCGCAGCGGATCAACCTCTACGAGGAAAAGGTCGCCGAGACGGTGGCCGGGCTGCGCGCGGGGCTGGCCGACAGCGAGCTGCTGGACGTGGAGCGCTGGCCGATCATCAAGAGCGCCTACATCGCGCAGATCGACCTGCGGCTGGACGACGAGCTGGCCGAGACCTGGTTCAACTCGATCTTCTGCGGGCTGTTCAGCCACGACAACATCAGCGACGGCACGATGTTCGTGCACACCACCCGGCCCTCGCTGCGCGCCCACGCCCGCGCGCCCTACACCCGCACCTACCGGCCAGGCGGCGACCTGCGCCAGGCGCTGGAGAAGATCTTCGACGACTACCGCTTCGACGTGCCCTACGACGACCGTGAGCGCGACCTCGAACGGATCGACGCACTGCTGCACAGCAACCTGCCGGACTGGGTGTGCAAGGACCCGGACCTGGCCATCGAGCTGATCGGCTCGGTGTTCTATCGCAACAAGGGCGCCTACCTGGTGGGCCGCCTGTTCACCCCGGACGAGCAGTGGCCGCTGGTGTTCCCGCTGCTGCACCGCGAGGGCCACGGCATCCAGTTCGACACGGTGATCACCGATGAGGCGGAAGTCTCGATCATCTTCTCCTTCACCCGCTCCTACTTCATGGTCGACGTGCCGGTGCCGGCCGAGCTGGTGGCCTTCCTCAAGCGCCTGCTGCCGGGCAAGCACCTGGCCGAGCTGTACACCTCGATCGGCTTCTACAAGCAGGGCAAGAGCGAGTTCTACCGCGCCCTGATCAACCACCTGGCGACCACCGACGACCGCTTCGTCATGGCCCCCGGGGTGCGCGGCATGGTGATGAGCGTGTTCACCCTGCCCGGCTTCAACACGGTGTTCAAGATCATCAAAGACCGCTTCAACCCGTCGAAGAGCGTCGACCACGCCACGGTGATCCAGAAGTACCAGTTGGTGAAGAACCACGACCGGGTCGGACGCCTGGCCGACACCCAGCAGTTCGCCGACTTCCGCTTCCCGGTGAGCAAGTTCGAGCCGGAGTGCCTGGCAGAACTGCTGGAAGTGGCGCCGTCGACGGTGGTGATGGAAGGCGACGTGGTGCTGATCCGCCACTGCTGGACGGAGCGGCGCATGACCCCGCTGAACATCTACCTGGAGAACGCCAGCGAGGCGCAGACCCGCGAGGCGCTGAACGACTACGGGCTGGCGATCAAGCAACTGGCGGCGGCGAACATCTTCCCCGGCGACATGCTGCTGAAGAACTTCGGCGTGACCCGCCACGGCCGGGTGGTGTTCTACGACTACGACGAGATCTGCTACCTCACCGAGGTGAACTTCCGCTACATCCCCGAGCCGCGCTTCCCCGAGGACGAGATGTCGTCCGAGCCCTGGTATTCGGTGGGGCCCAACGACGTGTTCCCGGAAGAATTCCCGCGCTTCCTGTTCGTCGACCTCAACCAGCGCCGGCTATTCGCCAAGCTGCACGGCAACCTCTACGACGCCAAATACTGGCAGGGCCTGCAGGAGCAGATCCGCGAGGGCAAGGTGATCGACGTGTTTCCCTATCGGCGGCAGGAGACGCCTGAGCAGTTGCTCGGGTAGGTGCGGAGACAGGAATCGAACCAGTCGCACGTTCCTACACCAACTGCGCCCCCAGCGCCCGCACCACCCGCTGCAACCCCGCCTGTCCACCGGTGGCGACGCGCAGGCCGGTGATCTCGCGGCGCGGCGGGTAGTGTTTGCGCAGGGCGTCGAAGGCGGCGCGGCGGTTGGCGCTGTCGCCGGTCAGGCTGCGGCGGAAGGCGGCGTCGTCGCTGCGCGGGTCGTATACCGCGCGGCACAGCGTGGCCAGCGCCCAGGCCGGGTCGCAGCCGGGGTTGAGTTGCAGGCCGGCGAGCCAGGTTTCCGGCAGCACGTCTTGCAGGCTCACGCGTTCGGCGATGCCGCGCCAGGCGCAGTAGGCCTGGTAGATCTGCGCGGTGCCGCGCAGCTTGCCTTCCAGGCTGTAGCCGGCGATGTGCGGCGTGGCGATCAGGCAGCGCGCGGCCAGCTCGGGGTCGGCCTGCGGTTCGCCTTCCCAGACGTCCAGCGCCACTTCCAGGTCGGCGCCGCCTTCGAGCAGGCGGCGCAGGGCCTGGTTGTCGACCACCGCGCCACGGCTGGCGTTGACCAGCCAGGTGCCGGGACGCAGGGCGGCCAGGCGGGGTTCATCCAGCAGGTGGCGGGTCGGGTGTTCGCCGTCGCGGTTCAGCGGAGTGTGCAGGCTGATCACGTCGGCCTCGGCCAGCAGCCGTTCCAGCGAGACGAATTCGCCGTCCGGCTCGCGTGCCTGGCGCGGCGGATCGCAGACCAGCACTTTCCAGCCCAGCCCGCGCAGCACCTCCACCAGCCGCCCACCGACCTGCCCAGCGCCGACCACCCCATAGGTGCGTTCGGCCAGGTCGGCGCCGCGCACCTCGGCCATCGCCAGCAGGCAGCCGAGCACGTAGTCCACCACCCCGCGGGCGTTGCAGCCGGGCGCGCTGGACCAGGCGATGCCGGCCTCGGCGAAGTAGTCGAGGTCGAGGTGGTCGGTGCCGATGGTGCAGGTGCCGACGAAGCGCACCGGCGAGCCGGCCAGCGCGGCGCGGCTGACCTCGGTGACCGAGCGCACCAGCAGCACGTCGACCTCGGCCAGCGCCGCGCGGTCGATGGCGCGCCCGGGCAAGCGGCGAATGGAGCCCTGGTCGGCGAAGAAGGCGTCGACCACGGGAATGTTTTCATCGGCGAGAATACGCATGCAGACCTCCGCGAACGAGGCTGCACACTCTAGCAGGCCGAGGGCTCGCGGTGTTGCCGAACGGCTCGCGAGGCGGACCTGCCAGCGCCATGCGCAAGCCTCGACGATCGCGTTTTTCCCAACCACGACCGCGAACGATGGCCAGCTACAAGGAACAGAACCGCGAACGCCTCGTCCGTCTCCTCGACCAGGCGGCGGACGCCAGGGAGCCCGTTCATCGAGCCGGTAGCTCGCTCCGCTCCGGCATGGCCGCCAGGCGCTGGCGCATTTCCTCGCTGGCGGCAGGCCCGGCCTGTACGGTGCATTGCTCCAGCGGTACCGTTCGGCCATCGGCGAGAGCCGCCATGAACGAGCGCACCGGCCGCCCGCTTGTTCGCTCGACGAGCTGCACGCTCTGCCCTTCCTCTGCGTAATGGCGATTGCCCCAGGCGACGAAAGCCATGAGCACGACGCGAAAATCCTCGCCCTTGGCCGTGGGCACGTACTGATAGCGCAGCGGACGCTGGCTGTAGGGCTGGCGTTCGAGCAGGCCCGCCTCCACCAGCGCGTTCAGGCGCCGGGTAAGCATGTTCGGCGCGATATCCAGGCTGCGGGAAAATTCGTCGAAGCGGCGCAGGCCCTGTAGCGCATCGCGCATGATCAGGATGCTCCACCATTCGCCGACCCGTTCCAGGCTGCGGGCGATGGGGCATTCGGCATCGGCGAAGGTCTTGCGTTGCATGGTTCTTCCTTGGAGAGGCTCACAAAGTGCTGGTCCGCATGTTACTTTCATGATGATAGTTACGTCTACTGACTGCTATTCCAACGGAACAGAAGGACTCGGACCCTCATGAGCAAACGTATCGTCGTCACCGGCATGGGCGCGGTCAGCCCGCTGGGCTGCGGAGTCGAACCCATATGGCAACGCCTGCTGGCCGGGCAATCGGGCATCGCCACGCTCCCGGCGGAGCTGATCGGCGACCTGCCCATCAGCATCGGCGGCCAGGTCCCCGACCGTGTCCAGGACCCACAGGCCGGCTTCGATCCCGACCTGCTGCTGGCCGCCAAGGAGCAACGCAAGATGGACCGCTTCATCCTTTTCGCCCTGGCCGCCGCGCAAGAGGCCCTGGCGCAGGCCGGCTGGGCGCCGCAGAGCGCCGAGGCGCAGGAGCGCACGGCGACCGTCATCGCCTCCGGGGTGGGCGGCTTCCATGCCATCGCCGAAGCGGTGCGGACCACCGACGGCAAGGGGCCGCGACGCCTGTCGCCCTTCACCATCCCGTCCTTTCTCTGCAACATGGCGGCCGCCCATGTGTCGATCCGCCATGGCTTCAAGGGACCGCTGGGCGCCCCGGTGACCGCCTGCGCGGCGGGCGTGCAGGCCATCGGCGACGCGGCGCGGATGATCCGCGCGGGAGAGGTCGACGTGGCGCTCTGCGGCGGCGCGGAAGCGACCATCCACCGGGTGAGCCTGGCCGGCTTCGCCGCCGCGCGCGCCCTGTCCAGCGATTTCAACGACAGCCCCGAGCGCGCCTCGCGCCCCTTCGACCAGGCCCGCGACGGCTTCGTCATGGGCGAAGGCGCCGGCCTACTGGTCATCGAGGAACTGGAGCACGCCCTGGCGCGCGGCGCCAAGCCCATCGCCGAGCTGGTGGGCTACGGCACCAGCGCCGACGCCTACCACATGACCGCCGGGCCGGAAGATGGCAGCGGCGCCCACCGGGCCATGCAGCAGGCGCTGCGCCAGGCCGGCGTAGAAGCGGCCGCGGTGCAGCACCTGAATGCCCACGCCACCTCCACCCAGGTAGGCGACAAGGGCGAACTGGCCGCCATCAAGGCCGTGTTCGGCACCGGCAGCGGGCTCGCCATCAGCGCGACCAAATCCGCCACCGGCCACCTCCTGGGCGCCGCCGGCGGCATCGAGGCTATCTTCACGGTCCTGGCACTGCGCGACCAGCTCGCCCCCGCCACGCTCAACCTGGAAACGCCCGACACCGACGCCGAGGGCCTCGACCTGGTTCGCAGCGAAGCCCGGCGCTGGCCGATGGAACATGCGCTATCCAATGGCTTCGGCTTCGGCGGGGTGAATGCCAGCCTGTTGTTCCGGCGTTGGGTGTAGGGTGGGCGACCCCTCTGCCAGTCGTTCCTGAGCACGCTGGCGGAGGGGAAGCCACTCATGTCGCATTGCCCCAGAGCGTGTGGGTTTTCCTATGCTGTAACTGCGTCGCGATGGTCTAGGCGCGATCTGGATTCGTGGGGCAATTGCTTGTGGAGTGGGCGTTCAATGACCGCTTTCGGCCAGAAGCAGCCGCTCGATTTGGGCTGAATCTTACCTGTGGCGTTGCGTAGTCTATTACTAATGTCATCAGTCGGGATTTGGCAGGCTGCGGTGTGAAGCACGCGGCAGGCGAGAGCGAAGTCCAAGCAAGGGGGCAGTCGTGGAAAACTTCCATATTCTGGCGACCGTGCTTTCGATGATTCTGGGCTTGTCCATCACCAGGGTTCTGTTGGGCGCCATGACCGTTTTCAGGATTCGCCGCACGGCACGGCCAGACTGGGTCGCACTTGCTTGGGCACTCGTGCTTTTCCTGTTCCAACTGCAGTTCTGGTGGGCCCTAAACGACCTCCCCACCTTAAAGAATGCCTTTTCGTTCATCGAGTTCCTGCTTTTGGTCTGCCTGTCACTATCGCTGTTTAGTGCGGCGGCGTTGATATTGCCAAGTCGCAGCGAAGACGAGGCCGATGGCCTTCAGGTCTACTTTGAACAAGATGGACGCTTTGCCCTATTGGCGATCTGCATTTATCTAGGATTAGGAAGTACGACCAATATCCTGTTCTTCAACGCCTCACCACTCCAGCTATGGGGTGCGTTGGATTTGGTCATGTTCACAGTATCGCTGGCAGCGTTCTTCTCTCGCTCTCGCCGCTTTTACGCGCCACTGACACTGGCGTATCTACCCTTGGCGATGATAGATATCGCTGTTTCGTTGGGAGCGTAGAAAGTTAGCGCTTTTCAACACTCAGAGGCTACTGCCCGCTTGTGGCCGGTAGCTATCGCTCATTACCGGCCGCTTTCGCCCCCTGGCTGCCGTCAGCCGCCGACAGAAAAGGCCACAAGGAGTTTTGTGAAGCCAAGCCAAGGACACGTTCAACCCAAAACTAAAAATCCATGTCTACACAAAACCCTACCGCGACTCATAGAGCTATCGCAGAGCAGTGCAGCGAAGCGTGGTATGCTCCAGCGCACGCTCAGATATCTGCCAAAATGCAGACAATAGCGCTTACTCTGATGGGCAATTTCGCATCGTTACCTCGAACTCATTGTAATCAAACGCCAGTACGCGAACGGTAGCAACCTCACTACTAAACGAGCGGCTTGCTCATATTGATACCGGTCACACAAAAGCCACTACCTTCATAAACATGTTTGGCTCGTTCGTTGTCGCCAGCTACTCGTAATTTTATCTGTTGAAATCCTCGAAGTTTAAGCTCCCGCTCCAATGACTCCAAGGCCTGCTTGGCGAGACCTTTTCCCTGGTGGACGGGAAGAATGTGGAAATCATTTATAAATGCCAAGTGCAGGGACAGATCCTCTTCGTACCACAGATATCCTATGACTTCTTCGGGGCCATCTGCCGGATCGTACAGGCACAGCAAAGATTGTCCAGCCGTATTGATACCGTCAGGTAAATCATCTGCTATTTCCAATTTGGCTTGCACAAGAGATTCACTGTACGAAAGCCTATGACTGGATGAAATCTCAGATGCATAGGCAGGGACAAAATAATCGAGATAACCTGAGAATTCGCTTTCTCGCATAGGTCTTAACGAGATCATTGGACGCTTCCATTTTTTAATGTTTTTTCTTGGCAGGACATAAGTATTCAAAAAGTGAGAATTTCACAGCGCTAGCGCGATAATAATCAGCTGCCAAAGGCATGACAGCATCTCACGATAGAGCCCGAAAGGGTTCCGCCAGCACTAACGGAAAGACCAGACTTACACCCGCCCATGAGAGTTTACCGTATCGTCTCTCTTAAGTCTGGTAAACATCTGGGTCGGCTATTCGACCCGAGAGCCTGCCGATCATTGCCGAGGGCAACTCATGGTGCAAACTCTGTTAGGTAGTTCGTCTTCTTTGGTCGAACGGCAGCTTCCGAGCCCTAGCCGCTTCTCGTGGAGGACAGCTAACGCTGGCTCGTCACGCTCCCCACGAGAGCACGCTGCACTACACCGCTTGCACTGACATAAAGTCCAAGGGCGATGGCCATCATGATTGAGTAAGCAAGATCAGTTCAGCGGCCTTCGATCATTCCATTTCCTTACTGACTCCCTGCTGGGCAGATCAATCTAAACGAAAGGGTAAGTCCGCTCTTGGCCGGAAGCTGACACTAGTGGCGGGCAGCTACGGCCAATAACGGACTGTCGGCATCGCCATCACTAGTTACTGAAGATCAGCACAAAGCAACTACCTGATACAGCATTGCAATCACTTGGCCGCAAGCGCCTCGGGCACCTTCCAGCCACCGCCCAACGCTTTGAATGCCGCAACGCCAGTGCGGGCCGACTCGGTTTGCGCCTGGGCTCGGGCATCGGCGGCGCGCAGCAGGTTGTCGTCGGCCTGCAGCACTTCGATCAAGCTGACGACGCCCTGCTGGTAGGCCTCGAACGATGCCTGCCGCGCGCGGCTGAGCGAATCCACGCCCTGCTCAAGCACGTTGGCCTGCTGCTCACGCTTGACCAGTGCCGAGAAGGCGTTTTCCACGTCCTCGGTGGCGCGCAGCACGGCGAGGCGGTAAGCCGCCAGTTGCTCGGCTTCCTGCCCTTTGGCCAGGTCGATCTGGGCATCGATGCGGCCGAAGTCAAACAGGCGCCAACGCAGCCCCAGCACACCAATCGATCAAATCGCCCATGGAACTCACAGGCCGCTGCTCGACAGCCTCCTGCCCCAGGAAGCGCTCGGACAGGGAAATCTCGGGACGCTGGTAATCGGGGCCAACCGCGCAGCCTCCCACCAGGTCGGTACTGATCAGTACAACGAGGAGTCGCTTCGACAGCATGGATGTTCTTCCAGGGCAAGGGAGGAGATTGCAGAAATTGTGACCATAATACTTTTTGGTCACTAATTGTCTATCACCCTGCCGCTCTGTAGGCTATCCCCCATGAACAAGACCCCCTCCCCCAAAGTTGCAGCACGTGGTCCGGTGGATCACGAGGTGCGTGATCAGATCGTGGCAGCGGCGACCGAGCACTTCCGCCTGTATGGCTACGAGAAGACCACGGTTTCCGACCTGGCCAAGGCCATCGGTTTTTCCAAGGCCTATATCTACAAGTTCTTCGAGTCCAAGCAGGCCATCGGCGAGATGATCTGCTCGAGCTGCCTACAGCAGATACAGACCGAGGTGAATGCTGCCATCCATGAGGTGGACAGCCCGCCGGAGAAGCTGAGGCGCATGCTCAAGGTGCTGATGGAAGCCTGCCTGCGGCTGTTCTTCCAGGATCGAAAACTCTACGAAATCGCCGCCTCCGCCGCCTCCGGGCGCTGGCCGGCAACCCTGCTCTACGAAGGCTTCATCGAGCAGACCCTTCGCGAGATCCTGCAGCAGGGCCGGCAGAGCGGCGACTTCGAGCGCAAGACGCCTCTGGATGAAACCACCCGCGCGATCCACCTGATCATGCGCCCCTATTTCAACCCGCTGCTGCTCCAGTACGGGCTCGAAACCACCGATGAAGCGCCGGCCCTGCTGTCCAGCCTGGTGTTGCGCAGTCTGTCACCCTGATTAGTGACTATTGACTAAATTGGTCACAAGAATCAAAGTGAGGCTCCCTACGACTTCGCAACGGGTTCCTCATGCGCCGGCGCAACCTCCTTCTGTCCCCCCTGGTCGGTGTAATTCCGTTCGTGCTGCTCGCCTGTAGCGACCAGACGCCCCCCGATCCCCGCACTGACGCGCCACTGGTTCGCATCACCACCATCCAGTCGGCAACCGCTACATCGCGCGCCTTCACCGGCATCGTCGCGGCCAGGGTGCAGAGCGACCTGGGTTTCCGCGTGTCCGGCAAGGTGTTGCAGCGCCTGGTCGATACCGGCCAGACCGTCAAGCGTGGCCAGGTGCTTTTGCGCCTCGATCCTATCGACCTGCAACTCGCCGCCCATGCCCAGCGCGAGGCGGTGACCGCAGCGCGGGCACGGGCTCAGCAGGCCAGCGATGACGAAGCTCGTTACCGCGCCCTGCGCGGCACTGGCGCGGTATCGGCATCTGCCTACGACCAATACAAGGCAGCGGCGGATGCGGCTCGCGCGCAACTCAGTGCAGCCGAGGCCCAAGCCAAGGTTGCCGGTAACGCCACCCGCTACGCCGAGCTGCTCGCCGATGCCGACGGTATCGTCATGGAGACACTGGCCGAGCCAGGCCAGGTGGTCAGCGCCGGCCAGGCCGTGGTACGGCTTGCACATGCCGGCCCACGCGAAGCCCTGGTGCAACTGCCGGAAACCCTGCGTCCAGCAGTCGGTTCCAGCGCTGAGGCCAAGCTCTTCGGCAGGCAAGACGTCAGCGTCGCCACCCGACTGCGCCAGCTGTCGGATGTCGCCGACCGCCAGACCCGCACTTTCGAGGCGCGTTACGTGCTCGAAGGCGAGCTGTCCGACGCGCCGCTGGGCACCACCATCACCGTGCAAATCAGCGATCCGCAAACTGCTTCACCAAGCACAGTGCAGGTGCCCATCGCCGCGCTGTACGACGCAGGCAACGGGCCTGGCATCTGGATGATTCGCGGAGAGCCCACAGAGGTGGCGTGGACGCCCGTAAACGTTCAGTCGCTGGATGATGAGAGCGCCCGCATCAGCGGCGCGATCAAGCCGGGCGACCAGATCGTCGCCCTGGGCGCGCACCTGCTGCACGACGGCCAGGCCGTTCGCCTGGCCGAGCCGGCCACCGTGGCGGCAGTCGAGAAAGGCCAGCCATGAGCGAAAGTCGTTTCAACCTCTCCGCCCTCGCCGTGCGCGAGCGCTCCGTCACCCTGTTCCTGGTCTGCCTGATCTCCCTGGCGGGTCTCGTCGCCTTCTTCAAGCTGGGGCGTGCCGAAGACCCGGCCTTCACCATCAAGGTCATGACCATCGTCACCGCCTGGCCGGGCGCCACCGCCCAGGAAATGCAGGATCAGGTCGCCGAGAAGATCGAGAAGCGCCTGCAGGAACTGCGCTGGTACGACCGCAGCGAAACCTATACACGCCCGGGGCTGGCCTTCACCACCCTGTCGCTGCTCGACACCACCCCACCCTCGGAGGTGCTCGAGGAGTTCTACCAGGCGCGCAAGAAGATCAGCGACGAGGCCAAGACGCTGCCTACCGGGGTGATCGGCCCGCTGGTCAACGATGAGTATTCGGACGTCACCTTCGCCCTGTTCGCGCTCAAAGCCAGGGGCGAGCCGCAACGCCACCTGGTGCGCGACGCCGAGACCCTGCGTCAGCGCCTGCTGCATGTACCGGGCGTGAAGAAGGTCAACATCATCGGCGAACAGGCCGAGCGCATCTTCGTCGAGTTCTCCCACGAGCGCCTGGCCACCCTGGGCATCGGTCCCCAGGACGTGTTCGCCGCGCTCAACGGGCAAAACGCCCTGACCCCGGCCGGCTCCGTGGAAACCCGTGGCCCCGACGTGTTCCTGCGTCTGGACGGTGCCTTCGATGAGCTAGAGAAGATTCGTGACACTCCGATCATCGCCCAAGGCCGCACCTTGAAGCTTTCCGATGTTGCCACGGTCAAGCGCGGCTACGAAGACCCGGCCACCTTTCTGATTCGCAACGGCGGCGAACCGGCCCTGTTGCTCGGCATCATCATGCGTGAAGGCTGGAACGGGCTCGACCTGGGCAAGGCCTTGAACGATGAAGTGCAGCAGATCAACGCTGAGCTGCCGCTGGGCATGAGCCTGAGCAAGGTCACCGACCAGGCCGTCAACATCAGCGCGTCCGTCGACGAGTTCATGATCAAGTTCTTCGTCGCGCTGCTGGTGGTGATGCTGGTGTGCTTCGTCAGCATGGGCTGGCGCGTCGGCGTGGTAGTCGCGGTGGCAGTGCCGCTGACCCTGGCGATGGTCTTCGTGGTGATGGCCGCCACTGGCAAGAACTTCGACCGCATAACCCTGGGCTCGCTGATCCTCGCCCTTGGCCTGCTGGTAGACGACGCCATCATCGCCATCGAGATGATGGTGGTGAAGATGGAGGAAGGCTACGACCGTGTGCGGGCCTCCGCCTATGCCTGGAGCCACACAGCGGCGCCGATGCTCTCCGGCACCCTGGTTACCGCCGTCGGCTTCATGCCCAACGGCTTCGCCCGCTCCACGGCCGGCGAATACACCAGCAACATGTTCTGGATCGTCGGCATCGCGCTGATCGCTTCCTGGCTGGTCGCGGTGATCTTCACGCCGTACTTCGGCGTCAAGCTGCTGCCCGAGATCAAGAAGGTCGAGGGCGGTCACGACGCCATCTACGACACTCCGCGCTACAACCACTTTCGTCGGATTCTGGGTAAGGTGATCGCCCACAAGTGGCTGGTCGCAGGTTCAGTGATAGGGCTGTTCGTGACGGCCGTGCTCGGCATGGCGCTGGTCAAGAAACAGTTCTTCCCCATCTCCGACCGCCCCGAAGTCATGGTCGAGGTACAGATGCCTTATGGCACCTCGATCCTCCAGACCAGCGCAGCTGCGGAAAAAGTCGAAGCCTGGCTGGCCCAGCAGGCAGAGGCGAAGATCGTCACGGCGTACCTCGGCCAGGGCGCACCGCGCTTCTTCATGGCCATGAGCCCGGAACTGCCGGATCCGTCGTTCGCCAAGATCGTCGTACGCACCGACAACCCGGATGAGCGCGAGGCACTCAAGCACAGGCTGCGCAAGGCGATTGCCGAGGGTCTGGCCAGCGAGGCGCAGGTGCGCGTCAGTCAATTGGTGTTCGGCCCCTACTCGCCCTACCCGGTGGCCTACCGGATTAGCGGCCCGGATCCGCAACGCCTGCGCGAGATCGCCAGCGAGGTGCGCCAAGTGATGGATGCCAGCCCGCTGATGCGGACGGTCAATACCGACTGGGGCACCCGCGCTCCCACGCTGCACTTCAATCTGCAGCAAGATCGCCTGCAAGCGGTGGGGCTAACCTCCAGTGCCGTTGCGCAGCAGCTGCAGTTTTTGCTCAGCGGCGTGCCCGTCACCGCCGTACGCGAAGACATCCGCACGGTGCAGGTCATGGCCCGTGCCGCTGGCGATATTCGCCTCGACCCGGCACGGGTGATGGATTTCACCCTGGCCGGCGCCAATGGTCAGCGCATCCCGCTGTCGCAGATTGGCGAAGTGGAGGTACGCATGGAAGAGCCGATCATGCGCTGGCGCGACCGGGTGCCGACTATCACAGTGCGTGGCGATATCGCCGAAGGCTTGCAACCGCCAGACGTGTCGACCGCCATCAGCCAGCAGTTGCAACCCATCATCGACAGGCTGCCGAGCGGCTATCGCATCGAGCAAGCGGGCTCCATCGAGGAATCGGGCAAAGCCAGCAAGGCCATGCTGCCGCTGTTCCCGATCATGCTGGCCGTCACGTTGATCATCATCATCCTGCAGGTGCGCTCGATCGCCGCGATGATCATGGTCTTTCTCACCAGCCCGCTGGGGCTGATCGGCGTAGTGCCGACGCTGATCCTGTTCCAGCAGCCGTTCGGCATCAACGCGCTGGTCGGGCTGATCGCGCTGTCCGGCATCCTCATGCGTAACACGCTGATCCTGATCGGGCAGATTCGCCAGAACGAAGCGGCGGGTCTCGATCCGTTCCGCGCCGTGGTCGAAGCCACCGTGCAACGCGCTCGGCCGGTGATCCTCACCGCGCTGGCGGCGATCCTGGCGTTCATCCCACTTACGCATTCCGTGTTCTGGGGCACCCTCGCCTACACCCTGATCGGCGGCACCTTCGCCGGCACCGTGCTGACCCTGGTGTTCCTGCCGGCCATGTACGCCATCTGGTTCGGCATCCGCCCCATCCCCCACGAGCCACTCGCGCAGGCACAACCTGCATGAACAGCCCTTCCCTGATCGAGAGTAACTGCCATGCCCAACTCCCCAGTGGTCGTCATAACCGGCGTGTCATCAGGCATCGGTCGCACGGCGGCCGAACAGTTCGCCGGACGCGGTTGCCGCGTGTTCGGCAGCGTGCGCAACCCGGCCACTGCGCAGGCCATCCCCGGTGTCGAGCTGATTCACCTGGATATTCGTGACGAAGCCTCGATTCGCCAGAGCATCGAACATGTGATTGCAGAAGCTGGGCGCATCGACGTACTGGTCAACAATGCTGGCACCACACTGCTCGGTGCGACAGAGGAAACCGCCATCGACGAGGCCCAGGCGCTGTTCGACACCAACGTCTTCGGCGTCCTGCGCGTTACCCAGGCGGTACTGCCGCAGATGCGCAAGCAAAGCGCAGGGCGCATCGTCAACGTCAGTTCGGTGCTCGGCTTCCTGCCAGCACCCTACATGGGCCTGTACTCGGCTTCCAAACATGCAGTGGAGGGTTTGTCCGAGACCCTGGATCACGAGGTGCGGCGCTTCGGCATTCGCGTCGCGTTGGTCGAGCCTTCGTTCACCAAGACCAGCCTGGACCTCAACGCGCCACAGGCCGCCCTGCGTATCGCTACCTACGACAGCGAGCGGGCAACCGTCTCCCAGGCCATCCAGATGAACGTGCAGAAGGCACCTTTGCCCGATGCGGTCGCCGCGACCATCGTCGAGGCCGCCCTGGGCGCGTGGAAAATGCGCCACACCCCCAAAGGCGAGGCCACCCTGCTCAGACGCCTGCGCCGCTTTATGCCGGCAGGCCCAGTCGACTCGGGCCTGCGCAAGACCTTCGGCCTCGGCTGATTCACCTCTTCACGTACGAGACCACACCATGCACAGAGAACACAGCACACGTATCGTCGTTACCGGCCTGGGCATCGTCAGCCCTCTATGCTGTGGCAGCGAGACGATATGGACGCGCCTGCAGGCCGGCCACTCGGGCCTAGACTGCAGCAGCCCCTCGGCAGTTAGCAAAGCGCGGCTAGCTGCAGCCGTCGAAATCTTCGCCCAAGTCTATGCATAGGCCATTTGGACGTGTCTAAGACATCGAAACTCTGAGTGCCCAAAGCGAAGACGAACTTCATTTTGTCGCTCTACTTGCGATGTCAGCTTAGATTCTGACATTGGTTGGAGCGTCCGATTACGGCCGTAGCTGCCCGCCACTAGTGTCAGCTTCCGGCCAGAAGCGACCCTTGGTTATCTACGAACTCAGGGCCCATTCAGTAGCCGTGGCAAGAAAGTCGGTGTTGGTTATCAGAAAATCCCGCAGGCGGCAGTTGCGGAATAGTCAGAGCCAGCGGCGAACCTCGGCCTTGTAGCGGCGGTAGTCGTCGCCGAACTTTGCTTCGAGATAGCGCTCCTCGCGGGCGATCACCTGCGTCTGGATCGCGACCAACACCAACGGAAGCAACGCGAAGGCGATCGGTCCGTCGAAGCCGACCGCAAGGCCTGCATAGATAAGCGCCATGCCGAGATACATGGGATTGCGCGTCCACCGATAGGGACCGGTCGTTGCGATGAGGGTCGTTGGTCGCGACGGCGGAATGTTGGTGCCCAGACGCCGGAACAGCCCCGCCGCCGCAAGCATCATTACCGCGCCGGCAGCGAACGGCAGCGCGCCCATTGCGATCAGCAACCACCAATCGATGCCGAAAGAGTGCAGGGCGACGAACCGCTCCGCCGCCAGCCCCAACAGCAGCGCTCCCAGATAGATGAAGGGCGGAGGGAAGCGCACCCCCGCGCTGTCCGGCTCGACGGCCATGTTCATCTCCTCTCTATGGGCTCAAGCCAGCATCGACTGCTGGGCGAAAATACCCGCCATCGCGCCCTGCGATGATGCCTGGGTGACCGAGGGCAATATGGGGGTGGTGAGATCGCCGGCGGCATAGATGCCAGGCGTGCTGGTTTGGCGGCGCTCGTCGACCTTGAGCACGACGCCGGTGGGCGTATCCATCGTGGCAAGGCCCAACGATTCATGCAGGTTTGCGGACGGCTTGTTGCGCGGATGAGCAAACAGGATGTCGACCGCGACAGTGGAGCCAGTGTCGAGATTGACGGTAGCGATATGCCCCTGGTGATGGGCGATCTCGACGATCCGTCCGTCGACGACAGGTATGTTGCGGTGCGCCAGATCGGCCTGGATATCAGGTGTAATGTCGTGACCATCGGCAAAGACAGTCAACCTGTCGGTCCAATCGAGGAACAGCCTGACCTGGTTGTGCGATTGCGGGCCGGACCACACGAGGCCCCAATGCTGGCCGGCGGCTTCAAAGCCGTCGCAATAGGGGCAGGGGACGATGGACGTGCCCCAACTCTCGGCAAAGCCTGGAACATCAGGCATCTGATCGGCAACGCCATAGCTCAGGATCACGCGGCGGGCCTTTAGGCTTTCGTGATCGTCAGTGACAACGCAGAAATCGTCTATTACGCCAGAAATCTTCTCTGCCCGGGCATTGACTAGCCTGACCGTTGGATAGCGCGTCAACTGCTGCCGCGCCGCGGCCAGGATGTCCAGCGGCGGCGTGTGATCGTGACCGAGCAGACCATGCGAATGGCCGGCAAAGCGGTTACGCGGCCGACCGGTATCGAGAACGATGACCTTGCGACGGGCACGGCCGAGCTGCAAAGCGGCGGCGAGACCTGCAAAACTTCCGCCGATGATGATGACGTCATTCATGGTGATGGGCTCCGCTGGAGGGCAGGTTGTAGCCAAGCCCTTGGATTGCTCATTTAAGACACTGAGTGGTATCCTAAATCTTAAATTAAGATACTGTAAAGTACCAATATCATGACCGAAACCATACAGGCACGGCGCGGTCGGCCCACCAACGAGGCGCTTGCCCAAACGATACTCGACGCCGCGAGCGAACTTTTTGTGGAATTGGGTTTTCAAGCGACGACGCTGGACAAGGTCGCCCAGCGGGCGAAGATATCCAAGCTCAGCATCTATAGGCGTTTCGAGAACAAGGAGGCGCTGTTCAGCGCAGCCATCGCGGCCGGCTGCCAGCAGTCGTTTGCACCACAGGCCCTGCTTGAAGGTGTCGAAGGTTCGGTCGAAGACCAACTTATGGCGGTGGGAACATCACTGCTGCGCACGCTATTGAGACCAGACGTCAGCAGTATCGAAGCCATGGTCATGGCCGATAAAACGAGTCAAAACGCCCTGAGCAAGCGCCACTACGAAGCCGGCGCCGCTCATGTCATCGCCGACATCGATGCCTTGTTGCGCCAACTTCACGCGAAGGCGCTTCTCAACGTGCCCGATCCCCTCCAAGCCGCCCGCTTGTTTGCCGCGCTCTTCAAAGGCTCCGATCTATTGATGATCGCCCGATTCGATCAGGCGAGAGCAGAGGACGAAATAGAATCCTATTGCCGGTCGGCCGTCGCCATGTTCATCGCCGCGCACGGTCGCAGCGACCACGCGGGTGGATAAGCATTTAATTGCTCCGGGGCAGCTCGGCCCAGGCTTGTGTTTGCGCTTTAGGGGCCGCAGCGGAATCACAGGCTGCGTCCGATAACTGTCGCAGTACTGGCGCAAGTGCTCAACATCGTAGCCTGAATCGACCATAGATTCGTCGACTCCTTCAAGCTGCTGTCTCTGGCCAGGAGCGGCTGCTATTGGCCGATTGCAGCCCCTGACGAGAGTCCCCAAGCCCCCTCGAAAGTTCCCCCTCCGGTTTCGGACGGCAGCTCTCTAGCCTATCCTCCCCCGCCACAACAACAGGAGGTTCCATGCCGGTTTCGTTACCCTTCGAGCAAGTCGATGTCTTCTCCGAACAGCCCTTCAAAGGCAACGCCGTTGCCGTGGTGATTGGCGCCGACCGCCTGAGCAGCCAGCAGATGCTCGAGTTCGCCGCCTGGACCCAGTTGAGCGAGACGACCTTCCTGCTGCGGCCGACCACTGCCGAAGCAGACTACCGCGTAAGAATCTTCACCCCGCTGCGGGAGTTGCCCTTTGCCGGGCATCCGACGCTGGGGAGCTGCCAGGTCTGGCTGAACCAGGGGGGCGGCAATGCTGCTGACGAGATCGTCCAGGAGTGCCTGGCGGGCCTGATCCGTATCCGCCGCAAGGGCGCCTTGCTGTCGTTCGCGGCGCCTCCCCTGCTTCGTGGCGGAGCGGTCGAAGACGAGGTGTTGCGACGGATCGAGAGCGGGCTTGGCCTTTCCCCGGGGCAGGTACTCGGCAGCCAATGGGTGGACAACGGACCCGGCTGGGTCGCCGTTCGGCTGGCCACGCGTGACGAGGTCCTGGCCATTCGCCCGGACTACGCGAAGCTCGACGGGCTCAACGTGGGCGTGGTCGCGCCCTGGCAAGGTCCCCAGGCGGAGGCGGATGTGGAAGTGCGCGCCTTCATGGGCGAGGAACTCAATGAAGACCCCGTTACCGGCAGCCTCAACGCGAGCCTGGCGCAATGGCTGATCGGCACGGGAGTCATGCCCGGGCGCTACACGGCGAGCCAGGGCACGGCCTTGGGTCGCCGGGGGCGGATAAGCGTCGAGCAGATCGGCGGCGATATCTGGATCGGCGGTGAGGTGCAGCCGGGCATGTCGGGGCAGGTCGTGTTCTGAGCGGGACGGCGTACCCTGTCCTTCCCCATTACCTGGCCGACCTGGATCGGCGTCCGGCATTGGACGGAAATGCCTGCCCATGACAACGGGGCCGCCTTCCCTCTGGAAGCACCCTCCTGCCCACCGGGCCCGCCCAGGCCCGGTGGCTCCGCCCTCCCCTCACCAGTTGTGCGTATAGCTCGCCGTCAGCACCGTGCCCGGCGCCGGCAGGTGGCTGGTGTTGTTGTTGTTGCGCAGCAACTGGCTGTAGAGCGGGTAGTAGTCGCGGTTGAACAGGTTCTGGATGCCCAGGCTCAACTGGTCGTCGGGGGTGATGCGGTACTGGCTGACCAGGTCGACCGTGGTGTAGGTGCTGACCTGGCGACGGCCGAAGCTTTCCACGCCGTCGAGACGGTAGTCCTTGGAGTCGAAGAAGGTGGCCTGCAGGCGGTTGTTCCAGTCGGCATCCGGCTTGTATTGCAGGTAGGCGGTCAGCTTCAGCGGCGGCACGCGGTAGCCGGTCATGTCCTGCCAGTCCTTGCCGTCCGGCTTCTCGCGGCCGCGCATCCAGGTGGCGCTGCCGCCCGCGCCCCAGACTTCGTCGTCGCTGAGCCAGTCGGCGCTGGCCTCGACACCGTAGATGCGCTCCTTGGTGCGGGTGAGGATCAGGCCGTTGTTGAAGCTCTGCACGTCGCCCAGCTTGGAGGTGGTGTAGAACAGCGCCAGGCTGCCCAGGGTGTTGCCGCCGATGGCGCCGCGCCAGCCGAGTTCGTAGTTGTTGGTCTTCACCGGTTCGAGGTTCGAGGAGCCGATATCGAAGCCACGGCGGGCGTTGCGCAGCTGGATGCCGACGTCGGGCAACTGGAAGCCCTGGCTGAAGGAGGCATAGATTTCCTGGCCAGCCACCGGCGAATAGACGATGCCGAGGTTCGACAGCACCGCGTCGTAGTCGAGGTCGCCGCCCTTGACGGTCACCGGCGAGGCTGCCTTGGACTCGGAGAGCGGGATGAAGTCGTCGAATTCGGCGGTGGAGTATTCGTAGCGCAGGCCGCCGTCGATCGACCAGTGTTCGTCGAAGCGATGCTGCAACTGGGCGAACGCTCCGGCGCTGCGGGTACGTAGCGGCGGCATGTAGGTGAGCTTGCCGATCTTGTCGAAGACCAGCCCGCCGCTGGCGTCGTAGGCCGCCGGGTCGAACACGTCGAGCGGCATGTCGCTGCGTTCCTGGTTGTAGTCGCCGCCCCAGACCAGTTCGGTATTGCCGCTTTCGCCCAGCGGCGTGCGCAGGGTCAGGCGGCTGCCGAACACTTCGCTGTTCTGCATGATCTGGTCGACATTGCCGCCGCGGGTGGAGACAGCGCGGGCGTCGAACGGAGTGAAGCGGGTGAAATAGTCGCGGTAGTAGAGCTGCGCGGAGAGCCGGCTGCCGAGGATGTCGAGGTTCTCGTACTCGAGGTTCGCCAGGGTGTTGCGGATGCGGTTCTGCTCGTCCAGCTCCAGGCCCTTGATCGCGTTGGCCGGGACCGAGCCCGGCGGCAGCCTGGCGACCCTCGGGTCGGTGGCGTAGTCGGTGTCCTGGCGGGCGTCGTAGTGGCTGAGGGCGAGCTGCACGCGCTGGTTCTCGTCGATGCGCAGGCCGAGCTTGCCGCCGATGTTGTAGACGTTCGAGTCGAACAGGTCGCCCTGGCTGGGTTCCGGAGCGATGCGGTCGCCATGGGCGTCGTAGGAAGCACCGACGTGGCGGGTGCCGAAGTCGAACGAATAGTCGAGCGCCCCCAGGGAGCCGGCGAAGTATTGCTGGAACTGGCCGCCGAGGCCATCGCTGCCCAGCCGGGTCAGCGGCGAGGTGGCGCTGAGGCGGGTTTCCGCGCGGTTCTCGCCGCCGGCCGGACGGGTGGTGATGGAGATGATCCCGCCGGTGGCGCCGCTGCCGTAGATGGCGCTGCTGCCACGGATGACCTCGATCCGCTCGATCAGCGCCGGGTCGATGTTGGCCAGGTTGCGCGAGGAGTCGCGGTTGGTGTTCAGCGGCACGCCATCGACCATCACCAGCATGCTGCGCCCGCGCAGGGTCTGGCCGTATTCGGTGATGGTGCGGCTGGAATCGGACATCCCCGGCACCGCCTTGGCCAGCACCGTGGCCAGGCTGTCGGAGCCCTGGCGCAGCTCCTCCAGTTGGGCATGCTCGATGACGGTGGACTGGCGCGTGGCGGAGACCAGGTCGCTGCTGGTGCGCGAGGCGGTGATTTCCATCTGCTCCATGTCCAGCGGTTCGCTGCGGGCTTGCGTAGCGGGCACGGCGGCTTCGCTGGCCGGAACGACGATGAAGGTATGTTCGTCCCTGGCCTGCGCCTTCAGGCCGCTATCCCTGAGCAACTGGCGCAATGCCTCTTCGGGGGTGAAGCGCCCCTTCAGCGCGGGCGCCTGGCGGCCGGCGCCGAGATCGCCGGCGAAGAGGATCTGTACCGAGGATTGTTGCGCGAGGGCGTTGATCGCCTGGCCGAGCGGCGCGGCGGGCAGATCCACGTCGAGCTTTTCCTGGCCCTGGGCCGACACCGCCAGGAGCAGGCTGCTGGCGAGCAATGAAGGACGCAGGTGGCGACTGCGGAGGGAAAAATGCACGTCTCGATTTCCTATGCAGGTTGGCTTTTCCTGGATAGCCGCCACGGCGCGCGGGAAACCCTACCTGCGTCCGAGAATTATTTTCGCGTCGATTTGCGTTGGATCTCGACGCTGCCGTCCTCCTGCCGCGACACGGCCACGGGAAGGATACTCGGCAGCAGGTCGAGCAGCCGGTCGACGTTGTGCGCGGCGAAGACGCCGGTCAGCCGGAGGGAGGCCAGGCTGGGGTCGTCCAGGAGAATGGGCGCCTTGCGGTAATGGCGCAGCAGCGCGACGGCTTCGCCCAGGGGCGTGCGCTCGAAGACCAGGCGGTCGTCTTTCCAGGCCATCGCCGTGGCGGCATCGACCTTGGCCAGCGGCATCAGTTGCCCGCCAATGGCATCGACCTGCTGGCCCGGCAGGAGCACGACTGGCGCTTGCGCCGTAGCCGAGGTGCCGACCTCCACCCGGCCACGCTCCAGGGTCACGCGGACGTCGTCGTCCAGGCGGCGCACGTTGAACCGGGTGCCGAGCACGCGGATGTCGGTCGAACCCGCGGACACCACGAAGGGCCGATAGCGCGCCGGGGATACCTCGAAAAGCACCTGCCCCGCGCGCAACGCGACCCGGCGGCTGAGCGGGTGCCAACTGACCTCGATCTGGCTGCCGCTGTCGAGCAGGAGCTGGCTGCCGTCGGCCAGGGTCACGTCGCGCCGCTCACCGATGGCGGTGGCGAAGCGCTCGCGCTTGTAGGCCGGGTCCAGCCAGGCCAGGGCGCCGATGGCCAGCGCCAGCAATAGCGCGACGCCGGCCGCCTTGCTTGCCTTGCGCGATTTCGGCCGGGAGGGCGGCAGCGGGAACAGGTCCTTCAGCGCGTCGCGATGGCGCTCCAGGGCGTCGTCCAGCGGAACCTGCCCATTCCGTTTCGAGGGCTGGGTCATGGCCGTGCCTCGCCGCGGCCGAGCCGTTCCCGGCAGGCCGCCAGTCCGAGGCGCAGGTGCTTTTCCACGGTCTTGACGGAGATGCCGAGGCGGTCGGCGACTTGCGCCTGGGGAACTTCGTGGATCTTGTGCATGACGAAAACGGCCTGGCAGCGAGGAGGAAGCGTGGCGATGGCGTCGACCAGTGCCTGGAACTCGCGCTCGGCCTCATGGCGACCCATGGGCGTCGCCGCCATGCAGGCGACTTCCGGAAGCTCGGCGACGGCTTCCACCCAGGCGGTTCGACGACGGTCGCTACGATAGCGGCTCACGGCGGCGTCGTGGGAGATTTTCCGCAGCAGGGCCAGGGGCGTGTGCACGTCCTCCTTCTCGTCGCGTTCGAGCAACTGCACGCACACGTCGTGCACCACTTCGCGCGCCATGCCCCGGTCGCCGAAGCGCCGGCGAACATGGTCGACCAGTTCCTCGTAGTGACGAACCAGTGTGGACAACAGCGTCGGCTTGGCGGGATCGAACGGCACGATGCACCCAGGAAAGGAGCCTGGCTCCGAAGAATGGGGGTCGAGTGTAAATGAGAAACAGTCGCAGATGAAAGACCGGTCATCGTCAGGGATTGCCTGGGTTGGCGTGTGTAGCGGTCAGGTGGCTTTCGCCCGACCGCGCAACTGCCGAGCCAGGGCGGAGAGGGATCCCCTTTTCGCCCCGCTACTCAACCCCCCGGCCTTGCCGGGGGGCACCGCCTCCGTCGGTTATCGGTGTCTGCGTGCGTATTCCGCCTCGAACAGCGACAGGGCGTCGCTGAGCAACGACAGCAGGGAACCGGTGATGCGGCAGATGCTTTCGCCGGGCTCTTCGGTTTCGTCGAGCAGGTCGAGGACGCTCAGCGTTCCGATCGCCGACTCCAGCCGGCGGCGGGCGGTGTCGAACAGGTCTTCGCTGGCTGCGCTGCTGTCCAGGTAGAGGGTGGCGCAACCGGGGTGCTGGTTGCATTGCGAGGTGCGTCGCAGGGGGATGAAGGTGGAAGGGGACTGTGCGGTTATTGCGGGATTCGACGTATCATCGGCCTTAGCCATGGGTCAGCTCCTTGATTAGCTGGTCTCTGGTTAGCGGGTCGTAGGTGTTCCTGCACCTGCGGCCCGCGTCTTTTCTGCCCCCAAGAAAACAGATGGACTTGGCGACCCCTCCATCTTCCTCCTACTGGTTTTTTATCCAATTCCTGGGCGTCTGAGAGAGGCTGCGGAAAAGTCTGGGGGAGATGTCCGGCGTTTCCAGGGCATGTCATCCGCCGCTGTCACGGGTATCCGGCGGATAACCGCCAGGCGGTTATTCGCCCTACGGGGTCGGGCCTCAAGCGGGCAGCGCGGGGTCGTTTGTCTGCGCGTAGCGCGGTGGGGGGCTGGGCAACCGGCACGACCCTGCTGACCCTTCCTGACCACCCCGTCAACCCGTAAACTACGCGGTTCCCCTGCCCAGACAAGGACTGCCGTGAACAGCCCCGCCCTGCCCCTTTCCCGTGGCTTGCGCATCCGCGCCGAACTCAAGGAACTGCTGACCCTCGCCGCGCCGATCATGATCGCGCAACTGGCGACCACCGCCATGGGCTTCGTCGATGCGGTGATGGCCGGGCGCGCCAGTCCGCACGACCTGGCAGCGGTGGCGCTGGGCAACTCGATCTGGATCCCGATGTTCCTGCTGATGACCGGCACCCTGCTCGCCACCACGGCCAAGGTCGCCCAGCGCCATGGCGCCGGCGACCAGCCCGGCACCGGGCCGCTGGTGCGCCAGGCGCTGTGGCTGGCGCTGCTGATCGGACCGCTGTCGGGGGCGGTGCTGTGGTGGTTGTCGGAGCCGATCCTCGGCTTGATGAAAGTGCGCCCGGAACTGATCGGGCCGAGCCTGCTGTACCTCAAGGGCATCGCCCTGGGCTTCCCGGCGGCGGCGCTGTACCACGTACTGCGCTGCTACACCAACGGCCTGGGACGGACCCGGCCGAGCATGGTGCTGGGGATCGGCGGGCTGCTGCTGAACATCCCGATCAACTACGCGCTGATCTACGGCCACTTCGGCATGCCGAAGATGGGTGGCCCCGGCTGCGGCTGGGCCACCGGCTCGGTGATGTGGTTCATGTTCCTCGGCATGCTGTTCTGGGTGAACAAGGCCTCGATCTACCGCGCCAGCCAGTTGTTCTCGCGCTGGGAGTGGCCGGATCGCGCGACCATCGGCCCGCTGGTGGCGGTCGGCCTGCCGATCGGCATCGCGGTGTTCGCCGAGTCGAGCATCTTCTCGGTGATCGCCCTGCTGATCGGCGGGCTCGACGAGAACGTGGTGGCCGGCCACCAGATCGCCCTGAACTTCAGCGCGCTGGTGTTCATGATTCCCTATTCGCTGGGGATGGCGGTGACCGTGCGGGTCGGCCACAACCTCGGCGCCGGCCTGCCGCGCGACGCGCGCTTCGCCGCCGGCGTGGGGATGGCCGCGGCGCTGGGCTACGCCTGCGTCTCGGCGAGCCTGATGTTGTTGCTGCGCGAGCAGATCGCCGCGATGTATTCGCCGGACCCGGCGGTGATCGCCATCGCCGCCTCGCTGATCGTGTTCTCCGCGCTGTTCCAGTTCTCCGACGCCCTGCAGGTCACCGCCGCCGGGGCCCTGCGCGGCTACCAGGACACCCGGGTGACGATGATCATGACCCTGTTCGCCTACTGGGGCATCGGCCTGCCGGTGGGCTACAGCCTCGGCCTCACCGACTGGATCCAGGAACCCACCGGACCGCGCGGCCTGTGGCAGGGCCTGGTGGTGGGCCTGACCGGCGCGGCGATCATGCTCTGCATCCGCCTAGCGCGCAGCGCGCGGCGCTTCATCCGCCAGCACGAGCGCCTGCAGCGGGAGGACGCGGCGGCCGCCTCAGTCCTTGGCCGGTAGCGCCGGGGCGGCGCCACGCGACTTGACGCTGAGGGTAGTGCCGACCGAGGCGAGGATGATCGCGCCGATGGCCAGCCATTGGGTCGGGCTCAGCCGCTCGCCGAGGAACAGCAGCCCGGAGAGCGCGCCGAAGGCCGGCTCGATGCTCATCAGGGTGCCGAAGGTGCGCGCCGGCAGGCGGGTCAGCGCGACCATTTCCAGGGTGTAGGGCAAGGCCGTGGAGAGCACCGCGACGCCCAGCGCCAACGGGATCAGCGCCGGGTCGAGGAGGTCGGCGCCGGCGTGGGCGACGCCGATCGGCACAACCAGGATCGCCGCCACCAGCACCCCCAGCGCGGCGCCCTGGGCGCCATGGTCGGCGCCGGCGCGCTGGCCGAAGAGGATGTACAGCGCCCAGCACACGCCGGCACCGAGGGCATAGGCGGCGCCGACCAGGTCGAGCGGCTCGGCGCTGTTGCCCAGCGGCAGCAACAGCCAGATGCCGAACACCGCCAGGCCGATCCAGAGGAAGTCCAGCAGGCGCCGCGAGGAGAGGATCGCCACCAGCAGCGGCCCGGTGAACTCCAGAGCCACCGCGATGCCCAGCGGCACGGTGCGCACCGAGAGATAGAACAGCAGGTTCATGCCGCCCAGGGCGATGCCGTAGACCACCACCGAGCGCAGCGATTGCAGGCTCAGGCGCTTGCGCCAGGGACGCAGGAGCAGCAGCAGGATCAGCGCGGCGAAGAACAGCCGCAGGGCCGTGGTGCCCTGGGCGCCGACCAGGGGGAACATGCTTTTCGCCAGGGAAGCGCCGCTCTGGATCGAGGCCATGGCGATCAATAGCAGGCCGACCGGCAACAGCGTTCCGGCGAGGCCGCGGGAGGTGGAGGTCATGGAAGAGGTCCGGCAGTGGGAAGCAGCCCGATGGACTGCGGGAAACGGGATGTGCACTATAATGCGCAAAACCGCGACAGTGAGCAATATATTGCCCAACCCTACCGAACGCCCCAGCGTCCTCGAACATGTCTCCGGCAACGTCCGCCGCCTGCGCCTGCAAGCCGGCCTCAGCCAGGAAGCGCTGGCCCGCGCGGCCAGTGTCAGCCGGCGGATGCTGGTGGGCATCGAGAGCGGCGACGTCAATGTCAGCCTGTCGACCCTCGACCGTATCGCCGCCGCCCTCGGCGTGCTGTTCCCCGACCTGGTCCAGGCCCCGGCCACCGACCGCTCGCGGATCAATGCGGTGGCCTGGGTCGGCCACCACCCCGAGAGCCGCGCCACCCTCCTCGCCAGCGCACCGGCGCGGCGCGAGGTGGAACTCTGGGCCTGGTCGCTGGGACCGGGCGAGCGCTACGTATCGGAACCCGACGCCGCCGGCTGGCGGGAGATGGTTCTGGTCATCGAAGGTCGCCTGCGCCTGGAACTGGCCGACGGCGAACGGCGCATCGAGGCCGGCGACTTCCATGCCTTCGCCAGCGACCAGCCGTACGCCTACGTCAACGATGGGGACGAGGTGGTGCGTTTCACCCGCAACGTGGTGAGCTAGGCTCTAGCCTCGAGCCAGCCTTCCAGAGGAGACCGCGATGAGCACACGCGTACGCCCCTTCCTGATGTTCCAGGGGGTCCAGGCCGAGGCGGCCATGAACTTCTACCTGTCGCTGTTCGACGACGCCGAGATCCTCCAGATCCAGCGCTACGGCGCCGAGGGGCCGGGCCCGGAAGGCTCGGTGCTGAAGGCGCTGTTCCGCCTCGGCGACCAGAGCGTGCATTGCATCGACAGCCATGTGCGGCACGCCTTCGATTTCACCCCGGCGTTCTCCTTCTTCGTCGACTGCGAGAGCAACGCGCAGATCGAGCGCCTGGCCGAGGCCCTGAGCGACGGCGGCAAGGCCCTGATGCCGCTCGGCGACTACGGCTTCAGCCAGCGTTTCGCCTGGCTGGCCGACCGCTTCGGGGTGTCCTGGCAGCTCAATCTGGCCTGAGCCCGGCAGTTGCCGTCAGGCTTCCTGGAGGACTTCCTGGCACACATCGACCCACTGCGCATCCACCAGCTCGGCCATCCGTTGCGGGGCGATGCGGACCGCGCTGTGCACCGCCCCGGCGGCCGGAAGCACTTCGTCGAAGGCTTGCAGCGAGACGTCGCAGTACACCGCCAGCGGCGTCGCCAGGCCGAACGGGCAGACTCCGCCGACCGGGTGCCCGGTCAGCTCGACCACGTCCTCGGCGCCGAGCATCTTCGCCTTGCCGCCGAAGGCGGCCTTGATCTTGCGGTTGTCCAGCCGCGCGTCGCCGCGCGCCACTACCAGTACGGTGCGCTCGCCGACCCGCAGCGACAGGGTCTTGGCGATGCGCCCCGGCTCCACGCCATGGGCCTCGGCGGCCAGGGCGACGGTGGCGGTGCTGGTTTCCAGCTCGATGATGCGCAGGTCCGGGGCTTTCTCGGCGAAGAACCGCCGGACGGATTCGAGGCTCATGGGGTGGGCTCCTTGGCGAAAACCCACGAACTTATGCAAGCGCGCCGAGGCTGTCCAGCACCGCGCGCTCAGGCGAAGCGCACGCAGTAGATCGGCGGCAGGTTGGCGGAGAGCTGCTGCCAGTCCTCCCCGCCGTTCTCGCTGAGCCACAGGCCGCCGGTGGTCGAGCCCATGGCCAGGCGCTCGCCGCTGGGGTCGATGTCCAGGCCGTGGCGGTAGACCAGGTCGTAGGCCGGGCCGTCGGGCAGGCCGCGCTCGAGGGTCTCGAAGCTGCGGCCGCCGTCGCGGGTGCGGGTGACCACGAAACGGGCGTCCCTGGGAATGCGGCATTCGTCCTTGGTCGCCGGGACGAACCAGGCCGTGTCCGGCTGCCGCGGATGCACGGCGACGGCGAAACCGAAGCTGGACGGCTCGGCGACCACGCCCTGCCAATGCAGGCCGCCGTCGCGGGAACGGAAGATGCCGTTGTGGTGCTGCACCCAGAGGAACTCCGGGCGCGCCTGGCACTGCACCAGGCGGTGCGGGTCCTGGATCGCCGCCTCCTCGCTCTGCTCCGGCGGCATGTAGTCGGCGCGCATGCCTTTGGTGGTGCAGGTCCAGCTGCGGCCGTCGTCGTGGCTCTGCCAGACGCCGCCGCAGGACACCGCGACGGTGAGGTGGCGACTGTCGCGTGGGTCGACGCAGATGGAATGGATGCCGGGATGGTCGTAGCCGCCGCCGAACCACTGGGCGCGTTCGGGTCGTTCCCAGAGTTCGCGGTTGAGGCGCCAGCTGGCGCCACGGTCGTCGGAGCGGAACAGGCCGCCGGGGATGGTTCCGGCCCACAGCGTGCCGGGCCGGTCGGCGCCGCCTGGCTCGAGGATCCACAACTGCTGTAGCGACCAGGGTGGCTCCGCCGCCTGGCCTTCCAGCGGTTCGGCCGCTGGCGGCTGCGGCGGATAGACCGGCACCGTGCATTCCATCCAGTCCGTCGCGCCGGCGTCGCGACGCCACAGCTTGACGCCGAAATGGCCGAGGTTCAGCGCCGCGTAGAGCGCGCCGTCGCGCGGGTCGGCGAGGAGCATGCTCAGCGGCTCGCCGAGGAAGTGGCTGGCCATCGGCAGCCACTGGCCCGCCGCGTTGCGCCGCAGCTCGAACAGGCCCTTGCGGGTGCCGACATAGAGTCGCTCGCTCACCGGATGTCCTCCTCTGTTGGTCAACCGCCGCTCAGCGCCTGCACCACGTAGATCTCGCTATCGTCTTGGAGCGGATCGCCCAATCCCCGGCGATCGCGGACCTGCACGCCATCGACGAACAGCGCCACATGCCGGCGCAGACTGCCCTGGTCGTCGAGCAGGTAGCCGCGCAAGCGCGGCTCGCGGGCGAAGGCCGCCTGCAAGGCGGCGGCGACGGTGGCGGCGCCGACGTCCAGCGCGGGCATGGCGACATGCCGCTGGATGGCCGGGGCGAAGACGATACGGGGCATGCCGAGGCTCGCGGAAATGGTTCTGCTGGAACAGTGTAGAAGCCCTGCAGGCCACGGCTGGCGCGGCCCGCCCAGCGGTCGGCACACTCCGCAGCGACGCTCGTCGGCCATCCCGGCCGCTCGGCGCGGGCCTCCTATACTGCCCCGGCCAGCGAAAAAACCGCCGTCGCCTGTCGATCCGCCGGCCCGCCGTTCGACCAGTTCGGGAGGCGGGCCAGAACGGGCCGTCATTGCGCAGAACAACAAGGAGAACGCAGATGAGATTCATGGTGATCGTCAAGGCCACCCAGGCTTCCGAAGCCGGCGAGATGCCCAGCGAGGAACTGCTCGCGGCGATGGGCCGCTACAACGAGGAACTGGTCAAGGCCGGGGTGATGCTCGCCGGCGAAGGGCTACAGCCCAGCGCCAAGGGCGCCCGGGTGCGTTTCTCCGGCAACGCGCGGACGGTGATCGACGGCCCCTTCGCCGAGACCCGCGAGCTGATCGCCGGTTTCTGGATGTTCCAGGTGGCCTCCCTGGAAGAGGCCATCGAGTGGGTCAAGCGATGCCCGAACCCATTCGACGGCGAATCCGAGATCGAGATCCGCCAGGTCTTCGAGGCCGAGGACTTCGGCGAGGAGTTCACCCCGGAACTGCGCGAGCGCGAGGAGCGCCTGCGCGCCGAGCTGGAAAAACGCAACTGAACCGCCCCGCACTCCGCCAAGAACGAGGAAAGCGCCATGCAAATCGTCCCCTACCTGATCTTCAACGGTAATTGCCGGGAGGCCTTCAGCTGCTACCACCAGCACCTGGGCGGCACCCTGGAGGCCATGCTGCCGTTCGGCGACAGCCCCGAGTGCGGCGACATCCCGGCCGACTGGAAAGACAAGATCATGCACGCACGGCTGGTGGTCGGCAGCTTCGCCCTGATGGCCTCGGACAATCACCCGGCCTATCCCTACGAAGGCATCAAGGGCTGTTCCATCAGCCTCAACGTCGACAGCAAGGCCGAGGCCGAGCGCCTGTTCAACGCCCTCGCCGAGGGCGGCTCGGTCCAGATGCCGCTGGGCCCGACCTTCTGGGCGGCGAGCTTCGGCATGTTCACCGACCGCTTCGGCGTGGCCTGGATGGTCAACTGCGAGCAGGACCGGTAGCGTCCGCTACGCGGGCCCGCCGCCAGGTGTGAATCGGCGGCGGGCCCGCGTTCCGCTGTGCGCGAGTCGCGATCGATAGACGCACTGCCGCGATAATTTAAGTTGCATTTTAAAACCAAAATTCCTAGCCTCCGCATAGTTTCATATTGAAACCTTACGGAGCGCTTCGCATGCCATCCTCGCCATCCTCCCTCCCCTCCGCGCTGGTGCTGCTGTTCGCCGTCGCCTGCGGTCTCAGCGTGGCCAACGTCTATTACGCCCAGCCGCTGCTGGACGTCCTCGGTGCCGAGTTCGCCATCGGCCAGGCCGGGGTCGGCCTGCTGTTCGGCGCGACCCAGGCCGGTTGCGCCCTGGCGCTGCTGCTGGTGGTGCCGCTGGGCGACCTGCTGGAGCGGCGCCGGCTGATGTTCGTCCAGCTCCTGCTGCTGGTGCTGTCGCTGCTGCTGGTGGGCTTCGCCGGCGATACCCTCGGCCTGGCGCTGGGGCTGCTCGGACTGGGCCTGCTCGGCACCGCCATGACCCAGGGACTGCTGGCCTACGCCGCGGCGCTGGCGGCGCCTGGCGAGCGCGGGCGGGTGGTCGGCGCGGCGCAGGGCGGCGTGGTGATCGGCCTGCTGCTGGCGCGCAGCCTGGCCGGGCTGCTCGCCGACCTCGGCGGCTGGCGCAGCGTCTACCTGGTCTCGGCAGCGAGCATGGGCGGGCTTGGCCTGCTGCTCTGGCGGGTACTGCCGGCGGCGCCGAGCAACGAACTGGGGCTGTCCTACCGGCAGCTGCTCGGCTCGATGTTCGGCCTGCTGGCGAGCCAGCGCGTGCTGCAGGTGCGCGGCCTGCTCGGGCTGTTGATGTTCGCCGCCTTCGGGGTGTTCTGGAGCAGCCTGGTATTGCTGCTCGGCGCGCCGCCGTATTCGCTGTCGCACAGCGCCATCGGCGCCTTCGGCCTGGTCGGCGCGCTCGGCGCGCTGGGCGCGGCGCGGGCCGGCAGCCTGGCCGATCGCGGCCACGCCCAGGCGCTCAGCGGCGGCGCCCTGCTGCTGTTGCTGCTGTCCTGGCTGCCGCTCGCCCTCGGCGCGCATTCGCTGGCGGCGCTGATTCTCGGCGTGCTGCTGCTCGATCTCGCCGGCCAGGCGATCCATGTGCTCAACCAGAGCCTGGTCTTCGCCATCGACCCGCGCGCCCACAGCCGCCTGGTGGGTTGCTACATGCTGTTCTACGCCGCCGGCAGCGGCCTCGGCGCCAGCGCCGGCACCGCCATGTACGCCTGGGCCGGCTGGGACGCGGTGAGCCTGCTCGGCGCGGCGATCAGCCTGGCGGCCCTGGCGTTCTGGTGGTTCACCCGTGGCGTTGGCGGCGAAGCGCGTACGGCCTGCGCCAACGGCGCCTGAGCCGGCTTCAATCGAGTTCGCGCAGGCGCTGCTCGATGAAGCGCCGCTCCGGCTCCTGGCGCGCCAGGGCCAGCGCCGCGCGGTAGGCCTCGCGGGCCTCGCGGCGGCGACCGAGACGGCGGCAGAAGTCGGCACGCGCCGAGTGCGCCAGGTGGTAATCGGCCAGTTCACCTCGCGCCAGCAACGCATCGACCGCGGCCAGCCCGACCTCGACGCCATCGCGCATGGCCAAGGCCACGGCGCGGTTGAGTTCGATCACCGGCGATGGCGCCAGGTACAGCAGCGCGTCGTAGAGGGCGACGATCCGTGCCCAGTCGGTGTCCTCGGCGCGCGGGGCCTGGGCGTGCACCGCGACGATGGCCGCTTGTAGGGTGTAGGCCCCGAAACGGCGGCTGGCCAGGGCCCGCTCGACCAGGCCGAGCCCCTCGACGATCAGTCCGCGATCCCATAGCGTGCGGTCCTGCTCGTCGAGCCGCACCAGTTCGCCGCTGGCCGAGGTCCGCGCCTGGCGCCGCGAGTCGTGCAGCAACATCAGGGCGAGCAGGCCGAGGGCCTCGGGGTCGGGCAGCAGTTCGACCAGCAGGCGGCCGACGCGGATCGCCTCGCCGCTGAGATCGGCGCGGGTCAGGCTGGTGCCGGTGGAGGCCGAGTAGCCCTCGTTGAACACCAGGTAGATCACTTGCAGGACGTTGCCCAGCCGCTCGGGGAGTTCCTCCACGGTCGGTACCTGGTAGGGAATCCGGGCCTCGCGGATCTTGTTCTTGGCCCGCACGATGCGTTGGGCGATGGCGCTGGGCGCGGCGAGGAAGGCGCGGGCGATCTCCTCGGTGCGCAGGTCGCAGACCTCGCGCAGGGTCAGCGCCACCTGTGCCTCGGGGGTCAGCGCCGGGTGGCAGCAGGTGAAGATCAGGCGTAGCCGGTCGTCTTCCACCGCATCGCCCTCCTCCGCCGGCGCCTCGGCCTGCTCTTCCAGTTGCTCGGCGAGCAGCCGCTGCGAGGCGTCGAAGCGCGCTCGCCGGCGCAGGTTGTCGATGGCCTTGAAGCGCCCAGCAGAAACCAGCCAGGCGCGCGGGTTGCGCGGGATACCGTCGCGCGGCCACTGCTCGACGGCGGCGATGAAGGCGTCGTGCAAGGCTTCCTCGGCCAGCTCGAAATCGCCGAGCAGGCGGATCAGGGTCGCCAGCACGCGCCGCGACTCCTCGCGGTACAGCGCCTCGATGCGGCTGCGCAACGGCTCGCCGTGCTCCCTCAATGGCTGGCCTGCGCGTGGCAGCAGGCGCTTTTCGGCGCCTCGTCGTAGCGGTCGTGGTGACGCAGCCAGTCCATGATCGCGTCCTCGTTGCGCCCCTTGGGCGTCAGGTCGAGGAAGGTGTAGGTGGTGAGCAGGATGTCGAGGCCGCGCGCATAGGCCGAATAGGTGTGGAACACCTCGCCCGCCGGATTGCGCAGGAACACACTGGCACCCGGCATTTCCTCGCCGGCGTCGGGGGTCGGCTGGTAGTTGTAGTCGACGCTGCCGGCGGCCAGTTGCGCCTTGTCGAAGGACACCCCGAAGTCACGGTTGAAATCGCTGCCGTACGAGGAGTACCAGTCGAAACGCCAGCCCATGCGCCGGCGGAACGCCTGGAACTCCTCCAGGGGCGCGCGCGATACCGCCACCAGGCTGACGTCGTGGTGCGCCAGGTGCCGGTTGGCGCCGTCGATGTGGTCGGCGAGGAACGAACAGCCGACGCAGCCTTCGCTCCAGCCCGGCGCGAACATGAAGTGGTAGACGATTAGCTGGCTATTGCCGCCGAACAACTCGGCCAGCGAACGCTCACCCCGCTCGCCCTGGAAGCGGTAGTCCTTGTCCACCCTGACCCAGGGCAGTTCGCGTCGTTCGGCGGCGACCTGGTCGCGCAGGCGGGTGAGTTGCTTTTCCCGCGCCAGCAGACGGCGACGGGCGTCCAGCCATTGTTCCCGGTTGCTCACCGGGTGGTCCTGCAAAGAAGGATTCATTGCCGATTCTCCACGGAAATTCTCGGTTTTCCAGCCTGCCCGGGGTCGTTCCGCCAGCGGCGCCGGCGCCCGGTCGCCAGGGCGAAGCCGGCCAGCGAAGCGCCGCCGGCGCACAGCAGGGACAGGGATGCGATGCAAAGGGGGCACATGCTTCACCTCCGGCGCCGGGCGCCCTCACTCCCATTCCTTGACCGGTCGCACTTCGACACAGCCGAGCCGTCCCGGCGGAATCTTCGCGGCGATCTGCAGGGCCTGGTTGAGGTCGCGCGCCTCGATCAGGTAGAAACCGCCGAGTTGCTCCTTGGTCTCGGCGAACGGCCCGTCGGTCATCGCCAGCCGCCCGCCCTGGTGGCGCAGGGTGGTGGCGGTCTGCACCGACTGCAGGGCGTGCGAGGCGATGTAGTGGCCGGCCTTGCCCAACTGGTCGGAGTAGGTCATGCACTCGTCGACGATGGCGGCAAGCTCCTCGGCCGGCACGGCGGCCAGCTTCGCTTCGTCGAAATAGATCAGGCAGAGGTATTTCATGGCGGTGGGCTCCTGGTGCGGATCGACGATCCGTTCGTTCGGTAGTCGCCCGGCGAGGGCGCCTTTCGACAGCGGCGGGGAAAAAAGCCCGCGGCGCAGACGAACGGTCGGCGCTCGCCGTGGAACGCCGCCGACCGCAGCACAAGCCTAGACCCGCCCGGCCACCGGGCGCGGGCCGTCGGTCAGGGCTGACGCGGTGCGTAGGGATTCAGGCGGGGATCGCGCAGCGGGCTTTCCCGGGTCGGCCCGGGATCGTCCTGGCGCAGGCGGAGACTGCCGTTGCCGATCTTCAAGCCGTCCTTGGTCGTCGCCTCCCCGTCGGCGCTGGCCGCGTCGCTGCCCGGCAGGTCCGGCTCGGCGGCCTCCGGTTGCGGCTGTGGCGCGCTGCCCATGGGCAACGGCGCGACCGGCGGCGCGGCGGGCAACGCTGCCGGCAGCTCGTCCGGCAGGGGCGCGGCGAGGGTCGGTTGGCCCAGGCCGGCGAGCACCATGGCCAGGAGCAGGAAAAGCACACGCGACATGACAAAGCCTCGATAGGCCTCGGGACTTCCACCATAGCCGCGCAACGGCCCCGGCGAGCGAAGTACGGACCGGTGGCATCGCGCATTGGAAAAAGGGAACTCCTGGAATTGTTCGATAGGACCCTGGCCACCTCCGTCAGCTGTCAATCGACTTTTCGAACAACGCGCCCGCCCCCTATTAGAACAGCGCAAAAAAACTCGATCAAAAGTACAGCCTGGGCATGAGGTCGCGGATATAACCTGAAATCGAATTGCGCCCCGGCGTAGTTGCTCCGGTAACACTTCGCAGACGCAGGAGTCGAACGCCACCGAAAAGAAGATAGCACTTGCCAGAGAAACTTCCGCAGGACCCAACGAACATCCCGGCACGCACTCGCCTCGCCATCTTTCTTCCATTCAAAGACCCGCCCACATGTAAATGAGTGGAGTAGCCAATGACGCTATTGGATATCGAAAAGCTGCTGGACATGACTCACCACATGTCGGTGCACATTCCCATCGAACTGATCATTTCCTGGGAGCAGAGCGAAGAGGCCTGGAGTGTGAAAGACAACTGTCTCAACTTCGTCTATGTCAATCGTCGCTATACCGAACTGATCACCCCGCGGTTCGGCCAGAAGAACTCCCTGCTGTCCCCCTTCAGTGCCAGCATCGAAGAGCACGACAAGCTGGTCATCCAGACCGGCAAGCGCATCGAGGCCCTGGCGCTGCTCAGGCCGGACGACCATCCGGCGCCCTGCTGCCTGTACTTCGAGCGCATGCCGCTGTATGACCGGCGCGGCAACCGCACCGGGGTGATCGCCCATGCCAAGACCCTGACCTCGGTCGCCCCGCGCGGCTTCATCGCCACCGACGGCATCGGTACCTTCACCTTCACGCCACCCTCGGAGTTGTTCACCTCGCGCGAATGGGACGTGATCTACCTGCTGCTTTCCGGTCTCTCGGAAAAAGAAATAGCCGAACAGATCAGCCGCTCCCTGAGTACCGTCAAGTTCCACAAGAGCAACATCTTCCAGAAGGTCGGTTGCAGTTGCATCGGCGCCTTCAAGGCACTCGCCCGGCAAAAGAAGTGGAACTTCTATATCCCGCCGACCTTCGCCAGCGCCAAGTACATCATCAATCACTAGTCGCGCCTCGCGAGAGCCTTCGGCGTGCCGGGCGACGCTTTTGCCGGCGAAACCGAGCGGTTCGAATGGACAAGGACAACAGCATGTCTCGAAACAATCCTTCGCGTCATTCAATACTCGTCACTTCCAACATAAACGCGGCCAATGATGCGAATCGTCTTTCCGAGCTTTGTCGACAACTGGAAATACGCGGCTATCGACTCTTCCAGGCGCCAAGCCGCAAGGTCGCCCTGGATTTTCTCGGCAACGCCGCGCACCCCGCCGGCATCCTCCTGCTCGTCGCGGAGCCGACAGGCGAGAACGAAGCCGCACAATTAGCGGCGCTCGATGAACTCCGCCAGGTCGCGCCGTCCATCCCGCTGTTCCTGTTGTTTCGTCAACTGCGCATCGAGCAGTTGTCCAGCCAGCTACTGGACGAGGTCCAGGGATGCTTCAACCTGGCCGCCGGCCCCGCACGCTTCATCGCCGAGCGCATCGACAGCGACCTGCGTGAATGGCGCGCCCCGGCGGGCCCCAGGCGGCTGCGCGACTATGCCCCGCCGGTCCCGCGCACGCCGGTGAGCGCCCGCTACAACGGCCGCGCACGCCTCGATCTGGCGCCGGCCAAGCAGTGGCGGATCGGCTCGGAGAGCACCGCGGAGCACCTGGCGACGCCGCTGAACGACCTCTCCACGGCCTACCGCGAGAGGTCCGCAGGAGCCCCGGCGGCGCACGCCGGCGACATCGCCGAAGCCTTTCGCCGGGCGCTCTGGGAAGCCGCCGCGCGGCTCGCCAGGGAGGATGGCGATACGTGGTTCTTCGAGATACTGCGGGGCAACCCGGGGCCTGGCATCGAGGCCGGCCGGGAGACGCCGGCGAAGCGCTGGCACGGGCTCGCCGAGACACTCGACAGCAGTCCTCGGCTGGACCCGCTGCGCGTCGCCCTGAGCGCCCCCGGCCTCGATTCGCGCGGTTGCCCGGCCAGCTTCGGAGTACCCGCCGCGGTGGTCTGCCGCTACCTGCGCCGGCACGGCATCGCCCCGTTGCGCACCGGCGACTATCGCTTCCTGCTGCTGTTTCCCCAGGGCGCCAGGGCGGAACACGCGCAGCCGCTGGTGGACAGGCTGTGCGAATTCAAACGCCGGCACGACGACGATGCGCCGCTGAAGCAGGTGTTGCCGGAGTTGCTCGACAGCTCGCCGCTGTACCGCTACATCGGCCTGCGCGAACTCTGCGCGATGATCCACGAAGCCAGCCTGCGGCTGCACCTGACCGCCCTCGCCGACGCCGCCGCCAGGGCTGCCGGCCACGCCGCGCTGGCGCCGGCCACGGTCTATGGGCACCTGGTCAGGGACGAAACCGAAGCGGTGGCGATCGACAGGCTCGGCGGCCGTGTGGTCGCCAGCCTGGTCGGCGTCCATCCGGCGGCCACGCCGCTGCTGTTGCCCGGCGAACGGGTGGCCGAGGAATCGCCGGCGCTGATCGACTACCTGCTGGCCTTGCAGGCCTTCGGCGAGCACTTTCCCGGTTTCGCTCCCGAGTTGCAGGGCATCGAGATCGATGAGCGCGGCCGCTACCGGGTCCGTTGCGTCAGGCCGGCCGCCCTCGCCCGCGGCTCCGGCCTGCGCCTGGCCACGCGCCGGCCGGACTGAGGCGCGCCGCTCAGCGCAGCGCCTTGCTCAACTGGCCACGGTGCTTGAGTTCCAGGCGCTGGACGAAGGCCTGGAGGATGCGCCTGTAGAGTTCGTCGCCGAGCTGGCCGTCCTCGATGCCGGCATCGATATTCGGGTTGTCGTTGACCTCGATGACCAGCACCTTGTCGCCGGCCTGCTTCAGGTCCACCCCGTAGAGGCCGTCGCCGATCCGCCCGGCGGCCTCCAGGGCCAGCTCCAGCACCGCCGGCGGCACCTGCTCCAGCGGCACGGCGCGGCACTCGCCGTTGACGTCCTGGCCGTCGGCCTTGTGGTTGTAGATCTGCCAGTGGCCGCGCGACATGAAGTACTGGCAGGCGTACAGCGGTTGGCGGTCGAGCACGCCGATGCGCCAGTCGTACTCGGTGTAGAAGAACTCCTGGGCCAGCAACAGGACCGAGCGCTCGAACAGCTCGCTCGCCGCCGCCAGCAGTTCGCTGTCGTCGTTGACCTTGACCACGCCACGGGAGAAGCAGCCATCGGGAATCTTCAGCACCAGCGGGAAACCCAGGCGCCGGGCCACCCGCTGCCAGTCCTGCGGGCGTTCCTTGTAGAGGATCTCGGTGAGCGGCATGCCCAGTTGCCGGCAACCAAGCAGGTCGGCCAGGTAGACCTTGTTGGTGCAGCGCAGGATCGATGCCGGGTCGTCCATCACCACCAGGCCTTCACGCTCGGCCTTCTCGGCGAAGCGATAGGTATGGTGGTCGACCCGGGTGGTCTCGCGGATCAGCAGGGCGTCGAACTCGGCCAGGCGCGCGTAGTCCTTGCGTCCGATCAGTTCGACGTCGATGCCGAGGCTGGCGCCGACCCGTACGAAGTTGGCCAGCGCCTGCGGGTTGGACGGCGGCAGCGCTTCGTCGGGATCGTGCAGGATCGCCATGTCGTAGCGTGCCACCCGCCGCGAACGCGGCATGCGCCAGGCGCGCCGGCTGAAACCGTCGAGGGCATCGGCGAAGACATCCTCCTGGTCGCTGCGCAAGCGGTTCAGCACGCCAGGGCGCACGCCCTCGATATGCCAGCCCTGCTGGCGACGGAACTCCACCAGCAGGATCGGACAGGGAAAGGCTTCGAACAACTGGCGCGCGAGGTCGGCCAGCGGCTCGAACTCGGTATGGCCGAAATACAGGGTCAGGGTGAAGCCGTCGGTGGCGCCATAGGGCGTACGGCACAGCGCCTTGTCCAGGGCCTTGTCGAGGCCACCCAGGGCCAGCCCGTAGACCGACTTGCGAGCCAGTTCGCTGATGCAGCGCAGCGACGGGATCACCCGGTGGCCACGGGCCTCGGCCAGCAGCGAACAGTAGTAGCCGAGGCCGAGGTACTTGTAGCCGCGGCACAGGTTGATCACCTGCACGCGGCGGCCGCCGTGGTCGCGCGCCGATTGCTCGAGGTATTCCTGGGCGGTGAGTACTTCCTCGCTGGGCAGGTAGGAGGCCCAGTCCTCGCGTCGCTCGACGACGATCATCAGGCGGCTGCCGAGGTCGGCGAGAGCCGGCGGTCGGGGTTGCTCGACGGGGGTCATGCGGAGCGACCCGTCGAGGGTGGCTAACGAGGCTGCTGACATGAGTGGCGGTATCCTCTGAATGACGGTACCTGCCGTTCTAGACCTGCCGGCGCCTCCTGTCGCGCCTCGTTACGCAAGCTTTACGAGCGCCGCCGCCAGGCGCCGGCGCGGCAACCGGCCAGGGCCGCCGGGTACCGCGCCGCGAGTGCCGAGGAGCATTTTTACGCTGGCGTTGCGCGCTCGTCAGGCCAGGCTGTCGAGCACCCCGCCGTCGACCCGCAGGGCCGCGCCGGTGGTCGCCGAGGCCTGGGTCGAGCAGGCGTAGACCACCAGGTTGGCGACTTCCTCGGGCGTCGCCAGGCGCTGGATGATCGAACTGGAACGGTGCTGCCGGACAAAGGCGGTGCCGGCCTCTTCTATGCTCTGCCCGGCCTTCTGCGCATCCTCGCGGAGCATCTCGGCGACGCCTTCGGTGAGGGTCGGTCCGGGCAGCACCGCATTCACCGTCACCCCGGTGCCGGCCAGGCGCTTGGCCAGGCCGCGCGACACCGAGAGGTTGGCGGTCTTGCTGAAGCCGTAGTGGATCATGTCCGCCGGGATGTTCAACGCCGATTCCGAAGACAGGAACACCACTCGCCCCCAACCGCGCTCGACCATTCCCGGGACGTAGGCGCGGGCCAGGCGCACCCCGGACATCACGTTGACCTCGAAGAAGCGGCTCCACTCGGCGTCCTCGATGTCGAAGAAGTCCTTCAGCTCGAAGATGCCCAGGTTGTTGACCAGGATGTCCGCCTTCGGCTCGGCCGCAACGAAAGCCGCGCAGCCTTCCGCCGTGCCCAGGTCGCCGGCGACGCCGCGTACCCTGGCATCCGGCTGGCCGTTCCGGATCGCCGCGATCGCACGGTCCACCGCCGCCTGGCTGCGTCCGTTGACCACCACGGTGGCGCCGGCGGCGGCGAGGCCGCTGGCGATGGCGAAGCCGATGCCGGCGGTGGAACCGCTGACGATTGCCAGTTTGTCGCTCAGATCGATCTGCATGGGAGTCTCCTGTCGAGTGACGAACCGCTCAGGAGCGCGGCTCGGGGAACAGACGACAGCCTAGACCAGCCAGCGTTCCGTGCCCGCCCTGGGCCTCAGAGACGCAGGCCGAGGTTGATCATCGCCGCCGAATTGCCGAGCAGCACCAGCTCGCTGCCCAGCGGGCCGAAACGAACGCCCACCGAGGGGATGATCGCCGGCGCGACGCCGAAGCGGTTCAGCGGGATCTTGTCGCGGTATTCGCCGCGATAGCCCTGCAATAGGCCGCCGGTGAGCTTCAGGTAGACCGGGTAGCTGTCACTGTCGAAGCGCTTGCCCAGATAGGCGTAGTTGGAGCGCTGGCTGAACGAGTTGCGAAAGGTCGCGCCGCCGGCCAGCACGCCATCGGCGCGGTTGTATTCGAGGCCGAGCAGGTCCTGGTGGTTGTTGTGTTCCGGGTCCGGGTTGAAATGCCGGGTGTAGACGCTGGTCTGCAGGTACCAGAAGTCGCCGTCGTCGGCAGCCCAGGCAGGTGCGGCGAGCACGGCCAGCAGGCTCAGGATGAGATAGCGCATGGGGACTCCAGGCGGCCGTCGCCAGGTAAGGAAGGCAAGACGTGACGGCTTGCGCCTCGCAGCGTGAATTCTGCTGAACCCGGCCTGAATCGGGCCTGAACGAAGCCTGAACAATTTCTGAACGAACCGTCAGAAAAACCCGGAATGGCTCAAGAACGGACCTCGGCGAAACGTTCGGAAAACCGAACGCCATGCCCCGAAAATATTCGGAAGAGCGGACGAAAGGCCATTTCGGGGCATTTTCATCCAAATTTAATTTCTTTTACTTTCAAATAGTTAGTCTAAAAAAAGCCGGATTTCATAAGCTGGCATGCATCCTGCCACTACACTGTTCGGCAAGCACGATACTCTCGTGGCTTCCCCCGCCGGGGAAAACCGCGAAACACCCTGTCCCGGAGAGGCCAGGCGCTCGCGGCTCAATAAAAATCAAAACAAGTCGAGGAAGAAATTCATGCGTATCGCTCCCAGTCTGCTGAGCACCGCCATCGTGGCCGCTCTGTTGTCCGCTCCGGTCGTCGCTGACGAGCTCACCGGCACGCTGAAGAAGATCAAGGACACCGGCACCATCACCCTCGGTCACCGTGACGCTTCGATTCCCTTCTCCTACCTCGGCACCGAGCCGGGCAAGCCGATCGGCTACTCCCACGACCTGCAACTGAAAGTGGTCGAGGCGGTGAAGAAGGAACTCAACCTCCCCGACCTGAAGGTCCGCTATAACCTGGTCACCTCGCAGACCCGCATCCCGCTGGTGCAGAACGGCACCGTGGACATCGAGTGCGGCTCTACCACCAACAACGAAGAGCGCCAGAAGCAGGTCGACTTCTCCGTCGGCATCTTCGAGGTCGGCACCCGCCTGCTGTCGAAGAAGACCGCCAACATCAAGGACTTCGACGACCTCAAGGGCAAGAACGTGGTGACCACCGCCGGCACCACCTCCGAGCGCCTGCTCAAGGCCATGAACGCGGACAAGAAGATGGGCATGAACATCATCTCCGCCAAGGACCACGGCGAGTCCTTCATGATGCTCGAATCCGGCCGCGCGGTGGCCTTCATGATGGACGACGCGCTGCTCTACGGCGAAATGGCCAAGGCCAAGAAGCCGGACGACTGGGTCGTCGGTGGCACCCCGCAGTCCTTCGAGATCTACGGCTGCATGGTGCGCAAGGGCGACGCGGCGTTCAAGAAAGTGGTCGACAAGGCCATCACCGATACCTACGCCTCCGGCGAGGTCAACAAGATCTACGACAAGTGGTTCACCCAGCCGATCCCGCCGAAGGGCCTGAACCTCAACTTCCCCATGAGCGAAGAGCTGAAGAAGCTGATCGCCAGCCCGACCGACAAGGCCGCCGAGCAGATGTAACGAGCGCCAGGCGTTCCTCCCGGAGCGCCAGCGCTTCGCGCGTCGCCCCCGCCTCGCGGCGGGGCCTCGGGGACGCGGGAGGGGCCTGCCCCTCCCCAGCCGTCTCCCCCGGAAGAGCAGCGCCGCCGGCCCGCACGGCCGCGCCGGCGCCTGCCTTCCCCGCCAGTGTCTGCAACCGATTGAACCGAGGGGAAACCCCAACATGAATTACAACTGGGACTGGGGCGTGTTCTTCAAGTCCACCGGGATCGGCAGCGAAACCTACCTCGACTGGTACATCGCCGGTCTGGGCTGGACCATCGCCATCGCCCTGGTCGGCTGGATCATCGCCCTGGCGCTGGGCTCGCTGCTCGGCGTCATGCGCACCGTGCCGAACCGCCTGGTATCGGGGATCGCCACCGCCTACGTGGAAATCTTCCGCAACGTGCCGCTGCTGGTGCAGCTGTTCATCTGGTACTTCCTGGTACCCGACCTGCTGCCCGAGGGCCTGCAGACCTGGTTCAAGCAGGACCTCAACCCGACTACCTCGGCCTACCTCAGCGTGGTCGTCTGCCTCGGCCTGTTCACCGCCGCGCGGGTCTGCGAGCAGGTGCGCACCGGCATCCAGGCGCTGCCCTACGGGCAGACCTCGGCGGCCCGCGCGATGGGCTTCCGCCTACCGCAGATCTACCGCCACGTGCTGCTGCCGCAGGCCTTCCGGATCATCATCCCGCCGCTGACCTCGGAGTTCCTCAACATCTTCAAGAACTCCTCGGTGGCGTCGCTGATCGGCCTGATGGAGCTGCTGGCGCAGACCAAGCAGACCGCCGAGTTCTCCGCCAACCTGTTCGAGGCCTTCACCCTGGCCACGCTGATCTACTTCACGCTGAACATGAGCCTGATGCTGATCATGCGCCTGGTGGAGAGAAAGGTCGCCGTACCGGGCCTGATCTCCGTAGGAGGTAAATGATGGACTTCAGTGGAATCGTTCCCGCCCTGCCGAGCCTCTGGGAAGGCATGCTGATGACCCTCAAGCTGATGGTCCTCGGCGTCCTCGGCGGCGTCGCGCTGGGTACCGTGCTGGCGCTGATGCGGCTGTCACACAGCAAGTTGCTGTCGAACATCGCCGGCTTCTACGTCAACTACTTCCGCTCGATCCCGCTGCTGCTGGTGATCACCTGGTTCTACTTCGCGGTGCCCTTCATCCTGCGCTGGATCACTGGCGAGGACACCCCGGTGGGGGCGTTCACCTCCTGCCTGGTGGCCTTCATGATGTTCGAGGCGGCCTACTATTGCGAGATCGTCCGCGCCGGCATCCAGGCCATCCCGAAAGGCCAGATGGGCGCCGCCCAGGCACTGGGCATGACCTACGGGCAGACCATGCGCCTGGTGATCCTGCCGCAGGCGTTCCGCAAGATGACCCCGCTGCTGCTGCAACAGAGCATCATCCTGTTCCAGGACACCTCGCTGGTCTATACCGTCGGCCTGATGGACTTCCTCAATTCGGCCCGTTCGCGCGGCGACATCATCGGCCAGGCCAACGAGTTCCTGATTTTCGCCGGCCTGGTCTACTTCGTCGTAAGCTTCACCGCCTCGTTCGCCGTCAAACGTCTGCAGAAAAGGTTAACCGTATGATTTCCATCAAGAATGTCAGCAAGTGGTATGGCGACTTCCAGGTCCTGACCGACTGCTCCACCGAGGTTGCGAAAGGCGAAGTGGTGGTGGTCTGCGGGCCGTCCGGCTCGGGCAAGTCGACCCTGATCAAGTGCGTCAACGCACTGGAACCCTTCCAGAAGGGCGACATCGTCGTCGACGGCACCTCCATCGCCGATCCGAAGACCAACCTGCCCAAGCTGCGCTCGCGGGTCGGCATGGTGTTCCAGCATTTCGAGCTGTTCCCCCACCTGAGCATCACCGAGAACCTGACCATCGCGCAGATCAAGGTGCTCGGCCGCAGCAAGGAAGAAGCCACCAAGAAGGGCCTGGCCCTGCTCGAGCGCGTCGGTCTCAAGGAGCACGCGCACAAGCACCCCGGCCAGCTCTCCGGCGGCCAGCAGCAGCGCGTGGCGATCGCCCGCGCGCTGGCGATGGACCCGGTGGTGATGCTGTTCGACGAGCCGACCTCGGCGCTCGACCCGGAAATGGTCAACGAAGTGCTCGACGTGATGGTCCAGCTGGCCCACGAAGGCATGACCATGATGTGCGTGACCCACGAGATGGGCTTCGCGCGCAAGGTCGCCAACCGGGTGATCTTCATGGACCGCGGGCAGATCGTGGAAGACTGCGAGAAGGAGGAGTTCTTCGGCGACGTCAGCGCCCGCTCCGAACGCGCCCAGCAGTTCCTCGCCAAGATCCTCCCGCACTGATGTACCCGCCCTCGCCGGCCCGCCCGGCGGGGGCCTGCTCTACCCTCGCCTGCGATAACAATAAATAGGGAAAGCCCATGCAACCTGTGCTCTTCAGAACCCTGTCCCTCGGCGTCGCCATTGCCGCCGCATCCTCCTCGGCCTTCGCCGCCACGCTCGACGGCGGCGCCGTCGCCGCGCCCGACGAGTACGGCGCCAAGGTCGCCGCGCAGATCCTCAAGGCCGGCGGCAACGCGGTGGACGCCGCGGTGGCCACCGCCTTCACCCTGGCGGTCACCTACCCCGAGGCCGGCAACATCGGCGGCGGCGGCTTCATGACCCTGTACATGGACGGCAAGCCGTACTTCCTCGACTACCGCGAGGTGGCGCCGAAGGCCGCGAGCAAGACCATGTACCTGGACGACAAGGGCGAGGTGATCGAGAACCTCAGCCTGGTCGGCGCCAAGGCCGCCGGCGTGCCGGGCACCGTGATGGGCCTCTGGGAAGCCCACAAGCGTTTCGGCAAGCTGCCCTGGAGCGAGCTGCTGACCCCGGCCATCGGCTACGCGCAAAAGGGCTTCAAGGTCGCCGACAAGCAGTTCCAGTACCGCCAGGACGCCGTCGCGCTGTTCAACGGCAAGACCAACTTCGGCGACTACTTCGGCCACATGAAGGCCGGCGAGGCGTTCCTCCAGCCGGACCTGGCGAAGACCCTGGAGCGTATCGCCGACAAGGGCCCGGACGAGTTCTACAAAGGCCATACCGCCGACCTGCTGGTGGCACAGATGCAGCAGGACAAGGGACTGATCACCCACCAGGACCTCGCCGACTACAAGGTCAGGTGGCGCGAACCGATGCGCGTCGACTGGCAGGGCAACACGCTCTATACCGCGCCGCTGCCAAGCTCCGGCGGGATCGCCCTGGCCCAGTTGCTGGGCATCAAGGAAAACCGTGCCGCCGACTTCAAGGGCGTCGAGCTGAATTCCGCGCGCTACATCCACCTGCTGGCGGAGATCGAGAAACGCGTGTTCGCCGACCGCGCCGACTACCTCGGCGATCCGGACTTCTCCAAGGTCCCGGTGGCGCGCCTGACCGATCCGGCATACCTGAAGCAGCGTGCCGCCGAGGTCAACCCGACGGCGATCTCGCCGACCGAGAAGGTCCGTCCCGGCCTGGAACCGCACCAGACCACGCACTTCTCCATCGTCGACGCCGACGGCAACGCGGTGAGCAACACCTACACCCTCAACTGGGACTTCGGCAGCGGCGTGGTGGTCAAGGGCGCCGGCTTCCTGCTCAACGACGAGATGGACGACTTCAGCGCCAAACCGGGCGTGGCCAACGCCTTCGGCGTGGTCGGCAGCGACGCCAACGCCATCGAGCCGGGCAAGCGCATGCTCTCCTCGATGAGCCCGAGCATCGTCACCCGCGACGGCAAGGTCAGCCTGGTGGTCGGCACGCCCGGCGGCTCGCGGATCTTCACCTCGATCTTCCAGGTGCTGAACAACATCTACGACTTCCACCTGCCGCTGGAGAAGGCCGTGGCCGCGCAGCGCGTGCACCACCAGTTGCTGCCCAAGGACACGATCTACTACGACGCCTACGCGCCGCTCGCCGGCAAGGTCGCCGAGGAGCTGAAGGCGATGGGCTACACCCTGGAGGACCAAGGCTGGAACATGGGCGATATCCAGGCCATCCGCGTCGACGGCAAGGCCCTGGAGACCGCCTCCGATCCCCGTGGCCGCGGCGTCGGCCTGGTGGTGAAACCCTGACAGGACGGCGGGCGGCCGACGCCGCCCGCGCCTGATTGCGTGCAACGACGATAACCCTACCAACCTACCGACACGAGATATCGCCATGAAGCCATTGCTCCACGCGTTCGCCCCCGGTGTTATGGCCCTGATGCTCCTGCTGCCGCAGGCCGCCCAGGCCAAGGAAGTCGCACCGCAACAGAAACTGTCCAACGTGGTCATCCTGGCCACCGGCGGTACCATCGCCGGCGCCGGCGCCAGCGCCGCCAACAGCGCCACCTACACCGCCGCCAAGGTGCCGGTCGACCAACTGCTGGCCAGCGTGCCGCAGCTCAAGGACATCGCCAACGTCCGCGGCCAACAGGTGTTCCAGATCGCCTCGGAAAGCTTCACCAACGAGAACCTGCTGGAACTGGGCAAGACCGTCGCCAAGCTGGCCGATAGCGACGACGTCGACGGCATCGTGATCACCCACGGTACCGACACCCTGGAAGAGACCGCCTACTTCCTGACCCTGGTCGAGCACACCGAGAAGCCCATCGTGGTGGTCGGCTCGATGCGCCCGGGCACCGCGATGTCCGCCGACGGCATGCTCAACCTGTACAACGCCGTGGCGGTGGCCGGCGACAAGTCGGCGCGCGGCAAGGGCGTGCTGATCACGATGAACGACGAGATCCTCTCCGGCCGCGACGCGAGCAAGATGGTCAACATCAAGACCGAAGCGTTCAAGAGCCCGTGGGGCCCGCTGGGCATGGTGGTCGAAGGCAAGAGCTACTGGTTCCGCGCACCGGTGAAGCGGCACACGGTGAACTCCGAGTTCGACATCAAGCAGATCTCCGCGCTGGCTCCGGTGGAAATCGCCTACAGCTACGGCAACGTCAGCGACACCGCCTACAAGGCCCTGGCCCAGGCCGGCGCCAAGGCGATCATCCATGCCGGCACCGGCAACGGCTCGGTGCCCGCGCGCGTGGTGCCGACCCTGCAGGAACTGCGCAAGCAGGGCGTGCAGATCATCCGCTCCTCGCACGTCAATGCCGGCGGCTTCGTCCTGCGCAACGCCGAGCAGCCGGACGACAAGAACGACTGGATCGTCGCCCACGACCTGAACCCGCAGAAGGCGCGCATCCTGGCCGCGGTCGCGATGACCAAGACCCAGGACAGCAAGGAGCTGCAACGGATCTTCTGGGAATACTGAGTGAACCCTTCCGGCGCCGCCTGCCGGCCGTGCCGGAAAACCGCCCGCTCCGCCGCCCATCGTGGCGGCGGGCTGGCCTAGCCGCGACGACTGTGATGGAATCCCCCGACCCGCCCTGCAGCGTACCTCCGTCACTGACCGTGAAGCCCCGCCTCGTCCGCCAGTTGCTGCTCCCCATTCCCCTGCTCCTGCTGATGCTCGGCTTCGGCTACGGCGGCTACCGGGTCAGCGAGAGCGCCGGCATCCGTGCCCTCGCCGAGAATGGCGAACGCCAGCTGGAGCTGCATGCGCGGACGGTCGAGAGCGAGATCAGCAAGTACACCTACCTGCCCAGCCTGCTGGAGCTGGAGCGCAGCGTCAGCCACCTGCTCACCGACCCGACGCCATACCGGCGCAACCAGGTCAACGCCTACCTCGAAGGCCTCAACCGCCGCGCCGGCAGCCGCGCGGTGTACCTGCTGGACACCAACGGCCGGGTCCTGGCCACCAGCAACTGGAGCGACCCGGACAGCTACCTCGGCGAGGACCTGTCGTTCCGCGCCTACTGGCAGGACGCGATGAAGGGCAAGCCGGGCCGCTTCTACGGCATCGGCAGCACCCGCGGCGAGCCGGGCTACTACCTGGCCCACGGCCTGGTCCACGGCGGCCGGATCATCGGCGTGGCGGTGGTCAAGGTGAAGATGGACGCCCTCGAGGAGCGCTGGGAGAAGGCGCGCCTGGAAGCCTTCGTCAGCGACGAGAACGGCATCATCATCCTCTCCAGCAACCCTGCCCTGCGCCTGAAGGCGGTGCGCTCCCTGAGCGCCGACGACAAGGAGCGCCTGGCGCGCAGCATGCAGTACTACTGGTGGGCGCTGAACGAGTGGCAGCCGCTGCTGCGCGAGCCGCTGGCCGCCGGAGTGGAGAAGCTCAGTTTCCCCGCTGATGAGCAGCACCCGCGCGGCGAAGCGGTCACCTACCTGGCGCAGACCCGCGCGCTGAATGACACGCCGTGGAACCTGACCCTGCTCAGCCCGCTGGAAGACCTGCGCCGCGACGCGGTGCGCAATGGCATGCTGGCCGCCATCGGTTTCGCCCTCCTGGCCTTCCTGCTGATCGCCTGGAACGAGCGGCGCAAGGTACTCGCCACCCGCCTCGCCGCGCGCGAGGCGCTGCAACGGGCCAACGGCGAGCTGGAAGTGAAGATCGCCGAACGCACCGCCGACCTGCAGGCCAGCAACGCACGCCTGACTGCCGAGATCCACGAGCGCCAGCAGGCCGAGGACACCCTGCGCAAGGCCCAGGACGAACTGGTCCAGGCCGGCAAGCTGGCGGTGATCGGGCAGATGTCCACCAGCATCGCCCACGAACTCAACCAACCGCTGGCGGCACTGCGTACGCTGTCCGGCAACACCGTGCGCTTCCTCCAGCGCGGCAAGCTGGAGACCGCCAGCACCAACCTCGCCACCATCAATGAACTGGTCGACCGCATGGGCCGCATCACCGCCAGCCTGCGTGCCTTCGCCCGGCGCAGCGACGACGCCGGCCAGGCCAGCCTGGCCAAGGCGGTGGACGCGGCGCTGCTGATCCTGCACGGGCGCCTGGAGCAGGACCCGCCGACCCTGCACCGGCATTTCGACGATGTGCGCCTGGGCATCGACCAGACCCGCCTGGAGCAGATCCTGGTCAACCTGCTGGCCAACGCCCTCGACGCCATGAGCGGGCAGGCCGACCGCCAGCTCTGGCTGGAAGGCCGGCGCGAGGAGGAGCGCTACGTCCTGCGCGTGCGCGACAACGGCCCCGGTATCCCGCCGGCGGCGCGCGTCCACCTGTTCGAACCCTTCTTCACCACCAAGCCCGGCGAACATGGCCTGGGCCTCGGCCTGACCCTCTCGGCCAGCCTGGCCACCGCCGCCGGCGGCAGCCTCAGCGTGCAGCACCCCGAAAGCGGCGGAACCGCCTTCGAGCTGAGCCTGTCCCTGGTTCCCGATTCCCCGACTGCGAGTCCCGCCCGATGAACGAGCCGCTTTCCGTCCTGATCGTCGAAGACGATCCGCATGTCTTGCTCGGCTGCCAGCAGGCGCTGGAGCTGGAGGACATCCCCTGCATCGGCGTCGGCAGCGCCGAGGAGGCGCTGCAACGGGTCGACCGCGACTTCGCCGGCATCGTCGTCAGCGACATCCGCCTGCCCGGCATCGACGGCCTGACCCTGCTGGAGCGTCTCAAGGCCCTCGACCCGAGCCTGCCGGTGGTGCTGATCACCGGTCACGGCGACATCTCCATGGCGGTACAGGCGATGCACGCCGGCGCCTACGACTTCATGGAGAAGCCCTTCTCTCCGGAACGCCTGGTCGAGGTCGCCCGCCGCGCCCTGGAGCAGCGCGGGCTGGCCCGCGAGGTCAGCGCGCTGCGTCGCCAGTTGGCCGGCCGCCAGGACCTGGCGCAACGGATCATCGGCCGCTCGCCGGCGATCCAGGCGTTGCGCGAGCTGATCGCCAACGTCGGCGACACCTCGGCCAACGTGCTGATCCTCGGCGAGACCGGCACCGGCAAGGAGCTGGTGGCGCGTTGCCTCCACGACTACAGCCGGCGCCACCAGCATGCCTTCGTCGCGCTGAACTGCGGCGGCCTGCCGGAGAACCTGTTCGACAGCGAGATATTCGGCCACGAGGCGCACGCCTTCACCGGTGCCAACAAGCGGCGGATCGGCAAGATCGAGCATGCCAACGGCGGCACGCTGTTCCTCGACGAGATCGAGAGCATGCCGGTCAACCTGCAGATCAAGCTGCTGCGGGTGTTGCAGGAACACACCCTGGAACGCCTCGGCTCGAACCAGTCGATCCCGGTGGACTGCCGGGTGATCGCGGCGACCAAGGCGGACCTCGCCGCCATGGGCAAGAGCGGCCAGTTCCGCAGCGACCTCTACTACCGGCTCAACGTGGTGAGCCTGGAACTGCCGGCACTGCGCGACCGCCGCGAGGACATCCTGCTGCTCTTCGAACACTTCCTCCAGCAATCCTCGCTCCGCTTCGACCGCCCCGCGCCGGAACTCGACCGTGCCACCGTGGCCAGCCTGATGGCCCACGACTGGCCGGGCAACGTACGCGAACTGCGCAACGTCGCCGAACGCTTCGCCCTCGGCCTGCCGGTGTTCAACAAGGGCGGCCAGGCCGTACAGACCGGCGGCCCGCGCTTCGCCGAAGCGGTGGAGGCATTCGAGAAGGCCCTGCTCGGCGACGCCCTGGCCCGCCACCACGGCAACCTGACCCAGGCCAGCCAGGACCTGGGCATGGCCAAGACCACGCTGTTCGACAAGGTGAAGAAGTACGGCCTGCAATAGGCCGGAGCGCCCTCTTCGCCCTGCCCGCCTGGCGTGGGGCGCAGGACGCGATGCTTCATCCGGCATTTCTCACCCGCCTGCGATTCCGCTCGGCGGATAACGCCGGGGGCGTTATTCGCCCTACCCGCCTGACGCAGCGCGTCATAGGCCATTCCTCCTCCCTCGGTGCGCCCTACCCGCCGGTGTCGGGAACGCGCTATCCGGGCATTCATGAATTGAACTCAAGTGTCATTTTCCCCGGCAGCGGTTTTTCGCACGAATCGTTCCGCCAATAATGCGCTCACCTTCTTCCAGCGCGCCGCGCCACGGCCGGCCTCACGAGCGAGATCGCCATCATGCTGTTCAGCCCCTATGCCCTTGGCCACCTGACCCTCCCCAATCGCATCGTCATGCCGCCGATGACCCGTTCCCGCGCCGCCAGTGGTGAAGTCGCCACCGCGCTGATGGCCGAGTACTACAGCCAGCGCGCCGGCGCCGGCCTGATCGTTTCCGAAGGCACCCAGATCAGCCGGCAGGGCCAGGGCTACGCCTGGACACCGGGCATCCACAGCGCCGAGCAGGTCGCCGGCTGGCGCCAGGTCACCGACGCGGTGCACGCCGCCGGCGGGCGCATCTTCGCCCAGCTCTGGCACGTCGGCAGGGTCTCGCACACCTCGCTGCAACCGGGCAACGCCGCCCCGGTGTCCTCCTCGGCGCTGGTGGCCGAAGGCGTGAAGGTCTTCGTCGATCCCCAAGGCCGCGGAGCGCAGGCCGGCGGCGGCGAGATGGTCCAGCACTCGGCGCCGCGCGCGCTGGCCGTGGAGGAAATCCGGGAGATCGTCGCCGACTATGCCCAGGCCGCACGCAACGCCCTCGACGCCGGCTTCGACGGGGTCGAGCTGCACGGCGCCAACGGCTACCTGATCAACCAGTTCATCGACTCCCAGGCCAATGCGCGCAACGACCAATACGGCGGCTCGCTGGAGAACCGCCTGCGCTTCCTCCGCGAAGTCGCCGAGGCGGTCACCGCGGTGGTCGGCAGGGAGCGCATCGGCGTGCGCCTGGCGCCGCTGACCACCCTGCAGGGCGCGGTCGACGACACCCCGCAAGCCACCTACCTGGCCGCGGCGCGGCTACTGGACGAGATCGGCGTAGCCTACATCCACATCGCCGAGGCCGACTGGGAAGACGCCCCGGCCATGCCGGCGGCGTTCAAGGAAGCGTTGCGCATCGTCTACCGTGGCAGCCTGATCTACTCCGGCATGTACACCAAGGCGCGCGCCGAGGAAGCCCTGGCCAAGGGCTGGGCCGACCTGATCGGCTTCGGCCGGCCGTTCATCGCCAACCCTGACCTGCCCTACCGCCTGGAGCACGACCTGGCGCTGGCCGACGGCGACCGCTCGACCTACTTCGGTGGCGGCGCCGCCGGCTACACCGACTACCCGAGCCTGCCGCAGGCGGCCGGTTGAAACCCCTAGCCGACCGGACCGCGAGCGCGCGGCCGGTTGGCGAAACATGCCGCCACAACCTCGCCTTTGGTCGACTAGAACCCACGGCTGGCGGGACCTAGACTCAATTCGCCAGATATTCATTATTAATAGGCCTGATTTCCTGGACAGGGGGGACCACCGATAGCATCGAGGAACATTTCGAGGAATCCGCCATGAGCAAGTCCCTGATCGTCTCCCTGGCCGCCAGCCTGGTCGTCCTGGCCGGTTGCGCCAACCCGCCGCGCAGCGTCGAGCGCCCCTACAGCGACGCCGAAATCAAGTCCTACGCCCTCGACAGCCTGGAACGCAGCGACCTCTCGCCGAAGCGCCTCGACCAGTACCGCAGCGTGCTCGGCACGCCGCACCGGCAGACCCTCTAGCGCCTTCAGACGGGGCGCCTTCAGACGGGGCGCCGCCAGACGCTCGCCAGCCAGGGCTGCTGCTCGCGCGGCAGGCCCGGCGGCCGGTAGTAGTGCTCCAGCTCGACGAAACCGGCTTCCTCCAGCAGGCGTTTCCAGGCCGGGTAATCGTGGTAGGCACCGTAGCGTTGGCCATTCCAGCCCTCGCGGTTGTCGCCGCGCGGGTTGGAGCTGAACAGCACGCCGCCCGGCCGCAGCGCTTCGAAGAGTTCGCCGAGCACCCGCGGCAAGGCGCTGCCGGGCACATGGAACAGGCTGGCGTTGGCGAAGATGCCGTCGAAGTGCCCAGCCGGCAGTCGCAGCGCCAGGAAATTCTGTTGCCATACCTCGCAACCGCTGTCGGCCCTGGCCATCTCGACGAAGCGCGGCGTGCCTTCGAGTCCCACCGGCTGGTGGCCGAGGCGGCGGAAGGTGGCCAGGTCGCGCCCGGGACCGCAGCCGAAATCGAGGATCCGGTACGGCGGCGGCCCGTCGATATGGCGCAGCAGCGCCTCGACGTTCTGGCTCACGTCATGGCCGCGGGTGCCCTCGCGGAAGCCTTCGGCGTTGCGCTGATAGTCGGCCAGGGTGGTGGCGGTGATCGCGTCGAAATCCTCGGTGCTCATGTCTGCTCGCAGTGGCGGGGTTCCGCCCAGTCTAGCGCCGGCACGGGTTTCGCCTAAGGTTTTGTAATAGTTTCCCGCTGTGGCGAGGGCCCGCGACACAGTAGGATCGACTTCCCTTTGACTCTCAATGGCCATCATGACCACCCTTTCGGAGCCCCCCAGTCGTCCTTCCGGACAACCCTCCCCGCTTCGCCTTCGCCACCTGCGTCCGCCCCTCGACGCCGAATCCCTCGCCTCGTCCCCCTCCGTCACCGCCGGCTGCCGCAGCCGCGCCGTGCAGCGTCGCGCCAGCGCGACGGCCAGCCGGACCGGGAGGTAAGCGCACATGGAATGGATAGCTGACCCGACTGCCTGGCTCGGCCTGGCGACCCTGATCGTGCTGGAGATCGTCCTCGGCATCGACAACCTGGTGTTCATCGCGATCCTCGCCGACAAGCTGCCGCCGCACCTGCGCGACCGCGCCCGGGTCCTCGGCCTGTCGCTGGCGCTGCTGATGCGCCTGGGCCTGCTGGCGAGCATCTCGTGGATGGTGACCCTCACCGAGCCGCTGTTCGAGGTATTCGGCAAGAGCTTCTCCGGCCGCGACCTGATCATGCTGTTCGGTGGCGTGTTCCTGCTGTTCAAGGCCACCATGGAGCTGCACGAACGCCTCGAAGGCCATGTCGCCCAGCACGCCGGCAACAAGACCTACGCGCTGTTCTGGCCGATCGTCGCGCAGATCGTGGTGCTCGACGCGGTGTTCTCGCTCGACGCGGTGATCACCGCGGTGGGCATGGTCGAGCACCTGGAAGTGATGATGATCGCGGTGATCGTCTCCATCGGCCTGATGATCGTCGCCAGCAAGCCGCTGACCCGCTTCGTCAATCGTCACCCGACGGTGATCATGCTGTGCCTGGGCTTCCTGATGATGATCGGCTTCAGCCTGACTGCCGAGGGCCTGGGCTTCCATATCCCGAAAGGCTACCTGTACGCGGCCATCGGCTTCTCGATCCTCATCGAGGTGTTCAACCAGGTCGCCCGCAAGCGCCGCAAGAAGAGCCTGCAGGGCCACCGCCCGCTGCGCGCGCGTACCGCCCATGCGGTGCTGCGCCTGCTCGGCGGCCAGCGCCTGGAGGCCGACGAGGTCGGCGAGGAAGTCGCCGACCTGTTCGAGGAGGGCGACGACCAGGTGGTCTTCGACCGCCGCGAGCGGGTGATGATCAGCGGCGTGCTGCAATTGGCCGAGAAGCCCATCCGCAGCCTGATGACGGTACGCGCCGAGGTCGACTGCATCGACCTCGACAGCGGCCGCGAGGCGATCCGCGCGGCGCTGCTCGAATCGTCCTACTCGCGCCTGCCGCTGGTGCGCGACGGGCGCGTCGAGGAGCCGCTGGGCTACGTGCACAAGAAGGAACTGCTCAAGGAGCTGCTCGCCGGCGCCCAGCCGGACCTGGAAAGCCTGGCCCGCCAGCCGCTCAACCTGTTGCAGGACTGCTCGATCCTCAACGCCCTGGAGCAGATGCGCGAGGCCTCGACCCACGTGGCCTTCGTGGTCAACGAGTTCGGCGAATTCATCGGCCTGCTGACCCTGACCGACATTCTCGAATCCATCGCCGGCGAGCTGCCCGACGCCAGCGAGATCGACGGTCCGGACGTGGTCGAGGAGAACGACGGCTATCTGGTCAGCGGTGCCATGAACCTCAGCCAGGTGCGTCGACGCGTGGGGTTCGACGCGCGCGCCACGGAGGACTACCAGACCCTCGCCGGGCTGGTGATGAGCCTGCTCGACCGCCTGCCGGTGATCGGCGACCGCCTGCAGTGGCAGGACTGGGAACTGCGGGTGGTGGAAGTGGAAGAACGCCGGGTGACCCGGGTCCTGCTGCGCAGGGGCTGAGCGAAGCGGCGGCCGCCGATCCGGCCGCCGCCCTCCCCGGCGCAGCGGCAGACCGCTACAGGCGGCGCTGCCAGGCCTGCACCTGCTCGTCCTTCACCACCTCGACGAAAGCTTCCGGCAACAGGGTGCGGAACGGTCCTTCGTCGGCCTCGGCCAGCTCGACCATCCGCGCGATCATTTCCTCCGGATCGTACTGCTCGAAGGGAAAGCGCACGCCGCTGTGGTCGGTGAAGTGACGCTGCGGGTCGTACCAGCGTTTCCAGGTTTCCATCATGCGATCGTTGAAACCGGTCTGGTACGGGCCGGGATTGATGGTGCCGACCTGGATGCCGAACGGCTTCAGCTCGGCATGCAGGGCCTCGGCGAAGGCCTCCAGGGCATGCTTGGAGGCGCAGTAGGGGCCGGTATAGGGACCGGTGATCAGGCCGGCGATGGACGACACGAAGAGCACCTTGCCGCCACGCTTCTGCTCGACCATGCGCCGGACGAAACCCTGGGTCAGTTCCAGGTTGGCGAACACGTTGGTCTCGAACAGCGCGCGCACCAGTTCCAGCGGGATCTCCGCGCTGGCCCCGGCCTCGGCGCTGCCGGCGTTGTTCAGCAGCACGTCGATATCCCATTCCCAGGCGCGTTCGCGATCGGCGGCGACGGTGATGTCGAGGGTTTCCACCCGCAGCGGGACGCCACGCCGCCCGGCCTCTTCGCGCAGGTCGGCGGCCTGCCCGGCGCCGCGCACGCCGGCGATCGTCCGATGGCCGCGGGCGGCCAGGCGCAACGCCACTTCCCGACCGAAGCCGCTGCCGGCCCCGGTCACCAGGATTCGCTTCTGTTTCATCTCGATTACCTCTGGATTGTTGCCATGGCCACGGCGGCCTCGGCGATGGATTGGTCCTGGGCCGCGCTGGCGCCGGAGACGCCGACGCCACCCAGGCAGGAACCGCCGGCATCGCCCAGCGGCATGCCGCCGGCGAAGCAGGCCAGCCCGCCGTTGCTCTGCTCGATGCTCCACAACGGCTGGCCCGGCCCGGCGAGTCGGCCCAGCTCGCCGCTGGGCAGGCGGAACAGCGCGGCGCTGCGCGCCTTGCGCTGGGCCAGGTCGATGGCACCGGGAACGCTGTCGTCCATCCGTACGAACGCCAGCAGGTTGGCATGGGCGTCGACCACCGCGACGCAGACCGCCAGGCGCTGCCGCCGCGCTTCGGCAATGGCCGCCGCGATGCAGCGTTGGGCATGTTGCAGAGACAGGTGGGTAGACATGGCCGGCGTCCTCATCGAGTGCTTGCGGGCCAGTCTAGAAAGGTCGAAGCTTTAACAGAACCGGCCTTCTCCTACGTAGACTTTCAAGTTTTTCTAACAATGAATCGACGCGATCCCCTCGCCGGCCTGCACGCCTTCAGGCAGGTCGCCGACACCGGCAGCTTCACCCGCGCCGCCGCCCTGCTCGGGGTGACGCCGGCAGCGGTGAGCCAGGCGATCAACCAACTGGAAGCCGAGCTGCGTCTCAAGCTGTTCCACCGCACCACCCGCGGGGTCAGCCTGAGCGAGGCCGGGCAGCGCTACCACGAACAGACCGAACAGCCCTACCGCGACCTGGTGCGCGCCCGCGAAGCGCTCGGCGAAAGCCTCGCGGAACCCTCCGGGCAGCTGCGCATCAGCGCCCTGCACCTGGCGAAGAACCTGGTGATCGCACCGATGCTCAACGAGTTCGTGCGACGCTACCCGAAGGTACAACTGGAGATCCGCTACGAGGACCAGTTGGTGGATATCGTCAGGGAACGACTGGATGCCGGCATCCGCCTGGCCGACGCCCTGCAGCCGGGCATGGTCGGGGTGCAACTGACAGCGCCGCTGGCGTGCCTGCTGGTGGCCACTCCGGCCTACCTCGCCGAGTATGGTACGCCGGCCAGCGTCGCCGACCTCGATGGGCATGCCGCCGTGCGCTTCCGTTTCCCGCGCAGCGGCCGCCTGCACAAGTGGCGCTTGCGGGAAGACGGGCGGGAACTGGAAGTGGACCTGTCGGCACGCTTCGTCAGCACCGACACCGAGACGATCATCGAGGCGGCCCGCGCCGGCGCCGGGATCGCCCAGGCATTCATCCGCGAGCGGGTCGCCGCGGACCTCGCCGCCGGGCGCCTGGTGGAAGTGCTGCCTGGCAGTTGCCTGCCGCTGCCGCCGATGTGGCTGTATTACCTGAACCGCCGCCACGTACCGGCCAAGCTGCGCGCCTTCATCGAACTGCTACGCGAGTGGCGGCAGCCGGCCTGAACCTCAGCGGCCCTTGCCGGCCGGCCCCGGCCGGCTCAGCAGGAGGTCGTCCGGCCCGTCGATCTCGATGAAGCGTCCGCTTTCCAGCGCCTCCTCCAGCGGCGTGCCGGCGAGCACGTCGGCCTTGCGCAGGGCGCTGGAGAAACGCAGGTCGGCGCTGGCCTCGACCTTCGCCAACGGCACCTGGTAGGTCTTGAACGCACCGTAGCGGAAGCCTTCGCTGGGCATCATCCCTTCCTGCCCCAGCAGGTAGGCGGACACTCCCAGTTCGCCGCTGTCGGCGTCGATCATCGCCACCACCTTCCAGAACTCCAGCGGCACCTGCACGCCCTGGTAGAGCGGATCGTCGTCGCGGAACACCGGGCCGGTGAACACCGAGATGCGGAAGCCCTCGCTCCTGGCGTTCTGCAGCACGTAGTCCTCCAGCGACAGCCAGCTGCGCTGGTTGAGCTGCGCCACCTGGGGCACCGCGTTGGTATAGACGAAGGTGTCGTCCTCGGCCTGCCGGGCGATGGCATCGCTGTCGCCCCAGCCGGGATCCTCGCGACGCACCATGTGGCCCTTGTCGAACGAAGCCGGGCCGTAGAAGTCCTTGTGTCCGACCTGCGCGGCCGCCTCGATGCGCGGGTCGAAGCCCCAGGAATCCTTGCGCTTGAGCGAACGCTTGAGCGCACCGTCGATATTCACCGCGGTGAGGATCGGCAAGCGCCGGCTGGCGCTCATCACCACCGAGAAATGCAGGTAGTCCAGGCGCGTGCCCTTGCCCACCGGCAGCACCTGGTGGCTCTTGCCCGGCTTGGGCAAGGCCGCCTTCGGCCCGAGGAAGGCCTCGTCGAAGCCCTTGCGCTCGGCCAGGTCGGCGACGCTGCGCTGCTTTTCCTGGAAGCGCGGCACGCCGCGCTTCAGCTCCGCCCCGGCCACCGGCACCCAGGCGCGACGCGCCAGCAGGCTGCGGATCACGCTGGCCTTCACCGCATAGTTGGTCTTGCGGAACTGGCCGCCGAAGTGCAGGCCGACCACCTCGCCGCCGTCGATCGAAAGCACCGCCGAGCCGGAATTGCCGCCCAGGGTCGAGCAGTCGTGGGTCAGGTACCAGGCGTCATGGGGCAATCCCACGACTTCGCCGGGAGCGAAGCGCTTGACGTCGTAGATGTTGCCGAAGATATCTTCCATCGCCCCGGCGTCGTTGCGGCTGTCGCGCGCCGGATAGCCGACCACCGCCACCGCCTGGCGCGGCTCGGCATCCTGGCGCGCGAGGACCAGCGGCGGCGGCAGCAGGTCGCCCTTCACTACCTGGAGGATCGCCATGTCCGGCGCCTCGGAGACGTCCGGGGCGATCCACAGGACCCGCGCGATCACATGCTCGTCGCTTTCCGGCTGGCGGTATTCCTCGCGGAAGTCCACGCGGGTGCGCACCTGCTTGCCAGCCTGGTTGAGACGGAAGCGGAACAGGCTGCCCTGGCGTTCGGCGAACAGGCTGGCGACATGCCGGTTGGTGACGATCAGGTCGTCGTCGATGCGCCAGCCGGTACCGCACCAGTCCATGCTGTCGTGGTCGATCAATTCCAGCCGACCGACCGAGCGGATCGGCGTGGCCAGCGCGGCGCGATGCTTCTTCAGGCGCTGCTCCAGGCCGGCCAGCGGCGCTTCGTCGAAGATACCGTTCTTCACCAGCAGCACCGGCCGGCTCTTGAGCAGGACGATCGCCTCGCTGAAGCGCCGCGAGTCGAAGAACGAGGCGTCGGATTCCGGCGACACGCTCTTGCCCAGGTGGTCGGCGATCTGCTCGCGGCTGGCGTTGTACGCCGGCACGTTGCTCCATTCACCGCGGGCGGCGAGGTGGGCGAGTTCCTCGCGGGTGCCCTTTTCCTTCAGTACCGAGCAGACCCGCAGTTCTTCCGGCGTGGCCCGCCGGGGGTTGCGCTTGCGCATGGCCATGTCCCTCGCTGGACGGATATCCCTGGCAGGAGTCTAGCCGAGGGACATGACAGGGCCATGTCCCGCTGGCGGAGCGCCGCTCAACCGGCGAACAGCCGGTAGGCCGGGTTGTGGGTTTCCTCCCAGTACGGATAGCCGATGGCTTGCAACGCCGCCTCCAGCTCGCCGCGCTCCTCGTCCGGCACCTGCAATCCGGCCAGCACCCGACCGTCGGCGGCGCCGTGGTTGCGGTAGTGGAACAGGCTGATGTTCCAGCGCGAGCCGAGCTTGTCGAGAAAGTTCAGCAAGGCCCCGGGGCGTTCGGGAAACTCGAAGCGGAACAGCCGCTCGCGGCGCACCTCGGTACCGTGGCCGCCGACCATGTGGCGGATGTGCAGCTTGGCCATCTCGTTGTCGGTCAGGTCGAGTACCGGGAAGCCCTGCTCGCGCAGGCCGGCGAGCAGGTCGGCGCGACTGTCGGTGAGCGGATGGGTCTGCACGCCGACGAACAGGTGGGCCTGGCGGTCGCTGTGGTAGCGGTAGTTGAACTCGGTGATCTGGCGCCGGCCCAGCGCCGCGCAGAAGGCCTTGAAGCTGCCCGGCCGCTCGGCCACGGTGACGGCGATGATCGCTTCGCGCTGTTCGCCCAGTTCGGCGCGCTCGGCAACGTGGCGCAGGCGGTCGAAGTTGATGTTGGCACCGGAGTCGATGGCCACCAGGGTCTGCCCCTCGGTGCGTTCGCGGGCCACGTACTTCTTGATTCCCGCTACGGCCAGGGCGCCGGCCGGCTCGGTGATCGAACGGGTGTCGTCGTAGATGTCCTTGATCGCCGCGCAGATTTCGTCGCTGCCGACGGTGATCACCTCGTCGACGTGGTCCTTGCAGACCTCGAAGTTGCAAGCGCCGATCTGCGCCACCGCCACCCCGTCGGCAAACAGCCCGACCTGGCCCAGCACCACCCGCTCGCCGGCGGCCAGCGCTGCCTGCAGGCAGTTGGAATCCTCCGGCTCGACGCCGATCACGCGGATATCCGGACGCAGGTGCTTGACGTAGGCGGCGATCCCGGCGATCAGGCTGCCGCCGCCGACCGGCACGAAGATCGCGTCGAGGCGGCCGCTGTGCTGGCGGAGGATCTCCATCGCCACCGTGCCCTGTCCGGCGATCACGTCCGGATCGTCGTAGGGTGGGACGAAGGTCATGCCTTCGCGCTCGGCCAGTTGCAGGGCATGGGCCAGCGCATCGGGGAAGGCGTCGCCGTGCAGCAACGCCTCGCCGCCGCGCGCCAGCACGCCCTTGACCTTGAGTTCGGGAGTGGTGCGCGGCATCACGATCACCGCCCGCACGCCCAGGCGCTGCGCCGCCAGGGCCAGGCCCTGGGCATGGTTGCCGGCGGAGGCGGTGATCACCCCGCGGGCCTTCTGCTCGTCGCTCAGGCGCGCGACACGGGTATAGGCGCCGCGGATCTTGAAAGAGAACACCGGCTGCAGGTCCTCGCGCTTGAGCAGCACCCGGTTGCCCAGGCGCTGGGACAACTGCGGCGCGACCTGCAAGGGGGTTTCCACGGCGACGTCGTACACCGGCGCGGCCAGGATGCTTTCCACGTAGCCGGCCAGCAGGGGTTTGCTTGCGCTGAGGGTCGAGGCGCTCATCGGCTGGCCTCCGCGCTCGCCGCCACCGAGGCCAGCAGGTCGGTGCCGTAGGAGTTGTCCACCGCGCAGCGCCACCGGCCATCGGCCTCCTGGCGGAACACGTAGGTGGCCCGACGTTGCAGGCGTCCGGCCTTCGACTCGATCACCGCCTCGGCCATGACCAGCGCCGTATCTCCCGCCTCGATCACCCGCAGGTCGTGCTGGCGCACTCGCAGGCTGTGCTCGAAGTGCCGGGCGATGGCGTCGAACGCCTGGCGGATCTGCGCCTTGCCGCAGGCGTTGAGGCCCGGCTTGACCACCAGGGTGGCGTCGTCGCAATAGAAATCCATCAGGGCATCGAACTGCCCGGCATTGATCAGGGCGTCGGCCCGGCCAACGAGGTTCTGGAGGGTCTGGTGCTGCATGCTGTTCTCCCGGTTCGGTGGTTTTGGCCCAGGAGACAGAACGAAGAACCCGCCTCGAGGGCGGGTTCGGAGTGGACGCTGGCTAACCCGCCATAGCTGGAATGGCGGTAATAATGCTGCGGCGGGTAAGCAGGGTCGCGAAGGTCATGGGTATCGAAACTACGGCGCCGCCCTGTTGGCTGTCAAGCGGTCCGGCCGCGCCGGCAGGAAAAAGCCCCTGCCGCGATGGCAGGGGCTTGCCGTTTTGGCCGAGCGCCGCCGGAGGTCAGCGGGTCAGCAGCACCTTCTGCGGCTGCGAGCCACTTACGGTGACCAGCTTGGTGACGGTGCCGCCCTCGGTGATGGTCTTGCCATCGCTCTGGGCGCTCCAGGTCAGTTCGCTGGAAATGTAATAGGTGCCGTTGGGGATGTGGTCGAAGTCGAAGCGACCGTTCTGGTCGGTGGTCGCCTCGCGCACGTAGGTGGCGCGTCGCGGGTCGAGCACCGGCGGTTGCACGTCGGGATCGCGCTTGGCGGCATCGAGGTTGCCGAACTTCGCGTAGTAGGCCTTCATGTAGCTGGTCGCCGGCTCCAGAGTGACCTTGGTGTTGGTCCCCTTCTGGATCGCACCCGACGCGCTGGTCAGGTACAGGTCGCCGTTGATCACGCCCTCGCCCACCTGCTGGGTCGCCGCGTATTCATGCTCCGGGAAATCCGGCAGGTCGTTGGGGTTGGAGGCGCAGGCCGCCAGGGCCACGGTCATGGCCAGGAGGCCGAGGTTCTTCTTGATCGAAAGCATGGGCAATTCCTTTTTTCAAGCGAAGGTAACGAGTCCGTTGTGCGGCACCGACCGCGTGCTCAGGAGCGGCGCCCGAGCAGGAAGCCGGCGAGCAGGCCCACCGCGGTGGTGATGGCCACGGTCTGCCAGGGATTGGCGCCGATATAGCTTTCCGTCGCATCCACCGCGTGGCGGCTGCGTTCGGCCACGGCGCTACCGCCCTTGCCGAGGGCATCGTTGGCCTTCTCCAGCAGCGCGCCGATCCGCGCACGGGCGCTGTCGGCCTTGTCGCCGGCGAAGGCGGCGCTGTCGGCGAGCATGCTGTTGGCTTCGGAGAGCAGTTCCTGCAGCTCGCTGTAGCTCTGGTGCTGGATCTGCTCGAGGTTGTCTTTCACTGCGTTTTTGCGTGCCATCGAAGAGGCTCCCTGAAAAATGACTTGCAAAGGAGTTGATAGGCGCCGCAGTGAAAAAGTTCAGAGGAAATCGCCGGGAAGAACCGGCGCCCAGGCAGTGGGCGCCGGCTTCCATGGCCTGCCTGCCGTCAGAACGCGTAGATCGCCGAAAGAATCGCCGTGCGACCGTCGCCATACTCGATGGCCGAGGAGCGCGACTGGTTGCCGTACACCTGGCGCACCCGCTCGACGTAGGCCTTGTCGAACAGGTTGTCGAGGTTGAGTTGCAGTTTCAGGTCGCGCGTCGCCTGGTAGCCGAGCATCATGTTGTGCACCCAGTAGGCATCCAGCTTGCCGTTGTCCACCGAGGTGACGTTGCGCTGGCTGACGTAGCGTGCGCCATAGCCCAGGGTCACGCCCTCGGGCAGTTCGTAGGTGCTCCAGAGGCTCAACGAGCGCGGCGGGGTATTGCCCAGTGCCTGTCCCTCGCGCTGCGGGTTGCTGGATTTCAGGGTTTCGCTGTCGAGGTAGGTGTAGGTGGCGAAGAGGTCCCAGTGCTCGTTCAGCTTGCCGCTGGCGCTCAGCTCCAGGCCACGCACGCGCTGTTCGCCGGCAAGCACGTAGCTGCCGTCGGCCAGGCGTTCGCGGGCGTCTTCCTTCTTCACCTGGAACAGCGCCGCGTCCAGCTCCAGGCGCCGTCCGAGGAACTCCCACTTGGTGCCCAGCTCGTAGGTGCTGTTCTTCTCCGGCGCCAGGCCTCCGGTCGCCTCGGTCACGCCCGAGCCGGTGGTGACCAGGTGTTCCGCCGAGGGGTTGAAGGAGGTGCCGTAGGAGACGTACACCCGCCCGTTCTCCAGCGGCTTGAATACCAGCCCCGCCCGTGTGCTCAGCTTGCCGTCGGAACTGTCGGCGCGCACCGTCGGCTTGCCTGAGGGCGTGCTCCGCGAGGTGCCGTCGATCCAGTCGTAGCGCAGGCCCAGGCTGAGGTCCCAGCGCTCGTCCAGGGCGATGGTGTCGAAGGCGTACAGCGCCTTGACCTCCAGTTCGGTCCGGTTGCGCGCGCTGTCGCGCTTGTCGGTGGGGCCGTTCCAGTAGCCCGGCGGGTTGTGCAGGTCGAAGCCGTTGGCCGGGTAGAACTTGCCCAGGTTGTAGGAGTAGGTGGTGCGGTCGTAGGTCTCGCGGGACAGCTCGAAGCCGCCGATCAGCGTATGCGCCAGGCCGAAGGTGTCGAAGCGGCCGGTGAGGTTAGTCTGGTTGATCCACATCCGCGTCTTCGAATCGCGCCCGTAGGCTTGCGGTCCCGCCGGCAGGTAGCGCCCCGGCGGCAGGCCCTTCTGGTTGACGTGGGAGGCGGAGATCACCGTGTCCCGATGCAGGTGGGAATAGCGGATGAGGTTCTGCAACTGGAAGTCGTCGCTGAAATCGTGTTCGAGCTTGAGGGTGGCGACGTCGTTGTCGATCCGCTCCTCGTCCAGGTTGCGCCAGCCGAAATAATCGTGGCGGCTGACGCCGTCCAGCTTGCGCCCGTTCAGCGCCGGCACGCCATAGTCGGGAAGGTTGTCGTCGCGTTGGTGGAAGTAGCTCAGGGTCAGGCGGGTCGGGGTGTCCAGGCCGAAGGTCAGGGATGGCGCGATGCCCCAGCGCTGCTTGTCGATCTGTTCGCGCCCGGCGACGTCGTTGTGGTGGGCCATGAGGTTGAGGCGGAAGGCGGTCGACTCGCCGAGCCCTTCCAGCGGCTGGTTGGTGTCCAGGGTCAGGCGCCGGTAGCGGTCCGTGCCCAGCCCGGCGCCCAGGTGGGTGAAGGCTTCGGCCTTGGGCTGCTTGCTGACCATGTTGATGCTGCCGCCGCTGGTGCCGGCGCCGCCGAACACCGAGTTCGGTCCCTTGATCACTTCCACCGCCTCCAGGTTGAACAGGTCGCTGCGGCTGGTCTGGGCGCTGTCGCGCAGCCCGTCCACCTGCATGTTGGCGTTGGCGCTGAAGCCGCGGATGTTGATGCTGTCGCCGGAACCGCCGCCGCCTTCGCCGGCGTTGAAGGTGATGCCGGAGACGTTGGACAGCACCTGGCGCAGGCTCAGGGCGTTCTGCTCCTGGATCACCTTTTGCGGCACCACCGTGACGGTCTGCGGGGTATCCAGCAGCGGCACGGCGTACTTGGCCGAGGCCGAGCGTTCGACCCTGGACGACGCCTGCTCGCCGGTGACCGTGTCGGCTCCCAGTTCCAGGGGATCGTCCTTGCGCGCCGCGTCCTCGGCCAGGGCCGGCGAGGAGCAGGCGGCCATCAACAGCATCAGCGGCGCCAGCGGGCGTTTGGTGGGCAAGGGGGACGGCTCGTTGCGACGATCCATGAAGTACTCCATCTTGGTTATTGAGAATCATTGGCATTTGATTGATGGAGGTTTTTTTCCACAAGCCGGACAGCTCCGAAAAAGCTCCCGGAAAAATCTGATAACCAACGGCAGAGTCCCGGAACAGAGGGCTCGCCGCGCGGCCCTTCTGCCAGGCGGCGACCGCATCCCTGCCATCGCGCAGACAAAAAAAAGCCCCGCCAATCGACCGGCGGGGCTTTCCCTAAAGCGTGTCGCCTCAGAACAGCGAAGCGACCAGATGGGTGGCGGGCGCCACCTGGAAGTCGATGGACATCATCACGCTCAGCGCGGTGATGGCGACGATGGAGAAGGCGAACAGCTTGCGCGCCCAGACCCGGTCGTCGGCAGTCCAGTAGCCGGTCAGGGCGATGGCCAGCCACCACAGGCTCACCGCCACCGCCACCAGCAGGTAGCCGTAGCCGGCGTAGCCGCCCAGGCACAAGGCGAGGGTCGCCGCCATGAAGGCGAGGATGTAGAGCACGATGTGGATCTTGGTCACCGCGATGCCGCGCGCCACCGGCAGCACCGGGATACCGGCCGCCTCGTAGTCCTTCAGGCGGAAGATGGCGATGGCATAGGAGTGCGGCATCTGCCACAGGCAGAAGATCGCCAGCAGCGAGGCGGCGCCGGCGTCGAACTGGCCGCTCACCGCGCAGTAGCCGACCACCGGCGGCATCGCCCCGGAGAGGCTGCCGACCAGCGTGCCGTACTGCGAACGACGCTTGAACCACAGGCTGTACAGGCCGACGTAGACGAAGTAGCCGAAGCCGGCCAGCGCGGTGGTCAGCGGGTTGGTCCGCCACCACAGCAGGCCGAAGCCGGCGACCCCGAGGACCAGGCCGTGGGCCAGGGCAGCCTTCAGCGAGATCTGCCCGGTCACGGTGACCCGCCCGCGGGTCCGCTCCATGTGCCGGTCGATGTCGCGGTCGATGCAGTTGTTCAGCACGCACCCACTGGCGACCACCAGCGACAGGCCGATGACCGTGGCCAGCAACAGCATCGGCTCGACGCTGCCGCGGGCGGCGAGGAAGTATCCCCCCGCCACCGCGATCAGGTTGCCGAAGATGATTCCCGGCTTGGCCACCAGGAGATAGCGTTTCAGCTTCACGTCATGGCCCTCAGGGCATCGGCATCATCAGCATGTCGGCGCTGAAGATGATCCACAGCGAGAGACCGACCACCAGCAGGATGACGATCACCATGAAGATGAACGCCATCACGTTCCAGCGCCCTTCCGACGACATGTTCATGTGCAGGAAGCAGATCAGGTGCACCACCACCTGCACCAGGCCGAGGACGACCATGGTGAGGATGGTCGCGTGGCGCGAGAAGCCGCCGTCCATGACCATGTAGAACGGGATCGCGGTGAGGATCACCGAGAGCACGAAGCCGATCGCGTAGGAACCCAGGCTGCCGTGGCCGGCGCCGTGGTTGTCGTGTGCAGCGCTGCTCATTACAGGGCCCCCATCAGGTAGACGACGGTGAAGACGCAGATCCAGACGATGTCGAGGAAGTGCCAGAACAGGCTCAGGCACATCATCCGGGTGTTGTTCTGCGCGGTGAGGCCGCGGGTCCAGATCTGCGCCATCAGCACCAGCATCCACAGCAGACCGGCGCTGACGTGCAGGCCGTGCATGCCGACCAGGGTGAAGAAGGACGACAGGAAGGCGCTGCGGCTCGGGCCGAAACCTTCGGCGATCAGGTGGTGGAACTCGTTGATCTCCATGCCGATGAACGCGGCGCCGAGCAGGAAGGTGACCCCGAGCCAGGCGATCGCCTGGCCCTTGGCGCCCTTGTGCGCAGAGAGCATGGCCAGGCCGTAGGTGCAGCTGGAAACCAGCAGGATGGCGGTTTCCACCAGCACGTAGGGCAGCTCGAAGATGTCCTTGCCGCTGGGGCCGCCGGCGGTGTGGTGAACCAGCACCGCGTAGGTGGCGAAGACGCTGGCGAACAGCACGCAGTCGGTCATCAGGTAGAGCCAGAAACCGAATACGGTGTTGCCGCCGCTATCGTGTGCATGATCGTGGTCGTGGCCCACTTCGTGGGCGTCGGCCAGATGCTTGTTCAATACTGCCGTCGACATGGTTCAGACCTGCTTGGCGAGTTGCTGGAAACGGGCGCTTTCGATCTTCTCGATCTCTTCGGGCTGGACGTAGTAGTCGACGTCCTGGTTGTAGCTGCGCACGATGAAGGAGCCGATCATGCCGACGAAGCCGACCGCCATGAGCCACCAGATATGCCAGATGGCGGCGAAGCCAAAGACGAAGGCGAACACGGCGATGGAGAAGCCCGCGGCGGTGTTCTTCGGCATGTGGATCGGCTGGTAGGCCGGCAGCTTGCGGTAGGCGGTGCCGGTCTTCTTCATATCGTGGAAGGCATCCACGTCCTGCACCTTCGGCAGTTCGGCGAAGTTGTAGAACGGCGGCGGCGAGGAAGTGGCCCATTCCAGGGTGCGGCCTTCCCACGGGTCGCCATTGACGTCGGCCAGTTGCTTGCGGTTGCGGACCGAGACGAACAGCTGGATCAACTGGCAGGCAATGCCGCAGAAGATCAGCACGGCGCCGAAGAACGCGACCACCAGGTAGGGCTTCCACAGCGGGTTGTCGTAGTGGTTCAGGCGACGGGTCATGCCCATGAAGCCGAGGATGTAGAGCGGCATGAAGGCCATGTAGAAGCCCACCAGCCAGCACCAGAAGGAACGCTTGCCCCACTTCTCGTCGAGGGTGAAGCCGAACGCTTTCGGGAACCAGAAGGCGAAGCCGGCCAGGTAGCCGAATACCGCGCCGCCGATGATGGTGTTGTGGAAGTGGGCGATCAGGAACAGGCTGTTGTGCAGCAGGAAGTCCGCGCCCGGGATGGCCAGCAGGACGCCGGTCATGCCGCCGATGGTGAAGGTCACCATGAAGCCCAGGGTCCACAGGATCGGCGTGCTGAAGCGCAGGCGGCCCTTGTAGATGGTGAACAGCCAGTTGAACAGCTTCACCCCGGTGGGGATCGAGATCAGCATGGTGGCCACGCCGAAGAAGCCGTTGACGTCACCGCCCGAACCCATGGTGAAGAAGTGGTGCAGCCACACGGTGAAGCCGAGGAAGGTGATCGCGGCGCTGGCCCAGACCATCGACTTGTAGCCGAACATGCGCTTGCCGGCGAAGGTCGCGGTGACCTCGGAGAAGATACCGAAGGCCGGCAGGATCAGGATGTACACCTCGGGATGGCCCCAGGCCCAGAAGAGGTTGATGTACATCATGGCGTTGCCGCCGAGCTCGTTGGTGAAGAAGTGCATGTCCAGGTAGCGGTCGAGCGACAGCAGGCCCAGCGCAGCGGTGAGGATCGGGAACGAGGCGACGATCAGGATGTTGGCGAAGGTGCAGGTCCAGGTGAAGATCGGCATCTGCATCAGCTTCATGCCCGGGGCGCGCATCTTGAACACGGTGACCAGGAAGTTGATCCCCGTGAGCAACGTGCCCATCCCGGATATCTGTAACGCCCAGATGTAGTAGTCCACCCCTACCCCGGGGCTATAGGCCAGCTCCGACAGCGGCGGATAGGCCACCCAGCCGGTACGGGCGAATTCGCCCAGGCCCAGCGACACGTTGACCAGCATGGCGCTGACCACGAGCAGCCAGAAGCTCAGCGAGTTGAGGAAGGGGAACGCCACGTCACGCGCGCCGATCTGCAGCGGCACAGCCAGGTTCATCAGGCCGGTCATGAACGGCATGGCCATGAAGATGATCATGATCACGCCATGCGCGGTGAAGATCTGGTCGTAGTGCTCCGGCGGCAGGTAGCCGTGGTTGGCGCCTTCGGCCAGGGCCAGCTGGCCGCGCATCATGATCGCGTCGGCGAAGCCGCGGACCAGCATGACCAGGGCGACGACGATGTACATCACGCCGATCTTCTTGTGGTCGACCGAGGTCAGCCACTCGGTCCACAGGTAGGTCCACTTGCGGTAGTAGGTGATCGCACCGACCACGCCGAGGCCCAGCAGGGCGACGACGGCCAGAGTGACCATGACGATGGGCTCGTGGTAAGGCACGGCCGAGAGTGTCAGTTTCCCGAACATCTGCGCTTACTCCTGGGTACTCGGTTGCATGTGCATGTCCTTCATGTCTTTCATGCCCTGCATGGCTTGCATGTCCATGTCCTGCATGTCGTGACCGGTCATGGCGGCTTCGTGCTCAGCCCCGGCGTGCTCGCCGTGCGCGGCACCCTTGGCGTCGCCGTGGTGCTCGTACTTGGTGAGGATGTGGCCGAACAGTTCCGGGCTGACCGAAGAGAAGTAGGTCGGCGGAACGTTCTCGCTCGGCTTGACCAGCTCCGGATAGGTGCCGATCGACAGGCTGGTCGGTGCCGCCTTGACCTTGGCGACCCAGTCCTGGAAGCCCTGCTCGGAGGTGGCGATGGCCTTGAAGCGCATGCCGGAGAAACCGCCGCCGCTGTAGTTCGCGGAGATACCGTCGAACACGCCTTCTTCGTTGGCGATCAGGTGCAGCTTGGTCATCATCCCGGCCATCGAGTAGATCTGGCTGCCCAGCTGCGGGATGAAGAACGAGTTCATCACCGAATCCGAGGTGATCTGGAAATTCACCGGGGTGTCTTTCGGGAAGGCGATCTCGTTGACCGTGGCGATACCCTGCTCCGGGTAGATGAACAACCACTTCCAGTCCAGCGAAACGGCCTGGATGGTGACCGGCTTGACCTCGGAGTCCAGCGGACGGTACGGGTCGAGCTTGTGGGTGCTTTCCCAGGTGATCCAGCCGAGGATCGCGATGATCACGCAGGGCACCAGCCAGACCACCGCCTCGATGCGGTTGGAGTGGTGCCAGTCCGGCTTGTACTCGGCCTGGGTGTTCGAGGCGCGGTACTTCCAGGCGAACGCCAGGGTCATCACGATCACCGGGATGACCACGATCAGCATCAGCAGGGTCGCGGTAATGATCAGGGTGCGCTCGTCCATGCCCACCTGCCCTTTCGGGTTGAACAGGGTCATGTCGCAGCCGCCGAGCAGCAGCGCGGGCGCCAGGGAAAGCCATTTCAATGCGGCAAACGGGTTTGCTTTGGTCATCTTCCGGCCTTAATCGATGGAAGGAGCGAGTGGTCGCTCATGGATGTCTCCTTGCAAGGCTTGTGGCGGAGACCGCTGGCTTCAGCCAGTTCCAGACATGCAGTCGCCACCGGGGTACGGAACGGCCATTGCCCGGCCACGGGAGAAGGCAAGCGGATACCTTTCCCGATTCCGGTGACGGACTCGTTCCACGCGCTGAGTCGTTCCTTGATGAACAGCGTTTTCGAAGCTGTGCCGGAAGAGGCCAAGGGCGGCCAAGGCACGTGCATGCCTGGGCGAGAAGGATTGCCCTTCCCGCCGGGTGATCAGGTCGCAGTTATCGGTCGGCTATTTGTTGTGCAACAGGCAAGGCAGGAACCCATTTATCGCGATGCGGAGCAGAGACTCGCGCGACGCTCGTTGGACCGAAACTGAGCGTCAGTTATTACAATTCATTTCAGCTGAGGAGCCTATGACACATCTTGCAATAGACTTTCTCAAACATAGATAAAGTAGGGCTTTTACCTGCCTGCGACAGGTTGTCGCAGGTCATACCCTAGCACAACAGTTGGAATACGCGAATATTCTTCGCTTCGAGCAGCATAGCGCAAGGAAATCGCCCCCGCGCCAGCATCGTGACCCGAGAGTCAGCGTCTATCGGCCTGCAACTGTACCCCTGCCGTTCGTCCAGATGCGCCAACTGTATCCGCCGTCGGGCCGGCGCTAACGCGCAGGCACCAGAGCAGCGCGGCGGCCAGCAGGGCGCTGGCTCCGGCCACCAGCATAGCCAGACGGAAGCCCTCGGCCAGCGCGGCCGGCAGCTCGGCGTCGAGCCCCGCCAGGGAACCAGGCAAGCGATGGGACGTGACCGCCTGGGTGGCGAGCCGTTGCGCATCGGCAATCCCCAGCTCCTCCAGCCGATCGCCCAGGACGACGATCGCCCGCCCGCTCAGCAGCGCTCCCAGCAACGCGATGCCGACGGCCATGCCGGCCTGGCGCAGGGTATTCATGGTCGCCGAGGCCATCCCGGAACGCTCGCGGGCCACGCTCGCCATGACCGCCAGACCGGTGCCGGGAACGGCCAGGCCCATGCCCAGGCCGAGCGCCACCAGCAACAGGCCGACCCAGGGATACGCGGTTCCCGTACCGCAAGCGGCCAGCGCCAGCATGGCCAGGCCGATCACCAGGTAGCCCAGCACCAGCAGGCGTCGCAGCGGTACGTGCCGCTGCAACCGGCCGAACAGCATGGACAGTGCGCCCATGGCGAGGAACTGCGGCGCCAGGTAGAAGCCGGCCTGCTGCGCCGAGGCACCCTGCACCTGCTGGAAGAACAGGGAGAGGAAGAACAGGCTGGCGTAGCCGGAAAAACCGAGGACGAACGAGGCCAGGTTGCAGACGGCGAACCCGGCCTGGCGGAACAACCCCAGGGGCAGCAGCGGTCGGGCGGTCCGCCGCTCGACGAAGAGGAAGCCAAGCAGGCCGACCCCGGCCAGGAGCAGCGCCGGCCAGGCCGTGGGAGACAACCAGCCGCCCTCTCCCGCGGCGATCAGGGCGTAGGTCAACGCTCCCAGCCAGACCACGCTGAGCAACTGCCCCAGGGGATCGAAGGCGGCGTGCTCGGGGTGCGCGGTTTCCTCGATGCCCCACAGGCCCAGGGCGAGCGCCAGCAGGCCGAGCGGCAGGTTGATCAGGAAGATGCTCTGCCAGCCGGCGTGCTCCACCAGCAGGCCGCCGAGCAGCGGGCCGAGGATCAGCGACAGCGCGCTGAAGGAGGTCCAGCCGCCGATCACCTGGGCGCGCTGGCCGGGATCGTGGAAAGCCTGGGTAAGGATCGACAGCGCGCCGGGTATCAACAGCGCCCCGGCGATGCCCTGGACCGCGCGTCCGAACAGCAGCAGCGGCAGCGAGGTGGCCAGCGCGCAGAGCAGCGAACCGAAGCTGAACAGGCCGACCCCGAGCAGCCAGGTCAGCTTGCGGCCGTAGCGGTCGCTCAGCGGTCCGGAAGACAGCATGAAGGCGCTCAGGCACAGCGCATAGGCGTCGACCACCCACTGCAGGCCGGCCAGGTCGGTATCCAGGGCGTACTGCAGCGTCGGCAGGGCGAGGTTGACGATGCTGATGTCGAGCGAGGCGATGAAGGTTCCCAGGTAAATGGCGGCGACCAGGGCGACACGACGCGAAGGGTTCATGGAGTACTCCGATGAGAGGGCGCTGGCCCAGGAATAATCCATTGACCGACGGTCAGTCAATAAATATCGCGAAACATTCTCATCTTCCTGTCATGCCTCGTCTTCCCCTCCACGCTCTTTTACACTGCCGCCAACCCAACCACCGGATCCGCGCTCCATGCCCGATCGCCACGCCGAACAGCCTGCCCGCCAACCGCGCACCAAGCCTGCGGAGGTTCGTCTCGAGGAACTGATGGCGGCGGCGCAGCAACTGTTCCTAGACAAGGGTGTGGACGCCACCACCATCAGCGACATCGTCGCTGCCGCGGGGGTCGCCAAGGGTACCTTCTATCACTACTTCCAAGCCAAGACCGACATCCTCCTGGCCCTGCGCGAGCGCTTCACCCAGGCTTTCCAGCAGCGCATCGCGAATGCCGTCGAGGCCTGTCCGGCGAACGACCATCCCGGCCGCCTGCGCGCCTGGACCGAGAGCGGCCTGGCGGGCTACCTGGAGGGCTACCGGCTGCACGATGTGGTCTACAGCGAGCACCATCACCACCAGCGCGGCAACCAGGAGCGCGACCGCGTGCTGGAGCAATTGGCGGAGCTACTGGAGAACGGCGCGGCGGCCGGCGCCTGGCCGCTGCGCAACCCACGGCTGAACGCCCTGCTGCTCTACTCCGGGCTGCATGGCGCCGCCGACGACGCCATCGCCGGCGGCCGCCTGGATACCCAGCCGCTGGCCGGCGAACTCGCCGATGCCTTCCTGCGCCTGCTCGGTGCCAGCGACTGAGGCAGGCTCAGCCGCAGAAGGTTTCCTGCAGGTGGCGCCAGTACAGCCGCCCTTCGTCGTCACGGTGCAGGACTACGGTGGACAGGCGCTCGCTGCGACCCGCCGCGTCGGACTGGATTTCCCGATAGGCTAGGGTCGCGCCATCCACGCCTGAAGCCAGCAGACTCTCGCCGTCGATCTCGATGCGCAGCCCAGGACGGGTGCCGCCCTTGCTGCGGAACAGCTCGCCCAGAGCAGTCTTGTCCAGGACCACGCCATGCGGCGTGACCATCGAGAAGTCCTCGGCGAAACGCGCCATCAACGCATCCAGCGCGTCAGCCCGTGAGTCGCCGGCCAGCCAGTCGCGGATCGCCACGTGGGCATGGTGGATTTCCCGGCGGTAGGCACAAGTCATGGTGTAGCTCCTTTCAGGTCTGGACCAGGGCGCGAACCCCGGCGGAATCGATACGCCTCACCCACGGCAGAGGCAATAGCGTGAAAGCGGCGGCGAACAGGAAGCAGTGGACGAAGGCCGCGGGGTCGGCCCGCGCCTGCAACAGGTTGAGCAACCCACCGAGCACGGCCATGCCCAGGCAGAACGCCAGTTGCCGATTGATGTTCCACAAGGCGCTGGCATGGCCCATGCGCGCCGCCGGGACGTCGAGCAAGGCCATGCCCTGTGCCGCGCTGCTACACAGGCTGCCGCCGAATCCCATGGTCGCGTAGGCCCCCGCCAGTTGCCAGAAGCCGCTCCCCTCCCCGCTTCGAGCCAGCCACAGCAGGCCGCCGGCCTGTATCGCCATGCCCGCCAGCAGCAAGGATTTCGGCCCCCAGCGATTGAAGCGTCGCCGGGTCAGGCCGATGGCCAGGCCGGCCGCCAGCGCCCAGGGCAGCATCAGCGCACCGGCACGGCTCGCGCTGAGGCCGAGGGGGCCTTGCAGATAGAGCATGGCGACCAGGTTGGCGCCCATGAAGGCTCCCGGCACGCAGAGATAGACCAGCATCGCCGTACGCAGCAATGGCGCCTCCAGCAAGCCAAGGTCGAGCAGCGCGTCGGTACGAGCGCGCCCGTCACGCCAGTAGCAGCAGCCCAGCACGCAGGCCAGCAGCGCCAGGAGCAGGCCACGCCCGCCGCCGCCGGGCGATCCCAGCCAGGCGAGCGCCACCAGCAGCGTGGCCAGCGCCGCCGAGCCGAGCAGCAGGCCGCGCAGGTCCAGGCGCTGCGCCGCATGCTTGTGCCTGGGCAGCCAGCGCATCGCCAGGGCCAGCACCAGCAGCGCCGGCGCCACGCTGGCGAAGAAGATCCCACGCCAGGACAGGCTGTCCACCAGCCAGCCGCCGAGGGCAGGCGCCACGGCGGGAACGATCAGCGCCACCAGCATCACCCGTGCGGTCAGGCCGGCCCGTGCCGACGCCGGGACATTCCGATAGGCCATGGCCTGGCCGAGGGGGATCAGTAACCCGCCGGCCAACCCCTGGCACAGGCGCCAGACGATCAACGTCGCCGCCGATCCAGCCAGGCCGCAACCCAGCGAAGCGCTGGCGAAACCGGCCAGTGCCAGCAGCATCAGTCGCCGTTCTCCCAGGCGCGAAGCGAGCCAGACGCTCAACGGAATCACCAGGGTCAAGCCGAGCAGGTAGGTGTTGCCGATCCACGCCAGGGTCGCCACCGAAGCGCCAAGGGAACGCCCGATGTCCGGGTAGGCGACGCTGGCGATGAAGATGTTCACCAGGTCCAGGGCGAACCCCAGCAGGTACAAAGTGGCCAGGCGGGACGGTTGATTCATGGGCGCTCCGGAGGTTTGCCGGGGAGCATAGCGAGGCGCTCGCGCTATCTGGAGAGGCTAATCGCGCATAGACTGTCAAATCGAATTTGACAATAGGGTCGCCTTCCATGGTCAGCCTCGACCGCTTCGAAACCTTTCGCGCCGTGGTCGACTGCGGTTCCCTCAGCGCCGCCGCCGACACCCTCGGCCAGACGCGTGCGGTAGTCAGCTTCAACCTCAAGCGGCTGGAGGCCGAGCTGGGCGTTTCTCTGCTCAGCCGCAGCACCCGGCGGATGGCCCTGACCGATGCTGGCGAATGCTTCTACCAGCGCTGCGTGAAGGTGCTCGACGAGGCGCGCCTGGCCATCGACGACGCCCGCGCCGAGCATGGCGAACTGCGTGGCAGCCTGCGCGTCACCACCACCCAGGAATACGGCCTGCGCCAACTGGTGCCGGCCCTGCAGGCATTCGCCCGGCTGCACCCGGCGTTGCAGGTACAATTGTCGACCTCATCGCTGCATGCCGACCTGATTGGCGAACGCTTCGACGTCGCGATCCGCCTGGGGCGCCTGGAGGACTCCACCCACCATGCGGTGCAACTGGCCAGCTTCGAGGTCCTGGCGGTGGCCAGCCCGGCCTGCCTGGCGGCGCTCGGCGAACCGCCGCCGACCGACCTGGAGAGTCTGGAGCGCCTGCAGAATCTCGGTCACAGCCGGCTGGCGGACTCCCTGCCCTGGCAAGTACGCGCCCCCGACGGCGCCCTGCGCAGCTACCGCGGACCGCGCCATCCCATGCTGCTGGCCGACAACGCCGCGGCCCTGCGCGCCTTTGCCCTCGACGGCCTGGGTATCGCCGTGCTGCCGGACTGGCTGGTGCAGGCCGACTTGCGCTGCGGCGCACTGCAACGCCTGCTGGCGGACCACGGGTTTCCGCTCCAGGGCGTGCATGCCGTTTATCCGCCGACCCGCCACCTGCCGTCGAAGGTCCGCGCGTTCATCGACTTCCTCAAGACTCGCCTGGGGCACCCGGACGCCGGTTAGAAAACCGAGGCCGCCGCGGTTGCCCGCGGCGGCCTCGGCACAGACGTGGCTCAGTTACCCTGCGGCATCTCGCCGCGCGCCAGGCGCGCATTGATGTCGCGGACCACCGCTGGCAGCTCGGCGATGGTCTCGATCAGGTAGTGCGGACGCGAACCTTCGAACATCTGTTCGATACGCGTCCGCTCGCGCTCCAGTTCGGCCGCCGGCAGCGCCTTGTACTGCTCGTAGGTGAGGCCCAGGGCATTGCCCGAGCAGGTCAGCGCCACCGTCCACATCCCGGCGCGGCGCCCTTCGAGGATACCCGGCCAGGTGTCGTCGACCTTCACGCAGGCCGCCACATCGTCGATCCCCAGGGCGATCACGTTGGCCAGCGCCTGGGCCGGCCATGGCCGGCCGTTGGGCACTTCGTCGGTGGCCACCACGTGGTCGGCGACGTAGCCGTTGGTCTCGGCCAGGGCTACCACCTTCTCCATCACCAGCGCCGGGTAGCCGGAACAGGAACCGATCTTCAGGCCCATCCCGCGGAGTTCGGCGATCGCCTGCAGGGCGCCGGGGATCAGCGCCGAATGTTCGGCGATCTTTTCGATCTGCAGCGGCATGAAGCGCTCGTAGATGGCGGTGACATCGTCGTCGCTGGGCAGGCGGCCGAAGACGGCGCGGTAGCGCTCGGCGATCGCCGGGATGTCGCAGAGGGTGCGGATGTGGTCCCACTTGCCCATTCCCATCGGACCGCGCGCTTCCTCCAGGCTGACCTGGACGCCGAATTCGGCGAAGGCCTCGACGAAGATCTGGGTCGGCGCGAAGGAGCCGAAATCGACCACGGTTCCCGCCCAGTCGAGGATGGCGGCCTGGAGGGTGGCTGGCTGGTTGTAATTCATTGTCGTGAACCCTTTTCTGCTCGTTGTCGTTCAGTTCAGATCTCGAGGACTTCCAGTTCGCGCAGCGCCTCGCCGATGGCGGCGACCGCCTGCCGCATCTCCGCGGCGTCGACGTGGCCGATGCAGCCGACGCGGAAGGTTTCCACCTGGGTCAACTTGCCCGGATAGAGGATGAAGCCCTTCTCCCGCACGCGTTGGTAGAAGTCGGCGAAGCGGTAGCGCGGATCGCGCGGCGCGTGGAAGGTAACGATGATCGGCGCCTGGATTTCCGCCGGCAGGAAGCTGCGGAAACCGAGCCGGGCCATCTCGCCGAGCAGCGTTTCGCAATTGCTCGCGTAGCGCCGCTGGCGCGCCGGCAGGCCGCCCTCCTCTTCGTACTGGCTGAGCGCTTCGTGCAGGGCGGCGACCACATGGGTCGGCGGGGTGAAGCGCCACTGCCCGGTCTTGCGCATGTAGGCGTGCTGGTCCTGCAGGTCCATGGCCAGGGAGTGGCAGTTGCCGGCGCTGGCTTCCAGGGCGGCGCTGCGGGCGAAGACGAAGCCCATCCCGGGGACGCCCTCCAGGCACTTGCCGGAGGCGGCGATCAAGGCATCGAACGGAACTTTCCGGGCATCGATCCCGATCGCCCCGAAGGAGCTCATGGCATCGACGATCAGGCGCTTGCCGTGACGCTCGACGACCTTGGCGATGGCCTCGAGCGGATTGAGGATGCCGGTGCTGGTCTCGCAGTGGATCAGCGCCACATGGCTGATCGCCGGATCGGCGGCCAGCAGGCGCTCGACGTCAGCGGCGGTGGTCGGCACGTTCTCTTCGGTCTCGAAGGTGCTGAAGGGCCGTTGCAGGACCTCGCAGATCTTCGCCAGGCGCTTGCCGTAGGCACCGTTGATCAACACCAGGACCTTGCCGTCGCGCGGCACCAGGGTGCCGATCGCCGCTTCCACGGCGAAGGTGCCGCTGCCCTGCAACGGTACGCAGGTGTGGCTGCCTTCGCCGCCGACGATCTTCAGCAGGCGCTGGCAGACGCTGGCGGTGAGTTCGTTGAAATCGCTGTCCCAGGAGCCCCAGTCGACCATCATCGCCCGACGGGTACGGTAGGAGGTGGTCAGCGGACCGGGGGTCAGCAGGATGGGTGCGCGTTCGGCAGTGCTCATGCTCATTTCCTCTGCGGGAATCGGCGAAAGAAACCGGATCGGGCTTCGCGGCCCGGGCGGTCGTTCCGCGCCGGCGTTCCGGGGAAGCCTGGAGACATAAGGTGAGCGCCGCGCTACTATCGTTCAAATTGTTTGTTCCGATGCCAGCCATAAGCCAGGCCGATACCATGAATCTCTTCCAGCTCCGCGCCTTCGACGCCGTCGCCCGCGAAGGCAGTTTCACCCGCGCCGCCGAGCGCCTGTGCATCAGCCAGCCGGCGGTGACCGGACACGTCAAGGCACTCGAGGAGCACTACCAGGTCACCCTGTTCCGACGCACCGCCCGGCGCATCGAACTGACCGAGGAAGGCTCGCGCCTGGTGGCGATCACACGCACCCTGTTCGCCCTGGAGGAAGAAGCCGAGGCCCTGCTCGACGCCAATCGACAATTGGTCTCCGGCCGCCTCGAGGTCGCCGCCGACGGCCCGCACCTGGTGATGCCAATGCTCGCCCGGCTGCGCGCGAGCTATCCGGGAATCACCGTCAACCTGCGCCTGGGCAACGCCCAGGAAACCCTCGCGGCGCTGCTCAGCGAACACGTCGACGTCGCCGTGCTGACCGAGGTCGAGGCGCGTCCCGGGCTGTTCCTGGAGGAGTTGGTGAATTCGCGCATCTGCGCCCTGCTGCCTCGCCAGCATCCCTGGTGCGAACGCAGCGAAGGCGTACCGCTGGAAGAACTCGACCAGCAGATCATGGTGCTGCGCGAACCCGGCTCGATCACCCGCCGCACCTTCGACCGCGCCTGCGCCAGCCAGGGCGTGCAGCCGCGGGTGCTGCTGGAGCTGGACAGCCGGGAAGCGGTGACCGAAGCGGTGGCCGCCGAACTGGGCGTCGGCGTGGTGTCTTCCCTGGAGGTCGGCAACGATCCGCGGGTTCGCGCGGTGCCGCTGGTCGGTCCCGAGCTGACCAACTGCCACCTGATCGGCTGCCTGGAGAAGCGCCGCGGCCTGCGGGTGATCAGGGCGTTCCTGGAACTGGCGGCGGCCTGAGTCGCGCCGTCAGCTCCAGTGACGCTCGCGGGTGCGGCGGTCTTCGCCGAAGCCGAACAGCGAGGCCAGCGAATACACGATCAGCTCGGCGATCCAGGCGACCAGCAAGGCGCAGCCCAGGCCCCAGGCGATCACCTCGGGCTTGAGCAGGACCTGGTAGCTGTAGCTGGCATAGGTTTCCATCAGCAACTCATGGTTCGGTGCGCGCAGCATGTGCCAGGCGCGGGCGTACCAGGGCCCCTGCATGGCCTGCCACTCGGCGTCGAGCATGCGCGCGCGGCGCATCAGGCGGTCGAGGTTCTCGCCGTCGCGCTGGAACACCGGATCGCTGTTGCTGCGGTAATGCCTGACCAGTTCCTCCAGGCTGCCGTTGAAGAACTGCCCGGCGGTCTGCTGGAAGCCCTGGATGTTCTGCGCGGCCTCCAGGCGATGGGCGTCGACGCGTTTGGCGTAGTCGTCGATGAAGCCGGGCACCTGCACCCCGAGCAGCAGGCCCAGGGTGAACAGCACCAGTCTCAGGTAACTGCGGAACATGCGCTCTCCTCGTCCACGGCGGCGATTCAGACCCGCCCCTTGGCCAACACCTCGCCGCCCCACCAGAGGACCCACTCGCCGCTCTGCTGCAAGGTCCAGTTCTCGTTGTCGGTGAGCGGCTCGGTGGCGATCACCGTGACCACGTCGTCCGGCGTGGTTTCCGCATGGAAGTCCACGGTCAGGTCGGCATCCTTCAACCGTGCCGGGCCGAACGGCGCGCGGCGGGTAATGTAGGCGAGTTTGCTGGAGCAGAAGGTGAACAGCCAGTCGCCGTCGCTGATCAGGGCATTGAACACGCCTTTCTTGCGATATTCGTCACAGGCCGAGATCAGCACCGGCAACAGCACCTCCACCGGCACCGGCTCGGGGAAAGCCCGGCGCACGCGGTTCAGCAGGTCGCAGAAGGCCGCCTCGCTGTCGGTCTCGCCGACCGGGCGGTAGAAGCCGGGCTTGGGCTGGAAGTCGGCCAGTTGGCCATTGTGCGCGAAGGTCCAGTAGCGCCCGCCGAGTTCGCGGATGAAGGGGTGGGTGTTGCTCAGCCCGACCTTGCCGACGTTGGCCTGGCGGATGTGCCCGATGACCGTCTCGCTCTTGATCGGGAAGCGCTGCACCAGCCGCGCCACCTCCGAATCGACGCTCGCCAGCGGGTCCTGGAACAGCCGCACGCCGCGTCCTTCGTAGAAGGCGATGCCCCAACCGTCGCGGTGCGGGCCGGTGCCGCCGCCGCGCTGCATCAGTCCGGTGAAGCTGAAGACGATGTCCGTCGGGACGTTGGCGCTCATGCCCAATAGTTCACACATGGCTCAAACCTCCCTGAGCAAGGCTGTACGTAGTAGTTCTCCTTCCCGCTGCAGACGCGCCTGCAGGCTCGCGCGACCGATCGGCAGGAAACGGGTCAGGGCGCGCCAGAGCAGTCGCGGCAGGTCGCCGCGACGCCGGGGAATCAGATGCAGATGCAGGTGCGCCACGTGCTGGTTGGCCGCCACGCCATCGTTGAGCAACAGGTTGATGCCTTCCACGCCGAAACCGGCCCGGCGCAACGCGCGACCGGTACGCTCGGCGAGCGCCGGGAGGGCGTCGCGGGCGGCGGCGGAAAGATCGCTCAGGTGCGGGGCGTGCTCGCGGGCTACGATCAGCACGTGCGCCGGTCGCAGCGGAAAGATGTCCAGCAGGACGATGAAATGCTCGTCCTCGAAGAGTCTGTGCGCCGGCTCGCGGCCACCCGCTATGGCGCAGAACACGCAATCCATGGGAAATCCCGACATAGGCCTCGCCTCATGCTGAACGCCTGCCGGGCGTAGTGCAAGAATGGATTTCGTCGCGAAAGGCTACAGGCGCGGCTCGATGCGCATGCGCCGGTCGCCGTGCTCGTCGGTGCGGGTGTCGACGTCCGGCATCAACTCGGGCTGCATCATCTGCCGCAGGGTCGGCTCGTCCTCGGCATCCTGCGACGGATGCCGGCGATTCTTCCAGGCCCGCTCCAGCGGCCAGCGGATGGCGGCGATCAGCAGGTACAGGCCGAAACCCAGCAGCGCCACCAGGGCCAGGTCGGAGACCGCGCGCCAGGCGTTGTTGCCGACCTTGAACACGACGTCCAGCGCGGTGATCGCGATGGCCGGGGCGTAGAGGTCGTTCTGCGGGTCCACCGGAGTCGGCGTGAACAGCAGGATGAAGACGATCAGCCGCAGGGGTTCGCGCAGCCAGCGCCACATCCAGCCGGTCATCAGCCAGAACACCAGCATCAGGCCGAGTCCGGCGATGGCGTAGGCGCCCCAGGCGATCAGATAGTCTTGTTCATTCATGCGGCGTGCGTGGCGATAGCGGTGATGGGGGGCTTATGATAGCCGCTTTTGCATGCCGACGCGCCTACCCACCGATGACGGGCGCCGCGCCGCCAGTTTTATTCAGATTTCCCGGCCTCGCGCATGGCCGGACCGACGAGGATTCCCGATGCCCCATCCGCAGCCCCCCATCGCCCGCCGCGACGCCGGACGCGACCCCTACGCCTGGCTGGAGGAGCGCGACGCCCCGGAGGTGCTCGACTACCTGAAGGCCGAGAACGCCTACCTGGATAGCGAACTGGCCGACCAGGCCGGGTTGCGCGAGACCCTGTTCGAGGAGATCAGGGGACGCATCCGCGAGACCGACCTGTCGTTGCCCAGTCCCTGGGGTCCGTGGCTGTACTACCAGCGCACCACCGCCGGCGCTGAATACCCGCGCCACTACCGCTGCCCACGTCCGGCGGACGGCAGCCTGGCGGTCGACGAAGGCGCCGAGCAACTGTTGCTCGATCCCAACCAGTTGGCCGACGGCGGCTTCCTCTCCCTCGGCGCCTTCAGCATCAGCCCCGACCAGAGTCTGCTGGCCTACAGCCTGGACACCAGCGGCGACGAGATCTACCGCCTGTTCGTCAAGGATCTCGCCAGCGGCGCGGTGCAGGCCCTGCCCTTCGACGACTGCGACGGCAGCCTGACCTGGGCCAACGACAACCGCACGCTGTTCTTCGGCGAGCTGGACGACACCCACCGCCCGCACAAGCTCTATCGCCACCGCCTGGGCGAGGCCGGCGCCGAGCTGGTGTTCGAGGAAGGCGACGGGCGCTTCTTCCTGCACTGCTACCGCTCCAGCTCGGAACGCCAGCTGATCCTCCTGCTCAACAGCAAGACCACCAGCGAGGCCTGGGTGCTCGACGCCGACCAGCCGCAGGGACCGTTCCGTTGCCTGGCGCCGCGCGAAGAAGGCCACGAGTACTACCCCGACCACGGTCGCCTCGACGGCCGGGGCCTGTGGCTGATCCGCAGCAACCAGGCGGGGATCAACTTCGCCCTCTACCAGGCCGAGGAGTCGCGGCCGACTCGCGAGCACTGGCAACTGCGCGTGGCCCACGACCCGCAGCGGACCCTGGAAGATGTCAGCCTGAACGCCGAGGCGGTGATCCTCGGCCTGCGCGACGGCGGCCTGCCGGTGATCGAGGTGCAACCGCAGGGCCTGCCGGCCTACCGCGTGCAGTTGCCGGACGCCGCCTACAGCCTCTACGTGCAGGACAGCCTGGAATTCGACAGCCCCTGCGTGCGACTGCGCTACGAGGCCCTGAACCGTCCGGCGCAGGTACGCCAGCTGAACCTCGCCGATGGCACGCAGACCGTCCTCAAGCAGACCCCGGTGGAAGGCCCCTTCGACGCCGACGCCTACGCCAGCCGGCGCATCTGGGCCAGCAGCGGCGACGGCACGCAGGTGCCGGTCAGCCTGGTGGCGCGCAAGGAAGTCCTCGACAGCATCGCCGCCGGGCGCCCCGCGCCGCTCTATCTCTATGGCTACGGCGCCTACGGGCATAGCCTCGATCCCTGGTTCTCCCACGCCCGCCTGAGCCTGCTCGAACGCGGCTTCGTCTTCGCCATCGCCCATGTCCGTGGCGGCGGCGAACTGGGCGAAGCCTGGTACCGGGCCGGCAAGCTGGAACACAAGCAGAACAGCTTCGACGACTTCATCGCCTGCGCCGAGCACCTGCTCGCCGAGGGCTACTGCCGTCCCGAGGGCCTCGCCATCAGCGGCGGCAGCGCCGGCGGGCTGTTGATCGGCGCGGTGCTCAACCAGCGCCCGCAACTGTTCGGCGCGGCGATCGCCGAGGTGCCGTTCGTCGACGTGCTGAACAGCATGCTCAATCCGGACCTGCCGCTGACCGTCACCGAATACGACGAGTGGGGCAACCCGCAGGAGCCCGAGGTGCATGCGCGGATCGCCGCCTACGCGCCCTACGAGAACGTCAGGGCCCAGGACTACCCGCACCTGCTGGTGGTCGCCGGCTACAACGACAGCCGCGTGCAGTACTGGGAAGCCGCCAAGTGGGTGGCGAAACTGCGGGCGACCAGGACCGACGCCAACCTGCTGTTGCTCAAGACCGACCTCGGCGCCGGCCACGGCGGCATGAGCGGCCGCTACCAGGGGCTGAAGGACGTGGCGCTGGAATACGCCTTCCTGCTCAAGGTCCTCGGCCTGGTATGACGACCGCGGGGGCCGGCGACGCCGGCCTTCCGCCACGAAAAAGGGAACCTTCGTGAAACGACGCTTCTGGCCCGCCATGGGCCTGCTCGCCGCGATCATGCTGGCCGTCTACCTGGCGAATCCGTTCGGCACCGCCAGTCTCGACCCGCGCGCGCGGCTCCTCGGCGTGGCGCTGTACAAGATCCCTTCGCGCTCGATGGAACCGACCTTGCAACAGGGCGACTTCATCCTCGCCAACGCCGCGCGCTACGCCTTCGCCGAACCGCAGGTCGGCGACCTGGTGGTGTTCCGCTTCCCGCCGCAGCGCAGCATCGCCTATGTGAAGCGCATCGCCGGGATACCCGGCGATCGCGTGCGGATCGATGGCGGCCGGCTCTACGTCAATGACCACCAGGTGACCGAGCCCTACCTGGCGCAGCAGGCGCTGCGCCAGCCGGACTCCCTGCGCATGGCCGAGCGGACCGTCCCCGCCGGCCACTACTTCATGCTCGGCGACAACCGCGACAACTCCAACGACAGCCGCTACTGGGGCTACGTACCGCGCGCCGACCTGGTCGGCCGGGTGTTCGTCGTCTGGTATGCCGAGGACACCCGGCGCATCGGTTCGGTGCGCTGACGCCCCTCAGAAGAACTGGGTGACGCTGATCTTGGCGTTGCGTCCCTGGCTGTAGACCAGGTCGCCGCCCAGCGGCTGGCGATAGGAGCGGTTGAACAGGTTGTCCACGGTGAAGTCGATGCGGGTGTCCTTCAGGCCCAGCTTGGCCGGGACCCACTCGGCGAACAGCCGATGGGTGTCGTAGCTGTCGTTGGCCGCGTGATCCCAGTAGATATCGCCGGAACCGGTACCCATCCCGCCGCTGTAGCGATCGCTGGGCAGGCGGTCGGTCTTGCGCACGAACTCGCCCTGCCAGCCGAGCTTGGCGTCCCATTCCGGAACCTTCAGGCCGAGCATGGCCACCCACTTCGGCGGCGGGATGTCGCGCGCCCACACGTTCGGTCCCCAGGGATTGCTGTAGGCACCATCGTGCTTGCCGGTCATCCACGAGTAGGACAGGCTGCCGAACAGCCGCTGGCTGTCGTAGAAGCTCTCGATTTCGAAGCCCTTGATGGTCAGGCCCGGCAGGTTGCGGTAGTTGCTCAGCGGCAGCATGTCGCCGCAGCTACCGCCGATACTACCGTTGTCGATCGACTGCTGGCGGCAGCCGACGCTGCGGGTGCGGAATATCTCGTCCTTGATGCGGTTCTGGAACAACGTGGTGCGGATCTGCAGGCTGTCGCCGGCGACCAGCAGGTCCGGCAGGTTGATCACGCTGCCGCCACGGATCGCATGGATGCGCTCGGCGTCCAGGTCGCGGCTGCTGCCGCCGATGGTCGAACTGTTCTGCACTTCGTACTGTTCGTCGATCACCGGCGCTCGCCAAGTCTCGGTGTAGTCGGCGAAGAACGCCAGGTTCGGCGTCGCGGTCCAGAACACCGACAGCCGCGGCGACCAGCCGGAGTAGGTCTGGGCGCGATAGTCATGGCCGAGCTTGGGATTGTCGTAGATCGGCGCCAGGTTGGCCTGGCCGTCGTTGCGCACGCTGTCGAAGCGCATCGATGGAGTGACGGTCAGGCTGCCGTAGGTGATCGCGTCCTGGATGTAGAAGCTCTGCGTGTCCTGCTTGCCGGCCGGCATGAATGCCGGTTGCAGCCAGCCGTAGTTGTAGCGCGGGGTCTCATAGGTCTTGCCCGGCATGTGCATGAGGATGTCGCGCTTGTGCTTGTGCAGCGCCGCGCCCAGGGTCAGCTCGTGCTGTAGCGCTCCGGTATCGAAACGGCTGGTGTTGCGCAGTTCCAGGACCTTGTCCTGGTACTCGGTACGCATCCGCTTGCCGCCGGTGGCGAGCTGGTAGAAGGCGGTGTCCTCGCGACGGTCGAGTTGCTCGGTGCGGGCGTCGGAATAGCTCAGTTGCAGGTCGATCCAGGGGTTGTCCAGCGGATGGTAGTTGTACTTGCCGGTCCAGGTGGTGTCGGTGGTATCGCGGTGGGCCAGCAGGCGGGTCAGGCCCAGCTCGTAGCCGTAACGGTCGATGGTCCACTGGCTCGGCGGGGTCGGGTAGCTGCTGGCGGAGAACGGCGTCCAGCGCGAGCTTTTCGAGCGCAGGTAGGTGAAGCCCAGGTCGTGCTCCTCGGTGGGGTGCAGGTTGAGCTTGAACAGGCCGGTCTTCTCGTCCTGGGCGCTGTTGGGCAGGCGCTTGGGGTTGATCGGGTAGTCGGTGGGCGACAGCGGCAGGTTGTCGGCCAGCTTCATGTCGCGGCCGTCGCGGCCGTTGAGGTAGAGCAGGGCATCGACGCGGCGGTCTTCGCTGCGACCGAACACGGCGCCGGAGTAGATCTTCTGCTGGTCGTTGGAGTGATAGCCGTACTTGAGCATGGCGCCGACGTCGCGGCCTTCGCGCAGCAGGTCCGGCGCGTCCTTGGTCTCCATGTGCACGGTGCCGCCGAAGCCGCCATTGCCGGTGAACACCGAGTGCGGCCCCTTCTCCACCTCGATGCGCTTGATCATTTCCGGTTCGATGAACACGGTGCCTTGCTGGTAACGCTCGAAGCCGCTCTTCTGCGCGCCGTCCAGGGTATAGGGCACGTCCTCGGCGTCACCCAGGCCCCAGATGTTGGTGGTCTGTCCGCCCGGCTTGGGCGAGCCGCCCATGGTCACTCCGGGCAGGGTCTGCAGCAGGCTGGGGATGTTGTCCGCCTGCTGGCGTTCGATATCCCGCCGGGTCAGGGTCGAACGGCCGACGTTGCTGGCGTCCACTTCGCGACCGTTGCCGACGATGGTCTGCGCGTCCAGTTGCAGTGCGTTGTCGCTGTAGGCGTCGACCTGGCGCTGGCGCACCACGTAGCCGCCGCCCGCCTCCACCAGCTCCAGCTCGGAACCGACCAGCAACCGCTCCAGCGCCTCGCGCACCCCGTAGCTGCCGCTCAGCGCCGGAGCGCGCAGGCCCCGCAGGAGCGACTCGTCGAACAGCACCTGGACCTGCGCCTGCTGCGCCAGGCGCGACAGCGAGGCGGCCAGCGGCTGCGCCGGCAGGTCGAAGCGTCGTTCGGCAGCGCTGGCGCCGGCGGCCCACAACGCGGCGCCGAGCACGGCGGCGGAACACAGCGGGCGCCAGGCGGCGCGGGTGAAAGGCAAGGTCATGCTGGAACTCTCCCCAAGTGACTGCTGGATGTCGCCGGCAGCGGCGACGGACAGCAGAGAAGACGCAGCAGGGAGAAAAACCCACATATGCGAATGAAAAATATTTTCATTAATGCTGACGACGCGCCTCAGCGCGCCAGGATCAGCACCTCACCGCCAGCCTGCGGCTGTACCCGCACCGGCAATAGCGCCGGCAGAGCGAGGAGAAAATCGTCGGGGCGGGCGATCCGCACCGTACCGGAGACCCGCTTGTCGGCAAGCCGGGGATCTCCCAGGCGGATCGGCGCGGCACGATAGCGCGACAGTTCCTCCACCAGTTCGCCCAGCGGCTTGTCGCGGAACACCAGTTGCCCATCGCGCCAACTGGCGACCTGCTCCGGCGCCACATGGCCGAGTTCCAGGCGCTGGTCGGCGAGGTCCAGGCGCGCGCTGTCGCCAGCCAGCAGCACATGTTCGGCATCCTTCTCCAGGGACGGCTGCAACGCCACGCGCCCCTGTTTCACCGCCACGGCGAGGGCCTGCGCGTTGCGCCGGACGCTGAACTGGGTACCGAGTACGGTGACCCGGCTGTCGCCGCTGCCGACCCGGAACGGCCGGGCCGGATCGTGGCTGACCACGAAGAACACCTCGCCTTTCTTCAACAGCACGTCGCGGGTGCGCTCGGCGTAACGCACCTGCACTTGGGTATCGACGTCGAGGAACAGCTTCGAGCCGTCCGCCAGGACCACCTCGCGCTGCTCGCCAGGCGCCGTGCCGTAGGCGAGGTTCGGCCCGAGCGACTGGTCGCGCCAGAACAGGGTGGCGACGAGCAGCGCGCAGAACACGAAGAACGCCGCCGCCAGCGCCCGGGGCAGGCGCCAGGCCGGCACCGGTTCGGGAATATCGTCCAGCGCCGGGCGCGGCAGGCCGTCGAATTCGCGCCAGAGCCGCTCCATGCCCTCGAGCGCTTCGCGATGGCGCGGATCGGCGCATAGCCAATCCTCCAGCTCGGCCCGGCAGGCAGCGCTGAAATGCCCGGAACGACGCCGGCTGAACCAGTAGGCGGCGCGGTGATCGATGTCCTCTTCGGTTTCGTCGGCGAACAGCGGTTCCAGTCGTTCCAGCGGCTTCATCCTTCGCCTCCCTGGCCAAGCCGCCGCTTGCAGTGCAGCAAGGCGCTGGCGATGTGCTTTTCCACCATGCTCAGGGAGATTCCCATGCGCTCGGCCACTTCGACCTGGGACAGGCCGTCGAACTTGTGCAGGACGAACGCTTCGCGCCGCCGCGGCGGCAGCTCGGCCAGCGCGGCCGCCAGGTGGCTGAGGCGCTGCTGCTGTTCGAAACGCTCGCCCGGCCCGGCCGCCTCGCCTTCCAGCGCGGCGGGTTCGTCGTTCGCCGCCGGCCGGTCGAGATCCTGGCCGCGGCTCTGCTGCCGGCGCCAATGGTCGCGCAACAAGTTGCGGGCGATCTGGAAAAGAAATGCGCGCGGCTGCTCGACCGATTGCCGGCCCGGCCATTTCAGCCACTGGGCGAAAGTATCCTGGGCGAGGTCGGCGGCGTCCGCCGAACTGCCCAGGTGCTTGCGCAGGAAGCGCAGCAACTCGCCATGGAACGCCTGATAGGCATGCGAGACGGAACCACGGAAGCGCTCATCCATCCGTGCATCCTCCGGCGGCGCCCCCCGCGCCGTTGACCCGCTGCAACACCTCGCCTCCCCGCTTCCGTCGGATACGGAAGTCCCTTCGCAAATATGCGAATGATAATACATATCATTTCACAAGGTAAGGAAGTGCGACGGACGCGAGCTCAGCCGGCGCGGAAGATCAGGTAGTCCTCCCAGTCGTCCTCGGCCACCTGGGTCTCGCTGAGCATGCGCCCGGACTGGGAAATGCGTTCCTTGTGGACCCGCTCCGGGTCGCCGCAGACCAGGTGGTGCCAGAGCGGCAGGTCCTTGCCTTCGGCAACCAGGCGATAGCCGCAGGTCGGCGGCAACCACTGGAACTCGTCGGCCTGCGCCGGGGTGAGCTGGATGCAGTCGGGGACGAAACGGATGCGCTCGGCGTAGTTGGTGCAGCGGCAGCTTTGCAGGTCGAGCAGCTTGCAGGCGATACGCGTGTAGTAGACGCTGCCGTCGTCCTCGTCCTCGAGCTTCTGCAGGCAGCACAGGCCGCAACCGTCGCACAGCGACTCCCACTCGTCCTGGTCGAGTTGGGCGAGGGTCTTGCGTTTCCAGAAGGGTTCGACTTTGGCGGCCATGGCATCGGGGGCTGGTGAAAAGGCGCGATAGTCTAGTCCCCCGCCCCTTCCAGGCCAAGCACCGGCCGGCACATGACTACTTCAGGTAGGAGCGCAGCGCGGTCACCACCAGCTCCAGGTCTTCGCGACGCTGCTCCGCGCTCGCCTGCTCGGTGCCGAGGTGTTCGCGGATGTGCCCCTCCAGCACTTCGTTCATCAGGCCGTTCACCGCACCGCGGATCGCCGCGATCTGCTGCAGCACTGCCGCGCATTCGCTGCCCTCTTCCAGCGCCTGCTCCAGCGCCCGGGTCTGCCCGGCGATGCGGCGCACCCGCGCCAGGAGCTTCTTCTTCCCATGGATGGTATGGGCCACCGCTCTCTCCTCAAGGTAATATACTGGGGTATAGTATATTTTCGACGTCTCGACAGGACAGTAGCCAATGCCCGGCACCCCGACTACCCGGCCCCTGCGCCACTCCCATCGGTTCGACCAGGGCAACCCGCTGGCCGAGCGCAACACGCGCTGGGCGGTATTGCTCACCGCCTGCATGATGGTCGCGGAAATCGCCGGCGGCTGGCTGTTCAACTCCATGGCCCTGCTTGCCGACGGCTGGCACATGAGTTCCCATGCCCTGGCCCTGGGTCTTGCGATACTCGCCTACGGCGCCGCACGGCGCTATGCCAACGACCCGCGCTTCAGCTTCGGTACCTGGAAGATCGAGGTGCTCGGCAGCTACACCAGCGCCCTGCTGCTTCTGCTGGTGGCCGGGCTGATGCTCTATCAGTCGGTCGAACGCCTGCTCGACCCCAGCCCGATCCACTACCAGCAGGCGATGCTGGTCGCCGCGCTCGGCCTGCTGGTCAACCTCGCCTGCGCCTGGCTGCTGCGCGACGGCCATGCCCACCACGGGCACGGCCACTCGCACCACGACCACGACCACGACCACGACCATCATGCCCACGGACACGACCTGAATCTGCGCGCCGCCTACCTGCACGTGCTGGCGGATGCCGCCACCTCGCTGCTGGCGATCGTCGCGCTGGCCGGCGGCCTGCTGTGGAACGCGGCCTGGCTGGACCCGCTGATGGGTATCGTCGGCGCGGTACTGGTCAGTGTCTGGGCATGCGGCCTGATCCGGCAGAGCAGCCGGGTATTGCTGGATGCGCAGATGGACGCGCCGGTGGCTGCGGAAATCCGCGCGGCGATCGCCAGCAGCCCGCTGCCGGCGGAACTGCTCGACCTGCACCTATGGCAGGTCGGCCAGGGCAGGTACGCCTGCCTGCTGAGTCTGCTGACCACCGAGGAAGGCAGCGCCGACTACTTCAAGCGCCGCCTGGCCGAGCATGAGGAACTGGTGCACATCACCGTCGAGGTGAATCCGCTGCTCCCGCTCGCCGCCTGAGGGAACGCGGCTCAGTAGCCGCGAGCGAAGTCCACCTCGCCACGCATGGCGGTGCCCGCCCAGAAGCGCGCGAGGTTGTCGCGGAACAGTTCGACCATCGCCCCCGGCAGGGTCGGCGCGGCGGTGTGGCCGGTCAGCAAGAGGCGCGGGGTATGCCAGAACAGGTGATTGGCCGGCAGCGGCTCTTCGCGGCAGACGTCGATCACCGCGCCGGCCAGCTGGTTGTTCTCCAGTGCTGCCACCAGGTCGGCGTCCACCACCGCGACGCCACGCCCGGCGTTGATGAACAGCGCCGTGGATTTGAGCCGGGCGAACAGCGCACGGTCGTAGATGTCGTGGGTATCGGGGGTGTCGGGCAGCAGGTTGATCAGGTAGTCGGCCGTCTCCACCAGGCGACCGAGGTCGTCGAGCGAGCCCATGCGGTTGAACGGCACCAGCGAACGCGGATTCTTCGCCACCCCGGTCAGGTCCATGCCGAAGCCGGACAGGGTATGCGCCACCGCCTGGCCGATCTCCCCGGTACCCACGATCACCGCCTGCCGGCCACGCAACCCGCCAGGCGTGCGGCTATCCCATTGCGAACCGACCTGGCTGGCCAGCCGGCCGAGGAACTGGCGCTCGTGGGCGAGCATGTAGGTCAGCAGGTATTCGCTCATCACCTGGCCGAAGATGCCTACCGCGCGTGTCAGGCTGTAATCCTTCGGCAGGTCGGCGGCCAGCAGTGGCGTGATGCCCGCCCAGGTCGACTGCACCCAGACCGGATGCACGCCCTGGCGCAGCATCTGCGCCACCAGGTCGGGCTGGCCGAGCCAGATCGAGCACTCGCTGGCGGCGTCGATGAGTTGCAGGGGGTCGTCCCCCGCCACCACCTTCAGGCTGGGGTCGGCCGCCATCAGCAGCGCGGCATAGAGAGCGTGGTCACGTTCGAGAATCAGCAAGCGCATGGGTCACACTGCCAAGCCGGACAAGGGCTGGCGATCAGGCCGGAGAATATTGTTCTTTCATGCATCACGGCTCCTGGAGGGAAGCCCTCGAGAGCAGCAGGATTGGCGCTGGTAGACCACGGTCGCTGCCAGGGGTTCCGCTATCGTGCGACATCTTGCGGACATCATGCACCGAAGGCGCAGCCTTGCACAGAGCGGGTTTCACGTCGTGAAAGTGGCGCCGGTAAGCCGGCGCCAGCGGGGTACGGCTCGCGTCAGAGCGGGTCGTTCATGCGCAGCAACTCTTCCGGGAGATGCTCGATGTACTCTTCTTCGCCCGGCGGCATCTGCAGGTGGAAGCCCTGCTTCTCGATGTTCTCCAGGACCTTGGCGACATCCTCGCGGGCCAGTTGGCGCTCGGGGGTGAGCAGCAGGTCGAAGACATGTTGCGGCGCGCCGAACGGCACCAGCAGGGCCTCGGGCACGCGGCTCAACGCCTCGCGCTTGTCGACGTAGAGGTACATCTCGTTCTTGCGCGGGCTCTTGTAAACGGAACAGATTCGTTTCATGCGCTCTCCAGGGCGTCCAGCAGGGCCTGGCCCATGCGTTCGCGGCGCCAGCCGCGGAGGGAATCGGGTAGTTCGTAGGGACCGTCGGGATAGCCGCTCTTGAGCAGTGCCTCGAGGATCTTCTTGCGCAGCATCAGCTCGGGCGCCATGCCCAGGGTCTCCGCTTCGCGCTGGCCGATGGCGCGCAGGCTCTTGAGCAGCGGGGTGACCTCCGGCGGCAGCGGCTCGGGCAGCGCCTCGGGCCATTCGCTCTGCGGCAGGCGCGCAGCCTGGGCGATCAGTTCGATGAGGAAGTCGCCGTCCTGGCGCACGGTGCGCGGATGCATGTCCTCGATCGCCGCCAGGTCGGTCTTGTTCTTCGGCAGCAGGCGCGCCAGCGGCCACAGGGTGCGTTCGCGCAGCACGTGGTTGCGCGGCCGGTTGCGCAGGCGTGCCTGCTCCTCGCGCCAGGCGCAGAGTTCGCGGAGCACCGCCAGTTGCTGCGGACGCAGCCGCCAACCCAGCTTGACCTCGCGGTAGGCCTCGCGCGGATCGCTCTCGCGGCAGAGGTTGGCGACCAGTTCGGCGCCGTCCTCCAGCAGCCAGGCGCGTTTCTCCTCGCTCAGCCGCGCATCCAGGGCCAGGTAGACCTGGGCGAGGTGCTGGACGTCGTCGGCGGCGTAGCGCATCTGCATCTCGGTGAGCGGCCGTTGCAACCAGTCGGAACGGGTCTCGTCCTTGGGCAGGTCGATGTCCAGCACCTCCTTCACCAGCTTCGAATAGCCCATCGAATGGGCCATGCCGAGATAGGCGGCGGCCAACTGCGTATCGAACAGCGGCACCGGCAGGCTGCCGGTGAGGCGCAGGAACACCTCAAGGTCTTCGCTACAGGCGTGCAGCACCTTCACCACCCGCTCGTCTTCGAGCAGTTCGGCGAAGGGACTCCAGTCCTGGATCAGCAGCGGATCGATCAGCCACTCCTGCCGGCCATCGCCCACCTGCACCAGACCGGCCGCGGGATAGAAGGTATCGACGCGCATGAACTCGGTATCGAGCGCGAGGTACGGCTGTGTGCGCCATTCCCGGCATTGCTGCGCCAGGCTGGCATCATCGCGGATCCACTGGATTTCGGGCGCGGTCACGAACATCTCCTTGGTCAAGTGCGGCGCATTATATAGAGCCTCGCGCCCTGCGAGCATTCCGCTCGGCACCGCGCTTGCCGATGAACGTAGCGAATGTCCATACTCCGCCCCTTGTCCGACAATCCGAACAAGGGAACTGCATGAAGAAGCTCAGCGGAATAATCGTCCTCCTGCTGGCTGGCGCGGCTCTTTACCTGGCCCTGAAGACCAGCCCGATCGACCCGCTCGCCTGGGATGCCCCGGCCGCTCCGCAGATGACCGGGGTCCTCGAACCCAACGACACCCTGATGAAGGCCGAGCTGCTTGGCCAGGGCCAACTGCACGGCCCCGAGGACACCGCCGTGGACAGCCAGGGCCGCGTCTATGCCGGTCTCGCCGACGGCCGCGTGGTACGCCTGGATGCCAGCGGCAAGGTCGAGACCTTCGTCGACACCGGCGGCCGCCCGCTGGGCATGGACTTCGATGCCGCCGGCAACCTGATCCTCGCCGACGCCTGGAAAGGCCTGCTGCGCATCGATCCGCAGGGCAAGGTGGAAACCCTCGCCACCGAGGCCGACGGCGTCCCCTTCGCCTTCACCGACGACCTCGACATCGCCAGCGACGGCCGCATCTACTTCAGCGACGCTTCCAGCAAGTTCCATCAGCCCGACTACATCCTCGACCTGCTCGAGGCCCGACCGCACGGCCGCCTGCTGCGCTACGACCCGTCCACCGGCAAGACCGAGGTGCTGCTCAAGGACCTGTACTTCGCCAATGGCGTGGCACTCTCGGCAAACGAGGACTTCGTACTGGTCAACGAGACCTACCGCTATCGCATCACCCGCTACTGGCTGAAAGGCGAGAAGGCCGGCCAGCACGAGGTGTTCATCGACAACCTGCCGGGCTTGCCGGACAACCTCCAGGGCGACCGCAAAGGTACCTTCTGGGTGGCCCTGCCGACCCCGCGCAAGGCCGACGCCGACTTCCTCCACCGGCATCCCTGGTTGAAGGCGCAGCTGGCCAAGCTGCCGCGCATGTTCCTGCCCAAGCCGACCGCCTACGGGCTGGTCATCGCCATCGACGAACAGGGCAGGATCGTCCGCAGCCTGCACGACACCAGCGGCCACCACCTGCGCATGATCACCTCGGCGAAGCCGGTGGGCGACCAGCTCTACTTCGGCAGCCTGGAAAATGACCGGATCGGCCGCCTGGCGATCCCCTGAGAGAAACGAGGCGAAAAAAAGCCCGGCGCAAGCGCCGGGCCAAGCCAATCGGACAAGCGTTCCGAGGGATAGAACACAGGAGCGGATACCTCGGAACGTGCCGATTCTGCATGTCTGGACAAATACCTCGCTGCCGGGCGAGGCTGATGACCGAGTAAGAATCTTCCCCGCCTGGAGCCGGCCCTTTCCTTTCGCCATTTCTCCGCCGCGCCGCGCGACGCCGGGATGACGCGACGCGGTCCAAGGGGCATGATCCACCCATCCGCCACCGGCTTTGCTTCCCGACCCAAGGAGTCCGCGATGTCGTCTGCCCAACTGCTGACCGCGCAACAACTGGCCGCCCGCCTCAGCGAACCCGACCTGCTGGTCCTCGACTGCCGTTTCGCCCTCGAAGACCCGGCCTACGGCGCCCGCGTCTATCAGGAAAACCACATTCCCGGCGCGCATTTCGCCGATCTCGAACGGGATCTTTCCGCTCCCGTGCGCAAGGGCGTGACCGGCCGCCATCCGCTGCCGGATCCCGCCGAACTGCTGCTCAAACTACGGGCCTGGGGCCTGCGCCAGGACAGCCAGGTAGTGCTCTACGACGACGGCCCCGGCGCGTTCGCCGCCCGCGCCTGGTGGCTGTTGCATTGGCTGGGCAAGCGCGACGGGGTCTACCTCCTCGACGGCGGCCTGGCGGCCTGGAAGGCTGCGGGGCTGGCACTGACCAATGGCGAAAGCAGTCTTCGACCCGGCGATTTCCAGGGCCAGCCCGATGCCTCGCTGCTGATCGACGCCGCCACCCTCCAGGCCCAACTGGGCCAACCCGGCCTGGCACTGCTCGACGCTCGCGCGCAGCCGCGCTTCCGTGGCGAAGTCGAGCCCATAGATCCAGTCGCCGGGCACATTCCCGGCGCCCAGTGCGCCGCCTTCACCGACAACCTCGGCAGCGACGGCCGCTTCCTTCCGCCGGAACAATTGCACCAGCGTTTCTCCGCCCTGCTGCGCGGTCGCCCGGTGGACGAGCTGGTCGCCTACTGCGGCTCCGGCGTCACCGCCTGCCACAACCTGTTCGCCCTGAGCCTCGCCGGCTTCCCGCTTCCGCGCCTCTACGCCGGCTCGTGGAGCGAGTGGATCACCGACCCGCACCGCCCGGTCGCCACCGGCGACTGACGCCATACGCTCGGACGCGGCTTACGCCGCGTCGGGCAGCTTCCTGAAGTAGTCGAGCAACTCCTTCTGCAACGCCTCGTTGCGGAACAGCCCGAAATGCCCGACCGCCCCCTCCGACCGCTCCTTGCGACGCAACTCCAGGCGCGCCGCGGCATAGACCTGGTGAAGCTTTTCCGCCGCAGCCCAGGGCACGTAGTCGTCGTCCTCGAACAGGAAGCTGGCGACGGGGATGTCCAGCGCCTCGTAACCCTGCCGCCGCAACCCGAAGCGCGGTGCCAGGAGGTAGTCCGGCTGCCGCACCCAGCGCGCCCAGTCGCGCATGAAATGACTCGGCATATCCAGGCTGCCGAGGCCGAAGAAACGGCTGGGAAAGCGGCGGAGCAGTCCGGTCAGTAGCGGCACCACCACGCAGAACAGGCCGAACATCTGCCAGCGCTGCCTGCCTCGCCAGCGCCTCCAGTACGGAAACGAACCGGCGACGAACGCGGCGCCGCTCAATCCGCTGGCCTGTCCAGCCAGACCGAGCAACTGCGCGCCGATGCTGTGGCCGACGAAATAGCGCGGTAGCTCCGGCGCGTGCGCTCGGCACCAGGCCAGCGCCGCATCGATGTCCTCGCGCCCCCAGTCGGCCAGGCGATAGCTAGCCGCGGCCGGGTCGTCGCCTTCGCTGCCGCGGTAGCTGAACAACAGCACCTCGTAGCCGGAAGCCGCGGCCAGGACGGCGAAGCGCTGGTAGAAGGCGCGCCTGACGCCGAGCGCGCAGGCCACCACGATGCTCCCCTGCGCATCGCCGACGGCCGGGAAGTGGTCGCCGGCCAGGCGCACACCGTCACGGCAGGCGATCTCCACTGCGGTACTCATTCGCGCTCTCCTTTGCCGTGCGGGCTCGAGCAGCCGGGACGGACGCAATGCTCGACGGATCGCCAGGCGTGCTAGCATGAACATACCGACGGTATGTAAGAAGGCAACAGTATGAATGTCAAGAGCAGGCAGCAGGAAAATGCCGAGGCGACCCGCGAGGCGCTGCTGGAAAACGCCCTCTCCGCCTTCATCGAACATGGCTATGGCGGCGTCTCCATCGACGCCATCGCCCGCGAGGCGCGCGTGACCAAGGGCGCGTTCTACCACCACTTCGGCAGCAAGCAGGAACTGCTCGCCGAATGCTACGAACGCCAGGTACGGACGATCGCCGAGGACCTGGACAGGGTGCCGGCGCAGGTCGACAAGTGGGCGGAGGCCGCCGCGCTGGCCGAGGCCTTCATCGACAGCGTGATGGCGCGCGGCAAGCGGCAACTGTCGCTGCAGGAGGTGATCACGGTCGTCGGCTGGGAGCGATGGAAACGCATCGACTCGCGCCATACGCTGCGCTACGTCGGGCGTCTGGTGGACGAACTGGCGGCCAGTGGCGAACTCAAGGACTACCGCCGGGAAACCCTGGTCGGCCAGCTCTACGGCTTCCTTACCCAGGCCGCGATGAGTCTTCGCGATGCACGCAACAAGCGGCAAGCGGCCAATGAAGTGAAAGCCATCATCCGCGACTTCCTCTACAGCCTGCGCAGGGGCTGAGAATGCCGCCCAGCACAAGCGAAGCAAGGACGCGCCGGTTTAATTTCCAGCGGGCATATCAGCCGTTCTCTAAAGCTGGAAACAATTTAAAAACAGTCCTTTACAGCTGACTTGTTTCACTACACTTCAAATCAAGCGGCTAAGTCCGCTATCGGCGGGGCCATCGGAATAGAAGCTGCCAAACTGCCCGGCCCCGCCGATCCACCTTGCGCGAGGCCGTCATGGGTATTTCCGCCAACGATCTTTGCCAGCACGTGATACGCCCGACCCTGGACTACCTGTCCTGCCACAGCCCCGCCGCCGAAGCGCTGCTGCTGGGCGCGGCGGCCTGCCAGTCGGCGCTGGGGAGCGCCCTCGACGACCGCCGTGGCCACGGCCTGTACCGGATCGCCAGCGAACGCCACCAGCAGCTCTGGGACCAGTACCTGGCGCTGGACCCGGAGCGCGCCAGCCGGGTCCGCGGCCTGGCCAGCCAGCATGCCTTCCTCGCCGCGCCGCACCTGGAACTGACGGTGAACCTGCGCTACAGCACGGCCATCGCCTGGTCGTTGGTGGAAGCCGCGCGACTGCCGCTGCCCGACCAGCACGACCACCTCGCCCAGGCTCGCGTGTGGCGCCAGGTATTCCAGCCGCACGGTCGCCTGCACGAGTTCATCGACGCCTGGCAACGTTGCATCGGCAGCCTCAGCCAGGTCGCCTGACGGCGAATGGAAAAATCCCGCGTCCGAAACAGACCAACCGGTCAGAAAATTTTTTACATACAGACACGAACGGTTGCGCTACCTTCGCTTCACTGGCACCGGAGCCAACCGCTCTGTTCCGCACCCTGCGGAACTTCGGAACACTGGCGCCGGTCTGGGAATCTTGGTAGTTTGCGCGCCGTTATACACAGGAGTTGCTCCAACAATGAAAACAATATGGTTTAAAACCTCTCTCGCACTGACCATTAGCGCTGTCTCCACCTACACCCTCGCCAACGGCATCGCCATCAACGAACAGAGCGCCAGCGGCGCCGGCACCGCCTACGCCGGCCGCGCCTCGTCCGCGCTCGATGCCAGCACCATCTACGGCAACCCGGCCGGCCTGTCCAAGCTGAAACGCACCGAAGTCAGCGGCGGTCTGGCCATCGTCAAGGCCAAGGACGACATCAGCCAGGCCCACAGCACCGCCCAGGGCAGCAACAAGGGCGACTCGGTACCGCTGGCCGCCGTACCGTTCGGCTACTTCTCCACGCCGATCAACGAAGATTTCACTTTCGGCCTGGGCATCTACGTGCCCTACGGCATCATCAACGATTACGAAAACGGCTTCATGGGCAGCTCCCACGGCTCCTATAGCAAGGTGCAGGTGATCACCGTGCAGCCGACCATCGCCTGGAAGATCAACGACAAGGTTTCCGTCGGCTTCGGGCCGACCTTCAACCGCATCGACGGCCAGTTGAAGAACACCCTGGCCACCAATGGCCTGCTCGGCAGCAACGGCGATACCAAGATCAACATCAAGGGCGACGACACTGCCATCGGCTACAACGTCGGCGTGATGGTCGACCTGACCGACGACACCACCTGGGGCCTGACCTACCACTCCAAGGTCAAGTACCACCTGGGCGGCAACACCGAAGTGAAGAACGCTCCGGGTGCCCTGGGCCTGAACGGCAAGTACGACGCCAAGCTGGACATCACCCTGCCGGAATCGGTGGATACCTCCATCACCCACAAGTTCGACGACAAGTGGACGGGCTACCTGGGCGCCGTCTGGACCCGCTGGAGCCGCCTGGAGAAGATCGAAGTGCGCAACAGCGGCGTACCGGCGCTCGGCCAGGCCCTGGGCTTCAACACCATCGGCGAAGACCTGAACTGGCGCGACACCTGGTCCTTCTCGGTAGGTACCTCCTACCAGGCCACCCCGGAGTGGGTGCTGCGCACCGGCTTTGCCTACGAGCCGTCGCCGACCTCCAACGAGGACCGCAACGTGCGCATCCCGGTGGGCGACCGCAAGGTCTTCACCGTCGGTGCCGGCTGGTCGCCGAACCAGGACCTGACCGTCGACGTGGCCTACGCCTACCTGTGGGAAACCACCGCCGGCGTCAACCAGGAAGGCAGCGCCCTGCAGCCGGCCTACAGCGCCAAGTACGACAACAGCGCGCATGGCCTGACCGCCCAGGTCACCTATCGCTTCTGATCGCACGCGCCAACGAAGAAGCCGGGCATTGCCCGGCTTTTTCATGCCTGGCCGACCCTCAGGGCTGGCTGGCGATGGCCTTCTCGATGGCGGCCTGGAGCTGCGGATCGTCCGGGGTGGTCTTGCTGGAGAACTGCGCGACCACCCTGCCCTGGCGATCCACCACGTACTTGTAGAAATTCCAGCGCGGCGCCTGGCCGCTCTGCTCGGCCAACTGGCGGAACAGCGGGATCGCCTCGTCGCCGCGCACGTGCTGCGGCTGGGTCATGGCGAAGGTCACGCCGTAGTTGCCATAGCAGATCTTCGCGGTCTCGGCGGTATCCGCGGCTTCCTGCTTGAAGTCGTCGGAAGGTACCCCGAGCACTTCCAGGCCCTGCCCCTTGTAACGCTGGTAGAGCGCCTCGAGCCCCTTGAACTGCGGGGTGAAGCCACAGTGGCTGGCAGTGTTGACCACCACCAGCGGCTTGCCGGCGTAACGTTGGCAAAGATCGATGCTTTCCTTGGAACGCAGCTTGGTCAACTGGCCCTGCAGCAGTTCCGGGCAATCGGCGGCCCAGCCGCTCAGCGGCAGCCCGGCGAGCGCCAGGGCGGACAACAGCACGCGAGGTTTCATGGAATGGCTCCTTGGCGACGAATGTCCCAGCTTACCCTTCCCCGCGCCTATCGCCACCTATCAGCATGCGCCCATGCCCAGTTCCAGCAGCGCCAGTCCGCCACGCTGCCAGCCCCACCAGGCGAGTCCCAGCAGCGCCCCGGCGGCGAGCAGCCAGGCCAGCTTCACGCCGCGCCTCCGGCCACCTGCAGGCGCGCCACCGGACGCTCGCGCACCGGCCAGTTGAGCAGCGCCGCGAGCAGGCTTAGCAGGATCGACAACTGCCAGACCAGGTCGTAGCTGCCGGTGCGGTCGTAGACCACCCCGCCCAGCCAGCCACCGAGGAAGGCGCCCAACTGGTGGAAGAGGAACACGATGCCGCCGAGCATCGACAGGTTGCGCACGCCGAACAGGGTCGCCACGGTGCCGTTGGTCAGGGGCACCGTGGACAGCCACAGCAGCCCCATGGCCACGCCGAAGGCGTAGGCGCTGTAGACGCTCAGCGGCAGCCAGAGGAACAGCACGATCACTACCCCGCGCACCAGGTACAGCGCGGTCAGCAGGCGCGGCTTCGACCAGCGCCCGCCGAGCCAGCCGGCGATGTAGGTGCCGAACACGTTGAACAGCCCGACCAGCGCCAGCACCGTGGTGCCGACCTGCGCCGGCAGGTGCTGGTCGACCAGGTAGGCCGGCAGGTGTACGCCGATGAATACCACCTGGAAGCCGCAGACGAAGAAGCCCAGCGCCAGCAGCCAGAACCCGGAATGCGCGCAGGCCTCGCGCAGCGCTTCGCCGAGGCTCTGTTCGTGGCCCTGCGGCGGCAACGGGCGATCCTTCATCAGCCCGGCCAGCGGCACGATCAGCGCCACCAGCAGGCCCAGGGCGAGCAGGGCCGAGGACCAGCCCAGCCAGCCGATCAGGCCGAGGGTACCGGGCAGCATGGCGAACTGGCCGAAGGAGCCGGCCGCGCTGGAGATACCCATCGCCATGCTGCGCTGCTCCGCCGGCACTGCGCGGCCGACGGCGCCGAGGATCACCGAGAACGAGGTGCCGGAAAGGCCCAGGCCGATCAGCAGGCCGGCGCTCAGCGACAGCCCACTGGCCGACTGCGAGAGTCCCATCAGGACCAGGCCGAGGGCGTACAGCAGGCCCCCCACCAGCACCGCCCGCGCCGCGCCGTAGCGGTCGGCGAGCGCCCCGGTGAACGGCTGGGCCAGGCCCCAGACCAGGTTCTGCAAGGCGATGGCGAAGGCGAAGACTTCGCGGCCCCAGCCGAAGTCGGCGCTCATCGGCGCGAGGAACAGGCCGAAGCCATGTCGCACGCCGAGGGACAGGGCGAGGATCAGGGCTCCGGACAGCAGGATCCAGAAGGCGGCACGCGGCATGGGTCGCTCCATCTACGGGTATATACCCGCTTTGTCGTGAACGAAGCGCCTCGGCGAGAGGCTTCGTCGGTTGTCAGTCCAGTCGCTCCAGCTCCACCAGCAACGCCGCCAAGGCGCCGCTGCGCTCCTCGCCAAGGCGCCCGGCGAGACGCCGCTGCGCGTCTTCCCAGGCCGGCGTTCCGCGTTCCAGGGCATCCAGCCCGGCAGGCGTCAGCTCGACCAGGCGGTTGCGCTGGTCCTCGCCGCCGGTCAGGCGCAGCAGGCCGTCGCCTTCCAGCACCCGCAGGTTGCGACCGAGGGTGCTGCGGTCGAGTCCCATGGCTTCGGCGAGTTCGGAAATGCTCGGCCGGTCCAGGCGCTGCAGGTGCCGCAGCAGGGAAAACTGCGCCACCTTGAGGCCGGTATCGGCCAGCGCCTCGTCGTAGAAGCGGGAAACGCTGCGGGCGGCGCGACGCAGTTTGGTACAGAGGCATTGGGTCGGTAGCATGGGTGCGTGTATATACCCGTACCTCTCGACGGTCAAGCGGATTGTCCGAACTGCCAACGCCACCTGTTGCCCCTGCCAAGGCCGGACGCCGGGCGCTGGCCTATAACTCGCGCTGTCAGCGGCGACCGGGAGCACCCGGCGCCCTCCATCCATCGCCGAGGTAGCCATGCCCGTTTACAAAGCCCCGCTGCGCGACACGCGCTTCCTGCTCAACGAAGTCTTCGATTTCCCCGAGCATTACCGCAACCTGGTCAACGGCGCCGAAGCCACGCCGGACATGGTCGATGCGATCCTCGGCGAATGCGCGAAGCTCTGCGAGGAAGTGATCGCCCCGCTCTACCACAGCGGCGACGAGGAAGGCTGCCACCTGGAGAACGGCGAAGTACGGACGCCGAAGGGCTACAAGGAAGCCTACGAGGCCTACGTCGCCGGCGGCTGGCAGGGCCTCTCGCACCCGGTGGAGTACGGCGGCCAGGGCCTGCCGATGAGCCTCGGCGCGCTCAAGCAGGAGATGATGGGCACCGCCAACTGGCCGTTCTCCATGTATCCCGGCCTCTCCCTCGGCGCGATGAACACCCTGATGCAGCACGGCACCGAGGAACAGAAGCAGACCTACCTGGCTCCGCTCACCGAAGGCCGCTGGGGCGGCACCATGTGCCTCACCGAGCCGCAGTGCGGCACCGATCTCGGCCAGGTGAAGACCCGCGCCGAGGCCAACCCCGACGGTAGCTACGCCATCAGCGGGACGAAGATTTTCATCTCTTCCGGCGAACACGACCTCACCGAGAACATCGTCCACATTGTCCTCGCCCGCCTGCCGGACGCACCGAAGGGCACCCGCGGCATCTCCCTGTTCATCGTGCCCAAGTTCCTTCCCGGCGAAGGCGGCGCGCTCGGCCCGCGCAACGGCGTGAGTTGCGGCGCGCTGGAGAAGAAGATGGGGATCAAGGCCTCGGCCACCTGCGTGATGAACTTCGACGGCGCCACCGGCTTCCTCATCGGACCGCCGAACAAGGGCCTGGAATGCATGTTCACCTTCATGAACAGCGCCCGCATCGGCACCGCCATCCAGGGCGTGGCCACCGCCGAGCTGGCCTACCAGGGCGCCCTCGCCTACGCCCGCGAACGCCGCTCCATGCGCGCGCTCTCCGGGACCAAGGAACCCGACCAGGTCGCCGACAGCCTGATGCACCACGGTGACGTGCGGCGCATGCTGCTGACCCAGAAAGCCATCGCCGAAGGCGGCCGGGCGCTGGTCTACCTGGCCACCCAGTACGCCGACCGGATGATCCAGGGCATCCTCAGCAACGACGACGCCGAGTACGAACGCTGGGACGACAAGCTCGGCTTCCTCACGCCGATCCTCAAGGGCTGCCTGACCGAACTCGGCCTGGAAAGCGCCAACCTCGGCATGCAGGTGTTCGGCGGCCACGGCTATATCCGCGAACACGGCATGGAGCAGATCGTCCGCGACGCGCGGATCGCCACCCTCTACGAAGGCACCACCGGCATCCAGGCCCTCGACCTGCTCGGCCGCAAGGTCCTGCTGATGACCCAGGGCAAGGCCGTGCGCGACTTCACCAGGGGCGTGGCCCGGTTCGCCGTCGACCTGCTGAAGAACGAGCCGCGCATGCGCGGCCGCGCCCTGGTGCTGCTCAAGCTCTGCGCCCAATGGAACCTGCTGACCCTGCGCATTGCCCTCACCGCGCGCAAGCAACGCGATCTGGTGAGCACCGCCAGCCACGACTATCTGATGTTCTCCGGCTACGCCACGCTGGCCTATTCCTGGGCCCTCCAGGAAGCCGCTGCGCGCCGGCGACTGCGCCAGGGCGGCAGCGAGTCGGCGGACTTCTACAAGGCCAAGATCGCCACCAGCGAGTTCTACTTCGCCCGCCTGCTTCCGCGCGCCAAGGGCCACGCGGCGGCGATGGCGAAGCCGACCGGTTCGATCATGGACCTGAAGAGCGAGCACTTCGCCTTCGACTGAGGCGACCACCCGCAGCGCGCCAGCGGAGCCTCAGTCTCCGCTGGCGCCAGCCGCCGTCAGCAACAACGCACGGACGTCGTCGAGCATCGAGTCCCACTCGTCCTGGCCAATGTCCATCAGGCGGAAGTAGCGCAACATGAAGGCGCCCTCCACCGCCAGGAACGCCAGGCGCGCACGGCGCCCCTCGGGTGCGGACAGGTCCAGGCCTTCCAACCGGCTGCGATACCACTGGTTGCTGCCCTCCAGGTGCTCGGGCGTCTGGATCAGCGCCGCCATCAGCGCCGCCGCCTTGCTGCTGGACAACTCGTCCGAACGCTGGGTCGCCTCGGCATGCGCGCGAACCCGCGTCAGCGGCGTCGGCTGCTTCCCCGCCACCGCTTCGAACAGGCTGTCGTAGGCCTTGCCCCAGCGCTCGAAGATCGCGTCGATCAGCGCGTCCTTGGTACCGAAGCAGTACTGCACGCCGCCCTTGGTGATGCCCATTTCCTTCGCCACCGCATCGATGGTCAGGCCGGCCGCGCCCTCGCGGGCGATCACCGCCTCGGCGGCATCGAGCAAGTGGTCGCGGTCGATCGTTCGTCGGCGTCCCATGGCTACCTCTTGAGTTTAAATCCATACGTATGTATTTATATTTTCACGCGTCCGCCCGTGGCGCGCAATTCCCGTTATCCACGGCGAGCGAAGAACCGTTCGCCACAGAGGTTATCCCATGTTCCGGCAGAACCGCTGGCTGGTCCTGGCCATCGTCTCCAGCGCCCTGTTCCTCATCATCATCGACATGACCGTGCTCTACACGGCCCTGCCGCGCCTGACCCACGACCTCGGTGCGACGGCCGCGGAGAAGCTCTGGATCGTCAACGCCTATCCGCTGGTGGTCGCCGGCCTGCTGCCCGGCGCCGGCTTGCTCAGCGACCGCCTTGGCCACAAGCGGCTGTTCCTCGCCGGCCTGCCGCTGTTCGGCCTGGCCTCGCTGTGCGCCGCCTTCGCCCCCAGCGCCGCGGCGCTGATCGCCGCCCGCGCCGGGTTGGCGGTGGGCGCGGCGCTGATGATGCCGGCGACCCTGTCGATCGTCCGCCATGTCTTCCAGGACGAACGCGAACGCGCCCTGGCCATCGGCATCTGGGCCTCCGTCGCCTCTGCCGGCGCGGCGCTGGGGCCGGTGGTCGGCGGCGTGCTGCTGGAGTTCTTCTGGTGGGGCTCGGTGTTCCTCATCAACGTCCCGGTGGTGGCCATCGCCCTGTTGCTGGCGCTGCCGGCCATCCCCGCCTGCGGCGGCCAGTCACGGCGACCATGGGACGCCCTCGGCTCGCTGCAGGTGATGTTCGGCCTGGTCGGGGTGGTCTATGCGATCAAGGAACTCAGCGCGCGCGCCCCGGACTTCGGGCTGGCCGTCCTGGCCGCGCTCGGCGGCATGCTCTGCCTGTACCTGTTCGTCCGCCGCCAGCGCCGCGCCCGCGAACCGATGATCGACTTCGCGCTGTTCCGCAACCGGCGCTTCGCCCGCGGCGTCGCGGTGGCCCTGGTGGCGACCATGGCGCTGGTCGGCATGGAACTGGTGTTCAGCCAGCACCTGCAACTGGTGCAGGGCCTGACGCCGCTGAAGGCCGGCCTGTTCGTCCTGCCGATCCCGCTGGCCTCGCTGGTGGTCGGGCCGCTGGCCGGCTGGCTGGTGCCGCGCTGGGGCGAGAACCGGGTGATGTGCGCCTCCCTGCTGCTCGGCAGCGCCGGATTGCTCGGCCTGGCCCTGTCCTACCAGTCCGCCACCGGAGCGCAACTGGCCAGCCTGGTGCTGCTCGGCGTCGGCTTCGGCGGCGCGATGACCGCCGCCTCCACCGCGGTGATGCTCAACGTGGACGAACAGAGTTCCGGAATGGCGGCCGCCATCGAAGACGTGTCCTACGAACTGGGCGGGGTGATCGGCGTGACCCTGCTCGGCAGCCTGATGAGTTTAGTCTACGGGATGTCGCTGAGGCTGCCCTCGGCCGAGCTGCCGGCGCGGGTCCGCGACAGCCTCGACGACGCCCTGTTGGTCGCCGAGGGCCTGGCGCCGGAGGTCGCGTCGCGGCTCGTCGAGCTTGCCCGGCAGGCTTTCGACCAGGCCTTCGTCGCCGTGCTGCTGGCCGCCGCCGCGCTGCTCTTCCTCAGCGCCATGGCGGTCCTGCGCCAGCCGCGTCCGGCTACAGAGCCAGCGCCACCAGCACCGCACACTCGGTAAGTTCGACCAGCGCGCCGGCGGTGTCCCCGGTGGTGCCGCCGAGGCGCGCGAGGAAACGGCTGCGCAGCCAGGCGAAGAGCATCAGCGTCACCAGCAACGCCAGCAGGCCGGCCAGGCCGAACGCCAGGGCCAGGCCGAAACTCACCCCCAGCACCCACGGCAGGCTGCGCGCCGGCAGGTGCTCGGCGATGGCCTGGCCGAGGCCGCCGGGGCGCGCGTAGGGCGTGGTCAGGAACAGCAGCGGCAGGCTGCTGCGCGCCAGCCACGGAGCCAGCGGCAACAACCCGGCCTCGCCCTGGCCGAGCAGCGCCGCCAGGGCGGAGAACTTCAACAACAGGACCAGTACCAGGACCACCACCGCCACCGGGCCGCTGCGCGGGTCCTTCATGATCGCCAGGGTCCGCTCGCGGTCGCCCAACCCGCCGACCCAGGCGTCCGCCATGTCGGCCAGGCCGTCCAGGTGCAGCGCGCCGCTCAGCGCCACCCACAGGCTCAGCAGCAAGGCTGCCTGCAACAGCGGCGGCGTACCGTCGAGCGACCGCGCCGCGGCGTACAGCACGACGCCGATCAGCACCCCGACCAGTGGATAGCAGAGCACCGCGCGGCCGAACTGTTCCGGCGTCGGCATCGCCGACAGGCGCACCGGCAGGCGGGTGAGGAACTGCAAGGCGACCAGCAGTGAGCGCAGGGCTTCGCGCATGACTATTCCCCTTCCCGGCATTCGTGCCAGCGATCGTCGCCCTCTCCGGCGCGCAGGCCGAACAGTGCGCCATGACCGACGTCCACCTGCAGCAAGTGCTCGCGCGGCAGGCCACGGGCGCGAGCGAGCAACAGACGGATGACGCCGCCATGGGTCACCAGCAGCACACGACGGCCGGCATGACGCTGGCGCAGGCGTCGCTGGGCGGCCAGCACCCGCGCCTCGAACTCGGACAGCGGCTCGCCGCCCGGCGGGGTAAAGGCGTAGGGATCGGCCCAGAAGCGGCCGAGCGCCTCGCTGTGGCCGTCCATCAGGCTGGCCGCCGAGCGCCCCTCCCAAGCGCCGAAATGCAGTTCGCGCAGATCGTTTTCCAGTTCCAGCTCGATCCCCTGGCGCTGCGCCAGTTCCTCGGCGAAGGCGCGGCAACGTTGCAATGGCGAGCTGACCAGCAGGTCCCAGCGTCCGCCTTCCACCGCCGTGCGCATCTGCGCCCAGCCACGCGCGGTCAAGGCGTCGTCGAGGCTGCCGCGGAAACCGCCGCCGGACTCGGTTTCGCCATGCCGCAGGAGGTCCAGGCGCAGGCTCATGCCGGGCGGTCCGAGACCGCCGCTTCGGCGAAGGTCGCCATCCCCGCGTGCAGCGCGCAGGCCTGGCGCAGCAGCGGCACCGCCAGCGCCGCGCCGCTGCCCTCGCCCAGGCGCAGGCCGAGGTCGAGCAGCGGTTGCGCCGCCAGGGCTTCGAGCACATGCCGATGGCCCGGCTCGGCACCACTGTGGGCGAACAGCAGCCAGTCGCGGCAGGCCGGGTTCAGGCGCACCGCGCAGAGCGCCGCGACGCTGCAGATGTAGCCGTCGACCAGGGCGACCATGCCTTTCTGCGCGCAGGCCAGGTAGGCGCCGGCCAGCGCGGCGATCTCCAGCCCACCGAGACGGCGGAGGGTTTCGAAGGGGTCGGCGCGATGGGCGCCGTGCAGGGCCAGGGCGCGCTCGATCACCGCGGTCTTGTGCGCCACGCCGCTGGCGTCCAGCCCGGTTCCCGGCCCGACCAGCGCGCTCACCGGCGCATCCAGCAGCGCGCAGGCCATGGCCGCCGCCGCGGTGGTATTGCCGATGCCCATCTCGCCGCCGATGAACAGCTGGCTGCCGGCCTGCTCGGCGCGGCGCACGCTTTCGCGCCCGGCCTCGAGCGCCAGCAGGCACTGTTCGGCGCCCATCGCCGGGGCCTCGACGAAGTTCGCGGTACCCGCCGCCAGGCGCAGGTGGCGCACGCCGGGCAAGGCTTCCAGGGGGACGGCGGTGCCCAGGTCGACCACCTCCAGGCCGGCGCCGAGTTCGCGCGCCAGCACGCTGATCGCCGCGCCGCCGCGGACGAAGTTGCGCAGCATCTCGCCGGTGACCGCCTGCGGATAGGCCGAGACGCCCTCGGCGACTACCCCGTGGTCGCCGGCGAAGACCGTCACCCAGAGCCTCTCCAGGCTCGGTCGTTCGCGCCCCTGCAACGCCGCCAGGTCGATCGCCACCTGCTCCAGGCGGCCCAGCGAGCCGCGCGGCTTGGTCAACCGGTCCTGGCGTTCGGCCGCGCGCCGGCGCATCTGCGGGTCCGCCTCGCGGCAGGTGTCGCGCCACCATTGCAGACTCATAGCGGTTCTCCTTTCAACGGCATGGGCAGGCCGGCGACGGTGAAGGTCACCCGTTCGCAGCGTTCGGCGAGGGCCTGGTGCAGCCAGCCGGCCTCGTCGACGTAGCGCCGGCTGAGTTCGCCCAGCGGCACCACGCCGAGCCCGGTTTCGTTGCTGACCAGGATGATCCGCCCCGGCAGCTCGCCGAGACATTCCAGCAGCGCCTCGCGCTCGCCGTCGAGACGCTGGGGATCGTCGCAGAGCAGCAGGTTGGTCAGCCACAGGGTCAGGCAGTCGACCAGCAGGCAGCGTCCGGCCTCGGCCTCGCTGCGCAGCGTCGCCGCCAGCGCCAGGGGCTCTTCCAGGGTTCGCCAGTGGGCCGGGCGGCGCGCGCGGTGCTCGGCGATGCGCCAGCCCATTTCGCCGTCGCCAGCCTGGGCGGTGGCGATGTAGCTCACCGCCAGCCCGCTCTCGGCGGCCAGGCGCTCGGCCAGGCGGCTCTTGCCGGAACGGGCGCCGCCAAGGATCAGGTCACGCATGGGGTTCTCCGCAGAGGGCGAGCAATCGCCCGGTATCCAGGTGGCGCTCGACCAGGTCGGCGAGCCGCTCGATGTCGCGTTCGCGCAAGGCCTGGTAGTCCACCGCCTGGACCTCGCGCAGGCCGGCCCAGCGCAGCAACGCCGAACAGGCCGCGGTGGATTCGAACAGGCCATGCAGGTAGGTGCCCATGACGTTCCCGTCGACGCTGCGGGCACCATCCGCGCGGCCATCGTCGAGCACCACCGCCGGCCGCGCCAGGGCCTCGCCACGAGTGACCCCTGCATGGATCTCGTAGCCCGACAGCGGCGCGTCCTCCAGGCTCAGGCGGCCCTGTACGTTGCGCAATTGCTTGTCCGCCTCCAGGGTCGTTTCCAACGCCAGCAGGCCGAGGCCAGCGCTGCTGCCGGCCGCGCCTTCCAGGCCGAGCGGATCGTGCAGGCGCTCGCCGAGCATCTGCAGGCCGCCGCAGATCCCCAGCAGGCGGCCGCCGTAGCGCAGGTGGCGAAGGATCGCCTCGTCCCAGCCGCGCTCGCGCAGCGCCGCGAGGTCGGCGCGCACGCTCTTCGAGCCGGGCAGGACGATCAGGTCCGCCGGCGGCAGCGCCTGGCCGGGGCCGACGAAGCTCAACTCGACCTGGGGATGCAGGCGCAGCGGATCGAAATCGGTGTGGTTGCTGATCCTCGGCAGCACCGGCACCACCACCTTCAGGCGCGGCCCGACCTTGGCCGCCTGGCGCGTGTCGATGGCGTCCTCCGCCTCCAGGTGCAGGTCGCTGACATAGGGCAGCACGCCGAGCACCGGCTTGCCGGTGCGCGCCTCCAGCCAGTCGAGGCCGGGTTGCAGCAGGGCGATGTCGCCGCGGAAACGATTGATGACGAAGCCCTTGACCCGCTCCCGCTCCGAGTCGGAGAGCAGTTCCAGGGTGCCGACCAGGTGGGCGAAGACCCCGCCGCGGTCGATATCGGCGACCAGGATCACCGGACAGTCCACCGCTTCGGCGAAGCCCATGTTGGCGATGTCGTTGGCGCGCAGGTTGATCTCCGCCGGCGAGCCGGCGCCCTCCACCATCACCACCCGGTAGGCGGCGGCGAGCCGCCCATGGGAAGCCAGCACCGCTTCCATCGCCACGCGCTTGTAGTCGTGGTAGGCGGCGGCGTCCATGCTGGTCACCGCGCGGCCATGGATGATCACCTGGGCGCCGATGTCGGTGTTCGGCTTGAGCAGCACCGGGTTCATGTCGGTGTGCGGCGCCAGCCGACAGGCCTGGGCCTGGACCGCCTGGGCGCGGCCGATCTCGCCGCCGTCGGCGGTGACCGCGCTGTTCAGCGCCATGTTCTGCGGCTTGAACGGCACCACCGCGACGCCGCGCCGGGCCAGCCAGCGGCACAGCGCGGTCACCAGGGTGCTCTTGCCGGCGTCCGAGGTGGTGCCCTGGACCATCAGGGTCCGCCCGCGATCACGCATGAGCAGGCTCCTTGAAGCCGAGCAGCGCGGCATCGAGCCGGGCCCAGGCGGCCTCGTCGGCGGGCAGGCCGAGGCGCAGGCTGGCCGGCTGCTCGAACTGGCGGGTGAGGATGCCGCGCCGTGCCAGGTAGTCGTGCAACGCCGCGCAGCGTGGATCGACCAGGCGCTGGAACAGCGCGCTGCCGCCCGCCGGCGGCCAGCCGTGGCGGCGCAGCAGTTCCTCCAGGCGCTGGCTGGCGGCCAGCAGGCGCTCGCGCTGCTGGCGCTGTTGCTGGCGGTCGCGCAAGGCGCTCTGGGCCACATGGCGCACCGGGCCATTGACCGTCCACGGACCGAGCTGCTCGGCCAGCGCCTGCAACAGCGGCCGTTCGCCGAGGGCGAAGCCGAGCCGCGCACCGGCCAGGCCGAAGAACTTGCCGAACGAGCGCAGCACGATCAATCCGGGCCGGTTGCTACAGGCCGCCAGGCTCGACTTCGGGGTACAGTCCATGAACGCCTCGTCGACCAGCAGCCAGCCGCCGCGACGTTGCAGGCGGGCATGCCAGGCCAGCAGCTCGGCGGGCTCGAAGACCCGCCCGGTGGGGTTGTTCGGGTTGACCACCAGCAGCACGTCGAGGCTGTCGAGATAGGGCTCGACCTCGGCCTCGCCGATCTCCCGCACCAGGTGCCCGGCCTGGCGCCAGGCGTGGGCGTGCTCGGCATAGCACGGCGACAGGACGCCGACCCGCCCGCCCCGCCGCATCCTCGGCAGGGCCTGGATCGCCGCCTGGCTGCCAGCCAGCGGCAATACCCGTTCGGCGCCGTAGTAGAGGCAGGCGGCGGCTTCCAGGCCGTCGTCGCTCTCCGGCAGGCGGGTCCAGGCCTGCTCGGGGATCGCCGGCAGCGGAAACGGCCAGGGCGCGATGCCGGTGGACAGGTCCAGCCAGTCCGCCAGCGGAATGTCGTAGCGGCGCGCCGCCTCGCGCAACCGCCCTCCGTGCTCAAGCATGCAGCCACCCCATGGCCCAGAGTCCGGCCAGCACCAGCAGCCAGAGCAGCACGCCCTGGCGCACCAGCGCCAGGGCCCGATAGATGTCGCGGCCCTGCGGCTGCGGGCCGCTGCCGAGGAGCGGCCGCTGGTGCAGCTCGCCGTGGTAGATCGCCGCGCCGCCCAGGGACACGCCCAGCGCACCGGCGCCGGCGGCCATCACCGGGCCGGCGTTGGGGCTGTCCCATTGCGGCGCCTGCTCGCGCCAGCAGCGCAGGGCCTGGCGGGTGCCGCCGAGCAGCGCGTAGGTCAGCGCCACCAGCCGCGCCGGCAGGTAGTTGAGGATGTCATCGATCTTCGCCGCAGCCCAGCCGAAGCGCTCGAAGCGCGCGTTGCGGTAGCCCCACATCGCGTCCAGGGTATTGCTCAGGCGATACAGCACCACCCCCGGCGCGCCGGCCACGGCGAACCAGAACAGCGCGGCGTAGACCGCGTCGCTGCCGTTCTCCAGTACCGATTCGGTGGCCGCGCGGGCGACCCCGGCCTGGTCCAGCTCGCGGGTATCGCGGCTGACCAGGTAGCCGACACGTCGCCGCGCCTCGTCCAGGTCGCCGGCGCGCAAGGCCAGCGCCACCGGTTCGGCGTGCTCGCCGAGGCTGCGCAGGCCGAGCGCGGCGTACAGCGCCAGGGCCTGGACCAGCCAGCCGAGGTAGGGAAGTTCAGCGAGCGCCCAGGCCAGCAGGGTCAGCGGCAGTACCGCGAGGACCCAAGCGGTCACCCCGTGGCTGCGCCAGCCGACCCCGGGATCGCCCTCGCCGGCCAGGCGCGAGCGATTGAAACGGCGCTCCAGGCGATCGGCCAGGCGGCCGAAGGCGACCAGCGGGTGCCAGCCCTGCGGCTCGCCGAAGCGCGCATCCAGCGCCACGCCGAGGATACCCAGCAGTGCGCTCATGCTCGCTCGCCCCAACGGTTCTGGTAGACCAGCTCGGCCAGCGGACGCGGTTCGCTCCAACCCTCCAGCGCCAGCATCGGCGCCGGGTAGAACTCCGCCACCGGGCCCAGGCAGAGCACCGCCACCGCCTCGCTGCCGGGCGGCAGGCCGAGCAACTCGCCCAGCGCGGCCGGATCGAACAACGATACCCAGCCCATCCCCAGGCCCTCGGCGCGACTGGCCAGCCAGAGGTTCTGGATCGCGCAGGCGAGCGACGCCAGGTCCATCTGCGGCAGGGTCCGGCGACCGAACACATGGCGCTCGCGGTCGTCCATCAGAGCGGCGACCAGCAGTTCGGCGCAATCCAGCACGCCCTCTACCTTGAGCCGCATGAACTCGTCGGAGCGCTCGCCGAGGGCTTCGGCGGTGCGTCCGCGTTCGTCCTCGACCAGCCCGTGGATGGCCCGGCGCAACGCCGGCTCGGTGATACGGATGAAGCGCCAGGGTTGCATCAGGCCGACGCTGGGCGCCTGGTGCGCGGCCTCCAGCAGCCGCGCGAGCAGCTCCGGCGCCACGCTGCCGCCGCTGAAGTGGCGCATGTCGCGGCGCTCGGCGATGGCCCGGTAGACGGCGGCGCGTTCCGTGGCGCTGAAGGCGTGGGAAGAATCGGACATGTCAGTCGGCGTCTCGCGCGGGCGCCAGCAACGCGGCGGCGGCCTGCGGGTTGGAAGGCAGGTAGAAATGGATATAGGAAGCCGTCAGCCGGCCAAGACGGAACACCGCCTCCGCCGTGTTCCGGCCGTTCGGGCAGACGCCACGGGCCAGAGGCTCGACGGCGCAGTCGAGGGTCGAGTGATGGAAGGTATGCCCGCGCAGCCGCCCTTCCGGCAGCTCGACCTCCTGCAAGGCCAGGGCGGTCAGGCGCTTCTGCAGGCGCGCCCGGCCCGGCAGCAGGCCGAGCAGTTCGCCGCGCTCGCCGTCGGCGTCTTCCAGGCAGTCGAGCAGGTAGAGCATGCCGCCGCACTCGGCCAGCAGCGGCTTGCCGGCGGCATGGTGGGCTCGGATCGCCTCGGCCATGGCGCGATTGCCCTGCAGGCGCCCCAGGTGCAGTTCGGGATAGCCGCCCGGCAGGTACAGGCTGTCCACGGCGGGCAACGCCTGGTCCTGCAGCGGCGAGAAGAACGCCAGTTCGGCGCCGAGTTCGCGCAGCAGGTCGAGATTGGCCTGGTAGAGGAAGGCGAACGAGGCGTCGCGGGCCACGCCGATGCGCACGCCTTCCAGGCTACGTTGCAGCGGCGCCGGAGCGGGCACCTCGAAGGTCACCGGCTCCGGCAGGTCGGTCTCGGCGCTGGCCCGCAAGGCGTCGGCGGCGGCGTCCAGGCGCACATCGAGATCGGCCAGTTCCTCGGCCTGGACCAGGCCCAGGTGGCGGCTCGGCAATTCGAATTCGGCCGAGCGCGGCAGACCGCCGAACCAGCGCATGCCGGGCGGCAGGCAATCGCGCAGGATGTCGCTGTGGCGCTGGCTGCCGACGCGGTTGCCGAGCACTCCGGAAAACGGCAGGTCCGGCTGGAAATGCGCCAGTCCGTAGGCCAGGGCGCCGAAGGTCTGGGCCATCGCCGCGCCGTTGATCACCCCCAGCACCGGCACGCCGAAACGCCGCGCCAGGTCTGCCGCCGAGGGGTTGCCATCGAACAGGCCCATCACCCCTTCGATGAGGATCAGGTCGGCCTCGCCGGCGGCCCGCGCCAGCAGGCGTCGCGCTTCGGCCTCGCCGACCATCCACAGGTCGAGCTGGTAGACCGGCGCGCCGGAGGCGCGAGCGAGAATCATCGGGTCGAGGAAGTCCGGTCCGCACTTGAACACCCGCACCCGTCGCCCCTGGCGCGCATGCAGGCGGGCCAGAGCGGCGGTGACGGTGGTCTTGCCCTGGCCGGAGGCCGGGGCGGCGATCAGCAGGGCCGGACAGCGTGCCTGGGTCATGGGCGAAGCGTCTCCGCGCATGGCGCGGGCATCAGAACTCCACTCCTTTCTGCGCCTTGATCCCGGCCTTGAACGCGTGCTTGACCAGGCTCATCTCGGTCACCGTGTCGGCGGCCTCGATCATCCCCGGCTGCGCGCCGCGACCGGTCACCACCACATGCTGCATGGCCGGGCGCGCCTGGATGTCGGCGAGGACCCTGTCCAGTTCCAGGTAGCCGTGCTTGAGGGCGATGTTCAGTTCGTCCAGCACCACCAGGCCAACGTCCGGGTCGGCCAGCAATTGCGCGGCGACCTTCCAGGCCGCCTCGGCCTTGGCGATGTCGCGCTGGCGGTCCTGGGTCTCCCAGGTGAAGCCCTCGCCCATCACGTGATAGCTGACTTCCTCGGGGAAGCGCCGGAAGAAGGCTTCCTCGCCGGTGCTGGCGGCGCCCTTGATGAACTGCACGACACCGACCTTCATGCCATGGCCCAGGGCCCGCGCGACCATGCCGAAGGCCGAGCTGCTCTTGCCCTTGCCGTTGCCGCTATGCACCAGGAGCACGCCGCGTTCGTCGCGGGCCTGGGCGATCTTCTCGTCGACCACGGCCTTCTTGCGCTCCATCCGCTCGCGGTGGCGCTGGTCCTTCTCGGGGGATTCGTTCATCGTCGATCACTCCTTGCGGCGACGCGGCCGCGCCGTCGCCTCGTTCATTCGAAATACCCGGCCTCACAGGGCCTGGTAGCGCACGCTGAGGTAGACCGCCTGGCCAGGCTGGTTGTAGCCATACGCGGTTTCGTAGTCGGCACCGAACAGGTTGGCGATCCGGCCCTGCAGGCGCCATTCGTCGTTCAGCCGGTACTCGCTGCGCAGGTCGAGGGTGGCGTAGCCGCCCAGGCGCACCTCGTTGACCGGGTCATCATAGCGTCGGCCTTCGGCGTGCACGCTGGCGCCCAGCGAAAGACGCTCGAAGCGCCGGTCCAGTTCCAGGTTGAACATCCGCTGCGCCCGGCGCGGCAGTTCGTTGCCGTCGTTGACGCCGCCGGAACGGTTTTGCGGGTCGAGGAAGGTCGCGTTGGCGTTCCAGTCCCAGCCCAGCCACTGGCTGCCGAGGACCAGTTCGACGCCACGGATGCGCGCTTCGTCGATGTTGAACGGCACATAAAGCCCCTGACGGGTTGTATAGGTGATCAGCGAGTCGATGTCCGTACGATAGGCATTCACCGCCCAGTGCCCCCAGTCGTGCGTACCGCTGAGACCGACCTCCAGGCTGCGCGAAGTCTCGGCGTCCAGGTCGGGATTGCCGTAGTCGGGGAGGTAGAGTTCGTTGAAGGTCGGCGCCTTGAACGCCGTACCGTAGCTGACGGTGAAGCGCAGCGCGTCGCTCAGCGCGTAGCCCCAGGCGGCGCTGCCGGTGTCGTGCACGCCGAACTGCTGGTTGTCGTCACGGCGCAGGCTCAGTTGCCAATCCTGGCGACCGTACCGGCCGAGGTACTGGGCGAACCAGCCTTTGTTCAGCCGCGAGTCGACGCTGAAGGCTTCGCTGCTGCTGATCTCGTCCTTCTGCCAGTCGTAGCCGAGGGCCAGCACATGGCCTTCGGCCAGGGTCAGGTCGTTCTGCCAGGACAGGCTGTCGCGACGGGTATCGAAGCGCGAGTAGAAACGGCCATCCTGATAGGCATCGGCCTTGTCCTCGCTGCGCCCGGCCTGGAGGGTCACCAGCCAGGGATCGAGCGGAGTGAAGCGGGCACGGCCGCCGACCAGGTTCTGCTCGCCGTCGGCGTTGGTATTGAAACCAGAGTTGCCGAAAACCTGGTCATAGTCGTTGTGCGACTTGGCCCTGAGCAGCGTGCCGTCGAGTTCCAGGCCATTGTCGAAGCGATAGCCGCCGCGCAGGTTACCGGACAGGTTGCGATAGCCATCGCGGTCTGGTTCGTAGCTCGAGGTGCCTGCGCGCTTGGCGTTGATGCCCGCCGTATCGAAGCTGCTCACCCCGAGGCTGTACCAACCGTTGCCAGCGCCGCCGCTGACCCCGGCGCTGCCCTCCAGGGTGTGATGGGTGCCGTAGCCGGCGGAGAAGAACGGCTTGGCGCCCTGGCCGTCGCCGCGCCGGGTGAAGATCTGGATCACCCCGCCGATGGCCTCCGAGCCGTACAGGCTGGAACGCGGCCCGCGGACCACCTCGATGCGCTCGATCAGCTCCACCGGCAAGTCCTGGAACGCGGTGAGGCCGGCGCTGGCCGAGCCGACCTTGATGCCGTCGATCAGCACCAGCACATGGTCGGACTCGGTGCCGCGCAGGAACAGCGTGGTGTTCTTGCCGAAACCGCCGTTGTTCGCCAGCGACACGCCGGGTACCTGGCGCAACAGCTCCGGCACGCTGCGCGCCTGGCTGCGCTCGATATCCTCGCGGTCGATGACGCTCACCGCCGCCAGGCTCTGGGAAGCGGTCTGGGCGGTACGGGTGGCGGTCACCACCTGGTCGGCAAGGCTGACCGGTTCGGCCAGGCTCAGGGAAGACGCGCCGCACAGCGCCACGGCTGCCGGGGTCAGGAAAACTCTGTTCATGCTCTGCGCTGCTCCGTCGCTCTCACCCGCGCGACCTGGGTTGAGGCAGACGGAGGACGAAGCGACGGCAGGAGACGTCCGACAGCGCCCTCCGCGATGCCGTGGGTGCGTCAGGCCGGTCTCCGGGCTCGCGAGCGAAGCGCTGGACGCTTCCAGCCGCGCCTTCCCATGCCGGAGCACAGTGGTCATCGAGCGGCTGTCTGATTCGCCTACCGTTGCGGGGGCAGCGCTGGCCTGGTTCCGACGGAACGCACCAGCTTCCCTGTTTCACCCCTTGCGGGGCACCTGTCGCAAGGCGCGCAGCTTAGTGGTTCGGGGCTTGCGCGGTCAATGTGGCCGGCCACCGCAGAACTAGCGCCCGGCTCCGGGGAGCGGGTCCGCGCGCAGCGCCGTCCCGGCCGGAGCATGGCTGCGGCACCACTGCCGCCAGGTGGCCTGCAACTGCACCAGCGCGGCGCCGGCCAGCTCGCCGCGTTCGCTGCCGGCCAGCGGGCTGGCGGCCAGGGCCTTGAGCAGGCGCGCGGTCGGCGGGTCGAGGGCGTGTTCACGCTCGGCCCGCGGGCCATCGCCCAGCAGCGCCAGGCGCAGACGCCGCAGGTAACGGTCGCGGGCCTGCGCCAGGGACGCCGGGACCTCCTCCAGGCACTGCCGCAGGTAGAGCAGCTCGTCGCCGAAGTCGAGTCCCATCAGGCCGTCCGACCAGGGCTGGCGGCGCCCCTCCGGTAAACGGTCGTAGCGCTGCGCCAGGCGGATCAGGCGATCCGCGGTGCGCCCGCCGAACCAGGCCTCGGCCTGCGCCGGCGAGCGCAGGGTGAGCCGCGCCAGGTCGCCGAGGGTGGCCTGCAGCATGCGCCGGTAATGGCGTTCGCCCGGCCGCAGGCTGACCAGGTTGAACACCAGCACGGCGAAGGCCACCCCAAGCACCGTCGACAGGGCGTTGTTGAGGAAGTGCGCGAGGTCGTAGCTCATGCTGTTGCTCGGCGCGACGTTCTTCACGAAGAAGATGCAGAACGGCGAGGCGATCCCGGCCAGGCTCGCCCGGTTCACGCACAGCGCGGCGAAGAACAGCGGTACGCCCAGGCCCAGGCAGAGCAGCGGGAAGCCGTCCACGCCGGGCAGGTAGAACAGTGCGACGAAGCCGGCCAGCGGGATCGACAGGAGAATCCCGCGAAGGAAGTTCAGGCCGGCCTGGGCCGGGTTGTCGCGGCTGGCGAAGAGACTCAGCACCACGCCGGTGATCGACACCGCGCCCAACCCGCTCGGCCAGGCGCTGGCCAGCCAGAACGCGGCTACGCAGAGGAACGCCAGGGCGCTGCGCAGGCCGAACAGCACGCCGCGCTCGATGTCCCGGTGCCAGGCGATGGCGCCCGGCGCCTGGCGGGTGGGCGCGCCATAGACCAGCGCCTCGACGCTGCGCCCGGCCGCCCTCGCCTCGCCGAGCAGGCGTTCGAGGCAGACCAGGCACAGGTGCAACTGTCCGTGCGCCGCGTCCAGCGCCAGGCGCAAGCGCTGCCGGCAGGCCTCGAACTCGGCCTGGCGGCCCTCGCGCAACAGTGCCTCGAGTTCTTCCAGCCAGGGCTGCAAGGCGTGCGCGCTGGCCGGATCGAGCAGCCTCCGCTCGCGAGCCACCTTGCGCGCCGCGCGCAGCAGGCCGAGCAGGTCGAGGCCAAGCACGCGCAAGGCCTGGGAACGGGCGCGGCCGAGCGCGCCCTCGAACCAGGCGTGGTCGCGCTGGGCGTCCGTCGCGGCGATCCGCCCCAGCGCCGCGAGCAGCTCGCCGCGTTCGTCGGCACCGCGCAGCTCCGCCGCGGCCGCCTGCAAGCCGGCCTCCCAGGCCGCCTTGCCCTGGTTCGCCAACTGGCGTTCCAGGCGCCGCGGCCAGAGCAGTACATTCACCAGCGCCGCGCAGAGGATGCCCAGGCCGATCTCCGAGCAGCGGGCCACCGCCTGGTCGAACACCGTCGCCGGATCGGCGCTGGCCGGCAGGGCGACGATCGCCGCGGTGTAGCCGGCCAGGACGAAACCGTAGGACGCATGGTTGTGCAGCAGCGACGCGCCGGCGGTGCAGAACGCCAGCCAGAGCGCCATCAGCAGGAGGAAGGGCAGCGACGCCTGACCATAGAGCGCGACCATGCCGATGGACACCAGCGCACCGGCGCAGGTGCCGATCAGGCGGAACATGCCCTTGGCCAGGACCATGCCGCTATAGGGCTGGCTGACCACGAACACCGTCATCAATGCCCATTGCGGCTGCTCCAGCTCCAGGCTGAAGGCCAGGTACAGGGCCAACCCGCCGGCCAGCAGGGCCTTCACCGCGAACTGCAGTTCGTGCAGGCGCGGGCACAGCAGCACCTGCACCAGGTCGGAGGAAAAGAAGGAAGGCTTGGCCATCGCGGACGCCCCGAAATACATGAGCGAGCGAATTATTAGCAAGCTAATTTTCTATTGTCCAGCCTCTCCGCGAACTTTCCGGAAGAGCGTTTCGCCCTGCGAAACATGCGCCGCCGCCCGCACCTCTCCTGCGTGGGAGGCATCACGCCAAGAGCGTCCCGCAGCAGCACGGAGGCCCACTGGAGCCAACCAACACGCCTGCGCAGAAGGCGCCAACCGGCAGCGGCAGCCGCCGAGCGTTCGTATACAATATCCCGCACGTTCCCAACGCCACGCAGGTTGCCCCGCTTGCCTCTCTCCATGCTCAACGCCCCTAACCTGGGCATCGCCCCTTCGGCCTCCGAGATCATCGCCAAGCACCTGCGCGAAGCGATCATCGCCGGGCATTTCGCCGAGGACGAACCGATCCGCCAGGACGACATCGCGCAACTCTTCAATGTCAGCAAGATTCCCGTCCGCGAGGCCCTCAAGCGCCTGGAAGCGGAAGGCCTAGTGCTGTTCCAGCGCAACAAGGGCGCGGTGGTGACGCGTATTTCCGAACCGGAACTGGCGCAGATGTTCGAAGTGCGGGTGCTGCTCGAGGCGCAGGCGATCCGCCTGGCGGTGCCGAACATGGACGAGACCACCTTCGCCCGCGCCGAGGCGATCTGCGCCGACTTCGTCGGCGAAGACAACGTCGGCCGCTGGGCCGAACTCAACTGGCAACTGCACGCCTGCCTCTACGAACCGGCACAGCGGCCGTTCCTGGTCAACCTGATCCGCTCCATCCACGACAAGCTGGAACGTTACCTGCGCATGCAGATGAGCCTGTCCGAAGGCAAGCAGCGCGCCGACCAGGAACACCGCGAGATCGTCGCCGCCTGTCGCGCCGGCGATGCTGAACGGGCCGCGGCACTGATCGAGGCACATATCGTCGGGGTCTGCCGGACCCTCTACGAACACCTGCCGAACCGCCCGGCCAGCACCTGAGCCGGGCCATCCCGGCTATGCCGCTTTCGTCATCCGCCTGAGCGAAAACCCTCAAGCGCCCCGCCCCGCCGAAACGCCACCCTGTGGCGCATTCCCCGGCACAGGCGAGGGCCACCATGCAACGCATCCGCATCATCGATTCGCATACCGGCGGCGAGCCCACCCGCCTAGTCATCGGCGGCTTTCCCGATCTCGGCCACGGCGACATGGCCGAGCGCCGGCGCCTGCTCGGCGAGCGCCACGACGCCTGGCGCGCCGCCTGCATCCTCGAACCGCGCGGCAGCGACGTACTGGTCGGCGCCCTGCTCTGCGCACCGGTCGATCCCGAAGCCTGTGCCGGAGTGATCTTCTTCAACAACAGTGGCTACCTCGGCATGTGCGGCCACGGCACCATCGGCCTGGTCGCCTCGCTGGCACACCTCGGGCGGATCGGTCCCGGCGTGCACCGCATCGAGACGCCGGTCGGCGAGGTCGAGGCGACCCTCCACGAGGACGGCTCGGTCAGCGTGCGCAACGTGCCGGCCTACCGCTACCGTCGCCAGGTCAGCGTCGAAGTGCCCGGCATCGGCCGGGTCAGCGGCGACATCGCCTGGGGCGGCAACTGGTTCTTCCTGGTCGCCGGACACGGCCAGCGCATCGCCGGCGACAACCTCGACGCCCTCACCGCCTACACCGTCGCCGTCCAGCAGGCGCTGGAAGACCAGGGCATCCGCGGCGAGGACGGCGGCGCCATCGATCACATCGAACTGTTCGCCGACGACCCCCACGCCGACAGCCGCAACTTCGTGCTCTGCCCCGGCAAGGCCTACGACCGCTCGCCCTGCGGCACCGGCACCAGCGCCAAGCTGGCCTGCCTGGCCGCCGACGGCAAGCTGCTGCCCGGCCAGCCCTGGCGCCAGGCGAGCGTGATCGGCAGCCAGTTCGAGGGGCGTTACGAATGGCTCGACGGCCAGCCCGGCGGGCGTATCGTGCCGACCATCCGCGGCCGCGCCCACGTCAGCGCGGAAGCCACCCTGCTGCTGGCGGACGACGATCCGTTCGCCTGGGGCATCCGCCGGTGAACGCCGAGGTCATCGTGGTCGGCGCCGGCATCGTCGGCAGCGCCTGCGCCCATGAACTGGCGCGTCGCGGCCTCGACGTACTGGTGCTGGACAGCCGCCGCGGCGGTGCCACCGCGGTGGGCATGGGCCATCTGGTGGCGATGGACGACAACCCGGCCGAACTGGCCCTCAGCGACTACTCGATCCAGGGCTGGCGCGCCTGGGCGGCGGATCTGCCGGAAGACTGCGCGTACCGCAATTGCGGCACCCTCTGGCTGGCCGCCGACGCCAGCGAACTCGCCGAGGCCGAACGCAAGCGCCAGGCGCTGCAAGCCGCCGGCGTTGCCTGCCGGATGCTTGGCGCCGCGCGCCTGTACGCCCTCGAACCGGCCCTGCGGCCGGGCCTGGCCGGCGCCCTGGAGGTGTCCGGCGACGGCATCCTCTACGCGCCCAACGCCGCGCGCTGGCTGCTCGACCAGGCCGGGCCGCGCCTGCGCCGGCTGTACGCCGAAGTCAGCGAAGTGGACGGCAGCCGCCTGCGCCTGGCCGACGGCCGCTGGCTGAGCGCCGAGGCGCTGGTGCTGGCCAACGGCATCCATGCCGGCGAGCTGTGCGCGGAGCTGCCGATCCGCCCGAAGAAAGGCCACCTGCTGATCACCGACCGCTATCCCGGCACCCTCCGCCATCAACTGGTGGAACTCGGCTATGTCAGCAGCGCCCACGCCAGCAGCGGTACCTCGGTAGCCTTCAACGCCCAGCCGCGCCCCACCGGGCAGATCTTCCTCGGCTCCTCGCGGCAGTTCGACACGCTCGACCCGCAGGTGGAAGGCCCGGTGCTGGCGCGCATGCTGCGGCGTGCCCTGGACTACCTGCCGGGGCTCGCCGGCCTCAATGCGATCCGTGCCTGGACCGGCTTCCGCGCCGCCACTCCGGACGGCCTGCCGCTGCTCGGCGAGCACCCGGCGCAGCCGGGCCTGTGGCTGGCGGTCGGCCACGAGGGCCTGGGCGTGACCACCGCGCCGGGCAGCGCGCGCCTGCTCGCCGCCCAGTTGTTCGGCGAAACGCCGCCGCTGGATACCACGCCTTATCTGCCGCAACGCTTCCTCTCCAGCTCCGGGAGTGCCCGGCCATGATCGAACTGTTCATCGACCGGCGTCCGCTGCGGGTCGCCGTCGGTACCAGCGTGGCGGCCGCCCTCGCCCTCGGCGGCGACGGCTGCTCCCGCAGCGCGGTCGGCGGCGGGCGGCGCGCGCCGTTCTGCGGCATGGGCGCGTGCCAGGAATGCCGGGTATTGATCGACGGTCGGCGACGCCTGGCCTGCCAGACCGTCTGCCAACCCGGCATGCGCGTGGAGACCCAGGCATGAGCGCCGACTACGACCTGCTGATCGTCGGCGCCGGCCCCGCCGGCCTGGCCGCAGCGCTGGCCGCCGCGCCGAGCGGCGCGCGCATCGCCCTGGTCGACGACAACCCGGCCGCCGGCGGACAGATCTGGCGCGACGGCCCGCGTGCCAGCCTGCCGCCGCGTGCCCATCAGATGCGCCAACGCCTGGCCGGGCACGCCAATGTCGAGCACTTCCCGGCGACCCGGGTGGTCGCCTGCGGTCCCGGCAGGCGCCTGTTGCTGGAAGACCCGCAACGCGGCTGGCAGGTCGGCTACCGACGCCTGGTCCTCTGCACCGGCGCCCGCGAACTGCTGCTGCCGTTTCCCGGCTGGACCCTCCCCGGCGTCACCGGCGCCGGCGGCCTGCAGGCGTTGGCCAAGGGCGGCCTGCCACTGGCCGGCCAGCGCCTGGTGGTGGCTGGCTCCGGCCCGCTGCTGCTGGCCAGCGCCGCCAGCGCCAGCCAGTGCGGGGCGCGCCTGCTGCGCATCGCCGAACAGGCGCCGGCGAGAACCCTGGCCGCCTTCGCCGTACGCCTGCCGCGCTGGCCCGGCAAGCTGTGGCAGGCCGCCGGCCTGTTCGCCCGTAGCTACCGCGCCGACAGCTACGTGCTCGCCGCCCTCGGCGAGGAGCGCCTGGAAGCCGTGCGCCTGCGCGAAGGCGGTCGGGTCCGCGAGATCGCCTGCGAACGCCTGGCCTGCGGCTTCGGCCTGGCGCCCAACGTGCAACTCGGCCAGGCCCTCGGCTATCGCCTCGACGGCCAGGCGCTCGCCGTCGACGAATGGCAGGCCGGCAGCCTGCCCGACCACTACGCCGCCGGCGAATGCACCGGCTTCGGCGGCAGCGAACTGGCCCTGGTGGAAGGCGCCATCGCCGGCCATGCCGCCGTCGACGAGCGCGACGCGGCCCGCCGCCTGTGGCCACGACGGCGACGCTGGCAGGGCTTCGCCGACACCCTGGCGCGACACTTCGCCCTGCGTGCCGAACTGCGTGAACTGGCGGAGGCGGATACCCTGGTCTGCCGTTGCGAAGACGTCCCCTTGGCCGCGCTGGCCGGGCATGCCGGCTGGACCGAGGCCAAGCTGCACAGCCGTTGCGGCATGGGCGCCTGCCAGGGGCGGATATGCGGCAGCGCCGCGCAATTCCTGTTCGGCTGGACACCTCCGGCGCCGCGTCCGCCGTTCAGCCCGGCGCGCCTGGAGACCCTGGCCCGCTGGCAGGGCGACGCCGGCTAGCGACGCTCGGCGCGATACAGCCAGCCGAGGCCGGCCAGCGACAGCAGCAGGCCACCCAGCAGCATGGGTGTCAGCGGCTCGGCGAACATCCAGTGCGCCCATAGCAGGGTCAGCGCCGGGCTCAGGTACAGCGCCGCGCTGCCGCCCTGTGCGGAAAGATGGCGCAGGCCCAGCCAGTACAGGCCGTAGCCGCCGAAGGTGGGCAGCAGCACCAGCCAGGCGAGCCCGAACAGGAATCCGCCAGACAGCGGCGGCCGCAGGCTACCCTCCGCCAGCGCCAGGCCGGCGAACGCCGGCAGCGCGGCGCCGATCTGCACGAACAGCACCACGGCCAGCGATCCCGGCGCATCGTCCCAGCGCTTCTGCAACAGGGTGGCCAGGGCCAGCGCCAGCATGCCCAGCAGCGGCAGGCCGTAGGCCCAGCCCGGCGCCCGCCCCAGCGCCAGCGCCGCATGCCCGGCCCAGAGCACCCCGGCGACGCCCAGGGCGATCCCCGGCCACTGCCCCGGCCGCGTTCGCTGCCCCGGCAGGACCAGCGCCAGCAAGGCCACCAGCAGCGGCAACAGGTCGGCCATCAGCGCCGCCACGCCCGGCGAGACGCCGAGTTCGATGGCCTTGGCGATCGGCGCTATGTAGCCCGCGTAGGCCAACGCCCCGATCAGCGCCTGGCGCCGCCACTGGCGCGCCGACAACCGGCGCAGCCCGGCCCAGGCGAAGGGCAGCAGCAGCGCCAGGCAGACGGCGAAACGCCAGAAGCTGGTGAGGAACACCGGCGCCTGTTCCATGGCATAGCGGTAGCCGACGAAGCCGGAACTCCAGGCCAGTACCATGCCCAGTTGCACGGCCAGCAGGCGGGTCGCCCCGGGCATCGCTCGCGGGGTGCAGGTGGTCGCGCGCATCGCTCGCCTCCGTCGGTCAGGTTCGAGTCGAGGCTAGGCGGCCTCCGCCGCTACTATCAAACGAAACTATCTGCACCAGTCATGCAGGAAATCGGAACCATGAGCGCCAACCTGGATATCGAGCTGCTGCGTACCTTCCATGCCATCCTGCGCTTCGGCCGTTTCCTCGCCGCGGCCAGCCACCTCAACCGCAGCCCCTCGGCGGTGAGCACCCACGTCCGGCGCCTGGAGGAACTGGCCGGCGGCCGGCTGTTCGAGCGCGACAACCAGTCGGTGCGGCTGACCCCGCTGGGGCAGCGGTTCCAGCGCCAGACCGCCGAGCTGCTGGAGACCCACGACCGCGTGCTCGCCGGGTTGCGCAGACGGGAAGAGCCGCTGCGGGTGCGCTTCGGCATTTCCGAGGAATACGCCGGCAAGCTGCTCGGCCGTCTCCTGCCGCGCCTCGGCGCGGAACTGCCGGCGCTGGAGCTGGAGGTGCTCACCGACGCCAGCGGCAGGCTGGCCGGACGCCTGCGGCGCGGCCAGTTGGACCTCGCCCTGCTGGTGCAAGCGCAAGACGAAACCCCGTACGACGGGCACTCCCGCGAGATCGGCGGCACCCAGCCGGTGTGGGTCGCCGGCCACGGCCTGCGGATCGACCCGCAACGCCCGCTGCCGCTGGCCCTGCACGGCCAGGGTTGTCCCTATCGGCAGGCGCTGCTGGAAGCCCTCGGCGCGACGGGCCGGCGCTGGCGCACGGTGGTCAGCAGTCCCGGCGCGGCGGCGCTGGAAGCAGCCATCGAAGGCGGCCTGGCGATCGGCGTGATCGACCGTGCGCGGGTCGGCCCGACGATGCGCGTGCTGGGGCCGGCGGAGGGCTTCGCCGAACTGCCCGCCCACCGCATTCGCCTGGCCTTCGCCCCGGGAGAGCGGCCGCCGGCGCTGGAGCGCCTCGGCGAACTGATCGCCGAGGAGTTCCGGCTCTGAGCCGCTACAGCGCCGGGCGCTAGACCCGCAGGCGGTGGCCGTCTGTCAGTCTCCGGCAGCAGTCGCTCACTGCGCGGCGATGCTTTCCCGTTCACGCCACTCGCGCAGCAACGCCTGGCGCCGGCGCCGCCCTCGATGTGCGCGCCCTGCTGTCGCAGGGTGGCGATATCGCGGTAGAGCGTGCGCAGGCTGATCCCCAGTTCGCCGGCAAGCACATGCCCGGCCACCGGGTAACGATGCCGGCGCAAAATCTGCAGCAGGTCGAGCAGGCGCTGGCTACGGGACAGGGCGCCGACTCACAGTTGCTCCAGGCAGTCGCGAGCGTGGTCGTCGAGGGGGACGAAGACCAGCAGGCGATCGCCGTTCTTCGGCGCCGACCACCAGTTGGTCTGCTGCAGTTCGAATTCGCCGCAGCGCGCATGACGGAAGCGCTTGAGCTGGTTTTCGATGCCCATCACCTCGTTGCGCCGCCAGATCTCGCGGAACTCCGCCGACGCCTCCAGGCAGCGCTGCAACTGCCGCTCCCACAGCGGATCACCCATGCGCTCGACCATTGCCGCGCGGAAGAAGCCGACCATCCGCGGCAACGCCTCCTCGCGGTTGGCCATGCAGTAGCGCCAGCGCTCGTGGGTCAGCGCCAGGTAAATGCAGTTGCGGTCTTCCTCGGGGATCTCCGCCAGGTCGATGCCCACCAGCCGGCAATAGGCGCGGTTGTAGCCGCGGATGTCGAAACGGGCGTTCTGCACCATGGCCGGCAACGGGTCGAGGGCATCGAGGATGGCCTGGGTGGCGGCCGAAGGCTTCTCGCAGACCACCCGCCGCGCCGAGGTCGGCGCGGCCAGCCCGGCGAGGTTGAACAGGTGGTGGGTTTCCGTCTCGTTGCACAGCAGGGCCCGGGCGATGGCTCCGATCACCTGCTCCGAGGCGCGTACCGCGCGGCCCTGCTCCAGCCAGGTGTACCAGGTCACGCCGACCCCGGCGAGCTGCGCCACCTCCTCGCGACGCAGGCCCGGCGTGCGTCGGCGGCCGAGGCGGGAAATGCCGACCCGCTGCGGCTCGATGCTTTCCCGCCGGCGGCGCAGGAAGGCCCCCAGCTGTTCGGCGCGGGACGGCTGCGCGGGGCTTTCCGCAGCGTGGCTGGCAGGGGCGTCGAGGGGCATGGCGAAGTCCTCCGGAGGGCAGACGGGTAGCGCCAATACCAGGATAAGCAAGAACTGGTACCGGGTTAGCCAGAAGCGCATGCTGCCAGCCCACTCCCTTCCGCACAAGGACTCCGCCCATGCCCAGCACCGTCTCGTCGTCGCGGCTCGGCCTCGCCGGGCTCTGCATCCTGCTGGCGGGGCAACTGTTGCCGATGATCGATTTCTCCATCGTCAACGTCGCCCTCGACGCCCTCGCCCATTCCCTCGGCGCCAGCGAAACCGAACTGGAACTGATCGTCGCCGTCTACGGCGTGGCCTTCGCCGTGTGCCTGGCGATGGGCGGCCGGCTTGGCGACAACTACGGCCGTCGCCGCCTGTTCGATCTCGGCGTCGCCCTGTTCGCCGTCGCCTCGTTGCTTTGCGGGCTGGCCGGTTCGGTCTGGCTGCTGCTGGTGGCGCGCGCCCTGCAGGGCGTCGGCGCGGCGCTGATCGTGCCGCAGATTCTCGCCACCCTGCATGTCAGCCTCAGCGGCCACGCGCATTCCCGCGCGCTGGCCGCCTACGGCGCCATCGGCGGCCTGGCCTTCGTCGTCGGCCAGGTGCTCGGCGGCTTCCTGGTCTCCGCCGATATCGGCGGCCTCGGCTGGCGCAGCGTGTTCCTGATCAACCTGCCGATCTGCCTCGGCATTCTCCTTTGCAGCCGCCGCTGGGTACCGGAGACCCGCGCCGAGCATGCCGCCCGCGTCGACGCGCCGGGCACCCTGCTGCTCGCCGCGCTGATCCTCTGCCTGCTGCTGCCGCTGGCTCTCGGCCCATCGCTGCACTGGTCCTGGCCCTGCGCCCTGCTGCTGGCGGCGGCGGTGCCGCTGCTGGCCTGGCTGTGGCGCACCGAGCTGCGCCAGGAACGCCGCCAGGCCTGGCCGTTGCTGCCGCCGTCGCTGCTGCGCCTGCCGAGCATCCGCTTCGGCCTGTTGCTGGCGATCCTGTTCTTCGCCTGCTGGAGCGGCTTCATGTTCGCCCTTGCCCTGGCCCTGCAGGCCGGCGCCGGTCTCTCGCCGGTGCAGGCCGGCAATGCCTTCATCGCCCTCGGCGCTTCCTACTTCGTCTCGGCGCTGCTCACCGCCCGGGTGGCGGCGCGGATCGGCCCGGTACGCCTGCTGCTGCTCGGCTGCGTCATCCAGATGTGCGGCCTGCTCGGCCTGATGCTGACCCTGCAACGGGTCTGGCCGCAGCCGGGCATCCTCAACCTGGCGCCGGCGACCCTGGTGATCGGCTTCGGCCAGGCGTTCATCGTCAGCAGCTTCTTCCGCATCGGCCTCTCGGAGGTGCCGACCGCCCAGGCCGGCGCCGGCAGCGCCATGCTCGCCACCGTCCAGCAGGCCTCCCTCGGCCTCGGCTCGGCGCTGCTCGGCGCGGTGTTCGCGCACAGGCTGGAGCGCCATGGCGACTACCTGGAAGCGACGCAGACGACCCTGGCCGTCGAGTTCGTCCTGATGACGCTGCTGCTCGGCGCCACCTGCCTCTTCTACCTGCGCCGCGTGCGCACGGTGCCATTGCGCTGCGACTCGCCGGGCAACTGAGGCGCGCGGCCGGGCCCTGTTCCCGGCCGCCGGCGCCCCGTATGCTGGCGCGGTCCCCCAGCCAGGCCTTCGCCCCGATGCACGACCTGCTCGCCGCCCCGCCCCCCGCCGACCTCGCCAGCCTGCTGGTCAGCCTGCGCCAGGTCGAGGCGCTGCTCGACGCCATGCCCGGCGTGGTGTTCTTCGTCAAGGACGAGCGCGCCCGCTACGTCCTGGTCAACCGCACCCTGGCACGCCGCTGCGGCGTGAAGGACAAGGCCGAACTGCTCGGCCGCAGCGCCGACGAGGTCTTCCCTTCCAGCCTCGGTCCGCTCTATGCCGAGCAGGATCGGCGCGTGCTGCGCGGCGGCGCGACGCTGGAGAACCAGTTGGAGCTGCACCTCTATCCCGGTCGCCAGCCGGGCTGGTGCCTGACCCACAAGCAGGCGCTGCGCGATGCCGACGGGGCGATCATCGGCATGGCCGGCATCTCCCACGACCTGCCGGCGGCGCAGTCGGCGCACCCGGCCTACGGGCGGCTGGCGGCGGTGGACGCGCATATCCGCGAGCACTACGACCAGCCGCTCAGCCTCGCCGATCTCACCGCCATCGCCGGGCTCTCGGTGGCGCAACTGGAGCGTCACTGCAAGCGCATCTTCCAGCTCACCCCACGGCAGATGATCCACAAGGCGCGGCTCGGCGCCGCCTCGCAACTGCTCGCCGGCGACGCGCCGATCACCGAGATCGCCCTGCGCTGCGGCTACACCGACCACAGCGCCTTCAGCCGCCAGTTCAAGGCGCTCACCGGACTCTCGCCGAGCCAGTACCGCGAGACCCATCGCCAGCCCCGAAAAGCGTAACGCCTCGCCCCGCCACGGGGCGGCGGTAGCAATCCTGCTCCCTTTTGTAACACCGCCGGCCGCGCCCGAGCGGGGCGCAGTCCGGCGCGGCATGGCACAGCGACGCGCCAGCCAAAGCGGTCGCGCTCCAGCGAAAGGTTTTTTATCGGCGTCGGACGAGGTTCTGGCACAGCCATTGCTCACTCAAAATATCGTATACGAAATCACAAATACGGGATTTGCCGCCCTCCCACTCAACCGCATCGCCAGAGGCCCCCATGAATACCAAGAAGACCCTTGCCCTAGCCCTCACCGCTGCCCTGGGCTGTTCCCTCGCCGGTCTCGCCCAGGCCGACAAGCTCGACGACATCATCGAGTCCGGCAAGCTGCGCTGCGCCGTCACCCTGGACTTTCCGCCGATGGGCTCGCGCGATGCGCAGAACAACCCGGTGGGCTTCGACGTCGATTACTGCCACGACCTGGCGAAGGCCCTGGACGTCAAGGCGGAGATCGTCGAGACGCCCTTTCCCGACCGCATCCCGGCGCTGGTGTCGGGTCGCGCCGACGTGATCGTCGCGTCCACCTCGGACACCCTGGAGCGGGCCAAGACCATCGGCATGAGCATCCCCTACTTCGCCTTCGTCAAGGTGGTACTGACCCGCGAGGACACCGGCATCGCCAGCTACGAGGACCTCAAGGGCCGCCCGGTCGGCGGCACCGCCGGCACCTTCGAGGCGCTGGCCCTGGAGAAGGACAGCAAGGCCTGGGGCGACGCCAAGGGCAGCTTCCGCGCCTACCAGTCCGAGGCCGACACCGCCCTGGCGATCAGCCAGGGGCATATCGACGCCACGGTCGTCTCTTCCACCGTCGCCGCCTCGTGGATCAAGTCGGGCAAGTACAAGGGCCTGAAGATCGCCGGTGACGCGCCCTATGACATCGACTACGTGGCCCTCGGCGCCAAGCGCAACGAATACGGCCTGCTCAACTACCTGAACCTGTTCATCAACCAGCAGGTGCGCACCGGCCGCTACGCCGAGCTGGCGCAGAAATGGGTCGGCGGCACGGCGCCGGAGCTGACCACCAGCGCGGTCTACCGCTGAAGCCGAGGGCGCGGTCCGCCGTCGGGCCGCGCCGTTTCCCCCCGTCCTGGATGCGCCGATGAAGCACGCACACCTCATCGTTCCCCGTACCCTGGTCGCCGGCAGCGCGTCCGGCGAACTGCTGTACGCACCGACCGGCCTGAGCTTCTGGGGCGGCGTCGACCCGCGCAGCGCGGAAGTGATCGACCGTCACCACCCGCTCAGCGGCCGCCATCTACACGGCAGGCTGCTGGCGATTCCCGGTGGGCGCGGCTCCTGTACCGGCAGCAGCGTACTGCTGGAACTGATCCTCGGCGGACGTGCGCCGGCGGCGATCCTCCTGCGCGAACCGGACGAAATCCTCGCCCTCGGCGCGATCGTCGCCGAGGAACTGTTCGGCCGCTCGCTACCCATCGCCTGTCTCGGCGAGCGCTTCGACGAACTCGCCGCCTATCCCTGGGCGCGCCTGGCCGACGGACGCCTGGAACTCCACCGCGATGCCCCGCCGCCGCTGGAGGCCCGACCCGCCGAAGCGCTGGCGACCGATGCCGGCCCGCGACTGGACGCCTTCGACCAGGCCCTGCTCGCCGGCGAACACGGCGAAGCCGCGCGCCTGGCGATGCGCATCGTCCTGCGCATGGCGGCGTTGCAGGGCGCGCAACGGCTGGTCGAGATCCAGCGCGCGCACATCGACGCTTGCATCTACACCGGCCCGGCCGGCCTGCGCTTCGCCGAGACCCTGCGCGACCTCGGTGCCCGGGTGCGGGTACCGACCACCCTCAACGCCATCTCCGTGGACCAGCGCCGCTGGCGCGAACAGGGCGTACCCGCCGCCCTCGGCGAGCCAGCCGCGGCCCTGGCCCAGGCCTATCTCGACATGGGCGCGCAGCCCAGCTTCACCTGCGCGCCCTACCTGCTCGACGACAGCGCGCGTGCCGGCGAACAGATCGTCTGGGCCGAGTCCAACGCGGTGCTCTTCGCCAACAGCGTGCTCGGCGCACGCACCAACAAGTACGCCGACTTCATGGATATCTGCTGCGCCCTCACCGGTCGCGCGCCGCTGGCCGGCTGCCACCTCGACGAGCAGCGCCAGGCGCGGGTACTGATCGAAGTGGAAGACCTCGGCAGCGTCGACGATGCCTTCTACCCTACCCTCGGCTACCTCTGCGGCCTGCTCTGCGACGGACAGATCCCGGCGATCGACGGCCTGCGGCAGCGGCAGCCGGACCGCAACGCGCTCAAGGCCTTCGGCGCGGCGCTGGGCACCAGTTCCTCGGTGCCGATGTTCCACGTCATCGGCGTCACCCCGGAAGCCCCTGACCTGGCCAGCGCCTTCGGCGGCCGCGCGCCGCGGCGGACCCTGCGGGTCGGTCGCGAGCGCCTGCGCGACGCCTGGCGCGAGCTGGACAGCGCCGGCGAGACGCGGATCGACCTGGTGGCGCTGGGCAACCCGCACTTCTCCGCCAGCGAATTCGCCCAGCTCGCCGCGCTCTGCCACGGCCGCCGCAGACACCCGGAGGTAGCGCTGGTGATCACCAGCAGCCGGCAGGTCGTCGCCCAGGCCGAAGCGGCCGGGCACCTGGCGACGCTGCGGGCGTTCGGCGCGCGGCTGGTCACCGACACCTGCTGGTGCATGCTCGACGAACCGCTGGTGCCGCCGGGCGCGCGCACCCTGATGACCAACTCCGCCAAGTATGCCCACTACGCCCCCGGACTGGTCGGCCGCCAGGTGCGCTTCGCCAGCCTCGCCGGCTGCGTCGAGGCCGCCGTCGGCGGACGGGCCCCCGCCGGGCTGCCCGCCTGGCTGAGCGAGGACTGCTGATGTTCGACTACACCTTCCACTGGCGCTCGGCGTTCAACGCCCTGCCGGAGATGCTCGCCGGCAGCCTGGTGACGCTCCAGGTCACCGCGCTGTCGATGCTCTTCGGCATCCTCATCGCCCTGCTCCTGGCCTTCGCCCGGCTCGGCGGCAACCGCCCGCTGCGCGCCGCCGCCGGAGCCTGGATCTCCATCGCGCGGAATACCCCGGCGCTATTCCAGATCTACATCCTCTACTTCGGCCTGGGCTCCTTCGGCCTGCACGTCAGTTCCTGGTTCGCCCTGCTCGCCGGGGTCACCTTCAACAACGCCGGCTACCTCGCCGAGACCTTCCGCGGCGGCCTCCAGGCGGTGCCCGAGACCCAGCTGCGGGCGGCCCGCTCGCTGGGCATGAGCGCGCCGCAGGCCTATCGCCTGGTGGTGATCCCGCAACTGCTGCGGGTGGTGTTCTACCCGCTGACCAACCAGTTGGTCTGGGCCATGCTGATGACCTCCCTCGGCGTGGTGGTGGGCCTGACCAACGACCTCACCGGCGTCACCCAGGCGCTCAACGTCAAGACCTTCCGCACCTTCGAATACTTCGCCCTGGCCGCCGTCCTCTACTTCGCCATGGCCAAGCTGCTGGTGCTGGCCGCCCGCCTGCTGGGCTGGCGCCTGTTCCGTTACTGAGGGGAATGCCGTGTTCACCACCAGCCTCACCGCCAACGACCTGCTGTTCCTCCTGCAAGGCGCCTGGACCACCCTCGCCATCACCGCCATGGCGATGCTGATCGGCACCCTGCTGGGTGTCGTCTTCGGCCTGCTCCGCGCCCTGCTGCCACGCGCCAGCCTGCCGCTGGCGGCGCTGCTCGACGTATTCCGCAGCGTGCCGCTGCTGATCCAGTTCGTCCTGCTCAATTCCTTCAAGAGCATCCTCGGCCTCGACTGGAGCGCCTTCGCCGTGGCCTGCCTGGTGCTCGGCGTGTACGCCGCCGCCTACTGCACCGAGGTGGTCCGCGGCGGCGTCTTCTCGGTACCGCCGAGCGTGCGCCGGGCGGCGCGTTCGCTGGGCCTGAGCTATCGCCAGGACCTGTTCCACATCGTCCTGCCGATGGCCGCCCGGGTGGCCTTCCCCGGCTGGGTCAACCTGACCCTGTCGGTGATGAAGGACACCTCGCTGGTGCTCTGGATCGGCATCGTCGAACTGCTGCGCGCCTCGCAGACCATCGTCACGCGCATCCAGGAACCGCTCTTCGTGCTCTGCATCGCGGGGCTCGTCTATTACCTCATGAGCTGGGTGGTCGCGCGACTCGGCGCCCGGCTGGAACGGAGATGGCAGCAATGATCGAGATCAGCGGTGTGCACAAGGCCTACGGCCAGTTCGAGGTGGTCAAGGGCGTCGACCTGAGGGTGGACAAGGGCGAGGTGCTGTCGATCATCGGCGGCTCCGGTTCCGGCAAGTCGACCCTGCTGATGTGCATCAACGGCCTGGAGCCGATCCAGCGCGGCAGCATCCGCGTCGACGGCATCGACGTGCATGCCCGCGGCACCGACCTCAACCGCCTGCGGCGGAAGATCGGCATCGTCTTCCAGCAGTGGAACGCCTTCCCCCACCTGACCGTGCTGGAAAACGTCATGCTCGCGCCGCGCAAGGTGCTCGGCAAGAGCCGCGCCGAAGCCGAGGCGATGGCGCTGAAGCAACTTACCCACGTCGGTCTCGGCGACAAGCTCAAGGTCTTCCCCCAGCGCCTTTCCGGCGGCCAGCAACAGCGCATGGCGATCGCCCGGGCGCTGGCGATGTCGCCGGACTACATGCTGTTCGACGAAGCCACCTCGGCACTCGACCCGCAGTTGGTCGGCGAGGTGCTGGACACCATGCGCCTGCTCGCCGAGGAAGGCATGACCATGGTCCTGGTCACCCACGAGATCCGCTTCGCCCGCGACGTGTCCGACCGGGTGGCGTTCTTCCGCAATGGCCTGGTCCACGAGATCGGCACCCCCGACCAGGTGATCGGCAACCCGCAGCGGCCGGAGACGGTGGAATTCCTCCGCTCGGTGCTCTGAGCCCGCCCCCGCACAGGAGATAGCCATGCGTTCGCAGCGGATCGTCCACATCGTCAGTTGCCATGCTGAAGGCGAGGTCGGCGACGTGATCGTCGGCGGCGTCGCCGCGCCGCCCGGCGCCACCCTCTGGGAACAGTCGCGCTGGATCGCCAGAGACCAGGACCTGCGCAACTTCGTCCTCAACGAACCGCGCGGCGGGGTGTTCCGCCACGTCAACCTGCTGGTGCCGGCCAAGGACCTGCGCGCGCAGATGGGCTGGATCATCATGGAGCCGGCCGACACCCCGCCGATGTCCGGTTCCAATTCGCTGTGCGTGGCCACCGTGCTACTCGACAGCGGCATCCTGCCGATGCGCGAACCGCTGACCCGGCTGCTGCTGGAAGCGCCGGGCGGGCTGATCGAGGCCCGCGCGGAATGCCGCGACGGCAAGGCCGAGCGGGTGGAAATCCGCAACGTGCCGTCGTTCGCCGACCGCCTCGACGCCTGGATCGAAGTCGAGGGCCTCGGCTCGCTACAGGTCGACACCGCCTACGGCGGCGACAGCTTCGTCATCGCCGACGCCCGGCGCCTGGGCTTCGCCCTGCGCGCCGACGAGGCCGCCGAGCTGGTCGCCACCGGCTTGAAGATCACCCACGCGGCCAACGAACAACTGGGCTTCCGCCACCCGACCAGCCCGGACTGGGACCATCTGTCCTTCTGCCAGCTGGCCGCGCCGCCGGAGCGCCGCGACGGTGTCCTCGGCGCGAGCAACGCGGTGGTCATCCGCCCCGGCAAGATCGACCGCTCGCCCTGCGGCACCGGCTGCTCGGCGCGGATGGCGGTGCTCCAGGCGAAAGGCCAGCTGCGGGTCGGCGAACGCTTCGTCGGGCGCTCCATCATCGGTTCGGAATTCCACTGCCACATCGAGTCGCTGACCGAACTCGGCGGCCGTCCGGCGATCCTGCCGTGCCTGTCCGGGCGCGCCTGGATCACCGGCATCCACCAGTACCTGCTCGACCCGGACGATCCCTGGCCGCAAGGCTATCGGCTGTCCGACACCTGGCCCGGCGGCCACTGCTGACCACCCCGATCGACCGCAGGCAGCGGCCGGGCGGAAACCGATCCGGCGCGTACCGGATCGCCCACGACGGCGAACGCTGCCGTCGCCCTGTGACTCGGACCGCAGCGGTCCGATTGAATTCGTATACGAAATACGAAAAAAGGAGAAACCATGAGCAAGCACGTCAACTGGAGCGGCGTATTCCCCGCGGTCACCACCCAATTCAACGCCGATTTCTCGGTGAACCTGGAGGAAACCCACACGGTCATTTCCAACCTGGTGCGCGACGGCGTGTCCGGGCTGGTGGTATGCGGCAGCGTCGGCGAGAACACCTCGCTGACCATCGAGGAGAAGATGGCCGTCACCGAGGTCGCCAAGGATGCCTCCGGCGGCCGCGTGCCGGTGATCTGCGGGATCGCCGAGTTCACCAGCGCCGGCGCGGCGAAGGTGGCCAAGGCGGTGGAGCGGGTCGGCGTCGACGGCATCATGGTGATGCCGGCGCTGGTCTATTCCTCCAAGCCGCACGAGACCGCCGAGCATTTCCGCAGCGTGGCCAGCGGCACCGACCTGCCGGTGATGGTCTACAACAACCCGCCGATCTACCGGAACGACGTCACCCCGGACATCCTGGTTTCCCTGGCCGACTGCGAGAACATCGTCTGCTTCAAGGACAGCTCCGGCGACACCCGCCGCTTCATCGACGTACGCAACCAGGTGGGCGAGCGCTTCATCCTCTTCGCCGGCCTCGACGACGTGGTCCTGGAAAGCGTGGCGGTGGGCGCCCAGGGCTGGATCTCGGGAATGTCCAACGTGTTCCCGAAGGAAGGCGAGACCATCTTCCGCCTGGCCAGGGCCGGGCGCTTCGCCGAGGCGATGCCGATCTACGAGTGGCTGATGCCGATCCTCCATCTCGACGCCCGTCCCGACCTGGTGCAGTGCATCAAGCTCTGCGAGCAACTCGCCGGTCGCGGCAGCGCCCTCACCCGTCCACCGCGCCTGGCCCTGCGCGGCGCCGATCGCGAGCACGTGGAGCGGATCATGGCCAAGGCCCTGGCCAGCCGGCCGGCGCTGCCGAACGTCGGCTTGTAGCCAACGCCGCGCCCTCGCCGCCTCGCTCCCCGGGGAGCGGCCGGCGAGGGCCAGCGGCAGAGCATTCCGTCCACCGTCCCCAGGGAGGCCCCATGCCCAGCATCCTCGGTCACAATTACGTCGGCGGCGCTCGCAGCGCCGCCGGCAACCTCATCCTGCGCAGCCTCGACGCCGACAGCGGCGAAGCGCTGCCCTACGCCTTCGTCCAGGCCACCGCGGCGGAGGTCGACGCCGCCGCCCGCGCCGCCGAACGCGCCTATCCACACTACCGGCAACTGTCCGCCACGCGCCGCGCCGGATTCCTCGAGGCGATCGCCTCGCGCCTCGACGCCCTGGGCGACGACTTCGTCGCCCTGGTCCGTCGCGAGACCGCGCTGCCCGCCGTACGCATCCAGGGCGAACGGACACGTACCGCCAACCAGTTGCGGCTGTTCGCCGAAGTCCTGCGGCGTGGCGACTTCCACGGCGCGCGCATCGATCGCGGACAACCCGGGCGTACCCCGCCGCGCCCCGACCTGCGCCAGTGGCGAATCGGTCTCGGCCCGGTGGCGGTGTTCGGTGCCAGCAACTTCCCGCTGGCCTTTTCCACCGCCGGCGGCGACAGCGCCGCCGCCCTGGCCGCCGGCTGTCCGGTGGTGGTCAAGGCCCACGGCGGACACATGGCCACAGCCGAATGCGTGGCCGACGCGATCCTCCAGGCGGCGGCCGACAGCGGCATGCCGGACGGGGTATTCAACATGGTCTACGGCAACGGCGTCGGCGAGGCGCTGGTGCGCCATCCGGCCATCCGCGCGGTCGGCTTCACCGGTTCGCTCAAGGGCGGGCGCGCACTGTGCGACCTGGCAGCGGCGCGGCCGCAGCCGATCCCGGTGTTCGCCGAGATGAGCAGCATCAATCCGCTGGTGGTGCTCCCCGAAGCCCTGCGCCGGCGCGGCCGCCAGGTGGCGGAGGAGCTGGCCGCCTCGGTGACGCTCGGCTGCGGCCAGTTCTGCACCAAGCCGGGCCTGGTGCTTGGCCTGCGCTCCCCCGGCTTCGACGCCTTCGTCGCGGCCCTGGGCGAGGCACTGGCCGCCAGGCCGGCACAGAGCATGCTCAACGCCGGTACCTTGCGCAGCTATATCGAAGGACTGCAACGCCTGGAGCGCCATCCCGGCATCCGGCGCCTGGCCGGCGCGCCACAGGAAGGACGGCAGGCCCATCCGCAGTTGTTCAAGGCCGACGTAGGCCTGTTGCTGGAAGGCGACGAACTGCTCCAGGAAGAGGTGTTCGGCCCGGCCACCGTGGTCGTCGAGGCGGCCGACGAGGAACAGCTTGCCCGCGCGCTGGACAACCTGCACGGCCAGTTGACGGCGACCCTGATCGGCGAAGCGGACGATCTCGCGGCGTTCGCCGGGCTGGTCCCGCTGCTCGAACGCAAGGCCGGGCGCCTGCTATTCAACGGCTATCCGACCGGCGTCGAGGTGTGCGACGCCATGGTCCACGGCGGCCCCTACCCGGCCACCTCCGACGCTCGCGGCACCTCGGTGGGAACCCTGGCCATCGAACGCTTCCTGCGCCCGCTGTGCTACCAGGACTACCCCGACAGCCTGCTCCCGGACGCCCTGAAGAACGCCAACCCGCTGGGCCTGCTGCGCCTGGTCGATGGCCGGAGCACGCGCGAGGCCCTGGATTGAGCACGCCTGGAAGCCTGGATGGCGGATAACGCCGTTGGCGCTATCCGCCCTACGCAGTCGTCCTCGTTGCGCCACGCTGTCCGGTCGGCCCCTCGCCTTGCGCTCACTCCAGCAACGCCAGCAGCTCCCGGTGCAACGCCTCGGGAATCGTCACGCCGTCCCTGGCGCTGCGTTCGCGCGCTTCGAAGCGTCGCTGCGAGGGCAAGCGCGCGCCCTGTTCGACGATGCCTTCGAACAGCGTCTCGGCGCGCGCCAGGTGCTCCTCCGCCGAGGCGCCGAGCATGCGCCGCGGATCGATGGCGATCAGCAGTTCGCCACCGTAGGGAGAAGAACGGCTGCCCTCGTCGTAGGCCAGCGACTCGGCACTGGTCAGGTCGCCGATCAGCGGACCGGCGAGCAGTTCGACCATCGCCGCCAGGGCCGAGCCCTTGTGCCCGCCGAAAGTAAGCATGGCGCCTCGCAACGCGGCGCTGGCATCGGTGGTCGGCTCGCCCTGCTCGTCCACCCCCCAGCCCAGCGGGATCGGCTTGCCGGCGCGTTCGTGCAACTGGATCTCGCCACGCGCCACGGCGCTGGTGGCGAAGTCGAAGACGAACGGCGGGCCGTCCGGACGCGGCCAGCCAAAGGCGATCGGGTTGGTGCCGAAGATCGGCTTGCGTCCGCCCGCCGGCGCCACCCAGGCATGACTCGGCGTGGTCGCCAGGGCCACCAGGCCCGCCTCGGTGAGTGCCTCGACCTCAACCCATAGCGCGGAGAAATGCACACAGCGGTTCACCGCCATCGCCGCGATACCCTGGCTGCGGGCCTTCTCCAGCAGATGCGGCAGCCCCAGCCGGAATGCGCACTGGGAGAACCCGCCATGGGCGTCGACCCGCAGCAGGCCGGGAGCGATGTCGTGCAGTTCCGGCTCGGCGTCGGCGGATACCTTGCCGGCCTTCAGGGTGGCGATGCAGCCGAGCAACCGCCAGATACCGTGGGACGCGCATTCGTCACGCTCCCCCGCCACCAGGGTATCGGCCACCGCCTGTACATGGGCTTCGCTGAAAGCGTGCCGGCGCAGGATGCGCACGGCCAGCTCGCGGACCTCGTCCAGCGTCATTCGGATCACGGGCTTCTCCTTGTTCGACCAATCCCTAGGGTGGCCTGCCGCGACAGCCTTCTCTTGACCTCAATCGACCCGGAGCATGCCGAAAACGGCACAACCGGCTCGAGCACATCGAAAACTTACAGAAAATTCCTAGCAATCATGTAGGGCAATTCCAAATAGCCCCGCAGCCCCTCAAGAAACCCCTCCGCGCCCCGCTACAGGGCCAAGCACCTTCCCACAGCCCGGTCGGAGACCACCCCATGCTTCTTCGTCGTATCGCCATCACCCCACGCGCCGTCATCGGCTTCGCCATCCTCGCCTCGCTGCTGGTGGCGCTCGGCCTCTTCGCGCACAACCGCATGGGTTCGCTGAACCGCGCCGCCAGGGATATCGGCGAGGTCTGGCTGCCCAGCGTCGAAGCCTCGGCCCAGCTCAGCGGCCTGATGAGCGAACTGCGCCTCGGCGAGATGAACCACGTGCTGCTGCACGACGCCACGCGCATGCGCCAGCAGGAACAACGGATGGACGAGGTCATCGCTACCCTCGCCAGGGTGGAAAGGGAATACCGCCCCTTGCTGGTCCTGGACGAGGAGCGCGCGTTGCTCGACCAGTTCGTCCAGCGCCAGCAGGAATACCTCGAAGGACACGCCGCCCTGCTCGCGCTGTCCCGTGACAACCGTACCGACGAAGCCAGCGTGCTGATGGGCGGGGCCCAGTTGCAGCGCTACGAGCAGGTGCAGCGGACCCTGAAGCAACTCATCGCCCTCGACCGCGAGGCCGCCCGCGCCTCCACCGCCGAAGCCGCCGATGTCTACTCCCGGGCCTCCACCGCGATCCTCGCGGTGCTGCTGGTGGCCCTGGCGGCCAGCGTGACGATCGCCTGGCTGCTGACCCGCAGCATCGTCGTGCCGATCCGCCAGGCGGTGTCCTGCGCCGACCGCATCGCGGCCCGCGACCTGACCGGCGAGATCGCCAGCGACGGCGACGACGAGCCGGCGCAACTGATGAAGGCCATGCGCAGCATGCAGGCCAGCCTGCACGACACCATCGAGCAGATCGACGATTCCGCCGCGCTGCTGGCCGCCGCTGCCGAGCAACTGAACGCGGTGACCGAGGAAGGCAACCGGTCGCTGGCCCGGCAGAACGATGAGATCGAGATGGCCGCCACCGCGGTCAACGAAATGAGCGCGGCGGTCGAGGAGGTCGCGCGCAACGCCAGCTCCACCGCCGAGGCCTCCAGTCTCTCGGAACGGGCCGCCGGCAACGGCCGCGCACGGGTCGGACAGACCGTCCGCTCGATCCGCCAGATGAACACCGAGATCGGCCAGACTGCGCGCCTGGTGGAGGGCCTGGCCAGCCAGGCGCAGGATATCGGCAAGGTGCTCGACGTGATCCGCGCCATCGCCGAGCAGACCAACCTCCTCGCCCTCAATGCCGCCATCGAGGCCGCCCGCGCCGGCGAGCAGGGCCGCGGATTCGCGGTGGTCGCCGACGAAGTGCGCGCCCTCGCCCACCGCACCCAGCAATCGACCCATGAGATCGAAGGCATGATCGCCAGCGTCCGCGAGGGCACCGACACCGCGGTGTCCGCGATGCGCGAGAACGACCAGCGCGCCCGGCAGATGCTCGACGAGGCCGAGGCCGCCGACCACGCCCTGGGCGAGATCGCCGAGCACGCCACGCGGATCAACGAGCGCACCCTGGTGATCGCCAGCGCTGCCGAGGAGCAGGCCCACGTCGCCCGCGAGGTCGATCGCAACCTGGTGAACATCCGCGACGTTGCCGTGCAGACCACCCAGGGCGCCGAGCAGACCCGCCGCGCCAGCCACGAGCTGTCGCGCCTGGCCAACGACCTCAAGGGCATGATCGGTCGCTTCGTGGTCTGACCCGCAGGCGAGCTAGGGCGTCGCGCGGCGCAGCACCAACTGCCCGCCGTCGCCCTTCTGCACCCGGTAGTCGCCCTCGCCCTGGCGACCGAGGAGCATCAGGGTCAGGCCGCCGCGTTCGAGCAGCGCGATCCCGGCCGGGGTAGGCCTCCAGGCGCGCGGCTCGCTGGGCAGCCAGCGCGTGAGGCAGGCGGTATCGCCGCCCAGGTCGTAGCCACTGGCTTCCGCCACTTCGCTGTCGCGCAGCTCCAGGTGGCAGATCGCGGGCGCCTCGTCCTGCTGCAGGGTCCATTGCCCGGCGAGATCGGAAGCGCTGAGAAGAATCAGACTGCTGGCCATACTGATACCTGTGCTGAAAAAACCGCAGAGCAAGCAAACCATCCTGGAGAGCTTCTCGCTTGCCGACATCGAGAGATCTCCTTCAAGCCTGGAACATCGGATAACACGGCGAACGCCGCCCGCCATCCTCGCTTCGAACGCCAGCGCGCGCCAGGCGCCGCGGGCCTCCGTTCGTCCGCCGGGCCGCTGGCCCACGGGCGCGCCACAGTTCACAACTTCGCTCCTGTGGAAGACACCTATCAATTCGAACAGTGCCCGGCCGGCCGAAGGGCCGCGGTTCGTACCGCCGCACCGAACCGCGCCCGCTTCAGCGCGTCAGACGACGATATCGGCCTGGGTCGCCTGGCCGATCAGATTGATTGCGAAATCGGCATGGGCATCCCCGCTGAAGTCGATCGCCAGGCTGCCGGCCTTGCTCGCCGCGTCGTAGGACAGGATCGCCTGGCCGGCCTGGCCGGCGAAGGCGTCGACGTATTGCAGCACCAGCCCGCCGTTGACGAAGGCGTCCAGCCCGGACAGGTCGATCTTGTCCTGGCCGCTGACGAAGTCGCGCAGGGTATCCGGCGCCGCCGCGGAGGACTCGGCGATATCGCCGTAGACGAAGGTGTCGGCTCCCGCGCCGCCCCACAGCTGGTCCGCGCCGAGGCCGCCGTAGAGGATGTCGTTGCCGGCGCCGCCCTTGAGCACGTTGGCCACGTCGTTGCCGATCAACAGGTCGCTACCCGAGCCGCCGATGGCGTTTTCCACGGTGACCCCGGCAGCGATCGACACATTGCCCTTCAACCCGCCGACATCGGACAGCGCCTTCTCGTTGAGGTTGATCTTCTGGTTCTGGCTGAAGCCGGAGAAGTCCAGGGTGTCGTTGCCGCCGGCGTCCCACACCGAGAACACCAGCTTGGAACTGGACGAGGTGGCGCTGTAGAAGTCGCGCTCGGTGTTGGAGTTGAAGCCGTACACCGTGTCGCCGGTGCGGGTGGTCAGGTTGGCCCCGTAGAGCTTCTGGATCGCCGCGATGTCGTCCAGCAGCGGTGCCGAGGAATAGGCGCCCTTGAAGTCCTGGCCGGTGTTCTGCTCTTCCCAGTAGCTCATCACCGAATAGGCGCGGGTGTCCTCGGCGTAGGTAGCGTCGGCGTAGGTGGGATCGCCCTCGCCGGCGTTGTAGTCGCCGGGGTGGCTCAGGCCCAGGGTATGGCCGATCTCGTGGGTCAGCGTCTGGCGTCCGTAGTTGCCGTTGGCCGGATTGACGTTGGCGCTGTAGCTGCTGTTGATCAGGTACCAGGATTGCCCCTTGAGCGCATCCGGTACATCCGGCAGGAAGGCGAACGCCGCACCGCCGACACTACTGCTGAAGTTGCCGAAGGTCAGGTCGCCCTGATCGCCCTGGCCGGCGTCGACGAAGTGGATATTGGTGACGTCCGCCCAGGATTGCAGCGACAACTTGGCCTGGGCCTGCTGCTGCGCGGAGAAGGCGCTGAACTTGCCCAGCGAGTAGATATCGCTGACATACTTCCACGGCGTATTGAAGAAGTCGTTCGGCTTGGTCAGGAACGAATAGGACAGGGTCAGCACCGAGTCGCCCGGCGCTTTCTGCCAAGACGCCTGTTCGCGGAGGATCTGCTCCGCCGCCTGGTCGACGGTATAGGACGGATGGCCATTGACCAATTCGTCCCCGCCCCGCGCATAGGCATGCAGGAAGTTGTCTACCTGGGTATACGCATCGCTACGACCTTTCAATGCAAGAGAATTGCTGGACATTGTCATATCCCTTTAAGTTGTAAAGGAAATAACTCGAATACAATTATCGGATGGATAATTGCAGTTATCGGCCAGATCAGGCCGAAGTCCAAACTGACACAGCTCATTTTCCAATGTCCACAGGTTTCATGAAAAAAATTAAGCTGCACTTAAAACATATGCACGAACGAATTCCGCATATATGAAATCATGCAGGAAAGATAAACTACCGAAGACACTGGAATATTATAAAAACCGTTTCATATAAATAGCGCCTTATTGAAAAAACAATTCCATGCGTATTGTTCGACCTCTGTCGACCCGCCCGGGACATCGACTTCACGCCAGGCGAACAATTGCCCGCACGTCCTTCGCGGTCTCAATTGAGCGCGCTCCGGTTTTCCTCCGTATCGGTCTTCGACAGGGTGTGCAGCGGCGCCGGGCAATCCGTCGTCGCGCAGTCGCGGCGGCGCGCCGGCGTCTCGCCGGAAACGAAGTTCGCCGCCACCAGTTCCAGGTCGGCTTCGTCCAGCACCCCGGCGTAGAAACGCAGGCGTGCCCAGGCCGTGAGGTAGTCGTACTTGGCCTTGGACAGCTCGTTCATCGCGCTGTACAGCGCCTGCTCGGCGTTCAGCAGGTCGAGGTTGACCCGCACCCCGGCGGCGATGCTCTTGCGCGTGGCCATCACCAGCGTCCGCGCCGAATCCACGGTCATCTCGTAGGCGCGGATCTTCGCCGCGCTGCTGCTGCTCTGGTTGTACATCTTGCGCACCTGGTTGAGGGTCTCGCGGACCTTGTCGTCCAGGTCGTAATGGCTCTTCTCCATGCGATGCGTGGCCTGGCGCGTCGCCGCCAGGGTCTCGCCGCCGGAGAACAGCGGAACGCTCAACTGGATGCCGACGCTGTCGGTTTCGTAGCGCTGGTTGTAGGTGTTCTCCGAACCGGACTTGGACTTGCCGGTGCTGGCGTACAGGCCCAGGCGCGGCAGGAAGTCGGCGCGGTTCTGCTCGACCTCGTAGCGGGCCACGTCCACCGCGTGGCGCAGCGAGGCCAGCTCGGGATTCTCGGCCAGCGCCAGGTCGCGCCAGGCGGTGTAGCTGGCGGGGCTCAGCGGGCGCACCTGGAAGCGTTCGCCGAGCGGCGCCAGGTCGGCGATCTCCAGCGGCGCCCCGACCAGCCGCTCCAGTTCGCGCAGGGCGGCATCCTGGCTGTCCCGCGCCTCGATTTCCTGGGCCTGGGCCAGGTTGAAGCGGGCCTGGGTCTCCAGGGTGTCGGTGCGGGTGCCGTTGCCGCGCTCGAACTGGCGCTGGTTGAGCTGGAACTGCTCGCGGTAGGAGCGTTTCTGCGCCCGCGCCAGTTCGATCTGGTCCTGGGCCAGCAGCGCGCCGGTATAGGCTTCCAGGACCCGGACCAGCAGTTCCTGGCTCTGGCTGCGGAAGCGCTCGTCGGACAGCAGCGCCTGGGCCACGCCCTTGCGGTAGCGGCTGAAGGCCTCGTAGTCGAACAACGGCTGTTGCAGGCTGAGGGTGGAGACGTAGCTGTCGTAGTCGCGGTCTTCCTTGAAATCGCCGCGGGTGGTGGCCTGGGTCACATCGGACCAACTGCGCCCACGGTTGTAGCTGTACACCAGGCGCGGCAGCAGCGCCGCGCGGCCGAGCGCACGGTATTGCCTGCCGGCCTCGTGCTCCTGGATCGCGGCCTGGAACTGCGGGTCGTTCTCCAGGGCCAGGTGATAGCCGTCCAGCAGGCCGAGGGCGAAGGCATCCTCGCGCAGCAGCAACAGGAAGGCGCCGAACAGCCAGGTCATCAGGCGGCGCATGGTCATCGGTCAGTTCTCCGCCAGCGCCACGTGGGCGCGGTCGAACAGGGGCTTGAACAGGTAGTTGAGCAGCGAGCGCTCGCCGGTGCGGACGAACACCTGCACCGCCATTCCCGGGCGGATCTGCAGGCCCTTCAGCTTGCCCATCGCGGCCGCGTCGACCTGGGCGCGCAGCGCGTAGTAGGGCTGCTTGTTCTGCTCGTCGAGCAGGCGGTCGGCGCTGACCATGGTCACCTCGCCGGTGACCCGCGGGGTCTTGCTCTGGTTGAAGGCGGTGAACAGCATCTCCACCGGCAACCCGCTGTGGATCCGGTCGACCAGGTTCACCGCGAGCTGGCCCTCCACTTCCAGGCTGTCGCTGTTGGGCACGATGTACATCAGCAATTCGCCGGGGCCGATCACCCCGCCATCGGTGAACACCTTCAAGCCGGCCACGTAGCCGCTGACCGGCGCGCGGATCTCGGCGTGCCGCAGTTCGTAGCGCGCCGAGGACAGCTCCTCCCAGAGTGTCCGCGCATTGACCTGGGTTTCCGCCAGTTGCCCGTTGACTTCCTTGCGGTACTCCTCCTCGCGTTGGGCGATGCGCATCTGCGCCTCGGCGATGCTCTGGCGGATCTGCCCGAAGCGACCGCTGCTCTCCGATAGCCGGGCGTTCACCTCGGCCAGTTGGCGCTCCTGTTCGAGCAACTGGTTGCGCGGCATGTAGCCTTCCTCGGCGAGGTCGCGCGCACCGCTCAACTGGCTGTTCAACAGGCGTTGTTGCAGGCGCTGGTTGCCCTCGGTCTGGCGCAACCCTTCGAGCTGGGCGCGCAGCCCCTCGATGTTCGCCCGCAATGCGGAGAGTTCGTTGGCCAGCGCGGTCTGGCGGCTGTGCAGCAACTGCCGCTGCAACTCCAGGCGCTCGCCGAGGGTCGGCAGCGGGGCCTGCTCGGCCAGCCCCGCGGGCATCTCCAGGGTCCGCCGGCCTTCGTATTCGGCCTGCAGGCGCGCCTGGTTGAGCCGCGCGTTGGCGTACCGGTTGAGCAGCGAATCGACGTTGGCCCGGGCCTGGGTCGGTTCCATGCGGATCAGCGGCTCGCCCGCCTCCACATGCTGGCCGTCGCGCACCAGGATGTGCTTGACCACCCCGCCCAGCGGATGCTGCACCGACTTGCGCTGGCCGGAGATGATCACCGTGGCCGGCACCGCCACGCCCTGGTCGAGCGGCGCGAAGGCGGCCCAGAGCAGCGCGCCGCCGAAGCCGAACAGGACCAGCAGCCAGCCCAGTCGCGCATAGGCGTTCTCGTCGCGTTTCACCGTGCGGGTCATTCCACACCTCCCTGGCGCGGCGCGGCCACCACCTGCGGCGCGCCGTAGCCGGCCACCCGGTAGTCCGCGCGCTGCTGCGACGCCGACGCGGCGCGCTGGTTGTTCAAGGCGGCGAGCACCTGGTCGCGCTCGCCGTACAGGTGCAACTGGCCGGCGTTCAGCGCCAGCAGGCGGTCGGCGCAACCCAGCACGCCGGCCCGGTGGGTGATCAGCAGCACCGTGCAGCCACGCGCCTTGAGCGCCTGGATCGCCGCCAGCAGCGCCTGCTCGCCGCTGTCGTCGAGGTTCGAGTTGGGTTCGTCGAGCACCACCAGGGTCGGCGCGCCGTACAGCGCCCGGGCCAGGGCGATGCGCTGGCGCTGGCCGCCGGAAAGCCCGGCGCCGCCGACGCCGAGCACGGTGTCGTAGCCCTGCGGCAGGCGCAGGACCAGTTCATGGACCCCGGCCAGGCGCGCCGCCTCCACCACCTTGTCGGCCTGCACCTCGCCGAAGCGGGCGATGTTTTCCGCCACCGTGCCGGCGAACAGTTCGATGTCCTGCGGCAGGTAGCCGATGCGCGGGCCGAGGGTCTCGCGCTCGTACTGGCGGATCTCGGCGCCGTCCAGGCGCACGCTGCCGTGCAGGGTCGGCCAGATGCCCAGCACTACCCGCGCCAGGCTCGACTTGCCGGAGCCGGACGGACCGATCACGCCGACCACCGAGCCGGCCGGGATCGCCAGAGTCAGGCCACGCAGGGTGCGCGCCTCGCTGCCGGGCGGCGCCGCGTCCAGCGATTCCAGCAGCAGGTGGCCACGCGGCTCGGGCAATTCCATGCGCCGCTCGCGGGCGGGGAATTCGTCGAGCAGGCCGCTCAGCCGGCGATAGGCATCGCGCGCCGCGCCCCACTGCTTCCACACGCCGATCAGTTGGTCGATAGGCCCCAGCGCACGGCCCATCAGGATCGAGCCGGCGATCATCATCCCCGGGGTGATGCGTCCCTCCACCGCCAGCCAGGCGCCGAGGCCGAGCACCAGGGATTGCAGGGCGATGCGCAGGTATTTGCTCAGCGCGTTGATCCGCGCCGCGCGCTCGCTGGCCAGGCTCTGCTGGTCGAGGAACGCCTGGTGCAGCCGTTCCCAGCGCCCGCGCATGCTGCCGAGCATGCCCATCGCCTCGATCACCTCGGCGTTGCGCAGGTTGTTGCTGGCCAGTTGGCCGGACTTGATCGACAACTCGCCGGCCTTGGCCAGCGGCGCACGGGTGGCGCGTTCGTTGAACCAGGCGAGGGCCATCAGGGCCAGCGCGCCGACCAGCGAGAGCAGGCCGAGCCAGGGGTCGAAGAGGAAGATCACCAGCAGGTAGACCGGGAACCAGGGCGCGTCGAAGAAGGCGAACAGCGCCTGGCCGGTGATGAACTGGCGCAGGGTGGTTAGGTCGTGCAGCGCCTGGCTGGCCTCCTGGCCGCCGGCGCGCAGGTTGCGTTCGAAGGCGGCGGCGTAGACCCGCCCGTGCAACTGGCCGTCGAAGCGTTCGCTGACCCGCACCAGGACGAAGCTGCGCAGCGCCTCCAGCGCGCCCATGAAGACGAACACGCCGAGCGCCATCAGGGTCAGCATCAACAGGGTGACTTCGTTGGCCGAGGACAGCACGCGGTCGTACACCTGCAGCATGTACAGCGAGGGCACCAGCATCAGCAGGTTGATCACCCCGGAGAACGCCGCCACGCTGCGCAACGCACTGCGGCTGGCCGCCAGGGCCTGTTTGATTTCGTTGGTAACGCTGGAACCGAGCCTTGCCATCGAGCGCGCTCACTTCTGCCACGACTGCCGCTGGAATCCCGAATGAGCCCGGATGGCACCTCCCTGTGCCGGGCGTTCCCTCGCCGTCAGGCGGCCAGGGCCTGATGCTCCAGCGCCGGGTCGGCGCCGATCAGCTGGATTGTCGGCGGCGCCGCTTCGCCGCCGTGGCCGAGCAGCGCCGCGAGCACCTTGCCGGCACCGTCCAGGGCGCTGTGCGCGGTATCCCCGGCGATACCGGCGACGATCGACAGGTCATTGTCGAGGTCATGCACCAGCTCGATCTGGCCCTTCGGCCCGACCCCGGCGACATCGACACCGGCAATCGTTTGCGCATACAGCTTGCTGTCGAAGTGCAGGTCCAGCGTCGGCAGCGAGACACCGATGTCCTTGAGCACCGGCACGTAGCCGAGGATGCCGCCGACGATGGGCAGGTCCTTGAGGGTCACCTCGTTCCAGCTCAGCAGCTTGACCTCGTTGTAGCTACCCAGCTCCAGGGTGCCGCCGAGATTGGCCACGCCGAGGTTGTAGCTGGGTCCGGCGATACCGTAGAACTTGGCGCTGAAGCCTTCCTTGTCGACCGAGCCGACCACTCCCAGGCCGCCGAGGTTGAGCGGCGCCAGCACCGGCACCAGCGGCGCGGTGATCGGATTCAGCGCCAGGGCTGCGGTGACCAGCGGAGTCAGCGGCGTCTCGCCGCCGAAGGTCAGGCCTTGCTCGGTGAAGGAGACGTTGATCGGCAGCGGGCCGAGGATGCCGCGGCTATCGGGAATCACGCCCTGGTCGTGATTGCCGCCGAGCAGCGAGCCGATCACATTGACCCCGAGCAGGCCGTCGCTATTGCCGAGGTTTAGCGAGCCACCCTGGTAGGCGGCGTGGTAGAGATCGTTGGCGGCCTTCAGGCTGTCGCTGCCGAATTCCCAGGAATGGCCGACGGTGGCACCGACGCCCTGCCCCAGGTCACCGACCAGCTTCAGGTAATCCTCCGGCTCGACGCGCCCGTGCAACAAGTCGTCGGCGATCGCCAGCGAGTTGCCGGCCAGCCCGCCCAGCGTGCCGACCGCGGAGCCTACGGTGTCGAGGGCGTCGCCGGCGATCTCGCCGAGCGTGCCGGCCACCGCGCCGACCGTACCCTCCAGCGCCTGCTCCACGCTGGCAACGGCGTCATGCACCGATGTCAGCGCTTCGTGCACCTGCTGCTCCACGGCGTCGACGGTGGAGCCCACCAATGTCCTGGCCACGTCCGCCACCGCCGTGACGGCGGTGGCGGCCACCTGCGTCGCACGCTCGTAGACCTGGCCGAACAGGTTCGCGGCTGCATTGAATAATCCCATCTTCTGTTCCTCGATTGAGTTGTCTCGGTTATCGCGTTTCCGGCGCAGGTCGCTGTTTACCGACCGAACCGGTCACGCGGTTAAGCGCAGTCAGTGAGTTCCGCGAGAAAACGGAACGCGGGTACCTGAAAGTTCATCAGGCCTGGCGACAACTTGTTTTTATTGGAAGACAGGAGCCCCCGAGGGCGAAACCCATTTAATCCCGAGCAGCCCGCAACAGAGCGCTCTCCACCGCTTCGCCTGTTAAGTAGGACTAACATGGGAAAGGCAAATTTGTACCACCACTTAAATCAGTTCAATACTTTGGTTGGGCATACCGACCTGTCAGTTCTGCCAGGTGGATTTCCAAGCCCCTGATTCCTAAACGGATTATTGACGCTTTTAATTAATATCGAATGACGGACGGTCGCCCCGGCACGAACTCTGACGAAAATCAGAAATGAAGAAAGGGTTATATCCTTATGCACCAAAGTGCCGAGCCGCCCTCGCGGCGTGCCCAACTAGCGTGCAACTTCGGCAGCGCCCTTTTCGAAGAAGCGAATGACACTTTTGCGTGGCTCATAAGGAACACTCTTATTACGTGAAGCGCATCACAAAATATTGAATCGAACAGTCCAGGCGGATTGTTTTCTCCTGGTAAACGATGATTAACGGCGCGCTCCAAGGCCGGGTTATTTCCATGAATCGCTTCAGCCAACGCCTTGCCTGCCGATAGCCTCTGCCGTCACCCGTTCCCGCCCTTGCTCCCCGCCTTGCCTGCCCCTATCCTGCGCCCGTCACGGGCCAAATCCGTGACCGGGTTTGACAGCCCGAAGAGACGGCGCGATGCGCCGAGCGGTGCATGCGAAAGCAGCGAATGCTTTTGCAGGCATCGGCTCGACCGCAGTTTTCCAACTGCGGGCCTTCATGGCGGATCGCGTGGGGAGACCCTCGTGGTCTGCCGGTTCCGTTTCCCGGTCTGTCAACCCTGCGCGATCCTGCCTCCATCGATTGACAGCGAAGGCGGCAGGTCATGTGACTCTCAGAAACGGAGCACCCAGCATGACGAAGGATGAAAAGGAAAAGACCCACGTCGACGCAATCATCGAACGCTACAAGGACCTGATGGTCGAGATTCCCCCCGCCGACCGGCAACCCGGTCTCTCCCTGCTCTGGCCGGTTCCCGCCCAGCCCGCCATCGACAAGGGCGTCCGCCAGGCCGAGAACTGGCTTGCCGACCAGATCGAAGGCCAGCTCTGGACCGCCTTCGCCTTCGGCCGCGACAGCCTGCCCACACCGATGCAGAAGACCGCCTTCGAAGTGGCCTTCCTGACGCGCCTGCAGCAGCGCCTGGTAGCCGCTCGACGTTCCGGTTGACCCGGCCATGGCGAATGACGCCGGTGGCGTCGTTCGCCCCTACGCCAAGTCTCCATCGCGGTCTCGGGCACCGCGTACGAAATCATCGCCAGACTCCGCCTGGCAACGCGCCGAGCGTCTGGAGCGCCCCGGTGCGCCATCCCGCCCAGCCGGATTGAACGCAAGCGCACCCACCGCCCTCCTATATTCCATACGACCCACCACCTCAACCGGAACCGAGCAAGACTCCGCAGACATGGCACAGCCTTTCACCATCGAACCGGACCCGAACCCCCTCGACCATCCACCGGCCTTCCTGGCCAACGGAGGAGCGGTCGGGAAACTGTTGCTCAGCCTCGACGCGGCCAGTTCGCCCCTCGGCCCGCCGGACGCCTGGTCAGCGAGCCTGAAGACGACGATGGCCACGCTGCTGCCGGCCAAGGCGCAGATCGTGCTGTTCTGGGGCGCGGAATTCGTCGCCCTGTACAACGATGCCTACGCGCCGAGCATCGGCGACAAGCATCCGCGCGCCCTCGGTCGGCCGGCGATAGAGAACTGGCGGGAGCTGTGGGATGACCTCGAACCGCTGCTGCGCGGGGTGTACGAGACCGGCGAGACCTTCGCGGCAAAGGATCGGCCCTTCTACATCGAACGCCACGGGCGCGGCGAGACGGTCTATTTCGACGTGTCCTATTCGGCGGTGCGGGAAACCGACGGTTCCGTCGGCGGCGTGCTGTGCATCGTCACCGAGACCACCGAGCGGGTGCGTTTCGAACGCCGCCAGGCGTTCCTCCTGGAACTGGGCCAGACCCTGCCGTCCCTGGCCGATCCCCTGGAAATCGAAGCCACCGCCCTGCGCCGGCTCGGCGAGGAGCTGGGCGCGTCGCGGATATTCTTCGGCGAGGACAACGGCGACGGCATGACCTTCCAGGTTCATCGCGACTATCTCCACGACGGCCGCTCGGCGGTCGGTCGGCATCGCTACCTGTCGTTCGGCGCCACCCTGTCCGGCGAACTGCATGCCGGACGCAGCGTGGCGCGGGAAGACCTCGCCGGGGAGCGCGGCATGAGTCTCGACGAGGCGGCGAGCCGCGCACGCCTGGGGCTAGGCGCCACGCTGCACGTCCCGGTGCTGCGCCACGGCCGGCTGGAGGCGCTGCTGGCGATCCACTTCGCCCATCCGCAGGCGCTCGGCGAAGATCCGCGCCGCCTGGCGGAGGAAGCCGCCAAGCTGGCCTGGACCTCGCTCACCCATGCCCGCGCGGAGCTGGCGCTGCGCACCAGTTCCGCGCAACTGGCGGCGATGTTCGACCAGGCCAGCGCGGGCATCGCGGTATGCGACCGGAACTGGCGCTTCACCCGGGTCAACGATCGCTACTGCGAGATCGCCGGCCGTTCGCGCGAGACCCTACTCGGCCTGCGCATGCAGGACATCCTCGACCCCGCCGACTTCGCCCTCCCCGCGGCGCCAGGCGGAGCGACCGGCGCGGCGTTCGAGATGAGCGGCCGCTACGTTCGCCCCGACGGCGATACGGTGTGGGTGCAGAACCAGGTCACGCCGCTGGTGGACGAGCAGCATGCCGCCAGCGGCCTGCTCTGCGTGTGCATGGACATCAGCGCGCGGGTACGTGCCGAGAACGAGCTGCGCGAACTCAACGAAAGCCTGGAAGAACGTGTCGCGACCATGCTCGCCCAGCGCGAAAGCGCCCTGGCGCAGCTTCACGAGGCACGCAAGATGGAGATGGTCGGCCAGTTGACCGGCGGCATCGCCCATGACTTCAACAACCTGCTGACGCCGATCATGGCCTCGCTGGAACTGATCCGCCGGCGGCTCGACGACGCCCGCTCCACCGACCTCATCGACGGCGCGCTACAGTCCGCCGAACGGGCGCGGAACCTCGTCGGTCGCCTGCTCACCTTCGCCCGCCGGCAAACCCTCAAGCCGCAGGCGGTGGCCCTGCGCGAGCTGGTCGAAGGCATGCACGACCTGATCGAGCGCTCGCTCGGCCCGACCATCGAGGTCCGCATCGAGATCCCGGAACGCCTGCCGGCGGTGGTGGTGGATCCGCACCAGTTCGAACTGGCCATCCTCAACCTCGCGGTGAACGCCCGCGACGCCATGGGCGAAGGCGGCCGCCTGGAAATAGGCGCGCGGACCGACCTGGTGATCGACGGCGCGGTGGACGGTCTCGGCGCCGGCCGCTACGTGTGCCTGGAAGTCGCCGACAACGGCGGAGGCATGCCCGCCGAGGTGCTGGCCCGCTGCATGGAGCCGTTCTTTTCCACCAAGGGCGTGGGCAAGGGCACCGGCCTCGGCCTGTCGATGGTCCAGGGCCTGGTCGCCCAGTCCGGCGGCGGCCTGGGCATCCACTCGGAGATCGGCAAGGGGACCCGGGTGAGCATCTGGCTGCCGATCACCGCGGAGCAGACGCAATCCACCGCAGAAAGCTGCCCGGACGCACCGGAGGCGTTGCGGCCGACCCACGTGCTGCTGGTCGACGACGACAGGATGGTGCGCTACACCACCGCGCTGCTGCTCGGCGATCTCGGCTACCAGGTCAGCGAGGCGGCGTCGGCGGAGGAAGCCCTGGGCGAGGTCGAGCGCGGCCTGGCGCCCGACCTGCTGGTCACCGACCATCTCATGGCCGACAAGACCGGCGTGCAGCTTGCCGAGGAACTGCGCCAGCGCTTCCCGCAATTGCCGGTGCTGGTCATCACCGGCTACGCCAACCTCAGGCCCGAGCAACTCAACGGCTTCGAGGTGTTGACCAAGCCGTTCCGCCACAACGAACTCGCCGAACGCCTCGCCCGGCTGCTGGAAGCCTCGCCGTGAGGCCCCGGGCCGGCGGAACGCCTCAGCGCACGCGCTCGCGGCTCTTCACCGCCAGGTCCAGGGCTTTCTGCATGTCCAGCCGCGCCGAGCGGCCGACGTCGCGGTGGTCCAGGCGGTAGCCGCGCTCCGAGGGCAGGATCGGTGCGGTGAGGTCCTCGGCATCGGCCGGCTCGAAATCGTAGTCGCCGCCGATGGTCATGGCGCTGCGCCGGAGCAGCATGCGGATCTCCTCGGGTCGCAGCCGCGGGTTGAGAGAAAGCATGGCGGCGACCGTGCCGGCGACCATCGGCGTGGCATAGGAGGTGCCGCAGTGCACCTCGCCCCGCGCGTCCCGCTCCAGGGTCGAGGCATGGGTACAGGCGGCGGCGGTGACATCCACCCGCATGTCGACGTTCGAGGTGCTGCGCTTGACCGCGTAGGCCGGGTCGTCCACCGCCAGGCCTTGGCGCTCGCTGCGCTGGTGGCCGCCCACCACCAGCAACTGCTCGGTGACGAAGGAGGACGGCAGGCGGTATTCGTCGGTACCGGAGTAGGACGAGCCGTTGCCGGCGGAGTTGACCACCAGCACGTCCGGATGCTCCTTGCGCAGCCAGAGGAAGAATTCCTCGAGCAACTCCTCGTAGCCGCTCATGGCGATCCCCGAGCGCACCAGCGAATCCACCTCGTCGCCGTCGACGTCGCGAGCGCCGACGCGGTGGATGCCCCAGCTCCAGTTGAGCACCCGCACGCCATCCTCCACCAGGTTCACCGAGGCGGCGACGTTGGCCGTGATGCCAGCGTCGGAATTGCGCTCGACGATCACTTCGAAACCCTGGCTGGCGCGGTCCAGCCCACGCAGGAAGCCACTGTTGCCGCCCTGGTCCCAGCGCGCGGCGAGGATGCCGGCGACCGTCGAACCGTGGTTGTCGGGACGTTCGGCATCGCGCGCGTAGAGGCAGGTACGCGGCGCGGGCGCCTTGCAGGGGCCGAGGTAGTCGGCGAAGTCGGGGGCGTCGAAGTCGACGTCGCGCTCGATCACCCCGATGCGCACCGGGCGGGTCTCCAGCGGGGCCTGGCGGGCGCGGACCCGACGCTGGTAATAGTTCACCGCGTCCATGAAACGATTGGCCGCCCACTCGTCGGAGTCGCTGTCCGGCTTGTCCACGGGCCGGCGCGCCGCCTCGGTTTCCTCGCCCTTCTCCGGCGCGGACTCCTCCACCACCACGGCGTCCACGCTGGTCTCGCTGCCGATGCGGAGGACCAGCGCGTCGCGCTGGACGAGGTCGCGCGCCGGCAGGCGCAACTGGTAGAGGTTCAACGGCGGGATCGCGCCGACCACCCGCGCGCCATATTTATCGGCCAGGCGTTCGGCCTCCCGGCGACCATCGTGGTTCTCCTCGATCAACAGGCTGACCAGGTCGACGTAGGTGGTCAGGCCATCCATGTTCTTCGCCACCTCGTCGGGACCGGCGGCGAGCACATGGCTGCCGTTCAGGGTCAGCCATACCGGATTGCTGCTGCGCCCGCCCTGCTCCAGCCAAAGCGGACCGCTGGCGTGGCCACGGCGGTCCAGGCGGAGCCGCAGGCCGTCGCCCTCGCGCCGCAGGGCGGTGGCCGGCAGTTCGCGGCCGTCCAGCAACAGGCGCGGCAGGCCGGCACCCAGGCCGCGCACGCGCAGGCACCACTCCTGCCGCTCGCTGGCCAGGAGATCGCCGCAGCGCTCCAGGCGCTCCAGGCGCAGGGGTGTTTCGGCGGCGACCAAAGGACTGCCCAGGGACGCGAAAAGGATGGCGAAAACGGCACGGCGCAGCGGCATGGACTCGGCTTCCGGAACGGGGACCTGTTGTTCCGACCGCCTGGCGAAACGCTTCGTTCAGGTTGAAGGCGGGCGCAGGCTAGCCCGCCAGTTGCTCCAGCGCTCGCCGGGTGACGCCATCGATATAGCCCGGCTCGCCATAGATGCGCGCCAGCAGGATGGCGCCTTCGAAATCGGCCACCAGTTGCCGGCCGCGCTCCAGCGCCTGCGCCTCGTCGAAGGCCGGGCGGTAGAGCTGGGCGAAGGCTTGCGCCCAGTCGTCGAGGAAACTGCGGATCGGCGCCATCAGCTCGCTGCGACCATAGCTGGCGTCGACCGCGACCACGCCCATCAGGCAGCCGATGCTGTCGTCCTGGAACAACCGGGCGGCCTTGCGGCCGAGTTTTTCCAGGCGCTCGCGGGGCGTCAGCAGCGGGTCGTAGGCGATGCTGAAGAGCGTCTCGGCGAGCCGCTGGTGGGTCCATTCGAGAACGTCGCGGAGCAAGGCTTCCTTGTTCGGGTAGTGGTGGTAGAACGAGGCCTTGGTCAAGCCGCAGGCGCTGGACAGCATTTCCATGGTGGTGCCGTGGTAGCCGTAGCGACGGAAGGTGCCGGCGCAGCGCTGGAGAAGCTCGTCGCGGGAGATTTTCAACGGACGCACGGAAGGTTCCTGCTCTCGATCAAAGGCGTTGATTCTATGCCATAAGCCTTGGCGCCTCAATTTGACGGTTACCGAATGTTTGTTTAGTTTTTACAAACCGAATGTTCGGTAGGTAACTAGAAGAAGTTTCCGCTCCACCAACCCAAGCACAGGAGAGAGGCATCATGAGCGAAGCCAACAGCGGCCCGGGCCGCGTCACCCGAGAGCAGCGCGGTCATCTGTTTCTCATCGGCCTGGACCGCGCGGGCAAGCGCAACGCCTTCGACAGCGCAATGCTGGCGGACCTGGCGCTGGCCATGGGTGAATACGAGCGCAGCGAGGAATCCCGCTGTGCCGTGCTCTTCGCCCATGGCGAGCACTTCACCGCCGGGCTCGACCTGATGGAACTGGCACCGAAGCTCGCCGCCAGCGGTTTCCGCTATCCGGACGGCGGCGTCGATCCCTGGGGCGTGGTCCAGCCGCGTCGGAGCAAGCCGCTGGTGGTCGCGGTGCAAGGCACCTGCTGGACCGCCGGGATAGAGCTAATGCTCAATGCCGACATCGCGGTGGCCGCGCGCGGCACGCGCTTCGCCCATCTGGAGGTGCTACGCGGCATCCCGCCGCTGGGCGGATCCACCGTGCGCTTCCCGCGCGCGGCGGGCTGGACCGACGCTATGCGCTACATCCTCACCGGCGATGAGTTCGATGCCGACGAAGCCCTGCGCATGCGCCTGCTCACCGAGGTGGTGGAACCCGGCGAGGAACTGGCACGGGCCCTCGAATACGCCGAGCGGATCGCCCGGGCCGCGCCGCTGGCGGTGCGCGCCGCGCTGCAATCGGCGTTCCAGGGGCGCGACGAGGGGGACGATGCGGCGCTGTCGCGGGTCAACGAGTCGCTGGCCGCGTTGATCGGCAGCGAGGACGTCCGCGAGGGCGTGCTGGCGATGGTGCAAAAGCGCGCGCCGGCGTTCAAAGGCCGCTAGCTCCCCTGCGGGTCGACCCCCGGTCGCTCCGCTCCATCTCTCCTGCGGAAACCGACATGACTTCGTTGACTCAACATTCCGCAGCGCCGGTGCGGATGGAACGCCTGGCCCTGCCCGCGACCGACGGCTATCCGCTGTCCGCCTACCGCTACCACGCGCCGGGCCACGCCCATGGCAACCTGCTGGTGGCCGGCGCGACGGGCGTCGCCCAGCGCTTCTACCGGCGTTTCGCCGAACACGCCGCGCGCCAGGGCTTCGACGTACTCACCCTGGACTATCGCGGCATCGGCGAATCCGCGCCGGCAAGCCTGAAGGGCTTCGCCATGTCCTACCTGGACTGGGCCTACCGGGACCTCGCCGCCGCCGTCGAGCTGCTCGGCCGGGAGGAGCGGCCGCTGTACTGGATCGGCCACTCCTTCGGCGGCCACGCCATCGGCCTGCTGCCCGACCATGGGCGGCTCGCCGCCTGCTACAGCTTCGGCAGCGGCGCCGGCTGGAGCGGCTGGATGTCGCGCCGCGAAGCGCTCAAGGTGCGCCTGCTGTGGACCCTGGTGCTGCCGCCGCTGGTGGCCTGGAAAGGCTACATGGCCTGGAGCCTGCTGGGCATGGGCGACGACCTGCCGCTGGGGGTCTACCGCGACTGGAAGCGCTGGTGCCGCCATCCCCGCTACTATTTCGACGACCCGGCGATGCGCCACCTCCACCAGCGCTACGCCGCAGTGCGCACGCCCTGTCTGTTCGCCACCGCCCTGGACGATCCCTGGGCACCGCCGCGCTCGCGGGACGCTTTCGTCGAGGCCTACCGCAACGCACCGCTGGAAACCCTCGACCTGCGACCCGACGGTGGACCGCTCGGACACATGGGCTACTTCCGCGCCGGTGCAGAGGCGCTGTGGGACGACGCCCTGCGCTGGCTGAGACGGCATCCGGAGAACGCCTGAAAGACCAGCGAGAGCGCGCCATGCACCCGTTGCCGTTGTCCCTTCGCCTGTTCGCCGTCGCATTCTGGCTGGGCGTGGTCGCCGTGGAGTTCCTTCTCGAACGCAGCCGCGCCGAAAGCCGCGACCGGGGTTTCGCCGGGAGACCGCCACCAAGGCCGACAGCTTTGCCGGGGTGAACCGCTACTCCCGGCAGATCGCCCGCATCTCCCTGCTGGCCATCCCGGCCGGGCTGCTGGCCCTGGGCTGCGGCCCATACCTGATGCGACAACGCTGAAAAATCCGCCGACTGTCCATTTCGCGACGATGACTGGCGCTTTTGCCGGCGCAGGCCGCCCGCGCCTGCCTTACCGTTCCCCGCTCTTTCAGACACGGGAGCAGGGCAATGCCGCTTGCCAGTCATCTGCGTTGCGTGGCGCTGGCGCTGGGGATCTCCACCGCGCTGGGCTGCGCGAACCGCAACCAACCCGCGCCACGCGCGGAAAGCCTCGACCCTGGCCTGTCGAGGGTGGCGGGAACCCGCGGCGACGCGCTGCCCGCCCAGTGGTGGACGCTCTACCAGGACCCTGGGCTGAACCACCTGGTGGCCGCCGCGCTGCGCCACAACCGCGACCTGGCCGCAGCCGATGCCCATGCCCGCGCGCTCCTCGGCCATCTGCGCGGCGCACAGGGCGAACGCTGGCCACGGACCGAGGTCGGCTATGGCTACCAGTATGGGCGCGACGGCGACGACCAGACCCTCGCCGAAGCCACCGACGAGGACGTACGCAGCCAGTGGAAACACACCGCCCGCCTCGACCTGTCCTACCAGTTGGACCTGTGGGGCGAAGTCCGCGCCCGCATCGCCGCGGCGAAGGCGGATGCCGAAGCGGCGCAAGCGGCGCGCGACCTGCTCAGGGTCAGCGTGGCCAGCCAGACCACCCTCGCCTACGTCCGCGCCTGCGCCCTGGCGCGACGGGCAGAGGTACAACGCCGATCGGTCGGTCTGCTCGACGCGAGCCTGGCGCTGAGCGAACGCCAGCTCGCCGCCGGCCTTTCCAGCGAGCTGCAGCGACGCCGGCTGCTGGCCTTGCGCGAGCGGACCCGCGCCGCGCTGCCGATGCTCGAGGCGCGGCGGCGCGCGGCACTCTACGAACTGGCGCTGCTCAGCGGGCGCTCGCCGCGCCAGTTGGACGCTCCCGCCGCGACCTGCGCCGGCATACCGCAACTGCGCCGTGCCCTGCCCACCGGCGACGGCTGGAGCCTGCTGGCGCGCCGCCCGGACGTCCGCGCGGCCGAGCGCCGGCTCGCCGCCGCCGACGCCCGGCGCGCGCTGGCCGAAGCCGAGCTGTACCCGCGCATCAGCTTCGCCGTCGGCGCCGAAACCTCCGCAGTGACCCTCGCCGGCCTCGGCGGCAGCGGCGCGCTGGCCTACGCGGCCGGCCCGCTGCTGAGCTGGCGCTTCCCCAACCGGGAAAGCGCGCGAGGCCGCCTGGACAGCGCAGCGGCAGAGCGCGACGCCGCTCTGGCGCGCTTCGACGGAGCGGTGCTCGGCGCCCTGCGCGAGGTCGAGCGTGCCTTGGCGCTGTATGCCGGCGAGCGCCAGCGGCGTGCCGACCTCCAGCGTGCCCTCGACGAGCAGCGCCACGCCTACCGGTTGGCGCGCAGCAACTATCGCGCCGGCGCCCTCGATGCCCTCGAGCTGCTCGACAGTCAACGCAGCCTGGTCGCCGACCGGGCGCGCCTGGTCGACGCCGAGATGCGCGTCGCCGAGCGCCAGGTCGAACTGTTCCGGGCTCTCGGCGGCGGCTGGCAAGCCGCTCCCAGCCCCTCCCACCAGGAAAACGGACAATGAACCAGGCAATCAGGGAACCCATCGAACACACCACTGGCGAAACCATGCCAGCAGCCACGCACCGGCGCCGAACCTGGCTGCTGGGCGGCCTCGCCGGCGCCATCGCGCTCGCCGCCCTGCTGGCCTGGTGGTGGAGCAGCGGACGCTTCCTGGAGGGCACCGACGATGCCTATGTACGCGCCGACTGGGTGGCGGTCAGCGCGCAGGTCTCCGGCTACGTCGCCGAGGTGCTGGTGGCCGACGACGCCGACGTCCAGGCCGGCGACCTGCTGCTGCGCCTGGACCCGCGCGACTTCCGCCAGCGCCTACGCGCCGCCGAGGCCCGCGAAGCGGCGGCGCAGGCGGCGCTGGAAGCCCAGCGCGCGAAGCTGGAGACCCTCGATCGGCAACTGCTGGAGCAGGTGCAGACGATCAGCCGCGCCCGCGCCGATGGCGAAGCGGCGCGAGCCGAATGGCGCCGCGCCGAGACCGACTGGCGACGCTACCGGCAATTGGCCGACGAGCATGCCACCAGTCGCCAGCGCCTGGAGAATGCCGACGCGGCGCACCAGCGAGCGCGGGCGGCGGCGCGGCGGGCAAGCGCCGAGGAAGGCCGCCAGCGCGCCGCCAGGGACGTACTGAAGAGCCGGCGACGCGAGGCGGAGGCGGCGCTCGCCCAGCGCCAGGCGGAGCTGCAGGAAGCCGCGGCGGCGCGCGAACTGGCGCGCCACGCCCTGGACGATACCGAAATCCGCGCCCCATTCGCCGGCCGCGTCGGCCAGCGCAAGGTGCGCCTGCGCCAGTACGTCACGCCGGGGCTGCCGCTGCTGGCGGTGGTGCCGCTGGAGCAGGCCTACGTGGTGGCCAACTACAAGGAGACCCAGCTCGAACGCATCCGCCCCGGGCAACCGGTAGAGCTGGAGGTGGACACGTTCGGCCGCCGCTGGCGCGGCCGCGTCGACAGCGTGGCGCCGGCCTCCGGCGCGGTATTCGCGCTGCTGCCGCCGGACAACGCCACCGGCAACTTCACCAAGATCGTCCAGCGCTTCCCGGTGCGTATCCGCCTGGACGCCGACGCCGCCGAGCGGGGCCGGCTGCTGCCGGGGATGTCGGTGATCGCCACCGTGGACACTCGCGAACCGGACGGAGCCTCCGCCGATGAGCGCTGACGACAAGGTATCGCTGCGTGCCTGGGTCGCCGTCACCGGCGGCCTGTTCGGCTGCTTCATGGCCGGCATGAACGTGCACGTCACCAGCGCGGCGCTGCCGGAGATAGAAGGCGCGCTGGGAGCCACCTTCGAGGAGGGCTCGTGGATCTCCACCGCCTATCTGGTCGCGGAAATCAGCATGATCCCGCTTACCGCCTGGCTGGTGGAAGTGTTCTCCTTGCGCCGGGTGATGCTCCTCGGCTCGCTGGTGTTCCTGCTCAGTTCGCTGAGCTGCGCGCTGGCGCCGAACCTGTCGACGCTGATCCTGATCCGGGTGATCCAGGGGGCTTCGGGGGCGGTGCTGATCCCGCTGTCGATGCAACTGATCCTCACCGAGCTGCCGTCCAGCCGGATACCCCTCGGCATGGCGCTGTTCAGCCTTTCCAACAGCGTGGCCCAGGCCGCCGGCCCGTCGATCGGCGGCTGGCTGGCGGATGCCTATTCCTGGCGCTGGATCTTTCTCCTGCAACTGTTGCCGGGGATCGCCCTGCTGGCCGCGGTGGCCTGGTCGATCCGCCCCCGCGACGGCGACCGCGAACGCCTGCGCCAGGCCGACTGGCTCGGCATCGGCGCGATGGTCGCCGGCCTCGGCGCGTTGCAGATCGTGCTGGAGGAAGGTGGCCGCCGCGACTGGTTCGAGTCCGGCTTCATCCGCACCTTCGCCGTCCTCGCCGTGCTCGCCCTGCTGCTCTTCGTACAGCGCCAACTGTGGGGCGCGCGGCCGTTCATCAACCTGCGCCTGCTGGGCAGCTACAACTTCGGCGTGTCCAGCCTGGCGATGGCGGTGTTCGGCGCGGCGACCTTCGGCCTGGTGTTCCTGGTGCCCAACTACCTGTCCCAGTTGCAGGGTTTCAACGCCCGGCAGATCGGCGACAGCCTGATCCTCTACGGCCTCGTGCAACTGCTCCTGGCGCCGCTGCTGCCGCGCCTGATGCGCTGGCTGAACCCCAAGCTGCTGGTGGCCGGCGGCTTCGCGATCATGGCCCTGGGCTGCTGGATGGGCGCGCACCTGAACGCCGACGCGGGACGCAACGTGATCATCCCCTCCATCGTCGTGCGCGGCATCGGCCAGCCGCTGATCATGGTCGCGCTCTCGGTACTGGCGGTGAAGGGCCTGGACAAGGCCCAGGCCGGCTCGGCCTCGGCGCTGATCTCGATGCTGCGCAACCTCGGCGGCGCGATCGGCACCGCGCTGCTGACGCAACTGGTCTCGCTGCGCGAGCGCTTCCACTCCGAGCGGATCGGCGAGACCCTGACGATCTTCGACGGCGCCCTGCAACAGCGCCTGGGCGGTGGCCAGGTGCGGATACAACTGCCGGAGCAGCAGCAGGCGCTGGCCCTGCTCGACCACGGGGTGCGCCAGCAGGCCTACCTGATGGCCTACTCCGACGCCTTCTACCTTTCCTGCGTGGCGCTCCTGGCCTGCGCCCTGGCCTCGCTGATGCTGCGCCAGAAGGACTGAACTCAGTCGCCCTCGGCCACCCCGTAGGCGGCGCCGCGGCCGAAATAGAGGCTCGGCGAAACGCCCAGGGTCCGGCGAAACATGGCGCTGAAGGCGCTCTGGCTGTCGTAGCCGAGGTCCAGTGCGACCTCGAGGATCGAATGCCCTGCCGCCAGCGCATCGAGGCTGGCGAGCAGGCGCATGCGCCGCAGCCACTGGACGAAGCTGAGACCGGTTTCGCGCTGGAAGGCGCGGGTCAGGGTCCGCGGGCTGACGCCCAGGCGACGCGCAGCATCGCCCAGGCTCCAGTCGGCGGCCGGCTCGGCGCGCAGGCTGCGGCACAGCGCCGCCAGTCGCGGATCGACCGGCTGTGGCACGTGCAGGGCGAGGATCGGCAGCACCCGCAGTTCATCGAGGATCAGCTCCATCACCCGCTCGTCGCGGCCACCCGGCGGGTAGTCCGGGGCGATCCGCATCGCCGCGACGATCAATTGCCGCAGCAACGGCGGCACGTCCACCACCCGGCAGTCCTGCGGTAGGTCGTGGCGCGCTTGCGGGGCGATGAACAAGGTGCGCATGCGCACCTGGCCGGCGAAACGCAGGGCATGCTCGATACCGGCCGGCAACCAGACACCGCGTCCCGGCGGCACCACCCAGGTGCCCTCGGCGGTGCCGACCGTGACCACCCCGCTGAGCGCATGGATCAATTGCGCGCGCGAATGCCGGTGCAGCTCGACGCGCTCGCCGTGGAGATAATCCTGGGCATAGGCGAAGACCGGACGGGTGGAAGGCAGGTCGATCAGCATCGGGCGGGCCTTGGCGGGCAGTGGTGGCGCTGTCTTTTTACCAGCCGCGCCATGCTAACGACCAGACCCGGCGGAGCACGCCGGCGCTCGCCGCGACGCGGCGAGCGCGCTACCCTGGCCGCCCCGGCGTGGCGCGACTGCCTGGCATATCCGCCGCGCCATCCCTCCCCAAGCACAGGAGCGAAACCAGCATGGCCTCTTACGCGGAACTGTTCGATATCGGAGAAGACTTCGCCGCCTTCGTCGGCCATGGCCTGGCCACGGAACAGGGCGCGGTCGCGCGGTTCCGGCAGAAGCTGGAAAGCAACGGGCTGCCGAGCGCGCTGACGGAACGCCTGCAACGCATCGAACGGCGCTATCGCCTGCTGGTCGCCGGGGAAATGTGGTGCCCGGACTGCCAGATCAACCTGGCCGCGCTGGACTTCGCGCAGCGCCTGCAACCGAATATCGAGCTGGCAATCATTTCCAAGGGCCGCGCCGAGGACGACCTGCGCCAGCGCCTGGCGCTGGAGCGAATCCCGATTCCGCTGGTACTGGTGCTGGACGAGGAGTTCAACCTGCTCGGACGCTTCGTCGAACGGCCGCAGGCGGTGCTCGACGGCGGTCCGCAGGCGCTTGCGGCGTACAAGGCGGGCGACTACCTGGAGCACGCCATCGGCGACGTCCTGGCGATCATCGAAGGCGCGGCGCGCTGAGACAGCGCCTGCGCCCGCTTCTCAGTGGCGCGAACAGCCCGCGCCAAGGCCTCGGTACTGCAAGCGATGTAGGCGTCCGGCGCTGTCGCGGTAGAGCATCACCAGCGGCACCACGCCACAGGTGACCGGCACCGGCGTGACGGAAAGCACCCGCTCGATGTCCAGCGGCATGCCGTAGTCGTAGCGCTCGATCGGCGGCAACTCTTTCCCGTCGTCGTCCGCCGCCTGGACCTGGGACCAGCAGGACAGCAGCAAGGCCAGCAAGAACGAGGTTTTCATGAGGTCTTTTCTCCATGCTGCGCCCCGTCGGACGAGACGCTTTGCGAATAGGCCCGGAGCAACCAGGCGAGGTCGGTGAGGATCGCGGCCAGGCGCCACTCGCCGGCGGCCGCCAGGCGGGCGCCGGCACGGCGTGCGTGCCGCGCGGCGAGCGGCGGATCGCGATGGCGGACGGCGATGGCTCGCAGTGCGCGCTCGATCCACCGCGCCTCCGCGGCGGCCGGGTCGAGCCCGGCCAGGGCGCGCCACAGGCGCCGCGACTCGCGGCCGAGTTGCAGGGATACGAAGCCCAGGCGCAGGGCCAGCGCGCTGCGCGGATGTTCCATGCCATGCAGCGCGCCCAGCTGGGCGATGCGATGCTGCTGGCGGGCCTGCCAGGCATGCGCGTCGAAACCGGCGCGACGACGCAGCAAGGCGAGGGTCTCGCGGCGCAGATGGTCGAGCAGCGACGCCGAATGCCGTTCCAGGTCCTTCGGCAGCAGGCGGTAGACCAGCAGGCTGATGCAGAGCGCCAGCACCCAGGCGCAGGACTGGTTGGCGAAGTCGCCGAAATCGAAGCGGGCGAGATTGCCGGTGGCGACCAGGGTGTTGAAGGCGATCAGGTAGGCGATTCCCTGCAACGCCCGCCTGGGCACTGTGGTGGCCTGGATACCGAACGACCAGAAGAAGGCGAGGCACAGCAGCAGCAATGGAAAACCGTTGATCAGCGGTAGCAGAAGGAATTTGCAGAGCAATGCGGCAGGTATCGCGTAGAGCGTGCCGCGAATGAAATTGCGCGTGCCCTCGGCGGGAAAGGGCGAGGCTGCCAGCAGCGTGCAGTAGGGGCCGAGCACCGCCAGCAGGGTCGGCCCCTGGTCCCACCCGCTGAGGAACCACAGGGCGCCGCCGACCAGCATCGCCAGCCAGGCTCGCGCGCCGTTGCGCAAGGCCTCGCGGTAATGTCGATGGAAGGCCGCTGGGCGGACGTCGGCGGGGGCCCGGCCGTCGAGCCGGGCGAACCCCCGCAGGGCGGCCTGCAGGTCATCCAGTTGCTCGTCGAGACGCTCCATGAACAGCCCTTCGCGACAGGCATCCGCTTGGTCTGTCGGAAGTCCGCGCCGAATCGCCGCCAGGCGACCGCGCAAGCTCGCGAGCCGTCGCGCGGCGCCGGCGAAGTCGAGCTCGCCGCGCTCCAGTTGGCCGCCCAGCAGGCGCAGGTCGTCGGCCATCGGCAGCGCCAGTCCGCGCTCCGCCAAGCACCGGGCCCAATGCGTCTCGCCGGCGAAGCGGAACTCCATCAGCGTGGAAAACAGCGCCGCCAGGCCACCGCGGATCGCCGGGAGCGCAGCGCTCAGCACCCGCGACTCGGCGCGACCGACGCCCAGCAGGTCGTCTACCGCGTAGACCTCGCCGGCCAGCGTCCGGCGACGGCGCTCCAGTTCCCCGTCAGCCGCACCGGCGTGCCGCGCAGCGACCAGCGCCAGCGTCGCCGCGCAGAGCGAGACGAGACGCTGGCGCACCCGCCCGGACACGGTCCTGCGGCTGAAGAGCACGGTCACCAGGCTCAGGCAGCAGACCCCGACGATTACCGCCGAGGCGCGGGTGACGATGTGCTCGAAGGCCGCCTCGGGCTCGACCATGGCCGGTCCCAGCGCCAGGCACACGGTGTAGCCGGCGACCACCGCGGCGGTGGCGTAGAAGTGCCGGACCAGGCTCATGACGCCGACGCAGAGACCCAGCCAGAAACCCAGGGCGACGACGAACAGCAGCATCTTCTGGGCGAACAGCGCGGTCAGGACGAAGGCAGCGAGCGTGCCGACCAGGGTACCCACGGCGCGCCACCAGCCCTTGCCGACCACCGCCCCCTGCACCGGATTGATCAGCAACAGCACAGTGGACGCCGCGGAAAACGGCGAATCCAGTTGCAGGTAGAGCCCCAGGCCGAGCGCCAGAGCGGCAGCGCCGATGCTGCGCAGCACGTAGCCCAGGCTGTCGGTCCGCCAGGGCAACGGCAACGCCGCGTACCAATCGCGCCCGCCGGACGCCGACGCCGCCATCAAAGGTACTCCTGCAACCAGCGGGTCAGCCGCCAGTGCCGCGCGGTCCCCGCCTGCAGCACCTCGACACTGCCGGTCATGCCGGCGGCAAGCACCACGCCCGCCGGTACCCGGTCGAGTTCGATGCGCACCGGCACGCGCTGCGCCAGGCGTATCCAGCTGAAGTTCGGGCTGACCTGCGGCAGGCCGCTGTCGGCACGGCTTTCGTTGAGGTCGGCGACACCGCGACCGATGCTCGCGACATGGCCGTCGAGCAGCGGATCGAACCCCATCAGCTTGATCGTCGCCGGCGCGCCGACCTGTACATTGCGCAGCTTGGTTTCCTCGAAATAGCCGGTGACCCAGAAGCTTCGCCGATCGACGATGAAGATGTTGGTCCGGCCCGCCGCCGCGTAATCGCCGGGCTGCACGCGCAACTGCGTCACATAGCCGTCCACCGGCGAGCGCAACTCGCTGCGCCGCAGGTCCAGCCGCGCCTGGTCGAGCGCCGCCCCGGCGGCCTCGGCGCGGGCGCGGGCGATACGCAGGGCGCGACCGGCGTTGGCGACCTCCTCGCGCGAAACCGCGCCGGCCAACTGCATGCGTCGGCGCCATTGCTCGTCACGTTGGCGCAGGGTTTCCCGCGCCTGCTCCAGCTCCGCCTCGCGCTGGCGCACGGCCAGGCGATAGCTGCGCGGATCGATGCGGTACAGCGGATCGCCGCGGGCCACCCGCTGGTTATCTGCGACGAACACCGCCTCGACGCTGCCGGAGACTTCCGGCGCGATGCGAATCACCTGCGCGCTGACCCGCCCGTCGCGGGTCCAGGGCGCCAGCACGTAGGCTTGCCACAACTGCAACGCCAGGCACAGGGCGAGCAGGCCGCAGGCGAAGGTCGCAGCCACCTTGGAAAGACGAACGATGGACATGGGGACCTCGGCTCAGAACTTCAGCACCAGCACGGACAGCACGATGAACGACAGGAAGAAACGCAGCAGGCCGGGATGCCAGACGCATTCCAGCCAGCGCCAGGCGAGGCGCTCCAGCAGCAGGTAGAGCGGCATCGCCAGGCACAGGTAGAGGAACAATGGCGGCACGTAGAGGCCGGAAACGGAGACTTCGCTCAGCATGCAGGGCACCAGGGTATCGAGGGCACGGAGCGGTCGGCCGCTCCTGTCGGGTTGAGGAGCACAGGCTACGGGTCGTGGCGATTTGCAAATATCGACTACTCAGCCAGAAAATAATCGAATTCGGACAACCACAGGACCTGCCGTGAGCCGTGAACCGCAGACCTACCTCGCCCAACGCTTCGATCCCGACGCGCTCGGCCAGCCGGCCCTGGCCCTGCAGCTGGAGGCCCGGCACAACGACACCGAAGTGCCGGTGCACCGGCATCGCAAGGGCCAGCTGGTGGTGGCCTGCCGCGGCGGCATCACCTGCACGGTGCCCGATGGCCTGTGGATGGTGCCGGCCGGGTTCGGCGTGTGGATTCCCGGCGGCATCGCCCATAGCAACCGGGTCACCGCCAACGGCAAGGTCTGCTTCCTCTTCGTCGAGCCGGGGGCGGCACGCCTGCCGAGCGACTGCTGCACCCTGGCCCTGTCGCCGCTGGTCCTCGAACTGATCCTGCACCTGAGCGCGCAACCGCAGGACTATCCGCACGACGGCCCGCTCGCACGTCTCGCCGGGGTGCTGCTGGAACTCCTGGAACAGGCGCCGACCGAACAGCTCTACCTGCCGCTGCCGGACAACCGCGGCCTGCGCCGCATCGCCGACGAACTGACCCGCGCCCCCGGCGACCGCGCCAGCATGGCCGAATGGGCCAGGCGAGTGGCGATGAGCGAGCGGTCCCTGGCGCGGATGGTGCGCCGGGAGACCGGCATGACCTTCGGCCAGTGGCGCCAGCAATTGCAGATCATCATCGCCCTGCAGCAACTGTCCGCCGGCGTTTCGGTGCAACGCACCGCCGAGATCCTCGGCTACGAGTCGGTCAGCTCGTTCATCGGCATGTTCCGCAAGGCGCTCGGCAGCCCCCCGGCCCGCTACGTGCGCGACAGCATGCGGCGGCCAGCCGACTGAACGGAGGTCGACGGAACGGCCTTGCAGTTCGTCAGCTGTTCTCCCCCGAGACTGGCACTCGAAGGCACTTCTGGGAATAATGCCGCCCTTTTTTCTCCAGGAGGATCAGATGGTTACGCACTTCTTGAGCGAATCCGGCCAGGCAGCCTGCGGGCGCGGCGACAGCAACGTGAACGGCTCGAGCGACGTCGGCCAGGTCAGTTGCAAGACCTGCCGGCGCACCAACGCCTTCGCCCAGGCCCAGGAAAACGCCGCTCCGGCCAGTGCCCCTGTCACCCCCACCGCCGCTGCGCCAGTGACCGACAAGGCCGCGCCGCGGCCGAAAGCCGAGGCCAGGCCCGCCGCCGCGCAGCGCCAGGACCGCGATGCCGCCCGCAAGGCCTGGCAGGCGCGTCTCAACGAATTGTCCGGGAAGAACCGCATGCCGCGCTCGCGGCGCCGTGCGCAAGCCTATCTCTGAGCGGTAGCGGTACTTCGCGGCGAATGTCCGCACGCGGGCATATCCGTCCTGCCCAGCACGACCGCACGTCCCCTCATCAGGCCAGGCCCTGCGCCTCCGCCAGGGCCAGGCCGTCGAGGGCGCCGGCGAGCATGTCCGGCAGATGGCGCGGCTCGTCGGCCAGCTCGGCCAACTCCGACAGCCGATGCGCCGCCGTCAGCAAGGCGATCCGCCGACGCTCCAGGCGCCGACCGCTGAAGCGCTCGTAGGCGGCGACGATGCGCTCGGTGAGGTCGGCATCGATGAACGCGGAATAGATGAATTCCTGGTGCAGCGGACCGATGCCCGCGTCGGCGAAGTCGTACACACCGTTCAACCGCCCGGCCTCGCTATCGAATGCCATGTTCCAGCCATGGCCGTCGAAGAAGCCGAAGATCGAACCCAGCGGATCGGCAGGCAGCTTGGCATATTCCCGCACCAAGCGTTCCGCGCGTTCGCGCCAGGCCGCAGGCAGCAGCGGCAAGGCGCGCCTGCGCATCGCCGCGGGCGACTCCCAGGGACGCACCGGCAAGGCTCCAACCGCCCGCATGCGCGCCGGTGGCAGTCGATGCAGCTCGGCGTAGAAGCGCCCCAGCGCATCGCCGACCGCCTGCCGTGCGGGTTCGTCCAGGCGCCGATAGTCCTCGCCCAGGAGGTAACCGCCAGGCAGTTTCTCGTGGCGGGAAAACAGCGGCGGTCCCGCAAACACCTGCGGCGCCGGCACCGCCAGGCTCACCGCCGGACGCACCAGGCGTAGCACGGCGGCCTCGCGCAGCAGCGCCGCCTCGGCCTCCGCGCCGCGCGGAAACTTGAACACCCAGCGCCCTCCGACCTCCACCGCCGTGGAATGCCAGCCCGAGGCCAGGATGGCGAAAGTGGCGTCCACCAGCTCCGGACAGGCCGCCACTATCGCCCGGCGATATTCCTCCAGGGCACGCGGTTCCTTCACCGACGACTCCGCGCGACCATCGCCACGATCGCCTCGTACAGTTCCCGCCGCGCCTCTTCCGGGGCGATCTCTTCGGTGGCGGCCGCGTGCGACAGCGCTTCGGCGGCGCCGATCATTGCGCGCAGAGCGGCGACGGTCAGCCGTCCGCCGCCGGCGAAGGGCTCCAGCACGGCGCGGCACTTGTCCATGAAGAGAACCTCGTAGTCGCGCTTGATCCGCTCCAGCTCCGGCGAGCTGGCGAGGGCCGCGACCACCCCGGGAATCTCCCGGCCTTGTTGCATCACGCAGTCGACATAGGCGCGGGCGATGACGTCAGCGCGCCCCTCCAGGGTCGCCTCGCTCGCTTCCAGGGCAGCCTCCATCAGCGCCGTCTGGCGCAGGTCGTAATCCTGGTAGAGCGCCGCCAGCAGGCCGGCGCGGGTGCCGAAGTGGTCATAGACCACCGGCTTGGTCACCCCGGCCTGCTCGGCCAGGCGACCGAGGGTCAGCGCCTCGGTGCCTTCTTCGCGGACCAGCCGCCAGGCCACCTCGAGCAACTGGCGCTGGCGCTCGTCGCGGGACAGGCGGCGGCGTGGCGACGGGTCGTCTGGGGAGTGCATTGACATAGATAACCTACTAAAAGTAACTTACTAAAGGTAACCTACAAAAGGTAGGTTTTACCCAGACTATCGACTTGCCCCCCTTCCCGCAATTCCCGGAGGAATTCGCCCATGCATGCCCTGATCGTCGTCGCCCATCACCATCCTCGCTCTCTCACCCACGCCCTCGCCGCCCACATCGCCGAAGGCGTAGTCCGCGCCGGCCATTCCGCGGAAACCACCGATCTGGCGGCGGAAGGCTTCGAGCCGCGCTTCGGCCTGGCCGACCACGCCGTGCATCGCGGCCAGGCGTCGCCTCCCGCCGACGTCCTCGCCGAGCAGGCGCGCATCGATCGCGCCGATACCCTGGTGCTGGTCTACCCGATCTACTGGTGGTCGATGCCGGCCCTGCTCAAGGGCTGGATCGATCGCGTGTTCTCCAATGGCTGGGCCTTCGACTACAGCATCGGCGGCGACCTGCGGAAAAAGCTGCAGCGCCTGCGCGTGGTGCTGGTCGGTGTCGGCGGCGCCGATGCCGACACCTTCGAGCGGCACGGCTACGCCGGGGCGATGCGCACCCAGATCGACCATGGCATCTTCGATTACTGCGGCGCACGGGTGGTCCGTTCCGAACTGTTGCTGGAATCGGAGAGCGCCGATCCAGCCGCGCACCTGGAGCAGGCTCGGCGAATCGGCGCCGAGCTGTTCGCCAGTGCCCGGCGGCCGATGCCGGCCTGAGCCCGCCGCAGGCGACTCAGGCACGTGGCATGTGCTTGGTCACGCAATGGATGCCGCCGCCTCCGGCGGCGATGGGATCGATGTTCAGCTGGACGATGTCCCGCCCCGGATACAGGCGGCCCAGCAATTCCCCGCAGTGGCGATCGGCGCTGGCGTCGCCGAACTGCGGGGCAATCACCGCGCCGTTGATCGGCAGGTAGTTGATGTAGCCGGCGGCGAAGTCCGGGTTGTTTCGCGAGTAGTCGCGGCGCGGCTTCAGGGGCGGCGACAGGGTATGCACCTGCAGCGCGCGACCGTCGGCGTCGGTGGCTGTGCGCAGGATCTCCAGGTGTTCGCGGGTCACGGCGTAGTCGTAGGAGTCCGGGTCGTTGTCGAGATTGGCGATGACCACGCCCGGCCTGACGAAGCGCGCATAGAAGTCGACATGCGCATCGGTGATGTCCCTGCCGCGGATACCCGGCAGCCAGACGATCTTGCGCAGGCCGAGCAGGGCTTTCAATTCGGCCTCGACCTGGCCCTTGTCCATGCCGGGGTTGCGATTGTCGTTGAGCCAGCAACTTTCGGTGAGGATCGCCGTGCCACGCCCGTCCACTTCGATGCCGCCGCCCTCGCCGGTCAGTTGGCTGGCGATGTAGCGGACCTCCAGTCGCTCGCTTAGCACGCCGGCGACGCGGCTATCGTTGCCGGCCTGCTGCTTGCCGCCCCAGCCGTTGAAGTTGAAATCCACCAGGCCCGCTTCGCCCTCCCCGTTCAGCACGAAGCAGCCGCCGTAGTCGCGGACCCAGATATCGTCCAGCGGCAACGCCAGGTAGTCGATGTTGGCGCCGCCGCATGCGCGGCGCGCCGCGGCCTCCTGCGCGGGCCGGCAGAGCAGCGTGACCGGCTGGTAGCGGGCGATGGTCCTGGCCAGCAGGGCGACGCTGCGATTCACGTCCTCGGCCAGGTCCTTCCAGATCGACGGGGACGCGGCATAGGCAAGGAACACCCGTTCCTGCGGCAGGTGCTCGTCGGGCATGTGCCAGTGATCGGCCGCCGCCGCCTGTCCACGCGGCGAGCCGAACTCCAGGCCGAGCGTGAGGGCGGCACCGAGGCCGGCGCTGGCGCCGAGTCGCTGGAGGAAATGTCTGCGGGTCATCATTTCGGGTCCTCGGGAACGGGATCGGAACGGGTGGTCTTGAAGGTAGTCCAGGCGCGCATCCGCGCCCGCATGTCGCGCTGCGGGATGTCCTGGCCGGGAAACAGCCGGGCGTAGGTCGCCGCGTCCGGATAGATGTCCGGGTTGTCGCGCATGTCGGCGGATACCAGGGCCCGCGCCCCGGCGCTGGAGGTCGGGTAGCCGGTAGCGCTGCTGATCGCGGCCATGTTCTGCGGGCGCATGATGAAGTTGATCAACGCATAGGCATATTCCGGGTGCTGCGCGTCGACCGGAATCGCCATGCTGTCCATCCACAGAGACGTGCCTTCGCGCGGCACCCGGTAGACGAAGCGCAGTGCCTTGCCGGCTTCGTCGGCGGCGCGCTGGGCCTGGATCGCATCGCCGCTGTAACCCAGCGACAGGCAGATCTCCTCGTTCACCAGTTGCGCCACCGGCTGCGACTGGAACTTGCGAATGTAGGGCTTGATGCGCTGCAGCAAGGCCAGCGCGGCGGCCAGGTCCTGCGGCTTGCCGCTGCGCGGATCGCGCCCCAGGTAATGCAGGGCCAGCGCCAGCACTTCGTCCGGCGAGTCGATCAGGGAAATCCCGCAGTCGGCGAATCTCGCCGCCAATTCCGGCTTGAACAGCAGGTCGAGGCTGTCCAGCGGAGCGTCGGCCAGGCGCCGTTCGATCTGCTCGCGGTTGAAGGTCAGGCCGATGGTGCCCCAGGTGTAGGGCACGGCGGCGTCGCGCGAACGCGCGTAGCGGGCTTGCAGTTCGCGCAGGCCCGGCTCGATCTCGTCGAGATGCTCCAGGCGCCGGGGGTCGAGCTTCTGCAGGGCGCCGGCGCGCATCAGCCGCTCGGCCACGGTATCGCCAGGAAAGATAAGGTCGTAGCCGCTGTTCCCCGACATCAACTTGGCCTCGAGGGTCTCGCTGCTGTCCATCACGTCATAGACCACGCGGATGCCGGTTTCCCGGGTGAACGCGGCGAGGGTATCGGGCGCGAAGTAGTCGGCCCAGTTATACAGGCGCAGCACTTTCTCTTCCGCCTGGGCCACGGCCAGGCCCAGGAGCAGCGCGGCGAGCAGCGGTCGCGCGGAACGTTTCATGGGGACACCTCCCAGGCGTGTCGGCTGGCCGGGTCACGCCCGTCCAGGCTCATCAGCGGGCCATACAGCTCTGGCCGCCGGTCACGATAGACTCCCCAGGCCAGGCGTTCTTCGCCTATCGCATCGAGGTCGAGGCCACAGACCAGCACCGCCTCCTCGTCGCGGCCGGCCGCGGCGAGCAAGGCACCCTTGTGGTCGGCGATGAAGGACGAACCGTAGAACCGCATGGCCAGCGCCGGGTCGCCGCAAGCGACCTCGCGGCCGATCCGGTTGGCAGCCACCAGCGGTACCAGGTTGGCGGCGGCCTGGCCGCGCTGGGCGATCTGCCAGTGATCGCGGGAATCCAGCTGCGCGGCGCCAGGCTCGGAGCCGATGGCGGTAGGAAACAGCAGCACCTCGGCGCCCAGCAGCGCCAGGCAGCGCGCGGTCTCGGGAAACCACTGGTCCCAGCAGATGCCGACGCCGATACGGCCGACCGCGGTGTCCCAGACGCGAAAGCCGCTATCCCCCGGACTGAAATATTCCTTTTCCTGGTAGCCGATGGCGTTGGGGACGTGGGCCTTGCGGTAGACGCCGAGCAACCGGCCATCGGCGTCGGCCACCGCCAGCGAGTTGAAGCGCGCGTTGCCGGCGCGCTCGTACCAGCTGAGCGGCAGGACTACGCCAAGCTCCCGCGCCAGGCTGGAAAAGCGCGCCAGCACCCGGCTGCCACGGAAGGTTTCGGCGAGGCGCAGATGGCGATGGTCCTGCTCGATGCAGAAGTACGGGGTGGCGAACAGCTCCTGCAACAGGACCAGTTGCGCGCCCCGGGCAGCCGCTTCGCGGACCAGGCGCTCGGCGCGGTCGAGATTGTCGTCGAGACTCCAGCTACAAGCGAACTGGGTAGTGGCCAGGGTCAGGTGGCGCATCGCTCACCTCCGCGCCGGCCAGGCCGGCTGCTGCTGGGTGATGCAATGCACGCCGCCGCCGCCGTGGGCCAGGTGGTCGATGCGCACCGGCACCACCTCGCGAGCGGGGAAGGCCCGGGCCAGGGTCGCGGCGGCCGCGTCGTCGGCGGCGACACCGTAGGCCGGCATGATGATCGCGCCATTGGCGATATAGAAATTGGTGTAGGAGGCACAGAACACCCCCTCCTCCGGAGCCACTTCGCCGGCATCGAACAGTTCGATCAGCTCGAAACGCCGACCGCGGGCGTCGAGCGCCAGCTCCAGGGCGCGACGGTTCTCCCGCACCACCTCGGCGTAGGCGGAGGTGGTGTCGCGGGTGGCGTCCAGCAACAACGCGCCGGGCCGGGCGAAGGCACAGACGCCGTCGACATGGCCATCGGTCATGTCGCCTGTGACCCGGTCGGGATCGCCGGGCAACCAGATGGTCCTGGTCACGCCGAGCAGGCGGGCGAACAATGCCTCGATCTCAGCCTTGCTCAGGCCAGGGTTGCGATTGGCATTGAGCAGCACGGACTCGGTGGTGATCAGCGTGCCCTCGCCGTCCACGTGGATGGCCCCGCCCTCGTTGGCCAGCGGCACGCCGAAACACTCCAGGCCGAGGCCATCGAGAATCCGCCGCGCCAGGCTGGCGTCCTGCGCGTAGGCGGACTTTCCACCCCAGGCGTTGAAACGCCAACTGACACCGGCCAACCCGAGTTGCGGATGGCAGACGAAACTCGGTCCGGAATCGCGGCACCAACTGTCATCGATGGCCAGCTCGATGAGTTCGACATTGCCCGCGCACAGCTCCCCGGCCCTGTCCAGCGCGGCGGGGTCGACCACCAGTTTCACCGGTTCGAAACGCGCGATGGCGTTGGCCACTGCGGCGAAGTCCTGTTGTACGTCCGCCAGGCTCACGCCCCATTCGGACTCCCAGAGCATCCGATTGTGCGGAAAAGCCATCCAGGTGGCGGCATGGGGAGTCCATTCGGCGGGCATGCGCCAGCCTGTGTCGAGCGTATTCATGGGTCGGCTTCCAATAAGTATTTTTTATCTGGCGGAATAGGCGTGGATTGCCTGAAGAGATGCTATGGCTAGGCATCAGGCTCAACAAACGATAAATTCTGCGCAAACCTAATTAGCCCGGCTTATCAGCAATGCTCAAACACTGGCCCCCACTGAATGCCCTTCGTGGCTTCGAAGCCGCCGCCCGCCTCGGCAGCTTCCACAAGGCCGCCGAGGAGCTGCACCTCACCCAGTCGGCGATCAGCCAGCAGATCCGCAGCCTGGAAGGCTATCTCGAGCAACCGCTGTTCTTTCGCAACGGACGCAAGGTGAGCCTGACCGACGCTGGCTTCGATCTGCTCAGCACCACCCAGTCCCTGCTCCAGCAACTGGCCGCGGGGGTCCGTCGCCTCGACCAGTACCGCAAGCCCAACCAACTGGTGGTCAATACCACCCCGGCCTTCGCCCGCCACTGGCTGGTGCCGCACCTGGGCGATTTCCATCGCCGTCACCCACAGGTGGACCTCTGGCTATTGACCACCGACGAGGTACCCGAGATGGCCAGCCAGACCATCGACGTAGCCATCCGCGACGACCTTTGCGCCCAGGCCGAATGCAGCTTTCGCTCGCTCCTCGAAGACCGCCTCTACCCCGCCTGCCATCCCGACCTGCTGGCGCTGCCGGCGGAACAGCGCGGCACCCTGCACGGCGAGCGCGAAATGGACTGGAGCCACTGGCAGGTACAGGGCGGCGCGGACGTTGGCCAACGCAGTGCCGGCCTGAACTTCTCCGACCCCGGACTGCTGCTGGAGGCCGCCACCCAGGGCCTCGGCATCGCGCTGGTCAGCCAGTTGCTGGCCGCACCCGCGCGAGCCGCCGGACAGTTGGTCGCGCTCTGCGAACAGAATGTCCGCGGGCCCGAATGGGCCTGGCTGGTGCACCGCGACAGCGAACGCAACAGCCTGACCCGGGCATTCTGCCAATGGCTGGAAGAAACCATTGGCGGAGCATCGCGCACAGCCCCCGGACGGCGCGGATAACGCTCACTCCAGGTGCATGGCGAAACCGACCCGCTGCGGGGTGAGTTCGTCGCGCAGGGTCAGCGCCGGGATCAGGTAGTCGCCGCCGTTCTGCCGGCGGAACGGGATCGGCGCGCAGCGCTGCGGGTCATCGAGGCGCCGGCCGCGCCGTTCGATCCGACGCAGTCGCGGCATACCTGGCGCGTCGCCGCCACCGACTACGCCGAGTCGGCGATCCTCCTGCCGATCCTCGCCAGTCTTCGCCGCCAGGCGCCGGGCAGCCGCCTGGCGGTGCTGGAGCTGGCGCCGCCGCGAATCGTCAGGCAGGCGGAACGCGGCGATACGCTTCGGTCGTCGCCGCGGTTTGACGCACCGTCGCGCTTTGCCCAAGCTAGCGGGCTTCGATCCACCACCAGGAAGTCCTTGGCGTGAAGTTTCCGTTCCATCCCTGGCGCCGCCTGCTGCTCTGCGCGCTCCCTTTCGCCGCCCTGCTGACCGCATGCGACGACGGCAAGAAAGAGCCCCCGCCCAAACCCGCCGAAGTCACCACCTACAACAGCGTGCCCTGGGACGCCCTGCCGGCCACCAGCGACGCCGACCTGCTCGCCGGCTTCAATGCCTGGCGCTCGGCCTGCGCGCGGCTGGCCAAGGACCCGGTATGGGGCGAGCCCTGTGCGAGCGCCACGACGGTCGCCGCCGATCCGACGGCTGTGCGCGCGTTCCTCCAGGAGCGGATGCAGGTCTATAGCCTGCGTTCCTCCAGCAACGGCGACCAGGGCCTGATCACCGGCTACTACGAACCGGTCTACCACGGCAGCCTGAGCCAGGGCGAAAAAACCCCGGTGCCGGTCTACGGCGTACCGGACGACCTGGTGGTGGTCGCGCTGGAAAGCGTCTACCCGGAACTCAAGGGCAAGCGCCTGCGCGGACGCCTGGAAGGCCGGGTGCTGAAACCCTACGACGACGCCGCGACGATCCGCGACAACGGCTCCAGCGCGCCGGTGCTCGCCTGGCTGGGCGACCCGATGGACCTGCAGTTCCTGCAGATCCAGGGTTCCGGGCGCATCCAGCTGGAAGACGGCCGGCAACTGCGGATCGGCTACGGCGACCAGAATGGCCACCCGTACAAGCCGGTCGGCCGCTGGCTGGTCGAGCAGGGCCTGGTGCCGAAGGAAGAGATCAGCATGAAGCGCATCCGCGACTGGGCCGAGGCCAATCCGCAGCGGGTCTCCGAACTGCTGGCGAGCAATCCCAGCTTCGTGTTCTTCAGCCTGCGCCCGGACAGCGACGAAGGTCCGCGCGGCTCGCTGAACGTACCGCTGACCGACGGCTACAGCGTAGCCATCGACCGCAAGGTGATTCCGCTGGGCAGCCTGATGTGGCTGTCCACCACCCGCCCTGACGACGGCAGCGCGGTGGTCCGTCCGGTGGCGGCCCAGGATACCGGCGGGGCCATCGTCGGCGAGGTCCGCGCCGATCTGTTCTGGGGCACCGGCGACGCCGCCGGCGAACTCGCCGGACACATGAAGCAGCCGGGACGGCTCTGGCTGTTATGGCCCAAGGGCGCGCCGCTGCCCGCCTCCTGAAAACCTCCGGCCGGTGCCTACGCACCCGGCCGGGACGGCTGGCCAACGCAACGCCAGCGAGCGCCCGACACCGCCGACCAGCATCGACGGCGCCGGGCGCGCTTGCGGCAGCAACCATTCAAGCGATGAATGACGCCGCAGAATCTTCTGTGATGATCGCCGCGCCAGCCGGACCTCCGCGCCTCGCCGCAGCGGCCAGGCCCCCCGACACCACCTGTCCGTGCTACCCCCGGCAGGCGTAGCCGCGGCCGCCTGCCTCGGCAAAAAGCCATCAGCCGGCGCGCTTCGACGCCCCTCATACCGCCCTTTCGCCAACTACCAATTCTCATAGTTGTGAGGGGAAATTTGTATCTTATTTTAAATACCCACGAAACATATAAAAACACACACACAGCGAAACACTTCGGAAACCCAACGCAAGGTGGAAGTGCAATGCGTGACCGTGAATCCATTCTCATCGCTTTTCTCTCTTTCCTGACGATAAGTCTGCATGGCAGCAGTTGACTGCCCTTGAGTCGACGGCACTCCGTATTTCCATAACGTTTTTCCGGGCAAGGCGCCTCGACGCTTGCCGCTCGCGTGAGTGAGCCGGTGGGCGGCGGACGACTGGCAGTTCCCGGGAAGACTCGGCCGCCGTCCTCACGAAAAACCAAAAACCCTTCATTTAGCCGAAGAAGCCGGCAGATGGACTCATTTTTTCGAAAAAAGGCGATCGCCAGAATGTCCCAGAACTCCCTGCTCGACCTGTACGCGCACCCAACGGTGGTGGCCCGCTTCAGCGAAATGGCAGCGCTTCATCCCCATCGCGAAGCCATCAGGGACCGTTTCGGAAGTGTCGACTATCGGCAACTCCTGCATAGCGCCGAACAACTTTCAGCCTATCTTCTCGAGCATTATCCGCAGCCGGGAGTTTGTCTTGGAGTGTACGGCGAATATTCTCGGGAAAGCATTGTCTGCCTGCTCGCCATACTATTATCCGGCCATCACTACTTATATATAGACCTGAAACAACCGGCGGCCTGGAATGCAGAGTTGTGCCGGCAGGTCGACTGCCGCCTGATCCTCGACTGCTCGACCACGCCGACGCCCGCCAACGGTCTTCCCTGCGTCCCGGTCAGGCACCTGCCTGCCGCTCCAGCCTCGGTCGCCCGGCCATGCTTCGCGGCGGACCAGATCGCCTACATCAACTTCTCCTCGGGCACCACCGGCCGCCCGAAAGCCATCGCCTGCACCCACGCCGGCATTACCCGTCTGTGCCTGGGCCAGTCGTTCCTCGCGTTCGCTCCGCAGATGCGCTTCCTGGTGAACTCGCCGCTGTCCTTCGATGCGGCGACCCTGGAGATCTGGGGCGCGCTGCTCAACGGCGGCTGCTGCGTGCTGAACGACCTCGGCCCCCTCGACCCGGGCGTGCTGCGCCGGCTGATCGACGAGCGCGGAGCCGACAGCGCCTGGCTCACCGCCTCGCTGTTCAACACCCTGGTGGACCTCGACCCGGACTGCCTCGGCGGCCTTCGCCAGTTGCTCACCGGCGGCGACATCCTCTCGGTGCCGCACGTGCGCCGGGCGCTGCTGCGGCATCCGCGACTGCACCTGGTGAATGGCTACGGACCGACGGAGAACACCACCTTCACCTGCTGCCATGTCGTCACCGACGACGACCTCGAGGAAGACGACATCCCCATCGGCAAGGCCATCGCCGGCACCGCAGTGCTCCTGCTCGACGAGCACGGACAGGAGATCGCCGAGCCCGACCGGGCCGGGGAGATCGTCGCCTTCGGCGCCGGCCTGGCGCAGGGTTATCGGAACGATGCGACGCGCACCCGCGCCAGCTTCGTCGAGTTGCCCTATCGCGGCCGCCTGCTGCGTGCCTACCGTACCGGCGACCGCGCTCGCTACGACGAGCAGGGTCGGCTGCGCTTCATCGGCCGCGGCGATGGCCAGGTCAAGCTGAACGGCTATCGCCTCGACCTCCCCGCCCTGGAACAGCGCTTGCGCCGCCAGCCGGGCATCCTCGACTGCGCCCTGCTGGTCCGCGAGCGCAACGGCGTCAAGCAACTGCTCTGCGCCTGGACGGGAAAAGCCGACGCCAGCCCACAGGCCCTGCTCCGCCAACTGCCCACCTGGCAGCGCCCGCATGCCTGCGTCCGGGTCGAGGCCTTGCCCTTGACGGCGCACGGCAAGCTGGACCGCGCCGCCCTGCTGCGCCGCCTGGAAGAACCGCTGGAGCGCTGCGCCAGCGCGCTCGATCCCGACCAACGCGGCTGCGCGCAGCTGTGGAGCGAATTGCTGGGTTGCGAGGTCGGCGCCGCCGACCAGGATTTCTTCCTCTGCGGCGGCAACTCGTTGCTCGCCCTGCAACTGGTCGCCCTCTGTCAATCGGCGGGTGCGGGAGCAAACCTGGGACTCGCCGACTTGCAGGCAAACTCGCGCCTCGACCAGTTCAGCCGTCTCCTGCGCAGCCACGGCCTGGCGCCGGAGCGTCTGCTGGAACGGGCGGCGACGCCGGAGCAGCCGCTGGTGCTGTCGAGGAGCGCGGCATGAACGTCGGTCTCTCCGCGGAGGTGCGCTACCACTGGTTCCGCGAGCACCTGGTGGTGGTCGGCGATTGGCACCGCCTGTCCCCCTCCGAGCGCGACCGCCTGCGGCACCAACCGATGCCGGATGAGGCCGCGCAGTCCTTGCGCGTCGACCTGTCGCCCTGGTCCTGCGGGATGGTCTTCAGCGAGCTGCTCGGCGCCGACCTGACCCGCTTCGGCCTCTGCTACCTGGCTCCGGCCGAGGTGCCGGCATCCGACCTGACGCGCCTGGGTCGGCGCCTGCGCGAAGAGTTCCCGTTGCTCGACAGCCAGGTGGACAGCGGCGCGGAAGGTTTCGAACTGGTCGTCCACGGGCGGCCCGAGGAGAGCCCGGCGCTGGAAGTCGGCCCCTTCGCCGACGAAGACGCGCTCATCGCAGCGCTGCTGCAACACCCGCATTCCCTGTTCGAGCGCGGCCTGCTGCGACTGATCCACGGGCGCTGCGGAGGACGTGCGCGCTGGGGCGTCTGGCTGCATCACCTGGTCGCCGACGCCGACTTCGCCAGCGTGCTGCTGGCCCGCCTGGCCGTGCTCAACGCCGACCCCACGACCGAAGCGGCGGCCCCCGAGTTCGGCTTCCTCCAGCAGCAATGGCGCCTGGAGCGCCAGCTGCGCGAGCGCAGGACCAGGCTGGAAGACTACTGGAGCGAGCGCGGCGAGGCGTTCCGTGAACTGGCGAGCCTGCCCTGGGCGGAGCGCGCCAGCCATTGCGAGGATTTCCGCTTGGCCGCCACGCCAGGAGACGGCGAAGCCGCCCTGCTGACCCGGCTCGCCTGCGCCCTGGCTCTCGCCCTGGCCAGCCAGGGCGCCACCGGCAAGGTCCTGGCGCTGACCCCGGTCAGCCTGCGCAGTCGCCGAGGCACGGCGGTTTCCGGTTGCTGGCTGAACCTGGTGCCGCTGCTGCTGGACGCCGCGACCGCCGAGGACACCTTCGAACGACACAGGCTCGAGGCCTTCGAGCACAGTCTGCTGCCGGCAGAGGCCATCGCCGAACGGGCCGGACTGCGCTATGCCGACGCCCAGGTGATGATCAATGTCATCGACCAGCCGTTCCGCAGCGCCGGGTTCATCCACCGGCCGACGCTGAAGAGCCGCCTGCCGCTGACCCTGACCCTGGTCCGGCGCGACGACGGCGGCTGGGACGCCAGCCTGGCCAGCCGCTTCGGCCGCGAACGGACCCTGGCGCTGGCGGCGGCCATGGCCGAGGCGCTGCGCCCATGCTGATCCTGCTGCCTGACTTCATCGGCCACCCGAGCTGCTTCCGCGGGCTGCTGGCACGCCTCGGCGCAACGGACTGCCGGCCGGTCGACTACCACCGGCTGGATGCCTACGCCAGCATCGAAGCCCTCGCCAGCCAGGTACTCGACGGCCTGGCGGAAGAACCGGACTGGCTGATCGGCTATTCCTTCGGCGGCCTGGTCGGCTACGAGATGGCCCGCCAGTTGCCGGCCAGCCGCCTGCTGATGATCGACAGCCACCTGCCCTGGCCGGCCCTGCGGCGAATGCCGCCAAGCGAGCAATACCAGCGCTGGCTGAGCGCCGAGATGCGCGAGTGGATCGCCCTGATGAGCGAGCTTGGCGAACTGCGCGAAGAGGTCCTGCTGCGCAATGTCGAGCTGTTCGGCCGCTGGCAGCCCCGCCATCGCCTCGCCCGCGCCAGCTGGGTGCGCTGCCGGGACGACGCCGGCCGCGACCCGGCCGCCGAACGCTGGTGCGACCTGATCGAGCGGCTCGACACCTTCCCCTGCGAGCGTCCGCACCACCTGGCCCTGCAGGACCCGGCGGTGATCGATTTCATCGTCCACACCGTCAGCAAGGAGTCCGTCCAATGAAACACTATCGGCAGGTGGTATCCCCGCAATTGCGCCAACAGGCGCTGGACTGGATCCTCGCCGCGGCGCAGCGGCCGGACCCGGCGCTGGAACCGGAATTCGACATCGCCGACGACGAGCGCCGCGAGGCGAAGAAGGTGCGCAACCTGCACCGCCACGACCCGCTCTTCTGGGACGACTGGTTCGCCCGCTCCGGGCTCGACGCGCTGGTCCGCGACCATCTGCGCAAGCCGCGCCTGCTGCGCCACGCGGCGTTCATCAAGCGCCATGCCGACGAGTCCTACATCCCGCTGCACCAGGACATCGCGCTGTGGGAGAAGCGCTACGAAAGCGCGCAGACCTTCTGGGTCGCCCTGACCCCGTCGCGGAACGACAACGGTGGGATGTTCTATTACCCCGACGACCGCACGATCTTCCCTCACGAATTCGACCTCGCCTACCCGATGTTCAAGTGCATCGACCTCCAGGCCAACGGCATTTCCCGCGAGCAACTGGTGGATGCCGAGCTGGACGCCGGCGACGTCCTGGTCTGGCCCGCCCGCACCGCACATGGCAGCCACAACAACCGCAGCGGCCAGCTGCGCATCGGCATGCCGATCGTCTTCGTCGACGACGACGAATTCCACCAACTGAATCGAGAGGACAGCATGAAAACCTGGATCGCTTCCAACCTGAAAAGCGTGTTCCCGGACGAGGCAATCACCGAGGACAACCTCGACCACTATCTTCCGCAGCTGTGCGACTACTCGCTGAAGATGGTCACCTTCCTCGCCCGTTTCTCCCGCCAGTTCGGTCATGCGCCGAAGATCCACGACTTCATCAGGGAGCCGCGGCTGGCGGCGCTGTCGGCCTCGGACGCTGGAGCGAGACGATGATCCGGGTCATCGACTGCACCCTGCGCGAGGGGTGCCAGGCCCGCCAGTGCAGCTTCGACAGCGCGCAGTCGGTCCAGCTGGCGAGGGAAATCGCGGCGCTGGGGGTGGATATGATCGAGTGCGGCCACCCGCGGATTTCCGCGGACGAACGCGAGCGGGTACGCGCCGTGGTGGCGGCGGTTTCCACGCCGGTGCTGGCCCACGCCCGGGCGCGCCGGGAGGATATCGACGCGGTGCTGGAAACCGGTGCGCAGTGGGTCGGGCTGTTCGCCTCGATCAACGCGATTTCGCTGGAAACCAAGTTCAAGGGCATGAACCGCGAGGAGGTGCTCGAACTGTTCCACGACGCGATCCGCTACGCCCGCGAACGCGGCCTGCGGGTCCGGGCCACGGTGGAAGACGCCGCGCGCACCTCGGTCAGCGACCTGGTCAGCATGATCGCCACCGCGCGCGACGCCGGCGCCGATCGCATCTGCTTCGCCGACAGCGTGGGCATCCTGCTGCCGGACGAGACCTTCGACGTGCTCTCGCTGCTGCGCCACGAGTTCCCCGACGTGGTCTTCGAGTACCACGTGCACAACGACCGCGGCCTGGCCCTGGGCAACACCCTGGCGGCGATCCAGGCCGGGGTCCAGTGGCACTCGGCGAGCTGCAACGGGATCGGCGAACGCGCCGGGATCACCGATACCTTCCAGTTGCTGACCCTGCTGCACACCAAGTTCGCCGCCGACCGCTTCAACCTGAAGAACGTCCTCGCGGTCTCCGAGCTGGTCGAGGCGCACAGCCGGATCAAGCGTTCGCCGATGCACCCGGTGGTCGGCGAGAACGCCTTCGTCCATGTCGCCCGCCTGCACCAGTTGGCCATGCAGGAAAACCAGGACGCCTACAGCGCCTTCGATCCGGAACTGATCAACGGCCGTGTCTCGCTGCAACGCTACACGCCGATGCACCGCCAATCCCTGTTCCTCACGCCTTTCGAGAAATCCGCCAGCGAACTGAAGTACCACCGCCACGGCCCCGGCAAGCGCTTCGTCATGCTCGACCGGCGCCTGCTCGACGGCTCGCCGTTCTACTTCATCGCCCGCCAGTTCCACGACGTCGGCGACGGCGGGCCGGGCCACGTCGACAGCCACGTGCACAACTGCGACTCGGTGTTCCTGTTCCTCGGCAGCGACGAGGACTACCGCGGCCTGGAGGTGGAAGTCCTGCTAGGCGGCCAACTGCGCCGTTTGCAGAGCCCGGCCAGCGTGTTCATCCCCGCCGGCGTCGAGCACAGCTACCGCTACCTCGGCGGCAGCGGCACCTACATCAATTTCGTCCACAAGGGCGATTACCACGAGAGCCTACTGGAGATTACCCAATGAAGCAGTTCGACAAGCACGCAGACGCCTACAACGTGGTCCGCGGCAAGATCGCCTATCCGGATTCGCTCTACCGCAACCTCGCCGAACGCGCCCCGGCACGCGAAGCGGCGCTGGACATCGGCTGCGGCAACGGCGTCTCGACCGTCCGCCTGCAACCCTGGTTCCGCTACGTGGAAGGCAGCGACCTGGGCGAGGCGCTGATCGCCAAGGCCCGCGAGAACTACCCGGAGATCCGCTTCAGCGTGTCGCCGGCGGAAACCTTCGCGCCGCAACGCCGCTTCGACCTGGTCACCAGCGCCACCTCCTTCTACTGGATGGACCGCAAGCAGGTGCTGACGCGCATGGCCGACTGGCTGACCCCCGGCGGGCTGTTCTGCGCCTACAAGTACGACTTCCCGATCGCCTACGGGCCGCTGCGCGACTTCATCGAGCACGAACTGGTGAACAAGTGGGCCAAACACCGCGACCCGCGCCTGACCCGCTATGACGACACCCTGGAGATCATGGGCAGTTGCCCGCACCTGCGCGACTGCCGCCGCGAAGTGTTCGCCAACATCATCTTCCTCAGCCCGGAGGAGGTCGCGCTGTTCTTCCTCTCCACCAGCTACGTGACCCGCTACATCGAGCAGGAAGGCGGCGAAGACTACGCCGACCGCTTCATCGCCGCGGTGCGCGAGATCGAGCGCGCGCCGCAGGTGGCGGTGAACTTCGACATCCACGCCTTCACCGCGCTGAATCGCTGAGGAGCCGGCATGAGCAGCCTCCCCGTACCCGTATCGCTCGACAGCACCCTCCGCCATCTCGGCAGCGCCGACCCGCGGCGGCCGTTCCTGATCGACGCCCGCGAGCCGGAGCGACCGCTGGAATACACCTGGGGCGACGCCGACCGCCAGGTCGATGCCCTCGCCGAGCAGATCGCCGCGCATGCCTGCCGCAGCGTCGGCGTGCTGCTCGACAACAGCTACCGCAACCTCTGCCTGATCTATGCGGTCATGCGCGCGGGCAAGCATCTGGTGCTGATCGATCCCGAGTGGGGGGAGGCCGCGAAGCAGGCCATCGTCGACGAGATGCGCCTGGAAGCGCTGGCCAGCGAACATCCGCTCGAGGGCGCGCTGGCCGGGCTGCGCCTGGCGCTGGACTTCGAGCGCAGCGCGACGCGCCGGCTCGACCGCGCCGCGCACAGCCACATGATCCTGTTCACCTCGGGCACCACCGGCCAGCCGAAAGGCATCGAACTCAGCCAGCAGGCCATGCTCCATGCCTACCGCATCGGCCGCGACTGCCTGGGCATCGGCGAGCACACGCGCTCCGGTTGCTTCTACCGGATCAGCGGCCTGGGCATCCTCGGCATCAATTTCCTCTTCCCGCTGCTGTACGGCGGCAGCGCGGTGCTCCTGCCGCTGCACTGCTGGGCCGACAGCGAAGGCTTCTGGGAATACGTGGAACGCTTCGGCATCAGTTTCCTCTACCTGGTGCCGCCGGTGGTCAACCACATGGTCAAGGAAGGCTCCCCGCCGCCGCGCCGCTTGCCGTTGCAGCGCCTGCTCTGCGTCGCCGGCTCGGCGCGCCTGGACGCCGACCTGCAGGCGGCCTTCCAGCGCGACTACGCGGCGCTGGCGAACATCTACGGCCTCAGCGAGTGCGGCTTCGCCTTCCTCTTCGGCAAGCGTCGCGGCGACGCGTTCGACAACTCGGTGGGACCGGCCGTCGGCCTGGAACTCAAGCTGACCGACCCCGACGGCCGCCCGCTGGAGGGCAGCGGCGAACGCGGGCGCCTGTGGGTGCGCACGCCGAGCCTGTTCTCCGGCTACGTCAACCGCCCCGACCTGACCGCCCAGGTGCTCGAGGACGGCTGGCTGAACACCCAGGACCTCGCCTACTTCGACGAGGACCGCTGCGTGCACGTCCTCGGCCGTTGCGACGGCACCATCAACAAGGGCGGCAACCTGTTCCACCTGAATGAATGCGAACGGGCGCTCAACGGCCTGGACGAGGTGATCGACGTCTGCTGCCTGAAGGTCGACTGCCCGCTCTATGGCGAAGACTATGTCGCCGTGATCCACACCGCGCCGCAGGTCGAGTTCGCCTTCCTGCCCTGGCTCCAGCAGCAGCTCGGCACCCTCCGCGCGCCGCAGCGCGTGGTGCTGTCGCACCAGGCCCTGCCGCTGAATGGCGCCGGCAAGCACGATCGCCGTGCGCTCGCCACGCTGCTGCAACGGGAAGCCTCGTGATGTGCGGCATCCTCGGTTACGTCGGCACCGGTTTCAGTGTCTCGCGCTTCGCCGGAGCGCTACGCCTGCTGGCCCATCGGGGTCCGTTCGGCGAGGGCATCGCGGCCCTGCCGAACGGCGCCATCGGTATGACCCGCCTGCCGATGTCCGGCGCCGCGGCGGTGCCGCTGCCGCCGCAGGAGGGTCAGCGGCGGGTCGCCTACAACGGCGAGGTCTACCAGGCCGGCTGCGAAATCCATGGCGAGATCCGCCTGCTGCTCGACGGCTTGCAGCGCGGGGTACTGCCGGACGGCATGTACGCCCTCGCCAGCTGGGACCCGCAGACCCGGCAATTGACCCTGCTGCGCGACGAGTTCGGCATCAAGCCGCTGTACTACAGCTACCAGCCCGAGCGCGGCCTGCTGGCCTTCGCCTCCGAGCCGCGGGCGCTGCTGCACCTGCTCGGCGGCGCCCGCGCCGACGCCGAGGCGATCGCCCAGGTGGTCGCCGCCGGCGTGCCGCTGGAAGGCCAGACCCTGTTCCAGCAGGTCCGTCTGCTGCTGCCCGGCGAGGTGTTGCGCTTCGATCTCTCCCAGGAGCGTCCGCGCCTCTGCCAGCGCCAGCGGCTGGCCACCGCCCCGGCCAGCGAGGCGGACAGCCTCGACGAGCAGCTCGGTGAAACCCTCGAACGCTGCCGCCAGACCTTCCGCCCCTGCGCCCTGCTGGTCAGCGGCGGGGTCGATTCCAACCTGCTCGGCAGCTACCTGGACCCGCAGTTGCAACGCTTCCACCTGTGCCTGGAAGGCGACGAGGAAAGCCTGCTGCCACACCCTCGGCTGCAACGCTTCGAGCTGCGCCAGGAAGCCTTCATGCCGCTGCTGCGTCGCGCGGTCGGCAACTTCGGCGGGGCGACACGGATGTCCAGCCTGCTGATGTACCAGCGCCTGGCCGACGGTATCGGCGAGCAGGGCTATCACTGCGTGCTTCTCGGCGAAGGCGCCGACGAACTGTTCTGGGGCTACCCGCGCCATCTCGAACTCTGGCGCCGGCGCGACGCGCCGGAACCGCGGCGCTTCGCCGCCGCCTGGTTCGGCGAGTACCGGCGCAAGGCCGCGCTGCTGGCGGAACCGGCGGGCCGACGGGTCGCCGAGCGGATCGAGGAACTCGCCCACGAGGCCCTCGGCCAGGGCCTCGAGGCGGCGATCGGCCAGTTCGACCTGCACTACTCGCTGGAGCCGCTGCTGCGCCGCGCCGACCATCTGCTGATGTCGCGCACCATCGAAGCGCGCACCCCCTACCTGCATGGCGCCCTGGCGCAGCGCGCCGGGCGCCTCCAGCGGATCGTCGGCGACACCGCCAAGGCACCGCTGGTGGCGCTCCTGGAGCAGCGCGAGAAACGCTGGCAGGCGCAGCCGAAACGGCATTTCCGCCTGCCGTTCGAACGGTGGCCGCAGGCCCTCGGGGAAATGCGCCGGCACCTCGCCGAACGCCTGCCGGCGCTCCACGACCTCGGCCTGGAAGGCCTGGATGCACCGAACGTCGCGGCGCTGCCCGGCGACCAATTGTTCACCCTCACCACCCTGTCGCTCTGGCAGCAGGAATACGGAGCCTCGCTATGACAACCATCCATCGTCGCCCCGCGCCCTGGCGGGGCAACGCGGTGTTCTGCGCTTCGGCCGCTTTCGCCGCCGGCCTAGAAACGCTGTTCGCGCGCCTGCTGGAGCGGCGTCCCGCGGATAGCGCGGAGGCTCTCCTGCGCCAGCGCCTGCATCACGAACTGGAGCACGGCAGCGGCGTGCTGCTGCACGATTCCGCGCTGCTGCGCGGACTCGCCGAGGACGAATTCCAGCGGGTGTTCCGCGCATTCTGCCAATGGCTGGGACGCACCGTGGCGATCAACCGCAATGGCGAGTACCTCAAGGAAGTGCGCGACCTCGGTCTGCGCGACGCCCGCGACGCGCCGCAGCGCGGCCACCTCACCAGTCAGGAACTGGCCTTCCACTCCGATCGCGCCGATCTCACCGTGCTCGCCTGCTGGTCGCCGGCACGCCGGGGCGGCGCCTTCCGCATCCGTTCCTCGGCCGACGTCCTCGCCACCCTGGAAGCCGCCAATCCGGCCTGGCTGCCCCTGCTCGGCCAACCGATCCCCCACGACCTGCGCGACGAAGGCGACGCCGACTACGCGCTGGTGCCGCTGCTCACGGAAACCCCACGGACCTTCGTCTTGCGCTATATCCGCAAGTTCAACGAATCGGTGACGCGCCACGGGCTAAGCCTCGCCCCGCAGGTGCGAAGCATGCTCGACGGCCTGGACGAGGCGATCGAACGCGCCGACGGCTATGCCGAACTGGACTTCAGCAAGGGCATGCTGGTGCTGGTGAACAACCACACCACCCTGCACGCGCGCACCGAGTTCAGCGACGACGAGCGGCAGCGCCGCTGCCTGCTGCGCTGCTGGCTGAGCAGCGAGTTCACCCGCGAACTGCCGGAAAGCTTCCTGCCGCTGTTCCACCAGGTAGCCGCCGGCAGCCTGCGCGGCGGCATCCGTCCCCTCGCCCAGGAGCCCCGCCCGTGAGCGACAACACCTTCAGCGTGCAACGCTTCCGCGCCCTGCCGACGGAAATCCACGTAATGCTCGTCGGTACGCTGCTGACCCGCGGCGCCTACTTCATGGTCTGGCCGTTCCTGGCACTGCTGCTGTGGCGCGAGTTCCGGCTGTCCGCCAGCGCCATCGGCCTGCTGCTGGCGCTGGCGACCGTCTGCGGCGCGCTCAGCGGCATCTATACCGGCTGGCTGTCGGACCGTTTCGGGCGCAAGCGCCTGATCTTCTTCGGCACCAGCCTCAGCGGGCTTTCCTTCGTGCTGCTGGGCTTCAGCGGCCAGCCGCTGTCCTACGGACTGGCGATCTCCGGGGTGAGCATCGGCTGCGCCCTGCTCGAATCCAGTTGCAAGGCGCTGATCGGCGACCGCGTCGAGGATCGCCGCTCGCGGGAACTGGCGCTCTACTGCCGGTACTTCCTGATCAACCTGGGCGCCGCCCTCGGCCCGCTGATCGGCCTGACCCTCGGCGTCGCCGCCCAAGCCGGCACCTTCCTGGTCACCGCGCTGGTCTACTTCTGCTACGGCCTGCTGCTCTGGCGCCTGCTGCACCACCTCGAACTGAAGCGGCGCAGCCTTGCCCCGCGATCCTCGACGGGGTTCCTCGAAGCCTGCCTGAGCATGGCCCGGCATCGCGCCTTCACCCTGCTGTTGCTGTGCAACATGCTGGCCGCGCTGATCTACGCCACCTTCGATTCGACCCTCGTGCAGTACCTCACCCGCAGCGGTCTGCCCGACGTGGTCAACAGCATCGCCCTGCTGGTGACCATCAACGCGCTGACCATAGTGGTCGCCCAGTTTCCCCTCCTCCGCCTGCTGGAAAACACCGGCACCGGCGGCCGCCTGATGCTCGGCATGCTGCTCATGCTCCTGGCCCAGCTAGGCTTCGCCTGGACCCCGGTGACCCTGTTCGCCGGCCTGGCGCTGGCCACGGTGGTGCTCAGCCTCGGCGAACTGATCGTGTTCCCGACCTTCAGCGTGGAGGTCGACCAACTGACCCCCGACGACTTGCGCGGCAGCTATTTCGGCGCGGCCAATCTCTACAGCCTCGGCACCGCGCTGGCACCGCTGTACGGCGGGATCATGCTCGACCATGCCGGCAGCCAGGCGCTGTACCTCGGCCTGGCCGCGCTGTGCGGGGTGATCATGCTGCTGCAGGTCGGCGCGGTCGGCCTGCGCCAGGCCGAGCGGGCCGGCGGATGAGCGGCGTGCTGCTGGTCTCGGGATTTTTCCTGCGCCGCTCCGCCTGGTCCGTGGAAGGCGCCGGCTGGCGAAGCTGCGACCATCTGCGCGACGCGCCCGGATGCGACCTGGCGCATTGGCTGGACCGGGCCGCCGCCACGCTGGCCGGCGAGGAGCGGGTGATACTCTGCGGCCACAGCTTCGGCGGCTACCTGGCGCAATGCCTGGCGGCCCGCCTGGGCGAGCGCGCCGCGCACCTGTACCTGTTCAGCGCGCTGGTCAGCGAGGGCGGCGGCGCGCTGGAAAGCTACCAGGACAGCGGCCAGGACAATCTCCTCGGGCTATGCCGCCTCGACCCGCTCGGAGGGCGGGTCCGCCTGGAAGACCGCGCCGGCTTCCTCGAACTGCTCGGCGCCGAGGTGCCGACCAGCGCCAGCGAGCCAGCGCAATTGCTGATCGACTCGCCACGGCAGACTCGTCCAGCCTGCCCGGTCACCTACGTGGTGGCGGCCGCCGACCGGCTCAGCCCGCCGTCGCTGCAACGTTCCTTCGCCCGTCGCCTGGACGCTCGGGTGCGGGAATACCCGGGCGGGCACCTCGCCGCACTGGCGGACCCGCGCTTCCTTCGCGCCCTGATCGAATCTAATAATTAGATAGATAAAGCCGAAAATACGCGCTTTTTTATCGCAATGATCTGACGGATGATGACCCCATCAACCGCCCGCCCCCTCGCGCAAACGAGCGGCGACGGGCCCAATGGAGATCCGATCATGATCGAACGTCGTCCTTTCGACCGTCTGGGCCATGCCAACCACGGCTGGCTGAACGCGCGTCATCATTTTTCCTTCGCCGACTACTATGACCCGGAGCGCGAGGACTGGGGCCGCCTGCGGGTCTGGAACGATGACGAGATCGCCGCCGGCAGCGGCTTCCCGCCGCACCCGCACCGTGACATGGAGATCATCACCTATGTCCGCGAAGGCGCGATCACCCACCAGGACAGCCTGGGCAACAAGGGCCGCACCGAGGCCGGCGACGTGCAGGTGATGAGCGCCGGTACCGGCATCGTCCATTCGGAGTACAACCTGGAAGCCGAGACCACCCGGATCTTCCAGATCTGGATCATCCCGGACCGCCGCGGCGACCAGCCGCGCTGGGGCTCCAAACCGTTCCCGAAGGCCGAGCGCGACGGTCGTTTCGTCACTCTCGCCAGCGGCGACGAGCAGGACAGCGAAGCGCTGCACATCCGCGCCGACGCCGAGGTCGCCGCGGTGACCCTGAAGGCCGGCCAGAGCGCCGAGTACGCCCTGGAAAACGGTCGCCGCGCCTACCTGGTGCCGGCCACCGGCAGCATCGAGGTCAACGGCGTGCGCGCCGAGGCCCGCGATGGCCTGGCGGTACGCGACGAACCGACCCTGAAGGTCACGGCCCTGGAAGACAGCGAAGTGCTGCTGGTGGAAGTGGCCTGACCCGACAGCCCCTCGCCCCCACGGGCGAGGGGCTGCTTTCGTTTCGCCCCAGCCCAGGGCCGCCTCTCTCGACGCAGCGGCGTTATCCGCCGCAACGCCTCCGGCCCTGCCGACTTGGTTCTTCCCAGCTTCACGCTTCGCGCTCACACTACCCGCAGAAGCATTCGAGAGGCTCCGCCATGCGTGAACTGCAACCCCTGCTGGAGAACCACGGGCTGCTCCTGCTGTTCCTCAACGTGCTCTGCGAACAGGCCGGGCTGCCGATCCCCGCCTACCCGGCGCTGATCGTCGCCGGCGCGCTGGCCATGCAGGGCGTCGGCGCGCCGCTGGGCGTGGTCCTGCTGGTGGTGGTGCTCGCCTGCCTGCTGGCGGACGTCGCCTGGTACCTGGCCGGGCGCCGCTATGGCGGCTTCCTCCTGCGCAGCATCTGCAAGGTCTCGCTGTCCCAGGACAGTTGCATCCGCCAGAGCCAGAACATGTACCTGCGGGTCGGTCCGAGGGCGCTGCTGATGTCGAAGTTCCTGCCCGGCGCCAGTGCGTTGTCCACCACCCTGGCCGGCATGACCCGCACCCACCTGCGCCGCTTCCTCGCCTACGACGCCGCCGGCTCGGCACTCTGGGCCGGTTCCGCGCTGCTGCTGGGGGTGATCTTCAGCGATGCGGTGGACCACCTGCTGGCCCTGCTCAGCGACTACGCGGCCATCGGCGCGCTGCTGATCGCCGGCGCCTTCGCCGCCTTCATCGCCTGGAAGCTCTGGCAGCGCCAGCGCCTGCTGTCGCGCAGCCGGCGGATTCCGCGAATCAGCGTGGAGGAACTGGAAAGCCTTCGCGAACAGGGGCAATTGCCGGTGATCCTCGATGTCCGCGCCCATCACGAAGACGAGCCGAGCGGCATTCCGGGAGCCATCCCGGTGGAACTGAACGTGTCGCTGAAGGACCTGCCCGGCGACCTCAGGGACGCCAGCATCGTCATCTATTGCGCCTGTCCCCACGAACTTTCCGCCGCGATGCTCGCCCAGCGCCTCAACGCCTCCGGCTTCACCCGCACCTGGGCGCTGGCCGGCGGCCTGGACGCCTGGCGCAAGGCCTACGGGCAGGTCGCGGCGAACGCCTGAGCGGTGCCCGCCGGGTTCAGCCCAGGGCCTGCACCGCCGCGCCGCCGGCTTGCCGCTGCGACGCCGGCGAGGAGAACACCAGGTAGCCGTCCTCGACCTTGCCGTAGCGCAGCAGCGCCAGATCGAGGACGTAGTTCTGGTAAAGCTTCCAGGGCATCCGGTCGCCCTGCTTGGGCATGCGCTCGGCGGCGCGCTGGATGTAGCCGGAGTCGAGGTTGAGGAAGGGCTCCTCGCGCACGTCGCCGGTGCTGTCGCGGGCGGTCACCTGGCGCATGCCGGTGGCGTCCATGTGATTGATCAGGCGGCAGAAGTATTCGCTGGAGAGGTCCGCCTTGAGCGTCCAGCTGGCGTTGGTATAGCCGACCACCGCCGCCAGGTTCGGCAGGTCGCGCAGCATGATGCCGCGATAGCCCATGCTCTGGTTGACCTGGAACGGCTTGCCGTCGACCGCCAGCTCGGCGCCGCCGAACATCACCAGGTCGAGGCCGGTGGCGGTGACGATGATGTCCGCCTCCAGCACCTCGCCGGTCTTCAGGCGAATGCCCCGCTCGACGAAGCGGTCGATGTGCTCGGTGACCACCGACGCCTTGCCCTTGCGCAGTACCTTGAACAGGTCGCCGTCCGGCACCGCGCAGACCCGCTCGTCCCACGGCTTGTAGCGCGGGCTGAAGTGGCGCATGTCGAAGCGCTTGCCCAGTTGCAGGCTGGCCAGCTTGAGCAGGACCTTGCGGACCAGGCCAGGGAAGGTCCTGGCGAGCATGAAGAAGACCATCTGCATGGCCACGTTGCGCGCCCGCGCCTGGCGGTAGATCCAGGTTTCCGGAAGGAAGCGGCGGAGGAAATTGGAGATCGCGTCCTTCTGCGGCAGGGTGATCACGTAGGACGGCGAGCGCTGCAACATGGTGACGTGGGCGGCCTTGTCGGTCAGCGACGGCACCAGGGTCACGGCGGTCGCGCCGCTGCCGATCACCACCACCTTCTTGCCGCTGTAGTCGAGGTCCTCGGGCCACAGCTGCGGATGGACGACCTGCCCGGCGAAGTCCTCGCGACCGACGAATTCCGGGGTATAGCCGGCCTCGTAGCGGTAGTAGCCGGTACACATCAGCAGGAACTGCGCGGTCATGCGCAGCGGCTCGGGCTCGTCACCGCGCTGCACGTCGAGGTTCCAGCGCGCATTGGCGGAATCCCAGTCGGCCCTGAGCACCCGGTGGCGGTAGCGGATCTTCCGGTCGATGCCGTTCTCCCGCGCGGTCTCCTCGATGTAGCGGCGGATCGAGGGACCGTCGGCGATGGCCTTGGGATCGCTCCATGGCTTGAAGTTGTAGCCGAGGGTGAACATGTCCGAGTCGGAACGGATGCCGGGGTAGCGGAACAGGTCCCAGGTACCGCCCATCGCCGCGCGCCCCTCGAGCAGGGCGAAGCTCTTGCCGGGGCAATGCTTCATCAGGTGGTAGGCGGCGCCGACGCCGGACAATCCGGCGCCGACGATGAGTACGTCCAGGTGTTCGACAGGCATAAGGTTCCTCGATCGGCGGAAGCGTCCAGCCGTCTGCTGGGCTGATGCCCTCCACCCTACAGAGGGGATGCCGCGCGGGTATCCCAACCTTCGTACTGCGATATCCGCAAAGTATGGACCCAGGCGTGGGAATCACCCATGCCGGCGTACCGGCATGGGTCGGGCGCTAGGACGCGCGGGAAGGTTTCTCCGGGGTCTCCGCCGCTACCGCGCCACGGTCTTCCAACTGGTCGGTCTGGAACAGCGTCTCCAGCTCGACCCGCGCCTCGCGAGCGCTTTTGATCAGCGCGTCGCGGTCGTTGTAGAACAGGTGCTGGGAGGCCAGGACCTCTTCGTCGTGCCGGCGGAAACGACGGATCCGCGCGTCCGCCTGTTCCTCGCTCAGACCCAGGCCGCAGAGCACCATGCGGCTCATCTCCAGGCTGGAGAAGAAGGTCTCGCGCACCGGCTCGACCCCGGCGTCGAGCAACAGGTGGACGTGCTGGCGGTTACGCGCGCGGGCGATGATCTTCAGGTGCGGATAGAGCTTGCGCACGCGCTTGGCCGTCTCGATGTTGGTCTCCGGGTCATCGGTGGCGATGACGAAGAACTCGGCCTTCTCTACCTGGGCCGCGCGAAGGATCTCCGGGCGCATCGGGTCGCCGTAGAAGATCGGGATCGCGCCGAGGGTACGGGTCAGCTCGATGGTCTCCACCGAGGTGTCCAGGGCGATGAACGGCACGCGCTGGGCGCGCAGCACGCGAGCGACGATCTGGCCCATGCGGCCGACCCCGGCGATCACCACGCGCGGGGTGTCGTCGTTGTCGATGCGTTCCATTTCCGGCGGCGGCTTCGTCGCCTCCGGCTCCTTCGCCAGCAGGCGCGCGAGGCCGAGTACCAGCAACGGGGTCAGGGCCATCGACAGGGTGATGGAAAGCACCAGCAGGTTGTGCAGGTCGTTCTGGAACAGGCCCTGGTCGCGGGCCATCTTGAACACGACGAAGGCGAACTCGCCGCCGGCCGCCAGGACCACGCCCAGGCGCAGCGCCGAGGCCTTGTCGAGGCCGCCGGAAATGCGTCCGACGAAGTACAGCACCGGCGCCTTCAGGGCGATCAGCAGCACGGTCAGGCCGAGCACCATCCACGGCGACTTGAGCAGCAGGCTGATGTCCGCGCTCATCCCCACGCTGATGAAGAACAGGCCGAGCAACAGGCCCTTGAACGGCTCGATCTGCGCCTCCAGTTCGTGGCGGTACTCCGAGTCGGCCAGCAGCAGGCCGGCGAGGAAGGCACCGAGGGCCATGGACACGCCGGCCAGCTCCATCAGCAGCGCGGTACCCATCACCACCAGCAGCGCAGTGGCGGTGGACATGTCCTGCAGCTTGGTCTGGGCGACGATGCGGAACACCGGGCGCAGCAGGTAGCGGCCACCGACCACCACCGCGGCGATGCTGCCGACTACCTTGAGGGTCTGGGTCAGTTCGCTACCGCCGGCGTCGCTGTGCGCACCGCTGAGCAGCGGGATCATGGCGATCAGCGGGATCGCCGCGATATCCTGGAACAGCAGGATGGCGAAGGCCAGGCGGCCATGGGGCTGGGTCAGTTCCTTGCGCTCGGCGAGGATCTGCAGGCCGAAGGCGGTGGACGACAGCGCCAGGCCCAGGCCGAGCACCACCGCGCTGTTCACCGGTTGGTCGAAGCCGACCAGGGCCACGGTGCCGATCACCACGCCGGTCAGCAGCACCTGCAGCAGGCCGACGCCGAACACCGACTTGCGCATCACCCACAGGCGCCGCGGCGACAGCTCCAGGCCGATGATGAACAGCAGCAGCACCACGCCCATCTCGGAGATCTGCGCGACGCTTTCCGGGTTGTCCACCAGGCCCAGCACGCTGGGACCGATCAGCACGCCGGCCAGCAGGTAGCCGAGCACCGCGCCCAGTTGCAGGCGCTTGGCCAGCGGCACCATGAACACCGCCGCGATCAGGAAGACCACGCCGGACTGGAGAAAACTGCTTCCGTGTTCCACGCTCAACTCCCGCTGGCGGCGCTGGCGCCGAACCGGTCGCGGATGGTGGCGATGGTCTCCACATCCATGGCGATATAGGCCTGCTTGACGAAGGCGTCGTAGGGCAGTTCGTCGCCCAGCGGCTGCAGGTAGCGGGTGCAGTAGGCGAAACGCACGAACAGCGAGCCGGGCTCCGGCTCCTCGATGGTCATGTCGAGGCTGCCGCCGGCCACCTCGGCGCTCGGCTTGATGCTGTAGTGGGCACTGTCCGGCGCCTTCAGCACGACTTCGTCCTCGACCACCAGACCCGGCAGGTACAGGCGCCGGTGCAGGCGGTCGCCGTCATCCACGAGGATCTCGAAACGCTCCAGGCCGACGACGAAATACTGTGGCTCGCGCGCACGGCAGACCAGGCCTTCCCAGAGTTGCAGCCGGTCGAGGACCGGCAGGTCGACAAGCGTCCGGTCGTTGACCTGGACCAGGTGTTCGAATTGCATGTGGCTCACTTCCTGTTCGGTGCATGCGATAGGCGAGTTCTGACCGGCGATGGGTGCAGAAAGTTTTCCCGCTGCCGGCGAATCGCCAGACCGCAGGTCCGCAACGATCGCCGACAGGCATTCGAGGACGCCGCCGGGGCACCCGGCGGCACATCGACCTCACTCGGCGTCGATCTTCCAGGGAATCGGCGGAGCGCTCAAGCGCGGCCCTTCCAGGGCGTCGAGCCGGCCGAAGCGAGCATCCCCCTCCTCCCAGGCCTTCTGCGCCCGGGCGATCTCACCCTTGCTGTGGCCGACGAAGTTCCACCACATGAAGATCTCCGCGCCGAACGGTGCGCCACCCAGCAATAGCACCCGCGCGCCAGGGTCGAGTTGCAGTTGCAGGCCGTCGCGGCCGTCGCCCAGGTAGGCCAGTTCGTTCACCGCGAAATGCTCGCCGCCCACTTCCAACCCGCCTTCCAGCGGCAGCAGGCCGTACTCGAAGTGCGGGTCGAGCGTCAGTTGCAGGGTCGAGGCGTCGTGGCAGGCCAGGTCGGCACCGAGCAGCGGCGAGTAGAGCCGGCACGGCGCCTGCCGACCGTCCAGAGCGCCGGCCAGCAGGGTGAAGGTGACCCCATGCTCCTGCCAGCGCGGCAGGTCGGGATGATGGTCGAAGGCCGGGGCGATGTCGCGCTGCTCGTAGGGCAGCGCGATCCACAACTGCGCGGCGTGGGCGTGGCGCTCGTCGGGCAGCGACTCCTCGGTGTGGGCGATGCCATGGCCGGCGGTCATCAGGTTGACCTGGCCCGGACGGATCACCTGGACGTTGCCCAGGCTGTCGCGGTGCAACGCCTCGCCCTGGATCATCCAGGTGAAGGTCTGCAGGCCGATGTGCGGGTGCGGGCCCACGGCCAGGCCGCCGCCGGGTTCGAATTCGGCGGGACCGGCATGGTCGAGGAAGCACCAGGCACCGATCATCCGCCGCTGGCGCGACGGCATCAGCCGACTGACGGTGATCCCGCCGCCGATTTCCGCGGCACGCGCGGTGACTCGTTGCAGCAGGTGTTCGCGGCGCTCCGGACAGTCCCGCGAGGAGGACAGGTCGCAGCGCTCTTCGGTATTGCTCATGTTCAGGCTCTCCGGTGACGAGGCATTCAACCGCGCAGGCGGCGCACCCATAGCTGCAGGGCCTGCAACTGCTGCTGGATCAGCTCGCGCGCCTTGTCGTCGAGCAACCGGCCCTGGGCGTCGAAGGCGTTCTGCGCGCTGGAGATCATCACTTCCGGCTTGTTCAGCGGATGAACGTCGAGGAACACCAGCGTCTGGCGCAGGTGATACTGCGCCCGCGCGGTGCCGAAACGCCCGGCGCTGGCGCCGAGGATCGCCGCCGGCTTGCCGGAGAACGGCTGCTCCGGCGGCCGCGAGGCCCAGTCGATGGCATTCTTCAGCACCCCGGCCATCGAATAGTTGTATTCCGGGGTGGCGAACAGCAGCGCGTCCGCCGCGCGGATCTGCTCGCGGAAGCGTTCCACCGCGGGCGGGAAGCCGAGGGCGTAGACGTCCTCGTTGTACAGCGGGATGCCGGAGATGTCCGCCAACTCGATGCTCATGCCCGGCGGAACCAGACCGATCGCCTCCTGCAGCGCCGCGCTGTTGTAGGAGCCGCTGCGCAGGCTGCCGGAAATGCCCAATACCTTGATGTCGTCGCTCATGCCGTGCTCCTCGATGTGTGTGCGGGGTTCAGTCGCGCAGTTGGCTGCTGACGCTGACCTCTCCGGAGAGTACACGATGGATCGGGCAGGCATTGGCGATCTCCAGCAGACGCTGGCGCTGCTCGGCGTCGAGATCGCCGGCCAGGCGGATGTCGCGGCGGATATGGGTGAAGGGCTCCGGCTTGGTGCGTTCCTCGACGATGTCCAGTTGCACGTCGATACCCTCCAGCGGCCACTCCTTGCGCTGCGCGTACATCGCCACGGTGATCGCCGTGCAGGCGCCCAGCGCCGAGAGCAGGATCTCGTGCGGCGAGGGACCGCTGTCGCCGCCGCCGAGGGCGGCCGGCACGTCGCTCAGCCACTGGTGGCTGTCGTCGCCGAGGGTCACGCGGTAAGGGGTGGCGCCGAGGGAAGCGTTGACGACCTGGGTAGCCATGGGGTTTCTCCTGTGCATGGGGGGCGTGCCGGAACCTCGGGTTCCGGCGAAGCGGCGTTCCGATGAAAACACCTGGACGGAAAACGACACAAGGCACCCGATGGTCGGAGTGCCTTGTGTCCGGGACAGCGGCGAAGCCGGCTTACTTCTTCGTGCCGAAGCTCTGGATCAGGTTGGCGTACGCCGGCAGGTGGCCGCCGAGGATGGCACCGAAGCCTTCGATGTCGTTGCGCCAGTCGCGGTGCAGTTCGCAGCCGACGCTGAACCAGTTCATCAGTTGCGCGCCGGCGGCGGTCATGCGCGCCCAGGCGGCGTCGCGCACCACCGGGTTGAAGGTGCCGGAGGCGTCGGTGACGACGAATACGTCAAACCCCTCCTCCAGCGCCGAGAGGGTCGGGAAGGCTACGCAGACATCGGTCACCACGCCGGCGATGATCAGTTGCTTCTTGCCGGTGGCCTTGACCGCCTTGACGAAGTCCTCGTTGTCCCAGGCGTTGATGTTGCCGGGGCGGGCGATGTACGGGGCCTGCGGGAACATTTCCTTGAGTTCCGGCACCAGCGGGCCGTTGGGGCCGTCCTCGAAGCTGGTGGTGAGGATGGTCGGCAGGTTGAAGAACCTGGCGATGTCGGCCAATGCCAGGACGTTGTTCTTGAACTCGTCCGGGCTGAAATCGCGGACCAGGGAGAGCAGGCCTGCCTGGTGGTCGACGAACAGCACCGCCGCATCGTTCTTGTCGAGTCGCTTGTAGGTGAAGGACATGGTGTTTCTCCGGTCTCGGGCGGCGTCCGTCGCCGCGCGGTGTGAAACGAAGCGCCTCCTGGGAGGCATGCATGGGCGGTCTCGGGAGCGCACGCCGCCCATCAAGAGTAGTGACAGCGACAGCGATTTACCGCCCGGCAAAATGCGAAAACGGTGTTCTCGATACCAGAACAATGCCATTCCCCGGGCGCGCTACGCTTGCCCTGCCATTGCCGTTCCTGCACGTTCGACGCGCGCGTCCCCTTACCAGGAGTTCTCCCGCATGCGACAGTCTGCCTCCCGATTGTTTCGAGATTCGCCATGAGCCTGCGCCTTGAAGACATACAGGCCTTCCTCAACGTGGTCGAGCTGGGCAGCATCAGCGCCGCCGCCGAACGCATGAGCCTGTCCAAGTCCGTGATCAGCAAACGCGTCAGCGACCTGGAGCGCCACCTCGGCGTGCGCCTGCTCTACCGCTCGACGCGCAACGTCGAGCCGACCGAGGCCGGCGGCTTCTTCTACAAGTCGGCCAAGGCCTCGCTGCAGGACCTGAACAACGCCGCGGAAAGCGTGGCCCTGCGCGAGAACGACCTGTGCGGGGAATTGCGGGTGATGGCGCCGATGAGCTTCGGCACGCTCTGGCTGGGGCCGCTGGTGATGGAATTCATGGCGCGCAACCCGCGCCTGGAAGTGGTCCTGCAACTGGACGACCGGATCGTCGACTTCGAGAAGGAAGGCTACGACCTGGCGATCCGCATCACCCGCCTGCAGGACAGCTCGCTGATCGCCCGCCAACTGGGCACCAGCCGCCGGGTAGTGTGTTGCAGCCCGGAATACCTGGAACGGCACGGCCCGCTGCAACGTATCGAAGACATCCTCTGCCATCCCTGCATCGGCTACAGCCACAACACCCCGTCGCAGCTATGGAGCTTCGAGCCGCGGGTGGCCGGCGAGCCGGCGCGGATGATCACCCCGCGCGGACGCTTCAACACCAACAACGGCCAGACCATGCGCGACGCCGCGGTGCGTGGCCTGGGCCTGGCGATGCTGCCGCTGTTCATCGCCGCCGAGGACCTGGCCGCCGGCCGGCTGGTCGAGGCCCTGCCCCAGGAGCGGCCGCTGGACGACCTGATCTACGCCATGTATTCGCGAGCGGCAACCCTCTCGCCGAAAGTGAAGCTGTTCGTCCAGTTTCTCCAGCAGGCCCTGGGCAGCCCGCCGTGGGGCGTGCGCTGAGCCTCGCTCAGCGCTTGCGACAGACGCTCAGCCCGTCGCCGATCGGCAGCAGCGAGTAGTCCACCCGCGCGTCGTTCTTCAGCGCCAGGTTGAGCTGCTGGATGCCGCGGGTATCCGCACTCTTCGGCTGCGCTTCGAGCACCCGGCCGCTCCACAGCACGTTGTCGAAAAGCACCAGCCCACCCTGGCGCACCAGCGCCAGCGCGGCTTCCAGGTATTCGGGGTAGTTGGCCTTGTCGGCGTCGATGAAGGCCAGGTCGAATTGCCCGGCCAGGCCTTCGTCGAGCAACGCACGCAGGGTTTCCAGGGCGGGCCCGAGGCGCAGCTCGATGCGCTCCTCGACAGCGGCTTCGCGCCAGTAGCGGCGCGCGGTGAGATGGTAGTCGCCGGGCAGGTCGCAACAGGTAAGACGCCCCTGCTCGCCAAGGGCGGTAGCCATGCACAGGGCGCTGTAGCCGGTGAAGGTGCCGACCTCCAGCGCCCGCCGCGCACCGATCAGGGTCAGCAGCAAGGCGATGAACTGGCCCTGCTCGGGGGCGATCTGCCAGCGCGCGTTGGGCAGCTTCGCGGTTTCCTCGCGCAGGCGGGTCATCAGCGGGGTTTCCCGCAGCGAAACGTCCAGCAGGTAGCGGTAGAGGTTGTCGTCGAGGTTGAGGGTGCGGGTGGTCATCGGCCCTGACCTCCCCGCCTCAGGGCATCCGCGCCAAGGGCGACGGCGCGACCAGCACGCGCTTGGCGTCCAGGTACGCGCGTTGCCAGTAGCTGTTCTGCAGGCTGTCCAGGCGCACCGTGCCGCCGGTGCGCGGCGCATGCACGAAGCGACCCTCGCCGACGTAGATGCCGGCATGGCTCACGGTGCGTCCACCGGAGGTGGCGAAGAACACCAGGTCGCCGGTCTGCAGGGCCTGCACCGGCACGCTGGGCGCGCGCATGGAAATCATCTCGCGGGTCGAGCGCGGCAGCTTGATGCCGGTCATGTCGCGGTAGACGAAGTTGATCAGGCCGCTGCAATCGAAGCCCGAATCGGGCGTGTTGCCGCCCCAGCGGTAGGGCGTGCCGACCAGGCCGAGGGCACGGAACAGCACATCGTCGGCGGCGGGCGAGAAATTCGTCGCCGGACGGAATACGACCTGTTTGGCGGGCGCGGGGGGCGGCGCTTTGCTGGCGCAGGCGGTAAGCAGCGCAGCAAAGGCGAGGATCGAGAATCGGGCCAGTGCATGCATAGTGGAAGCCTTCCTGGTGAGGAATGCTTCCACTTTGCTACGACAAGGAGTTAAACGCAATACTTAAAGTAAAACTTTAAGTTTAGCGCTTGCTCGTCAGGGCGTCCTTGTAGCCGGGTTCGAGCACCCGCTTGGCTTCCATGTAGCTCAGGCTCCAGTAGCTGGAGTCCAGGCTGTCCACCCGCACCCCGCCGCCGCGACGGCTGGCGGAATGGATGAACTGGCCATCGCCGATGTAGATGCCGGCGTGGCTGACGCGGCCACGGCCACGGTTGTTGAAGAACAGCAGGTCGCCGGGCTGCAACTCGTCCTTGGAGACCAGCGGCACGTCCATATCGATGAGTTCGCGGGTGGAGCGCGGCAGCTTGATGCCGGCCTCCTCGCGGAACAGGTAGCCGACGAAGCCGCTGCAATCGAAGCCTTTCGCCGTCGTACCGCCGAAACGGTACGGCGTACCGATCAGTTCGAAAGCGCGCTCGAGGATGCTGGACGCCAGCGCAGGCGTACCAGCCGATGAATTGTCCGCCCCTTCGTCCTCAACATCCTGCCAAGCGATCGCGTCGCGTTCGACGTCGATGCTGCTCTTGGCTGCGGTCGGCTCTTTGGCGACCTGCGGCTCCGGCGAATGGCTGGCGCAAGCGGCCAGCAGCAGAACGAAACTCATGGGCACGAGGGGTGCTAAGCGTTTAAGCATGGGCACGACCGTGTCTCATTAGTTTTACTAGCGGGCTAATTTGCCTTCTCGATCAATCCTATGCAAGTTTTTTATCGATAAATGTGACTTACCACCTGCGGCATGATGTCTAAGGCTCGTCCTGTCATTTTCACATCGACCCGCTCGCTGAGCTCGGTCACGCCAGGATTCACCTCCGCGGTGAAGCCTCCCGCCTGCCGCGTGCGCAGCACCGGTTCGACGATATAGGGGAAGCTCGCGGTGGTTCCCACCACCAGCACCGCATCGAAGCCTTTGCGCAATTCGCGGTACAGGGTATCGATCGCCTCTTCCGGCAACATTTCCTCGAACAGCACCACCGGTGGCCGCAGCACCCCGCCGCAAGCCGCGCAGCGCGGCGGCAACTGGCCGTGCAGATGTTCCTCCAGGCCGCCGCTCTCGGCACCGCAGGACTGGCAGTAGAGCGGCGCCAGTTCGCCATGGATCTCGATCAGCCGCTCGGCCGGCGAGCCGGCCTGGCGATGGAAGCCGTCGATGTTCTGGGTCAGCACCCAGCATTCCGGCTTGCGCTTCTGCAACTCGGCGATGGCTTCGTGGCCGGCGTTGGGTCGGGCCGCCAGGCAAGCCTTGCCGAGTTCCGCGAGGTACTTCCAGCACAGCACTGGATCGCGCCGCAGCATCGGTCCGGAAAGCGCCGCCTCGATCGGCAGCCCCTCTTCCGTGCGACCGTTGTAAAGACCGCCGAGGCCGCGATAGGTGGGCATACCGGAGTCCGCGGAGAGGCCGGCGCCGGTGATGACCAGGATGCGTTCGGCGCGCCGCAGGGCCTGGGCGACGGTGGCGATCGGGCTGTGGCTGTCCATGGTTGGCTCCTGTCAGGCTGGCGGATCGAGGGAAGCCGGCAAGCCGAGCCGGCGCATGCGCCCGAGCAGGGTCGTGCGCGGAATCCGCAACCGGGCGGCGGCCCGGGAGAGATTGCCGCGCGCCTGGCGCAAGGCGTCTTCTATCAGGTTGCGCTCCTGTTGCGCCAGCGCCTCGCGCAGGCCTCCGACCGCCGCGCTGTTCATCGAGAGCGCGGCCTCGCCGCCCACGGCCTCGGCGCCGTCGTCGGCGAACGCCACCTCATCCAGCAGTGCGCCGCCCTCCCCGTGCAGCAACAGGCTGCGTCGGATCACGTTTTCCAGTTGCCGGACGTTGCCCGGCCAGTCGCTGGCCAGCAACTGCGCCAGCGCCCGTTCGCCAAGGGCGGTGACACGTGGGTTGAGGCTGCGCGCATCGCGACGGACGAACGCCCGTGCCAGCAGTTCCACATCGCCGGGGCGCTCGCGCAGCGGCGGGATGCACAGGCTGCCCACGTCCAGACGGTAGTACAGGTCCTCGCGCAGGCGTCCCTCGGCGATCGCCTGGCGCGGCGGCTGGTTGCTCGCCGCGATCAGGCGTACGTCGGCCCGCTGCGGGCTCAGGCTGCCCAGAGGCAGGTAGCTGCCGTCCTGCAGGACCCGCAGCAGCTTGCTCTGCATGGCCATCGGCATGGAATTGATCTCGTCGAGGAACAAGCTGCCGCCCTGCGCCAGGGCGAACATGCCCTTGCGGTTCTCGGCGCCGGTGAAAGCGCCGCGGGTGGTGCCGAACAGGGTACTTTCCAGCAGCGTCTCGGGAATCGCCGCGCAGTTCAGGCTGATCATCGGACCGCTGCGTCGCGGGCTCAGGGCATGGGCGCGACGGGCGAACAGTTCCTTGCCGGTGCCGGTCTCGCCATGGATCAGCAGCGGCAGGTCGGTGACCGCGAAAACGTCCAGGCGCTGCAACTGCCGCAGCAGGCTCGGCGCCACGCTCAGGATGTTCGGGCAATCCGCCAGGCCTGCGGCCTCTTCGGTCTCGGCGACGACTTCGCCGAGCTCCATCGCGCCGAGCAGGCAACCGTCGCGCCCGCGCAGCGGGATCGCCCGGTGGCGATACTGCAACAGCTCGCCGCCGGCCCCCACGTAGGCCTGCAGCGTATCGATCGACGGCCGCCCTTCGGCCAGGCAACGCAACAGCGTGCTTTGCTCGGCCGCCAGCCAGGGAGCGCTCTGCAACAGGTGCATGCCCAGCGCCCGCTGCGGGTCGAGACCATCGAGCAGGCCGCTGGCACGGTTGTAGTAGACGAAGCGACCGGAGGGGTCGACCACCGTGACCGGTTGCCGCAGGCCGTCGAAAATCGGCGCCAGGCAGTCCACCAACCAGGCCAGTTCACCGCTTCGCGTGGAAATCGTCGGCTCCTCGACAAGCGCCATGCTCTCCCCCTCGGTTTCCCGGATGTCGAAATCTCGTCAGTTGTCCCATCTTCGACGCAGCGCGACCGAGCATCCTTGGCGTGGATCAACCAAGCCCTCGGAAAACCAGGAAATCCTCCGATTTATCAAGGATTTCCAAGGCAATTCCCGGGCGTTGGCTGGCGCGTGGCTTGCAACGACCTCGTCGTCCCCACACGAGGAAAATCGTCATGTTCAAGCACATCATCGCTCGCACGCCCGCCCGCAGCCTGGTCGACGGCCTGACCTCCAGCCACCTCGGCAAGCCGGACTACGCCAAGGCCCTGGAGCAGCACAACGCCTACATCCGCGCCTTGCAGACCTGCGACGTGGACATCACCCTGCTGCCGCCGGACGAACGCTTCCCCGACTCGGTGTTCGTCGAGGACCCGGTGCTCTGCACCTCGCGCTGCGCCATCATCACCCGCCCCGGCGCCGAATCGCGGCGCGGCGAGACCGAGATCATCGAGGAGACCGTGCAGCGCTTCTATCCGGGCAAGGTCGAGCGCATCGAGGCACCCGGCACGGTGGAAGCCGGCGACATCATGATGGTCGGCGACCACTTCTACATCGGCGAATCGGCCCGCACCAACGCCGAGGGCGCCCGGCAGATGATCGCGATCCTGGAGAAACATGGCCTCAGCGGCTCGGTGGTACGCCTGGAAAAGGTCCTGCACCTGAAGACCGGGCTCGCCTACCTGGAACACAACAACCTGCTGGCCGCCGGCGAGTTCGTCAGCAAGCCGGAGTTCCAGGACTTCAACATCATCGAGATCCCCGAAGAGGAGTCCTACGCCGCCAACTGCATCTGGGTCAACGAAAGGGTGATCATGCCCGCCGGCTATCCCCGGACCCGCGAGAAGATCGCCCGCCTCGGCTACCGGGTGATCGAGGTGGACACCTCCGAATACCGCAAGATCGACGGCGGCGTCAGTTGCATGTCACTGCGCTTCTGAACCATGCCGCGGCGGACCGACCCGCCGCCTCCCGCCGTCGCACCCCGGCGCAGGCTCCGCCTGCGCCTGGCGCGACATACCGGATGCAGTTTCGGAGGTGCCACATGGCCGATTCGGACAAGGGAAAACTGGGGCTGCCGGCGCTGACCGCGCTGGTGGTGGGCGGCATCATCGGCAGCGGCATCTTCAGCCTGCCGCAGAACATGGCCGAAGGCGCAGGCGCCGGCGCGATCCTGATCGCCTGGGCGATCACCTTCGTCGGCATGCTGACCCTGACGCGGATATTCCAGTGGCTGTCGACCACCCGCCCCGAACTGGACGACGGCGTCTACGGCTACGCCCGCGAAGGCTTCGGCGAATACCTGGGGTTCAATGCCGCCTGGGGCTACTGGATTTCCGCCTGGGTCGGCAACGCCGGCTACCTGGTGGTGCTGTTCAGCGCCCTCGGCTCATTCGGCGCGCTGGCCTTCTTCGGCGACGGAACCACCTGGCCGGCGCTGCTCGGCGAATTGACGGTGCTCTGGCTGATGCATGCCTTCGTCCTCCACGGCGTGCACAACGCGGCGATCACCAACGCTATCGTAACCCTCGCCAAGGTGGTGCCGATCGCCCTGTTCATCCTCTGCGTAGCCCTGGCCTTCCGCATCGAGACCTTTCACCTGGACTTCTGGGGCAGCCCGGCACTGGGCAGCGTCACCCGCCAGGTGGAAACCACCATGCTCTACACCGTCTGGGTATTCCTCGGCATCGAGAGCGCCACGGTCTATGCCAGCCACGCGCGGCACGCGGCCGATGTCAGCCGCGCAACCCTGCTCGGCTTCGTGGTCACCCTGCTGTTGCTGGTCTGCGTCTCGGTGCTGTCGCTGGGCGTGGTGCCGCAGCACGAACTGGCGCAGATGAAGAACCCCTCGATGGCCCAGGTGATGGCCGCGGCGGTGGGCCCCTGGGGCGCCACGCTGATCAACGTCGGGCTGATCGTTTCGGTCGGCGGCGCGCTGCTGGCCTGGACCATGCTCGCGGTGGAAATGCTCTACCTGGCCAGCCGTGGCCCAACGCACACCGCGCCGGCACTGTTCGGCCGCACCAATGCGGTGGAAACCCCAGCGCCGGCACTGTGGCTGACCAGCACGCTGATCTCTGCGCTGCTGCTGGTGGCCTTCCTCAACGCCTCGGGCTACAACGCGCTGATCCAGTTGGCCACCTCGATGGCGCTGATCCCCTACCTGCTCTGCGCCGGCTTCTGCCTGAAGCTGGTGGCGCGCCGCCCGCACTCGGGCGCGATGCTGGCGCTGGCGCTGTTGGGGACGCTCTACGGGGTCTGGCTGATCTACGCCGCCGGGCTGAAATACCTGCTGCTGTCGATGATCCTCTACGCGCCGGGCCTCGGCTTCTTCCTGCATGCCCGTCGCCAGCGCGGCCTGCCGGCGTTCGGCAATCGCGCCGAAGGCAGCGTCGCGGCGCTGGTGCTGGTCCTCGCGCTGGCGGCGCTGTGGATGATCGGCAGCGGTCGGCTGAGCCTCTAGCTCAGTGATTGACCGTATGCGCCAGCATCACCGACAGCTGGCACAGCGGCCGGCCGCTCTCCTCGCGCCACTGGTTGAAGGCTCCCTGGACGGCCGCCAGGTCCTTGAGGCTGGTGGGCGGTTTGTCGATGATCTCCTGGGCCTTCAGCGCGGCGACCATGTCGTCGCTGGGAATGAAGGTATCCTTGCCGGCCATCCGCAGGAAACGCGGCGCCGACAAGCCGCCGAGCTGGTTGCCGCGCTTGGACAGCAGCTTCCACAGGCCGACGATGTCGGTTTCCGGCCAATCCGCGAGGAAGTTGCCGAAGCTGCCATGCTCGCGGGCCAGGTCGAGCACCATCTGCGCATTGCGCGGCACGCTCTTGAGCTTGCCCAGGTGGCGGATCAGGCGGGCGTCCTGCATCAGCCGCTCGAGATGCTCGGCGCTCATGAGCACGACCTTCTGCGGATCGAAGCCGAAGAACACTTCCTCGAAGGCCGGCCACTTGGCGTCCACCAGGCTGTGCTTGAGGCCGGCGCGGAAGATCCGCAGGCTGATCAGCGACAGGTAGCGGTCGTCACCCACCGCGCGCAGCTCGGCGGCGCTCTTCGGCTGCGGCAGGCGCGCTTCCAGCGCCTCCCTGGAGCCGAAGCGGTTCAGGCAGTATTCGTACATCCAGGCGTAGTCGCGCATCGGGAATCCTTGCAGACCGGAGAGAAGAACTGACCCGCGGCGCGGCTCAGAGGTTCATCACGTCGAGGAAGCGCGGCGTGGCGTTCTCGTCGATGCGCAGGTTGGCGAAGTCGAACAGGTTGCGGTCGGCCAGTTGCGACGGCACCACGTTCTGCAGGGCGCGGAACATGATCTCGGTACGCCCCGGCGACTTGCGTTCCCATTCCAGCAGCATTTCCTTGACCACCTGGCGCTGCAGGTTCTCCTGCGAACCGCAGAGGTTGCAGGGGATGATCGGGAACTCCTTGAGCTGGGAATAGGCCTCGATGTCCTTCTCACTGCAATAGGCCAGCGGCCGGATCACCACGTTGCGCCCGTCGTCGGCCAGCAGCTTCGGCGGCATGGCCTTCAGGGTGCCGCCGTAGAACATGTTGAGGAAGAAGGTCTCGAGGATGTCGTCGCGATGGTGACCGAGGGCCATCTTGGTCGCGCCGATCTCGTCGGCGAAGGTGTACAGCGTGCCGCGGCGCAGGCGCGAGCACAGCGAGCAGGTGGTCTTGCCTTCCGGGATTTTCTCCTTGACCACCGAGTAGGTGTCCTTCTCGACGATGTGGTACTCCACGCCGATCGACTTCAGGTACTCCGGCAGGACGTGCTCGGGAAAACCGGGCTGCTTCTGGTCCATGTTCACCGCGACGATCTCGAAGCGGATCGGCGCGACCTTCTGCAGGTAGAGCAGGATGTCGAGCATGGTGTAGCTGTCCTTGCCGCCGGACAGGCAGACCATGACCTTGTCGCCATCCTCGATCATGTTGAAGTCGGTGATGGCCTCGCCGGCCAGGCGGCGCAGGCGCTTCTGCAGTTTGTTCTGATTGACCGAAAGGGTGCCCATGGTGCTCTGGAATCCGGGTGTTCGAGGAGAAAAGCTGGCTATTTTACGCACAAAGCGACGCCGACCCCAGCCCCTCCCGACGCCCGATGCTAGTCTTGCCCCATGACTCCCGACCTCGACCACCGCCTCGACCTCGCCGGGCAGATCCACTGCCTGCTGCGCGAGCATCCCGAGGGGCTTTCCGAATACCAGCTGATCCAGCTGCTGAAGGCCCGCCATTCGACGCATATCCCCCATCGCGAACTGGCCGACAAGCTGGTGCTGTTCCGCACCCATTTCCTCCTGTTCAACGCGCTCTACCACCTGCGCGACCACCTCTGGGCCGAGCGCGAGGCGCACCTGGAGATCAGCCCGCTGAGCCTGCGCCTGCATCCTTACGTGGATGGCACGCAGGCGCTGGAACAGGGCGATCCGCTGCGCGACTACTACCTCGACCTGCGCCACCTGGGAGAGACCAGCGAGGCCGACGTCGAGCGGCTGCTGCAGAGTTTCTGGACGCGCATGCAGGGCAGCGAGGAGAAGGCTGCCGCCCTCGCCCTGTTCGAGCTGGAGGGCGCGGTCGACTATCCCGCCATCAAGCTGCGCTACCGGCAACTGGTCAGCCAGCACCATCCCGACCGCGGCGGCAGCACTGCGCGCCTGCAATCGATCAACAAGGCGATGGAAATACTGCAACGCTATTACAGCCGGCCGTGAAGCTTCGATTTGCTCTAACCCCGCGAGCGACGCGGGCTCGGGCCGTTCCTATACTGCGACATAAGGTCGCATAGGTCGGCCGAGCACCGGGTGGCGCTGTCCATGCGCGCCCGGCGCTTCGCTGGGGGGCGACCACATAAGAACGAGGAGGAAACGGCATGATCCATCATGTATGGGGGCTCTTCACCCATCCCGATCAGGAATGGCAGGAAATCCGTGGCGAAGAAGAAAGCATCAGCCACATGTACCTGACCCACATCCTGATCCTGGCTGCCATTCCGGCGATTTCCGCCTATATCGGCACGACCCAGGTCGGCTGGGTGGTCGGCGGCGGCGATCCGGTCAAGCTGACCCAGGCCAGCGCGTTGCAGATGACGGTCCTCACCTACCTGGCGATGCTCGCCGGGGTGGCGGTGATGGGCGCGTTCATCCACTGGATGGCGCGGACCTACGACGCCAACCCGAGCCTGACCCAGTGCATCGTGTTCGCCGCCTACAACGCCACTCCGCTGTTCATCGCCGGGCTGGCGGCGCTGTATCCGCACCTCTGGCTGGGAATGATCGTCGGGGTGGCGGCGATCAGCTACACGGTCTACCTGCTCTACGTGGGGATTCCCACCTTCATGAACATCCACAAGGACGAAGGCTTCCTGTTCTCCAGCTCGGTGCTGGCGGTGGGCCTGGTGGTGCTGGTGGCGATGATCGCCCTGTCGGTGATCCTCTGGGGCAGCGGGGTCGGCCCGGAATACACCAGCTGACGTCCAGCGAACGCATCGTACGACCGGGCCGCGGGTAACCGCCGCCCGGTTTTTTCTTGCCCGCCGCCGCGCTTGCCTGATCCTGCACCCCGGACGAGCGGTCGTCCCGACGCCTGCGCCCGCCCTCCTGTCTCCGGCATAATCGCCCGCTGCTGGAGTCTTCCCGAATGCCCGAACACCTCAACGCCCGCGTCGAGGCCTGCTATCGGCAGGCCGAACACTTCTTCCAACGCAGCTTCCCCCGCCCGACCGTCAGCTTCCGCCTGCGAGGCCAGAAAGCCGGGGTCGCCCACCTCGACGAGAACCTGCTGCGCTTCAATCCCCAGCTGTACCGCGAGAATCGCGAGCACTTCCTGGAACAGACCGTGGCCCACGAAGTCGCGCACCTGATCGCGCACCAGTTGTTCGGCCCGCGCATCCGCCCCCACGGCGAGGAGTGGCAGTTGATCATGCGCGGCATCTACGGCCTGCCGCCGGACCGCTGCCACACCTACGCGGTCAAGCGCCGCGCCACCACCCGCTACCTGTACCGCTGCCATTGCCCGGAGCACAACGACTTCCCGTTCTCCCCGCAACGCCACACCCTGGTGGCCAAGGGGCGCCGCTACTACTGCCGGCGCTGCAAGGCGACCCTGGTGTTCACCGGCGAAGTGCTCCGCGAGTGATTCAGGCGATGGCCCCGGCCGCCTTCAGCTCGGCGATCCGTTCGGCGGAGTAGCCCAGGCCTTCGAGCACCGCCACGGTGTCGGCGCCGAGCGCCGCGCCGATGTGGCGAGGCGCCGGCAGGCCGGCGGAAAACTTGAGCGGACAGGCCATCTGCGCCTGGCTGCCGCCGTCCGCCAGCGGCACCCGGGCGACCAGCCCGCGCGCCTGCAACTGCGGGTGCTCCAGCGCCTCGGAGAGCGGCAGCAGCGGCTCCACGCAGGCATCCAGGGCGGCGAACACCGCCTGCCATTCGGCGAAGTCGCGTTTCTCGAACTCCATCTCGATCTCGCGCTTCAGCGCCCGCTGCTCTTCCGGCTTCGGCGACAGGCCGCGGGCGGCCAGTTCCGGGCGGCCGATGGCGGCGCAGAATTGCTGCATGAACTGCGGTTCCAGGCTGCCCACCGAGAACCAGCGGCCATCGCGGGTGCGGTAGTAGTCATAGAAGCTGCCGCCGTTCAGCGCCAGCGCCTCCATCTCCGGCTCGACCCCGGCCGCGAGATAGCCTGCGCCGGCCATGCCGTTCAGGCTGAAGGCGCAGTCGGTCATGCTGATGTCGACGAACTGCCCCTCGCCGGTCTGCTGCCGGTGGATGACCGCCGCCAGCAGGCCCATCACGCCATGCAACGAACCACCGGCGAGGTCCGCCAGTTGCACCCCCAGCGGCAACGGGCCACGCTCGCGGCGCCCGGTGTAGCTGGCGACGCCGGCCAGCGCCAGGTAGTTGATGTCATGCCCGGCGCGCTCGCGGTACGGCCCGGTCTGGCCGTAGCCGGTGATGGCCACGTAGATCAGCCGCGGGTTCGCCGCCTTCAGCGCCTCGTAGCCGACGCCGAGCTTGTCCATCACCCCCGGACGGAACTGTTCGAGGACGATGTCGTATTCGCGTACCAGCTCCAGCACCACCTCGCGTGCGCCCTGCCGCTTCAGGTCGAGGCCGATGGAACGCTTGTTGCGGTTCAGGTAGGCATGGCTGGCCGAGGTGCCATCGACGTGCGGCGGCAGCACCCGCACCAGGTCCATGCGCCCGGGCGACTCCACGCGCAGCACGTCGGCCCCCATGTCGGCCAGCAGCAGCGAGGCGAACGGCCCCGGCAGCAGGGTCGAGAAATCCAGCACTTTCAACGATGACAACGGGCCTTTCATGCTCCCTCCTCTGGGTCGCCGGGCATTGGTCGGGATCGCCTGCCGAGCAGCCTATCCACCCGCTGCGCGGCGCGACATGGCCGTGGCGTCAGAGCTTCATGCCGCGGCTGATGATCTCTTTCATGATCTCCGAGGTACCGGCGAAGATCCGCTGGATGCGGGCGTTGGCGTACATCCTGCAGATCGGATACTCCCACATGTAGCCCCAGCCGCCATGCAGTTGCACGCCTTCGTCGACCACCTTGCCCAGCAGCTCGGTGGTGAACAGCTTGGCTTCGGCGGCGACCTCGGGGGACAGCTTCTTCTGGTTGTGGTCCATCACGCAGCGGTCGGTGAAGACCTGCGCCACGTCGATCTGGGTACGCATTTCGGCGAGCTTGAAGCGGGTGTTCTGGAAGTGCGCCACCGGCCGGCCGAAGGCCTGGCGCTCCTTCACGTAGTCTATGGTCGCCTGCAACGCCGCCTCGGCCCCGGCCACCGCGCCGCAGGCGTTGGTCAGGCGCTCCTGGGCGAGCATGTTCATCAGGTAGAAGAAGCCGCCCTTGGCGTCGCCCAGCAGGTTTTCCTTCGGCACCCGCACATTGTTGAAGAACAGCTCGGCGGTGTCCTGGCTCTTCATGCCGAGCTTCTTCAGGTTGCGCCCGCGCTCGAAGCCTTGCATGCCGCGCTCCACCAGGAACAGGCCCATGGCGTGCTTGTTCGCCGGATCGGTCTTCGCCGCGACGATCACCAGGTCGGCCAGCAGGCCGTTGGAGATGAACACCTTGGAGCCGTTGAGCAGCCAGTGGTCGCCCTTGTCCACCGCGGTGCTGCGCATGCCGGCCAGGTCGGAGCCGGCGGACGGCTCGGTCATGGCCACGGCGAGGATGGTCTCGCCACGGACGATCCCCGGCAACAGGCGGGCCTTCTGCTCGGCGCTACCGTATTCGGCGATGTACGGCCCGCACAACGCCGAGTGCAGCGGGATCATGAAGCCCGGCTCGTTGATCCGCGCCAGCTCCTCGCACATGATCTGCTCGTAGCGGAAGTCCTTGAGCCCGGCGCCACCGTACTCCTCGTCCGCCCAGGGCAGCAGGAAGCCCATCTCCCCCGCCTTCCTCCAGACAGCGCGGTCGACCACCCCGGCCTCTTCCCAGGCGTCCTGGTGCGGCACCACCTCTTTGTCGAGAAAGGCGCGGAAGGCATCGCGGAACAGGTTGTGTTCGGTCTCGAAGATCTGCCGTTGCATGTACGGGGACTCCCTGCGGTCAGTGGTTCCGCAGGGTAGGCGGCGCCGGCCGGCGCCCTCAATGACGCGAGCGCTCAGGCTCGGTTGACCGAATCGGTCAGCTACCAGTCCATGCTCGCCGGCTGCACGCCCGGGTGGGACGGGAACAGCGGCAGCACCTCCTCGGCCAGTTCCTGGATGACTTCCGCTGCCGGCCTGGCGGAGAACTGGATGCCCAGGGCGGCATGGTTGACGCCCGCCGCACGCCATTCGCCGAGCAGCTCGATCAGGCCGTTGCGCCCGGTGCGCAGGACGTAGCCGCCGTGCAACGGCGTACGCGGATACGCCGGGTCGTCCACCAGGTCCAGCCATTCGTTGGTCATGTGCGGGCGGAACCCGCCGTCCGCGATGGACATCCTCCAGGCGCGGATCTTCCCGGCCAGGCGACGTGGCCCGGACGCATCGACAGTCGACTCCGGATAGGTCAGCCAGCCATCCGCCTGGCGTGCCAGCCAGTCCGCCGGCTGCCGCGCGGAGCCGGTGACGACCAGCGGGATGGCGCCGGCCGGCGGACGCGGCAACAGTTCGGCGTCGTCCAGCGTACCGAGCGGCGAGGCGACGTGCCGGCAGCCGTGCAGCAGTTGGCGCAGGTAGTCCAGGCCCTGGGCGAACCGCTCGCCGCGCTGCGCATGCTCCAACCCGTAGGCGGGGAACTCCACCGGCCGGTCGCCGGAGGCGAGGCCCAGCACCAGGCGTCCGCCGGACAACCGGTCGACGCTCGCCGCGGCCTTGGCCAGGTCGACCGGTTGGCGCAGGGAAAGCACCGCGCTGCCGGTGGCCAGGGCGATACGGCGGGTCCGCGCGGCCAGATAGCCAAGGTAGGTGAACGGATCGAACACTTGTCCGGCATCGCCGAAGCGTGGGTCGAACAACGGTACGTCGCGTACCCAGACGGCGGCGAATCCCAGTCGATCGATGTCTTCGACCAGCCGCGCCTGGCCCAGCAGCACCCGCATATCGCCCTGGTAGAAACGCAACGGCAGGAACAGGCCCAGGGTCAGCGCGTCTGCGGCGAACATGCGCCGATAGCCAGGGTGCCCGACGAAGGCCGGCGCCGAGGCGCCTTGCAGCAGGGCGCTCATGGACCCACCGCCGGTTCCGGCAGGACGATCCCGCGCTGCACCGCAGGCCGCAGGGCCATGCGCCGGTGCCAGTCGTCCAGGTGGCGATAATGGCTGAAGTCGAAGTCGACGATCCGCGCCGTATGGGTCCAGCCGAAGGTGGCGATATCGGCGATGGAGTATTGCTCACCGGCCAGCCAGGGCCGTCCGGCCAGGCGCTGGTCGAGGGTGGCGAAAACCTCCTCGGAGAGCCGCCGATAGCGTTCGATGGCCGGCGGGTACCGCTCTTCGGCGAAGATCTCGAAATGCACGCGCTGGCCGAGGATGGGCCCCATGCTGGAAGCATGGAAAGTCAGCCAGGTCAGGGCCTCCCAGCGTTCCCGGGGGGCGTCGGGAAGCAACCGCCCGCTGGTCTCCGCCAGGTACTGCAGGATCGCCGCCGACTCGAACAGGGTGATGCCGGCGGCCCGGTCTACCAGCACCGGTATCCGGCCATGTGGATTCAGGTGCAGGAATTCCGGGCGGCGTTGCTCGCCATGGTCGATGCGAACGTGGTGCAGTGCGTAGGGCAGCCCCAGTTCCTCGAGGGCGATGGTGATCTTGAATCCGTTGGGTGAACTGTCGCTGTAGAGCTGGAGGGAAGGCATGGCAAGTATCCTTGCAGCGCTGGACTATCCGGCGCCTGGGCGATGGGGGCGGCGCCGACCGGGGAAACCGCCTCGGCCGCTTCCCGCACACCGAAGAAAGCAGCTAGGCTAAAGTCTCTCGTTTCGCCACACATGCTGAAGCCCGGGTCGGCGGATGAAAAACGATCCTTTCTACAACCTGTTTATAGAAAAACTGAATTCATGGGTGCCGTCCTCCCGCTCCTCGCGCTACGCGCTTTCGTCGAAACCGCCCGCCATGGCAATCTCACCCGCGCGGCCGCGGCCATGGGCGTCACTCCCGGCGCGGTAAGCCAGCAGCTCAGGGCTCTGCAGGCGCGCACCGGCGTCGTCCTGTTCCAGCGCTTCAGCCATGGCATGCGCCTGACGCCGGAGGGCGAGCAGGTCTATCCCGGCCTCCGCCAGGCCTTCGAGCAGATCACCGCGAGCCTTGCCCAGCTGGAGGCGATCAATGCCCGCCAGACCCTCACGGTCAGCACCGAGCCCTCCTTCGCCGCCACCTGGCTGGTGCCGCGCCTCGGTCAATTCAGCGCGTCGCACCCGCAGGTGGAAGTCCGCGTGGAGGCTACGGCACTGCTCGCCGACCTGCGCCGGGAACGAATCGACGTCGCCATCCGCCACGGGCTCGGCGACTACCCCGGACTCGACGTGCAGGCGCTGATGGCCCCGCCGCTGATCCCGGTGGCCAGCCCGCGCCTGCTGGCGGAAGGCCCTGAGATCCGCGAAGCGATCGATTGCCTGGCCTACCCGCTGTTGCAGGAGTCGGAGCGCAATGACTGGCGCCTGTGGCTGCGGGCGATGGGGGTGGAGGACGACCCGCGCAGCGAGAGAGGTCCGGCTTTCGCCGACGACCTGCTGCTGGTTCGCGCCGCCGAGACCGGCCAGGGTATCGCGCTGGTACGGGAGATCCATGCCCGCGCCGAGATCGCCAGCGGCCGCTTGGCGGTCGCCCTCGAGCGGCCCTGGCCGAGCCGCTTCGCCTATTACGCGGTGAGCCTGCCAGGAGCGGCGCAACGAGCGCCCCTCTCGCTGTTCCTCGCCTGGCTGCGCGAGCAGGCCGCCGCCGAGGCATAAAAAAACCCGCCACGAGGGCGGGTTCGAAGGGCGGCAGGGAGCTCTTCACTTCCCCCTGCCGAACAGGTTTGAGCTTAGACCGCTTCGCGGCCGCCCACCGGAATATCGCTGGCAGGCGACGAAGCGTTGCCCTCGCCGGCCAGTTCGCGCTGCAAGGTGCCCTCGTCGAGCTGCTTGCACCACTTGGAAACCACTACCGTGGCCACGCCGTTGCCGACCAGGTTGGTCAGCGCGCGGGCTTCGGACATGAAGCGGTCGATGCCGAGGATCAGCGCCAGGCCGGCGACCGGCAGGTGGCCGACGGCGGAAAGGGTCGCGGCGAGCACGATGAAGCCGCTGCCGGTGACGCCGGCGGCGCCCTTGGAAGCGATCAGCAGCACCAGCAGCAGGGTGATCTGGTGGGTGATGTCCATCGGCGTATCGGTGGCCTGGGCGATGAACACCGCGGCCATGGTCAGGTAGATCGAGGTGCCGTCGAGGTTGAAGGAGTAACCGGTGGGAATCACCAGGCCGACCACCGACTTGTTGCAGCCGAGCTTCTCCATCTTGTCGATCATCCGCGGCAGAGCCGACTCGGAAGACGAGGTGCCCAGCACGATCAGCAGTTCCTCGCGGATGTACCTGATGAAGCGCAGGATACTGAAGCCGTGGGCGCGGGCGATGCCGCCGAGGACGATGAGCACGAACAGGATGCAGGTGATGTAGAAGCACAGCATCAGCTGGCCGAGCTGCACCAGCGAACCCACGCCGTAGGCGCCGATGGTGAAGGCCATGGCGCCGAACGCGCCGATCGGGGCGACCTTCATGATCACGTTGATGATGTTGAACATCACGTGGGAGACGCGCTCGATGAACTCGAACACCGGCTTGCCGTAGCTGCCCAGGCGATGCAGGGCGTAGCCGAAGAGCACGGAGAAGAACAGGACCTGGAGGATGTCGCCGTTGGCGAACGCGCCGACCACGGTGCCGGGGATCACGTTCATCAGGAAGTCGACGGTGCTCTGCTTCTCGCCGGCAGCGGCGTAGGCAGCGATCTTGCTGGTGTCGAGGGTGTTCGGGTCGACGTGCATGCCGGCGCCCGGCTGGACCACGTTGACCACTACCAGGCCGATGATCAGGGCCACGGTGGAGACGACCTCGAAGTACAGCAGCGCCATGCCGCCGGTCTTGCCGACCGACTTCATGCTCTGCATGCCGGCGATGCCGGTGACCACGGTACAGAAGATGATCGGCGCGATGGCCATCTTGATCAGCTTGACGAAGCCGTCGCCGAACGGCTTCATCGCCACTGCCGTTTCCGGGTACCAGTGGCCGAGCGCGATACCGATGGCGATGGCGACCAGAACCTGCACGTACAGGCTCTTGTAGAAGGGTTGTTTGGTCATGGGCAGAGTCCTCACGGGGGCGCTTCGCCAGTTCCCTGGAACGCGCTCACCGGTAGCGTTACCCCCCTTGCTGGGGAGATTTTTTGTCGTGAACCGCCGCAGCGGAACCTTGCCCAGGCATTGCAGAGGCTGTGCCAGGATGCTCTTTCTCTAAATAAAATCCTTACATATCAATAAGTTAAATAATAAATGAAAATTGCATAGCGGGCTAAGCGTGGCGGATTACCGCCCGGCGGGCCGGCTGTGCCGCGCGAGCATGGCGGGAGTCCGCCACCACCCTTGTCGTCTTCCGGGTGGCGCCCTACCATCGCCGTTCCAACAACAAGGACGCCGCCATGCGTGAGCGCACCATCGCCAGCCATTTCGTCCGCGCCGCGTTGCGCGGGGCCACGCGCCAAGGCCTGGACGGCCCCACCCTGCTGCGTCGCGCCGGCATCCAGCCGGCCCTGCTGGACGAACCGCGGGCACGCATCGCGCCGGAGCAGTTCACCCGCCTGATGCAGTTGCTCTGGGAAGTGCTGGACGACGAATACATGGGCTTCGGCGAAGTCCGCAGCAAGCGCGGCACCTTCGCCATGATGTGCCACACCCTGATTCATTGCCGGACCCTGGAAAAGGCCCTGCAGCGCGGCGAACTGTTCTACGGCCTGTTCCCCCAGGCGCCGCTGATCCACCTGCGGCGCGAAGGCGACCTGGTGCGCCTGAGCCTCGAGGAACGCCACCTGTCGGACCCGGATCACTTTCTCGCCGAAAGCCTGCTGGTGATCTGGCACCGCCTCGCCAGTTGGCTGATCGGCCAGCGCATCCGCCTGGAGGAAGCCACCTTCAGCTACCCGGCGCCGGACCACCAGGCCGAGTACGACCTGCTGTTTCCCTGCCCCCGGCGGTTTTCCGCCGGCTGCACCAGCCTGCTGTTCGCCGCCCGCTACCTGGGCATGCCGCTGCTGCAGGACGAACGCACCCTCAAGCAGTTCCTCCAGCACTCTCCCGCCGACCTGCTGGCGCGCCCGGACGGCGGCGACAGCCTGACCAGCCAGATCCGCCGCCTGCTCGGCCGCGACTGCCGGCGCTGGCCGGACCTCGACCAGGTCGCCCGCCAACTGCACATGAGTTCGCAGACCCTGCGACGCCACCTGCGCGAGGAAGGCGGCAGCTTCCAGCAACTCAAGGACCACCTGCGCCGCGACCTGGCGATCTACCACCTGGGTCGGGACGAGCTGTCGATCCAGGACATCGCCGAGCAGCTCGGCTTTTCCGAGCCCTCGGCCTTCCATCGCGCGTTCAAGAAGTGGACCGGCCTCACCCCCGGCGCGTACCGGCACCAGGCGGAAGCCTGAAGCTCAGCCCAGCTCCTGGCGACGAAGCCCGCTGCGCAGTTGGTCGAGCACCGTGGCGAACGGCTGTGGCCGCCCGACCGCGTAGCCCTGGGCGAAATCCACCCCGAGGCGCGCCAGGTGATCGAGGATTTCCCGGCTCTCGACGAACTCGGCCACGGTCACCGCGCCCAGGCGGTGGGCGATCTGGTTGATGGAGTCGACGATGGCCTGGTCCACCGGGCTCTTGTCCAGGTTGCGGACGAAGCTGCCGTCGATCTTGATCACGTCGACGACGAAATTCTTCAGGTAATTGAAGGAACTCAGGCCGGAGCCGAAGTCGTCCAGCGCCACCTTGCAGCCGAGGTCGCGCAGCTTGGCGACGATCCGCGAAGCCACCGACAACTGGTTCATCAACGCCGTCTCGGTCAGCTCGAAGTACAGGCGCTCCGGCCTCAGCGGCGAGTGTTCGATGCGATCCAGCAGGTAAGGCAGGAACAGCGGGTCGTTGAGCGAGTTGCCGGACAGGTTGATGCCGATGCTCAGGCCCTCCACCGCGGCGATCCGCGCGCCGAAGTTGATCAGCGCCTCGTTGATCACCCAGCGGTCGATGCTGGCCATCAGGTTGAAGCGCTCGGCGGCCGGGATGAAGGCGCCCGGCGGAGTCATCTGGCCATCCGGATCGTACAGTCGCAGCAGCAGCTCGTAGTGCCGGTCGCCGTCGCGGCGGGGGCCGACCGGGACGATCTCCTGCGCCTGCAACTGGAAGCGGTCGTTCTCCAGGGCCTCGCGCAGCCCGCTGGCGAGGAGTATGTCGCGGTGCTGGCGCTCCACTTCCTCATGGCCGAACTGGTACACCGAGACCCGGTTGCGCCCGGCATGCTTGGCCGCGTAGCAGGCCACGTCGGCCTGGCTCATCAGTTCGCTGGTGCTGCGCGAGGTGGCGGTAAGGGCGGTGATGCCGATGCTCGCGCCCACGTCGTAGAGCCGCCCTTCCCAGGGGAAGCGCACCGAGCAGATCTGCTCGATGAGCTTGCTCGCCACCTGCTCCGCCTCCGCCAGGTCGCAATCGAACAGCAGCAGGCCGAACTCGTCGCCGCCCAGCCGCGCCAGGGTGTCGGAGGCGCGGGTGCGGTCGGCGAGAATCCGGCTCAGCTCGCGCAGCAGCATGTCGCCCGCCGCGTGCCCGGCGGAATCGTTGACCACCTTGAAGCGGTCGAGGTCGATGAAGCACAGCGCATGCTGGGTCGCCCGCTCCTGGGCGTTGGCCAGGGCGCGTTGCAGCTCCTCCTCGAACTTGGTGCGGTTGAACAGCCCGGTGAGGGCATCGTGGGAGGCGTGATAGCTCAGCTCGCGCTGCATCGCCCGGGCCTTGGTGACGTTCTGGAACACCAGCACGGTGCCGATGATCTCGCCATCGCGGGTGCGCACCGGCGCCGCGCAATTCTGGATATCGTGCTGCTCGCCCTTGCGGCTGATCAGCGTGGCGCCGTCCTCCAGGTAGAACACCCGGGTGTTCTGCAGGCAGCGTCGCACCGGGCTTTCCAGGGCCTCGCCGGTGTCGCTGTCGAGCACGTTGAAGACCAGTTCGTGGGGCGCGCCGATGGCGTCCTGCAAGGTCCAGCCGGTCATCGCCTCGGCCACCGGGTTCATGAAGGTCACGCGGCCGCCGGCGTCGGTGGTCAACACGGCATCGCCGATGGAATACAGGGTCACCTGCAGGCGTTCCTTTTCCTCGTGCAGGGTTTCCGCCAGGGTGCGGATCTCGGTGATGTCGCTGTTGATGCCGATCATCCGCACCGGACGGTTGTCCTCGTCGCGCGTCAGCGTGGCGATCGCCCGCAGGTGGCGAACCTCGCGGTTGGGGCGGACGATACGGAACTCGCAGTCGAATTTCTGCAACCCGCTGACGGCGCGCTCCAGCTCGCGCAGCACGCGGTCGTGATCCTCGGCATGCAGGCTCGCCTTCCACTGCTCCACCGTGGTCTCCCCGGGACCGCTGCGGATGCCGTACAGGTCGAACATGCGGAAATCCCAGTGCAGGCGGTTGCGCGCCAGGTCCCACTCCCAGATGCCGATCTGCCCGGCGTCGGTGGCCAGCTTGATCCGTTCGGCGAGGCGCTCGCGCTCCAGCTCGGCACGCTTGCGACTGTCGATATCCTCCACCTGGGTGACGAAGTACTGGGCGACTCCCTCCTCATCGCGCACCAGCGACACGCTGATGCGCGCCCAGAAGGTTTCGCCGTCCTGGCGCAGGTAGCGCTTCTCCATCTGGTAGGAGTTGATACGCCCGGCGAGCAGGTCGCGCACCAGGTCGAGGTCCAGTTCCAGGTCGTCCACATAGGTGATCTCCTGGAACGACAGCTCGCCCAAGCGTTCGGCGGAATAGCCGAGCATCCGGCACAGCGCCTCGTTGACCTTGAACAGCCGCCCCTCCAGCGACACCAGGGCCATGCCGATCGCCGAGAATTCCATGGCGCCGCGGAACTGCGCCTCGCCGATGGCCACCTGATGCTGCTCGCGGCGGCTGCGCTCCATGATCACCGAGACCAGGAAGGCGGGAATGAGGGTCAAGGCCATCGGCAGGTACAGCAGCGGCTCGCCGAAACGCTGCTGGGACGACTCGGGGACGAACACGCCGAGGGCGATCAGCACGGCGATGAAACAGGTGTTCAGGCAGCCGATCAGCGCGGTGCCGAACACGCTGGTGCTGGCGGCGGCCACCAGCAGCGGCAGGAGCACGTAGATGAAGGCGTAGGGCAGGCGCGTCAGGGCCACGAAGCTGATCACCAGGGTCACCAGCAGGAGCATCGCGTTGTCCACTCCCGCCCGCCCCGACAGAGCGTGACGCCAGGCCGCCAGGTTGCTGGCCATGCACAACGGCAGCAGCGCGAGCATGCCCATCGCATCGCCCACGTACCAGCGCGCCCACATTTCCGGGAAACGCCCCATGCCGAAGACGCTGACCAGCACCGCGCCCACCGAGGCACCGAGCAAGGGCGGGATCAGCGCGCCGGCCCAGAGCACGCGAACCGCCGAATGCAGGTTGAACTCGAAGTCCTCGCGCACCCGGTTGATGCGTAACAGCATCGCGGCGAAGATCGCTTCGCTCAGGTTGGCCGGCAGGAACGCCGCGCTCATCCACAGGCTGTCGCCATACAGGCGGTTGGCCGCCAGGTTGGCCACGGCGGAGCAGAGCAGGATCGCCGGCCACTGGCGCAGCGGCGCGCGCAGCAGGGCGGCGGTGAGGATCGCGTTGGGCAGCCAGATCGCCGCGATGGTGGCAGGCTGGCGCGACAGGTAGATGCAGGCCAGGGCGGCGAGAAAGAACAGCACACCGGCCTGGATGCCCGCCCACAAGCCCCTGTCGTCGGTTTTGCCACTGAACATCCGCTCGAATCCCCGGTACCTGCGTCAAAGGAACTGCGCCAGCCGAACAGACTTCAGCGTAGCGCGGAAACACCTCAGACGTAGGTAACGGCCGCCAAGTCTCAGACTGTAGCGAAACGTATGCGGAAGCAGGCGCCGCCCAGCTCGGAATCGTCCAGGCTCAGTTCGCCGTCGTAGCTCTCGATGATGTCCAGCGCCACGGCCAGGCCGATGCCCTGCCCCGGGTGCTGGGTATCGGCGCGCTCGCCGCGGCGGATGATTCGTGCGCGCTGTTCGGCAGGCACTCCGGGACCATCGTCCTCGACCCACAGCTCCGAGTAACCCGGCCCCAGCCGGGCGCCCACGCGGACCCGGCCCAGGCACAGGCGATAGGCGTTCTCCAGCAGGTTGCCGAGCAGTTCCAGCAGCGCGCCGCGCTCCACCGGCACGCTGAAGGACGGCGAGAAGTCCCGCTGCAGGCTTACCCGCTTGTCGCGATAGACCTTGTCCAGCGCGTCGCACAGGGTCTCCACCAGCGGCGCCAGTTGCTCGCGATGGCGTACCAGGCCGCTCTTGCGCAGGCTGGCGCGCTGCAACTGATAGCCTATCTGCTGGCTCATGCGCTCGATCTGGCCCTGTAGCACCCGCACCTGCTCGCGGTTGCCGGGCTCCTCGGCGAGCTGGTCGCCGACCCCCTGCAAGACCGCCAGCGGCGTCTTCAGACTGTGCGCCAGGTCGCCGAGGGAGTGGCGGTAGCGCTCGCGCTGCTTGTGCTCGCTGCGCAACAGGCGGTTCAGCGAGTGGGTCAGGCGCAGCAGCTCGCGCGGATGCTCCTCGCTCAGGCTCTCGCGCTCGCCGGATTCGATCTGGTCCAGCTCGGAACTCAACCCGCGCATCGCCCGGAAGCCCCAGGTCAGACCCAGCCAGAGCAGCCCGAGCAAGACCAGCAGGGCGCCGCCGAGCCACAGGTAGAGCTGCTCGCGGAACCCCTTGAGCAGGCTCTCGAACTCGCTGACCGATTGCATGGTGACGATGCTGTAGGCCGCCTGCTTGCCGCGCAGCAGGTCGATCTCGACGTCGAACACGAAGAACTCCTCGCCCTTCGCGTCGCGGGTGGTGTGGAATTCATTGCCGCGGCCGTCGTAGCGCGGCGTGTAGTTGATCGACTCGTCGGCCGCCGAGGTGGAGCGCCAGAGCAGATCGCCATTCTGATCGAAGATATAGCCGAGGACCTTGGCCTCCGGCAGGTTGAACTCCTCCACCGGCAGGTGCTCGGGCATCACCAGGCGGCCCTTCTCCACCCGCGCCGCCGAGACCAGGGTCGCCACGTCGGCGGCCAGGCGCTGCTCGATGGTGTTCTCCAGGGCGATGCCGAAGGCCCGCTGCAGGGCCGGCAGCAGCGCCAGCATGAACAGCACCGCCAGGGCGGCGGCGCCGAGCATCAGGCGGATGCGCAGGGAACGGATCACCGGCAGCGCTCGGTGAACAGGTAGCCCTGGCCGCGCACCGTATCGATCGGCTTGAAGCCGCCGCAGGCCTCCAGCTTGCGCCGCAGGCGGCCGACCAGCACCTCGATGACGTTGGCGTCGCGCTCCTCGTCGTCGGGATAGAGCTGTTCCATCAGGCGTTCCTTGGCCACCACCTGCTGGTGATGCCGCATGAGGTATTCGAGGATGCGGTATTCGTAGGCGGTCAGCGCCACCGGTTGCTCCTCGACCAGCGCCTGCTTGCGGTTCAGGTCGAGGACCAGGGGGCCGGCCTCGATGGTCGACTGGACGAACCCCGAGGAGCGTCGCAGCAACGCGTTCAGGCGCGCTTCCAGTTCCTCGAACTGGAACGGCTTGACCACGTAGTCGTCGGCCCCGGCGGCCAGGCCTTCGACCTTGTCCTGCCAGTTGCCGCGGGCGGTGAGGATCAGGATCGGGAAGGACTTGCCCTGCGAACGCAGCTCGCGGATCAGGTCCAGGCCGCTCATGCCCGGCAGGCCAAGGTCGATCACCGCCAGGTCGTGGTGGTATTCGCTGACCCGGTAGAGGGCTTCCTCGGCATCCGGTACCGCGTCCACCACGTGCCCCTGTTCACCCAGGCGGGTATAGAGGTGGTGGCGCAACAGCGCCTCGTCTTCCACTACCAGCAGTTTCATGAGGTTCCTCCGGATGAGATGCGGCCGGACCTTCCGGCCCGGCCATCGAAGCATGCCCTCGCGGGCGCTGCGCGGTCATTTAGAACTTGTAGTTGGCGCCCAGGTAGAATTGCGAGCTGCTGTGCAGGTCCAGGGAGCCCAGCTTGTTGCCGCCATGCGGGGTCATCTCGGTGCTGGCGTTGGTGCGCAGGTAACGATAGCCGCCTTCGATCGAGGCATTCTTGCTCAGCTCCTGCAGGATACCGGCCTGCAGCCCGGCAGCGTAGCCGACATCGCTGTCGCGCTTGAAGCCCTTGCCGTCCTGTTCCAGCTTGACCAGGCCGAGGGTGGCACCGCCGAACAGCTTGGTGTTGTTGTCGCCGATCGGCAGGAAGGCGTCGTAGCTGCCGAGCAGGTTCTGCTGGCGCAGCTTGTTGCCGCTGCTGGTGTCGGAGATGTTCTCGTAGGTCGCGTAGTAGCGGCCCTGCTCGAACTGCTGGCCGGCGCGGATGCCCCAGGTGCCGGTGTTGTCGATCACCTTGTCGAGGTTCGGGCTGTTCAGGTTGCGGTTCAGCGACTTGGATTTCTGGATGTTGTTGCTGGTCTCGCCCCAGGTCAGGCCGACGAAGTTGTCGGCGGCCTGGACGCCGGCGGCGGAACCCAGCAGGGCGGTGGCGATGAAAAGAGTCTTGAGTGCTTTCATGGTGTTTCTCCGTTCTGCGAGAGTCGTGTCGTTCACGGCTTGCAGAGTACGGACAGGGTACTGAACCGCCCCTGAACGCTTGCTGAACCCGAGCTGAACGACTCGCGTTTGCCGGCGAACGCTCTGTTTCCAGGCTGCCGCGCGCCGGCTCGGCGAGGTTTTTGCCCGTACTGCAAGTAGGGTCTAGGCTTTCTACAGTCGCCTGCATAGAGGCTGGGCCAATGAACGAACAACCCGACCAGGGACGCGTCAAGGGCATGGAAGCCAGGCTCTTCCTGTTCCTCGTGATCTGCCTGTTCCCGCTGCTGTCCGTCGCCCTGGTCGGCGGCTTCGGTTTCTGCGTCTGGATGTACCAGCTACTGGCCGGCCCGCCCGGGCCGCCGGCCTGAGGTCGGGTATGAGCAGTCGCCGAGAGCTGTTCCGCCGCCTCGGCGGGCACCCGCCGACGCGGCGCCCGCCGTGGACCGCCGCCGACTTCGCCGAAGGCTGCACAGGCTGCGCCGCCTGCGTCGAGGCCTGCCCGGAAGGCGTGCTGAAGCTCGGCGCCGGTCGGCTCGTCGAACTCGACCTCTCCAACGCCGGCTGCACGCTGTGCGGGGAATGCGCCAGCCGCTGCGAGGCCGGCCTGTTCGATGGCGCGCGCCCGGCCTTCCCCTGGATCGCCACGATCGGCGAAGCCTGCCTGGCCCTGGCCGGGATCCACTGCCGCAGTTGCCAGGACGCCTGCGAACCCGCCGCGATCCGCTTCCGCCCGGCCCCCGGCGGCGTCGCCCTGGCCGAGCTGGACAGCCAGCGCTGCAACGGCTGCGGCGCCTGCCTGGCGCCCTGTCCGAGCCAGGCCATCCAACTGCGCGCGCTATCCACCAAGGAGTCTCCACGACATGCCTGAAGCCCTGCAGATCGCCAGCCTCATCCTGCATTGCCGACCCGAGCGACTGCCGGCGGTGAAGGCCAACCTGGCGCTGCTCGACGGCCTGGAGATCTACCAGGAAAGCCCGCAGGGCAAGCTGATCCTGGTGCTGGAAGCCGAACGCGAAGAACAGATTCTCGACACCCTGGGCCAGTTGCAGAACCTGCCTGGAGTGCTCAACGCCGTGCTGGTCTACCACGAGATCCTGCACGACGACGATAGCAACGACGCGGCGGCCATGACCGACCGCGCGATACCGTGCTCGCCCGAGGAGACAATCGATGAACCTCACCCGTCGTGAATTCGCCAAGGCTAACGCCGCCGCCATCGCCGCGGCGGCGGCCGGCCTGCCGATCCTGGTCCGCGCCAGCAACCTGGTGACCGAGGCGGACGTCACCAGCCTGGTCTGGAACAAGGCCCCCTGCCGCTTCTGCGGCACCGGTTGCAGCGTGATGGTCGCCACCCGCGACGGCCAGGTGGTGGCCACCCATGGCGACATCAAGGCCGAGGTCAACCGCGGGATCAACTGCGTGAAGGGCTACTTCCTGTCGAAGATCATGTACGGCAGCGACCGCCTGACCCGCCCGCTGCTGCGCATGAAGGACGGCAAGTTCGACAAGCAGGGCGAGTTCCAGCCGATCAGTTGGGAACAGGCCTTCGACATCATGGCCGAGAAGTTCAAGGTCGCGCTCAAGGCCAAGGGACCGGAGTCGGTCGGCATGTTCGGCTCCGGCCAGTGGACGGTCTGGGAAGGCTATGCGGCGAACAAGCTGTTCAAGGCCGGCCTGCGCAGCAACAACATCGACCCCAACGCCCGCCACTGCATGGCCTCGGCGGTGATGGGCTTCATGCGCAGCTTCGGCATGGACGAGCCGATGGGCTGCTACGACGACATCGAGGCCACCGACAGCTTCGTCCTCTGGGGCTCGAACATGGCCGAGATGCACCCGGTGCTCTGGTCGCGGGTCACCGACCGCCGGCTCAGCGCGCCGCAGGTCAAGGTCGCGGTGCTGTCCACCTTCGAGCACCGCAGCTTCGAGCTGGCCGACCTGCCCATGGTGTTCAAGCCGCAGACCGACCTGATCATCCTCAACTACATCGCCAACCACATCATCGAGAGCGGCGCGGTGAACCGCGACTTCGTCGAGCGCCACGTGCGCTTCGCCCATGGCGCCGAGGACATCGGCTACGGCCTGCGCCCGGACGACCCGCTGGAGAAGAAGGCGAAGAACGCCGACAAGGCCAACACCTGGAGCGACATCGACTTCAAGGCCTTCGCCGAGTTCGTCAAGCCCTATACCCTGGAGCGTACCGCGCGCGAAAGCGGCGTGCCGGCCGAGCGCCTGAAGGCCCTCGCCGAACTCTACGCCGACCCCAAGCGCAAGGTGGTGTCGTTCTGGACCATGGGCTTCAACCAGCACACCCGCGGGGTCTGGGCGAACAACCTGATCTACAACATCCACCTGCTCACCGGGAAGATCAGCGAACCGGGCAACAGCCCCTTCTCGCTCACCGGCCAGCCCTCGGCCTGCGGCACCGCGCGCGAGGTCGGCACCTTCTCCCACCGGCTCCCCGCCGACCTGGTGGTGACCAACCCGAAGCACCGGGAAACCGCGGAGAAGATCTGGAAGGTGCCGGCCGGCACCATCCAGGAGAAGGTCGGCTTCCACGCCGTGCAGCAGAGCCGGATGCTCAAGGACGGCGTGCTCAACGTCTACTGGACCCAGGTCAGCAACAACATGCAGGCCGGTCCCAACGTGATGCAGGAAGTGCTGCCCGGCTGGCGCAACCCGGACAACTTCGTGATCGTCTCCGACGTCTACCCCACCGTCTCGGCCCAGGCCGCCGACCTGATCCTGCCCAGCGCCATGTGGGTGGAGAAGGAAGGCGCCTTCGGCAATGCCGAGCGCCGCACGCAGTTCTGGCACCAGTTGGTGAAGGCACCGGGCGAGGCGAAGTCCGACCTCTGGCAACTGGTGGAATTCTCCAAGCGCTTCACCACCGACGAGGTCTGGCCCGCGGAACTGCTGGCGAAGGCCCCCGAGCTGAAGGGCAAGACCCTCTACGACGTGCTGTTCCGCAACGGCCAGGTCGACCGCTTCCCGGCCAGCGACCTGGCCAAGGGCTACGCCAACGACGAGGTCGACGCATTCGGCTTCTATATCCAGAAGGGTCTGTTCGAGGAATACGCCGCCTTCGGTCGCGGCCACGGCCACGACCTCGCCCCCTTCGACGCCTACCACGAGGCGCGCGGCCTGCGCTGGCCGGTGGTGGACGGCAAGGAGACCCGCTGGCGCTACCGCGAGGGCTACGACCCCTACGTGAGCAAGGGCAGCGGCGTGCAGTTCTACGGCTATCCGGACAAGAAGGCGATCGTCTTCGCCCTGCCCTACGAGCCGCCGGCCGAGGCGCCGGACCAGGACTACCCGTTCTGGCTCGCCACCGGCCGGGTGCTCGAACACTGGCACACCGGGAGCATGACCGCGCGGGTCCCGGAGCTGTACAAGGCGGTGCCCGACGCACTGGTCTACATGCACCCGGAGGATGCGCGCCAGCTCAAGCTGCGCCGCGGCAGCGAGGTCAAGGTGGTGAGCCGGCGCGGCGAGATCCGCGCGCGGGTCGAGACCCGCGGGCGCAACAAGCCGCCCCAGGGGCTGGTGTTCGTGCCGTTCTTCGACGCCAACAAGCTGATCAACAAGGTCACCCTGGACGCCACCGACCCGATTTCCAAGCAGACCGACTACAAGAAGTGCGCCGTTCGCATCGAACTGCTCAACCTGGCCTGAGGAGCGCGCCATGAAACCTCTGCTGACTGCCCTGCTCCTCGTCCTGCTCGGTGCCCCCGCGGCCTTCGCCGCCGACCTCGGCTACCCGCTGGACGCGCCCGCCCCCGACGGCCGCCGCCCCGGCGGCACGCTGGCCGAAAGCCGCCCCGCGCCGCCGCTGGCGGCCGAGGAAAACAAGGACCTGAAACGCGAGCGCAACTACCCCGAGCAGCCGCCGACCATTCCCCACAGCATCGTCGGCTATCGCATCGACAAGGACAGCAACAAGTGCCTGTCCTGCCACAGCCGCGCCAACAGCGCGCGAACCCAGGCGGTGATGATCAGCATCACCCACTACATGGACCGCGACGGCCAGCCGCTGGCCGCCGTCTCGCCGCGCCGCTACTTCTGCGTGCAGTGCCATGTGCCGCAACAGGACGTAAAGCCGCTGGTCGACAACCGCTTCGAGAACATCGACCAGATCCTCGAGAAAGAAGCCGCCAATGCGGCGCGCAAACCCTGAGGGAGGCCGCATGAAAGCACTCATCGCCTGGCTGGCCGGTTACTGGCGGGTCCTGCGTCGTCCCAGCGTGCATTTCAGCCTGGGCTTCCTCACCCTCGGCGGCTTCATCGCCGGGATCGTCTTCTGGGGCGGCTTCAACACCGCCCTGGAGGCGACCAACACCGAGACCTTCTGCATTTCCTGCCACGAGATGCGCGACAACGTGTTCGTCGAACTCAAGGACACCATCCACTACAGCAACCGTTCCGGAGTCCGCGCCACCTGTCCCGACTGCCACGTGCCACACAAGTGGACCGACAAGATCGCGCGCAAGATGCAGGCCTCCAAGGAGGTCTGGGGCAAGATCTTCGGCACCATCAACACCCGCGAGAAATTCCTCGACCACCGCCGCGAGCTGGCCGAGCACGAATGGGCGCGGCTCAAGGCCAACGATTCGCTGGAATGCCGCAACTGCCACAACTTCGAGTTCATGGACTTCACCCGGCAGAGCGTGCGCGCGCGGCAGATGCACTCCACCGCCCTGGCCAGCGGCGAAGCCACCTGCATCGACTGCCACAAGGGGATCGCCCACCACCTGCCGGACATGACCGGGGTGAAGGGCTGGTAGCGCCGCCCGCGGACCGGGCGGCGCTACGGGATCAGGGCTGGGCGCCCTTCAGCGCCTCGAGGATATTGCGCCCGGCGCGACCGTCGGCCGGGGTCAGGCCGAGGCGCTTCTGCTCGGCCTGGATCGCCTTGCGCGTGCTGGTGCCGATCAGCCCGTCGGCCTCGCCGATGTCGTAGCCGCGCGCCAGCAACGCCTTCTGCAATTGCTTGCGCTCGAGCCGGCTGATGCCCGGGTCGTCGGTCGGCCAGGACGCCACCAGGCCGCTGCCGCCGCGCAGGCGGTCGGAAAGCAGGGCGATGGCCAGCGCGTAGCTTTCCGCGGCGTTGTAGGAATAGATCGCATCGTAGTTGCGATAGACCAGGAAGGCCGGGCCCTGGGCCCCGGTCGGCAGGAGGATCGCGGCCTTCTCGTCGCCGCCCGGCAGCGGCTGGCCGTCGGCCCGCTTCACCCCGCGGGCGACCCAGGCCGACAGCGGCTGGCGCTTGCCGCGCCCGGCCAGGCTGGCGGGGAAGTCGGCTGGCACCTTCACTTCATAGCCCCACGGCTGTCCCGTGCGCCAGCCAGCCTTCTTCAGGTAGTTGGCGGTGGAACCGAGGGCATCCGGCACGCTGCCTACCAGGTCGCGGCGACCGTCGCCGTCGAAGTCCACGGCGATCCGCGCGTAGGTCGATGGCATGAACTGGGTATGGCCGAAGGCCCCGGCCCAGGAGCCGGTGATGCCGGCGTCGCGGATGTCGCCGGCCTGCAACAGCTTCAGGGTGGCGAGGAACTCGCCCTGGAAGAACGACTGGCGGCGCCCGTAGCAGGACAGGGTCGACAGCGAGGTCAGCAGCGGACGCTTGCCGAAGATCCGCCCGTAGTCGCTTTCCACGCCCCACACCGCCACCACCGTGTACTTGTCCACGCCGTAGCGCGCGGCCACTTGGTCGAGCAGCTTGTCGTGCTGGGCGAGCATCGCCTTGCCATCGCTGACCCGCTGCTCGTCCACCAGGCCGGCCAGGTAGTCCCACAGCGGGGTGGTGAACTCCGGCTGCGCGTCGAGCAGGTCGAGCACGCTGAGGTCGGCTTGCAGGCCGCTGGTGAAGCGCTCATAACTGTCGGCGGAAATGCCCTGCGCCTGGGCCTTCTTCTGCAGGCCGGCGAGGCAGGAAGGGAAGCTCGAGGCGTCGGGTTGCGCCAGGGCCAGGGCGGGTAGCAGGGCCAGCGAGGAGAGAAGAAGGCTGCGCATGGGGTTTCCTTGTACGGTGAACGGTCATCCATGGCACCGGCGGGCTTCCCCCGGCGCCGAAGGCCTGGTGGCCTGTACGGTTGACTCGGTGATCGGCGTTCGACTGGTCGAGTCAGCCACACGGGCCACTAGCCTACCGTCCCGCCGGGTGCGGCGCCATCTCCGCCCTGAAAGGCGGGTGAAACCTTGCTCGGGCAGACTGGCGACGGAATACGCATGCCGGGTGTCTCGCGGCCGATCCGCCGCGTCACATCCGTGCCCGAACGCGCTGCGCCACCCGCGCGTCCGTTTTCCGGGCACTGGCCGGGCGTTCGCCTGTCCAAGCAGTGTTCCCCGCCTCCGTCCACAAGCCGGAGCCGGCCCCGACGGTCCCAGACCACCGCAGGAAAGCCGGGCGGCCGCCACCCGCCACCGCCCCGGGCTTTCCACCCTCACTACACGTTTCGGAGTACAACCTTGATCCACTGGTTGAGCGACCCGACGTTCTGGACAGCCCTGCTGCAGATCGTCGCCATCGATATCCTCCTGGGCGGCGACAATGCCGTAGTCATCGCCCTCGCCTGCCGGCACCTGCCGGCGCACCGGCGCAAGCAGGCGATCTTCGGCGGCGTCGCCGGCGCCATCCTGATCCGCATCCTGCTGCTGTTCTTCGCCCTGCACCTGCTCGACCTGCCCTACCTCAAGGTGATCGGCGCGCTCCTGCTGCTGTGGATCGGCATCAAGCTGCTGCTGCCGGAGGAGGAGGACGGCGACGACATCAAGGGCAGCACCCACCTGCTCGGCGCGATCAAGACCATCATCATCGCCGACGCGGTGATGAGCCTGGACAACGTCATCGCCCTGTCCGCCGCCTCGGCCGGGGATTTCTTCCTGGTCTCCCTGGGCGTGCTGATCAGCATCCCGATCATCGTCTGGGGCAGCCAACTGATCCTGCGCCTGATCGACCGCTTCCCGCTGATCATCCTCTTCGGCGGCGGCCTGCTCGGCTGGATCGCCGGCGGCATGCTGCTCACCGACAGCGCGCTGAAACCCTGGCTGGCGCCCTACGCGCAATGGGATTCCTACCTGCACTACGGTGCGGCGGCCTTCGGCGCGCTGTTCGTGATCCTCCTCGGTAGCCTCCTGGCGCGCCGCCAGTTGAAGCAGCGGCATGCCGCGCCGACGGCCGCCGCCGAAAGCGAAGGCCGCTAAGAGCGACGGGGCGCCCAGGGGCGCCCCGTCCTCTTTCTCCGTCTCAGATATTGGTGCTCGCCGGGATCCGGCTCGGCAACAGGTACTCGTAGGGCCTGCGGCGCGCCTGGTTGCGCGTGCGAATGGTCGCCTCGACCTCCTTCAGGCGTGCCTGGAAGCGCTCCAGCGGGCCGCCGCTGGCGGTCACCCGCCTGTCCGAGAACACCGGCGCGTAGGGGAAGCCGGTCTGCCGGTAGTCGCCCAGGCGACCATGGTAGACCGAACCGAGCAGGTGATAGATGTTCACCTTCTCCAGCGCCACCAGGGTCGGCGGCATCATCTTCAACCAGTCGGCCTCGCTCTTGCCGCTTGGCGAGTCCGGTGCCGGCGCCGCGCTCATGGCGCAGATCGCTGGCGCGTAGGTCATCATCGAAGGCTGGGGAAAATTGACCACCGCATGCTGCGCGGAGGCGGTGAAGATCACCATGGTCAGCACCTCGACCAGTTGGCTGCGACCGGTGATCGGGCGGAACCCGGCCACCTTGCCGCTGCCGATCACTTCGCCGACCCAGGCCGCCAGCTCGACGTCACCGGTGACGTCGCCGTCGCTGGCGTAGTACACCGCCACGTAGTCGGCCGCCCACTGGCGGATCGCATTCCACACCAGCAGGCCGTCGTCGCGGTAGGGGTAGTCCGGTAACGCGGCCGGGTCGTCGACGTTCCGCGCCTTCAGGCTCTCCGGCAACATGCCGCGGTAGAAGTCGAAACCCAGCCGGTTGCCGCCGGCGGTGGCCTGGGTGTCCTGGATCGGCGCGGCGAACATCACGTCGATGAAGCCCGCGCTGGGCAACAGGATCCGCGCCGCCCCCTCGTTGATGAACAGGGTGCCCTCGAAGTGCGGGGCGAGCAGGACGTGCAGCGGATGGCTGGGCGCCAGGGTGCGCTGGGTGGCCAGGCAGAACGCCTCGCTCACCAGGTGGGTCTGGGCCAGGTGGACGAACATCTCGTGGTAGTTCTCCTCGGCGACCTGGACCACCGTCTTGGCCATCTGCCAACCCCAGTACAGATCACTCTCCGACTCCGCGGGACGCACGAACATCGGATGGGTAGCGGGGTCCTGGCCGCACTGGATGGCCACCGGCAACAGCCTCGCCCGATCCTTGCCAAGGGCGAACAGGGCGATCGGCGCATAGGCGAAGCCCGTCCCGGTGAGCAGTTTGTCCACCGCTCCCGACGGCGCCAGCTTGCCCAGCTCGGCGTAGTCCAGCAGATACAGGCGGCGGCTGGCGGCGGCCTCCAGCAAGCTGTCGTCGGCGCCCATCACCCGGCGGAACTGCTCCTCGCCCAGCGGAAACTTGGCCGGCAGCGCATCGACGCGACGGATCAGCAGCGGATTAGGCCCGGCCACCCGCCAGTAGGCGAACGCTTCGTCGTCACGGAAGCTGTCGGCGACCTCCGGCAGGCGCAGCGTGCCGAACACCGCGCGGAAGCGATTCAGGCCGTCGCCCTGCCCCCCCTGGGTAACCAGGTTGCTGGCGCTCTTGAGAATATCGTCGACCAGCAGGCCGACCCGCGTCAGTAAGGCGATCACCCGCGTCTGCAACTCCGTGAAGCGCAGCAGCAGGCTGCCGGCCGCGGCCGGATCGTTCTTCGCCTCCTCCAGCAACGCCTCGTGGACCTGGCGCGCCGCTTCCAGATCGCCGCTGAGCCCGGCGGCGATCCGCTCGAACTGCGCGGCGGCCGACGCCGGCAACGAGGCGACGAAATTGACGATCAGCTCGACGATCACCCCGGCGGTCTTCAACAGCCAGTCGACATTCGGCAACTCGCCCAGCGGCACCGAGCGGGCCATCGGCACGCCTTTGACATTGGCGAAGTTCTCGGTCCAGACATATACCAGTTTCTTGCTGGTCAATACCGCACGCCGCGCCAACTTTCCGGCCAGGTTGTCATATTGCGGCAAACTCGGCGGAATCAGGTTGTCCAGCAAACTTCGCGAGGCATCGATAGATCGCTGTTGTTCCGCCCCGAGGTATTTCAAGGGCGAAAAGAATATCGAGTCATTGGCCAGTGCGGTTCCACTCAGGGCGACACCCGACAAGAGCACACTCCTGCGTTTCATATCATCGACTCCATCAATGCATTAACCAGGAACGACTCGATGCCTGAGCATCGAATCGCTCTTTCAACAGGTTGCGATCAGCTGTAAAGCCCTTCGCCGCTTTCCTTGTTGTAATGCAACGGAACATTGTGGTTGTCGGTCCCGCCGAGAATCTTGCCGACGGTGATCGCCGCCACCGAAGGCACCTGGAAGGCCAGCAGGTCGACCAGCTCGTGGGTACGGTTGAGGCCGATGGCGCTGGCCGCGTTGCCGATGCTGGAGAACAGCGGCGAGTTCAGGAAGGAGTTGGCCGCGTAGACGCCATTGATGATGGCATCGCCCAGGAAAGTCCCGGCGCCAGAAACTTGTTCGATTTCACCCACACTTAGAACCGCCAGGGCATTCACCTGATTTTTCATGTCTGAATCTCCACGTATTCAAATGATCGAAACGAATGGTTCTCGCTGAAAACAGCAAATAAACCTGTACGTCCGAACTTCTTCGGAACGTGGAGAAAGCAATAGCGAGAGGAAAAATCGGCAATAAGCTGACGCTTCGCACAGTTGACAGGAAAAGCCTGAAACAATAGTTATCCACAATAATTATTGACGGCAAACTTTTGACTTGCAAAGAACTACGCCGGACAACGGTAATAGCCGATTTTATCCCGCCAGGCCTCGACCCATTGTGCAAACCCGGCAGGGCGTTGCGCAGAACGTGGCATTTATTCGGGGCGATCCGCCAAGGCGATTTCATGTACTGAAGTACCAGAATCAGCGGATCGTGAGACCTATTTCCCCTTGGAACGATACGGATATTTTTTCCCGCGCCCGGTTTCCTCTCTTCCGCGCCTGCCAGATCTGGCAGTTGCAAAATGCCACGGCAACGCGCAGTCCGCGGCGCAGACGCCTCGACCGATCATTGATGGCTAACGCGCAGCTCGCTGAACGTCGCCCGCCCGCCCTCGCTGGACGGCCCGCGGTTGTCCTGTAGATAGAGTCCGGCCTTGAAATAGAGGCCCTGGTAGGCCCACTGCGGGTCCAGTTGCTGCTCCAGGGCGCTGCCATTCACCGACACGCTGAGCAATCCGCTGCGAGACACGCCGATGCGGTAGCTGAACGACTGGCCGAGAGGAATCCCGTCCATCAGCGTGTAGGCCCTGGTCCCGCCGTCGTCCGGCCGCTCGCGGACCAGCGCCTGGACCCGCCCCTGGTCGAGCCGCAACTGGTAGAGCAGCTTCACCAGAGGCGCGGCCTGGCCGCTATTGCTGCCATCGCTGTGGATCTGGCCGATGATCATGCGCCGGGTCGAGGGCACCGCCTCGATGCGCAGGGTCGCCTCCAGCCAGTTGTCGGCCCTGGCGTAACGCCAGTTGTAGGGCCTGCCGCTGGACAGGGTCTCGCGCAACTCGCTGCGCGGAAACTCGCTGTTGCGCGTGTGGCTGCCGTTGACCGGCACCCAGAAGCGAATGCCGTCGGCGGTGCGTTGGAAATAGTCGCTGCGGTAGTCGCGCTGCAATTGGCTGGTGGAGATGGTGATGGCCGGGCGGCCCTGGGGAATGGTCAGGTTCCAGGTACTCAGGTCAGGCATCCAGACGGTGTCCTAGCGAGGGGAAGGGACTCGCCCATAGGGTAGATGAGCGGCGCACCCTTTGCCTGGCCGAATGGCCCGCGTTTGAGCGGCGCAAGGCCGGCACCGAGGGTTTTCCCCGCGTCCCGCGCACAAGCGTCTATCTTGATCGGGGACCCTTTCACGGAGAGATGCCATGCGCCTGCTCTGCGCCCTGCTGCTCATCGCCTGCGCCGCCAGCGCCCAGGCCGCTATCCAGACCCGCGAGATGCCTTACCGGAGCGCCGACGGCACGCGCATGGTCGGCTATTTCGCCTACGACGACAGCAAGCCGGGGATCCGCCCTGGGGTCATCGTGGTCCACGAATGGTGGGGGCTCAACGACTACGCCAAGCGCCGCGCCCGCGACCTCGCCGAACTCGGCTACAGCGCCCTGGCCATCGACATGTACGGCGAAGGCAAGCACACCGAGCACCCGCAGGACGCGATGGCCTTCATGCAGGCCGCGACCCGGGATGCCGACGCCGCCAAGGCGCGCTTCCTCGCCGGCCTGGAACTGCTGAAGCGGCAACCGCAGACCGATCCCAGCCAGATCGCCGCGATCGGCTACTGCTTCGGCGGCAAGATCGTCCTCGACATGGCCCGCCAGGGCCTGCCGCTGGCCGGCGTGGCGAGCTTCCACGGCGCCCTCGGCACCGCCACCCCGGCCAGCAAGGGCAGCGTCAAGGCGAAGATCCTGGTGGAGCACGGCAGCGCCGACAGCCTGGTCCCGGCCAAGGACCTCGACGCCCTGAAACAGGAACTGAGCGCCGCCGGCGCCGACTACCGGGTGGTGATCCAGGACGGCGCCAAACACGGCTTCACCAACCCCGACGCCGACGCGCACAAGGGCCACGGCCTGGACATCGGCTACGACCGCCAGGCCGACCGACGCTCCTGGGCAGACCTGCAGGCGTTCCTCAAGGACATCTTCGGGCAGGGTTGAACCCTGCGCCGACGCATAAAAAAACGGGAGTCCCCGGAGGGACTCCCGTCTTGAAAGGTCGAGACAGGACAGTATCCCGTCATCAACAAACAACCTCACCTGCATTCCACTGGAATGCGCGGCGCAGTCTGTCAAAACCGGGCCTTGCGGTCCGTTTTCCTTTGTTGCGCTTTTGCAATCTTGTGTAAGCGTCGCGTGACTGGTGGGCCACGTCGGGAACCGGCACAATGCGCGCCATGAACGACCGTCTCCCCTCCTTCTGCACCCCGCTGGACGACCGCTGGCCGCTGCCCGTCGCGCTGCCCGGCGTGCAACTGCGCAGCACCCGCTTCGACCCGGCGCTGCTGCAACCCGGCGACTTCGCCCTGGCCGGCATCCAGCCGCCGGCGAACATCCTCCGCGCGGTGGCCAAGCGCCAGGCCGAGTTTCTCGCCGGGCGCCTCTGCGCACGCGCCGCCCTGTTCGCCCTCGATGGCCGCGCCCAGACCCCGGCCGTCGGCGAGGACCGCGCACCGGTCTGGCCGGCCGCGATCAGCGGCTCGATCACCCATGGCGACCGCTGGGCCGCCGCCCTGGTGGCGGCGCGCGGCGACTGGCGCGGGCTCGGCCTGGACGTGGAAACCCTGCTCGAAGCCGAGCGGGCGCGCTACCTGCATGGCGAGATCCTCACCGAAGGCGAGCGCCTGCGCTTCGCCGACGACCTGGAGCGACGCACCGGCCTGCTGGTGACCCTGACGTTCTCGCTGAAGGAAAGCCTGTTCAAGGCGCTCTATCCGCTGGTGGGCAAGCGCTTCTACTTCGAACATGCGGAACTGCTGGAATGGCGCGCCGACGGCCAGGCCCGGTTGCGCCTGCTCACCGACCTGTCGCCGGAGTGGCGCCACGGCAGCGAGCTGGATGCCCAGTTCGCCGTGCTCGACGAACGCCTGCTCAGCCTGGTGGCGGTCGGCGCCTGATCAGGCGTTCCCCGGCGTGCGCCGCGACGGCCGCAGCGCGCGGCCTTCCGCCAGGCGCTCGACGGCGCGGGCGGCGGCGACCATGCCGAAGGTGGCGGTGACCATCATCACCGCGCCGAAGCCGCCGGCGCAGTCCAGCTTCACCCCTTCGCCGACGAAACTCTTCGACTGGCACACCGTGCCGTCCGGCTTCGGGTAGCGCAGCTGCTCGCTGGAGAACACGCAGGGCACGCTGTAGGTGCGCCCCGGCGTGCGCGAGAAGTTGTAGTCGCGGCGCAGGGTGGAACGCACCTTGGCCGCCAGCGGGTCGTTGAAGGTCTTGTTCAGGTCGGCGACCTGGATCTGCGTCGGGTCGACCTGGCCACCGGCGCCGCCGGTGGTGATCACCGGGATCTTGCGCCGCTTGCACCAGGCGATCAGCGCGGCCTTGGCGGCCACGCTGTCGATGCAGTCGATCAGGTAGTCGAAGTCGACGATGTACTCGGCCATGGTCTCGCGGGTGACGAAATCGGCCACCGCGTGGACCCGGCAGGCCGGGTTGATGGCCCGGATGCGCGCCGCCATCACCTCGACCTTGGCCTTGCCCACCGAGCCTTCGATGGCATGCACCTGGCGGTTGGTGTTGGTCACGCAGACATCGTCGAGGTCGAACAGGGAAATCTCGCCGACGCCGCTGCGGGCCAGCGCTTCCGCCGCCCAGGAACCGACCCCGCCGATGCCGACCACCGCGACGTGGCTATCGGCCAGGCGTTGCAGCCCCTCGCGACCGTACAACCGGCCGATACCGCCGAAGCGCTGTTCATCCACCTGCATCACTAACCACCTCTGAAACCGAATCGCGGATTGCCGCGCGCATTATAAAAAGCCGCGGCCGCCGCGTCGCCTGCGTTCTTACGGCTCGTCGCGCAGGCCGGACTAGACTTGCAACAGACCCGCCGGCCCGGCGCCTGTACACCCTGGGGGGTGCGGGGTAGCATCCGCCGCCCCGTGTTCAGCGAAACATCCGGAACCTGGTTTCATCTCTATGTCTTCACGCAAGATCGGGCTCAACCTGGTGGTCATCGTCGCCCTGGCCGCCCTCTTCACCGGCATCTGGGCCCTGTACAACCGTCCGGTCAGCGTACCGGACTGGCCGGAACGCATCTCCGGCTTCTCCTTCTCGCCGTTCCGCCTCAACCAGAATCCGCAGAGCGGCCGCTACCCCAGCGCCGAACAGATGCGCGCCGACCTGGAACTGGTCGCCCGGCACACCCACAGCATCCGCACCTATTCGGTCCAGGGCGCGCTCGGCGACATCCCGGCGCTGGCCGAGGCGTTCGGCCTGCGCGTCAGCCTGGGCATCTGGCTCGGCCCGGACCTGGCCGGCAACGAGGCCGAGATCGCCCGCGCCATCCGCATCGCCAACGAGTCGCCGAGCGTGGTGCGGGTGATAGTCGGCAACGAGGCGCTGTTCCGCCGCGAGGTGACGGCAGAACAGTTGATCGCCTACCTCGACCGGGTCCGCGCGGCGGTCAAGGTTCCGGTGACCACCGCCGAACAGTGGCACGTCTACCGCGAACACCCGGAACTGGCGCAACACGTCGACCTGATCGCCGCCCACGTCCTGCCCTACTGGGAGGCCACGCCGGTGGCCGACGCGGTGGACTTCGTGCTCGAACGCGCGCGTGAACTCAAGGCCGCCTTCCCGAGGAAGCCGCTGCTGCTCGCCGAGGTCGGCTGGCCGAGCAACGGGCGCATGCGCGGCAGCGCCGAGGCGACGCCCGCGGACCAGGCCATCTACCTGCGGCGCCTGACCAACGCGCTCAACGGCGAAGGCTACAGCTACTTCGTCATCGAAGCCTTCGACCAGCCCTGGAAGGTCAGCGCCGAAGGCTCGGTGGGTGCCTACTGGGGCGTCTACAACGCCGACCGCAAGGCCAAGTTCAACTTCACCGGGCCGGTGGTGCCGATTCCCAAGTGGCGCGCCCTGGCCATCGTCTCGGCGGTACTCGCGGTACTCGCCTTCACCCTGCTGCTGATCGACAGTTCCTCGCTGCGCCAGCGCGGGCGGACCTTCCTCGCCGTGGTCTCGTTCGCCTGCGCCTCGGTGCTGGTGTGGATCGCCTACGACTACAGCCAGCAGTACAGCACCTGGTTCAGCCTGACCGTCGGCGCGTTGCTGGGCGTCGGCGCGCTGGGGGTGGTCATCGTGCTGTTCACCGAGGCCCACGAGCTGGCCGAGGCGGTCTGGACGCGCAAGCGGCGCCGGCCATTCCTGCCGATCACTGCCGCGCAGGCCTATCGGCCCAAGGTGTCGATCCACGTGCCCTGCTACAACGAGCCGCCGGAACTGCTGAAGCAGACCCTCGACGCCCTTGCCCGCCTCGACTACCCGGACTACGAAGTCCTGGTGATCGACAACAACACCCGCGACCCGGCCGTCTGGCAGCCGGTCGAGGCGCACTGCGCGCGCCTGGGCGAGCGCTTCCGCTTCTTCCACGTCGCCCCGCTGGAAGGCTTCAAGGCCGGCGCGCTGAACTTCGCCCTGGGCCACGTGGCGGCGGACGTCGAGGTGGTCGCGGTGATCGACGCCGACTACTGCGTCGACCCCGACTGGCTCAGGCACATGGTGCCGCACTTCGGCGACCCGCGGATCGCCGTGGTGCAGTCGCCGCAGGACTACCGCGACCAGCACGAGAGCGCCTTCAAGCGGCTCTGCTACGCCGAGTACAAGGGCTTCTTCCACATCGGCATGGTCACCCGCAACGACCGCGACGCGATCATCGAGCACGGCACCATGACCATGATCCGGCGCAGCGTGCTGGACGAGCTGAGATGGCCGGAATGGTGCATCACCGAAGACGCCGAGCTGGGCCTGCGGGTGTTCGAGAAGGGCCTGTCGGCCGCCTACTTCGAGCGCAGCTACGGCAAGGGGGTGATGCCCGATACCTTCATCGACTTCAAGAAGCAGCGCTTCCGCTGGGCCTACGGCGCGATCCAGATCATGAAGCGGCATACCGACGCCCTGCTGCGCGGCCGCGGTCCCGACGGCAGCCGCCTGACCCGCGGCCAGCGCTACCACTTCGTGGCCGGCTGGCTGCCGTGGATCGCCGACGGCCTGAACATCTTCTTCACCCTCGGCGCGCTGCTCTGGTCGGCGGCGATGATCATCGTGCCCAAGCGCGTCGACCCGCCGCTGCTGATCTTCGCGATCCTGCCGCTGGCCCTGTTCGCCTTCAAGGTCGGCAAGATCCTCTTCCTCTACCGGCGCACCGTCGGCGTCGACCTGCGTGACTCGTTCTTCGCCGCCCTCGCCGGCCTGTCGCTCTCGCACACCATCGCCAAGGCGGTGCTGTACGGCTTCGTCACCCGCGGCATCCCGTTCTTCCGCACGCCGAAGATGCGCTCCAGCCACGGCCTGCTGGTGGCCCTGGCGGAGGCCCGCGAGGAAGTCTTCGTGATGCTCCTGCTGTGGGGCGCGGCGGCCGGCATCGTGGCGGTTCAGGGCGTGCCGAGCCGCGACCTGCTGATCTGGGTCGCCATGCTCCTGGTGCAATCGCTGCCCTACCTGGCGGCGCTGGTCATGGCCTTGCTCTCGTCGCTGCCGAAACCGCGCGAGGAACTGGCCGGCGGCGCCGAGCAGATCGGCGGTTGAGGTCGGGCGAGGCGTCGGGACGGCCGGCCCCGCTCGCCTAAACGGCGTCCCTTCGCCCACGTTTATGCTTTAAGATTCCCCCTTTCCGCTCGACCCGCTCAGGATGCCCTCCCCATGACCGCCTCTTCGCCGAGTCTCTCGCCGACCCTCGAACTCGCCTGCGAGTTGATCCGCCGCCCCTCCGTCACGCCCCTCGACGCCGACTGCCAGGCCCTGATGATGCGCCGCCTGGAAGCCGCCGGCTTCGCCCTGGAGCCGATGCGCATTGAGGAGGTGGACAACTTCTGGGCACGGCGCGGCGGCGACGGCCCGGTGCTGTGCTTCGCCGGGCACACCGACGTGGTCCCCACCGGCCCGCTGCAGGCCTGGCAGCACCAACCCTTCGACGCCCTGATCGACGACCAGGGCATGCTCTGCGGACGCGGCGCGGCGGACATGAAAGGCAGCCTGGCGTCGATGATCGTCGCCGTCGAGCGCTTCGTCGCCGACCACCCGAAGCACAAGGGCGCCATCGCCTTCCTCATCACCAGCGACGAGGAAGGCCCGGCCCACCACGGCACCAAGGCGGTGGTCGAACGTCTCGCCGCACGCGGCGAGCGCCTGGACTGGTGCATCGTCGGCGAACCGTCGAGCACCAGCCTGGTCGGCGACGTGGTGAAGAACGGCCGCCGCGGCTCCCTCGGCGCCAAGCTGACCATCCGCGGCGTACAGGGCCATGTGGCCTACCCGCACCTGGCGAAGAACCCGATCCACCTGGCCGCCCCGGCGCTGGCCGAACTGGCGGCGGAACACTGGGACGACGGCAATGCCTTCTTCCCGCCGACCAGCTTCCAGGTTTCCAACCTGAACTCCGGCACCGGCGCCACCAACGTCATCCCCGGTGAACTGACCGCGCTGTTCAACTTCCGCTTCTCCACCGAATCCACCGTCGAAGGCCTGCAGAAACGCGTCGAGGCGATCCTCGACAAGCACGGCCTGGACTGGCACGTCGAATGGGCGCTGTCCGGCCTGCCGTTCCTCACCGAGCCGGGCGAACTGCTCGATGCGGTGGCCGCCAGCATCAGGGCGGTCACCGGCCGCGAGACCCAGCCCTCGACCAGCGGCGGCACCTCCGACGGACGCTTCATCGCCACCATGGGCACCCAGGTGGTCGAACTCGGCCCGGTCAACGCCACCATCCACCAGGTCAACGAGCGGGTCCTGGCCAGCGACCTGGAGCTGCTCACCGAAATCTACTACCAGACCCTGGTGAGGCTGCTCGCCTGATGCTGATCTGCCCGCTCTGCTCCGCCGCCCTGGGCGAGGTCGACAACGGCGTCGCCTGCCCCGCCGGGCACCGCTTCGACCGCGCCCGCCAGGGCTACCTGAACCTGCTGCCGGTGCAGCACAAGAAAAGCCTCGATCCGGGCGACAACGCCGCCATGGTCGAGGCCCGTCGCCAGTTCCTCGGCGCCGGCCACTACGCGCCGCTGGCCCGGCGCCTGGCCGAACTGGCCGCCGAACGCGCGCCGCGACGCTGGCTGGATATCGGCTGCGGCGAGGGCTACTACAGCGCCCGGCTCGGCGAAGCCCTGGCCGGCGCCGAGGGCTACGCCCTGGATATCTCCCGCGAGGCAGTGAAACGCGCCTGCCGCCGCGCGCCGCAGTTGTCCTGGCTGGTGGCGAGCATGGCCCGGCTGCCGCTGGCCGACGCCAGTTGCGAGCTGATCGCCAGCGTGTTCAGCCCGATCGACTGGAACGAAGCCGTGCGCGTCCTCGCCCCCGGCGGCGGCGTACTGCGCCTGGGCCCGGCCAGCGCGCACCTGCTGGAACTGCGCCAGCGGCTCTATGACGACGTGCGCGACTACGCCGACGACAAGCACCTCGCCGGCCTGCCCGCGCAACTGAGCCTGCGCCACACCGAGACCCTCGAGTTCCGCCTGGCGCTGGACAGCTACGACGCGCGGGAAAACCTCCTGGCCATGACCCCGCACGGCTGGCGGGTCAACCCCGAGCGCCGCGCGCGAATCCTGGCCGAACCCTTCGAAGTCAGCGTGGCGGTGCGCTACGATTGGCTGCAACGCGACTGACCGTCCCCGAGGACCCCATGCGCCAACCGGATATCGAGATCTACCTGAAAGACGCCGAGCACGCGGCCGTCGCCGCCTGGCTGGAACAGGCGCTGGGGCCGTGCGGCCCATGGCAGGAGCACGGCCAGACCCTCAAGTGCACCGCCCGCGGCGAGCACGGCGCGGTGCGCGTCACCTGGCTGCCGAAGGCGGTGGGCAAGTGGCACAGCCTGTTCTTGGAGAGCGACAGCACGCCCTGGGACGACGACCTCGCCTGCGCCAGGGCCGCGCATGCCGCGCTCGGCGTGGAGATCCGCTGCGCGCCGGGCGGCTGGGAGGAAAACCAGGGCGAAGAGGACGCCGACCGCTGGCTGCGGGTCGACGCCGGGGGCGTCGAGGAAATTACCTGGCGCACCGCCTGAACGACGAAAACCCCGCGCTGCGAGGGGCCGCCCAACGGGGGCCTGGCGGGGTGGATGCGCTGGATGACAAAAGCCCGTCTCGCGACGGGCTTTTGCTTGCGGGAATCAGACCTTGGAGACGTCTTCCGCTTGCAGGCCTTTCTGGCCCTGGATCACCGAGAATTCCACTTTCTGGCCTTCCACCAGGGAGCGGTGACCCTCGCCGCGGATGGCGCGGTAGTGAACGAACACGTCCGGACCGCTATCGCGTTGAATGAATCCATAACCTTTGGCGTCATTGAACCACTTGACGGTTCCGACCTCACGATCAGCCATTACCACACTCTCCAACTTGCAATTTTTTATAAGTGGCCTTCCCAATCCGGGAAGACTTCGACGGTTCGGCTGCGCAACGCTGTTCTTGTTATCCGACCCCGGCAAAATGCCGTTGGAGCGGGCATTTCGAATGGCGTTCCACTAGCCACCGCGTCCCGGAGTATAAACAAACGAGTCCAACTGAAAAGGACTTTTTTAGCCCCTGGCGGAATACCCGCCACGCCCGGCGGGACTGGCCTTTCGATATGTTTTCGCTACGCCTGGAATACGTCTGCGCAAGCACTTGCAGATAGCTAGCCGCCATATTTCCGTCAACTTTTCAGCGGTCGCGCAGACCTGCCTTGCGCGGCCAGGCCAGGGTGAAGCAGGCGCCGCCCAGAGTCTCGCTGCGGCCGATGGAGGCCCGGCCGCCATGCCAGTAGACGATCCGCCGGACGATGGACAGTCCCAGGCCATGCCCGCCGGAAGCACGGGTCCGGCTGTCGTCCAGGCGTAGGAATGGCGTAAAGAGCCGCTCCCATTGCGCCTCCGGCACCCCCGGCCCGTCGTCCTCGACATCCACCCGGCAACGCTCCAGGCTGACCCGGTAGCTGATCCTGACCCGACGATCGGCATGCCGCAGCGCATTGGTCAGCAGGTTCTGCAAGGCCCGATGCAGGTAGCGCGGCTCGGCCTCGATCCAACTGCCCAGCTCCTCAGGCACCAGCGCGCCCTCCTCGCAACTGACCAGCACCTCGCGGCGCAGCGGAGCGATCTCCTCCACCACCTGGCGCACCAGCACGCCCAGCTCCAGGCGCTGGTAGGTCAGCGGCGGCGAGCCCTGTTCCAGGCGCGCGTAGGTGAGCATCTCGTCGACCAGCTTGTCGAGGTCCTGGATATCGTTGTCCATGCCCTCCAGGTACTTCAGGCGGGCGCCGTCGGTCTCGGCGGTCTCGATCATCTCCAGGCCGAAGCGCAACCGCGCCACCGGCGTGCGCAGCTCGTGGGACACCGCGCGAACCATCTCGCGCTGCACCGTCAGCAGCCGGTGGATGTGCTCGGCCATATGGTTGAAGGCCGCGCCCAGGCGTCCCACCGAGTCGCCTCCGCGCACCTCGACGCGAGTATCCAGGCTGCCGCGGGCGATCCGCGTGGCGGCCGCCTCCAGGCTGCGCAGGCGCTGCTCCAGACGACGCACCAGCAGGTAGGTGATCAGGCCGATGAAGCTCAGGCACAGCGCGCCGAGCAGCAACAGCAGCTGCGGCGGATAGGGGTTCATCTGGAACAGCGGGCCCAGCTCCAGCACCCAGGGCGTGTCGAGGATGCCGGCGAAGATGCGGATCGAGTCGCCGTCCTTGCCCAGCGCCATCACCGTGTCGCCCTCCACCACTCGCCGGCGCTGGTCGTCGTCGAGGTCCAGTTCCTTGACCTGGAGCAGGTGCACCGGGAAGCCGAAGCGCTTGTCGCGGACGATCCGCGCCAGGTGGTAAGGCTGTTCGCTGGCCGGGTAGCGCACCAGTTCGTCCATCAGCAGATAGACCGTGGCCCGCGCCAGTTGCTCGCTGACCTGCTGCACCTCGCCGCTGAGCACCAGGTTCTCGGCGGCGCTGGCCTGGGTATAGACGGTGACGGCGTGCTCGGCGGTCTGCTTCACCAGCACCTGGCCGTTCATCAGGCGCGCGCGGCTGCGTCCGTCCATCCGCAGCTCATCCAGCCCGCGCAGTTGCAGGGGAATCCCCAGCAAGCGGCTCCACTGCGCCAGGGCGCGCTTGCGCTCGGTGGCGGTCATCGGTTGCAGGTTGTCGGCCATCAGGCGGAAGGTGCCGCGCGCCAGTTCCTCGCGGTAGTGCTCGCCGCGCACCTCGTTGATCCAGTGCAGGCCGAGCAGGCCCAGGCCGCTGACCAGCAGCAGGGCCAGGAGCATGCCGCCATAGATGCGCAGGAAGATGGATTTCATCGGCGAGCCCCCGGCCGCTGTCCGCTGCTGTTGATTCTGGCCGACCGGGACGCCCGCGCCCCGGCCCGCAGGAAAAAAGCGCCTCAGCCCTCGCCGACGAACAGGTAGCCCTTGCTGCGCACGGTCTTGATCAGCCGCGGGTGCATCGGGTCGTCGCCGATCTTCGGGCGGATCCGCGAGATGCGCACGTCGATGGAGCGGTCCTGGCCGTCGTACTCGATGCCGCGCAGGGCGTTGAAGATCTCCTCGCGGGAGAGAATGCGCCCGGCGTTCGCCGCCAGCAGCCAGAGCAGGTCGAACTCGGCGCTGGTCAGCTCGATGGTGGTCCCGTCCAGCCAGGCCTCGCGCATCGCGTTGTCGATCACCAGGCGACCGAACGCCAGGCGTTTGCTGTCCGCCGCCGGGGCGCCCGCTTCCGGCGCCTCGCTGCGCCGCAACAGGGCACGGATGCGCGCCAGCAGCACACGCGGGCGCACCGGCTTGCACACGTAGTCGTCGGCGCCCATCTCCAGGCCGAGCACCTCGTCCATGTCGTCGGTGCGCGCGGTGAGCATCAGGATCGGACCGTCGAACTGCGGACGCACCTGGCGGCAGATGGACAGACCGTCCTCGCCCGGCAGCATCAGGTCGAGCACCACCAGGTCCGGGCGTTCGGCGAGGATACGCGCCGCCGCCAGTGCGCCGTTGGCTTCGATGTCGACCTTCAGGCCGTTGCCTTCCAGGTATTCCCGGGTCAGCTCGGCCAGGCGTCGATCGTCCTCGACGATCAGGATGCGCCAGGCTTCTTGCTCCACACAGCCTCCTCGTATCGCGGTCCCGGAGCCGCCGCGCGGCCCCCTCAGAGCGGCCCGCATTGTAGCCAATACGGGGGCCGCGCGGCAGCACGCGAGGAACATCTTGCAAACACTACATATTGTGGGTAGGGTGCGCGCCCCGAAAGGTTGGGGAGTAGGTCTGCGCCGGTGCTTTCCGAGGGCGACGAATGGCATTCTCCAGCGCTGCCGCGGCCTACGGACGCTTCCTAGGACTCACGCACAGAAGACCCACACTTTATCCACAGGTTTCCCCCAGACTGTCACCTTGCAAACACCCCATTAGCGCATTATCTTGTATCCCCATCGTCGCCACCCCCTATATCTTGGGTTTCGAGCGCACGAACGGCTACAACGGAACCAACCGCGCACGGACCACTCTGATGGCTCCGGCGGCTCCGCAAAAAAGCATTTTCCAGACGTACTGAAAGCATCGACGGCGCTCACCGCAAGGAGCCCTTCAATGACGTTGGAAAAGCGGTACGGGTGTTGCAACGGACGCTGTAAACAGACAGTCAACACCACTAGGTATTGTGTTCGACGGCAAAACGCCACGAACCCGCCAGGGCCAGGGAGGCACTCACAGTCCCCACCCTCAGCATTCGAATGAAGCAGCCGCCGCGAGGCCGGCTGCCCGGCTCTTTATCGATTCAAGGGAATGGGCGCCCCGGCGCCCGCTAGCAAAACCATTACGAGAACGTGGAGATACCCACCCATGCATACCGACACCACACGCGAGAACCCGCAGGCCAGCGCGCCGCAGGCCGCCGATTCGTCGCAGGATCTGGCCGCCACCGCGCCGGGCCAGCTGCGCGTGATCAAGCGCAACGGCACCGTAGTCCCCTACACCGATGACAAGATCACCGTGGCCATCACCAAGGCGTTCCTCGCCGTGGAAGGCGGCACCGCCGCCGCCTCGTCGCGTATCCATGACACTGTGCGCCGCCTGACCGAGCAGGTCACCGCTACCTTCAAGCGCCGCATGCCGTCCGGCGGCACCATCCACATCGAAGAGATTCAGGACCAGGTCGAACTGGCCCTGATGCGCGCCGGCGAGCAGAAGGTCGCCCGCGACTACGTGATCTACCGCGAAGCCCGCGCCGCCGAGCGCAAGAACGCCGGCGCCGCCAGCGACGTCGCCCAGCCGCACCCGAGCATCCGCATCACCCGCGCCGACGGCAGCCTGTCGCCGCTGGACATGGGCCGCCTGAACACCATCATCAGCGAAGCCTGCGAAGGCCTGGCCGAGGTGGACGGCGCGCTGATCGAGCGCGAGACCCTGAAGAACCTCTACGATGGCGTCGCCGAGAAGGACGTCAACACCGCCCTGGTGATGACCGCGCGCACCCTGGTCGAGCGCGAGCCGAACTACTCCTACGTCACCGCCCGCCTGCTGATGGACACCCTGCGCGCCGAAGCCCTGGGCTTCCTCGGCGTGGCCGAGAGCGCCACCCATCACGAGATGGCCGAGCTGTACGCCAAGGCCCTGCCGGCCTACATCGAGAAAGGCGCCGAGTTCGAGCTGGTCGATGCCAAGCTGAAGGAATTCGACCTGGAGAAACTGGGCAAGGCCATCGATCACGAGCGCGACCAGCAGTTCACCTACCTCGGCCTGCAGACCCTGTACGACCGCTACTTCATCCACAAGGACGGCATCCGCTTCGAACTGCCGCAGATCTTCTTCATGCGCGTGGCCATGGGCCTGGCCATCGAGGAGAAGGACCGCGAGGCACGCGCCATCGAGTTCTACAACCTGCTGTCGTCCTTCGACTACATGAGTTCCACCCCCACCCTGTTCAACGCCGGCACCCTGCGTCCGCAGCTCTCCAGCTGCTACCTGACCACCGTACCGGACGACCTGTCGGGCATCTACGGCGCCATCCACGACAACGCCATGCTGTCGAAATTCGCCGGCGGCCTGGGCAACGACTGGACCCCGGTGCGCGCGCTGGGCTCCTACATCAAGGGCACCAACGGCAAGTCCCAGGGCGTCGTGCCCTTCCTGAAAGTGGTCAACGACACCGCGGTCGCGGTCAACCAGGGCGGCAAGCGCAAGGGCGCGGTCTGCGCCTACCTGGAGACCTGGCACCTGGACATCGAGGAATTCCTCGAGCTGCGCAAGAACACCGGTGACGACCGTCGTCGTACCCACGACATGAACACCGCCAACTGGATCCCCGACCTGTTCATGAAGCGCGTCTTCGACGACGGCTCCTGGACCCTCTTCTCGCCGTCCGACGTCCCCGACCTGCACGACCTCTACGGCAAGGCCTTCGAGGAGCGCTACGAGTACTACGAGGCCCTGGCCAGCTACGGCAAGCTGAAGCTGCACAAGGTCGTCCAGGCCAAGGACCTGTGGCGCAAGATGCTCTCCATGCTGTTCGAGACCGGCCACCCGTGGCTGACCTTCAAGGACCCGTGCAACCTGCGCAGCCCGCAGCAGCACGTGGGCGTGGTGCACAGCTCGAACCTCTGCACCGAGATCACCCTGAACACCAACAAGGACGAGATCGCCGTCTGCAACCTGGGCTCGATCAACCTGGTCAACCACATCGTCGACGGCAAGCTGGACACCGCCAAGCTGGAGAAGACCGTCAAGACCGCGGTACGCATGCTCGATAACGTCATCGACATCAACTACTACTCGGTCCCGCAGGCGCAGAACTCTAACTTCAAGCACCGTCCGGTCGGCCTGGGCATCATGGGCTTCCAGGACGCCCTGTACCTGCAGCACATCCCCTACGGTTCGGACGCGGCCATCGCCTTCGCCGACCAGTCCATGGAAGCCATCAGCTACTACGCGATCCAGGCTTCCTGCGACCTGGCCGACGAGCGCGGCGCCTACCAGACCTTCCAGGGCTCGCTGTGGTCGCAAGGCATCCTGCCGATCGACTCGGAGAAGAAGCTGATCGAAGAGCGCGGCGCCAAGTACATCGAAGTCGACCTGTCGGAAACCCTCGACTGGGCGCCGCTGCGCGAGCGCGTACAGAAAGGCATCCGCAACTCGAACATCATGGCCATCGCGCCGACCGCGACCATCGCCAACATCACCGGCGTCTCGCAGTCGATCGAGCCGACCTACCAGAACCTGTACGTGAAGTCGAACCTCTCCGGCGAGTTCACCGTGATCAACCCCTACCTGGTGCGCGACCTCAAGGCCCGCGGCCTGTGGGACCCGGTCATGGTCAACGACCTGAAGTACTACGACGGTTCCGTGCAGCAGATCGAGCGCATCCCGCAGGACCTCAAGGACCTCTACGCCACCGCGTTCGAAGTCGAGACCCGCTGGATCGTCGAAGCCGCCAGCCGTCGCCAGAAGTGGATCGACCAGGCCCAGTCGCTGAACCTGTACATCGCCGGCGCCTCGGGCAAGAAGCTCGACGTGACCTACCGCATGGCCTGGTTCCGCGGCCTGAAGACCACCTACTACCTCCGTGCCCTGGCCGCCACCAGCACCGAGAAGTCCACCATCAACACCGGCAAGCTCAACGCCGTGTCGGCCGGTGGCAACGACGGCCTGCAAGCCGCCCCGGCCGCCGAGCCGAAGCCGGCGCCGGTGCCGCAGGCATGCAGCATCGACAACCCCGACTGCGAAGCCTGCCAGTGATCGCGCGTCGCTGAACGGCGTCCGTGTCGTGGCCGGGCAAGCCGGACTCCTCCCGTGAGTCCGGCTTGCCCGGCGCCTGACGGTCGCTCGTCCAGCGCCACGCTGGCAGCGCAAGGCCCCTCGCCAGGGCCAGGAACAATCCCCTTCTTCCCTCCGGGGGAGAAGAACGGCCCGGCCAGACCGTGCCGGACCACCGCTTTCGCGTGCACCTCACGCCCCATATCCAGGCCGCCGAGACGGCCGCCAGACCAGGAGAGAGCAAGATGCTGAGCTGGGACGAATTCGACAAAGAAGACCCGACCGAAGCCAAGGCCGCGCCCGCCGCCGCCCAGGCCGTTGCCCAGGGCCATGACAAGCTGGACGACGAAGCCGCCGGCTCGGTGGAAGAAGCGCGCGCCGTTTCCGCCGACGACTCCGACGCCGTCGCCCGCGCCAAGAAGGCCCTGAACGACCTCGACATCCAGGAAGGCCTGGACGATCTCGAAGGCTCCGCCGCGCGCGTGCAGGTCGGCGACAAGCAGATGATCAACGCCCGCGCCGACCTCAACCAGCTCGTTCCCTTCAAGTACGACTGGGCCTGGCAGAAGTATCTGGATGGTTGCGCCAACCACTGGATGCCGCAGGAAGTCAACATGAACGCCGACATCGCCCTGTGGAAGAGCAAGGACGGCCTCAGCGAGGACGAGCGGCGCATCGTCATGCGCAACCTCGGCTTCTTCTCCACCGCCGACTCCCTGGTCGCCAACAACCTGGTGCTGGCCGTGTACCGCCTGATCACCAACCCCGAGTGCCGCCAGTACATCCTGCGCCAGGCCTTCGAAGAGGCGATCCACACCCACGCCTACCAGTACTGCATCGAGTCGCTGGGCATGGACGAGGGCGAGATCTTCAACATGTACCACGAGATCCCCAGCGTGGCGAAGAAGGCCTCCTGGGGCCTGAAGTACACCCGCTCGATCTCCGACCCGATGTTCCAGACCGGCACCCCGGAAACCGACCGCCAGTTCCTGCGCAACCTGATCGCCTACTACTGCGTGCTGGAAGGCATCTTCTTCTACTGCGGCTTCACCCAGATCCTCTCCATGGGCCGCCGCAACAAGATGACCGGCACCGCCGAGCAGTTCCAGTACATCCTCCGCGACGAGTCGATGCACCTGAACTTCGGTATCGACGTGATCAACCAGATCAAGATCGAGAACCCGCACCTGTGGGACGCCCAGATGAAGGACGAGGCGACCCAGATGATCCTCCAGGGCACCCAGCTGGAGATCGAATACGCGCGCGACACCATGCCGCGCGGGGTGCTGGGGATGAACGCGGCGATGATGGAGGACTACCTGAAGTTCATCGCCAACCGGCGCCTGACCCAGATCGGCCTGAAGGAAGAGTATCCGGGGACCACCAACCCGTTCCCGTGGATGTCGGAGATCATGGACCTGAAGAAGGAGAAGAACTTCTTCGAGACGCGGGTTATCGAGTACCAGACGGGCGGAGCACTGAGCTGGGATTGAGATTCTCGATTTAGGTCAAGACCGTTAGACGCTGTCGCCGGAAAGGGATTTCGGGACAGTGGTAGAGATAAAGAGCCCCGCCTTGTGCGGGGTTCTTCATTAAAGAGAAATAACAACCCAAGGTGTTCAGCAAGTTAATTCACCAAATCAAATAGAAGATATGTGCCAAGCTCACTATCCCCAAGACACCATCGACAGACTATTTGAGGACTGTCAAACAGCCCTAGAAAACAAGAAATAAAAACATGCCCAACCATTCGCTCAATCTGAAATCTCCGTAGGGCGAATAACGCGCAGCGTTATCCGCCGGCTGGCCACGGTACGCTCCGAAATCCTTCTGGATACACGGACGATCCCCAATGCCAAGCTACCGACGCACCTGGGTCCCCGGCGGCACCTATTTCTTCACAGTCACCCTGCATGACCGCCGCTCCAACCTGCTGACCCGCGAAATCGACCTGCTCCGCCGCGTGATCGCCCAGACCAGGCGCCGGCACCCCTTCCGCATCGATGCCTGGGTCGTGCTGCCGGAGCACATGCATTGCCTCTGGACCCTGCCGCCCGACGACGCCGATTTCGCCACCCGCTGGAAGGTCATCAAGTCCGGCTTCGCCCGACGCATCCCCTGCCACGAATCACGTACCCTCGCGCAACGGCGGCGAGGACAACGCGCCATCTGGCAACAGCGCTACTGGGAACACCTGATTCGCAATGACACGGACTACCGGCGCCATTTCGACTACATCCATCTCAACCCTGTGAAACACGGGCTGGTTACGGCGGTCAAGGATTGGCCCTTCTCCACCTTCCACCGGGCCGTGGCTGAAGGGCTTTATCCCGAGGATTGGGCCGGTGATCCTTCCTTGGAGGTCCGAGCGGCGGAGCGGGTTTGAGTCTGCTGGCGGATAACGGCTGTGCCGTTACTCGCTCTACCCCGGCTACCAAGTCTTTTTCTCGGCCTCGCAGGATGGCCGGCCCCGAGAAAGTAACCAAAGCGCTTGCCCCTGCATTCGGCCTCCTACACGACGATTCCGCTCGACCTCCTTATGGGGCGGACCGGAGCGTCGGATGTTTCTCTGGAAGAGGTAGGGCGAATAACGCGAAGCGTTATCCGCAGCTACACAGGATTTTCCTGTAACGCCCGAGCATCGGGGGATTGAAGGAACTTCGTCAAACCGATGTACAAGCAATGGCTTCAGAGAATCGGCGGATAACTGCTTTGCAGTTATTCGCCCTACCGTTGACCGCTATCGGTGCACTCCATAATCACTCTTCGGCGCTAAGAACGCATACCACCCAGCGGCAAACCGCTCCCGAAAGTAGCGGTGTATTCCATTGAGGAAATGCGTATGCCATTCGTTTTTCAACCCACCCTATTCTGTAGTGGTCTACTGATCCCGGACACCGATTTAGGCGAGAATCCTCGCCGTGAGAGAGGTGTCTGATGAGCAAGCAACGACGTACGTTTTCCGCCGAGTTCAAACGAGAGGCCGCGGCCCTGGTGTTGGACCAAGGCTACAGCCATATCGACGCCTGCCGTTCGCTGGGGGTGGTGGATTCGGCCTTGCGCCGTTGGGTGAAGCAGCTCGAGGCGGAGCGCCAGGGTGTGACCCCGAAGAGCAAGGCGTTGACGCCTGAGCAGCAAAAGATCCAGGAGCTGGAAGCCCGGATCAACCGATTGGAGCGGGAGAAAGCGATATTAAAAAAGGCTACCGCTCTCTTGATGTCGGACGAACTCGATCGTACGCGCTGATAGACCAGTTGAGTGAGCAGGAGTCGGTGGAAGTGGTCTGTTCAGCTTTCGATGTGGCGCGGTCTTGCTACTACGTCCACCGTCTTCGACGGCGGCGTGTCGATGCTCGCCGCGTGGCGCTACGCAGCCAAGTCAACCAGTTGTTCAGCCAGAGTCGGGGCTCGGCCGGCAGCCGCAGCATTCTGGGCATGCTGCGCGAAGAGGGCGTGACCATCGGCCGTTTCCGAGTGCGTCGGTTGATGCGTGAGCTGGGCCTGGTCAGCAAGCAACCGGGCTCGCACGCCTACAAACAGGCCACGGTTGAGCGGCCGGATATCCCGAATCGGCTGAACCGCGAATTCGCGACCGAGCATCCCAATCAGGTGTGGTGTGGCGACATCACCTACGTCTGGGCGCAAGGCCGTTGGCACTACCTGGCCGCGGTGCTGGATCTGCATACCCGGCGGGTGATCGGCTGGGCGTTCTCGGCCAAGCCGGATGCCGAACTGGTGATCAAGGCCCTGGACATGGCCTACGAACAGCGCGGCAAGCCACAGCAGGTGCTGTTCCATTCAGACCAGGGCAGCCAGTACGCCAGCCGCCTGTTTCGGCAACGGCTCTGGCGCTATCGGATGCAGCAGAGCATGAGTCGCCGAGGGAATTGCTGGGATAACTCGCCGATGGAGCGCCTGTTCCGCAGTCTGAAGTCGGAGTGGGTCCCGTCAACGGGTTACCTGACGGCGCAGGAGGCCCAACGGGACATCAGTCATTACTTGATGCACCGCTACAACTGGATCAGGCCGCATCAATTCAACGACGGGTTACCACCTGCGGTGGCCGAAGAAAAACTCAACCCACTGTCCGGGATGGGTTGACCACTACATTCATCCCCTCGCGGCACGACACCAACACCACCTCCCCGGAGGTGCGTCATGTCTGACGCCCTCCTCCACCCCAGCCGTTTCACCCACCACCATCGGGTCCTGCACGCCGTGCTGCTGGATGAGGAAGGCTGGTTCGTGCTCTCCGACCTGGTACGGCTGCTGGGCCGTTACCTGGGCGGTCGGGCGCCGGCGGCGTTGTGTGACGAGGCGCCGTGGCCGCTGGCGACGGCGGAACAGCGCGAGCGCTTGTTCACCCTCTGCCATACGCTGGAACGGCACCTGGATGCCGACCAGTGGCGGCTCGCCTGGCTCCATGACGAACGCCACGGGCCACGCCAGGACTGCCTGGTCAGCGAGTCCGGGCTCTACGCTCTGCTCTGGCTCGCAGTGCCTGGCGCGGCACGGGGTTTGCGCCGTTGGGTCAGCGGCTCGGTGCTGCCACGCCTGCGCAGCCAGTCCCACCCCAACGCCACGCCCCAGCGCGCCGTGCTGCACTGGAAAACCGCCGAGATCGACACCCTGCACTGGCAAGGCAAGACCTGGATCCCCCTCTCCGACTGCCCCCACCTCCTCGACAGTCCACGCCCGCTGATCCGGGCCTGACCCCGTCATACGCCCTGAAAGGAGTCAGGGCTTGAAACAGCGGAGTGACCTGCTTTTACATAACTACTTTGTAGTGGCCTGCAATCAGCACCGGCCTGTAATCCATCGCGGCCAACCAGAATTATCTGCGACTGACGGATAGGCTGGGCTCAGATTAATTGCGAGCGAGCATGCAATCCATGCGCCGGGCTTGCAATCCATCACCGCGGGTTCACGCTCTTTGCGACTGACGTTCAGGCCTAGAAGCCCTTGTTTCCGCTTTCTATATTACCAAAGGCTTGCGCGACAACTGGGATGATATCTATACAAAAGCATGAGGCTTCATTGAAGCCTCATGCTAAATTAATAATTATCTATTTAGAACCAAGAAGAGCGAAAGTTAAATTGCACACATTCGAGTCAGATGTGTATGTGAACCCAATACGTAAATTGGCTTTCTGGGGGTGCATAAAGTAGTCCCAGCCGCCAAGAATTCCAATCACAGGAACTCTGAAAGACTCTCTCGTCTCAAATGGTTTCCCCATCACTGAACGAACTTGCTCTTTACTCATTTTTCTAACTAGAGGTTCAGGCAGTTCCCCTGAGTAAGCAGCAGAACCCTCCACAGTGTCAATTAATGAAATATGAATCTTCTCAAGAATCTTGTTTTCTGCTCGGAAGTTTAGTTCAAGTCCTTTTTCTGGAGAGAGCGTTAGGTGTTCAGAATGTTCGTAGGGGCTCTCCAGTTTTCCAGACTTAACCAATCCAGCACCAACAATCTCCTCATGGGATTTTCCGATGCTATCAATTAGTTTAACGATCAGCTTCTTCTCCATCAGTACCACCCCTGTTCTTTGTTCACCATGTGTAGTTCTGCGCGCGCCCTCTCAATATCATCTTCGGAGAACCCCTCCTCTAGCAATCCTTTCTTGACGGCATCGAAATTGCTATCGACTGCTGCACGCAAGTCGGAGGCATCCTTCTGTTGCTTTTCTTTGGTGTTACGTCCTCCGTAGGTTTCACTGAACCTCTGATGCACTCTAGCTGGTATGGCAACACTCCCCCCTTTCTTCATTAATTTGCGAATTTCTCCATAGGGGATGTCTGGATAAATAGCTCTCAAACTCGTCGCCAACGCACCTTGAGCCGGCATATGGTCAAGATGGTTTCCATCACGAGGTCTTCCTGCAAAATTACCATAAATGTCCACTTCCAGCGGCTTAACCGGCGGCTTGGAAAAGACCAGATAGAGCGGAGGAACGTCCGAGCCCGCCGGGAAAATCACGATCAGATCGTCCAGATCTAACGGCACTTCCGGATAGGACTCCGGTTCGGCCTGCACTGGGGTGATCGTTGCTCCCTCATACACCGGAACCGGCTGCGGTACGACCGGAGTGTTGCTTGAGGGGTTCTGGCTTCCTGGAGGGGTAGCAGGGGTCCAGGTCAAGATCAGCGGGGGTGTATTCGGCACGGTGGACTTTGCGGGAACCGTCACCTCATACCGGCCTGTCGCAGTATTGAGGGTCGCGGCGCGAACAGGCACGCCCTTGGGGACAGTTGCACCGTTGGTCAACATCGCGGCAATCTGCGATTTACCACTCGGGCTCTCTTGTGCAGCACTCGTGAGTCGTACCGGCATATCAACCGTGCCACCTGCCTTGGCGACGCTTTGCAAATCAGCCGTGCCAGGAAGCCCCAGAGCGGACGCCTCCAGTGCCAATGCATTGCGAACGCCGGCAGGAACCTTGTCACTGTCTTTACCAGCCTGGTCGGAGTAGAGCGATAGCACCGCGAAGGTGGCCACGTATGCGCCAGGTCCACTACCAGCAATCTGAATCAAGCGATTGACAGCATTCGTTAGGGAAGCCGCCAGGCGAGCCGTCTCCACTGCCGCACTACCAAACCCGGCCACCGAAACCAGCGGCGTAGAGGTGGCCGGCATCGCCAAGGTGTTCGCAGCCTGAATGATCTGACCTGGTACTACATCGGCTGTTTTTTGCAAATCGTTGGTCGCCGCACGCTGTGCCTCGGCTACCGCTGCCGAAACCTCCTTGGCTTTGGCCTGCAGCGCTGCTTCGGTCTGCAGGGCAAAGGTGTTCACCTTGGCATAGGTGCTTTCAGTGAATTGTCGAAGGGTTGCTTGTGCAGCTTGCGAAGCCGCCTTGGTGGGGCTGGCCTTGACCTGGGCGGTTAGCCTGTTGACCTCGGTTTCGACCTCGGCGGCCGCATTGGCAGCAAACTGAGCCAGCGCTTGTTTTCGTGCTGTCGAAAACGCCGTGGCTTCGTTGACGATCTGCTTGACTTTGGTGTTGAAAGCCGTGACCTGGGCTTCTCCACTGGCCTGTGCTGCCAAGGCAATCTGATTCCGAAATGCCGCGCTGATCAGGTTCTGGCTGGACGAAATCTGGCTGTTGGCTTGTTGCTGGGCTTGCGCTGTCTTGACCTGCACCGCCTGGGTTGCCGAGGCGACTGCACCACTGACCTGGGTGGAAACCTGAGACAGACTAGCATCCACTGCTTTCACACGTTGCTGGACCTTGGTGGCGGTCGGAGTGGTGATCGCGTTGAAGTCGGCACCGAGCTGTTGAGTGACCTGCTGGGCTTCCAGGCGTGCCGCTTCTTCCGCTTTGCGTTTGGCGTCCGCTTCTGCCTGACGCTGGGCTTCTGCCTCCGCCCGGCGGCGGTCGGTTTCAGCATTGAGCTTGTTCAAGCGCTCTTGAAGACTATTGATCTGATCATTCAGGATGATTGTGTTGTAGCTTGCTTGCAGCTTATCCAGACTAGCCGAGTTCTGAACCACATCCAATTCGTTATCTAGTTCAGGGCGCTTTCGATTTAGCAGCCCGGTGACAACTACGGTTGATCTTTCCAGCCACTGCTCAGGTGTGAAGCTGGCAGGTAGTGCCGGATACTTGGCAGCTTCCGTATCCAACTCTGCCTGAACGTCGGCTTCCAGACTCTCTTTCCTCTTTTTGAAGTCAGCCTCCATGGCCAGAGTAAAACCACGGAAAGGGTTACCGAACGGATAGTTGCTTAGTATGTCCTGCCTGTCTCGTGATACGTCTATGCTAACTCCGCCAGGTTTCCCGGGGCGACTTGAGTATCTAACAATCAGTGGCGGTGGTGCATCAGCCATAGTTTTTACCTCGATTTGAGCTTGAGAAAATATACAGAGGTATTCTTGCTGGAATATGTGCCCACTGGAATCCAACTTCTAAAATCAACGCCAATGCACCTGGCACACACGCCAATCAACTACAATCCCTCCACACGACCATGAGCGTCATCGATTTCCTTCAATAGAGCTGACTCATTTGCGCATGTGTCCATCAAACGGTCATTTCCTGAACGCACACCTCATCTACCCCGGCCAGTCACGGAAGCCGCATACCTTCAGTCCATTAACGAACTCCCACTTTCAAAATTCATCCATGCCGCCCCTTCGCGAGCTTCCGGACAAAACCACGCTGATTGCGAGCCCAGCGTTTTTGGTTGCAAGCCGCTGCACCTGGTCAGGCCGTTTCCGCAGCGCATGAAGTCCTGGCCGATATACCGGCAGGGCCAGCCATCGTTCGACGAATAAAGCCACCTCAGCCATGATGCCCTTTCCATCCCCAGCGGAACCCCGACATGGACGCCAAAGCCCTGCTCCTCGGCAGCCTCTGCCTGGCCGCCCCATTCGCCGACGCGGCGACGCTCGACAATGCCCTCTCCGCCTGCCTCACCGCCCGGCTCGGTGCACCGCACACGGCGGAGGGCCAGTTGCACCTGCCACTCACCCTTGAGGCCCGGCGCTCCACCGGCGAATGCGGCTGTACCTCGGCGCTGGTGCGATATCGGCTGCTGGCCAGGGGCGCCAGCGCCGACAGCCCCGTGCTTCAAGAGGGGCTGCTCGATAGTCGCCAGGACACGCCGCGCACGCTGACCCTGGCGGCGGACGCCGGCATGGCGAGCGGCCGCGAACTGGTCGTCACCCTGGGTTGTCAGGCGCCTGACTGACAGGCCGGGCTGCCACCACCAGGCCGAGATGGACGCCCTGCATGTATCCTCCGATCGGCAAGCCTCCCGTTCGCACATTCACCACTCTGCAATCCAGTTCATAAATCCCATAAAAGCCCTCTTCCGCTCCCCGCCAGCCTCCCCGCATCCCGCACCCTAGACGCCCCGCCGCTCTCCGCCGGCTCGCCCGACAAGAAAAACCAACCGCTCGATCAGCCTCATCCTTCACCCATCACAGGAGCCATCGCGATGCACCTGACACCCCATTGGATCCCCCTGGTCGCCAGCCTCGGCCTGCTCGCCAGCGGCTTGTCCGCGTCCGCCGCCGAGGAAGCCTTCGACCTCTGGAACGAATGCGCCAAGGCCTGCGTGCTCGACCTCAAGGACGGCGTGCGTTCCAGCCGCATGAGCGTCGACCTGGCCATCGCCGACACCAACGGCCAGGGCGTGCTGCACTACTCCATGGTCCTGGAGGGCGGCAACGACGCGCTCAAGCTGGCCATCGACAACGCCCTCAGCATCACCAGCGACGGCCTGACCATCCGCCTCGAAGGCGGCGTCGAGCCGAACAAGCCGGTGCGCTACAGCTACACGCGCCAGGCGCGCGGCAGTTGGTCGCTGAACTGGCTGGTACCGATCGGCCACGAGAAGCCCTCGAACATCAAGGTGTTCATCCACGAACTGAACGCCGGCAACCAGCTCAGCCACATGTCGCCGATCTACACCATCGAGATGGGCGACGAGTTGCTGGCGAAGCTGGCGCGCGATGCCACCTTCTTCGTCAGGGCGCACGAGAGCAACGAGATGCAGCCGACGCTCGCCATCAGCCATGCCGGGGTCAGCGTGGTCATGGCCCAGACCCAGCCGCGCCGGGAAAAGCGCTGGAGCGAATGGGCCAGCGGCAAGGTGTTGTGCCTGCTCGACCCGCTGGACGGGGTCTACAACTACCTCGCCCAGCAACGCTGCAACCTCGACGATACCTGGGAAGGCAAGATCTACCGGGTGCTCGCCGGCAACCCGGCGAAGCATGACCTGGACATCAAGCCCACGGTCATCAGTCATCGCCTGCACTTCCCCGAGGGCGGCAGCCTGGCCGCGCTGACCGCGCACCAGGCTTGCCACCTGCCGCTGGAGACTTTCACCCGTCATCGCCAGCCGCGCGGCTGGGAACAACTGGAGCAGTGCGGCTATCCGGTGCAGCGGCTGGTCGCCCTCTACCTGGCGGCGCGGCTGTCGTGGAACCAGGTCGACCAGGTGATCCGCAACGCCCTGGCCAGCCCCGGCAGCGGCGGCGACCTGGGCGAAGCGATCCGCGAGCAGCCGGAGCAGGCCCGTCTGGCCCTGACCCTGGCCGCCGCCGAGAGCGAGCGCTTCGTCCGGCAGGGCACCGGCAACGACGAGGCCGGCGCGGCCAGCGCCGACGTGGTGAGCCTGACCTGCCCGGTCGCCGGCGGTGAATGCGCGGGCCCGGCGGACAGCGGCGACGCCCTGCTGGAACGCAACTATCCCACTGGCGCGGAGTTCCTCGGCGACGGCGGCGACGTCAGCTTCAGCACCCGCGGCACGCAGAACTGGACGGTGGAGCGGCTGCTCCAGGCGCACCGCCAACTGGAGGAGCGCGGCTATGTGTTCGTCGGCTACCACGGCACCTTCCTCGAAGCGGCGCAAAGCATCGTCTTCGGCGGGGTGCGCGCGCGCAGCCAGGACCTCGACGCGATCTGGCGCGGTTTCTATATCGCCGGCGATCCGGCGCTGGCCTACGGCTACGCCCAGGACCAGGAACCCGACGCGCGCGGCCGGATCCGCAACGGTGCCCTGCTGCGGGTCTATGTGCCGCGCTCGAGCCTGCCGGGCTTCTACCGCACCGGCCTGACCCTGGCCGCGCCGGAGGCGGCAGGCGAGGTCGAACGGCTGATCGGCCATCCGCTGCCGCTGCGCCTGGACGCCATCACCGGCCCCGAGGAGGAAGGCGGGCGCCTGGAGACCATCCTCGGCTGGCCGCTGGCCGAGCGCACCGTGGTGATTCCCTCGGCGATCCCCACCGACCCGCGCAACGTCGGCGGCGACCTCGACCCATCCAGCATCCCCGACCAGGAACAGGCGATCAGCGCCCTGCCGGACTACGCCAGCCAGCCCGGCAAACCGCCGCGCGAGGACCTGAAGTAACTGCCGCGACCGGCCGGCTCCCTTCGCAGGAGCCGGCCTTCTCGGGGCCTGGCCATACATCAGGTTTTCCTGATGCCAGCCCAATCGAATATGAATTCATCCTGATAGGTAATCCGCCTAACCTGCGTCTGCCACGCTTTCGCTCGTCCCGGAAGCGGCCATAACAATTCCAATAGCCGACGAGGACTCTCCATGCTCACCCATCGCATCGGTGGCATCCGCCTTTCCCCTTCCCCGCAGCGCTCGCCCGGAGACCGCCATGACTGATCTCCGCGATACCTCCCGCGACGAACGCCTGCTGGCGGCCCACGGCTATCGCCAGGAATTGGAGCGCGGGCTGAGCCTGTGGTCGTCCTTTTCCGTCGGCTTCGCCACCATCTCGCCGGTGGTGGGCATCTACTCGGTGATGTCCCTCGGCGCCATGAGCATGGGCCCCTCCTGGGTCTGGGTGGTGCCGCTGTGCCTGCTGCTGCAGTTCGGCGTGGCGCTGGTCTACGCCGAGCTGTCCTCGCAGTTTCCGCTGGCCGGCGGCTGCTACCAGTGGGTGCGGCGCCTGGTGGGCGACCGCCTGGCCTGGTTCACCGGCTTCCTCTACCTGGCTTCGGCGCTGGCCTCGCTGACCACCGTGGCCTACCTCGGCGGCTTCTGGCTCGGCCTGCTGGCGACCGGCGCGCCGCCGTCGGCCAACGGCCAGGTGCTCTGCGGCGCGCTGCTGCTGGCGCTGGGCCTGGCGGTGAACCTGCTGGGGATCAACCCGCTGAAGTACTTCGTCAATGCTGGGATCGTCGCCGAGGCCATCGCCTCCATCGGCATCGGCGTGCTGTTGCTGCTGTTCTTCCGCAACCATCCGCTCGACCTGCTGTTCAGCGGCCCGGGCGGCACAGGCGGTGCGGACGGCGCCTACCTGGACGGCGTGCTGACCGCGCTGGCGGTGGGCGGCTGGGCTTTCCTCGGCTTCGACGCCTGCTCGCAGATTTCCGAGGAAACCACCGATGCCCGCGTCTCCACTCCCCGGGCGATCCTGCGCTCGATGCTGGTGGTGGGATTCACCGTGATGCTCACCGCCTTCGCCGTGACCCTGTCCTACCAGGACATCGGCGCGGTGATCAGCGGCCAGGTGGTCGACCCGGTCACCCCGGCGGTGGTGGACGCCTTCGGCGCCTGGGCCGAACGGCCCTTCGTCGCAGTGGTGCTGATCGCCTTCGTCGCCTGCGTGGTGTCGGTGCAGACCTACATCGGCCGGGCGATCTTCGGCATGGCGCGCGACGCCATCCTGCCCGGCTCCGCCCTGCTACGCCGGGTCGACCGGCGCAAGGTGCCGATGGCGGCGATGGTCTGCAGCACGCTGCTGGCCAGCCTCGGCCTGGCCCTGGGGCTGAACGCCACGGCGGTCGGCACGCTGATCGCGTTCGGCAGCGGCGGTTTCTTCGTGGTCTTCCTGATCGTCACCGCCTGCGCCCTCTGGGCCCGCCTCGTCGGCCGCTGGGACCCGGACAAGGGCGCCTTGCGCCTGGGACGCGCGGGGCTGGCGGTGAACGTCCTGGCAGTCGCCTGGCTGTCGTTCGAGGCGCTCAACGTCGCCTGGCCGCGGGCCAGCCTCGCCCCGCCCGACGCGCCCTGGTTCCAGGTCTGGGCGGTGGTCGTGGTGTTCTCCGCGCTGGCCGCGTTCGGTCTGCTCTACATGGTCATCGCCAAGCCGCATCGGCGCATCGCCACCAGCCTCAGCTTCGCCGCTCCGCCGGCGGACTGACCCGCACGCGCCGGCCGTTCCGGCGCCTCCTCCGGTTGTTCTCGCACGCTGGCTTCGCGCCCGGCGGGGCCCGGCTCATCCTGCTTTCACGGAGCATCGCCATGAGCGACCTGCATTACTGGAACTACCCCACCGATATCCTCTGCGGCGTCGGCGCCCTGGAACAACTGCCGAGGCGTTGCGCGCTGGCGGGCGCGCGCCGGCCCCTGCTGGTCACCGATCCCGGCATGCTCGCCCTGGAGCCCCTGCGCCTGGTGCGCGAGTGCCTGGAACGCGCCGGCATCGACCATGACCTGTTCCACGAACTGTCGAGCAACCCCAGCCTCGCTGAAGTCCAGGGCGGCGCCAGGCGCTTCGAGGCCGGCGGGCATGACGCGCTGATCGCCCTCGGCGGCGGCAGCGCCCTCGACGCGGCCAAGGGAATCGCCCTGCTCAGCCGCGATCCGCACGGCCTCGAACGCTTCGAATGGACGCAGACGCTGCGCAGCTATCCGACCCTCGCCGACTACCCGCTGCTCGGCCTGCCGCCGCTGCTGGCGCTGCCCACGACCGCCGGCACCGGCTCGGAACTGGGACGCGAGGCGGTGCTGACCGACACGCAACTGGGCATCAAGCGGGTCGTCGGCCACCGCGAGCTGCTGGCCGCCTGCGTATTCCTCGACCCGCGCCTGACCCGCGGGTTGCCGCCGGCGCTGAGCGCCGCCACCGGCATGGACGCCCTCACCCATCACCTGGAGGCGCTGTTCTCGCCGCTCTACCATCCGATGTCGGCGGGCATCGCCCTGGAAGGCGTGCGCCTGGTCAGGCAGCACCTGGAAAACGCCGTGCGCGACGGCAACGACCTCGCCGCCCGGGAAGGCATGCTGGTAGCCTCGGCCAGCGCCGCAGTGGCATTCCAGAAGGGGCTTGGCGGGGTCCACGCCCTGGCCCACCCGCTGGGCGCTCGCCATCACCTGCACCACGGCCTGCTGAACGCCGTGCTGCTGCCCTACGTTCTGCTGGCCAACCGCCCGGCGATAGAAGCCGACGCCGCGCGCCTGGCGCGCTACCTGGAACTCGACGAAGCGAGCTTCGACGGCCTGCTGGCGTGGATCCTCGAACTGCGCGCGCGCATCGGCATCCCGGCGAACCTCGCCGCCCTCGGCCTGGACGGCGAGGACGCGCAATGGGTGGGCGAGCAGGCGCTGGCCGACCTGTCCTCCTCGGCGACCAACGCCCTGCCGCTCGATGCCCGGGATTATGCGCGCATCTACCGCCAAGCGGTGGCCGGGACTCTCGCCTGAGCGCTCAGGACGCCAGGCCGTGGACCTGCAGCAGGTCGTCGATGAAGGCGCGGGCGGCTTCGCTGAGGGGGCGTCCGGCATAGACGATCATGCTGTGCTCCACCGGGTAGCTCAGCCGCTCCGGCAACAGCGCGCGCATCCGCCCGCGCTCGATCCAGGCTTCGGCGTAATGGGTCGGCAGGTAGCCCAGGTGGGTGCCGGCCAGCACGGCATGGGCGACCGCTTCCATGTGGTAGGCGGTGGCGCGGCTGCGCGACGGGCGTAGCGGCAGGACCAGGTTTTCCGGCAGGAAGCCGTGCATCACCCAGTCGCAGGCGGCGATCCGCTCCAGGGTCGGCTGCGCCTCGGCGAACAGCGGATGGCGATCGCCACAGAACACGCCAATCTCTTCGCGATACAGCGGGCGGTATTCGAGGCTCGGCCGCGAACGGCTGAAATAGGAAATCGCCAGGTCCAGCTCGCCTTCGATCACCGCCAGTTCCAGCTCGGTGGGCGAATTGACGAAAAGGTTCAGCTGGACATCCTGGTCGCGCCGCTGGAAGCGCGCCAGCGCATCGCCGAAACGGGCCTGGGGCAAGGTCGCGAGATTGTCCGCCAGGCCCAGGTACAGTTCCCCGACCAAACGTCCGGACAACGCCTGCGCCTGGTCGCGAAACAGGCCGATGGCGTCGAACATCGTTCGCGAAGCCTCCAGCACCCGGCGGCCCTTGGCGGTCAGTCGGAAGCCGCCCTTGCCGCGCTCGCAGAGCCGGTAGCCGAGGCGCTTCTCCAGGCTGGCGATGTGCATGCTGATGTTCGACTGGCTCATGTTCAGCTCGGCCTGGGCCGCGGTGAAACCGCCGCACTTCACCACGCAGGCGAAGATGCGCAACAGACGCAGGTCTAGGTCGGTGACGTTTCTCAGCATGGCGGTCCGATCCGGCGCGAGGTCCCGCAGTCTAGCCGAGCGCCGCGACACACGGCCATCCAGCGGCGGCGCACGACGCGCCAGAGGCGCTGGCACATCATCGAAAATCTGGTCTATTCCAATTTCTTGAAAATACGCGGAAAAGTCCCGCCCAAAGGTGCAACCAGGACAAGAAAACGCACCAATACCGGGCAATCCCTCGAAAAAATCGAATGGTTTCGCTCTATTTTTGGTCTATACCATAAAAATACCCGGTGCTAGATTGACCTTCGCCAGCCGGCCCAGCCTGACCGGATCGGCGCCACGCACCGCCGCCACACCTTCACAATCCATCTCAGCCTCGGCAGGACCGAGCAGGAGCGCGCCGACAGCCAACCTTGCGCACGAAAAAAGCCATGGAAAAGGCATCTGGCCTAGACCATGCATCCGGACAGCTTTGCAGCAGCACAACAAGAACAACCTCCCCGCACTGTCTAGACCCATAGGGACCCACATGAACAACCACAACGGTACCCTGCACCGTGGCTGGCAATCGCTCCAGCGCTGGCGCATCCAGATCTTCGTCATCACCTGGCTGGCCTACGCCGCCTTCTACTTCACCCGCAAGGCCTTCTCGGTGGCCAAGCTCGGCATCGCCGAAGACCCCTCCTTCGAACTCGACAAGAGCGCCATGGCCGATCTCGATGCCCTCTACCTGGCCGCCTACGCCGTGGGCCAGTTCATGTGGGGGGTGTTCGCCGACCGCTTCGGCACCCGCGTGGTGGTGCTCGGCGGTTTGCTCACCTCGGCGCTGGCGGCGCTGGCGATGGGTACCTTCGCCACCCTGCCGATCTTCGCCGCCTGCATGGTGGTCCAGGGCCTGGCGCAGTCCACCGGCTGGTCGGGGCTGTGCAAGAACATCGGCGCCTTCTTCGCCACCTACGAGCGAGGCCGCGTGCTCGGCCTGTGGAGTACCTGCTACGCCTTCGGCGGGCTGGTGGCGACGCCGTTCGCCGGCTGGTGCGCCTACCGGTTGACGCATGACTGGCGCATGGCCTTCCTGTCCTCGGCGGGAGTGGTGCTGGCGGTGGCCGTGCTGTTCTTCTTCCTCCAGCGCAACCGTCCGCAGGACGTCGGCCTGCCGCCCGTGGAGGCCGAGGCCGCGCCCCCCGCCAACGCGCCCCGGCCGAGCCATTCCGGCGCCCTGCTGAAGGCGCTCAGGAATCCCCACGTGCTGGTCCTCGGCATCGCCTACTTCCTGCTCAAGCCGGCGCGCTACGCGATCCTGCTCTGGGGCCCGGTGATCATCTACGAACGCATGCCGGAGATCGGCAAGGTCGCCTCGGCCATCGTGCCTTCGGCCTTCGAGGTCGCCGGGCTGGCCGGGCCGATCCTCATCGGCCTGGCCTCGGACAAGCTGTTCGGCGCCCGCCGCATGCCGGCCTGTGTGCTCAGCCTGGCGGCGCTGACCCTGAGCCTGGCGCTGTTCGTCCCGGCGATGCAGAGCGGCAGCCTGTACCTGGTGGTCGGCCTGCTGTTCATGATGGGCGTCACCCTCTACGGGCCGGACTCGATGATCAGCGGCGCCGCCGCCATCGACTTCGGCACCAGCGAGGCGGCCGGCACCGCCACCGGCTTCGTCAACGGCTGCGGCTCGGTCGGGGCGATCCTCGGCGGCCTGCTGCCGGGCTACTTCGACACCCTCACGGTGTTCTTCGTGTTCACCGCCACCGCGCTGCTCGCCAGCCTGCTGCTGGTGCCGTTCTGGAACAGCCGGCCAGGCGCGTGCCGCGTCGAACCGAAGGCGCATGCCGGCGGGCCGCTGCTGGCGGCCGGCAAGCCGCGTTGAAACCTCGCCGAACCATCGCCCGGCGCCAGGCGTGCCGGGCCAATCCCTAGCGAACAAGGAACCGCCTATGCCACTTGCCCTCTTCGACCTCGACGACACCCTGATCGACGGCGACTGCGCGACCCTCTGGGGGCGCTACATGACCGAACTGGGCTGGGTCGAGAAGACCGCCTTCCTGCACCAGGAACGCCGCCTCATGGAACTCTATGCCGAGGGCCGGCTGGCCATGGAGGACTACATGGACTTCAGCCTGGCGCCCATCGCCGGCCGCACCCCGGCGGAGATCGCCGGCGCCGTCGAGGATTTCGTCGCGCGGATCGTTGCGCCGCGCATCCACGCCGACGCCGTGCGCTGCCTGGAACGCCACCGCCAGGCCGGCGACCGCCTGCTGATCATCTCCGCCTCGGCGCACTTCCTGGTCAGCGCCATCGGCCGCCGGCTGGGGGTGGACGAGGTGCTGGCGATCGACATCGAGGAGCGCGACGGCCTCTACACCGGGCGCACCCGCGGCACCCTCACCTACCGCGAGGGCAAGGTCCGTCGCCTCGACGCCTGGCTGGCCCAGGAGGGCGAGACGCTGGCCGGCGCGACCTTCTATTCCGACTCGCGCAACGACCTGCCGCTGCTCTCGCGGGTCGACCGGCCGCACACGGTGAACCCCGACCCGGCGCTGCTCGGGCACGCCCGCGAGGCCGGCTGGCCGGTGCTGCAATGGCGCTGAGAAGGCGCGCCGCGCTATACCGCCGGCGGCCCGGAAGCATTACCCTGTAGCCCCCCGGAGCCCCAGCGGAGAAGCGTCGATATGCGCGACGAGCCGTCCCGACCCCTGACGGTGATCTACCAGTCCCTGCGCGAGCAGATCGAGCGCGGCCTGCTCGCGCGCGGCAGCAAGCTGCCCAGCGAACGGCAGTTGAGCGAGCTGTTCTCGACCACCCGCATCACCCTGCGCGAGGCGCTCGGCCAGTTGGAGGACCAGGGCCTGATCTACCGCGAGGAACGCCGCGGCTGGTTCGTCTCGCCGCAGCGGCTGCTGTACAACCCGCTGGTGCGCAGCCACTTCCACGCGATGGTCGCCGACCAGGGCCGGGTGCCGGAGACCGAGGTGCTCGGCGCGGCGATGATCCCGGCCAGCGTCGACATCTGCCAGCGCCTGGAGCTGCCGGCGCTGTCGCGGGTGTTCCAGATCCGCCGGGCGCGGCGGGTCGACGGGCGGCTGGTGCTGTACGTCGAGCACTACCTGAATCCCGCCTACTTTCCCGGCATCGAGCGCTTCGACCTGACTCGCTCGCTGACCGATCTCTACGCCAACCACTACGGCATCCGCTACGGCCGGGTGCGCTTCGAGATGGTCCCGACCATCCTCCCGGCGGAGGCCGCCGGGCCGCTGCGGGTCTCGGTGGGTAGCCCGGCGCTACAGATCGTGCGGGTCAACCGCGACCAGGCGGGCCGCCTGATCGACTGCGACCTGGAGTACTGGCGCCACGACGCGCTACAGGTCAACGTCGAGGTGCCCGAGTAGCGCTCCGCAGTCCTGTTCCTGGCGCATGCATGACCGCCTGGCGGGTTTCCCGCCGCTTCCAGCGCATTGGTCGACCGCTGGGCACGCTGCGTCGACGCTGAGCGGTTGCCGCTGACGGCACGGCCTGCTAAAAGCGGCGACGACATTCGAAAATGCGATACGACCATGAGCGACAGTGAAAAATCGAATAGCCGCCTGTTCGACCTCGACCTGCTCCGCGCCATCGTCACGGTGGCCGACTGCGGCAGCTTCACCACTGCCGCCGCGCGCCTGCACTCGATCCAGTCGACCGTCAGCCAGAAGGTTCGCCGCCTGGAGGAAATGGCCGGACACCGCCTGCTGGAGCGCGGCAACCGCGACGTGTTGCCGACCGACGCCGGCGATACGCTGCTCGGCTACGCCCGTCGCCTGCTGGCGCTGAACGACGAACTGGCCGAAGCCCTGTCCGGCGCCACGGTGGCGCTGACGGTGCGCATCGGCGTGCCGGACGACTTCGCCGCCGGCCGTACCACCGAGCGACTGGCGGCCTTCAACCGGCGTTATCCACAGGTCAAGCTGGAAGTCACCAGCGGCATGAGCCGCGACCTCAGCGCCAGCTACGACCGCGGCGAACTGGACCTGGTGCTGCTCAAGCAGCGACGCGCCAGCCGCGAGGCACTGGCCTGCTGGCCGGAAAAGACATGCTGGGTGGACAGCGCCAGGAACCCCTGCATCGACCTCGACCCGCTGCCCATCGTCACCTTCCCGCCGCGCGGGGTCTACCGCGACGAGATGATCGCCGCCCTGGAAGCGGTCGGCCGGCGCTGGCACATCAGCTTCACCAGTTCCAGCCTCAGCGGCCTGCAATCGGCCATCGCCGACGGCATGGGCATCGGCCTGCTGCCGCTGCGCGCGGTGAGCGCAGGCCATGCGGTGCTGCCGAAGAACGCCGGGCTGCCGGCGGTGGACGTGTTCGAAGTGGCGCTGCTGCACCGGCCGGCGGCGGATCCGATGGTGAAGGCGCTGGCGCGCGTGCTGTCGCGGGTGCTGGCGGAAGATACCCGGAGCCGGCCCGCATTCGAAAAATGAATATACTGGATTCCAACATTTAATTTGTGCATGCGCCAGGCGCTGGATATCGTTGCCGTCAGCAACGGCTCGCGCCCGCCCGTTTCGCTCCGGCGGCGCGTGCGCCGGCAGCAAGACAACAACGAGGAAACGCTCCATGTCCAAGTCCAGCTACTACGCGCCGCACGGCGGGCACCCGGCACAGACCGAGCTGCTCACCGACCGGGCGATGTTCACCGAAGCCTATGCCGTGATTCCCAAGGGGGTGATGCGCGATATCGTCACCAGCCACCTGCCGTTCTGGGACAACATGCGCATGTGGGTGATCGCCCGCCCGCTGTCCGGCTTCGCCGAGACCTTCTCGCAGTACATCGTCGAACTGGCGCCCAACGGCGGCAGCGACAAACCGGAGCAGGATCCCAACGCCGAGGCCGTGCTGTTCGTCGTCGAAGGCGAGCTGAGCCTGACCCTGCAGGGCCAGGTCCACGCCATGCAGCCGGGCGGCTACGCCTTCATTCCGCCGGGCGCCGACTACAAGGTGCGCAATACCACCGGCCAGCACACCCGCTTCCACTGGATCCGCAAGCACTACCAGAAGGTCGACGGCGTACCGCTGCCGGAAGCCTTCGTCACCAACGAGCAGGACATCCAGCCGCTGGTGATGCCGGACACCGAAGGCCGCTGGAGCACCACCCGCTTCGTCGACATGAGCGACATGCGCCACGACATGCACGTCAACATCGTCAACTTCGAGCCGGGCGGCGTGATCCCCTTCGCCGAGACCCACGTGATGGAGCACGGCCTGTACGTGCTGGAAGGCAAGGCGGTGTACCGCCTGAACCAGGACTGGGTCGAGGTGGAGGCCGGCGACTTCATGTGGCTGCGCGCCTTCTGCCCGCAGGCCTGCTATTCGGGCGGCCCGGGGCGCTTCCGCTACCTGCTGTACAAGGATGTCAACCGGCACATGCGCCTGACTCTCAATGCGCCGCATTGAGGGCGGGACAGGCTGAAAGGGAACCCGGCGCCATGGCGCCGGGTTTTTCGTTTGCGGAAGGCGCCCAGCCCTTCGTCAGCTCCGGGCGCGGAGGACTTCAGGGCGAACCGAACATGGCCGTCCAGTAGATTCCTGCGTCGCTCTTCGGATCGGTGGCGTAGGCCGCGCCCAGCTCGCGGTAGCCGGGGTTCATCAGGTTGGCGCAGTGGCCCGGGCTGGCCAGCCAGCCATCGACCACCTTGTCCACCCCGTCCTGGCCGGCGGCGATGTTTTCGCCAATCAGCCCGCCGCTGTAGCCGGCCAGCTCGGCGCGGTCGCCGGGGGTGCGGCCGTCGCGGTCGAGGTGGTCGAAGAAGTTGCCGTTGGCCATCGCCCGCGAATGCGCTTCGGCGGCGCCGCCAAGGGTGGCGTTCCAGGCCAGCGGCTGGGCCGCTGCGTAGGGCTTGCCACCGCACTGGCGGGCTTGCCCGCGGGCGGCGTTGATCCGTTCCAGGAGCTTCTGCCCTTCCGCCTGCCAATCGCCCATGCCGCCGCGCAGCAATGGCCGGGCGAGGACGATGCGCCAGTCGCGGTCCTGGCGGCTGACGCCGACGTCGACGAATTGCGGGTCGAGCACCACGCGGCAGAAGCTTTCCTGCAGCGCCTTCATCGCCGCGCCGGCATCGCGCGGCCCGGAAAGGCTGATCGACTGCACGTTGACCATCGGGTAGGCGGCCTGCGCCATCGCCTGCTGCAGGTCGCCGGCGGCATTCACCGGCAAGGCCAGGCGCGGATCGGCGGCCAGCGGCGGCAGTTCGCCGCTGGCCTGCCCGCCGCAGGACTGCACCTGGCCACGGTAGGCGTTGATCGCCTCGACCAGTTGCGCCTCGTCGGCGGCACTGGCGGCCGCTGCGAGCGCCAGTCCGAGCGTCAGTACGGCCAAACGCGGGATGCTTGGGATTGCCATGGAAATCTCCTCGATCTGATGGCGCCTATGATGCGCGATTCCGCGGCGCGCCGCCGCATTCGACCGGAACCCGGCGCCGGCGTTGCAGGCTCAGGCCGGCGCTTCGGCGAACGCCTCCACCAGCCGCTCGATCACCGCGCGGACCCGCGCGGTGTGGCGCAGGTCCTTGTGGGTAACCATCCACACCTCGTATGGCCGGCGTCGCTCGCGCTGCGGCCAGACCCGCACCAGTCCGTCGCGCTCGCCCATGTACAGCGGCAGCTCGCAGAGCCCCAGGCCACGCGCCAGGGCCTGGCGCACCATCATGTTGGAATTCACCGCGATGACCACCCGGCCGTCGCGGATCGGCTCGCCGCCCAGGGTCAGTTCGCGCTGGCTGTGCCAATAGGGTTCGTACATCACCAGGTCGTGGCCGCGGAAACGCTCGCCGGGCACCGGCACGCCGTTACGCCGCAGGTAGTCCGCGGAAGCGAACAGGCCCATGGGCCAACTGGCGAGTTTTCTCAGGATCAAATCGGGATTTTCCGGCCGCAGGGTGCGAATCGCGATGTCGGTCTCGCGTTTGGGCAGGTCGACCACGGCCGAAGCGCTGTCGAGCAGCACGCGGATATCCGGGTGTTCAAGGTGCAGGCGGGCCAGGGCGGGTAGCACGAAGTCGACGGCCAGGGAGTCGGTGGTGGACAACCGCACCTCGCCGGACAGTCGGTGGTCCATCCCGCGGGTCCGCCGCAGCAGCTCCAGGGCCGAGCACTCCATCTTCTCGGCCAGTTCGAAGGCCGCCTCGCCGGCCGGGGTCAGCAGGTAGCCGGACGAGGTGCGCAGGAACAGGGTCGAGCCCAGCGCCGCCTCCAGCGACGCCAGCCGCCGGCCCACCGTGGCCTGGTCGATGTGAAGCGCGCGGGCGGCGCCGCGCAGGGTGTGCTCGCGGCAGAGCGCGAGGAAGACGCGGGTGTCGTCCCAATTCATGGCGGTTGTCCTGATGCATTTTCGCATCAGTCTAATGAAAAAGCGCTGCGCGACCACGGCATCCGCGCTGATTACCATGCGAACCAGGTCCGAACCACTTTCCCAGGAGCATGCGATGAGCAGCACGAACCGATTTCCCGAACGAATGACCGCCATCGAGATCGCCCGGCCCGGCGGCCCCGAGGTACTGGTGGCGACCAGCCGGCCGCTGCCGACGCCCGGCCCGCGCGAGGTTCTGGTCGAAGTCCGCGCCGCCGGCGTCAACGGTCCCGACGTGCTTCAGCGCAAGGGCGTGTACGACCCGCCGCCCGGCGCCTCGGACATTCCCGGCCTGGAAATCGCCGGCACGGTGCGGGCGGTCGGCAGCGAGGTCAGCCGCTTCGCCGTCGGCGAGGCGGTGATGGCGTTGATTCCCGGCGGCGGCTACGCGCAGTTCGCGGTGGCCGACGAGCGCACCACCCTGCACCTGCCCGACGGCCTGGGCATGGAGGAAGCGGCGGCGCTGCCGGAAACCTTCATGACCGTCTGGGTCAACCTGTTCCAGCGCGGTGGCTTCAAGGCCGGCGAGACGCTGCTGGTCCACGGTGGCGCCTCCGGCATCGGCACCACCGCGACCATGCTGGGCAAGGCCTTCGGCGCGGCGAAGATCTTCACCACGATATCCAGCGAGGCCCAGCGCGAGGCCAGCCTGCGCCTCGGCGCTGACCTGGCGATCGACTACACCGAGCAGGACTTCGTCGAGGAAGTGCTGCGCGGCACCGAAGGTCGCGGGGTCGATGTGATCGTCGATATCGTTGCCGGCGACTATGTGACGCGGAACTATCAGGCGGCGGCGATGAACGGACGGATCGTGCAGATCGGCGTGATCAAGGGCAAGGCCGCAGAAGTCGACCTGTTCCCGATGCTGAGCAAGCGCCTGGTCCATCTTGGCTCGACCCTGCGCTCGCGAAGCCACGACGAGAAAGGCGCGATCATCGCCGAACTGGAGCGCCAGGTCTGGCCGCACGTGCGCGCCGGCGCTGTCCGGCCGCAAGTGTTCCGCACCTTCCCCCTGGAGCAGGCGCGCCAGGCCCACGAACTGATGGACTCCGGCCAGCACATCGGCAAGATCGTCCTCACGTCCGCTCCCTGAGGCCGCTCAGACCTCGATATCGCCCAGGCGCAGCGCCCGCGCCACCGCCTGGGCGGTGGACGCCGCGCCGAGACGGCGGCGGGCGGCACGCAGGTGATTCTCCACGGTGCGCTCGGAAATCATAAGGATCGCCGCCACCTCCGCCTGCTGCTTGCCCAGGGCGATCCATTGCAGGACTTCCCGCTCGCGCTCGCTGAGCGCTTGCGCATCGCCCGCCGACACAGGGCCGCGCAGGCGTTTCAGGGCGAAGAACAGGATCGGGCAGAAGGCCTGGGCGGCGAGCTTGCAACCGGCATTCAGGTCCAGCCGCTCGCCGGCAAAAGACACCGCGCCCTCCAGGCCATTGCGGCCGAACACCGGCACCTGCATGCCATTGACCTGGCCGAGGTCGCGGACCCCACGGACGATGCGGTAGGTCATGCGCTCGGGATCCTCCGAGGGGCTCTTCGACCAGAAGAACGGCTCGTCCAGTTCGAGGATGTGCCGGGTGACCGGACAGTGCAGAAGATAGGCGTCTCGCTCCTGGGCGCTGCGCCCCTCGGCCCAGTCGCCATGGACGAAGAACAGCTCGTCGATCAGTTCGTCCTCGCCGGGGCGGGGGAACAGGCTGCAGACGATCACCCGGTCGAAGCCCAGGCGTGCGGCGAACTCCACCATCTCGCGGCAGACTGCCTCGGTGGTAGCGGCCTTGCGCAGCCGGGCGACGCTGTCGAAGAGAAGGCTGGCGTAGTCGGTCATGGAGCGGACGTTCCTGGCTTTTCCCGCATGATCCCCGGCTTGCCGGCAAAAGCCCATAGGGGAAAACCCTCAGGCGACCGATCGTGGGTTAGGGGATTTCCCCTATTTCGCCGGCCGGCGACCCCGCCTATGGTCTTGGTGCGACCTCCATCACGCAGAAAGGAACGAGCCATGAGCAACGAGCGCGACACCAGCAGAACCCCGACGCCCGACCACGCCGAGCACAACGCGTTCTTTCCCTCGCCCTATTCCCTGAGCCAGTACACCTCGGCGAAGACCGACTTCGACGGCGCCGACTACCCGACCCCGTACAAGGGCGGCAAGAAGGTGCTGATGATCGGTACCGACGAACGCTACATCCTGATGCAGAACGGCAGCATGTTCTCCACCGGCAACCACCCGGTGGAAATGCTCCTGCCGATGTACCACCTGGACAAGGCCGGCTTCGAGTTCGATGTCGCCACGCTCTCCGGCAACCCGGTGAAGCTGGAGATGTGGGCGATGCCCGGCGAGGACGAGGCAGTGAAGAGCATCTACGCGAAGTACCTGCCCAAGCTGAAAGCGCCGCAGAAGCTCGCCGACCTCCTGGAGCAGGCCGTCGCCGACGACTCGCCGTACGCCGCGGTGTTCGTTCCCGGCGGCCACGGCGTGCTGGCGGGCATTCCGCACAGCCGGGAGGTGAAACGGCTGCTCAATGCCTTCCTCGCCAAGGACCGCTACATCATCACCCTTTGCCACGGTCCGGCCTGCCTGCTGGCACCGGCGGTCGAGGAGAAGCCGGAGGACTACCCGTTCAAGGGCTACGAGATCTGCGTGTTCCCTGACGCCCTGGACACCGGCGCCAACCTGGAGATCGGCTACATGCCGGGCCCGCTGCCCTGGCTGGTGGGCGAGAACCTGCAGAAGCTCGGGGTGAAGATCCTCAACAAGGGCATCACCGGCCAGGTCCACCGCGACCGCAAGCTGCTCACCGGCGACAGCCCGCTGGCCTCCAACAACCTTGGCAAGCTGGCCGCCAAGACCCTTCTCGAAGCGTTCGCCCGCTGATTCTCCGCCGCGCCCCGTCCGTGCTCCACGGACGGGGACATCTCCCGCTCGTCCCGGCGTCATCGAACTTAAACCGGGCAGGCGCAGCATCGTCCTTCAGGAAGAGGAATGGCGCGTTGCCCGGCGCCGTCCGGCGAAAGACGAATCGATGACCGCACAGAAAGAAAACTCTGACAGCACACCGACTAGTCGTCCTCCCTTCCCGCCGTTACGGTTCCGGGCTTGCGCACAAAGCCGAACCCAAGGGGGCCCCTCATGTCACTGCCGCCGTACCTCCAGCCCGGCGACAAGGTCGTGTTGTACGACCAGCACTGCCGCTTCTGCACGCTCTGGAGCGGTTTCCTGGCACGCCGCGCCGACCACCGGCTGAGGCTGCTTGCCGCGCAGTCCGCCGAAGGCCTGGCGATTCTCGATTGGTTCGGGCTGGCACCCGATCATTTCGACACCTGGCTGTTCGTCGACGGCGCCTACGCCTGCGACGACAACGATGCCCTGCTCGAGGTGCTGCGCCTGTTGCCGGGCCCCTGGCGTCACCTGCGCTGGCTGCGCCTGCTGCCAGCCTGGCTGCGCGACGAGTGCCACGAGGCGCTACGGCGCAACCGCTGGCGCTGGTTCGGCCGCCAGCGCCAGCCCCTTCGTCGTCGCTCCTGGCGTCCCCGTCGAGCCTGACGCCTCTCCGCGCTGGCCGTGGCGGGTTATGCTGCCTGCGCACCAGCCTGCGGACCCATACCTGCCATGGCCCTTGACCCGAGCCAACGCCGACGACTGCGCCACGCGCTATCCGACGCCTTCGTCGACACTCTCCTGGAGCCCGAGGATATCGCCCGGCGAATAAAGGGCGTCGACGCGGCGTTGCTGGAGCGGTTGTTCTTCGAGGAAGTGGCGCCGGTCTGCCACGGCAACCTGCTCAGCCCCGCTCCGGCGGTATGGACCGCCTTCGACGAGGCCTGGCTGGAAGAGGCCATCGAGCGACGCCTGGCGCGGCAAAGGAGCAGCGCCCTGCGACGCTGGCACGAGCGCTGCCTGATCGCCTGGCTGCGATGGCGATACGCCGACACCTGGCGCGCGATCGCCGGCGCTCTTTGAGCGAGCGCCTCAGCGAAATACCGAATGGATGAGCTTGCCGGCCTTCTTCGTGTCGACCGCCTGCTGGCGTACCGGCGGCAGCGGCTCGCGCTTGTCCTTGTCTGCCTCGTTCATCTGCGCCACCCAGGCGTCCACCCGATCGCGGCTGACGGCGCCGTAGTTGAGACGGCAGCTATCGACGAGGGTCTTGCCCTTCTTCTCCTTGTAGCTGCACTGCACGCGGAAGTCGCCGATGTAGTTGGTGGCGAAGCTCTCGGCACGGAACGGCGCGGAGAACGGCTTGGAGGTATAGGTCTCGTAGTAGTAGTCGGTCTTGGTCAGCGGCGTAGAACGACAGTTGGACTCCACGTTCACCGCCGTGTGGGTGACGCTGCGCTTCCTTTTCTGGACCGTCTTCTCCAGCGCCTCGCCGTTGGCCTCGCAGCGCTCCTCGTACGCACCGGTCTCGCGGGTGACGGTATAGGACAGGTACCTCACCTCGAACTCGTAAAGCTCGTAGTAGCGCGGCGTCAGTGCGAGGCTGAACAGCTCGGAGTACGACGAGGTGGTGACGTGGGCCGCATGGGTCTTGGAGGCGGGATCGCGGAAACGCAGGGTCAGGCGGGTGGACGGGTCGTTGCTGCCGGTGTTCTCGAAGCCGACCACGCCGGTGACGAAGCTGGGCGGATCGCCGGCGCGCATGGAGAACCAGGACGACACCGAGCCCTGGTTCGCCGGGTTGATGTTGCAGCCCGCCAGCGCTGCCATGCAGGCGAGCACGGCAGGTAGCTTTCCTTTTCTGGGCGTCATTGAAATCCCTTTGCTCGCGACAGGAGGAAAATATCGTTAGGAAACAACGTTGAGAGGCCGGCAAGGATACCCGACTGGCGCACGGATCGCATCATTATGACATCACGCCGCCCGCCGGCGTTGCCGCGACCGTTCGTCGAACCTGTGAATTCCGGTAGTTTCCCTTGCCGTCGCTGGCGTCCCAGGATCGGGATTTCCTGTGTTCGCCGGGAGGATCCTGGCGTGTCCACGACCAGCCTCTGCCCCTCCGCCACGCGGGAACACGGTCCCGGCGCGAAACGCGTCCTGCCTCTGCTGTTCCTTACCTGCCTGCTGGATGCCGCTGGCGTCGGCCTGATCGTGCCCCTGCTGCCGACGCTGATCGGCAGCGTGGCGCCGCTGGCGGTCCGCGACGCGGCCACCTGGGGCGCCGCCCTGGTGATGACCTTCGCGCTGCTGCAATTGTTCTTTTCGCCGGTCCTCGGCAGCCTCAGCGACCGCTTCGGACGCCGCCCCGTCCTGGTCCTGGCGATGCTCGGCTTCGCCCTCAGATATCTGCTTCTGGCGTTGGCCGACAGCCTCTGGATGCTGTTCCTCGGTCGCGCGCTGGCCGGGCTCACCGGCGCCAGCGTGGCCACCGCGATGGCCTGCGCGGCGGACCTCGGCACGCACGGGCAGCGCACCCGGCACTTCGGCTGGCTGTACGCCGGCCTCGCCCTGGGCATGATCCTCGGCCCCGCTCTCGGTGGGCTGCTGGCGATGCACGGCACGACGCTGCCGCTGTTGCTGGCCGCCGGCCTGTGCCTGCTCAACGCCCTGCTCGCCGGCCTGTTCCTCGAGGAAACCCTGCCCCCGACGCGACGCCGCCGCCTGGATCCGAGGCGGATGAACGCCTTGCGCTCGATCAGCGGCCTGGCTCGGCAACCGGGGGTCGGACGCCTGCTGGCGGTGCTTGCCCTGGTATTCCTCGGCTTGCAGGCGGTGATGGTGGTCTGGCCCTTCTTCGTGATCGAGAAGTTTCACTGGAGCAGCGCCTGGATCGGCTACTCGCTGGCCCTCTACGGCGTGCTCGCGGTGCTCGCCCAGACCCTCGGCGTGAACCTCTGCAAGCGGCGCCTGGACGACGCCCGCCTGCTGCGCCTGGGCCTCGCCCTGCAAGGCTGCGGCCTGCTGCTGTTCGCCCTGGTCGACTCGTCATTCTGGCTGGTCTGCGCGCTGCTGCCCTTCGCGCTCGGCAGCCTCGCCACCCCGGCCATGCAGGGGCTGCTCTCGGCCCGCGTGCCGGTCGATCGCCAGGGCGAGTTGCAGGGCGTGCTGAGCAGCCTGATGAGCCTCGCCGCGATCGTCGGTCCGCCGCTGATGAGCGGCCTGTTCCACTGGGGCAGCGGTCCGCTCGCGCCAGTGCCCCTGGCCGGCGCGCCATTCCTCGCCGGCGCCCTTCTCGTTCTGGTCGGGCTGGTCCTGGCCTGGCAACTTCGACCTACGGGAGAAGAACGATCATGGACCGGATAGACATGGGCGTGCTGGTGGTGCTGTTCAATCCTGGCGACGACGACCTGGAACACCTTGGCGAACTGGCGGCGGCGTTTCCGCAACTGCGCTTCCTCGCCGTCGACAACTCACCGCACAGCGATCCGCAGCGCAATGCCCGGCTGCGCGGGCAAGGCATCGCCGTGCTGCACCACGGCAACCGGCAGGGCATCGCCGGCGCCTTCAACCAGGGGCTCGACGCGCTGTTCCGGCGTGGCGTGCAGGGTGTGCTGCTGCTCGACCAGGACTCCCGTCCCGGCGGCGCCTTCCTCGCCGCCCAGTGGCGCAACCTGCAGGCGCGCAACGGTCAGGCCTGCCTGCTCGGCCCACGGATCTTCGACCGGGGTGACCGGCGCTTCCTGCCGGCCATCCATCTCGACGGACTGACGCTCAGGCAATTGTCTCTGGACGGCCTGACGACCCCACAGCGCACCTCGTTCCTGATCTCCTCCGGCTGCCTGCTGACCCGCGAGGCCTACCAGCGCCTCGGCCACTTCGACGAGGAACTGTTCATCGACCACGTGGACACCGAGTACAGCCTGCGCGCCCAGGCGCTGGACGTGCCCCTGTACGTCGACCCGCGGCTGGTCCTCGAGCACCGCATCGGCACGCGCAAGACCCGCCGCCTCGGCGGTCTCAGCCTCAGCGCGATGAACCACGCCCCGCTGCGCCGCTACTACCTGGCGCGCAACGGCCTGCTGGTCCTGCGCCGCTACGCCCGGTCCTCGCCGCTGGCCCTGCTGGCGAACCTGCCGACCCTGACCCAGGGCCTCGCGGTGCTCCTGCTCGAACGCGACAAGCTGCTCAAGCTGCGCTGCCTGGGCTGGGGCCTGTGGGACGGCCTGCGGGGGCGCGGCGGCGCACTGGAGCGCAACCGCCCGCGCCTGCTGAAGCGCCTCGCCGGTCCGGCCGTGGCGTCCGTAGCTTCCGGCAAGGCCAAGGCCTAGTTGGCGAAACGCATTCCCGCATAGGGCGCTTGCCGGCACGCCGCGAGCCGGCTGCGCAGGTCGCCGACGTGGGCCTCCAGGCGATGGCCGTCCGGGTCGAGGAAGTAGAACGAATCGCCCTCGCTGCGGTTCTGCTTCCATTCGCGCACGCCATGCGCGCGCAGCTGCGCGGCGAAGCGGGCGAAGTCCGCGGCGGCGATGCCGAAGGCGTAGTGCGTGTAGTCCGCGGCCGGCCCGCCGTACTGCGGCTCCCGGGACAGGCACAGCCACAGCGAACCCAGTTCGAGATAGGCGCCCTGGTCCCAGCGCGCTTCCAGGCGAAAGCCGAGAAGATCGCGGTAGAAGGCGATGCTGGCCGGCAGGTCGGCGACCGCCAGGGTCAGGTGATTGAGACCGGTAAGCATGGGGGCTCCTTGCAAGGTGTGGCGGGAGGTCGATTCAGGCACGTCCCAGCCAGTCGCCGCGGATCATTTCCATCAGTTGGCGCAAGCCGGGTTGCGGCTGGCGTCGGCTCGGATAGTAGAGGCAGAACGGCGCGCCCATCGAGGTCCAGTCCGGCAATACCAGTTGCAGCCGGCCGCTACGCAGCTCCTCGGCGATTCCCACCTCCAGGCAGTAGGCCAGGCCGACACCGTCCAGGGCCGCGGCAACCGCCGTATTGCTTTCGTTGACGCTGAAGGGGCCGGGCACGTCGACCTCGACCATCCGCTCGCCGTCGCCCAGTTCCCATTTGTAGAACGAGTTGTCGCCCAGGCGCATGCGGATGCAGGCGTGCCGCAACAGGTCGTCCGGCCGCTGGGGCACGCCGTGGCGCGCCAGGTAATCGGGCGACGCGGCCACCACCCAGCGCAGCTCCCCGGTCAATGGCACCGCGACCATGTCCTGGGGCACCGTGCCGCCGTAACGGATGCCGGCGTCGTAGCCGTCGGCGACGATGTCGACCATGCGGTCCTCCACCGAAAGTTCCAGTTGCAGGTCCGGATACGCCTCGGTGAAGCGCCTGAGGACCGGCCCCAGCAGCAGCCGCGAGGCATCGCGCGGCACGTTCAGGCGCAGCCGGCCCACCGGCGAGGTGCGATAGGCATCGAGCTCGCCGAGCGCCTCGCCGATCACCTGGAAACCATCCTCCAGCTTGGCCGCCAGCGCGCTGCCGGCATCGGTCGGCACCACCGAACGGCTGGTACGGTTGAGCAGCTTCACCCCGAGCCGCGCCTCGAGGTTGCGCATGCTGTGGCTCAGCGCCGAGGTACTGACACCCAGTTCCTGGGCCGAGTGACGGAAGCTGCGGCGCCGGACGATGGTCATGAAGACGTTCAGGTCGGCGAGTTCGGAACGGGTGAAAGCCGGCATTCCAGGGCTCCTGGCAGTTCTCGGAGGTCAATGCAGCATTGAGCCACATTCAATCTCGGGTGATCTAGAGTAATCGCTCCGTGCCGCCGAGCGCATTGCCGGCAAGCGTTTTCCCGATCTGCAGGAGTATTTCCATGAGCGTTGAAAGCATTCGCATCGAGGGTATCGACACGCCGGTCTCGCGCATCGGCCTCGGCACCTGGGCCATCGGCGGCTGGATGTGGGGCGGCGCTGACGACGCGACGTCGGTGGAAACCATCCGGCGTGCGGTGGAATCCGGGATCAACCTGATCGACACCGCGCCGGTCTATGGCTTCGGCCATTCCGAGGAGGTCGTCGGCAAGGCCTTGCAGGGCCTGCGCGACAAGGCGGTGATCGCCACCAAGGCGGCGCTGGAGTGGAGCGACGCGGGCATCCACCGCAACGCCTCCGCCGCACGCATCCGCCGGGAGGTCGAGGACTCGCTGCGGCGGCTGAAGACCGATCGCATCGACCTGTACCAGATCCACTGGCCGGACCCGCTGGTGGCGCACGAGGAGACCGCCGGCGAACTGGAGCGCCTGCGCCGCGACGGCAAGATCCTCGCCATCGGCGTGAGCAACTATTCACCGGAACAGATGGACGGGTTCCGCCAGTTCGCTCCGCTGGCCAGCGTGCAGCCGCCCTACAACCTGTTCGAGCGCGCCATCGACGCCGACGTGTTGCCCTACGCCGAGCGTAACGGCATCGTCGTGCTGGCCTACGGAGCGCTGTGCCGCGGCCTGCTTTCCGGACGGATGAACGCCGAGACCCGCTTCGATGGCGACGACCTGCGCAAGTCCGACCCGAAGTTCCAGCAGCCCCGCTTCGCCCAGTACCTGGCAGCGGTCGCGCAACTGGAGGAACTGGCTCGCGAGCGCTATGGCAAGTCGGTGCTGGCCCTGGCCATCCGCTGGATTCTCGATCGCGGCCCTACGGTGGCGCTGTGGGGGGCGCGCAAGCCGGAGCAGTTGAACGGCATCGCCGACGCCTTCGGCTGGCGCCTGGACGACGAGGCCATGGCCCGCATCGAGCGGATCCTCGCCGAGACCATCCAGGATCCGGTCGGTCCCGAGTTCATGGCGCCGCCCAGCCGCAACGCCTGATCGGACGGCCGGGGCGGCAACGCCCCTGGCCGCTGGCCTGACGGAGCGGCGGAAGGCAAAATGGCGGTTTTTCTCAAGGACTGCCGGATCAGTTATGGAAAACGTCTACAAGACCCCGGAAGCGCCCCTGGTGGAAACCCACGGCGCGAAGCGGGCGCATTTCTTCGTCACTTCCCTGGGCAAGATGAGCGTGCTCTTCCTCGTCACCCTGGGGCTGTACGGCGTGTACTGGATGTACAAGCACTGGAAGGCCCAGCAACCGCAGATGGAACGGCGGATCAGCCCGGTATGGCGGGCGATCTTCGGCATCTTCTTTTTCCACGCCCTCGCCCGGCGGATCCACCAGGCCCTGCCGGAAGAGCGCCAGGCACTATGGAGCCCGAGCAAGGATGCGACCTGGGCGGTGCTGCTGACGGTCGCGGCGAACCTGATCAGCCACCTCACCGACGTGGTCCCCGCGCTGGAGCCCTACTCGCTGCCCTCGCTCCTGCTGCTGCTCACGCCGCTTATCCCGATGCGCAACATCCAGCGCCAGGCCAACCTCGCCAGCGGCGACCCGCAGGGCACGGGCAACGCCGGCTATTCGGGCTACAACCTACTGTTCATCGTGCTCGGCGCGCTCTACTGGCTGCTGATCCTGATCGGTTCCGCGGTGATCCTCTTCGGCTCGTCCCAGGGCTGAGCCGCCTCAGCCGGGAAACGCCCGGCGCAACAGTTCGGGCAGCACCTCGCCGGCCGGACCGACGAGACAGTGCTCGCGCGGATGGCGGGTGCGCACCGGTTGCGGGTTCACATGCACGACGCTGGCACCGTGTTCCAGCGCCAGTCCGGGTATCCGCGCCGCCGGCTGCACCACGCCGGAAGTGCCGACGCTGAGCAACAGGTCGCACTCGCAGGCCGCGGCGAAAGCCTCGCGCAGCGCCGCCTCGGGCAGCGCCTCGCCGAACCAGACCACGCCCGGCCGGACCTGTCCGCCGCAGGCCGGACAACGCGGCGGCTCGATCCGTCGTCCCTCTTCCGGCTCGACCGAATCGGGCAAGGCGTCCCGGTAGGCTGCCGCGCAGGTCGCGCAACGCGGCGCGTGCAGGCTGCCATGCAGGTGAAGGACGTCGCGGCTGCCGGCGCGTTCATGCAGGTCGTCGACGTTCTGGGTGACCAACCGGGTGTCGGCGATCCGTCCGCTCAATGCGGCAATCGCCCGGTGCGCGGGATTCGGCTGGACACCCAGCACCTTCAGGCGGCGCCACTCGTACCAGCCCCAGACCAGCGCGGGATCGTCGGCGAAGGCCGCGGGCGTAGCCAGGGCCGCCGGATCGTAGCGCGCCCAGAGACCGCCAAGGGCATCGCGGAAGGTGGGAATCCCGCTTTCCGCCGACACCCCGGCGCCAGTGAAGATCACCAGGCGGCGGGCGCCGGCGAGCAGTTCGACGACAGCGCGCATCTCGCTCCTCCGCTTACAGCGCGGACAACGCGCGGTATTCGTCCTGGGCATGCTGGTCGGTCATGCCGCTGACGAAATCCTGGAGCATGCGGCAGCGGTGGTAGAACTCCCACTGCCGCTGCAACGGGTCCTCCGCCACACCTTTCATGGCCTCCAGGTAAGCCTTGATCTGCTGGCTCGGCAGGCGCCGAACCAGCAGTTGCGGATGCGGCGCGGCGGCCTGGCGACCTTCGGCGAGGGCCTGGAACTCCTCGGCCGGCAGGCGCAGCAGCGGCGCGTAGAAATCCAGCAGCCCCTGGATGATGCGGTAGCCCTGCAATTCCAGGGTTTCCACCTCCGGATGGCAGAACACCCATTCCATGGCCACGTCCTTGAACGTCTGGACGATGGCGTGCGGCAGGCTGCCGTCCTCCATCAGCGCGCGGCCGAGGGTGCCGGCATGAACCGCTTCGAGGTTGTCGATGAACTGCTGGGCGGCGTGCTGGACCAGCGGGTGGATCATTTTCACCCGCAGGCGGATGAAGAATTCGCTGACCTTGTTGATCGGCTCCCGCTCGGCCTTTTCCAGCGAATAGTCGACCATCCGCTGGAAGCTCATGTTGTCCGCGTCGCCGGGAATCGGCGCGTCCGGCGAATGGTGGACGGCAAACTTCTTCACCAGCAGATCCGCCAATTGACGGATGTCGAGGATGCCTTTTTCCACCGAGTCTTCGATATCGGCCAGGCAATAGGAGATATCGTCGGCCGCTTCCATGATGTAGGCCACAGGGTGGCGAGTGCCCGGGCACATGCCGAGGACTTGGCGCAGTTCGTCGACGAAGGCTTCCTCGGAAAGATAGAAGCCCGGCTTCTTGTTCAGGTAGTGGTTCGCCGCCGCCTTGTCCGGCTTCGGCTCGTAGGCCGGACGCACGTACTTGAGCAGGCCGGCGGTCTGGGTGTAGGTGAGGTTCAGGCGCAGCAGCTTCACCACCAGGCGGATGGCCTGGGCGTTGCCTTCGAAATGCTTGAGGTCGGTGAGCATGCGCTGCTGCAACAGGCCGTCGCCCTGGCCCGGCGGTACGCGGCGCTCGAACAGGGCGTCGAGGTTGCGTTCGAACCAGTCGTTGATGGCGTACTCGCCGAAATGACCGAACGGCGGATTGCCGACGTCGTGCATCAGGCAGGCCATTTCCACCAGGCTTTCCAGCGCGCCCTCCAGCCCGTCCAGGCCGACCTCCGCGGCACGCGGGCCCAGTTGGCGGAACAGCGTGCGGACGATGAAACGCCCGGTCTGCTGCACTTCCAGGGAATGGGTCAGGCGGCTGCGCACCGCCGCGTTGCGCTCCAGCGGGAAGACCTGGGTCTTCTGCTGCAGGCGCCGCACGGCGGCGGAATTGACGATGCGCCCGCGGTCGCTTTCCAACTGGTAGACGATGTCTTGCAGATCGGTATTCCCGGCATGTCCGTAGGTTTCCCTGTCATGCGGACGCTGGCGGGATATCCGCTCCTTGAAATCCACGGCCCCTGGCATCTGGCGCTGTTCTCCACTCGGTCGGCTGCGAACCCCGAGCCTAGCGCGTGGCGGCGGTTTAACCAAGGTCGCGACAATCCGTCCCACTACCGTTCGCGATCCGCCCTCTTCCCCGGGCGGCGGCAACTGGCAGAATACCCCGCTCGGCACCAGCGACCCCCGCCGCAGAACGGGGGCGCCGCCAATCATGCGTGCGCCCATAGAAACAGGAACGTTCAGGGAGGTTCCGCATGAGCATCACATCCACCGACATCTGCCAGGCCGCCGATGCCCTCAAGGGGTTCGTCGGTTTCAACCGCAAGACCGGCCGCTACATCGTGCGTTTCAGCGAAGACTCCTTCGGCATGGACGTAGCCGACGACAGCATCACGCCCACCAGCGAGTTCGTCTGGAGTTCGGTACGCGACGACGTCATGCGCCTGGGCCGCGAGCAGTTGCAGATCCTGCTGGAACAGAACATCAACGAACGACTGAACATCGGCGAGCCGCTACTGGTCTATCTGCGCCGCCAGGACCTGCCGGAAATCACCGCACAACGCCAGTTGCGCTGAGCGCCGTCGATCGCCGCCCGCGCCGGGCGCTGCGCCACGCATTATGCTGGAAGCGTCCGCCGCCGTCCGGCGTCGCGGACGCCATCGGCCATCCGGCGCGCCACGCAGGTGCTGCGTGGGGAGGTGAACGCCATGAGCAAGGGACTGAACGCGAAGAAGGAAACTCGTAGGAAACCGCTGAAAACCGCCCAGGAGAAACGCCTGGCGAAACGAGCGAAAAAACACGCTCCGGCGGCGCCGCTCGGCACCCCATCGCGGAGCTGAGCCAGGCCGGAGCGGAGCCGCAGGCGCAACCGCTCAATCGTCCGCGGCGGGGTCCAGGTCGGGGAACAGCACCTCGGTGAAGCCGAACTTGCTGAAGTCGGTGATTCGCGAGGGATACAGGCGGCCGATCAGGTGGTCGCACTCGTGCTGCACCACCCGCGCATGGAACCCTTCGACGCTGCGGTCGATCGGCTGTCCCTGCGGGTCCAGGCCCTGGTAGCGGATGCGCCGATGGCGCGATACCGCGCCGCGCAACCCCGGCACCGACAGGCAGCCCTCCCAGCCCTCTTCCATCTCGTCGTCCAGCGGGGTGATCCGCGGGTTCAGCAGGATGGTCGGCGGCACGGCCGGGGCGTCCGGATAGCGCTCGCTGCGCTCGAAACCGAAGATCACCAGTTGCAGGTCGACGCCGATCTGCGGCGCGGCCAGCCCTACCCCGCCGACGTGATGCATGGTTTCGAACATGTCGTCGATCAGCCGTTGCAGCTCCTCGCTGCCGAGCAGTTCGGACGGCACCGGCTGCGCAATGCGCAACAGGCGCTCGTCACCCATCTTGAGGATTTCCCGGATCATGCCGCCCCCTGATTAAGGTCAGTAACGTCCTACATGCTCAGCCAGAAAACCAGACAGGACAAGACGCAAAGAGCTTCCATCTCCGGCAATTGCGTCATTGGTTTGACACCGAACGGCTTTCTTTCCCGGCACATCCGGTAATATTCGCCGCACACCGACTACACTGGCCAGTCGTACCACCCCGCTACGTTTTCCTGGAGGAAACCTTTTTGCCTTCGTTGCCCACCTTGCAGCCCCTCGACCTCTACAGGCGCACCCTGGCCTGCCTGGTCCTGGCGGTTTCCTGCCTGGGCGGCGGAGGCCTGTGGGCGGACGACGCACGGACGTCGGTCGAGCAACGCAGCAACGCGGTCAGTCAGGTTCTGCTGGGCATATTCAGCTACGTGCGCTGGCCGAAGGAACCGGCGGTTCTGCAACTCTGCGTGGTCGGCCCGACCGAGTACGCCGACGGCCTGCTCCGCGGCATGGTGCAGGCCAATGGCAGGCGCGTGCATGCGGAACGCCGCGCGGTGGACAACCCGGACCTCGGCACGCTCTGCAACGTGATCTACCTCGGAGTGGTCGACGAGCGCGAGCGCCAGCAGGTGTTCCACAGCCTGGCCGGGCATCCGGTCCTGTCCATCAGCGAGCGTGGCACCGAATGCAGCGTCGGCAGCATGTTCTGCCTCAACGTCGGCGGTCCGCGCATCACCTTCGAGGCCAATCTCGACTCCATCGCCCGCAGCGGCGTACGCGTGCACCCGAGCGTATTGAAACTGGCAAGGCGGCAGGCCACTCCGTGATGAACCGTCGTCGTCGCTATACGGGTTCCAATCCATCGCTGCGCCGGGTGCTCTATCGCGCGCACCTGGGCGTGGCGCTGGTCGCGGTATTCACCGCCGGGCTGGCAGTGACCCTGGTCGGCCTGCTGACCCTGCGCGCCTACGCGGACCCCAACCAGCAACTGATCGCCCGTTCCATCAGCTATACCGTCGAAGCCGCGGTGGTCTTCGGCGATGCCCAGGCCGCCGAGGAATCCCTGGCGCTGATCGCCTCCAGCGAAGAGGTCTCCAGCGCCATCGTCTACGACCGCCAGGGGCAGCCCCTGGCCAGCTGGCATCGGGAAAGCACCGGGCCGCTGCACCTGCTGGAACAGCAACTGGCGCACTGGCTGCTCAGCGCGCCGACCGAACAACCGATCCTGCACGACGGCCAGAAGATCGGTTCGGTGGAGGTGAAAGGCTCCGGCGGCAGCCTGCTGCGCTTCCTGCTCACCGGTTTCGCCGGCATGGTCCTGTGCCTGCTGCTTACCGCCCTGGGCGCCTTCTACCTGTCACGGCGGCTGGTACGCGGTATCGTCGGCCCGCTCGACCAACTGGCGAAGGTCGCGCATACCGTGCGCCGCGAACGGGATTTCGAGAAGCGCGTACCGGAAGCCGGCATCGCCGAGCTGAGCCAACTGGGCGAGGACTTCAACGCCCTGCTCGACGAACTCGAATCCTGGCAGGCGCGCTTGCAGGACGAGAACGCCTCGCTGGCGCACCAGGCCCACCACGACAGCCTGACCAGCCTGCCCAACCGTGCCTTCTTCGAAGGCCGCCTGAGCCGGGCGCTGCGCGATGCCAGCGAGCACCGCGAGCAATTGGCGGTACTGTTCATCGACAGCGACCGTTTCAAGGAGATCAACGACCGCCTCGGCCATGCCGCCGGCGACACCGTGCTGGTCAACATCGCCATGCGCATCCGTGGGCAGTTGCGCGAAAGCGACCTGGTGGCGCGCCTGGGTGGCGACGAATTCGCCGTGCTGCTCGCACCGCTGGCGTCCGGCGCCGACGCCCTGCGCATCGCCGACAACATCATCGCCAGCATGCAGGCGCCGATCCGGCTCAGCGACGGCAGCACGGTGAGTACCTCGCTGACCATCGGCATCGCCCTCTATCCCGAGCACGCGGATACCCCGGCGGCGCTGCTCCACGACGCCGACATGGCGATGTACATCGCCAAGCGCCAGGCCCGCGGCAGCCGGCGCCTGGCGGAACTCAACGACCCCCGCATCCTTCAGGAAGAAAAGGAGATAGACAGTGCTACCCCAGAGGCTCCACCCAAGTAGATTGCTCGCCCTCGCCCTGTTCAGCCTTGTGCTGGGTCTGACCGGTTGCCAGACCAAACCGCCGCAGACCGGCCTGAGCGCCGAGCAGATCGCCGTGCTCCAGGAGCAGGGCTTCGAACTCCGCGACGAAGGCTGGGAGTTCGGCATGTCGAGCAAGGTGCTGTTCGGCAACAATCTCGACCGTCTCAATCCCGACAGCCGCAACACCCTGACGAAGATCGCCCACGCCTTGCTCGCGGTAGACATCGACAAGGTCCGCCTGGAAGGCCACACCGACAACTACGGCGACGAAGGCTACAACCAGAAGCTCTCCGAACGGCGCGCCGAATCGGTAGCCGCGGTGTTCCGCGAAGCCGGCATGCCGGCGGCCAACATCGAGGTCCGCGGCCTGGGCATGAGCAAGCCGGTGGCCGATAACAAGACCCGCGCCGGCCGCAGCGAGAACCGCCGCGTCGCCATCATCGTTCCCGCCGAGTAATCCTGCGCTCGCGGGCTGCGTACGGCCCACCCGTACCTGGCCCGTCCATCGCCCGGCCCCGCCGCCACCCCGCTTCCGGCCTATGTTGAAGGAAGAAGCCAGCAGACCGGCGTACCGGCCGCCGCTGCCGCGGATGCTAGACTGAATGCTGCGCAAGAAACCGACAATCCCGGCCGACCTGCCGCTTGCGGGTGCTCCGGGATTCACCGACAGGGGGTATCGACCTTTGCCTGTTCGCCCAAGGAACAGGCCGTCAGACGATGGGAGGCATGCCATGAACCGGCATTACTACATCAGCGACAACCTCGACGAGCTGGAACGGCTCGAAGCCGAACTGGAAGCCAGCGGCATCGCCACCGAGCAGATCCACGTCCTCAGCGAAAAGGACGCGGAGACCGGCCAGCGCCATCTGCACGAAGTCTCTCCGTTCATGAAGAAGGATGTGGTCCGCTCCGGCCGTGTCGGCCTGCTGGTCGGCCTCGCCCTGGCCATCGTCGCCGTGGCCTTCGCCTATGCCAGCGGCTGGACGGAAACCGCCGCCGGCTGGATTCCGGTGATCTTCCTCGGCGCCGTGCTCTGCGCGTTCTGCCTGTGGGAAGGCAGCTTCTTCGGCCTGCAGCGCACCAACCGCGCCTTCCGCCCCTTCGAAGAACGCCTGCACCAGGGGCAGCACCTGTTCTTCGTCGATGTGAAGAACGCCCAGGAGCCGATCCTGGTCAACGTGGTCAGCCACCACCCGCGCCTGCAGGACGCCGGCACCGGCCCCGCGGTCTCTCCGCTGCTGCTGGGCTGGCAGCAACGCTGGCGGCGGTTCCGGCGGATGGTCTGAGCGGCGGGGCCGGCGCACCGCGCAGGTCCTGCGCCGTCCCTCCGGCTGCTAGAATATCCGGCTACCCGCCCGCCATCCCGGCCGGCGCGGCCCGTCAGGAAACTCCATGAAACTCGATAAAGCGGCAGCCATCGCACAGCTCAACCAGGCCTTGGGCATGTCCGTGCTGGATGCCGGCAACACCCTGCTCGCCCGCTTCAACAAGAGCAAGAACGTCTGGTGGTTCGATATTCCGCTCAGCCAACTGAAGGCCGGCAAGTTCCTCAACCTGCTGCTGGCGAACCCGGCCGGCGATGCAGTGGAGCACCTGAAGGTGCCCACCGGTTTCCTTCGCCAGCAGCAGGACAGCCTGGAACTGCGCGACAAGAACGCCCGCCGGCCGACCCTCAGCCTGGAGCTGAGCGCGGACCCCGGCAAGCGCCTGCGCGACGTCCGCCCCGGCGGCGCTGGCCTGGACTTCGCCCCGTTCCTCCAGCCCTGAGCGGAAACCTCAGCGCGGCAGTTCGATGCGTTCCGGGTGGATCAGGATCAGGCCTTTCTTGTAGAGACCGCCGATGGCCTTCTTGAAGGTCCCCTTGCTGACCCCGAAGAGCCGGTGGATATCTTCCGGCGAACTCTTGTCGCTGAGCGGCAGGCTGCCGCCGGCCTCCAGCAGCCGGGCGAGAATCTGCTGGCTCAGCTCGACGGCGGCCTCGGCGCCGACCGGCTGCAGGCTAAGGGCGATCTTGCCGTCCGCGCGCAATTCCTTGATGTAGCCCTGTTCGCGCATGCCGCTGCGGAGGAACTTGAACGCCTCGTTCTTGTGGATCAGGCCCCAGTGCTTGCCCTCGATGATCGCCTTGAAGCCCATCTCGGTACGCTCCACCACCAGCAGGTCGACCGCCTGGCCGACGCTGTAGCGTGGCGGCAGGTTGTCCAACTGGCGGTCCAGGCGTGCGGTGGCGGTGATGCGGTTGGTGCGCTTGTCCAGGTAGACGTAGACCACGCAGTAGTCGCCGACCTGCAACGGACGCTTTTCTTCCGAATGCGGCAGCAGCAGGTCCTTGGGCAGGCCCCAGTCGAGGAACAGGCCGATCCGGTTGATCTCCACGACCTTCAGGCTGGCGAAACCGCCGACCTGGACCTTGGGCGTCTGAGTGGTGGCGATCAGGCGGTCGTCGCTGTCCAGGTAGATGAACACGTTGAGCCAGTCGCCCACTTCGCTGGGCTGGTCCTTCGGCACATAGCGCTTGGGCAGGAGGATCTCGCCGTGCTGGGTACCGTCGAGATAGAGCCCGAACTCCGTGTGCTTGACCACCTGCAGTGAATTGAAACGCCCGATGACCGCCATGTTGTCTCCCCCTGTCGAAGGGGCGGCATTCTACCGGGCGCCACGCATGCGGGCGGAAGTTTTTGCCGGTACGCCGACGCCGCTCATCGCCTTGCCGGCCATTCGCGCCGAAACATCCTGAACCACGCGGACATTTCCCAAATGCCGACTGTCTACTGGCAGTAAGCACAACGATGTTTCAAAATCGTGAACCCTAAAGACTTTTTTGGAACATCCTTATCAAGGATTCTCGCTGCCGCTCATCAGGAGTTCCTGTGCGTCCACTCAGCCGTTGGCTCTCATCTTGCGGCTCGCTTCTGGCGCTGGCCGCGCTGTTCCTGGTCGTTCCCCTCGCCGGCCGCTACTGGCTCGGCTGGTCGACGCCGTTCGGCTATCTCTCGGACCTGGCCCTCGGCAGCCTGCTGGTGCTGCTCCTGCATCGACGCTCCCTGTGGTTCGCGCTCCCGGTCATGCTGCTCTGGTGCCTGTTCCTGATCGGCAATGCCGAACTGGTCGGCGCGGTCGGGCGCATGCCGGAACCTTCCGACCTCAAGTACCTGCTGGATCCGCAGTTCGTCAGCAGCTCCACCCAGGGCGGCGGCCTCGCCCACCTGCCACTGGCGCTCGGCCTCGGTGGCGCGACATTGCTTTGCGTGCTGCTCTGGCGTCGCCGCGGTCCGCGCCTGCCGCGCTATGCCTACGCGCTGCCGGCGGCGTTCCTGGCGGCGCATGTCGGCCTGCAATACCTGCGTCCGAGCGACGCCGACCAATGGCAGCAGTACAACCTGCCGCACAAGCTGCTGGCCAGCGCGCTCAGCAGTGGCCAACTGGCGGTCGAAGACTGGCTCGCCGACGACCGTCCGGACACCCCGCCGGACGTCGCCGGGCTCAACCAGCTCGACCTTTCCGGAACGCCGCTGCTGGCCGGCGGAGGGCGCGCGCGCAACGTCCTGATCGTGGCCATGGAGGGAATCCCCGGCGCGTATATCGCCGCCAACCGCGCCGCCATCAACAGCAGCTACCACGAAGCGCCGATGCCCAGACTGAGTGGCTGGGCCGAACGGGCGATGACCACCCCGGACTACGTGCTGCACAGCCACCAGACCATCCGCGGCCTCTACGCCATGCTCTGCGGCGACTACAGCAAGCTCGACTCGGGCACGCCGAAGGGCGTCGAGCTGCTCAACAACCCGGCCCGGGCCAGGGAGTGCTTGCCCGCCCAGCTGCGCCAGCACGGTTTCAGCACGCACTTCCTGCAGGGTGCCGGCCTGCGCTTCATGGCCAAGGACAAGGTCATGCCGCAGATGGGCTTCGACAAGACCCTCGGGCGCGACTGGTTCCGCAACACGTCCTACCTGGAGTTTCCCTGGGGCATGGACGACAAGGCCTTCTTCGAGGGCGCCGCGACCTACGTGAAGCAGCTGCGCCAGCAGAAGAAACCCTGGATGCTGACCCTGCTCACCGTCGGCACCCACCAGCCCTACTCGGCGCCTGCCGACTACCTGGCCCGCTACCCGAGCGCCAAGCAGGCCGCGGTGGCCTATCTCGACGACGCGATCGACGCCTTCCTCGCCGACCTGGAGAAACAGGGCGTGTTGCGCGACACCCTGGTGGTGCTCACTTCCGACGAATCCCACGGTGTCGACCAGGTGCGCCTCGCCTCGGCCTGGGGCTTCAACCTGGTACTGGCACCGGAACAGGCGGCGCTGCCGCCGATCAAGAGCGGCGTCTACGGCCACGTCGACCTCGCCGCGTCCGTCCTCGACTATTTCGGCTACCGCGTGCCGGCGGGGATTTCCGGGCGCTCGCTGTTCCGCGACTACGCCAGCGGCCGCGAAATGATGTCCTACACCAACGGCATGCTGCGCCACCACGACGGCAAGGACACCTTCGTCGAATGCGATTTCCAGCAGGTCTGCCGGCGCTACCGCAGCGAGGGCTTCATCGCCGACGAAGCCGAGTTCCTCGGTCGCTTCAGCGGTCGCCAGGCACGCCTGGTCAGCCAGCGCGCCGCCGTCCTCGACCACTCCGTGCAACAGGCCGGCCAGTTGGGCCAGGAGTTCCAGTTCGCCACCCACGAACGCATCCGCCTGAAGCCGGAAACCCACAACGACTGGACCGACAACCTGATCGGCGCGCAATACCTGGAGATGCCGAAGAACAGCAGGACCACGGTCACCCTGAAGATCCGCGCCTTGCAGATGGACCGCAACGGCGCCCGGGTGACGCTGAAGACCAAGGAGTTCGAACGCGACGTTCCCATACCGGTACCGGACATCCCGCGCCTGCTCAAAGGCAAGCCGCTGGACATGAGCTTCACCTTCGACAACCCGGAAGCGCGCAAGGCCTTCTCCTTCCACTTGCTCGCCGAGGGCCGCGGGATCATCGAGATCAGCGACTTCCACGTGGTCACGGCGGCCAACCCGGAACCCGTGGAAAGCCGCAGCCAGGTCGCCGAAGCGGCGAAGGAACAGCCGCTGCTGAGCACCCTGAAAAGCCTGTTCGCCAACCGCCCCGAAACCGAGGAAGCGGAACGCGCGGACGCCCCTCGGGAGCGCACCGTCATCCCCGAGCAGAAGGCCCTGATCCTTTCGCACTGACCGCGCCGGAGCGGCCCGCCCGGCCGCCGCGCGCTCCCCGCTGAACCCAGCGCCGTCGCTGGCGTCGAAGATTCGCAAGCAACCAGGCGAAACGGAGAACGGCATGAAGCACCTGGCATTCCTCGCCCTCGGCGGACTCCTGCTGGCGCCCCTGGCCGAAGCGGCCAGCTTCGATTGCGAAAAGGCTGAGCGAGCGGACGAAAAGGCCATCTGCGCGAACCGGGCGCTGAACGACAAGGACGTCGAGATGAGCGTCAAGTACCACTTCCTCCGCGGCCTGTTCGCCATGGGCGGCCGCGGCGCCATGCAGGACCGGCAGCAGGACTGGCTGCGTGAGCGCCGGCGCTGCGGTGGCGACACCGACTGCCTCTCCCGTGCCTACGCGCAGCGTATCGACGAGCTGGACAAGCAGTACGCGGGTATCGACAAGCCGCTCTGAAGCTAGCGTCCGCCGACGGCGAACTGCAGTTCCGCCAGGCGCGCATAGAGCGGGTTCTCGGCGATCAGACGGGCGTGGCTACCAATCGCCACCAGCCGCCCCTGGTCGATCACCGCGATGCGGTCGGCGCTCTGTACCGTGGCCAGGCGATGGGCGATCACCAGGGTGGTACGTCCGCTCATCAGGCCTGGCAGGGCCTGCTGGATCAGGTGCTCGCTTTCCGCATCCAGGGCGCTGGTCGCCTCGTCGAGCAGCAACACCGGCGCGTCTACCAGCAACGCCCGGGCGATCGCCAGGCGCTGGCGCTGGCCGCCGGACAGGCCGATGCCGCCCTCGCCCAGGTGGGTGGCGTAGCCCTGCGGCAGACCCAGGATGAACTCGTGGGCATGCGCGGCACGCGCTGCGGCCTCGACCTCGGCGGCGCTGGCATGCGGACGGCCGTAGCGGATGTTTTCCTCGACGCTGCCGAAGAACAGCGCGGGGTTCTGCGACACCAGGGCAAAGCTGCGGCGCAAGTCGGCCGGGTCCAGTTCGACGATCGGCTGTCCGTCCAGCAGCAGCCGCCCCTGCTGCGGATCGAAGAAACGCAGGAGCAGATCGAACAGGGTCGACTTGCCGGCACCGGAAGGTCCGACCAAGGCCAGGGTTTCCCCCGGTTCGACGGCCAGGCTGATGTCGTCGATGGCCCAGTGTTCGGGACGGGTCGGATAGGCGAAGCGCACCGCCTGCAATTCGATCCTCCCGCTCACCCGCGCCGCCAGCTTGCGTGGTTGCGCTGGCGGGCGGATCTCGCTGCGCGCCCTGAGCAGCTCGGCGATGCGCTCTGCGGCGCCGGCAGCGCGCTGCAATTCGCCGATCACCTCGCTGAGGGTGCCGAAGGCCATGCCGACGATCAGGCTGTAGAAGACGAACGCGGCCAGTTCGCCGGCCGAGATGCTGCCGGCGATCACGTCGCGGCCGCCGACCCAGAGCATGATGCCGACTGCGCCGAGCACCAGCACGATCACCACGGTGATCAGCCAGGCGCGCTGGGCGATGCGCTTGCGCGCGGTGTCGAAGGCGCGTTCGACGGTGCCGGCGAAGCGCTGGCGATCCTGCGCCTGGTGGTTGTAGGCCTGCACGGTCTTGATCTGGCCGAGGGTTTCGCCGACGTAGCTGCCGACGTCGGCCACCCGGTCCTGGCTTTCCCGCGACAGGCTGCGTACGCGGCGGCCGAACAGCAGGATCGGGGCGATCACCAGCGGCAACGCCAGCACCACGATGCTGGTCAGCTTGGCGTTGGTGACGAACATCAGCAGCACCCCGCCGACCAGCATCAGGGCATTGCGCAGGGCCATCGACAGCGAGGAACCGATCACCGTCTGCAGCAGCGTAGTGTCGGCGGTCAGGCGCGACTGGATCTCGGAGCTACGGTTGGTTTCGTAGAAACCGGGATGCAACTCGATCAGGTGGTCGAACACGCGCTTACGGATATCGGCGACGAAGCGCTCGCCGATCCAGGACACCAGGTAGAAGCGCACGAAGGTGCCCACGGCCAGGCCGAGCACCAGCACGAAGAACAGCAGGATGTAGCGATTGAGCAATTCGGGCGAGGCGGTGAGGAACCCCTGGTCCACCAGCAGGCGGATGCCCTGGCCCAGGGACAGGGTGATCGCCGCGGTGAACAGCAACGCCACCAGGGCCCCGAGCATGCGCCAGCGGTAAGGCGCCATGAAGCGCCAGGCCAGGCGCAGGGCGATACGTTGGCGGGAGGAGAGAATGGCTGGCATGCGGCGCTCGCTCGGCGGCTGGGGTTCCGCAGGTTAGCACCGGGAACGCAGCGAGGCGATGCATGCCCCGGCCGGCAGCGCGATGATATCGACGTATATATCCGGGCAACTTAGCCGATAACTAATCGTGAACTTTTCATTATTCTCGATATAGGCGAGTTAGAGCCCCGGAGAACTTTCTCGCTCAATTAGTGCAAACATTGGAATTCATGCCGGATGCGCGAAGGAGTTATCCACCTGGCGGTATCCTGCGTCGCCCGGGGTCGGCGGGACATCCAGCCGCGGAGACCTCGAGCAGTTCGCCGCCGGCTCGCCAATGCCGCAGCGCCTCGCTCGGGTATTGCCTAACGGACTTTATAGAAAACAGCAGGTTACGTCCGAAATCTGATCGACAATATTCAAGATGAAATAAAACGCCGCTTCGGTTATAATGAACGGCCATATTTAATGCAGAGACAGGTCCCCGGATATGGCCATCATGAAGAAAACCGTCGCGCCGAAAGCCGCCAAGCCGGCTCCCGCGGTCGAAACCCGCGAGTCCATCGAAGCGCAGGTCGCCGCCTTCCTCCAGGCCGGCGGCGAGATCCAGAAGATCGCCAAGGGCGTCAGCGGCCAGGTCTACGGCCCGTCGCGGCAGATCACCATCAGCAAGAAGCGCTGATCGCCCGCCCCTCGCCGGGGACTACGAAGGGGATGGCAGGCCGGCACGCAGATGTGCCACGCTCCATCCCCTTTTTCATTGCCTGAATCCCGAGCCCTTCATGCCTGGCCATCCCGATCCACTGCACGGCGTCACCCTGGAAAAACTGCTCACCGAACTGGTCGCCCACCACGGCTGGGCGGAACTTGGCAAACGGGTCGACATTCGTTGTTTCAGGAACGACCCGAGCATCAAGTCCAGCCTCGCCTTCCTGCGCAAGACGCCCTGGGCCCGGGAAAAGGTCGAGGCGCTCTACGTCCAGCTCAAGCGCAACCAAGGCTGAAGGCTAGCGCGCCAACCCCAGGCGCAGCAATTGCCCGGCCTTCTGGTCGGTGAGCAGGTAGAGATAGCCGTCCGGGCCCTGCCGCACGTCGCGGATGCGCACCCCGAGATCGCCCAGCAGGCGCTCTTCGTGGACGATCCGGTCGCCATCCAGTTGCAGGCGGATCAGTTCCTGCGTCGCCAGCGCGCCGATGAACAGATTGTGCTGCCAGGCCGGGAAGCGCTGCGCATCGTAGAACGCCATGCCGCTGATCGCCGGCGACTTCTCCCAGACATGGTGCGGCGCCTCGGTACCGTCGACGGCCTTGCCCCTGGCTTCGGGGATCGGCAGCAGGGTGTAGTTGATTCCATGGGTCGCCAGCGGCCAGCCGTAGTTCCCGCCGGCCTGGGGTATGTTGATCTCGTCGCCGCCGCGCGGGCCGTGCTCGTGGGTCCAGAGCTGGCCGGTCCAGGGATTCAGCGCGGCGCCCTGCTGGTTGCGGTGGCCATAGCTCCAGATCTCCGGCCGCGCGTCGGCACGGCCGACGAAGGGATTGTCCTTGGGAACGCCGCCGTCCGGATACAGGCGGACGATCTTGCCCTGCAACTTGTCCAGGTCCTGCGAGGTGCTGCGCTGGTTGTTCTCGCCGAGGGCGATGAACAGGTGGCCCTTGCCGTCGAAGACCAGGCGCGAGCCGAAGTGATGGCCGCTGGAAAGCTTCGGCAACTGCCGGAAGATCACGTGGAAGCCCTCCAGCCGTCGCTTGTCCGCCGATAACTGGCCGCGTCCCGCCGCCGTTCCGGCGCGGCCGTCCTCGCCGGCCTCGGCATAGGTCAGGTAGACCAGCCGGTCCTCGGCGAACCCCGGCGACAAGGCGACGTCGAGCAGGCCCCCCTGGCCGCTGGCGAAGACCCTGGGTACGCCTTCCAGCGGCGCCGACAACTGGCCCTCGGGACTGACGAAACGCAAGCTGCCGGGCCGCTCGGTGACCAACATGCCCTGGTTGTCCGGCAGGAAGGCGACGGCCCAGGGATAGGCCAGACCGCCAACCACCGGGGTGACCTCGACGGCGCCCAGCTCGCTGTCGTGGCGACCGGCGTCCACCGCCTCGGCCGACGGGGCGAGCAGTGCGACAGCGCTCAGCAGGATGGCATTCAAAGACAGGCCCGGCATGCGTTCTCTCCTTCCCCAAGCAAAAACACCACTCTAGTCGCAGATCCGCCGCGCCTGGCGGTCCGCACACGGGCTGTAACAAACCCGCCCCTCAAAGCAAGGCGACCATTTCCTTGAGGGTCACCGCCCAGGTGCCCTTGGCATTGATATAGCGATAGCCGAACCGGGAACCGTGCGCCTCGCTGGTGATCACCGCGTTCCAGGCCTGCCCGCGCGGCAGGTCGTGGGCCGGGTCGAGGAGCAGGAAGGCGCGCTCGCTCATGCCGATGGCCAGGCCCCAATGGCGGATATCGCTGCCCTTGCGGCCGTGGAAACCGAGCACTACCGGAAAGCCGGCCTCCAGGTATTCGCGGGTGTGCCGGACCAACCTGCGCCCCTCGCCCTTGAGGGCGAAATGCTCGGTATCGTTGATCTCGGCCAGCAGCTCCAGCAGGTCGACGCCGGTGGTGCCGACGCGCAGCAGCGGGCCGTGCTGGTCCAGCGCCTTCATCAGGCGCCCGTAGCGACTGCGACTGTCGACCCGCTCCAGGCCCTTGGCCTGGCGCCGGCGCAGTTGGCCGCGGACCAGCATCGCCATGACCAGGCAGTAGGGCCCGCAGGCGCCGTCCATGTCGCCCTGGCGCAGATGGACCTTGTCGCCATTGGCGTTGCACAGGCCGCCGCTGCCATCCTCGTCCAGGTCCCATTCCAGGCCATCGATCAGGCGTGACTGCATGAGGGTCTCCTCTCCGGTTCCTTAAGTTGGGACCGAGCGGGCGCCGAATCATTCCTCGGCGCCCATCGCCACAACGAGTAAACTGGCGGTCTTTCATTCCAGTAGCCTCGCCATGACCGACCCGATCCGCCTGTCCAAACGCCTCGCCGAACTCACTGCCTGCTCGCGCCGCGAAGCCGAGCTGTACATCGAGGGCGGCTGGGTCAGCGTCGACGGCGAAGTGATCGAGGAGCCACAGTTCAAGGTGCTCGACCAGCGCGTGGAGCTGCTGCCGGGCGCCCGCGCGGAAACGATCGAACCGGCCACCCTGCTGTTGCACAAGCCGGCCGGCTGGCGCCACGACGATTTCGAAGGTCTGCTCGCCGCGGGGCGGCGCTGGAGCGATGACCCCAGTCCCTTGCGAGCGCTGAAGAAACACTTCGCCCGCCAGCGTCCCACCCTCGCGCTGGACAGCGAGGCTTCCGGGCTGGTGGTGTTCAGCCAGCAGCACGGCGTACTGCGCAAGCTGGTGGACGACGGTGCACGGCTGGAGCAGGAATACCTGGTCGAGGTCGCCGGCGACCTGGCCGCCGGCGGCCTCGAGCGCCTGCGCCACGGCCTCGCCTACCAGGGCCGCAGGCTATCGCCGTGCAAGGTCAGTTGGCAGAACGAAAGCCACCTGCGCTTCGCCCTCAAAGACGTGCTGCCCGGCCAGTTGCGCTTCATGTGCGAAAGCGAGGGGCTGGAAGTGCGGAGCATCCGCCGCCTGCGCATCGGCGCGCTGTCGCTGGCCAGGCTACCGCTCGGCGAATGGCGCTACCTCGGCCTCCACGAACGCTTCTGAGCGCTCATTCGAGACCACGCAGGGCGCGCCCCGGCGACTGCCCGCAGACCCGCCGGTACATGGCGATGAACGCGCTGTCGCTGGCGTAGCCCAGGGCGTGGGCGACCTCGGTCACCGAGCGGCCTTCGGCCAGGCGTCTCCGCGCTTCGAACAAGCGAGCCTGGGTTCGCCAGCGAGAGAAACCCAGGCCGGTCTGCTCGGTGAACAGACGCGCCAGGGTCCGCCCGCTGGCACCGACCTCGCGTCCCCATGCCTCGATGCTCCAGCCCAGCGCGGGTTGCGCCAGCAGCGCCTCGGCCACCTTCAGCGCCCGCGCATCGCGCGGCATCGGCAGGCTCGCGGCGTGTGCCGGGGCGCTCGCCAGTTCATCGAACAGTGCGCGCAACAGCGTCAGGTGCCGCCCTTCCAATTGCAAGTCGGCTGCCCAGCCGGTCATGCGCAGGATCAGTTCGCGCAGTAGCGGCCCGACCTCGAGGACCTGGACGCTGTCCGGCAGCTCGGCGAACGCCGAGGGTTCGAAGTACAGGCTACGGTAGGCGAAGCGCCCGTGAAGGACCGTGCGATGCGGCACGCCGGCCGGCAGCCAGGCGGCCTGGAGCGGCGTCAATTGGCAAATGCGCTCGGCGAAATACAGCGTGACGCTACCGGCCGCCATGTACAGCAACTGCGCGCGCCGGTGGCAATGCCAGTCGCTGCGGTGGCCGGTGCTGTCGACCTCGAGGCCGACCACCGGGCAGCGGGCGAGATCGGGATCCTCGACCCGTTCGTAGGGATAGCGCGGCACCTTGTCCTCTTCGCGATGTTTTCCGTCCTGACCGCAGCATTCTGCCAGGCGCAAGCGACCTAGGCTTGGCTCTTTTTTCCGGAGCCATCATGCCTGACCGTCCTCGCCCTCCCCTGCTGCTGGTGCTCGCCCTGCTAGCCCTGCCGCAAGTCGCCGAAACCATCCTTTCCCCCGCGCTGCCGGCCCTGGCCAGCCACTGGCGACTGGACGACGCTACCAGCCAGTGGACCATGGCGCTGTTCTTCGTCGGTTTCGCCCCCGGCATCTGGCTCTGGGGCTGGCTGGCCGACCGCCTCGGCCGGCGCCCGGCTCTGCTCGGCGGGCTCGGCCTGGCGGCCCTGGCGACCTTCGGTGCCTGGGCCAGTACCGACTATTCCTACCTGCTTGCCTGTCGCCTGGTCCAGGGCCTCGGCCTGGCGACCTGCTCGGTGACGGTGCAGGCCAGCCTGCGCGATGTGCTGCAAGGCCCGGCGTTGATGAGCTATTTCGTCACGCTCGGCGCGGTGCTGGCCTGGTCGCCGGCAGTCGGTCCCCTCGGCGGCCAGTGGCTGGCCGACCTCGGCGGGCATCCGGTGGTGTTCGCCACCCTGGCGGTGCTGCTCGCCTCGCTGGCGGCGCTGGTCGTCCCGGCCTGGCCGGAAACCCGTCCGCTGCTGGCGGGCACGCCCGAGCCCGCGACCCTGGCGATCTTCCGACGGGTCCTGGCCGACCGACCGCTACAGACGCGCGCACTGCTGGTGGCGGTGCTCAATGTACTGGTGTTCTCCTTCTACGCCGCCGGGCCGTTCATGGTCGGCGACCTGCCCGGCCTGGGCTTCGGCTGGATCGGCCTGGCCATCGCCCTTGCCGGGAGCCTCGGCGCCTTGCTCAACCGACGCCTGCCGCACACCTGGAACAGCGCTCGCCGGGTACGCCTGGGCCTGGCGCTGGCGGCCGCCGGCGCGACAGCGCAGACGCTGTTGGCCGCCGGCGGATACGCCGAAGGCCCGTACTGGGCCCTGCCGGCCCTGCCGATCTTCGTCGGCTTCGGCGTGGCGATTCCCAACCTGCTGGGTCCGGCGCTGCACGCCTACGACGATTGCCGGGGACGCGCCGGAGCCCTGTTCGGGCTCGCCTACTACCTGCTGATCGGCCTCGGACTGGGCGCGTCCACCCTGCTACCGTTCGACCGTCCCTGGCCGCTGGCGGCGTACTGGAGCCTGCTGGGCCTGGTCGCACTGCTGCTGGCCAGGCGGCTGCCGGAATGAAAGCGGCGCCAGGTACGCCCGTGCAAACCGGACGATCGGCCCGGAAAGCCGGATAGGGCGGCCGTCGCGACGCTGCTATGCTGTGATGGCACAGCGCCCACGCGGACCCGCAGAACGTGGCCAGAACGACGCTCGAATCGATCCAGCACGCCATCGAGGTGAATTCGTCCCTGGCCCTTCCCATCGCCCTGGAGAATCTCTCGCGTCTGACCCACCTCGCGCTGCTGACCGTCCCCTTCAACCTGATCCACATCCTGGTGTTTTCCCTGAAGGACTTCCGCCCGGACCTCGGCCATCAGCTCTGGCGCCAGGAAATCATGTACGCCCATGGCGCCATGGCCCTGCTCTTCGGCGGCATCGGCCTGCTCGCGCTATGGCTGCGCCGCCAGCCACCCAAGCTGTGGCGCATGCGCCTGCTGATCCTGCTGGGCGGCGCAGGGATCATAGGCTTCGGCGTCGCCATCGCCTGCATCGACCAGCGCATCACCAGCAACATCACGCCGCTGCTGCTGGCCTGTTTCGCCTGCGCCATGTTCATCCTGATCCGCCCGGCCTACGCCGTGCCTTTCTACGGCCTGGCCATGCTGGTCTTCCAACTGGCGATGGGCTACGCCCAGGCCGACCCGCAACTGCGCCTGTCGAACCAGGCCAACGGCCTCACCGCGTTCGGCCTCGGCCTGCTGCTGTCGCTGATCCTCTGGCACGGGCACGTGCGCAACCTGCGCCAGCAACGCAAGCTGGAGTTGCAGCGGCAGGAGCTGGAGGAGAAAAATCGCCAGTTGGAGTACCTGGCCGGTCACGACCCGCTGACCGGCCTGTTCAATCGTCGCGAATTCGACCAGCTGGTGCTCATGGAACTCGCACGCATCGCTCGCCAACCGCAGCCGCTGAGCCTGCTGATGGTCGACCTGGATCACTTCAAGTACATCAACGACCGCTATGGGCACCCCTTCGGCGACGAGGTCATTCGCCATGCCGCCAACCTGCTGCGCGGCAATACCCGTAGCAGCGACAGCGTGGCGCGCCTGGGCGGGGAAGAATTCCTCCTGCTCCTGCCCGACACCGCCGAGCAGCAGGCTCGCAGCCTTGCGGAAAAACTCCGCGAACGCCTCGAAGGTACCCCGCTGGCGACGCAGGACGGCGTGCTCTGCCTGACCGCCAGCTTCGGCGTGGCCAGCCTCGACGGAGGCGGCCAGGCCAGCTACGAGCAGCTCTACAGCGCCGCCGACCAGGCTCTCTACCGGGCCAAGAGCAGCGGTCGCAACCGGGTGGAAGTGATTCGCCTGGCCAGCCTCGCGGAAAGCCTGCGGTAACAATTGATCGGCCGGCCCTGACGAGCGGTCGGTCAGCCGCCCGAACCTTGGTTAAGATGATCCGTGGCGCTCTAGCTCGCCGCTCTTCCTGCCCTTCCGACCTGCCCAACCTCGCCCGGCCCCATGCCGCGGCCTTGCCGTTGGCGTCGTGCGGGAAGACCGGCGCAGCGCCGTTGTCCGCATTACCAGGGGAGAACCATGCTCAAGCACCTGCTCGTGCTCACCTGTGCCCTGCTCGCCAGCTCCTCGGCCCTGGCCCAGGTGATGGCCCGCGACCTGGGCGATTTCGAACTCAAGCTGGCCACCAGTCCGACCCGCAGCATGGCCCAGGGCCTGGTCACCCCGGGCAGCTCCGGCAGTTTCCACGGCGGCCTCGACCTAAGCCACGAAAGTGGCTGGTACATCGGCAACTGGACCTCCAACCTCGACCCCGGCAAGCCCACCGAGATCGACTCCTACGCCGGCTTCAAGCGCCCGCTGAACAACCGCCTGGGCTACGAAATGGGCCTGATCCGCTACAGCCGCCCGGAGCAGCCGGCCAACGACGCAGCCGAACTCTACGGCGGCCTGTCGATCTTCGGCAGCCGGCTCGGCGCGGCCCTGAGCAGCGACCCGGGGCGCAACGACACCACCCTGTTCGCCGACCTCGGGGTCAACCCGCCGTTCGGTTTCGACGTCACCCTGAAGTACGGCAACCATCGCCTGGACAACCCGGCGAGCCTCAGCGGCGGGGGCTACGTGAGCGTCTTCAACGACTGGTCGGTGAACCTCTCGCGGCCCTGGCTGGGCATCGACCTGAACCTGTCCTACAGCGGCACCAGCCTGACCGGCAGCGATTGCAGCGCCTACTCGGGACACAACAGCTACTGCGACACCACGTTCATGCTGAAGGCGTCGCGTCCGTTCTTCTGAGTCGTCAGTCGTCCTGGCGGCGGGTACGCTGGGCGAGTTCGTCGAGCTGTTTCTGCTCGCGCTTGTCCTCGGCCTGGCGCGCCTCTTCCAGGTAGCGCTCGACCAGCTTGCGCAGCCCTTCCAGGCGGGCGTATCTCTCCTGCCAGTTGAGCCGCGCCTTATCCACCGCCTCGCGGTGCCAGGTCACGCTGTTGGCCTGCTGGACAACGGCGGTCTCCAGTTGCGAGAGGAAGCGCTGGTAGTTCATCAGCCACTGGCCGCTGACGCCCTTCTGGCCTTGGCTGATCCATTGCTGCTGGTAGTCGTTGCGGTAGCGCTCCAGCTCCGCCAGCTTCTGCTGTGCCGCGAGCAATTGCTGCTGGCACCTGCCCAGCTGGGTCGCGGCATCCCGCTCGGCCTTGCTGGCCATGTCCACCACCGGCGCCAGCCGCGCCGCGCGCTTCTCCATGCCTCAGGGCGCCTCAGGCCTGCCCGCCGGCGAGCAGGCTCGCCAGCCGCGCACGGCTTTCCGCCAGGCTTTCGCTTTCGTCGAGGCCCTGGCGCAGGAACTGGCGCATGACCGGGAAGCGTGCGATGGCCAGGTCGGTCTCGGGATCGCCGCCGGCCACGTAGGCACCGACGCTGATCAGGTCGCGACTCTGCTGGTAGCGCGACCAGAGCTGCTTGAAGCGCTGGGCGTCGCGCAGGTGCTCGGCCTCGACCACCTGCGGCATCACCCGGCTGATCGAAGCTTCGATATCGATGGCCGGATAGTGGCCTTCCTCGGCCAGCCGCCGGGACAATACGAAGTGCCCGTCGAGCACGCCGCGAGCGGCGTCGGCGATCGGGTCCTGCTGGTCGTCGCCCTCGGAGAGCACGGTGTAGAACGCGGTGATTGAGCCGCCACCGGCTTCGGCATTGCCGGCGCGTTCCACCAGCTTCGGCAGCTTGGCGAACACCGATGGCGGATACCCCTTGGTCGCCGGCGGCTCGCCGATGGCCAGGGCGATCTCGCGCTGGGCCTGGGCGTAGCGGGTCAGCGAGTCCATCAGCAGCAATACGTTCTTGCCCTTGTCGCGGAAGTACTCGGCGATCCGCGTGCAGTATTGCGCGGCGCGCAGGCGCATCAGCGGCGCGTCGTCGGCCGGCGAGGCGACCACCACGGAGCGCTTGAGGCCTTCCTCGCCGAGGATCTCGTCGATGAACTCCTTCACCTCGCGACCCCGCTCGCCGATCAGACCGACGACGATGATGTCGGCCCTGGTGAAACGGGTCATCATCCCCAGCAGCACCGACTTGCCCACCCCGGTACCGGCGAACAGGCCGAGGCGCTGGCCGCGGCCGACCGTGAGCAGGCCATTGATCGAGCGGATGCCGACGTCGAGAGGTTCGCTGATCGGGTGGCGCTTGAGCGGGTTGATCGTCGGGCCGTCCATCGGCACCCAGTCTTCGGCGCGCATCCCGCCCTTGCCGTCGAGGGCGCGGCCGGCGCCGTCGAGCACCCGGCCGAGCATCGACATGCCCATCGGCAGGCGCCCGGTGTCCGGCAGCGGCACGACCCGCGCGCCAGGCGCGATGCCGGCGAGGCTGCCGACCGGCATCAGGTACACCTTGCTACCGGAAAAGCCCATCACTTCGGCCTCCACCTGCACCGGGTGGTAGCCGCTTTCGTTGATCACGTTGCAGCGGCTGCCGACCGCGGCCTGCAGGCCTTCGGCTTCGAGGGTCAGGCCGACCATGCGCAGCAGGCGGCCCTCGACCACCGGCTGCGCCGGCAGCGAGACAGCCTCAGTGTAGCCCTCCAGGCGCCTGGCGAAACTGGTTCGCTCAAGGCGCATCGACGTCTCCGGGGGCGTCGAGGTCGATCCGGATGTCGCTGGCCAGCGGATGGGTCGCCTGTTCGCGCTGTTGCTCGAACAGTTGCTTCACTGCCTGCGCCAGGCGCGTCTCGATGGTCGCGTCGATGCGACTGTGTTCGGTCTCGATGCGGCAGCCGCCGGGCAGCAACGAATCGTCCTCGAGAATCCGCCAGCTCTCTTCGTGGCGCTCGCGCAGCGCCTTGACCCGCTCGAAGTCCTGCGGGTTGACATGGATACGGATGTTCGCCGCGCCCATCGGCAGCAGCTTCAGAGCCTCGCGCAGGACCTGGCGGACATGGCTGGAGTCCATGTGCAGTTCGCGCTGGATCACCTGGCGGGCAACGTGGTTGACCAGGTTGACCATGCCCTGCTCGATCAGGGCGTCCTGCTCGGCGATGGGTTCCAGGAGCTGCGTCATCAGGCGCTCGAGACTTTGCAGGCGCTCCTTCAGCGCCTCCTCGGCTTCCTGCCGCGCCTTCAACTGGCCGGCGTGGAAACCGTCGCGCTCGCCGGTGGCGAAGCCTTCGTTGTAGGCGTCCTGGCGGATCGCCTCGATTTCCTCCAGCGTCGGCGGCTTGACGGTCTCCAGCTCGACCTCTTCCACCGCCGGCGGCGCCGGCGCGGGTTCGGCGACCGCGGGCACCTGCGGCGCGGCAACGGCCGGCTCGTCGCGCGGCTCGTCGAAGCTCGGCAACGACCAGAGGCCGAAGGCCGCCACGTCCTTGCCGCGGATCAGTTCGCTGGGATTGTCTTTGTCCTTGTCGTGGGGGACCACCTCAGATCATCTCCTCGCCACCCTTGCCGCCCAGCACGATATCGCCGGACTCGGCCATGCGCCGGGCAATGGTGAGGATTTCCTTCTGCGCACCTTCCACTTCGCTGACCCGTACCGGCCCCTTGGCCTCCAGGTCGTCGCGCAGCAGCTCGGCGGCACGCTTGGACATGTTCTTGAAGACCTTCTCGCGGATCGCCTCGTCGGAGCCTTTGAGCGCCAGCACCAGTACGTCCGAGGAGACTTCCCGGAGCAGCGCCTGGATGCCGCGGTCGTCGACGTCGGCGAGGTTGTCGAAGACGAACATCAGGTCCTCGATCTGTCCGGACAGGTCTTCGTCGACCTCGCGGATCGAATCCATCAGCTGGCCTTCGATGGAGCTGTCGAGGTAGTTCATGATGTCCGCCGCGCGCTTGACCCCGCCCATGGTGGTGCGGGTGGCGTTGGAGTTGCCGGCGAACTGCTTCTCCAGGATCAGGTTGAGTTCCTTCAGCGCCGAGGGCTGCACGGTGTTCAGCGAGGAGACGCGCAGGACGATATCCAGGCGCACCTTGTGGTCGAAATGGCTGAGCACCTCGGCGGCCTGGTCGGGATCGAGGTAGGCGACCACGATGGCCTGGATCTGCGGGTGTTCGTAACGGATCACGTCGGCCACGGCACGCGGCTCCATCCACTTCAGGCTGTCCAGGCCGCTGGTGCTGCCGCCGAGGAGGATGCGGTCGATCAGGTTGTTGGCCTTGTCCTCGCCGAGGGCCTGGGTGAGCATCTTGCGGATGTAGCCGTCGGCACCGACGCCGAGGCTGGTCTGGTCGCCGACCACTTCGACGAACTCGCCCATCACCTGCTCGACCTGCTCGCGATGCACGTTGCGCATCGACGCCATGGCCACGCCGACCCGCTGCACCTCTTTCGGCCCCATGTGCCGCAGCACCTGCGCCGCGTCGGTCTCGCCGAGCGACAGGAGCAGGATGGCGGCCTTGTCGACCTTGGTCAGTTTGGCGGCGAGACGATTCTCACTCATGGCACTTACTCATCGGCGTTGATCCACTCTTTCACGACCTGGGCGACGCGGCCCGGGTCCTGTGCGACCAGGTTCTTGATCGCGTTCAATTGCGCATCATACCCCTCCGTGGGGCTCGGCAGGAGGATGCTCGACGGCCCGCCGATGCTCACCCGATCGTCGGCCAGCGAGCCTTCCAGGCCACTCTCGCCCAGCGCCAGGTCGCCGTCGCGACCGCCGCCGCCGGCCAGCGACTTGCCCTTGCCGCCGCCGGTGATGTTGCTCAGCACCGGACGCAGCACGCCGAACACCAGGACCAGGATGAACAGCACGCCGAGCACCTGCTTGACGATGTCCCAGAACCACGGCTGCGAGTAGAACGGAATGCTGTCGATCTCTTCGGCCTGGGCCGGGGCGAACGGCGCGTTGATCACGCTGACGCTGTCGCCGCGGCTGGCGTCGTAGCCCACCGAATCCTGTACCAGGCGGGTGAAGCGCGCCAGTTCGTCGGCGCTCCAGGGCTGGTGGCTGACCTCGCCGGTCTTCGCGTCGACCTTCATCTGGTCGTCCAGCACCACCGCCACCGACAGTCGGCGCAAGCGCCCCTGCTGCTGCTTGGTGTAGCTGATCGAGCGGTCCAGTTCGTAGTTGCGGGTGGTCTGGTCGCGCTTGTCGGTCGGGTACGGCGCCAGCTCCGGCTTGCCGGTCTTCGGATCGATGATGGTCTGGCCGTTGGCGTCCTTCAGCGGCTGGCCCGGCGCGACGTAGTCGGCCGGCGCGCTGGCGGTGGCCTGCTGCGGCGCGCTGGCCGGGCCCGGCGGCTGGTTCGACAGCGCCCCCGGCACGCCCTGCGGGCCGGACGAATTCTGCCGTTCCTCGTTGTTGCGTTGCTCGCTGCGCAGGGCCGGCTGGTCCGGGTTGTACATCTCCGAGGTCGACTCGACCGCGCTGAAGTCGACGTCGGCGGACACCTCGGCCTTGTAGCGACCGTTGCCCAGCACCGGTTGCAGGATATTGTGCACGCGCTGGGTGAGCAGGCCTTCCATGCGCCGGGTGAAGTCGAACTGCTTGCCGGCCATGGTCAGCTCGGAGAGCTCCTGCTGGTCGGAGAGCAGGTTGCCCTTCTGGTCGACCACGGTGACCTGCGACTTGTCCAGCTCCGGCACACTGGTGGCGACCAGGTTGACGATCGCCATCACCTGGCTCGGCTCCAGGCTGCGACCCGGATACAACTCGACCAGCACCGAGGCGCTGGGCTTGCGGTCGTCGCGGACGAACACCGAACTCTTCGGGATCGCCAGGTGCACGCGGGCGGCCTTGACGTTGTTCAGGCTCGACACGGTGCGCGCCAGCTCGCCTTCCAGGCCGCGGCGGTAGTTGGTGGCTTCCATGAACTGGCTGGTGCCCAGCGCCTGTTCCTTGTCGAGGATCTCGAAACCGACGTTGTTGTCGGTCGGCGCCACGCCGGCGGAGGCCACCTTCATGCGTGCCCGGCCGAGGTCGTCGGCCTTGACCAGCAACGCACCGGAGTTGGGTTCGACCTTGTAGGGAATGTCCGCCGCGGTCAGCGCTTCCACCACACGGTTCGCGTCGACCCCGTTGAGGCTGCCATAGAGCGGCTTGTAGTCCGGCTGCTGGGACCAGAGCACGACGGCGAAGCCGATCGCCACGCTGGCGGCGAGACCGACCAGCAGGCCGATCTGGCGCAGCATGGTCATCTCGGAAAGGTTGTCGAGGAACGACAGTCCCGGGAAGGATTTCTTCAGCATCCCGGCACCGCCGCTCTTGGCGGGAACCTGGCTGTCGATCAGTGCATCGGCCATGAACTAGTTATCCTCGCGCCGCTCAGACCGGCATCTGCATGATGTCTTGGTAGGCCTGGACCAGTTTGTTGCGCACCTGGGTCATGGCCTGGAACGACACGCTGGCCTTCTGGCTGGCGATCATCACGTCGGTCAGGTCGACGCCGCTCTGGCCGACCTCGAAGGCGTTGGCCATCGCGGTGGAGGCCTGCTGGGTCTCGTTCACCTTGTCCACGGCCTGGGAGAGCATTTCCGAAAAGCTCGGCGCCCCCACTTCGGCCGGCGCCTGAACCGGTTTGGCCTTGGCCATGGCTTCCATTTGCATGGAACGCATTTCCAGCATCAGACGATTGAACTCGACACCCTGACTCATGACTCTTCCTCCAACAGCCGCGGCTTTTTTGACGCCGCCCGGCACTTTGCAGAGGAGTTAGCAACAAGGGTGCCAAGTCGCCCCCAAGGCCCGGCATCGGCGTTCGCCGCCAATGCCCGCGACCGCTGCAGGGTCCGTCCCTGCTCCTGTTATCGGCAGGCGCGCACGCTCGAACAGCCCTGGGCGACGACCGGCGGCGGACGCATAAGGCCCGCACGAGGCGGGCCTGGGGAACATGGCGAGCCCTCAGATGGCGTAGAGATAGGCCTCCACGTCCATCCCCGCGTCGCGCATCTGGGCGAGCTTGTAGCGCAGGGTCCGTGGGCTGATGCCAAGGCGCTCGGCAGCCTCCTTGCGGCGGCCGCGCTCGGTGCGCAGGGTATCGATGATCACCTGGAATTCGCGGCGGCGCAGGTCGTCGCCCAGCGCGCCGCTAGCGTCCTGGCCTGCGGCCGGCGACGGAATCTCGACGCTCGGCGGGGTGGCCGGTGGCATTGCCGGCATGGGCACCGGGGCCTCGAGCGGCATGCCGATCGGCGCGGTGAGGCACAGGTCGGCGGGCTGGATCAGGCCGCCCTGTTGCAGGATCAACGCACGCTGGATGGCGTTGTCGAGTTCCCGTACGTTGCCCGGCCAGGCATGCCGGACCAGGCACTGGGCGGCCTCGGGGCCGAGCGCCACCGCGCCGAGGTTCATCTTGCGGCTGTGCTTGCGCAGCAGACGCTCGGCCAGCGGCAGGATGTCCGCAGGGCGTTCGCGCAGCGGCCGCCAGGCCAGCGGGAAGACCGACAGGCGATAGTAGAGGTCCTCGCGGAAACGCCCCGCCGCGACTTCCGCCGCGAGATCGCGGTTGGTCGTGGCAAGCACGCGGATATCCAGGTTGATCGGCTTGCGCGCACCGACCCGCTCCACCTCGCGCTCCTGCAATACGCGCAGCAGCTTGGCCTGCAGGCCGAGGGGCATTTCCGATATCTCGTCGAGAAGAATGGTGCCGCCGTCGGCCAGCTCGAACTTGCCGGGCTGGGCGGCAATGGCGCCGGTGAAGGAACCTTTCTCGTGGCCGAACAGGGTGGCCTCGAGCATGTTGTCCGGGATCGCCGCACAGTTGATCGCGATGAACGGCTTGCCGGCACGCGGCGATTGCTGGTGGATATAGTTGGCCAAGACTTCCTTGCCGGTCCCGGACTCGCCGGAGATCAGCACGGTGGAATCGCTGCGCGCGACCCGCGCGGCCAGTTCCAGCAACTGCCGGCTGGCCGGCTCCAGGGCCACCGGACCATCCTCCTCGCTGCCCGGCAACTGGCCCAGCGCATGGCGTGCCACCAGGTCGAGCAGCGCCCGCGCCTCGAACGGCTTGACCAGGTAGTCGGCGGCGCCCTGGCGCATCGCCTCGACGGCGCGATCGACCGCGCCGTAGGCGGTCATCAGCAACACCGGCAGGTGCGGGTAGCGCGTACGGATCAGGCCGAGCAACTGGTGTCCGTCCATGCCCGGCATGTTCACGTCGCTGATCACCAGGCTGAAGGCTTCGCGGGCCAGGACCGGCAGCGCCGCCTCCGCCGAGTCCACGGCGACGAACTCGTGACCGCCCAGCAGCAGGGTGTCGCTGAGGGCTTCGCGTAGTGCGCGGTCGTCTTCGACCAGCAGGACTTTGGCTGCCATGGGGTTACTCCTGAATCGCAGAAAGAGGCGCCGCCGGAATCAGCGGCAGGATCAAGGTGGCGCAGGTGCCGCGCCCGGGCCGAGAGCGCAACTGCAATTGCCCCTGGTGGGCGCGCGCCACGGCCTTGACCACCGCCAGGCCGAGCCCGGTACCGGTGGTCTTGGTGGTGAAGAAGGGTTCGCCCAGGCGCGCCAGGGTCGCCGGGTCCATGCCCGGTCCGTTGTCGCTGACGCTGAGGCGCAGGCTGTCGGCGCGGGCATAGAGATGCACCTTCAGGCGCAGTTCGGGCCCGCAGGCCTGGATCGCGTTCTCCACCAGGTTGAGCACGGTGCCCACCAGGGTGTCGCGATTGCACAGCAGCTCGCCGCCGCGCGCCTCGCACTGCCAACGCACCTGGAGCCCCTGGACATGGACTTCGGCCGCCGCGCGCAGGCTGTCGAACAGCGCCTTCGGCGCCACCCGGTCGGTCAGCGGCAGCTCGCCGCGGGCGAACACCAGCATGTCGCGTACCTGATGCTCCAGTTCGTGCAGGCGCTCCTTCAGGCGCCCGGCGAAGCGTTGCTGCTGGTCGGTCGGCAGCGCCTGCTCGCTGAGGTGCCCGGCATAGAGCAACGCCGCTGACAACGGCGTGCGGATCTGGTGGGCCAGAGAGGCGACCATCCGCCCCAGCGCCGACAGGCGCTCGTGGCGCGCCAGTTGCTCCTGGAGACGGCGGGTATCGGTAAGGTCGTTGAGCAGGATCAGTTGACCCGGTTCGCCGTTCAGCGAGCGGGTGGCGATGGACAGGCGACGTCCGTCGCGCAGGGAAATCTCGTGGCCGTCATCCTCGCGCGGAGCGAAGCAGCGGGCGATCACCTCGCGCCAGAGCATGCCCACCAACGGTTCGCCAAGCAGGCCCAGGGCCGCCGGGTTGGCCTCGCGGACCACACCATGGGCATCGATGACGATGACGCCGCCGGGAAGCAGGTCGAGCAGGCTCTGCAAGCGGTTGGCCAGGCGCTCCTTTTCCGCCAGCTCCTCCATGCGCTGCGCGCTGACCAGGGCCAGTTGCCCTTTCAGCTCGGTAACGCGCTCCTCCAGCAGGCTGTAGGACTCGCTGAGCTGGCTGGACATCTGGTTGAACAGCGCGAAGGCCTGCTCGAGGCCGGCGCGGCTGGTGGCCTCGGCCGTATCGGCTGGCTGCTCGGTGAAGGCGTTGAGGGCTGGTTGCATTGCGTTTCTCTCGGTCGGCGCGACGTCATGGTTCTGTCGGTCGACGGAGATATAGCAATACCCGTGCCTAAATTTTTTTCATTTGAAAATCAAAGCGTTGCGAAACGACCTGTCAATCATCCGACAGGTCGTCGTCGCGCCGGCTCATGCCGTACTTGCGCATCTTCTCCACCAGCGTGGTGCGGCGGATGCGCAGGCGTTCGGCGGCCCGCGCGACCACTCCGCCGGCGTCGTCGAGGGCCTGCTGGATCAGGCCCTGCTCGAGGTTGGCCAGGTAGTCCTTGAGGTCCAGGCCTTCGGCCGGCAGCATCGCCGGCGCGTCCATTCCCGGCAGCCCGGCGTTGATCGCCGCGCGCTCTTCCAGCTCTTCGCGCAGGCTGCTGGCGAGTTGCTCGTCCTCGTCGTCGACATGGCGGAATTTCTTCGGCAGTTCGCCGACCCCGATCACCCCGTAGGGATGCATGATCGCCAGGCGCTCCACCAGGTTCGCCAGTTCGCGGACGTTGCCCGGCCAGTCGTGGCGGCAGAGCGACATGATGGCCGCCGAGTTGAAGCGGATCGACCCGCGCTTCTCATGTTCCATCCGCGAGATCAGTTCGTTGAGCAGCAGGGCGATGTCTTCCACCCGCTCGCGCAGCGGCGCCATCTCGATGGGGAATACGTTGAGGCGGTAGTAGAGGTCTTCGCGGAAAGTGCCGTCCTCGATCATCTTCTCGAGGTTCTTGTGGGTCGCGGCGATGATCCGCACGTCGACGTTCTGCGTCTTGTTGCTGCCGACCCTTTCGAAGGTGCGCTCCTGCAGCACGCGCAGCAGCTTGACCTGCATCGGCAGCGGCATGTCGCCGATCTCGTCGAGGAACAGGGTGCCGCCGTTGGCCAGCTCGAAGCGTCCGGCACGACTGGTGATGGCACCGGTGAAGGCGCCCTTCTCGTGGCCGAACAGTTCGCTTTCCAGCAGTTCCGCCGGGATCGCCCCGCAGTTCACCGGGACGAAGGGCCCCTCGCGGCGCTTGGAATGGTAATGCAGGTTGCGCGCCACCACTTCCTTGCCGGTGCCGGACTCGCCGAGGATCAGCACGCTGGCATCGGTATCGGCGACCTGCTGCATCATCTGCCGCACCTGCTGGATCGCCCGGCTGGTGCCGACCAGGCTGCGGAACAGGTTCGGCTCGCGGGAGCGGCCGCGCTCGCGGGCCTGGTCGTACATCTCGCGGTAGACCTGGGCGCGATGCAGGGAATCGAGCAGCTTGTTGTAGCTGGGCGGCATCTCCAGGCTGGCGAGCACCCGGCGGCGCAGCTCCTCCGGCCAGTCGGCCGGGGCCGGCTCGCCGATCAGCAGGATCGGCAGGTACTCGTCCCAACTGGCCAGTTGCTTCAGCAGCTCTACCGCCCCGCCCTTCGACTCGACGCTGCCGAGCAGCACGCACAGGGCTTCGCGACTGTTGCTCAGGCCCGCCGCTACCTCTCGCCAATCCTCGCTGTTGCAGGTCAGCTGATCTTCGCCGAGGAAGTTGAGAATGACTGCCAGGTCGCGACTGCGATCGAGATTGTCGTCAATCAGCAAGAGTTTGGTTTCGCGCCACATTTTGATCAGCTGCCTTGCATCGAATGGGTCTCGCTCGACCCGAAAGAGGGCTGGGACTAATGCCTATTTCTAATAAGCAGCCAGCATTTGGCCACTAGTTAAGTCAAATGTGAACGATTAGTCAATTTTATGGCGTGTTTTTTTTGCTGTTTCCGACAGGGAGAGGCAATAAAAAACCCCTACAGACCGCATGGAAAGCAGTACTGGCAGGGGTTTTTGGGGATATGTAAATTTTTCCGAAAAGCCTTGCGCCAAAGTAACGGCACAAAGCCATGAAAAACTTATCCGAACATCTGGTAGACCTTGGCGCCTTGCTTCGACTGGTTCAGCTGGATCAGATCGGTGGCCAGCTTGCGCTGCTCGCCCTGGCAGACATCTATCAGCTCGCGATACAGCGCCAGCAGCTCTTCCATCCGCGCCCGCAAGGTGGCTTCGTCCTGTACATCGAGCATCGCCTCGTCGACGGCCTGGCGGCAACGCTGGTCGAGTTCACCGATGGCCTCCCAGTTCTGGCTGGCCAGGGCAACGCGCAGGGCGCTACCGGTTTCTTCAAGGATCTGTACAGCTGCACTCATTGCTTGGTCCCTCTGGGGATGCCTCTCAGGGGGCAATCGCATCCCAACCGGATTTGATGTTGCGCAACAGCTCGGAAACTTCCTCGAGCTTGCCCGCGTCGTTCTTCAAGTTGGCTTCCGTCAGGCGCATCGACATGTAGGCGTAAAGGCGGTCGAGGTTGGCTGCCAGCTCGCCGCCCGCCTCGAAGTCGAGCCCTTCGCGCAGGCCACCGACGATGGCGATGGCCTTGCCGATCAGCTCGCCCTTCAGCGCCACTTCGCCGCGCTCCAGGGCTCCGCGGGCCTGCGCCATCCGGGTCAGGCCGCCTTCCATCAGCATCTGGATCAGGCGATGCGGGCTGGCATCGATAGCCTGAGCCTGGGTACTGACATTCTGGTATTGCCGCATGGCTGCCATTGCGTTCATCGACGGTTGCCTTGTTCGGTGACTGATACGCTCTATATCGGTCGGCTACCGCGATTCTTTAGCGCCGTTCGCTGTCTTCGCCCTGCGCTTCGGCGCTGCCAATGGCATCCCAGGCCTGCTTGATCTGGCCCAGCAGCGCCTCGACCTCGTCCAGCGGACGCGGTGTGTCGTCCAGCGCGACATCAGCCAGGCGACGGGTCATGTAGTCGTACAACGCGTCCAGATTGCCGGCTATCTCGCCGCCCTGCTGGTGATCGAGGCCAGCCTGCAAGGCGCCGATGATCGACAACGTGGTGCCTACCGCTTCGCCGCGCAGCGCCGGGTTGCGCTCCAGCACCGCGCGCCGGGCCAGGGCGATGCGTTCGAGCGCGCCGTCCAGCAGAAGCTTGACCACTTGGTAGGGCGGGACGTCCTGTGCGCTGCCTACCTGCCGGTAGGTATCGATAGGGCGCGACATCAGCTTTTCTTCACAAGGCCAGGCAGGCTGCTAAGAGCCTGGGCCATGCGTCCGCTGGTCTGGTTGAGCTGGCCGATCAACTGGTCCATGGCGGTGAACTGCTTGAGCAAACGATCCTGCAACTGCTCGACCCGGCGATCGAGCGCTTGGCGCTGGGTATCCACCGACTTGATGGTGTCCTGCAATCCATCCAGGCGCTGCTGGAGCACGCCGCCGGTCTGGGTGTAAGGCGTGAGCTTGTCGTCGAGACGCTTCATCAGGCCGGTATCGCCGGTGAACAGAGCGGAAACCGACTCGAACTTGTCCTTCAGAACCTTGTCGAGTTTCTTGTCGTCGATTTCCAGGGTGCCGTCTTTCTTGGTGGTGATACCCATGTCGGCGAGCATGCGGACATCGGTACCCTGCCCCGGCTGGACCATCTCGTTGCGCATGGTGGTGAGCAGGTTGCGCACGCTGCTGTCACCGACCAAGGCACCGACCACGGGAGCCTTGTCGTCGCCCACCTTGGTCACGCCGGTCAGTTCCGAAGTCACGCCGACCAGCTTGTTGTAGGCCTCGACGAACTTCTTGATGTTGTCCTTGACGCCGCCACGGTCCTGCTCGACCGAGATGGTGATCGGCTTGTTGGTGTCGGTGACCGTCTTCAGCTCGAAGGTGACGCCGTTGATGACCTTGTCGACCGTATTGGTCGGGCTTTCCAGGGTCAGGCCGTCGATGCTGAACTTGGCGTTCCTGGCCTGGGTGATGTAGCCGCTGCTGCTGGAGGAAGTACCGTCCAACTGGGACAGGGTCAGCTTGCCATCGGCGCCGACGCTGCCGATGTTGAAGTTCTCCAGGCCGGAACTGCCCTGGACGAACACGTCCTTGCCGGCGCCGGAATCCTTGCCGGTGAAGACCAGTCGCGAGGTTCCGTCTCCAGGGTTGTTGACGATGTTGGCGCTGATGCCCTTGTCCTTCAGCTGCGCGTTGAGCGAGTCGCGCACTTCGGCGAGGGTCGCGCCCGCCGCGACGTTTACCGTGACGCCGGCATCGTCGGCGCCCTGCTTGATGGTCAGGGTGCCACCGGAAGTGGTCTTGTAGCCATCGGCAAACGACGCGGTGGCCACCTTGCTGACGCTGGCCAGCTGGGTCACTTCGAGCTTGTAGATACCCGGCAGGGCGTCCTTGGTGGCGGTGGCGGTGGCGAACTTCTCGTCGCTGGTGCTCGCCGAGCGCTTCTGGAACAGCTCGGGCTTGTTCAGCTCCTTGAGGATGGTCTGCAGGTCGGAGATCGCGCTCTTGAGCTGGCCGATGCCGGTGAACTTGGCGGTGGTGTCGCTTTCCAGGCGCTTGAGCTGCGCCTCCTTCGGCGCCTTCTCGGCCGCCACCAGGGTGGAAACGATGTTCTTGATATCAAGGCCCGAGTTGTAGCCGTTGATCGTCGTACTGTTCGCCATCTTGCTTCACCTCGTCAGCTCATTGACGCTTTGTCCTTCCAATTCCAACAGACAGTCAAAAGACGTGCCAATTCCGCTCAGGCTTCCGCCTTGAACAGCAGGCTGCGCGCTTCGTCCAGTCGCTCTGCCAGGCGCAGGGCCTCTTCGGAAGGGATTTGCCGGATGACTTCTCCGGAAGTCGAATCGGTCACCTTGACCACTACCCGCCCCGTGGAGTCGTCCAGGCTGAAACTCAGATCACGGCGGATGCTCTGGGTGAACTTCTCGATGGAGGAAACCGCCTCCTCGACCGCAGCGCGTTGCTCCTTGTCGCCCATCCTGACGTCGCCCGTCCGTTGCGCGCTTGCGCTGGCGGCCGCCTCGCCGGCCTGGCCGGCCGGGCGTGCGCCATCGGAAGAAGACGCCGAGCCGAACAGCCGGATTACCGGAGCAGCCGTCGAATTGTTGACATTGCTGACGTCCATCGTCGCTACCTCTCAATGAGATACGAGGGGAAGCGCGCCAGCGCTCCCCCTCGTGACTTCACCTTGACCTCGCCGAAGCTTAGCGCAGCAGGCTCAGAACCGACTGCGGCAGCTGGTTGGCCTGGGCCAGGATCGCGGTGCCGGCTTGTTGCAGCACTTGGTTCTTGGTCAGGTTGGCGGTTTCGGCTGCGAAGTCGGTGTCTTCGATCCGGCCGCGAGCAGCCGATACGTTCTCACCGATGTTCTTCAGGTTGTTGATGGTGTTGTCGAAGCGGTTCTGCACCGCACCGAGGTCGGCACGCTGGGCGTCGATCTGCTTGATCGCCTCGTCGATCACCAGCACGGCGGACTGAGCGCCCTTCGCGGTGGAGATGTCGATCTTGGCGACGGTGTCGTTAGCCTCGGTGAACGTCGTGGTGCCTGCCGCGGTGCCTGCGCCGGTGCTGCCGGTGTCGGTGATGGCTACGCCGGAAACCGCACTGGTAGTACCATCCGCACTAGCCTTGGACACGTAGCTGATCTGCGCGCCGTCGGTGAAGGCACCGATGCCGACGTTGGCGTCGTTGACCGCAGCGGCGATCTTGGCAGCCGCCTGCTCGGCGGTTTCGTTGCCCTTCATGTCGACCTTGACGTTCACGGCGCTGCCGCCAGTGATGCCGATCGCGATGTCGACGGTGCCCGAAGCGGTTGCAGCAGTGACCGCACCGCCGCCAGTAGCCGTGAAGTAGGTGCCGTTCAGCGACTCTGCGCTCATCTCGTCGATGCCGACGCTGATGATTTCGTTGGCGGCCGAACCCACCTGGAAGCTGGCGACGCCGAAGGAACCGTCGAGCAGCTTGCGGCCACCGAAGGTGGTGGTGTTGCTGATACGATCCAGTTCTTTCTGCAGTTGCTTCACTTCGCCATTCAGAGCGGTACGCTCGGAGTCGCTGTTGGAGCCGTTGGCCGACTGCAGGGACAGGTCACGCATACGCTGCAGGATGTTGGTCGACTGCTGCAGGGCGCCTTCAGCGGTCTGCGCCAGGGAGATACCATCGTTGGCGTTCTTGGTAGCCACGTTCAGGCCGTTGACCTGGCTGGTCAGACGGTTGGCGATCTGCAGGCCGGCGGCGTCGTCCTTGGCGCTGTTGATGCGCGAACCGGTGGACAGACGCTGCAGCGAAGTGTTCAGCGACGCGGAAGAGTTGTTCAGGTTCCGCTGAGTGTTCAGCGAAGCGATGTTGGTGTTGACGGTCAAGGCCATCTTGATGCCCTCCAAGGACGATATGTTTGCCTGAGCTTGCGACCTCGGGTGGGCATCGCCCAGGCACCCCTAAAGTTCGCATTCGTGATCTTTATCGGCGCTTCCCTGGGGAGCTTTAGGTTTTTTTTTGACCATCCTCGTTTTTCATGCATCGTCCCCGTCGGAGGGGTTCGCGCAAGGCCTCCCAAGCGCTGCGGACAGCGCGACGGAAAGCCCCGCCGGCCGCTCAGTCCGGCATCCAGGCACGATACCAGGCGCGCAAACGCTCGCCGTCGAGCATCCAATCCGCCAGCACCCGTTCGCGCAGGTGATCCCCTGCCCTGGCCGCGGCATCCAGGTCGCGGGTATGCATGCGGATCGCGTCCACCCAGTCGCGGAAACGGTTCTTCACCCGCGTCACCGGCAGATCGTCCTGGTAGCAGCGCACGTCGCTGCAGACCACCGGGAAACCGCAGGCGCCGTATTCCAGCAGGCGCAGATTGCTCTTGCACTCGTTGAACAGGTTCTGCTCCACCGGCGCCAGCGCCAGGTCGAGATCGAGAGCCGCCAATGCCCGCGGATAGCGTTCGATAGGCACCCCCGCATGCACTTCCCTGACGAAGGGACGGATGGACGGCGGGCACATGCCGAAGAACACCCAGTCGACTTCGTCGGCCAGTTCCCGGACCACATCGGCGATCAGTTCCAGATCGCCGGTATGGCTCGAGCCGCCCGCCCAACCGACACGTGGCCGCTCGCCGCGCCGCCGCTGCGCCCGCAGCCCCTGCCACCACCCCACCGGCAGGCGGTTCTCGATCACCCGGATATCCGGGTGGAGACCGGCGAAGGCCTCTGCCAGGGCCGGCGTCGACACCACGAAGCGGTCGACGTAACCCAGCCCGCGACGCAACGTGCGCAGGATGTCCTTCGGCAGGTGCTGGCGATGGGCGCTCTTGAGGGGCACGTTGGGCAGATAGTCGTCCAGCTCGTAGACCTTGAAGGCTCACGAGAACGCCTGCATCCGCCGCATGGCCTCGAGACGCTCCTCGCCGACCTGGCGCTGCAGCACCAGTACGTCCGGGGCGTAGCGCTCCAGATCGGCCACGTGCATCAGGCCGATCGACAGCGCGCCATCGATGGATGCCGACTCGCGCAACGCGCTGAACGGCTGGATCACCCGGTAATGGCCGCAGCCGAACAGGTCGGCGGGGTGCGCCAGGACAGTGGGCAAGGGCCGCCACCCCTGCAACGGGCGCCAGGCCAGCTGCGGGTCGGCCAGCTTGAAACCGCCTTCGGCCTGCAACGAAAAGCCCGGGTTATAGGCGGGATCGCGTGCCAACAACGGTAGCCAGCGCGCGTACAGCGCATCTTCTTCCTCGACGCTCGCCGCCGTCGTGGCAGGCGCATCGAGCAACAGCCGCGCACGCGGCGTCCATACGTTCAGGTAGCCCGCCTGGACCGCCCGCAGGCAGATGTCGACATCGTCCCAGCGCGTCAGCGCCTCGTCGAAACCGCCCAATTCGAGGAACAACTCGCGGCGCATCAACAGGCATTCGCCAGCCACCGCCGAGTAGTTCTGGTCCACCTGCAGGCGCTGCAGGTAACCGGCGTCCTCGTGCGAACGCCCTTCGAAGGCCCGCCCGGCCGGTCCGCACAAACCGAGCAGCCAGCCGGCGTGGCAGACCCGTCCGTCCGCCGCCAGGAGCTTGGCGCCTACCGCGCCGACTTCCGGACGCTGGCCATGGTTGAGTAACTGCTGCAGCCAATCCTTGTCGAGGATGCCGCTGCCGGCATCGAGCCAGAGCAGGAATTCGCCGCGCGCCCGGGACGCCGCCAGGTTGCGCAGAGCCCCACGGGACAACTGCCCATCGCCTCGCAGCACCCGCACCTGCTCGACACCCATGCCTTCGACGGCGAGCAGCCATTCGCGAACGTCGGCCGCTTCGCCACCCTGTTCCAGCAGAAGGATCTCGTAGTTGGGATAGGCGGTATTCTCCAGCACGGTTTCTACGCAACGCTGGAGCTGCGCCAGGCGCTCCCCGGCCAGCACCAGGATGCTGACCGGCGGTTGCCCGGCGTGGCCGTAGTCCAGCTCGTAGCGCCCCGGCAGCCGGCTTCCGACTGTCGCCTGCGCGTAGCCACGGGCACGCAGGTGGCCTTCGATCGCCGCACGCTCGGCGGTGCTGTCCTGCAGGCGCAGCGCTGGGCCAGACAGCAGTGGCTCGCTGATGTGTCCGATACAGCCCAGGCCCCGCTGCTCGACGAGACGCAACTGGTAGGCCAGCTCGAAAGCCTCGCCGGCGGTCTCGTCGAATCCGCCCGTGGCAAGCAGCGGCTCGCGGCGGAACAACCAGTGCCGGGACAGGCCGGCGGGGAAACTGAGCAGAAGGTCGAGATTCAGGTCCGGGCGCAACGCCGCGCCCAGCTCGCCGTCATCCAGGCGCATGAGTTCGTCGGCATACACCGCCTGGCAGCTCTCCGGTGCCGCCAGCAGGTCCAGCGCCGCCACCAGCAGGCCGCTGACAGTGAATTCGACGCCCGCTTCGACCAGGAGCAACCAGTCGGTATCAAGCCGGGCAAGCGCCTGGTTGATCGTCGGCACCGGCCCCACCTCTGGATCGAAGAGCATCGCTCCGTTCCGCGGACTCGTGCCCAGCGGCGCGAACAGGTGGCTCTCGACACGTGGATACGAATTGACGTGCTCCAGGCTCTGCAGGGTACGCTCCACGGCCTCGGTATCGCCGTGGGCATCGAGCACCAGCACCGCGAAGCGCGGCCCACCACCCTGCTCCTGCAGGAATCGATCGATCAGCACCTTCTGCACCGCATCCGGCCGCCGCGCCTCCAGCCAGGTCGACAGCGTGACGCTACCGAAGCCCGCCGCCCGCCTCAGCGCGGCGAGCAGGTTGACCGGCTTGAAGACACGGGCGTCCAGGCGGGTGATCGGTGCCACCCGGACGAAGCGGTTGTCGCCGGCCTGGCGATACCAACCCAGTTCGCGGATAGCCAGGCGGAAGTCGGCATGGCCCTGCTCGCCGATACCGGGCTGGTCGCGCCCGATCTGGCTGAACTGCTGGCGGGAGACGCGGAAACGGGTCAGCGGCCGCGACAGGAACGCCAGGTCGCCACGCTGTAGCAACTGCGCACACATGGCCAGGTCGCCGATCCAGTCGATGGCCCGGCCGTTGAGCATCATCAGGCGCTCGCAGATCTGCAGCAGCGCATCGCGCCGGGCCATCAGGCAACTGGGTTCGCCGATGAAGTTGATGGTGTGGTCGGCGAGGAACGAGACCAGCTCGCGACCGTCGATCAGGACGTCGCCGGCGAACGGGAAGCAGGTCGCCAGGATGTCCGGCAGCGGCTGCCCTTCCTCGTCGATACGCAACCGCCGCGACGAGGCCAGGACCACGTTCGGCTCGCGCTCCATCGCTCCCACCAACGCCTCGACGCACTCGGGAAGCAACACGTCGTCGTCGTGGAGAAACTTGACGTACTCGCCCTCCGCCAGGCGGATGCCTTTCGCCGTGCTACCCAGCTCGCCGAGGCGCGTCTCGTTGCGGAAGTAGCGGATCGGGAATGCCGCGGAGGCGCGCTTCTGCTCGACCAGCGTGGCGATCCGCTCGTCGCTGCTGTCGTCGCAGATGATCAGCTCCAGGGCCGGATAGGTCTGCCCGAGCACGCTGTCGAGGGCGTCCTCGAAGTACTCCAGCTTGTAGGTCGGCATGACGATGCTGACACGAACGTTCGCGCTCATTGAGCCATTCCTGAGTAATTGGTGCAGCGCATGGTGATCGGAAGGGCCGGGCCATGGCCCTTCGTGTCGCCGCTCCCGGTCTCGACTCCCCGCGGCGGAGCATCTGCTCCGACGAGCGCGTCAGCGCCCTTCACGAAGAGCATCCGGCCAGTCGACATAGAGGATCGTGTCGTAGAAATACAGCGAGTAATGGCGCAGGCGCAGCCGGGCTCCCGCAGCGATCCCGTCGATCGCGGCGACGATGTCCAGCAGGTCCTGCACATGGTGGTAACAGGTGATGGCCATGCGCGGCCGGCACTCGTCGATCAGCCGCGCGGCCCCCCGCAGAACCCGTGCCTCATGGCCTTCCACATCCATTTTCAGCAAGGTCATGACATCGAGGACATCGTCGAGCCGCACGCACGGCACCTGCACGGTGCCGTCTATCTCGACCCTGCTTCCCATGGTGCCGTGGGCTGCGAATGCGAGATGGCCGCCGGTATCGGACACCGCCTGGTTATGCAGATGGAGACCGACACTTCCAGCAAGCGACGCATGCATGAGCCGGTAATTCGCCGGATCAGGCTCGAAGGCATGGATCGAAGCATATTCATGACGAGCCGCCAGCATGAACTTCTTCACCGTATCGCCATCGTAGGCACCGATATCCACGTAATGCTCGTCGCTTCGCAAGACGATCGGATGCTCGGGGCCCCGATACAGGGAAAAGTATTCCTGCTCTCCCGGACACAACACGTCCAGCAACGCAGCGCGGTTGCCGTCCAAACGCAGGCGCATGATGGCTTCCAGGGTCTTCCGGCTTCGCTCGTCGGCCAGGCGCTCGCGCAGCGAGACGAACTCGGCGTGATGCTGCATCGCCAATTCGCGAGTCAGCGCGCCGGTCTGGTAGACCAAAGGAATATCCAGCAGGTAGAGAAGCTCGGGCAGATCGAGGGTGATGCATTGCGCAGTCTTCGCCAGGTGATCCAGCGTCAGCCAGGTAGGCAGCGAATAGGCACAATTCACCGCGGGTTTCCCTGCGTGGCATGGTTCCTTCAACTGGGCGGTAGGAATCACCTGGTCGAAACCATCGGGAACGCTATTGCTGGCGAAAAGCACATCGTCCACAGCAATCAGGCGAACCCCAGGCAGACGCTGCGACAAACCGGCAACCACCTGTGAGCGGAACACCCCTCCAAGATAGGAACTAGGCACCAGCACCAATAGATATCCGCTCCGTTCGCATCGCGAAAGGAAGTCCGCCTGCGTCATATCGTTTCCCGCCATCATCGACAGCTCCCCGCTCATAGGATGCGTGCCCCATCGGGCATGAGTTCATCGTAAAAGGAGTAATTGGGTAGTTCCCGGGGAAGCCTGCCCGGCAACAACCATTCGCAGTGTCGCCCCACCCGGGTGTCGGCGAGCGCGACGCTGCCCGCACCCAGCGTGCTGCCCTGGCCGATCTCCACTCGCCGTCCCAACTGCACGCCAGCGAGCAGCGTGCTACAGGTTCCGACCCGGCAGTCCTCCTCCACCAGGACCTGCAGCTCCAGCCAACTGCCAGTGCCGATGCGGGCAGGACCGGCGAGCACGCAACCGGCGCCGACGAACACGTTGCCCAGCAGTCGCACGCCTTCGCCGACGATGGCCTGAGGCGAGACGATATCGAATAGCCGGTAGCCCGCCAGGCGGATATCCGCGATGAGCTTGTGGCGGGCGTAGTTCACCGCCCGCTCGTCCAGCGCCACGAATACTTCGCTTTCCGCAGCGGGGTAGCGTTCGAGCAGAGGCGCAATATCGAAGTTGTGTCGATCCGCAGCATTCAGCTCCAGGACCCGGTGTTCCAGTCCCCGTTCCCGCGCAGTACTGTCCGCCCGTTCGAGCGCGCGCCCTTCCCCGACGATGATCGCCTGCTTCATGCCCTCTCCCCCAGTACCTGCGCGCGATACCACAGGTGCTGGCGCACCAGCTGCACCTCGTAGTCGCCGTGCATGAACGGCGGCGAATGTGCGCCCAGCCCCTCCTGGAGGCGTTCCAGGACCAGGGTGTCCTCGCCGATCACGTTACGCTCGCCGCGAATCAGGGTGCTCAGCAAAGCGCTGAAATCGGTCTTCGGATCCTTGCGCCGAGCAGTCATCATCCACAGGTGGTAGTCGGTCTCGCCGGGTGCCACCGGATCGTACTGCTGGAGCAGGAAGTGCTCGCCACGGACGCTGCAGAAGTTCACGTTCGGGTAGATGAACCAGTTGTAGTAGGCGTGCTCGTCGCCGTAGCCCTCACAGAGGTCGGAGAACCAGCTCTTGTAGGGCTGGATCGGCGCCTTGGTGGGGAAGCTCAGCGAACGCAGCTCCGGCGTTTCGCCTTCCTGCAGCAGGCGCAGCACCTCGGATGGCACCGCAGCCTCGCGTGCCAGACCGCGCACCGGGGCGGTCATCACCGGGAGGAAGGTCTTCGGATGGACGAAAGGAACATGGTTGTAGTCCTTCACGTTCTCCATGTTCAGCTTCCAGTTGTAGCGCACCTTGTGGCAGCTGTAGATCAGCCGCGTATCCAGGTGCGAGGAGACCTCCCGCAAGGTTTCCAGGAATCCATCGTCGAACTGCTCGCGCAGCGGCAGCGGGTCGTCCGCCAGGTTGACGAACAGCAGTTGCTCCACCTCTTCCAGGTGCAGCTTGCGCAAGCCGATCCGCGCCCGCTCCTCGGCGCTGAACTGGTACAGACTGGAGTTCGGAATGCCCTGTAGCTGCCCCTCGGCGCCGAACGACCAGGCATGGTACGGGCAGACCAGCGGTCGCTGGCCGGTGCATTCGGTCTGGATGGCCGACAGACGATGCGGACACTGGTTGAGAAAGGCCCGGATGCCGGACTCGGTACGCTGCACCACGACCGGCACGCCGGCGATCTTGCGGGTGAAGAACTGATTGCGCTCGCGCACCATCGAACTGAAGCCGACGAAGATCCAGAGCCTGCCGAACAGCCTTTCGCGCTCCAGCGCGAGCGTCTGCGGCTCGGTGTAGTGCGCTGCGTCCAGCGCATGGCGAGTCATGTCCACATCCACAACCTTCACTTGCTGAAAATAACCCGGGCCGGATTGCCGACCACGGTCTGTCCGGCCGCCACGTCCTTGAACACCACCGCGCCCATGCCCACCACGGCGTCTTCGCCGATACTGACGTCGCGGGCGATCATCGCCCCGGAGTTGATCACCGCACGATCGCCCACCTTCACGTAGCCGGCCAGCAGGCAGCGCGGGCCGATGTGTACATAGTCGCCGATGACCACGTCGTGGCCGAGCATGGTTTGCTGGTCGATGAAACCGTAGGCGCCGATACGGCAGTCCACGCCGCTGCTCACGTCGTAGCCGAAGAAGGTCGGGCCGTAACTGGTCCGCACGCCAAGGGTGCAGCGGGTGCGGATAGCGACGAACTCGGCGCCCTTCGCCAGCAGGCATGCGACCTGCTTCTGGCGACTGAGCGGATCGCCGACCGCGGCGACGAACAGTTGGTCAGGCTCCGCGACGAAGCTCTCCGGATACCCGAGCCACGGGTAGTAGAGCGACTCCGCGACCGCGTCGGGGCCGCGCTCGTCGAGAAACCCGCCGATCACCCAGTCGATGCCGTGACCGTAGTCGACCTGCAGCTGGGCCAGCACCTGACGCCCCAACCCACCGGCGCCGAGGATGATGATCCTCTTCATTGCATCGTCCTCAACTGATGGTCAGGCCGCCGTCCATCACCAGGGTCGTGCCGGTCACCCAGCGGCTGGCATCGGAAAGCATGAAGATAGCGGCGTTGGCGATATCCTCGGGCTTGCCGAAGCCCATCGGGTGGTTGCTGCGTTGACCGTCCATCGAACCGACCGTCTGGGTGGCTGCATCCAGAAGCGGTGTTTCCACCAGTGATGGAGACAGGCAGTTAACCCGGATGTTGCGCTTCACCACTTCCATGGCCAGGCAGCGGGACATGGCGATCAGAGCGGCCTTGGTTCCCGAGTATGCCCCCACTCCGGCAACCCCGATGTGGGCGGCGATGGAAGCGATGAACAGGATCGAACCGCCGGGCGCTACCAGGTTGCGTTTGAGCAACGCCTGGGTAAGCAGCATCGGCGAGTCGACATTGATCGACTGGACTTCATGCAAGTGCGCTTCGGTCATCATCCGCACTGGACACAGACGGGAAATACCGGCGCTATGCACCAGTCCATGGATTTCGCTGTCGACAGCCGCTACCACCGCAGCGCGCTCCTCGGCTACCCGAAGATCGGCCTGGACAGCACGGTGCGGCAGCTCCGAGATCGACTGCAAGGTTGTCAGGCATCCATCCAGGCGGGTCTGGTCACGTCCGGTAACGATCAGCTCGGCGCCCATCCGCGCGCAGCTCTGCGCGATGGCCAGGCCCAGGCCGGAGCTGGCGCCGGTGACCAGGATGCGCCTGCCCGACAGGCTGAAGGGATTGAAGGAAGTCTCGTCGTTCACTTGGCTGATTCCGCGTTCAAGGCTCTCAGGATTCGATCAGGTCGGGGAACTTCGCCCCTTCGATATCCACCAGGCAGGTCCCCCAGGACAGGCCGATACCGAAGCCGCAGAGCAACACGCGATTGCGGCCGGCCTCGAGTTCCCGGTTGATCCGCGCGGTCATGGTCACCGGCAGGGAGGCGCCGCTGGTGTTGCCGAAGTCGCGCAGGGTCGAAGGCACCTTCTCTACCGGCAGGCCGAGCTTCTTGCGGATGGTCTCGTTGATCATCCGGTTGGCCTGGTGGAAAACGAAGTAGTCCACTTCGTCCTTGCTCGCACCGGCATAGTCGAGCAGCTTTTCCACCGCCGGCGGTACGCGCTGGGTGGAGAAGCTGAGCACGGCGGTGCCGTCGAGCTGCAGGTCGATGGCACGGTGCCAATGGTCGTTCTCGTCCTCGCGGAACGGCATCAGGTGCTGCACGCCGACCGGTTCGCGATGGCCGCCCACCGGCAGGATGATGGCCTTGTAGCCGCTGCCGTCGCTGTTCAGGTCGAAATGCATCGGCGGCGCGCCTTCGCAGAACTCCAGCGCCGTCGCGGTGCCCGCGTCGGAGAAGATCGGATCGTTGACACTGGCGCCGCGGTCGCCGACCAGCACAAGACCCTTCTTCACCCCGCCGGCGGCAATCAGCGAACCCAGCAGGTTGAGGGCGAACGGATAGGCCGAGCAACCCAGGTTGACGTCGAAGGCCACGGTGGAATGCGGCAGCCCCAGGCGGTCCTGGAGGATGATCGCGGTAGCCGGCGCTAGGTAGTCGGGAGACTGGGTCACGACGATCAGCGCATCGACCTCCTCGCGCTTCCACTCCAGGCTTTCCAGCAGGCGCTCGGCGGCGTCGAAGGCCAGGTCGGAGAAGCACTGCCACTCCTGCGCCATGCGCCGCGTCTCGATGCCGATGTTGCGCACCAGGCGTTCGCGCTCGGCGCGCAACTGCGGCTTGCAGTCGGTCAGGTTGGAGATAACGCGCTTGGGGACGCAGGTCGCCATCCCGGCGAAACGGACGTTCTTCAGCGTGGAGGTGGCCATGGTCAGAGTCCGAGCATCTGGTAGAGGTCGCCCACCGTGCGAGCCTTGATCAGGTCTTCGCCGGTGATGGTCTTGCCGTATTCCATGTCGAACATGACGATGACCCCGAGCGCGGCCAGCGAGTCCCATTCCGGCAGGTCTTCGAGCTGGGTGTCCATGCTGACCTCGACGGGATTCTGGAAATCGGTGGCGGAAAGGAAGTCTTCGATGAATTTTGCTTGGCTCATTTCTTGTCTACCTGAGTGAGGCGGTTGTTCATTCTGTTATCGGTCGCGACGGGCTCAACTTGATGCCCGCCGCCGCGGCATGGCGGCGGAAGCGATCAGGCCGGCGACGAACTCGACGTCTGCGGCGGCCAGCCCGGGATAGATCGGCAGGCACAGCACCCGCGAGGAAATCGACCGCGCCACCGGAAGATTGGCGGGCGCCGCCGAGGGCAGCGAATGGTACATGGGGAAGTCGCTGATGAGTGGGTAGAAGTAGCGCCGCACCAGCACATCCCTGTCGCGCAGGCGCTGGTACAGCTCGTCGCGCGAAAGCGGAAAATCGTCTTCCACCAGGATCGGGAAATAGGCGTTGTTGGCGAAGGTCTGGGTACCAGGCCGGAGGCACTGGATGCCAGGGACGCCGGCCAGCAGGCGCCGATAGCGCTCGGCGATCTCCCTGCGCTGCTCCAGGGCCTGGTCGACGTGCTTGAGTTGCAGCAGCCCGAAGGCAGCGCCGACCTCGTTGAGCTTGCCGTTGATGCCGGGCATGACCACCGTGACCTCGTCGACGAAGCCGAAATTCTTAAGGTGGTTGAGGCGTTGCCGGGTGTTTTCGTCCGAGCAGATGATCGCACCGCCCTCGAAGGTGTTGAACACCTTGGTGGCATGGAAGCTGAGGATGCTCAGGTCGCCGTGGCGCAGTACGCTGCCGCCGGCGTCGCGCACGGCGAAGGCATGCGCGGCATCGTAGATGACCTTCAGGTGGTGGATATCGGCGATCCGCTGGATCGCCTCGACATCGCAGGGGTTGCCGTAGCAATGCACCGGCAGGATCGCGGTGGTCTGCGGGGTGATCGCCGCCTCGATCCGCGACGGGTCGAGATTCATGGAGTCCTGGTCGATGTCCACGAAGATCGGCTTGAGCCCGTTCCACAGCAGCGCGTGGCTGGTGGCGACGAAGGAGTACGGCGTGGTGATCACCTCGCCGGTCACCCGCAATGCCTGCAGCGCGGTGATGAGCGCCAGGGTGGCGTTGGCGAAGAGCACGATGTGCTTCACCCCCAGGTACTCGCACAGGGCCTCTTCCAACGCATGGTGCATGTCGCCCCCGTTGGTCAGGAAACGGCTCTCCCAGATCTTTTCCAGGTAGGGGATGAACTCTTCCAGGGGCGGCAGCAGCGGGCTGGTGACCGGGATCGTCTTGTTGTTCATGTAGGGCCCTGATGAATGGATACTCAGGCGAGTAAAGGGCGAAAAACCCGAGCACGCCACTCTATGCAAGGCCCGTACCCAAAGAGCCTGATGCAGGTCAAAGCCCCTGGTCGCGCGGCCCCTGGCTGTTCCACAGGCGCTGCGGCGCGAATCGGCAGTCAAACTTCTGACAAATTCTCCCGTGTTTCCGTAGACCTTGCGGAACATACCCTCCAGCGACACAGGTACAGTCCCTGCGAACGAAAAGGCCCATGACGGAGTCATGGGCCCTGTTCCACAGAGGGACTGTCACTTCAGGTAGTTGAACAGGCTCAACCCCTGGATCTTCACGTAGCTCTGCTGCGCGGCATCCATGATGGTGGACTGCAACGACAGCCGCGACAACGCCTCGGCGTAGTCCAGGTCCTGGATCTGCGACATCACCGACGCATTCACCAGCTTCACATCGTCGATGAAGGTCTCGGTGCTTTCCACGGTATTCAGGCGCGCGCCGATCTTGCCCTGGCCGCCATCCACGGCGGCAGCCACGGCGGAGAGGTTGGTCAGGGCCACCGCCGTCGCATCGCGGATGGCGTCGTTGCCGGCCTGGTTGTCGGTGGAGCTTTCCAGGGCCTTGCGCAGGTCCGACACCACGTTCAGCAGGCTGCGCTTCTCGCTGCCCGGCTTGTAGTTGACGTTGAACTCGTCGCCCGCCTTCGGCGTGCCGTCGATCGTCACGCTGACACCGGCGTAGAGCACCTTGTCGATGGTCTTCGGGTCGTCGTCGATGGCGCCCTTGGACAATTGCCAGGCCGGCGGCGAATTCGGATCGTAGGTGGTCCAGTCATAGCCCGGAGGCAGGCTCTTCGGATCGTAGACCACGTACTCCTTGTCGCTGACGAAGTGGATGTTGAAGCCGTCGGTTGCCGCAGGCGGATTGCTCGCCGGGAACTGGCTGTCGAAGGCCAGCTCGTCCTCGACCAGGCCGACCGAGATGCGACCGTCGCCGGTATTGCCAGCCGCCGCCTTGGTATCGAGACGAGCGGCATTGACGATGTCCTCGAACAGCACCTTGCCGCTGTCGCTGACCGGAATCCGCGTGCTGCTGGCGATCTGCACCTCGCGCTGGCTCTCGTCGCCCATGTAGCTGTAGGTGCCGTCCTCGTTGCGCACGAACGGCTGCACCGAGCCCTGGGACCCGGAAAACAGGTATTTGCCACTCGCGTCGCGGCTGTTGAGCAGGTTCAGCAACTCGTCCTCGCGCTGGCGCAACTCGCTGGCCAGCGACTTCTTGTCGTTGGAGTCCAGTGCGCCGTCGCCGGCCTGGCCGGCGATCTCGCGGATGCGCTGGAGGACGTTGCCGACAGAACGGAGGATGGTTTCCTCCTGGCTCAGGCTGTTCTTCGCCTCGGTCATGCCGGTCTTGTACTGCTCGTTCAACCCCTGTTCCTGGTCCAGGCGCAACAGGCGTACCGAACCGACCGGGTCGTCCGCCGGGGTCAGGATGCGCTTGCCGGTGCTGATCTGCTCGAAGGTACGGTTCAGGTCCGCGTAGTTGCGGGAAATCCCGTTGACCGAGTTGTTGAAGGCCTGGATGGTGGAAATGCGCATGGTGGCGGTCTCGCTGGCTTAGGCCCCGTCGAGAGAACTCAACGGAACGCTCCAATCAGGGTATCGAACAGAGTGCGGGCAACTTGAATCACCTGGGCCGAGGCACCGTAGTACTGCTGGAACTGGATCAGGTTGGCCGCCTCTTCGTCGAGGCTCACCCCGGACAACGAATCGCGGCTGTCCTGGGCCTGCTTCAGCACCGTGGCGCTGGCCTCGCTGCTGGCACGCACCTGGGCGGTCAGGGTGCCGACCCGCTCGACCAGGCCACCATAGGCCTCGTTGTAGGTGGAACCGGTGTTGTCGGTGCCGCCGACGGTCGGCTTGGTCTGCAGGGCCAGCAGGTTGAGAGCGTTGCGGTTGTCGGAAATGCCCTTGTCGTTGAAGCCCAGCTTGAAGCTGTCGGAGTTCTGCGGTACGCCGCTGAGCTCGAATTCGTAGCTGTATTTCTGCCCGCTCGGGTCGGTGAACGCCATGCGCACGGTATTGGTATTGCCGCTGGTCAGCGTCGGGCTGCCGGTCAGGGCGTTACCGTCCTTGTCGACGTAGCTCCAGCCGGCCGGCAACGGCGAGGACAGGGTATAGGTCTTGCCGTCGGCGCTGAGCGTCGCGCCCAGGCTGATCCCGTTGGGCCCGAACGCGCCCTGTAGCACCGCCGGGTCCACCGGCGACGGACCGCTGGTGAGGGTCGGCGCGCCGATCTTGCCGGTGCCGCGGTTTTCGGTGGTCGATTCGGTACGCGCGGTACCGGCGAACGCCAGTTGCGAGGCATTCTTCAGCGTCGCCTCGATATCCGCCGCGCCACGCCGGGTCGGCTGCAGGGTGAAGCGGTCGCCGGCAGCCGGGAGCTGGTCGAGGGTCAGGTTGAAGCCCTGGTCGATGCCGTTGGCATCCTTGAACGAGAGGGTGTAGGGACCGGTACCGCTGACCGTGACCTGCATGCTTGCGTCGTCGCCCAGGCGCCGCGCGGTGAAATTGGTGCCGTCGAAGTCCAGGCGGAAATCGCTGGAATTCAGCTTGCTGGTATCGGTGATGTTCAGGTTGGCGTGGACATTGCCGGTGTTGCCGTTCTTCGCCAGGACCCGCAGCGCGGTGATGTCCGGATCGTTGATGTCGCCGAACAGGTTGGCGCCGGCCTTGCCGGCCAGGTCGAGGCCCTGCCCCAACTGCTTGTTGATGGTATCGGCGAGGGTGATCGCCAACTGCCCGAGCTTGTTGTAGCTGCTGTCCAGGGCGCTGTTGCGGTAGGCCAGCAAGCCACCCATCTCGCCGCCGGACACCAGGCCGGTGACGTTCTGTATGGAGTTGCCGTTGCTCAGTTGCACCTGGTAGCGGGTCGGGTCATCCAGCCCGGGCACCACGCTCAGGGTCGACACGGTATTGCCCACCACCAGCGGCTGGCCGCTACCGATGAACAGGCTGACGCTGTTGTCGTCCTGGGTGACCGCGGTCACCCCGATCATCTCGGACAACTTGCGCACGGCTTCGTCGCGCGCATCCATCAGGTCGTTGGGCACCGCGCCCGCCGACTTGGCCTTGGCGATGGCATCGTTGTAGCTGGCCACGCTCTGTGACAGATGGTTGACCTGCGAAGCCAGCGCGCCCAGTTGCTGGTTGATCAGGCTGTTCTGCTTGTCCAACTGGTCATAGAGGGTATTGAAGGTCTTGCCCAGCCCCTCGGCCTGGGCAAGCACTGCCTCGCGCGCTTCGGTCGAGGAGGGATTGTTGGCGGCGGCCTGCAGTGCGGCGAAGAAGCGCTGCATGGCCGGGCTGACGCCGGTGGTGGTGTTGGACAACAGGCCGTCGAGCTGCTCGATCTGGCTACGGAATGCGCTCAACTCGCTGTTCTGGCTGGTGGCGTTGCGCAACTGGCCGGTGAGGAAGTCACTGGCCAGGCGGCGCACGTCGACGATCTGGCTGCCCGAGCCCATGTAGCCGGCACCGCTGAACTGCGGGACCTGGGTCTGCTGGATGGCATCCTGGCGGCTGTAGCCCGGCGTCTTGACGTTGGTGATGTTGTGCCCGGTGATGGTCAGCCAGGTCTGGCTGGTGCCGAGGCCGGACAGGCCTATCGAGAGTAGGTCGGACATGGGTCAGTTCCTCCTTGCTCAACCCAGAGGCGGCGTGCCGGCGGCGGCGACGGCCTGGTAGGTCTGCATCTGTCTGGCGATCTGCGCCACCTTGCGGGCGTACTGCGGATCGGTGGCGTAGCCGGCGCGCTGCAGTTCCTGCATGAAGCGCTCGGGGTTGGCGGCGCTGTCCAGGGCGTTCTGGTAGCGGTCGTTGCCCTGGAGGAAGCTGACGTAGTCGTGGAAGCTCTGCTCGAACGACGAGTAGGAGCGGAACGCCGCGACCTCCTTGACCGCCTTGCCGCCTTCGTATTCGGTGGTGAGGGCGCGCGCCGAGGCACCATCCCAGCGGCTGCCGGTCTTGATGCCGAACAGGTTGTGGCTGCTGCCGCCATCCTGCTGGCGGATGATCGATTTACCCCAGCCGGTCTCCAGCGCGGCCTGGGCCACCAGGTAGCGGGCATCGACGCCGATCCGCTCGGCGGCCTTCTGGGCCATCGGCAGCATGGTGGCGATGAATTCGTCGGCGGAGGCGAACATCGACTTGCCCCTGGCCAGCGGCGGCTGGGCGATGCGCCGGCTGCCCTGGCTGTCGACGCCATCGGTGGAGAAACCGCGGCGGCTCGCCGCCGGGTAGCTCTGCGCCGGCAGGTAGCTGTCCTGGCCCAGGCTCTGCATCTGGCTGGCGGCCGGCGAGGCGGAGGGAACGATGCCGGCGAGCATGCGCTCGGCCAGCTTGCCCGGCAGCGCCAGGCGCCGCTGGTTGAGCAGCTTCGAGTCGTCGCGGCCGGCTTCCGGCATCGGCAGGGCCTTGCCGGCCTGCGCGCTGGGGTTGCTCGGCCAGCGACCGGCGCCGTTCTCGGCGACCCGGGCGAACGGGTTCTCGCCGTTGCCCCTGGAGCCTTGCTTCATCTTCGACAACTGGCGCACCAGCACGTCGGCCAGGCCGATGCCGCCGGCATTCTTCGACAGGCTCACCGACAGTTGCTGGTCGTACATGTCCTGGTACTGCTTGGTGGTCTGGCTGTTCATGAAATTGCCGTCGCCCAGCGCTTCGTTGGCCGAACGCATGGACTTGAGCATCTCGTTGAGGAACAGCGATTCGAATTCCTGGGCGACCTTGCGGATGTTCGCCTCGCCGTCGCGGTCCTTGCCGACCTTGAGCTGGTTGAGGCGGTTGAGATCGGTATAGGAGCCGCTGTCGGGGCCTACGCCGATACCGCTGAGCAAACGGGAATCCATGGCGTCGTCCTCAGATCACGATCAGGTCGGCCTGCAACGCGCCGGCCTGCTTCAGGGCTTCGAGGATCGCCATCAGGTCGCTCGGCGCGGCGCCGACCTGGTTCACCGCGCGAACGATGTCGTCCAGGGTGGTGCCGGGACCGAACTTGAACATCGGCTTGGTCTCCTCCTCGGCGTTCACCCGCGAGCGTGGCACCACGGCGGTCTGGCCGTTGGAGAAGGCACCGGGCTGGCTGACGATCGGGTCTTCGGTGATGCTCACGGTCAGGCTGCCGTGGGTGACGGCGGCCGGCGATACCTTGACGTTCTGGCCGATGACGATGGTGCCGGTGCGCGAATTGATGATGACCTTGGCCACCGCCTCGCCCGGCTGCACGTCGAGGTTCTCCAGGATCGACAGGTAGTCGACCCGCTGGTTCGGGTCGAGCGGCGCGCTGACCCGCACCGAGCCGCCGTCCACCGCATGGGCGACGCCCGGACCGAGCAGTTCGTTGATGCGGTCGACGATGCGCTTGGCAGTGGTGAAGTCCGGGCGGTTGAGGTTCAGCGTCAGGCTGTTGCCCTGGTCGAAGCCGCTCGGCACCGCGCGCTCGACGGTGGCGCCGGCCGGGATACGTCCGGCGGACGGTACGTTGACGGTGATCTTCGAGCCGTCGCGGCCTTCGGCGTCGAAGCCGCCGACCACCAGGTTGCCCTGGGCGACCGCGTAGACCTGGCCGTCGATACCTTTCAGCGGAGTCATCAGCAGGCTGCCGCCGCGCAGGCTCTTGGCGTTGCCGATGGACGACACGGTGACGTCGATCGGCTGGCCCGGCTTGGCGAACGGCGGCAGGTCGGCATGCACCGATACCGCGGCGACGTTCTTCAACTGCACGTTGCCGACGTTGGCCGGCACCTTGATGCCGAACTGCGCCAGCATGTTGTTGAAGGTCTGCAGGGTGAACGGCGTCTGCGTGGTCTGGTCGCCGCTGCCGCTCAGGCCGACCACCAGGCCATAGCCGATCAACTGGTTGGTCCGCACGCCCTGGATGCTGGCGATATCCTTCAACCGCTCGGCCTGGGCCGCGCCGGCGGCCAGGAGCAGCGCGGCGAGGGCCAGCAGGTGTTTGAACTTGGTCATCGCGAGCGTCCTCAGAACGGCCACAGCGGGCTGAGGAAGAAGCGGTCCAGCCAGCCCGGCTGACTGGCATCGGCGAAGGCGCCGGTGCCGGAATAGGTGATCCGGGCGTCGGCCACGCGGGTCGAGGACACGGTGTTGTCGGTGGCGATATCGTCGGCGCGGACCAGGCCGGCGATGCGCACCAGCTCGTTGCCGGTGTTCAGGGTCATCCACTTCTCGCCGCGCACGGAGAGGATGCCGTTGGGCAGCACCTCGGCCACGGTCACGGTGATCGAGCCGGTCAGGCTGTTGCTCTGCCCCGCCTGGCTGTCGCCCTTGGCGTCGCGCGAGCCGCCGTATTCGGCGCTGAGGCTGAGGTCGCCGCCGCCGATCGGGTTGTTGGTGGTCATGCCGCTACCGAACAGCGAGGTCAGCCCCATCTTGGTCTTGCTGTCCTTCTGGATATCGGAGTTGGCTTTCTTGCTCGCCTGGGTCTTCTCGTTGAGGGTGATGGTAATGATGTCGCCCACGCGGAAGGCCTTGCGGTCGTCGTAGAGATTCTGCTCGAAGCCGGCCTGGTAGATCGCGCCGTTGTTCTGCGCGGCGGGCAGCGGGGTGCGCGGCAGCACCGGCGCGTAGTACGGATCGTTCGGCTTCGGCGGTGGGCTGACGCAACCGCCCAGGGCGGTGGCGATGCCAAGCAGGGAGACGATCATCAGCCGGTTCATATCAAGCTACCTCGCGGCGTACAGCCAGGGCCCGGTCAGGGCCCGTCAAAGATTCTGGGTGACGAAGGACAACATCTGGTCGGCGGTGGAGATGACCTTGGAGTTCATCTCGTAGGCGCGCTGGGTGGTGATCATGTTCACCAGTTCCTCGACCACGTTGACGTTGGAGTTTTCCAGGGTGTTCTGGGCAACCGTGCCGAGGCCGTTGAGACCCGGCGTGCCGACCTGCGGCGCGCCGCTGGAGCCGGTTTCCAGGAACAGGTTGTTGCCGATGGCCTGCAGGCCGGCCGGGTTGATGAAGTCGGCGGTCTGGATGTTGCCGATCACCTGCGGCTGGGCGTTGCCGGTGGTGGTCACCGAGACGGTGCCGTCCTGGCCGACGGTGAAGGTCTGGGTCTCGTTGGGCACCACGATCGCCGGCTCCAGGGCGAAGCCGTTGGAGGTGACGATCTGCCCGTCGGAGTTCAGGTGGAAGCTGCCGTCGCGGGTGTAGGACACGGTGCCGTCCGGCAGCAGGACCTGGAAGAAGCCGCGCCCGTTGACCGCCATGTCCAGCGGCTGCTCGGTGGTCTGCAGGCTGCCCGGGGTGAAGATCTTCTGGGTGCCGACGACGCGCACACCGGTACCCAGTTGCAGGCCCGAAGGCAGCTCGCTGTCCTGGGTCGACTGGCCGCCCGGCTGGCGCCGGATCTGGTACAGCAGGTCCTGGAACTCCGCGCGGTCGCGCTTGAAGCCGGTGGTGGATACGTTGGCCAGGTTGTTGGAAATGGTGGTCAGGTTCATGTCCTGGGCGGACAGACCGGTCTTGCTGACCCACAGTGCCGATAACATCGTCGTGCTCCTCGGGTGCCGGTTTTATGGCACCACGCTCAAGTGATTAGCTGATTTGCAAAACCCGCGCCATGGCCGCCGAATCGTCCTCGGCGGTGCGCATCATCTTCACGTGCAGCTCGAATTGACGGGACAGCGAGAGGATCGCGGTCATCTCTTCCACCGCGTTCACGTTGCTGCTTTCCAGGAAACCGGAGACCACCTTCACGTTGGCGTCGGCCAGCGGCGCCTGCTCGCCCGGCTGCGGCTTGTAGTGCAGCAGGCCGTCGGTACCCTTCTCCATCTGCTTCAGGTTCGGGTTGACCAGCTTGATCCGGTCCACCACGGCGACCACGTTGGGGTTCTCGCCAAGGGCGCGGATGCTGATGGTGCCGTCCTGGCCGATCTCCACCTTTTCCTCCGGCGGCACGGCGATCGGTCCGCCGTTGCCGAGCACCGGCAAACCGTCGCCGGTGCGCAGCATGCCGAGGGCGTCGATGTGCATGCCGGCGGTACGCACGTAGGCCTCGCTGCCATCCGGCGCCTGGACCGCGACGAAGCCGTCGCCGTCGATGGCGATGTCCAGCTCGTTGCCGGTTTCCTGGAGGCTGCCATGGCTGAAATCGGTACCGGGCCGCTCGCTCATGGCGAATACCCGCGCCGGGAAGCTGTCGCCGAACACCTGCATCGAACGCGCCTGCTCGAAGTCGCGACGAAAGCCGCTGGTCGAGATGTTCGCCAGGTTGTTGGCATGAGCACGCATCGCCAGGGTGTTCTGGCTGGCCCCGCTCATGGAGACGTACAGCATCTTGTCCATCGAATCCTCCAGGCACCGGCACAATCCGCCGGGCTTTCTTGCAGGTTATCCAGCAAGCGCCGTGCCAGAATTCGAAAAAAAATTAAGTTATTGATTTAAATGGATTTTACAAAAAAGAAAGCCTCCTTTCGGAGGCTTCGGGGGCAACCCCTGGCCAGGGGTTGCCGCTGGCGGCAAGGGCCTTGCCGGCGCCCGGACGGCACCGGCTCGCCGTCATCAGCGCAGGTTGATGATGGTCTGGGTCACCGCATCCTCGGTCTGGATGGTCTTGGCATTGGCCTGGTAGTTGCGCTGGTGGACGATGAGGTTCACCAGTTCGTTGGAGATGTCCACGTTGGACGCTTCCAGCGCGCCGGATTGCAGCGCCCCCAGGGTGCCCGAGCGCGGCGCGCCGACCGCCGGCTCGCCGGACTCCGCGGACTGCACCCAGGAGGTCTTGCCGATCGGCGTCAGACCCTGGATGTTGGCGAAGTTGGCCAGCACCACCTGGCCCTGCACCTTGGACTGGCCATTGGTGTAGCGGGCGAAGATCACCCCGGTGTCGTCGATTTCCAGGCCTGCCAGCTGACCGGTGGTGTAGCCGTCCTGGATCGGGTTGCTCTGGGCGAACGCGGTGGAGTACTGGGTGGTCTTGCGCATGTCGAAGGAGATGCCGCTGGCGGCACCGGTCGCGCCGTTCCAGGCGTAGGTCGGCGGGGTCTTGCCGTCCGAGGCCGCCGGAATCCAGCCGGTGCCGGGAGTCGGCGGATTGCCGGTGGCCGGACTGAACTGGATCACGTTGGTGGTCGCGTCGATGCTGAAGCCCGGCCCGCTGGTGCTGCCGTCCGGCGCCCGAACCGAGGTCATCTGGCCGCTGGCGTCGAAGGTGACGTTGAAGCTCATCGGCGTCTTGTTCGACGGATCGAGCGGATTGACGCCGTCGATCAGCACTTTCATGGTCCAGCTGTTCTCCGGAATCGGCGGGGTCGCATTCGGGTCCGGCTCGTTCTTGATGAAGAACTGGCTCATGGTGTGGGAGTTGCCCTGGCTGTCATAGATGCCCAGCGAAGAGGACGAGTTGTAGGTAGCGGCGTCGGACGGATCGAACGGCGTCACGGTCGGCGGCTTCAGCGTCGAGTTGAGGTTGTACGACTGCTGGATGCTCGAGGTGGCCTGCGGCGCCTGGTTGGCGCGCTCGACCTTGAGGTCGGTGACCACGCCGTTCTGCAACTGGCCGTTCGGCCCGACGGCATAGCCCTGCAGGCGGTAGCCGTTGTTGTCGACGATGAAATCCTGCTTGTCGGTATTGAAGTAGCCGGCGCGGGTGTAGCTGATCGCCCCGTTGTTGCTGGTGACGAAGAAGCCGTTGCCGTTGATGGCCAGGTCCAGCACGCTGTTGGTCGAGTCGATGTTGCCCTGCTTGAACATCTGCGAGACGTCCGAGAGCAGCACGCCGCTGCCCTGCGGGTTGCTGCCCGAACCCAGCACCGAGGCGGCGTAGACGTCGGCGAACTCCGCGCGGGATTGCTTGAAGCCTACGGTGCCGGCGTTGGCGATGTTGTTGCCGGTGACGTTCAGGCCGCTGGAGGCCGCCTGGATGCCGCTCAGGCCGATGTTGAAACTCATGGATAGCTCCTTGCCGGAAACGCCGGCTTACTGGCCGATGATCTGTACTTTGGACAGCGCGATGCTGCCCAGGCCTGCGAGGTTGAGCATCAGCTCGCCGCCGTTCTGCCCCAGGGTGACGCTGTCGACGTTGGCCGGCAGGTAGGTCTGGAGCCCGTAGGTCTTGCCGTCGATCGAGGTCTGCGCCTCGAACTTGTAGGTGCCCGGCGGCATGATGTTGCCGCTGCTGTCCTTGCCGTCCCACATGAAGCTGACGCTGCCGGCAGCCTGCTGGCCGAGGTTGATGCGATTGACCACGGTGCCCTTGTCGTCGTAGACGTTGACCCATACGTTGCTGCTGGAGACCGGCAGGTTGAGGGAAGCCTTGAAGGTGTCCTTGGTGTCCACCACCGACTTGTCGGTCGCCACGATGACCTTCCGCCCCACCAGCGACGAGGCTTGCAGGGCCTGCGACGACTGGTAGTTGGAGAGAATGCTCTCCATGCTCTTGTTCAGCGACTGCACGCCTTCCACGGTGCTGAACTGGGCCAGTTGGGCGATGAACTCGCCGTTCTGCTGCGGCGACATCGGGTCCTGGTTCTTCAACTGGGCCACCAGCAGCTTGAGGAATTCGTCCTTGCCCAGGTTGCTGCTGCCCTTGACGCTCTGCCCGGTCTCGGTGGCGCCGCTGCCGGCGGCGCGCTTGCTGCCGTTGACGTTGCCGGTGTTGCTGCTGGTGCCGCTGACGTTATCGATGCTCATGCTCTACTCCGCTCACTGACCCAGGGTCAGGACCTTCTGCATCATCTGTTTGGCGGTATTCATCATTTCCGCGTTGGTCTGGAAGGCGCGGCTGGCGGAAATCATGTCGGCCATTTCCTCGACCACGTTCACATTGGGGTAATACACGTAGCCGTTGGCATCCGCGGCCGGATGGTTCGGCTCGTAGCGCGGCATCAGCGAACTCTGGTCCTCGACGATGCCCAGCACCTGCACGCCGGCGCCGGAGCTGTCCTGGTCGGCGAACAGCGAGCCGCTGTCGCCCTGGGCCTGCTGGAACATGGTGGAGAACACCGGATGGCGGGCGCGGTAGGTCTTGTCGACGCTGGAGGAAACCGTCTCGGCGTTGGCGATGTTGCTGGCCACGGTGTTCAGGCGGGTGCTCTGGGCGCTCATGCCGCTACCGGCAATGTTGAAGACACTGGCGAGGGACATGGCGGTTACTCTCCACGCAGGGCGCTGACCAGCCCTTTGAATTTGCTGTTGAGGAAGGTGAAGGACGCCTGGAAGTGCATGGCGTTCTCGGCGTAGTTGGCCTGCTCGATCTGGGCGTCGACAGTGTTCTGGTCGATCGACGGCTGGACCGGGATGCGGTACTGCAGGCTGCCCTCGCCCATGCCGAAACCTTCGGCGGCGATATGCCGCTCGTTGGTGGTGCGGGTGGCGAAGGTACCCTTGGCGGCCTTGTCCTTCTGCTCGGCGAGAACCGCGGCGAAGTCCAGGTCGCGAGCCTTGTAGTTCGGGGTATCGGCGTTGGCCAGGTTGTTGGCCAGCACTTCGGCGCGCTGGGCGCGGAAGCTGAGGGCCTGCTGGTGGATACCGAGTGCTCTGTCGAAACTGATGCTCATGGCTGCGAACCTGTTTGCCGGTGTGGCTTTCGTCGCCAACACTTCAGCAAGGCCCGTGCCAAATTATTAAAAACCTTTATATTCAATAACTTGAGTTTATTTAAGGGCAACCCGGAAGCGGCAAGCGGCAAGCCGTTTCCGCTTGCCGGCAAGGGTGGCAAGCCCCTGGAACGGCTTCTCCGGCAAACGAAAAAAGGCCCGATATCGTCGATATCGGGCCTTTCCCATGCTTCCGGCCGCCGGGGACACGGCTCACTCGTGGCGAATGATCCGCTCGAGATCCACCGGTTCGCCGGGATGGGCATGCAGCTTGGCGCGAATGTCCTCGAACATCGCATCGTATTCCTTGTGCACCCGGGTGATCGCGCCGAACTTCGGGTGCAGGCCGTGCTTCTGGGCGACCCGCGTGGCATCGCTGGCGAAGTTGAAGGCGGTATCGCGCGGCAGCTCGAAGGAGTCGCTGAACGGCTTGCCGTCGATCTCGCCGTCCATGTCGAAGTGCACATAGGCGCCGGATTCGGCGTTCTGCCGCACCTCGTAGCGGATATGGATGTTGATGTCCTGCTGGTCGAGGCCGGGCAGGCTGACCAGATGGAGGTGGCCTGGTTCGAACATGACGAATCTCCTGGTGGGAATCGGAATCAGTCTAGCCAGGGTCGAGCGAAAGAAAACCGCCCTGGATCAGTGCAACGTCGCTTTTTCCGCGCGTTCCTGAATGACCACCCAGGGCGCCACCACCACCGCCCAGAGGGTCGGGTCGCGTTCGAGGAAGTCCTTGGCCGCATCCTCCCCGACCTTGCTCAGGCCGCCGCCGGAAAGCCAGGCGGCGACCTTCTCGCGGTCGTCCCCGGCCAGGGCCTCGGCGACTTCCACCAGGTCCAGCGCGGCATCGACCTGGAGCAAGGCGCCACGGGCGAAGAACGGTTGCAGCTCGGCCCAGGAAATGACCGCGGTCTCGCCGAGCAGCTTGGCATAGAGGGTGCTAGTTTGTTCTGTCATGGGATCTACCTGGATTGCATGGGCGCCATGATAACGCCCGCCGGTAGCCCACGACAGCCGAAGGGAAACCGGGCCCAGGGAGGTGAGGCAGGTCCGCGCCGTTTTTCTATACGTTTATGTCAACCAGGCGACACGACTCACGGGAGCTCGCCGTGCCGTGCTTTTCAAGCGACGAAGCGCCGCTCTACACTGTACCGGTACAGTTCCCGGGGTCCGTCCATGACGATCACCCGGTCTCCTCCGGCCCCCGCGGCCGCGAGACTACAACAATGACAACACACAAGAAGAGTGGAGCACTATGAAGAAGGGTACTCAGCGTCTATCCCGCCTGTTCGCCGCGATGGCCATTGCCGGGTTCGCCAGCTACTCCATGGCCGCCGACACCATCAAGATCGCCCTGGCTGGCCCGGTCACCGGTCCGGTAGCCCAGTACGGCGACATGCAGCGCGCCGGTGCGCTGATGGCAATCGAACAGATCAACAAGGCAGGCGGCGTGAACGGCGCGCAACTCGAAGGCGTGATCTACGACGACGCCTGCGATCCCAAGCAGGCCGTGGCGGTCGCCAACAAGGTGGTCAACGACGGCGTCAAGTTCGTGGTCGGCCATGTCTGCTCCAGCTCCACCCAACCCGCCACCGACATCTACGAAGACGAAGGCGTGCTGATGATCACCCCGTCGGCCACCGCCCCGGAAATCACCTCGCGCGGCTACAAGCTGATCTTCCGCACCATCGGCCTGGACAACATGCAGGGCCCGGTGGCCGGCAAGTTCATCGCCGAACGCTACAAGGACAAGACCATCGCGGTACTGCACGACAAGCAGCAGTACGGCGAAGGCATCGCCACCGAGGTGAAGAAGACCGTGGAAGACGCCGGCATCAAGGTTGCCGTCTTCGAAGGCCTGAACGCCGGCGACAAGGACTTCAACGCGCTGATCAGCAAGCTGAAGAAAGCCGGCGTGCAGTTCGTCTACTTCGGCGGCTACCACCCGGAAATGGGCCTGCTGCTGCGCCAGGCCAAGCAGGCCGGGCTGGACGCGCGCTTCATGGGCCCGGAAGGGGTCGGCAACAGCGAAATCACCGCGATCGCCGGCGACGCCTCGGAAGGCATGCTGGCGACCCTGCCGCGCGCCTTCGAGCAGGATCCGAAGAACAAGGCCCTGATCGACGCCTTCAAGGCGAAGAACCAGGATCCGAGCGGTATCTTCGTCCTGCCCGCCTACTCCGCGGTCACCGTGATCGCCAAGGGCATCGAGAAAGCCGGCGAGGCCGATCCGGAGAAGGTCGCCGCGGCCCTGCGCGCCAACACCTTCGAGACTCCCACCGGGAACCTCGGGTTCGACGAGAAGGGCGACCTGAAGAACTTCGACTTCACCGTCTACGAGTGGCACAAGGACGCCACCCGTACCGAGGTCAAGTAAGCATCGTTGCAGTACGGAGCCCACGTCACCCACCGTGGGCTTTGTTTTAGTACCCGCATGATTCCGCGAGCGGCGGCCCGGCAAGGGCAGGCGAAGACCGGCAGCGTTCACTCCTGGTGGACGGGAGCGCGGCTTTCCCCTGCCTCCCGCCGGCCCGCCGCGCGCCGGATCGTGACGGGTCTCAGCAGCGTTCCGGCCCCACACCCGCGAGCCGAACGTCTACCTGCCGTACAACGGCGGGCGTTTAGCGAGAGAGTCCCATGCCCGAGATTTATCATTACCTACAACAATTGGTTAACGGCCTGACCGTCGGCAGCACCTATGCGCTGATCGCGATCGGCTACACCATGGTCTACGGCATCATCGGCATGATCAACTTCGCCCACGGCGAGGTGTACATGATCGGCTCGTACATCGCCTTCATCGCCATCACCCTGCTGGCGATGATGGGGCTGGACAGCGTTCCGCTGATGATGCTCGCCGCGTTCGCCGCCAGCATCATCGTCACCAGTGCCTTCGGCTACAGCATCGAGCGGGTCGCCTACCGCCCGTTGCGCGGCGGCAACCGCCTGATCCCGCTGATCTCCGCGATCGGCATGTCGATCTTCCTGCAGAACGCCGTGATGCTCTCGCAGGACTCCAAGGAAAAGGCCATCCCGACCCTGCTGCCCGGCAACTTCGTGTTCGGCGAAAGCAGCATGAACGGCGTGGTGATCTCCTATATGCAGATCCTGATCTTCGTCGTCACCTTCCTGGTGATGTTCGGCCTCACCCTGTTCATCTCCCGCTCCCGCCTGGGCCGCGCCTGCCGCGCCTGCGCCGAGGACCTGAAGATGACCAACCTGCTGGGTATCAACAGCAACAACATCATCGCCCTCACCTTCGTCATCGGCGCCGCCCTGGCCGCCGTCGCCGCGGTGCTGCTGGGCATGCAGTACGGCGTGATCAACCCCGGGATCGGCTTCCTCGCCGGGATCAAGGCGTTCACCGCCGCGGTGCTCGGCGGCATCGGCAGCATCCCCGGGGCCATGCTCGGCGGCCTGCTGCTGGGCGTCGCCGAAGCCTTCGGCGCCGACGTGTTCGGCGACCAGTACAAGGACGTGGTGGCCTTCGGCCTGCTGATCCTGGTGCTGCTGTTCCGACCTACCGGCATCCTCGGTCGTCCGGAGGTGGAAAAAGTATGAGCCAGTCCCTCAAGCGCGCGCTGTTCAGCGCCCTCCTCGTGATCCTGGTGTCCTATCCGATCCTCGGCCTGAAGCTGCGCACCGTCGGCATCAAGCTCGAGGTCCTCGGCGCCGATGCGCAGACCCTCTGGACCATCGCCGCGGCCGCCCTGGCCATGTTCGTCTGGCAGCTGTTCCGCGACCGCATCCCGCTCAAGCTGGGTCGCGGCGTCGGCTACAAGGTCAACGGCAGCGGCCTGAAGAACTTCCTCAGCCTGCCGTCGACCCAGCGCTGGGCGGTACTCGCCCTGGTCGTGGTGGCTTTCGTCTGGCCGTTCTTCGCCTCGCGCGGGGCGGTGGACATCGCCACCCTGATCCTGATCTACGTGATGCTCGGCATCGGCCTGAACATCGTGGTCGGCCTGGCCGGCCTGCTCGACCTCGGCTACGTCGGCTTCTACGCGGTGGGTGCCTACACCTACGCGCTGCTCGCCGAGTACGCCGGGTTCGGCTTCTGGACCGCCCTGCCGATCGCCGGGATGATGGCCGCGCTGTTCGGTTTCCTCCTCGGTTTCCCGGTGCTGCGCCTGCGCGGCGACTACCTGGCGATCGTGACCCTCGGCTTCGGCGAGATCATCCGCATCCTGCTGCGCAACATGACCGAGATCACCGGCGGCCCCAACGGCATCGGCTCGATCCCCAAGCCGACCCTGTTCGGCCTGACCTTCGAACGCCGCGCGCCGGAAGGCATGCAGACCTTCCACGAGTTCTTCGGCATCGCCTACAACACCAACTACAAGGTCATCCTGCTCTACGTGGTGGCCCTGCTGCTGGTGCTGCTGGCCCTGTTCGTGATCAACCGGCTGATGCGCATGCCGATCGGTCGCGCCTGGGAAGCGCTGCGCGAGGACGAAGTGGCCTGCCGCGCTCTCGGTCTCAACCCGACCATCGTCAAGCTCTCCGCCTTCACCATCGGCGCCAGCTTCGCCGGTTTCGCCGGCAGCTTCTTCGCCGCCCGCCAGGGCCTGGTGACGCCTGAGTCCTTCACCTTCATCGAGTCGGCGATGATCCTTGCGATCGTCGTGCTCGGCGGCATGGGTTCGCAGCTCGGCGTGATCCTCGCCGCGGTGGTGATGGTGCTGCTCCAGGAAATGCGCGGGTTCAACGAATACCGCATGCTGATCTTCGGCCTGACCATGATCGTGATGATGATCTGGCGTCCCCAGGGACTGCTGCCGATGCAACGCCCGCACCTGGAGCTGAAGCCATGAGCCGACCGATTCTCGAAGTGAGCGGCCTGACCATGCGCTTCGGCGGCCTGCTGGCCGTCAACGGCGTCAACCTGAAGGTCGAGGAAAAGCAGGTGGTCTCGATGATCGGCCCGAACGGCGCCGGCAAGACCACCGTGTTCAACTGCCTGACCGGCTTCTACCAGCCCACCGGCGGCCTGATCCGCCTCGACGGCGAGGAGATCCAGGGCCTGCCCGGCCACAAGATCGCTCGCAAGGGCGTGGTGCGGACCTTCCAGAACGTCCGCCTGTTCAAGGAAATGACCGCGGTGGAGAACCTGCTGGTCGCCCAGCACCGCCACCTCAACACCAACTTCCTCGCCGGCCTGTTCAAGACCCCGGCGTTCCGCCGCAGCGAGCGCGAGGCCATGGAGTACGCCGCGCACTGGCTGGAGGAAGTCAACCTTACCGAGTTCGCCAACCGCAGCGCCGGCACCCTCGCCTACGGCCAGCAGCGACGCCTGGAGATCGCCCGCTGCATGATGACCCGCCCGCGGATCCTCATGCTCGACGAGCCGGCCGCCGGCCTCAACCCGAAGGAGACCGACGACCTCAAGGCGCTGATCGCCAAGCTGCGCAGCGAGCACAACGTGACGGTATTGCTGATCGAGCACGACATGAAGCTGGTGATGAGCATTTCCGACCATATCGTGGTGATCAACCAGGGCGCCCCCCTGGCCGACGGGACGCCGGAGCAGATCCGCGACAACCCGGACGTGATCAAGGCTTATCTGGGGGAAGCGTGAGCATGCTGAGTTTCGACAAGGTTTCCACCTACTACGGCAAGATCCAGGCGCTGCACGACGTCAGCGTGGAAGTGAAGAAGGGCGAGATCGTCACCCTGATCGGCGCCAACGGCGCCGGCAAGTCGACCCTGCTGATGACGCTCTGCGGCTCGCCGCAGGCGGCCAGCGGCAGCATCCGCTACGAAGGCGAGGAACTGGTCGGCCTGCCCTCCTCCACCATCATGCGCAAGAGCATCGCGGTGGTCCCGGAAGGCCGCCGGGTCTTCTCCCGCCTGACGGTGGAAGAAAACCTGGCGATGGGCGGCTTCTTCACCGACAAGGACGACTACCAGGTGCAGATGGACAAGGTGCTGGAACTCTTCCCGCGCCTGAAGGAACGCTACGAACAGCGCGCCGGGACCATGTCCGGCGGCGAACAGCAGATGCTCGCCATCGGCCGCGCGCTGATGAGCAAGCCAAAGCTGTTGCTGCTGGACGAACCTTCGCTCGGCCTGGCGCCGATCATCATCCAGCAGATCTTCGAGATCATCGAGCAGCTGCGTCGCGAAGGCGTCACCGTGTTCCTCGTCGAGCAGAACGCCAACCAGGCGTTGAAGCTCGCCGATCGCGCCTACGTGCTGGAGAACGGCCGGATCGTCATGCACGACACCGGCGCCGCCCTGCTGACCAACCCGAAGGTGCGCGACGCCTACCTCGGCGGCTGAGCACCGTCCCGCTGGAGACTTCAGCGCCTACGAAAACGGCCCTCACGGGCCGTTTTTTTATGCCGAGGCGTACCGGCTACAGGCCGTAGCGCTCGATAGCGTCCAGGTGCGGCTGGGTGTCGACCTCCGCCGCTTCCGCCAGGCGCAGCCAGCACATGCGGTGCGGCCATTGCCCGGTGGCCTCCTGCAACGCCTGGTGCAGGTCGCGCGGCGCCTGCTGCGCAGGTGTCGCGACGGTGAAGTAGATCGCCCGCAGTTCCTCGCCGCTGCTGGCATCGGTGACCTGGTAGTCGCGGTTGCTGTGCACCCAGACCTTCCAGCCGCGCGCGTCGAGCGTTTCGCGGAAGGCGTCGAAGGCCTCGTCGCCCGGATAGACGCCGTCCACCAGCCAGCTCGGCGAGTAACCACCGCTCTCGAGGACGTGCACCACCGCATAGGTGGGAACGAAACGCTTGCGCTCCTCCTCGTCTTCCGGAGCCGGATAGATCAGGCCGGCGTCGAACACCACCCAGTCACCGACCCGCTGGCTGCGATTGCCCGGCGCGTTCTCGAGGACCCGCGCGGTCACCGGGCCGGTGCGCCGGGCGTAGTAGTCGAGCGCTTCGCCATCCTCGATGTAGCGGACGATCACCCAGCCCCAGTCTTCCTCGATCGGTCCGTCGCCGGCGGCGAACTCCATGCCCATGCCGGCAGCGACCTCGCGCAGCATCGTCCAGTCGCGCGCGGCGCTGGCGGCGGTCATCTGGTCCCACTGCACCGACTGCGGCTCCTCCAGCTTGCCGGCCAGACGCTGGTAGGCCAGCGCCGCCTCGGCGAAGCGATCCTGCTCCATCAGCGCCTTACCCAGCAGGCTGTGGGCTCCCAGCGAGCCGGGAGAAATTTCCAGCACCGATTGGCAGGCGCGCTCCAGCTCCGGCCAGTCGTTGAGTTTCTCGGCCAGCTTGACTTCGCTCCACAGCGCGATCAGCGGCACGCTGTCGGCGTAGAGCCGGCCGAGGCGCTTGACTTGGTCGTACTCGCCGCGCGCCAGCAAGGCATTGAGCAGGTAGTAGGCCAGTTGCTGCTCCTCGTCGGTGTGGCGCTCGACGTACTCCCAGAGCAGGTCGATGGCCTCGTCGTCGGCGGAGCAGGCCTGTAGCGCCGAGGCGGCCACTTCGCGCAAGGCGGTGTCGTCGGGCCGCTCGGCCAGCGCCTGGAGCAGCCACTGCACTTCTTTCTCCGGGTTGCGCGGCGCGTCTTCGCTGCCCTGCGCAGCCAGCCAGTCGAGCAACTCCGCAGCCGGCACCGGCAGCTCCTGCTGCTGCGGCGCGGCATCGATCTCCTCCCTCAACCCGGCGAGCAACTGGCTGGCGCCCCGATCGCGCTGCAACTGTTGAGCATGCTGTTCGGCCAGCGCCAGGTGGCGCCTGGCGCTCCATACCGAACCGCGTTGCAACGCGAGGCGGATGGCCTGGCTGGCAACATCGATGACCACTCGGTGCGCGCCCTTCTGCGAGTAGTGTTCGAGCATCTGCTGCAGGCGCCCGCCGAAGTCCCAGGTGTTGCGCTCAGGGGTCCGTTGCAGCAGCAGGTAGACCGCGCGCAGCCAGATCGTACGGTAGCGCGGGGCAATCTCGGAGAACGGCAGCAGCGCCTCCAGGGCCTCCTCGTCGCGCCCCAGCAACGCCAGGCCGTGGGCCTTGTACAGACGCCGCGGCTGGCTGATGTTGTTCCACTCCGCGCCCTCGACCTTCTCCTCCATCTCGCCGATCAGGGCCAGCGCCTGTTCCGCGCGCCCCAGGTTCAGCAGGATCGCCACGCGCATCTCCAGGAGGCTGTCGAATACCTCCTCGCCGGCGGCGAGGATCTTCTTCTCCTGTTCGGCCAGGAAGGCCAGGGCATCTTCGCCGCGCCCGTCGTCGAGCAGCGCCTCGGCCTTCTCGTTGCTCAGGCAGTGGAAGCAGGCCCAGGTCGGGTCGATCCGCGCCAGGGTCTCGTCGCACACCTCGATGCGTTCTTCCACCCAGCCCGGGCCGTCGACGTTGGCGTAGCACGACGCCAGGTCCTGGGTCACGCAGACCGACTGCGGGCAGGCCTGGGTGTCGTCGCGGTTGGCCAGTTCGAACAGGGAAACGGCGTCGGCCAGGGCGGTCTCGCCCTCCAGTTGGTTGCCGACCCGGTTACGCATCTCCCAGTGGCGGACGAAGATTTCCAGCCACGGGTTGTTCAACGTCCGGCTCAGCGCCTTGACCTCCGGCAACAGCGCCTCGGCGCGCTCCACCTCGAGGTCACAGACGTACGCGGTGAGTTCGTCGATCAGCCGCGCACTCTGCTCCTGGCCGGCCTCACGCAGGTCGGCGCGGAGCTTCTCCACCCAGTTCCAGATATCCATATGCTTCAGTCTCCATCAGGCGTGTTGCGAATTTTCTTATTGCCCCAGCAGGCGCTTCACCGAATCGGCGAGTCCGGCCAGGGCCTGGTTCAGCGAGGTCGCGGGCTGGCCGCGTCCCTGTCCGGCGATGATCACTTTGAACGAGCGCAGCAGCAACGCCGCATGGGCCGCTTCGTCGCGTTCCTCGCCGACGGCCGCGAGCAGCGCCTGCACCGCCGGATTGTCGAGGTTGACGTAGAGCCGGCTCGGCTGGCGATTGTCGAGCCTGCGGGTGAACTGCCGGGCCAGGCGCAACGCCGCGGTGGAAATACGCTTGTCGGCCTCGTCGTCCTCCAGTCGCCGCTTGAGTTCGGCGTCGCGGTCGGGCACCACCACAAGCGGCAATTCCTCGGGGCTGAAGCGAGCGATCACCAGTTGCTCCTCGGCGCCGCCCAGGTGTTCGGCCAGCCAGCCGGTCTCGCGCTCGGGCAGTCGGTCGAGGCGGAACAACTGGCGGTTGCCCTGCTCGGTGCCCAGCTCCACCAGGCGCATCCCCTTGGCCTGCGCCCAGCGACGGAGGAAGGGTACCACCGCATAGCGATTGCCATGGGCCACCGGTACGCCCATGGCACGGAACAGCATTTCCTCGAAGCCGCTGTCGTTGTCCAGCAGCACATGCACCGCTCCGCGCGAAAGGAGTTCGGAAGCCGGGAGGTCGCCCTGGGAGGTAGGTACGCGCAGGCTGTCCATCATCAGCGCGAACAGACGCTCGTCGCACAACGCCGCTCCCAGCAGGGCCTCGTTGTGCCGCAGCAGGACCCGCCGCCAGGCCTCCGGCTGCTGCCGCGCCACCTCGCCGAGCCCGGCGATCAGCGCCTCGGCCAGCGCATGCTGGATCGCCGCGTAATGGTCGTCACGCTGCAGGTCCTCGCGGCTGGCGGTGGGCGTCAGGCGGTTCGACTCGATCACCCCGCCGACGAACCCGGCCCAGGACGGCAGCAGGTCGCGGGCGTCATCGTCGAGCAGCATGCCGCGGAGGAAAACCGAGAGATTGCGGTTGTCGCTGGTGCCATAGGTGCCGCCGTCCTGGATCCACAGCAGACCCTGCACGTCGACCCGCTCGTCCGGGCGCACCGGCAGGCAGCAGATCGGTTCGAAGTCATGTTCGAAACGCGCGGCGAACTCCAGGTCGCGGCGCTGCCGTTGCAGCGGGTGCAGCGCGGCGTCGGCGGCCAGCCGCCACGGCGGCGGCTCCGGGTTGATCGGCTGGGCGTCGCCGCCGACGTGGATCGGCTCGCGCAACAGCACGCAGTAGCGTTCAAGGATCTCGCGCAGGCGCGCGGCCTGGGTCAGCGCACTGTATTCGTCCTGCAGTTCGAGGGTGATCTCGGTGCCTACCGGGCGCGCCGGCATCGGCGTCACGCTGTATTGCTCGGCGTTGCTGGAGACGTAGCAGAAGCCCAGCTCCGGGTGCTGGTAGGACGTGGTCCGCACGCTGACCCGGCGGGCCAGGACGAAAGCGGAGAGGAAGCCCAGGCCGAACATGCCGATCAGCCCGCTGTCCTCGTGGCCGGACTGGCGCAGTCCGCGGGTGTAGCCGACGCCGACGGTGGCCAGGTAGGCGTGGATTTCGTGTTCGGTGAGCCCGGCGCCGGTGTCGACGATGCGCACGGTGTTGCTGGCGCTGTCGCCGATCACCTCGATTCGCGACGGCCCTTGCCAGTCGGGCTGCTCCAGGCGGCGACGGAGGATCGAGTCGTGGGCGTTCTGCACCAGCTCGCGCAGCGCCACGGTGGGCGTGGAATAGAGGTGCTTGCTGAGCACCGACATCACGCCGTTGAGGTCGACTCCGGCGCGACGGATCTGGGGAGTGTTCGATTGCGGAAAGCTGCTTTGCATGTCCCTATCCAAGCGTTCGATGAATGGCGTCCGCTCGCGCGCGAGCGGTCCGGTGCGGGATTCTGCCACGTTCCGTCACGTTCCTTGTGCAACGGCGTGCCCGCGATGAGCTTCAGGCCGCATGGAAGCGGCCCGGAGTGCAATAGAGCCGCGTCGCGGCGAAATGTTCAACCCTCCAGGCCGATCAATTGTCGCCGGCTGCGCTCGAACCAGTCGAGCAGGTAATCGGCGAGCACCTGGGTGCGCCGCGGCAGGCCGCCCTGGAACGGATGGACGAGGAACATCGGCGTGCTGCGCGTCTGGTAGTCGCGCAGCAACCAGGCCAGGCGGCCGTCGCCCAGTTCGTCGTGGACCATGTATGACGGCAGCCGGGCGATGCCGGTGCCGGCCAGCGCGGCCTTCTTCAACAGGCTGTAGTGGTTGCTGGCGAGAAAGCCGGAAACCCGTACCCGCTCCAGCCGATGGCGGCGGTGATAGAGCCACTCCTCATGGCCGCTGTAGTGCGAGTTCAGCAGGCACTCGCGCTCGGCCAGCTCGGCCGGGCGTTGCGGCTCGCCATGTCGCGCCAGGTAGGCGGGACTGGCGCAGGTGATTTCCTGCAGGACGAACAGCGGCCGCGCCACCAGCCGGGCGTCCTGCTCGACCCCAGAGCGAATCGCCAGGTCGAAGCCCTCGCCAACCAGGTCGCGCAGGCCGTTGTACAGGTCCAGCTCGACGCGCAGCAGCGGATGGCGCTCCTGGAAGTCCTCCAGCAGTGCATCGAACAGGGTCTCACCCAGCGAGACCGGGAGGGTCACCCGCACCCGTCCTTCCGCTCGCTCCTGCAAGCGCGCCACCGCCTGCCGCGCGCGCTCGGCCTGCACCAGCAACGCCTGCGCCTCGGGCAGCAGCGCGGCGCCGGCGGCGGTCAGCGAAAGACGGCGGGTGGTACGGTGCAAGAGGGTCACGCCGAGCTTCTGCTCGAGGACGCCAATGCGCTTCGACAGTTGGCCCTTGCTGCAACCGAGGCGCTCGGCGGCGCGGGTGAAACTGCCCAGGTCGTGGAGTACGGCGAAGGCGGCGAGATCGTCCAGGTCCTTCACGATTGTTTCCCTATGAAAACGGTAGGTTGTCGATTGACAGGATTATCCACAGCAAAGGCGACTCTACACTGGAAACCACTCACCTTCACGCAACGAGAGGCCTGTATGAAAATCATCCTGATCGGCGCCAGCGGCACCCTTGGCAAGGGCATCGACAAAGAACTCGGCGAGCGCCACGACATCGTCCGGGTAGGCCACAGCAGCGGCGATTTCCAGGTCGACATCAGCGACGCGGACTCCATTCGCGCCCTGTTCGAGAAGACCGGTCGCTTCGACGCGCTGGTCGCCGCGGTCGGCAAGGTGCACTTCGGCGCCCTGGAGGAAATGGGCGAGGCGCAATACCAGCTCGGCCTGCGCGACAAGCTGATGGGCCAGGTCAACCTGGTACTGCTCGGCCGCGAGTACGCCAACGACGGGGGCTCCTTCACCCTCACCAGCGGCGTGCTCGCCGAGCAGCCGATCCGCTTCGGCAGTTCGGCGAGCATGGTCAACTGCGCCGTCGAGGGCTTCGTCCGCGGCGCAGCCCTGGAGTTGCCGCGCGGCCTGCGCATCAACGCCGTCAGCCCGACCGTGGTCAGCGAGGCGCTGCCCGGCTACGCGCCCTACTTCCGTGGCTTCAAGCCGGTTCCGGCGGCGGACGCCGCGCTGGGCTACGCACGCAGCGTGGAAGGCGCGCAGACCGGCCAGGTGTACCGCATCTGGTAAGCGATATTTCTCAGGAGAGGCGGTCGGCGTAGCAGGTCGGCGAACTGCCCGGCTGCTGGCGGTCCAGCTCTTCCTCGAGGAACTCGGCCAGCACCACGGCATTGTTGTGCTGCTGGTCGTGGGCGCCGTAGAGCAGCGTCAGGGTGCCCTCGCGAGCGCAGTCGAGCAGGCCCCACCAATGTTCCGGGTGCGCCTGCAACTCGGCGCGGTAGTGTTCACGGAAGCTGTCGAAGAGTGCCGGATCGTGGCAGAACTGCTTGCGCACCTCGTTGGAGGGCGCGACCTCCTTCAGCCAGTCGTCCATGGCCAGGGCTTCCTTGCGGATGCCGCGCGGCCACAGCCGGTCCACCAGTACGCGCCGGCCATCGGCGGGCGACGCCGGTTCGTATACACGCTTGCATTGGATCATCGATCGACTCCCTGGTTGCGATGAAGTCCGATCCGGACTTGAGCTAGGCCCGGACGCTCGGTAACGTGGGCGCATTTTCGATGGAGTCTTCCCTATGCGCCCTGCCCGTCTGCTGGTCTACAGCCTGCTCCCCTTGTTCGCCGCCTGCCAGGTGTGGAAGCCCGAATCGCCGAGCACCAGTGTAGACACCCGCTTCCAGGGCGAACTGGTGAAGATCAACGGCGCGCTGCAATTCCGCCCCTGTACCGAGAAGCGCCTGTTCAGCATCGAGGACGTGGCCAATACCGGCCTGCGCCGCGAAGCCGACAGCCTGTTCGACGACGGCGCCCAGGGCCTGTTCGTCGACCTGCGCGGCACCATGGGACCGGCCAAGGTCCGCGGTACCGACGGCAAGCTGGAGGTCAGCCGACTGTACCGCGTGCAGAACGAGGGCCCCGGCTGCGACGACCCGAACTTCAAGCTGCTGACCTTCGCCGCCAACGGCAACGAACCCTTCTGGAGCGCCAGGGTGAACAACCAGGGGCTGCGCCTGGACCGCCCGGAACACGAGACCCTGGCCTTGCCTTACGTCGCCGAGGAACTGCCGAACGGCAGCACCAGCTATTCCAGCGAGGCGAACGGCAAGAAGGTCGAACTGTGGATCGCCCCGTCGTCCTGCACCGACAGCATGAGCGGTGCCTTCAGCAGCTACTCCGCCGAACTGCGCATCGATGGCGAGACGCTGCGCGGCTGCGCCTATCCGGGCGCACTGGGCAAGTGAAGCGAGGGGCCGCGCGACGGCCCTTTCCCTACAAGAGCAATCCGGCCTGCTCCAGGCGCCGCCGCAGCGCCGTCAGGCCGCCCTCGTACTCCCAGTAGGCGACGCGCCCGTGGGAGGCGCTGACCAGCAGGTATTTCTCGCTGATCGACTGGATCCGTTCGATGCGCAGCAGTTTCTCGACGAAGCGTTCCTCGCCGATCTGCTCGACGATTTCCCGGTTGTCCGCGTCGTAGCCGTGGACCATGAAGGCGGCGCGCACCTTGAGGCGGATGAAACTCATCGCACGGCTCTGCGCTGGAGGGAAAGATTGCGATGGCACACTGTCGAGCGCCCCGAGCCGTTCGGTCGCCGCGCCGGATCGGCGTAGGTTTCCAGCTCGACGAAGCCGGCCTTGCGCATCATTCCCGCCGACGCCAGGTTCTCTTCGTGACGATCGATATAGACGTCCTCGATGCCTTCGTCGGCCAGTTGGGCCAGCACCGCCTCCAGCAACGCGCTGCCGAGCCCCTGGCCGGCCGCCGCCGGATGCACTACCGCCTCGCAGATGTAGGCCCGCGGCGCATCGGCACGCTGCGGCTGGTAATGGGCGAAATCCTCGGTGCGGCGGAAGCTGGCGAACCCCAGCAGCCGATCGTCGCGCTCGGCCAGGACGGCCCGTACCTCGCCGTCGGCGATGGCTCGCAGATGCGCACGCACCCCCTCCTCCGGCAAATGGTTCCAGGGATTCGGCCCGTGGCTCAGCAGCAGGTCGGTCATGGCCTCGATATCGCCGGTTTCGGCAGCTCGCAAACGGTGCATATCCACTCCTTCAAAGTCCAACTACCAGCAGCCCGTCGGGCAACGCCACGCCGCGCTCGACGCAGGCAGCCAGCGCCTCGACCAGGGGTTCCAGTGCATAGCCCTGCCTGGCCAGCCAGACCGGATCGTAATAGGTGGTCGCATAGCGTTCGCCGCCATCGCAGAGAATCGCCACCAGCGAACCCTTCTCGCCGGCCGCGACCATTTGCCGTGCGGCCACCAGGGCGCCGATCAGGTTGGTTCCGCTGGAACCGCCGACCCGCCGCCCCAGGCGCCGGGCCAGGTAATGCATGGCCGCCAGCGACCAGGCGTCCGGTACCTTGACCATCGCGTCGATCACTTCCGGCAGGAAGGACGCCTCGACCCGCGGCCGGCCGATGCCCTCGATCCGCGAACCGCAATCCAGGGTCAGGCCACGGTCGCCGCTGACATAGGCGTCGAAGAACACCGAACGCTCGGCGTCGGCGCAGAGCACCCGGGTGCAGTGCTGGCGATAGCGCACGTAGCGGCCGAGGGTCGCCAGGGTGCCGCCGGTACCGGGGCTGGAGATCAGCCAGGTCGGGGTCGGGTACGGCTCGTGGCGCATCTGCTGGAAGATCGACTCGGCGATGTTGTTGTTCGCCCGCCAGTCGGTGGCGCGCTCGGCATAGGTGAACTGGTCCATGAAATGGCCACCGCTCTCCCGCGCCAGGCGTTCGGACTCGGCGTAGATCTGGGTGGGGTCCTCCACCAGGTGGCTCTGGCCGCCGTAGAAGGCGATCTGGGCGATCTTTTCCTTCGAGGTGCTGGCCGGCATCACGGCGATGAAGGGCAGGCCCAGCAGGCGTGCGAAATAGGCTTCGGAAATCGCCGTGGAGCCGCTTGATGCCTCGATCACCGGCGCGGCCGGCCTGAGCCAGCCGTTGCACAGCGCATAGAGGAACAGCGAGCGCGCCAGGCGATGCTTGAGGCTGCCGGTGGGGTGGCTGGACTCGTCCTTGAAGTACAGTTCGACGCCAGGCAGGCCGGGAGTCTCCAGGGGGATCAAATGGGTATCGGCGCTGCGCTGGAAATCCGCTTCGATGATGCGGATCGCCTCACGGGCCCATTGGCGTTGGTCGACGGTCATGGAAACTCCTTCAGTTCAGGACGCCGGCCGGAGGCGGCGGCGGAGCGCTGCGCCACTGGCTGATGGCGACGCCGATGAAGACCAGGCCGGCAGCGAGCATCTGCGGGCCGTTGAGGGTTTCGCCGAGGAACAGCGAGGCGAATACCAGGGTGAAGACCGGGATCAGGTTGATGAAGCCCGAGGCCTGGCTGGCCGGCAGTCGACCGACGCCGAAGTTGTACAGGCCGTAGGCGCCCACCGTGACCACCACGCCGAGATACACCACCGCCTGGATCCCCAGCGCGCTGGGCTGGCTCGGCAGGTCGGCGCTGGCCAGCGCCAGCGGCAGGAAGAACAACGTGCCGACGAAGGCCTGCATGGCGGTCAGGGCGAATGCCGAGTAGCGCGCCGACAGGTGCTTCAGCAACAGGGTATAGCCGGTGGCGCAGAGCATCGCGAGAAGTTCGAAGAAGTTGCCCAGCAGCGGCTGCGGCGCGTGCAGGTCGGGCTCGCCGGCGAGGCTCAGCCAGATCGAACCGAGCACCGCCAGGCCGAAGCCGATCCAGGTCATCCGGCCGATCCGTTCGTGCAGCAGCAACCAGGCCCCCACCGCCACCAGCAACGGCAGCAGCGCGGTGATCATCCCGGCCTGGGCCGCGCTGGTGTATTGCAGGGCGAAGGATTCGCAGAGGAAGTACAGGCAGGGTTCGCAGACGGCCAGGCCGAGCAGGTACTTCCAGTCGCCCGAGCGGTAGTCGATGCGTCCCCGCCAGCGCCAGGCGACGAGGAACACCAGGCTGCCGAGGGCCATGCGACCGAAGATCACCCAGAGCGGCGGCAGTTCGCGGAAAGCGACCTTCAGCACCACGTACGAACTGCCCCACAGCGCCATCGCCAGGATCAGGCAGGCCAGGGCGAACCAGCGCGTCCGAGTCAAGGGAATCTCCACCACGGGCGCCGTCACGGCGCCGGAAAAAGGACTCCCAGTATAGGCAGCCGACTAGCCGCGCCGACAGGCACAGAAAGCGGGCAAAACTGTTGCGCCGTGCCTCACTGCTCCCAGGGCTTGCCGCGAGTCTTCTTCTCCAGCGGCAACTGCTGCAGCACCGCGGCCTTGGCCAGCATGTAGGCGCTGACCGGAGCGCTGATGAAGAGGAACAGGCTGATCAGCAGCTCATGCAGGCTGATGCCCGCCTGGCGGTTGGAGAAATAGATCAGCGAGGCGACGATCACCCCGCCGACCCCGAGGGTGGTGGCCTTGGTCGGCCCGTGCAGGCGCATGAAGAAGTCCGGCAGGCGGTACAGGCCGATCGCGCCGATCAGGACGAAGGCGCTGCCCAGCAGGAGGAACGCCGAAACGAGGATTTCCACCCACAGGCTCAGGGGTTCGCCAGTCATTCGATGATGTCTCCGCGCAGCATGTATTTGGCCACCGCCACCGTACCGACGAAACCGAGCACCGCGATCAGCAGCGCCGCCTCGAAGAACAGGTCGCTGTCGCGCCAGATGCCGTACAGCACCAGCAGGGCGATGGCGTTCACGTAGAGGGTGTCCAGCGCCAGCGCCCGGTCCGGCAGGCACGGCCCCTTGACCAGGCGCGCCAGGGTCAGCAACAGGGCCAGGCCGAGCAGCGCCAGGCACAGCGGGATCACGTAAGCGAGCATGGGAAGATCTCCTTCAGCGGCGCTTCGTAGCGTTGCTTGATCTCGGCGATCAGCGCCGCCTTGTCCGGCACGTCGAGGCCGTGCACCAGCAGGGTCTTGCGGTCGTCGCTGAGGTCCGACGACACCGACCCCGGGGTCAGCGAGACGATGCTCACCAGCACGCTGATGGCGAGGTCGTTCTCCAGCTCGATCGGCACCTCGACGAAGGCCGGACGCAAGCGCTGGATCGGTCCGAGGGTCAGACGGGCAACCTGGACATTGGCGACGAGGATGTCCCACATCACCAGCACCAGCAGCTTCAACAGCAGCAACGGATGCCACTCCTGGCTGCGCCCGACCAGCAGGCGGTTGGTCAGCAGCGGAATGCACACGCCGAGGAAGGCGCCGAGCAGCCAGTGGCCGATGGCGAAGGAATCCACCAGCAGCAACCAGACCAGCAACAGCAGGACACTAAGCACGGGATGAGGCAATACGCGAAGAAGCGGACGCGGCAACGAACGGCTGATCATGCGGCACCTCCGCGGGTGATGATCTGGCGATACAGGTCGAGGTCGTGCAACTGCGCCGCGGTGGCCTGGACGTAGGCCAGCAGCGGCTTCGCAGCGAACACCAGCAACGGGCCGGCGGAGAGCAACAGGATGCAGGCGAACAAGCGGCCGTGGTCCAGTTCGGCGCTACCGAGCACGGTATGCCCGGTACGCCAGAACAGTGTGCTGCCGGCCCGGCTCAACGCCACCAGCGCCACCAGGCCACTGCCCAGTACCACGCTCCACAGGGCCAGCGCCTGGCTGCCGGGAGCGACCGACTGCAAAAGCATGATCTTGCCGAAGAACCCCGACAATGGCGGCAGACCGGCGACGGCGATGGCACCGATGAAGAAGGCCCCGCCGAGCAACCGAGGGTTCTGCAACGCCGGGCCCTGGACCAGGTCGCCGGCCTTGTCGCCGCGCTGGCGGGCGACCAGGTCGGCGAGCAGGAACAGGCCACCGGCGATCCAGGTACTGTGCAGCAGGTAGTACAGCGACGCCGCCAGCGCCCGCTCGCTGCCCAACGCCACGCCAGCCAGGAGGGTTCCGGCGGAGACCACCACCAGGTAGGCCAGCAGGCCTTGCAGGGTCCGCGCCGCCAAGGCACCGATCGCGCCCAGGCCGAGGGTCGCCAGGGCCAGCGGCCAGAGCCAGGCCTGCGCCAGGTTGGCCAGCTCGCCGGCGGCCTCACCGAAGACCAGCGTGTAGACCCGCAGGATCGAGTAGATGCCGACCTTGGTCATGATCGCGAACAGCGCCGCCACCGGCGCGCTGGCCGCGGCATAGGCGCGCGGCAGCCAGAAGTACAGCGGCAACAGCGCCGCCTTCAGGGCGAACACCACCAGCAGCAGGAGCCCGGCAGCCGCCAGCAGCGGCGCGCGCTCGGCATCGGCCATGGCGATCTTCTGCGCCATGTCGGCCATGTTCAGGGTGCCGGTGAGGCCATACAGGGTACCCACGGCGATCAGGAAGAACGCCGAGCCGACCAGGTTGAGGATCACGTAGTGCAGGCCCGAGCGCACCCGCTCCGCGCCGCCGCCATGCAGGAGCAGCGCGTAGGAGGCGATCAGGAGTATCTCGAAGAACACGAACAGGTTGAACAGGTCGCCGGTCAGGAAGGCGCCGTTGATACCGAGCAGCTGGAACTGGAACAACGCGTGGAAATGCTTGCCCAGGCGGTCGTCGCCACGCAGCGCGTAGATCAGCGCGGCGCTGCCGAGCACCGCGGTGGCCAGCAGCATCAGGGCGGCGAGACGATCGAGCATGAGCACGATGCCGAACGGCGCCGCCCAGTTGCCCAGGGCATAGACGCTCAGGTCGCCGCTGGCGGCCGTGCGCATCAGCAACAGACTCAATGGGATCAGCGCCAGCGCCGCGAGCAACGACAAGCCGCGCCGCCAACGCTCGGCCAGCGGCAACAGCAACAGGCTGCCGGCAAACAGGGGGAGCAGGATCGGCAGGATCAGCCAATGGCTCATGGGCGCGGCTCCTCCTCGTCCGGGCGTCCATCTACGTGGTCGCTGCCGAGGTCGCCGAGGCCACGCAGGGCCAGGACCACGACGAAGGCGGTCATGGCGAAGCCGATGACGATGGCGGTCAGCACCAGCGCCTGCGGCAGCGGGTCGCCATACTCCCCGGGAGTGCCGATCACCGCGACGCTGCCGCCGAGCCGGCCCATGGCGAACAGGAACAGGTTGACCGCGTAGGAGATCAGCGTGAGACCGAGCACCACCGGGAAAGTCCTCGCCCGCAGCAGCAGGTAGACGCCGCTGGCGGTGAGCAGGCCGAGGGTGATGGCGAACAGGGCTTCCATCAGAGCGCCTCCTCTTGTGCGACGGGTTCAGGCATCAGGCTGAGCTTGCCGAGGTAGGACAGGATCAGCAGCGCGGCACCGACCACGGTGAGGTACACGCCGAGGTCGAACAGCATCGCCGTGGCCAGCTCGATCTCGCCGATCAGCGGCAACTCGAAGTGGCCGAACGCGGAAGTCAGGAACGGATAGCCGAACAGCCAGCTGCCGAGCCCGGTGAGCCCGGCGATCAGCACTCCGGCGCCAGCCATGGCCGCATAGTTCAGCGGCAGGCGCTGCTCGACCCACTGCGAGCCGCTGGCGATGTACTGCAGCACCAGGGCAATGGCAGTCACCAGGCCGGCGATGAAACCTCCGCCCGGCAGGTTGTGGCCGCGCAGGAAGATGAACACCGAGATCAGCAACGCCAGCGGCAGCAGCACCCGCGACAGGGTTTCCAGGATCAGCGGGTGCTTGGCGTGGGCCCAGTTGCGACCCTGCGGGTCGCAGGTCGGCTTGTGCAGGGCGAAACCGGCGAGCATCGCGTAGATGCCGACGCCGGCGATCGCCAGCACGCTGATCTCGCCGAGGGTATCGAAACCACGGAAGTCCACCAGGATGACGTTGACCACGTTGTAGCCGCCGCCCCCGGAGACGCTGTTCTCGACGAAGAATCCGGCGATGCTCTCGTAGGGCCGGGTCAGCACCGCGTAGGCCAGCAGAGCCACCAGCATGCCGACCCCGCCGGCCAGCGCCACGTCGCGCAAGCCGCGCAGGCTGGAGGACTCCGCCGGAGTGCGCGAGGGCAGGAAATACAGCGCCAGCATCAGCAGGACCATGGTCACCACTTCCACCGACAGTTGGGTCAGCGCCAGGTCCGGGGCCGAGAAGCGAGCGAAGGCCAGGGCCACCAGCAGGCCGGCGACGCTGAGGATCAATAGCGCGACCAGGCGCATGCGATGGAACAGCGCCGTGGCCAGGCCGCTGAAGGCCAGCACCAGCATGCCCAGGGCGGTGATACCGTCCAGCGGGGTCAGCCCGCGCGAGCCGGTCAGCCTCGCCAGCGGCGCCAGCTCGACCGCCACCACGACCAGCGCCGCGCCCAGCAGCCAGGCCAGGTAGCGCTGCAGCGACCCGTTCTCCAGCCAGGCGGTCAGGCGCGCGGCCAGGGCCACCACACGTTGCACCTGCTGCTCGAAGACCAGCTTGGCGTCCACCTCCGGCAATCCGGCATACCAGTTGAACAGCGGCTTGCGCAGGGCATAGACCAGCACACCGCCAACCAGCGCCACCACGCTCATCAGCAATGGCAGGTTGAAACCGTGCCAGATCGCCAGGCTGTATTCCGGCAGTTGCCCGCCAAGGCTGGCACTGGCGGCGGCGGCCAGCAGCGGCGCCACGGTGTAGGCCGGCAGCATGCCGACCAACAGGCAGAGGAACACCAGGATCTCCACCGGTACCTTCATGTAGCGCGGCGGCTCGTGGGGCGGGAACTTCGGCAACCGGGCCGGCTCGCCGTTGAAGAACACGTCGTGGATGAAACGCAGCGAATAGGCCACCGAGAACACCCCGGCCAGGGTCGCCACCGCCGGCACCAGCCAGTTGAAGCTGCCCAGCAGGTTCTGGCTGAGGGTTTCGCCGAAGAACATCTCCTTGCTGAGGAAGCCGTTCAGCAGCGGCACCCCGGCCATCGCCAGGGAGGCGACGATGGCCAGCACCGCGGTATGCGGCAGGTACTTCCACATCCCGTTGATCAGGCGCATGTCGCGACTGCCGGTCTCGTGGTCGATGATCCCGGCGGCCATGAACAGCGAGGCCTTGAAGGTCGCGTGGTTGATGATGTGGAACACCGCGGCGACGTTCGACAGCGGGGAGTCGAGGCCGAACAGCAGGGTGATCAGGCCCAGGTGGCTGATCGTCGAGTAGGCCAGCAGCCCCTTCAGGTCATGCTGGAACAGTGCCATGCCGGCGCCCAGCAACAGCGTTACCAGGCCGCTCAGGCTGACCAGGTAGAAGAACCACTCGGTGCCGGCCAGCGCCGGATACAGCCGGGCCAGCAGGAACACGCCGGCCTTGACCATGGTCGCCGAGTGCAGGTACGCGGAAACCGGGGTCGGCGCCGCCATCGCGTGGGGCAGCCAGAAATGGAAGGGGAATTGCGCCGACTTGGTGAACACGCCGAGCAGGATCAGGATCAGTACCAGCGGATACAGGGCGTGGGCGCGGATCAGCTCGCCAGCCGCGAGGACCTCGGTGAGTTCGAAGCTGCCGGCGATGTGGCCGAGCAGCAGCACCCCGGCCAGCAGCGCCAAGCCGCCCCCTCCGGTAACGGTCAGGGCCATCCTCGCACCCTTGCGGGCGTCGGAACGGCTGCCCCAGAAGCCGATGAGCAGGAACGAGGACAGGCTGGTCAGCTCCCAGAAGAGCATCATCAGCAAGAGATTTTCCGCGAGCACCACGCCGAGCATGGAGCCCATGAACAGCAGCAGGAAAGCGAAGAAACGCCCCATCGGCTCCTGTTCGGAGAGGTAGTAGCGGGCGTAGAGGATCACCAGTAGGCCGATGCCGAGGATCAGCAGGGCGAAGAGGAAACCGAGGCCGTCCAGGCGCAGGCTGAGGTTGATGCCGATTTCCGGCAGCCAGGAATAGCTGGCGGTCAGGGTCTGCCCGGCGAACACCGTGCCGCGCTGCCCGAGCAACAGGATCAGGCCGATCAGCGGCGCCACGCCGGCGGACGCCGCGCACAAGGTGCGGCCGCCACGCTCGGCGAGCAGGGGCAACAACGCCCCCATGAACGGCAGCGCGATGATCAGCGCCAGAATCATGGGCTACTCCTCTTCGGTGGCGGAGCCCCCGGCATGCCTGGCCGGCGGTGCTTCCCCGCGGTTGTCGGTGCGCGGCCGGATCGCCAGCAGCTCGAAGCCCCGCCCGCCACCGGCAGGCGCGGCGCAACGGAGCTGCGATTATCGCAATCTATCGAACGAACGTCATGGATTGAATTATTACAAAATTCAGGCGTTCCGACTGCCGGAAAGCCGAAAAAAACTCTGCAACGGCAACGACTTGAAGCTTAGCAAGACAACCCCGGCAGTGGCTCGGCGACACAACGAAAACGGCCGGCGAAGTGCCGGCCGTGGGACAACGAGGGAAGAATCAGTGAGCGACGCGGCTGGTGCCGTTGACGGTCAGGATGCGCACGCGCTCGCCGACGCGGAAGATCTGGCCCTGGTCGACCTGCTGGACGTAGGCGCGGGTGCTGCCGTCGTCTTCGCGCACGGTGATCTCGACGCCCTGGGTGCGCGTCAGGCCTTCTTCGGTAGCCGCGCCCAGCAGACCGCCAGCGACCGCGCCAATGATGGCCGCGACGTAGCTGCCCTTGCCGCCGCCCACCGCGCTGCCGGCGACACCGCCGACGCCGGCACCGGCGATGGAACCGATCGGGGTCTTGGTGCCTTCGATCTTGACCGGGCGCAAGGCCTGGATGGTGCCCATGCGTACAGTCTGCACGGTACGGGCTTCCTCACGGCTGTAGGTATCGCCGGTGAGGCTGGATTGGCAGCCGCCAAGAGCCAGGGCCATGGCGGTGAAGGAAGCAACGATCAAGGCAGACTTGCGCATAACGGCATCTCCGAAAGGGATAACTGACGAATATTAGACTCTCCCGCAGCCGCTCCTGTCACCTGGCCGGCGCGAGATAATCGAATCGATTCAGCAATGGTACAGGTTCGTTCAGTTTCGACCGAACCCTCCCGCTTTCATCGGCGGAACCGATCGGCTAGGGTGAGCGCCCGCAGAAGGAACAGCCATGGACTATTTCATCATCGTCGTCACCACCGCCGCCGGCCTGTATTTCCACTGGTGGATCTACTGGCGCATCCGCCGCTGGATGGACCGCGACCTGGCGCTGTCATTCGCCGGCGACGACCCGCAAAAGCGTGACTATCTGTTACAGCGACTGGCCGAAGCCAAGGCCAGCAAGGTGAAGCGGCGCGACCTGCCGGCCTGGCTGGAGCGCGCCGCCGCCGACTACCCTTCTCGCGAAGCCTGAGCCAGGCGCCAGAGCCGGGCGATCTGCTCGGCGCGCGCCTCCAGTTCCGCCGCCGCTCCGGCACAGGCCTGCTCCAGGCTGATCGGTCCCGGCGCCAGGCTGAACGCCGCATCGATGCCGGCGTCGTGCAGGCGCTGGTAGCCGTCGCCCAGGCTGCCGGCCAGGGCTACCACGGGAACGCCGGCCTGGCGCGCGATCCGCGCCACGCCCACCGGGGTCTTGCCGTGCAGGCTCTGCGCATCCAGGCGGCCCTCGCCGGTCAGCACCAGGTCGGCACCGACCAGCGCATCGGCCAGCCCGGCCAGCTCCGCCACCAGTTCGATGCCTGGGCGGAAACGCGCACGGAGGAATGCCCTCGCGGCGAAACCCAGGCCGCCGGCGGCGCCGACGCCCGGCACCCGGCTGAAGTCCTCGCCCAGGGTCGCCGCGACCACCTTGGCGAAGTGCGCCAGGGCGGCATCCAGTTGCGCCACCTGTTCGGCGCTGGCGCCCTTCTGCGGACCGAACACCGCCGACGCGCCGCGCGGCCCGCATAGCGGGTTGTCGACATCCGCGGCGACTTCCACCGCGACATCCACCAGGCGCGGATCCAGCCCGCCCAGGTCGAGACTGTGCAGGCCCGCCAGCGCGGCGCCGCCGGGCGCCAGTTCCTCGCCGTCGGCAGCCAGGAAACGCACGCCGAGCGCGCCCAGCAGGCCGGCGCCGGCATCGTTGGTAGCGCTGCCGCCGAGGCCGAGGATGATCTTCCGCGCCCCGGCGTCCAGCGCCGCACGGATCAGCTCGCCAGTGCCACGGCTGCTGCTGCGCGTGGCGTCGCGGCGGTCGCGCGGAACCAGGTGCAAGCCGCTGGCGGAAGCCATTTCGATCACTGCGGTGGCGTCGTCCAGCCAGCCCCAGTGCGCCAGGGTCGGCTCACCGCGCGGGCCTTCCACCCGGCATTCGCGACGTTCGCCGGCGGTGGCGGCGAGTACCGCATCGACCGTGCCTTCGCCGCCGTCCGCCAGTGGCCGCAGCAACACCTCGGCCTGCGGGAAGACTCGCCGCCAACCGCGGGCGATAGCCTCGGCGACGTCGGGCGCTGACAGACTTTCCTTGAACGAATCAGGAGCAATCACGATTTTCATCAGTCACCTCACAGGGCCGGGAGTCCCCGGCCCCGCTTCAATCAGAGCAGCACAAGGCTGAGCAGCCATACCGCGAGCATACCGGCGATACCCTGGACCAGGGTCGCCAGGGTCTGGGCGCGATAGGCAGTGGATACGGTCATGCGGCTGAACTGGGTGACCACCCAGAAGAAGCTGTCATTGGCGTGGGACACCGTCATCGCCCCGGCACCGATCGCCATGACCGTCAGCACCCGGCCCATCTCGCTGTCCAGGCCGAGCTGCGGCAGCAGCGGAGCGACCAGCGCCGAGGTGGTGACCAGCGCCACGGTGGTCGAGCCCTGTGCGGTCTTCAGCGCGGCCGCCACCACGAACGGCATGAACAGGCCGATGCCCAACGCGGACAGGGTGCTGCCCAGGTAGTCGCCGAGCGGAGTGATCTTCAGCATCGCACCGAAGGCGCCGCCGGCGCCGGTGATCAGCAGGATCGGCGCGGCCGACTGGATGCCTTCCACCACGCGCTCATGGAACTCCTCGCGCTTGCTCTGGCCCTTGAGCAGGGTGCAGGCCAGGGCCAGGCCGACCAGCAGGGCGATCACCGGTTGACCGAGGAAGTTCAGGCAGGCGAACAGTACGCCCTCGCCCAGCGGCTTGCTCGGGAATACCGCGACCGAGCCAAGGCAGATCAACAGGATCGGTACGAAGATCGGCGCGAACGCCTGGGTCGCGCTGGGCAGCTTGCCGTAGCGGGCACGCAGCTCGCTGAAATCCTCTTCGGTCTGGACGACCTGGCCGTCGTCGACCAGGGGAATGTCCTTGCCGACGAAGCGATTGGCCCACCACATGCCGGCCATCGCGGTGACGAAGGCGACCACCAGGCCGACCACGATCACCAGGCCAAGGCTGGCGTCCAGGCCGAGGTTGCCGGCCGCGGCGATCGGTCCCGGGGTCGGCGGCACGAAGGTGTGGGTGGCGTAGAGACCGGTGGCCAGGGCCACGCTCATGGCGATGGTGGATATCTTCATCCGCGCCGCCAGGGCGTTCTTCAGCGAGTTGAGGATGACGAAGCCGGAATCGCAGAACACCGGGATCGACACCAGGTAGCCGATGATCGACATGGTCAGGGTCGGGAAGCGTTCGCCGAGCAGGCGGATCACGCTTTCCGCCATGGTGATCGCCGCACCGCTGCGCTCGAGGATCACCCCGATGATGGTGCCGAGCACGATGACGATGCCGATGTAGCCGAGGATGCTGCCGAAGCCGCCGGTAACGGTCTTGACGATTTCCGCCGTGGGTACCTGGTAGGCGAAGCCGGCGATCAGCGCGGCCGCCAGCAGGGCGAGGAACGGGTGCAGCTTGAGTCGCGTGGTGGACAGGACGATAAAGGCGATCAACGCCAGCAGGATCAGGACCAGGGTCATGAGCCGCCTCCTTGTTGTTATGGGTGTGGGATGGGCGCCCAGGGGCGGGTCATTTTCGCTCCGTCGGGACCGGACACGCCTTGTGCAACGGCCAGAGGAAGACGGCGCTGGAAGGGGAACATTTTGTGCGACTGCACAGTGAATCGATTGATCCGCCCGTTACCCGCGGCGCGGAACGAGCAATTGCAGCCCCAGCAACAATTGCTGGCGGTGCTCCAGGCGAGCGAGATCGAGCCCGCTGATCGAAGCGATGCGCTCCAGTCGGTAGCGCAGGCTGTTGCGATGGATTCCCAGCGCCTGGGCACAGGCCTGGGCGTGCCCGTCATGGGCGCACCAGGACTCCAGGGTAGCGGCCAGCGAACCTTGCGGATCGTGGTCGAGCAACCGCTGCAAGGGCGCCAGCAGCTGCCGCACCTGCCAACTGTCGCGCTGGCTGAACAGCAGGCTGGCGAGGCGGTGTCCGTCCAGGGTCACGACCCGCCGACCGGGCAACCGGCTGCGCGCATAGTCCAGCAGGTCGCGCGCGGCGCAGGCCGAGGCGCGCAGCTCGGCCAGGTCATGCGCCGGGTCGCCGGCACACAGGCGCGCCACGCCCCAGCCGCGCGCGTCGGCGCGCTCCAGCCAGTGCTCGAGCGTATCTGCGTGGGCTACCGGCCGGCACCAGAACACCAGGCGCTCGCCCAGCGCCGCGCTCCAGTGCTCCGCCCGGCCGCCGAGTGCCGCCAGCAGGCGAGCCTGGCAAGGCAGCGGATCGGCATGCTCGGGCAGCTCCAGGAAGACCGCCTGGCGCGGCCAGTGCATGGCCAGCCCCAGGTGTTCGGCATCGGCCGCCAGCGCCCCGAGGCCGTGGCCGGGATCGAGCAACTGGCGCAGCCAGGCTTCGTGACGCTGGCGTTGCCAGTGTCGCTCGTCCTGCATCTGGCGCTGTTCCATGAGCATTTCCGCTGCCATCCGCACCAGCTCGGCATAGGGCCGGACCACCTCCGGCGCGCCGGTGATGCCGAGCACGCCGACCAGCCGCTCGGCGTGCAGCAACGGCAGGTTCACCCCTGGCCGCACCCCGCGCAGGCAGGCGGCGGCCTGCTCGTCGATTTCCACCACCCGCCGGTTGGCCAGCACCAGCTGCGCCCCTTCGTGGCGGGTATGCAGGCGCGATGGATCGCCGCTGCCGATGATCATGCCCTGGGCATCCATCACATTGATGTTGTGCGGCAGGATCGCCATCGCCCGATCGACGATGTGCTGCGCCAGCGTCGAATCCAGTTCGAACATGGAGGACTCAGGGCGCCAGGCGTTCGCGCGACCAGCCGCCGTCCTGACGTCGATAGTCGAGACGGTCGTGCAGGCGGCTCGGCCGCCCCTGCCAGAACTCGATGCGCTGCGGCAGGAGACGGTAGCCGCCCCAGTGCTCGGGACAGCTCGGCGGCTGGTCGGCGAAACGCCGCTCGGTGTCCGCGAGCAGCCGTTCCAGCTCGGCGCGATCGGCGATGACCCGGCTCTGCGGCGAGGCCCAGGCGCCCAGGCGACTGCCCAGCGGACGCACCTGGTAGTAGGCGTCGGATTCCTCGGGAGTGACCTTCTCGACGCTGCCTTCGATGCGCACCTGACGCTCCAGCGCCGGCCAGAAGAAGGTCATGGCCGCCCGCGGATTGGCCGCCAGTTGCCGGCCCTTGGCGCTTTCGTAGTTGGTGAAGAAGGTGAAGCCGCGCTCGTCGAGGCCCTTGAGCAGGAGGATACGGCAATGCGGATAGCCGTCGGCGTCGACGGTGGCCAGGGTCATGGCGTTGGGTTCGACCGGCAGGCGCTCGGTCTTCACCGCGTCGTCGAACCACTGGCGGAACAGGCTGAAGGGATCGCTAGGGGCGTTGGCCTCGCTGAGGCCATCGCGGGTGTACTCGCGGCGCATATCGGCCAGGGACTGGGTCATGGCGCATCTCCAGGGGGAAATGCGCCATAGCTTAACCGCAGACTCCGCCTCGCGCTTGATCCGGGACAATGGCGCCAAGCGCCCTGCCCCGGTTCGGCTCAGTTGCCCTGGGCCAGGGACAGCAGGCTGGCGCGCTGGGTATAGAGCACTTCGACGCGACGGTTCTGGGCACGGCCGGCGGCGCTGGCGTTGTCCGCGCGCGGCATGTCGGAACCGACCCCCTTCAGGCGCAATTGGTCGCCTTTCAGGCCGCTGAGGCGGAAGATCGCCGCCACCGACTGGGCACGCTCGAAGCTCAGCTTGTCGTTGACCGCCTTGCTGCCGGTGCTGTCGGTATGGCCGAGTACCAGAATACCGCTCTGCGGATCGGCCTGGGCCATCTTGGCGACCTTGCCCAGCGGGTTGAGGGTGATCGGCATCAGCATGGTATGGCGCTTGGGATTGAACGAGTAGTCGGCGGGGGCGATGACGATCAATGCGTTGTCGCGGCGTTCGAGGGTGAACTCGCTACCGGCGATCGCTTCGCGCAGGGCTTTCTCATGGGCATCCAGCCACTCCTTGGTGACCTTCTGCTGGACCAGTGCCGGCTTGCCCGACGCCTTGCTCGCCGAGCTGGCGCCGAACGGCCACCACCAGGGGTTGGCGGCCTTCGGCTCGGCTGCGGCGGCGACTTCTTTCTTCGCCGCGGCGATCTCGGCCTTCTGCTCCGCAGCCTTGGCGGCTACGTCCCGACCGCCTTCGTCCTTGCCGAACGGCCACCACCAGTGGCTGGAGCCGACATGCTCGGCTTCGGCCTTCTGTTCCGTGGCCTGCTTGGCGACGGTCTGTCCGTCGTCCTTGCCGAACGGCCACCATGAATGGCTGGAAGCCTGCTCGGCCGGAGCCTTGGCTGGCTGCGAGGAAGCATCCTGGGTCTGGAAATAGCTGCAGCCGGAGGCGGTCATGCAGAGAAGAAGCGTCGAGGTCTTAAGCAGTTTCATACGTCGGGGTCCGTTGGAAGTGAAAGAAGGCGAGCCCGATGGAACATTCGGCTCAACCGCCGGTCACATCGCAGCGATGCCGGAGTCGATCCACTGCCCCGGCAACGCCCTATCTCATACGACGCTTTAGATTGTGTCGCTAAACCATTATTTGGCAATGAAATTTAGCGTCGAGCCGACAAGCGGTTAAAAGTTAACCAACGGATTACAGACACTCCCCCGCGACACGCGCCAGCTGTTGCGCCCGCGGATCCATCAGCACGTACGGCCCCAAGGCGTTGCTGACAAAGGAAAAAGCCAGGTCGCGCTCGGGATCGGCGAAGCCGATCGAGCCACCCGCCCCAGGGTGGCCGAAGGCCTTGGGGCCGAGTCCGTAGGTCGCATTGGCCACGCCCGGTTGGTCGAGCATGGTGCCGAGGCCGAAGCGGGTCCGGGTCAGCAAGGTCCGATCCTCGCCTACCGCGTGTTCGTGGGCCAACTGGCCCAGCAGTTCATCTTCCAGCAAACGTCCCTGCAACAGGCCGCTATAGAAGCCGGCGAGCGCGCGCGCGTTGCCATGGCCATTGGCGGCCGGCTGCTGCATGCGTCGCCATTCCGGCTTGTTGGTGCTGGTGAGGATCGACGGCGGATTGGTGAAGGCGCGGGTGGTCAGCGCCAATGGCTCGCTCATCATGGTCTTCAGCATGCGCTGGGCGGCAGCGTCGCCGAGGCTGCCCTTGCTCCGCGCCATGTGGGCGACGCGGCCGAACTGGCTGTCGTCCAGGCCGATATGGAAATCCAGGCCCAGCGGTGTCGCGGTACGCGCCACGATGGCCTCGCCCGGCTCGCGGCCGTCGACCCGGCGGATCACCTCGCCGAGCAGCCAGCCGTAGGTAATCGGTGCATAGCCGTGCGCTTCGCCGGGCGTCCACCAGGGCTCCTCGGCGGCCAGTGCCGCGGTCATCGCCTGCCAGTCGTAGAGTGCCTCGGGCGGCATCTGCTTGCGCAGCGCCGGCAGGCCGGCGCGATGGCAGAGCAACTGGCGCACGCTGATCGCTGCCTTGCCGGCCGCGGCGAACTCGGGCCAGTAGCGTGCCACCGGCGCGTCCAGTTCGAGCTTGCCCTCGGCCACCAGTTGCAGCACGGCAACGGCGGTGAAGGTCTTGGTGCAGGAGAACAGATTGAGGATGGTGTCGCGCTGCCAGGGCTGCTCGCCGTCCTTGTCCGCGACGCCGCCCCAGAGGTCGACCACCGTCTCGCCACCGACCTCCAGGCACAACGCCGCACCGCGCTCCTGCGGATTGTCGAAAAGCCGGGCGAAGGCCTCGGCAAGCGGGGCGAAACGGCTGTCACAGTGGCCTTGGGGCGTCATGGGCAAGTTCCGGTGGGAAAGTGGTCGGAGCATTCTTCCAGCCCTCGGCGGCCTTGTGAACCCTGACATAAGAGGGGTTCGCCGCAAGCGGGCGGCGGTGAATGCGCGCTCATGAACCGGCTGAATCCTCGCGCGGCGGCGGAGGCTCGACGGCAGGCATGGAGCTGGCCATCGCCGACAGTCGCGACAAGGCGGCAAGGTTGCTTCGGCGCACCGTGTCGACGAAACCGGCGAACGGCAAGCCCGTGATCCCGACCAGGCCGATATGACCGTTCTCGCCGTCCAGCAGGCGCCCGCTGGCCGGTTGGTCGAGGTACTGGAACCAGTGGGCGCCGACGATATACGGACTCTTCAGCGCCGCCTCCAGGAACGTTCGGTAGGAGTCGCCGCGCGCCCGCTCATTGGCCGCCTCGCTGACGCCACCCCAGAACGGACCGCGATCCCGCGAGCCGAAGTGGAACTCGCTGATCAGCACCGGCTTGTCCAGCCGCGCCAGCAGGGAGTCGTCCAGGCCCTGCCCGGGCAACGGCGTATAGAGGTTGAAACTGAGCAGGTCGCAATACCGGGCGCAGGAGGTGATCGCCTCGGGAGTGCTGACGGCGAAGCGGCCGCCGAGCAGGAGGTGGTTCGGTGCGTGCCATTGCAGGGCGTCGCGCAGGGTCTTGAAGTAAGCGTCGGCATACAGCCGGAGGAAGGCGCTGTAGTCCTCGGCGATGGCCGGATGCCCCTCGCCCGGCAGCGGAGCCGCGTAGCCCGGCGCCTCCAGGGCCTCCCAGGCGGCCAGCTCGATGCCCCAGGCCTGGGCCAATGCCTCATGGCGCAGGTACTTGGCTTTCAATTGCTTGACGAAGGCGCGCTTCGCCGGACTGTCCATGGACAGCCTCAAGGCTCCGAAAGCGAGGCCGTAGCGCGCCTGGGCCGAGCCGTCGCGCCCGGCCCAGGCCAGTTCGTTGTCGGCGTAGTAGCCGAGCAGCCAGGGATCGTCGCGGTGGTCGCGAGCAGCGATGGCGATGACGCGCTCGGCGGCCATGGCGAAGCGCGGGTCGAAGGGATCGGGCATGGCTCCCCACCAGTCGAAACCGCTGCTGACCGTGGCGTAGTCGCCGGCGATCGACAGCGGCAGGCTGTAGGGCATCCGCGCCTGTGCGGCGAGCGCCGGATCGCTCCAGTTGCCGAGGCTGTTGAAACCCCATGCCGAGAGGCGCTCCAGGGTGCGCTGGCGCCATTCGCCGGCGAGCTGGTCGGCGCTCGCCTGGGGAGCGATGCGCTGGCGATTGGCACCGAGGAAATCGAACCAGCGGCCATGCCCGAAGCGCCGCGCGGCCTGCGCGGCGACGCCGCGGCGGTCGTCGCCCTCACCGAAGAATGCCGCCAGCGGCTCACCCTCCGCCGGCAGTTCGGCGAACATCGGCTCGCGTCCCTCGACGTAGGTCCGGCTGCCGTCGGCGGTCACCGCATTAACGCCCAGCGACCAGAACGGATGTCCTTCCGGAGTAACCAGCCACCAGCGCCCGCCACGTTTTTCCGTGCGGAAGAAACCGCTGGCTTCGAACACCGGCCCACCCAGCAGGCCGCCGAAACGGTCGCGCGCCGGTGTCTGCCGTTCCCAGTCGCGGAGCTGTGCGGCCTCGGCCGCATAGGCGCTGCGCAACTGTTCGTCGGAACGAATCTTTTCCGGCCAGTCGGCGCGGCTGTACTGGCCATAGCGATCGATCAGGCCGGTCAGGATGCTCCGCTCCACCGCCCTCCCTGCGCGTATGCCGAAACGTCCGAGCAGGATGCTCTGGGGAGCTTGCGGCGAGCGCAGGGACAGGCTCAGCGCCCCGACCCTGGCGCGGTCCAGCGAGCCCTCCACGCGTGGCGCCAGCAGCATCCGCTGGCCTTCGACCATCTGCGGCATCGGCGGCCCCGCACGCATGCCCAGAGCCTCTGGCGAAACCGCCCGCAACGGCACCAGCAGGGTCTGCGGCGGGCCTGCCGGAAGCTCTATGGATGCCTGCAACCCCGGCGCGCCCTGCTCGCCCTCGATCGCGACCTCCAGGGTCATGTCCCAGCTCATGGCGTTCTGGATGCGCAGGCTCACGTAGTCCGCTGCGGACCAGTCCCAACGGCCCTGCGCCGGACTCATGCGCAAGGTGGGCCGTTGCGCCGGGCTGAAGGTGACGCGACGGAGAATGTCGCCCTCCGGGGTGGCCTCCGCCGTCACGCTGGGCAGGTCGGCATCCTCCAGGGTGATGCCGACCACGGCCATCGGCTTGACGAAGTTGAACAGCACCTGCTGGGTGTCGTTCGCCGCCAGCGGCGCGGCCACCGCGAGCAGGCCGAGAAGCAGGGGAAGATGCCAACGCGAACGGATCATGAAGCCTGTTTTCCTTAACTCCATCCCGGCATGGACAAATGCCGGGAATTTCCCGATGCGGCTCGGACGTGAAGGCTGGAGCCCTCCGCGCAGATCAGCGCGTCAGGCGATTTCCCGCCGGAACGGCGGCAATGCATTGAGGATAGCCTTGCCGTAGCGCTGGGTGACCACGCGGCGATCCAGCAGGGTGATGGTGCCGCGGTCCTGCTCGGTGCGCAGCAGCCGCCCGCAGGCCTGGACCAACCGCAGCGAGGCGTCTGGCACGGCGATCTCCATGAACGGATTGCCGCCGCGCGCCTCGATCCACTCGGCCAGCGCCGCCTCCACCGGGTCGTCGGGTACCGCGAAGGGAATCTTGGCGATCACCACGTGTTCGCAATAGGCCCCCGGCAGGTCCACGCCTTCGGCGAAGCTGGCGAGGCCGAAGAGCACGCTGTCCTCACCGTCGTCGACTCGCGACTTGTGCTTGTTCAGGGTTTCCTGCTTGGACAGGTTGCCCTGGATGAACACCCGCTTGCGCCAGTCGCGGTCGAGACCGTCGAAGACCTCCTGCATCTGCTTGCGCGAGGAGAACAGCACCAGGCTGCCGCGCGCGCCCTTCACCAGTTCCGGCAGCTCGCGAATGATCGCCGCGGTGTGCTCGGCGGCGTTGCGCGGATCCGCCTTGAGGTCGGGGACCCGCAATACCCCGGCCTCGGCATGATGGAAGGGGCTCGGCACCACCGCGGTGACCGCGTTGCGCGGCAGGCCGGCGCGCATGCGATAGCGGTCGAAGGTGCCCAACGCGGTCAGGGTCGCCGAGGTCACCAGCACGCCATAGGCGACGTTCCACAGGTTGCGGCGCAGGGTCTCGGCGGCGAGGATCGGGCTGGCGTTGGCTTCGATGTCGTAGAAGCTGCCGCTCTCGGCGAGGGTCAGCCAGCGCGCCATCGGCGGGCTGTCCTGCGGGTCCTCGCAGGTGAAGGCGGTCCACAGTTCCCAGTTGCCCTGGGCGCGCGCCAAAAGACTACCGAACAGCGGGTACCACTCCTCCGCCTGGTGGCTGGCGATGCCGCCGGCGCCTTCGCCGTCCATCGCCTCCTTGAGGATATCGGTGAGGCGGGTGAACAGGTCGGTCAGCTTGGAGAAGCCTTTCTTCAGCTCGATGCCCATCTCGCGGATATGCTCGGGGACCACCCCGCCGACGAAACGGTGACGCGGCCGCTCGCGACCTTCCATGTCCTCGCCGGCGCGGAAATCGCCGATCTCTTCGCAGGCGGTGAACATGAACTGCTGCTGGGTCTTGATCTCCCGGGCCAGCTCCGGCACCTGTTCGATCAGGCGGCCGAGGTCGCCCGGCAGCGGGTGCTGGGCGAGCAGCTTGGTGAGGTTCTTGGCGATCTGCTCCAGCCAGTCGGCGGTAGCGCGCAGGCGGGTGAAATGGGCGAAATGGCCAATCGCCTTGTCCGGCAGGTGATGGCCCTCGTCGAACACGTAGAGAGTCTCGCGCGGATCGGGCAGGATGGCGCCGCCGCCCAGGGCCAGGTCAGCCAGGACCAGGTCGTGGTTGGTGACGATCACGTCGACCTTGGTCATCCCTTCACGCGCCTTGTAGAAGGCGCACTGCTGGAAGTTCGGGCAATGTCGGTTGGTGCACTGGCTGTGATCGGTGGTGAGCTGCGCCCAATGCGCGTCGTCGATCGCCTCCGGCCAGCTGTCGCGGTCGCCGTCCCAGCGGTTGCCGGCCAGGCGTTCGATCATCTGGTTGAACAGCTTGCTGCTGGTCTCGTCGACGTCGATGTTGAAACCGTCGTCGGCGAACAGTTGCGCCGTCGCGCTTTGCGCCTGGCCTTCCTGCAGCAGCACGTCGAGCTTGGACAGGCACAGGTAGCGCCCGCGGCCCTTGGCCAGGGCGAAGCTGAAGGCCAGCCCGCTGTTGCGCAGCAGGTCGGGAAGATCCTTGTGGACGATCTGCTCCTGCAGGGCGACGGTCGCGGTGGCTATCACCAGGCGCTTGCCACTGGCCTTGGCGCAGGCGATCGCCGCCAGGCTGTAGGCCACGGTCTTGCCGGTACCGGTTCCGGCCTCCACCGCGACCACCGCCGGCTCGCCCTCGCGGTGCCCCTCCTCGTCCTCCTTGATCGCGCCGAGGGCCTTGGCCACTTCGGCGATCATCAGGCGCTGGCCATAGCGAGGCTTCAGCTCCTTGGCTTCGAGAAAGCGGGTGTAGGCACCCTGGATCTGGGACTTGAGTTCGGCGCTGAGCATGGAGTTCCTGGGCCCGGCGCGCAGCGGAAGGCGAATCCGCCGGCGCGCCATAGCTGGATAAATTTTCAGTGGTTCGACAGGGCGGCTATGATAACGCGCTTCGTCACAACCGCCAGCGGAGATCGCCGAATGACCCCCTACGCCCTCGTCTACGCCCTGCATGTTCTGGCCGCCCTGGTCTGGGTCGGAGGCATGTTCTTCGCCTGGACGATTCTTCGTCCGGCGGCCGTCGCCGCGCTGGAGGCCCCAGCCCGCCTGGGCCTGTGGCTGGAGGTGTTCCGCCGTTTCTTCCATTGGGTCTGGGCGGCGGTGATCCTGCTGCCGATCAGCGGCGTCGGCATGCTGCACCTGAGCTTCAACGGTTTCGCCGGCGCGCCGCGCTACGTACAGGTAATGATGGGACTCTACGTCGCCATGCTGGCACTGTTCCTGCGGGTGCAGGCGCTGCAAGTGCCGGAACTGCGCCGCGCGGTGCAGGCCCAGGACTGGCCGGCGGGCGGGCAGGCGCTGGGGAAGATCCGCCGCACCGTCGGCTTCAACCTGTTCCTCGGCCTGTTGCTGATAGCCCTGGTAGCGGCACGCCCGAGCCTCTGAACCGGCGATGCGCCGGCAGCTGTGCTGCCGGCCTCTCCTCAGAAGCGCACGACGTCCAGGCTGCCATCACTGCCGTTGGTGCCGTTCGCGCCGTCCTCTCCGCTGCGCCCCGCACGACCGGCATCCACCGAGTAGATCCAGCAACCGGTGGCGTTATCCGCCGCACCCGGTTTGCCGGCCTTGCCTCCGGCGCCGCCGACGCCGCCTTGCAGACGGGTTTGCAAGCGCTCCAGAGGAAAATCGCCCGGCACTTCCAGACGAATCCGACCACCCGCCCCGCCCGGACCGCCGTCGCTTCCGGATTGGCCGTCGCCACCTTTCAGCGCGCTGCCCCAGAGGCAGCCGGAGGCCTTGCCGGAAGCCCCGTCCAGGCCATCGTAACCCGGCGCGCCGACGCCGCCGCGGGCATCCAGCAGCAGGCTTTCCACCTCCACCGCCTGCAGGCGCAAGGTCAGGTCGCGGCCGTTACCGGCGCTTTGCCGGAAGGTGCCGGTCGCGCCGGGCGCGGAAATGATGCTGCCATCGGCCAGGCGGCCGCTGACGACTTCGATGCTGATTCGCTCCTCGCCCGGCGCCACGCCGATCCGGGCGTTCTTCGCCATGTGCAGTTCCTCGATGCGCAGGACGCTGACCTCCAGCGGAATCAGCAGGGCGGCATCCTCGCCGATCTCCACTCTGCGCAGGCGCAGCTCCTGAGCCCGCTTGGGCAGGCGCATCACCGAGTTCGCCTGAACCTTCACGGTTCCGCCGATACCCTGCTGGCGTGCCGACGGCGCCTCGGCCGAAAACGCGGCGCCAGCCCAGGCCAGGGGAACGACCAGGAACAATCCGAGCATGGCCTTACGCATGATCGTCCTCCTTGTCCTGCGGCAACTCGCTGGCCGGGCTCAGCGCCGGCAACGCAAGCATGTGGAAGACCCCGAACAGCAGGACCTGGAGACGATCCAGCCAGGGATGCGCGCGCGCTTTCAGGCGTCGTCCGAGGACGAGAATCTCGATCAGGTGGATCAACAGGATCAGGCCGCCGGCTATCGACAACAGCCAGTTCAGCGGATAGGCGAACGGATGCAGCAGATTGACCAGCACCGCGCCCCAGAACACCAGGGTCACGAGCTTGCCCAGCCCGAGAAACGCTTTCATGGAACTCCCCCCAAGACATCGTGTGCGGGGGAACATACTCGCCAGCCCGCCGCGGCGCCAGCCATGAACGAAAACGGGGGCTTCGACGCCCCCGTTCTGCTCCGCGCCGCCAGCGTCATTCGCGCTTGATGAGGATTTCCACCCGGCGATTCTCGGCCCGCCCTTCGCGAGTCTTGTTGTCGGCGACCGGCTGGCTTTCGCCCAATCCCTGCACGCCGACGATGATGCTCGAAGGCACCCCGGCATCGATCAGATAGTTCGCCACGGCATTCGCGCGCCGTTCCGACAGCTTCTGGTTGTAGGCATCGGAACCGACGCTGTCGGTATGCCCGGTGATACTCAGGCGCGTACTGGCCGCCTCGCCTTTCAGGCGTTCGGCGATGCCGTTGAGCTTCTCGCTGTCGGCGGCGTCCACCTTCGACGAATCGAAGGCGAAGTGCAGGTCGCGCACGACAATGGTTTCTTCCTTGACGACAGGAGGCGGCGGCGCGACTTCCTCGACCGGCTGCGGAGGCGGCGGTGCGACCTGTTCGCCGGCACCGTGCACCCAGCAATAGGCAGCACCGACGCCACCACCGATCAAGGCGCCCCAGCCGGCCCAGCTGCTGCTTTCGATCGCGCCCAGGCCGGCGCCGGTAACACCACCGACCGCCGCACAGGTCGGCCAGTCGCTTTTCTGCAACCCTGCGCAACCGGTCAGCAAGCCGCTGACCAGAATCAGGGGTAAAGCGGTCCTCGTGATGCTCATTGGAACTCTCCTCGTGGATCGGTTGTAACCGACAAATAGGGAGTAAAGACCCCAGCCGAAAAAAGCGCCAGCACTAGGCCATGCAGGCGCTTCAGGCTAGTCTTGGCGAATCCCAGGAGAGTGTTTTCCCATGAGCGAACCGATTTCTCCCCGCACCCCGCAGCAGGCCCTGGCCGCGTTGCTCGCCCGCTACGCGCCGAAGCGCTTGCTGCTGGTCGGCGCCAGCCGGCTGCCGGCGGTGGAGGCCTTCATCCACAACCATCCGCAGTGCCAACTGGCGCACAGCCCGGCGGCGGCATTGCCCGCCGAACTGGCCGGCCAGCGCTTCGACCTGGCGCTGTTCGTCGATTGCCTGGAACACCTGCCGCAGCGCACCGGTCTGCAGTTGCTCGCGGGCGTGCGCAACCTGAACGCCAGCCGGGTCGCCGTACTGGTCGACCTCGAGGCCAGCGACTGGCAGGAAACCGACTTCTTCGCCCTCGCCATGCAGAACAGCGAACGCTTCCAGCGCGAAGGCCAGACGCTGACCCTGTACACCTACGACCTGTACGAATACAAGCAGGTCCCCGATTGGCTGAACGCCAAGTTCTGGGCCAACCCGGAAAACTTCGGCAAGTACTGGTGGTAACCATGACCCAACCCTCCTGTCCCTGCGGCAGCGGCGACCCGCTCGACGATTGCTGCGGCCGCTATCACCAGGGACATCCCGCGCCCACCGCGGAAGCCCTGATGCGCTCGCGCTACAGCGCCTATGCCCTCGGACTGGTGGACTACCTGCGCGACACCACGCTGCCGGCGCAACAGGCCGGCCTCGATCTCGACGGCATCCGCGCCTGGAGCCACGGCAGCACCTGGCTCGGCCTGGAGGTGGAAAACCACGAGGTGCTCGGCGGCCAGCCGGAGCATGCGCGAGTCACCTTCGTCGCGCGCTGGCACGACGCCGACGGGGAACATGCCCATCGCGAATGTTCCGGCTTCGTCCAGCGCAACGGTCGCTGGTACTTCCTCGATCCGACCGTGGCCCTGAAACTCGGCCGCAACGATCCCTGCCCCTGCGGCGCCGGCGGCAAGCTGAAGAAATGCTGCGGTCCATGGATCACCTGATGCATTCGCTCGCCAGCTATATCCGCGCCATCCATGCCCTGCCCTCGCCAGTCTCGATAAGCGATGCGCAGGTCGAAGAGCAACAGCGCTGCGAGGACGGCGTCGAGATCCACAGCTGCGAAGCGCTCTACCGTTTCGACAACGGCGTGCGCCTGCGCCAGCACTGCGAGCGCGACCTCCTGCCGAGCAGCGGGGCCTGCGAGGAATGCTGGATCGGCTACGAAGTGCTGGATTCCGCCGGGCGGGAAATCAGCCCACGCTACAAGCACTTCGTCAACGCCTGCCAGGAACGCTTCTGGTTGCGCATGCACGCCTGAGATGCTGCGCCAGGCGGCGCGGTTTGGGCGTTGACGAGCGCTCGGGTAGAATGCGCAGCCTTTTCATCCGGGCCCCATCCCCATGCTGCTGACCGTGCTCTACATCATCGCCATCACCGCCGAAGCCATGACCGGCGCGCTGTCGGCCGGCCGGCGCAGCATGGACCTGTTCGGCGTGGTGCTGATCGCCTGCGTCACCGCTCTGGGCGGCGGCTCGGTACGCGACATGCTGCTGGGCCATTACCCGCTGACCTGGGTCCGTCACCCGGAATACCTGGCGCTGACCGCAGTCGCCGCGCTGGTCACGGTGTTCATCGCGCCGCTGATGCGCCACCTGCGCTCGCTGTTCCTGGTACTCGACGCGGTCGGCCTGGTGGCCTTCACCCTGATCGGCTGCCAGGTCAGCCTGGAAATGGGCCACAGCCTGCTGATCGCGGCGATCAGCGGGGTGATCACCGGGGTGTTCGGCGGCATTCTCCGCGACATCCTGTGCAACGACGTACCCTTGATCTTCCGCCGCGAACTCTATGCCAGCGTGTCCTTCGCCAGCGCCTGGTGCTACCTGATCTGCGTGGAGCTGGAACTGCCCTCCGAACAGGCGATGCTGATCACCCTGTTCAGCGGCTTCCTGTTCCGCCTGCTGGCCATCCGCTTCCACTGGGAAATGCCCAAGTTCGTCTACCAGGACGATTTCGACCACTGAGGCAAGCGCCTGCCCCTGGTCGACGCGTTCCTCCAACCCCGCGCCTGTCCCCGATGCCACGGCCCGCGACGCGGTTATCCGCCCCACGCCCTGGCTTGTCGCAGGCCGCTGCCCGCCTCAGTCCTGCAGGCGCAGGTGGCTGGTGTCCGGAGCCGGAGCCGCTGGCTCGGAGCGTGCCTGGCCCATGTCGCTACCGACCGGGGCGACGCTGAAGCGGCTCAGGTCGAGCTTCGGCGCCTCGGCTTCGGCCTTGGCGTCCTGTAGGTCGGCGCCTACCGGAGCCAGGCCGAAATCCGGCGCATCGACCTCGGCGAACGCCGCCATGTAGCCGTCCCGCGGCGCTACCTGCAAGCGTCCGGCGGGCGCGCTGGTACCAGTAGCGGCGCGGGTCTGCGGGGCCTCCACGGGAGTCGTCTGCGCAGGCGGCGGCGCCATGACCACCTCCTCGATCTCCATCTCGGCGACCACGGCGATCGCTCCCGCTCGCTCCAGCACGCTGCGGTATTTTTCCGCGGAGGCGGCATCGAGGTTGTTCTTGATCACCACCCGGCGGCCGGAGAACAGCAGTTCGATACGCTGCGCGTCGGCCTGGAACAGCTTGGCCAGGTTGGCCTTGACCACCTCGGGACGGGCGCCGGCGACCAACTGGCCGGAAAAGGCGATTTCAAAGCGGCTCATTGGCATCTCTCCGAGTGAAGGGCCGCTCGGCATGGCGGCCCTGGCGTTTCGTCGAGCGATTGTACCCATCGACAGCCACGCGTGGAGTGACTGGGTCCGGCAAATCGGCCGGCGGGTCCGTTCAGGTTAGCCGAGCCGGTCACGCCAGCCGACGGGAAGACTTGCACGGGCGTACGCGCTTCTCCATGCTCCCCCGACTGCGCTATGGGAAACATATGGACACAGGCCTGTACCTGAAACATCTTTCCTCTATACAACAATAAGTTGCAGCACAATCACTGCTTGTTAAACTGGGGCGTCTCGGGGGGAATAGCATGAATTACCAGGCGCAAATGATAAGAATTATCAGCCTAATAATGGCGTGGGGAGTTCTCTCCCATCTCTCGGGCTGCAGCTGGATGACCGGCAGCTTCGAAGACCCCGACGTCAAGCTGCTGAAGGTGGAAGTGGTCAAGGCACGCTTGCTGGAACAGGAGTTCGTGATGCGCTTCCGCATCGACAACCCCAACGATTTCAGCCTGCCGGTACGCGGCCTGCAGTACGCCGTGCAACTGAACGACATCCAGCTCGCAGAAGGCGAGTCCGGCCAGTGGTTCACGGTTCCCGCCCACGGCCACGAGGTATTCGACGTGCCGGTGCGAACCAATCTCTGGCGCCACATGAAATACATCGTCAAGCTCCTCGAGCGTCCCGAGGAGCCGATCCGCTACCGCCTGCAGGGCGAAGTGAAGACCGGACTGATGTTCGGCCGCAGCGTGCACCTGAGACGAAATGGCGAGATAATTCCCGGCGATTTCATCCCAGAATAGGTCCACCATGAGTCAGGAACCCCACGTACACGGCCCGAACTGCAACCACGACCACGATCATCATCACGATCATGGCCATGGTCATGTCCATGGTCCGCACTGCAACCACAGCCACGAGCCGGTGCGCAATCCGCTCAAGGCCGTAGGCCGCAACGATCCCTGCCCCTGCGGCAGCGAGAAGAAATTCAAGAAGTGCCACGGCGCCTGACCCTTCGCACGCGCCGGCATCCGAAGGCCCGCTGAGCAGCGGGCCTTTTCGTTGGCGCGCCACCAGCCCTGCCGGGGCGTCATGCGCGACAGCGGTTTGCATCGAACCTAGGTTCCTGGCGTAGAGTCTTCCGTTCGTAGCCCATCGACGAGCCGGAGACGCACCGATGATCGACCTGTACTACTGGACCACCCCGAACGGCCACAAGATTACTCTTTTCCTGGAAGAAACCGGCCTGCCCTACGCCATCCATCCGATCAACATCAGCCAGGGCGACCAGTTCCAGGCGGATTTCCTGAAGGTGTCGCCGAACAACAAGATTCCCGCCATCGTCGATCGCCAACCAGCCGACGGCGGCGCTCCCCTGTCGCTGTTCGAGTCCGGCGCCATCCTGCTCTATCTCGCGGAAAAGACCGGACGGTTCCTCGCCAAGGACCTGCGCGCGCGCCAGGAAACCCTGCAGTGGCTGTTCTGGCAGATGGGCGGGCTGGGGCCGATGGCCGGGCAGAACCACCATTTCAACCGCTTCGCCCCGGAGAAGATTCCCTACGCCATCGACCGTTACGTCAAGGAAACCGCGCGCCTGTACGGCGTTCTCGACCAGCGCCTGGCGGACCGCGCCTTCGTCGCCGGCGACGACTACAGCATCGCCGACATGGCCATCTATCCGTGGATCGTCCCACATCAGTGGCAGGAGCAGGATCTCGCCGACTTCCCACACCTGCAGCGCTGGTTCGAGAGCATTCGCCAGCGTCCGGCGACGCAACGCGCCTATGCTTTGGTGGAGCGCATCAATCCGCCGCAGTAGCGGGTCCCGAGCCGGCCTGCGGACGTCCTCGCGGACGATCGCAGGCGGAGCTTGCGCAGCCCTGCGCTCCTCACTAACGTAGCGCCTCTCGACGCGACCACTCCCGCAGGAGCCCCCACCCCATGGCCTCGCCAGCCTTCATGCGTTTTCTTCCCCGTTGCGGCGCCGCCGCGGCCTTCGGCACCCTCCTGGGCCTGGCCGGTTGCCAGTCCTGGCTCGACGATCGCTACGCCGACAGCCTGCCGCCGACCTCCGGCGTGCAACCGATCAAGGGCCTGGCGCAAAACGTATCGATCCGGCGCAACGCGCTGGGCATGCCACTGATCGAAACCGGCACCTTCCATGATGCGTTGTTCGCCCTGGGCTACGTACACGCCTCCGACCGCCTGAGCCAGATGGTCAGCCTGCGCCTGCTGGCCCAGGGACGGCTGGCCGAGATGGTCGGCCCCGGCGCGCTGGAGATCGACCGTTTCATGCGTACCGTGAACCTGCGCCAGGCCGCGGAGATCCAGTACAGGAACGCCTCGCCGCGCCTGCAACGCTTCTTCGAGGTCTACGCGCGCGGGGTCAACGCCTACCTGTATCGCTATCGCGACAAGCTGCCGATGGACCTGGCCCAGTCCGGCTACCGTCCGGAATACTGGAAGCCCGAGGACTCGGCCCTGGTCTTCGCCCTGCTCAACTTCGGCCTGGCGGTGAACCTACAGGAAGAAGTCGCCTCGCTGACGCTCGCGCAGAAGGTCGGCAGCGACAAGCTGGCCTGGCTGACGCCGACCTATCCCGACGAAAACCTGCCGTTCGACGAGGCGGAAAAGCTCAAGGGCCTGCGCCTGGACGGGCAGGTTCCCGGCCTCGCGGGCGTCGAGGGCGCGGCGCGGCAGGTCGCAGCGCTGAGCATGCTCGGGGTCGCCGCCTCGAACAACTGGGCTATCGCGCCACAACGCAGCCGCAGCGGCAAGAGCCTGATGGCCAACGACACCCATCTGCCACTGAGCATGCCGTCGGTGTGGAACTACGTACAGATCCGCTCGCCCAAGTACCAGGCCGCGGGCGTTTCCATCGCCGGTCTGCCGGGCGTGGTGGCGGGCTTCAACGGCAAGCTGGCCTGGGGCATGACCATGGTCCTGGGCGACAACCAGGATCTCTACCTGGAACAGTTGCGACGCCAGGGCAACCGGCTCTATTACCTGGCCGACGGCAAGTGGCAGCCAACCCGCGAACGCCAGGAAACCTTCTTCATCAAGGGCCAGCGGCCGATCCGCGAGGTCATCCACGAAACCCGCCATGGCCCGCTGCTCAACAGCGCCCTGGGCGAACGCAAGAACATCCTCCAGCCGCTGCCGCTGAAGAGCGGCTACGGACTGGCCTACCGGAGCATCCAGCAGGAAGCCGACAAGACCCTGGACGGCTTCTTCGACCTGTCGCGGGCCAAGACCATCGAGCAGGCCTTCGACGCCACCCGCGAGATTCGCGCGATGCCGCTGAACATCGTGTTCGCCGACGAAAAGCACATCGGCTGGCAGGTCACCGGACGCTATCCGAACCGCAAGGAGGGTCGCGGCCTGCTGCCCTCCCCTGGCTGGGACGGCCGCTACGACTGGGATGGCTATGCCGACCCGATCCTCCACCCCTCCGACCAGGACCCGCAGCAGGGCTGGCTGGGTACCGCCAACCACCGCACCGTGCAACCCGGCTACGGCGCTCAGTTGTCCAACTCCTGGTACTACCCGGAGCGCGCCGAGCGCATCGCCCAGCTCGCCGGTGCCAGCAAGAGCCACGACACCCAGAGCATGATCCGCATGCAGTACGACCAGACCTCGCTGTTCGTCGCCAAGCTGCAAGCCATGTTCGACAATCCCGGCATGGCGGCGCCGCTGCGCCAGGCCATCGACGCCTTGCCGGAGGCGCAACGCAGCCGGGCGCGGGAGGCCTACGACCGGCTGATGGCGTTCGACGGCAAGCTGACAGCCAGCTCCAGCGACGCCGCGCTGTACGGCGCCTTCCTCCACGAGAGCGCCAGGCAGATATTCCTCGACGAGCTAGGACCGGAAGACGGTCCTGCCTGGAAAGCCTTCGTCGAGACCGCCAACCTCTCCTACTCGGCGCAAGCCGACCACCTGCTCGGGCGCGACGACAGTCCGTTCTGGGACGATACCCGCACTCCGCAGAAGGAGGACAAGCCGGCAATCCTCGCGCGCAGCCTCGCCGCCGCCGTGGAGTTCTGCGAACAGCGACTGGGGAGCGAGCGCAAGGCCTGGCAATGGGGCAAGCTGCACACCTACGAATGGCGGAGCGACAGCTCGAAAATGGCCCCCTACCTGGGCGCCGGCGAGCGCGCCGGACTCGGCGCGATCAAGGGCTACCTCGATCGCGGGCCCTATCCGGCCGGCGGCGACCACACCACGCTGGACGTATCGGCCTACGGCTGGGGCCAGGACTTCGACACTTGGCTGATCCCGGCGATGCGGCTAATCGTCGACTTCGGCCAGAGCGAACCGATGATCGGCGTGAACAGCAGCGGCCAATCCGGCAATCCGGCCAGCCCGCACTACGCCGACGGTATCGACGCCTGGCTCAAGGGGCGCTACGTCAGCTTCCCGTTCCAGCCACAGAACCTCGATCGCGTTTACGGCAACAAGCGGCTGACGCTCACTCCCGCTCGCTGAACGGACGGCGCGGAACTTTCCTCCGCGCCGTGGCTCTGAACAGCCGACTTACTCCATGATCATCTTCAGGGCGTCCTTCCGGACGCCCTTCTTTTATCCCCCTCCCGGAAAGCCTCCGTTTTCTCGAAAGCCCGGGCACGGGATCGAACTGATCTCACTCCTCTCCGGCCTCTTCCACGGGCGCCACCAGCGCCCGGTCCAGCCAGTCCGTCGGCAGGCTCTTGCTGGCACGGGCACCGAGCAGCTTGAGTTGCTCGCTGCGACTGATCAGGTTGCCACGTCCCTCGGTGAGCTTGTTGCGCGCCGCGGCATAGGCCTTGTCCAGTTGCTGCAGGCGCGAACCGACCTCATCGAGGTCCTGGACGAAGAGCACGAACTTGTCATACAGCGAACCGGCACGTTCGGCGATTTCCCGCGCATTCTGGTTCTGCCGCTCCTGGCGCCAGAGGCTGTCGATTACCCGCAGGGTGGCCAGCAGGGTGGTCGGGCTGACTATCACGATATTCTGCGCGAAGGCGTCCTGGAACAGGTTCGGCTCGGCCTGCAGGGCCGTCGAGAAAGCCGCCTCGATCGGCATGAACAGCAGGACGAAGTCGAGGCTGTGCAACCCTTCCAGGCGTCGATAGTCCTTGCCGGAGAGGCCTTTCACATGGTTGCGCAACGACGTTACGTGCTGCTTCAGCGCCTGCTGGCGCAACAGATCGTCGTCAGCGGCGATGTATTGCTGGTAGGCCGTGAGACTGACCTTGGCATCCACCACCACCTGCTTGTCGCCGGGCAGGCGGATCAGCACGTCCGGCTGGAAGCGTTCGCCCTCGGCGCCCTTCAGGCTGACCTGGGTCTCGTATTCCCGGCCTTTTTCCAGGCCCGCATGCTCGAGCACCCGCTCCAGCACCAGTTCGCCCCAGTTGCCCTGGGTCTTCTGGCCCTTGAGCGCGCGGGTCAGGTTGGTCGCTTCCTCGCCCAGGCGCAGGTTGAGCTGCTGCAGACGCTCCAGTTCCTTGCTCAGGGAGAAACGCTCGCGCGCTTCCTGCTGGTAGCTTTCCTCCACCCGCTTCTCGAACGCCTGGATGCGCTCCTTGAGCGGATCGAGCATCTGCCCCAGGCGCTGCTGACTGGTTTCGGCGAAACGCTGTTCGCGTTCGTCGAAGATCTTTCCCGCCAGTTCGGCGAACTGTGCCCGCAACTCGTCGCGGGCCGACTGCAGGTCGGTCAGGCGCTGCTGGTGGCTTTCCTGCTGCTCGCGCAGTTCCGCAGCCAGCGCAGCCCGTTCGGAAGCCAGGCGACGCACTTCCTCTTCCCGGCCCTGGCGCTCGCTGGCCCAACGTGCCTCCGCCTGGGACGCCCGTTGCCGCTCCTCCCCCATCAACTCGGCTTCCCGACGCAGCGCGGCGACCTCACCGGAGAGCCTGGCATGGCGCTCGCCGAGTTGCTGGTAAGCCTCCCTGCTGGTCTCCAACTGCGCATTCAGCCCGTCCTGGGCCAGTTGCGCGGTCGCCAGTCGCTCGCCGAGCAAGGCTATCTCGCGCTCCGCCAGGCTGGCCCTTCTCTGTAGCTGCCATGCCAGGCCGGCCAGGGGAATCGCGGCAGCCAGCAGGCCAAGCAACAGGTTCGGTAGATCGACGGGCATGGGGCACTCCAGCGGAAAACGACGCAACACCCGCCTGGCAGGCGCGCGTGCAGCGGATTCTAGGTTCTTGGGAAAAGACCGTCGAGCGAATAGCGCCGCGCCGAACGAGCACTCCGCTTCCGAGCTGTGCATAACCCCATGCGCAGGACATTTCAGATACTTCCGTAACGGAAGCCATCGCCCTGCGCCCTTCGCCGCCGGGATATTTCTGCTTCCACGGCATTTTTGTCGCGGCTACAGGGCTTGCCTTGGAGCGTGCGATGTGCTGTCGAGCAAGCGCTTGGGAAATCCACAGATCCTGTGGATAACCCAGTGGAAAAGCCCCTAAAAAACTGCCGAACCCCCGATGGAGTGGGGCTATGGGACAGATTGACGATTTTTTCACCAACTATTTTTATCGTTATTTTTCAATAAGTTACGTTTCAAACATGAAAAATCAAGCGTTTAGAGCCTAACGCTCTCAACCCTTGACAAGCTGCTTTCCATTTGTGCACAAATTTTCGCCGAAGCCTCTTGCCGCCCCATTGCAGGGCAATGCCGTTCGAAATCCTCAGCCACTCTTTCCCTCGGGGCATGTAGGCCAGCCCTGCCCAACAGGCAGGTGGCGGCCTTCAGACGGTGCCCCCGGATCGCTGGCAACCGTGCCCCCCTCCACTCACGCCGGATGCGGCAACTTTCCGTCCACCAGGAACAGCTCCCAGGAGAAGATTTTCGGCGACCCCGGCACATGCGCCGGCTTGAAGGCCACGTAACCGGCCGTGGTTTCGCACAGCCAGGGCGTCAGGTTGCGAGGACGCTTTTCGGTGAAGGCCGCGGGCGTGAACAGGGCGACATTGCAGCCGCGCTCCGGGCAACGCGCCGAACGGTATTCGAATGCCTGCACCCCGGCGCTGCGCATGGCACTTCCCAGTTCCTGGGGAGCGCGGTAGTCGGCGATGTCGGTCAGCGCAGCCTCGTGATCGGAGAAAGGCGGCGCCTGCAGACGGATTCCCCGCTCCACCTTCCAGCCCGCCTCGAACGAAGCGTGCTCGGACAGAATCCTCCCGCTCGGTGGCGGCACCGCCATGCCACTCCACAGGACACAACGGTAATACGCGCTTTCGGCCATGGCCGTTTCCAGCTTCAACGCGGCGTAGAACAGGCTTGGCTCGTGACGACGGCCAAACCGCGACCCCCAACGCAAGGGCGGATAACGGAACGGGGTCTTCAACAGGTAATGCAATGGCTCGGCATCCGCCGGCACCGGCGGCTTGCTCGACTCGAGCAGTTCCTCGAGCAACGCCTGTTCTTCCAGGGTGTCGACCAATTGCAGGGTCGCCACCTGCTCCTGGCTCTCCACCAACCGCACCAGCCGCCCCTGGAGCGGTCGGACATGCCGCTCACCCTTGCACTGTCGCCAGATCTCGCTCACCTTCCGCCCCTCGCTTCCTGTGGTGTCGGATGCCAGCGTAGCGGCACCGCAGTCTCCATTCAGCCAGGCGTGTCGCCTCTGGCTGCCAGCCTTTTCCGTGACAGGCGTAGGCCCCCGTACAGGCGCGCCGGGCATCAGACCTTGCCGCGGATCGCATCGAGGTATTCCAGCACATGAACCAGGCCCTGCACCTGTCCCATCAGTGCCAGCGGCTCGCCCGCCAGGTGATGGTTGGGAGTGCGCAGGAAGTGGCGCATGTCCTCCTGCTGCCCGCCGAACAGGGCATACAGTGCGCGATAGACCCGCACCAGCAGCAGAGCCAGCTCGCCGGTCTTGCTGTCCACCCGCAGGCCCTGGGTCTTCCAGCGGCTGATGGCGCTGCGATCGACGCCGACGATGCCGGCCAGTTCGAGCTGCGTCAGCCCCAATTGCTCGCGCGCGGCCAGGACGGCCTTGGCCAGGACAGCATCGGCGCTGGGACGTTCCTTGATGAGAGCGCTCATGACGACCTCCTCATGTGTGTTTACAACAAACTATCATTATTTTGCTGAAAACACACCTTGATTCGGTCGAACCTAGAGAACCACGCGCAAGCATTGACCGGCGTGATAGAGAGAAAAACCCATCTCGTAGGCGCAACTGCGCAGCCTGGCCGCGGGGACGGGCTTCATGTCACTGAACGGCAACGGCAATGTCGCTCGCTCGCCGCTCAGCAGGTAGTCGGCGAACGCCTTGCCCACTACCGTACCGGTGGTCACGCCGCGTCCGTTGTAGCCGGTCACCGCCAGCAAGCCTTGCGCAGGCTCGAACAGGCGCATCAGATGATCGGGGGTGAAGGCGATGCAACCCGTCCAGCTGTACTCCCAGTTGACCTGGCCCAGGTCGGGAAAGTAATGGCTCTGGATTCGATCGGCCCATTGCCGCAGGAACCAGGCGGGCTTGTTCGCGCCATTGCCGAGGCTTCCCAGCAACAGGCGGCCCTGGGCATCGCGACGGATGCTGCTGAGCACCGTCCTGGTGTCCCAGGAACCCTGGCCGTGAGGCAGGATGCGCTCGGCCGCGGCGCCGTGCAGCGGCGCCGAAGCCACCTGGTAGTAGTAGCCGGGAAAGAAGTGCCGCCTCAGGTTGGTCCACTCGCCCTCGGTATAGGCGTTGGAGGCGATCACCACCTGTTCCGCCAGTACCGCCCCCGCGGCGCTGCGCACCGCCCACAGCGCGCCCTGCCGCTCCAGGGCGAGCACCGGCGAGCGCTGGTACAGTTGCCCGCCACGCTGTACGACGGCAGTGGCCAGTCCGCGCGAATAGGCCATGGGATTGAGAGTGCCGGCGCGTCGGTCGAGCAACGCCGCGCTGATTCGCCGGGTGCCGCAGGCCTCGTGGCAAGCCGCGCCGGTCAGCAACTCCAGCGGAGCGCCGCGGCGCGTCCACTGCGCGTGACGGCGTTGCAGATCGGCCACGCCGCTGGCGTTGTGCGACATGTGCAGGGTGCCCTCGCGGCGCAACTGGCAATCGATGCCGAGGCGTTCGATGGTCTCCATCACCAGCGCCGGCGCCCGCCCCAGCACGGCGTTGAGCTTTTCTCCCTGCTCGGCGCCGAGGGTGGCGACCACCTCGTCCGGGGGAATCCAGGTGCCGGCGTTGATCAATCCGACATTACGTCCCGACCCGCCGTGGCCGACCTCGTACGCTTCCAGCACGCACACCGAACGGCCCGCCTCCAGCAGGTGGAGCGCCGCCGAAAGCCCGGTGAAACCGGCGCCGATCACACATACGTCGGCGCGCTGCTCGCCGTTCAGGCTCGCCGCTCCGGACAGGCGAGGCGTAACCACTTCCCACAAACACCGTTGCTGCAAACCGCCCATGCGCGACTCCGCTGCCAGCCTCATTGCCATGCGGCGGGAGCCCGCCGCGCCCCGTTCAATCGAAGGTGATGCCCTGTGCCAGCGGCAGCTCGCGGGAATAGTTGACGGTGTTGGTCTGCCGTCGCATGTAGGCCTTCCAGGCGTCCGAGCCGGACTCGCGACCGCCGCCGGTCTCTTTCTCGCCGCCGAACGCCCCGCCGATTTCCGCCCCGCTGGTGCCGATGTTGACGTTGGCGATCCCACAGTCACTGCCCGCCGCGCCCTGGAACAGTTCCGCCTCGCGCAGGTCGGTGGTGAAGATGCACGACGACAGTCCCTGGGGAACCTCGTTGTTCAGGCGCAGGGCCTCGTCGAAATCGCGGTAGCCGACTACGTACAGGATCGGTGCGAAGGTCTCCGTGCGCACCACTTCGGTCTGTCCCGGCATCTCGACGATGGCCGGCGACACGTAGTAGGCATCCGGATAACGCTCCTGCAATTGCCGCTCGCCGCCGAACACCCGTCCCCCCTGCTCGCGGGCTCGCGCCAGGGCGTCCTGCATGGCCAGATAGCTGCGTTCGTCGATCAGCGGCCCGACCAGGTTGCCCTCCAGCGGATGACCGATACGGACCCTGGAATAGGCTGCCTTGAGGCGCTCGACTATCTCGTCCTTCACCGACTCATGAGCAATCAACCGGCGCAAGGTGGTGCAGCGCTGCCCGGCGGTGCCCACCGCGCCGAACAGGATGCCGCGCACCGCCAGGTCGAGGTCGGCGCTTGGCGCCAGGATCATCGCGTTGTTGCCGCCCAGTTCGAGGATGCAGCGAGCGAAACGCGCCGCCACCCGCGGCGCCACTTCGCGCCCCATGCGAGTGCTGCCGGTGGCGCTGACCAGGGCGACGCGACGGTCGTCCACCAGCGCTTCGCCGGCCTCGCGGTCGCCGATCAGCAATTGGCTCAGGTGCGCCGGCGCATCGCCGCCGAAGGCCCGCGCGGCACGCTCGAACAGTGCCTGGCAGGCCAGTGCGGTGAGGGGGGTCTTCTCCGAAGGCTTCCAGACCACGGAATTACCGCAGACCAGCGCCAGCGCGGTATTCCACGACCACACCGCGACTGGGAAGTTGAACGCGCTGATCACGCCTACCACGCCCAGCGGGTGCCAGGTCTCGCGCATGTGGTGGCCGGGACGCTCGGATGCGATGGTAAGACCGTACAACTGGCGCGAGAGGCCCACCGCGAAGTCGCAGATATCGATCATTTCCTGGACTTCGCCGAGGCCTTCCTGGGTGATCTTGCCCGCCTCCCAGGACACCAGTTCGCCGAGTTCGGCCTTGTGCCGACGCAATTCCTCGCCGAACAGCCGCACCAGTTCACCACGGCGCGGCGCCGGCACCTGGCGCCAGGCGCGGAACGCCTGTTCGGCGCGCTCGACCTTGGCGGCAACGGCGGCGCGCCCCTCCAGTCGCACCGCAGCCAGGCGACTGCCGTCGATGGGGGTATGCACGGCAAGCTCGCCATCGCGAAAAGCATTGGGGTCGAGGCCGAGACTGCGCAGCAATCCGTCGATCATGTGAGGTTCTCCTGGCTGTTCGTTTCCGCTCGTTTTAGTCGGTTTGCCCGGTAGCGACAAACGACCTTTATTCGCCACGTCATTCCGAGTTTTCATACTGGCTCCGAGCTGTCGCGATCCGCCGTCTTTCCCGTACCATGCACGCCTTCGCCGGCCAGCCCTCGCCTACCCGACATGGACAAGAAACAGCTGTTGCGCCTGATCACGGAAAAGCTCGCCGCGGACCTGGAAGTCGCCGTCCGCGCCGCGCAGACCGCCCATGAGACGGCAACCCACGAAGAGAACGTCGCCGAGAACAAGTACGACACCCTCGGCCTGGAGGCGGCCTACCTGGCCGCCGGGCAGTCGCGCCGGGTCGAGGAGATCCGCCAGGCGCTGGGCCTGTACCGCAACCTGGTGCTGCGCGATTTCGACGAGGAACAGGGCATCCAGCTCACCGCGCTGGTCACCCTGCTGAACGCCGACGGCAGCCGGCGAACAGTGTTCCTCGGCCCCGAGGCGGCCGGGCTGAAGATCGATTGCGAAGGTCGCGAGGTGTTGGTCATCACGCCTCGCTCGCCACTGGGCCAGAGCCTGATCGGCAGGCACCCGGGCGACGAGACCGGGGCGAAGGACTCCCCCCTTGCGGTGGAAATCCTCGCCGTCGACTGAGGCTACTGCTGCGGCGCACCGCAGGCGCCGCAGAACTTCGCGCCCGCCGCGAGATCGGCGCTGCAGGCGATACAGCGCAGCGGCGCCAGGGCGCCGCCGCAGCCCTGGCAGAATCGTGCCGTCGCCGCATTCGCGGTGCGGCAGGCGGGACAGGCCATTCCCACCGCGACTGGCGCCGGCGGATAGCCGCCCTGACCGCGGTGATGACCGCCGCCGTGATGACCACCGCCCTGTCCATGATGACGCCCACCCATCAACAACCGTTCGAAGAACCCCATGGCACAACCCTCTCGTCTGGATCTGACGGCTTCCAGTGAAAAGGCTGTAGCCACTACAGGGTCAATGGCGCGGAAACATCGGGAAACTCAAGTCCGCTTCACCACAGCGGCAACGCGTAGCTGACGATCAGCCGGGTCTCGTCGATGTCGTTGCCGAAATCGCTGCGGAAGGTGCCGTTGCGCAACTTGATCCCCAGGTTCTTCAACGGCCCCGATTGCACCAGGTAGGCGATATCGGTGTCCCGCTCCCATTCCTTGCCGCGCCCACCGCCGTCCAGAAGGTCGATGTGTTCGCCACGCAGGTAGCGGCTCATGAATGTCAGGCCGGGCAGGCCGATGGCGGCGAAGTCGTAGTCGTAGCGCAACTGCCAGGAGCGCTCGTCCTTGTTGGCGAAATCGCCGATCTGCACGAAGTTGACCAGATACGGATCGGTCCCGGCCAGGTAGGCGAAGCCGCTGTCGCCGGACATGCGCTGGTAGCCGAGGCCGAAGGCGTGGCCGCCCAGGCGATAGGTGAACAGCGCATTCAGCGCGCGATTGTCGACGCGGCTGCCGCCCTCGTCGGTGGAACGCGCCCAGCGGATGTCGGACTTCAGCGACTGGTCATCGGCGAGCGGCAAGAGGTGCTGCACGCCGAGATGATGCTGACGGTAGAAATCCTCCAGGTTGGCGTAGTGGTAGCTGCTGCTCAGGCGCTCGCTCCAGCGGTAGGTACCGCCGGCGAAGTCGAAGCGGTCGCTGCCGGGGTGCCGGCCCGCCAGTACGTTGCGCTTGTTGCCGCGGGTGATGCCGAGGTCTTCGGCGTTGGTCGAGTCGCGCTGCTTGACCTGGCGCAACTGGCCGAACTGCAGCGCCAGCCCGTCGATCTCGTTCACTTCCAGCAGTCCGCCCTGGAAGGTTTGCGGGTGCAGGCGCGTGTCGTTGAACTGCACCACCGGCAGCCTGGGCATCAGGGTGCCGATCTTCAGCGTACTGTGCGAGACCCGTAGCTTGGCGGTCAGGCCCAGGCTGGAATAGTCGTGGGCGGCGCGCCGGTCGCTCGTCGAATACGGCAACAGACCGCTACCGGATCGCTCTGGCGAGGAGTCCAGCCTGACACCCAGCAGGCCCAGCGCATCGACACCCAGGCCGAAGAGCCCTCGGTGTAGCCGGACTCGTAGCGCAACAGGAAACCCTGCGCCCACTCCTCCGAATAGGACTGGCTGGCGATAGTCGCGATTGAAATAGAAATTGCGCAGTTCGAGGCCGGCCTTGCCGTCGGCAAAAAACTCCGCCTGGGCGGACGACGGCAGCAACGCCAGCCCCGCGGCCAGCATCGGAACGGGAAGAATTTTCATTGTTGTTGTCTCTTCGTCGTCAGTGGATAGACACGGCGCCGCGGCCACTCCCTGCCGCGACCGCCGTGGCGGAGCGGATCAGACCCCGGCGAGCATGCCCTCCAGGCGTTGACGCACCAGTTGGCGCGCCTGCTCGACGATGTCCCTGAGCAACTCGGCGCAGGCCGGTTCGTCGTCGATCAGGCCCTGGACCATGCCGGCCGACCAGATCCCCAGGTCGGTATCGCCCTGCTGGTACACCTGGCGACCGCGCTGGCCGCTGACCAGCGCGGCTATATCGGCGTAGCCGGCGCCGCCGCGTGCCTCGATCGCCAGTACTTCCTGGCTGATCGCGTTGCGCGCCACCCGCGCGGTATTGCGCAGGGAACGCATGATCAGGTCGGTGGAACGCTCGTCGGCCGCACGGATCGCCGCCTTCACCGCAGGGTGTATCGGACATTCGCGAGTGGCCAGGAAGCGCGTGCCCATGTTGATCGCGTCGGCACCCAGCGCCAGCGCCGCGACCAGGCCACGTCCATCGGCGAAACCGCCGGAGGCGATGATCGGCACGCGTAGCCGGTTGGCCGCGGCCGGCAGCAACACCAGGCCGGGGATGTCGTCCTCGCCCGGGTGGCCGGCACACTCGAAGCCGTCGATGGAGACGGCGTCCACACCCAGTCGCTCGGCCTTGAGCGCATGGCGCACGGCGGTGCACTTGTGGATCACCTTGACGCCGTGTCGACGGAATTCGGCGATGTGCTCGCCGGGGTCGTTGCCGGCGGTTTCGACGACGCGGATTCCCGCCTCGATGATGGCTGCGCGATATTCGGCATAGGGCACCGGCTTCTGCGTCGGCAGCAAGGTCAGGTTGACCCCGAACGGCCGATCGGTCAGCTCGCGGCAGCGGGCAATCTCCGCAGCCAGTGCCTCCGGGCTCGGCTGGGTCAACGCCGACAGCGTCGCCAGGCCACCGGCGTTGGCCACCGCCGCAGCCATCTCGGCACGGCCGACCCACTGCATGCCGCCCTGCATGATCGGGTGTTCGACGCCGAAGGTCTCGGTGAAACGGGTCCTGAACACGCCCATGGATTGCCTCCTCGGTCAAATCGGGTCCCAGGAGAACACGTCCGGGCTGCGCGCCAGGTCCATGAAGCTGCCGCGCAACGCCGGCATGCCGTGCTCGGCGATGCTCTCCGGGGTCCAGCCGTGCTCGCTATGCACACTGCGCAGCGGCCGGCTCTGGCTCATCAGGAAGAGTTCGTGGTGACGCGCGGCGAACACCTGGCCGGTGACCTCGCGGGCGGCGTCGGACGCCAGGTAGACGGCCAGCGGCGCGTTCTTCTCGGGGGTCATGCGCTGCAGCTTGTCGACGCGGGCCTTCTGCTCCGGGGTTTCGGCCGGAATCGAGTCGGTCATCCGGCTCCAGGCGAACGGCGCGATGCAATTCGAACGCACGTTGTAGCGCTGCATGTCGAGGGCGATGGATTTGCTCAAGGCGACGATGCCCAGCTTGGCCGCGGAATAATTGGCCTGGCCGAAGTTGCCGATCAGCCCGGAAGTGCTGGTCATGTGTACGAAGGCGCCGGCCTGCTGGGTACGGAAGCGTTCGGCGGCGGCCCGGCTGACGAAGAAGCTGCCGTTGAGATGGACATTGATCACCGACAGCCAGTCGTCGGCGCTCATCTTGTGGAAGATCGCATCGCGCAGGATGCCAGCGTTGTTCACCACGATATCCAGACGCCCGAAACCGTCCATGGCGCATTCGACGATACGCCGCGCGCTGTCCCAGTCGGCGACGCTGTCGGTGTTGATCAGACCTTCGCCGCCTCGCTGGCGGATCAGGCCAAGGGTCTCTTCGGCCGGCGAGGCCGACCCGCCCTCGCCCTGTAGCGATACGCCGATATCGTTGATCACCACCCGTGCCCCGGAATCGGCCAGGGCCAGGGCGATCTCGCGGCCGATGCCGCCGCCCGCGCCGGTAACGATCGCGACCTTGCCTTCATTGAGTCTGCTGCTCATGGGTAATCCTCTTCGTCCCGTGGATGTCGTTCGGTTGCGCTCAGCCCGGCAGGCCGAGGACGCTCTTGGCCAGGATGTTGCGCTGGATTTCGTTGCTGCCGCCGTAGATGGTGGTCGGCCGCGACTGGATGAAGATCCCCGCCGGATGCAGCTCGGGGTCTTCGGCGAAGGGCTGTAGCAGGGCCGAGTCCTCCCCGGCGACCTCCAGGCCCAGCTCGCTGATGCGCTGGAACAGTTCGGACTGGAAGATCTTCAGCATGGATACCTCCGGGCCGAGGCTCTCCCCACGCCGCAGGCGTTCGGCGAAACGCTCGTAGAGCGCCTTGTGGCTGTCCAGGTCCATGCTCAACGCGGCGAAGCGGCGCGCGAACAGAGGGTCGTGCCACAGTCCCAGGTGCCGGGCCAGGCGCTCCAGGCGCTGGAGGGCGAAGGTGGACTGCTTGGGCGAACCGAGGAAGATCCGCTCGAAACCGAGCAGCGCCTTGGCCATGCTCCAGCCCTGGTTGATTTCGCCGACCAGGCTGTCGTAGGGCACCCGCACGTCGTTGAAAAACACTTCGCAGAACTCGCCGTGCAGCTCCAGGTTGAGGATCGGCCGCACCTCGATGCCCGGGCTGTCCATCGGCACCAGCAGGAAGCTGATGCCGTGCTGCGCCTTGGCGCTGCGCTCGGTGCGGACCAGCAGGAAGATCCAGTTGGCCTCCGAGCCCATGGTGGTCCAGGTCTTCTGTCCGTTGATCACCCACTCGCCGTTTTCCAGGCGCGCCTCGGTGCGCAGGCTGGCCAGGTCGGAGCCGGCGTTGGGCTCGCTGTAGCCCTGGCACCAGATGTCTTCGCCGCTGAGAATGCGCGGCAGGAAGCGCGCCCGTTGCGCCTCGTCGCCATAGCGGATCAACAATGGGCCGAGCATGGTCACGCCGCTGTCGGGCAGGCGCGCGCAGCCGTACTCCTCCATTTCCTCCATCATGATCAGTTGCTTGCCGGCGCTCAGCCCCATGCCGCCGTACTCCCTGGGCCAGCCGGGACACAGCCAGCCCTGGCGCGACAACAGCAGGTACCACTCGCGGGTTTCCTCGCGCCCCAGGCGACGGGGCGGATTGCGGATGCGCTGCGGATAGTTGGCGGCGATCCACTCACGGACCATCAGGCGAAAGGCGTTGTCGTCGAGACTGTCGTAGTCGGTCATCTCAGTTTCCTCTGAATACGGGGGGACGCTTGGCGAGAAAGGCCGCCTTGCCCTCGGCGTGGTCGGCGCTGAGAAACAACTGGCTCTGCAACTCGCCCTCCCGCTCCAGCAATAGGTCAAGGCCCTCGGCGAGCAACGCCTTGGTCATCGCCAGGGGCAACGGCGCCTGCTGCTCCACCCGCCCGGCCAGTTCCAGCGCCATCGCCAAGGCGCCGCCAGCGGCGCAGAGGCGGTCGGCCAGGCCGATGCGCAGTGCCTCCTCGGCCTCTACCACCTGGCCGAACATCAGGATCTGCCGTGCCCGCCCCCAACCGATGCGCGCCGGCAAGGTATGCAACTGGCCAAGGTCGGCGAGCAGCCCGACCTTGCCGAAGCCGGCGGCGAAGCGGGCGCCGGCGCCGCAAACGATGCTGTCGCAGGCCAGCGCCACGGACAGCCCGGCTCCCACCGCCCAGCCCTCGACCGCGGCGATCAGCGGCTTGCCCATGCGCACCATCTGCCGCACCAGCCGCGCGTTGTCCTGCATTCGCGCCCTGCCGGCGGCCAACTCGGTCACCCGCATGTCGCCCAGGTCGCCGCCGGCGCAGAACACCTCTTCGCCACCGGTCAGCAGCACGCTGCGGATCGATGGGTCGCATTCGGCCGCCTCCAGGGCACGCAGCAATTCCATGCGCAGCGCCGGCGACAGTGCGTTGCGCCGGGCCGGGTTGTCGAAGCGCAGCAGGCGCACCGTGCCGCGCGTTTCCTGCAACAAACCGCTCATCAGGCCACCTCCCGCTGTAGCAGCGCGGCGTAGCGCGCCTTGTGGAACGCCAGCGAGCCGTGGGCATTGAGCAGTACCATGGCGCGGCGCAGGAACAGGCCGATGTCCGCCTCGTCGGTGTAGCCGATGCCGCCGTGCAACTGGATGGCCTGGCGGGTCACCAGCAGAGCCGCTTCCGAGGCCCGTACCCGTGCGCTGGAAACCTGCCGCTGGCGCTCGCTTTCCGACGCCCCGGCATCGATCGCGGCGGCGGCCTGCTCGACCATGGCGCGCGACAGTTCGATCTGGATCCTCAGGTCGACCATGCGGTGCTGCAGCGCCTGGAAACTGCCGATCTCGCGGCCGAACTGGCGACGTACCTTGAGGTACTCCAGGGTTCGCTCGAAGGCGCCATCCATCAGTCCGACCAGATAGGCCGCGCAGGCCAGCGCTGCCTCGTCCAGAACCTGTTCCGCCACCTCGCCGGACAACCACCGTGCCGGCGCATCGCGGAAACGCAGGCGCGCCAGGTGAGCGCCATCCTGGGTCGCCTCGCAGAGCAGTTCCACGCCATCGGCATCGCGCTCGACCAGCGCCAGGCCCTGCTCGCAGGCCACCAGCCAGGCATCGGCGGCGCCAGCCAGATGTACGTGAGCGACTTCGCCGTGCAGCCGCCCTTCCTGCATACGAGGGCGCCGCCGCCCATCGCGGTAGGCGATGCCCGCCGGCAGGACCAGCCGCTCAGCGGCCAGCAACGCAACGCGCTCGTCTTCCGGCAGCAACGGCGCCACCAGCCCGGCCTCGATCAGCGGCTCGGGCAGCAGGCCGCGCCCCAGCGCCTCCAGCAACGCCGCGTATTCGCTCATGCCCAGGCCGCTGCCGCCCAACGCTTCATCCAGGCGCAGCGCCGGCCAGCCCATGGCGCAGACCTCGCGCCAGGCCTGGCGGTCCACCCCGCTACCGGTGAAACGACCGCGGCGCACGCGGCTCAGGTCGCCGTCGCGCGGCACCAGCGAAGCCGCGCTGTCGCGGATCATCCGCAGACGCTGCTCGCGCTCGCCGGCCCACTCGTCTTGCTCACTCATCTGTTCGCCCTCCTGTCGATACGCCGACCGCCCGTCCGTCATCTGCACGGGCGGCGCCGGCTTGTCCGCGCGGAGCGACCGCGCAGGCCGTGGTCCGGACGCGCGACGGATGGCTCCGCTGCCGCGCCGCCGGAACTCCGCTACGGCTTAGCCGCGCGGTACCTGAAGCTGCCCGAGGCCATGGCGATGACCTCGCCGTCCTCGTTGCAGATTTCCGCCGTGCAGAAGCAGATCGTGCGGGTCCGTCGCACTACCCTGCCAACCGCACGAAGCTCGCCGCGGGCGCTACCCATGAAGTGGGTAGCCATGTCGATGGTCACCATCGAGCAGTCCGGCAGGCAGGCACGGATCGCCTAGGCCATGGCGGCGTCCAGCACCGACATCAACACCCCGCCGTGGAACTGTTGCAGGTAGTTCATCAGTTCCGGGCGATGCCCCAGGCGCACCCGCGCCACCCCGTCGGCATCGGTCCAGCGCTCGAGGCCGATGAACTCCTGGAAGCTGGCGGGCCGCTGCTCCGCCGCTGGCTGTCGTGGAAAAGAACTCATGGATGTGCACTCCTTCCGCAGGATCAGGCCTTGGCCGCGCGCCGCTCGGCGGTATCCACGGCACTGCCCGGCGCTTGCCGTCGGGAAGCGCTCTCGGCATCGCGGGACTCGCGGTTCGGGTCGTAGAGCCGGTCCGCAATGAACAGCGCCGGGATCAGTCCGGTGAGCACGTAGGTGATGCCCATCACCAGGAAACCCGCGCCGATCGACACGTGGGTGGCCAGCAGGCCGATGCCGGCGGGTGCCACCGCCGCGCCGATACGACCCAGGTTGTAGGCGGTGCCCACCGCCGAGCCGCGGACGCGGGTGGAGAAGCTCTCGGTCATGTAGGTGGCCAGCACCCCGACCGGAACGCCGTAGATGAAGCCGAAGGTGATGAGGATCCAGAGGATGTTGGAGGGCGAGTGGTAGAACACGATCAACGGCATGAAGGCGGCGCTGCCGATGGCCCCGGCGGCGAAGGTCAGGCGCCGGCCGAAGAGATCGGCGCAGACACCGGCGGCGACCTTGCCGAGGATCATCGCGCTGTAGGTGCCGACCATGTAGCCGGTCATCGACTTGAAGTTCATCCCCAGCTCGCTCTCCAGGTAGGACGGCATCCAGTTGTTGGTGCCGTAGTAGCCGAACAGCAGGAAGCAGGAGGTGAGGCTCCAGAGCAGGAACATGCCGCGCGTTTCCGGATCGCCCAGCATCCGTCCCAGCGGGCCGGCGCCGCCAGCCTCGGCGTGGCTCTGCGGAGCCGCGCCGGGACGCTGGCGCCCGGCCTGGGCCGCGAGCCAGGACGGCGACTCCGGCACCCAGGGCCGCAGGGCCAGGCAGACCAGCGCCGGCGCCACGGCGGTGAAGAACAAGGTGCGCCAGCCGAACTCGGGGATGATCTGCCCCGCCAGCAGGGTCGCCACCAGGTAGCCCACGGTCCAGCCGGCCTGCATGGCGGCGAGGATGGTGGTGCGGTACTTGGTTCCGACGCACTCGGACATCAGGATGTTGCAGGCGACGAACAGCGAGCCGAGGCCGAGCGAGGCGACGAAGCGGATCAGCGCGAACTGCCAGTAGTTCTGGGTCAGCCCCAGCAACGCGGTACCGATGGAGAACAGCACGATGGTCCAGGTCACCACTCGCACCCGGCCGAAGCGGTCGCAGCACCAGCCGCCATAGATACCGCCGACGGCCATGCCGGCGAGAGTCAGGCTGCCGAGGGAGCCGGCTTCGAAGTTGCTCAGGCCGAATTCGGCCTTCAGGCTGTTGAGGCTGTAGGCCAGGAACATCAGGTCGACGCCGTCGGCGAGCAGGCCGAGGAAGCAGAAGACGAAGGCGATCAGCATGGTGCGCCGGGAAATGGCCGGCGCCGGGTTCGGGGAAAGCGCGGTTGCATTCATTATTCTTGTTCTCGCAAGCAGGATTTCGGTTGATCTTCACGGCAGCCCGACGGTCGTTCCCTCGCGCCACCGCCCTTCGCTTCAGTCCGGCCGCTCTGGCGGCGGACCTACCCGGCCGTTGTCCAGCACCACCACATCGCGCTCGACGACGCGAGTGCGGAACGAGCCGTCGCTCCACATCTCGGTACGCAAGGTCTCGCCGGGAAACACCGGAGCCGAGAAACGCACCTGCAGATGTCCCAGTTGCTCCGCGCGGTAGTCGGCGAGCCCGCGCAACACTGCGTGGAATGCCACGCCGAGGGTGCACAGGCCATGCAGGATCGGCCGCGGGAAGCCGGCCCGCAGCGCTGCCGCGGGCTCCGCGTGGAGCGGGTTGTCGTCGCCGTTGAGGCGGTAGTACAGGGCCTGCTCCGGACGGGTCGGCAGGTCGAGTCGCAGGTCGGGCGTCCGTTCAGGCAAGCGATGCGGCATTTCCGGCACCTGCCGGGAACCACCGAAGCCGCCGTCGCCGCGAAGGAAGGTGGTGCTGCGGGCGACAGCCAGCACCTCGCCACTGAGCGCGTCGCTGAGCACCTTCTCGCTGTAGAGCAGCGCGCCCTTGTCGGCGCCCTTGTCTACCAGACCGGTGACCCGGGTCCTACCGATCACCTCGCCTTCCGCCGGCAACGGCCGCCGCCACTCCAGGCGCTGCTCGCCGTGAACCAGGCGCAGCGCGTCCACGCCAGTCGCCGGATTGCCCAGCCAGAAGCCCGGATGACCGAGCACCAGGGCCATGCACGGCAATGCCTGGAGATCGCGGCACGGATCGACGTAGACCAGTTGGCGCTCGTCCAGCGGGTCGCCGCCCAGACCGAGGGTCAATGCATAGAAGGCGCTGTCGCGCCGGCTGTAGCGCTGGCGTACTTCGGGGATCGGGTAGTTCAGGAGCACCTCAGGATCGAGCGCCATCGGCCACCTCCTCGACTTCCAGCACCGCATCCACCGCCCAGGCGCCCTGGCCCTCCGGCAAGGCGATGACCGGGTTGAGGTCCACCGAGCGCAAGCGCTCTCCCGCCTCCCAGGCGAACCGCGAGAGATTCGACAGCAGCCGTGCCAGCGCCGCGACGTCGGCCCGCGGCCGGCCACGCGCGCCGAGCAGGAGCGGCGCGCCTCTGATGCTACGGATCATCGCCTCGGCTTCGTCGACCTCGAACGGGCAGCGGCGGAACACCACGTCCTGCAGCACCTCGACGAAGATCCCGCCCAGGCCGAACAGCGCCACCGGGCCGAACAGCGGATCGCGCTGGATCCCCATGAAGCACTCCACCCCACCCTGCAGCTGACGCGCCACCAGGACGCCATCGAGACGCGCCTGCGGCGCCTTCTCGGCGGCCCGGCGCAGGAGCAGTTGGAAACCGGCGCGTACCGCGTCCGCATCGCTTACGCCAAGCAGCACGCCGCCGATTTCCGACTTGTGCTGGATGTCCGCCGAGGCGAGCTTCAGCACCACCGGGTATCCGATGCCCTCGGCGAAGGCAACCGCCTCTTCGGCACTGCCCAGCACCGCCTCGGCGGCGGACTCGATACCGGCGCGCGCCAGCAGGCGCTTGGCCTCGGCTTCGCCGGGCGTGGAGGCGGGCAACTGTAGCCCGCCGGCAGGCCGGCGCAGGCGCAACGGCCGGGCGAAGGCTTCGCCGAGCCGCCCCATGGCCTGGATCGCCACTACCGCCCGGGTGGGGTCTTCGAACAGTGCGAAGCCGGCCTCCTCGTAGGGTGCCAGCTCCTCCCCCTCGCCCATCACCGAGACCACGAACAGACGCTCGGGATGAGCCTCCTTGATCCGCCGGAACTGCTCGGCCAGACGCGCGCCGATGGAGGCGGCGGTGCCGGCCTGGGTGAAGAAGGCGAGCAGCGAACGGTAGCCACCGTCGACCACCATCGACTCGGTAAAGTCGCGCACCAGCGTCAGATCGTTCAGGGCCTGCGCGGTGCAGTCCACCGGGTTGATCGGCGACGCGAAGGACAGCCGTGCCTTCAGCCGCTCCTGGGCCATGTCCGGCATCGGCGGCATCGGCAGGCCGACCTCCTCGGCGGCATCGCTGACGATGATCCCGGCGCCGCCGCTGACGGTGATCATGCCGAGGCTGTTGCCCACCGGATAGATACGCCGGGTGGCGAGGTAGGCGATGTCCATCAGTTCCTCGGTGGTCCTGGCGCGGATCACCGCATAGTCGCCCAGCACGGCGTCCAGCACCTTGTCGTCGCCGGCCAGCGAAGCGGTGTGGGACAGCGCCGCGCGGCTACCCAGGGCGCTGCGCCCGACCTTGTGCAGAATCACCGGCTTGCCGGCGCGATGCGCGGCCTCCAGGGCGGCGAGGAAGCTGTCGACGTTGCGGATGGATTCGGCGTAGGCCATCACCACGTCGATCTCCGGCGACTCCACCAGCCAACCGATGCTGTCGCCCAGGGTGACGTCGGCCTCGTTACCGGTGGCCACGCAGATAGGGGTTCCCAGGCGCCGCTGGCGCGCCATGCCGAGCAGGTGCGCGCCGTAGGCACCGGACTGGGTGGCGATGCCTACCCGGCCGGGCAGCGGTACGCCACGTTCCAGGCTGGTGGAGAAGAACGCGTAATAACCCAGGTTACTGTTGAACGCGCCGAGCGCATTCGGACCGAGCAGGCGCATACCGTGCTCGCGGGCAGCGGCTACCACCGCATCCTGCATCGCCGCGCCGGCCTCGCCGACCTCGCTGAATCCGGAAGAGAACACGATGGCACTGCGCGCCCCCTGGCGGCCCAGCGCCCGGACGGTCTCCAGCACCTGAGGCGCAGGCACCGCGACAATGGCCACGTCCGGTGCCTGCGGCAGCTCCGCAACGCTGGCGAAGGCCGGCAGCCCCTGGATTTCAGCACGATTCGGATTGACCGGGAGGATTTGCCCGGCATAGCCATGGCGCAGCATGTAGGCGATGGGACGGCCACCGATGCGGGTCGGGTCGCTGGAAGCGCCGATCACCGCGACCGAGCGTGGTTCGATCAATGGAGTAAGACTGGCGAAACGGGGAGCGTCGATGAGCTGTTGCGAGTGGTTCGCTGACATGGGTTCACCTGATCCGTTTGTCTGTGGCCGGCACGACAACCTTCTCGCGGGCGAGCGCGCCCGCGGGACGCCGCCACGGCAGCGCCCGGAAGACCTGTCGGCCAGGGGTCTAGAGCGTGTCGCCGGTGCCGAGCAACGCGGTTACCTGGCTGGACAGCGTGCCGCCGTTGCCGTGCAGCAACGCCACGTCGGCCTTGGCCAACTGCCGCTCGCCGGCCTGGCGGCGGAGCTGGGTCACCGCCTCGATGATCAGGAACATCCCGTACATCCCCGGATGCACGCAGGACAGCCCGCCACCGTTGGTGTTCACCGCCAGCTCGCCGCCGGGCGCGATGCGTCCGCCCTGGACGAATGGGCCGCCCTCGCCCTTGGCGCAGAAACCCAGGTCCTCGAGGAACAGCAGGGTGTTGATGGTAAAGGCGTCGTAGAGCATCACCAGGTCGATGTCGGCGTGCCGCACACCGGCCATCTGCATGGCTCGCGGACCGCTTTCCGAGGCCGCCGTCACGGTGAGGTCGGGCATCGACACGATCGAGCGATGCCACTGCGCTCCGGCCGCGCCAAGGAAGTACACCGGCGCATTGGGCAAGTCGCGGGCGCGCTCGGCGCGCACTACCACGCAGGCGCCACCGCCGTCGGTGACCAGGCAGCAGTCGGCGGCACTCAGCGGGTCGCTGACCATCCGCGCGGCAAGGACGTCATCGACGCTCAACGGCCCGCGGGCGAACGCCTCGGGATTCAGGTTGGCCCATTGCCGGGCAGAGACCGCCACCTCGGCGAGCTGCTCGCGTGTGGTGCCGTACTGGTGCATGTGCCGGCTGGCCGCCAGGGCATAGGCGGTGATCGGGTGGCGCGGCTTGTAGGGCGTCTCGTGCCATTGTGGCTCGCTCATCGATACCAGGCGGCCGCCGGCGGTTCGCTGGTTGGAGCCGTAGCAGATCAGCGCAGCGTCGCAGAGACCGGCCTCCAGTGCCAAAGTGGCCTGCAGCAGGTGCAGCTCGAAACTGGAGCCGCCGATATTGGTGCCATCCACGAATTTCGGGCGGATGCCGAGGTATTCGGCGACCGACAAGGTGGGAAAGGCATGGGAGCTGGTGGCGGCGAAGATCGCGTCGATGTCGGAAAGCTTCAGGCCGGCATCGGCAATGGCCTTGAGCGACGCCTGGCCGAGCAGTTCGATGGCGCTGTAGCCCGGCGCCTCGCCGACGCCGGCGCTACCGATGCCGACGATGGCGGTCTTGCCTCGGATGGCCGCGCTCATGGTCGTCCCTCCTGGTGGGGAACGAACACCACGACATTGGCACCGTCCTGCTCGACGATGCGCGCCTGCACACGGGTGCCGATCGGCAGGCTCTGGTGCCCGTCGATCCGCGACATCATGCGCACGCCCTCGTCCAGGTCGACCAGCGCGACATTGTGATTGCCGCCGCGGGAGCGATTGACAGTGATCGCGTAGAGCGTACCCAGGCCGCTGGCGGGAACCCACTCGAGATCAGTCTCGCCGCTACCCGGCACCAACTGGCGCGGGTAGAACACATGGCGACCGCTGGAACGGCTGCGCTGCAACATGAAACGGCCCTGGGCGAGAAACGCAAGGTACTGCGCCTCAGGTCCCGGAGTACTGCCATCGGGAAGATCTGCCACGAGGTTTCTCCTTTGTTCTTGTCGACCTTTGCTGCAAAGTGCATCGCGCTGGACGCCGAACCGGATACTGCTTCCGTCCCCGGTTGTACGTTCCGGAAGGCCAGAATATATTCACTATCGTGAATGTCAATCACAATACTGAATGAAAAGAGGAAAAATGACCAAGGACGCCACAACCAAAGGCACCAGCAGCAAAGATGTCGGCGCGGTAGTGAACGCCATTCAGATACTTCGCCACCTGGCCCACGCCGACGGACCGCAAGGCGTGGCCGCCATCGCTCGCGCCACCGGCATCAGCCCGAGCAGCGCCTTCAATATCCTGCGCACCCTGAGCAACGAACGGCTGACCTCCTTCGACGATGCGGGCAAGACCTACCAACTGGGCCTTGGCCTGTCGGAACTGGCCGTAGGATTCGTCGGACGCAGCTATGCCGACCTGATCCAGCCAGAGCTGGAGCGACTGAGCCTTGCCCACCACATCCTCATCGCCCTGTGGCAAGTCACCGACGATGCGCACATCCGCGTTATCGCCCTTGCCGCACCGCCCGTCGCCCACGTCAACGTCGCCGTCGGCACGCGCCTGCCGGAACTGGTCGGCGCCGCCGGGCGTTGCATTGCCGGCCTGCGCGAACTGCCGGAGGACGAACTGCGCCGCCGACTGACCCGCGTGCGCTGGGAAAATCCGCCGAGCTTCGAGCGCTACCAGGCCGAAGCGACCGAGGCCGTCGAGCGCGGCTGGGCTATCGACCAGGAACACCTCTACCGCGGCGTGAGCATGGTCGCCAGCGCCATCACCGACCGCGACGGACAACCGCGCTTCGCCATCTCCGCGATCGGCATCAGCGCCCAGCACCAGCCCGACGACCTGGAACGGATCGGCACCAGCCTGCGGGATACCGCGCGCTTCGTGAGCCGCGCGCTATTTCCCCAGGGCGAGGCACTGAAGGATAAATCCTGAAATGACATTCAACCCACTGAAAGATTAGCCGGCCAGCCGTCATCGACCCTCGACGCCGGTACCACCTTTCAACCCGAGGACCGGCAGATAACGGAGAAAGCGCCAGAATCGCTTCAGCGTCACCCGGTCCCACGCCCGCAGCGGCACCGAGCGGAACAACTGCCAGGCATATCGCCCATCCTGGACAACAGCCTTCTTCAGCGCCTTGTTCAGGATCAGTTGCCGGGCCCGGCGATAATTCGGGTGAGCCCGATAAGGCTCGATGGCTTGCATATCCGCCTCGTAATTGAGCTTGTACCTGCCGGACAGACCGCTTCCATGCCGGCGATAACGCCCCATGTAGGCCGGCAGTCGATGAATTTCATAGCCCTGCGCCGCGATCCTTAGGGTGATCTGGAAATCCTGCACGCTAATCGACGGGTCGAAGAAATCCGCCCGCTTCATCGCTTCCATGCGGTAGAGCGCCGTCAGCGGCATGACCACCAGGGTCTCGGCCAATGCTGCATCGAACCCCCAACGCTCCACACACCCCTCGCTGAAACCGTCTCGCGCCACTTCGTTACCGGCACTGTCGATACAGATATTGAAACCGCCCACGCACCCGACCTCGGGGTGCGCAAGCAAGTAGTCGACGCGCGTGTCGAGCGCTCCAGGCAGGAGAATGTCGTCCAGGTCGGGAGTCATCACGAACTCGCCCCGCGCATGACGCAAACCGTGATTGAGCGCGTCGCTCACCCCTCGGTTAGCCTGGCGGTAGAGCTGGAAACCGTGACGCTCGCGGAGCATGGCGAGACGCTCATAGGTGTCGTCCGTGGATCCGTCATCCACCACGATCAACTCGAGATTGGGATAGCCCTGCGCGTAGATGCTGGCGATCGCCTCGTGCAGATACTTCGAGATATTGAAACAGGCGCAAACGACGGAAACGAGCGGACGCATTTCTTCCTCCCCAGCCCCGTCTCCGGGACTCGGCGCAAACCGATATCCTGGCTGTCCGCCGGAGGGAAACCGTGCCATGCAGCTCGGCCACACATCCGCGGCGCCTTCAAGCGCCGGGATACTAAGAAGAACCGCACCGACCATCGAAACCGGCAGGTCGCCCGACCCGGCGCCCGAAGGACAGAAAATCGGAAGCGGTGGAGAAATGCGCGCTCAGCGCACCCACGAAACCCAGGCAGAGCGGGACGACCACCCAGAGGAGAAGGAAGGGCAGAACCAAGGAAGGGCCCGCAGCATTCCTAGGAAAGCTGCACGACCTGGCCGGCACCCGAAACCATGGCACGGCTTTTTCGCCCGCCCGGCAGAGGGGATGCCCGAACGCTCGCCAGAAAAGACAAAGCCCCCGGAACGCCAGGCATTCCAGGGGCTTTGCTCATATGTAATGGCGGAGAGATAGGGATTTGAACCCTAGGAGCCATTGCTGACTCAACGGATTTCGAATCCGTCCCGTTCGACCACTCCGGCATCTCTCCGTGCGGCGCGCATGATACCAGCTTGTACGAAGAACGCGAAGCTTTCTTGAAGATTTTTTCGCGTTCTTTCAGATGGTTGCGCGCGTTAGGAGGTTAAAGCGGCACGCCCAGGCGCTTGGCTACCTCTTCGTAGGCTTCGATCACATCGCCGAGGCCCTGGCGGAAGCGGTCCTTGTCCATCTTCTTGCGGGTTTCCTTGTCCCACAGACGGCAGCCGTCCGGGCTAAACTCATCGCCGAGGACGATCTGGCCATGGAACAGGCCGAACTCCAGCTTGAAGTCCACCAGCAGCAGACCGACGTCGTCGAACAGCTTGTTCAGCACTTCATTGACCTTGAAGGAATAGGTCTTCATCTGCGCCAGTTGCTCGGGAGTGGCCCAGCCGAAGGCCTGGACGTGGGATTCGTTGATGAACGGATCGCCCAGGGCGTCGTTCTTCAGGAACAACTCGAAGGTGGGAGGAGTCAGGGCGATGCCCTCTTCCACGCCGAGACGACGCACCAGGCTACCGGCGGCGAAATTGCGCACCACGCACTCGACCGGGATCATGTCGAGCTTCTTCACCAGGCACTCGGTATCCGACAGCAGCTTGTCGAACTGGGTCGGAATGCCGGCAGCTTCCAGCTTCTGCATGATGAAGGCGTTGAACTTGTTGTTCACCGCGCCCTTGCGATCGAGCTGTTCGATGCGCTTGCCGTCGAAGGCGGAGGTGTCGTTGCGGAACAGCAGGATGAGACGATCGGCATCGTCGGTCTGGTAAACCGACTTGGCTTTGCCGCGGTAGAGTTCTTCGCGTTTTTCCATGATGGGCTCCGCTTACGGGTAATAGGGCCTAGGCGATCTCGCGCCAATCCAGGCCTGAATGCTGATCGGCCACCTGCAGCCAGCCCGGATCGCACCCGAGGGTGTCGACGAAGGTTTGCCGGGCCAGCTGCGGCGAGTTGTTCTTTTCGCTGAGATGGGCCAGCACCAGGTGCTGCATGCGACCCCAATCCAGCTGCTTCACCAGTTCTGCGGACTGATGGTTGTTCAAGTGCCCTCGCGAACCGCCTACGCGGGCCTTGAGAAAATAGGGATACGGGCCACCGGCAAGCATCGTGCTGTCGTGGTTGGCCTCGACCACCAGAGCATCCACCGCACGATAGCACTCCAGCACCTCGGCCGTGGCCACTCCCAGATCGGTGAGCATGCCGAAGCGCCGCTGTCCGTCGGACAGCACGAACTGGGTAGGCTCGCGGGCGTCGTGCGAGACGCCAACCACCTGCACTTCCAGCCCGCGGATCGCCAGGCGCTGGCCGGCCCTCAACAGCTCGGCGGGGTGCACCGGGCGGCGCATGCCGCTCAGGGTACCCGCACTGAGATAGACCGGGATTTGGTAATGCCGCGCCAGCAGTTCGACGCCATGGATGTGATCGGCGTGTTCGTGCGTGACCAGGATCGCGTCCAGCTGCGCGGGGCTCAACCCCAGGCGCGCCAGACGCTTGATGATTTCACGCAGCGGGAAGCCGCAATCGATCAGTATCCGGGTGTCAGAACTGCTCACCAAGGCCGAATTGCCCCGGCTTCCGCTGCCCAGAACCGCGAACCGCATTGCGCATGCTCTCCTGGAGTTTTTCCAGTACGTTTTGCGCGACATCGGCCGGCGCAGAGGTGTTGATGTCCTTGTCGACGGTGACCTGCACGGCGTCGCTGACGGTGGTCAGGCGGACCTGGTAGCGCTGCGCCTTGGCGTCTTCCTCTTCCTTGGTCTTCTCGCCGCCGCCGAACAGGCGACTGAAGAACCCGGGCTTGTCTTCGTCGGGCTTCTTCGCCCCTTCGGCGATGTTCACGTAGTACACGCCAAGGCTGCGGTTGAGGTCGTCGACGCGGATATCGGCGTTATCCAGGGCACGCCCGACGCTGACCCAGGAGCGGTCGAAGTCGGATTGCAAGGTCAGCACCGGGTTGCCGCTGCCGTCCTTGCTCAACTCGAAGGTGCCGGGCGTGTCGTAGATCGAGTTGGCTGCCAGCAGGGAGACCGAGCCGCCCTGCTCGGCGCTGCGCGCCATGCTCGCGACCATCTCGTCGAGCAGCGCCGCGTCGAGGCTCGGCGCCACCGACTTGCTCGGCCAGCTCGGGCTGCTGGTGTCACCGGCGGCGCGGGTCTGGCTGAGCACGTAGACCTCGCTGGTATTGCTTTGCACGCCGGGCTCGATACGCACCCGAACCCGTGCCTGGCCGTCCGGCTCGACACCGCTCACGCGGCTGCTAAGGCGGCGTGCCAGCGGCGCGGAAAGCTGCGACAGCGATTGCCAGTCGGAACTGAACTCGCCGGTCTGCGGGCGCTCGTCGGCGATGCGGAAACCGTTCTCCTCGAAGAACTGCCGGGCCACCGGCCAGACTTCCGCCGGCGGACGCTGGGCCACGACCCAGCGGCTATCGCCGCTGCGCTGCAGGCTGTAGTCGCTGATGTCGCCGGCGTTGGCCAGCGGCTGCGGACGCGGAACCTCGTACTCACCCTCTTTTTCGTGGGTGGTGGCGACGTTCAGCGGAATCGGCAGCAGCGGATCGAGCGGCTTGCTGTGCACCCCTTCGGGCAATTGCATGGGAGGCGTCTCGCGGGCGCCGAGGTAGTCGTCGCCGCGGTCGCGGAAATAGCCCTCCGGCCCCCACAGCCAGCCGCAGCCGGAAGTGTTGCCGATAACCAGGGCGAGGGCGGTCAGTCCAGCCAGTCGCTTCATTGCGTGGAGCTCCTTGATCAAGCCAATACGCCGGTCTGGCGCATGGCCTGACGCAGCGGCTCGTGGCAACGCGGGCTGAGCCAGGTCAGGGGCAGGCGGATGCCCTCGGGGATCAGACCCATCTCATGCAGGGCCCACTTCACCGGAATGGGGTTGGATTCGATGAACAACGCCTTGTGCAGCGGCATCAGGCGGTCGTTGATGGCGCGCGCGGCAGCGGCGTCGCCGCGCATGGCGGCGGCGCACAGGTCGCTCATGGCGCGCGGCGCGACGTTGGCGGTCACGGAGATGTTGCCCTTGCCACCCAGCAGCATCAGCTCGACGGCAGTGGCGTCGTCGCCGGAATAGACGAGGAAGTCCTTGCCGACGCGCTCGATGACTTCCTTGGCGCGTTGCAGGTCGCCGGTGGCCTCCTTGATGCCGATGATGTTCGGCACCTTGGACAGGCGCTCGACGGTCTCCGGAAGCATGTCGCAGGAGGTACGCCCGGGCACGTTGTAGAGGATCTGCGGGATCGCAACGGCTTCGGCGATATGACGGAAGTGCTGGTACATGCCTTCCTGGGTCGGCTTGTTGTAGTACGGCGTCACCAGCAGGCAGGCGTCGGCGCCGCCGCTTTTCGCGGCCTCGGTCAGCGCCACCGCCTCGCGGGTGGAGTTGGCGCCGGTGCCGGCGATCACCGGGATGCGGCCCTTGACCTGGTCGACCACGCGACGGATCACCTGGATGTGCTCTTCCACGTCCAGCGTGGCCGATTCACCGGTGGTGCCGACGGCGACGATGGCGTTGGTGCCTTCCTGCAAGTGGAAGTCCACCAGCTTGGCGAGGCTGTCCCAGTCCAGTCGACCCTGAGCATCGAAGGGGGTGACCAGTGCCACCATACTGCCCGCAATCATGCAACCGCTCCTGCCGCGAAATTAAAGCGGTAATGGTACTGTCGGCGGCAGGCCTTGCACAAGACGAGCGCCACCTCGTCGGAAGCCGCTGACAGGCGGCAGACGTTTCCCTCGGCGGCGCTTTTCGCTACCCTTCCCGCTTTAGGTACGGCCCGTGCCGCCAGCGTATTCCAGGAAAGTTGAATGTCCACCAGCCAACCCCGCGAACAATTCCTTCTGATCAGCGCCCTCGGCCCCAATCCGATGGAGCTGACCACCCTGCTCTGCCGCGCCTGCGTCGAGAGCCGCTGCGCCGTGGTCAGCAGCCGCCTGACCCGCCACGGAGAGTTCAGCGCCCTGGTGCTGCAGATCTCCGGAAGCTGGGATGCCCTCGCCCGCCTCGAGGGCAGCCTGCCGGCCCTCACCAAGCGCGGCGACATCACCCTCAGCATGACCCGCAGCAACGCCCACGTGACCCGCGCCCAGGCGTTGCCTTACGTGGCCTATGTCAGCGCGGTGTATCGCCCGGACATCCTCAACGAACTCTGCCAGTTCTTCATCGACCACAACATCGAGCTGGAGAACCTGACCTGCGACACCTACCAGGCGCCGCACACCAACACCACCATGCTCAACGCCACGATTACCGTGACGCTGCCCGCCGGCACCCAGATCAGCTGGCTGCGCGACCAGTTCCTGGACTTCGCCGACGCCCTGAACCTGGATGCCCTGATCGAACCCTGGCGCCCCCAACACCCCTGAGGAGCCGAGCCATGCCGGTCGCAATCGACAAACCCGTACCCGACTTCACCGCCCCCGCAACCAGCGGCAAGGAGGTGACCCTGTCCGCGCTGAAGGGCAAGCAGGTCGTCCTGTACTTCTACCCGAAGGACAGCACCCCCGGTTGCACCACCGAGGGCCAGGGCTTCCGCGACCAGTACGCGGCGTTCCAGAAGGCCAATACCGAGGTCTTCGGCATCTCCCGCGACGGCCTGAAGTCCCACGAGAACTTCAAGTGCAAACAGGAATTCCCCTTCGAGCTGATCAGCGACAAGGATGAAGCGGTCTGCCAGCTGTTCGACGTGATCAAGCTGAAGAAGCTCTACGGCAAGGAATACATGGGCGTCGACCGCAGCACCTTCCTGATCGACAGGGACGGCGTACTGCGCCAGGAGTGGCGCGGCGTGAAGGTGCCCGGGCATGTCGACGCGGTTCTCGCCGCCGCCCAGGCGCTCAACGGCGCCTGAGCCCCGCCCCGAAAAAAAAGGCCGCATCCGCGGCCTTTTTCATTTTTCATGCGGCCGATGCTATCGCGTGGCTGCCAGAGTCTCGGGAAGGTCCTTGGGCCAGGCATCCAGCACCGCTTTCACCAGGGTCGCCAGGGGGATCGCGAAGAACACGCCCCAGAAGCCCCAGAGCCCGCCGAACAGCAACACCGCGCAGATGATCGCCACCGGGTGCAGGTTCACCGCCTCGGAGAACAGCAGCGGCACCAGCACGTTGCCATCCAGCGCCTGGATGATCGCGTGGGCCACCATCAGATAGATGAACTGGTCGCCCCAACCCCACTGGAAGAAAGCAATCATCGCCACCGGTACGCTCACCACCACCGCGCCGATGTACGGCACCACCACCGACAGGCCGACCAGCAGGGCCAGCAGCGCCGCGTAATTGAGCCCCAGGTAGGCGAAGGCGATGTAGGTCACCGCGCCGGTAATGACGATCTCGATGACCTTGCCGCGAATGTAATTGGCGATCTGCTGGTTCATCTCGGCCCAGACCTGTTTCATCAGCCCGCGCTCGCGCGGCAGGTAGCGGTGGAACCAGGTATGGAAGCGCTTCTTGTCCTTGAGGAAGAAGAACACCAGGATCGGCACCAGCACCAGGTAGATCATGACGTTCACCACCACCGGCAGGCTGGCCAGCGACGAGGTCAGCGCCCACTGGCCGATCTGGCCAAATTCGCCGCGCGCGGTCTCGATGGCCTTGAGCACCTGCTCCTCGCTGATCAGGCTGGGATAGCGCTCGGGCAGCATCAGCAGCACGCTCTGCCATTCGCCGAGCATCCGCGGCAGTTCGTTGAACAGGGTGAACAATTGCTGCCAGAGCAGCGGCAGCAGGACCACCAGGAACAGCGCCAGCAAGCCGAGGAACAGGCTGTAGACCAGCCACACGGCGAACAGGTGGGGCACCCGGAAGCGTTCCAGCATGCCGACCACGCCCTGGATCAGGAAGGCGATCACCATCGCCGCCAGTACCGGCGCGAGCATCCCGCCGAAGGCGAGGATGACGCTGAAGCCGAGCACCAGCATGATCGCCAGCACCACTGCCTCCTCGTCGGAGAAGTAGCGCTGCATCCAGTCGCGTAACACCTTGATCATCGGAAATCCTGAATCGGAACGGCGAAGGCTCCGCTAACGCTTGCGCAGCCAGTATCGATAGACGCCTTCGGCGGCCTCTTCGCGCAGCAGTTCATGGCCGGCGAGCTGGGCGAAGGCCCGGAAGTCTCGCTGCGACCCGGCATCGGTGGCGATCACCTTGAGCACCCCGCCGCTGGGCAGGCGGTTCAGCTCCAGCTTGGCCTTTAGCAGGGGCAGCGGACAATTGAGACCACTGGCATCCAGCTCCGCGTCACATACCAGGGGGGATGAATCGTTATCCGTCATGACAGCCTCTCCCGAAGGGCCGACAAGCATACCCAAGCCTATCCGCCGCTGGCCAGTTGAAACGGCGCTCGAAGTCCAACAGCTTCGGGTCTCGGGCAGATACCTAGGCAGTGCCGATAACCAACGGCTAAAGTAAGGCCTTTGCCAACCTGAGCCTCCTGCATGAATGTACTGCGCCCTGCCCTGTTGACGCTCGCCTGCATGCTCGCTTCGCCGGTCATGTCGGACGATCTGCCCTCCCTGGGCGACGCATCTTCCTCGATCGTTTCGCCGGAGCAGGAGTTCCAGCTGGGCCGCGCCTGGCTGAGCATGCTGCGCAACCAGGTCGATGCGATCTCCGACCCGCAGCTCAAGGACTTCGTCGAAAGCAGCGTCTACCGGCTGGCCGAAACCAGCGACCTGCAGGACCACCGGCTGGCCTTCATCCTCATCCGCGACGCACAGATCAACGCCTTCGCCGCGCCCGGCGGCGTGATCGGGGTCAACGGCGGGCTACTGCTCAACGCCCAGACCGAAGGCGAGTATGCCGCGGTGCTGGCCCACGAACTCGGCCACCTGATCCAGCGCCACTTCGCCCGCGGCATCGAGGCACAGCAGCGCATGCAACTGCCGGTGATGGCAGCGATGCTCGCCGGCATCGTCGCCGCGGCCGCCGGCGCAGGGGATGCGGGTATCGCGGCGATCGCCGGGACCCAGGCGGCGGCGATCCAGAACCAGTTGCGCTTTTCCCGGCAGAACGAGCAGGAAGCCGACCGCGTCGGCGTCACCAACATGGTTCGCGCCGGTTACGATCCGCGCTCGATGCCGAACATGTTCGAGCGCCTGGCGCGGCAGTACCGCTACGACGGCAAGCCGCCGGAGTTCCTCCTCACCCACCCGGTCACCGAATCGCGTATCGCCGACACCCGCAACCGCGCCGAACAGTATCCCCAGGGCGGCAAGGAAGACAGCCTGCGCTACCAGCAGATGCGCGCGCGCACCCAGTTGCTCTTCGAGGAAACCCCGGGGATGGCCGGCAAGCGCTTCCGCGCCATGCTCAACGACAATCCCAAGCTGGATGCCGCGCGCTACGGACTGGCCATCTCGCAGACGCGCATCGGCCAGCTCAACGATGCCCGTGACAACCTCAGGCAATTGCTGGCGAAGGCACCCAACGACGTCGCCTACAACCTGGCCCAGGTCGAGCTGGACATCACCGCCAACCGCCTGCCGGATGCCGACCAGCGGTTGAAGAAGATGCTCGCCCAGTTCCCCAGTAGCTACCCGCTGAAACAGGTGCGCGCCGACCTGATGCTGAAGATGAGCAAGCCGCAGGAATCGGAGAAGATCCTCGACGACCTGAGCAAGGCGCGGCCGCTGGACCCGGATGTCTGGAACCGCCTGGCCGAGGTGCGCAGCCTGACCAACAACGCCATCGGCGTGCACCAGGCCCGGGCCGAGTACCTGTCTCTGACCGGCGACTACCAGGCCGCCATCGAGCAGCTCGATTTCGCCAAGCGCCGCGCTGGCGGCAACTTCCAACTGGCTGCGCGACTCGACGCCCGCCAGCAGGAAATTCGCCAGCAGGAAAAGATGGTCAAGGAAATGTTCCGCTGAACGGCGTATCCGAGGAAAAACGCCCGGCGATGCTCGTCGAAACAGGGGGTTGGGCGAACAACCGCACCGCGCTTACTCGCCCTACGCAGCGGGACGCCCTCGCCAGGTTCAGGCGTTCCCGGCCTGGCGCAGGCGCGCGGCCTGGGTGAAGTCGAGCATGCGCTTGAGCGGACGGACCGCCCGCGGGATCAACGCCGGGTCGACGAAGATTTCCCCGCTGCCCTCGCGCAGGCAGGCCAGGGTCCGCTCGAGCGTGTTCATCGCCATCCACGGGCAGTGCGCGCAACTGCGGCAGGCGGCGCCGTTGCCGGCGGTGGGGGCCTCGATGAAATCCTTTTCCGGGCACAGCTGCTGCATCTTGTAGAAGATGCCGCGATCGGTGGCGACGATGAAGGTCTTGTTCGGCAGGGTCTGCGCGGCCTTGATCAACTGGCTGGTCGAGCCCACGGCATCGGCCAGCGCGACCACGCTTTCCGGCGATTCGGGGTGGACCAGGATGGCGGCGTCCGGGTAGAGCGCCTTCATGTCTTCCAGCTGCTTGGCCTTGAACTCCTCGTGGACGATGCAGGCGCCGTCCCAGAGAAGCATGTCGGCCCCCGTCTCGCGCTGGATGTAGCGTCCCAGGTGCTGGTCCGGTGCCCAGAGGATAGGCTCGCCGTTGTCCATCAGGTGTTCGACGATCTCCACCGCGCAACTGGAGGTCACGACCCAGTCGGCGCGTGCCTTCACCGCCGCGGAGGTGTTCGCATAGACCACCACGGTCCGTTCCGGGTGCTGGTCGCAGAATGCCGAGAACTCATCCACCGGGCAGCCCAGGTCGAGCGAGCAGGTCGCTTCGAGGGTCGGCATCAGCACGCGCTTCTCAGGGTTGAGGATCTTCGCCGTCTCGCCCATGAAGCGCACCCCAGCCACGACCACCGTCTGCGCCGGATGCTGGTTGCCGAAACGGGCCATCTCCAGCGAATCGGATACGCAACCGCCGGTCTCCTCGGCCAACGCCTGGATCACCGGATCGCAGTAGTAATGCGCCACCAGTACCGCGTTCTGCGCCTTCAGTTCGGCCGCGATCGCCGCGCGATGCTCGGCGCTCTCCTGCTCGCTCAACACGCGGGGTTGCTTGGCGGCCAGGTGGGCCTGGACCAGGAGTCGTTCGGAAATGTGCGTCATAGTCGCTACACCTGAAGGCGCAACAGCGCGTCTCTCGATTTTATACCCGGCGGCAGGCTGGACCGCCGGGAGCTGACGATTGCAGGTTTCGGGCACGGCACCCGCGACACCCTCGAGCGAAGCTCGGGGTATCCGCCTGCAAGGCCGCGGATTCTAACCGCATAGGTCGCGCCAGGGCCATCCCGGCGTCCGTACCGGCCTGGCCGGTGGCTACGCTAACAAAAGACATAGGTTTCGGTCGTTAGACCTACGCGACATAATTTTTTCGTTTCTTAGAACCGTCCCTAGCTCGGCTCACTCCACGACCGAACACGACATGCCGGCATGCCAGCGTTAATACTTTGGTATTAGGCCCTTGGTATTAGCGTTAAATAACCGGTAAATATCCGGATTTTCTTTTCGTCGAATTTACGAGCAATATGAAACATATTTCGTTGAAATAAGCTCTTCTTTCACATAATTATAAAAATATCCTGAAACAGAGCCGTCATCCCTCACCTCCAAAACGACGACTCCCCGTGCCGTGCGCCCGCCGCGCAGAAAGCGAGCCGGCGGCCGATTCCACCCTCGCACGCCAGCCCTTGCGCTTCACTGACCGACGGGAGGTTTCCCCGATGAAAACGTCATCCAGAAGACAAGTTGAAACACTCGGGCGCTATCTATCGAGTCCTCGACGCTTCTTCCACAGTAGCGGCAACCTGACCCGATCAAGGGAAGCGGCACGCGCCACCCAATAAAAGGAATAAGGGATGCCTATTCATAACCTGAATCACGTGAACATGTTCCTCCAGGTCATCGCCTCCGGTTCGATTTCCTCCGCTGCGCGGATCCTGCGCAAGTCGCACACCGCGGTCAGCTCGGCGGTCAGCAACCTGGAAATCGACCTGTGCGTGGAGCTGGTCCGTCGGGACGGCTACAAGGTCGAACCCACCGAGCAGGCGCTTCGCCTGATCCCTTACATGCGCAGCCTGCTGAACTACCAGCAGCTGATCGGCGACATCGCCTTCAATCTCAACAAGGGTCCGCGCAATCTCCGGGTGCTGCTGGACACCGCCATCCCGCCGTCGTTCTGCGATACGGTGAGCAGCGTACTGCTCGACGATTTCAACATGGTCAGCCTGATACGCACCTCGCCCGCCGATAGCCTGGCGACGATCAAGCAGGACAACGCGGAAATCGATATCGCCATCACCATCGACGAGGAACTGAAGATCTCCCGCTTCAACCAGTGCGTGCTCGGCTACACCAAGGCGTTCGTCGTCGCCCATCCGCAGCACCCGTTGTGCAATGCCTCCCTGCACAGCATCGCGAGCCTGGCCAATTACCGGCAGATCAGCCTCGGCAGCCGCTCCGGGCAGCATTCGAACCTGCTGCGGCCGGTCAGCGACAAGGTGCTCTTCGTGGAAAACTTCGACGACATGCTGCGTCTGGTGGAAGCCGGCGTCGGATGGGGCATCGCGCCGCATTATTTCGTCGAGGAACGCCTGCGCAACGGTACCCTGGCAGTCCTCAGCGAACTCTACGAACCGGGCGGCATCGACACCAAGGTGTATTGCTACTACAACACCGCGCTGGAATCCGAGCGCAGCTTCCTGCGCTTTCTCGAAAGCGCCCGCCAGCGCCTGCGCGAACTGGGCCGCCAGCGTTTCGACGATGCGCCGGCCTGGCAACCGAGCATCGTCGAAACGGTGCAGCGCCGCTCAGGCCCGAAGGCGCTCGCGTACCGCCAGCGCGCCGCACCAGAGTAGAGCGTTCTCCAGCAGACGCTGGCCGTGGGTGGTGAGAATCGACTCGGGATGGAACTGCAAGCCCAGCTGTCGATTGCGCGGATCGGCCATCGCCATGATCTCACCATCGGCATCGGCCAGGCAGTCGAAACCTTCCGGCAGGCGACTGACCACCAGCGAGTGGTAGCGCGCGACGCGCAGGTCAGCGATGCCGTCGAACAGCGGGTGATGCTGATCGAAACGCAGGGACGTGCTCTTGCCATGCAGCGGTTTCCTCGCCTCGCCCACCGCGCCACCGGCGGCCAGCGCCAGCGCCTGGTGGCCGAGGCAGACGCCGAGCACCGGCAAGCGCCCGCGGGCCCAGGCGAGCAATTCCAGCATGCAGCCGGCGTCTTCCGGCCGACCGGGCCCCGGCGACAGCACCAGCAGTTCGCAACCGTCGGCCAGCAATGCCGCCTGGATCGTCGGCAACGGCGTATCGTTGCGCATCACCCGGACCTCCGCGCCGAGCAGGCAGAACTGCTCAACCAGGTTGTAGGTGAAGGAATCGAAGTTATCCAACAGCGTGATGCGCATCGCGCTCTCCCCTTTCGCGTTCGGCAGCGGCCACGGCGGTCAGCACCGCCAGCGCCTTGTTGCGGGTTTCCTCGGCCTCCAGCCGTGGATCCGAATCCAGCACCACGCCGGCGCCTGCCCGGACCCGCGCGATACCTTCGCGGACCTCGGCGGAGCGGATGACGATGCTGGTATCGAGGTTGCCGGCGCTGTCGAGAATGCCGATCGCGCCACCGTAGCTGCCGCGATAGCCATCCTCGTACTGCCGCAGCAACTGCATGGCACGGACCTTCGGCGCACCGACCAGGGTGCCCATGTTCAGGCAGGCACGGTAGGCATGCAGCGCATCCAGTTCGCCATGCAGTTCGCCAGCCACGCGCGAGACCAGGTGCATCACGTGGCTGTAGCGATCGACCTTGAGCATGTCGCGCACCTGCCGGGTACCGCTGCGGCAGACCCGCGCCAGATCGTTGCGCGCCAGGTCGACCAGCATCATGTGCTCGGCGATCTCCTTGGCGTCCAGGCGCAACTCCGCTTCCAGGCGATTGTCCAGTTCCGCATCGATGGCGCCCCGGGCATCGCGTCCGCGCGGGCGAGTGCCGGCGATGGGATAGAGTTCCACCTCGCGACTCTCCGCGTCGTACTTCAATGCCGACTCCGGCGAAGCGCCGAACAGGCAGAAGTCCCCCGCATCGAGGAAGAAGCGGTACGGGCTGGGGTTGCGCAGGCACAACTGGCGATAGGCCCGCCAGGGGTCCGCGCACGGCATGCTGAAGCTGCGCGACGGTACGATCTGGAACACGTCGCCGGCCCTCACGTGGGCCTGCAGGCGCTCTACCTGGCGGGCAAAGCTCGCATCGTCCAGGTCGACCTGGTAGTTGCCGGCCCGTACGCCTGCCACCGGCGACTCGGAAGCCTCCTCCACGGCGCCATGGAATTCGTCGGCACACTGGCGCAGGCTGGCGGCCAACCGGTCGTGCCCGGCCGGATCGTGGACGAACGCCTGCAGCGAAGTCCGGCGCGCCAGGTGATCGATATCCAGCAGCAACTCCGGCACCAGGAACAGGTAGTCCGGGCAATGCCGCGCAGGTTCGGCCGGCGCCGGCAAGGGTTCGAACTGCTCGGCCAGGTCGAAACTGAACAGGCCGCCCAGCAGCGCAGGCTCCTCCGCGTCGCCCAGCGTTCCGAGCACGCGGCGCAGCGCCTCCAGGCTGGACAGGCCATGCAGGCGTCGCCACTCGTCCGCCTGCGACTCTTCCTGGGGGAAGCGCCAGTGCAGGGTGTCGCCGTCACGCAAGCAGGTGACCTGGGCCGGACAGGCCTCGCTCAACGGTGCCAGCAAGGCGCGTCCGTTGGCGTTCAACGCCCGCAGCACTACATCGCGCCCCCAGCACTCGATGCGCAGGCAGCTGGAAAGGATCGCCACGCTACGCCGCGCAGCCTTGCTGTCCACGTCGAAGCAGTCGAACAGCATCCGGTTGGCGCCGGCCATGCGCCAGATCGACAGCGCCTCCGGCACCAGCGTGCGGTACTCCAGACTTTCTTCCAGTCGATAGCCAACCCCGCTCACGAGCCATCTCCCCGCGCCCATGGGCGACTGGCCTGCGCGACGCTAGCGCGCAACGGCATGTTCATCATCGATAACCCCCTTTTCCCCCAATTGCGACCGCTGCCGTCGGCGGCGATCGCCGCAATGGATGTCCCGCCTCAGTCCAGAGGCAGCGCCTGGCGGGAGAGAATCTCCAGCATCCGGCGCATGCTCCCCAGGTGCAGTTCGCCGGGCAGGAAGTCGACGCTCTGCCCACCCCAGGCGCGGTGCAGCTCCTCGCTCAGTTCGTCGAGGGACTCGCCCATGGACTGGCGCCAGAGCAACCGCCGGCACAGGCGCAGACACTCGGTATAGGCCGACTCGGCCCCATCCGCGGCCAGCCGCCCCCGCAGCAGGCCGCCGTGTCCCGGGATCAGTTGCAGCAGGGTCGGCAGACGCTGCAGACGTTCCAGGGACTCCAGGTAAGCCTCCATGTCGTCGAACACCAGCGGCCGCCACACCCCCTCTGCCTCGTCGAACTCGCCCAGGGCATCGCCGCAGAACAGGCGTCGGCGTCGCACGTCGTAGAAAACCACGTGATCGTCGCTGTGGCCGTGGGCCTCTATGACCTGCAGGCGATGCCGCGGTCCCAGCTCCAGCCACTCGCCGTCGGCCACCGCGCGAACCGGCAGAGCGTCCCAGGCACAGGCCTCGGGCAACCGCTGCTCCGCACGCAACAGTTGCCGGTTCAAGCGCTCGACCACCCGCACCGCGCTTTCCGACTTCCAGGCCTGGCAGGTCCGCTCGGACGCCAGGACCTGTACGTTCGGCAGCCGCGGACACAGGTAGGGCAGCAGGCCGCAGTGGTCGTAGTGCTTGTGGGTGATCAGCCAGTAGTGCACCTGGGACGGATCGGCGACCCAGCGGCACAGGTCCGCCCAAACCAATTCGGCATCCCGGCTGATCCCTCCTTCAACCAGCGCCCAGCTCGCCTCACCGAGACGCAGCAGAAACACCGGCACCTGGACGTCCCCCAACAGGCACAGGTCATCATCCAGTTGACCGGGAGCCGAAAGCCTCAACATGGCCGGTTCACCTCCTCAGGTTTACGGTACAGCGCCGCGCCCCAGGTCGCGCCGGAACCGTAGGTCAGGACCAGCACCCGCTGTCCGGGCTGGATGTCCGGCCAGAACATCGCCAGCGTGACCGGGGTCGAGGCCGAAGCCATGTTGCCCAGACGATCCACGGTCACCGCGAACTTGTGCTGGGGAATGCCCAGTTGCTCCTGCACCGCATCGAGGATGCGCAGGTTCGGTTGATGGCAGATCACATGGTCGATGTCGTCCAAGGTCAGCTCATGGGCCACGAGCATTTCGCCGGCGATCCGTACCAGGGTCTGGCTGGCATGCTCGAACATCGGCCGGCCGCGCATGAGGAACTCGCCCCCGCCCTCGCGCAGGACGTTCTCATCAAGGAAGGTCGGCGAGGCACTACCCGGCGCCGCGGTCATCAGCAGGTCGAAGTAGTTGCCGTCGGCGCCCAGGCGCAGGTCCAGCAGTCCGTCTTCGAGACTCTCGCCGGCGCTGACCACCACCGCGCCGGCACCGTCGCCGAGCAGGATCGACAGGTTGCGGCCGCGGTCCGAACAGTCCATGCGCTTGGACAGCACCTCGCCGCAGACCACCAGGACATGCCGTGCCAGCCCGGCGAGGATCTGCCCGCGAGCCATCTGCAAGCCGTACAGCAACCCGCTGCACTGTGCCCGGATATCCAGCACCGGGATGTGCCGCAGGCCCAGCAGCGGCTGGATCAGGCAGGCCTGGGACGGGTCGTGGTGGTCCGGCGACAGGGTGTTCACCAGCAACAGGTCGATGTCCTCCGGCAGCAGCCCGGCAGCCTCGATGGCCTGGCGCGCCGCCGGTACCATCAGCGCGCTGACCGCCTGTTCCGGCTCGACGTGATAGCGGGTGCGTACGCCGGTGCGTTCAACGATGAACTCATCCGACGTGTTGATGCGCCCTACCAGGTCATGATTGCTGACCTGGCGTTTCGGCAGGCTGAAACCCAGCCCGGCCAGGATCGGATTACCCATGTACAGCCCTCCTCGGACACCGTGGTTCAACATGGCGATGCCTCAGCACACCAGCACCTCGCCCAATTGCCAGACCTGGGCGGCGAAACCCCAGCCGGTGGCTGCGCCGGCCATGACGATACGATCGCCGGGGCGGATCTTGCCCTCGCGCAGGCCGGCCATCAGGGTGTACGGGATGGAAACGGAGATCATCACGCCGGTATCGCCCATCGTCAGCTGGTACTGCTCCGGACGGGCACCGATGCCCTCGGCCCAGGCCTTGACCAGGAACGGCGCTGGCTGGTGGAAGACGAAATAATCGATGTCATCGCTGCCCAGGCCGGCCTTTTCCAACGCCCGGCGCATCGCGATCGGCACGTTGGTCGGGACGAAGCTGGCCATCTTGTTCTGGCCGTCGCTGAACAACGAGAAATACAGCCGCGGCTTGGCCTCGCCGGTCGGGTTTTCCGGCAGGCGCCAGCGACCGGTGGCCACTTCATAGAACGTGGCGTCGCTGTGTTCGGCCGAAGCCAGCAGATCGCAGCTGTCGTCGTCGCCGCGGGTCAGCAGGGCCACCGCGCAGCCATCGGCGAACAGGGTCGAGGTACGCGAGGTAAAGTCGAGCAGGTTGGAGATGTACTCGCTGCACACCACCAGCACTTTCTCGGCCTTGCCCTGGCGGATCATGCTCGCTGCCAGGCGCAGGTTGAGCAGGAAGCTGGCGCACTCCATCTGCGAATCCAATGGCAGCGCCCGGCTCAGGCCGAGCTGCTTGGACAGCACGTTGGCCATGCGCGGATAGAGACGCCCGCGCAGGTCCGGCAGGACATCGCCGGCGTCGGTCATGATCGGCGAGGAAGCCGAACAGATCAGCATGTCCACGCTATCCGGCGCGGTATCGCTGCTGCGCAGCAGGCGCTCGGCGGCCCGGACCACCAGGCTGAACTCGTTCTCACCGTTCCGCGGGTCGAAATAGCCCCGCCGATTGACGCCCCAGAATTGCCACCAGGACTCGCTGAGGTCCGGTACCGCGGCGAACACCGGATCGTCGTTTTCGTAGCTGCGAGCCGGAAGTTCACAGGTGATCGCTGCCAGTTTGACCTTATGCATGAACTTCTCCCGCCAGTTCCAGGGTCACGCCCTCCACCACCATGCCGAACGGATCGAAGCTGATCAGCAGCAGTTCATCCAGACGGTCGCGCTGCGCCGCGCGCAGTTGCGACGCCAGTTCGAACGGCCCCAGGCAACGACCATCGGGCCGCCCCTGGCCGAACCATTCCTCGCGCACCCAGTTCAGTTGCGGGAAGTCTCCGGCCAGACGGGTGAATCCATCGCGTACCGCTTCGGGCAATCCGGGTTGGGCCGGCAGGTTGAGGTGTCCCTTGACGTCGCCTACCTGGCGAATATCGGTATTCAGCGGAATGCTCAGCGGCAGCCATTCCTGCGCCGGATCACCGCCCAGCGCACCGCGACGGAACGCGGCCTTGCCGGTCGGCCGGCAGAGCAGCGCCAGGGCGCCGTCGGCAAGGGCGAAGCCAGACTCGCTGTCCACTTCCAATCCCTGGCTGGATTCGCCGCGCACGACCAGGACGTTGCGATAGCCCTGGTCGCTGGCGAGGGTATCGACCACGTAGAGGGCGCGAGCCAGGCTCGAGTCGGTGAGGTCGAAGACATGCGCGCGATTCGCGCCGAGGATCTTCTGCAACGGATGGCCGATCTTCGGCGCCATGATGTCGCGGTTCTCGATCAGATGGTCGGGAGACAGGGCGAGGCCGACGATCAGGTCGATCTCCTCGGGCTTGACCGCCGCCTCGTCCAGGGCTTCGCGAACCGCCGGCAGCAAGCGCTGCATCAGCATCTCGTCGCCCTGGGCGCGAGGGCGTTCGCCTCCCAGCGGCCCCTCCAGACACACATAGGATGGGGGCAGGTTCACCCCCACAGCCTGAATCAACATGCCCGTTCCTCCGGAAGGTTGTCGTGATAAAGGGTGTCGGCCAGGTGGCGCAGCTCGGCGCGCGCCAACTTGCCGTTGTCGTTGCGCGGCAAGGCCGGCAGCACATGCAATTGGCTAGGCAGCATGTGCGAGGGAATCTGTTCGGCGAGATGCTGGTCGATACGCTGCGCCAGCAGGATCTGGTTGTCGTCCAGCGGAGTGGCCAGGGTGACGAACAGGGTCGGACGCAAGCCGTCGTGCAGCCGGCAGGTAGGAACCAGAACCGCCTCGCTCACTTCCGGCAGATGACGGCAGATCGCCTGCTCGACCTGGGTCGGCACCACCCAGCGGCCATTCACCTTGAACAGATCGTCTTCCCGCCCACAGTGGCGGTAGGCACCCGACTCGTCGCGCTCGAACAGGTCGCCGGTGCGATACCAGCCACCTGCGAAGCGCGCCTGCTGCTCTTCGCTGGCCCGCCAGTAACCCGGACTCAGCCCAGGGCCACGCACCAACAGCACGCCTTGCTGGCCCGCTTCCTCGATAGTGTGTTCTTCGCGGTCCACCAGCCGGCACTCATAGCCAGGCAACGGCAGCCCGGTGCTGTCGGCACGCGCCTGCCCCGGGCGGTTGGCGAGGAACACATGGCCGACCTCGGTAGCCCCGATGCCGTCGCAGATCTCCAGCCCGTGCGCGGCCCAGAATTCGAACTCGCCGCGCGGCAGCGGCGAGCCGGCGGAAAACGCCAGGCGCACGCTGCTCAACAGCTCCCTGGCCTGCGCACGCAGCGAGGCATAGATGGCTGGCACCCCAAACAGGACCCGGGGGCGGAAGGCGACCAGGTTCTCCAGGACGCGCTCCGGGCTCGGCCAGGTATCGTCGAGCAGCGCCGAGGCTCCGCTGAACCAGGGAAAGAACAGGCTGTTGCCCATGCCATAGCCGAAGAACATCTTGGGAATCGAATACAGCCGGTCTCCCGCCTGCAATGCCAGCAACTCCGTAGCGAACGCCCGACAGAATCCGAGCGTGTTGCGCAGGCTGTGCATCACCCCCTTGGGCGCCCCGGTGGAACCCGAGGTGTATTGCAGGAAACAGGCTGCCGCCGGGTCCTGGCGATGGAAGGCACTCCAATCGAGGTCCGCAGGGCCGACCAGCGCGTCCAGCGAGAAATCGTCGAGCAAAGGGCGACCGGCGGCCGCACGCAGGGTCAACGGCGCCAAAGGACCGCTCAGCGACGGTGCATCGGCTTCACGTACCACCAGGCTGGCCTGGCAGTCGGCAGCGATATCGGCCAGGGCCTGCTCGCGGGACTTGGGGTTGATCACGGCGGGAATGGCGCCGACCGCGATGCAGGCCAGGAACAGGCAGGCCAGCGAAGGCGAGTCGTTCAACGCCAGCACCACGCGATCGCCGGGCTTGAGCAGGCGGGCCAGTTGGCTGGCCTGGGAGAGAATGTAGGTCCGGCATTGCAGCCGGCTGAGAGTCTGGCCCCGATAGTGATAAACGGCGGTATCGGGATCGAAATCGAGGCGGAACAGAACCTCGGTCAGGTTGGCCAATGTGGACATGACAGAACGTTCCCTCTTCAGCGATATGCATCCGAATCAGGAGATACCTGAGCCAGAGCGCTTGCTTTGTCAGGAACGGGAAACTAGCGGCGCTGGGCGAAGCGCGATATTCGGAGTCCGAACGAAAAAGTTTCGGGGAGAAGAACCACGGGCTTCGTAGGCCGCGGCAATCGGCGCGATCCAAACCGCGAGAAATTTGGCACACCCACCGGACTGCGCGGGATCCGAGAACGGCAACCAAGCAAGAAGGGCGGCAGCCTCTTTACGCAAGAGCCCCATCGGCCAGACAAAAACCGTTACAACCCTTGCTCGAGGCCGCGTCCGAACCCATGAGATGGCAAACCAATGACAACCCACTTTGCTCGGCAAATCGCCTCCCAGATCTCACAGTTCGAGGCGCTCGGCCTGGGCTCCACGGGGGCGACGGCATGCCTGGAAGCGAGCGGCCATCCATCGGGCCGATAGCGCTCCACCCCGTCTCACCTGCCATTTGCAGGCCTCCCTGTTGAAATCCCATTGCGTAGTACACTGGGCGATCCTGCCGAAGAGGACACCTACATGCCCCATAGCTACAGGAAAATGGAATCGCCGGTCGGCACACTGACCCTGGTAGCCAGGGACGATGCCTTTCTGGTCGCGATTCTTTGGCAGCATGAGCGTCCCAACCGAGTACCGCTGGACGAGATGCGCCTCTCCGAGGACAGCTCCCTCCTGGCGGAAACCGAACGCCAGTTGCGGGAATATTTTTCCGGCAAACGTTCCCGGTTCGAACTCCCGCTCGACTTCCAAGGTACCGAATTTCAGAAAAAGGTCTGGTCCGCCCTGCTCACCATTCCATTCGGCGAGACCCGCAGCTATACGGAAATAGCCGTGCAGATCGGCAGCCCCAACGCAGTACGGGCGGTTGGAGCCGCCAACGGACGGAACCCACTGTCCATTGTTGCACCTTGCCATAGGGTGATCGGAGCCTCTGGCGGCCTCACCGGTTTCGCCGGTGGGTTGGCCGCCAAGCAGTGGTTGCTGCGTTTGGAAACCCGAGGCAGGACACCAGACCTGTTGAGCATGATCGAGGACGAGTGAGCTGCCGCTTGCCCTCGCGCCCGGTGTTCACCGGAAAAATCCTCGCCTTTTGACTTGACCCGACTGCAGCGGGGACATTTCAGATCGAGGACCGACGGCAACTGAGCGCAACTCGTTCGTACGTCAGGTCCTTGTTCCTGGGCGGCAACTGATAGTCGACGGAACAGGAGCCATCGCTCCAGCGAATGGACAGGCGCCCCTGGTCCTCGATACCGAACACCAGCAAACGGGACAGGTTGTCGACCATTCCCACGACCCGCTCTTCCTTGTCGTATGCCTGTGCACCGAAGGGAATCTTTCCTCCAGACTCCATGCTCAGGACGAACTGCACCCGCCGACCGGACTCCGCGGAGAAACGCTTGGCAACCACGGCGCCCCGGGTCGGCACGGCCATTTGCGTGCTGTCGCTGATCTCGGTATCGCTTCCAAGGGTATTGGTATCCAGGTTCACCCAGTTGTAACGATAGGGTTGCATGTAGGGGAGCACGGCATAGCCACGGCCGTCGGTGCGAACCGAAGAGTAGCCGTCGAGGCCGACGCCGCCAACCTCCGGAACCTCCACCAGGCCGAACGTTTCCCCCACCGGCTGGCCGAAGGTCACTCCCCCCGGATGCACCACTACCGAACCGCTTGCTCCCAGGTTGATCTGCTTGTTGTCACGCCCCTGGCTGTAATTGGCGGACAACTTGGCCTTGGACGTGTCCCAACCCAGGCCGACGCTGCCGGAGTTGCCGCCGTCCTTGCTGTAGTTGGCCTGTGCGCTGTAGTTGAACGCATTGGCTTCATCCAGGTATCCGGAGATACCGGTGTTCAGACTCGAATCACCATGCTGTGAACTCACGGCATTGGCATATACCTGACTGGAGCGTGCGCTACCGCCCAAGGGGATGCTGACGGAGGCCGTGAACTGGGTATCGGAGCGCCCGAACGACCCCGTCTCCTGGGTACGGGAAACCGCCAGGCTGTAGCTCGCGCGCTTGATGCCGCTGCTGAAGCCGAACTGCACGCGACGGCTGCTGCCGGGGCGATTCCAATATGTGGTTTCGCCCGCCGTGAGATAGAGCGAACTGCGTCGGAACAGCGTCTGGTTCACCGTCAGGTCTATGCGGCTCTTCTGCCGACTGGAACTTGAGCCATAGAGGTAGCTCTCGTCGGACATGTCGTCGATATGTTGGCTGAGAGTACGGTAGCCTTCCGTGGAATAGCGATAGCCCACCACGGTAAAGCTGGTTTCGGTGGCGTTGATGGTCTTGGAATAGAGAAGCCGCAGACTCTGCCCCTGGTTGCGCCCACCCCGTCGCGTGCGGGACTGGCTATGGGTCACGTCCGCAGAAAGACCGCCCAGGGGCGTGTTGAAGCCGAGGCCCAGGTTGGTGGCATTGTACTTCTTCGCAGCCAGCAGGCCGCCAAAGCCGGTAACCCTGTCGGACAAGCCATACACAGCCGATCCCTGGAGCAGGTTGACCGACGGCTGGCCGTCATTATGGTATTCACCGGCGGCCAGGCCATAGCGCAGGTTCCCCTTGCGGGTCATGACCGGCAGGTAGGAATAGGACTGCTTGAAGGACCGCTGGCGTCCGTCCGCCTCGATGATCTTGATCTCCAGGTCACCATTGGAGCCGCTGGGATAGATGTCGGTGATCTCGAACGCACCGGGCGGTACGTTGGTGGAATAGATCACGAAGCCATTCTGGCTCACCTCGACCGTCGCATTGGTTTCAGCGATACCGCGCACCACCGGGGTATAGCTGATCTCGTTGTCGGGCAGCATGCCGATATCGGATTGCAGTTGCACGCCGCGCATACGCACGCTCTCGAAAGCATCCCCCTGAGCGGAGGTATACAACTCACCGAGGGACAAGGTCCCCTTCAGGGCACGAATGTCACGTTCCACATAGGTACGGTTGCTACTGAACTTGTTGCGCATGCCGGTACCTCCGCTCAGGGAAGAGTCGTTGCGCAGGCGCCAGCCAAACAGGTTGAAGCCGTTGCGCAGACCCAGGTAGCGGTAATCGCTGTTCTGGCCAAAATTGGTGTTGCGCGTGAAGTTGGCCTGGTAGTTGGAAAACAACGCGGTGACGCCGTCATCCCAAAGAGAGGGATCCACATAGCCACGCGAGTGCCGCTGTACATACAGCTGTGGAATGCTGACCAGCAGGGAAAGGCTGTTGACGTCGAACTCTACGGATGCACCGGGGATGAGTTCGGCGACATTCAGGGGCGTATTGTTTTCCAGGTTGGCCGGAATGAGCTTGTCCCGAGTCAGCCGGGCGATATCGACCCCAATCTCCTTGAGCAGGCCCATCCGAATGATCGGGCGAACGCTTCCGGTGTCGGGATCGGCACTGAACACGACATCTTCGCGTCGGATCATGATCTGGTTCAAATGAATGTCGACGCTGTAAGTGCCGGGCGACACCGAGTTGCCGTTCTCGAAATACTTCAGTTCAACGGGCGCCCCGCCCTCGTTGTTCAGGAACTCGGCGTTGAATTCCACCGCGGAAGTTACGGCAGGCAAAGCCAATCCCAAGGCCACGAGACAGGAAGACCTGGAATAGACGGACACCTTGAGGTCGAACCTTTTCCTAAATATGGCCACGCGAATATTCCTTGGACTAATTTCCGACAAACCGGAAAAACCCATCCATAGGGGAAGTTAAGAGCAGCTCTTCTGCCCTTCTGCTCTTCTGAGCTTCAGTCGGATAAGGAGCTGGAATGTTTATCGAGGCCGCCATAGTCATTTACGCTCTGGAACTCGATATTTCCAGAAACGCCGGGGGGAGTTCCCTTGATTTCGAATCGGCGACTCGACTTCGGCGCGACCATGTCGGCATCAACGACATAGGAGGCATTGCCAGCTTTTAATTTCACGTTGGCGAAAGAGACATGAAACGCAGTATCGTTGGAAACTTCGACAACCGTCTTACCTCCCTGCCGAACAAGACGCCAGATCAACTTTCCAGGCGCTTCGGCGGAAGTTCCCGACAAGTTATCGGGGCGGTAGAAGACCTTGATACGCTGGCGCAAAGCTATCTGCAACGTATTAGCCGACGCAGATTTTTGCGGAATTTCCTGGACGTTCAGGCGGAATACGGATTCCCTGTCGCTCGGCAAGCCTTCCCCTTGAAACAGGATACGCAGGGTTTGCTGCTTGTTGCCTCCCAAACGACTTAGGGCAGGCGTGATGGCAAACGGGACCTCGCGATTATCTGCCCCATTATCAGCCTCTACCCAGGATTGAATCATCACGTCCTTGGAAGCCTGGTTCCTGACCAGGATTGCAGCCTCCTTGGCAGGCGCCTGCAGAACGACCCGGGTTCCTCCCAGTGTGATTCCCGCATTGGCAAGGGTGGAAAAAAGCAAAAGGATGCCACCCCAGATAACTCTGGAAGAAAATGGATATTTCATGACGAACTCACACCTCATGGAGCGGGGTATATACATACCCCGCCCATGTAGCAGAACTTAGTTGTATTCCAGGGTGAAGGGCAGGGAGCCGTTGGCAACACCTGCCGTAGCGGCCGCAGCGCCAGACTTTACGTAAGCAGCCCGCAGATTCAGATTGGCGCTGTAAAGGGTGATGTCTTGGCCTTCGCCATCTTTTTCAACCCTGGAATTCAAGGGTGCATCAATGGTCTCGTTCGCCGACAGGTTCAGCAGCTTGCCATCGGAACCATAGATGCCAATACCGACGCCAGTGGCAGTGGAGTCTTTACCAAGCTTCAGCAGGCTTTCGTTGTGCGAATCGATGCCGGTACCGGACATCGGGTCGAACTTCAGCTTCACGGTGGTCAGACCGGTACCGGTCTTGCCACAGTCCAGGTTCAGATTCAGGCTGGTACCACCAGCGATGCTGCCGCCCGCGGTGCCGCTCAGCGAGTCGATGCTGATCTTGCCGAGGTTTACGTCGATGGTCTGGTTGCCCGCTGCACCGCCAACGGTGGTGCCAGCACCTCCAGTGATGCTGCAAGCGGCCGCGGTGATTTCACCTTTGAAATTGATGGTGCCGTCTGCCGCCATGGCATTGCCGACGACCAGGCTGGCTACTGCGGCAGCCAGAATGCTTTTCATGGAAATGGACACGATTGAGCTTCCTTTTGACAGTGAAAGTGTTGCGATTTTTGAACTCTATAAGAGCCAGCAACATTCTCCGAAAAGCCGAATAGAACGACAACGAAGCACTTCCCAGGCAATCGTGTGAAACTTCCCCAGTGCTTGTATGAAGTTTCCTACAAGCGCCAAAAACCTCGTAGTTAAAAACCCTCCGACACCACAAGCTCGCTGCCACCAACAGCCAAAGACAATGAACGATCCGAAAGAAGCGCCATCAGCTTCGATAGCGCCTCTTATATGGAAGAATGAAAAACCAAGACAAATCAAAGCAAACCCAGCAAGTACCCAATTACCCCATTGCCCCAGCAGCAAACGCGGAGCTTATGGGTTCGAGAAATCCATGCTGGAGAATAGAGGCGATTCAGGTTATGGAGAGACCTGAACAGCTTCTGAAAGTTCTATCCGTCCCGATCTCTAGAGCCTTGCCAATTCGGTTGAGATACTGATTTCGAACGCACTTAGTTTGCCTTCCAATGAAGAGGCCAGATTGGCTATCCGCTCGGAAGACTCCGATGGGTTCTGGCAAGCCTTTTCAAGGCAGGAACAAGACTCGACCAATAGGCTGCTGCCCACCACCCTCGCAGCCCCTTTTATCCTGTGCGCAAGTTCGGCCACTCCTTGCAGGTCTGCGAGTTCAAGCAATTCCGCCAACCGAGTACGATCATCCCGACTGCTGGCCAATAAAGTTTCCAGCAACCGCCGCAATGCAGCCGGCTCGCCGCCGGTAATGGCCTCCAGCGAACGAATGTCGAAAAGACTTTCCATCGGCGATTCCGAACCAAGCGCTTTCATACAGACTCCATCGATATGCTTAAAGGAAGGTCACTGCGCATTGCGCTGTCCCGCCTGCGGGACTCCAGGCATCCGTAGAACGACAAGGCCGTATATGCCGTCCGGGCCAGTTATCCGCAAGCAGCATAAGGGAATTGCCTCCGCCTCTGCCGTCCAAACAGGGGAGCATCGCTTGTTGCGCCTCATCGAACGGCCCCAAACGGCCCTGGAAACGCTCATGGCCGGCACGGAGTCTACCTTTGCCAGCCGACCGCAGCCGGCCCGACCGCTCGCTTCGGGGAGGGAAACTCCTACGGTAAGTCTGTGCGAAGAGGCGTCATCAGTTGCGACCGCCTGACGGTTCGAAGCGAACCTGGCAGTGGAGCCATCGCTGCGACACGCGAACCTGGGTTACGCGCATGTGTTGGAAAGCGACGGTCGCAACCAGGGTTTGATGAACCACTATTGGCGTGCACAGGCATACGAGGAAGACGCAGGGAACACCTGGTTGAAAACCAGCTCTACAGATCATCGAGCAGCGAGGGTTCTATCTATGGCACAACCATTGGACGGCTCGCACGACGCGGACCACCCGAAGGCCGAAAAAACGGAAGGAAAGGTGCCATCGGTCAGCGATCCCAGGGCGCTTGCCCATCTTCTGGAATTGATACTGTCCACCGCCCAGGCCGGTCTCGCCTTTTCCAAGGACCGCTTCGACATCGGACGCTTTCGCGCGCTCCAGCATGCCGTCGCCGAATTCATCGCCAGCGACCAGGGGGTAGCGTACGAACGGGTCGAGAACTGGATCGCCCTGGACAGCCACTACCCGACCCCGAAACTGGACGTCCGTGCGTTGATCCTCGACTCGCAACAGCGGGTCCTGCTGGTCCGCGAGGCCTCGGATGGTCGCTGGACCCTACCGGGCGGCTGGTGCGACGTAAACGAGTCGCCGGCAGATGCGGTAGTTCGCGAAACCCAGGAAGAGAGCGGACTGGAAGTCCGAGCGATACGCCTGTTGGCATTGCTGGACAAGCACAAGCATCCCCACCCTCCCCAACTGCCGCATGCGTTGAAAGCTTTCTTCTTCTGCCACGTCACCGGTGGCAGGCTTCAGCAACAAACGGACGAAACGTCGGCGGCCGAGTACTTTCCGGTGGACGCCTTGCCGCCGCTTTCCGAGCACCGGGTACTGGCCTCGCAGATCCAGACGTTATGGCAGCGAATCCGCGCAGGAACGCCAGAGGCGCTTTTCGACTAGGCTGCAGACCTCATGGAGTCATCGCGCGGCAGACGGCCTGACCCCAACGGCGTCCAGCAGGCGCACCCGGCAGATCGACCGACCAGCCGATGAGCGCCTGCCGCCCTCCCCCATCGCCGGCAGCTTGACGCCGCCAACAGCGGTGCAGCGTGCCTTCCGAGCAGTAAAGCCAGCCCGTCGTTCTCGTTCGAATGCTTGCCGGAGCGCACCCGAAGCGCCAGCCGCCCGACCATCCCGAACGTGCAAGCTCCGAGCGAGTTCCCCCCGCTTCGTCCATAGCTCATCCGTGCTAGTCGACCCTCACCTTGGGATGCACCTATGATTCGTCCCTTGGATGACCCTCCGCGGTCGGGAACAAGACATTCAAGGACGAACTCATGGGCAAACCATTCCTTCACGCTCGGCGCTGGCTGCTGCCGCTCGCCTTCATCTGCACGGCAACGACTGCGGTCGCCGAAAGCACCGGCGACTACTGGATCGTCTACGGCAAGGGCGAACGCTACAACAACGAGGTATTCGTCGCCAACGCCACCGGCATCTTGCAGCAACCCAAAGGTATCCAGTCGGCGCAGATCATCCAGCTATTCGAAGACCGGTCGATGCCGACGCTGACGGCCTACGAGGTCCAGTTCAAGTGCAAGGAGCGCAGCGTCCGCTTCGACAACGCACGCGCCATGCGCCGCATCGACAACGTCATCACCAACGTGAAAACCGTCGACGGCTGGATCGACCCGGAGAAATACGATTATTGGCTGCAACGCTCGTTCGCCTTCGTCTGCGCCCCGGCCATCCGCGACAACAACCAGATGTTGCCGCTGGGCAAGATGCCCATTGCGCGCATGGTGCAGACCGTCCAGGCAATGTTCGTCGAACTGCAGGGCGTCCAGGCCAAGAAACAGACCATGCGCGATCTGGATGCGATGCTCGGCAACGAGTAGAAATGAAGGAAGGCGGCTTGCCGCCCTCCTCCGGAGCGCCACGGAGCAGGTCAGCGGCATGCCGCTCGCAGCGTCCTGCCGGCCGTAGCCAGCGCCGCGACGAATAGCCAGAATGTGTCTCTATGCGAGGAGCGCGCGGAGCTGCGCGGGGACCTCCATGACTTCGCGGGTATCCGGGGAGACACAGACCTGCGTCAGGCTCGCAGTGAACGCCACCACGTCCGGCGAAAGACGTCCTTCGACTGAAAACGAGAAAGAATGCGTCCCCACGTTCGACACACCCACTCGCAGCGTGAGTTCGTCGTCCCAGGTGACCGGATGCAGGAATTCCAGGGAGAACGCTCTCGCCGGGGGAAGAATCCTGAAACCCAGGAGGGTTCTGAGCCCCGGCCCTCCCAGCCAGACCCCGAGCGCCTCCTGCACCGCTTCCAGCACGAAGTATGAAAAACGTGGCGTATAGACGATCCCTTCGGGATCACAGTCGCCAAACAGTACCGTTCTTTTTATGAAAACCGGGGTCGGCATCGCGTCACTAATCCAGTCGCGAGGAAAGGAGCTTCACTCTATGAAAGTCCAGGCCCACTGACAAATCCTCGGATAGCCATGCACCTGTTCACCAGGCTGCATGGAAACAGACTGGCAGGCACACGAATGTGGGCCAGTGCCGATATAACTGGCGAAAGCACGAAACCAGCCGCTCGTTCTGGCGCGCTGTGGATCAGATATCCGGACTCCAGAAACAGAAAAGCCCACCTCGAGGGCCTCGGCTCGTTGAACCAGGATGGGGCTCGGTAGAAATGGTGTTGGCACGACAACTCATTGCAGCATGAACAGATAGGCCACCTTCGGGTGGCCCATCTATTAGAGAAATTACCAACTGCGGATTTTATTGGCAGTATCGCTCCTTCCCCTTGCGTTCAAACGAACACTAACGCGCTGGTTTGTATCTGAGCTGGAACCAACTCACCCGTGGGCTCTAGCAATGGCACTAATCGTGAATGTCCTTCCCGCAGCCTATCGTGCAAGCGGTTCAGTGCATCCACATCGTCAACGCCATCACGTGCCTCAGCCCAGAGCACAAGTCTACCGGCATCGTCCGCCGCAAGTTTCACCGGTGCCAAGGATGAGAATGGAGAGTTCACTTGTAACAATTGCAAGATCACACCCAGCGGTAACCCTGAAGGCACAAGTCCCAACTCGACGACGAAAAGCCAACCGCCCTCGAGGCGCTCCATAACCAGTTCCGGTCCCTCTGCCGGTTGCAGCCGCAACGTGGCATCGTTGCTCGAGGGAAGTCTCAAGCCCCACTGTGCCAGCCATGTATCAATCATGTGAACTCCTTATTCCGCCAAGCCTTAGCCATCTCAACGGTAGTCGAACTCAAGGGTTTGCCGAAACGCAGGAAGCCTCGTGCCGAGTAGTTGTCGACGATATCGTTCAGCGCTTGATTGATTTCCGCCGGACTGGTGGCATGCCGTAGCTGCTCCTCCGCCCGACGTAACAGAGCTACGTTGGAATCCGGCTGGCCAGGGCGATACAGAGAGGGGAAGATAACTTCCTTACGAATGTTCTCGGCAATAACCGCCACTTTGCGGCGCTGCGCCTCTGCTAACGCAGCGGCGAGCACCGGCGACTGCACCGTCTGCCCGCGCATGGCATCGAGTAACTGCTGATGATCAACGTTATCAGCATGGTTCAACTCAGCTGCCAACCATGCTAGGCGTTCCGGAGTATCTGCCAGCGCATCGAGTCGCTGAAGAGCGGAGCGCATAGCCTCGTCCAACTTGAGCCTACCCGCCAAGCCATTGGCGCTAACGATAGCGACAGTCAGCTCGGTGAACGCATCCCGCGCCTTCTGGCGAAAAGCCACCGCCCCGTCTGTGATCTCCGGGTTCTGTTGAGCAACACTGGTGAGCATACTGTCATCAAGTGCCAGCAGCGCCTCGTCGAGAGAAGCGAAGGTATGACGCTCTGAAGCCTGAAGACGTTTCTCCAGATGTTCACCGACTCGCTCCTGGAGGCGCTCCTGAAGATGCGCCTTGATCTCGTCCAGCATGGTGAAGTTCAAGGTGCCACCGAGCATGCCACTGAAATCACCGCGCTCGCTCTTCAACGGCACCACAACGGTTTGCTCGCGCAATTCCTCCAGGCCCTCGAGCTGCAGCATTTCGCGCGCCTGCAGGGCAGGCACCCCGACGACCCAGCCCTTGAGCGCGCCGCCCCTAGTACCTCGGTCGGGCGCTACCTCCCCAGCTTCGCCCTCGAACTCAAGGATCAGGTTGTCGTTGCGCCGCAGTGGCCCGCTGTCAAAATTCTTGTCGATCATCTCAGGGACCGGCACGTTAATCATCACCCCGCCATCCTGGAATTCTGTCCACTCTACGCCGGCCTGGTACGGCTGATCACTCAAGCTGACCTTCTGGAACACTCCTGGGAAGGAACCGGAGATATGTGCCGCCTGGGCGACCTCCAGATCCGGTGTGTGGCTGGCATTGAACACCACTAATTGCGGACGCCCCTCGAACATGGCCGTACCTGTGATGTTCAGCGTCTTAATCTGGGGAATGTAAGCACTCAACCGATCTAGATCGCCAAAGGTGACTCCGGAGCCGGACTGCAATCTGCTGGCGATGGCGGCAACGGTCGGCTGGCGTGCAACCTCTGGATGCGTAGCGATCTGTCCGAGCACGGCCTTGCGTGTCTCGTCGCGCAATAGGCGTTCTAGGGGCTCAGCCCGCGAATCTATGCGTGGGAGTACATTGAGCAGCAACTCAGAGAAGCCGCCGATCTTGTTGCCCAAGCCCTTTTTCAGCGATGCGCCGATCTCGCTGCTAATGTGTTGGAACAGCTTCAGCTTCTTGTTCGAGCTATCGAGCAGCGAAATAAGATCCATCTTGTCGGAAAGGGTCTTGAACGCCGCCGGGCTCATACCTGAGGCCAAAAGGGCGGCGGTGATGCCGCCAGCGGACGAACCGGACATGCTGCGGATGCCATCGAGCATGCCTTTCTCTTCTAGCGCCAGCATTGCTCCCGGGTATGCCGCACCTTTGGCACCACCGCCGCTTAGGACCAGACTGGTCAATGGTGGCCGACTGAGCTGTAGCTCGGTGACTCCGTTCTCAAACTGGCGCAGAGTGATCTGCCGCGGCCCTGCCGAGTCAGTCAGAGTACGGGACTCCCCTTGCCCTTGGGGACTGCTGAAACGCACGTCACTAACGCTTTCCGGCAACTTCCCGGAAAGTATTCCCGGCGTGCTCTTTAGGGCAACCCCGAGACCTTGCCCTGAAGGTTCCTGACGCAAGCTGGCGGACTTATGCGCTGCCTGCGACGGGGTTTCGACAGGCTCCTGATTCAGCGAGGAGGCAGTAGCCCCCAACGATTGGATATGCATGTTCGCTCCTTGAAATACCGAGGGTTCGGAGCAAATATTAGGAAAACCGGCCATAAGGTTTTGCCAGTTTCGGACGTTTTTTTATCAGTTCGGACTGGCCTGCCCCCAGTTTTAGTACCGCTGCCTAGTTAGTAGGCTATGGGGTTGATATCAACTTTTCCCGCTTCAGCTGCTGCTGGTTGGTTCGCCACTTCGCAGCAAACTCTGCCGGGGAGAGATTGCCAATGGCGCTGTGTGGTCGGTGCTCGTTGTAATCCCGCCAAGCCGCGATACGGATTCTGGCTTCGACCAGCGAGCAGTGCTCATTGAGGCATTCGCCCCGGAACTTGCCGTTGAATGACTCGATGAAGGCGCTCTGCGTGGGCTGGCCAGGCTGAATCAGCTTCAACTTGATGTCACGCTGACAGGCCCACTGATCAAGCGCCTTGCCGGTGAACTCGGGGCCCTGGTCGGTGCGGATCGCCTGCGGGTAGCCGCGAAACCGCGCCACCACGATCCTCCGCCGCCTCACCATCAAGCCGGCGGCTCGGTACAGCCGGTAAATCCGCTTGTGGTTGACCTGCACGCCACAGCAGGATGTGCAGGCGGCGTTAGCCACAGCGTCGATGCTCCTGGGCCAGTTCCACCAGTTGGGCGTGCAGCTCGGTCGGTACACTGGCCTCGACCCGCTTGAGGAAGTCGAGAAGAACGCTTCTGCACTGCCGTCTCCTGCTTGGAAAACGGACTCTACTAAGTTCAGCGTGGTACTGAAGTTGGGGAGCAGGTCAAGGCAATCACCTCGCCTTCGCACTCCTGCAGCGCGATGAGGATCCACACCAGAGGCTCTGGCCGCTGGTGATGGAAACCTGTCCGCTCCCCCTCCTGCAGCACTGGCGCGAGCCTGTGATGGAGATCCTCACCCAGCACCAGATGTTGACCGCCCTACCAGGGACGATCGGCAACGTCTGCGCCTGGCGACTCGCCCTGCGGGTCGACGTGCTCGAGCCCACCCTCGGTGAGCTGATCCGCGAAAGCATTCTTACCACCGATGCTCAGGCGCAAGCCTGAGCCATCCCTCTCAGACTCAAGGAGGCCCCATGGCCCTCATGTTCCCGCGCTTGGCGCGCAACTTTGCACGCAACGGCTACTTCCCTACCGATGAGGTCACCCTCGAACGCGCTCTGCAGGCCCTCACTCCTGCCCCGTCGGGCAGGATGAGGATCTGTGACCCCTGCGCCGGTGAGGGTGTTGCCCTGGCTGAGGCAGCACACACCCTCGGCCGCGATCAGGTCCAAGCCCTCGCTGTCGAGTACGACCGCGAACGCGCCGACCATGCCCGAGGATTGCTTGACCGAGTGCTGCACAGTGACCTTTTCGACACCATGATCAGCAGGCAGTCGTTCGGACTGCTCTGGCTCAACCCGCCTTATGGCGACCTGGTGGCGGACCACTCCGGTGCGTCGCAGTACCAGGGCAGCGGCCGCCGGCGTCTGGAGAAAGCGTTCTACCAGCGCTGCCTGCCGTTGCTGCAGTACGGCGGCGTCATGGTTCTGATTGTTCCTCACTACGTCTTGGACGATGAGCTGACTGGCTGGTTGAGCAACCACTTCACCGGCCTGCGCATCTACGCAGCCGCGGATCCTACCTTCAAGCAGGTGGTGATCTTCGGCATCCGGGTCCGTCGGCAAGACCTGGCCCGGGCGGACGCCAATCAGGTGAGGTCTCGCCTGCAGGCGATCGGCGCGGGCCAGGAAAAGGCCGAGGAAATTCCAGCGGCTTGGCCGTGGGAACCCTACGTGGTTCTGCCGGCCACCAGCGAGCTGGAGCACTTCTACCGAGTAACCCTGGAGCCGGAGCAGTTCGCCGGTGAAATCCAGCGGCTGCGAGGTCTCTGGCCTGACTTCAACCTGCACTTCGCGCAAGCGGGGCTGCAGCCGCGCCCACCAGTCCGCGAGCTGTCTCGCTGGCACCTGGCCCTGGCCGCCGGCGCGATATCTGGCGTCGTGCGATCGAAGTCGGGCCGGATCCTGGTCGTGAAGGGTGACACCTACAAGGACAAGGTCTGCAAGACCGAATTCACTGAGGACGACGACGGCAACATCACCGAGGTGAGGATCCTCACCGACCGTTTCATCCCGGTCATCCGGGCATGGGAAATGACACCCTCCTCGGCCAATCAGGGCCGCGTGCTGACCATCAGCTCCTCGGCCGCGACCACGGAAGAAGCTGAAGAGCCCCAACCTGAGCCGGCCCCCGCACCCGCACCGCTGCTGATCAGCCCTGGCCGGGTCGTAATGACCGCAGCCGTGAGCCACCTGGTGGAAACCGGTCAACTCAACCCAGCGCCTTTGCTGAAACGCCATCTGGCGGGAGACTGGGGGACGCTGGACCAGGAAGACTGGAACACCAACCAGAGAGCCCTGAAGTTCGGCGATCGGCTGCTGTCGTCCTACGACATCGACGCCGGCGACGAATCCAGGCTCTGGATCATCACTGAGGCAGACCGCAGCTCAACCACGCTTTTGCTCCCTAGCGATTACTGACCTCGCCCCCGCGGCGATTCCTACCACTCCACCCTGCAGGGTACGCCGATACCCGAAGGGGACCGTGCACGCCCTGCTCCGTTCTTCACCTGCAGGAGATGCACATGAACGCTCTGACCCAACCGGCCGCCCTGGCCGCCTCCCCCCTGAACATCAACCTGACCGACTTCATCGACGAGTTCGGCGACGAGCTCCTGGAGTCGCTCAATCGCTCCAACCCCCCGGTCTATACCGGCTCCGACAACGCTCACCGCCAGTTGGTGATGGACCGACTCAAGCGCAAGCCCTTCGCGGCCCAGGCCGAGGTCGTCCAGGCCATCACCGCCCTGTTGCTGGACCGTAACGAGCAGGCCGGAATCATCAACGCCGAGATGGGCACCGGGAAAACCATGATGGCCATCGCTGTCGCAGCGGTCATGCACGCGGCCGGCTATCGCCGGACCCTGGTCATCTCTCCGCCGCACCTGGTCTACAAGTGGCGCCGCGAGATCCTGGAGACCATCCCAGCCGCCCGAGTCTGGGTACTCAATGGCCCAGATACTCTACTCAAGCTGCTCAAGCTGCGAGATCAGATGGGCGACGCCTACGACGGACGCCAGGAGTTCTTCATCCTCGGCCGCGTGCGGATGCGGATGGGCTTCCACTGGCGGCTCGCCTGCTGGAAGAAACGCGCCGCCGGCGGCCAGTTGCTCGCTGCGTGCCCGGATTGCGGGCAGGTCCTCGAGGACCTGGAAGGCAACCTGGTCACGGTGGAGGAGTTCGAGCGTGGTGACCGTCGACGTACCTGTTCCTCCTGTCGTGGGGCGCTCTGGACGCTGATCCGGCCAGGCAAGCCCAACGGCGGCAACCGGCGCGCAACGATCCTCACGTCGATGTGTCGGATTCCAACCATCGGCCCGGTCAGGGCGGAGCGCCTGCTGAACGACTTCGGCGAGGACTTCCTGGCCACGATGTTGGTGGACAACGTCTCGGAGTTCATCAACCTGATGGACGCCAAGGGCAACTTCGTCTTCAGCGATCGGCAGGCCAAACGCATGGAGCGATCGATGGCGAACATCGAGTTCGGCTTCGGTGAAGGCGGCTACCAACCGACTGAGTTCATAAAAAGGCAGCTTCCCAACGGCTACTTCGACCTGCTGGTGGTAGATGAGGGACATGAGTACAAGAACAGCGGCTCGGCTCAGGGCCAGGCCATGGGCGTTCTCGCAGCCAAGGCACGGAAAACGGTGCTGTTGACCGGAACGCTCATGGGCGGCTACGCCGACGACCTGTTCTACCTCCTGTTCCGCATCCTCACCCAGCGCATGATCGAGGACGGCTACCGGCCCAACGCGCGCGGCAGCATGGCTCCAGCAGCCATGTCGTTCATGCGCGACCACGGAGTGCTCAAGGACATCTACACCGAACGCGACGGTGACTCGCACAAGACAGCCCGGGGCAAGAAGCTCTCGGTACGCACGGTGAAGGCTCCCGGCTTCGGCCCGAAGGGCATACACCGCTTCGTATTGCCGTTCACCGTGTTCCTGAAGCTCAAGGATATCGGTGGCAACGTACTGCCCGACTACCAGGAGGAGTTCGTCGACGTGCCGATGGCGCCTGAGCAGGCCTCGGCCTATCAGCGCCTGGCGGCCACGCTGACAGCGGAGCTCCGCCAGGCTCTGGCGCGACGAGATACCACGCTCCTGGGCGTGGTCCTCAACGTGCTGCTGGCTTGGCCGGACTGCTGTTTCCGACCGGAGATCGTCAAGCATCCGCGAAGCCGGGACACCCTGGCCTTCGTGCCAGCGATCTTCGGCGACGAGCAGTTGATGCCCAAGGAGCAGGCGCTGGTGGACCTCTGCCTCGAGGAGAAAGCGAAGGGCCGCAAGGTCCTGACCTACACGGTCTACAGCGGGACGCGCGACACCACGTCCAGGCTGAAGAAAGTGCTCGAGCAATCCGGGCTGAAGGTGGCAGTGCTACGTGCTTCGGTCGATACCGCTCGACGCGAGGATTGGATCCTCGACCAGGTCGATCGCGGCATCGATGTGCTGATCACCAACCCGGAGCTGGTGAAGACCGGGCTGGACCTGCTGGACTTCCCGACCATCGCGTTCCTGCAGACGGGGTACAACGTGTACACCTTGCAGCAGGCCGCGCGGCGGTCGTGGAGGATCGGGCAGAAGCACCCGGTGCGGGTGGTGTTCTTCGGCTACGCCGGCAGCTCGCAGATCACCTGCTTACAGCTGATGGCCAAGAAGATCGCTGTGGCTCAGAGCACGTCGGGAGACGTTCCCGAGTCAGGTCTCGACTCGTTGAACCAGGATGGGGATTCGGTGGAGATGGCGTTGGCACGACAACTTATTGCAGCATGAACTCATAGGCCACCTCCGGGTGGCCGTTTTAGCTTCATTTTTACTCATCTAGAACTGCCTTTGCAGTGAGCAAAGTGTTCCACCGAAACAATATCTTCTCCTACTCGATCAGCCAAACTGAGTACCTTTCTGGATTAACTCTACCTTGTAACCGTCTGGGCCCTCAAGAAATGCGATAATGCTACACCCATACTTCATAGCACCCGTTTCACGAATTACTTTATAGCCCAGTACTTTAACTTCTGCGCAGGTCGCTGCTGCATCATCGACTCCGATTGGCAACATGCCCATAACCATCGCCAAGAACATAGCTATCTTGATCCCAGTCATGGGTCAACTCCAAAACTGCCACATCTTGCTCATCGGTATAACCAACGAATGCCAACGTGAATCTCCCATCGCGGTAGTCTTGAGGTCGATCACGCTGCCGGGGTCGAGCACGCACCGCTCTACGGCCCCAGCTCTCACACCAAATACACTTTTAATCGAGCCACCAGAAAATAAAAAAACCTGCTTCTACGCGGGGGGAAGGAGAGAAACAGGTCTTGCGCAAATTCATGTAAAGAAAAGCGCAAAAAATCATAAATCCTTCTTAGGCAATCATCAAAGACAGACTCACCTAGAACAATATGGAACCTGGACATACAACAAGAAACTTTACATATTGAAAGTCAAAATTAAAACAAACGCAGTAAAATCCAAACCATAAATCCCGCCAACTCAAACAACCTCACAAGGCAATTTCTCCTCAATAAGTTTGACTTGACACTGAAACCGGGGAACAAGTCAACCAAACACAGGCCGCTCCAATGGCCCACTCACACACCACTCCGCCCAGATGAATACCGACGCAACCTCAAGGCGATATCCAGCCTGTTGACCCAGTCGGCATCAGCCAAGCGCGCTCCAAGTAATTCCTCGACTCGTCCTAAGCGATAATCCAGGGTGTTAGGATGGATGCCCAAGCGTTTCGCCGTATGGCCGCGACGGCGTCCCAGGTTCAGGTAGGTTTCCAGGGTCAGCAGCAGGTCGGGCTCGTTGCCCAGTTGTTCGAGCAGCGACACCAGGTAGCGCAGCGCATTCTCGCTGCCACGGATGCCATCCTCGACCAGGATGTTCGAGTAGCGCCTGACTGCTCGCTCGGCGCGTTCGCCGGAAAAGAAATCCAGCGCCTTCAGCGCCTCCTCCATCGAACGGGCCCAGCCCCGCGCGCCGTGGTTCATGATCCCCAGCCCAGCCTGGTAGATCTCCGCCTGCGAGGCGAGCAACGCCGCCACGCCCCGGGCCAGGCGCTGGTCGGCCTGGCTGATGGCTTCGCCGTGGGCGCAGGGCAGCCAGACGATCAGGCGCTCACGGTACCAGGTGCGCACGAGGTCCGCCGTCGCCACCCTGAAGGCACGCGAGACCTGTAGGAGCAGGCGCTCGATCTCTTCCTCGCGACTCCGCAGTTTCTCCGCGTCGATGCTGACGTCCAGCGCGAGCGCTACGCGTGGCATGCTCGGGTCGAGACCGAGGGCAACCAGCACTTCGCGGAAGCCCGTCTCGTCCTCCGGCGTATGCAACAGGATGTAGTACAGCCGCTGGCCCAAGTATTCGCGCCAGCGCACCTTCCTGATCTGTTCGTCCAGATAGGCCTGGACGGTTTCTTCGGCGACCTCGTCGAAGTAGCAAAACATGTAGCGGGACACCTCGAACAGCAGTTCCCTGCCCAATTCCTCGCTGTCCCCGGCCAGTTCCAGATAGCCCTGCCAGATCTCGCGAATGCCGATGCTGAATGCACGCATCAGCGATTGGAGGGGCACTCCCTGGTGTGCCCGGCGCCGCCCGTAGCCGGCAAAAACCTCGCGCGCCTCGGCGGACAGGCCGGCGCCACTGAGCAGGGCTTCGCACCAGAGTTCCACGGAGCAGACCAGGAACTCGTCGACGCTTTCACGGGCCTCTGCGGAGAGGTCCCGGTAACCCTCCATGTCCAGCAGTTCAGAATGAACCCGTCCGCTTATCCGCTGAGGGTCTTCGGCAAGTTTCGCAGTGATCGCTCTCAATCGATCACTCATCGTAGGAATCGAAGCGATCACTTTTTCCTCGACATATGAAGAAGCAACTAAGAATACGAAAAGACAATAAACCAGTAGTCGGCGCAGCAAAGAATAGCAGAAGGCTTACCGCAACTTTCATTGTGAAAAACCAAAAATAAACTTGTAGTTATTCACAATACCCAACAGCGCCAATCCGCAATAGCATATGCACCACCGACTTTCTCGTGGTCTGCCGACCCTATCGCCCGAATTCCGTAGCCCCAGGTAGCGTGCATGCCAATTCCCACTCGACCCAGGCAGGCACTGTTGCTGGCCAGTATCCTGCTCGGCGGTTGTTCGATGTCTCCCTCGCTCGTGCTCTTTGGCGCGGCCTTTCCAGACTGGCTGTTCTGCATCATCGGCGGCGTCGTCGGCATAGCGCTCATCCACGCGCTCCTGAGCAGATCCGACAGGCACCGACGGCTGGAGCCGCTGGCGCTGAGCTATCCACTCCTCACTACCCTGCTCGCCATGTCGCTATGGCTCGTCTTTTTCCATCGCTAAGACTTTTCGCCCATGACCCAGACAGTTCCTGCCCGGCGTAGCCGACTGCCCGTGTTGCTGCTCACTCTCATCTGCCTGGTCATGCTCGGCTATGTGATCCATCGTCTGGAAACGGCGCCAAGCACCGACGATGCCTACGTCTACGCCGATACCATCGATGTCGTGCCCGAGGTCAACGGGCGGATCATCGAACTGCCGGTGCGCGACAACCAGTTGGTCAGGCAGGGCGACCTGCTCCTGCGCATCGACCCGCGCCCCTACCGGGATGCGCTGGCCCAGGCCAGGGCCAGCCTGATCACCCTGGACCGGCAGATCGAGCTGACCCAGCGCTCGGTCAACGCCCAGGAATACGAAGCCGCCTCTGCGGTCGCCGCAGTGGAGCGCGCCCGCGCCCAGGCCAAGCAGGCCGGCGACACCCTGCGGCGCCTGGAAAAGCTGCTGCCCGGCGGCTACGTCTCGGCAGAGTCGGTAGACCAGGCGCGCACCGCGCAACGCTCCACCGGCGCCGAACTGAATAGCGCTCGGCTCCAGGCCCAACGCGCGGCGGCGGCGGTAAGCGGGGTCGACGCGCTGGTGGCACAACGTGCCGAGATTGAGGCGCAGATCGCCATCGCCGAACTGAACCTGGAGTTCACCGAGGTCCGCGCGCCGTTCGATGGCCGCGTGGCGGCCCTGCGCACCACCGTCGGCCAGTTCGCCTCGGCCTACAAGCCGGTGTTCACTCTGATCGATGCGTGCCACTGGTACGTCATCGCCAACTTCCGCGAAACCGACCTCAAAGACATCCGCGCCGGAACACCGGCCACGCTCTATCTGCTCAGCGATACCGGCAGGCATTTTCGCGGCCGGGTCGACTCCATCAGCTACGGAGTCACGCCCGACGATGGTGGAACCGTCGTCGGGGGTCTGCCACAGGTGCAGCGGAGCATCAACTGGGTGCGGGTGTCGCAGCGCTTCCCGGTGAAGATCGCGGTTAGTGCCACCGACCCCGAGCTATTCCGGATAGGCGCGTCGGCGGTGGCGATCCTGCGTCCCGATGACGCCCAGGAACCCACCGCGGCGGCCCCTACCTCCCATGCGCAGCCCCGCTGATTCGGGCATCGCGCGCCTGCGCGACTTCCTCGCGGGCGAGCTGCGCTCCTACCCAGGCCGGCTCAACCTGATGCTGCGCAGCCTGCTCGGCTGCGCCTTGGTAATCCTCGTCTCGATGGCCTTGCAGATCCCCTTCCTAGCGCTATCGTTGATCGTCGTCTTCTACGTCACGCAGACCAACGTGGTGGTCACGCGCCTGATCGGCAGCCTGTTCGTCGTCGGCTCGACGCTGGCCATCGGCCTGTCGATCCTGCTGCTGAAGTTCACCTACGACCACCCTATGCTACGCATCCTCGGCGCCTCCCTGCTGTTCTTCTGCAGCACCTTCCTGATGCGCACCACGCGGATCGGCACGGTGTTCTTCGTCATCGGCATAGTGGTCATCTACTCGCAGAGCTTCGCCGATCTCACCGACCAAGGTGAAATCGTCCTGCGCCAGTTGCTCTGGGTCTGGGTCGCGGTGAACTATGCGATCATGCTGACCCTGCTGATCAATACCCTGTTCCTTCCACTGGAGCCGCAGAAACAACTGCGCACGCACCTGCTGGGGCAATTGCAGATAATCGCCGCCAGCCTGCTGCCAGACACCGCCACACCGGCTGCGCGCATGGCCCCGCTCGATCTCCAGCGTAGCCTCCTGGCCTCTCAGCAGTTGCTGCGCTTCGCCAGCATGCGCGACCCGCGCTTCCGCGCCGAGCAGGGCGCTCACCTGGCCCGCGTCGGCGCAATCTCCCGCCTGCTCCTGCTCGCCCGGCAATTGCAGGAAACACCCAGCGCATCACCGGCTCTACTGGTGTTGCAGCAGGCCATCCATACCCTACGGATCGCCACGGAAAACGCACAAGCCCCGCGCTTCCCCAACGAGCTGGCACAGCTCGACACCCGTGCACTGCCGAGCGCCTGCCAGGAAATGCGCCTGGTCCTGCTGGCCCTATGCGAACACGACAACGCCAGCCCGAAGCTGAAGGCCAGCAGCACCCCGCCGTTGATGGTCGGCGACGCCTTCGACAACCCGGCCTATATCCAGTTCTCCCTGAAGACCCTGCTCGCCGCCCTGCTCTGCTACCTGTTCTATACCGCCAGCGACTGGCAGGGCGCGCATACCATCATGCTGACCTGCCTGATCGTCGCCCAGCCCAGCCTCGGCGCCACCGGCCAGCGTAGTCTGCTGCGGGTGGTCGGAGCCTTGCTTGGCGGTAGTCTCGCATTGGCCATGATGCTCTGGGTGGTGCCGCACCTCGATGACATCATCGGCCTGTTGGGTATGGTCCTGCCAGTAATCGCGCTAGCTTCCTGGGTCTCGGCCGGATCGGAGCGGATCAGCTACGCTGGCACGCAGATCATGTTCACCTTCGCCCTGGCCCTGATGGAAGGCTTCTCGCCGAGCACCGACCTGACGGAAATCCGCGACCGCCTGCTGGGCATCCTGCTGGGCGCGGGCATTTCCTGGGTCATCCATGTTCTGCTCTGGCCAGAGGCGGAGGGAGAAGCCCTGCGCCAACGCCTGGCTCGGTTGTCGCGCGCGGTAGCCACCTCGCTGCGACGCGGACGCACCAACAGCGCCACCACGGACCCACAACTCTGGAGCGAACTGAACGACAGCCAGGACATGCTCGCGCGAGTAATCCTTGAGCCCAGTTGGCAGTCTGGCGAAGGCCAGCAGGAGGTGCTAACACTGCGCCTACAGGAGATTCTTGCAGCGATCAGGGTGATCGTCCTGACCAGTGATAGCCTACAGACGGAACTCGCTCATGCCCGGTTGAAACCGGAATTACGCCTGGCCTTGCTGGAGTTCTGCGAACAGGCCGCCGCCTGCCTGGAACGGTACGCAGACTGGCTGGCCGGTCAACTCGACGCGGCGTTGATGCCTACCACAACGCTGGACGAAAGCTGGTACAGACTCCGTCGTGAACTCGAAGACTTAGAGAAATCGCCGCTACCCAGCCTGCTAAACGAGTTGGTAAGGGAAATCGAGCACCTGAAGACGCAGCCTTTATTTGACCGCCCTGCCCGGCCATAAATTAATTCCACCGGCTACGCCTTGTCGTTAACCTCCTTACCCTACCTTTGGAAATGCTACTGATGCTTGTACTTCACGCTCCTGAACAGTGGTGGGGCTTGTAGTGGTCCACTGATGCCGGATACCGATTTAGGCAAGAATCCTCGCCGAGAGAGAGGTGTCTGATGAGCAAGCAATGACGTACGTTTTCCGCCGAGTTCAAGCGAGAGGTCGCTGCCGTGGTGCTGGGCCAAAGCTACTACCATATCGACGCCTACCGTTCGCCGGGGGGAGTGGATTCGGCCTTGCAGCATTGGGCAGCAGCTCCCACAGGAGCACGATGGCGTGATCCCGAAGAGCAAAGCGCCTCCCCCCAGGCAGCAGAAACCAAGCCAGAAATGAAATAAAGGAACACACCTCTTCGGCCGTAGGTACGTTGAGAGTCTCGGCACCGGTCGCGTTCGACCGGCGACATATCGCACCACTGCTCAGCACACTGCTGAAAAAGAATCCCGGCCTCAAACTGGATTTCTCCCTGAACGACAGGTTTGTCGATCCCGTCGGGGAAAAACTCGATCTCTGCATCCGTCTCGGCATCCTGCCGGACAGCAGCCTGATCTGCTCGAAGCTGGCGGGGCTACTCCGGGTGCTCTGCGCCAGCCCGGAATACCTGCTGAAGCACGGTCTGCCACGCACCCCGGAAGAACTCGAACGGCACATCTGCCTGCAACACAACGGCTGCAGCAACGCCTCGTTGAGCTGGCAGTTCAGCAGCGCCGACAGTACCAGGCGAATCAGGATCTCGCCGGTCAGCCGCCTGTCCGTGAACAGTGCCGAGCTCCTGGTGGAAGGAGCCTTGCAAGGCTTGGGGATCATTCATGCGCCGACCTGGCTGGTCCACGAAGAAGTGGTCAGCGGTAGGCTGGTGACCTTTCTCGAACGACACGCTCTGCCGGAGCAAGCGCAGGGGGGCATCTACGGCGACCGCAGGGTTCGGTGGTACCGGCGAAGATCTCGCTGTTTCTCAGCGAGCTAAAGAGCGCAATCGGCGAGACGCTCTACTGGGACCTGCGGTTCCAGCAGACGCCAGCTCGATTGGCCGGCTCCTTCTAACATCCGCGGCACGCACCACGACACTTTCCAGATCCACCACGACAAACCGGGTTAGTTCATGAGTCGTACGTACGACATCGTCATCATTGGCAGCGGTATCGCAGGCTCGATTTCGGCAGCGATTCTGGCGAAGCACGGTCTGAAAACTCTCATCCTGGATGCCGGTCAACATCCGCGATTCTCCATCGGCGAGGCCATGCCCCCCCGAGAGCGGCCTGCTCCTGCGCCTCCTCGCGCAACGCTTCGGGATCCCCGAACTGGCCTTCATCCCCAATCCTGAGCAGATCGTCCGGCACATCGGATCGTCAGCCTGCGGGATCAAGCTGGCATTCAGCTTCGCCTGGCACGCTGCCGGCGTGGACAGCGCTGCCGAGCATGTCGTCGCCCCTCCGCTGGACGCTCCGGAGGCCCACCTGTATCGCCAGGACATCGACTTCTACGCCTTGCTGCTCGCGCTCCAGCACGGCGCGAACGCCCGCCACCACACGCGCATCGAAGGATTCGAGTTCCTTCCCGAGGGTGTGGCCATCCGTCTCGCCGACGGCGAAAGCCTGCAAGCTCGCTATGTCATCGGCCAGGCTTGTACGTGGGTATCCAGTGCAACTGTCTGAAATTCCATCTCAGCGGGACGCCAGAACAGGAGTTTTCAGGTTGCTGGATCTATCCGTCATCACCCAGCACTTCACAGAGGCCCTTACAGTGCAGGATTAGACACATGGGTTACAGTTCAACTGTCATAGCCGCTCCCCTTGGCACACGCTTCTGCTGAAAAACTTAGTTGAATTCTCAAAAAACAAATCAACAACAGACAATAAGATAAAAATCTAAAGCCCTCTAAAACAAAAACCAATTATCCGGAACTTATCTAAAAACAAACAAAAGCCAGAAGAGAATTACGACAAGATCAGTCAGACTAAAAATTCAGAGCAAAGTAAAGAATCAATCCTTCTCGTTTCTAAGACCATCATACAGAAAATCTATGAAACTTGATATTTTAACTGGACTCAATCTGTTTTCGGTTAATGCGTATACGGATAGTGGTTTACCACTCCATTCTGGCAAAACCCTAACCAGTTCACCATCGGATGCTTCTTTTCTGACCACTCCTGGAGCAATCATTGCAATTCCCTCCCCCATTATAGCTAAATTTTTTAACATGCCTATGCTATTCATAAGAAACCGTCCCTTTAGTTCAACTTCCGCTTCTTCATCTTTACCTAGTAAGCTCCAGTATTTTCTCTCCTGCGGCGTATTCATTATCAAACATTTATGAGAATGTAGTTCAGAAGGGGAGGATGGATAACCATTGACCTTCAAATATTCAGGAGATGCATATAAATAGCGAGGAATCGTAATCAAATGCCTAGCTATCAAACTAGAGCTTTGTTGCTCTCCTAGCCTTATCGCCACATCCAGAGGCTCTCTCGTCAAATCTACTTGACGAGGAGTGAGATCAAACTCAAAATCAATATCTGGATAAATTTCCGAGTACTTAATGACCAATGGCATTATATATGCTATGGAAAAATCTACCGGCATTGAAACTCGAAGCAGGCCAGACGGCGCCGAAGCCATATCACTCAAACTTTGATTTGCTACACGTGCCTCATCTACTATTGGTTTGCATCGTTGATAGTATGCGTTCCCAAGCTCTGTAACCTCTAAGGTTCTAGTAGTTCTCCGAATTAGTCGAACGCCTATCTCTTTCTCTAAAACTGACAATCTTCTTGACAATGTAGAAACTGGTATTTTTAGTTTTTCCGCCGCTTTTCGAAGACTATTCTGCCGAACAACCTCTACGAAAATTTCCATATCATCGAGTCTTAACATACAGTCCCTCAGCCTTGATTAAAAGGCATTAAGCACAAATAAAACTAGAAGAAAATCCTCAAAAACAAAATAAACCATCACTATTGCAGAAGGAAGATCATGAACCAATCAACTCGAACACCAACAGGCTGTTCTTTAATCCACGTGAAAGCAATAGAACACCTACTCCAATATCATACATACTAGGATATCACAACTACCAGCACACAACGGCGACAAGGCGACAGCTTTATAAGCTAAACATAGGCCCCCAATAGCTTTGGCCTAATTATAGAGAAGTACAGCAAAGGAAAATGAAAACTCAGAATATTAGACACAGGATATATATCTCCCAAAAACAACGGATCACAAACCATTAACCCCCACAAGTAGCTATTTCATAAGAACCATAAAGCTCTTACCTAAAAACTCGCTGAACCACTGAGACCAACAAAACAATCATGGAAACCCAAAAAATCAACCAGTAGTATTCAACTCCGGCCAAAAAAACAGCTTGTCGACTTAACTCTTGAGACTGTTGAAATATTGCCAGCGCGTCGGACTGCTTGCTGCCATACGTAAGGGAAATATACTTTGACATCTCCTCTATACTCCTGCTATACAAAGGATCACCGGTGACCATATTTATGTTCAAGTTCCCATACTGAACCGTCTGCCGCCACTGCATGAATATAGTTGCAGCAGCCGTCCCTATAGCCTGTACAATCTGCCCTAACATATTTTTCAACTGATAAGCATGCGCAAATAATTGTTCATTGCCACCAAATTCCCTAAAGGTTTGCATTGCCGTAGTCCCCATCCCCGCGCTAATAAAAAATCCACTCAACACTAGAGCCGGTACGATATGAGCCCACACATCAACCACTGGTGAAAAGGAACAAAAGATCCACGCATATACCGCAAGAGAGCCGAATGCAAACACCCAATACTTTACAGGGGAAGGATACTTGGGTAATAAAAAACGCATCACTGGCATCCAAATCACCAGTGTACATAACAAAGCTACAGCCTGAAACACACCTATAGACTCCCAGTAATATTTTAAGCCAGTCGACAGATACTGAGGTTGTACATAATTATTCATACCGATCAAGAGGTAACACACACAAAACAATCCAACACCAGCCACATAACGTTTAGTAAGAATATCCCTCAACCGAAATAGCGGCCTTTCACGCTGATGCTCAGTATAAAAAATAGATATCAAGCCCCCAAGGAACAAGAAAACAAAACATACCAATATCACTCCTTCATTATAAAAATCATAATAAGAGCGCTGCAGCAAATAGAGTATAAAGAATGAAAAAAGCCCTAACAAAAAAACAAAAGAAAAACTACTACTAGACCAGGTCTCTCTAGGAAGCTCCATTTTCGGAGCATAAATAATAGTCAACAAAGCAACGATACATGCCAATAGCAGCAGGGCCCAGAACATCGCTTGCCAATGGCCTTCACTAACAGTTAACGCAGCTAGCCAAGGCCCGCCCATGGTACCAAGCAGGACGCCTGTTGCAAAAAAACAAATTCCATTGAAACGTAAATGACCTGGGAGCGTATTTGCAAGGAGCCTCCCGATAGTCATAAATGTCCCTCCTCCCAAAGCCATAATGGCACGCCCGATCGAGAAGCTTATTTTTTCGTCACTGAGGCTACAGACCAGCGCACCAACTAAATACAAAATAATTGAAAAAAATACATAATATCTCCATCCGATACGCTCAATGAACCATCGAACCTTTGAAATGGACAGAACTGCAAAACAAGCATACAAGACGGCAATAAAACTATACTCTTCCGGACTAGCCTGTATCTCTCCACGAATAGGAGTCGAGGCAAAACCCAACATACTGGACTCTAAAAACTGTATTGTTGACAGCAGCAATACTGCTAGATAAAGAGAAGCATAACTAATAGCCAATTTAAGTTTCTCACATCAGAATTTTGGCGGCGACATCATAAAGCCTTCATTACTTCGAATAATTTCTTCCACCTCATCGTTAGCATTCTTAAGTTCATGATCAAAAACCTGTGTATCATAGGTGAACTTTGAAACAATACCTGTCCTAATAGCCTTCCCACTAACATTACTAGTATCGACTACTGCATGCATAGACAAACCTACACGTAAAGGATTCCTCACAACCTCATTTGAATCCAGGGATATCTTCACAGGAACACGCTGTGTAACCTTAATCCAGTTCCCTGTTGCATTTTGGGCAGGGAATAGTGAAAACGCACTACCAGTTCCTGCATCCAGGCCAACAACCTCTCCGTGATACACAACATCAGAACCATACATATCGGCTGTTAGCTCAACAGGCTGCCCGATGCGAATATCTTCCAGTTGAGACTCTTTAAAGTTAGCCGTAACCCATAAACTATCTAATGGAACCACCGACATAAGTGCAACTCCGGCGCCGATATGCTGACCGACTTGAACATTGCGTTTAGTTATCATCCCATCAACGGGTGCTGGAATAATAGTCCGCTTTCTCGCGATATAAGCCTCCCGCAAGCTAGCCGCAGCAGTGGCCACATCAGGGTGTGAGCGTATTACCGTATTATCCACCTGAGCCAAACGCTGAGAAAGAATCTGCTGAGTTGAGTCCTGAGCAGCAAGAGCGCTTTTAAGAGCGTCTTCGGCATGGCTGATCTCCTCACGAGAGACAGCCCCCACCGACGCAATTCGCATGCGCCTGGCTAAATCAGTTTTAGCTTTTTTGACATCCGCTTGCCTTTGAACTAGATCGGCTTTGGCTTCGGAGACCTGTAAGTACAGTGAACGCACAGATCTCGTAGCTTTAGCAAGCGCAGCACGAGCTCTTTCATAAATGATCTCCTGATCTACAGGATTTAGTCGTACAAGGGGCGTGCCGGCTTTAACATGATCGGTATCATCGGCATGAATCGCAATTACTGTACCATCAATTTGAGCTGTCACTTGCACGACATTCCCATTTACCTGTGCATCTTCAGTTCTTTCCACATTTAACTCATAGAAATACCAAAAAACAGATAATGTTATCAAAACAAAGACAATGACTATAGAAACCAGCAAAATACCTTTCCCACCATCTTGAATAGGGGCTACAATACCCCCTAACTTTGACGAAGCAGGTGACGCAGAACTCTTATCGTTCATTTCTAGGCTCTAAGAGATTAGAAGAAATATCTGAAACCAATGGCAGATTATCAGGAGAATAACCACCTCCCAGTGCTCTGTTTAATTGAGCATAAAGCGATAAACCGCGAGATGTCAGCTGAGACAATAGTAACTTCTGACTAAACACCACACTTTGTGTAGAGATAACTTGCAAATAGCTTACTAGTCCTGCACCGTACTGAGCCAATGCTAAATCAGCGCTTTCCTGGGAGGTTTTCAGTGCCTCTCCTTGCTCTTTCGGACGCTCTTTCAGACGCTCTTTCAGACGCTCTTTCAGCCACTTTAGAGAAGTCATCTGATCCGCTAGATCCTGCAGAGCTCCGGTCAAGCCTGCATTATAGTTTTCCACCGCCAGATCATAACTAGAAATAGCATCAGCCAAGTTAGAGTCGAGCCTTCCCGCATCAAAAATCGGTAAAGAAAGCGCTGGTCCAACTGAAAACTCATAACTATTTCTTTTATGCAGATTTGAAAAGCCAAGGGACTGCACTCCAATAAAAGATGATAAATTTATATTCGGATAATACTCGGCTTTTGAAACGCGCACATCATAACTTTTCGCCTCAACCATCCACCTGTTAGCGACTATATCCGGACGGTGCCCAAGCAACTCCGCCGGCAGGTTGTCAGGAACCATAGTAATATCAGCATAGTTTATACTTGGCTCTTCTATTTGCAGCCCTCTATCAGGCCCTTTTCCAACTAGCATTACAAACTGGTTACGAGTCAACTCCAGAGACTCTCTCAAAGACGCTATTTCTGCACGGGTAGCAGGAATAGCCGCCAGAGCTTGCTTAACACTTACTAATGAATCCAAGTCGGCAAAATAGCGCTGACGAGTCAATTCTAGCAAGCTCTTATAGGTTTCAAGCATTTCCTGTTGAATAGCAAGCTCGCTGTATAGCTGATCTAGGTTTATATAAGCCTGCACGATTGAATGAGCCAAGGATAATTGCGTAGCGTATCGTTCAATCTCTTTCGATTTTAATCGACCAATTGCAGCTTTAAGAGCGGCGCGGTTCTTCCCCCAGATATCCAGCTCAAAATAAGAACTAATTTTCGCATCGTACAATTTGCTCCAAGCCCCATTACCTCTACCGTACAATGAGGTGCGACTACGCGAAAACTCTGCCGTACCATTTAAACTCGGCCATAGCTCTGACTCTACTGACCCAGCAATTGCATTAGCCTGACGAATACGCGCTTCTGCAGCCCGTAAGTCACTACTATTGGCTATTCCTTCCTGAACTAATAGGTTTAACTGTTTATCGCCAAAAACTTTCCACCAATCTAGCGTTGGCCATATAGTTCTCGAGAATTTGCCATTAGTCTTTTTCAATCCGAAGTCTTCTGCCCGTAAAACCTCAGACTGCGGCCTTATGTGCTTTGGAACACAACCAGACGACAAAAAAGAGCTTAGTATCACTACCACGCACACACGCAAGCGCACGAAACACCCCCTGGAAATTTATTTTTATTTAAAATTTAAAAGGATGTCTTACTAAACACTTTCTTTGCAAGGGGCCGCTGTACCCAACCCAAAGATAAAGCAGCAACAAATTTCATTGAGAGAGCACTTATATTCTAAATATAAAAAAGCAAGGCTCAGAAGCACTGCTTACTGAGCCTTGCTTATAAAGTTAAGCCATCAAGGCGTCTTGAAGAATCTGCGCAAGCTGCCCGCCCTCTGCAGTAGCCCAATTCCCTGCAAGCTCTGCAATTAGTTGGTTAGTGCTGGTAAGAGTTACGCCATTTTTCTCCATACGCCGGAGCGCCATATCATCGGCAAATCTAGTTGGAGAGGCACCGGCATCGGCAACAACTTGTACGGAATAGCCCTCAAGCACAAGGCTTAGTGCTGGATACACTGTACAGACATCATTGGTAACACCAGCAATTATTATATTTTGACGACCGGAGGCTCGTACCGCTGCGGCAAAGTTTTCGTCATCCATCGAATTCACGATGCCAACGCGTTTTATACGGGCGGCAAACTCCTTCGGTAAAATATCCTGCAACTCCGAGAGCAATGGCCCTTGAGCATGCTCCTCCATGCTGGAAGTCAGAACAGTAGGCATCTTGAGTATGGCGGCAGCCTTAGCCAACATCAACGCATTACGTTTTAGCTCTTCGAATGGCAGAGATTTGGCCCACCCCATAGTACCAACCTGATGATCGATCAGAAGCATAACAGCGTTATCCGCCGTAAATCTTTTAAAAGACATATTCTTTCTCCTCAATATAAGCTGAAGGCTAGGCTTCAGCGAAAGTTGGGCACTGTTCTACACCCAACAAAATCAAAATAGAATTCTAATAAAGTCAAACTTTACAACGCTGTATGAAGCGGACTCCCAACGAACATTGCAACTCCAGCGCGTCCATTACTCGATTTTATCTCAACAATATATGGCTCTGGGCTTACTGGAAACAAGGGAATCTTAAGATCCTCGCACTCATAAGAATCTCCACCTATTTCAATCTTTCCAAAAATTGGAATAGCAAATGCTATTTTCCCCGCTTCAACAGGCACAGAAAGTCCGTTATCCTTTTCAATTAAAATATCAAGCAACGTCACATCAGTAGGCGGCGTTAGAGGTGACTTCATATCGAAGAAACTGCCTATGGGCACACGCACTTCGACTCCCGGAAATCGAACTACAGGTACATTTTCTGGCTCAAGTATTAGTGGATATGGCTCGAGATTTTTTTTCTCAATGCTTAAATCTACAAAAATCTGCAATGAATGTACCGTTTTATCGGTCTCAGCAGGAACCTCTTCATGAATCACTCCTACCCCGGCAGTAGTCCAATGCACTCCGCCCGCTCTAATAGTATTATCCGTTCCAATCGAGTCTCTATTGTGAATGCTCGTCTCTGAGTCAAGAAACAGATACGAAACAGCAGAAAAACCGGAGTGAGAGTGAGGCGGGAAAGTAGGCGCACTCATCCAAGCGTGATCAACCCCAAGGAAAGGATCCAGCACTCCTTGCGCATTGCGTAGCATGTAAGCATTAAATCCATCACCATGTCGCATACGCTGAACAGAAAGAGTAATAGGCATAACCATCTCAATTAAACCTCACCAAAACTTCTGGATAGTAAACATCACCTAAATAACGTAGCCACATATATATTGACTAATACCACAAATATAAATCCCTTCACGATAAGGCTTTAGCAATCTTTAATCAGTTTTGAAGTCGAGATAAAGACCTAATCTTGAATAACAGTTTTCCATTTCTGGATCAATCCTGCCTAGCTACCGACTAAAAAAAGCAGAAAACCGCATGCCTTCTAGCCTCAGTGCAACACCTAGGTATTCCTACTGCCCACAGTTTATTAGCGTTCCGCACCGGCACACCTACCGAGTATCTGCTGAGGATGCCACCACTATTGACATCTACAGCAGAGATATGCAGAAAGTAATCAAGCGATCATGCGTTGGAGAGCTGGATGACCTTTTTGACTATAGGGTCTTTTTCCATTAGAGAATAGAACCTAGCAATATTGGGGTACTCTCGCCATTTTTTCGGCAGTCTTTCAGTCCATCGAATCATGACATATGCGTACGCATCTGCTACTGATCGTCGTCCTAGGTACAGGTATCCTTCTTCTCCAACAAGTTGGTCAAGGTGAGTCATTACTCGATTTATTCTTACGTGGGCGGCGCCAACGACGTCTTCAAGTGCTTCTGAGGATTCATTTACTGTAAAGCGCTGGGGTGAAAAAAATGGCCAGAAAGATGGATGAAAGTCACTTGACAAGAAAGACATTACCTCATTGAACTTCGATCTAGCTTCTACACTATCACCGCACCCTATTGATGCTAAAGGATATTGCTCGGATATGTAGGTCAATATAGCACTAGCCTGTGTCAAAACTTGCCCTCCCCCTGTATCCAAGGCCGGAACCAACATAAGAGGATTTACTTGCTGAAACTCTTTGGAGGTGTAATCGACATTTATCAGATCATATTGAGTTCCAACCCATTCAAGTGCAATCCAACATGCAACCGCGCAGGTTCCAGGTGCATAGAACAACTTCATCTAAATTCTCCTTATATTAAGGATACGTATATGAAAAACAATACTAAACCAACTCAGCATAGTGCCATAGTCAATGGAGTGCGTTTGCGTTACAGTATTTCAGGCTCGGGTGAACCTCTGGTATTGCTTCATGGTTGGCCACAAAGTAGAAGAGAATGGCGTCATGTCATCCCTTCTTTAGCTTCTCACTTCACCGTCATTGCTCCTGACATGCGAGGTTTCGGTGACTCAGACAAACCAAGCAGTGGATACGACAAAAGAACAGTTGCCAAAGATATTCATGAACTAATTCATCAACTGGGTTTTGAAAAAATATATCTCGTCGGGCACGATATCGGTTTAATGGTTGCGTATGAGTATGCAGCCTCGCATCCTAACGAGGTAAAAAAATTAGTCGTAATGGAGGCTGCGATCCCGGGCCTAGGTCTAGAGGCCTTACAAGATACAGCTCGCTTTCCACATCTTTGGCACTTTGGCTTCTTTATAGCTCCAGGTGTTGCAGAATCATTAGTAACAGGGCATGAAGAAGTTTTCTTGAGATATTTCATACAGCACCTTGCTTATGATGCATCAGCCATTACAGACGAGGATATAGCCCACTACTCTACTAACATGAAAACTCCCGGAGGATTGCGAGGTGGATTTGAACATTATCGAGCGTTCACTGTTGACGCAATCAATAACAAAGAAAACGCATCAACCAAACTGCCGATGCCAGTGCTGGGTATTGGGGGTTCACACGGAATGGGCAACCATGTGGGTGAACTCATGAAACCTTTGGCCCAGAATGTAAAAACCATTGTAATCGATCGTAGTGGCCACTGGATTCCGGAGGAGCAACCGGAGCAACTAGTAAATGTGCTTATAAATTTCTTAAATAGCAAATAGGCCAAAACTTTTCCTGTCAGTACAACACAAATAAAATTATAAAAATCCGTTGCTGCGAACGGGGGCAGGCTGCAGCAACGGTGCAAGACAGCTTGCAAAAAATTATTTCACCCTCCAAACATTATTTACAATAACCATTCAGCTTTCCTTCGTTCTTTCTTCCAAGGACTCCTTATACTTTATCGCTTCGTCTTCACTTTGGTATACTCCAACAAGTACCTCCCCCTGATACACCTCCCAAAGGTCCACTCCCGCCCCTTTAAACTCACGACTCATCCTTTCTTTATCATGCTGCTTTATGATAATTTTCATATGACTCTCTCAAATCAGATAGATAATTTTTCAAGAAATCAAATTAGACAAATTATTACTTTAAGCGCTACTACTTCCTTTTAACACTAAGCGCATCGGCAACACCTTTCCCGTACTCTGAATCGACCTTAAGGAACAGGCCGATCTGGCGCCGCTGGATCTGTTCCGGGACATCGCGAATGTCTTCGGCGATGTTGGCGAACAACCGCTGCTTCTGCTCGTCGGTGAACAGATGGAACAGCGCAGCCGGCTGGCTGTAGTAGTCGTCGTCCACCCGGTGGCTCCAGTGGTCCGCCACGCCCTCCAGGCTCAGCGGCGGCTCGGAGATATCCGGGTGCTCCTGCCACTGGTTGTAGCTGTTAGGCTCGTAGGTGACACGTAATAATGCATTATTACCGTCCACCCGCATGCCGCCGTCGCGGTGGTAGACCTGGTGCGGGCAACGCGCGGCGTTCACCGGGATCTGGTGGTGGTTGACGCCCAGGCGGTAGCGATGGGCATCGCCGTAGGAAAACAGACGGCCCTGGAGCATCTTGTCTGGAGAGAAACCGATACCGGGCACCACGTTGGCCGGCGTGAAAGCGGCCTGCTCGACCTCGGCGAAGTAGTTGTCCGGGTTACGGTTCAGCTCGAAGAAGCCCACTTCGATCAACGGGTAGTCACCGTGGGGCCAGACCTTGGTCAAGTCGAACGGGTTGTAACGATAGGTGGCCGCTTCCTTCTCGGGCATGATCTGCACGTACATCTTCCAGCGCGGGAAGTCGCCTTTCTCGATGCTCTCGTACAAGTCGCGCTGCGAACTCTCGCGGTCCTGGGCGATCACTTCGGCAGCCTCGGCGTTGGTCAGGTTCTCGATACCCTGTTGGGTCTTGAAGTGGAACTTGACCCAGAAGCGCTCGTTGTTCGCATTGATGAAGCTGAAGGTATGGCTGCCGAAACCATGGATGTGCCGATAGCTCTTCGGCAGACCGCGGTCGCTGAAGTCGATGGTCAACTGATGCAGCGACTCGGGGAGGTGAGAGAAAAAGTCCCACTTGAAGGTCGCATTGCGCAGGTTGGTGCGCGGGTCACGCTTCACCACGTGGTTGAGATCGGGGAACTTGAGCGGGTCGCGCAGATAGAACACCGGGGTGTTGTTGCCGACCAGGTCCCAGTTGCCCTGCTCGGTGTAGAAACGCATGGAGAAGCCGCGGATGTCGCGCTCGGCATCCGCCGCGCCGCGCTCACCGGCGACGGTGGAGAAGCGCAGGAACATATCGGTCTTCTTGCCGACCTGGGAGAAGATCTTCGCCCGGGTGTAGGGGGTGATGTCATGGGTGACGGTGAAGGTGCCGTAGGCCGCGGAGCCTTTCGCATGCATGCGGCGCTCGGGGATCACTTCGCGATCGAAGTGGGCGAGCTTCTCGAGGAACCACACGTCCTGCAGCAACATCGGGCCACGCGGACCGGCGGTCTGCACGTTCTGGTTATCGACCACCGGAGCCCCGGCGGCAGTGGTCAAACGTACTCCTGTTGACATTTTCCACCTATAGAATTGGAAGTCTCGCTGGTAACTATAGCCGGCACGAGGCCTAAGATTAATATTAAAAATGGAATTCTGAATTCCGATTAAAAAATCAAACAGAGCAACCTCGAAAAACAGGAAAAACAAAGTGCAATAAAACTAAATAATTGCTCGTTTACCAAGCACTCACGCAAGAAAAGTATCACCCCAGACATCTACACAGCGATATCACAACAATATAAATCAATACAAAGCCAGAATAGAGATCAAAAACATATAAACCATGTTAAATATTAACTTTCTCGTAGAATCCCTCTGTCAGAAATATCAAAGTTTGCAGTAATCCTCTCACGAAGGCCTTCCAGTACGCTCAGAATCTGGTGAAATACGCCGATCCCATTGCCCGCGTATTCCAATGAAGCAGATGACCTTCTCCGACGCCGAGTGCGCCGGCAAGTGCAAGCAGACCCGCAAGGAACTGTTCCCGATCGAGATAGATCAGGAGGTGCTGTAGAAGGGTTTGGTTGCCCTGATCCAGCCGCACTACCCGAAGGGTGAAGGCGGTCGCCCAGCTTACCCGTTGATGGCGATGCTGCACGTGCACCTGATACAGAACTGGTTCAGCTACAGCGATCCGACGATGGAGGAAGCCCTGTATGAGACAACCATCTTGCGCCAGTTCACCGGCTTGAGCCTGGAGCGCATTCCGAACGAAACCACCATCCTCAACTTCCGCCGGCTGCTGGAGCAGCACGAGTTGACGGCTGGAGTTCTGGCGATGATCAATGGCTATCTGGGGGATCGTGGCTTGTCGCTGCGGGAGGGCGCCATTGTCGATGCCACGCTGATCCATACGCCGAGTTCAGCCAAGAACAAGGATGGCAAGCTCGATCCAGAAATGCACCAGACCAAGAAGGGTAACCAGTACTACTTCGGCATGAAGGCGCATATCGGTGTGGATGACGCGTCTGGTGGTGCACAGCGTAGTGGGTACGGCGGGCAACGTTGTGGACGTTACTCCGGCCGACAAATTGCTGCACGGCGACGGAACGTAGTTTGTACGGATGCGGGCTACGGGGTTGAAAAGCGTCCAGAGCATGCAGTTCGCGGCTACCCACAGGCGACCCGCACGGACCAAGGCCCCGTATTCACCGGCAAGGCGCTTGATCAGTGTGCGTATCAGCGCGACATCAAGCTGAAGCTGATTCAGCCTGGCAAGCCCACGCAGAATGCCTTCATCGAGTCATTTAACGGCAAGTTCTGGGACGAATGCCTCAATGAGCACTGGTTCTACTCGCAGGCCGAAGCGAGAGTCCAGATCACGGCCTGCCGGTGGGATTACAACGAGCACCGACCGCACAGCACCATTGGCAATCTCACCCCGGCAGAATTTGCTGCAAGTTGGCGAACTCACCAGCAGCAACTGAAGCAGGAAAAATTGATCTCAACCCCAGAGCCTACTAACTAGGCAGAGGTACTAAAACTGGGGCAGGTCAGCAATCCGAAAGAAAATCCCTCCCCCTCCTACCGAGTATTTCCTACTGCATCAACGTTGTCCATTTGAGAGGTTGTCCCCAGCTTCGTGCGAGGACCCTCATGAAACGCCCATCCCCTGCATCAATGATTCTTGGCCTCTGCCTGGCGGCAATGGCCGGCCTGCTGGGCTACCAGCAGTACCAACTCATTCAGCTCCGATCAGGCGTGGACAGTGCCGCGGAAAAGACCTCGCTAAAGGCGATCCTGGCTCGCTTGAATCGAGTCGACGAGCGCCTCGACACCGTGGATGGACAGCACCTGGTCAGCAACGAGGACTTCCGCTCAGGCCAGAAGGCGTTGTCCAACCGCATTGACGCCGCGCAGGCGTTCGCCAAGGATGCCGTCGAGAACCTGGCTCAGACCACCGCCTCGGCCGGCGATCTCCTGGTGCTCAAGGCAACCGTGGAGACACTGGACGGTTCTGTCCGCACGCTTCAAGAAAAGCAGGCCAAGGCGCCGCCGCTGATCGTGCCAGCGCCAAAACGCCCCATACCCGCCAAGCCCAAGCCGAAACCCAAACCGATGGAGCCTCCTCCCTTCTCGATCCTTGGCGTGGAGTATCGCGGGGGCGAACGGTTTCTGTCGGTTGCACCTCCGGGATCCACCCAGCTCAGCCAGATCTACCTCATTCGCCAGGGAGATGCCGTCGCCGGCACGAACTGGCGACTGACCGACCTTGACGATGGTACCGCGCACTTCGACGTCGCCGGCGCCTCGCGCAGCGTTCGCATCCAACCATAGGACCCCGCCCATGATCAGAACCGTATCGCTCCTGTCCGGCCTGGTGCTGCTGCTGAGCTATCCCGCAGTCGGCCAAGAGGCTGCGGCAAGCCGAGAGACCAGCAGCCAGCTGTCCGGTAGCCAACTCGGCACGCTGAAACAACAGATATCTCAGAGCGACCTGGCCCAGGAGTGGGGACTGAACCAACAGGAATGGACCCGCTACCAGACGCTCATGCAAGGCCCCCGGGGCGTGTACTCGCCTGGCATTGACCCGCTGACCGCGCTGGGCATCGAGGCGCGATCGGCAGAGGAACGGCGGCGGTATGCCGATCTACAGGTCCAGGCCGAACGGCGCCGGGTCGAGAAGGAACTCGCCTACCAGCGCGCATATGACGAAGCCTTCGCCCGCGCCTATCCAGGCGAGGGGGTGATCCGCCTCACCGAAAACAGCGCGGCCAACCCGTCGAGCGCGCCGAACATGAGCCCAGCGTTGCAGAGCAGCGGGCGCCTGGCCCTGTTCGTCCAGGACAACTGCACCGCCTGCATCCAGCGGGTCCGAGACCTGCAACATGCAGAAAAGGAGTTCGACCTCTACTTCGTCGGTAGCCAGAACGACGCAGAGCGAGTGCGGCACTGGGCAATCCTCGCCGGCATCGACCCGAAGAAGGTTCGCAGCAAGCAGATCACGCTCAATCATGACGAGGGCCGCTGGATGGCCCTGGGACTGGGCGGGGCCCTTCCCGCCCTGGTACAGGAGGTGAACGGCCGATGGCAACGTCTGTAGTTCGAGCCCTCCAACTGGCCACCCTGCTGGCCCTAGTCAACATCGCTCAGGCCGCCGTGGATCCACCGCCGGCGTACAAGCAGATCGCCCTGGCCAAAGGGGTTCCGGCCGAGGTGCTCTACTCGGTCGCGCTGACCGAGAGCAAGGTCCTGCTGCGCGGCGAATACGTTCCCTGGCCCTGGACATTGAACCTCGCCGGGAAATCCTACTACTACGCAACCCGCACCACCGCCTGCACAGCGCTACTCGCGGCAATCAACCTCTACGGGGCCAAGAGCGTCGATTCCGGCCTCGGCCAGGTCAACATAGGCTGGAACGGACATCGTTTCTCCAGCCCCTGCGAGTCCCTAGATCCGTACAAGAACCTGGACGCCACCTCCGACATCCTGATCGAGCAGCGGGACGCCCTGTATGCATCCGCCCCGGGAAGACCGGTGGACTGGATCCAAGTTGCCGGCCGCTACCACCGCCCCGCCGGCGGCGCGCCTGCCGCCAAATACCGTAGGACGGTATCCCGCCACCTTAGCCAAGTCCTCGGCGTCAACCTACTGGTGACCAATCCATGAAGAAGATCCTTGCCACGCTGGCATTTTGCACAGTGCTCGCGACTCAAGCCTGGGCCGCCGGGCTGATCGTTGTCGAAGACCTCGGCGGCGCCTCGGCGCTCCCCTACTACCAGGGCCTGGATCCGCAGCCATCCGCTGCCGCACCAGGACCTGGCGACCTGGGCATCCGTGGCTCAGGTGCGTTTCCAGTTCGCTCCGCCCGCCTTTCGCCAGGACAGGTCCAGGGGCGCGCCATCAACGCTCCAGGCCTGCAACCGCTGTTCCTGGTCGGCGACGACACGCTGTCTCGAACCTGGCTGAAAGAACGAGTCGACGAGCTCCGAGGCCTCCAAGCCGTGGGCCTGGCAGTGAACGTGGCCAGCGAAGCGCGCCTGACGGAAATCCGGGCCTGGGGGAAAGGACTTCAGATATTGCCGGCGCCGGCGGACGACCTGGTCGACCGGCTAGGGCTGCGGCACTACCCCGCCCTCATCACATCCACCGCCATCCAGCAGTAGGAGTCCTCATGACTACTCACCTGATCACCCTAGTCATCAAGCAGCCGAGCGACGCTCAGGCACGCCAACTCATGTACCAGGGGTTGCTCGACCTGATCTCACGCTACGGCGGTGAGGTGGCGTCCAAGGCCTTAGAGGACGAGTCGACCCTCTGCGAGCTGCTGGAGCAGATGCTGCCTGATGATGAGGTAGAGCAAGCCAGGAAACAGGTGCTCGAACTTCATGCCAAGGGCCGCCGATCGGGCCGCCTGCAGGCGCCGGCAAGCCTGAAGGTGTAACCCATGGCTGGCCAGTACCCGCTGGAAGCGCTCTTGCGGCCTGCCGTGGAGCTCTACACCACCACCGTGTGCTTCACCGCGGCCGCGCTCTGCATCGTCGCGCCGTGGACGTTCGCCCTCACTCCGCTGTTCGGCATCGTGGCCGCGCTGTGCTTCGCCTGGCTGGGTATCGTGCGGCTGAAGCAGGCCGGCGTGGTGCTCCGCTACCGGCGGAACATTCGCCGACTGCCGAAGTACACGATGACCAGCGCCGAGATGCCGGTCAGCAACGAACACCTGTTCATCGGTAAAGGATTTCGCTGGACGCAGAAGCATACGCAGCGCCTGGCAGATACCTACCTGCCCCAGTTCGCCTCCTACGTCGAGCCCTCGCCGCTCTACCAGCGCGCGCGCCGGTTGGAGAAGCAGCTCGAGTTTGCCCCCTTCCCCCTGAAGCTGGTCGCCAAAGCCACTGCCTGGGACGTGGCCTGGAACCCCGCTCGGCCGTTGCCACCCGTGGGCGGTCTGCCTCGGCTCCACGGCATCGAACCGCGAGAGGAGGACGTGGGATTGCAACTGGGCGAGCGCGTCGGCCACACCCTGGTGCTTGGCACCACGCGGGTGGGTAAGACGCGACTCGCGGAACTGTTCATCACCCAGGATATTCGCCGCACCCACTACCGGGGCCGACGCCAGCGAGTGAAGATGGGCCGGCGGACCCAGACGGTTCACCACGGCTATCGGCGCCGGCGCGCAGAGGAGCAGCCGGACTACGAGGTGGTGATAGTCTTCGACCCGAAAGGCGACGCTGATCTGCTGAAGCGTATGTACGTGGAATGCGAACGTGCCGGCCGCCTGGACGAGTTCTACGTGTTCCACCTCGGTCATCCTGACCTGTCGGCACGCTACAACGCCGTCGGCCGGTTCGGTCGGATCTCTGAGGTCGCCACCCGCGTCGCCGGCCAGCTCTCCGGCGAGGGCAACAGCGCGGCGTTCCGCGAGTTCGCCTGGCGGTTCGTCAACATCATCGCCCGCGCGCTGCACGCGCTGGGTATCCGGCCTGACTACCAGCAGATCCTCCGGCACGTCGTGAACATCGATGCGTTGTTCGTCGAATATGCGCAGAAATACATCAGCGAGCACGATCCCAGGGCCTGGGACACCATCATCCAGATCGAGGGCAAGCTCAACGACAAGAACATCCCGTTCAACATGAAAGGACGGCCCCTGCGGGTCGTAGCCATCGACCAGTACCTGACACAGAAACGCATCGCCGACCCGGTCATGGAAGGCCTGAAGAGCGCCGTGCGCTACGACAAGACCTACTTCGACAAGATCGTGGCCTCGCTGCTGCCGCTGCTGGAGAAACTCACTACCGGGCGGATCTCGGAGCTTCTTTCGCCCAACTACGCGGACCTCAACGATCCGCGGCCGATCTTCGACTGGATGCAGGTCATCCGCAAACGCGCCGTGGTCTACGTCGGCCTCGACGCACTATCGGATACCGAGGTCGCCGCCGCGGTGGGCAACTCCATGTTCAGCGACCTGGTCTCGGTAGCGGGTCACATCTACAAGCATGGTGTCGATGACGGCCTGCCCGGCTCGCTCGCTGGCGGCAAGGTCCGCATCAACCTGCATGCCGACGAGTTCAACGAGCTGATTGGCGACGAGTTCATCCCCATGGTCAACAAAGCGGGCGGCGCCGGCGTGCAGGTGACGGCCTATACCCAGACCATGAGCGACATCGAGGCCAAGATCGGCTCCCGCGCGAAGGCCGGTCAGATCATCGGCAACTTCAACAACCTGTTCATGCTGCGGGTGCGCGAGACCGCCACGGCCGAACTCCTTACCAATCAGCTCCCCAAGGTCCAGATCTACACCAGCACGCCGGCGAGCGGCGCCAACGACGCGATCAACAACAAGAAGGCAGCCTTCACTTCCAGCTCGCACGACCAGGTGCAGATGACCAGCGTGCCAATGCTCGAGCCGGCCCACATCGTTGGTCTGCCCAAAGGACAAGCGTTCGCGCTACTCGAGGGCGGCAATCTCTGGAAGATCCGAATGCCGCTGCCAGCGGTCGATCCCGACGAGGTGATGCCGAAAAGCCTGCAGGAGCTGGCTGCCGGTATGCGCAAGGGCCAGGCCGCCAACAGCGAGTGGTGGGAGGCGCCGGGATACTCCGCCCTGCAGGATAGTCTGCCCCAGGACCTGGTCGACGATTTCCGTCACCTCGGCGCCGGTGAGGATGCCGCCTGATGGCTGAAGTCACTCAACGTGCAGAGCAGCAACAAGAGAGCCAGAAGACCCTTGTCGGCACCATCATCAGTACGCCCTTCCAATTTCTCGGCGTGATGTTCGGGTCGCTGATCGGCGCAATCATCGTGGAGTGGGTTTGCCTGTATTTCTTCTGGCCTGACGCGGGCTGGAAGCATGCCCAGGCCATGTTCGAGTACGAACTCAGTTGGCTGTCGCAGGGGCTGCTACACAGCGTCGTCGTGCAGGAGCCAGGTCGAACCGCCACCTGGCTGGCCCAGTTGGCTTATGACTGGTTGTTCGTGAAGACCGGGATGGTCGACTGGATGACCAACATGACTACCATCGCGCAGGCCGGGCCACGGAGCCCGCTGGACGTTCGCTATCTCACCGCCCAGGGTGTCTCCACGCTGCAGAACTACGGCCTGGCCGCGCTGTACACGGTGCTGACATTCGTCGTGCGCCTGGTGATCCTGGTCATGACGATCCCGTTGTTCCTGATGGCCGCGTTCACCGGCCTGGTGGACGGCCTGGTGCGCCGGGACCTGCGCAAGTTCGGCGCCGGCCGGGAGTCCAGCTACCTCTACCACAAGGCGCGCGGCAGCATCATTCCGCTAGCGGTCGTCCCTTGGACGCTCTACCTGGCAATCCCCATCAGCATCAATCCCCTGCTCATCCTGTTGCCCTGCGCCGCGCTGCTCGGCGTAGCGGTATGCATCACAGCATCCACCTTCAAAAAGTACCTGTAGGAGACCCGCCGTGCAGTGGACTCACGAACAGTCACCGATCATCCAGTCGAAGGCATCGAAGATCCTGGTGCGAGCCTTCGCCGGCACTGGCAAGACCACCACCCTGGTGGGCTTTGCCAAGGCGAACCCTACCCTGAGAATCCTCTACCTCTGCTACAACAGCTCGGTGGAAAAGGCCGCGAAGGGCAAATTCCCCCGCAACGTAGTATGCAAGACCGCCCACAGCCTGGCTCATGCGGTGTATGGCATCCAGTACGCCCACAAGAAGACGAAGAACCTGCGTCTGACCGATATCGCCCGCGGACTCGATACCCAAGACTGGGAGTTGGTACGTGACGTGCTGGCCACGCTGAACAACTACATGGCTAGCGCCGACGCAGAGCTCGGCCGACCGCACTTCCCGCGCTTCCGCGACAAGGCGTTCCTCACCAGTGCCCAGGAACGCTTCCTCAAGCAGGGCCTGGACATGGCGCGAGTAGTCTGGAGGCGCATGGTCGATCTCCAGGACACCGGCATGCTGATGCCCCATGACGGCTACCTGAAGCTGTATCAACTGAGCAAGCCCGATTTGAGCCAGCGCTTCGACTGCATGCTCCTGGACGAGGGGCAGGACATCAACCCAGTGATCGCGGACATTGCCCATTGGCAGCGCATCAGAATGGCTATCGTCGGCGATCCCCATCAGCAACTCTACCGGTTCAGGGGCGCAGAAGATGCCCTAAACAGCGACTGGATGGCCGGCGCCGAGGAGCACTACCTGACCCAGAGCTGGCGATTCGGCCCCGCGATCGCACACGTGGCCAACATCATCCTCTCCTACAAGGGCGAGACACGGAAACTTCAAGGACTGGGTCCGCAGACGCTGGTGAAAAAGTCCCTCCCGCCGGACCTTCCTCACCGCACTTTCATTCACCGCACCGTTATCGGCGTCATCGAGAATGCCCTGCAGCTGGTCCGCAATCATCCGGAGCCCAAATTCCACTGGGTAGGCGGTATCGACAGTTACTCGCTGCGCGACCTGGAGGATCTGTACGCATTCAGCCGAGGCCTACGCCAAAACGTCCAGAACAAGAAACTGCTTCGTGACTACCGCGACTACACCCAGTACGTGGAGATCGCCGAGATCAGCCAGGACGGTGAGATGCTTCGCTCGATCAAGATCATATCGACCTACCCTGATCTGCCTGCGCGGATCCTTGAGCTTCGCTCACTGACCCTTGACGATGAGCTGGACGCAACAATCACCCTGACCACCGCACACAAGGCCAAGGGGCTGGAATGGGATTTCGTTTGCCTGTACGACGACTTCAACGCGGACCCGCTGGCCCCCGACACCGACCCAGGCAAGCGCGACGATGAGTTGAACCTGATCTACGTCGCAGTGACCCGCGCGATGAAGATCCTCGCCATCAACAGTCTGGTGCTGTCGATCATGCAGCGGTACGTGGACGACAGAAAACTGAAGGAGCAGATAGCTAGCTGTAAAAAATGACTCAAAAAATGATATTGGTCACAGCGAATGCCTGATATTGACATAAGGCAAAGAGATTTGTAGCCAACTCATTCAGCCTAGGAAGTACTCACACCAAGACTTTAACGTTAGGTCACAGCGGAGCATTGAGATGAAACTTATCCTTGATTTCGACGGACGCCTTCTAAATCCAAGCAACATGCTAGAGGCCCTATCAAAAGCAGGAAAGAATACAAGCATCAGCATAAGCAACGCGCAAGCATTAAATATAGAAACTCTTCTCAAGGCAACAACCACTGCAGAAAACACAAAAAACCTCTCAACAACTTTCAACGGCGCAGAGCTGACTGCTAACAACCTTCAGCAAGTCATAAATTCAGCAGGATCACTAACCAGAGTATCCACAATAGCCGCACAAGCCATTAATATAAACACACTTCTTTCCGCAATATCTACAGCAGGCAACTCAAAGAATTTTAGCGCAGAATTCAATGGAGCCCAACTCAGCAGCGACAACCTACTTAGAGCAGTAAATGCGGCAGGAACAAACACCAGCATAAGCGTCAATACCGCACAAGCGGCAAATATAACCGCCCTTCTTCAAACTATTCATGCAGCAGGTGACACAAAAATATTCAGCGCAGAGTTCAATGGCGCTCAACTTACTTCAAACAACATTCAACAAGCTTTAGACGCCGCAGGAACCCGAACATCCATTAGCGTCAATACCGCACAGGCGGTTAATATAAGCACCCTACTAGCCCTCATCAACTCTGCCAAAGACACGAAAAAGTTTAGCGCCGACTTCAATGGTGCACAACTAACAGCAGACAATCTTCAGCAAGCGATCAGCGCTGCGGCCTCGGGTACCAATATCAGCGTCAACACCGCTCAGGCGGCGAATATATCCACCCTTTTACAGGCCATCAACATCGCGGGCAACACTAAAAAATTCAGCGCCAACTTTAATGGTGCCCAACTCACTTCAAACAACATCCAGCAGGCGCTCCGAGCGGCAGGATCGAACACATCAATCAGCATGAACTCCGCACAATCCGCCAACCAAAGCACCCTACTTGAACTTCTAGACATAGCAAGTTCCAGCAAGCAATTCCAAGCCAATTACAACGGCGGCATGTCTAATCCGAACAACCTACAACAGATAGTTTCTCGTGCAGGCGCCAGTACAACCGTGTTTATTTCCGACGCACAAGGCCTACCAATCGCAAATATCCTTACCCTTATATCATCTGCCGGATGAGACTTATAACCGTGGATGAAAACACACCATCCACGGCTATACCCTAGTCCATACTGCCTTTTATCTGAACTAGTCTTCCATCGACAAACCTAAGCTTCTGGTACCATCCATTCCTTGGTCCGTATACCCAGTTTTCGACAGTAGCAGCCCCCCGCACTATATAGCCACTACCATCCACTGCGGGCCCTTCAATTTTACGGCTATCAGGGTTGCCGCACTTTCTAAGCACATCATCAATCAAGTCGCCCTCACTAACAATTGCCGACCCGCATCGTAATGTAGCGGCAGCCACCCCATAACTGCCCAACATAGCAGCCATGGCTAGCAAAACTCCAATAGAGATGTTTCTAAGCATCAGCCGTCTCCCTTAGAAATATATATGAAATATACACCCAGACGTCCATACGTGTCTCTAAACCCGCCAACCACCAGAAATTCACTGGTGCTAAGCCTAGTATTTTCGGTTGAGGCCCTCCTCCTGCTCTTGAAACCGTGCGGTTCTACTCGAACCGCTCTAGGAGCACGTCATGAAGCAGACCTTCGAATACCACATTGAGAATATCGACATCCCCTACAAAACCCTCACCAAGGGCGTCGCGATGTTCAAACACAAAGAAGACACCTTGGAACCCGACGACCACGCCTTGCTCAACCCTCTGCGCTGGGCCGAGGTCGTGCGTCTGGGTCAGGAAGGCTGGGAGCTGGTGAGCGTTCAGCCACTCATGCGGGGCGTAACCGAGATCGGCAATCAAAACGCCCAAGGCTGGGCTTGGGGCGTCGCTCTGCCCGTCAGCTACCTACTGTTTTTCAAGCGCGCAACCTCATAAAAAAATACCCCGGACCCGCGTCGAGTATTTCTTGCGGAATGGAATCAGGACGATCGGCAAGCTGATCGCACCCTGATCTGCAAGAGATTCGCCGTGAACACTCCACATCCATCCCTTCGCCGAAGCTGCCTGACCGTCTTGGCCTGCAGTGCGCTGGTCGCACAGGGAGCTTTCGCAGCGAGCGCCTCCGAGCAGGCGAACCTGGAGGTGATGATCCGGCAGCTCAACGCCCTCGAGGACACTGCCCGCCGCAGTGCCCAGGGCGCCGATGAGCCCGGACAGCGCTTCTACTTCGACTACTCACGCCTGGCCGCTGACCTGCAGCGCATCCGCCAAGGCCTGCAGGACTACATGACGCCCAGCCGCGCCCAACCGCGTGACCCTTCCGACCTATCTGGGAGTTACACCCTGCGCGGAGGGCCGATGCCGTGAGCATGAGCGGAGCCCAGACATCAGCGTTCCAGGCCGCCGCTGGCTTTCCCCCATCGGCCGGCGAGGGGCTGTTCATTGGAGCAGCGATGACCTTCCTTCTGCTGTGGTCCGCCTGGGCGATGTACAGCACCTGGCGCGGCTGGGCCACCAACAACCTCGACAGCGCCACCGCCGGCGCTTCCGCGATCCGGATCTTGGTCCTCCTCGGCATCACCTCTTTCTTCCTCCTCAGCTAACCAATACGGAGACACTCATGCTGAAATTCACCATCCAGAAACTGTCCGCCCTCTACCGGAGCCTGGCTGCCATCACTTTGGCGCTCCCCGGTGTCGCTTTGGCTGCACTCCCCAAACCCGAGGCTCCTAGCCGTGGGGAGGGATCGGGCATCATGCAAACCATCCAGAACTTCGGCTATGACGGAGCGATGCTCCTCGCGCTGCTCATCTGCGCGGCTGTCTTTCTGGGGGTCGCTTGGCATACCTACGGCACCTATCACGCCATCCATGACGGGAAGAAGAAGTGGTCGGATCTCGGAGCGGGCGTGGCCGTAGGTGTCGGCCTGCTGATCTTGATCATTTATCTCGTCACCAAAGCCACCGCCATCATGTAAGGGCCTTCCCATGCCCGAAGAACATCTGTTTCAGGATGGCACCCTCAGCTTCCTACCGACCCGTTTGAACCGGCAACCGGTGGTCATCGGCGGCCTGACCGCAGACGAAATGTGGATCACGGTCTTCACCAGCGGAGCAGCCGGGTTCGTTCTTGGCATCCCGGCTGCCTTGGTCGCAGGTAACGCTGCCTGCATTCCACTGGGCGCGCTGCTGGTCGGCGCCCTCGGCCTGGGTATCGGCAGCCGCGTCCTGCGGCGGATGAAGCGGGGGCGGCCTGACACCTGGTTCTACCGCCAGGTGGAGCTGGCCCTCTCGCTGCGCCTTCCCGTCTTCGGCAATCGTCACCTGGTGACGCGCTCCGGCGCCTGGACCAGTCGACGCACGGAGTCCCCATGAGTTTCAGAAAACACACTGCACAACAGCAGGCACACATCAACACCTTCCGGTTCATCACCGGCTTCCTGTGCATGGTCATCGTTGTGCTGGCCTACTGCGTCTGGGAAGCCCGCAAGGACCTCTGGATCCACATTCCGCCCGACTTGCGCTCAGGAAGCACCCGGTTGTGGTGGGACATTCCGCCAGAGAGTGTCTATGCATTCGGTCTCTACATCTTCCAGCAGGTGCAACGTTGGCCCAAGGACGGCGAGGTGGACTACAAGGGAAACCTGTTCCGCTACGCCGCCTACCTCACTCCCTCCTGCAAAGTCTTCCTGGAGAAAGACTTCGAGTTTCGTCGTAACGCCGGCGAGCTCAGGGGACGCGAGCGCACCACCTCGGAAATCCCCGGTCGAGGCATTGGCGAGAGCAATGGCCGCGTGATCCAGCACTCGATCAATGACTGGACCGTCAACCTGGACATGGACAGCACGGAGTATTACGCCGGCGAGAAGATCAAGCGGGCGCTGGCCCGCTACCCGTTGCACGTTATCCGCGCCGACGTCGACCCGGAGACTAATCCCTTCGGCCTGCAGTGGGACTGCTACTCCGACACGCCTCAACGTATCGAGCTTGAGGAGCCGGCCGCCCCCACCAAGCGGGAGGGAGGTCTATGATCCGGAAGTCGACAGGCTCGCTCTTGCTAATGCTTGCCCTACCCACACTGGCCCACGCGGTGGAGATTCTGCGCTGGGAGCGCATTCCGTTGGCCATTCCATTGACGGTCGGCCAGGAACGCATTGTCTTTGTCGACAGAAACGTGCGAGTTGGCGTTCCTCGGGATCTGCAGGGCAAGCTGCGCGTCCAGAGTACCGGCGGCGCACTCTACCTGCTCGCCAACGAGCCGATTCCTCCAGCGCGCCTGCGCCTGCAGGACGCGACCAATGGCGAGCAGATGCTCATCGATATCGCCGCCACCGAGGCTGCGGCCGACCAACAGCCGCGCGAGCCGGTCAGGATCGTCGCCGGCGAGCCCGTGGCTCCGCACTATGGCCAGCCCCGGGAAGCCCAGCCATCGGCAGCAGCGAAACAGACCGAGCAGGCAGAAGCACCGAAGGCCGTGCCGCGCGAAACGCCCGTCCCCGTGGTTCTGACGCGCTATGCGGCGCAGATGCTCTATGCCCCGCTTCGCACGGTGGAACCGGTGGATGGCGTCGGTCAGGTGCGCGTCAAGCGACAGCTCGACCTGACCACCCTGCTCCCCAGCCTACCCATCACGGCTACCGCCTTGGGCGCCTGGCGGCTGGACGACTACTACATCACGGCGGTGAAGCTGCAGAACGCCAGCGCCCAGCACCTGGCCCTGGATCCCAGGGACCTGATGGGCAATTTCGTCGCCGCGACCTTCCAGCACCCGTACTTGGGCCCCCGGGGCGACGCTTCCGACACCACTACCGTGTATCTGGTGACGCGCGGCCGCGGCCTTGCTGACGCGCTCCTGCCCTCCTCCATCAGCCAGATCGATCCCAAAGGAGGCCGTCGTGGCGCTGACCGGTAATCCCCTCCTGAAATTGCTGGTCATCCCCGTCGTGATTGGCGCCATCCTGATCGGCGTGAGCATGATGGGCAAAAAGGAAAGCGCGCAGTCACAAGGTGCCGCAACCCCGACGGTAACGTCGGAAGAAGCGGCAACCCTGGGCATCGACGGCGACACGCCCGCCGACACACTACGCACCATCGTGGCGGAAAGCCGGCAGCTCAAGGACCAGATCAGCAAGGTGATCCAGGAGAATGACTCGCTCAAAGCCGCCAATGAGAACCTGCAGGGCCGCCTGCGCAACATCGATCAGAACATAGAGCAGAAGCTCAACAACACCGCCCAGGAACTGCAGCAACAGCAGGAAAACCGTAGCCAGACGATCCTGGACCAGGTACAGAAACGGCTCGAGAACCTAACCCACATTCCCGAGGCCGGTGACACCGACCTGCCCGTCGGGTTCGGCGTGCGACCAGAGGATGGCCAGCACTTTCAGGGAGCGGGCTCGTCTTCATCGGATATCGTCTGGATCGAGCCCCAGGACGCCCGCGCGGTCGATGCCAATGGCCAGCCGCTGGCCGCCGGCTCCACCACCCAACCGAGCGGATTCAGCTTCCCGACCTCCTTCGGCAATGCGGTCGATCGCGGACAGAACGCGCTGGAGCGGATCGATGACGGGCTGCACCCCGTCGGCCAACAGCGATCCGACCTGGAAAACCGCAAGCTCGTCCGCAAGACCTACACGCTGCCGCAGAACTCGACGCTCATGGGATCGGTGGCCATGTCCGCGCTGATCGGTCGTGTGCCGGTCGACGGGACGGTCAATGATCCTTACCCGTTCAAAATCCTCATCGGCCCGGACAATCTCACCGCCAACGGCATCGAGCTGCCGGACGTGGCTGGCGCGGTAGCCAGCGGGACCGCCTCGGGCGACTGGACACTCTCCTGCGTGCGTGGGCAGATCCGCAGCCTCACGTTCGTGTTCAACGACGGGACCGTGCGCACCTTCCCGGCGCCGGCCGAGGAGGTGAATGACAACCAGAGCAACAACAACCAGACCGCCAGCGCCGACCAGAAAACCATCCAGGGCGGTCTCGGCTGGATCAGCGACCCCTACGGCATCCCCTGCATCGCCGGTGATCGCCGATCCAATGCCAAGGAGTACCTGGGCAATCAGAGCCTACTCACGGCAGCCGGGGCCGGCATCGCCAAGCTCCTGGACGCCGACGAGAACAACACCAGTACCGTCTTCAGCGGCAACGGCACCAGCTTCGGGACGACCGGAACCAACAGCAACTCGGCCCTCAACAGCATCCTCTCCGGCGGCGTCAGCGACATCCGGCAGTGGATGAACAAGTTGTACGGGGAGGCCTTCGCCGCCGTCTACGTGCAACCGGGCGCGCGCGTCGCCGTGCATCTCGATCAGCAACTTGCGATCGACTACGAACTCAAGGGCCGCAAGGTCGATTACAGCTCTGGAGCCGCTCATGCAACAGCAGACCTGGACTAACCTCCTTCTTCGTCTTTGCGCCGGCCTGGCCTGCACGCTGGTTCTGGCAGCGTGCTCCACCAGCAAGGAGGAGATGCTGCCCCACGGCGAGGCCAACATGCTCGACGTCTGGGAGCGAGGTGCGACCAGCTCGATAGGCAACAGCCGTGGCCGGCTGCTCCTCGATGCCAGGCAAACGCTGCGGCGCCCAATCGATCCGCAGCAGGCTGCCTCCGCGAATGACCAGGCCGACTACACCCGCACGGCCAGCAACGAGATCCACAGCCAGTTCAAACGATTGCCCAATCCCGACCTGGTCTTGTATGTGTTCCCGCACCTGGCCGGCAGCGATCCCGCCCCGGTCCCGGGCTACACCACCGTGTTCCCCTTCTACCAGCGAGTCCAGTACGCCATGCCGGGCGAGCGCACGGAGGACTACTGATGGGCCTTTTTCAAACCCTTCTGCGCGGTCGCACACAGCCTCAGTCGGTACCGGCAGTCACTCCCGAAGATTCAGGAGCGCTGGACGTAGCGGCCGCGGAGGAAGCGACTGAGCGCTATCTGGCGCGACTGGCTGCCATGGGTATTCCTCTGCCCAACACCGGGAGCAAGAATGGCGCCACGCAGGCTCAAGCTTCACGCCTCTACGATCACGACCCATCGTTCGTCGACCTGCTGCCCTGGGCCGAGTACCTGCCCGACGAACAGGTGATGCTCCTGGAAGATGGGCGTTCGCGTGCCGTCTTCTTCGAGCTGGTACCTTTGGGCACCGAGGGCCGCGATCCCAATTGGATGCAGAACGCCCGGGACGCATTGAAAGATGCCCTGCAGAACTCCTTCGACGAGCACGAAACCTCGCCCTGGATCGTCCAGTTCTACGCCCAGGACGAGATCAGCTGGGACAATTTCCAGGAGCAGTTGAGGCAGTACGTCCATCCTCGAGCGCGAGGATCGGCCTTCAGCGAGATGTACCTGGCGCTCATGAAGCATCACCTGGAGGGCATTTCGAAGCCGGGCGGACTGTTCGTCGACACCGCCGTCAGCAAGCTGCCCTGGCGAGGACAACAGCGCCGCGTGCGGATGGTCGTCTACCGCCGGATCCGCAAGGAGGATGCGCAGATTCGCGGACAGGACCCGGCGGCGTACCTGAAATCCATCTGCGAGCGTATCCAAGGCGGCCTGGCGAACGCCGGCATCGTCGCTTCGCGCATGGGCGGACAGGAGATCAGGAACTGGTTGATCCGCTGGTTCAACCCGCACCCGGATCACCTCGGCCAGGCCGAGGCGGACCTACGTCGCTTCTACGAACTGGTATGCCGTCCGGACGAACCGATCCTGCAGGATGAATTGCCACTGGCCGACGGCACTGACTTCTCCCAGAACCTGTTCTATCGGCAGCCTGTTTCCGATGCCACCCAGGGCGTATGGCTCTTCGATGCCATGCCGCACCGAGTGATTGTGGTCGACCAGTTGAACAAAGCGCCGCTGACAGGCCACTTCACCGGCGAGACGCTCAAAGGCGATGGCCTCAACGCCCTGTTCGATCGAATGCCCGAGGACACGCTGCTGTGCATCACCATGGTCGTGACGCCGCAGGACATGCTGGAAGGGCATCTACAGCAGCTCTCGAAAAAGGCCGTTGGTGACACCCAGGCATCGATCCACACCCGCGAGGACGTGGCCACCGTTCGACGCCTGATCGGCCGGGAGCACAAGCTCTATCGCGGAGCGATCGCTCTGTTCGTGCGCGGCCGCGACCATACCCAGTTGGAGGAACGCTGCATCACCCTGAGCAACGTACTGCTCGGCGCCGGCCTGGTGCCGGTCGAACCGCAGAACGAAGTCGGACCGCTGAACAGCTACCTGCGCTGGCTCCCCTCAAACTTCGATCCAAACGAGAAGCGAGCCCTGGAGTGGTACACCCAGATGATGTTCGCTCAGCACATCGCCAACCTGTCGCCCATCTGGGGGCGCACCACCGGTACCGGACACCCTGGCTTCACGCTGTTCAACCGTGGCGGCGCGCCGTTGACCTTCGACCCGTTCAACAAGCTGGACCGGCAGATGAATGCCCACGGCTTCATCTTCGGGCCAACTGGCTCCGGCAAGTCGGCGTCCCTGACCAACCTCATCTGCCAGATGCTCGCCATGTACCTGCCGCGGATGTTCATCGCGGAAGCGGGCAACAGCTTCGGCCTGCTGGCCGACTTCGCCAAGCGGTTTGGCCTCTCTGTCCACCGGGTGCGCCTCGCCCCGGGCTCCGGCGTCAGCCTGGCGCCGTTCGCGGACGCCATCAAGCTGGTCGAGAGCCCCGACCAAGTGAAGGTCCTGGACGCCGAAGACATCGAGGCCTCGGACTCGGTCCAGGGCAGCAAGGCCGACCTCGAGGACGACCAGCGAGACATCCTGGGCGAGATGGAGATCGTCGCCCGCCTGATGATTACCGGTGGCGAAGAGAAGGAAGATGCGCGCCTGACCCGTGCCGATCGCAGCGCCGTCCGCCAGGCGATCCTGGCGGCGGCCAGGACCTGCGCCGCCGCGAACCGCACGGTACTGACCCAAGACGTGCGCGATGCGCTCTACGAGGCCTCCAGGAGCGATGGCACCGCGCCAGAACGGCGCGCACGGCTGGCCGAAATGGCGGAAGCCATGCAGATGTTCTGCATGGGCGCCGACGGCGAGATGTTCAATCGCGAAGGCACGCCCTGGCCTGAGGCCGACCTTACCGTGGTGGATTTCGCGACCTACGCGCGCGAAGGCTACGCCGCCCAGCTCGGGATCGCCTACATCTCGCTGCTGAACACCGTGAACAACATCGCCGAGCGCGACCAGTTCAAGGGCCGGCCAATCGTCAAGATCACCGATGAGGGGCACATCATCACCAAGCACCCGCTGCTGCTGCCCTACGCCATGAAGATCACCAAGATGTGGCGGAAATTGGGCGCCTGGTTCTGGCTCGCCACCCAGAACATCGACGACATCCCAGCCTCCGGGGCTCCGATGCTGAACATGATCGAGTGGTGGTTGTGCCTGAACATGCCCCCCGACGAAGTAGAGAAGATCTCCAGGTTCCGCGAGCTGTCGCCGGCGCAGAAGTCGATGATGCTCTCGGCCCGCAAGGAAAGCGGCAAGTTCACCGAGGGCGTGCTCCTGGCCAAGGGCAAGGAATACCTCGTCCGTGTGGTTCCCCCGAGTCTCTACCTGGCCCTGGCCATGACCGAAAACGAAGAAAAGAACCAGCGCTACAACATCATGCAAGCCACCGGCTGCGACGAGCTCGAGGCGGCCTTGCAGGTCGCAGCGGATCTCGACAAGGTGCGCGGCCTGCCACCCTTCCCCATTGTTTTCCCAGACCAACCGGCAGTGGAGTGCCAGGACGAATGAGAGCTCTGAATTCGCTGACCCAGAACCTGATCGACAACCTGACCCAGATCCTGCAGAACCCCGAAGAGGATGCCCTGCAGACGCTCAGGATATGCGCTCCTGTACTGATAGAGGAGCTGCAGCAGATTCAACTGAGGGCAGTCGATCGCCGGGATATCGTCCCGCAGATAAAGCAGCTCCTGGATGAATGGCTGCAACAACATCCACAGCCTGATACGGCCCAACAGGCGCTCATCGAGGCCGTGGACCGCGCGGAGATCCTACAGCGGAGGCAAGCGTGAGACTCTTGAAGGGCGGCTGGGCAGCGAAACGATTTCAAGGTCCCGCCCTGCCCTGGGCGGGGCTGCTGCTGGTCTTGCTGGCTGCATCCGCCGTAGGGGTAGAGCTTCTGGTGAAGGGCCTGCCAGCCAACCACAGCCTCTACGGCGATGCGAAAGCGCGCTGGACGATCAATGAATACGCCGACCTGGAGTGCCCCTTCTGCAAGGTCTACACCCCGCGGCTTAAGCGCTGGGTTGACAGCCATCCGGACGTGAACCTGGTTTGGCGCCATCTTCCCCTGCAGATGCATGGCGAGGCGGCCCGCCACCAGGCTCGCCTGGTGGAGTGCGCGGGGATCCAAGGCGGCGCCAAAGCCTTCTGGAGCGCTATCGATGCGATCTTCGCTCAGTCGGCCGGCAACGGGGGCGGGCTGCCTGGCGGCACATTGGACTTTCCTGAACTGGACCAGGCTCGACTGGAGAAATGTGCGAAAGACAACGAACTTATTGACTCAGATATCAAGTTGGACATCGACATTGCACGGTCGAAGGGCATTACAGCAACCCCTACCCTCGTCATCCGGGACAACCAGACGGGACGAAGCGTGAAGCTTGAAGGCATGGCCGACGAGACCACCTTGCTGTCGGCGATAGACTGGCTAGCCAAGGATCTCTAGCGTCGCGCCAAGAGACTCTTGGCTAAGAAATCGGCGAGGATTCCAACATCCCTCTTTTGGGCCTCCAGGATGCACTGCACTTCACCTGGCAGAACCTCGACCTCCCCCCCATCCACAATCTTTACCATTCTCTTGCGGCCGGAGCTGGTGAGGCTAAGCCTCAACTCCATTGCCGGCCGAGCATTGATGTAAATGCTCTCGAGCAAGCGCTCCATGACTTCGACCACTCCTTAATATCAATTAGCCAGCTACATACAGGAATTATGCTACCCAGGACATGCAGGCGTCACCCCTACTTATGTACGTGGCAGCGCTCAATCACGGCTCGAAAAAATACACCACTTACGAGTTGATGATTTCCTGCTGCCTCATCGGAAGCGTTCCTGTCTGCTGTCTATTCCTTCCTCGAACCGGTACAAGCCCGCACCTCTTCATCGCTTCCCCAAATGGGCCACCACGCCCCCTGGCTATCGGCTTACTCTTGGTAGGGGAGCCCGCGGAATTCGGAAAAAATCGTACGCTAAGCCTCAATGCCGGTACCGGCAGGCCTTTGCGTCTTGGTTCTGAGAATGAAGCCTCGGAACGGCTGAGATTGAACGTTCCCCAACTGCTTTTTGCAGGGACACCGTATCGGCTATGTCCGGGTTAGCAGCTTCGACCAGAACCCGGAACGCCAACTGGAACAGACCCAGGTGAGCAAGGTGTTCACCGACAAGGCCTCGGGCAAGGACACCCAGCGTCCCCAACTCGAAGCGCTGCTGAGCTTCGTCCGCGAGGGCGACACCGTGGTGGTGCACAACATGGATCGCCTGGCCCGCAACCTTGATGACTTGCGCCGCCTGGTGCAGAAGCTGACCCAGCGCGGTGTGCGTTCGAGTTCCTGAAAGAGGGCCGGTCTTCACGGGCGAGGACTCGCCCATGGCCAACCTGATGCTTTCGGTGATGGGGGCCTTCGCCGAGTTTGAGCGTGCACTGATCCGCGAGCGGCAGCGCGAGGGCATTACCCTAGCCAAGCAGCGCGGCGCGTACCGGGGCCGCAAAAAGGCCCTGTCCGACGAGCAGGCAGCTACCTTGTGGATGCGGGCAGCGGCCGGTGAGCCCAAGGCTCAGCTCGCCCGCGCGTTCAACATCAGCCGGCAGACCCTCTACCAGTACCTCCGCACGAACGAGTGATTCATGCCGCAGGCAGAGTCGGAAGAGTGAACTACGCGCCTACTACGTGCGCCATTACTTCTCGCCGCTGCACCGCTCAGACAGAGCATCAGCCTTGGCGCGTTGCTCCAGTGCGAAAGCATGCTCTGCCGGAAGCAAGTCTTCAGCCGGCTGACCGTCATCTCTTACGGGAATTTGTTTTTGCACCCAACGGGCATACTCCAGACAGCGAGCACTATCTCCCTTTTCAGCGCTGATCATGGCGAGCAAGTTCGTTTGATATATCTTGGTGCTATCGGGTAACTCAGTCCGACATTTTGATAAAAGGTCCTTGGATAGTGAGAAGGCAGCATCAAATTCCTTTTTTTCAACCAAGTCTGAAACGCGCCTAGTCTTTTTCCTTATTTGCATGTAGTAGCAACCCTTGGGTGGGACGTTGTAGGCTCCTTCAAACCAAACTCTAGGACCACACCAGCCAGAGCAACTTGGCGAGTTGGCCTCACGCTTGACACTTACTGACAACAGCCCTGTCTGGGTAATGCGCAGTAGGCATAAATTTGATTTTTCCGGCGACCCAACTTTTCCCTTATTATCTCTAAGTACCCCTTTGAGTCCGCATGTAGCCCCATTAGGGCCGTCGTTATGGATAAGAAATGCCTGAGAGCCATCCCGTACAGGCCAGATGTTGATATAGCCTCTTCCATCCCCCAGCGAATACTCATTTGCTGGAATTTTTGCAGCCAGGGCCATTGTGGGCGCGATTATGGACAAAAAAATGAACGAGCAGATTGATCTGGGCACCTGTTCTTTTCTCCCTAATGCTCAACTATCTCTAAACCGTTGCCCAATAGGCAAGCGTTATCGCCATTCCGGTTGTATAACGAATGCCAGCGGCTATATTGTTGTAAGCAGGCCAATACTCAGGCTGAGAAAGCTTCACACCGATTCCCTGAGTTAGCAGTTGTTTGAGGCTGGCAGGCAGGTTCATCGACTGAAGTTGTGATTGAGTTAGCCGGGCGAGATTGGCACCGTAAGAGACCTCGATTCCAGAATCCTGGTTTGGGCTACCACCTGACATAATCTCAACTCCGACGCTAGTCGGGTATCGGTTCGGTGATTGTTTCAGCAAGTTCAGATAGCTAGCACCATGACGACTCTTGACGGTATTGAGGTTGGAGGAGATAGAACTGATCAAGGCTGTAATTTCTCCGCACGCCTTAGCCCTGTCTTGAGCCATTTGGAGTTGAAGCAGAATAATCTGAGCAGACTCGGCAGCAAGGATCGTTCCGTATTCCTTATCGAGTTGAGAGGCGTCTCCATTAGGAACAAACTCCGGATGGAGCACGAGAGGGATATCCCAAGCCTCCACAAGCTCTGCCTCTGGAAATGGCTGGCCGGGAGAGCACTGGTTAGCCAACCCCTTGTAGAGACCAGAAATAGACTGCCCCGGATTCTGGTAAAGATTGATCTGTTCCGCTTGGTTCACTACGTCGTTTACGTCCATGTCCTCATTACTCATAGTTGAAGGATATTGCCAGGTATTTAGCGCGCTCTTCTAAACGTTTGGTAACAGATAAGTTCGGATCATTCGGCATGCCGTTCCAGTTACGGAGCTCATGGATGGCTTCTGGCCAATCATGACTGATGATTGCTTGTTGGAATTTTGGGAATTTTTGCCATTGACCATACTGATAATAGAGGTCAAGGACGACCGTCTTGACCGCTGCTGGTAAACCCTCCCATCTACCCGAGAACTGGTCGCCTGCCAGATGTTGAACAACCGCTCGCGCTTTGGCACTGAACAGTAATAGCCCATCATCATCCGTGAGACGTTGTCCCAGCGAAGCATAGACACTCCAGAAATTTGGGTCGGACGTTGATAGCTGCAATGCAGGTAACACCTTCTGTCGTGTAGAATCAACCAGATTCAAAGAGTTTAGCTCGGACTCTTCATGCACGAAGGTATCGAAGCCGTACCCGATAGTGATATGTCCCTGAACTATTGCTACGGTTTTCGCTCTCTGCCCAGCAGCGAGTTCGTTGCGAGCGACGAAATCAGTATTTATCTCCTGTCCATACAGGAACTGCATGTTGGCCTGAAGGGCCTCAACCTTCTCACCTTTGTCTCCATCTTGCATATCTTGAGCCATGCTGATGGCTTGCTGATTTATGGCGGTCTGATACTCTTCGAAGGTGATGCTATTAGGGCGAACACCCATCTCGACAGGTGTTCTCAGTGTGGTTTCATGAATTTTTTGGTAAATATCGCTTACTGCAACCGGGCGACCTGCCAGGTTGGATATGGCACTCGTTAAGCTCTGGGTGAATGCGGGATCGATACGTTGACCGATACTTAATGCACTTATGTACGAGGCATAGGCGTATACGGTTTCCGAAGGAAACTCTAATATTGGAACAGTTGTGGAGAGTGCCTGCGCAGATAGAGACTTCTGTATCGACGAATGAGCCTCAGCAGGTGAGCTCAGTAGATCAAAGTAGAGTTTAGTCATCATTGTATCCGTTCTGATAGGTTCGGCCATAATCTATGGCTCATAACCTCAGAAGGTAGCGCTGTGGTCAACCTAACCTTCGTCTGGGGTGATTAACATACTGATTCTCCTTGTTTTTATGTAAACCGAGATCGTCAAATCGGTAGTGGCATTGTTGGGCCAGTGTTTATTTCTGTTTACGTTGGTTTTGGCTCTATTGTTCTCCAATCCCTAATATCAGCCGGGAAACTCTCTGCCACCACCTACGCACGGACGTCTGATAAATGCCGCGTCGCTTGATCCTCTCGACCATGGAGCACACCCTGCTTGCGCTGCCGGAAAACCAGGATGATCTGATCCGCTACTACACCTTCAACGACTCCGACCTGTCGCTGATCCGCCAGCGGCGCGGCGACGCCAACCGTCTGGGTTTCGCGGTGCAGCTCTGCCTGCTGCGCTACCCCGGCTATGCGCTGGGCACCGACAGCGAGCTGCCCGAGCCGGTCATCGTGTGGGTGGCCAAGCAAGTCCAGGCCGACCCGGTGAGTTGGGCAAAGTACGGCGAGCGCGACGTGACCCGCCGCGAGCATGCCCAGGAACTGCGCTCCTACCTGCAACTGGTGCCGTTCGGCTTGTCCGACTTCCGCATCCTGGTGCGCGAGTTGACCGAGCTGGCCCAGCAGACCGACAAGGGCTTGCTGCTGGCTGGTCAAGCACTGGAGAGCCTACGGCAGAAGCGGCGCATTCTGCCGGCACTGGGAGTGATTGACCGGGCCTGCTCGGAGGCCATTGCGCGAGCCAATCGGCGAGTCTATCGCGCCCTGGTCGATCCACTCACGCACTCGCATCGAGCCAAACTGGACGAACTGCTGAAGCTCAAAGCCGGCAGCAACATCACCTGGTTGACCTGGCTGCGGCAGGCACCGCTGAAACCCAATTCCCGGTACATGCTCCAACACATCGAACGGCTGAAGACCTTTCAACTGGTGGACTTGCCCGAAGGCCTGGGCCGATACATCCACCAGAACCGCCTGCTCAAGCTGGCCCGCGAGGGTGGCCAGATGACGCCCAAAGACCTCGGCAAGTTCGAGCCGCAACGGCGCTACGCGACCCTAACTGCCGTGGTACTGGAGAGCACCGCGACTGTGATTGATGAGCTGGTCGATCTGCACGACCGCATCCTGGTCAAGCTGTTCGGCGGCGCGAAGCACAAGCATCAGCAGCAGTTCCAGAAGCAGGGCAAGGCGATCAACGACAAGGTGCGCCTGTACTCCAAGATCGGCCAGGCCCTGCTGGAGGCCAAGGAAAGCGGCAGCGATCCCTACGCCGCCATCGAGGCGGTGATTCCCTGGGACGAGTTCACCGAGAGCGTCAGCGAGGCCGAACTGCTGGCCCGGCCGGAGGGCTTCGACCACCTGTACCTGGTCGGTGAGAACTTCGCCACCCTGCGCCGCTACACGCCGGCCCTGCTGGAGGTGCTGGAATTGCGCGCCGCCCCGGCCGCGCAAGGCGTGCTGGCAGCCGTGCAGACCCTGCGCGAGATGAACGCCGACAACCTGCGCAAGGTGCCGGCCGATGCCCCCACCGCCTTCATCAAGCCGCGCTGGAAGCCGCTGGTGATCACCCCGGAAGGGCTTGACCGGCGTTTCTACGAAATCTGCGCGCTGTCCGAGCTGAAGAACGCCCTGCGTTCCGGTGACATCTGGGTCAAGGGCTCGCGGCAGTTCCGCGACTTCGACGACTATCTGCTGCCGGCAGAGAAGTTCGCCGCGCTCAAGCGCGCACAGACCCTGCCTCTGGCGATCAACCCGAACAGCGACCAGTACCTGGAAGAGCGTTTGCAGTTGCTGGACGAGCAGTTGGCCACCGTCACCCGCCTGGCCAAGGACAACGAACTGCCCGATGCCATCCTCACCGAGTCGGGGCTGAAGATCACCCCGCTGGATGCGGCGGTGCCGGATCGGGCGCAGGCGCTGATCGACCAGACCAGCCAGTTGCTGCCGCGCATCAAGATCACTGAACTGCTGATGGACGTGGACGACTGGACGGGCTTCAGTCGCCACTTCACCCACCTGAAGGACGGTGCCGAGGCCAAAGACCGGACGTTGCTGCTATCCGCGATCCTGGGCGATGCGATCAACCTCGGGCTGACCAAGATGGCCGAGTCCAGCCCCGGCTTGACCTATGCCAAGCTGTCCTGGCTGCAAGCCTGGCACATCCGCGACGAAACCTATTCGGCGGCCCTGGCCGAGTTGGTCAATCATCAGTACCGCCATGCTTTTGCCGCTCACTGGGGGGACGGCACTACCTCATCCTCCGATGGTCAGCGCTTCCGGGCTGGCGGCCGGGGCGAGAGCACCGGGCACGTCAACCCGAAGTACGGCAGCGAGCCGGGGCGGCTGTTTTACACCCATATCTCCGACCAGTACGCGCCGTTCAGCACCCGCGTGGTGAATGTCGGCGTGCGCGATTCCACCTATGTGCTCGACGGTCTGCTGTACCACGAGTCCGACCTGCGGATCGAGGAACACTACACCGACACGGCCGGCTTCACCGATCACGTCTTCGCCCTGATGCACCTGCTGGGCTTCCGCTTCGCACCGCGCATCCGTGACCTCGGCGAAACCAAGCTCTATGTGCCGCAGGGCGTACAGGCCTACCCGACGCTGCGCCCGCTTATCGGCGGCACCCTGAACATCAAGCACGTGCGCGCCCAATGGGACGACATCCTGCGCCTGGCCAGCTCGATCAAGCAGGGCACCGTCACCGCCTCGCTAATGCTGCGCAAGCTCGGCAGCTACCCGCGCCAGAACGGCCTGGCCGTGGCCCTGCGTGAGCTGGGCCGGATCGAGCGCACGCTGTTCATCCTCGACTGGCTGCAGAGCATTGAGCTGCGCCGCCGCGTGCATGCAGGACTGAACAAGGGGGAGGCGCGCAACTCCCTGGCCAGGGCGGTGTTCTTCAACCGCCTTGGCGAAATCAGGGATCGGAGCTTCGAGCAGCAGCGCTACCGGGCCAGCGGCCTCAATCTGGTGACTGCCGCCATCGTGTTGTGGAACACGGTGTACCTGGAGCGCGCCACCCAGGCGATGGGCGACACGGGCAAGCCGGTGGACGACGAGCTGTTGCAATACCTGTCGCCGCTGGGATGGGAGCACATCAACCTGACCGGCGATTACGTCTGGCGGCAGAGCCGCAGGCTGGAGGACGGAAAGTTTCGGCCGCTACGAATGCCCGGAAAACCTTAGCGTACGATTTTTTCCGTTTTCTGCGGCCTCCCCTGGTACTACTCACTAGCGCGTGCCTGACCTAACCAAGGCTACAAAACGATAGGCGGTTCATCTTTCCTAATAGCTTGAGGTTACTATTGAATCTCATCCAACCCTCAGGGTTAAGGAGATTGGAATGCTTATTAAAATTCTTCGAATTATATTCTTGTTGCCTATAGTTAGTTTGGCACAGCAGACTGCTGCCTCCCCGCCCGCGGAGTCACACTCGGATGAACAATCTGAATCTTCGTGTATCGATGTCCAAGTCAATGGAGCACGTAGCCTGTCTTATAACTGCATGGCTCAGCAAATGACTCCACCCAAAGAGGATCCTCGGCGTCGGAACCCTACCTTGAACTCCACATTAGCGTCTGAACGCGCCACTCGCCTGCCACCCACACAGACAGGACTTTTTACCAGCCTTCATCAACGTGCCATATCGAACTCGAAAGACTAGCCCTCAGCCAAACGACTTCCAGCCTATGCAGGGCACTCTATAGAGTGCCCTGCAGCACATTCACAAGCTGAACACCTTGAAATAAAAGCCTACTAAGGCGCACCCTTAGTTCAAAACCACATTTATTATTCCTGACACATTCTGGACCTCACCATACACTGCCCGCCCATCACGATAACTGTAGCTCATTATCACTGGAATCGTTGTTTTGAATGCAGTGCAACTGTAGTTTACAACAACAGATCCGCCATATGGCTCAACACCCAATTGAATGTCGGTCGGGCCGACCCATGACACATTACACCCTTGAGATGAATTCCCGGGTGTATTGTAACCAACACATCGTAGATCTGATGTTCCCCTGCTAACACCGTCTGGATAGAAATTGGCATAACGTGGAGCATAAAGATTTGCCCGGCAAGATGTTGTAAATTTCCTATCTCCGCTGGCAGAAACAGTGACCGTTCCTGGTGAAGGCATTGCCGAAATGATCATCCTTTGCAGAGGAGGGAGTGTAGGCGCTCTTTGACTCGACTTCATATTACTTGGAAGAATCGAACAAACTACAACATCTTCAACATCCACACCCTTTGAGACTTCCCCCAGACTTGTTATTTCAACTCCACCCTGCGCCCGACATATCTCACTTCCATCATTTGAGCCCTCATCAGCACACGCGAGATTGCTCGCCACCAAAAGCACAGTCGACATAACAAGTGATTTTTTCATTTTCAAGAAGACCTCTCCAGGCTAAAAATTATTCATTCAGTGAATACCCAGCTCATTGGGCGGCTTTCGTATCAGCTTCTCTGATTCAAGAACACGACCTTCAATTGGATCGCAGTTCAGCCGATTCAACCTCACACTCCCCTCTTCATTATCATTAACTCCGGAAAGCTTCTGCTCTCTCTCAAAGCAGTGCTGCCCAATCTCATCCGATCCACCTCCACCACCGACACACCCATAGATGAGAGCAATTAAAGAAAATAGAGAAAAGTACCTATATCCGACCCAACCACCCATCTTCATATCGCAAGAAAAATACAACATTTGCGTCACACCTTTGTAATTCTCTAGAGTTACCCTTCACCTAGAAAAACCCTACCCCCAATTTCGCTTCAATTCTGTTTCAGAAGACAACAACTATCTAATTTACTAGTAGGAATCTCCGCGCAGCCTTCCTGCCTCTTAGCAACAAAAATAACTGTTTCGGCAGCGACTGCTCAGTCCGCGCAAACACCTGAATACAAGATGGCTTGGAAGCTCACTTCTACCTTATGAGTTACTAGGCTCCCTCCTCTGCACCATGCGCCAACAACTCGCCCTTACAGCGGTAAAAAATACTCCGGCGACGTAGTGATGATTTCCTGCTGCTCTATCCCAAGCGATCCTGTCTCCTGTCTGTACCTTCCTCGAACCGGTACAGACCCATGCCTCTTCATTACTCTTCCCCTGGCTGGCGGCCACAAACGCTGGCCGTTGGCTTACTACTGGTACTGCTGAGCGGCGCGAGCCAGGCCGAAACCTGGGTCATCACCGACAAGGCTCATCCGGTCTCTGCCACCGGATCGTCGCGCGTTCTGTTTCTGGACGCCCAGGAACACCTCGAGGAGCAACTGACTGCGGCCTTGCCCCAGGATCCACAGCATGCTCAAGCGGCGTTTAAGCGATTGCTACAAAGCCCCGATGGGCGCCGCCTGCAGGCAGAGCTGGTCAAGGCACAACAAGACGTCGCCGATGCGTGGAGTCTCGGTGTCGAGAAGATCCCTGCCGTAGTAGTCGATAGGCAGTACGTGGTCTACGGCGAACCGGATGTTTCGCGCGCTCTTGAGCTGATCGCCAAGGCCAGGAGGTCGCGCTGATGACCAGCCTCAACCTCCGCCGCCTGGCAGCGGCGGTCGCCACCTTCAGCCTCTCGTTCACGGCCTCGGCCGCGATCAACAGCGCTGCCATCGTCTCCTCCACCCTTTCCCCTCAGTGCCTCGAATACAAGGTCGTCGGGATCTGCTACTGGCTGCTCTGCGGACCGCATGGCTGCAAAGTGAAGACGTCGGTCAAGGTCCGCCACTACGTGCCTGACGCAGTCGTCTCCAGCTACGCGAATACCGGGAGCAACCCCTGGACCGAGGTGTCGGCGCTGGGTACACCGAATCCACTCGCCCAGGCCGGCAATGACGCAACCACCAACTACAAGGCCGAGAACAGCATCGGCCGCTTCAAGGAAGCGGATGTGATCGGCCATCCTGGCGGGGCCACGTTCAGCCGGTTCGCTAGCGCCTCTGGGTACGTTTGCCCTGGCGCCACCTTCCCGCTGGTGCCCTATTTCCTCAGCACACTGGACGCCATTGGCTGGCGGCATGGAATTCCCGAGCAGGTGTACCCCGAAGCGTTGGTTCCAGGGCTGCGCGAGGTGGGTGGAATCTTCTCCGGAGACATGTGGGGGAACCTCTATCCGCGCAGCGGATTCCTGCACCAGACCGACGACTACAAGACGGCGGCCGTCATCGCCCAGCGCGCCGGCGACATCACCACACGAATCGGCCAGCTCCACGTCTACCTCCCCATGCGCGCAGCTCCAAAGGACGGTTACTGGCCGGCGGGCGAGCTGAGAGAGGGCGATGCCTCGACCGGGAAATGGCAGGAGCTGACCCCGTCCCTGAGCCTCAACTGCGCGGTGTTTCCCAACTCAGGGCCGAAGACGCAAGCCGTCGACGGCGATTACGCCTGGGCGCTCTGGCGACCCTACTCCTGCTGCCAGCGCAAGGGGCAGATCTTCCTCGGCAGTACCGACTTCCAATAAGGACACGGAGACGAATCATGCGAATGAACATCACCTCGGTCGCACTGACGTGGCTGCTCGCAGCGCAACTTGCCCAGGCCGACGACCCGATCAACGTGTCCAAGACCGGCACGGTGCTCAGCGACGAGGTCCTCTACAGCATTGGCGGCGGCAGTGCGGTGAGCATGGGCAGCGCCGGCCAGATGGACTCGATCGGCGTCGGCTTCGGCTGGAACAACGACATGATGTGCGGAAACATGAACCTGAGCACCACCCTGGAGAACCAGCTCAACGGTGCCACACAGGGTTTCCAGAACATCATGGGCTCAGTCATCCAGAACGCGACCGGCGCGGTCATGTCGCTGCCGGCGTTGATCATCCAGCGCGCGAACCCTCAGCTCTACAACCTGATCACCAATGGCATCCTGCAGGCGCGGATCGACTACGATCGCTCGAAAGGGACTTGCAGAGCGATCGCCGAGAAGATGGCCGACATCGCTGGCGAGCAGACCGGCTGGGGGAAAATCGCCGAAGGCCAGGCCCTGGGAGCCACGCTGGCCTCTAGCGGGAAAGACGCCGTATCCGCCCTCGAAGCAGTGGAGAAGAAGGGCGGCAACGATGGTGTAACCTGGGTCGGTGGAGACAAGGCCGGCGGCTCCGGCCAGAAGCCCATTCGCATCGTCAACGACGTGACCCGGGCGGGCTACAACCTGTTGACCAGCCGTTCGGTGAATGACTCGTCGAGCGTTCCTTCCGCCAGTTGCAACAACGGCCTGGTCTGCAACACCTGGTCCTCCCCCCAGGAAGCCGCCGCATTCGCCACCCGGGTACTGGGGGAGCAACAGCAACAGACCTGCGAAGGCTGCCAGAAGACGGTGACGGCGGCGGGCGTCGGCCTCACCCCGCTGATCCAGGAGACCTACGACAAGAAGCTCCAGTCGCTGCAGGAACTGCTGTCGAAGAGCAAACCACTAACCGCAGAGAACCTGGCTGCGGCCGGCACCGATGCCTTGCCGATCACCCGCGGCGTCATCGAGGCGCTGCGTGACGAGCGCGACCAGGACGTCCTGGCGCGCCGCCTGGCGTCCGATGTTTCCCTGATGGACGTACTCAGCAAGGCCCTGCTGCTACAGCGCCTGATGTTCGCCGGCGCAAAGGAACCGAACGTCGCCGCAAACGGCCTAGCCACCCAAGCCGTCGATCAGCAGACCAGCCTCCTGCAACAGGAGATCTCGAACCTCAAGACCGAACTGGAACTCCGTCGCGAGTTGGCCAGCAATTCACCCATGCGGGTCATCGAGCGCGGGCAACAGCGCGCCGCAGGCTCCAGTGGCGTATTCGAGTCGGCCCCCGATGCCGATCGCCTCGATCGCCTGCAGGCCCCCTCTGCCGCCGGCGGCAAGTCGGGAGGCAGGCTGTGATGACAGAGCCCCTCTCCACCCGAAAGCTTCTCGGTCAGCTACTGGTCGGAGTGCTGATCGTCATCGGACTGGCAGTGGTCGGTACGCTGCTCAGCCTCTTCGCCCTGAACCACTTCGGTGGCATCCAGGGCCTGGAGGCCTGGCGGCAAAGCAACTACTGGAGCTTGTTCGCCTGGCGGGCGCTGCTGTACTGCGCCCTGGCCATCGCCTGGTTCCGGCTCAAGCTCAAGCAGCGCAAGGAACTGAGCGCGCATGAGCGGCAGCGCATTCGGCGAATCGAGATCCTGGTGCTGTTGCTGGTCCTGCTCATCGAATTCAGCAAAGCGTACTTCCGTACTGGAGGCGCATCATGACCTTCATGACCAATGACTACCTGGAGTATTACCTCACCCTCCTCGGCTGGATCATCAACAACGGGATCTGGAACATGATCTCGGACACGGGCCTGTTTGCGGTGCCGTTCGCGGCCATCGTAATGCGCGAATGGCTGAAAGTTCGCGGGGAAGGCGCCGACGAGGGCAACAAGGGCGTGCTGTCTCTGGCCCGCATCGAGACGCACATCTACGTCGGCTACATCGTGGTCGCCCTGGCGGGGATCCCGGTCGTCAACGTGAGCTTCGACACCATCGAGTTCGATCAGACTCGCGCCCAGCAGTGCCAATACAATCTGCCGGCACCGGCGGACACCGGCTGGTCAAGCTCCTTCAGCAGCCTGGCCGGCAAGAGTGCGCAGATGCCGCTCTGGTGGGCGATGATGCACGCCCTCTCCAAGGGCTTCACCAGCGGCGCCATCGCGGCCATTCCGTGCGGCACGGATCTGCGGCAGATGCGAATGGAAGTGGACAACACGCGCGTGAACAATCCGCTGCTGGCACAAGAAATCGCTGATTTTTCCAGGGACTGCTACGGGCCTTCCCGTGCGCGGCTGTTCATGCGGCAACCCGACCTGGGCTCCGTCGCCGAGGACAACAAGGCGTTGCAAGACCTGAACTGGATCGGCTCCCGATTCCTGTTGAACACCCCGGGGTACTACGACACCGACTACTCGAAGAGTCCCCGTCAGTCGTGGCCCTACAACGCCACCCGCGATGCCGGCCTGCCTCAGGTGGGCGGTGGTGGCGGCTACCCAACCTGCAAGCAGTGGTGGGCTGACTCAGGGATTGGTTTGCGTGATCGGATCAAGGACCAGGTGGATCCGGACCTGATGTCCAGCTTCCTCAAGTGGGCGAAATGGTTGAACCAGGACGAGGTGACCGAGGCAGTCATTCGCCAGGTGATCTCACCCTCCAGCCAGGTCAAGGGCAACGTCTACACCGATTACGGCGGGCAGGTGGGCGGAACCGTCTGGAATGGACTGGCTCGTGCCGGAGGCACCCTCGGAGTGGCAATGGGCAGCCTGGCCTACTTCCCAGCGATGGATATGGTCCGCCAGGCGCTGCCGATGGTGATGTCGTTCCTGAAGATGGCAATGGTCATCTGCATTCCGATGGTCCTGGTCATCGGCACCTATCAACTGAAGGTTGCCATGACGATGACGGTCGTCTTCTTTGCGATGATGTTCGTCGACTTCTGGTTTCAGTTGGCCAGATATATCGACAGCACGATACTTGATGCCTTCTATGGTTCGGGATCACCACATCTTTCATTCAACCCAGTCATGGGGCTGAATACGGCGACTCAAGATGCAATTCTGAACTTCGTGATGGGAGCAATGTTTATTATCCTGCCACTTCTCTGGATCACAGCAATAGGCTGGTCTGGTGTACAGGCAGGACAAGTCCTCCAAGGCCTTTCCCAAGGCACCAAGGACGTCCAGACAGCGGGTGGAGAAGCGGCAAATAATGCCAAGCGGCATATATTCTAATAAATAAGGCCCTACTGGGCCTTATTTAATCATCAGTTCGCTGGCCGGCAACATAATGACCATACCCTTGCGGGCCATACTCATATCCGTAGCCAGACGTGTTTACTTTCCGGGGATCATTTGGGAGCCCCCCAAAGGCGAGAACAGCTCCACCCAGAACTATCAGTGTCAGGGCGCTACTTAAAAGCCAGCTGAAAGCTTGAGATGCCAGTACAAGAAGAGTGCCGAATACTAAAGCGCGCTTCACCCAACGACGGAGAGGCTTGGGATCGGCGATGAGAAAACGCACAAACGTACCCAGACCAAATCCGATCCGAGAGGCGAAACCTTTGTTAGCGTGTGCTTCCATCATCAATCTCCTGGCTCCCAGAGGGAGGCACCCTGCTATCACCTATACGCCGAAAAAGATGATTTGGCAAGCCTTATGGCATATTATGCCACTAGCTATCTGCCGACTGGAGTACCTCATGGCAACGCGAAACGTCGTCCTTCCCGATCCGCTGGAGCAGGATATCAACGAGCTGGTGGAGACCGGCCGCTATCAGAATCGCAGCGAAGTCATCCGGGCAGGCTTGCGCCTGCTGCTGCAACAGGAAGCCCAGAATAGCGCCAAGCTCGAAGCCCTCCGCAACGCAACATCCAGTGGACTGATGCAACTGGAACGCGGCGAGTACGACGAGATCACCAGCGACGACCTGGCCCAATACCTCGACGAGCTCGGCAACCAGGCGAGCCACTGAAGCATGGCCAAGTACCGCATATCCCATGATGCCCAAGCGGACATCGTCGATATCCTGCGCTTCACCCACAACCGCTTCGGCGATGCCGCACGCCGACGTTACCAGGCACTCATAGGCGCAGCGCTGGAAGCAGTTGCGACAGACCCACAACAGGTAGGCAGCATCAGCCGTGAAGAACTGGGAGCTGGCCTGCGCAGCATCCACCTCGTTTACTGCTGCTCGATGCCCAACGTCGGTAAGGTTGTTCGGCCCAGGCACTTCTTGTTCTACCGGGTTGCGGCAGACCAGGTCCTCGAGGTGGTTCGCGTGCTTCATGACTCCATGGATCTGGATCAACACCAGCCCCGACGACGAGCAGCACCTGCAGGAGCAGTCTAAGTACCAATTACTCCTGCTTGTATTGCAGCTTTACGTCTATTTCACTAGGTAGAAACTTGAGAACTTGGATCTATAAAAAACCATTAGCAATAGAAGATGGGCAGTACAAGAAGCAACCGAAAGCCAAGCGTAATAGCTTTCAGAGACCGCCAACACTGAAAAGAAGAAAGTTACCACCGTCAAGAAAAGCGCTGGCAGAGTAAGCACAACAGACAATCCGATCAAAATACATCTAGAAAAAACCGCATCCACCCTCAATACAAGTTTACCAACCAATACACCAACTACCAAAACAAGCACAGAAACACTACCAAACAAGGTTAAAAAACCAACAAACATCGACTCAACAGGAACACCCGTGGTGTCATCTGGATTAGCGTTGCCCTCCGTGAACCCAGAAAAGGATATTGCCGCACACAGAATAACCAGCAGAAATGTCAAAATCAGAAGAATGTCTTTTCTCATGAAACTATCCTCTTATGGTAAGAAGCGCCCACGAAGGGCGCCTCTCCTGTTAAGTTTAACCAGAAATATTTACAGGGATAGCTCCCGGAATCCCAATGGGATAGGGAGTCGTATCTTTAAACTTCTGACCCACTTCACGCCCTAAGCGAGTCATCCCTTCAGCAGTTTCGGTTCTGTGATTTGAAGGATTGAAGTCATACAGATCATCATATGCACGGATCTCCCCACGAAAGCTCCATTGGCCGGAGGTGGACTTAACAAGAATCCCTACAATTCGGAGCGTAATTTCTCCAACCGTGTTTCCCGCCACCCAACTATCCTTAGCAGTAGCATATGGGACATTAAAATCCACGGTGGTTTGCCCCATTGGACTGCTCGTCAGAACCCCAATAAACTGAGGCATAGCCTTTACATTAGGTTTAATATTCAAACGTTCAATAGGGAAATTCATTTTCTTACCTTTGCCCGTTAGGTAGTGAGCAAAAGCAGCCGCTGGCGTGTAGACCCCGCCATTGAACGTATCTATTTTAGGACGATCCCAGCTAGGGATACCTTCATTATTTGGGAAGGGATACTGGTGATTTTGCGCCCGATTCATCGCAGTAATTCTATCATCACCCAGAGAAAACTGATTGTAATCAGCCTGGGGCAAATCAAAAATATCCCAAATAAACTCATAATTTGGAAAAGGAAGGCTTGGATAGCCATAGAGAGTGGTTCCCCAGTTAGCCCACTGCGCCCAGAGTGCGAGTAGAGGTTTTTCCCAATCACCGTTCACATAGGCGACATCACGCTGCCCCTTAGAAATATACCCGACTTGGGCAGGACTAGGCGCAGGCCAGTTAGCCCCATTGTTCCCATAGTTGTAGGCCGAAAAATCGCCTTGCCCGGCGACTATAGTGGTAGTTCCAAGATCCATAACCATAAATCACCCCATGAACTAAGTTTAGATTTAGAGACCAATTGGCAGGAGAACATCCCGCAAGACCAAACTAGCCAATCCGGAATGGGTCAGGCTATATCGAAACGAAAATGAGCTGTAAAACACACCCAATGAACTGAAATATCCTGGACACGCACCAGGTAACCCAATGACATCAGCTTAGGGCTTGTTTCTCCTGAACGAAATGTGATTTCTATGGAGATTTCATGGAGAAGGAATAATTTCTTTATCCTTGTAGAATCACACGAGAGTTTGCCAGACGCCTCCCCTATCAACAGCAACCAGCGCCTTCCGCTGGGCTCCCGCACTTACGAGTCCATGGACCTTGAGAGCCCCAACGATGAGCAGCCTCTGCAGGAGCAAATGGCCCAAAGGGGAATGGGCTTGAAGGGCGAAGGGAATGGTTCACAAGGGTAAAAGCCCTACCCGAAAGGGCCTGCCAGAAGGCAGAAATGGCTACGTTCGCACCAGCGAACACGAAAAGGCTACGGCTTCACTCCCACATAGGAGTCCTTCGATAACTCGGAGCGATTCACAACGGGCCGTTAGCGCCCCTGGGGCGAGAAGACCACTACAGTTGGGGGCTACCCCGTTAGCACGGACACTTTCGAGTAAGCTCACACTGAGCTGAAGGAGTGTTCATGTCCAAGCGCAAGAGATACAGCCCCGAGTTCAAGCGGGAAGTGACCTGCCCCAGTTTTAGTACCGCTTCCTAGTTAGTACGTCCTGGGGTTGATATCAGTTTTTCATGTCGTGGTTGCTGCTGACTCGCCCGCCATTTCGCGGCAAACTTCGCTGGGGTGAGATTGCCGATAGCGCTATGCGGTCGGTGCTCGTTGTAATCCCTCCGCCAGGCTGCGATGCGAATTCTGGCCTCGGCCAGTGAGCAGAACCAGTGCTCATTCGGGCATTCGTCTCGAAACTTGCCGCTGAAGGACTCGATGAACGCATTCTGTGTGGGTTTGCCAAGCTGAGTCAGCTTCAGCTTGATATCGCGCTGATAGGCCATTGATCGAGTGCCTTGCCAGTGAATTCGGGGCCCTAGTCGGTGCGGATTGCTGTCGGGTAACCGCGGAACTGAGCCATTTCATCCAATGCGCGAGTAACGCGAAAGCCGCTGATGCCGTGATCCACAAGGATACCCACCGCCTCCTTGGTAAAGTCATCGACCACCGTCAGGCATTTAATCCTCCGCCCCGTACTGGGCGCATCGAAGACGAAGTCCATCGACCACACCTGATTCGGCGCGCTCGGTAGGCTTAGGCGTTCGCGCTCTATGGCGACACCGTGACGGCGCCTCCGCCGTTTCACCATCAAACCGGCAGACCGGTACAGGCGATAGATCCGCTTGTGGTTGACCTGCACGCCAGCGCGCCACAGCAGGATATGCAGGCGTCGATAGCCGAAACGCCGGCGCTCCTGTGCCAGTTCCACGAGTTGGGTTTGCAGCCTGGTGTTTTGCTCGCTGGCGCGGGGTTGATAGTGGAGCACCGAGCGAGATAGCCCGATCAGCTGACAGGCACGGCGCTGGGAGATGCCGGTTTGAGCCTGCATCTCCTGCACTGCTTCCCGTCGAGCTGTCGGGCTTACCCTTTTCCCCGAGCAACCACTTTCAGTGCCTCGATATCCAGATGGGCTTCGGCCAGCAGCTTTTTCAGCCGGCTGTTCTCCAGTTCGAGATCCTTGAGCCGCTTGGCATCTGGCACGGTCATACCACTGAACTTGGCGCGCCAAGTATAGAACGAGGCATCACTAAAGCCATGCCGCCGGCACAGTTCCTTCACCGGCACACCGGCCTCTGCCTGCTTCAGAAAGTCTAGAATCTGTTCTTCAGTAAAACGCTTTTTCACTGCCACCTCCTGCCCGGAAAACGGACTCTACTAAGTTCGGGGTGGTACTGAAATCGGGGAGCAGGACACCCTATCGAGTAACGGCTACCAAGTTTTCATCCTAGGTCCGAGTAATGAGATTAGGAAGCCATCTGAGGTCCGTTAGGAGGTGCCATGAGCAACCAGCGTTACCCCAAAGAACTCAAAATCGAAGCGGTCAGACAAATGACCGAGCGCGGCCTGCGCGTTGCGGAAGTAGCCGAGCGTTTGGGCGTGTCGGTGCATAGCCTTTACAGCTGAATCTCGCGAACGGGCGATAGCCGGTTCAAACTGCCACACAATACAGCTCGTCAACTCAACCCTTTGGCCACTCGCCATCATCCATCCAAGCCAGATAGGATGAAGCGATGTAGGGAAGCGCGCGCCGGGGGTAGGCCCGTCACGAGAGTTTTCCGCCGCCTGGCCACTTCGCTAGGTTTGGACAAGGAGATCGAAATGAGTGATGAGGTTATTCAGCAGCCAGGTAGCGAGCTGCCTCAGGATTCGCACGCCACCGTAGAGGCTATCGAGCCGGAGGCGATAAAGACCGTCCGCATTCAAGCGACGCTGGTCGCCAAGCTCAACCTGGCCGACTTCCAGAACTCGGTACCGGTGATTCGAGAGCTGCGCCTGATCAACGACAGTGATCAGAAGTACAGCAGACTGGAGCTTCAGCTCCTTTCCGACCCTCTCGTCTTCAAGCCCAAGACCTGGCATATCGACGCGCTGGGCCCTGGCACACTCCTTCCCATACCAGGGCTCGATCTGCAGATCGATGGTGCCCTGCTTGCCCGGCTTACTGAAGCAGAGAGCGTGGCCGTCACCTTTGTTCTGACGTCCCTGGGCAATGGTGACGAAGAGCGCCAAGAAGTCACCCGTCTTGAACTCACTCTGGAGCTACTCCCTCGCAATCAATGGGGCGGGTTATCCCATCTTCCCGACATGACCGCGGCCTTCGTCCAGCCTAACGACCTCGCGGTTGAGCGGCTGCTGAAGAAGGCCGCGGAGTTACTGCGCGACCAAGACAAGAACCCCGCGCTGAACGGTTACTCCAGCGGCTCAGCACACGCCTGGGAGATTGCATCGGCGATCTGGGCCGCAGTCGCGTCCCTAAAACTAGACTACGCCCTCCCCCCAGCTAGTTTCGAGCAGTTCGGCCAGAAAGTACGCAGTCCAAGCCACATTCTCGAGAGTGGCCTGGCGACGTGCTTCGACTTGTCATTGCTGTTCTGTGCAGCGCTAGAGCAAGCAGGCCTGAACCCGCTGCTGATCTTCACTCGAGGCCACGCATTCTCGGGCTTCTGGCTCAAAGCCGAGGAGTTCTCCAACAGTACCGTCGATGACATCACCGCGCTGCGCAAACGCATGAAGCTCAACGAGCTGAAGCTGTTTGAGACCACACTGATCACTCAACCCAACATCCCGTCACTGTCCTATGCCATAGAGCGCGGTGCCCAACATCTGGCTGAGGGCCAGGAGCAGGAATTTGAGCTCGCCCTGGACATCCGGCGTGCCCGGCTGCAGCGGATCAAACCACTGGCCACTACAGAGGCAGCTCCTGCTCTTGGTACCGCTAGTAGTGAGCAGAACCAGGCTGGCCAGGAACTACTCATCGACTTGCCACCCGAACTGCCTGACGAGGCCCCGGTTGAAGTTGACGTTGCGTCACTAGATCCCAAAGATCGCCTCGCCCGCTGGCAACGCAAGCTGCTCGATCTGTCCTTGCGTAACAACCTGTTGAACTTCAAGGCCGGCAAGAAAGCGGTTCGCTTGGAGGCACCAGATGCCGCGGCGCTTGAGGACATCCTCGCCAGCGGACAGCAGCTCAAGCTGCACACACGCCCTGACCTGATGGATGGTGCTGACCCGCGCGATCAAGCCTTGCACGAAGAAAGGGAACGCGAAGACCTTCGACGTCAGCATGCTTTGGATGCATTGAAGCGCAATGAAGTGTTCGTAGGCCTGCCGGTCACTGAGCTCGATGCCCGCCTCACCGAACTCTATCGGGGAGCCCGCACGAACCTGCAGGAAGGCGGCTCCAACACGCTGTTCCTCGCGCTAGGCTTCCTGACCTGGACACGTGAGGACAGAGAAAGCCAACGCTATCGAGCGCCGCTAATACTGGTACCGGTAACGCTTGAGCGAAAGAGCGCTCGTGCAGGCTTTACTCTGGTGATTCACGACGACGAGCCACGCTTCAACCCAACCCTGCAGGAAATGCTCCGTCAGGACTTTGAGCTAAGTCTGGGCATCGGAGATGGCGCGCTGCCGAAAGACGACTCAGGTCTGGATGTCGCGTTGATCTGGAGAACGGTTGCCCACGCGATCAAGGACATCAAGGGCTGGGAGGTCAGCGAAGATGTCGTCCTGTCGATGTTCTCGTTCGCCAAATACCTGATGTGGAAGGACCTCTCGGAGCGCTCTGATGCGCTGCGCCAAAGCCCCGTGGTCAAGCATCTGCTGGATACCCCACGCGATGCATTCAACGGCGGCGGTGGTGGGGCATTCCCGGAAGAGCGGAAGCTGGACACGCAATACAGCCCTCAGCAGGTCTTCTGCCCTCTTCCCTCTGACTCGTCACAACTCTCCGCGGTGCTGTCGGCAGCACAGGGACGCGACTTCGTTCTGATCGGGCCACCCGGCACCGGCAAAAGCCAGACGATCGTGAACATGATTGCTCAGTTCATTGCGCAGCAAAAACGCGTACTTTTCGTCTCAGAAAAGATCGCCGCGCTCGATGTTGTATACCGGCGCCTACGCGAGGTAGGCCTGGGTGAGTTTTGCCTCGAGGTTCACTCGAGCAAGTCGAAGAAAACCGAAGTCCTTGCCCAGCTGCACTCCGCCTGGGAGGCCCGTGGCACTGCTGACGCAGACACATGGCAGGCCGAGGCACAACGCCTGCAAGGGCATCGTGATGTGCTGAACCAGTATGCCGAGAGACTGCACGAGCGCTACCCCAATGGGTACACGATCTATGATGCCATCGGCATCGTCAGCACCAATCAGGATGTCGCTCCGATTAATCTCGCGTGGACATCGCACACGCAGCATCAGTCCGCGGATCTACTCGCTAAGCGGGAGATCGCCGATCGCCTGGAAGTCAATGCTCAGGCGGTCGGTTTCGGCACGCTGAACCAACACCCGCTGCATCTGATTGGTAACAACGATTGGTCTCCAACCTGGCAGCACCAGGTGATCGAGGCGGCACGTGAGCTCGGCCCTGCCATCCATGCGGTGCAAAAGGCCAGTGAGCGTTACATCCAAATGTCCGGCCTACCCTCGCTGCCAGCCAATATCAGGACGCTCAAAGGACTGGCCGCGTTGGCGAAGATCCTTCCCGCCGCCGCAGGACAGAACTGGAGCTTCGTGCTCCGTCCCGATGCCCGTGCAATCGGGCAACGTCTGGATGCAGGCCTGAAACTCATCGAGCAACACCGCACGCTCAACCAGACGCTCCCCGCATTCTGGACATCCAGTACGCTGGAGGAGTGCCAACGCGGACTGGGACTGCTGGCCCGGCATGCGGAGCTCAGATCTGGTCTGCCCCAACCCTGGCCAGTAGCGAGCATGATTCTGCTCAACCAGGGCCTGGAGACCCTTGCAGAGGTTGCACGAGTCACGCAGACGCTGTCCGTGGGTTACTCCGATGCCATTGAGGCACTGGATGTCCGTGCTCTGCTGCAGGAGTGGGATCAAGCCGGCAAATCGATGTGGCCGAAATCCTGGCTTGTCCAACGCAGAATCCGCGGGCACGTGGTGAGCACTCAATCGACGCCGGCGCCTACGACCATTGCGGAAGATCTTCAGCTCTGGACCACCATTCGTGAACTCCGCGCTCGCCTCGACGCCATTGATCCAGGGCCCTCTTCCAGCGCTGTATGGAAGGGTCACAACACTGACCCAGCCCTTCTGTCGGTGGTCATGCGCCTGCAGGCTTCGCTCGCTGCGTGCGTTGAAGGCCGTGCTTGGTCAGACGACGGCTTCGACCTCATCAGTCAGGGGCAGGCGGGCCTCGCACTGAAGGAAACGCTAGAGCGAATGCGAGACGTCCGGGCGCTCGAGGGTGAGATTTCCACACTCAACCCACTCACCCCCGCGACAGGATCGCTTTGGGCCGGACTGCAGACCCAAACCAAAGCGCTCAACGCTGCGCTGGCCTTCCAGCGCGCAAGACGGTCTATCCAGCAGGAAGGACGCCTGGAGGACGAGCATGAGCTCGTTGCTAGCGGCGCCTGTGGAGAGCGGCTCCAAGGTGAGCTGAAAATTCTCCGGCAGCGAGAAGCCATCGAGCGAGAACTAAGCGACCTGGCAGACCTGCGAGAACTGACATCCGGTCTGTGGCTGGGCCTGCATACGAAGGAAGACACGGTCTCCCGCGTACTCAAGTTCCACGCCCACCTCGCCAGCGCCATCTCTGCCCTTGTGCAAACACCAGAACATGTCGAGGGCGTCAAATCAGCGTTGGGGCGTTTGCTAGGTGACGCCAATGCCCTGCTCGAGCCCGAGGGTCAGTTGGCCCAGGCCGGCGGGCAGTTGCTGGAGTCGCTTGATAAGTACGTCGCGCATACGCAGAAGCTCGTCGACGCCGGGCATTTCTTGGCCGAGGACGCGGCCGACTTCACGGAGCAGGAGCTGAGTCAGCAGCATGTGCAGTGTGAGCAGATCGTGCAATCCGGCAATGGCCTGCACGCCTGGTGCGCCTGGAAGAAAGCATGCGATGAAGCATCCGCTCTCGGCCTGCTTCCGCTGGTCGATGCGCTGAAAGCAGGGCAGGTTCCACAAGGCTCTGTGCGCAAGGCATTCGAAACGAACTATGCCCGTTGGTGGTTGAACACGGCCGTTGATCACGAGCCTGTCATTCGCACATTCGTGAGCGTAGAACACGAGCAGCGCATTCGAGACTTCCGTGCCCTGGACGACCGCTTCACCGCGCTGACCCGTGATTTGCTGCGCGCACGCCTGTGTGCCGAGCTCCCCACACAGGACTCGGTGAGCAAGAACTCGGAATGGGGCGTCCTTCGGCACGAAATCACGAAGAAAACGCGCCACCTTCCGCTGCGCGAGCTGATGTCCAAAATCCCCGATGCCCTCACCAAGCTGACGCCGTGCTTGCTGATGAGTCCGCTCTCCATCGCCCAGTACCTGGCAGCGAACTCCAGCGTCTTCGATGTAGTGATCTTCGACGAAGCCTCACAGATTCCGGTATGGGATGCGATCGGCGCCATCGCTCGTGGCAAGCAGGTGGTGATGGTTGGCGACCCCAAACAGCTCCCCCCGACCTCCTTCTTCGATCGTGCTGAATCCACCCAGGATGACGTTGATGTCGAGGCCGACCTCGAAAGCATTTTGGATGAATGCATCAGTGCCAACCTGCCGATCCGCAACCTGAACTGGCACTACCGTAGTCGACACGAAAGCCTGATTGCGTTCTCGAACCAGCGCTACTACGAGTCCAAGCTGGTGACCTTCCCCTCCCCTGTTACAAATGATCGTGCCGTCAGCCTGCACGTCATCAACGGGGTGTACGAGAAAGGCTCTGCACGTACCAACCCTGCAGAGGCCAAGGCATTGGTCGCTGACCTGATCGGCCGGTTGCGTAGCCCTGGGTTCAAAGAGAGCAAGCTGACCATCGGCGTCGTGACATTTAACGGCGAACAGCAAAAGCTGATCGAGGATCTGCTCGACACCGAACGCCGAAAAGACCCGGCGCTGGAAAGCTACTTCTCGGAGAGCGAGCTTGAACCCGTCTTCGTGAAAAACCTGGAAAGTGTTCAGGGTGACGAGCGCGACATTATGTACTTCTCGATTACCTACGGCCCCGATGCTGCAGGCAACGTTGCCATGAACTTCGGCCCGCTCAATCGCACGGGAGGTGAGCGTCGGCTCAACGTCGCCGTCACCCGGGCTCGCCATGAACTTCGCGTCTTCAGCACCCTGCGAGCCGAAAAGATCGATCTAGCACGCACACAGGCCTTGGGCGTCCGCGATCTCAAGCACTTCCTCGAGTTTGCCGACCGCGGTGCTCGCGCACTTGCAGGAGCCGATACCGGGAGCCTAGGCGGATACGACAGCCCCTTTGAGGAAGCCGTTGCGAACGCGCTTCGTCGCAAGGGCTGGCAGGTCGTCACCCAAGTCGGCGTGTCGTCGTTCCGCATCGACCTCGCAGTTGTCGACCCCGATGCGCCTGGGCGCTACCTCGCCGGCGTCGAGTGCGACGGAGCAACCTACCACCGCAGCGCAACAGCCCGTGATCGGGACAAGCTGCGCGAGCAAGTGCTACGAGGTCTTGGTTGGGAGATTCTGCGCATCTGGTCGACCGACTGGTGGATCGACGCCTTGGGCACGGCACAGAAAACCCATGAGCACCTTGAGGCTCTGTTGGTCGAAAGCCGTCAGCAACGTGCGGCTCGTGAAGCCCAGGAGCAGTTGGCCGCGAATGCCGCTGAGTACCAAGCTCCGCTGGCCGACAACGTTGTAGCACTCCCTGTCGACCGTCCCCAGCTCAAAACCCCTGATGAGTCAGTGGAACCTGAAACCGAGAACGAGACGTTGGACATGCCGAGCGTGCGCTACGCCGATATGCAGGCAGACGCAGCACGCACTTCGATAACCTTCCCTTACTACCGAGGGAGCGACCCGCTGAGCGCCGTGGAAGGCGTGGATCCGGATGCATTCTTCGATCCGCGCTATGACACTGTCCTGGCGATGATGATCAAGCATGTGGTCGACGAGGAAGGCCCCGTCCTCGATACCTCGCTCGCCCGCCGAATCGCCCGGGCACATGGCTGGACTCGCACTGGCGCACGCATTCGTGATCGTGTCGTCAGCGTGGCCGATCGCGTACACCGCAAGGTTGAAGAGGACGCTGGGCACTTCTATTGGCCCAGCCGCTTACCAAACTGCGAAGCCGTAGCGTATCGCCGACCGACCGGCGCTGATCACACCCGTCCTGTCGACGAGATCTGCAGCTTGGAGCTCCTTGCCTTGGCACGTGCATTGGCAGACCAAAGCCTCGTCGGCGAAGACTTGCTCTACGCCATGGCACGAGAGCTCGGGCTGAGCAAAGTCTCGGCATCAACCCGGGCCAGAATCCAAGGCGTGATCGACCAGTTGTTCTCCTGACCAGCTTGTCGATCTCGTGGGCACAGCGTTGGCTGCGCTAGAAGACCGTACGATCGAGGGATTCCCCCGCTGCAAGGGGGCAGTTTCAAAGCCCGGAGGGAACATGGGATTGTCAGTGCGTAAGTCAGTGAGAGTGGGCCCGTTCAGGTTCAACCTCTCGAAGTCTGGAATTGGTGTTTCCGCCGGTATTAAGGGCCTCCGGGTTGGAACTGGGCCGAGGGGCAATTACATTCACATGGGGCGCGGAGGCTTTTACTACCGCCAAACCCTCCCATCCAATGGCTCGGCCCCTGCCATTGCATCACCCAAGCCGGCGAGAGCGCCTACCCCGGTAGTCGATATCCCATCGCATACACACGAGCCCCTCAAGGAAATCGATAGTGGCAAGATCGGCTTGATGGTGGATTCCTCATCGCAAGCGCTCGTCGACGAGCTGAATACCAAGCGAAAGCGCTTGCGCCTTTGGCCCTTCGTCGCCGCCCTCACCGTCGGCGCGTTTGTCCTCTCGGCGAAGCAGCTGCCACCCTGGGCACTGCTTACCCTACTCATCATTGGCGGCCTGCTAATAGCCGTAACGTACTACTGGGATCTGCTGAGAAAAACGACGGTCATGCTCTACGACATCGAGTCAGAATTCGCCGGTGTCGTCGAGCAATTGCACACCGCCTTCGACGGCGTTCGAAGCTGTCGCGCAACCTGGCATCTTCAGGCGCAAGGGAAGGTACATGATCGCAAGTACCACGCCGGCGCCAGTCACCTGGTGACCAGAAGCTCGATCGCACTCGGACTGCAAAACCCGCCCTTCGTCAAAACCAACGTTGCCACCCCCAGCATCCCCGTGGGCCGCCAGACCCTCTATTTCTTCCCGGACAAGGTGCTCGTGTTCGAAGCCAACGGGGTCGGCGCGGTGTCCTATGAAAACCTGCGAATCGACATCTCTACGACAAACTTCATCGAAGACGGCGCCGTCCCGAAAGATTCCGAGATCGTCAGCAGAACCTGGAAGTTTGTGAACAAAAAAGGTGGCCCAGACAGGCGCTTCAAGAACAACCGAGAACTGCCTGTCGTGCGCTATGAGGAGGTTCAGTTTTCGAGCAACACCGGCTTACTCGAGCGCATCCAGATATCCTGCGTAGGACGCACATCCAGCTTGGCCCAAGCTATCGGCAGAATCGGCAGAGCAAAAGGCGAGCGCCAGTAGCCATTGCGTAGTTGCTACCACGTCCGCAGCGACGAGGCTAAGGAGCGGGATGTAGCCACTCAGCGTGCTGATTGAGCGCCGCTGAGAGGGCTTGGCCACGACCGGCCAACGTTTTCTCGCAGACCAGGAGGCGCTCAGCTCTCTGGCAGATAGAATGGGCTTTCTCGTTTCAAATTGGAAAGTGGGCGATGTCAGAGCGGACGTACACGAAGGAACAATTGCAGGTCATCGAGCACGCAGGTGCCCATGCAATTGTGGCGGCAGTGGCAGGCTCGGGAAAAACCGAGACGCTGATTGGCCGCGTCCGGCATCTTCTGCGCGACATCAGCCCAGCCCATATCGCCGTCGTCATGTTCAACAGGGACGCCGCCCTATCGTTCCGGCGGCGTTTCGAGCAGGCAGTCCAAGGTACTGCGCCTGAAATCAGGACGTTCAACTCGATGGGCAACAAGATCGTCAATCGACTTGTCCAGAACGGGCTGCTTCCAGAAGCCAGGATAGAACCCAAGGATCATCTGCGGACGAAGATTGCCAAGGACGCTTTCACCCAGGTGTTTAAAGCGATCAACGGCAGCAACGTCACGCCGGACAAGGAGTTGATCGATGGATTTATCGCCTTCTTGCTGCTGGTCAAGTCGAGCACGCACAGCCCCGAGGAGGTGTTCGAAACACGCCAGTACGGGCCGATAACCCAAGGGTACGTCGAGGCATTTCGTCTCTATGAAGAGCACCGGGCGCAACTGAAGGTCAGGTTTTTTGAAGATCAGCTGTACGACCCCGTCAAGCTGATGCTGAGGCAACCCGCGACACAGCGATACGTTCAGAACCGGGTTGATCACCTCATCGTCGATGAAGCCCAGGACATGAACGGCATCCAGATCGCTCTGCTGAAAATCCTCGCCGGCGATCGGGCCAAGGTCATGCTCGTCGGGGATGAAGACCAGGCCATCTATGATTGGCGTGGTGCCGAACCCGACTACCTCATCCGGGGCTTTGAACAAGACTTTCCAGAAGCCACCCGATACACCCTGCCGCACACGTTCCGCTTTGGCCACATGCTTTCGATCGCGGCCAGCCAGGTAATCAGCTGCAACACCAATCGCAACCCCAAGATCAGCATCTCTGCGGAGGGCACACCGCGCACGCGTATCCACTGCCTGCCGCTGGCCCTCGGGCTGGCTGACCTGGGAGAACACGTAGCAGAGCGGCTCACCTCCGGGCTGAAGCTCCAGGACATCGCGGTGCTGGTGAGGACCTACGACCTGAGCGTCACCTTGGAGCTGGATCTGCACCAACGCGGTATCCCCTATCACGTCTATGGCCGGCCGCCGCTGATGCGTATTCCCGAGATCAGCGCGCTGCTCGGTGTCCTCCAGTTGGCCAGTGGCCGCTGGAAAACCTTGGATGCCAACCAGCTCCGATACGTCATCAAGAGTTTGATGTACCGCCCTACACTCTACTTGGACAAGGCAGCAATAAACCGTGTCGTAGAGCTCGTCGTGCGTCAGCCAGAATGCCTTGTTGAAGCCATCCGCTCGACCATCACACTGCAAACCAAAGACTATCAAGCCAACCAGATTCGTGACCGTGCGGATTTGCTTGAGATCCTGGCGACCGCCACCGATCCGCAGGATAAGGTGCTCACCGTCCTGGATCGCTATCTGCTGGCAACGGAGTTCGAACGCAATATCGAAAAGCAGTCCCCCACCGCGGATCAGGCGGCTGCCGTCATGGCGAACGTCCAGGCCTTCCGTCTCATTGCCAGCCGGCATGAAGGCAGCATCGACGCGTTTCTGGATAGCATCGACCCGCTCATCGACTCATCGGCCATGGAACCACCAACAACGCCACACGTGTGGATCAGCTCCATTCATCGAGCGAAAGGGGCACAGTGGTCAAGGGTCTTCGTACCTGGAGTCGTGAGAAGCGGCTTTCCCAGAGACGACCTAAGCGCCGATGAAATCGAGGCAGAGCGCCGGCTGTTCTACGTGGCCATCACGCGCGCCGTCGATGAGGTTTTCATTGCTCACCCCAACGACCTGGAGTTTCAGCGCAGCCTGGAGCGCCCGGACATCACTGAAACGCATCCGGAAACGAGCTCCGTATCTCGCTTTCTTTGGGAGATGGATATTGCCTTGGCTCGGCATGCAGGAGCCGCTGTCGAAGAAGGACGCTTCGCGGCCCTTGGAGAGGTAGACCGCCCCGAGGTCGCGAATACCTATTTCGCAACCTTCCCTTTCTCTAAAGACTGGCGCTATGCAAAGCGCCCACAGCCGCCCTCACCCGCGTCCGCGGGAGCAAACCACGACGTCGTCGGCGCGGCAAAAGGAACGCGGGTAATTCATGCCATCTTCGGGAGTGGAACCATCGACAGATGGATCGACGATCGCGTTCTGCGAGTCGTTTTTGACGATGGGGATACGCGTCTGCTGGTGGCCAGTATGGCGCCGATGAAGATAGCGTCGGCATAAAGACGGTACTCTAGGTCAGTAAGGGCGTCACTCGACACCATGTACAAGCCAATGGGTATCACATTGCGCGGAGTTCTATCCCATTTCCACGGGCAGTTTGAAAAGGGCTGAAAACTTCGAATCTTGCCGGACGACTCATGGGTTAGGGCTTAGTAACCGCGAAGGATGTGACTGTAGTGGTCTACTGATCCCGGACACCGATTTAGGCGAAAATCCTCGCCGAGAGAGAAGTGTCTGATGAGCAAGCAACGGCGTACGTTTTCCGCTAAGCTAACAGTACCCGCTGTACATTCGTCCCCTGTTTTGGGAAAGTTTGATTTGCAGCTACATGTATCTGCGCGCGCCCCTAGAGACCTGCACAGACTGCTCGAAATGGCAGTTCATGAGTTGCAGGAGAAAATCAATACGAATGGAACTGTGGCAATGAACGAGCACAGGAAATACCCCAGAGGCATGTCGGGCACCCTGGGTAACTACCAGTTCGAGCTTGGCATTATCGGCGAGGCCAGCCATGAGTGACTCAAATGAAGCTAAGGTAGCGAAGTGGATGGAGAAGGAAACGCTGGCTGAGCATCTGGGGCCTCTGCTTGAACGTTACGATGTAAAATACCGTGGGCATGGGATTATTTATGTCGACCACGAACAATACAATATTTTAACCATTCAGCAAATTCTTGCGGACATGAGTTCCTATCTAGGCGTTTCAAAAGAGCTGATTCGCTCTAGGTTGATAGACTTTGGTTGGCTCATCGATGTCCGCAGAGTCTTGCCTGTCCGGGACAGTGCTGCGCGTGTCATTGACAATCTGGAGTCTTGGGCGGCGGACGAACCAGAGGAGAATGCCCCCGAAATGGACGATCAATATGACCGAGATTAACTCCAAGTCACGCCCTCCCTTGGCTGCGAGACTGTATGCACCCAGAACACTTTGATTTATCTAGCTCTCCATTCCTACCGGTTGCGACTGAAACCTGCTTAAGTTTGTTAGGTGCTAATGGCGCAAAATCTCTTACCGATCTGACGGATCCAGAGCTGGCTGCGATCTTGGTGATCCAGAACTTGGCGAGTGAGGCAGCGGAGCAGCTCACCTCTCATTGGGTAGAAAGTGTTCTGGCCAAGCTCATTGCTTGGGCAGTTGACACTCGGAAAACAGAGGCCCCAGGATTATTGTCGGAGGCACAACGACTTTTTGAGCCGGGTAAGTTCTACTCTGGTTGCAAGGTTGCTAAACGTTTGAATCTGCGATTTCTCCTCCCTGATGAAGTTTCAGCACGGGATTACTTGTTGCCAAATGGAAAATGGGATGTCACATTTAAGGCCCGCCACTGCAGAAATAAAAGCCCGTTTAGCGAGCAGGTAGTTACGCCCTGGCACCGTGAGCGATGGTTGACCCCTGCGCAGGACAAATTGATCAGGACTTTCCGCGCCAATCTGGATGAACACCTGCATATTCAAGGTTATGCAGGGATAGGCAAGAGCCATCTGTTAGGCGCCCTGAGAGAGTGCCTGCGCCCCGAAAACACGTTGGTGCTGGCACACACAGAGGGAAAGCTGGAAGCTCTTCGCAGACGCATGGGCGGAGCGCATGCCAAGGAAACGAGCTTTACCTTCATGAGGTTCGCACAGAGTCTTCTGCCCGTATACAGACCTCAATCTGGGAGCGCGCCGGCCAGGAACCCAAGCAAGTTAGCATTGTCGCAGGAGCTGAGTATCCTCGGTCTTGCTGGATACGATAAGCTTGCGACGCTGAATATCTGTTTGAAGGTGATCGAGCGCTATTGCCAGTCTAGAGACGTCTTGCTATCAGCCAAGCATCTACCTAAGTTTCAGCCCCCCCTGTCTAACTTGGATACCAGGGTGCTTCTGCAATATTCAAGTCGTCTATGGATGTACGTTGAGGCAAATCCAACCTTGGACAAACTGGTTGGGCTCGAGACGTTACTGCCGATAAAGCGCGCAAGTCTAGCGGGCTGTGTGGTTCCGGCGCGTTATTCCCACGTCCTCATCGACGAAAGCCAGGACCTCCCTGAATCGCTGCTTCAAATCATTGAGCGTGGCCGCCAAGTGCTAATTACCCTTGGTGATGAATATCAACAAGCCGGTGGCGCAATAGTTAATAGAAAACGTGAAGTTAGGCGAAGCGATATTAGCTATTCCGTTCGCTCAGGTCGTAACGTCGAGAGCCTGGTCAACCCACTAATCTACCGGCACTCGAAGAAAGGTAAGATCCCCTTCGAAGGCGCTAGCGAAGATGACGTCGTTATCAAATATTACCCCCAGAACTTTCTGCCCTCAGACGGTTGCGTAGTACTGACTGCATCATACTGGGACACGATGAGATGGATCATCCAGATGAACGCCGTCGAGCGACCGCTAAGTCTATGGAATGCAAACGCGCTGATGGATTTTAAGCAGTTTATGGCTACCGCCATAGCACTGTTCAAACCGGACTTCTACAGAGTCGATCAAATTAGTGGTGGACCGCATCTGTATTTTAGTGAGACGTCTAACTGGCAGCAGGTGCGTGAGGCGAACAAGTATGACGGGGCGTTTCTTTGGGTGGAGGCTGAACTGGAAAAAGGCTTCAATATTGCCGATATGAACCAGCTAAAATGGATGCTCGGCCAGCAAGACAAAAGCTGTACTATAATGATGGCGAGAGAGGCCGGAGGGATGGAGTTCGACCGAGTCTTTCTGACCCCTGAGCTACTTACAAACGAAAAATTCAAAAATTCGGATGAGTTCGATGAACAAATCTGTGCTGTATACATTGCGATATCTCGTGCAAAACGGAAACTCTACCTTCCTTGCGACGTGATCGAGTGGGTCGAACTTCACAACCGCCAGCAATTCCGCGAGCTGAGTGGCTACTAATTGAGTTTGCCCTCACGCCAATCAGCTTTGGATCCAAAAGCGAGAATGGGATTCGTTCACTCTTTGCCGCTTGCTGCCAGTCAGCATCGGGTCTCGGATTGAGATGCACTCGAAATCGCCATGCAGCTGAATGGTGAAAGATGGCACATTGCCAACAAAATACCCTTCCCCGCTACCGTTGTTTTATCGTTGTTGCCAGCCCTGATCTGGCGGAAAAGCCCGCTCCATGAATCGTCATGGAGCTTCCCATGTTTCAACTCCTTTCCTGGATATCCAGGAAGCCGTCCCCCACCCCACCAACCAAAGCTGCCCCAGGGGGATTCATCCCTCCTCTGAGCAGCATGGAACTGCTCGGCACGCCTCGGCGCCGGCAGCTACTGGAGAACATCTGGCAACGTGCCTCGCTATCCAAGCAGCAATTCGAGGAGATCTACCGGCGGCCACTGGCCAACTATGCAGAGCTGGTCCAGCAGCTCCCTGCCTCGGAAAACCATCACCATGCCCATCCAGGCGGGATGATCGATCACGGCCTGGAGATCGTGGCCTACGCACTCAAGGTACGGCAGACCTACCTGCTCCCGATCGGCGCAGCGCCGGAGTCACAGTCAGCCCAGGCTGAAGCCTGGTCGGCCGCCGCGGCGTATGGCGCCCTGGCTCACGACATAGGCAAGATCGTCGTAGACCTGCAGGTGGAGCTGCAGGACGGCAGCACCTGGCGCCCTTGGAACGGACCGATCAACCAGCCATACCGCTTCAAGTACGTGAAGTCCCGCGAATACCAGCTCCACGGCGCTGCCTCAGCACTCCTCATCCACCAACTGCTACCGCGCACGGCACTCGATTGGCTCAGTCGCTTTCCAGAGCTGTGGGCTCAATTGATCTACCTGTTCGCTGGGCAGTACGAGCACGCCGGGATCCTCGGCGAGATCATCGTGAAGGCAGACCAGGCCTCAGTTGCACAGGAGCTAGGAGGCAATCCGGATCGAGCTCTGGCTGCACCGAAGCAGTCGCTGCAGCGGCAGTTGGCAGACGGCCTTCGCTTCTTGGTGAAGGACAAGTTCAAGTTGAATCAACCTAGCGGCCCGTCCGATGGATGGCTGACCCAGGACGCACTCTGGCTGGTGAGCAAGCCTGCCGCCGATCAACTGAGAGCCTACCTACTGGCCCAGGGTATCGAGGGGGTGCCCTCCTCCAACGCGCCGTTCTTCAACATGCTTCAGGACCAAGCCGTCATCCAGACAAATGCCGAGGACAAGGCCATCTGGACGGCCACGGTAGACAACGGTGCTGGATGGAGAAACAAGTTCACGCTACTCAAGATTGCTCCAGCCTTGATCTGGACAGATGCTGCCGAGCGCCCCTCACCCTACAGCGGATCACTGGTCGTTGAAGATGGAACCGCCTCAACGGAAAAGCCGGAAACGACCTGTGAAATTCCCAACGAGCCGGCTGAACAGCAGCAAGCACCAGAAACGAAGATGACGCTCCATCAACCTGCGCCGAGCGTTGCGAAACCGTCAAACGAGATGCGGGCGATTGCGGAGCCCTCAACTGATGACCAGGAAGAAACAGACGATTTGTACGCGCTTCTTGGTAATATCACTTCGCCATCAGAAGAGCTAGACACTAGCCACGACTCACCGGCTGCTTCTCCTACGAACACTCGCGGGGAGGAGAACCTACAGCAGCCACTAGGGAACAAGGAGCCAACAGATTGCGCTCCTGAAGCAGTTGAAGATGTATTTATGCCTAGCAGAAGCACTGATCTGGGACAGGGATTCGTTGGCTGGATGAAATCTGGTATCGCGACCCGTCGCCTGTTCATCAACGACACCAAGGCTTTGGTGCATACCGTCGACGGGACCGCCATGCTGGTCACGCCAGGAATCTTCAAGCGTTATGTCCAGGAGCATCCAGAGCTCGAAAAGCTGGCCCAGGCCAAGGATACGACTGGCTGGAAGCTGGTGCAGCGCGCGTTCGAGAAACAAGGTCTTCACCGAAAGACCAGTAAAAACCTGAACATCTGGACCATCAAGGTTTCTGGTCCTCGCAAGACGAAAGAGCTCAAGGCCTACCTGCTCCAGGATCCCAAATTGCTGTTCCCTGAGCAGCCTCTGGACAACCCAAGCCTCACGGTCATCACCGATGCCGAAGGAGGTGTGGAATGACGCCGCAGCAGCTCACCGAAGAGTACATCTTCGCGCACGATCTCCGGGAAGCCAGCGCGAAGATCTACCGCGCCGCGACCAAGGCGCTGCTCAAGCACTTCGGTCCTACGGCAACCGTACAGGACGTGGACCACCGGGCTGTCCTGGGATGGCGGCGCAAGGTACTGGAACAAGGCCTGTCGAAGCGGAGCTGGAACACGTACTCGAATCATCTGCGGACGATCTGGGGCTATGCCATCGAGCACGAGCTGGTGACACACTCCCAAGTCAACCCGTTCAGAAAGACCACCGTCATCCCCCCCAGGCGAGCAAGCAAAACCGTCGCCGCCGAAGCCATCCTGCGCGCCCGCCATTGGCTCAACATGCAGGTCGGCGCCGAGCGCGGCACCGGCGAACGCGCACGGATCACGCCCGCCTGGTTCTGGCTTTGCACGTTTGAGGTCTTCTACTTCACCGGCATCCGGTTGAATGCGCTGTTGTGCATCCGCAAGCGCGACATCGACTGGGAAAATCAACTGATCCTCATCCGCGGCGAGACAGAGAAGACTCACAAAGAGTTCGTAGTGCCAATAACGGAGGGGCTTGTGCCTCACCTATCGAGGCTCCTGCAAGAGGCCGATAGAGCCGGATTCGCCGATGACGACCAGTTGTTCAACGTCAACCGGTTCTCGCCGCACTACAAGAGCAAGGTGATGAACTCCGACCAAGTCGAAGCCATGTACCGGAAGTTGACCGAGAAGGTTGGGGTGCGGATGACCCCGCACCGTTTCCGGCACACCCTGGCCACCGACTTGATGAAGGCACCCGAGCGGAACATCCACCTCACGAAGTGCCTGCTCAACCACTCGAATATCCAGACCACGATGAGCTACATCGAGGCCGACTACGATCACATGCGTACCGTGCTGCATGCTAGAAGCCTGGCCCAAGGCGCGCTAGAGAATATCAGGAAGGTGGATTACAGCGGCTCCCCGCAAGCCTCTGCCAAACCGAAACCATGCGGGCAACCTCTCGCTCGAGTGAGTGAAGCGCCGCCACCGGAGGCCAGGACAGAGCCTGCAGAACCAAGGGAGCACACACCATGGACAGGCATTCAGGGAGGTCCAACCGCGTGGGAAGCAGAAGCGCTACCACAGCCACCTGACACCTTTGAGCAAAGCGTGCTGTTCACTCTGATGGCTCAACACTTATCGAACCGTGCCGCCTCGGCGTCCGCGGCTCCCGCTGCAACAAGTGGAACTGGTGGATGGGGATCTGCCGCCCGAAGCAGTCTCGCCTAGCGATACCGGTACTGAGGGGCCGGCTACCGGACGAAAGGTAGCCGCGCCTCCCAGCAGATCGCTAGGCCTGTAGGAAAAATCTGGAATTACCGAGAGCGCCTGGATTCCAGCGCCGGCATGCTGGCAGAGCCTCGCATTTTCAAGGCCAACACCGCAGTACCCTCTGTAATCGCTGATTACGTCGGGGGCACATTGCTACGCCTGCAGAATGGTTTTAGGGCCTTAGAAACAGAAAAGCCCACCTAAAAAGGCGGGCTATTCCATATTGACATCACGTCAATGCGGGCCTAATGTTCGGCCCAGACGGCTGCAAGGCTAGAACGGTGCAACACCCCCTTCCTAGACCTACGCAACTCGCCCCTCTGAAAATGGTGGGTCGTGTAGGATTCGAACCTACGACCAATTGGTTAAAAGATAATTGGTTGCAGGCCTAGAACCCTCATCAGGAAGAAGCCAGAACTACTACCGCCGCAGCCTCTAATGACCCCACATTAGAGGCTGAGAACATGATAGCGACTTCGGTCATTTCCACGAAGGGTGGTGCAGGCAAGACTACCACCACCGCCAACCTCGGTGCGATCTGCGCCGATGCCGGCCTAAAAACCCTCCTCATCGATCTGGACCCCGTCCAGCCCTCCCTATCCTCGTACTACGAGCTTCCGGAAGTTGCCCAGGGCGGCATCTACGACCTGCTCGCCGCCAACATAACGGACCCGGCGAGGATCATCTCCAGGACGATTATCCCCAATCTGGACGTCGTGATTTCCAACGACCAGAACAATCAGCTCAACAACCTACTGCTCCAGGCACCCGATGGCCGGCTACGCCTGGCGAACCTGATGCCCGCTCTGAAAGAAGGCTACGACCTGGTGCTGATCGACACCCAGGGTGCGCGCTCAGCTTTGCTCGAAATGGTTGTGCTTGCATCGGACCTGGTTGTTTCCCCCCTCCAACCCAACATGCTTACCGCCCGTGAGTTCAACCGCGGCACCATGCAAATGCTCGACGGCCTACGCCCCTATGAGCGTCTCGGCATGCGGATCCCCAATGTTCAGATCGTCATCAACTGCCTGGACCAGACCAATGACTCCCGGGCAATTCACGAGAATGTGCGTGCCATCTTCGATGAGCATCAGGACATTTCTGTGCTCGAAACGACTGTCCCGGATGCCGTCGTGTTTCGCAACGCAGCATCGCGCGGGCTACCAGCGCACCGCCTCGAAACGCGGCAACCCTCCAATCGCACATCAGCGCCCGCGCTGGAAATCATCCGCAACCTGGCCATCGAGGTCTTTCCCGAGTGGACTGACCGCTTCCTGGCGCTGACGCCGGAGGCGGTTGCAGCACTGGTCAAGGGAGGGCGCTGACATGGCGAAGACTCCTATCACCCAAGCCCGCGACGTCGACGCGGAACTTGTGCTGCAACTGAACAAGTTCGGCAGCGCCGCCGACCTTCGGAGCCAACAGGCCAAGTTGACCGGCGCTGCGCGAGAAATACGCAAGCTGACTGGTGGCGGTACCGACCTGTTCGGGAAGCTGGGTGGCTACTTGAGCTTCGAACAAAAGCAGCTCCTACAAGACGCTGCGCGTTTGCTCGACTCGGTGAACAAGCAGATCGAGCATGCGAAGGAAAAGCGTGATCGCGACGAGAAACAAGCCAAGAAACGGCGTGAGCTGCGTGGGCGCCTGGCCAAGCAACTGGTCGCCTCGAACTACCCGCTTCCGGCAAACACGCTCGAAGAGCGGCTGGAAATACTGCAGATCGCGCTGATCTACAACCGGGCCAAGGTGTTCGATCCCCTGTACTCCACCCGAGAACTCCACTCAAGACTGAAAGGTTGGCTGGAGCGCCCCAAGAGGGACATCGGTTGGCGCAGTGAGGCCGAGTATTTCGCCAGTTGGGTAGGATGTCTGCGCAGTGAATTCATTCAAAGCCTGACCGACGAAATCGCCTACGACGATGGCAGTGAAGTCGAGGAGCGTCTGCGCGTCATCAAGCAGAAGGTCGCTGACTGCACCGCTCAAATCGCTCTGACCAGCGAGGAGCAGGAAACCCTTCGGCTCTGGAAAGACGCTCTGCAATCGGCTCCGGAGGGCTCCATATGAACCTCCAGAACCGCAACAACCTCCTCCTGAGCTTGATCGCCGAGACCCAGTTCGACGCCTACGTGCAAGGCTACATGGCCAAAGCAGGCGCTGCCGCCGGTGCTTCCGAGAATCTGCAAATCGAGGCTGAAGGTGCTGCGATGTTGCAGGGTCTGGTCGCTCCCGTTCGCGATCAGCAGCGTGCCTGTGGACAGTCCCTGCAGAACGCCCTGCTCCAAATCGCCCACGACCTACTGTTGCAGACGAAGTCGCAACTGGCCATCGCGGCCAATGCCAGCTCGATCCACGTGGTCCAGCGGGACATGAACAGGGCCATCTGGAATATCGCGACTGCCATCGATCACCTGGCCGAGTTCTCCCAACCCTCGCAGGACACTGTGAGGGTCATCGAGCGGCTGATGCTCTTCGTCGGCAGCTCACCAAGCACTGAAGGCCAGCAACTGGCCGCCGAGGCAAGTGCGGTGCTCGGCATGAGCGTGGGGGGCCTGGCATGAAACCTATGATTCAGGCCCACCTGGTCGAGCGCGATCAGTTCGGCTTCTGGACCCATCCGAACTATCCGGACCTGGCCGACAACTGCTCTTCCAACGAAGCGCAGGAAACGCTGCGCCGGCTTGGCCTTGAGTTGCAGACCGTCTTCATGGAGTCGGATGCGCCTCGCCTCTACGACTCTGCACGATCGGACCAACGATACAGCGAGTGGATCCCAACGCGGCCCGAAGGCTCCGGTTGGTTCGTGCTGTCTATCCACGATACCGAGAACGGCCCGGTGTGCCAGTACGTGAGGCCCCTCGCAGAGAGCCTCAGCCCAATCGATCTTGATGCGGCAGCAGAACAGCATGAGCGCCTGCTCAGCGAGGCTTGTGCCAAGGCCTTGAATCAGCGCGACGCCGCCCTGGCAAGGGTCGCCTCGCTTGAGTCCAAGCTGGCGGAACTGGAGAAGCAGGAGAAGCAGGAGAAGCAGGAGCCGGTAGCCTATCGAATTGAGGCCAGGGATGAACGCGGCATCGTTCGCCGCGATTATCTGTCGCGCACGCCATTGCTCAAGCCCTGCCCGCTCTGCGGCAGCACGAACATTCGTATGCTGGAACCCGAGCAGTTTGACTCTGGTGCCTGGAACTGTGCCATTGAATGCCTGGACTGCCAGGTTTACATCGGGCCGTCCTACTGCGAGCCAGACACAGTAACAGCGAGGTATTCAGCACAGGTCGACTGGAACAGGCGCCCAAGCGCAAAAAACCACGCGGACGAGCGTGAGCAGTTCTTGATGGCCAACCTGCTCGCCGCCCTGGAGGTCGCACTGGGCGACGTAGCAGCCCTGGCTATTGTCGACCGGGTAAGGCAGGTCGCAGACCGAATTTACCCCACCTCGAGCCTATCCCCTGTTCCCCAAGCATGGCTCGATGTCCAAGCCGAGCGCCGCCGGCAGATCGAGGCCGAAGGCTGGACGCCAGAGCACGACGACGAGCACAGCCACGGCCAGATGGCCCGAGCCGCCGCCTGCTACGCCCTGGCCGGATCCAGCGCTCCGAACGATGGAACCGCCGCCCTGCTGGTGTCGCTGGCATGGCCTTGGGATGAGCAGTGGTGGAAGCCAACCACCGTGCGACGAGATCTGGTCAAGGCCTGCGCCCTGGCGCTGGCTGAGATCGAGCGCCTGGACCGCACCGCGCCCGTGCAGGGCTCAACCTGCTGCAAGGGGGACGCGTAATGGACAAGCAAAAAGTCCTCGCCAAGGTCGAGAAGCTGATGGCCCTGGCGAATGCCAAGGGGGCCACGCCGAACGAGGCGGAAACCGCATTGCGCCAAGCCGCGATCCTGAAGCGCCAGTTCGACCTCAGCGAAGCGGAGATCTCGGCCCACACGGTGGAAACCGCGTGCGTACCCACACGTACCAGGCGCTCTCCAGCACCGTGGCTGCATGACCTGGCCGGGATCTGCGCCAGTTCCTTCGGCTGCGACTACCTGGCTGCTTACGCGATGCCAGCGGGCTGGACGTTCAAGTTCATGGGTCGTGGGATCGGCCCTGAACTCGCCGCTCATGCCTACTCCTCGCTCCACCACCAACTGGTGGCGGCGCGCTCGGCTCATGTCGCCCAACAGAAGCGCTGCAAGCTGTCGACCAAGCGCCGTCGCAGCAAGCTCTTCGTCGAAGGCTGGCTTCTCGCAGTGCGTTCGCTGGTACGTGACTTTGCCGGCAGGCCGGACGAGTCGACTCAAGCAGCCATCAAGGCCTACCTCGAACTACACCATCCGGCGTTGAAGTACCTGGAGCCAGCAGCGCTTACGAAGGTCCTTGCCTATGACCAGGCCTCGCTGCAAGCAGGCTGGGAGCACGGCAAAAACACTCGCCTGCACCGCGGCGTCAGCCGGCGAGTTCATGGCGCGCTCGAGCAGGGAGGTTCCCGATGACTCGCTCTGCTCTCTCGACCCTCGCCTACGAGGCCCTGGTGCGCGCCCGCCGCAAATTCAGCAACCGAGAGGAGCGCTGCATCCGCGAAACCTGGACCGCCGAACAGGAACTGGTGCTGCTGCGCCTGTATCCGGATATGCCGAACGAGGTCCTGGCAGCCAGGTTGAACAAAACGCTCCAGCAGATCTGCTCCAAAGCGTATCGGCTCGGGCTGAAAAAAAGCCCCGAGTTCTCCAAGAAGATCCGGCAGGACTGGGGCAGCGCAACTCGGTTCAAGAAGGGGCAAAAGCCCCACACATGGCTCCCAGTCGGCAGCACGCGGATCAGCGCTGATGGCTACCTGCAACGAAAGATCTCGGATACCGGCTATCCCCCCCGGGACTGGAAGGGCATCCACATCCTGCTCTGGGAAGAACACTTCGGCCCCATCCCAACCGGCCATTGCGTCTGCTTCAAGGACAACAACAAGCAGAACGTCGTCATCGACAACCTGGAGCTCATCACCCGGGCCGAACGCATGCGCCGCAACTCCATCCATCGCTATCCACCTGAGCTGAAGAGCGCAATCCGCGTCATCAGCAAGCTCAAGCGCACCATTCAGGAGGTCGAGCATGAAGAACAAGATTGAGGATCTGCGAAATCACCTCTTTGCCACCATCGAAGGGCTGCTTGACGAAGACAAGCCCCTGGATATCGAACGCGCGAAAGCGGTGGCTCATGTGGGTTCGGTGATCATCGAGTCCGCCAAGGTGGAAGTGAAAGCGCTGGAGATCATCGGCTCCCCGGACGGCAGCGGAAGCACGTTTCTGCAGATCGGCCGGGAGGACTCGAAGTGAGTGTTCTGGAACTTACGCCGCCGCACTCCGTCGAGGCGGAGCAAGGGGTACTCGGCGGCCTGATGCTGGACAACGCGGCATGGGACATTGTCGGCGATCAGTTGCAGAAGGAGGACTTCTTCCGGCATGAGCATCGGCTGATCTTCACCGCCATCAGCGAGTTGGCCGCAAAAGATGCTCCGTTTGATGTCGTGACTGTGTCGGAAGCGATCGAAGACCTTCCAGAAGCTGGCGGGCTGGCCTACCTCGGCCAGCTCGCCGACAACACGCCCTCCGTGGCCAATATCGAGGCTTACGCGCAGATCGTTCGCGATCGGGCGCACCTGCGGCAGTTGATGTCTCTCGGGCACCACTGCACCAGGACCGCCTCGAACCACCAGGCAAATCCCTCTGAGGTTCAGGAGGAGATTGAGCAGAAGCTGTTCGCCCTCGGCCAGGACCACCACAACGCCGATTTCGTCGATATCAACAAGAGCCTCACGAAGATCGTCGACACCATCGATTACCGCTTCAACAACAACGTGACGGTAACGGGGGTCCCGACAGGCCTGAAGGATCTCGACGAACTCACCGGCGGACTACAGAAATCGGATCTCATCATCGTCGGTGCCCGCCCCTCGATGGGCAAGACGTCGTTTGCCCTCAACCTGATCGACGCGGCGCTGCAGAGCGACCAACAGAAGTCTGTTCAGGTTTACAGCATGGAAATGCCGGCAGAGCAGTTGCTGTTCAGGCTTACCGCCCTGTTCGGCCACCTGGACCTGGGCAAGCTGATGAAGGGCCAACTGCAGGAGGAGGATTGGCCCAGGCTGTCTCTCGCGATCCAGCGCATAAACGACTATGGCAGCCGGCTGGTTATCAACGACCAGAGCAACCTGACGCCGACAGAGCTGCGCGCCAAGGTTCGCCGCGCAGCCAGGAAGTACGGTCACCCCGTACTGATCCTGGTCGACTACCTGCAGCTGATGCGCTGCCCAGGCCTGGAAAACCGAGCCACCGAGATCTCGGAAATCTCCCGCTCGCTGAAAGCACTGGCCAAGGAAATGGATTGCCCCGTCGTGGCCCTGTCCCAGCTCAATCGCGGCTTGGAAAACCGGCCGAACAAGCGGCCGAACAGCGCGGACCTGCGCGAGAGCGGCGCAATCGAGCAGGACGCGGACGTGATCATGTTCGTGTACCGCGACGAGGTCTACCACCCCAACACCGAGGCCAAGGGCATCGCCGAAATCATCATCGGCAAGTACCGCAACGGCCCTATCGGCACCGTTCACACCGCCTTCATCGCCAACCAGACCCGCTTCGCCGACCTTGCACCAACTTGGCAGGGAGCTCTTGCGTGAGCCCCTTCATTGAACTTCCGATCTCTCGCCGGCGGGAGCCGGCAAGGAGTCTAGTCATGCGTGACCAGCAGCCCGCTAACAATCCCCCCTCGATAGCGAGCGCCGAATGGATACAAGCCTTGCAGAACTTTTGCCACCGCGGACGGGTGTATGACGGGTCCGCCGCCAATGCCTGGCTATTGGATGCCTGCCTACTTGTTCCCAGTGCTGCCCTCATCCACGGTGTCATCGAGTACGTTCTTAACAGCCGTGAAGACATTCCATACGGAGGGCTACGCCCAAGCTGGGTAGCTCAGCGGCTCGAGCAGGAGGGATTGATTAGTCACCGGTGCGGGGCAGTCTTGCACTGGCAGGAGCACGGCTATCGCTTTTCCACGGTGGTCAGGATCGACCCCGAACAGATTTGGCCCGATAAGCGCTCGAGACCCGAAGCATTCGTTACCGGACCACTAGATAGCCAGGAGCTTGGGGTAATTGAAATCCTGGCGCATCCGAACGCCAGACGTCGTAGTCCGTCCCCGGTGCGCCTGGCAGCACTGGTTCGATCTTCGCTAGCCATACCTGCTGAGCCTCTTCATCCCATTGCAAATCCGCCAGCTCTTCATGCAGTGCTAGCCACCTATCCCGAATTGGCATCTCCCGAATGGTTTCCAGTGGCCAGGAGTAGCAACGCATGAGCGCATACTCAATGGCATCCATGCCCCATAGCCTCCAGCCTTTGTCACGTGCCAGTGAGTTACCAAGGGTACACAGCACAAAGACTTGGCTTATCCATTGCGCTCTGGCCATCGTCATAGGCAATCCGTCCCCCTTTTGTGAGTCAGGAACGCATGCCTGGATCTGGATAAGCATCTCGTCGTATCCAAAGCGGTATTCGTTCTTCATGCCGGACCTCCTGTGGTCTGGGTGGGTTTGTTTGGCGACGCCAACCTTACCACCGGATGCGTCCGGCTCCCTTTCGCGCCTGTGGCCACAGGCTGCACGACGCCCTGCCGTCCCTGCCCTCCCCTCCGATCTCTCGCCGGCGGGAGCCGGCAAGGAGTCTAGTCATGCGTGACCAGCAACCTGCTACCAATCCTCCCCAGCCTTGCGCCCAGAGTCCAAGTCCAGACTGGCTCCAAGACCTGTCCCATGCACTGATCGAGTCACTCATGGCCGAGCCCAGTGGTTTTCATGGCGAAGCACAGGCAGAGGCCTTCCTGCGAGCTCATTTGGCACGGCTCCCCCACTACGAACGACTGGGGCTGTCGAAGGCTAATCTCGTTCCCCTGATGCAAGATATCTTCAGGCAACTGCAGCACACCTTTTCTTTCCTGGGTATCGATGCGACCTGGCTCAGGCAGCGCCAGCTCGAGCGACAAGTCGCTCAGACGAATGCTTACTCTGTCTTGAAGGCACTGCAAAGCGCCGTCGCACAGTTGCGGACCCACGAAGGGCCGAGCCCCGTACTCTGGTTAACGGGGCTCGACCGGACGACCCGGCCGTTCGTTCGGGCTTCGGCATTAGAGGGAGCCCTACGCCAAGCACTTACCGACAAAGGCTGGACGACCTCGCAGATCGAGGACGCCTGGCCAAGCGCAGGCCTGCAACCTTACCTACAGGCCCTTGGCCTGTGCCGGCAGACGCTCGCCTTCGCGCTTGACGACCCCAGCCAAGCCCTGGACCTGCCAACCCAGCGTGCAGCCATCCTGGCCGCTCATGACGAACTCATCATTGAGCTGAGGGGGCGGCCTCTCTGGGAGAGCTGGAACAGTCCGCCAGCAGACTACGAATGGGGTGAGAGAGCGACCGTTCCAATGACCTCTAGCTCGTCCACGGATACTACTGGGCAAACGCTTCCCGCCACACCTCGAGGTCGTCCTTCCTACTATCTATGGGAACTGGTCCCCACACCTGTCTCTCATCGCGCCACACCCGACGCGCCTCTTCCGGGACATGAAGCGGCTCCAGCTCATCGCAAATGGCTAGCCATTTATGAGCAGGAGACAGCGCCTGCACCTGCGGCGGCGTCCAGGAGTAGCGTCTTATGAGCGCGAAATCGATCGCGACGACCTCACCCAGGGGCCAACTGTACTTCTCTGCAAGTGCAGTGCCCAAGACGTTGAGCAAATACTGCTGCTGGAGCACCACTACATCTTCAGTGGCCAGCGGCTGGTCCTTTTCCAAACCATTGTCCTTCCTATATCGCTCGATTAGGCGGGTGAGTATGCGCTCGTACGCCTTTACACCCTGCGACATCCCCTCTTTGCCTGCGTTCATGCCGGACCTCCTGTGGTCTGTCTGGTTTTGGTTCGCACCGCCGACCTTACCACCGGATGCGTCCGGCTCCCTTTTAGCAGCGACCGTCACGCCTTCAGCGCTACCGGTCCTGCAACCTCATTTTTCATCTCATCTTCAACTGCCAGTTGCTGGCCCACGCCGGCAAGGAGCCCATGCATGAACACTTCCCAGCACCTGGTCACCCACCAGTGCATGAATTGTGGCCGGCACCACCCACACCACTTGGTGCGCCAGGTTCTCCCCGCCGAGAACACCCCAGAAGGAGAAGCCGAGGTGTTGGTCTGCCCCTGCTGCGGGAGCTACGACGTCCATCAGTTGGAGGCTGTCTTTGATGAACACTGAAGCCCGCTTTCCGAGTATCCACGCCTCGGCCGCGTTCACCGACTCGGCAGTGGTTCATGCCAATCACGTTGGGGTCAACCCCATCGAGCTGGACGCCCTCAGCCAAGTGATCTCGCGCCTTTCGCGGGACGAGAGCACGGTCGCACCCAGTTCGATGGAGCGAGAGCTTCGTGAGCTGGAGGAACTGGGGTACATCGAAATCTCGACCACCCAGGCCGGGACTCTGGTGGTCACTACGCGCGCTCCGGGGCAATTGCTTTCGGCTTACTTCTGGTCGGTATGGATCCCGCGACACCTGTTCAGTTGCTCGCTGAAAGTGAGCCTGGTGCCGTACCTCTGCTGCGGCACTCAGGACTCCCAGCACCTCACCGCCGTGTTCCGCATTGCAGGCAGCAAGGACGCCGCGCGCGAGTTCCTGCATCAGTTGGCCAACAACTATCCCGGGCATGAGCCGGAGTTGCCCGAACTGGTGGCCGTTCAGGTCGGTGATGCACTCAGCAAGGAGGCCGAATCATGAAGGCGTCCCAGACCTATCAGTGCATCGTCAAGTTCGATGGCGCCGGCTTCTGGACCAATACCATTCAGAAGCAGCGTGCGACCTGCACCTGGAGCGACAAGGTTGCAGCCTCCCGCCTTGCCGAACGGCTGTTCGGCGAGGACAACGCCTACATCACCCGTATGCCGGCACAGGCAGGCGACCACGAAAAGCGCATCGAGAGCCGCTGGGAACTGTCCTGTAGAAATCCCAAGGAGGTAGCGCACGATGCCTGACGTCACCGCTTACCGGCCGGCTGAGGACGAGCTCGCTCAACTGCGCACAGAGGTCCGCATGCTGCGTTCCGCGCATGACGACCTGGCCTGCAGCCGACAGAGCGATCGTCGCAGCCTTCAGGCACTGGTGAGGCGCCTCCTGGATGCCGCCGCCACCGACAGCCTTCCCCGCTCCCTGGCAGAGATGGAGACCTGGCTGCAGCTCAACAGCGAGGAGACCACGAATGCGTAGTTTCCTTCGCGGCGCCCGGGAAAGCGTTCGCCGGCTGGTGGCCTTCGCTCAAGCAGAAGGCTGGAGCGTCGACCGCTCCGCAGGCGGCCACTTGAAGCTCAGCAAGATCGGCTGCGCCTCGATCTTCATTTCTTCCACGCCAAGCGACGCACGCGGCGAGCTCAATGCCCGCGCCCTGCTCCGTCGAGCCGACAGGCAGCGTTCCCTGAACCAGGAGTCTTTCTGATGCCTATCAAACACGCCATCGTCCACCTGATCGAGAAGAAGCCCGACGGCACCCCGGCCATGCTCCACGCACGCGACGCCGAGCTGGGCGACTCCCAGGCCATCGAGAACCTGCTGGCCGACCTCAACGAAAGCTACAACGCCAAGAACAAGGCCTGGGGCTTCTTCCAGGGCGAGTCCGGGGCCTACCCGTTCAGCGGCTGGCTCGGCGATTACCTGGAGGGCGACCGCGACTTCGTCGGCTTCAGCCGCGAAGCGGTCGAGCACCTGCAGAAGCTGATGGAGGAGTCCAATCTCTCCACCGGCGGCCACATCCTGTTCGCCCACTATCAGCAAGGCATGACCGATTACCTGGCGATCGCCCTGCTGCACCACAGCGAAGGTGTGGCGGTGAACGAGTCGCTGGAGGTCACCCCGTCGCGCCACCTGGACCTCGCCCAGTTGCACCTGGCCGCGCGGATCAATATTTCCGAATGGCGCAACAACAAGCAGTCGAAGCAGTACATCTCGTTCATCAAGGGCAAGGGCGGGAAGAAGGTCTCCGACTATTTCCGCGACTTCATCGGCTGCCAGGAAGGGGTGGATTCGCCGAGCGAGACGCGCACCCTGCTGAAAGCCTTCAGCGATTTCGTGGAAAGCGAGGACATGGCCGAGGAACAGGCCCGCGAGAAGACCGAGACGCTGGTCGACTACGCCACCTCGCAGGCGCGCATCGGCGAGCCGATGACCCTCGACGCGCTCTCGGAACTGATGGACGACCAGCAACCGCGGGCGTTCTACGACTACATCCGTAACAAGGACTACGGCCTGTCGCCGGAAATCCCGGCGGACAAGCGCACCCTCAACCAGTTCCGCCGCTTCACCGGCCGCGCCGAGGGCCTGTCGATCAGCTTCGAGGCGCACCTGCTGGGCTCCAGGATCGAGTACGACGAGGAGCGCGACACGCTGCGGATCAGCAGTCTCCCCACTCAGCTTCGCGACCAGCTCAAGCGCCGCAAGGCGGAGCAGGAGAGCACGTCATGAAAGGGGTTCGTCGCCCAATCCTGCGCTACCACGGAGGCAAGTGGAAACTTGCTCCCTGGATCATCCAGCACCTGGCGCCACATCACACTTACGTCGAGCCCTTCGGCGGCGCAGCCTCCGTCCTGCTCCGGAAAGCCCGCAGCTACGCCGAGATCTATAACGACCTCGACGGGGACGTGGTGAACCTGTTCCGCGTCGCGCGGGATCACGGTGAGGAACTGCGCCAGGCCCTGGCGCTTACCCCGTTTGCCCGGGAAGAGTTCGAAGCCAGCTACGTCGAAACAACCGATCCGCTCGAGCGCGCGCGGCGGATGGTTATCCGAAGCTTGCAAGGTTTCGGTACCGCAGCTGCGTCCGGCGAACGTACAGGGTTCCGCTCAACCTCGACCAGATCCGGTACCGGACCTGCACTGGACTGGCGCAACTACCCCGACACGCTGACCGCGATAACAGAACGCCTGCAGGGCGTGGTGATCGAGAACCGCGACGCCCTCGCGCTGATGGAGTATCACGACCGGCCGAATACGCTGCACTACGTGGACCCGCCCTACGTCCACTCGACCCGCAGCACGAAGGTGCGCCACAACGCCACCGGCAAGTCGTACCGGTACGAAATGGACGACAACCAGCACAAGGAGCTGGCGGCACTCCTCAAACGGCTGCGCGGCATGGTGGTGCTCTCCGGATATCCCTGCCCCCTCTACGACGAGCTCTACATCACCTGGCACAGAGTCGACCGCCACGCCTATGCAGACGGCTCCAGAGAGCGAATCGAATGCCTCTGGCTCAACAGCGCAGCGCTTGAGGGGTTGGCACAACTGGACTTCTTCCAGGCCAGTAATGCGTCTCCATCGCCCTCATTCCAGACCACGGCCGCTCATTACTGAGCGATCTGCAGGAGAACAACATGAAGAACGTTACTTCGATCAGCCGCAAACACGCAGAAGACAAGTTTGTTGTACGCATGCCGCAAGGGCTCCGCGATCAGCTCAAGCAAAAGGCCGCGCATAACCACCGCTCGGCCAACAGCGAGATCGTCTACCGACTGGAGCGCAGCAACGAGCTCGAGGAAGAACTCGCGCGAGCAAACCGAATGGTCGACGAGCTCCTCGCCAAAAATCAGCGCCTGCAGGCAGAGCTGGCGGCGGCGAACGCGCCTCAGGTGGCGGAGGCATGAGTATGGCCAAGATCAACCCGCAAGATCTGAAAGACCGGCTACTTGCCCCTGGTTTTACCGCGCCGCCCAAGGTTCTGGAGCAGCTGTCGGACCCAGTCAGCGACACGCCCATGGTCCTGACGCTCGACCAGGTCCTCCCCTGGCACGATAACCCCCGGACCACTCGAAACCCGAAATACGATGAGTTGAAAGAATCGATCCGGCATCGAGGCCTCGATACGCCGCCACCAGTGACTCGACGCCCTGGGGAAGACAAATACCGCATTCGCAACGGCGGAAACACTCGCCTGGAAATTCTCAACGAGCTCTACAAAGAGACCGGCGACGAGCGTTACTTCCGCTTCAACTGCCTATTCCGCCCCTGGGATCAGCAGCGCGGCGAAATCATCGCGCTCACCGGTCACCTGGCCGAAAACGATTTGAAGGGCGACCTCAAGTTCATCGAGCGGGCCGTCGGCATTCAGAAAGCGAAGGCCTTGTATGAGAAGGAGAAAGGCGAACCCGTCGGCATCCGCGAGCTGTCACGGAAGCTCACCGATGACGGCTATCCTGTTTCACACTCACACATCAGCAGAATGCTGGATGCCGTTGAGATACTGCTTCCAGCCATCCCTGTGATGCTGTATTCAGGGCTCGGTAAACCGCAAATCGAAAAACTCCTGTCACTCAGAAAGTCGGCATCCTCCTGCTGGGCACGTCTATACGCCGGTGAAGGGATTGACTTTGAAATGCTGTTCCAGGACACGCTGGCAATCTTCGACAGTAGCCCTGACGAGTTCATATTCGACCGCTTCCAGGACGAGCTCATCGATCAGATGAAGCGGCCCCTGGGCCTGCGTTATGACCAGATCCTGCTCGAGATCACCAACGGCCAGCAGGAACAGCGCCGGGGCACTCTGGTCGACCTGCCCGCACCTGCCTTACCACCTGAAATCCCACCAGTAGGGCAGGAAAGTCCTGCCGCGTCGACTACTGGACAAGCACAATCACAGAGCCCCGCTGCCGGCCTCCAAACGTCCAAGACCAATAGCCTCCCGGGTAATCCCTCTACCCCGCCAACTCCGCCGCTACCTGTACAACAGCAGCAACTGACCGATGAGGAGCGTGCAGCGCTCTTGGCAGGCCATATCGTGAGTCCGGTATCGACCAAGATCCAGCAGACTCGCCAACGTCTGGCCGCTCTCGAGGGTGAACATCTACCTGTCTTCGAAGAAACAGCTCTTCACGCAATCCCGGTGCAAGTCGGCGGCCTGCACCCGATTACCGACCTCTGGTACATCGAGCGGTCGATCGATACCTCCGAAATCCTGCGACAGCACATCGCTGATCTGGCTGAAGAAATCGCTCTGCACGTCGGCGCCCCAGGCGAGATCGTCAGGATCCAGGGCGGTGTGGGTTACACGTATCGCGAGCCCAATGAAGACCCTGAGATTACTGATTCAGCGCTGCACCTCATGACGCTGCTTCAAGCGCTCAGCGGCCAGGTCCAAGTCGTCCTGAACTCACACGACCAGCAGACCTGCCGCGACGCCCTGGGCGAGTTTCAATTCTCAGCTGGCCTCGCTCAGTTGCTGCTGGGCCAACCCACCACAGGCGATCAGCCATCCAGCCAGGCAGGCCGTCTCAATGACGAAGCCCTGGTGAAACTGTTCCGGATAATTCGTCTTGCCCGACGCCTGGTTGACCTTGAGCTGCCGCCGGCCGCCTCCGAGCAAGCAGCTACCGACCAGTGATTTCGCACGATTTGGGGAGGGATCGACATGTCGAAGTCGTTGATCAATGAAGCGGTCCTGACGCAGGTGATCAACCACCTGCGCAACGGCCAGCTCAGGCGTTGTGCCGAGATGGGACTGCGGCCGGAGATCCTGGCCCAGCTCCAACAGCCCGCCGTCATGAGCATCCTGACCAATACCCCGGTTTCTTGGGTAGACGTCAGAGTGAACATCGACGTCATGGAGAAAATCCTGGCCACAGCCGAGCGCAGCGCGCAGGAAGAGCTGCAGATCGAACGCGCACTGAAGCTGGGAGCCACCACAACGATGATTCAGAGCTTTTTCGGTCTGTCGCCGGAGGACACCGCCACCAAGCGCTTGATCTTGGAGATCCACCCGCGCCGCGGTCGCTGGCGGCAACTTGACGAACAGACCGAACGCCAGATTTGGTTCCGCTGGGAGCACCTGATGCAAGAAAACCAGGTCCGCCTTGAGGACAGCATGGAGTTGCTGGACATCGCGATGATCCTCACCGAGGAAGTCAACGCCGGAGTCGAACAAGACAGTCCAGAGTTCATCAGCCTCGCCATCGTTTGGTCTCTCATCCAGAGCTGGTTGAAAGACAGCCTCTACCAACCAAACAGGAAAGAACAGGCCAAGCCCGCCACCCTTTACCTGGCCAACGTCAGCGCTCACCTCCCCTCGCCTACGGCTCACCCGCCACAGAGCCCCCGCTTGGAGATTGAGTCTGCGCAGCAGCAACTCCTCAACCTGGTTCAGTCCGAAGGCGATACGACACCATGACAATGAGGCTGTCGCGCTTTCCCATTTCGACTCTGCTGGACTCGGCCTCGGGACATCTCGAGGCCCACTTGTTTAAGAAGCGGCTTGATGCCGAGAGCGGCGAACCGCTGGCTCAACAATATTCCGGCATCATTTTCAGCGGTAACCCGCATGAAACCGTTCCTCGGCGCCTGCTGCTGGATAAACGCCTCACCCCGCTGGAGCGGAACTGCTGGCAAGTGTTCCGCTTGCTCATCAACGACGACGGGCTGACCGCGTTCCCTACATACGAGCAACTACGCCCTTATCTCGGCATGCAGCCGGGTAAGATCGCCTCGCGCGAAACCATCGCCAAGGCACTCAAGGTCCTTCGGTTGACACGCTGGCTCAGTCTCGGCCGTCGCCTGCGCAACGACCTCAACGGGCAAGTACAGGGCAACGTCTACATCCTCCACGACGAACCGGTATCCCCGGCAGAAGCCCTGGAGCTGGACCCCGACTACATGCAGTTGCTGAGCCAGTCCACCGGCGACAGCAACCGAGCCATACGCGAAATCGGCCAGGTCACATGGCGGGAGTTCAGGGATGACCCGGACGTTGGTCGCCGCCTCCCAACCCATCTGGAGAAGCTCGAGGGACGCTTGAACCACCAGCAATGGGCTATTGATAGTCAGCTCGAAGCGGATCCAGCGGCAGAGTTCGGCATCCGAACTCTGCCCGATCTACCTCATTCAACCCCGAGTTCGGATGCCGAACTCAGTGAAATCAGCGGCAAGCAATGCGCTTTACCGCTGAGTTCGGATGCCGAACCCAGACAGAATCCGCCGAGTACGCCCTTGGTTCGGATGCCGAACTCATATAGTACGTATACATACAAACAAGATTCAGTATGTAAAAAGCCAGTACAACCGCGAACACGCGAGAAAGCACATCCGAACTGGCAGGGCCTCTTGCACGCACTGGAGGCCGAGCAACGGATCCAGGCGGTAAGCGCGCTCCGACGAGTGTCCGAGGATCTTCGGCTACCCATCATCGAGCAGTGGCAGCACCGATGTGCCGGCGGAACCGTCGGTAATCCGTTCGGCTACCTCATGACGCTCATCCAGCGTGCAGTCCAGGGAAAGTTCAACGCTTCTTGGGCTCCGGAAGAACCGGCTGAGCGAACCATCCCAGCAGCGGAACGCCCCATTCGTGCTCCAGCACCATCAAACCCCACAACGCTTGAACAGCCCCAAGTTCAACTGCGGGGTGATACCCGGACAGGGAGCGAGGTACTCAGCCGGCTCAAGGACCTCATTCGGCCCAGGCACGGATCGAGCGTGCCATCCGAGCGGGGTGATGAGCCATGAGAAAGTCTCGGTCGGGCGTCGTGTTTTTTGGTGATGCGGCCCGCATCACTCTGCCAGGTCCTGACCTCGGCACCGGTGGCGAACTGGGTGTTTCCAGTGGAAACACTCTGCCAAGGATCGACCTCGGCGCCGCCGGCGAATTGGGTGGCTCCACTGGAACCACTTCACTAGGAACCAACCTCGGCGCCGGCGGCGAGCTGGGTGTTGCCACTGGCAACACTCCGCCAGGACCAGGCCTCGGCGCCGTCGACGAGCTGGGTGGTGCCACTGGCACCACTTCACCAGGATCCGGCCTCGGCGCCGGCGGCGAGTTGGGTGGTGCCACTGGCACCACTTCACCAGGATCCAGCCTCGGCGCCGTCGACGAGCTGGGTGGTGCCACTGGCACCACTTCACCAGGATCCGGCCTCGGCGCCGGCGGCGAGTTGGGTGGTGCCACTGGCACCACTTCACCAGGATCCAGCCTCGGCGCCGTCGACGAGCTGGGTGGTGCCACTGGCACCACTTCACCAGGATCCGGCCTCGGCGCCGGCGGCGAGTTGGGTGGTGCCACTGGCACCACTTCACCAGGATCCAGCCTCGGCGCCGTCGACGAGCTGGGTGGTGCCACTGGCACCACTTCACCAGGATCCGGCCTCGGCGCCGTCGACGAGCTGGGTGGTGCCACTGGCACCACTTCACCAGGATCCGGCCTCGGCGCCGGCGGCGAGCTGGGTGGTGCCACTGGCACCACTTCACCAGGATCCGGCCTCGGCGCCGCCGACAAGCTGGGTGATTCCACTGGAATCACCCCACCAGGGACCGACCCCAGCGCCGGCGGCGAGCTGGGTGATTCGGCCCGAACCACTTCACCAGGGATCGACCTCGGCGCCGCCGGCAAGCTGGGTGTTGCGGCCCGCAACACTCTGCCAGGTCCTGGCCTCGGCGCCGAGGGCTATCAACTTCTCCCTCCCAATAGGAACCGAAAAGATGTGCGACTCAATCGTGTATGCCCCTATGGACGAACTCGAATTCGAGCGGCTGCTAGGGCTGGCAACCCTATTCAACGACAACGATGAATGGCCTATCGACTTTACGGAGCTGCAGGAACTGAGCGAGCTGCTCGGCAAGCTCAAAAGTTGCGTCGACGTAGCGATAGACAACGCCCCTGAGGCGGCCAAGAGCTGAAGGAAGCCAACCTCCATGAGCCGCAAGCGGGATGATGATGAACCCGCACTGCCAGCGGAAATACCCCAGCTGCGAACTATGTATTTCCTACTGCGCGCTCCTACCCCGATCAGCACGATGTGGCCGTACCCTTCCCTATAAAGGAACACTGCACCATGGCTGAAACCCATCGGCTTCAGATCGGCTCTCTCCGCAGCGATGTCGCCCTGACGCTTCACACCTATCACGCCGCCCGCATCTGGACCGGCCGGCAGAAGTCGGATGCCAAGCACAGCATCCTCGGCCTCTCCGGCTTCTGCGCATACGTGAATCGCATGCACCGCGGGGCAGCACAGGACGATCCGTACTCCGACTGGTGGCTGGTTCAGATCGAAGAGAAAGTCGAGAGCTGCCAAGCCGCGCTCAAGGCCATCGACCAGCGCCTGGATGACGTCATGGCCAAGCTGCCAGCGACCCTCGATATCTCCGAGAACTTGTCCGTCACACCGGTCAAGGTCCCGTTGTTCATCTCCAACCCTCTCGGCTTCAAGGCGGTCTATCTCTTGACCAACTATGACGAGCTCGCTCGCCGAATCCTGCTGGCCCAGCACGTCGGGCTGGTCGGTCGCCGCGACATGGAGGTCTGGCTCGACGAAGGCGCGTCGGTGCTGCGCAGCCTTTTTGGTCTGGCCCAGAGCTACCAGTTCTCGGGCGCCACTCGCGACGACTTCGCCGCGAACAACGCTCGCGCCGAAGCCGCGCGGAAGATGTACGAGAAGTTCGGCGAGATCCCGCAGGACATCCTGGAGGGTACCCGACGCTCGAACTTCGCTCCGCCGATCACTCGGGGCCGCTCTGACGGTGATGCCGATGATGACGCTGACCGTGTCGAGCTCGAGGACTGATCGGAATGCGGCAGCTCGATAAGGACCAGCAAGGCGCTCTGCAACAAAGTGCCTTCCGCCCACTGCAACAAACTGCCTTCCAGGCGCTGCAACACAGTGCCTCACTAAAAGGCCTTTTAAAGCCTTTTAAAGGTAAGGGGGAGCTGGCCCAGTTGGCGGAGCAATGCGAAGTCCTGGAGCAGGGATTGCTTGAGCTTGCCCAGGGACTGCTGGCCCAGGTTCGTCGCCCGCCCTTCACTCTTCTGCCCACCCGACTCATCGAGCAGCGCACATCCGCACGCACCACCTTTCTTCGCTGGCAGCACATTGCAACCCGGCGGATGGGCGTCGGGGTGTGGGCGGAAATGCTGCGCCAGGACAAGACCCCGGAATACCTGCTGCAAGACCTCTACGAGATGGAGCTGCAGCGCATCACCCTCAACATGCAGATCAGCCTGATCCACTCCATCGGCAAGCAGGCCGCCGAGTGTGCGGAAAAGATGGGCCAGGCCGAGGCCGAGTTCATGGGCCGACTGCAGCAGAGTCAGACCCGCCCTGGTTCCGTGGGCATGTAGCTGTACCGCTCTACCTTCGACGAAACGATCACCAACGGAGAGACAACATGAGCAACATCAGCAGCAAGACCGTTTCCAACACCAAAGCCCAGCCCTCCACCGAGGTCAGCGTCGAGATCATCGGCGGCAAGCCCACCACGACCAGCCTCGACGTCGCCAAGCATTTTCGGAAGAGGCACGACAACGTGTTACGGGATATCAAAAACTTGGAATGTCCCGAGGATTTTGCACTCCTCAATTTTGAGGAGTGTTCCCGCACGGGAGCGAACAACAGGCCAGAGCCATACGTGCGCATGACTCGCGACGGCTTCACCCTTCTCTGCATGGGGTTCACTGGCAAGGAAGCTATGCACTGGAAGGTCGCTTACATCAACGCCTTCAACAAGATGGAACAGGCGATCATCGAGCAACCCGAGATCCTCAGCCACAACCACCTGCTCCAGTTCGCTATCAAGACCCTCGACCTGATGCGCGACCACACCCTCGGCGAGCCGGCCCGACCCAGGACAGAACAGGTCGTATGCAACTACCTGGCCGTCGAGTCCTTGGACGCGGCGAATCCCGAGCAGATCAAGCAGGCCCTGAACTTCCTCCAGGGGCAGATCATCGGTGAAGGTGTGGCCGCCAAGTCCTTGCCCAGCGTGGCCGGCTCCTCCATCGCCAAGGACCTGCTCTACGGCTTGCTGCGCTCCGCTCATGACGCGGAGCTGCTGTTCAACTCCCTTTACGACAGCGGCGTCGAAAAGCTGGCCAGCGAAGTGTTCAAGGAGCACATGGCCAACACCTTGGCTGCAACGTCTCGGCAAACCCGTGAACTGCTCGGGTACGTGGCCAGCCGCGCCACTCGCTCCCCCTTCAAACCACGCTCCACCCACTAACCCCCGACTCAACCGACTGGAGATTCATCATGGCTACCCCCGTCTTCTGGGAAGGCAACATCGGCTCGGCGCCGGAGCACCGCAGCTTCCCCAACGGCAACAATCCCCCGCGGCAGTTGCTGCGTCTCAACGTGATGTTCGACAACTCGATTCCCGATGGCCAGGGTGGCTACAAGGATCGCGGCGGCTTCTGGTGCAGCGTCGAGTGGTGGCATCAGGATGCCCAGCGTTTCGCCGAACTGTTCGCGAAAGGTATGCGCGTCAAGGTCGAAGGCCGGGCGATCATGGACCGCTGGCCGGACAAAGAGTCTGGCGAAGAAGTACAGGCGCTGAAGGTCGAAGCCTCGCGCATTTCCATCCTTCCGCATCGCCTGGCCGAGGTCACCCTGTTGCCGTCTACCAACGGCCAGTCGACACAACATCAGCAGTCTCGGCAGGTGCCGCCGCAACCTGCTCAGCAGGATGCGCAATCGCAGCAGGACTACGACAGCGCCTTCGACGACGACATCCCCATGTAACAGGCGGCTTAATTTTTGGCCGCCCATTCGTGAAGCTGCGGGTGGCAAGCACTACTCTTCGCCGCCCGCAGCCTCTTAAAAACACTCGAGCAACTGGATCAACCACAATGATCGGAAATCGACTGAGGGAAGAAAGGCTTCGACTGGAAATGAGCCAAGACGCCTTTTCACAGCACTGTGGGGTGACGAAGAACACTCAGGTTTCGTATGAGAAGGGACGGCGCAGTCCCGATACCACCTATCTGCTTAAAGCCATCGAGATCGGAGTCGACGTTCTATACGTAGTCACTGGCCGACATGTTCCAGCGGCGGTGAAAGCGCTCACTCAAGAGCAGCTGGATATCCTCAATTACATGTCCGGAATGTCCGAGCAAAACCGCGCCGATCTCGTTCGCGTGGGAAGGGCAATGTATGACGCCAACCAGTTTCGAAGGATGGCGCCTGCAAACTCCCTGTCTTAATTTTGGCCGCCCGTTCGTGAAGTCTCTGGTGGCAAGGGCTTCCGATTCGGAAATCTCGACCAGTACGAGGTGCAGTGTGTCAAAGAAAGCTACCGATACCGACAAGCTGGACAGACGACACTTCAACGATCCCCACCGGACTGTACGGGCTATTGGTGCTGAGGCCGCGCGGAAAGGGCTACGGGTGTTCGACTGCCCCTACAGTCATCCTGCGATGCGGGCGTCCTGGTTGAAAGGGTTTGCCCAGGAGCAGCAACAGCAGCTCGACTTCTGATCGATCCCGCTCTACAGCACCTCCCGAAAACTGCAACAGCGTACCGTCCATTTCGCATTGTTGGCCCGCTCTCTGACCGCGACAGTTCGACCGACTGTTCCGAGAGACTCCGCCGATGCACCTTGTAATCATTGAAGCCCCGGGCAAGCTGAAAAAGCTGCGGTCCCTTCTCCCCTCCATTCGTCCCGACGTGACCTGGCAGGTCGAGGCGACAGCCGGCCACATCAGAGACCTCCCCGTTCACGGCCAGGATCCGCAGATGCTCACCGTCGGCGTGGGCCAGGATTTCAAACCGCACTACCAGATCCTCTCGGGCAAGGAAAAAGCCGTCGCACGGCTGAAGGATCTGCAGCAGAAAGCTCTGGAGATCTACGTCGCATCCGACCCGGATCGGGAAGGCGAAAGCATCGGCTGGCACATACTCCAGGCTGCCGGGATCAAGAACTACAAGCGCGTTGCCTTCAAAGAGATCACCAAGTCATGCATCAGCGCCGAACTCAGCTCGCCGCGTCGCCTGGACCTCCCGAAGGTCGCCTCGCAGGAATGCCGTCGCGTCATCGATCGCCTGGTGGGGTATCTGGTCACGCCAGAGTTGCGGCGCGTGATGGGCAGGCCAACCACCGCCGGGCGCGTGCAGTCCGTCGCTGTGTACCTGGTGGTCCTGCGAGAGCGGGAGATTCGCGCCTTCACACCAATCAAGCATTTCGGGGTGGAACTGGCCTTCGTTTCGCCCAGCGACGGCCGCACCTGGAAGGCGGAGTGGGATCCAGTGCCCACGTTTGCCAGCAAGGAATTTCCGTATATCCAGGATCGTCAACTCGCAGAACTGGTGGGGGCTATACGCAATGTGATCGTCGAGACCTGCATTGATGGCGAAGAAACCGATATGCCTCCGGCGCCGTTCATCTCCTCTTCGCTCCAGATGGCAGCCGGAAATGCACTGAAGTGGTCACCCGACAAGACGATGAAAGTCGCCCAGCGGCTGTATGAACAGGGGCTCATCACTTACCACCGAACGGACAACCCCAATATTTCGAAGGACTCGATGCCGGATATCCGTGCTGTCGCCAAAGCCTTGGGGCTGAAGTGTGTAGAGCAACAGCGAATGTTCAAAGCGGACCAAGACGCTCAGGAAGGCCACCCCGCCATCACCCCTACCGACTGGATGGCCGCTACCGCCGGTGAAACTGCTGATGAGCAGGCGCTGTACCAGCTCATTCGAGTTCGCGCGCTTGCCAGCCAGATCGAAGCTGCCGTGTACGCAGTGAGAACCATCACCCTCCTGGGCGTCGGCCCCGACAAAAAGCCACTGCGCTTCGGCGCCAAAGGGAAGCTGTTGAACGTGCCTGGATGGAGAAAACTGCTGCAGGGCGATGATGCCGAGGAGCAAAAGAACGAAACGCCTTCAAGCCCCATCCCGGCGCTGGAGCCAGGCCAGATACTCAAGGTCTACAGCGGCGAGGTCCTGGAGAAGAAAACCACCCCTCCCAAACGCTTCACCGATGCCAGCCTGGTGGGCGAGATGAAGCGCCGCGGGATTGGTCGGCCATCCTCCTACGCCTCGATCGTGAAGAACATCATCGACAAGGGCCAGGTGCAGATGAAGGGCCGAAGCCTGATCCCCGGCGAGCTGGGCGAGGCCACCATAGCGCTCCTGGAGCACAACTTCAGCTTCCTCAGCCTCGACTTCACCCGCAACCTCGAGGTCGCCCTGGACCGGATCGCCAACAGCGAGGACACCTACATGAACGTGGTCCAGCAGTTCTACCAGCTCCTGCAGTCAGAGCTGCAGACGCTGCGCGCGCTCCCCAGCGCACAGGGCGACCCGCGAGCAAGCTCTACCGCCAGCGCTCCCTCGGCGCCGGCCAGTGACTTCCTCTGCGGCAAGTGCGGTCTGCCCCTGGTCCACCGAAAGAAAGCCGGCAAGGGCGGCTTCGACTTCTGGGGTTGCAGCGGCTATCGCAGCACCGGCTGCAAAGTCAGCTACCCCACCAAGGACGGCCAACCTGACTTCGACAACCCGCGCGGGCTATAGGTAAATACATGAACATGCAGACCAGCACCGACAGGAACCTCAATTTCGACTTCGTGCGCAGGCAAGTCGAGCAACCGCCAGCATGGGCATCAGAGGTCCTGCTGTCGTGGGAGGAAGCCTACCCCCAGGAAAAGCACGCCTTCCTTCAAAGCCACTACTGGACCGAGACGGGATCGATCAATGTGTTCCGCGTCGTGGGTACCGACCGCAAAGACTACCGGGGAAGGTCCTGGCTCGACTTCCTCACTGGCGGCAAGCGAATGCAGCGAAACCTGCAGGCCTTGCTGGACAACCCGAGCTACTACCTGCAGCCAACGGAGCGTAGGCCCGCGATCCACTACAACACGCTCGATGGCTTGAGCTTCTACGTCGGCTCCGACGGCAACCACCGCACCTGTATTGCTCGATTCTTCCTGGCCGAGCAGCAGAAGAGCCAGCTCCACGACGTGACGCTCAACCACTACCAGGTCAACGACGCCTTCTACCGCCTGTACGGGCAACTCCGGCAACAGGTCCTGCTACAAGGGCTGCCTGTACAAGTTCATCCGGAGCGCGTGCAGTTGGGCCGGGAAGATACTGCTGGCTGGAAGATGGATACCTACCAGACCACTTTGAACTGGCTGAACCTCAAGACTCAGGAGGAAATATCTCTGAACGAAGCCCAGGCGCGGGAGCAACTCATCGACCTCATTCGGAGAAAACCATCTGAAGAGCAACCGCGAGGCTGGAAGGCAAGGCTGAAATGTCTCATCTCAGGCTGAGCTCGCGGTCAGACCTGCAAGAAAATTCAGGCCGCGTGGCCTGAACATTTCCCATCGATCCGAAGCACACCAACCGGCCACAGTGCTACTCGCTTACACAGGAGCAAGCGCGTGGTACCACTCGACAATGCCTCCCCTAGCGGGCCGCTACAGGATCCATCCCTGGCCCGCTACAGCGAGCGGCAGCTCGCCGTTGCCAACACCTGGGCAACCCATTTTTCCCTCGCAGGGACAGCTCGAACCAAGTTCATCCGTCACTACCTGCGCAGCACCTCTACGACCAGGTGCTGGTGCATCACCGTCGCTGCTGACAACGGTGTGCGCTACACCATCATGCGTGCAGGGCCACTGCTCCAGGTATTCGACGGTCAACTAATCGGTGCGTGGGAGTGCAAGCCTGCCCATCGTATCCCGGCAAGCACGCCGTCCCCAGCAGGGGCGTTGAAGCTGCTACAGCGCCTTCAAAAGTTCGACGACGCAGTTGCTGTACTCAGCTCATACACCAGACGAGCGCACGACCTAGCCACACAGATGGCCAGGGACGATCTCGGACTTCAACATCGCCTCGTGTATCCGAGCCACAGCAACAAGCGCTACTACGCACCAAGGCGCCAGTTCTACTTGAAGCAGATCGGAGCGGTCTTGCGAACCTTCAGACAGCTCCTGGACCAAGACCTGCTGTTCGCCATCTGCTCGGTTCGGTGCCTCTCGCCCCAGCTCTACAACTGGCTGGCTCAAGGCAATCAGGCGCGCCGGCTGCAGATGCTGAAGGCTCAGCCGGTCTTGACGCCGCTACTGGTGGATTGCGAGGAGGGAGTCTGGCCTCACACGACGACCAACGACAACGGCGAGAGCATCTGCCATTTCCTTCCTTGCCCTTTTTCCCTGCTTGACAGTGAACGACCGCAGGCCGCCGCCGTGCCATGCGACTTGTACCTCGATATGGGCCGTATTCTTGGGCAGGTCGCGGACGAAGGGATTTCGGTCATCAACTTTTTCGCCTGGCTATTTCAGGCGCCACGGTCCTCGATTCGATTTCTTAGTCACGTCAGTCCCGGCCGTGCGGGAGGAGCTCTCTTCCATCGCAAACGGGAAGGCCGATATTCGGGATGGCATGCTCTCCTACTGGCAGCATCGTTAGGTAACCGGCGGCCGATCACTCGCGCTCAATGGACAGCATTCTATGCCGCCTACAATGCGATCCCTTGGCAAATTCACAACGCCAAGCCCGACTACAACCGTCTCTTCAACGGCTGCCCGTCGGATTGGCAGGATCCGGCATGGCTTGCAATCACTGCACGGCTGAGCGACATCAAGGAATTCTATTCCGCCCTCGACCAAGGGAACTCACAGGTTGTTCGGCAGGCGCGCAGCGCCCTGAAAGCGTATCTGGGTCATTGTACCTACCGACAGGCTGGCAACCTGGTGGACGACTACCACCAGGTCCAGAGGGAACTGCGTGCTGCAGTGCAGAGCAGCCTGCCCGATCTGGTCGACACCGACGAGTACACCACCTGGGAGGGAATGCTGCATGTCGGCCTTGTCGATTGCCCTAATGGCCTGCAGATCGTCGAGCTCCGCTGTCCTGCCGACCTCTATGCCGAACATATCGCTCTGGCACATTGCATCGATAGCTACGACCAGGCCGCCTACCGAGGAGACTGCCGACTGCTCTCAGTACGTGAGGCTGGTCGTCCGCTGGCCTCTGCCGAATTGGAGCTCAGGCGTGAGCATGGCGAGCCTCTAGGTAGGCCCTGGAATCCCAAGCACCTTTCCACGGTGCAACTGCGCGAACTCGATAATGACCCCGTGCCGGCCGACTCTCCTGCCGGCCAGGCATACCGCTGGTTCATGGAACGGATTCGCTCTGGAGCCATAGCGACGAACCTGAACTGGCCCGACATGACCGTCTACATGACGCGCTTCGCCGATGGTCGCTGGAAGGCGGGCCTCGCCGAAGCCACGGCGAAGTGGCTGCTCACTCGGTTGGAAAACCGATGAGCCGTCCACGTCTGGTCAACCGTACCTCCGCGACTCCTTCGACGCTTCTGCAGCGGGCTATCTTCGACGGCTACGACTTCGGCTTGAAGATCCCCTACATCGCAGGCAGCAACCGCGCGCTGCTGGAACTGTCCGGCTTCTTCATCAGCGCCCGGGAGCATCCGTTGCACCGCTACTGGCGGGTCCCCAAGGGCAAGTTGCTGCCCGAACTGGACTCGCTGTACAACCGACTCGCCGAGCTCGCTGGAGGCCTCCACTCACAGTCTTGGCGGGACTTCAGCGGCATGGTCGAATCTGCACAGGCCTCGCTTGACCGACAGGCCTTCACCTGGGGTTTGCTGCTGCGCATCGCGCCGCTGGCCGAGGGCGGCGTCTTGCTGTCAGGCGAGTTCCATCCCGGTGTGGTGGCGGTGGCTCGGCGGATGCGCGGGGTGTTCCTGCGCCCATCGAGCTCCTGGCGCATCGACGCCACACCTGAGCTGCTCCGCAGCAACCTGATCCTGGAGCTTGGCCTCGCCGAGGAACAATTCGAGATCCTGGATACCGTCCAGGAGCTGCTCAGCGACGGTAGCTTCGCACCGGCGACCGAGCTGCCCAGCATGAGCATCGGCGGTCCACAGCAGGAACCGGCAGCGCCATCCCTGGAGGACGAGTCAGCTTGTGACATCTACCTCGCCGCGGTGCCAGAGATCGAGCGCACCGAGTACAGCTCGGCTGATATCGAGGCGGCGCTTCAGGGCTACTCGCTACTGGCCCACCAGCCTGCCGGCATCGCTCACCTGCTGCAGAGAACCAGCGCCCTGTTGGCCGACGACATGGGATTGGGCAAGACCCGCCAGGCGGTCATCGCCGCTTCGATCCGAGCGGCGGGCAGGCCAATTCTGGTCATCACCCTGGCCACCCTGTTGATCAATTGGCAGCGCGAAATCCAGCAGGTCTATCCCTCGGCCACCGTGGCTATCCAGCAGGACAACCCAGAGGCGCAGTGGATCCTGGTCAACTACGAGCAGTTGAGCCCCTTCGTCGCCAACGCTTCGCGCTTCGCCGTGATGGTCATCGACGAGGCGCAGCGGATGAAGGAACCGACGGCGCAATGCACGCGGCACGGTTTCGACATTGCCGCCCAAGTGCCGAACCGCTACCTGCTTACCGGCACGCCGGTGCTCAACCGTGAAACCGAGCTGCACACCCTGCTTCGCCTCTCAGGCCACCCCATCGGCCAACTGCCGCTGAAAGAGTTCTGCGACCGTTTCGCCGGCAACCCGGAGTTCCGCCAGAGTCTGCGGGCGGAGCTGGGTGACTGGATGCTGCGCAGGCGCAAAGATGTGCTGCCCAGCCTCAAGGGAAAGCAGCGGCAGTTGCTGAAGGTGGCCCTCTCCACCGAGGAACGCCAGCAATACGACGTGCTGCGCCTCGAGGACCGACCGGTCTTCGCGCGACTCGGCGCGCTGCGGCGTTACCTGGAAACGGTGAAGGTTCGCGTGGCGATGGACCTGTTGAGCGAGCTCGACGCCGAGGACAAGGTGATCCTGTTCTGCGAGTTCAAGCCGACCGTGGCTGCGCTGAAGGAACTCTGCGAGCAGGCCGGGCTCGGCTGCGTCACGCTGGTGGGCAATGATTCGCTCACCAAGCGGCAGAAGGCGATCGATCGCTTCCAGCAGGATCCCGACTGCCGGGTGTTCATCTGCACAACGGCGGCCGCCGGGACGGGCAACAACCTCACTGCGGCGAACTACGTGTTTTTCCTCGGCCTGCCCTGGACTCCCGGTCAGCAGGAACAAGCCGAAGACCGCGCGTACCGCAACGGCCAGCTCCGCATGGTCGTGGTGAAGATCCCACTGGTCGAGGGCACGATCGACGAGCAGCTGTGGCAACTGCTCAACGCGAAACGCCAGGTTGCCCAGGACCTCATCGAGCCCGAGCAGGTCGACGGAAACCGTGCGCTTTTGGCCGCAAGCCTTGCCGAACGCTGATTACTCGGGTTGAACCAGCCGCTGATCGACACAGCAAAAAAACTACTCGCACCAACCGAGCACTTCCTGCTGCAACACGGAGGAGCAGGAAGCAAGCTCGATCACAACGACACGACTGTTCAGCAGGAGATGCCCCAAAAATGAGATTCGAGCAGCCCTCACCGACTATCGACTACAGAAGAAATATGGTGCTGCAAGCGTTGCTGAAGATCGAGGCGCTCTACGAGCTCGCACATGCCGCCTCTCCAGAGCTGCTAGCAAACATTAAGGAAACGCTGGCCGACCCAGATAGACTTTGCGAAATGGCGACAGCAATCGCCTTATATTACCTTCACCGGGAACCTACAGTTCCAGCGCTATACATAGAACTCGTCGAGGATGAAGTTGCACGCTACCCCTTCACCTATGACGAGATAGAGTCAGTGATGGATTCAAAGATTAGGGAAGTCCTATTCCCTAGGTATGAGCGATACCACGATACATGAGTGAGCCCAGCAACTCGATTCACCAGTGATAGCCAAGGATCGGGAGAGAGAACTCTAACTGGACGAGTTCTCACTGAGCATGCGGGCGGGCGGTCAGATCAACTCCCAGAGCTCGCATTACTGCCAGCATGGTTTTCAATGTAGGGTTCCCGCGCTCACTAAACGATTTGTAAAGCTGCTCCCTGGCCAAACCCGTTTCCTTGGCCAACTCCGTCATCCCCTTGGCGCGGGCCACGACTCCCATAGCCTTAGCGATATAGGCGGTGTCTCCAGTATCCAAAGCGTCTGCGATGAACAGAGCCATGGCCTCCGGGCTATCCAGCGCTTGCGCGGGGTCATAATCATAAATTTGCTCGGTCATTGCGGCCTCCACTCATTTGCCAGGCGTTTCGCCATTTCTATATCCCTGGCCTGGCTGCTCTTGTCTCCACCACATAGCAGGATGACGATTTCCGTCCCGCGCTGCTGGAAGTACACCCGATAGCCTGGGCCATAGTGAATCCTCAACTCGCTCACACCCTGGCCGACTGGTGACACATCGCCGGGTAGTCCATTCGCCAATCGGAAGATACGGGCGGCGATCACGGCCTTTGCCCGCCGATCCTTTAGCTTGCTTTCCCATGCCATGAAAGTGGCGGTTTGTTTGACTTCAACCATGGATCAACTGTGACTTATAAATCACAAACAGTCAATCGCTCGCAGCCTTAGCACACGCTTTGTTCCAAATTCTGTTGGCTCCCCTTGAAGCACAATCCTTCGGATAGGCAAAATAAATCCCCTCCCCTGTTGCCGAGTATTTCCTGCTGAAGCATGGCGATTGGCCTGCCATTGTGTGCCCCATCATCAAAGGGGGCCTCAATGACCAGGCAGTTGACCACTCTCACGCTGTGCCTGCTGCTCGCCAGCTGCACGACCCACAAGGCTGAGCCGGCCAGGCCCGCCTTCGACAGCAGCCGCAATCCAGACCTGCTCTCACCGGACCTGTACCCGAATGGCGTACAACCGGAGAAGGAGCCCGTCGTGCGCTACGGGCGCTACACCCTGGTCAGCACCCAGCCGGACGCTGGCCAGCGCGACCTGATGGCACAGATCATCGACGTGACCATCCCGTCGAGCATGAACCCGAGTGTCAAGGATGCCATGCAGTACGTGATGAGCCGCTCGGGTTACTCGCTGTGCCCGGCAGAGGCCGGTCATGTGAACATCCTCTACACCCGGCCGCTGCCGGCGGCTCAGTACAAGCTCGGCCCCATGACCCTGCGCAACACCCTCCAGGTCCTCTCCGGTCCAGCCTGGCAGGTTAAGGTCGACGAAGTGGCGCGGCAGGTCTGCTTCGTGCTTCGCCCGGGCTATCAACTTCCCCCGGCGCCGAGGCCGAAACCAGTCCAGCAACTGTATGCGAAGCCCGCTGCCCCAACTCCAGCGGCGGTAGCGCAACCCTCCTCCACGGAGAAAGTCAGCACGCTGGAGTCGCCCGTCGTGGTCGCCTCGGTGCCAACGCCGGCGCCGATCACAACCAGCCCCGCTCCGACCAAGAAGCCTGAATCCACCACTGTGTTCCCCCCAGCAGCACCGGCCAAGGATGGCCACCCCTCTTCTCCTCCCGCGGCTTTGGCACCGATCAAGCCCTTGGCTTCCGCCGTGAAGTCCATGCCGCCCACTCCGGCCGTGGCTTCCGCCCCTCCGGTCAAGGTGCTCACGCCGGCGGAGCCGAGCCGGCAGTTGGCACAGTCCTGGTCAGCCGAGACGGGATCAACCCTGCGCGACACCTTGGAAGCCTGGGCCAAGCGCGCACGCTGGACGGTCCGCTGGGAGCCGCAGGATCTCAACTATCCGATCGAAGCTCCCCTGAGCTTCCACGGCTCCTTCGAGGACGCGGTATCCGAGCTGTTCCCGCTGTATGACGCTGCCGAACGGCCCTTCCTGGTGAACGCCAGCCGCCCGCAGTCCCTGATCATCATCAAGGAGCGCAAGAACTGATGCGTGCCCCCCTGAAGAACCTCTTGCCTTGCCTCCTGATCCCCGCGCTGGCCAGTTGCTCGGTCACGCGGGTGAACGAGTCGGCGGATCGTGTCGAAGCTACGGCAGATTCCGCGTCGACGATCGCAGCACAGATGCGCAACACCCGACCGGATCGCCGCGATACGGTGGTGTTCTCCGACAAACCCTGGGTCAGCACGAAGCCCCTGAGCGTTTCGCACACCTTGTCCAGTGACTGCATCGTGACGTGGCGCCCTGCAGGCGCAGCGTCGCTGCAGGAGGCCGCCCAGGAAGTCATCAACCAATGCCACCTGGCGGTCAGTATCACGCCCGACGCGCTGAACCCGGCCGCTTTTGCCCTGCAACCTCAGCAGCGCGCGAGCAACGCCCCGCCGCCCATCCAAGGCGGCCAGGACATGGCCACCATGCTGTTTCCTGCCTCCGTCGCCAACGGCATGTCCCTAGGTGCCGGCGGCAGCATGGGATCGAGCTTCGGGTCCTACGGCCCGCGGTCGCTGTACAACATCAAATGGAACGGCAAGGTCAGCGGGTTCCTCGATCTCATCGCCGCCCGCGCCGGCGTGTCCTGGCGCTACAACCCAACCGAGAAACGGGTCGAGTTCTACTACCTGGACACTCGGACCTTCCGCATCTACGCCTTCGACGACGTCAACACGGTGGACTCCACCGTGCGTTCCGGTATGACGACGGCCGCCGGCATCAGCGGGGATGGCTCCGGATCCACTGGACAGAATGGCAGCTCCGGCATCAGCGGCGACTCCGGCAGCAAGCAGACCACCAGCTCCGAGCTGAAGACCTCGATCCTCAGCGACATAGAGAACAGCATCAACTCGATGCTGACGCCGAGCATGGGACGCATGTCGCTGTCGCGTGCCACGGGCACCCTGACCGTCACCGACCGACCAGAGGTCCTCAACCGCGTCCAGCAGTTGGTCAACCGGGAGAACGAGAGCATCACCAAGCAGGTGCTGCTGAACGTCAACGTGCTCTCGGTCGCCCTGACCGACAAGGATCAACTGGGGATCGACTGGAACCTGGTCTACAAGTCGCTCAACAACAAGTGGGGCATCGGCCTGAAGAACACCATGCCAGGCATCGATCAAAGCGCGATCTCCGGCTCCGTGAGCATCCTGGATACCGCCAACAGCGCCTGGGCAGGATCCAAGGCCATGGTCCAGGCGCTGGCCCAGCAGGGCCGCGTCTCGACCGTCCGCTCCCCGTCCGTGACCACGCTCAACCTCCAGTCGGCGCCGATCCAGATCGGCCGCTACGACAGCTACCTGGCCTCCAGCCAGATCTCCAACGTCGCCCAGGTCGGCAGTACCACCTCGCTGATCCCGGGCGCAGTGACCAGCGGCTACAACATGAGCCTGCTGCCGTTCGTGATGGAAAGCGGCGAGATGCTGCTGAAGATCAACATCAACATGACCTCCCGGCCGACGTTCGAAATGCAGACCAGCGGAGACTCCAAAGCCCAGTTCCCGAGCTACGACATCCAGCTGTTCGACCAGAAGGTACGCCTGCGCAGCGGCGAGACCTTGGTGCTCTCCGGCTTCGACCAGACCACCGAGGATACCAACAAGGTCGGCACCGGCGACGCCGGATTCTTCGGCCTTGGCGGCGGGCTGACCCGCAATACCAAACGCGAGGTCATCGTGGTGCTGATCACCCCCGTCGTGCTGGGCTGAACCATGGAGAAACCTGACATCGGTAGCCGTGGACCAGACGTCTCGATCCTGAGCTACCACGGCAACAAGTTCGTCAGCGGCCTGTTCTGGCGGCCGCTATCCAGCCAGCGGCAGTACATGAAGGAAGCGCGCAAGCTGGGCAAGGAAGAGCATCTGGACATCGTTGCCATCCGCCATTCGCCGACAGTGATCCAGGCCGGCTTCGTTTCGAAGTCGCAAGGCGCAGTCAAGGGCATGTACTCCCTGGCCTCGGCGCTTTCAGGCCAGTTCGAAGGCGACTTCCTGGCCTGCTGGAAGGTCGACGAGGACCGCTACGCACTGGTCGCCACGCTCGATGGCGCGATCGTCCCCGGCCAGGACCTGGTCACCACCTTCGACGAAGCCAGGGACCGGGTCAGGAAGCTCTCTACGCGCGGCGTGCTTCGAAACGCACAGGTCTTCGTTCCCGAAGGATTCGATTTCCCCGTCAAGGACTTCGACATCGAGGAACTGCTCGCGCCGAAGCGCCTGCGGCGCGACTACCGCCTCCGGCAACTCACCTTCGGCTTGTCCGCCAGGGAGTGGACGGCAGTGGCCCTGCTCGGTTGCCTGGTAGGCGGGTCGCTAACCGCCTACTACCTATGGAATGCCCACCAGCAAGAGCTCGCCAGACAAGCCGCGCTCCTCGAGGAGCAGAGGCGCCTCGCCGAGCTGGCCGAGAAGAACGCCCAGGCCAAGCAGCCGCTGGACCTGGCGTCATTGCAGAAGCCCTGGACGCTCATGCCTGACCTCGAGGACATGCTACGCGCCTGTAGCAAGGCAACGGGGGTACTGTCGCTGTCGATCCAGGGCTGGCTCTTCGAATCCAGCAAGTGCGACGGCAGGGTCCTGGTCGCCACCTACCACCGTACCGGCAACAGCACGGCAGCCGACCTGACAGCGGCCAGCCAGCACCTGTTCGCCGACCGCCCCGCCTTCGTCATCGACAACGGCAACACCGCGGCCCTGAAGGTCGACCTGAAAGTCGCCATCGGTAGCGATGAGCCGCTGCAGCCAGCCGACGACGCGCTGCAGGCGCTCACCAGCCATCTGTACCGTCAGGGTGTCGAGCCCAAGCTGTCGATCAGCCAGGAGACAACTCCGCCCCTTCCTGGCGCGGAAGCGGCGAGGGAGCAGCAAGTGGTGTTGCCTTCCTGGAAGAAATTCACCTTCAGCGCCCAGACCAGGCTCCCGGCAGACCTGACCTTCCAGGGGCTGCCCGCCGCCGGGGTCCGCATCACCAACCTCGAAACCACGCTCAAGGACAGCCAGTTGGACTGGACTGTCACAGGAGAAATCTATGCGAACTGAGCCGATCGGCATGGCCGTGGCCGTGCTCTTCCTCCTCGCGTCCGGCCAGGCCTGCGCCGGCACCGTTGGCGAACTGGCGGAGATCCAGGCCCAGGCCATCCTCACCGAGGCCAAGGTGCGTCTGGCCACGGCGCAGCGGCAACTGGAGGGCAAAGGCGAAACCGGCCAGATCGTCAGCGCCCAGGGGCAGACGTTCGCCATGCCGGTGCCGGCGGCGCCGCCGACGATCACGCAGCCGGTTCCGCCGGTGGTGCGGACCATCTACGGCGCCGGAGGCAAGATGACTGCCACATTCTTGTTCCCGGGCGGGTACGAGATTGACGCCGCCAGCGGCGCGGAGCTGCCGGGCAACTACCGCGTCGAGTCGATCTCCCTGGACCAGGTCGTACTCACCGACAAGGACGGCAACCGCGTGCCCGTGGGCTTCTCCAGCGTTGCCCCCACCCAAGCCGCCTCCTCGGCCCAAGGCGCCTCCGTTCCGCCGGCGCTGCCCGGGGCGGTACCGCAGCCGTTCATCCAGTAGGTACCGCCATGACGAACCTTCAAATTGCCGCGCTTGCACAGCCCTCCATGGTGACCCAACTGCTCACCGCCGACGGTGGCGAGTGGGAGGTCTCGAAACACCTGCAAGAGATCATGGCCCTGGCCGCCGACGGCACGCTCTATCTATCGGAGAGCCACCAGAACGACATTCACGTTCTGTCGTTCATCGACCGTCTCGATCGCCGTGGCTTCCGATACCAGCTCAACCTCACCGACCTGCAGACCATTCACCAGCTCTACCGCGCCGTCGCCATGGACGGCCTGGTCGATAGCGATGGCCAGCGCGCCACCCAGATGCAGGAGCGCGTGGTCAAGATCATTCGTAAGGCCACTGAGCTGCGCGCCAGTGACGTGCATTTCGTCGTGAGTCCCGCCGGCACCGGCAGCAAGATCCGTTTCCGCGTCGACGGCCTGCTGAAGACCGTCGAGCAGTACCGCAGCCAGGAACTGCACGAACTTTGCGCAACCATCTACCAGTCCATGTGCGACGTGGCCGAGCCGCTTTTCAAGCCACAACTTGACCAGGACGCGCGGATGAGCCAGGCCTTCGTCGAGAAGCTGAACCTGTTCGGCGCCCGGATCGCGACCCGCCCGCGCGCCGGTGGGTTCCTGATGATCCTGCGGCTGCTCTACGACGATACCGGCCTCGACAGCCTGGAGCAGCTCGGCTACCTGCCCGAGCAGAACGCGCTGTTCGATCGCATGATGCGCATGCCTTACGGCATCAACATCCTGTCCGGCCCCACCGGGTCAGGGAAGTCGATGACCTTGAAGGTCACCATGGAAGGACTCGATAAGCTGCATGGCGGATCCAAGCATATCCTGACCATCGAGGATCCACCGGAATACCGCATTCGCGGCGAAGGCATCAACCAGACCCCACTGGTCTATGACGCCACTGACCCAGACGCAGAACGCCAGGCCTGGGCCGCAGGCATCGCCAACGGCATGCGCCTGGATCCGGACTACATGATGATCGGCGAAGTGCGCGACCTCTTCGCCGCTGTCGCCGCCTTCCGTGGCGCGATGACCGGGCACGGCCTGTGGTCGACCCTGCACACCAATAGCGCGATCGGCATTGTCCAGCGCCTCAAGGACCTGGGTGTCGACCCCGGCTTGCTGTTCGATCCGGCCCTGCTGACCGGTCTGATCAACCAGAGCCTGCTGCCCAAGCTCTGCCCCCACTGCAAAGTGCGCTTCCAAGACCACCAAGACCAGCTCGCGCCCGATCTGGTCGAACGGGTCCAGCGCTTGACCGATGTTTCCCAGGTGTACGTCAAGGGGCCTGGCTGCCAGGCCTGCCGTGGCTCCGGAGTCAACGGCCGCTCGATCGTCGCCGAGGTGGTGCTGCCCACCCTGGCCTTCATGCGTGTGTTCGCCAAAGGCGGCCCAGCCGAGGCACGCAACTACTGGGTCAAGACCATGCAGGGCATCACCAAGCACGCCCACGCCATCCGCCGCATCAACGAGGGCATGTTCGACCCGCAGATAGTCGAGGATTTCATTGGGCCACTCGACTTCGATGAGCATCTGCTCGACGACAGCTTCTACTCGCAGGAGGCGTGCTGATGGGGGGCTTCTGGGAGCAGTTGCAGTTCGCCTTCTACAGCAAGCAGTTCGGCCGCAAGGAACGCCTGCAGTTCTACGAAAGCATGTCCACCCTGCTCGAAAACGGGGTCCCGTTGAAGGACGCTGTGGCAGAGGTGCACAAGATCTTCGCTCATGAGGGACAGCATCCGTTTCATCCGGTGGCCATCGCCAGTCGCGAAGCGCTGATGGGGCTGTCCAACGGCAAGCGTCTGGCCACCGCCATGGCGCTCTATCTGCCCGCCCAGGAGCGAGCGCTGATCGAGGCCGGCGAGATGAGCGGCAACCTGGTTCAGGCCATGGGCGATGCCGTCTCCCTGGTCGAGGCCCAGGCCAGGATCCGCGCCACCATCTGGCAGGCGCTGCTCTATCCCTCGGCGCTGTCCGCCATGATGGTGTTCCTGCTGTGCATCGTGGCCTATCGCATGGTCCCCAGCCTGGCCAGGCTCTCCGATCCAGTCACGTGGACCGGCCCGCTCGCCACGCTCAACGCCATTGCCAGCTTCGTCACAGGACCTGGTATCTACGTTCTGGTCGCCGTCATCACCCTCACGGTGGTGGTCATCGTCACGTTACCGACCTACCGCTGGAAAGGCCGGGTCTGGCTGGACCGGATGCTGCCGCCCTGGTCCATCTACCGCATGCTCCAGGGCACCACCTTCCTGCTGAACATGGCCGTCATGCTCAACGCCGGCATACGCCCCTACGACAGCCTGGCCAGCATGATCAAGATCTCCCCGCCCTGGCTGAAGCAGCGCTTGGAAGCTGCCCGCTACGGCGTGGGCCTGGGCCAGAACCTGGGAGTCGCCCTTCGCAGCGCCGGTCACGATTTCCCCGACCGACAGGCCATCCAGTACCTGTGCATCCTCGCCAACCGGGGAGGCTTCTCCGAAGCTCTGGTCAAGTTCAGCCGCCGCTGGCAGGAGACCAGCCTCAAGCAGATCGAGCTGGCCGCCGGGCTGGTGAAGAACTTCGCCCTGATCTTCATCGGCGCGCTGATGATCCTGGTCCTGCTCGGCGCCTACCAGGCACAGCAGCTCATCCAATCCATGAACCACTGAAACCTCACCAAGGAGCGCTCCATGAGCACTACGCAACGCACCTCCCGTCCGACGCAGGGCGGTTTCGTTTCCATCGAGATGATCATCGTGCTGATCATCATCGCCATCGGGGTCGGCCTGGGCCTGGCCGCAGCGGCTGGGATGTTCAGTTCGTCCAACGCCAACGAGGAACAGCGCAACATCAGCGTCATTGCGGCCAACGCACGTGCCCTGAAGACCTCTTCGGGCTACGGCTCCAGCGGTACCAACCTGATCCCGAGCCTGATCGCAATCAACGGCGTGCCGAAGAACATGAGTGTCTCCTCCGGCGTCGTCTACAACGTCTACGGCGGATCGGTCACTGTCTCGTCCACCGGCATGGGCTTCTCGATCACCACCAGCAAGCTGCCCAAGGATGCCTGTATCACCCTGGGCACCAAAATCGCGAAGAACACCTTCGAGCAGACCAAGATCAACAGCGGCACCGCTATCACTGGTGAGGTCACCACTGCGGCTGCGACCCAGGCCTGCAGCAGCGATAGCAACAGCATTACCTGGACCTACAGTTCGTGAGTGTGAACCCGATCATTCAGGCTCAGTTCGTCGACCTTTACCTCGGTGAAGGCTTCGCCGACGTGAAGGGCCTGGCCGGCGTCGGCGCGCGCCGAGTCGAGGTGCCTCGCGAGTGGGAGTCGCACGCCCAGGAACTGCTCCAGCTCTGCAGGCAAACGCTGGAGGAGCTGCAGGATCCCGAGTTCGCCATCGTCGTCGACGGTGTGCTGCTGCGCGTCACCCAACTGGAAGATGCTTTCAACGGCGGGAGTGTCTTCGTGCTGCGCCGGTCGACAGCCCAAGTTCGAAGCTTCGAGGATATCGGCTATCCGAGCGAGGTGGTCGCTACGCTCCTGAACCCGCAACTGCAGGGCTTGATCCTGTTCTGTGGCGATATGGCGACCGGCAAGACCAGCTCCGCCGCCTCGCTGATTCTCGCCCGACTGCAGACCCTGGGCGGGGTTGGCTTCACAGTCGAGGATCCACAAGAAACCAATCTCAGCGGCCAACATGGACTCGGCCGCTGTATCCAAGTCAGAACCTCACGACGCTCGGGAGGCTACAGCGAAGCCCTGTTGCGCACCCTGCGTACCGGAGCCGACCTGATATTGATCGGCGAGATCCGCGACGAAGACACCGCCTATCAGGCTTGCAAAGCTTCGCTGAACGGCAACCTGGTCATATCGACCATCCACGCCAAGAACTGCCCGCAAGCCATCGAACGGCTGATCACCCTGGCCAAACCCCTCGCGTCCAATGCCTACGACGTCGTGGCTGAAGGCATTCAGGCCGTGATCTGCCAGGAGTTGGTAAGTGATGGCGGCGCTCGAAGACTGCACGCAGAACCGTTGCTTTTCACCGGAGTGGACTCCGTCGCCATGCGCGATAAGATCCGCCGGCAGCAGATTCATCTACTTGAGGACGATGTGAATCGCCAGGCTCGCAAAAGCCTGTGGGAGCCTATCTATGAATAACCTCAAGCTCAGCCGCGGCTTTATCTCAATTGAATTAATGATCGCCTTGATCGTTATCGCCATCGCGACTACCGGCGGGATTTCAGTCTTGATGAGCTATCTAGACGGCCTGAATGAACAGCACGCGGCCCAGCAGCAACAGCAGGTGGCCAAGGCAGCGGAGAAGTACCTGAAGGACAACTTCAGCACGGTTCTGGCCAGCGCCGGCGCCACGGCCCCGGCGGTGATCACCGTCCCGATGTTGCGCAACACCCGTTACCTGCCCGCAGGCTTCCGCGACACCAACATCTACGGCCAGCAATACCAGGTACTGGCCCGCAAGCCGGCGGCCAACCAGCTCGAAACGCTGATCGTGACCACGGGTGGACAGGTAGCTTCCGAACTCTCGATCCGCCGGATCGCGCAGCTCATGGGAGCCACCGGGGGCTACATCTCGAAAACCAACACCAGTGTCGCCCAGGGCGCCGCCTGGCAGGTGGCCTTGAGCAATTTCGGTAGCGCTCCCGGCGCTGGACACCTGGCGACGGCGCTGTTCTTCCAGGACGGCGCCATTGCCAACGAGTACCTCTACCGCAATGCCGTCCCGGGTCATCCCGAGCTCAACCGGATGAACACGGCATTGAATATGGGCGGCAACAATATCGCCGCAGCCGGAGCGGTCACCGCCAGCGGAAACATCACGACCAGCGCGGACATCAGCGCGCGCAACGTGACAGCCACTGGCACGGTGAAAGCCGGCACTGCTGACGTCGCCGGCGAGACGTACACCGGAGGCTGGTTCAGGACCCGCGGTAACTCAGGTTGGTACAACGAACGGTGGGACGGTGGCTGGTATATGAGTGACAGCACATGGGTCAGGTCGTGGATGAACAAGAACGTTTATACCGGCGGAGAATTGAGAGGGGGAAAGCTCAGCTCCGAAGGTAGAACGACCGTCGGCGAGTACCTTCAGATCAATGGTTTGGCGGCAGAAAATGCAGGATGCGCCCCCAATGGCCTGGTAGGCAGAGACAACAGCGGCCCCCTATTCTGCACCGATGGGCTGTGGAAACGGCCCAGTGGCGTGAATATCGCCACCCCTGTGGTGCTGGCACAGTATCCCGCCGATAACCGACCCCGCACCCACTGCCAAGCGGTATCCAGGGACGCGCTGATCAATGGCTCCGGCCCCGGCGTTCTGCGCCTGGAAGTCGATGGCGTGATCGTTGGTCAAGCGCGCTCCACCGCTGGGCGAAACGCTGACGTAGTTGAAGACGCCTCGATCTCCGCCATGGTGAAAGCCGGACACCGGTTCTGCCTTTACAGCACCGTTGTGCTCGCAGGATTCGGCAACTCCGCCGGCATGCGTGTGACGGCCACCTACCTCAACTAGGGAGTCCTCCAGATATCATGCCGCTGCTCTGGATTGCCCTATTGCTCACCCTGCTCACCGGAACCTGGCTGAGTGTACAAAGCGACCACGCGACCTCGAGCGCCGAACTGGCCGAGGTCGATACCCTGGCCAGGAGCTTGCTGCTCTACCGCTCCAGGCTGGCGGAGTACGCACACGCCAACCCCGGTTTCAGCGGTTCGCCGGCGGACTCCGCTCTTGGTTTACCGGCCTGGTTCCGCAAGCCAGCGCGGCTTCAGGGCTACATCGCCGCCGACACCAGCTACGCCTTCATCGCCTCGCCGCCGGCAGGGCTGGCGGCAGCCGTGGATGCCGGTACGGAATCCGACCTAGTTGGTGTCAGGCGCAACGGCCAGTTAGTCACGCGCCGCCTCGGAGCCACTGCCATTGCGCTCCCTGCGCCCATCCCCGAGGGCGCGGTGGTCGCGGTCAAATAACCTCCAGAGGCCAGTAAACCCCGGCGCTGCTTGATAAACCAGCCTTCTGAACACATAATGCCATCAACTTTGATTTCACCCCGCTGGCTACTGACGGTCATCAGTAGCGCCCTGGTGATGCAGGTTCGCCTCATCTCCAAACCGTAAGCACGCTACAACACCGGGTGGGGCGTGCGGATCTGGTTGAGAATTCTCCCTGTGTCTCCCTGTTCTTTTGCTTGTCATGCAGCCGTCAACTCGTGTCGAGCGAGTTTAAAGGCACATAGGGTTCTCAAGAGGTTCGGTGTTTCCTCGATTTAAGGGTCGTACTGGTGTTACGGCCCCTCCTTTTCCCCTCTCCATGGGTAGCCTGATGCTCCTGCTCCAGGGGCATCAGGCTACCCATCGGGATCCTTCTCCCTGCCGGTGGCCCGCCGGTGATACGCAGGGCTCCCTTTGTACGCGGATGCGTGCCTACTGTTTGCTGGCCAAGCCACGATAATGGCCGGGTGATGGGATCGAGACGATCAATGCCCAGGGATCGACGATTCAACCACAGGTGGCTCACTTGACTCCCCTTCCAGACACGGCTGGGGAAACCTTTGACAGGGTTTCTACCAGCCGCGCTCTTCCGCCCTCGCTCTCCGCCCGCTGTATCCTGCATCCGCTCCCCCTCCTGCTTGACCTTGACACTTTCGCCCCCTGCTTCGATGATGAACGCGTGATCTGCTGACGTTGTCAGCGACATGCCCCCATGCAGCTCGGATCCGAAATGCTGCAGCACAGCCCACCGTGTTGATCCAACCCAAGACCGCATAGCTTCTGGTAGCGCGGTCGGTCGGCCTCGGTCGATAGAAGCTCCCTTCCGCAACCCAGCGGGGAATCCACTTCCCCGCCAGGGCCAGTGTTTTCTCCGCACCCTCAACCTGCAGGAGAAACACCATGTCCAAGCAATCCACCAGCTTCGAAATCGGCTTTGCCCTCGGCAGTGTTGTGCGTGAGTTCCGCAGAGCGCTCAGGCGCCCTCCGGTCGTAGTGCAAGCACAAGCGCCGGTTGCGTTGAGCGTCCAGCGCATCGATCCTGCCTTCCTGGCCGGCCCGACCGCTGGCGAGCTAGAACACATCAGCGACATCCCAGCCATCGTCCGGCTGAAGAATGTCAACCTGAATGACTGGTATCTAGCCAATACGCGCGAGGTGCAAAAGCCCAAGCGCGCACGCAAACCCAAGCCGGCCAAGGCGACCGCCAAAGCTGAAACGCCAGTCAGGAAGGAGCTCAAGATGGGTTCCCTCGACCATTTGATTGCACCCAACTCCGAAAGCGAAATGGGGAGGCCCCCTCTCCAGTTAGAGTCCCTGAACGATCATGAGATTGCTCTTTTGCCAGCACCTCCTGGTAGCGCAGTCTCTTGGGAACTCCATCGGCGTACTCAGGAGCAATACCACCAACGCTGGCAGGACTACTTGTCCACCATGACGGATGAACAAGTAGCTGCTCTCGGCCGCTAATAGCCACTGCTACCACCCCCAACCCTGCCGGGAACCATCCCGCAGGGTGGTTTTCCGGCATTTTTCGAGGAAAACCATGGGTTCCGCAAAACTTTCCGCAATCGCAGAAGATCTACGCAAGATTGGAACCACGGCGGTAGCCGCTGGTTTGATCGGTATTTTTCTCGGCGAGCATCGCATCCTGACTGCCCTTGCGCTGTCGGTAGGTGTGGTAATCTGGTCTACAGGTATCTACCTGACTCAGGAGGAATCTTGAGATGAGCCAAACGACTTTCGGCGTGATCATGCTGACCGCCTTGCTTGTAGTGTGCTTGTCGATGGCGGCCTGGGCCGATTGGCCCAACCTCAAGCGCAAGCTTACGAAGTTTAACCATCGGCACCGCCCGCACTGACCTCAAGCCCCTCCGTGTGAGGGGCTTTTTCATTCGCGGGGGCTTGACAACTGCAACAGGCCTTTTCATTCTTTGCACCGTGAGCTGCTGACGTTGTCGGCAATCCTCCCCCAGTAGTCATGATCTGAAAGACTACGACACGGATTTCCGTGTAGATCGAACCCAAGATCGCACCAGCTTCCGGTAGCGCGATCAATCAACCACAGGTTGATGGAAGCCCTCTCCCTCAGATTTACCTCCCAATACCGACCCATGCGGGGAATACTTTTCCCTGACGGGCAAGGTGTTTCTCCGCTTTCGCTTACGAAACTGGAGAACCATCATGAGCAACAACACCCAAGCCCAAGAAGCCAAATATTTCGACCTGCACACCACCGGTATCGGCTACCTCAATCGCATCCGCGAAGTACCGATCCGCCGAGGTGAACCGTTCCTCGCCGCTACTGTTGCTGCCCTCCATGGCGCGGCAGACAGCGTGGAATACTCCTACATCGATTGCAAAGTGGTCGGCGCCCAAGCTGAAAAGCTTGTCCGCCGTTGCAAGGAAGCAGTCGAGGCCGAGAAGAAGGTGCTGATTTCTTTCCGTATCGGCGACATCTGGGCGGATCCCTTCACCTACGAGAAAGGCGAGAAAAAAGGCCAGTCCGGCGCAAGCCTCAAAGGCCGGCTGCTCTTCATCTCCTGGATCAAAGTGGATGGCACCACCGTCTACGATGCGAAGGAAGAAGCTGAGAAAGCCCAGCAAGGCCAAGGCGAACCGCAAGGTGAACCCGCAGCCCCCGCTGAGCACGCTGAACAAGCCGCTGCTTGAGCACGGCTTGATCGAATACCGGCCCTCATCCCGAGGGCCTTTCACTACCTACGCTATGCGCCACTCTTCATCGCATACCCACCCGGGGGGCACCATCTCCCCCAGGGCGTGGTGTTCTCCATTATCTGGAGATCATCATGAGCAATATCCAAATCGTAGATCTGCCCGCCCTGCCGGAAGTAGAGGAGGTTAGCCTCAGCGACGTCGAGGACGAGCTGCTGCTCAGCAGTCAGTTCTGCAACTTCGCCTGGCTGTTCCTAGCCAGCAACAATGCCCAGGTATCTGCCTTGGCCTAACCGCCAGACATTTCCCATTTAGGGGACCTCAGTCCCCTTGGGACTGGTGTTTCCTACCGAAAGGAGAATCACCATGCAATACGGAAAGCGGGCACTCGCCCATCTTCGTCTCGAACTGCCGCTGCAGGTTCTTATGTCCAACGCCGGCTTTTATATCGGCACCCTTGATGAAGAAGGACCAGCTTCGCGCGAGTCGGTTGAATACTACCCCTCCCGCGAACTTGCCCAACAGGCATTAGACAACGGCACGTGGTCGCAACGGGAATATTAAGTTTTACCCTTTTGCCTATGTGCCTCTGCTAATTCAACCCAGACGGGGTCATCCCCCTGTCGGGTGGTGACTTCTCCGAATTGCGTTAACCGCAACGACTCTACATCACCAGGGCGCTTCGGCGCCCCTTACTTCCCCTGGAGGTCCATAGTCTCTAAGGGCATGGGCTTCCCGGCTACTGGAGATACCCCATGACTCAATATAATCCGTTTATCCACGGCTATACTGACTTCAGAATCGAGCGAACGCTACAGATAACATACGAAGATGATTGCCCCCCCTGCTATCGCGCGTTGCATCCATCGCAGCAAATCCTCTCCGATACTCAACTACAGTGCTTTCCATGCATCTTCAATGACGACTTCGCCCTAGTTACTGAAGGTCGAGAGATCGATACTGCACTTTCTGACCGCTGTCCTTACAACGGTCTGGTGCGCAATGTGCTCTACGGCATCCTTGCCGAGCAGGACGGTCAGCAAAAGCACATAGGCGATCTGTATTCCTTGGCCGAAGCCCAGAGTGTCGTTCGTCACCTTTCGTTCGGTGGCGGTTACAACCGCTGCTGGGAGATCAGAAAAACACATCTACCCATCAGCGCGTGGAATAGCCTCTACGAAAGGTTCTCGACCAAGATGCCAATCCGCTTGCCCTCGGTGTTGGTATCGCTCTTCTGGTGTAACGAGCACGGTGCGGTGGGCTTTCGCTTGCACAACACCCCTTGGACGGATGAGTGTCTGGAGATCCTGGAGATGACCGCAGCCGCTCTTCGACAAGAACAGCTTGCCTTCGGCCTCGACGAACACCTGGTCGATCTACTTCACCTCGCGGGACAAGCAGACATTCGGTTCCTGGTACTCGATCCATTCGCGCCCACGCTTAAGGGCCTGCCACTTTATGACGATTGAGCAATCCGGCCGGCGGGACATCCCGCCAGCCCTCGAATTCGAATTGGCTCGCTGTCGTTGACAGCGCCTCCCAAGGAGCCAGGGTTTAAGGCTCCGGCGCGCAAGCGCTAACCCACCCAAGACCGCCACAGCACTCGGCAGCGCGGTCGCATCACGCAAGTGATGGAGTGCATCCTACCCACCCACGCGGGGACCTCATCCCCGCGGGAGAGGCCTGCGTATTCGGAGACCTCTCATGACCTCTCTCAACAACCACTCCAGCGCAGGCCACACTGCTGCGTACCTCAAACTCCCGATCGTTCTCACCAACGCGGCCTGGCTGCGCCTGGTCTATCTCGCCAACCCTGCCAGGGTCGACGAGATGGGCACCCGGCTGGCCAGTGTCGTTCAAACCGCCTGGCAGGAGCTTTCGCTCCAGCCGACCGCGAAGCACATCCAATTCCACCTGTACCACAAGGAGGAAGAGGGGCAGGACCGCGCGCTCGCGCTGCTGGTCCTCTCGATAGTCGAGCCGTCCGATGAGCCTTCCTACCTGCGCATCGAGCTGCAGGAAGAAAGCCTCCCGGGCAACCCGGATACCGAGTAGTTCTCCCCTCACCACGATCCCGCTTCGGCGGGATCATCCTTTTCGCAGGTCACGCCATGATCAACATACCCGGCCAGTTGGCCATTCGAACCATCAACGGTCGCAATGGCGAGTTCAACGTGGGAAAGCTCTCGACCTCGATCGGGGAGTTCGTCATCAAGGACGCTCTCCTGGACCAGCACATCGAAGGCAAGTACCGCGGTGATTTCGCCATCACCGAGATCCGTCCCTCCTACTACACCACCGGCGGCCGGCTGGTCGTCGAGATCCGCGCAAAGCTGGACAGCATGACGCTGGACGACGTGGACAACCTCAGCGACGAGGAGGCAGAGCGTCTCTCTGGCAATGAGGTGGATCCGCTCGACGAAGTGCCCGCGATCCAGCAGCCCACAGTAGCCCCGGCGGTACCGCCGAAGTCGCCCCAGAAACCGAAGCCTCTGCGCCCCGCTGCAACAGGGGAGGACGCGCCTTTCGGTATGTCCCCTCCGGCTCCTGCAGAGCAGGCCGCCACTCCGGACACAGACGCAGATGCAGAGCTGTTCGGGACGGTCTGGCCGCTAGGCGAAATCGTCAAGCTGGACACCACGGTCGACCGCAAGCGGCTACGTCAACAGTGCGTGCGGCTCGGCGCGCTGGGCTATGAGCTCGACTTCAAACAACAAGTGTGGACCCGCAAGGAGGCCGCATGAAATCGATCTACAACACCCCAGGCTTCAGCGAGGAGTTGTTGCTGGTTTGCGCCTCGCTGCGCGAGGTCGGACTGGACAATCTGGCTGACCAGTTCCGCGATGCAGTGTTCGACCGATCCGTCGTCGACCAGGCCATCATCGCACTGCGTGAGCGGGTGAAGACCCCTTCGCCGGAGCATGCGGCCGACAACGAGCCATGGCTGTACTGCGACTGGCAGGCCAGGCAAACAGCTTACCGGCTCCTCCAGCGCCTTGAGCGCGCAACACGCTGAAGCATCACCCTACCCACCCCTGCCGGGTTCTCCCGTCAGGGAGACCTGGCCAACCACAGGAGCACACCTATGGGATGGCTTTTCTCACATCAGACGAAGGAAGACCTGCTGCGTGAGCTGCTGGCCCCAACCAGTACTTTCGCAGGCAGCACCAAGGTGCTGGCACACGCAGTCTCCGGCAATGAACTTTGGACTGTCGTAAAACGAACCTTCCACCTTGCCGGATTCTATTTCGGCAAGCCGGCCGGTCACTCGATCACCATGATCGAGCTGCACTTGCTGGACTGCTCGGCCGGGCAATGGGGCTACAAGACCATTCCAGAAAGTGCCGGCCCGTTCTACTACGGCTGTCCGCTGGAGTTCCTGGACCTGGCTCACGATGAGGTCAACCAGGAGTGGCGTGAACGTCTGACGCACGAACACCAAGCCTGACCGCACCAACCACTTCCCTTGAGGGGCGCCCTCGAGGGCGCTCCTCGTCTACCACCAGGAGCGCACCATGAACCCGCTGTTCACCAACCTCACCCAGGAAACCCTCGCTTACCTCGAGGACCAACTGTCCAACAACGACGTCGCCGGCGACGACGAGCTCATCGACCTGTTCATCGAGGAGCTGTCGCTGACCTTGGAGCAGGCGGAAGCGGCTGTCGCGCTACGCGATCAGTACCTCTGCCAGGTCTTCCTGGTCGGCCAAGGGCCGCTGCACCGTCCTGAAGCCGATGGGCTCAGCTTCGACCCTCACACCAAGAGCGTTCGGTGACCACCACGCTCCCCTGCACCAGTTGGACTACACCCCCGAGGGGCTTCACCGCCCCTCGAGGGCGGCGTGGCTCCTCCTTCAAGGAGGTTCCTATGCCCAGTCCCACCCCGCTCTACCAGATCGAAGAATGCCCAGACCTGTACGTTGACGCCTGCGTGTGCGACGAGCAGCGCAACCTGGTCTTTCTTTCGGCCTGGGGCCGCGACACCGTGACACAAGAGTTCCTGGCCAGGCTGACGCTGGACCGGGAAGAAAATGGCATCGACCATTTCCACATTATCGTGGACGGCCGGCGCTTACCTGTCTTCCCAAACCAGGATCTCCTGGAGAAACGCACCACCCGCCAGTTCCGCGGCACGTTGTTCGGCAGCCTGCTCAACCTCTGGCTGTTCGATCGGCGCGCCTCGGCGCCCGACCGAGGCAATCACCTCGCCTTCGCACTCCTGCAGCGCGATGAGGATCCACACCAAAGGCTCTGGCCGCTGGTGATGGAGACCTGTCCGCTCCCCCTCCTGCAGCACTGGCGCGAGCCAGTGATGGAGGTCCTCACCCAGCACCAGATGTTGACCGCCCTGCCAGGGACGATCGGCAACGTCTGCGCCTGGCGACTCGCCCTGCGGGTCGACGTGCTCGAGCCCACCCTCGGTGAGCTGATCCGCGAAAGCATTCTTACCACCGATGCTCAGGCACAAGCCTGAGCCATCCCTCTCAGACTCAAGGAGGCCCCATGGCCCTCATGTTCCCGCGCTTGGCGCGCAACTTTGCACGCAACGGCTACTTCCCTACCGATGAGGTCACCCTCGAACGCGCTCTGCAAGCCCTCGCTCCCGCCCCGTCGGGCAGGATGAGGATCTGTGATCCCTGCGCCGGTGAGGGGGTTGCCCTGGCTGAGGCAGCACACATCCTCGGCCGCGACAAGGTCCAAGCCCTCGCTGTCGAGTACGACCGCGAGCGCGCCGACCATGCTCGAGGCTTGCTTGAGCGAGTGCTGCACAGTGACCTTTTCGACACCATGATCAGCAGGCAGTCGTTCGGACTGCTCTGGCTCAACCCGCCTTATGGCGACCTGGTGGCGGACCACTCCGGTGCGTCGCAGTACCAGGGCAGCGGCCGCAGGCGTCTGGAGAAAGCGTTCTACCAGCGCTGCCTGCCGTTGCTGCAGTACGGCGGCGTCATGGTCCTGATTGTTCCTCACTACGTCTTGGACGATGAGCTGACCGGTTGGTTGAGCAACCACTTCACCGGCCTGCGCATCTACGCAGCCGCGGATCCTACCTTCAAACAGGTGGTGATCTTCGGCATCCGGGTCCGTCGACAGGACCTGGCCCGGGCGGACGCCAATCAGGTGAGGTCTCGCCTGCAGGCGATCGGCGCGGGCCAGGAAAAGGCCGAGGAAATTCCAGCGGCTTGGCCGTGGGAACCCTATGTGGTTCTGCCGGCCACCAGCGAGCTGGAGCACTTCTATCGAGTAACCCTGGAGCCGGAGCAGTTCGCCGGCGAGATCCAGCGGCTGCGAGGTCTCTGGCCTGACTTCAACCTGCACTTCGCGCAAGCGGGGCTGCAGCCCCGCCCACCAGTCCGCGAGCTGTCTCGCTGGCACCTGGCCCTGGCCTTGGCCGCCGGCGCGATTTCCGGCGTCGTGCGCTCGAAGTCGGGCCGGATCCTGGTCGTGAAGGGTGACACCTACAAGGACAAGGCCCGCAAGACCGAATTCACCGAAGACGAAGACGGCAACATCACCGAGGTGAGGATCCTCACAGACCGTTTCATCCCGATCATCCGGGCATGGGAAATGACACCCTCCTCGGTCAATCAGGGCCGCGTGCTGACCATCAGCTCGTCGGCTGCGACCACGGAAGAGGCTGAAGAGCCCCAACCTGAGCCGGCCCCCGAACCGCTGCTGTTCAGCCCTGGCCAAGTCGTAATGACCGCTGCCGTGAGCCACCTGGTGGAAACCGGTCAACTCAACCCAGCGCCTTTGCTGAACCGCCATCTGGCGGGAGATTGGGGGACGCTGGACCAGGAAGACTGGAACACCAACCAGAGAGCCCTGAAGTTCGGCGATAGGCTGCTGTCGTCCTACGACATCGATGCCGGCGGCGAATCCAGGCTCTGGATCATCACCGAGGCAGACCGCAGCTCAACCACGCTTTTGCTCCCTAGCGACTACTGACCTCGCCCCCACGGCGATTCCTTCCACTCCACCCTGCAGGGTATGGCGATACCCGAAAGGGACGTGCATGCCCTGCTTTCTTCCTTCACCTGCAGGAGATGCACATGAACGCTCAGACCCAACCGGCCGCCCTGGCCGCCTCCTCCCTGAACATCAACCTGACCGACTTCATCGACGAGTTCGGCGACGAGCTCCTGGAGTCGCTCAATCGCTCCAACCCCCCGGTCTATACCGGCTCCGACAACGCTCACCGCCAGTTGGTGATGGACCGACTCAAGCGCAAGCCCTTCGCGGCCCAGGCCGAGGTCGTCCAGGCCATCACCGCCCTGCTGCTGGACCGTAACGAGCAGGCCGGGATCATCAACGCCGAGATGGGCACCGGGAAAACCATGATGGCCATCGCTGTCGCAGCGGTCATGCACGCGGCCGGCTATCGCCGGACCCTGGTTGTCTCTCCGCCGCACCTGGTCTACAAGTGGCGCCGCGAGATTCTGGAGACCATCCCAGCCGCCCGCGTCTGGGTACTCAATGGCCCAGATACTCTGCTCAAGCTGCTCAAGCTACGAGATCAGATGGGCGACGCCTACGACGGACGCCAGGAGTTCTTCATCCTCGGCCGCGTGCGGATGCGGATGGGTTTCCATTGGCGGCTCGCCTGCTGGAAGAAGCGCGCCGCCGGCGGCCAATTGCTCGCTGCGTGCCCGGATTGCGGCCAGGTCCTCGAGGACCTGGAAGGCAACCTGGTCACGGTTGAGGAGTTCGAGCGTGGTGACCGTCGACGTACCTGTTCCTCCTGTCGTGGGGCGCTCTGGACGCTGATCCGGCCAGGCAAGCCTGACGGCGGCAACCGGCGCGCAACGATCCTCAAGTCGATGTGTCGGATTCCAACCATCGGCCCGGTCAGGGCGGAGCGCCTGCTGAACGACTTCGGCGAGGACTTCCTGGCCACGATGTTGGTGGACAACGTCTCGGAGTTCATCAACCTGATGGACGCCAAGGGCGACTTCGTCTTCAGCGATCGGCAGGCCAAACGCATGGAGCGATCGATGGCGAACATCGAGTTCGGCTTCGGCGAAGGCGGCTACCAACCGACCGAGTTCATAAAAAGACAACTTCCCAACGGCTACTTCGATCTGTTGGTGGTGGATGAGGGGCATGAGTACAAGAACAGCGGTTCGGCCCAGGGCCAGGCCATGGGCGTTCTCGCAGCCAAGGCACGGAAAACCGTGCTGCTGACCGGAACGCTCATGGGCGGCTACGCCGACGACCTGTTCTACCTCCTGTTCCGCATCCTCACCCAGCGCATGATCGAGGACGGCTACCGGCCCAACGCGCGTGGCAGCATGGCTCCAGCAGCCATGTCGTTCATGCGCGACCACGGCGTGCTCAAGGACATCTACACCGAACGCGATGGTGACTCGCACAAGACAGCCCGGGGCAAGAAGCTCTCGGTACGCACGGTGAAGGCTCCCGGCTTCGGCCCGAAGGGCATCCACCGCTTCGTATTGCCGTTCACCGTGTTCCTGAAGCTCAAGGATATCGGTGGCAACGTACTGCCCGACTACCAGGAGGAGTTCGTCGACGTGCCGATGGCGCCTGATCAGGCTTCGGCCTATCAGCGCCTGGCGGCCACGCTGACAGCGGAGCTCCGCCAGGCTCTGGCGCGACGAGATACCACGCTCCTGGGCGTGGTCCTCAACGTGCTGCTGGCTTGGCCGGACTGCTGTTTCCGACCGGAGATCGTCAAGCATCCGCGAAGCCGGGACACACTGGCCTTCGTGCCAGCGATCTTCGGCGACGAGCAGTTGATGCCCAAGGAGCAGGCGCTGGTGGACCTCTGCCTCGAGGAGAAAGCGAAGGGCCGCAAGGTTCTGGCATACACCGTCTACAGCGGGACGCGCGACACCACGTCCAGGCTGAAGAAAGTGCTCGAGCAATCCGGGCTGAAGGTGGCAGTGCTACGTGCTTCGGTCGATACCGCTCGACGCGAGGATTGGATCCTCGACCAGGTCGATCGCGGCATCGATGTGCTGATCACCAACCCGGAGCTGGTGAAGACCGGGCTGGACCTGCTGGACTTCCCGACCATCGCGTTCCTGCAGACGGGGTACAACGTGTACACCTTGCAGCAGGCCGCGCGGCGGTCGTGGCGGATCGGGCAGAAGCACCCGGTGCGGGTGGTGTTCTTCGGCTACGCCGGCAGCTCGCAGATCACCTGCTTGCAGTTGATGGCGAAGAAGATCGCTGTGGCTCAGAGCACGTCGGGAGACGTTCCCGAGTCAGGTCTCGATTCGTTGAACCAGGACGGGGACTCGGTGGAGATGGCGTTGGCACGACAACTCATTGCAGCATGAACTCATAGGCCACCTTCGGGTGGCCTTTTTTTATATCAGCTTGGACGTACAGCGCCCTTGAGTAACTGCCAAGACAGTAAGACAGCATCATCCGCCCCAACCTCCTTTGCCGCCCAGCGCTGGACTGCCTCAATGTCAGTGTCGTATTCGATGGGGAATTCAATGTCTATTTGTCTCGTATGCCTGTTGGAAAGCCCCTTCCCCTGGCGCACGGACATGAAATGGACGTGGTATCGCGGCATGGCCCTTTTCTCTCCTACCTAGTGACCGTTTTATATTCAGCGAATAGATCGCCAGCAAACTCACGTCGCTTCCCTCAATCAGTTTGCCGCTGCTGGCGATGGTATGCGCCGGTATTTTTCGGCCTCGTCCAGCTGTTTGGCCAGGAGCATAACATCGGCCTCATACTCTGCGATTACCTTGTCACGCACGGCCACCGGGCCGAACCACAAGATAGCGAACGTGAAAATACAACCCAGGACGAAGGCCGGCATTGCGACCATGAAAACCCAAGCCTGGCGGCTTGGCTCTTGGTTCTTATTTTCCGTGAGCCTGGGGTAGAACTGCTTAGTCATGAGCATTTTCCTCGGTAATCAGACCTTTGCCAACTCGCCCTCCAGAACTCGCAAATGAGTGGGTCGATGAGGCAACCACGCCCGAACGGGCAGAGCAGATGGTACTGCAGGAAAGTGAGGCTCCAGAAGTGTTCACCTGGTATCGCGTCGACCGCGCGGTCGGCAATGTTCGCAATCAAGGGGTACACCTCATAGAGCCTCAGCGGACCGGGTAGGCTTAGTTCAACTATCGGCTGCCAGGAATTGCAGGAGGAAGTATCTGGCGATGAATCGGGGCGTTATCCTTCCCCTGTCGCCAGCGACGAAGGTCCTCGCTCACCCAATCATTCAGTGAGGCCGCGGACAAGGTTCCCCCATTCTTCAGGTAATATGCAACCTCCGCCATAGCTTGGTGATAGCCGCGCCGGTAAGTACCCTCTATTTGTGAATCGGCAGGACCAATATCTGAGCCTGGCCCCAACTTACCATTAACCATCCTCTCGAGAAGACTGTTTTCACCACTCATAATAACCCCCTATGGTTATAAATCAGTTTTACAAGCTTGATACAACCAAGGAACCTTAACCATTTTTCTCAATGTTCTTCAAGTGCATCAAGGGAGCAATTCGTCATAGCTTAATTCCTAGGAATAGCCTTTCAGTCAACCTATAGGCAACTGGCCGAGCACCAAAAGCGTGCTCAGTGCATGGTAGCGAGCCAGGTATTCGCTCCATGCCTCATCGACGTGCGCGCTCTCAATCCCTGCCTCCCTCTTGCGATAAAAAGCAGCCACGGCGGCCAGTTCCTGGCGCGCTATATCGATGATGGTTTGTTCGAGCTGGGGAAGGTCTGTATTCATGGCCTAGGGCTTCCTCGAAGCAGTGTTAACCAGAAATGACGCAGCCTGGATGCGTGTGAAGGGCACCCAGAGTCGACTGATCTTCGCATAGCGAATCAGGCCCGGCGATTCGCCAGAATCCTATCCAAAAAAATCCCACCCCCACTCACCGAGTATTTCCTACTGCCTCAATGGGGGCAGTCTGAGAGGGTGTCTCTGGCTTCGCGCGAGGACACTCATGAAACGCCCATCCCCTGCATCAATGATTCTTGGCCTCTGCTTGACAGCAATGGCCGGCCTGCTGGGCTACCAGCAGTACCAACTCATTCAGCTCCGATCAGGCGTGGACAGTGCCGCGGAAAAGACCTCGCTAGAGGCGATCCTGGCGCGCTTGAATCGAGTCGACGAGCGCCTCGACGCCGTGGATGGACAGCACCTGGTCAGCAACGAGGACTTCCGCTCAGGCCAGCAGGCGCTGTCCAACCGCATTGACGCCGCGCAGGCCTTCGCCAAGCAGGCCTCCGACGCCGTCGAGAACCTGGCTCAAACCACCGCCTCGGCCGGCGATCTCCTGGTGCTCAAGGCAACAGTGGAGACGCTGGACGGTTCTGTCCGCACGCTGCAAGAGAAGCAAGCCAAGGCTCCGCCGCTGATCGTGCCTCCACCGAAGCGCGGTGCCTTCCCTGTCAAGCCCAAGCCGAAACCCAAGCCGATCGAGCCTCCGCCCTTCTCGATCCTTGGCGTGGAGTATCGCGGGGGCGAACGGTTTCTGTCGGTTGCACCTCCGGGATCCACCCAGCTCAGCCAGATCTACCTCATTCGCCAAGGCGATGCCGTCGCCGGCACGACCTGGCGACTGACCGACCTTGACGATCGTACCGCGCACTTCGACGTCGCCGGCGCCTCGCGCAGCGTTCGCATCCAACCATAGGACCCCGCCCATGATCAGAACCGTATCGCTCCTGTCCGGCCTGGTGCTGCTGCTGAGCTATCCCGCAGTCGGCCAGGAGGCTGCGGCAAGCCGAGAGACCAGCAGCCAGCTGTCCGGTAGCCAACTCGGCACGCTGAAACAGCAGACATCTCAGAGCGACCTGGCCCAGGAGTGGGGACTGAACCAACAGGAATGGACCCGCTACCAGACGCTCATGCAAGGCCCCAGGGGCGTGTACTCGCCTGGCATTGACCCGCTGACTGCGCTGGGCATCGAGGCGCGATCGGCAGAGGAACGGCGGCGGTATGCCGATCTACAGGTCCAGGCCGAACGGCGCCGGGTCGAGAAGGAACTCGCCTACCAGCGCGCATACGACGAAGCCTTCGCCCGCGCCTATCCAGGCGAGGGGGTGATCCGCCTCACCGAAAGCAGCACGGCCAACCCGTCGGGCACCCCGAACATGAGCCCAGCGTTGCAGAGCAGCGGGCGCCTGGCCCTGTTCGTCCAGGACAACTGCACCGCCTGCATCCAGCGGGTCCGCGACCTGCAGCAGCAGAACAAGGAGTTCGACCTCTACTTCGTCGGTAGCCAGAACGACGCAGAGCGAGTGCGGCATTGGGCAATCCTCGCCGGCGTCGACCCGAAGAAGGTTCGCAGCAAGCAGATCACGCTCAATCATGACGAGGGCCGCTGGATGGCCCTGGGACTGGGCGGGGCCCTTCCCGCCCTGGTCCAGGAGGTGAACGGCCGATGGCAACGTCTGTAATCCGCGCCCTCCAACTGGCCGCCCTGCTGGTCCTGGCCAACATCGCTCAGGCCGCCGTGGATCCACCGCCGGCGTATAAGCAGATCGCCCTGCCCAAAGGGGTTCCGGCCGAGGTGCTCTACTCGGTCGCGCTGACCGAGAGCAAGGTCCTGCTGCGCGGCGAATACGTTCCCTGGCCTTGGACATTGAACGTCGCCGGGAAATCCTACTACTACGCGACCCGCACCGCCGCCTGCACCGCGCTACTCGCGGCGATCAACCTCTACGGGGCCAAGAGCGTCGATTCCGGCCTCGGCCAGGTCAACATCGGCTGGAACGGACATCGTTTCTCCAGCCCCTGCGAGTCCCTGGATCCGTACAAGAACCTGGACGCCACCTCCGACATCCTGATCGAGCAGCGGGACGCCCTGTATGCATCCGCCCCGGGAAGACCGGTGGACTGGATCCAAGTTGCCGGCCGCTACCACCGCCCCGCCGGCGGCGCGCCTGCCGCCAAATACCGTAGGACGGTATCCCGCCACCTTAGCCAAGTCCTCGGCGTCAACCTACTGGTGACCAATCCATGAAGAAGATCCTTGCCACGCTGGCATTTTGCACGGCGTTCGCGACTCAAGCCTGGGCCGCCGGGCTGATCGTTGTCGAAGACCTGGGCGGCGCCTCGGCGCTCCCCTACTACCAAGGCCTGGATCCGCAGCCATCCGCTGCCGCACCAGGACCTGGCGACCTGGGCGTCCGTGGCTCAGGTGCGTTTCCAGTTCGCTCCGCCCGTCTTTCGCCAGGACAGGTCCAGGGGCGCGCCATCAACGCTCCAGGCCTGCAACCGCTGTTCCTGGTCGGCGACGACACGCTGTCTCAAACCTGGCTGAAAGAGCGAGGCGACGAGCTCCGAGACCTCCAAGCCGTGGGCCTGGCAGTGAACGTGGCCAGCGAAGCGCGCCTGACGGAGATCCGGGCCTGGGGGAAAGGACTTCAGATATTGCCGGCGCCGGCGGACGACCTGGTCGACCGGCTAGGGCTGCAGCATTACCCCGCCCTCATCACATCCACCGCCATCCAGCAGTAGGAGTCCTCATGACTACTCATCTGATCACCCTGGTCATCAAGCAGCCGAGCGACGCTCAGGCACGCCAACTCATGTACCAGGAGTTGCTCGGCCTGATCTCACGCTACGGCGGTGAGGTGACGTCCAAGGCCTTGGAGGACGAGTCGACCCTCTGCGAGCTGCTGGAACAGATGCTGCCTGATGATGAGGTAGAGCAAGCCAGGAAACAGGTGCTGGAACTTCATGCCAAGCGCCGCCAACCGGGCCGCCTGGACTCGCCGGCGAGCCTGAAGGTGTAACCCATGGCTGGCCAGTACCCGCTGGAAGCGCTCTTGCGGCCGGCCGTGGAGCTCTACACCACCACCGTGTGCTTCACCGCGGCCGCGCTCTGTATCGTCGCGCCGTGGACGTTCGCCCTCACTCCGCTGTTCGGCATCGTGGCCGCACTGGGCTTCGCCTGGCTGGGTATCGTGCGGCTGAAGCAGGCCGGCGTGGTGCTCCGCTACCGGCGGAACATCCGCCGACTGCCGAAGTACACGATGACCAGTGCCGAAATGCCGGTCAGCAACGAACACTTGTTCATCGGCAAGGGCTTTCGCTGGACGCAGAAGCATACGCAGCGCCTGGTAGATACCTACCTGCCCCAGTTCGCCTCCTACGTCGAGCCCTCGCCGCTCTACGAGCGCGCGCGCCGGCTGGAGAAGCAGCTTGAGTTCGCCCCCTTCCCTCTGAAGCTGGTCGCCAAAGCCACTGCCTGGGACGTGGCCTGGAACCCCGCACGGCCGCTGCCGCCCGTGGGCGGTTTGCCTCGGCTCCATGGCATCGAGCCGCGCGAACAGGACGTAGGCCTGCAACTGGGCGAGCGCGTCGGCCACACACTGGTACTCGGCACTACGAGGGTGGGTAAGACGCGACTCGCGGAGCTGTTCATCACCCAGGATATTCGCCGTACCCACTGCCGGGGCCGACGCCGGCGGGCGAAGATGGGCCGGCGGACCCAGACGGTTCACCACGGCCACCGGCGCCGGCGCGCAGAGGAGCAGCCGGACTACGAGGTGGTGATCGTCTTCGACCCGAAAGGCGACGCTGACTTGCTGAAGCGTATGTACGTGGAATGCGAACGTGCCGGCCGCCTCGATGAGTTCTACGTGTTCCACCTCGGCCACCCTGACCTGTCGGCACGCTACAACGCCGTCGGCCGGTTCGGCCGGATCTCCGAGGTCGCCACCCGCGTCGCCGGCCAGCTCTCCGGCGAAGGCAACAGCGCGGCGTTCCGCGAGTTCGCCTGGCGGTTCGTCAACATCATCGCCCGCGCGCTGCACGCGCTGGGTATCCGCCCGGACTACCAGCAGATCCTCCGGCACGTCGTGAACATCGATGCGTTATTCGTCGAGTATGCCCAGAAGTACATCAGCGAGCACGACCCGAGGGCCTGGGACACCATCATCCACATCGAGGGCAAGCTCAACGACAAGAACGTGCCATTCAACATGAAAGGGCGGCCCTTCCGTGTCGTGGCCATCGACCAGTACCTGACACAGAAACGCATCGCCGACCCGGTCATGGAAGGCCTGAAGAGCGCCGTGCGCTACGACAAGACCTACTTCGACAAGATCGTGGCCTCGCTGCTGCCGCTACTGGAGAAACTCACTACCGGGCGGATCTCGGAGCTGCTTTCGCCCAACTACGCGGACCTCAACGATCCGCGACCGATCTTCGACTGGATGCAGGTCATCCGCAAGCGCGCCGTGGTCTACGTCGGCCTCGACGCACTATCGGATACCGAGGTCGCCGCCGCGGTGGGCAACTCCATGTTCAGCGACCTGGTCTCGGTGGCGGGTCACATCTACAAGCATGGAGTCGATGACGGCCTGCCCGGCTCACTCGCCGGCGGCAAGGTCCGCATCAACCTGCATGCCGACGAGTTCAACGAGCTGATTGGCGACGAGTTCATCCCCATGGTCAACAAAGCGGGCGGCGCCGGTGTGCAAGTGACGGCCTACACCCAGACCATGAGCGACATCGAGGCCAAGATCGGCTCCCGCGCGAAGGCCGGTCAGATCATCGGCAACTTCAACAACCTGTTCATGCTGCGGGTGCGCGAGACCGCCACGGCCGAACTTCTGACCAACCAGCTCCCCAAAGTCCAGATCTACACCAGCACGCCAGCGAGCGGCGCCAACGACGCGATCAACAACAAGAAGGCAGCCTTCACCTCCAGCTCACACGACCAGGTGCAGATGACCAGCGTGCCGATGCTCGAGCCGGCCCACATCGTTGGTCTGCCCAAAGGACAAGCGTTCGCGCTACTCGAGGGCGGCAATCTCTGGAAGATCCGAATGCCGCTGCCGGCGGTCGATCCCGACGAGGTGATGCCGAAAAGCCTGCAGGAGCTGGCTGCCGGTATGCGCAAGGGCCAGGCCGCAAACAGCGAGTGGTGGGAGGCACCGGGATACTCCGCCCTGCAGGATGGTCTGCCCCAGGACCTGGTCGACGATTTCCGTCACCTCGGCGCCGGTGAGGATGCCGCCTGATGGCTGAAGTCACTCAACGTGCAGAGCAGCAACAAGAGAGCCAGAAGACCCTTGTCGGCACCATCATCAGTACGCCCTTCCAATTTCTCGGCGTGATGTTCGGTTCGCTGGTCGGCGCAATCATCGTGGAGTGGGTTTGCCTGTATTTCTTCTGGCCTGACGCGGGCTGGAAGCATGCCCAGGCCATGTTCGAGTACGAACTCAGTTGGCTGTCGCAGGGGCTGCTACACAGCGTCGTCGTGCAGGAGCCAGGTCGAACCGCCACCTGGCTGGCCCAGTTGGCCTATGACTGGTTGTTCGTGAAGACCGGGATAGTCGACTGGATGACCAACATGACCACCATCGCGCAGGCAGGGCCACGGAGCCCTCTGGACGTTCGCTATCTCACCGCCCAGGGTGTCTCCACGCTGCAGAACTACGGCCTGGCCGCGCTGTACACGGTGCTGACATTCGTCGTGCGCCTGGTGATTCTGGTCATGACGATCCCGTTGTTCCTGATGGCCGCGTTCACCGGCCTGGTGGACGGCCTGGTGCGCCGGGACCTGCGCAAGTTCGGCGCCGGCCGGGAGTCCAGCTACCTCTACCACAAGGCGCGCGGCAGCATCATTCCGCTAGCGGTCGTCCCTTGGACCCTCTACCTGGCGATCCCCATCAGCATCAACCCCTTGCTCATCCTGCTGCCCTGCGCCGCGCTGCTCGGCGTAGCGGTGTGCATCACAGCATCCACCTTCAAGAAATACCTCTAGTCCTCGAGGAGACGCTCATGGCCCTACCGCTGAAACACCTCTTGCCTTCGCGCGACACGGCTCTACACGCCAGTTGGATCACGCTGACTGTCCTTGTACTGCTGCTTTCAGCGGCTGTACTCATGACGATGGGCAGGCTCAAGGAGGCCGGCACGTATTGGCAAGTTCTCGTTGAAGTCGCCCTGGTATTGCTGTCAGTCCAATGGTTGCTCACCGCAGCCTGGGTTCGAGTTGGTACTCGTCGTGGTCCATGGACCAGACAGGCCGTTTTAACTCCGCTCGCCTGGCTCAGCGTGACCTCGGTTCTATACGTCTATGCCGTGGCACAGGTGATAAATCGGTTGATTCCAACAATGGAGACGATAGTCCCCCACGCTACTACAGGGGCCGCCGAGGGTGCGGCATTTCTCACGCTATGTGCCGGATTTTCACTATGCCTGGCGACTATGACAATGGTCATTACGCACCTTTGCTACCTGTGTATTCGTCACCGGCGCACTATCGGTTGAGCACCTCGAACCAGTGAATCAACCAAGGCACAGCATGTGATCTCAACTCGCTAGATGAGAACCACGCGACAGCAAAAAGCAGAATCAAAAAGATCAACGCAAATCGCCAAATTTTCATTTCGATGCCTTCAGGGAGACGAACGACAAATGATGCCATGCCCTGACTAGCTCCACAGCCACAGCCCCCTGTTTAACCAGACACCTACCAATCTGGAAGCCCTCGTATCTCCGGAGACACCTATGCAGTGGACTCACGAACAGTCACCGATCATCCAGTCGAAGGCATCGAAGATCCTGGTGCGGGCCTTCGCCGGCACTGGCAAGACGACCACCCTGGTGGGCTTTGCCAAGGCGAACCCTACCCTGAGAATCCTCTATCTCTGCTACAACAGCTCGGTGGAGAAAGCCGCGAAGGGCAAGTTTCCCCGCAACGTAGTCTGCAAGACCGCCCACAGCCTGGCTCATGCGGTGTACGGCATCCAGTACGCCCACAAGAAGACGAAGAACCTGCGTCTGACCGATATCGCCCGCGGACTCGATACCCAAGACTGGGAGTTGGTACGTGACGTGCTGGCCACGCTGAACAACTACATGGCCAGCGCCGACGCGGAACTCGGCCGACCGCACTTCCCGCGCTTCCGCGACAAGGCGTTCCTCACCAGTGCCCAGGAACGCTTCCTCAAGCAGGGCCTGGACATGGCGCGAGTAGTCTGGAGGCGCATGGTCGACCTCCAGGACACCGGCATGCTGATGCCCCATGACGGCTACCTGAAGCTGTATCAACTGAGCAAGCCCGATTTGAGCCAGCGCTTCGACTGCATGCTCCTGGACGAGGGACAGGACATCAACCCAGTGATCGCGGACATTGCCCATTGGCAGCGCATCAGAATGGCTATCGTCGGCGATCCCCATCAGCAGCTCTACCGGTTCAGGGGCGCGGAAGATGCCCTGAACAGCGACTGGATGGTCGGCGCCGAGGAGCACTACCTGACCCAGAGCTGGCGGTTCGGCCCCGCGATTGCGCACGTGGCCAACATCATCCTCTCCTACAAGGGCGAGACACGGAAACTTCAAGGACTGGGCCCGCAGACGCTGGTGAAAAAGTCCCTCCCGGCGGACCTTCCTCACCGCACTTTCATTCACCGCACCGTTATCGGCGTCATCGAAAATGCCCTGCAGCGTGTGCGCAATAATCCGGCACCCAAGTTCTACTGGGTAGGCGGTATCGACAGTTACTCGCTGCGCGACCTGGAGGACCTGTACGCATTCAGCCGAGGCCTGCACCAAAACGTCCAAAACAAGAAGCTGCTCCGTGACTACCGCGACTACACCCAGTACGTGGAGATCGCCGAGATCAGCCAGGACGGTGAAATGCTGCGCTCGATCAAGATCATCTCGACCTACCCTGATCTACCGGCGCGGATCCTCGAGCTTCGCTCACTGACCCTTGACAATGAGCTGGACGCGACGATCACCCTGACCACCGCACATAAGGCCAAAGGGCTGGAATGGGATTTCGTTTGCCTGTACGACGACTTCAACGCGGATCCGCTGGCACCCGACACCGACCCGGGCAAGCGCGACGATGAGCTGAACCTGATCTACGTCGCAGTGACCCGCGCGATGAAGATCCTCGCCATCAATAGCCTGGTGCTATCGATCATGCAGCGGTACGTGGACGACAGAAAGCTGAAGGAGCAGATAGCTAGCTGTGAAAAATGACTCAAAAAAATGATATTGGTCACAGCGAATGCCTGACATTGACATAAGGCAAAGAGATTTGTAGCCAACTCATTCAGCCTAGGAAGTACTCACACCAAGACTTTAACGTTAGGTCACAGCGGAGCATTGAGATGAAGCTTATCCTTGATTTCGACGGACGCCTTCTAAATCCAAGCAACATGCTAGAGGCCCTATCAAAAGCAGGAAAGAATACAACCATCAGCATAAGCAACGCGCAAGCATTAAATATAGACACTCTTCTCAAGGCAACAACCACTGCAGAAAACACAAAAAACCTCTCAACAACTTTCAACGGCGCAGAGCTGACTGCTAACAACCTTCAGGAAGTCATAAACTTAGCAGGATCATTAACCAGAGTATCCACAATAGCCGCACAAGCCATTAATATAAACACACTTCTTTCCGCAATATCTACAGCAGGCAACTCAAAGAGTTTTAGCGCAGAATTCAATGGAGCCCAACTCAGCAGCGACAACCTACTTAGAGCAGTAAATGCGGCAGGCACAAACACTAGCATAAGCGTCAACACCGCACAAGCGACAAATATAACCGCCCTTCTTCAGACTATTCATGCAGCAGGTAACACAAAAACATTCAGCGCAGAGTTCAATGGCGCTCAACTTACTTCAAACAACATTCAACAAGCTTTAGACGCCGCAGGAACCCGAACATCCATTAGCGTCAACACCGCTCAGGCGGTTAATATAAGCACCCTGCTAGCCCTCATCAACTCTGCCAAAGACACGAAAAAATTTAGCGCCGACTTCAATGGTGCACAACTAACAGCAGACAACCTTCAGCAAGCGATCAGCGCTGCGGCCGCGGGAACCAGTATCAGCGTCAACACCGCTCAGGCGGCGAATATATCCATCCTTTTACAGGTCATCAACATCGCGGGCAACACTAAAAAATTCAGCGCCAACTTTAATGGTGCCCAACTCACTTCAAACAACATCCAGCAGGCGCTGCGAGCGGCAGGATCAAACACATCAATCAGTATGAACTCCGCACAATCCGCCAACCAAAGCACTCTACTTGAACTTCTAGACATAGCAAGTTCCAGCAAGCAATTCCAAGCCAATTACAACGGCGGCATGTCTAATCCGAGCAACCTACAACAGATAGTTTCTCGTGCAGGCGCTAGTGCAACCGTGTTTATTTCCGACGCACAAGGCCTACCAATCGCAAATATCCTTACCCTTATATCATCTGCCGGATGATGACTTATAGCCGTGGATGAAAAACACACCATCCACGGCTATACCCTAGTCCATACTGCCTTTTATCTGAACTAGCCTTCCATCGACAAACCTAAGCTTCTGGTACCAACCATTCCTTGGTCCGTATACCCAGTTTTCGACAGTAGCAGCCCCCCGCACTATATAGCCACTACCATCCACTGCGGGCCCTTCAACTTTACGGCTATCAGGGTTGCCGCACTTCCTAAGCACATCATCAATCAAGTCACCCTCACTAACAATTGCCGACCCGCATCGTAATGTAGCGGCAGCCACCCCATAACTGTCCAACATAGCAGCCATGGCTAGCAAAACTCCAATAGAGATGTTTCTAAGCATCAGCCGTCTCCCTTAGAAATATATATGAAATATACACCCAGACGTCCATACGTGTCTCTAAACCCGCCAACCACCAGAAATTCACTGGTGCTAGGCCTAGTATTTTCGGTTGAGGCCCTCCTCCTGCTCTTGAAACCGTGCGGTTCTACTCGAACCACTCCAGGAGCACGTAATGAAGCAGACCTTCGAATACCATGTCGAAAACATCGTTATTCCCTACAAAACCCTCACCAAGGGCGTCGCGATGTTCAAACACAAAGAAGATACCTTGGAACCCGACGACCACGCCTTGCTCAACCCTCTGCGCTGGGCCGAGGTCGTGCGTCTGGGCCAGGAAGGCTGGGAGCTGGTGAGCGTTCAGCCACTCATGCGGGGCGTAACCGAGATCGGCAATCAGAACGCCCAGGGCTGGGCCTGGGGCATCGCTCTGCCCGTCAGCTACCTGCTGTTTTTCAAGCGCGCAACCTCATAAAAAAATACCCCGGACCCGCGCCGAGTATTTCTTGCGGAATGGAATCAGGGCGATCGGCAAGCTGATCGCACCCTGATCTGCAAGAGATTCGCCGTGAACACTCCACATCCATCCCTTCGCCGAAGCTGCCTGGCCGCCTTGGCCTGCAGTGCGCTGGTCGCACAGGGAGCCTTCGCAGCGAGCGCCTCCGAGCAGGCGAACCTGGAGGTGATGATCCGGCAGCTCAACGCCCTCGAGGACACCGCCCGCCGCAGTGCCCAGGGCGCCGATGAGCCCGGACAGCGCTTCTACTTCGACTACTCGCGCCTGGCCGCTGACCTGCAGCGCATCCGCCAAGGCCTGCAGGACTACATGACACCCAGCCGCGCCCAGCCGCGTGACCCTTCCGACCTGTCCGGGAATTACACCCTGCGCGGAGGGCCGATGCCGTGAGCATGAGTGGAGCCCAAACATCAGCGTTCCAAGCCGCCGCTGGCTTTCCCCCATCGGCCGGCGAGGGGTTGTTCGTTGGAGCAGCGATGACCTTCCTTCTGCTGTGGTCCGCCTGGGCGATGTACAGCACCTGGCGCGGCTGGGCCACCAACAACCTCGACAGCGCCACTGCCGGCGCTTCCGCGATACGGATCTTGGTCCTCCTCGGCATCACCTCTTTCTTCCTCCTCAGCTGACCCATACGGAGACACTCATGCTGAAATTCACCCTCCAGAAACTGTCCACCCTCTGCCTGCGCCTGGCTGCCATCTCTTTGGTACTCCCAGGCGTCGCCTTGGCTGCACTCCCCAAGCCCGAGGCGCCTAGCCGCGGGGAAGGATCGGGGATCATGCAAACCATCCAGAACTTCGGCTATGACGGAGCGATGCTCCTCGCGCTACTCATCTGCGTGGCTGTCTTTCTGGGAGTCTCCTGGCATACCTACGGCACCTATCACGCCATCCATGATGGGAAAAAGAAGTGGTCGGATCTCGGAGCGGGCGTGGCCGTAGGCATCGGCCTGCTGATCTTGATCATTTATCTCGTCACCAAAGCCACCACCATCATGTAAGGGCCTTCCCATGCCCGAAGAACATCTGTTTCAGGATGGGACCCTCAGCTTCCTGCCGACCCGTTTGAACCGGCAACCGGTGGTCATCGGCGGTCTGACTGCGGACGAAATGTGGATCACGGTCCTCACCAGCGGAGCAGCCGGGTTCGTTCTTGGCATCCCGGCTGCCTTGGTCGCAGGTAACGCGGCCTGCATTCCACTGGGCGCGCTGCTGGTAGGCGCCCTCGGCCTGGGTATCGGCAGCCGCATCCTGCGGCGGATGAAGCGGGGGCGGCCCGATACCTGGTTCTACCGCCAGGTGGAGCTGGCCCTCTCGCTGCGCTTTCCCGTCTTCGGCAACCGTCGCCTGGTGACGCGCTCCGGCGCCTGGACCAGTCGACGCACGGAGTCCCCATGAGTTTCAGAAAACACACCGCGCAACAGCAGGCTCACATCAACACCTTCCGGTTCATCACCGGCTTCTTGTGCATGGTCATCGTGGTGCTGGCCTACTGCGTCTGGGAAGCCCGCAAGGACCTCTGGATCCACATTCCGCCCGACTTGCGTTCAGGGAGCACCCGGTTGTGGTGGGACATTCCGCCGGAGAGTGTCTATGCGTTCGGCCTCTACATCTTCCAGCAGGTACAGCGTTGGCCCAAGGACGGCGAGGTGGACTACAAGAGCAACCTGTTCCGCTACGCCGCCTACCTGACGCCTTCCTGCAAAGTCTTCCTGGAGAAGGACTTCGAGTTTCGTCGTAACGCCGGCGAGCTCAGGGGGCGAGAGCGCACCACCTCGGAAATCCCCGGTCGGGGCATTGGCGAGAGCGATGGCCGCGTGATCCAACACTCGATCAATGACTGGACCGTCAACCTGGACATGGACAGCACGGAGTATTACGCCGGCGAAAAGATCAAGCGCGCGCTGGCCCGCTACCCGTTGCACGTCATCCGCGCCGACGTCGACCCGGAGACCAATCCCTTCGGCCTGCAGTGGGACTGCTACTCCGATACGCCTCAACGTATCGAGCTTGAGGAGCCGGCCGCCCCCACCAAGCGGGAGGGAGGTCTATGATCCGGAAGTCGACAGGCTCGCTCTTGCTAATGCTTGCCCTACCCACACTGGCCCACGCGGTGGAGATTCTGCGCTGGGAGCGCATTCCGTTGGCCATTCCATTGACGGTCGGCCAGGAACGCATTGTCTTTGTCGACAGAAACGTGCGAGTTGGCGTTCCTCGGGATCTGCAGGGCAAGCTGCGCGTCCAGAGTACCGGCGGCGCACTCTACCTGCTCGCCAACGAGCCGATTCCTCCAGCGCGCCTGCGCCTACAGGACGCGACCAATGGCGAGCAGATGCTCATCGATATCGCCGCCACCGAAGCAACGGCCGACCAACAGCCGCGCGAGCCGGTCAGGATCGTCGCCGGCGAGCCAGTGGCTCCGCATTATGGCCAGTCCCGGGAAGCCCAGCCATCGGCAGCAGCGAAACAGACCGAGCACGCAGAAGCACCGAAGGCCGTGCCGCGCGAAACGCCCGTCCCCGTGGTTCTGACGCGCTATGCGGCGCAGATGCTCTATGCCCCGCTTCGCACGGTGGAACCGGTGGATGGCGTCGGTCAGGTGCGCGTCAAGCGACAGCTCGACCTGACCACCCTGCTCCCCAGCCTACCCATCACGGCTACCGCCTTGGGCGCCTGGCGGCTGGACGACTACTACATCACGGCGGTGAAGCTGCAGAACGCCAGCGCCCAGCACCTGGCCCTGGATCCCAGGGACCTGATGGGCAATTTCGTCGCCGCGACCTTCCAGCACCCGTACTTGGGGCCCCGGGGCGACGCCTCCGACACCACTACCGTGTATCTGGTGACGCGCGGCCGCGGCCTTGCCGACGCGCTCCTGCCCTCCTCCATCAGCCAGATCGATCCCAAAGGAGGCCGTCGTGGCGCTGACCGGTAATCCCCTCCTGAAATTGCTGGTCGTCCCCGTCGTGATCGGCGCCATCCTGATCGGCGTGAGCATGATGGGCAAGAAAGAAAGTGCGCAGTCACAAGGCGCCGCAACCCCGACGGTAACGTCGGAAGAAGCGGCAACCCTGGGCATCGACGGCGACACGCCCGCCGACACACTACGCACCATCGTGGCGGAAAGCCGGCAGCTCAAGGACCAGATCAGCAAGGTGATCCAGGAGAATGACTCGCTCAAAGCCGCCAATGAGAACCTGCAGGGCCGCCTGCGCAACATCGATCAGAACATAGAGCAGAAGCTCAACAATACCGCCCAGGAACTGCAGCAACAGCAGGAAAACCGTAGCCAGACGATCCTGGACCAGGTACAGAAACGGCTCGAGAACCTAACCCACATTCCCGAGGCCGGTGACACCGACCTGCCCGTCGGGTTCGGCGTGCGACCAGAGGATGGCCAGCACTTTCAGGGAGCGGGCTCGTCTTCATCGGATATCGTCTGGATCGAGCCCCAGGACGCCCGCGCGGTCGATGCCAATGGCCAGCCGCTGGCCGCCGGCTCCACCACCCAACCGAGCGGATTCAGCTTCCCGACCTCCTTCGGCAATGCGGTCGATCGCGGACAGAACGCGCTGGAGCGGATCGATGACGGGCTGCACCCCGTCGGCCAACAGCGATCCGACCTGGAAAACCGCAAGCTCGTCCGCAAGACCTACACGCTGCCGCAGAACTCGACGCTCATGGGCTCGGTGGCCATGTCTGCGCTGATCGGTCGTGTGCCGGTCGACGGGACGGTCAATGATCCTTACCCGTTCAAAATCCTCATCGGCCCGGACAACCTCACCGCCAACGGCATCGAGCTGCCGGACGTCGCCGGCGCGGTAGCCAGCGGGACCGCCTCGGGCGACTGGACACTCTCCTGCGTGCGTGGGCAGATCCGCAGCCTCACGTTCGTGTTCAACGACGGGACCGTGCGCACCTTCCCGGCGCCGGCCGAGGAGGTGAATGACAACCAGAGCAACAACAACCAGACCGCCAGCGCCGACCAGAAAACCATCCAGGGCGGCCTCGGCTGGATCAGCGACCCCTACGGCATCCCCTGCATCGCCGGTGATCGCCGATCCAATGCCAAGGAGTACCTGGGCAATCAGAGCCTACTCACGGCTGCCGGGGCCGGCATCGCCAAGCTCCTGGACGCCGACGAGAACAACACCAGTACCGTCTTCAGCGGCAACGGCACCAGCTTCGGGACGACCGGAACCAACAGCAACTCGGCCCTCAACAGCATCCTCTCCGGCGGCGTCGGCGATATCCGGCAGTGGATGAACAAGTTGTACGGGGAGGCCTTCGCCGCCGTCTACGTGCAGCCAGGTGCGCGGGTCGCCGTGCATCTCGATCAGCAACTGGCGATCGACTATGAACTCAAGGGCCGCAAGGTCGATTACAGCTCTGGAGCCGCTCATGCAACAGCAGACTTGGACTAACCCCCTTCTTCGTCTCTGCGCCGGCCTGGCCTGCGCGCTGGTTCTGGCAGCGTGCTCCACCAGCAAGGAGGAGATGCTGCCCCACGGCGAGGCCAACATGCTCGACGTCTGGGAGCGAGGTGCGACCAGCTCGATAGGCAACAGCCGTGGCCGGCTGCTCCTCGATGCCAGGCAAACGCTGCGGCGCCCAATCGATCCGCAGCAGGCTGCCTCCGCGAATGACCAGGCCGACTACACCCGCACGGCCAGCAACGAGATCCACAGCCAGTTCAAACGACTGCCCAATCCCGACCTGGTCATGTATGTGTTCCCGCACCTGGCCGGCAGCGATCCCGCCCCGGTCCCGGGCTACACCACCGTGTTCCCCTTCTACCAGCGAGTCCAGTACGCCATGCCGGGCGAGCGCACGGAGGCCTACTGATGGAATTGCTTCAATTTTTTCGCCGCCGCGCCCAAGGACATGACGCGGCTATTCAGGAAGGGCAGAACACCGCTCCACAAGAAGCCAAAGTCCAAGACGCACTACGGGAAGAAGCCACCGAGCGCTATCTGGCGCGACTGGCCGCCATGGGTATTCCTCTGCCCAACACCGGGAGCAAGAATGGCGCCACGCAGGCTGAAGCGTCACGCCTCTACGATCACGACCCATCGTTCGTCGACCTGCTGCCCTGGGCTGAGTACCTGCCCGACGAACAGGTGATGCTCCTGGAAGATGGGCGTTCGCGTGCCGTCTTCTTCGAGCTGGTGCCCTTGGGCACCGAGGGCCGCGACCCCAATTGGATGCAGAACGCCCGGGACGCATTGAAAGAAGCCCTGCAGAACTCCTTCGACGAGCACGAAACCTCGCCCTGGATCGTCCAGTTCTACGCCCAGGACGAGATCAGCTGGGACAATTTCCAGGAGCAGTTGAGGCAGTACGTCCATCCTCGAGCGCGAGGATCGGCCTTCAGCGAGATGTACCTGGCGCTCATGAAGCATCACCTGGAGGGCATTTCGAAGCCGGGCGGACTGTTCGTCGACACCGCCGTCAGCAAGCTGCCCTGGCGAGGACAACAGCGGCGCGTGCGGATGGTCGTCTACCGCCGGATCCGCAAGGCGGATGCGCAGATTCGCGGACAGGACCCGACGGCATATCTGAAATCCATCTGCGAGCGTATCCAAGGCGGCCTGGCGAACGCCGGCATCGTCGCTTCGCGCATGAGCGGCCAGGACGTCAGGAACTGGTTGATTCGCTGGTTCAACCCGCACCCGGATCACCTCGGCAAGACCGATGCGGATCTACGTCGCTTCTACGAACTGGTATGCCGGCCGGACGAACCGATCCTGCAGGACGAGTTGCCGCTGGCCGACGGCACCGACTTCTCCCAGAACCTGTTCTATCGGCAGCCTGTTTCCGATGCCACCCAGGGCGTATGGCTCTTCGATGCCATGCCGCACCGTGTGATCGTGGTCGACCAGTTGAACAAGGCGCCGCTGACAGGCCACTTCACTGGCGAGACGCTCAAAGGCGATGGCCTGAACGCCCTGTTCGATCGCATGCCCGAGGACACGCTGCTGTGTATCACCATGGTGGTGACGCCGCAGGACATGCTGGAAGGGCATCTGCAGCAGCTCTCGAAAAAGGCCGTTGGTGACACCCAGGCCTCGATCCACACCCGCGAGGACGTGGCCACCGTTCGCCGCCTGATCGGCCGGGAGCACAAGCTCTATCGCGGTTCGATCGCTCTGTTCGTGCGCGGCCGCGACCATACCCAGCTGGAGGAGCGCTGCATCACCCTGAGCAACGTGCTGCTCGGCGCCGGCCTTGTGCCGGTCGAACCGCAGAACGAAGTCGGACCGCTGAACAGCTACCTGCGCTGGCTGCCCTGCAATTTCGATCCGAACGAGAAGCGAGCCCTGGAGTGGTACACCCAGATGATGTTCGCGCAGCACATCGCCAACCTGTCGCCCATCTGGGGGCGCACCACCGGTACCGGGCACCCTGGCTTCACGCTGTTCAACCGTGGCGGTGCGCCGTTGACCTTCGACCCGTTCAACAAGCTGGACCGGCAGATGAATGCCCACGGCTTCATCTTCGGGCCAACCGGGTCCGGCAAGTCAGCGTCCCTGACCAACCTCATCAGCCAGATGCTCGCCATGTACCTGCCACGGATGTTCGTCGCGGAAGCGGGCAACAGTTTCGGCCTGCTGGCCGACTTCGCCAAGCGGTTTGGCCTCTCGGTCCACCGGGTCCGCCTCGCCCCGGGCTCCGGGGTCAGCCTGGCGCCGTACGCGGACGCCATCAAGCTGGTCGAGAGTCCCGACCAGGTGAAGGTCCTGGATGCCGAAGACATCGAGGCCTCGGACTCGGTCCAGGGCAGCAAGGCCGACCTCGAGGACGACCAGCGAGACATCCTGGGCGAGATGGAGATCGTCGCCCGCCTGATGATCACCGGCGGCGAGGAAAAGGAAGACGCGCGCCTGACCCGTGCCGATCGCAGCGCCATCCGCCAGGCGATTCTGGCGGCGGCCAGGACCTGCGCCGCCGCGAACCGCACGGTGCTGACCCAGGATGTGCGCGATGCGCTCTACCAGGCCTCCAGGAGCGATGGCTCCGCGCCAGAACGCCGCGCGCGCCTGGCCGAAATGGCGGAAGCCATGCAGATGTTCTGCATGGGTGCCGACGGCGAGATGTTCAATCGCGAAGGCACGCCCTGGCCTGAAGCCGACCTCACCGTGGTGGATTTCGCGACTTACGCGCGCGAAGGCTACGCCGCCCAGCTCGGGATCGCCTACATCTCGCTGCTGAACACCGTGAACAACATCGCCGAACGCGACCAGTTCAAGGGCCGGCCCATCGTCAAGATCACCGATGAGGGGCACATCATCACCAAGCACCCGCTGCTGCTGCCCTACGCCATGAAGATCACCAAGATGTGGCGGAAACTGGGCGCCTGGTTCTGGCTCGCCACCCAGAACATCGACGACATCCCAGCCTCCGGGGCGCCGATGCTTAACATGATCGAGTGGTGGCTGTGCCTGAACATGCCCCCCGACGAGGTAGAGAAGATCTCCAGGTTCCGCGAGCTGTCGCCGGCGCAGAAGTCGATGATGCTCTCGGCCCGCAAGGAAAGCGGCAAATTCACCGAGGGCGTGCTCCTGGCCAAGGGCAAGGAGTACCTCTTCCGTGTGGTTCCCCCGAGTCTCTACTTAGCCCTGGCCATGACCGAAAACGAAGAAAAGAACCAGCGCTACAACATCATGCAAGCCACCGGCTGCGACGAGCTCGAGGCGGCCTTGCAGGTCGCAGCGGATCTAGACAAGGCGCGCGGCCTGCCGCCCTTCCCCATTATTTTCCCAGACCAACCGGCAGTGGAGTGCCAGGACGAATGAGAGCTCTGAATTCGCTGACCCAGAACCTGATCGACAACCTGACCCAGATCCTGCAGAACCCCGAAGAAGATGCCCTGCAGACGCTCAGGATATGCGCTCCTGTACTGATCGAGGAGCTGCAGCAGATTCAACTGAGGGCGGTCGATCGCCGGGACATAGTCCCGCAGATAAAGCAGCTCCTGGATGAATGGCTGCAACAGCATCCACAGCCTGATACGGCCCAACAGGCGCTCATCGAGGCCGTGGACCGTGCGGAAGTCCTACAGCGGAGGCAAGCGTGAGACTGTTGAAGGGCGGCTGGGCAGCGAAACGATTTCAAGGTCCCGCCCTGCCCTGGGCGGGGCTGCTGCTGGTCTTGCTGGCTGTCTCCGCCCTAGGGGTCGAGCTTCTGGTGAAGGGTCTACCAGCCAACCACAGCCTCTACGGCGATGCGAAGGCGCGCTGGACGATCAATGAATACGCCGACCTGGAGTGCCCCTTCTGCAAGGTCTACACACCGCGGCTGAAGCGCTGGGTAGACAGCCATCCGGACGTGAACCTGGTTTGGCGGCATCTTCCCCTGCAGATGCATGGCGAGGCGGCCCGCCATCAGGCTCGCCTGGTGGAGTGCGCGGGGATCCAAGGCGGCGCCAAAGCCTTCTGGAGCGCTATCGATGCGATCTTCGCTCAGTCGGCCGGCAACGGGGGCGGGCTGCCTGGCGGCACATTGCACTTTCCTGAACTGGACCAGGCTCGACTGGAAAAATGTGCGAAAGACATGGACCTGGTGGACCGGTTGATTAAGACGGACATCGACACTGCACGGTCGAACGGCATTACAGCGACCCCGACCCTGGTCATCCGGGACAACCAGACGGGAAGAAGCGTGAAGCTGGAGGGCATGGCCGACGAGACCACGTTGCTGTCGGCGATCGACTGGTTGGCCAGGGACCACTAGCGTCGCTCTAGGAGCGTCTGGACGAAGAAATCGGAGAGGATGCCAACATCCATTTTTTGGGACTCCAGAATGCTCTGCACGTCACCTGGCAGCATCTCAACCTCATCCCCGTCCACGATCTTTACAATCTTCTTGCGGCCGGAGCTGGTGAGGCTGAGCTTGAACTCCATCGCCGGCCGGGCATTGATATAGATGCTCTCGAGCAAGCGCTCCATGATGTCGACTCCCACGTTAATATCAACTAGCCATCTATCAACCGCTAAGTATGCCCTCCAGATGACGATGGAGTCACCCCTGCCGCTGTTGGCAGCAGCTCTGGATACGGCTCGAAAAATACACTGCCGACGGGCTGATGGTTTCCTGCTGCCCCATCGCAAGCGATCCTGTCTGCTGTCTATACCTTCCTCGAACCGGTACAAACCCGCACCTCTTCATCGCTTCCCCAAATGGGCCGCCACACCCCCTGGCTATCGGCTTACTCTTGGTACTACTCACTAGCGCGTGCCTGACCTAACCAAGACTACAAAACGATAGACGGTTCATCTTTCCTCATAACTTGAGGTTACTATTGAATCTCATCCAACCCTCAGGATTAAGGAGATTGGAATGTTTATTAAAATTCTTCGAGTTATATTCTTATTGCCTATAGTTGGTTTGACACAGCAGGCTGCTGCCTCCCCGCCCGCAGAGTCACACTCGAATGAACAATCTAAATCTTCGTGTATCGATGTCCAAGTCAATGGAGCGCGTAGCCTGTCTTACAACTGCATGGCTCAGCAAATGACTCCCCCCAAAGAGGATCCTCGGCGTCGGAACCCTACCTTAAACTCCACATTAGCGTCTGAACGCGCCACTCGCCTGCCACCCACACAGACAGGACTTTTTACCAGCCTTCATCAACGTGCCATATCGAACTCGAAAGACTAGCCCTCAGCCAAACGACTTCCAGCCTATGCAGGGCGCTCAATAGAGTGCCCTGCAGCACATTCACAAGCTGATTACCTTGAAATAAAAGCCTATAAGCGCATCCTTAGTTCAAAACCACATTTATTATTCCTGACACATTCTGGACCTCACCATACACTGCCCGTCCATCACGATAACTGTAGCTCATTATCACTGGAATCGTTGTTTTAAAGGCAGTGCAACTGTAGTTTACAACAACAGATCCGCCATATGGCTCAACACCCAATTGAATGTCGGTCGGGCCGACCCATGACACATTACACCCTTGAGATGAATTCCCGGGTGTATTGTAACCAACACATCGTAGATCTGATGTTCCCCTGCTAACACCGTCTGGATATAAATTGGCATAACGTGGAGCATAAAGATTTGCCCGGCAAGATGTTGTAAACTTCCTATCTCCGCTGGCAGAAACAGTGACCGTTCCTGGTGAAGGCATTGCCGAAATGATCATCCTTTGCAGAGGAGGGAGTGTAGGCGCCCTTTGACTCGACTTCATATTAGTTGGAAGAATCGAACAAACTACAACATCTTCAACATTCACACCCTTTGAGACTTCCCCTAGACTTGTTATTTCAACCCCACCCTGCGCCCGACATATCTCACTTCCATCATTTGAGCCCTCATCAGCACATGCGAAATTGCTAGCCACCAAAAGCACAGTCGACATAAAAAGTAATTTTTTCATTTCAAAAGACCTCTCCATGCTAAAAATTATTTATTCAGTGAATACCCAGTTCATTGGGCGGCTTTCGTATCAGCTTCTCTGATTCAAGAACACGCCCCTCAATTGGATCGCAGTTCAGCCGATTCAACCTCACACTCCCCTCTTCATTATCATTAACTCCGGAAATCTTCTGCTCTCTCTCAAAGCAGTGCTGCCCAATCTCATCCGCCCCACCTCCACCACCGACACACCCATAGATGAGAGCAATTAAAGAAAATAGAGAAAAGCACCTATATCCGCCCCAACCACCCATCTTCATACCGCAAGAAAAATACAACATTTGCGTCACACCTTTGTAATTCTCAAGAGTTACCCTTCACCTAGAAAAACCTACCCCCAATTTCGCTTCAATTCTGTTTCAGAAGACAACAACTATCTAATTTACTAGTATGAATCTCAGCGCAGCCTTCCTGCCTCTTAGCAACAAAAATGACTGTTTCGACAGCGACTGCTCAGTCCGCGCAAACACCTGAAAAAAAGATGGCTTGGAAGCTCACTTCTACCTTATGAGTTACCAGGCTCCCTCCTCTGCACCATGCGCCAACAATTCGCCATTACAGCGGTAAAAAATACCCCGGCGACGTAGTGATGATTTCCTGCTGCCCTATCGGAAGCGATCCTGTCTCCTACCTGTACCTATTCGAACCGGTACAGACCCATGCCTCTTCATCGTTCCCCCCCAGCCTGGTGGCCACGCCCCCTGGCCGTTGGCTTACTACTTGTACTGCTGACCGGCGCAAGCCAGGCCGAAACCTGGGTCATCACTGACCAGGCCCATCCGGTCACCGCCACCGGATCATCGCGAGTCCTGCTCCTGGATGCCCAGCAACACCTTGAGGAGCAACTGACTGACGCTCTGCCCAAGGATCCTCAACAAGCTCAGGTAGCGTTTCAGCAGTTGCTACAGAGCCCCGAGGGGCGACGCCTGCAGGCAGAGCTGGTGAAGGCACAACAAGACGTCACCGATGCGTGGAGTCTCGGTGTCGAGAAGATCCCTGCCGTGGTAGTCGACAGGCAGTACGTGGTCTACGGCGAACCGGACGTACCGCGCGCTCTTGAGCTGATCGCCAAGGCCAGGAGGACGCGCTGATGACCAGCCTCAACCTCCGCCGCCTGGCAGCGGCGGCCGCCACCTTCAGCCTCTCGTTCACGGCCGCGGCCGCGATCAACAGCGCCGCCATCGTCTCCTCCACCCTTTCCCCTCAGTGCCTCGAATACAAGGTCGTCGGGATCTGCTACTGGCTGCTCTGCGGCCCGCATGGCTGCAAGGTGAAGACGTCGGTCAAGGTCCGCCACTACGTGCCTGACGCAGTCGTCTCCAGCTATGCGAATACCGGGAGCAACCCCTGGACCGAGGTGTCGGCGCTGGGCACACCGAATCCCCTCGCCCAGGCCGGCAATGACGCGACCACCAACTACAAGGCCGAGAACAGCATCGGCCGCTTCAAGGAAGCGGATGTGATCGGCCATCCTGGCGGGGCCACGTTCAGCCGGTTCGCCAGCGCCTCTGGGTACGTTTGCCCTGGCGCCACCTTCCCGCTGGTGCCGTACTTCCTCAGCACACTGGACGCCATTGGCTGGCGGCATGGCATTCCCGAGCAGGTGTACCCCGAAGCGTTGGTCCCAGGGCTGCGCGAGGTGGGTGGAATCTTCTCCGGCGACATGTGGGGGAACCTCTATCCGCGCAGCGGATTCCTGCACCAGACCGACGACTACAAGACGGCGGCCGTCATCGCCCAGCGCGCCGGCGACATCACCACGCGAATCGGCCAGCTCCACGTCTACCTCCCCATGCGCTCAGCACCCAAGGACGGCTACTGGCCGGCGGGCGAGCTGAAAGAGGGCGATGCCTCGACCGGGAAATGGCAGGAACTGACCCCGTCCCTGAGCCTCAACTGCGCGGTGTTTCCCAACTCAGGGCCGAAGACGCAAGCCGTCGACGGCGATTACGCCTGGGCGCTCTGGCGTCCCTACTCCTGCTGCCAGCGCAAGGGGCAGATCTTCCTCGGCAGTACCGACTTCCAATAAGGACACGGAGACGAATCATGCGAATGAACATCACCTCGGTCGCGCTGACGTGCCTGCTCGCAGCGCAACTTGCCCAGGCCGACGACCCGATCAATGTGTCCAAGACCGGCACGGTTCTCAGCGACGAGGTCCTCTACAGCATTGGCGGCGGCAGTGCGGTGAGCATGGGCAGCGCCGGCCAGATGGACTCGATCGGCGTCGGCTTCGGCTGGAACAACGACCTTATGTGCGGAAACATGAACCTGAGCACCACCCTGGAGAACCAGCTCAACGGTGCCACACAGGGTTTCCAGAACATCATGGGCTCAGTCATCCAGAACGCGACCGGCGCGGTCATGTCGCTGCCGGCGTTGATCATCCAGCGCGCGAACCCTCAGCTCTACAACCTGATCACCAATGGCATCCTGCAGGCGCGGATCGACTACGACCGCTCGAAAGGGACTTGCAGAGCGATCGCCGAGAAGATGGCTGACATCGCTGGCGAGCAGACCGGCTGGGGGAAAATCGCCGAAGGCCAGGCCCTGGGTGCCACACTGGCCTCTGGCGGGAAAGACGCCGTATCCGCCCTCGAAGCAGTGGAGAAGAAGGGCGGCAACGATGGCATAACCTGGGTCGGTGGAGACAAGGCCGGCGGCTCCGGCCAGAAGCCCATTCGCATCGTCAACGACGTGACCCGGGCGGGCTACAACCTGTTGACCAGCCGCTCAGTGAATGACTCGTCGAGCGTGCCTTCCGCCACTTGCAACAGCGGCCTGGTCTGCAACACCTGGTCCTCCCCCCAGGAAGCCGCCGCGTTCGCCACCCGGGTTCTGGGCGAACAACAGCAACAGACCTGTGAAGGCTGTCAGAAGACGGTGACGGCGGCAGGCGTCGGCCTGACCCCGCTGATCCAAGAGACCTACGACAAGAAGCTCCAGTCGCTGCAGGAGCTGCTGTCGAAAAGTAAGCCACTGACCGCCGAGAACCTGGCTGCGGCCGGCACCGATGCCTTGCCGATCACCCGCGGCGTCATCGAGGCGCTGCGCGACGAGCGTGACCAGGACGTCCTGGCGCGCCGCCTGGCGTCCGATGTCTCCCTGATGGACGTGCTCAGCAAGGCCCTGTTGTTGCAGCGCCTGATGTTCGCCGGCGCCAAGGAGCCCAACGTCGCCGCCAACGGCCTGGCCACCCAAGCCGTCGATCAGCAGACCAGCCTCCTGCAGCAGGAGATCTCCAATCTCAAGACCGAACTGGAACTCCGTCGCGAGTTGGCCAGCAATTCGCCCATGCGGGTCATCGAGCGCGGGCAACAGCGCGCCTCAGGGTCCAGTGGCGTGTTCGAGTCGGCGCCCGATGCCGATCGCCTCGATCGCCTGCAGGCCCCCTCTGCCGCCGACGGCAAGACGGGAGGGAGACCGTGATGGCAGATACGCTCACCACCCGAAAGCTCCTCGGCCAGCTACTGGTCGGAGTGCTGATCGTCGTCGGCCTGGCAGTGGTCGGTACGCTGCTCAGCCTCTTCGCCCTGAACCACTTCGGTGGCATCCAGGGCCTGGAGGCCTGGCGGCAAAGCAACTACTGGAGTTTGTTCGCCTGGCGGGCGCTGCTGTACTGCGCCCTGGCCATCGCCTGGTTCCGGCTCAAGCAGCGCAAGGAACTGAGCGCGCATGAGCGGCAGCGCATTCGGCGGATCGAGATCCTGGTGCTGTTGCTGGTCCTGCTCATCGAATTCAGCAAAGCCTACTTCCGCACGGGAGGCGCAGCATGACCTTCATGACCAATGACTACCTGGAGTATTACCTCACCCTCCTCGGTTGGATCATCAACAACGGGATCTGGAACATGATCTCGGATACAGGGCTGTTCGCGGTGCCCTTCGTGGCCATTGTGATGCGTGAGTGGCTGAAAGTTCGCGGGGAAGGCGCCGACGAGGGCAACAAAGGCGTGCTGTCTCTGGCCCGCATCGAGACGCATATCTACGTCGGATACATCGTGGTCGCCCTGGCGGGAATCCCGGTCGTCAACGTGAGCTTCGACACCATCGAGTTCGACCAGGCCCGCGCCCAGCAGTGCCAGTACAACCTGCCGGCGCCGGCAGACACCGGCTGGTCGACCTCCTTCAGCAGCCTGGCCGGCAAGAGTGCGCAGATGCCGCTCTGGTGGGCGATGATGCACGCCCTGTCCAAGGGCTTCACCGCCGGCGCGGTCGCGGCCATTCCGTGCGGCACGGATCTGCGGCAGATGCGAATGGAAGTGGACAATACGCGCGTGAACAACCCGCTGCTGGCACAAGAAATCGCTGACTTTTCCAGGGACTGCTACGGACCTTCCCGTGCGCGGCTGTTCATGCGGCAACCCGATCTGGGCTCCATCGCCGAGGACAACAAGGCGCTGCAGGACCTGAACTGGATCGGCTCCCGATTCCTGTTGAACACCCCGGGGTACTACGACACCGACTACTCGAAGAGTCCCCGTCAGTCGTGGCCCTACAACGCCACCCGCGACGCCGGGCTGCCCCAGGTGGGCGGTGGTGGTGGCTACCCAACCTGCAAGCAGTGGTGGGCTGACTCAGGGATCGGCTTGCGTGATCGGATCAAGGGCCAGGTGGATCCGGACCTGATGACCAGCTTCCTCAAGTGGGCGAAATGGCTGAACCAGGACGAGGTAACCGAGGCAGTCATTCGCCAGGTGATCTCCCCCTCCAGCCAGGTCAAGGGCAACGTCTATACCGATTACGGCGGGCAGGTTGGCGGCACCGTCTGGAACGGCATCGCGAGAACCGCAGGAACCTTCGGCGTTGCCCTGGGCAGCCTGGCCTATTTCCCAGCGATGGATATGGTCCGCCAAGCGCTGCCAATGGTGATGTCGTTCCTCAAGATGGCCATGGTCATCTGCATTCCGATGGTCCTGGTCATCGGCACCTATCAACTGAAAGTTGCCATGACGATGACGGTCGTCTTCTTTGCAATGATGTTCGTCGACTTCTGGTTTCAGTTAGCCAGATATATCGATAGCACGATACTTGATGCTTTCTATGGTTCGGGATCACCACATCTTTCATTCGACCCGGTCATGGGACTGAATACGGCGACTCAAGATGCAATCTTGAACTTCGTGATGGGTTCTATGTTCTTGATACTACCTGCGCTCTGGATCACCGCCATCGGATGGGCAGGGCTTAACGTTGGAAGTGTTGTGGACGGGCTGTCAAAAGGCACAAAAGAGGTACAAAAAGCTGGAGGAGAAGCCGCAGACAAGATTAAACAGAAGGCACTCTAAAAAAGATAAAAAACGAGACTCTGCTAGGCTGGAGTCTCGTAATTAAACATTATATTTACTCGTCATCATCGTCATCCACCCTACGGCCGGCTCTATAGTAGCCATATCCCTCCGGACCGTATCCAGTACCATACGAGATTTGACTATTGTCTTTTGAAATATCTAAGTTTCCTTTTACCAAAACCAAACTCATCAGCCCAAACGACAACAAAGTCATGAAGGCGCTTGCCAGCCAGGTAAAGTTCTGAACAAGCACCACGAACAGCACCACCAGAAGACTGACTCGTTTGACACAGCGCACAGTAGGCCGACGATCATGCAGGCAGAAACGCACAAGCGTACCCAGGCCAAAACCGACCCGGGAGGCAATACCTTTGTTGGTGTGCGCGTTCATGATCAATCTCCTGGCTCCCAAAGGGAGGCATCTTGCTATCACCTATACGCCGAAAAAGATGATTTGGCAAGCCTTATGGCATATTATGCCACTAGCTATCTGTGGACTGGAGCACCTAATGGCAACCCGAAATGTCGTCCTTCCTGACCCGATGGAGCAGGACATCAACGAGCTGGTGGAGACCGGCCGCTATCAGAACCGCAGCGAGGTCATCCGGGCAGGCCTGCGCCTGTTGCTGCAGCAGGAAGCCCAGAATAGCGCCAAGCTCGAAGCCCTCCGCAACGCAACATCCAGTAGCCTGATACAGTTGGAACGCGGCGAGTACGACGAGATCACCAGCGACGACCTGGCCCAATACCTCGACGAGCTCGGCAACCAGGCGAGCCACTGAAGCATGGCCAAGTACCGCATCTCCCATGATGCCCAAGCGGACATCGTCGATATCCTGCGCTTCACCCACAACCGCTTCGGCGATGCCGCGCGCCGACGTTACCAGGCACTCATAGGGGCGGCGCTGGAAGCAGTTGCGACAGACCCACAACAGGTAGGCAGCATCAGCCGTGAAGAATTGGGAGCTGGCCTGCGCAGCATCCACCTCGTTTACTGCCGCTCGATGCCCAACGTCGGTAAGGTTGTTCGGCCCAGGCACTTCGTCTTCTACCGGGTTGCGACAGACCAGGTGCTCGAGGTGGTTCGCGTGCTTCACGACTCGATGGAGCTTGAGCGTCACCTGGCTCGCAACCGATTACGTTGAAGCCAAATATCATCGTTCGCCGGGCAGCAAGTCACCCAGCACCCTCCGCGCCGCCTCGACCAAGCTACGGTCTCTACGCGGATGATCCTCGGGCAAAGCAATCAAACGCTGGAAATACTGACGGTTAAATACAATCGACTTCTTATATATGTCGATAGCCTTTCCTTTCCGCTCTGTGGAAACCAGCATCTCCATCCCCTCGATCAACTCACCCTCAAGGCTGTCCTTACGAAACCGGTGCTTCACAAAGCACATATTGAGATCGAAATACTCCTTCCTCCCTGACGCATCCACCTTCGAGGAAACTCGGCCATATTCATCAATCGAGGCTGCTGACACTTCAGTGGAGACTGCCTTGATAAGCTCATCATCAAGTAAAAGCTGTCCGAAAAGACTCTGAGAATCAGCCATATAGGCAAATATCCAGGGGATATTGGTCAGCGTTGCCCCAGTATAAAGATATCCTTTCTCCCTTCTGTACTGTTCCAGCATCCGGATAGCCAGGTTTTGAGAGATATTCACACCCAGTTCTTTCCGCAGCAGGTAGACAACCCTGTCGAACTGCTCGATCAGTATTTTTAGTATTTTCAGAGGCGTGCCGTCTACCGAGGCTTTTCGCTCTGTCTTTTGGTGTACCCTTGGTTTGAAATAAGGGCAGTTCTCTCGCGCCTCCTCATCCGCTTCGGCAAGATCTCGAACCGAACGAGCGTAATGACGCCCATAAGGACGAGTCACATTGGCGGGCAAATGATAAAGACCTATGATTTGTACTGGATTGTCGCAGGCGGGACAGACAGCGAAATGTCCCTCCGTACCATTTTCAGAGGTGGAGAACCAAGGCTCCTGGCGTCGCGTTTCTTCTTCGAAACGTTCGCGCTCGATTGGTCGCTCATCGGTTTCCTCTGGCTTCAACTTGTAGACATCCATAGCGCACCGCTCTCCATGAAAATAATCAATTCAGCCTGTATCGATTAGCCATCCGGCTCCACCAGCCCTCGGGAAGTTCGGGGACCACCCCTTCATGCTCGGCCATTTTCAAGCACTGAAGAACGGTGCTCAAGCCAAGGGAGAAGGCGTGATGTTTATCCTGCAGCGCAAAGATGAGCTCGTCATGGCACAGGCTCCCGCTGTCATCCCCGTTTTGCTCTTGGAGTAGCTCCGCCCGGTTATTCAGTATGTCGTCATGATTCATCGTATCCATCTCCTGTCTGACTCGGCCAGATTGGCCAGGTCCGCAACGAGAAAGTGCCCGGTTACAGGGTGCGGCGCCTCGAAAAAAACAAACCTGCCCCATGAAGTATTTTTCCGGCGACACCGGAGCACAAATGGCCAAAGGGTGAAATGGGCTTGAAGGGCGAAGGGAATGGTTCACAAGGGTAAAAGCCCTACCCGAAAGGGCCTGCCGGAAGGCAGAAAGGGCTGCGTTCGCGCCGGCGAACACGAAAAGGCTACGGGTGAACATCCACCAGCAGGTGCCCAATGGTTAAGCCTGGCCCAGTTCCTCCCAGGCAAAGCACAAGACGGGCCTGTCAGTAATTTCGTGTTTGGGGCATAACATGAGGTCAAGGAGTGTCTATGTCTCGCAAACCAAGAACCCAGCCGGCAGCGTTGCCTGTGATTCCTTCCGAGTTGCTGGAGTCGTTTGGTGACGGCTCGATGACGGCCGAAGCTATCAATGCGGCGTCCCTGGCTTTCAAGAAGGCCCTGATCGAGCGGGCCCTGGCCGGTGAGCTGAACCATCACCTGGGCTACCCGGCCGGCACAGCCAAGCCCGAGCGGATGAGTAATCAGCGCAACGGCAAGGGGGCCAAGACGGTGCTGACCCAGGAGGGGCCGATCCGTATCGACGTGCCCCGAGATCGCGAGGGCAGCACGGCACAGACGTCTCGCCGGACTTCATCAGCTCGGTCACTGACGAGGTTATGGCCGAGGTCACCGCCTGGCAGGCCAGGCCGCTCGAGCCCATGTATCCGGTCGTGTTCTTTGACGCGCTGCGGGTCAAGATCAGGGAGGATGCTGTCGTGCGCAACAAGGCCGTCTATCTGGCCCTGGGCGTGCTACCCGACGGCACACGCGATATCCTGGGTTTGTGGATTGAAGGCACCGAAGGCGCCAAGTTCTGGATGAAGGTCTTCAACGACCTGAAGACCCGGGGCGTGGGCGATATCCTGATCGCCGTGACTGACGGGTTGAAGGGTATACCCGAGGCGCTGGCCGCGGTGTTCCCGGCCACCACACTGCAAACCTGCATCGTCCATCTGATCCGCAACAGCCTCGATTACGCGAGCTGGAAGGATCGCAAGGCGCTGGCCGCCGCGATCCGACCGATCTATACCGCTGTCAGTGCTGAAGCGGCCCTGGCCGCGCTTGACGCCTTTGCCGATGGGCCGTGGGGTCAGAAGTTCCCCACCGTCTGCGCGGCATGGCGCAATGCCTGGGATCGCGTGATTCCGTTCTTCGCCTTTGCGCCGGAGATCCGCAAGGTGATCTACACCACCAACGCCATCGAGAATGTCAACTCGCAGCTACGCAAGATCATCAAGACCCGGGGCCATTTCCCTACTGACGAAGCCGCCTCCAAGTTGATCTGGCTCGCGCTGCGAAACATCACCGCCAAATGGAGCCGATCCGCTCACGACTGGAAGCAAGCCATGAACCAATTCGCTATCCTTTACGCTGACCGATTCAGTCGCCCTTCCGTGTAATTCTCTACCCGCCCTAAACACGGAATTTATGACACCCCCCACAAGACCGAGCTGGCATATTGCCAATAAAATACCCTACCCCGCTACCGTTGTTTTATCGTTGTTGCCAGCCCTGATCTGGCGGAAAAGCCCGCTCCATGAATCGTCATGGAGCCTCCCATGTTTCAACTCCTTTCCTGGATCTCCAGGAAGCCGTCCCCCAGCCAACTAACCAAAGCTGCCCCAGGGGGATTCCTCCCTCCTCTGAGCAGTATGGAGCTGCTCGGCACACCTCGGCGCCGGCAGCTACTGGAGAACATCTGGCAGCGCGCCTCGCTATCCAAGCAGCAATTCGAGGAGATCTACCGGCGGCCACTGGCCAACTATGCCGAGCTGGTCCAGCAGCTCCCTGCTTCGGAAAACCATCACCATGCCCATCCAGGCGGGATGATCGATCACGGCTTGGAGATCGTGGCCTACGCACTGAAGGTACGGCAGACCTATTTGCTCCCGATCGGCGCAGCGCCGGAGTCACAGTCAGCCCAGGCTGAAGCCTGGTCGGCCGCCGCGGCGTATGGTGCCCTGGCTCACGACATAGGCAAGATCGTCGTAGACCTGCAGGTTGAGCTGCAGGACGGCAGCACATGGCACCCTTGGAACGGACCGATCAACCAGCCTTACCGCTTCAAGTACGTGAAATCCCGCGAATACCAGCTCCACGGCGCTGCCTCAGCACTCCTCATCCACCAACTGCTACCGCGCACCGCACTCGATTGGCTCAGTCGCTTTCCAGAGCTGTGGGCTCAATTGATCTACCTGTTCGCAGGTCAGTACGAGCACGCCGGGATCCTCGGCGAGATCATCGTGAAGGCAGACCAGGCCTCCGTCGCGCAGGAGTTGGGAGGTAATCCGGATCGAGCGCTGGCTGCACCGAAGCAGTCGCTGCAGCGGCAGTTGGCAGACGGCCTTCGCTTCTTGGTGAAGGACAAGTTCAAGTTGAATCAACCTAGCGGCCCGTCCGATGGATGGCTGACTCAGGACGCACTCTGGCTGGTGAGCAAGCCCGCGGCCGATCAGTTGAGAGCCTACCTGCTGGCTCAGGGAATCGAAGGGGTCCCCTCCTCCAACGCGCCATTCTTCAACATGCTCCAGGACCAGGCCGTCATTCAGACGAACGCCGAAGACAAGGCCATCTGGACGGCCACGATAGACAATGGTGCTGGGTGGAGAAACAAGTTCACGCTCCTCAAGATCGCTCCAGCCTTGATTTGGGCTGACCCTGCCGAGCGGCCTGATTCCTACAGCGGATCACTCGTCATTGAAGAGGGCAACGCCTCCCCTGAAAAGCCGGAAACGACCTGCGAAATCCCCAACGATCCGATTGAACAGCAGCAAGCACCAGAAACCAAGATGACGCTCCGCCAACCTTCGCCGAGCGTTGCGAAACCGTCAAAGGAGATACGGGCGATTGCGAACCCGTCAATTGATGATCAGGAAGAAACGGACGACTTATACGCGCTTCTTGGTAATATCACTTCGCCACCAAGCGGGCTAGACACTACTAGCCACGCCTCACCGGCTGCTTCTCCTACGAACACTCGCGGGGAGGAGAACCTGCAGCAGCCATTAGGAACCGCGGAGCCAGCAGATTGCGCTCCTGAAACAGTTGAAGACGTATTTATGCCTAGCAGAAGCACTGATCTGGGACAGGGATTCGTTGGCTGGATGAAAGCTGGCATCGCGGCCCGTCGCCTGTTCATCAACGACACCAAAGCCTTGATACATACCGTCGACGGGACCGCCATGCTGGTCACACCAGGAATCTTCAAGCGTTATGTCCATGAGCATCCAGAGCTCGAAAAGCTGGCCCAGGCCAAGGAGACGACCGGCTGGAAGCTGGTGCAACGCGCGTTCGAGAAACAGGGTCTTCACCGAAAGACCAATAAGAACCTGAACATCTGGACCATCAAGGTTTCTGGTCCTCGCAAGACGAAAGAGCTCAAGGCATACCTGCTCCAGGATCCCAAACTGCTGTTCCCTGTGCAGCCTCTGGACAACCCAAGCCTCACGGTCATCACCGATGCCGAAGGGGGTGTGGAATGACCCCACTTCAATTGACCGAGGAATATCTCTTCGCACACGACCTCAGAGAGGCCAGCCAGAAGACCTATCGAGCAGCAACCAGAGCGCTCATGAAGCACTTCGGCAGCACAGTCACCGTGCAGGAAATCACTCATCGGAGTGTATTGGAATGGAGACGAAAGGTATTGGAGCAGGGGCTATCCAAACGCAGTTGGAACACTTACTCGAGCCACCTGCGCACCGTTTGGGGATATGCCATTGAGTACGAACTGCTGACCCACAGCCAAATCAATCCTTTCAAGAAAACCGGAGTGACGCCGCCAAAGCGGCCGAGCAAGACAGTAGCACTCGATGCCATACAAAGCGCTCGCTCCTGGCTGAAAGTGCTAGATAGCTCCGAGCACTGCACGGGGGAACGCGCACGAATCACTCCGGTTTGGTTCTGGCGGTGCGTATTCGAGACATTCTACGAAACCGGCATCCGTCTGAATGCGCTGCTGTGCATTCGTAAGTGCGATGTGGACTGGAAAAGAAAAATGATCCTGATCCGGGCTGAGACAGAGAAAACCCACCGAGAGTTTTCCGTCCCCATCACCGATGGGATAGCCCCCCATATACGGCGGCTACTCCAGGAAGCCGAGCAGGTAGGCATGAGCCACCACGACCAGCTATTCAATGTGAATCGTTTCTCACGCCACTATGCACGCAAGGAAATGAATGCCGACCAAGTCGAGGCGATGTACAGAAAGTTGACCGAGAAGACCGGGGTACGAATGACGCCCCATCGATTCAGGCATACGCTGGCGAGTGACCTGATGAAGCAGCCCAAGCGAAACATCCATGTCGCCAAGAGCCTGCTGAACCACTCGAACATTCAAACGACGATGAGCTACATCGAAGTGGACCTGGATCAGATGCAGGCCGTGCTCGACGAAAGGCGACAAGCGCACGATGCGTTGAGACACCGGCACAAAATCGACTACAGCCGCTCGCCACAGGCTGCCGCGCCGGTTCCGCCTTCTCGCTCCGAGCAGCCATCGGCTGCACAGCCACCCTCTTCACGCGCCAAGCAACCATCGGCAACGCGGGCTGCACGGCCTGCCGCCCGTGCTCGTGCGCCGGAGTCGGCTCAACCAGTGACGCGCTTGTCTCTTCCCCCTCCTGTCATCAGCGAGATGCCGTGTCTTGGTGTCGAGAGCAGGGCTTCGCCACCGCCAGAGCGCTTCGAGCAGACGGTCGTGATGGGCTTGATAGCGCAGTACATGGCACGCTCTGCCTCAGCGGTAATGACCGCGGCGAGGCCGGAACAGGGGCGCTCACCCCGGTGGGGGGAGTGCCAGCCAAAGCGGGATTACCTAGCACGATGAAATGCAGGCAGCTTTCCGACGAGCGGTAAGCCCGTTGTAACTCGATCGCCCGCCCGGTAGAAAGACGGGAATGGCCGAGAGCATCCGGTTTCCAGGCGTCAACATGCTGGCGGAGACGTGTACAGCGGTGTGCCCGCTCATCTACCCCCTTTAATCGCTGATTACACCGGGGGCGTTTTGGCACGTCTGTCAGAAGGAATCAGGGGCCCAAAAACGAAGAAACCCACCAATTACGGTGGGTTATCTCATATTGACATCATGCCAGAGGGGGCCTAATGTTCGCGGCAGACGGCTGCGTGCGGCTAATATGCGCTTGGCTTCTTCACCCGCTATCATCACACCCGCTTTTCAAAGTGGTGGGTCGTGTAGGATTCGAACCTACGACCAATTGGTTAAAAGCCAACTGCTCTACCGACTGAGCTAACGACCCAACGCGAGGCGTATAATACTGATTTCTAACGTAAAAACAACACCTCTCGCGAATTTTTTTCAGAAATATGGCGTCGGGTCGGAAATACCAGCCGCCGCGAAGCCATCCGCACGCAGCCGGCAGCTATCGCATTTGCCGCACGCACGTCCCTGCTCATCGGCTTGATAACAGGACACCGTCAGGCCGTAATCCACCCCGCGCGCCACGCCCGCCTGGATGATCTGCGCCTTGGACAGATACTGCAGCGGCGCCTGGATGCGGAAGCCATTGCCTTCCACGCCCGCCTTGGTTGCCAGGTTCGCCATGCGTTCGAAAGCCTCGACGAACTCAGGGCGACAATCCGGATAACCAGAGTAATCCACCGCATTCACACCGATGAAGATGTCACGGGCATCCAGGACCTCGGCCCAGCCCAGGGCGAGCGAGAGGAACACCGTATTGCGCGCCGGCACGTAAGTCACCGGTATACCTGCGCTAGGCGACTCGGGCACCGCGATGCTCTCGTCGGTCAATGCCGAGCCGCCCATGCCATTGAGGTCGAGCCCTATCACCTTGTGCTCGATCACGCCCAATTGCCGGGCCACGCGCTCGGCGGCCTGCAGCTCGGCGCGATGGCGCTGGCCGTAGTCGAAACTCATGGTGTAGCAGGCGTAGCCGTCGGCCTTGGCCATGGCGACAACGGTGGCGGAGTCGAGGCCGCCGGAGAGCAGGATGACCGCTTTCTTCTGGTTCATGATGGATTCCTCGTCTCAATGGCCAGGTTCGTCGTTCCAGAGAATCTTGTGCAGTTGCAATTGCAGGCGGACCGGCAGGTTGTCGGCCACGATCCAATCGGCCAGTTCGCGCGCGCTGACCTGATAGTGGCTCGGCGAGAACAGGACTTCACCGGCACGCTGGTCGAGGCGGTACTCGATCAGCTTGGATACCGCCCAGTCGTAGTCCTCTCGCGAACAGACGACAAACTTCACCTGATCGTTGTCGGTCAGCAACGGGATATTTTCGTATCGGTTGCGTCCGACCTCGCCAGATCCCGGCGTCTTGAGGTCGAGAACCTTGCTTACGCGCGGGTCGACCCGTGACACATCGAGGGCCCCGCTGGTTTCCAGGGAAACCTCGTAGCCGGCGTCGCAAAGCCGCTCCAGCAGAGAAATGCAATTCGGCTGGGCCAGCGGCTCCCCGCCGGTCACGCAGATGTAGCGAGGCTTGTAGGTGGCAACCCGCTCGAGAATAGCGTCCAGGCTAACGACGTCGCCGCCGCTGAAGGCATAGGCGGTATCGCAATAGTGACAGCGCAGGGGGCAGCCGGTCAGGCGCACGAAGACCGTCGGCAAGCCGGCGGTACGTGTTTCCCCCTGCAACGAGTAGAAAATCTCGGTGATGCGCAGGGTCTGTTGCATATTCAGCCACGGGCGTGACGACTGAACAGGTCGTCCGCCTCCGTTGCGGTAAATGAAGGGGCGCCACGGAACGTATCCTGTCGTGGCACTCGAAATCCCGGAAGGTCTCGCGAGGAGAGGCACGAAGATCAGCCGAGCTGAAACCATGCAGCTTCACGGGGGCGCCGATTCTAACGAAAAAACCCGCGACAGGCGCGGGTTTGTTCATCGGGAACGGGGTCAGCGAAGGTTCTTCAGGTCGCGCTGCGCCAGTTGGGCGGCCGAAGTGCCCGGGTACTGGGAAATGACCTGCTGGAGGATGCCCTTGGCCTTGTCGTTGTTACCCAGGCGACGCTCGACGTCCGCCAGCTTGTACAGCGAGTCGGGCACCTTCTGGCTGCTGGGGTAGCTCTGGCTGACCCGCGCGAAAGCCTGGCCGGCACCTTGCAGGTCGCCCTTGGCCAGGTTCACCTCGCCGAGCCAGTACTGGGCGTTGCCGGAGTACTGGCTGTTCGGGTACTTGCGCAAGAAGGCATTGAACGCCTGGCTCGCCTTGTCGAAATCCTTGCTCTTTATCAGGTCGAAGGCCGCGTCGTAGTAGAGCTTCTCCTTCGCCGGGTCGCCCGGCTCGCTACTCGGCGCCGGTGCGTTGTTGCCTGCGGGAGCCGCAGGCGCCCCATTGGCATTGATGGCGCCAGCAGGTGCGGAATTCTGTGCAGCGGGAGCGCCACCACCGGAAATCCGACGGTCGAGGTCCTGGTAGCGTTCCAGGCTTTCCTGCTTGAGCTGCTGGATCTGGTTCTGCTGTTCCTCGAGCGTGCCACGCAGGCGAGCCAACTCGTCCTGCATCTGCTGGAGCTGCATGAACAGTTCGCCCTGCACGGAGGTGGGGGTTGTCACCCCACCTCCGGCAAAGGCGCCGCCGGCACCTGCCGTGCCATACCCGGAAGGAGGAACGTTGCCGCCATTGTTGGCGGCAACGCCGTCATACACAGGAACTTCCGCCCAGGCCGCTAATGGCAGGCTGAGCGCGAGGAACGTCAGGACACGCAGGTGCTTGGGCATAACGACTTCTTACTTCTTCAGCTCGACGCGACGGTTCTGAGCCCAGGACTGCTCGTCGTGGCCGGTAGCGACCGGACGCTCTTTACCATAGGAAACCAGTTCCAGCTGGGCCGGCGAAACGCCCTGCAGCACCAGGTAGCGCTGAACGGCCTTGGCACGACGCTCGCCCAGAGCCATGTTGTACTCGCGGGTGCCGCGTTCGTCGGTGTGGCCTTCCAGCACTACGCGCTGACCGCTGCCTTTCAGGTCTTTCGCGTGTACGTCCAGAGCGCGCATGGCTTCCGGCTTCAGGTCGGAGCTGTCGTACTCGAAGTAGAAGGTGGTGATCGCACGCAGAGCGGCTTCGTCGCTCAGGCTGCCGTCAACGGCACCGCTGTTGGCGCCATAGCCTGCGTTCGGGTCGACGCCGCCATTGGCACCTTCACCGGAAGCATCGCCGCCCTTGGAGGAGCAACCCACAGCCACAGCCATGGCCAGAGCCAGCGCAGCAAATTTGCCGAATTTCAGCATTTCCATCATGTAACTCCTAATGAACCCCAGTGTATAAGTTTGTAACCGTTGGCGACCGTCAGTTCAGGTAAGGGGACCAGGAAGGCTCGCGCACATCGCCCTGAGCGGTAGGGAGAGGTATCCGTACGCGTCCGTTGATGGATACGAGCATCAGCACGCCCCGGTCCTGCTGGCGGGTGGCGTAGATTAGCATGGTGCCATTGGGCGCAACAGTGGGCGAATCGTCCAGAGTGGTGTTCGACAGCACCCGCAGATTGCCGCGCTGGAGGTCCTGGGCGGCGATCTGGAAGTTGGTGTAGCCCTGCTGGCGGTGAACCATTACCAGGGTCTTCTCGTCGGCCGAGAGTTTCGGGTTGGCGTTGTAGTTGCCGATGAAGGTTACCCGGTCCACGGCACCGCTGTTCACGTTCATCTTGTAGATCTGCGGCTTGCCGCCACGGTCCGAGGTGAAGTACAGGGTAGAGCCGTCCTTGCCCCAGAAGGGTTCGGTATCGATCGCCAGGTTGTTGGTCAGGCGGCGCAGGGCGCGGCTGCCAAGGTCCATGACGTAGATTTCCGGGTTGCCGTCGCGCGACAGGACGAAGGCCAGGCGGTTGCCGTCAGGGGAGAATGCCGGAGCGCCATTCAGGCCCTCGAAATTGGTGATCTGCTCACGACGGCCAGTATCGACGTACTGGATGAAGATACGCGGGCGCTTCTGTTCGAAGGAGACATAGGCGATACGGCGGCCATCGGGCGAGAAGCGCGGCGACACGATGGGCTCGCGCGACTGCAGCAGGGTCACCGGGCGGGCGCCGTCGTAGTCGGAGCGCTGCAAGGTGTAGCGGGTGTTGTCGACCGAGAAACGCTCGGCGGTGACATAGAGCATCTTGGTGGAGAACGCGCCCTTGATACCGGTGAGCTTCTCGAACGACTGGTCGGCGATGTAGTGCGACATGTCGCGGAGCTGATCGGTGCTGCCGGTCACGCTGCCGGTCAGGACCTGCTGCTCGGTGCCGACATCGAACAATGCGTACTGCACCTGCAGGCGTCCGCCGGCAGGCACGATGTTGCCGACCATCACGTAGTTGACGCCAACTGCCTTCCAGTCACGGAAGATCACTTCGCTGGCCTGCGCCGGCTGGCTGATCATGTTCTGCCGGGGCAGCGGCTCGAAGTAGCCGGAGTTGCGCAGGTCGTTGCCGATGATATTGGACATGTCTTCCGGCAACACGTTGCCCCCCTGGAAGCCGAACGGCACCACGGCGATGGGAATGGCACGGTCGTTACCGCTGGAGATCACCAGCGGGTCGGCAGCCTGCGCAGCACCTGCCACCAGGGCCAGGGCGAACAGCGCAATGCGAATCAGGGTACTCACAGACTCAAATCCTCCGGTTTAAAGATGATGCGGCGCTGACGATACAGGCTGTCGAAGGTAGCCCGCGGCAATTGCTGCATCTCGGGAATACGGCCGACGTTGCGCACCGCCGCCACCGCCGAACTGTCGAAAGGCTTGTCGCCACTCGAACGGCTGACGCTGGCATTGGTGATGGTACCGTCCGGCAGCATTTCGATCAGTACTTCTACGCTCATTCCATTACGCGCCGATGGAGGACGCCGCCACTGCTGGCTCACCAGGTTGACGATCAGGTCGTCGAGACTGCCGGTGACCTCGCTGCCCACCTCGTCGGCCAGGGCCTGCTGGCGCTCGGTCGTATCCGAAAGCAACTCGGCCAACGCCTGCGCCTTCTTGTCCTCGGCAGCCTTGCGGGCTGCCGCGGCAGCGGCGGCGGCCTTTTTCTTGGCGGCCTCGACGGCGGCTTTCTTCTTCGCCGCTTCCGCAGCAGCCTTCTTCTTGGCCTCCTCGGCCGCTTTCTTCTTCGCGTCCTCGGCTGCCTTTTTCTTGGCGTCGTCAGCGGCCTTTTTCTTGGCCTCGTCCTCGGCGCGCTTCTTGGCTATGTCAGCCTGCTTCTTCTGTTCGGCGGCCTTGGCCTCGGCAGCTTTCTTGGCTTCATCGGCCTTCTTCGCCTCGGCGGCTTTCTGGGCCTCGGCCTTTCGAGCCTCGTCAGCCTTCTTTTGTTCCGCCGCTTTCGCAGCAGCGACCTGCTGCTGTTCCAGCTTTTGTTGCTCGAGTTTCTGCTGCTCGAGCTTCTTCTGTTCGAGCTGCTCGACTTCGTATTGCTTGGAGGCGGTCTTCTTCGCCTCGCCAGCGATCTTCTGGTTGGTCTGGGTCGTCGCCTGGCTCTTCGACTTGAGCTGGTAGAGCGTGGCCTGCACGATCGGCTTGGAGGGAGGAAGCTCCGGAGCAAACGCCCAGCTGACGAACAGCATGGCGAAGATCAGAACGTGCAGGACCACCGCCAGGACGACGGGCCAGAAATAACTCTCGGAAGGCGAGCGCTCGAACTGTTGCTTCAAGATCAGGGGGCCTCGGTAATCAACCCGACGTTGGGCACACCGGCCTGCTGCAAGGCACCCATGGCGCCAACCACCGCACCATAGTTCACCGCCTTGTCGCCGCGGATGAATACCTGGGTGTCCGGACGGGCACTCATGATCTTGGTGACTGCATCGGTCATCTGTTCCAACGACACGGCACTATCGGTCTGTTTTTCAGTATCCACTTCGCTGCCGACGTTCCAGTAATAGGAACCGTCGGCTTTCACCGAAAGGGTCAGGACCTGCTTGTTGTTGTCCTGAGGCAACGCCTCGCTGGACACCTTCGGCAGGTCGACCTTGACCCCCTGGTTGAGCATCGGCGCGGTCACCATGAAAATCACCAGCAGTACCAGCATCACGTCGATGTAAGGCACCACGTTCATTTCCGCGACCGGCTTGCGCTTGTGACGAACCCTTGCCATATCGGCTTACCTCTCAGTCGTCTTAGTCGTCGCTGGTGTGCACCTTGCGGTGCAGGATGGCCTGGAACTCGTCGGCGAAGGTGTAGTAACGACCGATCAGCATCTCAGAACGTGCGGAGAAGCGGTTGTAGGCGATGACCGCCGGGATCGCGGCGAACAGGCCGATGGCGGTGGCGATCAGCGCTTCGGCGATACCCGGGGCGACGGTGGCCAGGGTAGCCTGCTGCACGGTGGCCAGGCCACGGAAGGAATTCATGATACCCCAGACGGTACCGAACAGGCCGACGTACGGGCTGGTGGAGCCGACGGTTGCCAGGAACGGCAGGCTGGCCTCGAGTTTCTCCTCCTCACGGGAGATGGCCACACGCATGGCGCGCGCCACGCCCTCCATCACCGCATCGGGATCGACGCCGGGCTGCTGGCGCAGACGGGAAAACTCCTTGAAGCCGGCACGGAAGATCTGCTCGACGCCGGAGTCCGGGTCCGGATTGCTACCGGCCTGGCGGTACAGCTTGGACAGGTCGATGCCCGACCAGAAGCGTTCTTCGAAGGCATCCAGTGCCTTCTTGGCGGCGCGCATGGCGTTACCGCGCTGGAAAATCATGATCCAGGATGTGACCGAGGCGGCCACGAGGGTCAGCATGACCAGCTGCACCACGATACTGGCGTTGCTGATCAGGCTCCACATGGAGGTATGGTCGACGACGTTCGGTTCCACTTTAATCTCCTGCTGAAAAAGAATCCGGGCTTCCGGCAAAAGCCGCACGCAACGTTTCGGGGATAGCACGTGGCTTCAGGGTGTCCGCTCGCACGCACGCCACCAGGAACCGCCCCTCGCAGAGCAGGACGGAGTCCGACGCTCGACGAACCTGTTGACGAAACTTCAGGCTCGCCCGGTTCAACTCCTCGACCTCGGCGCTGACAAGCAGTTCATCGTCGAGCTTGGCCGGGGCGTGGTAACGCGCCTCGGCGGAGTGCACGACGAACAGCAGATTGTCGCCGACCAGTTGCGATTGGGCGAACCCCAAAGCTCGCAGCCGCTCGGTCCGAGCCCGTTCCATGAACTTGAGATAGTTGACGTAATAGACGATGCCGCCGGCATCCGTGTCCTCGTAATAGACCCGGAAACGCTGCTGGAACGGCTTTCCCCCGTGTTGCGCGCGCATACTCTAGAACCAAGTCCCGGCTTTGCCAATCGGCAATCGCCCACAAATGCAATTAATTACCATCTTCAGACGTGAACAGATCCGTCGTCACCCCCGGCCCCAACCTTTTCGGAATATTCAGGCCAAAGTGCAGGTACGCATGGCGTGTTACCACGCGTCCCCGCGGTGTCCGCATGATGTAGCCCTGCTGGATCAGATAGGGCTCCAGTACATCTTCGATCGTGTGCCGCTCCTCGCTCAACGCCGCAGCCAAGTTGTCGATTCCTACAGGCCCGCCATCGAACTTGTCGATCATGGTCAGCAACAGACGACGGTCGAGGTGGTCAAAGCCACGCTCGTCGACATCGAGCAGGTTCAATGCCTTGTCGGCGATCACCCGGGTAATGTCGCCCTGCCCCCGGACCTCGGCGAAGTCGCGTACCCGGCGCAGCAGGCGATTGGCGATTCGCGGCGTACCGCGGGCGCGCTTGGCGATTTCCGCCGCGCCCTGCGGCTCGATCTCCAGGCCGAGAATGCCGGCCGACCGACTGACGATGGTCGCCAGGTCCTCGACGTTGTAGAACTCCAGGCGCTGGACGATACCGAAGCGATCGCGCAGTGGATTGGTCAGCATGCCGGCACGAGTGGTCGCGCCGACCAGGGTGAACGGCGGCAGGTCCAGCTTGATGGAGCGGGCCGCGGGCCCTTCGCCGATCATGATGTCCAACTGGAAATCTTCCATGGCCGGATACAGCACTTCTTCGACGATGGGCGAAAGACGGTGGATCTCGTCGACGAACAGGACGTCGCCGGCCTCCAGGTTGGTCAGCAACGCGGCGAGATCGCCGGGACGCTCGAGCACCGGCCCGGAAGTACTCTTGATGGAAACGCCCATTTCCTGGGCGATGATATTCGCCAGGGTCGTCTTGCCCAGCCCCGGCGGACCGAAGATCAGCGTATGGTCGAGCGCCTCCTGGCGGCCGCGCGCGGCATGGATGAACAGCTCCATCTGCTCGCGCACGCTGGGCTGGCCGATGTAGTCGGCCAGCTTCAGCGGGCGAATGGCGCGGTCCAGCTGCTCATCGCGTTCGCGACCGGAAACGGCGGATATGAGGCGATCAGGCTCGATCATCGGGCGCCACCTAGACCATGCCCTTCAGGGCCTGGCGGATCATTTCTTCGCTGGACAAATCCTCTCCCGGTACGGCTGCGACGGCACGACTGGCTTCCTGTGGCTTGAAGCCGAGGGCGATCAGCGCGCTGACTGCATCGGCCTCGGCGCTTGAGACTGTAGCGCTGGCACGGGGTTCCATCACCAACGGTGCAATCGTGGGCATGTTTTCCCAAGCCTTGAAGCGGTCCTTCAACTCCACAAGCAGGCGCTCGGCGGTCTTCTTGCCAACACCGGGGATCTTCACCAGGGTGGAGGTGTCCTGTGCCTGGACGCAACGCACCAGTTCGTCCACTTCCAGGCCCGACATCAGCGCCAGAGCCAGTTTCGGACCCACGCCGTTGAGCCGGATCAGCTCACGGAACAGCTCTCGCTCGCGCTTTTCGGCGAAGCCATAGAGCAAGTGCGCATCCTCACGCACAACCAGATGGGTATGCAAGGTCACCGGCTCGCCTACCGAAGGCAACCGATAGAGGGTCGTCATCGGCACTTCCACTTCATAGCCGACGCCATTCACATCGAGGATCAGGTGCGGCGGCTGTTTCTCCGCCAGGGTGCCACGCAAGCGTCCGATCACGAAGAGCTTTCCTTATTCAAAGACGCAGGCGCCCGCCACGTCGGCGTGCGCCCACCAGGCCATGGGGGACCAGACTCTGTTGGGTATGGGCATGACACAGGGCGATGGCCAGGGCATCGGAGGCATCGATCTGCGGTTTCTGGGTCAGCTTCAACAGATGCATGACCATCATCTGCACCTGCTGCTTGTCTGCACCGCCGGTCCCCACGACTGCCTGCTTGACCTGCGAGGCGGTGTACTCCGCCACGCTCAACCCCTCCTCCATTGCCGCGACGATGGCCGCCCCCCGCGCCTGCCCCAGCTTCAGGGCCGAATCGGCGTTGCGCGCCATGAACACCTGCTCGATGCTCAGGGCCGTCGGGCCATGGGTGCGGATCACCTCGCGGACGCTGCGAAACACCACGTGCAGACGCTCGTGCAAGGGGCCGTTACCGGTCCGTATGCATCCGGACGCCACGTATTCGCAACCGCGCGCCGTTTCCCGCACCACGCCGAAGCCGGTGATGCGCGAGCCCGGGTCAATCCCTAGAATCAAAGTCATAAGCTGGATACTAAAAGCCGGAAGCGGGGTTCGAACGCATCAAGCGTACCCCACTTCCGGCTTCGCGTTATCGCTCCGATCGGCTCAGCCGAGCTGCGCCATCACGTCGTCCGGGATATCGGCATTGGAATAGACGTTCTGCACGTCGTCCAGGTCCTCGAGCATGTCGATCAGCTTGAGCACCTTCTGCGCGGTTTCCAGGTCCAGGGTCGCGGTGGTCGAAGGGATCATGGTGACTTCGGCTTCGTCGCCCTTGAATCCGGCGGCGGCCAGCGCCTCGTTCACGGAAATGAAGTCGGCGAAGGTGGTGAACACGTCGATGGAGCCATCGTCGTTGACTACCACGTCATCGGCGCCGGCCTCCAGAGCTGCGTCCATCAGCGCTTCCTCGTCCACGCCGGGAGCGAAGCTGATCTGTCCCTTGCGCTCGAACATGTAGGCGACCGAACCATCGGTGCCCAGGTTGCCGCCACACTTGCTGAAGGCATGACGCACTTCCGCAGCTGTACGGTTGCGGTTGTCGGTCATCGCCTCGACGATAATCGCTACGCCGCTCGGCGCATAGCCTTCATAGGAAAGCTCGACCATGTTGTCGGCATCGTTGGAGCCGACGCCGCGTGCAATGGCACGATCGATGGTATCGCGGGTCATGTTGGCGGTCAGCGCCTTGTCCACGGCCAGGCGCAGACGCGGGTTGTCCGCCGGTACGCCGCCGCCCTGCCTTGCAGCGACGGTCAGCTCACGGATCAGCTTGGTGAATATCTTGCCTTTCTTGGCATCTTGCCGCTCTTTGCGGTGCTTGATGTTGGCCCATTTAGAATGACCAGCCATAACTCACTCCGTATTGCTCTCTCGGCAGGAGGCGCCGCAAGCGGCGCCACCGCGGGTTGATTCGAATCACTCGGCCTTCGGCTGCTCGCGCAGGCGAATGTGCAGCTCGCGCAGGGCCTTGCCGTCCACGGAACCCGGTGCCTGGGTCATGACGTCGCCAGCGCTCTGGGTCTTCGGGAAGGCGATCACTTCGCGGATCGACGATGCACCGGTCATCAGCATGACCAGGCGATCCAGGCCGAAGGCCAGGCCGCCATGCGGCGGCGCACCGTACTTGAGCGCGTCGAGCAGGAAGCCGAACTTCTCTTCCTGCTCCGCCTCGTCGATGCCCAGCACGCGGAACACCGCCTGCTGCATGGACTTGTCGTGGATGCGGATGGAACCGCCACCCAACTCGGTGCCGTTGAGCACCATGTCGTAGGCGCGGGAAAGCGCCGCGCCCGGATTGGCCTCAAGCTCGGCCGGGGTGCACTTGGGCGAGGTGAACGGGTGGTGCAGCGCGGACAGCGAGCCGTCGTCGTTCTCCTCGAACATCGGGAAGTCCACGACCCACATGGGCGCCCACTCCCGGGTGAGCAGCTTGAGGTCATGGCCGACCTTGATACGCAGCGCGCCCAGGGCATCGCAAACGATCTTGGCCTTGTCGGCGCCGAAGAACACGATGTCGCCGTCGACCGCGCCAACGCGATTGAGGATCACGTTCAGGTTGGCCTCGGGGATGAACTTCACGATCGGCGACTGCAGACCTTCCACGCCCTTGGCGCGCTCGTTGACCTTGATGTAGGCCAGGCCCTTGGCACCATAGATGCCGACGAACTTGGTGTAGTCGTCGATCTGGCTGCGCGGCATGGAGGCGGCGCCCGGTACACGCAGGGCGGCGACACGCCCCTTCGGATCGTTGGCCGGACCGGAGAAGACCTTGAACTCCACTTCCTTCAACTGGTCGGCGACGTCCACCAACTCCAGCGGGATGCGCAGGTCGGGCTTGTCCGAACCGTAGCGGCGCATGGCCTCTTCGAACGGCATGTGCGGGAACTCGTCGAACTCGACGTCCAGCACTTCCTTGAACAGCTGGCGCACCATCTTCTCGGTGATGCCGATGATGTCGCTCTCGTCGAGGAAGCTGGTCTCGATGTCGATCTGGGTGAATTCCGGCTGGCGGTCGGCACGCAGGTCCTCGTCACGGAAGCACTTGGCGATCTGGTAGTAGCGATCAAAGCCGGCGACCATCAGCAGTTGCTTGAACAGCTGCGGCGACTGCGGCAGGGCGAAGAAGTGTCCCGGGTAGGTACGGCTCGGCACCAGGTAGTCGCGCGCGCCTTCCGGCGTCGGCCGGCCGAGGATCGGGGTCTCGACGTCGAGGAAGCCGTTGTCGTCCAGGTAGCGGCGAATGCTGCTGGTGATGCGCGCGCGCAGCTTCAGCTTGGCAGCCATCTCCGGACGACGCAGGTCGATGAAGCGGTAGCGCAGGCGGGTTTCCTCGCCCACATCGGAATATTCATCCAACGGGAACGGCGGAGTCTCGGCCTGGTTCAGCACTTCCAGTTCGTAGCCCAGTACCTCGATGGAGCCAGACGCCATGTTCGGGTTGCGCGCGCCTTCAGGGCGCAGGCGCACCTTGCCGGTGATCTTCACCACGAACTCGCTGCGCACCCGGTCGGCCTTGGCGAAGGTTTCCGCACGGTCCGGATCGAACACCACCTGGGCCAGCCCCTCGCGATCGCGCACATCGAGGAAGATCACTCCACCATGGTCGCGGCGGCGGTGAACCCAACCGCAAAGGGTGACTTCCTGGCCGTCCAGGCTCTCGTTCAGTTGGCCGCAATAGTGGCTGCGCATCATGGTGTGGTTCGCTTCTCGTAAGTCTTGGATTCTGTGGAGCCGCCGGCTGCCTGGCGACCATTGCCGGGCTCTCGCCGGCCCTGACCGAGCACCGGAACCATCGGTACGCCCCCGGAAGGACATCTCCCGCGCTGCCCGGTGAACGGCAACGGCGAAGCACCCGCATCCGGGCCCACTTCGCATTGAAGGCGGGGATTATAGCCTGAAAAATCCATGGCTTGCAGCCAGCCCCGCCGGCCTGTCACGCGGGAAGCCAGGCCGTTGAACGGAAGCATTTCGCCGCACCCTGCGAACCATTCGCTTGACCGGGCAGTCGGAATAGATTCTCCCTATCGCCGCCTTTGACATAGACCAAGAGCGCTGGGAAAAACCCTGTGTTAGCCTCACTCCAAATGTTTCGGAGTGCCCCATTCACAAGGCCGACTGAAAGGAGAACGCCATGGAAATCAATATCGGAATCGGCGAACAGGATCGCGCAGCCATTGCCGAGGGCCTGTCGCGGCTACTGGCCGACACCTACACCCTCTACCTGAAAACCCACAACTTCCACTGGAACGTCACCGGCCCGATGTTCAATACGCTGCACCTGATGTTCGAAGGTCAGTACACCGAACTGGCCGTTGCCGTGGACGACATCGCCGAGCGCATCCGGGCCCTGGGCTTCCCGGCGCCCGGCACCTACGCCGCCTACGCCCGCCTGTCGTCCATCAAGGAAGAGGAAGGCGTGCCGGAAGCCGAGGAGATGATCCGGCAACTGGTCCAGGGCCAGGAAGCCGTGGTGCGCACCGCCCGCAGCATCTTCCCGCTGCTGGACAAGGTCAGCGACGAACCCACCGCCGACCTGCTCACCCAACGCATGCAGGTACATGAAAAGACCGCCTGGATGTTGCGCAGCCTTCTCGCCAGCTGATCGTCGATCGCTCGATAGAAAGCGGGGCCCGCCTCAGGGCCCCGCCCTCCCCTCCGGCGCCAACCGCTTGATTTGAGTAGCCTCCTGCTTTCCTGTTAAATAGCCGCCGTGCGTCACACGCATAGGCCGGCCGTCCTTCCGCACCTTTCGTTTCATGCACCGAAGCGCTGTCCGGCTACTTGATCGTTACCCCATCAAGGTGAACTCATTGACATGTTGAAAATCGTCCTTCTGGTCACGGGCGTCGCCGCCCTATTGCTGTCCTTCATTCCCAGCCTAAGAACCGAAGCCACACCCTTCCTGCAACATCCCGATGCCATCTACCTGGCCATTCTGGGCCTGATCAACCTGCTCTTCGCTCCCGTACTGCAATCGTCACATCCAACCCGCCCGCTGCAGGCCGGCGCAGCCGCCCTGCTGGTCCTGGGCGTCGTCCTGCAGGCACTGATCCTGCTGGCGCCGCTGCCGACCATCGCCGACCAGCCGGCGATCGTCCTGCCCCTGCTAAGCCTGGTGCTGGCCACGGCCCTGCAACTGGCGGGCAGCCTGAAGCCCGGCAAACCGGTCTCGCGCAGCGCCAGCGCCCCGACGGCCCTCGGCGGCAGCCAGGACAGCGGCAACCGGGAGACCGGTACCGTGAAGTGGTTCAACACCTCAAAAGGTTTCGGCTTCATTTCCCGCGATTCGGGCGAGGACATCTTCGTCCACTTCCGAGCGATTCGCGGCGAAGGCCACCGCATCCTCATCGAAGGCCAGCGCGTGGAGTTCTCGGTGGTACAACGGGACAAGGGCCTGCAGGCGGAAGACGTAATCGCCTCCCGCCGCTGACCGCCGCGAAAAACAGAAAACCCGCCGAACGGCGGGTTTTTTGTGCATTCAATAATGGGGAGGAGGCGCTTCGTCTTCCCCCGCCTCGCCCACCAGCCCCTGGACGTCTTCCAGACGCTTGATCAATGCCGCGACCTGAAGCTGCAGTCGCTCAATGCTGCGCTGCTGCTCGACCACCACATCGTTGAGAGCCTGCAAAGTGTCATCCTGGAAAGCCTGGCGGCATTCCAGGTCATCCATGCGCGCGTCCAGCTCCATCTAGGCCTCCCCGGCAAAACGGAAGCCGTCGGTCAGCACCATCCGCAACTTGCCGCGGATCGCCTCGACCTGCTCGGAAGAATAAGGCTGAGCCGGATGGCGCCCCCAGACAGGGCCGGGCCAGGCGTCGTCGCCACGTCGCCGGACGATCACGTGCATGTGGAGCTGGCTGACCACATTGCCCAGGTTAGCGACATTCATCTTGTCCGCACGGAAGGTGTCCTTGAGCACCTCTGCCAGCAGCGTGGCCTCGCGCCACAGCGCCTGCTGGTCATCGACATCGAGCTGGAACAGCTCGGTGACATCCTCCCGCCTCGGCACCAGGATGAACCACGGATAGCGGGCATCGTTCATCAGCAGCAGGCGGCTGAGGGGAAAGTCGCCGAGCAACAGGGTGTCCTGCTCCAGCCGGGGATCCAAAGCGAACATACTGACCTCTCCTGTTCGACCGTCATTCATGGACAGCTTAGCCCCTCCTTCCGAGAAGGGACCCGCCATAACTGCCGCGCAGGATACTTCGCCGCCCGGCCAAAGCAAGCCCGCACATCCGCCCGCCCCAGCTTGGCGCGCCTCTCCTGCCGAACGCCCCATAAGATGCCGGTCGAATGAATACAGCGCGATGCCGAACATAAGACATGCCGTGGATACAAACGCATTCGCCACAGACAACTCGATGGCAACCAACCCTTGAAGCAGACGGATTACAAACAGGTTTCAAGGCATGATTCGTTTGCTTTCAAACAGAATAGCTTCGCTCTCGAAGAGACCAACTGGAATACATAGGCGAAGCCGTTTTCCAATTTGTGCACGGAGTTTGCTTATACCTCTTTCATCACAGTAAGAGGGGCCGTACGGAACATGACATTTTTATTACAAGACCCCGCCAATCGGGAAAAGCGACTTGAGAAGCGACCTCAACAAGAGTGACCAAGCCCGCGACATACGTCATTTTTTCAACTGCGCACCTACGCAGATGCGACATACGTCATGCAATTTTGCGACAACGCCGTAAAGAATCCGTCGCTTCGGAACCTCAACTATCGCCAAGAAACACTGCGTGCTATAAGTTAGCGCCGACAAGAAGAACTAGCCGTCACTGCGGCACTGTGATGGCAGAGATAATTTCAAAACCAAAGGAGCAATCACAATGAAAGTGATGAAGTGGAGCGCCATTGCACTGGCGGTTTCCGCAGGTAGCACTCAGTTCGCCGTGGCCGACGCATTCGTCAGCGATCAGGCCGAAGCGAAGGGGTTCATCGAAGACAGCAGCCTCGACCTGCTGCTCCGCAACTACTATTTCAACCGTGACGGCAAGAGCGGCAGCGGGGACCGCGTCGACTGGACCCAAGGCTTCCTCACCACCTATGAATCCGGCTTCACCCAAGGCACCGTGGGCTTCGGCGTCGATGCCTTCGGCTACCTCGGTCTGAAGCTCGACGGCACCTCGGACAAGAGCGGTACCGGCAACCTGCCGGTGATGAACGACGGCACGCCCCGTGACGACTACAGCCGCGCCGGTGGCGCCGTGAAGGTACGCATCTCCAAGACCATGTTGAAGTGGGGCGAGATGCAGCCGACCGCTCCGGTCTTCGCCGCCGGCGGCAGCCGCCTGTTCCCGCAGACCGCGACCGGCTTCCAACTGCAGAGCAGCGAACTCGAAGGGCTCGATCTCGAAGCGGGCCACTTCACCGAAGGCAAGCAGGGCACCACCACCAAGTCGCGCGGCGAACTCTACGCAACCTATGCAGGCGAGACCGCCAAGAGCGCCGATTTCATTGGGGGCCGCTACGCAATCACCGATAACCTCAGCGCCTCCCTGTAGGGTGCTGAACTCGAAGACATCTATCGTCAGTATTACCTGAACAGCAACTACACCATCCCACTGGCATCCGACCAATCGCTGGGCTTCGATTTCAACATCTACCGCACAAACGATGAAGGCAAGGCCAAGGCCGGCGACATCAGCAACACCACTTGGTCCCTGGCGGCAGCCTACACTCTGGATGCGCACACTTTCACCTTGGCCTACCAGAAGGTCCATGGCGATCAGCCGTTTGATTATATCGGCTTCGGCGAGAACGGTTCCGGCGGCGGCGGTGACTCGATTTTCCTCGCCAACTCCGTGCAGTACTCCGACTTCAACGGCCCCGGCGAGAAATCCTGGCAGGCCCGCTACGACCTGAACCTCGCCTCCTATGGCGTTCCCGGCCTGACTTTCATGGTCCGCTATATCAATGGCAAGGACATCGATGGCACCAAGATGTCTGACAACAACGTCGGCTATAAGAACTACGGCTACGGCGAGGACGGCAAGCACCACGAGACCAACCTGGAAGCCAAGTACGTGGTCCAGTCCGGTCCGGCCAAGGACCTGTCGTTCCGCATCCGCCAGGCCTGGCACCGCGCCAACGCCGACCAGGCCGAAGGCGACCAGAACGAGTTCCGCCTGATCGTCGACTATCCGCTGTCGATCCTGTAATCGACCGACAGGCAACGAAAAAACCCGGCATCGCCGGGTTTTTTCTTCTCGGCGGCAACGCGCCTATAAAGGAAGGGCGTAGGTACCGGTCACATGGGCCACCAGGTCTTCCTCATTACTCTGCGAAAACACCCCGACCTCGCAGACGACCTGGCGCCGCCCCAGCTTGAGGATGCTCGCCTCGGCCAACAGGTCCTCGGGCCTGGGCTTGCTGAGGAAGTTGATGTTCAGGTTCGAGGTCACGGCCATCTCGACCGCCCCGAGACGCCCGAGAATGACCGCGTACATCGCCGCGTCGGCCAGCGCCATGATGGTCGGGCCGGACAACGTTCCACCGGGACGCACCAGCTTGCCGTGAAAAGGTATGCGCGCCAGCGCATGTCGTTCGTCGAGACGCTCGACACGAAAATCGATGTCCTCGGCCATGGGCAGCCCCATGCGGATCAACGCCTGTACCTGCGCCGCGTTCATTGCCTGCTGACTCCTCATCATCGATGGCCGGCGCCCTGTACGCAGCCAGACCGGCACCGTACAATGCCCAGCCATTCCTCCCGATACAACCGACATAACGGCCAAAGATGCGTACCAGTCAGTATCTGCTTTCCACGCTCAAAGAAACCCCCGCCGACGCGGTGGTAATCAGCCATCAACTGCTGCTTCGCGCCGGCATGATCCGTCGCCTGGCCTCGGGTCTCTACACCTGGCTGCCAATGGGCCTGCGGGTACTGCGCAAGGTCGAGACCATCGTCCGCGAGGAAATGAACGCTGCCGGCGCCCTGGAAGTGCTGATGCCGGCGGTGCAGCCGGCCGAGCTGTGGCAGGAGTCGGGGCGCTGGGAGCAATACGGCCCTGAGCTGCTGCGCCTGAAGGACCGCCACGAGCGCGAATTCTGCGTAGGCCCGACCCACGAAGAAGTGATCACCGACCTCGCGCGCAACGAGCTGAACAGCTACAAGCAACTGCCGATCAACTTCTATCAGATCCAGACCAAGTTCCGCGATGAGATCCGCCCGCGCTTCGGCCTGATGCGCGGACGCGAATTCATCATGAAGGATGCCTATTCCTTCCACCTGAGCCAGGACTCGCTGCAGCAGACCTACGACGGGATGTACCAGGCGTACAGCAAGATATTCTCCCGCCTCGGCCTGGATTTCCGTCCCGTGCAAGCCGACAACGGCTCCATCGGCGGCAGCGGCTCCCATGAGTTCCACGTGCTGGCCAACTCCGGCGAGGACGATATCGTCTTCAGCGACAGCTCCGACTACGCCGCGAACATCGAGAAGGCCGAAGCCGTGCCGCGCGAGAGCGCCCGCGGCAGCGCCACCGAGGACATGCGCCTGGTCGACACGCCCAACACCAAGACCATCACGGCCCTGGTGGACGGCTTCCAGCTACCGATCGAGAAAACCATCAAGACCCTGGTGGTGCATGGCGCCGAAGAAGGCACCCTGGTCGCCCTGATCGTCCGCGGCGATCACGAACTCAACGAAATCAAGGCCGCCAACCAGCCGCTGGTCGCCAGCCCGCTGGTATTCGCGTCGGAGGCCGAGATCCGTGCCGCCATCGGCGCCGGCCCCGGCTCGCTGGGCCCGGTCAACCTGCCGATCGCCTGCATCGTCGACCGCTCCGTCGCCCTGATGAGCGATTTCGCCGCTGGCGCCAACATCGAGGACAAGCACTACTTCGGCGTGAACTGGGAGCGCGACCTGCCGCTGCCCGAGGTCGCCGACCTGCGCAATGTCGTCGAAGGCGACCCCAGCCCGGACGGCAAGGGCACCCTGGTGATCAAGCGCGGCATCGAGGTCGGTCATATCTTCCAGCTTGGTACCAAGTACAGCGAAGCGATGAAGCTGAACGTCCTGAGCGAACAGGGCAAGCCGGTCAACCTGATCATGGGCTGCTACGGCATCGGCGTATCCCGCGTGGTCGCCGCCGCCATCGAACAGAACCATGACGAGCGTGGCATTCTCTGGCCAAGCGCACTGGCGCCGTTCCAGATCGCCCTGGTACCGCTGAAGTACGAAACCGAGAGCGTCAAGCAGGCGACCGACAAGCTCTATGCCGAGCTGACCGCAGCCGGTTTCGAAGTGCTGCTGGACGATCGCGACAAGAAGACCAGCCCCGGGGTGAAATTCGCCGACATGGAGCTGATCGGCATTCCCCACCGCATCGTGATCAGCGACCGCGGCCTCAACGAAGGCGTCCTGGAATACAAGGGCCGCCGTGACAGCGAGTCGCAGAACCTGCCGATCGGCGAACTGATGTCGTTCATCACCGAAAAACTCAGCCGCTGAGCGTAACGATGCCCACCGGAAGACCCCTGCGCCTATTCGCCGCCGCCCTGTGCGGCGGCCTTCTGCTGAGCGGCTGCGCCAACCAGTTGCCGCAGCGTAGCGAGCATGAGGAGCGCGTCGAGCGGAAGCTGCTCGAACATACCCTGCAAGTCGATGTCGGCCAGCCCGATGTGCTCGAACTACCGCAGCGCCGGGTCCGGATCAACGACCAGAAGTCCTTCGAGGTCACCGAGTTCGAGGTGACGCGCCGTTACGACCGCTATACGCCGTACCAGGCCTGGCGGGAGATCTACGAGATCCCGTTGGGCGCGGTGGCGCTGGTGGCCGGCGTCGGAGCGAACATCGTCAACGTGGTGACCTTCGGCAGCGTACCGGACAACATCACCCACGGCTGGATCAACTATGGGCTGGCCGGGGTGAATCCGTTCATGAACGTGGAATCCAACGGTCGCGCCGAACAGAATCTCGCGAGCATCGACGAGAAACAGCGCGACAAGCGCCTGGAGTACTCCAGCCTGCCCTGGGCGGAGCGTCCGGTCATGGTCAGTTCCGGCAAGGAACTCAACGAACTGCTTACCGACCGTCATGGCGTGCTGCGCCTCAACCTGCTTGACAGCCCCTTCGCCGAACAGGACATCAGCCGCATCTCGCAGATACATCTTTCGGTGAGCGACCCGCAGGATGGTACCCGCGCCGATGCCAGCCTCCGCGTCAGCCGCAGCCTGCGCGGCAAGCTCCTGGAAGCTCACGCCCTGATCTATGACGACCTGGAAGGCGATGACGTCCACCACTGGGTCCATCGGGTGAAACGCCTCGCGGAGCTGGGCCTGGAAGAAGAAGCCAGCGAACTGGAACAGAGCCTGATCGAACTCACGCGCAACGACCCCGAACTGCAGCAGCAGTTCATGCATGCCCTGCTCCGGGATGCCGGACGCCTGGCCGCGGACCCTGGCGAGACGCCCTGACGGCGAACTCGCCTCGTCAGCGACGGACGACGAAGCCAGCGATCCCCTGCAGCGGCATTTGCTCGACCTCGACCGCAGAGACCTCCGCGTGCCGCGGGCCCCGCCCCAGCCATCGCTCCAGGGCTTTCGCCCGGTCCTCCTCGCCCTCCCAGACGACCTCGACACGCCCGTCATCCAGGTTGCGCACCCAACCGTCGAGTTCGAGGCGATCAGCCTCTTCCCGGGTCGCCTGGCGGAAACCGACGCCCTGTACCCGGCCGCCGACATAGGCATGCAAGCAGATCCTCGCCATCAGCGTCCCTCCCGCAAAGCCTCGAGCTGTTTCAATATGCCATCGGCCGTCTGCTCGCCCAGCAGACGCTGACGCATTTCCCCCCGAGCATCGACGATATAGGTGACAGGCAACGCTTCGCTGCGAGGGAGCTTGAAGCGAGGCGCCGGATCATCGGCCAGCACGGTGAAGCGAATCCCCATGCCATCGGCCGACTTCTTCAACTCGGCATCGCGCAGGCCATCGAAATTCACGCCAATGACGCGCCCGCCCTGCCCTTCCAGCACCTGCGCAAGGCGATTCATCTCCGGAATCTCGGTCCGGCAGGGCGCGCACCAGTCAGCCCAGTAATTGACCACCAGCCAATGCCCGTCCAACTGCTCCGCAGCGACAGGACGCCCGTCCTGGTCGACTCCGTAATCCGCCGAACAGCCCGCGAGAAACAACACCGCAGCAGCGCCCAGCGGGCGTAGCCAACTCCCCATGTCAGGAACCTCTCGAGTCAGGAAAACTTCGGCCGGACCAGGGCAACCCGGCGCGGCACTATGGCGAGACCTTACTGGAAGCCATCCACCTCTGCAAAACCGAGTGGAGACGAATATGGGAAGAAGAAGCCCCGATACTTCCTACAAGGCACAAAGTGCGAGAAGAGTCACGACAATCGCCGTCGAACCGCACAGTTTGACGCAAAGGACCACCCCTATAATCCGCGTGCCACACACGACGCGACGACTCAACCGGCCGTATGCCCAGGCATCGGCAGGATCGACTTGGGGAGAAGTCGAGAGCGACGAGTCCGAAGCCCTTTTTAACGGACACACTGCTGCTTATGAAAGACCATCTGATCGGAAGCGTCCCCCCACACCTGGTGGATGCCGCACGCCCGACCCTGACAGCCCACGAGGGCCTGGTCGCGGACTACAACATTGCCGCCTGGCTACATCTTCCGGATGCCTGCGACCTGCTGGTGTCACTGGTGGTCAGCTATCTGGATGGCGGGCGCCAACGCGAAGTGGCGGTGGATCACGGACGAATCGACCGCCAGCAACGCATCCTGCTTTCCGGCATTGCCCGCCTGCCCGTACGGCAGAAAGTGGAGAACATGCAGGTACGCCTGAAGTCGGCGACGGCCTTTTCCCGACTGGTCGTGGAGGAGTTCTTCGTACAAGCGGTGGAGCAGGAAAACAGGTCACAGCAGGTGTCCGAAGCTTGAGCCGGATCGCTCAGCCCTGGCGTACCTGATCGAGCAGGGGTTCGTCCCGCTCTTTCTCAGGCGACGGTTCGCTGACGCTACGCGCCGGCACCAGCGACTCCGGCCAACTGCTGAACTGCAGCCCGGTAATCCGGTTCAAACGCTCAAGCGCTGCCTGCTCATCCTTGTGATGCAAATGGACGACCTTGTTCGACATTGGGAGCATGAACGGGAACCTCGGCGGAACTACGGAGTGAAACGACTGTCACACGAGGGTTTGCCAGAAGCGTGCCAACAGCGCTTTCCCTGCGCTTGCTGGGATTCCTCCGGCAGAATGCAGCGCCTCATGCACATCGTTCGCCGCAAACTGACACTTTACGTCACCTTCGCTCCCGAGGTTCCGTCCGCCAGCCAGTGGGCCAGGCTTTCTCCGAACAGCGCCTCCTGCTCCACCTGCAAGCGCTCCATGGCCTGCTGGAACGGCGGATACCACGCCTCGTCCAGATTCGCAGGCATGCGCTCTCGGCTAGGCATGGGCCAGGGGCAGCGATTCAGCAAGCGGTGCACACTGTAGGCGCCAAGATCCCGGCACAGCACCCACTCACCTCCGCCGGCGCGGCAGACGAACTGCTCCTTCTCGAGAAAGTCCAGCAGTTCCTCCCACTCATCCTCGGGCAACAGCCAACCCGCACGATGCAAGTGGGTCAGGCGTAGCGACTGTCCAAGCTGCTGGCGCTGGTGGAACACCCTCAGCACGCCGAGCAGAACGATCAGCTTGGGCAGCGAGCGCCGCCGCCAGAGACGGGAAGAAGAGAGATTGCAGACCAGCACCGCGCCGAACAGAACGATCATCCAGGAAAGATAGATCCACAGCAGGAAGATAGGCACGGTGGCGAAGGCACCGTAGATCAACTGGTAGCCGGGAAACAGGCTTACGTACAGCCCGAACAGGGTTTTCGCGGCTTCGAACAGTACCGCGGTGAACACGCCGCCCATCAGGGCATGGCGCACCGGGACCCGGGCGTTCGGGACCGCCGAATAGAGCAGGGTGAAGGCCGCCACGCTGAACGCCAGCGGCATCAGCCCTAGCAGCGTCTCCGCGCCCGGCAACGCGTCCGGGCCATGGAGCAGCGACAGCGAAGTGATGTAGGTGGTCACGGCGAAGCCGGCCCCCAGCAACAATGGGCCCAGGCTGAGGATCGCCCAGTAGAGGAGGAACCGCCCGACACCCCGGCGTGGCTGGCGAACCCGCCAGATCTCGTTGAAGGCTTTCTCGATGGTCACCAGCATGGTGAAGGCGGTGACTGCCAGAAAGACCACCCCGACCCAGGTCAGGTGCCGGGCCTGGGTGGTGAAACTCTTCAGGTAGGTTTCCACCGCTTCTCCAGCGGAAGGCACGAAATTGCGAAAGATGAAAGTCTGGATCGACTCGCCCATGCCATGGAATGCCGGAATCAGCGAAAGCATGGAAAACATCACCGTCATCATCGGCACTACCGCGAACAACGTGGTGTAGGTCAGCGCCGCCGCGCTGTTGGGAGCCTTGTCGGTGACGAAGCGATGAGCGAGGAAGCGAGCGAACTCGACCCCATCGTTGAAATGTTCGCGCATGCCCTCTCCTTGAAGTCGCGCCGGTTCTTCGCCTCTCGGGGCGGTACTTCGCGCCGACGGGTTCAGTCCTGGTCGACGAGGCGGTTAGAATAGCCGTCACTTCACCGGCCATGCGACCCCTGACATGAGCGAACTGATCCTGTTGCACAATCCGCGCTGCTCGAAATCCCGCGCAGCGCTCGAACTGCTCGAAGCCCGCGGCCTGGAACCGCAAGTGGTGCGCTATCTGGAGTCCCCGCCGAGCGCCGCCGAGCTGAAAGCGATCCTGGCCAAGCTCGGCATTCCCGCCCGCCAGTTGCTGCGGACCGGGGAGGACGAATACAAGGCCCTCGGCCTGGATGAGCCCAGTCTTGGCGAAGAGGCCATCATCGAGGCAATGGCCAGACATCCGAAGCTGATCGAGCGCCCGGTGCTGGTCGCGGGTGACAAGGCGGTGGTTGGCCGGCCTCCGGAAAGAGTCCTGGAGATCCTCGCTTGAGCAGTCCCTACATCCTGGTGCTGTACTACAGTCGCCATGGCGCTACCGCGGAAATGGCCCGGCAGATCGCCCGTGGCGTCGAACAGGGCGGCTTCGAGGCGCGCGTACGCACGGTTCCCGCGGTATCCACCGAATGCGAAGCGGTCGCCCCGGAGATCCCCGCGGAGGGGGCGCTGTACGCAACCCTGGAGGACCTGAAGAACTGCGCGGGCCTGGCCCTCGGCAGCCCGACCCGCTTCGGCAACATGGCTTCCCCGCTGAAATACTTCCTCGACGGTACCAGTAGCCTGTGGCTGACCGGCGGCCTGGTCGGCAAGCCGGCAGCGGTCTTCACCTCCACCGCCAGCCTGCACGGCGGCCAGGAGACCACTCAGTTATCGATGCTGTTGCCGTTGCTGCACCACGGCATGCTGGTCCTGGGCATTCCCTACAGCGAACCCGCCCTGCTGGAAACCCGCGGCGGCGGCACGCCTTACGGCGCCAGCCACTTCGCCGGCGCCGATGGCAAGCGCAGCCTCGATGAGCACGAACTGACCCTGTGTCGCGCGCTGGGCAAACGCCTGGCGGAAACCGCCGGCAAGCTGGGGAGTTGAAATGGCCCGCAAGAACAAACCGCTGCCCGAAGTAGCGTGGCTGCAGCCGCGCCTGGCGCTCAGCCGCGCCATCAGCCTGGGAAGCTTCGTCGGCCTGGTCCTGCTCATCCTCATTCGCGACCTGATCTACGCGGACGCCCATGGTGCAGCGAGCTGGGTGCCCTGGCTGGTCCTCGCCTTCAAGCTGCTGCCGCTGCTGGTGGTGGCCCCCGGACTGCTCATGGGCAGCGCGCGCGGGCATGCCTGGGCCTGCTACGTGGTCAACCTGTATTTCATCCTCGGCGTACTCGCCGCCTTCGATCCCACGCAGCGCCTGTTCGGCTGGGCCGAAGTGCTACTCAGCGTGACCTTGTTCTGCGCCGCGCTGCTCTATACGCGCTGGCGATTCCAGTACGACCGAAGGGTCGCCGGGGAACGCTGATGGTAAGGCAGGAGCCCCCTCCTGCCCTGCCTGCGCCGCTTTCCAGTGCCGACCGCCGGTAAGCCTGCGGACAACCAGCGCTCCGGTATTGCCGGCGCATGGATGGAGAGACGGATAGAAGGCGGTCACTTCCTGCTGCAAGCGAAACCCAAGGACTGCGGCACGGCCATGCGGGAGTTCGCCGACGGACTGTCGACGCTTACCAGCCGAGGGTTTCCTTGAGGAAAGGAATGGTCAGCTTGCGCTGAGCCTGGAGCGAAGCGCGATCCAGTTGCTCCAGCAGATCGAACAGAGAGTTCATGCTGCGCGAACCGCGGTTGAGGATGAAACGACCGACTTCATCGGTCAGATGCAAGCCACGACGGGATGCCCGCAGTTGCAGGGCACGAAGCTTGTCCTCGTCGGAAAGACCGTGCAACTGGAAGATCAGCGCCATGGTGAGGCGGGACTTCAGGTCCGGCAGCTTGACCTGCAGCTCCCGGGGCGACTTCGATGCCGCCAGCAGCAGGCGCCGACCGGTATCGCGCAGTCGATTGAACAGGTGGAACAGCCCCTCTTCCCACTCTCGCTTGCCAACCAGCACATCCAGGTCGTCGATGCAGACCAGCTCGCACTGCTCGAGATCGTCGAAGATTTCCGGGCCGTACTGCACCAGATCTGCCATCGGCAGGTAGATGGTTCGCTCTTCGAACTGCTCGAAACGCAAGCAGGCCGCCTGCAACAGGTGGCTGCGACCGACGCCGTCGTGTCCCCAGAGGTAGATGAGGCTTTCCGCCCAGCCAGCCTCGGCTTCGCACAAACGCTCGACATATCCCAGTGCCGCGGCATTGGCACCGGGATAGTAGTTGGCGAAGGTGGCGTCGTCGCGCAGACGCACACTGAGGGGAAGCTGAATAGGTTTCATGCCAGGCTGGGCGGACAATCCGAAAACGCCGCAGGAGTCACCGTAAAGGCTGCAAAGTTTATACGCCTCGGCAAGGCCGCACAATGAGCAACTAGGCAAGCAAAATCAAAGGTTTGCCGATAGCCGAGGCTCCTTGCCCAGAGCATCGGCCGGTCGCGCGCCGGCCCGCTCCGTTGCATAGGAGCGGATCGGCGCGCCGACTCACTGCCAGCGGAAATTCAGTTGGGACGACGACGGCACCGCCGCGCTGGGCGCTGCGGGCTGGCCAGAGGCATCCAGCGGTACGCTGTCGGCCGGGATTTCCTGCAACTGCGCCAGGCCCAGCTGGGCACGTAATTGCTCGGGACTGGCCTTCACGGAATAGTCGAGGCGATCGCCCCGCACGCCTACCAGACGCGCGCCGAACGGATCGAGCAGGCGTTGCAACTCGGCATAGCGTGCCAGTGTCGCGCCCTGGACCTGGAGGGTCAGGCCGGTCGCCGCTCCCGGCGTGGCAACGAAACGGGTAGACAGGCGGTTGCCGACGGCCAGCATCACGCTGTCTGCCAACGCGTCGGGCGTAGCGCCTTCAGCCTGGCCTTGCTCCCGCGAATCGCCCATCCACAGCCGCCATTGCGCCTGCCATTTGCCGTCCGCCTCCTTGGCGTCCACTGCCAGCAAGGCATCGGCGGCATAACGCTCGGAGGCTGCGCGCAGGGCATCGGGTTGGGCGGCGGTGAGGTTCTCCGGGGTACCGACGATCTGTTCGTCGAGATCCGCCAGAGGCAGGCGCAACGGCAAGCCGCGGTTCTGCGCCGCACGCTTGAGCGGTTCGGCCGAGGCCTGGTTGTCACCGACCAGGGTGCTGCCATCGGCGCTTTCGTTCAGCCACCAGGCCAGCACCGCCGGGCGGTTGGCGCCCCAGCTCGGCAGGCCGGCGGCACGCAGCGCATTACCGGTGGCGGTTGGATCGAAATCGACCACCAGCGCCAGCGGCGGACCATTTTCGAAGGCGTACTGGCTGATCAGTTGCTGCGGATCCTTCAGGTACCCCGCCAATGCCGGGTTCTGCGGCGCCTGCGGATTGCCGGTCAGGCGCACCAGCAGGGTCTGCAGGGCTCGCACCAGTCCGGCATCGCGCTCCCCGGGCTGCTGCGACGAAACCGGCTCGTGGACCTGGTAGAGATTGGGGACCGTTGCCGCGAAGACGGGCAAGCCTAGCAGGGAAAAACAGAGAACGAAGAGTCGGGCTATGCGCATGGAGGGCTCTCGACGAACGGATGGGAACGGCGGCGACGAGCTGTGAGGGCCGCGCAAGTGGACCTATACCTTAAACAGCAGTCCGTCCAGCGGCAACCGAGATGGCCGCTGCGTGGCAAGCCTGATAAAATCGCGCGCCTTCAAAACCGGCAAACAGCGTTGCACGCCTGGGCGGCCGGCCGATCTCCGAATTACCCCTATAGGCCTGGATTTATGAGCAGCAAGCAACCCTCGTTGAGCTACAAGGACGCTGGTGTGGACATCGACGCCGGCGAAGCCCTGGTGGAACGCATCAAAGGCGTGGCCAAGCGCACCGCACGCCCGGAAGTGATGGGCGGCCTCGGCGGCTTCGGCGCCCTCTGCGAAATCCCGGCCGGCTACAAGCAGCCGGTGCTGGTATCCGGCACCGACGGGGTGGGCACCAAGCTGCGCCTGGCGCTCAACCTGAACAAGCACGACAGCATCGGCCAGGACCTGGTGGCGATGTGCGTCAACGACCTGGTGGTCTGCGGCGCCGAGCCGCTGTTCTTTCTCGACTACTACGCCACCGGCAAGCTCAACGTCGACGTCGCCGCCACCGTAGTCACCGGCATCGGTGCCGGTTGCGAACTGGCGGGCTGTTCCCTGGTCGGCGGCGAGACCGCCGAAATGCCCGGCATGTACGAAGGCGAAGACTATGACCTGGCCGGCTTCTGCGTCGGCGTCGTGGAAAAGGCCGAGATCATCGACGGCTCCAGGGTCCAGGCCGGCGACGCGCTTATCGCCCTGCCCTCCTCCGGCCCGCACTCCAACGGCTACTCCCTGATCCGCAAGATCATCGAGGTTTCCGGCGCCGACATCGAGCAGGTCCAACTCGACGGCAAGCCGCTGGCCGACCTGCTGATGGCGCCGACCCGCATCTACGTCAAGCCGCTGTTGCAACTGATCAAGCAGACCGGCGCGGTCAAGGCCATGGCTCACATTACCGGCGGCGGCCTGCTGGACAACATCCCGCGCGTCCTGCCGGACAACGCCCAGGCCGTGATCGATGTCGCCAGCTGGAACCGTCCGGCGGTATTCGACTGGCTGCAGGAACAGGGCAACGTCGACGAGACCGAGATGCATCGCGTACTCAACTGCGGCGTCGGCATGGTCATCTGCGTGGCCCAGAGCGACGCCGAGAAAGCCCTGGAAGTCCTGCGTGCCGCCGGCGAGCAACCCTGGCAGATCGGTCGCATCGAAACCTGCGGCGCGGACGCCGAGCGCGTGGTCCTGAACAATCTGAAAAACCACTGATGCCGAAACTCTGCAATGTCGTGGTGCTGATTTCCGGCTCCGGCAGCAACCTGCAGGCGCTGATCGACAGCCTCCGGGAGGGCGCCACGCCGGCCCGGATCCGCGCGGTGATCTCCAACCGCGCGGACGCCTATGGCCTGGAACGCGCGCGCCAGGCCGGCATCCAGACCGAGGTGCTCGATCACAAGGCCTATGCCGATCGCGAAAGCTTCGACCAGGCCCTGGCACAACGGATCGATGCCCATGAACCGCACCTGGTGATCCTTGCCGGGTTCATGCGCATCCTCAGCGCCGATTTCGTTCGCCATTACCAGGGGCGACTGCTGAATATCCATCCCTCGTTGCTGCCGCGCCACAAAGGGCTGCATACCCATCAACGCGCCCTCGAAGCCGGCGACCGCGAGCACGGTTGCAGCGTGCACTTCGTGACGGAGGAACTCGATGGGGGGCCACTGGTCGTACAGGCAGTAATCCCGGTAGAGTCGCAAGATACGCCGGAACGCCTGGCCAGACGGGTTCACGAGGAAGAACACCGGATCTACCCGCTGGCCATGCGCTGGTTCGCCGAGGGCCGCTTGCGCCTGGGCGAACAGGGCGCCCTGCTGGATGGCCAGGCCCTGCCTGCCACCGGCCATCAGATTCGCACCAAGGAGATTCGCAATGCGTAAAGCCATGCTGTTCCTGCTGACGCTGCTGACCCTGCCGGCCTATGCCTTCGAGCTGAAGCCGTTCACCGCCAGCTATACCGCCGACTGGAAACAGATGCCCATCAGCGGCAATGCCTCCCGCAGCCTGAAGGCTCTCGGCGACGGCCGCTGGCAACTGGACTTCGAGGCCTCCATGCTGCTGGCCAGTCTCAACGAAGTCAGCACCTTCAAGGTCGAGAACGACACCTTCCTGCCACAGACCTACCGCTTCGCCCGCCAAGGTCTGGGCAAAGGCAAGCAGATCGAACTGGACTTCGACTGGTCGCAGAAGCAGGTGCTCGGCAGCGACCGCGGCGATGCGGTGCGGCAACCCCTGAATCGCGGTCAACTGGACAAGTCCACCTATCAACTGGTCCTGCAGCATGACGTTGCCGACGGCAAGAAGAGCATGAGCTACCAGATCATCGAGGGCGAGGATGTCGATACCTACGACTTCCGGGTTCTCGGCGAGGAAAAGGTACGCACCCAGGCCGGCCTGATCAACGCGATCAAGGTCGAGCGCGTGCGTGATCCGGGCAAGAGCAACCGCAAGACCATCCTCTGGTTCGCCAAGGACTGGGACTATCTGCTGGTCCGCCTGTACCAGATGGAAACCGACGGCAAGGAATACCAGATCATGCTCAAGGAAGGCACCATCGACGGCAAGACCGTCACTGGCGAAAAGAGCTGACCCCCTCTCCCACGAAAAGCCGGGCCATTGCCCGGTTTTTTATTGCCCGCGGGTCAGCCGCAGGCCTGGTGCTCGCGGCAGATCAGCTCGGCATCGACAGCGCTCAACGGCTCCCCGGTTAGACCGCAGAAGGGCGAACCCGCACGCCGTTGATGGAACCGGCAGGACCGACAAAGGCCGAAACCAGGCACATCCTCCTGACGCTGGATGACGACCAGAAGATCACGCAACAAGCCTTGCAAGTGTTCGCCCTTCTCGCCCAGTGCCGTGACGGCCTGCTCGAGGAACTGCGGCGGAATCACCGCCTCGATCAGCGCGCGCCCCGCATCGGTCAGCCGCAGATGAACGCTGCGCCGATCCCGCGCATCCGGCAGCTTGCTGATCAGCCCCCGCCCTTCCAGCACCTTGAGCGATTGCGACACTGTGCCCTTGGTCAAGCCGAGGTATTCGGTCACGCCCAGCGGAGTATCCGAATAGCGATTACAACGCGCCAGGTAATGCAAGGCGCTCAACTGCACCGGCTGCAGCTCAGCCACCAGCGGCTGCTCGCGGGACCAGGCACGCATCAGGCTGGTCAGCCTTTCCAGGTAATCGTAAAGGGCGATGGCGGACATGGGATACCTCCTTGCCAATATAGTATCGACTAAAAACATGTTTGACAAAGAGGTCACCTCTTGTTTAGGCTGAAAAAGTATCGTATCGATACTAAATTCCTACAGGAGAATCAGCATGACCAAAGCCATCTACTACCACGCCGGCTGCGCAATCTGTGTCGAAGCCGAACGTTCCTTGCTGCCATTGCTCGATCGCAAGCAGGTGGACATCGAAGTGGTCCATCTCGCCGAACAATCGGCACGCATCGCCGAGGCGGAAAAGGCCGGGGTCAAGTCGGTTCCTGCCCTGGTTGTCGATGGACAGGTACTGCACCTTAACTTCGGTGCGGCGCTCAGCGATCTGAAATAAGGAGAACGGCCATGGAGGTGAAGATCTTCGACACCCATGTGCGAACCCGCGACGGCCGCTACCTGCACTTCGATGTCCTGGTCACGGAGGAGCTGGGGGCTCGCGCCGGCGAGTTCGCTCGACGCTGGCTCGCCGGAAGAGGCATAGACGAGGCCGATATCAGCCAGGGGCATTGCAGCTACTGCCATAGCGAGATTGCGACAGCAGAGGTTGCCGAAGCCATTCGGCTCCATGGCCATTACATCCTTCCCCTGGAAGGCTGTTGAGGCCAATGGACAGCTACCACCCGATCGCCTGCGATCTCCATGACTACCTGGAGATCGCCTGCCTCTACCGCTACCGGTTGCTCCTCGAACTCGAGGATGGTGTTCGCTTCGAAGCCGAGGCGCGCACGACGCATACCCGGGCCGTTCGGCCAGGCGGCGGCAAGGAGGAATACCTTGAGGTGGCCGTCGAAGGAGCGACTCTGCTGCTGCGCCTGGATCGCCTGTTGGCGATTACCGCCCTCACGGAAGCGGCCTTGTTCGGCCGCATACGCCTGAGGGAAGAGGCCTGTTCCAGAGCATCCGGCATGCCACCTTCACACCTTGGAAACTGAAAAGGTTTTTCTCAATTCCAGGACTATTTGATTAGCCTGCTATTGAAATAGGCTGGATTTGCCTTGATGCAGATCAACCCTGGAGCAGAAAAGATGAGTGTGACAGTGACCGAGCGTGACGATGACCACAAATCCCGCGAGCTGCGTGCGCTTGGCCGCCGCTGCTGGGACGTGCATCAGCAGGGACTGCTGGTTGGCGTCTTCCATAACGAGGATGACGCCCACGCCTATCGGATCAAACTGGAGAAAGAAGAAGAACTGCGGCAGATAGGTAAATCGGCCTGAACCATGCGCCCCCGCGTACTTCGGGGGCGCACCTTTGGTCCCAGGTCCCGGAAAGGCTCCGGTCGAGGCTGACGACTCCCGGCGGCAGGCTATCTTCCTGTACCCGTTGCCGTGGGGCACGCAACATCGCCCGAACCAGAGCCACCAGCACGCCGAGCGCCAGCCCACCCAGGAGGCCCAAGGCCACCACCAGGGCCTTGCGTGGCTTGATCGGCCTCAGAGGCGTTGCAGCTTTCTGGTCGACCCGTACCAGTTCGATCTTAAGGTCACTTGCCCTCAAGGTCTGTAGACGCGCCTGCTCTCCACGCAGCTTGTCGATGTTTTCGAAGAAACGCTCCTCGCCCTTTCGAGCCTGCAGGTATTGCACTTCACGGTTGTTCTCCAGTTGCTTCAGCTCCTGCTGGATCTTCGCCACGCGGGGCTCGGTGAAGTCATCGCCCTTGCGCTTGAGCAAGGTATCGCGCTCGGCGGTCAAGGCATCGACACCCATGAAATACAGGGGAATCTGCTGGTTATTCACCTCGGTGCGGAAAACGCTGCGCGAGCCATCCTGCCCGACCTCTCCCAGTGCGCCCGGGGTCGTCGGCTTGACGATCCCCAGCCGCGTGGCGATCTGGATGGCTTCGTTGAGCTGCTGGATACGCGAGTCGCGCACCATCTTCAGCCGCCCGCGCAACGCCCTGAGCTCATCCTCCAAGCCAGCCCGCCGGATGCTGTCCGCTTCCAGCAACCGGGCGATCTTGCCTTCCTTGCTAGCCTGGTAACTGGCACGCTTGCCTTCGATATCCTGCTCGAGGAATTGCAGGCGGCCGTCGATACGTGCCTGGAGGTCGTCCAGGATTCGCTGGCGCTCGTTCTCGATGGTCGACGCGAGCATGCCGTTGAGAATGGCGGCACCATCCATGCCCTGGGGATACTGCATGGACAAGCGGAAGAAAGGCGCCGCCTGGGGGTCCTTCTTCAAGTCCGTCTGCTGCATGCTGAAGGCATCCTGGTTGAACTTCCAGAAAGCCTGCTCGGGGGACAGGCCCTCGGCGTTCAATTGCTGGAATAGCTCTGGATGGGCTTCGAAATACTCCAGCCTGCCGGAGTAGGCTGCCAGCTCGTTGCCGACGCGCTCCAACGCTTCCCGCGGAGTCATGGCGTAAAGACCTTCGATGTTGACAGCCTCCAGGGCCTTGGTCTGGATCGGCCGCAACAGGACATCCACCTGGTAGGTCGGAACGACCAACAGCGCATAGGCGAGCGCAGCGGCGGTCGCCAAGGCCGCGATCAGCGCTATCAGCCACTTCGACGCCCACAATTGCTGGAACAGCTGAACGATATCGATCTCCGAGGGCGAAGCCCCCGGAAGCTGTGAGGAAGGCATACCAACGTCCTTTTCGATAGGCGGCTAGCCCACAGATGCACGCAAAGGCAGCCGTAGGAGATTTCTGAGGAAAGGCATTATGCTATCGAAACGAAATCATCGGTAGTTATTTTAGAACTGCTTCGCATTCCAGAATTGGTAGTTGACCGGCATCCGTACCGGTCAAGCGACACTCCGGATGCGGACCTCACCACATGAGATCGTCGGGCACCACATAGTCCTTGTAGGGATCGTCTTCGTCCGGCTCCTGGCTCTGTACGTTGAGCAGCACCACCCGCCGCGGATCGCGCTCCTGGATCTTCACCGCCGCATCCCGGGGCACGATCTCGTAGCGTCCGTCATAGCTGACGATAGCCAGGCTGCCTCGGCTCAGCTTGTCGCGGATCAGGTCGTTGACCGCGATCCGCTTGACCTTCTTGGCGTCGACGAAATTGTAGTAGTCGTCGCTTTCCAGCTTGGGCAGGCGCGTCCCTTCGATAAGTTGCTTGATCTGCGCGGCCTTGGCCTTCTTCTCGGCTTTTTCCTGCTGCTGGCGGTTCAATTCCTGGTCGCGCGCCAGCTTTTCCGCCTTGGCCTGCTCCGCCGCCTGGCGCTGGGAGTCGTCCTTGTCGACCTGGTTCTTGTGCTCCAGGCGCTGCTGTTTCTGTTTCTGCTTGGTGGCCTGCTTGGCCTGTTTCTCATTGACCAGCCCGGCTTTCAGCAACTGGTCACGCAATGACATGCTCATTCGTCAACGACTCGCTCGCGTGGCACGCCCGGTGGGGTGCGGCATAATCTTCCAGCCGACTGGGGTTCAGCCGGCCCTCGCAGGGGGTATAATCCTCCAGCCTCAGCCGCCTCAACGCAAGTCTCGGCGGCTCGCAAACTGCCACGCATGCCCTGGAGACCCCTCCCTACCGTCCCGAGCACCCGCAGGCACTCCTCCCGGCCCCTGATATCGAAGGCATGGAAAGCAAGGCATGAGCGTTTCTCTCCTGGTAAAAGTCACTCTGGTGGGCCTGTTCGTCGCCAGCGTCCTGTTCGTCCATTTCCGTGGGCGCGCGCGCTTGCCCTTCCTGCGTCAACTGGTCAACCACTCCGCCTGGTTCGCCCCCTACAACTCGCTGATGTACCTGTTCTCCAGCGTCCCCTCGAAGCCCTATCTGGATCGCAGCCGTTTTCCGGAGCTGGACGAACTGAAGAACAATTGGCAAACCATCCGCGAAGAAGCCCTCAACCTGTTCGACGAGGGTTATATCCGGGCTGCCCTGAACAACAACGAAGCCGGCTTCGGCTCGTTCTTCAAGAAAGGCTGGAAGCGCTTCTACCTGACCTGGTACGACGGCCCGCTGCCCTCCGCCCAGCAGCTCTGCCCGAAGACCGTAGAGCTGGTGAGCCGCATCCCCAACGTCAAGGGCGCGATGTTCACCCTGCTTCCCGGCGGCAGCCACCTGAATCCGCACCGCGACCCCTTCGGCGGCTCGCTGCGCTATCACCTCGGCCTGTCCACGCCGAATTCGGACAACTGCCGCATCTACGTCGACGGCCAGCCCTACGCGTGGCGTGATGGCGAAGACGTGATGTTCGACGAAACCTTCGTCCACTGGGTGAAGAACGAGACCGAGCAGACCCGGGTGATTCTCTTCTGCGATATCGAGCGGCCGCTCCGTTCCCGCCTGCTGACCCGGCTCAATCGCTGGATCAGCGGCATTCTCGGGCGTGCGACCGCACCGCAGAACGTCGAAGGCGAACGCGTCGGCAGCATCAACCAGGCCTACTCGGTCGCCATTCGCGGCGGCAATGCCATCGGCGCCCAGGTGAAGCGCTTCAAACGCGCCTACCCGAAGGCCTACCGAATCCTCCGCCCGGTGCTGGCGGTGATCCTGCTGGTCATCCTCTATCGTTGGATCTTCGGCTGATTCAGATGCCGTGGCAGCCCGGCTGCCACGGTAATTTTCCCCATCAACAGCCAGGCGCGCTCCTCTCCGCTTTCTTGGCCTCGCCCCAGAGGCTGTCCAGTTCCTCCAGCGAACATTCTTCGGCTTTCCGGCCGGCTTCGCGCAGGTTCCGCTCGATGAATCGGAAGCGCCGCTCGAACTTGCCGTTGGCCTGGCGCAGAGCAGCCTCCGGATCGACCTTGAGATGCCGGGCCAGGTTGACCACGACGAACAGCAGGTCGCCAACCTCCTCGCCCACGGCACCCTCGTCACCCTCTGCCATCGCCTCGAGGACTTCGTCCAGCTCCTCGCGAACCTTGTCCACCACCGGCAGCGCTTCCGGCCAGTCGAAACCGACCTGCGCCGCGCGCTTCTGCAGCTTCGCCGCCCGTGACAACGCCGGCAGGGCGACAGGAACGTCATCCAGCAGCGACAACTGCTGCGGCTCCTTGGCCTTGGCGGCACGCTCCTCGGCCTTCAGTTCTTCCCAGCGCTGCTTGACCGCCGCTTCGGCGAGCTTCGCCGCATCGGGCTTGCCATAGAGATCGCCATCGAGGAATACGTGGGGATGTCGACGGATCAGCTTGCGGGTGATGCCGTCCACCACCTCGTCGAAAGCGAAGCGATCCTCTTCGCGAGCCAACTGGCTGTAATAGACCACCTGGAACAGCAGGTCGCCCAGTTCCTCGCGCAATTGCGGGAAATCCCCCTGCTCTATGGCGTCCGCTACTTCGTAGGCTTCTTCCAGGGTGTGCGGGACGATGGTCGCGTAGCTCTGCTGGAGATCCCAGGGGCAGCCGAATTCGGGATCGCGCAGGCGCGCCATGAGGTGGAGCAGGTCGTCGAGTCGGTACATGGGTATCTCGGGTCTTCAGTGAACGGTCCGGGCATTCTGCCCTTTCCGGAAACGAAAAGGCCACGGGCAGCCTGCGAGCGCCCGTGGCCTGTTTCCGCCTCGCCTCAAGGCGTACGGTTGCGCCGCGCCTCGATGATGTTGGGCAGTTGCGAAACGCGCGCCAGCAGGCGTCCAAGAGCGTCCAGACCGGGAATCTCGATGGTCAGTTGCATGGTCGCGGTGTTGTCTTCCTTGTTCGAACGGGTATTCACCGCCAGAACGTTGATCCGCTCGTTGAGCAGCACCTGGGACACGTCGCGCAACAGGCCGGAACGATCATAGGCACGGATCGCGATATCCACCGGATAGGTGCGAACCGGCTCCGGCCCCCAGCTGACCTGGATCATCCGCTCCGGTTCGCGTCCCGCCAGTTGCAGCGCGGTGGCGCAATCCTGGCGGTGGATGGTGACCCCACGGCCCAGCGTGATGTAGCCGACGATGGGATCTCCCGGCAGCGGCTGGCAGCAGCCGGCCATCTGCGTCAGGAGGTTGCCGACGCCCTGGATCTGCACGTCGCCGCGCTTGCCGTGGCCGATCTTGCTCGGCTTGCGCGGGATCAGTTCGAGTTGCTCGCTGTCGCGGTCCGGCTCGACCAGTTGCTGGGCATAGTTGACCAGGTGCGCCAAGCGCAGGTCGCCGGCGCCGAGAGCGGCGAACATATCCTCGGCGGTACGCACGTTGGCCTTCTCCGCCAGCCGGTCGAAATCCACCGGCGGCAGCGCCAGGCGCGACAGTTCGCGTTCGATCAGGGCCTTGCCGGCAGCGACGTTCTGGTCCCGCGCCTGCAGCTTGAACCAATGGACGATCTTCGCCCGCGCCCGGGAGGTGGTGACGTAGCCCAGGTTGCTGTTCAGCCAGTCACGGCTCGGACCGCTGTGCTTGCCGGTGATGATCTCGACCTGCTCGCCGGTCTGCAGGCTGTAGTTCAGCGGCACGATGCGTCCGTTGATCTTCGCCCCGCGGCAGTTGTGCCCGACCTCAGTGTGGACCCGATAGGCGAAATCCAGCGGGGTCGCGCCCTTGGGCAGGTCGATGGCGTGGCCGTCGGGAGTGAAGACGTAGACCCTGTCCGGCTCGATATCGACCCGCAGTTGCTCCGCCAGGCCACCGATGTCGCCCAGTTCCTCGTGCCATTCGAGCACCTGGCGCAGCCAGGAGATCTTTTCCTCGTAATGGTTGGAGCTGGCCTTGACGTCGGTCCCCTTGTAGCGCCAGTGCGCGCAGACCCCGAGTTCCGCCTCTTCGTGCATGGAGTGGGTACGGATCTGTACTTCCAGCACCTTCCCCTCGGGGCCGATCACTGCGGTGTGCAGCGAGCGATAGCCGTTTTCCTTGGGGTTGGCGATGTAGTCGTCGAATTCCTTGGGAATGTGCCGCCAGAGGGTATGCACGATGCCCAGCGCGGTGTAGCAGTCGCGCATCTCCGGAACGAGCACGCGCACGGCGCGAACGTCGTAGATCTGGCTGAAGTCCAGGCCCTTGCGCTGCATCTTGCGCCAGATCGAATAGATGTGTTTCGCCCGCCCGCTGAGATCGGCCTGTACGCCGGTGGCCGCGAGAGCTTCCTTCAACTGGCTCATCACGTTGGCGATGTACTGCTCGCGATCCAGCCGGCGCTCGTGCAGCAGCTTGGCGATCTGCTTGTACTGGTCGGGCTCGAGGTAGCGGAAGGACAGGTCCTCCAGCTCCCACTTGATATGTCCGATGCCCAGGCGGTGGGCCAGCGGCGCGTAGATATCGAAGACTTCCCGGGCGACGCGGTGGCGCTTTTCCTCGTCGGCGTTCTTCACCGCGCGGATGGCGCAGGTGCGCTCGGCCAGCTTGATCAGGGCGACGCGAACGTCGTCGACCATCGCCACCAGCATCTTGCGCAGGTTCTCCACCTGCGCCTGGGTACCCAGCACCATGGAATGGCGCGGATTGAGGCTGGCGCTGATCGCGGCCATGCGCAGCACGCCCTCGATCAGCTTGGCCACCACCGGCCCGAAATGCTTGTTGACCGCTTCCAGGGTGATCTTGCCTTCCCGCACGCCTCGATAGATGACCGCGGCGACCAGGGACTCCTGATCCAGCTTGAGGTCCGCGAGGATCTCGGCGATTTCCAGTCCGGTCTGGAAGCTGGACGTGCCTTCTGCCCAGGAGTTCTGTGCGGCGATCGCTCGCTGCTCGGATTCGCGAGCGAACTCGCAAGCCTCCAGCAAGCCCTGACGATCGAGCCCGGGGACGAGGTTCTGGACGTGGTCCAGCCAGGCCTCGAGGTTGATACTGCCGTCGGTGTTGACCGGCTGGTGCGCTCTCACCTGTACCATCTTGCCTACCCTTTACCACGGTGCGCGTAGCCCACCGATGACTGCGCCAGCCTTCGAACGGGCTGGTCGGATTACGCAGGCATCCTAGCCTGCCTCGAACAAAGCCATGGCCTCGACATGTGCGGTCTGCGGAAACATATCGAGGATTCCGGCGCGCTTCAGACGATAGCCCTGCCTGGCCATTTCGCCAGCATCGCGCGCCAGGGTCGCCGGATTGCAGGATACATAGACTACCCTCCGGGCACCCAGAGAACTCATTTCGCGTACCGCCTCGAACGCGCCGTCGCGCGGCGGATCGAGCAGCACAGCGGTAAAACCTTGCTCCGCCCAGGGCGCTTCGGCAAGCGCTTTGGACAGGTCGGCCTGGAAAAAGTGCGCGTTGCCAAGGCCATTGGCCAGCGCGTTGGCGCCTGCCCGCTCGACCATCGCCGCCACGCCCTCCACCCCGACTACCCGCGCCACCCGGCGCGCCAGCGGCAGGGAGAAATTGCCCAGCCCGCAGAACAGGTCGAGGACCCGCTCGTCGGCGGTCGGTGCCAGCCAGTCAAGGGCCTGGCGGATCATCGACTCGTTCACCGGCGCATTGACCTGGACGAAGTCTCCGGGTCGGTACGCCAGAGTCAGTTGCCAGTCACTCAAGGAGTAGCCCAGTTCGGCGGCCGGCTCCACCGGCAAGGGCTGTTCCGCACCTTGCAGCCAGAGCTGGGCCTGGTGTGCGGAACAGAAAGCGGCCAGGCGCTGGCGATCCTCGTCGACCAGGGCAGTCGTATGCCGCAACAGCAATGCACTGGCCGTGCCATGGAAGAGTTCCACGTGGCCGATGCTTTCCGGCTTGCGGAAGTCCTGCAGAAGAGCAGGCAGGGCACGGGCAATCGTTTGCAAAGGCGGCACCAGGACCAGGCACTCATCGAAGGGGACGATCTCCTGGCTGGCCGAGGCACGGAAGCCGACATCCAGACGCCGCGCCCTGGCATCCCAGCGCACGGCGATCCGAGCGCGGCGCCGATAGCCGAATTCGGGCCCGACCAGGGGGGCGGCCCATTCTTCCGGCTCGATCCCGGCGAAACGCTGCAACTGCTCCTGCAAGGTACGCTGCTTCAGGGCCAACTGCTCGCCGTGTTCCAGGTGCTGCAGGGTGCAGCCGCCGCAGCGACCCGCTACAGTGCAGGGCTCGCGGCGACGCAGGTCGCTACTGCTGAACAGGCGCTCGCTGCGCGCGTCGACCACCTTGCTTCGCGCGCCCAGCACCCGGGCCTCAAGTTCCTCGCCAGGCAGCCCGCCGCTGACGAACCAGGTCATCCCCGCCTCGTGGGCGATACCTCGGCCGTCATGGGCCAGGCGCTCGATGGTCAGGCGCTGCTTCTTGCCTACCGGTATCGCGGGACCGCGCGCACCACCGCTGGGCTGGAAGCGCAGCCCGCCCTTATTTCTGGCCATGGACATGCTCAGCGCGGGTCATAGACGCCGGAAGACAGGTAGCGGTCGCCGCGGTCGCAGATGATCGCCACCAGCACGGCATTCTCCAGTTCGCGGGACAGGCGCAGCATCGCCGCCACCGCCCCGCCGGAGGACACGCCGCAGAAGATGCCTTCCTCGCGGGCCAGCCGGCGCATGATGTCCTCGGCTTCGTCCTGGTGCATGTCGACGACCCGGTCGACGCGACTGGCGTCATAGATCTTCGGCAGGTATTCCTGCGGCCAGCGTCGGATTCCCGGGATGGCCGAGCCCTCCATGGGTTGCAGGCCGACGATCTGCACCGCCGGGTTCTGCTCCTTGAGGTAGCGCGATACGCCCATGATGGTCCCGGTGGTGCCCATGGAGCTGACGAAATGGGTGATGCTGCCGCCGGTCTGCTGCCAGATTTCCGGGCCGGTGCTGTGGTAATGGGCTTCCGGGTTGTCGCCATTGGCGAACTGGTCGAGGACCTTGCCGCGGCCTTCGCGCTGCAGCTTGTCGGCCAGATCGCGCGCGCCCTCCATGCCCTCTTCCTTGCTGACCAGAATAAGCTCGGCGCCATAGGCGGTCATCGCCGCCTTGCGTTCAGCCGTGGAGTTGTCCGGCATGATCAGGATCATCTTGTAACCCTTGATCGCCGCCGCCATGGCCAGGGCGATGCCGGTGTTGCCGGAAGTAGCCTCGATCAGCGTATCGCCGGGGCGGATGTCGCCGCGCAGTTCGGCACGGCTGATCATCGACAGGGCCGGGCGGTCCTTCACCGATCCCGCGGGGTTGTTGCCTTCGAGCTTCACCAGCAGGGTATTGGAGGTTTCCCCGGGAAGGCGCTGCAGACGCACCAGAGGGGTATTGCCAACGCAGTCGGCGATAGTCGGGTACTGCACGGTCATGGAGGCACTCGTTCGGCACTGACGGTAAAGGCTGAGCATGATACCGGGAAACTGGGGCCGGACCCTAGCACCGCAATATCCGGTCATGCATGCCGATTCAGCCGAAAGACCGCCCGAAACGGCATGCGATGCGATGACCAGAGGCGTCCGAAGAGAAAACCTGGCGTTGGACAGCCGATGCCTGACCAACGCCAAAGAAAGGTCCGACAGGCGTTGCGCCTGCCGGTGAAAGCGCGTTGGCCGCGGCGATCAGAACGAGGTGGTCATCGAAACGTAGTAGGCGCGACCCGGCTCGTTGTAGGTTGCCGCGCCGGCGTCGAAGGAGTTGCCCTGGCGGTACAGGCGCTTGTCGAAGAGGTTGCTTACCCCGCCCCGTACGCTCAGGTTCTCGCTGAAGGTGTAGCCGGCGCTGACGCCCCAGATGCCATAGGTACCCACCTCTTTTCGCGAGACCACCGGCGTGTTGCGGCTGGTGCCATGCTTCGGCGGCTCCTGGCGGCCGTAGATGGTGCTGGTCAGTTGGGTGGAAAGACGCTCGCTGGCCTGCCAGTCCAGGGTCGAGTTCAGGGTGTACTCGGGGATCACCGAAAGCGGGTTGCCGGTGTCCTTGTCCTTGGATTGCAGCATATAGGTCAGGTTGGTGCTCCAGCTCAGGTCCTCGTGCAGGGGGACCAGCAGGTTGCCTTCCAGGCCTTCGACCACCGCCTTCTTCGCGTTGCTCCATTGCAGGATGTTGTTACCGGTCCCGGTCTGTCCCATGACATCCAGCGGCGCGACGATCTTGTTCTTGTAGTCGTTGCGGAAGTAGGTGAGCCCGGCGACCCAGCCATCGCGCCGGAACTCGATGCCCAGTTCCTTGTTGACGCTGGTCTCGGCGTCCAGGTTCTCGTTGCCGACCAGGTAGCAGCCGCCGCTGCTGGTCTGGATCGGGCAGCCGTTGCCACGGGTATAGAGCAGGTAGTTCGGGTTGCTCTGGTACAGGTTGGGCGCCTTGAAGGCCCGTGCGATACCGGCCTTGACCGTGAAGTATTCGCCGAGCGTCTGGGAAGCGTTCAGGCTCGGGCTCCAGTTCAGGCCGAAGTCGCTGTGATCGTCCAGGCGCAGCCCGGGGGTGAGCATGGTGCCGGGGCGCAGTTCGATATTGTCCTCCACGTACAGCGCCCGGATCTCCGCCTTGCTTTTCGGGCTTCGCGAGCCGGCCGCGGGGGTCCCCGGCAAGCTATCGCTTCCCACGAAGCCCTGCTTGAGCGAGGACGGGTCGTTGAGGGTTTCCTTGTTCCACTCCGCGCCCACCGTCAGCACCTGCTCGAACAACGCATGCAACGGAAGGTTGAGTTCGCCGCTGAGGCGATAGTTCTCCAGCTTGCTGGTGCTGAACGAACGGTCGGCGCCGATCTGCCCCTCGACGGAACCGGCCAGCCCCTCCTCCAGACGGTTGTTGCGGGTGGAGTCGTACTGGGCGACGAACCTGGAAGTACCGAACGACCAGGTCCCGTTGTGGGTGATGGCGTAGTTCTCGCGATACATGCGGTTGGTCTCCGCACCGTCGTCGGCGAGTCCCTGGGTATTGGCGGTGCCGTTGTTGTTCTGGGTATCGCCGGCATAGATGTTGCCCTGTCGGCTGAAGCCCGCTTCGAAATCGACGACCTGGTCGGGGGTCACCTGCCACGACAGCATCCCGCTGAGATCGCGATTGCGTACCCCTTCGCGTCCGGCCACGGTACGGCTCGGGTTGACGGTATGTCCGAGGTTGATGTCGGTATCGTCCGAATCGATCTTGTTCGCGCTGCCGTACGCGCGGAAGCTCAAGGCTTCGGTCAGCGGCCCGCTGAGGCTGAAGTTGGCGCGGCGCGTGGCGCCATCCTTGGAGCTTTCCGGAATGTTGGTGAACACCGTCATGGAGCCACGCAAACGATCGGTCGGGCGCTTGGTGATGATGTTGACTACCCCGCCCGCCGCGCCGGAACCGTAGCGTGCCGCCGCGGGCCCACGGAGGACCTCGATGCGCTCGACCTCCTCCGGCGGCACCCAGTTGCTGTCGCCGCGGGTGTCGCGTTCGCCACGCCAGCCGTAGCGTACCGAGTTGCGCGAGCTGACCGGCTTGCCGTCGACCAGGATCAGGGTGTTCTCCGGCCCCATGCCGCGAATGTCGATCTGCCGGTTGTTGCCGCGCTGGCCGCTGGAACTGTTGCCGGTGAGGTTGACCCCGGGCATGGTGCGGATGATCTCGGAGAGATCGTTCACCGGCGGGCGCTTCCTGATGTCCTCGGCGGTGATGATGGATACCCCCGGTGCCTGCTTGAGCTCCTGTTCGGCGGTGCCCAGCACCACCTCGTCACCCAGCTGGACCACCGATTCGGCGCGTTCGTCCAGTTCTTCCAGGCGCTCGTCCTCGGCCAGGGCCTGCCCGCCCAGCAGGTTCGATGAAGCGAAAAGGACGGCAGCGGCGAGATGGCCGCGACGGAATTGGGGGTACATGCGTGACTACTCCTGTCGAGGGAAAACGGGTAGCAGGCGAGCCACGAGGGATACGTTGACGTTTTTTCTGAAGCCTGGGTCGCCGGCGTTGCGCGGGTGACGTCTCGGCACGGGTAGGACAGGGCGCAGACCCGGAACAAGGCCGGCCGAGGAGATCGGCACGGATGATAATCATTCACAAAGGAGAGTAAAGATCATTTACATCTAGGTAAAATGTAAAGGCACCTGCGCCTCGCTAGGCAGAAGGCAGCACCAGGCACAGGCGCAGCCCCGGATCGGCGGCTTCCGCCCATAGGCGGCCGCCCTGGAGCACCACGGCGCGACGGGCAATGCTCAGTCCCAGGCCGAAGCCCTTGCCGGTACGTGCCGAAGACAGTCGGGTGAACGGGCGGAAGATGGTCTCCAACTGGTGCTCGGCCACACCCTCGCCTTGGTCTTCCAGGCAAAGCCACCAGCAACTTCCTTCGCGCCGACCATGCAGGCGGATCACGCCGCCCTCCGGCGAATGCCGGATGGCGTTGCGCAGCAGGTTCTCCAGGGCCTGGGCAAGTGCATTGAGGTTGCCACGCACGACACAATCCTCGGGCAGATCGCTGCGGAACCGCTCGGCGGCCCAGCCGCTTTCGAAGCGTGCGTTCTCCACCAGCAGGTCCCATAACGCCGGGATGGAAATGTCCTCCAGCGCCAATACCGGGCGTTCGGTGTCCATCCAGGCCAGCTCCAGGGTGTTGTCCACCAGTTGCTGCATGCCCTGTACCTCCTGCTCCAGGCGCTCGCGCAGGAGCTGCGCGGACAGCGTGCCCTCTGCCGCCACCTGCAGGCGCGCCAGCGGCGTGCGCAGCTCGTGGGAGAGATCGCGGAGCAGTTGGCGCTGCAACACCATGTGCTCGTCGAGTCGCTCGGCCATATGGTCGAACGCCCGCCCCAGATCGCCCAGCTCGTCGCTGCGCCGGCTGATCTCTGCCTGCGTACGCGCCGTCAGGTCGTTGCCGCGCAGGGCATTGGCCTGCGCTCGCAGGCGTCCCAGCGGCACTACCCAGCGCCGATACAGCAACACTCCCAGCAGCAGGGCCAGCCCGGCCGGCACCAGGCCGTGGGTGACCAGGCGCTTGGCCGGCGACAAGCCGGGAGGGACGAACTCGGCGGGAAGACGCAGGACCACCCTGCCTTGCTCCGGATGTTCGGGGAAGCGCAGGTTGATGAATGGCCGCGACAGCGAGCGGGAACTCATCGGCCAGTCGACGCCCCGCAGGAAAGTCAGGCGCTCGGCTTCCTCCGTGGTGAGCGGACGACTGCCCAGCGATTGCAGCCGTCCGTCGAGCACGACCACCCAGTCCAGCGCCTGCTGGCGCGGCTCGGCCAGCCAACGGTCGATGCCCTCGCGGCCATCGTCGAGCCAGGCACGCTCGGCTCGCCGCGCATAATCCGCCAAGGCGGAGCGGGCTTCGGCGGACAGGTAGTAACCCTTCAGTTCGGCACTACGTCCCCAGGTCCAGGACAGCCATACCGATAGCAGGAAGAACGCCACCAGCACCAGGGCCAGGCGCCAGAACAGCGAATGGCGGTTGGGCATCATGGCGCCGGTGTCAGGACGTAACCCTTGCCCCAGACGGTATGCAACTGGTGACCGGCGTAACCGAGGCGTTGCAGCTTGCGCCGCAGGTGACTGACGTGCATGTCCAGGCTGCGATCATGCTGGGTATGACCGCGGTGCAGGACATGCTGGTAAAGGAAGGCCTTGGTCAGGGTCTCGCCTTCCGCGGCGAGGAAGGTTTCCAGCAGGCGGTATTCGGTCGGCGTCAGGCCGGCGAACCGCTCGCCAAGGCTGACATCGCAGACATCGGCAGAGAATTGCAGCGAGGGCCGCGCCAGCGGTTCGGCGCAGCGGCCCGGCGCGCCCCCCCGCTCCAGGGCGATCCGGCGCAGGATGGCATCGATGCGTACCCGCAGCTCGGCCAGGCTGAAAGGCTTCGGCAGATAATCGTCGGCGCCCTGGCTGAACCCGGCGATGCGGTCCTGCTCGGCGCCCAGGGCCGACATCAGGATCACCGGCAGCGCCTGCTCCTGGCGGAGTTGGCGAAGAATCTCGAGGCCATCGCGCCCCGGCAGCATGATGTCCATCAGGATCAGGTCATAGGCGCCGCTGCGCGCAGCCGCCAACCCCTCTTCCCCGTCTCGGCACCAGGTCACCTCGAAACCGCTGCCATTGAGGTGCTGGAACAGATGTGCGCCCAGTGTCGGATCGTCCTCGATGGCCAGCAGTCGGGGGTCGGGCGTCAGGGATGGGAACATGGCAGCCAAATAAGATTGATTAGCAATCGTGCCAGTATTCACGATCTTTCCGCTTCGTCGCAAGCCGAATCCGCCGGGCTGCGCACATCGGTGCAGATTCCCCTTCCGCGACCCGCTAAACTGCGCGGGGTAAACGTATGGCCGGGGAGCGTCGGCCATCCCGATCTGGCTCGACGGAGAGACGTGTGTTCAAGGATCTCGGCATCAAGGGGCGCGTACTGCTGCTCACCCTGCTCCCCACCAGCCTGCTGGCGATGGTGCTTGGCGGTTACTTCACCTGGGTCCAGCTGTCCGACATGCGCGCCCAGTTGATCGAGCGCGGGCAACTGATCGCCGAACAACTGGCGCCGCTGGCCGCCACCGCGCTGGCGCGAAAGGATACCGCCGTGCTCAACCGCATCGCCAACGAGGCGCTGGACCAACCGGACGTGCGCGCGGTGACCTTCCTCGACGCCCGCCAGGAACGCCTCGCCCATGCCGGGCCAAGCATGCTCACCGTCGCCCCGGCCGGCGACGCCAGCCATCTGAGCATGTCCACCGAACTGGACACCACGCACTTCCTGCTACCGGTTCTTGGCCGCCACCACAGCCTGTCCGGCGCCACCGAGCCTGACGACGAGCGCGTACTCGGCTGGGTCGAACTGGAACTGTCGCACCACGGGACCCTGCTGCGCGGATATCGCAGCCTGTTCACCAGCCTCTTGCTGATCGCCGCCGGCCTCGGCGTCACCGCCCTCCTCGCCCTGCGCATGAGCCGCGCGATCAACGCGCCGCTGGAACTGATCAGCCAGGGCGTCGCCCAGCTCAAGGAAGGCCGCATGGAAACCCGCCTGCCACCGATGGGCAGCAACGAGCTGGACGAACTGGCCTCCGGCATCAACCGCATGGCGGAAACGCTGCAGAGCGCCCAGGAGGAAATGCAGCACAACATCGACCAGGCCACCGAGGACGTACGCCAGAACCTGGAAACCATCGAGATCCAGAACATCGAGCTGGACCTGGCGCGCAAGGAGGCCCTGGAGGCGAGCAGGATCAAGTCCGAGTTCCTCGCCAACATGAGCCACGAGATCCGCACCCCGCTCAACGGCATCCTCGGTTTCACCAACCTGCTGCAGAAGAGCGAGCTCAGCCCGCGCCAGCAGGACTACCTCACGACCATCCAGAAATCGGCGGAAAGCCTGCTGGGGATCATCAACGAGATCCTCGACTTCTCGAAGATCGAGGCCGGCAAGCTGGTTCTGGAAAACCTCCCCTTCAATCTCCGCGACCTGATCCAGGACGCCCTGACCATGCTGGCTCCGGCCGCCCACGAGAAGCAACTGGAACTGGTCAGCCTGGTCTACCGGGATACCCCGATCCAATTGCAGGGCGACCCGCAGCGGCTGAAGCAGATCCTCACCAACCTGGTCGGCAACGCCATCAAGTTCACCCAGGGCGGCACCGTCGCCGTACGCGCCATGCTCGAGGACGAAAGCGACGACCGCGCGCAGCTGCGGATCAGCGTACAGGACACCGGTATCGGCCTCTCCGAGGAGGACCAGCAAGCCTTGTTCAAGGCCTTCAGCCAGGCCGACAACTCACTGTCGCGGCAAGCCGGTGGCACCGGCCTGGGCCTGGTGATCTCCAAGCGCCTGATCGAGCAGATGGGCGGCGAGATCGGCGTCGACAGTACGCCTGGGGAAGGTGCCGAATTCTGGATCAGCCTGAGTCTGCCGAAAAGTCGCGACGACAACGAGGAGCCAGGCGCCTCCTGGGCCGCGGGCCAGCGCGTGGCGCTGCTCGAACCGCAGGAGCTGACGCGCCGCTCGCTGCACCACCAGCTCACCGACTTCGGCCTGGAAGTGAGCGAATTCGCCGACCTCAACAGCCTCCAGGAAAGCCTGCGCAACCCGCCGCCCGGCCAGTTGCCGATCAGCCTGGCGGTGCTCGGCGTCTCGGCCGCGATCCATCCGCCGGAAGAGCTGAGCCAGTCGTTCTGGGAATTCGAACGGCTCGGCTGCAAGACCCTGGTGCTCTGCCCGACCACCGAGCAGGCGCAATACCACGCGACCCTGCCCGACGAACAGGTCGAGGCCAAGCCCGCCTGCACCCGCAAGCTGCAACGCAAGCTGCAGGAGTTGCTGCAGGTCCGCCCGACGCGCAGCGACAAGCCCCACGCCATGGTTTCCGGACGGCCGCCACGGCTGCTCTGCGTCGACGACAACCCGGCCAACCTGCTGCTGGTGCAGACCCTGCTCAGCGACCTCGGCGCCCAGGTCACCGCGGTGGACAGCGGCTACGCAGCCCTCGAGGTGGTGCAGCGCGAGCGCTTCGACCTGGTCTTCATGGACGTGCAGATGCCCGGCATGGACGGCCGCCAGGCCACCGAGGCGATCCGCCGCTGGGAGGCCGAGCGGGAAGTCAGCCCGGTGCCGGTGATCGCGCTCACCGCACATGCGCTTTCCAACGAGAAGCGCGCATTGCTGCAGGCCGGCATGGACGACTACCTGACCAAGCCGATCGACGAACAGCAATTGGCCCAGGTAGTGCTGAAGTGGACGGGACTGAGCCTGGGCCAGTCGCTGGCCAGCATGAGCCGTGCGCCGCAGCTCGGCCAGTTGAGCGTGCTCGACCCCGAGGAAGGGCTGCGCCTGGCCGCCGGCAAGGCCGACCTCGCCGCCGACATGCTGGCGATGCTGCTGGCCTCGCTGGCGGCGGACCGCCAGGCGATTCGCCAGGCCCGCGACAACGACGACCGCACCGCTTTGCTCGAGAGGGTCCACCGGCTGCATGGCGCCACCCGCTACTGTGGCGTGCCGCAGTTGCGCGCGGCCTGCCAGACCAGCGAAACCCTGCTCAAGCAGAACGATCCGGCGGCGGCCGCGGCCCTGGACGAGCTGGACAAGGCCATCGAGGCCCTGGCCGAGACTGCCTCGGCCACCACCCACCTCTCCTCCACCAGCCTCGACTCCAGCGAACTCTGACCATGCGCATCCTGTTCTTCAGCACCCAGGCCTACGACAGCGAGAGCTTCCAGGCCAGCAACCACCGGCACGGCTTCGAACTGCACTTCCAGCAGGCCCACCTGCAGGCGGACACGGCGGTCCTCGCCCAGGGCTTCGAAGTAGTCTGCGCCTTCGTCAACGACGACCTCTCGCGGCCGGTGCTGGAACGCCTGGCCGCCGGCGGCACGCGCCTGGTCGCCCTGCGCTCGGCCGGCTACAACCACGTCGACCTGGCCGCCGCCGAAGCGCTCGGCCTGCCGGTGGTGCACGTCCCGGCCTATTCGCCGCACGCTGTCGCCGAGCACGCGGTCGGCCTGATCCTGACGCTCAACCGGCGCCTGCACCGCGCCTACAACCGGACCCGCGAGGGCGATTTCTCGCTGCATGGGCTGACCGGCTTCGACCTCCACGGCAAACGCGTCGGAGTGATCGGCACCGGACAGATCGGCGAGACCTTCGCCCGCATCATGGCCGGCTTCGGCTGCGAGCTGCTGGCCTACGATCCCTATCCCAATCCGCGCATCCAAGCGCTCGGCGGCCGCTACCTGGCGCTCGACGCCCTGCTCGCCGAGTCCGACATCGTCAGCCTGCATTGCCCGCTGACCGCCGACACCCGCCACCTCATCGACGCGCAGCGCCTGGCGACGATGAAACCCGGCGCGATGCTGATCAATACCGGCCGTGGCGCCCTGGTGAACGCCGCGGCGCTGATCGAGGCGCTGAAGAGCGGACAACTGGGCTACCTCGGCCTGGACGTCTATGAAGAGGAAGCGGATATCTTCTTCGAGGATCGCTCCGACCAGCCCCTGCAGGATGACGTGCTGGCACGCCTGCTGAGCTTCCCCAACGTGGTGGTGACCGCCCACCAGGCCTTCCTTACCCGCGAGGCCCTGGCGGCGATCGCCGACACCACCCTGGACAACATCGCCGCCTGGCAGGACGGGACGCCACGCAATCGGGTCCGGGCCTGATGGCGTGGTAGCATGCGCGGCTGATTGGAGGCTCCATGGCTGAACACGATTTCCGTTACACCCTGCTCAACCCGCAATACACCCTCAACGAATGCCGCGCGCTCTCCCCGGGGCGCTACCAGGTCACCGGCACCGGCGGCTCGATCAAGGCCGACGACGTGCTGCTGGTCAGCCTCAAGGGCAGCAAGACCCTGAGCATGCGCCTGACCGTGGAAAAGGTTCGCCACCTGATCAACCCACCCGGCCAGTGGCTGGCGGTCGCCCGCGGCCCGGCATTCCGCGAACTGGCGATCCATACCTGGCAGGTCGACTGCGACCAGTGCCAGGCTCGTCTCGACTTCGAGTTCGCCGTGGACGCCAGTCTCGGTCGCAAGGCCCTGGCGCCGGCCGCCGAAGAGCGCATTCACGAACTGGGCTGGAGCAGCCGCGAAGGCAAGCACCTGTGCCCGAAATGCCAGTAGGGCGAACGCTCCGTCCGACCGACGGTCTGTGAACTATCGCCCGTACGAAATGCGCAAAGGAAACGCCATGAAACCCTCTCTCGCCCTCTTCGCCTCCACCGCCCTGGTACTGGGCGGTTGCGCCAGCCAGGAGACCACCCTGGAAACCGAGCAGGCCTACCAGGTCGACTGGGTCGGCGCACAACCGACGATGGACTACAGCCACATCAGCCTGACCTTCGACGGCCAGGGCCGTGCCTTCGGCAACGGCGGCTGCAACCACTGGTTCGCCAGCTACACCCTGCAGGACGACCTCCTTCAGTTCGGCGCCATCGGCAGCACCCGCCGCCTGTGCGCGGCGGAGATCATGGAGCAGGAACGGCGCTTCCTGGCCCTGCTGCAGAGCGTCCAGCACTGGGACATTTCGCCGTCCGACGAGCTGCGCCTGTGGCCGGCCGAAGGCAAGCCGCTGCGCCTGGTCCCCGAGCACGACTGAAGCCTGAAGCGGCGCTACCCGGCGCCGCCCGTTTACATTTTTTTGACATCCATTTCATTCCCGCTTGACCACCACGTCCCTAGGCTTCCGCATCCTCGCCCGGAGACGCTTGATGTTCGCCCCACCCAGCACCGAGACACTCAACCGCTTCTTTCTGTTGTCGTGGCTGGTGGTGCTCTGGCAGGTGCTGCGCCTGCAGGACGGGATCGTCTTCGACGACGCCTGGCTGCCGCTCTGGAGCGTCGCTGCCAGCCTGAGCTACGCCTTCCTTTATATAGTCCCGGTGTACCTCGCCTGCCGACTGCTCCTGCATTTCCATGATCGCCTTCCCGTGCGCCTCAGTCCGTGGCTGGCAGGCGTGCTGGCCATCGTCGGCAGCGCGGCGGTACAGATACTGCTCTACGCCGACCGCACCCTCTACGACCTGTACGGATTCCACCTCAACGGTTTCAGCATCGGCCTGCTGGTCTCGCCCGGCGGCCTCTCCAGCCTCGGCAGCGGCGACGGCACCCTGCTCAGCGCAAGCCTGGCGGCCCTGGCCCTGCTCTGTCTGCAGGTGCTGCTGTACAGCGCCTGCCAGGTCAGCCGCGAACGCCTTCCCGCGCTCCCTCGGCGCGCCTGGCGCTACCTGTTGGCGGCCTTCCTCTGCCTGGCCCTGGGCGAACGCCTGACCTATGCGTTCAGCTCCCTGCGCGACTACCGGCCGATCCTGCTGGCCAGCGAACGCTATCCGCTGTACCTGCCATTGACCGTCCGCAGCCTGGCGCGAAGCCTGGGCATCCAGCCGACGCCCACCCAGCGCGAGCTGCTCCAGCAGCAGAGCGACCTGCACTATCCGCTCCGGCCGCTGGAGATCAGCGCCCCGGCGCACCCATTGAACATCGTCTGGATCGTCGCCGAGTCGCTCCGCGGGGACATGCTCGATCCGCGCTACATGCCCAGGCTGTGGGACTTCTCCAACCGGGCGATCCGCCTGGACAACCACTACAGCAGCGGCAACCTGACCCAGATGGGCGTCTTCGGCATGTTCTACGGGCTGCACGGCGGCTACTGGGACGCCGTGCTGAAGGCCGGCCAGCCGCCGGTGCTCATGGAGGTACTCAGGCAGCAGAACTACCAGTTCCGGATCAATGCCGCGCAACGTTTCAGCTATCCGCCCTTCGACCGCAGCGTGTTCGTCAACCTGCGCCCCCAGGACCTGCACGTGCTGGATAGCCCGGAGCCTGCCTGGCAGCGCGACGCCCGGAACACCGACGACCTGCTGCGCTTCGTCGATCGCCGACTACCCGACCGGCCGTTCTTCGCCTGCCTGTTCCTCGAGTCGAGCCACGCCAACTACAGCTTCCGCGACGAGACCGCGAAAATCCGCCCCTATCTGGTCAACTTCAACTACCTGACCACCGATTTCCAGGCGCAGATGCCGCTGATCAAGAACCGCTACCTGAATGCCGTGCGCGAAGTCGATACACAGATCGGCCGCCTGCTGCAGCACCTGGAAAACCAGCACCTGCTGGAAAACACCGCGGTAGTGGTGCTCGGCGACCATGGGGAAGAGTTCATGGAACGCTCGCGCTGGGGCCACAATACCGAGTTCAATCGCTACCAGACCGGCACCGTCGCCGTGCTGAGCATTCCCGGACAGGCGCCCCGTGCCGTCCGCGGCATCACCAGCCACATCGACCTGCCCGCAACGCTCCTGCCGCTGCTGGGCGTACGCAATCCGCCCCGCGACTACTCGCTGGGACAGGACCTGCTCGCAGCGGACTACCATCGCGACTATGCGGTGAGCGCCGATACCACGCGCATCGCCTACCTGGGCGAAGGCTTCAAGGTGAGCTTCCCACTGCGTGGCGCGGACCGTCACCACGGTCCGGTGAGCGATGGCGACGACCGCCCGCTCGACGTGGAACAACAGGAAGCCATACGCGGCCCGCTCCGTGCAGCACGCCTGGAACTGCTGCAGGATCTCGGCCGTTTCAGCGCCTTGCCGGTAGGGGAAGAGCCGTCGCCGCGGAACCTCGCGACTTCGTTGAGGCCATGAGGAGCATCAGAACAACCTGAGTTGTTCGTGGGCGCCCTGCAGGTCGAGCAGGCGCACGCCGACGCCGATCAGGCGCACCGGACGATTGCCACGGGCAAAGGCCTGGCCGAGCAATTGCCGGTAGCTCTCCAGGTCGCGCCCGGCGCCGGACTGTTCCACCGTGGTCTGGGTGAAATCGTGAAACTTCAGTTTCACGAACGGCTTGTCCGGCCGATAACTGCCATCCAGGCGTTGCAGGCGTCCGTCCAGCTCCTCGAGCAGGGTCGGCAGTTCCTCCAGGCAAGCCGCCAGGTCCGGCAGGTCGCGATCGAAGGTACATTCGACGCTCACCGACTGGCGCCGGCTGTCGACTTCCACCGGTCGCTCGTCGATACCATGGGCCAGTCCCCACAGGCGTTCGCCGAAGCTGCCGAACTCGCGCACCAGGCTCAGCTTGCTGCCCTGGCGCAGGTCGGCGCAGGTGCGGATGCCCATCCGCGCCAGGCGCTCCGCCGTGACCTTGCCAACGCCATGCAACTTGGCCACCGGCAACTCGGCGACGAACCCGTCGACCTGCTCCGGGGTAATCACGAACAGCCCGTCCGGCTTGCGCCAGTCGCTGGCGATCTTGGCCAGGAACTTGTTCGGCGCGACGCCCGCCGAAACGGTGATGTGCAGTTCCTCGGCCACCCGGCGGCGGATGTCCTGGGCGATCCGCGTGGCGCTACCGGCGAAATGCGGCGAAGCGCTGACGTCCAGGTAGGCCTCGTCCAGCGAAAGCGGCTCGATCAGATCGGTATAGTCGCGGAAGATCGCATGGATCTGCTTCGACACCGCCCGGTAGACATCGAAACGCGGGCGCACCACCAGCAGATCGGGACACAGCTTGAGCGCCGTGCGCATGGCCATCGCCGAGCGCACGCCATAGGCCCGCGCCTCGTAGCTGCAAGTGGCGACCACTCCGCGCTTGTCCGGCGAACCGCCAACCGCCAGCGCCTTGCCGCGCAGGCTGGGGTCGTCGCGCATCTCGAGGGCGGCGTAGAAACAGTCGCAGTCTATATGGATGATTTTCCGCACCGGAATCTCGCTACAAGCCCCGCCGGGCCTGCCCCGGAGCGCTGAATTCTAACATTGGGCAAGCGCTAAGCATTTGAAGAAAAAACACTTTTTTCGAAAAATCGATTGACAGCCCGACGAGAGTCCGTAGAATGCGCCCACACAGACGCGGGATGGAGCAGTCTGGTAGCTCGTCGGGCTCATAACCCGAAGGTCGTTGGTTCAAATCCAGCTCCCGCAACCACATTCGAAAAGCCCCGGCACTAGCGATAGCGCCGGGGCTTTTTGCATTCCGCCCCTCCTGTTCCACTGCATCGCCTCGCCCTCCGTTCGCTCGCATCATCGCACATTTAACTGTATATTCGTACAGCCAGCTCAGCCTTCGATGAATGCTCGGTAACGGATACGGAAAGGACAGACAGATGCTGAACGTCGAACAATTGAAGCGCAGCGTGAACCGGATGGAACTCGACGACATCCGCCAGGCAGTGGACGAACTGCAGATGGACGGCCTGGTCACCGACGGCAAGACGCCGTTCACCCGCGTGCACTTCAACACCTGCTTCGCCGAGATCGAGGCGCTGTTCCAGCGCGCCGGCTTCCACCGGCCGCTCGATGTGGTCGGCTACCAGGGCGAGATCTATGCGTTGTACGACCCCTCTCGCTGGGAGGCCGTGGAAGTGCTGCGCTGGTTGAAGGAATACCGCGAGGAATCGCGTCACCTGACTCCGGCGTGAGCGCAACGCCTGCGTCAGCGCAACTCGTGTGCCAGGCGCGCGCAGGCCATCCCCACGACCAGCATCACCAGCGGACCGAAGGCCCGCATGGAGATCCGCGCCAGGCTCCAGGACTCTTTCGCAGCGAACAGGCTTGCCGGATTCACCGAATAGACCAGCAGGGAACCGCAGAACAGCCCCAGGCCCAGTTGGCCCAGGCGGCGCAACCAACCGTCATGGCGGAGCAACACCACCAGCAGGACGCCGTACAACAGGCAATCGACCCGCGCCACCGAATCCTTGACCTGCAACGACTGTTCCCAATCCCCCAGCCACCATCCAGCGGCCACGCCCAGCACGACTCCGGCGCCGACATGAATGCCCGCCTGGATCATCGTCACCCTTCCCCCCTCGGAAATGGTCGGACAGTGCAAGCCGCCACTATGCCCACGGCAAGCTGAACCATCGCTGAACGAATACCAGCAAATGGCCTTCGGCCACTTCGCCGACGCAACTCCTGCAAAACCCGGCGGTCTTCTCCCTGTGACAGGACGCCGCCCCGCACAGAAAAAATCTGCTGCGACCACTTGGGAACTCGCCCGAGAGGCCATACTCTGTCGCGCAAATTCCCATGAGGTGGCTGATGCGCACCGACGCTCCCGTTCCAGAACATCCCGCTCCACCCAGCTCTCCCGCGTCCCCACAACGCATCCGGCTGATCGATCGGATTACCGCCTACCGCCAGCCCATCGGCCTGGTCTTCACCTTGCTGCTGTTCGGCCTGGCGCTGGTGGCCTGCTACCACCTGCTACGGGAGATCGATCCCGGCGCCCTCCACGATGCCATCGCCGACGTGCCCAGGCCGGCGCTGCTCGGCGCCCTGAGCGCGACCGCCCTCGGCTTCGTCATCCTGCTCGGCTACGAGTGGTCGGCCAGCCGCTTCGCTGGCGTCACGCTGCCCATGCGCAGCCTGGCCACCGGCGGCTTCAGCGCCTTCGCCATCGGCAATGCGGTAGGCCTGTCGCTGCTTTCCGGCGGCTCCGTACGCTACCGACTGTATTCCCGGCATGGCATCGGCGCTGCCGAAATTGCCCGGATGACGCTATTTGCCAGCCTTTCCCTGGGCTGCGCACTGCCGGTGCTGGCGGCACTCGCCGCACTCTGCAATCTCGACGATGCGGCGTCGGCGCTGCACCTGCCCCACGCCCTGGTCGCCGTCATCGCGATCGCCGTCCTGTTGCTGGCTGTCGGCCTGGTGGCGTTCCTGGCCCGGCACCGTCTGCCGGGAGAACGGCCGTCCCCCGACAGCCTGCTGGTCCGCCTCGGCCGCCGCAGCCTGCGCCTGCCAGGCCTGCGCCTGTCGCTGCTGCAACTGCTGATCACCGCCCTCGACGTCGCCGCCGCCGCTACCGTCCTTTATCTGTTGCTGCCGGAAACCCCACCCTTCGCGGCGTTCCTGCTGGTCTACCTGCTCGCCCTGGCCGCCGGCGTACTCAGCCACGTACCGGGCGGAGTCGGGGTGTTCGAGGCGGTGCTGCTGGCCGCGTTCGCCGGCCAACTGGGCGCCGCGCCGCTGGCCGCGGCCCTGCTCTTGTACCGCTTGATCTACGTGGTGCTGCCGCTGCTGCTGGCCTGCCTGTTGTTGCTGTTCCTCGAAGCACGCCGGTTGTGGGTGACACGCCAGGCGATCCGCGTCGCCTCGGGTTTCGCCGCACCGATCCTGGCGATCCTGGTCTTCCTCTCCGGTGTCGTGCTGCTGTTTTCCGGCGCCACACCGGCGATCGACACCCGCCTGGAGCACCTCGGCTTCCTCATTCCACATCGCCTGATCGATGCCTCGCACCTGGTCGCCAGCCTGATCGGCGTGCTCTGCCTGCTGCTCGCGCAGGGTTTGCGCCGACGGCTGTCGGCCGCCTGGGCCCTGACCCTGGTGCTGTTGCTGGTGGGCGCCCTGCTTTCGCTGCTGAAAGGCTTCGACTGGGAAGAAGCCAGCCTGCTGAGCCTGACCGCCGCGCTGCTCGCCATGTTCCGCCGCTCCTTCTACCGTCCCAGCCGGCTGATGGAAGTACCCTTCTCGCCGCTCTATGTAGGCGCCAGCATCTGCGTGGTCGGCGCCTCGGTCTGGCTGCTGCTGTTCGCCAACCAGGACGTGCATTACAGCAACCAGCTCTGGTGGCAGTTCGCCCTGGACGCCGACGCCCCGCGCGCCCTGCGCGCCGCCCTCGGCAGTTGCCTGCTGCTCCTGGCCCTGGCCCTTGGCTGGCTGCTGCGCGCGGCACCGCCGGCGATCCGCGAGCCGAACGCGGAAGAGCTGCAGCGCGCGGCGCGGATCATCCGCCACTCGGACCAGCCGGATGGCGGCCTGGCCCTGACCGGCGACAAGGCCCTGCTCTTCCATGAGAGCGACGACGCTTTCCTCATGTACGCCCGCCGCGGTCGCAGCATGATCGCCCTGTACGACCCGATCGGCCCGGCCATGCAGCGCGCCGAACTGATCTGGCAGTTCCGCGACCTCTGCGACCTGCACCATGCCCGCCCGGTGTTCTACCAGGTGCGTGCCGAGAACCTGCCGTTCTACATGGACATCGGCCTGACCGCCCTCAAGCTCGGCGAAGAAGCGCGAGTCGACCTGCTGCGCTTCGACCTGGAGAACAAGGGCAAGGAAATGAAAGACCTGCGCTACACCTGGAACCGCGGCCAGCGCGACGGCCTGGCCCTGGAGTTCCATGAACCGGGCCAGGCTCCGCTGGACGAGCTGAAGGCGATATCGGACGCCTGGCTGGGCGGCAAGCAGGTGCGCGAGAAAGGCTTCTCCCTGGGCCGCTTCACCCCGGCGTACCTGAACTTCTTCCGCATCGCCATCGTCCGCCACCAGGGCAAGCCGGTGGCCTTCGCCAACCTGCTGGAAACCGACAGCCGCGAACTGGCGAGCCTCGACCTGATGCGCGTGCACCCGGAGGCGCCGAAGCTGACCATGGAGTTCCTCATGCTCGGCCTCATCCTCCACTACAAGGCCCAGGGCCACGCGCGCTTCAGCCTCGGCATGGTGCCGCTGGCCGGGCTCCAGCCAAGGCGCGGCGCGCCGTTGACCCAGCGCCTGGGCGCGCTGGTCTTCCGGCGGGGCGAACAGTTCTACAATTTCCAGGGGCTGCGACGCTTCAAGGACAAGTTCCAGCCCGACTGGGAACCCCGCTACCTGGCCGTGCCAGCCGGGCTCGACCCGCTGGTGGCCCTGGCCGATACCGCCGCGCTGATCGCCGGCGGCCTGACTGGATTGGTGAAACGCTGATATGTCTGTCGTGAAACGTCACTGGCGCCGTTTTCTGGTCGCCGCCCTGGTGCTGATCGTCGGTGCCGCCCTGCTGCTCTGGAGCCGACCGGCGGCCCAGGCGAAACTGGAAGCCCTGGACCTCGACGACGGCGGCCACGCCACCCTTGCCGAACCCGGCGAGAAGCCGCGCTCGCGGGTGGTGGTGATCGCCGCCCCCGAACAGCAACTGAACGACGCCCAGATGCTGAACCTGGCTCACGACAGCGCCGCCCGGGTGATCCAGTACTTCCCCCCGGAAAACAGCGATTGCAGGGCGCAGCAGTCCCGGCTCGAAGCGGTCATTGCCCGCCTCGGCGGCAAGCCGAACCTGGTCGCCGGCATCGGCCCAGGCTCGACCACCGCCTGGCGCTGGCTCGCCAGCCAGGACGACGACAAGGCCAAGGCGCTCTCGGTCGGCTTCGACATTGCCCTGGCCGAGCGCGACTGCGACGCCCCGCTGCCGCACCAGGCGTCGCACGGCCAGTGGCTGCTGGCCTGGAACGACAACCCGGACGACGACACCGCGGTCTTCGTCCGCAAGCAGTCGAGCGCGGAAACCAGCATCAGCGACTACGACACCCCGCTGTCCGACGTGCTCGCCCATCAGTTGCGCCTGCAACTGCAAGGCAACGCCGAGGCCCTGCCGGTACTCGAGGTCCCCGCGGCGCAACCCTCGGACATCGTCACCCTGTTCTATTCCGGCGACGGCGGCTGGCGCGACCTGGACAAGGACTCTGCCGAGCATATGGCGAGCATGGGCTACCCGGTGGTCGGCATCGACACCCTGCGCTACTACTGGCAACACAAGAGCCCGGAACAGAGCGCCGCCGACCTCTCCAAGCTGATGCAACACTACCGCGAGAAGTGGGGCGCGAAACGTTTCGTCCTGGCCGGCTACTCGTTCGGCGCCGACATCCTGCCGGCGATCTACAACCGCCTGCCCGGAAAGGACCAGCAACAAGTGAAAGCCATGCTGCTGCTGGCGCTGGCGCGGACCGGCAGCTTCGAGATCGAAGTGGAAGGCTGGCTGGGCAAGGCCGGCGAGGAAGCCGCCACCGGCCCGGAAATGGCCAGGTTGCCGGCGGCCAAGGTGTTCTGCATCTATGGCGCCGAAGAAAAGGACGAAAGCGGCTGTACCCAACCCCAGGCCGTCGGCGAGAAGCTCGAACTGCCGGGCGGCCACCACTTCGACGAGGACTACCTGTCCCTGGCGAAGAAGATGCTCCAGGCCATCCGCGACCGCGAGAACGCTCCCGACGCCTGATCGCGATCAAGCTCTCCCCGCTCCGCCGTTCTTGTCCCCGGCCGACGCCAGCTAGACTGAGCCTGCCGGGGGCATTCAGGCTGGCTTCAGCGGAGCCGCCGAGAATACCGGCCGACCCGCCGCAGAGCGGGCTCCCGAGAGCCGAAGAGAAGGAACCGTGATGAGCTGGAAAAACACCGAATCCCGTTATGGGAGCCTGACCATTGCCCTGCACTGGCTGACCCTGCTGCTGATCGCCGGGGTCTACGCCTGTATCGAACTGAAGGGCAATTTCCCCAAGGGCAGCGAAACCCGCGAACTGCTCAAGCAATGGCACTTCATGCTTGGCCTGAGCGTTTTCCTGCTGGTCTGGTTGCGCCTGCTGGTGCGCCTGGCCAGCCCTACCCCGCGCATAGAGCCCGCCATCCCCGCCTGGCAGGCGACGCTGGCCAGGCTGATGCACTACGCCCTCTACTTGATGATGATCGGCCTACCCTTCGCCGGCTGGCTGATCCTCAGCGCCGCCGGCAAGCCGATACCGTTCTTCGGCCTGGAGCTACCGCCGCTGGTCGACAAGAACCCCGACCTCGCTGGGCAAATCAAGGAATGGCACGAAACCATCGGCAACGCCGGTTATTTCCTGATCGGCCTGCACGCCGCCGCGGCGCTCTTCCATCACTTCGTCAGCCGCGACAACACCCTGGTACGGATGCTGCCGCAACGGCGCTGAGAAACGTGCAAAAAAACGCGCCCAGTCGGGCGCGCTTTTTTTGCAGCGGAACGGATCAGATCTCGACCTGGGTTCCCAACTCGATCACCCGGTTGAGCGGCAGGTTGAAATAGCGCAGGTTGCCGTTGGCGTTCTTCAGCAGGAAGGCGAACAGCCCCTCGCGCCAGCGCGCCATGCCGATGCGCTTGGATGGAATCACCGTCTCCCGGCTGAGGAAGTAGGTGGTGCGCATCGGGCTGAAGTCCAGTTCGTTGAGATGGCACAGGCGCAAGGCCGCCGGGATGTCCGGCTCTTCCATGAAGCCGAAGTGCAGGATCACCCGGAAGAATCCGTCGCCATAGGCCTCGACCTCGAAACGGCGATCCGGCGAAACCCGTGGGCTGTCTTCGTTGACCACGGTGAGCAGCACCACCTGCTCGTGCAGCACCTGGTTGTGCAACAGGTTGTGCAGCAGCGCGTGAGGCACCGCGTCGGTACGCGCGGTAAGGAACACCGCGGTCCCCTGGACCCGGTGCGGCGGCTGCACGCGCATGCTGGAAATGAACACCGAGAGCGGCAGAGAGCCCTCGTCGAGACGCTCCACCAGCAGTTGGCGGCCACGCTTCCAGGTGGACATCAGGATGAAGATGACGATACCCGCGATGACCGGGAAGGCGCCGCCCTGGATCACCTTGGGCAGGTTGGCGGCGAAGAACAGGCTGTCCACCGCGAGCATCACGCAGAAGAACGGGACGCCCAGCCACAGCGGCCATTTCCACAGGCGCCAGATCACCACGCCCATCAGCAGGGTGGTGATCAGCATGGTTCCGGTCACCGCCACGCCGTAGGCCGCCGCCAGCGACGCCGAGGACTCGAAACCGAGCACCAGCAGGACCACGCCGACCATCAGCGCCCAATTCACCCCGCCGATGTAGATCTGCCCCTGCTCGTGGCTGGAAGTGTGCTGGATGGTCATCCGCGGCACGTAGCCGAGCTGGATCGCCTGACGGGTCAGGGAGAAGGCGCCGGAGATCACCGCTTGGGAGGCGATCACCGTGGCCAGGGTGGACAGCGCCACCATCGGCAGCAGCGCCCAGCCGGGCGCCAGCAGGTAGAAGGGGTTGCGCGCCGCCTCGGCGTTGGAAAGGATGGTCGCGCCCTGGCCGAAGTAGTTCAGCACCAGCGCCGGCAGCACCAGCAGGAACCAGGCACGGGCGATCGGCTTGCGACCGAAGTGGCCCATGTCGGCGTACAGCGCCTCGGCGCCGGTCAGCGCCAGTACGGTGGCGCCGAGGATGGCGACACCGATGCCGGGATGCGAGCCGAAGAAACGCACGGCCCATACAGGGTTCATCGCCCGCAGCACTTCCGGCTGCTGGATCACCCCGTAGACACCCAGCGCCGCCAGGGCGCCGAACCAGAGCACCATGACCGGGCCGAACAGGATGCCGATCCGCGCGGTGCCGTGCTTCTGGATCAGGAACAGGCCGATCAGCACGATAAGCGCCAGCGGTACCGTCCAGTGCTCCAGGCCGTCGAAGGCGATCTCCAGCCCTTCTACCGCCGACAGTACCGAGATCGCCGGGGTGATCATGCTGTCGCCGTAGAACAGCGCCGCGCCGATCAGGCCGGCAACCACCACGAAGGTCTGCAGCCTGCCGAACGGCGCCGCCGCCCGGCGCGCCAGGGCCGACAGCGCCATCACCCCGCCCTCGCCCTGGTTGTCGGCACGCAGGACGAAGATCACGTACTTGATGGAAACGACCCAGACCAGCGACCAGAAGATCAGCGACAGCACGCCAAGGACGCCATCGTGGTTGGCCTGCACCCCGTAGCCGCCGATGAAGACCTCTTTCAGGGTATACAAGGGACTGGTGCCGATATCCCCATAGCAGACTCCAACCGCCCCGACCATCAGGCCGATGGCAGAGCTGGAATGCCCCTCCGACGTCTCCTCGGCACGCGTCGCTGCATCACTCATGAAACGCTTTCCCCCGGAAAAATTCGGCAAATGCTGCGCCCATGCCGTCCGCGATGCAAGCGCCGAGGCCCCGGACTGCTATGACTATAGATAGAAGGCCGGGGAGCCGATTGCCGAGCGCCCGCGGAGAGTTTTTCCAGGGCCGGAAAAGAGCTGCACGGGAGACTGGAAAAGCCGCGGCGCTGCCGCTAGAATTGCGCACTTTTTGATCAGAGGCGCCAGCAAGCGCGCCCGCCTACCGAGGTTAGCCATGTCCACCCCCACTCCCAAAGTCGGCTTCGTCAGTCTTGGATGCCCCAACGAATAGAAAAGTAAACTAGCTTTCAGCGCAGTTCATCGGCACGCCCTGGCACAATGGGCATCTCTCGAATACTGTACAAACAAACAGTATTCAGAACTCCCAAACCGTGATCCACCCTCCCCACTCCGCAGGCCTCTGGCACGCCGCTCTAGGCGATAAACAAGCCCTGATGACCGCCCCTGAATGGCACTGCGAAATGCTACGCAGAGCTGCCGACAACCTCCTTCAGGCAGGCAATGTCAGCCAGTCTGACTATCTCGATATGCACGACCTAGTTACCGGCGCACTCTCGCACGCCCAGGAGGAACGTGCCGCTCAATGGTACAAACCCAATCGGACGTACAAAGTGGCGCTGAACGGCCGCGAGGTTGGCCAGATTGCCCGCGGCGCATTCAAGTCTTCGGCGCCAGAGCTAAGTGACGGGTTGATTCGATACGACAGGCGCGGACAGCTAGCAATGTTCCACCAGTACACCATTTATGGGGGCGAGATTAGGGGACGACGCTGGACATGTACGAACGGCCAAACCTACGCATTGACGGTGATCGGTTGCACCTGGCACGGCAGAGAGTGGCGGGCATTCGACCAACCTGACGAATATCGCCTTGCGGTAGATCTAGCCGAACAGGCCGAAGAAGACGGGGATAGCGCAGCCGCAGCACTATGGCGGGAGCGGCTAGATGCATGCGAACTGCGGCCATGCAGCACCTGTAGGAGCCACTTTGCTTTGATGGAGACCTGCGATGACTGCCACGGGACGGGCGTAGTAGCAACCGAGGCTATGCTGAAGGGAGTTGACGCGAGGGCAATTGGATGTGTGGACGACTCAGCCAATACTCCGGCCTGCATGAATTCGTGTCGGTCTTGAACCTACCGAACATGCTAACCAACCTAGTAGGAGAACAGCCGCAGCGCTACAACGTAGCGCCATCGACCCAAGTGACAACGCTCCGACTCGAAGGGGACGCGCTGGTCGCCCAGGCGATCAAATGGGGATGGAGGCCAGGCTGGGCCAGGGATCGCGCAGCGCCGATCAACGCCAGGGCCGAGAATGTGGCGCATGGACGCTTCTTCAGCGCAGCCTGGCGCCATCGCGCGCTTTGCCCCGTTTCAGGCTGGTTCGAATGGGTGGCCGATGGCGGGGCGCGGAAACAGCCGTATCACATCCAGCACGCCGACGGCTCTCCGGTCTTGTGCGCAGCGATCGGCCAGTTCCCCGGGCTTGAAGATGAGCAGGCCGAGCAGCACGGGTTCGTCATCATAACCGCCGATAGCGCCGGCGGTATGGTCGATATTCACGACCGGAGACCGGTGGTGCTGCCGCCCGAGCTGGCCCGGGAGTGGATTGACCCGGCGACAACACCGGAGCGCGCGGAGCAGATCGTGCTCCACCAGGGCGAGCCGAGCGAGTCATTCCGGTGGTACGCAGTCGACCCAGCAGTTGGGAACGTCCGAAACCAGGGACCGCAGTTGATCGAGCCTCAGCGCTCGGCCTCATAAGCCGCGACGCCGGTCCCTACCGCCCGCCATTCGTCCTGCGGCATACGCGAATCACAGATGAGCACCTCGACCTCGGCGCCCTCCTTCGGCTCCGCCGGCCGAATAGCTGCATGCCGGAGAATCGTCTCCATGTCCGGTACGTAGCTGCTCTCCGAGCCGTGGAACGACCAGATGCCGAACTTCCCTGCTCCACCCACCTGGTGGTCGAGTTTCACCGACCAGCCCTTGAATCGAATGACCAGCATGCCCTGCCCTCGTAGGAAAAGGCCGTAGTCTACTCCTAATCCTGACAGGCCCTGTTGGCCGCCAGCAGTTGCGCCTCGTAACCGATCCGCTGCCGCCGCTCGGCGAGCAGTGCGCGGACCTTGGTCTGTAGGTCGTCGCCTTTCCGCAGCCCAGCCGCTGCCCATGCCGGCACTTCTACCGCCGGCACTCGGCACGGCACGGCAACGGGCACTTCTACGCGCACCGTGCGCGGCTCAGGCTCGAACTGGCCGGCGCATCCCGCCAGCGCGACCGCGAAAATCAAAATCATCGAACGCATGGTCAACTCCGACGAACGGTTGTTGTGGTGTACGTTGTTACCCATTACTCTAAGCCCATGCCAGCCAAACGGCGAGGCGCCAACAAGGAGAGACACACGAAAGTCCCCGCATTCTTCGCTGCTAATATCCTGACCATCGAGCAAATCATTGAAGCGATCAACAATGACGGAAGCGCTATGACCAGCGCACCGGAAATCGCCGGCTACTACGCCTGGGATGCCGCCACTGACGCACTGGAAAGCGAGAATGATCTTGAGCAACTGACGGAGGATGACTTCGTTGCTCATCTGGAAGTTCTGGAAGAAAGAGGCGCCAAGATCAACCGCGATGCAGCCATCGCAGTTGCGCTCCAATTCCAGGCCGCAGCAGTGAACGACCTGCATTCTGGTGACGAATGAAACCAGATTCAGCCAATCACAACCCTGACCCGCGCTACCTGCGCGGGCTGGTCGATAGGTCTGGCATAAGTCAGCGGCAGGCAGCCGAATTGCTCGGTCTTTCATGGCCAGGCTTCCGCAACTATCTGCGCGACGAGTCCCACCAACTCTACCGGGCTGCACCGTACACGGTTCAGTTCGCACTGGAGTGCCTGGCAGAAAGCCCTAGCTCCTGATCAATGACCACCTCGGCGGCCGCACACTGCTCACCGGCGGTTCGCTCACGTACCAGGCGCTGGGCTTTGGCATACTGCTCCGCGGCCTGCTGCCGTCCCCGATCCACAGCCAGCGCGGCATCCCGGGCCCGCTGTTCGCCGGCCACGCGCAGCGCGGCAACCTGCCGGACCTGCTCCGCCACTGCGGACTCCAACTCTCCCCGGGAGGCACGGCAGGCAGCCAGATCCGCGCTCGCGGCATCCAACTGCGGCCGGTAGTGTCGCGCGCCGAGCCAGACACCGCCGGCGGCGCCGAGGCCGACCAGAAGCAGGCAGGCCAGCGCGACCGATAAAGCACGGGCGGAGATCACGACAGCACCCTCGTCGCCCGCTCCCACAACTCCAGGCGCTCCACCTGGCCGTTCATGCCGCCGTTGATCCGGCGGGTAATGGCAGCGAAATCGCCCCGGTCGGCCAGACCGTTGAGCCCATTCGCCGTCCACCACCAGGCGCTCGACCTAGCCGCGTGCTCGGGCTGCTCCAGCAACTCGGGCTCAGCCTCCAGCGGCAGGCCGAGGCCGGCGCCGGCAGCCCGGTAGTTCTTACGGCCGGTGATTTGCAGCAACCCTCGACCGCGGAACCGCCAGCCGTCTCCGCTGGACTCATCGCCGTTGCCATTGCGGTTGGCATAGGTGTTATTGGCTATGGCCTCGGGGTGGCGGGCCAGGTTCAACGCCAAAGCGTTTGGGCGTCCGTCGGCGCCGCGATATCGACTCGGCCAGATATTCGCCAACCCCTGCGCCGAGTAATTCAGGTTCTCTACCAGCCGCGTGAGCTGGGCGCTTTCATGTCCGACCTGTGCAAGGAACGCCGCTTGCCTGGCTCCGCCCTGGATATCGAACTGCAACATGGCGCGGTTCAGCGCGGGCAGGAAGACCCCAACAACCGGGCGGCACCTAGGGAGGATGTACAGCAGTTGGCTTTCAGTGATAGGCATGTCGAACTCCAATGAAAAAGCCCGCATGCGCGGGCTTTGGGTACTAATGGATAGGTTCTGATGGCACAATGCAGCCCGCCAGGAACCGCGAGCTAGAGAGGAAGGAGAACAGTGAGCGTAAGGAACATCGCTAAACGGTACGCCGAGAAACAACTAACCGGCGCTGAAGCGCTGGCCGAACTGAAGGAAAAAGACCTCCTCGGCGACGCCCTTATGACCCTGCTGGTCGACCACTTCGAACAACGCTGGGAACGGGAACAGTCCCTGCCCGACGAGTACAGGTCAGAGGACTGGTGACCCAACCGCCCGCCTGCTCATACAGGCGGCGGGCCCTTCACGATGCTTTCCCGATGGCCACTACCTGAAGTGGCTTTTTCTGTTTCTTCTTGCCGGCGGCCTTGGCCTTGCCCTTCTTGCCGGCGTTGCACTCAACCGTCGTGCTCCAGCCAGCCTGGGTAAATACCTGTTCCACCGACTCCACCAGGTAGGAACCATCGATTCCCGACTTGATGCCGGCGACGACTATTGTTCGTTCCGCGAAGAGATCCGTTCGCCCTGGCATTTCCAGGCGCACCCCAGCCGTGGAGCGGTTGAACGCAGCCAACCGCGCCTTGGCGGCCTGCTCAGCGGCGCTCTTGTTCGGATGAATGTGGCGGTCGGTATGCACGGGCGGAAGCCCGGCCGGAGCCTCTGCATTCGCCAGCTCGACCACCTCCAGCTTGCCAGTCGTCTTGTCCTGATACGCCGCCTTGACCGCCTTCTGCGTGGCCCGGTCACTGAACCGAAACTGAAACCGGGTGATCTCCGGCCGGGTCAGCGTGACGGTCGTCAGTGGCGCGCCGGATGCTCGCTCCCCGCCTTCGCGAGGCAGTACAAGCAACTTGTCCGCCGCCACCTTGGCCGTGCAGCCGTACTGTCTGGCCAGCCGCGTGATCAGGTTAAAATCCGATTCGCCAATCTGGTCGACACGCGGAACCACCGTCTGCACCGGGCACTCGCTCTGCCAGCCGTTGCGTGCGGCAATGTCCGCCACTATCCGCGCGAGCGTCACCCCCTCCCAGCCTCCGTCGCGGATCGTCTTGCCGCTGCCGCGCATGCTGCTGGCCTTGCCGCGGATGACGATGGTATCCGGCGGGCCGGATAACTCCACCTCGTCCACGGTGTAGATGCCAATCCGGGTCAGCCCGCGCCCGTCATAGCCTATCTGGATCTCGACCGACGCCCCCCGCTCCGGCAACACCACGGCACCGTCGCGGTCGTCAATGCGCAACTCGAACTCGTCGGACTCCATTCCCGGCTTGTCGACCGTGCGCAGCAGCAACAACCGGTCGTTGATACGCGCGGTGATATCGGCCTTATCCGCGATCACCCGAAATATCGGCTTCATTCATCCTCCAGGGTCAGCCCCACAACTGCACCTCGCCGGTCACCGGCACCTCGACCTCGGGCATGACGATCAGCAGGCCGGCCCGGAAGGGCTGCGGCTCATCGGCGAGCCACTGGTTCGCGTCGTAGACCGCCTCCACAGTCCCCACCAGATGCCCGTAATACTGGACGCAGAGCGTGTCCAGCAGATCCCCGTCAGACGTTCTGCAGATCGTCTCCATAGCGGACAAACTCCAGGCTAAATGCTTGTTTGCGAGGGGCGCCGCCTTGAACAAGGGCCGACTGCTCCTCCTCGATACTCGCCAGACACCAGAGGCCGAGCACCTGGCCGTAACCCGTGGTCAGGCTGAGCGGCACCTGGCGCCGCCCGATTTCACGTAGCTGCTCGATTTGCCCCAGGCCGACCCGAACACCGAAGACAGCCCCCTTCAACGTCAGCTTGTCCTCCCCCTCCCCGACCGCCTGTTGCGCCGGCCGCCGGGTAAGTCGTTCCTGAGCTGCCCAACGAAACGCCGTCTGTCTCCGCAGTTCATCGAACGCGGCCGTGTCGAGATTGAAGTAGAACGGGCTACTGTTCACGTCCCGCGGCTGCATGACCAGCAGATGCGCAAACGGCTTGGAGGCGGCCGCACTCGGCGTCATGCTCGAACGCAAGCCGGTCGGGATGATGTTGGCCAGCTTGGGACTGGCAACGCCGGCGAGCCGCCCGACCTGCCCGGTAACCTTCGACACGGCGTCGGACAACGCTCCATACCGCTGATCGAGCCCAGATAGCGCACGGGCAGCACTGCTGTAGGTATTCATGACGCCACCCACCTTTGCCTGTGCCACGCCCAGGCTGCGAGTCAGTCGCAGCGCCCGGTCGCCCAACCCGGCCGGGAAGCCGGGCAGCGTGGACAGCTCATCGGCAGCGCCCGTGAGATCGGAAACCGCACCCGTGATGGGCGCCAACATGCCGTCGACACTCCTACGCCCCTCCTCCCCGGCCCGCACAACTTGGCGCAGGCCGGATTCCATCATTTCGATATACGGCATTCCCCCTCCTACACATTGGGCTCATCGAACAGGGACACCCGCTGCATCTGCCCGGCAAAGTCGGCGAGCTGCCGGCGAAGCTCTGGCATGATCGCCTGGAGCAACGCCTGGGGATCTTTCGCATCCCCCTGGACAGTGAGACTGATGTTCGGCGAGAAACTGAACTCTTGTTTCACCGGCACCGGCGCCGGTTTCGCCGGCTCCGCCACCACCGCAGTGACAGGCGGAACAGCGGGCTTCGCGGGCTCTGCCGGTGGAGACCCACCGAACAGGCCGCCGCTGCCGAACAGCGCTTTGCCGCCGGCGGCCCCCAACTCGGAACCACCCCAGGCACCGATCATCCCGCCGATCAGGCCACCAATCGCAGTTCCAATGATCGGAACGACAGATCCAATCGCAGCTCCCGCCGCAGCGCCGGCGAGCGTGCCACCGAGGCCACCCAGGGCCGCGCCGTAGCCTTCGGCCTTTTCGTCTCGCGTCTCCGCGTTCACGAAGGTGTCGGCCGCCTGGAGGCCTGCACCGACAAGAGCCAGCGGTCCCGCCCCTTTGGCGAAGCGCCCAGCGCCCCGGAGCACACCCCAGGCACCGCGCCCTGCGGCGCCGAGGCGCCCACTGCGACCACCACCTGCCCGGCCACGCCGACCAGAACCACCGCCCACATCACCACCCAAGCCGCCGGCGCCGGGGTTGGTCACGAACACACGTTGAACGATATTCGGATTGCCCATCATCGAGCGGCCCCGGGCAATATCCATCAGGCCACGGCCAATCCTCCAGGCGTTGACTATCCCCCGGAGCACGACCAACGCGGCACCGACGCCCACGACTCCGGCAGTTACCCCAGGTGCCGCATCGGTGAGTCGAGTAAGCCCCTGGAACAATGGCCGCAAGGCGTCGGCCGCCGCATCAGTCATCGGACGAATCGCGTCACCAACCGCCCGCATCCCTTCGTTCGCGGCCTGGGCGACTTCAGCCCAGCGCTGGGCTGAGGCCTCCCGACGCTCCCTCAGGTTCTGGTCCAGAATGCCTGTGGCCGATGCCGATTCCCTCTTCAGCGACTCGTACAGCGCCTTGTTCTGCGTGTAGGCGGTGAGAGCCGCCTTGACTTGCATATCCGCGAAGATATCGCCGGTGCGCAGTGTCTGCTCCAGGGCCTCCATCATCGCCCTGGCCTTGGCCGGGTCCGCCTCCTTGCTGATGGCTGCGGTTGCCTCGGCCATCTTCTTGGCCTTGGCTGGATCGGTGCGCTGGATGTACTGCTGGGCCAATGCAAAGCTGGCTTCCAGCGTCGACATTCCGCTTTGCAAGCCAGTATTGAGCGAGCCTTGATAGTCGATGCCAGCCTTCTGGTAGGCTCGCACAACATCGCTGGAGCCGATCTTGGCCATCCAGTTCTTCAGGTTGTTGGCCGCCTCATCGGCACCGCCGGCGGTCTTCATTTGCACCTGAAGCATCGAGCCCAGTTGCGTGACGGCATCCATGCCGAAGATCTCCAACTTGCCCATTTCCGCGAGCAGTTGGGGAAACCATCGGGCCATGTCACTGGCCTCGAACGAGCCGGCCTGCCCCTGGAAGGCGATAGCCTCCAGCGCTTTCTCCATCACCCTGGGATCGGAGATCTTCGCGTTCTGCTGGAGCGCCTGCATCATCCTCGCGGTATCCACGCCGCCGGCGCCCTGCCCCACCACGAACTTGGCCGCGACCGGAGAGAACCCCGACGCCACGTCCAGATCCATGCCCGCGCTGACCAATTGGTTGATCACATCGGCCACTTCGTTGCGCGCCATCCCGGTGTCGCGGGAAGTGGTAATGACCGTGCGCGACAGATCCCGCTCTTCAGCGGAACCGGCCACCCCAGCCTTGATCGCGATATCCCGAACGATTGCCTGGTAGTCCGCGCTGATCTTCGTAGGCACAGCCAGAGCGGCAGTACCGGCGACCGCCTGGCCGACCGTCGAGCGCATACCGGACTTCCCGGCCTCCAGGCGAGCCATGCCGCTGGCTTGGAGCTTGATGCCCTGCGCCTCGCGGGCGGCCTGGCGGAAGGCATCGCCGAGTCGCCCCGCCTCCCTGGCGTTGTCTCGCAGCACGTTACGCAGCCGGCCCATTTCCGTTTGCTGGTCCGCCAGGCTGCGCTTGGCTTGCTGGGCTTCACGCTGTGCCACCTCGATCCGGCGCTGAATCCCCCGGACCTTTTCCGCGTCGGCCTTGTTGTCGGCCGCCGCCTGGGCTTGGCGTTGCTTGTACAGTTCGGCCGCCGCCTGAGCCTGGCCCCGCAACCGCTTCGCCTCCCCCTTGTTGCCGCCCTCGGCTTGCCGGTTGGCCTCTTGTGCGAGCTGCCACTGGAGGTAGCGCAGGCGGTCCATTTCCGTCGACTGCGTAGCCAGTCGCCGGGTCCGAGCCTGATCCGCCGCAGCCAACTCGCGATTGAGCGATGCCAGCCGGGCGGTGGCTGCTGCATGCTGAGACTCCAGCGCCGCGCCGACCCTCTGCTGCTCGCCATAGGCCCGCAAGGTGCTGCGGCGCTGTGTGTTGCCCAACTCCAACGCCGCCTTGGTCTGGGCCTTGAACAGATCCAGCTCCCGACCTTTGGCCTGGAGCTGGTCGATACTGCCCTCGACGGTGCGGAATGCTGCATTCAGCGAACTGCTCACGGCGCCGCCGATCAGCAGCCCGAGGGAGAGTTGATTGGACGCCATAGGATTCTCTGTCGGTTGAAAGTGGCTCAGTCACTGAGCCACCAGATCATGCGAGCCAACGGCATAGCCTCGATATCGGCGACGGAGAAATGGAACTCCGCCGCCAGACGCCTGGCCATGCGCTTGTGGTGCTGAACGCTATACCCCGTCGTCCTGCACCAGGCGAAAGTAGGCGGTTTGCAAGCGCCGGTAATCGACCATGGTCAGCCCCTCCAGATCCTTTCGGCCAACCTCGGCCAGGGTCGAGAACAGGGCCAGCTCGCGCTGTGCCTCTGTCTCAGCGCCCTGCTCTTCCGACGCCAGGATGTCACGGACTGTCGGCGCGCGAAGGGTCAGCTTGTCGACCTTCACGCCGTTGACCTCGGCCGTGGAACGCAAGCTGACCGTGGCGCCGGTGGCACGCAATTCCAACCACTCGGGGGTTTTCTCTTTCATATTCACTCCTTAAATGCCCAGCGCTGCGCGCGTTTCAGCCAGTTGATCGACACCGTTGATAACCCGCAACGGCGCCAAGGGATCGATCTCGAAGACCACGCGGCCGTCGACTTCGAGCTTGTAGTAGGTGACACCCACCGAATACTTGAATTCGGCCTTGTCGCCGGCCTTCCAGTCGCCCGGGTCAACCTCCTTGAGGGTGCCGCGGATTGTTGCGGTTACCGCCGTTACCTTGCCTTTCTGCGCCTTGAAGGCGCCGCGGAAGACGCCACGGAACGCGGTGCCATCGGCCAGGCCGAAGAAGTTCAGCGCCTCGCGCCGCACCCCGTTGGTGGTGAACGACGACTCCATGCGCTCAAGCCCCATGTCCATGTCGATGGAGCCATCCATGCCGCCGGCGCGGAACTCGTCGGTCTTCACGGTGACCTTGGGCAGGGTCAACGACGGCACATCGCCCTGGAAGCTGATACCGTCGATGAACAGGTTGGTATTGGTCAGTACCTGCGGAATCATTGCCATTGCGCGCTCCTTATGCTGCGTCGAGGACTTCGGTCAGCCACTGGTCGGTGACTTCGACGCGGAAATTGGGGTTCTCGGCCGGCGGAACGTCGGTGAATCGGATGTTCCAATACACTTTGCCTTGGGAGAGCTGGCTGGCCGTATTCAGGTCGGGGTCGGCGTAGACCTCGAAGTTGATGACCGCGCCCTGGTTCTTCAGGTCGCGCATGAAGGACTCCAACCCCTCGGTCACGTCAGACACATAGGTCTTGGTGATCGAGCGGTCGACCGCCCACTTGTGCCCTGCCAGGATCGCGTCCATCACGATATCCATCGTCCGCACGCGGGTGACGAATGCCCACTTCGCATCCGAAGACAAGGTGCGGTTGCCCCACAGGCGGTAGCCGTCATCGCGGATGATCGTGGTGATGTTGGCATTGTTCAGCAGGTTGGCTCGGCAGGTCGGGTCGCCGTCCAGATACTCGATGGGCCGCGTGGTGCCCGTGATCCCGACGAACTCCTTATTCGAGGGGCTGGCCCAGAATCCATACTCAGCATCGGTCCAGGCGAACAGACCCGCCACCCAGGCCGAGGCCGGAGCGTCGGTGGTGCTGCTGGTCTCGGTGTTCCAGACCTGCACCCCCGGATCGACCATGTACAGGCGCTTGCTGCCGAAGTTCGCGGCGTAGGCGATGGCGGTCTCATCATCCTTGCCCGGGCCGTCGATGATCGCGATTGCCCGCATGCGGCCGGCCAGGGCGTCCATCGCACTGGCCACTGCCTGCCGTGCGGAATGCCCAGGCGCAATCAACAGCCGCGGCTGAGCGTTGAAACGCGATTTGCCGTCCAGCAGCGCCTCCAGGCCGGTACGCTCGCCGGTACTGTTGATGCCGCCGATGATCGCGCTGGCCTGCTCTTCGGGCGTGCCCGCCGCTTCCACACCGACCGCCACGATGACAGCTTGGGCGCGCATGTAGATGGCCTCGCACGCAGCGTAGATCGGCGAACCGATCCCGAACGCCGCTGCCGCTTCCTTCTTGCTGCTGATCAGGACCGGCACGTTCGGCTTGGCGGTCGCTCCAGCTCCCGGAGTAAACACGTCACACAGACCGATGATCGAGCTGGAGGGCAAAGCAATGGTCCGCGCGCCCACGTCCACATTCGTTACCGTGACGCCATGGAAAAAGCTCATTGGTAGATCTCCTAGAATGAAAAACCCCGCACTAGGGCGGGGTTTAGTTGGTGCCTTCTTCGGCCAGCCAGGCAGGCGGCGCCGGCCTGGAGGCGGGGTCGGGGAATGCCGGGTCGTCCGGCCAATTGCGCAGGGCCTCGCGGTAGCTCATTACCTCGCGGAACTGTTCAGACGACAGGGAGGTGGCCAGCTTGCCGAGTTCGCGCTCGTCGCGATGCCGCGCCACTAGGCCATCGGTCACTATTAGTTGTGCGTCGCGCCATGCACGAGCCCGCGCGACGAGCCGCTGCTCGTCTGGCGGGGGAGGATCGACCAACATTGGAAGGCCAGAGGAATCGACGGAAATTCGCTTACCGGACTCCTGCCCGGCCAATATCCGCTCATAGAGCGCTGTACTGATCGGCACCGCATCGAGCGGCCAACCGCTGCCTTCCTCGTAGACCTTCCGCAACGAAACGGGATAGAACGCCACCGCAGACGGCGAGAAAACATAGTCACTGGAACTCATCGACCGAATGCCTCCCAGAACAATACGGATTGGAGTTGATAGCTATTTTCGAGGGTCGCCCCTGTCGTTGTCTGTCCATAGAACGCGGTGCTCGCGTCGGTGCCCGGATGGAAATAGGCGGTCTGACCCGCGAAACCGCCTAGGCATTCGTTCGGGAAAGGAATCGGAAACGTGATAGTCGCCGTCCCGTCACCCGCTACCGTCACGCGCCCCCACTGGCGGATAAATCCAGTGTCGTTATCCCGCCACCAGCCGGTGGAATAGAGCCACGCGGTCGAAGGTACACCGGCTCCAAGACTCTCCCTTGCCCCCGTGGAGTTATTCGCGCCCGTTCCCCCCAAATGTACCGGGAGAATCCCTGAAGTGATTTGGCTAGCATCGTGCGTATGCGAGACACGGGCATACACCGAGAGATCCAGATTCGCCGCAGTGTAGATTGGACTCCCGCGCCAAAGCAGATTTCCAACATCGTTCATCCCGAGGTCGCCCGCGTATACGCCGCTCCAGTGAAACCAGAGTCGCGGCGCATATTTGTAAATTCGCCCGTTCGCGCCAATCAATTCGGCTTCACGAATTTGGATGGCGGCTTGCGCGAGCCCATCGCCTGCCACCGCCGAATAGAAAATTGGACTCTGACTGTTGAATCCTGCGTTCAGCGCATCGGTAATCCCGTAGCCCGCCAACGTAGTGGGCTTGCCGCTGTTGATCTTGCTCCAATCCAAACTTGGGATATCAGCGGCGGACAACGATGCACCTGCTGTCACCAAACCTTTGGCGTTGATTGTCACCTTGGGATAGACACCGGGCACCACTCCGCTATCTGCGAGGGTCAGCGCGATGGAAATGTCCCGTGTTCCATCGAATACTGCGCTGCCTGTTGCAGCACCGCTACACGCAAGAATCCGCTCCGACGTCAGCTTCGTAGCACTCGCTGCATTACCGGTAATTGACGCCGGCAGTTGGCCCGCGCCATTGAGCCGTAGCAGCTTGTGCGGTGTTGGCTCTTCCACCGCCTCACTCTTCGCCAGGGCATCGGTGATGCCATAGCCACCCAGCGTATTGGGCTTGCCGCTGTTGATCTTGCTCCAATCCAAACTTGGGATATCAGCGGCGGACAACGATGCACCTGCTGTCACCAAACCTTTGGCGTTGATTGTCACCTTGGGATAGACACCGGGCACCACTCCGCTATCTGCGAGGGTCAGCGCGATGGAAACGTCCCGTGTTCCATCGAATACTGCGCTGCCTGTTGCAGCACCGCTACACGCAAGAACCCGCTCCGACGTCAGCTTCGTAGCGCTCGCTGCATTACCGGTAATCGACGCCGGCAGTTGGCCCGCGCCATTGAGCCGTAGCAGCTTGTGCGGTGTTGGCTCTTCCACCGCCTCACTCTTCGCCAGAGCATCGGTGATGCCATAGCCACCCAGGGTAGTAGGATTGCTGCCACTGGTTGCTCGGCCCTTCGCGTCAACAGTGAGGCTGCGGTAGGTACCAGGAGCAACCCCCGTCGGACTCAAGGATAAAGGCAGTGTAATACCGCCGCCCTGCTCTAGCGTCATCTGCCCAGTGGCATCATTGATCGCCCGAACCTCCAACAGGGCCTTATTCAGATCTGCCACCGTCGCGGTAACTACATTGGGATCGATCAGAAGGTTAACGATTTCTGCGTGGCTGACTGCGATATGCAACCGGACGGTCTGGGTTCGCCCCGCCCCCTCGCTGACCAACGGCTTGTAGCTAGGCGCACAATCCGCTACAGCGATCAGGTCGCCATCGGAATCCTCCAGTCCCAGCTCGCGCATCCACCAGCCCCCCACTTCCTGCGGCAGAATGGCTTCGGCCACTAGCACGCTAGGACTATCCTCGGCCGCTACCAACCGGTTTAGTTTGACCCGGTAGCGCTGTCGGATAAGCGCGGTTTGCGACGGACTAGGGACCGGATCAGGAGTCTCCCCGGGCGCACCTCCTCCATCACCAATCAACATATGGGTAATGTCACGCCGCAGCCCGCCAGCCGCCGCCTCGATTTGCTTGGCAGCCCCCTTGTCGGTAAGGAAGCCCCCGTATTGCTTGCTCATGGAATGAACCTCGGGAATACATCCAAGATGTCACCATCGGTTTCTACAACCGCAGTGAAGACCTGAAGCTTGGGCTCGAAGCGAATGTCGAGCCCGACGATATGGCGACTGACCGGCCGCGCGTCATCCAGCAGGCGCTCCACCTCGCGATAGGTGGTTTCAGTGATACCGCCGCTGCTCACGCCAACCTCGATGGAGAACGTGCCGGGCTCGCCGGGCGGGTCGGTCTGCCACCACTCGGTCACCGTCAACAGGTAGCCAATTGGCTCGACCACCCGACGTAGCGCGCCGATAGTGCCTTTCCTCGCGTGGATCTCGAAGGCAGAGCGGATTGCTGCCCGCTTTGTCGGCACCGACCATTCGTTGTCCCAGCGATCCACTGACCAGGCCCAGGCCAGCCACGGCAGGATGTGTTCCGGGCAGGTATCGGGGTTGACCAGCAGCCGCAGAGGCACGTCCGTTTCTTCGTCCGTCGCGAACTCCAGGGCGCGCTCCAGATCGGTCGCGTTGCTCGGTAGCTGACTCATGCGTCCCCCTGTACGACCTTCACGGACGTGCAGTAGGCCGCCTGAGCCTTGGTCGGCACGATATCGACCCAACCGTTCAACACCACCTTGCGAACGCCGGTGATATGCAATTGGGCGTCAATCGCCGACCGGGACACCTCGACACCCAGGCGACGGCGCGGATTGATCCAGGCGTTTATCCGACGCTGGCACTCGGCAAGAATCGCCTCGTTCTCCGACCCGACGCCCTCCATGTACACCACCGCATCGATGCTGTACGGCAGCACCTCGGCGCTCTGCACCGTCAGCCGGTCGCCGACCGGCCGGATATCCTCATCACTCAGTCGGGCATAGACGGTATCGAGCAACGCCTGATCGGCGACCCCCTGCCCTTCGACGTGCAACACGGTAACCACCACCTCCGCCGGCCTGGGGCTTTCGGCCGTCGCGTCCCCGACCAGGGCCGACGCACTGCGCGCGTGCAGGATGTAGCTGGACCGAGGCCCTGCGGTGGTCAGGCCTTCATAGGCTAGCTGTACGCGCTCCCGCAACGCGGCGTCGTCCTCCATCACCCGCTCGGTCGGCGGAACCGCCGACTCGTCGGCCTCCCGTATCACCAGGCGCTGTAGCTTGACGTTCGCCGCCAACTGGTCAAGGTCGCTACCCTCGGCATAGGCCAGCAACAACGCCTTGGCCGCCGAGTTCACCCGAGCGCGGTTCTGCATTCGACGATAAGCTGCCTGTTCGAGCAGCTTCACCACCGGGTCACTTTCCAGCGCAGCGTTCCACTGGTCGCCCATGTAAGCCCTGAAATCCGCCAGCTCCTCGGCATAAACCGCCTCGAACTCCAACGGCTCCAGCACTTCGGGCGCCGGCAGTGAGGCCAGATCTACGGTACTCATGCGCTGACCTCCAGCATTACGGAGTCACCCAGGTACACCCCGGCCAACTCCAGATCGATCCGCCCACCCATGACCGCCACCACCCGGACACGCTCCAGGCGCAGCCGAGGTTCCCACCGGCCAAGCGCCCGCGCGACCTCGGCTTGCACGGCACTCTTCCAACCGTCGTTCACCGGCAGATCGACCAGGCGCCGCAACTTACTGCCGTACTCCGGGCGCATGCGCCGGGTGCCCAACGGGGTAGTCAGAATGTCCTCGATGGATTGTTTCAAGTGGGCCACGCCGGATAGCGGCTGCCCGGTCCGTCGATCCAGCCCAATCATCGATCACCCCTACTTACGAACGAATTCCGCGCGAGCCACTAACCACTCGAACACCTCTTCGGTGTCGGCGACGACCTCGCTATTGCGCACCTGCACCGTCACGCCGCCGGGCATGATCAGGGTGCGCTGTCGGTAGGCCTGATCGATGAACGTCACCGGCAACTCGGGCGTCGGATGATCTTGAACCGGCGCCTGGACGGCTTCCGCTTCTTCAGTCTTGGCTTTGGCCATTGGCCCCTCCAGAAACGACAAAGCCCGCACAAGGCGGGCTCAGCGTTGGGTTATGTTCAGTGTGTGTGATGGTTGCTGTTGCCGGTGGTGTCCATGATCGAGCCGCCGCTGGTGATATTGCCGGTGACGTGCAGCGTGCCGGCCACCGTGACCTTGCCAGCCAGCAGGATCTCGCCGGCCTGGACGACTACCTGACCCGGGGTGACGGTGACCGAGGCGCCGCCAACGGTCGTCGTGCAGGTACCTGCCGGGAGGGTCACCGCGTAGCTCTTCGCCTGCCAGTCGTAGACCAGGGAGCCGCCATCGGGAAACCGCCAGACCTCCACGTTTTCGCGGTTGTCGGGCTGGTCGCCGGCGACGCCGTACAGGCCGGGAATGAACGTTCCCATGTCGGCTACGCCGCTAGGGCTGATCAGCGCACCCTGCTCACCGAGGCTCGGCGCTCGCCAGTGCCGCGCCGTGCCGGCGGCCAGGCTATGCCAGCGCACCCAGCCACTGATCCAAGCCCCTGCCTGCACGCGCACCCGAGCGGCCGCGAGATCCACCGCAGCAACCACGCACGGCTTGATCATCGCCGCAATCATGCGGTCATGTTCCGCTGTCGCGTAGCTCATAGCGGGATATCCTCGGGCGCGAAGTAGTCCCCCTCATGACCGGGACCAGTGTCGGGATCGATGCCGAACAGCAGCTCCTCGCCAGACTCGTCCTTCCAGGGCCACTCCTCGGCCCCTACATAGACCGTTTGCGTCCACTCCACCAGCCAGACACAGAAGGCGTCCAGCTCAGGCTTCGTGTAGTCCTCGCCGGCCTGGACGAACTCGGCTTGCGAAACATCGTCCAGATCCCATGTCTGGTCCCGCAGCAGATGGGCAAGCTGGGTTGCCAGTTGTAGGGCCTTGGTGCGGTTCTCCGCGCGCTCCCGGCCTACGACGATCCGGGCTTGCACATGCAAGGTCAGTCCCACCTCGCCCGTGCCCTGGTCGGGATCCTGGCTCGGCTCGAACTCCGACACCTCCAACAGGATGCACGGCGCTGGCATCCGGTCCTCGATCTGCGTATCGAACGCGATAGAGCGCATACCGGCGAGCGATGCGTTCAGCTCTGCCTCAATCGCTCGGTAGAAGTCGAGCAGCACGAAGTCAGCCACGCGCGCCTCCCTTGGTCAGCTTGTGCAGTTCGTAGGCAAGTTCGCGCTGGGCGAACTCAAGCAGTTTCTGGTCGGCCCGCTTGGCCCAGGCATCGAACAGCGGACGCACGTCGTCCAGCAGCACCTTTGCCTTGGCCAAGGGAAAGCGGCCGTACATGTCCGCGTCCATCGAACCGCGGCGACCGTAGGCCATCGATCGAACGTCGCTGGCCGGGTAATCGCTCGGGTCGAAGTGCGGGCTGGCCGTTCGAATCCAGATATCTGGCTCGCCCCCGTACACACGGGCATAGAAGGCCCCGCGATAGGTTCGCCCGGCCACCGTCACCCCCGCCTTTCCCTGACGAGGCCGGCCGATTCGGCTGGCCTCGATGGGGTTGATGCCAAACCAGAGCTTGCCCTGGCTACCCGAGCCACGCACCGGATACGCGATCAGCCGCTGCCGCACTGCCCGAACCGCTATGCGCTCCTTCTGGCCGACCGCCCTGGCGATATGCGTCCGCAGCCAACCGAGCGTCTTGTTGATCGCCCGGCGCTGCGCGTTCATAGCCGCCTTCGGGTACGCCGCCGCCAGAGTCGAGAAGGCCGCCATATCGGCGGCCTTCGGCTGGACGTTCAGCGTACCGCCTCGCGCGGTCACCCGATGGGTGGTACCGATAGCCATCAGTCCCTCCTCAGCAGCAACGCGACTAAGCCAGTGCCATCAGGCTCCCGCCGCACGACGATATAGGCGCCGCCGTCTGGCGGAGGGAGATCCACGACGATTCCCTGCCCGACCTCCACGCTCGCCGCATCGCTGGCCAGAACGGTGAACCGCGGCTCACGCAATGGAAGCGGCGCGGTACCCATGCGCGGAGCCTGCCATGGGGCGGTAAACTCCCCCAGCACAGGCTCTGCCCGCCCTTCGAAATGGGCAGGGTCGCCCAGCTCATCGAACAGCAGCGCATCGAGATCAGCGAATCGCTCATGAAAGCGCATGGCTATTCGCCGTCCTCGCCGCTCTGCGCCTGGGCGTGGTCCTTGGCCAGACCGATAACGCCCGCAGCCAGCAACTCCTCCCGCAGCTCCGTGCTGGCCGGTTCGTAGGGCTCGCCCATCCGATAGATATCGCGCCCGTCCTGCACGCACCCCTTAATGACGATGTACTTCGACTTTGCGGCGGCCATGTCACACCACCTTCGCGAACAGGAAGGCATCCGGCTCCAGCAGGCCGGACAGCGCAGCAGCCTGGAGCTTCACCCAGCGCACGCTCGGCTCCTTGGTCGTCCAGCTCTTCGGGAAGCGCGACGCCTCGACCAGGCCACTCTCGATGGCGTCGAGATCCTGAATCGCCCCGTACAACATCGCGTTACGGGTGTTGGTCGAGCCCAGGATGATGCCACCCGCCGAGATCATCGGCTGCTCCTCCTCGTCGCCATCGTCGGGCACGAACCACTCATCGTAGCCGTAGAGATCCAACCCCGGATCGTTGAGATAGCCGAGGTACGTAACGCCATCAGGCAGTTCCTCGGGGTTGATCATGCCCAGGTCGACGCGACGGGTATTCAGCTTTTTCATGACGCTTTCGTCGTTCTGGAACGCATCCAGGGCCTCGCCGCTGAACACCGACACGTTCGCTGTGCGCCCGGAATCCTTGGCAATGCGGCGCTTCCAAGTCCGCAGATTGCCAATCGGGTCGGCGCCACTGGCCCCCCACTTGCCGGTGGCCAGCGTCACCTTGTGGGTATCTTCCATCTGGAAGTCGATAACATCATCGACGCCCTCGCCCTTCACATTGATGCTGCCGGTAGTAAGCGCCTGGGCACACATCCACTCTTCACGACGGGTAATCTCGTCGTCGAGATCCGCCAGATCCTTGCCCAATTGCTCGCCGGCCCGCTGGAGCGCGGACTTGGTAGCGAACGGGTTTTCGCCAGGCGAACGTTTCAGGATCAGCTCCGCGGTGGTCTCACGCTTGGGCTGGATGTACGGCGGCTTGTAGGTGGTGCTCCGGTAGCCGGAGCGCAGCGACAGGCTCCCCGGTAGGCGGGGATGCACGAACGGAGCCATCTTGCGGGTGCCCTTCACGATATCGATATCCACCGCAGTGGTACCAAAGGTCACCGGGTTGGCGCCATTGAAGAACAGGTCACGCAGGAAGGTACGCGGCCGCACCATCTGCTCCACCGCATCGAGCATCGTGCGGCAGTCGAAAATATCGGTCATCTGGTTGAACTCCTATCAGCGAACGAAGAGGCAGAACGGGCGCAGAGCATCGACCAGGCTGTCACGCCCGTGGCCCTCGCCTACGGTGAGCGCGCCGAAACGCACATCGCCGGTCAGTTGCAGCGGCGCGACCTTGGCACCTGCCGAGGTATCGACGGCCTCCAGCAGAACCGCGCTCGGCGCCTGGGAGCCATCGTCGGCGGCGGCAACCGACAGCTTGTACTCCTTCGAAGCAGTGACCCGGCCCAGCACCGCGCCGCGCTTGAGTACCTGGCCGGCAGCGATCACACCGGAGCCGGTGGCAATGGGGAAATCACCGGCCGCCAATTGGTCCGGGACGTAGGTATTGCGTTGAACTTCGTACATGGCGGATCTCCTTTTAGCGGCGCTTGGCACCGGTCACGATGGCGGATACCGCAGCGCCACGCTCCTTGCTGGCCGCGTCGTCGCCAGCCGGCGTGGAGGCCGAGGCCCCGGTGGAGTCGGCAACGATTCCGGCGAGGGTAATGCCGCGATCAGAGGCCGCCTGGAGCAGTTGCAGGGCGGTCGCTTCGACACTGGTACCGGCTTCGATGGCAGCAGCCACCTCCTTCTCGAAGCCCTTGCTGGCCAGTGCGCTGATGCCCTGAATACGCTTGCGCTCAGCGACAGCCGCGTCGGTACGGGCCGCCTGGATCTCCTCGGCGCCGGCACTGGCCACTTCGATGGTGTTCGGGTCGATGCCGCTGGCCAGCGCCTCGCGCAGCTCTGCCGTGGTCTTCACGACTTTCATACTTGCTTTCCTCGGTTGGGTTGCGGCCGGTTTGGCCAGTTCAGTGATCAGGGCTTCCAGGCTGCCAAGTCGGTGCGCGAGGCCGGCTTTCACCGCCGCGGCGCCGACCAGAAGGCCGCCGTAGTCACCCATTTCCGGGATACGTTCAGCAGCCACGCCGAGATTGCGGGCCACCTTGTTCTCGAAGACTTCAGCCAGGGCATCGACGGTCTCGCCGATCTTCTTGCGCCCTTCTTCGGTGGTGACGTCAGGCCGCTTGTTCGGGGCGTTGCGACTGACCACCTGGTAGCGCTTCGGCTTGTCTGGTCCATCGGGCTGAACCACCGCCTCAACGATGACGCCGATACTCCCGGCCATCGCCGTCTCGTCGACAACGATTTCCTCGGCAGCACTTCCGATCCAGTACGCAGCGCTAGCCAGGTAGCCCCCGGCATAGGTAACGATCCGCTTGCGATTGCGCCCCTCGTACACCAGCTCGGCCAGCTCGTTGATGCCAGATGCCACACCGCCCGGGCTATCGATGTTCAGTACGATGCTGCGGACTGCCGGGTCGTCGAGCGCCCGCTGAATGTCCGTGGCCAGCACCTGGGTGCTGGTGGCTCCGCTGATCTCGGTAAACAGGTTCGCGTAACGGAAGATGGGGCCGATCACAGGCACGATGGCCACGCCGTTGCGAACAGTCACCGTGCGGGCCTTGTTCAAGCGCTCGCCTTCGCGGGTCACCAGCGCTTGGGGGTCACCCATTCGCTCAGCGATGGCCAGCAGGTTCTCCAGATGCTCGGGCAGCATTAGCCAAGGCTGCGATGCAGCCAGCTCGAATGCGCGCATGGTTATTCCTCGTCGTGGGGACCGGGCACCGGCGGCGCCTCGGTTTCGCGGCCCTTCGGCAGCGTGTACAGGTTGTTGGCGCGGCGCTGCTCGATCTCCCGCAAGCGCTGGTTGAACACCTGCTGCCAGGGCTCGCCAGTCATCGCCGCAGTCTCCAGGGTCTCGTTCGACAGGCCGTACTCGATGCGCTTACCGGCGGCGTTCGCCTCCTTCAGCTCGTCGATGGCGCCACGCGCCGGCCCAATCCATAGCGCCTGGCAGTACGCACGCCGCTTGATCGGATCGTGATAGCCGGGCAGGTCGATCAGGCCGCGCGCCACCGCTTCGTCAATCACCAGCTCCCGGCTCGGTTGGCAGAAGTCGCAGGTCAGCCACCAGCGGCGCAGACTGTAGAATCGCCAGGCTTGCAGCATGGCGGCCCGCGCGGCGCTGTAGCTGGTGCTGTAGTGCAAAAGCACCTCGTCCGCGGGGATCTCCAGGGCGGCGCCTATCTCCTTGACGACCGCCATAAAGAACGGATCGAACTGCGCATTCGGCCGGGCGGGGTTGGCGACAACAGGCTCTTCGCCCTCGCCCAGGTCAACCACCGCCCCCTCGCCCAGCTCCAGGGCCGGTGCTTCGTCGTCGGTGGAGGCACTACCACCACCGTTCACCAGGCCCGTCATCGGCAGGCCGCCGGCGTTGTTGTAGTCGGAGCCCTTCTTGATGAACACGGTGAACATTGCCGAGATCACCGCCGCCATAAGCTCGGCGCTGCTGTAGCGCTCCAGCTTCTGCAACGGCTCCAGCACCGGCGCCAGATACGGCGCACCGCGCTTCTGGCCGGGCCGTTCCTTGTCCGACATGACGTGCAACACCCGGCGCCGTCCGGTCTGCGCACCGAATGCCGGTAGACGCTGCCAGGTTAGCGGCCCGGCAGTCGGCAGGTCGTTCGGGTAGCCCGAGCAGACGTGATAGGCAACCGGCGCGCCGAGTCCGTTGGACTCGATGCCATCGACCAGCCCTGCGCTATCCAGGCCGTACCCCGGATTGCAAACGCGCTCGGCCTCGATCAATTGCAGGCGCGTGCCGAAGATGCAGCCGGGCCGCTCCTCGAAGGGCGTTGCCACCAGCACATCGCCGCCGACCAGCGACGACACCAGGGTCAGCGCCTGGAGCTGGTAGTGGTTCAACGTCGCCTCGGCATCGCACTCGGCTGGGCTGTCGGCGTAGTGGTTCCAGATCCAGTCCAGTTGCGCATTCAGCCGCTCCGCTTCTTCACCGGAGATCCCGAGCGCCTGGTGGTCGACCTGCGCCCGACAGACCAGCCCCGTACCGACCACGTTCGTGCGCAGGCGCATCACGACAGCCCGCGCGATCAGGTGGTTACGCAGGGCATCCCGAGAACGGGCGATCAGCATATTGCGCTCGCCGCGGTTCAGGTCTCGACGAGGACTGCCCAGGCCAGGGATCCAACTGGCCATACTGCGGAGCATGCGTGAAGCTCCCCGCCAGCGCGTTTCCGTGCCACCGCCGCCCCCCTGCGCCATCGGCGCCGAGGGACGGGCCGCCGCCTTGGCCAGACGGAGGGCTTCGCGCATCAGTTGTTGCTCGGGTGAGCGTCGGAAAAAGCCCATGGTCAAATCTTCAGGTAGTAAACGCGGTTACGACCCCGCCCGTGCTGGGCGGCCTCTTCCTGAGCGGCGGCTGCGGCGTACTGTTGTTCAAGCATTCGCAGAGACGCCAGCTCGGCTTTGTAGACCTCGCGCTCGCCACGCTTCAGGCGCTGCCCCTTTGACAGGACGTCAGATATCGCCGCCCGGACTTCCTCCAGGCGCTGTTTCGCTGTGGTCATGATTTCCCTCAGTCAGCCGACCCGGCTGCGTGTACCGCGACCGCGCGGCACCGCCCGCTTGGGCATTGGTGCCACGGGCTGGTCGCCACTGAACAATGTGGGTTGCCGCACCTGGCGCTCCAGGGCATCCCATTCGTCATCCCGCAGAAGGTGGGTTTTCAGGCTGCGCGCGGCATGCAGGGCATACACCTCGCAATCCAGCGCCTCGTTACGCCGACCGGCTTTCTTCTGCCAAATCATCTTTGTGGGAATCCGCGGGTGCGGCGCCAACACCTCGTTTGTGAACTGCTCGAAGTAGTCCTGGCGGATATCGCTGTACCAGTGCATCCGCCCCGCCCCAGCACCCACCAGGCGCACGCGGGAGTCGAGCAGGGTCTTGGCCTTGTGCGTGCCGACGATGTACACCCGCAGGCCGTACTTCGCGGCCTTGGTGTTGTCGCGGGCGGTATCCACTGAGGCAGACGGCCGGGAGAAAATCTCTTTCTCCAGGCTATCGCGGGAGGCCCCCTTGATCGCCATGATGTTGAAGCGCTGGCGGTCCCGGACGTATGCGTAGACGGCGTGGTTGGTGTTCCCGTCAGAGCTGTCGATGCTCACCGCCGATATAGCCAGCTCGCCGCCGCCCTCCATCGGGAGCGGCTTTGCCAGCAGCGCATCCAGTTCAGACCAGACCCCATCGCTGGGGTCGGCCGGATTGCCGCGCAGCTCGTTCCAGAACAGGCGCCAGGACTCCTCCCCACGCCCCCAACCGACGACAATCACCGCCAGGCGGTCGCCTTGTACGTCCACCCCTGCGGTAGCCAGCAGCACGCCAGCCGGTGCCGTCCATTCGCCGTAAGCCTCGGCGCGCTTCACCAGCTCCTCGATCCCAGGCGCATTGCTCTTGAACTCGTAGCTCTCACCCTTCGAGCTGTTCACGAACGCGATCATGGGGCCGATGTTGCCCTGGGCGGCGGCATGCTCGGCCTGTAGCCACTTCTCCATCAGCACCGCGAAGCGTGAGCCGTAGAACGTCGCGATCAGCTCGTTCATGTCGTAGCCGGCTATACCGCGGAACTCAGCCGTCGCCACCCAGCGGCCATGCTGTAGGTTCGCGTTCTTCTGCGCGTCGTCCCACACCGACCCGCAGTGCGGACAGGCGTAGTAGGCCAGCTCGGGGCGCTTGTGCCCGTACACTTCGTGATACTGCGTCGGATCCTCCGGGCAGTGCAGGTGATCGAAGCTCAGTTCGTGTTCCTGGCCGCAGTCGTGGCATGGAACCATGGCAATGCGCTTATCCGACAGCTCGTACTCGGCATCGATGGCCGACAGCCCCTTTAGCGTCGGCGTGCCGCCGATGATCACTTTGGATCGTCGGTAGGTCTTCAGCCGCTCCTTGGCCAGCTTGATGCTATCGCCCTGCCCCCTCAGGTTCAGGTTGCAGTCGTCGGGCTCCTCGACGCCGACACGGGGTACCGGCGTTGACTTCACGCTGGAGGGGCTGTTGGAGCCGACCAGCTTCAGGAAGCCACCGGGGAAGCGCTTGAAATCTTGCCGCTGTTGGAGCTTGCGGCTTCGAAGATCGATCTTCTTGCGCAGCCGAGGCGTGGCCTCCACCATCGGCTCCAGTTTCTCGGCCACATACTGCTTCGCAGCTTCGGCCTTCGGAAACAGGATCAGGATCGGCGAGGGGTCCAGATCGATCCATTTGCCGAGGGCGTTACCCAGCACGCCGGAGGTCCATGCGACCTGGGCCGACTTGCGCCCGACTACCTCGGTCACATTCGGATCGTCCAGGGCCTCCAGAGGACCACCCGGCCACACCAGATGGGGGGTCACCTCGAACCGATAGGGACCAGGCTTCGCCGCCTCTTCGGGAGACAGCCAACGGTACTTCCGCGCCCACTCGGCAATGCTCATCCGCGGCGGCGGAGACCACTTGCGGGCCATACGGCGAACGGCGTTAATCGCCGTCTTCTTCAAAGCCCTCTTCAGGGAGCGCGTAGTCAGTATCCCCGTCTGACGGGGCGTCATCCGGTTCATACTCGGCCAGTTTCCTTAGGGTCTCTTCCATCGGTTCGCGAATCAGGCTTTCGTCGATCTCAATGCCATAGCGGGCCGATAGCGACGCTGCCAGCGCGTCGGGGTAGGTGTTGAGCAACTCGACCTTGGCCGCAGTGATCATCGCTTCGTATGCGGTCGCCATATCGGCCACCAACGCCACCTCGCCCACATCGCGGGCCAGGGCGATCTCCTCGCGGTCGGCGCGCAGCCTGTCCAGGCGGTCCCGTACCGATTCTTTCTTGCCGTTGAGGGAGGCGACCTGCACCAGCCAGCCGATCACCTCTTCGGTGTCGTACTCGTTCTCGTTCCCGCGACCGAGCCCGACCGACACCACCGGCATTCCCTCACGCTGCCACCGGCTCAAGGTGCGTTCGTCGCGCCCGACGATCTCGGCCAGGTCGGCTTTCGTCACTCTGCGACCCATGCTAACCCCTTGAAAAGACGGACATTCCTGTAGAAATCACAGCTAGAGGGAAAACGCGAGTCCGCGTACCCGTATAGGGCCGGGGACCGGGGAAGGACCCAAAAAATCGGGATTTCAGGGGGGGCTGGCCGGCCCGCCCCGCTGCTCATCGCCGGCCGGCGGCATCCCGGCGCGCCGGGCAAGCCAGCGCGTGTAGAACCCCGAGGTCACATCGGCGCCGAGGCACGCGACCACGCTACCGAGCGCGGCGGCAACCGGCAGCCCCGCACCGCTCGCCGTGGCGAGCAACACCGAGGCCAGGCCGAACACCACCGAGGCCCCCGAGCGCAGCAGGACACGTTTCAGCAGATCGCTGACCGTCAGTCCTGCCGCCTCGGCGCGCCACAGCTCCCCGGACAGGCCGGCCATCGACACCAGCACGAACAGCCAGGTCGGGATATCGCTCAGCGTCTGCTGAACGTCGTTCTCTGTCGCCATGTTCACCTCGGTCTGAGTAGGCGGCCCGTCCCTGGACCCGACACCCCGCCAGGGAGGCCAGAGGCGCCGAAATCGAGCCAATAAAAAACCCGGCGCGATGGCCGGGTTCCGATGATGTGGAGCGTGTGCCTCAGTGGCGCACCTCTACGAGAGTGCCTACTTTTTACCCCCAAAGTGTCATGGCAACAACCCCGTTTCATTGCCACCCTGCGAATATCCCATGAACGCCTTGGCAATCCCTGGCGAATACTCGGTGAATATCTGCCTACGGTTATCAAGCGCCTCTGGCGCTGTCCTACTGGTCAGTAGGTGGGTCAGCAGGTGGGACAGATAACCCATTGTTTTATATGGCGTTGTCCTACTGTCCCACTTGTCCCACTACTTTTTACGCATATAAGAGAATAATAAGAGCGCACGCTGCGCGCGTGCGCGCGATGCGCGCCTATGTGCGGGCGGGTGTGTGAAAGGTGGGACAGTGGGACAGCCCCAGCAGCGACGGGGCTTTGCGCTGTCCCGCCTCGAAAAACGAAGCGGGACAGAGTAGGACGGTGGGACAGCGCCAGGCCAAGTCAGGCCGCCCGCCGCAGCAGGATTTCAGCGATGGCCGCGTGGGCCAGGTCGAGCCTGCGGTAATACTGGCGTTTGCCACATCCGCATGCTGCCCATTTCATCGGGTCCGACATGTCGTAATCCGTGTAATGCAACCGCACCACCCGCTCGATGGGCGGCGGAAGGTGCTTGTTCACGATCAGCTCAATGTCCGCCGTGCGATCCAGGGGACAGCGAGCCCCCGCTGTGGAGCGAGTCAGGTTTCCCCTGGTCGCCATCAGCATAGCAATCACATTGCTCCCGCCGCTAGCGTTGCCGGCTGAACCTACGCCGTTCGGTGGGTGCAACTCGGCGGCCCAGGTCCGTAGCATCTCGTCAATCGGCTTGATCAAAATGCGGCCTCCTTCTGCGTTGGCCGCCCCTTCCACGACGGCGGCCGCTCATAGCCCCACGGCCGCACCGGCGACTTGCCGGATGCGGGCAGGCGTCTGCGCCGCCAGCCCAGACGGTGCATGATATGGCCAACTCGCATCTGCTCCGGCTTGCCCCAATGCCCGAAGTCGAGGTTGAGCGCGTCCCCCAGCAGGTCAGCACTGGTAACGGTCTCGCCGACGTACCCCTCCAGCCAACCGATCAGCTTGTGTTCCCAGGCATCGACCGTGTAGCGCTTGTCCTGCTCCTCCTCGAACAGCGCGCGCTCTTCACGCGAGACCCACCACTGATCCCCGGCGCGGTAGCAGAACAGCGCTTCTGCCCATAGCTGGTCCCGGATCTCGCGCAGCAGGTCCAGATCCACCTTCGTGCAGAGGACCGGCCAGTATCGACGGTTGCCGGTGGTGTCTTTCAGGTACTCGTCCTGGTTGGTCGTACCCACGAAAACACACTGTCGTGGCACATCGCGGGTTCTGCGGCCGTAGCTCTCGCGGAAGGTATCGACCGAGGCCGAAAAGAACTGCTTTGCCTTCGTGCTGTCGGCCTTGTTGAACGCATCCAACTCGCCCAACTCGCTGATCCACTTGCCGCGCAACATCTGGAACGTCTCTTTGTCACCGAGCACGAACGGGGTATCCATGAACCACTCGCCGCCCAGCACCGACATGGCGGTCGACTTGCCTTCGCCCTGCAACCCTTCGAGGATCAGCACCGTATCCATTTTGCAGCCTGGGCGCATAACACGCGCAACAGCGCCGATCAGCCAGCGCTTGCCGGCCTTCATCGAGTACGGGGTCTCCTCCACGCCCAAGGCCCTGTTCAGCCAATGCTCGATCCGCGGCGTACCGTCCCACTCCAGGCCCTCAAGGTACGCCCGCACCGGGTGAAAGCTGTTCTTGCTGGCCACCACCGACACCGCCTCAAGCACGGGCGGCACCTTCGTCAGCAGCCCGTATTGCTGGGCCAACCACTCGCACGCCAGCATGTCGTCCAGATCTGTCCACTCCCCCGTACCACCGCCATAGGGCGGCGTCCGCAGCTTCATGGTCTTGGCGCTGAACTCGTCATAGCCGAGCACGCCTTGCCATCGTTCGTCGTTCTGAAGGATGAGGCTGATGTTCACCATGTGCGCTGCCAGGCCGCCGCCCTTGATCCGCAGAAGGCAGTCACGCCAGCCCCCCTCAGCCGGTGGCCGGACCACCGCCATGACCTGGGCGCGTACCACTTCCAGCCCCTCGGCACAGTGCAGGTCGTTGAAGTCAGTCCAGCCCTCCTCCCGCTCGCTGCCAAAGCGAGGGAGTACGAACTGGCCGCCAAGGATCGTGGCGGCGTTCTCCGCAGCCTGAGCGCCCGGATTCCAAGGCGATCCGTCCGGGCGGGTGGTCTTCCAGTCGTCATCGCCGCAAAAGATCAGCGGCCGCGACGGGTACTCGGTCTGCATCGCCTTGCCGACCGGCAGCAGGTTGCCGGCATCGAAGGCGATAGCCACCGCGCAGCCCGTCGCCATATACAGGCTGACGCCGGTTGCGTAGCCCTCAGCGATCAACACCGGCTCGCCCGGTTCGGGGCGCGGACCGATCAGGCAGAACGCGCCTTCCTTCTGCATGCCGTAGGGCCAATACGCCTTGTCCCGGCCGGTATCGGGCTGCTTTTCGGGGTAGATGATTTGCAGTCCCACCAGCCCTTTGAGCGTCCGCATGGGAACCATGAAACGCCCGCCGTAGCCGTAGCGACCGCCGATCCCTACGATTTGCTTGCGGTCGAGATACGGCGCCTTGCCCTTCTCCGATAGCCGCTCCCACAGCCGCGCTGCGCCCTGGGCGGCACGCTGCGCGGCATAGGCGGCCTTCGCCGCCGCCTTGCGCTTGGCCTCTTCCTGCCGCGCGTGCATCAGCTCGCGCTCCTCGGCAGTCAGGCGAACACCCTTGAGCTTGAATTTCTCGTTGAGATCCTGCCGCCAGTTGCCGAAGCGCCCGAAATAGAGGGTCTTGCCGCTGGCAGTGGTGTATTCGTGCAGGACGTACCAGCCAGTTGCCTCCCCGTTCCGGTCGCCCTCGACCTTGCAGCGCACCAACTTCCCAAACACCCAGTCCGGGCTCCGCTTGGTGAAGGGTTCAATTCCATGGTCTCGAAGCTGATTCAGCACTTCGTCCAAGGCTTCGTTACTCACCGACGCCCCCTCCGCTCGTTGAACGATTGGCATTCGATGCAGGTTTGGCACCCCGGCACAGCTTCGCGACGGCGCGGCGGGATCGGCTCGCCGCAGCACTCGCACTCATGGGCCGATTCGCCAACCGTTACCAGCGCTCGGGCAGCCAATGCCGCCTCCATGCGCTCCAGCACCAAGTCATTGGCGTGATCCGCGATATCAGCCATTGGCCACCTCCCCGCGTTCGGCGCCCTTGGTGGTCTGGTGGACGTAGCGGGCCCGCTCGTAGAGGCCAACCGCCGCGCGGATGATGCTCATCGCCAGTTTTTGGGTTTCGGCCAGCTCGGCCGCGTCAATGCGGCCGTCCTCGATATGGCGCGCGATGGTGGTTGCCGCGTTGGCCGACGTGTGCAAGATCTCGCCGGCGCCGGCAATCAGGCTGGCCGGCACATCCTCGAACTGAAGCGGCGAAACGAAGAACCACAAGCTGTCGCCCAGCTCGGCATGCAGCGCGTCGAGCACGACCGCCCGCCCCTCGGCCGACACGTACCGCAGGAAGTCGAGCACGTCGTAGATGTTGAGGATATGGCTGGTGTGGCTGGGGTCGAACTTGTGGGAGGTGGTGGAGACGCTGCGGCCGGTGGAGTGAGCGAAGCCAGTGATGCCACCGTGGCACATGCGTTGATTGCGGGCGACGAGGTTGAGCGCTTCGCCCAGGGGGAGTACCTCGCGGCCCATACGGTCGAACTGATCCGCGAACGAAGGTCGGGACATGGCAATTATTCCTGTTTACTGCCAGTGCCACGACGCCACCAACCTTGTTACAGTAAGCGCCGTGGTCACATTGCATGGTGGTCACAAAGGCAGATGGCCGCTCTGTGGTGGAAAAGCCATCTGCCGCCTTGGCCAGGTGATCGGCATCCCTGATCACCTGGCCATTGCAGCCAGTCGCTCTGTGGTGGAGCGGCAGGCAACCCCAAGGCATCCGTGCCTTGGGCCCCGGTAGGCGGCCGCTCTGTGGTGGAAAAGCCGCCTGCCACGATAGCCGGGGATTGGTATCCCTGATCCCCCGGCTGTCAACGCCAGCCGCTCTGTGGTGGAGCGGCTGGCAACCCCAAGGCATCCGTGCCTTGGCTCGGGATGGCAGGGCCGGTCAGGCTTGGACATGCAGTGCGTCCAACCTGATCGGCCTTGCCGCCCCCCCCTCTATGAGCCCCAGCCCTTAAGCCGCGGCTCGAATCTTCGAGTCAGGCCGCGGGAACAACTGAGGCAGATCCGGGCGCAACTCCCATGCCTCGACGGCTCCATCAACAGCACTGACGACTGCCGGCACTCGCTCAGCCGGAACGCGCCCAGCCTTCAGCCACTTCCAAACGTGTGGCTGCTTTACGCCGCAACGGCGTGCAAGTTCGGATTGATTGCCCTTACACAAGGTGAGGACCGCCTCCAGCGCCTCGCGGCATTGGGTAGCGTCGGATTTCGTTGCAGTCATAGTGTCTTGCTCTGTGGTGGAGAACATGCGCAAAGGCTACAACCTTCGGAATAGGATGGTCAACACCCAAAGTTAAAACAAAATCTATAACCTTGGTCTTAGAATGGGCTGATGAAATACGTACCGAGAGACTTACTTCCCACCCTAGCCGAACGACTCCGCTATGCGATGGAGCAGCTAGGTATGAGCCAACCAGCAGTCGCCAAGGCGGCGGGCTGCTCCCAAACCACTATCTTCAAGATTCTGGAAGGCCAAACGCGCGAGAGCAGAAAGACCGGGGCCATTGCACGGGGAATGGGAATTTCGGTGGCCTGGCTGGAGAACGGCGAGATGCCCGCCACCGTTACTCATCTGCACAGAGCAAACAGAGATGTAGATAGAGCAGCCAGAGTCACCCTTGACCCCATTTCCCCCTGGGATAGCGACACCCCCTTGGATGATGATGAGGTTGAGCTTCCCCTATATAAGCAAGTGGAGATTTCTGCTGGGCATGGCAGAACCGCCGTCCAGGCGGAGCCCGGGCGAGTATTACGCTTCTCCTACGCAACGCTACGTGCGTGCGGCGTCTCCCCGTCAAACGCCCTGTGCGCCACCGTCACAGGCAAGAGTCAGGAACCTCTTATTCTGAGCGGAGCGACAATAGGAATTGACTGCGGAATGACACGGATTCTCCCCGGCCACCTGTATGCAATCGAACAAGACGGTGAGCTGAGGGTGAAGTTTCTGGAGCGCCTCGACGGCGGCGGCCTCAGACTGGTCAGCTACAACGACGAAGAGTACCCAAGCGAGAGCTATACGTTTGATCAATACTTGGAAAGACAAATGAAGGTGCTGGGCCGGGTCTTCTGGTGGTCCACCATTCGACCGCTAAACGCTCCACCTATTCCGAGATGCAATCACCCCAAAAACTAAAACCTTAGTTGTTGACCGCACTTAAAACCTTAGTTAGAGTTGCCTCGACTCACCACCACAGAGACGAGGTAACACCATGCAACGTTCCGCCACGGTACACGTCCACCCGGCCTGTACCTCCTCCCCCCAGCAGATCCAGCGCCTCCAGGCCGACACTGGCTGCCTTGTCGTCATCTTCAACGGCAAAGCCCAGCTTGTAGCCAGCCGCACCTCGGGCCGCCGCCATGTCGTAACCGCCACCTCCCCTTTTGGAGGTGACGCGGCATGACTCTCCCCCTCCAATACGCCTTCGAAGGTACCGAAGTGCGCGTCGTGATGATCAGCGGCGAGCCGTGGTTCGTTGCCAGCGACGTGTGCGCAGCACTGAACCTCCCCAACACTACTATGGCCCTGAGCCGGCTCGACGCCGACGAACAAGCCCTCATTTCAATTGAGGGCATCTCTCGCGGTAACAACAAAGCCAACGTCGTCAACGAACCGGGCCTGTATACCCTCGTCCTGGGCAGCCGCAAGCCCGAAGCCAAGCGTTTCAAGCGCTGGGTGACCCACGAAGTGCTCCCTGCTATTCGCCAACACGGCGCCTATAGCCCGTCCCCAATTGAGCAAGACCAAAGAGGCACTGCCGCGTCGGTAGCCAGCAACATCGACCCCGACGCGCTGGTTAGCGCTGGAAAGGTATTCAACACCCTCTTCCGCACAGCTCGACATATGGGCATGACCCGCCAAATCGCCGCCGGCCGGGCCAGTGAAGCCGCCCAACGCTCCACCGGAGTTGATCTAATCACCGAACTTGCTCCCAGCACGTGGCTGAACAGCAGCGAACTATCGAAGCTCCCACTTCGCGTTTCTCGCGATAACACTGGACTCCAGCAGCGTATCCATAGCCATTTGGAGGCGCACGGCTGGCCCCAAGCATTCACTGGTCAACAACTGATAGAGGAGCTTGGCCTAGTTGACGACAGAGCCAATCAATCAGCAGTCGGGAAGTGCCTGTCGGCGCTGAATTACCGTCGCACCCGGCTTTCGACGCAAGGCCGCCCCTGGGTCTACACCCGTCCGACCGCGTTAAAAGGAGGGGATTTGGCATGAGTGGCTATCGTCTCCGGCAGCAATCGTTCATCCGACTGCAAGCCCAGCTCAACCTGACCGGCAAGTTCCACCTGACACTCGAAGACGCGAAAGCCCAGGCTGTCATCTACGGCTCGATCACCACCGAACGCACCGACACCAGTGTTCGCATCGATCTCCGCATGGGCGATCAGCATCACAGCCTTACCCTGCCTTCCCGCAGCAGGAACAACGCCACCACCGTGGCGCAGTGGCTGGAAGGGATCGCGAACGGCCTGATCGAGACAGCCGAGTTCAAACCTACCCGCCGCTGGCGGGCGGCCGCTTGAGGTGCAGCGATGAAAGACTTGTCCCTGCACCAGGCCGCGCAGCGCCTCGGCCTAAGCCGTCCCGAGCTGATCAAGCGCATGAAGGCGGCCGGCCTGCTCGACAGCAGCAACCTTCCAGCCGTACCGGTCCGCGACCGCCTCTACCTGCGCGCAAAGGAAACGTCCTGGCACCACCCCGAACTCGGCATGCAGTACAGCCACTCGACGAAGGTGCGCCCGGCCGGAGTGGCATGGCTGGCCGACAAGCTCGGCATCCCACGCGTCTGCCCGCCGGCGGTCCCGGACCGCCGCGAGGTTGGCTGACGAACCCCGGCCCCGCGAGTACGCCCGCCAGATCGTAGCCCTGCGAACCGTCGAGGAACGCAGGGCGGCCCTGGAGCGGGTGCCGGAACACCTTCGGGAACTTGTACGAACCCACGTAGAGATCGCCTGGAACCATCCCAAAGGAGGCAAGGCATGAACCAATCAACTATCACCGACGCTCAGGCGACGCGGCTGGCAGCAATGGTGCTTAAGCTGGCAACAACAGCCCGGACGTCGGATCGGCCCAGCGATATTGAAGCCGCAGATCATCAGGCACGCGGCGCAACTCTATTCGCGATGACGGCCGGAATCATCGACAGCGACGCATACCTTGCACTCTGCAATCTCTCAACAGATGCGCGCTATCAGCGATCAACCGAACTCATCTTCGACCAGCCGCTGTACACCGGCGCGGCCCGCGCCAGGGCTCGCCACTCCGCTGCTCTACGGGCTGCCGTATGAGCACTCCGCATGACAACCAACCCGAGCTTCGCCTAACTCCGGCTCCGCGCCCGGAGACGGTGGAACTCCTCTACCGCACCTTCGGCGACGTGCTGATCCCGCTGGAGCAACTGCGCACCAGGTACTTCAGGAACCTCAACGAAGACAGCTTCAGCCTGGCCATCAAGGCCAAGCGGATAGCCCTCCCGTTGACCACCTTGGACCCCAGCCGCAAGGCGCCTTTGTTCGTTGACGTGCGCCACCTTGCGGCCCTGATCGACTCCCGAGCCTGGCAGGCCGACGAGGCATATGCCCGACAACGGGAAGACTAACAACCACCACCAGGGTCGCGCTGGCCCAAAGCGAGGAAGACATGATCTGGACAGAAGAAGGCCACAAAGCCTACCCCGAACTGGCAGCAGCTCAACGCGCCCTCTACGAAGCGAGGGATCAAAAAAGACTCCTGATGAGAAAAGCATTCCCCGCAGGGAAGCGGGTGCTGATTCGACTCTACAACGGAGAATACACGGGGACGGTCAAGCGCACCGACCTGAACCAGGTCTTCGTGATCAACCCCACAACCGGGGAGACCAACGGCGCCAATCCTCTGCTTGACACTCGCGGAAAGCCTTCGGTCGAGATCATCGACTGATCAACCATCCGCCCTGACGGGCACCACCGGCCGCCACCACCGGCCATCCACCACCAATGGAGAAAGCCACCATGCATACCCAACACATCATTCTCGCGGCCACCACGCTCGCCGCGCTGCTGATCCTGATCTCCACCGCCTACCTTGCCGGGCGCAAGGACAGAAAGAACGCGCAACAGCAGGCGGTCGACGAGGCGCTCTATCTCTGCCGCGTCTCGCACAGCCAGGAACTGACTGCGCTGCATACCGACCTGATCAAGCTGCGCACCAATGCCCAGCGCCTGCAACAGGTCATCGATGAGCAGCAGGAAGAGATCAGCGAACAGAAGGGGCTTCTGCAAACAGCCGAAGCCGAGGCTTCCGAGAAAGAAGCCGAGTTCGTGAGGGCTTATGTGGACCTGTCGAATACGGTCAAGCGGCTCAAGGCCGAGGCCTTGACGGACCAAGAGCAAGACGCCATCCGCACCGCCAGTCGCCTCCTCAGCGGCCACGCTCGACAGTTCCAAAAGACCGGCACCACCAAGCGCAACGCAGACGCCGAGGCCCAACAGCAGCTCGCCGCGATCCTCCAGCGGCTCGCCATCACGAGATTGGCCAGCCAGAGCGCAGACGCCGAAGCGCAGGAGGCGGCATGAACTACTCCAACCTCTCCGCTTCCGACCTGCTGAAGCACCGCAGCCACCACGTCGACAGCCTGACCCGCCTGCGCCGCGCCCGGCCGCAGTGGGACGAGGACGCCGCTCGACGCGCGGAAATCACGATGACCGATATCAGCGACCAGATCCGGGAGATCGACGAGATCCTGCGCCCCAGCGGCTGGGAATCGGTCGACCTCGACTACTCCGGCGACACCGCGCCGATGTGCATGTGAGGCCGACCATGAACCGGATACTCGATATTCTGATTCCCCGCTTCATCACCGAGCGGGTGGCGCTGATCGACGCAAACGGCCAACTCGAAATCGCCTGCGCCCTCTCCAACGTGCGGCCGAACGAGCGGTTCGATGGGATCGCCACCATCCGATCCTTCAACCTGGCGGGCTTCGCCTTGTTCCCCAGGATGGTGGACGGCCCCCACCCATGGCCAGTGCAACTCCATCCGAGCAACAAGGACTCGGCGGATGTGATCAATCTCCCGCCCTGCCCCTGGTGCGAGGGCCCTCCAGTCGTGCTGGTCGCTCGCACGTTCTCACCCTTCGGAACGGTCCGGGAAATGACGACCTACGGCTGCGAGGGCCTGGACGTCGACGCCTATGTGTTCTGCCACGAATGCGGCTGCGAAGGCCCGAAGTGCGAAGACGTGATCTTCAACGCCGAAGACTTCCGCCGCGCGGAACGCGAAGGCGCCCGCCTCTGGTCTGAGCGGACCAGCAGGAACCGGCATCTATTCGACTCGAACGCGGCCGATGGCCACTGCGTCTACCCGAGGAGCGCCCAATGACCGCCCCTATCCCAGCTGGCTGCGTAGCAGCACTCCGCCAGGGCGCCGCCCTGGCACACGCCACCCACAGCACCCAAGCCCCGGCCGCGCAGAAGCGCGGCGGCGGCCTGGCACGTCGCATCCAACTGATCGCCATCGCCCAGGGCCGCCAACCGATGCCCGAGGGTGGCGCTATAGAAAGCCACTGCTGCGCAGCAGCAGGCATATTCCAATCCGACCCTCAGCACACGCCGAAGGCACGCATACCCCACGAAAGGCTGCGCCGGGGCGCGAAGCACATAGCCACGCTTCGCTTAATGACTCGCTCGCCCGCGCAGCTTGTCGAGGGGGGAAAACGCCCACCGAAGCCCACCGATAACGCACTGATCCGCACTCTGTGCGCGCAGATCCGCGAGCAGAACCAAGAGATCGCCGCGCTGCGCATCGCGAACACCGACCTCCTCCAGCGCCTGGAGAAAGCCGAACGTGGCCTGGCCCAGCTCGACATCTTCCACGACACCAAGGAGCCCATCGCATGAGCCAGATCCCAGCCGAGGCGCGCATCGTGGGCCAGTTCAGTTGCGGCGCGGCCTCTGCGGTCGCCGGCAAACTGGCCCTGGCCCAATACGGCGATACCCACGACGTCCAGTTCCTCAATGCCTACCTGGCCAACGAGCATCAGGACAACCGGCGCTTCCTTGCTGACTGCGAGGTCTGGACTGGCCGGAAAATCACGGTGCTGCGCGACGAAAAGTACGGCGCCGACGTGCTCAACGTCTTCCGCCGCGAGCGCTACATGAAGGGCCGCACTGGCGCGCCCTGCACCAAGCTGCTGAAGCGTCGCCTGCTGGACACCTGGAAGCGTCCCGGCGACGTGATGGTGCTCGGCTTCACTGCGGAAGAAGAGCACCGCCTGGACGACTTCCGGGAGCGGAACCCCGACCGCCCGGTGATCGCGCCGCTGATTGAGCGCGGCCTGGGCAAGGAGGACTGCAAAGCCATCATCGCTCGCGCCGGTATCGAACTGCCGGCGATGTACCGCCTGGGCTACGAGAACGCGAACTGCATCGGCTGCGTGAAAGGCGGAGAAGGCTACTTCCGGGCGATCCGGGAGGACTTCCCCGAGCAGTTCGAAGCCCTGTGCAAGGTGCAGGACGAGCTTGGCCCGGGTTCGTACCTCTTCCGGAACCGTAAGACCGGAGAGCGCTACTCGCTCCGCGACCTTCCCGCTGGACCGATCCGCCGCAACGAAGCGATCCCGGCCTGCAGCTTCTTCTGCGAGCTCGCCGAGGCCGACATTATCCATAAGGACCCGGCATGAACGGGCATATCACCTACGGCTCGGTTTGCAGCGGCATCGAGGCCGCGAGCGTGGCGTGGCACATGCTGGGGTTTCGCGCCAGTTGGTTCGCCGAGATCGAACCCTTCCCGTCCGCCGTACTGGCCAACCGCTGGCCCGCGGTACCCAACCTGGGCGACATGACCAAGCTCGCCCGCGAGGTGCTGCTGGGAATCATCGCTGCGCCGCTGATCCTGGTGGGCGGCACGCCGTGCCAGGACTTCTCCGTAGCCGGCATGCGCGCCGGCCTGGCCGGCGAGCGCGGCGCCCTGACAATGAAATTCGTGGAGCTCGCAGATGCAATTGACCATGTTCGACCAGACGGAGACGAGTGCGTCGTCGTCTGGGAAAACGTCCCCGGCGTCCTGTCCGACAAAGGCAACGCGTTCGGCAACTTCCTCGCAGCCCTGGTGGGCGAATCCGAAGCGCTGGAGCCGTCAGGGCCCCGATGGACGAACGCTGGTTGTGTGTATGGACCCCGCCGAGCAGCCGCATGGCGGGTTCTGGATGCCCAATATTTCGGACTGGCCCAACGACGCAAGCGTGTGTTCGTTGTCGCAAGTGCTCGAACAGACTTCGATCCCGCGTCGGTACTTCTTGAGCGCGAAGGCATGCGCCGGGATCATCCGCCGCGCCGAGGCGAGGGGCAAGACCTTGCCGGACACGCTCCTTTCGGCCCTGCGCGCCAGTGCGGCTGCGGGTACCTCTTCGACCTGAGCCTTGGTCAGTGGGGTTGCCCGAACTGCGAGGGCGACGAAGGGCCTGCCGTCGAAGTAATGGCCGGCGTCCCTGCCTTCGGCGGCGAGAACCAGAGCCGGTCTCTATTCCAGGCCGGCGCGCTGACCGCCCATGGCGTTCGGAATGACTTCGCATCCGAGACGTTCTGCGTGGCGCCGACCGTGGCCGGTACTCTGCGCAGCACCGACGGCGGATCGGATGTCGACCATGCCGCAGCGAACCATCTGGTCGCCGGCACTCTCCAGGCCAACGGAAAGGCAGCCGGCAGCGCGACACAACAGGACGCCGAGTCCGGCCTGCTGGTCGTACACGGCACGCAAGATCCTGACGTCGTTCAAGATTGCGCTCACACGCTGGGCAGGAACCACGGCCAGGAAAATGCCGTATTCGACCCGAACCAGATCACCAGCGCGACAAACCGTAGCCAACCCACTCCAGGTCTGTGCCACACCCTGCCGGCATCGAGTCAGCCGCCCATCGCCTTCAGTTGCAAAGACTACGGTGCCGATGCCGGCGGCGTTTCGCCGACTCTACGCGCCATGGGCCACGGTGAGAGCCACGCCAATGCCGGCGGCCAGGTCGCTATCGCATATCCACTGCTTGAGGTCGGCAAGCGGACAGGTAGAAGCACATTTGACCCGCGCGCCGGGCTGGGCGTCGGCGCGGAGAACGATCCGATGTTCACGCTGCAGGCTAGCGCGCAGCACGGCGTCTGCGTCACCGGCGACATCACCCACACCCTGAAAGCAGAAGGCTTCGACGCCAGCGAGGATGGAACTGGGCGCGGCCAGCCGATTGTCGCGGATGTAGCCCCCACGCTCCGATCAGGCAATTTCAGGAACCACAGCAAGCCGGCCACCGAGGCTGACAGCCTGGTAGTTGCCTCGGCAGTGCGTCGCCTCACCCCCCGCGAGTGCGAGCGCCTACAGGGATTCCCCGACGACTACACGCTGATCCCTTGGCGTGGGAAGCCCACTACCGAATGTCCTGACGGCCCACGCTACAAGGCGATTGGCAACAGCAAGGCGGTCCCCGTCGTGCGCTGGATCGGACGGCGCATTCAACAGCAACTGGAGAGAACCGCATGAACACTGAGCAGTTCATTCGGGAGTCCGCCGCGCGCGGGCTTTCCCGGCGCGCCACCCGGCTGGCCTTGGGCATCGGCCCCTGGGTGTTCCGCGAAATGCTGACCCTGATGCCGGATATCGAGTGGCCGGCGAAGGGCCAGTCGCTGGACCACAAGCGGGCCAACTCGCAGAAACGAGGTTACTGCACGCCGGCACTCGCCCGCGCACTGGACCATGCCCGCCAGGCCCGAAAGGACAAGCATACCCACACCGTGCGCGGCCGGACCGGAACCATAGAGGAACTGGTGGGGACGCTGCCGAGCCCTGTCTCGGCTAGCACCGTCCGCAGGCGGCTCGCCGGAGGCATGCCGCTTGAGGAAGCCCTCCTCACCCCAGCGACTCCGCCGTTCAGCAAATACAAACGGGAGAATCCCGATGATCACGAATAATTCAAAGGCTCCTTCATGCACTTGCCCGAGTGGCGACGGGTCGCTGCGCCATCCGTGCCCGGCACATCCTGCGGCGGAGCGACCAGAACTTTGGGCTGTCCATGCCCAGGGGCCGGACGAACTGTACGCAGCATTCACCCGCGAAGACGCGGAGAAACATGCCGCCGAGCTGAACGCCCTGGCGATGCCAGAGGGAATTACGGTCGACGCAGTGGTTGTTTCATCCCCATGGCCGCCTGCCGAGCACTGGCAATACCTGGCCGAACAGGAGCGAGACCACAAGAACGAAATCGCTGTGCGCCTGCGCCAGTTCGAGCGCTTGGAGGATCAGCTGAAAGTCGCCCAGGCCGAAGTCGAAGCACTGCGGGCGGAGCTTCAATCTCAACGAGAGCGCAACACCGAGCTGATCTTCAAGCTCGGTAGCGCAACGAACGGCTGGGGGCGCTGCGAAAAAGAGCGCGACGCCGCCCAGGCCAAGCTGGCCGAACTGGAAAAGCAGGAGCCGGTAGCGGCTGTCTCGGAAGAGACATTCAGCGCTAACGGAACGAGTGACATCATCACTCGCAACTTGCCCATCGGAACGACGCTCTACGCCGCCCCAGTAGCCCCGGCTCAGCACAGCGTGCCTCAAGCATGGCTCGACGTACAGGCAGAGCGCCGCCGGCAGATCACCGCCGAGGGATGGACGCCGGAGCACGACGACGAGCACAGCCACGGCCAGATGGCTCGCGCCGCCGCCTGCTACGCCCTGGCCGGCTCCAGCGCTCCGAACGATGGAACCGCTGCCCTGCTGGTGTCGCTGGCATGGCCCTGGGATGAACAGTGGTGGAAGCCGACCAGTACACGCCGCGACCTGGTCAAGGCCTGCGCCCTGGCGCTGGCCGAGATCGAGCGCCTGGACCGCGCCGCCGAGCGCGGCAAGGATGGGGTGTGATGGCCGTTTACGTCGACGACATGAACGCAACCTTTGGCCGCATGAAGATGTGCCACATGCTCGCGGACACGACCGAGGAACTGCTCGCAATGGCAGACAAGATCGGTGTTCAGCGGAAGTGGATTCAGCATGCCGGGACCATCAAGGAGCACTTCGATATCTGCCTGTCGAAGAAATCAGCAGCTCTCGCAGCCGGGGCCGTGGCTATCACGTACCCCGACGGCGTAGCAGAGATCATGAAGCGGCGCCGAGTAGCCAGCAAGGAGGTAGGTCATGAGTGAGCTTCAGCGATACAGGGCAACCGTTGGAAACAAAGCAAGCGACCGTAGGGAATGGGTATATCTCTGCATCGATGTTGACGAAGTAATTAGTGACGCTATGCAGCAAGCGCGAGAGGCGAAGCTGTTCAAGGTCTCCCTGGCGGAAGCTGTAGACAAGATCGTCACACTCGAAGCCGAGGCCCAGGCGCTCAGGGAGGAAGTCGCGCGCGGAAACCGGATCATCTGCGCCATGGCGCTGGACCTTGCTGCCGTTGGCGAGGCGCTGGGAATCCCCGCAGAGCAACAGGAAGGTGGCGCCGGTGAGATCATCGAAGCCATTCAAGCGCTTCAGGAAGAGCTGGGCCGGGGAGGGCCACGCGATGCGTAGAGCGCTGACCGCCCTCGGACTGATCGCCACCCTGGGCCTGGCCGCAGTGTTCGCAGCGGAGGTATTCCCGATCCTCCGCACGCTGGCGGCATGGCAAGTGGGGTGCCACTGATGAGCGAAATGTACCCAAACCCCGAAATGCCGAATGCCATCATCAGCGCCAACTCTAGCAGCGGTTTCGTCGCCACAACCCGCGACGGCAAGCCGCTACGCATGGCTCTAGTGGACGAAGAAGGCAACATCATCGAAGCGGGCGACCCGGTACGCTGGGCAGCCTGGCGGGTCTGCACCGAGACGCTAGAGAACCTCTGGCAGTGTGAGGGCTGGCTAGTAGTCCACAGCAGCCCTCCAGGCGACCCCGAGGTGATCACCCGCTTGATCAAGGCCGCCGCGTAGTTGGCCGGTCGGCCCCCTCCTTCCAGACTCCCGTCCGCCGGTCAACGCGAATCCAGCGCGTTTGGCCGGCACGGGACTTCATCATGACGTCAATGTACCGCCCCTTCGGGTTCGGTATCACACCACGCATGTACACCACCAGGGTCTCGAAGGTATCCATAACCAGTTGCCGCGCCTGCTCCCTCGCGTCAACATCGGCCATCGATTTTGCCCGCTCCGCCAACTCTGCCCATTTTGACGCCCCAGCCGCAGGGGCTGAAGCGGACTTCGCCACCAACTCCTGCTCCAACGCCTGGACTGCCGATCGACGTCTTTCCAGATCCTCCTCCAACTCGCGCGCCTTGCGTACGAACGCCAACGGCGCCGCACCACTGTCGTCCGCCAACAGCGCATCGGTTACGCGCTCCAACTGGCGCTCGATCTCAGCAACGCCTTTTTGCGCCTCGACCAGGCGCGGCCGCAGATCCTCGCCGGCCGACGTCGGCTCAAGTAGGCGCTGAAGGTTCATCTGGTCAGAACAGTAAGCGAGCACGGCGCGCTCAATCGGTACCGAGCTACAGCTCCCCCCATTACACCCGCCATTCTTGCTGTAGCTGACGCAGTGAAGGCGCCGGTGGCCATCCTCAAGTGAACCGTCAGACTTCACTCGCTGCATGAGATTCTGGGCTACCAGCGCAGTACCACAGTAGCCACATCGAGTTATGCCTATACCGGTCACGATGCCAACAATCTCGTCCTTCCCACGACGCCGATAGCGCTGGCCTACCAATGTCTCCAGTTCGGAAAACTCCTCATCGGACAACAGCCGTGGATAGTAGTCCTCCAGCATGAAGTCCTCGCCATCGATGGAGATCCGCTTGGCACCTCGCAATGCGGGCAAACGCACCAACCGGTATACCTGCTGCGCCGCAATACCCCAGTCGCTCAGCACCATCCCCTTTTCATGCATCAGGCGAACCAGCCGAGCAGCCCCAATACCGGATCGATATGCATCTAGAGCAAAGCGTACCGCCTCGACGCGCTCGGGAATGAACTGCCAAGAATCACCGTCCCAGGCCAGCCACTGCGGATCCTTGCCACTCACAATGCGACCACGATAGGAGCCGGTAACCCATCCTTCGCACTGCCGCCGTACTGCGGCCTTCACCCGCTTGCTTTTTGTATCGGATTCCTCATGCGCCCGAATCATCACCAAGAGCGAATACACCAGGTTCATCGGCTCGGCCTTGAGCCCTTCCCTGTTGTATTCGCGGCCGTCGCTTGCCGTCACGACCGTAATGCCGGCGTTCACGATCTGGCCAAGCTGCGCCTGCGCAAGAAGTGGCTCTGCTCGACTCAGACGGTCCAGTCCCTCAACGATCAAGACAGACCCTGCCGGGATGCGTCCCTCATCGACGGCCCTGAGGAACGCACCCAAGGCGCCCTGCTTTACGTGTGTTTCGTGGTACGCCGAAAGCCCTTCGTCACGCAGAGTCAACGTGGCATCCAGCTCCATACCATGCTTAGAGGCCCAGGCCGAGGCATACGCTAACTGACGGTCGGCGCTACTCCCGGTCGCCTGCCGGGGATCGGAAAACCTCAAATAGCTGTATACTCGCGCGCCGTTTTTTCCCATACCGTGATTCCTGAGGCACCTAAAACTAATGAATTCTCAAAAAGAGCATAAGGCCCCTAGTATAGGATGGGTTTCGTTAGGGTGCCCCAAGGCGCTGGTCGACTCCGAGCGCATCCTCACCCAGCTGCGCATGGAAGGCTATGAGGTCGTCCCGACCTACGAAGACGCCGACGTCGTGGTGGTCAACACCTGCGGTTTCATCGACAGCGCCAAGGCCGAGTCCCTGGAAGTGATCGGCGAAGCCATCGCCGAGAACGGCAAGGTCATCGTCACCGGCTGCATGGGCGTGGAAGAGCACGCGATCCGCGACGTGCATCCCAGCGTCCTGGCGGTCACCGGCCCGCAACAGTACGAGCAGGTGGTTACCGCGGTGCACGAAGTGGTGCCGCCGAAGACCGAACACAACCCGCTGGTCGACCTGGTCCCGCCGCAAGGCGTCAAGCTGACCCCACGCCACTACGCCTACCTGAAGATTTCCGAAGGCTGCAACCACAGCTGCAGCTTCTGCATCATCCCGTCCATGCGCGGCAAGCTGGTCAGCCGGCCGGTCGGCGACGTGCTGAGCGAGGCCGAGCGCCTGGTCAAGGCCGGGGTCAAGGAACTCCTGGTGATTTCCCAGGACACCAGCGCCTACGGCGTGGACCTGAAGTACAAGACCGACTTCTGGAACGGCCAGCCGGTCAAGACCCGCATGAAGGAACTCTGCGAGGCGCTGAGCAGCATGGGCGTGTGGGTTCGCCTGCACTACGTCTACCCGTACCCCAACGTCGACGACGTGATCCCGCTGATGGCCGCCGGCAAGCTCCTGCCGTACCTCGACATCCCCTTCCAGCACGCCAGCCCGAAGGTGCTCAAGGCCATGAAGCGCCCGGCCTTCGAGGACAAGACCCTGGCCCGGATCAAGCAGTGGCGCGAGATCTGCCCGGAACTGACCATCCGCTCGACCTTCATCGTCGGCTTCCCGGGCGAAACCGAAGAAGACTTCCAGTACCTGCTCGACTGGCTGACGGAAGCCCAGCTCGACCGCGTCGGCTGCTTCCAGTACTCCCCCGTCGAAGGCGCTCCGGCCAACGAGCTGGGCCTGGAGCCGGTGCCGGACGAGGTCAAGCAGGACCGCTGGGAACGCTTCATGGCCCACCAGCAGGCGATTTCCGCCGCTCGCCTGCAGCTCAAGGTGGGCAAGGAAATCGAAGTGCTGATCGACGAAGTCGACGAACAGGGCGCGGTCGGCCGCTCCTGGGCCGACGCTCCGGAAATCGACGGCAACGTGTTCGTCGACAGCGACGAGCTGAAGCCGGGCGACAAGGTCCGCGTGCGCATCACCGATGCCGACGAGTACGACCTCTGGGCCGAGCTGGTCTGAGCCCCCCTGAAGAGCCCCGCCCCGCGGGGCTTTTTCATCGCCAACCGTTCCGGAGAGCACGATGCTCAACAACGACGTACTACGCAGCCTGCGCTACCTGCTGGATCTTCCCGATGCACATCTGGCCGAACTGGCCGCCCCGTTCGGCGAGCAAGTCGAAGCGGACCTGCTCGAGGCTTACCTGAAGAAGGAAGACGAAGACGGCTTCCAGGCCTGCCCCGACCGCTACCTGGCGCGCTGCCTGGACGGACTGATCATCCAGCGCCGCGGTCGCGACGAGTCGCGTCCGCTACCGCCGCTGGAGCTGCCGTTGAGCAACAACATGATCCTGAAGAAGCTGCGGGTCGCCTTCGAACTCAAGGAGGAAGACCTCCATGCCATCCTCGCCAGCGTCGACTTCCCGGTCTCCAAACCCGAGCTGAGCGCCCTGTTTCGCAAGCCCGGCCACAGCAACTACCGGACCTGCGGCGACCAGTTGCTGCGCAACTTCCTCAAGGGCCTGACCCTGCGCGTCCGTGGCTGAACGCGCGGAGCCGCTGCTGGCGGTTCTGCTCCAGGCGCCGCCCTGCGTCGACCCCTGGTTCCTGGAGTGCCGCCAGGATCGCGCCGGCCTCACCATCCTCGTCCGCGACCTCGCCAACCAGCGCACCTGGCGCGTCGAGTTCGTCGAAGTCGAAGGCCTGCGCCAGCTCGACGCTGCCGACCTGCTGGAATTCTGGCCAGCCTGTGCGGCGTCCGAGGGTTGGCTGTACCGGGTCGAGCAAGGCGGCTGGCTGGACCAGGAATGCCGTCGCGAGGGCTTCGTCGCCCGCGAGACCAAGGCCGTCGACGAGTATTTCGTCAATGGCGGCGATCGCTGCCTGAGCGTGCTGTCCTGGTCGCCACCAAAGGTTTCCCCGCTGATCTGACCGCCATGAAAAAAGCCGCCCGTGGGCGGCTTCTTGCATGGCGCTCCGGCTACATCAGGAAGATCGTCGCCAGGCCGAGGAAGATGAAGAAACCGCCGCTGTCGGTCATCGCAGTGATCATCACGCTGGAGCCCATCGCCGGATCGCGTCCGAAACGATGCAGGGTCATCGGGATCAGCACTCCCATCATCGCCGCCAGCAGCAGGTTCAGGGTCATCGCGGCGGTCATCACCACGCCCAGTTCCCAGTTGCCGTAAAGATAGAAGGCCACCACGCCGATCACTCCGCCCCACGCCAGGCCGTTGACCAGCGCGACGCCAAGCTCCTTGCGCAGCAGGCGGTTGCGACTGTTGCTGGTCGGCTGTACCTGGTCGAGCGCGATGGCGCGGACGATCATGGTGATGGTCTGGTTGCCGGAGTTGCCACCGATGCCGGCAACGATCGGCATCAGCGCGGCCAGCGCCACCAGTTTCTCGATGGAGCCTTCGAACAGGCCGATCACCCGCGAGGCGACGAAGGCGGTGATCAGGTTGGTGGCCAGCCAGGCCCAGCGGTTGCGCACCGACTTCCAGACCGAGGCGAAGATGTCTTCTTCTTCACGCAGACCGGCCATGTTGAGGACTTCGCTTTCGCTCTCCTCACGGATCAGGTCGACCATCTCGTCGATGGTCAGACGACCGATCAGCTTGCCGCCCTTGTCCACCACCGGCGCGGAAATCAGGTCGTAACGCTCGAATGCCTGGGCGGCGTCGTAGCCGTCCTCGTCCGGGTGGAAGGTCACCGGGTCGGTGGCCATGACTTCCAGCACTTGCTTGTCCGGATCGTTGACCAGCAGGCGCTTGATCGGCAGCACGCCCTTGAGCACGCCGTCGTAGTCGACCACGAACAGTTTGTCGGTATGCCCGGGCAGTTCCTTCAGGCGGCGCAGGTAGCGCAGCACCACTTCCAGGCTGACGTCCTCGCGGATGGTGACCATCTCGAAGTCCATCAGCGCGCCGACCTGGTCCTCCTCGTAGGACAGCGCCGAACGCACTCGCTCGCGCTGCTGCGCGTCGAGGCTTTCCATCAGTTCATGGACCACGTCGCGCGGCAGTTCCGGCGCCAGGTCGGCGAGTTCGTCGGCGTCCAGGTCCTTGGTCGCGGCGATGATCTCGTGGTCGTCCATGTCCGCGATCAGGGTTTCCCGGACCGCGTCGGAGACTTCGAGGAGAATGTCGCCGTCGTCCTCGGACTTGACCAGTTGCCAGACCGTCAGACGGTCGTCCAGCGGCAGCGATTCGAGGATGTGGGCGATGTCGGCGGGGTGCAGTTCCTCCAGCTTGCGCTGGAGTTCTACGAGATTCTGGCGGTGGACGAGGTTTTCCACCCGGTCATGGTGCTGGCCTTCCTGACGATGGGTCAGGTCCTCCACCACCTTGTGGCGATGCAGCAGCTCGACCACCTGCGCTAGGCGGTCCTGCAGGCTTTCCTGCGGCTTCTTGGCTTCTACTTCGGTCATAGCGCGCTCCACCCCCAGTAGCGGAGCACGCCAAAGGGGTCAATCAGAAACGTGATTGGTCAAACGGGAAACTGTTCGAGTTTCTACTGGGTAAGTCCATGGGGGTGTTCCAAGGGCCCTCTCGGGGCAGATACGGATAATGATAACACTCCGCTTGCGTTTTGCGCGTTACAAAATGGCGGCAAGAACAAGCGCTTGCGGCACAAAGTTCATCGTCACTCGACGCCTGACTGCGACGCCGGAAATTTCACTCAGGACACTCGGCCCCGCGGAAAAAGGCAACGCGTTAGCCTGCACTCACCCTTATCCGACCCGGAGTGCCGGCCATGCGTTCCCTGTCCCTCCTTCTCCTCCTCTCGCTGGCGTCCACCTGCGAGGCCGCTGCGGTATTCCGCTGCGAAGACGCCAGCGGCCATGTCAGCTTCACCCAACTCGGTTGCCCCGCCGGGCAGGCCGGCGAGACCGTCGTGGCGGACAACCCGCCGCCGGGAGGCAGGAGTGTCACGCCGATGGCCGAGACGAAGACGAAAAAGGCGTCCATCGGCCGGAAAAGCGTGCCGCTCGCGGTGATCGGAGAAAGAGAAGATCGCTGCAGCAGACGCCTGGACGAGAAGGAACGCCGCAAGGCGATCGTGGAGCAGCGAATAATGGCGGGAATGACCCGCTCCGATGTGGAGCGGGCGCTGGGCAAGCCGGACCGGGTCAGCGGGAACAATGCGGAGGTGCGTTATCAGTACAAGGCCGACAAGCGACGGGGAGCGAGAAGCGTGAGCTTCGATCAGGAGGGATGCGTGAAGGGAAAGGGAAGGTACCGGGTGGAGCGAGTCGATCCCGGGAGCTAAGGCCGGGCCGACCTCATACCGATGAAAGCAGGACCGGCATCGCCTTTAGCGTGCCGGGCAGGGTGTCGCCCTGCCCGCATGGAAAAGACGGACGACAGTCTTCAGCAACCTACCGCCTGCCCGCCGCGCACGCCTCTGGCTGGCGGTTATGGTCAGGCTCAATCCTCTTTCTGCGGTTCGCCGGGCAACAACGCGCGTGATGAACAGACCGCGATACAGGTGGAATCCCGTTTGCACGTCCACCGTTTCGGAAGCGCCTTGCAGTGAAGTCAAGGCAGCGATGCCCTTGCGCACACGGCACTCGTTCAACGCGCGGCTGCCTACCTCCATCGGCAGCAAGGAGGGCAACGGCTCGCCAGCGGGCGCATGGTCGACAATGCTGCCGACGATGGTGATGAGCTGGTCGCCGCGCGCGCTGACGGCAGCCTCTTGCCCCGTCTCGACGACACTCCCGGCAGCCTGCGCGAGGTTTTCGGAAATCACCGCATCCAGGCGAACGATGCCGACGCGACGACTGATCAACATGACCATGGTTCTCTCCTTTATGTATGGATGGCATCGCTACGATGCATCGCAACGACCTCTAGGAAGCCGTTCCACCCGTCCCCCCGGAGGCCTGTCCGGAAGCGGTGCGCTCGAGGTCGACGAGCAGCACGTGTTCGTGAGCGAGAACAAGGTCGAAACGAGCCTGCCCCAGCGCCTGGCCATCCTGCACGACGGACAGGTTTTCGATAGGCGTCAGGCGCAGCAGGCTGGCCTTCAGCACGCGCAGGCGCTCGCCGGCATTGCCTGACTGCAGCAGGCAGCGGGCATCCTGCAGGTACTGGTGCGCCTCGGGACCATGCCAGGTCAGGCGAAAGATGCTCTCGCAACTGGCCAGCAGGGACTCCTGCTCGCCACTGGCGGAAAACTCCCGCCGCACCTTGCCAAGCAGGCTCGAGGACTCCAGGCGCAAGGTCATGAAGGGGATGGCCGGCGGGGCCAGCAGTTGATCGGCATCGACGACGCTGCCGGCGGGCAGGCCGAACAACTGCCGCAACGTTTCGCGCAGGGCGGCGTGATCCAGGCGCACGGTTGCACTGGACATGGCGAACTCCTTTTTCAGGATGGATGGATGACGGACAGGCACCGACGCGGCGGATACAACCGCCGGCCAGGCCGGAGCGAAGTGCGTTCGTTCAATGCAGGCGCAGGACCCGCGCCAGGTTGCCACGCGCCTGCAACAGCAGGACCAGCAGCACCAGCAGTACCCCGAGCATCCACGGCGAGAGGTGCTCGGCGCGATACAGCCCGGCCACTATTCCCAGCGCCTGGCAGCCGGTGCACAACGCCAGCAGGTAGGCGCACAGGGAAACGCCGGGGCGGAAACGCGCGCCGGCGCGGCGATAGGTGATCAGGCGCATGCAGATCGCCGAGCAGACCAGCACGGTCAGGGTGGACAGCGGATCAACCATCGGACTTGCCTCCCCGGCGGCGCAACAGCCCGCGCATCCAGTTGGGCAGTTCACCGCCACGCATCCACTCGAGCATGCCGATGCCGCCGGTCACGCACAGGGTCGCGGCGACGAAGGCGGCCATGCCGCTGGTCTGGGTCAACCCGCGGCCGAGCGCCTCGATTCCGGCGTAATAGCCGCCGACCCAGGACACCAGCAGGTAGCCGAGGCGGGTCAGGGCGTTGTAGTCACGGGCGAACACGACAAAGAAGATGGCGCCGCCGAAGCCTCCCAGCAAGGCGTTGCCATCGATACCCGGCAGGTACATGGCCAGGCCGACGCCAGCCATTGCGCTGGCGGCGGAGGCCGCAGAGCTTGGCTCGGACATGGATGACTCCCGGAAATGCAAAGGCCCGCCGAAAAGGCGGGCCCGGAACGGGCGAAGCCCGCATCGGCGGGCTTCGGCCAGAGGAATTTCAATCGTGGAGAATTTATACCTTTATCGTCCCATAGCGTCAATATGGGAAAACCCGTTTTCATACAGAAATTTTTTTAGCGCTCGCCCACGATCCCCACCTCCGCCATCGGCTCCTCCAGTCGCTGCAAGGCCTGGCGCAGCAAAGCGACGACCCGCTCGCGCCATTCCTTGTCCCAGCGATGCAGGGTGCTCTTCGACAGGCCGCTGAGTCGCTCGATCTCGCGGATGCTCGACGGCGGACGACGGAACATGCGCATCAGCAAGGCCAGGGTTGCCCGCTGCTCGATCGGGTCGGCCCCGGGCTTCAGCCAGTCGCGCAAAGCCGCCAGGCCAAGGACGAAATCCCGCCCGCGGGCGAACTCGGCCCGCACCACCGCCAGCTCCAGTGGGTGCGCAGCCAGCTGGCGCTGGGCGAAACGCACGGTCATCACCGCCTGGGCCTGCCATTCGTGCGGACTCAAACCGCTGGGCAGGTGTTCGATGAAGCTGCGATCGAAGCGCTCGCGCAGGCCATCGATCACCATCGCCGTCGACGACTTCGGTCCCGGCTGGTGCTCGAACATCCAGTAGGCCACGGCCAGCGCCTGCTCGGTACTTTGAAACATGGTATTCCCTCCTTGGCCGGCCCACCTGGCTGGCCGCTCGCATTAGCCACCCGCAGTGGCTGTGTTGGGCCGCCGTCCTACCCGAGGCGAGTAGGAAAGCGCTGAAATTATGGTAATACCCATATACGGACGCTTGCAATGCCACAGGTACACCCTTAGTCTTGCCACCTATGGAACTCAAAGATCGCATCAAGGCGGCGCGCAAGCACGCCCATCTCAGCCAGGTCCAGCTTGCCCAGGCGGTAGGCATGACCCAGACCTCCATTTCCGATCTGGAGCGCGGCAAGTCCCGCGCCACCAGCTTCGTCGCGCAGATCGCCGGCGCCTGCGGCGTCAACCCCCTGTGGCTGGCGGAAGGTCGCGGCGAGATGCTCGCCGAGCGCGGCCAGGCGAACGCAGGACCCAATGCCAGTTGGCTTGGCGCAGTAGAGTCATGGGACGACGAAACGCCCCTGGATGCCGACGAGATCGAACTGCCCTTCTACAAGGAGATCGAGCTGTCCGGCGGCAAGGGCAGCACGGTGATCCTGCAGACCGGCGGGCGCAAGCTGCGCTTCGGCAAGTACACCCTGCGCAAGAAGAACATCGATCCGGCCAGTGCCGCCTGCGTCACGGTCAGCGGCAACAGCATGGAGCCGGTGCTGCCGGACGGCAGCACGGTAGGCGTGGACACTAGCGCGCGGACGATCAAGGACGGCGACATGTACGCCTTCGACCACGACGGCCAACTGCGCGTGAAACTGCTCTACCGCCTTCCGGGCGGCGGCCTGCGCATTCGCAGCTTCAACAGCGACGAGCATCCGGACGAGCGCTACGAGCCCCAGGAAGCCGCCGAGCACATCAACGTGATCGGCCGGGTGTTCTGGTACTCGGTGCTGGTCTGACCCCTTCCCGCCCCGCCTGACGACGGGGCCGCGTTCCGGCGGAAGAAAAATCCCGGGCAAAGAAAAAGGGCCTGCATTGCTGCAGGCCCTTTCGGTATGGCGCACTCAGGAGGATTCGAACCTCCGACCGCTCGGTTCGTAGCCGAGTACTCTATCCAGCTGAGCTATGAGTGCGTGTCGGTGCTTTTTCCGGCCACCTGCCGGTAACGCTTGTTTTACCGTGAAAGACCGCAACTGTCGATCCTTCGTCCGTCGAGCCCCTGACGAGAGGAACCCTTCGAAATATGGCGCACTCAGGAGGATTCGAACCTCCGACCGCTCGGTTCGTAGCCGAGTACTCTATCCAGCTGAGCTATGAGTGCGTCGTGGGGGCGCATTATAGATTGTGGATTTTATCCGTCAAGCGATTTTTTCAATCAAATCAGTAACTTAGTTACCAAGATGGCTTTCGCCGCCTGAATCAACCTCTAACACTTGAATGGCGGAGAGGGGGGGATTCGAACCCCCGACACCCTTTTGAGGTGTACTCCCTTAGCAGGGGAGCGCCTTCGGCCACTCGGCCACCTCTCCGCAACACGGGGCGCATGATACCCATCTTTACCCCGTTTGCAAAGGGAAAATTAGATAAAAATTAATGGTTTGGCTCTTGATCTTTCTCTTTCTGGATGCGCTGGTAAATTTCCTCCCGGTGCACGGCGACTTCCTTCGGCGCGTTGACGCCGATGCGCACCTGGTTCCCTTTGACACCCAGTACCGTCACGGTGACGTCGTCACCTACCATCAGGGTCTCTCCGACCCGACGAGTCAGAATCAGCATTCCTTTCTCCTCACGCGAATATTTCAGGACAACAGTCTGCAAAAAAGAAATGGCGGCGGATCCGCAGAAATCAAGAGCGCGATCCTTCACCCAGTATTGACCAGTCCCGCCGGAATGAAAGTTCCTGCCGAACGGTCAAAAACGACAAAAGGCGCGGGGTTGCCGCGCCTTTCGCCTGCCAGCGTCACTCACCCTGTCGCGCCGGCGCGTCGAGCTCGAACGCCGTGTGCAGGGCACGTACCGCCAGTTCCAGGTACTTCTCTTCGATCACCACGGAAACCTTGATTTCCGAGGTGGAGATCATCTGGATGTTGATGCTTTCCTTGGCCAGCGCCTCGAACATGCGGCTGGCCACGCCGGCGTGCGAACGCATGCCGACGCCGACGATGGAAACCTTGGCGATGTTGGTGTCGCCGATGGCTTCGCGCGCGCCGATGTTGGCGGCGGTCTGCTTGAGGATTTCCAGGGCGTTCAGGTAATCGTTGCGATGCACCGTGAAGGTGAAGTCGGTGGTGTTATCGTGCGCCACGTTCTGCACGATCATGTCGACTTCCACATTGGCGGCACTGATCGGCCCGAGGATCTTGAAGGCCACGCCGGGGGTATCGGGTACGCCACGGATGGTCAGCTTGGCTTCGTCGCGGTTGAAGGCGATGCCGGAGATGATCGGCTGTTCCATGGATTCCTCTTCATCATCGATAGTAATGAGGGTGCCCGGACCCTCCTGGAAGCTGTGCAGCACGCGCAGCGGAACGTTGTACTTGCCGGCGAACTCGACCGCCCGGATCTGCAGCACCTTGGAACCGAGGCTGGCCATTTCCAGCATTTCCTCGAAGGTGATCTTGTCCAGCCGGCGGGCCTGCGGCACTACGCGCGGATCGGTGGTGTAGACGCCGTCGACGTCGGTGTAGATCTGGCATTCGTCGGCCTTCAACGCCGCCGCCAGGGCCACCCCGGTGGTATCGGAACCGCCGCGGCCCAGCGTGGTGATGTTGCCGTTGCCGTCGACGCCCTGGAAACCGGCGACCACCACTACCCTGCCGGCCTTGAGGTCGGCGCGGATGTGGGTGTCGTCGATGTGCAGGATGCGCGCCTTGGTGTGTGCGCTGTCGGTGAGGATACGCACCTGGTTGCCGGTATAGGAGACCGCCGGCACGCCGCGCTTGATCAGAGCCATGCTGAGCAGGGCGATGGTCACCTGCTCTCCGGTCGAGACCATGACGTCCAGTTCGCGCGGAACCGGCTGCTCCATGATCTGGTTGGCCAGGCCGATCAGACGGTTGGTCTCGCCGCTCATGGCGGATACCACCACGACGACGTCATCGCCCGCTTCGCGGAATTTCTTCACCTTCTCGGCCACCTGCTCGATACGCTCGACGGTGCCGACGGAGGTCCCTCCAAACTTCTGTACGATCAAAGCCATTTCAAACCGCCTGATTCCGTGAAGGGCGCCCTTTTGAACCTGCCACATTCTTTCGCTACCCGGACTGGCGGGGCGCACCGCCGGCCGGGCATCAAGGGGCGCTGGCCGCCCGGCCCCGCGTCGCTCTGGCGCGGGGCCAGCATGGCATCAGAGCCCTTGCTCGACGAAGCGCTGGGCCAGGGCCAGGGCCTCGTCCAATTTCGCTGCATTGGTGCCGCCGCCCTGGGCCATATCCGGGCGTCCGCCACCTTTGCCACCAACTGCCGCCGCGGCTTGCTTCATAAGCTCGCCGGCCTTCAGTTGGCCGGTCAGGTCCTGGGTCACGCCTGCGACCAGTACGACCTTCCCGTCCAGCTCGCCGCCGAGCAGGATCACTGCGCGACCGAGCTTGTTCTTCAACTGGTCGACCAGCGCCAGCAGCGCCTTGCCGTCCAGACCATCGAGGCGCGCGGCGAGTACCTTCGCGCCCTTGATTTCCACCGCCGCCGCCGAAAGGTCGTCGCCGGCCGCGCTGGCAGCCTTGGCCTTGAGCTGTTCCAGCTCCTTCTCCAGCGAGCGGTTGCGCTCCAGCAGTGCGCCGAGCTTGTCCAGCAGGTTATCGCGGCTGCCCTTGACCAGGCTGGCGGCTTCCTTGAGCTGCTCCTCGGCACCGTTCAGGTAGGCCAGCGCCGCCGCGCCGGTGACCGCCTCGATACGGCGTACGCCGGCAGCCACGCCACCCTCGCTGGTGATCTTGAACAGGCCGATGTCGCCGGTGCGGGATACGTGGGTGCCACCGCACAGCTCGACGGAGAAATCGCCGCCCATGCTCAGTACGCGCACCTGGTCGCCGTACTTCTCGCCGAACAGCGCCATGGCGCCCTTGGCCTTGGCGGTGTCGATATCGGTTTCCTCGGTCTCGACCTCGGTGTTGCGACGGATTTCGGCGTTGACGATATCCTCCAGGGCCTTCAGTTGTTCCGCCTTGATCGCCTCGAAGTGGCTAAAGTCGAAACGCAGGCGCTGGCTGTCCACCAGCGAGCCCTTCTGTTGTACGTGCTCGCCCAGTACCTGGCGCAGCGCGGCATGCAGCAGGTGGGTCGCGGAGTGGTTGAGCGCGGTGGCCTGGCGTACCGAAGCGTCGACCTCGGCCTTGACCGCGGCGCCGACGCTCAGGTTGCCCCGGGCGACCACGCCGTGGTGCAGGTGCGCGCCGCCGGCCTTGGTGGTATCGCGCACGTCGAAGCGCACGCCAGCCGCCTCGAGGTAGCCACTGTCGCCGACCTGGCCGCCGGACTCGGCGTAGAACGGCGTCTGGTCGAGGACCACGACGCCCTCCTCGCCCTCCTCCAGGCGCTCGACGGCCTGGCCGTCCCTGAACAGCGCGACGATCTGTCCAGCGCCGGAGACCCCCTGGTAGCCGAGGAAGCGGGTCTCGCCGTCGACCTTGACCAGGCTGTTGTAGTCCATGCCAAAGGCGCTGGAAGCGCGGGCGCGCTCGCGCTGGGCCTCCATCTCGCGCTCGAAGCCGTCCTCGTCGATGGTCAGCTCGCGCTCGCGGGCGATGTCATTGGTCAGGTCGACCGGGAAGCCATAGGTGTCGTACAGCTTGAACACCACGTTGCCGGGAATCACGCTGCCCTGCAGTTCGGCGAGGTCCTGTTCGAGGATCTTCAGGCCTTGCTCCAGGGTCTTGGCGAACTGCTCTTCCTCGGTCTTCAGCACGCGCTCGATGTGTGCCTGCTGTTGCTTCAGCTCGGGGAAGGCATCGCCCATCTCGGCGACCAGCGCTGCGACGATCTTGTGGAAGAAGGTGCCCCTGGCGCCCAGCTTGTTGCCGTGGCGGCAGGCGCGGCGGATGATCCGCCGCAAGACGTAGCCGCGACCTTCGTTGGACGGCAGCACGCCGTCGGCGATCAGGAAGCTGCAGGAACGGATGTGGTCGGCTACCACCTTCAGCGACGGCGCGTCGTCGTTGGCGCAGCCGATGGCCTCGGCGGAGGCTTTCAGCAGGTTCTGGAACAGGTCGATCTCATAGTTCGAGTGCACGTGCTGGAGTACCGCGCTGACGCGCTCCAGGCCCATGCCGGTGTCCACGCTCGGCGCCGGCAGCGGGTGCATGACGCCGTCCGCGGTGCGGTTGAACTGCATGAACACGTTGTTCCAGATCTCGATGTAGCGGTCGCCGTCCTCTTCCGGCGAACCGGGCGGGCCGCCCCAGATCTCCGGCCCATGGTCGAAGAAGATCTCGGTGCAGGGACCGCAAGGTCCGGTATCGCCCATCGCCCAGAAGTTGTCGGACGCATAGGGCGCGCCCTTGTTGTCGCCGATCCGCACCATACGCTCGGCGGGCACGCCGACTTCCTTGGTCCAGATGTCGTAGGCCTCGTCGTCGGTGGCGTAGACGGTGACCCAGAGCTTTTCCTTGGGCAGGTTCAGCCATTTCTCGCCGGTGAGGAACTCCCAGGCGTAATGGATGGCGTCGCGCTTGAAATAGTCGCCGAAACTGAAGTTGCCCAGCATTTCGAAGAAGGTGTGGTGCCGCGCGGTGTAGCCGACGTTTTCCAGGTCGTTGTGCTTGCCGCCGGCGCGCACGCATTTCTGGCTGGTGGTCGCACGGGTGTAGGCGCGCTTTTCCAGGCCGAGGAAGCAGTCCTTGAACTGGTTCATGCCCGCGTTGGTGAACAGCAGGGTCGGATCGTTCGCCGGGATCAGCGAACTGGAAGCGACACGGGTGTGTCCCTTCTCTTCGAAGAAGCGGAGGAAGGCTTCACGGATTTCAGCGCTTTTCATAGGTTCTTCCACGGAAAATTGGCGGCCACGAATCGCCGGCAAAGGGCCGCATTATATCGGCCCTTGGGCAAGGTTGTAGTGTATTTGCGCGATAGTTATTGCCTATTGCCGACCTTTTCGCTTATGAGCGACGAAAGGCCGCGAAGGCATCCAGTACTTGTCCTATGGACTCGGCGGAAACGTCCAGGTGGGTGACCAGGCGCAAACGCGCCGCCGCGCTGATCCGCACCTCGCGCTCGGCGAGGAAGTCGCGCAGCGCGACCGCCCGCTCGCCGACATCGACGTAGACCATGTTGGTCTGCACCGGCTCCACCGCATAGCCCAGTTCGCGCAGCCCGTCGCCCAGGCGCGCGGCGTTGGCGTGGTCGTCGGCCAGGCGTGCCATCTGGTGATCGAGGGCGTACAGGCCGGCAGCCGCCAGCAGACCGGCCTGGCGCATCCCGCCGCCGACCATCTTGCGCCAGCGACGGGCCTTGCCGATCAGTTCGACGCTGCCGCAAAGCACCGAGCCCACCGGCGCACCGAGGCCCTTGGACAGGCACACCGACACCGAGTCGAAGTGCCGGGTGATTTCGCTGGCGTCTACGCCCAGCTTCACCGCCGCGTTGTACAGGCGCGCGCCATCCAGGTGCAGGGCCAGGCCACGCGCGCGAGTGAAAGCGCGCGCCGCGGCCAGGTAGTCGAGCGGCAGCACCTTGCCCTGCATGGTGTTTTCCAGGGCCAGCAGGCGGGTCCTGGCGAAATGGAAGTCGTCGGCCTTGATCGCCGCCGCGACCTTGTCCAGGTCGAGCGATCCGTCGGCCTCGCCGTCGATCGGCTGCGGCTGGATCGAGCCCAGCACCGCGGCACCGCCGCCCTCGTATTTGTAGGTATGCGCCTGCTGGCCGACGATGTATTCGTCGCCGCGCTCGCAGTGGGCCATCAATCCGAGCAGGTTGCTCATGGTCCCGGTCGGTACGAAGAGCGCCGCGGCGAAGCCCAGGCGCGCCGCCAGTTCGGCCTCCAGGCGGTTGACCGTAGGGTCCTCGCCATAGACGTCGTCGCCCAGTTCGGCCGCGGCCATGGCTTCGCGCATGCCGGCGGTGGGCTGGGTGACGGTGTCGCTGCGCAGGTCGATGACAGGCACGGAGGGCTCCTCGGTTCGGCGGAAAAGCCCGATCCTACGGCGCTCTACCGACAGCCACAAGGGACGTCGGGAAATCTTCCCGGCCGCAACGGAAACGGAGCGCCGAAGCGCTCCGTCATGATCGAGAGGGAAGGCCGATACGTCTCAGAGCTTGGCCGGCACCACCAGGATTCCGGCGCGCAGGCCGTTCTTCACCCGCGGATTGGGGAAGATGATGCGCGCGCCGACCTCCTCCACCACCCAGCGCGTGCCGCCGATATCCTCGGCCAGCAGGTAGCCCGGCGAGAGTTCGGTGAAGTTGGCCACGTCGTCGTCGAGGTGCAGGCGGAAGTGGTCGCTGTGCTTGATCACCTCGCGCGACACGCTGAACAGCTTGAGGCCATCGAGTCGGGAGCCGTCCGGCTGTTCCTCGCTGCCGTCGATCAGCAGCTCCAGGCTCCGCTCCAGGCGCTCCAGGTTGACCTCCTGGTTCTCTCCGAACGGACGTGCCTTGCCCAGTTCCAGGGTAAAGGCCTCGGCGCCGAGCTGGCCGTAGGTGTAGGCGCTGAAGGTGATGCCCGGCTTGTTCTGCAACAGCACCGCCTCGATGCCGGCGTCGCGCAGGCGGGCCAGTTCGCTGCGGGAATGCTCGCGGCCCTCGGCCCAGGGGTAGAGGGCGAACTGCTCGATCTTCGAGCCGCGGATCGCGGTATGCAGGTCGTAGTGCAGGTGGACTCGCTCGGTCTTGCTGAAGAACACCTGGGCCAGGCGCTCCAGCTCGGCGGCACGGAAGGCCTCGTTGCCGCTGCCCTCCTCGTGGCGACCGTTGAACAGGCGGTTCATGTCCTGTTCGACGTAGCGCTCGCCGCGGCGGATGGCCTCGGGATTGCCGAACAGGAAGAGGACCCTGGCGGCAGGCTTGAGGGTGCCCGCGGCGACCTTGCGGATCAGCCGTTCGAGCAGTTCGATGGGCGCGGTCTCGTTGCCGTGGATACCGGCCGAGAGCAACAGGTCGACGCCGTTGTCGCGGGCGCCGATCGGCGTGACTTCCAGCGCGCCCTCGGCCAGCCAGTGCAGGCGGGTGCCGTCGGCGGTGAGCTGGATCTTCTCGGTCGGCTCGCGGCCGGCCAGGGTCAAGTCGAGCAGTTTGCCGAGGGCGAGCATGGGATGTCCTCAGTCAGTGGGTGTGGTCGCAGCCGCAGTCGGGGCCGTGCTCGTGGTCGTCGCCCTCTTCGATCGGCTCCATCTCCAGTTGCAGGCTGACCAGGTTGGTCGCCATCGGCCGCAGCAGCAGGTTGGTGTATTCGGTATCGCCGTCTTCGACGTCGACGCCGATCAGCAACTGGCCGTTGCCGGCTTGCTGGACCCACACTTCCTTGCCCTGCCAGACCACGGCGAAACGGGTGCAGGAAGTTTCCAGCTGGGTGCCGTCGGTATCTTCGAGGATCAGTTGCAGGCTATCGGACATGGTGGCGAGGCTCTCAATCGAGTTGGAAGGAATAAACCGAGCCCAGTTTAAGGATCTGCGTCAGTTCATCCAATGCCGTCCGGCACTCCAGCAGCAGTTGCGGGTCGGCCAGGTCGGTTTCGCTCAGGCGGTCGCGGTAGTGCCGGTCGACCCAGGCTACCAGCGTGTCGTACAGGCCGGCGCTCATGATCACCCCCGGATTCACCGCCGCCAGCTCCCGCTCCTGCAGCGCCACGCGCAAGCGCAGGCAGGCCGGGCCGCCGCCGTTCTGCATGCTCTGCTTGAGGTCGAAGACCTTCACTTCGCGGATCGGGCCGTCGTCGCCGGTGAGCTGGTCCAGGTAGTTCCAGACCCGCGGGTTGTTCCGACACTCCTCCGGTACCACCAGCAGCATCGAACCGTCGGCCTTCGACAGCAGTTGGCTGTTGAACAGATAGGACTTCACCGCGTCCTCCACCGCGACCTGGTCGCGCGGCACGCAGATGGCGCGGAAGCGGCCGCCGCGGCGGCCAAGCTTGTCGTGCAGTTCGGCAAGGACCTTCTCGGTATCGAGGAAGGCGTCCTCGTGATGGAACAGCACCTCGCCATTGCCCACCGAGATCACATCGTTGTGGAACACGCCCTGGTCAATTACCGCCGGGTTCTGTTGAGCGTAGACCACTCCGGCCTCGCTCAGCCCGTGCAGGCGCGCGACCGCCTGGCAGGCTTCCAGGGTCTGGCGCGCCGGATAGCGTTGCGGCGCCGGGAAGCGACTGTCGAAGGCGCTGCGACCGAAGACGAAGAACTCCACGCCGGCATCGCCATAGTCCTTGCAGAAGCGCGTGTGGTTGGCCGCGCCTTCGTCGCCGAACTGGCTCACCGCCGGCAGCGCCGCGTGATGGGCGAAATGCCGCTCGTCGTTGAACATCGCCGCCAGCACGCGGCTGGTGGTGGGATGCTCGATGGATCGGTGGAACTTGCAGTTCAGGTTGGCCGCGGTGAAATGCACGCGGCCGTCGGCGGTGTCGGCGCTCGGGCTGACCGTGGCGGCATTGGCAGTCCACATGCTCGACGCCGAACTGCAGGCGGCGAGGAGAGGCATCGCTTCCTTCGCCGCGCGGCGGATCACCTCCTCGTCGCTGCCGGAGAAGCCCAGGCTACGTAGCGCAGCGGTATCCGGGCGGGCTTGCGGGGCGAGCACCCCCTGCTTGAAACCCATCTCCATCAGCGCCTTCATCTTCGCCAGGCCCTGCTTCGCCGCTTCCTTCGGGTTGGACACCGCCTGGCTGTTGCTTTGCGAAGCGACATTGCCGTAGGACAGGCCGCCGTAGTTGTGGGTCGGGCCGACCAGGCCGTCGAAATTCACTTCATGGGCATTCATAGGCTGATCCCGGGAGTCAGGGTGGCAGGAAGGGACACGCTGGGGCTTTCCAGCGAGGCGACCGGATAGGCGCAGTAATCGGCGGCGTAGTAGGCGCTCGGCCGGTGGTTGCCGGACGCGCCGATACCGCCGAACGGCGCGCTGCTGGCGGCGCCGGTGAGCTGCTTGTTCCAGTTGACGATGCCGGCACGGCTTTCCACGAGGAACTGCTCGAAACGCTCGCGGGAATCCGACAGCAGCCCGGCGGCCAGGCCGTACTGGGTGGCGTTGGCTTCACGGATCGCCGCAGCGAAATCGGAGTAGCGGATCACTTGCAACAACGGCCCGAAGAACTCTTCGTCCGGTCGCTCGGCCACCGTGCTGACGTCGAGGATGCCCGGGGTCAGCAGGGCGGCGCCGTCGATCGGCTGGGTCATCGCCAGCAGCGGCTGTGCGCCCTTGCCGATCAAATGCTCCTGGGCCTTGAGCAGGTGCTCGGCGGCGCTCAGCGAAATCACCGCGCCCATGAACGGCGCCGGCTGTTCGTCGAAGCGGCCGACCCGCAGGGTAGCGCTGACCGCCACCAGGCGCGCCAGCAGTGCGTCGCCCCAGGCGCCCTGCGGCACCAGCAGGCGGCGGGCGCAGGTGCAGCGCTGGCCGGCGGAGATGAAGGCGGACTGGATGATGGTGTAGACGGCGGCGTCGAGGTCGGCGACCTCCTCCACCACCAGCGGGTTGTTGCCGCCCATCTCCAGCGCCAGGATTTTCTGCGGCTGGCCGCCGAACTGGCTGTGCAGCAGGTTGCCGGTGCGACTGGACCCGGTGAAGAACAGACCGTCGAGCCCACGGTGGGCGGCCAGCGCGACGCCGGTTTCGCGACCGCCCTGGACCAGGTTGAGCACGCCGGCCGGCAGGCCGGCCTCGATCCAGGCCTTGAGCGTCAGCTCGGCGACCTTCGGGGTCAGCTCGCTGGGCTTGAACACCACGCAGTTACCGGCCAGCAGCGCCGGGACGATATGCCCGTTGGGCAGGTGGCCGGGGAAATTGTAGGGACCGAATACCGCCACCACGCCATGCGGCTTGTGCCGCAGCACGGCGGTGGCGTCGGCCAGCGGACCGGACTTCTCGCCGGTGCGCTCGCGGAACGCCTGCACCGAGATCGCCACCTTGTTGACCATGCTGGTCACTTCGGTGGCCGACTCCCACAGCGGCTTGCCGGTTTCCTCGCCGATCGCCCGGGCCAGCTCGTCGGCGCGGGACTTGAGGGTGGCAGCGAAGCGCTCGAGCAACTCGATGCGCTGCTCCAGCGGGCGCCGCGCCCAGGCCGGGAAGGCCTCGCGGGCGGCGTGCACGGCGGCATCGACCTGGGCGGCGTCAGCGCCGCGCCCGGACCAGACCACGCCCTGGCCAACCGGGTCGAGGGACTCCAGGGTCTCGCCCTGGCCCGCCAGCCACTGGCCGGCAATGTAATGGGTACTCATCATCGACTCCTCGGGCGCCCTCGCCGGGACGCCTCCATCAGGCTTTCAAGCGCGTTTCTGCGCCGACAGCGGCACCGCGCGTACCGAGGCGCCGGCCGACAGGCGCAGGCGCTTGGCGGTCAGCGGATCGACCACCAGGGTGCCGGCGGCGGCCCGCGCCGGCGCGGCGGTGATGCGACAGTCTTCGCGCTTGCGGTTGTGGATCAGGTAGGGCTCGGCGTCGTCGCCGGGAGTGCCCACCGCCAGCACCAGGTTCTGGCTCTCGGCGATGGCGCGGATCTTGTCGGTCTCGGCCTCGATCGCCGGGCCGGCGTCGAAGATGTCGACGTAGCCCTGGTAGCTGAAGCCCTCGGCCTTGAGCATGGCCAGCGCCGGCTCGGTGTTCGGATGGACGCGGCCGATCACCCCGCGCGCCTCCTCGGAGAGGAAGCAGGTGTAGAGCGGGAACTTCGGCATCAGCTCGGCGATGAAGGCCTTGTTGCCGACCCCGGTGAGGTAGTCGGCCTGGGAGAATTCCATCTTGAAGAAGTGCCGGCCGAGGCTTTCCCAGAATGGCGAACGCCCCTCCTCGTCGGACATGCCGCGCATCTCGGCGATCAGCTTGTCGCCGAACAGGTGGCGGAATTCGGCGATGAACAGGAAGCGCGCGCGCGACAGCAGCTTGCCGTTGAGGCCGCTGCGGTGGTTGGCGTGGAGGAACAGCGAGCACAGCTCGGAATTGCCGGTCAGGTCGTTGGCCAGGAACAGCGTGGGGATCTCGCGATGGATGTTGAGTTCCTGCGAGGCGCTCACGGTGAGGCCGACCCGGTAGTTGTACCAGGGTTCGCGAAGCCCTACCGCTCCGGCGATGGCGGAGATGCCGACGACCTTGCCGGCGTCGTCCTCGAGGACGAACAGGTAGTCGGCGTCGCCGCGTTCGGCCTCGCCACGGAAGGCCTTCTCGGCCCAACTGACGCGATGCTGCAGGCGCTGCTCGTTGGCCGGCAGGGTGGTCAGGCCGGTGCCGGTGCTGCGCGCCAGCTCGATCAGGGCCGGCAGGTCGGCGCTGGTAACAGGACGTACGATCATGACTGGCTCCTTCAGACCGCTACCAGGCGCACGCTGGCGCCTTCGCCGACGCCCAGGGCCTCGGCGGCTTCAACACTCAGGGCCACCGGCTTGCCGGGCGCCCAGTCCAGGTCCAGCACGACCGCGCGGAAGTCCTGCAACTGGCCGTTGGTGACCAGGTATGGACGCCCGCTCTTCGGCGCCTCGCCGATCTTCACCGGAACCACCCGGCTCTGGGCGATCGAGCGAATCCCCGAGGTGCGCGCGTGCAGGGTCGGGCCGCCATCGAAGATGTCGATGTAGTTGTCGGTCTCGAAGCCTTCGCGCATCAGGATGTCGAAGGTGATCTGCGCTCGCGGGTGAACCTGGCCCATGGATTCCTGGGCGGCATCCGGCAACAGCGGCACGTAGATCGGATAGTGCGGCATCAGTTCGGCGAGGAAGGTGCGGCTCTTCAGCCCGGAGAGCTTTTCCGCCTCGATGTAGTTCAGGTCGAAGAAGTTGCGCCCGACCGCGTTCCAGAACGGCGATTCGCCCTGCTCGTCGCTGTAGCCGACGATCTCCACCACCACCGCGTCGGCGAAGCGCTCCGGATGGCTGGCCATGAACAGCAGGCGACCGCGCGAGTTGAGTTCGGCATAGACGCTCTGCACCAGGTCGCGCTGTACGTAGAAACTGGTCAGCAGGCTGTTGCCGGTAAGGTCGTGGCACAGCGAGAGGACATGGATCTTGTTGTGGATCGACAGCGAGCGCGAGGCGTGCACGAAGGTTTCGTTGCGGAAGCTGTAGAACGGTTCCGAGAACCCGGCCGAGGCGACGATCGCCGAGCAGCCGACCAGCTCGCCGCTGGCGCTGTCCTCGAGGACGAAGAAATAGCTTTCCTCGCCGTTGTAGCTCACCTCCGCGGCGAACGAGGCCTCGGAAGCGAGGATCTTGTCGCGCAGGCGTTCGGCGTCATCCGGCAAGGACGTGACGCCTACCGGGCTGTCCGCCGCCAGACGCTGCACCTGTGGCAGGTCGGCCGCTTGGGCGGGGCGCATCACCAACATGGCGTCACTCCTTTCTCAGACAACGATGATTGCCGCATCCATGCGCGGGACCGCGGCACCTTCCTGTGCCACGGTTTCGAACGTCCAGCAGGGAATATCCCGCGCCACGCACGGCGGCACGGTTCCCGGCTCCGGCGCGGGCCGCTCCGGGATGTCGCATCGGGTACCCCGGCCTGCGCCGGGGCTCCGTGGGTTCGCTCAGCCGCGGACCAGCTTGGCCACGGCGCGCTCGAAGCGCTCCAGGCCTTCGTCGATCTCGGCGTCGTCGATCACCAGGCTCGGCGCGAAGCGCACCACGTCCGGGCTGGCCTGGAGCACCATGACCGCCTCTTTCTCGGCGGCGTTGAGCACATCCCTGGCCTTGCCCTTCCACTCGTCGGTCAGCGCCGCGCCGATCAGCAGACCCATGCCGCGAATCTCGCCGAAGATGCCGTACTCCTGGCCGATCTTCTGCAGGCGGGACTTGAAGCGCTCATGCTTGGCCTTCACGCCATCCAGCACTTCCGGGGTATTGATCACGTCCAGCGCCGCCTCGGCCACCGCCGACGCCAGCGGGTTGCCGCCGTAGGTGGTGCCGTGGGTGCCGACCGACAGGTGCTTGGCGATCTCGCCGGTGGTCAGCATCGCACCGATAGGGAAGCCGCCGCCCAGGCTCTTGGCGCTGGAGAGGATGTCCGGGACCACGCCGTAGTGCATGTAGGCGAACAGCTCGCCGACCCGGCCCATGCCGCTCTGGACCTCGTCGAAGACCAGCAGCGCGTTGTGCTCGTCGCACAGCTTGCGCGCCCCTTCCAGGTAGGCCTGCTGCGCCGGCAGCACGCCGCCCTCGCCCTGGATCGGTTCCAGCACCACGGCGCAGGTCTTGTCGGAGATCGCCGCCTTCAGCGCTTCCAGGTCGTTGTAGGGAACGTGGGTGATACCCTCGAACTTGGGCCCGAAGCCATCGGAATACTTGGGCTGGCCGCCGACGTTGACGGTGAACAGGGTGCGCCCGTGGAAGCTGTTGCTGGCGGCGATGATCTCGTACTTCTGCGGGCCGTAGACATCGTTGGCGTAGCGGCGAGCCAGCTTGAAGGCCGCCTCGTTGGCCTCGGCGCCGGAGTTGGCGAGGAACACCCGCTCGGCGAAGGTGGCGTCCACCAGCTTGCGCGCCAGGCGCAGGGCCGGCTCGTTGGTGAAGACGTTGGAAACGTGCCAGATGCGCTGGGCCTGCTCGGTGAGCGCCTTGACCAGCGCCGGATGCGCGTGGCCCAGGGAGGTCACGGCGATGCCGCCGGCGAAATCGATCAGTTCGCGGCCGCTCTGGTCCCAGACGCGCGATCCCTCGCCTCGCACCGGGATGAAGGCGGCGGGGGCGTAGTTGGGGACCATATACCGGTCGAAATCGGCACGTTCTACCTGCGCATGGGGAGCGGACATCGGTGTTTCTCCTGCCTGAAGGCGGCTATCGATGAAAGGATTGTAGGGATTGGGACCGGGCCGGCATTGCCGCCATGCGACAACTTGTTATAGCGCCACCCCGGGAATTTCCGCGGCTTTCGGAAATGCGACAGAAAGCATCGGGAAGGCGCAGTGTAAACGCGCGATGCACTCGGGTGCATACTTCTTCTACGCCGCCACGCGGGCGGGAACAGCAGGGAAACAAGCCATGCCCATCGAGGGAATCGACTACCGTCTCGTCTTCGCCTCCGACCTCAATCCGCGCGACGGCCTCGGCCTGGAGTGCTGGCGCGGCGAACAGCCGCTGTTCGAGGTCTTTCGCGACGACGCCGGCCGGCGTTTCGTGGTCAACCTGTTCGCCAGCGACGTTCCGCTGGAACTGCTGGAGGCGATCATTCCGACGGCCCGTCGCGAACTCGGCGACTTTCCGAGGCGATCCGCCTTCCGGGGCGTCGCAAAGCCCGACTGAAAACGCCGCGCCGTTGGCGATCAGCCGCGTTCGACGGGAGTGAAGGTCGTCTCGAAGGCGCTGCCGCCGCGCCGCTGGTTGCGGTCCTCGCGCGGAGTGACGCCGAAGAAGTTGCGGTAGGCGCTGGAGAAGTGCGGCCCGGAAGAGAAACCGCAGGACAGGCCGATCTGGATGATCGACTTGCTGGTCTGCATCAGCATCTGCCGCGCGCGGTTCAGGCGCAGCTCCAGGTAGTACTGGCTGGGTACGCGGTTCAGGTATTGCTTGAAGATCCGTTCCAACTGGCGCCGCGAAACGCACACATGCTGGGCGATCTCGTCGGTGGTCAGTGGCTCCTCGATATTGGCTTCCATCAGCAGTACCGCCTGGGTCAGCTTCGGATGGCTGGAGCCGAGGCGATTCTTCAGCGGGATGCGCTGGCGCTCGTTGCCTTCGCGGATGCGCTCCACCACCAACTCCTCCGAGACCGCGCCGGCCAGTTCAGCGCCATGGTCGCGGGACAGCAGCGCCAACAGCAGGTCGAGTACCGCCATGCCGCCGCAGGCGGTCATGCGGTCGCGATCCCACTCGAACAGGTGGTTGGTGGCGATGACCTTGGGGAAGCGCTCGGTGAAGTCATCGTGCCAACGCCAGTGCACCGCGGCGCGATAACCGTCGAGCAGGCCGAGCTGGGCCAGCGGGTAGATGCCGGCGGACAGTGCGCCGATCGCCGCTCCCGAACGCGCCAGTTGCTTGAGCGCCAGGCCCAGCGCTGGCGACACCGCCGCCGGCGCCTCGTCGGCGACCAGGAACAGCCGCGAGCATTGCTCCAGCCTGCCGTTCCAGGCCGTTCCCGGCAGGCGCCAGCCCTCCTCTTCGGCCGGCGCTTCGGCGAGCAGGAACAGCGGCTCGTAGAGCGCCTCGGGGTGCAACCGCCGGGCCGCCCGCAGGGCTTCCTCGGCAAGCGATAGCGTCAGCGCGCGGGTGGCGGGCCAGAGGAGGAAACCGATGCGTTGGGGTTGGGCAGTCATGGGAGCAGCTTAGCCGGCCTCTGCGATGAATGTTACTTGAGGCTGCCGGAGAGGAACTGCTTGAGGCGGTCCGACTGCGGGTTGGCGAGGACTTCCTTCGGGCAGCCGTGTTCCTCGACCAGGCCCTTGTGCAGGAACACCAACTGGTTCGACACCTCGCGGGCGAAACCCATCTCGTGGGTCACCACCACCATGGTGCGGCCTTCCTGGGCCAGGTCCTGCATGACCTTCAGCACTTCGCCCACCAGCTCGGGGTCGAGCGCCGAGGTCGGCTCGTCGAACAGCATCACTTCCGGCTCCACCGCCAGCGCCCGGGCGATCGCCACGCGCTGCTGCTCGCCGCCGCTCATGTGCGCCGGGTAGGCGTCCTTGCGGTGCGCCACGCCGACCTTGGCCAGGTAGTGCTCGGCCTTCTCGATGGCTTCCTTCTTCGACACGCCGAGCACATGCACGGGCGCCTCGATGACGTTCTCCAGAGCGCTCATGTGCGACCACAGGTTGAAATGCTGGAACACCATCGACAGGCGCGAGCGCATACGCTGCAACTGGCGAGAGTCGGCGGCCTTCAGCGCGCCGTCGCGGCCGGGCACCAGCTTCAGCTCCTCGCCGTTGAGCAGGATCTTGCCGGCGTGCGGCTGTTCCAGCAGGTTGATGCAGCGCAGGAAGGTGCTCTTGCCGGAACCGCTCGAGCCGATGATGCTGATCACGTCGCCCGCTTTCGCCGCCAGCGAGACGCCCTTGAGCACCTCGTGGCTACCGTAGCGCTTGTGCAGGTCTTGGACTTCCAGTTTGTACATGTGTGTGTTCTCGGCTAATCAGTCGCTGAGCAAGCGTCCCTGACGGATCGGTTGACGACCGGCCACCTTGGCCAGCCAGAGTCCCGGCTGCGCGTAGCGCATCCGTTCGATGGCGAAAAGCACGCCGGAAACCCCGGCGCACACGGTGCTGGCACGGTCGGCCAGGGGATCGATGACCTGGAACAGCGGTTCGCCCGCCTCCACCCATTCGCCCGGCCGGCGCAGGAAACTCACCACGCCGGTATGCGGCGCGTGGACGTATTCGGTGCCTTCGAAGGGCAAGCCTTCGCAGCAGGCTTCGGGCGCCGCCGGCCATTCGCCCTCGACGAAGCCCTGCTCGGCGAGGAAGGCCAGGATCGCCGCGGCGTTGGCCTCGGCCTGCTGCGCCGTGGTATCGGCCTGGCCGCCGAGTTCGACGGTGGTCGCCAGGCAGGCCAGCGGCAGCTCGGCGCGCGGATACAGGCGCGACAGGCGCAGCCACGGCACCGAGCAGGCCTCGTCGAAGGAACCGCCGCCGGACTCCTCGGCGAGCAGCCCGACAGCGGCGCCCAGGCGTGCGGCCAGGGAGGCGAAGGCGGGCCATTGCTGCGGCAGGGTATAGAGATGGATGGCGGCCTCGAAGTCGCAATGCAGGTCGAGCACCAGGTCGGCGTCGCAGGCGTGGCGATAGAGCAGGCGCTGCATGCCCTCCAGTTCCGAGGTCGCCGGCGGCAGGGCGTCCAGCGCCGCGCGCAGGGCCTGGCGGACCAGCGCGACATTGGCCGCCGGATCGCTGCCGAGACGCTCGCCGACGCTGTCGATCACCGCGTCCAGCAGGTCGGGGAAATCGCGGTTGAAGTTGCGCCCGCTACTCATTTCGAAGCGCCCCTGGTGCAGCGCCTGGATCATCTGCCCGAGACCGACCGGATTGGCCACCGGCACCAGCTCGACGGTACCGCGCAGGCGGCCTTCCGCCTCCAGCAGGCGCAACCGCTGCTTCAGCTCCCAGGCGGTGCGCATGCCCGGCAGCTCGTCGGCGTGCAGGCTGGACTGGATGTAGACCTTGCGCGCGCCGCAGCCGAAGCGGAACACGCTCAGGCGCTTCTCGCTTCCCAGGGTGCTCCACGGCAGCAGGTGGTCGATACGCTCCATGCGGTCCTCCGGATCAGGATTTGCGCGGCGCCAGGTAAGCCAGCCAGCGGCGCTCGGCAAGCTTGAACAGGCGCACCAGGATGAAGGTCAGGCACAGGTAGAACAGACCGGCGGTGATGAACGCTTCGAACGGCAGGTAGTACTGCGAATAGACGGTTCGCGCGGCGCCGGTGATGTCCACCAGGGTGACGATGGACGCCAGGCTGGTGGTCTGCAGCATCATGATCACTTCGTTGCTGTACTGCGGCAGCGCACGCCGCAGTGCCGATGGCAGGAGGATGCGGCGGTACATCTTCAGGCGCGACATGCCCATCGCCTTGGCCGCCTCGATCTCGCCATGGGGCGTGGCCTTCAGGCTGCCGGCGAGGATCTCGGCGGTGTAGGCGCTGGTGTTGATGGCGAACGCCAGGCAGGCGCAGAAGGACGCGTTCGACAGCCAGGGCCACAGCGCGCTCTCGCGCACCGCGTCGAACTGCGCCAGGCCGTAGTAGATCAGGAACAGCTGGACCAGCATCGGCGTGCCGCGGATCACGTAGGTGTAGAGCCAGGCCGGGAAGTTCACCAGCGGCTGCTTGGAGACCCGCATCAGCGCCAGCGGCACCGCCAGCAGCAGGCCGATCAGCAGGGAGATCGAGAGCAGCTTGAGGGTGACCAGCAGGCCGTCGAAATAGAGCGGAAGGCTGTCCCAGATGACGGAGAAATCGAAGATCACGATAGGGCCCCTTGACTCACAGTTCCGCGGTTTTCACGCCGACCGAATAGCGGCGTTCGAGCAGGCGCAGCAACAGCAGCGACACGCTGGTCACCAGCAGGTACAGGCCGGCCACGGCGAGGTAGTAGGTGAACGGCTCGCGGGTCGCATCGGAGGCCTGCTTGGCCTTGAACATCATGTCCTGCAGGCCGACCACGGAAATCAGCGCGGTGGCCTTGACCAGCACCAGCCAGTTGTTGGTGAAGCCGGGGATCGCCAGGCGGATCATCTGCGGCACCTGGATGCGGAAGAACACCTGGCGGTGGCTCATGCCGTAGGCGTAGCCGGCCTCGCCCTGGCCCTTGGGAATCGCCATGAAGGCGCCGCGGAAGGTCTCCGAGAGATAGGCGCCGAAGATGAAGCCGAGGGTGCCGACGCCGGACACGAAGGGATTCAGGTCGATGTAGTCGTCGTAGCCGAGTTGCGGGGCGACCCAGTTCAGCAGGCCCTGGCCGCCGTAGAAGATCAGCAGGATCAGCACCAGGTCGGGAATGCCGCGCACTACCGTGGCGTACAGGTCGCCGCACCAGGCCAGCCAGCGCACCGGCGACAGGCGGAAGGCCGCGCCCAGCAGGCCGAGGACGATGGCCAGGAGCATGGAAAGCAGGGCCAGCTGGAGAGTCAGCCAGGCGCCATCGACGATGGTCGCACCGTAGCCAGTGATCATCAAAACGGTACCTCTATGCAGCTAATGCAGCGCTAAAGCAGTGGCGTCCACTCAATAAAAAAGTGGCACAAACAGCGCGAGGCGTCGCGGACGTTTGTGCCACCTCTGACGGATAGCGTCAGTTCGAACCGTAGACGTCGAAGCTGAAGTACTTGTCCTGGATCTGCTTGTACTTGCCGTTGGCGCGCAGCGCGTCGATGGCCGCGTTGAACTTGCCGGCCAGCTCGCTATCGCCCTTGCGCACGGCGATGCCGACGCCTTCGCCGAAGTACTTGGCATCGGTCAGTTGCGGACCGACGAAGGCGTAGCCCTTGCCGGCATCGGTCTTGAGGAAGCCATCTTCGAGGTTCACCGAATCGGCGACCACCGCGTCGAGGCGACCGGCCACCAGGTCCATGTTGGCTTCCTGCTGGGAGTTGTAGCGCACCACTTCGACGCCGGCCGGGGTCAGTTCGGCGGAGGCGTAGCGGTCGGCGGTACTGCCACGCAGCACGCCGGCCTTCTTGCCCTTCAGGTCGGCCTTGGGATCGTTGAGGCTGGCGCCTTCCTTCATCACGAAGCGCGCCGGGGTGTTGTAGTACTTGTTGGTGAAGTCCACCGAACGCTTGCGCTCGTCGGTAATGGTCATCGACGAGAGGATCGCATCGATCTTGCGCACCTTGAGGGCCGGGATCAGGCCGTCGAACTCCTGCTCGACCCACTTGCACTGCACCTTCATCTCTTCGCAGAGGGCATTGCCGATATCCACGTCGAAGCCTGCCAACTGGCCGTCCGGGGTCTTCAGCGAGAACGGCGGGTAGGCCGCCTCGATGCCTATGCGCACCGGCTTGTCGGCGGCGAAAGTGGGCAGGGAGAGCACGGACAGCGCCAGGGCGCCGAGAAGTGCGAGCTTCTTCATCTGGAACTCCTTCGAAGGGGATGGCATCGATTGGCAGGAGAAATAGAACCTTGCCCAGGCTGCCGACGGATATGCGTGATCACCGGCTCTTGCGCATGGCGCCTTCTCGTGGACAGGGCGCCAGCTGGGGTGAGCGGCATTCTAGCGACAGGCCGAAAGTGGTTATTTCTTCAATGCGACAACTAATTATAAAAGCACCGAAGAGGGCATTCGGCGATATTGACAGGCAGCGACATTTGTGCCCGGAAAGCGCGAAGTGTAATCAATGAGTAAAGCAAATCTCAAGCCATAAATTGCCAATTCCTTCTCCTTCAATGGCTTGGCCGCTACGACTCGCCTCGACTGCTACCCCGTGTCGCACCTTTGCTGTGCGTGGCGTTTCCTCTCGCCCCAATTATGCGCAGGCGCGCATCACCGAAGTGTTACCGCCGCCCCATTCCCGGCTCGAGCCCATTCGAAACGCCCTCCTCCTCGGCCCGCGCCAAATGAAAGACCCCGCGCGGCTCGCACCGCGCGGGGTCGTTTCGGATCAGGCGGAATTCAGGCGGCCTGCATCGAGCGATGGGTCTCGATCAGGTGCTGAACCACGCCCGGGTCGGCAAGGGTGGAGATGTCGCCGAGGGTGTCGTACTCGGCCGCGGCGATCTTGCGCAGGATGCGCCGCATGATCTTGCCCGAACGGGTCTTCGGCAGTCCCGGCGCCCACTGGATCACATCCGGCGTGGCGATCGGACCGATCTCGCGGCGAACCCATTGCTTCAGCTCCTGGCGCAGCGCCTCGCTCGGCTCGACCCCGGAGTTGAGGGTGACGTAGACATAGATGCCCTGCCCCTTGATGTCGTGCTGCATGCCGACCACCGCCGCCTCGGCGACCTTCGGGTGGGCGACCATCGCGCTTTCCACCTCGGCGGTGCCCATGCGGTGGCCGGAGACGTTGAGCACGTCGTCGACCCGCCCGGTGATCCAGTAGTAGCCGTCCTCGTCGCGGCGCGCGCCGTCGCCGGTGAAGTACATGCCCTTGAAGGTCTTGAAGTAGGTGTCGACGAAGCGGTCATGGTCGCCGAACAGGGTCCGCGCCTGGCCCGGCCAGGAGTCGAGGATCACCAGGTTGCCCTCGGCGGCGCCCTCGATCAGGTTGCCGAGGTTGTCCACCAGTGCCGGAACCACGCCGAAGAACGGCTTGGCCGCGGAGCCCGGCTTCATCGCGTGGGCGCCCGGCAGCGGGGTCATCAGGCAGGCGCCGGTCTCGGTCTGCCACCAGGTGTCGACGATCGGGCAGCGCGACTGGCCGACGGTCTCGTAGTACCACTGCCAGGCTTCCGGGTTGATCGGCTCGCCCACCGAACCGAGCAGACGCAGGCTGGAACCGTCGGCACCGGCCACCGCCGCCTTGCCTTCGGCCATCATCGCGCGGATCGCGGTCGGCGCGGTGTAGAGGATGTTGACCTTGTGCTTGTCGATGATCTTCGCCACGCGGGTCACGTCGGGGTAGTTCGGCACGCCCTCGAACAGAATGGTGGTGGCGCCGTTGGCCAGCGGGCCATAGACGATGTAGGTGTGGCCGGTGACCCAGCCGATGTCGGCGGTGCACCAGTAGACTTCGCCCGGACGGTAGTCGAAGACCCGCTCGTGGGTCAGCGAGGCGTACACCAGGTAGCCGCCGGTGGTATGCAGCACGCCCTTCGGCTTGCCGGTGGAGCCGGAGGTGTAGAGGATGAACAGCGGGTCCTCGGCGCCCATTTCCTTGGGTGCGCAAGTGCTGCCGGCAACCTTCATCAGGTCGTCGTACCAGACGTCGCGGTGCTGGTTCCACTTGATCTCGGCGCCGGTACGCTTGCAGACGATGATCTTCTGCACGCTGGAGGTTTCCGGGTTGGTCAGGGCGTCGTCGACGTTGGCCTTCAGCGGAGTACGCTTGCCGCCGCGCACGCCTTCGTCGGCGGTGATCACCACCTTCGACTTGCAATCGATGATGCGTCCGGCCAGGGCCTCGGGGGAGAAGCCGCCGAAGACCACCGAGTGGATCGCGCCGATGCGGGTGCAGGCGAGCATGGCGACCACGGCCTCGGGGATCATCGGCATGTAGATGGTCACTACGTCGCCGCGGTGCACGTCCTGCCCGCGCAGGGCGTTGGCGAACTTGCAGACCTGCTCGTGGAGCTGGCGGTAGGTGATTTCCTGGTGGTCGGCGGGATCGTCGCCTTCCCAGATGATCGCCACCTGGTCGCCGCGTTCGGCGAGGTGACGGTCGAGGCAGTTGTGCGACACGTTGAGGGTGCCGTCGGCGAACCACTTGATGTCCACGTGATGGTCGTCGAAGGAGGTCTGCTTGACCTTCTCGAACGGCTTGATCCAGTCGATCCGCTGGGCCTGCTCGCGCCAGAAGCCGTCGGGGTTGACGACGGACTGCTGGTACATCGTCTTGTAGGTGGCTTCGTCGGTGAAGGTCCGTGCCACCGCTTCCGGGTGCACGGGGTACAGGGATGCCGCAGACATGGCTTTAACCTCGGTACGTGAGTGTTGTTTTTGTTGTGCCCAGTTGTAGCGAGCGCACACCCCACGAACCATACGACCATGGTCTTACCACTGCGCGACAGCGCCGATCGTAGCTATAAGCCGCGCCGATCGTAGCCTTGCGCCGGGCGGCGGAGCGCGTCCCGCGCCCCGCCGCCGCGACCTCAACTCATGCCCAGCAGGCCCGGCAGCCACAGCGAGATCAACGGCACGTAGGTCACCAGGATCAGGAACAGCAGCAGGATCATCAGCCACGGCAGCGCCGCGCGGATGGTCGCCCCCAGCGGCATGCCAGTGACCGCCGAGGTGACGAACAGGTTGAGGCCCACTGGCGGGTGTACCAGGCCGATCTCCATGTTCACCACCATGACGATACCCAGGTGGATCGGATCGATGCCCAGCTTCATGGCGATGGGGAAGAAGATCGGCGCCAGGATCAGCACGATCGCCGAGGGCTCCATGAAGCTGCCGGCAACCAGCAGCACCACGTTGACCATCAGCAGGAAGCCGATCGGGGTCAGGCCTTCCTGCACCACCCATTCGGTGATCTGCTGGGGGATCTGCTCGGTGGTCAACACATGGGCGAAGAGCATGGCGTTGGCAATGATGAACATCAGCATGATGCTCAGCCGCCCCGACTCCAGCAGCACCTTGGGACAGTCGCGCAGACGCATGTCCTTGTACACGAACAGCGCGACGAAGGCCGAGTACACCGCCGCCACCGCCGCCGCCTCGGTGGGGGTGAACAGCCCGGAATAGATGCCGCCGAGGATGATCACCAGCAACAACAGGCCCCAGCCTGCACGGCGTGCGGCGGCCAGCCACTCGCGGAAGCTGGCGCGCGGCTGCGCCGGCAGCTTCTTGACCCGCGCGACGATGTAGATCACCACCATCAGGATCACCCCGAGCAACAACCCCGGAACCACCCCGGCGACGAACAGCTTGCCCACCGAGGTCTCGGTGGCAGCGGCGTAGACCACCATCACGATCGATGGCGGGATGAGGATGCCCAGGGTCCCGGCGTTGCAGATGATCCCCGCGCCGAAGGCGCGCGGATAGCCGGAGCGGACCATGCCGGCCACGGCGATCGAGCCGACCGCCGCCACCGTCGCCGGCGACGAACCGGACAGCGCGGCGAACAGCATGCAGGCGAGCACCGCAGCGATCGCCAGGCCGCCGCGGATATGCCCGACGCAGGCATTGGCGAAGTCGATCAGGCGCCGCGCCACGCCACCGGTGGTCATGAACGCGCCGGAGAGCAGGAAGAACGGGATCGCCAGCAGGGTGTAGGCCTCGGAGGTCTCGAACAGCTTGATCGCCAGCGAGCGCACCGAATCCGGGCTGAACAGCAGGATCGTCAGGGCGCCGGACAACCCCAGGGAGATGGCGATGGGCACGCCGATGAACATGAACAGGAACAGCAGCAGGAACAGGATCAGCACGGTCATGGACGGTTCTCCCCGGCCTCTTCGCCGGCCAGTTTGGAGGCCTCGGCGGCCTCGTCGGCGAGGCCCAGCCCGAGCTGGCGACCGCGCAACAGGTTGACGAGGATTTCCAGGTAGCGCAGCAGCACCAGGCCGAAGCCGACCGGCACCACCACCGCGATGTAGGCCTGGAGGATGCCGAAGTGGTCGAGGTCCTCGGCGCCGATGCCGGCGACGAACAGGGTCTTCACCCAGTCGTAGCTGGCGACCATGAACAGCCCGGCGTAGCCCAGGCAGCAGAGGCAGGCGAGTATCCCGATCAGGCGCTGCAAGGGACGCGGCGCCAGGCGCACCAGGGCATCCACCCCGAGGTGGCCGGCGGTGCGTACGCCGTAGGCGATGCCGAGGAAGATCAGCCAGCCGAACAGCGCCTTGGTCAGCGCGTTGCTCCAGGACATATCCTGGGCTACCCCGAGGATCGCGTCGCCCATCGAGTACAGCGGAGCCCGCAGTGTCGGCAGGCGGTCGCCGAGGTCGTAGAACAGGGTGAAGACGTTGGTCATCACCACATAGAGGAAGGTCATCAGCGTCATCGCCGCCAGCAGGAAGGCGATAGCGCCCTCCTCGAAGCGGTTCCAGACGCGCACGAGTCGATTCATCGCAGCGTTCTCCACAATGCCCCGCCCGGCCGGGCGGGGCCGGACGGGTCAATCGGGACGGTTGGAAGCTTCGGCGGCCTGGAGCAGATCGGCACCGACATTGCCGCGGAATTTCTGCCATACCGGCTGCATCGCCTGGCGCCAGTCGGCGCGCTGCTGCGGGCTCAGGGTATGGATCTCGCTGGCGCCACTGGCGAGGATGCGCTGGCGGGCGTCGCGGTTGAGGCGCTCGGCCTCGAGGTTCACCTGCACGGTGACCTCGTCCATGATCCGCTGCAGTTCTTCGCGGATGTCCGCCGGAAGGCCATTCCAGAACTTCGCGTTGGTGATCACCATGTAGTCCACCAAGCCGTGGTTGGACTCGGTGAAATACTTCTGTACCTCGTTGACCTTCTGGCTCTCGTAGTTCGACCAGGTGTTCTCGGTGCCATTCACCACGCCGGTCTGCAAGCCCTGGTAGACCTCGGCGAAGGACATCTTCCGGGAGATCGCGCGGAGCTGGCGGAACTGCTCGTTGAGCACGTCGGACGCCTGCACGCGGAATTTCAGCCCGCGCGCGTCTTCCGGCTCCAGCAACGGGCGATTGGCGGAGAGCTGCTTCATCCCGTTGTGCCAGTAGGCCAGGCCGAGGATGCCCTTGCCCTGCATGCTGGTCAGCAAGGCGCGCCCCTGCGGGCTGCGCTGGAAGCGGTCGACCGCCTGGATGTCGTCGAAGAGGAACGGCAGGTCGAAGATCTGCACCTTGCGCGTGTACTGCTCGAACTTGGCCAGGGACGGCGCCAGCATCTGCACGTCGCCCAGCAGCAGCGCCTCCATTTCCTTGCCGTCGCCGAACAGCGACGAGTTGGGATAGACGTCTACCTCGACCCGGCCGCCCAGGCGCTGTTCGACGAGTTTCTTGAACAGCAGCGCGCCCTGGCCTTTGGGCGTGTTTTCCGCGACCACGTGGGAGAACTTGATGACGATCGGCTGCGCGGCATTCGCCAGGCAGGAGCCACCGATCGCCAGGGCGCACAACAGCGCCCGTACCATCGTCTTGAACATTTCGTGACCTCAGATTGTTGTTGTGCTTTCGAGGTATCGACGAGCCTGACGCAGCCGGCGCGTTCGGAGAATTCGCCATTGCTCAAGCCCGCGTTCGCGTCTGTCGAACGCGTTCAGCCACCCTCCCCGGCCCGCTCCAGCAGGCGTCGCGCGCGCCCCAGCACCGGCGCGTCGACCATCTCGCCGTCGACCACGAAGACGCCGGCACCGGAGGCGCCGGCCTCTGCCACCCGACGCGCCCACTCCAGTTCCGCGGGACTCGGCATCAATGTCTGGTGGATCGGCTCGACCTGGCTCGGATGGATGCACAGCAACCCGCCGAAGCCCATGTCGCGAGCGAAGCGCACTGCCTCGACCAGTCCGGCACGGTTCTGGATCGCCGGATAGACGCCGTCCAGCGGCGGCGCCAGGCCTGCCAGGCGCGTTTGCAGGAGCAGTGCGTAACGGGCGTGACCGAGAATCTGTTCGGCTGCGTTGCTGCCGCTGTTGAGATCGAGGTCCAGGGCCAGGTCGAGGCTGCCGAAGGACAGCCGCTCGACCCCCGCGGCGGCGGCGATCTCGCCCAGCGCGGCAAGGCCGCGGGCACTCTCGACGATGGGCCAGACCGGCTTGCCGCTGGCCACGGCGGCGTGGCGCACCTGGGCGGCGCTCTCCACTTTCGGCAGGAGCAGGCCGATCACTCCGGCGTGGTCGCGGCACAGCGCCAGGTCGTCGGCATGCCCGGGATGCTCCGCCGCGTTGATCCGCACCAGCACCCGGGCTTCCGGCGTATCGACGAGGAAACGCCGGAGATTGGCCCGCGCCTCGACCTTCAGCCCCTCCTCCACCGCATCCTCGAGGTCGACGATGACCCGGTCGGCGCCGCTGGCAAGGGCCTTGGGGATCCGCTCCGGGCGGGTCGCCGGGACGAACAGCGCGCTGCGCACGATCTGTCGGTTCATGTCCGCCTCCTCATACCGTTCCGGTCGCGCGCAGGCGCTGGATATCGGCCGCGGTACAGCCCAGTTCGGCAAGCAGCGCGTCGCTGTCGCCGCCCAGCGCCGGCACCGCATCCATGCGCGGAACGAAGGCGCTGCTGCTGGCCGGCGGCAACAACGCCGGCAGGCGCCCGGCCGGGCTGTCGATGGAGGTCCAGCGTTGCCGCGCCTGTAACTGCGGGTGCGCCCAGACCCCGGCCATGTCGTTGACGTGGGCGCTGGCGATCTGCGCCTGTTCCAGGCGCGCCACCACCTCGGCGGCCGGCAAGGCGGCGAAGGCTTCGACGATCAGCGCACGCAGCTCTTCGCGGTTGGCCGAGCGCTTGAAGTTCGCCGAGAAGCGTTCGTCGTCGGCCAGCTCCGGGCGGCGCAGGACCTTGTCGCAGAAGGCCCGCCACTCGCGCTCGTTCTGCAGGCCGAGCATCACTGTGCCGCCGTCGCCGGCGGGGAATGGCCCATAGGGGTAGATGGTCGAGTGCGAAGCGCCGGCGCGCGGCGGCGGCGGCGCGTCCTGGTAGGCGTAGTACATCGGGTAGCCCATCCACTCCACCAGGCTCTCCAGCATCGACACGTCGATGCGGCTGCCCTCGCCGGTGCGCTCGCGCAGCAGCAGGGCCGAAAGGATGCTGCTGTAGGCGTACATGCCGGCGGCGATATCGGCGATCGAACAGCCGGCCTTGGCCATCTCGTTCGGCCCGGCGCCGCCGGTCACCGAAAGGAAGCCGCCCTCGCTCTGGATCAGCAGGTCGTAGGCCTTCTTCTTCTCGTAGGGACCGCCTTCGCCGTAGCCGGAGATATCGCAGACGATCAGTCGCGGGAAGCGCTCGCGCAACGCCTCGTAGGACAGGCCCAGGCGCGCGGCGGCGCCCGGCGCGAGGTTCTGCACCAGCACGTCGGCGCCGGCCAGCAGCTTCTCCAGCAACGGCAGCGCCTCGGCCTGCTTGAGGTCGAGGCTGAGGCTCTGCTTGGAACGATTGGTCCAGACGAAGTGCGACGACAGGCCGTTGACCCGCTCGTCGTAACCGCGGGCGAAATCGCCGACGCCGGGGCGTTCGATCTTGATCACCCGCGCGCCGAGATCGGCCAGTTGGCGGGTGCAGAACGGCGCGGCGATGGCGTGCTCCAGGCTGACCACGGTGATGCCGTCGAGCGGGCGCGGTCGGTGGGATTGTGTCATGGGTCGGACTCCCTGCCCTCGTCCGTCGAAGACGAGGTGCGGCTGGTTCGGTTGATCAGATCAGCGGCGCTACGGAAGGCGCCTGGCGCAGGCCCCAGGCGCGCTGGATAAGGATTTCCGCCTCGGCGTCGGTGGCCGCGCCGGAGAACGCCAGCAGGCGGCGGAACTTGTCGGCCAGTTCGTCGCGGCTGAGGGTATTGCCGGGATCGCCCTTGGGTTCGTCGATGGCGGCGGTATGGCGCCGCCCTTCGCGATCCAGTACTTCGACCCGCCCGAGCCAGCGCTGCGGATAGGCGGCGTCGACCTCCGGGTCCAGGCGCATCTCGACCCGCTCGCGGAACGCTGCGACCCGCGGGTCGCTCAGCGCATGCCGATGGAACTCGCCGAGGCCGGCCTTGCCGTACACGGCGATCAGGCCCAGCACGGTGCCCATGGAGAACTTCGCCTGGTGCACGGTCTGCGGCTCGACCACCCGGCCGAGCACGTCGATGGCGCCCTGGTGGACCCGCGCGGTGACCGCGGCGATCTGCGAGTGATCGAGCCCTTCGCGCTGCATCAGCGCCAGCAGCGCGTCGGCCGCGGGATGGGTATGGCGGCACGAGGCGTGGAACTTGAACGAGGTTTCCAGCAACGCCCAGCGGCTGCCGAGGCGATCCACCAGGCGCTCGGGGTCGGCGTCGCTGGACATCCCGGCGGCCATCCCCTGCTCGCCTTCGAGGATGTGTCGCGCGCCGCTCAGGCCGTCGGCGGTGAGATAGGCGGCGAGCAGCCCGTCGGCGGCGGCCTTGGCGGTATGCAACTGCTTGGAATCGGCGGCGTCGCGGAGGAACTCCCAGAGCCCGGCGGCCTGGGTTCCGGCGCTGCCGAGCAGGTCGACGAAGCGCTCGCGGTCGAAGTCCATCAGCTTGCCCACCGCCACTGCCGCGGCGAGGGTGCCGACCGTGGCAGTGGTATGGAACACCCGGTAGTGGGAACGGCCGAGGAATTCGCCGATGCGGATGCCGGCCTCGTAGCCGGCCACCGCCGCGAGGATCAGCTCGGCGCCGCTGCGGCCGAGGTCCTGGGCCGCGGCCAGGGCAGCAGGGAAGACCACCGCCGCGGGGTGCAGCACCGAGCTGTTGTGCAGGTCGTCCTGCTCCACCACGTGGGAAGCCGCGCCGTTCACCAGGGCGGCGAAATACGGCGAGCTGCGCCGCCGGCTGGGCAGGATCTGCGCGCTACCGTCGGCCGGGCCCATGCGTTCGGCGTAGCGCTCGAACAATGGGATCGGATGCTGGCCCTTGCCGGCCAGCGCCGAGCCGAGCCAGTCGAGGAACAATTCTTCCATCCGCGCCAGCACCGCCGGCGGCAGGTCCTGGTAGCGCAGGCCGGCGAGAAAGCCGGCGAGTTGCTGGGTGTAGTCGGTCATGACCAACGCTCTCTTGTAGTTGTCCCGAGGCACGCGGCCTACAGCGGGTTGCTCAGTTCGATCAGGTTCAGGTCGGGGTCGCGCAGGTACAGCGAGAGGATCGGCCCGCCGGCGCCGGTGCGCTGCACCGGGCCCTCGAGGATTTCCACGGCCTGCTGGCGCAGTTGCTCGGCCACCGCCTCGAGTGGCGTGGCGACGATGAAACAGAGGTCGGCGGACCCTGGCGTAGGTCGCTCGGCCTTGGGTTCGAATTCGCCCCCGGCCTGGTGCAGGTTGATCTTCTGCGCACCGAAGGCGAGGGCCTTGCGACCCGCGCCGAAGGTAACGGCGCGCATGCCCAGCACGCGGGTGTAGAAATCGATGCTGGCGTCGATGTCGCGGACGGTGAGCACCAGGTGGTCGAGACGGTCGATCTGCATGGGCGGCTCCCGCTTCAGAACGAGCGCGGCAGTTCGAGCAGGTGCTCGGCCACGTAGGACAGGATCAGGTTGGTGGAGATCGGCGCCACCTGGTACAGGCGGGTCTCGCGGAACTTGCGCTCGACGTCGTACTCGCAGGCGAAGCCGAAGCCGCCGTGGGTCTGCAGGCAGGCGTTGGCCGCCTCCCAGGAAGCTTTCGCCGCCAGGTACTTGGCCATGTTCGCGCTGGCCCCGGCGTTGAGCCCGGCGTCGTACTCCTGGCAGGCGCGCCAGCGCATCAGGTCGGCGGCCTCCACTTCGATGTGCGCCTCGGCGATGGGGAACTGCACGCCCTGGTTCTGCCCTATCGGCCGGCCGAAGACCACGCGGTCGCGGGCATAGTGGCTGGCCTTGTCGATGAACCAGCGGCCGTCGCCGATGCATTCGGCGGCGATCAGGGTGCGCTCGGCATTGAGGCCGTCGAGGATGTAGCGGAAGCCCTTGCCTTCCTCGCCGATCAGGCTATCGGCGGGGATCTCCAGGTTGTCGAAGAACAGCTCGTTGGTCTCGTGGTTGACCATGTTGGCGATCGGCTGCACGGTCAGGCCCTTGCCGATGGCCTCGCGCAGGTCGACGAGGAAGATCGACATGCCTTCGGACTTGCGCTTCACCTCGGCCAGCGGCGTGGTGCGCGCCAGCAGGATCATCAGGTCGGAGTGCTGGATCCGCGAGATCCACACCTTCTGCCCGTTGATCACATAGCGGTCGCCCTTGCGCACGGCGGTGGTCTTGATCTTGGTGGTATCGGTGCCGGTGGTCGGCTCGGTCACCCCCATCGACTGCAGGCGCAGCTCGCCGCTGGCCAGCTTCGGCAGGTAGAAGCGCTTCTGCGCCTCGCTGCCGTTACGCAGCAACGTGAACATGTTGTACATCTGCCCGTGCACGGTGCCGGAGTTGCCGCCGCAGCGGTTGACTTCCTCCAGGATCACCGAGGCCTCGGCCAGGCCCAGACCGGAACCGCCGTACTCCTCCGGGATCATCGCCGAGAGCCAGCCGGCGTCGGTCAGGGCCTTGACGAAGGCCTCGGGAAAACCGCGCTGCTCATCGATGCGGCGCCAGTAGGCGGCGTCGAATTCGGCGCAGAGGGCACGTACGCCCTCGCGGATCGCGTTCAGCTCTTCGCTGTTCGGATTCATCGGTGACTCCTCGATTCTTGTCGTTGGATGGGCGCTGGGGCCCTTTCAGTCGAATTCCACGTCGCCGCGCTGGGCCAGGCCGGCGCCATTGCCGACCCATACCTCGGCCTTGCCGGCAGCGAGCAGGCGGCCGCCGACCTCGAACGGCTCGGGACAGATCAGCGGGCGCAGGCCGCGATAGGCGAAGCGACGCAGGCGCGCCTGCGGATTGGCCCGGCAGAACGCGCGCAGGGCCAGGGTGGCGATCAGCGGACCGTGCACCACCAGGCCCGGATAGCCTTCGGCATCGGTGACATAGGGCCAGTCGTAGTGAATGCGGTGGCCGTTGAAAGTCACCGCCGAGTAGCGGAACAGCAACACCGGATCGGGCTCCAGCGCCTCGCGCCAGTCGCCCTCGGGCAAGGCCTCGGTACCGCCGAGCTTGGGCGGGGTCGGTTCGCGGTAGACGATGTCGTGCTCTTCGCTCAGCGCCAGTTGGCCGTCCTGGCGGTAGTCGTGGCGCAGGGTGACGAACAGCAGCGCGCCGCTGCGACCGTGCTTCTCCTCGACCCGGAGGATGGTCGAGGTGCGGCTGGCCTCGCCGCCGACCCGCAGCGGCTGGTGGAACTCCAGGCGCCCGCCGGCCCACATGCGGTTGCGATCGTCCGCCGGCGGCAGGAAACCGCCGCGCGCCGGGTGGCCGTCGACGCCGAGGCCGGCGGCCTCCACCGGGTCCTGGAAGAACGCCCAGTGCCAGAGCGGCGGCAGCGCTTCGCCGTGGGCCGGGGTCGGCTCGCCGAAGGTGGCGGCGATGCGCTTGACCAGGTTGCGGCTCAATTGATCGTGGGTTTCTTCCTGGCGACCGATCCAGGGGGCGAAAGCGGACTCACTCATGCGTGGCTTCCCATGACCTAGGGGGTGATGGGAGGAGAATGATAGGATGCTAGCGTTTTGAGAATTTGCAATTACGCAATGGCGCGTTCGGATTTGCCGAACGCCATGGAGTGCCCATGCATTTCGATCTCGCCGACCTGCGCCTGTTCATCCATATCGCCGAGTCGCCCAGCCTGACCCAGGGCGCGCGCCGCGCCTTCCTTTCCCCGGCCGCCGCCAGCGCGCGGGTCAAGGCGCTCGAAGGCCAGCTTGGCAGCCGCCTGCTGTATCGCGACAGCCGCGGCGTCGAACTGACCCCGGCGGGCCAGCGCCTGCTACAGCACGCGCGGCTGATCATGCGCCAGGTGGAATACCTGAAGAGCGAGTTCACCGAGTACGGCAGCGACGCCGCCGGGCATATCCGCATCTTCGCCAATACCACCGCGGTCACCGAATTCCTTCCGGAAATCCTCGCCGGCTTCCTCGCCGCTCGTCCCGGGGTCACCGTCGACCTGCAGGAACGCCTCAGCCGCGACATTGTCCGCGGCGTGCTGGACGGCTCCACCGACCTCGGCATCATCGCCGGGCCGGTGGCGGCCAGTGGCCTGCAGGTCCTGCATTTCAGCACCGACCGCCTGGTGATGGCGGTGCCCCAGGGCCATCCGCTGGCCGGACAGGCCAGGGTACGCCTGCGCGACACCCTGCAGTTCCAGCATATCGGCCTGCCCGAGGGCACCACCCTGCACGCCTTCCTGTACGAACGGGTGGAGCAGATGGGCGAGCAGCTATCGCTGCGCATCCAGGTCTCCAGCTTCGAGGCGATCTGCCGGATGATCGAGGGCGGCGTCGGCATCGGCGTGATCCCGCAGTCCGCCGCGCGCCGCCACAGCCGGACGATGAAGCTGGCGACCATCGAACTCGACGAGCCCTGGGCGATCCGCGAGCGCAGCCTGCTGGTACGCGACCTGGAAGCACTGCCGAGTTGCCTGCGGGCGTTGATCGAGGAGTTGCAGAGGGTGGGAGACAGCCTGTAGGGCGGATAACGCCCCTGGCGTTATCCGCGGGGCTCCGGAGAATCGGCGGACAACCGCCAGGCGGTTATCCGCCCTACGACTCCCGACAAGCCGGGGTGCGATCGTCGCGAAGGGCGCCGCCCACCACTCCCGCTCAGTTCGCCAACCCACCGCTCTCCGCCAGGCTGCGCTCGTCCGCGGCGAGCATCGCCGGCATGTGCTCGCGGAGGAACTCGACCCAGGTGCGGATCTTCGCATCCAGGTACTGCCGCGAGGGGTAGAGGGCGTAGACGTTGAGATGGAACAGGCTATAGCGCGGCAACACCCGCACCAGGCTGCCGTCCTTCAGGCCGTTGACCGCCGCGTACACCGGCAGCGCGCCGATACCCATGCCGGAGACCACCGCCTCGGTCATGGCGTCGGCGGTGTTGACCTGGAAATGCGTCTGGTTGATGCAGGCCAGTTCCTGGCCGTCGGGCCCGTCGAACAGCCAGCGGTCCAGCGACATCACCGAGTTCACCAGGCGCAGGCAACGGTGCGCGGACAGCTCCGCCGGCAGCTTGGGGAAGCCGTGCGCGGCAATGTAGCCCGGCGAGGCGCAGAGGATGCTGTAGGTCTGGCCGATGCACTTGGAGACGAAACCGGAGTCCGGCAGCTCGGGGGCGATCACCACGGAAATGTCGTAGCCCTCGTCGAGAATGTCGGTGATCCGGTTGGCCAGGGTCAGGTCGAAGCCAACCTCCGGGTAGGTCTCGCAATATTGCGAGATGGCCTTGATCAGGTAGTGCTGGCCGATGCCGGTCATCGCGTGGACCTTCAGCGTGCCCGACGGCCGCGCATGGGCGTCGCCCGCCTCGGCCTCGGCCTCCTCGATGTAGGCGAGTATCTGCTGGGCGCGCATCAGGTAGCGCTGCCCGGCTTCGGTCAGCGCGATGCGCCGGGTGGTGCGATGCAGCAGGCGGGTCTGCAGGTGGGCCTCCAGCTTGGCCACCGCACGGGAGACATAGGCGGTCGTCAGGTCCAGGCGCTGGGCGGCGGCAGTGAAACTGCCGGTCTCCGCGACGCTGACGAACGCGCGCATATTGAACAGGATATCCATCACGGCCCTCTAGGCTCTGACGCTTATGGCGCGTCTCTTTTCCACGCAACCCGGAGGACACCCCAAGGCGGCGCAGATTCTGTCACGAGTCAACCCACCTATTATTGCCTTTTGTGACAAAAATTTTTCACCTATCCGAGCTCTTATCCGCAAGCGCCGGCGCTCCTAGAATTCCCAGCCGTTTCGGCCTCCCCTCGCCGTCGTTCAGGATTCGCAGCAGTGCCCCGCGCCACCCGGAAAGGTCTCCCCCTGGTTCCACCGGCTCCCCTCGCGTTCTTTCCCAGCCCCGACGAATTGCGCCGCGCCCTGCTCGAATGGGCGCGTAGCGACGGCGTCGCCTGGGTCTTCGTGTTCAAGGCCCTGCTCACCGCCAGCCTCGCCCTGTGGCTGGCCTATCGCCTGGAGCTGCCGCAGCCGAGCACGGTGCTGGTGACGGTCTTCATCGTCATGCAGACGCAGAGCGGGCAGGTCCTGGCCAAGAGCTTCTACCGCATCGTCGGAACCCTGATCGGCCTCAGCGTGATGGTCACCCTGATCGCCCTGTTCGCCCAGGAGCGCGTGCTGTTCCTCGCCTGCCTGGCGCTCTGGGTCGGCCTGTGTACCGCCGGCGCCGCGCGCTACCGCGATTTCCGCGGCTACGCCTGCGTACTCGCCGGCTACACCGCGACCATGATCGGGATTCCAGCCACCGCGCACCCGGAAGGCGCCTTCATGGCGGCGCTGTGGCGGGTCCTGGAAATATCCCTGGGCATCCTCTGCACCGGTACCGTCAGCGCCATCTTCCTGCCGCAGACCAGCGGCGCCGCCCTGCGCAACACACTCTACGGGCGCTTCCGCGACTTCGCCGGGTTCGCCGCCGAAGGCCTGCAGGGCAGCCTCGACGGCGAGCGCTTCGGCGAGCTCAGCGCGCGCTTCGTCGCCCAGTCCGTGGGCCTGGAAAACCTGCGCAGCGCCACTACTTTCGAAGATCCGCACATGCGCCTGCGCAGCGGCCGGCTGATTCGCCTGAACAACGAATTCATGGTCATGACCAGTCGCTTCCACGGCCTCCACCGCCTGCTCGAACGCCTGCGCGGGCGCGGCGCGCAGAATGTCCTGGAGGTCCTGGCGCCCTGCCTGGCGGAGCTTGCCGGGCTGCTCGCGCCGATTCGCGAACGGACGCCCACCGACGCCGACGCCGCGCGCCTGGCCGAACGCATCGAGGCCTACAAGCCGGAACTGATGCAGAACATCCGCCAGGCCCGCCAGCGCCTGGTGGAGCAGCGCCCCGGCGAGAACGACCTGCTGGATTTCAACACCGCCGCCGAACTGGCCTTCCGTTTCACCGACGACCTGCACAACTACGCCCTGACCCACGCTTCCCTGGCCGAACACCACCATGCCCGCGAGCAATGGAAGGAAAGCTTCGTCGCCCGCGCCAACCCGGTCGCCGCGCTGGTCGCCGGAGCGCGCAGCGCGCTGATGATCGGCCTGCTCGGCACGTTCTGGATCCAGACCTCCTGGCCCCACGGCGGCACCTTCGCCCTCACCGCGGTACTGATCTCGGCGCTCTCCTCGACCTCGCCGAATCCCGGCCGGTTGTCGCTGCAACTCACCCTCGGGACCCTCGCCGGGGCCTGCACCGGGCTGTTCGTGCTGCTCTACCTGCTACCCCACGTGGACGGTTTCCCGATGCTGCTCTGCTGCCTGCTGCCGGTCTTCGCGGTCGGCGCCCTGCTGCTCTGGCGGCCGCAGTGGAACGGCTACGGCGTCGGCCTGCTGGTGTGGTTCTGCTTCGCCTCGCTGCCGGCCAACATGGCGCGCTACGACGCCCTGGCCTTCTTCAACGAATACCTGGCACTACTCTTGTCGATGGTCCTCGCCACGGTCGCCGCCAGGGTGATCCTGCCGCCGAACCGGCCGTGGATGTGGAAGCGCCTGGAGCACGACCTGCGCGAGCGGGTAGTGTTCGCCATCAGCGGCAAGAGCAAGGGCCTGGTCTCCGGTTTCGAAAGCGGCACCCGCGACCTGCTGAACCAGGCCTACACCTTCTCCGCCGGCCGCCCGGACGTGCAACGCCGGTTGCTCGGCTGGATGTTCCTGGTGCTGGAGGTCGGCCAGGCGATCATCGAGCTGCGCCTGGAACAACAACGCCTGCCCCAGGAGCCCTGCTACGCCGAACGCACCGCCTGGCGCCGGGCGATCCGCCTGATGGGCCGGGCGCTGATCCGGCTGTTCCTGCAACCCGGGCCGAGCAACCGTCAGCGCGCCCTGCACGCGGTGAACCAGGCGATCATGGCGGTACGGGCGGCGCCGGAGCCGCGCGCACCGCAGTTCGATACCTCGCCGCTGCGACGGGTGCTCAGCTACCTGCACTTCATTCGCAGCGCCCTGCTCGACCCGCAATCGCCCCTGGGCCAGGAAAGAAACCCGTGAGCCGGTCGAAAAGCCGCGGCGCAGAAGGCCACAGGGATATTGTTACCGATCCGTACAAGGTTCTTGTCTTGACTGAGTCTATATGTCGCAGCCTATCCGAACTTACAATTAACCCAGCAGCCGAAGTTAACTCCCGTTGCACTTCGACTCCGCAACTTGATTGCAGACTTACTTATCCAGCCTTGTTTATCGAGTTGCACCGGTGACCTGTCCGCCTGTCTTCCGACGGCAGATCGTACCCACTCAGAAACTACTCAGGTAAATAGTAATGAAGGCTTTCGCCCTGATGGCCCTGTTCGCCTGCTCGCCGCTGGTGATGGCGGCTGGCGCCCAGGATCAACCTGCCAGCCAGCAGGAAAACGCTGTTGAAGAATATGCCTATGGCATGCAACTGGATGTGGCTCGCGTTATATCTTCAACCGACACTTCCAATGCGTGCGGCATCGTTCCCGCACGCATGACCTACGAAGATTCGAACGGTCAGAAACATACCGTCGAATATCAGGTCTGGGGCAACGGCTGCACTGGCGGCTAAACTCTCCTCGACCTCCGGGTCGACCTCCGAAGGATCGCGCCACGAGGGGCAGCTCGCCCATCCGGCGCGATCATTGTGTACTCGGCGGCGACAATCCCGCCCCTCGGCGAACATCCTGGCCGTCTTCCCCGCGCCTCACCGCGCTGCCGCCCTTCCACAGGAGCCGACGCCTCCGCCGTTTCTTTCCCAGCCTGCAACAAACCGGCAAGCATGCCGCTCAGCCCTCGCCTTGCCCCACGCCATGCTGGCGCAGCTTGTTCGCCGCCGTGGTATGCGAAACGCCGAGGCGCTTGCCCAACTGGCGGCTGCTCGGATGCTCGCGGAACAGGCGCTCCAGCACCGCCTTCTCGAAGCGCCCGACGATGGCGTCGAGGTCTCCTTCCAGGGAAAAATCCCCCAGCGGCTGCGGTGCGCCGTAGTCCGGCAGGCGGATGTGCTCGGCCTTGACCGTTCCCCCTTCGCACAGCGAAACCGCCTGGAACAGCACGTTTTCCAATTGCCGCACGTTGCCCGGCCAGTGGTAGCGTTCGAGACGTTCCAGCGCCTGCGCGGAAAGCTTCGGCAGGCCGCAGCCGATCTGCCGGCTGGCCTGGTCGAGGAAATGCTCGGCGAGCGGCGCCAGGCCATCCAGGCACTCGCGCAGCGGCGGGATGTGCAGCGAGAGCACATTGAGACGGTGATAGAGGTCCTGGCGGAATTCGCCCTTGGCGCAGAGTTCGGACAGGTCTACCTGGGTGGCGCAGATCACCCGCACGTCCAGGTACACCTCCTCGTCGCTGCCGACCCGGCGGAAACAGCCGTCCTGCAGGAAGCGCAACAGCTTGGCCTGCAGGCGCGGGCTCATCTCGCCGACGCCGTCGAGGAACAGCGTGCCGCCGGCGGTAAGCTCCAGCAGGCCGAGCTTGCCTTCCGGACGGGCGCCCTCGAAGGCTCCCGGACCATAGCCGAACAGCTCGGTCTCGGCCATGGATTCCGGCAGGCCGGCGCAGTTCAACGCCATGAACGGCGACTGCCCGCGCGGGCTGGCCAGGTGGCAGGCGCGCGCCAGCAGCTCCTTGCCGGTGCCGGTCTCGCCCTCGATCAGCAGCGGCGCGTCCAGCGGCGCCATGCGCCGCGCCTCGCGGACCACCGCGGCCATTACCCGCGAACTCTGGAAGATACTGTCGAAGCCACGCAGCTCCTGCTTGCGCACATGGTAGATGCGCTCGCCGACGCGATCCGCGCGATGCAGGGTCAGCACCGCTCCAGCCAGTGCCTCGCTCTCGTCGTGCTCGGATTGCAGCGGCGCGATGTCGGCGAGGAACACGTCGCCCTTCACCTTGACCCGCAGCCCGTTGATCCGCGCCTTGTTGGCGCGCACCAGTTCGGGCAGGTCGAGGTCCTCGACATAGCGCGACAGCGGAATCCCCGGCACCTCGTCGACGCGCACGCCGAGCAACTGCGCGGCGGCACGGTTGGCGGCGACGATCTGCCCGCCCATGTCCACCGAGAGCACCGGGAAGTCCAGGGCGGCGAGCAGCGCGTTGAGTTCCAGGTGCCGGCGCTCGCTGGGCATCAGGCCGACGCGCTTGACCCCGAAGACCCCCGGCACCGCCTCCAGCTTGGGCCGCAGCGACTGCAACTGGAGGTTGATCATGTTCGGACAGAGCAGGTAGATGGCGTTGCCCTGGTCGCCGCCGACTTCGCCGCGATTGACGTTGATGCCATAGTCGACCAGCAGGTTGAGGATGTCGCGGAGGATGCCTACACGGTTCTGGCAGTGCACTTTGATACGCATGGCGTGGCCCGGTGTTGTCGTTCTGATGGGCTCGCGGCCGGTTTTTTTAACTCCCGGCCGGAAATTTCCGTCAAGAATATGTGACAGTTAGACTCACCAGCAACAATGCCTGGCCCAATGAACAGGCGACCCAGGCCAATTCGTAAGGAAAACTTTACGAAAACGCCGATTCCTCCCCGTTGCCCGGTCCCTATCCGGGGCTGCACGGACCGTCCCGACGCGGTATCGATAAGGCAACGACAACAACAAAGACCCCGCGGCCACAAGCCGCTCATGGAGTCCGTATGAAAACGACGCAGTACGTGGCCCGCCAGCCCGACGACAACGGTTTCATCCACTATCCGGAAACCGAGCACCAGGTCTGGAATACCCTGATCACCCGGCAACTGAAGGTGATCGAAGGCCGCGCCTGTCAGGAATACCTCGACGGCATCGAACAGCTCGGCCTGCCCCACGACCGGATCCCCCAGCTCGACGAGATCAACAGGGTTCTCCAGGCCACCACCGGCTGGCGCGTGGCGCGGGTTCCGGCGCTGATTCCGTTCCAGACCTTCTTCGAACTGCTGGCCAGCCAGCAATTCCCCGTCGCCACCTTCATCCGCACCCCGGAAGAACTGGACTACCTGCAGGAGCCGGACATCTTCCACGAGATCTTCGGCCACTGCCCACTGCTGACCAACCCCTGGTTCGCCGAGTTCACCCATACCTACGGCAAGCTCGGCCTCAAGGCGAGCAAGGAGGAACGCGTGTTCCTCGCCCGCCTGTACTGGATGACCATCGAGTTCGGCCTGGTCGAGACCGACCAGGGCAAGCGCATCTACGGCGGCGGCATCCTCTCCTCGCCGAAGGAGACCGTCTACTGCCTCTCCGACGAGCCGCTGCACCAGGCCTTCAATCCGCTGGAGGCGATGCGCACGCCCTACCGCATCGACATCCTGCAACCGCTCTATTTCGTCCTGCCCGACCTCAAGCGCCTGTTCCAACTGGCCCAGGAAGACATCATGGCACTGGTCCACGAGGCCATGCGCCTGGGCCTGCACGCGCCGCTGTTCCCGCCCAAGCAGGCGGCCTGACGAGAAACGCCGCCGCCGCGGCTGACCCCGCGGCGGCCTTGTACTATGGTGGACGGGCACGGCCCGTCCGCCGCTCCCACATGCGACAACCAAGGACTCCCACCATGACCGCACTCACCCAAGCCCATTGCGAAGCCTGCCGCGCCGACGCCCCGCACGTCAGCGACGAAGAACTGCCCGTGCTGCTGCGGCAGATCCCGGATTGGAACATCGAAGTCCGCGACGGCATCATGCAACTGGAGAAGGTCTACCTGTTCAAGAACTTCAAGCACGCCCTGGCCTTTACCAATGCCGTCGGCGAGATATCCGAGGCCGAAGGCCACCATCCGGGCCTGCTGACCGAGTGGGGCAAAGTCACCGTGACCTGGTGGAGCCACTCGATCAAGGGCCTGCACCGCAACGACTTCATCATGGCGGCGCGCACCGACGAGGTAGCGAAAACCGCCGAGGGGCGCAAATGAGTCATTTCGCCAAGGTCGCCCGCGTACCGGGCGACCCGATCCTGGGCCTGCTCGACGCCTACCGCAACGATCCGCGCGCGGACAAGCTGGACCTCGGCGTCGGTGTCTACAAGGATGCCCAGGGCCTGACCCCGATCCTGCGCTCGGTGAAACTCGCCGAGCAGCGCCTGGTCGAGCAGGAAACCACCAAGAGCTACGTCGGCGGCCACGGCGATGCGCTGTTCGCCGCGCGCCTGGCGGAACTGGCGCTCGGCGCCGCCTCGCCGCTGTTGCTGGAGCAACGCGCCGACGCCACCCAGACGCCCGGCGGCACCGGCGCCTTGCGCCTGGCCGGCGACTTCATCGCCCATTGCCTGCCCGGCCGCGGCATCTGGCTGAGCGACCCGACCTGGCCGATCCACGAGACGCTGTTCGCCGCCGCCGGCCTGAAGGTTTCCCACTACCCCTACGTCAGCGCCGACAACCGCCTGGATGTCGAGGCGATGCTTGCTGGCCTGGAGCGCATTCCCCAGGGAGACGTGGTGCTGCTGCATGCCTGCTGCCACAACCCGACCGGTTTCGACCTGAGCCACGACGACTGGCGCAGGGTGCTCGACGTGGTACGTCGCCGCGAGCTGCTGCCGCTGATCGACTTCGCCTACCAGGGCTTCGGCGACGGTCTCGAGGAAGACGCCTGGGCGGTACGCCTGTTCGCCGGCGAACTGCCGGAGGTGCTGGTCACCAGTTCCTGCTCGAAGAACTTCGGCCTGTACCGCGACCGCGTCGGCGCGCTGATCGTCTGCGCGCAGAACGCCGAGAAGCTCACCGACGTGCGTAGCCAACTGGCCTTCCTCGCCCGCAACCTCTGGTCGACCCCGCCGGCGCATGGCGCCGAGGTGGTCGCGGCGATCCTCGGCGACAGCGAGTTGAAGGGACTCTGGCAGGAAGAGGTCGAAGGCATGCGCTCGCGCATCGCCAGCCTGCGCATCGGCCTGGTCGAAGCCCTGGCGCCGCACGGCCTGGCCGAGCGCTTCGCCCATTTCGGCGCGCAACGCGGGATGTTTTCCTATACCGGACTGAGCCCGCAGCAGGTCGCTCGGCTGCGCGACGAGCACGCCGTTTACCTGGTCTCCAGCGGCCGGGCCAACGTCGCCGGTCTCGACGCGCGCCGCCTCGACCGCCTGGCGCAAGCCATCGCCCAGGTCTGCGCGGACTGAACCCTCACGGTTACCCTGAGCCGGCTGTGATGGCCGGCTTTTTTTCGCCCCAGCGAATGCCGCGCACTCCCGCCGAGGCGGCGGATAACCGCGTTGCGGTTATTCGCCCTACCGCACCACGACCTTGTGGGCGTAGGGCGAATACCGCCACAGGCGTTATCCGCCGAACCTCTCCGAACCGGGCCAACCATAAGTCAGCACTTTCAAAGCCCTACGTGCTTTTCCTACAAAAGAGCATAAAATGCTCAATTATGGGCACCAGTTCACACTGCGCCCCACGGCCCCCACTTTCTCGTCTTAGTGAGCAACGCACGTGAGAAACCGTCTCCTGTCACTGGTCACCCTGTTCCTGTCCCTCAGCGTTGCCACCGCGGTATCCGCCTCCCCACCGCCCAAGGCCGGGCTGCCGCTGCAACAGGAGCTGGCGTCGGGCAGCGCGCTGGTTACCGACCAGAACACCGGCAAGGTGCTCTACTCGCGCAACCCCGACCTGGTGGTGCCGATCGCCTCGATCACCAAGCTGATGACCGCCATGGTCGTGCTCGACTCGAAACTGCCGCTGGACGAGGTACTGCCGATCGCCATCAGCGAGACCAGCGAAATGCGCGGGGTGTTTTCCCGAGTGCGGGTCGGCAGCCAGATCAGCCGCCGGGACATGCTCCTGCTCGCCCTGATGTCCTCGGAGAACCGCGCCGCCGCCAGCCTCGCGCAGAACTATCCGGGCGGCAAGAACGCCTTCGTCAAGGCGATGAACGCCAAGGCCCACGCCCTCGGAATGAAGAACACCCGCTACGTCGAGCCGACCGGGCTGTCGCTGCACAACGTCTCCACCGCTCGCGACCTCACCCGCCTGCTGGTGGCTAGCCGGCAGTACCCGCTGCTCAGTCAGTGGAGCACCACTCCGGAGAAGACCGTGGCCTTCCGCCACCCCAACTACACCCTGGGCTTCCGCAACACCAACCACCTGATCAACAACAAGACCTGGAACATTCAGTTGACCAAGACCGGCTTCACCAACGAGGCAGGCCACTGCCTGGTGATGCGCACCACGATCAACCGCAGCCCGGTCAATCTGGTGGTGCTGGACGCCTTCGGCAAGTACACCCACTTCGCCGACGCCACCCGCCTGCGACGCTGGCTGGAAACCGGCCAGGTCACTGCGATCCCGGCCTCGGCCAAGGCCTATCGCCTGCAACGCGACCGCGAGCGCGGCCTCGGCCAGCCGGTGGCCCAGGCCGTACGCTGATCCGTCGCGAAGACCGGCCGGCTCAGAAATCCACCTTGCCGCGCCCGGCCTTCACCGCGCCGCGCTTGGTCTTGCCGTCCAGCCGGCGCTTCTGCGAGCCGCGCGTAGGCTTGGTCGGGCGCCGCGCCTTCTGCACCTTGGCCACGCTGCGGATCAACTCCGCCAGGCGCTCCAGGGCATCCTCGCGGTTCTGCTCCTGGGTCCGGTACTGCTGGGCCTTGATCACCACCACGCCGTCGCCGCTGATGCGCTGGTCGTTCAGTGCCAGCAGACGCTCCTTGTAGAACGGCGGCAACGACGAGGCCTGGATGTCGAAGCGCAGGTGCACCGCGCTGGAGACCTTGTTGACGTTCTGCCCGCCGGCGCCCTGGGCGCGAATGGCATTCAGCTCGATCTCATGATCGGGCAGGTGGACGGCATTGGAGATGATCAGCATGGGGCGGCACGGTGGACCAACGGGGCTGCCAGCATAACCCCTTTGCCGAGCGGAAAAGCAGGCAAAAAGAAACCCGGCCGCGGCCGGGTTCCTTCATTTCGGCTAAGGCGCCAGGTCGAACTCAACGCTCCTTGCAGGCGACCCCGTCGGTGGGCTCGCCGCCCTTCCAGTCGCCGTAGAGGGTGGCTTCCTCGCCCTTGGTCCACCAGATGTACTGGCCGGCGGCGTACTTGGCGCCGGAGGCGGAAATCACATTGCTGAAGACCAGCGTCGAGTTGTCGCTGACCGGCACCACGGCGAGGCTGTTGTCGCCCTTGTTCAAGTACTGCACGGTGAACTTGCGACCGTTCTCGCACTTGTAGTCGACGCTGCGGGTATCCAGCTTGGCATCCCCCGGCAGGGCCAGGTAATCGACCTGGGCGGTCTGCTTGTCGTCGTCGCTGCCGCCGCAGGCGACCAGGACCACGGGAACGGCAGCCAGAAGCAGCCAGAGCGCTTTTTTCATGGAAATCCCTCTAACGAGAAAAAATGGCGCTGCCACTGTAGGAATTCGGCACCTGCCGCGTCAACGACAGGCGCCCCTAGAAAAAGTCTTGTGGGCCGCCGGGACGCGCAAAGGAGCGCTCCCCTCTCCTCTGCGCGCCGGCGCCCCATCGATCACTCGGTGACCGGCTTCACCCGCAGGCCCGGCATCGGCCGCGGGGCTCCCTTGAGTCGGTAGCAGGCCCACATCACCAGCAGCCAGACCGGGATGGCATAGACCGAGACCTGGATGCCGGGGATCAGCAACATGACGCCGAGGATGAACACCACGAAGGCCATGCACAGGTAGTTGCCGTACGGATACCAGAACGCGCGGAAGTGCGTGCGGGTGCCCTGGCGGTCCATCTGCGCGCGGAACTTCAGGTGCGCCATGCTGATCATCGCCCAGTTGATCACCAGCGCCGCCACCACCAGCGACATCAGCAGCTCCAGCGCCTGGTGCGGGATCACATAGTTCACCACCACCGCGAGGAAGGTCACCAGCGCCGATACCACCAGGGCGCGTACCGGTACGCCGCGCTTGTCGACCCTGGCCAGCGCGCGCGGGGCATCGCCCTGCTCGGCCAGGCCGAGAAGCATGCGGCCGTTGCAATAGGTGCCGCTGTTGTACACCGACAGTGCGGCGGTGAGCACCACGAAGTTCAGCAGGTGCGCGGCAGTGCCGCTGCCGATCATCGAGAAGATCTGCACGAACGGGCTGCCGCTGTAGGCATCGCCGGAAGCGTTGAGGGTCTGCAGCAGGCTGTCCCAGGGCGTCAGCGAGAGCAGCACGACCAGGGCGCCGATGTAGAAGATCAGGATGCGATAGATCACCTGGTTGATCGCCTTCGGGATCACCGTCCTCGGCTTGTCCGCCTCGGCCGCGGTGAAGCCGAGCATTTCCAGGCCACCGAAGGAGAACATGATGATCGCCATGGCCATCACCAGGCCGCTCACTCCGTTGGGGAAGAAACCGCCGTGTGCCCAGAGGTTGCTCACCGAAGCCTGCGGACCGCCGCTGCCGCTGAACAGCAGGTAGCAGCCGAGCAGGATCATGCCGATGATCGCCACCACCTTGATGATCGCGAACCAGAACTCGGCTTCGCCGAAGGCCTTGACATTGGCCAGGTTGATCGCGTTGACGACGACGAAGAACAACGCCGCCGTGGCCCAAGTCGGCACCTCCGGCCACCAGTAGTGGATGTACTTGCCGACCGCGGTCAGTTCCGACATCCCGACCAGGATGTACAGCACCCAGCAGTTCCAGCCGGAGAGGAAGCCGGCGAAGCCGCCCCAGTACTTGTGCGCGAAGTGGCTGAAGGAGCCGGCAACCGGCTCCTCGACGATCATCTCGCCGAGCTGGCGCATGATCATGAAAGCGATGAAGCCGGCGATGGCGTAGCCGAGGATCATCGACGGGCCCGCCGACTTGAGCACCCCGGCCGAGCCGAGGAACAGGCCGGTGCCGATGGCGCCGCCGAGGGCGATCAACTGGATGTGACGATTCTTCAGGCCGCGCTTGAGCTCGCCCGAATGCGGATGTTGGCCGTCCATTGAGTTATCTCACGCAAGTGGAAATTTATTGTTGTCGGAGGCGAAACGGGGCCGTGCGGCTCAGGCGGCAGGCGCACGGCGGGCGCCATGCGGGGCGCGTGGCGGCGGGCGGTCGGCTGGGCGAAGGAAGGACTCACGGATCATGCGTCACCTGTTTGTTGTTGTACGTGACGTGAATGGGCCGCCAGGCTCGTGGCTCGGCGGTGCGGGCAAGGCTGGCGCGATCGGCGCCGCTGGAACGGAAACGCGGAGCGCAAGGAAAACCGCCAGCCCCGGAACAGGCTGGCGGCAGCGGGATCAGATCACGCCGCGGCGAATCTGGTCTTCCTCGATGGACTCGAACAGGGCCTTGAAATTGCCCTCGCCGAAGCCCTGGTTGCCCTTGCGCTGGATGATCTCGAAGAAGATCGGGCCGATCACCGTGTCGGTGAAGATCTGCAGCAGGATGCCGTCGTCGCCCGGGGCGCCGTCGATCAGCAGGTTCAGTTCGCGCAGTTGCTCGAGCGGCTCGCCATGCCCGGCGACGCGGGTGTCGACCTTCTCGTAGTAGGTGTCCGGGGTCGACATGAACTTCACGCCGTTGGCGCGCAGCTTGCGCACGGTGGCATAGATGTCGTCGGTGGTCAGGGCGATGTGCTGGATGCCTTCGCCATGGTATTCGCGGATGAATTCCTCGATCTGCGAGGTATCGTCGGCCGACTCGTTGATCGGGATGCGGATCTTCCCGCAAGGCGCGGTCATGGCGCGGGAGAACAGGCCGGTGAGCTTGCCTTCGATGTCGAAGTAGCGAATCTCGCGGAAGTTGGCGATGCGCTCGTAGAAACCGGACCAGACGTCCATCTGGCCGCGCTTGACGTTGTGGGTCAGGTGGTCGATGTAGGTCAGGCCGACCGAGTTGTCGTTGGCGCTGCGGCCTTCGATGAACTCGAAGTCGACGTCATAGATGCTGCGGTCGCCGTAGCGGTCGACGAGATACAGCAGCGAACCGCCGATGCCTTCCAGGCAGGGGATGTTCAGCTCGCCGAAGTTGGCGTGACTGCCCACCAGCTTGGCACCCTGGGATTCGGCGTAGGCGGCGGCCTGGGAAGCGTTCTTCACCCGGAAGGCCATGGCGCAGGCGCTCGGGCCGTGCTTGAGGGCGAATTCGTGGACATGCCCGGTCGGGCTGCCGTTGAGCACGATGTTGATATCGTTCTGCTGGAACAGGAAGACTTCCTTGGAACGATGCTTGGCGGTTTCGGTGAAGCCCATCATGTTGAACAGCTGGCGCAGCTGCTCGATGCCCTTGGCGTCGGGGGCGGTGAACTCGACGAATTCGAATCCGTCGGTACCGATGGGATTGTGCTGTTCGATCTTGGCCACGGCGTTCATCCGGCCTCCTCGTTGTTCTTGTTGAATGGACCGCCGCCGGTCCAGGCGGCCGGCGACATGGGAGATGCCTTCATCTCACCCCGTGGCGGCGCGGCGGACAAGCCGTCGGCAGGGCCCGGCGCAGGGCCTGGCGCAGGGTTTCTGGCAACTATTCCTTACGCGCCGGCGGCATGCATGGCGAACGCCCGGTCTTCGTAAAATTATCCTTACAGGGCGGAGCGAAAAGCTGCCAGCAGCGCTGTCACGGCTGCGCTGAAAGCCGGCGCTGCATGATCGGCGTCAAGCGGTTAACCTGCGTCTTTACTCCGCGACGGCATTCCCATGGCACGACCCGCCCCACCCGACCTGAGCGACAGCCGCCGGCCCCTGCGCGGCGTCGCCCGCAGCTATCCTGCCGGGCACCGCGTCGATGCCCACGAGCACGCCTGGGGCCAGGTGCTCTATGCGGTGTCCGGGATGATGTGGCTGGAGACGCCCGACGAGGCCCTGCCGGTCCCGCCGCAACGGGCGGTCTGGTTGCCTCCGGGCCTGCGCCATGCGGTGCGGATCGCGTCCGAGTTGCAGATGCGCAACATCTACCTGAGCCCGGAACTCTCCCGCGGCCTGGAGGACCGCACCCTGGTGCTGGTGGTCGGCCCGCTGCTGCGCGAGCTGATCGTCAGCCTGGTGGAGCAGGAACGACAGAGCGACCCCCACTACTATCGGGCGCTGGCCGATCTCGCCGTGCTCGAACTCGGTCGCGCGCGCCGTTCCAGCCTCCGCGTACCGCTGCCGGACGCCTCCGACAGGCGCCTGCTCGCGCTGTGCCAGGCGGTGATGGCCAATCCCTCCCTGGACATCGGCCTGGAGCGCCTGGCCGAAGACGCCGGGGCCAGCGTGCGGACCCTCTCGCGCCTGTTCCAGCGCAGCCTGGGCATGGGCTTCGCCGACTGGCGGCGGCAGGTGCAGCTGGCGACCGCCGCCGCCGCACTGATCGATGGCCGTCCGGTGGCAGGCATCGCCCATGCCCTGGGATATACGCCGAGCGCCTTCAGCGACATGTTCCGCCGCGAGCTGGGCGTCTCTCCCACCGAGTACAGGGCCGAGCATCACCAGCCGTTCCAGCCTTGACCGGTATTCGATAGCGATTGGCCGATAGATGTTTTTTCGGCCAACTAGACTGGCACCATCGTTCACCGTCCCTGTCAGCCGCCATGAACTACCTGATCTCCCTCGGCATCGGCCTGCTGGTCGGCGTGCTCTACGCCGTACTCGACTTCCGCTCGCCGGCGCCACCCGCCATCGCCCTGGTCGGCCTGCTTGGCATGCAGCTCGGCGAACAGCTTTTCCCCCTTGGCCGCGACCTGCTGCAGCAGTGGCTGCACTGATCGCCGCGACGACACGGAGCCCCCAATGAAAGCACTGCAATTCGACCGTACCGGCGACCTCGCCGCCCTCAAGCTGGTGGACATGCCCGATCCGCTTCCCGCCGCCGATGAGGTGCGGGTGGAAATCCGCGCCGCCGGGCTGAATCCGAGCGACGTGAAGAACGTCCTCGGCCGCTTCCCCTATACCACCCTGCCCCGGGTACCGGGCCGCGACTTCGCCGGGGTGGTGGTGGAGGGACCGAAGGCCCTGCTCGGCCAGGCGGTCTGGGGCACCGGGCGGGAGCCGGGATTCTTCCGCGACGGTAGCCACGCGCAGTTCCTGACCCTGCCAGCCGCCGGCGTCGCGCTCAAGCCGGAAAGCCTGAGCTTCGCCCAGGCCGCCAGTTGCGGGGTGCCCTACAGCACCGCCTGGGACGCCCTGCAACGCAGCCAGGTCAAGGCCGGTACCCGGCTCCTGGTAATCGGCGCCAACGGCGCGGTCGGCAAGGCCGCGCTGGCGCTGGCCAAGGCCTTGGGGGCCGAAGCGATCGGCGCGGTGCGGCGCGAGGAGCAACGCCAGGCGCTGGAAACGCAGGGCATCGCCGCGCTGCTGCTGGGCGAGCCGGCCGAACTGGCGGCACAGGTGGAAGGGATCTTCCCCGGCGGGGCCGAGGTGATCTTCGATACGACCGGTTTCTGGCTCGAGGCGGCGGTCCCGGCGCTGGCCGCCTTCGGTCGCCTGGCGATCATCGCCGCACCAGCCGACGGCCATGTGCGCCTGCCGGCGTTGAACCTGTACCGTCGCGGTGGCTCGGTGGTGGGGATCAACTCGCTGCTCTATGGCGTGGAAGCCTGCGCAGGCTTCCTCGACGCCTTCGGCAAACTGTTCGACCAAGGCCGCCTGCCGCTGCCGGACGGGCTGCGGGAAGTCCCGCTGGAGCAGGGCGTTGAGCAGTACCGGGCAGTGAACGAAGGCACCTGCGAGAAGATCATCCTGGTGCCTTGAGGACCAGCGGAATCCCGGCAGAACACGCCGGGATTCCGCTGCGCGCAAGACTACTCCGCGCCGACCGCGAGCTTGCGGGCGCTGCGCGCCTCCTCCAGCTGCATGCAGCGCTCGAGGAACAGGTACATGTAGTCGTAGCTCTTGCAGATCGCGTCGCGCAGTTGCCGGCGCAGCTCGGCGCTGGGATTGGTGCCGGCCAGGGTGCAGATGATCTCCAGCGCCTCCCAGGGGTGGGCATCGTCGTACTGGGCGTGGAGCTTGAGCCACTTCATGGCGCGCTTGCGGCCTTCCTTGGGGAAGGCGTTTTCGTAGACGCCGTTCGAACAGACCAGCGCCGACCACTCGCCAGTGACGCCTTCGATGGCGTAGTTGGTGGCGGCCATGGCCACCGGCAGTGAGTCGCTGGCGCAGGTGTGCCAGCACCAGTGGCTGAGCGCGTGCAGTTCGGCCGGCACGTCTTGCGCCTGGATCTCGGCCAGGCTCACGCCGTGGGCCTCGGCCCAGTGCAGCCAGTAGTCGGCGTGGTTGAGTTCGACCCGAATGTTGCGCATCAGCCAGCGGCGCGCCATGTCTTCGCCGGGATGGCGGGCGAAACGGGTCTTCAGCAGGTTCTGCGACATGTACAAGGGGAACTGCTCGACCACCGGCCAGCCGCCGATCAGGTACAGGCGCATCAGCGCCGGGCTCAGCTCGGCGTCGCGCATGCGCCGGTACAGCTCGTGGCCGGAAACCCGGTCCTTGCTCGCCTGGCAGTCGACGATCAGTTGCTGCGCCCACTGCGGATAGCTTCCCGCCTCCTGCAAGGGGCCCGTACGGTCAAAGAACTCGCTCACACCCGTCTCCCTTCTCTTCTTCTCGGCAACGGCCTCATAGCAGCGAAACTACTCTTTCTTCGCTCCGCGGTCACCTACCGGAGGTTCTGTCCGAGGCTCGGCCACAGGCCCTGGGCATCCAGCCCTGCGCCCGGAGGCTGGCGACTGAACGGCAGGGGCGCGCCGATGGCCAGGCCCTGGGCATAGTCGATGCCGATCTCGCGCAGCGCCTCCATCACTTCGACGGTCTCGACGAACTCGGCGATGGTACGTTTGCCCATCACGTGGCCGATATGGTTGATCACCTGGACCATAGCGCGATCGATGGGATCCTCGAGCATGTCCTTGACGAAGCTGCCATCGATCTTCAGGTAATCCACCGGCAGGTGCTTGAGGTAGATGAAGGACGACATGCCGGCGCAGAAATCGTCCAGGGAGAAACGACAACCGGTGTCCTTGAGCTCGTTGATGAAGCGGATGGCGCTGGCCAGGTTGGCAACCGCCACGGTTTCGGTGACCTCGAAGCAGATCGTCTGCGGCGGAATGCGGTAACGGGCGAACAGCTCGGTGAGGAACTGCAGGAACGACTCGTCGCCGATGGTCGCGCCGGAGAGGTTGATGGCGCAGGTGCCGATCGGCTCGGCGCGAGGGTCCTGGGCGCGCTCGACGAGGGTGCGGAAGGCATTCTCCACCACCCAGCGGTCGATCAGCGTCATCAGGCCATAGCGCTCGGCGGCGGGTATGAAGCTCAGCGGCGGCACCAGGCGCCCGCCCTCGTCGCGCAGGCGCAGCAGCAGTTCGACGTGCAAGCCCTCCTCCGCGCCTTCGCCCAGCGGCACGATGGGCTGGGCATAGAGGCTGAAGCGGTCTTCCTCCAGCGCCAGGTGGATGCGCTGGACCCAGGTCATCTCGCCGAAGCGCATCGACAGTTCGACGTCGTCCTGATGGAACACCTGGACCCGATTGCGCCCCTTTTCCTTGGCCATGTAGCAGGCCATGTCGGCGGAGCGCAGTGCCTCCTCGAGGGTCGAGATACCCGGCAGCAGGTGCACCAGGCCGACGCTGACGGTGCAGTTGAACGGCTGCCCGCTCCAGGTGAAGTGCAGGTCCTGGACCGTCTTGCGCAGATGGTCGGCGATCTCCACGGCTTTTTCCGCCGGGCAGTTCTCCAGCAGGATGCCGAACTCGTCGCCGCCCAGCCGCGCCAGCGTGTCGCCCTCGCGCAAGCCTTGTTGCAGCAGGGTGCAGACCTGGCGCAGCAGTTCGTCGCCGGCGGCGTGGCCGCAGGTGTCGTTGACCAGCTTGAACTGGTCCAGGTCGAGGAACATCAGGGCGTGCCGCCCGCTGTTGCGCTCCAGGCGTTCCAGCGCTATCTGCAGGCGATACTCGAACTCGCGGCGGTTGGTCAGCCCGGTCAACGCATCGTGGGTCGCCTGCCAGGACAGGCGCGCCATGTACTGGCGCTCGCGGGTCATGTCGTGAAGCACCAGGACCACCCCGGTGATCTCGCCGCCGCGATGGATCGGCGCGCCCACCAGGGTCACCGGCACGCTGCTGCCGTCGTGGCGCAGGACCAGCTTGGAATGCTCGCGGCCGCCGTCGATCTCGCCGCTGAGGATCTGCTCGATCAGCAGCATGCCCTCCTCCCGCGAGCTTTCGTCGACGATCCGGAACAGCGACGCCAGGGGCAGGCCGCGGGCCTTGTCCAGCGTCCAGTTGGTCATCTGCTCGGCGGCCGGGTTGAGGTAGGAAATGCCCCCCTGGGTGTCGGCGGTGATCACTCCGTCGCCGATCGAGGCCAGGGTGATCTGGGCCCGTTCGCGCTCGGCATCGAGGGCGTTCTCCACTTCCTGGCGCTGCATCAGTTGCTGCCGGGTACGCAGGAACGCCAGGAGGATGAGCACGCTGGCGGTGGTCAGGTTGGCCACCAGCAGCAGCCTGAGCAAGGCCCGCGAGCCCTCGCCGAGGGCGTCGCTGAAGGCCTTGGCCGCCGGCGTGACCTTCTCGTTGATCGCGTGGATCTCGGTCTTCCACTGTTGCACCTGCTCGGCACTGGCCTGCCCGGTGCCGATGCCCGCGCGCATCTTGCCGGCGACGTCGATCAGTTCCATGACGTACTTGTCGCCCACCAGCCACAGCTCGATGGCGCGCTCGAAGTAACTGAAGTCGTGGAAGTTGCGGTACAGCCAGATGATCGCGGTAACGTCGTCGGCATGGTTGCCGCCCTTGAGGATGCCCTGGCGGGCCGCCTCGATGTCCGGGTCGGGCTGGTCCAGGGCAAGGCGCATCTCGCGGTCGCCGAGGGGGATCGCGATGGCCTCCTCGTAGCGGCGGAAGTCTTCGTCGGCGCGTGAGTCGGCATAGAGGGTGAGATAGTAGATGGCATCCTTCTGGCCCTTCGACCAGAGGCTTTCGCCGCCGACATAGCTGCGCACCGCGGAGAGGACGTAGAGACTGCCGCCCGCCAGCATGGCCTGCAACAGCACCACGACGATGAAGGGCCATACCAGGCCGAGCAGGCGGGGCTTGTCGAGAGTCCGGTTCTGCCTCATTCCATCTACCATTCAAACTGGCGCTAAGCGATCGGGTGCCGTCTCCGTCACCCCTGACTGCATCACCTGTCGGCCGCTCAAGATCCCGTCGCAGAACTCCCGAGGCCTTGCCTGCCGGCAGCCACGACGCTGGAGGAGGCGGACACCCGGCAAACAGTAGGAGTTTAGTGGCTGTTTGCCGAACCTGCCCTGCACCTGGCGGAACAGACAGCGTTTTTTATTGCCGCAGCCAATAAAAACCGGATGTCTTATATGGAATATACGAGAAAAACCGCCAGGCGACAGCCTGGCGCCTCACATCTGTTGCAGATGTCCATAGAGCCGGGCGTAGAGGCCGCCTTCGGCGATCAGTTGCTGGTGGTCGCCGTCTTCGGCGATATGCCCGCCATCGAAGACCAGGACCCGGTCGGCCTGCTTCACCGCCGACAGCCGATGAGCCACGATCAATGTGGTGCGGCCTTCGAGGAAGTCGCCGAGCGCCTGGTGCAGGGCGTACTCGGTAGCGGCGTCGAGGGCCGAGGTGGCCTCGTCGAGGATCACCACCTTGGGCTCGGCGAGGATCATCCGGGCGATCGCCAGGCGCTGCCGCTGACCGCCCGACAGGCGCACCCCGGAACGCCCGACCACGGTGTCCAGCCCCTGCGGCAGGCGCCGCACGCCGTCGGCCAACTGGGCGATCTCCAAAGCCCGCCAGCAGGCCTGGTCGCTGCGTTCGCGGCCCATGGTCAGGTTGGCCCGCACGCTGTCGTTGAACAGCGCCGGATGCTGGAGAACCACCGCGACATGTTCGCGCACGCAGTCCAGGCCGATTTCCTCCAGGGGCACCCCGCCGTAGCGGATGCTGCCGCGCTGCGCACTGTAGAGGCCGAGTAGCAGTTGCACCAGCGTGCTCTTGCCGCCGCCGCTGGCGCCGACCAGGGCAACCTTCTCGCCGGCGCCGATGTTCAGGTCCAACTGCTCCAGGACCTTGTCCTCGCCGTAGGCGAAATCCAGCCCGCGCACCTCGATGCCAACGGTCGTGCGGCCGGCGAACGGATCGCGCAGCGGCGGGTAGCGCGGCTCGTCGGCCCGCGCCAGCAACTCGTTGATCCGCTGCAACGCGCCGCCAGCGGCGTAGTAGGCGTATTGCAGGCCGAGCAGCTGTTCGACCGGACCGATCATGAACCAGAGGTAGCTGAATACCGCGAGCATCTGGCCGATCGACAGGTCCGAGAGCAGCACGGTAAGCATCGCCGCGGCGCGGAACACATCGATGCCGAACTGGAACAGCAGGCCGCTGGCGCGCCCGGCGGCGTCGCTCTTCCATTGCGAGGCCACGGCGTAGTCGCGGACCTCCTGGGCGCGGTGGCCGAGGCGGCCGAGGAAATAGCCCTGGCGATTGCCGGCGCGGACTTCCTGGATCGCCTCGAGGGTCTCGGTGAGCGCCTGGGTGAAGCGCGCGGTGCTGTCGTTCTCGAGCTTCTTGAGATGCTTGACGCGCTTGCCCAGCTGCACCGTGGACCAGATCACCAGCGGGTTGAACAGCAGGATCAGCAAGGCCAGCTGCCAGTGCATCCAGACCAGGATCGCGGCGGTGCCGAGCAGCGTCAGCAAGGCGACCAGGAAGCGGCTGAGGGTTTCCCCGACGAACTTGTCCAGGGTATCCAGGTCGGTCACCAGGTGGGCGCTGATCGACCCGCCGCCGAGGGTTTCGTATTCGCCCAGGGCGATATGCCGGAGGCGCTCGATCAGACGCAGGCGGATGCGGTAGACGATGTCCTTGGACAGCCGCGCGAACAGCTTCGCCTGGAGCACGTTGAATACCAGCGCCGCCCCCCGCAACAGAAGGGTCGCCGCCAGCATCAGGCCGATGTAGCCGAACGCCACCTGCCAGTCGGCGGGCAACAGGCGGTCCATGAAACGCAGCGCGCCGTCACCCTTGCCGAGCAGCACTTCGTCCACCAGCAGCGGCAGCAGCAAGGGAATCGGCACGGTGCAGAGGGTGGCCAGCACCGCCACCAGGTTGGCGAACAACAGGGCTTTCTTATGGCGCAGTGCGAGTCGACGAATCTCCGCCCAGCTCAGGCGGTCTCCGCGCTCACTCATGCCGGCCCCGTTCCAGCCAGCGGCCGAGCAAGGGTGAAAGTTCGGCAAGCGGCTGGTAGCCGTTGGTGAGCAACGCCAGTTGGCCGTTGCGTTCGGCCAGCAGGGTCGGGAACCCGGCGATGCCGAGGTCCTGGACCCAGGCGAAATCGGCGGCGGTGGCGTCACGCGCCTCGCCGCTGTCGAAGGCCGCGGCGAACTCGATGCGCGGAAGTCCCACCGCTTCCGCCAGGCCGGCGAGCACCGCCGCCTGGGTGACATCGCGACCCTCGGCGTAGAACGCCCGCTGGATCGCCCTTACCAGCGGCCAGGCGCTTTCCTCGTCGAGGCTGCGCGCCGCCACCAGGGCCCGGCAGGCCGGCTCGGTGTCATAGACGAAGCCTTCGGGCAACGCGTCGTCGAAGCGGAACGGCTGGCCGGTGGTCTGCTGCACGGTCTGCCAGTGGCCGAGGATGTAGCCGCGGGTATTCGGGTCGAGCGCCGCGCCGTGGCCGGCGCGCAGGCCACCGGCTACCAGGTGGAAAGCGACGCCGTCGGCGGCCGCCTGCCGGGACAGCGCCTCGGCGACCGGGGCGAAGCCCCAGCACCAGGAGCACATGGGGTCCATCACGTACAGCAGGCGGGCCTTGGCCAAGGTTCAGTTCTCCAGCGTGGACTGGCGCGGATCGCGACCGAGCGGGTGCGGCTGGTTGCGCTGCCGCGCCAGTTCGATCTGTTTCTGCCGCTCGCGGGCGCCGGCGCGGGTCTTCTCGCTCAGCGAGTCCCAGCAGTGCGGACAGCTGATGCCGGGCACGTAGTGCTCGGACTGGCGGTCCTCCAGCGAAACCGGGTTGCGGCAGGCGTGGCACTGATCGTACTCGCCCTCGCTAAGATCGTGGCGCACGGTCACGCGGTTGTCGAATACGAAGCAGTCGCCGCGCCACAGGCTCTGTTCCTGCGGCACCTCTTCGAGGTACTTGAGGATGCCGCCCTTGAGGTGGAAGACTTCCTCGAAACCGGCGCCGAGCATGTAGCTGGAAGCCTTCTCGCAGCGGATGCCGCCGGTGCAGAACATCGCCACCTTCTTGTGCCGCGCCGGGTCGTAGTGGGCCTTGATGTACTCGGGGAACTCGCGGAACGACCTGGTCTTCGGATCGACCGCGCCCTCGAAGGTGCCGATCGCCACCTCGTAGTCGTTGCGGGTATCGATCAGCAGGACTTCCGGATCGCTGATCAGGGCATTCCAGTCCTTCGCCTCGACATACTGGCCGACCTGCTTGTTCGGATCGACGCCAGGCACGCCGAGGGTGACGATTTCCTTCTTCAGCTTGACCTTGGTGCGGTAGAACGGCTGTTCGTCGCAGTAGGATTCCTTGTGCTCGATATCGGCCAGCCGGGGATCGCTGCGCAGCCAGGCGAACAGCGCATCGATGCCTTCGCGGCTACCGGAGACGGTGCCGTTGATGCCTTCCTCGGCCAGCAGCAAGGTGCCTTTCACACCGTTGTCGAGCAGGGTTTGCAGCAGGGGTTCACGCAGCGCCACGTAATCGTCGAGAGTCACGAACTTGTACAGCGCCGCCACGACGATGGATGTCATGGGGATATAGCCTCCAGGTGGTCGCCCGCGTAAAGGGCGGACCGGAACGAAAAGCGCCAGCCGCTGGCGCCATGGAAACGACAACGCCGGCGGAAGGCCGGCGCTGGGTGCGTAGTCTAGCGCAGCAGGGGCAGGCTCTGCACCCCGCCGCGACGGACGCCGTCTCAGGGTATGTCGTGCTTGCTCCCGCCGCGGCAGGTCGGCGAGGCCGGCACCGCAGCCTGGCTCCACTCCTCAGGGGTGAAGGTATGCAGCGCCAGGGCGTGGAACTCGCCCATCAACCCACCGAGGGTGGCATATACCTTCTGGTGCCGCCTCACCGCGTTCAACCCGGCGAACTGCGGGCTGACCAGCACCACCTTGAAGTGGGTCTCCAGCCCGCGGCTGTGCATGTGGCTCTCGTCGAGCACCTCGACGTGTTGCGGATCGAGGGGCTGCAGGGCGGTCTGGATACGGTCACGCATGCTCATCGCGAATCACGACTCACTTTTTCTTCTGGGCCGGCGCGGCGACGCCGAGTTCCTTGTCCATGTCGGCCATCAGCTTGTTCACCGGCTCGACGGCGCCTTGCAGCTTGGCCTGGGTCAGTTGGGCGGATTCGGCGGTCAGGCGCGGCATCTTCTCCAGCACCTTCTTGCCCAGCGGCGACTGGTAGAAGGCATTCAGGTCCTTCAGCTCGGACTCGGTGAAGTTGGTGGTGTAAAGCTTGATCAGCTCGGGCTTGATCTTGTCCCAGCCGATGGCGCGGTCCAGTTCGGCATTGGCCTTGGCCTGGTAACGCTCGAGAACCGCCTTCTTGCTCTCCGGCGCCTTGGCCTGGGCGAAGCGCTGGGCCAGCATCTGCTGCACCTGGGCATAGACCGGGACCGTCAGCTTGTCGGCATGGACCAGCTTGAGGAATTGCTCGGCCTGGCTGGCGGAATCGGCCATGGCCATGGAGCTGAGGCTGAGCAGCACGGCGCTGCCGATGAGGCGAAGACGGGTCATGGAAAATCCTTGAGGTTGGGTAGATGTGTCCGTGGGACCCGACATTCTGCGCCTAAGTTCGAAATCCGCTCAAGCGCGGCGCCGAATATCGGGAGAATCCTATCCGGCGCCCGCCCGCTCCATGCCGTCTACTATCAGTTCTGTAGTGGGTACTTGCCGCCTTCCTTCCGCAGCCGGCATGCTTGCGTCAGCCTGTCACATGGATGTGTTAGATGAACGGAACCGCCGCCGATACCCTCGCCGTATCGCCCCCGCCCCTGCGCAACCTCTGCGACGGCCACGGCCGGCTCGATCCCCGGGCGGTCGGCTGGTCCGCCCGGCCGCGGGTGCTCTGCCACATCCCCGGCCACTTCGGCCGGCGCAAGCGCTGGAACCACTGGTGCATCGTCAGCCCCGGCTGGATGCTCTCGCTGACCATCGCCGACCTCGACTACCTGACCTACGGCGCCGCCTATTTCCTCGACCTGGACAGCGGCCAGGCGGTAGCGCACACGCAGATCCGCTTCTTCGGCCTCGGCTGCCAGTTGCCCGACGAGCCGCAGGCCAGCCATGCCTTCGAGCATCCCCACCTGCAATTGCGCTTCGACGAACAGCCCGGGCGCCTGCGCGTCACCGGCCAGGCCCCGGACCTCGGTGGCCTGCCGCTGGAGCTGGCGCTGGAAGTGCGACGACCGTCGCACCTGGAGTCGGTGAACCTGGTGGTGCCGATGGGCGAACACACCTTCCATGCCTGCAGCCGCCAGCTCGGCCTGCCGATCAGCGGCTGCCTGCAGCTCGGCCGCCGGCGCTACGACTGCCAGGCGGGCCAGAGCTTCGCCGCGCTGGACTTCGGCCGCGGTGTCTGGCCGCTGCATACCTACTGGACCCGCGCCGCCTTCGCCGCCCCCGGCGGCATCGCCGGCAACTTCGGCACCGGCTGGACCGAAGCCAGCGACCTGCGCGAGAACGCCCTGTGGTTCGGCGGCAAGCTCAGCCGCGTGCTCGACGACGTGCACATCCGCGAGCCTCGCGACCCGCTGGCCGAATGGCGCCTGGACAGCGCCTGCGGTCGCGTCGAGCTGCTCTTCCGTCCCGAACAGCTGCACCAGGCGCGGCCCAGCGTCGGCCTGTTCTATGCCAATACCCGCCAGTGGTTCGGCCGTTTCAACGGCACCCTGCGCCACGACGACGGCGACTGCGTGCCGGTGGACGGCGCCCTCGGCTGGATCGGTTCGACCCGCGCGCGCTGGTGAGGCCGGCGGCGGGCAATCTATTTCCGACCCGCAGCGCGGCGAAAAATGCCCACGAGGAAGCGACGGCAGCGGAACCCAAGGCGGGAGCGAAGGCCTAAACTGCCGGATACGCACCCTGGAGAACACTCATGAGCCGGACCGAAACCGATAGCCTGGGCACCATCGAGGTGCCCGACGACGCCTACTGGGGCGCCCAGACCCAGCGTTCGCTGGAGAACTTCGCCATCGGCGGCCAGCGCATGCCGCTCGCCGTGATCCACGCCCTGGCGCTGATCAAGAAAGCCGCCGCGCGGGTCAACGACCACCTCGGCGAACTGCCGCCGGAAGTCGCCCGGCTGATCGAACAGGCCGCCGACGAAGTCCTCGCAGGCCGCCACGACGAACACTTCCCGCTGGTGGTCTGGCAGACCGGCAGCGGCACCCAGACCAACATGAACGTCAACGAGGTGATCGCTGGCCGCGCCAACGAACTGGCCGGCAATCCGCGTGGCGGCAAGTCGCCGGTGCATCCCAACGACCACGTCAACCGCGCGCAGAGTTCCAACGACAGCTTCCCCACCGCCATGCACATCGCCGCCGCCAAGGCCGTGCACGAACAATTGCTGCCGGCCATCGCCGAGCTTTCCGGCGGTCTCGCCGAACAGTCGGCGCGGCACGCCAGCCTGGTCAAGACCGGCCGCACCCACCTGATGGACGCCACGCCGATCACCTTCGGCCAGGAACTCTCGGCCTTCGTCGCCCAGCTCGACTACGCCGAGCGCGCCATCCGCGCGGCGCTGCCGGCGGTCTACCAGTTGGCCCAGGGCGGCACCGCGGTGGGCACCGGGCTCAACGCGCCGAAGGGCTTCGCCGACGCCATCGCCGCGGAAATCGCCGCCGAATCGGGCCTGCCCTTCGTCGCCGCGCCGAACAAGTTCGCCGCCCTGGCCGGCCACGAGCCGCTGGTCATCCTCTCCGGCGCCCTGAAGAGCCTGGCGGTGGCCCTGATGAAGATCGCCAACGACCTGCGCCTGCTCGGTTCCGGCCCACGCGCCGGCTTCGCCGAGGTGAAGCTGCCGGCCAACGAGCCGGGCAGCTCGATCATGCCCGGCAAGGTCAACCCGACCCAGTGCGAGGCGCTGTCGATGCTGGCCTGCCAGGTCATGGGCAACGACAGCACGATTTCCTTCGCCGCCAGCCAGGGCCATCTGCAACTCAACGTGTTCAAGCCGGTGATCGTCTACAACCTGCTGGAGTCCATCCGCCTGCTCGCCGACGGCTGCCGCAACTTCAACAAGCATTGCGTCGCCGGCCTGGAGCCGGACGCCCAGCGCATGGCCGACCTGCTGGAGCGCGGCCTGATGCTGGTCACCGCACTGAACCCGCACATCGGCTACGACAAGGCCGCCGAAATCGCCAAGAAGGCCTACGCCGAAGGCACCACCCTGCGCGCCGCGGCGCTGCAGCTGGGCTACCTGGACGAAGCGCAGTTCGACGAATGGGTACGGCCGGAGCAGATGCTGGAGGCCGGCCACCATGGTTGAAACCGCCAAGACCGGCGCCACCCCGCTGGAAGGCGACGGCAAGCGCATCCTGCTGATCGTCGGCTCGCCCAAGCGCAAGAGCTTCTGCCACCTGCTCGCCGAATGCTACGCCCAGGGCGCGCGCAGCAAGGATCACGTGGTGCGCGAACTGAAGCTGGGCGAGCTGGCCTTCGACCCGATCCTCCACGAAGGCTACGAACAGAGCCAGGTGCTCGAACCCGACCTGCTGGAAGCGCAGCGGCAGATCCACTGGGCCGAGCACCTGGTGTTCGTCTACCCGGTCTGGTGGGGCGGCCTGCCGGCGCTGCTGCAGGGCTTCTTCGACCGCGCCCTGCAGCCGGGCTTCGCCTTCCGCTACCGCGGCACCCAGGACAAGGACTGGGAGCAACTGCTGGGCGGGCGCAGCGCCGACCTGCTGGTCTGCCACGACCAGCCGCTGTCGCGGCTGCGCTTCCTCAAGGGCCCGCCGGCGCACCGGCAGATGGTGCGCAGCGTGCTCGGCGCCTGTGGCATCGCCACCCGCCGCCTGGAAGAGTTCGCGCCGATGCGCAGTTCCAGCGAGGAACAGCGCCAGGGCTGGCTGCGTCGCGCCGAACAGCTCGGCAGCCAGGTCTAGTTCCCTTCCCGCCCGGCTGCGGCCGGGCGCGGACACTGATCGTTCTGACAGGTCCGCCACCTTCCCGCCGGCTTGCCTTCCCCGCCCCCATGGCGGCCCTTTGCCTGCCTCTACCGGCTCACAGTGCGGGTGCCGACCGCTTTGCATTCCGCGACATCCATCTGGAATGGGTAGCGAATCTGACCGGCCCGTCACATTTGGTAGGGACCTCAAACCGGCACCGAGGGCTAGGATCAGCCCGCTTCGAAATGAATCCGGTTCTGGAAAAAAGGACTTGTCATGAAACACTACTCAGCCACCCTGGCACTCCTGCCACTCACCCTCGCCCTGTTCCTGCCCCAGGCAGCCCATGCCCACGGCTCGATGGAAACGCCGCCCAGCCGCGTCTACGGCTGCTTCCTCGAAGGTCCGGAGAATCCCAAGTCGGCCGCCTGCAAGGCCGCCGTCGCCGCCGGCGGCACCCAGGCGCTGTACGACTGGAATGGCGTCAACCAGGGCAATGCCAACGGCAACCACCAGGCGGTGGTCCCCGACGGCCAGCTCTGCGGCGCCGGCAAGGCACTGTTCAAGGGCCTGAACCTGGCTCGCAGCGACTGGCCCAGCACCGCCATCGCGCCGGACGCCAGCGGCAACTTCCAGTTCGTCTACAAGGCCAGCGCGCCGCACGCGACCCGCTACTTCGACTTCTACATCACCAAGGACGGCTACAACCCCGAGAAGCCGCTGGCCTGGAGCGACCTGGAACCCGCGCCGTTCTGCTCGATCACCAGCGTCAAGCTGGAGAACGGCACCTACCGGATGAACTGCCCGCTGCCCCAGGGCAAGACCGGCAAGCATGTGATCTACAACGTCTGGCAGCGCTCGGACAGCCCGGAAGCCTTCTACGCCTGCATCGACGTGAGCTTCAGCGGCGCCGTCGCCAACCCCTGGCAAGCGCTGGGCAACCTGCGCGCGCAGCAGGACCTGCCAGCCGGTGCTACCGTCACCCTGCGTCTGTTCGATGCCCAGGGCCGCGACGCCCAGCGTCACAGCCTGACCCTGGCCCAGGGCACCAACGGTGCCAAGCAATGGCCGCTGGCGCTGGCGCAGAAGGTCAACCAGGACTCCACCCTGGTCAACATCGGCGTGCTGGATGCCTACGGGGCGGTCAGCCCGGTGGCCAGCTCGCAGGACAACCAGGTCTACGTGCGCCAGGCCGGCTACCGCTTCCAGGTCGACATCGAACTGCCGGTCGAGGGCGGCGGCGAGCAACCGGGCGGCGACGGCAAGGTCGACTTCGACTATCCGCAAGGCCAGCAGCAATACGACGCCGGGACCGTAGTGCGCGGTGCCGATGGCAAGCGCTACCAGTGCAAGCCCTACCCGAACTCCGGCTGGTGCAAGGGCTGGGACCTCTACTACGCCCCGGGCAAGGGCATGGCCTGGCAGGACGCCTGGACCCTGCTGTAACGCCCTCGACTGCCGCCCGCTCCGGGCGGCAGTCGTTTTCGCCGCCAGGCACCCGCCGCGAGACGGCGAATCCGCGCAACGGTACAGTCCCCCGGCGAAACCCTGGCTACGTGTGCCTGTTCAATCTGCCGTGCGCTCCCTAGGCTGGTCCGACCACCAGCACGGGGAAACCACGCATGCCTTTTTCTCTCGCCTCCCTCCAACAAGCCGCCGCCATCGTCTACCAGAGCCTGCCGCCGACGCCGCAGATACGCTGGCCACTGCTATGCGAGGCACTGGGTTGCGAAGTGTGGATGAAGCACGAGAACCACCTGCCGGTGGGGGCCTTCAAGCTGCGCGGCGGCCTGGTGTATTTCCACCACCTGGCGCACCAGGGTGAGCGGCCGGCCGGCGTGATCAGCGCCACCCGCGGCAACCACGGCCAGTCGGTGGCCTTCTCGGCGAGCCGCTACGGCATCCAGCCGATCATCGTCGTGCCGCACGGCAACAGCCGCGAGAAGAACGCGGCGATGCGCAGCCTCGGCGCGGAGCTGATCGAGCATGGCGAGGACTTCCAGGCCTCCCGCGAATACGCCGCCGAGCGCGCCCGGCACGAAGGCCTGCACCTGATTCCGGCGTTCCATCCCTGGCTGGTGGCCGGGGTCGCCAGCTACAGCCTGGAGTTGTTCGCCGCGCTGGCCGACCTTGACGAAGTCTACGTGCCGATCGGTATGGGTTCGGGCATCTGCGGCCTGATCGCCGCGCGCGACGCGCTGGGCCTGAAGACCCGCATCGTCGGCGTGGTGTCCGCCCATGCGCCGGCCTACGCCTTGTCGTTCGAGGCCGGCACGGCGATCAGCCACCCGGTCGACACCCGCCTGGCCGACGGCATGGCGTGCAGTACGCCGGACCCGAGCGCGCTGGAAATGATCCTGGCCGGCGCCGATCGCCTGGTGCGGGTCAGCGACAGGGAGATCGGCGCGGCCATGCGCCTGTGCTTCACCAGCACCCACAACGTCGCCGAGGGCGCCGGGGTGGCGGCGCTGGCCGCCGCCTGGCAGGAGCGCGAGCGCCTGAAGGGGCTGAAGGTAGGCCTGATCCTCAGCGGAGCGAACGTCGACCGCGAGGTATTCGCCGAGCAACTGGCCGCCGGCGACTGACCCGGCGCCGCTAGGCCAGCCCCGCGAGGAGCAGCAGCCACCAGGCGAGCACCAGCAACTGCACGAAGAAGCCGGCAAAACGCAGCCAGACGAACAGCGCGGAGGTGCTGACCAGGTGCATCAGCGACTGGAACAGCCGTGCGCCGAGCACCAGTGGCGCCAACGGGTCGGTCAGGCTGCTCTGCCCGCTGGCGATCGCGTAGAGCAGCGCGCCGGCCAGCAGCGGCAGGTTCTCCACGCAGTTGGCATGGACTCGCACCAGCCGCTGGCCGAAACCGCCAGGCGTGTTGCTGCCATCGGCGGCGAAGGCGTTCACCGCCATCCGCCCGCCGAGTACCAGCAGGCCGCGCTGGCTGACCAGCAGGAAGACCAGCAACAGGGTCCAGGCGATCAGGCCGAGCAGGCAGATCGCGCTAGGGCTGAGAAACATGGATGACGCTCCTTCTATTGTCTTGTCGTGGGAAGGATGAAGCGTCTGGATTCTAGGCCGGCTAGAGCAATTGCTCTATTCGCAGTCCGCCGTCCTTAAGTCGTGTTCTGCCGGTACGCCGCTCGGCCCCGATGTCCGCCGTCGGCGGATGCGTAACCGGACGACCCACTGCCCGCGGCTTTCCGAACGGACAAAGAAAAGCCCCGCCGAAGCGGGGCCTTCCTTGCACGCAGCACTCAGGGCTGTCTTCTCATCAGAGCGAATCGAGATAGCGCTCCACATCCAGCGCGGCCATGCAGCCGGCGCCGGCCGAGGTGATCGCCTGGCGGTAGACGTGGTCGGCCACGTCGCCGGCGGCGAACACACCCGGTACGTTGGTCGCGGTGGCGTTGCCTTCGCGCCCGCCGTTGACCACCAGGTAGCCGTCCTTCAGGGCCAGTTGCCCTTCGAACAGCGAGGTATTGGGAGTATGGCCGATGGCGACGAACATGCCATCCACGGCGATCTCCTCGCTGCCACCATCGCGGGTCTTCAGGCGCACGCCGGTGACGCCCATCGTGTCGCCAAGCACCTCATCGACCTCGGCGTTGAGCTTGAGCACTATCTTGCCTTCGGCGACCCGCGCCTGCAGCTTGTCCTGGAGAATCTTCTCGGCGCGGAAGGTCTCGCGACGATGCACCAGGGTCACCCGGCTGGCGATGTTGGCCAGGTACAGGGCCTCTTCGACAGCGGTATTGCCGCCGCCGATCACCGCCACTTCGCGGTTGCGGTAGAAGAAACCGTCGCAGGTGGCGCAGGCCGACACGCCCTTGCCCATGAACGCCTGCTCCGACGGCAACTCCAGGTAGCGCGCGCTGGCACCGGTGGCGACGATCAGTGCGTCGCAGGTGTAGGTGCCATTGTCGCCGCGCAGGGTGAACGGCTTGCCGGCCAGGTCCACGGCATGAATGTGGTCGAAGACGATCTCGGTCTCGAAGCGCTCGGCGTGCTCCTGCATCCGCTGCATCAGTGCCGGGCCGGTCAGGCCGTGGGGATCGCCCGGCCAGTTGTCGACCTCGGTGGTGGTGGTCAACTGGCCGCCGGCCTGCATGCCGGTGATCAGCAGCGGCTTGAGGTTGGCGCGCGCGGCGTAGACAGCCGCGCTGTAACCGGCGGGACCGGAACCGAGAATGATCACTCGGGCGTGGCGGAGGGTATCGGGCATCTCGTCGGACTCCTGCCGACATCAGCGTCGGCGCGAATAAAAACGGGGCCACCAAAGCACATGGGGAAGGCTTGGAAGGAGCGGTCGCCCCGGAAAAAGGTCGGTCGGGCACACTTCGCGCCCGCCATCGGGATCACAGAGCCTCGGCGTTCTCGGCCAGGTACGAGGCCACGCCCTCGGCGCTCGCCTTCATGCCTTTCTGGCCCTTGCGCCAGCCGGCCGGGCAGACCTCGCCGTGTTCCTCGGTGAACTGCAGGGCCTCGACCAGACGCACCATCTCGTCCACCTCGCGCCCCAGCGGCAGGTTGTTCACCACCTGGTGCTGGACCACCCCGGCGCGGTCGATCAGGAACGAAGCACGCAAGGCCACGCCGTCCTCGTGCTCGATGCCGTAGGCGCGGGTGATCTCGTGCTTGACGTCGGCGACCATGGTGAACTCGACCGCGCCGATGCCGCCCTTCTCCACCGGCGTGCTGCGCCAGGCGTGATGGGTGAACTGCGAGTCGATGGAGACACCGACCACCTCGACGCCCAGCTCGCGGAACTTATCCATGCGGTTGTTGTGGGCGATGATTTCCGAGGGGCAGACGAAAGTGAAGTCGAGCGGCCAGAAGAACAGCACGACGTACTTGCCGCGCAGGCTGGAAAGCTGGAAGGCATCGACGATGGAACCGTCGCCGAGGACCGCGGCAGCAGTGAAGTCGGGGGCTTGCTTGTTGACCAGTACGCTCATCGCGAGGCTCCTAGAAGGTTGGGTTGCGCCTGGCGACGCCAGGCTCCCGGAAGAATATGCAGCGCAGGTTACCCAGCCACGACGATACATTGAAATGTCGAATTTCAATTCGCACGATAGAGTCCGCCTATGCTCTCAACCTGCGGCTAGACTCATGCTGTCGTCCATTACCCGTCTTCACCGCATGCCCCTACGCACACGCCTGCTCTGGCTGTTCCTGCCGTTGCTGGCCGCCAGTCTCGGCGGTATCTGGCTCTTGTCGGAAAGCATCCTGCTGAGCCGTTTCGACCGAGAGGACCAGCAACGCCTGCAAGAGGGCGCCACCGTCCTGCACAACCGGCTGGACTTCGAGTTGAAGCGCCACCTGGACATCGTTCGCACCTACGCCTGGTGGGATGCCAGCTACGACTTCATCCAGCACCCCAACGAGACCTTCGAACAGGAAAACCTCGACCACGAGATGCTCGACGACCTGGGATTCGACTTCGTCCTGTTCCTCGACGACCGGGGTCACCTGCAACTGAAGCAGTGGTCCCCGCCCGCGCCCGACCAGCGCGTGCTCTTCGGCGCCCCCTCGGCCAGCGACCAGGCCCTGCTCGAGGCACTGCAGCAACGCGCCATCCGCCTCGGCGCGCTGGACTTTCGCGGACGCACCGACCACAGCCTGAGCGAGCTGCTGCTGGTCGACAACCTGCCGACCCTGCTGGTCAGCGTGCCTATCAGCAACAACCAGGGTAGCGCGCCGGCGAAGGGCGCGATCCTCGCCGGCTACTTCCTCGACCGGGAACGCCTGGCCAACCTCCGCGAACAGATGCAGGCCGACCTGCAACCGATGCCCAACATCGCCACCGACGCCACCTGGAAGCCGCTGCGCAGCCGCAGCGGCAGTACCCACAACCAGGCCCTGCTCAGCCCGCGGCGATTCATCGGCGAACATGTCCAGCAGGTCTCGGTGCAGTACCTGAGTTCCAGCGGCGAGCCGCAGCTGCGTTTCGACATCACCAAGAGACGCCTGCTCTACATCCAGGGCGAGAAGGCCATCAACTTCTTCCTCGGCGCCTCCCTGCTGGTCGCGCTGGGCGCTTTCCTGGTCGGCTACCTGGCCCTGGAGCTGTGGGTCCTGCGCCGGGTCCAACGGCTCAACCGGGAGGTCGCCGAAGTCGGACGCAACGCCCACTCGATACGCCTGAGCGACTTCGGCAACGACGAGCTGGGACAACTGGCGGGCGAGATGAACCAGATGCTCGAGCGCCTGGAACACAGCGAGGCGCGCGACCGGGCGATCCTCCAGTCGATGCGCGACGGCTACTTCGAAATGGACGTCGACGGCGTGATCCTCACCGTCAACCCCGCGCTCTGCCAACTGCTCGGTCAGACGCGCGAAACGCTGATCGGCCATCCCTACTACGAACTGCTCGGCGAAGACGACCTGGCGCGTGCCCGCCAACCCTTCCAGCGCGCCATGCAGAGCGGCGCAGGCAAGACCTTCGCCATCCCCCTGCAGCGCGCCGACGGCAGCCTCGGCTACTTCGAGGCCACGGTTTCGCTGATCCACGACCTGCAGGGCGAACTGCGGGGCTACCGCGGCATCGTCCGCGACGTCAGCGACCAGATCGCCTACCAGCAGCAATTGCTGGAAATGGCCTACCGCGACCCGCTGACCGGCCTGGGCAACCGCAAGGCCTTCGACGAACAGCTCGGCCAGGCGTTGCTTCGCGCCGGCTCCGGCGGAAGCGAACTGGCCCTGCTGTACCTGGACCTGGACCGCTTCAAGGAGGTCAACGACCGCTTCGGCCACGACGTCGGCGACGCCCTCCTCAGGACCGTCGCCGAACGGGTACGCAGCACCCTGCGGCAGCCGGACAAGGCCTACCGCCTGGGCGGCGACGAATTCGCCGTGCTCCTCGAGGACAGCCAGGAAAACAATCCGCAGCGCCTCGCAGAACGCCTGCTGGCGGCGCTGGTCCAACCGATCGCGCTGAATGGCGAACGCATCGACTTCGTCACCCCGAGCATCGGCATCGCTCTCTACCCGCGGCATGCCGGCGATGCCGAAGGACTGGTCCGTGCCGCCGACAGCGCCATGTACGAGGCCAAGCGCCAGCGCAACCACTATTGCCTGTACCGGGCGCAAGCCTGAAATGCGCGGTCAAACAGGCTCTGTCGCGGGCTTTCGCCAGTCTGCTAAGGTTTCAGCCCGCATCCCATCGGAGAACCATTCCCTATGCCAGCCCTGAGCGGCCCGCAATACCTCGGCGAAGGCCTGAAGCTGATCATGCGTCCCGGCCTGCGCCTGTTCGTGCTGATCCCCCTGACCCTCAACCTGCTGGTGTTCGCCCTGCTGATCGGCTTCGCGATGCAGCAGTTCAGCCACTGGGTCGACCTGCTGATGCCCAGCCTGCCCGACTGGCTGAGCTTCCTGCAGTACATCGTCTGGCCGTTGTTCGTCCTGCTGGTGCTGGTGATCGTGTTCTTCACCTTCACCATGGTCGCCAACATCATCTCCGCGCCGTTCAACGGCTTCCTCTCGGAAAAGGTCGAGGTGGTGGTTCGCGGCCGCGACGACTTCCCGCCGTTCAGCTGGGCCGAACTGCTGGCGATGATCCCGCGCACCATGGGTCGCGAGATGCGCAAGCTCGCCTACTTCCTGCCGCGCGCGCTGGTGCTGCTGGTGCTGAGCTTCGTGCCCGGGGTCAACCTGATCGCCACGCCGCTGTGGATCCTCTTCGGCATCTGGATGATGGCGGTGCAGTACATCGACTATCCGGCGGACAACCACAAGCTCGGCTGGAACGAGATGCTCGCCTGGCTGCGCAGCAAGCGCTGGGCGTGCATGGGTTTCGGCGGGATGACCTACCTGGCGCTGCTGATCCCGCTGGTCAACCTGGTCATGATGCCCGCCGCCGTCGCCGGCGCCACCCTGTTCTGGGTCCGCGAGGAAGGCGAGAAGGCGCTGGTGAAATAAGCATGCGTCCGGTGTCCGCTGTCGGCATTGTCAGGCGGGCGTCAGCGCCCTGACAGCCGGCGCCGGGCACACTACGAATGCCCTCGGGAGCGTCGGCGCAGGCCGCAGCCGAGACCTGCGCCAGCCCTTGCAGACCGGCTCGACGCTGCCGAACCGACTGGCCGCCGGTGCCTCCCCACGCAGGCGGCCTTTTTTTACCCGCCTGCCTTGCCGTCCATGCAGGATGGCCGGCGCTCACCCCCTTCCTGTCCGCTACGCCCCCCTCGACTCCACCACCCTGGCACTACAGTGGCAACCAGGCGAAGCAGGCTCCGGCCCGCTTTCGATGACCACCGTCCCCAGCCCGCCCAGCGGCGGAAAACAAGAAGAGGGTCGCCATGTCACGTTCCGCATTCACCGCGCTCTTGCTGTCCTGCGTCCTGCTGGCGCTCTCCATGCCTGCCAGGGCCGACGACCTGCCCTACCGCTTCGGCCTGGGCAAGGCGGACATCACCGGCGAAGCCGCCGAAGTCGGCATGATGGGTTACTCCTCCCTCGAACAGAAGACCGCCGGCATCCACATGCGCCAGTGGGCGCGTGCCTTCGTGATCGAGGAAGCGGCCAGCGGACGTCGCCTGGTCTACGTCAACACCGACCTGGGGATGATCTTCCAGGCCGTGCACCTGAAGGTCCTGGCCCGGCTCAAGGCGAAGTACCCCGGTGTCTACGACGAGAACAACGTGATGCTCGCCGCCACCCACACCCACTCCGGTCCGGGCGGCTTCTCCCACTACGCGATGTACAACCTGTCGGTGCTCGGCTTCCAGGAAAAGACCTTCAATGCCATCGTCGACGGCATCGTCCGCTCCATCGAGCGGGCCCAGGCCAGGTTGCAGCCCGGCCGCCTGTTCTACGGCAGCGGCGAGCTGCGCAACGCCAGCCGCAACCGTTCGCTGCTGTCGCACCTGAAGAATCCGGACATCGCCGGCTACGAGGATGGCATCGACCCGCAGATGAGCGTGCTCAGCTTCGTCGACGCCAACGGCGAGCTGGCCGGCGCGATCAGTTGGTTCCCGGTGCACAGCACCTCGATGACCAACGCCAATCACCTGATCTCCCCGGACAACAAGGGCTACGCCTCCTATCACTGGGAGCACGACGTCAGCCGCAAGAGCGGTTTCGTCGCCGCCTTCGCCCAGACCAATGCCGGCAACCTGTCGCCCAACCTGAACCTGAAGCCCGGCTCCGGTCCCTTCGACAACGAGTTCGACAACACCCGCGAGATCGGTCTGCGCCAATTCGCCAAGGCCTACGAGATCGCCGGCCAGGCTCAGGAGGAGGTGCTCGGCGAACTGGATTCGCGCTTCCGTTTCGTCGACTTCACCCGCCTGCCGATCCGCCCGGAGTTCACCGACGGCCAGCCGCGCCAGTTGTGCACCGCGGCCATCGGCACCAGCCTGGCCGCCGGTAGCACCGAAGACGGTCCAGGCCCGCTGGGGCTGGATGAAGGCAACAATCCGTTCCTCTCGGCCCTTGGCGGGTTGCTCACCGGCGTGCCGCCGCAGGAACTGGTGCAATGCCAGGCGGAAAAGACCATCCTCGCCGACACCGGCAACAAGAAACCCTACCCCTGGACGCCGACGGTGCTGCCGATCCAGATGTTCCGCATCGGCCAGTTGGAACTGCTCGGCGCCCCCGCCGAGTTCACCGTGATGGCCGGGGTGCGGATCCGCCGCGCGGTGCAGGCGGCCAGCGAAGCGGCCGGTATCCGCCATGTGGTCTTCAATGGCTACGCGAATGCCTATGCCAGCTACGTCACCACCCGCGAGGAATACGCCGCCCAGGAATACGAAGGCGGCTCGACCCTCTACGGCCCCTGGACCCAGGCCGCCTACCAGCAGTTGTTCGTCGACATGGCGGTGGCGCTGCGCGAACGCCTGCCGGTGGAAACCTCGGCGATAGCGCCGGACCTGTCCTGCTGCCAGATGAACCTCCAGACCGGAGTAGTGGCCGACGATCCCTATATCGGCAAGTCCTTCGGCGACGTGTTGCAACAACCCAGGGAAAGTTATCGCATCGGCGACAAGGTGACCGTCGCTTTCGTGACCGGACATCCGAAGAATGACTTACGCACCGAGAAGACTTTCCTGGAAGTGGTGAATATCGGCAAGGATGGCAAACAAACGCCCGTGACCGTTGCCACCGATAATGACTGGGATACTCAATACCGCTGGGAGAGAGTGGGTATATCTGCCTCGAAAGCGACTATCAACTGGTCCATTCCACCAGGGACCGAGCCCGGCCATTACTACATCAGGCACTACGGCAACGCGAAGAACTTCTGGACCCAGAAGATCAGCGAAATCGGCGGTTCGACCCGCTCCTTCGAGGTACTCGGCACCACTCCCTAGCGGGCTCCAGCCAAGGTTGCGAGATTCGCCAGCCAACTTTATGACGCATGAAATTCGTCAAATAAAATGTGATTTAAAACACATGAACAAGTGACCTTTCATTCAGCCGACAAGGGCATGGAACTCCATTTCCATGCCCTTTGTTTTTATCCCGAAAAACTTCTCAAGTTGTCGCTCAAGGTCATATCGAAGTCGCTTTCGGGATCAACCGATAAATTATCGCCATGAAACCATCGGCTCGCTGTATTCCCTGCCGGAAAAACAGCGAAGACGATTAATCATCTCGAAACAAGAAGTACGCAGATTGATGGAAATCAAAAAACCACCCGGGAAATAAAACGATGACCGAAAACTGGAAATTCCGCCGTCGAACCTTTCTCAAGCACGGCGCCCAGGCCGCTACCCTGGCCGGCCTTTCCGGGCTGTTCCCGGAGACGCTCCGGCGCGCCCTGGCCATCGAGCCGGACATCCGCACCGGAACCATCCAGGACGTCCAGCACGTGGTCATCCTGATGCAGGAGAACCGCAGCTTCGATCACTACTTCGGCCACCTCAACGGCGTCCGCGGCTTCAACGATCCTCGCGCGCTCAAGCGCCAGGACGGCAAGCCGGTCTGGTACCAGAACTACAAGTACGAGTTCTCCCCCTATCACTGGGATACCAAAGTCACCAGCGCCCAGTGGGTGAGTTCGCAGAACCATGAATGGTCGGCCTTCCACGCGATCTGGAACCAGGGCCGCAACGACAAGTGGATGGCGGTGCAGTACCCCGAAGCCATGGGCTACTTCAAGCGCGGCGACATTCCCTACTACTACGCCCTGGCCGACGCCTTCACCCTGTGCGAGGCCTACCACCAGTCGATGATGGGCCCGACCAATCCGAACCGCCTCTACCACATGAGCGGACGCGCCGCCCCCAGCGGCGACGGCAAGGACGTACACATCGGCAACGACATGGGCGACGGCACCATCGGCGCCAGCGGCACGGTGGACTGGACCACCTATCCCGAGCGGCTAAGCGCCGCTGGCGTGGACTGGCGGGTCTACCAGGAAGGCGGCTACCGCTCCTCGTCACTCTGGTACCTGTACGTCGACGCCTACTGGAAATACCGGCTCCAGGAGCAGAACAACTACGACTGCAACGCCCTCGCCTGGTTCAGGAACTTCAAGAACGCTCCGCGCGATTCGGACCTCTGGCAGCGCGCCATGCTCGCCCGCGGCGTCGACCAGTTGCGCAAGGATGTGCAAGAAAACACGCTGCCGCAGGTGTCCTGGATCGTCGCGCCCTACTGCTACTGCGAGCATCCCTGGTGGGGCCCCTCGTTCGGCGAGTACTACGTGACCCGGGTGCTCGACGCGCTGACCAGCAACCCCGAGGTCTGGGCCAGGACCGTGTTCATCCTCAACTACGACGAGGGCGACGGCTTCTATGACCACGCCAGCGCCCCGGTGCCGCCGTGGAAGGATGGCGTCGGCCTTTCCACGGTCAGCACCGCCGGCGAGATCGAGGCATCCAGCGGGCTGCCCATCGGGCTCGGCCACCGCGTCCCGCTGATCGCCATCTCGCCCTGGTCGAAGGGCGGCAAGGTCAGCGCCGAAGTGTTCGACCATACCTCGGTGCTGCGCTTCCTCGAACGCCGCTTCGGCGTCGTCGAGGAAAACATCTCGCCCTGGCGGCGTGCCGTCTGCGGCGACCTGACTTCGCTGTTCGACTTCCAGGGCGCAGGCGATACCCAGGTCGCCCCCGACCTGACCAACATCCCGCAGAGCGACGCGCGCAAGGAGGACGCCTACTGGCAGCAGTTCTACCGGCCCAGTCCCAAATACTGGTCCTACGAGCCCAAGAGCCTGCCCGGCCAGGAAAAGGGCCAGCGCCCTACCCTCGCGGTGCCCTACCAGTTGCACGCCACGCTGGCCCTCGACATCGCCGCCGGCAAGCTGCGCCTGACCCTGGGCAACGACGGCATGAGCCTGCCGGGCAATCCGCAGGGACACTCCGCTGCGGTATTCCAGGTGCAGCCGCGGGAAGTCGGCAATCCGCGCTTCTATACCGTGACCAGCTATCCGGTGGTCCAGGAAAGCGGAGAGGAACTGGGCCGGACCCTCAACGACGAACTCGACGACCTGCTCGACGCCAACGGCCGCTACGCCTTCGAGGTGCACGGCCCCAACGGCTTCTTCCGCGAGTTCCACGGCAACCTGCATCTCGCCGCGCAGATGGCGCGGCCCGAGGTATCGGTCACCTATCAACGCAACGGCAACCTGCAGTTGAACATCCGCAATCTCGGCCGCCTGCCGTGCAGCGTGACGGTGACGCCGAACCCGGCCTATACCCGGGAGGGCAGCCGTCGCTATGAACTCGAACCGAACCAGGCGATCAGTGAAGTGTGGCTGTTACGCAGCAGCCAGGGCTGGTACGACCTCAGCGTGACCGCCAGCAATACGGAAGCCAACTATCTCCGCCGCCTGGCCGGACACGTCGAGACCGGCAAGCCGAGCAGGAGCGATCCATTGCTCGACATCGCAGCGACCTGAAGCGAGGAGTCCATCGCATGAGACCTACCCTGACCTGGACCTTGCTGGCCCTGCTGCTCTGCGGCACGGCCATCGGCGCCGTCCTGTTGCTTTACCCATCGGAGCCGGCGCCCGTCGCGCCCTTCGCGTCTCCCCCGCAGGCCACACCGGCGGCAAAACCTTCCATTCCTTCCCGAGCCCCCGAGATGAATACAGCCACCGCTCCCGACAACCTGGAACAGCAACTCGGCGAGTTCGGCCGCAACGCCGGGCAGATGTCCGAGATCGAACGCAAACAGGCCGCCGAAGGCCTGATCGAACAGCTCAAGCGCGAGGTGGCGGTCGGCGCCGATCCGCGCCAGACCTTCGAGGAGATCCAGCGTCTGACGCCCTATGTGGAGGCCGATGCCAGGCGCCGCGAGGCGCTCGACTTCGAGATCTGGATGGCGCTCAAGGACAACGCCTCCGTCCAGCAGCAAGCGCCGACGCCTGGCGAGGAAGAGCAACTGCGCGAATACGCGCAAGAGTCGGACAAGGTGATCGCCGAGGTGCTCGCCAGCGTCGACGGCGAGGAGCAGCGTCACGCCGCCATCGACGAACGCCTCAAGGCCCTGCGCAAGCAGATCTTCGGCGAGGAGAACCCACGCCTGCTGCAACGCTGAAATCCACGGCGCCCCGACCGGGGCGCCGTCACGCAAGCGTCACCAAAACTTCACATCCGCTACACGGCGTCGGTCGACACTGACGTCATGAGCAGACCTCTAAGCATCGCCCTGATCAGCGAAACCTACCCACCGGAAGTCAACGGCGTCGCCAATACCCTGGGTCGCCTGCATGCCGGTCTCCAGCAGCTTGGCCATCGGGTTCAGGTGGTGCGCCCGCGCCAGCCCGGCGACGACGGCCGGCGCAGCGACGCCGAGCTGGTGCTGACCCGCGGCTGGCCGTTGCCCGGCTACCCCGGCCTGCAATGGGGCATGTCGAGCCTGCACAAGCTGCTGCGCTGCTGGAAGCGCCAGCGCCCGGACGTGCTCTACATCGCCACCGAAGGCCCGCTCGGCTTCTCCGCCCTGCGCGCCGCGCGGCGCCTGGGCATCCCGGCGGTCAGCGGTTTCCACACCAACTTCCAGCAGTACAGCGAGCACTACGGCTTCGGCCCGCTGACCCGGCTGGTCACCGGCTACCTGCGCTGGTTCCACAACCGCACGCAGATGACCCTGGTGCCCAGCGGCAGCCAGCGCATGGAATTGCAACGGCGCGGTTTCGAACGCCTCAACCTGCTCTCCCGCGGGGTCGACAGCCAACTCTTCCATCCCTCCCGGCGCGATCCCGAACTACGCCGGCGCTGGGGCCTGGGCGAACAGGACATCGCCGTGCTGCACGTCGGCCGGCTGGCGGCGGAGAAGAACCTCGGCCTGCTCGGCGGCACCTTCCGCGCGCTCTGCGCCGCCCATCCGCAGCTGAAGCTGCGCCTGGTACTGGTGGGCGACGGGCCGGAGCGCAAGCACCTCGAACGGGACCTGCCCGAAGCGCTGTTCTGCGGCGTCCAGCGCGGCGAAACCCTGGCCGCCCACTACGCCTCGGGCGACCTGTTCCTCTTCCCAAGCCTGTCGGAGACCTTCGGCAACGTGGTCCTCGAAGCCCAGGCCGCCGGCCTCGCGGTGGTCGCCTTCGACCAGGCCGCCGCCGGCCAGCACATCCGCCATGGGCACAACGGCGTGCTCGCCGCGCCGGGCGACAAGAGCGGCTTCGTCGAAGTCGCCAGTTGGCTGCTGGACGACCAGGAACGCCTGCGCCGGGTCCGTCTCAACGCCCGCCAGCACGCCAGCCGGCAAGGTTGGGACAGCATCGTCGAGCACTTCCAGAACTACCTGGAGGACGCCTGCGCCAGTCCGCTGGTCCAGCCCGCTCGGTCGAAGCCCGAGCGGCCGCCGGCGGAGGATGGCGGGGCCTTGCCACGCAGCCGCGAGTAGCTCTCAGGCAAAGGCTTTCGGCGCGGCGATGAAGCCCAGGCTCATGGCCCCGGCGCCCAGATTGATGCCGCCGGTGGGACTGAGCATGCCCAGGTGCAAGTGGATGTCGCGCTCGCGGCAGGCGTTCTCCAGCGCGGCGAAGCCCGGCAGGTCGCGCAGCGCGGTCGGATCGCCGGCATAGCTGAGACCCAGTTGCGGTGCCAGCAGCTCACCCGCCTGTACCCGCGCCAGGGCATAGCCGAACAGCTTCTCCGCCGACTTCTCGAAGCTCGGCGAGAGCGCCACCGGTTTGTCCTCGCCATCGGCCAGGCTGAACACCGGCTTGACGTCGAGCAGCGAGCCCAACCCCAGCGCCGCGCCCTTGACCCGGTCGACGAAACCGCTGCGATCGCCCTTCTGGAAGCCGCGCCGGCGCAAGTGGCCCAGGTCGTCGGCGACCAGGTAGGTGCAGGTCTGCTGGCTGAGCTGTTCGAGGCGCGTGCGCAGCGCGTTGGGGTGGCTGCCCTGCGCCAGCAGGCGCGTGCCCTCGGCCGCCAGGCAGGCGATGCCGGCGAACACCGAGTGGCTGTCGAGTACGCGCAGGGTGAAGGGACCGGCGATGCCGGCCGCGTGGCGGCGCTCGTGGTAGTGCTGGAGCAGGCCGAAGGAGGCCTGGGTGGCGTGCTCGAAGATCGGACTGCGCAGGCTGTCGACGGTGAGGCAGACCACGTAGTCGAAGTCGGTCACCAGTTCGTCGAGGAACCATTGTTGCAACTCGGCGGCGGAGAGCGGCTGGCTGCCGTCCTTGCTACCGACCTTGGGCAGGTGGTCGCGGTAGAAGCTCAGGGTGGTGTCGGGGTCGCGTCGATCGATGAGCCGCTGCTCGCCCAGGCGGATCCCGATCGGCATCACGCGGATGCCGTGGGCGGCGAGGAATTCGGGCGGCAGGTCGCAGGTCGCGTCGACCACCAGGCCGATACGCATGGATTCGCTCCTCTGGCCGTTTCTCGGCCTATTGTTGTGTTGGCGGTCATACAATGCCGGTTTCGGACTTTGAAGTCAGCCGGTCGCAGGGCGGGTTTTCGGAAAAAATCACGGCCATGAAAAATCCCACCCCGAGGGGTGGGATCTGCTTGCTGGCGCGGCGCCGGGCCGGTGCGTCGCGGACGCGCCTTCAGACCAGGCTGGCCAGGGCCTCGCGGCTGAACGGCTTGATGTCGCCGATACGCCCCTCGCGGACCTTCACCGCCCACTCCGGATCCACCAGCAGCGCGCGGCCCACCGCGACAAGGTCGAACTCGCCCTTGTCCAGGCGCTCCACCAGGCCGTCGATGCTCGCCGGCTGCGCCACCTCGTCGGTTTTGCCGAAGAATTGCAGGAACTCGCTGCCGTCCAGGCCGACGTTACCCACGGTAATGGTCGGCTTGCCGGTCAGCTCGCGGGTCCAGCCGGCCAGGTTGAGTTCCGAGCCTTCGAACTCGGGAATCCAGAAGCGGCGGGTCGAGCAGTGGAAGATGTCGACGCCGGCCTCCACCAGCGGCGCGAGGAACTCGCGCAGGCCCTCCGGGGTTTCCACCAGGCGCGCGGAATAGTCCTGCTGCTTCCATTGGGAGAAGCGGAAGATGATCGGGAAATCCGCGCCGACCGCCGCGCGCACCGCCCGCACCAGCTCGACGGCGAAGCGCGAGCGATTGGCCAGGCTGCCGCCGTACTCGTCGTCCCGCTGGTTGCTGCCTTCCCAGAAGAACTGGTCGATCAGGTAGCCGTGGGCGCCGTGGATCTCCACCCCATCCATGCCGATCGCCTGGGCGTCGCGGGCGGCCTGGGCGAAGGCGGCGATGACCTCCTGGATGTCGGCCTTGCTCATGCCGTGGACCAGCACCTTGCCGTCCTTGGCCTTCTCCATCGGGCCGTAGCCGGGCACGCTGGCGTCCGGCTCCACGCCCAGGCGCCGAACGCTGCCGACGTGCCAGAGCTGCGGAACGATGCGCCCGCCCTCGGCATGCACTGCGTCGACCACCTGCTTCCAGCCGGCCAGGGCGTCCTCGCCATAGAAGCGCGGCACGTTCGGATAACCGTTGGCGGCCTTGTGGCCGACCGTGGTGCCTTCGCTGACGATCAGGCCGACGCCGGCGGCGGCGCGCCGGCGGTAGTACTCGACGACCTTGGCGTTGGGTACGCCGCCCGGGGAAAAGTTGCGGGTCATCGGCGCCATCACCACACGGGTGGGCAGCTCCAGGGCGCCGAGACGGAACGGTTGGAACAGGGCTTCTACGGGGGCACTCATGGACGGACTCCTGAGGGGGAATGGGAGGTTCGGGCAGGTATCAGGCGCGGAGCAGCAGCTCCAGGCGCGACATGAAAGCATTCAACGGAGCGAGGCCGGCGCCGACCTTGAAGCGCGCCAGGGCGCCCTGCCAGGCGAAGCCGATGAAGCCGGCCAGGCTCGCGCAGTCCTCGTCGGCGGCCAGTTCGCCGGCCTCGCGCGCCTGCTCCAGGCAGTCCTGGAGGATTTGCGCGGAAGCCTGCAGGATCGACTCGACCTTGGCCGCGATCGGCGGCGACAGCTCGGCCATCTCGAAGCTCAGGCTGCCGATGAAGCAGTGGTATTCGGGCTTTTCCTGGCGGGCGAAGTGCTCCAGCAGCTCGCCGTAGTAGCGCAGCACCCGCTCGCGCGGGCTGAAGCGGCTGTCGCCGAGGGCCTGGGCGTAGCGCGCCAGGCGCGGCGCGTAGACGTGCTCCAGGGCCTGCTGGGCGAAGGCTTCCTTGCTGTCGAAGTAGTGATAGAAGGAGCCCTTGGGGATGCGCGCGGCCTGGACGATCTCCAGCACCCCGGTGCCGTGGTAGCCACGCCGGGTCATGACCTCGGAGCCCTTGGCCAGGATCAGTTCGCGCTTGTCGAGTCGGTTGCTAGTCATGGAACGAGAGAATATGACCGGTCGTCTCGTCCGCCCAGCATTATCAACGGCGGTGATCAGGCGTTACAGGCAGGGACTTATCGCGTTGCGTCATGAACCGGCGCAAGACAGGAAAGGAAGCGGCGGGACGCGAACGCGTCCCGCGGGGGAGATCAACCCAGGGCCTTCTCGATGGCTTGCACCAGGGCCGGGTCGTCCGGCGCCGTGCGCGGGCTGAAACGCGCCAGCACGCGACCGTCGGGACCGAGGAGGAATTTCTCGAAGTTCCAGGTGATGTCGCCGGGAAACTCCGCGCCCTCGCCCGCCAGCAGGCGATAGAGCGGATGCCGCGCGCTGCCGTTGACCTCGACCTTGGCGCTCATCGGGAAGCTGACGCCATAGTTCAGGCTGCAGAAGGACTGGATATCCGCCTCGCTGCCCGGCTCCTGGCCGGCGAACTGGTTGCAGGGCACGCCGAGCACCGCGAAACCGCGCTCGCGGTAGGTCTGGTAGAGATTCTCCAGGCCGACGTACTGGGGTGTCAGGCCGCATTTGGAGGCGACATTGACCACCAGCAGCACCTTGCCCTTGAACGGGGAAAGCGGCAGGTCCTGTCCCTCCAACCCCTGCAGGGTGAGATCGTGAAAGGCACTCATGACGTACTCCTTGCGCATTCAGCGACACAACGTGCCAAGCCCCGCACCGGGCAAGAACCCTGGCTGCGGCGCATCCCCAGGGACGGGGTAAAGAGCCCAGGCATGGCGCATGACGCGAAAGGCGCCCAAAGGCGCCTTTCGCTATACCAGCTTAGCAGTTCCGCCGGCGGACGGCCCAGGGCATCAATCGGCGAATGAACGCCGATCAGTGGTGGTGACCGCCTTCGCCATGGATGTGACCATGGGCGATTTCCTCGGCGTTGGCCTCGCGCACGTCGACTACCTTGACCTTGAAGTTCAGGCGCTGGCCGGCCAGCGGATGGTTGCCATCGACGGTCACGTCGTCGCCGTCGATGTCGCGGATGGTGACGATCTGCATGCCGCCGTCCGGAGCCGAGGCGTGGAACTGCATGCCGACTTCCAGTTCGTCGACGCCTTCGAACATCTCGCGGGTCAGGGTCGCGACCAGTTCGGCGCTGTATTCGCCATAGGCGTCTTCCGGCTCGATGGCGACGCTCAGTTCGTCACCGACGTTCTTGCCTTCCAGGGCCTTCTCCAGGCCGACGATGATGTTGCCGGCACCGTGCAGGTAGACCAGCGGCGCGCCACCAGCGGAACTGTCGATGACATCCCCGGCGTCGTTGGTCAGGGTATAGTCGATGGAAACCGCCTTGTTGGCCGCGATCTGCATGGTTCGAAACCTTTTCGATAAAGAAGATGAATGCGTAAGTGTACGCATCAATAGCCCCGAAAGCGACCGCGCCCCTGATGAACGGGGCGCGCGAGCGCCGTCGCGGGTGATTGATTTTCATCAGGACGAGGAAGGCCATTGGGTGGCAGTCTTGTCCTGTGGCCATACTCAACACCTGCGCCACCAACCGCCCTGGCAATCGCGCGCCTGGGTCCTTGACGAAAACGAGCGGCACAGACAGCTCGGCCGCGAATTTCGCTGCGGCTGGTGTGCCCGGGAAGAAGAAGAGCAGACCAAGGAGCAGTGATGCCCTCACGCAACATACTGGTGATCAACTGCGGCAGTTCGTCGATCAAGTTCGCCCTGGTCAACGAGGCCCACTCCCTGTTTCCCCTGCACGGCCTCGCCGAGCGCCTGGGCAGCCGCGATGCGGTGCTGCGCTGGAAGCGCGGCGGCGACAGCGACAGCCTGATGATTCCCAACGCCGACCACCGCGCCGCCCTCGCCCAGTTGCTGCCGATGGTGCAGAACGCCGCGGGCGGCAAGCTCCACGGCATCGGCCACCGGGTGGTGCATGGCGGCGAGCTGTTCACCCATGCCACGCGCATCGACGACCGGGTGGTCGAGGCGATCCGGGCCACCGCGCCGCTGGCGCCGCTGCACAACCCGGCCAACCTGCAAGGCATCGAGGCAGCGATGACGCTGTTTCCCAAGCTGCCCCACGTCGCCGTGTTCGACACCGCCTTCCACCAGAGCCTGCCGGAGCACGCCTACCGCTACGCCCTGCCGGAGGCCCTCTACCGTGAGCATGGCGTGCGCCGCTACGGCTTCCACGGCACCAGCCACCGCTACGTCAGCCACCGCGCCGCGGAAATGGCCGGGTTGGCGGTCGGCGACAGCAGTTGGCTCAGCGCCCACCTCGGCAACGGCAGCTCGACCTGCGCCATCGTCAACGGCCAGAGCCTCGACACCAGCATGGGCCTGACCCCGCTGGAAGGCCTGGTAATGGGCACCCGCAGCGGCGACGTCGACCCCAACCTGCACAGCCACCTGGCGCGGACCCTGGGCTGGAGCCTGGAGCGCATCGACTCGATGCTGAACAACGAAAGCGGCCTGCTCGGCCTCTCCGACCTGTCCAACGACATGCGCACCCTGGAGCAGGAGCGCGAGCAGGGCCACCCCGGCGCGGCCCTGGCGATCGAGGTGTTCTGCTACCGCCTGGCCAAGTCCCTGGCGGCGATGAGCTGCGCCCTGCCGCAACTGGACGGGGTGATCTTCACCGGTGGCATCGGCGAGAACTCGCCGCTGGTGCGCGCCAAGACCGCCGCCCACCTGCGGCTGTTCGACCTGCGCCTCGACCAGGAGGCCAACGCCCGCTGCGTGCGCGGCGTCGCCGGGCCGATCCAGGCCGCGGGGCATCCGCGGGTACTGGTGATCCCGACCAACGAAGAGCGGCAGATCGCCCTCGACACGCTGGCCCTGCTCGACTGAACTGGATCGACGCCCCCGCCCAACCAGGCGGCGTGGCCAAACGCACGGCTTAAGGAGCCCAGATGCATACCTTCTTCATCGCCCCGACCGGTTTCGGCGTCGGCCTCACCTCGATCAGCCTCGGCCTGCTTCGCGCCCTGGAACGCGCCGGGCTGAAGGTCGGCTTCTTCAAACCCATCGCCCAGCTGCATCCCGGCGACCTCGGCCCGGAGCGCTCCAGCGAACTGGTGGCGCGCACCCACGGCCTGGATACGCCGAAGCCGCTGCCGCTGGCCCAGGTCGAGCGGATGCTCGGCGACGGCCAACTGGACGAACTGCTCGAAGAGATCATCAGCCTCTACCAGCGCGCCGCCGCCGACAAGGACGTGGTGATCGTCGAAGGCATGGTACCGACCCGTCACGCCAGCTACGCCGCGCGGGTCAACTTCCACCTGGCGAAGAGTCTCGACGCCGAGGTGATCCTGGTCTCCGCGCCGGAAAACGAGACGCTCACCGAACTGACCGACCGTATCGAGATCCAGGCCCAACTGTTCGGCGGCCCGCGCGACCCGAAGGTGCTCGGGGTGATCCTCAACAAGGTCCGCGGCGAGGCCGACGCGGCCAACGCCGAGGACGGCGTGGCGGACTTCGCCCGGCGCCTCACCGAACACTCGCCGCTGCTGCGCGACGACTTCCGCCTGATCGGCTGCATTCCCTGGCAGGACGAACTCAACGCCGCGCGCACCCGCGACATCGCCGACCTGCTCAGCGCACGGGTGATCAACGCCGGCGACTACGAGCAGCGCCGGGTGCAGAAGATCGTGCTATGCGCCCGCGCCGTGCCCAACACCGTGCAACTGCTCAAGCCCGGCGTGCTGGTGGTGACCCCCGGCGACCGCGACGACATCATCCTTGCCGCCAGCCTGGCCGCGATGAACGGCGTACCCTTGGCCGGCCTGCTGCTGTGCAGCGACTTCCCGCCCGACCCGCGGATCATGGAACTCTGCCGCGGCGCCTTGCAGGGAGGCCTGCCAGTGCTGTCGGTGGCCACCGGCTCCTACGACACCGCGACCAACCTGAACCGGATGAACAAGGAAATCCCGGTGGACGACCGCGAGCGCGCCGAGCGGGTCACCGAGTTCGTCGCCGGGCACATCGATTTCGAATGGCTCAAGCAGCGCTGCGGTACGCCGCGCGAGCTGCGCCTGTCGCCGCCGGCGTTCCGCTACCAGGTGGTGCAACGCGCGCAGAAGGCCGGCAAGCGCATCGTCCTGCCCGAGGGCAGCGAGCCGCGCACCGTGCAGGCGGCGGCGATCTGCCAGGCGCGCGGCATCGCCCGCTGCGTGCTGCTGGCCAAGCCGGACGAGGTCCAGGCGGTGGCCCAGGCCCAGGGCATCGTGCTACCGGAAGGCCTGGAGATCATCGACCCGGACCTGGTGCGGCAGCGCTACGTCGAACCGATGGTCGAGCTGCGCAAGGGCAAGGGGCTGAACGCGCCGATGGCGGAGCAGCAACTGGAGGACAGCGTGGTCCTGGCGACCATGATGCTTGCCCTGGACGAGGTCGACGGCCTGGTCTCCGGCGCCATCCACACCACCGCCAGCACCATCCGCCCGGCGCTGCAACTGATCAAGACCGCGCCCGGCTACAACCTGGTGTCGTCAGTGTTTTTCATGTTGTTACCGGACCAGGTGCTGGTCTACGGCGATTGCGCGGTGAATCCCGATCCTTCGGCCAGTGACCTGGCCGAGATCGCCGTGCAGAGTGCCGCGTCGGCGCAGGCTTTCGGCATCCCTGCACGGGTCGCGATGATCAGCTACTCCACCGGCGACTCCGGTTCCGGGGTGGATGTCGACAAGGTTCGCGAGGCCACCCGCCTGGCGCGCGAGCAGCGCCCCGACCTGTTGATCGACGGACCCTTGCAGTATGATGCCGCCGCCATCGCCAGCGTCGGCCGCCAGAAGGCGCCGAACAGCCCGGTGGCCGGGCAGGCCACGGTGTTCATCTTCCCCGACCTGAACACCGGCAACACCACCTACAAGGCGGTGCAGCGCAGCGCCGATTGCGTCAGCGTCGGGCCGATGCTGCAAGGCCTGCGCAAACCGGTGAACGACCTGTCGCGCGGCGCGCTGGTGGAAGACATCGTCTACACCATCGCCCTCACCGCCATCCAGGCGGACGCCCAGGCCCCGGCCTGAAGGAACGCCGCCCAGTGGGCGGCACTGGCTTCGGCCAGGCACGAGGATGTGCCATGTGAACGGCGGGACCACGCCCCGCTCCACGCGCCCGGCCCTGGCCGGGCGCCTACGTACAAGGACTCCTTGATGCTGTCGTTTCTCCCCCATTTCCTGCGCGGCTCCCTGGCCGGCCTGCTGCTGGTGTCCAGCACCCTGTGCTGGGCCTGCCTGCTGTTCGGCATGACCCTGGTCAAGCTGCTCCTGCCGTTCGCCGCCGCCCAGCGCCTGTGCAGCAAGATCATGAGCCTGATCGCCGAAGGCTGGATCGCCTGCAACAAGGGCTGGATGAACCTGGTCCAGCGCACCCGCTGGAACGTCCAGGGCCTGGAGGGCCTGGAGTACCAACACTCCTACCTGGTCACCAGCAACCACCAGAGCTGGGTCGACATCCTCGTCCTGCAATACCAGTTGAACCGGCGCATCCCGCTGCTGCGCTTCTTCCTCAAGCAGGAACTGATCTGGGTCCCGATCATCGGCCTGTGCTGGTGGGCCCTCGATTTCCCCTTCATGAAGCGCTACAGCAAGGCCTACCTGGCCAGGCACCCGGAGAAGAAAGGCCAGGACCTGGCGACCACGCGCAAGGCCTGCGCCAAGTTCAGCCGCATCCCGGTAGCGGTGTTCAACTTCCTCGAAGGCACCCGTTTCACCCGCGCCAAGCACGACGAGCAGCAGTCGCCGTTCCGCCACCTGCTCAAGCCCAAGGCCGGCGGCATCGCCTTCGTCCTCGACGCCATGGGGGAGCAATTGAAGACCCTGGTCAACGTGACCATCCACTACCCGGACGGCAGCCCGACCTTCTGGTGCCTGCTTTCCGGACGCCTGAAGGACGTCGTGGTGCGCTTCGAGGAACTGGAGATTCCGCGCCAGTTCGTCGGCAAGAGCTACGACCAGGACGCCGGCTACCGCGCGGAATTCCAGCAATGGGTCAACCAGCTGTGGGAGCGCAAGGACCAGTTGCTCGACAGCCTGCACCGCGAGTTTCCCGGTAACGCCAAGGCGTAGGACGAAGAGCGCCGACCAGCGCCCATGAAAAAGCCCGCCGAATGGCGGGCTTTTTCGTCCAGGCCGCGATCAGTACTGCGGCTGGGTCTGCGCCGGGCCCTGGGCGCCCGGAACCGGTCGCAGGTTGACCTCGACGCGCCGGTTCTGCGCGCGACCGTCGGCGGTGGAGTTGCTCGCGATCGGCTGGTCCGGGCCCATGCCGCGGGTACTCAGGCGGGTGCCGTCGACGCCCTGGGCGGTCAGGTAGCCGGCCACGCTCTGCGCACGACGCTGGGACAGGTCCATGTTGTGCTGGCGGCTGCCGGTGCTGTCGGTGTAGCCGACGATCTCGATGGTGTTCTGGTTGTACTGCTTGAACGAGTTCGCCAGGTTGTTCAGCGGCGCGTAGAAGCTCGGAGCGATGTTCGCCGAATCGGTGGCGAAGGTGATGTTGCCCGGCATGATCAGCTTGATATCGTCGCCCTGGCGCTGCACTTCCACGCCGGTGCCTTCCATCTGCCGACGCAGCTCGGCTTCCTGCTTGTCGGCGTAGTAGCCATAGCCCGCGGCGGCGGCGCCAGCGACGGCAGCGCCGATCAGCGCGCCCTTGCCACGGTTGTTGTGGTCGATCGCGGCGCCGGCGACGGCGCCGGCCAGCGCACCCAGTCCGCCGTACTTGGCCGTCTTGCTCATGCCACCCTGGCTTTGGCTTTGCGTGTCGTAGGGGTTGTTGTTGGCACAACCGGCGAGCAGCGCCAGTGCGGTGACGGCTGCGGCCAGAGGCAGGCAACGGGAGGTGAACATGGGAAAACTACTCCTCGAGGTACTGAAACGCCCCTGCGTGAGGGGCGGCCGACATCTTAGAGCATAGCCAGGTGGCAAAATTCCCGATGCTCGGAAAAATCCTTTTCAGCCCCTGACGAAGGGATTCTCGCGCATCTCCTCGCCCAGCGTGGTGTCCGGGCCGTGGCCGGCGACCACCGTGGCATCCTCGTCGAGGCTGTACAGGCGCTGCCGGATCGAACGTTGGATCGCCGCCGAGTCGCCGCCCCACAGGTCGGTGCGGCCGATGCCGCGGCGGAACAGGGTGTCGCCGGCGATCAGCAGCTTCGCCCGGGGGAACCAGAAACTCATCGAGCCCGGCGTATGCCCCGGCGTGTGCAGTGCCACTCCGCAACCGCAGGCCAGTTCCTCGTCGTCGGCCAGCCAGCGGTCCGGGGCCGGCACCGGCGTGTAGGGCACGCCGAACAGTTGGCACTGCATCTCCAGGTTGTCCCAGAGGAACTGGTCGTCCTTGTGCAGGTGCAGGCTGGCGCCGGTGCGTTTCTTCATCTCGCCGGAGGCGAGGAAGTGATCCAGGTGCGCATGGGTATGGATGATGCTGACCACTTGCAGGCCGAGGCGGTCGAGGCGCTGCAGGATCAGTTCGTGGTCGCCGCCCGGATCGACGACGATGGCCTTCCTGGTCAGCGGATCGCCAATGATGGTGCAGTTGCACTGCAAAGGCCCGACGGGAAAGGTTTCGCGGATCAGCGCGGGGGATGTCGACATGCAAGACTCCGATCACGGTCGGCGCGGCAAGCGCGCCATGGATTTCTATGAAACGCCAAGCATGGCACATCCATCCGCTGCCGAGGATCGCCGGCGTCGGCTCAGGGCGCTTCGCGGTAGTCGCTGGGCAGCTTGCCGGTCCACTTGCGGAACGCCCGGCGGAAGTTCGACGAATCGTTGAAGCCGAGCAACAGGGCGATCTCGTACAGCGGTAGCTGGGTGGTGGCCAGGTATTGCAGGGCCAGGCGCTTGCGCACATCGTCGAGGACCTGCTGGTAGGTGGTGCCCAGCGACGACAGGTGCCGGCGCAGGCTGCGCCCGCTGGTGTGCAGTTCGCGGGCGGCCTGTTCGAGATCGGGGAAGTCGCCGGGACGCGCCAGCAGCAGGCGGCGCACACGGGTCAGCAGGCCTTCCTGGACGTCCAGGGTGGCCAGCAGCGCCTCGCACTGCTGCTCGCACATCTGCACCGTGGCCGGGTTGGCCAGCGCCATCGGTCGTTCCAGGTACTCGCTGGGCATGCTCAGCCAGTGCCAGGGCTGCTCGAACTCCGCGGCCACCCCGAACACCTCAGCGTAGCGCCGGGCATGGGCCGGCGGCGGATAGGCGAAGCCGACCCGCACGTCCTGCAACGGCTCGCCGACCAGGAAGCAGGCGATGGAATACAGCGTCGCCATCAGGCCCTCGGCGGCGAACACCGAGGCGGCGCCCAGCGGCATCGACTCCACCGCGCGCAACTCAGCGCGGCCGTCATCGAGCACCAGTTCCAGTTCGTAGGCCAGGCCGAGCACCCGGTAGTACTTGAGGGCGAACTGGATGGCCTTGCCCAGGTTGGCGCTGGACAGCACCGCGTAGCCGAGGATGCCATGGGCGGAGACGTTCAGGCGCTGGCCGAGCACCAGCCCCAGCGCCGGCTCGCCGCACAGGGCCTGGGCGCTGTAGGTGAGCTGGTTGAAGTCGAGGAAGGACAGGCGGCCGTTCGGGCTGTCCAGCACCTCGGGACGCACCCGCGCAGCGTCGAACAGCGCCTGGCGGGATACGCCGTACTCCGCGACGAGATCGAGGAGTGCCTCGGCATAGGCCACCGGCACCAGTTCGGCGGTGAAATTGAGCGGTTGTTTCATGGCTGTTTATTGTTCTGACCGCTGGCCGGATATGACCGGAAAGTTGGCAGAAGATAACCTTGTGAGGCTACCCCCCGCAAGCGATAGTCGATCCCATGGTCCTTCACCATCACAGGGAGCCGCTATGGCCAGCACCACCCCCGAAGGTCTGGAGATCCGCCCGCGTCATCTGGACTTCGACCTGCCCGATCCGATGCCGCGCCACTGGCACAGCGGCGACGCTTTCAAGACCCACATGTTCAACGCCATGTCGGTGCTGTTCCCCGATGGCGAGCGCTTCTTCATCGACTCCGTGCGCCACTACCGCGAGCGGGTCGAGGACCCGGCGCTGAAGCAGCAGATCCGTGGCTTCATCGGCCAGGAAGGCCACCACAGCCGCGAGCACCTGGTCTACAGCGACCGCCTGCGCGCCCTCGGCTACGACATCGACCGCCTGGAAGGCGGCGCCAAGCGGCGCATCCGCTTCGCCCAGCAAAAACTGCACCCGTCGCGGCAACTGGCGGCCACCGCGGCCCTGGAGCACCTCACCGCGATCATGGCCGACGGCCTGCTGAGCAACCCCAGGTGGCTGGAAGGCGCCGACCCGACCATGGCCCGCCTGTGGCGTTGGCACGCACTGGAGGAAACCGAGCACAAGGCGGTGGCCTACGACGTGTTCATGCTGGTCAACGGCAAGGCCAGGCTGCGCCGCCGGGCGATGGTCCAGGGCACCTTCTTCTTCGCCCTCGACACCACCAAGGGCCTGGTCCACATGCTCAAGCGCGACGGCCTGCTGTGGAACTTCAAGGTCTGGCGCGACGGCATCAAGTGGCTGTGGGGCAAGGACGGCGTGTTCCGCTCGCTGGTGGGCGTGTACCTGGACTTCTACAAGAAGGACTTCCACCCCTGGCAGCACAATAACCTGCACCTCATCGAGCAGTACCGCGACCAGTTCGAACCGCAACCGAAGGCCGCCTGACCCGCCTCGCCGCCCCTCCGCGCCGCGAGAGGGGCATGCATCGTTTCCCAACCCTGTCTGGTATTTCGGCCTTTCGTCCACGCATTAAAAAGCCCGCGACTGACCAGCGCGGGCTTCTTCATGACGGCCTGGATCAGGCCATCAGGAAGCGCAGTGCATCCGCCGCGGTCTGCTCGGGAATCTCCTCCATGGGGATATGCCCGACGCCCGGATAGGTCTTCACCTGGATCCCCGGCAGGTCGCGTTGCCACAGCGGTACGTGCTTCGGCGAGATCCAGCGGTCGCGTTCGCCCCACATCAGCAGGGTCGGCGCGACGATCCGGGCGATGCGTTCGCCAGAGGTGCCGAGTTCCTCGCGGTTGACCTTCAGCAACACGCGGAAGATCTCCATCATGCCCTTGCGGTTGCCCGGGCGGCGGCTCAGATCGTAGTAGCGGTCGACCACCCCCGGCTTGATCCGCCCCGGCTCGCCATAGACTTCCTTGATGCCCTGGGCGATCAGCGCTCGCGGCATCCACAGCGGCATCGCCAGGGTCGAGCCGGGCAGCGCCGCCGAGGCGATCATCCACGGCACCTTGCGCATCTGGTAACCGGCCGGGTCGATCAGCACCAGCCGCTCCACCCGCTGCGGCTGCGCCAGGGCGAAGTTCCAGGCGATATAGCCGCCCAGGGAGTTGCCGGCGATCGAGGCCTTGTCGATCTTCAGGAAATCGAGCAACTGACCGAGGATCGCCACCATGCGCTCGCCAGAGTAACGGCTGTCACGCCCCGGCCCGGTCAGGCCGAAGCCCGGCACGTCGAAGCGCACGATGCGGAAGTAGGGCGACATCGCCTTCACCCAGTCGTCCCAGGTGTGCAGCGAGGCGACCACGCCGTGGATCATCACCAGTACCGGCTTGTCGCGGCTGCCTTCGTCGCGGTAGTGCAGCGGGAAACCGTCCAGCTCGATGAAGCGCGAGCCGCTGGACGGTGCGGCGTAGCGCTCGCGCAACGACTCCAGCGAGAGGGAGCCGAAGCCCAGGCGGGCGAATCCGACCGCCAGCGGCGGTTGCAGCAGATAGGGTGTCGCGGACATGGACGCACGTCTCCCGTCTTGTTGTTATGACAGGGCATCAGAGCATGGCCACGGCGGGCTGCGAGCCCAACCTAGGTTCTGTAGGCGCGAGCGGCGACTGCCCGGCTGTTACCCTTGCAGTCTCGTCGGAGCCTGGGTGCTGGGACAGAGCGTACCCACCAGCAGGTCGCCGAGCACCCGCTTGACCCGCGGCAGCTCCAGCGGGTCGCTGGCATTGAGCAGCTCCAGCGAAGCCGCCTCCATCGCCCAGATCAGCACCCGGTAGGTCAGCGCATCGTGGGCCGCACCCTGGGCGCCCAGGCGCTCGGCCCACAGCTCGATAATCTTCAGGTGCGCGCGCTGCCGGTGCGCCGCCAGCGGCGAGCCGGCATGCAGGGCCTCCTCCTGCATCATGCGGATGATCGGACCGACCGCCAGGTGGTAGTCGAAGAACAGCGAGACCATCGCCCGCAGCCAGTCCTCGTCGCTGCCGGCCTCGCTGCGCAGCCCGCCGAAGCGCGCCAGCAGCAATTGCACGGCGCTGTGGTAGATGCTTTCCAGCACCTCCAGCTTGCCGGCGAAATACTTGTAGAAAGTCCGCCGCGAGACCCGCGCCGCCTCCAGCAGGTCGTTGACCGTGGTCTCGGCGACCCCCTTGCGGGTGAACACCGGGATCGCCGCGAGCTGGATGTTGGTCCGTTGCAGATGCCCCACCAGCGGCCCCTCGCCCTGCGCCGCCTGGCGCGCCAGCGCGCCGTAGCCGCCGAGATCCTCAAATACCGCCTGCAAGCCGTCCCACTGCGCCGTTGCCATCCCGTCCGCCCCAATCGAAGCGCGGGGTGACGGCGGCCCCGGCCATCGCTAACCTAGGCCGATCCACGCGCCCCGCAAGGAAAGTCCGTGCCGACCCTATCACGCCGCCTGCTCTGGCCGCTGGCCATCCTTTTACTGGTTCTCGGCCGCCCGCTCGCGGCCGCCGACCTCTACTACCTCGGCCAGCGCATCCCGGACATCCAGAAGCCCTGGGACAGCCACGACTACCAGGTGCTGATCGACGCCCTGAAGAAGATCGAGGAAACCCAGAAAAACGCCCTGCCGCGACGCAGCGGCGAATTCACCGGGCCGCTCTACCTGCGCATGGTCAGCGAGGAAAACTTCCGCCCGCAGCTGAACATCTACAGCCCCTTGGAGATCCGCCAGAACGAGGCCCGCGAAGTACTGTTCAAGCTCAAGGAGCTGATGCGCCTGTACTTCGACTTCCGCGCCGCCAAACAGCCCTACGGCGCCGAGGCGCTGGGCCTGATGAGCTACTCGCTGCGCGAGCAGTCGATCCTGTTCACCCTCACCGTCGAATTCTGGATGACCCTGTCCCAGGCCGAGCAGCGCAACCCCGCGCGCCTGCAGGGCATGCAGGAAACCAAGGCGGCCGCGGCGATGCTCACCGGCAGCGCCCTCGACTACCTCGGCCTCACCGCCCAGTTCGAGCGCCAGGACCTGGTGCTCTACTCCGCCGAACTGGCCAAGGAAATGCCCGAGCTGTTCATCCACCTGCCCTCCCCGGTGCGCGCCCAGTTGCTGGAACGCATCGCCGATTTCGCCAAGGACCACCCTTACCCCGAGGTCCGCGACAACATGCGCGACCTGCAACCGGTGTTGCAGGCGATCCAGGCCGACGTGGAAAAGCAGCTGGCGCCCGGGCGGAACGCCAAGGCACCGGCCAAAGCCCTGGACCTGAGCCCGCCTCCGGAGGGGAAACCCAGCGGCGTCAAAGGTTTATGAGCGGCGGATTGGACTCTCGCAGCCCTTTGCCGTAGACTGGTCGTCGACCTGTCAAGGTTTTGGGGCCGATTAGGATTCGACGCCGGTAACAAAACTTGAGGGGCATGCCGAGCTGGTAGCAGAACTCGTAAATTCGCTGCTGCAAACTTATAGTTGCCAACGACGACAACTACGCTCTAGCTGCTTAATGCGGCTAGCAGTCGCTAGGGGATGCCTGTAAACCCGAAACGACTGTCAGATAGAACAGGATCGCCGCCAAGTTCGCTGTAGACGTAACGGCTAAAACTCATACAGCTCGCTCCAAGCACCCTGCCACTCGGGCGGCGCGGAGTTAACTCAGTAGAGCTGGCTAAGCATGTAGAACCGATAGCGGAGAGCTGGCGGACGGGGGTTCAAATCCCCCCGGCTCCACCAAACGCAAACGATAAGCCCCTGATTTTCCTAGTGAATTTCAGGGGCTTTTTCGTTTCCACCCGTTTAGTGTCGCAAACTGTCGAATTTCATCCTTCCACCTTGCTCCTCCTCCTGCTCGCGCACTCGTTTTCGCTCCGTGACAAAGACCAAAGCGCTGTCTACCATCCATAATGGCAATTCACCAGCAGTCAGGATAGACATCGACAGGAGGTCATATGAGTCTCGAGAAGCTAACCGTCTATAAGATCAAAGAACACATAACTAGTTTCGACGAATTTATTAATGAGACAGATGGTAAACGCCGTCCTCTGCCACCGTTAAGACCTATAAGAATTGAAAATGCACCGGCCGGCGTTGAAGTTCAGGCGTCATTTTCTCACAAAAAACATGAAACACAGAAGACTGCTGCAGATGTCCCCTGGATAGTTTTTATTAACGAGGGGACCGATGAGCCCATAAACTTCAACTGCAGAAACACTTTCCCATGCGCTGTCGTCGCAATAAAAATAACAACTCAAAACATCTCGAAATTTTACGCACTGACATTCGGACTAGGCGCAGAAACCTTTCTGGACAATGAAAAGATTGTTCGAGACTTCGGACTGAGAGTCGCAATGAATATTTGCGATACCGAAAAATTACGACGAATACAGACGAATATACATGAAGCAGTATCCACGCACGCAGAAAGACAAATCAGCACAGGAAGCAACCTAAGTGTATTTCAGATTAATGATGAAAAGGAGTTTCTTAGATCAGTAACAGGAGTCGCTCGCGCAGAATACAACTTCATAAAATCCTTCACTGGCAAAGATAACATCTCACTCAAGATAAAAAATGACAACCCCTTGAACTGGGAGTCTCTAATACCAAAATTGCAAACCCTAGAAGATGCCTACAACCAAGATAACTACCTGCAAGTCTTCCAAGGCTATTCAAAATTCCACTTCGAGAACGACCCAAATACTATACAGCAGCTAGACAGTGAAGTATTTGAAAGGATCAGGAATGGAAACTTCGAGAACATCCATCTCTCCCCCCCGGAGTTTACAGACTTCGAGAGCAGGTATTTCACATACAAGGCAGAGGGCGGCGACCAGCACGACGATCTATCTGTTGACGATTTCATAACTTCACGTAGAGCGTTTAGCGATAGATCGAGCATTAACAGCTTGAAGACGCATAAAATTTACGTTTGGAGTAGCGAGACAGGAAACAAAGTTACGAGCTGGCCAGTTTATAGGTGTTTAGTCGCAGAAATAGAATTAAACAACGACACCTATATACTAAGCATGGCACAATGGAAAAAAGTATCGACGGACTTCAAGCAAGAAGTTGAAGACTACGTATCAGATATCCCCTCCAATCAAAGTGCATACCTTACCAACAACGTATCAATATGGGACGCTCAGAGAAACCAAAATCGGGAGGAAATCTACAACCAAGAGCTATACAACACAAACAATGACATTTTTCTTTTTGACAAAGCAAAAGTCCATATAGCTGGGGAGCGAATTTACGAGGTATGTGACTTACTACACTCAGATAAATCGTTAATTCACGTAAAGCGACTAAAGTCCGGCTCCGCCTCTATCAGTCACTTATTCCTTCAGGGGAAATTTTATTCCGACGCATTCATATCAGATCAAAAGTGCCGAGAAAGCATGCGCGAACACATTACAGAAAACCACAACGAAAGGCCCACCCAAGCCTTCACAGACATACTCCCAGATAATCGAAACGACATAGTAACAAACGACTACACAATTATATTTTGCATATTGACCGAAAAAGCAGATCCAGACATTAACTCGCTTCCCTTCATGGCAAGATATGAGCTCATGCATAGTCACAAGCACATTAATCAAGCACTTGGATTTAAGTGCGAATATAAATTAGTGAGTGTAGTACTAGGCCCACCTTAATGGCCCATATTTCACAGCGTCCTGAAGATGATCAGGCGACGGATGGGCGTATCGCATGGTCATCGTCAGCGTCGAATGACCCAGGATTTTCTGCAGCGTGAGGATGTTCCCGCCATTCATCATGAAGTGGCTGGCGAAGGTGTGCCGGAGAGCGTGGCTAGCCTGGCCTTGAGGTAATTGAATTGTGGTGCGCTCCAGGGCGCGGCGGAAGGATGTGATGCAGGACGTGAACGGACCATGCATCGGCCAGTGCGCCCTCACCCGGTCAGCCAGCTCTGCTGGAATCGGTACGTGGCGAACCTTCCCTGACTTGGTTCCCGCATAGGTCACGACGTTGCCCTGGAGCCGCTGAGCGGGGAGCTTTTCAGCCTCTGACCATCGAGCACCGGTAGCCAGACAGAGCAGCGTCACCAGCTCGGTATGTGGGTTGTCGCACCGGTTGCGGATGGAGTCGAGAAGCTCGCCGATCTGCTCGGTCGTCAGCCAGGACAGTTCCCCCTCCTGCAGCTTGAGCAGCTTCACCCCGGCCAGCGGGTTGTCGTAGTCGATCTGGCCCAGGTCCTTCAGCTCATTGAACACCGCGCGAATGTATCCCAGTTCGTTGTTCAGGGTCTTCCCGGATATCCCCTCCTCCAGCCGCTTCCGCCGCAAGCTCGCGTAAGAGGATGCATCCAGGGCCGTCGCAATCGGGTCACCCAGTCGGGCAGCCAATTGCAGCGGCTTGGAGAGTCGCCGGGGTGCGTCGCGCAGTGAGTGGGCATGTAGGTCGTACCAGAGTTGCACTAGTTCGGAGAGCCTACGACGGTCCTTAGGCTTTGGCGTCCAGGCAGAGTTTTCAATGGTTCTTTGCCGCACGGTGGCTTCGAACCGCTGGACTTCGCCCTTGGTCTTGAACCGCTTGCGAAAGCGCTTGCCCTTGATCGGTTCTACATCGACGAACCAACGGCCATCGGGGAGCTTGGTGATCGACATTAGACGGCATACCCCCGCCGCAGATACCGATCACACATCAGCTTGTGTATATGCCTTTCCAGATCGCGACGAGTCCAACCCTTGGCGAGATAGTGGTCTTCGATGACGTGCCAGAACTCCAGTCGGTGGGCGGACTCAATCGCCTTTTTTGCGGGGATGCGCTCCCGTGCGATCAGGCAGATGAACTGGCCCAGGAACATCTCGCAGTTCTTGCCGGAGAAGCCCATGGTCGTCTTGTGGTAGCGGCGGTATTCGACGCGTTCGATCAGCGGGTCGGACCTTCACGTCCTGCATGATCAGCGACCAGAACGGGTCATACACGGCATCACGGGCGAGAAGCTTGTAAGCCTCGCAGGCATAGCCGAACAGGCCTTGCAGGTGCGCTTCGGGGACTGACCAAGAACACCGTGCAACTGGTGACGCTGTTCGCCCTGTCGAACCTATGGATGGCCCGTCGGCACTTGCTGGCCGGCGCAGGAGAGGTACGCGTGTAAAACACAGAAACCAGGGCAAAAGCCTGGCTTCGGGTGAATCAGCCCCCGAAGGCTGGGCTGAAAAAGGAGTCAGGTCGCCAATCGGTTGCGTGTGACTGACTTGTTCGGAGCTTCCTTAGGCGCCTGCCTCTTCGATATCCGCGAAGTTGCTGATTTTCACCGCACCATCCGGGAAGCGTGCAATCACTTCCAGCTGGCCGCCCATGGCTTCGATGTGGCTGCGCAAGGTGGAGATGTACATATCCGTACGCCGCTCCATTTTGGCAATTGCCGGCTGCTGCACCTGCAGCACTTCAGACAGCATCTTCTGCGACAAGCCTCTAGCCTGGCGCAACTCATTCAGGGGCATTTCAGCCAACAGTTCCTGGGCCTTGGCCTCGACGCGGGCCTGTGCCTCAGGCGACATTTGCGCCCGAAGGTCGGAGAATTTCTTAACCATCGATCAGTCCCTCCTCACGGAGCTGGTGCAAGTGTTCGTCATAGAGGCGGTCGGCAATGGGCACGTTCAATTCGTACCAACGATCATCGCCAGTCTTGTCGCCACCGATCAGCAGTATCGCGGAGCGTCTGGGGTCAAACGCGTAAAGCGTTCGGAAAGGTCGCCCGCCGTGTTGAGTCCGTAGCTCTCTCATATGGCCATGGCGGGAGCCATTGATGCCGCTGCTGTGGGGGTGCCCCAAGGATGGCCCCCGCTCCTCAAGCAAGCGAACCGTCACAGCTAGCGACTCCTGCTCATCCTCGGACAGAGAACCCCACCAATCACCGAACTCGTCGGTGTACTCGATATCCCACGCCACAAAATATAACCCCCAGGGAATATTCCATCAAAGGAATCCTACTTAAAGAGACCGCTTCCCGACAACGGACAGAACGCACGGAGTCCTGAAGACGATCCGGCGCCAGACGGACGAACCAGGACCAGCGAGGCAGCCTCATTCCGTGTGTCGAAAAAGTGTCGAAATTACTCGCCCATACAGGCCGGCATAGCACAGAGCTTGGCCCGTCCCCTCCGATCCAGCCCCAGTCCTGCCCAGCCTTGGCTATTTATGACCATTAACGAGAACGGGCCGGGGGCACCGCCTCCGTCGGTTATCGGTGTCTGCGTGCGTATTCCGCCTCGAACAGCGACAGCAAGGAGCCGGTGATGCGGCAGGTGCTTTCACCGGGTTCTTCGGTTTCGTCGAGCAGGTCGAGGACGCTCAGCGTTCCGATCGCCGACTCCAGACGGGTGCGGGCGGTGTCGAACAGATCTTCGCTGGCTGCGCTGCAGTCCAGGTAGAGGGTGGCGCAGCCGGGATGCTGGTTGCATTGCGAGGTGCGTCGCAGGGGGATGAAGGTGGAAGGGGACTGTGCGGTGACGGTTTTGCCCGGACAAGGTGCCGCTCGGGCAAGGTGCGAAGCGCTTCACAAAATGCCAAACAGAGGGCGAGCGCATCCCATCGCCAACACGCAATCGCCTTGAATGGCCGCTTCGATTCCTCGTCATGCGGGGATGCCGTGCTCGGCTCCAGCGCATCGCCACCCACACCGGAAACCCTATGCCCTACCGCGTTCTCCTGCTCATCCTGGCCCTGACGCCCGCCCTCGCCTCCTCCGCCACCCTGGACGAACGCCTGGGCGACCTTGAACACGCCTTCAAGCCCGACCTCGACGGGACGACAAGCGCAAAGCCGGCCAGCCCGCCGCCGGAGCGGTTCAAGCTGGCGCCGCTGGGCAGCGTGGTGCGCAAGAAAGAGTGCGCGACATCGAGCCTACCGGACGAGCAGTCCAGCTGCGCGGCGCTGGAGTTCTGCACGGACTGCGCACAGTAAGGTGGAGCGCCGGCAATCTCACTTGGCGAACAACTGACCCATGTCGCGGAAGCTCTTGAACTCCAGCGCGTTGCCGCAGGGGTCGAAGAGAAACAGCGTGGCCTGCTCGCCGACCTGGCCCTTGAAGCGGATGTAGGGCTCGATCACGAAGCGGGTGCCGCGCTGCTTCAGGCGTTCGGCCAGGGCGTGCCAGTCGTCCCATGCGAGGACCACGCCGAAGTGCGGCACCGGCACGTCGTGGCCGTCCACCGGGTTGCTGCCGGCGTGGCGCTGGGAATCGGTCTGCGGATGCTGGTGGATGACCAACTGGTGGCCGAAGAAGTCGAAGTCGACCCAGTGCTCGGCGGAGCGGCCTTCGCTCAGGCCGAAGACCTCGCCGTAAAAGCGCCGGGCGGCGGGCAGGTCGTGGACGGGGATGGCGAGGTGGAAGGGCATCAGGCTCATGGCGCGGTTCCTCTGTGGGTGTGCCGGGATTATTTGCCGTGCCGATTTCGATGGAAAGCGCATAATATTTCGCCTGAGCAACACTTTTTTCGAGGCTTGGATGATCCGCGAACTCCGCACCCTGGTCGCCGTGGCGCGCCGGGGCTCCTTCGCCGCGGCGGGGGAACAGGTGGGGCTGACGCAGTCGGCGGTGAGCGCGCAGATCCGCGCGCTGGAACGCAGCGTCGGCGTCGAGTTGTTCAAGCGCACGCCGCGCGCGGCACACCTGAACGAGGTCGGGAGGCAGGCGGTGCGTACGGCCGAGCAGATCCTCGCGCTGTTCGACGGCATCGGCCAGGGCGACAGCCCGCGCGGACGCCTGCGCATCGGTGCGGTGAACACGGCGCAGACCGGGCTGCTGCCGGAGGTGCTCAAGCGCCTCGCCGAACAGGCGCCACACATCGAGCCGCAGGTGGTGCCGGGCGTCTCGCTGCACCTGCTGGACCAGGTGGACGCCGCCGAACTGGACCTGGCGATCCTCATCCGCCCGCCGTTCAACCTGCCGCGCGGGCTCTCCGCGCAACGGGTCGAGCGCCAGCCGTTCGTGCTGATCGCGCCGCCGCAATGCACTGCGACGGATGCGCTGGAATTGCTGCGCACGCAACCGTTCATCCGCTACGACCATGTGTCCTTCGGCGGTCGCCTGGTGGGCGATTTCCTCGAGGCGCAACAGCTCAGACCACGCCAGGTGATGGAGCTGGATGAGATCGACGCGATCGCGCGGATGGTGGAGAACGGTCTCGGCGTGGCGCTGCTGCCCCGGGCCGGGCTGTGGCTACGCGAGCCGGCGCGGGTACGGGTGATCGAACTGGGCGCGCTGGAATTCCAGCGCGAGCTGGTGATGGTCAGCCGCAGCGGTTCGGCGCAGGACGACCTGGTCGGTGAATTCCGCCGCGCCCTGCTGGCCGAGACGGCGGCTCAGGAGGCCGCGCCGACCACCGCGTAGCGCGGCGCCGGGCGCGCCAGCTCGCCGAGGAAGGTCCACAGGCGTTCGGCCTCGCCGGGTAGCGGCAGGCGGCGACGGATCAGGGTGTAGCGCAACGGCACGTCGAAGCGCTGGCCGCCGGCGCGCACCAGGCGACGGCTGGCGAGGTCCTCGCGGACCAGGGTATGCGGCAGCCAGGCGACGCCCAGGCGCGACTGGGCGAAGAAGCGCAGCCCCTCGGTCTGGCTGGAACTGTGATGGCGCTGGAGGAACAGGCCGCTGTCGCGCAGCAGCGGTTCCAGGGCCCAGCCCAGGTGGCATTCCTCGGAGTAGCCGAGGAACGACAGCGCTTCGGTCTGCAGGCGGTCGAGATTGAACAGCGGCTGGCCGGCGGCGTCCGGCGCGCAGACCGCCACCAGTTGTTCGTGGCCAAGCTCCAGGCGCTGGAACTCGGCTTCGCTGTCGATGCCCAGGCGGCGCGACACCGCCTCGCCTTCGTCGAGCAACGCCACCACGTAGTCCACCGAGCCGTCGCGCAGGCGCGACAGGCATTGCGGCAGGTAATCGCAGTCGACGCTGAACTTGGCGCTGCGGAAGTCCGCCTGCAGGCGCGGAATCCAGTGCGGGAAGAACACCGAGGAGAGGATGTGCGGGGCGCAGAAACGAATGCGCCGCTGGGCGTCTTCGTCGCGCTCGCGGATCGACTGGCGCAGGTTGTCCAGGGCGCGCACCGCGTCCTGCGCCACGCCTTGCAACTGGCGGCCGGCCTCGGTCAGTTCGAGGGCGTGCTTGTGGCGCTCGAACACCGGCGCGCCGAGCCACTGTTCCAGGGTCTGGATACGCCGGCTGAGCCCGGACACGGAGACATGGCACTCCTGCGCCGCACGGCTGAAGCTCTTGATCCGACAGAGGACGAGGAAGTCCTTGAGCATCACCAGGTCGATCATCGTTGCGCGTTCCTCAACGGTCGGGCGTTTTCAGTCTACTTCGCGCGGCGGTGCCTGTTGCAAGGCTAAAGTTCGGTTTGTTTTGCCGATTTGGCAAGCAGCTCGTCGACTCCCGCAAAACAGACCGGGAAAACCGGCCCACAGTAGTGAGGTCGCGCTTTTCCAGCCATCGACCCGCCCGAGCATCGTGGCCGGGCGGGTCCGCCACGAGGACAGGACCATGCAGACATCCCCCGCTCCGGCCATCGTCGCCGGCGGCGCCTACCAGCCGGTGGTGCTCCACGCCGGCATCGCCTACGTCAGCGGCCAGTTGCCGCGCCAGCACGGCGAGCTGCGCTGGACCGGCAAGGTCGGCAGCGAACTCGACCTGGAACAGGCCCGCCAGGCCGCCCGGCTCTGCGCGGCGCGCTGCCTGCAGGCGCTGGAGGAGGCGCTGGGCGGCCTGCAACGGGTCGAGCGGCTGCTCAAGGTGACCGGCTACGTCGCCAGCGCGGCGGGTTTCGTCCAGCAGCCGGCGGTGATCGATGCCGCCAGCGAATATTTCGACGAGGTGCTCGGCGCGCGCGGCGGCCACGCCCGCGCCGCCGTCGGCGTGGCCGAGCTGCCGCGCGGCGCCGCGGTGGAGGTGGAACTGATCGCGGCGGTGCGGCCATGAGCGCGCTCTTCCCCGCCGCCCCCGACGCCTTCGGTGCCGACGAACTGCTGCGCCTGCGCCGCGAGACCCCGGCCTGGGGCAGCTACGCGCACTTCGCCCATGGCTCCGCCAGCCTGCCGCCGCAGGTGCTCTACGACGCCCTCGACAGCTGGCTGGAAGCCGAGCGGCGCTGGGGCGTGCAGCGCGCCGCCGAGCATTTCGCCGAGCCCTTGCTGGCGGTCCGCGACAGCGTCGCGCGAGTGCTCGGCACCCAGCCACGGCACATCGCCCTGCTCGACTGCGCCAGCCGCGCATGGTCGGTGGCCTTTGCCGCGGCCCTGGCCGCCCATCCACGGATACGGGCGATCAGCAGCTTCGACGAATACGGTTCCAACAGCCTGTGCCTGCTCGCCGCGCGCCAGCAGCGCGGGCTGGAGCTGCGCCTGATCGACGCGCGCGGCGACGCCGCACAGCTGTTGCAACGGCTCGACGAGCAGTTGCACGACCTCGCCCCCGGCCAGACGCCGCTGCTGTCGCTCAGCGCGGTGCCCACCGGGCATGGCGCGGCTACCGCGCTGGAGGGCGTGGCCGAGCGCATCCGCGCCCATGACGGGCTGTTCTTCCTCGATGCCAGCCATGCGGTCGGCCAGTTGCCGCTGGCGGTGGAGGCGATCGGCTGCGACGTGCTGGTGTTCCCGCCGCGCAAGTGGCTGCGCGGACCGAAGGGACTCGGCGTGCTTTATCTCGGCGAACGTGCCCTGGAGCGCCTGGCCCTGCCCGACGGGCTGGACGTCGGCGGCGCGCAATGGAGCGACGCCTTCGCCCTGCAGGCGCGGGATGACGCGCGGCGCTTCGAATGCTCGGAGTTCAACCCGGGACTGCGCCTGGCGCTCAAGGCCAGTTGCGACTACCTGTTGCAGACCGACGTCCGGCGCATCGCCCGGCGTAACCGCCAGTTGCGCGAACGCATCGCCCAGCAGCTCTACCGCCGGCTCGGCTGGACGCCGCTGGAACAAGGGCCGCACGCCAGCGCGTTGATGACCTACGCGGCCCCCGAACTGAGCGGCGAGCAATGGCTGAAGCGCCTCCACGCGCGCGGCGTGAACGCCTCCTACATCGGCCCGCAGTATGCCCGCTGGGCGCTGCGCGAGCAGGCGCTGCCGGGGGTACTGCGCCTGACTCCGCACTACCTGACCGACGACGGCGAGATCGAGCGCCTCGGCGAGGCCCTGGAGGATTGCCTGCGACAGCGCGCCGCCAGTTGAGCGACCTTGCGCGAATGGCAACGTTGCGCCGCCGTGCCGGCGGTTGGCGCAACGCCGGGCGATTTGCGCAAGGTCTTTGTGCCGGCGGCAACGAGCGTTGCCGAATGCGCCGCGCACGGCCGCCGCCATGCGGTTTAAATCCCTCTCGTAGAACAACGCATAACGATCCCGCCAGCGACATCTTTCACCTGCCTGAGACACCGACGACTTTCGACGCCCTGGGCAGCCTTTCGGTCCGCCGCGGACCGCTCCGCCCTCAATGGAATGATGAATGGAGGAAAGACGACCATGACCGGATCCCGGAAAACCCTGATTCTCGGATGCGCCTCCACCGGCGCCAAGTTCACCCCGCGCAACCACGCCGCCACCGGCGACCGCCTGCTCGACAGCATCTGCACCGGCGCCACCATCCGCACCGCCCCCGGCGAACTGCTGGACGAAGCGCGCCAGCTCTACGAGATGGGTTGCCGCTACTACCACTATCATGCGCGCAACCCGCTGACCCAGGAACAGACCACCGACAACGACATCTACCAGGCGGTCAGCCGCGCCCTGCAGAACCGCTTCCCCGACCTGATGCTGAGCTTCGGCGCCAGCCGCAACGGCAGCGAGGTGCAGGAGAACATCCGCCGCTTCGGCGAGTGGGAGCGGGTCAGCCACTGCGCCATCCCGCTGCACCTGGGCGGTGCGCACTTCGTGACGATCCAGGCGGCCATCGAACTGCAGGTGATCTGCGAGCTGGAGAAGCAAAGGCGCAAGCTCGACCTCGACTATGCCTCCAGCCCGGCTTTCCTCGCCGACCTGCGCGACTACCAGCCGTCGACGGCGCTGGAAAGGGCCGAGTTGCAGACCCACTCCACCAGCAAGGGCGCCGACTACGGGGTGACCTCGCCGATGACCCAGTTCCAGGTCTACCGCAACGCCATCCAGGCGCGCCAGAAGCTCGGCCTGTTCCACGAGGTGGAGTGGGTGCAGCATGTGCGCAGCTACGCCATGACCCGTTTCGCCGTGGAGCACCCGCGCTTGCGCCTGGGCGGTTCCGGCCAGTTGAACGTGATCCTGCTGTTCGGCTTCTCGCCACGCCTGCCGTTCCCGGAGACCTACCAGCAGTTCCGCGCGGTGATCGAGAGCGCCAAGAGCCTGGAGTACGACATCGGCGAACCCGGCGTGCGCAAGCGCAAGGTCAGCATCACGGTCGGCGCGGCGGTGATGCCGCAGCATGCCGCGCAGCACTTCCGGCCGCTCGACGTCGGTCCTCGCGCCGGCACCCCGCTCTGCGCGGTGCGCCGGCTGGCCGCCTATGCCGCGCAGGCGGACAGCCAGGTCGATGTGCTGCGGGTCGGCATGGAGGACACGCCCTACGCGGTGGACGATGACGGCCGGGTGACGCTCAGCGACAACTGCCAACTGCTGCGCCAGGCCCTCGACGAACTGCGCGCCAACGGCGCCGAGGCCGAGCTCGACGGCGAACGGATCTTCCAGCGCATGGGCATGGAACGCACCCTCGGCGAATACCTGTCGCTGCAGCGCCTGCATCCGCTCGGCGAAGCCAACTTCACCCTCGCACGGGAGTTCGTCCAGTGACCGCCGCCCTCGCCGCGAACCCGACCCAGCGCTACCGCTGGGTCATCCTGCTGATCGCCACCTTCGCCCAGGCCTGCGCCTGCTTCTTCGTCCAGGGCATCGGCGCGATCGCCGTGTTCATCCAGAACGACCTGCAACTCTCGTCGCTGCAGATCGGCCTGCTGGTGTCGGCGGCGCAGCTGGTGCCGATCGTCGGCCTGCTGGTGGCCGGCGAGCTGCTCGACCGCTACTCCGAACGGCTGGTGGTCGGCCTCGGCACGCTGATCGTCGCGCTGGCCCTCTGCGCCTCGCTGTGGGCCACCGACTACCTGACCATCCTGCTGTTCCTGGTGGTCGTCGGCGCCGGCTACAGCACGGCGCAGCCGGGCGGCAGCAAGTCGGTGTCACGCTGGTTCGCCAAGACCCAGTTGGGCTTCGCCATGGGCATCCGCCAGGCCGGGCTGCCGCTGGGCGGCGCGCTGTCCGCCGCGCTGCTGCCGTACCTGGCGGGGATCTACGGCTGGCGCAGTGCATTCCTCGCCGGCGGCCTGGTGGCGTTCCTCGGCGCGCTGGCCTTCATGCTCTTCTACCGCACCCCGCCGGACGCCCCGGCGCCCGGCGCGAACCCCGCCGAACGCGACCTGGGCGCAGTGGTGAAGTCGCGGCTGGCGATGATCACCGACCCGGCGATGAAGAACATCGTCTGTTCCGGGGTGGCGCTGATCTCGGTGCAGTACGGCATCCTGGTGTTCACCGTGCTCTACCTGCACGAGACCCTGGAGATCGGCATCGGCATGGCCGCGACCCTGCTGTTCGTCGCCCAGGGCAGCGGCGTCGCCGGGCGCATCCTGCTGGCCGCCTGGAGCGACCGCTGCCGCGCCGGGCGCTACTTCCCGGTGATGGTCTGCCTCGGCGCGGTGATCCTCGGCCTGCTGGCGCTGGTCCTGCTGCCCCTGCAATCACCGTTGGGGATGGGCCTGGTAGTGGCCTGGCTGGGCTTCTTCGGCTTCGGCTGGTACGGTCCCTGGGTGGCCTATGTGGCGGATACTGCGCCGGTCGGCAAGACCGGCTTCGCCCTCGGCCTGGCGATGGCCATCAACCAGTTGGCGATCGTTCTCGCGCCACCGGCGCTGGGGCTGCTCAAGGACTTCAGCCACAGCTTCGTCCCCGGCTGGCTGGCGCTCTGCCTGATGGCGGCGGTAGCCCTTGTGGTCACCGCCTGGAGCGGCCGCGGCCTGCCCACGGCGCTGCCACAGAAGCACTGAAGCGATGACGGCCACGGCCGAGGAGGCACGATGCGCGCGATCCTGTTCGATGTGTTCGGTACCCTGGTGGACTGGCGTTCCAGCCTGATCGAGCAGTTCCAGGCGTTGGAGCGCGAACTCGGCGGGACCCTGCCCTGCGTGGAACTGACCGACCGCTGGCGCCAGCAATACAAGCCGGCGATGGACCGGGTACGCAACGGCCAGGCGCCCTGGCAGCACCTCGACCAGTTGCACCGGCAGAGTCTCGAGGCTCTGGCCGGAGAGTTCGGCCTGGCGCTGGACGAGGCCCTGCTGCAACGCATCACTGGCTTCTGGCACCGCCTGCGGCCGTGGCCGGACACGCTCGCCGGGATGCACGCGCTGAAGGCCGACTACTGGCTCGCCGCGCTGAGCAACGGCAACACCGCGCTGATGCTCGACGTCGCGCGGCACGCCGGGCTGCCCTGGGACATGCTGCTGTGCGCCGACCTGTTCGGCCACTACAAGCCCGACCCGCAGGTCTACCTCGGCGCCTGCCGCCTGCTCGACCTGCCGCCGCAGGAGGTGATGCTCTGCGCGGCGCACAACTACGACCTCAAGGCCGCGCGCGCCCTCGGCCTGAAGACCGCGTTCATCGCCCGGCCGCTGGAATACGGCCCCGGCCAGTCCCAGGACCTCGCCGCCGAGCAGGACTGGGACCTGATCGCCAGCGACCTGCCGGACCTGCACCGGCAACTGGCGGCCTCAGCCTGACCGACTTCCTCCTTCCTGCCCCCTGAACCGCTCGCCCAACCCGCGCGCCACGGCGCGCCGGGAAAGGCGCGCGCAGCGCCGGCACGCGTCCGGCAGGAGCTTCGTCATGTCCGCGAAGGATACCCCGGCCGCCCAGGCCGCCGAGCCCGGTCACGCACAACCGGTCGAAGTCCCCGGTGGCGGCCACTGGTGGCGCCGCCTGCTGGCCTTCGCCGGCCCCGGCTACCTGGTCGCGGTGGGCTACATGGACCCGGGCAACTGGGCCACCGACGTCGCCGGCGGCGCGCAGCTGGGCTACCTGCTGCTCTCGGTGATCCTGCTCTCCAGCCTGATGGCGATGCTGCTGCAGGCGCTGTCCGCGCGCCTGGGCATCGCCAGCGGCCTGGACCTGGCCCAGGCCTGCCGCGAACGCTACTCGCCGAGCACCTGCCGCCTGCTGTGGCTGGCCTGCGAGACGGCGATCATCGCCTGCGACCTGGCCGAGGTGATCGGCACCGCCATCGCCCTGAAGCTGCTGTTCGGCCTGCCGCTGGCCTGGGGCGCGTTGCTCTGCGTGGGCGACGCGCTGCTGGTGCTGGTGCTGATCGGACGTGGCCAACGGCCGCTGGAGGCCTTCGTGGTGGCGTTGCTGACACTGATCTTCGCCTGCTTCGCGGTACAGTTGCTGCTCTCGCGCCCCGAACTCGGCGAGGTGCTCCAAGGATTCTTGCCGAGCCCGCGAATGCTCAGCGACCCGGCTGCCCTGTACCTGGCGATCGGCATCGTCGGCGCGACCGTCATGCCGCACAACCTCTACCTGCATTCCTCGCTGGTGCAGAGCCGCGCCTACCCGCGCAGCCTCGCCGGCAAGCGCCAGGCACTGCGCTGGGCGGTGGCCGACAGCAGCCTGGCGCTGACCCTGGCGCTGCTGGTCAACGCGGCGATCCTGATCGTCGCCGCCAGCGTGTTCCACCGCAACGGGCACACCGAGGTGGTCGATATCGAGCAGGCCCACGCGCTGCTCTCGCCATTGCTCGGCCTGGAACTCGCCTCGCTGCTGTTCGCCGTGGCGCTGCTCGCGTCCGGCCTCAACTCGACGGTCACCACCACCCTGGCCGGGCAGATCGTCATGGAGGGCTTCCTCCGCCTGCGCCTGGCGCCCTGGGCGCGGCGCCTGCTGACCCGTGGCGTCGCGGTGCTGCCGGTGCTGCTGGTGACCCTGCTCTACGGCGAGGACGGCACCGCGCGGCTGTTGATCTTCAGCCAGGTGATCCTGTCGATGCAGTTGCCGCTGGCGGTGATCCCGCTGCTACAGTTCGTTTCCGACCGGCGCCTGATGGGCCCGCTGGCGATCGGCGCCGGGACCCGGTGGCTGGCCTGGGCGGTAGCGCTGGCGATCGTCGGCCTGAACCTGCAACTGCTGGCCGACTTCGCGTTCGGCTGAGCATTGCCTGAGGGCACGCTGCGCGGTGCGGGACGCGCACTCAGGCAATGCTCAGCCATCGAGACCGCGGGGAAAACGGTCGGCCACCAGGTTCAAGGCGATGCCGTGCTCCAGGCAGGCCTTGAGTCCGGCCAGCACCAGGGTGAAACCTTCGGTGGCGTCGACCACCCGCGGGATGACCTCTTCCGGGGTGCCGACGAAACCGCTGTTGCGGATGCTGACGAAGGTTCCGGCGCCGGGCAGTTCCTCGAACAGCCACTCCACCTGGGAAGGGTTGCTGTCGCCATTCGGCCATTCGATGAGGATGCGGCGGTTCGTTTGCAGGTCTTTCACTTCGATTTCCTGGGAAACCCCGTACATGTCCCAGTGCCAGCGCAGCCGTTTCCCGGCTTCGAGGCGGGCATCGCCACGGCTGAACCAGAACCTGGCGGTGATGGCCGGATCGACGAAGGCTTCGAAGACCTCGGCGATGGGGCGGCGGATCAGCATTTCCGCCTTGGCGACGACCTGTGCGACGGCAGTCATGGCAAGTCCTCCATGGGGGTGGGCAAGGGAGCGGCCGCCGCATCGGGCGGCCGCTCGCGGTTAATGGCTCAGGCCGGGTATTTCTCGTTCAGAGCGTAGAGGATCGCCGCCGTCTCCACATCCAGCGCGCCGTCGTAGTTCTCCGGGCGGAAATGCATCTGGAAGGCGCGCAGCAGGCTGGCGAAGTAGGCGTCGTCGACCGTCGCCGGCAGCACATAGCCGTACAGGCGAAACGCCTCCAGCAGGTCGGCGCGCGGCGGCAGGCCGTCGCGCTCGAAGCCTTCGCGATAGCGATCGCGGGTGGCGTCGTCGTACCAGGCGCCGATACCGGCCTCGTAGAGTTCCTTCCAGGGCAGCTTCGGACCCGGGTCGGACTTGCGCCCGACGGCGATGTCGGAGTGGCCGACCACGTTCTTCGGGGTCATGTCCGGGTAGCGCTGCAGGATGTTCTTCGCCAGTTGCTTGAGTGCGTTGATCTGCGAGCGCTCGTAGTCGGGGAAGGTGAACACGCCGTCGTCGTCGCGGGCGAGGTTGACGATCTCGATGCCGATGGAAGTGTCGTTGAGGTTGTCGCGGCGCGCCCAGCCGCTGACGCCGGCGTGCCAGGCGCGGTCTTCCTCGGCGACCAGGTTGAAGATGCGCTGGCCCTTGAAGCCGGCGGCCTTGTAGCTGGGGTCGTGCGGCGCCGGGATCAGGTAGTGGGCGCTGGCGGCGCCGGTGGTCAGCGCCTTGACCGAAGCGGCGAAGTCGAGCGCGGTGTAGTGCAGCACCAGGAAGCGCACGCGTTTGCCGTAGGGGGTAGTGGTGCGATAGCTGTTGTAGTCGATGGTCAGCATGGTTTTCACCTTTTTGCGGATGATGGAAAGCCCCCGGCCACAGGCTCGCCTGTAGCTAGGGACGTCGATGCAGCGATGAGGTTCAGGGGCCGGCCGAGGAAACGCGGGCCCCGGCTAAACCGGAAGGAAGAAGACCGGGCATAAAAAAGCCCGGCACGCGGCCGGGCAAAAGGGATACACCAAAGGCAAGCCCCAGCGAACTGGGGGTACGGGGGCTCACCGAGGCCACTGAACGATGGCGTTATGACAGCAGTCGGCACAACCGAACTTTAAGTTGGCCGGACGCCGTGCGGGCGCACCCCAGAGCCTTTCGCAGCGGTCGCCGCCCGCTGCGTCCGGTTGCGCGGCGGGCGGAAACGACGAAGCCCGGCGCTGGGGCCGGGCTTCGAGGGCGACCACGGGAAACGTGATCATGGGAAAAAACTACCGCGAGCGTCCCGCCGCGTGCAACACCGTTCGTCCGTTGGCCGCTCTACTTTGCACTTCTTCACAAAGTTCACCAATAGCCATACAGACCCTCGACAGAGCGGCTACTACTCTATCCACGCCAGGTCCGATTGCTCCTCCATCTCCTGGCATTCCCGGCCACTGTCCACCCCCGCACAGTGGCTTTTTTTCGCCTGCGCCTAGCGTCGTGCCAGCGGCGCCTCGTCCCGCGCCAGCATCAGCGCCAGGATGCAGCCGAGGAGGAACGCCTGCAGCGCCAGGCGAGCGGCCAGCAGCGTCGACGGGAAGGATGGGAACAGGTCGGGGTGCTGCCACATGTAGAGGTTGGCCGGGGTCACGCAGAGGGTCAGGATGAACAGCCCGCACGCCGCCAGCCGGCGCCATGCCGGCACCAGCAGGGCGGCGGCGCCGAGCAGTTCGAAGACCCCGCTGACCCACACCGCCGCCAGCGGCCAGGGCACGTAGGGCGGGACGATGCCGACGAAGAAATCGGTGAAGACGAAATGGCCCAGCCCACCCAGCAGGAACCAGGCGGACACGAAGGCCACGAGCAGCGTGCGAGCGGGCGACGGCATGGATAACCTCGGCGCGGCGATGGAACGGCAATCCTGCCACGCGCCGCCGACGCCAGGCCCATAACCTTTGCCCGGTTGGCAGGCGTCCGCCGAAACAAATGCTCAAACATTCCCGCCGCCGGGGCGACATCTGCTCAAAAAATGTCCTGGCCTTTCTTCGTCGAAAGACATAGAATCCGGAACTGCGTACCAAACTGAAAGTCAATCAGGCTTTACCCCACGACCGGGCCCACAGATGAAAAGGGCTCTACCATCAGGGTTACAGCCTTCCGATGGTTCTTCGGTCGCCACTCTTCTGAAGCAATCCCCTGCCACGCAGGGCCGATGGGAAGACCGGCGTCCCGCAATACCACCCGCAGATTGATCAGGATCCTGGCCTGGAAACTTTCCTGCCAATCGATCCTCTGATTAGTACCTGAACTGCCAGCTTGCTCTTTTCGAAAAAAGCCGGCATAACCAGTACGTTCCCCCGACACAAAGCTTTCTTGGCACTGTCACGGAGCGGGAACATTTGCAATATACGCTGCTCCATAAGCGTGAAAGTAAAGGAACATAAGAATATGTCTATTCAACATCGTACTCAGGATGCAATTCGCACCCTAACCGCCGCATTTGCGCCGTTCGACTGCCTGATCCAGGCAACTCGTAAAGGAAACTTCAGTTTCACCATCGTTGACCAGCATGGCGTGGCCTGCCACAGCGAGCGCCTGTATCCGGAGCAGTACGACGACTCCGGCAAAATGGAAGAAGTGATCAATCGAGTTCGCAAGAAAACACTGGCTGCCTGAATCATGCAAGCATCAGCGCGAATGCAAGGAAAAGCCCCGTCCCCGACGGGGCTTTTTTGTGGGACAGCGAAAAATACAGGTTAAGTTGAAGAAAGTTCCCACGCAGGAAATAAATATTTACTTATTCCTTTTTAAATATTTCCTCGCCAACTTCGTCATATTCCTGCGGCCAGGGGAAACAAGCGCAGGCCGTTTCTCCTGTACTCCACTCAGACGATCGCCAGGTTTCGCTTGCGGGTAGGCGGCGGGAACGCCTGGTCGAGCGCCCGCAGGTCGTCGGCGCTCAGTTCCAGGTCGGCCGCCGCCGCATTCTGGCGGATGTGAGCGGACGTCACCGCCTTCGGGATCGCGATCACCCCCTGCTCCAGTAGCCAGGCCAGGGCGACCTGGGCGCTGCTGGCGTCGTGGCGCGCGGCGATCTCGCCGAGCGCCGGGTGCCGTAGCAGCCTGCCGCCCTGCCCCACCGGACAGTAGGCCATCACCGGCATGCCGCGCTCCTGGCACCAGGGCAGCAGGTCGTATTCGATACCGCGTTCCTCCAGGTTGTACATCACCTGGTTGGCGGCACAGGCGCTGCCGTCCAGTTCGTACATGTCGCCCAGGTCGAAGTTGGACACGCCCCAGCGCAGGATCTTGCCCTGGTCGCGCAACCGCTCGAAGGCTTCGATGGTTTCCTCCAGCGGATACCGGCCCTGCCAGTGCAGCAGGTAGAGGTCGATGGTTTCGCAACCGAGCCGGCGCAGGCTGCGCTCGCAGGCCGCCGGCAGACCCTTGCGGCTGGCGTTGTGCGGGTAGACCTTGCTGACCAGGAAGACCTTTTCGCGGCGTCCCGCGATAGCCGCGCCGACCACGTCCTCGGCGCCGCCCTCGGCGTACATCTCGGCGGTATCGATCAGCGTCATCCCCAGTTCGATGCCTTCGCGCAGCGCCGCGACCTCGCGCTTGCGTTCGCCGGGCTGCTCGCCGATATGCCAGGTACCCTGGCCGATGGTGGCGACCTCCTGGCCATCGATCAGCGTGAGCGTTTTCATGCAGCGTCTCCTGTGGTGAATGGACGGGGCCTCATGCCCAGGGATCATAGCTGCCGAAGCTCCAGACGTGGCCCTCCGGATCGCGGCAAGTGAAGCCGCGACCGCCGTAGTCCTCGTCCTTGATGTCGATGACGATCTCGGCGCCGGCGGCCTGGGCGCTGCGGAACAGGGCGTCGGGATCGGCGACCACCAGGTAGAGGCTCTGGGTATTGCCGCCGGCTTCGTCGACGTGCCGCATCAGCCGACCATAGGCGTTGTCGCGGACGCTCGAACCGAGCATCAGCATGCCGTTGGCGCCGTTCGGGCTGGCGTAGGTCAACTCGGCGTGGAGCACCTGTCCGTCCTCGCCGGGCACCACCAGCTTGCGCTGGAAGCCAAAGGTCCGGCACAGCCAGTCGATGGCGGCCGGCGCATCGCGGTAACGCAGGCAGGGAATGACGCTGGCGACGGTGTTGCTGGCGGGCGTGTGCATGGCGCATACCTCCGGGGGAAAGCACGACCACCAGCATAGACGCTGGACCGGGCCGCCCCCGAGGCACGGATGGGCGGCGCGCCCTTCAGCGCAGCAGCGCCAGCACCCCGCCGAGCAACGGCACTCCGGCGGCGCAAGGCAATGCCCAGCGTGGCCGCCAGGCGAGCAGCAGGACCAGCGTGCCGGCCGCCAGCATCAGCAGGCAGGACCAGAAGACGATGCCGATCTCCACGCCCTGCCGGTGGATCGAGAAGGCCAGCGCCAGGCCCAGGTCGAGCAGCGCCACGCCGCGTAGCAGAAGCACCCGGGAAGCCGACGGCTGGTGGCCGAGGAGGTTCTTGTGGTGGCGGTTCATGGCCAGGCAGAGAGCGGTGAAGGCCAGCAGGTTGAGGCCGAAGACCAGCAGCATCAGGCCACCTCCTGGACGTTCAGGCGTCGCCGGGCGGGCTTGCTCGACGCTTGCCGACGTCGCCAGCCGAGCCAGGCGCAGAGCAGGCCGAGGCCCAGCAGGCTGAGGTCGACGCCGGCCAGCACCCAGTCGCCGCGCTGCAGGCTGGCCAGCAGGTTGCCTTCCGGGCTACGCAGCAGGCCGAGCAGCGGCAGGCCCAGCGCCAGCACGGCGGCGAGGCGCAGTTGCGTGCGACCGAGGGTCCCGCTGTTGCGGCGGACGATGGCCCACAGCGCGACCAGCGCCCAACTGGCGCAAAACACGCGGATCTCCCAGGTGTCGCGGCCGGCCAGTTGCGTCGGCAGCAGGCGGTTGCCCCACAGCAGCGCCAGGCTGGCCAGCGGCAGGCCGCCGCAGACCGCCAGGTTCAGCGCCCGCACCAGACCAATGCCGCGACTGCCGCGAGCCTCGCGCTTGGCCAGCCAGACCTGCAACCCGCCGAAGATCATCATCGCCCCGGACAGCCCGAGCAACAGGTACATCCAGCGCACCAACTGGCCGCCCCACTGGATCATGTGCAGGCCGGTCAGCCAGCCGTAGGTGGCGTAGCCGGGCGCATAGGACGGCTGGGCATGCAGCAGTTCGCCGCTGGAGGCATCGAAGTTGACCGTGCGCTGGTCGTCGAGGATGCGCGAGGCGTCGCGCCGGCGGATGTCCACGGTGGCCGCCTCGTCATAGGGATGGTGGACGCTGATCCAGCCCGGCGCGCCGCCGTCGGCCCAGACCTTGCCGGCCTCGACGATCAGGCCGTCGATGGACGCCGGCGGCCCCGCCGGGCGGCCGACTTCCTCGCGTTCGTAGGAGCCCTGCACTTCATGGAAGAAGCGCTCGCCATCGTTCTGGTAGACCACCTGCAGGCCCGCCTGCATGTAGTAGACGATGAAGATCACCAGGCCGGTGTAGGCGATCATCAGGTGGAACGGCAGGCCGATCACCCCCAGCACGTTGTGCGCGTCGAGCCAGGCGCGCTGCCGCGCCGCCTGCGGGCGCAGGGTGAAGAAGTCCTTGAAGATCCGCCGGTGCACGATGGTCCCGCTGACCAGCGCCACCAGCATCAGCATCCCGGCGATGCCGACGATGTACAGGCCGACCATGCCGGCGTGCAGGTCGTAGTGCAGGGTGAAGAAGAACTCGCCGCCGACCGTCTTCGGCAGCGGCTGGCCGCTCACCGCGTCCAGCTGGAAGGCCTTGAACTCGCTGCCGTCGCGCGGTTCCCAGCCGGCGTTCCAGTAAGGCGCCCGCTCGCTCGGCGGCAGCATCCACCAGGCATGGGCATCGGGCGCGCGCTGGCGCAACCAGTCGCGCACCTGGTCGGCGCCCAGCGACTGCGCGCCGGGCAGGTGCAGGTCCGGCTGCATCCAGCGGGTCAGCTCCTTGTCGAAGCTGGCCAGGCTGCCGGCGAAGACGATGACGAACAGCAGCCAGCTGACCAGCAGCCCCGACCAGGTATGCAGGCCGGACATCGATTGACGCAGGTTCATGGACGCGCTCCGTAGTCGAGGCCGAGCCAGGCCAGGCCGCCCAGCGCCAGGCTGGCCAGCGCCAGCACCCAGCAGGCGCGCCAGGCGCTGCGCGCGGCGAAGGCGTAGACGATGGCCGCGACCCACACGGCGAAGCAGCCGAGGCTGCCGAACGAGACCCGGTCGGGACGCGGCAGCGGCAGGTAGATGCTCAGGCAGGCGGTGACCGCATAGGCCAGCGCGTAGCCAAGCAGGACCGCGACGAGGATGCGGCCGGTGACGGACAGTCCGCCGGCCAGGGCCTGGCTGGTCATGGGGCGGCGTCCCGGGTGGAAACAGGGCCTTGCATCGTCGCTACCTCGTCTGGCTGGCACGGCGACGCCGCGCTCGCGGGTGGCGAGGCGGTCGTCGATTCGGAAGGTTTGCGACTGTATCTCAATTACGTTCGCATTTGTACTTGCTCCGGACGACCGCCAGGTCGCGGCACGCCTGGGATTGCCGGGGTCCGACGAGAGCGGGTCGTATCCCGCCGTCCCCGCCCGCCTCGCCATACGTCCATCTCCGCTCTGCGCAAGCGCGTCGAGCTTGGTAATATCGGCTGTTTGCGGTTTCGGCTGGTTCCGCCGAAGGACATACCGGATGACTTCACCCTCCGCCCCAGACACCCAGCTCAGCCTGGCCATCGACCCGGCCCGGCCGTATGCGCGGCTGACCCTCGGCAGCCACGTGCACAGCGGCTACGACCTGCGCAGCGGACGCATGCAGAGCATTTCCCGGCACCGCGCGGCGCTGGCCTTCATCTATGCCGGCGAGGCGGTTTCCGGGCGTCCCGGCAGCGAGCCACGGGAGGCCCAGCGGCGTATCGAACGGCGTCCGGCGCACGAGCAGGAATACCGCGAGACCCTGCGCCGCCTCGGCTTCAAGCCGGCGACCCGGCGCAGCGACGCGCTCGAGGAAAGCGCCGGCGAGATGTTCGAACTGCCCGGCGACAACGCCTGGCTGCACTTCATGCAGGACGACCTGCCGCGCCTGCGCCAGCAGGGCTGGTTCATCGACATCCGCGCTGACTTCGCCTACGACCTGACGCCCATCGACGCCTGGTACGCCGAGGTCGAGGAAGCCGACGACCGCCAGTGGTTCGAGCTGGAACTGGGCATCCAGGTCGCCGGACAGCGGGTCAGCCTGCTGCCGGCTCTGACCGAGCTGATCCGCCGCAGTCCGGCCCTGCTCGATCCGCGCGCCCTCGCCCGGCACGCCGACGAAGAGCAACTGGTGCTGCGCCTGGAACTCAACCCGCCGCTGCGCGTGGCGCTGCCCTTCGGCCGCCTGAAGCCGGTGCTGGCGACGCTTTCCGACTTCTACCTGGGCGACCCCGAACCGCAGCGCAAGCTGCGCCTGGGCGCACCGGACGCGGCGCGCCTGGCCGATCTCGACGAGTTGCCGCTGGCCTGGGAAGGCGGCGACAACCTGCGCGACTTCGCCCGCCGCCTACGCAGTTTCCAGGCTCGTCCGGCGACCCCGCCGCAAGGCCTGCGCGCCGAACTGCGGCCCTACCAGCTCGAAGGCCTGAGCTGGATGCAGACCCTGCGCGAACTCGACAGCGGCGGCGTGCTGGCCGACGACATGGGGCTGGGCAAGACCTTGCAGTCGCTGGCCCACGTGCTCCTGGAAAAGCAGGCCGGGCGGCTCGACACGCCGGCGCTGGTGGTGATGCCCACCAGCCTGATCCCCAACTGGCTGGACGAGGCCGAGCGCTTCGCCCCCGATCTGCGCGTGCTGGCCCTGCACGGCGCCGGCCGGCGCCGCGACTTCGCCCGCATCGACGAGCACGACCTGGTGCTGACCACCTATGCCCTGCTGCCACGCGACGCCGCCGAGCTGGGCAAGCGGCGGTTCCACCTGCTGATCCTCGACGAGGCGCAGAACATCAAGAACGCCACCACCAAGGCCGCCGTCGCCGCCCGCGAGCTGGCGGCACGGCATCGCCTGTGCCTGACCGGCACGCCGCTGGAGAACCACCTCGGCGAACTCTGGTCGCTGTTCCATTTCCTGATGCCCGGCTGGCTCGGCGACGCCCGCCAGTTCGCCCAGGACTACCGCACGCCGATCGAGAAGCACGGCGACGAGGCACGCCTCAGCCACCTGGCCGCGCGCCTGCGGCCGTTCCTGCTGCGACGGACCAAGGAACAGGTGGCCTCGGAACTGCCGCCGAAGAGCGAGTTCACCCAGTTCGTCGAACTCAGCGAGGCGCAACGCGAACTCTACGAGACCGTGCGCCTGGCGCTGGACCGCAAGGTCCGCGAGGAGATCGCCCGGCGCGGCCTGGCGCGCAGCCGCATCGTGATCCTCGAGGCGCTGCTCAAGCTGCGCCAGGTCTGCTGCGACACGCGCCTGCTGCAACGCCAGGAAGACGGCGCGCGCAGCGGCCGGGCGCTCAGCTCGGGCAAGCTGGCCTACCTGCTCGACATGCTCGACGAACTGATCGCCGAGGGTCGCCGGGTCCTGCTGTTCTCGCAGTTCACCTCGATGCTCGCGCTGATCGAGGACGCCCTGCGCCAGCGCGGCGTCGACTACGTCCTGCTGACCGGCGAGACCCGCGACCGCCGCGCCCCGGTACAGCGCTTCCAGAGCGGCAAGGTGCCGGTGTTCCTGATCAGCCTGAAGGCAGGCGGGGTCGGCCTCAACCTGACCGCGGCGGACACCGTGATCCACTACGATCCCTGGTGGAACCCGGCGGTGGAGAATCAGGCCAGCGACCGCGCCTACCGCATCGGCCAGGACAAGCCGGTGTTCGTCTACCGGCTGATCGCCCGCGGCACGGTGGAAGAGAAGATCCAGCACCTGCAGCAGGAAAAGGCCGCCCTCGCCGACGGCCTGTTCAGCGAAGGCAACGGCGACGGCTGGAAGCTCGACGAGGCCGATATCGACGCGCTGTTCGCGCCCTTGCCCAAGGCGCTCTGAGCGCCGCCCGGATTCAGCGCGCGACGCCGCGGTAGACGTAGGTCATCGGCCGCGGCCCGGGCAGGTAGCCCTGTTCCAGCTCGTCGATGCGAAAGCCGGCCTCGCGCAGCAAGGCCGGCATGTCGCGGTCCAGGTGACAACCGCCGGCCAGCGGTTTCCACCAGGGCGTCAGGCGCCGTTGCCAGGCCAGCACCGAGGCGTCCGGCGCGCGCCCGTGCTCGCAGAACAGCAATTCGCCGCCACGCTTCAGCACCCGACGCATCTCGCCCAGCGCCGGCAGCGGCGCGGCGATGGAGCAAAGGGTGAAAGTGCAGACGATGGTGTCGAAGCTTTCCGCCTCGGCGCGGATCTCGCCAAGCTCGAGGGCGACCATTTCCACCGGGATGCCGATTTGCGCCGCGCGCTCGCGGGCCAGCGCCTGCATTTGCGCGGCCGGGTCGACGCCGACGATCGCCGACACCTTCGCCGCGTCGTAGAAGCCCAGGTTGAGCCCGGTGCCCAGACCGATCTCCAGCACCCGCCCATGGGCGCGCGGCACCAGCAGCGAACGCTGCTTCATCACGTCGCCCATGCCGCAGGCGAAGTCGATCAGGCGCGGCAACACGTAACGGTCATAGATGCCCACGAAACTCTCTCCTGGCACAGCGGCTGGAGGGGAAAGCATAGACCAGCGATGCATTAGACGATTGTCGACAATCAAGCGACGAATGATTGACCCCACGCAATCCAGGCGGTAGCTTTCGCAAACATTGTCGACACATCGACCCAGACAGCCAGTACCATGACCCAGAACCCGCCCCCTCTCGAAATTGCCCATGACGACGGCGAGACCTTGTCGGAACACGTCTTCCGCAAGATCCAGAGCGCCATCGTCAGCGGCGAGATCGCGCCGGGCAGCAAGATCTCCGAGCCGGAGCTGGCGCGCACCTACGGCATCAGCCGCGGCCCGCTGCGCGAGGCGATCCACCGCCTGGAAGGCCTGCGCCTGCTGGTGCGGGTGCCGCATGTCGGGGCGCGGGTGGTGTCGCTGAGCCACGCCGAGCTGATCGAACTCTACGAGATCCGCGAGTCCCTGGAAGGCATGGCCTGCCGACTGGCCGCCGAGCGCATGAGCCAGGCCGAGATCGACGAACTGCGCCGGGTGCTCGACACCCACGAGCGCGACGAGGCGTTCCAGGCCGGGCGCGGCTATTACCAGCAGGAAGGCGACTACGACTTCCACTACCGGATCATCCAGGGCAGCGGCAACGCCACCCTCACCCGCATGCTCTGCGGCGAGCTCTACCAACTGGTGCGGATGTACCGCATCCAGTACTCGACCACACCGAACCGGCCGCGCCAGGCCTTCGCCGAACACCACCGCATTCTCGACGCCATCGCCGACCGTGACGGCGAACTGGCCGAGCTGCTGATGCGCCGCCACATCAGTGCGTCGCGCCGCAATATCGAGCGCCAGCTGGAACCCCAGCCGGCGAAGCTCGCCTCCGCTTCCTCCACCGTCTAAGAGGTCCGTGATGAGCCAGACGTCCCTTACCCCCGGCCAGCGCTTCCGCGAAGCCGTGGCCACCGAGCACCCGCTGCAGGTGGTCGGCACCATCAACGCCAACCACGCCCTGCTGGCCAAGCGCGCCGGCTTCAAGGCCATCTACCTGTCCGGCGGCGGCGTCGCTGCCGGTTCCCTGGGCCTGCCGGACCTGGGCATCAGCGGCCTCGACGACGTGCTCACCGACGTGCGCCGGATCACCGACGTCTGCGACCTGCCGCTGCTGGTGGACGTCGACACCGGCTTCGGCTCCTCGGCGTTCAACGTCGCCCGCACGGTGAAGTCGATGATCAAGTTCGGCGCCGCCGCGATGCATATCGAGGACCAGGTCGGCGCCAAGCGCTGCGGCCATCGGCCGAACAAGGAGATCGTCTCGCAGCAGGAGATGGTCGACCGCATCAAGGCCGCCGTCGATGCCCGCAACGACGACTCCTTCGTGATCATGGCGCGCACCGACGCGCTGGCCGTGGAAGGCCTGCAGGCCGCCATCGACCGCGCCTGCGCCTGCGTCGAGGCCGGCGCCGACATGATCTTCCCGGAAGCCATGACCGAACTGGCCATGTACAAGGAGTTCGCCGCCGCGGTGAAGGTGCCGGTGCTGGCCAACATCACCGAGTTCGGCGCCACCCCGCTGTTCACCACCGACGAACTGGCCTCCGCCGACGTGTCCCTGGTGCTCTACCCGCTGTCGGCCTTCCGCGCCATGAACAAGGCGGCGGAGAACGTCTACACCGCGATCCGTCGCGACGGCACCCAGAAGAACGTGATCGATACCATGCAAACCCGCATGGAGCTGTACGATCGCATCGATTACCACAGCTTCGAGCAGAAGCTCGACGCGCTCTTCGCGCAGAAGAAGAACGCCTGAGCATCGAGCCCGGCGTGCGCCTGAGCGCCGGTCCGCGAACCCCGTGAAACCGAGTTGCAGCATCCAGAAAAAATTCAAGAAAGGAGAGAGCAATGGCTGAAGCAAAAGTACTGAGTGGCGCCGGCCTGCGTGGCCAGGTGGCCGGCCAGACAGCCCTGTCCACCGTCGGCCAGGAAGGCGCCGGCCTGACCTACCGTGGCTACGACGTCCGCGACCTGGCGGCGGCGGCGATCTTCGAGGAGGTCGCCTACCTGCTGCTCTACGGCGAACTGCCGAACAAGCAACAGCTCGACGCCTACCTGAAGAAGCTCCAGGGCCAGCGCGACCTGCCGCAGGCGCTGAAGGAAGTTCTCGAACGGATTCCCAAGGACGCCCACCCGATGGACGTGATGCGCACCGGCGCCTCGGTCCTCGGCACCCTGGAACCGGAGCTGAGCTTCGACCAGCAGCGCGACGTCGCCGACCGCCTGCTCGCCGCCTTCCCGGCGATCATGACCTACTGGTACCGCTTCACCCACGAAGGCCAGCGCATCGACTGCAACAGCGACGAGCCGACCATCGGCGGGCACTTCCTCGCCCTGCTCCACGGCAGGAAGCCCAGCGAGCTGCACGTGAAGGTGATGAACGTCTCGCTGATCCTCTACGCCGAGCATGAGTTCAACGCATCCACCTTCACCGCGCGGGTTTGCGCCTCGACCCTGTCCGACCTGTACTCCTGCGTCACCGGCGCCATCGGCTCGCTGCGCGGCCCGCTGCACGGCGGCGCCAACGAGGCGGCGATGGAACTGATCGAACGCTTCTCTTCGCCGCAGGAAGCCACCGCCGAGCTGCTGAAGATGCTCGAGCGCAAGGACAAGATCATGGGCTTCGGGCATGCCATCTACAAGGATTCCGACCCGCGCAACGAAGTGATCAAGGGTTGGTCGAAGCAGCTCGCCGACGAGGTCGGCGACAAGGTCCTGTTCGCGGTTTCCGAGGCCATCGACAAGACTATGTGGGAGCAGAAGAAGCTGTTCCCCAATGCCGACTTCTACCACGCCTCGGCGTATCACTTCATGGGCATCCCGACCAAGCTGTTCACGCCGATCTTCGTCTGCTCGCGGACCAGCGGCTGGACCGCCCACGTCTTCGAACAGCGCGCCAACAACCGCATCATCCGCCCGAGCGCCGAGTACACCGGCGTCGAGCAGCGCGCGTTCGTGCCGCTGGAGCAACGCTGATCCATGCCGTCCGGCGCGCCGAACACGAGCGCGCCGGACGGTTGCCGCACCCAGAATTCGAAAGGCCGGCGTGGGCTGCGCCACGGCGCGAGCGACACGCTTCCGAACACCCCGTGATTGAGTCCGAGCCATGAACAGCGCACACCGCAAACCGCTCCCCGGCACCCGCCTGGACTACTTCGACGCCCGCGAGGCGGTCGAGGCCATCCAGCCCGGTGCCTACGCCAAGCTGCCCTATACCTCCCGCGTGCTCGCCGAGAACCTGGTGCGCCGCTGCGACCCGGCGACCCTGGAGGCTTCGCTGCGCCAACTGGTCGAGCGCAAGCGCGACCTCGACTTCCCCTGGTACCCGGCGCGGGTGGTCTGCCATGACATCCTCGGGCAGACCGCGCTGGTCGACCTCGCCGGCCTGCGCGACGCCATCGCCGACAAGGGCGGCGACCCGGCCCAGGTCAACCCGGTGGTGCCGGTGCAACTGATCGTCGACCACTCGCTGGCGGTGGAATGCGGCGGCTACGACCCCGAGGCCTTCGCCAAGAACCGCGCCATCGAGGACCGCCGCAACGAGGACCGCTTCCACTTCATCGACTGGACCAAGCAGGCCTTCCGCAACGTCGACGTGATCCCGCCGGGCAACGGCATCATGCACCAGATCAACCTGGAGAAAATGTCGCCGGTGATCCAGGCGCGCGACGGCGTGGCCTTCCCCGATACCTGCGTGGGCACCGACAGCCATACCCCGCACGTCGACGCCCTGGGCGTGATCGCCATCGGCGTCGGCGGCCTGGAAGCGGAAAACGTGATGCTCGGCCGCGCCTCCTGGATGCGCCTGCCGGACATCGTCGGCGTCGAGCTGAGCGGCCGTCGCCAGCCGGGCATCACCGCCACCGACGTGGTGCTGGCCCTGACCGAGTTCCTGCGCAAGCAGAAGGTGGTCGGCGCCTACCTGGAGTTCTACGGCGAAGGCGCCTCCAGCCTGACCCTCGGCGACCGCGCGACCATCTCCAACATGGCTCCGGAATACGGCGCCACTGCGGCGATGTTCGCCATCGACCAGCAGACCATCGACTACCTGCGCCTCACCGGCCGCGACGACGAGCAGGTCGCCCTGGTGGAGGCCTATGCGCGCACCGCCGGACTCTGGGCCGACAGCCTGGTCGACGCCGAGTACGAGCGGGTACTGAAGTTCGACCTGTCCAGCGTGGTGCGCAACATGGCCGGCCCGTCCAATCCGCACGCCAGGGTCGCCACCAGCGAACTGGCGGCGAAAGGCATCGCCGGCAACCTCGAGCGGGCCCGCGCCGAGGAAGCCGAGGGCCTGATGCCGGACGGCGCGGTGATCATCGCCGCGATCACCAGTTGCACCAACACCAGCAACCCGCGCAACGTGATCGCCGCCGGCCTGCTGGCGCGCAACGCCGACCGCCTCGGCCTGGTCCGCAAGCCATGGGTGAAGACCTCGCTGGCACCCGGCTCCAAGGTGGTCACCGAATACCTGCGCGAAGCCGGCCTGCTGCCGCACCTGGAAGCCCTCGGCTTCGGCGTGGTGGCCTACGCCTGCACGTCTTGCAACGGCATGTCCGGCGCCCTCGACCCGGCGATCCAGCAGGAGATCGTCGAGCGCGACCTGTACGCCACCGCGGTGCTCTCCGGCAACCGCAACTTCGACGGGCGCATCCACCCCTACGCCAAGCAGGCCTTCCTCGCCTCGCCGCCGCTGGTGGTGGCCTACGCCATCGCCGGGACCATCCGCTTCGACATCGAGCGCGACGTGCTCGGCGTGGTGGACGGCAAGGAGATCCGCCTGAAGGACCTCTGGCCGAGCGACGAGGAGATCGACGCGGTGGTCAGGGCGGCGGTGAAGCCCGAGCAGTTCCGCCAGGTCTACATCCCGATGTTCGACATCACCCACGGCGAGCGCGAGAAGGTCGACCCGCTCTACGCCTGGCGCCCGACGAGCACCTACATCCGCCGCCCGCCGTACTGGGAAGGCGCCCTCGCCGGCGAACGCACCCTGCGCGGCATGCGCCCGCTGGCGGTGCTGCCGGACAACATCACCACCGACCACCTGTCGCCGTCCAACGCGATCCTCGCCGACAGCGCGGCAGGCGAATACCTGGCGAAAATGGGCCTGCCCGAGGAGGACTTCAACTCCTACGCCACCCACCGCGGCGACCACCTCACCGCGCAACGCGCGACCTTCGCCAACCCGAAGCTGTTCAACGAGATGGTGCGCAACGCCGACGGCAGCGTGAAGCAGGGTTCGCTGGCGCGGGTCGAGCCGGAAGGCAAGGTGATGCGCATGTGGGAAGCCATCGAGACCTACATGGAGCGCAAGCAGCCGCTGATCATCGTCGCCGGCGCCGACTACGGGCAGGGTTCTTCGCGCGACTGGGCGGCCAAGGGCGTGCGCCTGGCCGGGGTGGAGGCGATCGTCGCCGAGGGCTTCGAGCGCATCCACCGCACCAACCTGATCGGCATGGGCGTGCTGCCGCTGGAGTTCAAGCCGGGTACCACCCGCCTGACCCTGGGGATCGACGGCAGCGAGACCTTCGACGTGCTCGGCGCTCGCCGGCCGCGCGCCGACCTGACCCTGGTCATCCACCGGCGCGACGGGGAGCGGCTCGAAGTGCCGGTGACCTGCCGCCTGGACAGCGACGAGGAAGTCTCCATCTACGAAGCCGGCGGCGTACTGCAACGCTTCGCCCAGGACTTCCTGGAGGCGGCCGGCGCCTGATGGCGCCGGCGAAACACCCTGGTAGGACGGGCGACGCGTAGCGTCATCCGCCGACGACCGGCAGCGGCTGTCGAACGCATCCGCTGCCCCTGAATTCGATTGCCGAGGACGACGACGCATGGCCCACCCACCCCAGATCCGCATCCCCGCCACCTACCTGCGCGGCGGCACCAGCAAGGGCGTGTTCTTCCGCCTGGAAGACCTGCCGGAATCCTGCCGGGTCCCCGGCGAGGCGCGCGACCGGCTGTTCATGCGGGTGATCGGCAGTCCCGACCCCTATGCCGCGCACATCGACGGGATGGGCGGCGCCACCTCCAGCACCAGCAAGTGCGTGATCCTCTCGAAGAGCAGCCAGCCGGGCCATGACGTCGACTACCTCTACGGCCAGGTCTCCATCGACAAGCCCTTCGTCGACTGGAGCGGCAACTGCGGCAACCTCTCCACCGGGGCCGGCGCCTTCGCCCTGCACGCCGGGCTGGTGGATCCGGCGCGGATACCGGAAGACGGCATCTGCGAGGTACGCATCTGGCAGGCCAATATCGGCAAGACCATCATCGCCCACGTGCCGGTGAGCGGCGGCCAAGTCCAGGAAACCGGCGACTTCGAGCTGGACGGAGTGACCTTCCCGGCGGCCGAGATCGTGCTGGAATTCCTCGACCCGTCCGACGACGGCGAGGACGGCGGCGCCATGTTCCCCACCGGCAACCTGGTGGACGACCTGGAGGTGCCGGGGGTCGGCACCTTCAAGGCGACCATGATCAACGCCGGGATTCCCACGGTGTTCGTCAATGCCGAGGAGATCGGCTACCGCGGCACCGAGCTGCGCGAAGAGATCAACGGCGACCCGCAGCAACTGGCGCGCTTCGAACGGATCCGCGTCGCCGGCGCCCTGCGCATGGGCCTGATCAAGACCCCCGAGGAAGCCGCGACCCGCCAGCACACGCCGAAGATCGCCTTCGTCGCCCCGCCCCGCGACTACCGCACCGCCAGCGGCAAGCTGGTGGCGGCCGGCGATATCGACCTGCTGGTCCGCGCGCTGTCCATGGGCAAGCTGCACCACGCGATGATGGGTACCGCGGCGGTGGCCATCGGCACCGCCGCGGCCATTCCCGGCACCCTGGTGAACCTCGCCGCCGGCGGCGGCGAACGCAGCGCGGTACGCTTCGGCCATCCCTCCGGCACCCTGCGAGTGGGCGCCGAGGCCAGCCAGGCGAACGGCGAATGGACGGTGACCAAGGCGATCATGAGCCGCAGCGCGCGAATCCTCATGGAAGGCTGGGTGCGCGTACCCGGCGAGGCCTTCTGAACCGACCTATCCTTACTCCGGCCTTCCGCCACCGCGAAAGGCCGGGGCGTCTTGCAGCCACGACAAGAAAAACCATCCCCGAACCAGCCTGACCCGAGAGGAAACCCACCACTTACGAACCACTGGAGTACGCGATGAGTGCCAACGTCGATCTCAACCAACGTCCCGACTACGACGCCGTCCTGCAGGACATCGCCGACTACGTGCTGGACTACCGCATCGATTCCGCGGAGGCCCTGGACACCGCCCGCAACTGCCTGATGGATACCCTCGGCTGCGGCCTGCTGGCGCTGCGCTTCCCGGAATGCACCAAGCACCTCGGCCCGCTGGTCGAGGGCACCCTGGTCCCGCACGGCGCGCGGGTGCCGGGCACCTCCTTCCGGCTCGACCCGGTCAAGGCCGCCTGGGACATCGGCTGCATCGTCCGCTGGCTGGACTACAACGACACCTGGCTGGCCGCCGAGTGGGGCCATCCCTCGGACAACCTCGGCGGCATCCTCGCCGTCGCCGACCACCTCTCGCAGAAACGCCTGGCCAACGGCGAAGCGCCGCTGAGCATGCGCCAGGTACTGGAAGCGATGATCATGGCCCACGAGATCCAGGGCGTGATCGCCCTGGAGAACTCGTTCAATCGCGTCGGCCTCGACCATGTGCTGCTGGTCAAGGTCGCGTCCACCGCCGTCTGCGCCAAGCTGATGGGGGCCGACCGCGAGCAACTGCTGGCCGCCCTCTCCCACGCCTTCGTCGACGGCCAGGCCCTGCGCACCTACCGTCACGCACCGAACGCCGGCTCGCGCAAGTCCTGGGCCGCTGGCGACGCGACGAGCCGCGGCGTACGCCTGGCGGACATCGCCTTGCGCGGCGAGATGGGCATCCCCGGCGTGCTCAGCGCGCCGCAGTGGGGTTTCTACGATGTCCTGTTCAGCCACACCAGCAAGGACCTGGCGACCAAGCCCGAGAACAAGCGGCGCTTCAGCTTCCCCCAGGGCTACGGCAGCTACGTGATGGAAAACGTGCTGTTCAAGATCAGCTTCCCCGCCGAATTCCACGCGCAGACCGCCGCCGAGGCCGCCGTGCGCCTGCATCCGCTGGTGAAGGACCGCCTGCAACGGATCAGCCGCATCGTCATCACCACCCACGAGTCGGCGATCCGCATCATTTCCAAGGTCGGCCCGCTGGCCAACCCCGCCGACCGCGACCATTGCCTGCAGTACATGACCGCCGTGCCGCTGATCTTCGGCGACCTGGTGGCCGAGCACTACGAGGACGCCTTCCACGCCGCCCACCCGCTGATCGACCGCTTGCGCGAGAAAATGGAGATCGTCGAGGAGCCGCGCTACAGCCGTGAATACCTGGAGGCGGACAAGCGCTCCATCGCCAACGCCCTGGAAGTGTTCTTCGACGACGGCAGCAGCACCGGCCAGGTCGCCGTGGAGTACCCGCTCGGCCATCGCCGCCGGCGCGCCGAAGGCATTCCGCTGCTGCAGGAGAAGTTCAAGGCCAACCTGGCCACGCGCTTCCCGCCGCAGCGCTGCCAGAGGATCTTCGACCTGTGCAGCCACCAGGCGTCGCTGGAAGCCACGCCGGTGAACCGCTTCATGGACCTCCTGGCGATCTGAGCGCGCCCGCCTGGAAGGCGCTGGGCGGCTGGCCGAGGACCCGGCGGAACATGGTCGAGAAGGCTGCCGGGCTCTGGTAGCCGCAGTCCAGGGCGATGGCAGTGACCGTTTCGCCGCCGGCCAGCCGCGCCAGTGCCTGCACCACGCAGGCGCGTTGCTTCCAGGCCCCGAAGCTGAGGCCGGTGTAGCGACGGAAGGTGCGGTTGAAACTGCGCAGGCTGGTATGCAGCAGCCCGGCCCAGCGCTCGGCGCTGGCGCAGATGTCGGGCTCGACGAGGAACGCCTCGCAAAGCGCCAGCCAGCGCGGCTCGGGCGGCAAGGGCACGTGCAGCGGCAGCGTCTCGGCCGCCGCCAGCTCATGGAGCAACAGCGTCGCCAGCGCGCCGTCACGACCTTCGGTGTCGTATTCCAGGGGCATGTCCACCGCCGCCAGCAACAGTTGCCGCAGCAACGGCGACACCGCCAGCACCTGGCAGTGCGCCGGCATCGCCGTGGCGCTGCCGGGCTCGATGTACAGGCTGCGGGTGCTCACCCCGAGCATTCGCACCTCGTGCTCGACGCCCGGCGGAATCCACACCGCGCGCTGTGGCGGCACCACCCAGCCGGCGTCGCCGGTACGCACCTGCATCACTCCGCTGGCACCGTACAGCAATTGCGCGCGACGGTGCCGATGGCGCGGCAGCAGGTAGCCGTCGGGATAGTCGGTACCCATGGCCACCACGGCCCGGGGCGTGGCGTCGTACTGCTCGATGGAAGCGTTGCGCATGGTCGAAGCACCTGGCCGAAACACGAATAGTATTGGCCAACCTCGCGAAGCGGGCCAATCCCGGGACACCTAAGCTGGCCTTCCGCTCTCGTTCCGGAAACCCGCCATGTTCTATCTCCTGCTCTTTCTCTGCGGCTGCCTCACCGGGGTCAGCGCCGTGTTGTTCGGCTTTGGCGGCGGCTTCGTGGTGGTGCCGCTGCTCTATCACCTGCTGCAACTCGGTCGCGCCGCCGACGACCCGCTGGCCCAGGCGGCCATGCAGGTCGCGGTGGCCACCTCGACCTGCGTGATGATCGTCAACGCCGCCCTCGCCACCTATCGCCACCGGCGCGCCGGCAGCCTGCTGCGCGCCTATGTCTGGCCGCTGGGCGCGTACATCGGTGTCGGCGCGGTGCTCGGCGCGGCGCTGGTCGGCCTGGCCAGCGGCGACTTCATCCGCCTGGCCTTCGTCGCCTACCTCGCCATCACCATCCTCGACTGCCTGTTGCGCCGCGGCTTCCTCAGCCGCGCCGAGGAGCGCCAGGCGCGGCCGCTGGGTGTCGGCGAGACGCGCCTGGGCGGAACGCTGATCGGTGCGATCGCCACCTTCCTCGGCGTCGGAGGCAGCGTGATGACCGTACCGCTGCTGCGTCGCTGCGGGCTGAGCATGACCCAGGCGACCTCCATGGCCAACCCGCTGAGCCTGCCGGTGGCTCTTGGCGGCACCCTTACCTACCTGGTCCTGGCCGGCTACCAGGAGCAAGGCCTGGGCCGAGGCTTCGTCGGCTACATCGACCTGCTGGCCTTCGCCACCCTGGCCGGCGGCGGCTGGCTCGGCATCCGCCTGGCGACCCCGCTGATCGGGCGGATTCCCGATGCGCTGCATGCACGGGTGTACGTCGGCCTGCTGGCGGCGGTGATGCTGAGCATGCTGGCGGGCTGATGCCCCAGCCTGGGTAGGGCGAATAACGCCAACGGCGTTATCCGCCGCACCGGGCCGGATATCGGCGCAACGAAAAAAGGGCCTCGTCCGAGGCCCTTCTTCCTTTCCGGCGCTACACCGCTCAGGACGCCGCGCGGCTTACCGCGCCGGCGCCGGCAGGCTCCTTCGGCGCCAGGTTGAAGGCGTAGTACAGGACGGTCAGCAGCAGGATGAACGGCGGGCCGATGTAGAGGGCGATGCGGGTGTCCTCGAAGAAGGCCATCAGCACCACCACCATCACCAGGAACGCCAGCGCCAGGTAGGAACTGAGCGGGTACAGCCACATGCGGTATTGCAGCTTGTCGCACTCGGCCGGGCTGAGCGTCTTGCGGAAGCGCAACTGGGCCAGCAGGATCATCGCCCAGGTCCAGATCGCGCCGAAGGTGGCGATGGAAGTCACCCAGACGAATACCTTCTCCGGCACCAGGTAGTTCAGCAACACGCCCAGCAGCAGCGCCAGGATCGACAGGATCAGCGCCCGGCGCGGTACGCCGCTGCGCGAGGCCTTGCCGAAGAAGGCCGGGGCCTGGCGATGCTGGGCCAGGCTGTAGAGCATGCGCCCGGTACTGAAGATGCCGCCATTGCAGGACGACAGTGCGGCGGTGATCACCACGAAGTTGATGATCCCGGCGGCGGTCTTGATGCCCATGCGCTCGAAGGTCATCACGAAGGGGCTGCCCTGGGTGCCGATCTCGCTCCACGGATAGAGCGACATGATCACGAACAACGAGCCGACATAGAACAGCAGGATGCGCCAGAACACCGAGTTGATCGCGCTGGGAATGGTCTTGGTCGGGTTACGCGCTTCGCCGGCGGTGAGGCCGATCATTTCCACCCCGAGGTAGGCGAACATCACCATCTGCAGCGACATCAGCACGCCCTGGATGCCATTGGGCATGAAGCCGCCGTGGGCCCAGAGGTTGGAGATGCCGGTGGCGATGCCGTCGTTGCCGAAGCCGAAGGCGATCATGCCGATGCCGACCACCACCATCGCCAGGATGGTGACGATCTTGATCAGGGCGAACCAGAACTCGAACTCGCCGAAGGCGCGCACCGCGATGAGGTTGATCGTGCCCATGCTCGCCAGGGCCGCCAGGGCCCAGATCCAGCGCGGCACGTCGGGGAACCAGATGCCCATGTAGACGGCGACGGCGGTGATCTCGGCGACACAGGTCACCAGCCAGAGGAACCAGTAGTTCCAGCCGGTGATGAAGCCCGCCAGCGGGCCCAGGTAATCCTTGGCATACTGGCTGAAGGAACCGGCCACCGGATTGTGTACCGCCATCTCGCCGAGGGCGCGCATGATCACCAGGATCGCCAGGCCGCCGAGGATGTAGGAGATCATGATGGCCGGGCCTGCCATCTGGATGGCCTTCGCCGAGCCCAGGAACAGGCCGACGCCGATACAGGCGCCGAGCGCCATCAGGCGGATGTGTCGCTCACCGAGCTCGCGCTTCAGGGAGCCGTCTTGAACCTTCTGTTCGCCGACAGACGACATGGGAACAACCTCATTTTGTTATTGAGATAGATCAGTTGCGGACTCGCTCGTACGGTCGGGGTAGGGAAACGGATTTCACCAACGGCGCGGCCCCTGCGCGATACCGCACAGCGGGCGACGACGGGGCGTCATAGGTTCCAGGACTGCACACCGGAAGAGGCTGTCCGCTCTCGTGGAGCGAACGTGGGCATTGCGGGAGTCGACTACAACTGAGGTCGGGCCGGAGTTTTACACAAGATTTCGAGGCCGTCATGCCCCGCGACAGGGCAACTGGACCAAAGGCGTAAGCGCTCTGCAACGCCCATTGCGGGGCTGAAAGGTTTCACTCGGCGAGTCCTGCCCGCAGCAACAGGGACAGCGGCCTGCCGAGCCGGGGATGGACGGTTTCGCTCAGACCCCGCAGGCGCCAGCCGCTGCCGTCGAGCAGCGCCAGCCAGGACTCCAGGGTGCGGAAATACCAGGGCATGCTGTCGCGGAAGCCTTCGCCGAAGCCGTCGAAGCGCTCCTCGCGCCAGCCGTCGCGGTAGTCTTCGCCGCCGGCGGCCCAGGGATGCAGGGTCTGGATCAGCAACTCGCCGCCGCTTTCCAACAGAGCCGGCCAGGCCGCCAGGCAACCGGCAAGGTCTTCGTCGAGCAGGGAGAAATTGCACACCAGGGCGTCGAAACGACCGAGCCCCGAGGCCGCATCCAGCTCGCGGTAGGCCAGGCGCCGGAAGCTACCGCCGCCCGCCGCGCGGGCGAGTTCGATCAGTTCCGGCGAGGCGTCGATGCCGACGCATTCGCCGACCTCGCCGGCCAGCGCCCGGCACAGCCAGCCCTCGCCGCAGCCGATATCCAGCAGGCGCCGCGGCGCGCGCTGGCGCAGCGCCTGGAGAATCGCGTCGTCGGTGGCCAGGCGGCGGCTTTCCAGGCGTCCCTCGCGCACGGCGCGGGCCCAGGCCTCGGCATTGCCGCGCCAGCTGCGCTCGAGCCGTCGGCTGCGCTCCATGGGGTCAGCGCAGGGGTTCGCGGCAGCGGAGGTCGCGGTAGGGGCCGTCGAGCCTGACCCAGCCGTCTCCCGGCGAGGTCTGCATGCAGGCGACCTGGCCGTCGAGCTTGCTCTGCCATTTGTAGAAGGGCGCCGGCGCGGCCTGCGCCGCGAGGCCGGAGAAACCCGCCAGGACGACACCGACGAGAAGGGGGAAAAGTGTGCGCATCGACATTCCGGACCCGAAACACAAGGAACTCAGACAGACACTCTAACCCCTGCGCCACGCCGCTCCAATCCTCGGTCGTCCGATTGCCGCCGGGGAGATTTTCCTTGCACGAATGACAGCAGGGTTGCAGCGGGACAACTAGACTTCCCCCCAGGTGCGGATGAATTGCGCAGCTACAGGCGGTGCGAGCATGGGTGCATCAGAACGATCCACGAACGACCCTTCCGAGCTGCAACCCTGCAGTCTCCCTGCCTCCGCTTCTCCTCGAAAAAGCCGTCTCCGCCAACGCCTGATGCTGATCGGCTTCGCCTTGCCGATCCTCGCCGCGGTAGGCATCGTGGTCCTTCACGAAGCGCACACCTCGCGGTTGCAGGCACGCGAGCTGGCACGCTACGCCGCGACCCTGGACTACGAGGTGCGCCAGGGTCCCAGCGAGGCCATCCTGTTCCCGGCGGACGGCCCCTTCGACCGCCGCCTCGGCTACCAGTTGCTGCCTTCGTTCATGCAGCGCCTGTACGACCGCGACTACGCCATCACCCGCCAGGCGCACTTCTCCCCGGCGCTGATGCGCTACGCCGAACACCGGCTGTTCCCGCCCTACGCGGAAAAGGCCCAGGCCGGGCTGGACATCGCCGATTGCCGCGGCGTGCCGATCTACGACTTCCGCTATCCGCAAAGGCGCTACGCGAACTTCGCCAGCCTGCCGCCGCTGGCGGTGCAGAGCCTGCTGTTCATCGAGAACCGCGACCTGCTCGATCACGAACGCCCCTACCTAAACCCGGCGGTGGACTGGGGTCGCTTCACCCAGGCGGCGCTGTCGCAGGTCGGCAAGATGCTCGGCTTCAGCACGCATTCCTCCGGCGGCAGCACCCTGGCGACCCAGATCGAGAAATACCGCCACTCTGCCGAAGGGCGCACCGGCAGCATCGGCGACAAGCTGCGGCAGATGCTCTCGGCCAGCGTACGCAGCTATCGCGAAGGCCCGGCCAACTTCGCCGCGCGCCAGGACATCGTGCTCACCTACCTCAACTCGGTGCCGCTGTCGGCGGCGCCGGGCTACGGCGAGGTCACCGGCCTGGCCGATGGCCTGTGGGTCTGGTACGGCGCCGACTACCGGCAGGTCGGCGAGGCCCTCGACGGCAAGGCCGGACTCGCCGCCCAGGGCCTGGCCCTGCGCCAGGTGCTGGCGCTGATGATCGCCCACCGCCGGCCTTCCTTCTATCTGGCGCCGCGCGGCCGCGACGAGTTGGACCGGATGACCGACAGCCACCTGCGGGTCCTGACCCAGGCCGGCGTCATCGAGGCGCCGTTACGCGATGCGGCGCTGGCGCAGAAGCTGGCGTTCCGCGACCCACGCAGCCAGCCGACGGTGCAACCGCTGCCGACCAACAAGGGCGTGACCCTGGCTCGCACCCGCCTGGCCGGGATGCTCGGCGTGCCACTGTACGACCTCGACCGTCTCGACCTGCGGGCCAATACCACCCTCCAGCACGAGTTGCAGGAAAGCGTCACCGCCTACTTGCAGAAACTCGCCGACCCGGACTACGCCGCCCAGCTCGGGCTGATCGGCGAACGCCTGCTGACCCCGACCTCGACCCGCTCGGTACGCTACAGCTTCACCCTGTTCGAACGTACGCCGAGCGGCAACCAGGTGCGGGTGCAGACCGACAACACCGACCAGCCCTTCGACATCAACGAAGGCAGCAAGCTGGAGCTGGGCTCCACCGCCAAGCTACGGGTGCTGGCCAGCTACCTGGAGACCGTCGCGCAGATCCACCGCGACTATGGCGGCATGAGCGTCGCCGAGCTGCGCAAGGTGGAAGTGGAGCCGCTCGATTTCATCCTCCGCTGGGGCATCGACTACCTGGTCGCCAGCCGCGACCGCGATCTTTCCGCGATGCTCCAGGCGGCCATGGAACGGCGCTATTCGGCCAGCCCCTACGAGAGCTTCTTCACCGGCGGCGGGCTGCACACCTTCAACAACTTCCGCAAGGAAGACAACGGCCGCCGGCCGATGCTGCTGGAAGCCCTGCGCGAATCGATCAACCTGCCCTTCGTGCGCCTGCTGCGCGACCTGATCCGCCACGATATCTACCAGAACGCCGGGAGCAAGGTGCAGTTGCTGGCCGACGACAAGGACCCGCGCCGCGCCGACTACCTCGACCGTTTCGTCGACAAGGAAAGCCAGGTCTACCTGCGCCGCTTCTGGGTCAAGTACCGCGACAAGGACGCCAACCAGCGCCTGGAGACCTTCCTCGACGGCCTGCGTCCCTGGCCGGTGCGGCTGGCCGCGATCCACCGCTACCTGCAGCCACAGGCCGACCTGGCGAGCTTCAGCGCCTTCCTCCGCGAACGCCTGCCCCGCGGCAGCCTGACCGACAAGCGCGCCGCCGAGCTGTACGAGCGCTACGGCCCGGGCAAGTTCAACCTCAACGACCAGGGCTACGTCGCCCGCGTGCACCCGCTGGAGCTATGGCTGCTCGGCTATCTGCAGAAGCAGCCGCAGGCGACCTTCGGCGAGGCGGTGGCGGCCAGCGGCGCCGAGCGCAAGGAGGTCTACGGCTGGCTGTTCAAGTCGCGGCACAAGAACGCCCGCGACAAGCGCATCCGCATCCTGCTGGAGGTGGAGGCCTTCCTCGACCTGCACCAGCAATGGAAGAAACTCGGCTATCCCTTCGATCACCTGGTGCCGTCCTACGCCACCGCCCTGGGCAGCTCCGGCGACCGCCCGGCGGCGCTGGCCGAACTGATGGGGATCATCGTCAACGATGGCGTGCGCATGCCGACCCTGCGCCTGGAGCACCTCGACTTCGCCTTGGGTACGCCCTACGAGACGCGCTTCGCCCCGGAAGCCACCCTCGGCCAGCGGGTGATGACCTCGGAGGTCGCCGCCACCCTGCGCAACGCGCTGTCCCAGGTGGTCGACGCCGGCACCGCGCGGCGCCTGCAAGGCACCTTCAGCCGTCCGGACGGCGCGCCACTGGTGATGGGCGGCAAGACCGGCACCGGCGACAACCGCCTGCAGACCTTCAGCGCCGGCGGCCACGTGCGCAGTTCGAAGGCACTGAACCGCACCGCCACTTTCGTCTTCTACATCGGCCCGCGGCACTTCGGTACCCTCACCGCCTACGTCGACGGCAGCGAGTCGAGCCAGTTCAAGTTCACCTCGGCCCTGCCAGTGCAGGTGCTCAAGGGCATGGCACCGCTCCTCAGGGACTACCTCGACCCACGCACCGCCACCCGCTGCCAGGTACCGTTGTCGCCGCAACAGATCGGCCGCCTGTAGCGGTTCAGCGCACCGGCCAGTACCAGGCCGGCCGGTCCAGCTCGCGCAGCCCCTGAATGCGGGTCTCGCCGAAGTCCTTCTCCAGCCCCAGCGAATGGCATTCCGGGTGTTCTTCGAGCGTCGCGACAAGCCGCGCGGCGTGCGACACCACCAGCACCTGGGAGTGCTGCGCGGCCTGGCCGACCAGGCGCCCGAGGGCCGGCAGCAGGTCGGGATGCAGGCTGGTTTCCGGTTCGTTGAGCACCAGCAGCGCCGGCGGCCGCGGCGACAACAGGGCGGCGATCCACAGCAGGTAGCGCAGGGTGCCGTCCGACAGCTCCGCGGTGCGCAGCGGCCGCAGCAGGCCGGGCTGCTCGATCAGCACTTCGAAGCGCCCTCCCGGGTTGTCGATGTACAGGCGGCTGCCGGGAAAGGCATCGTCCACCGCTTCGTCCAGCGCCGCCGCATCGCCGATCTCGCGGATGGTCTGCAGGGCCGCCGCCAGGTCGGCGCCGTCGGCGCCCAGCACCGGTGTATGGGTGCCGATCTGCGGACGCCGCGCCGGCGCCTCGGCGTCGCTGCGGAAATGGTCGTAGAAGCGCCAGGAGCGGATCCGCTCGCGCAGGCCGAGCAGTTCCGGCACCTGTCGCGGGTCCACCGCCGCGCCCAGCATACTGTCGAAGGTGGCGAGGTGCTGCGCCGCCACTTCCCAGCGACCGCCGCCGCCGCGTGCGCGCAACAACGGCCCGCGACGGTCGACCAGGACATTGGCCGGGCGCAGGAACGGGCCGGCCCAGATGCTTTCGCGCTTGATCACCGGGTCGAGACCGAACTTGCTCTGGCTTGGCTCCGGCAGGCCGAGGTCGATGCAATAACCGAAATCCTCCCCGGCGAAGCCCAGGCGCAGGTTCACCGACTGCCGGCGCACGCTGCCTTCAATCGGCTGGGCGCCACTGCGCATGGCCCGGCTGATGTCCTCCGGTCCCGCCCACAGGGTCGATGGCAGGCCGCCCTCGCGCGCCAGCGACGGGATCACTTCGCCGCGCGCGCTGTCCGCCAGCAGGCGCAAGGCCCGGTAGACGTTGGACTTGCCGGCGCCGTTGGCGCCGGTGATCAGGTTCAGGCGCCGCAGCGGCATCACCAGGTCGCGCAGGGTGCGGTAGTTGGACACCGCCAGGGTGGTCAGCATAGCTGCTCTCGAAGGAACGGAAACGCGGCCGATTGTAGGCCAAATGCCGCATCGCTTACTTGAGCCCGGCCACCCCGGCGACGATCAACCCGACAGAAATCAGCTTCACCGCCGTCAGGCTCTCGCCAAGCAGCAGGACGCCGAGGAACACCGTGCCCAGCGAACCGATCGCGGTCCAGATCGGATAGGCGACGCTGACCGGCAACTCGCGCAGCGCCAGGGTCAGGAAATAGATCCCGCCGATCGCCGCGACCACCGTCAGCAGCGATGGCCAGAGCCTGCCGAAGCCGTTGGAGAACTTCATGCCCATGGCGAAGGCGACCTCGAAGGCCGCCGCCACCAGCAGATGGAACCAGGCCATGGCGGCTCCTCAGGCCGACTGCGCCAGCGCCAGCAGGCGCTGTTCCGCCTCGGCGCAGGAGTCCTCGAAGGACCTGCCGCCGGATTCCTCGCCTTCCGCCGCGACCACCGTGACCTCGTCGATGCCGATGAAACCCAGCGCGGTGCGCAACCAGGGATCGGCGTGGTTCATCGCCTGGTTCTCGCCGCCCGGGCCGAAGCCATGGCCACCGCGACTGGTGACGATCAGCGCACGCTTGCCACGCAGCAGCGGCCGGTACTGGGCGACGCCATTGTCGAGGACGAAATCGAAGGTCACCCCGAGGCGCACGATCTGGTCGATCCAGGCCTTCAGGCCGCTGGGCACGCTGAAGTTGTACATCGGCGTGGAGATCACCAGCAGGTCGCTGTCGAACAGTTCGCCGACCAGTTGGTCGCTCAGCGCCAGGTCGGCCTGCATCGCCAGCGAACGCTGTTCCGGCTGGGGATGGAAGGCGGCGGCGACGAAGGCCTCGGTGACCGCCGGAAGCGGTACCCGGCCGACTTCGCGGCGAGCCACGCGGGCCTGCGGATGGGCTTCGCGATAGGCGGCCAGGAAAACCTCGGCGAGACGCCGGGACTGCGAGCGCTCGCCTCGCGGACTGGCATGCACTGCAAGAATTCTACTCATCTGTATCTCCTTGGATTCGGCTAGACTCGAATGACCTCAAGGCCCTTCGCCTGGAGCCAGAAATTATTGGCAGCGGGGGTTCCCGACAAATGAGCAATAGTTGTTCAGGGTGAATTCAGTTCACCCATGGAGATTCCCATGTTCGCTTCCCTGCCGCTGACCGCGTTGCGCACCTTCGAATCGGCGGCCCGCCAGTCGAGCTTCAAGGCCGCCGCCGAGGAGCTTGCGGTAACGCCAACCGCGGTTTCCCACCAGATCCGTTCGCTGGAAGCCTGGCTCGGCGTTCCGCTGTTCCAGCGCCTGCCACGGCAAGTGCGCCTGACCGACTGCGGCGAAAGGCTGTTCCGCAGCCTGCACGGGGCCCTGCTGGAAATTTCGCAGAGCGTCGACACGCTGCGTCCGCAGCGCAGCGGCGGCAACCTGACGGTCTCCACCACCCCGGCCTTCGCCGCCCTCTGGCTGGTGCCGCGTCTCGGCCGCTTCTACGCCGCGCACCCGCAGATCAACCTGCGCCTGGACACCAACTGCGAAGTCCTCGACCTGCACCAGGACGCCAGCATCGACCTGGTGATCCGCTACAGCCTCGACGACTACCCGAACTTCTACGGTCTCTGCCTGTTCGACGAATGCTTCGCGGTCTATGGCTCGCCGGCCCAGGTCGCCCTGGCCGGAGAACGGCAGCCGACCCTGATCAGCGTGCGCTGGCACAACTCCAGGCTCTACGCCCACGGCTGGGAGGCCTGGTGCGCGCAGGCCGGCGAAGACTGGATGGAGGGCCAGCCGGTGATCCGCCAGTACGACGAGGAGCACTATGCCCTGCAGGCGGCCATCGCCGGCCAGGGACTGGTGCTGGCCAGTTCGATCCTGGTTTCGGAAAGCGTCGCCAGCGGCCTGCTGCAACCCTACAGAGCGGATATCAGTGTCGACGGCGCCGGCTACAGCGCGCTATGCGTGCCCGGACGGGAACGTCATCCGCCGGTGAAGGCATTCTTCGAATGGCTGAGGCTGGAGGCACGACAGTCGGGGCACGCTTGCCGGCTGGAGCGGGACGCCTGAGCGGCGCGGCGGGACAGGAACAACGCGGCTGCCGTTATCCGTCCTGCGCGGCCAGGCGCAGCAGCCGCCGGAAAAAACGACGGCCCGCACCTTGCGGGGCGGGCCGTCTCCATGCGCGGGCGCTTCACGCGCCCACAGGCTCGATCAGCGCTGGGTTACCGGAGCGGCGGAACCCTGGTGCGCCTCGCGGTACTCCTGCTCCGCATCGTCGAAGCGCTTGAGCATGCTCGTCGAAGGCGCCTTGCCGAGCAGGCTGAAGACGACGATGGCGACGCTGGCGAAGAGGAAGCCGGGGATGATCTCGTACAGGCCGGTCCAGCCCAACAGGTTCTTCCACAGGATCACTGTCGCCGCGCCGACGATCATGCCGGCCAGCGCGCCGTTGCGGGTCATCCGCTTCCACAGCAGGGAGAACAGCACCAGCGGGCCGAAGGCGGCGCCGAAGCCGGCCCAGGCATAGGACACCAGGCCGAGCACACGGTTTTCCGGGTTGGCGGCCAGCCAGATGGCGATCACCGCCACCAGCAGCACCATGGCGCGACCGACCCAGACCAGTTCCAGCTGGCTGGCGCCCTTGCGCAGGAAGGCCTTGTAGAAGTCCTCGGTGAGCGCCGAGGAGCAGACCAGCAGCTGGCAGCTCAGGGTGCTCATGACCGCGGCGAGGATGGCGGACAGCAGCACGCCGGCGACCCACGGGTTGAACAGGATCTTGGCCAGCTCGATGAACACCCGCTCGGGGTTGTCGCTGACCGCGCCGGCCTGCTCCGGATGCGCCTGGAAGTAGGCGATGCCGAAGAAGCCCACGGCCACGGCGCCGCCGAGGCAGAGGATCATCCAGGTCATGGAGATGCGGCGCGCGGCCGGGATCGATTTCACCGAATCGGCGGCCATGAAGCGCGCCAGGATGTGCGGCTGGCCGAAGTAGCCCAGGCCCCAGGCCATCAGCGAGATCACGCCGATGAAGGAGGCGCCCTTGAGCATGTCGAAGCTGGTCGCGTCCTTCAGCTCGATGGCGGTGAAGGTCGGCTCGACGCCGCCGGTGGCGAGCATCACGATCACCGGGGTGAGGATCAGCGCGAAGATCATCAGCGAGGCCTGCACGGTGTCGGTCCAGCTCACCGCGAGGAAGCCGCCGATGAAGGTGTAGGCGATGGTCGCCGCGGCGCCGGCCCACAGCGCAGTCTCGTAGGAGAGGCCGAAGGTGCTCTCGAACAGGCGCGCACCGGCGACGATGCCGGAAGCGCAGTAGATGGTGAAGAACACCAGGATCACCAGGGCCGAGAAGATCCGCAGCAGGCGGCTGTTGTCCTCGAAGCGGTTGGTGAAGTAGTCGGGCAGGGTCAGCGCGTTGCCGTTGTGCTCGGTCTGCACCCGCAGGCGGCCGGCGACGAACAGCCAGTTGAGGTAGGCGCCGACGATCAGGCCGATGGCGATCCAGCTTTCGGACAGGCCGGACAGGTACACCGCGCCGGGCAGGCCCATCAGCAGCCAGCCGCTCATGTCGGAGGCGCCGGCGGACAGCGCCGTGACGAAGCTGCCGAGGCTGCGGCCGCCGAGGATGTAGTCGGAGAAGTTGTTGGTGGAGCGATATGCCGCCAGGCCGATCAGGACCATGGCCGCGATGTAGATCACGAAGGTGATCAGCGTGGGCGTATTGACACTCATAGGGACTCCCCTATTGCTTGTTTTTATCCGGGCCCTTGCGTGTGCAAGCAACGGGTAGCGGGCCCTTGGTTGGCAGAATGGCGCTTGTGGCGTCACTCCGTGAGCGCTTGCCGGAGCAAGCCGGAAACGTGGGTGGCCTCAAACGAGTCCGAACAGGCCCACGCCTCACGATCCCTCCCCTGTCGGGCAGGGAAAATCGTCCTTTATGGTCCGCTCCGGGCACGCACCGGAACGGCGGTCATTTCCCTCGGCGTCCGCCACGGCGAACCCCGGAAACCGACCCGGGCGCCAAGGCGCCCGGGAACGGAGTATCACTCGGCGTCGGCCAGCGACAGCAGCGACGCGTTGCCGCCCACCGCGGTGGTGTTCACCGACGTGGTGCGCTCGCTGACGAAACGCAGCAGGTAGTTCGGCCCGCCGGCCTTGGGACCGGTGCCGGACAGCCCGTGGCCGCCGAACGGTTGCACGCCTACCACCGCGCCGATCTGGTTGCGGTTGATGTAGAGGTTGCCGACCCGCGCCAGCTCTTCGATGCGGCGGGCGGTTTCCTCGTTGCGGCTATGGACCCCCATGGTCAGGCCGAAACCGGTGGCGTTGATCGCCTGCACGACCTTTTCCAGGTCCTGCGCGGCATAACGCACCACGTGCAGCACCGGGCCGAAGTTCTCTTTCTTCAGCTCGTCGATGCCGCTGATCTCGAACGCGACGGGAGCGACGAAGTGACCGTTCAGGTTGCCCGGCACCTTGGTCTCGGCGATCAGCTTGCCGGCGGCCTTCAGCGCGGCGATGTGCTGCTCCAGGCCGGCCTTGGCCTCGGCATCGATCACCGGGCCGACGTCGCTGACGCGCACGTCGGTCGGGCCGACCTTCAGCTCGGCCATGGCGCCCTTGAGCAACTCGATCACCCGCTCGGCGATGTCCTGCTGCACGTACATCACGCGCAGCGCGGAGCAGCGCTGGCCGGCGCTGGTGAACGCGGATTGTACCGCATCCTTGATCACCTGTTCCGGCAAAGCGGTGGAATCGACGATCATCGCGTTCTGCCCGCCGGTCTCGGCGATCAGGGTGGCGATGGCGCCGGGCTTCTCGGCCAGTTGGCGGTTGATGATGCGGGCGGTGTCGGTGGAGCCGGTGAAGGCCACCCCGGCGACCCGCGCGTCACGGCAGAACACGCCGCCGAGGGTGGCGCCGTCGCCCGGCAGCAGGGCGATAACGTCCTTCGGCAGGCCGGCTTCGAACATCAGTTCGACGGTGCGCGCGGCGATCAGGCTGGTCTGCTCGGCCGGCTTGGCCAGCACGGTGTTGCCGGCTACCAACGCGGCACTGATCTGGCCGAGGAAGATCGCCAGCGGGAAGTTCCACGGGCTGACGCAGGCGAAGATGCCGCGGCCTTCGTAGAACAGTTCGTTGCGCTCGCCGGTCGGGCCGCGCAATTCCTCGCGGACCAGGCGCTGGCGGGCCTGCTGGGCGTAGTAACGGCAGAAGTCGACCGCCTCGCGGATCTCGTCGATACCGTCCTGCAACGACTTGCCGGCTTCCAGGGTGCACAGCGCCATCAGCTCGCCGCGCTGGGCTTCCAGCAGGTCGGCGAGACGCTCGAGGATGCCGGCACGCTCGTCCACCGGGGTGGCGCTCCAGCGCGGCCAGGCCGCCTGCAACACGTCGAGGGCCTTGCCGGCCTGCTCGGCGGACGCGTACTGGACGCTGCCGACCAGCCTCTCCAGGTCGTACGGGCAACGCACTTCGTGGGCCGGGCCGGAAAGTTTCTCGCCGTTGACGATCGGCGCGGCTTGCCACTGGCGGGTCAGGTGCGGCTTGTAGGCGAGCTCCAGCTCGTTCCACTGGTTCTGGATGTTCATGTTGATGCCCTGGGAGTTTTTCCGCCCGGCGCCGAAGATCGCCTGGGGCAGAGGGATACGGTCGTTGGCCAGCGTCTTGAACTGGCGCAGTTGGGTAACCGGGTGCTGGATCAGCGTCTCCACCGGCACGCGCGGGTCCACCAGCTTGTGCACGAAGGAAGAGTTGGCGCCGTTCTCCAGCAGGCGGCGGACCAGGTACGGCAGCAGGTCCTTGTGCGCGCCGACCGGGGCGTAGATGCGCACGTTGCGGCGGTACTTCTCGATCACCGTGTCGTACAGCGCGTCGCCCATGCCGTGCAGGCGCTGGAACTCGAAGTCGCGCTCCTCGCCGCCGGCGGCCCTGGCTTCGTCGGCCAGGGCGAGGATGGCGGTCACGGTGTGGGCGTTGTGGCTGGCGAACTGCGGGTAGATCACCCCGCGGGTGTGCTCGCTGAGCAGGTAGCGGGCGCAGGCCAGGTAGGAAGTGTCGGTGCCTTCCTTGCGGGTGTAGACGGGGTAGCCATCGGCGCCCTGCACCTGGCACTGCTTGATCTCGCTGTCCCAGTAGGCACCCTTCACCAGGCGCAGCGGGATGCGTGCGCCAAGCTCGCGGCCGAGCAGGGTCAGCCATACCAGCACCGGCAGGCAGCGCTTGGAGTAGGCCTGGATGACCAGGCCGAACTCGCCCCAGCCGGCGATGGCCGGGTCGCGCATCAGCTTCTCGTAGAGTTCGAGGGACAGCTCCAGGCGATCGGCTTCCTCGGCGTCGATGGTGATGCCGACGTTCAGCTTGCGCGCGCGCACCGCCAGTTCCAGGACGTTGGCGAACAGCTCGCTGAGCACCCGCTCGCGCTGCGCCACTTCGTAGCGCGGATGCAGCGCCGAGAGCTTGATCGAGATCGACGGCCGCGGCCCCGGACCGACCTGCGGCTCGGCGCCGACGGTGTCGATGGCCTGGCGGTAGTCGGCCATGTATTTCTCGGCGTCGGCGGCGGTCAGCGCGGCCTCGCCGAGCATGTCGAAGGAATAGGTGTAGCCCTGCTCGCGGCATGGACGACCGTTCTTCAGCGCTTCGGAGATGGTCCGGCCAAGCACGAACTGCTTGCCCATCAGCTTCATCGCCTGATTCATCGCGGCGCGGATCACCGGTTCGCCGGAGCGCTGCACCAGCCGGCTGATGACGCTCGGGGCGCGGCCGTCGGTGCGTTCGTCGATGTTCACCACCTTGCCGGTCATCACCAGGCCCCAGGCGGCGAAATTGACCAGAACGTTGTCGCTCTGGCCGAGATGGCGCTGCCAGTCGGCGGCGGACAGCTTGTCGCGGATCAGCGCGTCGGCGGTCGCCGCGTCAGGCACACGCAACAGCGCCTCGGCCAGACACATCAGCATCAGGCCTTCCTGGGTGTCCAGGCTGTATTGGCGCAGGAGTGCGTCGAGGGTATCGACGGCGTTGTCCCGGCTGCGCACGGTTTCGATCAGTGCGCGGGCGTTGCGGCGGATAGCCTCGATGCCGTCGGGACCGGGGTCGGCGAGCTGCAGCAGTTCGCCCAGGTAGGCTTCCTCGTCGACCGCGTAGTTGGCGCTGATGACAGGGAAGAATTCGGCTGCGGACCGGGTCTGGTCCTCGCCCTGCAAGACGTGACTGGCTTTGAACATCACGCCCTCCTCTTGTGGAGCCATTGTTATTGAAAGAAGTCCGGCCAGGCGTCCATTGCCCGGGGCACCGCCGCCGACGGGTTGTGCCGGCGGCGCGGCACGTCCTGTGGCGCGGGAATACGGATCAGTATGGGTCAGGCCCATTCCGCCGGCGCGAGGCACCAGCGGATAGCGGAATGTAGTGGCTGCGAGAGGGGCGATTCTTGCGAAAGACTCTGGAGTTTTTGCGGAAAACTCCTGGCCGCGGAACTTTCCCGTTCCTCTTCGCCGGCAGGCATGCGGACATTGCCGCTGCTCGTCGGCACGACGCCATGCAGAGTGGCTACGCGGGTCTATCGACACAAAAAGAAATAATATAACATCCCAATAAATACGCCGACCCGACCCCGTCGCCCCTCCTCCGGGAAGGGCCTGGGTTCGCTTTGGCCTGAAAAAAGTCCGACCCATGACCATGGAGCCCGCAATGTCCTCTTCCGGCCTTTTCCCTTCCCGTCCGCTCTGGCCTCTCACGCCACTGGCGCTGGCCTGCCTGATCGTTTCGGGGGAAACGCTCGGCGCCGACGGCCGCCCCAGCGAATTGCCCTCCCAGGTGATCACCGCCAACCCGCTGGGCAACGAATCTCCCGCCACGCCCAGCAGCGTGCTCGAAGGCGACGAGCTGACCCTGCGTCAGAAAGGCAGCCTCGGCGAAACCCTCAACGGCCTGCCCGGGGTGTCCTCCACCTACTTCGGACCGGGCGCCAGCCGACCGGTGATCCGCGGCATGGACGGCGACCGCATCCGCCTGCTGCGCAACGGCGTCGGCGCGCTCGACGCCTCGTCGCTGTCCTACGACCACGCGGTGCCGGAAGACCCCAACAGCGTCGAGCGCCTGGAAGTGGTACGCGGCCCGGCCGCCCTGCTCTACGGCGGCAATGCCATCGGCGGGGTGGTGAACAGCTTCGACAACCGCATCCCCAGCGAACCCGTCGACGGCATCCACGGCAGCGGCGAACTGCGCTACGGCGGCGCCGACACCACCCGTAGCCGCTCCGGCGCACTGGAGGCCGGCGACGGCAACTTCGCCCTGCACGTAGACGCCGCCAGCCGCGAGTTCAACGACGTCAGGATTCCCGGCTACGCCCATTCCAGCCGCCAGCGGCAGATCGACGGCGACACCGGCAAGCATCGGGTGCAGAACAGCGACGGCCGCCAGGACGGCGGCGCCGTCGGTGGCTCCTATCACTGGGAGCACGGTTACGCCGGCCTCTCCTACAGCGGCTACGACAGCAACTATGGCTCGCCGGCCGAGGACGACGTGCGCCTGAAGATGCAGCAGGACCGCTACGCCTTCGCCTCCGAGATCCGCGACCTCGAAGGCCCGTTCACCTCGCTGAAGCTGGACGCCGCCTATACCAAGTACGAGCACAAGGAAATCGAGGACGGCGAGACCGGCACCACCTTCAAGAACGAAGGCTACGAAGGCCGCATCGAGGCCCGCCACCGCCCGCTCGGCCCGCTGAACGGGGTGGTCGGCGCGCAGTTCGCCAACAGCCGCTTCTCCGCCCTCGGCGAGGAAGCCTTCGTGCCGCACACGGAAACCGACAGCGCCGCGCTGTTCGCCCTGGAGGAATGGAAGCTCAGCGACCGCCTCGACCTCAGCTTCGGCGCCCGCCTGGAGCACACCCGCGTGGACCCCGACGCCAAGGGCAACGAGCGCTTCGCCGAGAACGACGGTTCACAGAGCTTCACCACCGGCAGCCTGTCCACCGGCGCGGTGTACAAGCTGACGCCGATCTGGTCGCTGGCCGCCACCCTCAGCTACACCGAGCGCGCACCGACCTTCTACGAGCTGTACGCCAACGGTCCGCACGCCGCCACCGGCACCTACGAGGTAGGCGATGCCGACGCGGACAAGGAAAAGGCGGTCTCCACCGACCTCGCCCTGCGCTTCGACAACGGCGTGCACAAGGGCAGCGTTGGGGTGTTCTACAGCCGCTTCTCCAACTACATCGGCCTGCTCGCCAGCGGTCGCCATCGCAACGAGGAAGGCGAAGTGGTCGCCGCCAGCGATGACGAGGCGCTGCCGGAATACCTCTACAGCGGCGTTCGCGCGGACTTCTACGGCGTCGAGGCGCAGGACCGCATCCACCTGCTGGAAAGCCCGTACGGCAACTTCGACCTGGAACTCTCCGGGGACTACACCCGCGCCAAGAACAAGGACACCGGCGAACCGCTGCCACGCATCGCCCCGCTGCGCCTGAACACCGCGCTGATCTGGGAGTTGCAGCAGTGGCAGGCGCGGGTCGACGTCGAACACGCCGCCTCGCAGCACCGCGTGCCGGAGGAAGAACTCTCCACCGACGGCTACACCACCCTCGGCGCCAGCCTCGGCTACAACTTCGACCTCGGCGAGAGCCGCTGGCTGGCCTTCGTCAAGGGCACCAACCTGACCAACCAGACCGTGCGCTACGCCAGTTCGATCCTGCGCGACCGGGTGCCGGCGGCGGGACGCGGCATCGAGGCGGGGGTGAAGGTGGCGTTCTGAGACAGGCCGTGCGGGACGAATTCGCTCGGCGGATGACGTCCGCGCCGTTATCCGTATATGGACTCCTGCCGGTAGGGCGAATAACCGCCTGCGGTTATCCGCCGAAGGTGGCGGACGGCGCTCAGCCCTTGCGCAGCGACTTCGGCGTCAGCCCCAGGTAGCGGCGCATCGCCGTGGTCAGCGCGCTCTGGCTGGAGAAGCCGCATTCCTCGGCGATCCGCACCAGGGGCAGGCGGCTTTCCCTCAGCAACCGCGCGGCGCAGTCGAGGCGGACCTTGAGCAGGTACTGGTGTGGGGTCAGGCCGACGCTGTCCTTGAACTGCGCATGGAAATGGCTCGGGCTGAGACAGGCGACCTGGGCCAGTTCGGCGACCGTGATGCGTCGCGCCAGGTTCCGCACGATATGCGCGTCCAGGCGCTCCAGGTCGAGCGGCCCGCTGGCCGCCAGGGGCTGCTGCTCGCCGAACAGGCGCAGGTGCAGGGCGCGGATCAGCACTCCGCCGAGGGCACGGGTCAGCAACGGGTCGCTGCCGTAGCGGGCCAGTTCGGCGCCGGCGTAGCTGAGCAGGTTCTGGAAGTCGGCGTCCAGGGTCGGGTAGCGCGGCGCCTCGAACAGGCGCGCGAGCAGGTCGGGGTCTTCCGGGGTCGGGTTGTCCTCGCCCAGGTCGATGATCAGCATGCGGTTGTCGCCCACCCCGGCGAACACGTGGCCCGCCTCGCCCGGCACCAGGCAGGCGCGCATCCGGCAGACTTCCCCGCCACAGCCGTTGACCTCGAATTCGGCGCGCCCGGCCAGCGACATCACCAGTTGGTGATGCTCGTGGGCGTGGGTGTGCGACTGGTCGGGCAGACGGATGAGGCGGGTGTCGAACATGAACGGCAACTGCTCAATTTTTGCGCACTCTACTCGACTTGCCCGACGCTGCCCAGCACCTTGCCGCAAGTGGTACCCGCGTACCGCGTACTGCGTGGAAACCTTCGGCAACATCCTTGAACGGACAGGGATTGAAACCCGCCCCCGGGGCCCCATCTAGACTCTCATGTTTCAGTCAGTCAGGTGCCTCATGAGCGACCAGGACGTTAATCCCGAACACATCAGCGACGCGCAGCCCGCCGGCACCGGCCTGGTGCTGCCCGGCCAGACCCTGCCGACCACCCTCTACGTGATCCCGATCCACAATCGCCCGTTCTTCCCGGCGCAGGTGCTGCCGGTGATCGTCAACGAAGAACCCTGGGCGGAAACCCTCGAACTGGTGGCCAAGACCGACCACCATTCGCTGGCCCTGTTCTTCATGGACAATCCTCCGGAAGACCCGCGCCACTTCGACGTCAACAGCCTGCCCGAGCACGGCACGCTGGTCCGGGTGCACCATGCCTCGCGCGAGGGCGGCAAGCTGCAGTTCGTCGCCCAGGGCCTGTCGCGGGTGCGTATCCGGGGCTGGATCAAGCGCCATCGTCCGCCGTTCATGGTGGAGGTGGACTATCCGAAGACCCCGATCGATCCCAGTGACGAAGTGAAGGCCTACGGCATGGCCCTGATCAACGCGATCAAGGAGCTGCTGCCGCTCAACCCGCTGTACAGCGAGGAACTGAAGAACTACCTGAACCGCTTCAGTCCCAACGACCCGTCGCCACTCACCGACTTCGCCGCGGCCCTGACCACCGCGCCCGGCGGCGAACTGCAGGAAGTGCTGGACACCGTGCCGATCCTCAAGCGGATGGAGAAGGTCTTGCCGCTGCTGCGCAAGGAGGTGGAAGTCGCGCGCCTGCAGAAGGAGCTGTCCGCCGAGGTCAACCGCAAGATCGGCGAACACCAGCGCGAATTCTTCCTCAAGGAACAGTTGAAGATCATCCAGCAGGAGCTGGGCATCACCAAGGACGACAAGAGCGCCGACGCCGACGAATTCCGCGCCCGCCTGGAAGGCAAGGTGCTGCCCGAGCAGGCGCGCAAGCGTATCGACGAAGAGCTGAACAAGCTGTCGATCCTCGAGAGCGGCTCGCCCGAGTACGCCGTCACCCGCAACTACCTGGACTGGGCCACAGCCCTGCCCTGGGGCGTGTACGGCAAGGACAAGCTCGACCTCAAGCATGCGCGCAAGGTCCTCGACAAGCATCACGCGGGCCTCGACGACATCAAGGATCGCATCCTCGAATTCCTCGCCGTGGGTAGTTTCAAGGGCGAGATCGCCGGTTCCATCGTGCTCCTGGTCGGCCCGCCGGGGGTGGGCAAGACCAGCATCGGCAAATCCATCGCCGAGAGCCTCGGCCGGCCGTTCTACCGTTTCAGCGTCGGCGGCATGCGCGACGAGGCGGAGATCAAGGGCCACCGCCGCACCTACATCGGCGCCCTGCCCGGCAAGCTGGTGCAGGCGTTGAAGGAAGTCGAGGTGATGAACCCGGTGATCATGCTCGACGAAATCGACAAGCTCGGCGCCAGCTACCAGGGCGACCCGGCCTCGGCGCTGCTGGAAACCCTCGACCCGGAGCAGAACGTCGAATTCCTCGACCACTACCTGGACCTGCGCCTGGACCTGTCCAAGGTGCTGTTCGTCTGCACCGCCAACACCCTCGACTCGATCCCCGGACCGCTCCTCGACCGGATGGAAGTGATCCGCCTGTCCGGCTACATCTCCGAGGAAAAACTGGCCATCGCCAAGCGTCACCTGTGGCCCAAGCAGTTGGAAAAGGCCGGCGTGCCCAAGGGCCGCCTGAGCATCAGCGATGCCGCGCTGCGTGCGGTGATCGAGGGCTATGCGCGGGAAGCCGGGGTGCGCCAGTTGGAGAAACAGCTCGGCAAGCTGGTGCGCAAGTCGGTGGTCAAGCTGCTGGAGGATCCCGAGTCGAAGGTGAAGATCGGTCCCAGGGACCTCGAGGACTACCTCGGCATGCCGGTGTTCCGCAGCGAGCAGGTGCTTTCCGGGATCGGCGTGATCACCGGGCTGGCCTGGACCAGCATGGGCGGCGCCACCCTGCCGATCGAGGCGACCCGCATCCACACGCTGAACCGTGGCTTCAAGCTCACCGGCCAGCTCGGCGACGTGATGAAGGAATCCGCCGAGATCGCCTATAGCTACATCGGCTCGCACCTGAAGAAGTATGGCGGCGACCCGACCTTCTTCGACCAGGCCTTCGTCCACCTGCACGTGCCGGAAGGCGCCACGCCCAAGGATGGCCCCAGCGCCGGCGTCACCATGGCCAGCGCCCTGCTCTCCCTGGCGCGCAACCAGGTGCCGAAGAAAGGCGTGGCGATGACCGGCGAACTGACCCTGACCGGCCAGGTCCTGCCCATCGGCGGGGTCCGCGAGAAGGTGATCGCCGCGCGCCGGCAGAAGATCTTCGAGCTGATCCTGCCGGAAGCCAACCGCGGCCACTTCGAAGAGTTGCCCGACTATCTCAAGGAAGGGCTGACCGTGCATTTCGCCAAGCGCTACGGCGACGTGGCCAAGGTGCTGTTCCCGGCCTGAGCCGGCGGCGGATGGCCGACCGGTTCGGCCATCCGCCGTGCCAACCTTGGCGCTCGGGCGCCGGCAGGGTTTATGCTGGCGCCCTTTCCATTCGAGCCGAGGAGCGCTGCATGTCCTTTTCCCCCTCCCGTCTGCTGCTGCCATTGTCCATCGTGGTCCTGGCCGGCTGCGCCGGGCAACAGAAGCCGGTGGTCACCCTGGACGACGCCGACGACTGTTCGCCGCTGAAGCTGACGCAAGGCCAGGAACTGGTGCTGACCCTGCCGAGCAATCCCACCACCGGCTTCCGCTGGGAACTGCGCAACCCCGCCGCCAGTGTGCTCAAGCGCCTTGGCCCGGAGGTCTATAGCAATTCCGAAGAAGACAGCGGCCTGGTTGGCAGCGGCGGCGAATCGACCTGGCGCTTCCGCGTCGCCGCCAGCGGCGACGACCGCCTGGAACTGGTCTACCGGCGGCCCTGGGAAAAGGACGCGGAACCGGCGGAAAGCTTTTCCTGCGCGATCCAGGTGCGCTGAAACCGCTGCCCGCAGCGGACACATTCTGTACGAAGACCGACGTCCTGCGCCGTGGCGACCTGGCCTATCCTGACAGGCCCCGTCGCCCCGAGGACTCCATGCTCCGCGCCTCCTTCGTCCTGCTCGCCCTGTCCTGCGCCGCTCCTCTGCCCTCGCTGGCCGAACCATTGCGCTTCGCAGGCGACGACGGCTGCCCCTACCTGTGCCCTGGCACGCCGCAGCGGCCCGGCTACCTGGTCGAGGCGCTCAGCCAGGTCCTTCGGGAGCCACCGCACTTCGACAGCCTGCCCTGGCCGCGCGCCGTGCAGATGGTCCGCGACGGCCATCGTGACGGCCTGGTCGGCGCCTATGGACTCGACGGCCTGCGGGTCGGCAGCGAGCCCATCGGCTGGGTCGGGCTGGCCTTCTACACCCGCCACGACAGCGACTGGCACTACTCCGGCGATGCTTCCCTGCTCGGCCAGCGCCTGGGCCTCGCCCAGGGCTACGTGAACAATCCGCGCTTCGAAGCCTGGCGCAGCCAGGCCGGCGACGACGACCTGCACCTGCAGGTCCTCGGCGGCGAGCGCGTGCTGCCGCGCAACCTGCAGAAACTGCTGCTCGGCCGCATCGACGTGCTATTGGAAGACCGCGACATCATCGAGCACTACCTGGAGCATCATCCGCAGCTCGCCGGACAGGTCCGCCGCGCTGGCGAACTGCCCGGGCGGCAGCCGCTGCACGTCGGCCTCAGTCCGCACCTGCCGGAGGTCGACGCGCGTCTCGCGGAACTCGACGAAGGGCTGCGCCAACTGCGTCGCGAAGGCACCCTGAAGGTCCTCGGCGAGCGCTATAGGCTTTCTTTCGAATGACTTTCCGGGCCGCCGGAAATCCGCCGCCAGACCAGCAACCACGCTGCTTTCAGCCGATTGAATAAATTCCGGCAGGCCTTTTTGGCGTCGTCTATTACTCAATCTACGACGGCACCGAAAGGAGGCGCGTCATGGGCACCGCTCTTCGTTACTCACTGCTCTGGGCATCCACTGTCTTCGTTTCCTCCTGCGGCAGCCTGCTGCCCAGCGAACGAGCGGAAGTCCAATCCCCCTTCGTCGACTACCTCGATGCCGAACTGCGCTATTCCCAGGCGCAACCCGGCAGCACGACCCGTTCGCAGCTGTTCGGGTTGGGTTTCGATCCATTGACCCAGGGCAACGGCCGCATGCTGTCGTTCATCGACGTGCGGCTCATGTTCATCCAGCCGAACATCCCCATCGATTACCTGCCGGGCGGCCTGGTGCAATGCCTGGAAGCGAAGGACCGCTGCATCGGCTACGCCTTCGATTTCAGCAAGACCGACACCCAGCGGGTCGGCAGCTTCTGGGCGGACGTGTTCAACTTCCGCAAGAAACGGGAGTTGCAGGGCTGGTCGTTCAAGGCAGTGTTCGTCTTCGTCAACGACGTGCTGGTGCACAAGGTCAGCAACGGCGAACCGAACATCCATCGCCTGGAAGACAAGAAGAACCCGCTGGGTCCGCTGCAGGGCGCGGGAGAGTACTTCTCCGACAAGCTCAGGTGATTCGCCTGCGCGCATGGGTGAATCGTCGCCGCGCAGTTGGGCGACGCTCGTCCCTCGGCTACAATTCGGCCCCCTGAAAAGCCGTGATGCCCGAGGTCACCCGCGTGAGCGAGCCCGATCGCCTGTTCGCCCAACCCCAGCAACGTGTCGCCGACTTCGTGTTCAACGAAGACGTGGTGCGCGTGTTCCCCGACATGATCAAGCGCTCCGTGCCGGGCTACCCCACCATCGTCGAGAACATCGGCGTACTCGGCGCGCAGTTCGCCCAGCCGAACAGCGTGCTCTACGACCTCGGCTGCTCGCTCGGCGCGGTCACCCAGTCGCTGCGCCGCCACGTCCGCAACGACGGCTGCCGGGTGATCGGTGTGGACAACTCGCACGCGATGATCGAGCGCTGCAGTGAATACCTGCATGCCCAGGACGCCATGTACCAGGAGCTGCTGCCGGTCGAGCTGATCGAGGCCGACATTCTCGCCCTGGACCTGCAACCCACCTCGCTGGTGGCGATGAACTTCACCCTGCAGTTCGTCGCCCCCGACCAGCGCCTCGGCCTGCTGCGCAGGATCCGCCAGGCACTGCTGCCCGGCGGCGCGCTGATCCTCTCGGAGAAACTGCGCTTCGCCGATGCGCAGGAGCACGCGCTGCTCACCGACCTGCACATCGCCTTCAAGCGTGCCAACGGCTACAGCGAGCTGGAGATCGCGCAGAAGCGCAGCGCGCTGGAAAACGTCATGCTCCCCGACACCTTCGAGGAACACCGTGAACGGCTCCTGGCCGCCGGCTTCAGCCGGGTCAGCCAATGGTTCCAGTGTCTCAACTTCGCCTCGATGATCGCCCTGCCATGATCCAGCACCTCGCCCTCGACGCCCTCCAGCGACACCTCGCCGGCTCGCCGCTGTACGGCTGGGCGACCAGCCTGCCCGCGCAGATCGCCGCGCGCATCGAGGAAGGCCACGGCGACCTGGCCCGTTGGTGGAGCGCGGTCCAGCGCCTGCCCCAGGTGCCCGCGCCGAAGGTCGAACTGGCCCAGCGCTTCGCCCTGCACAGCGACCACGATGCGGCGCTGCAAGCGCAGGTGAAGGAAGCGCTGCAAGGGCTGATTCCCTGGCGCAAGGGGCCGTTCGACTTCTTCGGCGTACAGGTCGATACCGAATGGCGTTCCGACTGGAAATGGGAGCGTGTCTCGCCACATGTCGAACTGCGTGGCAAACGCGTCCTCGACGTCGGCTGCGGCAACGGCTACTACCAGTGGCGCATGCTCGGCGCCGGCGCGGAAAGCGTGGTCGGGGTCGATCCGAACTGGCTGTTCCTCTGCCAGTTCCTCGCCGCCAAGCGCTACCTGCCGGAGCTGCCGGCCTGGCACCTGCCGCTGGCCCTGGAAGACCTGCCGGAGAAGCTCGAAGGCTTCGACACGGTATTCTCCATGGGCGTGCTCTATCACCGTCGCTCGCCCATCGACCACCTGCTGGCGCTCAAGGACTGCCTGAAGCGCGGCGGCGAACTGGTCCTGGAGACCCTGGTGGTGGAAGGCGACGCCAGCACCGTGCTGGTGCCCGAGGACCGCTACGCGCAGATGCGCAACGTCTGGTTCCTGCCCTCGGTGGCAGCCCTGGAGCTCTGGCTGCGCCGCGCCGGGTTCGCCGACGCGCGCTGCGTCGACGTCAGCCTGACCAGCGTCGAGGAACAACGCTCCACCGAATGGATGCGTTTCCAGTCGCTGCCGGAATTCCTCGATCCGCAGGACCGTTCGCGAACCGTCGAAGGCCTGCCGGCACCGATGCGCGCCACGCTGGTGGCGCGCAAGCCCTGACAGCGAATAGGGAAAAGCCCATCCTCGGATGGGCTTTTTTTCATGGCTTCATCCGCCCCGCAGGTCGACGGGAAGCGGGGCGCGATTGCCTCAGCGCTTGGTCGCCGCGGCCAGCATCAGCGCTTTCATCTCGGCCACCGCCTGCCTGAAGCCGACGAACAGGGCGTGGGCGACGATGGCGTGGCCGATGTTCAGCTCGTTGATGCCGTCGATGGCCGCGACCGGCTCGACATTGTGGTAGTGCAGGCCATGCCCGGCGTTGACGATCAGGCCGAGGGAACGCCCGAGGGCCACGCCCTCGCGTACCCGCTGCAGCTCACGGGCCTGCTCCTCGGGGTCTTCGGCGTCGGCGTAGCGACCGGTATGCAGTTCGATAGCCGGCGCGCCGACCCGGGCGGAGGCCTCGATCTGCCGCGGATCGGGATCGATGAACAGCGACACTTCGCTGCCCACCGCAGCCAGGCGTCGCACCGCGTCGCGGATGCGCTGTTCCTGGCCAGCGACGTCGAGGCCGCCCTCGGTGGTCAGTTCCTCGCGGCGCTCGGGGACCAGGCAGCTATGCGCCGGCCGGATCTCCTCGGCGAAGGCGAGCATTTCCTCGGTGCCCCCCATCTCGAAGTTCATCCGCGTCTGCAGCACTTCCTTGAGCACCCGCACGTCGCGTTCCTGGATATGCCGGCGGTCCTCGCGCAGGTGCACGGTGATACCGTCGGCGCCGGCTTCCTCGGCGTCCAGGGCGGCCTTCACCGGGTCCGGATAGCGGGTGCCCCGGGCCTGGCGCAGGGTGGCGACGTGATCGATGTTCACGCCGAGCAGAATTCGAGTGGCTTCAGTCACGGGGTGACTCCTTACGGTTCATGAACAGCTCGCGGCTGACCAGCGGCCGGCCGCCCAGATGGGGAGCGAGCGCCTGGCGCATCAGGCGCTTGGCCGCCGCCAGGGCGCCGGGGGCGCTCCAGTCGGCGTCGGCCATGGATAACAGTTCGGAGCCCTGGAACAGCCCGGGTTGCAGCTGCGCCACCGGCTCCAGGCCGGCCTCTGGCAAAAGCTGGTACAACGCCTGCGGCTCGATCGGGCGCCCATCGATGTCGACATCGAGAGCGAAACCATAGCCCAGTTGCTCCAGCAGGCGCCATTCGAACGCGCGCAGCAGCGGTTCGATGGGTCGCCCCGCCGCCAGCAGCGGCAGGGTCGCGGCGTAGTGGGCGAAGATTTCCGGCTGCGGGTCTTCCGCCGGCAACAGGCGGATCAACAGCTCGTTGAGATAGAGACCGCTGAACAGCGCCTGGCCATTGAGCAGGTTGGGAATACCGGCGCTTTCCAGGCGGGCCACGGTCTTCAGTTCGCCGCGCCCGCGCCACTCCGCTTCCAGCGGCACGAATGGCCGCGCCAGGGCGCCAGCCTTGCCGCGGGCGCCGCGCAGGACCGCGCGCAGGCGACCCAACGGGGTGAAGAAGTCCACCAGGGCGCTGGTTTCCTTGTACGGCCGGCTATGCAGCACGTAGGTGGCTTGGGCGGCGGCGAAGGACATGGCGGGTCGACCGGGCGCGAGAGGAATGGCGCCCGGCTGGCGCCGGGCTGCCGGGAACGGTCAGAGGTCGCCGTAGCCCAGCGAGCGCAGGGCACGCTCGTCGTCGGACCAGCCGCCCTTGACCTTGACCCAGAGGTTGAGCATGACCTTGGAGTCGAACAGCACTTCCATGTCCTTGCGCGCGTTCTGGCCGATGCTTTTGATCCGCTCGCCCTTGTCGCCGATGATGATCTTCTTCTGCCCCTCGCGCTCCACCAGGATCAGCGCATGGATATGCAGGATGCGACCTTCCTGCTTGAACTCCTCGATCTCCACGGTGATCTGGTAGGGCAGCTCGGCGCCGAGCTGGCGCATGATCTTCTCGCGGACCAGCTCGGCGGCCAGGAAGCGGCTGCTGCGGTCGGTGATCTGGTCTTCGGGGAAGAAGTGCTCGCTTTCCGGCAGACGCTCGGCGACCAGCTTCTCCAGCACGTCCAGGTTGGTCCCGTGCTGCGCCGAGATCGGTACTACCTCGGCCTTCGGCAACTGCTGGGTGAGCCATTCGAGGTGCGGCAGCAGGTCGGCCTTCTCCTCTATGCGGTCGGTCTTGTTCACCGCGATCAGCACCGGGCAACTGACGTACTGCACGCGCTCCAGGACCATCTGGTCCTCTTCGGTCCAGCGGGTGCGGTCGACCACGAAGATCACCACGTCGACATCCTTCAATGCCGCGCTGGCGGTACGGTTCATGTAGCGGTTGAGGGCCTTCTCGCCGCTCTTGTGCAGGCCGGGCGTATCGACGTAGACGGCCTGCACCTCGCCCTCGGTCTTGATCCCGAGCATGTTGTGACGGGTGGTCTGCGGCTTGCGCGAGGTGATCGCCAGCTTCTGCCCGAGGATGTGGTTGAGCAGGGTGGACTTGCCCACATTGGGGCGCCCCACGATCGCCACGTAGCCGCAACGGCTGCCGGCGGGGATGTCGTCGTGCATGTCAGTCATGGCCATTCTCCACGCCCAGGGCCACCAGCGCGGCGGCCGCGGCCACCTGCTCGGCGATGCGGCGGCTGCCGCCGTGCCCGTGGGTCTTGTCGCTCAGCAGGGCCACTTCGCAATCGACGAAGAAGGTCCGGCAATGGGGTTCGCCCTGGATATCCACCACCTCGTAGCGCGGCAGGTCGCAGCCACGCGACTGCAGGAACTCCTGCAGGCGGGTCTTGGGGTCCTTGTTGGTGTCCACCGGGGTCAGCTCGCGCAGTTGCGGTCCGAGCCAGGCGATGATCCGCTCGCGCGCGGAGTCCATGCCGGTATCCAGGTAGATGGCGCCGATCAGGGCTTCCATCGCATCGGCGAGGATCGACTCGCGGCGGAACCCGCCGCTCTTCAGCTCGCCCGAGCCCAGCCGCAGGTAGTCGCCCACCTCGAAGCCGCGCGCCAACAGGGCCAGGGTCTCGCCCTTGACCAGTCGCGCGCGCAGGCGCGAAAGCTGGCCTTCGCGAGCCTGCGGGAAGTGGTGGAACAGCGCCTCGCCGATGACGAAGTTGAGAATGGCGTCACCGAGGAACTCCAGGCGCTCGTTGTTGCGCCCGGCGTAGCTGCGATGGGTCAGGGCCAGGACCATCAGGTCCCGGTCTTTGAAGGTATAGCCGAGCTTGCGCTCGAGTCGGTCCAGCGAATTACTCACGGCATGCGTACACGGAATTCTTTGTCGAAGTGGACCACCAGGTCGATGTTGCTGATCAGTGGCTCGCGTTTTTCATATTTCAGGTGCGCCCGGAATTGGTTGTCTTCCAGTTGCACCTCCAGGGCCTTCTCCAGGTCCAGGTTGCGGATGCCGTTGATCTGCATCCCCTTGCCGACGTAGCTGTAGAACTCCGGCACGGAACGCACCTCGGCCGCCTTGTCGGTCTCCACGGAAGTGATCACCTTCTCCAGCGAGTAGTAATCCATGTAGTGCGGGATGATCTTGAATGCGGCGCTGGCGAAGAACGCCACCACGCCCAGCACCACCAGCCACCCCAGCAGGGACATCCCCTTCTGCGAACGCGCGAACCTCATGTCGGACCTCATGTCAGTGTAGTTATTCCGTCCAGCGAGCGGTAACGCCATCGGGCAGGGCCCTGCGGCGGCGTTCGCGGAAGTGAAAGCGGGGCTGCCCTCGGGAGCAGCCCCGCTTCGCGATTATTCAGCAGGAGCGCCCTTCCGCGTGGCGAACCTGCGCACAGGTCAGTGAATCACGCCGACCCGGGAGAAGTTCGGCAGGTTGCTCATCTTCGGATCGGGCCAGCTCATCCACACGGCGAAGGCCTTGCCGACGATATTGCGGTCCGGAACCATGCCCAGCAGATCCTTGGGGATCTTCGGATCGTTCCAGTAGCGGCTGTCGTTGGAGTTGTCGCGGTTGTCGCCCATCATGAAGTAGTGGCCGGCGGGAATGGTCCACTGGCGGTCGGGCTCGATGCGATAGCGGCTCATTTCCTTGCGGATCAGGTGCTCGGCCTGGCCCAGCTTCTCCTGGTACAGGGTCACGCTGCCCAGGGTACCCGGTTCCTCGCCGACCAGTTTCTCCGCCACCAGCTCGCCGTTGACGTACAGGCGCTTTTCCCTGGTGTAGCGCACGGTGTCGCCGGGCAGGCCGACCACGCGCTTGATGTAGTTGATGTTCGGTTCACTGGGATAGCGGAACACCATGACATCGCCGCGCTGCGGATCACCGATCGGGATCACCTTGGTGTCCAGCACCGGCAGGCGGATACCGTAGGCGAACTTGTTGACCAGGATGAAATCGCCGACCTCAAGGGTAGGTTTCATCGACCCCGAGGGAATCTGGAACGGTTCGACCAGGAAGGAACGCAGCACCAGCACGATGAACAGCACCGGGAAGAACGACTTGCCGTACTCCACCAGCAGCGGTTCCTTGTTGAGCTTCTCGAGCACCGCCGGATCGGGCTCGTTCACCTGCCCTTCGTAGGAAGAGATCGCGGCCCGCCGACGCGGCGCGAACAGCACCAGGTCGACCAGGGCCAGGGCGCCGCATACAGCCACGGCGATGACCAGCAACAACGGGAAATTGAGTGTCATGGGTTCTAGCTATCCACTTTGAGCACGGCGAGGAAGGCTTCCTGGGGAATTTCCACGCTACCGACCTGCTTCATCCTTTTCTTACCAGCCTTCTGCTTCTCCAGCAGCTTGCGTTTACGGCTCACGTCGCCACCGTAACACTTGGCCAGCACGTTCTTCCTGAGCGCCTTGACCGTCGAGCGGGCGATGATCTGCCCACCGATGGCTGCCTGGATCGCCACGTCGAACATCTGCCGCGGGATCAGTTCCTTCATTTTCTCCACCAGCTGGCGGCCCTTGTAGGGGGCGTTGTCGCGGTGGACGATCAGGGCGAGGGCGTCGACCTTCTCGCCATTGATCAGCACGTCGAGACGAACCAGGTTGGACGGCTCGAAACGATCGAAGCTGTAGTCCAGGGAAGCATAGCCGCGGCTGGTGGACTTGAGGCGATCGAAGAAGTCGAGCACCACCTCGTTCATCGGCAGGTCGTAGACCACCTGCACCTGGCCGCTGAGGAAGTGCATGTCGCGCTGCACGCCGCGCTTCTCGATGCACAGGGTGATCACGTTGCCCAGGTGGTCCTTGGGCACCAGGATGGTGGCGCGGCAGATCGGTTCGCGCATTTCCTGGATGGACGCCAGGTCCGGGAGCTTGGACGGGTTATCGACGTAGATGATCTCGCCGTTCTTCTGCACGATCTCGAAGACCACCGTGGGCGCGGTGGTGATCAGGTCCAGGTCGTATTCGCGCTCCAGGCGCTCCTGGATGATCTCCATGTGCAGCATGCCGAGGAAGCCGCAACGGAAGCCGAAGCCCAGGGCTTCGGAGCTTTCCGGCTCGTATTGCAGCGACGAGTCGTTGAGGGTCAGCTTCTGCAGGGCGTCGCGGAAGTCCTCGAAATCGTCCGAACTGACCGGGAACAGGCCCGCGTAGACCTGCGGCTTGACCCGCTTGAAGCCCGGCAGGACCTCGACGTCCGGCGTGTTGTTCAGGGTCAGCGTATCGCCCACCGGCGCGCCGTGGATATCCTTGATACCGGCGATGATGAAGCCCACCTCGCCCGCCTTCAGGTCGACGGTCTCGGTGTGCTTCGGAGTGAATACCCCGACGCTGTCCACCTGGTGGACCTTGCCGGTGGACTTCACCAGGATCTTGTCGCCCTTCTTCACCCGGCCGTTCTTCACCCGTACCAGCGAGACCACGCCGAGGTAGTTGTCGAACCAGGAGTCGATGATCAGCGCCTGCAGCGGCGCCTCGATCTCGCCTTCCGGGGCGGGGATGGCGGTCACCAGGCGCTCCAGCACCTCCAGCACGCCCATCCCGCTCTTGGCGCTGCAGGCCACGGCGTCGGTGGCGTCGATGCCGATGATGCTCTCGATTTCCTCTTTCACCCGCTCCGGCTCGGCCTGGGGCAGGTCCATCTTGTTCAGCACGGGCATCACTTCCAGCCCCTGCTCGATGGCGGTGTAGCAGTTGGCGACGGACTGCGCCTCGACGCCCTGGCCGGCGTCCACTACCAGCAGCGCGCCCTCGCAGGCGGCCAGCGAGCGGCTGACTTCGTAGGTGAAGTCGACGTGGCCGGGGGTATCGATGAAGTTGAGCTGGTAGGTCTTACCGTCCTGCGCCTTGTAGTGCAGGGTCACGCTGTGGGCCTTGATGGTGATCCCGCGCTCGCGCTCCAGGTCCATGGAGTCCAGGACCTGGGCCTCCATTTCGCGATCGGAGAGGCCGCCGCACATCTGGATGAAGCGATCGGCCAGCGTCGACTTGCCATGGTCGATATGGGCAATGATGGAGAAATTGCGGATATGGCTCAGGTCGCTCACGGCTCAACACACTCGAAAAGGGCAAGGGCGGCAATCCGCCGAAAAATAGCCGGGGAGTTTACCTGATGCTCGGGCAAGGCGTCACGCAGGTAACGGATTGACGGGCATGAAAAAGGGCGGTGGAAACCGCCCTTTTTTCGCCAGCCGGCTTATTCGGCCAGCTTGAAGGTGATGAAGCTGGCGCGCCCCTGGCGCAATACCCGCATCGAAACCGAACGGTTCTTCGGCAGGGCCTTGGCCACGTCGGCGAAGACCTTGGTCGAGGTCACCGCCTTGTTGTCCAGGTGGGTGATGACATCGCCCGGACGCAGGCCGATGACCGCGGCCGGACCGTCCTGGACTTCCTTGATCACCACGCCGCCCTGGATATCCAGGCTCTTGCGCTGCTCGGCGGTCAGGTCGGCGACGGTCACGCCCAGGCGGTTGCTGCTGCGCTCGGCGCCCGGAGCGCCCATCGAGGCGATTTCCTCGTCGTCGTCCGGAAGGCTGCCTACCGCCATGCTCAAGGACTTGCGCTGGCCGTTGCGAATCACGTCAAGGTTGATCTTGTCGCCCGGCTTCATGTTGCCCACCAGGTGCGGCAGGTCGGCGGACTCGTTGATCGACTGGCCGTTCAGGCTGAGGATCACATCGCCCACCTGCAGGCCGCCCTTGGCCGCCGGACCGTCTTCCACCAACTGCGCCACCAGCGCGCCGGACGGCTTGTCGAGGCCGAAGGACTCGGCGAGATCCTTGTTCACTTCCTGGATCACCACACCCAGCCAGCCGCGGCTGACCTTGCCGGCTTTCTTCAACTGGTCGGCGACGTTCAGCGCGACATCGATCGGAATGGCGAAGGACAGGCCCATGAAGCCGCCGGAACGGGTGAAGATCTGCGAGTTGATGCCGACCACTTCGCCCTCCAGGTTCAGCAGCGGACCGCCGGAGTTACCCGGGTTGATCGCCACGTCGGTCTGGATGAAGGGTACGTAGCTCTCGTTCGGCAGGCTACGCCCCTTGGCACTGACGATACCGGCGGTGACCGAGTGATCGAAGCCGAACGGCGAACCGATGGCCAGGACCCATTCGCCCACTTTCAGCTTGTTCGAATCGCCCAGTTTCAGGGTCGGCAGGTTCTTCGCCTCGATCTTCAGCACCGCCACGTCGCTGCGCGGGTCCGCGCCGATCAACTTGGCCTTGTGCTCGCTACGGTCGGACAGGCGCACCAGGATCTCGTCGGCATCGGCCACGACGTGATTGTTGGTGAGGATGTAGCCGTCGTTGGAGATGATGAAGCCGGAACCCAGCGATTGCGCCTCGCGCTGCTGGCCGCGCGGATTACGCGGAACCTGCGGGATGCTGCGCTCGAGGAAGTCGCGGAACATCGGCGGCAGCCCTTCGAGGTCGGGGATCGACAGCTGCCCGCGCGCCATGGCGCGATCCGGCAGCTTCTGCCGCGTACTGATATTCACCACCGCCGGCGACGCCTGTTCGACCAAAGGCGTGAAGTCCGGCAGTTCTGCCCGGGCCGTCATCGCCAGGCTCAAGGCCAGCAAGGCCACCATCGCAGCCATACAGCGTTTTAGGGTATGCATCGACTACAGCTCCCGTGATGTTCGAGGGAAGAGAAAGACTCAGGCCGAATCGGACGGCCCGGAAATCAGCGCTCGCAGAACCACCGGCTGCGAGGCTGGATCATCGGCATGACGACGAGCATGCCGACGCACCAATAGCCAGGCCGCCAGCAAACCCGCCAGCCCGGACACGATGATCAGAGGTTCGACAAGGCCCGCCCGGGTCGCCAGCAATGCTGCCACGAAAAACCCGAGCAGAGGGAAAAGATAGAAGAGGACGGAGGCGCGCAACAACAGGTCTTCATGAATTCCTAGGACGACCGCATCGCCGACCCGCAGGCTCAGGTCGCTCAACGCGCGCACCCGGGCACGCCCCGCGCCGACGCCCAGACGCTGCATCAGCCCCTGGCCGCAACCGGCATTGGCCGAGCAGGACGAGCAGGTACTGCGGCGCACGGTCTCGACCCATACCGCTCCCGGCTCGGTCGCCACCACTCGCCCCTGCTCCTCGATCATTTCTGGGCGGCGGCCTCGGGCCGGATGGACAGCGCCACCCGCTCGGCGGTGCCCAGCGGCACTTCGCCGACGACGGTCACCATCTGGCCGCCGTCATCGGTCTGCAGGCGCTTGGAAACCACCACGGTCGGGCCGAGCTGGCTGCGCGCGTCGCCAACCATGGCACCGTGCAGCGGCTCGATGAACACCGAGAATCGTGCCAGGCCATCGCCATAGGTCAGGCAGGCGACCGGATCGGGGGTGACCGGACTGCGACGCATGAAACTGCGGGTCAGGGTGAAACCTGGCGGCAGCCACTCCGAGCGCCAGGCCACGGCCTTCTCGCCGTCGGCCTTGGCCGGGCCGACGACCTGGCATTCGGCGCCCGCCTGCAACTGGTCTTCGGCAGGTGCCGCGCCGGTATTCAACTGGGTGAACTGGAAGCGCTCGAGCAACTGCCCCTTCTCGTTCAGCAGCAGCGATTTCAACGGCAGGCCGGTGTCGCGGTCCAGGTGCAGCTCGAAGCCGTAGCGATGCTGGTCGCGCGGGGTCACCGCGAGGACCACTGCCGGGCGGCCGGCGACACGGGATTCGCCGACCAGGCGCAGGTCGTACCAGGAAGCCAGTTGGGAAGGATCGAACTTGCGCACCGGCCACAGCTGGGCATCGGCCAGTTGGTCGGCAAGGCCGCCGCTGATGCACTGGGTGCGCCCATCGACCCGAACCACTTCCTGGCGCGCGCCGTCGAGCTGGAGCAGGCGCTCGCGAACCGCGCCATCGCTCTCCACGCGATGCCAGATCTCATGGGTGGAGAAGCTGCCATTGCGCTCGTAGACGAAGGTGCCTTGGAAACTGTTCTGGCGATCGGCCTCGGCGAGACGATTCAGCCAGTCGGAAGCGTCGGCAGCCTGAGTGGCGGGAACCGCCATCAGGCTGCCAAGCAAAAGCAACAGGGAGGTGGTGCGCATGTCTCTCCTCAGCGGTTTTCCAGGCTGGCTGCCCGAGCGTAGGGCAGCGCGCTCTCTGTACCACTGACGGCGGATTGTTGCACGTGCTGACGCAGGTAGATCGGCAGACGCTGCTCATGCCAGCGGGTATCGCTGGACGAGGAGTTGGTGATCACCTGCGGCGCCCCCTGCTCTTCGCTGTAGCCGGCCAGCACGGCCGGGCCTTTCACCTGCGGCAGGGCGATCTGCGGGGTGGTCCCCTGTTGCGCCATCTGCGGCAGGGCGTCGTTCTGGTTGTACAGACGCACGCCGGCCAGCACCGCCAGGGTCACCGAGGCAGCGACCGCCAGGCGACCGACCATCCGCCACGGCCCCTTCTCCGCTTTCGGCGGAGCGGCCTCGTCGGCCAGGGCAGCCGAGACCGCCGCAGCGATATCCAGCTTCGGCAGGGTAGGCTCGCGGTGCATGACGGACCGCGCCAACTGGTAGCGCGACCAGGTGGAACGCAGCTCGGCATCCTCGCCGCAAGCTGCGAGCACCCGCCGCAACTCGAGTTCATCCGCTTCGTTATCCATCACAGCGGACAGAGTTTCCTGCAGGGCTTCACGACTCATAGCGATACCTCTCTTGGCATTTGCCGCTGTGTCAGGCTTCTCGCAACAAAGGCTGCAGAGCTTTGTCGATTGCTTCACGAGCGCGGAAGATCCGCGACCGCACCGTCCCCACCGGACACTGCATCACGGTGGCGATATCTTCGTAACTCAAACCTTCGAACTCGCGCAGGGTCAGGGCCGTGCGCAAATCCTCGGGCAACTGCTGGATGGTCTGGTGCACCGTGGCCTCGATCTCATCCCGCAACATCGCCCGTTCCGGCGATTCGATGTCCTTCAGGGCGTGGTCGCCCTCGAAGAACTCCGCATCCTCTGCGGTCACATCGCTGTCCGGTGGCCGACGCCCGCGAGCGACCAGATGGTTCTTCGCGGTGTTGATGGCGATCCGATACAGCCAGGTATAAAAAGCACTATCGCCGCGGAAATTGCCGAGCGCGCGGTATGCCTTGATGAAGGCTTCCTGCGCTACGTCCTGGGCTTCCTGGGCGTCGTGCACGAACCGCACGATCAATCCCAGTATCTTGTGCTGGTATTTCAGTACCAGCAGATCGAAAGCCCGCTTGTCTCCGCGCTGTACCCGTTCAACCAGTTGCTGATCCTGTTCCTGGGTTAGCATGAAAGCTCCTCTTCGAACCTGGAGGAGCTTCGAGCGTCCCAGCGAATCGTCTTGCCAAGATAGACTCGGGCTTCTTGCAAAAGTTCTCCCCTCCAAGCATGCGTCACGAGTTTTTTCCTCGCTCGTGACGTGCGGCCCCGGACATCGTGTCCGGGCCCCGCGAAAATGGATTGCATCGGGCTCAGGGCCCGGCCTCTGTGCCGCTGGGTAGGCCAACCGGACGAGGTCTTCAGGCATCCTGCTTTGGAACCGATGCGTCTAAGAAAGTTCCAGCACTACATCGCCCCGCTCTGATGACGCCTGCCGATGACAGGCCCGCAGCTCATCCGCCGGACCGGCAGCGGGGGTGCGCTATTGTGCCGCCAGGCCCTTCTATATACTAGGGCTCCACCACGGGGAAATGCGGGCATGAGCCAACATTATCAACACGATGTACTGGTCATCGGCAGCGGCGCCGCCGGCCTGAGTCTGGCCTTGACCCTTCCGGAACACCTGCGCATCGCCGTCCTCAGCAAGGGCGAACTGTCGCAGGGCTCGACTTACTGGGCCCAGGGCGGCGTGGCCGCCGTGCTGGACGATACCGACACCGTGGAATCCCACGTCGAGGACACCCTGGTCGCCGGTGGCGGCCTGTGCCGCGAGGACGCGGTGCGCTTCACCGTGGAGCATAGCCGCGAAGCGATCCAGTGGCTGATCGAACAGGGGGTGCCCTTCACCCGCGACGAGCAGCACAACCACGAGGAAGGCAGCTTCGAATACCACCTGACCCGCGAAGGCGGGCACAGCCACCGGCGCATCATCCATGCCGCCGACGCCACCGGCGCCGCGATCTTCAATACCCTGCTGGCCCAGGCCCGGCGGCGACCGAACATCGAGCTGCTGTCGCAGCGGGTGGCGGTCGACCTGATCACCGAGCGCAAGCTCGGCCTGCCGAGCAAGCGCTGCCTGGGCGCCTACGTGCTGAATCGGGAAAGCGGCGAAGTCGATACCTTCCGTGCCCGCTTCAGCGTGCTGGCCTCCGGCGGCGCGAGCAAGGTCTACCTTTATACCAGCAATCCCGACGGCAACTCCGGCGACGGTATCGCCATGGCCTGGCGCGCCGGCTGCCGGGTCGGCAACCTGGAATTCAACCAGTTCCATCCGACCTGCCTGTACCACCCGCAGGCCAAGAGTTTCCTCATCACCGAGGCATTGCGCGGCGAAGGCGCCCTGCTCCGCCTGCCCAATGGCGAGCGTTTCATGCCGCGCTTCGATCCGCGTGGCGAACTGGCGCCCCGGGACATCGTGGCCCGCGCCATCGACCATGAAATGAAGCGCCTGGGGATCGACTGCGTCTACCTGGACATCAGCCACAAGCCGGCCGAGTTCATCAAGGCGCACTTCCCCACCGTCTACGAGCGCTGCCTGGACTTCGGCATCGACATTACCCAGCAACCGATCCCGGTAGTGCCAGCCGCGCACTATACCTGCGGCGGCGTGCTCGTCGACCAGCACGGGCATACCGACGTGCCAGGCCTCTACGCCATCGGCGAGACCACCTTCACCGGCCTGCACGGCGCCAATCGCATGGCCAGCAATTCGCTGCTGGAATGCTTCGTCTATGCCCGCTCTGCCGCCGCCGACATGCTCCAGCGCCTGCCCGGCACGCCCCTGCCGGAAAGCCTGCCGAGCTGGGACGCCAGCCAGGTCACCGACTCCGACGAAGACGTGATCATCGCGCACAACTGGGACGAACTGCGGCGTTTCATGTGGGACTACGTCGGTATCGTGCGCACCAACAAGCGCCTGCAGCGCGCCCAGCACCGGGTGCGCCTGCTGCTCAGCGAGATCGACGAGTTCTACAGCAACTACAAGGTCAGCCGCGACCTGATCGAGTTGCGCAACCTGGCGCTGGTCGCCGAACTGATCATCCGCTCGGCCATGCAGCGCCGCGAAAGCCGGGGCCTGCACTACACGCTGGATTATCCGGAGCTGCTGCCCGAAGCCCGCGACACTATCCTGGTGCCGCCCATCTACGGCGACTGAAGCGCAGGCGGACACGCAGGCGCCGATGGCTGTCGGCGCCCAATGCATCGGCCGGGATACAGCAGCCAAGGATGCGCCAGCGGCCCGGCAGGCGCACGCGCAGTACGATCAGCCAGGGCAGCGCCAGGCTGTCAGGGCGCAATTGCACCGCTTGCCAGCCGCTTCCGGCGCTCCACAGCTGCCAGCCCTGCTCGTCATGGCGCAACCCACGGAAGGCCCGCGAGCCGCGCAGCAGTACCTGGCGGTACAGCCCCCAGGCACCGTAGGCCAGGCAGACCAGCGCCAGCGGCGGCTTCAGCCAGACCGGCAGCGCCGCCAGCAGGATCGACAGCAGCGCCAGGGCCCACAGTGCCAGGCTCGCCGCCAGCAGGATCGGAGAGACCCGCCAGCGGCATTCGAACGGCTCAATCCGGCTGGACACGGTCCAGGATCATCCGCACCATCCGCCGCAGGTCGGCGTCTTCCGGCTCGCCGCGCTGCATGAACCAACCGAACATGTCCTGGTCCTCGCACTCCAGCAGCTTGCGGAAGCGCGCCTGGTCCTCGGCGTCCAGGCCCGGGTAAACCTCCTGCACGAAAGGCACCAGCAGCACATCCAGTTCCAGCATGCCGCGACGGCTGTGCCAGTAGAGTCGTTTCAGTTCGGTTTCATCTGCCATGTTCGGGCTCCTCGAAAACGCCCGGCATTATAGGGCGGTTGCGCTCGAATGGCGCGGCCCGATGACGAGGCGTCGCTCCGCCGGCGTCCGCCCTTGGTCGTATTGCCCGGCAAACCAAGGGCATCCGCGCGGGACGCAGGCCCATGCCGACGGCGGCCTCGGAAGTGTCCGACAACCGTCAAGGCGGATGCGCCAGGCATTCTTGCCCGCTGACAAGCCTCGGACCGAGTTCTATGATGACGGTCCTGACTGACTGACCGCGCAGCATCGCAATGGCCGACCCCGCTTTCCACACTCCGCTAGTCCATGAAGGCATCCTCGCCGTCCGCGGCCCGGACGCCGCCAAGTTCCTCCAGGGCCAGTTGACCTGCAACCTCGCCTATCTGAACGACGAGACCTCCAGCCTCGGCGGCCGCTGCAACATCAAGGGCCGCCTGCTATCGAGCTTCCGCATCCTGCCCGAGGGCGACGGCCTGCTGCTGGCGATGGCCGGCGAGCTGCTCGAGGCCCAGTTGGCGGAGCTGAAGAAATACGCCGTATTCTCCAAGGCCAGCCTTGCCGACGAGAGCGCAGCCTGGCTCCGCGTCGGCCTGCGTGACGCCGGCGAGGCGCTACGCGCCCTGGGGATCGAGGCACCGGCAGAGAGCGGCAGGATCGCCCGCCACGGCGACCTGCTCGCCGTCGCCCTGGGCGACGCCCGCGCCGAGCTGTGGATTCCGGCGCAGCGCGCCGAGACGGTGCTTGCCACGCTCCGCGAGCACAGCCGCGAGGCGCCGCTTGACGATTGGCTGCTCGGCCAGGTGCGCGCCGGCGTCGGCCAGGTGTTCGGCGCTACCCGCGAGCTGTTCATCCCACAGATGATCAACCTGCAGGCGGTCGGCGGGGTCAGCTTCAAGAAGGGCTGCTATACCGGCCAGGAAATCGTCGCCCGCATGCAGTATCTCGGCCGCCTCAAGCGCCGCCTGTATCGCCTGGCGCTGGGCGGAGACGAGGTGCCGGCGCCCGGCACCGGGCTGTTCTCGCCGGTCCATTCCACCAGCGTCGGCGAAGTGGTACTGGCCGCCCGTACGCCGGAGAACAGCGTGGAATTGCTCGCCGTGCTGCAGGACGACGCCGTCGCCGACGGCCGGATCAGCCTCGGAAGCGCCGAAGGAGCGCCGCTCGTCCTCCTCAATCTGCCTTACACGCTGGACAGCGACCGCGAAATCCAGCGCTGACCGTAAACTGTGCCTCGCCGTCCGCGGACGGCCCGCCAGTATTCCCATGGCCGGTGCACGTACAGCGTGCTCCGGCCATTGCGTTTTCAAAGGAAATGCCATGAGCAAGCTTGCCGACAAAGTCCAACAGGACCTGATCCGCGCCATCGATCAGGATGAACTGGTGCTGCCGACCCTGCCCGAGGTGGCCCTGCAGGTCCGCGAGGCGGCGGAGGACCCGGATGTCAGCATCCAGGCCCTGAGCAAGGTGATCGGCAACGACGCGGCGCTGACCGCGCGCATCATCCGCGTGGTGAACAGTCCGCTGCTGCGCAGCCCGAAGGAAATCACCGACCTGCAGATGGCGATCAGCCGGCTGGGCATCAACTACACCTGCAACCTGGCCACCGGCCTGGCCATGGAGCAGATGTTCCAGGCCACCACCGACGTGGTCGACCGCAAGATGCGCGAAGTCTGGAACAAGAGCACCGAGATCGCCGGCATCTGCCACGTGCTGGCCCGTCACTACACCCGCCTGGCGCCGGACCAGGCGACCCTGGCCGGGCTGGTGCACCAGATCGGCGTGCTGCCGATCCTCACCTACGCCGAGGATCACAACGAGCTGCTGTCGGACTCCATCAGCCTGAGCCACGTGATCGAGCGCATCCATCCGCTGATCGGCGAGCGCATCCTCAAGGCCTGGGATTTCCCCGCGCCGATCGCCGAGGTCCCGCGCCAGCACCTGGACTTCACCCGCAACTCGCCGCGCGCCGACTATACCGACCTGGTCCAGGTCGCCACCCTGCAGAGCTACCTTGGCAGCGAGCATCCCTATACCCGCCTGGACTGGAGCCAGATCCCGGCGTTCGCCAAGCTCGGCCTCGAGCCGACCGTCGACATGAAGGAAGACGAGGACCTCTCCAGCGCCCTGGAAGCCGCCACCAGCATGCTGCAATAGGCCCGCCCTACTCCGCCGGGAAGCGCACCCGCACCAGCAAGCCGCCCAGTTCGCCCTGGTCGAGCTGGATCTGCGCCCGGTGCGCCCGGCAGACCTCGCCGACGATCGCCAGCCCCAGGCCGCTGCCGGGGCTGTCGCCGCGCCGGTAGAAGCGCTGGAAGACCCGCTCGCGGTCGGCGGCGGGAATTCCCGGACCATCGTCTTCCACTTCCAGCACGCCCCCCTCCAGCACCCTGAGGATCACGTTGCCGCCCTGCGGGGTGTGCGCCAGCGCGTTGTCCAGCAGGTTGCTGAGCAATTCGTTGAGCAGCGTCGGTTCACCCTGGATCCACACCGGCCCGGCGCTTTCCAGCGCCAGCGAGGCTCCCCGCGCATAGGCCAGCGGCGCCAGCGCCAGGCCCAGTTCCCGGGCCAGGGCGGTCAGGTCGATACGCTCGGCGCCGCCCTCGGCGATGGCCTGGGCGCCGCTTTCGATGCGCGCCAGGGAGAGCAGCTGGTTGGCCAGATGGATCAGGCGGTCGGTGTTCTTCGCCGTGGTCTCCAGGGTCGAACGCCAGGCTTCCGGCTCCTGCTCGCGCAGGCCCAGTTCCAGGCGCGCCTTGAGCGCCGCCAGCGGCGTGCGCAACTCGTGGGCGGCATCGGCGATGAACTGCGACTGCCGCTCGAACAGGCTGCGCAGGCGCTGGGTGAAGTGGTTCAGCGACTCCACCAGCGGCCGCAATTCATGCTGGACCTCGAGCATCGGCAACGGCCGCAGGTCGTCCGGCTGGCGCTCTTCCACCTCGCGGCGCAGGCGATCCAGCGGACGCAGCGCGGCGCTCACCGCCAGCCACACCAGCACCAGCGCGCCGACGCCGAGGACGCCCAGGCGCAGCAGGGTATCGGTCATCAGGCTGCGCGCCATGCGCTCGCGGGCGCCTTCGGTCTCCGCCACGCGGATCTCCGCCATGCCGCTCATGCTCGGTTCGCTGACCGGTTGCAGCAGGCTCACCACGCGTACGTCGACGCCCTGGTAGACGCCGTCGTAGAACTTCGCCAAGGCCGGGTAGTCGTCGGTGCGCAGGGTCTCGGCGGGTGCTGCCGGAAGATTCTCGTAGCCGGAGATCATCCGACCATGGATGTCGTTGACCTGGTAGAAGATCCGCCCGGCGCTGTCGTAGGCGAAGGTATCCAGTGCCACGTAGGGGACGTCGGCGCGCAGGGTGCCGTCCTTCTCGTAGAGCCCGTCGGCGATCGCCCGCGCCGAGGCCAGCAAGGTCCGGTCGTAGGCGGTGTCGGCCACCTCGCGGCCGTTCCAGTAGGCGCTCAGGCCGCTCGCCAGGAGCACCAGCAGCAGGAGCAGGGCCAGCCACAGCAGCAGCCGTCCGCGCAGACTGCCGGCATCAGTCACCCTGCGCCTCCAGCAGGTAGCCGAGGCCGCGGAAGGTGACGATGCGCACGGCGCCGCCTTCCAGCTTCTTGCGCAGGCGGTGGACGTAGATCTCGATGGCGTCGGCGCTGGCCTCCTCGTCCAGGCCGAAGACCTGGGCGGCCAGTTGCTCCTTGCTCATCACCCGCCCCGGACGGGCGATCATCGCTTCCAGCACCGCCTGTTCCCGCGAGGTCAGGGTCAGCGGCTGCTCGTCGAGGCTGAAGCGCCGAGTGCCGAGGTCGTAGACCAGGGCGCCGCAGCGCTGCAACTGTTCGCCGCCGAGCACGCTGCGGCGCAGCAGGGCCTTGACCCGCGCCTCCAGCTCGGACAGTTCGAAAGGCTTTGCCAGGTAGTCGTCGGCGCCGAGATTGAGGCCGTGCACCCGGTCCTTCACCTCGCCGCGCGCAGTCAGCATCAGCACCGGCAAGGTCTTGCCGCGCCCGCGCAGGCGCGCCAGCACCTCGAAGCCGTCCATCCGCGGCAGGCCGACGTCGAGAATCGCCAGGGCGTACTCCTCGCTGGCCAGGGCCAGGTCGGCGGCCACCCCGTCCTGCAGCAGGTCTACCGTCCAGCCAGCGCCCTTGAGCGCCTGGACCACGCTTTCGGCGAGCTGCGGATGATCTTCCACCAGAAGGATGCGCATGGACGGTTCTCCACCACCGGATGAGGGCACAAGAGGCGAAGTGTACCGGGGAAAACCCTCCGGTAAATGGCTTCTCTGCCACCGGGGATTGCTGAAAGCCTGGCGAAAGCTTGGCGTCTTAGGATCAGTCGATGGACGGCGCAGATCGTCCGCCAAAACGCCCTGCAGCGTGGTGCTCGGCGTACAAGAACAAGAATCGGAGACCACTGCATGTCGACTTCCCTGCCGCAGGCCGCAAGGTCTGTACGTTTGTCCCGCAGCACCACCCTGACCACCACCGCCGTCGTGCTCGCCGGCATCGCGCCCCTGGGCAACGCCGCCGGCTTCCTCGAAGACAGCAAGGCCAGCCTGGAAACCCGCAACTTCTACATGAACCGCGACTTCCGCGACGGCCCCGGCCAGTCCAAGCGCGAGGAGTGGGCGCAAGGCTTCATCCTCAACCTGCAGTCCGGCTACACCCAGGGCACCGTCGGCTTCGGCCTCGACGCCATGGGCATGCTCGGCGTCAAGCTCGACTCCGGCCGCGGCCGCAGCGGTACCGGACTGCTGCCGAAGGATTCCGACGGCCGCGCACCGGACACCTACTCGAAACTGGGCCTGACCGCTAAGGTCAAGGTCTCGCAGAGCGAGCTGAAGGTCGGCACGCTGATTCCGAAGCTGCCATCGGTACAACCTAACAACGGGCGGATCTTCCCGCAGATATTCGAAGGCGCGCTGCTCACCTCGAAGGAGATCAAGGACCTCGGCTTCACCGCCGGGCGCCTGGAAAAGACCAAGATCCGCGACTCCAGCGACTCCGAGGACCTCGCGCTGAACGACAAGAACGGCCGCTTCGCCGGGGTCAGCGCCGATCACTTCGACCTCGGCGGACTGGACTACAAGCTCACCGACCAACTCACCGCCAGCTATCACTACAGCAACCTGCAGGACGTCTACCGCCAGCACTTCGTCGGCCTGCTGCACAGCTGGCCGATCGGTCCCGGCGAACTGACCAGCGACCTGCGCTTCGCCCGCAGCACCGACAGCGGCTCGGCCAAGGCCGGCGGCATCGACAACAAGTCGCTCAACGGCATGTTCACCTACAGCCTTGGCAACCATGCCTTCGGCGCGGCCTGGCAGCGAATGAACGGCGACGACGCCTTCCCCTACCTGGAAGGCAGCAACCCCTACTTGGTCAACTTCGTCCAGGTCAACGACTTCGCCGGCCCCAAGGAGCGTTCCTGGCAACTGCGCTACGACTACGACTTCGTCGGCCTCGGCATTCCCGGCCTGACCTTCATGACCCGCTACGTCAAGGGCGACAATGTCGAACTCGCCGGGCAGAGCGGCGAAGGCCGCGAATGGGAACGCAACACCGAACTGCAGTACGTGTTCCAGAGCGGCGCGCTGAAGAACCTCGGAGTCCGCTGGCGCAACGCGACCTTCCGTTCCAATTTCACCCGCGACATCGATGAGAACCGCCTGATCGTCAGCTATACCCTGCCGATCTGGTAAGCCAGAACAAGAACTCCACAGGAGCACCGATGATGATGAAACTGTCTTTTCGTCCCCTCGCCTTGGTTGCCGCCGGCCTGCTGCTGGCCGGCGCCGCCGTGGCCGAACCCAAGCGTCCCGAATGCATCGCCCCGGCGTCCCCCGGCGGCGGTTTCGACCTCACCTGCAAGCTGGCGCAGAGCGCCCTGGTCGAGGCCAAGCTGCTGAGCAAGCCGATGCGCGTCACCTACATGCCCGGCGGCGTCGGCGCGGTCGCCTATAACGCGGTGGTCGCCCAACGCCCGGGCGACGCCGGCACCATCACCGCCTTCTCCAGCGGCTCGCTGCTGAACCTGGCCCAGGGCAAGTTCGGCCGCTTCGACGAGAACGCGGTGAAATGGCTGGCCGCCATCGGCACCAGCTACGGCGCCATCGCGGTGCGCACCGATTCGCCCTACAAGAACCTCGACGACCTGGTGAAGGCGCTCAAGGCCGACCCGAGCAAGGTGGTGATCGGCTCCGGCGGCACCGTCGGCAGCCAGGACTGGATGCAGACCGCGCTGATCGCCAAGGCCGCCGGGATCAATCCGCGCGACCTGCGCTACGTGGCCCTGGAAGGCGGCGGCGAGATCGCCACCGCGCTGCTCGGCGGGCACATCCAGGTCGGCAGCACCGACATTTCCGACTCCATGCCGCACATCCTCAGCGGCGACATGCGCCTGCTCGCGGTGTTCTCCGAAGAACGCCTGCCGGAGGCGGCGATGGCCAACATCCCCACCGCCAAGGAACAGGGCTACGACATCGTCTGGCCGGTAGTTCGCGGGTTCTACCTCGGGCCGAAGGTCAGCGACGAAGACTACGCCTGGTGGAAGAACGCCTTCGACCAACTGCTGGCCTCCGAGGACTTCGCCAAGCTGCGCGACCAGCGCGAGCTGTTCCCCTTCGCCATGACCGGCGAGGAACTCGACGGCTACGTGAAGCAGCAGGTCCAGCAGTACAAGCAACTGGCCAAGGACTTCGGCCTGATCCAGTAAGCCAGCCCGCGCGCGGCCGGGCCACGGCCGCGCCACGAGGATAGTCCCATGACCCGTTCCAACCTGTACCAGCGCCTGTTCGCCGGGCTCTGGCTGCTCGCCTGCGTCGGCCTGGCGGTCGCCGGCTGGCGTTACCAGGCGCCGTTTTCCTACGAACCGGTCGGCCCGCGCGCCTACCCGCTGCTCTGCCTGGCGCTGATGGGCGCCGGCCTGGCCTGGTTGATCGTGCGGCCGACGCCGATCCGCCACGCCGAGGACGAACAGCCGCTGAGCGGCGCCGTGCTGCTCAAGGTGCTCGCCTGCATCGCCCTGCTGCTGGTGTTCGCCGGTCTGTTCGAAGCGCTCGGTTTCATCCTCAGCGCCGCCCTGGTCGGCTCCTGCATGGCCATTCTCTACGGCGCCCGGCCACTGCCCGCGGTGATCACCGCGAGCCTGCTCGGGATCGGCCTCTACTGGCTGTTCGACCGCGCCCTGGACGTCCCGCTGCCGCTGGGCGTTCTCGACTTCCTGCCGCTGTGAGGACTTCGCGATGGAAACCTTGAACTACCTCGGCCAGGGCTTCGGCGTCGCGATGACCCCGACCAACCTGATCACCGCGCTGATCGGCACCCTGATCGGCACTATCGTCGGCCTGCTGCCGGGCCTCGGCCCGATCAACGGCGTGGCGCTGCTGATCCCGGTGGCCTTCGCCCTGGGCCTGCCGCCGGAAACCGCGCTGATCCTGCTCGCCGCCGTGTACCTGGGCTGCGAGTACGGCGGGCGGATCAGCTCGATCCTGCTCAACATCCCCGGCGAAGCCTCGACCGTGATGACCACCCTCGACGGCTACCCGATGGCACGCAAGGGCCTGGCCGGCGTGGCCCTGTCGCTGTCGGCCTGGAGTTCCTTCATCGGCGCCTTCATCGCTACCTGCGGGATGGTCCTGTTCGCCCCGCTGCTGGCCAAGTGGGCGATCGCCTTCGGTCCGGCGGAATACTTCGTACTGATGGTCTTCGCCATCGTCTGCCTCGGCGGCATGGCCGGCGACAAGCCACTGAAGACGCTGCTGGCGGCGTTGCTCGGGCTGTTCCTGTCCTGCGTCGGGATCGACGCCAACAGTGGCGTGTACCGCTTCACCGGGGACAGCATCCACCTCGCCGACGGCATCCAGTTCGTGGTCCTGGTACTGGGTCTGTTCTCGGTCAGCGAGATTCTCCTGCTGCTGGAAAAGACCCACCACGGCCAGGAAGCGGTCAAGGCCACCGGGCGGATGATGTTCAACTTCAAGGAAGCCGCCAGCGTATTCCTGGTCAACCTGCGCTGCGGCGTGCTCGGCTTCGTCATGGGCGTGCTGCCCGGCGCCGGCGCGACCCTGGCCAGCGCCGTGGCCTACATGACCGAGAAGAAGCTGGCCGGCGCCAAGGGCGAGTTCGGCAAGGGCGACATGCGCGGCCTCGCTGCCCCGGAGACCGCCATTGGCGGCGCGGCCTGCGGCGCCATGGTGCCGATGCTGACCCTCGGCGTGCCCGGTTCGGGCACCACCGCGGTGATGATCGGCGCCCTGACCCTGTACAACATCACTCCCGGCCCGCTGCTGTTCCAGCAGCAACCGGACATCGTCTGGGGCCTGATCGCCTCGCTGTTCATCGCCAACGTCATGCTGATCATCCTCAACGTGCCGATGGTCCGTGTGTTCACCCGCATCCTCGCGGTGCCGAACTGGGCCCTGGTGCCGGCCATCGCGATCATCACCGGGATCGGCGTGTACGGCGTGCACGCGACTACCTTCGACCTGTTCCTGATGGTCGGCATCGGCGTGCTCGGCTACATCCTGCGCAAGCTCGACTTCCCGCTCTCGCCGCTGCTGCTGGGCTTCATCCTCGGCGGGCTGATGGAGCAGAACCTGCGCCGCGCGCTGTCGATCTCCAACGGCGAACTGGGCATCCTCTGGTCGAGCCCGATCAGCCTGGTGACCTGGGCCCTGGTGGTGGTGATGCTGCTGTTGCCGCTGGTCCGTGCCTGGCGCCGCCGCGCGACCCGTCGCGCGACAGGGCTGGCCGATGCCTGAGCGCGTCACCTGGAGGCTGTACTGGGCGACGCCGTTGGTGGGCGCCCTTGGCGGCTGGCTGGCAAGCCTGGTCGGCTGGCCGCTGCCGTGGATGATCGGCTCGCTGCTGGCGGTGATGCTGGTGCGCTGCCTGGCCGACCTGCCGCTGGCCGAAGTGCCGGGGGCACGCAAGTGCGGGCAATGGATCGTCGGCATCGGCATCGGCCTGCACTTCACCCCGGCAGTGATCGAGCAAGTGCTGGCGCACAGCGCGATCATCGTTTTCGGCGCCGTGGCCACCACGCTTTCCAGCGTACTGGCGATCGCCTTCATGCGCCGCAGCGGCGAGGACCGCGCCACCGCGTTCTTCGCCAGCATGCCCGGCGGCGCCAGCGAGATGGTCAACCTCGGGCAGCGCCACGGCGCGGTGCTCAGCCGCGTCGCCGCAGCGCAGAGCCTGCGCCTGTTGCTGGTGGTGCTGCTGGTGCCGGCGGCGTTCCAGTACCTGCTCGGCGGCGGCCAGCCGGGCCCGCACCAGGCCGCGCCGGTGGACTGGCGCTGGCTGGCCCTGCTGTTCCCGGCCGGGGCGCTGGTCGCGCTGGGCTGGCAGAAGTTGCGCCAACCCAATCCCTGGCTGCTCGGCCCGCTGCTGCTGGCGGCCAGCGTCAGCCTCGGCTTCGACCTGCATATCGGCCTGCCGGCCGGTTCCAGCGGCGTTGGCCAATGGCTGATCGGCAGCGCCCTGGGTTGCCATTTCAACCGCAGTTTCTTCCGCAGCGCTCCGGCCTTCGTCAGTCGCACCCTGGTCTGCACGCTATGGATGATGTTCGCCGCGGCGCTCGCCGCCGAGTTGCTCGGCTGGCTGACCACCCTCGACCACCAGTCGCTGATGCTCGGCATGATGCCCGGCGGCATCGCCGAGCTGAGCCTGACCGCCGAAGCCTTGCAGCTCTCGGTGCCGCTGGTCACCGCCCTGCAGGTGCTGCGGCTATTGCTGGTGCTGTTCCTCGCCGAGCCGTGCTTCCGCTACTGGAGGAAGCGCGCCGGCTGATCGAGCCACGCCGCCACACTGGATGTGTGGCGTTTTCCAGCCCGCCTCGTGCGGGCTTTTTTATTCCGCGCGCGGCCAGAGGGCACACAGCGGCGCCCGCCATGTGAAGAGTTGGGCGACAGCCGCCTTCAGAGATCCGGCAACGACCAGTCGATAGGCGTCTTGCCGTTCTGCTCGAGGAACTTGTTGGTGCGGCTGAAGTGACCGTTGCCGAGGAAACCGCGGTAGGCCGACAACGGCGACGGGTGCGCCGACTTGAGGATCAGGTGACGCTGTGGGTCGATCAGCTTCTGCTTGCTCTGCGCGTGGCTGCCCCAGAGCAGGAACACCAGGCGCTCGCAACGCTCGTTGACCACCTCGATGACGCGGTCGGTGAACGGCTGCCAGCCGGCATTGGCGTGGGAGCCGGCCTTGGCCTGCTCGACGGTCAGCGAGGTGTTGAGCAACAGCACGCCCTGCTCCGCCCAGCGCTGCAGGTAGCCGTTGTTGGGAATCGGGATGTTCAGGTCGCGGTTGAGTTCCTTGTAGATGTTCTGCAAGGACGGCGGCGTCGGCACGCCGGGCTGCACCGAGAAGCACAGGCCGTGGGCCTGGCCCGGCCCGTGGTAGGGATCCTGGCCGATGATCACCACCTTGACGTTCTCCAGCGGCGTGGTGTTCAGCGCGTTGAAGATCAACGGCCCGGGCGGGAAGATCGCCTTGCCGGCGGCTTTCTCCTGGCGCAGGAACTCGCCCAGTTGCTTCATGTAGGGCTTGTCGAATTCCTCGCGCAGCGCTTCCTTCCAGCTCGCCTCGAGCTTGATGCGGTCGTCGTTATCGGTCATGGAACCCCCTGTCTCGGTACTGAAAAAGTCGTCCGGCCTTTTTCAGAAGGTCGCCGACAGCCTGTGGCCGCGGAACCGTAGAAAAGCGCGCCGCGCTTGTCAATCTCGGGACAGGCGGGCCTCCTCCAGCGGATACTTCACGCGCACCCGATTGCGGTACAGGCACTCGCTGGCCAGCAGGGTGCCGGCCTGGCCCTTTTCCCGGATGTCGCGCCAGATCTCGTTGAGCCTCAGCACTGCCTCGCCGTCGCGGACAAAACGCTGGGCCCTCTCGTAGACGTGGTAGCGCACAGGGCGCGGCGCGCTGCACAGCAGTTCGCCTTCCAGTTGGTGGGCGGCGATATGGAAGCGCAACTGGAAGGTATCCGCCGTCGGATTGTGCAGCACCAGGTCGATGAAGTTGTAGAAGATCGCCGCGCCCGAGCCGAACGGCAGGATCCGTCCCTCGTCGGGAAACGGGTCGAAGCTGTGGTTGGCCCGCTCCACCACGCGCAGCGGCGAATGCAGGGCCATCCAGTGGATCAGGTTGCTCAGTTGGCAGATGCCGCCGCCGATTCCGCTGCGCGCCTCGCCGAAGGACAGCTCCATGCCTTCGACGAAGCCACGCCGGGCGCTGGGCCGACCGACCAGCCGGCAGAACGAGAAGTACTCGCCGGGGCCGATGCGCACGCCGTTCATGCAGTCCACCGCCAGGCGCAGGTTGACCACCTTGTTGCGTTGCAGGGCGAGGTCGCTGTCGCCGAGGCGGCGGATCAACTTCGAGGTGTGCTTGATGTAGCGGTACGGCAGGCGCTCGTCGACCGATGGCAGCCGCACGTAGCGACGGCCGCCAAGACGCCAGCGGCAGTGCCGCCAGAGACGTCGTTGCCAGACCCGCAGCCAGTAGAGCCAGGGGTGGTAGAGCGATAGGGGTTTGCGCATCGACGATCCTTGTCGGTCTCGGCCCACGGGCCGGAGGCAGCATTATGCCCGGAGCACTAGCCCTGGTGCAGCGCCCGGTAGTGACTGGGCGCCATGCCCACCACCTTGCGGAACAGCCGCGAGAAGTAATAGGGATCGGCGTAGCCGAGCTGCTCGGCGATCTGCCGCACCTCCAGCGCGCCCTCGTCGAGCAGGCGGCAGGCGTGGGCCATCTTCATCTGGATGAAGTCCTGGATCGGCGCCTGGCCGGTCAGGGCGCGGTAGGTCTTGGCGAAATGGAAGCGCGACAGCTTGAACTGCGCCGCCAGCTCGTCGAGGTTGAGGCTGTCGTGCAGGTGCGCGCGCATCAGCGCCTGCACCGCGTCGATGTCCAGCACCCGCCCGGATTTCAGGCTAGCCCGCGCCGGACGCACCGCCAGCGAGGTGAGCAGACCCTGCAACAGGTGCGCGGCATGGATGAAGTGCGGCAGGCTGAGGCCCTGGCGGCGCAGCGCCAGCAGCGCGTCGAACTCCGCCAGCAGGCGCGGCTGCATGCCCAGGCGCAGGCGCGGAGCGCTGCCCAGCGGACGCAGGAAGTCCTCCGCCAGGAGGCCTTCGAAATGTACCCAGTAGATGCTCCAGGGCCGCTGCGGGTCGGCGCCGTAGGCATGTTCCAGGCCCTTGGGCAGGACCAGCAGGTCACCGCCGCCGACCTCGACGCGCTCGTCGGCGCACTCCAGCCAGCCGCGTCCGGCACGGCAGTAGATCAACAGATGGTCGTCCGGCGCGCTCCGCTGCATGTGGTGGCCATGCGCCTCCGGGTAGTAACCGAGGGCCAGCGGGTAGCAGGCCTGGCCGAGCGGATGGCGGGCCAGGGCGCGACGCAGGCGGGGCGGCGTGATGAAACGCACCCCCTGGTTGGGCAGGGGCCAGGCGGAGGTCTGTACGGAACGCTTCACGGCGACGCGACTCGGCAGTCTGAATCCCAAGATCGTCCATCCCTTGCGCAAGATCGTCAATCCACAGGCGGCTTGCGGCCGGCTATAACGACTCAAAACAACATCCCGGTCCACCGGGAAGCGGAGGCGACGATGGCCAAGGCAATCCCCCAGCTGATCGACGGCGAATGGCGCGGCAGCCGTTCCCGCGAACTGATCGAAGTCACCGATCCGGCGACCCAGGACGTCCTCGCGCTGGCGCCGAAGGCCACCGCCGACGAGATCGAGCAGGCCATCGCCAGCGCCCAGCGCGCCTTCGAGACCTGGCGCGAAGTCCCGGCTCCCGAGCGAGCGCGGTTGATGCTGCGCTACCAGCACCTGCTCAAGGAACACCACGACGAACTCGGCGAACTGCTGGCCCGGGAGACCGGCAAGAACCTCGCCGATGCCAAGGGCGACGTGTGGCGCGGCATCGAGGTGGTCGAACACGCCGCCAACGTGGCCAGCCTGATGATGGGCGAGACGGTGGAAAACGTCGCCCGCGAGATCGACACCGCCAGTTGGATCCAGCCCCTCGGCGTGTGCGCCGGGATCACCCCGTTCAATTTCCCGGCGATGATCCCGCTGTGGATGTTCCCGCTGGCCATCGCCTGCGGCAACACCTTCGTCCTCAAGCCCTCCGAACAGGATCCGCTGACACCCAATCGCCTCGCCGAGCTGTTCCTCGAGGCCGGCGCGCCGAAGGGCGTGCTGCAGGTGATCCATGGCGGCCGCGAGCAGGTCGATGCCCTCCTCACCCACCCGGACATCCGGGCGATTTCCTTCGTCGGCTCGGTCGCCGTGGGCCAGCACGTGTACCGCACCGGCACCGCGCACCTGAAGCGGGTGCAGGCCTTCGCCGGGGCGAAGAACCACATGGTGATCCTCCCCGACGCGAACAAGGCCCAGGTTCTCGGCAACCTGGTCGGCGCCAGCTGCGGCGCCGCCGGCCAGCGCTGCATGGCGATCAGCGCGGCGGTGTTCGTCGGCGCGGCGCGCGAGTGGATTCCCGAGCTGGCCGAGCGGATGGCCGCCCTGCGCCCCGGCCACTGGCAGGACCCGGACGCCGCCTATGGTCCGCTGATCAGTCCGCAGGCGCGCCAGCGCGTGCTGCGCCTGATCGCCGAAGGCAAGGCGGAAGGCGCCGAGTGCCTGCTCGACGGCTCGCAGTGCCAGGTCGAAGGCTATCCCAACGGCAACTGGCTCGGTCCCACCCTGTTCCGCGCAGTGACGCCGAAGATGGGCCTGTACCGCGAGGAGATCTTCGGCCCGGTGCTGGCTTGCCTGGAGGTCGATACCCTGGAAGAGGCGATTGCCCTGGTCAACGCCAATCCCTATGGCAACGGCACCAGCCTGTTCACCCGCTCCGGCGGCGCCGCTCGGCGCTACCAGCACGCGGTGCAGGTCGGCCAGGTGGGGATCAACGTGCCGATCCCGGTACCGCTGCCGTTCTTCTCCTTCACCGGCTGGAAGGGCTCCTTCTACGGCGACCTGCACGCCTATGGCAAGCAGGCGGTGCGCTTCTATACCGAGACCAAGACCGTCACCAGCCGCTGGTTCGACGATGAACCGACGACCGACGAATCGTCGGCCGGCCCGAACATGACCATCCATCTCAAGTGACCCGAGGACCTATGGATTTCGACCTCACCGAAGAACAACGCCTGCTGGTGGAGAGCGCCCGCGCCTTCGCCCGCCACGAACTGGCGCCGAAGGCGGCCGACTGGGACCGCGACCATCACTTCCCGGTGGAAGTCATCCGCGCCGCCGCCGAACAGGGCTACCTCGGCCTGTACATCGCCGAGGAAGACGGCGGCCTGGGCCTGTCGCGGCTGTCCACCTCGCTGATCTTCGAGCAACTGGCCGCCGGCTGCGTGGCCACTACCGCCTACATCAGCATCCACAACATGGCCGCCTGGATGCTCGCCTCGTTCGGCGACGCGGCGCTGAAGGAGGCCTGGCTGCCCGGCCTGATCGGCGGCGAGTCGCTCGCTTCCTATTGCCTCACCGAGCCCGATGCCGGCTCCGACGCCGCGCGCCTGCGCACCCGTGCCCGCCGCGAGGGCGACGAATACGTGCTGGACGGCAGCAAGTGCTTCATTTCCGGCGCCGGTAGCACCCAGGTGCTGATCGTCATGGCGCGCACCGGCGAGGACGGCGCCAGGGGCATCTCCTGCTTCCTGGTACCGGCCGACGCGCCCGGCATCCGCTACGGCCGCAACGAGGACAAGATGGGCTGGCGCGCGCAGCCGACCCGCACCATCACCTTCGAAGGCGTGCGCATCCCCGCCGGCAACCGCATCGGCCCGGAGGGCCAGGGCTTCGTCTATGCCATGAAAGGCCTCGACGGCGGCCGCCTGAACATCGCCAGTTGTTCCCTGGGCGCCGCCCAGGCGGCGCTGGAGCAGTCGATGCGCTACGTCGAGGAGCGCGAGCAGTTCGGCAAGCCGCTGGCGACCTTCCAGGCCTTGCAGTTCAAGCTCGCCGACATGCTCACCGAACTCACCGCCAGCCGCCAGATGGTCCGCCTCGGCGCCCATCGGCTGGACCGCGGCGACGCCGAGGCGACCCTGTACTGCGCAATGGCCAAGCGCTTCGCCACCGACCGCTGCTTCGATGTCTGCAACGAGGCCTTGCAACTGCACGGCGGCTACGGCTATCTCAACGATTATCCGCTGGAGCGCTGGGTACGCGACACCCGCGTGCACCAGATCCTCGAAGGCACCAACGAAATCATGCGGGTGATCGTCGCCCGCCGCCTGCTGGAGCAGGGCGGCATGCTCGATCGCCTGCTGTGAACGCCGCGAACCATCGCATCCGATAGTGCCGGGACGCCCCGGCCCATGATCCAGTGAGGGACTTCATGAACACTGCCGTCGAACCCTACAAGGCTTCCTCCTTCGACCTGACCCACAAGCTCACCGTGGAAAAGCACGGGCACACCGCGCTGATCACCATCAACCACCCGCCGGCCAACACCTGGGACCGCGACTCGCTGATCGGCCTGCGCCAACTGATCGAGCACCTCAACCGCGACGACGATATCTACGCCCTGGTAGTGACCGGCCAGGGGCCGAAGTTCTTCTCCGCCGGCGCCGACCTGAACATGTTCGCCGACGGCGACAAGGCCCGCGCTCGCGAGATGGCCCGCCGCTTCGGCGAGGCCTTCGAGGCGCTGCGCGATTTCCGCGGGGTGTCGATCGCGGCGATCAACGGCTACGCCATGGGCGGCGGCCTGGAGTGCGCCCTCGCCTGCGACATCCGCATCGCCGAGCGCCAGGCGCAGATGGCCCTCCCGGAGGCCGCGGTGGGCCTGCTGCCCTGCGCCGGCGGGACCCAGGCGCTGCCCTGGCTGGTGGGCGAAGGCTGGGCCAAGCGGATGATCCTCTGCAACGAGCGGGTGGATGCGGAAACCGCCCTGCGCATCGGCCTGGTCGAACAGGTGGTGGACAGCGGCGAGGCGCGCGGCGCCGCCCTGCTGCTGGCGGCCAAGGTGGCACGCCAGAGCCCGGTGGCGATCCGCACCATCAAGCCGCTGATCCAGGGTGCCCGCGAACGCGCGCCGAACACCTGGCTGCCGGAGGAGCGCGAGCGCTTCGTCGATCTGTTCGACGCCCAGGACACCCGCGAAGGGGTCAACGCCTTCCTCGAGAAGCGCGATCCCAAGTGGCGCAACTGCTGAGCCTTCCCATCGAACCCGGCGGGCTGCGCCACAGCCCGCCCGAGCCGAGAGCCCCGACATGAACGTGCTTTTCGAAGAACGCCCGAGCCTGCATGGCTTCCGCATCGGCATTGCCACCCTGGATGCGGAAAAGAGCCTGAACGCCCTGTCCCTGCCGATGATCGAGGCCCTGGCGGCGAAACTCGACGCCTGGGCCGAGGACGCCGGCATCGCCTGCGTGCTGTTGCGCGGCAACGGCGCCAAGGCCTTTTGCGCCGGCGGCGACGTGCGCAAGCTGGTGGACGCCTGCCGTGAGCAACCCGGCGAGGTACCGGCCCTGGCGCGACGCTTCTTCGCCGATGAATACCGCCTCGACTACCGCATCCATACCTACCCGAAACCCTTCATCTGCTGGGCCCACGGCTATGTGATGGGCGGCGGCATGGGGCTGATGCAGGGTGCCGGGATTCGCATCGTCACCCCGTCCAGCCGCCTGGCGATGCCGGAGATCGGCATCGGCCTGTACCCGGACGTCGGCGCCAGCTGGTTCCTCGCCCGCCTGCCCGGCAGGCTCGGCCTGTTCCTCGGCCTGAGCGCGGCGCAGATGAATGCCCGCGACGCTCTCGACCTCGACCTGGCCGACCGCTTCCTTCTCGACGATCAGCAGGACGCCCTGCTCGCCGGCCTGGTGCAGATGAACTGGAACGAGGCGCCCCAGGTGCAACTTCACAGCCTGCTTCGCGCCCTCGAACACGAGGCCCGCGGCGAACTGCCGGAGGCCCAGTTGCTCCCGCGCCGGCCGCGCCTGGACGCACTGCTCGACCAGCCGGACCTGGCGAGCGCCTGGCAGGCGCTGGTGGCGCTGCGCGACGACGCCGACCCGCTGCTTGCGCGTGGCGCGAAGACCCTGGCCGAGGGCTGCCCGATGACCGCGCATCTGGTCTGGCAGCAGATCGAGCGTGCGCGCTACCTGTCGCTGGCCGAGGTGTTCCGCCTGGAATACGCCATGAGCCTGAACTGCACGCGCCATCCGGACTTCGCCGAGGGGGTACGCGCAAGGCTGATCGATCGCGACAACGCACCGAACTGGCATTGGCCGCAGGTGGAATCGATCCCGCAGGCTGTGATCGAGGCGCACTTCGAGCCGACCTGGGAGGGCGAGCATCCGCTGGCGGGGCTCTGATCCGCCGCGCCGCCCTCTGCCGTAGGAGGGCGCGCGGCCCGCCGCGTCCATAGCGTCTAAGCTGTTTCACAGCATCCCCAAGAGGCCTCGCGGCCGCCACAGGAGGAGCTCCATGAAACAGATCGCCTTCATCGGCCTCGGCCACATGGGCGCGCCGATGGCCACCAACCTGCTCAAGGCCGGCTACCTGCTGAACGTCTTCGACCTGGTGCAGAGCGCCGTCGACGGCCTGGTCGCCGCCGGCGCCAGCGCCGCCCGCAGCGCCCGCGACGCGGTGCAGGGCGCCGACGTGGTCATCAGCATGCTGCCGGCCAGCCAGCACGTCGAAGGCCTGTACCTCGACGACGATGGCCTGCTCGCGCACATCGCCCCCGGCACCCTGGTGCTGGAATGCTCGACCATCGCCCCGACCTCGGCGCGCAAGGTCCACGCCGCCGCCCGCGAGCGCGGCCTGGCGATGCTCGACGCGCCGGTGTCCGGCGGCACTGCCGGCGCGGCAGCCGGCACCCTGACCTTCATGGTCGGCGGCGACGCCGAAGCCCTGGAGAAGGCCCGGCCGCTGTTCGAGGCCATGGGTCGCAACATCTTCCATGCCGGCCCCGACGGCGCCGGCCAGGTGGCCAAGGTGTGCAACAACCAGCTCCTCGCGGTGCTGATGATCGGTACCGCAGAAGCCATGGCCCTGGGCGTGGCCAACGGCCTCGAGGCGAAGGTGCTGGCCGAGATCATGCGCCGCAGCTCCGGCGGCAACTGGGCGCTGGAAGTCTACAACCCCTGGCCGGGGGTGATGGAGAACGCTCCGGCGTCGCGCGACTACAGCGGCGGCTTCATGGCCCAGTTGATGGCCAAGGACCTCGGGCTGGCCCAGGAAGCCGCCCAGGCCAGCGCCAGCAGCACGCCGATGGGCAGCCTGGCGCTGAGCCTGTACCGCCTGTTGCTGAAGCAGGGCTATGCGGAGCGGGACTTTTCCGTGGTGCAGAAATTGTTCGATCCGACCCAAGGCCAATAGACAGGCAGGCGGGTCCGCGCCCAGGCTGGTCGATTCGACGATGCGAGGAGCCCGCCTTGAACGCCCTGCTGCTGCGTTACCGTTTCCGCCTGCTGTTCTTTTCCACCGTGCTGTTCACGGCGATCCTCGGCCTGCCGTCGAGCACCAAGCCACGGGTGCTCGGCAGCCTCCTGCTGCTGGTGCTGGCCGGGATGAACACCTTGCGCAGACGCAGTCCGCTGGTCTACCTGACGGCCTTCTTCGGCCTGTTCAGCCTGGCCCTGTACACCACTGCGGACTTCAGCAGTCCCTACTCCAGCCTGCCGCCCGGCCTGCTGCGCGGGCTGAGCCTGATCCTGCTGTATCTGACCCTGTTCGCCGCGCTGTTCCGCCGCGTCACCCAGGAGCGCCCGGTGACCCACGAGCTGCTCTACGGACTCTGCGCGCTCTACCTGCAGATGGCGCTGGCCTTCGCTCTCGCCTACTACATGGTCGAACAGATGCAGCCGGCCAGCTTCATCGCCAGCCATGGCGCACTCGGCCTGGATACCTTCGTCTACTACAGCCTGGTGACCCTGACCACCGTGGGCTACGGCGACATCCAGGCGATCAACCCGCTGGCGCGCCTGCTGGCCGGCAGCGAAGGAGTGATCGGGGTCCTGTTCATCGCCCTCGCCGTGGCCCGCAGCCTGACCCTGATGAGCGACAGCGAGGAGGTCTGATTATTAAGCTGGGCTAACGAGTGCATCCCCCTCGCAGCGGTTTATCCCGGCGAGCGCAGGGCGGATGATGCTGATCGACGCCGCTCTGCGGCATTTCTCGAACGGAAGGTGCAGCATGAAAATCGCCCTGATCGGCGCCACCGGCCACGTCGGCCACTATTTCCTCAACGAAGCCCTGCAACGCGGCCACGCGGTAACCGCCCTGGTCCGCGACCCGGGCAAGCTGGCGGCGCGCGACGGCCTCGGCGTAGTGCAGGCGGACGTCAGCGACCCGGCCCAGGTGGCCAGCGCCGTGGCAGGCCACGAGGTGGTCATCAGCGCTTTCAACGGCGGCTGGGGCAGCGCCGACCTCCGCGCCCGCCACGCCGCCGGCAGCCAGGCCATTCTCGACGGCGTGAAACGCTCCGGCGTGCCGCGCCTGCTGGTTCTCGGCGGCGCCGGGAGCCTGGAGATCGCCCCCGGCCAGCGCCTGGTGGACAGCCCGGAATTCCCCGAGCAGTGGAAGCAGGGCGCCCTCGGCGCCGCCGACGCCCTCGACCAACTGCGCGGCGAGCAACGATTGGACTGGGTGTTCCTCAGCCCGGCGATGCTCCTCGAACCCGGCCAGCGCAGCGGCAAGTTCCGCCTCGGCGGCGACCAGGTCCTGTTCGACGCCAAGGGCGAGAGCCGGATTTCCCTGGAAGACCTGGCGGTAGCCATGCTCGACGAGGCCGAGCAGCCCCGTCATCATCGCCAGCGCTTCACCGTGGCCTACTGAAAAGACCAGGCGCCCCTCTCGGGCGCCTTCGTCGTCAGCCTTCGGACTTCGCCGCCGGCGTGACGATATCGAACCAGAAGTCGAAGTCGCCGAGCATGCCGAACAGTTGCCCCAGCAACAGCGGATTGCCGGAACTCTTCAGTTTGCCCTCGAAGACCAGGCGTACCGCCGATACCTCCTTGAGCAGCAGCCGGTTGAGATCGGCGCGGTCGATGCTCACGGTCTGCCCGGCGTCCTCGCTCTGCACGCCGCGCAGGTTGTTCAGGTGCGAGTTCTTCAGTTCCAGCAGGTAGTTCTCGCCGATGTCCGGCAGGCGCAGGTTGATGCTCAGCGCCTTGCCCTCCGCAGCGCCGGCGTCCAGGCGCACGCCGAGATAGTCGAACAGCAGGCCGGTGTCCATCGCCGCCAGGGCATCGGCGCTCCCGGCCTTCATCGTCGGCTGGTCGCGCGGTACGCCGTGGCGTAGTTCGTAGGCGGCGCTGAGGTAGCTGTTGCGCCAGCCGGCGTTCTCCGCCTGGTAGCCGAGCTGCTCCAGGGCGTCGGCCTGCAGCTCGCGCGCGGCCCGGTTATCCGGCTCGGCGAAGACCAGCCTGTTGACCACCTCGACCACCCAGCGGTACTCGCCCCTGGCGTACGACGCCCGCGCTTGCTCCAGCAGGCGCTCGGCACCGCCCATGTATTCCACGTAGCGGCCCGCCGAGTCCTCCGGGCTGAGCGGGTCGAGGGTCGCCGGGTTGCCGTCGTAGTAGCCCAGGTAGCGGTTCAGCACGGCCCGTGCGTTATGGCTGACCGAGCCGTGGTAGCCGCGGTCGTACCATTCCTGGTCGAGGCTGGGCGGCAGGCGCAGGCGGTTGTGCACCTGGCCGATGGTCACGCCCTGGTTGGCCAGGTGCAGGGTCTGGTCGTGCAGGTAGCCGTACAGGTCGCGCTGCTTCTCCAGCACCTCGACGATCTCCGCGTTGCCCCAGCGCGGCCAGTTGTGCACCGCGAACATCACCTCGGCCTGCCTGCCGAAACGATGCAGCGCCTGGTTGATGTACTTGCTCCAGCCCAGCGCATCACGTACCTCGGCGCCGCGCAGGGTGTACAGGTTGTGCAGGGTACCGACCACGTTCTCGGCCATCAGCAGGGCCTTCTGCCGCGGCAGCCAGATGTTCATCTCCGCCGGCGACTCGGTGCCCGGCGTGTTCTGGAAGGTGAACGGCACGCCGTCCAGCACCAGGTCCTCGCCCTCGCCTTCGATCAGGCGGGTCGGCGCCAGCAGGCTCAGCGGTCCGCGCGCCAATCCCTTGCCGATGGCCATGTCGACCTGCCCCTGCGGCCCCTTGGGCAGTTGCGTGCCGTACTGGTAGGTGGCGCGGCGCATCATGGCGTTGCCGGCCAGGACGTTCTCCTTGATCGCCGCCTCCATGAAGCCGGCCGGAGCGATGATCTGCACCGCGCCGCTGGCGACCTGCTGCGGCTCGACCAGACCGCGCACGCCTCCAAAGTGATCGGCGTGGGCGTGGCTGTAGATCACCGTACGGATCGGCCTCTCGCCCAGCTCGCGGCTGACCAGCTCGTAGGCCGCCCTGGCGGTGGCCGGGGTGGTCAGGGTGTCGACCACGATCCAGCCGCTGTCGCCGCGGATGAAGGTGATGTTGGCCAGGTCGAAGCCGCGCACCTGGTAGATACCCTCGGCAACCTCGAACAAGCCGTACTTGAGATTGAGCAGGGCCTGGCGTTGCAGGCTGGGATTGATGCTGTCGCGAGGCTTGCCGTCGAGGAGGAAGTCGTAGCCACCGAGCTGCCAGGCGACGCTGCCGTCAGGGTTGCGGATGAGCACCCGCTCCGGGCGCCGGATCAGGCCGCGTTCGGCGCGCTCGAAGTCGGCACGGTCGGCGAACGGCAATTCCGCTTCGACCCGCCGCTGGGCCTCGACGGTGAAGGCGCTGGGCGGCTTGGACGCGGAGGGTTCGGCGGCGCCGGCGAGTAGCGGGGCGAGCGCCAGGAGTGCGAGCAGACGGCTCATCGGATGCTCCGTTTTATTGTTGTGAGGTTCGGCTGGCACTATGCCGAGCGGCACGACAATAATTCCAATGCATTCCAGGCCGATATTCGATGCGGAGTCCGCATGAGCGATCTACGCCAGTTCCGCCACTTCGTCGCCCTCGCCGAGCACGGCCACTATGCCCGCGCCGCCGAAGCGGTGAATCTCAGCCAGCCGGCGCTGTCCCGCAGCATCCAGGCGCTGGAGGGACAGTTGGGTTGCACCCTGGTGGAGCGCGGCAGCCGCGGCGTGGCCCTCACGGCCCACGGCCGGCTGGTGCTGGAACACGCTCGGCGCCTGCTGGCCGGGCATCGCGCACTGCACAACGCGGTAAGCCAACTGGGCAATCTCGACAGCGGCGAGCTACGCCTGGGCGGCGGTCCCTTCCCCGCCGCACGGCTGTTGCCCGAGGCACTGGCCGGTTTCTCCAGCGCCCACCCACGCGTGCGCGTCGCACTGCTCATCGAGGACTGGCAGACCCTGCGCCAGCGCCTGCTGGATGACGCCGTCGAACTCTTCGTCGCCGATATCCGCGAGCTGCAAGGCGATCCGCAGTTGCGCATCCACCCGCTACGCGAGCATCCCGGCGTACTCTTCTGCCGCCCCGGCCATCCGCTGCTGGGTCTGGAGCGGCCGAGCGCCGGGCAATTGGCCGATTACCCGCTGGCCGGCCCGCGTCTGCCCGCGGAAGTCCGCGGCGACCTGGCGCGCCTGCTGCAACGCGACGAACCGCTCGGCATACAGTGCGACGATGTGCTGATGCTCAAGGGCCTGGTCGGCTCCAGCGAGCTGATCAGCCTGGCGCCCTGGGACGTGGTTGCCGCCGACGTCGAGGCCGGCCGCCTGGCGCTGCTGCCCTGGCCCGCCGGCGCCGAGCCCGCCCGCGCCAAGGGCTCCGCCTACGGTCTGGTCAGCCGCGCCGGCCGCAGCCTGTCGCCGGCCGCGGCAGTGTTCGTCGAGCGGGTGCTGGAACAGGACCGGCGCTTCGCCGCCACCTGAGGCTCAGCGCCAGCGAGCGTCGTCGCGGCGCTCCTGCCAGGAACGGTTCCAGTCGCGCCCGCGGTTGTCACGGTCGCGGTCGTGATAGCGCTCGTAGCGGTAGTCGGGACGATGCCGGTGGTCGTCGCGGTCGTAGACCACGCAGGCCGACAGCGGCAGGACGAGGATCAGCAGGGAAAGCAAACGACGCATGGCGCCTCCTGTGCGGTTCCGGCCTCTCCTGCGGATGCGGGAGGATTGCCTGTTCCGGAACCTGCACATCGGACTGCGCGGCGCGCGGGCGGTGCCCGCGGCGAGAGTAAAGCCTGGGTAAATCAGCCGAGGCTACGCAGGTGCAGGACGCCGAACAGCAGCACCTGGAGGCGCTCCAGCCAAGGTGCCGGGCGCGCCTTGAGACGCCCGTTGAGCAGCAGGATCTCGGCGGCATGGACCAGCACCAGCACGCCGGACAACAGCAGGATCGGTCGATGCAACTCGCCCAGCGGGTAGGCCAGGTTGACCAGCGCGACGAGCCAGAACATCGCCAGGGCGCCCTTGGCGAACGACAGAAAATGACTCATGGGAACCTCCTCGTTTCGGTATCGGCAGAGTGTGCCGAGCAAATGCGCCAAGAGGGTCCGCACTTTCGACTGGAAAGCACGACGGCGCCCGCAGGCGCCGTCTTTGCTTGCGCACCTCAGTTGCGCCAGCGAGGCGCCCCGCCCTGCTGGCCCCGGTGCCGCGGACGATCCTGCCCACCGTGTTGCTGCCAGCGTTGCGGAGAATGCCCGCGCCATTGCGGCTGGCCACCGCGCTGCCAGTTGCCCGGATGCCGCTCGCCGCGATGGGCCGGGCGCGATTCGTGGTGGCGCTGCGGGTAGCGATATTGCTCGCGCCGGTAGTCGCGGTGGCCATCGTAGCGGCGTGGCGCCGGGTAGTAGCGTTGGTCGTAGTAGCGCGTCGAGTAGTAGCGCCGTTCGCTACGCCAGCCATCGTCGTAGACGCGATAGCGTGGCACTTCGTAGGCGTAGGGCTGGCCGCGATAGCGGCGCCAGTCGCCGTCATCGTAGTCGTAGTCATACACCGCGCAGCCACCCAGGCTGGCGAGAAGCAGAAGAAGCGGGACTCTCAGGAATGTGCGCCACATGGCAGCCTCCTGCGGCCCCGCCGCCAGCCGGACGACCGGCGACGCTACGAGGCGCGCATACGACGTGAAGACTCGGGAAAAGGGAGCGGGCTCAGCACCAGCCTTTCTTGGCCTGGCCTGGAGGACAATGGGGCGGGCCGCCGCGATGGTAGCCGTAGTAACCCTGGTCGAAGTCCAGTTCGACGCAGGCGCCCGGCCCCCCGCTGCAACCGCTCCCCAGGAAGGCCGCCGGCAGCAGCCCGATCAATCGCATGACCATCAGCATTCTCCTTCATCGCAGAACGCAGCCGAACCACGCCTGGACAAGATCCCGATGGAGCGGGAAGCCGGTTGCGGCGGTTGCAACCCGGCTGCACTAGAGACCGAAGGGAAAAACGGAAATTCCCTGAATCCGACCAACGACAGGCCCCTCCAGGGCGTGACCGCCGCCGGCGTTTCTCGGTAGAGTGCGCGGATCAAGGACTGTCGGCACCGCCGGCAAGGCTCAAGGAGCATGCATGCAACCCATCGACCGCGCCCAGGCACAGCAGCGCGCCAACGACATCCTGGTGTTCCAGCGCGAGCTGCAACGCCTCGACCAGGAGCAGGCGTTCCGCCTCGAACCGACCCAGGCCCGGCAACTCGCCGACTATCACCTGGCCCTGCTGGACAGCTACCGCGACCGTTTCGACATCGACCACGACCTGCGCAGCCAGCAACTTTCGCTGGGCATGCGGGTGGCCTCGTTCTTCGGCGCCCTGGCCTTCGCCGCCAGCGTGTTCCTGCTGTTCTATCGCTTCTGGGGCCTGTTCCCTACCGTCGCCCAGGTGGCGATCCTGGTCGGCAGCGCCTTCGTCGCGTTCTTCGCCACACTCTGGGTCCAGGCCAAGGACACCTCTGGCTACTTCAGCAAGCTGGCGGCGATGGTCGCGTTCGCCTGCTTCGTCCTCGACCTGACCATGCTCGGGCAGATATTCAACGTCACCCCCAGCGACCTGGCCCTGGTGCCCTGGGCGCTCTACGCCCTGCTCCTGGCCTACCTGTGCAACGCCCGCCTGCTGCTGGCGGCGGCGATCCTCTGCGTGATGGGTTTCATCGCCGCGCGCGTCGGCACCTGGGGCGGCGGCTACTGGCTGAGCGTAGGCGAGCGACCGGAGAACTTCTTCCCCGCCGCCGCGCTGATCTTCGCCGTGCCGCTGTGCTTCGAGCAGCGCAACTTCAGCGGCTTCGCCGTGATCTACCGGGTGTTCGCCCTGCTCGGCCTGTTCCTGCCGATGCTGGTGCTGGCCAACTGGGGCTCAGGCAGCTACCTGGCGTTACCGTCGGCGCTCATCGAGGGGCTCTACCAGGTCGCCGGCTTCGTCGCCGCCGCCCTGGTGATCTGGCTCGGCGCGCGACGCAACTGGGCCGACGTGAGCAATACCGGGATCACCTTCTTCGTCATCTTCCTCTACACCAAGTTCTTCGACTGGTGGTGGGAAGCGATGCCGAAGTACCTGTTCTTCCTGGTGCTCGGCCTCAGCGCCTTGCTGATCCTGCTGGTCCTGCGCCGCCTGCGCACGCCCCTGGGCATCGCCGCGAGGACTGACGCATGAATCGCAACCGTCGCAACGCCCTGATCGCCGGCAGCCTCCTGCTGCTGGCGGCGAACCTGGCCGCCCTCGGTGGCGTCGCCTGGAACCGGTCCGGCGAGGCCGAAAGCAAGCTGGTGCTCAGTCAGCGCGAACTCCAGCGCAACTGGTCCTACGGCTTCTGGAGCGAAGAGAACAGTGGCGTCGAACTGCGCCTGGAGCTTCGCTCGCCGAACGGCGAGCCGCCCAATGACCTCGCGCCCCCGCTGCCGCCCGAGCAGATGCGCGCCCTCGGTTTCAGCATCCCGGACGCGCTCGACGAAGAGAGCGTACGGCGCTACCGCCGCCAACAGGAAAAACAGGTGCTGCTGGTCCTGGAGCTCGACGGCCCGGCCTATCGCCGCGAAGTACGCCTGGCCGAGGAGCGCCTGGCCGAGGCCCGCGCCCGCAACAAGGCCCTGCCCAAGGACGAAATGCTGTCCAGCCAGATGGAAGCCGCTCGCCACCAACTGAAGCATGAGCAGGGAGAGGCCAGCCGACTGTTCATCGTCGACGCCGGCCTCGACCTGGCCGCCCTGCGCCAGCGCTACCCCGAGCGCCAGCGCTACGCCATCGTCAAGGGCCGGGTGCGTCCCTGGTCCGCGGTCGACGAAGGCAGGACGCTGGTCGGCGGCTACATCAGCCGTACCGACCTCGCCGCGATCAACGTGCCACGACAATGGCACGCGGTATTCGCCAAGGTCGACGGACAAAACTACCGGCTAGCGCCGCTGGAACTGCACCTCAGCTTCGGCCAGCGCCTGGAGCCCTGGATCACCAACGCCGTTCGCCGCTGAAACGCCCCGCCCGGCGCGCGATGCTTGCATCCGCGCGCCGGGCGCTGCACCCTGGGCACCCGCCAGCCATCCACCGCGCCATGAACAGCGAAATCGACCCCGGCCGCTGCCCGCTGTGCCAGCAATCCAACCGCTGCACCCTGGCCGATCCCGCTAGCGCCGCCCAGGCTTGCTGGTGCTTCACCACGGAAATCGATGCGGCCGCGCTGGAGCGGATTCCCGCCGAGCTGCGCCGCCGTGCCTGCCTCTGCCCGCGCTGCGCGCAACTATTGCCGCCCGACGCCGACGACTGATGCGCCTGGACCGCTTCCTCGCCAACCTGCCCGAACTCAGCCGCCGCGACGCCCAGATGCTGATCGCCGGTGGACGCCTGCGCGTGGACGGCCAGGTGGTGCGCGACGGCACCCACGAAGTGCGTGTCTTCAGCCGGGTGGAACTGGACGAGCAGCTGCTCCAGGCTGGCAAGCCGGCGCGCTACTACATGCTGCACAAACCGATGGGCTGCGTCAGCGCCACCCGCGACCCGCAACACCCGACCGTCCTCGATCTGTTCCCGGAAGACCAGCGCGACGACCTGCACATTGGCGGTCGTCTCGACTACAACACCACCGGCCTGATGCTGCTGACCAACGACGGCCAGTGGTCGCGCCGCCTGACCCTGCCGGGCAGCCGGCGCGACAAGGTCTACTACGTGGAAACCGAGGCGCCCATCGACCAACGCTACGTGGATGCCTTCGCCGCCGGCCTCCACTTCCGCTTCGAAGACCTGATCACCCTCCCCGCGCAGCTCGAACCGATCGGCCCACGGTGCGCCCGCCTGACCCTGCACGAAGGCCGCTATCACCAGGTCAAGCGCATGTTCGGCCACTTCGACAACAAGGTGCTGCGCCTGCACCGCGAGCGCATGGGCGATATTTGTCTCGACCCGCAGTTGCCGCCGGGTGCCTGGCGCCCCCTGAATGCTGAAGAAATCTGTTCGGTGTGAAACCCCGCCGCCCGCCGCCTGTCCACCGAAAGAGGCCGGACCGCAGGGGTTTGGCCGGCCGTCGCGAGCGACGCTAAGCTGAATGGCGTCTGTCGGAGCGACAGCCTTTCCCGCATGGAGCAAGAGAAAGCGCCGATGAAAAGATCCCTTGCCGTACTGCTGCTGGCCTTCGCCGTCGGCAGCCTCCACGCGGCGCCCGCCAGCCCAGCGAACGCGCCTTTGCCGCCGGCCGACATCAAGGCGCGGCTGAAGAGCATGAAGCCCGGCGAGTACCTCTGGTACCCGGAGGTTTCCCCGCAGGGACCGGTGACCATCGTGGTCAGCCTTACCGAACAGAAGGCCTACATCTACCGCAACGGTATCGCCATCGGGGTCAGCACCCTCAGCTCCGGCAAGAAGGGCCGGGAGACCCCGACCGGAGTGTTCTCGATCCTGCAAAAGAGCGTCGACCACAAGTCCGACCTCTACAACAGCGCGCCCATGCCCTACATGCAGCGCCTTACCTGGGACGGCATCGCCCTGCACGCCGGCAACCTGCCCGGCTATCCCGCCTCCCACGGCTGCATCCGCCTGCCCATGGCGTTCGCCAAGAAGCTCTACGGCATCACCGGATTCAGCTCCACCACGGTAATCATTTCCAACGCCAGCAGCGCGCCGAAGGAAGTCGACCACCCCGGCCTGCTGGCGCCGACGGTAGCGGACGGGCGACCGGTGACGCTGCCGGTAGAGCCCGGAGAGATCGCCTGGAACGACCCCGGCGCGGAGCGCGGTCCGTTGTCGGTGCTGATCAGCCGCGCCGACCAGCGCGCCTATGTCTACCGCGGCGGCCAGCGCATAGGCACCGCACCGGTGCAGTTGCCGGCACGCCCGCAAACCGGCATGGCAGTGTTCTCGCTGCTGGAAAAGCCGACCCTGGACGAAATCGGCGAGACCTCGCCGAACCTGCGCTGGTCGGTGGTCCAGGTGAGCAACCCGGGACAGGGCCTGACACCCTCCGAGCAACTGGGCAAGATCCGCATGGACCCGACCTTCGTCCGCGAAATGCTGAGCGCCATGGACGTCGGCAGTACCCTGGTGATCACCGACTGGGCCTCGACCCGGGACACCCACAGCGACTCCGATTTCACGGTGATCGCCACGGAAACACCGAACAATCCGACGAAATCGCTTAAAAAGTAGTCGGCAAGTTGTTCAAAAATCGAGCACAATGCCTCTCATCCGGTAAAAACCACACTGAACCGATGGGAATACTGCTCGTATGCCAACCTTCCTCCGTGCCGCCCTGCGCAGGCTGAGCCTGGCGGGCGCCACCCTTTGCGCACTGGCCAGCGGGCCGGTGTTCGCCATGCCACTTCCCTCCGCCAAGGACCTTCAGAAACTCGCTCCCCAGGCCAGCCTGCCGACCCTCGAACTGGCCCTCACCGCCTATGCCTGCGCGAGTGCGAGCCAGGGTGGCGACAACGGCCTGCTGACGGTGATCGACTACTCGCGGCCGTCGCGCGACAAGCGCCTCTGGGTATTCGACCTGAAGGCCCGCAAGCTGCTCTTCGAAGAGTGGGTGACCCACGGCAAGAACAGCGGCGATGACCTTGCCACCTCCTTCTCCAACCGGCCGAACAGCTACCAGTCGTCGATCGGGCTGTTCCAGACCGGCCAGCTCTATACCGGCAAGCACGGCCAGTCGCTGCGCCTGGTTGGCCTGGAGCCGGGTTTCAACGACAAGAGCGAAGAACGCGCCATCGTCATGCACTCCGCCGCCTACGCCGATCCCAGGGTGGTTCCCGGGCTCGGCCGCCTGGGCCGCAGCCAGGGCTGCCCTGCGGTACGCCCGGCCGTGGCCGCCCGGCTGATCAACACCCTCAAGCGCGGCAGCTACGTGTTCGCCTACTACCCACAGCCGAAGTGGCTGGAAACCTCGCGCTTCCTCGCTCCGCAGAGCTGCGCCGTGGCACGTGCGGCACGCACGCCGGAAGTCATCGCCAGCCTGCTCAAGTGAACCGCCGGGGCGGCGGCCGCGCCGCCCCTCTCCTTCCCGGCCCCCCGAAATCGCGGCATCGGCGCTTGCCCGGCGGCATTTCGTCGGATTCCTTCCCTTCTTCCCCCATCCACAAGCGAAACAGGGCTTGCAGCCCGGCACGCCGGCTGCTTAACTGACGCTCACGTTGTGACCGATCGGTCACAAACGACTTCCAAGAAAGCCCGCGTGACTGCCCGCGCTTCGGCGCCGGCCTTTCCTGCCCGGCCAATAGCTGCATCGCCAAGACCCGAAAGGGTTTCGGACGAACTCTATTTGCCTGTAAGTCGTTGAAAATTAAAAGTTTATTAAATCCATCCGAATGACATTCAACTGTCATTGGGAGGCGCTTTCATCTGCCCATGAGCATTTTGTATTCGCCGCGACAAGCAGGTCGCCGCGTTCCCATCGAACGATTCCAGGAGGAAGCGACATGAGGCCGGAAACAGCCATCATCGAGATCCACGGGCAATACAGGATTCACACCGAGTTCTACGGCAACCCCTCGGCGCAGCAGACCATCATCCTGGTCAACGGCTCGCTGTCGACCACAGCGTCCTTCGCCCAGACCGTGAAGTACCTGCAGCCGCATTACAACGTGGTGCTCTACGACCAGCCGTATGCCGGCCAGTCCAAACCCCATAACGAAAACCGCACGCCGATCAGCAAGGAATGCGAGGCCAGGATCCTGCTGGAACTGATCGAACGCTTCCGCGCCGACGTGGTGATGTCGTTCTCGTGGGGCGGCGTCGCCACCCTGCTGGCCCTGGCGCAGCGTCCCGGACGGATCCGCAGGGCGGTGGTCAACTCATTCTCGCCTCAGCTCAACCCGGCCATGCTCGACTACCTGCATCGCGGCCTCGACTACCTCGCCGCCTGCGATCGCACCCAGGTCGGCAACCTGGTCAACGAAACCATCGGCCGCTACCTGCCGCAACTGTTCAAGCGCTACAACTTCCGCCACGTCAGCAGCCTGGACGAGCACGAATACCACCAGATGCACTTCCATATCCGCGAAGTGCTGCGCCTGAACGCCGATAGCTATACCGAGAGCTTCGCCGGCATCGAGATCCCGGTGCTGTTCATGAACGGCGAGTTGGACATCTACACCACGCCCCACGAAGCCCGCCAGTTCGGCCAACTGATCCGCGGCGCGGAATTCCACACCATCCGCAATGCCGGCCACTTCATCGACGTCGAGCACAAGGCCGCCTGGCAACAGACCCAGGACGCCCTGCTGGCCTTCCTCCGCCCGCAGCGCACGCAGCCGCTCAACCCGATCTACCGCCCCCAGCCCAACGGCGCCAGCGTCCCCCTCGCCGCCCTCGCCAGCTAACCGCCACCGCCACGGGGAGCCCCGCTCCCCTGGCGGAAAAACCCAGCGAAATCAACAAAAACCCCGCCCCGGGCTTCACCTGCCGCCGCGCATCTGGTAAAAAGGCGCCCTGGCCGCAAAAGCCGTCCGAGCGGGCGTCGTATAATGGCATTACCTGAGCTTCCCAAGCTCATGACGAGGGTTCGATTCCCTTCGCCCGCTCCACTTCGACTTTCCAGGGTCTTCCGCCGAACGCCAGGGAACGTCGTAAGTCATTGTCAGGATTGAGGATTTTCACCCAATATCGATCCACTGACATCCAGCGAAATCCACTCACAGCCGGTTCCAACTGGTACGTTGAGTGGTACATTGGCAATGCGGAGGTTCCCAAAACCGTATTGTTGCTGGAGGAGCCGGGGTTCCGTCGGGAACATGGCATCCAACTCGTTTCGCAGGAGTTGGGCTCATGCTTTCAGACCTCCAGGTTCGACAGGCCAAGGTGACCGGCAAGGCGTATTCGCTTGTCGATTTCGACGGTCTCTACTTCCATATCTCAGCCACCGGCTTCAAGGCCTGGCACTTCCGCTTCACTTGGGGCGGCAAGCGCGAGCGCATGTCCTTCGGCGGCTATCCCGCGCTTTCCCTGAAAGATGCCCGTCATCTGCGCGACGAGGCCCGGGCCATGCTGGCCAAGGACATCAACCCGCATTCGGAACGCAAGCGCAAACGCCACGTGATTGTCCTGGCGGGCGAGCACACCTTCCAGGCCATCTACGACAAATGGCTGGCCCACCGCAGCCTCTCTCTGGAAAATGAGGGCCGCCAGAGCACGCCCAAACAGATCGGGCGCGTCTTCGCCAAGGATGTGTTTCCCGTATTGCGCCACCTGACCGTCTACGACGTCACTCGCGCCCACCTGCTGGACATCATCGGCAGAGTGGAAAAACGTGGCTCGCTGTCGGTCGCCGAGAAGCTGCGCACCTGGTTCAGCCAGCTATTCACCTACGCCTCGGTGGTGGTGCCCAACATGGGCGACAACCCGGCCAAGGATTTGGATGTGGTGGCGATGCCGCTGCCGCCGGTGGAGAACAACCCCTTTTTGCGCATGCCCGAACTGCCGGCCATGCTGCAGACGTTGCGCAAGTACAGCGGCCGCCTGAATACGCAACTGGGTCTACGTCTGCTGCTGCTCACGGGCGTGCGCACCGGTGAATTGCGCTACGCCACGCCCGATCAGTTCGATCTGGAGCGCGGTCTGTGGATCATCCCGGTTGTCAGGCTCAAGCAACGCAAGCAGCTCACCAAGAAGAAGCGCCAGCGTTTCGCCGACATCCCGCCGTACATCGTGCCACTGTCGTTGCAGGCACAAGAAGTCGTTCGTCATCTGCTGGGAAATCTGAAGCCAGCGCAGGTCTATCTCATCCCCGGTGATTGGTGCCTGAAAAAACCTCTCAGCGAGAACACGCTCAATGGCGCGCTCAAGCGCATGGGCTATGAAGATCAGCTCACTGGGCACGGCGTTCGCGCCACCGTATCGACCGCGCTCAATGAATTGGGCTATCCGCCCAAGTGGGTAGACGCCCAACTCTCGCATGCCGATCCGGATCGGATCAGCGCGACCTACAACCACGCCGAGTACGTCGAGCAGCGCCGCGTCATGATGCAAGACTGGGCCGACCGCCTGGACTTGTTCGAGCAGAATCAGCTCGAAGTTGCCAGCACGCACCTGACCATCACGCTGCAGGGTCTGCCCACGATTGCCGGACAGGCGGCAGCGCAGCCGCCCGCCCTGAATCCAAACGCCCCTCAGTTGATCGTTGCGCCTGCACCGGATGCGCCAGCGGTTCCAGCTTCCGTCTATCGACTTTCGGCGGTGCATCTGCCCGAGTACGCGCGACCCACGCTGTCAGAGGTGCAGCGCGAGCGCTTGCAATTGCTGGAGATGTTCGAGGCATCCCACAACCTGTCGGTGGCCGACTACGCCAAGCTGGTTGGCAAGTCCCGCCGCTGGATCACTTACGAGATTCAGGCTGGCAATCTCCTGTCGATCCATCTGGGTCACCGTGGACAGCGCGTCCCGGACTGGCAACTCGACCCCATCAAACGCAAGCTGATTCAGGCTGTCCTGAAGCTGGTGCCGCGCGGCATCGACACCTGGCACATCTATCACGCACTGCTGCGGCCATACGATGCCCTGGGCAAGTGTCCAGTCATCGAGGCAGTCGATCCGACCAACCTGCATCTTGCAGCTCGACTGGTCGCCGCACATGCCATAGAAACCGATGAGCTTGCAGAGCAATCGGAAGTATCTCCGGTGCTGGCCAGGCAGACTGTAGAGCGCCTGGTAAAAACGGCAATGTTGGTTGATACGCCCGAAGATCTGGTCGCCCGTTGAGCTGAGGCCGGACGGCAGCCCGTCCGGTCAAGGTCCAAGCAGGGAACCAATAGGTCGATCGTTGCATGACCACCCGCCAACTCGCGATTTCCAAGTATTGGCAGGCAGTGTTTAGCGTCGAATCTGCGCTTGGCAGTCACCATAGGCGACTTCTCTGTGATGCTATCTCGCTATATCAGTATCCTGATCGGATATGACGCCAGCGGATTTCCGCAGCCAATCCCAAGCCCCGATCAATAGATTCCGACCGCTCGCAGCTTTTTCAAACCGCTGCCGTATCAGACCATACCGATACGGTTTTGCGTGAACCGCCACTTCTCACGATCCTGATAGCGCAAGCGTCACTGTCGAGCCGCGACGGACGCTCGCTTTTCTTGTGCTCAATGGATTTTTGTACATCGAGCACACAACGCCTACTCGTTGCGCGAACTGATCAGAAGTAATCAAAAGCGGGCGTCATCACTCGCGTCTTGCGCGGACAACAGGCCGACCATGGGGACGGCTGCAAAAGCAGTCGGCCCTGTAGTTCTTCTCCTGGAAGGAGACGGAGCATGCACGAGAACAAAAATGATGCACCAACATCAAAGGTGTTCTACCGCCCGCTCGAAGCGTCCATCCGCTGGGCCGGACTGCTGCGATACGAGCAGGTGATTCTGGCTTCGGTCTCGTCGCCGATGAATCTGCCGCAGTCGCTGGACTGCCCACGTTTGGGCGAACTGCGGCTGTACACCGACCGCATCTATGACGGCATCCTCAACGGGGAACTGCCCTTCGGGCAGCACGGCATCACGACGCGCGACACCACGTTGATCGAATCGCCTGATCTGACGGTGCGCCATGTCGATCTGAAGTGCTGGATGCGCCAGCACTACCCCGAGCAGCGGCCCGGCTTTCTCTTCTCCCGCAGCGAGCGCATCACCCATCCCTTCATCTCTCTGGAAACAGGGCAAGCCATGCTGGTCGAACGCCAGGCTTTGAAATCCGTCCTGGAACAGACCAAACGTCAGCTTCGCGAGTTGCAGGACAAGCATGACGCGCTGCTCAAGCAGCCCACGGTGATTCCGGCATGCGCGCAGTGTCCGATCAGTGATCGAGCCGAGGCCACCTACCTGAACATCGTTGGCGGCCTGTTGGAGCTGATGCTCGGCCAGTCGCCATCGGGCACGCCGTACTCCAGCTTCAAGACGCAGGAGGCCGTGGTCAGCGCGCTGGTCGCCCATCACAGCGGCGCCATGGGCATCGCGGAGCGGACATTGAACGGTAAGTTTGCCACCGCCAGGCGCCGGCTGCGTAGCGCCTCCCGCTGAGATTTGCCAGCTTGTATGTGCAGTCGCGGAGATTGCATTTGCAATGTCTTTTCGCAGCCGTGTCTATTGAATAGAGGTCACGCCAACAAACGCCGCTGAGCGTTCAGGAGTGACTGCCATGTCGCAAACATCTGTACTGCAGCCAAACGAGCGCCGCATCCTGCGCTTGGAAGAAGTCGAAGCGAAATCAGGTTTCAAGCGCGCCCACATCTACAACCTGATGAAGAAACGCCAGTTCCCGCAGGCCCTGCGTCTGGGCGTGCGCGCCGTGGGCTGGGACTCCATCGAAATCGATCAGTGGATCGACGAGCGCGTCAACAACCGGGCCTGACCCGTTCTCCCGCGGACTTTTCATCTTGACACGGAGAACGCCATGCAGGTCGTATCCATCATTTCAACCAAAGGTGGGGTCGGCAAGACTACCACCGCTGCGAACCTCGGCGGTCTCGCTGCGGACGCCGGACTGCGCGTGCTGCTGCTCGACCTCGATGTGCAGCCCACCTTGTCCTCATACTATGAGCTGGCTCACCGCGCGCCGGGCGGTATCTATGAATTGCTGGCCTTCAACGAGCGCGACCTCGACCAGCTTGTGTCCCGCACGATCATCGCGGGCCTGGACTTGGTGCTCTCCAACGACCACCGAGGCGAACTGAACACTTTGCTGCTGCACGCGCCGGACGGGCGCTTGCGGCTGCGGCATCTGCTTCCGGCGCTCAATCCCCTCTACGACCTGGTGCTGATCGACACCCAGGGCGCGCGCTCGGTGCTGCTGGAGATGGCGGTGCTGGCCTCCGACCTCGCACTGTCACCCGTGACCCCGGAAATTCTCGCCGCCCGCGAGCTGCGGCGCGGCACCATGCAGTTGCTGGAGGACATTGCACCGTACCGGCAGCTGGGCATCGCGCCGCCGCCGCTGCATCTGCTCATCAACCGCGTCCATCCGGTGTCCGCCAACGCCCGCCTGATCCAGCAGGCGCTGCGCGATCTGTTCCAGGACCATGCTGACATCCGTGTGTTGGCTACCGACGTGCCGGCCATTGAGGCTTATCCGCGTGCTGCTACGCGCGGCCTGCCGGTGCATCGGGTCGAGTACCGCCAGCCAGTGGGCAGAGTCGCTCCCGCCGCGCTCGCCACCATGCGCGATCTTGCCGGCGAATTGCTCCCGCAGTGGCAGGATCGATTTGCCGCAGTGTCCGGCCGTCCGCCACAGCCTCTTGATACCAGGAGGCCCCATGGCCAACGCACATGAACTGGCCCGAGGTCACAGCCGGCTGCGCGCCCTGATCGAGTTCGCCGTGGGCGAAGGCTGGCACGTCAAGCGCACGGCGGGCGGTCACCTCAAGTTCACCAAGTCAGGCTGCGCCGCGATCTACACCAGTTCGACGGCCAGCGATCACCGGGCAGCCCTCAACGCCCGTGCGCAGATCCGTCGCGCCGAGCGCGAGACCCGATCCCAAGCGCAGGGGGGCGGCCATGACTGAGATCACTTCCCAGCAGATGGCCGGCAAACTGCTTGCGTCCGGGTTCGAGCGCAGCGGCCCGTCAGCAACGACCTTGAGCGACCCGATCGCCGACACGCCCATGGTCGTGACGCTCGACCAATTGCGCCCCTACGACCACGACCCGCGCAAGAAGCGCAATCCGGTGTACGAGGAAATCAAGGCATCCATCCGCGAGCGTGGTCTGGACGCGGCTCCGGCCATCACCCGGCGGCCCGGCGACGATCACTACATCATCCGTAATGGCGGCAACACGCGACTGGCAATCCTGCGCGAACTCTGGTCGGAGACCAAGGACGAACGATTTTTTCGGGTCTCATGCCTGTTCCGCCCGTGGCCCGAGCGTGGCGAGATCGTCGCGCTCACCGGGCATCTTGCGGAAAACGAACTGCGCGGTGGCCTCACCTTCATCGAGCGGGCTTTGGGCGTCGAGAAAGCGCGCGAATTCTACGAACTGGAAAGCGGCTCCACCCTGAGCCAGTCCGAGCTGGCCCGCCGCCTGGCCGCCGACGGATACCCCGTGCAGCAGTCGCACATCAGCCGGATGGCCGACGCAGTACGCTACCTGCTGCCCGCAATCCCGACCGTGCTCTACGCCGGCCTGGGGCGTCACCAGGTCGAGCGGTTGTCGGTCATGCGCAAGGCCTGCGAGCGCACCTGGGCGCATTACGCCAAAGGCCGCTCACTGGTTCAGGACTTCGACGAGTTCTTTCAGGAAGTGCTGTCGCAATTCGATGTCCAGGCCGACGAGTTCTCTGCGCAGCGCATACAGGACGAGCTGATCGGCCAGATGACCGAATTGCTGGGTGTTGATTACGACGTGCTCGCTCTGGACATGACCGAATCCGAGAGCCGCCAGCGCGCCTTGGTCAGCGAGCCGACGCCGCCCTCGACGCCGCCTGCCCTGCCAGAGCCAGAGGCCATTGCGCGCCCACCTGCCGATACTGCGCCACCTGCTGCGAGGCCGACGGCAACTCCCTCGACGGGCGAGAGCGACGCGGAAGCCAGTCATTCGGACGCGGTCAGCCCGGCGACAGATGGCGACCGGCTTCAGGAGCACATCGTCTCGCCGGCGCCGACAACGGAACGGCTTGAGTCCATCCAGCGCATGGTCGCCGACCAGTTGGGCGATGCACTGCCGCACGACTTCTCGGCGAATGTCTTGCAGTCCATCCCGGTGCAGGCTGGTGGGCTCTATCCGATCTCGGATGTCTGGTACATCGCCCCCGGCCTGGACACACCCGAGCACCTGCGCATCCACGTCGCGCAGTTTGCCCGCGAGATTGCGGGCGAGGCACACCTGGGCGAGTGCATCGATGACCGTCCAGAAGGCATCGGCTTCGCCTGCCGTGCCCATACCTCAAGCCTGGCGCCAAAGGGCCGTGCCGTCCATGCGCTGTTGGCTTGCCTGGCCGGTCAGCAGCCCGCCGACGTCGGTCTGGACAACGGGCAACTCGTCATCGACCTGCCGGCGCTGCTGCACGGCCAGGGCGACGTAACCCGACGATTGAGCGACACCGCGCTGGTCAAGCTGTTCCGCCTGCTGCGACTGGCCCGCCGCCTGCTCGATCTCGAAGCCGGCGCTGCGGACTCTGGAACCTAAGCGAGGGAGGCCAGCATGTCCACAGCACACCCGCTCAACCAGGCTGTCATCGCCCAGGCCCTCTATGACCTGCGCAATGGGCAACTGCGCCGCTGCAAACTGATGGGGTTTGGCGAGGCAGAGCTGGACGCCCTCAAGCATCCTGCGCTGATCAGCGTGCTGGCCAACGCCAACGTCTCCTGGTGCTCAGTGACGGTCAACCGCGAAGTGCTGCGGCGGCTGCTCCAGCAGGCGCAGGACGTGGAGAAGGAAATCGCCACGGTCGATCGCATGCTCAGGCTGGGCGCGAGCACGGAGATGGTCAGCAAGTTCTATGGCTTGACGCATCAGGAAGTAGCGCTTCGCCGTGAAATCCTCGGTCTGCCCAAGCGCAAGGGCCGGCACCCCGTGCTGGACGAGGAGCAGGACACGGAGCTGTGGCGGCAATGGAAGGCCGTGACCAACAGCAGAACCGTCGATCTCGAAGATGACACTTCCATCCTCGATGCCGCCATGGACTTGGCCGAAGGAATGTCGCTGCCTCTGTCGGTGGTCTGGGCCTCGATCAAGAGCTGGGTCGATCAGGGATTGGCGTGAGTCATGGCCGTGGACGACACCGCACCACGAGCCCTACGCCAAGGCCCCATCGCACTGGCAGAACTGTTCGATGCTGCGCTGAAAGACCTTGCGCCCAAGCCCGCCCCCAGCGCACCTGCGTCTACACCTGCACAGTCGCCCACGCCCACCTCCGGCGATGCTTTCCTGTTCAGTGGCAACCGGCACGAGACGGTGCCACGCAAGTTGTTCCTCGACCGCCGCCTGACGCCGCTGGAACGAAACGCCTGGCAAGTGTTCCGACTGATGCTCAACGACGATGGCGTGACCGCATTTCCCACCTACGAGCAGTTGCGCCCCTGGCTAGCGTCCATGCCCTGCGCAGGCCAGGCCTCGCATGAAACCGTGGCACGGGCGCTGACACTGATGCGCCTGACCCGCTGGCTGAGCCTGGTTCGGCGACGGCGCGACCCCAAGACCGGCCGCATCCTCGGCAATCTGTACGTGCTGCACGACGAACCCCTGACACCGTTCGAGGCCATGCAGCTCGACCCGGACTACCTGCAACTCGTCAGCCAGGCGCTCGGCCATTCTGCCAAGGCCGTGCAGATCGTGGGCCTGCACACGCTCAAGGAAATCGGCGAAGACCCATTACTGGCCGGACGCACCCTCCCGTCACGGTTGCAGGTGATGGCCGAACGTCTCGCCAACCAGAACCCCACGGCCTGCGAAAGTTATCCACAGGAAGACGCCATTCACGATTCCGAAGAAGGGGCTCCGAGCCTTCTTCGGAATCGTGAACGACCCGCTACGGATTCCGAAGCAGGGCTGAAACCCGCGCCAGACGTCTCTCTTCGGAATCCGAAGCAGGCCCGTACAGTACGTAGTAGTTGTATTAATGAAATACGTACTACTGCGCAGGCGCGCGCGCTGGGCGATCTGCAATGGCCCAAGCGCTTTGCACAACTGAAGGCGGAACAGCAGGCGGGTGCCAAGGTGGCATTGCAGCAAGTTGATCCCTCGCTGAGGCAGGACGTGCTGGACGAATGGGCCGCGCGTTGTAGCAACCCCGGCATCCGCAATCCCGCAGGGTATCTGTTCGGCATCATCCAGCGGGCCATCCACGGTGAGTTCAATGCCTGGGCAAAGAAAGACCCGCCACCGGCACCCACTCAACCAAACGAACGGCCACCACCCGCACCGCCGACCCAAACGCAGGGTAAGCCGGTGCCACCAGAAGTCGCCAGGCAGCACATCGAGCGGCTGCGAAATCTGCTCGCCAGCAAGTGAGCAGGCCGGCAAGGCGGTGAAGTGGACGCCCATGGATGCCAGTAGAGCTATCCCCTGGGGATAGTTCCACCGTTGGGGCGGATGCCGTGCAGTCGCAGGCCTCGCCTCGAACATCTGCCGCAGCATCGGCCTTGTCCGTCCTGATCCTGACGTGCAGCGTTCGCTGGCGCTCCTTGGAGCTATCCCCTGGGGATAGCTCGCGCCGCAGGCGGCCACCACGCGCTGAACCGGGGTCTGGCAGGTTTCGGTTTGTTGACTGACGGCCTTCCGCTTCCTGCCGAAGCTGACCGCTCCTTTCCCCACAACGAGCGGACACCATGGCAACCAATGAATCTCTGCAACTGAATCTCGGCTCCCTGCGCAGCGCGATGTCGCTGACGCTTCACACCCACCACGCTTCGCGCATCTGGCATGGCCGTGCCGCCGCCGAGGGGCGACCGGGCATCGTCGGCCTGAACGGCTACATCGCCCAAATGAACAAGATGCGGCGCGGTTCGGAGCAGGACGACCCGTACTCGGATTGGTGGATGCTGCGCATCGAGGTCAAGCTCGACCAGACCAAGACCACGCTGCAAGCGCTGCGCGAGCAGGTGGATCAGGCGCTGGCAAGCGTACCGCCGGCACTCAGCCTGGGCGAGAACCTCAACGTGCAACCCGTCAAGTTGCCGCTGTTCGTCAATGCGCAGCTCGGCTTTGCCGCCGTCTATCTGCTGGCCGACTACGACGACATCGCCCGCAAACTGATCCTCGCCCATCACACGGCGCTCATCGACCGCAGCACCTTGGAGCGCTGGCTCAACGAGGGCGCCCATGCACTGCGCAGCCTGTTCTCGCTGGCCCAGCAATACCGCTATTCGGGCTGTACGCGCGACGACTTCGTGTCAAAGAACGCCGCAGCACGGGCGGCGCTGGAGAAATTCGGCGAACTGCCGCAGGACGTGCTGGAAGGCACGCACCGCTCGAAGTTCGCGCCGCCCATCGTGCGCCGTGGCCTGCAACAGCGTGTCGAGAGTCCTGCTGCAGCGCCTGCCCCCAACGACGAGGCCGCCACCGGCGCGGTGCCCGAGGTCGGCGTCGGCGAGATCAAGGGCGAGCAGGCATGAGCGATCCGAACCGCGAACCCCGCTACTTCCAGGGCCTGCAACAGGCTGCCTTCGTGAAGCTGGAACACGCGGCCTCTCTAAAAGGCCTTTTAAAGCCTTTTAAGGGTAAGGGGGATCTTGAGGCCTGGGCCAGCCAGTGCTTCGCCATGCGCGACGAGTTGATTGGCTTGGCTCAGCGGCAGGTGCTGCAACAGGCAGTCGGGCATCCCTTCCACCTGCTGCCCGTGGAGTTGGCCCAACAAACCACTGGCGCAGGAACGGCGTTTTTGCGCTGGCGCAAGCACGACCGCTCAGCCATGGGCGTAGCCCTGTGGCAGGAATTGATGGCGAGCACCGGCACGCCGGTCAACTTACTGGCCGAGCTGCACGCGATCGAGCTTCAGCGCATCACGCTGAACATGCAGATCAGCCTGTTGCACACCCTGGGCAGGCAGGCCCAGGAATGCGCCAGCAAGGCGGCTGTGGCGGAAGACGCCTACCTGCGCCGGCTCAAGTCCATCCCACCTGGAATGCGTGATCGGTGATGGCACCGGACACCCCAGCACACACCCGACGCCGACGCGGCACGGGTATTTCAACCACCATGGAGATTGCAACATGAGCACGCACTTTTGGGGCGAAGGCAACATTGGCTCCCCGCCCGAATACCGGGAGTTCCCCAACGGCAACGACGAGCCGCGGCGCTTGCTGCGGCTGAACGTGTATTTCGACAACCCCGTTCCCACCAAAGGCGGCGACTTCGAGGATCGCGGCGGCTTCTGGGCGCCCGTGGAAATCTGGCACCGCGACGCCGCGCACTGGAAAAGCCTCTACCAGAAAGGCATGCGCATCCTGGTCGTCGGCCGCATGGAGCGCGAGCCCTGGACGGACAACGAAGATCAGCCGCGCGAAACCTGGCAGATCAACGCGCGCAGCGTCGGCATCCTGCCGTTTCGCATCGAGTCCGTGACCCTCAGCCCGAAGCCGCAGGATGCGGAGGCAAAGCCCCAGGCCGCCCAGGAACCGGCTGCGCCAAAAGAGCCGCGGCGTAGGAAGTGACCCGGCATGGGTCGGCCACTGTTCGCCGCTCCATGCACCCGCGAGCTATCCCCAGGGGATAGCTCCATCTACGTCCACCGGATTCCACGTGCTCCCGAAAATCGCGGCTCCCGGCCCGCACACCCCGGCTGCATACCATCTCCGCCCCAGCCATTCCATCCCGTGAAAGTGGTCGCCACCGCTTGCGACTTGTTTGCTGTTGCCCCTGGTGGGGACCGGCATCCTCGATTCCAGCAACTCAATGAACCACGGAAATCGGATGGACGGATATGCGGCTGTTCTTGTGCGAGAAGCCCTCCCAGGGCAAGGATATTGGTCGGATTCTCGGCGCGACACAGCGCGGTGAAGGCTGCCTCAACGGCTCCGGCGTCACGATTACCTGGTGCATCGGCCATCTCGTAGAAGCGGCAGCACCCGAGGTCTATGACGCGGCGCTCAAGCGCTGGTCGCTGGAGCAGTTGCCCATCATTCCCCAGCAGTGGCGGGTCGAGGTCAAACCCAAGACCGCCACGCAATTCAAGGTCGTCAAGGCGCTTCTGGCGAAGGCGACCCATCTCGTCATCGCCACCGATGCCGACCGCGAGGGCGAGCTGATCGCCCGCGAGATCATCGACCTGTGCGGCTACCGTGGCCCCATCGAGCGCTTGTGGCTGTCGGCGCTCAACGATGCGTCGATCCGCACTGCGCTCGGCAAGCTGCGACCATCATCCGATACGCTGCCGATGTACTACTCGGCGCTGGCGCGTTCGCGGGCAGACTGGCTCGTCGGCATGAACCTCAGCCGTCTGTTCACGCTGCTCGGGCGGCAGGCGGGCTACGACGGCGTGCTGTCGGTCGGACGTGTCCAGACCCCGACCCTGAAGCTGGTCGTTGATCGCGACCGCGAAATCGCGGCTTTCAAGTCGGCGCCGTTCTGGGCCATCGACGTGTCTTTGTCCACAGAGGGTCAGGCTTTCTCCGCGCAGTGGGTTGCGCCCGACGGCTGCACCGACGACGCCGGTCGTTGCCTGCAACAGCCGGTCGCCCAGCAGGCGGCGCAGCAGATTCGCGCTGCGGGCAGCGCCCAGGTGGTGTCGGTCGAGACCGAGCGCGTGCGCGAAGGCCCGCCCCTGCTGTTCGACCTGGGGACGCTTCAGGAGGTCTGTTCCAGGCAGCTCGGGCTGGACGTACAGGAGACATTGCAGATAGCCCAGGCCCTGTACGAGACGCACAAGGCCACAACCTACCCGCGCTCGGACTCCGGCTACCTGCCCGAAAGCATGTTCGCCGAGGTGCCCACCGTCCTGGACAGCCTGCTCAAGACCGACCCGTCGCTGCGCCCGATCATGGGTCAGCTCGACCGCACCCAGCGTTCGCGTGCATGGAACGACGGCAAGGTCACAGCGCACCACGGCATCATCCCGACGCTCGAACCGGCGAATCTTTCCGTCATGAGCGAGAAGGAACGGGCCGTGTACCGGCTAATCCGGGCGCATTACCTGGCCCAGTTCCTCCCTCACCACGAGTTCGACCGCACCGTGGCCGAGCTTTCCTGCGGCCAGCAGAAGCTGGTGGCTACGGGCAAGCAGGTCGTCGTCAAGGGCTGGCGCCTGGTGCTGGACGAGCCCGAACGTGAAGGCAGCGCTGATGAGGACGCCGACGCCTCTGCACGCAGCCAGGTGCTACCCGCGTTGCGCGAAGCGATGGCATGTCAGATCGCTGGGGCCGACATCAAGGCACTCAAAACGATGCCACCCAAGCCCTATACGCAGGGCGAACTGGTCAAGGCGATGAAGGGTGTTGCGCGTTTCGTGACCGACCCGCGCCTGAAGCAGAAGCTGAAGGACACGACGGGCATCGGCACCGAGGCGACGCGGGCCAACATCATCAGCGGGTTGATCACTCGCGGCTACATCGTGAAAAAGGGACGCTCCATCCGTGCATCGGATGCGGCGTTCACGCTGATCGATGCCGTGCCTGCGGCGATTGCTGACCCCGGCACCACCGCCGTGTGGGAACAGGCACTCGACATGATCGAGGCTGGTCAGCTCACGCTGGACGTGTTCATTGGCAAGCAGGCCGCCTGGATTTCGCAGTTGATCGCGCAGTACGGCAGCATGTCCCTGTCCATCAAGCTTGCCCATGGACCAGCATGCCCGCAGTGCGGCGCATCGACGCGCCAACGCACCGGCAAGAGCGGTCCATTCTGGTCGTGCAGTCGCTACCCCGACTGCAAAGGCACGCTGCCGGTCGAATCTGGTCCGCCCAAGCGTGGCGCTTCGCGCTCGCGTAGCAGCGGCCGCAAAGGCGCCTAACCGACTCCGTTTCCCGTGGGCCGCACCCTGTTTCAAAGGCGTGGCCCGTGTCCCGCACGCCCCTGCGGGTCGCCCAGCGCGCAACGCCTTCTTGTCCGTGTGCGCGTCCCGTCGAGCCGTCCCCGGCTGCGGGACCTGAAGGTAGTTTTTCCGCGAACCGCCTCCCGCGTGTTCTGCTGGTCTGTGTTTCTCCCGCCCACTGCGAAGTGGTCCCCCGATGGCTTGCCTGGCAGCGCGAGCCACCCGGAGACCCTTTGTGGTCAGCGGTATTCAGTGCCGGTGCCCACCGGCGCAAAAACGGGCTCCCTTTGTGCGCGGATGTGCGCCAGACGATGCCGGCCCCAGCCACGACATGGGCCGGGTGTGATTGCTGATGAGCAGACGGTTCGAGCGACGACCGGGCCTGCAACAGCCCACGGGTGGTTATTTCCTCCCGAGCCGAAGGTCAGCGAGCCTTCGGCTCCTTTGTCTCGTCGATCAACGTTCCGACCCAAGGGCCGGCCACAGCAACAGGAAACCGACGCATGCAACAACCGGAGAAAGTACGAGCCGCGTTCGAGCGCGACCTTGGCAACAAGGTGCTGTTCATCAAGGACGGCAAGCTGCTGTTTATCGATGGCATCAACCTCAAGGCCATCGCCGACCGTAAGGCGTATTTCGCTTCGCTGCGTGCGCGGCAAACGCAACCCATTGTGGTCCTGGCCGAACTGGGACAGGACGAGGCATTCGCCCTGTGGAAGCAGTATGTCCTGGGCGACAAGACCGAGTGAGCCAACGCACCCACGCCCCCCCTGACAGCCCGCACTCGATGCGGGTTTTCTGTCTCCGCGCCATCAATCCGGGCTGGGCCGATTGCCGTTTTCCAACTGACGCAGCGAGGCTCCCGGACGAAGCTGCCCGCATGTTCGCTGATTCGTCAGCACATGCCAGCAGCCATGGGTTCCAGGCTGCCGTGGGTTCTTCCCGCGTAACCCGCCAGTCCGTATCGCATCAAGTCTGCGGACGCGCGTCCCCGTGACGCCGATGCTTTTTATCCACCACGTGCGGGAGCTGCCATCCCGTGAGGGACAAGGCCTCGCTTTTCCAAGGAGCCTACCCATGTCCCACAAAGCCTCTTTCGGCCAGTTGGCCTTGACCTATTGCGGCAAGTTCCTGCCGCTCGAAGTCCTGCAAAGCGCCGCCGGCCACTACATCGGCACGCGCGATACCGAAGGTCCCGTTTCGCGGGAATCGCACGAGTACTTCCGCAGCCATGCGGCGGCTCAACGTGCCCTCGAAAGAGGCGGCTGGTCCCAGCTCGCCATTCCCTGATCCAACTGGAGGAATCACGCCATGAATCAACTGCTGCCGCAGGAAGTCGTCGATCAGATCATGCGGGAAGAGCAGCATTTCGCTGCCGCGCCCCAAGCCTTCTTCGAGGCATGGAAGCGTGGTGCCGAGATCGCTGGCCCCGAATGGTTCGGCGACGGCACCCGTGAAGGTCTGAACCAGGCCAAGAGCAAGTGGGATCTGCGTCCCAACATGCTGCTGCTCAATGATGCCCTCGGCGTCCTGAGCAGCGGCGAACGCATGTTCCTGTCCGCCATGGTCAGCTTCTACAACGCGCGCGAGGGCGGTGCCATGCTCAAGCGCTGCCACTTCGACGGGCTGTCGGACTTCGACGGCCTCGATCTGCAACGCCGCAAGGTCATCGCCGACTTGATGGTGAACTACAGCGGCTGGTGAGCCCGTTTCGGGCACACCCCCGTCTTTTCGTTCCCCACGAGGGACATGCGTCCACACGGCCATGTCCCTCGATTTCCTTTCCGTAGCCCAGCGTAAAGCGGCTGAATCAAAGCCAACGATCAGCGCCGACTGACGCATTTTCCCTTTTCAACCCACTGGGTCCAATTCCCGGTGGCGGGAATTGGCTCCATTATTCAATCTGGAGCGTTCCCATGTCTCAGAATCCCAATCCCTTTGTTCGCGGCTACTGGAACTTGAAAATCGTCCGCACGCTGTCCATCAGCTACGAGGACGGAAGCCCGCATGTCTGGCGAAATATCCACCCGAGCCAGCAACATCTTTCCGACCAGGAACTGATTTCATCTTCCTGCATCGTCACCAGCGATTTCGCGGTGGTCACGAACGGCTCTGAACCTATAAGCGCCGAGGTGCTGGCCGAATGCGATGCCGATGAGGGCGTTAACGGCGAAGGCGTGATCGGTGCCGTGGTCTATGCCATTCATGGCGAGGACTTCGACGATCGCCTGATCCACGTCGGTGACAGCTATTCGGTCGAGGCCGCGCGGGAAATCGTGCAGCGCCTGAGTTTCGAGACCGGCTACTACAGCCGCTGCTGGGAAATCAGCAGCGCGCACATCAGCCAGGAAACCGGCCAGTACCTCGCCAATCTGGCGGACCTCGCCACGCCGGAGGCCTTTTTGTTCATCGCCTTTCGGGTTCCGTACAGCCCGGCGATCGGCGTCAAGCTGATCTCAACGCCCTGGACGGACCAGAACCTGGAGCACGCCGATGGCATCACCGCCGAGCAGCTTCGGCAGGAGCACCGCAGCAAGGGCATGCCAGACGACCTGGCGAACATCCTGGAACTGGCTGGCCAGGCCGATGTGCGCATCCTCATCCTCGACGCCGACGCGCCCGTGTTGCCGGGCTTGCCGCTGGCCGAGTCCTAGCAAACACACCACGAGCCCACCTTCCTCTTTGCCCTCCATGCCAGCCCGTCTCCTTTCTAGGAGCCGGGCTGGTCCAATTTCATAGGAGCACTTTATGTTCCCCGACCTCATCTCGCCCGCACGCGACTTCGAGCATCAGCTTGGAGCCTGCGTCAACGCCATGGGCCAGGACGACGCCATCGGCCAGATCCTGGTATTCGAGCGCTTGAGTGGCACGCTGCACATGCGCCATATCGCCAGCGCCGATCTGGCCGACACCGACATTGACGACTACGAAATGGTCGTTTTCGACGGTGGCAACACCGGCGGCGACACGTGGAAGCACGTGTTCTTTCCACGTCAGCGCGAACACTACTTCGTGTACCAAGCCTGACCACCCAGCCCCTTTCGAGGGGCCTTTTCTTGTCCCGGCGCAGGAAAGCGGGTGCGGCGCGGTGCGGTTTGCTGAGCGCAGGCCGCTCACTCAAGGGCCATCCTTACCCCATGTTCGTCGGCGTTGCCGACACATGCCCAGGCAGCCAAGACCTTCAAGGCTGCAAGCGCGGGAAACCGTGCTGGTTGTTTCTTCCTACGGACGCATCGCGCCCATTCACCCACAAGGGACCTCTCCCTTGCGGGCGGGAATCCCTTGTTCTTCCTCAAGGAGATTCACATGGATCGCTCTCTCATCAAGACCCTGATGCCTTCGCTGGTCGCAGGCCATGTGCCGCGCAACGTGCGATCGTTCAAGTACCGCGTGTTCGATGATCAACCACAGTCCTCGACACTGGGCTTCGTCATTGATCCCCAGCCCTTCGACGGCAAGGTGGTAGCAGCCAGCAAAGACGCCATCGTCGTCAAGCTCAAGCCCAGCGAGTTCGCGGTACTCGATCCCAACCTGGTGACCACCGTTCCCAGCGAGGGCACCAAGGTGCATGTCCAACCCTATGCCCGTCGCCGTTTCGACGGCCTGCGTGCGGACACGCCAGAAGAGCGCACCGAGATGATGTCCGACGGCACTCCCTACACCGTCAAGACACACATCCTCGGCTCCGCGCCGGCCAAGCTGCCCATTCCCGAGCCGCAGTGCATGGAACTGGGTCAGCTCATCGAGCAGTTGGAGGAAATGCCGGCGCCCGACAGGTTCCGGCGCATCACCCACATGCTGGTCGATGCGGGCGCCCACGACTTCACCTGGGTCGATCCGAAGCCGTCCAGGATCATCGAAACGCCCCCGGCGATCAGTTTCACGGTTTCGACCGCGAAGTTCGCCGGCCAGGTGACGATCCTCTACCAGCGCGGCAGCGATACCTATGCGGTGGAGCTGCGCCGCGACGGCGAGTTGGTCGATCGGCACGACGAGGTGTACTTCGACATGCTCGGCGAAGTGCTGGAGCGGCTCATCGACGACGGACGCTGGCGTCTGATCGATGTGAGCGTGATCGGCGCGGAGACGTCCCGACGGCGCCGCGCTGTACCTGCGTGACACCACGAAAAAAACCAGGCGACATGCCCCCACAGGCTCTCCCTCCATTCGGAAGGAGGGCCTTTTTTCTGCCTGGGAGATTCATCAAAGGGAATCGCCCGGATGCCGATTGATGGCTGCCTCGCGCGCGAGGCGAGGCCATGCTGAGCCCATGCCTGCTGACGTTGTCAGCGACATGCCAGGCAACCATCGGTCTTCGAGGTTGCGGCGCAGCTCCCACTGCGTGACCGAGCCAGCTCGCACCGCATCCATCCGCGAGCGGCCACCAGTCTCTGGTGGTGGATGCTTTCGCCTTATCAACCCATCGCGGGGTTACGCACCTTTCCCCGCAGCGTGGGACTGGCGTGTCTCCGCTTCATCCCTATGGAGATTCACCATGAGCACCACGTCCAACGAGAAATCGTATTTCGACCTCCACACCTCGGGCATCGGTTACATCCAGCGTGTCCGTGAAGTGCCTGTTCGGGGCGGCCGCCGTGCGCAGCCTTTTCTGGCATGCACCATCGCCGCGCTGGTCGGTTCCGCAAAGGACCCCAGCTATCGCTATTTCGATGTCAAGGTCTCGGGTGCCGAGGCCAAGAAGCTGGTCGAGCGCTGCATCGGCGTTGACGATCCCAAGCAGCGCCCGCTGGTGCGCTTTCGCCTCGGCGACCTGTGGGGCGATGCGTACATCCGCGACAAGGGCGAGCAGAAAGGCCAAGCCGCCGCGTCCCTCAAGGCGCGACTGCTCAAGGCCGAGCCACTTGACCGAGCCGAACTGGCTTCGATCAGGCATCACGAGCTGATCACCCGCGGCATCGGCTACCTCAGCCGTCCGAAGGACGTCACGCCCAAAGATGGCGACCCGTTCCTCTCTTGCACCGTCGCCGCGCTGGCCGGGCCTGTCGATGAACCGGAGTATCGGTACTTCGACACCATCGTTACCACCCCTGAAGCCGAGCATCTGGTTCGCCGGTGCGTGCAGGCCATCGAAGGGGACTGCAAGGTGCTGATCGCCTTCCGTCTCAACGACATGAAGATCGATCCGTACATCCGCACCAAGGGTGAACGCGCTGGGGAACCGGCCGCAAGCCTGGAATCGACGCTGATCCACATCGGCCTGATCAAGATCGACGGCACCAAGGTCTATCCGACGAGCCCCGCGCAAGCCGAGACGCCGCCAGCCCAGGACGCATCCGCGTCCGAAGCCGAGGACGCCGGCCCCGCTGCCGATCAGCCTGCCGAGCCCGCCGAGCGCGAGCCCGAAGGTGAAGTCGAGAAGCAGGAGCCGGCATTGGCTGATTCGTTCTGATCGGCAAGGCCCTCGCGGGCCTTGTCGTTTTCCCAATCGCTAAGGAGAACCATCATGGCAGCCACATCGGCATCCGATAAATCGGTTTCGCCCATTGTCGTCCCCGGCCAACTCACGCTGCGCACCATTCGCGGCAAGAACGGCCCCTTCACCGTCGGTCGCCTCGCCACGCACCTCGGTACGTTCGAGGTCAAGGACCCGGAGCTGGAGCAATACCCCGAAGGCAAGTACGACGGGGAGTTCATCATCAGGTACATCTTCCCGAAGTCCTACCCGGTCGGTGGTGGCATGCGTTTCGAAATCCGCGCCAGTCTGGACGGAATGACGCTCTACGACATCGACAAACTGAGCCGTGACGAGGCACGCAGCTTCGCCACTCAGGACCTCGATCCACTTGATGAAGAGCTGGGCGAACAGCCTGCGGTAACGCCGGCCAAACCAGCCAAACCAGCCAAAACGTCCAGGCCCGCCAAGCCCGCACCTGTGCAGGCATCCGCAGACCCGCTGGTCGATACCACCCCCTTTGGTGTGGATGCGCCGACGCCCGCTACGGCGACTGCCTCCGGCAGTACCGAAGAGGGCGATGCCGCGCTGTTCGGCCTGCTGTGGCCGCTGGATGAGTCCGTGAAACTGGATTCGACCATCGACCGCCGCACCCTGCGCGCGCAGATCGCTCGCTTGAGCGAACTGGGTTATGCGCTGGACTTCAAGACGCAAGAGTGGAGCCGCCAGGCCGAACTGCAACCCGCGTAGTACGGAACGCTGCATCTGCGGTGTTCCTCACCCACCCGCCGGGGGCCTTCCCCTCGGGGGAAGCCTCCGGCTTCATTTCTCCCGGAGGCCTCTCATGGGCTGGTATTTCTCCCCCCAATCGCGGTCTGAACTGATCGCGGAACTGATCACACCGCAAGAGACCGAGCGCACCAGCGTGAAGGTCATCGCCCACGCACTGCGTGGCAACGTCCTCTGGTCTGTTACGCAAGTGACGGCCAAAGCCGACGGCGTACATCGTGATCTCGCGCCAGGTCAGTCCCTGCGCTATATCCGCTGCGATCTGCTGCAACGCAGCGGCGGCCAGTGGGGCTACAAGCCGCTGGACGAATCCATGCACCCGTACTACTACTCGTGCCCGCTGTCCTATCTGGATCTCGCACCGGAGCAATCCGCCGACTGGCGTGCAGGCGTTCGCGCCTACCACGCGCAGAGGCGCATACCCAAAGCAGCCCCGGCTACGACGCTGACGGCCTGAGCCAGGGCGTTTGCCCTACCACCCCAAGGGGCAGCACTTGCCCCAGCGGCGCTGCTGTTCCCGCTTATCCGAGGACACCACTATGCCCGCAAACCCTTCTTCCACCACGCTGTATCGCATCGACGAATGCCCGGACGTGATGGCCGACGCTTGCGTCGGCGATGACCAGGGCAATCTGATCTTCCTGTCGATCTGGGCGCGGGACACCGCCGTCCAGCAGTTCCTTGCTCGCCTGACCCTCGGGCGTGACGAGCAAGGCCTGGAGCAGTTCCACGTCATCACCGACCAGGGCGGCAGCGTCCCGGTGTTCGTCGGCAACGTCGATCGCCTGGAAAAGCGCATGACCCGCGCCTACCGGCGAACGCTGTTCGGTTCGCTGTCCAACGTGTGGCTGTTCGATCGGCGCTGCGTCAAGCCCGACAAGGCCAACGCCAGCGCACTGGCATTGCTGCCCCGCGATAGCGACCACCGGCTTGACCGCCTGTGGACGTTGGTGCAGGACACCTGCCCACTGCCATTGCTCGACCACTGGCGCGAAACCGTGCTGGAACTGCTGCAAAGCCGCGAGATGCTGACCCGCCTGCCGTTCGCCCTCGGGCCTTTGGTGGGCCATCGGCTCGCCATCGACGTGCCGGCGCTGACCCAGGCGCTCGGCTCGCTGATCCGCAGTGACGTGCTCACCGCCTATCCCTATCCGGCCAAGATTTGGACGCCGGAAACGGTAGCGGCTTGACCCACCTGCGCAGGCACGCCAAGGCGTGCCTGCGCCAATCATCCCCGCCAACCAGGAGACTTCCATGGCTCTCATGTTCCCGCGGCTCGCCCGCAATTTCGTGAAAAACGGGTACTTCCCGACCGACGAACCCACGCTCGAAAGAGCGCTCAACGCATTGATGCCCAGTAACTCTGAATCCAATGGGCCGATGTGCATCCTCGATCCCTGCGCCGGCGAAGGCGTGGCAATCGCTGAAGCGGCTCATGCCCTGGGGCGCGAGCATGCCAAGGCGTTCGCCGTCGAGTTCGACGCAGAGCGGGCGCGCCATGCCCGTGGTCTGGTCGATCACTGTCTGCACGCGGACCTGATGGACACGATGATCTCCAAGCAGTCCTTCGGTCTGCTCTGGCTCAATCCGCCGTATGGCGACCTGTCCAAGGACGTCAACGGCAACATTGGCTATCAAGGTCAGGGCCGAGCCCGCCTCGAAAAGCTGTTCTACCAGCGCACGCTGCCCCTGTTGCAGTACGGCGGCGTGCTGGTCTTCATCGTCCCCGGCTACGTGCTCGATGCCGAGCTGGTCGGCTGGCTGACACGCCACTACACCGACCTGCGGATCTATCGAGCGGTGGAAACGCAGTTTAAGCAGGTGGTGATCTTCGGGCGACGGGTGCGTCAGCGTGAGCAGACACCCGATGCCGTCAAGGCCGTGCGCAGTCTGTTGCTGCAGATTGGGCTTGGCGAAATCGAAGCCGAGGAGCTGCCGAGCGAATGGCCGTTCCTGCCGTACATCGTCCCCGCCAGCCCGGCGGAGCCGGGGCATTTCTTCCGCGTGACGATGGAGCCGGAGCAGTTCGCCGATGAGGTTGGCAGACTGCAAGGCCTCTGGCCGTCGCGGGATACGCAGTTGGGGGCCGCGCAGCAGACGCTACGTCCACCGGCGCGGGCCTTGTCCCACTGGCATCTCGCCCTGGCTCTGGCCGCAGGCGCGATCTCGGGAGTCGTGCAATCCAAGACGGGGCGCGTGCTCGTCGTCAAAGGTGACACCCACAAGGACAAGACGCTCCAGCGGGAATTCACCGAGCGCGAAGACGGCTCGATCGCCGAGACGCGCATCCTCACCGACAAGTTTGTTCCCGTCATCCGCGCGTGGGACATGACGCCTGATTCCCCGACACGGGGCGAGGTGTTGACCATTCGCTGATTGTTTTTCACCGCCGACGGTTCGCCGTCGATTTTTCCACCTACCGGGGTCCAGTCGCCCCGATGGGGTGCCGTGGCCCCTCCATATCCAGGAGCCTTCCATGGCAGCCCAAGCACTTTCCATCAGCCAAACACCGAGCCTGCGCTTCTCGCCAGGCCAGGTGGTCATGACCTGCGGCGTCGATGACCTGGTCCGACAGGGCCGGCTCAACCCGACTCCCTACCTGCGTCGCCACCTCGGCGGCGATTGGGGCGACCTCGACGACAGCGACAGGCGGCAGAACGATGCCGCGCTGAAGTCCGGCGAGGATCGTCTGTTTTCTTCTTACGAGGTCACACCCGGCCTGAAGATTTGGATCATCACCGAATGGGATCGCAGCGTCACCACGCTGTTGCTGCCCAACGAGTACTGACCGCGAGTTGTCACCGCAGGCCAAGGAGTGCCTGTACTGTCCAACCACCGACGGTTCGCCGTCTCTCTTCCCACCACGGGGCATGTCATCGCCCCGCTGGGGTGGTGCATGCCCCATTCTTTTTATGGAGCATCACCATGCCCGTTGATCTCGACACCACCGCCAGCAATGCAGCGCCCGTACCGGGCGAACTGCTCGAAGCGGAATCATCCCCTCTGACCCTGAGCCTTCAGGATTTTGTCGGCGAGTTCGGCGACGAACTGCTTGATTCTCTCAACCGCGCCAACCCGCCGGTCTATACCGGCCAAGCGCAAGCACAGCGGCAACTCGTCGTTGCCAGCCTCAAGCGCAAGCTGTTCCAGGCCCAGGCCGACGTTGTCCATGCTGCCGCCGAGCTGCTGGTCGATCAAGGCGAACGCGCTGCGATCGTCAATGGCGAAATGGGCTGCGGCAAAACGACCGTCGGCATCGCCACGGCCGCGGTGCTCAACGCCGAAGGCTACCGCCGCACGCTGGTACTTTCGCCTCCCCACCTGGTCTACAAGTGGCGGCGCGAGATCCAGGAGACGGTGGCCGGCGCCAAGGTCTGGGTGCTCAATGGCCCGGATACGCTGGTCAAGCTCATCAAGCTGCGCGAGCAGTTGGGTGTGCAGCCCACGGGCCAGGAGTTTTTCGTCCTGGGGCGCGTGCGGATGCGGATGGGGTTCCACTGGAAGCCGGTCTTCACCCAGCGGCGCACCCGCCACGGCGACGTGGCAGCATGCCCGAACTGCGGCACGGTCATTACGGACCTCGACGGCGAACCGGTCAACCCGATCTCGCTCGAAGCCGAGGAGTCCCGCAGGAAGTGCAGCCACTGCGCCGCGCCCCTGTGGACGCTGATCCGCCCGCGTAGTCTGTCCGGCAGTGACCAGTCCTCTGTCGTCCTCAAAGCCTTGAAGCGCATCCCGACCATCGGGGAAGTCACCGCGCAGAAGTTGATGCAGAAGTTTGGTGACGGCTTCCTGGCCTCGATGCTGGGTGACAACATCCACGAGTTCATCAACCTGATGGACGGCAATGGCGAGCTGGTGTTTTCCGACCGTCAGGCCACGCGCATGGAACGTGCGATGGCCAACATGGAGTTTGGCTTTGGCGAGGGCGGCTACCAACCGTCCGAGTTCATCAAACGCTACCTGCCGCAAGGCACGTTCGACCTGCTCATCGCCGACGAGGCGCACGAGTACAAGAACGGTGGCAGTGCCCAGGGCCAGGCCATGGGCGTGCTGGCGGCGAAGGCTCGCAAGACCTTGCTGCTGACCGGCACGCTGATGGGCGGCTACGGCGATGATCTGTTCTACCTGCTGTTCCGGGCACTGCCAGGGCGGATGATCGAAGACGGCTACCGCCCGACCACGAGCGGCAGCATGACCTCGGCTGCGATGGCGTTCATGCGCGATCACGGCGTCCTCAAGGACATCTACTCCGAGAGCGCCGGCACGGCGCACAAGACGGCCAAGGGCACCAAGGTATCGGTGCGCACGGTCAAGGCTCCCGGCTTCGGCCCGAAAGGGGTCTTGCGTTGCATCCTGCCGTTCACCATATTTCTCAAGCTCAAGGACATCGGTGGCAACGTCCTGCCACCGTATGACGAGGAGTTTCGTGAAGTCCAGATGGACGTGGCGCAAGCTGCGGCCTACCGCGATTTGGCGGGTCGGCTGACCGCAGAGCTGAAACAGGCTCTGGCGCGACGCGATACGACCTTGCTGGGGGTGGTGCTCAACGTGCTGCTGGCCTGGCCGGATTGCTGCTTCCGGTCGGAGACCGTGGTGCATCCACGCACGCGCAACACCTTGGCGTTTGTCCCGGCTCAGTTCAATGAGTTCGAGATCAGCCCCAAGGAGCGTGAGCTGATCGAGATCTGCAGGCAGGAGAAGACACAGGGCCGCAAGGTTCTGGCCTACACGGTCTATACCGGCACGCGCGATACCACGTCGCGCCTGAAGGGGCTGCTGGAGCAGGAAGGCTTCAAGGTGGCGGTGCTGCGCGCAAGCGTGGATGCCAGCCGCAGAGAAGACTGGATCGCCGAGCAACTGGACCGTGGCATCGACGTGCTCGTCACCAATCCCGAGCTGGTCAAGACGGGGCTGGACCTGCTGGAGTTCCCGACGATTGTGTTCATGCAAAGTGGCTACAACGTGTACTCGCTCCAACAGGCAGCACGCCGCTCCTGGCGCATCGGGCAGAAGCAACCCGTGCGCGTGATCTACCTCGGCTATGCCGGTTCCTCGCAGATGACCTGCCTGGAACTGATGGCCAAGAAGATCATGGTCTCGCAGTCCACCTCGGGCGATGTGCCCGAATCGGGGCTGGATGTCCTGAACCAGGACGGTGATTCCGTCGAAGTGGCGCTGGCCCGGCAATTGGTCACCGCCTGATTTCCACGCCACAAGCCGGCCTAGCGCCGCCGGCTTTCTGTTCTTCCCACCTTGCAGCCCCGTCCGCGTTCTTCGTGGGCGGGGCTGCGTTTTTCTCTCATTCCAAAGTGTTCCCGTGAAGGCCGAGCGCTTGCCCAAGGCAGCAAACCGGGCACCACCCAGTTCGCATTCCTGGCTGACCGCACGGCATCGCGCCGCCAATGTATCGGCATCGCAACAGAAGAGCCGATGCCATGCCCGCCATCCATGTATCCCGGCGTCTGGTCGGCGCTGGTCTCCTGGCCGCTGCCCTGGCCAGCGGCTGCGCCACCACGACCGCGCCACTGGCACCAGACGCCATAGAGGAAATCGCCTCCGTTCCCCAACCCGAGGCACCCGAGTTCATTCCCGTCGTGCGCTATGGCCGCTACACGCTGGTTGAGCTGGCACCCTCGGCAGCGCAGCGTGACTTGCTGTTGCAGACCATCGATGTGTCCATGCCGGAGGATGCCCGTGCCACGGTGGGCGATGGCCTGCGGCATGTGCTCAAACGCAGTGGTTACCAGCTTTGCGAGATGGCCCACGCCGTGACCGAGTTGTATGCGCTGCCGCTGCCGGCGGCGCACCTGCATCTTGGCCCCATGACCTTGCGCGATGCGCTGCTTACCCTGGCTGGCCCGGCCTGGGAACTGCACGCGAATGACCGGGCACGGCAGATTTGCTTTGAGCAGGCTGGAGGCAGTGCGACCGCCGAGCACGAACACGAACCGCCTGCTGCCGAGGCGGTGCAGACGTTTCTGCTGATGCCTTCGGTTTCGGGAGGCCAGCCATGAATGCCGCGCAGTCTCCCCGTCGCCCGATCACCGCCATGATGTTGCAGAGCCTGATGTGGCTCTGGCTGATCGGCCTCAGCGTTTTCGTCGCTCTCGGCTACCAGGCGGTGAACGAGCAGGTCGACCAGGAGCTGCTTAATTCCCGCCTGCAACGTCTCGAAGCGCAGGCGGTAGGTCTGGCCGAGGCCATTGAGGCCATCCAGCAGCGTCCAACCGTCGCAACGGCGGCAGACCTTAAAGACACCCGCGAACTCCTGGAAGCACGCGCTGCCCAGGTCGAGACAACGCTGAGCGGCTATGCCGCTGCTGACGACCTTCAGGCGCTGCGCACGGAGGTCGAGCAAATCAAGACGCGCCAGACCGTTGCGCGCACCGCAGCACCCGCTCAGCCGCGCACACCGCGCAGGCCTAACGCCAAGCCGGAACCGCTGCCACTGCCGTTCCGCATCGTCGGCGCCGAACTTCGCGCCGGCCAGCGCAGCCTGTCCGTCGCGCCGAGCAGCGGGGACTTCACGCCCGACCAGCTTGAGGTACTGCTGCCCGGCGATTCGCTCGGCCCATGGCGCTTTCAGGCGGTCGAGGGCAACTCCGCCGTGTTTCAGGCCGGCGACCAGACCCGTCGCGTGGCGATCCCTTGAGCTGAGGACATGACATGAAGCCTGCCATTATCCTTTCCGCGCTTCTGCTGGTGTCTGCCCAGTTGTCCGCTTGGGCGCAGCAACCGACCACGGCCCCCGCCGGCAATGCCCAGAGCCAGGAGCGTCCGCTGGTCACTCGCGCCTTGGACGACCGGGTGGCAAGCGACTGGGGCTTGCAACCGCAGGAGTGGGCGCGCTATCGCGAACTGATGGATGGGCCGCTGGGTATCTACTCACCCAACCTGGACCCGCTGTCCGCCCTGGGCATCGAGGCGCGCACCGACGAGGAACGGCTCCGCTACGCAGAGCTGCAGGTACAGATCGAGGCACGCCGTGTCGAGAAGCTGCTCGCCTACCAGCGTGCCTACGACGAGGCCTGGCAGCGCCTGAATCCCGGCATGCAGCGGGTGAACCTGCCTGACGACAAGCCCGACACCGGCACAAGCGCCAATCCCTTGCGCGGTTCAGGCCGCACGGCAGTGTTCATCAAGGACGGCTGCGCGGCCTGCGGGCAGCTCGTGCAGCGCCTGCAATCCTCTGGTACCGAGTTCGACCTGTACATGGTCGGCAGCCGCCAGGACGACACACGTATCCGCGACTGGGCCAAGCGGGCGAACGTCGATCCGGCGCGCGTGCGCAGCGGTGGCATCACGCTCAACCATGATGGCGGGCGGTGGCTGTCGCTGAGCTTGCCCGGAGACCTTCCTGCGGTCGTGCGCGAGGTGAACGGTCAATGGCAGCGCCAGCCATAGTGGCCACCTCCGTTTCGCAGTGCTTGCGCGCACTGGTGATCGCGGCGGGCCTGTGCGCCTGCGCCGCCCATGCCCAGGAGCTTCCGCCACCGGCTTACCAGCTTGCCGCACAGCGCGCAGGCATCCCCTCGACGGTGCTCTACGCCGTAGCCTTGCAAGAGAGCGGCATCCGACGCAATGGACGCATCGTCCCGTGGCCGTGGTCGCTCAACGTCGCTGGCCAGTCGCGTCGTTACGCAACACGCGCCGACGCCTGCGCCGGTTTGCAGCAGGCGATGCGCGCCACGCCGCACACGCGCATCGACGCGGGCCTTGGCCAGATCAACCTCGGCTACCACCAACAGCGCTACGCCAGCGCGTGCGACCTGCTCGACCCGTACCGCAATCTTTCCATCGCCGCTGAAATCCTGAAAGAGCAGCACACCACTGGCGAGGACTGGTTGCTGGCAATCGGTCGCTACCACCGTCCTGCGGGCGGAGAACCTGCCGCCCGTTACAGGCGGAGCGTGTCGCGCCACCTTGCCCGTGTGCAGGGCACGCACCCAACCACCGCGGCCCTCGCTGCGCGCCAGGAGACATCCCCATGACGAACCTCCCTCTGAGCAACTTCACGCTGAAGGGTCTGCTCGTGCTGCTGGCGGCTCTGCCGCTGGCCTCGCGTGCCGGCGAGCCGCTGATCGTGGTCGAAGACCGTGGCGGCGCGTCGGCGCTGCCGTACTACGAGGCTCTGAACCTTCAGCCGCGCGCCGATGCGCCGGCCCGACCGCCCATCCCAATGCTCCCGGTGCCCGCCACGCCCATGGACGAGGCCGCGATGTTGCCGGTGCGCAGTGCCAAGCTCACACCTGGCACCGTCGCGCGGCGGGTGATAGAGGCGCCGGGCCTGCGGCCCTTTGTGGTCATCGGCGACGACGAGGCGTCCCGCGCCTGGCTTCGTCGTCAGGCGGCCTCGCTGCGCCAGCGCGGCGCGGTGGGCCTGGTGGTTAACGTCGAGACCGTGCAGGGCCTGGCACGGCTGCGCGCCCTGGTGCCGGGCGTAGCCCTCGCGCCTGTGGCCGGTGACGACCTGGCCGAGCGCCTGGCTCTGCGACATTACCCGGTGCTGATCACAGCCACCGGCATCGAGCAATGAAGCCATGTCGGGGAAACAGCCGGTCGAGGTTTTGCTGCGCCCAGCGGTGGAGTTCTATACCGTCGCGGCGTGTGCAGGCGCCGCGTTTCTGTCCCTGGTGGCCCCGTGGTCGCTCGCGCTGAGTCCGGCCATGGGCGTCGGCAGTGCGCTGGCGTTCTGCGCCTACGGTGCCATCCGCTACCGCGATGCCCGCGTCATCCTGCGCTACCGGCGCAACATTCGCCGCTTGCCGCGCTACGTGATGACCAGCAAGGACGTACCGGTCAGCCAGCAGCGTCTGTTCGTGGGGCGCGGGTTTCTGTGGGAGCAGAAACACACCCATCGGCTCATGCAGACGTACCGACCGGAATTTCGCCGCTACGTCGAGTTGACGCCGGCCTACCGGCTGGCGCGCAGGCTGGAGGAACGGCTGGAGTTCGCGCCGTTCCCGCTGTCTCGGCTGCCCGCGCTCACGGGCTGGGATGTGTCTTTCAACCCGGTGCGCCCGCTGCCGCCTGTGGGCGGCCTGCCGCGCCTGCACGGCATCGAACCCGATGAGGTGGACGTCAGCCTGCCGCTGGGTGAGCGCGTCGGGCATTCGCTGGTGCTGGGCACCACGCGCGTGGGCAAGACGCGGTTGGCCGAGTTGTTTGTGACCCAGGACATTCGGCGCAAGAACGCCGACGGCGAGCACGAGGTCGTCATCGTCATAGACCCCAAGGGCGATGCCGATCTTTTGAAGCGGGTGTACGTCGAGGCCAAACGCGCGGGTCGTGAGGGTGAGTTCTATGTCTTCCATTTGGGCTGGCCCGACATTTCCGCGCGCTACAACGCTGTGGGCCGCTTTGGGCGCATCAGCGAGGTGGCCACCCGTGTTGCAGGGCAGCTCTCCGGGGAAGGCAACAGCGCGGCATTTCGCGAGTTTGCGTGGCGCTTCGTCAATATCATCGCCCGCGCCCTGGTGGAACTGGGCCAGCGCCCGGACTACATGCTGATCCAGCGCCACGTCATCAACATCGACGCGCTGTTCATCGAGTACGCCCAGCACTACTTCGCCAAGACCGAGCCCAAGGCCTGGGAGGTGATCGTCCAGATCGAGGCCAAGCTCAACGAGAAGAACATCCCGCGCAACATGATTGGGCGCGAGAAGCGCGTGGTGGCGCTGGAGCAGTACCTCTCCCAGGCCCGTAACTATGACCCGGTGCTCGACGGCCTGCGCTCGGCGGTTCGCTACGACAAGACGTATTTCGACAAGATCGTCGCATCGCTGCTGCCGCTGCTGGAGAAACTCACCAGCGGGAAGATTTCCCAGCTTCTGGCGCCGAACTATTCCGACCTGGCCGACCCCCGCCCGATCTTCGATTGGATGCAGGTCATCCGAAAGCGCGCCGTCGTCTATGTGGGCCTGGACGCGCTATCCGATGCCGAGGTCGCCGCAGCGGTCGGCAACTCGATGTTCAGCGATCTCGTTTCGGTGGCAGGCCATATCTACAAGCACGGGATCGATGACGGCCTGCCGGGCGCATCGGCTGGCACGCGCGTGCCGATCAACGTCCACGCGGATGAATTCAATGAACTCATGGGTGACGAGTTCGTGCCGCTGATCAACAAAGGCGGCGGCGCCGGTCTGCAAGTCACCGCGTACACCCAGACCCTTTCGGACATCGAGGCTCGCATCGGCAACCGCGCGAAGGCCGGTCAGGTGATCGGCAACTTCAACAACCTGTTCATGCTGCGCGTGCGCGAGACGGCCACCGCTGAACTGCTGACCCGGCAATTGCCGAAGGTCGAGGTCTATACGACCACCATCGTCTCCGGCGCGACCGACAGCTCCGACATCCGCGGGGCGACGGATTTCACCAGCAACACGCAGGACCGCATCAGCATGTCCAGCGTGCCGATGATCGAGCCGTCGCACGTCGTCGCCTTACCCAAGGGTCAGTGTTTCGCGTTGTTGCAGGGCGGCCAGCTTTGGAAGGTTCGCATGCCGCTGCCGGCACCGGACCCCGATGAGGTCATGCCGCAGGATCTGCAACAACTCGCGGGCTACATGCGCCAGAGCTACAGTGAGGCCACGCAGTGGTGGGAGTTCACCAGTTCCCCGGTCTTGCAGGACACGGCCTTGCCCGATGACCTGCTCGATGAGGTGGCCACCGCCGACGCTCCTGCCTCCGGCACGGGCGATATGGCCAGAGACGAGGCCGCACCATGAGCGATGCCGCCGGCACCACACGAAGGGAGCAAGGCCGCCGCCAGGGTCTGGTCATCGGCACGATCACGCTGCCTTTTCGGCTGCTTGGGGTACTGATCGGCTCGCTGCTGTTCTCCATCGTCATGGAGTGCGTGGGCATGCACTTGTTCTGGAAGGATCAAAGCTGGCGGCACTCCCAGCAGATGCTGCAGTACGAGCTGGGGCACCTGTCTAGCCATTTCACGCGCAGCGTGATCGTGCAGGAGCCGGGGCGCACAGCGCACGAGTTGGTAGATACCGGCTACGAATGGGTGTTCGTGCGTTCGGGGCTGCTGGAGCGCATGAGCCAGACCGCCGAGCGCGCCCGTGCGTCGAGCCAGGGCCAGACGCGCAACTTCCGCTATTTCATCAGCCAAGTCTATGTTTGGACCGAGAGCTACCTGATTGCGGCAGCGTTCACGACGCTGACCTTTCTCGTGCGTCTGTTGGTCCTGGTGCTCACCCTGCCACTGATCTTCACGGCGGCATTCGTAGGTCTGATCGATGGCCTGGTGCGCCGTGACGTGCGGCGCTTCGGCGCGGGCCGGGAATCCGGCTTCATCTACCACCGCGCAAAGGCGAGCCTGATGCCGCTGGCCGTGCTGCCTTGGGTGACGTACCTGGCGCTGCCGGTATCGGTGCATCCGCTGCTGATCCTGCTGCCGAGCACCGCCTTGCTTGGACTGGGTATATCCCTGACTGCGGGGAGCTTCAAAAAGTACCTCTAGCTATATTGTGCTGAACGCCCCGTCATCATCTGGACCACCATAACGCTGTAGTCGCACTGCGCACTCAATCAATACGATCCGTGCGAGGTAGGCTGCATACTGCCGCTCTGCCGCGAATGATTCCAGTCTGTCGTAGTGCGTGCCATGCAGTATCTGCGATCGACCATGGTCATAGATGTCCTTGACCAATTGCTTCAGCGTGCGAGGACGGTTGCCTCGTATTACCTGCGTGTCGTCACTCGTTCCGGTCAGATGCACGACCATTTTACAGATACCGCCGTTCCTGCCGCCGCAGCTCAGTACATCCAGGCAGGTTCCGAGCTTCGCCAACGCTATAGCATCGCTTAACTCACGGTTTCCTTCGCCGAACCAATCCAGCGCAGTAGCCCATCGATTGGCAAGCTTGGGATGCGGGTGACTCGATGGATCAAGCAGCCCATCAAGGATCGCCGCGAATGCCGGAAGAATAGATGTCATGTCATCCAACGCTTGCCTTACTCGTTCAGGAGGTTGCGAAGGAATCCGCTTCCCGAGCGAGCTTCCAGGCAACCACAGAAACCCTTTGGTTTCGACCAGGCGATCGCTACCCGCAGGCGGTAGGCGCTCGTCTTGAAGCGCCTGTTGCAGGAAGCACTCGGGGGCTCCAAAGCCCAGAGAGATAGCGTCAAGCGCTGTCTTGCCAACCAATCTCGCCAGCTTGCGTGAGAATTCACGCTCATAGCCACGGACTGTTACCTTGACCAAGGCTGGACATCCGACTATCGCACTGTAGACGGCGTTGGCCAGCCCTTCGATGGAGGAGCCATCATTGGCCTTCTGCAAGGCATCCTTGAGAATTTCCTTCCAGCGGTGGTTCGCCTCTGGTTGGTTCAGATAGTGATCCTTTCCCTGCTGAGGGAAATCTACAGAATCTATCCAGTCCGACCTATTCAAGAATGTCACCGGGCCGAGGGAGAACGGAGACTTCCTCTCCATGCCCAGGGTCCAGGCAGGGAAATAGTGCGTGTGTTCGTTGGTGATGCTTGCGAGTCGTTCCTCGATAAGCAATTTCAGTTTGGGAAGCAGCCCGCCCTGATCGCATTCATCAAACCCCGAAAGCTCACCCGAGGCGTGCATATCGGCAACGGCTTGGCGGGCAATTTTCTGAAAGGCCTCGGGTTCGATCTTCACTGAGTTCAGAGTCCGATTCTGATGGAGGGTGCTGGAGAACTGCCCAAGCGCCTCTCTTGCCTTCTTGGTGAAGTACCGCTGCATACCGTTCTCAGCGGTGATGAAATCAGGAATGCCGGCCTCTTCGGACCATGGAGTGGCCCCCTTGTGCACGCGATCTAACTCATCCACCAGAGCTTTCAGCTCGGTCTTTAGCCCCATAAATTCCTCCTCGATCTACTTCTGACCGCAGGATAGCCCAGGCTGACACCAACAGCCTCGGCATCCATCAATCCGGTCATCCGCGGGTTCCTATTGTTTGCGGCCTAAAGCAGCCCTGATCTCCACGATCGAGCCATTGCTGATCACACAGGAATGGCGCGATGGTGGCTTCAACCTGGCTGCGTGCCGCGCATCGCGGCGTGCCCACTTTTCTCGTGACGGCCCTCCTGCTGGGCCAGTCCCCGATGGCGTTGGCCGAGCCCCCCGCGCAGCGTCAGGAATTGGTCGCGGCGCTGCGCCAGCTCGACGCGCTGGAGCGCACCGTCGCCGACAGCGCCGCGCATGCTCCCGTCCAGCCGGGCGAGCGCTACCACTTCGATTACCCGCGGCTGCTGGCTGACCTAGCGCGCGTGCGCGCCGGCATCCAGGCGCACCTCTCTCCTTCGCGTGCTCAGCCGCGCGACCCCGCCGAGCTGGCCGGCGACTACCGCACCGAGCGGGCCGTCGAGCCATCGCCGACGACCGCGGAGGCCAAGCCATGAACGGCGCCCAAGTCTCGGCATTTCAAGCCAACAGCGGCATCGCGCCTTCCGCGATGGCGACCGTCCTGGTCGGCGTCGTGTTCGCGGTCCTGCTCGTCTGGGGCGTCTGGGCCATCCGAACGGCTTACGTAGGGTGGTCCGAGAGCCGCCTCAACCAGCGCCAGTTCCTCGGCGTCTGCATCCGCTTCGTCGCGATGTACCTCGTCCTGAGTTTCTTCCTCCTCTCCTGACCTGAAAGGCCTGACCATGCAAAACCGCATCCTCACTTCCCGTTTTGTCCAGCGCACCACCGTGGCTCTGGGCGCCGCCGCGCTGCCGGCGCTGTCGTTCGCGCAAGGCCTGCCGCAGTTGGAGAACCCGACCCGGGGCGCCGGCAGCGGCATCATGGAGACGATCAGGAACTACGGCTACGACATCATCATGCTCGTGGCCCTGCTGGTTGTGGCGTCGATGTTCATTGGCGTGTGCTACCACGCCTACGGCACCTACGCGGAAATCCACACTGGTCGCAAAACCTGGGGCCAATTCGGCCTCACGGTCGCCATCGGCGCGGTGCTGCTCGTGATCGGCATTTGGCTGCTCACCGAAGCCACCGGCATCCTGTAAGGCGAGGCCGGTATGTCCGAGCAGCAGCACGTCCGTGCTGACGGGACGGTCACGTTCCTTCCGCACCGGCTCAACCGCCATCCCGTTGTCGTGCGCGGCCTCACCGCCGACGAGCTGTGGATCTGCTGCGGCCTGTCCGGTGCCGCCGGCCTGCTGGTCGGTGCGCCGCTGTCCTGGGTGTTCCGCACGATCGCGCTCGCGCCCACGTTCGTCGTGCTGGGCGTGGCCTTCGGCGTGTTCATCGGGGGCGGCATCCTGCGTCGCCTCAAGCGTGGGCGTCCCGACACCTGGCTGTATCGGCAACTCCAGTGGCGCATCGCCACGCGCTATCCGCTGGTGGCGGGCTGGGTGGGCGGCCATGTGCTGATCTCACGCTCCGGCTTCTGGACCACCCGAAGGTCTGCTGCAAGGGGGGCACGATGAGCCGCTTCAAGAACGAGATCACCCATCTGCAGGCGCACATCAAGACGCTTCGCCTGGGTGCTGGCGCGCTGGTCATCGTCGCCCTGGTGATGGGCGGCGGCTGGTGGAGCGCTCCGCGCGACCTGACCATCCACGTCCCGCCTGATCTGCGCTCCGGCAGTACCCGCAAGTGGTGGGAAGTGCCGCCCGAATCGGTCTATGCGTTCACGTTCTACGTGTTTCAGACCCTCCACCGTTGGCCCACGAATGGCGAAGAGGACTACGCACGCAACCTTCACACACTCTCGCCGTATCTCACGCCGTCCTGCCAGGCTTTCCTGCGAGCCGACTACGACTACCGCCGCAGCACGGGTGAGTTGCGCCAGCGCGTGCGCGGCATCTACGAAATCCCGGGCCGTGGCTACGGCGACGACCCTACGACGCGCGTGCGCGTGGTCTCCGACCGCGACTGGGTGGTGACACTGGACATCAGCGCCGACGAGTACTACGGCGCGGAACAGGTCAAGCGCGCCCTGGTGCGCTACCCCATCAAGGTCACGCGCGTGGACATCGATCCCGCCCGCAACCCGTTCGGCCTGGTACTCGACTGCTACGAAGGGGCGCCGCAGCGCATCGGCGCCCCGGAGCCGACGCGCCCGGCGCCCGGTGGTTTGGCTCCGCAAGCGCCCCAAGGAGAAACCCCATGAAGCATCCTGTACTCGCACTGCTGGGGCTGCTGGTCGTAGTCGCAGCACCTGTCGCCCATGCGGTGGAGATCCTGCGCTGGGAACGTCTGCCGCTGGCCGTGCCGTTGCGTGTCGGCCAGGAGCGCATCGTGTTCATCGACAGGAACGTCCGCGTGGGCGTGCCTGCCGGCGTGGGCGAACGTCTGCGCGTGCAGAGCGCGGGCGGTGCGGTGTACCTGCGCGCCAGTGCGCCGATCGAACCAACACGGCTGCAACTGCAGGACGCCGACACGGGCGCATTGATCCTGCTGGACATCGCCGCCGAGCCGGCCAAGGACGGCGAAGCCGAGCTGGAGCCGGTGCGCATCGTCGAGGGCAACAGCACCCCGGCGCGCTATGGCGATCAGCCGGAGGGTGCCGACGCGCCCCCGGCGCACACCCAGAATCAGGCAGGCGCGCGGACGGCGCGGCGCGAAACCCCGGTCTCGGTCGCGCTGACGCGCTTCGCCGCGCAGAACCTCTATGCGCCGCTGCGTACGGTCGAGGCGCTGCCGGGTGTCATGCGGGTCAATCTGCGCCGCGACATGGACCTGACCACGCTGATGCCGACGCTGCCGGTGCGCGCGGTCGCGCTCGCGTCGTGGCGGCTGGAAGACCAGTGGGTCACCGCCGTGCGTCTCACCAACGGCAGCAGCGGCTGGATCACCCTCGACCCGCGTGTGCTGCAAGGCGATTTCCTCACGGCCAGCTTCCAGCACGAGGCGCTGGGTCCACGCGGAACGCCCGAGGACACCACCGTTCTGTACCTGGTGACGCGCGGGCGTGGCCTCGCGCAGTCGCTGCTGCCCGCTATCCACCGCTTCGACCCGGCTGCGCATCTGCCGCAGCCGCAAATCGAGACACGGGACAACGAGGCCGCGGATGGCAAGGAGACTCGCCATGCGCAGTAACGGACTCCTGAAGTGGCTGATGATCCCCGTGGCCCTGTTGGTGCTGTTCGTCGCCATCCGGCTGTTCTCCGGTGGGAGCACGTCGACACAGCCCGCAGCCGATGCCGGCGCCCAGCTCACGCCCGAGGAGATGAAGGCGCTGGGCATCGAGGGCGATACCCCCCGCGATACCGTGGCGACCCTGGTGGCGCAGGTGAAGCAATTGCGCACCGAGCTTCAGACCACGCTCTTGGACAACAAGTCTCAGCGCGAAGAGAACCAGCGCCTGCGCCAGCGCGAGAACGCCATCGACCAGCGCATCAATTCGGCGCTGGAGACCGAGCGCTCCAACCTGCGCCGCGACCAGCAGCAGGCAGCCAGCGAGCGCCAGCAGACCGAGGGACTGCTCGCCGACCTGCAGCGGCGCCTGGAAGGCATCGGCGGGCGCGGCGGCGGCCACGCCGATCTACCCGTGGGCCTGGGGCTGCGTAACGGCGACGAGGCAGGCATGGAAGGCGGCGTGCGCTGGGTCGAGCCGGACGACGCGAAGCCCACTGATGGGCGTAACGGCAGTCGTGGCACGGGTGGCGGCATGAGCTTTCCGACGAGCTTCGGCCCCGCGCAGAGCACGCTGGAAACCACGGCACAAACCGTGGCGAACGCGGGCGCCCGCGCCGCAGGCGTCAAGAGCGCCAAGCCGGTCTATACGGTGCCGACCAACTCGACGCTGATGGGATCGGTGGCAATGACGGCGCTGATCGGCCGCGTGCCGATCGACGGTACGGTCAACGATCCGTATCCGTTCAAAGTCCTGGTCGGTCCCGACAACCTCACGGCAAACGGAATTGACATTCCCGACGTGGCGGGCGCCGTGTTTTCCGGCACGGCCTCGGGTGACTGGACGCTCTCTTGCGTGCGCGGCCAGGTGCGCAGCATCACCTTTGTGTTCCATGACGGGACCATTCGGACGATTCCCGAAGACCGCGAGGGCAACCAGCAGAACAACCAGCAGCGCGACGGCCTGGGCTGGATCAGCGACCCCTATGGCATTCCCTGCGTCAGCGGAGAGCGGCGCAGCAACGCCCAGCAGTACCTCGGCTCACAGGCGCTGATCACCGCGGCGGGTGCCGGCGTCGCCTCGCTCATCGACAGCGACAGCGGTCAGATGTCCTACGTGGGCGCCGATGGCTCCATCGGAAGCGTCGGCATCTCGGGCAACGAAGCCGTGGGCCGCATCCTGGCCGGCGGCGTTCGGGACATGGCCGATTGGGTGAACAAGTTGTACGGCCAGGCCTTCGCCGCCGTCTATGTCCAACCCGGCGCAAAGGTCGCCGTCCACCTCGAAAAGCCGCTCGCCATCGATTTCGATCCCGAAGGTCGCAAGGTCGATCACCGTGCAGGAGAAAGCCATGCTCTCGAACTTGAATAAGGGCCTGGCGCTGGCCCTTGCCGTCGCGGTGCTCGGCGGCTGCGCCACCAGCAAGGAAAAGCTGCTGCCCCACGGCGACAGCACGATGATGGACATCTGGCAGCAGAACGCCGGTGACGGCGGCGGTGGCGCCGGCCAGGTGGCACGCAGGCAATTGCTCGACGCGCGCCAGAGCCTGCGCCGGCCGCTGACCGAGATGGATGTACAGGCCGCGCCCGCCGAGCAGATGCGCTACACGCGCACAGCGCGCAACGAGGTCTATCGCCAGTTCCAGCGCCTGCCGAATCCCGACCTGGTGATGTACGTGTACCCGCACCTGGCAGGCACGGACCCGGTGCCCGTGCCGGGCTATACGACGGTTTTTCCCTTGTACCAGCGCGTGCAGTACGCCATGCCCGGCGAGCGCGTGGAGGACTACTGATGCGCTGGAAACTCCCCTGGCCGAAGCTGACTGCATCCGACGCAGACGATGACGAGCAGCCGGACGGCTGGCAGCGCCACGTCGAGGCCCTGCGTCAGGCCGGCATCCCCGAACCCGGCACGGCGGTCCATGGCCACAGGCCGGCGACCGTGGCCGACGAGCAGGCGCTGTACGACGTTGCGCCGTCGTTCGCGGAATTCCTGCCCTGGGTGGAGTTCCTGCCCCAGTCGAAGTCGATGCTGCTGGAAGACGGGCAATCGGTCGCGGCGTTCTACGAGCTGGTGCCGCTGGGCACCGAGGGCCGGGAACCCGGCTGGCTCGCGCATGCCCGCGACGCCTTGGAGAACGCGCTCCAGGACTCGTTCGATGAACTGGACGAGAACCCCTGGGTACTCCAGCTCTACGCCCAGGACGAACCCAGCTTCGACCAGTACATGCAGACCCTGCGCGACTACGTGCAGCCGCGCGCCCGCAATACGGCTTTCACCGAGTTCTACCTTCGCTTCTTCGGACACCACCTGCGCGCGGTAGCGAAGCCCGGCGGGCTGTTCGAGGACACGGTGGTCACACGGCTGCGCTGGCGCGGCCAGACGCGGCGCGTGCGCATGGTCGTCTATCGCCGGGCCACCGGGCAGGCGAACCGCCGCGGCCAGACGCCCGAGCAGATGCTGAACATCGTCTGCGATCGCTTGTGTGGCGGGCTGGCGAACGCCGGCATCCAGGCCCGGCGCATGGCCGCGGCCGACGTCCATGACTGGCTGCTGCGGTGGTTCAACCCGCGTCCCACGCTGCTCGGCCCTGGGATCGAGGACCGCGAACGCTTCTATGCGCTGGCACGCTACCCCGACGAGACAGAAGACGGCGAGATCGAGCTGGCGAGCGGGCGGGATTTCAGCCAGCGGCTTTTCTTCAGCCAGCCACGCTCGGACGCGGATCACGGCACCTGGCACTTCGACGGCATGCCGCATCGTGTGCTGGTCACTGACCGGCTGCGCATGCCGCCCGGCACGGGGCATTTGACTGGCGAAACCCGCAAAGGCGATGCGATCAATACGCTGTTCGATCAGATGCCCGAGGACACGACGATGTGTCTGACCATGGTGGCGACACCCCAGGACATCCTCGAATCGCACCTGAACCACCTGGCGAAGAAGGCAGTCGGCGAAACACTGGCATCGGAGCAGACGCTCAAGGATGTGCAGGAGGCCCGCTCGCTGATCGGCAGCGCGCACAAGCTGTACCGGGGAACACTGGCGTTCTATTTGCGCGGCCGGGATGAAGCCGAACTGGACCGGCGCGGCCTTGATCTGGCGAACGTGATGCTTAACGCCGGTTTGCAGCCCGTGCGCGAGGACGATGAAGTCGCGCCTTTGAACAGTTATCTGCGCTGGCTGCCGTGCTGCTACAACCCGAGCCAGGATCGACGGAACTGGTTCACCCAACTGATGTTCGCCCAGCACGTGGCGAACCTCTCACCGGCCTGGGGCCGCAGCCAGGGCACGGGCCATCCGGGCAATACGTTCTTCAATCGAGGCGGCGGGCCGATCACCTTTGACCCGCTCAACCGCCTGGATCGGCAGATGAACGCGCACCTGTTCCTGTTCGGCCCCACCGGCTCCGGCAAAAGCGCAACGCTCAACAACCTCTTGAACCAGGTCACGGCCATCTACCGGCCGCGCCTCTTCATCGTGGAAGCCGGCAACAGCTTCGGCTTGTTCAGCGATTTCGCCAAGCGCCTGGGCCTGACTGTGAACCGGGTCAAGCTGGCCCCCGGCTCGGGCATCAGCCTGGCGCCGTTCGCCGACGCGCGTCGGCTGATCGAAACGCCGAGCGACGTGCAGACGCTGGATGCCGATGTGCTGGACGAGGACATGCCACCCGATGCATCGGCCATGGAAGCGGACGAGCAGCGCGACGTACTCGGCGAGTTGGAAATCACCGCACGGCTGATGATCACCGGCGGCGAGGATAAAGAAGAGGCCCGGATGACGCGGGCCGATCGCTCGCTCATCCGCCAGTGCATCCTCGACGCCGCCGAGCATTGCGTGGCCGAGAAGCGCACGGTGCTCACGCGCGACGTGCGCAACGCGCTGCGCGAGCGCGGCCAGGACCCAACGCTGCCAGAGATGCGGCGCGTGCGGCTGCTGGAGATGGCAGATGCCATGGACATGTTCTGTCAAGGCACGGACGGCGAAATGTTCGACCGCGACGGTTCGCCGTGGCCCGAAGCCGACATCACCCTGGTCGATCTGGCGACCTATGCCCGCGAGGGCTACAACGCGCAGCTCTCCATTGCCTACATCAGCCTGATCAGCACGGTGAACAACATTGCCGAGCGCGATCAGTACCTGGGCCGCCCGATCATCAACGTCACCGACGAAGGACACATCATCACCAAGAACCCGCTGCTCGCCCCCTACGTGGTGAAGATCACCAAGATGTGGCGCAAGCTGGGGGCCTGGTTCTGGCTCGCCACACAAAACATCGACGACTTGCCGCGCGCTGCAGAGCCCATGCTCAACATGATCGAGTGGTGGATCTGCCTGTCGATGCCGCCCGATGAGGTGGAGAAGATCGCGCGGTTCCGCGAACTCTCGCCTGCGCAGAAGGCGCTGATGCTTTCCGCGCGCAAGGAAGCAGGGAAGTTCACCGAGGGCGTCATCCTCTCCAAGAGCCTTGAAGTGCTGTTTCGGGCCGTGCCACCGAGCCTCTATCTCGCGCTCGCGCAGACCGAACCCGAGGAAAAAGCCGAGCGTTACCAGCTCATGCAGCAACACGGCATCAGTGAACTCGACGCGGCCTTCAAGGTGGCCGAGAAGATCGACCAGGCGCGTGGCATCGAGTCGCCAGCCTTGGGCCTGCCGCAATAGCAGCCGGAGAATGCCGTGAAACCGAAACGTCCTTCCATTCCTATGCCGGTACAGGCGCTCCGCCATCGGCGCTGGCCCTGGTTCGTGGCGATTGGACTGATCACACTGCTGTTGATCTGGCTCGTGTCCCGCGCACCCAGTGAACCCGCGTTGCAGGCTCCCGCGCAGGTCAGCACCGCGCAGGTGGCCGGGCCTCCCTGGCAGATGGGCAACGCGCAGGGCCGTTTCACGCTGACGCTCTATGCCGACCTCGAATGTCCGTTCTGCCGAGCGTACTTCCCGCAGCTCAAGCGCTGGGTGGGTGCCAACGCGGACGTAGCTCTGCAATGGCACCACCAGCCGCTGGCCGCGCACGAACCGGCCGCCTCCGCCGAGGCACGCCTGGCCGAGTGCGCCGCCGAAAGTGGCGGGCATGCTGCGTTCTGGCAGGCCATTGAATGGATCTATGCGCACACACGTAGCGACGGCTTGGGCTTGCCCGAGGGTCTGCGCTATCCCGGCCTCAACCCAGCCGTCGAGCAGTGTTTGGCCAGCGAGCGACCGGATAGGGTGATTCGCGCTCAGGCCGAGGAAGCCACCAAGGGCGGCGTGACCGCGACGCCTTCGATTCGTCTGCAGGATCGCCAAACCGATCAGGCAGTCGTGTTGCAGGGGCCGATCGAAGGCGATGCACTGCTGTCGGCCATGGACATGCTGGTGGCTGAGGATGCCGCCGCTCCACCGACCACCGAAATGCCTGCCGACGTTGTCGGCGACATGCCCAGGTAGCCTGCGGTCTTTGAGGCTACGGCGCAGCACGCTGCGCTGACCGTCACCCGTTCGCCTCGCATCCTGGGCGCGAACGATCACCGCAGCAGCGGTGATGGATGCACCTTGTTCCGTTGTTCCATTCCCTGGAGGGCCTGCCCTCCAGGGGCATGTGCGCTCTCCGATTTCCCTGCCTGGAGGTTCGCCATGTCTGTCGTCATCAATGACTCCTGCCTGGAGTCGCTTTCCGATATTTCTATTCAGAACGAGGACTGGATCGTTCAGCAAGCCATCGTGTTGCTGGAGCGGCGGGTTTTCAAAGCAGGGCCACGTCTTGAGCGGCCCGCAGCGGTCAGGGACTACCTTCGTTTGAAGCTGGTCGCCGAGCCCAACGAAATATTCGTCGTCGTGTTCATGAACAGCATGCACGCCGTGCTGGCCGTGGAGCCGATGTTCCATGGAACGATCAATGCGACCTCGGTTTATCCACGTGTCGTGCTGCAGCGAGCGTTGCAACTGAACGCCGCTGCGGTCATCTTCGCGCATCAGCACCCCTCGGGCACCACCGAGCCATCCAATGCGGATCGGTTGCTGACCGAGCAGTTGAAGACGGCCTTGGCGCTTATCGACGTGCGGGTACTCGACCATTTCGTGATTGGTCAAGGCGCACCGTACTCGTTCGCCGAGTCTGGTCTTTTGTAATCACAGCGGAGGCTTCGGCCTCCGCTTTTTCCATGCGACAGCACCGAAAAGGTATGCGGGGTGCCCGCGATGCGCATTGTTTGTTGGGGCGGCAGCGGGTTCGCGTTCGACTATGGCTCTGATCAACTTCCAGGGCACGCGACATGCCAGCATCTTTATTCCGCTTCGCATCCGGCTGGCGAACCCTTGGCCTGGCCGTTGCACTGCCGGCATCCTTGGCCGTTTTCAGCCCAGCCACCTTCGCCGCCGATGTGGTGGTCGTCACCGACAGCCGCCACCCGGTCAAGACTATGGGTGGAGAGCGGCTGATCGAGCTGGATGAAGGCCAGCGCATCGAAGCCGAGCTTTCCGCACAGCTGCCCGCCGATCCCGAGCAGGCCACGGCCATCGTCAAGCGCCGCCTGAACAACGGCGGTGCCGGCCTCCAGCGCCGCATCGCTTCCGCATACCAGGGCGTCGCCGACGCCTGGAGCCTGGGCGTCACCAGCATTCCGGCAGTCGTGGTGGATCAGCGTTACGTGGTCTATGGCGAGCCGGACGTGGCCCGTGCCGTCGCGCGCGTTGCGCAACACCGGAGGCCGCAGCCATGACCCGCCCCTTCGAGCGGATGCGCCTCCTGCGTGCTGGCGTGGCCTCAGTGCTGCTGCTCAGCGCCACGGGCAGCTACGCCCTCAACACCGCAACCATCGTTGGCTCAGTGGCATCGCCAGACTGCCTCGAATACCGCGTCGTCGGCATCTGCTACTGGCTCTACTGCACCTGGACGGGCTGCACGGTGCGCACGTCCATCAAAGTTCGCCACTACATCCCGGATGCGGTCGTCTCCAGCTACAGCAACACCGGCGAGAACCCCTGGGTCGAAGTTCGTCCGATGAGCACGCCCAACCCTTCGGCCCAGGCCGGCGGAGACGGCACCACCAACGAAGACCACGAGAACAATCTCGCCAAGTTCAAGAACGCGGACGTCATCGGCCACCCCGGCGTCGAGGTGTTCAACCAGTTCGTCTCATCGTCGGGCTACTTCTGCGAGGGTGCGGGTACGGCGTTCATGCCATACCTGCTCAGCACCCTGGACACGCTGGCCTGGCGCTACAACGTGCCCGAGATGGCCTACCCGGAGGCGCTGATTCCGGGCAGGCGCGAGGTCGGCGCGCGCACCACGCTGAACCTGTGGGGCAACGTGTATCCGCGCGGCGGCTTCCTGCACCAGGCCGACGACCACAAGGCTGGCGCCGTGGTGGCCCAGCGCGCCGGCGATGTCGTCACGCGCCGCGGGCAGATCCACGTCTACCAGCCGCTGCTCGCGAACTCGCGGCCCGGCTACTGGCCTGCCGGCGCGCTGATGGAAGGCGATGCCTCGACCGGCAAGTGGCAGGAACTCACGCCCGTCCTGTCCTCGTCCTGCACGGTCTTCCCGCGCAGCGGCTTCCTGACCCAGGCCCAGCAAGGCGACTACGCCTGGGCGCTGTGGCGGCCTTATTCGTGCTGCGAACGCCGGGGCCAGGTGTTCCTCGGCAGCGTCGATTTCCAATGAGGGTACGGCGATGAAGCGTCCTGAACTGATGAACCTCTCCACCAAGGCATGCCGCCTGCTGCGCCCCACAGTGCTGGCCGGCGCGCTCGCCCTGGGCTGCGGCCTCGCGTGGGCGCAGGCTGGCTTCCAGACCAGCGGCCCCGTCATCGGCGATGAAGTCATGTACTCGATCGGCGGCGGCAGCGCGGTATCCATGGGCCGCGCCGCCGGCATGCGCTCGATCGGGGTCGGCGTGGGCTGGAACAGCAATCTCATCTGCGGCGACATGAGCATCCAGACCACGCTGCGCAACCAGCTCAACGGCATCACGAACGGCTTCCAGCAGATCATGAGCAACGTGATCCAGAGCGCCACGAGCGCCGTGGCATCCCTGCCTGCGCTGATCATCCAGCGCGCCGATCCCGGTCTGTACAACCTGCTGACCAACGGCGTGCTGCAGGCGCGGCTGGATTTCGACCGCTCGAAGCTGACGTGCCGCGCCATGGCCGAGAGGATGGCCGACACGGCGGGCGGCCAGTTGGGCTGGAGTCAGATGGCCGAAGGCATGGCGTTGCGCGATGCGGTGTCGAGCACGGATGCCGTGTCGGCGATCGAGCAGGCCGAAACGCGCCGTGGCAACGATGGCGTGCCCTGGGTCGGCGGCAGCAATGCCGGTGGCGCGGGCCAGCCCGCCGTCCGGGTGGTCGGCGACGTGACCCGCGCGGGTTACAACCTCGTCAACGGCCGCGGCGTGACTGACACGTCCTCCATCGCGCCCACCAGTTGCGCAAGCCTGTCCTGCCAGACCTGGACGTCGCCGCAGCAGGCCACCGAATGGGCGACACGGGTGCTTGGGGAACAGGTGCAGCGCACCTGCGATGCCTGCACCAAGACCGAGACGGTGCCCGGCGTCGGACTGACGCCGCTGATCCAGGAGGAGTACGAGGAGAAACTGGAAGCCCTGCAGGAACTGGTCTCGGGGACGCGCAACACGACGTTCGAGCACTTGCGTGCGGCCGGCAGCACCTCGCTGCCCATTACGCGGGGCGTGATCGAGGCGCTGCGTGACGAGCCGGACAAGGAGCTGCTGGCGCGGCGCCTGGCATCGGAGGTCGCGCTGTCGTCGGTGTTGGAGAAAGCGTTGCTGCTCCAGCGCACGCTGCTGACCGGCAAGAAGGAACCCAACGTGGCGGCGAACCAGCTGGCGGTCGCGGCGGTGAACCACGAAAGCGACACGCTCGACCAGGAGATCCGCAACCTTAAGACCGAACTGGAACTGCGCCGCGAGCTGGCCAACAACTCGCCGATGGCCATCATCCAGCGCCACGGCACGCGCGCGGCCGGCTCGCGCGGCATCTACGAAGGCGACCCGGTGCCCGACCGCCTCGACCAGTTGCAGAAGGGCAACCCAGGGAGCCGGCCATGAGCACGACCTCGTGGCGCCCGCGCTGGCTGTTCAGCCGGCGCGTGGGGCAGGCACTGCTGTGGGCGGTGATGCTCGTCGCCGCGGCCGTGGGCGCCAACATCGTCGGTATCTACCTCGTCGGCAGCGTTGCTGGATGGGAGCAGTGGCTGGTGGCTGCCGCGGGCTACTTCCTGGTGTGGCGGTTGTGCCTGTATGGGGCGACGGCCTATGGCTGGGTCTGGATGCGCCGCCGGCTGCTGGCACGCGAGGAACAAAACGGGACAGATGGGCAGGCACGGCGCCGCCTGGTGCGCAGCGAGATCGCCGGCGTCTTCGCCATCGTGGTGCTGGAAGCCAGCCTGCTGATGCAGGGCTGAAGGGAGATTCGGGCCATGACGCTTTTCACGACCGACTACCTGGAGTACTACCTGACCCTCGTGTCCTGGATCGTCCATAACGGCATCTGGGCGGTGCTGGTCTCCAGCGGTGTCTTCGCGCTGCCGTTCGTTGCGATCATCGTGCAGGAATGGTTGAAGGCCCGCTCGGAGGGAGCCGACGAAGGCAACAAGGGTGTGCTCTCGGCTGCGCGCATCGAGAACCGGGTGTTCGTCGCCATCGTGGTGGTGATGTTTGCGGGCATCCCGTTCATCGACGTGGATCTCAACACCATCCAGTACGACAGCTCGCGCTCGGCCCAGTGCCAGGTCAGCGTGCCGCAGCCCACGGATACCGGCTGGTCGCAGTCCTTCAGCACCATCAACAACCAGAGTGCCAAGGTGCCGGTCTGGTGGGGTTTCATGCACGCGCTCTCGCGCGCCGTCACGGGGGCCTCGGTGGCCGCAATCCCGTGCGGCACCGATCTGCGGCAGATGCGCATGGAGATCGACGCCACGCGCATCGACGATCCGGTGCTGGCTCAGGAGGTGGCGGATTTCTCGCGCGACTGCTACGGGCCGGCGCGCGCCAAGCTGTTCATGCAGCGCCCGAACCTCGATGAGACGCAGATGCACGACGTGACCTGGATCGGTTCGCACTTCTTCACGGACACGAGCGGCTACTACGACACCTACCGCTCCAGCACGCCGCGCGACGACTGGCCCTACGACAGCACCCGCGATGCGGGGCTTGCGCAAGTGGCCAGCGGTGGCGGCTACCCGAACTGCAGGCAGTGGTGGGCCGACGGCAGCAACGGCCTGCGTGCGCGGCTGCTGGGGCAGGTGGACCCGAGCCTGTTGAATCGCCTGGCGGGCTGGGCCGGATTCCTGAGCCGTGCCGAGGTGGACGATTCCGTGATCCGCGCGATTGCCTCGCCACGGCAGCAGAAGCTCAACCAGGGTTCGGTCTATACCGACTACGGCGGCCAGATCGACAAGACCTTGCCGAACATCGTGACGCGCGCGGCTGGCGACGTCGGGATGGCCGTGGGGGCGGTCGCCGCGTTCCCGGCGATGGACGTGGTGCGCCAGGCGCTGCCCATGGTGCTCGCGCTGCTCAAGATGGCGCTCGTGATCTGCATCCCGCTGGTGCTGGTCGTGGGCACCTATGACCTGAAGACGGTCGTCACCGTGAGCGTCGTGCAGTTCGCGCTGTTCTTCGTGGATTTCTGGTTCCAGCTCGCACGCTGGGTCGATTCAACGATCTTGGATGCGCTCTATGGCTGGGGGTTCGGCTGGAACCGGCCGCACACCAACTTCGACCCGTTGGTGGGGCTGAACAATGCCTTCGGCGACATGCTTCTGATGTTCGTCATGGGCACGATGTTCATCGTGCTGCCCACGTTCTGGATCATGGCCTTGGCTTGGGCGGGTGTTCGCGCCGGGAATGTCCTGCAAGGCCTCGCCGGGGCAACGGGGGACGCCAAGGCTGCCGGAGGCAAGGGCGGAGGCATTGCGATCAATGCCATCTCAAAAAAGTGAGCAGCGCTACTCGTCGTCCTCGATGTGCGGATCGATTCGGAAACCATCGTAGGTGTACAGACCGAATCCAGCAGGCCCGTTGCGCCATTCCGGCTCGGTCGGGTCGTCGTCCAGGCCCGCATTGCGCGCCACCCATGCAGCCACCACCGCGGCCACCAGCAGCAGCGCCAGCCAAGACGCGGTGTACAGCAGCACACCAAGTGCGACCAGCTTGACCACCCACAATCCCATAGCGGCACCAACGACCGGCACCCCCTTGGAGGCGAGCCAGTTCGACAACCGTCGCTCGCCACGCACATAAGTGCGCCATCCACGACCGACGGTGCGGCCGAGGCGCTCCGAGGTGCTGATTCGGGTCGTCGTGTTCATGGTCGTCTCCTGCTACGTGAGGAATGCCTACTCCAGTTTGCTCCAATCCTGCCTGCTTACCTGTACCAATGCGTTCCAGTCGTCTGGCGGATTTCCCCGCCCGAGCATCTTCTCGAACACTGCGTATGGATCTGACTTGCTGCCCGATGACCGCAAGGTCTGCTCGTCGTTGACCCAGGCATATACGATGACCTTCGCCTTCGAGTCGTACCGGAAGAACAGCCGGTACCGTCTTCCAAGTTTGGCCCGCCGCCAATGGCGATAAGCCGGCCCCATGGTGTTGCCCTGACGATATTCGTCGCGGGCTGGATCGCCCGGCACCACATCTTGCATCAACTGGACCAAGGCCCGGAAGAACTTGACGTTGGCGTTGGACCCGAAGCGCTCCGGGTCGCTCTCTTGCGCACGCAGCACAGCTGCGCGCAGTTTCATCATCTGCTCGATCAAGTTGTCGTGGAACAGCAGCGTCCAGCCATGCTGTTGCATCAAATTTCCACGTCCTCATCGAAATCGTCGGCCAGGCTCACCTTGTGGCCCGCATGCTCTAGCATCGTGCGAGCCAGATCCTTCGGCAACCCGCGAATGTTCCGGCCAGCCTCAATATCGCGGGCCAGAAGGGTCAGGAACGCGGCAATGGCGGGGTCTTCGTGCTCGGCATCAGCACGGGTCACGACGACTTCACTGCCACGCAGCTCGAACGCGAGCTTGCTGCCGGTATCGGCGCCAAGCGCCTGCCGGATTGACTTGGGTAGCGTGATCTGGCCTTTGGAGGTCAGCGTGGCAACTTCATGAATGGCAGGCATGGCGGTTCTCCTGGAGGCAATGCCTGCATTGTAAGGAAACTTCCTTACATCGTCAATGCGGTGGGGCCTCATGGCGTCCTCCCGAGTCCAAGAATCGGCCCATCGTAGGCTGGGAACAGCCCGCCTTCCCGCATCAATCCGGCCCCGCTGCAACCCGCATTGGTGGTGGACGATCAACGCCTGGCGCCCTATACCCAAAGGCTGTTAAGGGCCAAAAGGCCGAAAGGGGAAGGGAATGGAGTGCAAGGGGAAAGGCCCTACCTCGAAAAAGCAAAAAGGCCTCCCGGTCGGCCCGCCATCAGGACACCCTCATGCTCTCCCTGTTCCAGCGAAAACGGGCCTCGGTCGCTGCCGCTCCGTCGCCAACGCCAGCCACTGATCTTCCGAAAGGGCTGCTGCGGCCCGAGTCGGCCGCATCCCTACTGGCGATACCGCGCCGGCAAAAGCTGCTGGAACACATCTGGCAGCGCACATCGCTGTCGCGCAAGCAGTTCGCCATCCTCTATCGCGCTCCGCTGGAGTGCTACGCCGAGTTGGTCCAGCAGTTCCCTGCATCGGAGGCCCATCACCATGCGTACCCCGGCGGCATGCTCGACCATGGCCTGGAGATCGTCGCCTACAGCCTGAAGCTACGGCAGTCCCATCTGCTACCTATCGGCGCCAACCCCGAAGACCAAGCGGCGCAGTCCGAGGCCTGGACCGCCGCCGTCGCCTACGCTGCGCTGCTGCATGACATCGGCAAGATCGCCGTCGATCTGCATGTCGAACTGGCCGACGGCAGCACTTGGCACCCTTGGCACGGCCCGTTGCAGCAGCCGTACCGCTTCCGCTACCGCGATGATCGCGAGTACCGCCTGCACAGCGCCGCGACGGGATTGCTCCACCACCAACTGCTCGATCGCCAAATCCTGGACTGGCTCAGCGGCTACCCCGCGCTCTGGGGACCGCTGCTTTATGTTCTTGCCGGCCAATACGAACACGCTGGGGTGCTTGGCGAACTCGTCGTGCAGGCCGATCGCGCTTCGGTCGCCCTGGAACTGGGCGGCGATCCTGCCCGCGCCATGGTCGCGCCCAAGCACGCACTGCAACGCAAGCTGCTGGACGGGTTGCGTTACCTGCTCAAGGAGGAGCTGAAGCTGAACCAACCCGAGGCCTCCGATGGCTGGCTCACCGAAGACGGCTTGTGGCTGGTGAGCAAGACGGTCTCGGACAAGCTGCGCGCACACCTGCTGTCCCAGGGCATCGACGGCATCCCTGCGAACAACACCGCCGTGTTCAACGTGCTGCAGGATCACGGCATGTTGAAGCCCACGCCGGACGGGAAGGCAGTCTGGCGCGCGACCGTGATCAGCACGACGGGCTGGTCCCATTCATTCACCTTGTTGCGACTGGCGCCGGCGCTGATCTGGGAATCCGGCGAGCGGCCAGCACCTTTTGCCGGTACGGTGGCGATCGACGCGACGCTCGCAGAAAACGACGCCAGTGCGCCAGCTACCCCGCCTGCGGTCGTGATGAAGCCCGCCCAGGAAGACCAGGGGCCCCGACCTTGGGAAGGCGGCAGCGCCGCTGCCTTGGCTCCGCCGCCCACGGCCCACCAGGCCTTGCCCGACGCGCTGGAGGACATGCTCACGATGGTTGGCATGGGTGATTCGAGCGGCACCCAGCAAGATGCGGAAGTCGTTTCGAGCATGACGCCTGCCACGCGCCCCGAGGCGTCCATGCCAGCGATGGTCACGGTTTCACCGACGTCTATGCCCACGGCTGCGACATCGCCCTCAACGGCGCGGCCCTCCGGCGAGCACTTCATGACATGGCTGCAACAGGGCATCGCATCACGCCGGCTTATCATCAACGATGCGAAGGCGCTCGTGCATACGGTGAGCGATACCGCTTACCTGGTCAGCCCAGGCGTCTTCCAGCGCTATGCGCAGGAGCACCCACAGGTAGGCGCATTCGCCAAGCAGGAGAACCAGCAAGATTGGCGGTGGGTGCAAAAACGCTTCGAGCGGCTGCAACTGCATCGCAAACAAGCTAGCGGACTGAATATTTGGACTTGCGAAGTCACCGGGCCGCGAAAATCGCGCAAGCTACACGGCTACCTGCTTCTTCAGCCGCAATCGGTATTCGGTGACGTGCCACCAAACAATCCCTACTTGGCCGTGCTTCCGACGTGAATGACCAGACTCATTCAGCATCAGAAGATCCGCCGTCCTTGAGTTCGGCGAACTTCGCAGCCATTGTTGGGTTACCCCGAGTCAACTTCTTGATCGTCACGTCCTGCGCCTTGTCGTTCGCAAGTCGAAGATTCCTGTCGGTGCCAAGCAGGGCCTCCTTCGTCTTCTGTAGGTGGTCGATCGACTTGTCAATTTCATCGATTGCTGTCTGAAATCGCCTGGAGGCGAGGTCGTAGTTTTTCGCGAATGCGGTCTTGAACGTATCCAGCTGGGTCTCGAAGTTCGTGATATCGATGTTTTGCGCCTTCACGAGCGCCAGTTCCAATTTGTACTTGAGCGAATTCATCGCCGCATTTCGCAGCAGCGTGATGATGGGAATGAAAAATTGCGGCCGAACAATGTACATCTTCGGGTGGCGGTGGGACATATCAATGATCCCAGTGTTATATAACTCACTGTCCGGTTCGAGTAGAGAAACTAGCACCGCATAATCACAGCCCTTCTCGGTGCGATCCTTGTCGAGCTCCTTCAGGAAGTCTTCGTTCTTCTTCTTGGTGGCAGTTTCGTCATTCTCGTTCTTCATCTCGAACATGATCGAGACGATCTCGGTGCCAGCTTCATCGGAGTCGCGAAAGATGTAGTCTCCCTTGCTGCCGCTGCGCGCATCGTTGTCCTTCTCGAAATACGCCCTCGGAAATGCGGTGGCGCGAATTCGATTGAACTCGGTCTCGCAATGTTGCTCAAGGGGTCGCCTCAGAAAACGGAAAATAAAGCACGCTAAGCCGGTTGCAGCGGTCGTAGCGGCCTGAACTTGCCCGCGCCGATCTTGGCGCTGCTGCGCCAGAGGTAATCGCCGGTGAGGTTGATGTGCTCCCAACCGAGCGGCGACAGGTACTGCAACAGCGCGTCATCAACGGCATGGCCGTTGCCACGCAGCGCGTGCGCAGCCCGTTCCAGATAGACCGTGTTCCACAACACGACGGCAGCCGTTACCAGATTGAGGCCGCTAGCCCGGTAGGGGTCTCCTCGTTTTCAGTGCAATAAGTGACGGTACGAAAAGCTAGCACTGGCGCGGAGGTGGTGTTGGTAGATCGTTGATTTCATTGACTTTCCTGTTCACTTTCAAATCTGCGATTCGTGGCGTCAAACCGTGGTCGGTTTCATCCATTGGTGCCAGTTATCGATGCATTTGGCCGCGAAGGCAGGATTTGGTCAGCATAGCGGTCAACCGGGAAGCGAAACACACCCCGCAAGTTGATGCTCTCCAGCCTGGTGGGCGCAATCTTCCCGATCAGTTCCGGTGGAATGACCTGGCGGCGGTTCGACCAGCGATCCAGGACCGCCTGCATCTGTGAGGTATTCCACGCCATCACGATGTTGGCCATCAGGCTCAACGCATCGGCCACAGCCTGCATTTCATCGACACGTTTGGCCTGCGCCGGGCTGATCCGGCCGGTATAAATGGCGCGCTTGAGGGCGTTAACAGCCTCGCCCCGATTGAGCACCCGGCGCAACTCGTTCCTGAAAGCGTCCTTGACAAAGTAGTCAGCCAAAAACGCCGTACGCAGCAACCGCCCCAATTGCACGCCAGCCTCATAGATTGGATCGCCCTGGGCGGCAGAACCGAACCGCGCAAGAGCTGCCACCGCACTGGCATGTCCGCTCATGACCGAGGCTGCCAGGTGCACCAGACTATCCCAATGCTTTTCGATCAAAGCGACGTCGACATTGGCTTCGCACACCGCAGCGATTTCTGCGGGCACTTTGGTGCCGCGTGGCACAAAGAGGTGGCGCTGTTTGAGTTCCTTCAACCGCGGGCAAAGATCAAAACCAAGCAAACGGGCATGTGACATGGCAAAGTCGGTGTAGCCATGGGTATCCACAGCAAGCTGGCTGGTCTCCAGCTTTTCTTGGCGGATGACACCTTCAATGGCCACGCCCGCCTGGCGCTCATTGAGCACAAAGGGCTGCGCATGGAAGATGCCCCACCGGTCTTTTACATGGGAGTAGATTCCAATGGAAGGTGTGTTGCGCCGAGGATCAAGCCGGGCTTGCCACACCCGTTTGGTGGTCTCCATGCTCATCATGTCAGAAGATGCCAAATCGGACCGCCCCCAGGTGGCGGCAATCGGGTGTCGCTGCATGAATTCCAGCACAGCCTGGCAGGCCTGGCTCAGACGCCGTTCGTCCCGCGCCCAGCGCATGGCCTGGCGAATGCTGGTGGCAGACAATTGCGGAATCATGCGCGCGCATTCGACCGCAGTCAGACTGGTGCCGTGGGCCATGATGCCGGCATAGACCATCAGCAGCTCGTCGGTAGAGCGCGGCTCACGTCCGAGCATGATCCAGCTAAAGCGCACCTGGGCGTCAACGGCCAGAATCACTTCCGGCAATTGAACCTCACCGATGCGGTGATCCAAAGCCGCGCGCAGCTTGGTCACTTCTGGGTCTTCGTCCTCTGCGGGCAATGGCGACAAATGGAGTTCATCATCCACGCGCAGTACGCCACTGCGGGCTGCAGCGGCCACCGCATCGACACCGGCAGTTACTCTGGCCAGCAAAGGCTTCAAGAAAGTGGCAGCCTTGCTGGGTAACGATAGACGGGCATAGTGTTTCTTGGACTCTGCCTGCCAACGCTCGTCCGTGAAGAACAAGCGCGCACGACCCCGAAAGCTCAGGCTGTGCTCAATCCAGACCGAGCCATTGCGCACCGCGCGGCGCAGGGCAAACAGGGTGGCCACCTCCAACGCCTGAAACGCCCGTTCCCGGTCTGGGCTGGAGATCGAAACCTGCCAGATCATTCCCAGACTTGGTGCCACCACTTCAACTGGCAGCTTTCTGGATCCTTTGAGATATAAAGCTTGCAGCTTGGCAAGGTACTCGATGGCAGGATGCTCGCCGGTGGCCTGCCAGGGCAGCTTTGCAATGGCGACGAGCAACGACCGCACGGGGCGAATTCCATCAATCAATCCCTCGCGGACCAGGGAGGCCCTGCTCGGTGGTTTGCGTTTCTGGGTTTCGGTGATCAAGGCTTCAAGACGGGCACGCAACTCAGCATCTGGCACCGCACCTTGCGCGCTCAAGGCAACAAGTTCGCCGAGCAGCGTTTTGTACATTGCGGCCCAATTGACGGTAGCGGGGACATCGGCGGCAGCCTGACGCCACAGATCGGCGATCCGGCGCTGCACCATAAGGATCAACTGGTCTGTGGTGGTGAACAGGCAATACCGAAGAAAGCATGCGACCTCCACGGTGCGCGCTGGCTCTTTGATCTTGGCTCCGGCTGAGGGCGGCCTGGAGACAAGTCGGCGCGCGTAGCGGCGCAAGATGAGATCGGGGATGTCTGCCAGGTGCTTATGAACGTCCAGCGTGTAAAGCAGGTCGATGCGCTCCAGTACCTCGCTGATTTGGCGGGTTGAGTGTTTCGCCGGTGCAGCCCATAGCCAACTCTGCTGGGTTTGTCCATCTGGGCGCAGCTCTGAAACTGAGGCTCGCCAGCGATCAAGTGTTGCTGGATCAACGCTGGCGGCGATGGCGGTGCCTGTTTCAACTTCAAGCTGGGCAAGTGCCGCCGCAATCAGTGTCCGAATTGCCCGCTCGTGCACGATCACCAGCTTGTTCTTGTACAGCCATTGACGCGCCCGCACGAGTAGCTGATCGCGGTCGGCGCAGCGCGCCACTTCGTCGCGCAGTTCACGTACCAGTGAGCGGCGCTGGTGCTCGCTCATCCACTGGAATCCAAGGACCGTGCAGGCTACTTGTTGGTGATCGAATAGCGTGCGCCCGCGTTCATACATGGCTCTCAGCGAGGCGACTTCTGGTGCTGCAATGCCAAGCTCGTTGCCAAGGTGGCGCCACAAGGCTACTGGAATTACCCGAAAGGCACCGAGCAAACGCCCACTCATGCGCAGGAAACCAATATGGAGCGCCAGACCAAGCTTGTGGGAATCACCTCGGCGTGCATTGATTGCGTCGCGCTCGGCACCATCGAAGGTGAAAAATGCCTTCATCTCGAAGTCGCTGATATCGCGGGGGAGCCCACGCATCCCCAAAAACGTTGTGTGCCAACCCTGCATCGTGAACCTCAAAAGTGGGAGGCCACCATACCCGTTTACAAAGCGAACAGGAAAGTCAATGAAATCAACGGTCTACCCAGACCACCCCCGCGCCAGTGCTAGCTTTGCGTACCGTCACTTATTGCACTGAAAACGAGGAGACCCCAGCCCGCCATCGTGGTCAACATGCCGGCGGCGTACGCGCCGATGGCAAAGAAACCACCTTGGGCCAGCGAAACCTGCCCCGTGTGCAGCACGCACCAGGCCGACAGCCCCAGCAGTGTGTGCACACCGATGACCTGCGCGAGTCCGAGATAAAAATCCATGGGATGTGTCTTTCAGTCGCGGCCAGCTGGCGGTTTGAAGAGTCCGCCCGGTCGGAACACCAGGAAGGCGAACAGCAGCAGCATCACGTAGATGTCACGCTCGCTCACGCCGCGCCAGTACTGGAACAGGTTCTCGAATCCACCCACCAGCAAGCCGGCCACGATGGCGCCCGGGATGCTGCCCAGCCCGCCGATGACCGTCACCACCAGACCCTTGACCGTGAGCGGCAGCGTGAGCAGGGGCGAGAGCACACCGATGGCGGCCCCGGCCATGGCGCCGGCGGTGCCACCGAGCAGCCCGGCGATGACGAAGGTGCCGAGGTTGGTGGTGGTGATGTTCATCCCGCACAGGCGTGCGGCCGTGCCCTGCTGCGAGACGGCTCGCGTGGCCAGCCCCAGGCGGGTGCGCTTGAGCAGCAGCGTCAGGCCGATCATGGCGGTGCAGCCCAGCACAAAGACAAACAGCAGGTCTCCACGCAGCGAGATCGGACCGATGTCGATGTTGGAGCCCACCCACATGGCCGGGTAGTTCTGGGGCATGCCGGCGGTGGCGTGCACGATGGCTTCCTCGATCAGCAGCAACATGCCCACCGTGGACATCAGCGTGGCCAGCGGCTTGTTGAGCGGCAGAAAGTGAAAGCACACGAGGTAGACCACCGCGCCCAGCACACCCCCCACCAGCGCCGCAGCCACGAACACCAGCGCCGGCGGCGCGCTCTGCACGATGAGCAGGCTCAGGTACGCCGCGCCCACGGACGCCGCTGCGTACGACAGGTTGATTTTGTGCATCACGCCAAAGATGAGCGTGAAGCCGATGCCGATCAGCGCGTAGATGGTGCCGAACAGCACGCCGTCAATCACCGACTGGGTCAGGTCCAACAGGTCGAGGTAGGTCATGTGGCGGATGCGGTGGGTGTGCGATGAGGGCGCCCCGTGCGGGGCGCCTTCGACTCGTATCGGGCAGGGCAGCAGGTCAGGGCTTGTGCGCCACTGTCCAGGCGCCGCCCTTGGCCTGCACGAACAGGAATGGCTTGATCGCCTCCCGGTCGGCGGACCGCTCCACCGGGCCGAGCAGCCCTTGTGTCTGCTTCAGGGAGGCCAGGCCCTGGCGCATCTTCTGGCGGTCTGCCGCGACCGTGTCGGGCTTGCCCATGATCTTTTGTTCTTCAATGATCTTCTTGAGCGTGAAGATGTTTTCCCAGGCCGCCGCGTTGTGCAGGTCCATGTTCGACTTCTTCGCCGCCACCGCCTCGGCGGCCGCCTTGGCCTCGGCCGTCACAGGTGCAAAGCTGGTCGGGATGATGATGCCTTCGGCCTGCTGGGCGCAGCCTTGCAGTGTCTCCATGCTCGATGAGCTGGTCAGGCCGATCACGAGTTTGGGCTTGACACCCTGGCGCTGCATTTCCTTGAGCACACCGCAGGTGGTGAACGGATGGGCCGAGATGGCCACCACATCGGGGTTGGCGCGTTTGATCTCGCGCACCTGGGTGCTGAAGGTGGTGTCGGCCAGCAGCCATTCGCTCTGGCCCATGACCTCCAGGCCCACCTTGCCGGCGTTGTCCTTCATCACGTTGAAGGTGGCGTTGCTGTGGGCAAAGTCTTTCTCGACGCCGCCCCAGAAGGTCTTGAGGTCCTTGCGGGTGGCACCCACCCACTCGAACACCGACTTGTACATGGCCGCTTCGCTGGGCACGTTGCGGAACGACCATTCGGAGATCGAGGCCAGGCCGCCCTTGGCGGCCACGTCGGTGTACAGCGGGAACTGGATGCCGGAGTCGCTGGCATCACCCGCCTTCTTCTGCAGAAGGCCGAACACCGGCTCGGCCACGTTGCTGCAGGTCGGACCCACAGCCACGATGGCGTCGGGTTGAGCCGCGATCCGGCGCAACACGTTGATGCCTTCCTCGGCGTTGCAGCGGTCGTCCAGGTAGTCGATCACCAGCTTGGCCTTGGCGCCATCACCCAGGGTCACGCCACCGGCGGCGTTGATCTGGTCGGCTGCGGCCTGCATGGCGGCCTCGCTCTGGATGCCGAAGATGCGGACCACGCCGCTCTTGGCGCCCATGCCGTAAATCTTGATCGTGCGCTCTTGCGCCTGGGCCGGCGCTGACACGGACGCCAGGGCCACGGTGCAGGCCACGGCGGAAAAAATGGCGGTGAAGCGTTGCATGGTTTGTCTCCTGTGTAGTGATGACCTGGACGGTCTTGGGCCAATGCCGCTGCAGTGTCGGGCCGATGGTGGGTGTTCGCCCATTTCGAAGTGGGCAAAGCAGAGTTAAGCCCGACGCAACGGACGTGTTGCGGGCTCGGCAATGCACGCTTCGAACAAAAGCAATTCCGGCCCGTGACGGCGGTTCCCACAATGACCGCATTGCAGAACACCCGACGGAGACCACACCATGACCACCATCGCCACCATCCACGCCGTGCCCGGCCGGCTCAGCTTTGCGCACACCGGAGCCATCGTGGCCCAGACTCACCGCCACTTCATCGACGGCCAGTGGATCGACTCGCTCGATGCGCGCACCGTGCCGACGCTGGCGCCGGCCACTGGCCAGCTCATCGGCAACCTGGCGCGCGGCGGGCAGCGCGAGATGGACCTGGCGGTGGCCGCTGCGCGCGCCGCGCTGGACGGCCCCTGGGGCCGCATGACCCCCACCGAGCGCGGGCGTCTGCTCATGAAGCTGGCCCAGCGCGTGAGCGACGAGGCCGAGCGGCTGTCCTGGGTGGAGGCTCACGACACCGGCAAACCCATCACCGTGGCGCGCAACGATCTTCAGGCCCTGGTGCGCTATTTCGAGTTCTATGGCGGGGCTGCCGACAAGGTGCATGGCCAGACCATCCCGTTTCTCGCCGGCTACGACGTCAAGCTCGTGCGCGAACCGCACGGCGTCACCGGCCACATCATTCCGTGGAACTACCCGGCCCAGATGTTTGGCCGCACACTGGCACCCGCGCTGGCCATGGGCAATGCCACCGTGCTCAAACCTTCCGAGGAAGCGTGCCTGAGCTGTCTTGAGGTGGCGCAGCTGGCGCACGAGGTGGGGTTTCCGCCCGGCAGCATCAACGTCGTCACGGGCATCGGGCCGGAGGCCGGCGCTGCGCTCTCGGGGCACCGCGGCATCGACTTCATCACCTTCACCGGCTCACCCCAGGCGGGTGAACAGGTGCAAGCGGCTGCAGCAAAAAACTACGTGCCGGTGGTGCTGGAGCTGGGCGGCAAATCGCCCCAGGTGGTGTTTGCCGACGCCGATCTGGAGAAGGCCGCCACCACGGTGGTCAAGGCCATCACCCAGAACACCGGCCAGACCTGCTCCGCGGGCAGTCGGGTGCTGGTGGAGCGCGGCATTTTCGACAGCTTCATGGCACAGGTGAACGCCAAGTTTCGGGCGCTTCGCGTCGGTACGCCGGACCAGGACCCCGATCTGGGACCGGTCATCAACGCACGCCAGCGCGAGCGGGTGCTGCGCTATGTGGAAGAGAACGCCAGCGCAGGGGTGCCCGTGATGGTGCAGACGGCGTTGCCCACCACGCTGCCCCAGGGCGGGCAGTTCGTGGCTCCCACGGTGTTTGGCCCGGTGGATCCGTCCTCGCGGCTGGCCCAGGAGGAAGTCTTTGGTCCGGTGCTCGCCGCCATTCCCTTTGATGACGAGGAAGACGCGGTTCGCATTGCCAACGGCACGGAGTACGGCCTGGTGGCCAGCGTGTGGACACGCGACGGTGATCGCCAGGCGCGCATGGCCAAGCGCATCAAGACCGGGCAGATGTTCATCAATTGCTATGGCGCGGGCGGCGGCATCGAGCTGCCTTTCGGCGGCACCAAACGCAGCGGCCATGGGCGCGAGAAGGGCTTCATTGCCCTCGAAGAGATGAGCACCGTCAAGACCGTGGTCCACCACCACGGCTGAACCATGGAGCGCCCATGAGCGGACAAACGACAGCCAAGCCGCTGGACGGCATCCTTGTGGTGGCCCTGGAGCAGGCGGTGGCCGCGCCCTGGTGCACCAGCCGCCTGGGAGATGCCGGCGCCCGGGTCATCAAGGTTGAGCGCCCCGAGGGTGACTTCGCCCGTGGTTACGACCACGCCGTGCACGGCGAATCGTCGTACTTTGTGTGGATCAACCGGGGGAAGGAGTCGATCGCGCTGGACCTCAAGCGCCCCGCAGAGCTTGAGTTGCTCCAGCGAATGCTGGTGCGCGCCGATGTCTTCATCCAGAACCTGGCGCCCGGCGCCACCACGAGGCTGGGCATCGGCTCCGATGCGCTGCGACAGCGCCACCCGCGCCTGATCACGTGCGACATCTCGGGCTATGGAGACCACGGAAGCCTGCAACTGATGAAGGCCTACGACCTGCTCATCCAGGCCGAGAGTGGTCTGGTCTCCATCAGCGGTGCGCCGGGTGAATGGGGGCGCATCGGGGTGTCGCTGTGCGACATCACCGCCGGCATGAACGCGGTCATCGGCATCCAGCAGGCGCTGCTCATGCGCGAACGCACCAGCCGGGGCTCGGGCATCAAGGTATCGCTGTTCGATTCCGCCGCCGAACTCATGGGCGTGCCGCTCCTGCAGGCGCGCCACGGCGGCAAGGCGCCGGAGCGGGTGGGCCTGAAGCACCCCTCGATTGCACCTTACGGCGCGTTCACCTGTGCCGATGGGCGCGACATCCTGGTGTCCATACAGAACGAACGCGAGTGGGTGGATTTTTGCCGCGAGGTGCTGAAGCGCCCGGACCTGCCCGCCGATCCAAGGTTTCGCACCAACGCGGTACGCGTGGCCAACCGCTCGGTCGTCGACGGGACCGTGGCGGAAGTGTTCGCGGGCATGACGTCCGCGCAGGCCATTGATCGGCTGACCACGGCCAAAACCGCCTTTGGCAGTGTCAATTCGGTACAAGACCTGATCACCCACCCGCAACTGCGCATCCGCCGCATGCGCGTCAACGGCCACATGGCTGAAGTGCCCGCGCTTCCCTGGATCACAGAATGGGATGACGAGCTCTACAAGGACGCACCGGCACTGGATGCACACGGGGCCGCCCTGCGTTCCGAATTTGCGCCTGAAGAAACCGCATCGTTCTCCAAATGACGCGGTGACCGGCGCTCACAGGCGCCTGAAAACAAAAATGCCCCGGTTCACTGGGTGAACCGGGGCATTCGGGTGGTCTGTCGAGACGCCTTGGCAGGCGCTGGGACTCATTTTTGGCGGGAGGGCGTCGTTCACATCATGCTCTGCAGGCCGCATGAAACCTCAATTTTGTGTGGTCTAAGTTTCGAGATACCACCAAAAATACCACCAGGCCAAACGGTCTGGGCTACATGAGCTGTCCGGTCAGTTCAAGTGTGTGCATCTGAGCAGGGTACGTGTGGCGATGAAACATCACACCGTCACGCTTTCCAGGTAGGGCCGCATCACGTTGGCCACGCGGTTGACCGCGGCGTGGTGCCACAGCGCATCGATGGTCAGCTTGCGCTGCGCCCAGCCATCGCGCAGCGCCTCCAACGCCACGTCCATGCCGATCTTGTTGCGGTACTTGAAGCAGTCGGCCACCGTCTTGTTGGCGTTGAAAACCGGGACTCGCACGCCATCGATGTCGATGGGTTCAACACCTTCAGTGAGGGCCGGGCCCGACATGCGCACCACACGCAGCGCCGGCTGGTCCAGTCGGGGTGTGGGTGTGTGCGGAGGGATCGCCAGCCAGACCTCGAACGGCGCCTGGGTGCCAATGCCATGGACGCGCAGCGCCGACAGCAGGCACACGACACCACGCGGCGCCCGCAGCGCTACTTCGGCCAGGGACCGGTGCTCGCTGATTGGACGCCCCGGCAGGCTGTAGACGCCGCGTGCCACCCGTTCCAGCTTGCCTGCAGCGACCAGACGGCTGAGCACCACGGTCGGCAGTGCCTGCGCGGTCAAGTCGCGTGCGCGCAGAAGAGGCTGGCGCTCGGCGAGTGCGAGCACGGCGGATTCCATCGTTGAGTTTTTGCCATGAACCATGCATGCAGTTTGTTGTAAATAATAGTTATTTGTCAACAATTAACTAGTTAAAATAACAAACTCCGGGATTCGGTCGAGAGTCCCGGTTCAGTGCCTATGCAGTGGCGATTCACTCCCTGTTCAGTTTGTGCACTGGCGGGTCACTGGTGGTTCAGATAGTTCAGTTGTCGTGCTCCTGAGTCGACCGTATCGAGGGATTGAGGCCACTTTAGATGCCTCTGCGCCCAAGTTCCGCACTGGATTTACGCCCGAATCCAGCACGTCAGGGTGCTCGATCCGGGGACAGACTGCCTTCATGGATGAGTGCAGAGATAGGCGGTCTGCCGCCAGTTTCACAAGCGCTCCGCGCCCCTCCATTCGTCGGCAATGAACACCTCAACATACGACTTCGTCTCGGTTGAAATGCGCGGCTTGAAGGCCGCGCTGGTGGCTCGTGCGCAGGCGCAACGGGTCAGCGTGTCGGAGCTGGTGCGCAGCGCTGTAGCGCGCGATCTGGGTCTATTAGTGGTCAATGGTGAGACTCAAAGCGAGGAGGTCCCCCAAGGGGCTGAGCACACTGCATACGTCAAGCTTTCGATCCGCATGACCGCCGAGGAGGCAGCTCAACTGGCAGCCGGTGCCAGAGCCGCTGGCCTGTCGCGCGGTGCCTACCTGACCGGTCTAGTGGCCCGCGTACCCGTGTTGACAGGCGGTGCCAGCCGAGTTGAGAACATCGTTGCCTTGAGTGAATCCACCGCAGAACTGGCTACCCTCAGCCGCAACCTCCACCTGCTGAGCACGCTGCTGCGCCGAGGCGAAGACGAGTCCTCCAGGCCGCTGCGCTTGGCGCTCGATTACCTGGCGCACGATGTGCACCAGCACCTCGACCTCGCTTCCATCGCGCTCGCTGACCTGCAGCCGCGCCGCCCCGCCACCTCAGAACCAAGGGGCCGCACACGGCCCGGCAACCGAAGGAGCCAGCCATGAAAGCGCCATCTGGCTAACGGCGCTCGTCTCCGCGAGCGCCAGTCCAAGGTCATTCGTACGGAGCCAACATGTCTCACAACCCCTCGCTCGACGGCATCCTCATCACCTGGGGCGACCGCCTGTTCAATCCAGGCAACCGCATCGTCCAGGTGAAGCCCCAGCCCAGGCTGGGCGCCTCGGGCGTGCACCAGCGTGCCAACGCCATTCGCCAACGCATCCAAGCCACCGTCGTTCGGCGCGCCCCGCAGGTCATGGTGAAAGTCACCGGGGGAGGGCGGAGCATGGCGACCATTGCGGCGCACTTTCGCAACGTCAGCAAAATCGGACGACTGGAGATTGAGGACCAGCGCGGGGAGACCATGCAAGACATGGATAGCCTGCACCACTTGGCCGACGAGTGGCGCTTGGGCGGCGCGCATCCCTGACCATGCCGAGCCAGGCCAGCGGCGCGAGGCTTTCAACATCAGCTGTCGATGCCGCGCGGGAGGTCACGCAGACCGAACAGAAGGACCAATAACCCATGATGGTGCTGCGCGATCTTTTCGCCTACTAGCCAAAACGGAGTAGATAGTTGCCCCCAGCTTCTGAGAGTGAAGTGGTGCAAGGCGATTTCTTCAACACAGACGATTTGTACGGGGCATCAAGCAAGCACAGAGTGGGAATAGCGATCAACCCCAGCGATCCTTCAACCTCGTGACCCGGTTGAACACCACCTTCCCAACCACGCCATGGTCCGCACGGTCGGCCACGAAGTAGCCGTGGCGCTCAAACTGGAATTTCTGGTCCGGCTTGGCCGCAGCCAGTGACGGCTCCACATAGGCCGTCACCACCTTCAGGCTGTCGGGGTTGAGGGCGTCCAGGAAGTTCTTGCCGCCCGCGTCGGGTTGCGGGTCGGTGAACAGGCGGTCGTACAGACGCACTTCGGCTTCTCGGCCGTCGGCCGCGCCCACCCAGGTGATGGCGGCCTTGGCCTTGACGCTGTCAGCGCCGGGCGTGCCGCTCTTGGTGCCGGCGATCACGTTGGCGTGCACTTCGGTCACTTTGCCGTCGGCGTCTTTGGCGCCGACGCCAGTGCATTCGATGACGTAGCCGCCTTTGAGGCGCACCACGTTGCCTGGGAACAGGCGCTTGTAGCCCTTGGGCGGCACTTCTTCAAAGTCTTCGCGTTCGATCCAAACGTCTTTGCCGATCTTGAAGACGCGGTCAGGCGGCGGCGTCTGGCCTTCGGCAATGGTGCTGTGGGGCAGGGCGGGCTGGGTGCAGTCTTCGGTGTAGCCGTCAGAGCCGAACACTTCGGCCCAGTTGGTGAGCACCAGCTTGACGGGGTCAAGCACGGCCATGCCGCGGTGGGCCTTGTTTTCCAGGTCTTCGCGCAGGCAGCCGTCGAGCGTGCTGTAGTCGATCCAGGAATCGCTCTTGGTCACGCCGATGCGTTCGGCAAACAGCTGGATGGCCTCGGGCGTGTAGCCGCGGCGGCGCAGGCCGACGATGGTGGGCATGCGCGGGTCGTCCCAGCCGCTGACTTTCTTCTCGTTCACCAGCTGCGCCAGCTTGCGCTTGCTGGTGATCACGTAGGTCAGGTTCAGGCGCGCAAATTCGTACTGCCGCGGCGGTGGGGCCTTGAGCAGGCCGCCTTCGCACAAACGCTCCAGCAACCAGTCGTAGAACGGGCGCTGGTCTTCAAATTCCAGCGTGGCGATGCTGTGGGTGATCTGCTCCAGCGCGTCCTCGATGGGGTGCGCGAAGGTGTACATGGGGTAGATGCACCAGGCGTCGCCCGTGTTGTGGTGCGTGGCGCGGCGGATGCGGTAGATGGCCGGGTCGCGCATGTTGATGTTGGGCGAGGCCATGTCGATCTTGGCGCGCAGCACGGCGGCGCCGTCGGCCAGTTTGCCGTCGCGCATCTCGCGGAAGCGGGCCAGGTTCTCTTCCGGGCTGCGGGTGCGGAAGGGGCTGTCCACGCCGGGCTTGCCGAAGTCGCCGCGGTTGATGCGCATGTCTTCGGCTGTCTGCTCGTCCACATAGGCGTGGCCGGCGGTGATAAGGTGTTCGGCCGCGCGGTACATGAAGTCGAAGTAGTTCGACGCGTAGTACAGGTGGTCTTCGGTCTTGCCGTTGAAGCTGCTCTGCCAGTTAAAGCCCAGCCACTGCACCGCGTCGAGGATGGAGTCCACGTACTCCTTCTCTTCCTTCTCGGGGTTGGTGTCGTCAAAGCGCATGTGGCAGACGCCGCCGTAGTCGCGCGCCAGGCCGAAGTTCAGGCAGATGCTCTTGGCGTGGCCCACGTGCAGGTAGCCGTTGGGCTCGGGCGGGAAGCGGGTGCGGATCTTGGCCGGGTCGGGCTGGCCAGCGGCGTGGAAGGCGGCATCACCCGGGCCGCCGCCCCACTGGCGCTGGGCGTAGGTGCCGGTGGCGAGGTCTTTCTCGATGACCTGGCGCAGGAAGTTTGACGTCCTGAGCGCCTGGCCCTCAATTTCTGCGGGAGCTTGGTGGTGTCGAGAGATGCTGGACGAAAGGGACGGGGGGGGCATGCAGTCATTCTAAGGAGAGGCGGAAGCTCCAAGATAATCAAGGTCTAACCCACAACAGGTGTCACGCGCTTGAACCAAAGCACTCCCTTGCCGAACGCCTCTCTGCTGAACCAGCTGTTACGGTTCACTCCCACGGCGCGCATGTTTTTCTCGGGAAATCTCTGTACCCTGACGCAGGGATCCGAGGCTGACGGCCTCAAGCAGGGGACGATGCACCTGCTGAGTCGCGGCGAGCTGCAACTGACGCGCAAGGGCTTTGCGCCGCTGAACGTGCGGGCGCCCAGCGTGCTGTTGCTTCCCCGCGCGTTGGAGCACTGGGTTCAGGGCTCAGGGCCGCAGGGGGTGGACCTGATGTGCGCCACCCTCAGTGAATTGGCGCCGCCGCTGGACATGATCTTGCCGGACGTCACGGTGATTGACTTGACCGCCACGTCATCGCTGCAGCGACCGGTAGAGCTGCTGTTCGAGGAGGCCGAGGCACGTGCTTTTGGTTATCGGGCAGCGATCGACCGCCTGCTGCAATACACCTTCGTGGTGCTTGTGCGTCACCTGATTGATCGGCAACTGCTGTCCGGCGGTGTGCTGGAGGCCATGGTCGACAGCCGTCTGGGTGTGGTGCTGTCCATGCTGCACGAATCGCCAGAGCACGACTGGACGCTTGACAGCATGGCGGAGCTGGCGCACCTGTCCCGGTCTGCCTTTGCCCTGCGCTTTGTCCAGGTGGTGGGCATACCGCCGTTGACCTACTTGACCCACTGGCGCATGGCGGTTGCCCGCAACCTACTCGCGCAAGGGCAGGCAGTGAAGGCGGTGGCCTCTCAGGTGGGCTACGGTAATGCCACCGCATTCGCGCGAGCGTTTCAACGGGCCTCGGGGCAATCGCCCAGCGCTTGGCAGATGGAGCATCTGAGTCAGCCGTAGGTCCATCGCGCCCTGGTTCTGGACGATCGGTGGCGTGATGCGGACGCCGAATGCCGTTGTGCTGTGCCGAACGGACCCGACTTCAGGTTCAATGCCTTGAGGCAGAACTTTGAAGGAGATCACGATGAACCCGAGCGAAAAAGCAGTCCTGGCCGGCGGTTGTTTCTGGGGCATGCAGGACCTGGTGCGCAAGCTGCCTGGCGTGTTGCGCACCCGTGTGGGCTACAGCGGCGGCGATGTGCCCAACGCCACCTACCGCAACCACGGCACCCACGCCGAGGCGTTGGAGGTGGAGTTCGACCCCACGCAGACGAGCTTTCGCGACCTGCTGGAGTTCTTCTTCCAGATCCACGATCCGAGCACCCCGGGGCGCCAGGGCAATGACCGCGGCAGCTCCTACCGTTCGGCCATCTTCTACACCTCGGACGAGCAGCTGGCCACGGCGCAGCAAACCATTGCCGATGTGAATGCCTCGGGTTTGTGGCCGGGCAAGGTGGTCACCGAGCTCGCGCCCGCGGGGCCGTTCTGGGAGGCCGAGCCCGAGCATCAGGACTACCTGGTCAAGCACCCCAACGGCTACACCTGTCACTACCCCCGCGCGGGCTGGAAGCTGCCGCGCCGCGAGATCGGCTGACGGTCAACGCTCAAGAACGGTGGGGGTCGGCGCGCCAGCGGGCGGGCCGACCCGGTGTGTCTGTTTTCTTCCTGAGGAGATGGTGATGCAATCCCAGTGCATTCAACGGGCGCCCGAGCTGCGGGTGCCGTGGTGGATCGACGGCGAAGGGCGCAGCATGGCACCGCTGAAGCTGGCCGATCTGGGCGACGGGTTCAAAGTGATCTTCTGCTTCCAGCACTGGTGTCCGGGCTGCCACAGCCATGGCTTTCCGACCCTGCAGAAGCTGATCAAGGCGTTGGGTGATCGCGGCTTCGCGTTTGCCGCGGTGCAGACCGTGTTCGAGGGCGTCGAGTCCAACACCTTCGAGCGCCTGCGCGAGACGCAGCTGCGCTACGGCTTGAACATTCCTTTCGGACACGACCCTGCGATCGGACGGGCGTCGTCGCTCATGGCCGACTACGGGACGCGGGGCACGCCGTGGTTTTTGGTGATCGATCCGCTGGATGAGGTGCTCTACAGCGACTTCGAGCTCGACGAGCGGCAGCTGATCGGGGCGTTCGGCGCTTCGAACGATGGTCTCAAGGCGGCCTGAAGCCATGCGTGCTTCCACACCAAAGTCCGTGTCGGAGCCGAAGACGCCGGGGACGGGCCCGGCGTTTCGGCTGCCGTTTGACAACAGCTTCTTCCGGGACATGCAGGGGTTCTATGTGCCTTGGAAGCCCGAGCCGTCCCCGGCCCCGGCCTGGGTGCAGTTCAACGACGCCCTGGCGCTGGAGCTGGGGCTGGAACCGGCGGTGCTGAAGTCTGCGACCGGTCTGGCGTGGCTGTCCGGCGTGGAAATGCCGGCTGAGGCGGCGCCGCTGGCGCAGGCCTACGCGGGGCACCAGTTCGGCCAGTTCTCGCCACACTTGGGGGATGGCCGCGCCTTGCTGCTCGGGGAACTCATCGACACGGCAGGACAGCGTCGGGACCTGGCCCTCAAGGGGTCGGGCCGTACGCCGTTTTCGCGCCGTGGCGATGGCAAGGCGGCAGCTGCGCGAGTACCTCATGGGCGAGGCCATGCACGCGTTGGGCATTCCCACGACGCGTGCGCTGGCGGTGATCCGGACCGGTGAGCGGGTGAACCGCGAGGGCTCGCCCCCCGGGGCGATCTTGGTGCGCGTGGCGGCCAGCCACTTGCGGGTGGGCACTTTTGAGTTCTTCGCGGCGCGGGAGGAGGAGGTGATGCTTCGGCGGCTGCTCGACTATGCCGTGGCGCGGCATGACCCCGCCCTCGCCAAGCTTTCCGACAAGCCCATTCCGATGCTGGAGGCCGTCTGTGAGCGGCAGGCGCAGCTGATTGCACGCTGGATGGGCGTGGGCTTCATCCACGGGGTGATGAACACCGACAACATGAGCATCTCGGGCGAGACCATCGACTATGGTCCGTGTGCGTTCATGGAGGGTTTCGATCCGGCCACGGTGTTCAGCTCGATCGACCGTCAGGGGCGATATGCCTACGGCCAGCAGCCGGCCATGGCGCAATGGAACCTGGCCCGTCTGGCCGAAGCGTTGCTGCCGGTTCTGGACGCCCGCGATATCGACGTCGTGGAACGGGTGGAACAGGTGGTGGCCGGGTTTGCCGTGCGCTTTGACCGGCATTGGACCGGGCAGCTGCGCGCCAAGCTGGGCTTGGCCGCTGAAGAGCCGGACGACCGCGCCCTGGCGGACGACTTCCTGCAGCTGCTGCAGCGGGAAAAGGTGGACTTCACGCTGGCGTTCCGCCTCCTGTCCGACGCCATCACGGGGCCGGATGCCGCACTGCACGACCTGTTCGGACGGGAGCGCCCGGCGCTCTCGGACTGGCTGGCGCGCTGGCGCCAGCGCATGGCCCGGGAGGGAAGGACCTTGCAGGACTGCGCCGCAACGGCGTGGTCGGTCAATCCCTTCGTGATCCCGCGCAATCACCAGGTGGAGGCGGCGCTGTCGAGTGCCGTGGACGAGGCCGACCTCGGTCCGTTCGAGCGCCTGCTGGCGGTGCTGGGGCGGCCGTACGAGACGGTGGAGTCCGCGCGGCCATTCACGCTGCCGGCCTCGCCCGAAGTGGCCGCAGCCCACCGCACCTTCTGCGGCACCTGATTGGGGTACCCAACGATTTCTGAAAGGAGACTTCGCATGACCACAATGAAACAGGAACCCGGTGTCCTTGGCGAGGCGGCCGCTCCCCTGGGTGTGACCCGGTGGGTGGACGCGTCGGGCCAGGCGCTGGAACACTTCGACCTGGACCGCATGCCCGGCCGGTTCAAGCTCATCTTCTGTTTTCAGGACGCCTGCCCGGGGTGCCATGCGACCGGCTTTCCGGCGCTTGCCCGGGTGGTCGACGCGTTTCGGGGGAGCGACTTCGTCGGGTTCGCCGCAGTCCAGACCGTGTTCGAGGACTTCGGTTCGAACACCTGGGAGCGCATGCTGGCCAATCACGCCCGCTACGCGCTGGGCATTCCCTTCGGGCACGACGCCGGTGACGAACAGGACGGCGCGGGTTCGGAGCTGATGCGCCGCTACCGCAACGGCGGCACACCCTGGTTCATTCTGATCGATCCCGATGGCAGAGTGGTCTACAACCATTTCCGAATCGACGCCGACAAGCTCGTCACCTTTCTCAAGCGGCTGGAAAACGAACCGGCGGCACCGGAGCCTGGGCCCGACATGTTGACTTGGAAAGGAGTGATTCAACTGGTGGAAACGGGCAACCCGACGCCACCGCGCCGAGTTGAGCGCAGCGAAGCCGAGTGGGCCCAACAGCTGACGCCCGAGCAGTTCCGAATCACGCGGCTCAAGGGCACCGAACGGGCGCACAGCTCCTCGATGTGTACGCTGTTTTCGCCCGGGATCTACCGGTGCGTGTGCTGCGGCACTGAACTATTCGATGCGTCGACCAAATATGACAGCCGCAGCGGCTGGCCCAGCTTCACGCAGGCCATTGCCCCGGGTCTGGTGGGCTATCACGGAGACAACAGCCACGGCATGGTGCGGGTGGAGACGACGTGCAACGTCTGCGACGCCCACCTGGGTCACGTGTTTCCCGACGGACCCAAGCCCAGCGGTCTGCGCTACTGCATCAACGCCCTGGCACTGGAGAAAGCATGAGCAGCGAAAAGGTAGGCTTCGCTGGCAGCAGCCAGGGTCTGCTGGTGGGTGTCTTGGAACGCCCGGACCATGCACCGTTACAAGCCCTGGCGGTGTTTGCCCACTGCTTTACCTGCGGAAAGAACTCTCTCGCCGCGACCCGCATCAGCCGGGCGCTGGCTCAGCAGGGCATCGCCACGCTGCGCTTTGATTTCACCGGTCTGGGCGAGAGCGAAGGCGACTTCGGGCGCGGTGGCTTTTCGTCCAGCGTGGCGGACATTGTGGCGGCGGTGCACTGGATGCAGAGCACGATCGGCATGCCTGCACTGTTGGTCGGACACAGCCTGGGGGGGACGGCGGCCATCGCGGCGGCTGCCCGCCTCGACGGCATACGGGCGGTTTGCACGCTGGGCGCACCCGCGACGGCCGACCATGTGCTTCGTCACTTCGGTCCGACCAAGTCCGAAGAGGATGGGCAGATCCAGGTCGACCTGGGCGGCCGGGCGTTCAGGATCGCGCCGGCCTTCATTGAAGAGCTCCAGGCCCAAGCCCACGAGAACCCGGTCAAGGGGCTTCGCGCGGCCTTGCTGGTTATGCACGCGCCAAGTGACGCGGTGGTGGACATCGGCGAGGCACAGGACCTGTTCAAGGCGGCCAGACATCCTAAGAGTTTCATCAGCCTGGACGATGCGGACCATCTGCTCACGCGCCCGGCCGATGCGCAGTATGCGGCTGACCTGATTGGCGCCTGGGCCTCGCGGTTTCTGCCGATGCGAGCCGAGCGAAACGATGCGCCGTCGGACCTTCGTGCGGGCGAGGTGTGGGTGGGGGAGCACGATCACGCCTTCTGGCGATCGATGCGAGCAGGTCCGCACCACCTCGACGCCGATGAGCCAAAGGAAGTGGGTGGTGGCGAACGCGGGCCCGATCCTTATGAACTTCTGCTGATGTCGCTGGGCGCCTGCACGTCCATGACATTGCGCCAGTACGCCAAGCGAAAAGGCTATGCGCTCAAGGATGTCCAGGTCAGGTTGCGTCATGAGCGCGCGCACGCGACCGATTGCCAGGAGTGCGGGGATCGCTCGGGACAGGTTGACCACGTCACGCGGCAGCTCCTGCTGAGCGGACCGTTGAGTGAAAGCCAGCGACAGGACCTGTTGCGCATCGCCGATCGTTGCCCCGTGCATCGAACGCTGGAGAACCATCCGGTGATCACCACCACACTGATTCGGGACTGATCCCAACCACACACAAACGAAGGAGACGGAGCATGAGAGCCATCTGGAAAGGCACCACCATCGCTGAGAGCGATGACATCGTGGAAGTTGAAGGCAACGCCTATTTCCCACTCGACGCGTTGCGCCCGGAACATTTCAAACCAAGCGATACGCACACCACCTGTCCATGGAAGGGGCGGGCCAGCTACTACGACGTGGTGGTCGGCGAAGACGTGAACGCTGACGCGGCGTGGTACTACCCGTCGCCCAAGGCTGGTGCGGAGGCGGTGACCGGCAGGGTGGCGTTCTGGCGCGGTGTCGAGGTGCGGCCATGAGCGGGGAACAGAGGTTCGACGCGATCGTGATCGGAGCCGGTCAGGCCGGTCCCTTTCTGGGCGCGACACTCGTTGCCCGGGGTATGAAGGTGGCGCTCATCGAGGAGCGTGACCTGGGTGGTACCTGTGTCAATCGGGGCTGCACCCCAACCAAGACCCTACGCAAGTCGGCTCGTGTGGCTCACATGGCGCGCCGGGCCAGCGAATTCGGTGTGCAAACCGGGTCGGTCCAGGTCAACTTCAGGGCAGCGATGGACGGATAGGCGTTTTAACCGCATGAGGCCAAGTATCGCACCGCGGAAGCGCCATCAAGCCGGCTGAGACACTCGATTTTCCCGCCCAGGTGTCAGGTTCACCACCAGGGTTTGGCGTTCAGGAGAGTGATTTGCGGCGCTCGGCGTGTACCGGGCGCAGAGCCAGTTCGCGGCAAGTCAAAATCGCCGCTTTGTTCATTCACCAACTGATGCGCTGATCGACCTCAAAGTCCGGTGCCGGTTGCGCCGCCAGGTCCCAGTCTGCTGGCTCGGTTTGCGCCCCGTCATCCATCTGCGCATCACTACAGTCATCCCACAGCGGTGGCCCGCGCGCCGGGGAGATGCGGGGTGGCTCTGAATCTGCCCCGATGTGGTCCAGGATGTGCCGGATGTCAGCGCTGTGCGTAATGAACGCGATGATGCGCATCTGCCCGCCACACAGCGGACACAAGAGGGGGAACACCTCGTAGATGCGGGCGATCAGCACCGCCCACAGGTAGTGCGCTGCACGCTTGGGCAGCACCGGCTCGCTCTGGGATGGCAGCGCGCTGCTCATCGGTACCACACCAGGCGCGCACTCCCCCGTGCTGATCGACGCGCCCAGCACGGGAGCGGCTTGCGCCGGTGTCGCCAGCGCCGTCACCGCAGCCCTGAGCGGCGAGTTGGGTGCCAACACGCCAAAATAGCGGTGCCGGTGGGTGCGTGGCGGGGGAACCAGCGCGGCAATGCGGTCGATCAGCTCCAGCGGTGTGAGGTGCAGCTCATCAACCTTGGCACCGCGCTTGTCGCTGGTGGGTTCGCTGCGCTGCTTGCCGCAGCGGTACACCAGTTTGCTTCCCTCTTTGCGTAGGCGCTCCATGGAAAACGGTGGACGCGCGCAATAGCGCAGCAGCCGCTCCAGCGCAGCGCGGTCGTGGGCTTCGATGCAGACACCGGCGTCCACCGAGAAGCCGCTGTGTTTGTAGCCCAGCATCTCTTTTGCCTCGAAGTTCTCCAGCAGGCCCCGAGCAACGAAGGCGCGCAGGATGCGTTTTTGCAGTGTGGTCTGCACTGGGGCCACGGTAGCCGCATCGATGCCGGTGGCCGCGTGAAAGATGACACCCGGCGATGAGATTCGAGGGGTCGCATCAGCATCGCCCTCGCCCTCCACTTCCTCAAACACCCCGTCCACCACACAAACGTGGAAGTGGACGTGTTCATTGAGGCTGGAGCCGAATCGGTGAATGAAGGCGATGGCACCGATGTGCAGGCCTGCCTTGTCCATATGGGCCGCACCGGGGCTGTGGGTCTGCAGAGTTTGTGCGATCACCCGCAGAAAGATGCGCAGCACCATGCTCAGCACCGCTCCGTCGCGCTGCATGAAGTAACGAAGCCGCTTGGGAACCGACAGCACCCACTGGCGCACCGGCAGGCGGGGGAATACGTGATCGTTCAGGTGCGCTGCTGTCTCCACCATGCGCCGGGTGGTGCACGAGGGGCAGACTCCCCGGCCTTTGCAGGAGAAGGCTACAAAGTAGTCGTGCCCACAGTCGCCGCAGCGAGCGCGGGCAAAGCCATGGGCAAAGATGCCGCACTCAAGATACTTGGCAAACGCTTTGCGCACGAAGGGCTTGGGGGTGTGGTGGTCGCCCTGGCCGTCGAACTGACCCGCGCTGGCCAACTCTAGCCAGGTCTCGTAGTGCTCGGCTACCGTTTGGTAGAGCAGCGTGCGTTCGGGGTGGCGTGGGTTGTAGAGCTTGGGCTTGGAAGTGGCTGACATGAATACTGTACAAATGCACAGTATTCTGCGGCGATTGTTTGGGTACGCAAAGCACAAGGCCCGAACCGTCGCCAGTTCGGGCCTTGTCAGGGTAGCTTGGCTGCGGACTTACTTGCGCGCAGGCGGCACGTCGGTGCAGCTGCCGTGGGCCACTTCGGCGGCCATGCCGATGCTTTCGCCCAGTGTGGGGTGCGGGTGGATGGTTTTGCCGATGTCCACTGCGTCCGCACCCATCTCAATGGCCAAGGCAATCTCGCCAATCATGTCGCCCGCATGGGTGCCGACAATGCCGCCGCCCAGGATGCGGTGGGTGTGCGCATCAAACAGCAGCTTGGTAAAGCCCTCGTCGCGGCCATTGGCAATGGCGCGGCCCGAGGCGGCCCAGGGGAACAGGCCTTTTTTGACCTGAATGCCTTGCGCCTTGGCTTGGTCTTCGGTCAGGCCCACCCAGGCCACTTCGGGGTCGGTGTAGGCCACGCTGGGAATCACGCGGGCGTTGAACGCGGCGGCGGCCAGTTCTTTGTTGCCCTGCAATTCCCCGGCGATGACTTCGGCCGCCACATGCGCTTCGTGCACCGCCTTGTGCGCCAGCATGGGCTGGCCCACGATGTCGCCAATGGCAAAGATGTGCGGCACGTTGGTGCGCATCTGGATGTTCACGTCGATAAAGCCCCGGTCGGTCACCGCTACACCGGCTTTATCAGCACCGATTTTTTTGCCGTTGGGCGTGCGGCCCACGGCTTGCAAGACCAGGTCGTAGGTGCCTTCGCTCTTCGTGCCGTCCAGGCCCTCGAACTGGACCTTGATGCCTTCGGGGGTGGCTTGGGCACCGACGGTTTTGGTTTTCAGCATCACCTTGTCAAAGCGGTGCTGGTTCATTTTTTGCCAGACTTTGACCAGATCGCGGTCCGCGCCTTGCATCAGGCCGTCCATCATCTCGACCACGTCCAGGCGTGCGCCCAGGGTGGAATAGACGGTGCCCATTTCCAGGCCGATGATGCCGCCGCCGACAATCAGCATCTTCTTGGGCACGCCTTGCAGCGCGAGGGCCCCCGTGGAATCGACGATGCGCGGATCATCAGGGAAGAAGGGCAGGTGCACGGCCTGGCTGCCTGCGGCGATGATGGCGCGCTTGAACGCCAACCAATCGACCACCTTTGGCGAAGACCCCGCCGCCATGGCCCGCAAGTGGGCGGATGCGGGCGCGCGCCGCCTGCACCTGGTGGACCTGAACGGCGCGTTTGCCGGCCAGCCCAAGAACAAGGCGGCCATCAAGGCCATCCTGGCCGAGGTGGGCGCCGACATTCCGGTGCAGCTGGGCGGCGGCATCCGCGACTTGGACACCATCGAGCGCTACATCGACGCCGGGCTGCGGTACGTCATCATCGGCACGGCCGCGGTGAAGAACCCCGGCTTTCTCAAGGATGCGTGCAGCGCGTTTGGCGGCCACATCATCGTGGGCCTGGACGCCAAGGACGGCAAGGTGGCCACCGACGGCTGGAGCAAGCTCACCGGCCACGAGGTGGTCGATCTGGCGCGCAAGTTCCAGGACTGGGGCGTGGAATCCATCATCTACACCGACATCGGCCGCGACGGCATGCTCTCGGGCATCAATATCGAGGCGACGGTCAAGCTGGCCCAGGCCCTCACCATCCCCGTGATCGCCTCGGGCGGACTGGCCGGCATCGCGGACATCGAGAAGCTCTGCGAAGTCGAAAGCGAAGGCGTGGAAGGCGTCATCTGCGGGCGCGCGATCTATTCCGGCGACCTGGATTTCGCAGCCGCGCAGCATCGCGCCGACGAGCTGAGCCTGGCCTGAGACCGGGCGGCCCCGGTGCTTTCACCCGGCGGCGTATGCGGCCGGGTCAGAACCAGCGGCTGGCCACCCAGTCGAAACGCACATCCAGCGGCAATTGGTGGATGTGGTAGGGCGCGGGCAACGGCTCCAGCGCCTGGAGTTTCACCACGATGGACGGCGTGCGCGGGGTCAGCGGCGACACGCGGTCGGCCGGCGGGCTTTGCGCCTCCATCATGAGCCCCACCACTTTCGCGCGCACCTTAATAATCTAGAGATATTATGATTAACAGCAGAATTATCGATAAAATCAAATAAGTATTGATATTATTAAAGCTCTTAAGATAATTTAACATTCGTCATTTCCCATAAGAATTTAATAAAATACTATATGGCTGACAGATAGATAAAAGACTAAGAAAAGAAAAGCAGACAAAAAAATACCATCGATAATAAAATTGGTTAAAAATGTTGCACGATGAAATTTAAATAAACTTGCAAAGCTAATAAATTAACACTTTTATATTCAAAAAAACTTAAATCACAAGTTAAGCTAATAAACAGTTTTAGCTATTTTAAATAAGCTCATTTTAAAAACCAAAATTTAGATTTATTGGTGATATAAAACTTTAAATCAATAGCTCCACTAACGCTCTTCACTTATTTATTTAAAATTTAGCGACGTAAAAAGACAATTAAGTATTTTTAGATAATGCTTGGAATCAATTCAATTCATCAAGTTTTAAAAAATAATTCCTTTTGTCAGGTCTATCATTTTTTAAATGCTTTAAAAATATTTTAGCAGTTTCCTCCGATGCATCCTCTCTTAGGCAACGTTCAACAAAGGATATATCTACAAATTCATCTGCTAACCCAGCACGGCCAAGATCTAAAAAATAAATTTCATTGAATTTATCTATAAAAATATTACTATCCGTGATATCGCCATGAGAAAAAACCAATCTTTCTTCAACACGAGTCTCAGTTAACTCATTCCATAGACTTAGGTAAGTTTTATGGTCTCCCCATAATTCAGCGTCAAAATCATCTTGATCTATATCGTCAAGGAGTTGGTTATCAATAAAAAATTTTGACTCTTTTAACCGATGATCAATGTTTGAAATAAATGGACAATCAATAATAGCAACTGAATTTAACAGATTGAGTGCCTCCTTATAGATAGCAAGCAATTCTTGGTCTGTTAAAAAAAGCGCTGAAATTGGTTTTGCATTGATCGCTTTAGTGATCATGAATTCAAACTGCTCATCCTGAAAAGTCATGATGAGTTCAGGCACCTTTAATTTCTCAGAGAGCCAACTCAACATTTTCGCTTCGCGAGAGACACTGTATGTGGTCTCTGTATATAAAGTGCTAGATCGCTTAAGAAAAAAAGTTTCATTATTTCGATTAAAAGAATAAACATCCGATGGCGACTGACCAATTTTATTTGGCTCTAAAACACTGTTTCCAATAAATTGTTGAATAATATTGGGCAATTCCATCAAGTTTTCCTTTTATTCAGCATTAAAACCCCGCAAATGCAAGGCCTAGTAAATAGATGATCTTAATTTGGTTCACTGTAGCAAAAATATAGCTTATTCCCTATAGATGGTCAATACTTCAAAATTTTGTCATCATCTTTCAATTGCATAAACTGTATTAGTCTTAATAAAGTCGGTTACAGTATTTCTCGACCGCAAAAACCTCAGGAATAAGCTAGAGCAGAATATTAGACAGCAGCAAGACCTCAGGATGCAGACAAATCGCGGAGGAGTTGCTCCAAATCCTGTTCGCCTACTTTTGTTTGAGCACCTGCCTGCAAGCCGCCACGAATGAGTTTTTCAGCAGCAGGACGCGCAAACAGACCAGCCCATGCTTTGTGCTCTCGAAGGAAGTCTTCGCTTAAATCCGCAGGTGGGATTGCTTTCTTTGCAGCGGCGATGACCCCTTCAGGTAAAGCAGCAATATTTGTGGCAATGCGATGAACAAAAGCATCTAACTCATTTGCCGGAAGCGCACGATTTACCCAACCATATCGTTCGGCTAGCAAAGCGTCAATCAGCTCAGCACCAAGAATTACCTCTAATGCACGCCCCCGTGTCATACGCTGTGAAAGATATTGAGTACCACCACCGCCAGGAATAATCCCCATCAATGCCTCGCATTGGGCGAGGCCAGCACGCCCAATCGCAGCAAATGCCATATCCACTGCTGTGACGAATTCAGCACCGCCACCACGCGCCAAGCCTTCGAGCTTAACAATCGTCACTTGCGGCTGTGCCTGAATCATCTCTCCTAAAGCCTGAAATGGATTCAATCCATTAGGTACATCTTTTGCGAACTGGTCAAAAGCGTTTGGCTCATCAATTAAGGTCATGTCTACATGAGCGATGAAAAACTCAGGATCGGCGCTTTGGAACACGATTACACGTGTTTGTGGGTCATCACGTACCTGAGTAAGAAAAGCTCGAATATCACTCATCAATGCAACATCCAATACATTAACTGGTGGATTGTTAATACTGACAGTCGCCACGCCTCGATCATACTCAATGTGAAGTGTAGAATAAGTTGGAATGGTCATCATATACCCTTGATTTTAGCTGTGTGCAATCATGGTATCCTATGTATACTTAGTGTCAATTACGCACCTTAAGCATCCTAAGTATCTTGGAGCATACCTATGAACCCACGGATAGGAAATTCAACCGCATGAGGCCAAGTAGCGTATAGGAAGTTCAAACGCCCTTTTCGGGCAGTCTGCTGGGTAGGCGGCGGTCGCGCAAGCCCCGTTTTGGGCACGGATCGGACGTCTGTGAGTGGGATTTCGGCATCGCGGGGCCACGCAGCGGCGTTGTCAGCAGCCATGCTTCGCTGATTCCCGACAGCGGGCCGAGCGCCGCCCTGCGGATCGTGGCCGCATCGGCTCGGATTCCGGTTTCGCCGTCGGCTGTGCAGCCGGCAGATCGTCACGCGGCTTGCACTGGCGGCGCGCGCGCTGCGGGCCTGTAGTGCGCTTCTTCCCGCGCGCCGTGCTTCTCGAAGTGGGCGAGGATGGCGCGGATGGCGGTGGGTTCCTCGATGCTGGCGACGATCCGCACGGTGCCACCGCAGTGGACGCAGGCGGTGACGTCGATGGAAAAGACCCGCTTGAGCCGTTGCGCCCAGCTCATCGCACGGCGCTTCTCCTCGGGGCTGCGCGGCGCGTCGTGGGCGCTGACGTCCACTGGCGCCGCATCGCCCGCAGGCCGCTTGCCGCGCCCCGAGGGCGTCAGCTGCGCACGCAGGTTTGCATTCGGGGCGAATACGCCGTGGAAGCGGGTGAGATGCGCGCGAGGTGGCGGGACCAGCGCCGCCAGCTTGGCGATGAAATCCACCGGATCCCATTCCACATGCGTGGTGCCATTGCGCCACGGGGTCTTGAGCTGGTAACGCACCCTGCCCTGGAGCGCTATCGACAGCCGCTTCTCGCTGATCGCCGGGCGCGTGATGTAGCGGCACAGCTTTTCCAGCTTGTGGCTTTCGTGTGCTTCGGCCGCCACGCCGGCATGCAGTGAGAAGCCGCCGACCTTGCCGGCTTCGCCCTCCAGCGAACCGGCGTCACCGGGCAGCGTTTGCAGCGTGACGACCTTGCAGCCAGCGTCGCGGCCGGTGGCGATGCGGTAGGTGATCGAACTCATCCGCAGCCCATCCATGCTGTCGTCGCCTGCAGCGCTGTCTGCCAGGAAGGCCGATTCGCCCTCCCCTTCGAGCCAGCCTTTGCGCGTCAGGTGCCGACACACCCGGTGCGCGATGGTAGCTGCCAGCTGGGTCAACTGCGCGGTGGTGGGCGCACGGGCGCGGTGCAGGCGCAGTTCGCGCCGCGGCAGCTCGGTGGCTTCCACGTACACGCCGTCGAGCCACAGCATGTGGAAGTGGATGTTCAGGTTCAGCGCGCTGCCGAAACGCTGGATCAGCGTCACCGCGCCGCACTGGGCGCTGGCGCGGTCGATGCCGGCTTGATCGGCCAACCAGCCGGCGATCACGCGCTGCACGATGCCCAGCACCGGGCCAATGGCTTCTGGCTTGCTGGCGAACAGGAAACGCAAGGGGTACGGAAAGCTCAGCACCCATTGCCGCACAGGCCGCGGGCCGAACACCTCCTCGACCAGGTGCCGCGCACTCTCGGCCATGCGTCGCGCGCCGCAACTCGGGCAGAACCCGCGCTTCTTGCAGGAGAAGGCCACCAGCCTCTCTGCACGGCAGTGCTCGCACACCACCCGCAGGAAGCCGTGCTCGAGTACGCCGCAACGCAGGTAGGCATCGAACGCCTCGCGGACATACCCGGGCAGCGAGCGGCCCTCCGCTTCGATCCGTGCAATGAAGTCCGGGTAGTGCGCCTCTACCAACGCGTACAGCAGCGTGCGCTCGGGCGCGTGGCGCGCGTACCGCGAACCGGTGTGGGCGGACGGCAGTGGCGCGCATCCCGCGGCTTGCCGCCGGGATGTGGCGAGGCGCGGCACGCAGCGCTCCGGTGCGGGGACGGCTGCTCAGTGTTGCGCCTGTGTTCGCACGTTCGTATCGGTGCGTTCTGATCTTCGCGTCAGACATTGCCGCGGCGCGGGCACAACAAAAAGCCCGGCATCGCTGCCGGGCTCCGGCCCCGTCCTTGGGGCCTTGATGTCGGGTCGTTGCCGGGATCGGACCGCGCTGGCGCGGTCCGGTTCCCTGACGACCGGGCCAACCGGATCAGAAATCCATGCCGCCCATGCCGCCCATACCGCCAGCACCCGGCATGGCCGGCTCTTCCTTCTTCGGCACTTCGGCCACGACCACTTCGGTCGTGATCGCAAGGCCGGCGACGGAAGCGGCGTGCTGCAGGGCCGAGCGGGTCACCTTGGTCGGGTCCAGGATGCCCATGGCGATCATGTCGCCGAACTCGCCGGTGGCGGCGTTGTAGCCGTAGCTGCCTTCGCCGGCCTTGACGTTGGCCACGATCACGCTCGGTTCTTCACCGGCGTTGGCCACGATGGCGCGCAGCGGGGCTTCCAGCGCACGGCGGGTGATGGCGATGCCCAGGTTCTGGTCTTCGTTGATGCCCTGCCAGGGCAGATCCGTGCACAGCACCTTGCCGTAGAAGAACAGCAAGGCCGCCAATGCCTGACGATGCGTGGAGACCGAAACCTTGCGCTCGTTCGCCAGCCAGGACAGAAATGCCTCGACTTCGCTGCTGCCCAAGGTTGCCGGGTGACGCACACCGTGGAAACGGATGAAGGCACGAACCCAGTGGACATAAGCCTGTTCGGTTGGTAAGCTGTAATGCAAGTAGCGTATGCGCTCACGCAACTGGTCCAGAACCTTGACCGAACGCAGCGGTGGTAACGGCGCAGTGGCGGTTTTCATGGCTTGTTATGACTGTTTTTTTGTACAGTCTATGCCTCGGGCATCCAAGCAGCAAGCGCGTTACGCCGTGGGTCGATGTTTGATGTTATGGAGCAGCAACGATGTTACGCAGCAGGGCAGTCGCCCTAAAACAAAGTTATGCCGCACTCACCCCCATGGAGTTTTGATGTTCAAACTTTTGAGTAAGTTATTGGTCTATTTGACCGCGTCTATCATGGCTATTGCGAGTCCGCTCGCTTTTTCCGTAGATTCTAGCGGTGAGTATCCGACAGTCAGCGAAATTCCGGTCGGGGAGGTCCGGCTTTACCAGATTGCCGATGGTGTTTGGTCGCATATCGCAACGCAGTCGTTTGATGGCGCAGTCTACCCGTCCAATGGTCTCATTGTCCGTGATGGTGATGAGTTGCTTTTGATTGATACAGCGTGGGGTGCGAAAAACACAGCGGCACTTCTCGCGGAGATTGAGAAGCAAATTGGACTTCCTGTAACGCGTGCAGTCTCCACGCACTTTCATGACGACCGCGTCGGCGGCGTTGATGTCCTTCGGGCGGCTGGGGTGGCAACGTACGCATCACCGTCGACACGCCGGCTAGCCGAGGTAGAGGGGAACGAGATTCCCACGCACTCTCTAGAAGGACTCTCATCGAGCGGGGACGCAGTGCGCTTCGGTCCAGTAGAACTCTTCTATCCTGGTGCTGCGCATTCGACCGACAACTTAGTTGTGTACGTCCCGTCTGCGAGTGTGCTCTATGGTGGTTGTGCGATTTATGAGTTGTCACGCACGTCTGCGGGGAACGTGGCCGATGCCGATCTGGCTGAATGGCCCACCTCCATTGAGCGGATTCAACAACACTACCCGGAAGCACAGTTCGTCATTCCGGGGCACGGCCTGCCGGGCGGTCTAGACTTGCTCAAGCACACAACGAATGTTGTAAAAGCGCACACAAATCGCTCAGTCGTTGAGTAGCAGGCAGATGCGGCATAAAACAAAGTTAGGCATCACAAAGTACAGCATCGTGACCAACAGCACCGATTCCGTCACACTGCGCCTCATGACTGAGCATGACCTTGCGATGCTCTATGAGTGGCTAAATCGATCTCATATCGTCGAGTGGTGGGGCGGAGAAGAAGCACGCCCGACACTTGCTGACGTACAGGAACAGTACTTGCCAAGCGTTTTAGCGCAAGAGTCCGTCACTCCATACATTGCAATGCTGAATGGAGAGCCGATTGGGTATGCCCAGTCGTACGTTGCTCTTGGAAGCGGGGACGGATGGTGGGAAGAAGAAACCGATCCAGGAGTACGCGGAATAGACCAGTCACTGGCGAATGCATCACAACTGGGCAAAGGCTTGGGAACCAAGCTGGTTCGAGCTCTGGTTGAGTTGCTGTTCAATGATCCCGAGGTCACCAAGATCCAAACGGACCCGTCGCCGAGCAACTTGCGAGCGATCCGATGCTACGAGAAAGCGGGGTTTGAGAGGCAAGGTACCGTAACCACCCCAGATGGTCCAGCCGTGTACATGGTTCAAACACGCCAGGCATTCGAGCGAACACGCAGTGATGCCTAACGAGTGCGTGTTTCAGATCGCCATAGCGCCGGGACCTAGTAAGCCAGACATCTCCGGAGCGGAACGCATCGCGCAGATGGAACAGCACCGCGATCTCCCATAGGCGAGCGTCGCCAGCCCTCTGGGCCCGAAGGTGGCGATGCCATTTCGAGCTGGGCCGCAAGAAGCTGGTCATCGCGGCATCGTTCAAACCGGTACGAAGGGCCGTCACCGCTTCCAGAAGCGGCAGTGCAACGGGCGCAGCTCGCAGATCGAGCAGGCGCAACATGCGTGGAGCGTATCGGCGGAAGCGGTGATAACCGTCGAGCACATGGTTGAGCGGATCGTCGGCCATGGTGGCGGTGAGCCTGGTTGCCATTGCAACAAGGGTTTTGAAGCCGTCCCACCCTGATCCGCTCGCGATGACGTCGCCCAGCGGCTGGCCATCATCCTGTGCATCGACCAGGGCGCCCCCGATCTCGGCGAAGGATTTCAGGGTGTCACGCACCACCCCCGCTTCGTCTGCGACCTTTGCATGGCAAATACGCTCCGAAGCACGGTAGAGACGGCCGACGATCCGGTCGTGGGTTTCGACCACTGCGTCGGCCAACATCGCCTGCCATTCCGAGACGCAAACAGCCAAGATCGCAAGCCGCCTGTCCTCCGGGAGATCGCGCATGCCGTCGGCATAATACCGTTCACCCTGCCTGCGCAGACGAGTCACCCGATGGGCAGGAACGCCGGCAAGCAGATCCTCGGGGAGATCGACGCGTTGCAGATATTCGAGCCGGTCGAGCAGCCGGTTGGCCGACGAAGAGTTCGAGCCAGGCTCGAACTGGCGCAGCCACACAAAACGGGTCACCCGATCATCAGCCGTCTCCTCGAGCAATGCCAGCAACTGTTCTCGGATCGACATAGGCAGACGAATGGCGATCCTCGTCTCGATGCGTCGCTCGGCATCGACGAGAGCCGCGGCACAAAGCCGCTCGATCGTGGATGTCGCGGGAAGGACAGTGCGGGTGCGTCGGCACTCGGCTACGAAGCGACGGGCGATATCCTCGTTCGACACCGCCATCTCGGCTTCTCGGAACAACCATTCCTTCAGCTCGCTCGCACCACGTCCGGAGAAGGTGCGGAAGCCGTAGAGCCCCCGTAACTCGGCAAGATGCTCGTGCCGTGTTTCCTCGCGGGCAGCATAGTCTACGAGATCGTCGGCACCCAGGCCAAGCTGCGCTCCGATAAATTCGATGACCTCTGCAGGGATCAGTTCGCCTGGAGCCAGCACCCGGCCGGGATAGCGCAGGACACACAATTGCAGGGCGAAGCCGAACCTGTTGTGAGCGCGCCGACGCAGCCTGATATGCCCAAGGTCTTCATCACTCAGCGTATAGTGCTTGAGCAAATCCGTCTGTGAAGTCGGCAAGCGCAACAGCGCGTCTTTCTGCCGATCGGTTAGAGTGACGCGACGCGGCATACATGTTCCTTTTTCAAAATCTGATAGCGTTCAAGACGCTTTGTTTATGAAGCTGGTTGAGATACATTTCCAGAGGTCAATGCAATCGTGGCCGAAGCGCCGCCTCAAACCAACGTTTGTGATACATGCTGATCGGATATGCCCGCGTCTCCAAAGCCGATGGCTCGCAGTCTCTCGACCTGCAGCACGACACCTTGCGCGCCGCAGGTGTCGAACGGGACAATATCTATGATGATCTTGCTTCCGGCGGTCGTGATGATCGCCCTGGCTTGACTGCCTGCCTCAAGTCATTGCGTGACGGCGATGTGCTGGTGGTCTGGAAGCTCGATCGCCTCGGACGATCGCTTGCCCATCTGGTCAACACGGTGAAGGAGCTGTCAGACCGCAAGATCGGCCTGCGGGTTCTGACTGGAAAGGGCGCTCAGATCGACACCACGACTGCGTCCGGTCGCATGGTGTTCGGAATCTTCGCCACCTTGGCCGAGTTCGAGCGGGATCTGATCCGAGAGCGCACCATGGCGGGTCTCGCCTCCGCGAGAGCGCGCGGTCGCAAGGGCGGACGAAAATTCGCGCTCACCAAAGCTCAGGTGCGTCTCGCGCAAGCCGCCATGGCCCAGCGCGATACTTCAGTTTCCGATCTCTGCAAGGAACTCGGCATCGAGCGCGTCACTCTCTACCGATATGTCGGTCCCAAAGGCGAGCTCAGAGACCATGGAAAGCATGTTCTCGGACTTACGTCGCAACTCGTTTCTTTTCGCAAGTTGAGCCACCTCCGCGCTTCATCAGAAAACTGAAGGAACCTCCATTGAATCGAACTAATATTTTTTTTGGTGAATCGCATTCTGACTGGTTGCCTGTCAGAGGCGGAGAATCTGGTGATTTTGTTTTTCGACGTGGTGACGGGCATGCCTTCGCGAAAATCGCACCTGCTTCCCGCCGCGGTGAGCTCGCTGGAGAGCGTGACCGCCTCATTTGGCTCAAAGGTCGAGGTGTGGCTTGCCCCGAGGTCATCAACTGGCAGGAGGAACAGGAGGGTGCATGCTTGGTGATAACGGCAATTCCGGGAGTACCGGCGGCTGATCTGTCTGGAGCGGATTTGCTCAAAGCGTGGCCGTCAATGGGGCAGCAACTTGGCGCTGTTCACAGCCTATCGGTTGATCAATGTCCGTTTGAGCGCAGGCTGTCGCGAATGTTCGGACGCGCCGTTGATGTGGTGTCCCGCAATGCCGTCAATCCCGACTTCTTACCGGACGAGGACAAGAGTACGCCGCAGCTCGATCTTTTGGCTCGTGTCGAACGAGAGCTACCGGTGCGGCTCGACCAAGAGCGCACCGATATGGTTGTTTGCCATGGTGATCCCTGCATGCCGAACTTCATGGTGGACCCTAAAACTCTTCAATGCACGGGTCTGATCGACCTTGGGCGGCTCGGAACAGCAGATCGCTATGCCGATTTGGCACTCATGATTGCTAACGCCGAAGAGAACTGGGCAGCGCCAGATGAAGCAGAGCGCGCCTTCGCTGTCCTATTCAATGTATTGGGGATCGAAGCCCCCGACCGCGAACGCCTTGCCTTCTATCTGCGATTGGACCCTCTGACTTGGGGTTGATGTTCATGCCGCCTGTTTTTCCTGCTCATTGGCACGTTTCGCAACCTGTTCTCATTGCGGACACCTTTTCCAGCCTCGTTTGGAAAGTTTCATTGCCAGACGGGACTCCTGCAATCGTCAAGGGATTGAAACCTATAGAAGACATTGCTGATGAACTGCGCGGGGCCGACTATCTGGTATGGCGCAATGGGAGGGGAGCAGTCCGGTTGCTCGGTCGTGAGAACAATCTGATGTTGCTCGAATATGCCGGGGAGCGAATGCTCTCTCACATCGTTGCCGAGCACGGCGACTACCAGGCGACCGAAATTGCAGCGGAACTAATGGCGAAGCTGTATGCCGCATCTGAGGAACCCCTGCCTTCTGCCCTTCTCCCGATCCGGGATCGCTTTGCAGCTTTGTTTCAGCGGGCGCGCGATGATCAAAACGCAGGTTGTCAAACTGACTACGTCCACGCGGCGATTATAGCCGATCAAATGATGAGCAATGCCTCGGAACTGCGTGGGCTACATGGCGATCTGCATCATGAAAACATCATGTTCTCCAGTCGCGGCTGGCTGGTGATAGATCCCGTCGGTCTGGTCGGTGAAGTGGGCTTTGGCGCCGCCAATATGTTCTACGATCCGGCTGACAGAGACGACCTTTGTCTCGATCCTAGACGCATTGCACAGATGGCGGACGCATTCTCTCGTGCGCTGGACGTCGATCCGCGTCGCCTGCTCGACCAGGCGTACGCTTATGGGTGCCTTTCCGCAGCTTGGAACGCGGATGGAGAAGAGGAGCAACGCGATCTAGCTATCGCGGCCGCGATCAAGCAGGTGCGACAGACGTCATACTAGATATCAAGCGACTTCTCCTATCCCCTGGGAACACATCAATCTCACCGGAGAATATCGCTGGCCAAAGCCTTAGCGTAGGATTCCGCCCCTTCCCGCAAACGACCCCTGAATGCCCGCAACGCCCGCGACAGGGACAGAAGGAACAGGCCGGTCAAACCGAGCGCCGCGATGACCCAATGCTCGCCGAGGAAAGCACCGGCGGTTGTGCCGGCCAGCACGACAGCGAGGATGGGCAGGTGGCAGGGGCAAGTCAGCACAGCCAGTCCGCCCCACAGGTAGCCGGTGATCGGTTTGTGCGTCTCGGACGGCAAGCGCTCGGGGTTGTTCATGGCAGACTCTCCGCGTGCTGTGCCGGCTCGGTCGGCAGGGTGGCCAACTGCACTTCCAGATCGGCCAACGCTTCGCGCCGACGCTCGACGAACTGACGCAGCAGGGCAAGCTGCGCGGCCGCTTCGTCGCCGTCCGCCGCATCCAGCGCCCGGCACAGCCGCGCCAGCGCGTCGAGGCCGATGCCCGCCTCGAAGGCCGCCCGCACGAAGCACAGCCGTTGCAAGGCGGCGTCATCGAACAAGCCGTAGCCGCCTGGTGTGCACGCCACCGGGCGCAGCAATCCGCGCAGCAGGTAGTCGCGCACGATATGCACGCTCACCCCGGCATCAAGAGCCAGCCGGGACACCGTGTAGGCGTTCATTGAACACCTCCTTTTTCTCACCCGGCGCAGCAGGAAAGCTGCTTCACATCCTTGTTGAAGGTCTGCGCCGCGAGCTTCAACCCCTCGACCATCGTCAGGTAGGGGAACAACTGGTCGGCCAGTTCCTGCACCGTCATGCGGTTGCGAATGGCCAGAGCCGCCGTCTGGATCAGTTCACCCGCTTCCGGCGCGACCGCCTGTACGCCGATCAGCCGATGGCTGCCTTCCTCGATAACCAACTTGATGAAGCCGCGTGTGTCGAAGTTGGCGAGCGCACGCGGCACGTTGTCCAAGGTCAAGGTGCGGCTGTCGGTCTCGATCCCGTCGTGGTGGGCTTCCGCCTCGCTGTAGCCCACGGTCGCCACTTGCGGATCGGTGAACACCACGGCCGGCATTGCGGTCAGGTCGAGCGCCGCATCGCCGCCGGTCATGTTGATCGCGGCACGGGTGCCGGCCGCTGCCGCCACATAGACGAACTGCGGCTGGTCGGTGCAGTCGCCGGCCGCGTAGATGTTCGGGTTGCTCGTGCGCATGCCTTGGTCGATGGCGATGGCACCTTGCGCATTGACAGTGACCCCCGCTGCGTCCAGCGCGAGGCTGCGCGTGTTCGGTGTCCGACCGGTGGCAACCAGCAGTTTGTCGGCGCGCAATTCACCGTGCGTGGTGGTCAGCACGAATTCACCGTCCATATGGGCGACCTGGCTGGCTTGCGTGTGCTCCAGCACCTCGATGCCCTCGGCACGGAAAGCGGCTGTCACCGCCTCGCCGATGGCCGGGTCTTCACGGAAGAACAAGGTATTGCGCGCCAGGACCGTGACCTTGCTGCCCAGCCGGGCAAAGGCTTGCGCCAGCTCCAGCGCCACCACCGACGAGCCGATTACGGCAAGGCGTTCGGGAATGGTGTCGCTCGCCAGGGCCTCGGTGGAAGTCCAGTAGGGTGACTCTTTCAAGCCCGGAATCGGCGGGACCGCCGGGCTGGCACCCGTGGCGACCAGGCAGCGGTCGAACATCACGACGCGCTCGCCACCCTCGTTCAAACGGACGGTAAGGCTCTGGTCGTCCTTGAAGCGCGCCTCACCGTGCACAACGGTGATGGCCGGATTACCGCCCAGGATGCCTTCGTACTTGGCGTGCCGCAGTTCGTCGACGCGGGCCTGCTGCTGGGCCAGCAGCTTACTGCGGTCAATCGTAGGCACAGTTGCCGCAATACCGCCATCGAACGGGCTTTCCCGGCGCAGATGGGCGATGTGGGCGGCGCGGATCATGATCTTGGACGGCACACAGCCGACATTGACGCAGGTGCCGCCGATGGTGCCGCGCTCGATCAGCGTGACCTGCGCGCCTTGCTCGACGGCTTTCAGCGCCGCCGCCATCGCGGCTCCACCGCTGCCAATGACCGCTACCTGCACCGGGGGCTCGTTGCCACTGTGCTTTTCGGCGGCGGCCATCCATCCCCGCACCTTGTCGAGCAGTCCGACGCGGTTGTCCGCCAGTGGCGCATCGGCTAGCGTTGCCTTGTAGCCCAGTCCGGCCACGGCGGCAGTCAGCGCGTCCGGCGATGTGCCCGGCACGATGGCGAGTTGCGCTGTGCCCTTCGGATAGGACACCAGCGCCGACTGCACGCCTGGCACTTTTTCCAGCGCTTCCTTGACGTGCGCCGCGCACGAGTCGCAAGTCATGCCGGTGATTTTTAGATGGGTCATGCAACAGATCCTTTATCGTTTGTGGCGCCAGACAATGACGTCCGTTGTGCTGCGGTGCCGTTTTCAGTGACTCACTGCTTGACGCTGGACGGATAGCCCGCGTCTGCGGTTGCCTTGGTCAGCTTCTGCACGCTGGTCTTGGCATCGTCGAAGGTGACGACCGCTTGGCGTGTCTCGAAAGTCACGTCAACTTTGCTGACGCCTTCGACCTTGGAAATCGCCTTCTTGACAGTGATCGGGCAGGCGGAGCAGGTCATGCCCGGTACGGACAGCGTGACGGTCTGGGTGGCGGCCCAGACGGGGGCAACAACGGCGGCGAGGGCGAGGGAGGCAAACAGTTTCTTCATGGTGAACTCCGATCAGTAGAAAAATGGCATGACGTAGGGAAATCCGAGCGCGACCAGAACCAGCGCGGCCACGATCCAGAAAATGAGCTTGTAAGTAGCTCGCACTTGGGGAATCGCGCAGACCTCACCCGGTTTGCAGGCCGCTGCCTGCCGGTAGATGCGCCGCCAGGCGAAGAACAACGCCACCAGCGCCACGCCGATAAAGATGGGGCGATAGGGTTCCAACACCGCCAAGTTGCCGATCCAAGCGCCGCTGAACCCCAAGGCGATCAGAACCAACGGCCCGAGGCAGCAAGCCGAGGCGAGGATGGCGGCAAGCCCTCCAGTGAAGAGCGCGCCGCGCCCGGTTTTTGGTTCAGACATGCGCTTGTCCTTTCGAATTGAAATTGGATAGCGTAACCTTACTTCCGTACTCATGTACGGAGTCAAGCGATATGGAAAACAATTTGGAGAACCTGACCATTGGCGTTTTCGCCAAGGCGGCCGGGGTCAATGTGGAGACCATCCGTTTCTATCAGCGCAAGGGCTTGTTGCTGGAGCCTGACAAGCCCTATGGCAGCATCCGCCGCTATGGCGAGGCGGATGTAACGCGGGTGCGCTTCGTGAAATCAGCCCAGCGGCTGGGCTTCAGCCTGGATGAGATCGCCGAGCTGCTGCGGCTGGAGGATGGCACCCATTGCGAGGAAGCCAGCAGTCTGGCCGAGCACAAGCTCAAGGACGTGCGCGAGAAAATGGCTGACCTGGCGCGCATGGAGGCCGTGCTGTCTGAGTTGGTGTGCGCCTGCCATGCGCGAAGGGGGAACGTTTCCTGCCCGCTGATCGCGTCACTACAGGGTGGAGCAAGCTTGGCAGGTTCGGCTATGCCTTAGCGTGCTTTATTTTCCGTTTTCTGAGACGACCCCCTCAAGAGTTTCGCCCACCATCTTGGTCGATAGTCGCGCCTTCATGTCCCGTAGGCGCTCGATTGCGTCATCACGATCCTTGATCTGCGTCTCGTACTTTTCTTTCAAAGATTTCTCGGCGAGATGCTTTTCAAGTTCTACCCGCTGCAAGCCGCTCTTCAATTCGTCACGTTCTTTCTCGACCGCGCCGACTGCTTCGGTAATCGCGAGCTTCTTCTCGATGACAACAGCGTCAAGCTTCGCCTTGAGTTCCTGTATCTCCGACTCCTTCGCTGCAGCGGCTTTTTGCACTTCGCTCATGAGCGTGACCTCTGCCAACTTGGATACGGCTTGCTTGTCACGCTTCGCTTGTTCCAATTCATTTGCAAGCGTGTCACGCTCTTTTTCCACCGCGCTCAAAGCCTCGGCCACGGCAAGTTGCCGCGCAACTTCGCCAGCATCAAGCCTGGCCTTCAGCTCCTGGATCTCGGCGTCCTTGGCAGACGAGGTCTTCTGCAATTCGTTGGCAATCTTGGCTTCAGCTAGTTCGACCGCATTGCGCTTTCCCTGCTCGGCCAACTCTAGCCGCTCATGCAACTGCTTCTCGAAATCGCTATCTCGAACCTGCTTCAGAATGTCCGCGTACCCAACTTCATCGATCTTGAATGCCTTCCCGCAGTGAGGGCAGATGATTTCATGCATGATTACTTACCCTCCACCTTGACAAGAATCTGCTTAAGCATTTCTGGCACCACTCCTCCCGACCGGAGTGTTGCAGTCCGGTATGCGAGTTGGTTTTTCGATAGATTTATTCCGGTATCAGCCTCAACACTATTGCAGGCAGTTATCCACTCACCCCAGTTCGCAGACAGAAACGCTTCAAGATGATCATCAAAAATGGCCGCGACGTCGGAAATGGTGGCGGATGGAAAATCTTCTTCAGGCAAGCCGAAGTACCGCATTAATCTGCAGTTCTCTACCGCATGATTGTTGCGCTCCCGATCTATGTCATCTTGCTTTTTGTTTTTGGCTTTGGCTCGCGCTTCAAATCCACCGTCTGCATCAAACAGTGCGTAGACTGGCACACCAATAGATTTCAAAATCGCATGCGCGAGGGGTATCGATGTCTTGCTGCCCACAGAAACGATAGAAATTCCTGCTGCCTCAAGGGCGCCGGGGGAAGTTCTATCTCCAATACCGTAGAACACAGCAGATTCGGTTGTCCCCTCCACAAGAAATGCGCGATTCGCGAAGAGTGCTATGGCAAGCTGGTCGGCCACGTTATGGTCGAGCCTGCGATCGACCACATCGCCATCCACTGTTCCATTCAGCCTGGCCTTCACATCCTCAACCGTGGCAAAGTGGACCGTCACCACCGGGACTTCGTCAGCGGATCTCGTCAGCCGTCTGACTTGATGGAAATGTCGAGCCTCCAGGAAGTAGGGGCTATGCGTCGCATAGGTCACCTGGATGCGCTTGCCAGCATCTTCGGCGAGCGACCTGAGCACCTTCGCAAAGGTCTGCGCCTGGATCGGGTGCTGGAAAAGTTCCGGCTCCTCGATCGCCAGGCAGATGACTCCCTCGGCCGAGGCTGCGCCCGACTGCGCCAAGAGTTGCAGAGCCGAGATCAGCAGCGTGCGCTGAAAGCCGTGTCCCTGCCGCTCCACCGCAGTCTCGGTGGTGCCGTCGAGCACGGCCACGTCGAACGTCGTGCGAGGTGCCTTGAGTTCCACCTCAGCCGGAGAAACCGTGATTGCCCGGCCTGGCGCATAGGTTGTGACGACCTCGTTGAGCTGCGTTGTGATGGCCCCAAGTTGCTCCTTGAACTTCTCTTCGTAGACTTGTTGCTGCTTTGCCCGTGACTCCGCAACGATTTCCGCGATTGCCTCATCAGCGGCAGTTCGGTCAATCGAGCGCTCAAGGATTCGCCCAATGATGCTTGCCTTGCCGTCGATGGACTCTTCACTTGCCCGAAGGTCTGCCGTAACCAGGACGAAGTCGAAGAGCCCGCTCATCTTGCCGCCGCTGTTGAAACCGAAGAAATTGGTTTGCAAAGCCTCGGGCGCATCGAGCAGTTGATCAGTGTGAGCCGCCTCCCAAGTTGTCATCGCCTGCTCGACGGCTGGACCAGTATTCGCCGCAGGAAGGTCAAGCTCCGGGCGCTCGCGCCGGAGAGTGGCATACAGCTCTTTCTTCGCAGTCGCACCGCCTGCTGCCTTGATGGCATTTAAAGCCGGAAATCCCTTTGCATTGGCGGAGAGCACATCGGTGCCATCGGGAGATCGGCGCTTCCATGCGGTGAACGTGGCAACTCCTTCCGGCGCGTACTTGCCAAGTGCCTCGCGATCCTTTTCGGTGAGGTCTGCGAAGGTGACCTGAACCTCGATGTCTTCGTCAGTCGCCCCAAAAGAGCAATCCTTCTCCGTCAGCGAGCCGGGTTTGCCGTTGAAGAACCAGTCGAGCGCACGAAGCACCGTTGACTTGCCGGCACCGTTCGGCCCGATGAAGGTCGTGACGGAATCGAACGGAATCGTCACGTCTTTCAACGTGCGAAAGTTTCGGATGCGAACGGATTGGATCTTCATTTCGGGTCTCTGCTCCTTGTGTTTTGTGTCGTCTCTCGCCGTGACAGCGACAGAACCTATCCTTTTGCCGCCTCGGTCAAAAGATCGTCAACGGAGCGCGCAACCACATACCGGGCGGGGTTCTCACCAACCGCCAGCGCAGTGAAATGCGCCTTGCCGCATTCGATCTTGGCGCTTTCCTTGTCGCGCAGGTCGTCGGTGAACAGGCTGCTCTTGGTTTCCACCACGAAGTACAGGCGCTGAGCACCGTCTTCTTCCACCAGCACGGCCCAGTCGGGGTTGTAGCTGCCCAGTGGGGTGGGCACCTTGAACCAGCCCGGCAGCTTGGCGTAGAGCTTGATGGCCTCGTTCTTCTCCAGCCCGTTGGCAAAATCCCGCTCTGGGGTCGAGTCGTACACCACGTGCTCGTAGATCGACTTCTGGGTATCCAACAGCATGTTCTTCAGATAACCGGTCAGTTCCTCCTTCTCGAACAGCTCCTGCGCATAGACATGCTGGTCGCCGAGCTTCTGGTACTTGATGCCATCGACCAGGGCCAAGCGCTTGCAACGGTTGATGGTTTCGGCGGTCAATTCGATGAACTGCTGCGGATTGCGCTTGAAGTCGTCCAGGCGGCCGCTTCCCGTCAGGATGCTGACGATGGTGCGTCGGGTGAGCTGGGTGCGATCCTGCAGGTCGGTCAGCAAATCCGGCAGCTCAATATCCGCCTCGTCCAGCACCACGGTCGCCGCGCCCGCTTTCTCCGTCGCGGCGACACCCGCCTTGCCGATAGAGATGTCGGCCTTGCGCCATTGCAGCCGTGCTTTGGCAATCACCGGGGCCTTCTGCAACGCTGCGATGCAATCCGTCACCAGCTTGGCGTTATCGAACTGCACGCGGTACGTTGTCTGGTGCTTGATGCGGTCCCACAGTGCCTTGAACTCGTCGCTCAGATAAACGACCTTGCCATCCTTACCCTTGCGCAGCGGCACTTGCCTGCGCTCATCGGCATTCTTGATGTCCAGCCGGCCCGACACCTTGCGCAGCACTTCAGCAATCTGGGCTTTCTGCGCATCAAACTCGGCCGGCAGTTCCAAGGTGCCGTTCTTCAGCGCCGTTTTCAGTGAATCCTGCACCTTGCCTTTGGCATCTATATGGCCGGCGGCTTTCAGGTGCTCCCACAGTGCCTTTGATTGCTCGATGCCCAGCGGTGCGGCGTGCCCATCAGCGCCAGTCACGGCAATGGCGGCAAATTGATGCTGCTCCACAATGCCAAAGCGGATGCCTGTGTCTTTCTCGATTTCCTTCTGCAGGTTTTCGGCAAACTGTTCGTAGTTTTCCGTGGCCACCACGGTCAGGGTGTTGACCTCGAAGCCCCGTACCCGCTCGCCATCCTGGTTGACGCACAGGCGCAGGCCGCGACCAATGGTCTGGCGGCGCTCGCGCTCGGTCTGGATGTCGCGCAAGGTGCAAATCTGGAACACGTTGGGGTTGTCCCAGCCTTCCTTGAGGGCGGAGTGGGAGAAGATGAACTTCAGCGGCGTGCTGAAGGACAGCAGCTTCTCCTTCTCTTTCATGATCAGGTTGTAGGCGCGTTCGGCATTCTCCCGGTTACCCGCATTGTTCTCGGCGGTATCAAGCCAGCCGCCCTTCTTGTCGATGGAGAAATAGCCGTTGTGCACTTCTTCGGCGGCGGACTCCAGGTCGATCTCGGCAAACAAACTCTGGTAGGCCGGCAACTTGGCGGAACGGCGATATTCTTCCTCGAACATCTGCGCATACACGCCCTTGACCGGCTGGCCGTCCGCATCGTACTGACGGTACTTGTCCACCGCGTCGATGAAGAACAGGCTCAACACCTTGATCCCCAATGGACGCAGGTGCTTTTCCTTGTCCAGATGCTCCTTGATCGTGCGGCGGATCATCTCGCGTTGCACGGCCAGCGCATCCACATCACCGTGGGCCTGACCCGGCTGCAAAAACACTTCGCCGCCGGGGTAGCGCAGCTCCATGAACGCTTCGCCCTTGGCCGTATTGATCTCGCCCACCCGAAAATCGGCGTAGATCGCACGGCCATCGGCGCTCTGCTGAAGGTCGTCGCCATCGCTGACCGTCACCTCAGTCCTTTGCACGCCAGTGGCGGTCTGTTTATCCAGCTCGACCTTGGCGCTGATGCGGCCGCGCTTGTTTTCCACCTTCACCAGGCGCACGAAAGGCTTGTTGTGCGCATCCTCCACCGTGGCCGACGCCACCTCGATCTGCTTGACCAGCTTGCGCTCATAAGCATCCACGGCATCCAGGCGGAACACCATGTGGTGCTTGTCCACATGGGTAGCGGAATAGCGCAGCGTGCAGAGCGGGTTCATGGCATCCAGCGCTTCCTTGCCGCGTCCTTCAAGGCCGCCGTCCACACTTTGCGGTTCATCCACGATGATGATCGGCCGGGTGGCCTTGATCAGGTCGATGGGCTTCTCGCCGCCCGTCTTCTCGGTCTCTTTGTAGAGGTTGTTCACATCCTTCTTGTTGATGGCGCCCACCGTCACCACCATGATCTGGATGTTGGAACTAGTGGCGAAATTGCGCACCGGCCCGGGCTTGCCCGAGTCGTACAGGAAGTAATCGAAGGGCACGCCCGCGTAGAGCCCCTTGAAGTGTTCCTCGGTGATTTGCAGGGTCTTGTAGACGCCTTCCTTGATCGCCACCGAGGGCACCACGATCACGAACTTGCTGAAACCGTAGCGCTTGTTCAGCTCGAAGATCGAGCGCAGGTATACATAGGTCTTACCGGTGCCGGTCTCCATTTCCACCGTGAAGTCGCCGGAAGTCAGCGAGCCGGAAGGCGGCAGGCCACCGCGCAACTGGATGTCCGCGAGGTTCTTGAGCAGTTCATCGTCCAGCAGGGTCAAGCGGTTGCCAACGCCAAGGTCGGACTGCGCCACACCCAGTGACATCTGCACCTCATCGGGCAGTTTCATGGTCACCGTAAATTCGGTGCGGCAGACCTCCTGACCACGGAAAAGATCGCACACGGCCTCGATGGCCTGCATCTGATAGTCGAGGTTGGGCTCGAAGTGGAGTTTCATTGCGAACCTCCCTTACAAGCTACGCACGTTCTGGATGCCGTGCTGCTCCAGAATCGCGGCGAGGTTGGTTTTGGCAACGTCGTCGGCAAAGGCGCTGTCGCGGAACACGCAGGTGCTTTCTTTTCCAGCAGGGCCAGCGGGTGCCAGCTCCTTGTGCCAGGCGATGATGCCTTGGGCCAGTGGCTCCACCTGCTCACGGGTGATTTTTTCGGCCAGGCAAGCCAACAGCACGCCGCCGCCTACGGCATGTACATCTAGCCCTTCAATGCCGCGCTTTTCGATGGGTACGCAAAGATCAAGGCCGAGCTTGAGCAGCAGTTCGTACAACACATCGGCCTCGCTGCGGCCTTCGAGCAGGTGATCCTGATGGTCGAACAGTGTGGCTTCCAGATCGTGTGGTTTGGGATTCCAGGCTCGGATATTAGAGGTGTCGAGCTTGAATACGCGGAAGCCGGTGTCGCCCTGCCAGTCGAGGTTATCGGCTTTGATCTTGGTTCCGGAACGGCGTAGGCGTTCTTTAGTGAGCTCAGCGATATTCAGCGGCCGTCCAAGGTCTCCACAGTACTTTGCAGCAATCTTTTGCTGCTTGTCGCTTGCGTCAAGCGACTCTGGAAGTTGGACAAGAATGTAACGTCTGCTCCCGTTATCCTGACTGTTCAACTGCATCGTCGCCTCGCCCGTCGTGCCGCTGCCCGCAAAAAAATCCAGCACAACGGCGTGAGGGTCATCAGACGTGGTGTAGCGGATCAGTTTCGCAATCTCGTCCAGATCCTTTGGATTGTTGAAGACTTTCTTCCCCAATAGGGTCCGGAGATATTTCACCGAAACCTGGGATTGCTTGTAGAAGTAGCTACCCCTAACCTGAGTTGCGAATTCTTCTTCATCCTCGATATCGGCTGGTTCCTCAGGCGCATCAACATCAGTCGAACTGTCCGAATCAAGCTCCTGAGGAATCGGGCGGATATGTGCCTTTCGGAAGGGCGGCTCCGTGTGGTCTTGGCGAAACTCAACAAGCCCAAGTTTTATCTGGCGTTGCATTTCATCGGAAGATGAGTATCTCCAACCGGCCTCCGGCACAACGCACGGTTGATTTGTAACGGGATGAAGGACGTCATAGCGCGGCCCACCACCGCCCGGCCAGGAGATGTCACGATCCCGCCACGGCCCGTTTTGATCCACTCGCTTGTAGCGGCTCCACTTTTTAGCGGGGTGTGCTTTGGGCAAGTCGGAATACCAAGCTTGCAGCCCCTCTTCGATCAGGTTGTCTTGGATTCCATGCTGAACGCGCAGTTCGAGGTATTTATTCCAGATATCTCGGGCACCCGGCTTTTCTTCACGCCACAGCGTTTTCTGCTCTCGAAGGTAGCTCTGCGATTTTGCGTAGACAAGAACGTACTCATGTCCATTGGAAAAAAACTTGGCATCATTTTTTCTGCCTTTTTCCCATGTAAGGCAGGATAGAAAATTTTCTTCACCGAAGGCTTCATCCATCACGGAGCGCAGGTTCGTGATCTCATGCTCGTCGATACTGAGCAGGATTACCCCATCCTCTCGCAGTAAATTCCTCGCCAGCTTCAACCTTGGATACATCATGTTCAACCAGTCGGTATGAAAGCGCCCGCTGGCCTCGGTATTGCTGCTAATCTTCTCTCCACCCTCGATCTGCCCGGTCAGCTCCAGATAGTTCTTGATGTTGTCCTGAAAATTGTCCGGATACACAAAATCCTTGCCGGTGTTGTACGGCGGGTCGATATAGATCAGCTTGACCTTGCTGGCATAGCTTTTTTGCAGCAGCTTGAGCACTTCAAGGTTGTCGCCCTCGATCATCAGGTTCTGGGTGGTATCCCAGTCCACGCTGTCTTCCGGGCAGGGGCGCAGGGTGCCCGTGCTGGGCGTGAGCGCCAATTGCCGGGCGCGGCGCTTGCCATGCCAGTTGAGGCCGTATTTCTCGTCGGCATCGGTGACGGTGGCATCGCCCACCAGCGCCTTGAGTACGTCCACATTCACGGCCACGCCGCCCGCGCCCTCGGTGATCAGCTCCGGGAACAGCGCTTTGAGCTGTTCGATATTTCCCGCCACCAGATCGGCGGATTGGGCTTCTGGGCTGGTGGTATCGATTTTTTTAATGGTCATGGTGAGACTCTCCTCAAACTCGGTATTCTTTGGCATCAGGCATCCTGCAGGTCGCCCATCTGGCGATCAAAAGACTGGCGAATCAGGCCCATGACGTAGGGAAGCTCATCCAGGCTGGACAAGCCGACTTCTACATCGCCATTGCCCCAGCGGCCAAGGTTGGTGACATCGGTGCACAGCCCTTTGGGGTCATCGATCTCGCTGAATGGCATATTCAGCGACAGGCGCAAGCGTCTGGCCTGAGGGACAACATCCACGAAATTTGTCTCTGCCTTATAGGCGACATAGAGCTTGAGGTATTCCTCGTAGATGCACGGGTCCAACTCCAAAATTTCTTTGCGCAAGGCATCAAACAGTGTGCGAATGGTGCCGCTGGTCAGGTGCGGATGATCGTCGATGCCGTAGTGTTGCCCTGCGTTGGTTGCTGAAGGGCGATAGGCATCAAGGACGCTGCTATCCAGCTGCGGTGCAGCCCATACTTTGGCGGCTTCTCTAGCAAGGCGCTCGGCACGTGTTTTGATGGCACTTTCATCCCACTTTTCTACCTCACCCAATCCTTCGTTGATGTTGAGGGCGCTGTATTTGAAGCCGATTTTCTTGCCATCGGCATTGATGACCTGATCGCGCTTGTAGGCGAATGGATAGTCGCTGTACTCGCTGTTGTATCCCGTCAAGGTGAGATTGCCCAAGGTATGCAGATACTTCTGCTGAGTCTGTTGCCAATCGGGGCCGAGTTCCGCCTGCCACGCTGATGAAAGTACTTCGTTCTGCGGCAGGATGTGCTCGATGGTGTAGTCCTCAACCACGATGCGTTCCTTGCGTCCATGGTTTTCGAGACGACGCAACCAATAGCTACGGCTGCGGAAGTTGTACAGGTCGCGTTGTTTGAGCTCGCGCTGGAACTCCTCATCGCCTGGGAAGCGGCGATAGGACGGCAACAACAGGAACGCCGCCCGCACACTCTCCAGATAACGGTCTTTTTTCAGTGTCCGGCTCAGGCCTGGGAAGGTCTTGTTCAGCGAGTTGGTGGGAATGGCGCAGATGGCGCGGCGAAACACGTAGCTTTCAACCAAGCGAACGATGCTCACCAATTCGTCCGCAGCCAACCGTGCTTGCTTGTAGTCGTGATAGACATCAAGCAGGAAGGGATAGGCTACGTCTACCTTCAGCTCACGCAGATCGTGAAAAGCTTCTTTTAGTTTCGACTCCGTTTCCGCACCAAGCGCCATGGCGCAGTAGTAGCTGGCATAGGCGTGGATATCAGCAACAAGCGCAGTGGTATCAAGCTGGCTGGCGCGAGCGAAAGCCTTGAAGGCAGCATACACTTCGCGCACGTTGGGAATCTCACCTGTTTTGGCAGTGAGATAGTGACGCATAAAGGGATCGAAGTGCGTCACGTAGGCCTTCTGGCCGAACGATTTTTCCATCGGCCGCCAGTAACTCTGGTAAAGCTCAGTCTGGAGCTTTGGCTCCAATCCCATCAGGATGTAGTTGCGAATCAGATCGGCCTGGCTGAGCTCAAGGCCGGTGGAATTCATGCTCTCGAAGATGAGCTGAGGATTGTCCTGAGTGCGATCGAGCGACACCTCGACGATGAGCAATTTGGCCAACCCTTGGCAGATGGCTTTGAGCTCGTCCTGATGCTTGTTTATCAGCGCCTGAAAGAGCGTGTAGTTCTGCTCTATGCGGGTACTGATCTCCGCAGGCATCGGTGCGGATTTGATGATGGCCAACAACGTCTTCTTATCAGTTTCCGACAGAATGAGTTTGTAGTGGCGCTCGCCGTCCTCTTCAGGATTGAGCAGGTAGTAATTGTGCAGCTTTCGCGCGGAGAAACTGTCCAGCAATTCAGGCAGCTGATTGGCTTCAAAGTGCTTGGCCAGTGCTGCAATCAACAAGGTGCACGTGGTAAGACGTTGTTGTCCGTCGATGACCAGCAGTGCTTCCTGGGTGGTGACGGTGGACAGACCACGCTCCACATAAACGATGGAACCGATGAAATGGCCATTAATCTGCTCGTCACGACCCGACCTCAGCAAATCTGACCACAGCTGTTGGCACTGGGCTTCCGTCCAGGAGTAATTGCGCTGATAGATGGGAATGACGAACTGCGGAGATTTCTTCAAGAACTTGAGCAGGTTGGTTTCTGTGGCCTTCACTTCTATTCCTCAGAGATATTGAGCGATCTGCTGACGCTCGGCCAACAGTGCTTTTAATTGGAGATTGATTTCGACTTGGCGTGCCATCTGCTTTTCCTTCGCGCCTTGTGCCCGCAGGCGGCTGATCTCGCCTTCAAGCCGCTCGCAATCGGCCAGCGCCTGCCGACGCGCCGCCGCCTGCTCCGGCGTTGCCGTGGTTCGGTAGTTTCCTGTCCGCCGCGCAGCCTGCAGGGCCTGCACGCAATCCATCCAGCCTTGATAGAGGGCGTGCAACGAGGTCTGGGGCTGGTGTGCAATCGACAGGGATTGCACGAAGGCATGCTCGGCTTCGGAGCGTGCTGCGGCATCGGTCGCCGTGGCATTGGCGGTTGCGTGGGATAGCAAGGCCAACGTAAGGCTGCCGTCGAGCACCACTTTGCTGGCCTCGTTCTGCGCCCAGCGCTTGTGGGCCAGGGACAAGGCCACCGTTTGTCCTTCAACCAACAGCAACAGCACCGGATAAGGCACCGCACGGTGCACCAGTTCAGCCAGCCGCGAGCAACTGGCGGGTTTGACGGTACCCCGCAAGGTCACAACCAGCACTGCGATCTCAAGGTACTCGCGCTGCGCGTCCCGGTAGTCAGGCACGCCGATGGTGTTGGGCTTGAGCGCGGCGAACCACTGGATTTCTTCAATGGCATCGGTGATCAAGCGTTTGTCGGACGCCGTAGGCACACCATTCTCCAACAGCAGTTTCTTGGGGACGCGCTGCTCTACCCGGCAACTGTCGGGCAGGCCCAATGCCTGGATAACGGCGTGCGCGTCGATGACCGTCATGCTGCCTCCCTTTCCGGCAGCACCACCAGGAATGCCACCACCTCAAAATCACCGCTGCCGGCGAATTCGCCTTTCATGGCGTGCGTGCCGCCGGGCGTGAATAGACTGGCCACGGCCCGTTCCTCGTGCTTGCCGGCGACGGATGCCACTGCCGCCGCGAGCAGCTTCTGGGCATGGCGCATGTCTTCGCCCCCTTTGGTGGCCTTGTCGAACCGCGCGCAGGCACTTTCATCAGGTCGTTCGCGCCCCAGCGAAAGGCGCTTGAGGCGGTCCAGGATGCGTTTGGCCTGGGGGTAAGGCAGCAATACGGTTCCGTCATCGCCGACATGCACCAGGTAGTGCGGCGCGAGCGGGTAGTCGGACGATGCGGCGGGCTTTGCTGCCGGGCCGCAGGCTTGCAAGCAGAAGATCACGCCGGGGGGAATATCGGCATCCAGTGTCGTGGTCACCGCATAGGCTCCAAGGGGCTGGGTGTCGAGCTTGCCGGGGTGCGCCTTCAGATATTGCGCCAGATCGATGCGGAAGTCGGTCAGGGTGAGGTCGGTGATCGACACGCCGGTGGACAGGTCTTCCATGTCGATGACGGTGTCCTGCAATTTGAGCAACTGCTTGCGCCGGTATTCCAGATCGTTCATGGCGTTGCCGGATTGTTGCTCGATCAGGTTTTCTTCCCCTGTGGCCGAGACATCGAGCAGCACCATGCGACCGCTGACGCGCTGTTCCAGGTTGATGTATTCCTCCAACTCCATGTTGGGCCAGAAGTTCACGAGCTGGATGCGCTGGTTGGGCGAGCCGATGCGGTCGATGCGTCCGAAGCGCTGGATGATGCGCACCGGGTTCCAGTGGATGTCGTAGTTGATCAGCCAGTCGCAGTCTTGCAGGTTCTGCCCTTCGGAAATGCAGTCGGTGGCGATCAACAAGTCAATCTCGCCTTCAGCGGCCAGTTCGGCCGGGCGCTCCTTGGCGCGCGGCGCAAATGCCGACAGCACATCGCTCATGCCTTTGCGCAGACCGGGCAAGGTGGTCTGTATGCCGGCGCTCCCGGTGACCAGCGCAGCATCGACACCCAACGTGCTTTTGGCCCAGGGAGCGAGCTGCGCATAGAGATAGTGCGCCGTATCGGAAAAAGCAGTGAACACGATGATCTTGCGGTTGCCGGGGTTGATCGGATCGTGGCACTTGCGTTGGATCAAGTCGCGCAGTGCGGTCAGCTTGGCGTCGCGGGCGGCATCGATTTGTTTGGCAGCCGCCAGCAGGGTTGCCAGGCGGTTGCGGTCTTCCAGCAGATCCTGCTTCCAGCGGATCAGATCCACGTCATCCAGCAGCACCTTGACTTTGCGCCCGACCAACAAGGACTCGAACGCGGGGTCGTCGATATCGACGTCGGCAATGTCGATTTCCTCCAGTGCATCGGCATGCGACTCAATGCGGCCCAGCGTGGCCTCCACGTCCTTGAGCTGCCTTTGCAGTGTCAGGGTGAAGGAAGAAACGGCGCTTTCCATGCGTTTGAGCACGTTCACACGCAGGAGATGAATCAGGCTTTCTTCGCGGTCCGCTTGGCGGAAGAAGCTTTCTCCGCCGCGAATCTGCGTGCTGTACTTGGCGTCGTAGGCTTCCTGTTTGTGGGGCAGGACATAGCGCAGCGGCGCATAACTGGCCAAGGTGAGTCGGCGGATTTCCTGATTGATGTCGCGGATGGCGCGGAACTCGCCCGCAAGGTCAACGTCGGCCTTGATGTTGATCGGTGGCAGGCGATCCGGGAAGCGGCCTGTCTCGCTGGTGCCGTAGTATTTCTCCACGTGCCGCCGAGAGCGGGCGATGGTGAGATGGTCCAGCAAGGTGAAGTAGTCGAAACCCAGCATCTCCACCAGCCGGGTCGGTGTTTTTTCAGCTTCGTCCAGCGCCAGCCAGCGGTTGAACTGCGCCTGCGCCTTGCGGGTCGTGGCCTCGATGCTGGCGATGCCGTGCTCCATCAGGGCGGTGTCATCGCCTTCGGTGGCAAAGGCAATCTGGTTGCGCAGGTCGGCCAGGCGGTTGTTGACCGGTGTGGCCGAGAGCATCAGCACGCGGGTCTTGACGCCTTCGCGGATGATCCGCCGCATCAGGCGGTCGTAGCGCGACTCCTTGCCTTTGTGGGTGGCCTTGTTGCGGAAGTTGTGCGATTCGTCGATCACCACCAGGTCGTAGTTGCCCCAATTCACATGCGACAGATCGATATCGCCGGATGTGCCGCCATCGCGTGACAGGTCGGTGTGGTTGAGGACGTCGTAGTTGAAACGGTCGCCTGCAAGGACGTTGCGCTTGTCGTTGGCCTTGTAAAGCGTCCAGTTATCGCGCAGGCGCTTGGGCGCCAGCACCAGCACGCGGTCGTTGCGCAGTTCGTGGTACTTGATGATGGCCAGGGCTTCGAAGGTTTTGCCTAAGCCGACACTGTCGGCAATGATGCAGCCGCCAAAGCGGTTGAGTTTGTCGATCGCGCCCACCACGCCGTCGCGCTGGAACTTGAAGAGCTTCTTCCACACCACGGTATTGCGAATGCCGGTGGCGGACTTGACGATGCGCTCTTCATCCATCTCGTCGCCACTGTCACGAAACAGGTGATGCAACATCAATGTGTAGATGGTGAACGGGTCGCGGTGCTCACCAAGGGCTCGCAGCGCTTCGAGAACGGCATCACGCCCTTTGCTCTTGTCCTCCGAATCGGTGGCAGAAACGCTTTGCAGATTTGCCCACTGGTGATCGAACCATTGGGCAAGCTGCGCGGCCTCGTCAGCAGATTCCGATGCCTGAATCAAGCTCAATGGGTTGCCTGGCGTCAGGCCAAGGCCTGATGTGCTGAAGGCGAACGACCCCAGCACCACTTGTTCAGGCGTTCCATCGAGCCTGCGCATGACTGCTGCACCTTGAGGCACTGATCTTGATGCCCGCCGCAGATCAACCTTCTCACTGATCCACTTCGCGCACTGATTGGCCAACCAGCGTGCCTGCAGACGATTGCGCGCGGCACGGTCACCTTCCGAACCAAGGAGTTCAAGCACCGCATCGTCGGGAGGCACAATCAATTGGACCCGTTCCAGGGTGGACAGAGCCTCTCGGACTTCAGCGAAGGCGTAAAGAGAGAACGAAGGCGTCACGCAACCGAGCTGATTGCCACGCTTGAGATGAGGGCGGATCAAATCGATGACGCGCTGCGAACCGGTGTTGTGGATCAGCTTCATGGTCGTTCCCGTTCAGTCGTCTATCGACGCCTCTGTACTTGGCGATGCATATCCCGGCGCCAGCACAGCATTGCGCACACCGTAGATGGCAAGGTGGTCTTTCAACCAAAGCCGGTACTCGGGGCCGCGCAGGCTATGGTCGGGGGAACAATCGACACTCCATTTGCGCAGGATGTACCCGGCCGTGGCTGCACGCAGCTTCATCCGCAGCACGCCGCCCTGCATGCCGTAGTCCATTTCGGTGATCTCTGGCCGGGGCTGGTCCGGATGGGGAACCAGTTCCAGCTCGACGATCCGTGTCCACTGAATGTCCTGATCGCTCATCTCGTGAGCCGCCACTGGCTGGCCCTTGAGCACGACAGGGCGTCTGATCCGGGTGATGACGAAATCCCGGAAATCCTGGGATTTGCGGTCGAACGCGCGAACGTGCCAGCGCAGACCGTTGTCGATCAGCGCAAACGGAACGATCTCGCGCTCCGTGCGACCGCTTGAGATGGAGTGGTACTCGATGCCGAGCGGGCACTCGTAATGAATGGCCCGAGTGACGCTCGCCAAGATTGCCAGGTCAGGGTGAGTGAGCCGGGACGGGCTCTCGCTGGCCACCCACGCCTTGATGTGCATCGGTTCACCGTCGCCAAACCCCTGGGTCAGCCACGACAACACCCGCTCGGGTGGGAAATCGAAGATCGGCTGGAAGCTCGAACCCAGGACGTAGAACTTGCCTTTGCCGTCGTAGTCGATATTGCCCGGAGCCAAGTCCTTGTACAGCGCCAGATCCCTGGACGCGGCAGCGGACTGGATACCAAAACGCGCGACCAAGTCCTGGCGGCGCATCTCCCCAATGAAGCGCAGACGCAATTCCACGAACGCGAGGCGGTCACGCTGTGGCTGGGTGAGATCGGCAAGCTGTTGGTGGGGCATCCTGACTGGCTCGTTCGGGTTAGCGAATGCTCGTGTAAATTTCTGCAGAAAGTATATGGTCTGTGTGGAAAGACGTCTATAAATCTAAGTTGATTCACTAGTTAGCTGTATTATGATAACCATTTTTGAGGCGCAAATGAGTGATCCGGCGTGGACTGGCAGGCGCTTCAGTCCAGCGCAGCGCGCCAGGAGTGACGTGGACTGGACGTGCATCCAGCAGGTCACTGCGGACGAGAGCTGGTGCGAATAGATCGCTGATACGGAACAGGAGCACGACCCATGGAACTGCGACACCTTCGCTGCTTTGTGGCTCTCGCAGAAGAGCTGCACTTCACACGGGCCGCAGAGCGCCTGCATATCGAACAGCCACCCTTGTCCCGCGCCATCAAAGAGCTTGAGGATGATCTGGGTGTGGTGCTCTTCGAGCGCAACCGCCGAGGCACGGTACTGACCGAGGCGGGAGCAACGTTCCTGCAAGATGTGCGCAGAGTGTTCGCCGTCCTCAAACAGGCTCAGGAGAACGTACAGGCGGTCGCTGCGGGCCTGAGCGGAAGCCTTCGCATTGCCGTATCCGACGGTGCAATCGATCCCAGGCTGTCGGCCCTCCTGGCCCGCTGCCGCGAGGAAGAGCCGGAGATCGAGATTCGCCTGTCCGAAGTGCCGTTGGCCGATCAGTTGCGTGGTTTGCGCTCAGGTGACTTCTCGATCGGGTTTGCGCACACGGCGGAAGTCGGCGACGACATCGTTACCGAGCCACTCTGGCACGATCCGCTGGTGGTAGCCGTGCCCGCCCGGCATCCTTTACTTTCACACAAGGCTGTTCCGCTGCATCAGCTTGCGATCTACCCACTGGTCTTATGTGACCCGCAGGCATGCGAAGGCTACCATCGTGAACTGGCGCGGCTGCTGCGGCCTTTGGAGCGTCCACCCGACGTCGCCGAGCACGTGTCGTCATTGGACATGATGCTCACCCTGGTCGGTGCCGGCTACGGGGTAGGCTTCATCACCGAAACCAGGATCGCGGCGAGCCTGCGCCCCGACGTGGTGATCCGCCCTCTGGCCATGGATTCCGCAGTCATCACGACCTACTTGCTACGGCCCGCCGGCGAGGACTCGCCGGTGTCGGTGGAACGATTCATCGCGCGCCTGCGCGCGCACTCGGACGATTGATCCGCAGCGGCCAGGACTGGCTGCCTGAAGCCTGCCAGTGCGGTATCCGGAGGAGAAGTCTCGTCAATAATGTTCACTGGTGGTAAAATTCCAGGGTACTTACGCTCGTCGCAACCCGTGAGAAAGCAAGCGCCATGAATGTTGGACAAGCCATTCGACTGTGCCGAACGCAACGGGGCGTCTCTCAAAGCACCATTGCGAACCGAGCCAATTGCTCCGTGTCGTACTTGTCGATGCTTGAGAACAATAAGCGCGACCCGACACTTTCGACGGTTACAAGAATTGCCGAGGCATTGCATGTGCCTGTCGGCCTGCTGTTCGTTCTGGCTGCCGACCAAAGCGAACTGGGTGCGATAGACGAGCACGTCGCCGATCAGTTAATGCAGTCTGCGCTGGCATCACTGGGAGCATCGGCCAACATGACAGCGCAGGTGGGAGGCCACTATGGCTAATGCCGAACAACTCAAGGCGTTGGTGAAATCCCATATCGAGCGGGATGACCAGCACTTCTATTCCGTCGCCATGCAGGTCGCGGCTCGTGAAGCCAAGGTGGGGCATGGCAAGCTTGCCGAAGAACTGCGCGACATGATCGACGCGGCGAAAGCCCGTGTCTCATCGCATGGCACCGAGGGCAAACTGGTGCCATTGGCCCGTCCACGCGGTGAACTGGCGAACTTGCTGACGGTGTCCTACCCAAAGAATCGACTGTCGGACATGGTGCTCGATGCGGAGATGGCCGAACAGCTTGGCCGCATCATGAAGGAACAGAAGCACCATTCGCGTATCCGCGAGCATGGCCTGTCGCCGAGACGTAAATTGTTGCTGGTCGGCCCGCCTGGCACCGGCAAAACGATGACGGCCTCTGTGCTGGCCGGTGAACTGGGTATCCCGCTGTTTTCTGTTCGGCTGGATGCCCTGATTACCAAGTTCATGGGAGAGACCGCCGCCAAGCTGCGTCAAATATTCGATGCCATCAATGATGTGCGGGGTGTTTACTTCTTTGATGAGTTCGATGCCATCGGCTCGCAAAGAGGGCTGGCCAATGACGTGGGTGAGATTCGGCGGGTACTGAACAGCTTTCTGCAAATGATTGAAAGCGATCAATCCCATAGCCTGATCGTCGCAGCGACGAACCATGTGGAGATCCTTGACTACGCACTTTTCCGCCGGTTTGATGATGTGATCGAGTATCGGTTTCCAGGTGCGCCGCAAGCCGCCAGGCTGATCCAGTCGCGGCTTGGGAAGTTCGCGCCCAAACCTTTTCCACTCAAGGCGCTTACAAGCAGAGCGGAGGGTTTGAGCTACGCAGAGATTAAACGTGCAGTGGATGAGTCCATCAAGGAAGCGGTGATGCACGACGAGGCGTGTGTGAAGGTGGATATGCTGACACGCGCTCTCGATGAGCGCCGCAAATTAAGCTTCAGAATGAATCACAAGAAGGCCGTACCGAACCATGCCGGATCAGCCACAAGCTAAACGCCCACACTTCATTCTTCGAAATACATCAAAGACCGTCGGGTTTACCGCACATTCTCCGGGCGGTGGCCCAACGCAAAACGTACCGGCCTTGCCTCGGCCGCAACAGAGTGCGTCCCTCCGAGCACAAATCGAGATCTTGAAGCCTGCTGTGGCAGAGGCGGTGCGAGTTCAAGGGGAACTGCAACTGGAAAGTGGCCTTGGCTTGCAAATCCAGTTTTCCAGTCAACCGGATGTTGAGCTGGCGTTCGAGAGCTTGGCGGATGCTCGCAAGAGGATTGAGCTTCTCAGTGTTCGTCACGAGGGCAACCGGACCTTCGCCAATGTCTTTGTCCCTGATGGAAAGCTGGCGCATTTCGAGAAATACATTTCCGACTACCTCGAAGAGAAAAAGGATCGTAACGGCAAGGCGCGAGATCACCGCAAGCTGATCGATGCCATCGAATCCATCCGGGCAGCAGAAATCAGGGCTCTGTGGACTGACGCCCCCGAATTGCTGCCTGACGATCTCGCGACCGCCTTCTGGTGGGAGGTCTGGCTTCCGGTTCGAGGGGCGGGACAGCGGCAAATCGTTGTAGAGGACTTCAAGAAACTTGCTCGATTGGCGGAATGTGTCGTCAGTGACAAGCAGGTCAATTTCCCCGAACGCACGGTGCTGTTGATGTATGGATCGCAGCAGCAGTTCTCGCGGTCGGTGATGACGCTGAACTGTGTGGCTGAACTTCGCTATGCCAAGGAGACTGCTGAGTTCTTCGATGGCATGGGCGTACGCGAGCAGCAGGCGTGGGCGGACGACTTGCTGCGTCGTGCCCGGTTGCAGCCGTCGGACGATACGGCTCCCCGCGTCTGCCTGTTGGATTCCGGAGTGACTCGTGCGCATCCGCTCTTGGCGCCTTTGATGGATGCGAGCGATTTGCATACCGTGGAGCCGGCCTGGGGCGTGGATGATGAGGCTGATCATGGCACCGGCCTGGCGGGCTTGGCTGCCTATGGCGATCTCACGGATGCTCTGGCCTCTGCTGATTCAATCAATGTCCCTCATCGACTGGAGTCGGTGAAGCTGATACCGGCGGAAGGTGCGAATGAAGGTGATGCGCGCCACCACGCTTATCTTTTCACGGAAGGCGTCGCGCGGCCTGAAATCTCTGCGCCGAATCGGTCGCGCGTGTTTGCTTCGGCGGTGACGGCTTCGGACTACCGTGACCGTGGCCGTCCTTCCTCGTGGTCTGCTGCTGTCGATGGCCTTGCTGCGGATACCGATGGGGCTGGTGAAAGTCCGCGCCTGTTCGTGCTGTCCGCCGGCAACACGCGCGACCCCAATGCGTGGGCTGGATATCCCGATAGCCTTTCCACCAATCTCGTGCATGACCCCGGCCAGGCATGGAACGCAATCACGGTGGGTGCTTGTACTGACAAGATCGACACGGAAGGTCATCCTTCCTTGAGCCCCGTCGCCGAAGCCGGCGGCCTCAGCCCCTTCACGACGACAACCAGAACGTGGGATCGGGCATGGCCGTTGAAGCCCGAGGTTGTGCTGGAAGGAGGCAATACGGCCAAGGATGAACTGGGTGCGGTCGGTATGGCCAGCCTGAACTTGCTGACGACCCACAACCAGCCGCTGGATCGCCTGTTCACCACCAGCAACGCCACCAGTGCCGCGTCGGCATTGTGTGCGGGAATGGTGGCTCAGATCATGGCGGCCTATCCGCACCTCCGGCCGGAAACCGTGCGTGCGTTGCTGGTGCATTCTGCGCAATGGAGCGAGGCCATGCGCGGGATGTTCCTGCCCGTGGTGCCGAACAAGGACGATTACGTTCACTTGATTCGCCATTGCGGCTGGGGAGTCCCGGATTTGAACCGGGCACTATGGAGCGCGGGAGACTCGCTGACCTTGCTGGTTGAGGACGTGGTACAGCCTTACGCGAAGGTTTCAGGCAAGGTCGTGACGCGCGACATGAATTTGCATTCCTTGCCTTGGCCGAAGGATGAGTTGGAGGCATTGCAGGACACGCCCGTCGAGATGCGTGTCACGCTCTCCTACTTCATCGAACCCAATCCTTCGGCACGTGGTGTGGCCTCGAAGTATCACTACCCTTCGCATCGCCTGCGATTCGATGTGCAGCGTCCGCTGGATGCATCCACCGAGCATTTTGTCGCACGGGTGAATGCGGCAGCGCAGCGCGAGGATGAGGGTGACCCTGTGAACCCCTCAGATCCCAATTGGCTGTTGGGCGAACGGCAGCGGCATCGTGGTTCGCTGCATCAGGATGTCTGGAAAGGTACGGCGGCTGACTTGGCCAGCCGTGGCTTCATTGCTGTGTATCCTTCGGCTGGGTGGTGGCGGACACGGCCTGCGCTGGAACGTTATGGCCTGCCGGCGCGATATAGCTTGGTGGTATCCATTCAGACCCAGCAGACGGACGTTGATCTTTACGCTGCTATTTCCCAGAAAATCCCTGTGGCTAATGTTGTGGTTGTCGATACGTAAGAGGCATTCCAGTGTTCCGCTGTCGGGCTAAGCACCCGCCCGGCGCCGTTGGCTGCGACAGCTTGCGCTGCCAATATCCGAAAAGACACTTACGACCGCTATGCCGAATCTTGCGGCTCACTGCCCGCGCTGAGGTTCTTTTCAGTCGCGGCCATCAATTCGCTGGCGCTTATCCCGAGTGCGGCAGCGATTTTCAGTATCAAAGGCAGCGTCGGCACATGCTCCCCGCGTTCGATCTTGCCCATGTGCGAACGCGATATTCCCGCCTGATACGCAAAATCGTCTTGAGCGACCCCCTGCGCGACGCGAGCGGCACGCACGGCCCGCCCGAAAGCTAATGCTGGTTCGGATTCATATGTGGGTGTGCCAGGTGGACGACCTGGCTGAATAGTAAGCTTCTGCATCAACAGAAGCGTCAAACAATCCTCTTAAATTAACCACGTTAAACATATAGACGTTAAACTTCTCTCTTTACTATGATGCTGGTTTGCCCTTGACCTGCTTCGTCGCTTCTGTAGGTTCTCCGTGGACAACATCACCAGCCAACCCGCCCACCTCAGGCTTGCGATTGCGCCAGGCGTATCGTCATCTCAGCTCTCGGCGCTGCTCGCGCTGCAACGAGCGGAAGAACCCGAGGTCAGCATCACGTTCTTTGAAGTGGCAGGTGACGAGCTGCTTGATGGGCTTCGTGAAGGCCGCTACGACGTGGGAATGTCGCTTCAAGGAGCGAGCGATCCGGCCCTGGAAACCCAGCCCTTGTGGATTGAGCACATGGCCGTTGCGATACCGCTGAGGCTTCCCTTGCTTGAGCAGGCATCGCTCACCATCGCCGACCTCCAGAACTATCCGATCTTTCGCTGGGAGGCTGAGACCTGTTCTTCGCTGGATCGTCGGCTGCTCGCGCGTCTGCCTGCTGACCCGCAGAACCTTCAGTACGTGACTTCCTTCGAGATGATGGCGCTATGGGTTTCTGCCGGCTACGGTGTCGGGGTATCCGCACAATCGCGTATCAAGCACGCCCCTGGATGGGGAGTCAGCATGCGACCACTGGACGACGGCCCCTACGAAATCGTGGCGCACCTGCATAGGCCCCAGGGGCAAGCGAACCCTGTTTCCGAACGGTTCGAGCGCAGGGCACTGCAGATCGCAAAAGCGCTCCCTTCCTGATCGCAGTGGCTGTCGGTAGCTGCCAGCAGAAGGCGGTGGATTTATGCCTTTCGCCAAGAGGGGTGATGTGGTACATTCAGAGGCCACTTCTGGTTTTAATAACCAGAAAAAATCTTTATTAATCAATGGGTTGGCTGCCTTGGGTGATTCCCTTCGCCCGCTCCAGATCCCAATGCAAAGGCCCCTGACACCAACCAGTGCCAGGGGCTTTCTGTTTTCAGGCTTTACCGCGTAAAGCCCGGGAAAGATCGGAAGCGCCCCATGGATTTCGGCGGAGGCGCAGCCGGAAGGTTCCTCTTCCTTACATCATCAGCGAGTAGGCCCGCTCCAACTGGTCCAGATCGATATCCAGAGGCAGCGGCAGGGGCGCTTCGCCGATGTGCTGCTCGCTGGCGAACTTTCCCTCGGCCAACACACGTGCCGGGTCGTTGAGGGCGAGGAAGTCACCCCCGTCGTATTCCCAGAAGTTCAGCGGTGAGCGGCCGGAATAGGTTTCGTTCCAGCATGCGACGTACGAACGTTCGCCCAGGACTTTCGGACGGCAGGAAACGTAGGGTTCCAGATAGACCTCATGGGTGAGGTACAGGAAGGTGAGGTCATCCACGCGATAGGCCGGCGCTTCGCTGACCTCCTGAGGCTCCTCGTCCAGTTGCGCTTCGGGGTTCGCTCCCGGATCGACCGCTGCGACAGCGGAAAACCCATCCGCCCCCCGGGGTTCTTCCATGGCCATGCCTCCGCCGATGAACAGGGAAGCAACCACGACCAATAACTTCAACATGACGCGCCCTCGCCTGAAAATCGCGGAGATTACGCCGCCAACTTTTCAGGTATGCGATCGGGGTGGCCCGCAACCTTCCGCCCCGCCGCCCGATATCGGGCAATTCCTACACGACGGAAGACGCATCCACCTGGGCCCGCACCCGGCTCGTCTTCTCGCTCAGCGCTCTTTCACGGTGTTCCGCAGCGAATTAGTAATTATCTGTAGGAATAACTCCTCAACAGCCTCGTATCACTTCCGCTCGAGCCGAATCTCGACCAGCTTGCCATCGATGAAGCGCAAGTGTCGGTAGACGCCTCCACTGGGGCCATACACCCAGAATTCGGTGCGTGCGGCATTCAACTTGGGCACGCCGTTGTTGCGCAGGGCAGGCTCGTTGACGATCCTGCTCAGCGGTTGCCCGCACCTTTCCAGGACTTGCTCGACGCTGTCGCCCTCGTCCACCAGATGCGTGCCGCATCTCATCGAGGCGAGGGCAGGAATTGCCAACGAAGACATGAACAGCGTCAGCGCCGTGCGAAACATGGATACCTCCCGCCTCCCCCGATAATGAAAGCGCGGACCGCCGCGGGGCGAGGCGAACTCCCTCACAAAGGCGCAAGCGTCGCACAGCGGCATGGCGACGCAGGCAGTTCCTTGCCGTCGCTTCGCCAGCTTCGTTAGACTGCCGCATCGCAGCACGCTTTCGTGGCTGCGCCCTCCCCGATCCGAGGCTTGCATGTTGGAGATAGTAGTCATCCGATAACCGCCACTTCGTCATCCCGCACGAGGTGTCGCCGGTTATCTGCCTTCGCCATGGCTCGCACGCGCCTTTTCGCGCAGTGCGGCCGCGTTGTCACACCGATGATTACAGGTTCTACCGACATGAACGTTTCCAAGCCGGAACAACGGACGCTTCACGCCTTGGCCCAGGGCGGCCATATCGCCTTCCTTCGCGACGCTTCGGGCAAGATCACCCGCGTCGAGTGCTACAACCGCGACGGCCACCTGCTGCTCGACTGCACCCTGGCGGTGTTCTCCAGGCTGAAGAACAAGGGCCTGGTCCACTCCCGCCAGGGCAGGCCCTACCGGATATCTATGGCCGGGCTGAAAGCCGTGCGCCCGCAGGCGGACAATCGCTGACCCCCTTTCTTTTCCATTGCCCTCGCCGGGACAAGGCGGGGGTTCCGAGGAGTGCTTGCATGAATATTTCCATCCGTGCGGAAACGCCCGGCGACATCGACGCCATCGCTCGCCTGACCGAAGCCGCGTTCCGCAACGAAACGCACAGCAGCCATACCGAGCAGTACATCATCGACGCCCTGCGCCGTGCCGGCGCGCTGACGTTTTCGCTGGTGGCCGAAGCGAACGGCCAGGTGATCGGCCATATCGCTGCCTCACCAGTGACCATCGATGGCGAAGCGGGCGACTGGTACGGCCTCGCGCCGCTATCGGTGGCGCCCGAGCGGCAGCACCAGGGCCTCGGTTCGCAGTTGGTCCGGCGCCTGCTCGCCGAGCTGCGCATGCTGCCCGCGGGCGGCTGCGTGGTACTGGGCGAACCGACCTACTACTCGCGCTTCGGCTTTCGGGTGGAAAGCGGCCTGGCGTTGCTCGGCGTTCCCGCCGAATACTTCCAGGCACAGTCCTTCAGCGGGCGCATGGCGCGAGGAATAGTGGCCTTCCACGCCGCATTCGACGCCAGCGGCTGAGCCGGAACGACAGCAGCCGCTATGTCGCCCGCTGGTCGCGGGCTCAATCGAACTGGGTGCCCTTCTGGATCAGTTCCACCTTGTAGCCGTCCGGGTCTTCGAGGAAGGCGATCACGCTGCGTCCGTGCTGCATCGGCCCGGCCTCGCGGGTGACCCGATAGCCCAGCGCCCTGGCCCGGGCGCAGGTGACGGCGGCATCCTCGACCTCGATGGCCAGGTGGCCGTAGCCGTCGCCCTGGCTGTAGCTGTCCCGGTCCCAGTTGTGGGTCAACTCCAGGGCAGCGGCCGCGCGCTCGTCCTGGTAGCCGACGAAGGCCAGGGTGAAGCGGCCTTCGGGATAGTCCCGGCGCCGTAGCAGACGCATGTCCAGGGCGCGGGTGTAGAACTCCAGCGCGGCCTCAAGATCGGCCACGCGGAGCATGCTGTGCAGGATTCGCATGGAAATTCTCCGTGGAGTCCGGCGGCGAGCCGCCGGAGCGGGAATCAACCCTCGACGCGGTAGCCCTTGAACAGGAAAAGCGGACCGAAGGCATAGCTGTCGATCAGTTCATAGAAGCGCGCGATGGTTTCGTTGCGGCAATGCTGGAGGAACGCCGCCTCGTCTTCGTACACCTCGTCGAGGTAGAAGCGGTTGCGGTTGTTCTCGTCGCGGATCACCTCGAAGCGCAGGGTGCCCGGCTCGTTCTGCAACGAGCCATTGGCATCGAACAGGCCTGCCGCGGCGAACGCTTCGCGCTTGTCGGAGGGAACGTCGAACTGAACCAGTACGTGGTAGGTCATGGAATCTTTCCTCGTGAAATGGGGTTGGAAGCGATCGCGAGGTCCATGCTAGGGTGGCCTTCCACTCATTAAAAGTAATCAATAATCAGCAAAGCACTCACTTAAAGAGAATGATGTGAAACTCTCCCAACTCGGATTCTTCTGCGCGGTGGTCGAACGCGGCACCATCGCAGCCGCGGCCGAACAGTTGCATTGCGTGCCGTCGAACATCACTACCCGCTTGCGCGAACTCGAAGGACAACTCGGCGTAGCCCTGTTCAATCGCGAAAGGAACCGCCTGCTGGTCACCCCCGAGGGCCGCCTGTTGTACCGCCACGCCCGGCGCCTGCTGGCGCTGGCCGACGAGACCGCCGCGCTGTTCGCCGGCGACCAGGCGCACGGCGCGCTACGGGTCGGCGCGCTGGACGTGGCCCTGGCCAATCACCTGCCCCAGCGCCTGGCCCGCTACCGCCGCGAGTCGCCGGGCGTTGAACTGCACATCCGCCCGGAGCATTCGCTGCTGCTCGAGCGTCTGCTGATGGAAGGAGAGCTGGACCTGATCGTCACCGACGGCCCCATCGAACACCCGTTGCTGGCCAGCCGCCTGGCCTTCCGCGAGCGCCTGTTGCGGGTCACTCCCGCCGACCTGCCGGCGCCCACTCCCGAGGACCTCGCCGGCCTCGAACTCTATGTGTTCGGCCACACTTGCCACTACCGCCGCCAGGTCGACCGCTGGCTGGCGGAGAGCGGTATCCAGCCGCGTGCGACCCTGGAAATCGAGTCCTACCCGAGCCTCTTCGCCTGCATCGAGGCCGGTCTCGGCTTCGCCTGCGTGCCGGAGAGCTTCGTTGCACGCATGCCCTCCACGCGACGGGGTTTCCATGCCGAACCGGTAGCCGGCCTGGACTCCAGCGATATCCATTTCGTCTGGCGCAAACAGCAAGCCTCGCCGCTGATCCAGGGCTTCATCGACAGCATCGGCGCCGACTGACGCCAACGAACGATGCCGCAACACAAACGCACTCGGAAAAATCGGTAACAGCGGAACCACTGCACAGACCAGAGAAAAAGCCGCCACCAACCAGGCCTGGCGGCGACACCGGAAGTACCCTCGGCGGCCGATTGCCGAGCCGATCCCCTACCTGCCCCCTGGGTTTTCCGACGAAAGACCTTGATTCGTGGGAGGTAGGGTCGTCTCCGCTAGATACCCCTCAACCCTGCGTGCGGGCTCCATGCCCGGGCGCCTTGGCGAGATTTGCCCATAGAGCCATCACTTATGACTGCGACAGACAGAACGCCCCCGCCATTGAAATGGCTCTGCCTCGGCAACCGTGATGCGAACGACGGATTCGAGCTCTTCGCCCATGGCATCTATGCGAGGAACGGCGCGTTGGTCGGCAGCAAGCTCTCCCTGCGCGAACGGCGCCAGCGCGTCGACCTGTCGGCCTTCCTTTCCGGCGCACCGCCGCTGCTTGCTGAGGCGGCGGTCAAGCACCTGCTGGCGCGCCTCCTGTGCGTGCACCGGCACAACACCGACCTCGAACTGCTCGGCAAGAACTTCATTCCCCTGCATGCCAGCAGCCTGGGCAACGCCGGGGTCTGCGAGCGGATCCTGGCCTCGGCCAGGCAATTGCAGCAGCACCAGGTCGAACTCTGCCTGCTGCTGGCCATCGACGAGCAGGAACCCGCCTCGGCGGAGTACCTGGCGTCCCTCGCCCGGCTACGCGACAGCGGCGTGCGCATCGCGCTGCACCCGCAACGCATCGATACCGACGCTCGCCAGTGCTTCGCCGAGGTCGACGCCGGCCTCTGCGATTACCTGGGCCTGGACGCGCGCCTGCTTGCCCCCGGCCCGCTGACGCGTAACCTGCGCCAGCGCAAGAGCATCGAGTACCTGAACCGGCTGCTGGTGGCACAGGACATCCAGATGCTTTGCCTCAACGTCGACAATGAGGAACTGCACCAACAAGCCAACGCACTCCCCTTCGCCTTCCGTCACGGCAGGCACTATTCGGAGCCTTTCCAGGCCTGGCCGTTCAGCAGTCCGGCCTGCTGAACGCCGATGCGGCTGCCAGCCGTCACGCCAGGCTGGCCCGCTATCCCGCCAGGCGCTACCCTTGGCGGTTTCGACGGACAGGGACGACGGTCATGGGCAACTATTTCGAGAGCCCCTTCAGGGGCAAGCTGCTCTCGGAACAGGTCAGCAACCCAAACATTCGGGTGGGGCGCTACAGCTACTACTCCGGCTACTATCACGGGCATTCCTTCGACGACTGCGCCCGCTACCTGATGCCGGACCGCGACGACGTGGACAAGCTGGTCATCGGCAGTTTCTGTTCGATCGGCAGTGGCGCCGCCTTCATCATGGCCGGCAACCAGGGACACCGCGCCGAATGGGCATCGACCTTCCCCTTCCACTTCATGCACGAAGAGCCTGCCTTCGCCGGCGCCGTGAACGGCTATCAGCCAGCGGGCGACACGCTGATCGGCCATGACGTCTGGATCGGTACCGAGGCGATGTTCATGCCCGGCGTACGGGTCGGCCACGGAGCCATCATCGGCAGCCGCGCGCTGGTGACCGGCGATGTCGAGCCCTATGCCATCGTCGGCGGTAACCCGGCCCGGACCATTCGTAAGCGCTTTTCCGATGGCGATATCCAGAACCTGCTGGAAATGGCCTGGTGGGACTGGCCACTGGCCGATATCGAGGCAGCCATGCCACTGCTGTGTACTGGGGATATCCCCGCCTTGTACCAGCACTGGAAACAGCGCCAGGCCTCGGCCTGACGGTTGGACGAAGGAGGTCGAGGATTTTTCTCGGGCCCGATGGCCTACCCTCTATGCTTCCAACGGTGTACTGTCGCGATGCCTGGCCATCCAGGCATGCGTGCCAGAGCCACTCCAGCGACCGTACCGGCGGAACGAAACGCTGTGTTTCCGCCAGCCCGTGCCGAGCAACGATTGCCGGAACGATCGCAGGACTTCATGACCGGCGGCCTCCTGGAACGGCTACCGGGCAAGACGAGTGACAAGAACGACACATGATTGAAGAAGCCACTTCCAGCAAGCACTCAGGCACGACGGACGCCCCGCTGGTATCCGTCGTAGCGCCCTGCTTCAACGCGGAAAAGTACCTGGAAGAAGCCCTGCGCAGCATCTACGAGCAGGACTACCCGAATTTCGAAGTGATCATCGTCGACGACGGTTCCACCGACAACAGCTACGCCATGCTGGAGCAGTTGCAGAAAGTCCACGGTTTCCAGCTCTACCGCCAGCAGAACCAGGGCGTCAGCGCAGCGCTGAACTTCGGCCTGCGACACGCCCGCGGCGACTACGTAGCCACGCCGGACCTGGACGACATCATGCTGCCACACTCGTTGAGCGTGCGCGCCGCGTACCTCGACCAGCACTCGGAAGTCGGCTGCGTCGGCGCCCTGGTGATCTACATCGACAGCGAAGGCCAGGAAACCAAGCGGCAGAACGGCAATCGCATCCGCCAGCTGGACTTCGACTACCTGCTCGGCAACGCCTACGTTTGCGGCGCCCCGGTGTCCCTGTACCGCATGGAGGCCCTGCGCGCAGCCGGCTTCTACGATCCCGAGATCAAGGTGCAGGACTTCCAGATGACCCTGCGCATCGCCAGCCAGGGCTACCAGATCCACAAGCTGCCGGTGCTGGTCACTCGCTACCGGCGCCACCCCGACAACCTGTCGCGGCGCTACAAGGTGCTGCTCGATGCCGACCTGCGCACCATCGAGCCCTACCAGTCGCATCCCGCCTACGAGCGCGGCCGCACGGAACTGGTCAACAAGGCCCTGAAATACGCCGTGGTCGCGGACAAGCGGCATGCCTGGCAACTGCTCCGCTCGCTGCCGCTGCGGCAGTGGAACCGCACCACCTTCCGCCGGTTGAAGCGCTTCCTTCTCCATCACGAGACCACCTGAGCCCCGCGGACTCCAAGGTGGCAAGGTAATTCGATGAAATTCCTGGAAAAACTGAAAAAACGCAAAGAGCGGAAGTACTTCCGTGGCTGGGAAAAGATCTTCAAGGCCCCGGAGAAGATCCGTCTTGCCTACCCACATTACGAGGTCGGCGTGGGCACCTACGGGATCCCGGAGGTCACCGAGTTCGGCGACAAGGCCACCCTAAGGATCGGCGCCTACACCTCGATCGCTGCCGGCGTGAAGATCCTCCTCGGCGGCGAGCACCATACCGACTGGCTCACCACCTACCCCTTCCCGAAGATGATCGATGAGGTCGCCGACATCCCTGACAGCACCACGACCCGCGGCGACGTGGTCATCGGTAGCGACTGTTGGATCTGCACGAACGCGCTGATCCTCTCCGGGGTCACCATCGGGCATGGTGCGGTAGTCGCCGCCGGCGCGGTGGTGACCCGCGACGTGCCGCCATTCGCCATCGTCGGCGGCAACCCGGCCCGGCAGATCCGCTGGCGCTTCGAGGAAGACATCCGCGAAGCCCTGCTGGCTTCGTCCTGGTGGGACTGGCCGGTGGACGAGGTGAAGCAGGTCGCCCGGACCCTGTGCAGTACCGACATGACAGCCTTCCTGCGCTACATCGAGCAACGCAAGGGCTGATTCCCCGGCGGGAACGATCGCCGGTCATGGGCTATACCTCCCCGATACACCTTGGTTTCGAATCGCCGCCCGACAACGGGTAGGCCGGCCGCTTGACGCCCGCGGCCGTTCTTCGAGGGAGCTTGAATGACCGCGCTGCACGACCTTCCGGGAACCCGCCTGCTGGCACTGTTCGCCCGCCGGGAACTCTCGCCCAGCGAGTACTACGAGCATCTGCTGGCCCACATCCAGCGCTGGGAACCGCATCTCAACGCGCTGTATCGCTTCGACCCGCAACGGATTCGCGAACAGGCCGCGGCGGCCACCGAGCGTTGGCGCAAGGGACAGCCCAAAGGCCCACTGGACGGGCTGCCGGTAACCATCAAGGAGCTGATCGCGACCGCTGGCGAACCTATCCCATTGGGCAGCGCCGCCACCGCCCTGCAACCCGCGACCTGCGACGCGCCGCCGGCCGCTCGGCTGCGCGAAGCCGGCGCGATAGTCCTGGCCAAGACTACGGTTCCGGACTTCGGCATGCTCTCATCCGGCCTCTCCAGCTTCCACGGAGTCACCCGCAATCCCTGGAACCTGGCCAACAATACCGGCGGCTCCAGTTCGGGCGCGGCAGCGGCGGCCGCCGCCGGCTACGGACCGCTGCACCTGGGCACCGACATCGGCGGCTCGGTGCGACTGCCGGCGGGCTGGTGCGGCCTGGTGGGCTTCAAGCCAAGCCTCGGGCGGATCCCCATCGACCCTTACTACACCGGTCGCTGCGCCGGTCCGATGACCCGCTGCATGGACGACTGCCTGCTGCTGATGCGCTACCTCGCGCAGCCCGACGCCCGCGACGCCACCAGCCTGCCGCCGGAAGTGCTGGACTGGAGCGCCGAGCCGCTGTCGGTGCGCGGCCTGAGGGTCGGCCTGCAACTCGACCCCGGCTGCGGCCTGCAGCCCGACGCGGAAATCCGCGCCGCGATCGAGGCCGCGGCGCGGCTGTTCGAGGAGCACGGCGCCCAGCTCAGGATCGTCGAACCGCTGATGGACCGGAGCCTGCTCGACGGCCTGAACGACTTCTGGCGCGCCCGCCTGTGGAGCGAACTGCTGCTCCTCGACGAGACGCGGCGGGCCAGGGTGCTGCCCTATGTCCACGCCTGGGCCGAGGGCGGCGCACGGGTCAGCGGGGTCGATGCGGTGCGCGGTTTCAACCAGACCTTCGAGATGCGCCGGCGCGCCGCCCGGCTGTTCGGCGAGATCGACCTGCTGCTGACGCCGACCAACCAGGTCGAGGCCTTCCCCGCCGACTGGGCCTCGCCGCTGAACGATCCGCAGCGGCCGTTCGAGCACATCGTCTTCACCGTGCCGTGGAATATGGGCGAACAGCCCGCGCTCTCGATAAACTGCGGCTTCACGGCCGCCGGCATGCCGATCGGCCTGCAACTGGTCGCGCCGCGCTTCGCCGATACCTGGCTGTTGCGCATCGGCAAGACCTACGAAGGCTGGCGCGGTCCGATCCACGGCTGGCCACGGCCGCCGGCTGACTGAAGCCGGCAGCCGCTCGTCGCTCGGCTCCAGGCCTGAGTGTTTCAGTCGTCACTCCGAGAGGGCCTTCGCCATGCGCTCCCCCACCCGTCCCCCGGCGGCCGCCGATCCGGCCAGCCGCCGCAGCGTCTTTGCCGTGGTCCTCGGCAACGCCGTGGAATTCTTCGACTTCGGGGTCTATGCCACCTTCGCGGTGATGATCGGACGGACTTTCTTCCCCTCCGACAGCGCCTTCGTCAGCCTGCTCCTGTCGGTCACCGCGTTCGGCGTCGGCTTCGTCATCCGCCCCCTCGGCGCGATCCTTATCGGCGCCTACGCCGACCGCGCCGGGCGCAAGCCGGCGATGCTCCTTACCCTGTTCCTGATGGCGCTGGGCACCGGCGGCATCGCGGTGCTCCCCGGCTACGACAGCATCGGCCCGGCCGCGCCGCTGCTGCTGGTGTTGACCCGCCTGCTGCAAGGCCTGGCCTGGGGCGGCGAGGCCGGGCCGGCGACCACCTACATCCTCGAGGCGGCACCGCCGCACAAGCGCGGCACCTACGCCTGCTGGCAGGTCGTGGCGCAAGGCATCGCGGCGGTCGCCGCCGGGCTGATGGGCTACCTGCTCACCCTCTGGCTCGACGAGCGCCAACTGCAGGAATGGGGCTGGCGGATTCCCTTCGCGGCCGGCCTGCTGGTCCTGCCGATCGGCCTGTACATCCGCCTCAACCTGGCCGAGACCTTTTCCGGACGCGGCCGCCAGGCCAGCACCCGGAGCCTGCTCGGCGAGTTGTTCGGCAATCATCGGCGGGCCCTGCTGCTCGGCCTGCTGATCCTCTCCGGAAGCACCATCACCCAGTACTTCCTCAACTACATGACCACCTTCGCCCTTACCGAGCTACACCTGCCGGCGGGCATCGCGATGCTCTCGACGCTGGTCGCCGGCGCCGCACTGGCGCTCTCGGCGTTGCTCGGCGGCGTGCTCTGCGACCGCTACGGGCGCCGCGCCGTGCTGATCCTGCCGCGCCTGGCGCTGCTCGCGGTGCTGTTCCCGGCACTGCAGGCAATGACCCGTCACCCCGAGCCGGCAGTCTTCCTCGCCGTCCTCGCCCTGCTCTCGGCCCTGCATGGCATGAGCGGCGCGGCGCTGATCGTGCTGCTGGTAGAAAGCTTCCCCCGGGCGCTGCGCTCCACCGGTTTTTCCCTGGTCTATGCGACCGGCGTCGCCGCGTTCGGCGGCACCGCGCAGATCGTGGTGACCTGGCTGATCGGCGTCACCGGCAATCCGCTGTCGCCGCTGGGCTACCTGCTGCTGGCCAACCTGGCCTGCCTGGTTGGGGCCTGGCTGGCCCGCGAGACCTGGCCGGGTCGCGGGGACATGGGAGGCGCGCCGCTGGTGCTGCGCGACTGAGAACTTGCGCGGTTCGTTCAAGCGCCGCCGGCCTGTCGCGGGCGACGCTGGGGACCTCATTCATCCGGAGGTCCCACCATGCAGTTCTTCCTGCGCTACGCCTACGCGCCCCTCTTCTGGTCCGGCTTCATCGGCCTGGCGACCTGGCAGGTCGGCTATCGCCAGGCTTCCCACGCCTGGCTGGTCGCCCTGTTCCTCGGGGCGCTCGGCCTGTCCTTTCTCGCCGAACGACGACTGCCCTACCAGCCACGCTGGAACCGGCCGCACGCCGACCGCCTGCGCGATGTCCTGCACGCGTCGGTCAACGAAAGCCTGAACGCACTTGGCATCCTCGCCCTGCCACTGCTGGCCGGAGTTCTGGGCTTCTGGCCGGTATGGCCGCAGGCCTGGCCGCTGTGGCTGCAACTGCTGCTGGCGATCGTCCTGGCCGATCTCGGCATCACCCTGGTGCACTACGCCAGCCACCGTTCGGCGCTGCTTTGGCGGCTGCACGCGGTGCACCATAGCGTGCAGCGCCTGTACGGTTTCAACGGGCTGATGAAGCATCCCCTGCACCTGGGCCTGGAAGCGCTCGGCGGCACCCTGCCGCTGTTGCTGCTCGGCGTGCCGCAGACGGTCGCCGCGCTGCTCGCCTTCGCCATCGGCATCCAGTTGCTGCTGCAACACAGCAACGTCGACATGCGCATCGGCGGGTTACGCCATGTGTTCGCCTGGGCACCGCTGCATCGCCTGCACCACATCCGCTACGGGCGCGCCGGCGACGTCAACTTCGCGCTGTTCTTCAGCGTCTGGGACCGCCTGCTCGGCACCGCCCTCCATCGTCCCGACTACCGCCTGGACAGCACCGACATGGGCATCGGCGACCAGCCTGACTATCCCCGCGACTATGCCGGCCAGTTGCTCGCGCCATTCCGCGACCTGCCACGCAGCAGGCACGTCCCACAGCCGCCGGAAGGATTGGGGCGTTCAGCCGGCCAGGCGTAGGTGCGGCAGCGACAGGCCGGCGCGGATACCGAGCAGGCTGCGTACGCTGCGCGACAGGTGCGCGGCGTCGGCGAAGCCGGCGTGATGGGCCGCCTCGGTCAGGCTGCGCCCCTGCAAAGCCAGGGCGAAGGCCAGGTACAGGCGGCGCCAGAGCACCAGGCGGCGTACCGACAGGCCGACCTGGACGGCGAACAGCCGCTCTAGTTGGCTCAGCGAAAGACTGGCGCTGCGCGCCAGTCTTTCCGCCTCAACCCGCGCCGCGAGTTGCTCGTCGAGCGCCGCCAGGGCCTTTTCGACGCGGCGGTCGAGCCGTCGACGAGGCAGCCGCGCAAGCCGCCCCAGCAACGCCTCGGGCTCGCCGGGAGCGTCCTCAAGAAGCTGACGCAGGTCGTCGCTGTCGAACGCCAGCGGCTCGGCGTACAGCGCCAGCAACGGCTGCGACGCGTCGACGCGATGGGCTTGCAGCGAGGGCACCAGCAAGCGCCGGGCCTCCAGTACCTGGCCAGCGACGCGCACCCGCAGCGGCGTCTCCGCCAGCAGCAACTGGTGGGCATAGTGAGCGTGCTCGCGGGTATCGCCGTTGACCCCGGCGAACAGCGCGTGGTCCCGCGCCAGCCAGACCTCGCCCTGCCAATGCCGCTCCGTCATCGCGTACCTTCCGTCAACCGTTCCGTGGCGAAACGGTGTCGGCTATGGCGACCGCCGTCAAGCCCGCAAGGTCAGCGTCCGAACCAGTCGCGCCGGTCGTCGAAGGCGTGCTCGATCAGATCGAGCAAGGCACGCACCTCCACGCGGTTCTCCGCTTCCGGCTGCACGCTCATCCAGACTTCCCGCCGCATCGGCTCGTCGAAGACCTGCGGCAACGCCGCCAGGTTGCGCTCCAGGCGTCCGGCGTAATGCGGCAGCAGGCCGATGCAGGCGCCCCAGAGGATCGCCTGTAGCAGCAGGTCGTGGCTCTGTACCTCGATCACTCCCGACTGGCGAGCCGCCACCCGCCGGTTCCAGGGTGCCAAGGCGGCGCTGGCGGCCTGGCCGTGGAGCTGCGCCAGCAGGTAGTCGTCCAGCTCGTCCTCGCTGGCCGGCCGCGTGCGCTCGCGCGAATAGCGCTTGCCGATGTGCGGCTGGTACTCCAGCTCGGCGATGCGCGTCGGTGCGGCGAAGTGGCCTTCCATCGCCGGATGCGGCTGCCCCGGATCGGCGATCCAGATGGCGATCTCCGCCGGCCCTGCGCTTTCCGGCCAACCCTCGCGCAACTCGGCGAGGGCTACGCGCAGGTTGGCGTTCTTGCGCAGGTAGCCCCACAGCTCGCGACTGAGCACATCGTGCAGGACGCTTTCGGCCACCGCCAGGCGCACCAGCGGCTGTTGCCGGTGAAGATCGGCGTGGCTCTGGCTGTCCTCGACCAGGCGCTGCCCGGCGGCCTGGACGATGCGGCCCTCGCGGGTCAGCGAGAGGGCGTTGCCCTCATGCACGAACAGATGCAGGCCGAGGCGCTCCTCGAGCCGGGCCAGGGTCTTGCGCAGCAGCGTCGGCTTGACGTCCAGGCTGCGCGCAGCCTGCATGAAACAGCCGCAACGGGCGGTGACCAGGAAGAAATGCACCACCTCCAGGGAGCCGAACAGCTCGTGCCAATAGGCACGATCGTCGCGTCCCTGCGCGGGCCTGAGCAGTGCCGGGCGCTGCCCGGCGGACTCCGATAGGGCCATGCTTCCTCGCTAGCGTCCAGGCATGAGGCGAATCCGCAGTTCGATCGGCTGCGGCATGTGTTCCGGCGGCGGCAAGCGCAACGAACGGTCCATCAGCGCGCGCCGCAGTTCATTCTCGATCGGCTCGGCGTCGCTGCACAGGCAGGCGAGACGGACGATCCAGCCGCGTTCGTCGAGCCAGACCCGCAGGTCGATGTCGGTATTCGGCAACTGCCCCGCCGCGCGCCGCGACTCCAGAAAGGCCAGCAGCCGCGGCGCGGTTTCGGCGTCTTCGCCCAGGCGCTGCTGGACCTGCTCGCCGAGCCATGCGGCATAGGCGCCCCAGAGCCGCTGGCGTTCGTCGCGGAACCGCTCGGGCTCGCCGAACAGCCAACTGCGCAGGTGCCGCCAGCGGCTCGCGCGCGGCCCACGCCTGGCCTCCGGGATGCCGTCCATCAGTGCAGTTCCGCCAGGGTCTTGCCGAGCAACGCGCCGTCGATGCTCAGGGTAGCGTTGTTCACCAGGCCATCCAGGTAGGCCTTGGCGATCTGCTCCTGGCGTTGCGCGCGCAGGCTTTCGCGCAGGCGACCACGGACCTCGTCGAGGGTGGCGAGGCGGGCGTCGCGACGCTCGGTCAGCTTGACCAGGTGGAAACCGTTGGCGCCCTGGATCGGCTCGGACACCGCGCCGACCTTCAGCCGTTCCAGCGCCGGACGGATCGCCGGCAGCAGTTGCGCCTGCGCCAGCAACCCACCGATGTCGCCGCCGTTGCGGGCGGTCTGCGGGTCGTCGGAATGCTTGCGCGCCAGTTCGGCGAAGTCGCCGTCCGCGGCCTGCCGGTAGAGTTCCTGGGCGCGCTTGCGCGCTTCGGCAAGCCCGCCGGCCGCAGAGGCGGCGATGAAGATCTGGCTGACCCGGTACAGCGCCGGTACAGCCAGTTGCGCCTTGTTCGCCTGGTAGGCGGCCTGCAGTTCGGCATCGCTGGGGTAGTCCTCGGGCACCGTGCTCACCGACTCCAGGTAGGTACGCAGGACGATCTGCCGCGCCGCCGCATCGATCAGCGTCTTCACCTGCGGACGCTGTTGCCAGTCCTGGGCGCTGGCCTGCTCGTAGAGCGCCTTCTCGGCCAGTCGCGCACGCATCCAGCGCTCCAGCGCGTCGCGGTTCTCGCTCAACTGCACGCGGGTTTCCGCCGGCACCTCGGCCAGCAGCGCCTTCAGTTCGTCCGGCGCCACCTGCAAGGCGCCGAGGCGGGCCACCGCGGGCTCCGCGGCGGCGCTGGCAGATGGCTTGGCAAGCGCGGCCTGGGCCTGGCCCGCGCCGCCGTCCTCGCGCTGGCCACAGCCGGCGAGAACGGCAAGCGCGAACGCCAGGACACCGCAACGAAATGCCGGCCGCATCGGCTCAGGCCTCGCCATCGACGGGTTGACCGGCATCCTGCGCCATGCCCTGTTGCTCCGCGGCCAGGCGGCTGTAGTCGCGCAGGTAGGCGATGAACTCCTGCAGCAGGCGATCCCACAGTTCGATATGGCTACGCAGGTTGGCCGGGCTGACGCCGCCGGCGACGATCACGTCCATTTCCATCACCAGGAACTCGCCCTGCTGCGACAGGCGGCCGAAGCGCCGGCTGAGATTCCAGCGCTCGGTCAGCCCGGCGGGCAATTCGCCCTGCACGCGCAGGGCGCAGCTGAAGGTGAAGTCGAGGTAGCTCGCCGGCGTCGCCGCCGGATTGCCGAAGCGCACCGCGTAGCCGATTCCCTGGCTGGCGCTGAGCAGTTGCACGACGCCGTTCTGCTCGCTGCGGTTGACCCGGTAGCCGGCGTCCTGCAAGGCCTCGGTCAGGCTGTCGACGGAAAGGTGTTCGATCAGGGTGATGTCGTTCATGTCCGGGTTCCTGGTTTGCTATCGGATTTCACTGGGCGAGCGCCGCCTGGCGGTTCTCGACCTGGGTCTTGTAGAGGTCGTCGCCGAGCTTCTGCGCCATCTCTTCGAATTTCACCCGCGCACCGCTGGCGAACGGTTGGCGGATCTTCATCACCTCGGCGACGCTGACGTTCTCGTAGGCGCCGAGGATCTCCTTGGCCACGCCATACATCTCCCGGTTCTTCGCGGTGCACTGCTGCAACTGCTGGTCGTGCTCGCGGAACGCCAGGTCGAGCTTCTGCCGCTCGGCCTCCTTGGCTCGCGCCATGACCAGCAACTCGTCGTAGGCCTGCTTGTACTTGCCCAGTTGCTCGTTGCTCGCCTCGACCATCTGCCGCGCCCGGTCGTGCAAGCCCTGTTGCTGGGCCGAGAGCTGCTCGGCCTGGCCCTTGGCCCGGGCCAGCTCGGCGCTCAGTTGCTTGACCTGGGCCAGCGCCGCATCGCGCTGGCTTTCCAGCGCGGCTTTCGCCGCGGTGGCCTGGGCCTGTTCGGTCTGCAGCGCCTGGAGTTGCTGGGTGGTGCTGCGCAACTGGGCACGCAGGCGTTCCTCCAGGCTGTCGGCGTAGGCCGCCTGGCTGGCGTAGGCGGCGAAGGCGGCCCCGGCGAGCAGCGCCTGGGCCCAGATCGGTAATGAGAAAGGTCGCGTGTTCATGGTCTGCCTCTTCATGGTCTGCCTCGAGGAGCGCTCAGAAGCGCGTGTTGACCTCGAGTTGCAGGACGTCGATGGAGAACGGTGCGCCGTAGACCTCGTCGGAGCTGAGCCAGCGCGCGGTACCGTAGACGCGCTTGTCGAAGCCATAGCTGGCGCCGAGGATGTAGCCCTTGGCGTTGGTCCCGCCAAGGTGGAAGGTGGAATCGTTGAAACCATCCGGCAGGGCATCCGGCTGGATGTACTTGTAGGCGGCGAAGACCTGCCAGTCGCCGGCGTCGCGCATGTCCAGGGCGTTGCCCAGGGTGAACTGGAGCATCCAGGCGTTCGCCCCGCTCTTGATGTCGCCATCGGAGCCGAGGTTGTTGGCGATCTGCGCCACACCGCCGGCGCGCTTGCGCATATCGCCCTCGTCGTAGCCCAGGTTGTGCACGTAGTTGCCGGCCACCCGCAGCTTGAAGTCGTTGGGCAGCTCGGCATCCCAGCCGAGGTTCAGGTCGAGCAGGTTGAACTCCGAGGCCAGGCCGACGTACTGCGGGTTCGGCGTGTTCGCCGGGTCGGCCGGGTTGGGCACGATGTCGCGCAGGAGGAACACCGTGTTGCCCTTCTGCATGAAGGTCGGACGGCTGCCGTCGGTGTCGCACTCCGGATCCCCGGCCCAGGGCCGGCAGGGGCTGGAACGCCGCCCTTCGATATCGTCGAAGCGGTAGTAGGCCAGCGCGCCGGTAAGGCTGTGCTGCGGGTTGATCTTCCAGGTGGCGCCCAATTGCGCGCCGTACATCCACTTGTTGTCGCTGTCTTCCTTGTCGAAACCGTTCGACGAGGCGGTGTCCGAGCTGTACTCCACGGGGAACGCGCCAACCGTGCCGAACAGCGAGACATCGCGGCTCAGCGGCTGGTTGAAGATCGCCGCCACGCCGTCGAAGTTGAGGTCGTTGGAATACAACAGGTCGGTGGACAGGAACGGATTGGCGATCCGCCCGCCGGTCAGGCTCAGGCGCTCGCTGGGCTTCCAGGTCAGGTAGCCCTGGTCGAGCCAGAGGTCCTTCTTGCCGAAGCCGCCGCCGAGGGTCTGGGTGGTCGACACCGGGTTGTTGTCCGAACCGGTGCCGATGCGGATGCCGGCGCTCCAGCTTTCCGACAGCGTCGCCTTGAGGCCGAAGCGCGCACGCAGGCGCAGCAGGCTGTCGCGGTCCTCGCGGGTGTTGAGCAGCGGCGGCAGGCCCGAGCTGGTATTCGGGTTGACGTCATAGGGACCGTCGTCGTTGAGTTCGGCGAAGTCGGTGATCTGGTTGCTGTTGCCGTTGCCGAAGGAGCGCGACTCGTAGCGCAGGCGCACGTCGCCGTCGAAACTGATGCGCGAGGCCCAGTCCGGGAAGGCGTTGGGCTGCGCCCAGTTCTCCGCCTTGGCCTGGGTCATTACCTCGGCCTTCACTTCGTCGCGGATCTGGTCGCGCACCACCTGCGGGATATAGGGTACGCGGACCTCCCCGGGGACCGCGGCGACGGCCGCCGCGGGCGCCACGGCCTGGCGCGCCTGCTGGGCCTGCAACGCCTCGGCCTCGGCCTGCCTGACCAGCGCATCGGCCTGTTCCTTCTTCAACACGCCCTGCTGTACCAGCAGGCGGATCAGGTTGATCGTGGCGTTCTCCGAGGGCGCCGGCGGCTGGGCCTGCGCCTGGCCGGCCAGCGCGGCGAGCATGACGCCCATCCCCAGCGCCAGTCGGTTCACTTTCGCGTTCATCTGTGTACGGCTCCTAAGGTCCTTCAAGGCAGTCGCCTGCCGGAAATCGTTCTGGGTTGGCGTCTTCTCATCCCGGCCGCTTGCCCTGCAGGGCGATGCGCACCGGCAGGGTCAGCGAAGCCGGCGGGCGTTCTTCCAGGCGGCCGGCGGCGCGCAGCGCGGCCAGCACCTTCTGGTCGGTCTCGGGGTCGCCGCTGGAGCGGGTCAGTTCGGCCCGGGTGATATCCCCCGAGGAACTCAGCCAGATCTCCGCCTGCAGGCGGAACGCCAGGTTGCGCAGCTCCGGGTTGTCCCGCAGCAGGCGCTGGAAGGCGTAGGCCAGGTACTGGCTATAGCTGGCGTTGCCGGCGCGACCGCCGCCGGAACCGGCCATCCCGCCGCCCTTGCCGGCGCCGATGTTGAAAGCGTCGGAGCCGGACTGGGCGTCACCATCCATCTGCATCGGGTCGGCCAGGTCGTCGGCCGGCGACGGCGGCGCTTCCTCCTGCGGCTTGACCTCCTCCAGTTCGGGTTGCGGTTCCGGCTCGACGATCTTTTCCTCTTCCACCGGCTGCTCCGGTTCCGGCGGTTTTTCCGGCGGCGGCGGAGGCGGCGGCGGCAGCGGGATGATCGCCGGCACCTTGGGCGCCTCGCGGCGCACGCCGCTCATGTCGTTGGCCCACTCCCAGACCAGCCAGGCGAGGCCGGCGAGCAGCAGCGCGCCGAGGCCCCACTTGAGGTAGCGCAGGGTCGGGTTCGCCGGGTGGCCGTCGATGGACAGCGGCGCGGCATTTTTCGGCTCGGGGGTGTGCTTGGGATCGGCGGACATGTTCATCCCGGGCCTCAGGTCGGTTTGCCGGTGACCAGGCCGACCTGGGACAGCTCCAGGCGGCGCAGCAGGTCGAGGACCTCGATGACCTTCTGGTACTGCACCGTGGCGTCGCCGCGGACCACTACCGGGAAGTCGGGGTTGAGGGCCTTCTCCGTACGCAGGCGGTCCTCCAGCTCGGGCAGGGTCACCGGGTAGGCGTCGAGGAACACCTGGCCGGCGTCGTTCACCGAGATCGCCTTGGTCTTGGGCTGCGACAGCGCCACGGTGGCACTGGCCTTCGGCAGGTTGATCTGGATCCCGGCGACCTGGGCGGTGGCGGTGAGGATGAACATCACCAGCACCACCATCAGCACGTCCACCAGCGGGGTGATGTTGATGCTGTCGACGGCGCCGTCGTCGTCATCGTCGTGGCTGCTGTTCACGGAAGCCATGGCGTTCTCCTCAGGCCGGCAACGGCTGGCCGTTGCGACGATGGGCCACTTCGCTGAGCTGGCTTTCGCCATGCACCTCGGCGAGGCGGGTGACGAACTCGTCGACGAACACCCGCATGTCCGCGCTGACTTCCTTGTTCCGCGTGACCAGGCGGTTGTAGCCGAACAACGCGGGGATCGCGACGAACAGGCCCATGGCCGTGGCCAGCAGGGCGGCGGCCATGCCCGGGGCGATGGCGTTGATGTTGACGTCGCCGGCCATGGCGGTGCCGAGGAACACCACCATGATCCCCAGCACGGTGCCGAGCAGGCCGATGTAGGGGCCGCCGGCGATGGCGTTGGACAGGCTCGACAGGCGCGAGCCGAGCTGCTGGTTCTCCTTGGTGCGCACGCCGTCCATGGAGGCGCGGATCGCCTCGATGGTGGCCGCGGAGACGGAAGAGGTGTCGGCGCCCTGCTCGCGGCGGGTGCGGATCTCCTTCACCGCCACCTGGTACAGGCGCCACAGCGAGGAGTGTTGCAGGCGGGCGGCCAGCTCGCGGTCGTCGGCGAGCAGTTCCAGGCGCGTGCCGACCTCGGCGAAGCGCTCGCGGAACAGCCCGTTGGCGCGACTGACACGGCCGACGTTCTGGTTCTTGCGGTACATGATGACCCACGACTGGACCATCATCAGCGCCAGGATCGCGATGATCACCCAGGCATCCAGCGGCACTGCGTTGAGCAGGAAGCCGAGCTTGCCGAAGCCGAAGCCGGACTGCTTCTCGTCGACCCCGTAGGCCACCAGGCGCGACTCGGCGCCCTGGGCGGTGGCATCGGCGAGGAGCAGCGCCGCCGGGCGGGCGATCTTCGACAGGCGCAACTCGTCGATGGCGCCCTGGAAGGGTTGCAGGGTCGGCGCCGCGGCGCTCGCCTCACCTTCCCCGCTTGCCGCTTCGGTGGCGACCGCAGGCGCGGCCTGGCCTTCCGCGCCGATGGCGATCGCGCCGCTGAACGCCGGCAGCGCCGCCGCCAGGCTGGCGACTTCGCGACCGCCGAGATACAGCGCCAGCCGGGTACCGTCGGCGACCAGCGCCAGATGCTGCCATTGCCCCTGCGCCAGGGCCTGGCTGGCGGCAGCGCGCTGACCGTTCAGCTCGACGAAGGGCGCGCCCTGGGCCAGGCCGACCAACAGGGCGTTGCCGCCTTCGCGGCGCGACAGCAGGACCTGTTCGCCGGCCAGTTGGTCGGGACGCACCCAGCCGCTGAAGCTGAAGGTGCCACCGGCGCTCACCGCCAGCGATGGGCTGGCCGGCAGCAGCAGCGGCTGGCCCAGCAGTTGCGCGGAGCGACCGATGACGCCCTCCACCGGACTGCCGGCGGCGGTCTGCGCATTGTTGGCGTAGGCGGTGGAGTCCCGCGGCGGAGTGCCCGGCGCACCGTCGAAGTGATAGACCAGGGTGTAGTCCGGGTCGAACACCGACTGGCCGTTGCCGCTCTCCGGCGCCTTGGCGTTGCCGTAGTACATCCAGATGTCCTGGCGCTGGCCACCCTCCACCCGCGGCACGTCGACCCAGATCAGGGCCATGCCCATCAGTGGGTCGAAGCTCTCGACCTGGTGGCGCAACACGGTCTTGTCGTCGGCGGCGACGAAGCGGATGTCCGAGCCGTTCTCGTTGACCCCGTCGAAGGTGAAGTTGCCGGTATGCAGGCGCACCAGCAACGGCAGGCGACCGAGACTCTCGTTGATCGCCGCGCCTTGCGGGGTGGTATCGACCGAGACCTGCTTGCGGTACTGCCAGTCGTCCTGCCACCAGGCACTGGCGCTGGCCGGGGCCAGCAGGCCCAGGCAGATCAGCGATGTCAGCAATAAGCGATACATGTGGGGTTACTCCGGGGTCAGCGTCAGAAGCTCGCCTGCACGCTGAAATGCAGGCGCGAGTCGTGTTTGTCGGTGTTCGTCCCTTCCAGCAGCGGGAAGGCCCAGTCGAGGCTGCCGGACAGCCAGTCGGCGAGTTGCGCACGGGTGCCGATGCCGACGCTGGCCAGGCTGAAGTCGTCGTCCTGCTCGGGCAGCGCATCCTGCAGGCGCAGTTGCGCGCCCTCGGCGAACACGTAGAAGCGCCAGTCGTTGACGTAGCCGCCGGCGCGCTTGCCGAGGAAGCGTCCGAGGGACGGCGTACGCCATTCCTGGGAGAGCAGGTAGCCGTCGTCGGCGGTGTTCTCCGCCGCCAGGTAGCCACGCACGCTGGTGGCACCGCCGGCAGCGAACTGTTCGTTGGAGATCAGCGGCCCGGAGGCGAGCTGGAAGGCCGCCTTGGTCGCCACCTGCCAGTCGCCGCCGAAGGTCAGGGTGTGGTTGAGATCGCCCTTGAGCACACCGAAGCCGGACTTGGCGCGATAACGCTTGCGGTCGAATTCCTCGTCGTCGTCGCCGTAGCCGAGGAGACTGCCGGTACCGGCCACCAGGCTCAGGCCGAGGGCCAACTGGGAACGTTCGGTGTAGCGGAAGCCGTTGTAGCTGAGGGTCAGCGGGGCGTACTTGATCGGCACCCTGTCGTTGTTGCCGCCGATCCGGGTCTGTTCCTCGAAGTCCTTGAAGTCGACGCCGAAGGAGAACGAGTGCGACCAGAGGCCGGTGACCGGCAGGCTGTAGATCGCCGCGACGCCATAGGAATGGCCCTGGCCGACCACATTCATGCTGCCCACCGTGGCCACGTCGCTGTCGGACTGGTAGCCGGACAGCTGCACGCTCCAGCGCTGGCTCAGCGGCGCGGTGTAGGAGCCGGACCAGACCTTGGCGTTGTCCTGGTCCTGCGGCGCGGTGAAATAGGTCAGCGAGATGGCGTGGCCGAGTTGCCAGAGGTTGTCGTAGCCCAGCGAAACCACCGAGCGCAAGTGACGGGTGTCGGCGCTGTAGTCGTTGTTCAGGCCGATGCTGGCGTGCCAGGGATTCTTGTCTTCCACCTGCAGGTCGACGTCCATAGTGCCGGGCCGCTGGCCCTCGCGCACCATCGGCAGCACCTGGCGGCCGGGGGTGCGGTTGACCTGCGCCAGCTCGCGCTGGACCTGGGCGAAGTCGGGTACCTTGCCCTCCTCCAGGGCCGGCACTTCCTCGCGCAACTCCACCGGCGAATAGTGCTTGGCGCCGACCACCCGGACGCGACCGACAGCGGTCTCGGTGACCTGCAGGTAGACCACCCCGCCGCTCACCTGCTGCTCCGGCAGCTCGACGTAGACCGACTGGTAGCCCTTCTCCTGGTAGGCGGCCTGCAGCGCATCGCGCGCCCCCTCGATGTCGCCCAGGCTGCGCTGCGGCCCGAGGAAGGGATACACCGCCGCCTCGATGGCGCGGTTGTCCAGCACGGTGTTGCCGCGTACCACGTACTCGTTGATGTCCACCAGACGCTGGGGCTCGGCTCCCGCCGCGGCGGGAGGGGCCTCGTCGGCCAGCGAAGCGCACGACAATGCGACAGCCAGGCAACCGATCGACCAGCGCTGGCGAAACGGGTGCGCACAATTGAACAGCGAACGCTTCACACGGTCCCCCGAAGTTCCATCGGGACTTATTGTTCTAATGCAACAAGTCCGTTCATCGAACAGTTCTATGAAAGACAACAAACTAGCGATGACGCATGAACAACCTGTTAAAAACAGCGCCCCGCCCTTATGAAATTTCGTTCTTCTCTATTTTCACTTTCGCGCTAGATATTCAGCCGTCGCGCTCCGCCATGGCGCGCTTGCCATGTATGCAACAAGGCGAAGTTCAGGGAGAACTCCGGCATCTGCATGAGATCCCCGGAAATCACTTCCCCGATAATCCTGCCTATTATCCTTACCGCCTCCGCGCTGTTCAGCAGGACGGTTATATCGCCGACGAAAACCGGAAAACTCCAGATCTTCTGCTTCATCTCCAGGCCGACGAACCAGCGATACAGCAGGTTGTAGTTCAATTGCTCGTACAACTGCTGCTCGCTGGGAATCGCGTACAGCAGTTGCAGCAGCAGCGCATGGATCAGCGGCTCCGGGGCCAACTGCATGCCATGTTCGCGGGCGAGCGCCGAGAGGACTTTAGCCTCTTCGCCAAGGAGACTTTCTATTTGCGGTTTCAGCAACGCCAGGGAATGTCCCGGCGGTATATAGCTGGACACTTCCTTGAGCGCACCCTGCCAATCTTCCTGGGACACTATCCAGACCCATGGCGCCCCATATCGATAAACCGATACCGGTTTCTTGCGTGCGGCTTCGACGATCTTCGATAGGCGCTGGTCAAGTTCCTGCATACCGACTTTCGAGTAACTTTCCATCAATACTCACCGTCCTTCGCCGTATTCACCGGTGTGACCACGGCCGTTAGCGGATACTGTTCTCTTGTTTCAGAGCGGAACGCGTCTTGCTCGAACGACACGCTCATTTCCAGCAACCGGTCAGCGCAACCGGGAAATGGCCGATTCCTTTCGTTCCCGTCCCTGCCTTTCACCACTGAATTCCGTTTTCCTCATTCACACCTGTTTGACGGCGACCCCGCCGCACCACCGAACTTTTGTCATGAAAACTTCATGCGACCGGCCGTTCGCGCGCCGCCGGCGGGGACGAACGGGCATTCACCCGAGAATCGACCAGCGCCTCGGAAGTTCGCCGAAAAAAAGGCCCTCCGTGGGGAGGGCCTGGCGGGTATCGTGCCTCCGCGGCGGTGCCTTACAGGATCAGGTTGCCGCGCTCTTCATCGGTCAATTGGCTGCGCGCCTGTTCGCCGAGGGCTCCGGCGCCGAGCACCTGCACGGCGCTGTCCGGGTTGTAGCCCGGCGAACGACTGGCGCCGTCGCGCGAAGGCTCCAGGCGCTCGTTGCCGAACCCGAGCACCTGCACCGTGATCACCGACGGCATGCGCTGCCGCGCGGCGGCCTGCTGCTGGCGACTGACGTCCTCCGCCGCCTGGGTCGCGGAACTCGCCGCGGCGCTGGCGGAGGTCAACGCACCGGTATTCACCGAAGCCACCAGCGGAATGCCGCTGGACTGGCCCTGGGTCTGGATGTTCGCCGCGTTGACCACCTGCAGCGCCGCCACGTTGACGTTGCCGGAGACCCGGATGCCCGCCTCGCCGGCATCGATGGTGCCGAGCGGGGCGATCAGGTCGATGTCGCCCGGCGCCACTTCGGGAATCGGGTTGAGGGTGGCGATACCGGCGCCGGTGCTGGGCACCTGCGGCGACAGGCTGACGTTGCCCCAGGCGTCGTAGATGCGCCGCGGCGGGGTGTAGACCACGGTGGTCTTGCTGCCGCGCCCGGCGTTGATGTCGCCCTCGGCCGACCAGATCTGGATATCGCCACCGAAGGTGGTCATCACCCGGCTCTGGCCGAGCAGGATGCTGCTAAGGGCGTAGGAACGGATATTGCCAACGCCCTGGGTCACCACACCGGCGGTGGACGGCGGCGCCTCACCTTCGATACCGAATACCTGCTGCCCACCCGGGGTGAGCAACTGGATGTCGCCACCGAAGTTGGTATGCACGCCGGCACCGCCGTACATGACGATATCGCCTTCGTAGCTGATCGGATTGCCCGCCGGATCGCGCTCGGGGAACAGCGCGGCGATCGCGTTGCGCCCGCGCAAGTAGCTGCCCTGGCGCACTCCGCCGACCTCGTTGTACTCGCGGCCGCCGGCCTTGAGCTCGGCGAAGTACACCTCGCGGGCGAAGATCCGCTGCTGCTCCGCCGAGAGGCCGGCGAGGAACTCCCGCGCCTGCTGTGCGTCGCCGCTGAAGCCATAACGCCCGCTCAACCATTCGATCAATTCGTTTTCGTAGATCCGTACCACCTTGCCGGGCTGTTCCGCCAGGGGCGTTCCTGCCTGCGCCAGGTTGTCGAGCTCCAGGTAACGCCGGAGGAAGCCGGAGTAGTCCGCCTGGCTGGCGCCCGCCTGCAGGACGATGCTGGCGCCGGAGCGCGTGTCGCCCGCGGCGACCGCCCCCAGGCTGGTGACCGCCACCTCGTCGTTCATCAGCAGGTTGCGTCCGGCGCTGATCTCCAGGCTGCCCGGTCCCGCGACGTTGAAGTTGCCGTAGAGGATGTCGCGCCCCGCCTGCACCAGCGACACGTCGGTAGCCGAGGTATTGACGAACAGATTGCCGCTGCTGGCGTAGACCCCCATGTTGTCGCTCGCGGTCCGCTCGGAGCCCAACCCGGTGCCGCTGCTGACGATGTCACGGCCGGCGATCATGCGCACCGCACCATGCCCCTCGTAACGCAACTGGCCGAAACGCACATCGCTGGTCCCGGTGTAGCGCAGCAGCCGGCCACTGTCGACACCGACCAGATCACCCGCAAGGGCGTAGAAGCGCGACGGTTCCAGCGCAGCCCCCCATTCGCCGGAGACGCTGTTGGCGCCGAAGGCGAACAACGGGAAGTGGTTCGTGTCGGCGCGGCTGCCGTCGCTGGACAGGTTGTCGACCTGCCGCGTGATCCCGGTATAGCCCTGGTAGCTCGGATTCAGCGGCGTGGCCAGGCTGCCGGTGCTGGCGCCGGAACGGCTGATGCTGTAGCCGCCGGCGTAGATGGAGTCGCCGGCCAGCAGGTCGAGACGGCCCTGACTCGACGGCGCCAGGACCAGCGCGGTCCTGTCGCTGCGAGCGTTTTCGCGGAGTGTCGCGTTGCCATAATAGAGGCTGCCGGTCAGCGCCACGGCCGACAGCTTCGCCGGATAGACCAGCGCGGAATCGGTGTCCTGTTCCGTCCTACCTTGGGAAACCGGGGTCAGGTTGCCTCCCGCCGATGTCAGGTCGATCGCCGTGCGTTCGGTCCACAACGAGAAACCGCTCAGGCCGTAACCCTCGACACCGCTGGCGCTGGTATAGGGGGTGCCGTTCATCAACGGCGTCCGCCCGGGATCGACCACCCCTTGCAGCACCAGGTCACCCAGGCTGTTCAGGCTGAAGGTGGCGTCGCCCGGCACCAGCGTCGGCCCGCCGTTGGCCAGGCCGAGGGTCGAGACGAAGGGATCGTAGGCGCGCCGTTCGCCCGGAACCTGATCGCTATCCAGACGACCATAGATCAGATCGATACCACCCAGGCTCGTCGCCCGGACCTGAGCATTGCCGCGCAGGTTGACCATCGCGCCGTACAGTGAACTGCCCTGATCGAAGGGCGTCAACGGGTTGAGCGCACCGCCGATACGTACGTCCATGTCTCCGCCGCCGCTCAGGGTCAGTTGGCCATCGGCGCCTACCCGGCCGCTACCGCCCACCGCCAGCACCAGCCCCTGGCTGCGCTGCGACGTTTCCTGCGGAACGCTGGACGTGCGCGCCTCGATGACGCCCGCATCGCCCGCGACCTTCAGGCTCAGATCGCCACCGCCCAGGGTGCCGATGCCGGTGAAGCCCACCTGCTGCGTGGCGGCAGCCGCTCCATCGCCGCCCGGCTGGCGCGCATAGGTGCCGAAATTGATCCACCAGGCGGTGCGGTCGGCCGTACCGGCGGTCGAACCGCTGCCCTGGCGCCAGAGCCAGTTGCCGACGGCCGCCGAGTCGTAGCCGGCGTTGGGTACGGCGCCGGACAACCGACCCAGCACATCGCCGCGCAGATCGCCACCGACCGCCAGCGTCAGGTTGCCGCCCAGGGTCGGGTACCAAGCGCTGTAGAGGCTCTGTTCGCCGCCGTCCACCCATTGCTCGTAACCGCCCAGCGCCGGATCGCGCAGAACGCTGCCGCCGTCCCTGGCACGCGCCAGGTTGTAGCTGGAATCGACCGCGCTCGCGGTACCGGCGGTGTAGACTCCGAATGGCGAATCCATACGCAGGTTGCCGGCGGCGAACAGGTCGAGATCGCCAGTGCCGGTGCGCAGCACGCTGAAGCGCGAAGCGTAGGGTTCGGCTTCCAGCGCATAGTCGTCGCTGGACGCAGCGCACCAGGTCGGGAAATCGTCACAGATGGTCGGGTAGCCCAAAGCCTCCGGGTCCAGTGGGTCGCCCGGCTTGATGCCGGGGTCGCCCCATCCTGCCACCCCTTCCTCGGTCCACACCATGCCGCCCGAACTCGCGGCGCACCAGGTCGGGAAATCGTCGCAGATGGTCGGGTAGCCCAAAGCCTCCGGGTCCAGTGGATCACCGGGCTTGAGGCTAGGATCGCCCCAGTTATCCACCCCTTCCTGGGTCCATACCAGCCCACCACCCGCCGCCGGTATGCGCCGCATGCCGTAGTGCGTATCGGCGAGGCGCATCTGCCCGCTGGAACGCGGATCGGTCAGCCGCGGATCGGCCGCCTGCAGATCGGCGCCAGCCACCAGGCGCACGCTCCAGGACTGCGAACCGGCCGCCAGCATCGGCGCGATGGCCCAATTGTGCGAAACCGCACCGGCCGGGCGTACGTCCACCGACGCGGCGCCATCGGGCAGGCGGATATCGCTGCCAGCCGGCAGGAAGGCCCCGGCGCGCAAGGCCAGTCCACCGGCCAGACGCACGCCGTCGACTTCGTCGTTGGCCAGCGTGGCGCGGCCGGGCAGCGGCACGCCGCCCGGCCAGGTCATCCCCGTCACGGGCGTCGCCAGCGGCAGACGGCTGCCGGCGCCGAGGCGGGTGCCGGCGGGCAGGTCCAGAGCCTCGCCAAGCAGGCTGCCGGCCGGCCGGAGCAGGTTGCCGGCGGCATCCAGCAACGCTCCCTCGAGCACCGTTCCCGCCGGCAGTTGCAGTGGCTGGCTGAGCACCGCCTCGACCGGCAGCCGGGTACCGGCGGCCAGGGTCATGGCCTTGATCGGCAGTTCGAAGTTGAGCGTCTTGCCGGCCGGGAAGAAGCTGTCGTCGTCCAGCCGCACGCCAGCCGTCGGCACCACCCGATCGCCGCCCAGGTGATCCTGGCCGGCTAGCAGCAACCAGCCCTGATCGTCGTCGGTTTCCGGCGGCGGGGCGAAACCGTCGGTGACGCTGCCGTAAATGTTCAGGTCGCCGCCGGCGCGGATCGCCAGCGAACCGGCCTCGCCGGAGCCGTATACCGAGGTTTTCGCCGTCCGCGGGTTGAGACTGGCGTAGCGATGGCCCGACAGGTCCAGGTCGCCCTGCACCACCAGGTCGCCATCGGCCGTGGCGCTGACGATCTCCAGCCCGGGGCGCAGGTGGAAAGCTTCCGCGTAGGTGGCATTGTTCAATCCAGCCAGCTTGCCGTCGAGCAGGGCGCTATTGGCCAACGCCGCCTGCATGAACAGTTCGCTCTGCTGGTGCTTGCCATCCAGGTAGGCCTGGGTGATCTCCTGGTACGGCCGGCCGTTGCTCGCCGGCAGAGCGGCGACCGGCGCGTCGTCGTAGCGCTGCACGGCACTGAGGGTGATGGCGCGGGCACCAAGGATCTGCAGCGGCGCACCGGCGTCGATGGCGATATCGCCCGCCGTCGCCCCGCCCAGACGCGGCGCGTACAGGTCGAGGGTGCCGCGGGCGACGCCGTCGTTCTGCCCGGGCGCGCTTCCCGCTGCCGCCTCGGTGCCGTGGCGCAGGTCGATACGGGCACCGGCGCCGAGGCTGAGCAGCCCGTCTCCGGCGTTCAGCTCGATCAGCGCGCGGTTCGGCGAATCGATGATCTTGCCGTAGCTGTCCACCCGCAGCCGCCGCCCATGGGCATCGAGCAGCGCCTCGCCACCGATGCTCAGGCCCTGCTTGGCGGCCAGGCGGATACTGCCGACCTGCTCGCCGCTGGCGTCAAGCACGCCGTTCACGCTCAGATGGCCACCATCCAGCGACACCTCGATCGTCGAGGCCCTGACGTCGTTGCCGATGTTCAGGTCGCCCTGCTTGATCTGGAAACTGCGCGCACCGAACACCTGACCGGCATTCAGGCGCTGGTTGAGAGCGGCGAACCGGCTGTCTGGCGTACCGTCCTCGCCCAGCCGCTGGGCACGGATCTCGACGCTGCCCGCGGCGTATGGCACCAGGGTGCCGCCAGCGTCGTATTCGCCGCTGCTCACCGCCAGGATCTGCCCTTGTAGGTCGACCACGCCGGCCGCGCTGTCCAGCGCCACCGCCGTCAGGCTACCGGCCTGGTTGTTGCTCGCCGACAGGTCGATGCGCGAAGCGCCGGCCTGGCGGATATTGCCGCCGTGGCTCAGCAGGTTGACTTCGCCACCCCAGCTGTAGCGGATCACGTCGTCGAAACGCAGCGCGCGCCCGGCTAGGTCGAGCTGGGCGCCGGCGCCCAGTTCCAGGTCCTCCTGCGCGGTCAGGCTCAACTTGCCGCTGGGCAGGCCGACGCGGGTGTCCAGCAGGAGGCTGGCGCCCTCCAGGGCCAGTTCGGCGCCCAGTGCGCCGTTGGCCAGTTCGACCGGGGTGGATGCCGCGCCGCCGCCCCCCGCGCTGACCCGCAACGCACCGCCCGCCAGCAGGCTGTTGCGCGAGCCGGCCTCGCCGGTGAGCAAGGGTGTGATCAGGTTGAGATCGCCGCCGCTGTATGCGTAGCCGCTACCAGCCCGATACTCGCCCTGGCTCTGGTAGACCGCGAGGCTACCCTTGTGGTTGGCGGTGATCCGCTCGCTGGCCGCCAGGTTGACCGTGGCGAAGCCCAGCGCCAGGCGCTGGTAACTGTCGATGGCGCTGGGCTGGCTGAAGGGACCGTAGCCGAACTCCAGGCGTTCGCTGCGGATGTCCAGCGTGCCCTGGCCACTGCCGGCGCCGCCGGTGATGACCCCGGCGGCCGGCGTCTGCGCGCCGTTCCAGATCAGGTTGGAGGTGCGGATCGAGGCGACGCTGTCGCTGTCGCCGTAGCCATAGATCGCCGGGGTGCCCAGCACCAGGCGCGACAAGCGGGAGCGACCGCTGCTCGGATCGTAGGAATCGAGGCTGACGTCGCCGTAGAAGTTGAACGCGTCGCGGGCGTTCAGCACCAGCGTCTCCAGGGGCGGCGCGCCCTCCGACGCATCACCCTGCAGCAGGCGGTCGAGCACTTGCTGGTCGAGCGCCAACCCGGTCGGCAGCACACCGCGCTCGGCCAGTTCGGCCAGCAGCGCCTGCTCGCCGACATTGAAGCCGCCCGCCGCCAGGGTCAGGTTGCGGGTGCCGTAACGCACGCTGCCGTCGAGCACGAAGCGCTTGTCGGTGGCCGCGACCAGACTGCCCTCGGAATACAGCCGGGTTTCGCCGGCCACACCATCGGCAGCGGGAACGCCAAGCAGGATGTCGCCGGGACCACTGTCCGGCGTTCCGGCTTCCGGTGGCAAGACGTTCAGCACGCCGTTCGACAGGGCGAGCATGGAACGCCCTCCCGACGCATACAGGAAGCCATCCCGTGCATCGTAGGCAGCAGCCCCCCGCCCTAGGGTGACAATGGCGGCACCTTGTTCAAGGCTGATCGCCTCCCCCGGCCGATTCGCCAGGAGGAACACCTCGGGTGCGGCCAGTTCGGCGCCATTGCGCAGGACGATGCTTTGCGCGCCATCGGTGATGTCGAAGGTGACGTAATTGCCGCCTTGCCCGTAGAGCACTGCTGGCGTCGAGCCGATCACCATGCGCGCCGCACCGAAGGCGTTGAGATCGTCGGCCCGCAGCGTCACGCCCTGGAACCCCTCGCTGGCCTGCGCGCCGGCGCCGACGATCTCGATCCGCTGGTTGTTGCCCAATACCACCAGACTACCGCCATAGCCGCCTCTGGCGGCCTGGAACAGCCCGGTGCCGTCGAACGCCAGCGCATCGGCACCGCCACCGGCGAGCAGGTCAAGGCGCAGGCTGCGCGCATCCACCGGCAGCATCGGCCGCGGGATGCCACGGCGAGCAGCATCGGCCATGGCGAAGTCGCTGTAACTCGTTTCGTTGTACTGCGAATGGCGCCGCAGCACATCCGCCGGGGTCAGCAGCACCTGGCGGAACAGTTCGTCGCGCACCCCGGTGCCGGCGAGGGACAACTGCCCGGCCAGCGACCAGGAGCCGCTGCGCATGAGCTGGGTGGGCGCTGCCCGTCCCAGCCCGGCCTGGCCGTTGAGTTCGACCCGGTACGCGCCGGGCAGCAGGGCGTAGGTCGACGGCAACAGGGTGTAGGTTCCCGCCGACAGGCCGGGCACGCCGCTACCGATGCTGATCTGCTGGCCGACCAGCGGGTCGACGGCGCCGCCTTCGGCGGCCACCGGCGCGATGCGCTGAACCCCTGGCACAATGGCGTAGATCGGATTGTCGGCCAATCCCGGCAGGTCGAAGCGGCCCTCCTCGTCGAAACGCACCAGCGGGTTGTAGCGCGCATCGGTGGAGCCACCGCGGCCGGAAACGAAACCGGCGCCGAGCAGTTCGCCGCCGCCGGAAAGATCCAGCGTCGCTCCGGACGCCACCCGTACGGAGCGGCCACCCAGGTCGACCCCGGTATCCATTATCCCCCTCTCGTTGAAGCTACCGCCGACGCCGGTCAGGGCGATTTCCTCCCCGGCATAGCGCCAGACCTGGCCGTCTACCGTGCCGCCGTAGGGCAAGGTCAGGCCGGCGCCGCTGACCGAGGTCAGGCTGCCAGACAACAACTCGACCTTGTCGGCGTTCTGGCCGATTTCCAGATAGCCCAACGGAGCGCGCACGACGCCGCCCTGAACGACGCTCGCCGCCCCCAGCGACAAGCGACCGAAGACCGCCAGGGGCTGCTCTGGCGTCGTCGCGTCGCTGCGCTCGATACGCAAGCTGCGCGCCGGGTCGAACGCCACAGCGGCGCCATCGGCCTGGTAGCCGTAGCCGGCGAGAATCCGCGCGCCCGCCCCGGTGCCCGGATAGAGCTGCGCAGCGCGGATGAGCAGATCGCCGCCACTGAGCACCTGGGTGTTGATGCGCTCTACGGGCGTCGCGTTCCCCGCCAGCAAACGCATGTCGCCCGTGCTGGACAGCTCGACCCGGTCGAAGCCACGCCGGTCAATCGTCTGCGTCCCGCCACTGGCGTCGCGGAAACTGCCACGCGAGCCGAAGACCAGGCTGTCGCGGATATCCAGCACCTGCGCGCTGGCTTCGAAGAGCGCCTCGCTAGGTTGCCTGGAAACCTCGAACAGGCCGGTCGACAGCGGCTGGGTTTCGTTGTTCTCCGCCGCTTCGTTGACGAATGCTCCCGCCAACAGCAGGGACGGTGCCGACAACCTGACCCGGCTATCGCCGGCGGCGCCTTCGCCAAGCCCCAATGCCCCGCTGTAGAGGCGCAAACGTTGCGCCAGGGACAGCTCCAGATCGCCGGCGAAACTCAGCAGGCCGTCGCTGAACAGGGTCAGGTCACCGAACCCGCCATCCTGTACCTGGCTCGCCGCCAGGCGGCCATGGCCATAGGCATAGGCATAGTCTCGCCCTTCCCCGGCGGCTTCGCGCTGCTGGCCGACGATCAGCTCGCGCGGGCGCAGCACCTGGTCGGTCGCCAGGCTGGTCAGGTAGTTCGGCGTGGCCAGCGCCAGCGTCAGGCTGCCGGCGGCGGCACCTTCCCCGCCGGCGAAGGCGCGCAGGTCGCCATCCAGGTACAAGCCATTGGCCGACGCCAGGGAGATACTGCCGCCGGCGCTGCTGACCCGGGTCTGGCCGACTCCGGGCACGTCCAGAAGCGCCTGGGTGCCGGAGGCATCCAGCAGGCTTCCCGGGCGCAGGTCGATGAACAGTTCGGCGGCATCGGCCTTGCCGCTGGCATGTTCGACCGTGCCGCCGATGACGATGCTGCCACCATCGACCGCCTGGCCGTAGCGCCGCCCCTGGAAGTCCAGCGCGGTCGCAGCGCGTGCGGCGACATCGAGCACACCCTCCTCGCCAACGCGGATGGCGCGCTGGTGGCCGACGCTCTCGACCTGGTCGCGCACCGGATCGGGCAACGCCACGCTGCCCAGTTCGATCGAGCCGCCCCAGGCGTTCAGGCGACCATCGACGTTCAACTGGCCGACGCTGCGCAGCTCGATGCGCTGGCCGGGATCGACCTCCAGCAGGCTGCCATGACCGATGTCGAGGACGCTGTCGGCCACCTGCCCGGCACCACTCTGGCGGCTGCCGGCCTGCAGGAACAGGCTGGCGCCGGGACGCTGGCGCAGTTCGCCGTCGGCCGGCCGCTCCTCGTATAGCGGCGTCAGCCAAGGCTCCAGCGCGAGCAGCGGGTCGGCGCCGCTGGCGACGCTGATGGCGTCGTCGCGGAAACGGTACAGCGGACGCAGCACCTTCACCTGTGCGCCTTCCGCCACTTCCAGTCCCTGCTCGCCGATCACCTGATAACTGGCGAAGCCCTTGTCGAAGAACCCGGCGGCCAACGCCAGGGTGCCGTCCTGCGCCGCCGCGCCAATGCTCACCCGCGGCGCCTGGACGCTCAGGGTGCCGGCGCCGGCGACGCCATGGCCGGCCAGTTCACCGCCCAGTTGCAGGCGGCCGTCACCTGCCGCCGAGCCGGTGTTGGCCGACAGCGTCAGGTCGCCGCCCTTGCCGCCCACCTGTTTGCCATCGGCGAGCAGCGCGGCCCCGGACGACACGTCGATCCGGCTGCCATCGCCCAGCGACAGGTCGCCGCTGCTACGCAGGGAAATCCGCCCGCCGTCGAGATAAGCTCGGTCGGCATCCACGCCGCCCTGCATCTGGTTGCTCCAGAGGCCACGCGCATCCAGCGTCACGCCATCGCCCAGGGTCAGGGCGGCACGTTGGCCGGCGGCGGGGGTGAGATAGGTATCGATCCGCTCGCCACGGGCCACCTCCACCTGCTCCAGCACGTTGCCCAGGCGCAAACTGCCGGCGCGCGCCGTGAGGTCGGCGTTCACCTCGACCTCGGGCGCGTACAGGACGATCTCGCCGCCATCGCCGACCTGCAGGGCATTGTCCACCGCGATCCGCTCACGGGCGGCCACGCGCAGCGCCCCCAACTCGAAACCCGACAGCCGTTCGCTGTCGAGCAGGAGGACGCCCCGCTGTTCCTCGGCCAGCGCGGTATCCAGGTCCAGGTTCGCCGCCAGCGGCTCGCCGCCATCGGCCAGGCGCACCTGCTGCAGGGTCGGCGCAAGGTTGTACAGCACGTTGCCGCTGGCACTTTCGTAGCGCGGGGTATAGCTGCCCACGATCAGCTCGGCGCCGCGCGCCACTGCGTTCTGCGCCTGCTGGTAGCCATCCGCCCCCGGCTGCGGCGCGCGCACCTGGCGCTCGCCCTGGAATACCTTGCCGAGCAGGTCGCCCTCGAGCACCGCCGAAGCGGTGCCGACCACCAGGCGGCCAGCATCGCGGCCGACCATGTAGCCGCTCTCGTAACGGCTTTGCGGGGCGATCAGCGGATTGTAGAAATAGCGCGTCTGCCCCCAGCGCGGGCTGCTGTCCTCATAGCCGCGGTAGATGCCCTCGTAGAGCAGGTCGCCGGGGGCGCGGGAGATTTCGTAGAGACGTCCGTCGCTGCCCTTGAGCCAGGTCTGCCGGATCAGGCCGCCCTGCACATCGAGGGTCCCGCCGGAGAGGTTGACCGTCGAGCCGGGCTGGCTCACCAGTTCGCCGCCGGTGAAGGTCAGGGTGCCGCCCTGGGCCATCCACTCGCCGGCCGAATGGTTGCGCGTGCCAAGGTAGCCACCCAGTTCCAGCAGGCCGCCGGCGGTATACCAGCGATCGGTGGCGTAGCCGTTGGTGCCGGCCGGAACCAGGACCAGTTCGCGGGCATCGACCCAGACATCATTGCTGGCCAGTCCGCCGCCGTCGCGGTTGACCGGCGCGTCGCGCTGCTCGTTGCCCTGGACATTGATCTGGATGTTGTTGCTTTCCATCGCCACCTTCACCCCGACGGCGCCGGCGACGTCCACCTGCGCGCCGTCGCGCAGCAGGCTCCGGCCCGCCGCGCTGACCGCCACCTGGCCGCCGCTGGCCAGGGTCAGCGAGCCGCCCTGGAAATCCACGCTACCGCCGCTGATGATCTCGACCCGCGACTGCTCGCTGCGATCGGCGACCCGGCTGAGGTTGTCGAAACGACCGATCACGTTGTTGGTCGGCGTGGTGCCATCCAGCGCCTGCTGGGCGGCATCGCGCTGGCTGTCGAGGGCGCCGGCGCCGCTGGCGTCGACCAGCACCGCGGTGGTGCTGCCCTCGCCCAGGACCACGCTGCCCCTGGCGTCGCTGGCCGAGTTGAGCAGGTGGATGGTGCCGCGCACGTCGGTTGAGCTACTGGACAGGGCGACGCCCTCCTGGCGGACCTGGCGCCCGGTCAGGGTGATGTCGCCGGTGGCGGCCTGGATCAGCCCCTGGTTGACCACCCGGCCGGCGGCGCTGTCAGCGGCCAGGGAGGTGGCCACTTCATTGCCGCGGGTGGTAGAGCGCAGGTTGCCATCGGTGCCGACGCCACGGCGAATGTAGAAGCTGTCGCCCGCCGCCAGGGTGGCCTGGCCCTTGGGCGTGACGATCTGCCCGGCGTTCTCCACCTCGCTGCCGAGCAACAGCACGTAGCCGCCCGCCGCGGTGGAGCTGGCCGGATTGGCGGTCTGCAGCAAGGCGCCCTGCTCCACCCGCACCGCGCCGGCGGCGTCGGTGAAGCTCGGCTGGCTGCCGTTGGCGTCGAAATACAGGCCGCGTTCGCGGAACTGGCTGTCGCTGATGCTGGCGGCGGCAGCCACCAGGTTGCGTACGTTGACCTGGCTGCTGCCGCTGAACACCACACCGTTGCGGTTGGCCACCATCACCGTGCCGTCGGCCTTGATCTGGCCCTGGATCTGGCTCGGCCGGGCGCTCGGGTCGTTGACCCGGTTGAGCACCGCCCAGTTGCTCTGCTGGTCGAACTGCAGGGTGGTCTGCCGGCCGATGTTGAAGGTTTCCCAGTTGAGGATCGCCCGATCCGCGGTCTGCTCTACCGTCACCGTGGTACGCCCGTCGGCCTGCGACTGCACTGGCGCCTTGGCGTTCTGCCAGGCCTGCTCGAAAGGCAGGGAAGCGTCCACTTTCAGGGCGCCCTCGCCCAGGCCGTCCGGGATGTCCGTCGGCGCCGCCAGCGCAGCCTGGCGTCCCGCCGCCTGGGCGGCCTGCTGCGCGGCGATGGCCGCCACGGTGTTGTTGAGGTTTTGCAGCGAACGCTGCAACTGCTGGTTGACCTTCTGCTGCTGGGCCAGCGGCGGTGGCGTCATGCCCGGCAACTGCGCGCCCGGACGCGCCGCCCCGGCGCTCTGCTGGGCGCCCTTGGCGGCGAACCAGGCGGCGCTGAACGGCTGGGAAGCCTGGGCGCCACCTGCAACCATGAGCAAGGCGATGATCTGCGCCAGCGGTTTCAGCCGCGGCAAGCCGCCATCGAGCGAAACGGTGACGGGGGACGACGGCACGAACGGACGAGACGGCATGACGCGAGATTCCTTGGGCGTGTTCAACTCGACGCGTCGGCTTGCCAACGCGCATTCCTTATAGAAAGACAGCCCGCAACCGGGCGGGCCGAAGTCTTGTCACGGAAAGTTCATGGAAAGCGGCTAAGCGCCGGAAAAAAGAAACCGGCAGTGCTTGCGCACCGCCGGTCTCCGCTATCGCCCGTGGACTGGAGCGTCTTAGAGCGGACGGCCGATGCCGTTGCAGACGTTGGAATGGCCGATGTACAGGTTGTTGGTGGAGGTCAGGAACGACTGGCGTACGGCAAGCTTCCAGGAAGCCGGCAGCGGCACGAAGCGATGGTTGGTGATCGCAGTGTCGTTGTTGACGCTGGCGCCGTAGTGACGGGTGAAGAAGTCGCGCACCTGCTGGGTCTGGGTAGCGTCGGCGTAGCACTGGCTGAAGATCAGGTTGGTGAAGCCGAGGATCGGATAGCCGGTGGTCGGATACGGACGGACGCTCGGATCGGTCGCACTGGCAGTGGCGGCGAAGACCGGCACCCAGTTGTTCGGGTCTGAACGCTGTGCGGTGGTCGGCGGGGTAACGGCACCGATGGCTGCCGAGACGTTGGCCGGAGCCGGCGATACGCCGCGCACCTGGGCGACCTTGGTGGCGTCGTCGAGGCCGGCCAGCGTCGGCGCGGCGAAGTCCGGGCTCATATAGGTGATGCGGCCTTCGGCGGCGTTGAGCGTATTCATCACGGCCTGGCTGCCCTGGGCCGATACGGCGCCAGCCGGCAGGCCGCCGGAGAAGCTGTTACCGAAGCTGGTGGTGATGGCGAAGGTGCCACCTTCGAGGGCGCTGGAGCAAGAGGCGTTGAGGAAGCGGGTGAACAGTTCGGTAGTGCCGCTGCTCTCGGAACGGTAGACCACTGTGATGGCGCCGCTACGGCCCGAGCCAGGAATCTGACTCCAATCGGTCAGACGGCCGGAGAAGACACCGCAAAGGGTGTTCACGTCTGCGAAGTTGACGGCGTTGCTACCTGACTTGTTGAACGGCAGAGCGACCGAAGTGGCTACCGACGGCACCTGGATCAGCGGACCCCAGGCGGAGCCATGGGCGCTCAGATAGGGGTTGGTTTCGTTGGTCTTGCTCAGTTTGGAGTCGCTACCAGCCCAATGCACGTTCTTGTTGGTAGTGCCGGCGACGAACTTGGTGTAGTCGTTGTTCAGGAAGGCCGCCTTGCCGTTGCCGCTGCCTACGCCGATGTAGGCGGCGAAGCCGGCGGTCAGGACGCCGGGCTCCTGGTACAGCTGTTGCGGCAGGGTGGCGCCACCGCCGTTGATTTCGGCCATGGCTTGGGCGGATACGAGGGCGGCCACGCTCAGCGAGGCAGCGATCAGAGAGCGCTTGAACATGAAGAATCTCCTTTCATCGTGGTGTTGGTACGTTGAGGAAGTCGTCTTGCATGAGGCGGCGCCGTGCTTGCCGGGCTTTGCATCCCTAGCCGGTCGAAGGGGCCGCTGGGGATAAAACTCGCAAGTTCCGGTGACAGATCGGGGAAAAAATCTCGGGAGCATCGAATTGTTTTCGCAGCCTTTCCTCGGGTGTTCGCAGGCTCTGCGCCGGGCCTTTTCGCGGGACCTGCGAGGTTCCGCGAGCGCCTCCCGGCGGCCGGCCCGCAACGGCCATGGCGCGCCCTCGGGGCAACCTCGCTGAAACATGCACCCGAGCCCTGGCGAGAGGCCACACGGGTTGATGACAGCGAGAGGAAGGCCTGCTTGCACAGGCCCCTCCCGTAGGGCGGATTACGCCAGCGGCGTTATCCGCCGATACCTCTCTTCGGAAGACTGCTGAGACGCCCCATCCCCACGGCGGATAACCGCGAGCGGTTAATCGCCCAGCACGGGAAGGGCTTGTTCAGGCACGGACTACTGGACCAGTTGGTTCATCTCGATGATCGGCATCAGCACCGCCATCACGATGGTCAGCACCACCCCGCCCATGACCACGATCATCAGCGGCTCGAGCAACGCGGTCATGCCCATGGCGCGGCGCTCGATGTCGCGCGACAGGGTCTGCGCCGCGCGGTCGAGCATCGGCGGCAGCGCACCGGTCTTCTCGCCGCTGGCGATCAGGTGGGTGAGGATCGGCGGGAACACCTGCCGCGTGCGCAGCGCCGAGGCCAGCGAGACACCTTCGCGAACCTGCGCGGTGGCCTCCTCCACCGCCTGCGCGAGGCAGTCGTTGGCCAGCGTCTGGCGCGCCGCATCGAGCGCGCGCAGCAGCGGTACGCCAGCGCTGCCGAGGATCGCCAGGGTGGAGGCGAAGCGCGCGGTATTCACCCCGAGCACGAAGCGTCCGAGCAGAGGCAGGCGCAGCACTCGCCGGTGCCAGCCGAGCCGCGCCTGCGGGTCGCGCAGGTACAAGCGCCAGCCCCAGTAAGCGCCACCGATGGCGCCGGCGCAGAGCCAGCCCCAGGCGCGCACGAAGTCGCTGGCCTGGAGCATCGCCCGGGTCAGCGCCGGCAGGTCCTGGCGCGCCTGGGAGAAGGCGCTGACCACCTGCGGCACCACGTAGCCGAGGAGGAAGATGACGATGCCGATGGAGACCACGCCGACCACCGCCGGGTAGATGAACGCGGTGAGGATCTTGCCGCGCAGGGCGTTGCGTTCCTCGATGTAGTCGGCCAGGCGCTCCATCACCTGGGCCAGGTCGCCGGACTCCTCGCCCGCCGCCACCAGCGCCCGGTAGATTTCCGGGAAGTCCCGCGGCCGTGCGGCAAGGGCGTCGGCCAGGCGCATGCCGCCGCGCACGTCGCTGCGCACGGCGCTCAGGGTCTGGGCGATGTGCTTGCGCTCGGCCTGGTCGAGGGTGGCGCTCAGCGCCGCCTCCAGCGGCAGGCTGGCGGCCAGCAGGCTGGCCAGCTGGCGGGTGGCCCAGGCCAGGTCGCCGTCGGACAGGCGCGGGGCGAACAGCGCGCCCGCCCCTTGCCCGGCCCCGCCGCCAGCCTGTTCGCGGACCTCCAGCGGGGTCAGGCCGCGGGCGCGCAGTTGGCCGAGGGCGCCACGCTGGCTGTCCGCCTCCAGGGTGCCGGTCTCGATCCGGCCCTGGGCGTCGGCTGCTTCGTAGCGGAAGGTCTGCATCAGGCGTCCCGGGTCACGCGGAGGATTTCCTCCAGGGTGGTGGAGCCGCTGGCGATCCAGCGCTCGCCGTCCTCGCGCATGCTGCGCATGCCGGCGGCGCGGGCGGCTTCGCGAAGATCCTGCTCGGCGCGGCCCTGGTGAACCAGGCGGCGGATCTCGTCGTCGATCACGAACAGTTCGTGGATGCCGGTGCGCCCGCTGTAGCCGGTCTGGTTGCAGGCCGGGCAGCCGACCGCGCGCCAGCCGCCGTCCTCTTCGACCCGGCAATGCGTGCACAGGCGCCGCACCAGGCGCTGGGCGAGTACGCCAAGCATCGACGAGGCGAGCAGGAACGGCTCGACGCCCATGTCCACCAGCCGCGTCACTGCCGACACCGCGTCGTTGGTGTGCAGCGTGGCCAGCACCAGGTGCCCGGTGAGCGAGGCCTGCACGGCGATCTGCGCGGTCTCCAGGTCGCGGATCTCGCCGATCATGATGATGTCCGGGTCCTGCCGGAGGATCGCCCGCAGGGCTACGGCGAAGGTCATGTCGATGCGCGCGTTGACCTGGATCTGGCTGATCCCCGGCAGGTCGTACTCCACCGGGTCCTCGACGGTGAGGATGTTGCTGGTGCTGGCGTCGAGCCGCGCCAGGGCGGCGTAGAGGGTGGTGGTCTTGCCGCTGCCGGTGGGCCCGGTGACCAGCACGATGCCGTGCGGCTGGCGGATCAGGTTGTCCAGCGGCGCCAGCACGCCCGGGGCCATGCCCAGGGTCTCCAGCCTCAGGCGCCCGGCCTGCTTGTCGAGCAGGCGCATCACCACCCGTTCGCCGTGGCCGGTGGGCACGGTGGAGACGCGAATGTCGATCGGCCGCCCGGCTACCCGCAAGGCGATGCGGCCATCCTGGGGCAGGCGTTTCTCGGCGATATCCAGCTGCGCCATGATCTTGATCCGCGACACCAGCGCCGCGTGCAGCGCCTTGCGCGGCGCGACCACGTCGCGCAGGGCGCCGTCGACGCGGTAGCGCACCACCGAATGGGTCTCGAAGGGCTCGATGTGGATGTCGCTGGCCTCATCGCGCGCCGCCTGGGTCAGCAGCGCGTTGATCATGCGGATCACTGGCGCGCCATCCTGGGTGTCGAGCAGGTCAGTGACCTCGGGGATATCGTCCATCAGGCGGTCGAGGTCGACCTCGCTCTCCGCCGCGCCGACCACCGCCGCGGCGCTGCCGGTATCGGAGTAGGCGCTGGCCAGCAGGGTGTCGAGTTCGTCGTCGAGGACGCTCTCCAGGCTGGCCAACTCATGCCGCTGGCGCACCTCGCTGATCGCCCAGCCGGGCGTGCGCGGGCTGACCAGCAGGGTCGCGCCATGCTCGCCCGGCCGCAGCAAGGCGCGCTGCGCCTTGGCCCAGGCGTAGGGCAGCAGGCTCATAGCGGCGCCGCCTCGCCCAGCGGTACCGCGCGCAGCGGCCGCGGGCTCGGGCGTAAGTCGTAGGCGGCCTGCGGGATGCCCTGCTGCGCCGGCGGCAGCACCGGAGCCTGCATGTCGCCGACGCTCCAGTCGTGGCGCGGCTGCACGCGCTGCTGGGCGCGGCGGATGAAGTCGTAGCGGTTGAGGGTGATGCTGCGCCCGGCGGCGGCGTCGCGGACGATGTAGGGACGCAGGAAGACCATCAGGTTGGTCTTGGTCCGCGAGCGCTTCTGGTAGCGGAACAGCGAGCCGACGCCGGGGAGGCTGGAGAGTCCGGGAACGCCGTCGGTGTTGTCCTGCACGTTGTCCTGCAACAGGCCGCCGAGGACCATGATCTGGCCGTCGTCGAGGAGGATGCTGGTATCGATCGCGCGCTTGTTGGTGACCACCCCGGCGGCGGTGCTGGCGCGCTCGTCGACGCTGCTGACCTCTTGGTAGACGTCGAGCTTGACCGTGCCGCCCTCGGAGATCTGCGGACGGATGTTCAGCTTCAGGCCGACGTCCTCGCGCTGGATGGTCTGGAACGGGTTGTTGCTGGTACCGCCGCCGTCGGTGACGTACTGGCCGCTGACGAAGGGTATGGTCTGGCCGACCATGATGCTCGCCGACTCGTTGTCCAGGGTCAGCAGGTTCGGGGTCGACAGGACGTTGGTGCCGCCGCGGCTCTTCAGCGCCCGGGCGAGCACCTTGAGGTCGAGGATCTTGCCGATCCCGGGGATGTCCACGGTGCCATCCACCAGGCCGATGTTGAGCCCCTTGGGCAACACGTCGATGGTGTTCTTGCCGGCCGTGTTCAGCGCCGACTGGCCGAAGTTGACCCCGCCGAACACGCCGTTGCCGCCGAGGTTGCCGGCCTGCCACTGGATGCCGAACTCGCTGGAGTCGTCTTCGCTGACCTCGACGATCAGGCTTTCGATCACCACCTGGGCGCGGCGCTGGTCGAGCAGGTCGATGACTTCGCGGAGGTTGCGGTACAACGGCTCGGGTGCGGAAATCAGCAGGGTGTTGGTGGTGGCGTCGGCCTGTACGGTGACCCCGCCGGCGGAGAACGCCGAGTTCTCCTCGCCCATCGCACCGGGTCCGGCGCCGCCCTGGCCGCTGCCCATCGCACCATAGGCGCCGCCGCTGCGGTTGCTGCCGCCCAACCCGCTGGAACCGCTGCCCGTGGTATTGCCGCTGCTCCCCAGGCCCTGGCTACCAGTACCGCTGTTGCCGCCACCGAGCATGCCGCCGCCGCTCAGGCGCGCGCGCTGCTGGTCGCCCTCGTTGCCCTCGCCGCCGCTGTCGCCGGTGATCAGCCCGCGCAGGGCCTGGGCCAGGCGGGTCGCCTGGGCGTTGCGCAAGTAGACCACATGGAGGTTGCCGGGATTGCTTTGCACGCTGTCCAGCTTGCCGATCAGGTCGCGCGCCAATTGCGTGCGCTCGGGGCTCGGCGAGCGGATCACGATGCTGTTGGAGCGTGGGTCGGCGAGCACCACGGTCTTCTGGCCCTGCTCGGCGCCGCCGCTGCCCTGGCTGTCGAGCAGTTCGGAGACGGTGCTGGCGATGTCCACCGCGATGCCGTTCTGGATCGGCACCACGTCGGTGTCGCTGGCGCTGGGGATGTCGATGCTGGCGATGATCCCGGCGACCCGGTCGAGGTTTTCCGCGTAGTCGGTGACCACCACGGTGTTGTTCCCCGGATAGGCATTGATCGGGTTGTTCTGCGCGACGATCGGGCGCAGTACCGGGATCAGGTTCACCGCGTTCTCGTAGCGCAGGCGGAAGGTCCGCGTGACCATGCCGTTGGCCGCCGGCCGGTCGGCGCCGTAGACCGGCCCGCCGAGCAGCTTGGCGTCGGCCTCCGGCACCACCTGGCTGACCCCGTCGACGTCGACCACGCTGAAGCCCTGCATGCGCAGGGCGCTGGTGAGCATGCGGTAGGCGGTGCGCGCCGGCACCTGGCCTTCGGAAACCAGGGTCAGCTTGCCCTTCACCCGCGGGTCGACCAGGAACTGCCGGCCGGTGGCGCGCGACAGCGCGCGCACCACCGCTTCCACCTCGGTATCGACGAAATTCAGGCTGACCGGCTGCTCGCCGAGTTCGGCCGCTGTCGCTGAGACCGGAGCCACGCCACCGGAGCGCGCTACGCCGCGCCCGGCACTCAGCGCGCGGCGGGCCTGCTCGGCCTGGGGCCGCTCGCGGACGTCGGCGCTGCGCAACGGCGCACCGGAGCGGACACTGCTCAGCGGCCGACCGACTTCCTCGTCGGCCGGGGGCACGCCGGGGACCTTCGGCGTCTCGCTACACGCCGCGACCAGTAGCGCGCCCAGCGCCACGCCCAGTACAGGCCAACGACGCCGGGCATGGTGGAAAGCTGATTGCCTCATGGGGAATCCTTGGGAGCGGAAGTCGACTGCAAATGGATCGAGGCGGACACCAGCCCGCCGGACAGCTCGTTCGAAGAGCCGGAGCGCTCCTCGGAAGGAGCGTCGAGACGCGTCACCTGCGCCTCGCTGACGCTCAGGCGCAACGCCGCCGGGCTGCGCGCCAGCCAGCGCAGCAAGGCCTCGCCGGACACGCTGGCGAAGTCCAGTTGCCATTGGCCCGGTTGCGGGGCGTCCAGTTGGAAACCGTCGAGTCCCTGATCGCGCAGGCTGCGACGGATCGCCTCGGCGTCCGCCGTACCGCTCAGGGTCGGACCGCGCAACGCCTCGACCTCGCGCAACACGCCGTCCACCGCCGCGGCCTGCGCACGCAGGCGCGGCAGCTCGGCTTGCCAATGCTCGATCCGCGCCAGCGGCGGATCGATGAACACTTGCCAGGCCAGCGCCAGGCATAGCGCCAGGCCACCGCCGGCGAGAATCTTGCGCTCGCGCGGCGCCAGTTGCCGCCAGTAGGCCTGCAGCCGCAGCAGCAGGGGACTCCAGCGCTGCGCCGGGGTATTCAGTAGGCCCGCCAGGCGCTTATTCATCTTCATCGGCAGCCGCCTCGGCAGTGCCACTGTCTGCCGCGCCAGCGGCCGGCGCTGGCGGCGCTTCCATGGCGCGCACCTGCCAGCCCTTGTCGGAGGCATCGGCCTGCAACCCGTGCTTGCCCAACTCGCCCTGCCAGGCAGCGGCATCGCCGCCTGGCGGTCCCGGCAGCAGCTCCAGGTCCAGTTCGCCGGCGTGGTAATCCAGTCGTTGCAGGCGTCCGGCGAGGAACGGCATCGCCTCGCCGGCGCCATGCAGCAGCGCGGCCAGCCCCGGTACGGCATCGCCATCGGCCTTGCCGGCCAGATAGGCGTCGCGTCGCTCGCGAGCCTGGCGCAGCGGATCGAGCACCACCGGCAGTTCCGGGAAGGCCTGCTGCACGCGTTGACTGCTCTGCCGTTGCAAGGACTGGCCCTGCCCGGCCAATTGCCCAGCGTACAGGTTCAGGCCGGCGACCCACACCAGCAAGGCCAGGGCTGCGCAGACCAGGGGCATCTTCCAGGTGCCGTTGCCGGCGCTCGTCGCCGGCGCTTTCAGCGCCAATCCCCACGGACTGGCGGGCCCGCTCCAGCGCAGCGCTTCGTCCAGCGCCTCGGCCCGCTCCAGGGCTGCGGAGCCCCACGCCGGTCGCTCGCCCAGCCAGAACAGTCGCAACTCCTGCGGGACCTCAGCGAGGCCCTGCTCCGGCAAGGGATGGACCGCAGCGTCGCTCAGCGAGCGGCGCAACAGCAGATGGCCGTCCCACTCGCCGGCCACCCAAGCGTCATCGCGCAACGGCAGGAGGAACGGCGCGGCCTGCACCTCCCGCACGTCGAGCCGCAGCCGCTGCACGGCCTGCTCCAGCGAGGCCAGCGCCGACGCCTCCAACCACCCCAAGGTCAGGCGCCCGTCGGCGCCGCGCGGGCCGTGGGCCAGGCGTAGCTGCGCCGGATCGCCGAGGACCAGCGCCTCGGCCGCGCAGTTCACCGCGGCGGCGAGCTTCGCCGCAGGCAGCGCCGGCAGTTCGAGACTGACCAGGCGGCAATCGCGCGGATGCAGGAACAGCGCCACCGGCAACCCCTGGCGTCGCCGCGCCAGTTCCGCGAGCGAGGCCTCGATTCGTTCCTGCACCGCGCCGCGCGCATCCAGGCGCAGGCAATGCAGCGGCGCCGCCTCGGCGAACTCGCTCAGCGGCGGCAGCAGGCAACGCCAGGTGGCTTTCATGAGCCCACCCTCACCCAGTTGACCGCCGTGCTTTCACCGGCCTTGCGCTGCACCAGGGCTTGCAGGCGCACCTCTTGCCGGTCGCGCCGAGCATAGGCGGTGAGCAGGAACCAGTCGCTGGTGATCCCGACCTTCACCGACTGCGCCTGCAATTGCGGCATGTTCAGGCGGTTGACGAAGTCGCCGCGATTGAGGAACCAGCGGCCCCGGTCGCGCTCGCCGAGCACCCGCCGCGCCTGGTCCAGCCCGAGGCCGGGGACACAGGCGGCGAGCACTTCGGCGCGCGCGGTGTTGCCGTTGATCCAGGTGGTTTCGGGCAGGATGGTGACGTAGGGCCGCAGGCGTTCCAGGGTCGCCGGCGGAATGCCGAGCCGGGCCAGGTCGTCGAGACGCCTGAGCGCCGGCATGCGCGCCGGAAGCGCACGCAACACGGCGCCCGGCGAAGTCTCGCGGCCGCTGTCGAAGCCTGCGGGTTGCGTCTCGGCCGGCGGCGCTTCGGCGGGCAGCCGTGCATAGGAATCGAGTACCCGCTCGACGATCAGCCGCGTCTCCTTCGGGCGCACGCCGAGCAGACCGGCGAGGCGTTCGAAGTTCGCTCGCTCCTGGAGATCGGGGCGCTGGTCGACCAACAGGTTGCGCAGGTTGAACTTGCCCTGCTCGTCTTCCAGTTGGCCGTTGAACGGCAATTCGGCGCTGCTCAGACGCAAGCCACGCATCGGTTGCGCCCAGCGCTGGTCGAGGCGGGTCAGCGGGTCGCGGCGGCTGTCCTCGAGCAGCAACTGGCGGCTCCATTCCAGGCCACCGCGCAGCATCCATCCGGCCTGGATGCGTAGCTGCTCGCTTTCCAGGGCGCGGATGAATGCGCTCTGGCGGGCGATCAGGCCGGCGGCTATGACCGCGACCACGGTGACGATCAGCAGCGCGCTGATGATCGCCATGCCGCGCTGGCGATGACCGTTCATGGCGCGTTCAGAGCTGCCAGGAGCCGATGTCGGCGTTGATGCCCTCGCCGCCCGGCTGCCCGTCGGCGCCGAGGGAGAACACGTCGATCTCGCCGTTCACGCCGGGATTCAGGTACTGGTAGGGCTTGCCCCAGGGGTCGTTGGGCAGGCGCTCCAGGTACGAGCGCCAGTTGCTCGCCGAGGCATCGGCAGGGCGCTCCGCGAGCACCTTCAAGCCCTGCGCCTGGCTCGGATAGCGGCCCTGGTCGAGGCGGTAGAGCTTGAGCGCCTGCATCAGCCCGGAGATGTCCTGGCGCGCCGCGGTGGCACGGGCCTGGTCGGGACGGTCGAGCACCTTGGGCACCACCATCGCGGCGAGGATGCCGAGGATCACCACCACCACCATGATCTCGATCAGGGTGAAGCCCCGCTGTCCCCGATGTCCTTTCGGGCTGGAGCTGAACTGCACGACATCCATCTCGACACTCCTCGGCATGGTTCGATTCGCCGCGGATTGTTTCAGGAAGATATGTCAACGATATTGAAAATCCTCGGGTGCGCCGCTCTTCCGGAGGCGCCCGCAAGGCCCTGGAGCCGGGCTTTCCGGCAGGCGCCGGGGATGGCTCGCGGGAGCGCCCTCCCGAGCTTTTGTCAGGGATCGGTCAGATTTCCCGGCTAGCCTGGAGGTCCCCTTTCGCCGACCTTCCCGCGATGTCCACGCGCCTGTCTTCCCGCGGTTTCACCCTGATCGAAGTGCTGGTCGCGCTGGCCATCGTCGCCATCGCCCTGGCCGCAGCGATCCGCGCGGTGGGCCTGATGACCGACGGCAACGGTCTGTTGCGCGACAAGTCGCTGGCCCTGCTGGCAGCGGAGAGCCGGCTCGCCGAGCTACGCCTGGGCGTCGGCGCGGCTCCGGGAAACAGCGATTTCGAATGCTCCCAGGGCCGCCTGCGGTTGTACTGCGAACAACGCGTCGAGGCCACCGACGACCCCGCGCTACTCTGGGTGGAAATCCGTGTGCGCACGCAGCGCGAACAGGCGGTGCCGCTGGCGCGCCTGAACACCCTGCTGAGCCGCTCCCGGTGATCTCAACCGCGCTTGAGGGTAGCCAGCGGCGGCGGTTCGGCGAGCCGCTGCATGGGCACCCGGCGAACCTCGCCGTTCTGCTCGATGAGCACCGCGTCGGCCTCGATCCGCCGCACCTTCGCCGCACGTGCCAGGACCTCGCCCTCGCGATAGGCCTGGGCCGGCGCGCCGTTCACCGAGAGGATGGCGATCGCCGCGGGACCACCGCTGATCAATCCCGCCAGTTGCACCTCGACCTCACCGGAAGGCGCCGCGAACCAGCGTTGAGCGGCGTCCTCGCCGCTGGGCGGCGGAACGTCGGCGACCTCGGCCTGGACCACGCCGGGAATCGGCGCCAGCAACAGATAGCCCCAGAACAGCAGGCCGGCGAGGATCGCCAGCACGGCGGCGAACTGGACCAGGCGGGGCGGATCGATACGGGGCATGGCCGGCATGGCGGGGCTCTCCTGGCGTATGGGCGACGGGCGCCACGAACGGCGCCCCGGCACCAGCCTAGCGCGGAATTCTCTCCGTTATGTTTCACACGCCGATCATCTTCGTCGGGCACTCTGGAAACCTCTCTCTTCGCGGAGCGGCATCCGGTGAGGCGACCCCGGCAAGGCGGTTTCACCCTGATCGAACTGATGGTGGTGCTGGTAATCGTCGGCATCGCCACGGCGGCCATCAGCCTGAGCGCCCGCCCCGACCCGACGGGTCTGCTGCGCCAGGATGCCGCGCGCCTGGCGCGGTTGCTGGAAATAGCCCAGGGCGAAGCACGGGTACGCGGTACGCCGATCCTCTGGCAGCCCAGCGCCAAGGGCTATCGCTTCAGCCCGCAGGCCTATCGCGGCAAGACCGACGCCTTCGCCGCCGACACCGAATTGCGCGCGCGCGACTGGCAGGCCGCGCCGCTGCGGGTCAGCGTGCGCCCGCCGCGGCCGGTGTTGCTGGACGTCGAATGGATCGGCGCGCCGTTGCGGATAACGCTCTCCGACGGCCAACACAGCGTCACCGTGCTGCGCGAGGCGAACGGCCATGTCCGGGTACACTGAACGCGCGACGACGCGGCGCCGGCAAGCCGGCTTCACCCTGATCGAGGTGATGGTCGCGATCATGCTCATGGCCATCGTCAGCCTGATGGCCTGGCGCGGCCTGGACAGCATCGCCCGGGCCAGCGCGCACCTGGAGGACAGCACCGAGCAGGGCGCCGCGCTACTGCGCGCGCTGAACCAGCTGGAGCGCGACATCGCCCTGCACAGCGCCATCCGGGAGGAGACCGGCCTGCCCATCGGCGACGAGCCGATCCGGGCCGGCGACAGCCTGCCGCCCGGACTCGCACTGAAGCGCCTGAGCGAGATCCCATTGCGCCTGGACATCGTCCGCGCCAGTACCGAGCCAGGCGCGCCGCTGCAGCGCGTGCGCTGGTGGCGACAGGGCAAGATCCTCTACCGCGCCGCCTCGCCCAGCGGCGACCGCCTGCCGTTGCCGCCGCTGGCGGAGCGGGTGGCTGTGCTGGACGACGTGAGTCGGTTCGAGATCCGTGCCTGGGTGCCGGGAAAGGGCTGGACGCGCCTGCCGGCACGCAGCAAAGTCCGCGCCAGCGGACTGGAGATCAGCCTGTCGCGGGTCACCCGCAACGGCGTGGAGCGCTATCGACGGGTGGTGGCCCTGCAATGAAGCGGTGGCTCAGCCGAGCAGCACCACCCCGCCCGGCAGGCGGGTGACCTCGATGCCATAGGCATCGCGGATCAGGGTCGCCACGTCGGCCAGTTGATCGAGGCTGAAACGGGCCTGGACCCGGCGTCGGCCAAGGGCCTTGTCCAGCAGCAGGAGCATGCCGGGACGGTAGCGGTTGATTTCGTCGATCACCGTGGCCAACGGTACGTCGTTGAACACCAGCATGCGCTCGCGCCAGGCCATCACCTCGGCAACGTCGAAAGGCACCGGCGGACCGTTGCGTCGCTCGTCGAAGGTCAGCTGCTGGCCGGCCTGGAGGTCCAGGCGCTGGCCGAGGTGTTCGAGCCGCACGCTGCCCTCCAGGCAGGTCACCACGCAGACGTCACCGCTGCTGCGCACGTTGAAGCGGGCCCGGCTGGCGCTCAGCCAGGCGCTCCCGGCCATCACCCGCAGGCTGCTCTGCGGCGGGTGGCTGGCGATGATCTCGGCCTCGCCGCCGAGCAGTTCGATGGTTTCCTGCTGCTCTTGATTGCGCCGCACGTTCAGGCGGGTGCGGGTGTTCATCTCGATCCGCGTCTCGCCGCTCACCTGCACCTGGCGTTGCTCGCCGACCGCCGTGACATAGTCGGCGCCGCCCAGGCCATGGTCGAGCAGCGACGGGCGCAAGACGAACAACGCCACCGAGGCGGCCAGCGCACCGCCGACGAACCAGCGACGACCGAAACGCCTCGGCGCGATCTGCGCCACGGCCGGCGGCTCCAGCGGCAGAGCGGCGGCACTGCCGAGTGCCTGCCAGAGATCGCGCGCCTCGACGAACGCTCGCAGGTGTTGCGGGCTGCGCGCACACCACTGGCGGAAGGCCCGCGCGTCGCCCTGGGTGACGCGTCCGGAGGTCAGGCTGATCACCCAGGCGTGCGCTTCGTGGCGAAGGTCGCCGGTTTCATCGGCGGCGGAGTCTGAGGCTGTCATGACTGTGCTGTACGGACACCGGAATGGCTCATGGGATGGATATGGCGGCGGTTTTCCACCTGCTTATGCTTATGACGGTTTTCCGGCCCCGGGACCGAACCTCTGGATGACTTTTCTTTCCAGGCGCTCCGCGCAGAACCACAGGGCGGCCTTGAGTTCCTTCTCCACGGTGCGGGTGGAAATGCCGAAGCGACGGGAGATTTCCGCATGCGGCGTCTCTTCCAGGCGCGAGGCGATGAGAATCTGCCGACGCCGCGCCGGCAGTTCGCAAAGCGCCTCCAGCAGGCGACGGATCTCGGCGTGACCGCCGACGATGCGCTCCGGGTCGAGGCCTTCGTCGGCCACCTGCAACAGCTCCGCCACCTCCTCCCCGGTGAGCAGGCGGGCGTCGCCCTCGCGGCGGTCGGCGGCAATGTTCAGGGCAATACGGAACAGGTAGGCCTGGGGCTTCTTGACCTCCAGGGCATCATCCAGCCGGTCGACTCTCAGGTAGGTTTCGTGCAGCACGTCGCACGCCAGGTCCTCGGAGCCCAGGCGCCGTTTCAGGCGCGCCTTGAAGTCGTCGTAGGAGGCGAGGAACAGCTTCACCATCGCGCTTTGCCGCGAATCGCTCATGACCCTCCCATTCCCTCCGTCAGCTTGCATTCCATGGCCTTGCCCGTCGTCTTCGGCAGCAACAGGATGGTCAGCGGCTGGGCCAGCGTAGCGGGCGTCGCCTGCATCACCCGCACGCCGCGCAGGCTTTCCACCAGGGCGCTGTCCCGCTGCGGGTCGCCGGTCGAGCCGAGCAGGCGACTGTGGCGAACCTCGCCGAAGCGACCGATCCAGAGTTGCAGCACCGCGCGATAGGTACCCGGACGAGTGCGCGGCGAGCGGCACAACTGTTCTTCCAGCGCCGCCTGGACCGCTCCCGCGTAGCGGCGATCCAGCGGCTGCTCGACCTTCGGCATCTCTGCCGGCAGCGGCGCAGCATTCCTGACGGCCTGCGCCGGCAGCAGGGTGAACGCTTCCTGGCTGGTGTAGCGCGCCATCAGGCCGGTTCCGCCGAGCAGTCGGGTCAGGGCGTCGCTGGCGGTGAAGCGCCCCTGCAAGCGGGCCGAGCGCCGTCCACGGGCCAGCTCGCCATCCACCAGAACCGCCATTCCCGTCACCCCGCTGTAGGTCACCAGCGCCGATGCCAGGCTCTGCGGAGGAATATCGAACGCGTGCACCGCCAGGCGCAACGGCGGCCTGCCGCCATCGCCCGGCACGGCGCCGGACGCCGGCAGCAGCATGCCGAGACCGAGCAACGACACTGCGCACGACCTTGCCACCCCGAGGATCGACATCAACGGATTCCAGTCCGAACTACCCGGTTCAGGCCAGATGGCCATCACCCAGGAGGGACATCCTGATGGCACTGTGTGACTGTGGTGTGACGGTACCTGCGGTGACATGTTTTCACCGATTGCCGTATAAGCGGGAAACCACCATCCCAGCGCGGGAGAATCGCCATGCACCGTTCATCGCAGGTTCTGCCGGCCCTGATCCTGGGCCTGGCCATGAACGCCACCCTGGCCGACGAGCCGACGCCGCCGGCGAACTGCATCAACACCGAGGTCAACGGCTACCAGGCTTTGTCCTATGAATGCCTGAGCCAGCAGATGACCGATCCTGACAGCGCGGCCAGGGCCCGCCGCGAACAGGAGCTGGATTCCGCCGCCATCGTCCGGCGTCCGCCAAACCAGCTCGGCCTGTACAACCAATCGGCGACGCGCATTCGCCTGGGCACCTCGTTCGGCAACTCAGTGGAAGCGCAGCGGCCGCCTCGCTAAGGGCCTCCGCAGGTCCGCGTTCCTGGCCGGCGGCGCAAGACAGAAAACCCCGGCAACCAGGCCGGGGCAATCGTCGTCGGCGAGGTTGGCCGCCGATCAATGGACAAGGAACGCCCTCAGGCGAAGGTGCGCTCCAGCAGGTCGCCGAAACGATTGAAGGCATCGCTGGCGCCCTTGGCGGCCAGGCGCTCTTCTTCCTCGTTCAGCTCGATGCCGTCGAGGATCGCCACGAAGCTCTTCCAGCCTTGCGCGCGGCCGCCTTCCGGCTCGGCCAGATGGCGGGCGCCGAAGTTCTCGTCGAGTTCGAGCGCGGCGGCTTTCTTGAACAGGAACGCAGCGCCCAGCTTCGAACCTTCGGAAACGAACAGCCAGCCCAGTGCCTCGGCCAGGCTCAGGTCGGCCTCGCGCACGCTCTGGTCGCCCTCCGGCACCGGATGGCCGAGGTCCGCCAGGTCTGCACGAGCGGCGTCGTCGCGGGCGCGGGAAGCCAGGCCGGGGAACAGGCGGGCCAGCGCTTCGTTGCGATAAAGCGGCTCCAGGTCATGCTGGAAGAGGTACTGGGCGGCGACGAAGCGGGCGAAATTGTCCCGGCTGGCGAAGGGTTCCTTGCTCTTCACCAGGCTCTCCAGGCGCTGGTGCGGCTCGTTGGTCAGCAGGTTGAGGCGTTGCGAACGCAGGTTTTGCCGAGTGGATTCAGGGGCCAGGGTATCCATAGGGGAATTCCTTTCGAGGGACGGAACGCACTGGGCCGACATAGCGTGCCCAGGATCAATAACGATTCTCAATTATATTCGTTATTGAATCTCAATGTCACAGGAAAGGATGCCGACCGACTGCCATTGACCAGAAAAGGACTACAGCAAATACTGTATTTACATACAGTGTTCGAGTTATTTCCTTGGCCTCCCTTTCATCCGTAGCCGACATCACCCCACCCGCAGCCGTCGCCGGACGAGGCAATGGCATAGCGCTGAGTGCTCTGCTCGACGCACGTAGGATCTGGAAAGGCCAGTCCGCCGTGCCGGCCGGCGCTTCCCTGCCCACCGGGCATGCGCGCCTGGACGCACTGCTGCCCGGCGGCGGTTGGCCGGAGCATGCCCTGAGCGAAATCCTCCATGCCCGCGACGGTGTCGGCGAACTGCAACTACTGATGCCGACCCTCGCTCGCCTGACCCAGGCGCAACGTCGCGTCGTACTGGTCGGCGCACCCTACGTACCCTATCCGCAGGCCTGGCTGGCCGCCGCGGTCGACCTGCGCCACCTGGTCCTCTTGCAGGCCAGCGGACGCGACGCCTTGTGGGCTGCCGAACAGTGCCTGCGCTCGGGCAGTTGCGCCGCTGTGCTGTGTTGGCCGCAACAGGCCGACGACCGCGCCCTGCGCCGCCTCCAGGTTGCCGCCGAAAGCGGTCAGGCCCTGGGTTTCGCCTATCGTCCCCTGCGCGAAGCGGTCAACCCTTCGCCGGCAGCGCTACGCCTATGCATCGAAACCCGCCCCCCACGCCTGCGCATCCTCAAGTGCCGGGGCGGCCTCGCGCCGGCGACCGCCCTGCCAGCCAGCGCCTGGCAATGAGGCGGCCATGCTCTGGGCTTGCATTCTCCTGCCGCAACTGGCCATGGACAGCGCGCTGCGTCAACGGAGCAATCCCGACGCACCGCTGGCGCTGCTCGGCGGCCCAGCGCAGCGCCGGCAGTTGCAGGCGGTCAACCCAGCGGCACGCGCGCTCGGCCTGAGGCCCGGTCAATCGCTGATCGCCGCCCAGGCCCTGAGCCGGGACTTCGCCACGGCGGAATACGACCTCGCCGCCGTGGAGCGCTGGCAGGCCTTCCTCGCCGCCTGGGCCTACGGTTTCAGCTCGCAGGTCAGCCTGCACTATCCGCGCGCGCTGCTGCTGGAAGTGCAGTCCAGCCTTGCCCTGTTCGGCCCCTGGCCACGCTTCGAGGCCCGCTTGCGCAAGGAACTCACGGCGCTGGGCTTCCGCCATCGCCTGTGCCTGGCGCCGAACCCGGTGGCGGCGAGGGTCCTGGCGAACAGCCACGACGGCCTGGCCATCGAGGACGAGACAGCGCTGCAACGCCAGTTGTCCGCCCTTCCGCTGGACCGCCTGGGACTCTCGCGGGAGCTGGCCGTCGCCCTCGGACGCATGGGACTGCGCCATCTGCGCCAGGTCCTCGAGTTGCCGCGCGCCGCCCTGGCCCGTCGCTTCCCGGCCGAACTGCTGTTGCACATCGACCGCCTCTGCGGCCGCAGCCCGCTGGCGCTGGAGCACTACCGGCCGCCGGACACCTTCGACCTGCGCATCGAACTCAATTTCGACGTGGAATCGCACCAGGCCCTGCTCTTCCCCCTGCGACGGCTGAGCGCCGATCTCGCCGCCTTTCTCGCCGGACGCGACAGCGGCGTGCAGCGCTTCACCCTGCATCTGGAGCATCACGGGCGCGCCGACAGCCAGGTCACGGTCGGCCTGCTCAGCGCCGAACGCGAGGCGGCCATGCTCTTCGAACTGACCCGCGGCCGTCTCGAACAGCTGCAACTGCCCGCCCCCGTGCATGCCGTGCGCCTGGAGGCCCGCGAGCTGCCTCCTTTCACGCCGCAGCACCGCGAACTGTTCGACGAGCGCCCACAGCAGTATCTCGGCTGGGAACAGTTGCGGGAACGCCTGCGCGCGCGGCTGGGCGACGAGGCGGTACAGGGCCTGAGCGCCGTCGCCGAACACCGTCCGGAGCGAAGCTGGCGGCCGCACAGCTGCGACAGGGCGCAATCGCCGGCAGCCTGCGGCCTCCGCCCCGGCTGGCTGCTGGCGGAGCCACGCCCCCTCGGCGAGGCCTTGCCCACCGTGCTGGCCGGCCCGGAGCGGATCGAGTCGGGCTGGTGGGATGGCGAAGACATCCGCCGCGACTATTATCTGGTGGAAACCCGCAGCGGACAACGTGCCTGGGTCTATCGCGAGGTCGGCAGCGAAGGGCCGCTGTGGCTGCATGGCTGGTTCGCATGAGCGCCTACGCCGAACTGCATTGCCTGTCCAACTTCAGTTTCCAGCGCGGCGCCTCCAGCGCCGCGGAACTCTTCGCCCGTGCAGCGCGCCTGGGCTATCGGGCCCTGGCGATCACCGACGAATGCAGCCTGGCCGGTATCGTGCGGGCCTGGCAGGCGGCGCGGGAGCATCAGGTACAACTGATCGTCGGCAGCGAAATCCGCCTCGAACAGGGGCCCAAGCTGGTCCTCCTGGCGGAGGACCTGGAGGGCTACCAGAACCTCTGTCGCCTCATCACCCGCGGCCGGCGACAAGCCGACAAGGGCCACTACCGGCTGCTGCGCGAAGACCTGCAACAGCCGCTCGCCGGCCTGTTGGCGATCTGGTTGCCGAACGACCATGAGGACGAGCAGGCTGCCTGGCTCCGCGAACGCTTCCCCCAGCGCCTTTGGCTGGGCGTCGAGTTGCATCGCGGCGCCGATGACGATGCCCGCCTGGACAAACTGCTCGCGCTCGCCTCGCATCTCCGGCTACCGCCCGTGGCCTGCGGCGACGTCCACATGCACGCCCGCGGCAGGCGAGCCCTGCAGGACTGCATGACAGCGATCCGCAACCATCTGCCGGTCAGCGAGGCCGGCGCCTATCTCTTCCCCAACGGGGAACGCCACCTGCGTACCCTGGAGGCCCTGCTGGGGATCTACCCGCAAGCCCTGCTGGCGGAAACCCTGAAGATCGCCGAACGCTGCCGGTTCGATCTGGAACAGCTGAAATACCAGTATCCACGCGAATTGGTACCGGCCGGACACGACCCGGCGTCATGGCTCCGCCATCTCACCGAACAGGGCATCGCCAGGCGCTGGCCGAACGGCGCGAGCGCCAAGGTCCGCAAGCAGATCGAGAGAGAACTCGAGCTGATCGCCGAACTGGGCTATGAAAGCTATTTCCTCACCGTGCAGGACATCGTCGCCTTCGCCCGGGGCCGAGAAATCCTTTGCCAGGGCCGCGGCTCGGCGGCCAATTCAGCAGTGTGCTTCGCCCTCGGCATCACTGAGTTGGACCCGGACCGGACCAACCTGCTGTTCGAGCGCTTCCTTTCCCGCGAGCGCAACGAACCACCGGACATCGACGTGGATTTCGAACACGAGCGCCGCGAGGAGGTCATCCAGTACGTTTTCACACGCTACGGACGCCAGCGCGCGGCGCTGACCGCGGTGGTCAGCACCTACCACGGCGCCGGCGCGGTGCGCGACGTAGCCAAGGCCCTGGGTCTGCCGCCCGAGCAGGTCGACGTCCTGGCCAACTGCTGCGGCCGCTGGAGCGACCAGGCCCCCAGCGCCGAACGCCTGGAAGAGGCCGGCTTCGATCCGCAGAGTCCGATCCTGCGCCGGGTGCTGGCCCTGACCGGCGAGTTGATCGGTTTTCCGCGCCACCTCTCGCAGCACCCCGGCGGCTTCGTCATCTCCGAGCAGCCATTGGACACCCTGGTCCCGGTGGAGAATGCGAGCATGGCCGAACGCACGGTGATCCAGTGGGACAAGGACGATCTCGACGCGGTCGGCCTGCTCAAGGTCGACGTCCTCGCCCTGGGCATGCTCAGCGCCCTGCGCCGCAGCTTCGACCTGATCCACGCGCTGCGCGGCGGCAAGCGGTTGAGCATCGCCAGTATCCCGAGCGAAGACCCGGCTACCTACGAAATGATCAGCCGCGCCGATACCATCGGCGTGTTCCAGATCGAGTCGCGCGCCCAGATGGCCATGCTGCCACGCCTGCGCCCGCAGAAGTTCTACGACCTGGTGATCCAGGTCGCCATCGTCCGCCCAGGGCCGATCCAGGGCGACATGGTGCATCCTTATCTGCGCCGGCGAAACGGAGAAGAGCCGGTGGCCTATCCGTCAGCCGAACTGGAGGAAGTCTTCGAACGAACCCTGGGCGTCCCGTTGTTCCAGGAACAGGTCATGGAACTGGCGATCGTCGCCGCCGACTACACACCGGGCGAGGCGGACGAACTGCGTCGCTCGATGGCCGCCTGGAAGCGTCATGGCGGCCTGGAACACCACCGCGAGCGGCTGACCCGGGGCATGCTCGCCAACGGCTACGAGGCCGACTTCGCAGCGCGCATCTTCGAGCAGATCAAAGGCTTCGGCAGCTACGGTTTCCCTGAATCCCACGCCGCCAGCTTCGCCCTGCTCACCTACGCCAGCAGTTGGCTGAAACGTCACGAGCCGGCGGCCTTCGCCTGCGCCTTGATAAACAGTTGGCCGATGGGCTTCTACAGCCCCGACCAGTTGCTCCAGGACGCCCGCCGCCACGCCCTGCAGACACGCCCGGTGGATGTCCGCCACAGCGGTTGGGATTGCAGCCTGGAGCCGTTCGGCCAGGCGCAACCGGCCATACGCCTTGGCCTGCGGATGATCCGAGGCTTTCGCGAGGAGGATGCCAGGCGTATCGAGCAGGTCCGGGAGGCCCAACCGTTCCTCGACGTGCACGATCTTGGCCGACGCGCCAGGCTCGACGCCCGGGCCCTGGAGTTGCTGGCCGATGCCGGCGCCCTGCGCGGTCTCGCCGGACACCGGCACAAGGCGCGCTGGGCCGTCGCCAGCGTCGAGCCGCAATTGCCGCTGTTCGCCGAAGGGACCGTCATCGAAGAGAGCACGGTCAGCCTGCCACTGCCTTCGCGCGGCGAGGAACTGCTGAGCGATTACGCTCTCCTCGGCACCACCCTCGGCCCGCATCCGCTGAAACTCTTGCGTGGAAAGCTCAAGGCCCGCCGCTGCCGCGACTCCCGCGAACTGGCGAAACTGGGACATGGGCGACCGATACGGGTCGCCGGCCTGGTGGTCGGCCGGCAGCGCCCACAGACCGCCAGCGGCATCACCTTCATCACCCTGGAAGACGAGTTCGGCATGGTCAACGTGGTGGTCCGACACGACCTTGCCGAACGGCAGAGGCGGCCATTCCTCGAGTCCCGGCTGCTGCAGGTGGAGGGCATCCTGGAGTCCTCCGGCGAGGTGCGCCACGTCATCGCCGGGCGCCTGCATGACCTGAGCCCTCTACTCACCGGCCTGGACGTCCGCAGCCGGGATTTCCATTGAGACAAAGAAAAAGGCAGCTCGAGAGACGAGCTGCCTTGGGATGGCCAACAGGGATGGCCACGAAGGGGGGAGCGCTCAAGATACTGTTTATTCATACAGTAAGTCAAGCGATTCCCTTCATCGGAAGCCACCTTTTGTCTTTCTCCTCGAAGCGAGGCTCTAACTCGCGGATCGGGATCGGTACGGCGAACGCAAGAGCGCCAGCGCCATGCGGATCCGCCCGGTCTCTCGCTACGCTAGACGCGAAAGAGGACATGCCAGGAGGGGTTCGGCAAGGTGAACAGGAAGCACGCCTTTTTCCGCGCGCAAAAGCAAAACCCCTGGTCATCGCTAACCAGGGGTTTTGGGATAGGAGCTTGACGATGACCTACTCTCACATGGGGAGACCCCACACTACCATCGGCGATGCGTCGTTTCACTTCTGAGTTCGGGAAGGGATCAGGTGGTTCCAACGCTCTATGATCGTCAAGCAATTCGGTTGGATATCCGTTCGCTTGGGCTTACGTTTATCCGAATTCAGGTATGTGATTTCAAGGTGTTTGCGGTTCATGCGAACTTTCGGTTCGTCGACTTCACCTTACAACACACAATCATCAGATTGTTTGGGTGTTATATGGTCAAGCCTCACGGGCAATTAGTACTGGTTAGCTCAACGCCTCACAACGCTTACACACCCAGCCTATCAACGTCGTAGTCTTCGACGGCCCTTCAGGGGAATCAAGTTCCCAGTGAGATCTCATCTTGAGGCAAGTTTCCCGCTTAGATGCTTTCAGCGGTTATCTTTTCCGAACATAGCTACCCGGCAATGCCACTGGCGTGACAACCGGAACACCAGAGGTTCGTCCACTCCGGTCCTCTCGTACTAGGAGCAGCCCCTCTCAAATCTCAAACGTCCACGGCAGATAGGGACCGAACTGTCTCACGACGTTCTAAACCCAGCTCGCGTACCACTTTAAATGGCGAACAGCCATACCCTTGGGACCGGCTTCAGCCCCAGGATGTGATGAGCCGACATCGAGGTGCCAAACACCGCCGTCGATATGAACTCTTGGGCGGTATCAGCCTGTTATCCCCGGAGTACCTTTTATCCGTTGAGCGATGGCCCTTCCATACAGAACCACCGGATCACTAAGACCTACTTTCGTACCTGCTCGACGTGTCTGTCTCGCAGTCAAGCGCGCTTTTGCCTTTATACTCTACGACCGATTTCCGACCGGTCTGAGCGCACCTTCGTACTCCTCCGTTACTCTTTAGGAGGAGACCGCCCCAGTCAAACTGCCCACCATACACTGTCCTCGATCCGGATTACGGACCAGAGTTAGAACCTCAAGCATGCCAGGGTGGTATTTCAAGGATGGCTCCACGCGAACTGGCGTCCACGCTTCAAAGCCTCCCACCTATCCTACACAAGCAGGCTCAAAGTCCAGTGCAAAGCTACAGTAAAGGTTCACGGGGTCTTTCCGTCTAGCCGCGGATACACTGCATCTTCACAGCGATTTCAATTTCACTGAGTCTCGGGTGGAGACAGCGCCGCCATCGTTACGCCATTCGTGCAGGTCGGAACTTACCCGACAAGGAATTTCGCTACCTTAGGACCGTTATAGTTACGGCCGCCGTTTACCGGGGCTTCGATCAAGAGCTTCGCTTGCGCTAACCCCATCAATTAACCTTCCGGCACCGGGCAGGCGTCACACCCTATACGTCCACTTTCGTGTTTGCAGAGTGCTGTGTTTTTAATAAACAGTCGCAGCGGCCTGGTATCTTCGACCAGCCAGAGCTTACGGAGTAAATCCTTCACCCTAGCCGGCGCACCTTCTCCCGAAGTTACGGTGCCATTTTGCCTAGTTCCTTCACCCGAGTTCTCTCAAGCGCCTTGGTATTCTCTACCCGACCACCTGTGTCGGTTTGGGGTACGGTTCCTGGTTACCTGAAGCTTAGAAGCTTTTCTTGGAAGCATGGCATCAACCACTTCGTCATCTAAAAGACGACTCGTCATCAGCTCTCGGCCTTGAAACCCCGGATTTACCTAAGATTTCAGCCTACCACCTTAAACTTGGACAACCAACGCCAAGCTGGCCTAGCCTTCTCCGTCCCTCCATCGCAGTAACCAGAAGTACAGGAATATTAACCTGTTTCCCATCGACTACGCTTTTCAGCCTCGCCTTAGGAACCGACTAACCCTGCGTCGATTAACGTTGCGCAGGAACCCTTGGTCTTTCGGCGTGGGTGTTTTTCACACCCATTGTCGTTACTCATGTCAGCATTCGCACTTCTGATACCTCCAGCAAGCTTCTCAACTCACCTTCACAGGCTTACAGAACGCTCCTCTACCGCGTCACTTACGTGACACCCGCAGCTTCGGTGTGTGGTTTGAGCCCCGTTACATCTTCCGCGCAGGCCGACTCGACTAGTGAGCTATTACGCTTTCTTTAAAGGGTGGCTGCTTCTAAGCCAACCTCCTAGCTGTCTAAGCCTTCCCACATCGTTTACCACTTAACCACAACTTTGGGACCTTAGCTGGCGGTCTGGGTTGTTTCCCTTTTCACGACGGACGTTAGCACCCGCCGTGTGTCTCCCATGCTCGGCACTTCTGGGTATTCGGAGTTTGCATCGGTTTGGTAAGTCGGGATGACCCCCTAGCCGAAACAGTGCTCTACCCCCCAGAGTGATACATGAGGCGCTACCTAAATAGCTTTCGAGGAGAACCAGCTATCTCCGAGCTTGATTAGCCTTTCACTCCGATCCACAAGTCATCCCCTACCTTTTCAACGGGAGTGGGTTCGGTCCTCCAGTCAGTGTTACCTAACCTTCAACCTGCTCATGGATAGATCGCCCGGTTTCGGGTCTATACCCAGCGACTAAACGCCCTATTAAGACTCGCTTTCGCTACGCCTACCCTATACGGTTAAGCTTGCCACTGAATATAAGTCGCTGACCCATTATACAAAAGGTACGCAGTCACCTAACAAGTAGGCTCCCACTGCTTGTACGCATACGGTTTCAGGTTCTATTTCACTCCCCTCTCCGGGGTTCTTTTCGCCTTTCCCTCACGGTACTGGTTCACTATCGGTCAGTCAGTAGTATTTAGCCTTGGAGGATGGTCCCCCCATGTTCAGACAAAGTTTCTCGTGCTCCGTCCTACTCGATTTCACTTCAAAGATCCTTTCGCGTACGGGGCTATCACCCACTATGGCCGCACTTTCCAGAGCGTTCCGCTAAAATCAATGAAGCTTAAGGGCTAATCCCCGTTCGCTCGCCACTACTAAGGGAATCTCGGTTGATTTCTTTTCCTCAGGGTACTTAGATGTTTCAGTTCCCCTGGTTCGCCTCTTGCACCTATGGATTCAGTACAAGATACCTAGGTTATCCTAGGTGGGTTCCCCCATTCAGAGATCTCCGGATCAAAGTCTGTTTGCCGACTCCCCGAAGCTTTTCGCAGGCTACCACGTCTTTCATCGCCTCTGACTGCCAAGGCATCCACCGTATGCGCTTCTTCACTTGACCATATAACCCCAAGCAATCTGGTTATACTGTGAAGACGACATTCGCCGAAAATTCGCGCTTGAACTCGCAAATTTTACCTTGACTTGAATGATCACCAGTGAAAGAGATCATTCAGTCTTACTTCTATCACATACCCGAATTTTTAAAGAACAGTTCTGGTGCAAAGACCAGAAATCAATGTTCATTCACGAACATTCATTTCTGAGCTTTCGACGATTGTTTGGATGGTGGAGCCAAGGAGGATCGAACTCCTGACCTCCTGCGTGCAAAGCAGGCGCTCTCCCAGCTGAGCTATGGCCCCGTATCGGATCACGCAGCACACCAACAATTGGTGGGTCTGGGCAGATTCGAACTGCCGACCTCACCCTTATCAGGGGTGCGCTCTAACCAACTGAGCTACAGACCCAATCGTCTAACCAGTGAATCAAGCAATTCGTGTGGGAGCTTATGAAGAAGCTGAGATCTTCGATTAAGGAGGTGATCCAGCCGCAGGTTCCCCTACGGCTACCTTGTTACGACTTCACCCCAGTCATGAATCACTCCGTGGTAACCGTCCCCCTTGCGGTTAGACTAGCTACTTCTGGAGCAACCCACTCCCATGGTGTGACGGGCGGTGTGTACAAGGCCCGGGAACGTATTCACCGTGACATTCTGATTCACGATTACTAGCGATTCCGACTTCACGCAGTCGAGTTGCAGACTGCGATCCGGACTACGATCGGTTTTATGGGATTAGCTCCACCTCGCGGCTTGGCAACCCTTTGTACCGACCATTGTAGCACGTGTGTAGCCCTGGCCGTAAGGGCCATGATGACTTGACGTCATCCCCACCTTCCTCCGGTTTGTCACCGGCAGTCTCCTTAGAGTGCCCACCCGAGGTGCTGGTAACTAAGGACAAGGGTTGCGCTCGTTACGGGACTTAACCCAACATCTCACGACACGAGCTGACGACAGCCATGCAGCACCTGTGTCTGAGTTCCCGAAGGCACCAATCCATCTCTGGAAAGTTCTCAGCATGTCAAGGCCAGGTAAGGTTCTTCGCGTTGCTTCGAATTAAACCACATGCTCCACCGCTTGTGCGGGCCCCCGTCAATTCATTTGAGTTTTAACCTTGCGGCCGTACTCCCCAGGCGGTCGACTTATCGCGTTAGCTGCGCCACTAAGATCTCAAGGATCCCAACGGCTAGTCGACATCGTTTACGGCGTGGACTACCAGGGTATCTAATCCTGTTTGCTCCCCACGCTTTCGCACCTCAGTGTCAGTATCAGTCCAGGTGGTCGCCTTCGCCACTGGTGTTCCTTCCTATATCTACGCATTTCACCGCTACACAGGAAATTCCACCACCCTCTACCGTACTCTAGCTCAGTAGTTTTGGATGCAGTTCCCAGGTTGAGCCCGGGGATTTCACATCCAACTTGCTGAACCACCTACGCGCGCTTTACGCCCAGTAATTCCGATTAACGCTTGCACCCTTCGTATTACCGCGGCTGCTGGCACGAAGTTAGCCGGTGCTTATTCTGTTGGTAACGTCAAAACAGCAAGGTATTAACTTACTGCCCTTCCTCCCAACTTAAAGTGCTTTACAATCCGAAGACCTTCTTCACACACGCGGCATGGCTGGATCAGGCTTTCGCCCATTGTCCAATATTCCCCACTGCTGCCTCCCGTAGGAGTCTGGACCGTGTCTCAGTTCCAGTGTGACTGATCATCCTCTCAGACCAGTTACGGATCGTCGCCTTGGTAGGCCTTTACCCCACCAACTAGCTAATCCGACCTAGGCTCATCTGATAGCGTGAGGTCCGAAGATCCCCCACTTTCTCCCTCAGGACGTATGCGGTATTAGCGCCCGTTTCCGGACGTTATCCCCCACTACCAGGCAGATTCCTAGGCATTACTCACCCGTCCGCCGCTGAATCCAGGAGCAAGCTCCCTTCATCCGCTCGACTTGCATGTGTTAGGCCTGCCGCCAGCGTTCAATCTGAGCCATGATCAAACTCTTCAGTTCAATACTGCTTGGGTTTTGAGAAAACCCTAAACTTGGCTCAGCAATCGCATTCTCTTAAAAAGAGATAAAACTCTCGAATTCACGAGTGTTACTTGCGTTGCTGATAATCTTGCGATCACCAGTCTTACATCACAAGCACCCACACGAATTGCTTGATTCGACTTGTTAAAGAGCAGTTGGTCAAGGCTTTCGTCTCAACCGAGGCCGCGCATTCTACAGCAACCTCTCGTTCCGTCAAGCGTTATTTTCGAAAATTTTCTTTTCTACTCAACCGCTTGCGCCGACCTTCAAACCATCTTCCGGTCAGCGGGAGGCGCATTCTACAGCGTTCAAATTCGCTGTCAAGCACCTCGATGAAGCTTCGTTTCGAGCCCCTTTCGGGACCGAACCGCTGCGGCGAACAACCTGCCGGAGCGCTTCACCACCCCTAGGGGAGAATCCGTAAATCCTTGATTTTCAAGCATTTACTCTTCGTCGTCGCCGGGAGTGGTGCGCATTATAGGGAGATAGAAATTGGCGTCAACACTTATTTGAAACTTTTTAACCCAAAGGTCAGGAAGCCCAGAGGACGCTCCATTCCTCCTTTATAGGCTGGCTTGCCCCGCCCTCTCCTTCTGTTGCCTCATATAAGGAATGCGAGCCACGGCTCCGCCGCTTTCGACGAGTGTTCCATGCGCCTCATACATACCTCCGACTGGCACCTGGGTCAGACCCTGCACGGCCAGGACCGCGATCATGAACACGCGCGCTTCCTCGACTGGCTGCTACGCCAGCTGGAAGAGCAGCGCGCCGATGTCCTGCTGATCGCGGGCGATATCTTCGACACGATCAATCCACCGCTCAAAGCCCAGGAGCGCCTCTACGACTTCATCGTCAGCGCCCATCGACGGCTGCCGCGGCTGGAGATCGTGATGATCGCAGGCAACCACGACTCCGGCGCGCGCATCGAACTGCCCGCTCCGCTGATGAAACGACTGAACGCCCATGCCATCGGCCGAATCGGCTGGATAGACGAAAGCCTCGATAGCGGTCGCCTGCTGCTGCCCCTGCACGACGCGGATGGCCAGGTCGCCGCCTGGTGCCTGGCCCTGCCCTTCCTGCGTCCCGCCGAAGTCACCGGAGGCGGGCTCGGCGACGATTACCTGGCCGGTATCCGCCAGGTGCACGAACGCCTGGTTGCCGCCGCGCACGCCCGTCGCACACCGGGACAGGCACTGGTCGCCGTCAGCCACGCACACATGGCCGGCGGCTCGGTTTCCGAAGACTCCGAGCGAAACCTGATCATCGGCAACGTCGAAGCGCTGCCCGCCAGCCTGTTTCCGGAGCAGATCGCCTACGTAGCCCTCGGTCATCTGCACAAGCCACAGAAAGTCGCCGGACAGGAGCGCATTCGCTATAGCGGCTCGCCGCTGCCGCTGTCCTTCGCCGAAGTGAACTATCGCCACCAGGTCCTCCTCGTCACCCTGGAAGGTGAGCGCCTGAAGGATGTACAGAGTCTCCTGGTGCCACGCGCGGTGGAACTGTTGCGCATCGGCCCCGCGCCTCTTGGCGAGGTGCTCGATCAAATCGGCGAACTGGCCGAGGCCGACCTGCTGAACGAACAGCGGCCCTGGCTGGAAGTCCGCGTCATGCTGGATCAGCCGCAACCAGACCTGCGCCAGCAGGTCGAGAGCGCCTTGCAGGGCAAGGCTTGTCGCCTGGTGCGCATCGCCAGCGAATACCAGCGCCGCGACGAAGAACAGGCGCCGCTGCTTGGGCTCGACCAACTCAACCCCCAGGAACTGTTCAGCCGCGCCTGGGAAAGCGCCTATGGCTCCGGCCCGGATGCGCAGGCGCTGGATGACTTCGCCAGCCTGCTGCAAAGCGTCGAACTGGCCACCGAAGAGCCCCCGGGGAAATAAGCCGCTCCATGAAGATTCTCGCCATCCGCCTGAAGAACCTTGCCTCCCTCGCTGGCGAGCAGGAAATCGACTTCACCCGCGAACCGCTGTCCAGCGCCGGCCTGTTCGCCATCACCGGCCCGACCGGCGCCGGCAAGAGCACCGTACTGGACGCCCTGTGCCTGGCCCTGTTCGGCAGCACGCCGCGGCTGGAAAGCACTTCGGCCAGCAGCAAGGTTCCCGATGGCCGGAACGAGCTGTCCAGCAACGACGAACGCAACCTGCTGCGTCGCGGTTGCGCCAGCGGCTACGCCGAAGTGGATTTCGTCGGCATCGACGGCCACCGCTATCGCGCCCGCTGGGAAACCCGGCGCTCCCGGGACAAGGCGGACGGCGCCTTGCAAAAGAGCCAGCAGAGCCTCCAGGACCTGGAGACCCAGCAAATGCTGGCAGCGAACAAGAAAAGCGAGTTCCGCGAACAGCTGGAGCAGAAGCTCGGCCTCAATTTCGCCCAGTTCACTCGCGCCGTGCTGCTGGCCCAGAGCGAATTCAGCGCCTTCCTCAAGGCCAGCGACAACGACCGCGGCGCATTGCTGGAGAAACTCACCGACACCGGCCTGTACAGCCAATTGAGCAAAGCCGCCTATCAGCGCGCCAGCCAGGCCGACGAGCAGCGCAAGCAACTCGAGCAACGCCTGGAAGGCAGCCTGCCGCTGGCCGAGCAGGCCCGGGCCGGGCTCGAGGCGACGCTGGAATCCCACGCCCAGGCGCGTCTCCAGGAGCAACAGGCCCTGCAGCACCTGGAAGGCCAGCAACAATGGTTCACCGAGGAGCAGCGGCTGCTGCAATCCTGCGAGCACGCACAAGGCCAACTGGCCGAGGCCAGGCAGGCCTGGGACGCCCTGGCGACGGAGCGGGAAACCCTGCAATGGCTGGAGCGCCTGGCTCCGGTTCGCGGACTGATCGAACGCCTGAAGCAACTCGAGCAGGAACTCCGGCACTCCGAGCAGCAGCAGCGGCAGCGCACCGAGCAGCAAGCCGCGGGCGCCGAGCGCTTGCAAGGATTGCAGGCCCGCGTGCAGGAGGCGCGCGAGCGCCAGGCCCAGGCCGACAACCATCTGCGTCAGGCCCAGGCGCCGTTGCGCGAGGCTTTCCAGCTGGAGAGCGAGGCCAGGCGCCTGGAGCGAACGCTGGCCGAGCGACAGGAACTCCATCGGCAATCGAACCAGCGCCACGCCCAGCAAAGCGACGCCGCTCGGCAACTGGATATGGAGCAGCAGCGCCATGTCGCGGAACAGGCGCAACTGCAGGCGGCATTGCGCGACAACCAGGCTCTCGCCGCGCTCGGCGACGCCTGGGCGACCCACCAGGGCCAGCTCGCCGCCTTCGTGCAACGTCGCCAGCGCGCGCTCGAAAGCCAGGCGCAGCTCCCCGAGCTGGAAAAATCCCTGGCCCAGGCCGGGGAACCGCTCGAACGCTTGCAGGCGCAATGGACCGCCCTCCATGGCAGCGAGCCGGACGACCTGGCGGCACGCCTGGACGAATTGCGCCGGCAGACCGATAGCCTGGAACGACAACAAGCGCTCCACAAGGAATGGCAACAGGCCCTCGACCAACGCACCGGCCTGGCTCGACGCCTGGGCGAACTCGACCAGCGTATGGTCGAGCAGGAGCAGGCATTGCTCGACCTGAAACGACAAGGCAGCCAATGCGCCGAGCAGGTGAAGGCGGCGGAGCAGGCCCTGCAGGTCACCCGCGAGTTGCTCCAGCGCCAGCGTCTGGCCCGCAGCGCCAGCGTCGAGCAACTGCGCGCCGGCCTGGTGGACGGCGAGGCCTGTCCGGTCTGCGGCAGCCAGGAGCATCCCTATCACCAGTCCGAGCAACTGCTCGCCGCGCTCGGTGAACACGACGACCAGGAGCAGGTCCGCGCCGAGCAGGCCCTCGAGCGGCTGCGACAGACCCTGGTCGGTATGCGCGAGGGCTATTCCAGCCAGCGGGAAAGACTCAACCAGCGTCGCCAGGAGCAGCAGGAACTGACCGGCCAACTGGCCGCGCTCGATCGGCAACTGGACCAATGGACGCTGCCGGAAGAACTGCGACTCCTGCAGCCATCCGCGCAGTTGGAGTGGCTGGCACAACGCCTGGACGAACTGGCTGGGCAGCGCCAGCAGTGCCAACGAGACTTCGACCGGCTGATCGCCCGCCAGCGCCAGACCCAGCAATTGCAGCAGGAACTGCGGGCCGCCGAGACGATCCTGCAACAGCGCCAGCAGGCGCTGACGGAACAACGGCAGCGCTACGAACATTTGCAGCAGCAGGTCGAGGAGGACAGCCAGCAATTGCGTCCATTGCTCTCCGACGAGCACTGGCAGCGCTGGCAGGCAGATCCGCTGCGGACTTTCCAGGCCCTCGGCGAGTCCATCGAGCAACGCCGGCAGCAACAGGCGCGGCTTCAGCAGGTCGAACAGCGTCTGCAGGAGCTCAAGCAGCGCTGCGATGAATCGAGCTGGCAACTGAAGCAAAGCGACGAGCAACGCAACGAAGCCCGCCAGGCAGAGGAAAGGGCCCAGGCGGAACTCGCCGAGCTGAACGGACGCCTCGGCGCTCACCTGGGCCAGCACGCCTGCGCCCAGGACTGGCAGCTATCGCTGGAGCACGCCGCGCAAGCGGCGCAGAGCGCCGTCGAGACGCTCCAGGCGCCCCTGGATTCGCTGCGCGAGGAACAACTGCGACTCGCCGAAGCCCTGGAACACCTGCAGCAGCAACGGCAGCGCCAACAGGATGAGTTCCAGCGCCTTCAGGCCGACTGGCAGGCCTGGCGCGAACGCCAGGACAACCTCGACGACAGCCACCTCGACGCCCTGCTCGGCCTTTCCGAGGAACAGGCGACGCAATGGCGGGAGCAATTGCAGCGACTGCAAGAGGAGATCACCCGCCAGCAGACACTGGAAGCAGAGCGCCAGGCGCAACTGCTCCAGCATCGCCGGCAGCGGCCGGAAACCGACCGCGAGGCGCTGGAAGACAACCTGCGGCAACAGCGCGAACGCCTGGCCACCAGCGAACAGGCCTACCTGGATACCTACAGCCAGTTGCAGGCCGACAACCAGCGCCGCGAGCAGAGCCAGGCGCTGCTTGCCGAGCTGGAGCGAGCCCGCGCCGAGTTCCGTAGATGGGGCCGCCTGAACGAACTGATCGGTTCGTCCAGCGGCGACAAGTTCCGCCGCATCGCCCAGGGCTACAACCTCGACCTGCTGGTGCAGCACAGCAACGTGCAGTTGCGCCAGTTGGCGCGGCGCTACCGCCTGCAGCGCGGCGGCAGCGAACTGGGCCTGCTGGTGGTGGACACCGAGATGGGCGACGAACTGCGCTCGGTGTATTCGCTCTCCGGCGGCGAGACCTTCCTGATTTCCCTGGCCCTGGCGCTCGGCCTGGCCTCGATGGCATCGAGCAAGCTGCGCATCGAGTCGCTGTTCATCGACGAAGGCTTCGGCAGCCTCGACCCGGAATCCCTGCAACTGGCGATGGATGCCCTGGACAACCTGCAGGCCCAGGGGCGCAAGGTGGCGGTGATTTCCCACGTCCAGGAAATGCACGAACGGATCCCGGTCCAGGTGCGGGTCCAGCGCGAGGGCAACGGCATGAGCAGCCTGAAGGTGGTCGGCTGAGCCGACCGCCCAGGCGGCACGTCAGAACGGCAGCTCGGTCTGTTCACCCGGAGCATGCGGCGGCTGCTCTTCCCTTTCCGGCCGCAGATGCAGCATCAGCCCGCTGAGCCGGCGCACCTTGCGCCGCACTGCTTCCTCGAACACCCCGGGCAGGCTTTCCACCAGGCTGAACCAGTCGCGGGCGCGGGTGATACCGGTGTACACCAGCTCCTTGGTCAGCACCGGGTTCAGCGCGTCCGGCAGGACCAGCGCGGTATGGGCGAACTCCGAACCCTGCGACTTGTGCACGGTCATGGCGAACACGGTGTCCACCTCGACCAGGCGGCTCGGCAGGACGAAGCGCACGCCGCCGCTACCGTCGTTGCGCGGGAAGGCCACGCGCAGCGCGAAGCGCAGGCTGCCGTCGTCGTTGCGCTCGGGCAGGCGCAGGGCGATGCCGATATCGCCGTTCATCAGCCCCAGGCTGTAGTCGTTGCGCGTCACCAGTACCGGCCGCCCCTCGTACCAGCCGTGATCGGCCTCGATCAGGCCAAGGCGCAGCAGTTCCGCCGCCACCCGCTGGTTCAGTCCTTCCACGCCCCATGGGCCGCGGCGCAGCGCGCAGAGCAGGCGGAAGGCGTCGAAAGCCGTCAGTACCGACTGCGCCCAGCGCTCCCAGGCGCCATCCTCCAGCGCCAGTCCGGCGGCCGGGCGGCCCTCGGCCAGGCGTTGCAGGTAGTGCCGGTAGCCGTACGGCGTGCCCGGCGCCTGCGGATGACCGTCGACGAACAGCCGGGCGAAGGCTGCATCGCGCTCCCCGCGCAGGCGCAGGTCGAAGAGGTCGGCGGGCGGACTGTCCAGCAGCGCGCGCGCGTCATCGGCCTGTTGCCGGTTGACCAGCCGCGCCAGGCGCCCGATCCCGCTGCTCGCGCCGAAGCGCCGGGAATGCCGCAGCATGACGGTCTGTTGCGCCAGCGGATGCGCCTGCGCCGAACCTTCGCGCAAGCCCTGCCAGGTTTCGCCGCTGACCCGCTGCAACCAGGCGCGGGTCTCGGCGCTGTACCAGCCCTCCTCGGCATCCCGGCAGAGATCGCCGAGCACCGCGCCGGCCTCTACCGAGGCCAACTGGTCCTTGTCGCCGAGCAGGATCAGGCGCGCCTGCGGCGGTAGCGCATCGAGCAGGCTGGCCATCATTTCCAGGTCGATCATCGAGGCCTCGTCCACCACCAGCACGTCCAGCGCCAAAGGGTTGTCCCGGTGGTGGCGGAAGTGCCGGGTATCCGGACGGCTGCCGAGCAGACGGTGCAGGGTAGTGACCTCGGCGGGGATCGCCTGCAACACGTCTTCCGCCAGCGGCAGGGCCCGGACCTGCTGGCCGATGGATTCGGAGAGACGCGCCGCGGCCTTGCCGGTGGGCGCCGCGAGGCGGATGCGCAGCGGCTGGCCGGCGACTACCGCCGGTGCCTGGAGCAGACCGAGCAGGCGCACCACGGTGGTGGTCTTGCCGGTACCGGGACCGCCGGTGATCAGGCTGAAATAGCCGCGGGCCGCCAGGGCACAGGCCAGCTTCTGCCAGTCGGTGACGCGCTGGCCGTCTTCCGTCGGCGCCTGCGCGAACAGCGCGGCCAGGCGCGGCGCCAGGTCTGCGGCCAGGGGCGCCTGCCGACCCAGGCGCTCGCGCAGGGCCAGGGCGATTTCCAGCTCGTGCCGCCAGTAACGACGCAGGTAGAGACGCTGAGCGCAAAGCACCAGCGGCGAGGTCGCCGTCTCGCTCGGCTCGGGATCGCCTGGGCGCTCGTCGACCACCTCCACCAGCGATGACGCCGCCAGGGCCTCGCGCCAGGCGTCGAGGCGCACGCCACGCAGCAGTTGCGACGGCAGCAGCACATCGCGGCCTTCGTCGCCTTCCGGCGGCAGCGACAGTGCCGCGTCAGGCGCGCCGAGGGTCGCCTCCAGGTCCAGGCAGACGTGCCCGTGGCCCAGTTGGTGGCTGGTCAGCGCCGCCGCCAGCAGCACCCGGGGATCGGCCTGCGGCTGCAACTCGACGAGGAAGGCGACGAACGCCCGGTCCAGCGCCCGTAGCCAGCCGCGCGCCACCCACAGGTCGAGCTGGCGCAGCAGGTCGTGGCGTGCCGCCAGCGGTTGCGCTACCTGGTCGTCGCGGCCATCGCGGACTTCGCCGGCCAGTTGCTTGAGGGTCGGATTCATCGCTCGGCTCCCGGCTGGCCGCTGAACAGCGCGTCCAGGCGTTCGATCAATTCCCGCGGCGGGCGCTCGAAGTGCAGGCCCTGGGTCGCCGCGCGGGCGCCGCGGAGGAACAGGTACACGGCGCCGCCCATGTGGCGGTCGTAGTCGTAGTCGGGCAGGCGCGCCTTCAACTGCCGGTGCAGGGCCAGCAGGTACAACACGTACTGCAGGTCATAACGGTTCTCCAGCACCGCGGCGGTCATCGCTTCCGGGCTGTAGGCGCCATCGTCGGCGCCCAGCCAGTTGGACTTGTAGTCGGCCACGTAGAAACGCCCCTGGTGCTCGAAGACCAGGTCGACGAAGCCCTTGAACATGCCGTTCAGCAGGGTCGGCGCCAGCGTCGGACGCGCCGCGCCGCCAAGGGTATGGCGCCGGACCAGGGCGTCGATCGCCTCGGCCTGGACCTGGTGGGTGGCGAACCAGAACTCCATTTCCACCTGGTAGGCGACCAGCCCGGCCAGGCTGGTTTCGCCACCGGGCCAGCGCAGCGGTTCGGCGAGATACTGTTCCAGCCACAGATCGAGCGGTTCGGCCCAGTCCTTCCAGCCCCGCAGGTCGCAGCGTCGCGCGACCAGTTCGCGGCGCCGCTGGGCATCGGCGCGCGCCACATCGAAGCCTTCGCGGCCGGCCCATTCGAGCAGCCCGTGGAGGAAGGTGCCGGGAGCCGGTCCGCGCGGGAAGCGATGCAGGTCGTCGCGCATCTCGCTGGCGTGCGCGACCGGCGGCTGTTCGGCGGAACGGCCTTCTTCGTGGAAGGTGGCTTCCTCGGCGCTGATCGGCTCCTGCGATTCGTCGCTCTCCAACGCCTCGTCATCGTCCAGCCCGGCGGAGGCCTGCAATTGCAGGCCGGAATAGCTGGCGACCCACCACTTCTCGCGGCTGCTGCGGCGGGTTTCGCGGGCCTGCCCAAGGCCCTGGCCGCGCCCTGCGACATAGCGTTCGGCGTCCGCCTCGGGGGCCGGCTCGACGACGATCTCCCGGCACTCGCCGCGCAGCGCGGCGAGGCATTGGCCGAGGCCATCGCTACCGATGGTCGCGCCGCCGGCAAGCAGGTAGCCCAGGGCCCCCTTGTGCAACTCCGGCGACTTACTGTTGCTCGCCACCAGCGGCGCGATGCCCAGCCACACCGAATGGCGAGCGCGGGTCAGGGCCACGTAGAGCAGGCGCATGTCTTCGCCGAGGCGCTCGTCGTTGGCCTGCTCGTAGGCCCGCGCAGCCTGCTCCTTGCGCCGCGCCAGCTCGATGACCCGCCCTGCAGCGCCATCCTCGTGGAAACTCGCCGGCGCGCCGCTGTTGCCGTCCAGCTCCCTCCAGCTGCAGATGAAGGGCAGCAGCACCAAGGGGTATTCCAGCCCCTTGGACTTGTGGATGGTCACCACCTTGATCAGGTCGGCGTCGCTTTCCAGGCGGAGGATCTCTTCGCTCCCCGGACTCTGCACCTGCTCGGCCAGATGGCGGATCAGCGCGTGCTCGCCGTCCAGCTCCACCGCCGCGCGCTGCAGCCACTCGGCCAGGTGCAGCAGGTTGGTCAGGCTGCGCTCGCCATCGGCGTGCCGCAGCAGGCGCGCCGGCAGTTCGAAGTCGGCGAGCAGGCGCCGCAGCATCGGCAATACGCCCTGGGCCTGCCAGGACCGGCGATAGTCGCGGAAGCGCAGGACCATCCGTTCCCAGAACAGTTCGTCCTGGTTCAATCGCTCCAGGGTCGCCCAGTCCAGGTGCAGGCTGCGGGTAGCCAGGGCGACCCGCAGCAGCGCATCGGCGCCGGGGTCGGCGCAGGCGCGCAGCCAATGCAGCAGGTCGGCGGCCTCCTGGCTGTCGAACACCGAGTCGCGGTCGGACAGGTAGACGCTGGCCAGACGCCGCGCCGCCAACGCGCTACGGATCGCCTCGGCCTCGGCGCGACCGCGGACGAGGATGGCGATATCCGCCGGGCGCAACGCCCGCCAGCCGCCCTGCTCGTCGGCGAAGCCGGCGCGGCCCAGGTCGGCCAGGCTCAGCCAGCGGCGGATGGCGCTGGCGCTGCGCTCGGCCATTTCCTGGCGATACGCCGCGGAGCCGAGCACGCCGGCTTCGGCGTCAAGGTTCCAGAACGTCATCGCCGGCGCCTCGGCACCGTCGATCAACAAACGTTCGGCGCGCCCCTGGGCGTCCACCGCATGGAACGGCACCGGGTTTTCCAGCCCCTCGCGGGCGAAACGGAAGGCGCCGCGCGGATGCTCTTCGGCGAAGGCGAAGCAGCGGTTGGCGGCCGCCACCATGGCGGCGGTCGAGCGGAAGTTCTTGCCGAGGGTGTAATGCCGCCCGCGAGTGGCCTCGCGGGCGCGCAGGTAGGTATGGATGTCGGCACCGCGGAAGGCGTAGATCGCCTGCTTGGGGTCGCCGATCATGAACAGGCCGGTCTCCCGCGCCTGGGGCTCGCCGGGATCGGCGGCGATCCGGTAGATACGCTCGAAGATCCGGTACTGCACCGGGTCGGTATCCTGGAACTCGTCGATCAGCGCCACCGGGAACTGCTCGCGGATCAATTGCGCCAGGCGCTCGCCACCAGGCCCCTGCAAGGCGCGGTCGAGGCGGCTGAGCAGGTCGTCGAAGCCGATCTCGGCACGCCGCTGCTTCTCGACCTCCAGTTCGCGCCCGACTTCGCCCAGCGCGTGCAACAACAGGTGGGGAGCGAGATCGGGACGCTCTTCCTGATGCGCGGCCCAGGCGTCGATGGCCCTTAGCGCGGCATGCTCGGGCGCCACGCGCTTGGCGGTGAGCTTGATCCGGGTCTGGCCGAACTTGCCCAGGTTGGCCGGCTGCTCGCCGCCCTCGCTCCAGTCCGCCAACGCTTGCAGCCAGGCGTCGAAGGTCTCGTCGCTGTCCTTGCCGCGATAGCTGTTGCCGTTCAGGTAGGGACGCAGGTCGCGCAGCAGCGCTTCCAGTTCGACGCGCGCTGCGCGCCAGACGGCGCGGGCCTGCGCGTCCAGTTGGTCGAGCTGGCGATACCAGTCGCCGCCCTGCTCCAGCAAGGCTGCCAGCGACTCGGGCGCACTCAGCGCCTGGTCGGCGTAGCGGAAGTCGGCGTCCTGCCGCGCCAGCAGCGGCTGCAAGGCCTTGCCCAGCGCCTCCGGCCCACTGTAGCAACTGGCCACGGCTTGCGCCGCCGGAGCCGTCAGGCCGTAGAAGTTGCGCCGCCAGTAGTCCCGCACCACTTCGGCGAGCAATTCGCTCTGGTCGGTTTCCAGGTTCTGGGTGAACAGGCTGCCGCTGTCGAAGGCGTGCTCGCGCAGCATCCGGTAGCACCAACTGTGGATGGTCGATACCGCGGCCTCGTCCATCCACTCCGCGGCCAGGCGCAGCAGGCGCGCGCAGCCCGGCCAGCGCTCGGCGGGATACTGTTGACGCAACGCGACCAGCAGGCCGTCGTGGCGCTCCTGCGGCTCGGCGAAACAACGCGCCGCTTCGCCCAGGCGGCTGCGGATACGCTCGCGGAGTTCCTGGGTCGCCGCATCGGTGAAGGTCACCACGAGGATTTCCGGCGGGCTCAGCGGCCGGCCGAAAGCGCTCTCGCCGCCATGGTCGAGGACCAGGCGTACGTATAGCAGGGCGATGGTGAACGTCTTGCCGGTACCGGCGCTGGCCTCGATCAGGCGGCTGCCGTGCAACGGGAAGTCCAGCGGATCGAGGGCCACGGGCATCTGCTGCTGGCTCATGCCTGCTCCTCCGCGCCACGCCCCAGGGCAGCCAGCAGCGGCGCGTAGAGCTGCTCGGCCCAGTGCGCGAACTCACCGCTGGCGAGCAGCCGGTCGAAGTCCGGATAGACCCGAGCCAGCGCCGGCGAGGCGTCCACCTCGCCCCCCATGCCGAACCCTCCCTCGTAGCGCTTGCGCGCCTCGCGCATGGCTTTCTCGGGCTCTGCGGCGCCACCACTGGCGAGCCAGGCGAAAGCGGTCCGGCAGGCCAGCGGCAACGGCTGGCGCATGCCCTGGCGCCAGGCGTCGATCAACTGGTCGAGGTACTCGCCGGCGCGCTCGCTCGGCAGCGGCGGAATCTCCAGGGTGCCGGTCTGGCTCACCAGCACGCTGCGCACCGGCTGGCCGAGACGTTGCAGGGCGAGGTGCTGCAACCAGTGGCGTACCAGGCTGTGCCACTTGAAGCTGCGCCCCTCATGGAGCTTGCCGCTGAGCAATTGCAGGCGCGCCAGGCGCCCGGAAGCGTCGCGACGCAAGCCGCCGAGCCAGTCCTCCAGCTCCAGCCCGGACGGATGGCGATGGCGCAACTCCTGCTGCTGCTCGACCGCCTCCGGCCAGCGCTCGATTTCCTGGCGGTAGCGCCAGAGCAGGTCGGGCAGCGGTTGCAGCAAATGGCGCGCGGAGAACTCGCCGAACGCCGCCAGCGGCAGGCGACCCTGTCGCCGCAGTCGCTCGACCTGGGCCTGCAACTGCACCGGCAGGCCCTCGGCATCCCAGTCTCGCTCGACCCAGCGCTTCATGCGTTCGGTCAGCTCGAATTGCAGCTTCCAGTTGTCCAGCGCGTCCAGTTCGAAAGGCTCTTCGTCGTTGCCGGTCAATTGCTCGTCGTCGAAGCGCACCTTGAGCCGCTGCTGGAAGAACGCATTCACCGGGTTGGCGAGGAACTCCGCCAGCGCTCGCAGCCCCAGCGCGCCCTCCAGCTCCAGCGGCGGCAGGGGCGCTTCGGCGTCGGGAGCGCCGATCTCGTCCTCGCGATGGACCTCGCGCCACTCGCGGGCGTAGGTGAACAGGCCATCGACGCCCTGCTCCGGCGCATCGTGAAAATACCGGCGGCTGAACGGCTGCAGCGGATGCTCCTGGGTCAGGGCACGCAGCAGCGCCTCGCCGTCGCCGTCCGAGTCCAGGCGCCAGCCGGCCGCCAGGTGATCGCGCAACTGGCCGATCAGCACCGAGGGCGGCCGCTCGCCATTGTCGCGGATACTCCGCCCCACCCAACTCACGTAGAGTTGCTCGCGCGCCGAGAGCAGCGCCTCGAGCAGCAGGTAGCGGTCGTCCTCGCGCCGCGAGCGGTCGCCGGGGCGGTAGTCGTTGCGCATCAGGTCGAAATCCAGCGGCGACTGCTGGCGGGGGTAGTCGCCATCGTTCATGCCAAGCAGGCAGACCAGCCGGAACGGGATCGCGCGCATCGGCATCAACGTGCAGAAACTCACCGCGCCAGCCAGGAAGCGCTGGTTCAGGCCGCCCTGGTCCAGGCCGCCGAGCCAGGCCTCGCGTATCACGCTGATCGGCAGCGGCTCGGCGAAGGCCGCACAGGCGCAGTGTTCCTGCCAGCGCTCGAGCAGTTGCAGGAGCTGGGTGAGGAGCAGTTCGTCGCGCTCGTCGGGGGCCTCGAAGAACACCGTGAGCAGGGCCTGCAGGCGCTCGCCCCACTGCGCCGGGGTGGCCGGTTCGGCCAGCTCCGCGTAGGCCACCTCGAGGCGCTCCAGCAGCACAGCCAGCGGGCCTGCCAGGGCGGCGTCCAGGCCACCGACCTCATCGTAGGGCTGGATGCCTTGCAGGGCCGCGCCTTCGCCGACCGCGTAGCCGAGCAGCATGCGCCGCAGACCGAAGCGCCAACTGTTGCCCTCCAGTCCCGCTGGCAGGCCGAGACGCTCGCGCTGCGCGGCATCCAGCCCCCAGCGCACGCCGGCGCCTTCGATCCAGCGGTGCAGGGTCGCCAGGTCGGCCTCGTCGACGCCGAAACGCCGGCGCAATGCCGGGACGTCCAGCAGGTCGAGGATCTCGCTCACGGCGAAACGGCTGTCGGGCAGTTTCAGCAGGTGCTCCAGGGCGATCAGCAGCGGCTCGCGACCGCGCTGTCCCTGGTCGGCCAGGGTATAGGGAATGAAGCGCTGGTCGTCGCGCGGCACCTGGCCGAACACCGCCTCGATGTGCGGTGCGTAGGCGTTGATGTCGGGGACCATGACGATCACGTCGCGCGGCTTCAGGCTCGGATCGGCGTTGAAGCGGGCGAGCAACTGGTCGTGGAGGATCTCCACTTCGCGCTGCGCGCTGTGGGCCACATGGAAGCGGATCGAGGCGTCGCTCCGCGGCGCCACCGGCGGCCAGTGCTCGCGGGTTTCCGCCAACGGGCGCAGTTCGAGGATATCGTCCTGCAACTGGCCGAGCAGCCCGTGCGGGGCCTCCTCGCTGAACAGGTCGATGCGCCCGCCGTTGACCTCGCCGAACAGGTTCCGATAGCTGTCCGGGTCGTCGTAGCTGTCGAGCAGGTTGATGTAGTCGCGGCCCTGCTTGCCCCAGGCCGCCAGCAACGGCTGGGCATGCTGGTGCTGGCGGTCCTCGTCGAGGTCGGCGGGGACGCCGGCGCGGCGCTGCTGGCGGCGGTACTCGTGGCGCAACAGGTCCTTGTCGGCGACGATGTCGGCCCAGTGGTGGCGACAGGGGTTGTGCACGCAGAGCAGCACCTGGCTGAACCTGGCCAGGGCGGCCAGCGCCTCGAGGGTCTGCGCCGGCATCGAGGAAATCCCGAACACCACCACTCGTCGCGGCAACGCGCGCGGCGCCGCGCTGGCGAAGCGCAGCGCCTCGATGAAGCGCCGGTGCACGCCGGAGCGGCTGCGGGCCAGGCTATCGGCACCGACGTCGGCGAGCAGCGCGCGCCACAATTCGGCCTGCCAGCGCTCGTCGGCACCGAGCGGGCGCGCCTGCCCGTTCGCCGTGCGCAACTGGTCGCGGCCCTGGCTCCAGTCGTCGAGCCAGTCGCCGCGATAGACCTGGTACTGGTCGAACAGGTCGGCCAGGCGCTCGGCCAGTTGATGACGCTTGCGCAGGTCGGCATCGTCGGCGAGGAAACGTTGCAGGGTGCGGAACTCGGGACGCTCCAGCAATCCGGGAAGCAGACGCATCAGGCGCCAGGTCAGCGGCGCCTTGTCCAGTTCGGAAACCTCGGGAATGCTTTCGCGGCCCAGCACCGCGCGATAGGCCTGCCAGAGGAACTGCGCCGGCAACTGCACCTCCAGCGCCGCGGCGATGCCGCCACCGCCGCCGCCGTCCTCGCGGGGATCTTCGGCCAATGCCAGCTTCAACCATTGGGCGATGCCGTTGCTGTGCACCAGGACCCGCTCGCTTTCCAGCGGCGCCAGCGGATAGCGGCGCATCCAGGAAACGGCGAGGTCGCGCAGGTCGTCCAGGCGATTGCCGTGGACGATCATGAATCCGGGCGTGAGGGCGGTGGTTCCCAAGGGTTCTGGCATCGGTACGGCTATTCCTGGCGCAAGGCTCTGGCGAAAGAGGTCAGGATCGGGCGGCGACGAAGCGTCGTTCCAGTTCGAGGCTGTCGGCCATGCGGAAATCGCTCCAGCGCTCGCTCAGGCCGAGATGGCTGTCCGCCTGGCAATCCGGGGCACTGGCGCAACGGCGGGTGAAGGTGTTGACCACCTCGACCATCTCCTCGCGCTCGGCGCCGACCAGCAGCGCCGCGTGCGCCAGCACCACCGGCCGGCCGGCGCCGTTGCGCCGCCAGCGTTGTGCGGTCCCGGCGAGCTTGCGCCCATCCAGGGTGACATTGTAGCGGCCGTCGCAGAAGGAACCGGCCACGGCGCCCACACCGGCGTCCAGGCCGCGCTCACGGAGCCAGTCGCAGATCGGCTGGCACAGCCGCAGGTAGGCGGTTTCGATACGGGTCTGCTCGTTGTCGCCGGGCCCCAGCGCATAGGACAGGGCGATGTTCAGCACGCCCGGCGATTGCGGCACCGGCTCGCCGCCGGTATCGCGCAGCAGCACCGGCCAGCCGCGTTCGGCGACCGCTGCGCTGGCCGGCGCGAATCCTTCCAGGCGCTCCATCCGGCGCGGCATGACCAGCGCCCGATCGCACGGCTGCCAGAGCAACAGGCCATGCTCGCGGGCACCGCCACACACCTCGTCGAGCAGGGCGCGCTCGGCGTCCAGCCCATCCTGCACGGAAAACACTTCGACCACGATTCTTCCTCTTCCAGGCTGGCACGGCTCGGCTCCCGCGCGGGGAGCGCTGCTTATGATAGCCAGTGGCGGCGCCTCCGTGCGCCGTAATCGCGAGGAAGTTGCCGGGAAATCAGCAGGTTGCCGAGCGCAGGCGGGCCGGGCGGCGCTGCCAGAACTCGGCCAGCAGGACCCCGGCCAGGGTCAGCGCGCCGCCGACCAGGTGATGGACGGTCAGGCGCTCGCCGAGCACCAGGGTGGCGATGCAGGCGGTGATGATCGGCAGCAGGTTGAAGAACAGCGCCATCCGGCTCGGCCCGAGACGGGCGACACCGTGCATCCAGGCCAGCGCGGCGACGATCGAGGCGAACAGCGCGGCGTACAGCACCAGCGGCAGGTTGGCGGCGTTCAGGCCGGTGCGCGGCGACAGCAGGTACAGCGGCAGCAGGGCGAGGATCGCCACCAGCACCTGCAGGTAGAGCAGTTGCATGGCCGGCAGCTTCAGGCTCCATTTCTTCAGCAGCACGCTGTACACCGCATAGGCCAGGGTGGCGACGATCATCATCGCGTCGCCGAGGTTCACTCCATGCTCCAGCAAAGCGCCGAGATGGCCCTGGGAGATCACCAGCACCACGCCGGCCAGCGACACCAGCGCGCCGAGCAGCGCCCCGGCGTTCAGCCGGTGGGCCAGGATGCTGCTGGCCAGGCCCAGCGACATCAGAGGCATCAGCGACAGGATGATGCCCATGTTGGTGGCGCTGGTCAGCGCCGCCGCGTAGTAGGCCAGGCTCTGGTAGACGGCCATGCCGAGCAGGCCGAGGACCACGAACTTGCCGAGGTTGGCGAGGATGTAGCGGCGGTTGCGCAGCACCGGGCCGAGCATGAAGGGCGTCAGCGCCAGGCCGACCAGCAGCCAGCGGAAGAAACCGATCTCGGCGGGCTGGATGATCCCCACGGCGAGCTTGTTGACGACGGTGTTGCCGGCCCAGATGAACACGGCCAGCAGGGGAAACAGGTATTGCATGAGGGTTCCGCACTATGAAAAAGGAATATGCGGCCATTCTGAGCCAGTCCGAATACAGACGTATAATGAATTCCAGACAAACCACCCGTAGGTTCGGACATGTCGACCACCACCCTGCTGCGCCTTCCCGATCTCCAGGGGCAGTCTTTCGACGTCTATTTCCGCTATGACGAGTTCGGCGCCGACACCCATTCGCCGCCGCACACCCACGCCTGGGGCCAGCTCAACTATGCAGCCCATGGCGTGATGCAGCTGGAGATCGACGGCCAGCGCTTCCTCTCGCCTCCGCAATACGCGGTATGGATACCACCGGAGCGGGTGCACAGCTGCTACAACAGCCAGGCCATCGTCTACCGCTCGCTGTACCTCTCCACCGAGCTGTCACGACGCCTGCCGGCGACACCCTGCACCCTGGCGATCAGCGCGATCCTCAAGGCGATCCTCTCGGACTTCGCCGAGCGCGGGGTCAACCTGCCGACCTCGGCGCAGGACCTGCGCCTGGCCCGGGTCGTCATGGACCAGCTGGAATGCGCCCAGCCCCACGACGACTACCTGCCCTACAGCCGTACCCCGGCGCTGCGCGAGGTGCTCGACGCACTGCAGGCCGAGCCGGGCGACAACCGCTCGCTGGCGCAATGGGCGCAGCAGGTGCACAGCACCGAGCGAACCCTGGCCCGACACTGCCAGCGCGAACTGGGCATGACCTTCGGCGAATGGCGCCAACGCCTGCGCTTCCTCGCGGCCATCGAGGCGCTGGAAGCCGGCAGGGGGATCCAGCAAATCGCCTTCGACCTCGGCTACAGCAGCCCCTCGGCGTTCATCTCGATGTTCCGCCGGCTGGCCGGCACCACGCCGGAACAATACCGCCTGGCCAGCCGCGCCCAGGACATGCCGATGCTGTAACCCGCCGTGCATGCGTTGCGGCTATGCTCGCAGCAGCCGCCATCCGGAGTTCGCATGCCAACCGCCAGCCGCCATCCCGACACTGCCCTCGCGGTGTTCCTCGCCTTTCTCAAGCTGGGCTGCAGCGCCTTCGGCGGGCCCATCGCCCACCTCGGCTATTTCCGCGACGAGTTCGTCCGCCGCCGCGGCTGGCTGAGCGAAAGCAGCTACGCCGACCTGGTCGCCCTCTGCCAGTTCCTCCCCGGCCCCGCCAGCAGCCAGGTTGGCATGGCCCTCGGCCTGGCCCGCGCCGGCTACCCCGGCGCCCTCGCCGCCTGGCTCGGTTTCACCCTGCCCTCGGCGCTGCTGCTGGTACTCTTCGCTCTCGGTCTGGGACGCTGGGGCGCGCTGTTGCCCGAGGGCGTGCTGCATGGCCTGAAGATCGCCGCGGTGGCGGTGGTGGCCCAGGCGGTCTGGGGCATGGGCCGCAGCCTGTGTCCGGATCGCCCGCGCCTGGCGCTGATGGCGCTGTCCTGCGCGAGCGTGCTGGCCTGGCCCACGGCCTGGGCCCAGGTCGCGGTGATCGCCGGTGCCGGCCTGGCCGGCCTCGCCCTGTTGAAGACGGAAGCCGGGGAAGGCCACGAGCGGCTGCCGATCGCCATTGGCTACCGCGGCGCGCTGCTGTTCCTCACCCTGTTCGCCGTGCTGCTGGTCTGCCTGCCGCTGGCCGCGCGCCTCTGGCCGGAACACTGGCTGCGCCTGCTCGATGCGTTCTACCGGGCCGGCTCGCTGGTGTTCGGCGGCGGCCATGTGGTGCTGCCGCTGCTACAGGCGGAAGTGGTGCCCAACGGCTGGGTCGACGGCGATACCTTCCTCGCCGGCTACGCGGCCGCCCAGGCGGTACCGGGCCCGCTCTTCACCTTCGCCGCGTTCCTCGGCGCAGCCTCGGGCCCGGCGCCGAACGGCTGGAGCGGCGCGCTGCTGTGCCTGCTGGCGATCTTCCTGCCGTCGTTCCTGCTGGTCGCCGGTGCCTTGCCATTCTGGGAACGCCTGCGCCACGAACGCCGGGTACGGGCAACGCTGGCCGGGGTCAACGCGGCGGTGGTCGGCCTGCTGCTGGCGGCGCTGTACCAGCCGCTCTGGACCGAAGGCATCCTGCGCCCGGCCGACTTCGCCCTGCTGCTCTTCGCCCTGCTGGCCCTGCTCGCCTGGAAGACGCCGCCCTGGCAAGTGGTGCTCGCCTGCGCCGTGGCCGGCGGCCTGATCGCCGCAGCCGGCTAGCCGTTCAAGGCCAGGCTCAGCCCCTGCGCCGCCGGCGCAGCCGCCTTGCCCGGCTCCGCGCCCTCCGGCCGATAGCCGAGGCGCAGGCCGCCCCAGTGCTTGCCGTGGATGAAGATCGGCACCGAAAGATCGTGCATCAGCTCGCCGGTGTCACGGGTGTAGGTCTGTAGCAACAGCGGCTGCTGGTGGCTGCCGCAGCGAATCCCGGTGCGGTCGTTGAACAGGCGCTTGCTGCGGCTGCGCAACGCGTCCGTCTGCGGGTCACCGCTGGGCGGATGGGCGAAGGCGCGATTGTGGGTGGGCACGTAGCCTTCGGGGGTACAGGCGATGGCGAACACCAGGTTGCGGTTGCGCTCCAGCAACTGCTCCTGGATGCCCGGCAGGACCTGGTCGGTGTAGCTGTCGAAGCGGGTCCGGTACTTGGTCGGCTGGGTATTGGGCAACGGCTGGTAGCTGCGGTCGAACAGGTCGTCGAGGTCGATGCGCCCGCTGCGCACGTCCTCCTCGAAGCGAGCGGCGATAGCCGCCGCGCCCTCCCGGGCGAGGTCGTAGACCGACTGGTGGTAGGCGTCCAGGCTGACCTCGGCGAGGCGCTCGCTGATCACCTCGGCCTGGTTCTCCAACTGGCTGGCGGCTTCGCCGAGACGCAAGGTCTGTTCCTCGCTGGCGCTGAGGTCGCCGCGCACTTGCTCGACCGCGGCGAACAGGCTGGCGAGTTGGCTGCGGTTGATCTCGGCGCCCTGGGCGATCTCGGTAATCTGGCTCTCCACCCCGGCCGCCAGTTCGGCAATGCCTTCCAGTTGCCGACCGGTCAGCTCGACCTGGCCGACCCCTTCGCCCAACTCTTCGGAAAGCTGGCGGATCTGCTCGACCACCTCGCTGGTCTGGCGCTGGATCTCGGCGACCATCTGGCCGACTTCCTCGGTGGCCTCGGCGGTACGTCCGGCCAGGCCGCGCACCTCTTCGGCAACCACCGCGAAGCCGCGCCCATGCTCGCCGGCGCGGGCCGCCTCGATGGCCGCGTTGAGGGCCAGCAGGTTGGTCTGGCTGGCGATGCCCTGGATCACCAGGGTGACCCGCTGGATGTCCTCGCTGCGCTGGTTCAGCGCCTCGATCGCCTCGCGGCTGGCGCCCATCCGCTCGCTGAGCCGATGCATGCGCTCGATGGTCGAGGCCAGCAGCACCTGGCCCTCGTCGCTGCCGGCGCGCGCCCGGGTGGCGGCGTCCATGGCCTGGCGCGCCAGATTGGAGGTGGCGCGCTCGGTGTGGATCATCACTTCGGCGCTGCCGACGATCTGTTCGGCGGCGTCGAGCTGGGATTGCAGCTTCTCCGCCAGGCGCTTCACCGAGAACGCCACGCCGGCGGCCGACAGGGCGTTCTGGCTGGTGTTATGGGACAGGTCGCGAGCCAGCCGGGCGATGTCGGGCTCGCCGACGGTCGCCACCGCCGTGCGGTTGCCGGGAAGCAGCCAGGGCAACCAGAGCAGCGCCACGCCGAGCGGCAGGGCCAGGTACAGCGGCAGCCAGCCATGCCGGGCGCCGACCAGCAGGAGAACCAGGGCCAGGCTCTGCAACAGGCAGACGAAGAGGATGCGGGAACGAGCGGGCTGCATGAGTAAATCTCCGGCCTCCGGGGCGTTGCGTCATGACCCTGGGGTCGGACGGGCGACGGCGGGGCTTCTTTATTTGACTTGTAGTCCGGTTTGTAGCCCGCCCCCGGAAGCGCCGCCATCGTTCCTTAGTGGTATGGCCAATGGCTGGCATTCGACTAGCGCAGGCCGCGACGAAAGGCGGAGAACACCCCGGACGCGTCGGCCAGGCCTTGATCCATGGGGGCTTCGCCGCATTTCCAGGGGTCGCTCGAAGAATTTCCGTCCTGCCGTCCGTCGGCCGACACCGTATGACAAGCCCGGAGCCCACGTTATAATTCCGCGCCCATTTACAGCCGGTAGCGGTCGACTAGACTCCCAACCGGCGCTGGCCGGACCCCGCTTCCGCCCAGCCTGGTCGCTATCGGGCCCGCTCTTTTTGGACTCAGGACCACCCGTGACGAAAGACGAATTGCGTGCCGCGCTGGCGCGCGAGGAACAGCGTTACAAGGACGTGTACGGCGGCGAAGTGACGCTTTATGCCGCCCAGCCGGAACCCGACCGCAAGCCCTGGCGCAAGCGCCCAACCGTTCAGGATCAGGCGTTCGACAGAGAACTGCAGAAGATCGAAGAAGAGCGTCTCAAGGCAGGGCAGGAAGCAGCGAACCCCATTCCATTTACCTCCAACCGACAGGAGAGCGACGGATAACGAAGCGTTTCAATCTGTTTCGTTTTTCCCGCAAAGCCCGATGCGACGGGGCGTTGCCCGCGACAATGGCAACCTTCCGGAGTTCCAGACGGATAAAAACGCATCTGGCATAATCGCCGCCCCGTCTCTGACCGGTTTCTCACATGTTCGATCTTTTCAGCGGGCTCGATGCCTGGGTGGGTATCAGCCTGGTGCTGGCCCTGGCCTTCGTCCTCACCTTCGAGTTCATCAACGGCTTCCACGACACTGCCAACGCGGTGGCCACCGTCATCTACACCAAAGCGATGTCCCCCTACCGGGCGGTGATGCTCTCCGGTGTGTTCAACTTCCTCGGCGTGCTGCTCGGCGGTGTCGGCGTAGCCTACGCCATCGTTCACCTGCTGCCGGTGGAACTGCTGATCAACGTGAACACCGGCCATGGCCTGGCGATGGTCTTCTCCCTGCTCGCCGCCGCCATCGCCTGGAACCTCGGCACCTGGTACTTCGGCATCCCGGCCTCCAGCTCGCACACCCTGATCGGCTCGATCCTCGGCGTCGGCCTGGCCAATGCGCTGATCACCGACGTGCCGCTGGCCGAAGGGATCAACTGGCAGAAGGCGATCGACATCGGCCTGTCGCTGATCTTCTCGCCGCTGGCCGGCTTCATGGTCGCCGCGCTGGTCCTGCTCGGACTGAAGTGGTGGCGTCCGCTGTCGAAGATGCACAAGACCCCGGAAACCCGTCGCGAACTCGACGAGAAGAAGCACCCGCCGTTCTGGAACCGCCTGGTGCTGGTGCTTTCCGCCATGGCGGTGAGCTTCGTCCATGGCTCCAACGACGGCCAGAAGGGTATCGGCCTGATCATGCTGGTACTGATCGGCATCGTCCCGGCCAAGTTCGTCCTCGACCTGAACAGCACCACCTACCAGATCGAGCGCACCCGCGACGCCGCCCTGCACCTCAGCCAGTTCTACCAGCGCCATACCGATACCCTCGGCGACATGCTGGCCCTGGGCAAGAGCAATGGCAGCGAGATGCCGCAGTTCTACCGCTGCGATCCGAAACAGACCGAGCCGACCATCAACGCGCTGCTCCGCGACCTGCGCGGCGTGCCCAGCTACAACGACCTGGACGCCGACGAGCGCGTGCAGGTGCGTCGCTACCTGCTGTGCCTGGACGACACCGCGAAGAAGGTCGGCAAGCTGTCCGACCTGCCGGCGCGGGAGAAGGCCGACCTCGAGAAGCTACGCAAGGACCTGACCGCGACCACCGAATACGCGCCGTTCTGGGTCATCATCGCGGTGGCCCTGGCTCTCGGCATCGGCACCATGGTCGGCTGGAAGCGCGTAGTGCTCACCGTCGGCGAGAAGATCGGCAAGCAGGGCATGACCTACGCCCAGGGCATGAGCGCGCAGATCACCGCCGCCGCCGCCATCGGCATGGCCAACATCTACAGCCTGCCGGTGTCCACCACCCATGTACTGTCCTCCGGCGTGGCCGGGACCATGGTGGCGAACAAGAGCGGCCTGCACGGCGGCACCGTGCGCAACATCCTGATGGCCTGGGTGCTCACCCTGCCGACTTCGATGGCGCTGTCCGCCGGCCTGTTCTGGCTAGCCTCGCAATTCATCTGAGCCGCCTCGCCGGTTGAAAAAAACGCCTGCTTGTCCGCAGGCGTTTTTTTGTTCCGTCTGAAAGGAGGCTCCCATGAAAAAACTGCCATTGCTGCTCGCCGCCAGCGTCCTCGCCGGCTGCGGTACCCAGCAATCGACTTCGAACGCCAGCTTCGATGGTGAGGTCTTCTACCGCGAGCGTATCGCCCTGCCGCCCTCGGCGCGCCTGAGCGTGAGCCTGGAAGACGTGTCCCTGGCCGACGCCCCGTCGGTGCAGTTGGCCAGCCAGACCCGCGAGATCACCAGCCAGGTGCCGCTGGCGTTCCACCTGGAGTACGACCCGAAGCAGGTCAAGCCGGGCCACAGCTACGCGGTGAGCGCGCGCATCGAGCTGAACGGCCGCTTGCTGTTCATCAACACCACCCGCCACTCGGTGAAACTCGACGGCAGCGACCCGCAGCCCTATCGCGTGCAGGTCGAATCGGCGCGCTGAAGCACACCGCGGCAAGCCGCCGGTGCGAACCGGCGGTTCCCTCCAGTACACTCCACCTCCTATTCGCTACCGGTTGCCGATCCACCTCACGACGAGCGGCCGGATACCCCGTACGTTCCACATCAAGGACGCTGTCATGTTCCGACTCACTGCCCTCTGCGCCGGCCTGCTGCTCTCGGCCAACGCCCTCGCCCTGTCCCTCGCCGACCTGTCGCAGAACGACGCCTCCAGCGGCCTGAAGGACGCCCTGACCCAGGGCGCGCAGATCGCCGTCCGCCAGCTTGGCCAGCCGGGCGGCTTCAACAACAACCCGGACGTGCGCATCGAACTGCCCGGCAAGCTGGGCAAGGCGGCGAAGCTGATGAAGCAGTTCGGCATGGGCGCCCAGGTCGACCAGCTCGAGGCGAGCATGAACCGCGCCGCCGAGGCTGCCGTGCCGCAGGCCCAGGGCCTGCTGGTGGAGGCGGTGAAGAAGATGACCGTGGCCGACGCCAAGGGCATCCTCAAGGGCGGTGACGACGCCGCCACCGAATACCTGGACAAGTCCAGCCGCGAACAGCTGCGCGCGAAGTTCCTGCCGATCGTCAAGCAGGCCACCGACGAGGTCGGCCTGGTCAAGCAGTACAACGCCTTCGCCAGCCAGGCGGCGACCCTTGGGGTGGTCGATGCGAAGAGCGCCAACGTCGAGGGCTATGTCACCGAACAGGCCCTCGACGGGCTCTTCGAGATGATCGCCAAGCAGGAGAAGAGCATCCGCCAGAACCCGGCGGCGGCCGCCACCGGCCTGGCCAAGAAGGTCTTCGGCGCGGCCAGGTGAGTCGACGGACGGGGCGCGATCGCCCCGTCCCCTTCTCCCGTCAGGCCCGCGCCTCGTCCTTCTTCACGCGGAACCAGGCGGCATAGAGCGCCGGCAGGAACAGCAGGGTGAGCACGGTGGCGACGATCAGCCCGCCCATGATCGCCACCGCCATCGGCCCGAAGAACACGCTGCGCGACAGCGGGATCATCGCCAGCACCGCCGCCAGCGCGGTCAGCACGATGGGCCGGAAACGCCGCACGGTAGCCTCGATGATGGCGTGCCAGCGATCCAGTCCATGGCTGATGTCCTGTTCGATCTGGTCCACCAGGATTACCGAGTTGCGCATGATCATGCCGGCCAGGGCGATGGTCCCGAGCATCGCCACGAAGCCGAACGGCTGGCGGAACAGCAGCAGGAACAGGGTCACGCCGATCAGGCCCAGCGGTGCGGTGAGGAATACCATCGCCATCCGCGAGAAGCTGCGCAACTGCACCATCAGCAGGCTCAACACCACCACGATGAACAGCGGCACGCCGGCGTTCACCGAACTCTGGCCCTTCGCCGCGTCCTCCACCGTGCCGCCCACCTCCAGCAGGTAGCCGTCCGGCAGCTCGGCGCGGATCGGTTCCAGGGTCGGGGCGATCTGCGCGACCAGGGTCGCCGGCAGCGAATCGTCGTAGATATCGGCGCGCACGGTGACCGTCGGCAGGCGGTTGCGGTGCCAGATGATGCCCTCTTCGAAGCCGTATTCGAGCGTAGCGATCTGCGACAGCGCCACGCTCCGGCCATTCTCGGTCGGCACCGCCAGGCTCGGCAGCAACGACAGGTCACGACGCTCCTGCTCGGTGCCGCGCAGGAGGATCTCGATCAGCTCGTTGTCTTCGCGGAAGAAGCTCACGTGCGAGCCGGTCAGCGCGCTCTGCAGGAACTGCGACAGGCTGGCGGTGCTCACCCCCAGGGCACGGGCGCGCTCCTGGTCGATGCTCAGGTACACCACCTTGCTCGGCTCTTCCCAATCCAGGTGCACATTCACCACGTGCGGGTTCTCGCGCATCTTGTCGGCGACCTTGCGCGCCAGTTCGCGAACCTGCGGGATGTCCTCGCCGGAAACCCGGAACTGCACCGGATAGCCCACCGGCGGCCCGTTCTCCAGGCGACTGATGCGGCTGCGCAGGTGCGGGAAGTCCTCGTTCATCCGCTCGATCAGCCACTTGCGCAGCGCCTCGCGGCTCTCCAGGTCCTTGGCCAGCACCACCACCTGGGCGAAGCTGGCCGCCGGCAATTGCTGGTCCAGCGGCAGGTAGAAGCGGGGCGAGCCGGTGCCGACGTAGGCCACGTAGTTGTCGATGCCGTCATGGCCCTGCAGCATTTTTTCCAGGCGCTGGACTTCCTCGCCGGTAGAGCGCAGTGAGGCGCCCTCCGCCAGCTTGATGTCCAGCAGCAGCTCCAGGCGCGCCGAGGGCGGGAAGAACTGCTGCGGCACCAGGCGGAACAGCAGCAGCGCGCCGACGAAGGCGGCGAGGGTCAGGACGATCACCGTCTTGCGGTAGCGCACGCACCACTCCACCAGACGCCGGAAGCGCTGGTAGAAGGCCGTAGCATAGGGATCGTAGCCATCGGCGCTGCCGCCGTGCTTCTGCGCGTGCAACCTGGCCAGGTCCGGCAGCAGCTTGGCCCCCAGGTAGGGAACGAAGACCACCGCGGCGAACCAGGAGACCACCAGGGCGATGGTCACCACCTGGAACAGCGAGCGGGTGTATTCGCCAGTGCCGGACTGCGCGGTGGCGATCGGCAGGAAGCCGGCGGCGGTGATCAGGGTGCCGGTGAGCATCGGGAAGGCGGTGCTGGTCCAGGCGAAGCTGGCCGCCTTGAGGCGGTCGTAGCCCTGCTCCATCTTCACCGCCATCATCTCCACCGCGATGATCGCGTCGTCCACCAGCAATCCCAGCGCCAGCACCAGGGCGCCGAGGGAAATCTTGTGCAGGCCGATGCCGAAGTAATGCATGGCGGCGAAGGTCATCGCCAGCACCAGCGGGATCGACAGCGCCACCACCAGGCCGGTGCGCAGGCCGAGGGAGAAGAAGCTCACCAGCAGGACGATCACCAGCGCCTCGGCCAGCACCCGGATGAACTCGCCGACCCCGGTACGTACCGCCGCCGGCTGGTCGGACACCTTGCGCAGTTCCAGTCCGGCCGGCAGCGACTGCTGCAGGCGGGCGAACTCGGTTTCCAGGGCCTTGCCCAGCACCAGGATGTCGCCGCCCGGCTTCATCGCTACCGCCAGGCCGATGGCGTCCTCGCCCATGAAGCGCATGCGCGGCGCCGGCGGATCGTTGAAGCCGCGGCGAACCTCGGCCACATCGCCGATGCGGAAGGTGCGGTCGCCGACGCGGATGGGGAAGTCGCGGATCTCCTCCACCGAATCGAAACGCCCGGAAACGCGCAATTGCACGCGGTCGCTGGCGGTCTCGAAGAACCCGGAGGAGGCCACCGCGTTCTGTTCCTCCAGCGCCTTCTGCACCGCCGCCAGGGGCAGGCCGAGGGTGGCCAGCTTGGTGTTGGACAGGTCGATCCAGATCTTCTCGTCCTGCAGGCCGATCAGTTCGACCTTGCCGACGTTCCTGATCCGCTGCAATTGCAGTTGCAGGCGGTCGGCATAGTCCTTCATCACCGCATAGTCGAAGCCCTTGCCGGTGAGCGCATAGATGTTGCCGTAGGTGGTGCCGAACTCGTCGTTGAAGAACGGGCCCTGGATGCTTTGCGGCAAGGTGGCGCGAATGTCGCTGATCTTCTTGCGGATCTGGTACCAGAGTTCGGGGATCTCGCTGGAATGGATGTCCTCGCGGGCCATGAAGGTCACCTGCGAGACGCCGGGGCGGGAGAAGGACACGATGCGATCGTAGTCGCCGGTTTCCATCAGCTTCTTCTCGATACGCTCGGTGACCTGCCGGGCCACCTCTTCGGCGCTGGCACCCGGCCAGTTGGTCTGCACCACCATGGCCTTGAAGGTGAACGGCGGGTCTTCGCTCTGCCCCAGCTTGCTGTAGGACAGCGCGCCAACCGCGCCAAGCAGGATCATCAGGTACAGGACGATCTGGCGATTCTGCAACGCCCAGGCGGAAAGGTTGAAGGACATGCGACTACTCCTTGGCCGCCAGTTTCACCGTGCGGTTGGCCCGGTCGATCGGACGCACCTGCTGCCCTTCGCGAAGCACCTGGACCCCGGTGGCCACCACCCAGTCGCCAGCCTTCAGGCCTTCGAGCACCGGCACACGGTCCTCGGCATAGGGACCGGTGCGCACCGGCTGCCGGCGCAGGGTCGAGCTGCCCGGTTCGACCACCCAGACGAACGCCTGGCCGGCCTCTGCGGTCAGCGCCGACAAGGGAACCGATAACGGCACCGCCTCGGCGGCGGCGACGTAGACCCGCGCGCTCTGGCCCAGTTCGGCCGGAGTCGCGCGGTCGTCGAAGGCCACCCGGGCGGCGAAGGTACGCGATTGCGGATCGGCCGCGGGCGAAAGCTCGCGGATATGCCCGGCAAAGCGTCTGTCGCGTTGCGACCAGAGTTCGACCGACACCGGCTGGCCGATGCGGAAACGTTCGAAGCTGTGTTCCGGCAGGCCGATCAGCACCTCGCGCTCGCCGTCGGCGGCCAGGCTGAAGACCGTCTGCCCGGCCGCCACCACCTGGCCCACCTCGACGCGCCGGCTGGCGATCACGCCATCCTGGGGCGAGCGCAGCACGGCGTAGCCGGCCTGGTTGTCGGCGACGTTGAATTCGGCGCGGATCTGCTTCAAGCGCGCCTCGCCGGCGCGGTAGCTGTTCTGGATGTTCTCGAACTGGGAATGGCTGACCAGGTTGCGGTCGAGCAAGGTGCGGTAGCGCCGGTACTCGGCGCGCACGGTCTGCAGGTTGGCCTCGGCGGCACTGACCTGGGCCCGCGCCGCCTCCAGTTGCAGGCGCACGTCCTGGGGATCGAGTTCGGCCAGGGGCTGGTCCTTCTTCACCCGCTCGCCGACTTCCACCAGCCGGCGGATGACCTTGCCGCCGATGCGGAAGGCCAGCTCCGGCTCGTGGCGGGCGCGGATCTCGCCGGGAAAGGCCTGGCTCACCTCCCCCGCCGGCTGGGGCTGGACGACGATCGCCGGACGCGCCGCGGCTGGCGGCGGCGTGCCGTTGCCGCAGGCGGCGAGGAACAGGGAGGAAAACAGGGACAGGGCGACGAGCGGGATATGGCGGTACATGTGACACCTTCCGCAAACTGCGTTCGAGTTCTTATACTGGGCGGTATAGTAAAAATACAGAACCCATCAGTCCAGTATTTCAATTGTATAAGCGCATGTCAGAATCCACCTCCTCCGTCGGTCCCGGCCGGCCCAAGGACCCGGCCAAACGGGAAGCCATTCTCGAGGCGGCCAAGCGCCTGTTCCTCTGCAACGGCTACGACGGCAGCAGCATGGAAGCCATCGCCTCGGAAGCCGGCGTTTCCAAGCTCACCGTCTACAGCCACTTCACCGACAAGGAAACCCTGTTCAGCGAAGCGGTGAAGGCCAAGTGCGCCGAGCAGCTTCCCGCCCTGTACTTCCAGCTGGCCGAAGGCGCGCCGCTGGAAAAGGTCCTGCTGAATATCGCCCGCGGCTTCCACCGGCTGATCAACAGCCACGAGGCGATCGCCCTGACCCGCCTGATGGCCGCGCAGGCCGGGCAGAACCCCAAGCTTTCCGAGCTGTTCTTCGAGGCCGGGCCGAAGCAGGTGATCGACGAGATGGAACGCCTCCTCGAGCAGGCCCGCCGCAGCGGCAAGCTGGCGTTCCCGGACGCGCGCCACGCCGCCGAACACTTCTTCATGCTGGTCAAGGGCTGCGCCAATTACCGTCTGTTGATCGGCTGCGCCGAACCGCTGGACGAGGCCGAAGGCGAGCGGCACGTGGAAGAAGTGGTGGCGCTGTTCCTGCGCGCCTTCGCCGCGGGCGGCTGAGGCAGTTCAGGCGCGACGTCGGAAACGCACCCGCGCTCGCTGCGGACGCAGCGAAAACCAGCCGCGCGGCGCCAGGTCGCCGTCGTGCATGATGTCCCAGTGCTCGACCCAGTAGGCCAGCGCCGCCGCCAGATCGATCATCGCCATCGCGGTGCCGGGGCAGGCGCGGTCGCCGAGGCCGAAGGGGAAGTAGGCGCCGCGCGGCCAGCGCGCCGGTTCGAGGAAGCGCTCGGGACGGAACTCCAGCGGCGCCTCGAACCAACGGGGATCGCGCTGGGTGATCCAGCTCGAGACCATGGTCACGTCGCCGCGCTTCAGCCGCTGGCCGAACACCTCGATGTCCGCCGTCACCTGCCGCGGCGCCAGGCCGTAGGCCGGCGGGTACAGGCGCAGGCACTCCTGCAGGACCGCCCTGAGCAGCGCGCAATCGCGCAGGTCGGCGACCGAGCGGATCGCCGTCCAATTCACTCCCGCCAGCTCGGCGCGTAGCCCCGCGAGCAACTCGGGACGCTGGGCCAGCAGCAACAGGCTCCAGGTCAGGGTCACGCCGGTGGACTGGTGGGACGCCATGAGCAGGGTGCAGAGTTCATCGCGCAGGTCCGCCAGCGGCCGCGGCGAGCGCTCCGCCACCTCGCCCACCGCCTCGCGCAACTGGCCCAGCGCCCAGCGCTTGCGCGGGCACAGTTTGCTCGGGAACCAGTGGCCCAGCGGCAGGCCGGTGCTCATTTCCAGCAATGCCACCCGCGACAGCAGGCGCACCGCCTTGGCGATCCGATAGGCCGACGGTTGCAGGTCGACGTCGAACAGCGCGTGACCGCTGAGGGTGACGCTGAACGCAGCCATTTCCAGGTCGAGGTCGTATTCGCGCCCCTCCTCCACCCGCTCGCCCCACTCCGCGGCCAGGCGGCGAACCTCGCTGGCCGGCGGCGGCGCCAGGTGCGGCCGTACCTCCTTGCGCCGGGCCTGGGCGGGGGCGCCCTCGCGCATCATGAAGCTGCGCCCGTTCCACTGTTTCAGCATGCACAGCGCCGGCTGCCAGCGTTGCAGGTCATCGCGGCGATCGACCATCAATTCCTGCACCGCCTGCGGATGGAACAGGCACCAGAGGCGCTGCGGGCCCATGCGGGCGACCGCGAGGTCCGGCTGCGCGACGTGCATCTTCTGCAACCAGGCCAGCGGATCGCGCTGCATCTCCAGCCAGTGGCGGGCGCCGGCACGCCCGTCGTTGGCCCAGGGCAGGTGCGCCAGGCGCCGGCGAATCGGACAATCGATGGTCTGCTGCATGCTCGCCGCCTCCCTGCGGTGTCGACACTCAGCCCTTGCCCAGGGCCTTCTTCGGGTAGATGTCGTAGCGGCTGGACTTGCCTTCCAGGCTATAGCCGGGCTTGGGCCCTTCGATGATCGGCGCCTTGCGCGGGCGCTTCGCCACCACCCGGTGGCTGGCCAGGGCCAGGGCCGCCTGCAACAGCGCCGGAGCGTCGAGATCGTCGCCCACCAGCGGCCGGAACAGACGCATTTCCTTCTTCACCAATGCGCTCTTGTCGCGATGGGGAAACATCGGGTCGAGGTAGACCACCTGCGGCGCCTCGCCGTCCCAGGCGCGCATCAGGTCCGCCGAGTTGCCGCCGAGCAGACGCATCCGCGCGGCGATCGGCGCCACGTCGGGATCGCGCCCGGCGCGCTCCAGGCCATCCTCGAGCAGGGCGGCGATCAGCGGCTGGCGCTCGACCAGGGTTACCTCGCAACCCAGGCTGGCGAGGACGAACCCATCCCGGCCCAGGCCGGCCGTGGCATCCAGGACGCGCGGGCGGATGCCTGGCTGGACGCCGACCGCCTTGGCGATCATCTGCCCGCTGCCGCCGCCGAACTTGCGCCGGTGGGCGCTGGCGCCTTCGACGAAATCGACCCGCACCGGACCGGGGGAATCCGCCCCCAGTTGCAAGACCTGCAAGCCCTGCTCGCCGACCTGCACGGCGAACTCCGCCTCGTCGTCCGCCGCCAACGGCAGGCCGAGCCGCTCCGCCCAGCGCCGCGCAGCCTCGGCGCAATCGGCGGACAGGGCTTGGACATGCAGGCGAGGAGCGGCGGAATCGGTCATGGTCGGGCAATCGTCGTGGAAAGCGCGGATTTTGCCAGAGTTGGCCCGCGCGCGCTCACCGGCAGACCTTCCATAGGCCCATGTCGAGGTGGAAGTGATCCCGGTGGGCGGCATTGTAGTCGGGCCCCAGCACCGCATTGAAACTGGCGCAGGCGCCGTCCCGCACGCGGCGCAGGAAGCGCCCGTCGGCGCCCTGGTCGGCCCAGTCCGTGGCCAGGCGGATTCGCCTCCCGCCGGCCAGGCGGAAGCCGCTGATGTCCAGGGCATTGGCCGAAGCATGCTGGCTGCGCCGGCCGTTCTCGCGGTTGTAGACGTTGCGGCAGGCGAAGCTGCCGATATGCTCGACCCGCGTCAGCGGCTGGCCATAGATATCCAGGGCTGCCGGTTGCAGCACGTGGCGCTCGAACAATGCATAGCTCACTGCCAACGGGCAACTGGCGAGGAAGCTGCTGCTCAACTCCAATGCCGCCCCACGCACGCGCAGGCTGTTGCTCAACGGGCAGGTAGCCGATGGCGGATCGTCGGCGACCCGCTGGTAGCGCAGTTGCGAGGTGGCCAGGGCGGCGTCACAGAGGCTCCGGTCGTCGGCCAGCCGCCATAGCTTGTAGCGGGTCAGCAGGTTCGGCGGTTCGCGCACGTCCAGCGGCAGCCAGGGATTCCAGCGCGCCGGCAGATCGAGCCACTGGTAGCGCAGGGCGCCGACGGCCCCCGCCAGCAGCAGCAATGGCAGCAACCAGGCCAGGCGGCGCACGGGTTCAGCGGAACAGGTCGTTGATACGGTCGAAAGGCATCGCCGCACGGGTCGCTTCCAGGTCGCGCCGCGCCAGCGCCTGCGCCGCCTCATGGAAAGCGCCGAAGGCGACCCGGGCAAGGTTCGAGCCCAGGCTCACGCGCTTGACGCCGAGGGCTTCCAGCTCGTCCAGCGACAGCTCCAGGCGCGGCGAACCGACCAGTACGTTGACCGGCTTCGGTGCCACCGCTTCGAGCACCGCGACGATCTGTTCGCGGCGGTTCAAGCCAGGCGCGTAGAGCACATCGGCGCCGGCATCGGCATAGGCGCGCAGGCGCCGCAGGGTGTCGTCGAGATCCTCGCGACCATGCAGGAAATTCTCCGCGCGGGCGCAGAGGGTGAACGGGAATGGCAACGCACGGGCCGCCTCGACCGCGGCAGCGACCCGCTCCAGCGCGGCGGAGAACTCATAGATGGGCTGTCCGGCGCGCCCGCTGGCATCCTCGATGGAACCACCGACCAGGCCGGCCTCGGCGGCCAGGCGGATGGTCGTGGCGCAGTCTTGCGGAGCATCGCCGTAGCCGTTTTCCAGGTCGGCGGCGACCGGCAGATCGGTGGCGGCGACGATCGCCCGGGCGTTTTCCAGCGCCTCGGTCCGGCTCACCGCGCCTTCCGCATCGCGCCGGCCCAGAGAGAACGCCAGGCCGGCGCTGGTAGTGGCAAGGGCGTCGAAGCCGAGGCTGGCGAGCATCTTCGCCGAACCGGCATCCCAGGGATTGGGCAGGACCAGCATGCCGGGCCCCTGGTGCAGATCGCGGAAACGTTCGGCGCGTTGGCGTTGGCTGGTCATGGCGGCGGGCTCCGTGGCGGGGAAAGGACTCCCTAGCCTAGGCGCAGGCCGGCGGAGCGTCGAGCACCGGCTCAGAGCAGGCCCAGTTGCTCCACTTCCGGGGCCGGGATCGGCTCGGGTAGCGTCGGCAAGCCTGGCAGCCGCTGGCGCAGCAGGGCATGGAAACGCTGGGCCTGCTGGGCCGCCAGGTGATTGTCGGGGGTATGCAGGAATACGTATGGAGTCAGGCCGGCCTCGATCCAGTCGGCCACCTTGTCGACCCAAGGCAAAAGGAACACCTCGTTGGCCGGCAGGTCGGGACCGCCGATGAAACGCACCTGCGGCGTATCGCTGAAGGCCGCCGGACGGATCGGCAGGCGCGGCTTCTTCGATTGGGCGTGGAGCACCGCCGGATCGTCCGAACGGCAACTGAACAGCGCCCGCGAATCCAGGCAGATGCGCTCCACGCCACGCTCGCGCAGGTGGCGGTTGAGCAGGCGCTCGTCCTCGCCTTTATCGAAGAACGCCGGGTGGCGTACTTCCACGGCAATCCGCCGCGGACTCAGCTCATCGAGGAAATACAGCAGTTCGCCCAGGCGCTGCGGGGTGAACGCCGCCGACAGTTGCAGCCACAGCGGGCTGACCCTTTCGCCAAGCGGCGCCAGCAGCTCGAGGAAGTCGCCGGCGGCCCCGAGCCGTTCGCGCAGGTCGCCTTCGTGACTGATATCGCGGGGAAACTTGGCACAGAAGCGGAACCCCGCCGGCATCGTCTCGGCCCAGCGCCGCACGGTTTCCGCCGAAGGCCGGGCATAGAAGGTGGTATTGCCCTCGACCGCGTTGAAGATGCCGCCGTAGTGTCCGAGGTAGTCGGCGGAACGCAATTCGCGCGGATAGAAGCTGCCGCGCCAGGCCGCCTCGTTCCAGGATGGACAACCGAGGAAATAAGGAAGGGAAACCACGGGAGCGCGCAGAGCCGCTCAGGCGTAGAGGTCGAGGCCGAGGACATCCTCGGCGCCGGCGTCGATGTTGAGGCTGGCGGTGGAGTTGTAGCTGGCCAGGGCCATCGCCGCATGGCTGCTTACCGGGCGCTGGAACGCCAGCAGGTCGCGGGCGCTCACCGGCAGGCTGTCGCCGCCCGCCGAACTGGCCTGGACCTTGCGCGCCTGCGGCGCCTGCTCGAAGCCCTGGCTGCCGGAAACCGGCGCCGGCTGCTCGCGCCGCGCCTCGACCTCGCGCTGCACGTCGCGATACGGCGTGACCGCGGAGCCCGGTCGGGCGCTGCGCTCCAGCGGCAACGAAGAGGAAGAAAGTCCGTCGATACGCATGATCAAAACCCGGGGAAGTCTCCACACTCTAGCCAGCCCCGAAAGGCTTGGCAATTACCGCTGCGCGGCATTTTCAGGGCGCTTTTTTCGGCGTCGCCACGTTGTCGCGCAGGTACACCGGCAGCGCCTGTTCCGCCTCCACGCCTTCGCCGCGCGCCCAGGCGAAGCCGGCCAGGCTGAGCAAGTCCTCGGCATGCGGCAGCAGGCTCGCGTCCAGCGCGGCCGGGCGCTGCGGCATGCGCTCGACGTAGCCCCAGCCGGTGCCGGCGCCGAACCAGTCCGCGGCAGCGGCGTCCCACGGTACGGCGACCCGCTCGGGCGGCAGTACCGCTTCGCTGCCGGCCAGGCGCATCTCGCCCTGTTGCAACTGGTAGCAACCCCAGTAGACCTCGTCCATCCGCGCGTCGATGGCCGCGGCGACCCGCTCCGCACCCTGCTCGCGGTAGGCCCGCTGGGCCAGGATCGCCAGGTCGGAGACCGCCAGTACCGGGCGCTGCAGGGCGAAGGCCAGGCCTTGGACCACGCCGATGGCGATGCGCACGCCGGTGAAGGCGCCCGGACCGCGCCCGAAGGCGATGGCGTCCACCGCGGACAGGGCGACGCCGGCCTCGTCGAGCAGGTCGCGGACCATCGGCAGCAGGCGCTGGGCGTGCAGGCGCGGGATCACCTCGTAGTGACTGAGCGCCCGCCCCTCGTGGAGCAGGGCGACGGAGCAGGCTTCGGTGGAGGTATCCAGGGCCAACAGAGTGGACATCGACGGTTCCGCGTGGTGAAAAAGACGCCGATTGTACCAGCCTTCGCCGCCCCGGAAACGCCGACGGCCCGCAAGCGGGCCGTCGGTGCTACAGCGCTGCGGATCAGCTCAGGGCCGAAAGCACTTTCGCGGTGATCTGCTCGACCGAGCCGACGCCGGCGATGCTGTGGTATTTCGGGGTGCCTTCGGCGGCCGACAGCTTCTGGTAGAAGTCGACCAGCGGCTTGGTCTGCGAATGGTAGACCGACAGGCGGTGACGCACGGTCTCTTCCTTGTCGTCCTCGCGCTGGATCAGCTCTTCGCCGGTAACGTCGTCCTTGCCGGCGACCTTCGGCGGGTTGTGCTCGGTGTGGTACACGCGGCCGGAGGCCGGATGCACGCGACGACCGGCGATACGCGACACGATCTCCTCGTCGTCGACGGCGATCTCGACCACATGGTCGATGGTCACGCCGGCGTCCTTCAGCGCTTCGGCTTGCGGGATGGTCCGCGGGAAGCCGTCGAACAGGAAGCCCTTGGCGCAATCGGCCTCGGTGATGCGTTCCTTGATCAGGGCGATGATGATGTCGTCGGATACCAGGCCGCCGCTGTCCATCACGCCTTTCACCTGCTGGCCGAGCGGGCTGCCGGCCTTGACTGCGGCGCGCAGCATGTCGCCGGTGGAGATCTGCGGAATGCCGAACTTCTCGGTGATGAACCGTGCCTGGGTGCCTTTGCCGGCACCGGGTGCCCCGAGCAGAATCACACGCATCGATATGCTCCTTAGAATTGGTAAGCGAAAGTCTGGATCCGCCTCGTGGGGCCAATCTCGTATTTGCAGGAAACGGCACTGTATGGCGCCGAAAAGGCTGTCCAAGATACACAGCGCCCCCCCACCGCACAAGACACCGAAAGTTGCCCCCCGCCTTCCCTCATCCGGTGTTGCGCAGTCCGGCGGCGACCCCCGCGACCGTCACCAGCAGCGCCTGCTCCAGGCCGCCGCAGGCGTCGCCCCGGCAGCGCCGCGAACGGGCCAGAAGCTCAGCCTGGAGCAGGTGCAGCGGGTCTAGATAGCTGTTGCGCACGCTGATCGACTCGCGGGTCTCGCTGGCGTGGGCGAGCAGCAGCGACTGCCCGGTCAGTCCCAGCACCACGCGCACCGCCTGCGACAATAGGTCGCGTAAACGACGCCCCAGCGGACGCAGCTCGAGCGGCACTAGACGTTCGTCGTAGAGCCGCGCGATATCCGCGTCGGCCTTGGCCAGGACCATTTCCAGCATGTCGATGCGGGTGGTGAAGAACGGCCATTGCTCGCGCATCTGCCCGAGCAGCGCGCCCTCGCCACGCTCGATGGCGTTCAGCAAGGCGGTCTCCCAGCCAAGCCATGCCGGCAGCATCAGGCGCGTCTGGGTCCAGGCGAAGATCCAGGGAATCGCCCGCAGGCTCTCCACCCCGCCTTCGCGGCGCTTGGCCGGGCGGCTGCCCAGCGGCAGACGGCCCAGTTCCTGCTCGGGCGTGGCCAGGCGGAAATACTCGACGAACTGCGGATCGTCGCGCACCACCCTGCGGTAGGCCAGCAGCGCGTCCTTCGCCAGGCGGTCCATCTGCGCGCGCCAGGCCGGCTCGGGAGCCGGCGGCGGCATCAGGGTCGCCTCCAGCACTGCGGCGAGGTAGAGATTGAGGTTCTGTTCGGCGATGTCCGGCAAGCCGAACTTGAAGCGGATCATCTCGCCCTGTTCGGTGACCCGGAAGCGCCCGGCCACCGAACCCGGTGGCTGCGACAGGATCGCCGCGTGGGCCGGCCCGCCGCCGCGGCCGACGGTGCCGCCGCGGCCATGGAAGAGCAGCAGCTCGACCTCGTGCTGGCGGCAGATATCCACCAGTTTCTCCTGCGCCCGGTACTGCGCCCAGGCCGCCGTGAGAGTACCGGCGTCCTTGGCCGAATCGGAGTAGCCGATCATCACTTCCTGCACCCCGGAGAGCCGCGAACGGTAGCCCGGCAGCGTCAGCAGGCGCTCCATGCAGGGGCCGGCGTTGTCCAGGTCGTCGAGGGTCTCGAACAGCGGCACCACGCGCATCGGCCAGTCGACGCCGCTTTCCTTGAGCAGTAGTTGCACTGCCAGCACGTCGGACGGCTGGCCGGCCATCGAGATCACGTAGGAACCCAGCGACGCCGGTGGCGCGGCGGCGATCGCCCGACAGGTGGCGAGCACCTCGGCGGTATCCGCCGAAGGCTGGTAGTGCGCCGGCAGCAGGGGGCGGCGGCTGTTCAGTTCCTCGAGAAGGAATTCCAGGCGGGTCTTCTCGTCCCACTCGTCGTAGCTGCCCAGCTCCAGGTACTCGGTGATCTCGCTCAGCGCGGCGGCATGGCGGGCCGAGTCCTGGCGCACGTCCAGGCGTACCAGGAACAGGCCGAAGGTGGCGGCGCGGCGCAGGCAGTCGAGCAACGCGCCATCGGCGATCACGCCCATGCCGCAGGCGTGCAGCGACTCGTGGCACAGTTGCAGCGGCTCGACCAGGTCGCGGTTGTGCTCCAGGACGCCCTCCGCGGCCGGCACCTCGCCGGCCAGGGCCTGGTGGGTCCAGTTGCGGGTCACGCGCAGGCGCTCGCGCAATTGCTTGAGCAGGGCGCGATAGGGCTCGGCGCTATCGCCGACCCGCGCCAGCAGCTGCGGCGAGGCCTGCTGCATGGACAGCTCGGCGGCCAGTCGGTCGATATCGCGCAGGTACAGGTCGGCGGCCATCCAGCGCGCCAGCAGCAGGACCTCGCGGGTCACGCTGGCGGTGACGTTGGGATTGCCGTCGCGGTCGCCCCCCATCCAGGACGCGAAGCGCAGCGGCGCGGCGGTCAACGGCAGGCGTTCGCCGGTGCTGCGCAGGAGTACCTCGTCGACGTGCCGAAGGACGTTCGGCAAGGCCTGCCAGAGAGAATGCTCGATCACCGCGAAGCCCCATTTCGCCTCGTCCACCGGGGTCGGCCGGACCTTGCGGATCTCGTCGGTATGCCAGGCCTCGGCCACCAGCCGCTGCAGGCGCTGCTGGATGCGACTGCGCTCCTCCGGCAGCAGGTCGGCATGGTCCTTGGCCGCCAGCTGCGCGGTGATCGCATCGTATTTCTGGATCAGCGTGCGCCGCGCCACCTCGGTGGGATGGGCGGTCAGCACCAGTTCGATCTCCAGCCCGGCGAGCTGGCGAGCCAGTTGCCCGGGGGCATGCCCGGCGTCCTTGAGACGCCCCAGCAGCTCTTCCAGCACCAGGTTCTCGAAGGGTTCCGGCTCGTTCGGCCGGCGCCGGCGGATACGGTGGTATTGCTCGGCGATATTGGCCAGGTTGAGGAACTGGTTGAAGGCCCGCGCCACCGGCAGCAGTTCGTCTTCCTCGAGCCCGTCGAGGGTGGCGGTGAGCTGCTGGGCGCCCTCCGCGGAACCGCGGCGGGCAGCCTTGGCGCCCTTGCGGATCAGCTCGATCTTGTCGAGGAACCGCGGGCCGTACTGCTCGCGGATGGTGTCGCCGAGCAATTCGCCCAGTTGGTGGACGTCCTCGCGCAGGCGCGCATCGATTTCCGGCATGACCTGTCTCCACTGCGGGTGGGAAACCAGCTTGGCTCAGGCGCCCCCGCGCTTACAAGCCCGCAGGGTGCCAGTACGGCGCCGCCGGGCCGGAAGCGAGGCTGCCGGCGCCGATCGGGTCTAGTCTGAAGGAAGTGCCCGCACCGAGGCACGGCCCCACGAGGGCACCCCCAACACGCCCGCCACGACCGGGCTGAAGAGGTCAGCATGAAGATCCGTGAGCTTGTCCGCCATTGGGAACACACCGCCAAGGGCCGCATGGCCCGCAACCACTACAGCATCCCGCTGGACGTCGAAAGCGCAGCGCGCCTCGCCGCGCTGCACGAGATGTATCCGCGGCGCAGCGTCGAGGAACTACTGGGCGAGCTGGTCGGCGCCGCCCTGGAAGAACTGGAGGCGAGCTTTCCCTACGTGAAGGGGAGTCAGGTGGTGGCCACCGACGAACAGGGCGATCCGCTCTATGAGGATGTCGGCCCTACCCCACGCTTCCTGTCGCTCTCGCGCAAGTACCTGCACGAACTGGTCGCGCAACAAGACACCTCCAGTCACTGAGCGCGACTTCAGCCATGCCGGCGGTGCACGCCGGGAACGTGCATGTGCCCGGCCTCGGCGCATTCCTCGGGGATAGGCGACAGCGGCGCGGGCTGCTCCAGTTCGCGGAGGATGCCGCAGGCCTGGCTGTTGCCGGCGACCGTACAGCGTGAGCCGAGATCCTGCAGTTGCTCGCGCAATGCCTGGAGTTCGGCGATGCGCACCTCGACGTGATGCAGGTGCTCGTCGATCAGCCGGTTGGCGGTGCCGCAATCCGCCTCAGGACGGTCGCGCAACGCCAGCAGGGTACGGATTTCCTCCTGGGTCATGTCCAGCGAGCGGCAGTGACGGATGAACGACAGGCGCTCGACGTGCGCCAGGGTGTATTGCCGATAGTTGCCTTCGCTACGCGCGGGCTCGGGCAACAGTCCTTCGCGCTCGTAGTAGCGGATGGTCTCCACCGGGCAACCGGTTCTCTTCGCCAGCTCACCGATCTTCATGCCAACCCTCCTCCAATCGCCGACGCGGCTACCCGAATTGGCAGTACCGCTTGACTCTGTAGTTGCTACAGGGTGTGCAATCGCACCCAACACGTCAAACGGGAATTGTTTCCATGAGCCACGAACACGCCGACACTTGCTGTCACGGTCACGGTCACGGACATGATCATGGGCACCGCCACGCGCCTCGCCCGGCGGTGGCCGCCATCGGAACCCTGGCCGGCAACGCCGAGTTGCGCTGGAGCGACCTGCGCATCGAAGCGATGGACTGCCCGACCGAGGAACGCCTGATCCGCGACGCCCTCGGTCGCCAGCCGGCAGTGGAGTCGCTGGAATTCAACCTGATGCAGCGCCTGCTGCGCGTCCAGCATCGCTTCGACAGCGTCGAGCCGCTGCAGAAGCTGATCGCCGGCCTCGGCATGCAAGCGGTGCCGCTGGATGCCGGCGAAAATACCGACGGCCCCTCGCAAGCGCCGGCGAAACCCTGGTGGCCGCTGGCCCTGGCCGGCGCGATGGCGCTGGCCTCGGAGATCGTCGAATGGTTCGGCCTGGCGCCGGACTGGGTGGTCGCCGGCCTCGCCCTGCTGGCCATCCTCGGCGCCGGCCTGCCGACCTACTGCAAGGGCTGGATCGCCCTGAAGAACCGCAACCTGAACATCAACGCCCTGATGAGCATCGCCGTGACCGGCGCCGTGCTCATCGGCCAGTGGCCGGAAGCGGCGATGGTCAGCGTGCTGTTCGCCATCGCCGAGCTGATCGAGGCGAAGTCCCTGGATCGCGCGCGCAACGCCATCCGCGGCCTGCTGCAACTGGCTCCGGAACAGGCCACGGTACTGGTCGGCGGCGAATGGAAGGAGCTGCCGGCCAAGCAAGTGGAACTGGAAGCCACCGTGCGCGTGAAGCCCGGCGAACGCATCGCCCTCGACGGCGAGGTGACCAGCGGCCGCTCCAGCGTCAACCAGGCGCCGATCACCGGCGAAAGCCTGCCGGTGGAGAAGGAGGTCGGCGAGCCGGTGTTCGCCGGCAGCATCAACGGCGAGGGCGCGCTGGAGTACCGCGTCACCCGCCGCGCCGACGACAGCACCCTGGCCCGGATCATCCACGCCGTGGAGGAAGCCCAGGGTTCCCGCGCACCGACCCAGCGTTTCGTCGACAGTTTCGCCCGCGTCTACACCCCGGTGGTATTCCTCATCGCCCTCGCCACCGCGGTGCTACCGCCGCTGCTGTTCGGCGGCGCCTGGCTGGACTGGATCTACCGCGCCCTGGTGCTGCTGGTGATCGCTTGTCCCTGCGCGCTGGTGATCTCCACCCCGGTGACCATCGTCAGCGGCCTTTCCGCCGCGGCGCGCCTGGGCATCCTGATCAAGGGCGGGGTGTTCCTCGAACTCGGGCGCAAGCTGTCCTGGGTCGCCCTCGACAAGACCGGCACCATCACCCATGGCAAACCGCAACAGACCGACTACCTGCCGATCGCGGAGGCTGACGGGACGGATGCGCGCCTGCTCGCCGCCAGCCTGGCCGCGCGTTCCGACCACCCGGTATCGCGCGCCGTGGCCAACGCAGCGGAAGAGGACGGCCTTGCCCTGGGCGTGGTCGAGGACCTCGCCGCCCTGCCGGGACGAGGCGTCAGCGGACGCATCGACGGCGTCCTCTACCACCTCGGCAACCATCGCCTGGTGGAGGAACTGGGCCTCTGCTCGCCGGCCCTGGAAGAGCGCCTGGACGCCCTGGAGCGCCAGGGCAAGACGGTCATCGCGCTGTGCGATCCGCAGCGCGTGCGGGCCCTCTTCGCCGTCGCCGACGGGGTCAAGGACAGCAGCCGCGAGGCGATCCGCGAGCTGCACGCGCTGGACGTGAAGACCCTGATGCTCACCGGCGACAACCCGCACACCGCAGCCGCCATCGCTGCCCAGGTAGGCATCGACGCAGCTCGCGGCAACCTCCTGCCGGAAGACAAGCTGCGTGAAGTGGAAGCGCGCCAGGCCGACGGCTCGCGGGTCGGCATGGTCGGCGACGGGATCAACGACGCGCCGGCCCTGGCCCGCGCCGACATCGGCTTCGCCATGGGCGCGGCGGGCACCGACACGGCCATCGAGACCGCCGGCGTCGCGCTGATGGACGACGACTTGCGCAAGTTGCCGCAATTCGTCCGGCTGTCGCGCACCACCCACGCGATCCTGGTCCAGAACATCACCCTGGCCCTGGGCATCAAGGCGGTGTTCCTCGCCCTTACCCTGGCAGGCGAAGGCACCCTGTGGATGGCGGTATTCGCCGACATGGGCGCCAGCCTGCTGGTGGTGTTCAACGGTCTGCGACTGTTGCGCAAGCGTTTCTGAAAGGCCCCACTGGCCTCCTCCAGCCCCACTTAGGTGGGGCTTTTTTCTGCCCTGGGAAAAGCACAAGCAGGCGATGGCGTACCTGCTGGGAACGCTGCCGTGGTTGCCCGCTTCACGGTCGAAAGCCCCGTACGACGGGCTTTCATGACGAGCGACGGCGTTCCGCGACCACGCCGGAAGCCGACTGTTCAGTCAGAAAATTTCAGATTTTTTTTTGAACCCCTGAACGAGCGGGGGAGTCACTAAAAGTACATGGCCAATCGCCAAGCCCCTGAAACAGAGGCCTGGCAGAGGCTTGCTCAGTGAGCAGGAAGAAAAGACCGGAGGGCCGGAAACGCGCCCACGGTAATGGCCAGAGATGAAAGCCAAGGAATCAGCATCCCTGTCAGAGGAAATTTCCCATGGAGCAAAAAGCGATGAGCAAGCAACACACCGGTTCCCTGCGTGGCCTCAAGCTGGCCCTGCTGGCCGTAGGCAGCAGCCTGGTCCTGGCCGGCTGCGCCGGCAACCCGCCGACCGAGCAGTTCGCCGTGACCGAGTCCGCGGTGAATAACGCGGTGAGCGCCGGCGGCCCGGAATATGCCCCGGTCGAGATGAAGTCCGCTCAGGACAAGCTGAGCCAGGCGCGCATCGCCATGAACGACAAGGAATACGACCAGGCCAAGCGCCTGGCGCAGCAGGCCGAGTGGGACGCCCGGGTCGCCGAGCGCAAGACCCAGGCCGCCAAGGCGCAGAAAGCCGTGAAGGATGCCCAGCAGGGCGTCATGGAACTGCGTGAGGAAGGCATGCGCGATACGCAGCACTAAGCCGGATTCCGCCCTTCTTTCGTCGATTCGTGATTAAGGATGACCCCTATGCGTAAGTACATTGCCCTCCCCGCCGTATCCCTGCTGGCCCTGGCGCTGGCCGCCTGCTCCACGCCGCCGAACGCCAACCTGGAACAGGCCCGCAGCAACTTCTCCGCGCTGCAGTCGCAGCCCGACGCGACCAAGGTCGCGGCCCTGGAAACCAAGGACGCCGGCGACTGGCTGGCCAAGGCCGACAAGGCCTACCAGGATGGCGAAGACCAGCGCGACGTGGACCAACTGGCCTACCTGACCAACCAGCGCATCGAATTGGCCAAGCAGACCATCGTCCTGCGCAATGCCGAGGCGCAGTTGCAGAACGCCTCCGCCCAGCGCGCCCAGGCCCGCCTCGACGCGCGCACCGCGCAACTGGACAAGCTGCGTAGCCAACTGAATGCCAAGCAGACCTCGCGCGGCACCATGGTGACTTTCGGCGACGTGCTGTTCGATCTCGACAAGTCCGACCTGAAGCCCGGCGCCATGCGCAACATCCAGCAACTGGCCGAGTTCCTCCAGCAGAACCCGGAGCGCCAGGTGATCGTAGAGGGCTACACCGATAGCACCGGTTCCGCCAACTACAACCAGCGCCTGTCCGAGCGTCGTGCCGACTCGGTGCGCATGGCCCTGCTCAGCCGCGGCATCAGCCCGGAACGCGTAGCCACCCGTGGCTACGGCAAGGAATATCCGGTGGCCAGCAACGGCACCAGCTCCGGCCGTGCCATGAACCGTCGGGTGGAAGTCACCATTTCCAACGACGCCAAGCCGGTCGCGCCACGCTCCTCCGTCAGCGGCTGATAAGCCCTACGGAAGCCCAAAAGCCCCGCCATCCGGCGGGGCTTTTTCATGGGCGGGGCTTGGCTTTCCAGGTATCAGCGGGCCACAGGCCGCTCGCCGAGCAAGCGCTGGTAGCGCTCGGCCATCGAGCTATCGAAGGCAACCAGGACGATTTCCTCCAGGCTGCTGTGCGCCGGGCGTTGCCGGCAGACCTCTTCGACGGCGATGGCCGCGGCCTGCTCCAAGGGATAGCCGTAGATGCCGCAGCTGATGGCGGGGAACGCGACGCTGGCCGCCCCGGCCTGCTCGGCCAGCGCCAGGCTGCGCCGGTAGCAGCTGGCCAGCAGCTCCGCTTCGCCGTTGTCACCGCCGCGCCAGACCGGGCCGACGGTGTGGATCACGTGGGCCGCCGGCAGACGGAACCCACGGGTGATCTTCGCCTCGCCGGTCTTGCAACCGTGCAGCAGGCGGCAGGCCGCCACCAGTTCGGCACCGGCGGCGCGGTGGATGGCGCCGTCGACCCCGCCCCCACCGAGCAGCGAGGAGTTCGCCGCGTTGACGATGGCATCCACCGCAAGACGGGTGATGTCCCCCTGCCAGACGCGGACCTCGGTCATTTCACTTCCTGCGGGACTTCCTGTCCGGCGCAGCGCACGGCGTGCTTCCTGTTGTCCACCAGCACGCCGGAAAGGCCCTTCTGCTCGGTGTCGAACAGCACCAGGACGCCATCGATGCACTGCGCGACCTGCTTGGCCGGCTCCAGGGACAGCTTCACATCTTCGCCGGGCAGGCTCTTCAGCATGGTGAAGTCGGCCAGCAACAGGGCGTCCTGCGGCTTGGCGAAATGCAGGTAGCCGTAGTACCAGAGCACGCCGACGGTGACGAAGATGGTACCGATGCCGGTCAGGATGCAGGGGAGTACGTTACGGTCGCTCATGGATTGCCTTCGGGTTTCGCGGATTCGCGGTTCGGGATTTCGGCCAGCCGGCGCAGGCCGGTGAAGCCATGGGGATCGTCGAGGAAGCGCAGCATCACTTCCTGCCAGGTCGCTTCGGCGAAGGTCTGCACGTGGCCGCCTCGGGTCAGTTGCAGGACCTTCGGCGGCCGCGCCTGGCGGTACAGGGCGATGCCGTTCTCGAGGGGCACAATGGTATCGTCGATGCTGTGAAAGAACAGCATGGGTGCGCCAGAAAGCCGCGCCATCGAATGGATGGCGCTGTCGTCGTCGGGCACCAGCCAGGACAGCGGCACCTGCAGCGGCCAGGTCAGCCAGGAACCGTCCAGCATGTGCCGGGCGATGCCGCGGTAGCTCGCCGGTACCCCGTCGAACACCAGCGCCTTGAACTGGCCCTGGCGCTGCGGATGCTCGACCAGGTAGTGGATCGCCAGCGCGCCGCCGAGACTCTGCCCCAGCAGCACGCGCTCGGTGCCCTTCACCTCCGGCGCCTGGTCGAGCCAGGCGAACGCCGCGTCGATGTCGCGGTAGACCTCCGGCAGTCCCGGCTCGCCCTCCGACTGGCCGTAGCCGCGATAGTCGAGCATCAGCACCTGGTAGCCCTCGGCGGGCAGCCACCAGGTGCCGCCGAGGTGCCAGGACAGGTTGCCGCCGTTGCCGTGCAGGTAGAGCACGGTGCCTTTCACCGGCACGCCTTTCTTCGCCGGCAGCCACCAGGCGCGCAGGCGCACGCCGTCGGCGGTGGTCAGGGTGACGTCGCGGTACTCCAGCCCGGCGCGCGCCGGGGTGATCTGCACCACCGGCTCGGGATAGAACAGCAGCGAACTGCAACCACCGAGGAACAGCGCGCCGAGTACCAGCAGCGGGATCAGCAGGCGCTTCATCCGTTGTTGGTCCTTACCTCTTCGCGGGCGCGAAAGGTGGCGTCGTAGATGCGCCCGGCCAGGCGCGAGAACGGCAGGCTCTGCAGCCAGACGGTGCCGCTGCCCTTGAGGGTGGTCAGCAGCAATCCTTCGCCGCCGAACAGCATGCTCTTCAGGCCGCCGGCCAGTTGCACGTCGTAGTCGATGCCATCGGTGAAGGCCACCAGGCAACCGGTGTCGACCCGCAGCGTCTCGCCATTCAACTGGCGGCGGATCAGCGTACCGCCGGCGTGGACGAAGACCAGGCCATCGCCCTCGAGCTTCTGCAGGATGAAGCCCTCGCCGCCGAAGAAACCGGCGCCCAGGCGCTTGGCGAAGGCGATGCCGACCCGGGTGCCATAGGCCGCGCAGAGGAACGAGTCCTTCTGGCAGAACAGGCGCCCGCCGACATCGTCCAGGTCCACCGCCACCACGCTGCCCGGATAGGGCGCGGCAAAGGCCACGTGCTGCTTGCCCTGGCCTTCGTTGGTGAAGTGGGTCATGAACACCGACTCGCCACCGAGCTTGCGCTTGCCGGCGCTCCACAGCTTGCCCAGCAGGCTGCCGTCGGAGCCGTCGCCCATCCGCGCGGTGAAGCGGATGTCGCCGGTCATGTAGTTCATCGCCCCGGCCTCGGCGATCACGGTTTCCCCGGGATCGAGTTCGATCTCCACGGTCTGCATGGATTCGCCGAGGATGCGGTAGTCGAGTTCGTGGCTGGCCATCGCCGTTCTCCTTGCTTGCCGGCCGACCGCCCGCGCGCACCGGGAAAGACCGGCACGGCGGGGAACGGTCAGAGAATGTTCGCGTAGTCCGCTTCGATGCGGTCCAGGCTGAGGTGGTTGAGGAAGTTCGAGAAGCACATCCAGGCCGACAGCGCGTTGAGGTCGCGGAACTGCGGCGGCAGGTACTTCGGCGGCGCCACCAGGCCCTCGTCCACCAGTTGGCGCAGGGTGCGCATGTCTTCCAGGGTGGTCTTGCCGCAGAACAGCAGGGGGATCTGTTCGAGCTTGCCCTTGCGCACGGCGAGCTGGATGTAGTTGTAGATGAGGATGAAGCCCTTCAGGTAGGACAGGTCCTTGGTGAACGGCAGGCCATCCGGGGTCGAGCCGCGGAAGACCCGGCTGGCGTTCTGGTAGCTGTCCTCCAGGCTGTAGCCCTGCTCGCGATAGAAGTGGAACACGTCGAGGAAATCGGCGCCCTCCTCGGCCATGTGGATCGCCCGGGTGCGATTGGTCAGCTTGCGCAGGCGGGTCGGGTAGGAGGCGAAGGCGATCACCTCCATCAGGATCGCCAGGCCTTCCTGGGTCACGGTGGAGGATGGCGGCCCCTTGGCAAGGAAGGTGCAGATCGGCTGGCTCAGGCCGTTCAGGGTGGTGCCGACGTGCACCAGGCCCTCATGGACCTCCAGCGCGCGCACGTCGCGCTCGTTGAACAGGGCGTCGGCGCGCACCTTGATGTAGTCGGCGCCGGCCGCCGCGTCGGCGACGATGCCGTCGGACTCGAACACGCGGATGGTGCCCTCCTCCTCGCCGAACACGGTGTTCAGCCGCGCCTGGAGGATCGGCACGACCTCCTTGGCGGTCAGGGTCTTGGGTTCGTCCTTGAGATCGCCGCGGTCGGCGATGTTGTTCAGGTAGTCGGAGAGCATCAGGCCGAGGTCGGCCAGGGTCGGATCACCGGCATGGAAGGCGTCCGAGGCCGAGCCGTAGAGTTCCTGGGAGATCAGCCCGAGGTCCGGGGTGCCGCGCGCCTCGAGCATGCGGATGACCATCCGGTATTCCTTGCACATCCGCCGCATGATCTGCCCGACCGGGTTGAACTGGCCCAACTGGCGGGTGATGTCGCGCTCGATGTTCTGGAATTCCTGCTTCTTGGCGCTGGCGTCGAAGGCCAGCGGGCGGCTGTCGTAGTAGCCGCGGTCGACCTTCGGCGCATGCTTGCCGCGGCCCTTGAGGAAGTCCTGGCGGATCCCGTCGTCCCATTTGATCGCATCCAGCACGCGGATCGGCGTCTGCGCCTCGACGATGCGATCGGACAGGGAGCGGATGATCTTCTGGTAGTCGTTCTGCGCCTTGCGCTGGCTCATCGGCAATCTCATTGGGTGACCCGCTGGAAGCGGGCGGCCTCGACGAACACGTCGGAATTGGCGGGATCGTTCAGGTAGGCGAAGACCTTCGCCAACGGGCTGCGCACCAGCGCGCCCTTGCCCTGCTCGCTGTCAACGGTCTCGCCGTCGAGCTGGCCGGCGCCGAGGTCCTCGACGATGCGCTCGACGTCGAGGTTGTAGATTACCAGCTCGTCACCGTCGGTGATCTCGAAGCCGGCGATGACGAAGTTGCCGCCCAGGCTCTTCGGCAGGCCGGCCGACAGGTACCAGCGCTTGCCCTGGTGGGAGACGGTGAAGCCGTAGTCCTCCAGGCTCTCGGTATTGTCCTTGCTGTCCACGTAGCTGACCGCGCGGTAGACATTGCTGCCGGAACGGGTGATCTCCAGGAATTGTTCTTCCTTCCACTCGTTCTCGCGGCTCCAGGTCCCGAGCAGGTGGCTCGGCGCCGCCTCGCGCGGCGGTATCGGCTCCTTGAAGGTGACCAGGCAACCGCCCAACAGCAGGAAACTCAGGACCACCAGGCAACGCCAGGCTTTCATCACACGCTCCTTAGGAACCCTCCGCAACCTGCGACCGGCTGGCCGAGGGAAGGTTCGGGTATGAAAAACCCCGCCATGGCGGGGTTGACGCTCAGGTCACAGGCCCATGACCAGATTCAGGTACCGTCTGAGTATGGCGCGCATTTCGTCCACGGCCAGTTGCTCGACCCCGTCCACGAGGCCCTGATATTCCATCTGCAGAATAATCGACGTCAACACCTTGGCGTCCTGCTCGGGCTGCCCGGAACCGAGCACCTGGAAGAAATGCACGGCGCCGAGGGAGAGGATCCGCTGGTGGGCATCGGCCAGTTCGCGCAGGCGCGGGTTGAGCAGCGCCTCCTGGCGGAAGGCCTGTTCGGCCAGCAGGTGCTCGCGGCGCTCGGTGAGCTGGACCTGGACATACTGCACGGCCAGCTCGACGATCCGTTCCACCAGCGAGCCACGGGCGCCGGGGTCGTCGGCCAGCACCGCGGCCATCTCCTGGAGGTCGCCCTCCACGCTGCTCCAGAACGCCGACAGCGCCTCTGCGTTGCGCTCGACGAAGAGGGCGAAGGTGTCGGTGATGAGATCGTCGATGTCCTTGAAGTAGTAGGTGGTGGCCGACAACGGCACCTGGGCCTCGGCGGCCACCGCGCGGTGGCGCACGGCCCGTACGCCGTCGCGGACGATCAGGCGCATGGCGGCATCGAGAATCGCCTGGCGCCGCTGCTCGCTGCCCTGGCGGCTGGCCTTGCGGCCCTGGTAACGAACGCTTTCGGCTACCGCGCTGGCGGCCTGCGCGGCGCTGTCTCTGGGAGCTACTCGGGACACGGTGTTTCCTCCGCTCGCGGACGATGGGGCATTGTTCGGACTTTTTCGCGTGGAATCAATCGGCCGCTACCGGGGAAGCTCCGATCCCACCCGCACCTCCCGTGGTCAGCCGGCAGATCGGCGGCTATCGACCCCTGGCCCGGCGGCCGGGACACCGCGCGGCCATGAAAAAACCGCCCGAAGGCGGCTTTTCCATGGACTGTTGCGGCGCTCAGGCCTGCGGGCGCATGTGCGGGAACAGGATCACGTCGCGGATCGACGGCGAGTTGGTCAGCAGCATCACCAGGCGGTCGATGCCGATGCCTTCGCCGGCGGTCGGCGGCATGCCGTATTCCAGGGCATTGATGAAGTCGGCGTCGTAGTGCATCGCCTCGTCGTCGCCGGCGTCCTTCTCCTTGACCTGCAACATGAAGCGCTCGGCCTGGTCCTCGGCGTCGTTCAGCTCGGAATAGGCATTGGCGATCTCGCGGCCGCCGATGAACAGCTCGAAGCGGTCAGTGACGCTCGGGTCTTCGTCGTTGCGGCGGGCCAGCGGCGAAACCTCGAAGGGGTAGCGGGTGATGAAGTGCGGCTGCTCCAGCTTGTGCTCCACCAGTTCCTCGAAAATCATCACCTGCAGCTTGCCCAGGCCTTCGTGGCCGAGGACCTTGGCGCCGGCCTTCTTGGCGATGGCCCGCGCCTTCTCGACGTCGTTGAGGTCGGCGGCGCTGATCTCCGGGTTGTACTTGAGGATCGAATCGAACACCGACAGGCGCACGAACGGCTCGCCGAAATGGAAGACCTTGTCGCCGTAGGGCACGTCGGTGGTACCGAGCACCGCCTGGGCCAGCTCGCGGAACAGTTCCTCGGTCAGGTCCATGTTGTCTTCGTAGTCGGCGTAGGCCTGGTAGAACTCGAGCATGGTGAATTCGGGGTTGTGCCGGGTCGAGACGCCTTCGTTACGGAAGTTGCGGTTGATCTCGAAGACCTTCTCGAAACCGCCGACCACCAGGCGCTTGAGGTACAGCTCCGGGGCGATGCGCAGGAACATGGCCATGTCCAGCGCGTTGTGATGGGTCTCGAACGGCTTGGCCGCGGCGCCGCCGGGGATGGTCTGCAGCATCGGGGTCTCCACTTCGAGGAAACCGCGCTCGCTGAGGAAACGGCGGATGTGGGCGATGACCTGGGAGCGCACGCGGAAGGTGTGGCGGGTTTCCTCGTTGACCATCAGGTCGACGTAGCGCTGGCGGTAGCGCTGCTCGGTGTCGGTCAGGCCATGGTGCTTGTCCGGCAGCGGACGCAGCGACTTGGTCAGCAGGCGCACGCTGGTCATGTCGACGTACAGGTCGCCCTTGCCCGAGCGGGCCAGCACGCCTTCGGCGCCGATGATGTCGCCCAGGTCCCAGGTCTTGATCTCGGCCAGGGTTTCTTCCGGCAGGGTCTTGCGGTTGACGTAGACCTGCAGGCGCTCGCTGCTGTCCTGGAGGACGATGAAGGAACCGCGGTTGAGCATGATCCGACCGGCCACCTTGACCGGGATCGCTGCGGCTTCCAGCTCTTCCTTGGTCTTGTCGGCGTACTGTTTCTGCAGGTCCGCGAAGTAGGCGTCGCGGCGGAAGTCGTTGGGGAAGGCGATGGCCCGGGCTTCGCGCACGGCGGCAAGTTTTTCCTTGCGCTGGGCGATCAGCTTGTTTTCTTCCTGTTGCAGTTCGTGCTGGTCGAGTTGTTGGTCGCTCATGGTCTTGGTGGTTCCTGGTTAGGCTCTCTTGCCTGTGGAAACGGATTGCAACAGGGGCGAAAAGCGTAGCGAACGCCGGCCAGGCAAGGCGGGAAATGGCGAGGACACGGAGTTCACGATCGTAAAAAACGAGCAGTCCGAACCATTTTCCAACGCGGCCTGGCCAGGCGCAGCAGCTTTACAGCCCCTGTTTGAGGCTGGCTTCGAGGTATTCGTCTAGATCGCCGTCGAGCACCTTGTCGCAGTCGCTGCGCTCGATACCGGTACGCAGGTCCTTGATCCGCGACTGGTCGAGCACGTAGGAGCGGATCTGGTGGCCCCAGCCAATGTCGGACTTGGAGTCCTCCAGGGCCTGGGACGCAGCGGTACGCTTCTGCATTTCCAGCTCGTACAACTTGGCCCGCAGCATCTTCATCGCGGTGTCCTTGTTGGCGTGCTGGGAGCGTTCGTTCTGGCACGCCACCACGGTATTGGTCGGCACGTGGGTGATCCGCACCGCCGAATCGGTGGTGTTCACGTGCTGACCGCCCGCGCCGGAGGAGCGGTAGGTATCGATGCGCAGGTCGGCCGGGTTGATCTCGATCTCGATGTTGTCGTCGATTTCCGGCGATACGAACACCGCGGTGAACGAGGTGTGGCGACGATTGCCGGAGTCGAACGGACTCTTGCGCACCAGGCGGTGCACGCCGATCTCGGTGCGCAGCCAGCCGAACGCGTACTCGCCCTTGATGTGCACGGTGGCGCCCTTGATGCCGGCGACCTCGCCCTCGGACAGCTCGATGATAGTGGCGTCGAAGCCGTGCTTGTCGGCCCAGCGCAGGTACATGCGCAGCAGCATGTTGGCCCAGTCCTGGGCCTCGGTGCCGCCGGAGCCGGCCTGGATGTCCAGGTAGGCGTTGTTCGGGTCCATCTCGCCGCTGAACATGCGGCGGAACTCCAGCTTCTCGAGGATCTCGCGCAGACGCTCGACTTCGTTGGCAACGTCGTCGACGGCGCCCTCGTCGTCTTCCTCGACCGCCATGTCCAGCAGGTCGCGGGAGTCGGCCAGGCCGCTGGTCAGGTCGTCCAGGGTTTCCACCACCTGCGCCAGCTGGGCGCGCTCGCGGCCGAGGTTCTGGGCGTATTCGGGGTTGTTCCAGACGTTGGGGTCTTCGAGCTCGCGGTTTACTTCGACCAGGCGATCATGCTTCTGATCGTAGTCAAAGATACCCCCGAATGGTCTGGGTGCGCTCGGAGAGGTCCTTGATGCTGTTGAGGATCGGGTTGATTTCCATGGCTGGCGCTCACTCGCGGGAAAACGTCGAAAAGCTGCGAAGTATACTGCACTTGCGCCCTGCGGGCAGTACGCCGGCCTCTATTTAATGCCGGCCGGCGACGCATGGCCGCCGCGCGCCGCTCAGCCCGCCGGGGCCGGCGGCACCGGTTGTTCCATCAGGCCAACCTGGTTGCGGCCATTGTTCTTGGCCTGGTAGAGCGCCTGGTCGGCCATCTCGATGAGAACCCGGAAGGTCTGTCCGCCGCCGCCCGGCACCAGGGTGCTGACGCCGATGCTGACGGTCAGGTACGAGCCCGGGCGTGGCTGGTCGTGGCTGATCTGCAGGCTCTCCACCGTACGCCGGACCTTTTCCGCCAGCAGCCGCGCGCCGCCCGGCGAGGTGCCCGGCAGGACCATGGCGAACTCCTCGCCGCCATAGCGCGCCGCCAGGTCCGAGGAGCGACTGCAGCCCTCGCGGATGGCCCCGGCGACCTGGCGCAGGGCCTCGTCGCCGGCGACGTGGCCGAAGGTGTCGTTGTAGCTCTTGAAATAGTCCACGTCGATCATCAGCAGCGACAGTTGCGACTGCTCGCGCAGCGAGCGGCGCCACTCCATCTCCAGGTATTCGTCGAAGTGACGACGGTTGGAGAGCCCGGTCAGGCCGTCGGAGTTCATCAGCCGCTGCAGCACCAGGTTGGTCTCCAGCAACTGCTGCTGGCTCTCGCGCAGCGCCCGATAGGCCTCGTCGCGTTGCTGCAGGGCGATGTACGAACGCGAGTGGTAGCGGATCCGTGCCACCAGCTCGATGGCGTCCGGCAGCTTGACCAGGTAGTCGTTGGCGCCGGCGGCGAACGCCGCGCTCTTCACCGTCGGCTCTTCCTTGGTCGACAGGACGATGATCGGGATGTCGCGGGTCGCCGGGTTGCCGCGGTAGGCGGCGAGCAGCGTGAGGCCGTCGACGCCGGGCATCACCAGGTCCTGGAGGATCACCGTCGGCTTGATCTGGTTGGCCACCGCCACCGCCTGCTGCGGATCGGAACAGAAATGGAAGTCGATGCCCGCCTCGCTCGCCAGCGAGCGACGCACAGCCTCTCCGATCATGGCCTGATCATCGACAAGCAGTACCATGACCGCGCCGTCCAGAGGGGCGCCCAGGTCGGTCTTGCTCTCATGAGGGTTGTGCATGTTTCTCTCCGGGACCGGGGCCCCTCGTATCAAATTGAATGCTGTTCCACGCACCGCCACGGCGGGCGCCGGCGCCTACCCTGGCGCCTGGCCGGACTCGCGCCCGACTAATCGAATACCTCCGCCAGGCGCGGGGCGATCTTTTCCAGGGAAAGGATCTGCACCGCGGCATCGATCGCCGCCGCGGCCTTCGGCATCCCGTAGACCGCGCAACTGGCCTGGTCCTGGGCGATGGTGAGGAAGCCGCGCTCGCGCATCTGCTTGAGGCCCTGGGCGCCGTCGCGGCCCATGCCGGTCAGCAGCACGCCCACGGCGTCGCCACGCCAGTAGTTCGCCACGCTCTCGAAAAACACGTCGATGGACGGCCGGTAGACGAAAGAACGCGGTTCGGCGGTGTACACCAGCGAACCGTTGCGCAACAGGCGGATGTGATTGTTGGTCCCCGCCAGCAGGATCTGCCCCGGTATCGGCGGCTCGCCATCGCGCGCCAGGCGCACCGGCAGCTTCGATTCGCTGGCCAGCCATTCGGCCATGCCGGCGGCGAAGACCTCGTCGACATGCTGCACCAGCACCACCGCGGCATTGAAACTGGCCGGCAGTTGCTTGAGCAACACCGCGAGCGACGCCGGACCGCCAGCCGAGGCGCCGATCGCCACCAGACGCTGGCGCGCCCCGCCGGCCTTCGGCGGCACCACCTGGACCTTGCCACGGTTATCGCGCTGGCCGATCAGCCAGCCGACGTTCTGAATCTTGCGCAACAACGGCGCCGCCGCCGTTTGCGGGTTGCCGATGCCCAGCGCCGGCGTGTTCACCGCATCGAGCGCGCCATATCCCATCGCTTCGAAAACCCGGTGCACATTCTGCTCGATATCGACGGTAACAATCACGATCGCGCAAGGACTTTCCGCCATGATCCGACGAGTTGCCTCGACGCCGTCCATCACCGGCATGAGCAGGTCCATCAGCACCACGTCGGGCGTATCGGCGGCGCACTGGGTCACCGCCTCGGCACCGTTGCTGGCGACCCAGACGATCTGGTGCTGCGGCTCGAAGGCCAGCGCGCGGCGCAGCGCCTCGACGGCCAACGGCATGTCATTGACGATTCCGATCCTCAACCCTGTGCTTCTCCGATCAGGACGACGACGGCATCCAGCAAGGCCTCATCGTGGAAACTGGCCTTCGCCAGATAATAGTCGGCGCCGGCGTCGAGACCGCGCCGACGGTCCTCCTCACGATCCTTGTAGGACACCACCATCACCGGCAGCGACTGCAGGCGGCTGTCGCGACGCACCAGGGTGACCAGTTCGATACCGTCCATGCGCGGCATGTCGATATCGGTGATGAGCAGGTCGAAATGCTCCGAGCGCAGGGCGTTCCAGCCGTCCATGCCATCCACCGCCACTGCCACGTCGTAGCCGCGGCCGAGCAGGAGCTTGCGTTCCAGCTCACGCACCGTGAGCGAGTCGTCGACCACCAGGATGCGCTTGCGTTGCGCCCCGCCGGCCTGCCGCCGGCTGCGATCGATGCGCTCCAGGCGGCCGCTGCTGAGCAGCTTGCCGACCGAATGCAGGAGGTCCTCGACGTCCAGGATCAGCACCGGCGAACCGTCGTCCAGCAAGGCGCCGGCGGAAACGTCGCGCACCTTGCCCAGGCGCGGATCTAGGCGCATCACCACCAGGGTGCGCTCGCCGACGAAACGCTCCACGGCGACGCCGTAGACTGCATCGCGGTCGCGCACCACCACCACCGGGATGGCCCCTTCGGTGCGGCTGCTCTCGGGCCGCTGCAGCAGTTGCGCAGCCGAGACCAGGCCAACATGGCGCCCCTCGTACCAGAAGTGCTGGCGACCTTCGAGCTGGACGATCTCCTCCGCCTCCAGCTCGCACATGCGCTCGATGTGCGCCAGCGGAAAGGCGTAGGCCTCCTCGCCGATCTCCACCACCAGGCTGCGCACCACGGACAGGGTCAGCGGCACCTCGACGTGGAACAGCGTGCCCTGCCCCTGGCGTTGCTCCATGCGCACGCCGCCGCGCAACTGGCGGACCATGTGCTGCACGGCGTCCAGTCCGACGCCGCGACCGGACACCTCGGTGACCTGCTCGCGCATGCTGAAGCCGGGCAGGAAGAGAAACGCCAGGAGTTCCTCCTCGCTCAATTGCGCCGCGGTCTCGGCGGTGGCGAACTGGCGATTGAGCACGGTCTCGCGCAGGCGCTGCAGATCGATGCCGCCGCCGTCGTCGCTCAGTTCCAGGACCAGCATGCCGGCGTGGTGGCGGGCGCGGATGGTGATCCTGCCCTCGGCCGGCTTGCCGGCGGCGAGGCGGGTTTCCGGCGCCTCGATACCGTGATCGACGGCATTGCGCAGCAGGTGGGTGAGCGGCGCTTCGAGTTTTTCCAGGACATCCCGGTCGACCTGGGTGCTTTCGCCCTCGACCAGCAGGCGCACCTGCTTGCCCAGCGAGCGGCCCAGGTCGCGAACCATCCGCGCCTGGCCGCTAAGGACGTCGGCGAACGGTCGCATCCGCGAGGCCAGCGCCGCGTCGTAGAGCACCTGGGCGCGCTGGCCGCCCTGCCAGGCGAACTCGTCGAGATCGGCGATGTGCTGCACGAGCATCTGCTGGCATTCGCCGATCAGTTGCCGCGCCTCGCCGAGCATGGCCTGGGCCTGCGGGTCGAGGGCGGTTTCCTGGACCGTCTCGCGTACCACGTCGAGCGCGCGGCTAGCGCTGGACTGCAGGCGACGCAGGCGTTGCAGGGAATCGGCCAGCGGCTTGATGCGCTGGAACTCCACCAGCGACTTGCTGGAGATATCCAGCAGCCGGTCCAGGCGCTCGGCGGTGACCCGCAGGACCCGGCTGCGGCGCTCCTCGGCCTGTTCGCCGCCCGCCTGCCCGGCGGGCTCCTCGTCGTTGTCGTCGCTGGCGGCCGCTGACGCCGCTGGCGGCGCCTCGGGGGCCGCTTCCGGCAAGCCGGGAGTCGTCGCCGGCAGCTCCGCGCGGGCCAGCGGCAGGCCGCTGCGCACCAGGCCTTCGAGGCGCTGCACCAGGCCGTCGATCTCTTCCCGCCCGGCGCCTTCGGCCCAGCCTGCGTCGCCGGCGGGCGGGGTGCCGATACGCAGCAACAGGTCGCAGCCCTGGAGCAACGCATCGATATGTTCCGATTGCAGGAGCAGGCGTCCGTCCTGCGCCTCCACCAGGCAATCCTCCATGACGTGCGCCACGCGCACGCCGGCGTCCAGCCCGACGATCCGCGCCGCGCCTTTCAGCGAGTGCGCGGCGCGCATGCAGGCTTCCAGTTGGTCGGCCTGGGTCGGGCTGCGCTCCAGCGCCATCAGGCCGGCGTTGAGCACCTGGGTCTGGGCCTCCGCCTCGAGCCGGAACAGCTCGAGCAGCGACGCGTCTCTCATCTGGTCCGGGGTCATGCCAGGCTCCGCGCTACGGCTTGCAGGAGAGGGCCTTCGTCGAGCAGGGTGATGCTCCGCTCACGCCATTGCAGCACGCCGGCCACGTGCCGGCGCGAGGCCTGGCCGTCGGCGTGGTTGGGCGGCAGTATCCGCGCCAGCGGAATCGCATGGATGCCGTCGACTTCCTCCACCGGCGCCACCACCGGACCGCCGGCGGCGGAAATGATCAGCATGCGCGGAACCACCCGGCGCTCGCTGACCGGCGCGGCGCCGGGTTCGAGATCCAGCAGTTCGCCCAGGGAAAGACAGGCGACCAGCGCGCCGCGCACGTTGGTCACCCCTTGCAGGGCGCGCGAGCGCTGGTGCGGCAGGGAATGGATAGGGTTCATCGGCGCCACTTCCACCAGGCTGCCGGTGGCCAGACCGAACCACTCCTCGCCCAGGCGGAACACCAGGATCGAACGCGTCTCGCCGAGGTCGCTCTGTTCGCGCTGGCTGTCCATCGTTTCGGCGCTGTCGAGCTGGTCCTGGCGCAGGGCGATGCGGTCCAGCAAGTAGGTCGCCGCGGCAGCGTAAACCTCGCAGTTGCGGCAATGGACATGCTCGGCCAGGCGTTCGCAGGACTTGTCGCCATGCACGCCGATGCGGTTCCAGCAGTCATCCACCTGTTGGGTATCGAGCAAGGTCAGGCTCGCCTCAACCATCTTTGTTCACTCCACGGGCCGCACGTTGCTGCAGGCGCCGGGCGCCGGCATGGTCGCCGCGAGCGGCGAGCAGCGCCGCCAGGTGCGCCAGCGCCTCGGCGTGCTGCGGCTCCAGGTACAGGGCCTTGCGGTAGAAATCCTGGGCTTCCTGCTCCTGCCCGGCGACATCGCTGAGCAGCCCGAGCCAGTAGAAGACCGTGGCCGACGGCCCACGCGCGGCCAGTTGGCGCTCGCAGGCGGCGCGCGCCTCGCGGTGCTGGCCGGCATCCGCCAGGCGGGCGATTTCGTCGAACTCGCCGACGGGACTGGCGAGGGGCTGGCCGCTGGCTGGCGGAACCAGGCTGGACAGGCGTTGGCGCGGTTTCGCCGGTGGCGGCGGCGAAGGCCGAACACTCGCACGTTCCGCGGCGGCGGCAACGACCGGGCGCGCTCCGTCGCTCACCGCTTTGGGCCGCGCGCCGCGGGGCGCCTCGCTGGTCCGGCGGAACACGAAAGACAGCGGCACGCCGATCGGCTGCATGCCATGCTGGCTGAGCAGGCTCGCCTCGGCTGGTCCGATGAACATCGCGCCGTCCGGCCGCAACAGGCGCTTGAGCACCTCGACCACCTCGCTCTGGGTCGGGCGGTCGAAATAGATCAGCAGGTTGCGGCAGAACACGAAATCGTAGGGTGCCTCGCCCGCCAGTAGCCCGGGATCGAGCAAATTGCCGCAGCGGAAGCGCACCTTGCGGCGAACCTGCTCGGCCAACTGGTAGCCATCGGCAACCTCGCTGAAATGGCGGTCGCGAAACCCCAGTTCATCGCCGCGGAAGGAATTCCTGCCGTACACCCCGAGGCTGGCGCGCTCGATCACCCGAGCGCTGACGTCCAGGGCGTCGACCTCGAACAGGTACTCGGAGAGCCCGGCATCGAGCAAGGCCATGACGATGGAATACGGCTCCTCGCCGGTGGAACAGGGCAGGCTGAGGATCCTTAGCGCGCGTCCGCCGCCCAGGCTCGGCAGGCGCTCGAAGGCCAGCCTGGCGAGGGTGGTGAACGACTCCGGGTAGCGGAAGAACCAGGTCTCCGGCACCACCACCGCTTCGATCAGCGCCTGCACCTCGCCCGGCGAGCCGTTCAGGCGCATCCAGTATTCGTCCTCGTCGTGCAGCGCGAGGCCGCTCATGCGCTGCCGTACCGCGCGCTCGATCACCGCGCTGCCCACCGAGCTGGCATCCAGGCCGATCCTGCTCTTGAGCAGGCGTTCGAAGCGATCGTTCATGCCGCCCCCTCGCCGCACTCCGGCGGAAACAGCAGGGCACGCACTTCGTCAGGCAGCAATGCCTCGACCCGCACCCATTGCACCAGTCCCCGCGGACCTTCATAAACCGGACCGAGATAGCGGGCCTCGCCGTTGTCCAGGCCATAGTCGCGGAACGCCGACGGTTCGCAGCGCAGGGTATCGGTGGCCTGTTCGAGGATCAGTCCGAGCCAGACCGGCTCCCGGTCCTGGCGGGCGCGGTATTCGACCAGCACGATGCGCGTGCTGGTGCGGGCCAGCGCCGCGCGGCCGAAGGCCATTGCGCAGAGGTCGAGCACCGGGACCAGGACGCCGCGATGGGAGAACACCCCGGCGACCCATTCCGGCGCCTCCGGAATGCGCTTCAGGCGCAGCAGCGGCAGCACTTCGACCACTTCGCGGGCATCCAGGGCATAGCGGTCGCCTTCCATGCGGAACAGCAGGAACAGCTTGCTGGTGCGTCGATGATCGCCGGTGGAGCGGGACACGGTCACAGCCTCAGACTTTGAAGCGGGATACGCCGTTGCGCAGCCCGTTCGCCACCAGGTTCAGCTCATCGATGGCGAAGCTGGCCTGGCGCAGCGACTCCACGGTCTGCCCGGTGGCCTCGCCCAGTTGCACCAGCGCCTGGTTGATCTGCTCGGCACCGGTAGCCTGGGCCTGCATACCCTCGTTGACCATCTGCACCCGCGGCGCCAGCGCCTGCACCTGCTGGATGATCTGCGACAGTTGCTCGCCGACCTGGCCGACCTCGGCGATACCGCGGCGGACCTCCTCGGAGAACTTGTCCATGCCCATCACCCCGGCCGATACCGCCGACTGGATCTCGCGCACCATCTGCTCGATGTCGTAGGTGGCGACCGCGGTCTGGTCCGCCAGCCGGCGCACCTCGGTGGCCACCACGGCGAACCCGCGGCCGTACTCGCCGGCTTTCTCCGCCTCGATGGCGGCGTTCAGCGAGAGCAGGTTGGTCTGGTCGGCGACCTTGACGATGGTGGTGACCACCTGGTTGATGTTGCCGGCCTTCTCGTTGAGGATCGCCAGCTTGGCGTTGACCAGGTCGGCCGCACCCATCACGTGGTGCATGGTTTCCTCCATGCGCGCCAGGCCCAACTGGCCGGAACCGGCCAGGGTCGAAGTCTGCTCGGCGGCACCGGAGACTTCGCTCATGGTCCGCACCAGGTCGCGCGAGGTGGCGGCGATCTCGCGAGAAGTGGCGCCGATCTCCGTGGTGGTCGCAGCGGTTTCGGTGGCGGTGGCCTGCTGCTGCTTGGAGGTCGCGGCGATCTCGGTGACCGAGGTGGTGACCTGCACCGAAGAACGCTGGGCCTGCGACACCAGGCCCTTGAGCTCTTCGGCCATGCCGTTGAAACCGGTCTCGATGGCGCCGAATTCGTCACGCCGGCCGAGGTTCAGGCGTGCGGTGAGGTCGCCACCGGCCATCAGGTCGAGGCTGCGGACGATCTTCTGGATCGGCTGGGTGATCGCCCGCAACAGCAGGAACCCGCAGATGCCGGCTACCACCACCGCCAGCAACAGGGTCACCAGCATGCTCAGTTCGGCGTCGTCCACCGCGTTGACGATGTTCTCCGAGGCGCGATCGGCGATGTCCTTGTTCAGCTCGATCAGCTCGTTGAGGTACTTGCGACCGTCGCGCCAGTGCTCGGTCAACGGGCCGGCGACGAGCTTGCCGGCTTCTTCGAAGCGTTTCTCGCGATACAGCTCGAGCACCTTGTCGTGCTGCTCCAGGTAGGCCTTGCGCACACCCAGGAAGCCGGCGAGCAGTTCGTGGTCGCGGGCCTCGTCCGGGTTCATGGTCTTCTGGTAGGAGGCGATCTGCTGGTCCAGGCGCTCCTCGCTGGCAAGGATGCTGTCAGCCTCGGCCTTGCTCAGCTCGTGGTCGTCGGTGACGCCGAACAGTTCCTGGGTCTGCAGGTAGTTGTCGGTCCACGAACTGCGTACCAGGGTGATGAAGTACATCCCCGGCATGGCGTCGTCCTGGACACGGTAGGCGCCCTTTTCCACCGTCAACATCTTCACGTACGCAGTAGCGGCCATCAGCAGCATGATCGCGATGATCACGGCGAAACTTGCCAGGATTCGCTGGCGAACAGTCCAGTTCTTCACATTTTTCCCCAAGACTCGAGTCCGGATTCGTTCCTGCCGCCACAACGGCCCGTCAATCGCGCGGACTGTATAGGCCGTCCCCGGCACCGGCAAGCAGCGCCATAGGGTTTTCCCGCTATTGTAGGCGCTGGAAAGGCGTTTTTTGACGCCAGAAGTGTGGCAGAAAGACAAAGAAAGAAAACTGGCAAGCCAGACTTTTCTGAGAAGACAGGCACATCACGGAGGGAATGAGCGCCCCGTCCCCATGCCGGGAACGGGGCGCGATTTCACCGGTGGATGTCGGTATGGCGGGTTTCGCGGAGGAACAGCAAGGCGCAGACCAGGCTGCCGCCGGTGATCAGCACCGGATACCAGAGGCCGTAGAAGATGTCGCCGGTGTACACCACCAGGGCGAACGAGACCGTGGGCAGGAAGCCGCCGAACCAGCCGTTGCCGATGTGGTACGGCAGCGACAGCGAGGAATAGCGGATGCGGGTCGGGAACAGTTCGACCATCAGCGCCGCCAGCGGGCCGTAGCAGAGGGTGGAGATCAGTACCAGGGCGAAGATGATGGCGATCACCATCGGCTTGTTCACCTGGCTACCGTCGGCCTGCTGCGGGTAGCCTGCCGCCTTCACCGCGGCCGCCATCGCTTCGGCGTCGAAGCCGGCGATCTCGGTCTCGCCGACCCGTATCCTGACGTCGCTGCCGGCGGGCGCCGCCACCGTCGAGTAGGGCAGGCCGGACTTGACCAGGAAGGTCTTGACCTTGTCGCAGGGGCTGTCGAAGGTCGCCTTGCCCACCGGGTCGAACTGGAAGGTGCAGGTCGCCGGGTCGGCCACCACGCTGATCGGCGACTGCCGGCTGGCCTGGTCGATGGCCGGGTTGGCGTAGTGGGTCAGGCCCTTGAACAGCGGGAAGTAGAACAGCGTGGCGAGCAGCAGGCCGGCCAGCAGCACCGGCTTGCGGCCGATGCGGTCGGACAGCCAGCCGGCGACGATGAAGAACGGCGCGCCAAGCACCAGGGCGACGATCAGCAGACCGTTGGCGGTGCCGCCATCGACCTTGAGCACCTGGGTGAGGAAGAACAGCACGTAGAACTGCGCCGTGTAGAAGGTCACCGCCTGGCCGGCATTGATGCTGAACAGCGCGGTCAGCACCACCTTCAGGTTGCCCCACTGGGTGAAGGACTCGCGCAGCGGCGCCTTGCTGACCTTGCCCTCGGCCTTCATCTTGAGGAACGCCGGCGACTCGCGCATGGACAGGCGGATCCAGGTGGAGATGCCCAGCAGGACGATGGACAGCAGGAATGGCAGGCGCCAGCCCCAGGTCTCGAACTCGTCGCCGGTCAACTGGCGGCAAGCCAGGATCACCAGCAGCGAGAGCAACAGGCCGAGGGTCGCGGTGGATTGGATCCAACTGGTGTAGCTACCGCGCTTGTTCGCCGGGGCGTGCTCGGCGACGTAGATCGCCGCGCCGCCGTACTCGCCGCCCAGGGCCAGGCCCTGGAGCATGCGCAAGGTGACCAGGATGATCGGCGCGGCGACACCGATCGAGGCATAGGTGGGCAGCAGGCCGACGGCGAAGGTCGACAACCCCATCAACAGGATGGTCACCAGGAAGGTGTACTTGCGCCCGATCATGTCGCCCAGGCGGCCGAACACCAGCGCGCCGAAGGGCCGCACCAGGAAGCCGGCGGCGAAGGCCATCAGGGCGAAGATGAAGGCCGTGGTGTCGTTGACGCCGGCGAAGAACTGCTTGCTGATCACCGCCGCCAGGGCGCCGTAGAGGAAGAAGTCGTACCACTCGAAGACCGTGCCCAGCGAGGAGGCGAAGATCACCTTGCGCTCCTCCTGGGGCGTGGTCGCAGGCACTGTGTAGGAAGGGGTCGTTGCGTACTCGGTCATTGCGGCTCTCCCGCCCCTTGTGGGGGCTCTTATTGTTGTCTGCCATTTCCGTTTTCAGCGTCGACCGCTGCGGCGCCGGGCGCCACGCGATACGGGGTGTAGCGATCCTCAGGCCTCCACCGCCTCCTTGCCGCCGGTAGCCATGGCGCTTTCGACGACCTGCGGCGCGGCCTCGCGGCGGCGCTCGGCGAGAATCATCTGCGCCGCCTTCTCGGCGATCACCAGCACCGGCGAACAGGTGTTGCCGGAGGTCAGGCTGGGCATGATCGAGGCATCGGCGATACGCAGGCCGGGGATTCCGTGCACCCTCAATTGCGCATCCACCACCGCTTGCGGCCCCTGGCCCATGCGGCAGGTGCCGGCAGGGTGGAAGATGGTGGTGCCGATCTCCGCCGCGGCGCGCTGCAGATCCTCTTCGCTGCGGTATTCCGGGCCGGGCTTGTACTCCTGCGGACGGAAGGCGGCCAGCGCCGGCGCGGCGGCGATGCGGCGGGTCAGGCGTATGGCGTCGGCGGCGACCTTGAGGTCGCGCGGATCGCTCAGGTAGTTGGGCTGGATCGACGGCGCCTCGCCCGGGTCGAGCGAGCGGATGCGCACCGTTCCCCGGCTGTGCGGACGCAGGTCGCAGACCGACGCGGTGAACGCCGGGAAGGCATGCAGCGGCTCGCCGAAGCGATCCAGCGAGAGCGGCTGGACGTGGTATTCGAGGTTGGCCGAGGGCTGCTGCGGATCGGAGCGGGCGAAGGCGCCCAGTTGGCTCGGCGCCATCGACAACGGCCCGCTGCGGCTCGCCAGGTAGCGCAGGCCCATGCCCAGCTTGCCCCATAGGCTGCCGGCGATCTGGTTGAGGGTGGGAACGCCGTCGACCTTGTAGATCATGCGCAGTTGCAGGTGATCCTGGAGGTTACCGCCGACCCCGGGCAACTCGTGGACGACCCCGGCACCGAGCCGCTCCAGCAGGTCCCGCGGGCCGATCCCGGAGCGTTGCAGCAGGCACGGCGAACCGATCGCGCCAGCGCTCAGGACGATCTCGCGGCGCGCCTCGAAGCGCTGCTCGCGGCCCTGCCAACGGACCGACAGGGCCCTGGCGCGGCCGTCCTCGAGGAGCACCCGCTGGACTTCGGCATGGGTCAGAACCGTCAGGTTGGCGCGCTGGGCGATGCCGCGCAGGAAGCCTTTCGAGGCATTCCAGCGCACCCCGCCACGCTGGTTGACCTGGAAGTAGCCGCAGCCTTCGTTGTCGCCACCGTTGAAATCCTCGACGCTGGCGATTCCGGTCTGCGCCGCCGCCTGCTGGAAGGCATCGAGCAGCTTCCAGGAGAGCCGCTGGCGTTCTACCCGCCATTCGCCGCCGGCGCCGTGCATTTCGCTGGTCCCGGCGAAATGGTCCTCCATCCTGCGGAACAGCGGCAGCAGCTCTCTCCAGCTCCAGCCCGGATTGCCTTCGGCCACCCACTGGTCGTAGTCGCGGGCCTGGCCACGCATGTAGATCATGCCATTGATCGAGGAGCATCCTCCGAGCACCTTGCCGCGCGGGTACTTCAGGGAACGACCGTTGAGCCCGGGGACCTTGTCGGTGTCGAAGCACCAGTCGGTACGCGGGTTGCCGATGCAGTAGAGGTAGCCGACGGGAATGTGGATCCAGGGATAGTTGTCCGGGCCGCCGGCTTCCAGCAGCAGGACACGGTTGGCAGGGTCGGCGGAAAGCCGGTTGGCCAGCAGGCAGCCGGCAGGTCCGGCGCCGACGATGAGGTAGTCGTAGGTATCCAGTACCTCGGGCATGGCGAGCCTCGTCTTGTCGTTCTTGTGATGGGCCGTCGGACCTGCGGATGACCGGCAAGTCTCGAACGGCTTGAGGCTAGTCGTTCATTCGCGATAAAAAAACAAACGTTTCGGGGCAGCTATTGTTCGTTTTCTAACAACGCCCCCTCGGCCCGGCAGAAGGCGCTTCCCATGTTCGACTGGAATGACCTGCGTTTCTTCCTCGAGTTGCAGCGCAGCGGTCGCCTGCTGACCGCCGCCAAGCGTCTCGGCACCACTCACGCCACAGTGGCCCGGCACATCGAGAACATCGAGCGCGACCTCGGCACCCAACTGTTCGCCCAGCACACCGGCGGCTACCAGTTGACTCCGGCCGGCCAGGCGCTGCTCAAGCACGCCGAGGCGATGGAGAACACCGCGCTGCTCGCCCAGGAAGAAATGAGCCAGAGCATCTCGCCGCTGGGGCAGATCCGCATCGGCGTCACCGAAGGCCTCGGCAGCGTCTTCCTCGCTCCGCGCCTGGCGCAATTGATGCGCCACTACCCGGGCCTGGAGGTCGAGCTGGTCTCGGTGCCGCGCTTCGTCAGCATCACCAACCGCGAAGCGGACATCGCCATCTCCCTCGACCGGCCGAGCGCCGACCTGGTGATCACCCGCCTGCTGACCCGCTATCGCCTGGCGTTGTTCGCCAGCCCCGCCTACCTGGAACAGGCGCCGCCGCTGCGCGACCGCGACGACCTCGGCAGGCACCAGTGGATCGGCTACGTCGACGACCTGCTGTTCAGCCAGGAACTGATGTTCCACCACAGTTTCTGCCGCCACCCGCAGGTCGTGTTCCGCAGCACCAGCGTGGTCGCCCAGCAGCAGGCGGCACAGGCCGGCATCGGCCTGGCGATCCTGCCGCACTTCATGGGTAGCCGCGATCCGTTGCTGGTACCGGTGCTGCCCGAGGAAAGCATCCAGCGCGAGTACTGGATGAGCACCCGGCGGGAGCTGCACCGCTCGGTGCGCCTGCGGGTGGTTTGGGACTTCCTGCTGGAGCTGTGCCAGCGCGAGCGAGAGGTTCTGCTCGGCCCTTCGGCGACGCCGCCGCCATGATGGCGGCGGTTATCCGCGGAACGACACTCCGCCGTCTCAGGCCAGGCGCTGCAGCGCCTGTCTGGCCTGGTTCTCCAGCTCCAGCTTGAACGACGGCTCCAGGCGCAGCTGCCGCGCCAGCTCCTCGAGGTAGGAGCGCTCCATGAAGCTTTCCTCGTCGACCATCAGCAGGCTGGCCAGGTACATCTCCGCGGCGATCTCCGGGGTGCTCGCGGCACGGGCGATCTCGGCCGGATCCAGCGGCTTGTTCAGCTCGCGCTCCAGCCAGCCCTGCACCTCGCGGTCGCTGGTCAGCTTGGCCACCTCGCCTTCGATCATCTGCCGTTCGCGCTCGTCGATGTGGCCGTCGGCCTTGGCCGCACCGACGATGGCCTGGAGGATCGCGTGGCTATGCACTTCGGCCTGGGCTTCCGGCAGGCGGTCGACGGTCTGCGGCTGCGCCTGCGGCGCGGCGCCGTTCTGTTGCTGCTGCCAGTTGTTGTAGGCCTTGTAGGCGATCACCCCGAGCGCGGCGAGGCCGCCGTAGGTGATCGCCTTGCCACCGAACTTGCGCGCCTTCTTGTTTCCCAGCAGCAGGCCGATGGCGCCGGCCGCCAGGGCTCCGCCGCCGGCGCCGGAAAGCAGGCTGCCGAGCTGTCCGCCGCCGCTGGCGCCGGGCTTGCCGCCGGTCTTGTTCTGCAACATTTCCTGCCCGGACTTGAGCAATTGGTCGAGCAAACCACGGGTATTCATGAGGAACCTCCAGGACGTTCGGTAACAACCGGATTCGACCGACTCTAGCCCTTCGCGTCCGCGCTGCCCGCCGGGAGTTTGCTTCGAGATATTGCCGGCCTCCGCGGACACCTTGGCAAAGCGCGACGCATGTCACATTTTTCCAGATAGAGGCCTAGTGCCAGCAGAAAGCCCTTCGACGCGCCGGCATGGCCCTCTAAACTCCGCGCCCGCCCGCGACTGCGGGTCGGCGTCCAACGCCAGCCGCTCCGCGCGCATTCGCAACAGCAAACTGTGAACATGGCTCCCCCGAGCCACCCACTGCCTCGCAAAGGACTTCCCATGACCATCTCCCGCCGCGACTTCCTGAACGGCGTAGCCCTGACCATCGCCGCAGGCCTGTCCCCCGCCGAGATCCTCCGCGCCGCCCCCGGCGGCCGCTACTATCCGCCCGCGCTCACCGGCCTGCGCGGTAGCCATCCGGGCGCCTTCGAAGTCGCACACCAGATGGGCTGGGAGAAGAAGACCTTCGATGTCGACCACCTGCCGATCGAAGAGGAATACGACCTGGTGGTGGTCGGCGGCGGCATCAGCGGCCTCGCCGCCGCCTGGTTCTATCGCGAACGGCACCCCGCGGCGCGCATCCTCGTCATCGAGAACCACGACGACTTCGGCGGCCATGCCAAGCGCAACGAATTCCAGGCCGGCGGGCGCACCATCCTCGGCTACGGCGGCAGCGAGTCGCTGCAATCGCCGAACGCCCTCTACAGCGAAGACGCCAAACACCTGCTGAAACGCCTGGGCGTCGAGCTCAAGCGCTTCGAGACAGCCTTCGACACCGACTTCTACCCCGGCCTGGGCCTGTCCCGCGCGGTGTTCTTCGACAAGGCCAGCTTCGGCGTGGACAAGCTGGTCAGCGGCGACCCGACGCCGATGGTTGCCGACGAGGTCCCCCGCGATCGTCTCAATGCCCGCTCCTGGCGCGCCTTCATCGGCGATTTCCCGCTGAGCCGCGAAGACCGGGAGGCGCTCATCGCGCTGTACGAATCACCTCGCGACTATCTTGCCGACAAGAACGTGGAAGAGAAGGAAACCTACCTGGCGAAGACCAGCTACCGCGACTACCTGCTCAAGAACGTCGGGCTCTCGGAAACCTCGGTGAAGTACTTCCAGGGCCGCAGCAACGACTTCTCTGCCCTCGGCGCCGACGCCCTGCCGGCGGCCGACGCATACGCCGCCGGCTTCCCCGGCTTCGACGCCCTCGGCCTGCCGCAACCCAGCGAGGAGGCCCAGGCGGAAATGGACGAGCCGTACATCTACCATTTCCCCGACGGCAACGCCTCGCTGGCTCGGCTCATGGTGCGCGACCTGATCCCTGCGGTGGCGCCGGGCCGAGGCATGGAGGACATCGTCATGGCCCGCTTCGACTACTCGAAGCTGGACCTCGCCGGGCACCCGGTGCGCCTGCGCCTGAACAGCACCGCCGTCAGCGTGCGCAACCGCGCCGGCGGCGTCGATGTCGGCTACAGCCGCGCCGGCCGCCTGCACCGGGTACGCGGCAAGCACTGCGTGATGGCCTGCTACAACATGATGGTGCCGTACCTGCTGCGCGACCTCTCCGAGGAGCAGGCCCACGCGCTGAGCCAGAACGTCAAGTTCCCGCTGGTGTACACCAAGGTATTGCTGCGCAACTGGCAGGCCTGGAAGACCCTCGGCATCCACGAGATCTACGCGCCGACCCTGCCCTACTCGCGGATCAAGCTGGACTTCCCGGTCGACCTCGGCAGCTACCGGCATCCACGCGACCCGCGGCAGCCGATCGGCGTGCACATGGTCTACGTGCCGACCACCCCGAACGCCGGCATGGACGCCCGCACCCAGGCTCGCGTAGGCCGCAGCAAGCTCTACGCGATGAGCTTCGAGCAACTGGAAAAGGACATCCGCGACCAGCTCCAGGCCATGCTCGGCCCGGCGGGCTTTGACCACCGTCGCGACATCACCGGCATCACCGTGAACCGCTGGTCGCACGGCTACTCCTACTTCATGAATACCCTCTACGACGACGAGGCGGAAAGCGAAGCGCTGATGGAACTGGCGCGAAGCAAGGTCGGCAATGTCACCATCGCCAACTCGGATGCGGCCTGGGATGCCTACGCCCATGCCGCCATCGACCAGGCGGTGCGGGCAGTCCGCGAACTGGGTTGAAGGACGGCGACGGCAGCGGAACCCGCGCTGCCGTCGCGCCCTTCCGATGTCCAGCAAGACTGACAGAAATGTACTGACAGCGATTTCAACCCCTACTCCACGAAAGCCGTTCAACGACCCTATGTTTCTCGGCCTCCCCTCGAAATAACCTAGGGAAAACACATAGGAAATTTCCTACTAGCATTCAGAAAAGTCCTGATTAAACCGACAGACACCATCGCTAGAATTCGAGCCCGTCCGGAGCTGCCTCCTGGCGGATTATCCGCCTGTCGGCGTTGCCGGTAGCCGCTGCGGAAACCTCCACCTCGATCGGGTTCGATTTCATGAAAACACGCGTCATCCTCGTCGACGACCACGCCCTCACCCTGATCGGCATGCGCTATCTGCTGAGTGCGTACGACGACCTGCGGATCGTCGCCCAGGCCCAGGACGCCGATGGCTTGCTGGCGCAGCTCGAAGCGCACCCCTGCGACCTGCTGATCACCGACCTGATGATGCCCGGCAGCCAGCAGGCCGACGGCTTGCGCCTGGTGCAGAAGGTCCGGCGGCGCTATCCGGACCTGCCGATCATCGTCGTCACCATGCTCGGCAACCCGGCACTCGTTTCATCCCTGCTCAAGCTGGGCATTCACGGCCTGGTGAGCAAACGCGGCATGCTCGACGATCTGCCCAAGGCGATCCGCCACGCCGGCCGTCGACCATTCATCTCGCGCTCCATCGCACACCTGCTGGAAGTGGGCGAAGCCGAGCACGGCAAGCCGCTGGCCAGCCTCGAACAACTCACCCCGCGCGAAGTGGAAGTGCTGCGCCTGTACGGCAGCGGCCTGGCGGTCGGGGAAATCGCCATCCGACTGTGCCGCAGCAAGCAGACCATCAGCGCGCAAAAGAGCAGCGCCATGCGCAAGCTTGGCCTGGACAGCAATGCCGGACTCTTTATCTACATCCGGGAAAACGGCCTGGCCTGAGCAGCGCGGCCGCGATATGTCCGCCCCGCCAGCCCGCTTCGCAAGGTCCGCGCAGCCGCTAGAATGTCCCGCAGCGCCGGGCGTCATCCGTGCCCGCCTCCGCCAAAGGACTCTTTTCACATGGACCGTAACCGCCGCCTCTCCGCCCGACTCTGCCTCCTGCTGCTGGGACTCGCCAGCCAGGCCGAAGCCCGCGAACCGCAGCCCTGCGCGTCGCGACTGCTTGACGCCGTAGCCAGGCAGGTCGGCCACGATGGCTGGATAGCCCCTTCGTACGAATCTTCCGGTCCGTTCCTCGCCGTGGCCTGCAAGCCCTGGCCGGACGACCCCGCGCAGACGGTGATCGCCATGGCCTACCTGGATCCGGGCGACACCGCCGTGGAAGGCGAACGCCACCCGCATCTGCTATTGGCCAAGGCCGACAGCCGCAGCGGCAGGCTGCTCGAACGCTACGACAGCGACTTCGAAGAAGACGCATCCGTCGCCGTCGGCAGCGACAGCCTCTGGCTGGACACCGCGCGCTACCGCCTGAGCCCGACGGTGCGCGCCTTCGGCGTGGTGTTCCATAGCGTGGCGCGCGGCGCCAGTTGTCCGGAAGCCGGCTTCGACAACCTGCTGACCCTGGTGGTGCCGGCCGGCGACGGCAAGCTGCGGCCGGTGCTCAACACTTACCTGGACCAGTGGAGGACGCTGAAAGGCTCGGTCTGCTCCGCCGAGCCCGGGTTCGAACAGGAAGTCTCGCACCTGACCCTGGAACTCGGCCGTGGACGCTCCAACGGCTTTGCCGACCTGGTCGTCACCTCGCGGGTCAGCGACGGCGAAACGGAGAACGGCAAAACCTTGCGCACGGTGAAGCGCACGCTGCGCTACGACGGCGAGCGCTACCCGTTCGAGGAGTATTCGGACTTCTGGCATCGCCAGTGAGGGAAGGCCGTGGCCACCAGCCACGGCGAAACAGCGGAACCGCGCGCCCGCCGCAAGGGGCGGACGCGCGCAGGGAACTCAGCTCTCGCTGGTTTCTTCGCTCTCTTCGGCGGGCTCCTGCTCCGGCTCGCCTTCGTCGTCCTGCTCCTCGTCCGACTGGCAATACGGGGTCGGATCCTGCGGCCAGATCGCCTTGCCATTGCCGTCGAGCAACTGTTCGGCGCCGCAATCGGTGGTGGCCACGGTGAAGCGCGGCTTGCCGTTCAGGTCGTACAGTGCGCGCAAGGTTTCCGTCGCCTCGTCGCCAGTGCCGCTGACTTCGTAGCCCAGGATGTAGCCCTGCTGCGGATTCACCTCCAGCTTCTGCCAGAGCGCCGGAACCAGCGTGCGTCCCTGGCGATCGAGCAACACGGTGTGGGCAGCGTTGTCCATACCGTCGAGAGCTTCCAGGAAACGACCGTCATACGCAGACTGGATGCTGATCAGTTCGCCCGGCTCCAGCAGCATCTTGCCGCTGCGGTCCATCAGGCCCACCACCGGCACCTGGCTTTCCGAACCCATGAAGCTGACGGTCTTCTGCGGCCCGCCCTTCTTCGCCACGACGAACAGGTCGTTGCCCAGCGCGCCGATCTGCGCATAACCCGGCTTCACCCACTCGCTGCCTTCGTCGAGGTTGAAGATGCCGAAGTCGGCGCTGAACAGGCCGGTGCTCACGCCGACGGCAGCCAGCCCGGGCACGTCGACGGTGTAGCCAAGCGCGGTGAGGCCGGCGCTGTCGGCCGAATCGTACTGCGGCTGCACCTTCCAGGCGCCGCTGCGATCGATCAGGCCGTACTTGCCCGACGAGCCATCTTCCATGCGCTGCTGAGCCAGCCCGCCCTGCTTGCCGAAGGCGCCGCAACCGGCGAACTGGGCGGCGATCGCCACCTTGCCCTGGTAGTCGAGGTAGCCACAGGGGCTGTCGTACTTCTCGCGGAACGCCACCAGGCCGTTGGCCGGGGTGCCCAGGTAATCGTAGCTATTGCCGTCACCGACCACGTCGCCCTTGGCATCCACCAGTTGGGAGCCCTTGCCGATGACGCTGGCGCTCATCACGCCGTCGTGGAGGTCGCCCAGGCTCTCGTAGGCCACGGCCTTCTGTTCGCCGGTAGCGAGGTTGATGATCCACTTCTCCTCGCCACGCTCGGCGCTGATCAAGCCGCCGTGTTCGGCGACGCTGCCGTTGACCAGGGTGGTGTCGTAGAGCGCCTCGGTGAGCTGCTTGCCCTTGGCATCGAGGATGCCGCGCTTGCCATCGATCTCGTAGATGATGAATTCGTTGGCACTGTTGGGGTAGATGTCGTCGAAACGCGGCGCCTGGACTTCCTTGCCCTGGCCGTCGACCACGCCGTACTTGCCATCGCGGACGAAGCCATAGAGGTTGGGGGTGAGCAGCGACAGGGCTTCGCCGATATCGTCGCGCAACACCTTGCCGTCCTTCGCCTGGATCAGGTTCCAGCGCTCCTCGCGCGCCGCCATCAGGGTGCCCTGGTAGGCGCTGGCGACGATATTGTCGTAGTCGTTGTCGAACGGCACGAGCAGCTTGGCGTCCTGGTCGATCACCGCGCACTGGCCGTTGAGGCATAGCGGGATGCTCAGTGCAGCCATGCTCGGTGCGGCCGGTTGCGGCGCGACCGCCGCAGGCTTCGGCGCATCGTCGCCCTGGTTGCAGGCGCTGAGGAGCAAGGTGGAAACGGAGACGGCGAAGGTGTTGCGGCCGATACGCGACAGTCTTTGCATGCGGATATGTTCTCGTATGATCCCTGAGATATGTGTCCAGCCGCGATGCGCGCGACATCGCGGAACGCGGTAGCCTTCCCGGCGGAAAGGCGCGGGCATGATGCCCGTGCCGCGGACCGCCTGGCAATGCCCTGGTCCGTCGGCTCGGCGACAGGCGGCGCGCTTGCTGGCAGAATCGCGGCTTTCCGCAAACCGCGCAGGTACCGCCCCATGAACGACCGACTGCAGATCGAAGACCTCCTCCTGGGCGACGGCAAGGAGGTGGTGAAGGGTGCGCTGATCACCACCCAGTACAAGGGCACCCTGGAAGACGGCACGCTGTTCGACTCCTCCTACGAGCGCGGCCGGCCATTCCAGTGCGTGATCGGCACCGGACGAGTGATCAAGGGTTGGGACCAGGGCCTGATGGGCATGAAGGTCGGCGGCAAGCGACGGCTGTTCGTCCCTTCCCACCTGGCCTACGGCGAACGGCAGGTCGGCGCGCACATCAAGCCCCACTCCAACCTGCTGTTCGAGATCGAACTGCTGGAAGTGCTCACCCGCGACGACTGAGCCGAGGGACGGCGGCGGCCTCTGGCCGCCATGCGCAGGACGAATAGTCGCTCGACTATTCGCCCTGCACGAAGCCGGTTTCTCTTCTAATCCGCGGGGCGAGCCGCGGAACCCGTGGCAATGGCGCGAGGCAGGCCGTCCAGCACACGCAGCAGGCAGAACCCCAGGACGGCCCCCGCCGCGCCCGCGACCAGCATCAGGCCGATCGCGCCCGACCAGTCGAAACGGCTGACGATCAGGCCGATCAGCAAGGGGCCGATCACCTGCCCCAGGTAGTTGCCCTGCATTACCCAGCCGATGGCCAGTGGCGTCAGCGAAGGCGTGGGCGAGGCCAGCGGCGCGGTCGCCAGCACGGTGGTGGGAAGCATGCCGGCGACCGCCGAGAAGACGAACCCCAGCGCAATCGCCAGGAGCCCCGGCGTCGCGGCATGGAAGAACGCCGCACCGGTGACTCCCATCAGGATCGCGGTGCTCGCCAGCAAGGCGCCGGGACGTATGCCGCGGGAAAGGATGAAGCCCGCCGCGACATTGCCCAGGGCGTTCGCCGCGACGATGGCCGCGCCGATGAGTCCCGCAGTCTCCAGGGCGACGCCCAGGCGCTGCATGAGGAACACGGGGAGGAACGTCATCAGGGCGAAGAACTGCAGGTTGTAGGTGGTGAAGCCGAGCGCCAGCAGGGTGATCGCCGGAGACTTGAGCAACGTGCCAAGACCGGCCGGCCTCACGCCTGCCGCCCTGCGCCCATCGTCGCCAGGGACGCTGAGCGGCAGCAGCAGCGCCGCGGCCAGTACCAGCAGTGCGCTCAGTTGCCAGTCGGCGCGCCAGTCCGCGAGCAGCGGCCCGAACAGCATCGAGAGGGCGATTCCGCCTGCCATGAAGGTGCTCCACAGACCGAACACCACGCTGCGCCGCGTCTCGCTGGTAATCCTGTGCAACACGGCGGGCGCCGCCACCACCACGATGAGGAAACCGAGCCCCTCGACGAAGCGAGTGGCGAGCAACCAGGCGAAGTCCTGCATCGACGCACCGAGCAGGCTCGCTCCGCCGAGAATCGCCAGTCCGCCGGTCAGCAGCCGGCGATCTCCCCAGCGACGCACCAGGAGGCCGGCGGCGATGCCGCCGAATACGCCGACGAACGGAAAGGCGGACATGATCCAGCTCAGCGCGGCGAGGTCGCCGCCGAAGCTCCGTTGCAGCGACGGCAGGGCGATGGTCGCCTTGCCGACATGCAGGGCGGCGGCGATGCCGGCGAAGATCACATTGGCAACTGCCAGCCATCGCGGGCTGGCCTGGGGGTGCGGACGAGCGGGAGTGGACGGGCTATCCATCGTTGCCTCCGGGCATGGAGTGGCGCCAGGCAAGGTCGCCAGACGCTCTGCGCGGATTCTGATAGCTCAAGTTAACTTGAGGTAAAGAGCCCAGGAATCAAACGATGTGTTCCATCGCCCGCACCAATGGCAATCCGGCACGCCCACTCAGTAGAAGTGCTCGCCGTAGAGGTCCCAGGCATTGCGCCGGGCCGCCCGGCGCAGCTGCTCGGTGCAATCCCGCCGACCGACGGCGGATCGTTCCGAGGTGGCAGCGACAGCTTCGGTCTCGGTGCGGGACGGTTTGTTGCGCGGAGTGTTCAGGGACATGGCGGCGTCACCAGTTCATCCCCGTCGCCGGCCCGCTCAGCAGCGCCTTCGCCATGCCGCGGGCGGACGCCAGGTCCGGCGCCACGCTCACCGGCGGGCCGTAGACGGCCTGCAGCACCGGCGCCAGCTGCTGCAGGTCGGCGAGGTTGTCCGGCTGGCCGTTGGCACTGAGCAGGATGCCCCGGCAATGCTCGGCGAAGCGCTGGCGATTTTCCTTGAGCCACAACACCAGGCGCTTGCGCGCTTGCTGGTCGCCTTCAGCTTCTTCCTGCGGGAGTGGCGGATAGACCAGGGCGAAATCGCACTCGACGGCCAGCAGCGCTTCGACCTCCTCCAACCAGCGCTCGACATCGGCCAGCTCGCGGGGCATCTCGCGGACCTGGACCAGGGGAAAGGCATCGATATCCAACAGGCTCTTAGCGGGGGCATTCATGGGGGACTCCTGCGGGGAGGCAAGGCGGAGGAATGAGCGGAAGTGCTTGCCAAAACAGTACTGTACGATACAGTTCTTAAATGACCAGCGTCAACCCTAACGAGAAACGCTCTCAGCAAACCGCCTGGAGACTTGAACGGACCGTCCCGACGGCCCACCATGCGCACCTTCCGACCGCCACCCCGCGAGGCCCGATACCGCCCATGAACGATGCGTCCCCCCGTCTGACCGAACGCGGCAGGCAACGCCGCCGCGCCATGCTCGACGCCGCCACCCAGGCCTTTCTCGAACACGGTTTCGAAGGCACCACCCTGGACATGGTGATTGAACGGGCCGGTGGTTCACGGGGAACCCTGTACAGCTCCTTCGGCGGCAAGGAAGGCCTGTTCGCCGCGGTGATCGCCCACATGATCGAGGAAATCTTCGACGACAGCGCCGATCAGCCGCGCCCCGCCGCCACGCTGAGCGCCACCCTCGAGCATTTCGGCCGGCGCTTTCTCACCAGCCTGCTCGATCCCCGCTGCCAGAGCCTCTATCGCCTGGTGGTGGCGGAATCTCCGAGGTTTCCGGCAATCGGCAAGTCCTTCTACGAGCAGGGGCCGCAGCAGAGCTACCTGCTGCTCAGCGAGCGACTGGCAGCGGTCGCCCCCCACATGGACCAGGAAACGCTCTACGCGGTGGCCTGCCAGTTTCTCGAGATGCTCAAGGCCGACCTGTTCCTCAAGGCCCTCAGCGTGGCCGACTTCCAGCCGACCATGGCGCTGCTGGAAACCCGCCTCAAGCTGTCGGTGGACATCATCGCCTGCTACCTGGAACACCTGTCGCAGCGCCCCGCGCAGGGCTGAGCGACGCGCCGTTCAGGCGGAGGGCGGCAGCGCCTGGCCCGGCAGATCGGTGAGGTGGATCTCGGTGACCAGGGGTTCCTGGCGCGGCAGGGTGCGCTCGAGCAGGGGCGAGAAGCGCGACAGCGCGCCGATCAGGTCCCACTGGGTCTCCAGGGCGGCCCCCAGCTCCGAGAGTTCGTTCAGGACCCGGTGACCGACCCGTTGCAGGCGTGGCTCCTCGCTCTGGCTGAGTTCCACCGAAAGGTGCGCCAGCATGGTGGTCATGTTGTTCATGTTGCGTGTCGCCAGGACCAGGATATTGGCCAGCAGGGCGACATCGCTGTCAGGCAGGGAGGCGTGGGGAGAACCGGCGTTGGCGTGCATGCGAGCATCCTTTCTCGAAGTGCGGTCCGGAGCGAACGTCGCGGGAGAATAGCATCATATTGCCATTACGCAATATCTCCCGCGAAACGCTCAGGATGATTTCCTGATGCCAGGCAGACCGCCAAGGGCGGCAAAGGTTTCCATCAGGTGGACCGCCGGCGCCTCGCCGCGCCGACGGCCCCGACGGCTCACTGCATTTCCAGGGATTTGCGCGGCGGCGTGCTGCGATGAGCGGCTCGCAGGTACTGCGGCGGCCAGGGCATCTGCTCGTTGCGCAGTTCGTCGGCGGCGTGCAACGGCCAGTACGGATCGCGCAGCAGTTCACGGGCAAGCAGGATCAGGTCGGCCTGGCCGGTGCGCAGGATATGCTCGGCCTGCACCGGCTCGGTGATCATGCCCACCGTGCCGCTGGCGATGCCGGCCTCCTTCTTCACCCGTTCGGCGAACTCGGTCTGGTAGCCCGGTCCTACCGGGATTTCCGCATTCGCCGCGGTACCGCCGGAAGACACGTCGATCAGGTCCACGCCCAGGTCCTTCAGGCGCCGGGCCAGTTCCACGGTCTCGTCGGGGTTCCAGCCATCCTCCACCCAGTCGGTGGCGGACAGCCGCACGAATAATGGCAACTCTTCCGGCCAGGCCTTGCGCACCGCGGCGGTGACCTGCAGAAGCAGGCGGATGCGGTTCTCGAAGCAGCCGCCGTACTGGTCGCGACGCTGGTTCGACAGCGGCGAGAGGAACTGATGCAACAGGTAGCCGTGGGCCGCATGCACCTCCGCGACCTTGAAGCCGGCAGCCAGGGAGCGCTCGGCGGCGCGTACGAAGGCCTGCACCAGCGCCTCGATCTGCGCCTCGCTCAGGGCCTCGGGGGTCGTGTGCTGGGGATCGAACGGGATCGCCGACGGCGCCACCGGTATCCAGCCGCCGTCGCCGATCGGCACGCTGCCGTGCTTGCCCAGCCACGGCCGCCAGGTACTCGCCTTGCGCCCGGCGTGGGCCAGCTGAACCCCGGCGACCGCGCCCTGGGACTCGATGAAACGGGTGATGCGATGCAACGGCTCGACATGCGCGTCGCTCCAGATGCCGAGGTCGTCGGCGGTGATGCGCCCCTCGGGCAACACCGCGGTGGCTTCGACGATCACCAGGCCGGCGCCGCCCACCGCGCGGCTGCCCAGGTGCACGAGATGCCAGTCGTTGGCCAGGCCCTCCTGCGCCGAATACTGGCACATGGGCGATACGGCGATGCGGTTGGGCAAGGTGATTTGACGCAGGCTAAGAGGCTCGAACAGCAGACTCATGGCAGGACTCCCGGTCGGTCTTGGAATAAATGCTCACCCCTGAACTTTAGACCGGGTTCGCGGAGGCCAGCGGCCCAAGCGACATAAAGCAGCCGTCCTCCTGGCGGAAGACGGCTTGAGCGGCCCCGGCCGGCATTCCTTCCTGGAGTGCCGGCCGGGGCCACCGAGCTTACAACGCGCTCGGGCAGGTCACGCCGACGGTGCTGAACGCCCGGGTGACGTCAGCCGCCGAGTAGTTGCGGTTCTGCGCCGAGCTAATCACTCCACAGGCACCGCTGTTGTAGTTGCTGGTGGCGGTCCAGTAGTAGCGGTTGGCGTCGACGAACACCTCGAAGGCCTTGCGGGTATCCCAGCCCGGCGAGTTGGCCAGCAGGTAGAACGCACGGTTGTACACGCCGCTGGAGTGGTGCACGTCGATACCGTTGTAGTACTGCGAGGCGTTGTCGATGGATCGCCCGTCGCGGCTGGGCTGGTCCATGTAGCGCAACGCACCGCTGCCCTTCTTGATGTCGTAGCCGATCAGGAAGTCGTTCTTGCCGCGCATGTAGAACTCGGCGGCCTCGCCGGCCATGTCGGAGAACGCCTCGTTCATTCCGCCGGATTGCCCGCGGTAGATCAGCCCGGAGTTCTGCTCGGTGAAGCCGTGGCTGACCTCGTGGGCCGCCACGTCCAGCGACACCAGCGGATAGAACATGGTGGCGCCGTCGCCGAAGAGCATCGCCGTGCCGTCCCAGTAGGCGTTCTCCACGCTGCGCCCGTAGTGCACCTTCATGTACAGCTTGTGGGTCAGCGGGCTGGTGCCGAACCAGTCCCGGTACAGGTTGAACACCACGCCGCCGAAGAAATGCGCGTCGTTCAGCGGCGAATAGGCGCCGTTGACCTGCTTGTAGGTGTTGGTCGGGCAGGCGAAGCGGAACGGCGTGGTCTTGCTGTCGTTGGTGCTGCCGTTCATATCGACGGTGATGACGTTGCCGTCGTCCATCTCGCAGCGGTCGTTGACGATCAGCGGACCGTAGTCGCTACCGTAGGTGTACTTGCCGATCTTCTGGTTGCCACCGGGGCCGCCCGCCTCGGCGTGGGCCAGGCCTTCCCACTGATCGAGCACTTCACCGGTCTTGGCGTCGATGACGAAATGCGGCCGCGACAGTCCCTCGCCGGGAATCAGGTAGGACACGTTGTAGACCAGTTGGGCGATGTTGTTCTCGCCCAGGCGGATCACCAGTTCCACTTTGTCATTCTCGGTCTTGCGGCCCTGGGCCTTCAGGCTCTTGGCCTGGGCCAGCACCTGCTCGGCGGATACCGCCGCGGTGGTGCTGCCCGGCAGGTCGGCGGCGATGTTGGCGACGAAATGGCCGCTGCGCCGCGCCGCCACGCTCTTGCCGGGACCCTTGACTTCGGTGATGGCTTCGCCGACCACCCGTACGCCGTTGTGGAATTGCTCGTAGCGGGTGACCTGCTTGCCGTTGGGCAGGGTCGTGCTGCGGATCGCTTTCAGTTCGTCGGCACCGCCGGCGCCGACCGCGGCTTGCAAGGTGACCGGGCCGGGCGCGCCCTGGGCAGCCTTGCTGGGGAGTTTGGACACGTCGATCAGGTCGGCGGCAAAAGCGGCCGGCGAAACACCCATGATCGCAACGAACAACAGGTCAAGCGTAGAAACCTTCTTCATCTTGTTCAGTTCTCCTGGTTTTTTCAGGCCGAAGTACTCGGCCGACGCTTACCGCCGCCTTGTGGGCTGATCGGAACAGCCGTATCAGTCCTTCGGGTAGAAGGAACTGCACTCCCCTGGCTCGGTCCCGTTTTCGACGGTGCTTTCGTGTACCAAAAAGAACCCGCGGCCAAACCTGCCAGAACTGGCAGGTAGCCTTGATTTCGCCGGAAATCTGTATGTTTTCGCTGGAATAGCTAGCAGAAAAGCAGGTGGCAGCTAGGTTGCCCCCAGCCCCGGGACGCGCTCAACGAGGGGCCATGTGGACGATCATCAGTTGCACGCTTTCCTGGCCGCGGAATTCGTTGACGTCGAGCTTGTAGGCCAGCTCGGCCCAGCGCACGGTAGGGTTGGGCCACTGCTCGCGGTCGATGTTGAAGGCAATGCCATCCAGTTGCAGCGAGCCGCATTCGCTTTTCAGCACCAGCTTCAGGTGACGCTCGCCGACGATCCGCTGCTGCACCAGCTGGAACACCCCGTGGAACATCGGCTCGGGAAAGTGCTGGCCCCAGGGACCGGCCTGGCGCAACGCGCGCGCCAGCTCCAGGTGGAACTCCTGGATGCTCAACTGGCCATCGGAGAGCAGGCGCCCGGCCAGGTCCTCCTCGGCCAGTTGGCGGCGTACTTCGGCATCGAAGGCGGCGGAGAAAGCGCCGAAGTTTTCCTGCGGCAACGATAGTCCGGCAGCCATCGCGTGGCCGCCGAACTTGCTGATCAGCCCGGGATGACGGGCGGCTACCGCGTCCAGCGCGTCGCGGATGTGGAAGCCGGGAATCGACCGTGCCGAGCCTTTCAGGCTGCCGTCGCCGGCATCGGCGAAGGCGATGGTCGGCCGGTGGTAACGCTCCTTCAGGCGCGAGGCGAGGATTCCGATCACGCCCTGGTGCCAGTCGGCGTCGAACAGGCACAAGCCGAACGGCAGTTGCTCCAGGCTCAGCTCCTTGAGCTGCGCCAGCGCCTCGCGCTGCATACCCTGCTCGATGGCCTTGCGGTCCTGGTTCAACTGGTCGAGCTGCACCGCCATGTCGCGGGCCAGCGCTTCGTCGTCGCAGAGCAGGCATTCGATGCCGAGAGACATGTCGTCGAGCCGACCCGCCGCGTTCAGGCGCGGACCGAGGATGAAACCCAGGTCGGTGGAGGTGATCCGTACCGGAGGCCGCCCGGCCACCTCCAGTAGCGCGCGCAAGCCCGGCCGGGCGCGGCCGGCGCGGATGCGCGCGAGGCCCTGGTGGACCAGGATGCGGTTGTTGGCATCGAGCGGCACCACATCGGCGACGCTGCCCAGCGCCACCAGGTCGAGCAGCTCGGCGAGGTTCGGTTCCTTCAGCCCGCGCCGGGCGAACCAGTCCAGCTCGCGCAGGCGCGCCCGCAACGCCAGCATCACATAGAAGATCACCCCGACCCCGGCCATGGCCTTGCTGGGGAATTCGCAGCCCGGCTGGTTGGGGTTGATGATCGCATCCGCCGCCGGCAGTTCCGGGCCAGGCAGGTGGTGGTCGGTGACCAGCACCTTGAGCCCCGCGGCTTTCGCCGCCTGGACGCCGTCCACGCTGGAGATGCCGTTGTCCACCGTCACCAGCAGGTCGGGACGCTTCTCCAGGGCCACGCCGACGATCTCCGGGGTCAGGCCGTAGCCGTACTCGAAGCGGTTCGGCACCAGGTAATCGACCCAGGCCGCGCCGAGCATGCGCAGGGCCAGCACGCCGACGCTGCTGGCGGTGGCGCCGTCGGCGTCGAAGTCGCCGACGATGAGAATCCGCTGGCCGCCCTCCAGGGCATCCACCAGCAGCGCCACGCCCTCCTCGATGCCTTTCAGCCGCTGGAAGGGAATCAGCCGCGCCAGGCCCTTGTCCAGCTCCTCGGCGCAACGCACGCCACGAGCCGCGTACAGGCGTGCCAGCAATGGCGGAAGGTCGCCGAGATCGGGCAGGGTTTCGGGCAGGGGGCGGGGTTCGATACGCATCAGGTCACTCGTTCGGCTCGACGGAAGGAAACGGCGACGGCGATCAACGCTCGCCCTGCAGCCATTCCAGCTGCAACTCGTGCTGGCCGTTCTCGTCGGTGACGAACAGGGTGCCCTCGCTGATCATCACGGTCCAGTTGATCGAACGCGGCAGGTCGCGGGACAGGCTCTCCAGGGGTTCCTGGGGCACTGCCGCGACGTTGATGTTCTTCAGGCTGCGCACGCTGTCCAGCACCTTGGTCTGCCAGACCCGCAGGTTGCCATAGGCGAGCAGGCTGAAGCGCTCGCAGCGACGCGAGCACCAGGTGATGCGCTCGGCGTCCGGCTGGCCGACTTCGATCCAGTGCAGGACCCGGCCGTCCAGGCTCTTTTCCCAGAGCGCCGGTTCGTCCACGTCCGACAGGCCACGCCCGAAGGCGATCTGCTCGCCGTACCACAGCACGTAGGCCAGCAAGCGCACGGCCAGGCGCTCCTCGGTCTCGGAGGGGTGCCGGGCCACGGTCAGGCGCAACGTCTCGTAGACCCCGCGGTCCAGGTCGGTGAGGGAAATATCGGCTTTATAGGGCGTGGATTGCAGGGCCATGGGAATACCGGCGTGGGAAGCGAAAGGGCGCAAGTCTAACCTGAAACCCGCCCGCGTGCGGTCCGCCGGCCGACCGCCTGCCCTGCCTTTCTCGCGTCGCTGCCGCTCAGCGCGGGGCGTAGCGGCCCCAGAGTTCCTCGAATTCGCGCCGATAGGCGCCGATCAGCACGGCGTCGTCGGTTACCAGCAGGTTCTCTTCGTTGTTGACGCTGGCGCTGCGGGTCCAGTTGAAACTGCCGTTGAGCAGCCAGGCGCCATCCACCAGGGCGAACTTGTGGTGCATGTGGAAGGGACTGTCGTCGATTCGCAGCGGCACGCCGGCCTCGCGCAGCGCATGGATGTCGCTGCCTTCGTCGAACTGCTTGTCATCGTCGCTGATGATCCGCACCGGAACACCGCGCCGATGGCAGGCCAGGATTTCCGCACTGAGCTGGTCGTCGGAGATGGTGAACACGCAGATGTCCAGGCTCTGCCTGGCCTGCCGGCACAGTTCGCGGATCTTCCGCCGACACTCCTCGCCGGGACTGAAATAGGCGCTGGCGCGGCTGCGCGGCGCCGCCGCGGTAACCTCCAGGGTGCGCACCACCTGCTCCAGCCACTTCAGGGCGGCTATCCGTTCGCCCTGCTCCTCCACGAGGACCAGCTCACGCACCAGGTCGAAGGCACGGTTGCGCAGGAAACGCACCTGGTCGGGCGCCAGCTCGCTGCCCAGTTGGCGCAGTTCGTCCCGCTCCTCGTTGCTCAGCTTCAGATCGGCCAGGCTGTCGCGCAGCTGGCGGTCCAATCCGTCGAAGTCCATTTCCCGCTCCTCGTGTCCTCAGGGTTGATCGTCCTCCAGCGGCCTCTGCTCGCCGCCCAGCAACCGGCCCAGTTCGTCGAGGCGGCTGGATATCTCGTTGATGCGGTTGTGCGTGCGCAGGTCGACGTCGATCTTGCGGTCCATCACCTTGATCAGCGGCAGGAAACTGTCCTGCAGGCAGGCGGCAAGGCTCTCCAGCACCTGCTGCACGCCCGGCTGCGCAGGCGCCGTCACCTCGACGTTCAGCGCCGGCGCGCCCTGGCCGAGCTGGCGCAATCCAGCCAGCAACTCGTCCCAGGGCGCCGGTTGTACCGGCTGGGGTTCGCGAGCCAGGCCACGGACGCTTTCCACCAGATCGTTGAGCTGCGCCACCAGCCGTCCGCCGACGTCGGCGTCGCTGCCGCCCATGGACTTGTTGCGCAGGAAGTCACGCTTGATCTGCGCCCAGCGCTCGGCCTGCTCGGGGCTCTGGTTGCCGCGCAGTTCGGCGAGCTTCAGCAGGTTCTCCTCGGCTCCGGTGGTCAGCAGTTGCGACTCGCCCTGGTAGTGGTCGGCGATCAGTTGCAGCAGCTCGGCATCGTTCATCACCGCGGAGATCTTCTCCGCCATCTTGTTCATGTTGCGGTAGCTGCCCTGCAGCTTGAACGGCGGCTCGCTGCGGTACTGGTCGGCCTGGGCGGCGCTGGCGATGTACTGCTGGTTGACCTTGAGCACCACGTCGCGCACCTGCATGAGGCGTTGCAGGGTGCTGCTGATCTCGTTGATCTCGGCACCGCTGTAGCCGTGGGCCAGCTCGTTGCTGGAGAACGGCTTGCCCTCGGCCTTGGCGACGAAGCGATAGACGTCGGCCATGTCGCGGGTGGCCAGCGGCGCGAGAACCGGGTTGGAGGTCAGGGCGTTCTCGATGTAGCTGAGGGAGAACGCCTCCTGCATGCCGCTGAGGGTGTCGCCGAGGTTGTAGATGTCGGCGCGGTTGGCGAGCATGTCGGGAATGCGGAAGACCTCGCCGGACTCGGTGTAGGGGTTGCCCGCCATCACCACGCAGAACTTCCGCCCACGCATGTCGTAGGTCTTGGTCCGGCCCTTCCACACCCCTTCCACCCGGCGCGTGCCGTCGCAGAGGGAGATGAACTTCTGCAGGAACTCCGGATGGGTGTGCTGGATGTCGTCGACATAGAGCATCACGTTGTTGCCCATCTCCAGCGCCAGGTTGAGCTTCTCCAGTTCCTGCCGCGAAGTCGCGTCCGGCGCCTGCCCGGGGTCGAGCGAGCGCACCTCGTGGCCGAGGGCAGGACCGTTGATCTTCATGAAGATCAGCCCCAGGCGGTGCGCCACGTACTCCATCAGGGTGGTCTTGCCGTAGCCTGGCGGGGAGATCAGCATCAGCAGGCCCATCAGGTCGGTGCGCTTGTTCTCGCCCACCGTCCCCATCTGCTTGGCCAGGTTGTCGCCGATGACACCCAGGTAGACGTCATTGATCAGCTTGTTGCGAACGAACGAGGACAGCGGTCGCGGCTTGAACTCGGCCAGGCGCAATGCCTCGCGCTCGTGTTCGACGATCTCCTGGCGCAGCGCCTGGTAGCGCCGCAGCCCCGGCAGGAATTGCTGGCGATGGCGACGCAGGCGGCCGAAGAAGTCGTCCACCGCCAGCGCCAGGCCGCGTTCGACGATGCGCGGATGCTCGCCCATCAGGCCGTCGACCTGGAAGCGCAGGTCGACCTCGGTGATCCGTCGTGGCATCTCCTCGTCCAGCAACGAGAGCGCCACCGCCTCGTCCAGGTAGGCCGCCAGCGGCTGGAACTCGGCGTCGCCACATAGTCCGCGCAGCCAGTTGCCGGCCAGTTCCCACTGGGCGGCGGGCCGCTCGCCGAGACGCTCCAGGGTCTGCCGGTAGTCGTCCCATAGACGCGCGCCTTGCAGGCGCAGCTTGAGTCCTTCCTGCAATTGCCGGGCATATTTGCTGAAGGTGAATTCGGGACGCTCGGCGGACAATTCCCAGACCAGGTACTCGGCCGCCTCGTCGATATGCTGCGGGTCCAGCGCGATGGGCTGTTCGGCGAGCAGCGCACGCATCGCCGAGGCCACTTCGCCGCGAAGGGCGAGCAGGCCGTCGTCACGACCGAACATCTGCTGGATGCTGCGGCTGCTGCGTGCCCGCTCGGGCCAGCCGGCGACTTCCCGCTCCTCGCGCCGGCGGCTCCAGAACAGGCTGGCGAAGGCCCTCGCCGAAGGCGCGTAACGCAGCAGTCCGGCACTCTCGCGCAATGGCAGCAGGCGAACCAGGATCGCCGCCGCATCGTGGTCGTGAATACCTTTCTCGTAGCCCTCCTTGTAGCGCGGCGCGGCGAAATCGCGGATCGCCCGCGCCAGCTCGTCCGGCTGCGCCAGCAGCGCCTGCAAGCGCTCCAGGCTGAAGCCATCGCGGCCCGCGTCGGCGGCGGCGAGCACTTCGCCGGCGAGATATTCGGCGCGGTACAGCGTCTCCGATTCGGACTCCAGGTTCACCTGCCAGAACCCGCGCAACTCATCGAGCCGCGGGTCCTGCAGCGGTTCGAGGAAATCGGTGCCGGTCAGGTGCAGGTACAGCGCGTCGCCGCGCGGCATCAGGGTCAGGTCGAGTTCCTGGGTGTTGACGCTGAAGCGGTGGCGCGGGCCCAGGCGGATGACGTCGCCGCCTTCCTCGAACAGCTCGCTCTTGTCGCGCAATGCGCGGACCGCCTGGTCGCGCGCGGCCTTCAGGCGCGCCTCGACGTCGTCGGCCTTGACGCTGTCCTTCAATTCGCGAAGACGTTCGGCCAGTTCGCGCAACTTGAGGATCAGCGGGTCGGCGGCGAAGAACGCGTTCAGTTCCTCCGCCTGGGTGAAGCGCGCGGTGCGTCGTTGCAGGCTGTCGAGGATTCGCCGGGCGGCGTCGAGCAATCCCTGGGCCTTGCGCTGGCGCTCGTCGAGCAGGGTCTGCTTGTGCGCCTCGAAGGTTTCCAGCAGCTCCTCGCGCTTGGCCAGGATGTCGCCGAGGAACTGCTCATGGTCGCCGAACTGGCTTTCCAGTTCCTCCAGTTGCACCAGCAGGCGTGACAGTTGCTCGTCGCAGCGCTCGGGGTCCTGGGCCTGGGCCAGGGCGTTGGTGATGCCCTGGCCGAAGAGTTTGAACTGGGCACCGAACTGGGCCACGGTCTCGCTCGAACCGAGCCCCTTGCGCCGCTGCTCGGCGCGCGCCTTGGCCTGGTTCAGGCGGGCGTAGATCTCCGAGATCGACTCGATGATGCGGGTCCGCTGGGTCGCGTCGTCGATGCGCAGCGAAGCCATCAGCGAGGACAGCATGTCGAGGTCGCCAGCCATCGCCTCCAGGGCCGCCAGCGGCTCGCCGAGCTGGGCCACGGTCTCGGCTTTCTGCGCCTCGCCATCGAGGCTCTGCAGGCGCTCCAGCAAGGGCTGCAGGGCCTGTTCGCTGGCGAGGAAGGTCGCAGTGGCGGCGGCCACCCGCTCGTGGGCCGCGAGCAGTTCGGCCTCCATGGCGTCGAGTCGCGCCACGTCGATGTAGCGGTACTCGCGGATGGTCAGCAGCAAGCCACGCTGGGCGGTGATGCCGTTGAGCCCGTCGACGAACTGCTGCACCCGGTCCCAGCCGTCGGGCAGCAAGCCGGAGAGCAGCGCCTTGTGCCGCTCCTCCGCGTCGACCATCGCCTGGGCCGACTGGCGGCGGATACTCTCGACCTTCTCGTATTCGTCGAGCACCAGCTCGGCGGTCGCCGCCACTTCGCGCAACAGCGGCGCCAAGCCGTCCAGTTGGTCGCTGCCGAGCCAGTGGTAGACGTCGAACAGGCGCTGGGTGTTCTGGCACAGCAGCGAGTAGCGCTGGATCGAAACTGCCGGAGTCTCGATCTCCCGGCACAGGTCGTAGAGGTCGGAGATGCCGCGCACCAGCTCGGCATTGCCGATCCGCCCGAGGAAACCGCTACGCGCCGGTTGGCGGGCCGCGTACTCCTCGGTGCAGAACGGCGTCTGCCAGACCTGCATCGGATGGATGCGGGTCGGTTCCTCGCCTTCGGCGGCGAAGATCACCATGCGTCCGTCCTCCAGGCGCGCGTAGCCGTGGCCGAACAGCGGATTCTGCAACTGGCGGTTGATCAGGTTGTAGGTGAGCAGCACGTTCCGCCCCTGCTCGGGATGGTAGAAAACGTACTGCACGTCCTCGCCGTTGGGCGAGCGTACCGAGCGCTTGAAGCGCATGCCTTCCATGGATTGCTCGAAGGTGCGGTACTCGCCGTTCTGCAGGTAGTAGCCGCCGGGGAATATGATCCCGTGGTCCTCCGGCAACTGGATGCAGGCCAGGCCGATGGCGTCGATGCGCTCGACCTTGCCGGTCAGGCTGTTGAACACCAGGTAGCGCCACTGCTCTTCGCGATAGGGCAGGACCTTGAGCAGCAGCAGGCTGCCGAGGCGGGCGAATTCAACCTGCGCGTCGTCCAGCGACTGGGTCTTGTCCATCACCTCTTCGCGATAGATGCCCAGGCCGACCTCGGTGTTGTTCTCGACCTTGATGGTCAGGTCGCCGCCAATGGTCTCGACGAACAGGGTGTCGAGGATGTTCAGGTGCGGGAAGCGGCCCTCCACCACCATCTCGCGGGTAGCCCGCTGCCATTCGAAGTCGAACGGTGCCGGCAAGGCGATGTCGCGCTCGCCGCGGTTGTCGATGTAGCGGACTTCGCTGCCGTCGCTGGAGATCGACCAACGGAACACGCGGATGTCGGTGATCCGCTCGCCGATCTGGAAGCTGGCCAGCAGCTTGCCGTCGCGGATCGCCAGTTGCAGCAGGCGGGTGTTCTTGTAGTAGGTGTAAAGCTCGTTGAAGTCGTTGACGAAGCCCGGCGCGGCGAGAAAGCTGTCCCCCAGTGGCACAGGCTCCGCCTCGTAGCCTTCGCTGCCCTCCACCAGGCGGTAGAGGGAGAACACGTCGGCCACGCCGGTTTCCTTGCGCAGGCCGATGAACACGTTGTAGCCGAACAGCAGGCAATCGCCGACCTGGACGATATCGCGGGCGATGCAGTTGTTCTCGGTACGGATGCGGACCCGGCCGATCACATCCATCTGGCTGTCGCCGAACTCCTCCAGGCGACTGGCGTTGAGCCTTTCGGCGGTCTGCCGCAGGCGCTGGCCCTGCTCCAGCAGGCGCTTGTGCAGCACCTCGTAGGCGCCGCCCTCGGCAACGGCCTTGTCCAATACGTCCTGCGCGGGAGTTGAGGCTTGAGTGTCCGACATCCTGGTCTTCCTGGGTCTACGGCGGTCATCGATGGAAACCGGCCCGAGCGGCCTGCCCCGGGCGCAGCCAACAGGCCACGCCAGGGGCTGCGCCGCTCAGGGCGCGGGCGGAACGCCTCCGCAGTTGGCGGAGGAGGCTGCGGGTCGACTCAGACTTCCGCCGCCGGCTCGTTCTCGTGGCCGCTCTTGCGTTCCGGCACTACCGCAGCGGCTGCGCCACGGCCGTTGAGCAGGCGGGCGAGGACGTCCTGCACCACCGGGCTCTTGCCGACCACACCTTCGATGGCCTTGCCCACCGACAGCGACTTGGCGAAGGAGTTGAAGAAGTCGCCCTCGCCGCCGACGATCTCGATGTTCGCCTTGCCCAGCGCGGTGGCGAGCACCTCGGCCTGGTCCTTGGCGATGTCCTTGTTCGCGGCGATGGCCGCCATGGCCTCCTCGAAGCTCTTCTCCAGCTGCATGCGGAACTCTTCGTGCTGGCGAGCGCTGTCGCTGAGGGCATCCAGGGCGCCGAACTTCTTGCCAAGCCCCTCGGCCTCGGCATTCAGGCGCTGCAGCAGTACTTCCGCTTCCGCGCTGCCCTGGTCCTTGGTGGCCTTGGCCTTGGCCGCGCCGAGCTGCTCCTCGCCGCGCGCCTGGGCGCCGAGCTTCTCGGCCAGCACCTTGGCTTCGGCCAGGCCGTCCTTCTCCTTGGCAGCGGCCTGCGCCTCGAGCACCCGGGCGTCGGCCAGGCCGCGCTCCTCGTCGCCCCTGGCTTCGGCGATCAGTTGTTCGGCACGTACCCGCGCCGCTGCCAAGCCATCCTTTTCCTTAGCCGCAGCGGTGACTTCCAGCACCCGCGCATCGGCCAGGCCCGGCGCTGCGCGCTCGGCCTCGATGCCCTCGGCCAGACGCTTCTTCGCCTCGGCCTGCTTCGACGCCGCTTCCAGCTCGGCCTGCGCCATGGTGTTGATTTCCACCGCCTTGTGCTTGGAGCGGGCCTCGTCGGCTTCCGCCTGCTTGACCTGGCGTACCAGCTCCTGCTCGGCTTCCGCCTGGGCCTGCAGCAGGATCACCTGCTTGACCCGCTCGGCCTCGGAAACCTCGCGCACCTCCTTGATCCGCTCCTCCTCCTGGGCCACGGTCTTTTCCACCGCGACGCGCTCGCGAATCACATTGGCGATGTTCTTGCGCTGCTCTTCCAGCGCCTTTTCCTTCTCGATCTTCTGCAGCTCCACCTCACGCTCGCGGGCGACGATCTCCAGGTCCTTGGCGCGGGTGACCTTCTCCACCTCGATGACCACCGCGCGCTGGCGGTTCTGCTGCGCCACCTCGACCTCGCGCTGGTGGTTCTCGGTGCGCACGTCGATTTCCTGCTGCGCCTGGATCCGCGCCTGCTCGGCCTTCAGCCGCTCCTCTTCCTTGACCCGCGCGGTTTCCGCTTCCTCGCGGGCACGGATGGTCTCGATCTCGCGCTTCTGCCGGGCCTCGGCGTCAGCCTGCTGGCGCTCCAGGGCCAGGGCCGCCTCGCGGGTCTCGACGTTCTTCTTCTTGATCGCCAGCTCTTCGTTGCGCTCCAGTTCGTTGGTGATGACGTTCTGGGTGGCGGTCAGCTCGGTGATCTTGCGGATGCCCTCGGCATCGAGGATGTTGCTCGGGTCCAGCGAGTTCTTCGCGGTCTGCTCCAGGTAGTCGATGGCGACGTCTTCCAGTACGTAGCCGTTCAGGTCGTTGCCGATCACCTCGATGATGCGGTCACGGAAGTCCTGGCGATTCTCGAACAGCTGGACGAAGTCGAACTGCTTGCCGACGGTCTTCAGCGCCTCGGAGAACTTGGCATTGAACAGCTCGTTCACCGCCGAACGGTCGGAAGCACGGTCGACGCCGATGGCCTTGGCCACCTTGAGCACGTCGTCCTGGGTCTCGTTGACCCGCAGGTAGAAGGCAACGGTGATGTCCGCGCGCATGTTGTCGCGGCAGATCAGGCCGTCCTTGCCGCGCCGGTCGACCTCCAGGGTGATCAGCGAGATACGCATGAACTCCTTCAGGTGGATCACCGGATAGACCAGCGCACCGGTGAAATGCACCTTGGGCGTCGACGACATGTCGTTGACGATCAGCGCGGTGCCTTGCGGGACCTTGATGTAGAAGGCCTTGAACAGGGCCAGCAGGCCCACGACCAGCAGAACGACCAGGCCCACTCCCAGCAGGAGGGGCATCAGCGACGTCATATCCATAGCAGCAGTTCTCCTTGATTCTCACCGAGCCCGGGTCAGATACCGCGGAACTCTTCCTCGGTAACGACCCGATAGGCGTGCTCCGCCTCCAGGTACTCCAGCAGCACGACGCGATCGCCGCGCTTGAAGCCTTTGTTTTCTTCCGCACGAACTTTCAGGATCAGCCCGGCGCCGCCGTCTTCCAGCAACGCCTCGCCATGTTGCAGGGTGACCCGCCCGCTGCGCACCACCGCGACCTGGCCCAGCACCGACTTGCTGCTGGTGCTTTCCAGCTTGCGGAACAGCGGCCGCAACGGCCGGCACAGCGTGGCCGCCAGCGGCGCCGCCAGGAACAGCGCGCCCACCGCCACCACGGCGCCCAACGGGTAGCGCAGCCAGCCGAGCGACAATGCGCTGAGCAGCCACAACTGGACGAAGTAACAGAGGAACCAGGCGAAGAAGGACAGCAGGGTCAGCACCAGGGTGACCGGTACGCCGTTGAGTTTCAGCTTCGCCAGCAGCGCGGCGAGGCCTTCGGCCTGGCCGGCGCCATCGACGACCGACTCGGCGTCGAGATCGAGCACATCGATCTCGACCATGCCCAGGGCGACGATGCCCCAGTAAATGATCGCGAGGATCAGAAGAAAGCTGAACAGCACGGTCGGAAACGACAGCGCCGTCTGCAGGAAACCTTCCATTGTCGCTCTATCCCTGAAAAACGGGCCCGGACGCCTTCGCCGGGCCGCGGGCCTATCAGGCCTTGCCCTTTTCCTTCAGGCGCGCCAGCACGCCATCCACGCTGTTGCCCGAGGCCTTGATCCCGGCCGCGCGCAGCTTGGCGTCCAGCGCATCGTCCGGCGCCGCCGCGCTGGCCAGTTCGGCCGCGGCATCCATGGTCGCCGCGCGTTCGGCCTGGCGCTGCTTGATCCGCTCCAGGGAGTCCACCGCGGTCTGCAGCTTGCTCTTCGAGTTGCCATAGCGCTGGGCAACGGCCATCTGCGCCTTCTGCACGCTCTCGGTGGCCTTGACCGTATCCACCTGTTGCTTGAGCTGGCGGATGTTGCCTTCGGCCTGGCTCACCGACTTGCGCAACTGGGCTACGCTGGCGGCGAATTCCGCGACCTGGGCACGCTCGCCCTCGAGCTGGTTCTCCAGGGTCGCGATCTTCTCCGCGACTTCCCGGGCCAGCTCCTCGTTGCCGGCCTCCAGTGCCTTGATCGCGTATTGCTCGTACTCGGCGACCTGGGCCGCGCCCTTCTCGACGCGCTCCTGGGCCAGGCGGTGGCGGGCCATGATCGAGGCCAGCGCTTCCCGCGACTTGCGCAGTTCGACGTCGGCGTCGCGGATCTCCTGGTCGAGGATGCGCAGCGCCTGGCTGTCGACGATCGCCTCGCCAACCTCGTTGGCTCCGCCGCGCAGGGCGCTCAGCAGCTTGCTCCATACCGTCATGATGGTGTCCTCCCTCAGGCCCGGGCTTTCAGGTAGCCGGCGTAGACTTCCGTGGCGCGGATCACGTTGCCGGCCAGGGTTTCGATTTCGTGCAGCACGCTGGCCAGCGACGAAGTCGTGCTCAACGCGCCGAACATGCTGTAGCAGCGCTCCTCGCCCGGCAGGTTGAGCAGGCCGATGCTCGACAGCGGGAACAGTTGCCGGCTGAGCAGGACCTCTTCGTTGAAGGCGGTCGCGTCGGTAACGTCGCTTTCCGGCCAGAGCAGCGCCTCGACGATGATCTGCTCGCCCTGGGGCGCGACGAACACCGGCAGGTCGCCGTATTCGCGCATGATCACATAGAGACTCGCTTCCGCCCCCTCGATCAGCTCGATCTGGGCCTCGCCGCTGCTGAACAGCTCGGTGCCGCTCAGGGCCTCGGCCAGCGAGCGAGCGTTCCATACCCGGGCTTCCGTCATGTCTTCCTCCTTCTCCAAATGAGCCGCTCCGGCAGCCGGGCGACGCAGCATCCGCTCGATGCCGGCGAGCGCCGCGGCGTTCTCCGGCAAGATCCAGACTTCCTTCTTCACCAGGCCCTGCTCGCGCAGGCGCTGGCGAAAGACACGCTGATAATGGGCTGATGATTTCCGTTGCATGGACTCACACTACGAGGTCACATGTAAGATTTCAACAGCTCACATGTAATAAAATTCAACGCACGCGCATATCTACGCCGGGCCGGCCGGAGCATGGAAAAGAAACACGGGGAGGAAAGAGAGAAAGAAATGGCACGAGGGGCCTCCCTGGCTCGGTGTCTGGCGCGCTACATCCTGTATCGACTCCCGCATTAAACCCTCTATGCAAAAGGAATTGAAGGACCGCCGGGCATATCGGGAAAAAACGGGAAACGTCTCACCCTACCGCGGCACCCGCCCGCACCGCCGGCAAATGCTCTAGGCTATGCGCACACTGCAGCCTGACGGACACCGCATGGAACATTCGCCCAAACCGCTGGCCGGCCTGAAGGTGGTCGAGCTCGGCACCCTGATCGCCGGCCCTTTCGCCTCGCGGATCTGCGCCGAGTTCGGCGCCGAAGTGATCAAGATCGAGTCGCCCGACGGCGGCGACCCACTGCGCAAGTGGCGCAAGCTCTACGAAGGCACCTCGCTGTGGTGGTTCGTTCAGGCACGCAACAAGAAATCCCTGACCCTCAATCTCAAGCACGCCGAGGGCCAGGCGATCCTGAAACGCCTGCTCGGCGATGCCGACATCCTGATCGAGAACTTCCGCCCCGGCGTACTGGAAAAGCTCGGCCTGGGCTGGGATGTCCTCCACGCGCTGAACCCGCGCCTGGTGATGGTGCGCCTGTCGGGCTTCGGCCAGACCGGCCCCTACAAGGACCAGCCGGGCTTCGGCGCGGTCGGCGAGTCGATGGGCGGACTGCGCTACATTACCGGCTTCGAGGACCGCCCGCCGGTTCGCACCGGGATTTCCATCGGCGACTCGATCGCCGCCCTGTGGGGCGTGATCGGCGCGCTGATGGCACTGCGACACCGCGAGGTCAACGGCGGAGAGGGTCAGATGGTCGACGTCGCCCTCTACGAGGCGATCTTCGCCATGATGGAAAGCATGGTTCCGGAATTCGACGTGTTCGGTTTCATCCGCGAGCGCACCGGCAACATCATGCCGGGCATCACCCCCTCCTCCATCCACACCAGCGCCGATGGCCGCCACGTACAGATCGGCGCCAACGGCGACGCGATCTTCCGCCGCTTCATGCAGGCCATCGGCCGCGACGACCTGGCCAGCGACCCGCGACTGGCCAGCAACGACGGGCGCGATGCGCGCCGCGACGAACTCTATGGGGTTATCGACCGCTGGGTCGCCTCGCAGCCCCTGGAGGAAGTGCTGGCGGTGCTGGCGCGAGCCGAAGTCCCGGCCAGCCGCATCTACTCCGCCGAAGACATGTTCCGCGATCCGCAATTCCTTGCCCGCGAGATGTTCCTCTCGGCACGCTTGCCGGACGGTAAGCCATTCCGCATGCCTGGCATCGTGCCCAAGCTGTCCGCCACGCCAGGCTCGGCGGATTGGGTAGGCCCGGAACTGGGCGAGCATACCGATGCCCTGCTCGCCGAGCTGGGCTACGACAGCGAGGGCATCGCCGCCCTGCGCCGGGAAGGCGCCATCTGAACGGTACGCGGAGCCCTTTATCGGTGCTCCGCGGACAGGGCGGCCCCCTCTCCCCCTATCCAGCAAGGGAGAAGGGGTTATCCGCACGCTTCCACGAGTATGGCGCCATCCGGCAAGAGCCGCTGCACCGACGCGCGCCTTCGGCCTGACCGCCCGATGCGCAACGCGCCGTCGAACGAGACGGCGCTAGCGCGACGAATACAGCAGCACGTGATCCCGCTCGCGGAAGGTCGCCAGCACGTCTTCCTCCATCCGCCCGACCAGCACCTGCAATTCCCGGCGAATGGTCTGCACGGCATCCTCGAGATAGCTTTCGTCGTTCAACTGCACCTTGGCGATGACCCGCTGCAACAGGGTTTCCCCCTGCGGATCGACCAGCGTGACCACCCGTCCGCCATCGGGCCGGGGCTGGCTGAGGGTGAAGGGATGGGGAGCGAAGGCATCGGCCAGTCGTTGCTTCAGGCTGTCCAAATCAGGTCTCCTGTTTCGACGATAAGACTCGTCAAAGACCGAAAAAACGCGAATAGGGTTCGTCGATGCAAGCATTTACCGGACTAACGGCAGCATCTGGCGAAAGGCCACGAGCCGGCGCAAATAGCCATTCGAGCTGAGCCAGGCCAACGCAACGATCAGCCCGCTATAAGGAAAGCACCGGGAAAAACTCCAACCATCCCACCCTCGCGCAACGCCTTCACCTGCTTGAAATTGCAGTATCCGGCGCGTCCGTCAGGCAGTAACAACGAGACTTCCCCCTGCGTGTCGAACAGCGAGGATCTCATGACTGCCTTCGCATCCCCCCGCGGCGCCTGGCGCGCCTTCATCCTCGCGCTGGCATTCGCCGCCGGCACGGCACAGGGCTCACTGCTGTTCGGCGCCGTCGGCCTGGCCAACGACCAGTACGCGCGTCCGGTCGCCGACACCGAGATCGCCAGCACCGCCGTGCTCGCCGATTGCCGTGGCTTCGTCGGGACCATCGCCAGGTTCGTCCTGCTGGACGGCTCGATCCGCTGCAACGAGGCGTTCCCCTATGGCTTCGCCAGCCCGATCAGTACCAGCGTCTACTATCCGGCGGACATCGCCGCGTCCGACGCCAAGCTTCCGGTCATCACCTTCGTCGGCGGCATACTTTCCAACGCCGGCAACTATCACGAACTGATGAAGCTATGGGCCAGCCACGGCTTCATCGTGGTGATCTCTTCCGACTTCATCAACTCCTTCCCGCTGATGCACGCCCTCGGCATCCTCGAGGTCGCGAAACTGGACAGGGACCCGGCCTCGGCCCTGCATGGCCGGGCCGACTTTTCCCGGACGCTGGTCGCCGGGCACTCCGCCGGCGGCCAGGCCACGCTGCAGAGCGCCAGCCTCTCTGCACAAGCCCTGCAACTCATCGAGCCACGGTTGAAGCTGGTCGGCGCCCTGCCGATCGAGCCAGGCCCCCTGGCCATCGGTTCCACGGTAAAGACCCCGACCCTGCTGCTGACCGGACTGGCCGATGTGGTCGTGCCGCCGCTCAGTTGGCCGATCCTCTGGCAAGGCCCGTTGATCCGCGACGTGCCCGCCTGGGGCGCCACGGCCACCACGGCGACCCACTTCAGCCCGCTGCGACAGATCGAGTACAACGAGTTCGCCGGCATCAGCGTCGCCTGGGCGCTGTACCAGGGAAAGAACGATGCCCAGGCCCGCGACTATTTCGTCGGGCGCTACTACAAGCTGGCCAGCGACATCCAGTTCAACGATCCGCTGAGACTGCTCCGCCCCTCGCGCAACAAACTCGCCGCCGCCCTTTGAGAAGACATGAAAAAGCCCGCCATCAAGGCGGGCTTTTTCCTTTCACGACAGGCTCAGAGCGGCTTGCCGCGATTGCCGTGCTGGCTGACGAAAGCCTGTACCTTGGCCAGCTCGTTCGGCAATACGGTGCAGCGCTCCTCGCGCTCGAACAGGTCGGCGAGGTGCGCAGGCAGCGCCGGCGCCTGGCCGATGCCGGCCTTCTCCACCGCTTCGGGGAACTTGACCGGATGCGCAGTGCCCAGGGTCACCATCGGCACGCTCAGGCTGCGCCGGCATTCGCGTGCGGCACGCACGCCAATGGCGGTGTGCGGGTCGAGCAACTCGCCACAGGAGCGGTATACCTCGGCGATGGTCTCGCAGGTCTGCTCGTCGCTGACCGCCAGGGAGTCGAACAGCTTGCGCGCCTCGGTCCAGCGCTGGTCTTCCACCGACAGCTTGCCGCTGGCCTTGAAGGCATCCAGCAGTTCGGCGACGGCCTTGCCGTTGCGGCCGTGCAGGTCGAACAGCAGGCGTTCGAAGTTGGACGAGACCATGATATCCATCGACGGCGACAGCGAGGGATGCAGGGTGTCCTTGTCGTAGCGGTTGCCGCTCATGAAGCGGTGCAGGATGTCGTTGCGGTTGGTCGCGACGATCAGCTGGCTGACCGGCAGGCCCATGTTGCGCGCCAGGTAGCCGGCGAAGATGTCGCCGAAGTTGCCGGTCGGCACCGAGAACGCCACCGAGCGATGCGGCGCGCCGAGCTGCAGCGCGGCATGGAAGTAGTAGACGATCTGGGCCATGATCCGCGCCCAGTTGATCGAGTTCACCGCTACCAGGCGGGTACCCTTGAGGAAGCCCTGGTCGGCGAAGCTGGCCTTGACCATCTCCTGGCAGTCGTCGAAGTTGCCTTCGATGGCGATGTTGTGGATGTTGTCGCCGAGGATGGTGGTCATCTGCCGGCGCTGCACCTCGGACACGCGGTTGTGCGGGTGCATGATGAAGATGTCGACGTTGTCGCAACGGCGGCAGCCTTCGATGGCCGCGGAGCCGGTATCGCCGGAGGTGGCCCCCATGATCACCACGCGCTCGCCGCGCTTGGCCAGCACATGGTCGAGCAGGCGGCCGAGCAGTTGCAGGGCGAAGTCCTTGAAGGCCAGGGTCGGGCCGTGGAACAGCTCCAGCACCCATTCGTTGCCATTCAACTGGCGCAGCGGCGCCACTGCGTCATGGGCGAAGACGCCGTAGGTTTCCTCGAGGATCTTCTTGAAGTCGGCATCGGCGATGCTGCCGGCGACGAACGGGCGCATCACCCGGAAGGCCAGCTCGTGGTAGGGCAGGCCGACCCAGGAGGCGATCTCCTCGAGGGTGAAGCGTGGCAGGTTTTCCGGGACATAGAGGCCGCCGTCGCTGGCCAGGCCGGCGAGGAGGACATCTTCGAAGTTCAGGGCGGGCGCTTGGCCGCGGGTGCTGATGTAACGCATGTTCAAAACCTTCGCTGTTGACGCGGGCCCGCGAGCGGCGCCCGGCGTTCGATCAATTCAGTTGTTCGACACGGATACGGACCACCTGCCCGGACACGCCTTCCAGCGCTTCCAGGGCGGCGATGGCATCGTTGATGCGTTGTTCGATGACCCGGTGGGTAACCAGGATCATCGGCACCAGGCCGTCCTGTTCCTCGGCCTCCTTCTGCATGATCGATTCGATGTTGATGCCGCGCTCGGACAGGATGGTGGCCACCTGGGCCAGTACGCCCGGGTGGTCCTTGGCCTGGATGCGCAGGTAGTAGGCGCTTTCGCAGGCTTCGATCGGCAGGATCGGGTGGTCGGAAAGCGCGTCCGGCTGGAATGCCAGGTGCGGTACGCGGTTCTCCGGATCGGAGGTCATGGCGCGGACCACGTCGACGAGGTCGGCCACCACCGAGGAAGCGGTCGGCTCCATGCCGGCACCGGCGCCGTAGTAGAGGGTCGAGCCGACGGCGTCGCCGTTGACCATCACCGCGTTCATCACGCCGTTGACGTTGGCGATCAGGCGATCCGAGGGAATCAGGGTCGGGTGCACGCGCAGCTCGAAGCCGCTCTCGGTGCGACGCGCCACGCCCAGGTGCTTGATGCGATAGCCGAGGGCGTCGGCGTAGTTGACGTCGGCGCTGGTCAGTTTCGAGATGCCTTCGGTGTAGGCCTTGTCGAACTGCAGCGGAATGCCGAAGGCGATCGAGGCGAGGATGGTCAGCTTGTGGGCGGCGTCGATGCCTTCCACGTCGAAGGTCGGGTCGGCCTCGGCATAGCCCAGGGCCTGGGCCTCGGCGAGCACGTCGGGGAAGGTACGGCCCTTCTCGCGCATTTCGCTGAGGATGAAGTTGCCGGTACCGTTGATGATCCCGGCCAGCCAGTTGATGCGGTTAGCCGACAGCCCCTCGCGGATCGCCTTGATCACCGGGATGCCGCCGGCGACAGCGGCCTCGAAGGCGACGATCACGCCCTTCTCGCGGGCCTTGGCGAAGATCTCGTTGCCGTGCACGGCGATCAGCGCCTTGTTCGCGGTGACCACGTGCTTGCCGTTCTCGATGGCCTTGAGCACCAGCTCGTGGGCCAGGGTGTAGCCGCCGATCAACTCGACGACCACGTCGATCTCGGGATTGCACGCTACGTCGAAGATATCGGCGGTGATGGGGGTCGCACCGGTATCGCACTTCGGGTTCGGCCGGCGGGCGGCGATCTGCGCAACCTCGATACCGCGCCCGGCACGGCGGGCAATCTCCTCGGCGTTGCGTTCGAGTACATTGAAGGTACCGCCACCGACGGTCCCCAACCCACAGATGCCTACTTTGACCGGTTTCACGCTGGAACTCCCCATCTCACCTACGACGGCCGGACGCGCCGGCCTGCTATGGTTCCCCGAGCGAATCGAGGTTGTCGCGACCACTGTACGGGCCACGACGCATCCTGGCGATGGATTCCGCCAGCGGGCGGCGGAAATCGCCAATGATGAAAACAAAAGAGCCGCACATTACGAAGCGGCTCTTTATTAGTCAATTGTTCGGCAGACCCGGCGCTACTTGGCCTCCAGCGCCAGCTTGGCCAACTGCTTGGCCGGCTGGTAGCCGGGGAGCAACTGGCCGTTGGCGAGGACGATCGCCGGCGTTCCCTGCACCCCGACCATCTGGCCCATCTGGAACTGCTTGTCGACCGGGTTCTTGCACTCGGAAGACTTGATTTCCTTGCCGTTCATCATGGCGTCCATCGCCTTGGTCGGCTCCTTCGCACACCAGACCGCCTGCAGTTGCTTGTCGCCCGCCGACTGCGGCCCCTGGCGCGGGAACGCCATGTAGCGCACCTCGATCCCCTGCTCGGTCAGGTCCGGCACTTCGGCATGCAGCTTCTGGCAGTACGGGCAGGTGGTATCGGTGAACACCGTGATGTGCGCCTTGGCCTGGCCCTTGGCCGGATACACCACCATCTCGCTGGCGGGCACGCCGTTGATCGCCTTGGCGATCGCCTGGCTCTCGGCCTTCTCGGTCAGGTTGACCGGCTTGCCGTCCTTCACCTGGTAGAGGTAGCCCTGCATGACGAACTGGCCGTCGGCGCTGGCGTAGAGCACCCGACCGCCCTTCAGCTGCACCTGGTAGAGCCCCTGCAGCGGGCTGCTGGCGATGGAGTCGATGGGCAGGTCCGGTTGCAGGGCCTGCAGGGTCTTGCGGATGTTCTGATCGGCATTGTCTGCCAGGGCCAGGGTACTCATCAGGCCGAGGGCGGCAGCAGCCAGAAAACGGGTCACGCGCATGTGTCACTCCTGTCGTGCGGTCGGCGAAGCCTACCATAGACCGCTATCCCGACGGGCCCGACGCTTGTCGCAGAACGCTACGAAAGCGCCTCTTTTCGGATAGGTACGGATTTTTCGGACAAAGCGTCAGCCTCGCGGGTGGTGGCGTGCGTGCAGATCCTGGAGGCGGGCCCGGGCGATATGGGTATAGATCTGGGTGGTCGACAGGTCGCTGTGGCCGAGCAGCATCTGCACCACCCGCAGGTCGGCGCCATGGTTGAGCAGGTGGGTGGCGAAGGCGTGACGCAGGGTGTGCGGCGAAATCGACGTGCCGATCGCCGCCACCTGCGCGTGATGCTTGATGCGATGCCAGAAGGTCTGGCGGGTCATCTGTTCGCCGCGCAGGCTGGGGAACAGCACGTCGCTGGGTCGCCCGCCGAGCAGGTCGCCGCGCGCCTCGCGCAGGTAGCGTTCGAGCCAGCCGATGGCTTCCTCGCCGAGCGGCACCAGGCGCTCCTTGCTGCCCTTGCCGAACACCTTGACCACGCCCTGGCGCAGGTTGACCTGCTCCAGGGTCAGGCCGACCAGTTCGCTGACCCGCAGGCCGCAGGCATACAGCACTTCGAGCATGGTGCGATCGCGCAGGCCCAGCGGGTCGTCGACTTCCGGCGCCGCCAGCAATGCCTCGACGTCCGCTTCGGAGAGGGATTTCGGCAACGGCTTGCCCAGTTGCGGCAGGTCCACCTGCAAGGTGGGATCCTCGGCGATCAGGCCGTCGCGCAGACAATAGCGATAGAAGCCACGCAGGCCGGAGAGGAAGCGCGCGGTCGAGCGGGCCTTGTAGCCCTGTTCCAGGCGCCAGGCCAGGTGATCGAGGATGGCGTCGCGGCCGATGCCCTCCAGGCGCAACCCGCGGCCATCGAGCCAGGCGTTGAACTGCTGGAGGTCGTTGCGATAAGCCTCGCGGGTGTTGTCGGCAAGGCCTTTTTCCAGCCACAGGGCATCGAGGAAACGGTCGATCAGGGGATGTTCGAGGGTACTCATTGGATGAAGGCTGCGAACCAAATGAAAGCGCGGCTAGTCTTTCATAGCCTGGGCGCTATCGCGAGCGTTGGCCGTCATCGCCACGTAATGGTTAGTCAGGCCGGTCGACAGGAGGTCGGCCGGCTTCCCGTGCCCGCGGGAAAAAGCGGAGCCATGTGGCTCGATGGTTCGCCCCGGCTCAGGACGAGCGGAGCGACGCTGACAAGGAATCCTCGATGGACCAGAACGCTATCCTGCTCGCCCTCGGCGGCATCGGTGCCGCCGCCCTGCTCAGTCAATGGCTGGCCTGGCGCCTGCGCCTGCCAGCCATTCTTTTCCTGCTGCTGTCCGGGATCGTCGCCGGCCCCCTGCTCGGCTGGCTCGATCCGGACGAGATGTTCGGCCCCCTGCTGTTCCCACTGGTATCCCTGGCAGTGGCGCTGATCCTCTTCGAGGGCAGCCTGACCCTGCATTTCAGCGAATGGAAGGAAATCGGCACCGTGGTGCACCGAATGGTGACCATCGGCGCGCTCTCGACCTGGGGCGTGATCGCCCTGGCCGCCCACTACCTGCTCGACTTCAGCTGGGAAATGGCCCTGCTGTTCGGCACCCTGACCCTGGTCACCGGGCCCACGGTGATCGTCCCGATGCTGCGGGTGGTCCGGCCCAAGGCCGCGGTGGCGAACATCCTGCGCTGGGAAGGCATCGTCATCGATCCCATCGGCGCCCTGCTGGCGGTAGTGGTGTACAGCTTCATCATCTCCAGCGGCGAAGGCGACGGCTGGCTGCACAGCCTGCAGACCTTCGGCGGGGTGATCCTCTGCGGCAGCCTGTTCGGCATCCTCGGCGGCTGGGCGCTGGGCATCGTCCTGCGCCGCCACTGGCTGCCGGACTACCTGCACAACCTGGCGACACTGGCCGCGGTGCTGGGCGTGTTCATCGCCTCGAACCGGGTGATGCACGAATCCGGACTGCTCGCCGTCACCCTGATGGGCATGGGCCTGGCCAACATGAAGGGCGTCGACGTACGGCAGATCCTGCACTTCAAGGAAAACCTCAGCGTCCTGCTGATTTCCGGCCTGTTCATCCTCCTGGCCGCACGCCTGGACATCAATGCCCTGCTCGGCCTGGGCCCGGCGGCGCTGCTGGTGTTGCTGCTGATCCAGTTCGTCGCCCGGCCGCTGAACGTGGCGCTGTCGACCTGGGGTTCGCCGCTGAGCTGGCGCGAGCGCGCCCTGCTCAGCTGGATCGCCCCGCGCGGGATCGTCGCCGCGGCGGTCTCGGCGATCTTCGCCATCCGCCTGGGCGCCGAAGGCCATGCCCAGGCGGCGCTGCTGGTGCCACTGACCTTCCTGGTGATCATCGGCACGGTGGTCCTGCAAAGCGCCACCGCCCGCCCCCTGGCGCGCCTGCTGAAGGTCGCCGAGCCCTCGCCCAGCGGCTACCTGATCGTCGGCGCCAATCCGGTCGGGCGCGCCATCGGCAAGGCCCTGAAGAGCCTCGGCAGCCGCGTGCTGCTGACTGATTCGAGCTGGGAAAACATCCGCGCCGCCCGCATGGACAACCTGCCCACCTATTTCGGCAACCCCACCTCGCAGCACGCCGAAGCCCACCTCGACCTGATCGGCATCGGGCATTTGCTGGGGGTTTCTCCGGCCGGCGAGTTGAACACCCTGGCGGCCATGCGCTTCCGCCACGAGTTCGGCCATCGCCAGCTGTTCGGCCTGCCGACCAGCCAGGAAGCCAAGCGTACCGACAAGCACCGCTCCAGCGACGAACACCGTGGCCGCCCGCTTGGCCAGCGACCGCTGACCTACGCGCAGTTCGCCAGCCTGCTGTCGCGCGGCGCCGAAATCCGCACCACCCTGCTCACCGACACCTTCGGCTGGAACGACTACCAGGCGCTGCACGGCGAGTCCGCGATCCTGCTGTTCGCCCGCGATCCGAACGGCAGAATGCACGTCGCCACGCCACAGTCCACGCTGGCGCCGGGCACCGGCTGGACGCTGCTGTCGCTGATCGAGGCGGAACCGTCAGTCAGCAAGTCGCAGGCCACGGAAATCGCCGACTAGACTTCAACGAACCGACGAAAGACCGTCGTCACCCTATCCAAGGTTGGGTGACAAACGAAGCCCACGAAGAGGATGATTGCATCTAGCCATCATCCTCTTTTTTTCATCAGGCCATGACCATGTCCAATCAACAACATTCCCGCCTGGGCCAGATCCTGATCAACAAGGGGCTGATTAGCGCCGCCCAACTGGACGCCGCGATCCAGGCGCAGTTGAGCAACCACAAGCGCCTGGGCGAAACCCTGATCGAGCAGGGCCTGCTGAGCGAACGGCAACTGAAGAAGGCGCTGAAGAAGCAGACCAACCTGCGCCTGGCCGCGACCCTGGTCGCCGCCCTGCTCAGTCCGTTCCAGATGGCCAGCGCCGACATCCAGCGTATGCAGCCGCCAGCGGCCATGAGCCGCCAGGAATTGCCGAAGAACCTGCGTCCGCTGACCGACGTCGAGATGAGCAACGTCAACGCCCAGGGCCTCAACGAAAGCCTCGAGGGCCTGTTCCTGAAGGCCGAGGGCGGCGACGGCCTGGCCGCGGTGAAGCAACTGGCGAAGCTGGTGATGCCGGTGCTCGACAGCCTGGAGGCGGAAACCTCGATGAGCGACGTTCGCTACGAAACCGGCAAGACGCAAAGCACGCTCAACCCCGACGGCTCGGTCAACCTGCGCCTGCCGAGCAGTATCGGCGAGGTGCGCTTCGACAATATCCGCATTGCCGGCGCGCCGCGCGAGCAGACGTTCGGCAGTGTCAGCCTGCAACAGATCGACCTGTCCCAGGCTTCCCTGAAGATCAGCCTGCGGCCCTGATCCCAACCCAGGGCCGGATCGTCCGGGGATATGGAAAAGGCACCCCTGGGTGCCTTCTTTCCGCCTGGCTCAAGCCGCCTGGCTGGCCGGGAACCCCGGCAGGACCGGAACCGGCCGCTTTTCGTCGTCGATGGCGACGAAGCTGAACAGGCCGTGTATGGCCTTCTCGCGACCGTCGGCGTACATGCTTTCCAGGTACACCTCGACCTCCACCTTGAGGCTGGTGTTGCCGACCTTGACCACCCGGCCGACCAGTTCGACGATCGAGCCCGCCGGGATCGGGTGGTTGAAGTCGATGCGATCGGTGGAGACGGTCACCAGCGGCAGGCGGCAGAAACGGGTCGCGGTGATGAACGAGACCTCGTCCATCCAGGCCAGCGCAGTCCCGCCGAACAGGGTGTTGTGGTGATTGGTGGTGGGCGGGAATACCGCCTTGGTCACACGGGTTTCGGAAAGCTCGGTGCGACGCAGGATTTCTTGCTCTCTGGGGGTCATGCCACGAATACCGGATGGAGTGGCTGCCTGGGTGCCGCGGATGTTGTACTGGTTATGCGCTGCCGTGGGCAGTAGGAAGCGCCGCCGGAAAGGCGAACGCCAAACATGAAAAAAGCAGCCCTCGGGCTGCTTTTCTCGGAGAAGAACCGGATTAGACCAGTTTTTCCTTGATGCGCGCGGCCTTGCCGGACAGGGCGCGGAGGTAGTACAGCTTGGCCTTGCGCACGTCGCCGCGACGCTTGACGCTCAGGCTGTCGACGATCGGGCTGTAGGTCTGGAAGGTACGTTCCACGCCCACGCCGTTGGAGATCTTGCGCACGGTGAAGGCGCTGTTCAGGCCACGGTTGCGCTTGGCGATGACGACGCCTTCGAAGGCCTGCAGACGCTGACGGTCGCCTTCCTTCACCTTGACCTGGACGATCACGGTGTCGCCGGGGGCGAACGCCGGGATCTCTTTGTTCATCTGTTCAGCTTCGATCTGCTGAATGATCTTGTTGGTCATGCTGTGCTCCTAAGACCGGCAATCGGCCAGCCATCGATACGTTAACTATCGTCCCGCTGACGGATGTATTCCGCCAGCAGCTTCTGCTCTTCTCCAGAAAGCGAGCGGCTATCCAGAAGATCGGCGCGTCGTTCCCAGGTCCGCCCAAGGGCCTGCTGCAAACGCCAACGCCGGATGTGTTCATGGTTGCCACTGAGCAACACTTCAGGAACACGTTTGTCCGCGTACACCTCGGGTCGGGTGTAGTGCGGGCAGTCGAGCAGGCCATCCGTGAAGGAGTCCTCCTCGGCGGAATCTGCATGACCCAATGCACCGGGCAGCAACCGCGTCACTGCATCGACCAGCACCATGGCCGGCAACTCACCGCCGGACAGGACATAATCGCCGATCGACCATTCTTCATCGACGTGCTCTTCGATGAAGCGCTCGTCGATGCCTTCGTAGCGCCCGGCGATGAGGATCAACGCTTCCTCTTCGGCCAGTTCGCGTACGCCCGCCTGCGTCAGCTGGCGGCCTTGCGGCGAAAGGTAGATCACCTTCGCCTTCCTGCCCCCGGCGGCTTGCCTAGCATCCGCCAGCGCGCCCTCCAGAGGCTTGATCTTCATCACCATGCCAGGGCCACCGCCGAAGGGCCGGTCGTCCACCGTCTGGTGGCGGTCCTCGGTGTAGTCCCGTGGATTCCAGCAGGTCAGCGTGAGCAGCCCCTGCTTTACCGCACGGCTGGTGATGCCATACTCACTGATCGCGCGGAACATCTCCGGAAAGATGCTGACGACGCCCACCCACAAACGCTTGTCCATGGATGATCAGAAGTCCGCGTCCCAGTCCACCCGCATCTCGCCAGCGGCCAGGTCGATCGACAGCACGCACTGCCCGGTGTAGGGCAACAGGCGCTCGCGGTCGTCCAGGCTGCCCGCGCAGGGCTTGACCACCATGACATCGTTGGCACCGGTTTCCAGCAGATGGTCGATCACGCCGAGCAACTGCCCGCCCTGGTCGATCACCTTCAGGCCTTCCAGCTGGTGCCAGTAGTACTCACCTTCCTCGAGAGAGGGCAACTCGCTACGCGGGATGCAGATCTCGTAACCGGTGAAGGTGCGGGCCTCTTCGCGATCGTCGAGCCCCTTGAGCTTGGCGGCCAGGACCTTGCCATGCAGGCGCCCCCTGACCAGCTCGGCCTGCCGAATCTCGCCGTCGCGCCGGAGCGTCCAGCGGCGATAGTCCAGCAGGTTGTCCAACGGGTCGGTAAAGGAATACACCTTCACCTCACCGCGGATGCCGTACACCGAAACGATCTTGCCGATCACGACCAAGTCGTCGGCGGGTGTCGGCATTTCACTCATGACGGCTTAGGCGTTTGCCTTGGCAGCGTCCTTGAGCAGCTGAGCAACGCGCTCAGACGGCTGTGCACCCTGGCCGAGCCAGTAGGTAGCACGCTCCTGGTCGACGGACAGACGCACTTCGCCACCAGTCGCAACCGGGTTGAAGAAACCGATGCGCTCGACGAAGCGACCATCGCGCGCATTGCGGCTGTTGGTCACGGTCAGGTGGTAGAAGGGGCGCTTTTTGGAGCCGCCACGAGCAAGACGGATGGTTACCATGTGAACTTCGTTCCTGTAGTCGGTGCTTGCAAAATGAATGCACGCTGGGCCCACGGCCCGAAAGGCCGCATATTCTAAGGATTATCGGGGAATTTGCAAATCTCTTTTTCGGCCACCCATCGGCCGGCGCGGAGAGCGCGGGAAGCACACGGTCCGCCCGCCGGCCGACGGAGCGAAACCGCCGGCGTGGCCAGCGGCCGCGCGTCCGATCAAAGCTTGGGCATGCCCCCCGGGAACATGCTGCCCATGCCTCGCATCATCTTGGCCATGCCGCCCTTGGCGGTGACCTTCTTCATCATCTTCTGCATCTGCTTGTGCTGCTTGATCAGCCGGCCGACGTCCTGCACCTGGGTACCGGAGCCAAGGGCGATGCGGCGCTTGCGCGAGCCGCTGATCATTTCCGGATCGCGCCGTTCGCCGGGCGTCATCGAGTTGATGATCGCCTCCATCTGCTTGAACTGTTTCTCCGCAGCGCCCTGGGCATTGCCCATCTGCGCCAGGTTGACCCCGCCGAGCATCGGCAGCTTGTCCATGAGCCCGCCGAGGCCGCCCATGTTCTTCATCTGTTGCAACTGGTCGCGGAAGTCTTCCAGGTCGAAGCCCTTGCCCTTCTTGATCTTCTTCGCCAGCTTCTCGGCCTTGTCGCGGTCGAGGTTCTGCTCGGCCTGTTCGATCAGGCTGAGCACGTCGCCCATGCCGAGGATGCGCGAGGCCACACGGTCGGGATGGAACGGATCGAGCGCTTCGCTCTTCTCGCCCATGCCGAGGAACTTGATCGGCTTGCCGGTGATCGCCCGCACCGACAGCGCGGCACCGCCTCGCGCGTCGCCGTCGACCTTGGTCAGGACCACGCCGGTCAGCGGCAAGGCGTCATTGAAGGCCTTGGCGGTGTTGGCGGCGTCCTGGCCGGTCATGGCATCGACCACGAACAGGGTTTCCGCCGGCTTGATCGCCGCGTGCACCTGCTTGATCTCGTCCATCATGTCGGCATCGATGTGCAGGCGGCCTGCGGTATCGACGATCACCACGTCGATGAACTTCAGCCTCGCCTCGCGGATCGCCGCCTCGGCGATGGCCACCGGCTTCTGGCTGACGTCGGAAGGGAAGAAGGTTACGCCGACCTCGCCCGCCAGGGTTTCCAGCTGCTTGATCGCGGCGGGACGGTAGACGTCGGCAGAAACCACCATCACCGACTTCTTCTTCCGTTCCTTAAGGAAGCGCGCCAGCTTGCCCGCGGTGGTGGTCTTTCCCGCGCCCTGCAGGCCAGCCATCAGGATCACCGCCGGCGGCGCGACGCTCAGCGCCAGGTCCTCGTTGGCCGCCCCCATCAGTTCCTCGAGTTCGGCGCGGACGATCTTCACGAACGCCTGTCCCGGGGTCAGGCTCTTCGAGACCTCGGTGCCGACGGCGCGCTCCTTGACCTTGTTGACGAAGTCCTTGACCACCGGCAGGGCCACGTCGGCCTCGAGCAGGGCCATGCGCACTTCGCGCAGAGTGTCCTTGATGTTGTCCTCGGTCAGCTTGGCCTTGCCGGTGACATGGCGAAGCGTCTGCGAGAGGCGGTCTGTAAGGTTTTCGAACATGCGCGATCCTTCCACGGGGGTTGCGGCAAGCGGCGGATTATAACCAAGAGCGCGTCGCGGGACACGCGATGAAAGACGGAGTGTGTGTCCGGCGACGACCGGAGGCCAGCCTCAAGTCCTTGATTTGCCGATGCGTTCCGTCTTTGCCGAAGCGATTGCCGGGCCAGGAGGTCGCGGCGCCCGCGGCAGGCGGTCCGCCAACCCGGCCACAGGTACGAGAGAACTGTTCGCAACGGCTTTCTCGCGACGCTCGATCTATGCCAAACTCCCTTCCTTTCGGGCCCGCGATTACAAGGACTTATGCATCCCCTGCTGCCCAGCCTCATCGCTGCTGTTCTCTATCTCGGCACCGCCGCCTACCAGGGTGCCTGTGTGTCCAAGCGCACCGCGCCGGGCAAACCCCTGCTGCTCCTGTTCGGACTCCTGGCACTGGTCGCCCACGCCTTCAGCCTCTACCAGCAATTGCTGACCCCGGCCGGCCTGGTGCTGGACTTCTTCAACGCCGCCAGCCTGATCGCCGCCGCGGTAATCCTCCTGACCCTGCTGGCGACCTTGCGGATACCGGTGGAGAACCTGCTCCTCCTTCTATTCCCGCTGGGCGCCCTCACCACCCTGCTGGCGGTACTCATCCCCCACGGCACCGTCGAGCCGATCAACGAACAACCAGGCATCCTGGCCCACATCCTGCTCTCGATCCTGGCCTACGGCCTGCTCACCATCGCGGTGTTCCAGGCGCTCTTGCTGCTGCTCCAGGATTACCGCCTCAAGCACAAGCATCCGTCCGGGCTGATCCGCAACTTCCCGCCCCTGCAAACCATGGAAAGCCTGCTGTTCGGCTTCCTCTGGGGTGGCTGGTCGCTGCTTTCGCTGTCGCTGCTGTCCGGATGGCTGTTCGTCGACAACCTGTTCGCCCAGCACCTGGCGCACAAGACCATCCTGTCCTGCTTCGCCTGGGTGGTCTTCGCCGTGCTCCTCTGGGGTCGCCACCAGCTCGGCTGGCGGGGCCACAAGGCGATCCGCTGGACCCTGGCCGGTTTCTGCCTGTTGATGTTGGCGTACTTCGGCAGCAAGCTGGTGCGGGAATTCATCCTGCACATCTGATGGGCCTCCTTCATGGATGAGCTGCACCCCGGGTACCTGGTCGGCCTGCTGGTTCTCCTGGTCGCCTGCTCGGCGTTCTTCTCCTGCGTCGAGGCCGCCCTGCTCAACCTCGACCGTTACCGCCTGCGCCTACAGGCCAAGCAAGGCCTGCGCGGGGCCCGGCGCAGCAGTTGGCTGCTGCTGCACGACGACCGCCTGCGCGGCACCCTGTTGTTCGGCCGCACCCTGGTCAACGTCAGCGCCGCCGCCCTGGCCAGTTGGGCCGCGCTGCGCCACTGGGGCGTCATCGGCCTGGCCGTCGCCATCCCCGGCATGACCCTGCTCCTGCTGCTGTTCGGCGCCCTGCTGCCGCGCCGCTACGGCGCCCTTCGCTCGGAACGCGTCGCCCTGCCGCTCAGCCTGCCGCTCCTGATCCTGCAGCGCCTGTGCTGGCCCCTGCTGTGGCTGCTGACCCTGCTGAGCAACGCGCTGCTGCGCCTGCTCGGCGTCGCCGCGGCGGAACAGGACGACAGCGGACGCAGCCGCGACGAAGAGGCCCTGCATCCGGCCGACAATCCCCAGGCCAGCGAGGTCAACCGGCATGACATGCTGCTCGGCCTGCTGGACCTGGAGAAGGTCACGGTCAACGACCTGATGATCCCGCGCAACGAAATCGAAGGCATCGACCTCGACGACGAACTCGAGGTCATCGTCGAGCAGTTGCGCACCACCAGCCACACCCGCCTGCCGGTCTACCGCGACGACGTCAACCAGATCGAAGGGGTCGTGCACATGCGCCAGATCGCGCGCCTGCTGACCCAGGGCCGCCTGACCAAGGAGAATCTCCGCCAGGCCTGCATGGAGCCGTATTTCGTGCCGGAAAGCACGCCGCTGTCGACCCAGCTGGTGAACTTCCAGAAGGAGAAGCGCCGTATCGGCGTGGTGGTCGACGAATATGGCGAGGTGATCGGCATCGTCACGCTGGAGGACATCCTCGAAGAGATCGTCGGCGACTTCAACGACCTCGACAGCCTCGACAACCCGGATATCCAGGCCCAGGAAGACGGCAGCTTCGTCATCGACGGCAGCGCCAACCTGCGCGAGCTGAACAAGTCGCTTGGCTGGCAATTGCCCTGCGACGGCCCGAAGACTCTCAACGGCCTGGTCACCGAAGCCCTGGAGCAGATCCCCGATTGCGCGGTGTGCCTGCGCATCGGCCCCTACTGCCTGGAAATCCAGCAGTCGGCGGAAAACCGTGTGAAAAGCGTGCGCGCCTGGCATCCCCGCGCGCTGACCCCGCTGGTCGAAAGCGACGCCAGCGTCTGATCCGGGATTGCCGAACCCGCCCTGCGGCGCTCTATAATCGACCCCAGCTTATCCAGCCCTGCCGCCGGTTCCGCCGCTACCCGCAGCCCGAGCCCCGGCCAGTCACCCGCCAGTCCCGCCTGCCCGCCCGGCCCCGATGCCGACGGTACCAGCCGGCGCACGGCGCGCAGCCCCATCCTCCCTGCGCGACCGATCTCGTCCGCCCCACCCGGGCGCCGCGCCGCCGCATCGGCGCACTGGCCATAACCATCCGGCCGCACGGAAGCACTCCGTCGTGCCCCGACTGCCAGGGACCTTCCCACCATGACCGCCGCCACCCTCGCCGCCGACGCCGCTCCGGAACCGGCCAACTCGACCACCCGGGTCGCAGTCGCCAGCTTCATCGGCACCGCCATCGAATTCTACGATTTCTACGTCTATGCCACTGCCGCCGCCCTGGTGATCGGTCCGGTATTCTTCCCGCAGACATCCGGCACCGCGCAGATGCTCAGCGCCTTCCTCACCTTCGGCATCGCCTTCCTCGCCCGTCCGCTGGGCTCGGCGCTGTTCGGCCACTTCGGCGACCGCATCGGGCGCAAGTCGACCCTGGTCGCCTCGCTGCTGCTGATGGGGGTATCCACTACCCTGATCGGCGTCCTCCCCGGCTACGACAGCATCGGCTACTGGGCGCCGTTGCTGCTCTGCGTGCTGCGCTTCGGCCAGGGCCTCGGCCTCGGCGGCGAGTGGGGCGGCGCCGCGCTGCTGGCCACGGAGAACGCGCCGGCCGGCAAGCGCGCCTGGTTCGGCATGTTTCCCCAGCTCGGCCCGTCGATCGGCTTCCTCGCCGCCAACGGCCTGTTCCTGGCCCTGGCGATGCTGCTCAGCGAGGAGCAGTTCCGTGACTGGGGCTGGCGGATCCCGTTCCTGCTCAGCGCGGCGCTGGTCGTGGTCGGCCTCTACGTACGCCTGAAGCTGGCGGAAACCCCGGTGTTCGCCAAGGCCATGGCCAAGCACGAGAGGGTCCGCCTGCCGATCGCCGAGCTGTTCGCCCAGCACTGGCGGCCGACCCTGCTCGGCGCCCTGGCGATGGTGGTGTGTTATGCGCTGTTCTATATCTCCACGGTGTTCTCGCTGAGCTACGGGGTGGCCAGCCTCGGCTTCAGCCGCGAGGAGTTCCTTGGTCTGCTGTGCCTCGCGGTGCTCTTCATGGCCGCCGCCACGCCGCTGTCGGCCTGGCTCAGCGACCGCTTCGGACGCAAGCCGGTACTGCTGCTCGGCAGCCTGGCGGCGATCGCCTCCGGCTTCGCCATGGAGCCGCTGCTCAGCCAGGGCTCGACGTTCAGCGTCGCCCTGTTCCTCTGCATCGAGCTGTTCCTGATGGGGGTCACCTTCGCCCCGATGGGCGCGCTGCTGCCGGAAATATTCCCCACCCACGTGCGCTACACCGGCGCGTCGGCGGCCTACAACCTGGGCGGCATTCTCGGCGCCTCGGTGGCGCCCTATATCGCCCAGAAGCTGGTCGGCATCGGCGGCCTGGGCTGGGTCGGCGGCTACGTCTCCGCAGCGGCGCTGCTCAGCCTGCTGGCGGTGCTGTGCCTGAAGGAAACCCGCGACAACGACCTCGGCGCAGTGTCCTGAGTCTCGCTCAGGCTACCGCGGCGCCGCCCTTCTCCCTCGCCGCCAACCAGTCGGCGAGGGCCCCGGCCCAGACCTGGTAGCCCAGCTGCGACGGATGAAAGCCGTCGATGGCCAGGTAGTCCGGAAGCAGGTCCAGCGAGATCGGACAGTAGCCGGCGCCGGTCGCGCCAGCGAGATCGCGCAGCGCCTCGTCGAGCAGCCGCCCGCGCCATCCCAGCAGGGCCCGCAGCAACCCGGGCAAGGCGGAAAAATGCCGCAGCGGCGGCACCGCGGTGCAAGTCACCTGCGCGCCGGCCGCCTGGAAGCCGTCGATCAGGGCCGCGCAGTCGGCACGCCAGCGTTCGAGGGAGCGCAGGCTGGTGGTGTCATTGACGCCGAAGACCAGGATCACCTGGTCGAAGAAACGTCCCGCCACCTGCGGTAGCAGGCGTTCGCGCGCCTCGCCGCTGGTGATGCCGTTCTCGCCCAGCGCCTGCCAGGCCACCGGGCGGCGCAGACGCTCGCCCAGCGCCGCGGCCAGGCGGCCGGCCAGGGCGTAGTCCAGGCAACTGGCGCCGACCCCGACCACTGTCGACTCACCGAACAACAGCAAGCGCAGCGGCTCTTCGGCACCGGACCCACCGACCAGCCCTTCGCGAGGTCCCGCCGCGGGCGCCAGGCGCAAGGCTCGGCGGCGGGTGCGGATAGCCAGCGGCACCGCCAGCGGCAGCAACGGCAGAGCCGCCGCCCACCAGGCCAGCGTTGCCAGCCGGCACATCTCAGAGTTCGACGCGAACCGCCTGGGCGGCCCGGGTCGCCTTGGCGCGAGCGGCGTCGATCGACTCGTCGCGCGCCAGGGCCACGCCCATCCGCCGCTGGCCATCCACTTCCGGCTTGCCGAACAGGCGTAGCGCCGTATCCGCCTCGCTCAGCGCGGCGCCGAGGTTGGCGAAAGCGACCTGCCGGGACTTGCCTTCCACCAGGATCACCGCCGAGGCCGACGGGCCGAGCTGGCGGATCACCGGGATCGGCAGGCCGAGGATCGCCCGCGCGTGCAGCGCGAACTCGGAAAGATCCTGGGAAATCAGGGTCACCAGGCCGGTATCGTGCGGACGCGGCGACACCTCGCTGAACCACACCTGGTCGCCCTTGACGAACAGTTCGACGCCGAACAGCCCGCGTCCGCCGAGGGCCTCGGTCACTGCCCGGGCGACCCGCTCGGACTCGGCCAGGGCCTGCGCGCTCATCGCCTGCGGCTGCCAGGACTCGTGGTAGTCGCCCTTGACCTGGCGGTGACCGATCGGCGCGCAGAAAGTGGTGCCGTCGACGTGGCGCACGGTGAGCAGGGTGATTTCGTAGTCGAAATCGATGAAGCCCTCGACGATCACCCGGCCCTTGCCGGCGCGCCCGCCTTCCTGGGCATAGTCCCAGGCCGCCTGCAGGTCGTCGGGGCCTTTCAGGACGCTCTGGCCCTTGCCAGACGAACTCATGATCGGCTTCACCACGCAGGGGTAGCCGACGCGCTCGACGCCACGGCGGTAGTCCTCGAAGGTATCGGCGAAGTGATAGGGCGAGGTCGGCAGGCCGAGTTCCTCGGCAGCCAGCCGGCGGATACCCTCGCGGTTCATGGTCAGTTGCGCGGCGCGGGCGGTGGGCACCACGGTGTAGCCTTCGGCCTCCAGCTCGACCAGGGTCGCGGTGGCGATGGCCTCGATCTCGGGCACGATGTAGTGCGGCTTCTCCTGCTCGATCACCGCGCGCAGGGCGGCGCCGTCGAGCATGCTGATCACGTGGCTGCGATGCGCCACCTGCATGGCCGGCGCGTTGCCATAGCGATCGACGGCGATCACTTCGCAACCCAGGCGTTGCAGCTCGATGGCGACTTCCTTGCCCAGCTCGCCGGAGCCACAGAGAAGGACGCGGGTCGCGCTCGGCGACAGGGGGGTACCGATACGGGTCATGGAAGAACCTCGGAAATGAAAGAAAACGGAATCCGCTTCAGGCGGAACCGCTGACCAGCCCTTGCGCCTTGGCGCGCTCGAAACAGCGACCGAGCACCTCGCGGCGCTCGTCGTTGCTCATCAGGCCCCAGCGGGTGATCTCGGCCGCCGTGCGCTGGCAGCCGATGCAGATGTCCTGCTCGTCCAGCGCGCAGACATGCACGCAGGGCGAAGCCACCGGTCGCTCGTTCACGCCGGGTCCTCGACGAGGTCGCGGGCGTAACGGCGGGCATTGTGCACATAGTGGGCGGCGCTGGCCTCGAGCATCTTCTTCTGCGGCTCGCTCAGCTCGCGCACTACCTTGCCCGGCGAGCCCATCACCAGCGAGCCGTCGGGAATCTCCTTGCCCTCGGGAATCAGCGCGTTGGCGCCGATGATGCAGTACTTGCCGATCTTCGCCCCATTGAGGATCACCGCGTTGATCCCCACCAGGCTGTAGTCGCCCACGCTGCAACCATGCAGCATGGCGTTGTGGCCGACGGTGACGCCCTTGCCGAGGGTCAGCGGATAGCCCATGTCGGTGTGCATCACCGAGCCGTCCTGGACGTTGCTGTGCTCGCCGATATGGATCAGCTCGTTGTCGCCGCGCAGCACCGCGCCAAACCAGACGCTGGCGCCGGCATCCAGGCGAACCTTGCCGATCACCGCTGCGCTGGGCGCGATCCAGCTGTCGGGATGGGTTTCGACGCGGGCATCGCCCAGGCGGTATTTCATCGCGATCTCCTCATGGCCGGGGTCTGCGCCCCGTCGGTCAACTCAGTTTGATGAACGAAGCCGGCGGCGTGTGCAGGTCGATGGGGTCGTCGTACAGCAGGTTGACCAGCTCCACCACCATGATGGCCGTCAGGCCCCAGATCTTGAACTCGCCGAAGCGATAGCTGGGCACGTACCAGCTGCGGCCGAAGTAGTCGATACGGTGGGTGACCTCGCGCGGGTCGTCGCGAAAGAAACTCAGCGGCACGTTGAACACCGCGGCGATCTCGCCGTCGTTGGGCTGGTACTCGACGAAGTCGGGAATGAAGGCGACATAGGGAGTGACCTCGATACCATGCCGCGAGACCAGGGTGCTCAGCGGCCCGACCACTTCCACCAGGCCCGGCGGCAAGGCGATCTCCTCCTCCGCCTCGCGCAGGGCGGTGCGCACCAGGTCGGCGTCTTCCGGGTCGCGCCGCCCGCCGGGGAAGGCGACCTCGCCGCCATGGGTGGACAAACCGGCGGCGCGCAGGGTCAGCACCAGCTCCGGATCGTCGCTGCGGGTGATGGGCACCAGCACGGCCGCTTGGGGGAAGCGCTGGTCGGTATCCAGTTGGCGGGGGCGGTGCGCCTCGATGCGTTGGCGCAGCTCGTCGAGCGTGCAGTTCATACTGCCGGGGTTTCCGAGGTCTTGTCGTTTCCCCGAGATCATGGCACGAAAGCCCCGGCCAGCCCACCCCTCCCGCACGGGGCCTTGTCGCCTCCCGGCCAGCCGAGCAAGATAGGCCTTTCCCCGAAGAAGAACCTGGCATGAAATTCTGCAGCCTGTGCGGCGCCACGGTGGTCCAGCGCATCCCGGACGGCGACAACCGCCTGCGCTACGTCTGCGACGCCTGCCACACCGTGCACTACCAGAACCCGCGTATCGTCGCCGGCAGCCTGCCGGTGTGGGACGGCCAGGTCCTGCTCTGCCGTCGCGCCATTGCGCCGCGCCTGGGCTACTGGACGCTGCCGGCCGGCTTCATGGAGAACGGCGAGACCCTCGCCCAGGCGGCGGCCCGCGAGACAGAGGAAGAAGCCAACGCGCGGATCGGCGACCTGCAGCTCTATACCCTTTTCGACCTGCCGCACATCAGCCAGGTCTACCTGTTCTTCCGCGCCGAGCTGCTCGACCTGGATTTCTCCGCCGGCGATGAAAGCCTGGAGGTGCGGCTTTTCGACGAAGCGGAGATTCCCTGGTCGGAGCTGGCTTTTCCGACCATCGGCCGTACCTTAGAATGCTACTTCAGCGACCGCCGCGAAGGCTGCTTCCCGGTGCGCAACGAAGCCATTGCACCTATGCTGGCTTCCTATAAGAAAGACTGAACGCCAAACACTCGAACACCGCCGCCGTTGCGGCTCAAGGGAACATCGGGGATTTCACTTCCATGCGCTGGTTGCTTGCTTTGCTGTGCTTGACCTTCGCCAGTCTGACCCAGGCCAATGCCGCGCCGAGCCTGGAAGGCAAGGTGGACAAGGTCCTGGTGCTCAAGTCCGAGCGAAAACTGCTGCTCCTCAACAAAGGCAACGTCCTGAAAAGCTACCGTGTCTCGCTGGGCAAGCGCCCGACCGGCCCGAAGCTGGCCGAAGGCGACAACCGCACCCCGGAAGGCTTCTACTGGATCGACTGGCGCAAGACCAGCAACAACTACAACCTCTCCATGCACATTTCCTACCCCAACGCCCGCGACGTGGCCAAGGCCCGGGAAAAGGGCCTGCCGGCCGGTGGCATGATCATGATCCACGGCACCCCGCTGGATGACGAATACCCGGAGTGGTACTTCTCCACCCTGGACTGGACCAATGGCTGTATCGCCATGAACAACACCGACATGCGCGAAGTCTGGAGCGTGGTGAAAGACGGCACGCTGATCGAGATCCGCCCCTGACAGAACCAGGCTGCTACCACTCGTCAGCCGTCAGCCACACCAGGAACGCCGCCGCGAGATTTTCCGGCGGCGTTTTCTTTTATCCGTCAAACCCTTGCATCCCTTACTCAGGCCAAGTCAATCGACGGGACGGCTGGCTGACGCGTGCGCGACGCACAACTGGCATTGACGTGGTATTCAAGTGGTATTAGTTTTCCCAGCATTACCGGGCGACAACAACACAATCCGCATCGGAACCTCTCATGAAGACAGCCCACGACCTGCTCCTGGCCCTGCGTCCCGACGAGGCGCAACCCACCCCCCTCTATCTGCAGCTGGCGCGCAATCTCGAGAGCGCGATCCATGCCGGCCAGTGGAAAGCGGAGGAAGCGCTGCCCTCCGAACGCAACCTCAGCGAAACCCTGAACATTTCCCGCGTCACCGCGCGCAAGGCCCTCGAAGTACTCTTCGAGCAGGGGCTGATCCGCCGCAACCAGGGCTCCGGCACCTTCATTACGCCGCGTCTCGAACAACCGCTGTCGCGTCTCTCCAGCTTCAGCGAGATGCTCCGCCTGAAAGGCTTCACCCCCGGCTCCACCTGGCTGGAGCGCGGCATCGCCCTGCCCACCCACGACGAACTGATCCGCCTCGGCCTCTCGCCGACCGAAAAGGTCGCGCGCATGAAGCGCCTGCGCAAGGCCGACGGCACGGTGATGGCGATCGAGAACAGCACCCTGCCGGCACGCCTGCTGCCGGACCCGACAGCGGTCGGCGATTCCCTCTACGAATACCTGGACGGCATCGGTCGCCCGGTGGTCCGCGCCCTCCAGCACGTGCGCGCGATCAACGCCTCCGCGTCCGATGCCGCGCTGGTCGGCATCGCGCCGGGCACCGCGATGCTGCTGATGACCCGGATCGGCTACCTCGAGGACAACACCCCGATCGAGCTGACCGACACCTACTGCCGCAACGACTACTACGACTTCGTCGCCGAACTGCGACGCTGACCGACACGGAGCCGCCATGCTCGAAGGCAACATCCTCACCCCGCAAGGCTGGATCCTCGGCCGCCTGCACATCCAGGACGGGCGTATCCAGCGGATCGAAGGCGAGCCCTGCGATCCGGCCGGCAACGCCGATCCATACCTGCTGCCAGGCTTCATCGACCTGCATGTGCACGGCGGCGGCGGCCGCGACATCATGGAAGGTGGCGACGCCTTCGCCACCATCGCCCGCACCCACCGGCGCTTCGGCACGACCTCGCTGCTGGCCACCACCATGACCGCACCGCGCGAGGAGATCGCCGACATCCTCAGCCAGCTCGGCGATTACTGCCGCCGCTCGCTGGAGGGCGGTTCACGGATACTCGGCGTGCACCTGGAAGGCCCCTACATCAACTCCGGCAAGCTCGGCGCGCAGCCCAACTTCGCCCATGCCGCGGTGCTCGAGGAAGTCGAGGACTACCTGCGCCGGGCGCCGATCCGGGTGATCACCATCGCCCCCGAGATCGCCGGACACCGGCCGCTGATCCGCGCCCTCGCCGAGCGCGGCGTACGCCTGCAGATCGGCCATACCCTGGGCAGCTACGAGGATGGCGTGGCCGCACTGGAAGCCGGCGCCAGCAGCTTCACCCACCTCTACAACGCGATGACCGGCCTGCACCACCGCGAACCGGGTATCGTCGGCGCGGCCCTGGCCCACGCACGCTACGCCGAGCTGATCCCCGACCTGCTGCATGTCCATCCCGGCGCCATCAGGGTGGCCCTGCGTTCGATCCCGTGCCTGTACTGCGTGACCGACTCCACCGCCGCCGCCGGCATGCCCGACGGCCAGTACAAGCTCGGCAGCCACACGGTGACCAAGTGCCTGGGCGGCGTGCGCCTGCCCGACGGCACCCTGGCCGGCAGCACCCTGACCATGGACCAGGCGCTGCGCAACCTGGTGAAGATCGGCCTGCCCCTGGCCGAAGCCTCGCAACGCCTTTCGCAATTCCCCGCCGATTACCTCGGCCTCGCCGAGCGCGGCCGCCTGGCGCCCGCAGCCTGGGCCGATGTGGTGCGCCTGGATCGCGCCCTGGAACTCGATGCCGTGATGGTGGAAGGAGAACTCGAATGACTTCGCTGATGCTCGAGGAAGCGCTCTCCGCCGCCGCGGTGGCGAGCCGTCAACTGGCCGTGCTCGACGCCTGCCTGCCGGCGCTTGGCCAGCGCCTGCGGGAGGTCGATCCGAACCTGGCGCTGACCGTCGCGCGCGGCAGCTCCGACCATGCCGCCAGCTACTTCGCCTACCTGGCCATGCAGCACGCCGGCTTGCCGGTGGCCTCGCTGCCCATGTCGGTGGTGACCCTGAACCGCTCGCCGCTGCGTGTCGCCGGGCAGGCCGTCTTCGCTTTCTCGCAGTCCGGGCAGAGCCCCGATCTCGTGGACAGCCTGCGCATCCTGCGCGAACGCGGCGCCCTGGGCATCGCCCTGGTGAATGCCGAGGATTCGCCGCTGGAAGCCGCCAGCGAATTCGTCGTGCCGCTCTGCGCCGGCAGCGAGCGCAGCGTCGCAGCGACCAAGAGCTTCATCGCCACGCTCAGCGCCAGCGCCCGCCTGCTCGCCCACTGGCAGCGCGACAATGCCCTGCTGGCCGCAGGCCAGGGCCTGGCGGCCGGGCTGGAGCAGGCCGCCAGGCTCGACTGGTCGCCGGCCATCGAGGCCCTGCGCGACTGCCAGCGGCTGATGGTGATCGGTCGCGGCGCCGGCTACGCCATCGCCCAGGAGGCCGCGCTGAAATTCAAGGAAACCTCGGCGATCCAGGCCGAGGCCTTCAGCAGCGCCGAGGTCCGCCATGGACCGATGGCGCTGGTCGAGGAGCGCTATCCGCTGCTGGTGTTCGCTCCCCGCGGCCCGGAGCAGGAAGGCCTGCTGGCGCTCGCCGAGGATATGCGCCAGCGCGGTGCGCAGGTATTGCTCGCCGCCCCGGACGACATCGCCGAACGCGACCTGCCGCTGCAGCGCGCCGCGCATCCGGCGCTCGATCCGATCCTGGCGATCCAGAGTTTCTACGTCATGGCCGCCGGCCTGGCCGAAGCTCGCGGCATGGACCCGGACCAGCCACGGCACCTGAGCAAAGTCACCCGAACCCACTGAGCCTGAGCGCGCGCCCATGAACAACAAGAATCTCGCCCTCAAAGCGCCCCTGAGCGGCCCCGTGATGCCGCTCAACCGAGTACCCGACCCGGTGTTTTCCAGCGGCACCCTGGGCGAAGGCATCGCCATCGACCCGCTCAACGACTGCCTGCACGCGCCCTGCGCCGGGCTGGTCAGCCACCTGGCGCGAACCCGCCACGCGCTCAGCCTGCGCGCCGACAACGGTGCCGAGCTGCTGCTGCACGTCGGCCTCGACACCGTACAGCTGCAAGGCGAAGGCTTCGAGGCGCTGGTCGAGGAAGGTGCGCGGGTGATCGAGGGCCAGCCGCTGCTGCGCTTCGACCTGGACCGCGTCGCCCGCGGCAGCCGCAGTCTGATCACGGTGATGATCCTGACCAACGGCGACGGCTTCCAGGTACGCCCGCTGACCACCAACCCGGTGGAGGTCGGCGCGCCGCTCCTGCAACTGAGTCCGGAGAAGGCCGAGCAACGTCCGGCCAATCCCGCGCCTGGCGAAGGCTCCGCGCAGCGCCAGGTTCGCGGGCGGGCGCGGGTCGCCCATCATGGCGGTCTGCACGCACGCCCGGCAGCGCTGCTACGCAAGACCGCGCAGGGCTTTTCCAGCCAGGCCGAACTGCACTTCGCCGGACAGGTGGCCAGCGTCGACAGCCTGGTCGGCATCATGGGCCTGGGGGTCGCCGAACAGGACGAGGTAGAGGTGATCTGTCGCGGCGAAGACAGCGAGGCGGCCCTCGGCGCCCTGCTCGCGGCCCTCGCCAGCGCCACCGCGGGGGCTCCGAAGGAGGCTCCGCGCGCCATCGCCCCGGGCGAGGCGGCGCGACCTGCGGCTGTCGCCGGTACCCTGACCGGCGTCTGCGCTTCGCCCGGCCTGGCCAGCGGTCCCCTGGCGCGGCTCGGCGCCATCAGCCTGCCGGCGGACGACGGCCGGCATCGTCCCGAGGAACAGCACCTCGCCCTGGACCAGGCCCTGCAACGGGTGCGCGACGACGTACAGGGGAGCCTGCAGCAGGCCAGGCTCGGCGGCGACGAGAACGAAGCGGCGATCTTTTCCGCGCATCTCGCGCTGCTGGAAGACCCGGGTCTGCTGGACGCCGCCGACATGCTGATCGACCAGGGCGTCGGCGCCGCCCACGCCTGGCACCGGGCGATCCAGGCCCAGTGCGAGATTCTCCAGGCGCTGGGCAACCTGCTGCTGGCCGAGCGCGCCAACGACCTGCGCGACCTGGAAAAACGCGTGCTGCGGGTACTGCTCGGCGACACCGCGCCGTTGCGGGTGCCTGCTGGCGCCATCGTCGCCGCCCGGGAGATCACCCCCTCCGACCTCGCGCCGCTGGTGGATGCCGGCGCGGCTGGCCTGTGCATGGCCGAAGGCGGCGCCACCTCCCACGTGGCCATCCTCGCCCGCAGCAAGGGCCTGCCGTGCCTGGTGGCGCTCGGCGCCGGGCTGCTGGAGCTGGAGGAAGGCCGGCAGGTGGTGCTGGACGCCGGCCAGGGGCGGCTGGAACTCAGCCCCGACGCTCGACGCCTGGAGCAGGTCGCCTTGCAAGTGGCGCAGCGCGAGGAACAACGCCGCCGCCAGCAGGCCGATGCGCAGCGCGAGGCGCTCACCCGCGACGGCCGGCGCATCGAGATCGGCGCCAACGTCGCCTCGCCGCGCGAGGCTGCCGAAGCCTTCGCCAACGGCGCCGACGGGGTCGGCCTGCTACGCACCGAGTTTCTCTTCCTCGAGCGCCGCGCCGCGCCCGACGAAGAGGAACAGCGCAACGCCTACCAGGAGGTCCTGGACGCCATGGGCCAGCGCAAGGTGATCATCCGCACCATCGATGTCGGCGGCGACAAGCACCTCGACTACCTGCCGCTGCCGGTGGAAGAAAACCCAGCGCTGGGCCTGCGCGGCATCCGCCTCGGCCAGGCGCGCCCGGAACTGCTCGACCAGCAGTTGCGCGCGCTGCTCAGGGTCGAACCGCTGGAACGCTGCCGGATACTGCTGCCGATGGTCAGCGAGGTCGACGAACTGCGCGCCATCCGTGGCCGCCTCGGCGAGCTGGCCACGCAGTTGGGGATCGAGCGCCTGCCCGAACTCGGGGTGATGATCGAGGTGCCCTCCGCCGCCCTGCTCGCCGATCAACTGGCCGAACACGCCGACTTCCTCTCCATCGGCACCAACGACCTGTCGCAGTACGCCCTGGCCATGGACCGTTGCCACGCCGGCCTGGCCGACCGCATCGACGCCCTGCACCCGGCGCTGCTGCGACTGATCGCCCAGACCTGCGCCGGAGCAGCCCGCCACGGCCGCTGGGTCGGCGTCTGCGGTGCGCTGGCCTCGGACCCGCTGGCGACACCGGTACTGGTCGGCCTCGGGGTCGAGGAATTGTCCGTCGGGCCGAACCTGGTCGGCGAGATCAAGACCCGGGTGCGCCAGCTCGACGCCGCCGAATGCCGCCGCCACGCCCAGGCGCTGCTGGACCTGGGCAGCGCCCGGGCGGTGCGCGACGCCTGCCTGCAACACTGGCCGCTGGCCTGACAAGAACAATCGGAGACCACCGCCATGCCCCCGTTCCTGATCGAAAGCCTGCAACGCCTGGGCCGAGCCCTGATGCTGCCGATCGCGATCCTGCCGATCGCCGGCCTGCTGCTGCGCCTGGGCGACGTCGACCTGCTCGACATTCCGCTGGTCCACGACGCCGGCAAGGCGATCTTCGCCAACCTGGCGCTGATCTTCGCCATCGGCATCGCCGTCGGTTTCGCTCGCGACAACAACGGCACCGCCGGCCTGGCCGGCGCCATCGGCTACCTGGTGATGATCTCGGTGCTCAAGGTGATCGATCCGGGCATCGACATGGGCGTGCTCTCCGGCATCATCAGCGGCCTGGTGGCTGGCGCCCTGTATAACCGCTTCAAGGACGTGAAGCTGCCGGAATACCTGGCGTTCTTCGGCGGCCGCCGCTTCGTGCCGATCGCCACCGGGATCAGCGCGGTCTGCCTGGGCCTGCTGTTCGGGGTGATCTGGCCACCGCTGCAACAGGGCATCAACGGCCTCGGCCAACTCATGCTGGAAAGCGGCAGCTTCGGCGCCTTCGCCTTCGGCGTGCTGAACCGCCTGCTGATCGTCACTGGGTTGCACCACATCCTCAACAACCTGGTGTGGTTCGTCTTCGGCAGCTTCACCGACCCGGAAACCGGGCGCGTCGTCACCGGCGACCTGGCGCGTTATTTCGCCGGCGACCCGAAGGGCGGCCAGTTCATGGCCGGGATGTTCCCGGTGATGATGTTCGGCCTGCCCGCCGCCTGCCTGGCGATGTACCGCAACGCCCGTCCGGAGCGGCGCAAGCTGATCGGCGGGCTGCTCCTGTCGATGGCCTTGACCGCCTTCCTCACCGGCGTCACCGAGCCGGTGGAGTTCGCCTTCATGTTCCTCGCGCCGCTGCTCTACCTGCTGCATGCGCTGCTCACCGGCCTGTCCATGGCCCTCACCGACCTGCTCGACATCCGCCTCGGCTTCACCTTCTCCGGTGGCGCCATCGACCTCGCCCTGGGCTGGGGCCGCTCCACCCACGGCTGGATGCTCTGGCCGCTGGGCCTGCTCTATGCCGGCATCTATTACCTGGTGTTCGACTTCTGCATCCGCCGCTTCAACCTGAAGACCCCGGGCCGCGAAGACGACGCGAGCAGCGAATCGGGCGACAACGCCGAAGCCGAGCGCGCCCCGGCATTCATCCGCGCCTTGGGTGGCGCAGCCAACCTCGAAGTGGTGGACGCCTGCACCACGCGCCTGCGTCTGCGCCTGGTCGACCGCGACAAGGCCTCGGACGCCCAGCTCAAGGCCCTCGGTGCGATGGCCGTGGTACGTCCGGGCAAGGCCGGCAGCCTGCAGGTGGTGGTCGGCCCACAGGCCGACAGCATCGCCGACGAGATCCGCCGCGCCCTGCCCTTCGATACGCAACCGGGCGAAGCCGTACCGCCGCTGGGCAGTCCGAACACAGCCGAAGAGGTGGAGTCGATGCAGGCCACCGTCGACGCCGCCGAAGCCCAGGCCTGGCTCGGCGCCCTCGGCGGCGCCGGCAACCTGCGCGAGGTACGGGACGTCGCACTGACCCGCCTGCGGGTCAGCGTGGCGGACGAACGCAAGCTGGCCACCGAGCAACTGCGTCGTCTCGGCGGACAGGGCGTCAGCTCCCTCGCCGGCGGCATCTGCCATATCCTGGTGGGCCCCCGCGCCGCGGCCTTGAGCCAGGCCCTGCAACCGCTGCTGCGGCGCTGACGGCAGGAGGGCTGGACCTCGGCCAATCGGCGGATAACCGCCAAGCGGTTATCCGCCCTACGCCACAGCTCCCACGCTCGGGTTCGATAATCGCGAGACGGTTGTTCGCGCCACGCCACAGCCCCGGGTCGGGCTCTCCCCGTGAGGCGGATAACGAAAAAGGCGGCCACTGGCCGCCCTTCTTGCTTGTCCGAGGAAAACTCAGAAGACCATGTCGGTCAGGCGCCAGACTTCGTAGGCCGGGGTCTCATAGGGATGCGCCGCCTTCAGCGCCTTAACGCTGGCGTGGATGAGCTCGTCGGCCACCACCAGCTCCACTTTCCACTCCGCCACGTGCTCGACCTGGCCGACCTGGCCCAGGTAGGGTTGGCTACCGTCCAGGGGCCGGAACTGGCCCTGTCCAAGGGACTGCCAGCAGCAACTGTCGTACGCCCCGATGCGCCCGCCACCCGCGGCGAACACCGCTTGCTTGACGACATCCAGATGGCTCTCAGGCACATAGAAACACAGCTTGTACATCGTTTTCTCCGCACGAATCGAATGCTGCACGAGGCGGTCGGTGGTTGTGCGACTGCCGACGCCAAATAATGGCACTTTGCCTTGACATGATGAATATTTGACGCTGCCTTTACGACAGATAAGCGCAACATTTGTTCGCTCGTCACAACACCTTCGTGCGGGCGTTCACAGATTTACGTTCAGCCGCGGAAACGCCGCCACCTGGCCTTCAGCCCGAAGGCGGAAGGCGCATGGCTGCCGTCGCAATACGGCAGGTCGGCGGAGCGCCCGCAGCGGCACAACAGCAACAGGCGCTCGCGGGTCGCGTGGAGCGTCAGGCCGTTGCGGCAGTCGGCGGGACAATCGGGAAGCGAAGCCGAAGCCCCGCAGGTACAGAGCCGCAAGGTGTCGCCGGGAGAGACCCGGCGAACCTCGGGAAGAAGGTCGGGCGACGAGCTGGAGTCCGCATCGCCCGCCATGCCTGATCAGTCCACCCAGACCCGGGCGTTGCGGAACATGCGCAGCCAGCCGCCGTCTTCCTGCCAGTCGTCCGGGCGCCAGGAATTCTGCACGGCGCGGAACACCCGCTCGGGGTGCGGCATCATGATGGTGACCCGACCGTCGCGGCTGCTCAGCCCGGTGATGCCGCGCGGCGACCCGTTGGGGTTGGCCGGGTAGGCTTCGGTGACCTTGCCGTGGTTGTCGACGAAACGCAGCGACACGCAGCCGGAAAGGTCGGCCTCGAGCAACGCTTCCTCCGACTCGAACTCCGCATGGCCTTCGCCATGGGCGATGGCGATCGGCAGGCGCGAACCGGCCATGCCCTGCAGGAAGATCGACGACGACTCCTGCACCTGGACCATCGCCACCCGCGCCTCGAACTGCTCGGAACGGTTGCGCACGAAGTGCGGCCAGAACTCGGTGCCGGGAATCAGCTCGTGCAGGTTGGACATCATCTGGCAGCCGTTGCAGACGCCGAGGGCGAAGCTGTCCTTGCGCGCGAAGAAGACCTGGAAGCCGTCGCGGGCGCGGGCGTTGAAGAGGATCGACTTGGCCCAGCCCTCGCCGGCGCCGAGCACGTCGCCGTAGGAGAAGCCACCGCAGGCCACCAGGCCCTTGAAGGCGTCCAGGTCGACCCGCCCGGCGAGGATGTCGCTCATGTGCACGTCGATCGCGGCGAAGCCGGCGCGGTCGAACGCCGCGGCCATCTCCACCTGGCCGTTGACGCCCTGCTCGCGGAGGATCGCCACTTTCGGCCGCACGCCCTTCTTGATGTAGGGCGCGGCGATGTCGTCGTTGACGTCGTAGCTGAGCTTGATCGACAGCCCGGGGTTGTCTTCGTCCAGCAACGCGTCGAACTCCTGCTCGGCGCAGTCGGCGTTGTCGCGCAGACGCTGGATCTGGTAGCTGGTCTCGCTCCAGATGCGTTGCAGGATGCGGCGCTGGGCGCTGTAGACGGTCTCGCCGTTGTAGTTCAGGTTGATCTCGTAGCCATTGACCGGCTGGCCGATCACCGCCACGCAGTCGTCGAGACCGGCGGCGCTGAACTGCGCGAGGACTTCCGGAGTGGCGCCCTCGCGAACCTGGATCACCGCGCCCAGTTCCTCGCTGAACAACACGGCCGCCAACTCTTCGCGGCTATCGGCCAGGGCATCGAGGTTCAGCTCGACGCCGCAGTGACCGGCGAAGGCCATCTCCAGCACGCTGGTGATCAGGCCGCCGTCGGAACGGTCGTGGTAGGCGAGGATATGGCCGTCGGCATTGAGCCCCTGGATCACCGCGAAGAAGGCTTTCAGGTCCTCGGCGTCGTCGACGTCCGGCACGGCGCGGCCGAGCTTGCCGTGGACCTGTGCCAGGATCGAGCCGCCGAGACGGTTCTTGCCGCGGCCGAGATCGATCAGGATCAGGTCGGTCTCGCCCTTGTCCAGGCGCAGTTGCGGGGTCAGGCTCTGGCGCACGTCGGCGACCGGAGCGAAGCCGGTGACGATCAGCGAGACCGGAGAAGTGACGCTCTTGTCCTCGCCATTGTCCTGCCAGCGGGTCTTCATGGACATCGAGTCCTTGCCCACCGGGATGGTGATGCCCAGTTCCGGGCACAGTTCCATGCCCACGGCCTTGACCGTGTCATACAGGCGCGCGTCCTCGCCGGGGTGGCCGGCGGCGGCCATCCAGTTGGCGGAAAGCTTGATGTCGGACAGCTTGCCGATACGCGCGGCAGCCAGGTTGGTGACCGTCTCGCCGATGGCCATGCGTCCGGAAGCCGGGGCGTCCAGCAGCGCCAGCGGGGGGCGCTCGCCCATCGCCATGGCCTCGCCGGTGTAGACGTCGAAGCTGGTGGCGGTGACGGCGCAGTCGGCCACCGGCACCTGCCAGGGCCCGACCATCTGGTCGCGGGCCACCAGCCCGGTGATGGTGCGGTCGCCGATGGTGATCAGGAAGCTCTTGCTGGCCACGGCGGGATGGCGCAGGACGCGCTCGACGCTTTCCTGCAGCTCCAGCCCGGCGGCGTCGAAATCGTCACCCAGCTCGGCCTCGCGGGTGACCGCGCGGTGCATGCGCGGCGCCTTGCCGAGCAGGACTTCCAGCGGCATGTCCACCGGCTTGTTGTCGAAATGGCTGTCGGCGACGGTCAGCTGGCGCTGCTCGATGGCCTCGCCGACCACCGCGAACGGGCAGCGCTCGCGCTCGCAGATGGCCTTGAAGGTCTCGAAGTCGGCGGCGTCCACCGACAGCACGTAGCGCTCCTGCGACTCGTTGCACCAGATTTCCAGCGGGCTCATGCCCGGCTCGTCGTTGGGCACCGCGCGCAGCTCGAAGCGACCGCCGCGGCCGCCGTCGTTGATCAGTTCCGGCAGGGCGTTGGACAGGCCGCCGGCACCGACGTCATGGATGAAGCTGATCGGGTTGCGCTCGCCGAGCTGCCAGCAGCGGTCGATCACTTCCTGGCAACGTCGCTCCATTTCCGGGTTGTCGCGCTGCACCGAGGCGAAGTCGAGGTCGGCGGAGCTGGCGCCGGTGGCCATCGAAGAGGCGGCGCCGCCGCCCAGGCCGATCAGCATGGCCGGGCCGCCAAGGACGATGAGCTTGGCGCCGACGCTGATCTCGCCCTTCTGCACGTGTTCGTCGCGAATGTTGCCCATGCCGCCGGCGAGCATGATCGGCTTGTGGTAGCCGCGCACTTCCTCGCCGTGAGGGGTAGCGATCTTCTGCTCGAAGGTACGGAAGTAGCCGGTCAGCGCCGGACGGCCGAACTCGTTGTTGAACGCGGCGCCGCCCAGCGGGCCCTCGACCATGATGTCCAGCGCGGTGACGATGCGCTCGGGCTTGCCGTAGGGCACTTCCCAGGGCTGTTCGAAACCGGGGATCTGCAGGTTGGACACGGTGAAGCCGGTCAGGCCGGCCTTCGGCTTGGCGCCGCGGCCGGTGGCGCCCTCGTCGCGGATCTCGCCGCCGGAACCGGTGGAGGCACCGGGGAACGGCGCGATGGCGGTCGGGTGGTTGTGGGTCTCCACCTTCATCAGGATCTGCACCGGCTCGCGGCTGGCGGCGTATTCGCGGGTCTGCGGATCGGGGAAGAAACGCCCGGCGACATGGCCGACGATGACCGCGGCGTTGTCCTTGTATGCGGACAGCACGCCTTCGCGGTTCATCTCGTAGGTGTTCTTGATCATGCCGAACAGGCTCTTGTCCTGGGCCTGCCCGTCGATGTCCCAACTGGCATTGAAGATCTTGTGCCGGCAATGCTCGGAGTTGGCCTGGGCGAACATCATCAGCTCGACGTCGTGCGGGTTGCGCCCCAGTTCGCCGAAGCTCTTCAGCAGGTAGTCGATCTCGTCCTCGGCCAGGGCCAGGCCCAGCTCGACGTTGGCCTTCTCCAGCGCGGCGCGACCGCCGCCAAGCACGTCGACGGCGGTGAGCGGGCGGGGCTGCGCATGGCTGAACAGCTCGGCGGCGCCTTCCAGGCGGTCCAGCACCAGTTGGGTCATGCGGTCATGCAGGCGGGCGGCGACCTGCTGGGCGTCGCTCTCGGACAGTTCGCCCTGCACATAGTAGGCAATGCCGCGCTCCAGCCGGTCGATCTTCGCCAGGCCGCAGTTGCGGGCGATGTCGGAGGCCTTGCTCGACCACGGCGAGATGGTGCCGAAGCGCGGCACCACCAGGAACAGCCGGCCGCTGGGCTCCTGCACCGGCACGCTCGGGCCGTATTTCAGCAGCCGCGCCAGCACCTGCTCCTCGTCGGCGGTGAGCGCGCCGGTGACGTCGGCGAAATGCGCGAACTCAGCGTACAGCCCGGTAACGGCAGGTACGTGCTGGGTCAGTTGCTCGAGCAGTTTGCCGTGGCGGAAAGCGGAAAGGGCGGGAGCGCCGCGCAGGATCAGCATTGTCGGAACAGCCTCTGGAGACGGGAAGGTGTGGGGGCCGGCCGGGCCGGCCCGCAGAGGCCGTGCATTCTACCGTAAAGCACCGTCCGGCGGCACCCGCGCCGATGGCTATCGCATAGCCCTCCATCGGATCCGCGGCGGCCCGCTTCGAAGCACTTCGAGAACGGCGCCGCAGCGCTCTGCGACGGGGCAAGCGAAACGGCGGACGAACGGTATCCCGGCGATAGCAGAGAAGGTCCCGGCTGTCGAGATATGGCGCCGTCTCGCCTTTGCGTATACTGCGCCGATGTTTGCCCTGACCGCGTACCGCTTACGTTGCGCCGCCTGGCTGTTGGCGACCGGCATCTTTCTGCTGCTTGCGGGCTGTAGCGAGGCGAAAGCCCCTACCGCCCTGGAGCGCGTGCAGAAGGAGGGCGTACTGCGCGTGATCACCCGCAACAGCCCGGCCACCTACTTCCAGGACCGCAACGGCGAAACCGGCTTCGAATACGAACTGGCCAAGCGCTTCGCCGAGCGTCTCGGCGTCGAGCTGAAGATCGAGACCGCCGACAACCTCGACGACCTCTATGCCCAGCTTTCCCGCGAGGGCGGCCCGGCTCTCGCCGCGGCCGGCCTGACCCCGGGACGCGAAGACGACGCCAGCGTGCGCTACTCGCACACCTACCTCGACGTCACCCCGCAGATCATCTACCGCAACGGCCAGCAGCGCCCGACCCGCCCGGAAGACCTGGTCGGCAAGCGCATCATGGTGCTCAAGGGCAGCAGCCACGCGGAGCAGCTCGCCGAGCTGAAGAAGCAGTATCCCGAACTGAAGTACGAAGAATCCGATGCTGTCGAAGTGGTCGACCTGTTGCGCATGGTCGACGTCGGCGACATCGACCTGACCCTGGTCGACTCCAACGAACTGGCGATGAACCAGGTGTACTTCCCCAACGTTCGCGTCGCCTTCGACTTCGGCGAAGCCCGCGGGCTGGCCTGGGCCTTGCCGGGCGGCGACGACGACAGCCTGATGAACGAGGTCAACGCATTCCTCGACCAGGCCAAGAAGGAAGGCCTGCTGCAACGCCTGAAGGACCGTTACTACGGGCATGTCGACGTACTCGGCTACGTCGGCGCCTACACCTTCGCCCAGCACCTGCAGCAACGCCTGCCGCGCTACGAAAGCCACTTCAAGCAGAGCGGCAAGCAGCTGGATACCGACTGGCGCCTGCTCGCCGCCATCGGCTACCAGGAATCGCTGTGGCAGCCCGGCGCTACCTCCAAGACCGGCGTGCGCGGCCTGATGATGCTGACCAACCGCACCGCCCAGGCGATGGGGGTGTCCAACCGGCTCGACCCGAAGCAGAGCATCCAGGGCGGCAGCAAGTATTTCGTGCAGATCCGCAGCGAACTGCCCGAGAGCATCAAGGAACCGGACCGCAGCTGGTTCGCCCTGGCCGCCTACAACATCGGCGGCGCGCACCTGGAAGACGCGCGCAAGATGGCCGAGAAGGAAGGCCTCAACCCGAACAAGTGGCTGGACGTGAAGAAGATGCTGCCGCGCCTGGCGCAGAAGCAGTGGTACGCCAAGACCCGCTACGGCTATGCGCGCGGCGGCGAGACCGTGCACTTCGTACAGAACGTGCGGCGCTACTACGACATCCTCACCTGGGTGACCCAGCCGCAGATGGAAGGCAGCCAGATCGCCGAGAGCGGGTTGCACCTGCCCGGCGTGAACAAGACGCGCCCGGAAGAAGACAGCGGCGACGAGAAACTCTAGCCGCCCCCTCCCCTCAGGATTCTCCGTCGCTTGCCAGCCAGGCGGCGTGCTCGCGCACATCGGTCGGCCAGCCGGCGATCCGCTCGGCGAAGCCCTCGCGATCCCCGGCGAACAGCGCCCGCGTCGCCTCCTCGAAGCCCGGCAGGTCGCCGGCCATCGCATTCATGAAATGGTAGGCGCGCTCCTGCGCCTGCCGCGCACGCCCGGACTGGCTGCGGCGCGCCTCCTCGACCAGCTTGCGCAGCGCCACCGAGGCGCCCCCGGGCTGCGCGGCGAGCCATTCCCAGTGGCGCGGCAACAAGGTCACCTCGCGCGCCACCACGCCCAGCTTCGGCCGCCCGCGCCCGCGCGGCGCGGCCTCCTCCGCCGGTTGCCGCTCGCCTGCGCCGACCAGGCGCGCCAGCAGGTCCTCGCTGGAACCGCGGATATCGAGATCGACGGAGCGCCCAGTGGCATTGTCGAACACCAGCAGCGGCCCGGCAGCACCGCCGGCGACCGCTTGCTTCAAGGCCAGCGCAACCTCCGGCAGCGCCGCCGTCAGCAGCCGGCGCGTGCCGTCGAAGCAGGTGAAGGACTGGATGTATGGATCATTGGCCATGACAGGCTCCCATGGATGGAACGCCCGAATAATACCCGGATATAAATAGAGCGACAATATTATCCGGATAAAATAAATCCCATGAAAAAGGCCGCCCTATGGCGGCCTCTTCCGGCAGCGATGACCTACCAGCCGGCCGGCAGCAGGTTCATGGCGCTGCAAATGGCGTAGGCGGCGCTGGCCAGGTAGATCGTCACGATCACCGCCTGGATCGCCGGATGGGCGATCCAGCCGCATTTCCAGGCCGGCTCGAAGTCGCCGTTCCTGCGCGCCGAGCGCAGCATCAGGATTGGCATGATCGAGAGAATCACTCCGCTGAAGGCCCCGGCGAAGTACAGCGCGTTGACGAAGCCGACCAGCCCGCTGTAAGCCAGGACGAACGGCGGCAGCGCGACGATCGCCAGCACCAGCAGGCGGGTCTTCGGCCGGTTCTCCGGACCGAGCTTGTGGAACTTGTCGAAGATGTTGGTCAGGAAGCTACCGCCCAGGCCCCAGTAGGACGTCAGCATGGCGCACAGGGCGAAGGTGTTGGCGGTGAAGAAGGCCCATTCGCCGAGCGCCTTGCCCCAGGCCAGGGTGGCGACTTCGGACTGGTTCTCCAGGCCGGTCAGGGCGATCACCGAGAGCGGCACGATGCTGAGCAGGACGAAGGTGGTCAGCATCCCGGTGATCACCGCCTTCGGCAGGCGCTCCGGGGCGTGGCTGAAACCACGGGCCATCTCCGGGACGATGTACTGGGCGGAGAAGCAGAACACCGCGATGTTGAATACCGGGACCATGTAGATCCAGTCGCCTTCGAGCAGGCGAGCGAACTCGGTATTGTCGTTGAGCAGGGTGGCCGCCACCAGGATCAGGATCATGCTGACCATGCCGATGCTGATGAACTTCTCTCCCTTGCCGATGGCGCTCAGTCCCAGGTACAGCACGCCGGCGGCCGGAATGAAGAACAGCACGCTGCCCAGGGCCGGGCTGATGCCGAAGAAGGCGCTGAGGATCTTGCCGCTGCCGCTCATATAGGCGATCAGTGCGCCGATGCTGTTGACCGCCACGGACAGGAAAATCGCCCAGGCGCCGAAGGAGCCGACATAGCGCTGGGCAAGGCCGCTCAACTGGTTGTGGGTGCGCGTGCGCAGGGCGGTTTCCGAGACGTAGAGCATGGAAATGGTGGTGAACAGGCCGGCCACCGCCAGCCAGAGCAGCAATGGCATGAAGCCGGCCTTGCGGCTGGCGTAGGCCATGGACAGCACGCCTGCGCCGATGTTGGTTCCGACGATCATCGCCACCGCCTCGAGGAACGTCAGGCGCTTGACCTCCAGTCCCGAGGAATCGACGGCTTCCGCCCCGGCGTGATCCTGATACTGCTGGACCCGGGTATCACTCATGACAACAACTCCCTGCATTTCGAATTGGCATTGTGCGGGAGGCGGCCAGGACCGCCGTACCGATGGCCTTCTTCGAGGACAATGCAGGGCCGGGAATCGCGGACGCCTCCGGACCGGCCGCGCTTTTCGGCTGCGCGGTCCGGCGGGGGTATCCGCAGGCGGGCTCGCTCTCACCTGAAGCCATTGCCTGCGGGCCGCTTGCTCAAGCGGCCGTGCAAAATATCACACAATTCGACGAAGGAAGCGCGCGGCGACTACGACTTTACGCCTATGCCGATCGTCCGAAATATCCGGATAAATAATTGATGCAGATGGCTTTTGAAGGAGAAGAAGGCGCCAGGGCGTGCTTTAACGTTTCAGCCGGAGCGTTCGAAAAGAGAAACATCCGTCAGTCTTCGCGAGGCTTCTTCGCCGCTTCGCGCCGCGCGCGGAAGAACGCCGAGAGCGCCTGGCTGCATTCTTCCGCCAGCACGCCGCCCTCGACCATGACCCTATGGTTGAGATGCTCCTGCTCGAAGAATCGCCCACGGCTTTCCACTGCGCCCGACTTGGGCTCGACCGTGCCGTACACCAGGCGCTGGATGCGTGCGTGCACCAGCAGTCCGGAACACATGCTGCAGGGTTCCAGGGTCACATACAGGGTGCTGCCTGGCAGCCGGTAGTTGCCCGCCTCCGCCGCTGCCATGCGGATCGCCAGCATTTCGGCGTGGGCACTGGGATCGTGGCTGCTGATCGGCCGGTTGAAGCCCCGCCCGATGATCTCGCCCTCGCGCACCAGGACCGCGCCCACCGGCACTTCGCCGAGGGCCGCGGCCTTTTCCGCCTCTGCCAGGGCCTCGCGCATGAAATGCGGGTCCCGGCTGCGATCGATGATCGGACGCACACCTTTTACCGTCGGGTAGCCCTTGCCGTTGCTGATCAGCTTAGTCACCCGCACCAGGCCTCGCCGACCGCGATGGTCCCCATCAGGCCGGTCTCCATATGGTCGATGACGTGGCAGTGGAACATCCACAGGCCCGGATTGTCCGCCACCAGCGCGACGCGGGCGGTCTCGTTCTTGCCCAGCAGGTAGGTGTCGGTGAAGTACGGGATGATCTCCCGGCGATCCGAATCCAGTACCTTGAAGGCCATCCCATGCAGGTGGATCGGGTGCTGGTACTGCGCCATGTTGCGCAGCTCGAAGATGTAGCTCTGGCCTTCCTTGAGCTTGGCCAGCGGCGGCGCGTTGTGCTTGTGCTCCTCGCCGCCTTCCCAGGCCTTGCCGTTGATCTGCCAGAACGACGGATAGGGATTCTTGCCGCTGGTATCGGACATCGCCCCGACCCACTCGAAACGGAAACCGATCTTCTCGGCATTGGCCAGGTCCGGTTCGCTCACCGGATTCGCCGGCAACGGCTTCGGCCAGTCGCCGGCAGGAGCCTCGGCGCTGGCCACACTGCGGATCGTCGCCAGGCGTACCGGCCCGTCGCGCAGGGACAGCTCGGTGCCCGCTTCCGGCACCTTCAGCGCCAGCTCCAGGCGCATCCCGGGACCGATCCAGTACTGCCCCTCGAAGCCGCGCGGCTCCACCGGATGGCCATCGATGGCATAGATCCTCGCCTCGCCGTTGGGCAGGTTGAGACGGTAGGTGACGGTGTTGTCGACGTTCAGCAGGCGCACCCGGACGATCTGCCCGGCCGGCAGGTCGATGGTCGGCACATGCTTGCCGTTGATCGTCGAATAGCGCCCGCGGGTGCCTTCGCGAGCTGCCTGGCGCGGCACGCTGAAGGGGGTGAAGGCGCCCTGCTCGTCCACGTGCCAGGTCTTCAGGCAGAGAACCTTCTCGTGGCGGAACCCGGTGGGTTCGCGCTCCTCGATGATCAGCGGGCCGACCAGCCCGCGGCCGAGCTGCTCGCTGCTCATCAGGTGCGGGTGGTACCAGTAGCTGCCGGCGTCCTGGGTCTTGAACTGGTAGATGAAGCTCTCGCCCGGCTGCACTGGCGGCTGGGAAATGTACGGTACGCCGTCCATCTCGATCGGCAGGCGGATGCCGTGCCAGTGGATGGTGGTCGGTTCGTCCAGCCTGTTGGTGAAGCGCACCCGCAGCCACTCGCCCTGCTTCGCCCGCAACTCCACGCCGGGGCACTGGCCGCCATAGGCCAGCGCCGGACTGCTGAAGCCCGGGACGATCTCCAGATCCAGCGGCGCGGCGATCAGTTCGTAGTCGTACTCCTGCGCCACCTGCGGACGCGCCAGCCAGAAGCGCGCGCCGCCGGCACCGAGGCCGACCACCGCTAGCCCGGCGAGGCCGCCGAGCACTTGTCTACGGGTAAATGTCATGGAGCCTTCACCTTCGCGGGTACTGCGGCTGGGAAATGATAGATTTTCTCATTTCCCAGCCGCGAAGGCGAGCCATCGCTCCGTGCAACTGCCTCTTTGCTGATCCGGAGCAAACGAAAAGGGCAGCCGAAGCTGCCCTTTCCTCTCATCGGCGCGAGCCGATCATTCCCACTCGATAGTCGCCGGTGGCTTGCTCGACACGTCGTAGGTGACCCGGGAGATACCGGCGATCTCGTTGATGATGCGGTTCGAGACCTTCTCCAGCAGTTCATAGGGCAGGTGAGCCCAGCGCGCGGTCATGAAGTCGATGGTCTCCACCGCGCGCAGGGCGACGACCCAGGCGTAGCGACGGCCGTCGCCGACCACGCCGACCGATTTCACTGGCTGGAACACCACGAACGCCTGGCTGGTCTTGTGGTACCAGTCGAAGGCGCGCAGTTCTTCGATGAAGATGTGGTCGGCCTGGCGCAGCAGGTCGGCGTACTCCTTCTTCACCTCGCCGAGGATGCGCACGCCCAGGCCCGGGCCGGGGAACGGGTGGCGGTAGACCATGTCGTAGGGCAGGCCCAGCTCCAGGCCGATCTTGCGCACTTCGTCCTTGAACAGTTCGCGCAGCGGCTCGACCAGTTCGAACTGCATGTCCTCCGGCAGGCCGCCGACGTTGTGGTGCGACTTGATCACGTGGGCCTTGCCGGTCTTGGCGCCGGCCGACTCGATCACGTCGGGGTAGATGGTGCCCTGGGCGAGGAACTTCACGTCCTGCAGCTTGGTGGCTTCTTCGTCGAAGACTTCGATGAAGGTGCGGCCGATGATCTTGCGCTTCTCTTCCGGATCGGCGACGCCGGCCAGGCGGCCGAGGAACTTGTCCTCGGCGTTGGCACGGATCACCTTCACGCCCATGTTCTCGGCGAACATGGCCATCACCTGGTCGCCTTCGTGCAGGCGCAGCAGGCCGTTGTCGACGAACACGCAGGTCAGTTGGTCGCCGATGGCCTTGTGCAGCAGCGCGGCGACCACCGAGGAGTCCACGCCGCCGGAGAGGCCGAGCAGGACCTTGGAGGAACCGACTTGGGCGCGCACGGTGGCGATGGCGTCGTCGACGATGTTCGACGGGGTCCACAGCGCGGCGCAACCACAGATGTCGAGGACGAAGCGCGAGAGAATGCGCAGGCCCTGCTTGGTGTGGGTGACTTCCGGGTGGAATTGCACGCCGTAGTAGGCGCGGGCATCGTCGGCCATGGCGGCGATCGGGCAGCTCGGGGTGCTGGCCAGGATGTGGAAGCCGGCCGGCATCTCGGTGACCTTGTCGCCGTGGCTCATCCACACGTCGAGGCCGAGCACGCCGTCGTCGTCCACGTGGTCCTCGATGCCGTCCAGCAGGCGCGCCTTGCCGACCACGTCGACGCGGGCGTAGCCGAACTCGCGCAGGTCGGAGCCCTGCACCTTGCCGCCCATCTGCTCGGCCATGGTCTGCATGCCGTAGCAGATGCCGAACAGCGGCACCTTCAGGTCGAACACCGCCTGCGGCGCGCGCGGGCTGTCGGCTTCGTGTACCGACTCGGGACCGCCGGCGAGGATGATGCCGCGCGGCGCGAAGGCGATGATCGCCTCGTTGCTCATGTCGAAGGGATGGATTTCGCAATACACGCCGATCTCGCGCACGCGGCGGGCGATCAGCTGGGTGTACTGGGAGCCGAAATCGAGGATCAGGATACGGTGGGCGTGAATGTCTTGGGACATGGCCATCTCTCGCTACGGAATTCGAAAACGACACGGGGCTGAATCGAACAGCCCCGTGCAGCACTCATTTCAATCAGCCTCAACCAACCCGGTAGTTGGGGGCTTCCTTGGTGATCTGGACGTCGTGGACATGGGACTCGGCCATGCCCGCGCCGGTGATCCGGACGAACTGCGGCTGCGTGCGCATCTGCTGGATGTCGGCGCTGCCGGTGTAGCCCATGGCGGCGCGCAGGCCGCCCATCAGTTGGTGGACGATGGCGGACAAGGCACCCTTGTACGGCACGCGACCCTCGATGCCTTCCGGCACCAGCTTCTCGGCGCCGGCGGAGGCGTCCTGGAAGTAGCGGTCGGACGAGCCCTGGGAGCCGGACATGGCGCCCAGCGAACCCATGCCGCGGTAGGACTTGTAGGAACGGCCCTGGAACAGCTCGATCTCGCCCGGCGCTTCCTCGGTACCGGCGAACATCGAGCCCATCATCACGCAGTAGGCGCCGGCGACCATGGCCTTGGCCAGGTCGCCGGAGAAGCGGATGCCGCCGTCGGCGATCAGCGGTACGCCGGTGCCTTCGAGGGCGGCGGCGACGTTGGCGATGGCGGAGATCTGCGGCACGCCGACACCGGCGACGATCCGGGTGGTGCAGATCGAGCCCGGGCCGATGCCGACCTTGACCGCGTCGGCGCCAGCCTCGGCGAGGGCCTTGGCGGCCTCGGCGGTGGCGATGTTGCCGCCAATCACCTGGACGTCCGGGAAGGTCTGCTTGACCCAGCGCACGCGCTCGATCACGCCCTTGGAGTGGCCGTGGGCGGTGTCCACCACCACCACATCGACCCCGGCGGCGACCAGCGCGGCGACGCGCTCGCCGGTATCGGCGCCGGTGCCGACGGCGGCACCGACGCGCAGGCGGCCCTGCTCGTCCTTGGACGCCAGCGGGTAGGTCTTGGCCTTCTCGATGTCACGGAAGGTCACCAGGCCACGCAGGTAGAAGTTCTCGTCGACTACCAGCATCTTCTCGATGCGGTTCTCGTAGAGCTTGGCCTTCATCTCTTCCAGCGGGGTGCCTTCGCGGGCGGTGACCAGCTTGTCCTTCGGGGTCATGATCGCGGCGACGGTATCGCCGGCGTTCGGCTTCACCCGCAGGTCGCGACCGGTGACGATACCGACCAGCTCGCCCTGCTCCACCACCGGGAAACCGGAGAAGCCGTACTCGCGGGCCATCTGCAGCAGTTCGATGATCTTGGTCGAGGGGGTCACGGTGACCGGGTCGCGGACGATGGCCGTTTCGTGCTTCTTGACCTTGCGGACTTCCGCGGCCTGCTGCTCGATGCCCATGTTCTTGTGGATGATGCCGATGCCGCCTTCCTGGGCCATGGCGATGGCCAGGCGGGCTTCGGTCACGGTATCCATCGCGGCGGATACCAGCGGGATGTTCAGTTCGATGCCGCGGGTCAGGCGAGTTTTCAAACTCACGTCCTTGGGCAGGACTTCGGAATAACCGGGGATCAGAAGGACGTCGTCGAAAGTCAGGGCTTCTTGACTGATTCGCAGCATGGCGGGCGCTCCCAGACGGGAAAAATGGAAGCGCGACATTATACCCAGCCACGCGCTTCCGCTCAACGCAGTTGATCGCCGAAAACGGCGAATGGGCAAATATCTTGCAAGGCGCCCGCCAGGTCCCGTTCCGCCTGTCCTATCCCGCATTTGCAGGATGGCAGCGCGGCGGCGGATGGCCGGATACTGCGTACGTCACCCAGCGACCGCCCAGGCGGCGGGACGCCGATTCCAAGAACTATAAAAGTGGGACGGGGGAGAGAATGAAAGGGAGCACTGACCCGCATTCGTCATCCGCAGCCTTGCTCGCGGCGTTCGGCGCCGCCGTGCTGGACATCAACCGGCTGGCGCGCGACAAGACCCTGGAGCGTTTCCATCGCACCGCGCTGGAACGTCTGCAGCAACTGGTGCCGTTCCAGCGTGCCTGGTGGGGCCGCGCGGCGCTGATCGACGGCGTGCCGGTGGAGCACAGCGCACATCTGTTCAACCTCGAAGAGCACTATGTCGAGGACTGGAAATCGATCAGCCACGACGACATCACCGTCGGCCTGGTACACGCCCACCCGGGCACCGCCGTGGCCGTCGACATGCAGGCCACCGCCGGGCTGCGCTGGCTTGGCGCGCGTCACGACATCGGTGAGTTGCTCTGCGTGATCCACGTCGACCCGATCACCCGCCTCAGCGACCATGTCGCCCTCTATCGCACGCCTGGCGGCCCGCCCTTCGCGGAACAGGAGAAGCTGCTCCTCGGGCAACTCTCGGCGCACCTGGCCGCGGCCGTCTCGGCCAACCAGATCCGTACCCTGGTGGCCCTGCGCGAATCCCTCGAACGCCAGGCTCTGGCCATGGCGGTATGCGACCGCTACGGCGTGCTGCATTGCGCCGAACGCGGCTTCGTCGACCTGCTGCTCGGCGCCTGGCCGGGCTGGACCGGTCCGCAGTTGCCGGAGGAAACCAGCCCGCAGGGCTATCGCGATGCGCGCCTGGTGATCGACTCGCGGCAGGTCGGCGACCTCTACCTGCTCACCGCGCGGCAACCGAGCGCGATCGAACAGTTGAGCAATCGCGAAGGCGACGTCGCCCTGCTGTTCAGCGAAGGCAAGACCTACAAGCAGATCGCCCGCGACCTCGGCCTGGCGCCGAACACCGTGCGCCATCACATACGCACCATCTATTCCAAGCTCGGCGTCAACGACAAGGCGAGCATCGCCCACCTGCTGCACCAGTTCCCGCCTGGCTGACAGCCCTCCACCCCTGCCATCACCGCTTCGACCGCCCCGCCATGGGCGGCATGGGCGCCCTTTCGCCTGCGAAAAGGCGCAACCACCACCGGCGCGACGAACGCCGGGCACACAACGACCGGGGAGACCGACACATGACCCACCGCACCGCCTCGATGGCCGCACCGACCGCCAGCGCCCTCGCGCTGCTCGGCATCCCGCTCCTGCTGGGCGCCGAGGCCGGCGCCGCCGACCTCAACGCCCGCGATTTCTTCGGCGCCCCGGCGGGCACCACGCTCGGCGTGCTCTACCTGCCGGCGACCCGCGCCCATGAGTTCCACGGACCGGCCGATCGCAACGGCAAGGCCGAACTGAAGACCAACGCGGTGGCCTACCGCCAGGTGTTCTTCAGCGACATCTGCGGCACTCTCTGCACGCCGCAGTTCATCATTCCCTTCGTCGACATCGATGCGCGCCTGCCCGGCAGCGCCGGGCATACCGGCGAGACCGGTTTCGGCGATCCCCAGGTCGGCGGCACCCTGTTTTTCGTCAACGACCCGGAACGGCGCCGCTACAGCGGCCTGCTGACCCTGATCACCCTGCCGCTGGGCGAGTACCACGCGAAGAACCCCGATGTCTCGCCCGGCGCCAACCGCTGGGGCGCCACCTTCGTCTACAACTACACCCAGGGCATCGGCCGCGACTGGGTGCTGGAAGCCAACCTGGAAGCGCAGTTCTACGCGAAGAACGACGACTACTTCGGCAGCGACCTGGAACAGAAACCGCTCTATCGCCTGCAAGCCTTCGCCTCCTACGACTTCAGCCAGAGCACCTACGGCGCCCTCAAGCTGGTGCACGCCGATGGCGGCGAACTGAAGCTGCAGGGCCATACCCTCGACGACACCCACCAGCGCTACACCCAACTCGGCTTCGAGCTAGGCCACTGGCTGGACCGGCGCAACAGCCTGATGTTCGGTCTCTCGCGCAACGTCGCCACCGACAATGCTTTCCATGGCAGCCAGGCCCTGTTGCGCCTGGTCCATGTGTTCTGAGGAGGCGCAGCCATGAGCGCTTCCGACAAGACTCTCGCCAGCGCCTCTCCGGCGTCCGGCAACCTCGCGCTGCTCGCGGCCATCGTGGTGTTCGCCGCGATCACCCCGACCATCCTGATGACCGCCCCCGCCGTCGCCGCGCAACTGGCGGCCCAGTGGCAACTGAGCCCGGCGCGGGTCGGCGACCTGTTTTCGGTGGAGCTAGGCGCCATGAGCCTGGCGACGCTGCCGGCCTTCCATTGGCTGAAACGCGTCGATTGGCGCCACGCGGCGCTGCTCGCCGGCCTGCTGTTCATCGCCGCCAACCTGGCCTCGGCGCTGGCCGGCAGCTACCCGCTGCTGCTCGCCCTGCGTTTCTGCAGCGCCCTCGCCGGCGGCTCGCTGATGATCCTCTGCCTGTCCAGCGCCGCCAGCACCGCCACCCCGAGCCGGGTCTACGGGCTCTGGGTGATGGGCCAACTGGTGGTCGGCGCCGTCGGCCTGGCACTGCTGCCGGCGCTGTTCGAACGCTTCGGCCTGGCCGCCTGCTACCTGTTGCTGGCCGGCCTGATGGGCCTCGCCCTACCGTTGTCGCGGGCCTTCCCCAGTGGCAGCCCGCCAGCGGAAGCCCGCGCCAGTACCGGCGCGGTTCACTCGCGACTGCGGGTCGGGCTGGGTATCCTCGCCGTGCTCACCTTCTATATCAGCCTCAGCGGCGTCTGGACCTTCATCGGCGCCATCGCCGAAGGCGCGGGGATCGGTGCCGGCGCCAGCGGCGAGGTACTCGCCGTCGCCACCCTGATGGGCATCGCCGGGGCGGCCTGCGCCTCCTTCATCGGCAACCGCCTGCCGCGCGACCTGATGCTGCTCGGCGGCTACCTGGCGATGGCCGCGGCGATCCTCCTGCTGATCGGCCAGCCACCGCTGGCGCGCTTCGCCCTGGCCGCGCTGCTGTTCAAGTTCACCTGGACCTTCGCCCTGCCGTTCATCCTCGCCTGCCTCGCCGACCTGGACCGCTCCGGCCGCCTGATGAACGCCTCCAACCTGGTCATCGGCGGCGGGCTGGCCATCGGCCCGGCGCTGGCCGGACGACTCATCGAAGGCAGCGGCGGTTTCCTCCCGCTACTGCCGATCGCCGCCGGCCTGGCCGGCCTCTCGCTGCTGCTGGCCCTGGCCTGCCGGCCACGCTGAAACCCTTTCCCGAACCACGGATACCCGCCATGACCCGACGTACCGCTTTCTTCTTCGACGAACTCTGCCTCTGGCACGCCGCCGGCCCGCACGCGCTGACCCTGCCGGTCGGCGGCTGGGTGCAACCGCCTGCCGCCGCCGGACACGCCGAATCACCGGAAACCAAGCGCCGGCTGAAAAGCCTGCTCGACGTGTCCGGCCTGACCGCCCGCCTGCAACTGCGCAGCGCACCGCCGGCGAGCGACGAGGACCTGCTGCGCGTGCATCCGGCGCACTATCTGGAACGCTTCAAGGCGTTGAGCGACGCCGGCGGCGGCAGCCTCGGCCAGGACGCGCCGATCGGCCCGGGCAGCTACGAGATCGCCCGGCTCTCCGCCGGCCTGGCCATCGCCGCGCTGGACGCGGTGCTCGCCGGCGAGGCGGACAACGCCTACTCGCTGTCGCGGCCGCCAGGTCACCACTGCCTGCCGGACCAGGCGATGGGCTTCTGTTTCTTCGCCAACATCGCCGTGGCCATCGAGGCGGCCAAGGCGCGCCACGGCGTCGAGCGGGTCGCGGTGCTGGACTGGGACGTGCACCACGGTAACGGCACCCAGGCGATCTACTACCGGCGCGACGACGTGTTGAGCATTTCCCTGCATCAGGACGGCTGCTTCCCGCCTGGCTACAGCGGCGCGGAAGACATCGGCGAGGATCGCGGTCGTGGCTTCAACCTCAACGTGCCGCTGCTTCCCGGCGGCGGTCACGACGCCTACATGCAGGCCATGCAACGCATCGTGTTGCCAGCGCTGGAGCGCTTCCGCCCGCAATTGATCGTGGTCGCCAGTGGCTTCGACGCCAACGCGGTGGACCCGCTGGCACGCATGCAACTGCACAGCGACAGCTTCCGGGCGATGACCGCGATGGTCCGCCACGCGGCCGAGCGGCATGCCGGCGGACGCCTGGTGGTGGTCCACGAAGGCGGCTACTCGGAAGCCTACGTGCCGTTCTGCGGCTTGGCTGTGATCGAAGAACTCAGCGGCGTGCGCAGCGCGGTGCGCGACCCGCTGCGCGACTTCATCGAGTTGCAGCAGCCCAACGCGGCGTTCCGCGACTTCCAGCGCCAGCGCCTCGAAGAGCTGGCCGCACAGTTCGGCCTGTGCCCGGCGCAGCCGCTTCAAGCGGCCAGGTAGCGCCCGACCAGCGCCAGGCCGCTGCACAGCACCAGCCAGGTGACCAGGCGGACGAAGGCTTCACGCGACAGACGCAGGGTCACCCGACGGCCGATCCACAGGCCCAGCGCCATGCCCGGCAGCAGGCAGGCGGCGAACAGCCAGGGCTCGCGCGCGGCATACAGCCCGGCGAGCAGGAACAGCCCCAGGCGGACGAAGGTGCTACAACCGATCAGCGCGCTCTGGGTGGCGCGCATCTGCTCCTTGCTCGCCAGGCGTCCGTTCAGGTACAGCGAATAAAGGAAGCCGCCGCTGCCGAACAACGCGCCGAACAGCCCGCCGAAGACACCGAAGGGCAACGCCCAGGTCGCCCGCCAGCGCGGCTGGCCGCGTGGCTGGAGGAACAGCGCGTAGAGCGCATAGAGACTGACGAACACGCCGAGGGCCAGCATCAGCAGCTCCGCGCGTAGCGCCAGAAGTCCGTACGCCCCGAGCGCACAGCCCAGCAGCATGCAGGGCAGCAGACGCTTGAGCTCAGTGACGGCGATCTGCCGCCGCGCCGGCAGCCAGTTGCCGAACGACGCGCTGAAATCCAGCAGGACCAGCAGCGGAATGATCTGCGACAGCGGCAGCACCCCGGCCAGCAACGGGCCGGCGACCAGCGCGGTGCCGAAGCCGGCGATGCCGAACACCACATAGGCGAGGACGATGGCCAGTTCGACCAGCAGCCATTGCCATAGGCTGAACGGCAGGGCGGCGAACAGGACTGACGGATCGAGCGAGGACATGGCGACTCCCGGAACGACGACCTGCGCACTCTAGCGAGCGCAACGGCGCGCCAGCCAATACAATCCGAGCCCTGTAGCCATCTCGAAAAGGCATGGGGAATCTTCCGATGATCTCTTTGCGGCAACTCCATTACTTCGTCGAAATCGTCGAGTCCGGCGGCTTCAGCCGTGCCGCCGAACGCCTGTTCGTCGCCCAGTCGGCGCTCAGCCGGCAGGTGCGCGAACTGGAGGACAGCATCGGCCCCCCACTGCTCCGCCGCGGTCCGCGCCAGGTCGAGCTGACGCCGGCCGGTCGCGCCTTCCTGCCACGCGCGCAGCGCCTGCTCGGCGACCTGGAGGCCGCCCGGCGCCTGGCTCGCGAGGTCGGCGAAGGCGGCCATGGCCTGCTGCGCCTGGGGCACTCCAGCTCGGTGCCGCTGGTGGGCGGCCTGCAAGCGGCGCTGCGCGGCTACCTCGCGGCGCAGAGCGGCGTCCGCCTGGAACTGACCCAGCAATCCTCCGAGCAGCAACTCGCCGATCTCGCCGAAGGACGCCTGGACCTTGGCCTGCTGCGCCTGCCGGTGCTGCGCCAGCATCCCCGGCTGCACCTGCGCGCCCTGTACCGCGAGCCGTTGCTCCTGGCTCTCGCCGCCGACCATCCGCTGGCCCGCCGTGAAGCCCCCGTGGCCCTGGCCGCCCTGGCCGGAGAAACCTTCGTCTCCATTCCCCACCTGCAACGCGGCGGCCTCAGCTATCGCGCCGCCGAACTCTGCCTCGGCGCCGGTTTCTACCCACGCCCGGCGCGCGCGCTGTCGCGCAAGACCAGCCAGTTACAACTGATCGAGGCCGGCTTCGGCGTCGCCCTGGTGCCCGCCTCGATGCGCGCCATCGCACCGCCCGCCGTGCGCTTCCTGCCTCTGGCCGAGGCCGAGGCGTACAGCGAGGTGGCGTTGGCCTGGCGACGCGACGATAGCCCCCTGGTGGAAGGCTTCGTCGAATATTTCCTGGAGAATCTGCCGAACGAAGCCAAGGATTGATCGCACATCCCGGTGCGCCGCCTTATCATGCCGCCCATGCGTAACGATCCCTTCCAACGGCTCGGCCTCGATCGCGAGGTGCTGACCGTCAGCCAACTGAACCAGCGCGCCCGCCTGCTGCTGGAAGACGTGTTCCCGCAGGTCTGGGTCGAGGGCGAGCTGTCCAACCTCGCCCGGCCGGCCTCCGGACATGTCTACTTCACCCTCAAGGACAGCAACGCGCAGATCCGCTGCGCGCTGTTCCGGCAGAACGCCCTGCGCGTACGCCAGGCCTTGCGCGACGGGCTGGCGGTAAAGGTGCGCGGAAAGATCTCGCTGTTCGAGGGACGCGGCGACTACCAGCTGATCGCCGATACCGTCGAGCCGGCCGGCGACGGCGCCCTGCGCCTGGCCTTCGAGGCATTGAAGGAAAAACTCGCCGGCGAAGGCCTGTTCGCCAGCGAACGCAAGCGTCCGCTGCCCGCCCATCCGCGCCGCATCGGTATCGTCAGTTCGCCCAGCGGGGCGGTGATCCGCGACATCATCAGCGTGTTTCGCCGCCGCGCACCGCAGGTCGAGCTGACCCTGGTGCCCACCGCAGTGCAGGGCCGCGAGGCCGTCGCGCAGATCGTCCGCGCGCTGCAACTGGCCGACCGGCAAGGCTTCGACGCGCTGATCCTGGCCCGGGGCGGCGGTTCCCTGGAAGACCTCTGGTGCTTCAACGAAGAAGCGGTGGCGCGCGCCGTGGCGGCCTGCACCACGCCGATCGTCAGCGCGGTCGGCCACGAGACCGACGTATCGATCAGCGACTTCGTCGCCGACGTGCGCGCCCCGACGCCTTCGGCCGCCGCCGAACTGCTGGCGCCCAACGCCGGCGACCTGCAGCAGCGTCTCGACGGCCTGCGCCGGCGCCTGGTGCTGCGCATGCGCGACCAGTTGCTGCGCGAACGCCTGCGCCTGGAAGGCGTCGCCCGCCGCCTGCGCCATCCCGGCGAACGCCTGCGCCAGCAGGCACAGCGCCTGGACGACCTGGATATGCGCCTGCGCCGTGCCTTCGAGCGCCAGCTGGCGGTCCGCCACGAACGCCTGGTCCGCCTGGAGACGCGTCTCGCCGCACAGCATCCGGGCCGCACCCTGGCGCTGCTCCGGCAGAAGCTCGACAGCCTCGCCGCGCGCCTGCCGCGCGCCGCCCGCGAGGCACTGAGGGATCGTCGTCAGCGCCTCGAAGGACTGGCGCAGACGCTCAACGTGGTCAGCCCGCTGGCGACCCTGGGCCGCGGCTACAGCATCCTCCTCGACGAGCGTGGCCGGGCGATCCGCGATGCCGGCCAGACCCAGCCGGGACAGCGCCTGAAGGCGCGCCTCGCGGAAGGCGAACTGGAGGTGCGGGTCGAGGACAACCACCGGACGCCGGTGACCCTGTCGCTGCTGGACTGAGCCGCGATGATCCGCCTCAGCCAGCGCGCCCTGGCCTACCTCAACGAGGTGATCCACCACGGTTCTCTTCGCCGCGCCGCCCAGCACCTGAACATCGACCCCTCGGCCATCAGCCGGCAGCTCGCCAGCCTGGAGGAACATCTCGGCGTGCGCCTCCTGCAACGCACCCCGCAGGGCGTGGCGCCTACCGAGGCCGGCGAGCTGCTGGTGGCGCACTACCGCCAGCAACGGGCCAACGAAGAGGGCGTGCTGTCGCGTCTGTCGGCCCTGCAGGGGCTGCGCCAGGGCAAGGTGCGCCTGGCGGTCGGAGAGGGCTTCATCGCCGACCTGATCTCCCAGCCATTGCAGAGTTTCATTCTGCGCTACCCCGGCATCGAGCTGGAGGTCCGCATGGCCGGGGCCAACGAAGGCGTGGCGCTGGTCAAGGAAGACGCCGTCGACCTGGCCCTGGTCTACGCCCCGGTCGAGGACGGCGAGTTGGACGTGCACGTCGACACCCGCCAGCCCCTCGATCTGATCATCCCCGCCAACCATGCCCTCGCCGGACACCGCGGCGCGGTGCCGATGCGCGCGCTGCGCAACGAGTCGCTGGCGTTGATCCACAACAGCACCGGCATGGGTCAACTGGCGGTGATCGCCGCCCAACTGGAGCGCATCGAGCTAAGGCCGAAGCTGCGCACCAACTCGGTGGCGGTGCTGACCAATTTCGTCAAGTCCGGCATCGGCGTGGCCTTCATGCCGGAGTTGACGGTCAGCCACGAGATCGAGGCCGGGCATATCCGTTGCCTGCCGCTGGCCCACCCGGCGCTGCGCGACGCCCGCGCGCGGATCGTCAGCCACAAGGGCCGCGAGCTGACCGTGGCGGCGATCGCCTGCCTGGAACACCTGCGCCGTGGCATGCGCTTCTTCAGTGGCGACGCGCCCGGGCTCTCGCAGCGCTGAGGCGTTGTCTTTTTCGCATCACGTCCGGACTTGAATAGTCAACGAGACAACGGCTAGCGTTGCTTCGCTTTCGTGCGAGCACCCGGCCCCGCGCCCCGACAAGAAGTGCCGCCGATCCCTCGACCGTTCGGACTGCCATAAGGAAAACAACATGCACACGAATCCGCGCCGCGGCCTCGCCCGCCGCTTCGCCGCCGGACTGCTGGCCGCCGCCCTGGGCCTGGGTGGCAGCCTCGCCCAGGCCGCCACCACCCTCAACCTGAGCTATAACGGCGCCGCCGACAGCGAGAAGAACCTGGTGCACCTGTTCGCCAGCAACCTCAAGCGCCTGGCCGAGGAAAAGAGCGGCGGCGAGCTGCAGTTCAAGCTCTACCCCAACAGCATGCTCGGCGAAGAGGAGCAGCGCATGGAACAGGTGATGACCGGCCCCGGCCTGAACATCGCCTCGTTCGCCGGGATCGCCCCGCTGTTCCCGGAGATCTACGTCAGCGCCACGCCCTTCATGTTCAAGGACGCCGCCGCGGCCCATGCCTTCTTCGATAGCGGCAGCTACTGGAAGGCCGCCCGCGAGGCCTTCCGCGAGCGCACCGGCACCGAGCTGCTGGCGGTGGTCGAGGAAGGCGGCTTCCTCAACTTCACCAACGGCAAGAAGCCGATCCACGGCCCGGCGGACTTCCAGGGCCTGCGCTTCCGCGCCATGGATCCCAGCCAGGTGGCGCTCTATGAAGCCTTCGGCGCCTCCGGCACGCCGATCCCCTGGACCGAGTTGTACATGGGCCTGCGCACCGGCGTCGCCGACGGCCAGATGAACCCGACCTCCTACATCATCCTCGGCAGCCTCTACCAGGTGCAGAAGTACCTGACCCTGGCCAACATCCAATACTCCGACCAGTTCCTGGTGGCCAACGGCGATCTGCTCGCCAGCCTCCCGGCGAAGGCGCGCCAGGCCCTGCTCGACGCCGCAGCCGAAGCCACCCGGCTGAACCGCGAGGCGGTCGCCGCCCAGCAGGAGCACGACCTGGCGTTCCTCAAGGAAAAGGGCATGCAGATCATCCAGCCGTCCGCCGATGACCTCGCCGCCTTCCGCGAGAAAGGCCAGCCGTCCTACCTGGCCTGGCTGAAGACCCAGGACATCGAGCCGCGCTGGACCGAGATGGCCTTCCGCGACGCCGGTCTCGCCACCGCCCCCTGACCTTCGCGCGTTGCCCCCCGACGGCCGCTGCCGTCGGTCGGGCGCGCCTGTCCGACTTCCGGAGTACCTCCCATGCCGTCATTGCTCAAGGGCATGCGCGCCGCGTTGCTGAACCTCGCCACGCTGCTGTTGCTGCTCGACCTGGTCCTGCTCATCTACGGCGTGTTCGCCCGCTACCTGCTCGGCAGCTCGCCGATCTGGATGGACGAACTGGCCCGCTACCTCATCATCGGCGCAGTAATGCTGGCGCTCGGCGCGGTATGGATGGAAGGCGGGCACATGCGCGTCAACCTGTTGGAACAACGCCTGCCGCCGCGCCTGGCGCAGGTCCTCAGGCTCTACCAGTGGCTGCTGGCGCTGGCCTTCTTCGCCTTCGCCGCCTGGGTCAGCACCCGCTACGCGCTGAACGCCGGGCGCTTCCGCAGCCTCGGCCTGGGCGTCAGCCGCACCTGGCCGTTGCTCAGCCTGCCGCTCGGCTTCGGCCTGCTGACCCTCATGCTGTTGCTCCAGGGGCCCTGGCCGCGGCAGCCGGCCAGCACCACCGTCGAGGGAGGGACGCAGGCATGATGGCCATCGCCATGATCGCGGCCTTCGTGGTCAACCTCCTGCTCGGCCTGCCGCTGTTCCTCTGCCTGCTGCTCACCGCGCTGGTGGGGTTCCTCTTCGTCGACCCGGCGCTGTTCGCCAACACCCTGCCGCAGCGCTTCTTCGGCGGCATGGACATCTTCTCGCTGATGGCGATCCCGCTGTTCGTGCTGGCCGGCAACCTGATGAACCATTCCGGCATGACCCCGCGCCTGATGCGCCTGGCCAACGCCCTGGTCGGCCACTTCCGCGGCGGCCTCGGCCACGTCAACGTGGTCGCCGGGGTGTTCTTCGCCGGGGTCAACGGGTCCGCCGCGGCCGACGCTTCGGCACTCAGCACCCTGCTGGTGCCGGCCATGGAAAAGGAAGGCTACTCGCGGCGCTTCGCCGCCGGGCTGACCGCGGGCAGCTCGCTGATCGGTCCGATCATCCCGCCGAGCATCTTCATGATCCTCTACTCCTCGCTGACCAACACCTCGGTGGGCGAGCTGTTCCTCGCCGGGGTGATTCCCGGCCTGCTGCTGGCCGCCGCCTTCATGCTGCTGAACGCGGTGTACGCCTACCGCAACGGGCTGCAGGCGCGCCATGCGGCACCGGCCTGGGGCGAGATCCTGGCGGCGCTGTCCGGCGCCCTGACCGCGCTGATCGCGCCGGTGATCATCGTCGCCGGAATCGTCCTGGGACTGGTCACGCCCACCGAGTCGGGCGCCCTGATCGCCCTCTACGTGGCGCTGGTCGGCCTGCTCCAGCGCCAACTGAGCCTGGTCGGGCTGTGGAACTCGCTGCGCGAGACGGTACGCCTGACCGCCAGCATCTACGTGATCATCGCCGCCGCCTCGGTGGTCAACTGGTTGCTCAACTACGCCCAGGTCGCCAGCGAGTTCGCCCAGTTGCTGGAACCATTCGGCCACTCGCCGACCCTGATGCTGTTCATCATCAGTGCGGTGATCTTCGTCTGCGGCATGCTCATGGAGGAAGTCTCGGTACTGATGCTGCTGACGCCGATAGTCGCTCCGGTGGCGCTGGCCGCCGGCGTGGATCCGGTGCACCTGGGGCTGATCTTCACCCTGAACATCACCATCGCCCTGATCACCCCGCCAATGGGCGCCTGCCTGTTCATCGTGGCGACCATCAGCCGCCTCGATATCCTGGAAATGTTCAAGGGTATCTGGCCGTTCATCCTGCTGGCCCTGGGGGTACTCTCGCTGCTGATCCTGTTCCCCTCCCTGACCCTGTGGCTGCCACGCCTGCTCAATTGACACCATGACCGACTTCACCCAAGCCATCCCCGTTCTCCCGGAGCCCGACTGGCACGCCGTGGCCGGCATCCCCATCGTCGATGCCGGCACGCCGCTGGAGGCGCTCGGGCTGAGCCGTGACTTCAGCGTCTGGCCGGCCTACCACAAGCTCGGCATTCCTCACGCGATCCCGGAGTGCCACGCTCGCGGCGAGGTCTTCGAGCGTCTCCTGCGGGTCGCCGCCGCCCTCCCCGGCGGCGTGCGCCTGGTGGTGCTGGACGCCTGGCGGCCGTTCGCCGTGCAGCAGTATCTCTACGACAGCCTGTCCAGCGCCCTGGCCGCGCACTACCCACGGGCCGGCGAAGCCGAGCTGGAACGGCTCACCCGCCAGTTCGTCTCGCCGCCGAGCAGCAGCCGCGAGGCGCCCAGCCCGCATCTCACCGGCGGCGCGGTGGACGTCACCCTGTGCGACGCCCAGGGCCGCTGGCTGGACATGGGCAGCGCCTTCGACGAAGCCGTGCCGGCCTCCTACACCGCCTACTTCGAACGCCTGGCGGAGCCCGACGCGCGCCAGCGACGCGTCCGCGATCATCGTCGCCTGCTCTATCACGCGATGCTCGACGCCGGTTTCAGCAACCTGCCCAGCGAATGGTGGCACTACGATTTCGGCGACCAGCTCTGGGCCTGGCACACCGGCGCGACGCAGGCGCTGTTCGGCCCGGTGCAGTTGCAGGCGATGGACGCGCTCTGGCGCCAGCAGTTGCAGAAGCGCCCTCTGGCGGACTAGGAGGCGAAGGCGCGCCGGTAGCCCAGCGGCGGCAGGCCGAACGCGGCGGAGAACTGCTGGCGCAACGACACCGCCGAACCGAAGCCGGCCAGCCCGGCGATCGCCTGCACCGAATGCTCGGTGGTTTCCAGCAGGCGCTGGGCCAGTGCCAGGCGTTCGGCCTGCAGCCACTGGTTGACGGTGGTGCCGGTGAGCTGGCGGAAATGCCGGGTGAAGGTCCGCCGGCTCATCAGCACCCGCTGTGCCAGGCTGTCCAGGCTGTGCGCCTGGTCGAGGTTCTGCCGCAGCCAAACCAGCAGCTCGCCGAGACGGCCGTCCTGGGCGCTGTCCGGCAGCGGCTGCTCGATGAACTGGGCCTGGCCGCCCTGCCGATGCGGCGCCACCACCAGGCGCCGGGCCAGGTGATTGGTAGTCTGCGCACCGAGCCGCTGGCGGACCAGGTGCAGGCAGCAGTCGATGCCGGCGACGGTGCCTGCCGAGGTCAGCAGGCCGTCGTCCTCGATGTACAGCACGTCGGGCTCCACCCGCACCGCAGGGAAGCGCCCAGCGAAATCCTCCGCCCACATCCAGTGGGTGGTGGCGCGGCGACCGTCGAGCAACCCGGCCTCGGCCAGCACGAAGGCCCCCAGGCACAAGCCCACCAGTTGCGCACCGCGTGCACGGGCCGCGATCAACGCATCCAGCAGCGCTTGTGGCGGACGCTCGTGTGGATCGCGCCAACTCGGCACGATCACGGTCTGCGCCTCGGCCAGCGCTTCCAGCCCGGCCTCGGCCTCGATGGTAAACCCCACCGTGGTTCGCAGCCGGCCCGGCTCGGCGGCGCAGACACGCAGGTCGAAGGCCTGCGCGCAGGGGTCGTAGCACTCCTGGCCGAACACCAGGCAGGGCACCGACAGGTGGAACGGACTGATGCGGTCGAAGGCCACCACGGCCACGGACTGGCGGGACATGCGCACCTCGGTGGGTATGAGCGGGTTGGCCCGATTCTAGCGAAAGTTGTCTCTCAGGCCACTCACTCGCTACGCCGCGCCGGGACCAGAATCCGCCTCACCCACTCAGGAGGAAACGCCATGTCCGCACGTCAACCCAAACGCGCCTTGCTGGTCATCGACGTACAGAACGAATACGTCAGCGGCAACCTGCGTATCGAATTTCCCGCCATCCAATCGTCGCTGGAACGTATCGGCGCCGCCATGGATGCCGCCTACGCGGCGGGCATCCCGATCGTCGTGGTGCAGCACCTGGCGCCGGCGGACTCGCCGTTGTTCGCGCGCGGCAGCCGGCAGGCCGAGCTGCACGAGGTGGTCGCCTCGCGGCCCTACCAGCACAAGGTGGAAAAGCAACTGGCCAGTTCCTTCGTCGGCACCGGGCTGGCCGACTGGCTGCGCGAACGCGACATCGACACCCTCGCCGTGGTCGGCTACATGACCCAGCACTGCGACGACTCGACCATCCGCCAGGCGATCCACGAAGGCTGGCAGGTGGAATACCTGCACGACGCCAGCGGCTCGGTGCCCTACCGCAACCGCGCCGGCCAGGCCAGCGCGGAAGAGATCCACCGGATCTTCGGCATCGTCCTGCAGTCCTCCTTCGCCGCCGTGCTCAGCACCGAGGAATGGCTGGAAAGCCTCGCCGGCCGGCACGTTCCGGAACGCGACAACATCTACGACTCCAACCAGCGGGCCCTGGCCAACCGCTGAAACGACGCCGCCCCGTACGCGGGGCGGCGAGCGCTCAACCGACCAGCGAGCCGCGCGCCGGCAACGGCTTCCAGCCCGGGAACTCGCGCAGCCGCGGGTCGGGCACCGCGCAATAGGCGAATGTCCAGTTCGGCGCCGGCAGGTCCAGGCGCTCCAGCGGCACGCGCGTGCCGGCGCCGGCCTGCGGCGCCTTCCAGTCCTGGGTGATGTGCGCACCGCCCTGGCTGGCCAGGAGGATGCCGCGGTTGGCGCTGGTATCGTCCACCGTCCAGCGCGCGGCGGAGGCGTCCATCAGCACCTCCAGGTGCTCGTCGGTCACCTTGGCGCCGAACGGCGACTGCAGCAGCCAGCAGTACAGGCGCAGGTGCATCGCCCAGTTCCAGGCGGCCTTCTGCTCGGCCGCCCATTGCAGGAAACCGCGGAGGATGGTCAGGCCATCCGGCGGATCGATCTTCAGCAGTTCCGGGCAAAGGTCGTAGAGATGGTGCCAGGCGCTGCTCAGGCGCTTGTTGAGCTGGTCCGGACGCAGGGTGGAGTTCTTCGGCGGCAGGCCGGGAGCCACCACCAGGCCGGTCTGCGCCGGCAAGGGATATCTATTGCTGTTCATGCTCTGAACCTCGCACGCAAAGGCGGGGCGCCGGGCGCCCCTGCTCGACACGGCGCTCAGTGGCCGTGCTGCTCGTGCCCGCCCTGTTCGGCCGGCGCCTTGGACTCGACGACGATTTCCACCGGCACGTCGCCGGCCTTGCGGAAATGCAGCGTCAGCGGGAAGCGCTCGCCGGCCACCAGTGGCTGCTTCAGGCCCATCAGCATCAGGTGGTAGCCGCCGGGAGCGAAGCGCAGGTCCTTGCCTGGTGCGACGTCGACGCTGTCGACTTTCTGCATGCTCATCATGCCGCTCTTGTGCACATGCTCGTGCACCTCGGCGGAAGCCGCGCGCGGCGTGTCGGCGCCAAGCAGGGTGTCGTTTTCCTTGCCGTGGTTCTGCACCACGAAGTAGGCCGCGCCGTTCGGCGAGGTCGGCGGCAGGGCCAGCGCCCAGGGATGCTCGATGTGCAGTTGGCCGGCGCTGTACTCGTGGGCCTGGGCGAAAGCGGAAACGGCCAGCAGGGCCGCGGCAGCGAAGAAGGATGTGCGCATGGTGACTCTCCAGTAGCGTATGACCGGTCTTTTTCCGTCGGACCGGCGATTCCATGGGGGAAGCTAGGGTATTGCGCCGCGACCTGCCCCGACCCGAAGGTCCAGGTTGACGAAGGCGCGGGGGAGGAGTCAGGCGACAGGAGAGGCGCGCGGATTGGCGAGGCGCCAATAGCGCAGGGGAGGCAGGTCGGTGGCGGAGAAGGCGTTACGGGCCGGGCTGGCCAGCGGCGCCAGCGGCAATGCCGGCCAGGAGGCGACCAGTCCGGGCGTGCCGGCGGCGCCGGCGCAGCAGCAGAGGTGCGGGGCCAGGCTCTCGTGGTCGTCGGGAAGATCGATGTCCTTGAACGCGGCGCTCAGCTTCAGGCGCAGCAGCGAATCGGACGAGGTGCTGCAGAAGCCGCCGAGCAGCAACGAGGCGCGCTCCTGCGTCGTCAGCGCCTGCGAAAGCGGCACCACGAACAGGTTCATCAGCACGGCCAGGCTGGCCAGCCAGGCCACGGGGCGCCGTGACAGGGGCATCGTCGGTTCTCCGGAGAATGGGCCCTTTATGCCTGAGCGCGGGGCAAAAGTAAAAACGCCGGGCGCGACAGAGTGCCGCAGGTGAAAACGTTTGCAACCCTTGCGGGCTTTCCCCCGCCGCGCTCTTCCGCCAGCATAGACGGCTTTGACGCCCGACGAGTCGAGAAGCCGATGCCCCGCACCCTAGCCTTCGTTTCCACGCTGTTGCTCGCCGCTTTCTGCGCCCTGCCCGCCCAGGCCGACAGCTTCATCATGCGCCTGCTGAACAAGCCGGTGCCCGGCGGGGTGGCGGTGGTCGACCTCGGCGAGGAAGGCCCGCCGCCGCGGGCCTTCTACCAGGGCAAGCCGGTGCTGGTGGTGCGCGAGGAAGGCCGCCGCTGGATCGCCGTGGTCGGCATCCCGCTGAGCACCAAGCCCGGCCCGCAGAAGCTGGAAGTGCGAGCGGCGACCGGCAACCACGAGGAGCGCTTCAGCGTCGGCAGCAAGCACTACCGCGAGCAGCGCATCACCCTGAAGAACAAGCGCCAGGTCAATCCGCTGCCGGAAGACCTCAAGCGCATCGAGCGCGAACTCGCCGAGCAGACCGCCGCCTACCGCCGCTTCAGTCCCGGCCTGCCCAGCAACCTGATGCTCGACAAGCCGGTCGACGGTCCGCTCTCCAGCCCCTTCGGCCTGCGCCGCTTCTTCAACGGCGAAGAGCGCAACCCGCATTCCGGTCTAGACTTCGCGGTACCGGCCGGTACGCCGATCAAGGCGCCGGCGGCCGGCAAGGTGATCCTCATCGGCGACTACTTCTTCAACGGCAAGACGGTGTTCGTCGACCATGGCCAGGGCTTCATCAGCATGTTCTGCCACCTGTCGAAGATCGACGTGAAGCTCGGCCAGCAGGTGCCGCGCGGCGGCGTACTCGGCAAGGTCGGCGCCACCGGCAGGGCCACCGGACCGCACATGCACTGGAACGTCAGCCTGAACGACGCGCGAGTCGACCCGGCGATCTTCATCGGTGCCTTCCAGCCCTGAGAAGTGAGCAACGCGGCGCCGGCTGAGGTCAGAAGGAACAGGGGGCGCGTCGATGCGCCCCTTTCATGACCAAGGGAGACACCGCATGACTCACCCGCTTCGCCTGCTCTGGCTGTGCTCGGCACTGTTCGTGGTCCTCGGCCTGGGCTTCGTCTTCTTCCCCGGCCCGCTCGCCTCCCTGCTCACCAGCGGCGAACCGCTCACCCCCGCCGCCCTCACCGACCTGCGCGCCAGCTACGGCGGCACCAGCTTCGGCATCGGCCTGCTGCTCGGCTATGCCGCCCTGCGCCCCCGCTACCTGGTGCTCGGCCTGCTCGCCGCCCTGGCGGTGATCGCCAGCGGCGGCGCGGCGCGTCTCTACGGTGTGCTGATCGACGCCTCGCCGGCGCTAACCACCTTCCTCTGGCTCGGCGCCGAGGCGCTGCTCTGCGTGCTGTTGCTGGCGGCACTCTGGAAGACCCGCCAGCTCGACCTCGACTGAGCGCCGGGCAGCAGGTCTCAAGCCAGGACCCGGCGAACCGCCGGCAGCCGCGACAGCACCAGCCAGTCCAGCGCCCAGACCAGCAGGAGCGAGGCCCCCACCAACGGGAAGGCCACGCCCAGCGCCAGCATGATGGCGATGCCGGTCTTCCAGCGCGGCAGCTCGTGGCGCAGCGGCGGCACGCCAAGGCGTCCGGCCGGCTTGCGCTTCCACCAGATCCACAGGCCGCTCGCCGAGCTGAGCAGGATCGCCAGGCAGACCGCGAGCATCAGCAACTGATTGCCCAGGCCGAAGAGCTTGCCTTCGTGCAGCACGACGCCCATCTGCACGCTCCTCGCCACCGCGTTGTAGTCCTGCCAACGCACGTCGGCGAGAACCTTGCCGCTGTACTGGTCGATGTGCAGGGTGGCGTCGTGGCGCGGATCGTCGGGGAACACGGAAATCGTGTAGACCCCCTCCATCCCGCTCGGCAGGGCGATCCCGTAGCCCGCCGCCACGCCGCGCTCGCGGGCGATATCCACCACCCTTTGCAGAGGGATGCCCGCCGGCATCGGCATGTCCATCGGCATCGCATGCCCGGCCTGGGCGGAATGCCCGCGATGCTCGGCATGGGCGTCGGCCGCCGGCGGCTGCGAGCGCGGCAGCGGAGTGTTCTCCAGCGGCCAGGGCACCTGCTGGCGCGACGCGCTGTTGAGGCTACCGGCCTGCATGTCGGAGGTCGGCACATCGTTCCACATCGCCGCCGGGAAGCGGTTCCAGACATCGGCGAACTGCTTGCCCCAGTAGCCGGTCCAGGTCATCCCGCTGAGCAGCATGAACAGCAACAGCAGGCTGCCCCAGAACCCGGCGACCACATGTAAATCGCGCCACAGCGGTCGTCCGCGCAGGTGCAGGCGCGGCCAGAACAGCGCGCTCGCCGCCCGCCCGCGCGGCCACCACAGGTAGAGACCGGAGACCACCAGGACGATGCCCCAGCCGGCGGCCAGCTCGATCAGCCGGTCGCCGACGGTCCCGACCATCAGCTCGCCATGCAGTGCCCGGGCCACCGCCTGGAGATTCAGCTGCGCATCCTGGCGGCCGAGTTCGCGTCCGCTGTAGGGATCGACGAAGAGGTTCCATTGCCTGCCCTCTTCGCCAATCACGAATTGCGCGCTGCGCCCCGCCTCGCTCGGCGGCAGGTACTGGCTGACGGCGGCCTGCGGGTGCGCCTGGCGCACCCCGGCGAGCAACTGGTCGGCGCTGCGCATCTGCGCACCGGCCTCGACCCGCAGCAGTTGCGGATAGAGCAGCGCATCCAGTTGCGGCTTGAACAGGTAGACGATTCCGGTCAGCGCCAGCAGGATCATGAAGGGCGCGACGAACAGGCCGGCGTAGAAATGCCAGCGCCAGGCCAGCGCGTAGAAGTCACGGCCGTTCTTTTCGTTCGATTGCATGGATCACCTCATCGGAGCGCACGTAGGCAAGGCGGGCCCCGCTGGACGGGGCCTCGTTGAAGGTTCAGAAGCTGAAGTCGACCTTGGTCCAGAAGGTCCGGCCCGGCTCTGGAACCGTTTCGTTGGCGGAGAAACCGAAGCCGGCGTCGCCGGCCTTGTTCAGGTGCTCGGTGTAATCCTTGTCGAACAGGTTATCGACACCGGCGCTCAGCTTGACGTTGCGAGTCACCCGGTAGGCGCCGTTGAGCGAGAAGACGCCGAAGCCGGTGCTCTTGTCGAAGTCCTTGCCGACCACGTTGCCCTGGTCCCTGGCGATGCGATTCTGCGGCGCGACCACCCGCCACAGGCTGCCGGCACTCCAGTCGCCTTCCTCGTAGGTCAGGCCGAAGCGCGCTTCCAGCGGCGGGATCTGCGGCAGCGCGCGGTCGTCCGAGCTGTTCTTGCCCCAGGCATAGGCCAGGCTGGCGTCGGTCTTCCAGTTGCCGGTGAGCTGGTAGGAAGCGCCCAGCTCGCCGCCCATGATCCGCGCGTCGACGTTGGTCGCCTGGGTCGAGGAGCCCATCATGCCCTCGCGATAGCTGAACAGGATGAAGTCCTGGACCACCCCGACGTAGCCGGAGGCCCAGGCCTGCAGCTTGTCGCCGTTGTACTGGAGGCCGAAGTCGAGCTGGGTGGTCTTTTCCGGCTTGATCTTGTCGAAGGCGTTGACCGACCCGTTCGGCCCGCGCTTGGGCGAGAACAGCTCCCAGTAGTCTGGGAAGCGCTCGGCATGGCCGAGGCCGGCGTAGAGGGTGGTCGGCGAGTCGGCGAGGTCGTGCTCGTAGCGCACGAAGCCGCTGGGCAAGGTATCGGCGCGGGTGTCGTTGGCCGTCGGGTTGGCCATGGCGTGGCCCATGTGCCCGGACTTCAGGGTCTGCCGGTAGTCCTTGACCGAGGCGCGGTCCAGGCGCAACCCGCCGATCAGCCGGTCGCGCTCGGCGGCGAACCAGGTCAGTTCGCCGAAGGCCCCGTAGTTGTGGAACACCGCGTCCTTGCTCCAGGGGAACTGGTCGGCGTCGGTGTAGTAGTCGGTCATCATGTCGTACTTGGAGCCGCGCGCGCGGTGCTCGTTGCGCATGGCGTCGACCCCGGTGACCAGCTTGAAGTCGTCCCAGCGCCAGGTGGCCGCCAGGCGACCGCCGAGGGTGCGTCGGTCCACCTGGGACGCCATCGGCATGGGCATCATGCTGGACGGGTCGGGAGTGCGCAGGCGGAAGTTGTCCATGATGTGGTCGGCGTAGTTGTAGTAGACCTGCGCCTCGACCTTCTCCAGCACATCGCTGACGTTCGATTTGACGAAGCGCAGGCCCAGGCTCTCGCGCTTGAACTGCGAGCCGTCCATGCCGCGCCCGGCGTAGCGTGCCTCGCCGTCGCCCTTGCCGGCGGTGAGTTCGATCAGGGTGTCCTCGTCGGGGGTCCAGCCGACCGCGACGTCGCCGTTCCACTTCTTCCAGCGCGACGGCACGGTATTCCCGGCGCCGTCCTCGTAATCGTCGGACTGCGCGTGGTTGCCGGTGAAGCGCAGGTAGCCGAGCCGGTTGCCGGCGGCGGCGTCCAGCACCTTGTCGAAGCGGCCGTTGGAGCCGGCCAGCAGGCTGGCGTTGACCCGCGAGCCGAGTTCGCCGAAGCGCTCCGGCTCACGCTCGAAGAGGATCGTCCCGGCCGACGCGCCCGGCCCCCAGAGCACCGTCTGCGGGCCCTTGATCACGGTGAGCTTGTCGTAGGTTTCCGGCGAGATGTAGGAGGTCGGCGCGTCCATCCGGTTCGGACAGGCACCGAGCATCATGCCGCCGTTGGTGAGGATGTTCAGGCGCGAACCGAACATCCCGCGCAGCACCGGGTCGCCGTTGCTGCCGCCGTTGCGGATCACCGCGAAGCCGGGAATGGTCTTCAGGTAGTCGGCCCCATCGCTGGCCGGTACCGGTTGGCGCGGCTCCTTGGGATTGGTGACGATGGTCAGCGGCGAACTCTGGGCGACTCCGGTGACCACGCTCGGCGCCAGCTCCACGGCGTGATCCTGGTGCTGGGAGTGCTCCTCGGCCAGGAGCGCCGACGGAGACAGGGCCAGGCCGCACAGTGCGGCGAAGGCTCCCGCCCAGCGGCGGCGTTGTGCGAGACGGGCAGGGTCGAAGCTGAAAGCGGCGGTCGGGCAGGCGTTGCCGGCCGCTCGTTGTTGAGTAGACATACGTTTTTCCATGATCTATGTGACTTCCGCCCCGCCCCCACGGCGAGCAGGCACCCGGCCAGGCTCGCGTCACCGGCGCGGCGAAGACGCGCCGGTGCCCCCAGGAAGCGGCGGCTATCGGATTGAAAGAGGTCAGGCGATCAGGAACGGCGGCGCACGGGTACGGGCGCCGGGAAACACCGGCGAGGCGACGAACGCCTCGTTCAGGAAAGCGACGGCGGGCGCCGTCGCGAAGGGAACGGAGAACAGCGCCAGGCAGGCGTCTTCGGTGAGCGGCGGGCTGTGGAACAACAGGCTGCAATAACCGCACTTCTCCCAGAGCACGTCGCTGGCCAGGCGATTGCCTTCCTCGCCGCCCATCCCCGGCATGCCGGCATGGACGACGGAGCGCTGGGCATCGGAACAGCCGGCATGGGCCATGTCGCCATGGTCCATGTTCTCGTGGGACATGCCTTCGTGGCCCATCCCCACGCCCATCGGCATCGGGTGGTCCATCGGCATCGACTGGGAGATCAACGGCCCGACGAAGATCATCAGCATGGCGAACAGAGCCAGCCATGCACCGATGCCTTGTCGTTTCAGAGTGGTCGCCACCTGCGACTCCCGCCGTCTTGAATGAAGACCACCGCGTAGCGGGCCGGATGGCCGCTCGCGCCGGGTCATGCCGAAAAGAAGAATGCGCCTGTCGTTATACGCCCCAGGCACGGGGAACGAAATGATCGCACAAGGGCGGCTGGCTCTTCTGCGGCATGGGGCCGCAGAATTTTCCGTTGCGGAGAGCGTGCCGGCGGCGCAATCGAGGACAAGCTTTCACCGCCGGGAAAGAATAAAAACCCACAAAAGCCGCACAAATAGGAAATTCTACTAATTTTCCTTTAATGCTTGCCATTCAAATGCAGTCTCACTAGTGTGGTACGCATGAAAACACCACACACCCTCATCCTGCTCCGCCAACACGCCTGCCTGTGCCTGGTCAGCCCGCGACTGCGTGGCTGAGCGACGCTTCTCTTCATCTCGTCACTGCGTTCGCCTGGCCCCGCCGGCCCAGGAACCGACTCCAAAGGATTAGCCCCATGAGCATGTTGAAAGACCCTTCGCAGAAATACCGCCCATTCCCGGCCATCAATCTGCCCGACCGCACCTGGCCGTCGAAGACCATCACCGAGGTGCCGATCTGGTGCAGTTCCGACCTGCGCGACGGCAACCAGTCGCTGATCGAACCGATGGACGCGGCGAAGAAGATGCGATTCTTCAAGACCTTGGTGCAGGTCGGCCTGAAGCAGATCGAAGTGGCCTTCCCGTCGGCTTCCGATACCGACTTCAACTTCGTCCGCGAGTTGATCGAAGGCAACCACATCCCGGACGACGTCACCATCCAGGTGCTGACCCAGGCCCGCGAAGACCTGATCACCCGCACCTTCGAATCCCTGCGCGGGGCGAAGAAGGCCATCGTCCACGTCTACAACGCCACCGCCCCGTCGTTCCGCCGCATCGTCTTCAACCAGGACAAGCAGGGCGTCGTGGACATCGCCACCAACGCCGCGAAACTGATCAAGAAGCTGGCCGCCGAGCAACCGGATACCCAGTGGTCGTTCCAGTACTCGCCGGAAATCTTCAGCTCTACCGAGCTGGAGTTCTCGGTGGAGGTCTGCAACGCGGTGATCGACGTCTGGCAACCGACCCCGGACAACAAGATCATCCTCAACCTGCCGGCCACCGTGGAGTGCGCCACGCCGAACGTCTACGCCGACCAGATCGAATGGTTCGGCCGCCACGTCGACAAGCGTGACAGCGTGATCATCAGCCTGCACACCCACAACGACCGTGGCACCGGCGTGGCCGCCACCGAGCTGGGCCTGATGGCCGGCGCCGACCGCGTCGAAGGTTGCCTGTTCGGCAACGGCGAGCGTACCGGCAACGTCGACCTGGTGACCCTGGCCTTGAACATGTACACCCAGGGCCTGCATCCGCAACTGGACTTCTCCGACATCGACGCGGTGCGCAAGGTGGTCGAAGAGTGCAACCAGTTGCCGGTCCACCCGCGCCATCCATATGTCGGCGACCTGGTCCATACCGCTTTCTCCGGCTCGCACCAGGATGCCATTCGCAAGGGCTTCGCCCAGCAGAAGGAAGACGCGATCTGGGAAGTGCCATACCTGCCGATCGATCCGGCCGACATCGGCCGCGACTACGAAGCGGTGATCCGGGTCAACAGCCAGTCCGGCAAGGGCGGCATCACCTTCCTGCTCGAACAGGAGTACGGCATCAGCCTGCCGCGGCGCATGCAGATCGAGTTCAGCCAGGTAGTGCAAGGCGAGACCGACCGTCTCGGCCTGGAAATGACCGCACAACAGATCTACTCGCTGCTGGAAAACGAATACCTCAAGGCGACCTCGCCCTACGTCCTCGCCAGCCATCGCCTGCAGGAAGAGAACGGCACCAGCGCCGTCGACCTGGAAGTCTCCTTCGACGGCGAGAAGCAGCACTGGCGCGGGATCGGCAAGGGACCGCTGGAAGCCTTGGTGGCCGCCCTGCCGGTCAAGGCGGAAATCATGGACTACCATGAGCACGCCATCGGTGCCGGCGCCAATGCCAAGGCCGCGGCCTATATCGAGATCCGCCTGGAGGGCCAGCGCCCGCTGCACGGCATCGGCATCGACGAGAACATCACCACCGCCAGCTTCCGCGCCCTGTTCAGCGCGCTGAACCGCGCGGTGACCCAGGCCGAGGCCAAGGCGGCCTGACCGGCACGGAAGGAAAAAAGGGAGCCAGGCGGCTCCCTTTTTTCATGGGCATCTTTCAGCTGAGTCGCTTCACTCATCCTCGCCGCTGGCGCTGACCGCTCCCAGGCAACGGAGCTGGTACGCCCCCTCCCCTGTGGTCAGGCGCCAGGACTCGCCATCGGCCTGGGGCTCGGCTTCCATCACCGCGTTGTAGGAAAAACGCCACTCGCGACGGGTGCGTCCATCCAGGCTTTCCACCGCCAGCACCCAGTCTTCGCTGGCGAACGGCTGGTCGGCTTCCGCCGCCAGGTCCGCCTGGTCCAGCAGGTTCTCGTTGAGTTCGAAGCGCCAGGCGTGCAGACCGTCGATCTCGAGCATGTCGGCGGTTTCCAGTTCATCGAGCAGGTAGCGTTGTGTAGTCATGGCCAGTCATCGCGGATAAAGAACTCATGATAAGGCAAAGCGCGGGCTGCCCCTCACACCACCAGCATCACCACCGGGATCGCTACCGACAGGACCACCAACATGAACAGCAGGCCGATCCCCGCCGCCCGCCAGTTGGAAATGAACGCTCCGCCCGCTGCCTTGTGGCTGTCCAGGGCCGGACCGAAGGCTGATTTGGCGTAGTAGACCATGCCGAATATCTGCGCCACCGTGAAGCCGATCGAGGGGATGTTCTCCGGCAGTATCGCGCCCAGGACCGGCAGCAGGACGAACAGACCGAGGCCGACCAGCCAGGTTTTCCCGACTTCCTGCGCCCGTCCCAGGCGACGGAGATTCACCGCCGCGAGGAAGGCGCCGGCCAGGGGCGTGCCGATGAAGGTACCCAGACCGATCGCGGAAAGCCTGTACAACGGCTCGACATGGGTGGCGTCAGGCTCGTCCAGGCGGGCCTCCGGCGGGCGGAACGGATTCTCGGTGTCGCTGTTCATGCGTGTGCTCCCTGCGGATCTTTACTGAAGCTTTACCAGGGCCGGCATTGGAAAATCCCGGCAACCGGCAGAGTCTATAGGACGCCGCGCGCCGGCTGAACATTCCGCGCCCGCCGGGAGTCACAGCAAGACGTGCGAACGAAAGCGCCCACACAGGACCGCACTCAGGAGGGATGACGCATGACCACACGCAAACTCGGCAACTCCGGCCTGGAGATACCGGCACTGGTATTCGGCGGCAACGTCTTCGGCTGGACTGCCGACGAAAGCACCTCCTTCAGGCTGCTGGACGCCCTGCTCGACGCCGGCCTGAACTGCATCGACACCGCCGACGTCTATTCGCGCTGGGTTCCCGGGCACCAGGGCGGCGAGTCGGAAACCCTCATCGGCAAGTGGCTGAAACGCACCGGCAAACGCGACCGCGTGGTGATCGCCAGCAAGGTCGGGATGGACATGGGCAATGGCCACAAAGGCCTCTCCGCCGCCTATATCGAGCAGGCCCTGGAGCGCTCGCTACGACGCCTGCAGACCGACTACCTGGACCTCTACCAGTCGCACACCGACGATCCCCACACCGACCTGGAGGAAACCCTTTCCACCTATGGCGAACTGATCAAGAAAGGCAAGGTACGGGTCATCGGCGCCTCCAACTACGACGCCCGGCGCCTCCTCGAAGCGCGCCAGGTCAGCGCCCGGCTTAACCTGCCGAGCTACCAGAGCCTGCAACCCGAATACAACCTGTACGATCGCGCCGACTACGAGACCAACCTGGAGCCGACGGTGGAAGAACTCGGTATCGGGGTGATCAGCTACTACTCGCTGGCCAGCGGCTTCCTCAGCGGCAAGTACCGCAACCAGGCCGACACCGCCGGGCGAGCCCGGGGAGAGAAGGTGAAGGGTTATCTCAACGAGCGCGGCGTGGCCATCCTCGCGGCGCTCGACGAAGTGGCCGAGCAGTACAACGCCAACCCGACCCAGGTCGCCCTGGCCTGGCTCATCGCTCGCCCGACGGTGACCGCGCCGATCGCCAGCGCCACCAGCCTGGAACAGCTCGACGACCTGATCGCCGCCACCCACCTGAAGCTCGACGAACAGGCGATCCACCGCCTGGACAGCGCCAGCGCCTATTGACCGACCTGCCGTCGAGGGCGGCCTCGCCCCGTTGAGTGGAGCGGATAACCGTATCGCGGCTATCCGCTCCGCATCGACGGGAAAACCTTAGCTGAAGCGCGCCAGCAGCGAACCGATGTCCAGGTCGCCCTGCGGCGCCTGGCCGTCCGGCGTCAGCTTGTTGACCAGTTCCGGCAGCAGGCTGCTCAGGTGTTCGGCCGCCTCGCCCTGGCTGACTCCGGCGGAGTCCGCCAGTTGCTGCAATTGACCGTCGCCGAAGACCCGGGAAATGTCCGCCGCCGACACCGACTGGTTCGGCCCACCGCCGATCCAGGAATTCAGGGCATCGCCCAGGCCTGCGTTCTGGAGCATCTGGAACAACCCGCCGAGTCCGCCCAGTGAGCCGGCCTCCACGCCCGGCGCCGCCTGCCCGGCACCGCCCGCGGCGCCACCGAGCAGATCGCCGAGGACACCACCCAGCCCGCCGCTCGCAGCCCCACCGCCGGCGCTACCAAGGATGCTGCCCAGCGAACCGAGCAGACCACCGCCATCGCCACCGCCCTGTGCCGCACCGCCCTGGCGCGACATCAGCATGGTCACCAGCCCGATCAACAGGGCCACTTTCGGATCGCGAGCACCTCCCTGTCCTTCAGAGCCACCCAGCGCCGAACCGAGAATCGAATCGAGCAGTCCCATTGGTCTTCCTCCTGATCTGATGCCCACGGCGCGGCGCCGCGGGATACGGGTAACTCCATTCCCGGCACTGCGCCATCATGCGCAGCGCCGGGTCATGGCCTCGGACATCGACCGGAAGCGGACGTTCCGGCACTCAAGGATGGATTTCGAAGCGATCCGCGTCCATGTAGGCCGGGAAACGCTGGCGATAGGCCGCCAGTGCCGCCGCGTCCAGCCGGACGCGGAACACGCCGTCGGCGTCCGCCGCGTTGAACAGGCTGTCGCCCTGGAAGTCCAGGACCTGGCTATCCCCAGCGTAGCGCAAGGCGTTGCCGTCTTCGCCGATACGGTTCACCGCCACCACGTAGCAAAGGTTCTCGATCGCCCGCGCCGGCAGCAGGCGGTTCCAGTGCTGTCGACGAGGCGCAGGCCAGTTGGCGGTGTAGAGCAACAGGTCGGTGTCGTGCGGGTCGCGGCTCCACACCGGGAAACGCAGGTCGTAGCAGATCAACGGGCGCACCCGCCAGCCCTTGAGTTCGAACAGTTCCTGGCGTTCGCCGGGACTGTAGTGCTCGTGTTCGCCGGCCATGCGGAACAGATGGCGCTTGTCGTAGTGCAGCATCTCGCCGTCCGGACGCGCCCAGAGCAGGCGGTTGCGATGGCTGCCGTCGGCGAGCTGGACGATCAGGCTGCCGGTGACCACCGCACCAAGGCGCCGGGCCTGCTCCAGCAGCCAGGCATGGGTCGGCCCCAGCTCGGGCTCGGCCTGCTCGGCCGAAGCCATGCTGAAACCCGTGGTGAACATCTCCGGGAGGACCACCAGGTCGGCGCCGGCGGCGCTCTCCAGCAGGGCGGCGAAATGCTCGCGGTTGGCCTGGGCGTCGTGCCAGGCCAGGGAGGATTGGACCAGGGCGATGTCCAGGTCCGGCAGAACCGTCAGATCGCGCATAGCTTTTCCGCTGCCTGACGCAGCGTCTCCTCGCGTTTGGCGTAACAGAACCGGACCAGCCGCATGGCGTCCGGCGCCTTTTCATAAAACACCGAAACCGGGATCGCCGCCACTCCGTGTTCGCGGGTCAGCCACTCGGCCATGGCCACGTCGTCCAGGTCCGGACGGACGGCCGAATAGTCCACGCACTGGAAGTAGGTGCCCGGCGCACGGGTGAAACGGAAGCGAGAGTCCAGCAGCAGGTCGCAGAACAGGTCGCGCTTGGCCTGGTAGAAACCGGGCAATTGCCGCAAATGTTCGGGATGGCCGGCCATGTAGTCCGCCAATGCCCATTGCAGCGGCGTGACGCCACAGAAGTTGACGTACTGGTGGACCTTGCGCAGCTCCGCGCTGAGCGCCGGCGGCGCGACCACGTAGCCGGTCTTCCAGCCGGTGACGTGGTAGGTCTTGCCGAACGAGCTGACCACGAAGGAGCGCGGATACAACTCGTCGTGGGACAGCACGCTGGTATGGGCGACACCGTCGAACACCAGGTGCTCGTAGACCTCGTCGCTGATCAGGTAGATATCCCGGTCGCGAATCAGCGCGGCCAGGCGGTCCAGTTCCTCGCGGTTGATCAGCGCGCCGCTGGGGTTGTGCGGGGTATTGATGATGACCAGCCGGGTACGCGGCCCGATGGCCTCGGCCATGCGCTGCCAGTCGATGGAGAAGTCCGGCAGCGCCAGCGGCACGTGCACGCAACGCCCGCCGGCGAGTTGCACGGAGGGTTCGTAGCTGTCGTAGGACGGGTCGAGTACCACCACTTCGTCGCCCGGATGGACCAGCGCCTGGATCGCGCTGAAGATCGCCTCGGTCGCCCCCGGCGTGATGGTCACCTCGCTGTCGGCGCTCACCCGGCGTCCATAGAACTGCTCGATCTTCTTCGCCACCTGCTCGCGCAGGGCCGGCAAGCCGGTCATCGGCGCGTACTGGTTGTGCCCGGCGGCGATATGCCGGCCTACCGCCTCGCGCAGCTCCGGCGGACCGTCGAAATCGGGAAAGCCCTGGGAGAGGTTGATCGCGCCACACTCGGCGGCCAGTTGCGACATGCGGGTGAAGATGGTGGTGCCGACATTCGGCAGCTTGCTCTGAATCATCGGGACTTCCTGCAGAGACTCGCCGGACGACAGCCCGGCCAGACGGGTGGCAGGGCAGGATAGCCGATCCGGGAGCGACGCTGCAGGGGCACGCCTTAGAAAAAACCGTGGCCGCTTCAGGTCAGAGGGGAATATGCGCCAGGCGATGGCGCAGGACGAACAACCGCCTCGCGATCATTCGTCGCTACGACAGGGAATCGGCGGTCAACGCCGGCGGCCTGGCTCTACAGCCGCGGCCAATGAAAAAGGCCCGACAGGGATACCCGCCGGGCCTTTCGACGAAGGAAACGCCACCCTCAGCGGCGCTTGTCCTTCTTCTTCTTCTCGGCTTTCTTGTGGTGCGACATCAGCCGGCGCTTCTTGTTGACCTGGCGCGCGGTCAGCGAGTTCTTCTTGCCCTCGTAGGGGTTCTCGCCGCCCTTGTACTCGATGCGGATCGGCGTACCGACCAACTTCAATACCCGCCGGTAGGTCTTCTCCAGGTAGCGGGTATAGGCCTTCGGCACCGCGTCCACCTGGTTGCCGTGGATCACGATCAGCGGCGGGTTGGCGCCGCCCAGGTGGGCGTAGCGCAGCTTGATCCGGCGACCGTTGACCATCGGCGGCTGGTGCACCTGCACGGCGTCCTCGAGGATGCTGGTCAGGCGGCTGGTCGGCCAGCGGGTCACCGCCGAACGGAAGGACTCCTGGACCGACTTGTAGAGATGGCCGACGCCGGTGCCATGCAGGGCCGAAATGAAATGGATGTCGGCGAAGTCGACGAACAGCAGGCGCCGCTCCAGTTCGGTCTTCACGTAGTCACGCTCGGCCGCCTCCATGCCATCCCACTTGTTCAGGGCGATGACCAGGGCACGGCCGGTCTCGAGGACGAAGCCGAGCAGGTTGAGGTCGTGCTCGACCACCCCTTCGCGGGCGTCCATGACGAAGATCACCACGTTGGCGTCCTGGATCGCCTGGAGGGTCTTCACCACCGAGAACTTTTCCACCGCCTCGAAGATCTTGCCGCGACGCCGCACGCCAGCGGTGTCGATCAGGGTGTACTTCTCCTCGTTGCGCTCGAACGGGATGTAGATGCTGTCGCGGGTGGTGCCGGCCTGGTCGTAGACGATCACCCGCTCTTCGCCGAGCATGCGGTTGACCAGGGTCGACTTGCCCACGTTGGGCCGGCCGATGATGGCGATCTTGATCCCGTCCTTCTCGCTGGGACCGGGAATCCGGGTCGGTTCCTCGCCTTCGGCGACCTCTTCGCTCGCCGGCTCGCCCTCGCCTTCTTCCTCCGCGTTGTCCTTGGGGAAGATCCCCAGGGCTTCCTGCAGCATATGGTTGATGCCGCGACCGTGGGCGGCGGCGATCGGCAGCGCATCGCCCAGGCCCAGCGGGCTGAACTCGGCACGAGCGAGATCGGGATCGATGGTGTCGACCTTGTTGGCGATCAGGAAGCTGCGCTTGTTCCGCTTGCGCAGGTGCTCGGCGATCATCTGGTCGGCGGCGGTCATGCCGGCGCGCGAATCGACCAGGAACAGGACGGCATCCGCCTCCTCGATGGCCTGCAACGATTGCTCGGCCATTTTCGCATCGATGCCTTCCTCATCGCCGGAGATGCCTCCGGTATCGATGACGATATAGGTGCGGCCCTGCCAGCGCGCCTCGCCGTACTGGCGATCGCGGGTCAGGCCTGCGTACTCCGCCACGATGGCGTCGCGCGACTTGGTCAGGCGGTTGAACAGAGTGGACTTGCCGACGTTCGGGCGACCCACCAGGGCAATAACGGGAACCATGCGGCTCTCCACGAGAATTCAGAAAACACAAAGGCCGCTGACGTCGGACGGCAGCGGCCGGACACTTGAAACCCAGTCTAGCGGATGGTGTAGGCGACGAGCTTGCCACCGTTGCCGAACACGTACATCCAGCTCCCGACCACCAGCGGACGAACCCGCACGCCATCGCTGTCGACCCGCTCGCGACCGACGAAGCGACCGTCCACCTGGCTCAGCAGGTGCACGTAGCCTTCCAGGTCGCCGACCACCACGTTGCTGGAGAACACCGCCGGAGCCGACAGTTGGCGACGCGCCAGGGCGTCGTTGTTCCACAGCGAAGAGGCGCCGCGCGAATCCAGGCCTTCCACCGAACCGCTGGCCTGGCTGACGTAGATATTGCCGAAGCCTTCGGCGACGCCGACGTAGCTCGACGCTTCGCGCTGCCAGAGCAGGCGGCCGCTGTTCACGTCCAGCGCCGCGGCACGGCCCTGGTAGCTGACCACGTAGAGGGTGTCGCCGGACAGCAGGAGGCCGCCGTCGATGTCCACCACGCGATCCAGTTCGGAACGCCCCTGGGGAATCGCTACCCGCTGCTCCCAGATCGGCAGGCCGCGCTGTACGTCGACCGCCACCACCTTGCCGCTGGCCAGGCCAGCCAGGGCCATGTTGCCGGCGATCAGCGGCGCGCCGGTGCCGCGCAGGGTCAGCACCGGCACGGTGCTTTCGTAGATCCAGCGCTGGTCGCCGCTGGCCGCATCGAGGCCGATCAGCTTGTCGTCCTGGGTCTGCACCACCACCACGTCGCCGTTGGTGGCCGGCGCCGACAGCACTTCGCTGTTGACTCGCTTGGTCCACTTCTTCTTGCCGGTGGCTTCGTCGAGGGCGATCACGTCACCGCGCAGGGTACCCACCAGCACCAGGCCGTAGCCGACGCCGACACCACCGGAAACCGGACGTTCCAGGTCCTTCTTCCAGAGCACGTCGCCGGTTTCGCGCTGGATCGCCATCACCCGCCCTTCGGCGGACGCGGCGTAGATGGTGGAACCATCGACGGCCGGTTCGAGCAGGTTGTACAGGTCGCCCTGGCCATCACCGACCGAGCGGCTCCACTGCTTGCTCAACACGACTTCCTCTTTGAAGTCGGTCAGCTCGGCGGGCGGGAGTTCCTTCTTGCTGTTGCTGCTGCAACCCACGACCGCCAGGGCCAGGGCGAGCAGCGCCGCGTGTTTCCATTGCACCATCTCAGGCCTCTCCCTTGGACAGGTCGTCGAGCTTGATCTGCAGGGCATCGCCGGCACCGTCTTCGGGCAGCGACTGCTTGGCTTTCTCGTAGGCCGCGCGGGCCTCGTCGGTGCGCTTGAGCTGCACCAGCAGGTCGCCCTTGAGCTCCTCGCGGGTAGAGAGGTAGGCCTTGTCGGCGTCGCCATCGAGCAGCTTCAGGCCTTCCTCGACCTTGCCCTGGGCCGCCAGGACCCGGGCCAGGCGCTGCCGCGCCAGTTCGCCGAGGGTGGCGTCGGCCGGCTTGTCCATGACCGCCTTCAGCTCGGCAACGGCGTCATCCAGCTTGCCGCTGTCGACCGCGACCTTGGCCACGAACAGGCTGCCGTACTGGGCATAATGGGTGCCGCCGAACTCGCTCTTCAGCTTGCCGGCCAGCTCCGCCACCTTCGCCGGATCCGGCTGGCCGGCCGGATTCAGCGCGGTTTCGATCAGTTGCTGGTAGACGATCGAGGCGCCCTGCGCCTGGTTGGTCTGGTACTTCTGCCAGGCCTGCCAGCCGAATACCACTGCCAGCGCGAGGATGCCGCCGGTGACCAGGGGCTTGCCGTTGCGCTGCCACCAGTCCTTGATCTGCGCCAGGTCTTCGTCTTCGGTACGCGATGTCACCCCAATCACTCCTATTCTTTATGTTCTCAAGCCTGTGCCAGACAGGCTGCCAGGTGCTCGGGCAGAGCATCCCAGGCAATGCTTTGTTGCTCGCCCTCGTCACGCAGGGGCTTGAAACCTACCACGCGATTGGCCACCTCGTCCTCCCCGAGGATCAGGGCAAAGCGCGCGCCGCTCTTGTCGGCCTTCTTGAACTGGCTCTTGAAGCTACCGGCGCCGGCGTTGACCAGCAGGCGTATGCCGGGAATGGCGCTGCGCAACTGTTCGGCCAGGGTCAGGGCGGCCAGCTCGGCCGGTTCGCCGAAGGCGCAGACGTAGAGGTCGGCCGGACGGTTCAGTTCGGCGGGGATCACCCCCAAGGTTTCCAGCAGCAGCACCAGGCGTTCCACGCCCATGGCGAAACCGACGCCCGGGGTCGGCTTGCCGCCGAACTGGCTGACCAGCCCGTCGTAGCGGCCACCGCCGCAAACGGTGCCCTGGGCGCCAAGCTTGTCGGTGACCCACTCGAAAGCCGTGCGGCAGTAATAGTCCAGGCCGCGCACCAGCTTCTGGTTGATTTCGTAGCGCAGTCCGACAGCATCCAGGCGGGCCTTGAGACCCTCGAAGTGGGCGATCGATTCTTCATCGAGATAGTCGTGCAGGGTCGGCGCGCCGACCAGCAACGCCTGGGTGCTCTCCACCTTGCTGTCGAGGATTCGCAGCGGATTGGTGGTCATGCGCCGCTGGCTGTCTTCGTCGAGTTGCTCGAAGCGCTCCTGCAGATAGGCCACCAGGGCCTCGCGATAGCGTGCGCGGGCCTCGCTGGAACCGAGGGTGTTGAGCTGCAGGGTCACCGCGTCGGCCATGCCGAGCTTCTGCCACAGGCGCCAGGTGAGGATGATCAACTCGGCGTCGATGTCCGGACCGGGCAGGTTGAAGACTTCCACGCCGATCTGGTGGAACTGCCGGTAGCGACCTTTCTGCGGTTTCTCGTAACGGAACATCGGCCCGGTGTACCAGAGCTTCTGCACCTGGCCACCGCCGCTCAGGCCGTGCTCCAGCACGGCGCGCACGCAACCGGCGGTACCTTCCGGACGCATGGTCAGGGATTCGCCGTTGCGGTCGAGGAAGGTGTACATCTCCTTGTCGACCACGTCGGTGCCTTCGCCGATGCCGCGGGCGAAGAGTTCGGTGAACTCGAGGATGGGCAGGCGGATCTCGCTGTAGCCGTAGCCGTCCAGCAGGCCGGCGAAGGTGCGTTCCAGATAGCGCCAGGCCGGAGTCTGCTCCGGCAGGATGTCGTTCATGCCACGAATGGCTTGCAGGGACTTGCTCACGTAGGGTCCTTAAACGGGTCAGCCGCGGGCGATCAGGCTCGCATCGGCTTCGGCCTTCTCGGCCGCCTTCTGGCGGATCAGCCGTTCCAGCTCGTCCACCAGGTTGTCGTTGGTCAGTTTCTGCGACGGCTTGCCGTCGATATACACCAGGTTCGGAGTGCCGCCGGTGAGGCCGACATGGGCCTCCTTGGCTTCGCCCGGACCGTTGACGACGCAACCGATCACGGCCACGTCCATCGGTACCAGCAGGTCCTCCAGGCGCCCTTCCAGCTCGTTCATGGTCTTCACCACGTCGAAGTTCTGCCGCGAACAGCTCGGGCAGGCGATGAAGTTGATGCCACGGGAGCGCAGGTGCAGGGACTTGAGGATGTCGAAACCGACCTTGATCTCCTCGACCGGATCGGCAGCCAGGGAAATCCGGATGGTGTCGCCGATTCCCTCGGCCAGGAGCATGCCCAGCCCCACCGCCGACTTCACCGTGCCGGAGCGCAGGCCGCCGGCCTCGGTGATGCCCAGGTGCAGGGGCTGCTCGATCTGCCTGGCCAGCAGGCGATAGGCGGCGACGGCCATGAAGACGTCGGAGGCCTTGACGCTGACCTTGAAGTTCTGGAAGTCCAGCTTGTCGAGATGATCGACGTGGCGCATGGCCGATTCGAGCAGGGCTTCCGGGGTCGGTTCGCCGTATTTCTTCTGCAGGTCCTTTTCCAGCGAACCGGCATTGACGCCGATACGGATCGGGATGTTGCGCTCGCGCGCGGCGTCGACCACGGCCTTGACCCGGTCCTCGCGACCGATGTTGCCCGGATTGATGCGCAGGCAGTCCACTCCCAGCTCGGCGACGCGCAGGGCGATGCGATAGTCGAAGTGGATGTCGGCGACCAGCGGCACGTTGACCTGCTGCTTGATCTTGCCGAACGCCTCGGCGGCGTCCATGTCGGGGACGGAAACCCGCACGATGTCCGCGCCGGCATCTTCCAGGCGGCGGATCTGCGCGACGGTGGCAGCGACGTCGCAGGTCTCGGTGTTGGTCATGCTCTGCACGGCGATCGGCGCATCGCCGCCCACCGGGACGTTGCCGACCCAGATTTTCCGAGACTTGCGGCGAATGATCGGAGAAGCGCTATGAATGCTCATTGTCCTACCTTCAGACGGGCCGTTTCGCCGCGGACGAAGGGGGTCACGTCCACCGGCTGGCCGTTGTAGCTGACCTGGGCGCCGCGAGCGAAACCGAGGCGCAGCTCCAGCGGGGCCTTGCCGGCCAGTTCCAGGCTGTCGCCCTTGCGCTTCAGCGCGCTGACCAGGACCTTGCCGTTGGCGTCGGTGACCTGGGTCCAGCAATCGGCGACGAACTGTACCTTGACCACCCCCTGGCCCTCGCCGGCCACCACGGGCGCGGCGGCAGGTTCGCTCGGCGCTGGCGGGGCAGCCGGACTGGCCGTCGCCGGAACGGCTGGAGCAGTACCGGGAGCGGGAGCCGTGCCGGCAGGCGCGGCGGTAACGGGCTGCTGGGGCGCGGCGGGGGTGCCCTGTGCCGGAGCGGCGGGAACCTGCGCGCCCTCGCTCGCCACCGGCGGCGAACCCTCGGCCTGGGCGGCGACTTCCGGAGAAACCTCGGCGGGCGCTTGCTCGCCTTCCTTCTGCGCTTCGATCACCGCCTGGTCTTCAGGCTCGTCCAGGGTATGGATCTCGGTGGTGCCGTCGGCGCTTTCCACTTCGACATGCTCGAGGCTCAGACCGGCGGTTTCCGGCGTGCGCGCGGAATGCTCCTGCCACCAGAAGTAGCCGAAGCCGATCAGCAGGGCGAGCAGTAACAGACTGACGATACGCAGCACGTTGCGCGACAGGCGCACCGGCTCGGCGACCCGTCCCAGGCTCTGTACGGTGCTGCCGCTGGCATTGGTGCCGGTGAAATGGTCGAAGCTGTTGACCAGCTCGGCCTGGTCGAGGCCCATGAGCTTGGCGTAGGCGCGGATGTAGCCGCGCGAGAAGGTGTGCCCCGGCAGCTTGTCGAACGCGCCGTTTTCCAGCTGACGCAGCGAATTCTCGGTCAGGTTCAGTTGCCCGGCCACCTGCGACAACGACAAACCCTTCTGCTCGCGCGCCTGGCGCAGGGTTTCCCCGGGGTTCTGACGGGAAGCGGTGGCTACGACTTCGGGCTGCGGAGCTTTCATCATTTTTCCGCCTGGAATTCCTGATATTCGGGAGAGCCTGGGTACAGGCGTTTCAACTGCAGGCCATAGCTGGCGGCCGTGTCGCGGTCCTCGAAGACCTTCGCGAGACGAATGCCCAGCAACAGGCTGCGGGCGTTCTGCCCGCCGCCCTGGGCAAAGAGATCATAGTACTGGCGAGCCGGCACGTACTCGCGCTCCTTGTAGAGCAGGTCGGCCATCTCCAGCGCGACGCTGGGCTGGTTACGGTTCAGACGCAGGGATTTCTCGAAGTACTCCTTGGCCTGGGCCGGTTTCTTCATTTGCAGCGAAACTAGGCCGAGGTTCTCGAAGACCCGCGAGCGCTCGGGATAGAGGGTGTCCTGGCTGGCCTCCAGGAGACGCTGGTAGGCCTCCTCGTAGCGCTTCTGCTCGTAGAGGAAACCGCCGTAGTTGTTCAGTACCCGGGCATTGCGGCTATCGCTGGCGAGCGCCTTGCGGTACTCCTCGTCGGCCAGCTTGGGCTCCATCTCGGTCTGGAACACCACCGCCAGCGCGGCATGCGCGTCGGCGCTGGAAGGGTCGATCTCGAGGGCCTTGCGCAGCGGCACCTTGGCCTGCTCGGTGTTCCCCCGCTGGAGATAGCCGAGGCCGAGTTGGATATAGGCATCGCGCGCCTCGTCACGGCCCTTGTCGGTTTTCAGGGGATTCTGATCTCCGCTCGTCACGCAGCCTGTCAGCCCAACTGCCAACAGGAACACCAGCGCGGCGCGTACAGTCATCGGAACCCTCCTCTCACTCAATTTCGATTCGCCGCCGACTCGGACTCGGCCAGTTGGCGCACGGCAATATAACGTTCGCTCCGGCGGGTACGATCCATGACCTGGCCGACCAGCTGGCCACAGGCTGCGTCGATGTCGTCGCCGCGGGTGGTACGCACGGTCACGTTGAAGCCGCCCTTGTGCAACATGTCCTGGAAACGCCGGATGGCATTGTTGCTCGGGCGCTCGTAGCCGGAGTGCGGGAATGGATTAAACGGAATCAGGTTGATCTTGCAAGGCGTGTCTTTCAGCAATGCGATCATCTGCTCAGCATGCTCGGGCTGATCGTTGACATCCTTGAGCAGGGTGTACTCGACGGTCAGCACGCGCTTCTCGCCGAGCCGGGAAATATACCGGCGGCAGGCATCCAGCAGCATGCCCAGCGGATACTTCTTGTTGATCGGCACCAGCTTGTTGCGCAACTCGTCGTTCGGTGCGTGCAGCGACAGGGCCAGGGACACGTCGATCACCTCGCCGAGCTTGTCGATCATCGGCACCACGCCGGAGGTGGACAGGGTCACCTTGCGCTTGGAAATACCGTAGCCGAGGTCGTCCATCATGATGTTCATGGCGGCGACCACGTTGTCGAAGTTCAGCAGCGGCTCGCCCATGCCCATCATCACGACATTGGTGATGGCGCGGTCGATCTTGGCCGGAACGGTACCGAACGACTTGTTGGCGATCCACACCTGGCCGATCACCTCGGCGGCGGTGAGGTCGCTGTTGAAACCCTGCTTGCCGGTGGAGCAGAAACTGCAATCCAGGGCGCAGCCCGCCTGGGAGGACACGCACAGGGTGCCGCGTCCGCCCTGGGGGATGTACACGGTCTCGACGCAACTGCCGGACGCCACCCGGACCACCCACTTGCGGGTGCCGTCGGCGGAGATGTCCTGGCTGACGATCTCGGGACCGCGTATCTCGGCTGAGGCCTTGAGCTTTTCGCGCAAGGCCTTGCCGACGTTGGTCATGGCGTCGAAATCGTCGACGCCAAAGTGGTGAATCCACTTCATGACCTGGCCGGCCCGGAAACGCTTCTCGCCGATGGACTCGAAGAACTGTTCCAGCTGCGGCTGGGTCAGGCCCAGCAGGTTCACCTTGCCGGCGGTGGTCGTTGTCATGGCTTCACCCTCACCCACGCTCGATCAGCGAATGCGCTCGCAGACTTCGGTAGCCGCGAAGAAGTAGGCGATCTCGCGAGCGGCGGAAGCTTCGGAATCGGAACCGTGGACGGCGTTCTCGTCGATGGAGACGGCGAAGTCGGCGCGGATGGTACCGGCGTCGGCTTTCTTCGGATCGGTGGCGCCCATCAGCTCGCGGTTCTTGGCGATGGCGTCCTCGCCTTCCAGGACCTGGACTACAACCGGACCGGAAGTCATGAAGGAAACCAGGTCCTTGAAGAACGGACGCTCTTTGTGCTCGGCATAGAAGCCGCCGGCTTCACGCTCGGACAGCTGAACCATTTTAGCGGCGACGACGCGCAGGCCGGCTTTCTCGAAGCGGGTCAGGATTTCGCCGATCACGTTCTTGGAAACGGCGTCCGGCTTGATGATGGACAGGGTGCGTTGCAGTGCCATTGGTAAAACTCCGAAACAAGGTTGTCTAGCATGGGCGGCCCCGCCAGCGGGGCGGGACGCCGTGATTCGTTCAGGACGCTGACGAAAACGGCCCGAAAGGGCCGGAATCAGCGTGGCTGCGCCTGGCATCGGGCCCGGCGCGCCTAGCCTGGAATGCGCCCGCGGGCGATTTCAGGCCTTACCTAAAATAAAACCCGCGAATTATACGCGGGTTCCCGGCAAATGCGTAGGGCGGGCCTATGGCTAGTCCCGTTCCTCGATCCAGGCGGCCTGGATGGCCTCCAGGACTTTCTCCCCGCTACGCTGAGGATCGTCGGAGAACTCTGGAAGTTCCACCACCCAGCGCCGCAGATCGACGAAGTTGACGTATCGCGGATCGACCTCCGGCTTGCTTTCGTCGAGCTGGATGGCGATTTCCAGCACATCGGTCCATTTCAGGCTCATTGCACGCTCCTCTCTACCGCCGGGCTCAGTGGCCTTCCGACACCTGGTTGATGGTGTACTTGGGAATCTCGACCACCAGGTCTTCGTCGGCCACCACTGCCTGGCAGGATAGCCGCGAATCGGGCTCCAGACCCCAGGCCTTGTCCAGCATGTCGTCTTCGAGTTCGTCGGACGGCTCCATGGAGTCGAGGCCTTCGCGGACGATTACGTGGCAGGTCGTGCAGGCGCAGGATTTCTCACAGGCATGCTCGATCTCGATGCCATTGCGCAACGCGGCATCCAGTATGGTTTCGCCGGGCTTCGCCTCGAATACCGCCCCCTCGGGGCAGTGGTCGGCATGGGGCAGAATCACGATCTGCGGCATCTTCGCTTATTCCTCGATTTCGTTGAGCCGGCGGCCGGAGAGCGCGGCCTTGACGGTCGCGTCCATCCGCCGTGCGGCGAAAGCGTCGGTCACCTGGGACAGGCGCTTGATCTGGTTCTCGATGGCCGCGGTGTCGCTACCACCGGCCAGTTCACGCAAGGTGTCCATCTGCGCCGCGATGGCCAGGCGCTCCTCTTCGTCCAGGAGCCGCTCGCCGTCGACGTCCAGCGCCGACTGCACGGCCTCCAGCAGCCGCTGCGCCTCGACCTGCTGTTCGCGCAGGGCGCGGGCAGCCTTGTCGTCGCCGGCGTAGTCGAAGGAGTCCTTGAGCATCCGCGCGATCTCGCCGTCGGTCAGCCCATAGGACGGCTTGACCTGGATGCTGGCCTCGACGCCGGAACTCAGTTCGCGTGCGGACACGCCGAGCAAGCCGTCGGCGTCGACCTGGAAGGTCACCCGGATTTTCGCCGCGCCCGCCACCATCGGCGGAATGCCGCGCAGCTCGAAGCGCGCCAGCGAACGACAATCCTTCACCAGCTCGCGCTCGCCCTGCAGCACGTGGATCATCATGGCCGTCTGGCCGTCCTTGTAGGTGGTGAACTCCTGGGCGCGCGCCACCGGGATGGTGGTATTGCGCGGAATCACCTTCTCCATCAGCCCGCCCATGGTTTCCAGGCCGAGCGACAGCGGAATGACGTCCAGCAGCAGCAATTCCTCGCCGCGCTTGTTGCCGGCCAGGGCATCGGCCTGGATGGCCGCGCCGATGGCGACCACTTGGTCCGGATCGATATCGGTCAGCGGCTCGCAGCCGAACAACTCGCCAACCGCCGTGCGCACACGGGGCACGCGGGTCGAGCCACCGACCATCACCACAGAGCGGATTTCTTCCAGATCGACACCGGAGTCGCGCACCGCTCGGCGACAGGACTTCAGGCTGCGAGCGACGAACGGCTCGATCAACTCGTCGAGCGTCGCCCGGCTCAGCTCGCCGCTCCAGTCGCCGTAGGCGACCCGGACCGACGCCTCGTCGGTAAGACGCTCCTTGGCCGCACAGGCGATTTGCAGCAACTGCCGCTGGCTGCCCGGGTCCAGATCGGCAGAAAGGCCAGCCTGCTCGATCACCCAGCCAGCGATGGCATGGTCGAAGTCGTCGCCGCCCAGGGCCGTATCGCCGCCGGTGGCCAGGACTTCGAAGACACCGCGGGTCAGGCGCAGGATGGAAATGTCGAAGGTTCCGCCACCCAGGTCGTAGATGGCCACCAGGCCTTCCGCGCCCTTGTCCAGGCCGTAGGCCACGGCGGCGGCGGTCGGCTCGTTGAGCAGGCGCAGGACGTTCAGTCCGGCCAGGCGCGCGGCATCCTTGGTAGCCTGGCGCTGGGCGTCGTCGAAATAGGCCGGCACAGTGATCACCGCACCCACCAGCTCGCCACCGAGGGTGGTTTCGGCGCGCTGGCGCAGCTCACGCAGGATGTCCGCCGAGACTTCCACAGGACTCTTCAACCCCTGTACGGTCTCGATGAAGGGCATGTGCGACTCGCCCTGGCGGAAGCGGTAGGGCAATTGCTCGCCCAGTTGCTTGACGTCCTCCAGGCCGCGCCCCATCAGACGCTTGACCGAAATGATGGTATTGAAGGGATCCTTCGCGGCGGCCGCGCGGGCGCTCTCACCCACTTCCGCCCGCTCGGCGTGATAACGCACCGCGGAAGGCAGGATCAGGCGCCCCTGCGCATCCGGCAAGGGCTCGGCGACGCCGCTACGCACCGCGGCGACCAGCGAATTGGTGGTACCCAGGTCGATCCCAACCGCCAGGCGACGCTCATGGGGCTTGGGACTCTGACCGGGCTCGGCGATCTGCAGTAGGGCCATGCTCTGTCTTAACTATGGGGTGCGACCCGGGGGCCGCAGGGATTAATCGTCGAGTCGCTCTTCCAGCTGGCGCACTTCCTGCGCGAGCTTGTCGAGGAACTGCATGCGACGGACCAGGCGTTCGGCCTCTTCGCGGCGCTGCGCATCGTCCCAGCACGCGGCGAACTCGCGCTCCAGCTCGGCCTGGGCGGCCTTGAGCCGACGCTTGAAGGTCGCCACGCCGGCCAGGTCGGCGCTGTCCTGCAACTCCTCCAGTTCCTCGCGCAGCTGCATCTGCTGCAGGAGAAACTCCGGATCCTGCACCGTAGCCTCCAAGGGCAACTCGTGACCACTCAGGGTCAACAGGTACAGGGCCCGGCGCGGAGCGCTCTTCAGGGTCTGGTAGGCCTCGTTCAGTTGCGCCGCGCGCTCCAGGGCGAGACGCTGCTCGCGCTCGGGAGCGTCGGCGAAACGGTCGGGATGGACGCTGCGCACCAACTCGCGATAGCGCTGGCCGAGCTCGTCGAGATCGACCAGGAAAGCCGGTTGCAGGTCGAACTGGGCGAAATGACAGGGTTTACCCACGCCGGCCTCAGACGTTGAAGCTTTCGCCGCAGCCGCATTCGCCACGAACGTTGGGATTGTTGAACTTGAAGCCTTCGTTGAGCCCTTCGCGAGTGAAGTCCAGCTCGGTGCCATCGAGATAGACCAGGCTTTTCGGGTCGATGATGACCTTCACGCCATGGTTCTCGAAGACCAGGTCCTCGGCCGCCAGTTCATCGACGAATTCGAGGACATAGGCAAGCCCGGAACAGCCAGTGGTGCGCACGCCAAGACGGATACCCTCGCCCTTGCCGCGCCCCTCGAGGGAGCGCTGCACGTGTTTGGCGGCGGCTTCGGTCATGCTGATGGCCATTGCAACTCCTTACTCGTCACGAGCGGCTTAGAGCAAACCCTTCTTCTGCTTGTAGTCGCGAACGGCGGCCTTGATGGCGTCTTCGGCGAGAACGGAGCAGTGGATCTTCACCGGCGGCAGGGCCAGCTCTTCGGCGATGGTGGTGTTCTTGATGGTTTCCGCCTCGTCCAGGGTCTTGCCCTTCATCCACTCGGTGGCGAGGGAGCTGGAGGCGATCGCGGAACCGCAACCGTAGGTCTTGAACTTGGCGTCTTCGATCACGCCCTGCTCGTTGACCTTGATCTGCAGGCGCATCACGTCGCCGCAGGCCGGCGCGCCGACCATGCCGGTGCCGACGTTGGGATCGGCAGCGTCGAGCTTGCCGACGTTGCGCGGGTTTTCGTAGTGGTCGATGACCTTTTCGCTATATGCCATGGCTAATCCTCACGTTTTTCCGGGGCACGAGGCGCTCAGTGCGCCTGCCATTCGACCTGGGACAGGTCGACGCCCTCTTTGTACATATCCCACAGCGGCGACAGTTCGCGCAGCTTGGAAACGGCCTCGACCACCTTCTTCGCGGCATAGTCGATCTCTTCCTCGGTGGTGAAGCGACCGAAGGTGAAGCGGATGGAGCTATGCGCCAGTTCGTCGTTGCGGCCCAGGGCGCGCAATACGTAGGACGGTTCCAGGGACGCCGAGGTACAGGCCGAACCGGAGGAGACCGCGAGGTCCTTGAGCGCCATGATCAGCGACTCGCCCTCGACGTAGTTGAAGCTGACGTTGAGGTTGTGCGGGACGCGGGAGGTCATGCTGCCGTTGATGTAGAGCTCTTCCAGGCCGTCGATCTGCGCGAAGAAGCGGTCGCGGAGCGCCAGCACGCGGGCGTTCTCCTGGGCCATTTCTTCCTTGGCGATGCGGAACGCCTCGCCCATGCCGACGATCTGGTGGGTGGCCAGGGTGCCGGAACGCATGCCGCGCTCATGGCCGCCGCCGTGCATCTGGCCCTCGATGCGGACGCGCGGCTTGCGCCGGACGTAGAGCGCGCCAATGCCTTTCGGGCCGTAGGTCTTGTGCGCGGAGAAGGACATCAGGTCGACCTTGAGCTTGTCCAGGTCGATCTCGACCTTGCCGGTCGACTGTGCGGCGTCGACGTGGAACAGCACGCCGCGGGAGCGGGTCAGCTCGCCGATGGCGGCGATGTCGTTGACGGTGCCGATCTCGTTGTTCACGTGCATGACCGAGACCAGGATGGTGTCGTCACGCAGCGCCGCCTCGACCAGTGCCGGAGTGATCAGGCCATCTTCGCCCGGCTCCAGGTAGGTCACTTCGAAACCTTCGCGCTCCAGCTGGCGGCAGGTGTCGAGGACCGCCTTGTGCTCGATCTTCGAGGTGATGATGTGCTTGCCCTTGCCCGAGTAGAAGTGCGCAACGCCCTTGATCGCCAGGTTGTCGGACTCGGTGGCGCCGGAGGTCCAGACGATCTCGCGGGGATCGGCGTTGACCAGTTCGGCCACCTGGCGACGGGCGTTCTCCACGGCCTCCTCGGCTTTCCAGCCGAACACGTGGGAACGCGAAGCCGGGTTGCCGAAGTTGCCGTCCATCAGCAGGCATTCGCTCATTTTCTGGGCGACGCGGGGATCGACGGGAGTGGTCGCGGAGTAATCGAGGTAGATCGGCAATTTCATCAGGTAACTCCTACAGGCTGGCGCCCTGCTCAGTCGATGGCGGACGCTTCAATCTTGTCGAGACGAGGCGTCTTGCCTGAGCAACGGCGTTCGTCCTGGCGCAGCGCGACCTCCTGGACCTCCTGGCGGCTGACCAGATCGGCCAGGCTGATGCCGCTGAGGAACTCATGGATCTGCAAACTGAGGTCGCACCACAGGTGGTGGGTCAGACAGGTATCGCCGGAGTGGCAATCGCCCTGCCCCTGGCAGCGGGTCGCGTCGACGGATTCGTTGACCGCGTCGATCACCTGCGCCACATGGATGCCCGACATATGGCGGGACAGCTGGTAGCCGCCGCCCGGGCCGCGCACGCTGGTCACCAGGTTGCCACGGCGCAACTTGGCGAACAGCTGTTCGAGATAGGACAGGGAAATGCCTTGGCGTTCGGAGATATCGGCCAGCGAGACCGGACCTTGCTGAGCATGCAGCGCCAGGTCGAGCATGGCGGTTACGGCGTAGCGGCCTTTGGTGGTCAGACGCATGGGCTTTTCCCATCGGGATCATTCGGGGTTGACGCGGATTATGCTATTATCCGAGTAATTAAGTCAACTATAAGACCGATCAAATTACTCAGGATTAGGCAAATTCAGGGCGCTACATGCTAGCAGAAAGCCGCCGGCCGCGCATTACGCGGCCGGATTGCCATCCTCGTCCTTGACCCCGGCGAAATCCTCCTCGCGCAATACCGGCAGATCCTTCGCGCAGTAGTCGCTCCCCAGGGCGGTGAGCGCCTGGCACATGCCCTCGAGCCGGCCGTCGACGGCCTGCAGGTGATCGAGCAACTGACCAATGGCACGCGCCACCGGGTCCGGCATGTCCTGGCTGACCCCGTAGGCATCGAAGCCGAGTTTCTCCGCCATCGCCTGGCGCTTGGCCTGCTGCTCGGTATCCTCGCGCATGATGATCCGCCCGGGAATGCCGACCACGGTGGCACCCGGCGGGACTTCCTTGGTCACCACGGCATTGGAGCCGACCTTGGCGCCCTCGCCGACGGTGAACGGGCCGAGCACCTTGGCACCGGCACCGACCACCACGTTGTTGCCGAGGGTGGGGTGGCGCTTGCCCTTGTTCCAGGTGGTACCGCCCAGGGTGACGCCCTGGTAGAGGGTGACGTCGTCGCCGATCTCGGCGGTTTCGCCGATGACGATGCCCATGCCGTGGTCGATGAAGAAGCGCCGGCCGATCCTGGCCCCCGGGTGGATCTCGATGCCGGTCATCCAGCGGCCGAAATTGGACACCAGGCGCGCCAGCCACTTCCAGCCGGACGTCCACAAGCCGTGGGCCAGCCGATGCAGCCAGACGGCGTGCAGGCCCGGATAACAGGTGAGGACCTCGAGTGCGTTGCGAGCCGCCGGATCACGGTGGAATACGCTTTGGATATCTTCACGCACACGTTCGAACATCAGTCGTCACTCCGCTTGTAGGACAGGCCTCGGGCCACCTTCTGGGTTTCGGTCAGGATCCCGCGCAGGATATTCATTTCCAGCTTGCTGATCGCGCTGCGCCCATACAGGCGCCGCAACCGCGACATCAGGTGGCGCGGCTTCTCCGGATCGAGGAAGCCGATATCGATCAGCGTCCTCTCCAGATGCGCGTAATAGAGTTCCAGCTCGTCGGCCGTCACCAGCTCGGTGTTGAGCATCGAGGTGGACTCGAACTTTTCCATCTTGGTCGGCTTGCCCTGGGCCGCCAGCCACGCCATGCGCACCTCGTAGGTGAGCACCTGGACCGCGGCCGCCAGGTTCAGCGAGCCGAACTCGGGATCGGAGGGGATATGCACATGGAACTGGCAGCGCTGCAATTCTTCGTTGGTCAAACCCGCATATTCGCGCCCGAATACCAAGGCCACCTCGCCATTCGCCTCCAGGTGCTCCAGGCAGGTCGTCGCGCACTCGCGCGGATCCAGCAGCGGCCAGGGAATCCGCCGGTCGCGGGCGCTGGTGCCGAGCACCACGCTGCAGCCGCTCAGGGCCTCTTCCAGGGTGTCCACCACCCTTGCGGCGTCGAGGATGTCGGTGGCGCCGGAAGCCCGCGCCACCGCGTCGCCGTGGGGAAAGCTTTCCGGCTGCACCAGCACCAGTTGCGACAGGCCCATGTTCTTCATGGCACGGGCCGCCCCGCCGATGTTGCCGGGATGACTGGTGTTGACCAACACCACACGAATACGGTCGAGCAACGCCGATGCTCTCCAACGCCAAGTTACTGAAGGGTGTGAAATCCTACAGCAGAGGTCAGCTTTATACCATGCGGCCGACAGGTCGCCCTTCAAACGCCATCGGTTTCTGCTAGAATGGCCGGCTTTCTTTAACGACCCAGGTGACCTCTCCATGCAGCCTATGCTGAATATCGCCCTGCGCGCCGCTCGCAGCGCCGGTGAACTGATTTTCCGCTCCATCGAACGCCTGGATGTCATCTCGGTCAACGAGAAGGATGCCAAGGACTACGTGACCGAAGTCGATCGCGCCGCCGAGCAGACCATCGTCGCCGCGCTGCGCAAGGCCTATCCGACTCACGCGATCATGGGCGAGGAAGGCGGCTTCATCGAAGGCAGCGGCGAGGGCGCCGATTACCTCTGGGTGATCGATCCGCTGGACGGCACCACCAACTTCATCCATGGCGTACCGCACTTCGCCGTGAGCATCGCCTGCAAGTACAAGGGCCGCCTGGAGCACGCCGTGGTCCTCGACCCGGTACGCCAGGAAGAATTCACCGCCAGCCGCGGTCGCGGCGCCGCCCTCAACGGTCGCCGCCTGCGCGTCAGCGGCCGCAAGAGCCTGGAAGGCGCCCTGCTCGGCACCGGGTTCCCGTTCCGCGACAACCAGATCGACAATCTCGACAACTACCTGAACATGTTCCGCAGCCTGGTCGGCCAGACCGCCGGCATCCGCCGCGCCGGCGCCGCCAGTCTAGACCTGGCCTACGTCGCCGCCGGACGCTACGACGCCTTCTGGGAATTCGGCCTGTCCGAATGGGACATGGCGGCAGGCGCCCTGCTGGTACAGGAAGCCGGCGGCCTGGTGAGCGACTTCACCGGCAGCCACGAATTCCTCGAGAAGGGTCACATCGTCGCCGGCAACACCAAATGCTTCAAGGCACTGCTGACCACCATCCAGCCGCACCTGCCGCCGTCGCTGAAGCGCTGATCCGCCGCTGACGAAGAACCCGGCCTGGCGCGCCGGGTTTTTCATCTCCATGAAAATGCACAAGGGCGCCCGCGGGCGCCCTTGTGCATCATTGCGACAGTCAGGCTCAGCGCAGCGTTTCGCCCTGGCTGAGGATCAGCCGGCCATTCTTGTCGACCGGGATCTGGCTGCCCGGATCGCGCTCCATGCGGATCTGCCCGGCCTTGCCGTCGAGCATGTACTTCACGTCATAGCCGACGACCTTCTCGCTGCTGTCGTGCACGGTGCTGCAGCGGGTTTCGGTGGTGGTGTAAGTGTCACGCTCCTGCATGCCTTCCTGCACCTTGTTGCCGGCGTAGCCGCCGCCGACGGCGCCGGCCACGGTGGCGATCTTCTTGCCGGTACCGCCGCCGATCTGGTTGCCCAGCAAGCCGCCGACCACCGCACCGATGGCGGTACCGGCGATCTGGTGCTGGTCCTTGACCGGACGCTGGCGGGTCACGGCCACGTCCTTGCAGACCTGGCGCGGCGTCTTGATGGTTTCCTTGAACGGCTGGACAGCGACGACCTCGGCGTAGTCGGGACCGCGATCCACCAGGCTATAGGTGGCTACCGCGCCACCTGCGGTCACGCCTACGGCACCCAGAACGGCCCCGACGAGCATCGACTTGTTCACATGTACCTCCTGGCTTTCATCCAATGCGGGCTATGTTCGCCCTTTGCCTTGCCTAGGACTGGGCAAAAACCACCAAGTTCCAGGCTCCCGACAAACGTTTCGTTGGCGCAGATACGAAAACTCCCGCCAAAAGCGGGAGTCCTCGAGTGACCGGCAGGCGCCGGAGTGCCGAACCAGAGCGCCTCAGGGGCGATCGTCGACGGTGTCCTTGGCCTGCGGCGGGATCAGGTCCTCGCTGGTCAGGTTCAGCCAGATCAAGACCACGTTGGCGATGTAGATCGACGAGTAGGTACCCGCCATTACACCGACGAACAGGGCGATGGAGAAACCGAACAGGTTGTCGCCGCCGAAGAACAGCAGCGCGGCGATGGCCAGCAGCGTGGAGACCGAGGTGGCGATGGTGCGCAACAGGGTCTGGCTGGTGGAGATGTTCAGGTTCTCGATCAGACTGGCCTTGCGCAGCACGCGGAAGTTCTCGCGCACCCGGTCGAAGATCACGATGGTGTCGTTCAGCGAGTAACCGACCACCGCCAGCACAGCGGCGAGGACGGTCAGGTCGAAGGTCACCTGGAAGAACGACAGCACGCCCATCACGATGATCGCATCGTGCACCAGCGAGAGGATCGCCCCGAGGGCGAACTTCCACTGGAAGCGGAAGCCGACGTACAGCAGGATGCCGCCCAGCGCCAGGAGCATGCCGAGGCCGCCCTGGTCGCGCAGTTCTTCACCCACCTGCGGGCCGACGTACTCGACCCGCTTCAGGTTCGCCGGGTTGCCGGTATCGGCCTGCTGCAAGGCGGTAGCGACCTTCTTGCCCAGTTCCGGGTCCTCGCTGGGCATCCGCACCAGCACGTCGCGGGCGTCGCCGAAGCTCTGCACCACGGCGTCCTCGTAGCCGGCGCCGACCAGTTGACCACGCACCTTGCCGAGATCGGCCGGTTGTTCGTAGGTCAGCTCGATCAGCGTACCGCCGGTGAAGTCGAGGCCGAAGTTGATGCCCTTGGTGAACCAGCTGCCCAGGGCGATGACGGTCAGGATCAGGGTGACGGCAAACGCGATGTTGCGGATGCCCATGAAGTTGATGGTACCGATCTTGATATTCATCTCAGTCCCCTTAGATCCACAGCTTCTTGAAGTCACGCCCGCCGAAGATCAGGTTGACCATTGCGCGGGTGACCATGATGGCCGTGAACATCGAGGTGATGATGCCGAGCGACATGGTCACGGCAAATCCTTTCACCGGGCCGGTGCCCATGGCGTAGAGGATGCCGCCGACCAGCAGCGAGGTCAGGTTGGCGTCGAGGATCGCGGTGAAGGCACGGTTGAAGCCTTCGTGGATCGCCCGCTGGACCGACATGCCATTGGCCAGCTCCTCGCGTATCCGCGAGAAGATCAGCACGTTGGCGTCCACCGCCATGCCCATGGTCAGCACGATACCGGCGATGCCCGGCAGGGTCAGGGTCGCGCCGAGGATCGACATCAGCGCTACCAGCATGACCATGTTGAAGGCCAGCGCAACGGTGGCGATCACGCCGAAGAAACGGTAGATGACGATGATGAACAGCGATACGAAGAGCATGCCCCAGAGCGACGCATCGACACCCTTGGCGATGTTGTCCGCCCCCAGGCTCGGGCCGATGGTGCGTTCTTCGGCGAAGTACATCGGTGCAGCCAGGCCGCCGGCACGCAGCAGCAGGGCCAGTTCGGAAGACTCGCCCGGGCCATCGAGGCCGGTGATGCGGAACTGGTTGCCCAGCGGCGACTGGATGGTCGCCAGACTGATGATCTGCTTCTCTTCCTTGAACGCCGGAACCGCGACCTCCTTCTCGACGCCATCGACCATCTGCTTGGTGTAGCGGGTCACCGGCTTCTGCTCGATGAACACCACCGCCATGCTGCGGCCGACGTTGTTGCGGGTGGCGCGGTTCATCAGCTCGCCGCCATGGCCATCCAGGCGGATGTTCACCTGCGGGCGGCCGTTCTCGTCGAAACTGGCGCTGGCGTCGGTGACCTGGTCGCCGGTGATGATCACCCCGCGCTCCAGCGGCACCGGCGGACGGCGCGGCTCGCGGAACTCGAAGGTCTCGGTGGCGGACTTCAGGGCGTCCGGCTCGGCGGCCAGGCGGAATTCGAGGTTGGCGGTCTTGCCGAGGATCCGCTTGGCTTCCGCGGTGTCCTGCACGCCCGGCAGCTCGACCACGATGCGATTGGCGCCCTGGCGCTGCACCAGCGGCTCGGATACGCCCAGCTCGTTGACCCGGTTGCGGACGGTGGTGAGGTTCTGCTTGATGGAGTACTCGCGGATTTCCGCCAGTTTGGCCTGGGTCAGGGCGACACGCAGGACCTGCAGGCCGTTGCGCTCTTCGGGCACGACCTCGAAATCGCGGAAGTCCTTGGCGATCAGGCTGCGCGCCTTGTCCAGGGATTCGCTGTCGGTGAAGCCGAGCTGGATCGCGCGATCCTGGATCGGCAGGCTGCGGTAGCGCACGCGCTCCTTGCGCAGCAGGCTCTTCACTTCGCTTTCATAGACCTTCAGGCGGGCATCGACCGCCTTGTCCATGTCCACTTCCAGCAGGAAGTGCACGCCGCCGGACAGGTCCAGGCCGAGCTTCATCGGGCTGCCGCCCAGCTTGCGCAGCCACTCGGGAGTGGTCTGGGCCAGGTTCAGCGCCACCACGTAGTCGTCGCCCAGGGTCCGGCGCACCACTTCCTTGGCGGGAAGCTGGTCGTCCTGCTTGACCAGGCGGATCAGGCCGCCCTTCTTCGACAGGCTGTCGGCCTTCACCGCGATACCGGCGTCGGTCAGCGCCTTGGCAGCGCGGTCGACATCGGCCTGGGTGACCTGCAGCGCCGTGCTGGCGCCGCTGATCTGCACCGCCGGGTCGTCCGGGTAGAGGTTGGGTGCGGAATAGATGAACCCGACGGCGAGGACCGCCAGGATCAGCAGATATTTCCACAGAGGATACTTGTTGAGCATGACACCGCCCGTTATGACGCGGGGCGCCTTGCGCGCCCCGTCATGTGTTTAGGTGAAAATCAGATCGCTTTCAGGGTGCCTTTCGGCAGGGTCGCGGCAATCGCGGCCTTCTGGAACTTCAGCTCGACGTTGTCGGAAACCTCGACCACGACGAAATCGTCGGCGACCTTGGTCACCTTGCCGGCGATACCGCCGGAAGTGACGACTTCGTCACCTTTCTGCAGGTTGCCCAGCAGGTTCTTGTGTTCCTTGGCGCGCTTGGCCTGGGGACGCCAGATCATCAGGTAGAAGATGACCAGGAAACCGACCAGGAAGACCCACTCGAAACCGGTGCCGGCCGGGCCAGCGGCTGCCGGAGCGGCTGCGTCGGCGTAGGCAGCGGGAATTAGAAAGCTCATGTAGCACTCCTGTCACAAAGCAATAGAGTTGGATAAAGGAAAGTCAGGCATCCAGCGGCGGCGTGGGAAGGCCGCGCTTGGCATAGAAGGCATCGACAAAGGCGGCCAATGTACCCTGTTGGATTGCCTCGCGCAAACCAGCCATAACCCGCTGATAATGCCGCAAGTTGTGGATGGTATTGAGCATGCTACCGAGCATTTCCCCGCACTTGTCCAAGTGGTGCAGATAGGCGCGGGAAAAATGTTTGCAGGTGTAACAGTCGCAGGTCGGGTCGAGCGTGGAGTCGTCGTGCTTGTGTACCGAGTTGCGGATCTTGATCACCCCGCTGTCGACGAACAGGTGGCCGTTGCGCGCATTGCGCGTCGGCATCACGCAGTCGAACATGTCCACGCCGCGGCGCACGCCTTCCACCAGGTCTTCCGGCTTGCCCACGCCCATCAGGTAGCGCGGCTTGTCGGCCGGCATCTGCGGCGGCAGGAAATCGAGCACGCGGATCATCTCTTCCTTCGGCTCGCCCACCGACAGGCCGCCGATGGCCAGGCCGTCGAAGCCGATCTCCTGCAGGCCATCCAGCGAGCGCAGGCGCAGGTCCTCGTGCATACCGCCCTGGACGATGCCGAACAGCGCCGACGGGCTATCGCCATGGGCGATCTTCGAGCGCTTGGCCCAGCGCAGCGACAGCTCCATGGAGCGCTTGGCGACGTCATGGTCGGCCGGGTACGGCGTGCACTCGTCGAAGATCATCACGATGTCCGAGCCCAGGGCGCGTTGCACCGCCATGGACTCCTCCGGCCCCATGAAGACCTTGGCGCCGTCCACCGGCGAGGCGAAGGTCACGCCCTCCTCCTTGATCTTGCGCATGGCTCCCAGACTGAACACCTGGAAACCGCCGGAATCGGTGAGGATCGGGCCTTTCCACTGCATGAAGTCGTGCAGGTCGCCGTGGCGCTGGATCACCTCGGTGCCCGGGCGCAACCAGAGATGGAAGGTGTTGCCGAGGATGATCTGCGCGCCGATGTCCTCGATGTCGCGCGGCAACATGCCCTTCACCGTGCCGTAGGTGCCCACCGGCATGAAGGCCGGGGTCTCGACCACGCCGCGGGGGAAGGTCAGGCGGCCGCGACGGGCCTTGCCGTCGGTCGCCAGCAGCTCGAAGTTCATGAAGCTCATGGATCAGTCCTCGGGTCCGCGGGGCGCGGGATTGCGGGTGATGAACATGGCATCACCGTAACTGAAGAAGCGATAGCCCTGCGCCACCGCCGCGGCGTAGGCGGCCATGGTCTCCGGGTAGCCGGCGAAGGCCGAGACCAGCATCAGCAGGGTGGATTCGGGCAGGTGGAAGTTGGTGACCAGGGCATCGACCACATGGAACGGCCGGCCCGGGTAGATGAAGATGTCGGTGTCGCCGCTGAAGGGCTTCAGCTCACCGTCGCGTGCCGCGCTTTCCAGCGAGCGCACGCTGGTGGTGCCGACGGCGACTACCCGGCCCCCGCGAGCCCGGCAGGCGGAAACCGCGTCCACCACGTCCTGGCCGACCTCCAGCCATTCGCGGTGCATCACATGGTCCTCGATGCGCTCGACACGCACCGGCTGGAAGGTACCGGCGCCGACATGCAGGGTAACGAAGGCGGTATCCACCCCCTTCGCGCGGATCGCCTCGAGCAGCGCCTCGTCGAAGTGCAGGCCGGCGGTCGGGGCCGCCACCGCACCGGCGCGCTGGGCGTAGACGGTCTGGTAGCGCTCGCGGTCGGCCGCATCGTCCGGTCGGTCGATATAGGGAGGCAACGGCATGTGCCCGACCCGCTCCAGCAAAGGCAGCACAGGCTCGGCGAAAGCGAGTTCGAACAGGGCGTCGTGGCGTTGCAGCATCTCCGCGCTGCCACCGCCTTCGACGAGGATCCGCATACCGGGCTTGGGCGCCTTGCTGGCGCGTATGTGGGCAAGCACCCGGTCCTGGTCGAGCACGCGCTCGACCAGGACTTCCAGCTTGCCACCGGACTCCTTCTGGCCGAACAGGCGCGCCGGGATCACCCGGGTATTGTTGAACACCATCAGGTCGCCCGGACGCAGGTAGTCCAGGAGATCGGCGAATTGTCTGTGGGCGAGGGTTCCCGTCGGGCCATCCAGCGCCAACAGGCGGCTTGCGCGGCGTTCAGGCAGGGGATGACGGGCGATCAGGGCCTCGGGCAAGTCGAAATGAAAATCGGCGACACGCATGGGGAGACTCTCGAAAGGCCGCGTAGCTTACCGGAAATGTGTTTTCCCCGCCACGAACCCGATTGACCAACGGTAGGCGCCTCCCTATACTGCGCCGCCATTGCCTCGGTGGCGGAATCGGTAGACGCGGCGGATTCAAAATCCGTTTCTGGCGACAGAGTGAGAGTTCGAGTCTCTCCCGAGGCACCATCCTGACTTCCCAAGCGTTTCCAGGGGGAGCACAGGACAGCAGAGAAACCGGCCTTCGCGCCGGTTTTTTGTTGTCCGCGATCTGGCTGATCCGGCCTGCAAATAAAAAAAGGCAGCGCTGGAGTCGAGACGCTGCCTTTTACCCGAGCTGCTGTCTTCCCAGCTCGGCAAAAAAAATCTACCACAGCCGACGCCAAAAAGAAGCCCCGCGGATGCGGGCTTCTTGTCGCGCCAGGGGCGGTTTGTACCTGTTCGGTCTGCGGGTCTTTTGCTCATCCGTGACGAATAAGCTGGCAGCTCGCCCCTGGCGCGGGACTTTCAGCCGCTAGCCTCGGTCCGCCGGCAGTGCGACGACGGAAGCCCCCTGCCCTTCCTGCACAGTCAGACTGGAAAGCAGACTCTCCAGCGGCATCGGCCGGCCGATCAGGTAGCCCTGCAGGTAATCCACCCCGCGGGCGGCCAGGTAGTCACGCTGCTCGGGAGTCTCCACGCCTTCGGCGACGATATCCAGGTCGAGCTTGGCGGACAGCTCGACGATGCTGTCGAGAATATGCCCGGAAAGAGTATCGATGCCGATGCGGGCGACGAAGCTCTGGTCGATCTTCAGGCAGTCCACCTGGAACTTGCGCAGGTAGGCCAGGCTGGAATGTCCAGTGCCGAAATCGTCGATGGCGATCTTCACTCCCAGGGCATGCAATTCGTCGAACAGGCGGTCGGTGACTTCGCTCGACTCGATCAGCTCGCGCTCGGTCAGTTCCAGGACCAGGGTGATGTGCCCGGGCGGAAACGCCGCCAACAGCTCGCGACAGTCGTCCACCAAGGCCAGTTCGTGGCAATGGGTGGCACTGATGTTGAAACCGATGTGGAAGCCTGGCTCCAGCTTCCCGGCATGCCCGCCCAGGTCTTCCGCGACCTGGCGCATCAGCGCGCGCGTCATCGGTACGATCAATCCCGAGCGCTCGGCGAAAGGTATGAACAGGTCGGGCCGGATCAGTCCCTCGCGCGGATGACGCCAGCGCATGAGCACCTCGACGCCTATCCAGCGTCCGCCCTGGCCGGGACTCAGCGGCTGGTAGTAGGGAATGAACTCGTTGGCCTCCAGGGCCCGGCGCAGTTCGCTGCTGGGCGAGGCGACCCGCCTGGATAGCCAGTAGCACAGAGTGCCGGCCAGCAGTCCGAAGAACAGTAGCAGGCCGAACATCGCCGGGTTCTGCGAGCGGATCGATCGCCATTCCTCGCCCTCGGGGAAGCCCGACAGCACCCGCAACGGATAACGCTGCGAAGCGAGCGATACGGCGGCGACCTCATAGGTGGGCGGCGCGTCGCGGTGGGTGCGGCCCTCGGCATCCAGCCAATTGGGACCGACCACCAGCACCTGTCGGCTACGTCGGTCGACGAGGTCCAGCACGTAGCTCAAGTAGCGCCCGTCGATCGCCGCCAATACCCCGCGCTTGCCGTCGGAGTCCCGCAGGACCAGCAGCGCGGCGTCCGGCGTGACCTGGTTACCGGGCATCAGCAAGAGGCGTCCGTCGACATAGTTCTCGATCCGCACCGGCTCGTCGAAGCCGCCGAACAACGACGTGCAATAGATCGTATTGTCGCGCGTCAAATTGACCGAGCGTACGAACGGCATGATCGCCACTTGCTCGCGCAGCGCCAGTTCGGCCTCGGGACAGGGGCGCCCCGCCACCGGCATGACCTTGCGCGCCGCCAGCGCAGCGTTGTCGAGCATCCGTTCGAACTGCCGCACCGCATTCCCGGCTGCCTGCTCGGACGTCTCCTGGAGGCTTCGCTCGGCCTGCCAGTAGAGGATGAGCAGCCCCAGGACGATCGGCATCACCCCGACCAGCACGGACAACGACAGCCGGAGCGCCTTTCTCCTGGCTCGCTTCACCGGAATCGGCATAGAAAAGACTCGTAATGATTGGGGTCTGCGCAAAGACTAGAACAGCCGGGGAAAAGCGTTGCCCGGATGGGCGGCGCAAGCTGCGGATGGACGTATAATCCCCGGCTTTGCCCCGCACGGAACACGCCGATGCCGAAACACATGCTTTCTCCCCAGGGCGACTATGCCCCTGCCGGTCTGGTCCGCCGCCTGGCGGCGATGTTCTATGACTTCCTGCTCTGCGTGGCGCTGATGATGGTGGTCACCCTGGTCTACCAGCAAGGCATCCTTCGACTGATCTACGGCAGCGAGCATCTGCGCGAACTGGCCGACCGCGGCGCGCTGATCGGCGACCCGCTGCTCTCGACCCTGCTGGTGTTCGCCCTGTTCGGCTTCTTCGCCAAATTCTGGACCCACAACGGCCAGACCCTGGGCATGCAGGTCTGGGGACTGCGCGTGCAGAACCGCGACGGCAGCGCCATCAGCCTGCTCCAGGCGCTGCTGCGCTTCATGATCGCCATCGCCTCCTGGCTGTGCCTCGGCCTCGGCTTCCTCTGGATGCTCTGGGACAAGGACAAGCGTACCTGGCACGACCGCTATTCGGAGAGCCAGGTGGTCAGGCTGCCGAAGAACACTCACAAGAAGTGAGCGAAACAGGTCCGCAGAACGCGCTGTTTTGGCCTTTGTCGCGCCGGCGGCCAGGCTCCAGCCCGACGCGACAAGGAAGCACAAAGGCCACCCGTGGGTGGCCTTTTTTCATACCCGGCCTGCCGGGCCTGTCAGCCCGCCCGGCGTAGCAGCCAGACACCCGCCAGTGCGCAGATCGAGGCGGGGATCACCACCGCCAGCAGCGGCGGGAAGTCGAACACCAGGCTGGAGGGACCGAGCAGGTCCTGGGCGATGCGGAAGACGAAGCCCACCAGCACGCCGGTGAAGATCCGCTGGCCCAGGGTCACCGAGCGCAACGGACCGAAGATGAAGGAAATCGCCATCAGCACCAGCGCGGCGGTCACCAGCGGTTGCAGGACCTTGGTCCAGAACGCCAGCCAGTAGCGGTTGTTGTTCAGGCCCTGGTCGGCGAGATAGTGGATGTACTGCCAGAGACCGCTGATAGACAGCGCCTCGGGCTCCATCACCACAGTGTTCAGCAGTTGCGGGCTGAGCTGGGCATCCCAGCGTTCGGTCGGTAGCTTGACCACCTCGGAACGCTTTTCCCTCGGATGCAGCAAGGTGGTGGTGACCTCTTCCAGTTGCCAGTGATCGGTCTCGAAGCGCGCGCGCTTGGCGAAACTGGCCGATTCCAGGCCACGCTGCTCGTCGAAGCGGTAGCGGGTCACGCCGTACAGCACGCCATTGGGCTGCACCGCGTTGATGTGGATGTACTCGCGCCCCTGGCGATGCCACAGACCGCGCTTGGAACTTTGCGAATCGCCGCCGCCCTGGGCCAGGGCGCGGCCGCTCTGGGCGATGTTCTCGGTCCAGGGCGCGACGTACTCGCCAACCAGGATGCCGGCCAGCATCAGCACCAGCATCGGTTTCATCACCGCCCAGACGATCCGCGACAGGGATACCCCGGCCGCGCGCATGATGGTCAGTTCGCTGTTGCTGGCCAGGGTGCCGAGGCCGACCAGGCAGCCGATCAGCGCCGCCATCGGCAGCATGTCGTAGGCGCGCCGTGGCGCGGTGAGGAAGATGAAGCGCAGGGCATCGCCGATGCCGTAGCTGGCGCTGATGTCGTTGAGTTCGTCGATGAAGGCGAACAGCAGCGCCAGGCCGAGGATCACCCCGAGCACCGCGAGGATCGCGACGAAGACGGTGACACCGATGTAACGATCGAGCTTAACCATGCGCCACCTCGCGACCGGCACGGGAGGACGCCAGCTTCAGGCGCAAGGGTTCCCAATAGAACAGAAGAAGACCGATCGCCAGGAATAGTCCGTGGACCCACCACAGGCCGATGGCCATGGGGATCTTGCCTTTGTCCAGCTGGCCACGGACAGCGATCAGCAGGGCCAGGTAGCCCATATAAAGGAGGATCGCCGGCAGCAGCTTGAGGAAGCGCCCCTGGCGTGGGTTGACCCGCGACAGCGGCACCGCCAGCAGGGTCACCACGAACACCAGCAGCGGTGTCGACAGGCGCCACTGCAATTCGGCCTGGTAGCGTGGGTTGTCGCTGCCGAACAGGTCGGCGGTGGGCACCGCGTCACGCTCGCTCACCTCGCTGCTGGCCTCGGGCTTGGGCAGCATCACGCCATAGGTGTCGTACTGGATCGCCCGGTAGTTGGCCTGCCCGGGATTGCCGTCGTAGCGGTAGCCGTTGTGCAGGATCAGGTAACGACTGCCATCCGCCTGGATGTTCTGGGTGCCCTTCTCCGCCACCAGGATGGAGATGCCGCGTTCCTGGTTGCTGCTGTTGAGGTCCTTCTGCGAAATGAAGATGCCGGCCAGTTCGCCGCGATCCTTCGACAGTTCCTCGGTATAGGTCACCCGGGTACCGTCGCGCATTGCCTGGAAACGGCCCGGGACCAGGGTGTCGAACTCGGTCAGGGTATCCTGCTTGTTCAACAGCAGGGCGAACTGGTTGATGCCCTGGGGCGCCAGGAACAGGCTCAGCCAGGCCACCAGGATCGCCACCAGCAGCGCCGGCGCCATGGTGTAGCCGAGCAGGCGCTTCTGGCTCATGCCGGTCGCCGAGAGCACGGTCATCTCGCTTTCCAGGTAGAGCCGCCCGTAGGCCAGGAGGATGCCGAGGAACAGGCCAAGCGGCAGGATCAGCTGCAGGAAGCCGGGAATCCGGAACGCCATGATCAGGAACAGCGAACCGGGGTCGAGCAACCCCTGCGCCGCTTGCGCCAGGTACTTGATGAAACGGCCACTCATGATGATCACCAGCAGCACGGCGCTGACGGCGCTCATGGTGACCAGCACTTCACGGGACAAATAACGGAAAACGATCAATCCGGACACTCCTGGGTTGCCAGGCTCTGACGGGGCCCGTCGGCCCCGTCATCACGCGTTTCCGGCCATGGCGGCATGGCGCGGAGAAAATAGCCGGCATTATCCTGCGATTCGGCGGGCCTGTCACTGCGCAGGCCGAACCAAGAGCCCGATAGACCGTCGAGGCGAACGCTCGTTCAGCGCTTGCCGATTTATTCGACGACCGTCGCTGACTGCTCGCCGCCCTCTCCGAGATGACGGACGAACCAGTCTGCTGCGGCCTGGCTGGTGGCGTCGAAATGCTCGATGTACGGTGTGAAATGGCCGCCAGCGAGCATCAGCAGCCGCTTGGGTGGCAATGCCCGCTGGTAGGCCTCCAGGCAAAGGTCCGTGGGCGTAAGCAGGTCCCGGTCGGCGACGATCATCAGCAGCGGCGTGGGGCTGATCCGCCCAATGTGAATGCCCGGCTCGTTCTCTCGCGCCAGCTCGGCGCTACGCAGGGTCACCCGGTTGCACCAGCTCGGCGCCAGCGCCGCGCTGTCGGTGAAGAACCGGTGGGCGTCCGCGCCGGCCATCGCGCAAGGCTCGTCGGGGCCCGCGGCGACCGCCGGCAACAGCGCCGGCGGCAAGCCCTCGAAGCGCCGCTGGCGGTCCGCGTCGAAGCTTGCCAGCAATGCCGGCAACTGCTCGGCGCGGGTCCGGCGCAACGCCGAGGCATGGCCGCTGACGGTCGGCACCTGCGCCACCACGCATTTCACCCGCCGATCCAGTGCGGCCACTTCCAGCACATGTCCGCCGCTGTAGCTGGTTCCCCAGATGCCGATGCGGCTGGCGTCGACCCGGGCCTGGGCGCCCAACCAGGTGATCGCGTCGCGATAGCCGCGGCGCTGCATCACCGGATCGATTTCCTGACGCGGTTCGCCGTCGCTGTCGCCGAAGTTCGGATGATCGTAGAGGAGCACGACGAAGCCGGCGGCGGCGAATACCTCGGCGTAACGGTCCAGGTACTGCTCCTTCACCCCGGAAAAACCGTGCGTCATGACGATCGCCGGCCGCTCGGCACGCGCCTCCGGCAAATACAGCCAGCCGCGCAGGGCGACACCCTCGGAGCGGAATTCCACGTTCAGTCGTTGCATGCTTGCCTCCCGGGGCAGTCGTCTGGAAACGGGCCCAGCATAGGAATCCTGCCGCGTCGGCGCCGCCCGCCAACGGACGAAGGCTACGCCGAATCGGACAAGGCGAAGTAGCGGCTCGGCGTGCTCCCGGTCAGGCGTCGGAACATGGCACTGAATGCGCTGGGCGTCTGGTAGCCGAGATCCACGGCGATCCGCGCCACCGCTTCGCCAGCCGCCAGGCGTGGCAGGGCGGCGGCCAGGCGCACCTGGTGGCGCCAATGGACGAAGGTCACTCCCAGTTCGGAGAGAAACAGCCGTGCCAGGGTACGCGAGGACGCCCCCACGCAGCGCGCCCACTCCTCCAGCCCGCGAGGGTCGGCGGGGTCCTCCAGCAGCGCCTGGCAGATTCTTCCCAGGCGTCGGTCCGCGGGGTCGGGCAAGGCCAGGGGCTGTTCCCGCGACCACTCCAGTTCGTCCAGCAGCACCGCCATCAACCGCCCCTCCCGGCCGCGCTCGTCGTACAACAACGGCAGGCCGGCGGCGCGCACGATCAACTCGCGCAACAATGGGCTGACCATCACTCCGCGCGGCACCCGGGGGAATTCTGGCGGGCAGGACTGCGGCCGGACATAGACGGTGTGCAAGCGGACCTCGCCGCGCGCCAGCATCGCGTGCGCCATCCCCGCCGGCATCCATACCGCGCGCTGCGGCGGGACCAGCCATAGCGTGCGACCGACATGCAGTTCGATCACGCCCGACAGGGCATGGATCAACTGCGCCCGCTCGTGCCGGTGCTCGGCGACCACGAAACCCGCCGGGAAGGTCTTGGCCATGACCCCGAGCGGCCGGCCGACTCGCTGGTAATCGCGTGGGTCGGTACTCCGAGCGGGATCCGCGACTGGTTTGCTGGCGGGCACGGTGCGACTCCTGCGGAACGAAACGTTCATTATAGGGACGCGGCATGGCCGCGGGTTCCCATGCGTACACAGTCGTGCCAGACACGCCGCAGTTGTGCGACCATGTGCGGCAACGGCCGGGAGGCACCGCCAACCCGGCTCCGGCGCTGTAGAACCTCGGTTGCCATCCTCGGCATGGAACGACCCCCGCCGCAACGACTAAGCTGTCGCTGCCTGCGTCACCGCCCCGGCGGCGACCGTCAGTCCTCGGGACGAATCGTGCTCGGAACAATCGCTTACCGCTAACGGATGCCGCCCCTTGCGCCATCCCGACTGTCTGTATTGGGGACCTCTTCCATGGAATTCCTTGTTAAAAGCGTACGCCCGGAAACCCTGAAAACCGCCACCCTGGTGCTCGCCGTAGGCGAAGGCCGCAAGCTCGGCGCCAGCGCCAAGGCGGTCGACGACGCCACCGGCGGCGCCATCAGCGCAGTGCTCAAGCGTGGCGACCTGGCCGGCAAGGTCGGCCAGACCCTGCTCCTGCAGAGCCTGCCCAATCTCAAGGCCGAGCGCGTGCTGCTGGTCGGCGCCGGCAAGGAGCGCGAACTGGGCGACCGCCAGTACCGCAAGCTGGCCTCCGCCGTGCTGTCGACCCTCAAGGGCCTGGCCGGCGCCGATGCCGCGCTGGCCCTCGGCGATCTCGCGGTGAAAGGCCGCGATGCCCACGCGAAGGCGCGTCTGCTGGTGGAAACCCTGGCCGATGGCCTGTACGTGTTCGATCGCTACAAGAGCCAGAAAGCCGAGCCGCTGAAACTGAAGAAGCTGACCCTGCTCGCCGACAAGGCCGACAGCGCCGCCGTCGAGCAAGGCAGCAAGGAAGCCCAGGCCATCGCCAATGGCATGGCCCTGACCCGTGATCTCGGCAACCTGCCGCCGAACGTCTGCCATCCGACGTTCCTCGGCGAGCAGGCCAAGGGCCTGGCCAAGGAGTTCAAGGGCCTGAAGGTCGAGGTCCTCGACGAGAAGAAACTGCGCGAGCTGGGCATGGGCTCGTTCCTCGCCGTCGCCCAGGGCAGCGACCAGCCGCCGCGGCTGATCGTCCTGCAATACAACGGCGCGAAGAAGGACCAGGCCCCGCACGTGCTGGTCGGCAAGGGCATCACCTTCGACACCGGCGGCATCAGCCTCAAGCCGGGCCTGGGCATGGACGAGATGAAGTTCGACATGTGCGGCGCCGCCAGCGTCTTCGGCACCTTCCGCGCGGTGCTCGAACTGCAGTTGCCGATCAACCTGGTCGGCCTGCTGGCCTGCGCCGAGAACATGCCCAGCGGCGGAGCCACCCGTCCGGGCGACATCGTCACCACCATGAGCGGGCAGACCGTCGAGATCCTCAACACCGACGCCGAAGGGCGCCTGGTGCTGTGCGATGCACTGACCTACGCCGAGCGCTTCAAGCCTCAGTCGGTGATCGACATCGCCACCCTCACCGGCGCCTGCATCGTCGCCCTGGGCAGCAACACCTCGGGCCTTATGGGCAACAACGAAGCGCTGGTCAGGCAACTGCTCAAGGCCGGCGAGTTCGCCGACGACCGCGCCTGGCAATTGCCGCTGTTCGACGAATACCAGGAACAGCTGGACAGCCCGTTCGCCGACATCGCCAACATCGGCGGGCCGAAGGCCGGCACCATCACCGCCGGCTGCTTCCTCTCGCGCTTCGCCAAGAAATACCACTGGGCGCACCTGGACATCGCCGGCACCGCCTGGATCAGCGGCGGCAAGGACAAAGGCGCCACCGGCCGCCCGGTTCCGTTGTTGACCCAGTACCTGCTGGAACGGGCCAAGTGACCCGGGTCGATTTCTACGTGATCCCCAGCGCCGATCCGTCGGCGCGCCTGCAGGTCGCCTGCCGCCTGGCCGAGAAGGCCTGGCGGCAGGGCATGCGGGTCTACCTGCATTGCGCCGACGAGGCGCAGCGCAGCGAGTTGGACGGCCGCCTGTGGAGCTTCCGCGGCGAGGCTTTCATTCCTCACAGCCTGGCCGAGGAAGACGCCGAGGCGCCCGTCGCCCTGGGTCTGGGAGAGACCCCGGGGAACCATCGCGACCTGCTGATCAACCTGACCCTCGAAGCCCCCGGCTTCGTCGCGAACTTTTCGCGGGTGGCCGAACTGGTGGTCGAGGAGCCGGCGATCCGCCAGGCGGCACGGGATAAATTCCGCTTCTACCGGGAGCAGGGCTATCCTCTACAGGATCATCGCCTGCCGCGTATCTGAAGTGCACGACCATGGACAGCCACAAACCGACACAACCCCCGGAGCAGTTGCTCGATGATCTGGAGTCGATCCACGACCTGCTCTACGAACGGAACGAGCCGCCCTTGCTGACCGAATCCTTCGAGCCGGACAACATTCCCCTGCTCTCCGACGTCGTCTCCCCCGGTACCGCCCCCCGCGCGCCAGAGCCGCAGGCCGCGGCAGCCACCACGGCAGGGCTGGCGCCCGCCGAACAGGAGCGCCTGGACGACGAGTTGCGAGCGTCCGCCGAACTCATCCTGCAGGAAGTCATCGACGACTTCGCCCCGCAGATCGAAGCCGAACTGCGCCGCCGCCTGCAAGCCCGCCTGGGTCGCCTGCTCGGCCAACGCAACGGCTGATCCGGACGCGGCGGGCGCCCGCCGCGGCCCGCGGCCTTACCCCCGGGCCGCCATCCCCGCTATACTCCCGAACTTTCTTCGCATTTTCCCCAGCCATATTCAGCTTTGGTCCCCTTTCGCATGGACAAGACTTACCAGCCGCACGCCATCGAGACTTCCTGGTACGAGACCTGGGAGTCCAACGACTACTTCGCTCCGAGCGGCGAAGGCCAGCCCTACACCATCATGATCCCGCCGCCGAACGTGACCGGCAGCCTGCACATGGGCCATGGCTTCAACAACGCGATAATGGACGCGCTGATCCGCTACCGCCGCATGCAGGGCCGCAACACCCTGTGGCAGCCGGGCACCGATCACGCCGGCATCGCCACCCAGATGGTGGTGGAGCGCCAGCTCGGCGCCCAGGGCGTGAGCCGCCACGACCTCGGCCGGGAGAAGTTCCTGGAGAAGGTCTGGGAATGGAAGGAACAGTCCGGCGGCAACATCACCCGGCAGATTCGTCGCCTGGGCTCCTCGGTGGACTGGTCGCGCGAGCGCTTCACCATGGACGACGGCCTCTCCGAAGCGGTCAAGGAAGCCTTCGTGCGCCTGCATGAAGACGGCCTGATCTACCGCGGCAAACGCCTGGTGAACTGGGACACCAAGCTGCACACCGCGATTTCCGACCTGGAAGTGGAAAACCACGACGAGAAGGGCCACCTCTGGCACCTGCGCTACCCGCTGGTGAACGGCGCGAAGACCAGCGAAGGCCTGGATTACCTGGTGGTCGCCACCACCCGTCCGGAAACCCTGCTGGGCGACGCCGCGGTCGCGGTGCACCCGGAAGACGAGCGCTACGCCAAGCTGATCGGCCAGTTCGCCGAACTGCCGATCGTCGGCCGGCACATCCCGATCATCGCCGACGAGTACGTCGACCGCGAATTCGGCACCGGCTGCGTGAAGATCACCCCGGCCCACGACTTCAACGACTACGAAGTGGGCAAGCGCCACGACCTGCCGCTGATCAACATCTTCGACAAGAACGCCGCGGTGCTGGCCCAGGCCCAGGTGTTCCACCTCGACGGCAGCGTCAACCCGAACCTCGACCCCAGCCTGCCGCAGAGCTACGCCGGCATGGACCGCTTCGCCGCGCGCAAGGCCATCGTCGCCGAGTTCGAGGCCATGGGCCTGCTCGAGAAGGTCGACGACCACGCACTGAAAGTACCGAAGGGCGACCGCTCCGGCACCGTCATCGAGCCCTGGCTGACCGACCAGTGGTACGTCAGCACCAAGCCGCTGGCCGAAGACGCCATCGCCGCCGTGGAAGACGGCCGTATCCAGTTCGTGCCCAAGCAGTACGAGAACATGTACTTCTCCTGGATGCGCGACATCCAGGACTGGTGCATCAGCCGCCAGCTCTGGTGGGGCCACCGCATCCCGGCCTGGTACGACGAGGCCGGCAACGTCTACGTCGGCCGCGACGAGGTCGAGGTGCGCACCAAGCACAAGCTCGGCAACGAGGTCGAGTTGCGCCAGGACGAAGACGTTCTCGACACCTGGTTCAGCTCCGGCCTGTGGACCTTCTCCACCCTCGGCTGGCCGCAGCAGACCGAGTTCCTCAAGACCTTCCACCCCACCGACGTGCTGGTCACCGGCTTCGACATCATCTTCTTCTGGGTCGCGCGGATGATCATGCTCACCATGCACCTGGTGAAGAACCCCGACGGCACCCCGCAGATCCCGTTCAAGACCGTCTATGTCCACGGCCTGGTGCGCGACGGCCAGGGCCAGAAGATGTCCAAGTCCAAGGGCAACGTGCTCGACCCGCTGGACATCGTCGACGGCATCGACCTCGATACCCTGCTGCAAAAGCGCACCAGCGGCATGATGCAGCCGAAGCTGGCGGAGAAGATCGCCAAGCAGACCCGCGCCGAATTCCCCGAAGGCATCGCCAGCTACGGCACCGACGCCCTGCGCTTCACCTTCTGCTCGCTGGCCTCCACCGGCCGCGACATCAAGTTCGACATGGGCCGCGTCGAAGGCTTCCGCAACTTCTGCAACAAGATCTGGAACGCCGCCAACTTCGTCATCGAGAACACCGATGGCCAGGACACCGGGGTCAACGGCGAGCCGGTCGAGCTGTCCTCCGTCGACCGCTGGATCATCTCCCAGTTGCAGCGCACCGAGCAGGAAGTCACCCGCCAGCTCGACGCCTTCCGCTTCGACCTGGCCGCCCAGGCCCTCTATGAGTTCATCTGGGACGAGTACTGCGCCTGGTACCTGGAGCTGGTCAAGCCGGTGCTGTGGGACGAGAACGCCCCCATCGAGCGCCAGCGCGGCACTCGTCGCACCCTGATCCGCGTGCTGGAGACGGCCCTGCGCCTGGCGCACCCGTTCATGCCGTTCATCACCGAGGAAATCTGGCAGCGCATCAAGGGCCAGGCCGGCAAGGAAGGTCCGACCCTGATGCTGCAACCCTGGCCGGTGGCCGACGAAGGCAGGATCGACGCCGCCGCCGAAGGCGACATCGAATGGGTCAAGGCGCTGATGCTCGGCGTGCGGCAGATCCGCGGCGAGATGAACATCTCCATGGCCAAGCGCATCGACATCATCCTCAGGAACGCCTCGCCCAGCGACCACCGCCGCCTGGCCGACAACGAGCCGCTGCTGATGAAACTGGCCAAGCTGGAAAGCATCCGCGTGCTGGAAGCCGGCGAGGAAGCGCCGATGTCCGCCACCGCCCTGGTCGGCGACATGGAAGTATTGGTGCCGATGGCCGGCCTGATCGACAAGAGCGCCGAACTGGGGCGCCTGGACAAGGAGATCCAGCGCCTGGAAGGCGAGGTCAAGCGCGTCGGCGGCAAGCTGTCCAACGAAGGCTTCGTCGCCAAGGCCCCGGCCGACGTGATCGAGAAGGAACGCGCCAAGCTCGCCGAGGCCGAACAGGCCCTGGCCAAGCTGGCCGAGCAACGGCAAAAGATCGCCGCGCTCTAACTCCAGCGCCCGCCTCCCAGAGGCGGGCGTTTTGCTTTCACTCGCTTAGAGGCATCGGTACTTCGCTGCGGAAACCGCAGACCTCGCACACCAACCGACGCCGGATCGGCCACAGCGGTACGTTGAGCAGCAGGATCCCAAGGAAGGCCAGGCGGCGGCCGTCCACCTTCCAGGCCACCTGGTCGCTGCCACAACGCAAGCACTGGAACTCGCTGCTGCCCTGCTCGGCCCGCAGCGCCTCGCTTTCATCGGTGGCCAGCAGCGCCACCGCGTCTTCGCGACAGACCATGGGCACTTGCAGGCGCACGCCGCCCAGTGCGTTGGAGTACAGCCACTGCATGTTGATGGTGTGCTCGTCGGCGACGAACGCCGGAATTCCAGCGGCCTCCAGGCGGGCGCGAGCGATCTGCGCCTCCAGGGGATGGGAAAAACGGCCGATGGTCGTGAGCATGTCGCCTCCTTTCGGTCACGGCCCGACGCCGACACCTTACCCGGATCACCCCCAGCGGTAATCCCACCACAAGAAAAAACATCAAACCTGCTGACGACTTGCGCGAAAAATGCGATGTTTCGGCCACGCTGTACCCGCACCGCCCAATCAGAACAATTCGCTACAGCGCGCCAATACAATCAGGAGATCGCCGCATGATGCAGGCCTATAAGAATAAATGGTTGCCCCTCAGTGCCCTGGCCCTTGGCATGGCCCTGTCCTTCGGCGCCAACGCCGAAGAGCAGAAGTCGGTGGCCGTGACCGCCATCGTCGAGCACCCGGCGCTGGACGCCGCTCGCGACGGGGTCAAGGAGGCCCTCCAGGAGGCCGGCTACGAAGACGGCAAGAACCTCAAGTGGCAGTACCAGAGCGCCCAGGGCAACACCGGCACCGCCGCGCAGATCGCCCGCAAGTTCATCGGCGACAAGCCCGACGTGATCGTCGGCATCGCCACTCCGTCGGCCCAGGCGCTGGTGGCCGCGACCAAGAGCATCCCGATCGTCTTCAGCACCGTCACCGACCCGGTCGGCGCGCACCTGACGCCGAGCTGGGAAGCCTCCGGCACCAACGTCACCGGGGTTTCCGACATGCTCGCGCTGGACAAGCAGATCGAGCTGATCAAGAAAGTGGTGCCGGGCGCCAAGCGCATCGGCATGGTCTACAACCCGGGCGAAGCCAACTCCGTGGTGGTGGTCAAGGAGCTGAAGGAACTGCTGCCGAAGATGGGCCTGAGCCTGGTCGAAGCCTCGGCACCGCGTTCGGTGGACGTCAGCTCGGCGGCGCGCAGCCTGGTCGGCAAGGTCGACGCGATCTACACCAACACCGACAACAACGTGGTGTCCGCCTACGAGGCGCTGGTCAAAGTCGGCAACGACGCGAAGATCCCGCTGATCGCCTCCGACACCGACAGCGTCAAGCGCGGCGCCATCGCCGCCCTCGGCATCAACTACAAGGAGATGGGCAAGCAGACCGGCCGCATGGTGGTGCGCATCCTCAAGGGCGAGAAGCCGGGCGAGATCAAGCCGGAGACCAGCGACAACCTGCAGCTGTTCGTCAATCCCGGGGCCGCGCAGAAGCAAGGCGTGACCCTGTCCGACGAACTGCTCAAGTCGGCCGCGGAAGTCATCAAGTAAAAAAAGCGGCCGCCGGCCGCGGGCGTCCCGCCCGTGGCCGGACGGCACGATAATCCTGCCTTCACGCACTCGGTTACGAAGTCATGTCTCTGTTTTCCCTGTTCGGTGCCCTGGAGATCGGCCTAATCTTCAGCCTCGTGGCACTCGGCGTATTCATCTCCTTCCGCCTGCTGCGCTTCCCCGACCTCACGGTGGACGGCAGCTTCCCGCTCGGCGGCGCGGTCTGCGCGACCCTCATCGCCCTCGGCTGGGACCCGTACAGCGCGACCCTGGCGGCCACCGCAGCCGGCGCACTGGCCGGGCTGGCCACCGGCCTGCTCAACGTCAAGCTGAAGATCATGGACCTGCTCGCCAGCATCCTGATGATGATCGCGCTCTACTCGATCAACCTGCGCATCATGGGCAAGCCCAACGTACCGCTGATCGCCGAGCCGACATTGTTCACCCTGCTGCAGCCGGAATGGCTCAGCGACTACGTGTTCCGCCCGCTGCTGCTGGTGTTCATCGTGATCGCCGCGAAGCTGCTGCTGGACTGGTTCTTCACCACCCAGAAAGGCCTGGCGATCCGCGCCACCGGCTCCAACCCGCGGATGGCCCGTGCCCAGGGGGTCAACACCGGCGGCATGATCCTGCTCGGCATGGCCATCTCCAACGCGCTGGTGGCGTTGGCCGGCGCGCTGTTCGCGCAGACCCAGGGCGGCGCCGATATCTCCATGGGTATCGGCACCATCGTCATCGGCCTGGCCGCGGTGATCGTCGGCGAGAGCATCCTGCCCTCGCGCCGGCTGATCCTGGCGACCCTCGCGGTGATCCTCGGCGCCATCGTCTACCGCTTCTTCATCGCCCTGGCGCTGAACAGCGATTTCATCGGCTTGCAGGCCCAGGACCTGAACCTGGTCACCGCGGTGCTGGTCACCGTCGCCCTGGTGATTCCGATGATGAAGAAACGCCTGCTCGGCAAGAAGGGAGCCTGACCATGCTCAGCGCGAAGAACCTGAAGATCACCTTCAACCCCGGCACCCCCATCGAGACCCGCGCCCTGCGCGGCCTGTCGCTGGACATCCCGGCCGGCCAGTTCGTCACCGTGATCGGCTCCAACGGCGCCGGCAAGTCGACCTTCCTCAACGCGGTATCCGGCGACCTGCCGATCGACAGCGGGCAGATCCTGATCGACGACGAAGACGTCACCCGCAAGCCGGTCTGGGCCCGCGCCAACCGCGTCGCGCGGGTGTTCCAGGACCCCATGGCGGGTACCTGCGAGGACCTCACCATCGAGGAGAACATGGCCCTGGCGCAGCGTCGCGGTGCCGGTCGCGGTCTCGGCAGGGCGGTGCAGGCATCGATGCGCGACGGTTTCCGGGAAAGCCTGGCGACCCTCGGCCTCGGCCTGGAGAACCGCCTCGGCGACCGCATCGGCCTGCTCTCCGGCGGCCAGCGCCAGGCCGTCAGTCTGCTGATGGCGGCGCTGCAGCCGTCGCGCATCCTGTTGCTCGACGAACACACCGCGGCGCTCGACCCGCGCACCGCCGACTTCGTCCTGCATCTCACCGCACGGATCGTCGCCGAGAAGAAACTCACCACCATGATGGTCACCCACAGCATGCGCCAGGCGCTGGACGTGGGCGAGCGCACGGTGATGCTGCACCAGGGCCAGGTGGTGCTGGACGTCTCCGGCGAGCAACGCAAGGGCCTCGACGTACCGGACCTGCTGGCAATGTTCGAGAAGGTGCGCGGCGAGAAGCTCGCCGACGACGCCCTCCTCCTCGGCTGACAGGGCCGCGGTGCCTCTCCGCTGCGAAGCGGGGGAGGCACCGTCGACCTGCAGCAGATCAAGGCGCGATCCGCGTCCGTCTGCCACACTCGCAGGCATCCTCCCGCTCAGATGCCCGCATGAACCTCGAACTGCTCTGGGTGGTCGGCCTGCTCGCCACCACCGTCGCCCTCTTCATCCACAACCGCCTGCGCCTGGACGTGATCGCCCTACTGGTGATCATGGCCTTCAGCGTCAGCGGAACCCTTACCCTCAACGAAGCCCTGGCCGGCTTCAGCGATCCCAGCGTGATACTGATCGCAGCGCTGTTCGTGATCGGCGAAGGCCTGGTGCGTACCGGGGTGGCCTACCAGGTCGGCGACTGGCTGATCGCCCGCGCCGGCAGCAGCGAAGCGCGCCTGCTGGTACTGCTGATGCTGGCGGTGGCCGGGCTGGGCTCGGTGATGAGTTCCACCGGGGTGGTGGCGATCTTCATCCCGGTGGTCCTGAGCATCGCCGCCAAGCTGAAGATCCCTCCGGGCCGGCTGATGATGCCGCTGGCCTTCGCCGGACTGATCAGCGGCATGATGACCCTGGTCGCCACACCGCCGAACATGGTGGTCAACAGCGAGCTGGCGCGCGAGGGTCATGCCGGCTTCGGCTTCTTCGCCTTCACCCCGATAGGCCTGATGGTGCTCGCCATCGGCGTGGCCTACATGCTGCTCACGCGCAACTGGCTGAACGCCGCCAGCCCGGCGGAAGTCGGCGCGCCGAAGGCACGGCGGACCCTGCGCGACCTGATCCGCGACTATCGCCTGGCCGGCCGCGAGCGGCGCCTGCAGGTCCAGCTCGGCTCGCCGTTGATCGGCAGCACCCTGGAAGAACTGCAACTGCGCACCCGCCTGGGCGCCAACGTGGTCGGCCTGGAGCGGGTGCGCAAGTTCCACAGCGAGGTGGTCAAGGTCGGCGGCAGCACCGAGCTGAAGGCGGGCGACGTGTTGCTGCTGGACGTCTTCGCCCCTCCGGAGGACATGGACCGGCGCTGCGCCGAGCTGAACCTGGTGCGCCTGCCGTTCCGCGCCAGCTACTTCATCGACCAGTCGCGGGAGGTCGGCATGGCCGAGGTGACTCTGCCGCCGGACTCCACCCTGCTCGGCAAGAGCGTCCTGGAGCTGGGCTTCCGTTCGCAGTACGGGCTCAACGTGGTCGGCCTGCGTCGCGACCACGAAGCGCTCACCGACGGCATGCTGGAAGAGAAGCTGCGCCTGGGCGATACCCTGCTGGTGATCGGCGCCTGGAAGGCGATCCGCCAGTTGCAGGGACGCAACCGCGATTTCCTGGTGCTCAGCCTGCCGGCGGAGATCGACGAGGTGGCGCCGGCCCTGAGCAAGGCGCCGCACGCCCTGCTCAGCCTGGCCGTGATGGTGGCGCTGATGGTCAGCGGGGTGGTTCCCAACGTGGTCGCGGCGCTGGTCGGCTGCCTGTTGATGGGCCTGTTCCGTTGCATCGACATGGACGGCGCCTACCGCGCCATCCATTGGCAAAGCCTGGTCCTGATCGTCGGCATGCTGCCCTTCGCCCTGGCCCTGCAGAAGACCGGCGGTATCGACCTGGTGGTCTCGCTGCTGGTCGACGCCCTCGGCGACGCCGGCCCGCGCGTGCTGCTGGCCAGCCTGTTCCTGCTCACCGCGGCCATCGGCCTGTTCATCTCCAACACCGCTACCGCGGTGCTGATGGCGCCGATCGCCATCGCCACCGCCAACCAGATCGGCGCCTCGCCCTACCCCTTCGCCATGGTGGTGGCGGTGGCGGCCTCGGCAGCCTTCATGACGCCGATTTCCTCGCCGGTGAACACCCTGGTGCTGGGCCCTGGCCAATACCGCTTCGGCGACTTCGTCCGGATCGGCGTGCCATTTACCCTGCTGGTGATGTTCGTCTGCGTGCTGGTGATTCCGTGGCTGTTTCCATTGTGACCGGGCCAGGAGCGCGCCGCTCGGCAGAAACACTGGCCAGCCTCCGGCGGATGTGAATAATGCCCGCCTCGCCGTCACGGAAACCGAGAACATGCCCCGCCCGACCAGCCCGCATCCCGACGCCGAGCGCAAGAGCGCCAGCCCGCTGCACCCGCGCAATCGCCACCTGGGACGCTACGACTTTCCGCGCCTGATCGCCGGCAGCCCGGAACTGGAGCGCTTCGTCATCCTCAATCCGTACGGCAGGCAGAGCATCGACTTCGCTGATCCGGCGGCGGTGAAAGCCTTCAACCGCGCGCTGCTGCAACAGTTCTACGACGTACGCGAGTGGGATATACCCGATGGTTACCTGTGCCCGCCCATTCCCGGTCGCGCCGACTACCTGCACTACCTGGCCGACCTGCTCGGCGCCAGCCACGATGGCCTGATTCCACGCGGTCCCGGCCTGCGTGCGCTGGACGTCGGAACCGGCGCCAACTGCATCTACCCGCTGCTCGGCCACCACGAATACGGCTGGCGCTTCGTCGGCGCCGACATCGACCCGCAATCGCTGGCCTCGGCCGCTGCGATCCTCGCCGCCAACCCACGCTTCGCCGCTGCCATCGAGTTGCGCCGGCAGCCTGATCGCAGGCAGATATTCCAGGGCCTGATCGGCGTCGATGAGCGCTTCGACATGACCCTCTGCAACCCGCCCTTCCACGCCTCGCTGGACGAAGCCACGCGCGGCAGCCGGCGCAAGTGGAAGAACCTCGGCAAGCTCGACCCGACCCGTACCCTGCCGCTACTGAACTTCGGCGGCCAGGGCGCCGAGCTGTACTGCGAGGGCGGCGAAGCAGCCTTCCTGGCCGGCATGGCCGAGGAAAGCCGGGCGTTTGCCACGCAGGTGTTCTGGTTCACCACCCTGGTATCCAAGGCGAGCAACCTGCCGAACCTCCAGGAGCGCCTGAAGACGCTGGGCGCCAGCGATATCCGCGTGGTGGACATGGCCCAGGGACAGAAGCAGAGCCGCTTCGTCGCCTGGACCTACCTCGACAAGAAGCAGCGCCGGGCCTGGCGCAAGGAGCGCTGGACAGCAGCCCTCCTGGAACCACTGGGCGAATAGCCAGCACGCCTCGCCACCCGGCTCCGCTGCCGAGCCCCAAAACGGACACCCCATCGCCTATCAGGATCGGCCACCGTTTTTCCACTGGAATCGGCAGCGGCAAAACCTAAAAAAAGAGAACCCCGATTAACAGTTTCTCCGGGCTGGCACTGCTCTAATGGCTGCCTCCAGTGACTCGGAACACGCCATGAATCCACTCTACCGCGCCACCATCCACCAGCTTTTTCTCGCTCTCGATCTCCCGACGCCCAATGACGAGGAGAGCGTACTCAGCCTGCAGGTGGGCCCGCATCTCTGCCATCTGGCAGAACATCCGACCGATCACCTGTTGATGTTCACCCGCCTGGAAGGACAAGGAGACGCTACGGCCAGCGAGCAGAACCTGTTCAGCCAGGACCCTTGCAAGCCGATCCTGGGCCGCGACCCCGAAAGCGGCGAACGGCTGCTCTGGAACCGCCAGCCCTTGCAGTTGCTGGACAGGGCCCAGATCCACCATCAACTCGAACAACTGGTCGCCGCCGCCGAAGAGCTGCGCTGAGCCCAGTCGGGCGAAAGGAGCCGATGCCGCAGGTTCTGCTTTCCTCGAAGAACCCCGGGGCTGAACTCCAGTGACCATGCCGAGCCAGCCGGAGCACCTGTCCTCGAGGCAGCCGGCTGCCACTGCCCGGGGGCAGTTCCAGCTGCGTCAGCCCATGCAGCGCGTGCGAACAGAGGGGAGCCGAGGGACCGGGTGGCAGGAGCGAGATGCGACTTCGCGCCATCGACGGGCGTCCGGCTCGCTCCACCGTCGCCGTCCTCGCACCCTGCTCCCTCGTACCGGCAGTCCCCGTCAGCTCCAGCGGACGTTGAGCACGAAGAAGTTCGCCAGCACCCAGACCACCAGCAGCAGGTGGGTCAGTTGCAATCCCTCCTGGCGGATCCAGTAGCCGAACCAGAGCCCGCCCAGCAGCATGCCGAAGAGGAAGCCGAGGGCCGCGCTCAGGGCCAGGTTGAGCCAGGGCCGGGCCGCCTCCAGGCCGGCGCCGAACAGCAGTTCGTAACAGCCGGTCCAGGCCGTGACGACGGCAGCGACCTGCAGCGCGACGATGATCGACAAGGCCAGGCGGTGCATGAGCGGCGAGCGTACCGCCCGCGCCAGCAAGGGCATGTCGATCGCGGGCGGCTGGGCCAGGGGAGCCATCGACATGGTCACGCCGATCGCCCCCACCGAGCTGGCGAAGGCCTGCAGGTTGTTGATCAGGGCGAGGCTCAGCCACAGGGCGAAGCCGAGGCAGCAGGTGAGCTGGAAGATCATCAATGAAGTCTGGGTGTCCATTCCGGGTCCTTTGCAGAGTACGGGCGGTCGTCGCTCGACGCCCTTCCGGCGCCAACGAGCGCAGGGCCTGCGCTGATCGGGAGGAACGGCGGGAACGCCGGATGGCACTCTAGGACCTGAACCTAACTTGAGGTCAACAGCGACGGCAGGTCTCCGTCGTCCCGGATTGACAAATCGGAAATTCCCGATATCCTCGCCGCCATGGACCTGCTCGAAACATTCAAAGCCCTGTCGAACCGGACACGCCTGGAAATCCTGAAAGGCCTGAAGGACCCGGCGAAGAACTTTCCTCCGCAGGACGAGGGCGACGTCGACACCGTGGGCGTCTGCGTCAGCAGTATCCAGGAGGGCGTCGGCCTGTCGCAGTCGACCGTGTCCGATTACCTGGCGATCCTGCAACGGGCGGGCCTGGTCGAAGTCAGGCGGATCGGCCAATGGACCTACTACAAGCGCAACGAAGCGAATATCCGTGCCCTCGTCGAGCTAATCGGCGCGGAACTGTAGTTCTTTCTACACCACAATATATCGAAAATTCCCGATATCCCTTTTTACCGAAACGAGGATATGCAATGAAAGCGTTGATACTCAAGGCGTTTGGCGGTCCGGAATCCTTCGAGCTGCGCGAAGTGCCCAAACCGGTGCCGCAGGCGGGACAGGTATTGGTGCGGGTCCATGCGACCTCGATCAATCCGCTGGACTACCAGGTCCGTCGCGGCGACTACCCCGACCTGGTAGCGCTTCCGGCCATCACCGGGCATGACGTGTCCGGCGTCGTCGAAGCGGTAGGGCCGGGAGTGACCGCCGTCGCACCGGGAGACGAGGTCTGGTACACCCCGCAGATCTTCGAAGGCCAGGGCAGCTATGCCGAGTACCACCTGGCAGCGGAAAGCATCATCGGCAGGAAGCCCGCCGCGCTGAGCCACCTGGAGGCGGCGAGCCTCAGCCTGGTCGGCGGCACGGCCTGGGAAGCGCTGGTCGCACGCGCGGCGCTGAGGGTCGGCGAAAGCATCCTGGTGCACGGCGGCGCCGGCGGCGTCGGGCATGTCGCGATCCAGTTGGCAAAGGCCATGGGAGCCCGGGTCTTCACCACAGTGCGCGAGGTCAACTTCGAGTTCGCCCGCCAGATGGGCGCCGATGTGCTCATCGACTACCAGAAGCAGGACTACGTCGAGGCCATCCTGCGGGAAACCGGAGGCCACGGCGTCGACGTGGTGTTCGACAGCATCGGCGGCGACACCCTGTCGCGCAGCCCCGAGGTACTCGCGCAGCTCGGCCGCGTGGTCAGCATCGTCGACCTCGCCCAGCCGCAGAACCTCCTCCAGGCCTGGGGCCGGAACGCGAGCTATCACTTCGTCTTCACCCGGCAGAACCGCGGCAAGCTCGACGAGTTGAGCGCCCTGGTCGAGCGCGGCCGGTTGCGCCCGCATGTCGGCGCCGTCTATTCGCTTGCCGACATCCCCCTCGCCCACGCCCGCCTGGAGAGTCGCGACAATGGCATCCGGGGAAAAATCGCGATCGCGGTCGAGCCGTCGGTCGATCCCGCACAGGCGTTCGCCCGCTGACGCCACGGCGCGGAACGGGCCCCGATCGCGGCCCGCCCCGGCATGTGCCCGGTACCGACCCGCAGCGCCCAGGTCGGGGCGGCCAGCCGACGAACCGGGGCCTGGCGCAGGCGGAAACGAGCCGTTCGAGGGGCGCCAGCCTGGCCCCTCGCGGGCTCAGACCGGCGGCGTCTCGAGGAACACCGGCAACCCCTCCGCATAATCCGAATAGCTTGCCAGTTCCGGGTATTCGCTGGCGGCGACCCGCTCCGCGACCACCAGTTGGCTGAAGCGCCAGGCCACCGCGACGGTCACCCCGACCAGGTCGATGCCGCCGTCGCGTGCCAGCGGCTCCTGGCGCAGCGCTGCCTCCAGCCAGTCGTAGGCCGCCAGCAACTGCCCCTCCACCCGCTCCAGCCAGGGGCCATGGCGGCGTTCCTCGGGACGCAGGTTCAGTTCGTAGTAGATCTGCACGGATTTCTCGCAGGCCACCAACGCCGCGCCGATCAGACTCAGCGCCCGTGCACGGGCCTGCGGCCGTTGCGGCAGCAGACTGCGTTCGCGGCCGGCCAGGCACTCCAGGTAATCGAGGATCAGGCTGGAGTCCATCAGCACGGTGCCATCGTCCAGCACCAGCGTGGGCGCCTTGACCATCGGGTTGAACAGGCTGAACGCCTCGAAATTGCGAAACACCGACAGCGGCCGGTGCTCGTAGGGCAGGTCCAGCAGGCGCAGGGCGATGGCGACCCGGCGCACAAAAGGCGAATCCAGCATACCGATCAGTTGCATCGCGGCATCCTTTGTCGATGATTAAGCGCCGCTAAGAGGGTGGCGCCTGGGGAAATCACTCTAGTCGTTGCACAATGCGAAAAATATCGAGATAAATTCAGCGAACTCTTTAGAAAAACTTACATGAGCGACCTCCCTCCCCTCACCGCGCTGCGCAGCTTCGAAGCGGTCGCCCGGCTCGGCAGCATCAGCCAGGCCGCCAGCGAGCTGCACGTCACCCACTCGGCGATCAGCCAGCAGATCAAGCTGCTGGAAAACCTCCTCGGCCTGGCCCTGTTCGTCCGCGAGGGGCGCGGCCTGCGCCTGAGCGAGAACGGCCGGTTCTACGCCCTGCAGGTACGCGCCTCGCTGGGCGAGATCGCCGACGCCACGCGGGTGGTGCGGGCGCGTCCGCGGGAGGGCGAGCTGGTGGTCACGGTGATGCCGTCCTTCGGCCTGAACTGGCTGCTGCCTCGCCTGCCGCGCTTTCGCGAGCGCCATCCGCACTGTCGCGTGCGGCTGGTGGCCAGTCTCGACGTGCAGAACCTGCGCCAGGGCCTGGCCGACCTCGGCGTACGCATCGGCAAGGGCGACTGGGAAGGGGTCGGTCGGGAACGCCTGTTCGACGACGAGTTGCTGATGGTCGCCGCGCCCGACTTCAACGGCGGCCGCCTGCCGCGCACACCGAGCGAGATCGTCGCCTGCCCTACCCTGCGCTCCACCGAATCCTGGGCGCTCTGGTGCCAGCGTGCCGGCGTGGCGGAACCGCAGCACGGACTGCTGATCAACGACTCGAACCTGCTGCTGGAAGCCGTGCGCCTGGGCCAGGGCATCGCCCTGGAGCGTCGCAGCCTGGTCGCCGGCGCCCTCGCCGAGGGCCGCCTGGTGCAACTGGGCGACATCCGCGTGCCCTACCCCTATCCCTACTGGCTGGTCTGGCCGCAGCGCGAGCCGCCGAGCGACCGCCACCAGGCCTTCGCCGACTGGCTGCGCGAGGAGGCCCGGCGCTACCAGGCCGAGCAACCACCGCTCAGCGAATGAAGTTGCGGCTGATCTCGCGGAAGCGGTCGCTGCCGGCGCGTTCCATCCATTCGAAGGCGACCATCTCCCGCGACACGATCATCGCCCCGGCCTGGCGCATCCGCTCCACGGCCAGTGCCTTGTCGCTCGACCGCCGCGAGCCGATCGCCTCCTCCACGACGAACACTTCGCGACCACGGCCAAGCAGGTCGAGCACGGTCTGCAGCACGCAGACGTGCGCCTCGCTGCCGCAAACCACGAACTGCCGGCGGTCGCCGCCGGGCGCGCGCAGCAGGGCGCCGTCGGCGGCGGCCGAGAAGTCCAGCTTCTCGAGGATCTGCGTGGCGTCCAGCTCATCGCGCAGGGCCGCCACCGTCGGCCCCAGGCCCTTGCTGTACTGCTCGCTGGCCAGCACCGGCACGTCCAGTGCGCGGGCCACGCGCAACAACCACTGGCTGTACTCGACCAGCGCCGGGCCGTCGTCGATGGCCGGCAGCAGGCGTTCCTGGATATCGACCACCAGCAGGGTCGAGGTTGCGGCGCGGATCAGCATGGCGTCCTCCTTCGGTTCGACGTCTCGGTTCGTCTGGCTTAGGCTTGCACGGCACGGGCGCCATGGACAGCGCGTCCTCCCACAACCCTAGCAGGAGCCTGCGATGAATATCAGCCTGCATTTCGAATCGCGCCTGCAGGCCAGCCCCGAACAGCTCTGGCGGTGGATCACCTCGGTGGACGGGATACTCCGCGAGATACGCCCGTTGCTGAGCATGAGCGTACCGCCCGGTATCCGCAGCCTCGAAGACCTGGAGGTGGTGCCCCGGCGCCCGCTGTTCCGCAGCCACATGCGCCTGTTCGGCTTGCTGCCGCTGGGCACTTCGCAACTGACCCTGCTGGAGCTGACGCCCGGCCGCGGCTTCATCGAACAGTCGCCGATGACCGGCATGCGCCTCTGGCGCCACGAGCGACGCATCCTGCCGGCACCGGGCGAGGCCGGGGAATGCCTGCTGGTCGACCAGTTGACCGTACGCCCGCTATTCGCCGCCGGGCTGGTACGCTGGTTCCTCACCCGCATCTTCCGGCATCGCCACCGGGTGCTCTGCCGGCAGTTCCGCACGGACCGCCGGTGACCCTCGGCTACGCTGAGGAGTGCGCCCGCCCGCATCCGTCATACCCTTCTGGAGAGCAGCACAAGGACCGCTCATGAATCGCATCAAGCACCTGCTCAAGGACCTCGCCATCCTGATCCGCGCCAACCTCTGGCTGATCCCGGTGATCGCCGCCCTGGTCGCCGCGGTGTTCTATTTCGTCGCCCCGCCGCCGCCGATGAGCGCGACCATGGCCACCGGCGCCGAGGGCGGCGGCTACGCTGTGTTCGCCGGCAAGCTCCGGGAAAAGCTCAAGGAACAGGGCTTCGAACTGAAGCTGGTGCCCAGCGCCGGCTCGCGCGACAACCTGGAGCGCCTGCTCGGCACCGGCGAGGTCGACATCGCCCTGGTCCAGAGCGGCCAGGAGCGCCAGCTCGAAGCCGGGCAGGCGCGCCAGTTGCAGACCCTCGGCGCGGTCTACCAGGAGCCGCTCTGGCTGTTCCACCGCAGCAACGTGCACATCGACCAGCTCAGCGACCTGCTGCACCTGCGCCTGGCCATCGGCAGCGGCACCCGCGCCGCCACCGAGGCGATCCTGCAGGCCAACGACATCGCCCCGGGACACTATCCGATCACCTGGGAAGCCCGCGGCGGCAACGCGGTGGTCGACGACCTGCTGGCCGGCAAGCTGGACGCGGCGTTCATCGTCGGCCCGGCGGAGAACCCGGCGATCCAGAAATTGGCCGACAACGACCAGCTTCGCCTGGTCAACTTCCGCCGCAGCGCCGCCTACGAGGCGCGCCTGCCGTTCCTCAAGCGGGTCGAGGTCGGCGAAGGCCTGCTCAACCTGCCGCGCAACGTGCCGGAACGAAACATCAGCACCCTGTCGCCGGTGGCCACCCTGGTGATCAACGAGCGCTTCCACCCGGCGCTGATCCCGCTGGTGCTGGAAGCCGCGCGCGAGGTGATGAAGGACGGCAGCCTGCTCGACAAGCCCGGCGCCTTCCCCAGCGCCGAGCCGCGCACCCTGCGCCTGCACGAGGACGCCGAGCGCTACTACAAGAGCGGCCTGCCGCTGCTGCAGCGCTACCTGCCGTTCCGCATCGCCTCCCTGGCGGACCGCTACATCATCCTGCTGATCCCGTTCATCGCCATCCTCATCCCGCTGATGAAGTCCATCGGCCCGCTGTATCGCTGGCGCATCCGCGCGCGCATCTACCGCTGGTACCGCTACATCCGCGACATCGACCGCAAGCTCGACAGCGGCACCGACGCCGAGCAACTGAGAAGCGAGATCGAACGGCTGGAGAAACTGGAGAGCGAGCTGAACACCGTGGAGGTGCCGCTCTCCTACTACCACGAGCTGTACGAGCTGCACCTGCACCTGAACTTCGTGATCAAGCGCCTGCACGGTCTGCAGGAACGCCAGGCGACGCAGGCAGAAGCCGGCAACCTCGGGTAAACTGGCCGATCCGCGGGCGCGCCAGCGGCGTGTCCCGCAGCATCGCGGAAACCTGCGCGGCGCCGCCGATTACCTGAAAGGTCGAACCTGACATGCCGATCCATCACGCCATCGTCCACCTGATCGAGAAGAAGCCCGACGGCACCCCGGCCGTGCTCCACGCGCGCGACGCCGAGCTGGGCGACTCCCAGGCCATCGAGAACCTGCTGGCCGACCTCAACGAAAGCTACAACGCCAAGAACAAGGCCTGGGGCTTCTTCCAGGGCGAGTCCGGGGCCTACCCGTTCAGCGGCTGGCTCGGCGAGTACCTGGAGGGCGACCGCGACTTCGTCGGCTTCAGCCGCGAAGCGGTCGAGCACCTGCAAAAGCTGATGGAGGAGTCCAATCTCTCCACCGGCGGCCACGTCCTGTTCGCCCACTACCAGCAAGGCATGACCGACTACCTGGCGATCGCCCTGCTGCACCACAGCGAAGGCGTGGCGGTGAACGAGTCGCTGGAGGTCACCCCGTCGCGCCACCTGGACCTCGGCCAGTTGCACCTGGCCGCGCGGATCAACATTTCCGAATGGCGCAACAACAAGCAGTCGAAGCAGTACATCTCGTTCATCAAGGGCAAGGGCGGGAAGAAGGTCTCCGACTATTTCCGCGACTTCATCGGCTGCCAGGAAGGGGTGGATTCGCCGAGCGAGACGCGCACCCTGCTGAAAGCCTTCAGCGATTTCGTGGAAAGCGAGGACATGGCCGAGGAACAGGCCCGCGAGAAGACCGAGACGCTGGTCGACTACGCCACCTCGCAGGCGCGCATCGGCGAGCCGATGACCCTCGACGCGCTTTCGGAACTGATGGACGACCAGCAACCGCGGGCGTTCTACGACTACATCCGTAACAAGGACTACGGCCTGTCGCCGGAAATCCCGGCGGACAAGCGCACCCTCAACCAGTTCCGCCGCTTCACCGGCCGCGCCGAAGGCCTGTCGATCAGCTTCGAGGCGCACCTGCTGGGCTCCAAGGTGGAATACGACGAAGAGCGCGACATGCTGATCATCCGCCAGTTGCCGACCCAGTTGAAGGACCAGCTCAAGCGGCGCAAGGACTGACCCGCGCCGCCCCGGAGCGCCGCCGGCGCTCCCTTTCCCTCCTCAGCCGCAGGCCCAGTCGAAGCGCATGTCGCGGAAATCGAGCTGGGCGTTGCCGCCGCCGAAGTTGTAGCCGCCCAGGTATTCCTCGAACTCTACGTAGAAGGGACTCATTTCCGGCACGCCCTGCACCGGACGCATGGTGCCGCCGATATGGTTCGGCAGGTGCCCTTCCACCCAGGGATGCTCGCGGTAGTTGTCGCGCTCGATCTTGCCGTCCAGCCAGTAGTGCGGCAGCTGGTAGCCGCCGTCGCCGTATTCGCTGGGCACCACCCCGGCGTTGGGGTCTTGCGCCCGCGCCGTCCAGCGCAGCGGGTAGCGCTGCTGGTGGCCGGCCGCCGGGCGACCACCGAGGGCGCGCAGCAGGTAGTAGTCGTCCTCCGCCCAGTCCGGCACGAAGCTGGCCGCCGAACCAGCCTCCAGCCACTGCGGCGGCTCGGTCTGCGCCAGCAGCGGGTTGCCCGCCGGCAGCGCCGGCGGCTGGCAGGGCGCGCCGCTGAATTCAGCGGCGTCGAGCAGGATCAACGCATAGGCACCGCCGAGGATGTCCTCCATCCGGTGCAGACGCGGATGGCTATTGCGCCCGGCCTCCCAGAACGGCCGCAGTTCCGCGTCGGCCGGCGGTTGCGCGGGCGGATCGATGAGCATCTCGCGAATGCCGTCGACGCTGGTCGGTCCACCGTCGTTCTGGTCCGGGGCGAGGGAGAAGAAGCTCAGCGCGACGATCTCCGGGCCATGCACCCGGTAGTCCTCCGGCAGCAGCAGGGTGAAGCCGTGCATCAGCGGATAGCCGGTGTCCGGATCCAGCGGCCACTGCTCCGGACGGATGCCCGGCGGCAGGCCGAAGCACCAGCCGTGGTTGGCTTCGCCGGCGTGCGCGGCGTCGTTGACGATTTCGATGTCGTAGGCGTTCATGGCCACTCCCTGGTCGGTTTTTCCTGTTCCCGGCCACGCCGGCCGGGTGTCGCAGTGTAAAACGGAGTCCCCCGCAGGCGAAGGACTTTCAGCCCAGGCCCACGCCGAGCGCGGTACCCAACCCATAGGTGAAGGCCGCGGCAAGGGTACCGACCAGCACCTGGCGCAACGCCGAGAACGCCAGCGGCCGCCCGGTGAAACGGGCGGTGACCGCGCCGCTGAACAGCAGCGCAAGCAGACTGGACAGCAGGCTTGCGACCAGCGCCGCGGCGCCGTCGAGGAACAGGAACGGCGCCACCGGCACCAGGGCGCCAAGGGAAAACAGCAGGAACGACGTGCCCGCCGCGTTCCACGGGTTGCCGCCCAACTCCGTCGGATCGATGCCGAGGGCCTCGCGGGACAAGGTGTCCAGCGCGCCACGACCGTCGTTCATCAGTTGCAGGGCCACGCGCCGGGCGGACACCTCGCTCAGCCCCTTGGCGGTGAAGATATCGATCAGTTCCTGGGTCTCGGTGTCCGGGCAGAGCCTGAGCAGGCGTTCTTCCTCGGCGATGCGCTTGCTCGCCATCTCGCGGGCGTTGGTCACCGACAGCCACTCGCCGAGGGCCATCGAGCAGGCCCCGGACACCAGTCCGGCCATCCCGGTGAGGACGATGGACGAATGCGCCATGCTCGCACCCGCCACGCCCATCACCAGGCACAGGTTCGACACCAGGCCATCGTTGGCGCCGAGCACCGCGGCGCGCAGCTTGGTGCCAGCGTCGCGGTCCGGCCTCGCCTCGGGCAACGCGCACTGCGGCGGATCGGCGTCCGGGCGCGGCGACGGGGTCTCCGCCGGCATGCCTCAACGCGCCTCGATGCGAAAGCCCAGGCGCGGGAAATGCACATGCACGGTACCCGCCCGCGGGTCTTCGCGGCGCAGGATGAGTTCCTCGCTGCCGGCGAAGAGCAGTTCGCCCTGTACCGCGTCGACACCGTAGTCGGTGGCGGCGATGGCGACCGCCTGGCCGGGCAGGAAACCGTTGGGGTCGCTGAAGGATTCGTCCGGCAATGCCGCGGGCTGGCTGCCGCGAGCCACCTCCAGGGCTTCCTCCGCACTCATCTCGGCTGGCGCGCCGTGGCCGAAGCCGAGCACCCGGCCCAGCCAGGCCTGCACCTGCGGGTAGTCGTCGACCAGCGGCGCGGTGACCGGCGTGCCCTTGAGGAACCACAGGCAGTGCGCCACGGCGAAGTCGGCGACGGACGCTTCGCCGAACAGGAAGTCGCCGTCCTCGCGCGACAACTGGCGCTCCAGTCGCGCCATGAATGCCGGCCACTGGTGGCGCGCCTGTTCCAACGGCAGGCGGCCGGCGCTGCCGCCGCTGAATAGCTGGCTGCGATCGGCCATGAAGGCCTTGAGGAATTCCGGCGGCAGCTTGCCGAAGCGCACGGCGATGGACTCCGGGGCGAACGCCAGGCTTACCGCGTGCTGGAACAGCACCGCGTCGGCCCACTGGGCGAAGCTCGCGGCGACCATCTCCTGGCCTTCGGGGAACAGCGCCGGGACCGCCTTTTCCTGCTCCAGGCGACGGGCGATCAACGCGGTATCGCAATACACATCGGCGCCGACCTGCAACACCGGGGTCTTCCGATAGCCGCCGGTCAGCGCCACCAGGTCCGGCTTGGGCATCACCGGCGGAATCATCACCGAGCGCCAGGACAGTTGCTTGAAACCGAGCAGCAGGCGCGCCTTCTCGGCGAAGGGCGAAGTGGGATAGTGATGCAGGATCAGCTCTGACATGGGCGCCTCCGGGCGGATGTGAGGCACCAGCTTAGCGCGGCTGGGAAAACGCGCCTATGACAATCCGGGACATGAAGGGCACCCCATCGCCTGGCCCGATGGGCCTGGCGATGGGCGCGCTCAATCCAGCCGGCACCCCTGGCGGGTGATGGTCATCCGCCGGTACGCCGCACGCGGCGCCTCGCGCGCCTCCAGGGCGGCGAGGAACTCCCGGGGTCGGTCCAGCGGCAGGCCGGTGAGGAAGGCGCTATCCAGCTCCCACCAGCGTGAGGCGAGCAGGCCCTCGATGATCTCCGGCGGATGCCGGTAGCGGATCACCTGCGCCGGAGTCCCGGCGACGATGGCATAGGGCGGCACGTCGCGAGTGACCACAGCGCGCGTGGCGATGATCGCCCCAGTCCCGACCTTGACCCCTTCCATCACCATCGCGCTGTGTCCGATCCAGACGTCGTGGCCGATTTCCGCGTAGCTCAGCGCCGGCTCGTAGCGCAGCGCGGTGCCGGTGTGCTGGAAGGGGTGGCTGCTCACCCAGTCGCTGGGATGGGTATGTTTTTCCTGGCCGATGAAGCAGTCCGAGCCGATCGAGCAGAAACGCCCGATGGACGCCACCAGGGACAGGTCGGTGCCGCTGCGCACATAGCTGTAGGCGCCGATCTCCAGCCTCGGCGGGACGATGCGCAGGTGGCCGAGTTCGACCTGCTCCTCGAGCACCAGCGTGGTGCGCTTGCCGACACTGGCCGGGCCGCCGGCCAGCTTGCAGCCGCGGCGGCGGATCCAGCGTTTCCACCAATGATTCTTCAGGTAACCCACGAATACCCCATGACCGCAGATGAACGTCCTAGATTGCCGGCTCGCCGACCTCGCGCAACACCGGTACGCCGACCAACAGGCGCTCCTTGGCGCGCTTGCTCAGGGCCTTGATCGCCCGCTCGCGGCGCAGGGCGTCGCCCTTGCTGGCGCAGGCCTCGACGTAGACCAGCGCGCGGGCGGGGCTGGAATGGAAGAACCGCGCGCCCTTGCCGCTGCAATGAGTGTCGAAGCGGCGCAGCGGATCGTCGCTGATGCCGCAGTACAACGCGCCGTTTTCCGCCCTCACCAGGTAGACCGACCAACACTTCCCGATCGCCGCCGTGGCGGCCGTCGCCTCACTCACTCCAGACCCGCTCCCGCATCCGCTCGCAATACGCCACCAGGCGCGGATAGCCTCGCGCCACATGGCTGAGCGGGGTATCCAGGGTCGCCTCGATGAGGTTGGCGAGGATACCGTAAGCGGCAGCATCGGCGCTGCACGGATGTTCGCCGCCGTAGTACGGGACCTGGCCAAGCAGGCCGTCGAGGGCATCGAGGTCGTCGCGGGCGAAGGCCAGCAGTTCGTCCCTGCCGTGGACCCCGAGTCCCTGCGCCCTGAGGGTAGCGCGGACCTTGCGGCGCATGGCCCAGGCCACCGCGTCGCGCACGCCGAATGGCAGCGAGCCGAAGAACACCGGCTTGAGCACGCGCCAGCTGTCCTCGTCGAACCAGCGGAAATACAGCATCAGGTAGTACAGGTGTTCGTCGCACAGGCGCGTGATCGCCCGTGCCCAGCCCTTGCCCCGTGCATCCAGGCCGGCGTCGAGTGTGACCCCATAGCGCTCGCCGAGGGTACGGATGACGATCTCGCTGTCACCGATCGCCTCGCCCTCGATACGCACGTAGGGCAGCTTGCCCTTGGGCGCCTTGCGCGGGTCGCTGACGACCTTCACCTGATACTCCAGGCCGGCCAGGCGCAACCAGGTTTCCAGTTTCAGGCAGTAGGGACTGGCATTGGGTACGTTGAATGCGGCGGGAAACTGGAAGAGCGTGATCATCGCGGCGTCCTGCGGGTTGTCCGCGGCGAGCTTAGGAGATTATCCGCGCTTCGGCCACCGACAGCCTCAGCCGGCCGCCGGATGGGCAGCCTGGTAGGCGGCCAGGCCCTTGCGCGCCTGCCCGCGGATCGCCCGCTGCACCGGCGGCGCCCAGCCCAGCAGCAGGCCCTTGGCGCCAAGCGCCTGGCGGCTCCAGCGCCACAGATCGAACTGGTCGCGATGCTCGACGATCAAACCGTCGGCGAAGCGGAAACGGGCCTCGATGCGATTCTCCACCCTGCGCCCGGTCTGGGTGAACAGGTAGTGGGCCACCCATTGCGCACGCCCCTCGTTCTGGTCGGCGCGGACGTTCGCGTAGTCCAGGCGGAAGTCCCGCGCCCGGCTGGTCAGCAGGCGCCACATGTCGCCCACCTCGCGCCCGCGCAGTTCGCCGAAGGCCGGGTCGTGGAAGGTCGCCTGGGGGGCGTAGCAGGCCGCCATGGCCTCGCCGTCGAGGCGCTGGAAGGCCTGGTAGAAGCGCTCGATCAGTTCGGCGTTGGGGTGGGCCATGCGGGGTTCCTTGCGATGATAGGGACTTGCCAGGCGTCCCCAGGCGGGAACGCCGTCGCGCCGGGTCGTTTCAGCCGAACCACTCGCGGGCGCTGCGCCAGAGGCAGATACCGACGAAATAGGCCGAGGCGGCGAACCACAGGCCGAGCAGGATCGGCAGATCGGCCGGCTGCTGGACGATCAGCAGACCGCTGCTGATCAGCCAGACGAAGGTCACCGCGATGTTCAACGGCATGAACTGGCGCACGCGGAACGGGTGGAGGAACTTCATCCGGGTCAGGGTCAGGGCGGCCAGCACCAGCACCGTGACGAGGTTGACCCAGGGGTGCAGGTCGAGCACGTAGAAGTACACCGCCACCACGTTCCAGGCGGCCGGGAAGCCAACGAAGTAGTTGTCGGTGCTCTTCATGTTGACGTTGCAGAAGCAGAACAGCGACGAAACCAGAATCACGCCCACCGCCAGCAGTTCGAAATGCTCCGGCAGGGGGATGTAGCGGTAGATGAAGATGGCCGGGATGAACACGTAGGTCAGGTAGTCGATCACCAGGTCGAGCACCGAGCCGTCGAAATGCGGCAGCATTTCCTTGACTTCGTACTTGCGCGCCAGGGTGCCGTCGAGGCCGTCCACCAGTAGGGCCAGGCCAAGCCAGAGCAGGCAGGCCTGGGGTTTGTTGTCGACCAGCGCGAGCAGGGCCAGCAAGGCCAGGATCACGCCGCTGGCGGTGACGGCGTGGACGCCCCAGGCCTTGGCTTTGTTGATGGGAGTCATCGATAGGTTCACGGGCAATTCTCTTGTTCGGTGTTCGGCATGACGCGTCGCTCTATAGTGCACCGGCACCGGTGCGTCTGTCTGTTATCGGATTGTCGGTGCTGGCGAGAGTTCAGCCAGCCCCCCGCCGGTCAGCGGATCGGCGGCGCATAGTGCAGGCCGCCGAGATTCCATTGCGCGTTGAGGCCGCGCGGCATCTTCAGCGGGCTGCCGTCGCCGACGTTGCGGGCGAAGATCTCGCCATAGTTGCCGACCTGGCGCACCATCTGCACCACCCAGTCGCGCGGCAGTTGCAAGTCCTTGCCGGCGTCGCCCTCGCTGCCGAGCAGGCGGGCGACGTCCGGGTTGCGGCTGTCCCTGGCCTGGCGCTCGACGTTGCTCGAGGTGACCCCCAGCTCCTCCGCGTTGAGCAGGCCGTACAGGGTCCAGCGGACGATGTTGAACCAGGCTTCGTCGCCCTGCCGCACGGCCGGGCCGAGCGGCTCCTTGGAGATCACTTCCGGCAGCACCACGTACTGGTCCGGCTTGGCCAGCTTCAGGCGCTGGGCGTAGAGCTGCGACTGGTCGGAGCTGAGCACGTCGCACTGCCCCGCCTCCAGGGCACGGGCGCTCTTCTCGTAGCTGTCGTCGAGCACCGCCTTGTAGCGGATGCCGTGCGCCCGGAAGTAGTCCGCCACGTTCAGCTCGTTGGTGGTGCCGGACTGGATGCACACCGTCGCGTCCTTCAGTTCGCGGGCGCTGGACACGCCGAGCTTGCGATTGACCAGGAAGCCCTGGCCGTCGAAATAGGTGACGCCGGTGAAGTGGATGCCCAGCGCGGTATCCCGCGAGCTGGTCCATGAGGTGTTGCGCGACAGCAGGTCGACCGTGCCGGACTGCAACGCCGAAAACCGCTCGGTGGCGGACAGCGGGGTGAAGCGCACCTTCTCGGCGTCGCCGAACAGCGCGGCGGCCAGCGCCCGGCAGATGTCGACGTCGAGCCCCTTGAAACGGCCCTTGGCGTCGGCGTAGGAGAACCCCGGCAGGCCGTCGCTGACGCCGCACTGCACGTAGCCCTTGCGCTTCACCGCATCCAGCGTCGCACCGGCCTCGGCCGTGGCGCTGGCGCCGAGGCAGACGGCGGCCAGCAGCAGCCAGGTACCTTTCATTATTGTCATCTGTTCGCCACTCCCTTCGCCGCCCCTGGGTGAACCGCCGGCCCCGCGCCGGTCGCTTCCCGGGCCGGTCGCCGCACTGTAACCGCAAGCGCCGCGGCACCGGCAGGGGCAGCCGGCGGTGCGACGGCGGCGGGCGACGAACGGCGTGCCCGGCGCACTTCCCTTAGCAAAGCGCATCCGCGGGAAATTGGCGAATGCATGATCTGCGACAATCTGGCCGACTTGCGAGCGGGAAAGCGCCTGTTGTCGAATGGTCCTCCCATTCCGAACGCATATGCCCCCTGCCTGGAGCCGTTATGAGCGAACCCCTGATCCTCGATGCCCCGAATGCCGACGCCTGCATCATCTGGCTGCACGGCCTGGGCGCCGACCGTACCGACTTCAAGCCGGTGGCCGAAGCCCTGCAGGTGGTCCTGCCGAGCACCCGCTTCATCCTCCCCCAGGCGCCGAGCCAGGCGGTGACGGTCAATGGCGGCTGGGTCATGCCGAGCTGGTACGACATCCTTGCCTTCAGTCCGGCGCGGGCCATCGACGAAGACCAGTTGAACGCCTCCGCCGACCAGGTCATCGCCCTCATCGATGAACAGCGCGCCAAGGGCATCGCCGCCGAGCGGATCATCCTCGCCGGTTTCTCCCAGGGCGGCGCGGTGGTCCTGCATACCGCCTTCCGCCGCTACGCCCAGCCGCTCGGCGGGGTGCTGGCGCTATCCACCTACGCGCCGACCTTCGACGACCTGGCGCTGGACGAGCGCCACAAGCGGACTCCGGTCCTGCACCTGCATGGCAGCCAGGACGACGTGGTCGACCCGGCGCTCGGCCGCGCGGCCCATGACGCCTTGCAGGCGCAGGGTGTGGAGGTGGGCTGGCACGACTACCCGATGGGCCACGAGGTGTCCCTGGAGGAAATCCACGACATCGGCGCCTGGCTGCGCAAGCGCCTCTGACGCGCGCAGCTTCTCTCAGACGGCGTGCAGCCGGTAGTTCAGCGCGTAGCCGCCGAGCAGCTCTTCCAGCGCCGCCCGGCGTCTTTCGTCGAGCGCGGGAACGTGCAGGTGGGCGAGCTGGCCGTGGTGCTCGTCGGCGACCACCTCCACGCGGATATCCTCGGCGATCCTCCGGCTTTCCTCCTCCAGCACCCGGCGGATCGTGTCCAGGCGCAGCGCCGGCTTGAAGGTCTTGCCCACCGCGGTGACCGGCATGCTCTCGATCAGCCAGACATCCTTGGGCACCGCCGCGCGCTCCGGTACGTGGCGGCTGGCGTGTTCCAGCAGCTCTTCCTCGCTGGCGCTGGCGCCGGGCTTGAGCTGGATATACACCACCGGCAGCTCGCCGGCCTTGGCGTCCGGCTTGCCCACCGCCGCCGCCAGGGCCACGGCCGGATGCCGGTGCAGCGCTTCTTCGATCATCTGTGGGTCGATGTTGTGGCCACCGCGAATGATCAGGTCCTTGCTGCGCCCGGTGAGCCAGATGTAGCCGTCCTCGTCGATACGACCGAGGTCGCCGGTATTGAACCAGCCATCGCCGACCCAGATATCGCGGTTCCGGTCCTGTTGCAGGTAGCCCTTGAACACCGTCGGGCCCTTCAGGCAGAGGTTGCCCACCTCGTTCGGCGCGGCATCGCGCAGGTAATTGCCCTCGCCGTCGAGCACCGCGACCTTCACCTGGCAGTACGGCAGGCGCAGGCCGATCGAACCCGGCCGGCGCTCGCCGCCACGCGGGTTGCAACTGGTGCCGCAGGTGCCTTCGGTGAGGCCGTAGCCTTCGATCACCTTGAGCCCGGTACGCGCCTCGAACTGGCGGATCAGCTCCACCGGCATCGGCGCCGCGCCGCACAGGGCGAAACGCAGGCTGGACAGGTCGCGGCCATCGCTGGGGACCTGCAGCAACGCCGCGTAGATGGTCGGCACACCACTGAAGCTGGTGACCCGGTAGCGCTCCACCAGCTTCCAGAAGTCCTGGATCAGGGTCGGATTGCGGTAGCCCTGGGGCCCGGCCAGGAGCACCTGGGCGCCGCGATGGAAGGGCGCCAGGCCGGTAACCATCACGCCGTTGACGTGGAACAGCGGCAGGCCGCAGAGCAGCACGTCGTCCACCCCGTAGTCGGCGTTCAGGCCCATGATCTCGGCCATCGCCACCTCGTTGAAGTGGCTGTGCGGCGCCAGCTTCGGCGTGCCGGTGGTGCCGCCGGTGTGGAAATAGGAAGCGACGTCGTCCGGATGGATCGCCCGTCCGCTCTCCAGGCGGTCTGCCGGGCAGTCGGCGATCAGCGTATCGAAGTCCAGCACGCCCTCCGGCAGCGGCCCGCGCTGGGCCTTGAGCGCCTCGCGCTGCGGCGCCGGCAACAGGTTGGCCGGATCGACCACGACGATCGCGTACAGCTCCGGCAGCTGCGCGCGCAGGCCGGCGACCTTCTGCCACAGGTCGGTGCCGGGGAACGGCGCCAGGGTCACCAGCACCCGGGTGTTGGAGGCGCGGATCAGCTCGGCGATGTGCTCCGGCTCCAGCAGCGGGTTGATCGCATTGACGATCCCGGCAGCCTCGCCGCCCCAGATCACGTAGTGGGTCTGCGGCAGGTTGGGCAGCAGGAAGGACACCGCCTGGTGGCTTTCCAGGCCCAGCCGGTGCAAGGCGTTGGCGGTCTGGGTGACGCGGGCGAACAGCTCAGCATAGCTGATCCGCAACGGTTCTTCGGCGGCGCTGCCATGCAGCAGGCAGCTCAGGGCGATACGCTGGCCGTGGCGCTGGGCCGAGCGTTGCAACAGTTCGTAGGTGCTGGACGGCAGGTCGCGCTGTTCCAGCGGCACGCGTTCCAGGGCTTCGATATCGCTCAGCCCGGCGATCGATGGGGACGGATTCATGGTTTTCTTGTTCTTCCGTTGGTGAGTGGGCGGACACTCGCCGGATCGCTCCGGCACCGTCCCGAAGATGCCACCCCCGTCGTCGCCCTACCGTTGTCTTTTTGTAGCGCGCCGCCGGTCGCACGCACGCACCCTCCCGGAAGCTGCCCCGGGAGCTTCGCGCAGCCGCCTCCAGGCCCCGTCCGGCCAGGCCTGGAAGGCGCCGGCCAAGCATGGATTTCTCCCCGCTGGCAACATGCTTTACACTGGCGCCCGTTCATTCCTTAACCACTACGAGATCGCCGTGCTCAAAGCACTCAAGAAAATCTTCGGCAAGGCCGACGGAACCCAGCCGCAGAGCGGTTCCTCCCCGGTCCCGCAAGGCCCTGCCGGCGCTACCGCGAAAGGTACCGCCCCCACCGGCGAAAAGCCGACCGAGAAACGCCCACGCAAACCGCGCGCCCCGCGCGCCGACAACGAGTCCGGCGCCCCGCGCGCCGTTGAAAAGGCCGAGAAAGGCGAAAAGCCCGCCAAACCCGCCGCCAAAGAAGGCCGGGACGCCAAGCCGCGCAGCGACAAGCCGCGCCGCGAACGCAAGCCGAAGCCGGTGGACAACTGGAAGCTGGAAGACTTCGTGGTCGAACCGCAGGAAGGCAAGACCCGCTTCCACGACTTCAACCTCGCCCCGAGCCTGATGCACGCCATCCATGACCTCGGCTTCCCCTACTGCACGCCGATCCAGGCGCAGGTACTGGGCTTCACCCTGCGCGGCCAGGACGCCATCGGCCGCGCCCAGACCGGTACCGGCAAGACCGCCGCGTTCCTCATCTCGATCATCACCCAGTTGCTGCAGACCCCGCCGCCGAAAGAGCGCTACATGGGCGAGCCGCGCGCGCTGATCATCGCCCCGACCCGCGAACTGGTGGTACAGATCGCCAAGGACGCCGCGGCGCTGACCAAGTACACCGGGCTGAACGTGATGACCTTCGTCGGCGGCATGGACTTCGACAAGCAACTCAAGCAGCTGGAAGCGCGCTTCTGCGACATCCTGGTAGCCACCCCAGGCCGTCTCCTGGACTTCAACCAGCGCGGCGAGGTGCACCTGGACATGGTCGAGGTGATGGTCCTCGACGAAGCCGACCGCATGCTCGACATGGGCTTTATCCCGCAGGTCCGGCAGATCATCCGGCAGACCCCGCACAAGGGCGAACGCCAGACCCTGCTGTTCTCGGCGACCTTCACCGACGACGTGATGAACCTCGCCAAGCAGTGGACCGTCGATCCGGCGATCGTCGAGATCGAGCCGGAGAACGTCGCCAGCGATACCGTCGAGCAGCATGTCTACGCCGTGGCCGGCAGCGACAAGTACAAGCTGCTGTACAACCTGGTGGCGCAGAACAACTGGGAACGGGTGATGGTCTTCGCCAACCGCAAGGACGAAGTCCGCCGCATCGAGGAACGCCTGACCAAGGACGGCATCAGCGCCGCCCAGATGTCCGGCGACGTGCCGCAGCACAAGCGCATCCGCACCCTGGAAGGCTTCCGCGAAGGCAAGATCCGCGTCCTGGTGGCAACCGACGTGGCCGGCCGCGGCATCCACATCGACGGCATCAGCCATGTGATCAACTTCACCCTGCCGGAAGACCCGGACGACTACGTGCACCGTATCGGTCGTACCGGCCGCGCCGGCGCCTCGGGTACCTCGATCAGCTTCGCTGGCGAGGACGATGCCTTCGCCCTGCCGCCGATCGAAGAACTGCTGGGCCGCAAGATCACCTGCGAGATGCCGCCGGCCGAACTGCTCAAGCCGGTACCGCGCAAGCACTGAACGCAGGCGTGGAGAAAAAAGGCGAAGCCATCCGGCTTCGCCTTTTTCGTTTCTGCGACACGCAGGTGCCGCCGTCGGTCATCGAGGCGGGTCGGCGCTTGCCCGTCAATACCTTAAAGTCCAGAATGGACAAATTGTTTACATCCATTCCGGAGATCGCATGAGCGCCGCCACTCCCCTGATCGTCCAGCAGGCCGAAGCCGAGCAACTGCTCGCCCGTATCGACGTCCTCCAGGCCATGCGCCAGCTGTTCCTCGACCTGGCCGCCGGCCAGGCGCTCCAGCCGGCCCAGCAACTGGTGGAGTTCCCCGCCGGTCGCGGCGACTTCATCAACTACCTCGGCGTGCTCGCCCAGGAACAGGTCTACGGAGTCAAGACTTCACCCTACATCGTTCGCGAACAGGGCCCGTTGGTCACCGCCTGGACCCTGCTGATGTCGATGCAGACCGGCCAGCCCTTGCTGCTCTGCGATGCCGCCCGGCTGACCACCGCGCGCACCGCCGCCACCACCGCGGTGGCGGTGGATGCCCTGGCTCCGGCCGAGGCCGGCCGCCTGGCGCTGATCGGCAGCGGACCGGTGGCCCATGCCCACCTGCAATACGTGAAGGGCCTGCGTGACTGGCAGGGCGTGCGAGTCCATTCGCCGTGCCTGGACGAGCGCCGCCTGCAAAGCCTGCGCGCCATCGACGCGCGCGCCGAAGCCGCCGGCAGCCTGGAGGAAGCGCTGGACGAAGCCGATGTGATCCTGCTCTGCACTTCCTCGGCCCGAGCGGTGATCGACCCGCGCCAACTCGAGCGCCCGGCGCTGGTCACCTCGATCAGCACCAACGCGCCCCGCGCCCATGAGGTACCGGCGGAAAGCCTGGCGGCCATGGACGTCTATTGCGACTACCGGCACACCACCCCAGGCTCCGCCGGCGAGATGCTGATCGCCGCCGAACAGCATGGCTGGAGCCCCGAGGCGATCCGCGGCGACCTCGCCGAGCTGCTCAGCGGCCAGGCGCCACGTCCGGAATACCGGCGCCCGGCGTTCTTCCGCTCGATCGGCCTGGGCCTGGAAGACGTAGCCCTGGCCAACGCCCTCTACCGCCTGCGCCAGGCAGGCTGATCGCGCGATGCAGGAGAGCAGCATGATCGAAGCGGATTACCTCGTCATCGGTGCCGGCATCGCCGGCGCATCCACCGGCTACTGGCTGTCGGCCCACGGCCGGGTCGTGGTGCTGGAGCGCGAGGCGCAGCCCGGCTACCACTCCACCGGCCGCTCCGCCGCGCACTACACGGTGGCCTACGGCACACCCCAGGTGCGCGCGCTCACCGCCGCCAGCCGGGCCTTCTTCGACAACCCGCCGGCCGGCTTCTGCGAGCATCCGCTGCTCAGCCCGCGTCCGGAAATGGTGGTCGACTTCAGCGACGATCCGGAAGAACTCCGCCGTCAATACGAAAGCGGCAAGGCGCTGGTGCCGCAGATGCGCCTGCTGGACGCGGAACAGGCCTGCTCGATCGTGCCGGTGCTGCGTCGCGACAAGGTCTTCGGCGCCACCTACGACCCCACCGGCGCCGACATCGATACCGACGCCCTGCACCAGGGCTACCTGCGCGGCATCCGCCGCAACCAGGGGCAGGTCCTGTGCAACCACGAAGCGCTGGAGATCCGCCGGGTCGACGGCGCCTGGGAAGTCCGCTGCGCCGCCGGCAGCTACCGCGCGGCGGTGCTGGTCAACGCAGCGGGCGCCTGGTGCGACACCATCGCCGGGCTGGCCGGCGTCCGCCCGCTGGGCCTGCAACCCAAGCGCCGCTCGGCCTTCATCTTCGCCCCGCCGCCGGGCATCGACTGCCACGACTGGCCGATGCTGGTCAGCCTCGACGAATCCTTCTACCTGAAGCCGGACGCTGGCATGCTGCTCGGCTCGCCGGCCAACGCCGATCCGGTCGAGGCCCACGACGTGCAGCCCGAGCAACTGGATATCGCCACCGGCATGTACCTGATCGAAGAAGCCACCACCCTCACCATTCGCCGTCCGGAACACACCTGGGCAGGGCTGCGCTCGTTCGTCGCCGACGGCGACCTGGTGGCCGGCTACGCCGCCGATGCGGAAGGCTTCTTCTGGGTCGCCGCCCAGGGCGGCTACGGTATCCAGACCTCGGCGGCGATGGGCGAGGCCAGTGCCGCGCTGATCCGCCACCAGCCGCTGCCGGCGCACCTGCGCGAGCACGGCCTGGACGAGGCGATGCTGTCGCCGCGCCGCCTGTCTCCCTGATGACCCGGCGGCGGGTTTGCGGCACACTCGCCTCGCCCGCCGTCCCACGAGAGTTCCTGCGCATGAGCCCGAGCCAAGACCCCAGCCTGGAGAACTACCGGGCGATCGCCGACGGCATCGCCACCCTGTTCTTCCCCCACGCCGAAGTGGTCCTGCACGACCTGCGCAGCCAGCGGGTCGACTACATCGCCAACAACCTGTCCAAGCGCGAGGTCGGCGACGACTCGGCGCTGGAAGACATGCTCGAAGGCGATAGCGACGAGCGCAACATCGGTCCCTACGAGAAGCTCAACTGGGACGGGCAGAAGATCCGCTCGGTCAGCACCGTGCTGCGCGACGCCGCCGGCCAGCCGCTGGCGGTGCTGTGCATCAACCTGAATATCAGCCTGTTCGAGAGCGCCAAGGCGGCGCTCGACCTGTTCCTCTCGCCGAGCAAGCTGATCCCGCAACCGGACGCGCTGTTCCGCGACGACTGGCAGGAGCGCATCAACACCTTCCTGCACGGCTGGCTGCGGCAGCGCCAGCTCGGCTTGAACCTGCTGACCCGCGAGCACAAGCGCGAACTGGTCCTGGCCCTGCACGCCGAGGGCGCGTTCAAGGGCAAGAGCGCCGCCAACTATGTGGCCAACGTGCTGAACATGGGCCGGGCGACGGTCTACAAGCACCTCAAGGAGCTGAAGGAAGGCGGCGACTGACGGCAGCCGCCGCCGGCGAGCGGTCAGTCGCCGTAGATGTCGCTCTTGAAGTACTTGCCCTCGATGCGCTTGTAGGTCCCGTCGGCACGAATCGCGTCGATCGCCGCGTTGAGCTTGCCCACCAGCTCGGCGTCCCCCTTGCGCACCGCGATCCCGGCGCCCTCGCCGAAGTATCTCGGGTCCTTGAACTCCGGCCCGACGAAGGCGTAGCCCTTGCCGCGCGGGGTATCGAGGAAGCCGGTCTGCAACGGGATGGAGTCGGCGAAGGTGGCGTCGAGGCGGCCGGCCACCAGGTCCAGGTAGATCTCGTCCTGGCTGGTGTAGCGCACCACTTCGGCACCGGCCTTGGCCAGCACCGCACTGGCGAAGCGGTCGGCGGTAGCGCCGCGCTGCACGCCGATGCGCTTGCCGGCCAACTGGCTGAAGCTGTCGTCGAGCTGGGCGCCTTCCTTCATCACCAGGCGGCCCGGCGTGAAGTAGTACTTGTGGGTGAAGTCCACCGAGCGCCGGCGCTCCTCGGTGATGGTGATGGAGGACAGCGCGGCGTCTATCTTGCGAACTTTCAGCGAGGGAATCAGGCCGTCGTACTCCTGCTCGATCCACTGGCACTTCACCTGCATCTGCGCGCACAGCGCGTTGCCGATGTCGTAGTCGAAGCCGGCCAGTTCGCCTTCGGCGGTCTTGAAGGAAAACGGCGGGTAGGCGGCCTCGATGCCGATCCGCAGGTTGCCATCGGCGGCGACGGCGGATCCGCTGGCGAGCACGCCGAGCAGCAGGCCTCCCAGCAGGTTCTTGGTGTTCAGCGACTTGATCATGGACGACTCCAGGGGTGACGAAGGTGCGCCCGCGGCCCGGGCGGGAAACAGACGGTGATCCGTCTTTATACTTTTCGTCCAATCTGGACCAAAAAGTATACATCGTCAATCGCCGTCCCTCCTCCGCTACCCCTCCTTACCTCCTTCGAGGAATAGGCCCGCCGACCCGCGGGACTTAGTCTTGAGCCATACACAGCCACCCCGCGAGGTGTTCCGCTACGCAGACATCACCCCCTTGCTCCATTTCAGCTATCACGGTTAAGGCTCTATTTACGCCTGGATCCCCGCGTCACGCTCATGCCGCGGGGATTTTTTCGTCCCGCCGCCGCCCTTCCGAATTCGCTATATAGATAAATAATTCCGAATTGCTCTTAATGGGTATTTACCCTGATGAATATTTCATAGATCGTTATGTAAAAAAATGCATAACGAGATCGCCGCTACCATGCAAAACCTTCTTTCCAACCGGCTGGTCCCCAGCCTGGCACTGTCCCTGGTGGGCGCTGCCACTGCCCAGGCGGAGACGCCGATCGCGCTTCCCGACATGGAAGTCAGCACCTGGGGCAATTCCCTCAGCCCGCCGGACAGCGTCGCCCGCGAAGACTTCCAGCGCTTCGACCGCCGCGACGTCGGCGAGGCGCTGAACACCCTCCCCGGCGTCTACCTGCAAGGCGGCGGCAACCGCAACGAACGCCAGGTCAGCGTACGCGGCTTCGACTCGCGCCAGGTGCCGCTGTTCATCGACGGCGTGCCGGTCTACGTGCCCTACGACGGCAACATCGACCTCGGCCGCTTCCTCACCTCGGACCTGGCCGGCATCGAAGTGTCCAAGGGCTACGCCTCGCTGTTGCAGGGGCCGAACATGCTCGGCGGGGCGATCAACCTGGCGACCCGTCGCCCGACCCGCCCCTTCGAGGCCGGCTTCGGCCTCAGCCAGGGCTGGGCGCGCGACGCAGGGCGGGTCGGCCGGGCGGCGGATTTCTCCCTCGGCGGCAAGGGCCGCCAGGGCTTCTTCCAGGCCAGCGGCGCCTGGCTCGACCGCGACGCCCGCGCCCTCCCCGGCGGCCTGCGCGACAGCGACGACCTGGGTAGCCACGGCGAACGCGCCAACTCGGCCAGCCGCGACGCCCGCGGCACCCTGAAGCTGGGCCTGACGCCCAATGCCAGCGACGAATACGTGCTGACCTACTTCAAGCAGGACGGCGACAAGCAGTCGCCACCCTACGCCGGCAGCGATCCGTCGTTCCAGAGCCGCTACTGGCGCTGGCCGGACTGGAACAAGGAAGGCCTGTACTTCAACTCCAGCACCCAGCTCGGCGAACGCACGCGCCTGCGTACGCGCCTCTACCGCGACACCTTCCAGAACACCCTGGAGCAGTACAACAGTCGCGCCGACCTGGAGGCCCGCAAGGGCAGTCGCAGCCAGTACGACGACTGGTCCGACGGCGCCGGGGTGGAACTCAGCCAGGGCCTGCGCGAGGACGACAGCCTGGCCTTCGCCCTGCACTGGAAGCAGGACGTCCACCGCGAACGCCAGGACCGCGGACCCTGGGGGCGCTTCGAAGACCGCACCTGGTCGCTCTCCAGCGAATACCAGTGGGCCCTTGACGCGGCCACGCGGATGATCTTCGGGGTCAGCTACGACTGGCGGGAAAGCCTGGAGGCACGGGAGTACAAGACCGACCGCCAGGGCCGGACCAGCGAGAAGGAATACCCGGACAACGACGCCGAGGCGTTCAACTGGCAATGGAGCCTGGTGCATCCGCTCGACGAAGCCAGCGAAGTCCAGCTGAACCTGGCCGACCGTAGCCGCTTCGCCACCCTCAAGGACCGCTACACCACCTTCCGCCCCGCCGTCGGCCAGACCGTGCTGGTCAACCCCGACCTCGACCCGGAGCGCGCGCGCCTGGTCGAACTGCGCTACCGCCGCGCCTTCGGCCAGGACACCACGCTGGACCTCGCGCTGTTCCACAACCGGGTGCGCGATGCCATCCAGGCCACCGACCTCGGGCCGAACCTGGCGCAGAACCGCAATGTCGGCGAGATCGTCTACCAGGGCCTCGACCTGGGCCTGCGCGGCAGGCCTGCGCAGCGCCTGGAGCTGGGCGCCAACTACAGCTGGATCGACAGCGACTGGCGCAGCAGCGAGGCCGGCGTGGTCACCGGCCTGCCGCGCCACAAACTGTTCGCCTGGGCCGACTGGCAAGCCCTGGAGCCGCTGCACCTGGTGCTCAGCGGCGAAGCCCGTTCCCGGACCTACAGCGATACCGGCGGCAGCCGGCGCGCCGCCGGCTTCGCGCTGCTCAACCTGCATGGCGAATACCAGGCCAGCCGCGAACTGGCCCTGAGCCTGGCGCTGAACAACCTGGCGGATCGCCGATACGCCTACAACGAAGGATTCATCGAAGAAGGACGCACCCTATGGCTCGGCATGAAATACCGCTATTGAAACGCCTCGCACTGGCCGCCCTGTGCACGGCCCTGCCCGCCCTCGGCGTCGCCGCGGACGCCTCGCTGCACGTGTACGGCGCGGTGCAGCGCGAGCTGCGCCTCGACCTCACCGCGCTACGCCAGCTACCGGCGCAAGACAGCGGCAAGCTGGCGATGGTCTGCCAGTCTGGCGCCCAGGTCGGCGCCGAGCGCGAGTACCGGGGGGTGCGCCTGAGCGACGTGCTGGACCAGGCCGGGCTGGACATGCCCGGCCACCAGGACGCGCGGCGCAGCTATGTGGTCGCGCGCAGTTCCAGGGACGGTTATGCCGTGGTGTTTTCCTGGGGCGAGCTGTACAACAGCGAGGCCGGCGACGAGATCCTGGTGGCCTACCAGAAGAACGGCCTCGCCCTGGATCCTGGCGAAGGCCCGCTGGCGCTGGTCTCGACAGGCGATCTGCGCAGCGGCCCGCGCCACGTCAAGTGGCTCGACGGCCTCGAGGTGGTGCGCCTGCCACGAGGCCCGCTGGCTACGCCCTGAGTCGCCTCAGCCGCCGCTCATGTTCATGAAGCGCAGCACCTGCACCTCGCCGGCGGCGCTGAATTCATGGCGCGCCGGCTTGCGCTGGAGCGCCTCGCCGATCGCTTCCAGCAACGGCCCGTCGTGCAGCGGGTGGCGGCGCAGCAGCGCGCGCAGGTCGAGCGAATGCTCGTGGCCGAGGCACAGCAGCAGGCGGCCCTCGACGGTCAGGCGCAGGCGGTTGCAGGTGGCGCAGAAGTTGTGCGAGTGCGGCGAGATGAAGCCGATGCGTGTCTGCGGATGCTCGACCAGGCGCACGTAGCGCGCCGGCCCGCCGCTCTGCTCGGCGCTGTCGAGCAAGGCGTGGCGCTGGGCGATCAGCGCGCGTACTTCGTCGCTGGAGCAGAAGCTCTCGCCACGTTCGCGGCCGACCTGGCCAAGCGGCATCTCCTCGATGAAGCTGATATCCAGGCCGCGGGCGATGGCGAAGTCCACCAGCGCCGGCACCTCATCGGCGTTGCGCCCCTTCATCACCACCGCGTTCAGCTTGATCCGGCGGAAACCGGCGGCCTGGGCGGCGTCGATGCCAGCCAGCACCTTGTCCAGCTCGCCGTTGCGGGTGATCGCCCGGAAGCGCAGCGGATCGAGGGTGTCGAGGCTGATGTTGAGACGCGACAGGCCGGCGTCGTACAACGGCCGGGCGTAGCGCACCAGTTGCGAGCCGTTGCTGGTCATGCACAGTTCGCGCAACCCCGGCAGTGCCGCCAGGCGCTCGCACAGGCCGACGATGCCGGGCCGCACCAGCGGCTCGCCGCCGGTCAGGCGCAGCTTGCGCACGCCGCCGGCGACGAACAGCCGGGCGACCCGCTCGATCTCCTCCAGGGTCAGCACCTGCTGGCGCGGCAGGAAGCGCATGTCCTCGGCCATGCAGTAGACACAGCGGAAGTCGCAACGGTCGGTGACCGACAGGCGCAGGTAGTCGATCTGTCGGCCTTGGCCATCGATCCAGTCGGTCATGTCCTGGGTACTCCGATTGATGTGCGGGAGGAAGAGGGAAACAACGGCGCCGAAACCTATTGCACCAGCGCCCCATCCGCGCCCTCGAAGGCGAAGCCCTCGATGCAGGCGTCTCCCGCCAGCACGCCGATGTACTGCCCCACGGCCCGCTGCAACACTTGCGCTTGCAGGTGCGCGGCGATTTGCGCGCGGGCCGCGTCGAAGTCGAGCGGCTCGCCGCCCTCGCGCGCCAGCAGTTCCACCACATGCAGGCCATAGCGGCTTTCCAGCGGATGCTCCAGCAGCCCGGGCGCGCGGCGCAGCAGGCGCTTCTCGAATTCGGGGACGGTCTGCCCCGGCTCGATCCAGCCGAGGTCGCCGCCCGCCTCCTTCGACGGACAGGCGGAGAAACGCCGGGCCAGGTCGACGAAGCGCTCGGGATGCCCGCGCAACTCGTCGAGCAGCTCCGCGGCCTGCTTGCGCGCCGTCTCGCGGCCTTCCAGGTCGTCCGGCGCGCAGGCCAGCAGCACATGGCGCAATTGCAGGCGCCAGGGGCCGAGCAGGCGTCCCGGATTGGCCGCGTACCAGGTCCGGCAGGCGTCTTCGTCGGCTTCCGGGACCTGCACCTCTTCCTCCAGCAATTGGCGGATGCGCGCTTCCTCCGGCGTCTCGCCGTCTTCGCAGCGGGCCTCGATGCCCAGCGCGTCGGCCCGTTGCAGGAGCAACTGGCGGACGATCAGCGCACGGCAGGCGGCCTCCAGCGCCAGCGCGTAGCTGTCCGCCGGGTGGTATTGCAGTTCGCGGGCCAGCAGGTCTTCGCCGATGGCCACGCCGTTGACCTTCAGTTGCGGCAGTTCGACCTTCTCGACGCGTTCTTCGTAGTGGGAGCAACTCATGATCGATCACCTCGGTTCGGCGGGCCGGCGCCGGATGCGCCGGCCGCCCAGGGTTCAGGCAGGACGTTTCTGACGCACGATCTGGTAGCGCCGGCCCAGGTACCACACCGGCGCGCTGACGATGTGCACCAGGCGGGTGAAGGGGAACAGCACGAACAGGGTCAGGCCCAGGCCGACGTGCAGCTTGTAGACCAGGCCCACCGGCGCGATGGCCTCGGCCGCCGCCAGCGGACGCAGGGTGACGATGGCCTGGGCCCAGTCGGCGAGCATCACCATCACCGAGCCATCCATGTGATGGGTCGAGGCGACGATGGTGGAGAGGCCGAGGATCAGCTGGGCGTAGAGCACCAGCAGGATCATCAGGTCAGAGGCGTTGCCGGTGGCGCGCACCCGCGCGTCGGTCAGGCGGCGCAGGATCAGTCCGCTCAGGCCGATGAAGCAGAGCACGCCGAAGAAGCCGCCGGAGACCATCGCCAGCAGTTGCTTGTTCTCGGTGCTGATCAGGTGGTGGTAGACCGAGGCCGGGGTCAGCAGGCCGACGAAGTGGCCGGCGAGGATGAACAGCACGCCGACGTGGAACAGGTTGCTGTATACCCGCATGCCCTTCTTGCTGAGCATCTGGCTGGAACCGGCCTTCCAGGTGTACTGCGAGAGGTCGAAGCGCGCCCAGCTGCCGACCAGGCAGATCAGCAGCGCGACATAGGGATAGATCCCGAAGAACAGAAGATTGGTCGACATGCTCAGACTCCTTCGCGGGCCGCGCGGTACTGCATCTGCGGTACCGGCTGGGCGACCCATTGCAATGGTTGTTCGGTGGACGCCGTCGGACGGCGGCCGCTGCTCGACGGGCAACCGCCGGCAGGGTCGGTGAAACTCACCGGGGTTTCCTCCCAGGCCCGGTCGATGGCCTCCAGGCTGTCGTCGCGCTGTTCCTGGGCCTGGTCGCGACGCAACGCGCCGAGGTCCGGGCGCTCGCCGCCGAGTTCCAGCAACGCCTCGAAAATCGCCGCGTAGGCGCTGCCGCGTTCCTCCAGGCGCAGCGCCAGCAGGCCGAGGATGTGCGCCACTTCGGCGAGCCCTTCGCTGGCCGCCGCGAACGGCAGCAGCGACAGGTATTCGAGGTACAGCGGCAGGTAGTCCGGCAGCTCCGGTACGTCGATCTGCAGGCCGGCCCCGGTATAGCGGTCGAGCAGGTCGACCATCGCCTGGCCACGGTCGCGGCTCTCGCCGTGGACGTGCTCGAAGAGCAGCAGCGAGACCGAGCGGCCGCGCTCGAAGAGACCGTCGTAGCGCGCCTGGACGTCCAGCAGGTCGCCCTGGCAGAGCTCGTTGAGCAGCGCCGCGAGGCCGTCGCGCAGCGCTTCCGGCAGTTCGCAGGTGCGGATCAGCGCATGCAGGCCGAGGCTCTCCTCGCGCAGCTCGGCGCGTGGATAGTCGAGCAGCAGGGCGAGCAGGCGGAACAGTTGGCTGTGATCGTTCATGGCGCTCACTCCTGGATCTGCACGACCTGGATCACGTCGCGGCGGTTGGTCGGCTTGCCGCCGAACAGGTTGACGGCGGAGTTGCTGCCGCCGGAACAGCCGTTGCCGAAGCTGAAGCCGCAGCCGGAACGCTCGGCGAAGGCATCGGAAAGCGCTTCCTCGCGGTGCGCGCTGGGGATCACGAAGCGATCCTCGTAGTTGGCGATGGCCAGGTAGCGGTACATCTCCTCCACCTGCTCCACGCTCAACCCGACCTTGGCCAGTACCTCCAGGTCCTGGCGGCCTTCGACGTGCTCGGCGCGCTTGTAGGCGCGCATCGCCAGCAGGCGCTTGAGCGCCAGCAGCACCGGCGCGGTGTCGCCGGCGGTGAGCAGGTTGGCCAGGTACTGCACGGGGATGCGCAGCGACTCGACGTCCGGGATCACCCCGTCGCTGCCGATGTGCCCCTCGGCGGCGGCGTTCTGGATCGGCGACAGCGGCGGCACGTACCAGACCATCGGCAGCGTGCGGTATTCCGGGTGCAGCGGCAGGGCCAGCTTCCAGTCCATCGCCAGCTTGTACACCGGCGACTTCTGCGCCGCCTCGATGACGCTGTCGGCCACCCCGTCCTTGCGCGCCTGGGCGATCACCGCCGGGTCGAACGGATCGAGGAAGATCTCCAGTTGCTTCTCGTACAGCTCGCGCTCGTTCTCGCAACTGGCCACTTCGTGGATGCGGTCGGCGTCGTAGAGCAGCACGCCGAGGTAGCGGATGCGCCCGACGCAGGTCTCCGAGCAGACGGTGGGCTGGCCGGCCTCGATGCGCGGGTAGCAGAAGATGCACTTCTCGGACTTGCCGCTCTTCCAGTTGAAGTAGATCTTCTTGTACGGGCAGCCGGAGATGCACATCCGCCAGCCGCGGCACTTGTCCTGGTCGATCAGGACGATGCCGTCCTCCTCGCGCTTGTAGATCGCCCCGCTCGGGCAGGACGCCACGCACGCCGGGTTCAGGCAGTGCTCGCAGAGGCGCGGCAGGTACATCATGAAGGTGTTCTCGTACTCACCGTAGATGTCCGCCTGGACCTGGTCGAAGTTCTTGTCCTTGCGCCGCTTGGCGAACTCGGTGCCGAGGATCTCCTCCCAGTTCGGGCCCCACTCGATCTTCTCCATGCGCTGCCCGGAGACCAGCGAGCGCGGGCGCGCCACCGGCTGGTGCTCGGCCTTGGGCGCGGTATGCAGGTGCTGGTAATCGAAGTCGAACGGTTCGTAGTAGTCGTCGATCTCGGGCAGGTCCGGGTTGGCGAAGATGTTCGCCAGCACGCGGAACTTGCCGCCGATGCGCGGGCGGATCGAACCGTCCGCCGCGCGCACCCAGCCGCCCTTCCACTTCTCCTGGTTTTCCCATTCCTTCGGGTAGCCGATCCCGGGCTTGGTCTCGACGTTGTTGAACCAGGCGTACTCCATGCCTTCGCGGCTGGTCCAGACGTTCTTGCAGGTGATCGAGCAGGTGTGGCAACCAATGCACTTGTCGAGGTTCAGCACCATGCCGACTTGCGAACGAATTTTCATGGCGTCTCTCCTCAAATGTCCTGGGGCAGCGGTTGCGGCAGGGCGTCGCCGCCGAGTCCGCCGTGGCGGGGTTCGTCCAGCCAGTCGACCTTGCTCATCTTGCGCACCACGACGAACTCGTCGCGGTTGCAGCCGACCGTGCCGTAGTAGTTGAAGCCCCAGGCCTGCTGGGCGTAGCCGCCGATCATGTGGGTCGGCTTGAGCACCACGCGGGTCACCGAGTTGTGGTGGCCGCCACGGGTGCCGGTGGTCTCGCTGCCGGGTACGTTCACGATGCGTTCCTGGGCGTGGTACATCATCACCATGCCGTCCTTGACCCGCTGGCTGACCACCGCGCGGCAGGTCGCCGCGCCGTTGGCGTTGAACACCTCGACCCAGTCGTTATCGACGATCCCGGCCTTGGCCGCGTCGTGCTCGCTGAGCCAGATGATCGGACCGCCGCGCGACAGGGTGAGCATCAGCAGGTTGTCGCTGTAGGTGGAGTGGATGCCCCATTTCTGGTGGGGGGTGATCCAGTTCAGGGTGATCTCCGGGTTGCCGTTGGGCTTCCTGTTCAACAGCTTCTCGGTGGTCCGGGTGTTGACCGGCGGCCGGTAGCTGACGAAGCCTTCGCCGAACGCCTGCATCCACGGGTGGTCCTGGTAGAACTGCTGGCGACCGGTGATGGTGCGCCACGGGATCAGCTCGTGGACGTTGGTGTAGCCGGCGTTGTAGCTGACGTGCTCGTCCTCGAGGCCGGACCAGGTCGGGCTGGAGATGATCTTGCGCGGCTGCACCTGGATGTCGCGGAAGCGGATCTTCTCGTCTTCCTTGGGCAGCGCCAGGTGGGCGTGCTCGCGGCCGGTGATCTTCGACAGCGCTTCCCAGGCCTTGACCGCGACCTGGCCGTTGGTTTCCGGAGCCAGGGCGAGGACCACCTCGGCGGCGTCGATGGCGCTGTCGATGCGCGGCCGGCCCTGGCTGACGCCGCTCTCGACGACGCGATGGTTGAGGTCGCCGACCAGCTTCACTTCCTTCTCGGTGTTCCAGCCGATGCCCTTGCCGCCGTTGCCCAGCTTGTCCAGCAGCGGACCGAGCGAGGTGAACTTGCGGTAGACGTTCGGGTAGTCGCGCTCGACCAGGTGCAGCGTCGGCAGGTTGCGTCCCGGCATCGGCTCGCACTCGCCCTTCTTCCAGTCATGGCCGTCGCCGCCGAACGGCTGCGCCAGCTCGGTGGGGGTGTCGTGCAGCAGCGGCACCGTGACCAGGTCCTGCTCCACGCCGAGGTGGCCTTCGGCGACGGCGGAGAACTTCTTGGCGATGGCCTTGTAGATCTCCCAGTCGCTCTTGGCTTCCCAGGCCGGATCGGTGGCCGCCGACAGCGGATGGATGAAGGGGTGCATGTCGGAGGTGTTGAGGTCGTCCTTCTCGTACCAGGTAGCGGTCGGCAGGACGATGTCCGAGTACATGCAGGTGGAGGACATGCGGAAGTCCAGGGTGGTGACCAGGTCGAGCTTGCCCTCGGCACCGTCGTCGACCCAGTCGACCTCGGTGGGACGCGGACCGCCGGCCTTGCCGAGGTCATCGTTCATCACCCCGTTCTTCGCCCCGAGCAGGTACTTGAGCATGTACTCGTGGCCCTTGCCGGAGGAGCCCAGCAGGTTGGAGCGCCAGATGAACATGTTGCGCGGGAAGTTCTGCGGATCGTCCGGCGATTCGCTGGCGAAGCGCAGGCCGCCGCTCTTCAGTTCGCGCACCACGTAGTCGGCGACCGGCAGGCCGGCGGCCTCGGCCTCGGCGGCGATGCGCAGCGGGTTGCGGTTCAGTTGCGGCGCCGACGGCAGCCAGCCGAGGCGTTCGGCCTGGATGTTGTAGTCCAGGGCGTGTTCGGCGAAGCGGCTGGCGTCGGCCAGCGGCGACAGCACCTCGTGCATCGACAGCTTCTCGTGGCGCCATTGCGAGCTGTGCAGGTAGAAGAAGCTGGTGCCGTTCATCTGCCGCGGCGGCCGGCTCCAGTCCAGGCCGAAGGCCAGCGGCGCCCAGCCGGTCTGCGGGCGCAGCTTCTCCTGGCCGACATAGTGCGCCCAGCCGCCGCCGCTCTGGCCGATGCAGCCGCACATCATCAGCATGTTGATGACCGCGCGGTAGTTCATGTCCATGTGGTACCAGTGGTTCATCGCCGCGCCGATGATCACCATCGCCTTGCCGCGGGTCTTGTCGGCGCTGTCGGCGAACTCGCGGGCGACCTGCGTCGCGCGCGCCGCCGGAACGCCGGTGATGCGCTCCTGCCAGGCCGGGGTATAGGGCGTGTCGGCGTCCTCGTAGGAGGTCGCCACGTTGTCGCCGCCCAGGCCGCGGTCGATGCTGTAGTTGGCCATCTGCAGGTCGTAGACGGTGGCCACCCGCAGGCGCTTGCCGTCCGCCGCGACGATCTCGCGGAACGGCACCCGGCGCAGCAGTACCTCGTCGTTAGCGACGCCCTTGAAGTGCGGGTGCTCCTGCCCGGCGAAATACGGGAAGGCCACCTCGCAGGCATGTTCCGGGCCATCGAGCAGCGACAGTTGCAGGCGCGTCTGGTCACCGCTCCTGCCGTCCAGCTCGGCGATGTTCCACTTGCCTGACTCGCCCCAGCGATAGCCGATGGCGCCGGTGGGCGAGACCAGCCCGCCGCTGCGCTCGTCGTAGGCGATGGTCTTCCACTCGGGGTTGTTGTCCTGGCCGAGGTTGTCCGCCAGGTCGGCGGCGCGCAGGTAGCGGGTCGGCTTGAACGCGCCGCCGGCGTGTTCTTCCAGCAACACCAGCATCGGCATGTCGGTGTACTGGCGGCAGTAGTCGACGAAGTAGGCGCTCGGCCGGTCGAGGTGGAATTCCTTCAGGATCACGTGACCGAAGGCCATGCCCAGCGCGGCGTCGGTGCCCTGCTTGGGGTTGAGCCAGAGGTCGGTGAGCTTGGCCACCTCGGAATAGTCCGGGGTGATGGAGACGGTCTTGGTGCCCTTGTAGCGCACCTCGGTGAAGAAGTGCGCGTCCGGGGTCCGCGTCTGCGGCACGTTGGAGCCCCAGGCGATGATGTAGCTGGAGTTGTACCAGTCGGCCGACTCCGGCACGTCGGTCTGCTCGCCCCAGATCTGCGGGCTGGCCGGCGGCAGGTCGCAGTACCAGTCGTAGAAGCTCAGGCAGACCCCGCCGATCAGCGACAGGTAGCGGGCGCCGGCGGCGTAGCTGACCATCGACATGGCCGGGATCGGCGAGAAGCCGATCACCCGGTCCGGACCGTAGGTCTTGGCGGTGTAGACGTTGGCCGCGGCGATGATCTCGGTGACCTCGTCCCAGCTGGAACGGACGAAGCCGCCCAGGCCGCGCTGGCTCTTGTAGCTCTTCGCCTTGGCGGCGTCCTCGACGATGCTGGCCCAGGCGTTCACCGGGTCGCCGTGCTGCGCCCGCGCCTCGCGCCAGAGCTTGAGCAACGGCTTGCGCACCTTCGGGTACTTCAGGCGGTTGGCGCTGTAGATGTACCAGGAATAGCTGGCCCCGCGCGGGCAGCCGCGCGGCTCGTGGTTGGGCAGGTCCGGACGGGTGCGCGGGTAGTCGGTCTGCTGGGTTTCCCAGGTGATCAGGCCGTTCTTCACGTAGATCTTCCAGGAGCAGGAGCCGGTGCAGTTCACCCCGTGGGTGGAGCGCACGATCTTGTCGTGCTGCCAGCGCTGCCGGTAGGCACCTTCCCAGGCGCGGCTCTCGTTGCTGGTCTCGCCGTGGCCATCGGCGAATTCGCCCTGCTTCTTCTTGAAGAACTGCAGGCGGTCGAGCAGGTGACTCATCTTGATCTCCTCACCCGGTCTGTGCCGGGCGTTACAACGCTAATCAGGGGTTGCCGCGGGCTGCTGCCGACGGACTCAACAGGGACTCTCCGCACCCTTGCGCGCGTACCACCACCAGGTGGCGACGATGCAGCTCAGGTAGTAGGCGATGAACACGTAGAGGGCGCCCTCGGCGCTGCCGGTCATGTGCAGCGAGGTGCCGAACGCCTTCGGGATGAAGAACCCGCCGAAGGCGCCGATGGCGGCGGAGAAGCCGATCACCGCGGCCGACTCCATGCTCGCGTTGCGCGCCGCGCCGGCTTCGTCGGCCTGGCCGTCGCGCACCCGCCGGGCCCACTCGTTGCGGAAGATCACCGGGATCATGCGGAAGGTGGAACCGTTGCCGATGCCGGCGAAGAAGAACAGCAGGATGAAGGCGCCAAGGAAGCCGAAGAAGTTGCCCTGGCCGCCGTCGCCCGGCAGGAAGGCGATCACCGTGAACACCCCGCCGATCATCAGTGCGTAGTTCCACAGGGTGATCCGCGCGCCGCCGAACTTGTCCGCCAGCCAGCCGCCCAGGGGCCGGCTGAGGGCGCCCACCAGCGGACCGAGGAAGGCGTATTGCAGCGGGTTGATGTCGGGGAACTGGGTCTTGCTGAGCATCGCGAAGCCGGCCGAGAAGCCGATGAACGAGCCGAAGGTGGCCACGTACAGCCAGCACATCAGCCAGTTGTGCTTGCGCTTGAAGATCACCGCCTGGTCGCGGAACGAGGCCTTGGCGTCGGCGATGTCGTTCATCCCGAACCAGGCCGCGACCGATACCACGGCGATGAACGGCACCCAGATCCAGCCGGCGTTCTGCAGCCACAGGCGACCGCCGTCGCCGAGCTGCTGCGGCTCGCCGCCGAAGGCGCCGAACAGGCCGCCGGCCACCGCCAGCGGCACGGCGAACTGCATCACCGAGACGCCGAGGTTGCCGAGCCCGGCATTCAGGCCGAGGGCGGTGCCCTGCTGGCTCTTCGGATAGAAGAAGCTGATGTTGGACATGCTCGAGGCGAAGTTGCCGCCGCCGAAGCCGCAGAGCAGCGCGATCAGGGCGAACACCCAGTACGGGGTGCTCGGGTCCTGCACGGCGAAGCCCAGCCAGATGCACGGGATCAGCATCGAGGCGGTGCTCAGGGCGGTCCAGCGACGGCCGCCGAAGATCGGCACCATGAACGAATAGAACACCCGCAGGGTGGCGCCGGAGATCGACGGCAGCGCCGCGAGCAGGAACAGCTGGTCGTTGCTGAAGGCGAAGCCGGCGCTGTTCAGGCGCACGGTCACCGTGCTCCAGATCATCCACACGGCGAAGGCGAGCAGCAGCGCGGGGATCGAGATCCACAGGTTGCGGCTGGCGATGCGCTTGCCGTTGCGCGCCCAGAACTCGGGGTCCTCGGGGCGCCAGTCGAGCAGCAGCGGTCCCCGTGCGGCTTTCAGTTGGGTATTGGCGATCATGCCCATGACGGCATTACCTCAGGAGTGGGTGGGAAGGGTGGGAGGAAGGTCGACGTCGGCCGAGACGGCCTGGCCGTCGATGCGGCGTTGCTGCTTGATCGCGTAGTGCATCCAGACCATGCAGACCACGGTCAGGCCGAACAGCAACATGAAGCAGGAGGAGCGCACGCCGATGTGGTCGGCGGCGTAGCCGAACAGGATCGGCAGGCAGAAGCCGCCGAGGCCGCCGATCACCCCGACCATGCCGCCGACGGTGCCCATGTTGCTCGGGTAGTAGTCGTGGATGATCCGGTACACGCTGGCCTTGCCGAAGCCCTGGGCGATGCCGACGACGAACACCAGGAAGGTGAACAGCCAGACGTTCAGGCCGATGCCCAGGCTGAGGTCGCCCTGGATGCCGTGGATGGTCATGGTGGTTTGCGGGTAGGAGAGGAAGAACAGGCACACCAGGCAGACCCAGAACACGCCCCAGTTCACCGAGCGCGCGCCGTAGTGGTCGCTGAACCAGCCGCCGAGGGCGCGGATCAGGCCGGACGGCAGGGTGAACAGCATGGTGATGAAGGACGCGGTCTTCAGGTCCAGGCCGTATTCGGCGATGTAGTACTTCGGCAGCCACAGGGCCAGGGCGACGAAGCCGCCGAAGACGAAGAAGTAGTACAGGCCGAAGCGCCAGACGCGCAGCTCGGCGAGCGGCGCCAGTTGCTTGGCCAGGGTCGGCCGCTGGCTGGCCTCGACGGCACCCTTGAGGTGCGCCGGATCGGTCCAGGTGAACAGCCAGAACAGCACGGCGGTGACCAGCATGGCCACCGAGTAGACCTGCGGCACCATGCGCCAGCCGAAGGCGACCACGATCATCGGCGCCACCAGGTTGGTGATCGCCGCGCCGGCGTTGCCGGCGCCGAAGATGCCCATCGCGGTGCCCTGGCGCTCCTTCTCGAACCAGGCCGAGGTGTAGGCGATGCCGACCGCGAAGGAGCCGCCAGCCAGGCCGACGAACAGGCCGAGCACCAGGTAGTGCCAGTACTGGCTGGCGAAGGCCAGGCCGTAGATCGGGATGGCCACCAGCAGCATGTGGATGAAGAACACGATGCGGCCGCCGAAGCGGTCGGTGATCAGGCCCAGCGGCAGGCGCACCAGGGAGCCGGTGAGGATCGGCAGGGCGACCATCAGGCCGAACTGGGATTCGCTCAGGCCAAGCTCGTCCTTGATACGGATGCCGATGATCGAAAACATCGTCCACACGGCGAAATTCACCGCGAAGGACAAGGTACTCATACCGAGGACGGAGTACTGTTTCTGACGTAGGGAAGCCATGGCTAAACTCTCTGCACGGACAGCGTTCAGCGAGAGCCTAGGGAAGGTGTTCCTATGCAAATTTGATAGGAATCAATGAAATACCGGCCGTTCCGTGCCTAGATGCGCGCCCCTACCTCGAAAGAGGTATGGTCTGAATTATTGCGCAACCCACTGTTTTAAAAGGCTTTTCACATGAACAAGGCGACCGCGCCGGACGCTGACCAGCGGGACAGATTCTTTGGAGGTAGTGACAGGGCCGGAAAGCCGATCCTGCGCCGCTCCCTGGTAGTCCGCTTCGGCTGCTACCTCACCCTGCTGGTATCGCTGGCGCTGATCGGGATGTTCAGCGCCCTGCTCTTCGCCGACTACACGCACCAGGACGCCGCGGTGATCAACCACGCCGGCTCGTTGCGCATGCTCACCTACCGGGTCGCCCTGGAGCCCAGCCTGGAAGGCCGCCAGGCGCTGCTCGGGACCCTCGGCGAACGCCTCGACAGCGGCGACATCCGCCGCCTGCTGCAACGCCAGGATGCCGACGACCCGATCCGCCAGTTGCACCAGGAACTGCGCGAGGGCCTCGCGCGCCTGGACCCGCGCGCGCTGCCCGGACGCGCCGTGCTGGACGCCTACGTCGGCGACATCGACCGTTTCGTCGGCATCCTCCAGGCCAAGGCCGAGCGCCGCTCGCAACTGCTCAGCACGGTGCAGGGCCTGTGCCTGTTCCTCAGCCTGCTGGTGGTGTTCGTCACCCTCTACGACCTCAGCTATCACGTCATCGGCCCGCTGCGCGAACTCACCAGCACCGCCCGCCGCCTGGGCCGCGGCGAGCTGGACGCGCGGGTCACCTACAGCGGCGAGGACGAACTGGCGCAACTGGGCGAGCGCTTCAACCAGATGGCCGGCGAGCTGAAGAGCATCTACGGCGACCTGGAAGAGCGCGTGGAGGACAAGACCCGCGCCCTCTCGCAGAGCCACCAGCGCCTCGAACTGCTCTACGCCAGTGCCCGCCGGCTGGGCGAGAACCCCTACGACAGCCGCACCCTGCAACCGCTGCTGAACCAGTTGGAGAAAGTGCTAGACGCCGGCCGCGTGACCCTCTGCCTGAACAAGGACGGGGTCGAGCGCGCCTACAGTTCGCTGACCACCACCGAGCGCCCGGCGGACTTCTGCCTGCAGGGTGACTGCGGTAGCTGCCGCGAGCAGGCCAGCGCCTGCGACCAACCCTCGTCCCTGGCCCAGCCATTGCTGATGCAGCCCCTGTCCATCGCCGGCCACCGTTTCGGCGAACTGTTCATCGAAAGCCGCAGCGGCCGCCTGGAGAACTGGCAGCAGCAACTGATCGAGACCTTCTGCGACAACATCGCCCGCACCTTCGCCCTGTCCCTGCAACAGGAACAGGAAAGCCGCCTGGCCCTGTTCGCCGAGCGCGGCACCATCGCCCGTGAACTGCACGACTCGCTGGCACAGTCGCTGTCCTACCTGAAGATCCAGGTCAGCCGCCTGGGCACCCTGCTCAAGCGCGAGGCGCCGGCGGAGAAGATCGAGGACACCCTCGACGAACTACGCGAAGGCCTCAACGGCGCCTACCGGCAACTGCGCGAACTGCTCACCACCTTCCGCCTCAGCCTCGACGAGCCGAGCCTGGAAGCCGCGCTGGGGAACGCCGTGGCCGAGTTCGGCGAGCGCGGCGAGGTGGCGATCGAACTGGACAACCGCCTGCAACACGTGCCGCTGAGCCCCAACGAGGAAATCCACGTCCTGCAGATCGTCCGCGAGGCGCTCTCCAACGTGGTTCGCCATTCGCAGGCGCAACGGGCCTGGGTGCGCCTGAGCAGCCAGGCCGACGGCCAGGTGAGCATCGCCGTCGAGGACGATGGCGTCGGCTTTGATCCGCAGCAGAACCGCAGCGGCCACTATGGGCTTACCATCATGCAGGAGCGCGGCCAGACCCTCGGCAGCCAGTTGCGCTTCGAAGCGCGCGCGCCCCACGGCACGCGAGTGCTCTTCAGCTTCGTGCCGACCGCCCTGCAACCCTCCGCCGCCAAGGAGCCGACCCCATGACGGACATGCCAGCCACCGCCGACGAACCGGTTCGCCTGCTGCTGGTGGACGACCATCCGATGATGCGCAAGGGCGTCGCCCAGTTGCTCGAACTGGAAGACGACCTCAGCGTGGTCGGCGAGGCCGGCAGCGGCGAGGAAGCCCTGCGCCTGGCCGCCGAGCTGGACCCGGACATGATCCTGCTGGACCTGAACATGAAGGGCATGAACGGCCTGGACACCCTGCGCGCGTTGCGCGAGGCCGGAGTCGACGCGCGCATCGTGGTGTTCACCGTGTCCGACGACAAGGGCGACGTGGTCAACGTCCTGCGCGCCGGCGCCGACGGCTACCTGCTCAAGGACATGGAGCCGGAGCGCCTGCTCGAGCACATCCGCCAGGCCGCCACCGGATTGATGACCCTCAGCCCGCAGTTGACCCAGATCCTCGCCCAGGCCCTGCGGGGCGACGACCGCTCGAAGAGCCTCGACGAGCTGACCGAGCGCGAACGGCAGATCCTCCGCCAGATCGCCCACGGCTACAGCAACAAGATGATCGCGCGAAAGCTGGACATCACCGAAGGCACGGTGAAGGTCCATGTCAAGCGGGTGCTGCACAAGCTCGGCATGCGTTCGCGGGTCGAGGCGGCGGTGTGGGCGGTGGAGAACGACCTGGTGTAAGCCGCGCGCGGGCTTGATTCCGGTCAAGAAATCCACCGCGGCGCTGCGTCGATACTGGCGGCTTCCTTCCACGAGGCGCCCGTCATGATGTTCGAACGCAGCCCCGACGATCCCCTTCCCCTGGTCTACGCCTGCTCCGGCTGCTCCAACGTGGCGCAACTGGCCAACGATCTCGCGCTGCGCCTGGATCGCGCCCGGCTGGCGGAGATGTCCTGCATCGCCGGAGTCGGCGGCGACGTCCCGCTGCTGGTCCGCCGGGCCCGCTCCGGGCGACCGATCCTGGCCCTCGACGGTTGCCCGCTGCATTGCGTGAAAGGCTGCCTGGCGCGCCACGAGGTAGTCCCGACCCTGCACCTGACCCTCAGCGAACACGGCCTGAAGAAGCGCTACGGCGAGGACTGCGAGGCGCAGGACGCCGAGCGCCTGTTCGTCGAGCTGGAGCGTCTGCTGACGCCGGGCGGCAAGCGCCGCTGCGAATGACGGCGCGGCCGGGGGCGGCGGCTATCCTGCCGAAACCCGCATCCCCGCCTTTCGGCCTCCCTCGCGCATATCGCGGCGCCTCCGCCGCGTAAGCGAGCCCGTACCGCCTGCGATACGCAGCAGTGCGCTAGGATGTCCCCTCGGCTTCGAAGAAAGGACATTTCAATGCTGATCGGTGCGCTGCTGGTTCTCACCTGGGTCATCCTCCTCGTCCGATACCCGGCCAAGGCCCTGCCGGTCTCCCTGGCGGCTCTCGCCGGGCTGGGCCTGGTGGCGGCCTGGGTGATCTGGCAGGACAACGACGAAAGCCGCCACCTGCAACGCCAGGAACTGCGCCTGAGCTATGCGCCGGAACGCTGTCCGGTGGACCGGCCGCTGGCGGTCGAGCTGAAGAACGGCAGCGACCGTCCGTTGCTGGAGCTACGCTGGAGGATCGCCGCCTACCGCCCCGGCGACAGCGTCAACCTGGCCGACACCAGCTTCGACAGCCCGCGCTACCGGGCGCCGAACGCCCTGCTCGGCGGCGACAGCTGGCACGACTGCCTGCCGCTGCCGCCGCTGCGTCCGGGCTATCGCGCCAGCACCCTGGAATTCCGCGCCGAACGCCTGGACGGGCGTTTCGGCAACTGACCGAGGGAGGACCCGATGGAAACCCGCCGTCTGTTCGACCAGGGCTCCGCTGCCTACGCCAGCGCCCGCCCGCGTTATCCCGATGCGCTCTACCGCCATCTCGCCGGGCTCTGCGGCCAGCGCCGGCGCGCCTGGGACTGCGCCACCGGTACCGGCCAGGCCGCGCTCGGCCTGGCGCAGCACTTCGGCGAAGTCCTCGCCAGCGACACCAGCGCGCAGCAGATCGAACACGCCGTTGTCCATCCGGGTATCCGCTACAGCGTGCAGGACGCCGAAGCCACCGACTATCCCGACGCCGCCTTCGACCTGGTCTGCGTAGCCCAGGCCTGGCACTGGTTCGACCACTCGCGCTTCAACCGCGAGCTGCTGCGCGTGCTGCGTCCCGGCGGCGTATTCGCCGCCTGGGGCTACGGCTGGTTCAGCATCGACGCGCAGATCGATGCCGCCATCGACGAGGAATACCTGCGCCCGATCGGCCCGTACTGGGCGCAACAGAACCGCCTGCTGTGGAACGCCTACCGGGATGTCGAGCTGCCGCTGGGCGAACTCCCCGCGCCGGCCTTCGTCATCGAGCAACAATGGAGCCTGGCCCGGTTGTTCGACTACATGGCCACCTGGTCGGCCAGCCGCCTGTGCCGCGAGGCGCAGGGCAACGCTTTCGTGCGCCAGGCCCTGCAACGGGTCGCCGCGCTCTGGGGCGAGCCGACCTCGACACGCAGGGTTCGCATGCCGCTGGCGCTGCGGATCGCGCGCAAGGACGCCTGACCGAGCCTTCGGGCGGTTTTCCGCGGCCGGCGAATCCAGTACGGTAGGCCGCCCTCCTTCCAACTCCCAGCCAAGGAACGCCGCCCCATGAGCCAACCCGTCGCCTTCGTCACCGGCTGCTCCAGCGGCATCGGCCGCGCCCTCGCCGACGCCTTCCAGCGCGCCGGCTACCGGGTCTGGGCCAGCGCACGCAAGGAAGACGACGTGCGCGCCCTGGCCGAGGCCGGCTTCCAGGCGGTGCAACTGGACGTCAACGACGCCGCCGCGCTGGCCCGTCTGGCCGAGGAGCTGGAAGTCGAAGCCGCCGGCCTCGACGTCCTGGTCAACAACGCCGGCTACGGAGCCATGGGTCCGCTGCTGGACGGCGGCGTCGACGCCATGCGCCGGCAGTTCGAGACCAACGTGTTCGCCGTGGTCGGCGTGACCCGCGCGCTGTTCCCGCTGCTGAGGCGCAAGTCCGGCCTGGTGGTGAACGTCGGCAGCGTCTCCGGCGTGCTGGTCACGCCCTTCGCCGGCGCCTACTGCGCCTCCAAGGCCGCGGTGCATGCGCTGAGCGATGCCCTGCGCCTGGAACTGGCACCGTTCGGCGTCGAGGTGCTGGAAGTGCAGCCGGGCGCCATCGCCTCGAACTTCGGCGCCAGCGCCAGCCGCGAGATGGACAGCGTGGTCGACGAACGCTCGCCCTGGTGGCCGTTGCGCCGGCAGATCCAGGCGCGCGCCGCGGCATCCCAGGACAATCCCACGCCCGCCGAAGACTTCGCCCGCCAGTTGCTCGCCGCCGTGCAGCGCCGTCCGCGCCCGCCGCTGGTGCGCATCGGCAATGGCAGCCGGGCCCTGCCGGCGCTGGCCCGCTGGATGCCGCGCGGCCTGCTGGAGCGGCTGCTGAAGAAGCGCTTCGGCCTCGACACGCGCCTCTGAAACCGCCAGGAGATACCGCTATGGGCGACCGCCTTGCCGTACCCATCCGTTACTACGCCCTGGCCGGGATCGCCGCGGCGATCCTGCTCAACGTGCTGCTGCGCGGGGTGGTCCGCTTCGGCGGCCTGCCGGCCAGCCTGCTGATCGCCGCGCTGGTCGCCGGCGGCCTGGCCTGGTGGTTCGCCCGCGCGCAGCGGCGCTGGCCGACCTGGGGCGAGCGCTTGCGCCTGGTCGCCCTGTATGGCGGAGTGCTCGCGATCCTTTACCTGCTACTGGTCGGCCTCGCCTCGCTGAAAGGCGATCCCAGCCCGGCGGCACTGCTCATCGTGGTGCTGCACTACCTGTGCTATCCGGCGCTGTTGCTGGTGTTCTTCTCCGGCAGGGTCTATGGATTCTTCCTGCGTGACGGGTGAAGCTGCCTCAACGAATTCTTCACATTCTCTTCAGCTCGGCTTGACCCGCCCTCGCCTAGTGTTGGCCACCCACCGCACGAGGCCGACATGCACCGTTCACCGCTCGCCTGGCTCCGCCTGCTCCTCGCCGCCGTGCTCGGCGCCTTCCTGCTCGGCGGCCCGCTGCATGCCGCCGAGACTGCCGCCCCGCGTTCGCCAGCCTGGGCGCAAGCGGTCGACCCGTCGATCAACCTCTACCGCATGAGCCCCACCCTCTATCGCAGCGCGCTGCCCAACGCACAGAGCGTCGCGCTGCTGCAACGCCTGCAGGTGAAGACGGTGGTCAGCTTCATCAAGGACGACGACCGCGCCTGGCTGGGCCAGGCTCCGGTGCGGGTGGTCAGCCTGCCGACCCACGCCGACCGGGTCGACGACGCCGAGGTGCTCAGCGTCCTCCGCCAGTTGCAGGCCGCCGAGCGCGAAGGCCCGGTACTGATGCACTGCAAGCACGGCAACAACCGCACCGGACTGTTCGCCGCCATGTACCGCATCGTCGTGCAGGGCTGGGACAAGCAGGCCGCGCTGGAGGAAATGCAGCGCGGCGGGTTCGGCGACGAGGACGACATGCGCGACGCCAGCGCCTATGTGCGCGGCGCCGACGTCGACGGCCTGCGCCTGGCGATGGCCAACGGCGAATGCAGCCCATCGCGCTTCGCCGTCTGCCATGTGCGCGAGTGGATGGCCCAGGCGCTCGACCGGCCGTAAACACGCGCAGGGCCGAAAGGCTTGGTCCCGTCACGCAAGTTTGGCACCCTTGGGGCTCGCCGCCGCACGCGGCGGCCCACTTCGACAGCCGCGACGAGACTCCCATGAGCGATGCCCCGACCTCCCCGCGCTTCAGCGCCGCCACCAGCACCCGCCTGCTCGACCATGCGCAACTGGAAGCGCTCTGCGCCGACTATGACGGCTTCCTTCTCGATCTCTGGGGCGTAGTGATGGACGGCGCCGAGGCGTTCCCCGGCGCCCTCGCCTGGCTCGCCCGGCGGCACGCCGAAGGCCGCCCGGTCTGGTTCCTCAGCAACTCGTCCAGCAGCGTGGTGGAAATGAGCGCCGGGCTCGAGCGCCTGGGCATCCAGCGCGACTGGTTCGCCGGCATCACCACCTCCGGCCAGTTGACCATCGACGCCCTGCTGCAAACCGCCGAATACCGGCGTGGCGGCATCTACCTGGCCGGCGTCGGCCTGGCCCAGCAGAGCTGGCCGGCGGAAATCCGCGAGCGCTTCGTCGACGACATCGCCCAGGCTGCGCTGATCGTCGGCGTCGGCAGCTTTCCCCAGGAAGAACTGGAACAGCGCTTCGCGCCCCTGCGCGGCGCCACCGACCTGCCGTTCCTCTGCGCCAACCCGGACCGCGTGGTGGTTTCTGGCGGCCGCACGGTATACGGCGCGGGCATGCTCGCCGAGCTGTTCAGCGAGGAAGGCGGCCAGGTCAGTTGGTACGGCAAGCCCGACCCGGCGGCCTTCCGCATCGCCCAGCGGCAACTGGAAGCGCGCGGCGCGCGGCACATCCTGTTCGTCGGCGACTCGCTGGTGACCGACGTCCCCGGCGCCCTCGCCGCGCGCATCGATACCCTCTGGCTGGGCGCCACCGGCATCCACCGCGAAGCCCTGGGCGCCGAGTTCAACGGAGCACTCGACGAGGAGCGGGTCAGGTCGCTGCTGCACGGCTATCCGATCCGACCGCACTTTGCCGCGCCAGGGCTGGTCTGACCCTCAAAGGTCGGAAAAAGGATGCGCGCATGCATTGGCTGGACTACCTGCAATGGCCCGCCATGCTGGTCACGGTGGTGGCCGCCTGGCTGGTGGCGTCGGCGCACCGGCGACGACGCAAGGTCGGCTTCTGGGTGTTCCTCGCCAGCAACCTGCTGTGGATCGCCTGGGGCCTGTACGCCCAGGCCTATGCGCTGATCCTGCTGCAGGTCTGCCTGGCGGCGATGAACCTGCGCGGCACCCATCGCAACGAAGCGCCACAGGACAGCGCCTGATGGCCGCCAACGAAAACGCCCGCCATGACGGCGGGCGCTCGCCTTGCGAAGGCCGCGCTCAGTGCGCCCCCTCGCTTTTCTCCAGCGGCTGGCCGGCGTAGATACGACGCACCAGCGGGCCGATGGAAAGCCCCTGGAGCAGGATCGATACCAGCACCACGATGTAGGTCAGGCTGAGGATCAGGTCGCGCTCCGGCCCCAGCGGCAGGGACAGCGCCAGCGCCACCGAGACGCCGCCGCGCAGCCCGCCCCAGACCAGGATGCGGATGGTGCCCGCCGGTACCTGCCGGTTGGCGCCACGGAAACGGCGCAGGACCAGGATCGCCGGACCCACCGTGAGCAGGCGCGAGACCAGCACCGCGCCGCCGAGGGCGAAGGCCGCCGCCACGTGCAGCCAGGAGAACGGCAACAGCAGCAGCTCCAGGCCGATCAGGGCGAACAGCAGGGCGTTGAGGATCTCGTCGATCAGCTCCCAGAACTTGTCCACGTAGCGCCGGGTCTCGTCCGACATCGCGTAGTGGCGTCCGTGGTTGCCGATGATCAGCCCGGCCACCACCATCGCGATCGGCGCCGATACGTGCAGGCGCGCGGCCAGCGCGGCGCCGCCGATGACCAGGGCGAGGGTCAGCATGACCTCCACCTGGTACTGGTCGATGCCGCGCATCATCACGAACACGCCGTAGCCGAGCACCGCGCCGAAAAGCACGCCGCCGATGGCTTCCTGGACGAAGAGGATCGCCGTGGCACTGACCGTGGGCGCCTCGCCGAGCTGGAGGATGCCGAGGATGATGGCGAACACCACCACCGCGGTGCCGTCGTTGAACAGCGACTCGCCGACGATGGTGGTCGCCAGCGGTTTCGGCGCGCCGGCGGACTTGAGGATGCCGAGCACGGCGATGGGGTCGGTCGGCGAGATCAGCGCGCCGAACAGCAGGCAGTAGATGAAATCCACCTGCCAGCCGAACAGCGGGAAGGTGTAGTAGGCCAGGCCACCGATGACGAAGGTGGCGATCAGCACCCCGGCGGTGGCCAGCAGGCCGATCGGCCACTTGTAGCTGCGCAGGTCGGAGAGGTCGACGTGCAGTGCGCCGGCGAACAGCAGCGCGGGCAGGAACCAGGTCATCAGCACTTCGGAGAAGTCGATGCGGCGGATGATTTCCTGCATCTCCACCTCAAGGATCGGATAACCCAGTTCCGAAAGCCCCTGGACGATCAGCGAGAACACCAGCGCCGTGGCCATCACGCCGATGGTCGGCGGCAGGCGGATGAAGCGGTAGTTGACGTAGGTGAGCAAGGTGGTCAAGGCAATGAATGCCGCGACGAGATCGAGCATGACGCGGGGTACTCCCTTAGCAGAAGGTAAAACACCTACCCCAAAAGGCCGATCCGTGAACCGTGGGGTGCGAATGTCTGGAAAAGCCCGAGAAAATTTCGGAACCCGCATCATAACCGCAGAAAAGCCCTGGGCGTCGAGCGCACCGATACGGTGCATGGCGCGCCGCCGACGCGGCAACGCCCTTCTCGCCCGCTCCCCCGGGAAAATTTCTTCGTTCGCCGCCAGCCCAGGCGAGACGGCGGCTGCGGCCGCTTGCCCAGGCCCGGTCATGGCACAAGCATGGCCGTTTCGTTGAACCTCCGCGAACGACGAACGGTCAACCCTTTCAGGGTCGGCAATTCGGTGCCCATCCGAAGCCTTTGATTTCCGGCCTGTTTCCGCGCTTCGACGAAGCGCCCGACAGCGTAGCCAACGCTCATTCCGAAGGGAGTCCCGACCATGGTGAAAACCTGTGGCAAGGCCCTGCTCGGCCTCTGCGCCGCAGCCGCCGTACTGGCCTTGCTGATCCACTGGATCACCCCCGCGACCATCCTCCACTACCGCGAGGACCTGCTGTTCTACTTGCAGGCCCACCTGGTGCTGGTCTTCAGTTCGATGGCGGCCGCCCTGCTGGTCGGCGTGCCGGCCGGCATCCTGCTCAGCCGTCCCGGCATGCAGGCCCAGGCCGAACGCCTGATGCAGGTCTTCAACGTCGGCAACACCATCCCGCCGCTGGCGGTGCTGGCCATCGCCCTGGCGATCATCGGCATCGGCAACGGCCCGGCGATCCTCGCCTTGTTCCTCGCCTCGCTGCTGCCGATCGTGCGCAACACCTACGAGGGCCTGCGCAATGTTTCGCCGGCGCTGAAGGAAGCCGCCACCGGCATCGGCATGACGCCCAACCAGGTGCTGCTGCGGGTGGAACTGCCGAACGCGGTGCCGATCATCGTCGGCGGCGTGCGCGTGGCCCTGGCGCTGAACGTCGGCTCCGCGCCGCTGGCGTTCCTGATCGGCGCCAACAGCCTGGGCAGCCTGATCTTCCCCGGCATCTACCTGAACAACCACCAGCAACTGCTGCTCGGCGCCGCCTGCACGGCGCTCCTCGCCCTGCTGCTGGACGCCCTGGTGGTGCTGTTCAGCCGCATGTTCCTGGAACGCGGCCTGACCGCCAAGGAGGCCTGATGAACCGACTGATCCGCTCACTCTGCCTGGCCTGCGCCGGCCTGCTCGCCGCCGGCCTGGCGCAGGCGGAAACCCTGCGCATCGGCGGCAAGACCTTCACCGAGCAACGCATCCTCACCGCCATCACCGCGCAGTTCCTGCAGAAGCGCGGCTACGACGTGACGGTCACCACCGGCCTGGGCAGCACCCTGGCCCGCGCCGCCCAGGAAAGCGGCCAACTGGATATCGTCTGGGAGTACACCGGCTCGTCGCTGATCGTCTACAACCACATCGACGAGAAGCTCGACGCCGCGGCTTCCTACCGCCGGGTCAAGCAACTCGACGAAGCCCAGGGCCTGGTCTGGCTGAAGCCGACCCGCTTCAACAACACCTATGCCCTGGCCATGCCCGAGGAACAGGCCGAGCGCCTGGGCATCCAGAGCGTCAGCGATCTCGCGCGGGTGCTCGCCGAACAGCAGGAGGCCGAGCCCGGGAGCACCCACCTGTTCGCCATGGACCCGGAGTTCGCCGGCCGCCCCGACGGCCTCGGCCCCATGAGCGAGCTGTACGGCCTGCACTTCACCCGCAACGACATCCGCCAGATGGACGCCGGGCTGGTCTACACCGCGCTGAAGAACCGCCAGGTGTTCCTCGGCCTCGTCTACACCACCGACGGCCGCCTGAAGGATTTCAAGCTGCGCGTGCTGAAGGACGACAAGCAGTACTTCCCCTTCTACAACGCCGCCCCGGTGGTGCGTAAGGAGGTCATGCAGCGCCATCCGGAGTTCGCCACGCTGTTCGATCCGATCATCGAGCGGCTCGACGACGCCACCATGCAGGCGCTCAACGCGCGGGTCGATATCGAGCAGCAGACGCCACAGAAGGTCGCCGCCGACTTCCTCCGCGAACACCGCCTGCTCGACGACGGCCAGGCCGGCCAGGGAGGTAGCCAGTAATGGACTTCTTCAGCGTGCTTTCCCATCTCGACTGGTCCCAGGTCGGCCAGCTCACCCTCCAGCACTTGCTGCTGGTACTGGTCGCCGTGGGCCTGGCGATCCTCGTCGGCGTGCCGCTGGGCGTGCTGATGACCCGCTTCACGTGGCTGGCCGGCCCGTTGCAGGGCGCCGCCACGGTGATGCTGACCATCCCCTCGATCGCCCTGTTCGGCCTGCTGATGCCGGTCTACTCGGTATTCGGCCAGGGCCTCGGGCCGCTGCCGGCGATCACCGCGGTGTTCCTCTATTCGCTGCTGCCGATCCTGCGCAACACCTACCTCGCCCTGACCGGCGTCGAAGCGGGCATCCGCGAGGCCGGCAAGGGCATCGGCATGACCTTCTGGCAACGCCTGCGGATGGTCGACATTCCCCTCGCGGTGCCGGTGATCCTCGCCGGCGTACGCACCGCCGTGGTGATGAACATCGGCGTGATGACCATCGCCGCGGTGATCGGCGCCGGCGGCCTGGGCGTGCTGATCCTCACTTCCATCAGCCAGAGCAACATGCCGATGCTGGTGGTCGGCGCGGTACTGGTCAGCCTCCTGGCCATCGTCGCCGACCTGCTGCTGCAATGGCTGCAACGCATCCTCACCCCCAAGGGACTGCGCGCCAGCGCGCACTGACAGGAGCCGAACATGATCGAACTGGACAAGCTCAGCAAGACCTTCACCCAGAAGAACGGCAAGGAGTTCCGCGCCGTCGATTCCGTCAGCCTGACCGTGGAGAAAGGCGAGATCTGCGTCTTCCTCGGCCCCTCCGGCTGCGGCAAGACCACCACCCTGAAGATGATCAACCGGATCATCCCGCCGACCTCCGGCCGCGTGCTGATCGACGGCCAGGACACCGCGGACCTCGACGAGGTCACCCTGCGCCGCCACATCGGCTACGTGATCCAGCAGATCGGCCTGTTCCCGAACATGACCATCGAGGAAAACATCATGGTCGTGCCGCGCCTGCTCGGCTGGGACAAGGCGCGCTGCAAGGAGAAGGCCCGCGAGCTGATGAGCATGGTCAAGCTGGAGCCCAAGCAGTACCTGCAACGCTACCCGCGCGAACTCTCCGGCGGCCAGCAGCAGCGCGTCGGGGTGATCCGCGCGCTGGCGGCGGACGCGCCGCTGCTGCTGATGGACGAGCCGTTCGGCGCGGTCGATCCGATCAACCGCGAGTCGATCCAGAACGAGTTCTTCGAGATGCAGCGCAAGCTCGGCATGACCGTGATCATGGTCAGCCACGACATCGACGAAGCCATCAAGCTGGGCGACAAGGTGGCGGTGTTCAAGAGCGGCCGGCTGCTCCAGTACGACCACCCGGATACCCTGCTGGCGCACCCGGCGGACGAGTTCGTCAGCGCCTTCACCGGCCAGGACAGCACGCTCAAGCGCCTGCTCCTGGTGCGCGCCGAGGACGCCGCCGACAGCAGCCTGGTCACCGCCCGGCCGCAGACCCCGGTGGCCGAGGCGCTGGAACTGATGGACGAGAACGACCGGCGCTACCTGATCGTGGTGGATGACCAGGGCAAAGGCCTGGGCTACGTGCGACGCAAGGACCTGCGCCGCCAGGAAGGCACCTGCGAACCGTTCGTCACCCCGTTCCGGGTCACCGCCAGCCACGACGAGCACCTGCGCATCCTGTTGTCGCGGATGTACGAGTTCAACAGCTCCTGGCTGCCGGTGCTCGACCCCGACCAGCAGTTCCTCGGCGAGGTCACCCAGGAGTCCATCGCCGACTACCTCAGCTCCGGCCGCTCGCGCGGCGGCAGGGGCCTGATCGTGTCGCCGGCCGAACAGGTCGGAGCCTAGGCCGCCGGGTGGATATTCACCGCCGGCAGCCGCCAACCGCAGCGTATTCCTGGCGAGTGGCGCCCTCTTCCGCCCCGCCGAAACGAAAAAGCCCGGCATCCGCCGGGCTTCTCCATGCCTCTTCCACTCAACCGGCCCGCCCCGGCGCCTGCGCCGCCGAGGCCTGGTCGTCGCGCCCTTGTGGCTTGACGATCACCGTGCAGGTGATCCCCGCCGAGAGCAGCACGCCGTCCGGCACTTCGTCGATGTGTACCCGCACCGGCACGCGCTGGGCCAGGCGCACCCAGTTGAAAGTGGGGTTGACGTCGGCGGTCAGCTCGCGGCTTTCCGGGTTGTCGCGGTCGTAGATACCGCGGGCGATGCTTTCCACGTGGCCCTTGAGGTGTTCGCCGCTCATCAGTTGCATGTCCACCGGGTCGCCTTCGCGGATGTACGGCAGCTTGGTTTCCTCGAAGTAGCCGTAGACCCAGTAGGAGTTCTTGTCGATCACCGCCATCTTCGCCTCGCCGACCCGCGCGTAGTCGCCACGGTGCACGTTGAGGTTGGTGACGTAGCCGTCGACCTGCGCCACCACCCGGGTGCGCTCCAGGTTCAGGCGCGCGGCGTCGAGCTGGGCCTTGGCCTGCTCGTAGTCGGCCATCGCCGCGGCCGCGGTGTTGTGGGCGTCGTCGCGGCTTTCGCGGGAGACCACCATCTCATCCATTTCCGCGCGCCGCCGGGCGTTCAACTGGCGCATCTCCAGGGTCGCCTTGCGCGAGGCGACCAGCGACTCGGCCTGCTTCATCGCAATGCGGTAGTGGTCGGGGTCGATCTGCATCAGCAGGTCGCCTTTCTTCACCAACTGGTTGTCGCGCACCGGGACGTCGACGACGATCCCGGAAACGTCGGCGGCGACATTGATCACGTCGGCGCGCACGCGACCGTCGCGGGTCCAGGGGGTGTCCATGTAGTTGACCCACAGGGTCCGCCCGATGAATACGGCGACCAACAGGATCAGCAGGGTCGCCAGCAGGCTGATTACGGATTTCAAGGTCATGGTCGGCTCACGATAACGAAGAGGTGCGCTACCGCCTCAGCGGTAGATGGTCAGGGACAGGCCGCCGTACAGGCAGGCGAACAGGCTGACCCGGAACAGCGCCGGGTGCCAGGTGAAGCGATACAGGCCAACCGAGGCGAAGATCCGGTCGAGGCCCCAGGTGAGCGCCGCGGCGATCACGAACAACAGCGTCAGGGTCGGCATGTAGACCCCATGGATGGCGATTTCACGAGGCATGGACGGTACCTTGGCCGCTCGTCCGACCGGCCAGTTCGGTCAGCGGCGAGGTCGGCGCGAGCAAGGAAGAACGGATGAAGTGCAGGTAGCTGCGCACCCGCCGTAGCGGCGAGCTGTCGAAGTGCGGCGCGCAGGGTTCGTCGGTGTGCCTGGCCGCGTGGATGGCCTGGTCGACGGCCGCCAGGGCGCGCTCCAGGTTCTCCGCGCCAGGGCGCACGAACAGTCGGATCAGGGCCCGCCCCATGGCGCGGATCGCCTGGCGCCAGGGCATGGCCTCGGCGTAGCAGGGTTCGTCCGGCAGGCGCTCCTGCTCGCGACGCAGCTCGATGATCGCGTGGCCGACCTCGAGCACCAGGAACATCCAGCGCAGCAGGCCGCGCTGCACGTCCGGGCGCCCGGCAGCGACGCCATAGGCCTGGTTCAGCAGGTCGCGGGTGCCGCTTTCGAAGGCCGAGCCAAGCCCCCTGCTCCTGCCGCTGATGGCGAACACCACGCGCATCCGCAGGTCGCGCTCGAGGCGCTTCCACAGCCAGGCGCTGTTGGGCGGCAGAATGACCGCGGCGGCCGCGGCCGAGAGCAGCATCGAGAGGATCAGGGCGATGTACTCGTTGATCACGTGGGCCGGGTCGTAGACGGTCAGGTTCGCCGGCACCGAACCGAAACAGAAGAACACCAGCAGGCCGAGACCGTAGCCGGCCCACTGCGGCCGCGAGGAGATGAACGCGCCGAGGGCGAACACCGGCGCCAGCACCAGGCATAGCAGCGGGAAACCGTCGATATGCGGGTAGACGAAGAACATCTCGCTGAAGCCGAGCAGCGCCGCCGCCATGGTGCCGATGGCCATCTGCATGGCGACCTTCTTCGGGTTCGGCGCCGCCGAGGCCAACGCCGAGACCGCCACCGCGTTGAGGGCGAAGGTGCCGCCGCTGGGCCAGGTGCTGTAGATCCAGAAACAGCCGAACAGCAGGATCATCAACCCGGTGCGCATCCCCGCCACCGCCGCCGCCACCGCGTTGGCCTTGGCGGTGAAGGCGTCCTTCCACTGCTCGCGCTCGTGGCGGTGGGCGGCCAGCGAGGCATGGGTCAGGGCGTAGTCGTGCATCTCCTCGGCGAAACGGTAGAGCAGCTCGGCGGCGGTATTGAAGTCCAGCCGCGCCTCTTCGCCCGGCTCCCGCGCCAGCAGTTCTCCGCGCGCCTGGCGGATGCGCGCCATCAGGCGTTCGCGGCAGTCGGCGAGGCGCTGGGCGAAGCGCTCGGCGTCATGGTCGGTGACGGCGCGGCCACGGATCTCCTCGAGCAGCCCGGTGATTTCCTCCAGGCACGGTTCGAACGCTTCCAGCACCTGGGTGGAGCCCTGCGCGCGCAGGCGTTCGAGCAGTTGGTGGAGGGCGTGGAAACGGGTATTCATGGCCATGAACTCGCTGCTCAGGCGAATCAGCCGGCCATTGCGCAGGCGCATGTGCGGATCCTCGAAGGCGCTCGCCGCGCGCATCGTCTCCAGGCCCACCGCCTGGGCGGCGAAGGCCACGTTGCTGCTTTCGAAGCGCTCGCGCCCGCCGACCCCGCGCAGGCTGTCGAGGACGAACGCAGCGAACAGGCCGAAGCGCACGTACAGCGCATTGCGCATCGCCGCGCTGGTGGTCTGCGGCATGATCACCGCGCTGACCACCCCCGAGCAGAGAATCGCCAGGCTGATTTCCAGGACCCGCCAAATCGCCTGCATGAAGGCGCCTTCCGGATGGCTGGTGGCGGGGATGCCGATCAGCGTCGCGGTGTAGCCGGCGAGCACGCAGGCGTAGGAGCGGAAGTCACGGTAGCGGGCGGCCCCGGCGGTGCAGAGGCCGATCCAGATCGCCGAGCTGAGCAGGAACAGCACTCGCTCCTGGGCGAACAGGGCGATCAGGGTGACCATCACGCTGAGGCCGACCAGGGTGCCGAGGATGCGGTAGAAGCTCTTGGCGAACACCTGGCCGCTCTGCGGCTGCATGACGATGAACACGGTGATGGTCGCCGTGCTCGGCTGCGGCAATTCCAGGCGCATCGCCAGCCAGAGGGTCAGGAAGGCCGCGCAGAGCACCTTGAACACGTAGATCCAGGTCGCCCCGTCGCTGCGCGCCCACTCGGCCAGCGCGCGCCGCCACTCGTCGCGGCTGGGCAGGGCGAAACCAGCGGAGCGGCCACTCATCGCAAAGACACCGCTCTGACCGGGACGCTCTCCGGCGCCAGCTTCCGCTGCGCCGGCGTATCGGCGCCGGCCCCGACGCCGCCGCCGAGGGCGGTGAGCAGGCTGGCGTGGGCGGCCAGCCGGGCGGCCTGCACCTGCTCCTGGACCAGTTGCTGCTGGAACAGCCGGGTCTGCGCGTTGAGCACGTTGAGGTAATCGGTGAGGCCGCGCTGGTAGGCCAGGGTGGCGATATCGTAGGTCTTCTGCGCGGAAGCCACCGATTGCGCGGCGAAGTCCTTCTGGATGTCCACCGAATGCAGGCGGATCAACTGGTCGGAAATGTTCTTCAGCGCATCCACCAGGGTCTGGTTGTATTGCTCCACCGCCGCGTCGTAGCCGGCCGCCGCCTCGCCCAACTGCGAACGCAGGCGGCCGCCGTCGAAGATCGGCAGGGTCACCGCCGGGCCGGCGCTGTAGGTGTACTTGGCGCTGCGGAAGAACTCCAGCATGCCGCCGCCGACGGCACTGAAGCCGACCGAGGCCATCAGGTCGACGTTGGGATAGAAGTCGGCGCGCGCCACGTCCACGCCCTTGGCCAGGGCGGCGACCTGCCAGCGGCGGGCGACCACATCCGGGCGGCGACCGAGCAGTTCGGCCGGCAAGGCGCTGGGCAGGCTCGGCTGCGCCGCCAGGTTCAGGCTTGGCCGGCGGATCGTGCGGCCCTCGCCCGGGCCCTTGCCGGCCAGGGCGGCGAGCAGGTTGCGGGTGAGCTGGATTTCTTCGTCGATCACCTCGATGCGGCGCTCGGTCTCGGGCAGCGGCACTTCCGCCTGGCTGACCTCGAAATGCGTGCCGATGCCGCCGCGCAGGCGACGCTGGGCCAGGGCGAGGATGTCGCGCTGCTGTTGCAGCATGGCCTTGGCGATGTCCATCTCGGCGTACTGCAACGAGAGCTGGACGTAGGCGCGCACGATGTTGCCCTCCAGCTCGAGCTGCGCCTGGCGCGCCTCGGCGGCGGCCATGTGGGCCAGGTCGACGGCGCGCTCGCTGTCGCTGCGGTCGCGCCCCCAGAGATCGAGCTTGTAGTTCAGGCCGATCTCGGTGGAGTTGTTCCAGGAAGTGGTCCGCGCCAGGTCGCCGGGGCCGTAGAAATAGTCGTCCGGCCAGCGGTGGCGGACCAGCGAGCCCTTGCCCTCGATCTGCGGCGACTCGATGGACTCCACCAGCCCGGCCATGGACTTCGCCTGGCGTACCCGCGCATGGGCTACCGCCAGGCCTGGATTGCCGTCCAGCGCCTTCTCGATCCAGGCGTCCAGCTGCGGATCGGCATACACCTTCCACCACTGCGCCTGCGGCCAGCCGGCCTCGCGGGCGGCAGCCTGGGTCGCATGGTCGGTGGCCAGGGCGTTGGCGTCGAGCGTGGCGGCCTCGGGGGCGATATCGCCTGTACTGACACAACCGGATATTGCGGAGAAAACGACGAGAAAACCGACGAAGGAGCCGACCAAGGTCAGTTCCTTCCTGAGAGCACGCGGCACGTTGTCTGATCCTGGAGGGGCGAAGCACGGAATTTGAACGGTACGGGCGCCGTTCAACCCGCTCGAGCGTTCGTGCGCTCGGGGGCCGATGAATTTTAAGAGGCTGGCGGCTGCTGATAAGCTGGCTCAAGTGCGATTGTTTATTGCGTAATGTGAAATAATCCGCCCTCGCAACAATCTGACACACTTCTGCGCGTGCCTAGGAGGCCCCGTCGATGGACACCCTGCAAAACATGCGAGCCTTCGTCTGCGTGGCGGAAACCGGAAGCTTCACCGCGGCGTCCCAGCAGCTCAACACCACCACCGCCTATGTTTCGCGGGCGGTGGCCAACCTCGAGACGCACCTGCGCACCCGCCTGCTCAACCGTACCACTCGTCGCATCGCCCTCACCGAGGCCGGCCAGCGCTACCTGCTGCGCTGCGAGCAGATCCTCGCCTACGTCGAGGAAGCCGAGGCCGAAGCCAGCGATGCCCATGCCCGTCCCGCCGGCAAGCTGAAGCTGCATTCGATGACCGGCATCGGCCAGCACTACGTGATCCGTGCCATCGCCGGCTACCGCCAGCAGTACCGCGACGTGACCTTCGACCTGACCATGGCCAACCGCGTGCCGGACCTGCTCGACGAGGGCTTCGACGTGGCCATCGTGGTGGCCTCCGAGCTACCCGATTCCGGCTTCATTTCCCAGCGCATCGGCGAGACCTACAGCATTCTTTGCGCCTCGCCGGAGTACCTGCGCCTGAACGGCACGCCGAGCGAGCCTTCGGAGCTGGCCAGCCACGACTGCCTACGGCTGGTCAGCCCGGTGGTGCCGCTGGATCGCTGGCTGTTCGACGGCCCCAACGGCCAGGAAATGGTCTCCATCGGCGCCTCGCCGTTCCAGGTCAATGTCGGCGACGCCATGACCGAGGCAATCCGCTCCGGGCTGGGCATCGGCATCCTGCCGGTGTATTCGGCCATCGAGGACCTGGGCAAGGGCACCCTGGTGCGGGTCCTGCCGCAACACCGCCTGCAACAGCTCAACGTCTATGCGCTGTACCCTTCGCGGCAGTATCTCGACGCGAAGATCAAGACCTGGGTGGAATACCTCAAGGAAAGCCTGCCCGGCCTGCTCCAGCGCGACGAAGCGGCGCTGGTGGAGCTGGGCCTGGAACTCGGAAGACCCTCCTGAGCCGATAATCGCCCGCCCAGTGGCGGGCCCCTGCCCGCCGCTTCGATGGCGGTGGTATGGTCGGCGCTTTCGCTCCCGCTTGCAGAGTCCCGTCATGAAAAAGAACGTCTTCGTCTTCAGTCGCCTCGCCCCCGAGCATCTCGAACGCCTGCAACGCCAGTTCAACGTCCGCGTGCTCGAACCGAAACAGGGCGACATCGACGCCCAGTACGCCGCCGCCCTGCCCGATACCCACGGCATGATCGGCGTCGGCCGGCCGCTCGGCGCCAGGCAACTGGAACAGGCGAAGCAACTGGAAGTCATCTCCAGCGTCTCGGTCGGCTACGACAACTATGACCTGGACTACCTGAACCGCCGCGGCATCGCTCTCACCAACACGCCCGACGTCCTCACCGAGACCACCGCCGACCTCGGCTTCGCCCTGCTGATCAGCGCCGCGCGACGGGTCGCCGAGCTGGACGCCTGGGTCAAGGCCGGGAACTGGAAGCGCACCGTCGACGCCCCGCAGTTCGGCACCGACGTGCATGGCAAGAAACTCGGCATCCTCGGCCTCGGCCGGATCGGCGCGGCCATCGCCCGGCGCGGCCGTTTCGGCTTCGGCATGCAGGTGCTCTACCACGGCAACAACCGCAAGCCGGAACTGGAACAGGAACTCGGCGCGCGCTTCCTCGGCTTCGACGAACTGCTCGGCGAGGCCGATTTCGTCTGCGTGGTGGTGCCGCTGGGAGCGCAGACCCGGCAGTTGATCGGCGCGCGCGAACTGGGCCTGATGAAGCCCTCGGCGATCCTGGTCAACGTCGCCCGCGGCCAGGTGGTCGACGAGGCCGCGCTGGTCGCCGCCCTGCGGGAGAAGCGCATCCTCGGCGCCGGCCTGGATGTCTACGAGAAGGAACCGCTGGCCGAATCGCCGCTGTTCGCCCTGGACAACGTGGTGACCCTGCCGCACATCGGCTCGGCCACCCACGAGACCCGCCGGGCCATGGCCGAGCGGGCGCTGCAGAACTTCGAGGCGGCCTTGCGCGGCGAGCGGCCGCTGGACCTGGTCAATCCACAGGTGTGGCGACGCGGCTGAGCGCGCCTCCCTCTCCGCTAGGTCGAGCGCGCCGGCCCGGCCAGCGCCGGCGCCTTCGGCTTGCGGAACACCAAGACGTTGCCGAGCATCACCAGGACCAGCCCGGCCAGCGCCGGTGCGGTCCAGCGGTAGCCCTCGGCGAAGGCCGAGATGTTCAGCGCCACCACCGGGAACAGCACGGTGCAGTAGGCGGCGCGATCCGGGCCCATGCGCCCGACCAGGGTCAGGTAGGCGGTGAAGCCGATCACCGAGCCGGGGATCGCCAGGTACAGCAGCGAGCCGACGTAGCGCGCGCTCCAGTCGAAATTCAGCGGCACGCCCTGGAACAGGCACAGCGCCAGGAGGATCAGGGTGCCGTAGAGCATGCTCCAGGCATTGCCGGTGAGCGGGCGGATGCCGGCCTTCTGTTGCAGGCTGGAAAGCATGTTGCCGGTGGAGAAGCACAGCGTGCCTAGCAGGGCCAGGCCGAGGCCGTAGAAGGTTTCCGGGGTGGCCTGGTGACCCACCAGTTCCGGCCAGAACAGCAGCCCCAGGCCGAGCAGGCCGAGACCGCCACCGGCCATCACGTTCGACGCGATGCGCTGGCCGAACCACAGGCGGGCGTTCAGCGCATTCCACAGGGTGGCGGTGGAGAACACCACGGCCACCAGGCCGCTGGGAATCCACTGGCTGGCGGTATAGAAGCAGATGAAATTCAGGCAGAACAGGCATACGCCCTGGGCCATGCACAGGCGTTGGCCCCGTGCGTCCAGCCTTTGCAGGCGGCGGCCGAGCAGCAGCACGGCGAACAGCACCAGCGCCGCCAGGGCGAAGCGGTAGGCGATCGACAGGGTGATCGCCACCGGGCCCATCTGCAGTTTGATGGCGATCCAGGTGGTGCCCCAGATGAGCACGGTGAGCAGGTACAGCGAAAGATTCATGGCGACTCCGCAACGACAGGATGCCGTCAGTCTGCGGGCGAAGCCGGGCGCGACCATTGTCCATTCTTGCGCTTTTCATCCGCCGCCTCTCGCGGCAGCGTCCGGGCGCGGGTAGCATGGCCGGCATGCACCAACCCAGCGATTTCCAGGTATTCCGCACCCTCGACCGGACCTCCAATGCGCGCCTGCTGCGCAGCAGCACGCTCAGCGACGGCCTGGCGCTCGCCCATTGGTACCGCGACGAAGCGGAGATCCTCGGCTACAGCGACCCCGGCCATCACACCCTGTCGCTCTACCTGCAGGGCGGCTGGCAGACCTTCCGCCGCGATCGTCCCGGGCTCTATGGCGGCCCCGACCGCTTCTGCGTGATGCCGGCCGAACACCACTCCGACTGGGCGGTGACACGCGGCCTGGGCTTCATGCACCTGTACATCAGCCCGGAACGCCTGGCCGGCGCGGCGGTACGCACCCTCGATTGCGAACCACGCAGCCTGCAACTGGAGGAGCGCACCTACATCCAGGACGAGCCGCTGGCCGCCCTGTGCCGGACCCTGGAACGACAGGACTGGAACGAACCCGGCGAGCGCCTGCTATGCACCAGCCTCGCCCACCAGGCGGTGGACCACCTGCTGCTCACCGGGTGCGGCAGGCGTACCGACGTACGCTGGCAGGGCGGGCTGGCCGCGCACGTGCGGCGGCGCCTGGCCGACTACATCGAAAGCCACCTGGAGCAGCCGCTGGAACTGGGGTCGCTGGCGGAGCTGGCGGCGCTCTCCGAGTACCACTTCGCGCGCATGTTCCGCGTCTCCTTCGGCCTGCCGCCGCACCGCTACGTGCTGGAACGACGCCTGGCGCGGGCCCGCGACCTGCTGGCGTACTCCGCGCAGTCGCTCCAGGAGGTCTCGCTGGCCTGCGGCTTCGCCAGTCCGAGCCATTTCAACCGGCGCTTCCGCGAAGCCCATGGCGCCACCCCGGGGCAGTACCGCGCCGCCCTGAAAGCCTCCTGAAAGCCAGGCGCCGACAGCCTGCGGTTGTAGGCAGGCATTCCCGCAGCATAAAATGATAACTATTATCATTCGTTAATCCTTCTGCTCCGGGAATGTCCAGGTGTCGAGCGCCGACCTCGCCCACGCGGCCGCGTTGCATACCCTCTACAGCGACCACCACCACTGGCTCACGGGCTGGCTGCGGCGCCGCCTCGGCTGCCCGCAGAACGCCGCCGACCTGGCCCAGGACACCTTCGTCAAGGTCCTGGTTTCGCGCCAGGCCGCGCGCATCGACGAACCGCGCGCCTTCCTCACCACCATCGCCCGCCGCGTGCTGTGCAACCACTACCGCCGCCAGGACGTCGAGCGCGCCTACCTGGAAGCCCTGGCCAGCCTCCCCGAGCGGGAAGTCCCCAGCGAAGAGACCCGCGCCATCGTCCTGGAGACCCTGGTCGAGCTGGACCGTCTGCTCGACGGTCTGCCGCCGCTGGCCAAGGAGACCTTCCTGCTGGCCCAGCTCGACGGCCTGGGCTACGCCGAGATCGCCACGCAGCTGGGCATCTCCCTGAGCAGCGTCAAGCGCTACATGCTCAAGGCTGCGCAACGCTGCTACTTCGCCGAGCTGCCATGAGCCTGCCCGCCGCACCCAAGGTGCCGCCGCAGGTGGCCGAACAGGCCGTGCGCTGGCTGGTCGAGCTGCAGGGCGGCGCCGACGACGAACGCCTGCGCCAGGCCTGGCAGCGCTGGCGCCAGGCGGCCCCGGAACACGAGCAGGCCTGGCGCCACATCGAGGCGGTCAACCAGCGCCTGGCCGGGATAGGCACGCCACTGGCCCTGGCCGCCATCAACGCACCGCATTCGCCGCAACGCCGGCGCGCGCTGAAGACCCTGCTGCTGGTCCTGGCCGCCGGCGGCAGCGCCTGGGGCCTGCGCGAGAGCGGCAGCCTGCAGCGCTGGAGCGCCGACTATGCCACCGGCGTCGGCGAACGCCGGCGCCTGGCCCTGGCCGACGGCAGTCGCCTCGAGCTGAACAGCGACACGGCGGTGGATGTACGCTTCGATGCCGGCGAACGGCGCCTGCTCCTGCTGCGCGGGGAAATCCAGCTCAGCACCGGCCAGGACCCGCGCCCGCTGCACGTGTACAGCGCGGAAGGCCGGCTGCGACCGGTGGGCACCCGGTTCGACGTGCGCCAGTTCGCCGAACGCACCCGCGTCGCCGTCCACGAAGGCGCGGTGCAGGTGGAGAACCACGCCGGCCAAGGCCTGCTGCTGCCCAGCGGCCGGCAGCTGGACTTCGACCGCGAGCGACTCGGCGTTCCGCAGCCGTTGCCGGTCGGCAGCGGCGCCTGGACCGACGGCATGCTGGTGGCCGCCGGCATACGCCTGGACGAATTCCTCGCCGAAGTCGCGCGCTACCGCCCCGGCCGGCTGGGCTGCGACCCGCGCATCGGCGGCCTGCGGATTTCCGGCAGCTATCCGCTGGACGATAGCGAGCGGATCCTCGCCGCCCTGCCGGCGGTGCTGCCTGTGGAGGTACGGCGCGTCACCCGCTACTGGGTCGGCGTGCACCCGCGCGAATGAGCGGAAAGATATTTCCGCGTACCTGAGCCTTTTTCCCCACCTCGCGTGACAGAGGAGGAAAGCCAACCTCGAAAGATCCACTGGAGTGTCCCTCATGTCCCCGTCACGCGCCCTGTCGCCGCTCAGCCGCGCCCTGCTCCTCGCCTGCCTCGGCGGTCCCGTCCTGGTTTCCGCCGGCAGCGCCTGCGCCGCCGAGATCCGCACCGATGCCCGCCAGTACTACCGCCTGCCTGCCGAGCCGCTGGAGCAGGCGCTGAACCACCTAGGCCGCCAGGCCGGCGTGCTGATCGCCTTCAGCCCGGAACAGACCGCCGCGCGACGCAGCCAGGCGCTGGACGGCGAGTACACCCTGGAGGAAGCCCTGGCCGCCCTGCTCGCCGGCTCCGGCCTGGAGGCGCGCGCCCGCGGCGACGGCGCCTATACCCTGGAGGTGCTGCCGGTGGAAGACCCGGCCAACCTGCAGGCGCTCACCGTGGTCGGCGACTGGCTGGCCGACGCCAGCGCCGCCGACGTCTTCGAGCATCCCGGTGCGCGCGACGTGGTCCGCCGCGAGCAGTTCCAGGCCCAAGGCGCGGCCAGCACCCGCGAAGTGCTGGAGCGCATTCCCGGGGTCAGCGCGCCGCTCAACAACGGCACCGGCAGCCACGACCTGGCATTGAACTTCGGCATTCGCGGCCTCAACCCGCGCCTGGCGTCGCGCTCGACGGTGCTGATGGACGGCATCCCGGTGCCCTTCGCTCCCTACGGCCAGCCACAGTTGTCGCTGGCGCCGGTGTCCATCGGCAACATGGACGCGGTGGACGTGGTCCGCGGCGGCGGCGCGGTGCGCTACGGGCCGCAGAACGTCGGTGGCATCGTCAACTTCGTGACCCGGGCGATCCCCGAGGACTTCGCCACCAAGCTCGACGTGCACAGCGAACTCAGCCCCAGCTCCAGCCAGGACGGCCTGAAGACCATCCACAACGTGCTGATCGGCGGCACCGGCGCCAACGGCCTCGGCGGCGCCCTGCTCTACTCCGGCACCCGCGGCGGCGATTGGCGCGAGCACAGCGATACGCGGATCGACGACCTGATTCTCAAGGGCCGCTTCCAGCCCAGCGACGAACACGCGTTTTCGGCGATGACCCAGTACTACGACGGCGAGGCCGACATGCCCGGCGGCCTCAGCGCCGCGGCCTACCGCGACGATCCGTACCAGTCGACCCGTCCCTACGACAAGTTCTGGGGCCGCCGTACCCTGGCCAGCGCCAGCTACGAATACACCCCCAACGCCAGCCAGAAGCTCAACGTCACCGGCTTCTTCACCAAGACCCTGCGCAGCGGCTACCTCGACCAGGGCCGCAACCTCACCCTGTCGCCGCGCGAATACTGGGTGCGAGGCCTGGAAACCCGCTTCAGCCAGGGCTTCGAGCTGGGCGAAAGTCGCCACGAAGTGGGCATCGGCCACCGCTACGTCAACGAAGCCAGCCACGAGCTGCGCTACTGGACCCGCGCCGACAGCGGCCAGCTACCCAGCACCGGCAGCCGCAACGACCGCGACACCCGCGGCAGCACCGAAGCCAACGCGTTCTACATCGACGATCGCATCGACATCGGCAACTGGACCATCACCCCTGGCATCCGCTACGAGAAGATCGACTCCGAACAGAAGAACCTGCTGAAGAACAGCAAGGACAGCGGCCGCTACAACGCCTCGCTGCCGGCGCTCAACGTGATCTACCACCTCACGCCGAGCTGGAACCTCTACGCCAACACCGAGGGCTCGTTCGGCACCGTGCAGTACAGCCAGATGGGCAAGGCAGTGCAGAGCGGCGACATCGAGCCGGAGAAGGCCCGCACCTGGGAACTCGGCAGCCGCTACGACGACGGCATCCTGCGCGCCGAACTGGGCGCCTTCCTGATCAACTTCGACAACCAGTACGAGAGCAACCAGCAGACCGACAGCGTGACCGCCCGCGGCAAGACCCGGCACAAGGGCATCGAGGCGGCGATTGCCTACGACCTGGCCGATCTCGACCCGCTGCTCTCCGGCTTCGACGTCTATGCCAGCTACGCCTACGTCGACGCGAGCATTCGCGAGGACGGGCCGAACAAGGGCAACCAGGTGCCGTTCTCCTCGAAGCACAAGGGCACCCTTGGCGCCAACTACCGCACCGGCGCCTGGAGCTACAACCTCGACGGCAGCTTCCAGACCAGCCAGTACGCCGACAACGCCAACACCGAGAGCGAAAGCGCCGACGGCAGCACCGGGCGGATCGCCGGCTGGATGGTCTGGAGCGCGCGCGGCACCTACGACTTCGGCCCGCAACTGAACGACCTCAAGCTCGGCCTGGGGGTGAAGAACCTGTTCGATCGCCGCTACTACACCCGCTCGTTCGACGACAACAACAAGGGCCTCTACGTCGGCCAGCCGCGCACCCTGTACGTACAGGCCTCGGTCGGTTTCTGAAGGAAGACCGCGGGAGCGCATGGCGCAACGGCGGACGATCGCCAGCGATCATCCGCCCTTCCCGCCGCCGGGCCTGGTCCCCCTCAGGCCCGGCGTCACTTCCAGTTCGGATCGCTCTCCAACTGTTTCATCAGCAGCTCGCGGACCTGCCTGGAGGGTTCGCCGTACCAGCGATAGGTGGCGTACTTGCTCGGCGTCTGCATGACTTCGGCGGGCTCGTCCGGCAGGCTCACCTGCAGCCCGTAGGCGGCACTCTTGTCGCCACGGAACGCCACCAGCAGGCGGTTGTTGCCGCAATCGTGGGGTTTGCAACTGTTGGCCAGGACGTAGGGCTGGCCCTCCAGGCTCAGGCTGGTGGACGGGGAACTCGGGCCGCTGGCGTCGGAAACCCATTTCGGCACGTCGCTCTCGCCCTTGAACATGGCGTGCCAGGTGGCCTTGTAGCCGGGCTGGCCGAGCAGTTCGAACAGCCGCGGCTGCTCCTCGGCCTGCGCCGGCGCCCAGTGCAGCGCCGCGCCCAGCAACGCCAGGGAGAGCAGTCTGGATACTCCGTTCATGGTGATTTCCTTCGATCGGGTGAAATGAAAGCAGTCTATCCGGCGGTGGCCGCCGCTGGCTGCTTGGAACGGCACGACTGCGACAAGTTCGCTGTCCACCGGCCATTCCATCGATCGCCGGATGACAGGCATCCCGACGCGCCGCGTTTTACCGCTATAATCCCGCGTTTTTCCGGGCCGTCCCGCGCCCACGCCAACGGATTCCAGCAGGCACGCATCCATGACCACTCAGGCCGCCGAAGTCGCGAAGCGCCGTACCTTCGCGATCATTTCCCACCCCGACGCCGGTAAGACCACCATCACCGAGAAGCTCCTGCTGATGGGCAAGGCGATCGCCGTCGCCGGTACCGTGAAGTCGCGCAAGTCCGACCGCCACGCCACGTCCGACTGGATGGAGATGGAAAAGCAGCGCGGCATCTCCATCACCACCTCGGTGATGCAGTTCCCCTACCGCGAGCACATGATCAACCTGCTCGACACCCCCGGCCACGAAGACTTCTCCGAAGACACCTACCGCACCCTGACCGCGGTGGACTCGGCACTGATGGTGCTCGACGGCGGCAAGGGCGTCGAACCGCGGACCATCGCCCTGATGGAAGTCTGCCGGCTGCGCGACACGCCCATCGTCAGCTTCATCAACAAGCTCGACCGCGACATCCGCGACCCCATCGAGCTGCTCGACGAGATCGAGGCGGTGCTGAAGATCAAGGCCGCGCCGATCACCTGGCCGATCGGCTGCTACAAGGACTTCAAGGGCGTCTACCACCTGGCCGACGACAGGATCATCGTCTACGTCCCGGGCCACGGCCACGAGCGCATCGAGACCAAGGTCATCGAAAAGCTCGACTCCGACGAAGCCCGTGCCCACCTCGGCGATCTCTACGACAATTTCGTCGAAGAGCTGGAGCTGGTGCAGGGCGCCTGCCACGAATTCGACAAGGACGCCTTCCTCAAGGGCGAGATGACCCCGGTGTTCTTCGGCACCGCGCTGGGCAACTTCGGCGTCGACCAGGTCCTCGACTGCATCGTCGACTGGGCGCCGCAGCCGCTGTCGCGCGCCACCCACGAACGCAGCGTGGAGCCGACCGAGGAGAAGTTCTCCGGCTTCGTGTTCAAGATCCAGGCGAACATGGATCCCAAGCACCGCGACCGCATCGCCTTCATGCGCATCTGCTCGGGCAAGTACGAGAAAGGCATGAAGATGCGCCACGTGCGCCTGGGCAAGGACGTGAAGATCGCCGACGCGCTGACCTTCTTCTCCTCCGAGCGCGAGCAACTGGAAGAGGCCTATGCCGGCGACATCATCGGCCTGCACAACCACGGCACCATCCAGATCGGCGACACCTTCAGCGAAGGCGAGAACTTCGGCTTCACCGGCATCCCGCACTTCGCCCCGGAACTGTTCCGCCGCGTGCGCCTGAAAGACCCGCTGAAGTCCAAGCAGTTGCGCCAGGGCCTGCAGGAACTGGCCGAGGAAGGTGCGACCCAGGTGTTCTTCCCCGAGCGCAACAACGACATCATCCTCGGTGCGGTGGGCGTGCTGCAGTTCGACGTGGTCGCCAGCCGCCTGAAGGAGGAATACAAGGTCGAGTGCGCCTACGAGGCGATCAACGTCTGGTCGGCACGCTGGATCGAGTGCGACGACGAGAAGAAGCTCAAGGAGTTCAAGGACAAGGCCTTCGAGAACCTCTCCGTGGACGGCGGCGGGCACCTCACCTACCTGGCGCCGACCCGCGTCAACCTCAGCCTGATGGAAGAACGCTGGCCGGACATCCGCTTCCGCGCGACGCGCGAGCATCACTGATCGCACGGGAGGAGCCAGGAACAGCCTCCCTGTCTCCTCCCCCGGCGGTCTCGGCGCAGGGCGGATAACCCTATCGCGGCTATCCGTCGCTCCAGCGCGGTATCGGCGGACAGCCCCTGCGCAGGCAAAGCGAACGCGACGCTGCGCGAAACGCCTCCTTCCCTCCTCCCAGGCTCCCCTCCCCATCGCGCCATCGCTCCGTACGCCTGCGCCTTTCGCAGGCGGGTGACGAGACTTCCAGGTAGGAAATCCCTTCAAGCGCAACCAGGCAAGGACGCGGTTGCCCAAGCCGTTTCCGAAGGTGCCTCCTGAGCAGTTCAGATAGGTTGTCCGCCCCCGAGTGGCACGGCAGAGTGCCAGGGTTTATCTCATAGGGACTTGAGCATGAGCGGCAAACCCGCTGCGCGCCTGGGCGATCCGACCGCGTGTCCGCTGCCGGGCCACGGCAGCAACCCGATCGTCGGCGGCTCGCCCGACGTCTTCTTCGACCATCGGTCCGCCGCCCGCCAGGGCGACGCCACCGCCTGCGGCGCCACCCTCAGCGCCAACGTCATCGCCAACGTACTGATCAACGGCAAGCCCGCCACCGTGGTAGGTAGCGTCGGCACCCACGGCAACCTGGTGGTCGGCGGCGCGGGCACGGTGCTGATCGGCAACAGCGGCGGCGGCGCACCCGCTCTCGCCCTCGCCCCACCGAAGCTGTGCCTGCAATGCCTGCTGCTGGCGGCACGCCGCAACCAGGCCCTGGTGCCCCTGGAAAGCCTCGGCGGCGCACCGTGAGCCGGCTCCAGCCGGCGCTCGCGGCGCCTACGCCGGACAGCCGCCTGTTCGCCCTGGCGGACGGCGCCCGCTACCTGACCCTGGACACCCGCCTGGAAAAGGCCGCGGGGGAAATCCGCTCGCGCTGGCTGCTGGCCGGGAGCGAGCTGGACGAAATCGCCCATGCCGGGCCGGTCCTGATCGAATTCATGGACAGCGCCTCGCTTTCGTCATCGGGCGAATTCCTCGGCTGGCTGCGCGACTGGGACCGCCGCTCGCCCATGACCTCCTGGCTGTGGAGCCGGGCGTCCTTCGAAAACCTCGCGAAACACTTCGCCGGGCTGCTCTTCACCCGCATGCCCGACGGCCGCCGGGCGCTGTTGCGCTACTACAGCCCGGAAGTGCGCCGGGCGCTGGAGCAGGTCATGACCGCGCGGCAATGGACGCAAGTGATGGCGCCGCTGGAGCGTTGGCAGGTCTGGCAGCCCCTGCAGGGCGGCTATCTCGTCTATGACCGGGAAACGGAGCGGACCGCCGATGCTTGAACTGGATGCCGGCCAACTGGATCGCCTGCAACGGGTCCGCGACGACGAAGTCATCGAGCGGGTCCTGCTGGAGGTACGCCGGGAGGCTCCCGCCTGGCTCGAACGACGCGGCCTGCTGCCCGCCATCCGGCAACTCGGCGAGCTGCGCACGACGGCGCTGGAACTGGGTATCGAAGAGCCCGGGACGATCGAACGCTTTCTCCTGCACGGCCTGGCCTTCCCCGGCTTCCAGGACACGCCGGCGTTTGTCGCACACATGCGCCGGCCGCTGGCGGACAGCCCGGAACAACGCTTCCAGGACTACGAACGGATCGTCGAGTTTCGCCTGGCCAGCCAGAAGTGGCGCGCGTACGAAACCTCGGGGAGACCGGCATGAGCGGCATAGGCGCGCTTTTCCGACCGCTGCCCCGCATGGGCCCGCGGCTGCCCTTCGAGCTACCCGCGCCGCCCCGGCCGCACTTGCCGATGCCGGCGCCGCGCCCGCTGCCGCGACCGGCCCCCGGCGCGCTGCCCAGGCCGGTACCGCGTCCGATGCCGGTGCCGCAGACCCTGCCCAGGACCGAGACCGGCACGCTGAGCCGCGACCGGACCCGGGAAGCCGAGCGCGATTGCAGCAAGAGCCAGGGCCGCGACAAGGACTGCGTGGAGTGCCCGCCGTCCCGGGGCGAAATGGCCATCGCCAATAACGGCAAGGGCCACAGCATGTCGGACCTGTCCGCGCGCTACCAGCAGTGGGTGACCAATTTCCCGTTTCCCCACGAATGGTTCTGGAGCGGCACCTGGTGGGACGGCTTCGACGAGCCGCGCTGCACCCTGCTGGAGGCGAAGGCCAACTACGCCTTCCTGTTCGTCCCGCTGCTCGGCGTGCCCAGGCCCTGGGCGCGGGCCAAGGTGAAGTCGGACCTGCTGCAGAAGGCCGAGGTCCACAGCGACAAGGCCCGACCGACCCCGCCGGTGGTCGTCGAATGGCACTTCCTGCAGCGGATCGTCTACGAGTACTGCGCCGCGGAGTACCTGCGCATGGGACTGGCCAACCTGAAGGCATTCTGGAATCCGATGCCGGGAACGGACGAGCACGACGACTACCAGGAAACCCGCGCGAAGGAACAGGAAGAGATGAAAAGGTTTTGCGAAGAGAACCCGGGGTATTGCGCATGACGGACGCCAAGGCTTTCAGGCGCTACATATTCGAGCTGTACTTCGATCCGGCACGGCTCCTCGAACTGGACGACGACCAGCACCTGCAACGGATAGAGCGCTTCCTCGATGCCCTCGCGCCCCTCCATCCGGTGCTGGAGAACTGGTACCTGTGCGGCGACTCCCTGCGCGATGCCCTCAGCCACAACGTCACCGAGCACCGCCAGGATCTCGCCAAGGCCCTGTCGCGTGACCGACGCACCCGGGCGGTGGAACTGGTGCTATGGAACGGCGAGGAGGATCCGCTCAAGGGCGGGTTGTCGCTGGACTACGAGGCCAGCGGCAGGGCCGTCTCGTCCAGGCTCCAGTTGGAAGATGCCGGCAGCCTGCTGCAAGTGTTCGACGCACCGGCTTCCTCCTTCGTCGCGATCTTCCTCGCGGCGCTGGAAATCTGGCCCGAAACGACCTGGGGCATGCTCGCTCCGCATGCGTACTTCGTACACCAGCGGACCTTCCCGGACCGCCGCAGCATCGGCTGGATCGGCTTCTGCCCGCATCCGCTAAGGGCCACGGACTTCCCGGCGGCTACGGAGCTGGTCGACATTCCCGGCCGTGGCACCCTGCTGCTGAACGGCCGCGAACCGATGGACGAAACCCGTCGCGAACATTTCGAGCGCGTCGGCGAAGCGGACATCAAGCTGATGGAACTGGGCTACCTGCCGCCGCTGCGCGGTTGACGACGTACGAACCTGGAGGGGCCTCCGTTCCGTGGGGCGAATACGCCACCGGCGTTATCCGCCGGTATCCCACCACAACGGGCGCTATCCGCTGCCTACCTGCGGTGCTTCTTCATCGCCACCCGGCGCAGGTCGATACCGATCACCACCGGGTCGTGGTCGGAGGCCCGGTACGGCTCGGCGTTGTACAGGCTGTCCTGCTGCCGAGGGGTCTTGAACTCGACGTTGTAGTCCAGCACCCGGGGCTCGTCGGCGTTGATGTGCCACTCCACCGCGCCGCGTACCTGGCGCGCCAGGCTGGCGTTGGCGAGGGCGTGGTCAAGGTAGCCGGACTGCCCGGAGAACACGTAGGAGTAGCCCTTTCCTGCGCCCGCCTGACGCGCCACCAGGTCGGTGTAGCCGGCGCCGCGGATGACGTTCACCGGGTCTTCCTTGGCATAGGAATTGAGGTCGCCGATGATCAGGCGGTCAGGTTCCTTGGCGCCCGTCGGATCGCCCGCCAGCCAGTCCACCAGGGCCTGGGCGGCGCGCGCCCGGGTCAGGTTGCAGTTGCCCTGGCCGTCGCCGGTGTCCGGGTCGCCGTCGCAGGCCGAGCCCTTCGACTTCAGGTGGTTCACCGCGATGGTCAGGCGTTCGCCGCCATTGATCTCCTGGAAGGTCTGGGCCAGGGTCGGACGGTTGCGGGTGTCGTCGAACTCCGGGTTCACCGAACTGTCGAGCACCGCCGCGGATCGATAGGTGCGGACCTTGTCGCCGCGATAGATCAGCCCCACGGCAATCTCGTCGCTGCCCAGCTTCGCCCGGTTCGGGTTGACGAAGGCATAGCGCTGGCCCTGGGGCAGGCTGGCGTTGAGGCCGTTGACCAGGTCGGCGATGGCGCTGAACTCGCCGTAGCCGTCGTTCTCGATCTCCATCAGGCCGACGATGTCCGCCTTCGAGGCGAGGATCGCCGCGACGATCTTCGCTTTCTGCCGTTGGAACTCCTCGACCGTGTTGGCTCCGCGCGAGGTGGGGAAACCGCCGCCCTTGCCATCGCCGTTGAAGTAGTTGAGCACGTTGAAGCTGGCCACCCGCAGGCGCCCTTCCACCGCCGGCTGGGCCGGACGCGGATTGGCCGCCTCGAAGGTCGGCGTCTGCAACGGCTGGATACGGTAGCTGCCGGCCGAGTAGTCGAGCACGCCGTCGATGGCGCTGGTGCGATCGCCGACGCGCAGGCTGTTGTAGGCGCTCAGTTCCGGCGCCGGGTAGCGGATCGGGTCGGGGTTCTGCCCGCTGCGGCCGTCGTCGAGGAGAATCCGGTCGAGGTCGTTGCGCGCCTGCATGGCCTTGGCCTGTTCGCCGGGAGCCACCACGTTGGTCGGAGTCATCTGGCGGCCGCCGGAGGACAGCAGGACCTCGCCGTAGCGGCCGAGGTTGTAGACCTCGTTGACGGTCAGCGTCTGGCGGAGCTGCACGCGCATGCCTTCGTAGCGCTCCAGCGCATCGGCGCTGGCCAGCGGCAGGCTGATGCCGGCCGGCGTCGGCAACGCCACGCCGCTCGCCAGGACGCTGACCTGCAGTGGCCCGACCAGCTCGGTGAGGCCGTTGAACTCGCGGATCTGGCCGGTCACCCGGACGCGGTCGCCGAGCTTGACGTCGCTGCCGTTGCCGCCGTCGTAGACGAAGATGCCTTCGGAGGTCGCCGGGTCGCCGTCCACCGTGGCATCTTCCTGCTGCACGTAGAAGCCCTTCAGCTCGCTGGCGTTCTGGAAGTCGCCGACCACCACGCCCTCGATGGCGACCCGCTGGTTCACCAGCGGACTTTCGGCGCCGGCGCCCTGCACCTCGTGGATCGGTCGCAGGCCGGCCTCCTCGCCGCCGCCGGGCTCGCCAGCGCCATGCTGGCCGAGGTTGGCGAAGGTGTCGCGCGGGTAGCCCAGCCATTGCGCCGCCGGGTCGAAGGCGTCGCTGGGATCGCTGTCGCCGTCGCGGATGTCGGCCTTGCGCACCAGGCTCCGGTCAAGGGTCTGCACATCGCCGCTGCCCCAGGTCGTGCCGTGGTTGAAGCCGACCTGGCCGAGGCTGTCGAGGATCTCGCCGCTGCGCCGGCGCAGCAGCACCGCATCGTTGCCATTGAACCAGCTGCCTTCCACCCGCTGGCTGGCCAGCGCCAGCAACGCCGGGTCGGCCACGCCGTTGGCAAGGACGAAGGTCTTGCCCGGCGCCAGGCTGCCGCTCAGGTCGATGCTGCGGCCCGCCGCGCTGGCGCCGTTGAAATAGAACTCGACGCGGTAGGCGGAGAGGTCGAGGACCTGGCTGCCGCTGTTGTAGAACTCCAGCGCCTTGTTGTTGCCGCTGCCTTCGACATACTCGGAGATGATCAGCTCGGCGGCGTTGGCCACCGGCAGGCCCAGCAGGGCCAGGCCGCCCAGCAGGGCGGCGTTACGCAAGAGGTGCATCGGGATACTCCTTTATCGGAATGGGGTAGCCGCGGCTCAGGCGCCGTCGGGCTGCAGTTCCTGGGAAAACACCGGCTCGCCGTCGAGGTCGCGCAGGGTGACGGTGAGCGCGCGGCTTTGCGCATCGATCTCCACCTCGCCGAAGAACTGGTAGCCGGCGAAGGGGGAACTGTTCTGGACCAGCGGGGCCTTCTGGAACATCACCTGCGGGCCGAACGTGCCATCCAGCGCGTTGGGTCCGAAACTACCGGCATTGAGAGGCCCGGCGACGAACTCCCAGAACGGCGCGAAGTCCTTGAACGCGGCACGCTCCGGGCTGTAGTGGTGGGCTGCGCAGTAATGCACGTCGGCGGTCAGCCAGACGGTGTTGCGCACCTCGGCGCGCTGGACGAAGCGCAGCAGGTCGGCGATCTCCAGCTCGCGGCCGAGGGCGGCGCCGTCGTTGCCGTTGGCGATGGCCTCCCAGCGGTCGCGACCCTGGGCGTCCTTGCCATCGGGCACGCAGAGGCCGATCGGCATGTCGGCGGCGATCACCTTCCACTGCGCACGCGAACCGCGCAACTCGCGCTTGAGCCATTGCAACTGCTCACGGCCGAGGAAATCGGTGGCGGCGCTGCGCCGCGCCTGCAGGTTGGCGCTGTTGCCGCCGCGGTAGCTGCGCATGTCGAGGACGAACACGTCGAGCAAAGGGCCGTAGGCGACCTTGCGGTAGATCCGCCCGTCGCGCCCCTGGCGCTGGAAGCGCAGCGGCGCGTATTCGAGGAACGCCTGGCGTGCACGGGCCGCCAGCACGTCGATGTCCTTCACCTGGTAGCGCTCGTCGAGCTGCTTGCTGGAGGACCAGTTGTTGGTGGTCTCGTGGTCGTCCCATTGCCAGATCTGCGGCACCTCGGCGTTGAAGCGGCGCAGGTTGTCGTCGAGCAGGTTGTAGCGGTAGTTGCCGCGGAACTCGTCGAGGGTCTCGGCGACCTTGCTCTTGGCCTCGGTCACCCGGTTGCGCCAGATGCGCCCGCTCTCGGTCTCGATGCGTTCGGGGATCGGCCCATCGGCATAGATGGTGTCGCCGCTGTGCAGGAAGAAATCCGGCTGGCGCCGGCGCATGGCTTCGTAGATACGCATGCCGCCGATATCCGGATTGATCCCGAAACCTTGCCCGCAGGTGTCGCCGCTCCAGACGAAACGGATATTGCGCGCCTCGCTCGGCGCACTGCGCAGGTGGCCGAACCAGGGCTTGCTCAGGCTGCCGTCGCGGGCATCCTCGAAGCGCACCCGGTAGAAGATCGACTGGTCGGCCGGCAGGCCACGCAGGTCGATGCGCGCGGTGTAGTCGAGGCGCTCGTCGGTGACCGGCGAGACCAGCCGACGCGGCTCGCTGAAGACGCTACGGGTGTCCCATTCGACGATCATCCGCGCCGGGCGGTCGGTGCGGCTCCAGACCAGCGCGCGGTCGCCCTGCACATCGCCGGATTGCACGCCATCGGTCAGCTTCGGCCGCGCCCTGGGCGAGGCGATCACCGCCGGCGCGCCCAGCGCCGGCAACAGCAGTCCAGCGCCCAGGCCTTGCACGACGCGACGGCGCTTGAGGTCCATCCCACTCATACCGGAGTTCTCCGCAGGCTTCACGAAGGTCCGGTTTACCGGGGCAAGTTGACAGGGGCGTTACGGGGACAGACAGGCTATCCGTTTGGTCAGGGGAAACGCCCATTCGCTCCGCGCCGCCCATGCGGCAACGAACCGGGCGTTGCCTCGCTGAAAAGAGCCTCAGTGAGTTTCAGGCTTCAGGGAATACACCCAATCGGAGGGGCGCGCCCAGCGACATTGGCGTCGCTATACGCCCCTTTCCACCGACCTCAGCCGCCCCGCGCCCCCTGGACCGGCCCCTGGGGCGCCTCGCCGCGCTCCTCCTGCACTGCCCGCCCGGCCCGTTCCACGGCGTTCCACAACCAGGGCGGCAGGTGCTCCGGGTCGAGGCTGTCGAGGAGGTTCTTGACCGCCAGGCCCAGCTCGGTGTCGCCCTCGATCACCAGGCGGCGGCGGAAGAACAGGGTATCCGGGTCCTCATGCCGGCTGGCCAGCAGCAGGAAGTCGCGCCAGTCGCCGCGGATGGTCACGCTGGCACGTGGCCGTTCGACCAGGCGCAGGCCGCCGGGCACCCGGGTGACGCACCAGCCGACGCCGAGGTCCCTGACTTCCAGGCGCAGCCAGCGACCTTCCAGCAGGTCGAAGGCGCCCTCCTCCAGCGGCTGGGCGAACAGCCGGTTGGCGACCCGTTGCAGGACCAGGTGCTGGAGCCCGCGCGGAACCTTCGCCGCCAGCGGCAACAGGCGTCCGGCGACGCCGAGGAGCAGGCGTTGGCAGTTCAGCATAGCCCTGCCTCCTCTGCCCGCAGCATCCCCGGCCGGCCGTGCCAGTAGCCGTTGCAGCCTTCCACGGCGAGCGGCGGAGCGGCACCCTTGCGTACCCGGTCGAAGGCCGCGATCACCTCGGCCATGCCCTGCGCCCGAGGGCTCAGGCGTAGCAGGTCGGCGCCGCTATGTTCCAGCGAGCGGTAGTCGGCCAGCAGGTTGCTGACCTTGCCGGACATGGTCTGGATGCCGTTGAGGGTGAACAGCGCCTCGCCCTCCTGGCTGAGCAGCGGGATACCTTCGGGATACTGCTGGCAGCAGAACTGGCAGTCGTCCTTGGGCCGGTTCTCCGCCCGCGCGGTGAAGCAGCGCGCCGAGTAGGCCAGCGGCAGGTGACCGTAGGCGAAGACCTCGGTCTGCAATTGCTCCAGGCCCAGCTGCGCAGCCTGGTCGAGCACCCCGCGCAGCAGCTTGCCGGAGACTTCCACCGGCGGAATCCAGCGGCGCATGCCCCAGGAATACAGTTCGGCCAGGGCATGACCGTTGTAGAGGTTCAGCGCCGGACCGCCGACAAAGGGCACGCCGCGCTGGCTGAGGTAATAGACGGCGGCCATGTCGTTGGCCTCGACCCGGAGTTCGCCGTTCTCGCATAGCCGGCGCAGGCTGGACAGCTCCGAAGCGGCCTCAATCAGCGCCAGCCCGGAGAGCACCAGCTCGGCACGGGTCGCCTGCGCCAGCTCGCGGGCCAGCGCCTGCCAGTCATTCAGGGACAGCGCCCGGCGCTTGGCGCAGACGGTCTCGCCGAGGTAGATGACGTCGAGCGGCTGGCTGGCCATCTCGGCGTAGAAATCGAATATCTGCCGCTTGTCCCAGTAGAACAGCAGCGGTCCCAGGCTCAGTTTCATCGCGGCGGTCCTCACTGCCAGGAACGGTGATAGGCGCCCAGGGTGGTCTGGTGCCCTTCGGAAAGTCCGGCCAGCGCGCGCTGCCATTGCGGCTGCACGCTATAGGCGCCCGGCGCGCTGGCGTAGCTGTCCAGCGCCTGGCGCCAGACCCGGGTGACCTGCTCGACGTAGGCCGGGCTGCGCTGGCGGCCTTCGATCTTCACCGCCGCCACGCCGATTTCCGCCAGTTGCGGGACCAGGTCCAGGGTGTTCAGGCTGGTCGGTTCCTCCAGCGCATGGAAGCGCTGGCCATTGACCAGGAAACGGCCCTTGCAGAGGGTCGGGTAGCCGGCCGCCTCGCCGGCGGCGTAGCGGTCGATGAGCACTTCGTTGAGGCGCGAGGTCAACCCCTCCGGTTCCTCGCTCCAGCGCACCGCCCTGGCCGGCGAACAGACGCCGCAGAGGTTCGGCGACTCGCCGGTGACGTAGGAGGACAGGTGGCAGCGGCCCTCGGCCATGATGCACAGGCTGCCGAAGGCGAACACCTCCACCGGCACCGGGCTACCGGCCGCCACCTGGCGTACCTGCGCCAGCGATAGCACGCGGGGCAGGACCGCGCGACGGATGCCGTAGCGTTCGTGATAGAGGGCCAGGGCCGCGGCATTGGTTGCCGAGCCCTGCACCGACAGATGCAGGTTGAGCCGCGGATGACGCTTCGCGGCATAGCCGAGCACCGCCACGTCGGCGGCGATCAACGCATCGACGCCGAGGTCGGCGGCCTGGTCCACCGCGCGCTGCCAGCGCTCCCAGCCCTGCGCGCTGGAATAGGTGTTGACCGCTACGTAGAGCTGCCGCCCGGCCTCGTGGACTCGCCGCAGGCCTTCCTGCAACTGGCGTTCGTCAAGGTTGAGGCCGGCGAAATGGCGGGCGTTGGTGTCGTCGCGGAAACCGACGTAGATGGCATCGGCGCCCTGTCGCAGGGCCGACTTCAAGGCGGGCAGGCTGCCCGCCGGACAGACCAGTTGCATGGGGTTGCTCCTCTGGCGAAAAACGCGCTCCGCGGCAGTGGGCAACCCCGGGGCACAGGCGCCACACTCTAGAAAGACGCTCCCGGTCGGCGCTTGACCGGGATCAAGAAGGCCTCAGGCCATCAGTGCGGAGAACGGCAGAAAGTCGATCGCATCACCCACGCCCAGGGTGGCGCCGCGCTCGATCACCGCCAGCCCGTCCGCCCAACTGGCGGCAAGCAGCATCGCCGAGCCCTGCTGCGGGTGGATTTCCACCCGCCCCCGTTCATCGAGCCGCGCCCGCAGGTACTGGCGACGCGCCCGCGGTTGCGGCCAGTCGAAGGCCGCCGGCAGCGCCAGCGGCCGCGGCACTACGTCGAACAGTCCCTGCTGGCGAAGCAGGAACGGACGCGCCACCAGCAATGCGGTGACCAGCGCCGCCGCAGGGTTGCCGGGCAGCCCCAGCCAGGGCTTGCCGGCCACGGAGCCGAAGGCGAACGGCTTGCCCGGCTGGATCGCCAGGCGCCACAGGTTGACCTCGCCAAGCTCGGCGATGGCGCGCTTGAGGTGGTCTTCCTCGCCTACCGAGACACCGCCGCTGGTGACCAGCGCGTCCCATTCGGAGGCCGCCAGGCTGAGCGCATCGCGGCTGGCCACCAGTTCGTCGGCGAGCACTTCCTCGTCGTGCACCTCGAAGCCGAGACCGCGCAGCAAGGCGCCGATGCAGTAATGGTTGGCGTTGTAGATCTGCCCGGCCAACAGTGTCTGGCCGGGCTCGCGCAATTCGTCGCCGCTGCTCAGCAGGCCGATGCGCAAGCGCCGACGCACCGAGACCGTGGCGACGCCGAGACTCGCCAGCAGGCCGAGTTCCTGCGGGCGCAAGCGCTGTCCGGCACGCAGCACCGGCGCGCCGCGACGCAACTCCTCGCCGCGCCGGCGCACATGCTGGCCGGCGCTCACCGGCGGCAACTGCACGCGCTCGCCGTCGACCACGCAGAGTTCCTGCGGCACCACGCAGTCGGCGCCGGTCGGCAGCGGCGCGCCGGTGAAGATCCGCGCCGCCTGGCCCAGCGGCAGGCTCATGCCGCGGGTGTCGCCGGCGGCGATCCGCGCGCCGACCGTCAGGCTGCCGCCGCTGCGCGGCAGGTCGGCGGAGCACAAGGCGTAGCCGTCCATCGCACTGTTGTCCCAATGCGGCAGGTCCATCGGCGCCAGCAGGTCCTCGCCGAGCACTCGTCCCAGCGCCCGCTCCAGGGCCAGGCTCTCGCAGGCTGGCGGGCGCGGCGCGCGCGCCAGCAGTTCGGCCAGCGCCTCGTCGAGCGGGCGCAGTTGGCCGCCATCGCAGGCGCAAGCGCTCACGAGCGGCACCCGCAGCCGGCCACCGGCGCCACGGCTGGCGGGGTCTTCAGGTGCGGGACGAAATTGCACGGGCGGGTGCGGCTGTCCAGTTGCGCCAGGAGAATCTCGTTCCAGGCGGTGCGACAGGCGCCCGGCGAGCCGGGCAGGCAGCACACCAGGGTACCGTTGCTGAGCCCGGCCAGCGCCCGCGACTGGATGGTGGAAGTGCCGATCTCGCGCTGCGAGACCTGGCGGAACAGTTCGCCGAAGCCCTCGACATCGCGCTCGAACAGCGGCCCGACCGCCTGCGGGGTGTTGTCCCGCGCGGTGAAGCCGGTGCCGCCGGTGATCAGGCCGACCTGTACCTCGGGGTCGGCGATCCAGGCCGAGACCACCGCGCGGATCTGGTAGATGTCATCGGTCTTCAGGCTCCGCTGGTGCAGGCGATGACCGGCGGCCAGCAGCGCGTCGGCGAGGGTCTGGCCGGAAGTATCGGTTTCCAGGGTACGGGTGTCGCTGACGGTGAGGATGGCGATGTTCAGCGGCTGGAAGGTGGAGGTGGCCAGGTGGCTCATGGAAGGGGGTCCTAGGAACGGGCGATGCCTCAGCCTGAACCGCGGGCCCCCGGCTGGCTATTCCTCCGAAGAGGTAAGCCGGCGGCGCGAGGAGGTAGACGTCACTCCTCCCAGCGCTGCGCGGCGGCCTGGTCGCTGCAGCGGCCTTCGACCCAGCGCGGGCCTTCGGCGGTGTCTTCCTTCTTCCAGAACGGCGCGCGGGTCTTCAGGTAGTCCATGACGAAGTTGCAGGCGTCGAACGCCGCCTGCCGGTGGGCGCTGGCGCAACCGACGAAGACGATCGGCTCGCCCGGCTCCAGGCGGCCGATGCGGTGGAGGATCTCCAGGCGCAGCAGCGGCCAGCGCTGCCCGGCCTCGGCGGCGATCTTGCCGAGGGCCTTCTCGGTCATGCCCGGATAATGTTCGAGGAACATCCCGCCGACCTCGCGACCGTCGTTGAAGTCGCGCACGTAGCCGACGAAGCCGACCACCGCGCCGATGCCGACGTTCTGCGCATGCAGGGCGTTAAGCTCCTGCCCCGGATCGAAAGCTGCCTGCTGGACGCGGATGGCCATGGGTTCAACCTCCGGTGACGGTGGGGAAGAAGGCGACTTCGTCGCCGTCCTGCAACGGCTCGTCGAGGCCGCACAGTTCCTGATTGCGCGCACACATCAGGTTCTGCTCGCCGAGGGTACGCTCCCAGGCCCCGCCGCGCTCCACCAGGAGCTGGCGCAAGGCGCCGAGGGTCGCCAGCCCGGCGTCCCAGTTCAACTGCTCGCCGTCGATGCCGAGGGCTTCGCGGTAACGGGCGAAATACTGCACGCGGATCATGCCTGCCCTTCCTCCTCTTTGCGGTAGTGGCCGCTCTTGCCGCCGAGCTTCTCCAGCAACTGGACCTGCTCGATGACCATCCCGCGGTCCACCGCCTTGCACATGTCGTAGATGGTCAGGGCCGCGACGCTGGCGGCGGTGAGCGCCTCCATCTCCACGCCGGTCTGCCCGGCCAGCCGGCAACGCGCGCGGATGCGCACGGCGTCCGGCGCCTCGGCCTGCAGTTCGAGCTTGACGCTGGTGAGCAACAACGGATGGCACAGCGGGATCAGTTCGTGGGTGCGCTTGGCCGCCTGGATGCCGGCGATCCGCGCCACGGCGAAGACGTCGCCCTTGGGATGGCCGCCGTCCTGGATCAGTTGCAGGGTTTCCGGGCGCATGCGCACCACGGCCTCGGCCGTGGCTTCACGGGAGGTCACGGCCTTTTCCGTGACGTCGACCATGTTGGCGCGGCCCTGGGAATCGAGATGGGTCAGCACGTGGGTGCTCCTGATGGAAGGTACTGGCCAGTCATTGTAAGCCCTGGGACGCGAGCGGGGATGGTTTGGCCGGATTCTGAAGGGGAATGATTGTATACAGAAAGAGGTATGCCCTCGTTGGCGAATGACCACCCGGTGAAATTTTCCTGACAGCCCTGCCGGTCCGTGACGATCGGACTAAGATCGCAACAGGCTTCCCGCTCCGGAGAACGGAAAGATGACGGACCGACTGCGCGTACTCTTCGTCTGTATCGCCAATGACGCCCGCTCCCTGATCGCCGAGGCCATCCTGCGGCACACCGACGGCGAACATTTCGCCGCGTTCAGCGCCGGCGTGCGCCCCGCTGGCGTCGACCCGCGCACCCTGAGCGTGCTCGAACACGCCGGCATCCCGACCCAAGGGTTGAGTAGCAAGCCGCTGGAGACCTTCGCCGGGGAGTCCTTCGACTATCTCATCGACCTCTGCGACAAAGACACCGACGAACTCGCACAGTTGCCGCACTCCGCCCAGACCCTCGCCTGGAGCTGCAGCGACCCGACCCTCCAGGAAGGCCTGGAAGGATTCAGCCATGTCCTGCAGGAGCTGAACGACCGGGTACGGCTGTTCCTGGCAGTGAAGAACCGCCCCCATGGGGAACGCTCCTGAGCCGCGCCACCAGCGACGCCCCAGTCGCCGTGCCTCCCGGCGACCTGCCAGTCCTGACAGGTAGATGAAGGTTTGATGACGACGTCGAGAAAGCTCGACTAGCGTTGGTCAATACCTATACCGCGCCGGGAGCGCTGGACAGGGCCCACAGGGAGGTGCCCCATGCAACTGCGAATGCCCCCTTCGACCAAGGGCGGATGGATCATCCAGGTCGGCGCCTATCGCATCCCCTTCCATACCGAACGGGAAGGTCGGGAATATCTGCGCAAACTGCGCGAGCGGATCGAAGTCCCCCACGCGCTGCCCGGTTCGCCCAAGCCCCGGATAATCCGCCAGGCCAGGTAGCCGACCCGCTCAGGTGCGGCCGATGGCTTTCCCCAGCAACCTGGCAAGGCGCCGAACGGGTTCCTCGGCCCGGTCCAGGGCGGCGGCCTCGGACCTGCGCCATTCCGCGCTCAGGGGGCGCAGGTCGGCCTGCTCTTCGGCCCTGAGGCACCATTGCTGGTGGTCGTGCCAATCCCCCAGCATGGTCTGTAGCGTTTTCAGCGTGTCGAGCACCTTTCCCGGCAGGGGGCAGAGGTCCGGGTAGGCCTCCTGCGAATAACGTGCGCGCTTCACCAACAGGCGGATGTCGTGAAGATCGTGTCCGGGATCGTCGAGCGCCGCCAGCAGCTTGCGCAACTGGTGCCTGATTCGCTTGCTCGCCTCCGCCTCGAGATCGTCGAGGCGACCTTCCGTCATCGCCCGCCGGACACCGTCCGGCCAGGCGTCCAGCGCGTCCAGCAAATCCTTGATCTGTGGACTGCTCCCTGCCTGCCGATACCAGCGGAGCACCGCCTGCCTGCGCAGCGAAGCCGGAATCAGCAGGCCATGGCGCTCCAGCTCGGCCGCCATCACTTCCATGTCGCGGATCGGATTGGTGGCCTGCCCGAGGGCTTTCGCCGCGCGATCCAGGTCCTCGGCCAGAGCCCCCAGGCGCAACGGTTTCAACAGGCTGCGCAGGCGCCTGGCGGCGACGCGCAGATCGTGCAGCGCTTCCGGGTCGGTGCCCTCGACGATCCTGGCATAGGCATGCATGACCTCGACTTCGAGGCCGGAAACGGTGCGAATCACGGATGCGGCGAAAGCCATGCGGCGGACTCCCGGAACTGGGGCCCGAAGTCTAGGACATGTTGCAGATCCGTGAACGCCAGCCGCTGCGCCCGGCTCGAGGCCGGGCGCAGCGCAACGCCTGCGACGCCGCGTGGTTACATATGCGCCTCGGCGTACTCCGCCAGCACCGAGCGCGGCACCCCTTGCAGGGTCACGTGCACGCCGTGGGGGAAGTCCTTGAAGCGTTCGGTGAGGTAGGTCAGGCCGGAGCTGGTGGCGGACAGGTAGGGCGTGTCGATCTGCGCCAGGTTGCCCAGGCAGATCACCTTCGAACCGCTGCCGGCGCGGGTGATGATGGTCTTCATCTGGTGCGGCGTGAGGTTCTGGCATTCGTCGATGAGGATCAGGCTCTGCTGGAAGCTGCGCCCGCGGATGTAGTTCAGCGACTTGAACTGCAACGGCACCTTGCTGAGGATGTAGTCGACGCTGCCATGGGTGCATTCGTCGTCCATGTGCAGCGCTTCGAGGTTGTCGGTGATGGCGCCGAGCCAGGGCTCCATCTTTTCCGCCTCGGTGCCGGGCAGGAAGCCGATGTCCTCGTCCAGGCCCTGCACGCTGCGGGTGGCGATGATGCGCCGGTAGCGCTTGCTGACCATGGTCTGCTCGATGGCCGCGGCGAGCGCCAGGATGGTCTTGCCGGAACCGGCGGCACCGGACAGGTTGACCAGGTGGATGTCCGGGTCGAGCAGCGCGTACAGCGCCAGCGACTGGTACACGTCGCGTGGCCGCAGGCCCCAGGCTTCCTGGTGCAGGAGCGGCTCCTGGTGCAGGTCGAGGATGGTCAGCTCGTCCTGCTGGATGCCCTTGATCCAGCCGACGAAGCCCTGTTCGTCGACGATGAACTCGTTGATGTGCACCGCCGGCAGGTTGTCGGTGAGCTGCACGCGATGCCAGGTACGGCCGTGGTCCTGGCGGGTCTCGACCTTGCTCACGCGGTCCCAGAAAGAGCCGGCGAGGGAATGGTAGCCGCGCGACAGCAGGGCCACGTCGTCGATCAGTTGGTCGGTGTGGTAGTCCTCCGCGTCCACCCCGCAGGCGCGCGCCTTCAGGCGCATGTTGATGTCCTTGGTCACCAGCACCACGCGCACGCCGCTGTGGCGGCTCTTCAGCTCGACCAACTGGTTGATGATCTTGTTGTCGTTGAGGTGCTCCGGCAGCCAGGTGATGGGCTCGGCACGCTTGCTCATGAGGATCGACAGGCTGCCGCTGGGGCCGTTCTTGCCACGCTGGATCGGAACCCCTCCCTCGACCTGCTCGGGCGTGGCCTCGCCGAGTACCTGGTCGATCAGGCGGATGGCCTGGCGGCACTCGGCGGCGATGGTGTGCTTTCCGGTCTTCAGCTTGTCCAGCTCTTCAAGCACCGTCATCGGGATCGCGACGCGGTGTTCCTGGAAGTTCAACAGGGCATTCGGATCGTGGATCAGGACATTGGTATCGAGGACGTACAGGGTGGGCTGGGTGGGGCGGGAACGTCCGTGGTCATCCATACGCGATCACCTTCTGCTAAGGGCCTGGCGACGGAATGCCGGGTCGGCGCTCCGCCGGGGGGCGAGCCGCCTTCTCTCTTCCGGTGGGGAGAGCCTGACAGCAGAGGTGAGGGCCGGGGCCGCCACCTGTGCTGCAGGGTTCGGCGGTCTACGGTTCCACAAATACCGCAAAAAATATGACGGTAAAAAGTACTTTTCGTCATCAGCAGGTTTTTTTTCCGCAAGCGACGAAATACCTTGGCGCAGCCCTTCGCGAGGTCTAGTGTTATCGGTCCCACCCCTGTGAAAACCCTGCGCTTTTCCGTGCCGCAACGGTTTTCCAGCGCCATTCCCCCTCCCCCCTGCTCCTGCGACATAAAGCCGCCACTGCGCCCTGCGCCGCCTTCCTGTATGAATCCGGGGCTTGACCTTGACACGATGTCAAGGCTGAACCTGGCGACAGATCTCACCGGCGCCTCCCAGGGCGTCTGCGGTGCCACTTCTGTCCATTCCAAGGAGGACTCATGAACAGCGCCACGCTAACCGAGCTCGATCTGCCGGTCAGCGGCATGACTTGCGCGTCCTGCGCCGGCCGTGTCGAACGAGCCCTGAAGAAAGTGCCCGGGGTCGCGGCCGCCTCGGTCAACCTGGCCAGCGAGCAGGCCCGCGTGCAGGCCCCGGCGGACAGCCTGCCGGCCCTGGTGGCGGCGGTCGAGCAGGCCGGCTACCAGGTTCCGGCGCGCAGCCTGGAACTGTCCATCGAGGGCATGACCTGCGCCAGTTGCGTCGGCCGGGTCGAGCGGGCGCTGAAGAAGGTGCCCGGCGTACGCGAGGTCAGCGTCAACCTGGCCAGCGAGCGCGCCCACCTCGAGCTGCTCGGCGCCGTGGACAGCCAGGCCTTGCTGCAGGCGGTGGAACAGGCCGGCTACAAGGCCCGCCTGCTCGACGCGGGGCAACCACGCCAGGACGATGCCGAGCGCCGCCTGCGCCGCGAACGCTGGTGGGTGATCGCCGCGCTGTTGCTGGCGTTGCCGCTGGTGCTGCCGATGCTGGTGGAATGGGCCGGCCTGCACTGGATGCTGCCGCCGTGGGCGCAGTTCCTCCTGGCGACCCCGGTGCAGTTCGTCATCGGCGCGCGCTTCTATGTCTCCGCCTGGCGCGCGGTGAAAGCCGGCGCCGGCAACATGGACCTGCTGGTCGCCCTCGGTACCAGCGCCGGCTACGGCCTCAGCGTCTACCTCTGGCTGACCGCCCCGCCCGGCCACATGCCGCACCTCTACTTCGAAGCCTCGACCGTGGTGATCGCCCTGATCCTCCTCGGCAAGTACCTGGAAAGCCGCGCCAAGCGCCAGACCGCCAGCGCCATCCGCGCCCTCGAGGCGTTGCGCCCGGAGCGCGCGGTGCGCCTGCGCGACGGTCGCGAGGAAGAGGTGGCGATCGCCGAGTTGCGCCTCGGCGACGAGGTGGTGGTGCGTCCCGGCGAACGCTTCCCGGTGGACGGCGAGGTGCTCGACGGCAGCAGCCACGCCGACGAGGCGCTGATCACCGGCGAGAGCCTGCCGGTGCCCAAGGCTCCCGGCGACAAGGTCACCGGCGGCGCGATCAACGGCGAAGGCCGCCTGCTCCTGCGCACCACCGCGCTCGGCGGGGAAACGGTGCTGGCGAAGATCATCCGCCTGGTGGAAGACGCCCAGGCCGCCAAGGCGCCGATCCAGAAGCTGGTGGACAAGGTCAGCCAGGTCTTCGTCCCGGTGGTGATCCTCATCGCGCTGGTCACCCTCGGCGCCTGGCTGGTCGCCGGGGTCGGCCTGGAGCAGGCCCTGGTGAACGCCGTGGCGGTGCTGGTGATCGCCTGCCCCTGCGCCCTCGGCCTGGCTACCCCGACCGCGATCATGGCCGGCACCGGCGTGGCCGCACGCCACGGCATCCTGATCAAGGACGCCGAGTCCCTGGAAGTCGCCCATGCGGTCACCAGCGTGGCCTTCGACAAGACCGGCACCCTGACCTCCGGGCGACCGCAGATCATCCACCTCGGCGGCGACGATCAGGAGCAGCTGCTCAGGCTCGCCGGCGCCCTGCAACGCGGCAGCGAGCACCCGCTGGCCAAGGCCGTGCTCGAGCGCTGCGCCGAGCGCGACCTGGAGGTTCCGCCGGTGAACGCCAGCCAGGCCCTCAGCGGTCGCGGCATCCAGGGCGAGGTCGAGGGTCGCCGGCTGGCCCTGGGCAACCGCCGCCTGCTCGACGAGCAGGAACTCAAGCCCGGCGCGCTGGCGAGTGCCGCCGCGGACTGGGAGGCCGAGGGCCGCACCCTGTCCTGGCTGCTGGAACTGGCTCCGGAGAAACGCGTGCTCGGCCTGTTCGCCTTCGGCGACAGCCTCAAGGACGGCGCCGCCGAAGCGGTGGAGGCCCTGCGCGGACGGGATATCCACAGCCATCTGATCACCGGCGACAACCGCGGCAGCGCGGCGGTGGTGGCCAAGGCCCTGGGCATCGACGACGTACACGCGGAAGTGCTGCCGGCGGACAAGGCCGCCACGGTCGCCGAGCTGAAAGGCCGGGGCCGGGTGGTGGCGATGGTCGGCGACGGCATCAACGACGCCCCGGCGCTGGCCGCCGCCGACGTCGGCATCGCCATGGGTGGCGGCACCGACGTGGCCATGCACGCCGCCGGCATCACCCTGATGCGCGGCGACCCGCGCCTGGTGCCGGCGGCGCTGGACATCTCGCGGCGGACCTACGCGAAGATCCGCCAGAACCTGTTCTGGGCCTTCATCTACAACGTGATCGGCATCCCGCTGGCGGCCTTCGGCCTGCTCAACCCGATGGTGGCGGGCGCGGCGATGGCCTTCTCCAGCGTCAGCGTGGTCGGCAACGCCCTGCTCCTGCGACGCTGGAAGCCCTGAGCCAGCACGCCAGGCACATGGGGTGGCGCGCCTAGCGCAACAACCCCATGTGCTTGGCCCGCGCCACCGCCTGGGTGCGGCGCTCGACGCCGAGCTTGTCGTTGATATGGCGGGCGTGGCTCTTCACCGTATGCAGCGAGATGAACAGCCGCTCGCTGATCTCCTGGTTGGACAACCCCTGGGCGATCAGCTCCAGCACCGCCAGTTCGCGCCCGCTGAGCACCTCGCCCGCACTGCCCGCGGGCTCGGCGGGCGGCTCCGGCAACAGCGCGCGCATGCGCTGGGCGCCGGGACAGGCAGGGAAGCGCTGCAACTGTTCGCGCAACCATTCCGGCTGCTGCACGAGCAATTCGTGGAGCGGCAGCAAGGCTCCGCCGACTGCGCCCTCCATGGCTTGTTGCAGGGTCGCCAGCGCCTCGCGCTCGCGGCCCTGCTCCAGATGCAGCGCGGCCAGTTGGCCGAGGGCCAGGCGAGCCGGCAGCAATGCGCCGTTCTCCCGCGTCGAGCGGGCCAGCCGATCCAGGCGCCGGGCGGCTTCCTCCGGGCGTCCTTCGCGGCGCTCCAGGCCGGCCTGGAGCAACTCCACATGCAGCGGCAGCAGCGGGCTGCATTCCGGCGGCGTGGCCGCCTGCCCGCCGTAGGTGCCGCCCAGGCGCTGTAGCCAGACGCCGGCCAGTTCGGTCTGGCCCTGGGCCAGCCAGAGTTCGCACTTGATCAGGGTGATCGCCGCCAGGTAGTAGATCGGCGGGATATCCCAGGCATGCATCAGCCGCTCGACGTCGCCAAGCCGGGCGAACGCCGCCGCGTAGTTGCCCAGGCGCCCTTCCAGGCTGGCCAGGACGCAATAGCCGATCACCAGGCTGACATCCCGGCAACTGCGGGTTTCCTCGATTCCCTGCTTGATCCATTTGCGCGCTTCGTCCGGCTGCAGCGCCAGGCTGCGCAGGTAGCCGCGGTACAGCAGGAGCCGCCCGCGCACCGCGTAGCGGCGTTGCGCCGGCAGGTGCTGGAGGCGTTCCAGGCCCTGGCGCACCTCCTCCTCGGCGCGCGCCACCTCGCCGCGCGCCTGGAGGACGCGGGCGCGGTCGTAATGGACCAGCGCCTCGAACAGCGGGTTGCCGTAGCGCTGGGCGAACTCCAGGGCGTCGCGGTTGTAGTTGCGCGCCTGCCAGAAGTCGCCACGGGTCACCGCCAGGTTGCTCAGCGTCGACAGGCATTGCAGGCGAGTGCCGTAGCGCTCCCCGGCGAGGTCCTGCAAGGCCTCGCGGCAGTGCGCCTCGGCCTTGTCGATGTCGCCGCGGCCGCGCGCGATCACCCCGCTCAGGGCCTGCCACTGGGCCAGCAGGTCGCGCTGCGCAGACTCGTCCGGCGCCGGCAGGAAACGCGCCAGTTGGCCAGCCAGCTCTTCCGCGGCATCCAGCTGGCAGGCCAGCGCCAGCGCCCAGCCGTACAGCAGGATCAGGCGCGGCGTGCTCGCCAGGAGGCTGTCCGGCAGGTCCATCTTCCAGCGCAGCAGGGTGGCGATGTTCTGCTCCGCCAGCAGTTGCTCTTCCGACAGGTTCTGCACCAGGCTCGCCGCCACGTCCGGCTGGCCGGCGCGCAGCGCCTGTTCCACCGCCTGGTCGAGCAGGCCATGGCGGCTGAACCAGCCGCAGGCGCGCAGGTGCAGGGAGCCGGCGGACGGACCGAAGTCGGGCAAGGGACGCGCCAGCAGCAGGTCGGAGAACAGGTGGTGGTAGCGGAACCACTGGCCGTTTTCGTCCAGCGGCACGAGGAAGACCTGGTGCTGCTGCAGGTGGTCGAGGATCGCCGCGCTGTCGCCGGCCTCGCGCACGGTATCGCAGAGTTCGGCGCAGAAGCGCTCGAAGCGCGCGGTCTGGGCGAGGAACGCCTGGACCTCGGGCGGCTGCCGCTCGATCACCTCCTCCAGCAGGTAGTCGCGGATCAGCTCGTCGGCGCCGTGTACCCCGGGACTGACCTGCTCCTCTGGATCGCCGCGCGCCAGCAGCCAGAGGCGCAGCCCGGCGACCCAGCCTTCGCTGCGCTCGAGCAGCGCGTCCAGCGCGTCCTCGTCGAGTTCGAGGCCGCTGGCGGCCATCAGCGCCCCGCTCTCCTCGGCGGTCAGGCGCAGGTCCTGTTCGCTGAGTTCGAGCAATTGCCGCGACAGGCGCAGGCGCGCCAGGTGCCAGTCCGGCCGCTGCCGGCTGGTGACCAGCAGCACCAGGCCTTCGGGCAGGTGGTTGAGGAGGAATTGCAGGCAGCGGTCGAGCACCGCGCCCTGGGCCAGGTGGTAGTCGTCCAGCACCAGCAGCAGGGGACGCTGCGGGTCCAGGCAGGGGGCGAGTTCGTCGAGCAGGTCGTCGAGCCAGGTCTCGAAGGCGAACGGCTGGTGGCGCTGGCGCATCTTCAGCAGGCCGAGGGCCTCTTCGCCCAGGGTCGGGTGGTACTGTCGCAAGCCATCGAGCAGGCGTTCGAGGAAACGTCCGGGATCGCTCTCGCGGCTGCTTAGTCCCAGCCAGAGGCTCTGCCAGCGCGGGTCGAGGCTTTCGCAGAACTCGATGGCCAGGGAACTCTTGCCAAATCCGGCGGGCGCGGCGATCAGCAGCAGGCGACCGTCCAGTCCGTCGCGCAGTCGACGGCAAAGACGCGGGCGCGCCACATGGGCCGACGGCAGCGGGGGGCGGAAAAAGCGGTTGGCCGTCGGCAGGACGGCGGATGGAGTGCCCGAGAAGGTACGCGAGAAGTCAGTCATCACCCGGTTTCTTGGTTTATGTATGGGGCGTGAACGCTCCGGAGACTAACCACAAGTGATGGCTATTTGAAGCACTATCCATCGGCTCGGACGAAATAGCGCACCGGCGCTTCAGCTCGATAACCAAGGAAAGACCGGTTTCCCGGCGCGGTCCAGGCGCGGCAAACGTTTCCCGGCCACACAGGTGCCCGCCGGGAGGATGGCGACGACGGAATCCGCGGGCGAGGTGGGAAAACACTTTGTAATGAATTGACGGCCGGAGCGGCAGCGCCACCCGCGAAAACGAAGAAACCGGCACAAGGCCGGTTTCTTCGTGGCTAGGAACGCCGTTTCTCAGCGTACCCCTTCCTGGCGCAGCGCCGCCGGGGTGTAGTCGCTTTCCGAAGCGCTGTAGTTGAAGTCGTAGGCCTGTTTCTCCTCGTTCTTCATGCCCAGCGCCAGGTAGCGGCCGGAGAGCAGGTCGTAGAGGGTTTCCACCGCGTACCAGGGCACCTGCTTGTCGTAGTACTGCTCGGCATGCGCCTCGGCCACGCGCCACAGGGTGCCGCGACCGTCGTAATGGTCGATCTCGGCGGCCTGCCAGGTGTCCTCGTCGATGTAGAAGTCACGCTTGGCGTAGATGTGCCGCTCGCCCGGCTTCAGGGTCGCGACCACATGCCAGACGCGGTGCAGCTCGTAGCGGGTCAGGTCCTGGTTGATGTGGCCGGCCTTGACGATTTCGCTGTACTTGATCTTCGGATCGTCGAGCTTGTAGCTGTTGTAGGGAATGTAGATTTCCTTCTTGCCTTCCAGCTTCCAGTCGTAGCGGTCCGGCGCACCGTTGTACATGTCGAAGTTGTCCGAGGTGCGCAGGCCGTCGGCGGCGGTGCCGGGACCGTCGTAGGACACCTGCGGAGCCCGCCGCACGCGGCGCTGGCCGGCGTTGTAGAGCCACGCCAGGCGCGGCTCCTTGACCTGGTTGAGGGTTTCGTGGACCAGCAGCACGTTACCGGCCAGGCGCGAGGGCGCGGTGACCCGCTGCTTGAAGTAGAACAGCACGTTGCTCGGCTTGTTCGGGTTGTAGTCCTTCAGGTTGGTACGGAAGGTGAAGGCATCCTGGAAGTAGACCAGTTGGTAGGAGCCGTTGACCTGCGGAGTGGCCTGGGTCACCAGGCGCCGGACGCTGCCGCCGCGATAGCGGGTGATGTGGTTCCAGATCACCTCCAGGCCGTTCTGCGGGATCGGGAACGGGTTGGCGGTATCGAAGTTCTCCAGGCCGTTGCCGCCTTCCACCAGCTTGGTGGTGGTGGCGTTGCGCTTGGCCGCCTCCTGCACCGCCGCCGGGACGGTGGCGCTGCGGTGGGTCTTGTATACCGGGATCTTGTAGGTATCCGGGTAGCGCTTGAACATGGCCAGTTGGCCGGGAGTCAGCTTGTCCTTGTACTGGTCGACGTTCTGCGCGGTGATGGTGAACAGCGGTTGCTCGCTGGCATAGGGGTTGGCGAGGAAGCCACGGCTGTCGACGCTGCCGGCGTTGGTCGCCAGGCCGCCGTCCCAGGCGGGGATGCTGCCGTCGGCGTTGCCGGCCTTCTCCGCCCCCAACGGAGTCAGGCTGGTGCCGAGCTTGGCCGCCTCGTCGGCGGATATCGCCGCCATCACCTGGGTGGCCAGCAGGCTCAGGGCCAGTACACCGGTATGCAGAAGAATCTTCGTTGTTTTCATTCGCTCGTCGTCCTCGTTAAGTCCTGCTCGCCGGCCCGGTTCGCACCGGGCCGGCGTACATCAGAAGTTCATGCCGAAGCTGAGCGCGACGAAGTCGCGATCGTCCACGGTGGTGTACTTGCCGTCGAAGAAGTTGGTGTAGGAGAGGCTCGCGGTGTAGGTGTTCTGGTACTCCGCGTCCACCCCCAGGCTGACCGCCTTGCGGCCTTCCTCGAAGTTGGCGCCGGGGCCGGGCGAATAGCCATCGACGTCGTGCGACCAAGCCACGCTGGGCTTGAGGTTCACGCCCATGAACACGTCGTTGTAGTCCCAGATCGCACGGGCGCGATAACCCCAGGCGTCCGAGGTGGTATAGCCATCGTTCTCGCAGTAGCGGCTGACGTTGTTCGCTTCGGCGGTGCCCAGCGTGCTGACGTTCAGCGCCTGGCAGCTGGCCAGGCCGGAGATGGTCCCCGGCAGCGGCCCCGGTCCGAAGACCGGGTCACGCCCGTAGCGTGCCTTGGAGGTGCTTTCCAGGCCGCCGACGTGGGTCCAGCCGATCTCGCCCACCAGGGTCAGGCGCTCGGCTCCCATCACCTGATCGAAGAAGTGCGTCAGGGTGGTCTGCAGTTGGGTGATCTCCTTGCGCCGATAGCCGTGCAGGTCCTGCCCGGCCTGGCCGTTCAGCACCGAGGCGTTGTCGTAGGGGCGGTTGCCGCCGATGCTCACCGGGTCGAGGCCGGCGAAGAGGATGTCGGTGGTGTTCAGCTGCACCGGCGCGTTGGGCCGGTAGCTGACTTCGCCGCTCCACGCGGTGCCGTTGGGCAACGTGGTGGAGAAGCTCAGGCCGAACATGCGGATATCTTCCGGGTACTCGATGAAGTAGCTGGAGTTGCCGGCGGTGGCCGCCGCCGCGGCCTGGGCGGCCAGTGCCGGGTTGATCGCGGCGAGGCGGGTGGCGAGGTCGTTGATCGCCGCCATGGTGCTGGCCGAGGCGCCCTGGCCGCTGAAGATCGGCAGGCGGCTGTGGTAGTTCATGTAGTAGGCGCCGAACTCGGTGTTCAGTTCGTCGGCGAAGTAGCGCAGGGCGAAGCCGTACTGGCCGCTGTCGCGAGCGTCGCGGTCCGGCCCGCGGCGGACCAGGATGCCCTCGTCCCAGGGCGACGGGGTAACGCTCAGGCCAGCCCCGGCGAGCACGTTGTTGAGCAGGTTGATGGACGCCTTGTTGTTGGTCAGCACCGCCAGGTTCTGGTCGCAGCCATCGGCCACCACGTCCGGCTGGGAGAAGAAGGTGCCGCAGTTATCGACCACCGTCTGGTCCCACTCGATCTGGTAGAAGCCTTCGGCAGACAGGTTGTCGGTGAGGTTCTGCGACAGGTAGAACATGTTCACCGGGATCAGGCCTTCCTTGATCTCCGAGCCGGGCCGGCGGAAGGCGGTGACGTCGATCGGGTTGATGGCGCTGATGCCGTTCTGGATGAAGGTGCTCTCGCCCCAGTTCACCACCTGCTTGCCCAGGCGCACGCTGCCCGGCAGGTCACCGATGGCATAGTTGTGGTAGATGAAGGCGTCGAGCAGTTCGGCGCCGGAGGACTTGGCCAGGGTCTTGCGGCCGCTGTCGTCGATGTCCTTGAACTCGCGGTGCTCGTCCTTCAGTTCGAAGTCGTACCAGTACTTGCCGCGCAGGAACACACCGGTATCGCCGTACTTCAGCTCGAGGTCATGGATGCCCTTGAAGACCTTCGAGAACGTTTCCCCACGCTTGAAGTTCAAGTGGCTGTCGTCGGAGGTCTGGGAAAGTCCCTTGCCGCCGTTGTTCACACCGATCAGGTTCTTGTTCGGCTTGGCGGTCGACCAGCTGGCCCCGACCGACAACGCCGAGTCGAAGGAACCTTCGATTTCCCCGATGTTGAAGGTCACCCCAAAGGCCGGAGCCGCCAGCGAGGAAGCCAGGCTGACGGCCAACGGCAACCGGGCCCGACGCGAGAACGGATTACGGGTTGTCATCGACGCTACTCCATGTGTGTTTTTTGTTATGAGTGCGTGGACTATAGCTAGCGCTGCCTGCCGCTTGATCCCTCGAAAGTGTGATTTGCGCGGCGCAACCACTCTGGCTCGCGCCTTTGCGGCGGATGGAGAATGACCGGGCGGTCGCGAAAACGCGGAGACCAAGCGTTTGCTTGGCCTCCGGGCGTTTCAGCGGTGTAGGAAAGCCCCGTCAGACGGTCGACAGGAAGGCGCTGCCAGCTTCCTGCCACTGGGCGATCTCGATACGGATGCGCTTCTTGTCCAGCTTGCCGACGCTGGTCTTGGGAATATCGGTAACAACCGCGATCTGCGAGGGGATCGCCCACTTGTTGATGTTGCCCTGCTCGACGAAAGGCTTGAGGTGCTCCTTCAGGCCCCGGGCGTCCAGTTGCTGGCCCTCGCGCACCACCAGCAGGGCGAACGGGCGCTCGCCCCATTGCGGATCGGGCACCCCGACCACCGCCACTTCGCGTACCGCCGGATGGCGGCTGATCAGGTCTTCCAGCTCCAGGGAGGACAGCCACTCGCCGCCGGTCTTGATCACGTCCTTGATGCGGTCGCGGATCTCGATGAAGCCCATGCCGTCCAGGGTCGCCACGTCGCCGGTGTGCATCCAGCCGCCGCGCCACAACTCCTCGCCGCGCTCGGGTTCGCGGAAATACCCCTGGGTCAGCCATGGCGAGCGCAACACCAGCTCGCCCTGGGACTCGCCGTCGGCCGGGAGGAAGCGGCCCTGTTCGTCCATGATCGCCGCATCCACCAGCGGCACCGGCACGCCGGCCTTGATCCGGTAGGTGGTGCGCTCGTCCTCGCTTCCGGCCAGCAGTTCGTCGTTGAGGTAGGCGCAGGAAATCAGCGGACAGGTCTCCGACATGCCGTAGGCGGCGGTCAGCTGGATGCCGCGCGCCTTGGCCGCCTCGTAGAGCGAGCGGTTCAGCGCGCTCCCGCCGATGATCACCTTCCAGCCCTTGAAGTCCACGCCCTGGGCAGCCCTGGCGTTCATCACCATCTGCAGGATGGTCGGCACGCAGTGGGAGAAGGTGACCTTCTCGCGCTTCCACAGTTCGACCAGCAGTTCCGGATCGTAACGCCCGGGATAGACCTGCTTGACCCCGAGCATGGTCGCCACGTACGGAGTGCCCCAGGCGTGGACATGGAACATCGGGGTGATCGGCATGTACACGTCGCTGGTACCGAGCAGGCGGATGCTGTCCAGGCTGCCGATGGTCGAAGCCATCGCCAGGGTGTGCAGGACCAGTTGCCGGTGGCTGAAATACACACCTTTCGGATTGCCGGTGGTGCCGGTGGTGTAGAAGGTGGTGGCGATGGAGTTCTCGTCGAAATCGGGGAAGTCGTAGCGCGGGCTGGCCGCGGCCAGCAGCGACTCGTATTCGCCGACCAGGCCGGGCAGTTCCGCGCTCTTCTCCACGCCGTCGGTGAGCAGGATGGTCCGCTCCACCGTGGCCAGCTGCCCCGCCACCGCCTGGTAGAGCGGGACGAACTCGCTGTTCACCAGCACGAAGCGATCCTCGGCGTGGTTCATGGTGTAGAGGATCTGCTCCGGGGAGAGGCGGATATTGATGGTATGCAGCACCGCCCCGATCATCGGGATGGCGAACATGCATTCCAGGTAGCGATGGCTGTCCCAGTCCATCACCGCCACCGTGTCGCCGGCCTTCACCCCGGCCTCGCTGAGTACGTTGGCCAGGCGCGCGACGCGCTCGTTGAAGGTGGCGTAGCTGTAGCGCACCTGGTCGCGGTAGACGATTTCATGACTCTTTTCGTAACGACGGCCGGAAAGCATCAGGCTCTTGATCAGCAACGGATACTGATAAGCGCCGGCGGCGGCCGGGATGAGACGGGTCTTCAGCATGGGGCGTACACCTGGGAGCGGGTTCGTTGTCAGGATGAGGCCGACTCTAGAGCCGTCGGCGGGCTTTGTTCATCAGTCAAAAGAGTGATTTGCCCCGTGACCTTTCGGAGCCTCCCGGTCACAAGATAGAATCCGCCCACTGAATCGTTCAGACCCTATCCAGAACAAGAGGTAACGTTCCATGTCCGATATCGTCATCGTCGCCGGCGCCCGTACTCCCATGGGCGGCTTCCAGGGCAGCCTGGCCGGCGTTTCCGCGGTCGACCTGGGTGCCGTCGTGATCCGCGAAGCGGTGCAGCGCGCCGGCATCGCCGCCGAGGACGTACAGGAAGTGATCATGGGTTGCGTCCTGCCCGCCGGCCTGAAGCAGGGCCCGGCCCGCCAGGCCGCGCTGGCGGCCGGCCTGCCCGCCGCCACCGGCTGCACCACCATCAACAAGCTGTGCGGCTCGGGGATGAAGGCGGTGATGCTGGCCCACGACCTGCTCAAGGCTGGCACCAACCAGGTGATGGTCGCCGGTGGCATGGAAAGCATGTCCAACGCGCCCTATGTCCTGGAGAAAGCCCGCAGCGGCCTGCGCATGGGCCACGGCGAGATCAAGGACCACATGTTCCTCGACGGCCTGGAGGACGCCCGTACCGGCCGTTTGATGGGTTCGTTCGCCCAGGAGACCGCCGACAAGTACGGCGTGACCCGCGAGGAGATGGACGCCTATGCCATCGAATCGCTCAAGCGCGCCCAGGCCGCCATCGCCGATGGCTCGCTGGCGGCGGAAATCGTCCCGGTCACCGTCACCAGCCGCAAGGGCGAGAGCGTGGTGAAGGACGACGAGCAACCGCTGACCGCCAACCTGGAGAAGATCCCGAGCCTCAGGCCGGCGTTCCGCAAGGACGGTACCATCACCGCCGCCAATGCCAGCTCGATCTCCGACGGCGCCTCCGCGCTGGTCCTGATGACCGCCGAGGAAGCCCAGCGCCGTGGCCTGAAGCCGCTGGCGCGAATCGTCGGCCATGCCACCCAGAGCCAGGACCCGAGCGAGTTCACCCTGGCGCCGATCGGCGCGATGACCAACCTGTTCGCCAGGACCGGCTGGAGCAAGGACGACGTCGACCTGTTCGAGATCAACGAAGCCTTCGCCATGGTCACCATGCTCGCCATGCGCGAACACGGCCTCGATCATGCCAAGGTCAATGTCTATGGCGGCGCCTGCGCCCAGGGCCATCCGGTCGGCTCCACCGGCTCGCGGATCATCCTCACCCTGATCAACGCCCTGCGCCAGAAAGGCGGCAAGCGCGGCGTCGCCTCGCTGTGCATCGGCGGCGGCGAAGCCACCGCCGTGGCGGTCGAACTGCTCTGATACGGCGTTGAGCCATCGGCGCCCGGCCGGCTCGCACTGTCCGGGCGCCCTCTTCCTCAGGTGCCCACCGCGGCGCTGCGCGCCGGACGCGGAAACACCAGCGCCGCGGCGAAGGTCAGCGCGGCGAAGCCCGCCAGTACCAGGTACAACCCCAGCAGCCCCTGCCGTGGCTCCAGGTAGGCGATCATCGGGATCGCCGCCGCGCTGGCGCCGAACGACAGGAAATAGCGCAGGGCGAAGACCCGCGCCTGCCACTGCGGCGCGACGAAGTGGGCGACCATCGCGTCGTTCACCGTCACCTGGCCGAACACCGCGAACATGAACAGCGCGCCGAACAGTACCACCGCGCTGCCGTGGCCGTAGGCCAGGGCCAGCAGCAGCGGCACCTGGCAGAAGGTGAGGAAGACGAACGGCAACTTCAGGTTCAGGCGATCGATCAGGCGGCCCATGATCAGTTGCGCCACCGCGCCGAAGGCATAGGCCAGGCTGACCACCACGCCAAGGGTCTGCGGCGACGCCAGCAAGTCGCTCAGGCGCTCCTGGAACAGCTTCGGGTAGGTCACGGTGCTGGCGTTGAACACCACCCCGCCGGTGGCGGTGACCAGCGCCAGCACGCCGAACACCCGGCGCATCGACAGACCCTCGCTGTCCTCGCCACGCGCCGCGGCCTTGGCCGACAGGTGCGGCGATGGCTCCTCGCGCACGCAGAAGAAAAAGCCGATGCCGAGCAGGATGGCCACCCCGCCGGGCAGGATGAACGCCGCACGCCAGCCGAAGTGCGCGGTGAGAAAGCCGGTAAGCAGCGCGGCGAAGGCGACCCCGAGGTTACCCCACATGCCGTTGATGCCGATCTCGCGGCCGCGGTTCTCCGCGTGTGCCACCAGCATCGCGGTGCCGACCGGGTGGTAGATCGCGGCGAACACCCCGATCAGGGTCAGCCCGGTCACCAGCATCGGTACGCTGCCGGCCAGCCCGGTGAGCAGCGCGGCGGCGCCGATGCCGAAGAAGAACAGCAGCATCATCCGCCGCCGGCTCCAGGTATCGCCCAGCCAGCCGGCCGGCAGCGAACAGGCGCCGAAGGCGATGAAACCGCCCAGCGACAGGCCGATCAGACCGGCGTAGTCGAGGTCGAAGCTGCCGGCCATGCCGAGCACGGCGGCGGGGAAGATCAGCATGAACATATGGTCGATGACATGCGCGGCGTTGATGAAGCGGATAACGGTTCGAGGTCGGTTCATGGCGTGCGGTCTGAATGGTCGGTGAGGAATGGGCGTCATGACCCGGGCATGATAGGTTGACCGAAAAGCGCAGACAGGACAGCGAGGTCATCGAAACGGACATGCTGATCGAGCACCGCCCGGACGGCCTGCTGGCCGCCATCTCCCTCGACTTCCCCGACGGCCATCACCTGGGGCGGCATTTCCACCCGCAGGCGCAGTTCCTCTACGCCGCTCGCGGCCTGATGCGCCTGGCCACCCACCACGGCGCCTGGGTGATCCCGCCGACCCGCGCGGTATGGATTCCGCCCCGGGTGGAGCACGAGATATTCATGTCCGGCGAGGTGCACATGCGCACCCTGTTCATCGAGCCACCCGAAACGCCGACACCGCTAAGCGACTGTTGCGTACTGGCGGTGACGCCGCTGCTGCGGGAAATGATCCTGCGCGCCATCCACCTCGAGAGCCAGCCGCGCCTGGACGACTTCCGCCAGCGCCTGCAAGGGCTGATCCTCAGCGAGATCGCCAACCTCGAACGGATGCCGCTGTACCTGCCGATGCCCCGCGACCGCCGCTTGCAGGCGATCTGCCAGGCATTGCTGAAACAGCCGGAACTGGGGCTGACCCTCGATGACTGGGGCCTGCGGGTCGGCGCCAGCTCGCGCACCCTGGCGCGGCTGTTCGCCCAGGAACTGCAGATGAGCTTCCATGAGTGGCGCCAGCAACTGCGCCTGACCGAAGCCCTGCCGCGCCTGCTGGCCGGCGACAGCGTGCAGGTGGTCGCCCGCGACCTCGGCTACGGCAGTACGCGGGCCTTCAGCAGCATGTTCCGCCGCCTGCTCGGCGAAACCCCGCGCGACTACCTGGGGCGACTGGAGCAACTGGCACGGGTCAGGGGCCGCGAGGACTGATTCCCCACGGCGCAACGCCAAGCAACCGCGAATCGGCGGATAACGCCTGCGGCGTCATTCGCCCTACCAAGGCGCCGCTAGGGCGCATCCGCCGCCAAGGCTCCCGTAGGGCGCATAACCGCAGCGCGGTTATCCGCCATGGTGCAAGGCGGGAACGCGAGGATTGACGCCCTACGGCGCAACACCAAGCACTGGCGGATCGGCGGACAAAAAGAAGCCCTCCAGCGGAGGGCTCTCGGAAAAGGGCGCCGGAGCGCCCGGATGGGATCGTCGATCAGTGCGGAACGCCCAGCCCCGCCGCGCTCATGAACAGGCGCATCAGCCAGGCGGCGACGCCCAGGGCCAGCACGCTGGCGGTCCAGATACCCGCCAACCAGGCCAGGCGTCGCCAGAGCGGTGGTTTGGCCGCGCTATCTCGTTCGGGATGACTCGGCGTACGGACCATATGCGGCGCCTCCTCAGTGATAGCCATCGCCGTGCTTCACCTTGCCGCGGAACACGTAGTAGCTCCAGGCGGTGTAGCCGAGGATGAAGGGAATGATGAACAGCGCGCCGACCAGCATGAAGCCCTGGCTCTGCGGCGGCGCCGAGGCCTCCCAGATGCTCACCGCCGGCGGGATGATGTTCGGCCACAGGCTGATCCCCAGGCCGCTGTAGCCGAGGAAGATCAACACCAGGGTGAGCACGAACGGCTTCACGTGGTCGTTGTTGGCCACCGAGCGCAGCAGCGCATAGAAGGTCACCAGGACCAGGATCGGCACCGGCAGGAACCAGAACAGGTTCGGCAGGCTGAACCAGCGTGCGGCGATCTCGGCATGGGCCAGCGGCGTCCACAGGCTGACCACCCCGATGATCGCCAGCAGCACCAGCGCCAGCGGGCGCGCCAGGTCGTGCATGCGCTCCTGCAGGCGGCCTTCGGTCTTCATGATCAGCCAGGTGCAGCCGAGCAGGGTGTAGGCGACGATCAGGGCCAGGCCGCAGAACAGCGGGAACGGCGCGATCCAGTCCAGCGAACCGCCGGCGAAGCTGCGGTTCTCCACCGGGATGCCTTCGATGAAGGCGCCCAGCGCCACGCCCTGGAAGAAGGTCGCCACCAGCGAACCGCCGATGAACGCCTTGTCCCAGATGTGCTGCTTGGCCGGCTTGGCCTTGAAGCGGAACTCGAAGGCGACGCCGCGGAAGATCAGCCCGACGAGCATGAAGATCAACGGCAGGTAGAGCGCCGACAGGACCACCGCGTAGGCCAGCGGGAAGGCCCCGAACAACGCCGCGCCGCCCAGCACCAGCCAGGTCTCGTTGCCGTCCCAGACCGGCGCCACGGTGTTCATCATCACATCGCGGTCGCCGCTGTCCTTGAAGAACGGATAGAGCATGCCGATGCCCAGGTCGAAGCCGTCCATCACCACGTACATCATGATGCCGAAGATGATGATGACCGCCCAGATGAGGGGAAGATCGATACCCATGTCTCAGTTCCTCTTGTCCTGGTCGCGGTCGGCCGCTTGCGCGTGGCCGTCGTGCTCTTCGTCGAAACCTTCGCCGGCGGCCGACAACGGCCGCGCCGGCGTGCGCTTCTGCCCGGCGCCTCCCGGGTTGGTCTCGCGTCCCTCATGGGTGACCGGGCCCTTGCGCACCAGGCGCATCATGTAGCCGATACCGACGCCGAACAGCGAGAAGTACACCACCACGAAGGTCAGCAGGGTCAGGCTCATCTGCGTCACGCTCTGCGCCGAGGAGGCGTCGGCGGTGCGCATCAGTCCGTAGACCACCCAGGGCTGGCGGCCCATCTCGGTGGTGAACCAGCCGGCGAGGATCGCGATCAGGCCGGACGGTCCCATCAGCAGGGTCAGGCGCAGGAAGGCCTTCGAGTTGAACAGCTTGTCCTGGCCGCGCCAGCGCAGCCACAGGCTCCAGACGCCGACCAGGATCATCAGCATGCCGAGGCCGGCCATGATCCGGAACGACCAGAACACCACGGTGGAGTTCGGCCGGTCTTCCGGCGGGAAGTCCTTCAGCGCCGGGATCGGCTCGGTCAGGCTGTGCTTGAGGATCAGGCTGCCGAGCACCGGGATCTCCACCTTGAAGCGGGTTTCCTCGCGCTGCATGTCCGGCCAGCCGAACAGGATCAGCGGGGTCGGCTCGCCGCTGCTGTTGTCCCAGTGGCCTTCCATCGCGGCGATTTTCGCCGGCTGGTGCTCCAGGGTGTTGAGGCCATGGGCGTCGCCGATCAGCGCCTGTACCGGGGCGACGATCAGCGCCATCCACATGGCCATCGAGAGCATCTTGCGGATCGCCGGGTTGTCGCGCCCGCGCAGCAAGTGCCAGGCGGCCGAGGCGCCGACGAAGAAGGCGGTGGCGAGGAACGCGGCGACCGACATGTGCAGCAGGCGGTAGGGGAACGACGGGTTGAAGATCACCGCCACCCAGTCCACCGGGATCACCCGGCCGTCGACGATCTCGAAGCCCTGCGGGGTCTGCATCCAGCTGTTGGAAGCGAGGATCCAGAACGTCGAGATCAGCGTGCCGATCGCCACCATCACCGTGGCGAAGAAATGCAGGCCCGGTCCCACGCGGTTCCAGCCGAACAGCATGACACCGAGGAAACCGGCCTCGAGGAAGAACGCGGTGAGCACCTCGTAGGTCAGCAGCGGACCGGTGATGGACCCGGCGAAGTCGGAGAAATGGCTCCAGTTGGTGCCGAACTGGTACGCCATGACCAGCCCGGACACCACGCCCATGCCGAAGTTGACCGCGAAAATCTTCGACCAGAAATGATAGAGGTCGCGGTAGACCTCTTCGTTCGTTTTCAGCCAGAGGCCTTCCAGTACGGCCAGGTAGCTGGCCAACCCGATGGTGATCGCCGGGAAGATGATGTGGAAGGACACGGTGAACGCGAACTGGATGCGGGCAAGGTCGATAGCCTCCAATCCGAACATGGCAACTCCTCTTCAGGTTCTCGGCCCTTCCGGCTTACGTGCGGATTCGGCCGTGCTTCCTCACGCGCAACGCTACGCAAGGTTTTGGAACACATCCTTCAGCTATCGTTCTTGTCATTGGAAAGCGACCGCAGCCCTGGATGGCAGGAATGCGGGAAGGGTCGCAAGCAGATTCCCGGACCACCCGCCTTGATGCAGAGCAATTCGGTACGAAAATCTTACCCGTTAGCCTAGACCGTCCTGCTGTGGTCGGTTGTCGCGAGACAAATTGCCTCAGCTCTCGCATATTCATTAATAGAATATAAAAATAAATAAATAATATTTTTATGGAATAAAAAGAGTCGCTACTCTCCCCTTCAAGCCGCCCCTCGCGTGTTGGCGCCCCTCCTTCACCGCCCTGCGCGCAGCGGCGGACATCGCCCTACAAGGATCGAAGAATGAAAAAACTGCTCCTGCTGACTGCCCTGGCCTCCGTCATCAGCGTTTCCGCCAGCGCCGCGGAAAAGCTCATCGTCGCCGCCACGCCGATCCCCCATGCGGAAATCCTTGAGCTGATCAAGCCGACCCTGGCGAAGGAAGGCGTCGACCTGCAGATCAAGGTGTTCACCGACTACGTGCAGCCCAACGTGCAGGTCGCCGAGAAGCGCCTGGACGCCAACTACTTCCAGACCCTGCCGTACCTGGAGAACTTCAACAAAGGCAAGGGCACCAACCTGGTCACCGTGGTCGGCGTACACGTCGAACCCTTCGGTGGCTATTCGAGGAAATACAAGTCGCTGGCCGAGCTGCCCGACGGCGCCACCGTCGCCATCCCCAACGAAGGCAGCAACAGCGGGCGCGCCCTGCTGCTGTTGCAGAAGGCCGGCCTGCTCAAGCTGAAGGACCCGAACAACGCCCTGGCCACGCCCAAGGACATCGCCGAGAACCCGAAGAACCTGAAGTTCAAGGAACTCGAATCGGCCCTGTTGCCGCGCGTGCTGGACCAGGTCGACCTGGACCTTATCAACACCAACTACGCGCTGGAGGCCAAGCTCAACCCGGCCAAGGACGCGCTGGTCCTGGAAGACCGCGACTCGCCCTATGTGAACTACCTGGTGGCGCGTCCGGACAACAAGGACAGCGACGCCCTGAAGAAGCTTTCCGCCGCGCTGACCAGCCCGGAAGTGAAAGCCTTCATCGAGAAGAAATATGCCGGCGCGGTGGTCCCGGCCTTCTGACCCCAGCCCGTCCCGACTCCCACGCTGGGCGCCGTTGCAGCGCCCCTTGTTCACGCCGGTGTCGCATGGCTTGCACCGGCGTTTCTTTTTCCGCAACGGCCCCCGCCCGCAGCCGTCCCGGTCCGTCGTCGCGGCGCAGGCGCTGGAGGCGCCCCGTGCCGTCAAGGAGTTACCCATGAGCGAGAAACCACGCCCCGCGCCGTTGACCTTCCCCGACGCCGACCGCAGTCCGCTGAGCATCCGCGCCAAGGCCCTGGTGTTCTTCGACCCACGCTCGCACCGGGTCCGCGAAGAACTCGAGCGCCTCGCGCCGCAGGGCCAGCCGGTGCTGATCGAAGGCGAGACCGGCACCGGCAAGGAGCTGCTCGCCCGGCAGATCCACCGCCACAGCGAACGCGCCGGTCTGTTCGTCGCGGTCAGTTGCAGCGCCCTCAGTCGCAACCACGCCGAAGCCGAGCTGTTCGGCTACGCCCCCGGCGCCCACAACGGCCCGGTCGGCAGCCGCGCCGGCTGGTTCGGTTCGGCCAATGGCGGCACCCTGTACCTGGACGAGATCGGCGACCTGCCGCTGACGTTGCAGGCCAGGCTGCTACAGACGCTGGAGGAACGCGAGGTGCTGCGGGTCGGCGCGCAGCAGCCGATTCCCCATGACGTGCGCCTGGTCACCGCCACCAGCGTCGACCTGGACCAGGCGGTGCGCGCCGGCAAGTTCCTGGCCGGCCTGCAGCAGTACCTGCACGACGGCCGCCTGAGCCTGCCGCCATTGCGCGAACGTCCGGGAGACATCCTGCCGCTGGCGGAATACTTCATCGGCGTCTATGCCCAGCGCCTGGACCTGCCGGTGCCGGCCATCGGCGTGGAAACCCAGCGGGTCCTCGAGAGCTATCCCTGGCCAGGCAACATCCGCGAGCTGGAAAACGTCGTCCACTTCGCCCTGCTGGTCAGCGACAAGGAAGAAATCCTGCCGCAGCATCTGAATTTTGGCGGGGCAACGCCAGACCCATCGCTGGCCGGTCTGCGGCGCCTGCTCGGCCAAGCCAGAGCGCCGTCGCTGGAGCAGGTACAGGCCCTGCTCCTGCAACTGGCCACCGAGCAGGCAGGCGGCGACGAGGAGGCGGGAAGGCGGCGCCTGGGACTGGCGGCGAACTGAAGGAATCCTTCGGCGAACGTGCGGGAAAAGCGCGGCGCCGAAGGCTTCCATACGTCCGAAGGATTGGCTCCCGAGCCCTTGATCGTGTTTATATTGAACGCTTGATCAAATTAAGGACGAGGAGACCAGCCTGTTTTGACTGACGCACAATCGCCCTCCGCCACCCCCTCCACCCCCACGCCCATCCGCATGAATCCCCCGGTGTTCTACGGTGCGGCGATCCTGATCCTGCTGTTCGCCGCGGTGGTCATCGGCTTCCCCCAGCGCGCCGGCGAATGGCTGCTGGCCGCACAGACCTGGGCCTCGCAGACCGTCGGTTGGTACTACCTGCTGGCGATGACGCTGTACCTGATCTTCGTGGTGGTCACCGCGCTTTCCGGCTACGGCAAGATCAAGCTCGGTGCCGACCACGACGAGCCGGAATTCAGCTACCTGTCCTGGGCCGGCATGCTGTTCGCCGCCGGCATCAGCATCACCCTGTTCTTCTTCTGCGTATCCGAGCCGTTGACCCACTTCCTCCAGCCGCCGCAAGGCGAGGCCGGTACCCAGGAAGCCGCGCGGCAGGCCATGGAACTGCTGTTCCTGCACTGGGGCCTGCACGGCTGGGGCGTGTTCGCCCTGGTGGCGATGGCCCTGGCCTACTTCGCCTACCGCCACAACCTGCCACTGGCCCTGCGCTCGGCGCTCTACCCGTTGATCGGCAAGCGCATCAACGGGCCGATCGGCTACACGGTGGACTGCTTCGGCATCATCGCCACGGTGTTCGGCCTCGGCGCCGACATGGGCTTCGGCGTGCTCCAGCTCAACTCCGGGCTGGACTACCTGTACGCCATCCCGCATACCCACCCGGTGCAGATGGCGCTCATCGTGCTGATGATGGGCGCGGCGATCTCGGTGGCGGTCTCCGGGGTCGACAAGGGCATCCGCATCCTCTCCGACATCAACATGCTGCTGGCCTGCAGCCTGCTGCTGTTCGTGCTGTTCGCCGGTCCGACCCAGCACCTGCTCAACACCCTGGTGCAGAACGTCGGCGACTACCTCGGCCACCTGCCGGGCAAGAGCTTCGACCTCTACGCCTACGGCGGTCCCAGCGACTGGCTGGGCTCGTGGACGGTGTTCTACTGGGCCTGGTGGATCGCCTGGGCGCCCTTCGTTGGCCTGTTCATCGCGCGCATCTCGCGCGGCCGGACGATCCGCGAATTCGTCTTCGGCGTGCTGTTCATCCCGCTCGGCTTCACCCTGGCGTGGATGTCGATCTTCGGCAACAGCGCCCTGGAGCAGGCCCTCGGCGGCGCCAGCGAACTCGGCCGGGTGGCCATCGAGCAGCCGTCGATGGCCCTCTACCAGATGCTCCAGAACTACCCCTGGAGCCGCGCGGTGATCACCGTCACTGTGCTGGTCAGCTTCGTCTTCTTCGTCACCTCGGCGGACTCCGGCACCGTGGTCCTCTCCACCCTCTCCGCCCACGGCGGCAGCGCCGACGACGACGGACCGAAGTGGCTGCGGGTGTTCTGGGGCTCGGTCACCGCGCTGGTCACCGGCGGGCTGCTGTTCGCCGGCAGCATCGACGCGCTGAAGTCGGCGGTGGTGCTGACCTCCCTGCCCTTCTCGCTGATCCTGCTATTGATGATGTGGGGCCTGCACAAGGCCTTCTACATGGAGTCGCAGCGCCAGCGGGCGCGGAGCCACTCCCTGGCGCCGCTGATGAGCGGCAACGGCAAGCGCTCCGGCGGCTGGAAGCGACGCCTGTCGCAGGCCGTGCACTTCCCCTCGCGGGACGAGGTGTACCGCTTCATGAACGACGTGGTGCGCCCGGCGATCAGCGAGGTTTCCGAGGTGTTCCGCGAGAAGGGCCTGGCGGTGGACACCCAGCTCGACCCGGGCAACGCCTCGCTGAGCCTGGAGATCGGTCATGGCGAGCAGCATCGGTTCCTCTACCAGGTGCTGATGCGCGGCTACTTCACGCCGTCCTTCGCGCGTGCCGGCATGGGCGGCCTGCACCTGAAGAATCGCCGCTACTTCCGTGCCGAGGTGCATCTCGCCGAAGGTAGCCAGGACTACGATCTGATGGGCTACACCAAGGAGCAGATCATCAACGACATGCTCGACCAGTACGAGCGGCACCTGCAGTTCCTGCACCTGGTGCGTTGAGTGCAGGAAAAGGGGGCGCGCAGGGCGCCCCTTCCCTCATCCTCCGTCCCTGACCGCAGGGAATGACGCTAGCGGCAACATCCCCTCCCCGTGCAGCCACGAATCCCTCAGCGCGCCAGCACTCGCCGGTAGAACAGCACGCAGATCGCGACGAATACCACCAGTCCCAGCCATTGGGCGATGCCCGCGAAGCCGGCGCCGGCCAGCGCCAGCGGCGCGTCCTCGCCGGTGGCGCCGATCACCCCGGCGAGCAGGATGCCCATCAGGCTCTCGCCGACGATCAGCCCCGAAGCCAGCAGCACGCCGCGTCGCTTCGGCTCTTCGGCATAAGCCTCTTCGTCGACCCCGGCCGCCGCCGCACGCTTCTTCAGGGCATTTTCCAGCAGCCAGGAAATCAGCGCACCGACCACCAGGGTCATGCCGATGGTCGGCGGCAGGTAGATCCCCAGGCCCACCGCCAGCACCGGCAGGCAGGCCTTGCCGGTACGGCGCAGGAGCAGGTCGACGAGGATCAGGGCGATGCCCAGGGCGACGCCGATGAGAATCATGTTCCAGTTCAGCGCGTCGTGGAAAATCCCGCTGGCGATCGCCGTCATCAGGGTCGCCTGCGGCGCGGCCAGGGCCTGGCCGGGGTCCATTCCCTCGCGCGGCAGGGCCCCGGTGAAGCCGTAGGCGCTGTAGAGCAGTTCCAGCACCGGGGGGATCACCAGCGCGCCGACGATGCAGCCGACGATCAGCGCGACCTGCTGGCGCCAGGGCGTGGCGCCGACCAGGTAGCCGGTCTTGAGGTCCTGCAGGTTGTCGTTGGAGATCGCCGCGATGGCCAGCACCACCGAGGTGGTAAACAGCGCCAGGGCGATCGCCAGCTTGCCGTTCTGGCGGTCCAGCAGGCCGCCCTCGATGCTGCCGAAGCCGAGTATCAGCAACGACACCAGGATGACCGCGATGATCCCGATCCCCGAGATCGGACTGCTCGACGAACCGACCAGGCCGGCCATGTAGCCGCAGGCGGCGGCGATCAGGAAGCCGAAGAAGAAGGCGAACACCACGCATACCGCCACCAGGCTCCAGAACTGCGGGCTGGCCATGTCCGGCGCGGCGGCACCGAGGAAGTGGCTGAAGACCACGAACAGCGAGACCAGCAGTATCCCGGCGATCAGCAGGATCCACTTGGCCGGCATGTCCAGCTCGGTGCGCAGGCTGTTCGCCTGGCTATTGCCGCGCACTGCCCCGAGGGAGGCCCAGACGCCCCGCACCATCGGCTTGAACAGGGTCGCCAGGGTCCACAGCGCGGCCACGCCGATGGTGCCGGCGCCGAGGAAGCGCACCTGCGAACTCCACAGTTGGGTGGCCAGGTCCGACAGGCTCTGGCCGTCGGCTGGCACGCTGTTGACGGTCAGCAACGGCACCGCGACGCCCCAGGAGATCACCACGCCGATGAGGATCGCGATGCCGGCGGTGATGCCCATCAGGTAGCCGGCACCGACCAGCGCCAGGGAAAAACCGGTGGAAAGGCGGAACGCCGCCTGCCCGGCACTGAGCCAGACGCTGAAGCCTTCGGCGAGAACCTTGAAGCCGCTGCTCCAGAGGCTGAACAGCGCCGCCACCAGGCCGCCGCCGAGGATGTCGTAGAGCCCCGGCGCGTTACCGGCGGCACGCGGCGCGCGGGCGTCTTCCTCGTCCTCGGCGCCGTCGCTGCCGACCCGGAGGATTTCCGCCGCCGCCACCCCTTCCGGATACGGCAGTTCGCTCTGCACCACCATCACCCGGCGCAGCGGAATGGTATAGAGCACCCCGAGAATGCCGCCGATGGAGCAGATCGCCGCGGTCTGCCAGAACGGGAAGCCACTCCAGTAGCCGATCATCAGCAGGCCGGGAAGGATGAAGATGATCGAGGACAGGGTGCCGGCCGCCGAGGCCTGGGTCTGCACCATGTTGTTCTCGAGGATGTTGGCGCCGGAGAAGTAGCGCAGGACGGCCATCGAGATCACCGCCGCCGGGATCGACGAGGCGAAGGTCAGGCCGACCTTCAGACCGAGGTAGACGTTGGAGGCGGTGAAGACCACGGTGATCAGCGCACCGAGGATCAGGCCACGCAGGGTGAGCTCTGGCAGGGTCAGCTCATCCGGGATGCGTTCTTGCATGGATGAAAACTCTCGAAACAATTGGACCCGCCAAGCTTAGGCGAGAGCGGCACGCCGGGACACGACAGCGAATGTCGCAGAGGCGACCTTTTCGAGAGGAAAAGCTGGCGGAACGGACAGTTGCCGGCGCGGGCCGCCGGAGCAAGCCCGCGCGCGGTGGCGTCAGACGGGCTTGTCGCCGAGGATGGTGGCGCGATGCATGACCCGCCGCTGGGGCCGGTAGTCGTCCACCGCGTAGTGCTGCGTCACGCGGTTGTCCCAGAACGCCACGTCGTTTTCCTGCCAGCGCCAGCGCACGGTGAATTCAGGTCGCGTGGCATGGGCGAAGAGGAACGTCAGCAGCGCATCGCTCTCGGCCGGCTCCAGTTCGTTGATGCGGGTGGTGAAGCCATCGCTGACGAACAGGCCCTTGCGCCCGGTGAGCGGATGGGTGCGCACCACCGGATGCGAGCGCGGCGGATTCTTCAGGCGGGCCTCCTCCAGGCGCGCCAGGTCGGCCTCGGTGACGCCGAAGCGCTCGCGGGGGAAGGACTTGCCGATGTCGTGGGTCGCCGTGAGGCCGTCCAGCAGGCGCCGCAGCGGCGCCGACAGCGCCTCGTAGGCCGCCGTGCTGCTCGCCCAGAGGGTGTCGCCGCCGTACGGCGGCAATTGCTTGGCGGCGAGCACCGCCCCCAGCGCCGGGGTCTCGAGGAAGGTCACGTCGGTGTGCCAGATGGCATTGTCGCGCACGTCGGTGACCGCGGTGTCGAGGACGATGACCTCCGGCTGCTCCGGCACACTGGGGTAGATCGGATGGATGTGCAGGTCGCCGAAGCGGGCGGCGAAGCGCGCCTGGCTCCTGGGTTCCAGCGACTGGTCGCGGAAGAACAGCACCTGGTGTTCGAGCAGGGCCTGCTCGATGGCCCGCTGGCCGGTGTCGTCCAGCGGCGCGCCGAGGTCGATGCCGGAAACGATGGCGCCCAGGGCCGGGCTGATGGGTTGGATGGTCAGGCTCATGTCGTGCTACTCGTCGGGCAGGTTGCGGGCGCGCCCTGCGCGCCCTCGCTCCGGCCTTCGCCGCGTGGGTGAAGGCCGGTTCGGGAATGACTCGGGACTCTCGCGCTCAACCCCAGGCGGCGAAGCGCCGCTGGACCCAGCGCAGCCCCAGTTCGAAGGCCAGGGCGATGGCGGCGATCAGCAGGATGCCGACCACCACCACGTCGGTGGCGAGGAATTGCGCGGCGGACTGGACCATGAAGCCGAGGCCGCGGTTGGCCGCGATCAGCTCGGCGGCGACCAGGGTCGACCAGCCGACGCCGAGGGCGATGCGCAGGCCGGTGAGGACCTCCGGCAAGGCGCTCGGCAGGATCACGTAGCGCACCACCTGCCAGCGGCTGGCTCCCAGGCAGCGCACCGCCTGCACCCGCGATCGGTCGACGCGACGCACGCCGGCGGCGGTAGCGATGAGCAGCGGCGCGAACAGCGCCAGGTAGATCAGCAGCACCTTGCTCAGCTCGCCGATGCCGAACCAGATGACGATCAGCGGCAGGTAGGCCAGCGGCGGGATCGGCCGGTAGAACTCCACCAGCGGATCGAGGGCCGCTCCGGCCAAGGGGTTGAGGCCCATCAGCACGCCCAGCGGGATCGCCGTCAGCACCGCCGCGCCGAGCGCCAGGAGCACCCGCAGCAGACTGGTGCCGACGTGTTGCAGCAGGCTGGCATCGAGGTAGCCCTCCTGCCATAGCCGTTGCAGGGCTTCGAAGAGCTGTTCGGGCGCCGGCAGGAACAGCACGTCGACCCAGCCGAAACGGGTCGCCGCCCACCACAGCAGGGCCAGGGCCAGCACGCTGGCACCGGCGGCCCAGCGCCGACGGTCGCCGGGCAGGCGCCGCTTGCGCGGGACAGGCTTGGCGGCGGCGAGTCCGAGGGTATCAGTGGGCATGTTCGGCCTCCGCGACATCGAGGAATTCGTCCAGCAACGCCTGGCGCAAACGGCCGAACTCGGGATCGGCCTTGATCGAGCGCACCGTTTCGCCGGCGGCGTAGCGCCGCGCGAAGTCCACCGGCAGGCGCTTGACGATGCGCGCCGGCGGGCCGTCCATCACCACCAGGTCGGTAGCCAGGAACAGGGCCTCGTCGACGCTGTGGGTGATCAGGAAGAGGCCCTTGCCGGTCTGCTTCCACAGGTCCAGCAGGAGCACCTGCATGCGTTCGCGGGTCAGCGCGTCGAGGGCGCCGAACGGCTCGTCGAGCAGCAGGAAGTCCGGCTCGACCGCCAGCGCGCGTGCCAGCCCGAGGCGTTGCCGCTGGCCGCCGGAGAGCTGGGCGACGGACTGCTCGGCGTACTCCTGGAGGCCCACCAGTTGCAGGACCTGGCGCGCCCGCGCGGTGCGCTCGGCCTTGCCCAGGCCACGGATGCGCAGGCCCAGGGCGACGTTGTCGAGGGCGTTGAGCCAGGGCATCAGGGCGTCGTCCTGGAATACCACGCCGCGCTCGCCGCCAGGCCCTTCGAGTGTCCGGCCGTCGATCTGCACGCGTCCCTGGTCCGGCGTCTGGAAACCGGCGAGGATGTTCAACAGTGTCGACTTGCCGCAGCCCGACGGGCCCAGCACCACCAGCGACTCGCCCTTGGCCAGGCCCAGGCTGAGATCGCGGAGGATGGCGCGGCGCTGGCCGCGCTGTTCGAATGAGAGGCTGATCGCCTCGGCCGTCAGACGGCTCATGTGTTCTGCCCTCCGTAGGGTAAGAAAGCCTCCGCTCCGACAGGCCGGGGCGGAGTCGCGGAATTCAGCGCTGGCCGACCTGGACCTGCTCCGCCTGGCGCACGAAATCGGCGCTGACGTAGGGCGAGTAGTCGCCGAGGACGGCCGGCACGCGCTTCTGTTCCTTGAGGAATTCGGCAGTGCCGGCGATAGCCTTGGCGGTGCCGCCGCCGAGCAGGTCGGCGGACAGTTGCGCCTGGCTTTCCGGGAAGGTCGAGCCGGCCAGCAGTTCGGGGACGTCCCTGGGATCGGCGCCGGTCAGCCGGGCGATCTTCTTCACCGGCTCGGAGTCGGCGGTCCATTCGGCCTTGTGCGCGTTGTAGTCGGCGAAGGAGTCGAGGCTGACGCGGGCGAAGCGGGCGACGATTTCAGGATGCTTCTCGGCGAAGTCCTTGCGCGCCACCCACACCTCGAAGGTCGGCGCACCCCACTGGCCGACTTCGGCGGCGTCGGTGAGGACCTTGCCGCTTTTCTTGATCTCGCCCAGCGCCGGCGACCAGACGAAGGCCCCGTCGATGTCGCCGCGACGCCAGGCGGCAGCGATCTCGGCCGGGTTGAGGTTGACGATCTTCACCTTGGACGGATCGATCTGCCAGTGCTTGAGGGCGCCGAGCAGGCTGTAGTGGGAGGTTGAAACGAACGGGGTAGCGATGGTCTTGCCGGCCAGGTCCTCGGGTTTCCCGATCCCGCTTCCATTGCGCACCACCAGCGCCTCGGCGGCGTTGATCTGCGCGGAAACGATGAAGGCGACGATCGGCAGCTTGCGCGAGGTCGCCGCTGCCAGCGGGCTGGACCCGATGTTGCCGAGTTGCAGGTCGCCGGAGGCGAGCGCGGCGATCACTTCCGGACCGCTGTTGAAGCGGCGCCAGTCGATCTTCTCGCCGATGGCTTTCTCGTACAGGCCATCGGCCTGGGGCACCTTGGTCGGGTCGATGCCGGTCTGGTAGCCGACCGTGATGTCGGCGGCCTGGGCGGCGACGGAAAGGCCGGCAAGGGCCAGGGCTGCCACCAGACGGTGCAGGGAATTCGGGCGTTTCATCGGGCGAACCTCGGAGGCAACGGTGCCGCGCTCCGGAGGAGAACGGACCAGGGACGGGCAATGGGTGGCGACAGCGAGTCCGGTGGTCCGGTGCGATGCAGATTACAGATATAAAAAACGCGATATAAATAATATTTTGGAATTAGTTTATGAGCGCAAATGCGCACCCGGATGCCCTTCCGTCCTTGCTCCATGCAACCCCGTCCCTACAGGGCAGCGCCCAGCAGACGGGCTTCCAGGGCCTGTCGGCGCAGGCAGGCGAGCAGCCCGGCGCGGGCCACCGCCTCCGCCTCGCTCGCCAGCAGCGACGCCGCCGCGCTTTCGCGGAATGTCAGCGCGCCGCCGCGGGCGAATGCCGCCTGGAAGGACTCCGCCGCCAGTTCGACAAGACGCAGCGCGAGGGCGAGGAGACGCGGCGCCTCTCCCTGCCCCCCCACGTCGCCCGGCACCCGCGCAGCCTGGCCCAGGTCGAGGTTGGCCTGGGCCAATCGGGTCAAGCCTTCGCGCAGTTGCCCGCACGGGGTCGGCGGCAGGCCGGGCGGCACCAGGATGTCCTCGGGATGCAGCCGCAGCCGCTGGTAATGCAGCCGCTGCCCGGCGGGCAAGAACAGCCCCGAGCCATCGGCGAGGCCGGAGATGTCGATGCCTGCCCGCCCCGTTTCGGCGACAGCGATCAGGTGAGCGCGGGAGGGCGCGTGCCAGGCTGAGATCAGCAAGCGATCCACGTCTTCCACGGCGAAGCAATCGCTACCCCGCCCACCCACCAGGAAACCGCCCCGCCAGTGCTCCTGCGCTTCGGGCTGGGCGCGCCGCAGATCGACCGCCTCGCTCCACAGCCAGCGGCGCTCGACGCTGGCCGGCAACAGGCGGCGCTGCTGTTCAGGACTACCCAGCAGGCGAATGGAAGCGATCTGCAGATGATGCAGGGCCAGGCGCCGTGCCAGCTCGAGTTCCTGCTCGGCCAGGTGGCGGACGCCAGCGAAGATTTCCCCCCAGTCCCGCTCCATGCCGGCGAACACGCGCGGCACTGCCAGCGCCAGCAGTCCACTGTCGCGCAGGCTTGCCGCCCAACCGGCCATGGGTCGCGGTGTCCTGGGGTCGGGCGAGTGGAGCCGGGCTTCGCTCATGCGGCACCTCGAATGGGGAGCGAGGGCCAGGCGTTGGCGCGAGGTAAGCAGGCTCCGGTGATGGAAAGGGACGGGATGTCCTGCTTATAACCCTAATGGATGAAACCCTAACCTATAAATAACCAATAATCCTTAACTAAGAACCGGAGGCATGCGCCCCTGGCAGAACCATGAGGATGCGTCGGGCAACCGACGCCGGCATCATTCCGGACAGCCGCGAAAACCTCTGTAACGGCTCTGTCATGCGCGTCGTGCGAGGAAACAAATAAGCGGAGAAAAGGGAACCTTATTCGCGCCAAGCTGTTTAAAATCACGCCCGTTTCTGTGCGAGGCCCCTCGCGCAGTCTTTTACCAAGGAGCTACACCACCATGGCACTGACCAAAGACCAACTGATCCAGGACATCGCCGAAGCCATCGACGCGCAGAAGACCACCGTTCGCAGCGCGCTCGACCAGCTCGCCGAGATCGTCAAGGACGCCCTGGAGAACGATGGCGAAATCACCCTGCCGGGTATCGGCAAGCTGAAGGTCTCCGAGCGTCCCGCGCGCACCGGCCGCAACCCGCAGACCGGCAAGGCGATCGAGATCGCTGCCAAGCGTGTAGCCAAGTTCGTTCCGGCCAAGGCGCTGACCGACGCGATCAACGGCTGATAACGGCCGCCGCATCCCGCACGGATGCGCAGGAAAAAAGCGCAGGAGCCTGGCCTCCTGCGCTTTTTTCGTTTTCGGGGAGCCGATGGCGCTGCCGCCCTCGAGGTTTTCCGCCGGATATTCCTACGGCGTTTGCAGTTGCTCGAGCAACGCATGGCAATCGGCAGCGTGCCAGTCGGCCAGCTCCGGCCAGGGGTTTTCCGGCAGGTTGACCAGCACCGTGCGACTACCCGCGGCGCGTCCGCAGTCGAGGTCGAAACGGTAGTCGCCGACCATCACCAGCTCCGCCGGCGTCACGTTCCAGCGTCGGGCGATGCGCAGCAAGCCATCAGGGTCCGGCTTGGGCCGCGCCTCGCCGCGCCCGAGGATGTGCTCGGTGGGGAAGCAGCCGCCCAGGCCGATCGCTTCGAGGGTGATCAGCGCCAACTGGTGGTCGTTGCGGGTCAGGATGCCCAGGCGCACGCCGCGCCGCTGCAACTCGCGCACCAGTTCCAGTGCGCCCGGCGCCGGCCGCGCGGCCTCGGCCAGGGCGCGCTCGTGTTCGAGCAGCCAGGCGTGCTTGGCCGCCGCCTCGGCCTCGGGCAGGGCGGCGAGGTGCAGCAGGATGTCGTCCTGCTCGGGGATGTCCAGCGCTCGGCGGATCGCCGGGAAGTCGTGCACGGCCCGGGTCAGGGTGCCGTCCATGTCGAACACCCAGTGGCGGATGTCGGCCAGCCTCACGCCCAGTCCTCACGCTTGCGGATCAGGCCTTCCTGGCTCGACGAGGCGACCAGCTGGCCGCTCTGGTTGAAGATGCTGCCGCGCACGAAACCGCGTGCGTTGCCGGCCCAGGGGCTGTCGATGGCGTAGAGCAGCCACTCGTCCGCGCGCAGGTCGCGGTGGAACCACAGGGCGTGGTCGAGGCTGGCGACCTGCATGGTCTTCTGCCACACCGAAACGGCATGGGGCTGCATCGAGGTGGTAAGGAAACCGAAATCCGAGGCGTAGGCCAGCAGGTACTTGTGCAGCGCCGGGACGTCCGGCAGCTTGCCGTCGGCACGGAACCAGAGGTACTTCACCGGTTCGTCGGGCTGCGGGTCGTAGGGGTCGTGCTGGGTGACCGGACGAATCTCGATGGGCTTCGGATACAGCAGCTTGTCGCGGATGCGCTCGGGAATCCGCTCGGCGCGCTGGCGGGTCAGCTCCAGTTCCGAAGGCAGATTATCCGGGCCAACCACCTCGGGCATCTCGATCTGGTGGTGGAAACCTTCCTCGTCGTACTGGAAGGAGCTGCTCAGGGTGAAGATCGGCTGGCCTTTCTGGATCGCGGTGACCCGGCGGGTGCTGAAGCTGCCGCCGTCGCGCACCCGGTCCACCTGGTAGACCACCGGCATGCTGGCGTCACCGGGACGCAGGAAGTAGCCGTGCATGGAGTGTACGTGGCGATCGTCCTCCACCGTCTGGCTGGCCGCCGACAGTGCCTGGCCCAGGACCTGGCCGCCATAGAGCTGGCGGAAGCCGAGATCCTGGCTCATGCCCCGGAACAGGTTCTCCTCGATGGGTTCCAGGCTCAGCAAAGCCACCAGGTTGTCCAGTATCTGGGTCATGGGGTGTTTCCTCGAATTCGGGCTGTCGACGGGCTAGTCGCGGCGCAAGGCCGGGTACGCGGGCATGTTGCAAAGACGAGTGTCCCACACCGCGCGGCCGAGGGTGAAATGGTAGAGACTGGCCATGGACTCATCCGTTAGTCCAAGCAGCTCATGCACCAGGGGGTCGTAGTAGCAGCCGATACCCGTCCCAGACAGCCCAGCGGCCTCCGCCTCGAGGTAGAGCAACTGGCCGAGCTGCCCGCATTCCCAGTACAGCCGCGGATAGCACCAGGGGCCTTCTTCGAGCGCCGCGCCGAGATGGGCGAGCATGGCGAGCGCGACGCAGCCGTCGCCGGCGATGTCCTGCTGGCAGGAGAGATACGCCGACAGCGCGCGCGCATCGCCTTCCTGCAACAGGTACAGCGGCAACTCCGGATCGACGCGCTGCCAGAGGAAGTCCTCGCGCATCGGCGGCCGCCGCAGGCCGCTGCGATCCAGCCAGTACAACCCCGGCACCAGGCCCCGGACGCGATGGACGAACAGCAGTAGATCGACCCGCGCGGCCTCACCGGTGACCGCGAAAGGCACCGGCGAGCGCTCCGGCAGCAGCCTGCGCAGCCAGGCCCGCAGCAGTTCGACATCGATGCCGGCGCGCCCGTCCATGCGCTGCGCGCTACGCCGCCGATGCAGCAGCGGTCGCAGCGGCAGGCCGGGGTTGTCGTTGCCGGGCACGCCCGGTGCGACCCTCCACGGGCGTGCCGGCAGGCGCGGCGCCCGGCATAGCCCATGTATCCGCTGCAACTCCGGCCAGTCCCGGTACTCCCGCGACAGCCGGTTCGGTGCGCCGGCCAATGGCAGGGCCGCCAGCCCTTCGCACAGGCGCGGCGAAAGGGAAGGCTCCTGCGTGAGCGCCGGCCCGATCCAGAACAGTGCGTCGACGCTCTCGCACTCGGCGAAGCCGTCCCGGTCAAGGCCGAACAGGCCGTCCAGTGCGCTTTCGGCGACGCCGCGCAGCAGGCGCATCTCCCAGCCCTGGATCGCCGCGGCGATCGAGAGGCAGGCCAGCGCGTGGCCGAGGTCATGCTGGCAGTAGCGATAGGCTCGCTCACCGTATTTCCAGGCCTCGCGCCAGGGCACGCTGGTCAATGCCAGGAGGCAGCCGCCGGCCGGCAAGCAGTCATCCAGCAGCGAAGCCAGCGGCGCCGGCAGTTCGCCGCGCACCTCCAGGGCATGTTTGTCGGGACGGTAGTGGGCGAGCAGTGGCGCCGGCTCCAGGGTACCGCCGGGAAGCAGCAGGTAGGCTTCGGTGGGATGCAGGTTGCCGCTCGACGGATTGACCCGTAGCGCCCAGCGAGTGCCGCCGGCCTCCTTCCAGGCCGACAGCGCCAATCCGTCGTAGAGCATCTGCGAGAGGCTGCGGCGATCGAGCCGGGAGGGCGCGGCCGCCGGCCCGGAAAACACCCCGTCGTAGGGTGGCGACTCCTCCAGCGGCCGATGCAGCAGTTCGACTTGCCGGCAGCCCCGGTACTGGCGGAACGGCGCCGGCTGGGTCGCCCAGTCCAGTCCGCCGGGACCGGGAGCGTAGCGCTCCGGGCGATGCATGCTGAGGCGATGGTAGGAGAGCACCTCGCCGCCGCCGTCGCCCATGTTCACCGCTCCGCCCAGCGGGCCGCGTCGACGCGATAGAGGATATGCCGGCGCATCGGGTGATCCGCTGCCAGGAGTGGGTGGTCGAAATCCTCGGCCGGATCGCGACGCATGCCCAGGCGCTCCATCAAGCCCCAGGAGCGGCGGTTGGGCGGCGTGGTGAAGGCCACCACCTCGGGCAGGCGCAGCCGCTCGAAGGCGAAGTCCAAGGCGGTTTCCGCCGCTTCGCGGGCGAATCCACGGCCCCAGTAGGCGGGCGCCAGGCGCCAGCCGATCTCCACGGTCGGGGCGAAGTGCACGTCCATGGTCACGTCGAACAGGCCGGTGAATCCGATGAACGCCGCCTCGCCCGGTAGCTCCAGGGCCCAGGGCCCGTAGCCACGCTCGGCAAAATGCGCCTGGACGCGATCGACCAAGGCGTCGCTCTGCGCGCGGTCGAGCACACTGGGGAAGAACTCCATTACCTGCGGGTCGGCGCACATCTCGGCGAACGCCTCGCGGTCGCTGTCGCGCCAGGCGCGCAGCAGCAGGCGCGGGCCATGCAGTTCGGAAATGGCGGAAGGGGGAAGGTTCGCGTTCATGGGAGGCCTTTTCGGAAACGGCCGACTCATCTGCGAAGCCAGTCCTCGCGCGTCAACCGGTACAGCACATGATGCCGCAAGCGGTGGCCGGGGGGCAGGTCGGGATGCTCGAAGTCGTCGGTGGGATCGCGATGCATCCCCAGGCGCTCCATCAGTCCCAGGGAGTTCTCGTTGGCCGGTACGGTGAAAGCCACCACCTGGTCCAGGCCAAGGGTATCGAAGGCGTAGCTCAGCGCCGCCTCGGCCGCCTCGTGGGCGAAGCCCTCCGCCCAATGCTCGGCGGCGAGACGCCAGCCGATGGCCACCGCGGGTACGAAGGGCGCATCGAAGTCCACGACCTCCAGCCCCACGTAGCCGATGAAAGGATCGCCGCCCTTGACCTGCAGCGCCCACCAGCCAAAACCGTGCTCGGCGAAGTGCGCGTCGATGCGGCGCAGCAACGCGTCGCTCTGGGCGCGATCCAGGCAGGACGGAAAGAACTCCATCACCCGCGGGTCGGCATTCAGCTCGGCGAACCTGGCTCGGTCCTGCACCAGCCAGGGCCGCAGGATCAGACGGTGGGTATACAGCCGTGGCGAGCGCAGATGCTCGATGCTCAGGCTGGTCAGGTCGGCCATCGCTTGGTTCCTTTCGTTCAACGCACTCCAGAAGGACTATCTGACCGCAGGAATCGGCTGGGGTGCCCGCGAGGGCGGTATTCCGATCTTTGGTCAGGCTTCGCGGAAAAGGCTACCCAACCGGAGTGTAGTCTTTTCCGCGCCTGGACATGCCCGATCCTCGGGCAAAGCGATGACGATTGGTTTACCGCCCGGGCAACGGGCGCAAGCCACGTCAATCCGTGCACTCTTCCACCAGACTCTCGTCCAGGGCGAGGATCGCCAGTTTCACCCCAACGGCGCACTCCTCCACCCAGGCGAACGAGGCGTTCGGGCTGAGGCAGGCATCCTCGAGGCGCCGGCAGCTTTCCACCAGTTGCTCGCCACGCACCACCCTCGCCGCGCCCTTGATCCGATGCGCCAGCTCGGCCAGTTCGCCGGTCTCCTGGCGTTGCACCAGTCCCTCGAGGGTCTCCAGGTCCTTGCGGTTGCTGGTCAGCAGTTCATCGAGCAGCCGCCTGAGCATCGTCGGCTCGCCGCCGGTCAGCGCATGCAGGGAATCCAGGTCGTAGAGACGGGGGTCCGACGGTATCGCGACGGGTTCGGCGTCGATGGTGACGGGCAGGTCGTCGTCGGCGAAGCCCAGGGCCAGAAGACGCTCCTCGAGAACATCGAGGCCGATGGGCTTGATCAGGCACTCGTTCATTCCAGCCTGGATGCAGCGCTCGATCTCCTCCGGCTGGGCGTCCGCGGTGAGGCCGATGATGACCACCGGTTCCTCGCCATTCTCGCGCTCCTCCTGGCGGATCGAGCGGGCGAGGTCGGAGCCGCTCATCAGCGGCATGTGACAGTCGGTGATGACCATGTCGAACGGTTGCCCATGCCACAGGTTGAGAGCGCTCAGGCCGTTTTCCGCCTCCTCTACGTCGTGGCCGAGGAAGCTCAGCTGTTGATGGAGGATCTGCCGGTTGACCGCATGATCGTCCACCACCAGGACCTGCAACCGCCGCGCCTGGCGATTGCCGAGCGGGATCGCCCGCACGCTCTCGACGATCGGTTCCAGCACTTGCAGGCGCAGCTCGACGTCGATCCGCGTCCCCTGCCCCAGCTCGCTGCTCATCACCAGGCGCCCTCCCATCATTTCGCACAGCGAGCGCGAGATCACCAGGCCGAGCCCGGTGCCCTCGGTGTTCTGCAGGTTGCGGTTGACCTGGGCGAAAGGCCGGAACAACTGTTGCTGGTCGCCCAGGGAAATACCGATGCCGGTGTCTTCCACACAGAGATTGACCTGCAACAGCGACGGCTCCACCTGGCGGCCATCGATGCGGATGCGGATCGAGCCCTCGTCGGTGAACTTGATCGCGTTGCTGACCAGGTTGGAGAGGATCTGCTTGAAGCGCATGGCATCCAGCAGTACGTCGCCGTTGATGCTCGAATCGATCTCCAGCACCAGGCTCAGGCGCTTTTGCCGGGCCAGGCCTTCGAATACCCGTGCCACCGATTCCACCAGCTCGCGCAGGTTGGCCCGTTTCGGCGACAGGCTGAGGCGACCTGACTCGATGCGGGCGATGTCGAGAATATCGCCGATCAGCTCCAGCAGGCTCTTCGCCGAGGCATAGGCGATCTCGATGCTGGAGCGGTCCACCCGACCGGTCTCGGCACGCTTGAGCGCCAGTTCGAGGATGCCGATCACCGCGTTCATCGGCGTGCGGATCTCGTGGCTCATGGTCGCCAGGAAGGTGGTCTTGGCCCGGCTCGCTTCGTCGGCCAGGTTCTTCGCTTCTTCCAGTTCGTCGATCAACTGGCGGTGCTCGGTGATGTCCAGCCAGCCACAGATGACACCGCGGATGGTCCCGCTGGAATCGCGGAACGGCTGGATCCAGTGGTCGATCCAGCGCTCCCGGCCGCCCAGCGCCACCGGGTAGACCGCCTCGATGGTCCTGCCCTCGCGCATGGCCATCAGGTAGCTGCGATGGAACTCCGGAGCGGTCTCGAAGTTTTCCATGGGCAGCTCGAGCACGGTGCGGTTCATCACCTCCTCGGAACTCAGGCCGACGCTCTGCAAGTAGCTGCGGTTGCAGGACAGCATCCGTCCGTTGACATCGCGCACATACAGCGGCGGGGGCATGCAGTCGGTCAGGGCCTCGACGAACCGCAACTGGTCGCTGAGCGCCTGTTCGACCCGCGCGCGCGCCCTGATCTGCCGGCGCTGATAAGTGACCCAGCCCAGGCAGAACAGCAGCAAGGCCGCTGCGATCGCCAGGATCTCGGTGATCACCAGGATGTAGTCAACCCAGGTCTGGCCGCTCATTCCCGGCGGCGAGCGCCAGCGATTGACGATATCGCTCAGGTCGTCCGGCGAGATGCTCAGCAAGGCCTTGTCGAGAATCGACTGGAGTTCGGCGTCGCCTCGGCGAACGGCGAAGTGGGCGGTGGCCGCGCCGATGGGAACCAGGTCGGCGATCGCCAGCCTCTCGCGGAACAACCGGACGATGTAGTAGCGAGCGGTGACCAGCGGCACCACCGCCGCGTCGGCCCGCCCTTCGTAGACCAGGTTCATGGCATCCAGCGCGACGCCGACCTCCACCATCGAGGCCTGCGGATAGCGCTCGCGCACCTGTTGCATGCCCACATGGCCGGCGGGAATCGCTATGCGCTTGCCGTCGAGGCTTCCGGGGCTCTCCGCGCGTCCCTTGTCGTCCGCCCGGGTGACGAGGACGTACGAGGTGGACAGGAACGAGCGGGTGAAACGCAGCATTTCCTCGCGCTTGCTGCTGCGGCTCATGATCGCCAGGTCCGCCTCCTTCCTGGCCAATACGCCGATCTGCTCGGGGAAGCCGCCACTGCGAGGCGTGACCTGGAAATGCAGGCCGGTGCGGCGGGAAATCATGTCCAGCAGGTCGGAGGCGATGCCCGAGAAGGTCTCGTCGGAATTGAAGAAGGCCAGCGGCGCCAGGTCGTCGTTGATGACCAACCGCACCACCGGGTGGCGAGCGATCCAGCGACTCTCCTGCGGCGTCAGCGCGATACGCTGGCCCGTTGGCAGGGAACCGCTGCCGACCCAGCGCCTGGCGATGCTTTCGAGACGGTCCTGGTTGATCGCGCCGATGGCCGAGTTGACGACGCGCAACAGGTTCGTGTCGCCGCGACGAAGGAGGAAGCCGTAGCCCCCTTCCAGGCGGGCATCGGCAAACCGCTCGAACCTCACGTAGCCGTAATAGGACCGATTGATCCGGTGGTAGGCGCTGAGCACATCGTCGAGATACAGGTCGGTATGTCCGAAAGCCACCGCGGCAACGGCCTCGTCATGGCTGCCGAAGACCACGAAACGCGCCCGCGGGAAACGCTGGCGCAATTCCCCGACATGCTCCCGGGCCACCGCCACGCTGAGTCCGGCGAGATCCTCCGGCGAGTTGCGCTTTTCCCCCATCCGCTTGAACACCGCCAATCGGTCACGGGCGTAGGGTTGGCTGAGCACCAGGGAAGAATCGCCCGCCGAGCTGTAATGGCTGCCAAGCAGGTCGATCTTTCCGGCAGCGAGCGCCGCCACGGCATCCGCATGGGTATCGAAGCTCACGACCTTGATGCGCATGCCGAGCAACTGCCCGACCAGCGTGGCGACGTCCGCCGTTATGCCTTCGTAGTTCTCGTCGTCGAGCCGGACGTTGAAGGGCGAGGTCTCGTCCAGCGCCGCGCCGAGCCTCAGGTGACCCTTGTGGCGCAGCCAGGCCCAGTCGTCCTCGGCGATCGCCATGTCCTCGTGCTCGATGCGCAACTGGCTGAACAGCGTCAGGGACGGATGCGCTTCGACGGCGAACAGGCGTCCGCCCGACAGCAGCAGGCAGAAGAACAGCAGGAATAGTTTTGATCGCATGAAAGGTCTGTGCGGCAGGGCCGGCAGTTGTATGGAAAGGAAACGCGTCCGGCGCGAGGCCCGGCGTTCGGCTAGCGGCAGCCGAGGCCAGGGCGGCGGCGTCAGGATCCGGAGCAATAGTCGAGAAAGTGCTGTTCCGGCATCGGCCGGGCGAACAGGTAGCCCTGGGCTATGGAGCAACCGAGTTCGATCAGGCGTACCCGTTGTTCGTCGCTCTCCACCCCTTCCACCACCAGGGAAATTCCCAGCGCCTGCGCCAACGCCACGACACTGCTGATGACGGCGCAACTCCTGGGCTGGGTCTTCATCTTCTGGACGAAGGTTCTGTCCAGCTTGATCTGGCTGAAGGGAAACTCGCAGAGCCGGTCGAGGGACGAATAGCCGGCGCCGAAATCGTCCATCGCCAGGCCGCAGCCCATGATCCGCAGACGCACGAGGTTCTCCAGGCTGCTGGCAGGAGCGCTGATCAACCCGGTCTCGGTGATCTCGAACATCACCGAACTGGGCGGCAGGTGGAACTCGGTCAGCAACGCCGAGATGTTCTCGGCCAGCGCACGCGAACCCAGTTGCGAAGGATGGACGTTGAACGCCAGGTTGATCGGCTGCCCCAACTGCGCCAGCTTCCTGCGCGTCGCCAGACCCTGGCTGAACAGTTGCCAGAACAGTTTGTCGACCAGGTTGTAGGTTTCCATCACATAGAGGAAATGCGACGGCGGCAGTACGCCGAGATGCGGGTGGTTCCAGCGTGCCAGGACCTCGGCGCCGATCAGGCCGCCGCCATCCAGGGCCACCTTGGGCTGGTAGTAGGCTTCGAACTCGCCGTTGTCGAGGCCGCGCACCACGTCCGCCACGGAGGGCAGCTCGGCGACTTCGATCTGTCGCGGCAGGTCCTGGCGACGAGCGTTGTAGCGGGTCAACAGGGCGGTGATCCGCTCCAGGCTGAATGGCTTGCCGAGGTCGCCGAGAAAATTGAGGCCCAGGCACTCGATCATCGAAATGGTGGCCTGGCGCAGGATGGGATCCACCTCGCTGCTGAGGATCACCGAATGAACCTTGCCGCTCAGGCTTGCGTGGCGAAGGAACGCCAGGCCGTCCATGCCGCTCATCTGCAGGTCGCAGATGGCGATGTCGACGTGTCCGCAGGACTCCAGGATCGCCACCGCCTCCTTGCCGTCCGCCGCTTCGAGGATCGATCCGGGCACCACTTTCTTCAGGGCTGTGACGGCTACCAGGCGCTGAAAAGGCTCATCCTCCAACACCAGAACATTCAAATCATTCATCACGGTCCACACAGGGTTTCCAGGAAATACCGGCGATATACTGCTGTGTTTCCCTTACTAGACCTATGGGACAAGTCCCCATGTTTTGTGGGAATTTTCCTACTGATTTGGAGGTTCGGTTGGATTAGCATGGTTCCACATGAAAAACCGAATCGCCCCGCCTCAACAGGCTATTCTGGACGGCGATCTCGGCCTAGCGCCCAACATGGATGACCACCGGCGGCAGCGCCCGGGAAATCGAATCCCGACCCTGCCCCGGTCCCTCAAGGTAAATCGAATTTATGCATACCGTCCTGATCGTCGACGACCACCCCGTCATCCGCCTCGCCGTGCGCGTCCTGCTGGAAAAGCATGGTTTGCAGGTGGTGGCCGAGACGGACAATGGCGTGGATGCCATCCAGTTGGTCCGGGAGCACGAACCGGACGTGGTGATTCTCGACATCGGCATTCCCAAGCTCGACGGCCTGACCGTGATCTCGCGGATCAAGTCGCTGGAACTGCGCACCCAGGTGCTGGTACTCACTTCACAATCCGCAGAGGCGTTCTGCAAGCGCTGCATCCAGGTCGGCGCCCGTGGGTTCGTCAACAAGGAAGAAGACCTGAACAATCTGATCAACGCCCTGAACGCCGTGATCGCTGGCTACACGTTCTTTCCTTCGCTCACGTTCGATACCCTCGGCACCCCGCCGGAGCGCATTTCCGAAAGCGAGCTTATCGGCCTGCTCTCCGACCGCGAGATGATCGTCCTCCAGCACCTCGCCATGGGCTATTCGAACAAGGCCATCGGCGAGAAGCTGTTCCTCAGCAACAAGACCGTCAGCACCTACAAGACCCGCCTGCTGCAGAAGCTCGGCCTGGGTTCGCTGGTCGACCTCGCGGAGTTCGCCAAGCGCAATTCGCTGATCCACTGACCTGGCGCTTCGCTGTCGAAGCCCAGGCCTAGCGCACCTTCGGGCAAGCGCGACCGGAAGCCGCTCCTGCCACGCGACGAGCGTCAGCGGATTTCCACAAAGCATGTGGAACCGCCTGTGGATAAGGTGCGAAAAACGCTCCGTGCAGCGCATCGTGCCTGGCCTCCCGACGGTTGATCAGTTCCTGACCAGGCGCACGGCGAGCGGACCAGGTGGCATCGACAAGGCTCGGAGGCGGTCTTCGCCTCGGTTACACTGCACGCCGGTTTCCCCAGGTCTCGCTCGTCGTCCACATGCCCAGTCAAGCATCCTCCCCTTCCCCCCAGGTCGCCATCGTCGGCGGCGGTCCCGCAGGCCTGATGGCCGCGGAGGTCCTGAGCCAGGCGGGCGTACGCACGGAAGTGTTCGACGCCATGCCCTCGGTCGGCCGGAAATTCCTGCTCGCGGGCGTCGGCGGCATGAACATCACCCATGCCGAGGCCAGGGAACAATTCCTCGGCCGCTATGGCAGGCGCCAGAAGGAAATCGCCGCACTGCTCGGCGAATTCGACGCGGATGCGTTGCGCGCCTGGATCCACGGCCTGGGTATCGACACCTTCGTCGGCAGTTCCGGCCGGGTGTTCCCCTCCGACATGAAGGCCGCGCCGTTGCTCCGTGCCTGGCTCAAGCGCCTGCGCGAGCAAGGCGTGCTCATCCATACCCGCTGCCGTTGGCTGGGCTGGAACGCGGACGGTACGCTGGACATCCAGAGCGCCGCCGAGCGCCTGTCGATACGGGCCGACGCCGTGATCCTGGCGCTCGGTGGCGGCAGTTGGCAGCGCCTGGGCTCCGACGGCGCCTGGGTGCCCCTGCTGCGGGCCCGCGGCGTCGAGGTCGAGCCCCTGCGGCCAAGCAATTGCGGTTTCGAGATCGGCGGCTGGAGCGAGCTGTTTCGCGACAAGTTCTCCGGCGCTCCGGTCAAACCGGTGGCCATGGGACTGGCGGGCGAAACGCCGCGCCAGGGCGAATTCGTCGTGACCCGCGACGGTATCGAGGGCAGCCTGGTCTATGCCCTCTCCGCCGCCATCCGCGAACGGATCGAGGCACAGGGATCGGCCGAAGTATGGCTGGACCTGTTGCCGAACAGGCGTCGCGAGCAGATCGAGGCAGCCCTGGCTCGCCCGCGCGGCTCCAGGTCGATGGCCAATCACCTGCGCAGCCAGTTGGGCATCGATGGGGTTCGGGCCGGCCTCCTGCGTGAACTCACCCCCGCCGCCACCTATGCCGAGCCGGCCCGCCTGGCGGCGGCGATCAAGCGCCTGCCGCTGACGCTGCTGCGCCCGCGTCCGCTGGACGAAGCGATCAGCAGCGCCGGCGGCGTGCGCTTCGAGGCGCTCGACCGCAACCTGATGCTCGCTGGCTTGCCCGGCGTGTTCTGCGCCGGGGAAATGCTCGACTGGGAGGCGCCCACCGGCGGCTACCTGTTGACCGCCTGCTTCGCCAGCGGGCGCGTGGCCGGACTCGGCGCGCTGGCCTGGTTGCGCGGCAGGGGCTAGAGGCCAGTACGCCAGCGCCTCGCTATTTGCCGGATGGCCGCTTCTTCGGCTTGCCCGCCGCGCCCGCGCCGAAGCCCGGCGCCTTGCGCACCGCCTTGACCGTCGGCGCGCTGCTGTCGAACCAACTGCCCAAGTGGATCTTGCCGGGCTTGCCGGCGCTCTCCGCAACCTTGGGTTTCTTCGGCTTCTTCGGTTTCTTCAGCACCACGCCCCCCGGCGCGGTCTGCGGCACCCGGTGTTCCGGCGCGAAGTCGGGCTCCTCGCGGCGCTGCAGGGTCTGCCCGATCAGTGTCTCGATCGCCGCCAGCAGCTCCACTTCGTCGGCGCAGACCAGCGACACCGCCTGGCCGGAGGCACCGGCACGGCCGGTACGGCCGATGCGATGCACGTAGTCCTCGGCGACGATCGGCAGGTCGAAGTTGACCACCAGCGGCATTTCCTCGATATCCAGGCCACGCGCGGCCACGTCGGTGGCTACCAGCAGGTCTACCTCGCCGGCCTTGAACCGCTGCAAGGCGCGCAGCCGCGCCGGCTGCGGCTTGTCGCCATGGATCGAGTCGGCGGCGATACCCTGCCGCTGCAACAGTCCGACCAGTTCCTCGACGCTCTTGCGGGTCTTGGCGAAGACCAGCGCCTGGCGCCAGCGATTGGCCTGCAACAGGTGGCAGAACAGCTCGGCCTTGCGCTTCTTGTCCACCGGCACCAGCCATTGCCTGACGCTCTTCGCCGCGGTATTGCGCGGACTGACCTCGATGGACAGCGGGTCGCGCAGCAGTTCACGGGCCAGCGTGCGGATGGCGTCGGAGAAGGTCGCGGAAAACAGCAGGGTCTGGCGCTTGCGCGGCAGCGCGGCGAACAGTTCGTCCAGCTCGCGGGCGAAACCGAGGTCGAGCATGCGATCGGCTTCGTCCAGCACCAACGCCTGGAGCTGGGCGAACTTCACCGCGTTCTGCCGATACAGGTCGAGCAGCCGCCCGGGAGTGGCGACGAGGATATCCACTCCCTTGCGCAGCTTCATCATCTGCGGGTTGATGCTGACCCCACCGTAGGCCACCGCGGTACGCAGCGGCAGGTGCTGGCCGTAGTCGCGGACGCTGGCGTGGACCTGCTCGGCCAGTTCGCGGGTCGGAACCAGGACCAGTGCACGCACCGAGTTCGCAGCGACCTGCGGCCCCTCTAGGGTCAGCCGCTGCAGCAACGGCAGGGCGAAACCGGCGGTCTTGCCGGTGCCGGTCTGTGCTGCGGCGAGCAGGTCGCGGCCCTTGAGCGCCGGGGGTATGGCTTGGGCCTGGATCGGCGTAGGCGTGCCGTGGCCGAGCCCTTCGAGGGCCTTGAGCAGGGGGTCGAGCAGACCGAGGGAAGCGAACGTCATGAGCGACTCGGAAAAAAGGAAACGGACGGCATTCTAGCGGATTCGCCGTCTCCCATCGTCCTCTGGAGCGCGGCCGGTCAGCCCTTGAGCAGCAGTCCGCCCTCGATCGGCACGTAGCGCGACGCCGCTCGGATCAGCGCGTTGGCGGTCAGGCCAGGCACCCCGTAGGCCGTAGCCACGACGCCGTGGGCGCGGATGACCTTCTCCAGCAGCAGATCGAAGTCGCCGTCACCGGACAGCAGCACCACTTCGTCCACCCGCGGCGCGGCATCCAGTACGTCGATGGTGATGCCGACATCCCAGTCACCCTTGGCCGAGCCGTCGGCACGCTGGATGTAGGGCTTCAGCTTCACCGTGAAACCGAGGTTGCGCAGAATCTGCTGGAACTGTTGCTGACGCGGGTCGCCGCGGTCGATGGCGTAGGCATAGGCCTCGACGATGCTCCCGCCGCGAGCGATGTCTGCCCACAGGGCGGCGTAGTTGAGATGGCAGCCGTAGGCCTGGCGCACGGTGTAGTAGAGGTTCTGCACATCGGCGAAGACAGCGATCTTCTTCGCCGCGGGCGACTCGGGACGACTCAAGGGGAACTCCGGAACGACGGCAGTGGGCCACCATTATCGCAGCCCACGGCCCGCAACCCTAACGATCAGGTGAACAAATCGTCGTCGCCGAGGAAGCTGGAGTCGTCGTTGAAGTCGCTATCGCTGAAATCGCCATCGGCGAAACCGCCGTCGGCGGGATAGTCGCTATCGGCGAAGCGCTCGGGCGCCGGCTCGGGATCGGCAAACTGACTGGCGTCGAGGTTATCCACCGGGACGTCCTGGATCACCTCGACGATTTCCTGCGGTTGGCTGTGGCGGAACATGCCGGTGAGCAGGTCGGCCACCAGCATCCCGCCAGCGACCCCGGCGGCCGTCTGCAACGCGCCGCCGAGAAAACCGCTGGCCCGCGAAGGCGCGGCCGCCGCGGCGGGCGCCATACCCGGACGCATGTCGCCGGCCGCCGCCGCCGGATTGGAGAAACGCGTCTCGCCCCAGCCCGCCGGGCGCCCCGGTTGGCTCGGCGCCGGCTCGTCGCGCGCGCCGCCACCGAACAGGCCGGAGAGGAAGCCGCCGCTGCTCGGACGGCTCTGCTGCAACTGGGCGACCTGCGCCTCGAGTTCCTTCACCCGTTGGTCGAGGCGCTTCAGCGCGGCTTCCTGGATCAGCACCACCTGCGCCATGTAGTACGGCGCCGCCGGCTGCCGCACCAGGTGCTGGTTGATCTGCGCCTCGGCCTCGGCGTCACGCGGAGCGGACTGCCCCTCGGCCTCGCGCAGGCGGCTGAACAGGCCGTCGATCAGGGTTTTCTCATCGGATTTCATCGCACGCCTCGACTGCATTTCGAGAAGGAAGGATGGATTGCACCAAAGGGAAATATTGGAGCACCCTGCACGATCTCAAGTTCCTCCGGTGAATTCCCGATGAATGACCACGCCCAGCGCTCCGCACGGCCCCAGGTCGCCCTGCTGATCGTCGACCTGCAACGCGGCATGCAGCGCGACGACCTGCCGCCGCGCAACAATCCCGGCGCCGAGGCGCGCATCGTCGAACTGCTTGCCGCCTGGCGCGCCGCCGGCTGGCCGGTGGTGCACGTCCGGCACATTTCCCGGCAGCCCGGCTCGCCCTTCGCGCCCGGCCAGCCCGGCGTGGAGTTCCAGCCAGCGCTGGCGCCGCGCGACGACGAGGCGGTGTTCGAGAAGAACGTTCCCGACGCCTTCATCAACAGCGGCCTGCAACGCTGGCTCCATGTCCGCGACATCCGCCAGGTGGCGCTCGTCGGGGTAGCCACGGAGAACTCGGTGGAAGCCAGCGCACGCAGCGCCGGCAACCTCGGCTTCCAGACCTGGGTAGTGGCCGACGCCTGCTTCACCTTCGCCAAGCCCGATTTCCATGGCACCCCGCGCAGCGCCGACGAGGTACATGCGATGGCGTTGGCCAACCTGCACGGCGAGTACGCCGTGGTACTGCGCGCCGCCGAACTGTTGCAGCGCTTGCCGGCCTGACTGTCTGCCGGGCAACAGCGGGACAACAGGGCTGTCCAGCAAAAGACAGGCCGGCTCCGCCATATCCCCCATAAGCCATTGATTCGAAAACATTAATCCGGGATGGCACGGTTCCTTCATAGACACCGGACCACGCCCCTACCCGGAGATACCCCCGATGAGCCAAGAGCAACAGCCGATCCGCTTCGCCTACTGGGTCCCCAACGTCAGCGGCGGCCTGGTGGTGAGCAAGATCGAGCAGCGCACCAGCTGGGACATCGACTACAACCGCAAGCTGGCCCAGTTGGCGGAACGCAACGGCTTCGACTACGCCCTCTCGCAGATCCGCTTCACCGCCGGCTACGGCGCCGAGTACCAGCACGAGTCGGTGGCCATCAGCCACGCCCTGCTGGCGGCCACCGAGAAGCTCAAGGTGATCGCGGCGATCCTGCCTGGCCCCTGGCATCCTGCGGTGGTGGCCAAGCAACTGGCGACGATCGACCAACTGACCAATGGCCGGGTCGCGGTGAACATCGTCAGCGGCTGGTTCAAGGGAGAGTTCACCGGCATCGGCGAACCCTGGCTGGAGCACGACGAACGCTATCGGCGCTCCGAGGAGTTCATCCGCGTGCTGAAAGGCATCTGGACCGAGGAAAACTTCACCTTCAAGGGCGATTTCTATCGTTTCCACGACTACACCCTGAAACCCAAGCCGATCCAGCAGCCGCACCCGGAAATCTTCCAGGGCGGCAGCTCTCGGGCGGCGCGGGACATGGCCTCGCGCGTGTCCGACTGGTACTTCACCAACGGCAACAGCATCGACGGCATCCGCGCCCAGGTCGAGGACATCCGCGCCAAGGCGGCGGCCAACGGCCATTCGGTCAAGGTCGGAGTGAACGCCTTCATCATTGCCCGCGACACCGAGGAGGAAGCGCGGGCGGTGCTCGACGAGATCATCGCCAAGGCCGACTACGAGGCGGTGAACGCCTTCGGCGACGCGGTGAAACAGGCCGGCAAGGCCTCGCCGGAGGGCGATGGCAACTGGGCCAAATCCACCTTCGAAGACCTGGTGCAGTACAACGACGGCTTCAAGACCAACCTGATCGGCACGCCACGGCAGATCGCCGAGCGCATCGTCGCGCTGAAGGCGGCCGGGGTCGACCTGGTGCTGTCGGCCTTCCTGCACTTCCACGAAGAAGTGGAGTATTTCGGCAAGCACGTGTTGCCGCTGGTCCGCGAACTGGAGCAGGCCCAGGCCCGCGAAGCGGCCTGATCGGCAACGGCGGCCGCCAGGCGTTGGCCTCGGCGGCCGGCTGGGTTAGAGTCGCGGGCTCGTATCCGATCTGCCGACCCGCGATGAATCCTCTGCTGCCGCTGCGTGACGCCTGGTTCTTCTTCACCCGCCACCTGACCACCCTGGTGCCGCTCTGCCTGCCCTGGATATTCCTCGAAAGCCTGCTCCAGCAGCAGATCGACGAAGCCGTCGGCCCCCAGCAGATGGGCGCCTGGAGCCTGGTCGCCGGACTGCTCTTCTACCCGCTCTACACCGCAGCCCTGATCCTGTTCATGGACGCGCGCGGGCGCGACGAGCGGCCTCGCGTCGGCCAGCTGTGGAGCGCCGCGCTGCGCCTGTGGCCAGCCTTCGCGCTACTCGCGGCGCTGACTTCGCTGCTGATCGTGCTCGGCCTGTCGCTGCTGATCCTGCCGGGCATCTTCGTCATGGTGAAGCTGGCCTTCGCCGAATTCTGCCTGGTGCTGCGCGGCCGTAGTCCGCTGCAGGCGCTGCGGGAAAGCTTCGAGTTCACCCGTGGGCGATTCTTCCTGATCCTCGCCTGTTCGCTGGTGATCCTGCTGCCGGTCTGGAGCCTGGAAGCCTGGCTCGCCGATTCGGCCGGCGACGCCGTCGTGCTGCGGGTCGCCCTGCATACGCTCAGCGGGTTCTTCCAGCTGCTGTTGACCATCGTCGCCTTCCGCATCTACAGCCTCGGTCCGGCGCCACGCAACGGGATGTGAACGGCGCCGCGCGCCGATTCGCCGCGCTGGCCTATGCTTGACGAGCCCTGCCTCGAGGAACGGACCATGAGCGACGAATCGGCCAACCCCAGCTGCATTTCCCACCTGTCCATCGGCACCAACGACTTTCCCCGTGCCCGAGCCTTCTACGACGCGGTGATGGCCGCCCTCGGCTGCAAGGTGATCCTCGAATACCCCGGCGCCGTGGCCTACGGCAAGCTCTATCCGGAGTTCTGGGTGCAGGCGCCGATCGACGGCCGTCCCGCCAGCGTCGGCAACGGCAGCCACGTCGGCTTCTTCGCCGACAGCAAGGCCCAGGTCGACGCCTTCCACGCCGCGGCCCTGGCCGCCGGCGCAGACGACGAGGGCGCGCCGGGCCCGCGTCCGCTTTACGGCGAGCCCTACTACGGGTGTTTCATCCGCGACCTCGACGGGCACAAGGTCGAGGCCTCCTACTGGGACATGAGCCAGGGCTTCGACGCCCACGACCACGCCCACTGAGCACCGTCAGGGTTGCGGCTTGAGTCCCGACAGGCGCGGCACCAGCAGCTTTTCGAAGAGACGCGGAAAGAAGCGCGCCAGCAGCCGCGCCCGCCAGTTGACGTTGGACAGCACCAGCAGGCGCCGGCGCCGCGCGGCGCCCTGGAAGATCGCCTCGGCGACCTCCACCGGCGATGCCACCTGGCTGCCCAGCACTTGCACCGGCTGGCGAGTCACCGAGCCATCGCCGACCAGCGCATTCTTGCGCAGGTCGGTGGCGGTGAATCCCGGGCAGGCCAGGGTCACGCTGACGCCGGTGCCTTCCAGCTCCATCCGCAGGGTGTCGAACAGACCGTGCAAGGCATGCTTGCTGGCGTTGTAGGCGCTGCGGTAGAGCAACGGGGCGAAACCGGTCAGCGAACTGAGCACGACGATCTGCCCGCGCCGTTCGAGCAGGCTCGGCAGCGCCGCGCGGGTGCAATGCACGGCGCCGAAGAAGTTCACCGCCATGACCTTGCGGAAAACCCCCAGGCCGGTTTCGGCGAAGGTACCGCGGTGGGTGATGCCGGCGTTGTTGACCAGCACGTCGATGCCGCCGAAGCGCTCCACCGCCAGCGCCACGGCACGCTCCACCGCATCGGCGTCGGCGACGTCGCAGCGCAGGCCGAGCGCCTCGCCGCCGAGATGGTCGCGCAGGTGCTGGACCAGGCTGTCCAGCGCCGCCTGGTCGAGGTCGAGGATCGCCAGTCGCGCACCGGCCCGGGCGAAACGCAGCGCCAGCGCGCGACCGATGCCGGAACAACCACCACTGACCAGCACCACCTTGTGGCGGTAGGCCTGGCTGCTGAATACCTTGCGCGGCATGCGATACCCTCCCGCTCGAAAAAACGCGAACCCTTGCGTCAATTCGACCGGCAAGGGTGAAATGCGCGGCGGCAAGCTCTATGCTCTGGTCCTTTCCAGCATAGTCTCGATTGCGATGTCACTGCCCCGTCTACGCAACCTGCTGTTCGTCGGCCTGCTCCTGCTGGTCGGCGGTGCCCTGCTCGCCAGCTACCTGCTGAGCTGGCAACCCGCCGATCGCGAAGCCGCGCCCCAGCATTGCCAGGGCGTCGCGCCGGCGCTGAAGCCGGGGCAGGCCCTGAAGGTGATGACCTGGAACATCCAGTACCTGGCCGGCAAGCGCTACGTCTTCTGGGACGACCTGCCGGATGCCACCGGCCCGGACCAGCGCCCCACCGCCGAAGACCTGGCGTTCACCCTCGACGAGGTGGTCCGGGTGATCCGCGACGAGCAGCCGGACCTGGTCCTGCTCCAGGAGATCGACGACGGCTCCAGCGCCACCGACGATCAGGACCAACTGGCGCTGATCCAGGAGCGCATCAACGATCTCTACCATTGCAGCGCCCAGGCCTACGAGTGGAAGTCGGCCTTCGTGCCGACGCCGCACATCTTCGGCAGCGTCGGCCGCAAGCAGGCCACCCTGAGCCGCTATCGCATCGATAGCGCCGAGCGGCGCCAGTTGCCGCCACGCGATGGCGGGCTGTTCGACCGCCTGTTCGGGCCGCGCCCGGCGATCCTGGTCAGCCACCTGCCGATCGACGGCGGCGGCGAGCTGGCCGTGCTCAACGCCCGCTTCGACCGCCCGCAGGCGAACGACGACACCCTCGAGCGCCAGGTCGAGACCACCCGTACGCTGCTCGACGAACTGCAGGCCAGGCGCACGCCCTGGCTGCTCGGCGGCGACCTCAACCTGCTGCCGCCCGGCCAGTATCCCTACCTGCTGGCGCCGCTGCGCGCGCCCTACCGGGAAGACAGCGAACTGGCCGTCCTGAGCGGGCGCTTCCCGATGGTGCCGTCGCTGGAAGAGGCCAGTGGCGTCGACCAGGTTCGCTGGTACACGCACTTCCCCAACGACCCACGGGTCCAGGGGCCGGATCGGACCCTCGACTACCTGTTCCACAGCCCCTCGCTGACCCGTCTCGATGCCCGGGTCCGGCGCAGCGATACGCTGCAGATCTCCAACCACCTGCCGCTCGCCGCGCGCTTCCTGCTGCCCCATTGACCGGGCGCGCGCCGGGCTGGACAAGCGGCCCGGCGCGCCGCATGCTTCGCCCCCATTCATAACAACAAAAAACGGCAAGGCCGCACACCATGCCCCTACGCACCACAACGCCCCTGCTCGCGCTGCTGGCGTTCGCCCTGCTGGCCGCCCCGCAGCTCCATGCGCAGGACGCAAGGCCGTCGTTGAACGTCGGCTACTACGAATTCCCCCCCTACATCTATACCGCCCGGGATGGCCACGCCGCCGGTTCCGGCGCCCGCCTGGTCCGCCTGCTGCTGGAGCGGGCCGGCTATCGTCCGGCGTTCCGTGCCCTGCCCAGCGCGCGCCTGTACCTGGGGCTGCAGGACGGCAGCGTGGCGCTGTGGGCCGGCGCGGCCAAGCCGGAGCTGGCCGCCGACACTCTCCAGGCGCGGCGCGTGCTCGGCCACGTCAGCCTGAACCTGTACTACCCGGCGCACCAGCCGGCACCGCGGGTTCCCCAGGACCTGGCCGGACGCCGGCTGATCCTGATCAGCGGCTACAGCTACTGGAAACCGGTCACCAACTTCATCCAGGACCCCAACCTGCACCTGCGCCTGTACCGCACCGGCACCCACCACGCTGCCTTGCGCATGCTCGAACTCGGGCGCGGCGACTACCTGCTCGACTACCAGGCGCCGGTGGAAGCGGCCAGCCGCCAGGCGTTGGCGAGCCAGGAACTGTACCGCCTGCCGCTGCGGATGATCGTCTCGCGCCACATTCCCGGCGCCGAAGCGCTGCGCGACCGCCTGGACCAGGCCTACGACCAGTTGCGGAGCGACGGCGCCGACCTGTCCCTGCTGTGAACCGACCCCGGAGGAGGAGCCCGATGCATACCGCCATCCCCTGCTGCACGATCAACGGCGAACAGCCCGCCCTGCGCGGACAGGTCTGCCAGTCGCTGCTGATCCAGGAATGGTGGTGGGAAGGCCGTCCGGCCGATCCGGTGAACGTGGTCTACCTGCAGTTCGAGCAACGCTGGTATCGCCTCTACTTCGAGGGCGAGACGGTGTTCTGGCGCAGCGGCGAAGCGCCGCGGCCCTGCGAGAACGACGAAGGCCCGGGCGAGTACCGCCTGCACGACCTCGGCCGGCAGCGCGGCCTGGTCGGTGTGCGCCTGCTGGCCCTGGAGTTCGTCCTCAACGGCCCGACCCTGGACAGCCACTTCGACTTCGCCGACGGCCAGCGCCTGAGTTTCCGGCACTTCCTCGACGACGACCTGACCCGGGTGCTCTGAGCGCCGTCGACTACTTGCGTGGCTTGGCCCGGGCAGTGGCCTCGGCCACCAGCGGGTCGTCCGGCCAATAATGCTTCGGATAGCGTCCCTTCAGGTCCTTCCTGACTTCCGCATAGGTGCTGCGCCAGAAGTTCGCCAGGTCCTGGGTCACCTGCACCGGGCGATGCGCGGGAGACAGCAGGTGCAGCTTCACTGCCAGGCGGCCCTGGGCGATGCGCGGAGTGTCGCCGAGGCCGAACAGTTCCTGCAGGCGCACCGCGAGGATCGGCGGGGTTTCGCTGTAGTCCAGGCGGATGCGCGAGCCGGAGGGGACTTCCAGGGTTTTCGGTGCCCACTCGTCGAGACGCTGCGGTAATGGCCAGGGCAACAGCCCGGCGAGGATCGAAGCCAGGTCGAGGTTGGCGAAGTGAGCCAGGCGGGTGACCTTGCCGAGATAGGCCGGCAACCATTCCTCCAGCCGTTCCAGCAACGCGGCGTCGCTGACGTCCGGCCACTCGCTCTCACCCTTGTCTTCCAGGTCCAGCCGGCGCAGCAAGCCGATGCGCGCCTGCCACTGGCGCAGTTCCGGGGTCCAGGGCAACAACTCCAGGCCCTTGCGCCGGACCAGGCCGAGCAGCGCCTGGCTGCGCGCCGCTTCGTCGAGGCCGGGTAGCGCCTCGCTGGACAGCACCAGTTCGCCGACCCGGCGCTGGCGCTCGGCGCGCAGCACGCCTTCGCGCTCGTCCCACTGCAGCTCGTCGCGCTGGCTGACCTGCTCCGCCAGGACCGTATCGAACAACCTCGGATCGAGTTCGGCGGCCAGGTAGATCCGCTCTTCGCGCTGGCCCTGGCGGCTGCCCAGATCGGCGATCACCAGCCAAGGCTGCTTCATCAGGCTGTCCGGTTCGCCGAACTGCGCAGCGCGCCCATTGGCCAGCCGGTAGTCGCCGCCGCCGGCGCGGCGCTGGCGAGCGATGCGGTCGGGATAGGCGAAGGCCAGCAGACAGCCCAGCCAACGCGGATGACCGGGATCGACGACCGCCTCGCTGGCGGCGCCGCGCAGGTAACCGCGGAACTGCCGGGCCAGTTGCCGGGCGCGCTGTACCGCGCCGCGCGAGGCGCCAGTGCGGGCCTCGCCGGCGAGCAGGGCGAGACGGCTGTGCAGGTCGGCGCCGCCGCCACGCTGTATGTCACGTTCGCCGAGCAGCGCCGCTACGTCGCAAGCCAGTTCGCCAAGGCCGAGGGCCTGGCCGCGCAGCAGCAGGTGGGCAATGCGCGGATGGGTCGGCAATTCGGCCATCGCCTGGCCATGGGCACTCAACGCGCCGCTGGCGTTCAGCGCCCCCAGCCGCCCGAGCAGCTCGCGGGCCTGGGCGTAGGCCGCCGCGGGCGGCGCGTCGAGCCAGGCCAGCTCCTCCGGCGCCACGCCCCAGCGCGCCAGTTGCAGGGCCAGCCCGGCCAGATCGGCCTGGAGGATTTCCGCCGTGCCGTAGGCAGGCAACTGCTCATGCTGGCTCTCCGACCACAAGCAGTAGCATACGCCCGGCTCCAGGCGCCCTGCGCGGCCGGCACGCTGGGTAGCGGAGGCGCGGGAGATGCGCTGGGTCTCCAGGCGGGTCATGCCACTGCCCGGATCGAAGCGCGGCACCCGCGCCAGGCCGGCGTCGATCACCACCCGTACGCCGTCGATGGTCAGGCTGGTCTCGGCGATGTTGGTCGCCAGCACCACCTTGCGCGTGCCCCGCGACGCCGGCTCGATGGCGGCGCGCTGGGCGGCGAGGTCGAGCTCGCCATGCAGCGGGCAGAGCAGCACCTCGGGGCGTCCGCCAAGGGCTTCGCGCAAGCCTTCGTGAACGCGGCGGATCTCGGCCTGGCCGGGAAGAAAGACCAGCACGCTGCCGCTTTCCTCCGCCAGCGCCTGGAGCACCGCCTGTTGCACCCGCGGCTCGATGAACTCGCCGGGTTGCGCCGCCCGTCCCCAGCGGATATCCACCGGGAACATGCGGCCCTCGCTGCGCACCACCGGCGCTTCGCCGAGCAGCGCCGCAAGACGCTCGCCCTCCAGGGTCGCCGACATCACCAGCACTTTCAGCGGCGGCTCGTCGCGCAACAGTTCGCGGCCATTGAGAGTCAGCGCCAGGGCCAGGTCGGCATCCAGGCTGCGCTCGTGGAATTCGTCGAAGATCACCAGGCCGACACCGTCCAGCGCCGGGTCGTCTTGCAGGCGACGGGCAAGGATACCCTCGGTGACCACTTCGATGCGGGTCTTCGGGCCGACCCTGCTCTCCAGGCGGATCCGGTAGCCGACGGTCTCGCCGACCTTTTCGCCCAGCTCGGCGGCCAGCCGCTCGGCCGCGGCCCGCGCCGCCAGGCGCCGCGGTTCGAGCATGAGGATGCGTTGGCCGGCGAGCCAGGGCTCGTCGAGCAGGGCCAGCGGCACGCGGGTGGTCTTGCCGGCGCCCGGCGGGGCTTCCAGAACGGCCTGGTGTTGTGCGCCAAGGGCCTGGCGCAGGGCGGGAACAACGGCGTCGATGGGTAGGGAAATCATGCTGGCTCCGGACTGACCGGCGAAGTATACCGGCGAACCGGCGGGCGCTTTCGGCGGTCTTATCGTCATCGTCGCGGCAGAAGATTGCCGAACGCTGGTCGATTGCTATAGTTCGCCGTCATGTTCACCCGGAGGTCATACATGCGCCTTGCCACCCGCGTTTCCTGTGCCGTTCTCAGTGCAGCCCTGCTGAGCCAGTTGTCGGCTTGTGGTACGCTGTTCTACCCCGAGCGACGCGGCCAGATCGACGGTCGCATCGATCCGGCCATCGTCGCCTTCGACGCCATCGGCCTGCTGTTCTATATCATCCCCGGCCTGATCGCCTTCGGCGTCGACTTCGCCACCGGCGCCATCTACCTGCCCGACGCCAAGTACTCGGTCGCCCCGGAAGTGCTCAAGGATGCCGTCGGCGCGGACGGCAAGGTCGACAACCGCAAGCTCAAGGCCATCCTCGAACGCGAGATCGGCCGTGAACTGCCGCTCGACGACCCGCGCCTGATCCGCCACAGCGGCAGCGTCGAGCAACTGGCGGCCTATGGCCTGAAGCCGGCCGCCTGATCCGCCCTCCGAGCGCGACCGTGCGTCAGTGCCCGGTCGCCGCCCGGTTGGTTTACAGTGGCGCCGTCCCTCCTGACAGAAGCGCCCCATGAGTCCCGATTCCCCCCACGCCCGCCTGCTGCGCCTGGCCACCCTGGCCTCGCTCGGTGTCGCCGTCACCCTGGTCATCGGCAAGGCCATCGCCTGGTGGCTGAGCGGTTCGGTGAGCCTGCTCGCCGGCCTCACCGACTCCCTGCTGGACAGTGCCGCCTCGCTGCTCAACCTGCTGGCAGTGCACTATTCGCTGCGCCCGGCCGACGACGACCACCGCTACGGCCACGGCAAGGCCGAGGCCCTGGCCGGCCTGGCCCAGGCCATGTTCATCGGCGCCAGCGCGGTACTGGTGGCTATCCAGGCGGTCGAGCAATTGCGCGACCCGCAGCCCCTCGGCGCGGCCACCTGGGGCATCGCGGTGATGCTGCTGTCGCTGCTGCTCACGGCCCTTCTCCTGGCCTTCCAGACCCACGTCATCCGCCGCACCGGTTCCACCGCGATACGCGCCGACTCGCTGCACTACCGCTCGGACCTGCTGCTCAACGCCAGCATCCTCGTGGCACTGCTCCTGGCCCGCTACGGCTGGCCACAGAGCGACGGCCTGTTCGGCCTGGGCATCGCCCTGTACATCCTCTGGAGCGCCCTGCAGATCGCTCGCGAGTCGGTGTCGATCCTGATGGACCGGGAACTGCCTACCGACATCAGCGAGCGCATGCGCGAACTCGCCTGCAGCGTGCCGGGAGTGCTCGGCGCGCACGACGTGCGCACGCGGATTTCCGGCAACCACTGGTTCGTCCAGTTGCACCTCGAACTGCCCGGCGAGCTGAGCCTGTCGGTGGCCCACGCCCTGACCGACCGCGCAGTGCTGGCGATCAAGCGCGAATACCCGAAGGCCGAGGTGCTGATCCATGCCGACCCGCAGGAAGTGGTCGGCAAGGAAACCGTCAGTTGACGCTGTAGCCGCGCCCGCTCAGGCAGGCGGCCATGGCCCGGCGGTAGCCGTTGGCGACCTCGGCGGCCGGCGCGTAGGTCGCCCCCGCCGGGTCGAAGCCGCTCTCGCCCACCGCCCAGCGGTGGCACTCGTAGCGGTCGCGGCCCTGCTGGTCGGGCCCCTGGCCGCGCGCGGGGTAGGCCACCACGTCGTAGCTGGCGGCCGGCCCGCTGACCGGATAAACGGGTCCCGCTGCCCGCGGCGGCGGGCTGACCACTTCGTACTCGCGGGTGTCGGCATGCCACAGGTAGTAAGTGCCGGCGGCAAGGAAGTACAGCACGCTGCCCAGCCAGACCTGCTCCGCATAGGGCGGCAGGCTGCGGACGCGCACCCCGCGGGGCGGCACGACCAGCACATAGCGCGGGCCGTCGGGTCGGTACCAGTAGCCGTCGTGGAAGAAATACTCGCCGCCGCGATAGGGCACCCGCAGGTGTCCGCGCGGCAAGGCATCCACCATCCGGCCCGGACGCCAGTCGGGATGCGGTCCCCAACTGCCGCCGTACGCTTCGCCGCGGCCAGGTCCCGGTTGTCCGTGGGCAACACCGCGCTCGCCGCCGGGTCCGCCGCGTCCCCCTCGGCCGTCGTCAGCCTGCGCCTGGACGCACAGGCTCAGCGAGAGAGCGCCCACCCCGAGCATTCGCCACCATCCACCGTTCATCGTCTGCCTCGCCCCGGGCCTGGTCGCCCGGCCACGTTCGAATGATCCCGGGAACGACTTTCCGCCGTTTTCCGCCAAGGGTGGGTAAACGCCGGGTAAAGAATGGGTAAAAGCGCGGCACGGGCCGGATCGCGAGCAAAGAAAAAGGGAGGCCCGTCGACCTCCCTTCTGGGGTAACTGTCCTGGCTCGGCGCTATTGGCGACGGCTCACCTCACTCCACCTTCTGGGCGGTGTGCAACCCGGAGGCCGGCGCAACCCTGTAGGGTCGGCGGCCACGGCTGGCCTGATTGGGCGAGCCGTGATGGACGAGATGTCCGGGCCGTGAATCTGGGTAAAAGAATACGTCGCCAGGCGCGACCAATGATTGCTAATATTGCTCACCAGAACCTTGATTGCGCAATAAATCACTCAAATTCACCTTGCCGATGGCAATCAACCTGAAAGAAATCCTCGCCATGAACAAACTCGACCGCTACGACCTGCGTATCCTCGAAGAACTCCAGCGCGACGCACGCATCTCCAACCAGGAACTGGCAGAACGGATAGGCCTGTCGCCATCGCCCTGTTCGCGACGGGTCAAGCAGCTCGAGGACGACGGCTACATCGTCCGCCAGGTAGCCTTGCTGGACCGCAAGAAGCTCGGCCTGAGCCTCACCGCCTTCGTCCTCATAGGCATGGATCGACACACCCCGGAACGCTTCGAACATTTCCAGGAAGTCATCGGCAAATGCCCGGAAGTGCTGGAGTGCAGCCTGGTCACCGGGATGGACGCGGACTACCAGTTGAAGGTCGTGGTGCCGGACATGGACCACTACCAGAAGCTCCTGCTGGGTACCCTGACGCGCATCGAGGGGGTCTCCAGCGTGCGCTCCAGCTTCGTCCTCAACCAGGTGCTGGCGAGTACCGAACTGCCGCTGGAGCACCTGCGCGATTGATCGTAGCGAGACCTGGGACATGACACGGAACAGGCGGCATGCCGTATAATCGGCAGCCTGTTTCAGTTGTCATGCCCGCGGGGCCCCCGCATATAAAGAGCAGCCTGCTCGTAGAACGATAAACGCCTTGCCCGCCCCCCATGGCACGCTCCGTCCGACCGCGAGCCGGACTTCGTTTGCTTGAAAATCCGGAGGTTGCCAATGGATCCCGAACTGTTCGAAGAGTGGATGATGACCGGTCTGGTGACCGTGCTTATCCTGTTCATGGCTTTCATCGTGTGGGACCTGGCGAAGAAGTCGAAAGCCGGCAAGTTCGGAACCCTGATCCTGTTCTTCGCCCTCGGCCTGGGCGTACTGGGCTTCATCATCAAGGGCCTGGTCATCGGCAGCCTCGAAGGCGCGGGCATGTAACCCCGGCGCCACGCGCGTCATCCAACCACTCGTAATCATCCGCCGGCCCCGGCCAACGGGGCCGGCTCGCCTTGCCATTGCCTAGAACAAGGGAGTCGCCATGAACGCCGCCGACCGCGTCATGCAGAGTTATGGACGCTGCTGTGCCAGCACCGGATTCTTCGATGATTTCTACCGGCATTTCCTTGCCAGTTCCCCGCAGATTCGCGCCAAGTTCGCCACCACCGACATGACTGCGCAGAAACACCTGCTGCGTGCCGGGATCATGAACCTGGTGATGTACGCCCGCGGCATGTCCGACAGCAAGCTGCGCGCACTCGGCGCCAGCCATTCGCGCGCCGCGCTGGATATCCGCCCGGAACTCTACGACCTGTGGCTGGACGCCCTGCTGATGGCGGTCGCCGAGCACGACCGCGACTGCGACGCCGAGACCCGCGACGCCTGGCGCGACGTGATGGGTCGCGGCATCGCCGTGATCAAGTCGTACTACTGATCGTTCCGCGCCCGCTGGACGACGCCCCTCTCGTCAGTCCAGCCGCGCCGGCACTTCCCGCCATTCCCCGAGGCCCAGGCCGTCCAGGCTCCAGGGGCCGATCCGCACCCGCACCAGCCGCAGCGTCGGCAAGCCCACCGCCGCCGTCATCCGCCGTACCTGGCGATTGCGCCCCTCGCGAATCACCAGTTCCAGCCACTGGGTCGGCACCGACTTGCGAAAACGCACCGGCGGCACCCGCTCCCACAACGTCGGCTCATCCAGCAGACGCGCCTCGGCGGGCAGCGTCGGGCCGTCGTTGAGCGTCACGCCCTCGCGCAGGCGCCGCAATTGCTCCTCGTCCGGCGTGCCTTCGACCTGCACCCAGTAGGTCTTCGGCAGCTTGTGCCGGGGGTCGGCGATGCGCGCCTGCAGGCGACCGTCGTTGGTCAGCAGCAACAGGCCCTCGCTGTCGCGGTCCAGGCGCCCGGCCGGATACACGCCCGGCACCGGGATGAAGTCCTTGAGGGTCGAGCGCCCTTGCTCGTCGTTGAACTGGGTCAGTACGTCGAACGGCTTGTTGAACAGCAGCAGCTTCGGCTCGCTCGGCGGCGCCTTGGCCACCCGGCGTGGCGCAGGGCGGACGGGATGACGCGGGGAAGGACGCGGGGGACGGGACATGACTGGAAACGAGTTGGCTTGATCGGGGTACCGGGCGGCATGCTAGGTTGTCCGAGAGCCTGACCGCAAGAGCATCCCCTCATGCCCTCCCTGCGTCCCACCTGGCTGATCAGCCTGCTGACCCTGGCCGGCTGCGCTGGCAGCGCCTATCAGGGTCCGCCTTCGGACCATTTCGACGGCGAACGTTTCCGCAATATCCAGCCGACCGCGCACAAGAGCCTGCGCGACCTGCTCAAGTGGCAGTGGAACCGCCCGCCGCAACGCCCGTGGGTCGCCCTGCCGCCGACGGCAACGCCGCCAAGGGTGAACGAGCGCGCCCGCGGCGAAGAACTGCGGATCACCTACATCAACCACGCCACCCTGCTGATCCAGCACCGCGGCCTGAACATCCTCACCGACCCGGTCTGGTCGCAACGGGTCAGCCCGCTCGCCTTCATCGGCCCGAAGCGCCACCATCCGCCCGGGTTGACGCTCGACCAGTTGCCGCCGATCGACCTGGTGCTGGTGAGCCACAACCACTACGACCACCTCGACCTGGAAACCCTGCGCCAGCTCCACCGGCGCTGGCCGACGGCCAAGGTAGTCAGCGGCCTGGGCAACGCCGGGCTGATCCGCCAGACAGGTTTCGCCGACGTCGTGGAGATCGACTGGTGGCAGGCCGTGCCGCTGGGCGCTGGCCTGACGCTGCATGGCGTACCGGTGCAGCACTGGTCGTCGCGCACCCGCAGCGACACCAACCGCACGCTCTGGCTCGGCTTCGTCATCGACTCGCCGGACGGCCCGCTGCTGTTTCCCGGCGATACCGGGCTCGGCCCGGAGTTCGGGCTGATCCACCAGCGCTTCGGGGCGATGCGTTTCGCCGCCCTGCCGATCGGCGCCTACGAGCCGCGCTGGTTCATGCGCGACCACCACATGAATCCCGACGACGCGGTGCAGGCCCATCGCACGCTGCAGGCGCAGACCAGCATGGCCATCCACTTCGGTACCTTCAATCTCACCGACGAACAGCAGGACGACCCGCCCAAGGCGCTCCAGGCGGCGCTGCGCAGCCAAGGCGTGGACCCGGCGACCTTCGGCACGCCGAAACCCGGCGAGCAGTGGCGCGTCGCACCGCGCAACGTCGCTCAGGAGGCCGGGGCCACCAGGCGGGAGCAGCAGTTGCGGTAGCGCTTGCCGCTGCCGCACGGACAAGCCTGGTCGCCACGGCCGCCCAGGGCCAGCCAGCTTTCCAGGCGCCCGGCCATCCCGGCCAGGCGCTCGCGGGCCTCGTCGTCCAGGCCGGCGCGGGCCAGTTGGCGCCGCAGGCCGAGGTAGTCTTCCAGCAGGACATCGCGGCTGAGCGCCTGGTACTGGTCGGCCAGCGGCACGCCTTCGTAGCGCCGCTGCGGGTCGGCCAGGAAAGCGATGGCGCCCGCCTGCGGCAGGACATTCCACAGGTTGCCGCGCGGATCGCGCCAGCAAGCGCTGAAACGCGCGCGCAGGGCCAGGCCGCGCCATTCTTCCAGGATCCAGCCGTCGACCCGCTCGCCGCCGAGGGCTTCGACCGCCCGACCGACCGAGAACCACGGTTCGCCGGCCAGGCTTTCCGGCATCGGCAACGGCGCTGCCACTTCCGGCGCGGCATCGGGCACCAGGCGGCGGGCGAAGCGACGGAGCGGGTTGCTGAGATGAGTGGGGGCGCTGAACGGCATGGGGCTCACATCGATGGCAGGCGTGGTCGTTCCGACCGGCAGAAGGCGCCGCGGTTCCACGCAGGGCGAAGGGCCGTCATTGTAGGGCCTCGGCGCCGCGAGGCGTAGAAGCGCGCCCCGGTTTCCGCGCGGAAACCGGGGCGCCTCCGATCAACGGAACGGCGGCTCGTCGAAACTCCGCAGCTTGCGCGAGTGCAGCGAGTTGAGCTGGCTGCGCAACAGGTCGAGGGCGGCGATGCCGATCCGCAGGTGCTGGTTCACCGCGCGCTCGTAGAAGGCGTTGGCCGAGCCGGGCAGCTTAATCTCGCTGTGCAGCGGCTTGTCCGAGACGCACAGCAACGTGCCGTAGGGCACCCGCAGGCGGTAGCCCTGGGCGGCGATGGTGCCGCTCTCCATGTCCACCGCGATGGCCCGCGCCAGGTTGATCAGTGGCCGCTCCTGGGCCCAGCGCAGCTCCCAGTTGCGGTCGTCGTAGGTGAGCACGGTGCCGGTGCGCAAGCGTCGCTTGAGCGACTCGCCGCGCTCGCCGGTGACTTCGGCGGCGGCTTCCTGCAAGGCGACCTGGACCTCGGCCAGCGCCGGGATCGGGATGTGCGGCGGCAGCGCGCGGTCGAGGATGCCGTCGCGGCGCATGTAGGCGTGCGCCAGTACGTAGTCGCCGATGGTCTGCGACTGCCGCAGGCCGCCGCAGTGGCCGATCATCAGCCAGCAATGCGGACGCAACACCGCCAGGTGGTCGGTGATGTTCTTCGCGTTGGACGGGCCGACCCCGATGTTGACCAGGGTGATGCCGTCGCCATCGGCGGCGATCAGGTGGTAGGCCGGCATCTGGTAGCGGTGCCAGACCACCCCGGCGACGATGGCGTTGGCCTCGCCTTCGTCCATCCCGCGTTCGATGATCACGTTGCCCGGCAGGACCATGCGCACGAAGCGCGGGTCCTCGCGCAGGCGGGTCAGGCCGAGGCGGATGAACTGGTCGACGTAGCGGTGGTAGTTGGTCAGCAGGATCCACGGCTGCACGTGGCGCCAGTCGCTGCCGGTGTAGTGCACCAGGCGGCGCAGGGAGAAGTCCACCCGCGCGGCGTCGAACAGCGCCAGCGGCAACTGGTCGGCGCGTTCCCATTCGTAGAGGCCGTCGGCGATGTCGTCGGAAGCGGCGGACAGGTCGGTGCTGGGGAACACCCGCGCCAGCTCGGCGGCGGTCACCCCGGAGCCGGCCAGCTCATCGCCCTGCTCGACCACGTAGGGATAGGGGATGTCCTGTTGGCTCGGGCCGACCTGCACCTGCACGGTGAAATCGTCCATCAGCGGACGCAACTGTTCCAGCAGGTACTTGCGGAAGGCGTCGGGGTGGGTGACGGTGACGCTGTATTCGCCCGGCACCTGGACCTTGGCGTAGGCGCGGGTGGTGGACGGCACCTCGCCCTGGCAGCGGTAGCCGATGCGCAGTTGCGGGTAGTGGAAGTTCTGCCGCTCGGCCTCGCTCGGCTCGATGCGCTCCTTGATGTAGCGCTTGAGCGCCTGGCTCAGCGCCGCGGTGGCCTGGCGGTGCAGCTCGGCAAGACGGTCGACGGCCTCCTCGGCCGTGCGGGCGACGACGAACCCGTCGTCGGAATCGATACTCATGGTGGGCTTCCTGTCGGTTCGCATGGAAAACATCTTGCCTGTACCGACAGGAAAACACAGCGCTTTTCTCCCGTTACCTCATTCGGCCAGCGCCACCACCGCCATGGTCACGGTGGCCTTGCTGAACAGGTGCCGCCGACCGTCCCGCTCGGCGAACACCTCGGCCTCGACCACCGTCACCTGGCGCCCGGCCTTGAGCACCTCGGCGCGACACAACAGGCGCTGGCAAAGCGCCGGGCGCAACAGGTTGAGCTTGAACTCCAGGGTCAGCACCGTCTGTCCCTCCTCCACCAGGGTCGCGGCGGCGGCCCCGGCGGCATGGTCGGCCAGGGTCGCCTGGACCCCGGCATGGATGAAGCCGTTCTGCTGGGCGTGGCGGGGCAGGATGTCCAGCCCCGCTTCGACCCAACCCGGCCCGCAGTCCAGCGGACGGATGCCGAGGTCGCCGACGAAACTGGCCGCGGCGAAGCCCTGCTCGACCAGCTCCCGGTAGCGCGGATGCGCCTGCATCGCGGCGCGCCTCAGGCCAGGTGCGGGGTGGCGCGAGCCAACAGCGCCTCGACCTCGACGCCGCGCGGGAGGGTGCCGTAGACCCGCCCGCCGTCCCCCAGGCGACTGCCGATGAAGGCGTCGGACACCGCGGCGTTGCCGGCTTCCAGCAACAGCTTGGCCTGCAGGGCGATCGCCACGTCCTCGGTGAGCTGGCGGGCGCGGTACTGGATGTCGGCGGTGTCGGCGAAGGCCGCCTTGAGGTTGCCGATGTGCGCGGCGAGACGGGCGTCGCCATGGCCGTCGCCCAGTTCGGCGAACAGCGCGTCGAGCACCCCCGGCTCCTTCGACAGGGCACGCAGCACGTCCAGGCACTGCACGTTGCCGGAACCTTCCCAGATCGAGTTCACCGGGGCCTCGCGGTACAGCCGCGGCAGGATGGTTTCCTCGACGTAGCCGGCACCGCCCATGCATTCGGAGGCTTCGTTGATCATCGCCGGGGCACGCTTGCAGATCCAGTACTTGCCCACCGCGGTGACCAGGCGGGCGAACTTCTCCTCCTGCTCGTCGTGGGCACGGTCCAGGGCATGCCCCATGCGCAGGGTCAGGGCCAGCGCCGCCTCGCTTTCCAGGGCCAGGTCGGCGAGCACGTTCTGCATCAGCGGTTGCTCGGCCAGCACCCGCCCGCCGACCTTGCGGTAGGCACAATGGTGGGCAGCCTGGGTCAACGCCTGACGCATCAATGCGCTGGAGCCGATCATGCAGTCGAAGCGGGTCATGGCGACCATCTCGATGATGGTCGGCACGCCACGGCCCTCCTCGCCGACCATCCAGGCCAGGGCGCCGCGATACTCGATTTCGCTGGAGGCGTTCGACCAGTTGCCCAGCTTGTCCTTCAGGCGCTGGATGTAGAACTGGTTGCGGCTGCCGTCCGGCCGGTGGCGCGGCAGCAGGAAGCAGGTCAGGCCCTTGTCGGTGTAGGCCAGGGTGAGGAAGGCGTCGCACATCGGCGCCGAGCAGAACCACTTGTGCCCGACCAGTTCGTAGGCCTGCCCCGGCCCGGGAATCCCCACCGGGTAGGCCCGCGTGGTATTGGCGCGGACGTCGGTGCCGCCCTGCTTCTCGGTCATCGCCATGCCGATGGTGACGCCCGCCTTCTGCTCCATCGGCACGTTGCGCGGGTCGTACTCGCGGGAGAGGATCTTCGGCAGCCATTTCTCGGCCAGGTCCGCCTGCAGGCGAATCGCCGGCACGCTGGCGTAGGTCATGGTCAACGGGCAACCGGTGCCGGCCTCCGCCTGGCTGTGCAGGTAGGACAGCCCGGCCCGCGCCACCTGGGCGCCGGGGCGCGGGTCGGTCCAGGGCAGCGAGGGCAGTTCGTGTTCGATGGCGGCGCGCATCAGCTCGTGGTAGGCGGGGTGGAACTCCACTAGGTCGACGCGGTTGCCGTAGCGGTCGTGGCTATGGAACTCCGGCTTGTGCTGGTTGGCCAGGAAGCCGGCCGCCATCAGCGGGCCGCCGGCCAGCTCGCCGTAGCGCTGCAGGCGCTCCTCGGCCCAGCCGCCCTGGTAGCGACGCACCCACTCCTGGAGAGGCAGGTCGAGGCGGTAGAGGTTGGCGCCATCCAGCGACGGTACCTGGTTGGTCACTTCGTGGGTTTCGGCGTACTGGTGCAGGTTCATGAGGGTTCCTCGCAGACAGGCGCGCCCACCGCGCGCAGGCAGAAGTTCACCAGAGCCGTACTCACCGGCTCCAGACTCGGTTCCGGCTGGCCGCTGTCGCGAGCGGCGCGCGCCGGGGGAGACAAGGGGCCGACCAGCGCCTCGGCGATGGCCCCGACCAGGCAGGCCGCGGCAAGCGGCACCAGGGAAAGCTGGAATGCGCCACTGCGCCGGCCCTCCTCGAGCAGTTCGACGAACAGTGCGGCGTAGGCCTCGCGATAGCGCAGGCGCTGCTCGTCGACTTCAGGATCCACCGGCTCGGCGATCAGGGCGAAGGCCAGCCGCTGGCTGCTCCAGGCGCGCGCGGCAAAGCGCCGCAAGCCCTCGGCCAGGCGCCAGGCGGGCGCGCCGGGACCGCGCAGGACCACGGCCAGGGCATCGACCTCACGCTGGCTGGCGCGGCGGAAGATTTCCGCCGCCAGCTCGCCCTTGCCCCGGAAGTGGCGGTACAGGCTGCCGGTGGCGATCCCCGCGTCGTCGGCCAGGGCCTGCATGGTCAGCGCGGCGAAACCGCCCTCCGCGACACGCCGCAGGCCTAGCTGGAGGATGCGCTCGCGCAGCGCGGAATCGCGTTGCAGGCGGCGTTCGGTGACACGATAGACCATGACTGAATCCGGATTCACTTTTTCCCAGTGAATCACGCTTCAGGCTTTGCCTAAAGAGACATACAGGTCGCGCAGGCCGGCATTTCAGCCAGCCGCGGAAAGGCTTCAGGCGGACTTGGTGACGATCGGCTGGCACAGCAGCCAATCGTGCAGCAGGGTCTGCAACTCTTCGAACTTGACCGGCTTGGCCATGTAGTCGCTCATGCCCGCCGCCAGGCAGCGCTCGCGATCGCCGCTGTGGCTGTGGGCGGTCAACGCCAGCACCGGCAGTTCCGCGCAGCCGGGCAGCGCGCGGATCGCCCGACAGGTGGCGAAGCCGTCCATCACCGGCATCTGGCAGTCGAGCAGTACGCCGTCCGGCCGCTCGCGCGCCAGCAACTCCAGGGCCTCGCTGCCGTTGTCGGCGGTGCGCACCCGGTAGCCGAGCTTGAGCAGCATGCCGCGAGTCACCAACTGGTTGATGGCGTTGTCCTCCACCACCAGCACCGTGCACTCCTCGGGACGCCGCACCGCCTGCCCGCCGGCGCGCCGCGGCGGCGGCGCCAGGCCCTGGGCCGGCTGGGTCAGTTGCAGGCGCAGGAGGAAGCGGCTGCCCTGTCCCGGCCGGGACTCGTGGGTCAGCTCGCCGCCAAGCAGCTCCACCAGCTTGCGGCACAGCGCCAGGCCGATGCCGAGGCCTCCGTAGCCACGGGTCAACGAGCTGTCGGCCTGGACGAAACGCTGGTAGAGGTCGCTGCCGGCGGCCATGTCGAAACCGATGCCGGTGTCGATCACTTCCACCCGCAGCGCCACCCCGTCATGGGTACGCCCGGCGGCGACGCGCAGGGTCACGCTGCCCCTGGCGGTGAACTTGATCGCATTGTCGACCAGGTAGCCCAGCGCCTGGGCCAGCTTGCCGGCATCGCCTTCGAGGGTGTCCGGCAGGCTGTCGTCCAGTTGCAGGGCGAAGCGCAGGCCCTTCTCCTCGGCGCGCGGCGCGTACTGCGCGCGCAGGCTGTCGAACAGGCCGCGCAGGCTGAACGGCTCGCGGCGCGGGTAGAGCTTGCCGGCCTGCAGTTCGATGAGGGCGAGGATGTCGTTGACCATCCGCATCATGTCCCGCGCCGAACCGGCGGCGGTGCGCTGGTACTCGGCGAGTTCGACGTCCATCGGTACCGTCTGCATCAGCTCCAGCGAACCGATCACCCCGCTCATCGGGGTGCGCAGTTCGTGGGTGACGGTGGCGAGGAACTCGTCCTTCAGGCGGTTGCTGTTGGCCAGTTCCTGGTTCAGCGCTTCCAGCTTGCGGCTGGACTCCTGGAGGATTCGCGCGCGCTCCTCCTTCATCGCGTTGATCCGGTCGGCCAGTGCCAGCGACAGCAAGCCCACCTCCAGCGCCGAACCGATCTGGCTGGCATACATGGTGAGGAACATGTTCGGCAGGTAGCCGAGGACCATCAGGGTATTGACGATGCCGCCGAGAAGGAAGGCGGTCCAGGCGATGATGAAATAGCGCGCCACGCGCATGCCGCGCAGCCAGGCGAGGATGCCGGCGGCGAAGATCAGGCCGGTGAAGGCCAGCGCCAGGTAGGTGGCCAGGCGTAGAGCCACGGCGTAGCTCATGGTCAGCGCCATCAGCATGACCAGCGCGCCGACCGCCATCAGCGCCAGCAGGCCGCGGTCGACCCACACGCTGTGGTCGCGGGTATGCAGGAAGCTGCGCGCGAACTGGCAGCCGAACAGCGCCGCCGAACCGATCAGGAATGGCGTGGCGGCGTTCGCCCACCAGGGGCTGTCGGGCCAGAAGTACTCGATGCCGGCGCCGTTCACCGAGACCTGGTAGAGCCCGAACGAAGCGATATAGAGGATGTAGTAGAGATAGCTGGTATCGCGGACGCTGAGGAAGATGAACAGGTTGTAGATCAGCATCACCAGCAGCACGCCATAGATGATGCCGAGCACATAGATGCGTTCGGGCTGCTCCTCCAGGTAGGCCTTGGGCGACCACAGGGTCAGCGGCGCCTGGATCGACCCCTGGCTTTCCAGCCGCAGGTAGACACGCTGAGGCTTGTTCGGCTCGAGGCCGAGTTCGAACAGGTAGTTGTTCTGCCGGATCGGCCGACTGGCGAACGGCAATGTGTCGCCAGTGCGCTGGGCGAGGCGGTAGCCGCCCTGGCCATCGGGCAGGTAGAGGTCGAGCTTGTCCAGCGGCGGGTAGGCCAGCTCCAGCAGCCAGGTGCGCGGATCGCTGGAGGCGACCGGCCGGTAGTCCAGGTCCAGGCGCAACCAGAACACCGAGCGCGAATAGCCGGCATTGAGCACGTCCTTGTCATGGCGGCGGAAGCTGCTGTCGATGGCCCGCGAGGTGATGTCGTTGATATCGGCGCTACCGCGCACGTCCTCGAACACGTCGATGGACTGCCCCAGCGGCAGGCGCTCGACCTGCTCGTTGAAGCTCACCGCACCCGCCAGGCACGGCAACGCAAGAAGAAAGAGAATCAGCCAGTGCCGCATGATGCCCCGCAGTGCTCCTCGAACGGACCGGGAGCCCCACCTCCCTCGTCATGGTCCGCCCTTGGCGAGCGTTGTATGAATATTCGCCGAACTTTAGCACACGCCACGCCACATCAGGCCCGGGACGTGTCACGCAGGGCCCGGGCGCGGCGCCCGAAAGGTCGTCCGCGCAGCCGCCACGGAGCGCTTTTAGTGGTAAGCTCACGCGCCATGAAAACACCGACTTCCCGCCCCGTAGTGCTCTGCCTGTCCGGTCACGACCCCAGTGGTGGCGCCGGACTGCAAGCCGACATCGAAGCCCTGCTCGCCCAGGGCTGCCACGCCGCCCCGGCGGTCACCGCGCTGACCGTGCAGGACACCGTCAACGTCAGCGACTTCCGCGTCCTCGACCGCGAGTGGGTGCTGGCCCAGGCCAACGCCGTACTCGCCGACCTGCCCGTCGCGGCGGTCAAGCTGGGTATGCTCGGTTCGCTGGAGATGGTCGACACGGTGGCCGAGATCCTCGCCGCCCACCCGCACTTGCCGGTGGTCTGCGATCCGGTGCTGCGCGCCGGCGGCGGCGGTGCGCTGGGCAAGGGCGACGTCGGCTTCGCCATGCGCGAGCGGCTGCTGCCGCGCGCCACCATCGCCACGCCGAACCTGCCGGAAGCGCGCCTGCTCGCCGACCTGCCCGAGGGCAGCGCCGACCAGTGCGCCGAGCGCCTGCTGGAACACTGCGAGCACCTGTTGATCACCGGCGGACACGGCGACGAAAGCGAAGTGCACAATCGCCTGTACAGCCGCGACGGCAGCCGCCGCACCTTCACCTGCCAGCGCCTGCCCGGCAGCTACCATGGCTCCGGCTGCACCCTGGCCAGCGCCCTGGCCGGTCGCATCGCCCTCGGCGAAGCACTGCACGGCGCCGTGCAGAGCGCCCTCGACTACACCTGGCGGACCCTGCGCGACGCCGAGAGTCCGGGCCACGGCCAATACGTGCCGCGCCGCCTGCCCACCGACTTCTGTCACTGAGAGCCAGCCGATGAAACTGCGCGGCCTGTACGCCATCACCGATAGCCAGCTACTGGACGACGGCCGCCTGTTGCCCTACGTCGAAGCCGCGCTACGCGGCGGCGCGCGCCTGCTGCAATACCGCGACAAATCCAGCGACCAGGCGCGGCGCCTGCGCGAGGCGGAAAGCCTGCGCGAACTCTGCGAACGCCACGGCGCGCAGCTGATCGTCAACGACGACGCCGAACTCGCCGCGCGCCTGGGCGTCGGCCTGCACCTCGGCCAGACCGACGGTTCGCTGTCGGCGGCGCGCGCCCTGCTCGGCCGCCAGGCGATCATCGGCGCCACCTGCCACGCCCAACTGGAACTGGCCGAGCAGGCGGTGGCCGAGGGCGCCAGCTACGTCGCCTTCGGCCGCTTCTTCAATTCCAGCACCAAACCCGGCGCCCCCGCCGCCAGCGTCGAACTGCTCGACCAGGCCCGGCCGCGCCTGCACCTGCCGATCACCGCCATCGGCGGCATCAGCCTCGACACCGCGCCCGGCCTGATCGCCCGCGGCGTCGATCTGGTCGCCGTGATCCATGCGCTGTTCGCCGCCGCGTCCGCCGCCGAGGTGGAACGCCGCGCCCGCGCCTTCAGCGCCCTGTTCGAACCTGCCTGACGCCTCCGCGCCTCGCCCGAGAGATAGAGAGCTAGCCATGTCCCGTTCCGAAACGCTGTTCAACAACGCCCAGAAACACATTCCCGGCGGGGTCAACTCCCCGGTGCGCGCCTTCAAGAGCGTCGGCGGCACCCCGCTGTTCTTCAAGCACGCCGAAGGCGCCTATGTACTGGACGAGGACGACAAGCGCTACGTGGACTATGTCGGCTCCTGGGGCCCGATGATCCTCGGCCACAGCCATCCGGACGTGCTCGACGCGGTGCGCCGGCAACTCGACCACGGCCTGTCCTATGGCGCGCCGACCGCGCTGGAAGTGGAAATGGCCGACCTGGTCTGCTCCATGGTGCCGTCGATGGAGATGGTGCGCATGGTCAGCTCCGGCACCGAGGCGACCATGAGCGCCATCCGCCTGGCCCGCGGCTACACCGGGCGCGACAGCATCATCAAGTTCGAAGGCTGCTACCACGGCCACTCCGACAGCCTGCTGGTGAAGGCCGGCTCCGGCGCCCTGACCTTCGGCGTGCCGAACTCCCCGGGCGTTCCGGCGGCCTTCGCCAAGCACACCCTGACCCTGCCGTTCAACGACATCGAGGCGGTGCGCAAGACCCTGGGCGAAGTCGGCAAGGAGGTCGCCTGCATCATCGTCGAGCCGGTTGCCGGCAACATGAACTGCGTGCCGCCGGCGCCGGGCTTCCTCGAAGGCTTGCGCGAAGCCTGCGACGAACACGGCGTGGTGCTGATCTTCGACGAAGTGATGACCGGCTTCCGTGTCGCCCTCGGCGGCGCCCAGGCCTACTACGGGGTCACCCCGGACCTGTCGACCTTCGGCAAGATCATCGGCGGCGGCATGCCGGTGGGCGCCTTCGGCGGCAAGCGCGAGATCATGCAGCAGATTTCCCCGCTGGGCCCGGTCTACCAGGCCGGCACGCTCTCGGGCAACCCGCTGGCGATGGCCGCCGGGCTGACCACCCTGCGCCTGATCAGCCGCCCCGGTTTCCACGACGAACTGACCGCCTACACCACGCGCATGCTCGACGGCCTGCAACAGCGCGCGGACGCCGCCGGCATCCCCTTCGTCACCACCCAGGCGGGCGGCATGTTCGGCCTGTACTTCAGCGGCGCCGACGCCATCGTCACCTTCGAGGACGTGATGGCCAGCGACGTCGAACGCTTCAAGCGCTTCTTCCACCTGATGCTCGACGGTGGCGTGTACCTTGCGCCTAGCGCCTTCGAGGCCGGCTTCACCTCCATCGCCCATGGCGACAAGGAGCTGGAAATCACGCTGAACGCCGCCGAAAAAGCCTTCGCCGCGCTGAAATGACCCTCTTCGCGGCGCCCTTCCCGGGCGCCGCCCTCCACCCCGCCGGAACGCCTTCCTAGCCGAAATGCATAAACGCGCCGACAAAGTTCCCGAAAAGACAGTAAAGACTTTGTAAGGAGGCGTCGGCTTATTTCATAATGTGAGGGTCAGCGCATTTCGTTGGCCGGGCAGCCCTTGCCCGCCCCGATCCAGGAGGTGTCTTCCCCTCATGTTCCGTACCGGCCGCACCCTCGCCCTGGGTTGCCTGTTGATCCTCCAGCCGCTGCTCGCGCAGGCGGGAGGCAACTCGTTGCTGATTCCAGCGACCGGCCGCTGCGCGCTGAACACCGTTCCCGAAGAATTGCAACAGGCGCTCGCCGCCTGCCAGCAGGTCGCCAATGGCGGCGACGCCGAGGCGCAATACGAACTGGGCGAATTCTTCTACGACGGCGAGCGCATCCCGCGCGACCTCCAGGCCGCCCTCAACTGGTTCGAGAAAGCTTCTCTACAGGGCCATGCCCAGGCCCAGTACCACCTCGGCACCATGTTCTTCCGTGGCGAAGGGGTTCCGGCGAACAACGTACAGGCCTACATCGTGCTGAAGATGGCAGCGGTGAACGGCGCCGAGGACGCCCTGGACAGCGCCGACCTGGTAGCCGAGCAGATGAACCGCGACGAACTGGACATCGCCACCCGGGTGCTGGGGCAGATCTTCCGCAACTACCTGATCGAACTGCAGACTGCCGGCGGCGTCACGCCCTTCGCGCCGCTGCCCTGACGTCCCTTTCGCGAATCAGTCGCTCTTGCCGGGCATCGGCATGGGGAACGGCATGACGTTGCCCGCGCCCTTGGCCTCGCTGATCTTCGGCGTACCCAGGCGCTCGACCTCGTCGATGCGGACGATCGCGTGCATCGGCACGAAGCTGCGCAGAACGCCTTCGAACTGCGCCTTGAGCTTCTCCTCGCTGGGGTCCACCACCACCTGGGTGCGCTCGCCGAAGACGAACTCCTCGATTTCCAGGAAGCCCCACAGATCGCTCTGGTAGATCTGCTTGGCATACATCTCGAAGACCTGGCCCTGGTTGAGGAAAATCACCTTGTAGATGGGGTTTTCGCGCTTGTTCATGGCGGGGAAAGCAATGCCGGAAAATGAAGGGCGCGAATCATAGCACAGCCTTTCGGCCAGCAACGCTAGGAACCGGGGGCCCCGCCCTCTATAATGCGCGGTCCTTTTCGAACTGTCCGACGAAGCGCATGGCCAAGAAGCTTTTCATCGAAACCCACGGCTGCCAGATGAACGAGTACGACTCGTCGCGAATGGCGGACCTGCTCGGTGAACACCAAGCCCTCGAGGTGACCGAAAACGCCGCCGAGGCCGACGTCATCCTGCTCAATACCTGCTCGATCCGCGAGAAGGCCCAGGAAAAGGTGTTTTCCAAGCTCGGCATGTGGCGCGAGCTGAAGCAGCAGAATCCCGACCTGGTGATCGGCGTCGGCGGCTGCGTGGCCAGCCAGGAAGGCGCCGCGATCCGTGAGCGCGCGCCCTATGTCGACGTGGTCTTCGGCCCGCAGACCCTGCACCGCCTGCCGGAAATGATCGACGCCGCGCGCAGCACGCGCAAGCCGCAGGTCGACGTGTCCTTCCCGGAAATCGAGAAATTCGACCGCCTGCCGGAACCGCGGGTCGATGGCCCCACCGCCTTCGTCTCGGTGATGGAAGGCTGCAGCAAGTACTGCAGCTTCTGCGTGGTGCCCTACACCCGCGGCGAGGAAGTCAGCCGACCATTCGACGACGTGATCGCCGAAGTGATCCACCTGGCCGAGAACGGCGTCCGCGAAGTCACCCTGCTGGGACAGAACGTCAACGGCTTCCGTGGCCTGACCCACGATGGCCGCCTGGCCGACTTCGCCGAACTGCTGCGGGTGGTCGCCGCCGTCGACGGTATCGAGCGCATCCGCTATACCACCTCGCACCCGCTGGAATTCTCCGACGCGCTGATCCAGGCCCACGCCGAGGTGCCGGAGCTGGTGAAATTCATCCACCTGCCGGTGCAGTCGGGCTCCGACCGCGTGCTGGCGGCGATGAAGCGCAACCATACCGTGCTGGAATACAAGTCGCGTATCCGCAAGCTGAAGGCCGCGGTACCGGACATCTGCATCAGCTCCGACTTCATCGTCGGTTTCCCCGGCGAAACCGAGAAGGACTTCGAGCAGACCATGAAGCTGGTGGAGGACGTCGGCTTCGACTTCTCCTTCTCCTTCATCTACAGCGCGCGGCCCGGCACGCCCGCCGCCGACCTCGCCGACGACCTGCCGGAAGAAGTGAAGAAACAGCGCCTGCAGATCCTCCAGAGCCGCATCCACCAGCAAGGCTACGAGATCAGCCGGCGCATGGTCGGCAGCACCCAGCGGATCCTGGTCACCGACTTCTCGAAGAAGGACCCGGGCATGCTCCAGGGGCGTACTGAGAACAACCGGATCGTCAACTTCCGCTGCGACAATCCACGCCTGATCGGCCAGTTCGCCCAGGTGCACATCGACGACGCGCTGCCGCACTCGCTGCGCGGCACCCTGATCGACAGCACCCTGCATTGAGGCCGACGACCGTACGGCGGGCTCGCTGAACCTTCCCGCCGCCACGGTGCACCAACGTTTCAGCGGGAACCGGGAAAGCGCCGCCGCGATACGGCAACTTTGCGCGACGATATCCAGCGGTTATTCTCTTCCCTATCAATCAGCCACTGGCGAGTACGACAGAACACCTTGAACGCCCCCCAGGAACTTCATCGCTTTATCCTCGAGCCGTTCGACGCCCGCAGCTTCGCGACACTTTGCGGGCAGTTCGACGAGCATCTCCACCAGATCGAGAAACGCCTCGACATCGAGATCCGCAACCGCGGCAACCAGTTCGAACTGGCCGGCGAACCGCGCCGGACCAAGGTCGCCGAACGCCTGCTGCAGCGTCTCTACCGCGAGGCGCAGAACGGCACCGATCTCACTCCCGACACCGTGCACCTGTACCTGCAGGAGTCCGGCCTGGAAGACCTCGAGGAATTGCAGAGCGCGCCGCAGGTCACCCTGAAGTCGCGCAAGGCGCACATCCGCCCGCGCGGCGCCAACCAGCAGCGCTACGTCAAGGCGATCCTCGACCACGACATCAACTTCGGCATCGGTCCGGCTGGCACCGGCAAGACCTACCTCGCCGTGGCCTGCGCCGTCGACGCCCTGGAGCGCGAGCAGATCCGCCGCATCCTGCTGGTGCGCCCGGCGGTCGAGGCCGGCGAGAAGCTCGGTTTCCTTCCCGGCGACCTGTCGCAGAAGATCGACCCCTACCTGCGCCCGCTCTACGACGCGCTCTACGAGATGCTCGGCTTCGAACACGTGGCCAAGCTGATCGAGCGCAACGTCATCGAGGTCGCGCCGCTGGCCTACATGCGCGGGCGCACGCTGAACAACAGCTTCATCATCCTCGACGAGAGCCAGAACACCACCGTCGAGCAGATGAAGATGTTCCTCACCCGGATCGGCTTCGGCTCCACCGCGGTGATCACCGGCGACGTCACCCAGGTCGACCTGCCCCGCGGCACCCGCTCCGGCCTCAAGCACGTGATCGAGGTCCTGCAGGACGTCCCCGGCATCAGCTTCACCCATTTCAAGCCCAAGGATGTGGTCCGCCACCCGCTGGTGCAGCGTATCGTCGAAGCCTACGAGCGCCACGAGAGCCGCCAGCAAGGCCAGGTGCGGCCGGTCGAGGGAACGGGCAAGGGCGGTCACGATGCCGCTTGAGCTCGACCTGCAGGTCGCCAGCGCCGCCCCGGACCTGCCCTCCGAAGCGCAGTTCCGCGCCTGGTGCGAACTGGCCCTGCGCCAGCGTCCGGAGTCGGAGCTGACCATCCGCCTGGTGGACGAGGCCGAAGGCCTGGAACTGAACAGCACCTACCGGCACAAGGACTACGCGACCAACGTGCTGTCCTTCCCCGCCGATGTCCCGGACGAGCTTCTCGATATCCCGCTGCTCGGCGACCTGGTGATCTGCGCCCCGGTGGTCGCCCGCGAAGCCCTGGAACAGCGCAAGCCGTTGCAGGCCCACTGGGCCCACCTGGTGATCCACGGCTGCCTGCACCTGCTCGGCTACGACCACATCGACGACGCCGAAGCGGAAGAAATGGAAACACTGGAACGTGAATTGCTGGCGGAACTGGGTCATCCCGATCCGTACGCCTGCGACGACGAAGAGCCACCGAGCAAGGAAAAATGAGCGAAGACCGATCGAGCAACGGGCACAAGTCCTGGCTGGACAAGATCACCCAGGCTTTTGCCCACGAGCCGAGAAACCGCCAGGAGCTACTCGAGCTGCTGCGCGATGCCCACGACAACAAGCTGCTGGACAGCGAGGCGCTGTCCATCGTCGAGGGGGCGATCCAGGTCGCCGACCTGCAGGTGCGCGACATCATGGTGCCGCGCTCGCAGATGATGAGCATCCGCTCGACCCAGACGCCGAAGGAATTCCTTCCGGCCATCATCGAAGCCGCCCACTCGCGCTACCCGGTGGTCGGCGAAAGCCTCGACGACGTCATGGGCGTACTGCTGGCCAAGGACCTCCTGCCACTGATCCTGCACAACGACGAGCGTCCCTTCGACATCAAGGAACTGCTGCGTCCGGCTACCTTCGTCCCCGAATCCAAGCGCCTCAACGTGCTGCTCCGCGAATTCCGCGCCAACCGCAACCACATGGCCATCGTCATCGACGAATACGGCGGCGTGGCCGGCCTGGTGACCATCGAGGACGTGCTGGAACAGATCGTCGGTGATATCGAGGACGAGCACGACGTCGAGGAGGACAGCTACATCAAGCCGCTGCCCAGCGGCGATTTCATCGTCAAGGCACTGACCCCCGTGGACGCCTTCAACGACTTCTTCGGCTCGGAATTCTCCGACGAGGAATTCGATACCGTGGGCGGCCTGGTGATGAGCGCCTTCGGCCACCTGCCCAAGCGCAACGAAGTGGTCGAGCTGGGCGAGTTCCGTTTCCGCGTACTCAACGCCGACAGCCGCCGCGTCCATCTGCTGCGCCTGTCTCCCCTGCAGAACTGAGCGCGCCCCCTCCGCCGCGGCGGAGGGGGCATCTTCCCGCGCCGTCCTTCTGGCGTCTCGCCAGCCCCTCCTTTACTCTTGCGCCTTGCGCCAGACTCCCCTGTCGCCGCGGACGTTGCCGTCCGGCAGCCGAAGGCGGCCCCGGTCTGCGCAGTCGGACATTGAACAGGCTCTAAGGACATTCGATGCGTTGGATTTCTCGTCCCGGCTGGCCCGGACACCTGCTGGCACTCGCCGCAGGCGCGCTCACACCCCTGGCCCTGGCGCCCTTCGACTACTGGCCGCTGGCGATCCTCTCGATCGCCCTGCTCTATCTCGGCTTGCGCGGCCTTCCCGGCAAGTCCGCCCTGTGGCGCGGCTGGTGGTACGGTTTCGGCGCGTTCGGCGCCGGCACCAGCTGGATCTACGTCAGTATCCATGACTACGGCGCCGCCTCGGTGCCGCTGGCGAGCTTCCTCATGCTCGGCTTCACCGCCGGCGTCGCCTTCTTCTTCGCCCTGCCGGCCTGGCTGTGGGCGCGCTGCCTGCGCCGCGACAACGCGCCGCTGGGCGACGCCCTGGCGTTCGCCGCCCTGTGGCTGGCACTGGAGCTGTTCCGCAGTTGGTTCCTTACCGGTTTCCCCTGGCTCTACGCCGGCTATAGCCAGTTGCAGGGACCGCTGGCCGGGCTGGTGCCGGTGGGTGGCGTATGGCTGTCCTCCTTCGTCATCGCCCTCAGCGCGGCCCTGCTGGTGAACCTGCCGCGCCTCTTCCCGCACGGTGCCAGCCTGCTTCTGGGGCTGGTCCTGCTGCTCGGCCCGTGGGCGGCCGGCCTCTATCTCAAGGGCCACGCCTGGACCCATTCGGCCGGCGAACCGCTGAGGGTAGTGGCGATCCAGGGCAACATCGCCCAGGAGCTGAAATGGGACCCGAATCAGGTCCGCGCGCAACTCGACCTCTACCGCGACCTGAGCCTGCCGCAGCAGGACGTCGACCTGATCGTCTGGCCGGAAACCGCGGTGCCGATTCTCCAGGACATGGCCAGCGGCTACCTCGGCGCCATGGGCCAGGTCGCCGACGAGAAGAACGCCGCGCTGATCACCGGGGTCCCGGTGCGCGAACGTCTCGCCGACGGCAAGAGTCGCTACTTCAACGGCATCACCGTGGTCGGCGAAGGCGCGGGCACCTACCTCAAGCAGAAGCTGGTGCCGTTCGGCGAGTACGTGCCGCTGCAGGACCTGCTGCGCGGCCTGATCGCCTTCTTCGACCTGCCGATGTCCGACTTCGCTCGCGGCCCGGCCGACCAGCCGCTGCTCAAGGCCAAGGGCTACGAGATCGCCCCGTACATCTGCTACGAAGTGGTCTACCCGGAGTTCGCTGCCGCGCTCGCGGCGCAGAGCCAGGTGTTGCTGACAGTGAGCAACGACACCTGGTTCGGCACTTCCATAGGCCCGTTGCAGCACCTGCAGATGGCGCAGATGCGCGCCCTGGAAAGCGGTCGCTGGATGATCCGCGCGACCAACAACGGCGTCACCGGCCTGATCGATCCCTATGGCCGAATCGTCCGGCAGATCCCGCAGTTCCAGCAGGGCATCCTGCGCGGCGAGGTTATTCCCATGCAGGGCCTGACGCCCTATCTGCAATACCGCGTCTGGCCGCTGGCCGGGCTGGCCGGCGTGCTGCTGCTATGGGCTCTGCTCGGCCGCCAGTTGCGCCCGCAGGAGCGACGCCTGTTCGGCTGAAGCCAGCCCCTCCTGGATAGACCGGCGCCCCTGCGGCGCCGGTTGCGTCTCAGCGGTAGAACAGGCGATAGCCGACCAGGCCGATCGCCTCGTTCAGCAGCATGCCGCTCTGCCAGAAGGCCTGCGCTTCCGGCAGCCAGCCGCCGAAGGGCCGCAGGTTGGCCCCGCCGAGGAAGCCGACCGGCGCCGGGATCACCTCGAACCCCTGGCGCTCGAAGCTCCAGCGTGCCCGCTGCATGTGCCAGGCCTGGGTCACCAGCACCACCCGGCGCACGCCGGCCTCGCGCAACTGCGGGGCGCTCAGGGTGGCGTTTTCCCAGGTGGTACGGCTGAGACCTTCCTGCCAGCGCGTCGGCACGCCGAAGTCCTGCAACAGGGCATTGGCCATCAGCGCCGCCTCGCTGGGCGGGCGCCCGTAATGCAACCCGCCGCTGATCAGTACCGGCAGCGCCGAGGTCTTGGCCAGCCGCGCGGCATAGCGCAGCCGCTCGGCCGCCAGCAGGCTCGGCGCATCGTCGCCCCAGGCCGGGTCGTTGGTCTGCCGGCCGGCACCGAGGATGACGATGGCGTCGGCGCGCTGCGCCAGGCCCGGCAGATCCTCCGCCAGCAGGGCCGGTTCGCTTTCGAGCCAGCGCCCCATCCACTCCACGCTGAGCGGCATGCTCATCAGCCACAGACCGAAGAACCCGCAGACACCGCACAGCCGCGCCAGCCTCGGTCGGCTGGTGCGCCACCAGAAAGCGAAAAACAGCAGCAGCAACAGGCCGCCCGGCGGCAGCAGAAGTTGCTTGAAGAAATAACGGATCGGCATCGCCCCCTCCCTGTCGGAAGAGGCAATCTAAAGGATTGCGCGACGCCTGGCGAAACTTCCCGGAAAGAGACCCTAGCGGCCGTTGCCCGAACGGAACAGTTGCGAGCCGCAATGGCCGCACGGCAACACGCCATGCCCCTTGCTCCACTGCACCGGCGCACCGCAGAGCGCACAGAGCAGTTGCCGCTGTTTCAACGAGACGTGCCGACGCGGCGCCGGCGGTTGCGACCGGGGCGGCCGGGGTGTCCTGCCGGGCTGGCGCTCGAGCAGCGCCAGCTCCTCGGCGGCCGCATGCCAGCCGCGCAACCAGTGCAGGTCCTGGTCGAGATAGGCGCGTATCAGCCCCATCTCCGCTTCGCTCAAACCACGCAACTCAAGCTCCGTGGGATGCTCGTCACGCAGGCGCTCGGCCGTATCCGCTTCATCCAGAGCCAGGGCGAGACGCTGCAGCAGCCTCTCGTACAGCCCACCTCCCGTCACACTCGCGCGTTGCAGCTCAGCCATCGAACACCTCTGAAGGTACCACTGGGCAGCCAGCCATCGACGGCCCATAGGGCAAGCTTAGCGTTCCCGTTCGGCTGAACCGCCCCCGGCGACAAACGGCGCGGGCTATCGACAGGAGTGGGGGTCATGTATGCTACGAGGCTTTCGAACAGTCACGTCTAAGTAGCGCCATGCACGAGCAATATCAGCCACTCGAGATCGAAACCCAGGCCCAGAACTACTGGAAAGAACACCAGTCCTTCCTCGTCAGGGAGCTACCCGACAAGGAGAAGTTCTACTGCCTGTCGATGTTCCCGTATCCGAGCGGCAAGCTGCACATGGGCCACGTGCGCAACTACACCATCGGCGATGTGATCAGCCGCTACCACCGCATGCAGGGCCGCAACGTGCTGCAGCCGATGGGCTGGGACGCGTTCGGCATGCCGGCGGAAAACGCCGCGATGAAGAACAACGTCGCCCCGGCGGCCTGGACCTACGACAACATCGCCTACATGAAGTCGCAGTTGGACAGCCTCGGCCTGGCGATCGACTGGAGCCGCGAGGTCACCACCTGCAAGCCGGACTACTACCGCTGGGAGCAGTGGCTGTTCACCCGCCTGTTCGAAAAAGGGGTGATCTACCGCAAGAACGGCACGGTCAACTGGGATCCGGTCGACCAGACCGTACTCGCCAACGAGCAGGTGATCGACGGACGCGGCTGGCGCTCCGGCGCGCTGATCGAGAAGCGCGAGATCCCGATGTACTACTTCAAGATCACCGCCTACGCCGAGGAACTGCTGGAGAGCCTCGACAACCTGCCCGGCTGGCCGGAGCAGGTGAAGACCATGCAGCGCAACTGGATCGGCAAGTCGCGCGGGATGGAGATCGGCTTCCCCTACGACCAGGCCTCCATCGGCCACGCCGGCCAACTGAAGGTGTTCACCACCCGTCCGGACACCCTGATGGGCGCCACCTACGTCGCCGTCGCCGCCGAACACCCGCTGGCCACCCAGGCCGCGCAGAACGACCCGCAGTTGCAGGCGTTCATCGACGAATGCAAGCGCGGCGGCGTCGCCGAGGCCGACATCGCCACCCAGGAGAAGAAAGGCATGGCCACTTCCCTGTTCGTCGAACACCCGCTGACCGGCGACAAGCTGCCGGTATGGGTCGCCAACTACGTGCTGATGAACTACGGCGAAGGCGCGGTAATGGCGGTGCCCGGCCATGACGAGCGCGACTTCGAGTTCGCCAACAAGTTTGGACTCCCGATCAAGCAGGTTTATCAGCACAAGCGCATCTATACAGAAGCGCTACGCAAAGAGTTTCCGCGAGAAATTTATGAGTACGAATACTTCGATGACAAGCTATGGAAGGAATGGTACGGGGCCAAAGACACCGGACTAGTTATTAATTCCGGTGAGTACGATGGTCTCTCCTTCGAAGAAGCCTTCGACGCCATCGGCGCCGACCTCGAGGCCAAGGGCCTGGGCCAGGCGCGCACCCAGTTCCGCCTGCGCGACTGGGGCATCAGCCGCCAGCGCTACTGGGGCTGCCCGATCCCGATCATCCACTGCGAGGCTTGCGGCGACGTCCCGGTGCCGGCCGACCAGTTGCCGGTGGTGCTGCCGGAAGACGTGGTACCGGACGGCTCCGGTTCGCCGCTGGCGAAGATGCCGGAATTCTACGAATGCAGCTGCCCGAAATGCGGCCAGCCGGCCAAGCGCGAAACCGACACCATGGACACCTTCGTCGAGTCGTCCTGGTATTTCGCCCGCTACGCCTGCCCGCAGTTCGAAGGCGGCATGCTGGACAAGAAGGCGGCCGACTACTGGCTGCCGGTCGACCAGTACATCGGCGGCATCGAGCACGCCATCCTGCACCTGCTCTATGCGCGCTTCTTCCACAAGCTGATGCGCGACGAGGGCCTGGTCGGCAGCGACGAGCCGTTCAAGAACCTGCTGACCCAGGGCATGGTGGTCGCCGATACCTACTACCGGACCACCGCCAACGGCGGCAAGGACTGGTTCAACCCGGCCGACGTCGAGGTCGAGCGTGACGCCAAGGCCAAGGTCGTCGGCGCGCGCCTGAAGAGCGACGGTCAGCCGGTCGAGATCGGCGGCACCGAGAAGATGTCGAAGTCGAAGAACAACGGCGTCGACCCGCAATCGATGATCGACCAGTACGGTGCCGATACCTGCCGCCTGTTCATGATGTTCGCCTCGCCGCCGGACATGAGCCTGGAGTGGTCGGACGCCGGCGTCGAGGGCGCCAACCGCTTCCTCCGCCGCGTCTGGCGCCTGGCTCACGCCCATGTCAGCGCCGGCCTCCCCGGCGCGCTGGACGTCGCCGCCCTGAACGACGCGCAGAAGCAGGTCCGCCGCGCCATCCACCTGGCGATCAGGCAGGCCAGCCAGGATGTCGGCCAGCACCACAAGTTCAACACCGCCATCGCCGCGGTGATGACCCTGATGAACGTGCTGGAGAAGGCGCCGAACCAGGACGCCCAGGACCGCGCCCTGATCCAGGAAGGCCTGGAAACCGTGGTCCTGCTGCTGGCGCCCATCACTCCGCACATCTGCCACGTGCTCTGGGGCCAGCTCGGCCATGCCGAAGCGGTGATCGATGCGCGCTGGCCGAGCGTCGACGAGAGCGCACTGGTGCAGGACACCCTGCAACTGGTGGTGCAGGTCAACGGCAAGCTGCGCGGGCACATCGACGTGGCCGCCAGCGCCAGCCGCGAGGATGTCGAGGCCGCCGCGCGCGCCAACGAGAACGTGCTGCGTTTCACCGAAGGCCTGAGCATCCGCAAGGTCATCGTGGTACCGGGCAAACTGGTCAACATCGTCGCCAACTGATACGCGATTCCATTGGACGCCCCCGGCCATCCGGGGGCGCTGATCAACAGGAGTGAGGGAAGCTTGATGAAACGTATCCTGACCAGCGCCGCGCTGATCGGTATGACCACCCTGCTGGCCGCCTGCGGCTTCCAACTGCGCGGCCTGGGCGATGCGCAATTCGCGCTCAAGGAAATCGACGTGTCCGCGCGCAACGCCTACGGCCCGACCGTGCGCGAACTGAAGGAAACCCTGGAAAACAGCGGCGTGAAGGTCACCAGCAACGCGCCCTACCACCTGGTGCTGGTCCGCGAGGACAACCAGCAGCGCACCGTCAGCTACACCGGTTCCGCGCGCGGCGCGGAGTTCGAGCTGACCAACACGATCAACTACGAGATCGTCGGCGCCAACGACCTGGTCCTGATGAGCAACCAGGTACAGGTGCAGAAGGTCTACGTGCACGACGAAAACAACCTGATCGGTTCCGACCAGGAAGCCGCGCAGCTGCGCAGCGAGATGCGGCGCGACCTGATCCAGCAGTTGTCCATGCGCCTCCAGACGCTGACCCCGGCGCAACTCGACGAAGCCCAGCGCCAGGCAGAAGCCAAGGCCAAGGCGGAAGCCGAAGCCCTGCGCGCCGCCGACGAGGCGGAGCGCCAGCGCCGCGCCGCCGAGCCGCAGCAGTCGCCGATCGAGTTCCCCACCCCGTGATGCCCCGGGGCCGGTTTCACCGGCCCCGTCTTCTCCTATGAAGCTGACTCCCGCGCAACTCGCCAAGCACCTCCAGGGCCCCCTGGCGCCCGTCTATGTCGTCAGCGGCGATGAACCGCTGCTCTGCCAGGAAGCCTGCGATGCCATTCGCCAGGCCTGCCGCGAGCGCGACTTCGGCGAGCGCCAGGTATTCAATGCCGAAGCCAACTTCGATTGGGGCCTGCTGCTGGAGGCCGGCGCCAGCCTGTCGCTGTTCGCCGAGAAGCGCCTGATCGAACTGCGCCTGCCCTCCGGCAAGCCCGGCGACAAAGGCGCGGCGATTCTCCAGGAATACCTGCAACGGCCGCCGGAAGACACCGTGCTCCTGCTCAGCCTGCCCAAGCTCGATGGCAGCACGCAGAAGACCAAGTGGGCCAAGGCCCTGATCGATGGCAACGCCGCGCAGTTCATCCAGGTCTGGCCGGTCGACGTCCACCAGTTGCCGCAGTGGATTCGCCAGCGCCTGTCCCAGGCCGGCCTGTCCGCCAGCCCCGAAGCCCTGGAGCTGATCGCCGCGCGCGTGGAAGGCAACCTGCTCGCCGCCGCCCAGGAAATCGAAAAGCTCAAGCTGCTCGCCGAGGGCAACCAGATCGACGCCGCCACCGTACAGGCCGCGGTCGCCGACAGCGCACGCTTCGATGTCTTCGGCCTGATCGACGCTGCCCTTGGCGGTGAAGCGGCCCACGCCCTGCGCATCCTGGAAGGACTGCGCGGCGAAGGCATCGAGCCGCCGGTGATCCTCTGGGGCCTGGCCCGCGAGATCCGCCTGCTGGCTGGTCTGTCCCAGCAATACGGCCAGGGCATCCCGCTGGAGAAAGCCTTCGCCCAGGCGCGTCCGCCGGTCTGGGACAAGCGCCGTCCGCTGCTGACCCGTGCCCTGCAACGCCACTCCAGCAGCCGCTGGAACCAGATGCTGCGGGATGCCCAGTTGATCGACGCGCAGATCAAGGGACAGGCACCCGGCAGCCCCTGGAGCGGTCTCTCGCTTCTCGCCCTGAGCCTCGCCGGCCAGCGTCTCGGCCTGCCGGCAGCCTGAAGGCGCAACCGGCACTGGACAATCCGCGGCGACAGGCAGATGATGCGCGCGCTGGCGAGCGCCAGCCCGATCACCTTCGAGGACCTATGCCATGGCAAAGAAAAGCAAGCGGCCGAACAAGGCCAAATCCCTGGTCGCCCAGCCACTGTTCCGCAGCCGCCAGGAACAGGCGAAGAAAGGCAAAGGCAGCTACCGCCGCGAAGCCTCCCGTAACTGGGAGGCTTCTTTCGTTATGGCGGCCTGAAACAGCCGCTGGCCCATCCTCCCGCAACGCCCTCCTCACCCACGCGCCCCGCCTACCCCGCCCGAAGCCCGTCGACAAGACCAACCCCACCGCCAGCCTGCCACCCATGGGCACACTATCGTCGGCGCGCAAGCCCTGGCCCCATCGGGTTGGGCGAAAAGCCAATGGTTCCTCCATCATGATCCGCGGCCTCGACATCCCGCGCGGCCGACTGGCAACCCTCTGGCCATTGCAGCGCACGAACCAGGCTCGGGCGTTCGATGCCGACGCCGAAGCGGGTAGCCATGTCGCGCAGAACGAAGGCCAGGAAGAAGAAGTCGAAGGCCTCGAGCATGCCGCGCGGCCCGTCGCCGATCCCGACTCGGGTGCGCCGCGAGGCTTCGACAGGCGGCGGAGCGGTACGGACGAAACCATTGGCCGCCCGACAGTGACCGAACCTATGTCGAAGCCGATGGAACCGTATTGGCGAACCCGGGGCCCTGCCGGCGCGTCCAACGACGGCAGACGCGTTCTGGCCGGCGTGCTAAGGTGGCCCGTCCCGAGGACCCTGCTGAGGAGAGCAATGCGTAACCCCGAACGATCCGCCCTGCTGAAGGTGAGCGGGCTGCTGGGCAGCACCGTCGTCGCCATGGGGCTTGGCCTCTCCAGTGCCTGCGCGCAGAAGAACCCGATAATCGAATACAACCAGCCTTCCGCTCCCCTGCAGACCAAGGCGCCCTTCACCGGCGCCGGCCCGGCCGCCTCGGTGTCCGCTGGCGCGCCGAGCGAGGCCCAGCCTGGGCAGAGCTTCGAACAGTGGCGCGACGCCTTCCGTCAACAGGCGCTGGCCGGTGGAATCGATGCGCAGACCTTCGATCGCGCCTTCGCCGGGGTCGAGCCCGATCCCGCCGTGGTCGAAGCCGACCGCAGCCAGCCGGAATTCACCCGGCCGGTATGGAAATACCTGGAAGGCGCCCTCGATCCGCTGCGCGTTCGCCAGGGCCAGGCGCGCCTGGCGCAGCACGCGCGCATCCTCGGCGAAGTCGACGCGCGCTATGCGGTGGATGCGGATGCGGTGGTGGCGATCTGGGGCATGGAGAGCAACTACGGTTCGCACATGGGCAACAAGAACGTGATCCGCTCCCTGGCGACCCTCGCCTATGAAGGACGCCGCCCGGAATTCGCCCACGCCCAGTTGCTCGCCGCCCTGAAGATCCTCCAGCACGGCGACGTTCCGGCCTCCTTCATGATCGGCTCCTGGGCCGGCGCCATGGGCCAGACCCAGTTCATCCCGACCACCTACAACCAGTATGCCGTGGACTTCGACGGCGACGGCAAGCGTGACATCTGGGGCTCGCCCGGCGACGCCCTGGCCTCCACCGCCAACTACCTGAAAGCCTCCGGCTGGATCGCCGGACAACCCTGGGGGTTCGAAGTCCGCCTGCCGGCAGGCTTCGACTATTCCCTGGCGGAACTCACCATCCGCAAGCCCCTGGGCGAGTGGCAAGGGATGGGCGTACAAGGCGTCAACGGCGGCCCCCTGCCCTCCGGGCTCTCCGGCGAACAGGCCTCGCTGCTGCTGCCGGCCGGGCACCGCGGCCCGGCCTTCCTGGTGCTGCACAACTTCCGCGCCATCCTCAAGTACAACAACTCCAGTGCCTATGCCCTGGCCGTCGGCCTGCTCGCCGACAGCTTCAAGGGCGGCGGCCGGATAGTCGGCGCCTGGCCACTGGAGGATGTTCCGCTGAGCCGCTCGCAGCGCATCGAGCTGCAACGGCAACTGGCCGCCCGCGGACACGATCCGGGCGCGGTGGACGGCATCATCGGCGCCAATACGCGCAAGGCGATCCGCGCCTGCCAGCAGGAGTTCGGCTGGCCGGCGGACGGCTATCCGACCCCGGCGCTGCTCGACCGCCTGCGGACGCCATAGGGCCGCCGGCGGAGCTTACGACCCCACGTCCGCCGCGACCGCTCGCGGCACACCGGTTCGTAGGGCGAGTTATCCGCCGTCCCCCCGCCCCATCGGCGGATAACCGCGACGCGATCATTCGTCCCGCCGAGCAAGACCTTTCGCACCGATTCGTAGGGCGGATAACGCCACGGGCGTTATCCGCCGCTGCGGCGTCCAGGACCTAGTCATCCGCGCAGAACCGCAGGATAGCGTCCGCCACCTGATTGGCCGCCTCGCGCTGCGGAAAATGGCCGACGCCCTCCAGCACCAGCCGCTGGTAACGCCCGCTGAAGTAGTGCTCGCGTCCGCGGGAGCCGTCGGGGTGGGTGCAGGCATCCGCGCCGCCGTGCAGCACCAGGGTCGGCAGCGCCAGGCGCGGTACCGGGAGCAAGCGCTGTTCCGCCGCCCCGTAGCGCGGCTCCCCCGCGACGAAGCCCCAGCGATGCCGGTAATAGTGCAGCACCACGGCGACCCAGTCCGGCCCGGAGAAGGCCTGGGCGGCCTCCTGGAAATCGCGCTCGGCATACCATCCCGGCGGCGACCAGGTGTCCCACATCTGCCGGGCGAACGCCTCGCCCTCCTCGCGCAGCGCACGCTCGCCGCGTGGCGTGGCCATGAACCACTGGTACCAGAAGCTACGAGCCTGCGGCAGGGAAAGAACTTGCTGCGGATCGTTACTGGCGTACCCCACCGAGAGCATCACCAGGTGCGAGGCGAAGCCCTCGCGCAGTCCGCAGGCACTGGCCACCGCGCGGGCACCCCAGTCATGGCCGACCAGCAGGGGACGTTGCAATGCCAGGCCGTCGACGAATGCCAGCAGATCGCAAGCCAGAGCCGCCAGTTGCCCGCTGCGCGGAGTAGACGCATCGCGGAAGCGGGTCGGGGCGAATCCCCGGAGGGCTGGTGCCAGCACCCGATAGCCGGCGTCCGCCAGGGACTGCGCCAGGTCTTTCCAGGCATGCGGGCTGTCCGGCCAACCGTGCAACAAGACGGCGCTGCGCGCCCCCTGCGGATTCCACTCCAGGTAGGCGATATCCAGGACATCGGTGGAAACGAAGGCATAGCGGCTCATCGGACCTCTCCAAGAGAAAGCGAAGGGACATCCTAGGACGCTTGCCAAGGATGATTCATGAATAGTTAGCGTCTACTATTCATGAAACGAGATGAATGGAAGACCTCATGGAGCTTGCCGTCCCCACCTCCCAATCCCTGGATATCGTGTTGTTGCGTACCTTTCTCGAAGTGGTCGACAGCGGCGGTTTCGCCCTCGCCGCAGACAATCTCGCGCTCACCCCCTCCGCAGTCAGCGGGCATATCAAGCGCCTGGAACAGACAGCCGGCGTCAGCCTGCTCAGCCGCACCACTCGCCGCCTGGAGCTGACCCAGGCGGGCGAGACGCTCTACGCCTATGCCCGCAACATCGTCGAGCTGGAGCGCGAGGCCCGCGCCAGGCTGCACGGCACGCCGATCCGCGACCGCCTGCGCATCGGCGCTTCGGAGGACTTCGCCAGCGCCTGGCTGCCACGCGTCCTGCAACGCTTTCGCCGCTGGCACCCCGAAGCATCCATCGAACTCAAGGTCGGTATCACCACCGACCTGCTCCGCCAGCAGGCCCAGGGGCGCACCGACGTGGTGTTCGGCAAGCAGTGCCGGCGGGTCGGAGACGACGGCGAACTGCTCTGGGAGGAACCGCTGGTCTGGGCCGCGGCAACCGCGATCGAGCTGCCCGCGGGCGAACCGCTGCCGCTGGCGCTGTTCCCCGAACCCTGCGTCTACCGCGAAGCGGCGATTACAGCCCTCGGCGCCGCTGCGCGTCCCTGGCGCCTGGTGTTCGAGAGTGCCAGCATGGCCGGCTGCCTGTCCGCCGCGCTGGCCGGTTTCGCCGTGACGGTGGTGGCGCGCAGCCAGATGCGCGAGGGGCTACGCGAACTGGGCCTGGAACAGGGTTTTCCGACGCTGCCGGAGGCGCGTTTCTACGCCTTCTCGCGCCAACCCAGCCTGGCGGCCGATGCACTGATCGAGGCGGTGCGGCAGCTCGGCCAGCGCAGTCGCTTCGTTACCGCACAGGGATGAGCGCAAACGGCATTCACCTACGCGCCGGCGGATAACCGCAAGCGGTTGTTCGTCCTACGTCCGAAGAGGCTTGGTGGCTGCCCAAAGAAAAACGCCGCGTCCCTGTGCAGGGACGCGGCGTCGGAGGCATTGGCGCGGCGTCGATCAGCCGATCTTGTTGCCGTGCGCCTGCTGGTCGGCATGGTAGGACGAACGCACCAGCGGGCCGGACGCGACGTTCTTGAAGCCCATCTTCTCGCCTTCCTCGGCGAACCAGGCGAAGGTGTCCGGATGCACGAAGCGCTGCACCGGCAGGTGGTTGCGCGACGGCTGCAGGTACTGGCCGAGGGTCAGCATGTCGATGTCGTGCTCGCGCATCCGCTGCATGACCTCGATGACCTCATCGTCGGTCTCGCCCAGGCCGAGCATCAGCCCGGACTTGGTCGGTACGTGCGGAACCATCTGCTTGAACTTCTGCAGCAGGTCCAGCGACCACTCGAAGTCCGAGCCCGGCCGCGAGGAGCGGTACAGGCGCGGTACCGTCTCCAGGTTATGGTTGAACACGTCCGGCGGCTCGTTGGCGGTGATCTCCAGGGCGATGTCCATGCGACCGCGATAGTCGGGCACCAGGGTTTCCAGCTGGATCCCCGGCGACAGCTTGCGGATCTCGCGCAGGCAGTCGGCGAAGTGCTGGGCACCGCCGTCGCGCAGGTCGTCGCGGTCCACCGAGGTGATCACCACGTACTTCAGCCGCAGGTCGGCGATGGCGATGGCCAGGTTGGTCGGCTCGTCGACGTCCAGCGGCTTCGGCCGGCCATGGCCGACGTCGCAGAACGGGCAGCGCCGGGTGCAGATGTCACCCATGATCATGAAGGTCGCGGTGCCGCCGGAGAAGCACTCGCCCAGGTTCGGGCAGGACGCCTCTTCGCAGACGCTGTGCAGCTTGTGCTTGCGCAGCAGTTGCTTGATGCGGTCGACCTCGGGGGAAACCGGGATGCGCACGCGGATCCAGTCGGGTTTCTTCGGCAGTTCCTCGGTGGGAATGATCTTCACCGGAATCCGCGCGACCTTTTCCGCGCCGCGCAGCTTCACGCCGACTTCCACCTTGCCCGGCTTGGCTTCTCCGGACTTCTCCACAACAGTGCTCATGTCAGTTCGATCCCGCCCGTAAGGGTCTTCTGTTCAGCGTAGCCAAGGCGTGAGACGAGCTCAGCGCGCAATCGGGTACACACCTCGGCAAAATCCACCGGCCCAACCAGGTCGCGCAGTTGGGTCATGGGCATCCCGGCGTAGCCGCAGGGATTGATTCGTTGGAACGGTCGCAGGTCCATGTCCAGGTTCAGCGCCAGGCCATGGAAGGAACAGCCGTTGCGGATGCGCAGGCCGAGGGAGGCGATCTTCGCCCCGTCGACGTAGACACCCGGCGCGTCCGGCTTGGCCACGGCCTGCACGTCATAGGACGCCAGCAGGCCGATCAGGCTCTGCTCGATCCGGCTGACCAGCTCGCGCACGCCCAGTCCCAGGCGGCGGACATCGAGCAGCAGGTAGGTGACCAACTGGCCGGGGCCGTGGTAGGTCACCTGGCCGCCGCGATCCACCTGGATCACCGGGATGTCGCCGGGGAACAGCACATGCTCGGCCTTGCCGGCCTGCCCCTGGGTGAAGACCGCAGGGTGCTGCAACAGCCAGGCTTCGTCCATTACCGATTTGTCGCGTTCGGCAACGAAGCGCTGCATGGCATGCCAGGTCGGTTCGTAGGGAACCTCGCCGAGCTCACGGAAGCCCAGCTCGAGTCCCATCAGAGCACCATGTGCACGCGTCCGGTCGCGCGCAGGTCGTTATGGATGGCTTGCAGTTGGTCGACATCGGTGGCGGTGATCAGCACCTGCACCGAGAGGAAGCGCCCCTTGCTGCTGTCGCGGACCACCAGGGTCTCGACGTCGAGATCCGGCGCGTGGCGCCGGATGATTTCCACGACCAGGTCGGAGAAACCTTCGCCGGCGTCGCCGATCACCTTGATCGGATAGCGCTCGCAGGGGAATTCGATTTTCGGGGGTTGAACGTCAGGGGTATCGGTCATGGCGGCGGCGGACCCGTGGTCCGCGGGGACGGGCGCCCGCTGGCCTCGTGAGCGGGCGGGCGCCGGTCGGTCAGTTGAACAAACCGTAGAAGAACAGGCGGATGCTATCCCACAGGCGGCGGAAGAAACCACCCTCCTCGACGGCGTTGAGGGCGACCAGGTCGGCGCTGCGGATGACCTTGTCGTCCAGCTTCACTTCCACCTTGCCGATCACCTGGCCCTGCTGGATCGGCGCCATCAGTTGCGGCTCCAGGACCATGCTGGCCTGCAGCTTCTGCATCTGGCCACGCGGCAGGGTCATGGTCAGGTCTTCGGCGAGGCCGGCTTTCACTTCATGCTCGGAACCCTTCCAGACCAGGCCCTTGGTCAGCTCGGTGCCCTTCTTGTAGAAGTTGCGGCTTTCGAAGAAGCGGAAGCCATAGGTCAGCAGCTTCTGGGTCTCGGCGGCGCGGGCCTGCTCGCTGTTGGTGCCGAACACCACGGCGATCATGCGCTGGCCGTCGCGTACCGCGGAAGCCACCAGGCAGTAGCCGGCTTCGTCGGTGTGGCCGGTCTTCAGGCCGTCGACGGTCTTGTCGCGCCACAGCAGCAGGTTGCGGTTCGGCTGCTTGATGTTGTTCCAGAGGAATTCCTTCTGCGCGTAGATCGCGTAGTGGCTCGGCTCGCCGTAGATGATCGCGCGGGCCAGCACCGCCATGTCGCGGGCGGAGGAATAGTGGTCCGGGTTGGGCAGGCCGGTGGCGTCCATGAAGTGGGAGTTGGTCAGGCCCAGCTTCTGCGCGGTGGTGTTCATCATGTCGGCGAAGGCGTCTTCGCTGCCGGCGATATGCTCGGCCAGGGCGACGCTGGCGTCGTTGCCGGACTGGATGATGATGCCATGCAGCAGGTCGCTCACCGAGACCTGGCTGCCGACCTTGATGAACATCCGCGAACCGCCGGTGCGCCAGGCATGTTCGCTGACGGTGACCAGGTCGTTCTCGCCGATGCGGCCGGCCTCGATCTCCTTGGTGGCGATGTAGGCGGTCATCAGTTTGGTCAGGCTGGCCGGCGGCAGGCGCTGGTCGCCGTTGTTCTCGACCAGAACCTGGCCGCTCTCGCCGTCCATCAGGACATACGACTTGGCGGCCAGTTGCGGCGGCGCCGGAACCATGGATTCAGCAGCCCAGCCAGCCGTAGGGGCGATGAACAGGACAAGCAGTGACAAGCGTTTCGCGATAGTGGTGATGTTCATCCGTCTCTCTGGTTCTACCAATGGTCAAACAATCCCTTGCGGGAATTCCCTGCGTGAGTAGGCGCTCAGTCGGGGCGTACCAGCGTCGGCTGGCCAAGGTTGGCCACGCGGATGCTGTCCTGGGTGCGACTAACCTCGTCCGCCGAACCGATCGGTCCCAGCCGCACCCGGTGCAGAATCTGCTGGTTGCGTACGACCGAGCTGATAAACACCGGCGCAGCCGTCACGCCGCTCAGCTTGGCCTTCAGCAGCTCCGCTGCATCCGGGTTGGCGAAGGCGCCCACCTGGAGATACAGGCCATCGGCTGGTAATGAAGCGTTTTTTTTTGAGTCGATCTGCACCGGCAGCACGGCGGCCGCGTGCTGCGCCGGCGGCGGGGTGTAGGTCTCGATCGGCTGGGCCATCGCCACCGCCTGAGTTTGCGTCGCAGCGGGGGCCTGGGCCACCGCCTGCTTGGGCTGCGCCAGGACCATCGGTGCCGGCCGGCCGCGCTGGGCCCACCACTGCACCGGGTCGATGCCTTCGACCTTGACCCGCGCGGTGCCGGTCTCGGCATAGCCGAGCTTCTTCGCCGCGGCGAAGGACAGGTCGATGACCCGGTCGGAATAGAACGGGCCGCGGTCGTTGACGCGGACGATCACGCTCTTGCCGTTGTCCAGGTTGGTCACCCGCACGTAGCTCGGCAACGGCAGGGTCTTGTGCGCGGCGGTCATGCCGTAGAGGTCGTAGGTCTCGCCGTTGGCGGTGGCCTGGCCGTGGAACTTGGTGCCGTACCAGGACGCGGTGCCGACCATCCGGTAGGCCCGCGCATCGTTCATCGGGTAGTAGGTCTTGCCCAGCACGGTGTAGGGGTTGGCCTTCACCGAACCGTTGTGCGGCATCGGCACCGCATCGGGGATCCGCGACACGTCGACGTCCCACCAGGGGGCGCCGTCGCGATGCGGACGGGAATAGTCGCCCGGCCCGGAAATGCCCGCCTGCCTGGCCGGCTGCTGGGGCGCCTTGCTGGAGCAACTGCTCAACAGCACGGCCGCCAGCCCGAGGCCGCAGACGGCGGGCAGGATCAGGGAGGAGCGGACACGCTTGCTCAATGGGCACCTCGCGCGCGGGCAATCTCGCCCGCCAGCTGATAAACCGCCATGGCATACATGGCGCTGCGATTATAGCGGGTGATCACGTAGAAGTTCGGCAAACCGACCCAATACTCGATGCCCTTGTCGCCGACGAAACGCATCGCCGTGACCTTCTGGTCGTCGCGCAGCGCATCGTGGGTGCGCCAGCCGCGGGCACGCAGCTCGCCCAGGCTCATGGTCGGGTCGACGCCCCTGGTCACCGCGCTCTCGGCGCTCTCGTCGTTGATCTCGGCCACCGAGACCACCGGCTCGCCGGTGACCCAGCCGTGCTGCTTGAAGTAGCTGGCGACGCTACCGATGGCGTCGGTCGGGTCGCTCCAGATATTGATGTGGCCATCGCCGTCGAAGTCCACCGCGTAGGCGCGGAAGCTGCTCGGCATGAATTGCGGCAGGCCCATGGCGCCGGCGTAGGAGCCGGTCAGGCTGAGCGGGTCGACCTGCTGTTCGCGGGCGAGCAGGAGGAACTCGCGCAACTCCTTGCGGAAGAAGTCGGCCCGCGGCGGGTAGTCGAAGCCGAGGGTGGACAGCGCGTCCATCACCCGGTAGCTGCCGGTGTTGCGGCCGAAGAAGGTTTCCACGCCGATGATCGAGACGATGATCTCGGCCGGCACGCCGTATTCCTTCTCTGCCCGCGCCAGGTCTTCGGCATGCTTGTTCCAGAAGTCGACGCCACGACTGATGCGCGCGTCGCTGATGAAGATCGGCCGGTATTCCTTCCACTGTTTGACCCGCTCGGCCGGGCGCGAGATCGCATCGAGGATCGACTGCTTGCGGTTCACGTCGCGGAACAGCCCCATCAGCTGCTCTCCGGCGAAGCCGTAGTCGCGGGTCATTTCGCTGACGAACTCGGCCACTTGCGGCGAGCCGTCGTAGTCCCCCGCCTGGGCCGCCCCGGACAGGCCAATGACGCCGGCTACGCCGACCCATTGGACGCCCCTGGCCGCCCATGTACGCAGTACTTGCATTGCGTTCTTCACTCTTGGTCTCAAACCTGGGCGATCCACTTCCGATGGGTATGGATCGACATCAGAACCCCGAACCCTGACAACAGGGTAACCAGCGAAGTTCCGCCATAACTAATGAAAGGCAGCGGTACCCCCACCACCGGCAACAACCCGCTCACCATACCGATATTCACGAAGACATAAACGAAAAACGTCATGGTGATGCCACCGGCCAGCAGTTTGCCGTAGAGCGTCTGCGCCTGGGCGGTGATCACCAGGCCACGACTGATCAGCAGCAGGTAGAGCACCAGCAGCAGGCAGACGCCGACCAGGCCGAACTCCTCGCCGAGGACCGCAATGATAAAGTCGGTGTGGCTTTCCGGCAAAAAATCCAGGTGCGACTGGGTGCCCAGCAGCCAGCCCTTGCCGAATACCCCGCCGGAACCGATGGCCGCCTTCGACTGGATGATGTTCCAGCCGGTGCCCAGCGGGTCGCTTTCCGGGTCGAGGAAGGTCAGCACCCGCTGTTTCTGGTAGTCGTGCATGATGAAGAACCACATCGCCACGGCGATCGGCACCGCCGCCGACACCGCGCCGACGATCCAGCGCCAGCGCAGGCCGCCGACGAACAGCACGAAGCCGCCGGAAGCGAGGATCAGCATGGCGGTGCCGAGGTCGGGTTGCTTCAGGATCAGCACGAACGGGGTGACGATGATCGCCAGGCTGATCACCATGTGCTTGAGCCCCGGCGGCAGGTTGCGCTTGGACAGGTACCAGGCCACCGTCATCGGCATCAGCAGCTTCATGAACTCCGAGGGCTGGAAGCGGATCACCCCGGGGATGTTGATCCAGCGCGTCGCCCCCTTGGCGTCGTGGCCGATCACGTCGACCACCACCAGCAGCGCGACCCCCACCAGGTAGCCCAGCGGCACCCAGCGGGCCATGAAGCGCGGTTCGATCTGGGCGATGACCACCATCATGCCCAGTCCCAGGCCGAACGAGGTGGCCTGCTTCATCAGCATGTCCCAGCTCTTGCCGCTCGCCGAATAGAGGACGAACAGGCCGGTGGCGCCGAGGATCAGCAACAGCAGCAGGAGAATCCCGTCGATGTGCAGGCGCTGCAACAGGCTGGCGCGCCGGCGCATCACGTCTTCGTTGGACAGGGTGCGGTCGAAGTTACTGTTCAAGGGCGGGCGCCTCCGGCTCGGCTGCCGTGGGTTCGGGCTTGGCCACCGCCGCCGCGAGCGGCGCGACGGGTTCCGCGTATTCGGCCTTGAGCTTGCCATGCTCGTCGAGCAGCCAGGCGTCCATCACCTGCTTGACCACCGGGGCGGCGACGCCGGAGCCGGACTCGCCGTTCTCCACCATCACCGCCACCGCGATCTGCGGGTTGTTGGCCGGCGCGAAGCCGACGAACAGGGCGTGGTCGCGGTGCCGCTCGAGCAGCTTGGAGCGGTCGTAGCGCTCGTTCTGCTTGATCGCCACCACCTGGGCGGTACCGCTCTTGCCGGCGATCAGGTAGGCCGAGGTGGCGCCGACCTTGCGCGCCGTGCCGCGGGCGCCATGCACCACCTGCTGCATGCCGTAGTCGACGCGGTCCCAGTTGGCCGGGTCGCGCAGCACGATGTCGGGCATCGGGTCGGGGTCGACCGGCGGCTGGCCGTCGATTGTTTTGGCCAGGTGCGGGCGGATCCAGTGGCCCTTGTTGGCCAGCAGCGCGGTCATCTGCGCCAGTTGGATCGGCGTCGCCTGCATGTAGCCCTGGCCGATGCCGAGGATCAGGGTCTCGCCCGGGTACCAGACCTGGCGGCGGGTCTTGCGCTTCCATTCGCGCGAGGGCATCAGCCCGTCGGCTTCGCCGAACATGTCCAGGGCGACTTTCTGGCCGAAGCCGAAGCGGCTCATGAAGGCGTGCAGGCGGTCGATCCCCAGCTTGTGCGCGAGGTCGTAGAAATAGGTGTCGTTGGACCGGTAGATCGCCGACTCCAGGCTCACCCAGCCATCGCCGTAGCGGTTCCAGTTACGGTACTTGTGGTCGTAGTTGGGCAACTGGTAGTAGCCGGGGTCGAAGACCCGCGAGGTCGGCGTGACCACCCCGGCGTCGAGGCCGGCCAGCGCCACCGCCGGTTTCACCGTCGAGCCCGGCGGATAGAGCCCGCGCAGGACGCGGTTGTACAGCGGCCGGTCGATGGAGTCGCGCAGCTCGGCATAGGCCTTGAAGCTGATGCCGGTGACGAACAGGTTGGGGTCGTAGCTCGGCTGGCTGACCATCGCCAGCACGTCGCCGGTGGACGGCTGGATCGCCACGATGGCGCCCCGCCGCCCGGCCAGGGCGTTCTCGGCGGCCTCCTGCAGGCGGCTATCGATGCTCAGGACGATGTCCTTGCCGGGAATCGGGTCGGTGCGCTTGAGCACCCGCAGCACCCGCCCGCGGGCGTTGGTCTCGACTTCCTCGTAGCCAACCGTGCCATGCAGCTCGCTCTCATAGAAGCGCTCGATGCCGGTCTTGCCGATATGGTGGGTGCCGCTGTAGTTGATCGGGTCGAGGTTCTTCAGTTCCTGCTCGTTGATCCGCCCGACGTACCCGACCGAATGGGCGAAGTGCTCCTTCAGCGGGTAGTGGCGGACGAACTGGGTCGCCACGTCGACGCCCGGCAGGCGGAACTGGTTCACCGCGATGCGGGCGATCTGTTCCTCGTTGAGTTCGAACATGATGGGAACCGGCTCGAACGGACGCCGCCCCTGCTTCATGCGCTTCTCGAAGATGGCCCGGTCGTCCTCGGTCAGGCCGAGGATCTCCACCAGCGTGTCGAGGGTCTTCTGCAGGTCCTCGGTGCGTTCGCGGGTGATGGTCAGGCTGAAGCTCGGCCGGTTGTCGGCGATGATCACGCCGTTGCGATCGAAGATGATCCCGCGGGTCGGCGGGATCGGCTGCACATGGACCCGGTTGTTCTCCGACAGCGTCGAATGGTACTCGTACTGGGTCACCTGCAGGTGGTACATGCGCGCCACCAGCACCAGGGTCAGCAAGACCACCGCCACCGCCCCGACGATGACGCGCCGACGCACCAGGCGGGCGTCTTTCTCGTGGTCTTTCAGGTGGATCGGCTGCGGCATCGGGACTGGGGACTATTTGTGGTAGGGGTGCCCGGACAATACGGTCCAGGCCCGGTAGATCTGCTCGCCGACCAGGATCCGCACCAACGGGTGCGGCAGCGTCAACGGCGACAGCGACCAGCGCTGCTCGCTGCGCGCGCAGACCTCCGGCGCCAGCCCTTCCGGGCCGCCGACCATGAGATTCACGGTGCGTGCGTCGAGACGCCAGCGATCCAGTTCGCGAGCCAGTTGCTCGGTGCTCCAGGGCCGACCTTCGACCTCCAGGGTCACCACCCGTTCCCCCGGCTGCACGCGCGCCAGCATGGCCTCGCCTTCCTGACGGATCAGGCGCGCCACGTCGGCGTTCTTGCCGCGGGTGTTGAGCGGGATCTCCACCAGTTCGAGGGACAGCTCGGCCGGCAGGCGCTTGACGTATTCCTGCCAGCCTTCCTCGACCCAGCGAGGCATGCGCGAGCCAACCGCGATCAGGCGCAACCGCATGCCGGCGTCACTCTTCCGGCTGGTGCTGGGCGCGGCTCTGCTCGGCGCCCTGCCACAGGCGCTCCAGGTCGTAGAACTGGCGGGTCGCCGGGAGCATCACATGGACCACCACGTCGCCCAGGTCGAGCAGCGCCCATTCGCCGGACTCCAGGCCTTCGCTGCCCAGGGGCTTGACGCCGTTTTCCTTGGCCTTGGTCAGGACGTTGTCGGCCAGCGACTTGACCTGGCGGCTGGAACTGCCGCAGGCGATCACCATGTAATCGGTGACGCTGGTCTTGTCCCGCACATCGAGGGTCACGATGTCCTGGGCCTTGAGATCTTCCAGGGCATCGATGGCCACTTGGACGAGTTGTTCGGTTTGCATTGAGTCGGTCTCTGTTTCTTTATCAGTGTGGCGCACGATACAGGTGGTGCGCCTCGATGTAGTTCAATACCGCGTCCGGCACCAGGAAACGCACGGAGCGCCCGGCACCCAGCAGCGCACGGATCTGGGTGGCGGACACCGCCAGCGGCGTCTGCCAGACGAAGGTGATCTGCCCGCCCGGCCCTTTCAGGGCCTGCGGGTCGGCCACGCTCCGCGCCGCCAGCAGGTCGCGCAGCGACTCCGGCGGCTCGCTGTCGGCATCCGGACGCTGCAACACGACGATGTGGCAGTGATCCAGCAACGCCTCCCAGCGGTGCCACGTCGGCAAGCCGCAGAAGGCATCCCAGCCGATCAGCATGAACAACTGGTCGTCGGCCGCCAGCTCCGCCCGCACCGACTCCAGGGTGTCGATGGTGTAGGACGGCTTGTCGCGCTGCAGTTCGCGGGGATCGACCGTCAATCGCTCGACTCCCGCCACCGCCCGCTCGACCATCGCCAACCGCTGCGCGGCCGACACCTGCGGGGTTTCCCGGTGCGGCGGCCGCGCATTGGGCAGCAGGCGCAGTTCGTCGAGGGCGAACTGCTCGGCCATTTCCACGGCGCTGCGCATATGTCCGATATGCACGGGGTCGAAAGTGCCGCCGAACAGGCCGATACGTTTGCCCATCAGGTGCGCACGTGACCGTCGCCGAAGACGACGTACTTCTCGCTGGTCAGGCCTTCCAGGCCGACCGGGCCGCGGGCGTGCAGCTTGTCGGTGGAAATCCCGATCTCGGCACCGAGGCCGTACTCGAAGCCGTCGGCGAAGCGGGTCGAGGCGTTGACCATCACCGAAGCGGAATCCACTTCGGCGAGGAAACGCCGCGCATCGCTGAAGTTCTCGGTAATGATCGCGTCGGTGTGCTGCGAGCCGTAGGTGTTGATGTGCTCGATCGCCGCGTCCAGCCCGTCGACGATGCGGATCGACAGGATCGGCGCGTTGTACTCGGTACGCCAGTCCTCCTCGGTAGCCTCCAGCACGTCTGCGCCGAGCAGCGCGCGGGTCGCGGCGTCGCCGCGCAGTTCCACGCCCTTCTCGCGGTAGATCGTGGCCAGCGGCGGCAGCACCTGCTCGGCGATGCCGGCATGCACCAGCAGCGTCTCCATGGTGTTGCACGGTGCATAGCGCTGGGTCTTGGCGTTGTCGGCGACGCGAATCGCCTTGTCCAGGTCGGCGGCGACATCGATGTAGACGTGGCAGATGCCGTCCAGGTGCTTGATCACCGGCACCTTGGCCTCGCGGCTGATGCGCTCGATCAGGCCCTTGCCGCCGCGCGGGACGATCACGTCGACGTATTCGGGCATGCTGATCAGCGCGCCGACCGCGGCGCGGTCGGTGGTTTCCACCACCTGCACGGCGGCGGCCGGCAGGCCGGCCTCGGCCAGGCCCTGCTGGATGCAGCGGGCGATCGCCTGGTTGGAGTGGATCGCCTCGGAGCCGCCGCGCAGGATGGTCGCGTTGCCGGACTTCAGGCACAGGCTGGCGGCGTCGATGGTCACGTTCGGCCGCGACTCGTAGATGATCCCGACCACGCCCAACGGCACGCGCATCTTGCCGATCTGGATGCCCGAGGGCACATAGCGCATGTCGCGGATCTCGCCGATCGGGTCGGGCAGCGTGGCGACCTGGCGCAGGCCCTCGATCATGTCGTCGATGCGCGCCGGGGTCAGCGCCAGGCGGTCCAGCATCGCCGGCTCCAGGCCATTGGCGCGGCCGGCGGCGAGGTCCTGCTCGTTGGCGTGGGACAACTCCGCGCGGGCGGCGTCCAGCGCATCGGCCGCGGCCAGCAGGGCGCGGTTCTTCTGCGCGGTGGCGGCGCGCGCGAGCAACCGCGAGGCGGCGCGGGCATCGCGGCCCAGGCGGCTCATATAGTCGAGGACGGACTCGGTCATGGTCTCGGCATCTGGCGTCAGGGAAATGCGCGATTATAGCGAGCCAGCCCCGGCGCGCCCAGCCGCAACAGCCGGTCGGTAGACAGTGCGTTCCGCGGCCCCCGGCGGTAACGCGGCGGCCCCGCTGCGCCTGGGCCTGTGCGCGAGACGGTGACACCCGGGCGCAGGCGCCGGCCGAAGGATAGGTAAACAAAATTGCTACCTCTGTTTACCTTCGAAGCGAGCCTGGCCGCTGCCACCCACCGGCACCCGCTCGGCAGAACAACAATAACGACGCACACACTGCGGGGCCTCACCATGCGCTACCGTACCGACTACAGCGCGCAGTCGCTGAGCAGCGAACCGGATATCCTCTTTCTAGACGGCTGGCAACTGCGCTACCAGGCCTTCGCCGCCCGCGCCGACGACCCGTGCCCGCCGGTGCTCCTGCTGGGCGGCGCCTTCCAGAGCTTCCGCTCGTTCGCCGGCGAGGTCAGCGAACTGCTCGCCGAGCACCCGGTGATCCTGCTCGACCTGCCGAGCCAGGGCGGCAACCTGCAACTGGCGGCGGAACTGAGCCTGGAAGACCTCGCCGACCTGATCGCGGCCTTCGCCGAACGGCTCGGCCTGCCGCCGTTGATGCCCATCGGCCTGTCCTACGGCTCGGCCCTGGCCGCGCTGTTCGCCGCCCGCCATCCGCGCCGCTGCGCGCGCCTGCTACTGGCCGGCATCACCGCATTCGGCCGCCCCGGTGCGCGGCTGCTGCTGGGAGAAGCCCTGGCCCGGCTCGACGTGGGCGACCAGAGCGCCTTCGCCCACGGCGTACTGACCGGCCTGATCAACCCGCTACAGCTGGAACGTACCGGCGTCTCCCCGGTGTTTCGCAAGGCCATGCTGCGCCAGTTGCAACGCCTGACCGCGGCGGAGATCGAACGCTACCGGCAGAATAGCCGGCGCCTGCTGGCCTTCGGCGGCTTCGAGCGGCACCCGACCTGCCCGACCCTGGTGCTCGCCGGCGAGTACGACCATTTCACCCAGCCCTGGGAACATGCGGTGTTCGCCCATGCCTGCGGGAACGCCGAGTTCGCCCTGATCCACGACGCCGACCATCTTGCCCAGTTCGAACGACGCGAGGCCTGCGCCCGGCTCTACGGCCCGTTCCTGCGCGGCGAGGCGCTGCCGGAGCGCGCCGAGGGCAGCACGCGGATCCCGCGCACGCGCCTGCTCGGCCTGGAGCGACGCTTCGAGGTCCGCCATCGGCCAGCCCAGGCGCACGCTCGGCTGGAACATCCGCAGCTCGGCGTCTATGCGGCGGAACTGGTGGAACTCGGCTATTTCGGCGGGCGGCTGCACGCCGAGCTGCCCGAATCCCGCCCGCAACGCGGCTGGCGGTTGTGCTACGACGGCCTGGCGGACTTGGACATCCTGCCCCTGCGTTCGACCGCCGGCGGCTTCGCCTTCATCTTCCCGCACTCCGATCCGGCGGCCAGCGCCGGACTGGCCGACCTCCTCGCCGCCTGGCAGCGAGCGGAGGTCGCCTGAGAGGCGGCTATGCCGTGCGGCTTTCGATCACCCGCACCAGGCTCGGCAGGCGTCCCTGCGGCAAGCCCAGGGCGGCGCCTTCGCGCTGCGGGTCGAGCACCAGGGTGGAGGCAAAGCCGCAGCGGGCGAAGGCCGCCTCGATTTCCGCGGCATTGCGGTAGTGCAACGGATAGCTTCCCCGCGTCAGCCGCCCGATGATCCCCACTCCCCAGCGGATCTGCCGGTAGCGCGGGTGCTCGCGGAGATCGGGATAGAGGTCGGTCAGGTAGGTGCCCTGGGGGAAGCGTTTAAGTTCGGTCGCCAGGCGACTCCAGAAGGCCTCGATCACCGGGCGCTGGAAATAGTTCACCAGCCCTTCGGTGATCACCACCAGCGGGCGCTCGCGGTCGAGCCCGGCGAACAGCGCGGCGAGGCTGCGCTCGCCGTCCTCGGCGAGGATATCCACAGCCGCCACCGCGTGCTCCGGGCCCAGCCAACCCTGCTCGCGAAGCAGCGCCGCCTTGCGCGCGGCCATCGGCGGCAGGTCGGCCTCCAGGTAGCGCAACTGTGGATAGCGTTGCCGGAAGCGTCGCCCGCGCGGCGAGAGTCCGCAGGCCATTTCCACCACCTGGACCACTCCCTCGCGTTCGACGGCCTGGGTCAGGCGCGCGTCGATCATGAGGTGTCTTTGTAACAGGAAATCCTCGATGTTCAGCCCGAAACCGAGCTGCGCGCCCCAGTTGATCGGCGCGACGAAGCCGTGTACCCAGCGGCCGAAGACGGTGGCGAAGGCCGGTTCGGCGAGTCGATGGCGGAACCAGACGTAGCCGGTGTAATGGGCGCTGGGCGTGATGTGGGCACTGTCGACACGCTCTCGTTCAACCATGATTCAGGCTCTTGTTGTTATCATTCGCCAGCCTATGACTGCCATGGTCCCAGCGACAATCCCATGTCCCGCGATCCCATCCTTAGTTTGCCCTGGCCCGACGCCCGGCCACTCCCCGACACCTTCTTCGACCGCGATGCGTTGCTGGTCGCCCGCGAGCTGCTGGGCAAGGTGATCCGCCATCGCCAGGGCAATCTCTGGCTGGCGGCGCGAATCATCGAGACCGAGGCCTACTACCTGGAGGAGAAAGGCAGCCACGCCTCGCTCGGCTACACCGAGAAGCGCAAGGCACTGTTCCTCGACGGCGGGCACATCTATATGTATTACGCGCGCGGCGGCGACTCGCTGAACTTCAGCGCCGGCGGGCCGGGCAATGCGGTGCTGATCAAGTCCGGCCATCCCTGGCTGGATCGCATCAGCGACCACCCGGCGCTGGAGCGGATGCAGAGCCTGAACCCGGACAGCCAGGGCCGGCCCCGCGAGATCGGCCGCCTGTGCGCCGGCCAGACCCTGCTGTGCAAGGCCATGGGGCTGAAGGTGCCGGAGTGGGACGCACAGCGCTTCGATCCGCAGCGACTGTTCGTCGACGATGTCGGCGAGCGCCCCAGCCAGGTAATCCAGGCCGCTCGGCTGGGCATTCCGAAGGGGCGCGACGAACACCTGCCGTACCGTTTCGTCGATGCCGCCTTCGCCGCCTTCTGCACCCGCAACCCACTGCGCCGCGGCCAGGTCGCCGGGCGCGACTATCATCTACTCGGACACCAGGACCCGCACCTGCAATGAGTCTCGACAGCTTCAACGCCTGGATGGCCGCCAACCCCGAGTGGCTGGGGATGGCCATCTTCCTCATCGCCTTCCTCGAATGCGCGGCCATCGTCGGCATCGTCCTGCCCGGCGTGGTGCTGCTGTTCGGCGTCGCGGTGATCGCTGGCAGCGGCGCCCTCAGCCTCGGCGAAACCCTGCTGCTGGCCTACGCCGGCGGGGTGCTGGGCGACCTCAGCTCGTACTGGATCGGCCGCCGCTTCCACCAGAACATCCGCCGCCTGCCCGGCCTGCGCAGCCATCCGCAGTGGATCACCGCCGCCGAGGTGTACTTCGAGCGCTACGGTATCGCCAGCCTGCTAGTCGGCCGCTTCATCGGCGCCCTGCGGCCGATGCTGCCGATGGTCGCCGGCATGCTCGACATGCCGTTCGGCCGTTTTCTCGGCGTTTCGCTGATCGCCGCCGCCGGCTGGGCGGTCGCCTACCTGTTGCCCGGCTGGGCCACCGGCGCAGCCCTGCGCCTGCCGTTGCCGGAAGGCTTCTGGAGCGAAGCCGGGATCGTCGCGGCCTGCCTGGCGGTGCTGGTCGGTGTGGTAGTCCAGGCCAGCCTGCGACGCAAACGCTGGGCAACCGCTGTGGCGGCCGCGCTGAGCCTGGTCCTGCTGCTGGCGATGACCGTCGCCTGGCCGTACCTCCAGGACCTCGACCAGGGCCTGATGACGCTGGTCCAGGAGCATCGCAACGCCGACCTGAACCCGGTGATGGTGGTGGTCACCCGGCTCGGCGATTTCCGCACCCAGTTCATCGCCGGCGCGCTGCTCGGCGGTATCCTCCTGCTGACCCGGCAATGGCGTCCGGCCATCTTCGCCATCGGCACCCTGGTGGGTACCGCGCTGGCCAACCAGACCCTGAAGACCCTGTTCGCCCGCGCCCGCCCGGAAGTGCTGGCCGAACCGCTGAGCAGCTTCAGCTTCCCCAGCGGACACAGCTCGGCGTCCTTCGCCTTCTTCCTCACCCTGGGCGTCCTCGCCAGCCGCCAGCAACCGCCGCGCTGGCGCCTGACCTGGGTACTGCTGGCGGTGATCCCGTCGCTGAGCATCGCCCTGTCGCGGGTCTACCTTGGCGTGCACTGGCCGTCGGACATCGTCGCCGGCGCCCTGCTCGCCACTACGGTCTGCGCCGCCAGCCTGTGGCTGAGCCAGCGCCGCGAGTCGCTGCCGGCGCTGCCGCAACGGGTCTGGTGGCTGCTGTTGCCGGTCTGCGTGGCGACCCTGGCGATCGCCGCCGGCTGGGCCCTGCCGGAAGCCATTGCGCGCTACCGGCCGCTGTGAGGGTTGGCGTTCAGTCGATACCCAACTCGCCCTGCAGGTGCTCCAGCAGCACCTGGATCCGCGCCAGTTGCATCTGCGCGTCGGGCAGGGCGAGCAGTTCGAGCTTGCGTTCGGTATCGAACGGCAGCAGGTAGGCCAACTGGTTGGCCAGGTCCTGCTGGCCGCCGGGCTCGCCGCCCATCTCCAGCGCGGCCACCATCGGATGCTCGGCCAGCACGCTGAGCAACGCGGCGAGATCGTTGTGTTCGTAGGTCAGGGGTTGCTCCGGCAGGTCTTCGAACCACTCGATCTCGCCAACGCTGAGCTGGTCGGCCTGGACCTCCACCGACAGCACCTGGAAACGCCGACCGCCCTCCACGCGGATGCCCAGCAGGCCGTTCGGGCGCTGCTGCCAGTCGCGGACCGAGGCCTCGCAGCCGACCATCGCCAGGCGGCTCGGCGCTTCGCCGACCTCCCGCCCTTCGCCGATGGTCACCACGCCGAAACCGGTGCCCTGCTTCATGCAGCGGCTGATCATGTCCAGGTAGCGCGCCTCGAAGATCTGCAGGTCCAGGCGGCAACCGGGGAACAGCACGGCGTTGAGGGGAAACAACGGCAACTTCATCGCGACTCCTCGGGCATCGTCAGGCAACCAGCGCTACCGCCAACGGTAGCAGCACTGCGGTGGCAACGCCCATCAGGCTCATCGCCAGGGCGGCGAAGGCACCACACTCCTCGCCTTCCTGCAAGGCCCGCGAAGTGCCCACCGCGTGGGCCGTCATGCCCAGCGCCATGCCCTGCGCGGCGGGGTGCCGGACACCGATGGCGCGCAGCAGCTCCGGCCCGAGGATCGCCCCGAGTACCCCGGTGATCAGTACGAACACGGCGGCCAGCGCCGCCACGCCGCCGATCTGGCTGGCCACCAGCATGGCGATCGGCGAGGTCACCGACTTCGGCGCCATGCTCATCAGCATCCGCGGCTCGGCACCGAACAACCAGCCGAATGCGATGCCCAGCACCGTCGCCAGCGTACCGGCGACCACCAGGGTCAGCAGGGTCGGCCAGAACAATTGGCGGATACGCCGCAGGTTGAGGAACAGCGGCACCGCCAGGGCCACCGTGGCGGGGCCGAGGAGAATGGTCAGGACCTTGGCGCTGGCACTGTATTCGTCGTAGTCGATGCCGCAAAGCAGCAGTACGCCGATCACCACCAGCATCGACACCAGCACCGGCTGCAGGAACACCCAGCGGGTCCGTTCATAGGCGGCCAGGGCCAACTGGTAGGCGCCCAGGGTCACGCCGACGCCGAACAGCGGATGGTGGATCACCGCCTCGAGGGCGGCCTGCCAGGCCATCAGGACTCCTCCCGGCGACGTTGCTGGCGATCGATGAGCTTCTGCATCATCCAGCCGGCGAACAGGAACGACAGCAGCAGCGACAGTACCAGCGCGCCGACGATGGCCCAGAAGTCGGCGGCGATCTCCCGCGCATAGGCCATCACCCCGACCGCCGCCGGCACCAGCAGCAGCGGCAGGTAGCGCAGCAACGAGCCGGCCGCCTCGTTGACCGGCTTGCCGACCTCGCCACGCGCCAGGAAATAACCGAACAGCAGCACCAGGCCGATGATCGGACCGGGCAGCATGGGCAACAACAGAACGTTCAGACCTGTGCCGAGCAACTGGAACAGCACCAGCCAGGTCAGACCACGAAGCAACATGGGCACCTCCAGCAAGGGCCGACCATTATGCCCAGCCCGCCGGGACATTGGCACGCTCCTCGCCTATCCATCAGTCGCAGTCGCGGCACCGCATGACGCGATATTCGCCAGGCCGATGGTTTCTTGACCCGGTCGCCAACGCGTGCTGATCTTCCTGCACCATGAGAACAACAGCCATCCTCCCGGAGGACTTATGCCATTCGTACCCGTAGCAGCGCTCAAGGACTATGTCGGCAAGGATCTCGGCCATTCCGAATGGCTCACCATCGACCAGGAGCGGGTCGACCAGTTCGCCGAATGCACCGGCGACCACCAGTTCATCCACGTCGATCCGGAGAAGGCGGCGAAGACGCCCTTCGGCGGCACCATCGCCCACGGTTTCCTGTCCCTGTCGCTGATCCCGAAGCTGATGGAAGGCCTGCTGGTGCTTCCCGAAGGACTGAAGATGGCGGTCAACTACGGCCTCGATACGGTGCGCTTCATCCAGCCGGTGCGGGTCGGCTCGCGGGTCCGCCTGGGCCTGACCCTGCTCGACGTCAACGAGAAGAATCCCGGCCAGTGGCTGATCAAGGCGCGCGCCACCCTGGAGATCGAAGGCCAGGAGAAACCCGCCTACATCGCCGAGACCCTCAGCCTCTGCTTCGTCTGAGCCCGCCCCAGCGAGCGCTGCCGTTCGCTTGACGGCCAGGCGCCTTCGCGCCCCTCTCCCCCCTTCCAAAAGCCCCCGCTCGCGGGGGCGCTCTGGGCCGGCAGGGAAATACCCTACTGCCAGGCAACGATTTTTCCGCCACACTGTCTCCCCTTCACCCTCGGACCGAACCACTCATCGGGAACGCCGCATGCTTCGCCCCGCCAGGTCTCTCTCGCTCTGCTCCGCCCTGGTCATCCTGCTCGCCGCCTGCGGCGAGGGCGAACCGCTGCTCCCGGCCGATGCGCGCCTGCCGGACGGCGCGCGCTATCGCGGCGAGCTGGTGGACGGGCGCCTGGAAGGCCAGGGCCGGCTGGACTACGACAACGGCGCCTGGTACGCCGGCCGCTTCGAGCATGGCCTGCTGCACGGCCATGGCACCTGGCAAGGCGCCGACGGCAGCCGCTACAGCGGTGGCTTCGCGGCCGGCCTGTTCGACGGTCAGGGACGCCTGGCGATGGCCGATGGCAGTGTCTACCAGGGCGGCTTCCGCCAGGGCCTGTTCGATGGCGAAGGCAGCCTGGAACAACAGGGCACTCGCTACCGCGGCGGTTTCCGCAAGGGCCTGTACAGCGGCCAGGGCACGCTGGACGGCAGCGATGGCAGCCGCTACCAGGGCAGCTTCCGCCAGGGTCGCCTGGAAGGTGAAGGCAGCTTCAGCGACAGCCAGGGCCACCAGTACGCCGGTACCTTCCGCGACGGGCAACTGAACGGCAAGGGGCGCTGGAGCGGGCCCGATGGCGACCGCTACGTCGGCCAGTTCAAGGACAACCAGTTCCATGGCCAGGGACGCTACGAAAGCGCCAGCGGCGATGTCTGGATCGGCCGCTTCAGCGAAGGCGCGCTGAACGGCCCCGGCGAGCTTCTCGGCGCCGACGGCAGCCGCTACCGCGGCGGTTTCCAGTTCTGGCGCTTCCATGGCCAGGGCCTGCTCGAACAACTGGACGGCACCCGCTACGAAGGCGGCTTCGCCGCTGGCGCCTATGCCGGCCAAGGCACCCTGGACCGCGCCGGCGGCAGCCGTGAGCAGGGACTCTGGGCCGACGGCAAGCGCATCCGCGACGCCGCCGGCAAGGCCCTGCCCGACACCCTGGAAATCGGCCTGTTGGCCCAGGGTCGCCTGCTCGACGAAGAACTGCGCAAGATCCCGGCCTCGACGCCGGCCAGCGAACTCTATGCCCTGAGCCTGGGCGGCGATGGCCGCCAGGGCGTGTTCCTGCGCGAGGCCGATTACGCCGGCGACCTGCTCGGCCAGCGTTTCGCCGCTCGTGGCGTGATTCGCCTGGTCAACCACCGCGACCACTTCGGCGACCGCCCGCTGGCTACCCGGGAAAGCCTGTCCCGCGCCGTGCGCACCCTGGCCGAACGCAGCGGGCCGGAAGACCTGGTCTTCATCTACCTGACCAGCCACGGCTCCAGCGACCACCAGTTGGCCCTGGACATGCCCGGCCTGAACCTCGGCGACCTGCCGGCCGCGGAACTGGCCGAACTGCTCGCGCCGCTGCGCCAGCGCGACAAGGTGCTGGTGGTATCGGCCTGCTACAGCGGGGGCTTCATCCCGCCGCTGAAAGACGAACGTACCCTGATCCTGACCGCCGCGCGTGCCGACCGGGTCTCGTTCGGCTGTTCCGACGACGCCGACTTCACCTATTTCGGCCGCGCCTTGCTGGCCAATGCGCTGAACCGCACCGACGATCTGTCCAAAGCGTTCGAACTGGCGAAAGAGGAAGTGCGTCAAAGGGAGAAGGAGGAAGGTTTCGAAGCTTCGGAACCGCAAGCCTGGTTACCGGAACGCGTGCTCGCGCACTGGCGGACGCTGCGGGGGCAGCAAGCCGAGCGCGCGCTCGCGTCCCGGGAAGGAAAAACCGGCGAGGGCGCGGCGGGCAAATAGATACGCCGCGCACTACGCTCATTGGTGTGGAAGGGGAGAAACACACATGCACTCGACGCCCAAGCGCGTTCTGCTCGCCGGCGCGACCGGTCTTACCGGCGAGCACCTGTTGGATCGGATATTGAGCGAGCCGACCCTGGCCAAGGTCATCGCCCCTGCCCGCAAGGCGCTGGCCGAGCATCCGCGGCTGGACAACCCGGTCGGCCCGCTGGCCGAGCTGCTGCCGCAACTCAACGGCAGCATCGATACCGCCTTCTGCTGCCTCGGCACCACGATCAAGGAAGCCGGCTCGGAGGAGGCCTTCCGCGCGGTCGATTTCGACCTGCCGCTGGCGGTGGGCAAGCGCGCGCTGGAGATGGGCGCCCGGCATTACCTGGTGGTCAGCGCCCTGGGCGCCGACGCCAAGTCGTCGATCTTCTACAACCGGGTCAAGGGCGAACTGGAGCAGGCCCTGCAGGAACAGGGCTGGCCACAGCTGACCATCGCCCGGCCATCGCTGCTGTTCGGCCCGCGCGAGGAATTCCGCCTGGCCGAGATCCTCGCCGCGCCGATCGCCCGCATCCTTCCCGGCAAGTACCACGGCATCGAGGCCTGCGACCTGGCCCGCGCGCTCTGGCGCCTGGCGCTGGAGGAAGGCAAGGGCGTGCGCATCGTCGAGTCCGACGAATTGCGCAAGCTGGGGAAATGAGCCGCGGGCGGGTCCCGCCCTACATGCCGCCGCTGACGCCGAGGTTGAGGCCGATGGCGGTGGCCAGCGAGAACGGCAGCAACAGGGTGTCCAGCAGCGCGCTGCCCGGCAGGTCGAGCCCCGGATGGGCCGGCGCCTCCGCGCCGAAGCGTTCCATCGGGCAGCAGCCGCCGTGCAGGCTGTACCAGTCCAGCCGGGTGCCGGCGTAGACCACCGGCGCCCCTGGCTTGGCCGCATCCAGGGTGCGCACGGTGGCGCAACCGCCCAACTGCACCGCCAGGACCAGTAGCAGCACCCTACTCGTCGCTGACAAGGTGCTGTTCCCCCCAGCGCGGCAGCATGTCCTGGGGAATCCCCAGGGTGTTGAGGATTCGCGCGACGACGAAGTCCACCAGGTCCTCCACCGATTGCGGCTGGTGGTAGAAGCCCGGCGCCGCCGGCAGGATCACCGCGCCGAGGTTGGACAGCTTGAGCATGTTTTCCAGGTGGATACTGGAGAACGGCGCCTCGCGCGGCACCAGCACCAGCGGCCGGCGCTCCTTCAGGGCGACATCGGCGGCGCGCTCGATGAGGTTGTTGCAGGCCCCCGTGGCGACCGCCGACAGGGTGCCGGTGGAACAAGGGCAGATCACCATGGCATTGGGCGCGCTGGAGCCGGAGGCCGGCGGCGCCATCCAGTCGTTCTGGCCGAACACGCGGATCTGTCCGGCGGCGGCACCGCAATATTCGGTGAGGAAGGCCTGCATCGCCTGCGGCTTGGCCGGCAGGGCCACGTCGGTCTCGGTGGCCATCACCAGTTGCGCGGCCTTGGAGATCAGGAAGTGCACCTCGCGCTCTTCCTGCACCAGGCAATCGAGCAAGCGCAGGCCGTACTGGGCGCCGGAGGCGCCGGTCATCGCCAGGGTAATGCGTTCCGGACCGCTCATCGCGCCCCTCACTCGGCCAGCGCCGCGGCCAGCTTGCCGTGCAAGCCGCCGAAGCCGCCGTTGCTCATGATCACCACTTGCGCGCCGGGCCTGGCCTGCTGGCGCACCTGCTCGATGATCGCCTCCAGGGTATCGCAGACCTGCGACGGTATCGCGCATTGCGCGGCGGTGGCGGCCAGGTCCCAGCCCAGGTTCGGCGGCGCGTACCAGAGCACCTGGTCGGCCTGGCGCACGCTGTCCGGCAGGCCGTCGCGATGAGCGCCGAGCTTCATCGAGTTGGAACGCGGCTCGACGATGGCGATCACCTGGGTATCGGCGCCAACCTGCTTGCGCAGGCCGTCGAGGGTGGTGGCGATGGCGGTCGGATGGTGGGCGAAGTCGTCGTAGAGGGTCACGCCCCGGACCTCCGCGACCTTCTCCATGCGCCGCTTGACGTTGCGGAACTCGCTGAGCGCCGCCGCGCCCTGGCTGGGCATCACGCCGACATGGCGCGCCGCCGCCAGGCTGGCGAGGGCGTTGGCGACGTTGTGCAGGCCGGTCAGCGGCCAGTCCACCTCGCCCTGGACGATGCCGTCGAACAGGACCTCGAAGCGCGAGCCGTCCTCGGCGAGCAGGCGCGCCTGCCACTGGCCGCCTTCGCCGGTGGTCTGCACCGGGGTCCAGCAGCCCATCCCGAGTACGCGCTCCAGGGCTTTCTCGGCGCTCGGGCGAATGATCAGGCCCTCGCCCGGCACGGTGCGCACCAGATGGTGGAACTGCCGCTCGATGGCCGCGAGGTCGGGGAAGATATCCGCGTGGTCGAATTCCAGGTTGTTCAGGATCGCCGTGCGCGGGCGGTAATGAACGAACTTCGAGCGCTTGTCGAAGAAGGCGCTGTCGTACTCGTCGGCCTCGACGACGAAGAACGGCGTACCGCCCAGGCGCGCCGAAACCCCGAAGTTCTGCGGCACCCCGCCGATCAGGAAGCCCGGGCTCATGCCGGCGTGCTCCAGAACCCAGGCGAGCATGCTGGTGGTGGTGGTCTTGCCGTGGGTACCGGCCACCGCCAGCACCCAGCGTCCTTGCAGCACGTGGTCGGCCAGCCACTGCGGGCCGGAAACGTAGGGCAGGCCCTTGTTCAGGACATGCTCCACCGCCGGATTGCCGCGCGACAGGGCGTTGCCGATCACTACCAGGTCCGGCGCCGGCTCCAGGTGGGCCGGATCGTAGCCCTGCATCAGCTCGATGCCCTGGGCTTGCAGTTGGGTGCTCATGGGGGGGTAGACGTTGGCGTCGGAACCGGTCACCCGGTGGCCCAGTTCCTTGGCCAGCACGGCCAGCGAGCCCATGAAGGTCCCGCAGATGCCGAGTACGTGGATGTGCATGCAGACTCCTGCAGATCAAGCCGTCGAAGGCGCTGTGAATGGGCGGCAGATTAGCACAGCGGAGGCGCCGGCCGCCCGGCGTCGCGGCATCAGACGACGCGGCGTCGGCGGGGTTCCCGCCGGCCTCGCGGCGGCCCGCCTGGAGACGTCCCGCCCGTCAGGCCTGGCCGCGCACCAGGCCGTGCCGGCGCAGCTTGCGATACAGGGTGTTGCGGCTGATCCCCAGTTGCTCGGCCACCCGGCTCACGTGCCAGCGCTGGCCGTCCAGCGCCGCCAGCAACGCGGCTCGCTCGGCGTCGTCCAGGCTGTTGCCCGCGGCCGGGGCGGGCGCCGCTGCGGCGGGCGGCAGCGCCGCCAGGGCCTGGCGGATATCCGCGGGCAGGTCGCGCAGGCCGACCCGGCCGTCCTCGCAGAGTGCCACCAGGGTCCGTAGCACCGTGCGCATCTGCCGGACGTTGCCCGGCCAGCGGTAGGCCAGCAGGCCCTGGCGAACCTCGCCGTCGAGCTGGATGCGCTGGCCCCTGGCTTCCTCGGCCAGCAGGTAGTCCAGCAGCTCCTCGCGGTCGCTGCGCTCGCGCAGCGGCGGCAGGCTCACGACCATGCCATTGAGGCGGTAGTAGAGATCCTCGCGGAAGCGTCCATCGGCGACCAGCTCGGCCAGGTCGCGGTGGGTAGCGCTGATCAGGCGCACGTCGACATCCTCTGGCTCGCCGCCCAGCGGTACTACCCGACGCTCTTCCAGCACCCGCAGCAGGCGGGTCTGCAAGGCCAGCGGCATGTCGCCGATCTCGTCGAGGAACAGGGTGCCGCCGTCAGCCTGCTGCAACTTGCCGCGCATGCCCTCCTTGCGCGCGCCGGTGAAGCTGCCGCCGCGATAACCGAACAGTTCGCTCTCGATCAGGGTTTCCGGGATCGCCGCGCAGTTCAGCGCGACGAACGCCTGTTCCGCGCGCGGGCCGGCCAGGTGCACGGCCTTGGCGAAGGCCTCCTTGCCGGAACCGGTCTCGCCGTTGAGCAGCAGCGGCACGTCGCGCGCGTAGACCTTCAGCGCCCGGCGGAAATCGGCGGCCAGCTCGGCGTCGCCCAGGCACAGGCCGGGCGCGGCAGGCGCCGGCTTCGCTGCCGTGGGCACCGCCAGGCCCTGGGGTATCACCCGCGGCGCGCCGCGCAGCATGGCGTACAGGGTCCGTCCCTCGCGGGTGCGCAGCGGCCAGCTGGCGCTGGGTTGCGGCGAGGCGCGACCGAGCAGGTCGTCGAGACGGCAATCGAAGAAGGTCTCCACCGGCTGGCCGAGCAGGCGCTGGCGCGGACAACCGAGCAGGTTCAGCGCGCTCTGGTTCACCGCGCGGATCCGCCCGTCTTCCTCGAAGGCCAGCAGCCCTTCGCTGAACAGGCCGACATAGTCGCCCTGGACATGGAAGCGCAGCAGCCAGGAGCCCTCGAAGCGACGGAGGAAATAGCAGCCCTCGATGATCTTCGCCGACAGGTTGACCAGCGCCATGGTGTGGAACTGGCTCTGCCGCGAGACTTCCTGGCGCGCCGAAGACACGTCGAGCACCGCCATCAGCTCGCCCTGCGGATCGAACACCGGGCTCGCCGAGCAGGTCAGGCCGGTGTGGCGGCTACGGAAGTGCTCTTCCTGCTGGATGGTCAGGGCCTGCCGCTCGACCACGCAGGTGCCGATGCCGTTGGTGCCTTCGCAGGGCTCGCTCCAGTCGGCGCCGAGCCAGAGGCCGGCGTGTTCGAAGGTCTGGCGCTGGGCGTCGGCGTTGACGCAATTGAGGATCACCCCGCGGGCATCGGTGAGCAGTACCGCGTGGTCGTTGCCGGAAAGCTGCTGGTAGAGGCTGTGCATCTCGCCATCGGCGATCTCCAGCACCTGTTGCAGGCGCTCGCGGCGTTCGAGCATGCGCGCGTGCTCCAGCACCATCGGCGCCATCGGCTGGCCGGGATCGAGATGGTGCTGTTCCAGGCAGCGCAGCCAGGAGCGGGCGATGGACGGATCGGTCGCAGGGCCGCCCGGCGGGATCTTGCCCTGGGCGACGGTCAGCACTTGCCGCGCGTGGCGGCTCATGGAACTGGCAGGCATTGTTATGGTTCTCCGCGAGGGACGGGCCGTCTCTTGCCTGGGCGCGGTGGATCGGTCCGCGACTCTCCGGACGGCTATCGGTGCAGCATCCAACAGGCCGGGGCGCAATGCAACGACGGACTGACCGATGAGTCATGCGCTGCGCCGAAAACGGTACAGAGTGTCACTCACGAGCGTCCCGCCCGCGTGACAGGGAGCGTTCGCAAGCCCCCCTGCGAAACCTCCAGGACGCTCTACTTCGAGCCTTTCGCCACTCTGGCCCGGCCCTTGCTCCAGGCTTACGACAAGCGCGACAGCGCGTCCTCCCCTAATAAGCACAAGAGCCAGGAGATACCATCATGCGTTACGCCCATCCCGGTAGCGAAGGCGCCATCGTTTCCTTCAAGGCCCGCTACGGCAACTACATCGGCGGCGAGTTCGTGCCTCCGGTCAAGGGCCAGTACTTCACCAACACCTCGCCGGTGAACGGCCAGCCGATCGCCGAGTTCCCCCGTTCCACCGCCGAGGACATCGACAAGGCCCTCGACGCCGCCCACGCCGCCGCCGAGGCCTGGGGCCGCACCTCGGTGCAGGAGCGTTCGAACATCCTGCTGAAGATCGCCGACCGCATCGAGCAGAACCTGGAACTGCTCGCCGTCACCGAGACCTGGGACAACGGCAAGGCCGTGCGCGAGACCCTCAACGCCGACATCCCCCTGGCCGCCGACCACTTCCGCTACTTCGCCGGCTGCATCCGCGCCCAGGAAGGCTCCGCCGCCGAGATCAACGACAGCACCGTGGCCTACCACATCCACGAGCCCTTGGGCGTGGTCGGGCAGATTATCCCGTGGAACTTCCCGCTGCTGATGGCCGCCTGGAAGCTGGCCCCGGCGCTGGCCGCCGGCAACTGCGTGGTGCTCAAGCCGGCCGAGCAGACCCCGCTGGGCATCTGCGTGCTGCTGGAACTCATCGGCGACCTGCTGCCGCCGGGCGTGCTCAACGTCGTCCAGGGCTTCGGCAGGGAGGCCGGCGAGGCCCTGGCCACCAGCAAGCGCATCGCCAAGATCGCCTTCACCGGTTCCACCCCGGTCGGCTCGCACATCCTCAAGTGTGCGGCGGAGAACATCATTCCCTCCACCGTCGAGCTGGGCGGCAAGAGCCCGAACATCTATTTCGAAGACATCATGCAGGCCGAGCCGGCGTTCATCGAGAAGGCCGCCGAGGGCCTGGTGCTGGCCTTCTTCAACCAGGGCGAGGTGTGCACCTGCCCGTCCCGCGCGCTGGTCCAGGAGTCGATCTACCCGGCGTTCATGGAGGAGGTGCTGAAAAAGGTCAGGGCGATCAAGCGCGGCGACCCGCTGGACACCGAGACCATGGTCGGCGCCCAGGCTTCCCAGCAGCAGTACGAGAAGATCCTCTCCTACCTCGACATCGCCCAGCAGGAAGGCGCCGAAGTGCTCACCGGCGGCAGCGTCGAGAAGCTCGAAGGCAACCTGGCCAGCGGCTACTACATCCAGCCGACCCTGCTCAAGGGACACAACAAGATGCGCGTGTTCCAGGAGGAAATCTTCGGCCCGGTGGTCGGCGTCACCACCTTCAAGGACGAAGCCGAGGCCCTGGCCATCGCCAACGACACCGAGTACGGCCTCGGCGCCGGCCTCTGGACCCGCGACATCAACCGCGCCTACCGCATGGGCCGCGGGATCAAGGCCGGTCGCGTGTGGACCAACTGCTACCACCTGTACCCGGCCCACGCCGCGTTCGGCGGCTACAAGAAGTCCGGCGTCGGTCGCGAGACGCACAAGATGATGCTCGACCACTACCAGCAGACCAAGAACCTGCTGGTGAGCTACGACATCAATCCGCTGGGCTTCTTCTAGTAGGACCCCGGACCGGCCGCGACCGCTCTTTCCCGGAGCGGTCGCGCCGGCTCGTGAAACACGCCGCCGAGGCTGACGGCGGCGCCCCTTCCACCTCCTCGCCAAGCCGATTACAGAGCGGCTGGCATAGCTATTGCCTGCGTTCACCACGTACAGCACACCACCGGGAAAACCGGGGTCGATAACAACAAGATTGAGGTGAAAAACCCATGTCCCTCGAACAAACCGGCCATGCGCCCGCAACTTCCGGGGTCGACTTCGAAAGCGTCGACGCCGACTACTTCCAACACCGTCAACTGAAGAAAGGCGCCGCCGGCTGGGTCCTGCTGGTCGGGCTCGGCGTCGCCTACGTGATCTCCGGCGACTACGCCGGCTGGAACTTCGGCCTGGCCCAGGGCGGCTGGGGCGGGATGTTCCTCGCCACCCTGCTGATGGCCACCATGTACCTGTGCATGTGCTTCTCGCTCGCCGAGCTGTCTTCGATGATCCCTACCGCCGGCGGCGGCTACGGCTTCGCCCGCAGCGCCTTCGGGCCCTGGGGCGGCTTCCTCACCGGCACCGCGATCCTCATCGAATACGCCATCGCCCCGGCGGCCATCGCCTGCTTCATCGGCGCCTACTGCGAGTCGCTGTTCGGCGTCGGCGGCTGGCTGATCTACCTGGTGTTCTACATCGTATTCATCGGCATCCACATCCTCGGCGCCGGCGAGGCGCTGAAGCTGATGTTCGTCATCACCGCGGTGGCGGCCATCGCCCTTGGCGTGTTCATTGTCGCGATGGTTCCGCACTTCGACTCGGCCAACCTGTTCAACATCCCGCAGACCGCGGCGACCGGCGCCAGCAGCTTCCTGCCGTTCGGCTATGTCGGGGTCTGGGCGGCGATCCCCTACGCGATCTGGTTCTTCCTCGCCGTCGAAGGCGTGCCGCTGGCCGCCGAGGAAACCAAGAACCCCAAGCGCGACCTGCCGCGCGGACTGATCGGCGCCATGTTGGTGCTTCTCGCCTTCGCCGCACTGATTCTGGTCGTCGGTCCCGGGGCCGCCGGAGCCAAGGAGCTGATGGGCTCGGGCAATCCGCTGGTGGAAGCGCTGGAGTCGGCCTACAAGGGTTCGACCTGGATGAGCCAGTTCGTCAACCTGGTCGGCCTGGCCGGGCTGATCGCCAGCTTCTTCTCGATCATCTATGCCTACTCGCGGCAGATCTTCGCCCTCTCCCGCGCCGGCTACTTGCCGCGCAGCCTCTCGCTGACCAACCGCAAGAAGGCGCCGGTACTGGCCCTGGTGGTGCCGGGGGTGATCGGCTTCGGCCTGTCGCTGACCGGCCAGGGCGACCTGCTGATCCTGGTCGCGGTGTTCGGCGCGACCATCTCCTACGTGCTGATGATGGCCGCGCACATCACCCTGCGCATCCGCCGCCCGGACATGCAGCGCCCCTACCGCACCCCTGGCGGCATCCTCACCTCCGGCGTAGCCCTGGCGCTGGCCTGCGTCGCGGTGGTCGCCGGCTTCCTGGTCGACCCGCGGGTCGTGGTCGGCGCGGTGGCGATCTACGCTGTACTGATCGGCTACTTCGCCCTGTACAGTCGGCATCACCTGGTGTCCGGCACCCCGGAAGAGGAGTTCGCCGCGATCCAGGCGGCGGAACAGGACCTGCGCTGAGAGCGACAACGACAAAGCCCGGCCCGCCGCATGGCGAGGCCGGGCACTGGAGACACACATGGCACGTTTCACCCATAGCGTCGGCGGCGAGACCTACCGCTTCGACAGCCTCAAGGACGTGATGGCCAAGGCCAGCCCCGCGCGCTCCGGCGATTTCCTCGCCGGCGTCGCGGCGAGCAACGACGGCGAGCGGGTCGCCGCGCAGATGGCCCTGGCCGACATCCCGCTCAAACACTTCCTCGACGAGGCGCTGATTCCCTACGAGGACGACGAGGTCACCCGCCTGATCATCGACACCCACCAGCGCGACGCCTTCGCCCCGGTGTCCCATCTCACCGTCGGCGGCTTCCGCGACTGGCTGCTCGGCGACGCCGCCGACGAGGCCAGCCTGCGCGCCCTGGCTCCGGGCCTGACGCCGGAAATGGCAGCGGCGGTATCGAAGATCATGCGTGTCCAGGACCTGGTCCTGGTGGCGCAGAAGATCCGCGTGGTCACCCGCTTCCGCAACACCCTCGGCCTTCGCGGCCGACTCTCCACCCGCCTGCAACCGAACCACCCGACCGACGACCCGGCCGGAATCGCCGCGAGCATCCTCGACGGCCTGCTGTTCGGCAATGGCGACGCGATGCTCGGGATCAATCCTGCCACCGACAGCATGGCCTCGATCTGCGCCCTGCTGGAGATGCTCGACGCGATCATCCAGCGCTACGAGATTCCCACCCAGGCCTGCGTGCTGACCCACGTCACCAGCTCCATCGAGGCGATCAACCGCGGCGTGCCGCTGGACCTGGTGTTCCAGTCGATCGCCGGCACCGAGGCGGCCAATGCCAGCTTCGGCATCAGCCTGAAGATCCTCCAGGAAGGCTACGAGGCCGGGCTCAGCCAGAAGCGCGGCACCCTCGGCAACAACCTGATGTACTTCGAGACCGGCCAGGGCAGCGCGCTCTCGGCCAACGCCCATCACGGCGTCGACCAGCAGACCTGCGAGACCCGCGCCTATGCGGTGGCTCGTCACTTCAAGCCGTTCCTGGTGAACACCGTGGTCGGCTTCATCGGTCCCGAGTACCTGTACAACGGCAAGCAGATCATCCGCGCCGGCCTGGAAGACCACTTCTGCGGCAAGCTGCTCGGCGTGCCGATGGGTTGCGACATCTGCTACACCAACCATGCCGAGGCCGACCAGGACGACATGGACATGCTCCTGACCCTGCTGGGCGTCGCCGGGATCAACTTCATCATGGGCATTCCCGGCTCCGACGACGTGATGCTCAACTACCAGACCACCTCCTTCCACGACGCCCTCTATGCGCGCCAGACGCTGGGCCTGAAGCCGGCGCCGGAATTCGAGGACTGGTTGCAGCGGATGGGAATCTTCACCCAGGCCGACGGGCGCATCCGCTTCGGCGACGAGCTACCGCCGGCGTTCCGCCAGGCCCTGGCGCAACTGGCCTGAGGAGATGCCGATGAACGACAAGCACCTGCCCGACGCCAGCGCCGAGAACCCCTGGCTGCCGCTGCGCCAGCTGACCCCCGCGCGGATCGCCCTGGGCCGCACCGGCACCAGCCTGCCGACCCGCCCGCAACTGGACTTCCAGTACGCCCACGCCCAGGCGCGCGACGCCGTGCACCTGCCCTTCGACCATGCGGCCATCAGCGACGGCCTGCGCCAGCGCGGCCGCGACAGCCTGCTGCTGCACAGCGCCGCCGCCGACCGCCACGTCTACCTGCAACGCCCGGACCTCGGCCGGCGCCTCGACGAGGCCTCGGTGCAACGCCTGCGCGAACACGCCGCCGGCTACGACGGGCAGATCGACCTGGCCATCGTGGTCGCCGACGGCCTCTCCGCGCTGGCCGTGCAGCGTCACACCCTGCCCTTCCTCGAACGCCTGGAGGAACAGGCGCTGGCCGAAGGCTGGTCGCTGTCGCCGGTGGTCCTGGTGGAGCAGGGACGGGTGGCGGTGGCCGACGAGATCGGCGAATTGCTGCGGGCGAAGATGAGCGTGATCCTGATCGGCGAGCGTCCCGGCCTCAGCTCGCCGGACAGCCTCGGCCTGTACTTCACCTGGGCCCCGCGGGTCGGTCTCACCGACGCCTATCGCAACTGCATCTCCAACGTCCGCCTGGAAGGCCTCAGCTACGGCATGGCCGCGCACCGCCTGCTCTACCTGATGCGCGAGGCCTGCCGGCGGCAGCTTTCCGGGGTCAACCTGAAGGACGAGGCGGAGGTCCAGGCTCTGGAAGGCGAGGCTCCGCGCACCGGCAACTTCCTCCTGGCGAGGGACTGAGCCTCCCGGCCGAAGGATGGGCCGGCGCGCGACGCCCCTCCTTCGACCGATTCAAACGTTCGCTTGGATTGCGCTTTCCAGGGAGATTGGGCAGCATCGAAGCGTTGCTGGCATGCAGCCTGCATCGTCCCGGCAGCCCCTTCCCGCAATGCGAGGCCCGTCATGCGAATCGTGCAAGCCACCCTCGAACACCTCGACCTGCTGGCGCCGCTGTTCGTCAAGTACCGCGAATTCTACGGCATGCTCTCCTACCCCGAGTCCTCGCGGAAATTCCTCGAGAAACGCCTGCGCCGCAAGGAGTCGGTGATCTACCTGGCGCTGGCCGACGAAGAAGACCGGCTGCTCGGTTTCTGCCAGCTCTATCCGAGCTTCTCCTCGCTGTCGCTCAAGCGCGTCTGGATCCTCAACGACATCTACGTCGCCGAGGAGGCGCGCCGGCAACTGGTCGCCGACCACCTGCTGCAACACGCCAAGCAGATGGCCCGGGAAACCCATGCGGTGCGCATGCGTGTCTCCACCAGCGTCGACAACGAGGTAGCGCAGAAAGTCTACGAGTCGATCGGCTTCCGCGAAGACCAGGAGTTCAAGAACTACACCCTGCCGATCAGCGACGAACTAAGCTGAAGACAAAGGCACGGCACTTCCCAACCGATCGCTCAGAGCAGAGGCATCCATGGGTTCGCGCACCTGGCACTGGCCCGGCGTCCTGCTCGGCCTGCTCCTCGCCACGGCCGGCGCGCAGGCCGACACCCTGCGCGTGGCGACCCTCGACTGGGCGCCCTACGTCGGCCCCGACCTGCCGGGCAAGGGCCTCGCCAGCCGCATCCTCGACGAAGCCCTGGCCCTCGACGGGCACCGCGCCGAACTGGTGTTCCTGCCCTGGCAACGCGCTCTGAAGGAAGCCGCCGAGGGGCGCTTCGACGCCCTCATGCCGGCCTACCTGTCGCCCGAGCGGCGCGAACTGTTCCACGCCACCATCCCCCTGCTCGACTCGCAACTGGGCTTCTTCCGCCAGCGCGAGCGCCTGCTGCCGGTCAATCCCGCGCATCTGGAAAGCCTGCGTCCGTACCGCATCGGCGTGGTCCGCGGCTACGTCAACCGGGAGGATTTCGACGCCGACCGCAGCCTGACCAAGGACGCGGTGACCAACGACTGGCAGAACCTCGAGAAGCTCCTGCGCGGGCGTATCGACCTGGCCGTGGTCGATCGCTACACCGGCTACCACCTGCTGGCGCGCAACGTGCCGGCGCTGAAGGATCGCCTGGTGTTCATCGAACCGCCGCTGGAGGTCAAGCCGCTCTATGTACTGGTGCCGAAAAGACACGCCCGCGGCGCCGCCCTTGCCGCCAGCCTCGACCGCAACCTGCGCCTGATGCGTCGCAGCGGCCGGCTGGAACAACTGATCGCCGAAGCGCACCTCGAACGCAGCGGACAGACCCGCACGCTGGCCGTCGATCCGTTAACCGGCCAGGCCGACCAGCAGCGCAGCCCCGGCCAGGAGCAGGACCAGGGCCAGCACGCCCCGTTGCAACCGGCGTGGCGCAAAGACCCGCTGGGGATGCGCTAGCGGCTTCTGCAAGGCCAGCCAGAATTCCGACAACGCTTCGAAGCGCGCCTCCGGACGCGGCGCCAGGGCCCGCGCCAATACACCGTCCCAGCCGACCGGCAGGTCCGCCTGACGCTCGCCCAGCGGCTCGTAGCGGCATCCGCCGTCGCTCTCCGGGCAAGCGATCGACGGCCAGCGACCACAGAGCAGCCAATAGAACAGCGCCGCCAGGGCGAACTGGTCGGCCCGGCCATCGAGCGCCTCGCCGCGACGCAACTCCGGCGCCAGCGGCACGCTGTCCGCAGGCAGCGCCTGGCGCGCCACCCCCGGCAGGATCGCCGCTGCCTCGGGGAGGAACAGCAGGCGCCCGCCCTCGTCCAGCAGGATCTGCCGCGGCGCCAGCCACAAGCCCTGTACACCGCGCCGCTGCAAGGCGCGAACCGCATCGATAAGTTGCTCCAGGAGGACCAGCGCGCATTGCGGTTCCAGCGGCAGGTGCGCTGGCGCCCAATCCAGCAGGCTGCGCATCGGCCAGCGCGGCGGAGCGAACAACTGGAAGGCATGACGACGCAACCGGGGCGACGACAATACTCGCGGCAGGCTCTCCGCACGGCAGCGCCGCAGTGCCCATTCGCGCTGCCAGAACGCTTCGTCGGCATCGGCCGCCGCGAGCAGCAGCAACGCCTCGCGTCCTTGCTCGTCGCAGGCGCGGAACAGCCGCCCGGGTGGGCCGAACGCGCAAGCCGCCTGCAAGGTCCAGCCATCCACGCAGTCGCCGGGGCACGCCGCGCCCAGCGCTGGCCAGCCGGTATGCCGTGGCGCCGCTGGGGCGCGCTCGAGCGCCCCCGGCAAGACCAGCGCCACCGCCCCCGGCGCATGCAGCAACGGCTGCAGCACGCCCTCCAGGCGCCCCGTGGTCAGCCCGGCACAACGTTCTCCGAGGGCGCGCAGGTCGGCCACTTCGAGCAACGGCTGGGGCGCCAGCACCAAGGGCTCGCCGGCCACCTGGGTCAGGTTGTGCTGGACCAGCGCCAGCTCCGCGCTGCTACCCAGCGGCTGGCCGCTCCCTCCCAGGCGCTGCAGGCTGCCCTGGCGATAACGCAGCAGGCCGACGGCGCCGCACTGGAGAAAGTGCACGCCCCCGGCATGGACCAGCAGCAACCCCGCCGCCAGCTCGAGCACGCCCGGCTCGCCTTCGCGGCGCCGGCGATACAGCTGCATGTTCAGCGAAGCCAGGACCTGCCGCGCCGCCTGCGCTTCCGGCCAACCCTCGGGGGTACAGGCGTAGTCGGCGAACAGTGCGTCGAGATGGCCTTCGATGGCCTGCACCACGTTGGCGCAACCGCGTCCCCAGAGCAGCGCCAGGAGAAACGCCGGAGCCCGTCCGGGGCGAGGCGCGAGCCATTCGGCGCGAACCCGCGCGGCCTGCCCCGGCAAGTCGCGCCCGGCGCCCAGGGCGAGACTGAGCGGTGGCTGGGCAAAAGGCTGGAGTGTCATCGCACGCCCTTCCCTGCTAGAAATTTCTCCTGTTCTTGCAGACTTTATGCCGACCAATTTCGGAAAAATTACCGAAACATCCTGCAATCAGTGGTTTTGCCGGGATCGCGACAAACAGCCCCCCACCCATCCGGACGCCCCCCTATAATGGCGGCCCTCTGCCGCTCAACGCGTTGTCTCCGCAGGTTGCTCAATGGACTTCAACCCAATCGATCTGATTCTCCACCTGGATACCTACCTGGCCATGCTGGTCAGCAACTATGGCGTCTGGATCTACGCCATCCTGTTCCTGGTGATCTTCTGTGAAACCGGCCTGGTGGTGACTCCGTTCCTCCCCGGCGACTCGCTGCTGTTCATCGCCGGCGCCATCTGCGCCACCGGCGGCATGGACCCATGGCTGCTCGGCGGGCTGCTGATGGTCGCGGCGATCACCGGCGACAGCACCAACTACGTGATCGGCCGGACCCTCGGCAAGCGGCTGTTCAGCAACCCCGACTCGAAGGTATTCCGCCGCGACTACCTCGACCGCACCCATGAGTTCTACGAACGCCACGGCGGCAAGACCGTGACCCTGGCGCGCTTCCTGCCCATCGTGCGGACCTTCGCGCCCTTCGTCGCCGGCATGGCGAAGATGCACTACCCGCGCTTCGTCATGTTCAGCGTGGTCGGCACCGTGGCCTGGGTCGGCGGCCTGGTGACCCTGGGCTACTTCTTCGGCAACGTGCCGTTCATCAAGAAGAACCTGTCGCTGCTGGTGATCGGCATCATCCTGCTGTCGCTGCTGCCGATGATCCTCGGCTTCATTCGCCATCGCCTGCAGGCGAGCGCCGCCAAACAGGCCAAGGCCCAGAGCGACTGAGCATGTGGTCGTTCCGCGCCTGGCGGCGCCGGCGCCTGCTGGCGCGCCACCCGGTGGCCGAAGAGCTCTGGCAGCGGGTACGCCGGCACCTGCCGATCCTCGACGGCCTGGACGCCGACGAGGACCGCCGCCTGCGCGAGCGGGCCGTGCTGTTTCTCGCCGACAAGCACCTGACCGCACTCGCCGGCGTCGATCTCGACGACTTCGGCCGCCTGCTGCTGGCGGCGCAGGCGCAACTGCCGCTGTTGCACCTGCCGGAGCTGAACTGGTACCAGGGCTTCCACGAGCTGGTGCTGTATCCCGACGATTTCGTCAGCCCGCAGAAACACCGCGACGCCAGCGGCGTAGTCCATGAGTTCGACGACGAACGCAGCGGCGAGACCTCCCTGCAAGGGCCGGTGGTCCTGGCCTGGCCCGGCGTCGTCGGCGGGGGTGGCTGGGATGCCTACAACCTGGTGATCCACGAACTGGCGCACAAGCTGGACATGCTCAACGGCGACGCCAACGGCCTGCCGCCGCTGCACGCCGGCATGCGCATCGGCGACTGGGCGAGCGCCATGCAGGCCGCCTACGACGAGATGAACGCCCTGCTCGACCGCGATCCCGACGCGCAGACCGCCATCGATCCCTATGCGGCGGAAGATCCGGCGGAGTTCTTCGCCGTTACCAGCGAGTATTTCTTCACCGCCCCGGATCTCCTCCACGAGGCCTACCCTGCGGTGTACCGGCAGCTCCAGCTGTTCTACCGCCAGGACCCGCTGCAACGCCTGCGCCGCCTGCAGGCCGAGCATCCGGACTACCGCGAGGCGGCGGGCGACACGACTAACGGCTGAATGCCGGTACATGGCATCGACAACCGAATATGCCTATAATCGCGGCCTCTTTTTTGGCCAGAAACCTCTGGAGTCACCCATGAGCTACAGCAAGATCCCGGCCGGCAAGGACCTGCCGAACGACATCTACGTCGCTATCGAGATTCCGGCCAACCATGCGCCGATCAAGTACGAGATCGACAAGGACACCGACTGCCTGTTCGTCGACCGTTTCATGGCCACCCCGATGTTCTACCCGGCCAACTACGGCTTCATCCCGAACACCCTGGCCGACGACGGTGACCCGCTGGACGTGCTGGTGGTGACCCCCTATCCGGTCGCTCCCGGTTCGGTGATCCGCGCGCGCCCGGTTGGCGTCCTGCACATGACCGACGAGGCAGGCGGCGACGCCAAGCTGATCGCCGTGCCGCACGACAAGCTGAGCGTCCTGTACAAGGACGTGAAGGAATACACCGACCTGCCGGCCCTGCTGCTGGAGCAGATCAAGCACTTCTTCGAGAACTACAAGGATCTCGAGAAAGGCAAGTGGGTCAAGGTCGAAGGCTGGGGCAACGCCGACGCCGCCCGCGCCGAGATCACCAAGGCCGTGGCCGCGTTCCAGAAGTAAGCGCGCCTCGCCGAAAAGAAGCCCCGCAGCCGCGGGGCTTTTTCATTCTCCCTCGCAGACCGCCAAGGTCGGTCTCGCCACCCCGCTCCGCTCAGTCGACCGTCGCCACGCTCTCCAACCGATATCCGTAGCCGTAGATGGTCAGCAACTGCCAACCACGCTCGGCGGTCAGGCCAAGCTTGTTGCGCAGGCGATAGATGTGGGTATCCAGCGGCCGCGAGGACAACACTTCCTCGTGGGGCCAGAAGCGCTCGTAGAGATATTCCCGCGATAACGGCCGTCCCAGGTTGGCGAACAGGCAGCGGGCCAGGCGGTATTCGCGCTCGGTCAGGCTGATCGGCGCGCCGGCCCGGGTCACGGTCAGCTCGGCATCGTCGAAGCTGAGGTCGTTGAAAGTCTGCACCTCATGCTGCGCGGGACGCGTTCCCCCGTGGCGACGCAGCACGGCGGCTACCCGCGCCTTCAGTTCGTTGGGCCGGAACGGCTTGCTGACATAGTCGTCGGCGCCGCTGTTCAACGCCTGCACGATGTCCTGTTCGGCGTCACGGCTGGTCAGCATGATCGCCGGCGGCGGCGCATCCAGGTGCTCGCGGCTCCAGCGCAGCAATTGCAGGCCGCTGAGGTCCGGCAACTGCCAGTCGAGGATCAGCAGGTCGAAGGTTTCCCGCTTGAGCTGCTTGAGCAGGTCCTCGCCACGGGCGAAACGGTGCACCGTCCAGGCCTGTTCGCCCTGCGCGGGTATCTGCTGCAAGGTCTGCTCGACCCGGTCCAGTTCGGCCGACTCGTCGTCCAGTATCGCGACACGCATAAAAGCTGGTCCTGTTCAATCGGGCTAACGCCCCTTTTTCGCTCCAGGAACGGCGAATTACGTACAAATCTGAAGAATTGTGACGAATCTCTCTGGTCGCGACCAGCCCTTGATAGCCTGATTCCAAATAGCCATTAAGCGGGACGAAGAGCCCGCGAGCCAGCGCCAGCCTGACCTATCAAGGAGTCGTAGCCATGGGTTTCCGGCCAGTTAGCCAACGTTTGCGTGACATCAACCTGCAGGCCCTCGGCAAGTTTTCCTGCCTTGCCCTGGTCCTCGGCCTGGAATCGGTGAGCCATCCGGCCGGTCCGGTCCAGGCCCCATCGTTCAGCCAGGGCACCGCCAGCCCGTCCTTCGCCACTCCGCTCGGCCTCGACGGCCCGGCCCGCGCCAGGGCCGAGATGTGGAACGTCGGCCTGTCCGGCGCCGTCAGCGTGCGTGACGAGTTGCGCTGGGTGTTTTGAACGCGACGAATCTGAAATAGCGCGGAAGAATCTGAAGAAATATGGCAAATCTCACAGCAGACAAATCGCGCTTGGTAGATTTCCAACCGCTGAGTAGGCCAAGGAGCAAATGGATTGCTCCGACACAGGGATGTGTAAACCCGCTCCGGCGGGCCGTGGAACGAGACCACTCGAACCACAGTCAGGGGTCGGTGACGGACGATCGCCCCAGGCAACCGAGCCAATCCCCCCAGGGCTGGCTTCGACACACGGATGTGTCATCTCCCCTTCCTTGTTCGAATCATCCCCTCCCGCTATCCGGACGCCTCGATCCGCGTCCCACCCTGGATCTGAAAAGGACCTCATCATGAAGCAATACGGAGCAGAGTTCTTCGGCACCTTCTGGCTGGTATTGGGCGGCTGCGGCAGCGCAATGCTCGCCGCCGGCGTACCGGAACTGGGAATCGGCTACCTCGGCGTGGCCCTGGCGTTCGGCCTCAGCGTGCTGACCATGGCCTATGCCATCGGCCCGATCTCCGGCGCCCACCTGAACCCCGCGGTATCGGTAGGCCTGTGGGTCGGCGGGCGCTTCCCGGCCAGCCAACTGCTGCCCTATGTCGTCGCCCAGGTCCTCGGTGGCCTCGCCGCCGGCGGCGTGCTGTACCTGATCGCCAGCGGCAAGGCCGGCTTCGACCTGGCCGCCGGCTTCGCCTCCAACGGCTACGGTGAACACTCGCCGGGCGGCTACTCGTTGCAAGCCGCGCTGGTCAGCGAAGTGGTACTTACCGGCATGTTCCTGCTGATCATCCTCGGCGCCACCTCCAAGCGCGCGCCGCAGGGATTCGCGCCGATCGCCATCGGCCTGACCCTGACCCTGATCCACCTGATCAGCATCCCGGTCACCAACACCTCGGTGAACCCGGCGCGCAGCACCGCGGTCGCCCTGTACGTCGGCGACTGGGCGGTTTCCCAGCTGTGGCTGTTCTGGGTCGCGCCGATTCTCGGTGCGGTACTCGGCGCCCTGGCCTATCGCCTGATCGGCGACAAGAACGACTGAACCGAAGCGCCTGGCCCAACCGCCAGGCGCTGCGGCCGAGGAAACGACAAGGGAGCCTGCGGGCTCCCGATGTCGTTGCAAGGATTGCGAAACCGGCGCCCGATCAGGCAGATTGCAGCCTGACCGGACCGCCAGCGATACCTGACCCGCCGCCCAGTGAAGCCTATGACAGCCCTCGCCCTTACTTCCCGATCCCTCTTTCCGGCTTGCGCCGCCCTGGCGCTGGGCGGACTGTTGACGCTGCTCGCCGGCTCCGTCGCGGCCGCGCCGGCCAAGACGAAACGGCCACCGTTCATCGAGCAGGGCGAAACGTGCCTGCCCCAGCCGCTCCCCGCCAGCGTGCTCTATCTCGCCGGCGACGCCTGGAAGCTCGACGCCAAGGGCAACCAGACGCCCCTGGAAGAAGGCATGGACATCGACGAACTGGAAGGCGTCAAGACCTCTCCGACCGCCTTCGTCAGCCTGCTGCTCGGCGACGGCAGCCGCATCGTCCTGCCCTCCAGCTCGGAAGTCACCCTGCACCTCGACGAGGACACCGGCATTCCGCAGATCGCCCTGCGCGCGGGGCAGGTCGAGTCCTATGTCCTGAAGAGAAAGAGCGATCACGACCGCTTCCAGGTGTTGACCCCGGTCGGCGTACTGGGCGTGCGCGGTACCCACTTCCGCGCCCGCACCGAAGACGGCCAGGCGCTGACCGAAGTGCTCGACGGGCGCGTCGCGGTGAACCGCGAGCTGACCAGCGACGACCTGCCGCTCAACGGCAGGCGCCCGGCCCGCAAGGCGGCGCAGGCCGAGCCGGACGAGGACGTGCTGGTCGACGCCCGCCGCGGCCTGAAGGTCAAGCCGCAGGGCAAGCTGACGCCGGTGGACCTGCTACCCGCCCCGCAATTGCGCGGCCAGGGCGGCGAGCACGGCGAGTCGCCGGTTTGGAAGCTCTATCTTGCCCCGCTGCACGGCGCCAAGCGCTACCGTGCCCAGGTAGCCAGCGATCCGGACTTCCTGCGCATCCAGCAGGAGCGTTTCTCGAGCACCCCGGAAGTCAGTTTCAGCGGACTCAAGGCGGCCTTCTACCACGTCCGTCTCTCGGCCTTCGACAACGACGGCCTGGAGGGCGAGACCAGCGTCTACGACATTCTCTACTACCCGCGAGGCGGCAGTGCCCGATAGGGCGCCGGGGCCTCGCCGATGAAGGCGCTCGACCGCCAGGACGAGCCCAGCCAGGCGCAGCGGCTGTTCCGCGGCCTGGTGCGCGAATGGCTGCTGGTCAGCCTGCTGCTCCTTCCGCTCACCGCCCTGCTTTCGCTGAGCAGCGGCCTGCCGCTGAACAACCTGCTCTACGACCGCCTGCGCAACCTCACCCCGCTGGCCGTCGATCCGCGCATCCTCGTCGTCGCCATCGACGACCGTAGCCTGGAAAGCCTCGGTCGTTGGCCCTGGCCGCGCAGCGTCCACGCCGAGCTGCTGGATCGCCTGGCCGCCGCCGGCGCACGCAGCGTACTGCTCGACGTGATCTTCAGCGAACCCTCCTCCAATCCGGACAGCGACCGCCAGTTGGCAAGATCGCTGTGCCGGGCCGGCAACGTCCTCCTGCCACTGCTGCGCGAAAGCGTGCCGCGCTACGGCGAACCGCCACGGGAGATACCGCCGACCGCGCCGCTGGCCGGCTGCGCCGCCGGCATCGGGCATATCAACGTCGAAGCGGACAGCGACGGCACGGTGCGCAGCGTCTACCTGCGCGAAGGACCGCTCGGCCAGCCGCGCCCGCTGCTCGCCTGGCAAGCATTCGCCGATGCCGGCGCCATGCCCATGCCCGGCCTCGACGACATGCGCAACCTGCCCGGCTGGCAGCGTGACCACGCCATCCGCATTCCCTTCATCGGTGCCGACGCGGGCTTCCCCAGCGTGCCCTACGTCAGCGTGTTGCGCGGCGAGGTGCCAGACAGCCTGCTGCGCGACCGCCTGGTCCTGGTCGGCGCCACCGCGCCGGGCCTCGGCGACCGCTATGTCACCCCGCTGTCGGCCAGCCTCGGCACCACGCCGGGGGTGGAGATCCAGGCCAACATCCTCAACGGGCTGTTGCAGCAGCGCACCGCCGTCGACCTGCAACCCTGGCTCGCCGCCCTGCTCTCCGCCGCCAGCGTAGCGCTGCTGCTCGGCCTGATGCTGTTCCGCTCGCGCCACGCCTTGCTCCTCACCCTGGCCTGCGCGGTCCTGGCCCTGGGTCTTTCCTGGGCGCTGCTGCTCAACGGCTGGTGGTGGTCGCCGCTGGCCAGCCTGGTCGGCCTGCTGCTGGCCTACCTGATCTGGAGCTGGCGCCGGCTGAACGCGGTGCTCGCCTACTTTGGCTGGGAACTGGCGCGTCTCGACCGCGAGCCCAAGGTGCTGCCCGAGCGGGCCAGCCCCCCACGCGCCGGCAACGATCCATTGCAGAACCGCATCGCCGCCCTGGAGCAGGCGGTCAGCCGCACCCGCGACAGCCGGCGGTTCATGGCCGACGGCCTGGAAGGCCTGCCGGTGGCGACCCTGATCTGCGACCCGCAGGGGCAGATCCTGCTGGCCAACCGCAAGGCACGCGACCTGTTCGGCGGCGAGCTGCGCGGCGCCGAACTGCGCCAGCGCCTGGCCGAACTCGGCCATCCGAGCCTCGCCGGTGGCGCCCGCCCAACGCTGGAAACCCTGGAAGCCATCGAGTTCCGCGACCACCGTGAACGCGACCTGCGCCTCGACCTGGCGCGCCTGCTGCCGGTCGAAAGCGAAACCGCCATCGGCTGGCTGGTGAGCCTGATCGACCTGAGCGCCGAACGCGATGCCGAGCGCCAGCGCGCCACCCTCCTGCGCTTCCTCTCCCATGACCTGCGCGCGCCGCACTCGGCGATCCTCGCCCTGCTCGACGTCCGCCCCGCCGAGGACGAAGCCGGCCAGCAGGTCTACCGACAGATAGAGCAGCAGGTCCGTCGCGCCCTGGGCCTGACCGACGCCTTCGTGCAACTGGCCAAGGCCGAATCCGACGCCTACCGCTTCGAAGCGTGCATGTTCACCATGTTGGCGATGGACGCCGCCGACCAGCTCTGGCCCCTCGCGCAACAGAAGGACATCGACCTGCGGCGCGACTGGGACGACGAGCAGGAACCGATGGTCTGGGCCGACCCCGGCCTGCTCACGCGCGCGCTGTTCAACCTGCTGGAGAATGCGGTCAAGTACAGCCCGGCGGGGACCGTCGTCAGCCTGAGCATCCGCCTCGAAGGCGACTGGCTGAGCTGCCGGATCGTCGACCAGGGCAAAGGTATCGCGGCCGCCGAACTACCGCGCCTGTTCAGCCAGTACCAGCGCTTCGCTTCCGCCGAGGGCAGCGCCGGCCTGGGCCTGGGGCTGGCCATGGTCAAGACGGTGATCGACCGGCACGGCGGCAGGATCGGTTGCCAGAGCCAGGTTGGCCAGGGCACCACTTTCGAGATTCGCCTTCCGCTGCTGAAAGGCGAGGAATAACCGCTACTGGCGGAAGTCGGGTCTTCCTCCAACTTGCATTGGTCTCGAAGTCCGGAATATCCAGGCGGCCGGGCTATTCCGCTTCCCGTCTATCGAAACGGCAACTGCCTTCCCTCGTGAAACTCCGCAGGGGGAATCGACGCGTCCCCAACATAGGCACCAGCGAGCGCGACATGGCCGCGTTCCCGCAGCGGAACCAAGGCGCTGCGCCAGCTCCAGGGCTGCCCTGGAAGTCGCGATAACTTCCATCTTTTAACGATAGTTCGTAGGAAGTTTCCCAACAATATAAGTAACTAATCTCAAAAAGAGCCCACTGGAAAAACCAGCCAATAACTCCCGGTAATCTACCGCGCTCATGCGATCCCCTACGCATAACAGCAAACGGCTCAACTTCCAGTGAAACCATGATCGACATAGACAGACTGAGCAAACGCTTTTCCGGCCGGACGGTGGTAAACGACTTGAGCTTCCGCATCGACCGGGGAGAGATCGTCGGTCTCCTCGGCCCAAACGGAGCGGGCAAGTCGACCACCCTGAAGATGCTTTCCGGCTTCCTCGCGCCGAGCGCCGGCAGCATACGCATCTTCGGCTTCGACATGCAGGACAAGGCGCGCCAGGCACAGAAGCTGATCGGCTACCTGCCGGAGAACGCTCCCAGCTACGGAGAAATGACGGTCGAGGGCTTTCTCGCCTTCGTCGCGTCCATCCGCGACTACAGCGGACGGGAAAAACGTCGGCGCATCGACAGCGCCATGGACTGCATGGAGCTGCGGGATGAGCGCAGGAGCATCATCGAAACCCTGTCCAAGGGCTTCAAGCGTCGCGTCGCGCTGGCCCAGGCGATCCTCCACGATCCCGAGCTGCTCCTGCTCGACGAGCCCACCGACGGCCTCGACCCGAACCAGAAGCACCAGGTCCGGCAACTGGTGAAGAACCTCTCGGAAAGCAAGATCGTGGTGATTTCCACGCACATCCTCGAGGAAGTCTCGTTCATGTGCAGCCGCGCCCTGGTGATCAACGGCGGCCGCCTGCTGGCCGACAACACCCCGGGCGAACTCAGGACCCGCAGCCGCTACCACCATGCCGTCAGCCTCAGCATCGAAGCACCGGTAGACCCGCTGGCCATCGCCATGCTCCCCGGCGTCGCCGGTATCGAAGGACGCCCCGACCGGGCCGGCACCCTGACCATCCTGGCCCGCCCCGGCGCGCAGATCCTTCCCGCGCTCAACCGCCTGATCCACGGCAATGGCTGGCGGGTATCCGGGTTGCGTACCGAACACGGCCAACTGGAAGAAGTGTTCCGCCAACTGACCCGAGAAACCCCCGCATGACCGCCATCGGCACCATTTTCAGACGCGAGCTGGGCAGCTACTTCGCCACGCCGCTCGCCTATGTGTTCACCCTGATCTTCCTCGTCCTCTCCGGCGTGGCCACCTTCTACCTGGGCGACTTCTTCGAGCGCGGCCAGGCCGACCTGGCGCCGTTCTTTTCCAGCCTGCCCTGGCTCTACCTCCTGCTGATCCCCGCGCTGGCCATGCGCCTGTGGGCCGAGGAGCGCAAGTCCGGCTCCATCGAGATGCTGATGACCCTGCCCGTCTCCCGCGCCACCCTGGTCACCGGCAAGTTCCTGGCGGCCTGGTTCTGCGCCGGGCTGGCGTTGCTGCTGACCTTCCCGATGCCGCTGACGGTGAACTACCTCGGCTCGCCCGACAACGGCGCGATCATCGCCGGCTACCTGGCCGGCTGGCTGCTGTCCGGCGGCTACCTGGCCATCGGATCCTGCATGTCGGCGCTGGCGAAGAACCAGATCATCGCCTTTGCCCTGACCGTTCTCGTCTGCCTGCTGTTCGTCGGCGCCGGCACTCCCCACGTACAACAGGCGCTCTCCGGCTGGCTTCCGCAATGGCTGCTGGACGGCATTGCCTCGCTGAGCGTGCTGGTCCGTTTCGAGGCGCTCGGCCGGGGCGTGCTCGACGTCCGCGACCTGGCCTACTTCTGCAGCCTGATCGTCGCCTGGCTGGTCGCCACCACCATCGTCATCGACCTGAAAAAGGCAGCGTAGGAAACATCCATGAAACGAACCCTGTACTCGGGCGTCGGCCTGCTGCTGGTCGGCCTGCTGTTCCTCGCTTTCAACCTGCTGTCCAGCCTGCTGCTGCGCGACCAGCAGTTCGACCTCACCCAGCAGAAGCTCTACACCTTCAGCGCCGGCACCCAGGAAGTCCTCGACAGCCTCGACGAACCGCTCAACCTCTACCTGTTCTTTTCGAAAAGCCGCGCCAGTGACCTACCCGCCCTGCGCAACTACGCCCGCCGCGTCGAGGAAGTGCTGGACCTCTATGCACGGCGGAGCCATGGCAATGTCCGATTGTTCGTGATCGACCCCCTGCCATTCTCCGACGACGAGGACCGTGCCGCGCGCTTCGGCCTGCAAGCGCTGCCCATCGGCACGAATGGCGAAGCCATCTACTTTGGCCTGGCGGCCACCGATGCAACCGACGGCCTCCAGGTGATCCCGTTCTTCTCGCCGGAAGAAGAGCCGCTTCTGGAATACGATCTCAGCCGCCTGGTCCAGGCGCTCGCGCAACGGGAGCGCACGGTAGTCGGCCTGATGAGTTCGCTGCCGATGACCGGGCAGGCGCCCACCGACGGGCAGTCGGGCAGCAGGCCCTGGGCGATGATGGACAAGCTCTACCAACAGTTCGACATCCGCACCCTGGGGCTCGCCTCGACGGAAATCCCCGCCGACATCTCGGTGTTGATGCTGGTGCACCCCAGGCAATTGTCCGAACAGACCCAATACGCCATCGACCAGTTCGTCCTGCGCGGCGGCAAGCTGCTGGCCTTCGTCGATCCTCTGAGTCTCGCCGATGCGGACGGCGGGAAAGGCTCCGACCTGGCCCCGTTGCTGCGTTCCTGGGGCGTCCAGTTGCGGCCGGATACCCTGCTGGCGGATGCCTCGTTCGCCATGATCAAACCCAACGCCGAACGTCGCCCGGAGCGCAATCCGACCTGGCTGCACCTCCCCGGCGACACGTTCCCCCACGACAACGTGCTGACCACCGGCCTGGAAAGCCTCAACCTCGCCAGCGTCGGCCTGCTCGAACCTCTCGGCGGAGCCTCGACGCGCTTCATTCCGTTGCTGCACAGCTCGGCGCACAGCATGCCGCTGTCGCTGGAGCGCTTCCGCCAATCCTCGACGGAGCAGCTCAACGCCACCCTGGTCCCGACCGGAGAACGCTACGTGCTGGCCGCCAAGGTCGAGGGGCCGGCGACGAGTGCCTTCCCCGCGGACCGCGGGAAGCAAGGCGAAGGCCTGACCGACAGCGCGAACATCCATGTGCTGTTGGTCGCCGATACGGACCTGCTGAGCAATCCGCTCTGGCTCCAGGAACAGCCCGGCCACAACGAGCCGCAGGTATGGGCGGACAACGACCTGTTCGTCGGCAATGCCCTCGACTATCTCTCCGGTTCGGACGCGCTGATCGACCTACGCTCGCGAGGCCATACGAAGCGCCCGTTCACCCGCGTGGAAGCGCTCCGACGCGAAGCCGGGATGCGCGCCCAGGAACAGCTCAACGCGCTGCAGCAGAGCCTCAACGATACCGACAAGAACCTGCGGGCCCTGCAGCAATCGATGGACGACGGCGGCCAGGAGGTGACTCCGGAAATGGAAGCGACGCTGCGCCGCTTCATCGATGACAAATTGCGCATCCGCCAGCAACTGCGTCAATTGCAGTTCCAACTGAATGCCGATGTCGAGCGCCTGGCGGAACAGGTGAAACTGGCCAATACGGTCCTGCTGCCGGCGCTCCTCACCCTGCTCCTCCTGCTGCATTGGAGCTGGCGCAGCATGCGCCGGAGGAGGGGCTGACATGCGCCTGGGTAGCATAGCGGGACTCGCTCTCGCCCTGGCGCTGTTCGCCGGAACCTTGGGCTGGCTCCACGAACGGCAGCAACCGCCCGCGCAACCGCCTGCGAGCCGCGCCTGGCTGCCAGGGCTGAAACCGCACCAGGTGACCGCGCTGTGCATCGCCACCCCCGGCCAACCGACGATCCGCGCCAGGCGCGATGGCAAGGACTGGACGCTCGCCAGCAAGGACGGCTATCCCGCCTCGGGGGAAACCATCCGGCAGCTGTTGCGCAGCCTGGCCGACGCGCGCCTGCTGGAGGAAAAGAGCGCCTCGCCGGAAAACCGCGAGCGCATGGGACTCTCCGACCAGGGCAAGGGCCAGGCCAGCCGGATCACCCTGGAGCGCGGCGACGCGCCGCCGCTGGTTCTGTTGCTGGGCAAGCGCACCTCGCAGGGCGGGCAGTTGGTCAGGCAGGCCGACGATGAGCGGGCCTGGCTGATCGACCGAACGGTCGGCCTGCCGGTCAACGACCTGGCCCTGCTCGACCCTCGGTTGACCGACCTGCCATTCGAACAGTTGCGCGAGCTGACCCTGTCCTATGGCAACGGTGTACGGCTGAACATTTCCCGAGCCAGCGAAAAGGACGATGGCATCCGCCTGCGACAGTTCCCATCCAGGCCACAGTTGATGGGCGAGGCGGAAGCCGAGCAGGCCGCACGCCTGTTCGCTGCGCTCAGGCTGCTGGAGGTCGCGCCGGCCAAGGCCTCGCGGCAAAAACCGCTGCTGACCTTCACGCTCAAGAGTTTCGCCGGCGGCACGCTGCAGGGCCAGCTTCTGGAACTGGAGCGCCAGTACTGGTTGCAACTGACCGACAGCAAGGGCTTCGCCGACGGGCAGGTCTCAGCCATCAAGGGTTGGCGCTACCGCGTGGAGGGTCTGAGTCCGGATACCGCTCCCGCGCCCCAGCTACCCAAGGCATCGCCGGTGAAGAAAAGCAAGCCGGCCAAGCCCTCGTCGCCCAAGTGCTGAGCGCTCTCGCCAGGCGCCGCTCGCAGCCGGCGAAATAGAGCCCCGCGGGATGCTGGGCAGGACCGGCCGAGTTTGCTAGAGTAGCGCCTCCTTCACGAGCCCTCGGCTCGTCGATGCAGAATTCCTAAGGCAGGCGCGGCTTATCAGAAGTAAGCCAACCCCACCCCAGAAAAGCCGGCCACAAGCCGGCTTTTTTAATGCCTCCGCACAACCCCAGCCAACCGCCGTTCGCTAGACCTCCAGAAGCTTGCGGAACAGCCCGGCAAGTGCCGCCTGGCGCTCGAAGCCGATACCAGGCGATTGTGGCAACCCCGCCAGTCCCGAGGAAAACGGCAGGGCACCGGCGAAATCGTCGAATGGCCGGAAAGCCGACGGCGTAGCCTCGGCCCAGCCCAGGCGCAGGGCCGCCACCAGGTGCAGGCTGAACAGGTAGCCGGCGTGCGGGCGGAAGGCCGCGCGCGGCCAACCCCGGGCGCACAGGTAGTCGAGTATCGCCAGGTAGCCCGGCAGGCCATAGCAATGCACGGGGTCGAAGACCAGCACGTCGCGCTCCCGCCGCAAGCCGCCGTAGAGGTCCAGCAGGCGAGCCTCGGCCAGGGAGAACAAGGCCTCGCCGGCACCGATGGGGCCCGGATAGATATCCGCTACTTCGGCCTGGGTAGGGAAATCGTGGGGGTCGCAGATGTCCTCGAACCACCACAACCCCAGCGGCGCCAGGGCTTTCGCTGCGTCGACCGCGCCCCCCGCGTCGTAGCGGTTCATCGCGTCGACCGCCAGCCGCGAAGCGTCGCCGAGAACCCGCAGCGCCCTGTCGATACGGCGCCGGTCCTGGTCCAGCCCGGCCGCGCCGATCTTGATCTTGGCGTGGGTGTAGCCGAGATCGACGAAGCGCCGCAGTTCCTCTTCCAGGCGTCCCAGGTCGTCGTGCGGATAGGGGTAGCCGCCGCCGGCGTAGACCGGTACGCGCTGCGGATAGTCTTCCGCCAGCCCCAGGCGTCGCGCCAGGAAGCGATGCAGCGGCAGGCCGGCGGCCTTGGCCGCGGCATCCCACAGGGCCATGTCCAGGGCGCCCACCGCGACGCAGCGTTCGCCGTGGCCGCCGGGCTTCTCGTCGCGCATCATCAGGTCCCAGGCACGCAACGGATCGATGCCACTGCCGTCGTCGCTCGCCAGGCTGTCCGCCGGAGCCCCCAGCAGGCGCGGGGCGAAACGCTCGCGGATCAGCCCGCCCTGGGCGTAGCGCCCTACCGAGGCGTGGCCGTAGCCGACCACACGCCGACCGTCACGCACGGCATCGGTGAGCACCGCCACCAGGCTGGTGCTCAAACCACCGGTGGCAGCCGCCACGCCGGCGTAACGGGAAAGGGGAATACTGCGTTCCCGGACCTCCTGGATGCGCATCGCCTGTCGGCTCCTCCTCGCTGGACCTCTCTCCACCTTAGCCAAGGCCGCCGCCATGGTCGTCCCGATCGGTCGTAGCGACCTTCCGCCGATTTGCCCGGCCCCCGCCCCTCTGCTAGTGTCGCGGGGTTTTGTACACCTCGCCGAGACTCCCCCGATGGCCCGCAAGAAAACCCTCGATTTCGAACAGTCCCTCACCGAGCTGCAAACCCTGGTGGAACGCCTGGAAAGCGGCGAGCTGTCGCTGGAAGAGTCGCTGGGCGCCTTCGAGCAGGGCATCCGCCTGACCCGCGAATGCCAGACGTCGCTGAGCCAGGCCGAACAGAAGGTACAGATCCTCCTCGAACGCGACGGCGAGCTCAGCGAAGCGCCGTTCGATGCGGAAGGCGACGAGGCATGATCGCGGCCTACCAGGCGCGCTGCCAGGCGCGCGTCGATGCCGCCCTGGACGCCCTGTTCGTCGCTCCCCGCGAAGAACTGCAACGCCTCTACGAGGCCATGCGCTACAGCGTGATGAACGGTGGCAAGCGGGTTCGCCCGCTGCTCGCCTACGCCGCCTGCGAGGCCCTCGGCGGTGCGCCGCAGCGCGCCGACGCCGCGGCCTGCGCGGTGGAGCTGATCCATGCCTACTCGCTGGTCCACGACGACCTGCCGGCAATGGACGACGACGACCTGCGCCGTGGCCAGCCGACCACCCACCGGGCCTTCGACGAGGCCACCGCGATCCTCGCCGCCGACGGCTTGCAGGCGCTGGCCTTCGAAGTGCTCGCCGACACCCGGCGCAATCCGCAGGAACATGCCGTCTGTCTGGAAATGCTCACCCGCCTGGCGCGCGCCGCAGGCTCCGCCGGCATGGTCGGCGGCCAGGCGATCGACCTCGGCTCGGTCGGCGTGGCCCTCGACCAGGCGGCCCTGGAAGTCATGCACCGGCACAAGACCGGCGCGCTGATCGAAGCCAGCGTGCGCCTCGGCGCCCTCGCCAGCGGTCGCGCCGAGCCCGCCGCGCTGGCCGCCCTGGAACGCTACGCCGAAGCGATCGGCCTGGCCTTCCAGGTGCAGGACGACATCCTCGACGTGGAAAGCGACACCGCCACCCTCGGCAAGACCCAGGGCAAGGACCAGGCGCACAACAAGCCGACCTATCCCGCCCTGCTCGGCCTGGAAGCCGCCAAAGGCTATGCCCTGGAGCTGCGCGACCTGGCCCTGGCCGCCCTCGACGGTTTTCCGCCGAGCGCCGACCCGCTGCGCCAACTGGCCCGCTACATCGTCGAGCGACGCAACTGACCGACGGGTCGTCGGAAGTCCCCGGCAAAGGTAGGGGCTCCCTTGCTTGGGCGCGGCCGGTGCATCAGGTAAACTGCTGGCCTCTCCGGATTGCATAACGACAGCCTGATGCCCAAGACGCTCCATGAGATTCCCCGCGAGCGCCCCGCCACGCCCCTGCTCGACCGCGCCTCTTCGCCGGCCGAACTGCGCCGGCTGGGCGAGGCGGACCTGGAAACCCTGGCCGACGAGCTGCGCCAGTACCTGCTGTATACCGTCGGGCAGACCGGCGGTCATTTCGGCGCCGGCCTCGGCGTGGTCGAGCTGACCATCGCCCTGCACTACGTCTTCGACACTCCGGACGATCGCCTGGTCTGGGACGTCGGCCACCAGGCCTATCCGCACAAGATCCTCACCGAACGCCGCGAGCTGATGGGCACCCTGCGCCAGAAGAACGGCCTGGCGGCCTTCCCGCGCCGCGCAGAGAGCGAGTACGACACCTTCGGCGTCGGCCACTCCAGCACCTCCATCAGCGCCGCCCTGGGCATGGCCATCGCCGCCCGCCTGCAAGGCAAGGAGCGCAAGTCGGTGGCCGTGATCGGCGACGGTGCGCTGACCGCCGGCATGGCCTTCGAGGCACTCAACCACGCCTCGGAAGTCGACGCCGACATGCTGGTGATCCTCAACGACAATGACATGTCGATCTCGCACAACGTCGGCGGGCTCTCCAACTACCTGGCGAAGATCCTCTCCAGCCGCACCTATAGCAGCATGCGCGAGGGCAGCAAGAAGGTACTCTCGCGCCTGCCCGGGGCCTGGGAGATCGCCCGGCGCACCGAGGAATACGCCAAGGGCATGCTGGTCCCCGGCACCCTGTTCGAGGAACTCGGCTGGAACTACATCGGCCCGATCGACGGCCACGACCTGCCGACCCTGGTGGCTACCCTGCGCAACATGCGCGACATGAAGGGCCCGCAGTTCCTCCATGTGGTGACCAAGAAAGGCAAGGGCTTCGCCCCGGCCGAACTGGATCCGATCGGCTACCACGCGATCACCAAACTGGAAGCTCCCGGCAGTGCGCCGAAGAAGACCGGCGGACCCAAGTATTCCAGCGTCTTCGGCCAGTGGCTGTGCGACATGGCCGCCCAGGACGCGCGCCTGCTCGGCATCACCCCGGCGATGAAGGAAGGTTCCGACCTGGTGGCCTTCAGCGAACGCTACCCGGAACGCTACTTCGACGTCGCCATCGCCGAACAGCATGCCGTGACCCTGGCCGCCGGCATGGCCTGCGAGGGCATGAAGCCGGTGGTGGCGATCTACTCGACCTTCCTCCAGCGCGCCTACGACCAGTTGATCCATGACGTCGCCGTGCAGCACCTCGACGTGCTGTTCGCCATCGACCGCGCCGGCCTGGTCGGCGAGGACGGCCCGACCCACGCCGGCAGCTTCGACATCTCCTACCTGCGCTGCATCCCCGGTATGCTGGTGATGACCCCCAGCGACGAGGACGAGCTGCGCAAGCTGCTCACCACCGGCTACCTGTTCGATGGCCCGGCCGCGGTGCGCTATCCGCGCGGCAGCGGCCCCAACCATCCGATCGATCCGGACCTGCAACCGGTGGAGATCGGCAAGGGCGTGGTCCGTCGGCGCGGCGGCAGGGTCGCACTGCTGGTCTTCGGCGTGCAGTTGGCGGAGGCGATGAAGGTCGCCGAAAGCCTCGACGCCACGGTCGTCGACATGCGTTTCGTCAAACCCCTCGACGAAGCCCTGGTACGCGAATTGGCGGGCAGCCACGAACTGCTGGTGACCATCGAGGAAAACGCCGTGATGGGCGGCGCCGGCTCGGCGGTCGGCGAGTTCCTCGCCAGCGAGGGCCTCGAAGTCCCGCTGCTGCAACTGGGCCTGCCCGACTACTACGTCGAACACGCCAAGCCCAGCGAGATGCTCGCCGAATGCGGCCTGGATGCCGCGGGCATCGAAAAGGCAGTACGCCAGCGTCTCGACCGGCAGTAGCGCCAAACCCAGCGACAACGGCGGATAACCGCGTTGCGGTTATTCGCCCTCCCCCCCAATTGCCCGTAGGGCGAATAACGCCACCGGCGTTATCCGCCGGTACAGCGCGATACCGGCAAGCATTCAGCGCGCCCCGGCGAGCGAGCGGCAGAGTTTCTCGGTCGCCGCCAGCATGGCGAAGCTCGGCCGCTCGAGGTTCTTGTCTTCGATCCGGTACAGCTGTCCGCGCCGCGTCGCCGCCAGCGCCGGCCATTGCCGCCAGAGTTCGAGCTGGGCGTGACTGCCGGCGACGATGACCGCCGGATCGCGCGCCAGAACCGCCTCGACGCTGACCTGCGGCGCCGGCTGCGGCAGGTCGCCGAACAGGTTCTCGGCGCCGCAGACGCGCAGCGCATCGCTGATCACCTGGCGTCCGCCAATGGTGTACAGCGGCCGGTCCCAGACCTGGTAGAACACCTTCAGCGGCTTGTCCCGCCGGTAGCGCTCGGCCAGGCGCCGCATGCCTTCGCGGAACCTGGCCGACAACCGCTGGCCGGCCTCGGCCTCGCCCAATGCCTCGCCCAGCGCAGCCAGTTGCAGGGCCAGTTCGTCGAGGCTGTGCGGTTCGGCGATGAAGAGGGCGATGCCGAAGTCCCGCAGACGCTGCAACTGCGCCTCGGGCACGCTGCCGGGCCAGACCAGGATCAGATCGGGCTGCAGTTCCAGCAGGCGTTCGAGATTGACCTGGCCGTAGCGGCCGACGGAAGGCAGGTCGCCAATCGCCGCCGGACGCTCGCCACCATCCAGCACGCCGACCAGGCGGCGCGCGGCGCCGAGTTCGAGGACGCTGTCGGTCAGCGAAGGCGCCAGGCTGACCACCCGCTGCGCCGCCCCGGCGGAAAGGCTGAGGAGCAGGCAGGCGAGCAGCCAGAACGAGCGCATCAACCGAGTTGACGCGGAATACGGTAGAGCCAGAACAGCACCAGGCTGGTGATCCCGAGCAGGATCAGCGCAACGCCGTTGAGCCCGGCGAACACACCCGGCACGCCGATCCAGGCCGGCAGGCTGGCGCCGAACAGGGCCTTGCGGCGCACCTGCGCCAGGCGGGTCCAGGCGGCGGCTTCCTCCGCCGTATCCAGCGCTTTCTGGGTGGCGATGAGACCACGCTTGTAGGCACCGAACAGCGGCAGGTTGACGAACATCGACAGCAGCGCGGCGATGAACAGCGGCATCGCCAGGCCATGGGGAAGGGGTTGCAGTTCGCCGAGGAAGAACTCGACCAGGATCAGCGGCAACAGCGCCAACGCCAGTTGCAACCACCAGGCGCGTCCCAGCGCGCCGCGGGCTTGCTGGCGACTCACGTGGTTTCCGCCTCGCCCTGGTGCAGGCTGCCGAGCATGTGCCCGAGCTTGCCGGCCTTGGTCGCCAGGTAGCGCCTGTTGTGCTTGTTCAGGCCCCTTTGCAGCGGCACGCGCTCCGCCACGGTGATGGCGTAGCTTTCCAGCGCCTTGACCTTGCGCGGATTGTTGGTCATCAGGCGCAGGGAGGAGACGCCCAGGTGCGCGAGCATCGGCTGGCACATGGCGTAGTCGCGCTGGTCGGCGCCAAAACCCAGTTGCAGGTTCGCCTCGACGGTGTCGGCACCGCCATCCTGCAATTCATAGGCACGGATCTTGTTCAGCAGGCCGATACCGCGACCTTCCTGGCGCAGGTAGAGGAGCACGCCGCGGCCCTCCTCGGCGATGGCGGCAAGCGCGCCTTCCAGCTGGAAACCGCAATCGCAGCGCAGGCTGAACAGCGCGTCGCCGGTCAGGCATTCGGAATGCAGGCGGCCAAGCACCGGCGCGCCATCGGCGATGTCGCCCATGCTCAGGGCTACATGTTCCTTGCCGCTCTCCTCGTCGAGGAAGCCATGCATGGTGAATTCGCCGAAGGGAGTCGGCAGTTTGGAGGCGGCGACGAACACGACGGACACCGGGGAACTCCTAGGGAAACGGAAGTCCGCCATTGTACCAGCAGCGTCCGGCGCCCGGTCAGCTCGAAATGCCGCAAATACCTATCGAGATGGACGATGAATAGAACCCGGGGTTATGAGCGAGCGACATTCAATGCTTGGCCTCGATAAGCAGCATCCCCTGTTCCTCGCGCCAGCGCACCCGGTTGAGGAAACTCATGCCGAGCAGGGCTTCGGTCGGATAGCCACCCTCGATCACCGCCGCCTCGACGCCCAGCAACTCGATACCGCCGATCTTCACCCGGTCCAGGGTCACCCGCCAGCCGCGCGAGGTGCCGCTGGCGGTGGAGGCGACCATCGGCTTGCCGTCCACCCGGTAATCGATACCCAGGCGGCGCGCCTCGTTCTCGTTCATGGCGATGCTGGTGGCGCCGGTATCCACCAGGAACTGCATGTTCTGCCCGTTCACCGAACCGGCCACCCAATAGTGCCCGCCGGTGCCGCGAGCGATGCTGAAGCTTTGCCGCTGCGGCGCCGAATAGCCCGCCTCGTTGTATTCGCGGCTCAGTTCGTAGGTGCGCTCGACGCCGTCGATCCGCAGCACCGCCTTGCGACTGTCGGCGCTGACCACCTGGACGCCCTGCGGGCCGGTCTGGCCGACCCTGACCAGCTTGCGCTGGCCATCGACGTTGAGTACCGCCGCGCCGGGGAACAGGCCGACCACGAACACCTGGGGCGCGGCCAGCGAGGACAACGCGAGAACGCTGGAAAACAGGGCGACGCACAGCCGCAGCATGATCACTCCTTGGGTGGCAGGATTGCCTTCAACGGCGCATAGGGCCAGTTCCAGCGGGCGAAGATCCGCTCCAGCTCGCCGCTGGCATGCAACTGCCGCATGCGCCGGTCGAACAGCGCCAGCAGCTCACGGCCCCTGGGGGAATCGGAGAAGCCAAGATACAGCGGCAACCGAGTGACGTCGGTGATGCGGTACTCAGCCGCCAGCGCTCCGGCCCCTGCGAGCATTTCCTCCAGTTCCGGACGCGAATCGATGAAATAGTCGACCCGGTGGTTGAGCAGCATCGGCAGCGCCGAGGTGCGGCGCTGCAACTCGCTGTGCGGGGTCAGGGTAGGGAAATAGCGGGCGAAGGCGTAGCCACGCATCCATGACAGGCGGAACCGGCTCAGGCCCTCCAGCGGCGGCGGCGGATTGTCCTTCAGGGAAAGCACGGCGATCGGATCGACGTCATAGGGCCAGCGAGGGTAAAGCGCTTCGTCGATTTCCCCGCGGTAGGCGCCGACCCAGGCGTCGGCCTCGCCGCGCAGGACCAGGCCGACCGCCCGGGTATAGGGCTCGTTGGCGATCCGCAGGCGTACCCCGGCCGGCTCGTAGACGGCCCGCAGCAGGTCCCAGGCCACCCCGCGACCGTCCTCCTGGGTGTAGCGCGTCCAGGTTTCGCTGACCACGCGGATCTCGCCCACGGAGGGTTCGGCGGAAGCGACGCCGGGCAGCAGCCACAGGCAGCAGAACAGGACGAGCAGACGCATGGGAGGCCTCAGACCAGCCAGTGTACCCATCCCCAGACTAGACCCTGCATGACCAGCCAGGCGAATACCCCGGCCAGGACGTCGTCGAGCATGATCCCGACGCCCCCGTGCACGTTGCGGTCCACCCAACTGATCGGCCAGGGCTTGAGAATATCCACGATGCGGAACACGACGAAGCCGATCAGCAGCCACCACCAGCCCTCCGGCACCAGCCAGAGGGTTATCCACATGCCGACCATCTCGTCCCAGACGATGCCTTCGTGGTCGTGCACGCGCAGGTCGTCGGCGACCTTGCCGCACAGCCAGAAGCCGAACAGCATGGTCACTCCCAGCATCAGCCAGTAGCCCCAGTCCGGCAGCATCTGCCACAGCGGGATGAACGGGATGGCCACCAGCGACCCCCAGGTGCCCGGCGCCTTGGGCAGGGTGCCGGAGCCGAAGCCGAAGGCGAGGAAATGCCAGGGATTGCGCCAGACCGACGGCGGCACCGGCTGCGCCGGCGCCTGATCAGGATGCTCAGTCACGTTGGGTTCCGAAATGTTGGTAGCCGGCCACGGCCGGTATGAGTTCCTTTCCGTCAGCGTCGAGCAGGTGCACCCCCTGCCCCGCCTCGACCCGGCCGATGACGGCCATGGCCGGCCACGCGGCGCGAATCTCGCCAAGGTACGCAGGCGGCAGGGTGAAGGCCAGCACGTAGTCGTCGCCGGCGGCCAGTTGCTGGCGCAAGGCTTCCTCGCCGGCGAGCAGGCCGCTCAACGCGGCGCTTGCCTGCAAGCGCTGGCATTCGACCAGCAGGGCGACGCCGGAAGCGCGGGCGATATGCCCGCAGTCGGCGAGCAGCCCGTCGGAGATGTCCAGGGCGGCGCTGGCCTTGCCGCGCAGGGCGAGGCCCAGACCGAATTGCGGGGCCGGCGTCCAGTAGCGCGCCAGCAGCGGTTCGGCCACCTCGGCGGGCGCCGATCTTCGCTCCAGCACCAGTTCCAGCGCCGCTCCAGCCTCGCCGAGCGGGCCCCCGACGCAGAGCAGGTCGCCCGGGCGCGCACCGGCGCGGGTCAGCGCCTGGCCGGCCGGCACCCTGCCGAATACGGTCAGGGTCATGCTCAGCGGGCCGCGCGTGGTGTCGCCGCCGACCAGGGCCAGGCCGCACTGCCGGGCCATGGCGTCGAGGCCGCGGGCGAAGCCCTGCAACCACTCGGCGTCGGCCTTCGGCAAGGTCAGGGCCAGGGTGAAGGCCAGGGGCGCGGCGCCCATCGCCGCCAGGTCGCTGGCGGAGACCGCCAGGGCGCGCTGGGCAAGAAGGAAAGGGTCGCAACCGGCGGGAAAATGCACACCTTCCACCAGGGTGTCGGTGGAGACCGCCAGCTGTTCGCCGGCAGGCGGCGCCAGCAGGGCACAGTCGTCGCCGATGCCGAGGGCCACCTCCGTCGCCGGCGCCGCGCAGGCGGCTGCGGCGAAGAAGCGGCGGATCAGCTCGAACTCACCCATGACGCCGCCGGCGCGGGATCAGCGCTTGCCGCCGCGCAGCTCGGCGGCGCGCAGGCGCGGCGCCAGCTTGTCGAGCACGCCGTTGACGAACTTGTGGCCGTCGGTGGCGCCGAAGGTCTTGGCCAGCTCGATGCCCTCGTTGATCACTACCTTGTAGGGCACGTCGATGCGGTTGCGCAGCTCGTAGGTGGACAGCCGCAGGATGGCCAGCTCGACCGGGTCGATCTCGGCCAGCGGGCGGTCCAGGCAGGGCTCGAAGGTGGAGTCCAGCTCGCTCTTCTGTCGCGGCACGCCGTGCAGGATCTCGTGGAAGTAGGCGCCGTCGACCTCGGAGAAGTCGTTGTCGGTGCGGAACTGCGCCTCGATCTCGTGCAGGGGCTGGCCGGCGATCTGCCAGGAGTACAGGGCCTGGACGGCCAGGCTGCGGGCCTTGCGGCGAGCGGCGGTCTTGCCTTTCGGCGGCTTGGCTGCCGGGTTGCCGCTGTCTTGATTGCTCACTTGGCCTCCAACTGCGCCAGCAGGCTGACCATTTCCAGGGCCGACAGCGCGGCTTCGGCGCCCTTGTTGCCGGCCTTGGTGCCGGAGCGCTCGATGGCCTGCTCGATGGAGTCGACGGTGAGGACGCCGAAGGCGACCGGGATGCCGAACTGCAGGGACACCTGGGCCAGGCCCTTGGTGCACTCGCCGGCCACGTATTCGAAGTGCGGGGTGCCGCCACGGATCACCGCGCCGAGGGCGATGATGGCGTCGAAGCCGCCTTGCTGGGCGACCTTCTGGGTCACCAGCGGGATCTCGAAGGCACCCGGGGCGCGGATGATGGTGATCTCGCTTTCAGCCACGCCGTGGCGGACCAGGGCGTCGACGGCGCCGCTGACCAGGCTTTCCACGACGAAGCTGTTGAAGCGGCCGACCACCAGGGCGTAGCGGCCTTTGGGAGCAATGAAGGTACCTTCGATGGTCTTCAGGGTCATGAGCAGGTCTCATCTGTTAAAGAGCCGGGGCGCCGTTGCGCCCCGAGCGAAAAGGGTCGAAAGGTCGGTCCAGCATAGCGCCCGCCGCGATCTTGCACGCGGCGGGCGGGACAGGCCTTATTCGGCGGGCAGGTATTCTACAACTTCCAGGTCGAAACCGGATATCGCATTGAAGCGCATCGGCGCACTCAGCAGGCGCATCTTGCGCACGCCGAGGTCACGCAGGATCTGCGAGCCGGCACCGACGGTGCTGTAGGTGGTGGTGGCCTTGGGCGCCGGGGCCGGCGCCGAAGCGATCTCGCGGACATGGGCGAGCAGGTCGTCGCCGCCGATCTGGTGGCCGAGCAGCAGCACCACGCCGCTGCCCGCCTCGGCGACCTTGGTCATCGCCGCGCGCAGGCTCCAGCGGCCCGGCTGGTTGACCTGCAGCAGGTCGCGCAGCGGGTCCATGTTGTGCACGCGGACCAGGGTCGGCTCTTCCGCGCAGACCTTGCCGAGGGTCAGCGCCAGGTGCACGTCGCCCTCCACCGAGTCGCGGTAGGTGATCAGGTTGAAGTGGCCCAGTTCGCTGTCCAGCGGCTGCTCGGCGATGCGCTCGACGGTGCGCTCGTGGATCAGCCGGTAGTGGATCAGGTCGGCGATGGTGCCGATCTTGATCCCGTGCTCGGCGGCGAACGCCTCCAGTTCGGGCCGGCGAGCCATGCTGCCGTCGTCGTTCATCACCTCGCAGATCACCCCGGACGGTTCGAACCCGGCCATCCGCGCCAGGTCGCAGGCCGCCTCGGTGTGCCCGGCGCGAGCCAGGGTACCGCCTGGCTGGGCCATCAGCGGGAAGATGTGGCCGGGGCTGACGATGTCGGCGGCCACGGCGTTCTTCGCCGCCGCAGCCTGCACGGTGCGGGCGCGGTCCGCGGCGGAGATGCCGGTGGTGACGCCCTCGGCGGCCTCGATGGAGACAGTGAACTTGGTGCCGAAGCCGGAGCCATTGCGCTGCACCATCAGCGGCAGGCCGAGGCGCTCGCAACGCTCGCGGGTCATCGGCATGCAGACCAGGCCGCGGGCATGCTTGACCATGAAGTTGATGTCTTCGGTGCGGACGCATTCGGCGGCCATGATCAGGTCGCCTTCGTTCTCGCGGTCCTCGTCATCCATCAGGATGACCATCTTGCCTTGGCGGATGTCTTCGATCAGTTCGTCGATCGTGTTGAGTGCCATGGGCACCCCCTTATGCAATTCGTGGGTTACTTGAGAAAACCGTTCTCGGCGAGAAACGCTTCGCTGATGCCGGAGGCGCTGGGCTCGGCGGCCTTGTCGCCAAGCAGCAGGCGCTCCAGGTAACGGGCCAGCAGGTCGACCTCGAGGTTGACCCGGCGTCCGGGCTGGTACTCGGCCATGATGGTTTCGCTGAGCGTATGCGGGACGATGGTCAGCTCGAACTCCGCGCCGTTCACCGCGTTCACCGTGAGGCTGGTGCCGTCGACGGTGATCGAGCCCTTGTGCGCGATGTACCTGGCCAGTTCGCGCGGGGCGCGTACGGTGAACTGGATGGCGCGGGCGTTCTCCTCGCGCTTGAGCACCTCGCCGACGCCGTCGACGTGGCCGCTCACCAGGTGTCCGCCGAGGCGGGTGGTCGGCGTCAGGGCCTTTTCCAGGTTCACCCGGCTGCCCACCTTCAGGTGCTGGAAGGCGGTGCGCGCCAGGCTCTCGCGGCTGACGTCGGCCCAGAAGCCATCGCCGGGCAGTTCCACCGCGGTCAGGCAGACGCCGTTGACCGCGATGCTGTCGCCAAGCTTGACGTCGCCCAGGTCGAGCTTGCCGGTGGCGATGTAGACCCGCAGGTCGCCGCCCTTGGGCGTCATCGCGCGGACGCTGCCGATCGATTCGATTATGCCGGTGAACATGCGACCTCCCGTTTTTCCGCCGCACAGGCGCGCAGCATGGCCGGCGCGACGCCGAGCGGCCTGCGTGCCATAGCGCGGGTATTCCAAGATGAAGACATATGACGAACTCCTGTTTCGTGAAAAACAGGGCTTTTTGGATCGAAGGGGATCTTGCGGGCGCACAGGGTACGCCCAGGCAGGCAATCCCGTTCTCTCTTTATCCGGACTATGACCGTCGGCCCCGGAATCGCACCGGGTCTGCTGACCTTGTCGTCCGGCGGTGGCCGGTCCGGCAAGCGCTCGCGGGCTAGGCGCCTTGCGCGCCATTACCGCCGGTGGGGACTTTCACCCCGCCCTGAGAACGTTACGGCCATCGAGATGGCCGTGTGGCGTTTTACCACAGTTGCGCCGCTTGTGCATCGTCCGCCGCGTCGCCGCGCAGCGAAGTTCAAGCGTCCCGCGGATGGGGCCGCGCGGTGACCAGCCAGTCGTCGCCCACCGCGCGGATGTCGTCGATCCGCAACTGCGCCGCATCGGCCATCCGCGCCAGCGGCCAATCGAGCAAAGGACGGGCGCTGGAGCCGAGGAACTTCGGCGCGACGAACAGCCGGTACTCATCCACCAGCCCCAGCCGGGCGAAGGCGCCGGCCAGGCGGGGGCCGGCCTCCACCAGCACTTCGTTGGCGCCGCGCGCCGCCAGTTCCAGGAGCAGCTTGTGCAGGTCGACATGCCCCTCGGCGGAGGGCAGCGCCAGCAGTTCGTGACCGGCGTCCTGGAAGCGTTCGCGCGCCGAGGCGGCGGCGCAGGTCGCCACCAGTGCCGGACCGGCCTGGTAGAACGCCGATTCCAGCGGCACCCGCAGGCGCCCGTCGACCAGCACCCGCAACGGCTGGCGAGCCGCGGCGAGCGCGGTAAGCTCGGCGTTCAGGCCCAGTTCGTCGGGGCGAACGTTGAGCCGCGCATCGTCCGCCAGCAGCGTATCGGCGCCGGACAGCACCACGCTGGAGCGAGCGCGCAAGCGCTGCACCGCCGAACGCGCGGCGGGGCCGGTGATCCACTGGCTTTCCCCGCTGGCCATGGCGGTGCGCCCGTCCAGGCTCATCGCCAGCTTGACCCGGACGAACGGCAGGCCATGCTCCATGCGCTTGATGAAACCGATGTTGAGTTCCCGCGCCTCGGCCTCGAGGACCCCGCTCTGCACCGCGATACCGGCCTGCATCAGACGCAGCAGGCCGCGACCGCCGACCTCGGGGTTGGGATCCTGCATCGCCGCGACCACCCGCGCCACCCCGGCACCCACCAGCGCGTCGGCGCACGGCGGGGTGCGGCCGAAATGACTGCAGGGCTCGAGGGTCACGTAGGCGGTGGCGCCGCGTGCATTCTCGCCGGCCTGGCGCAGGGCATGGACCTCGGCGTGCGGCTCGCCGGCGCGGACGTGCCAGCCCTCGCCGACCACCTGGCCGTCCTTGACCAGCACGCAGCCGACGCGCGGATTCGGATGGGTGGAGTACAGCCCCTGGCGCGCCAGTTCCAGGGCGCGGGCCATGTACAGCGGGTCGGCGGCGTTCATTCCTTGGCCGGCTCGCGGGCGAGGCGTTCGATCTCCTCGCGGAATTCGTTGAGGTCCTGGAAGCGCCGGTAGACCGAGGCGAAGCGGATGTAGGCGACTTCGTCGAGCTTCTGCAGCTCGGCCATCACCAGTTCGCCCAGCACCCGCGACTTGATCTCGCGCTCGCCGGTGGCGCGCAACTGATGCTTGATGTGGCCGATGGCCGCTTCCAGGCGCTCGACGCTGACCGGACGCTTCTCCAGGGCACGCTGCATGCCGGCGCGCAGCTTGTCCTCGTCGAACGGCTGGCGGCTGCCGTCCTGCTTGATCAGGCGCGGCATGACCAGCTCGGCGGTCTCGAAGGTGGTGAAGCGTTCGCCGCAGGCCAGGCACTCGCGGCGCCGGCGCACCTGATCGCCCTCGGCGACCAGTCGCGAGTCAATCACTTTGGTGTCATGGGCACCGCAGAAGGGACAATGCATGGTGCTGATACAGGCGTAGCTGAAGGAAGCCGCATGGTAGCGCATCCGCGCCCGGCCGAGCACCCGCAGAATCGACCGGCGCCGGCACGATGGGAGAGGCGGGAAGAATCGGACGTTGCGGCCTACGCGAAGCGCGACAAGAATCACACTTTGCGCTATACAAGCGCCGCCCGGATTCCACCGCTATGGAGCAGCCCATGACCCTGCGCTCGATCGCCCTGCTGGCCGTCCTTCTCCTCGCCGCTTGTTCCAGCGACAAGCCGAAGCCTGCGCCAACGCCGCAAGCTTCGCGCAGCGTGACCATGGTCGAGCCGGTGCTGCCGGCCCACCTGCGCGAGCTGAGCGGAACGCTGAGCAGCATCCAGGGCAGCCTGCCACGCGGCAGCGAGGTGCAGATGGCACTGCTGGTGATCGACGAGCGCGACCGTCCACAGCGGCTGCTGGCCAGCGAGACGGTGCTGGCCACCGGCGAACTCATGCCCTTCCGCCTGCCGTTCAACCCCGAGTCCTTCCCGCCGGCCGGTGGCGCGCTGCGCGTCGAACTGCACGCGCGGGTGATCCAGTCCGGCCAGTTGGCCTGGCGCCTGCATCCGTTGCGGATCGCCCAGCCGACCACCCAGTCCCTCGGCGAACTGCGCCTGGTACGCGCGCCGTGACGGCACCCCAAGCCCTGACCCAGGCGCTGGGCGAGCTGCTCGGCGACGCCCGGCTCAGCGCCACCGCGCTGCCCGGCACCGACCTGCGCCTGTGGCTGATCGACGCGCAGAACATGGACCGCCAGTTCAGCCCGGAGGAAACCCGCCGCATCCTCGAAGAGCCGCCGTACTGGTGCTTCTGCTGGGCCAGCGGGCTGGTCCTGGCGCGCTGGCTGGCGGAGCGCCCGCAGTGGGTCCGCGGCAAGCGCGTGCTGGACTTCGGCAGCGGCTCCGGGGTGGCGGCGATCGCCGCGGCCCGCGCCGGCGCCGCCGAGGTGGTGGCTTGCGACCTGGATCCCCTGGCGCTGGCAGCGAGCCGGGCGAACGCCGAACTGAACGGAGTGGAGCTGAGCTATTCGGCGGACTTCTTCGCCGAGGACGATCGCTTCGACCTGATCCTGGTGGCTGACGTGCTCTACGACCGCGCCAACCTGCCGCTGCTCGACCAGTTCCTCAGCCGCGGCCGCCAGGCGCTGGTCGCCGACTCGCGGGTCCGTGACTTCCGTCATCCGCTGTACCGACGCCTGGACGTGCTCGAAGCCTGTACCTGGCCGGACCTCGCCGAGCCCGCCGAATTCCGCCTGGTCAGCCTGTATCACGCCGAACGCGGGCAAGCCTGAGGCACGGGCTTGTTTGCGCGCGGCGCGCCCCCACTTATAGTGGTCACCACCTTGCGTTTCCGAGAATCGACATGAGCGATACGCCCTACATCTTCGACGTCACCGGCGCCAACTTCGAGCAGCTGGTCATCGAGAACTCGTTCCACAAGCCGGTCCTGGTGGACTTCTGGGCCGACTGGTGCGCCCCGTGCAAGGCGCTGATGCCACTGCTGGCGCAGATCGCCGAATCCTACCAGGGCGAATTGCTGCTGGCCAAGGTCAACTGCGACGTCGAGCAGGACATCGTGATGCGCTTCGGCATCCGCAGCCTGCCGACCGTGGTCCTGTTCAAGGATGGCCAGCCGGTCGACGGTTTCGCCGGCGCCCAGCCCGAATCGCAGATCCGCGCCCTGCTCGAACCCCATGTGAAAGCACCGGCGCTGCCCGACGAAGACCCGCTGGAAGTGGCCCAGGCGCTGTTCGCCGAAGGCCGCATCGGCGACGCCGAAGCGACCCTGAAAGCCCTGCTGGCGGAGAACAACGAGAACGCCGCGGCGCTGATCCTCTACGCCCGCTGCCTGGCCGAGCGCGGCGAACTGGAAGAGGCGCAGGCCATCCTCGACGCGGTGAAGAGCGACGAGCACAAGCAGGCCCTGGCCGGCGCCCGCGCGCAGCTGACCTTCCTGCGCCAGGCTGCCGACCTGCCCGACAGCGCAGAGCTGAAGAGCCGCCTGGCGGCCGATGCCGGCGACGACGAGGCAGCCTACCAGTTGGCCGTCCAGCAGCTCGCCCGGCAGCAGTACGAGGCGGCCCTGGACGGACTGCTCAAGCTGTTCCTGCGCAACCGCGGCTACCAGGACGACCTGCCGCGCAAGACCCTGGTGCAGGTCTTCGACCTGCTTGGCAACGACCACCCGCTGGTCACCGCCTACCGCCGCAAGCTGTACCAGGCGCTCTACTGAGTCGCCGAGCCCCGTCCGCGGGGCTCAGTCCTCCAGCCAGACGAACACCTGGGTGCCGTCGACCACCTCGACCTTGACCCGGGCGTCGTGCCGCAGGCGCACCAGCAGTTGCTTGGCGGCGCCGGCATTGCCGCTGAACCCCTCCAACTCCGCCAGCAACTGCGGCCCCTCGATCCGCCCGCTGCCGCGCAGCAGGTCCTGGGCGGTCTGCCATAGGCGATCCACCGGCGCTGCCGGCGCCGGCGCCCTGGCCGCCGCGACCTGCGGCTCGCCCAGCGGCGGCGGGGGCACGTGTTGCGCCAGCTGGCGCCAATCCTCGGCGTCCAGTTCCAGGGTCAGGTCCACCGGCCAGTCGCCGATGCTTCCGCGAATCCGCACCATCTCGTTTCTCCACAAGCGAATCGCGCCATGCTCCCACGTCGGCGCGTAGGGGCCAAATCGGCCAGGCTAGGCAGGCGGAAAAATTCGTTATAACGTAACAAACTCTTTTCCTTCCTTGCCGGAGTCCCGTTCATGCGCCCACTGCTGTTAGCCCTCGTCTTGCTGCCGTTCGCCGCCCAGGCCCATGACGACCACGACCATGACCACGCCCATGGCAGCCTGGGCAAGCACGAGCACGGCGTCGCCCAGTTGAACGTGGCGCTGGACGGCAAGACCCTCGAACTGGAGCTGGACAGCCCGGCGATGAACCTGGTCGGTTTCGAACACGCCGCCAGCACCGACGCGGACAAGGCCGCCGTGGCCAAGGCCCGCGCGCAGCTGGAAAAACCGCTGGAGCTGTTCGCCCTGCCAGTCACCGCCGGCTGCTCGGTGGCCAGCCAGGAACTGCGGAGTCCGCTGTTCGGCGACAAGGCGCCGGCCCACGCGCACAAGGAGAAGGCAGGCCACGAACACGAACACGGTCATGCCGATATCCACGCCCATTACCAGCTCAGTTGCGAGAAGCCCGAGCTGCTCAAGCTGCTGACCCTCGCCGAGTTCTTCAAGCGCTTCCCCGCCACCCAGAAAATTCAGGTACAACTGATCGGTCCCGACGGCCAGAAAGGCGCCGACCTGGCTCCGGCCAGCGCCGAGCTGAAGCTGTAGGATCGTTCCGGAGGCGCCGCGAGGGATTCGGCGCGGCGCCCCTCCATCCATTCTCGAGGCTCCGGCGGAGCGTTCCGCCCCTACCCCCATGAGCGCACTGATCACCCTGACCAACCTCGGCTTCGCCTGGCCCGGCCAGGCGGAGTTGCTGGACATTCCCAGCTTCCATCTCGAACGCGGCGAGAGCCTGTTCCTCAAGGGGCCTTCCGGCAGCGGCAAGACCACCCTGCTCGGCCTCCTCGGCGGCGTGCAGAAGCCCGGCCGCGGCAGCATCCGCCTGCTCGGCGAGGACCTGGAAAAGCTGTCCGCCGCGCGCCGCGACCATTTCCGCGTCGACCACACCGGCTACATCTTCCAGCAGTTCAACCTGCTGCCATTCCTCTCGGTACGCGAGAACGTCGAGCTGCCCTGTCACTTTTCCGCGTTGCGCCGTCAGCGCGCCCGCGAACGCCACGGTAGCCCGGCGCAGGCCGCCAGCCATCTGCTCGGCCAGCTCGGCCTCGGCGGCGAACTGCACGAACGCCGCGCCGACAGCCTGTCCATCGGCCAGCAGCAGCGGGTCGCCGCCGCCCGCGCGCTGATCGGCCAGCCGGAGCTGGTGATCGCCGACGAGCCGACCTCGGCGCTCGACGCCGACAGCCGCGAGGCGTTTCTCCAGTTGCTCTTCGCCGAATGCCGCGAGGCCGGCGCCAGCCTGCTGTTCGTCAGCCACGACCAGAGCCTGGCCGGGCTGTTCGACCGCAGCCTGTCCCTTTCCGATCTCAACCGCGCCGCCCGGCCGGCAGGACTCTGAGCATGTATCTCTTCCGACTGGCACTGGCCAGCCTGGCCAACCGCCGCTTCACCGCCCTGCTGACGATCTTCGCCATCGCCCTCTCCGCCTGCCTGCTGCTGGCGGTGGAGCGGGTCCGCACCGAGGCCAAGACCAGCTTCGCCAGTACCATCTCCGGAACCGACCTGATCGTCGGCGCGCGCTCCGGCTCGGTGAACCTGCTGCTCTACTCGGTATTCCGCATCGGCAACGCGACCAACAACATCCGCTGGGACAGCTACCGGCACTTCGCCGAAAACCCGCGGGTGAAGTGGGCGATCCCGATCTCCCTCGGCGACTCGCACCGCGGCTACCGGGTAATGGGTACCGATGCCGGCTATTTCGAGCACTACCGCTACGGCCGCGGCCAGGAACTGCAACTGGCCGAGGGCCGCGCCTTCGGCCAGGACCTGTTCGACGTGGTGCTCGGCGCCGAGGTGGCCGAAGCCCTGCACTACAGGCTCGGCGAGAAGATCGTGCTGGCCCATGGGGTGAGCACGGTGAGCCTGGTCAAGCACGACGACAAGCCGTTCACCGTGGTCGGCATCCTCCAGCGCACCGGTACCCCGGTGGACCGCACCCTGCACATATCCCTCGCCGGCATGGAGGCGCTGCACGTCGACTGGCGCAACGGGGTGCCGGCGATGGGTGCCGGGCGCGTCAGCGCCGAACAGGCGCGGCACATGGACCTGCAACCACAGGCGATCACCGCGTTCCTGGTCGGCCTGAAGAGCAAGGTGGCGACCTTCGCCCTGCAACGCGAGGTCAACGACTATCCCGGCGAACCGCTGATGGCGATCCTCCCCGGTGTCGCCCTGCAGGAACTGTGGGGCCTGATGGGCACCGCCGAGAAGGCACTGTTCGTGGTCTCGCTGTTCGTCGTTCTCACCGGCCTGATCGGCATGCTCACGGCGATCCTCACCAGCCTCAACGAGCGCCGCCGGGAGATGGCCATCCTGCGCTCGGTGGGCGCGCGCCCCTGGCACATCTTCGGCCTGCTGCTGGCCGAGGCCTTCAGCCTGGCGCTGGCCGGCGTCGCCCTCGGCCTCGGCCTGCTCTACCTCGGCATCGCCGCCAGCCAGGGCTACGTCCAGGCCAACTACGGCATCTACCTGCCGCTGGCCTGGCCGAGCAACTATGAGTGGAGCCTGCTTGGGGCTATCCTGGCGGCCGCCGTGCTGATCGGCTGCGTGCCGGCCTGGCGCGCCTACCGCCAGTCCCTGGCCGATGGCCTGTCGATCCGCCTATGACCCGGAGATATTCCCCGATGCTGCGCTCCCTGACCGTCCTCCTGCTGGCTTTCGCCCTGCTCCTGGGCAGTGCCGTGGCGCGCGCCGCGCCGCGCGAACTGACCTGGTCGCAACTGATCCCGGCCGGCGCCCCGCCCGCCCCGGTGCCGCTGCCGATCCACGACCTCGCCAACGCCCTCAGCGAAGCCGGCCCGGCGGCCAGCCAGCAGAGCCCCAACGCCCCGGTGGTGAAGGCACTGGACGGCATCGAGGCCAAGCTGCCGGGCTACATCGTGCCGCTGGAAATCAGCGAGGCCGGGCTGGTCACCGAGTTCCTCCTGGTGCCCTACTACGGCGCCTGCATCCACGTACCGCCGCCGCCGTCGAACCAGATCGTCTACGTGAAGACCGCCAAGGGCGTGCAGATGGACGAGTTGTACCAGCCGTTCTGGGTCGAGGGCACCTTCAAGGTGGAGAACGCCAGCAGCGAGCTGGCGGCGGCCGGCTACCGCATGCAGGCGAGCAAGGTGACGCCCTACGAATACGAAGGTGGCTGAACGACATGCGACAATCCGCCGCGCCGTTTACGTTGCGGCGGTCACATTTGCTCCTAGGATTGATTGAGCTGTGTCAAGGAAGGCAACTGTTAGCTGGCTGACCATTAGCAGCACCAACACTTTCTAATACAAGGAATGGAGCTCATCATGCGTAAGTCCTGGCTTACCGCTTCCCTGCTGGCCCTCACCGTCGCCTCCCCGTTCGCCGCTGCGGATATTCAAGGACACAAGGCCGGTGACTTCATCATCCGTGGCGGCTTCGCCACCGTCGATCCCGACGACAGCAGTTCCGACATCAAGCTGGACGGCGCCAAGCAGCGCGGTACCAAGGCGACCGTCGACAGCGACACCCAGCTCGGCCTGACCTTCACCTACATGTTCGCCGACAAGTGGGGCGTGGAACTGGTCGCCGCCACTCCGTTCAACCACCAGGTCGACGTCAAGGGCCTCGGCCCGGGCCTGGACGGCAAGCTGGCCGACATCAAGCAACTGCCGCCGACCCTGCTGCTCCAGTACTACCCCATGGGCGGTACCAACAGCGCCTTCCAGCCCTACGGCGGCCTGGGCGTGAACTACACCACCTTCTTCGACGAAGACCTCGCCAGCAACCGCAAGGCGCAGGGTTTCAGCAGCATGAAGCTGCAGGACTCCTGGGGCCTGGCCGGCGAACTGGGCTTCGACTACATGCTCAACGAGCACGCGCTGTTCAACATGGCCGTCTGGTACATGGACATCGACACCAAGGCCAGCATCAACGGCCCGAGCGCCCTGGGCGTGAACAAGACCAAGGTCGACGTGGACGTCGATCCGTGGGTCTACATGATCGGTTTCGGCTACAAGTTCTGAGTCGTAGACTGTCGCGGGGCTTGCGCCCCCAACGGAAAAAGGCGCCTTCGGGCGCCTTTTCTCATCCTGCGGAAACGGGCCCATGTACCTCTGGCTGAAGACCCTGCACATCACCTTCGCCCTCAGCAGCGCCGCCCTGTTCGTCTGGCGCCTGGCCTGGAACTGGTCGGGGCGCAAGGCCAGCGGCATCCGCCGCTGGGGACCGCACCTGGTGGACACCCTGCTGCTGCTCAGCGCGCTCGGCCTGGTGCACTTGGCGATGCCCTGGCCGCTGCCGCTCTGGCTGCTGGCGAAGCTGGGGCTGTTGCTGGGCTACATCGTCTGCGCGGCGTTCGCCCTGCGGATGGCGCGAGGCCCCGGCAAGGGCCTGCTCAGCGTCCTCAGCCTCACCCTGCTGGGCGGGATCTTCTACCTGGCGCTGAACAAGCCCTGGTGGTGATCAGCGGCCGAGCAGGCGCGCCAGCCCCACGCCCATCGGCGTCGGCTGGTCGAAGCGGAAACGCCGCAGCAGGCGCTCGTTGTTCGCCCGCGAATGCCTGATGTCACCGGCTCGCGCGTCGGCGTGGGTCACCGGCGGCAGGCCACCGAGCACCTGGCCGATCTCCGCCAGCAACTGCTTCAGGCTGATGCTGCGATTCAGGCCGACGTTCACCGCCCCGGGCTCCACCGCCGTCGCCTCCAGCGCCTGGACCAGGAAATCGACCAGGTCGGCGACGTAGATGAAGTCGCGGGTCTGCTCGCCGTCGCCGAACACGGTGATCGGCGTCCCCTTCAGGGCGCGCTCGGTGAATATGCTGATCACCCCGGAATAGGGCGAAGACGGGTCCTGGCGCGGCCCGTAGACGTTGAAGAAGCGGAAGATCGCCGGCTCCAGCCCATGCTGGCGGCGATAGAAATCGAGGTAGTACTCGCTGGCCAGCTTGTCCGACGCGTAGGGCGTCAGCGGCGACTTCGGGGTGTCTTCGTCGATCGCCGTGCCTTCGCCGTTCTGCCCGTAGACCGCTGCGCTGGAAGCGAACACCACGCGCTTCACGCCCTGCTCGCGCATCGCTTCGCAGAGGTTCAGGGTGGCGATGAAATTGCTCTGGTGGGTGGCGACCGGGTCGTCCACCGAGGCCTGTACCGAGGCGACCGCGGCCAGGTGGGCGACCGCCGCGCAGCCCTTCAGGGCGGCCGCCAGGGTCGCCGCGTCGGCGGCGTCGCCTTCGAGCAGCTCGACCCGTTCGTCGTCCAGGGGCAGGTTGTCGCGCTTGCCGGTGGACAGGTTGTCCAGCACACGCACGCGGTAGCCGCGCGCCAGCAGCGCGTCGGTCAGGTGGGAGCCGATGAAACCGGCGCCGCCGGTGATCAGGATGGGGCGTTCAAACATGCCTGTAGTACCTGTCCAATAGAGCCGGCAAACCTGCGCGCCAGGCGCGCGGCTTGATGCCGAAGGTGTGGAGGATCTTCTTGCAGACCATCACCGCGTGCTGCGGTTCGTCGAGCGCGTCCGGGCGCGCGGCATGGGCCTCCGCCGAAGGCTCCTGGATCAGATTGGAGCGATAGGTACGCGCCTCGTTGAGGATCACCTGTCCCAGCGCCAGGGTGGTGGTCGCTTCCAGTCCGCCGTAGTGGTAGGTGCCCCACAGCGGCGCCTGGCAGTCGAGCTGCTTGAGCACCGAGAGCACCACCCGCGCGGCGTCGTCCACCGGCGTCGGGTTGCCGCGCCGGTCGTCGGCGAGGAACAGCGGCTGCGGTTGTTCGGCGCGGCTGAGGAAACGTCCCAGCAAGCCGTTCGGGCTTTCGTCCAGCAGCCAGCCGAAGCGGATCAGCACATGTCGCGGGCAGGCCGCGCGCACGCTCTGCTCCATGCGCCAGAGCGCCTGGCCACGCAGGCCCAGCGGAAGGGTCTCGTCCTTCTCGCTGTAGGCGGTGGCGCGGGCGCCGTCGAAGACCCGGTAGCTGGACGGCTGGACCAGCAGGATCTCGTAGTGCTGGCAGAGCTCCGCGAGGCGCTCGACGGCGCGCTCCTGGGCGCCCAGGCGCTCCGCCTCGACCTGCTCGGCCTGGAACCAGTCGTGGTAGAAGGCGAGGTTGATCACCGCGTCGGGGCGCGTTTCGTCCAGCAGGGTGGTGAGGCTGGCGGCATCCCAGCCCTGCTCGGGTGGTCTAGGCGCGAGGAAACCGATGTCTTCCTCCGCCCCTAGGCGGATCAGCGCCTGTCCAAGGGCATTACCGCCGCCCAAAAGCATCAGGCGCATTCGCATGGTGTAGGGGGGCACTCGAAATCTGATAGTGAATAGCGACGCGGCGCACGCCCCAAGGCAATGACATCCTGCGCCTCGCTGGCGACATGAAAGGTGCGGGCATCGGGTGCTGCTTGTCGCGGCAGGTACCCCGGACAGCGCTGCCGTTATTTTCATGCAACCTGACACGCCGCATTCTTGCTGTGCCTCCGGTGAAGCGTCAAGCATTCACCGGGCCAGCTCCGCCTGCGGCGCGGATCGGCGGGACGAATGGCAGCGCGCGGCGGCGTCAGGCCGGTAGCGCGCCGGCCCGATAGTCCTTGGGCGAAACCTCGAACTGCTTCTTGAACGCCCGGCTGAAATGCGCCGAGTCGCTGAAACCCCACTTGAAGGCGATGGAGGTGATCGATTCGCCGCGCAGCCGTGGGTTGCCGAGGTCGGCGGCGCTGCGGCTGAGGCGCTGGCGGAGAATGTAGCGGCAGACGCTGTCGCCCTGCTCCTCGAACAACCGGTACAACTGGCGCACCGAGATGCGCAGGCGGCCGGCGAGCATGTCCGGACTCAGGCGCGGCTCCTGCAGGGATTGCTCGATCAGGCGCTCCGCGTGCCGGCGCAGACTGTAGCCATAGAGCCCGGCCAGCGGTCCCTCCAATTCCTCGCCGGCGTGCTGTAGCGCCGGCCCGAGCAGGGCGATCAGCGCCTCCTGCAACGCCCCGCCCTCGTCCGCCACCGCCCACGGCTGCAGTTCTCCGGCGCACACCTGCTGCACCAGCAGGCCGAGCAGGCGACCGCTGGCGCAGTTCGGCGAGAGTTTGCCGAAGGCCCGCTGGCTGGGCGGCAGGTGCCGGCATACCTGGTCGCGGGAGAGATGGAACGAGGTGTGTTCGATGAGTCCGTGGGGAATGATCTCGCAGCCGCCCGCGGAGTCCATCAGCGCCATTTCCCCTGGCGCCAGCTCTATGCTGTCCCCACCCTGGCGCAGTTGCGCATGGCCGCTGCGCTGGACGACCAGGAAGCAGTGACGGTCGTCGTCATGATCGGCATGGGTGGCCTGGCGGGCGATGCGCCCGGCGTTGGTGCGGATCTGCGCCAGCTCCAGGCCGCCGAGGTCCTGCCGCGAGATATCGCCGATGAACAGCGTCCGGTTCAGCGCGGGCTGCGATTCGAAGCGCCCGCAGACCTGGCGCAACGCCTGGTTCCAGGCTTCGAAGCTGTTGTGTGCGGAAGACAGGGTATGCACCGGGCACCTCCTGACGGCAACGGCCATCGTTATTGTTGTATGGCGCGGCAATTACCGAGCCACGCAGCGCTGCCGATATGATTAACATGTTATCGATATACCCACAAGCTAGCGCAAATGGACCGGCGGATACGCATCCGGGAGAGCCGGCAAGGGCCGTTCAGGCGGGAGAAAGCAGGCGCTGCAATTGGGCGAAGGCGCCCAGCAGGGCCAGGCGCTGCTCGGCGACCAGAGGGATGTAGCGGCGATAGGCGGGGAAGCGGTTGACCACCTCGCACGCCCCCAGGTGTTCCAGGCTCACGGTCCAGCCCCTGTCGTCGCGGCAGAGGCGCAAGCTCCGGAAGTCCAGCGGCATGAGCTGCTCCAGCAAGGCCCGGTCGCCCCCCTGCAAGGCCTCCCGCAACGGCTCGGGCCCGCTCCCGCGGCGCACCTTGCAAAGGATGCCGCGACGCCGCAAGCAACCGGCGTGACGCAGCTCCAGGCTGGCCGGAGGCCCCCCAGGCGCCGCCACGAACAGGCTGAACTCGGTGCTGACGATATGCATGAACAGGTGCGCCTGGACCCGCTCGCGAACCTCGAGGCTCAGCTCTTTCGTACGCAGCAACAGCCTGCCGTCCTGCGCCTCGCCGTCGCACGCAGCCAGGTTGCGCCGCACCAGGGCCAGGGTGGCTCCGGGGCGATAGGCGGCTGGCCGCCAGTCGCGCCAGTGGCGCTCATACCAGCGCGCCCAGGCGGACATGCGCCTTCTCCCGCTGCTGCTGGTCCTCTTCGGCGAATTCCTTCTCCAGCACCTCTTCCACCGCCAGCGGACGGAACGGATTCACCCGCTGTACGCACAGGGTCCAGAACAGGGCGTAGGCGGCCGCCAGGCCGAGCATCAGGGCGAACGGCAGGTAGATGTCGGCGGGGTTCATACCCGGCGGCGTGATGTAGAACATCCCCAGCAGGATTCCGGCGCTGGAGAACAGCTGCGGCAACGGGAACAGCGGCGAGCGGTAGGCGCGCGGCAGGTCCGGGCGACGGATGCGCAGCAGCACCACGGAGAGGGTCACCAGCAGGTAGGCGGTGCCCCAGGCGCAGACCGCCGCCAGGACCAGGTGGATGATCCCTTCGCTGTCGCCGCCCAGCCACCAGGCGTGCAGGCAGGGAATCGCCGCTGCCACGGCGATGCACAGCAACGGTGTCTTGAAGCGCGGGTGCAGGTAGGTGAAGGCCTTCGGCAAGGCGCCATCCAGCGCCATCCCGTAGAGAATCCGCGGCAGGCCGGCCATCAGGGTGTTGATGGTGGCGGCCCCGGCGAACAGCAGGCCCACGCCCAGCCAGATGCGTCCGAACGGTCCCATCACCTGCTCGGCGAATCGCGGGATCGCCATCGGCGTCTCCAGCAGGTGCAGGCCGCCGCCGAGGTCGAGGTTTTCCACCTGCCGGCGCATCGCCGCGCCATAGAGGAACATGCAGCAGGCCACCCCGACCAACCCCAGGGCCATCGCCCGCGGCAGGGTCCGCGAAGCGTGGCGCACCTCCGGCGCCAGCGGCGTGACGAATTCGCAACCGACGAACATGAACATCGCCATGCCCACCAGCGACAGCAGGGTCGGCAGGTCGTCGCCGACCATCGAGGCCCCGAACCAGCCCTGCAACTCCACCGCGGGCAGGCGCAGCAGACCGGCCACGGCGAAGATCATCAGGGTGCTCCACATGCCGAAGGTGAGGATCACTTCGGCGCGACCGAAGGCGGTGATCCCCAGCGCATTCAGCAGGCCGAAGCAGAGCACCATGCCGACGCCCACCAGCCAGGCGCCGCCGCCCGGCTCGGTGAGGGTATTCAGCGACTCGAAGTTGACCAGCGCCATGGTGCCGCTGAGCATGGTTTCGGCGGTGCCGGCGAACACATGGACGATCAGGTAGGCCGACAGCGTGCCGGTGATCGCGAAGAAGCGCCCGAGGCCGCACGATAGGTAGTCGTAGACCGAGCCACGGGTCGGCAGCAGGCAGGCGGCCTCGGCGAAGGTGGTGGACTGCGCCAGCATCAGCAGCAGCGCCACCAGCATCGCCACGGCGAAGGTTCCGCCGCCCAGGCCGAAGCCGGTGGTGGCGGTGAGGATCACCGGGCTGGCCATGATCAACCCGACCGAACTGGCCAGGGCGGTGGGGAAACCAACCCGCCCGCGGAGCAGGTGCTGGGTGAGTCTGGAGTTGGACATCGACGTATCCTCGACGGCAGCGTTGCTGTTGTTGTTCTTGCGTCAGGCCCTGCCAGGGCGCGCCAGGCGCCCTGCGGGACGCGCCGGCGTCCCGTACGCTCCGCCGGCAGGCGAAGCGTGTCGAACAAAAGGCTGCCGCGGAGGGCAGCGAAAGAGCCGAACGAATCGGCTCACCCCGATTTCATCGATATCAGTAGGCGATGCACACCGACTTGTTCTCGGTGTACGCCTCGATCGCCGCATGGCCCATCTCGCGACCGATGCCGGACTGCTTGAAGCCGCCGAACGGCATCGACGGGTCGAGCAGGTTGTGGGCGTTCACCCATACCGTGCCGGCCTTGATCCTGGGCACCAGGTCCATGACCTGGCGCAGGTCGTTGGACCAGATGCTCGCACCGAGCCCGTAGATGCTGTCGTTGGCCAGACGCACCGCTTCGTCGAGATCGTCGAAGGGCGTCGCCACCAGCACCGGCCCGAAGATTTCCTCGCGCACCACCTGCATCCCCGGGGTGACGTCGGCAAGGATCGTCGGCTGCACGTAGAACCCCATCTCGCCCTGGCGCGCCCCGCCGCAGACCACGCTGGCGCCCTCGGCCACCCCGCTTTCGATCATCCCCAGCACCCGCTCCTGCTGCCTGGCCGAGACCAGCGGGTTGATCTGCGTGGTCGGATCCAGGCCGGGGCCGATGCTCAGGTCGCCGGCGATGGCCGCCAGGCGCTCCAGCACCTGGTCGAAACGCTTGCGCTGCACATAGAGGCGCGAACCAGCGGTGCAGACCTGCCCCTGGTTGAAGAAGATCGCGCCGGCGGAACCGGCGGCAGCCATGTCCAGGCTGGTGTCATCGAGGATGATCACCGGGGATTTGCCGCCGAGTTCGAGGGAAAAACGCGTCATGTTCTCCACCGCCGCATGCCCGATCAGCTTGCCCACCGGGGTCGAGCCGGTGAACGCCAGCTTGTCGATGCCCGGGTGCGTCGCCAGTGCCGCGCCGGCCTCGGCGCCCGTGCCGGTGACGATGTTCACCACCCCTGGTGGAATCCCCGCCTCCAGGCACAACTGGCCGAGGCGCAGGGCGGTCAGCGGGGTTTCGTCGGCCGGTTTGAGGACTACGGTGCAGCCGCAGGCCAGGGCCGGGACGATCTTCCAGATCGCCATCAGCAAGGGGAAATTCCACGGCACGATGGCTCCAACCACGCCCACCGGCTCCGGCACCGTGTAGGCCCGGTAGCGCGCGCCTGGGACCGCAGCGATCGACAGGTCGAGGCTGCGGCCCTCGATCTTGGTCGCCCAGCCGGCCATGTAGCGGATGAACTCGACCGAGGCGCCGACCTCCAGGGCCCGCGACAGGTTGATCGACTTGCCGTTGTTCAGGGTCTCCAGCTGCGCCAGTTGCTCGCCATGCGCCTCGATCCGTTCCGCCAGTCGCAGCAGCAGGCGCTCGCGATCGGCCGGGCGCTGGCCTGCCCAGTTGCCTTCGAACGCACGCCGCGCGGCGGCGACCGCCCGATCGACGTCTTCGGCGCCGGCGCGGGCCACGCGCGCCAGCTCGGCACCGGTCGCCGGGTCGTACAGCGGCATGTCGGCGCCGGAACGCGCCGGCCCGGACTCGCCGTCGATCAGCAGGCCATGGGGGCTGCGCAAGAAGGCGCTGACGGACGGGTCGATGGCAATACTCATGTGTGCTCCTCGGCTTGGCGACGGCGCTGCGTCATGCATGCGCCTACTACCCGGGAATACTCTGGACCCGCCGCTCCCCCGCTCGCTTGCTCCAGCCTGCCGGGTTTCTTGCCGCTGCCTGCCAAGCCAGGCAGAGAGAGACAAGACGGCGCGCCGGGGCATGGACATTCTGCCCGGCAGGCGGGACAGTGGACGTCCCGCCGCCTCGTCCCACGGGAGTCCCGCGCCATGCCTTCGACCCTGTCGCCCGACCTCGGCCCGCGCTGCATGCAGGCCTTCACCCAGGTGGTGCCGGCCAGCCTGTGCGTGTTCTATCGCATCGACGAGGATTGCCGCGCACACGATTTCCAGCTCCTGCGGATGCCGGCCGGCATGCACCGCGACTACCTGCGCCACTACCGCGACTACGATCCGCTGCAGCCGCGCCACTGCCTGGCCAGCGCTTCGCCGGTGGTGCCGCTGCGCCAGGGCATCGCCCGCCAGCCCGCGGAGGACAGCGCGCTGTACCAGGGCTTCCTGCGACGCCACGGGATCTGCGACGTGGTCGAGGTGCTGGCGCATGCGCAGCAGCGTCCGGTGGCGGCCCTGTCGTTGCTGCGCGACGCCCGCCTAGGGGCCTTCTCCGACCAGGAGCTGCGACAGTTGCGCGCCCTGCATGGCCTGATGGAGCTGGCGGCGCAGGCATGCGCCACGCCAACGGCCAGCGCCGAGCGCCTGCAAGGCCTGACACCGAGGGAACGGGAGATCGCCCTGCTGCTGCGCGACGGCGTCAGCAACAAATGCCTGGCGCAGTGCCTCGGACTCGGCCTGCCGACGGTGAAGACCCACCTGCTCAACCTGTTCCGCAAGACCGGCGCGCGCAGCCGCACCGAGCTGGTGAAGCGACTCTTCCTCTAGCCGCGCGCGGCCTGGGGGCTGCGCGCCTCCAGCCAGAAGAGGAACTGCCGCACCGCCAGCGGCTCGCCGCTCTCGTGCAGGCCGCGCAGGCGCTCGCGGTGGCGCCTGAAGGAAAAACCGGGAAATACCCAGGGCAGGTTCAACAGGTACCAGGCCAGGGCGCCGACATCGGCGAAGTGCAACACCTCCCAACCTTCGCCGCCTGCCACCGGCGGCAACTCCGCGGCCTCCAGCTGGGCCCGGGCGAAACCCAGGTTCCAGTGCGGCGCCTCCGGCGTCGGCGCCGGTTCGCCGAGCAACGCATAGAACTCGCGGTTGAAGTCGCCGGCCACCTGCTGGGTGAGGAAACAGCCGCCGGGCGCCAGCACCCGCCGGACCTCCGATGGCAGATAGGACTCGTGGCGGTTGCCGACCAGGTCGAAGGTGCCATCGGCGAACGGCAACGCCCCGCCGCCATCGCCCTCCCGGCCCTGGCGATGGTTGTCCGGCGCGCCCTCCACCTCGACCACGCGGATGCCCAGGGGCTCCAGGCGACCCCGGGCAATTTCCAGGTTGGGCGCCCAGCCCTCGGTAGCCACGGTGAGCGGCGGACGATACGGCAGCCGGCTCAACCATTCGCCGCCGCCGGTGCCCATGTCCAGCAGGCTGGCGGCGGCCCGGCAGCGCTCCAGCATGCGCCCCGGGAAATCCCATGGCGGCGGTTCCAGGCGGATGCGTCCGCCATAGTCGTATTCCCAGCCGCGCATCGGTGTGCGGCCGGCTTCCACCAGCAGCGCGTCGAATTCGTCGCCCGTCGCCATTTCGCCGTTCTCCCAGAGACCGCCCGCTACCATCCCCGAGTCTCCTCGCCAAGGCAAGCCCATAGAGAATGTAAAGCTTGCTTGACAAAGAAGAGCATCCCGACCAATGTAAAGCCCCCTTTACATGGACGGTTCAACCATGACCCACAAACGTTTCTTCCTCGAACTGCTTCTCGCGCTGGTCGGCTATGCCGCTGCCGTTCTGATCAGCGGCCAGTTGCTGGCAGGCACGGAACCGGGCGCCGGCCGGGTCTTCCTCGCCCTGCTGCCGGTGCCACCGATGGTCGCCCTGGCGCTGGTGGTGATCCGTTACCTGCGGCGCCTCGACGAAATGGCCCGGCGCATCCATCTCGAAGCCCTCGCCCTGGCCTTCGTCGGCACCGCCCTGCTCACCTTCGCCTACGGTTTCCTCGAAACCACCGGCTTTCCGAAACTCTCGATGTTCTTCGTCTGGCCCCTGATGGGCGCGTTCTGGGCCATCGGCTGCGTCCTGGGACTGAGGCGCTACGCATGAGGAACCGGGTTCGCGAGTTGCGCGCGGAGCGCGGTTGGTCACAGGCGGAGCTGGCCGGAAAGCTGGAGGTATCGCGGCAGACGGTGAACGCCATCGAAACCGGCCGCTACGATCCAAGCCTGCCCTTGGCCTTCAAGCTCGCCCGGGTGTTCGGACTGGCGATAGAAGCGATCTTCGACGACCGGGAAGGCCAGCTGGACTGAGTCCGATCCCGCTGCCGAAAATGTCCGGGGCGCCCTCTGGCGACCCCGGCGGCGAGCCCCCCTTACCCTGTACCAAATGGCAGTTGCCGCATTTCCCCTCGGGGCTAGCCTTGGACCAGGCCTATCGCCAGCCTTCCCCCTGGTCCCCGCTCGATACGCTGAAAAACCACGGATAACGTCTTTTCAACCGGCAAGACAGGAGTCTCAGCCATGTCGAAAGATTCTGTTCTTGGCTTATTCAGGCAACACGCAGATACCCATCCCGAACGCCCCGCCCTCGTCGATCGCGAGCGCTCGTTCAGCTACCGCGAACTCGACCGACTCAGCGACCGGCTGGCCGCCCACCTGGCCAGGCGCGGCGTCGCCCGGGGCGAGCGGCTGCCCCTGCTGGCCGAACGCTCGGCCGAACTGGTCATCGCCATCCTGGCGGCCGCCAAGTGCGCAGCGGCCTACGTACCGGTGGACCGTCGGCAACCCGACAGGCGCAAGCAGGAAATCCTCCGCCAGTGCCAGGCCCCCGTGGCCCTCGCCACCCAGGCCGAGGACCTGCCGGGGCAACCGGTGGAGGTCATCGCACAGGTGCTCGCGACGAGCGCGGCGGGTGCCGCGCCGAGGCCGGCGCTCGACGGCAGCGAAGCGCTGTATGTGATCTTCACCTCGGGCACCACCGGCGAACCCAAGGGCGTGGTGATCGAGAGCCGCTCCCTGAGCAACCTCGTGGACTGGCACAACCGGCGCTTCGAGATGGACCAACGGAGCCGCACCACCCTGATGGCCGGCGTCGGCTTCGACGTTTGCCAATGGGAAATCTGGTCCACCCTGTGCGCAGGCGCCTGCCTCCACCTGGTGCCCGACGAGGTGCGCCCAGACCCGGCGGCGCTGCTGGCATTCTTCGCCGAGCAGCGGATCAGCCACGCCTTCGCGCCTACCGTGATGGTGCCCGCGCTGGCGGAGCAGCCCGCCCCGCCGTCGCTGGCGCTGCGCTACCTGTTCTGCGCCGGGGAAAAACTGCCGCCGGTCGCAACCGGCGGGCTGCCCTATACCGTGGTGGATTACTACGGCCCGACCGAAGCCACGGTCTTCGCCACCTGCCGCATCGTCGACGCCGAAGCTCATCGGCGGCCCGCCTCGATCGGCACGCCCATCGACGGTTGCGAGGCATTCATTCTCGACGCCGACGACCGGCCTTGCCATGGCGACCGGCCCGGCGAGCTGAACCTGGCGGGCGTCTGCCTGGCGCGCGAATACCTGCGCGACCCGGACATGACCGCCAGGCGCTTCCACTACTCGCAGGCACTGCGGCGCCGGCTCTATCGCACCGGCGACAAGGCCCGCTGGCTGGCCGACGGCAGCCTGCAGTTCCTCGGTCGGCTGGACGACCAGGTGAAGATCCGCGGCCACCGCGTCGAACTCGGCGACGTCGAAGCCGCGCTGCTGCGCCAGCCGGCGATCCATGGCGCGGTGGTGCTGGCGCATGCCGACCCACGCTGCGGTAGCCAGCAATTGAGCGCCTTCGTGGTCCCCCGCCAGCGGGGCGACGATGCCAGGGCCGTGCTCGCCGCCATCAAGACCGCCCTGCGCCAGGAACTGCCCGACTACATGCTGCCCAGCCGCTATCTGTCGCTGGACAGCCTGCCGACCACGGTCAACGGCAAGATCGACCGCCAGGCCCTGCGTCGACGCCTGGAGGAACAATGCCAGGAACGACTCGACGAGCAACGCTTCGGCACCCCCGGCGAACTGCAAGTGGCCCTGGCCTGGCAGGAAGTGCTGGGGCATACCGACTTCGGCCTGGACGACAGCTTCTTCGAGGTCGGCGGCCATTCCCTGCTGGCCGCCGCCCTGGTGCGCGAACTGAGCCGACGCTTCGGCAACCGTGCCTACATCCACGACATCTACCGCACCCCGAGCGTGCGCCAACTGGCGGCCAGCCTGGCGCGGCGCGCCGGCGAAGCGCCGCCGGCGCTGGACAGCGAACCGGCCCACGAGCTGCAACGGGACGTGCGCCTGCCCGCCGACGTGGATTTCAGTCGGCCCATGGACGCCGCCCAGTTGCTCGCGCCACGGCACATCCTGCTCACCGGCGCCAGCGGGCTGATGGGCGCCCACCTGCTCGCCGAGCTGCTGGCCAGCCGCGAGGCCGACCTGCATTGTCCGGTCCGTGCGCAAAACGACGCCCACGCCCTCGAACGCCTGCGCCAGGCCGCCCGGCAGCACCGCATCGAACTCGCCGAGTCGGACTGGCGACGGGTCAGGGCCTACGCCGCCGACCTCGCCGAACCAGGCTTCGGACTACCGGCGGAAACCTATCGCGAGCTGGCCGGCAGCGTCGACCAGGTCTTCCATTCCGCCAGCGCGGTGAACTTCATCCAGCCGTACAGCTACATGAAGCGCGACAACGTCGAGGGGCTCGGCCAGGTCCTGCGCTTCTGCGCCAGCGGCCGCTGCAAGCCGCTGATGCTGCTGTCGAGCATCTCGGTGTACAGCTGGGGCCACCTGCATACCGGCAAGCGCCTGATGCGCGAGGACGACGACATCGACCAGAACCTGCCGGCGGTGGTCACCGACATGGGCTACGTGCGCAGCAAATGGGTGATGGAAAAGATCGCCGACCTCGCCGCTGAACGCGGCCTGCCGCTGATGACCTTCCGCCTCGGCTACGCCACCTGCCACAGCCGTACCGGCGCCTACGCCGACTACCAGTGGTGGAGCCGGCTGGCGCGGACCTGCCTGGAGTACCGGGCCGTGCCGCTCCTGCGCGAGCTGCGCGAGGGCCTGACCACGGTGGACTACATGGTAGAGGCGATCAGCGTCATCGCCCGCCAGCCTTCGGCGCTGGGCAAGAAATTCAACCTGGTGCCGAGCATTCCGCGCTGCCTGACCCTGGACGAGTTCTTCGGCCGTCTCGGGCGACGCGCCGGGCGTCCCCTTCGGCAGATGCCGTTCGACGACTGGGTAAGTCTCTGGGAAGACAATCGCGACGCCCCGCTCTATCCCCTGCTGAGCATGTTCCGCGACAACATGTACGCCGGCCGCAGCACCGTCGAGTTGTACCAGGATACCTATCTCTGGGACTGCACCAACGTCGAGGAACACCTGCGCGGGAGCGCCGTGCGCGAGCCGGAGTTCGACGACCGCCTGCTCGACCTGTACCTCGCCGGCCTGGGCGGCAGCGCCATGCGGTAAGGTCGAGGCCGCCGCGGCCAGTCGCCGCGGCGGTTACCGCAGCGGGACGCGCTTGGGTATCCTGTCCGCTTTATCGCCCGGAGAACCTCATGCACAACGTTCTGATCGTCGGCGCCTCGCGCGGCATCGGCCTGGGACTGGCGGATGCCTTCCTGCAACGCGGCGCACAGGTATTCGCCGTCGCCCGGCGACCGCAAGGCTCTCCCGGGCTGCAGGCACTGGCGGAGCGGGCCGGGGAGCGCTTGCAAGCGGTGACCGGCGACCTCAACCAACGCGACTGCGCCGAACGCATCGGCGAGGCGCTGGGCGAGCGGCGGATCGATCGCCTGATCGTCAACGCCGGCATCTACGGTCCGCAGCAACAGGATGTGGCGGAAATCGACGCCGAGCAGACCGCCCAGCTGTTCCTGACCAACGCCATCGCGCCGCTGCGCCTGGCCAGGGCACTGTCCGGGCGGGTTAGCCGGGGTGGCGTGGTGGCGTTCATGAGTTCGCAGATGGCCAGCCTGGCGCTGGGCCTGTCGGCCACGATGCCGCTCTACGGCGCCAGCAAGGCGGCGCTGAACAGCCTGGTACGCAGCTGGGAGGGCGAGTTCGAGGAGTTGCCGTTCAGCCTGTTGCTCCTGCATCCCGGCTGGGTGCGTACCGAAATGGGCGGCGACAGCGCGCCGCTGAGCGTCGAGGAAAGCGCCGCCGGACTGGTCGCGGCGGTGGAGGATGCCGCGGGCGTGAATGCCTGTCGCTTCGTCGATTATCGGAACCAGCCGCTGCCCTGGTGAAGCGGGCCGATCCGTCAGGGCATCCGGCAATAGCCCTCGGCCGCATACCTGATGAGGTCGGCATCGCGCTTGATACCGAGCTTCTTCATGGCACTGACCTTCTGCGTACTGATGGTCTGCACGCTGCGATGCGAGCGCTCGGCGATTTCGGTGATGGTCAGTCCGGAGCCGAACAGACGGACGATTTCCGCCTCCCGGGGCGTCAGCCGTTCGTTGTGCGAGGAAAGCACCTGGTTGACGAAGATGTCCCTGATCGACGGCGAGAAATACTGGTTTCGCGAATAGGCCGCGCTCACCGCCGCCAGCAGGTGACTGGTCGAGTCGGACTTGCTGAGGATGCAATTGATACCCTGCTTGAGAATGGCCCGGATAAGACCCGGATTGTTCAGCATGGTAAAGACGACCAATTGCAGATGCGGATAACGTCGTCGCAGCAATGACAACAATGCCAGTCCATCGCCATATTTCCCGCCCGGCATCGTATAGTCGACGATAACGACATCGCAGTCGCCTTCGTCGAGCCGGCCGATCAACTCGGTAGAATTGGAAACTTGACCGAGCATCTCCAAAGAACCGCACTGACTCAGTTCGTAGGAAATACCCAGCGAAATGGCGGGATGATCATCCGCAACCATTACGCGAATGCGATGTAGGGACATCCTTGCGTCTCCTTAAGCGGTACACGGCAGGCGAAAGCGTTACCAGGAAACCTGTGGTCTCGGTCATGCCTGCCGCAGGCAGGCGGCCGCCGCTCGGCCGGCAAGGAGGAAAGCGCGGTCCGGAATCCGCCGACGCCACTGCCCCGGTTCAAAGTGAACATGTGTATTTTCTAGTGAAACCGACGATATTTAATATAGTAAAACTACTATTTTTTCGCCTCGTAAACTAACAACAAAGACACTTGAAACAGCCCCCGAAAAACGTCTACGTAGACACTTATGAAAAACGATGAAATACGAAACGGACAAGCCAGAGCAGCAAAAAGTTTGAAAAAAGAGTTCCGCGACAACCTGAAACTATCGCCTGGAAAATAGCGTTCGTTTATTTGCGCGAAATCCTACCGAGGAAACTTGCATATCCCTCAGAAAGCCTTCGCCCATACGCAATATCGGTATTCCGCGTGCGGGAATGGCATGTGCGCACGAGACCCAGGACGAGCAGCGGAGCGATATGCAGAGCGCCTTCGGCGATCTGCAACCACTGGAGGTGAGGGGCCGAGCCTTCGCGAGGGCTGGCGCGAAAGCGGCCGACGGCGCTTCCCGAGGCGGGGCGGGAAACGCCGGGGAAAGAGCGGCGGCGCCGCTCAGGGGAAGGTAAACGTGAACTCGGCGGCGCCGTCGGCGACCCCGGCCTTCAATTCGCCCTCCGCGCCGATACGGATGTAGGCGGCACTCAGCGGGAGGTCGGCGCTGTCGCCGACACGCCGCATCGGGTAGGGCGTGCCGTCGAAACGTATCCGCTGCTGGTCCAGGCCGTTCTTCACGACGATGCCGAACCCCGCCGCGCCGCCGCTCTTCAAGCTGAGGATCGTCGGGTCCGCTTGCTGCGCCGAGACATACTTGTCGCGGAAAGCGATTTCCGGCTTGGCCAGCGCCGCACACTCGCTGAGAGAGATATCGAAGGAGCGCTCCGTGGAGGTGTCGTTGACCCGCGGGAAGTTCTTCAACGCGACGCTACCCAGTTTGACGTTGATTTCCCGTCCCACCTCGACCTTGCATTTCTTCGCTATCGGCGGTGGCGGGGGACCGCCGCCGATAGCGATGGAGGCCGGGCCGATCAGCGAATAGGGCTTTCGGCAAACCCCGGTGGGGTAGTTGTCCGCAGGCACCGCCAGGACGCTGCCGATGGACGCTTCGCCCTTCAGCCTGTCCACCGCCCAGAGATTCAGGGTGGCGCTGCCGGATACGCTGGTTACCTTCAGGTCGCCGGCAGGCAACTCGCCGGGGTCGACCGTCAGGACCAGTTCCTGTAGGTAGTCGCTGGTCGTGCTTCCGGAAAAGCTCGTGACTCGCTTGTCCAGCGCATGGGGCTGGTTGTCGACCGGAATCACCCGCTTGACGCCGTCCTGGGCATCCACCGAGATCCGATAGCCGATGCCTTTGACGTCGGACGCCACCGTGCCGTAGGGCCCCGGATAGCCCACCCCGGACCAGTTCCCCCCGAGGACCAGCTCATGCGCCTCCTGGGAAGCCTGGGGCTTGTAGCTCAGGAACAGGCTCACCGGCCTGGCGAACAGCACCGTGCCTTTCGCCGTGCCGCTGGTCAGCTCGTTCACCACACGCCAGGGCAAGCCTTTGCCATTGCCGAACGAGCAGTTCAGGGCGACCTCGTTCAGGGCCCAGGCCTGGCCGCCGGTCAGGCAGCAGAGGCCGAGAACGAGCGCCTGCCGAGCCTGCGCGCCAGGCCGGCGGCGCAGGGAAACGCGGCCGGGAAATAACCTCATGCTCATGGAACTCTCCAAGATTGCGCCTGCGGAAGAGGGCCACACTCCAGGCGAGAGCGGCCCCGGCCGGGAAGGGAGGTCCGCCTGGGACCTCCCCTGCCGGCCTTACCAGATGTTGCCGTAGTCGATACCGGCAGGCGGCAGGAGCGCCGCCTCGCCGATCACGTAGTTGCCGCCCAGGACCCCACGGTTCTCGCCGACCTGCGCACCGTAGATCTGGCCGTAATGGGACTGAGGCTTGAAGTCGATCTTGCCGCTGACGCCGGAGTACTCGATCGATCCCAGGTTGACGCCGGCCAGCCCGCCCATGGAGACGTAGTAGTCGCCACTGACGGTGCCTTCCGACATGGACGAAACGATGCGTCCCTGGATCTGGTTCTCGCCGACCAGGCCGCCGATGCGGCTGCGCCCGCCGCCGCTGACGGTACTGCTGCTGCGCGCCGACAGGATCGAACCGGCGTTGCTGCCGACCAGGCCGCCAACCGACGCACTCGCAGCGGCGCTGACCCTGCCGCTGGCATCCACGTTGAACAGTTCGCCGCCGTTGTGGCCGACGAGCCCGCCCACCAGGCTGTTGAAGCCGCCGCTCACGTCGCCGCGCGAGATCGCATGGGCGACGGAACCGCCGAGGTTGTGTCCAATCAGCCCGCCGACGCGACTGTTGCTGCCGCCGCTGACCTTGCCCGTCGCCTCGGCGGTCTCGATGGCACCCTGGCTGTTGTTGCCGACCAGCCCGCCCAGATCCGCGCCCCCCTGGTCCATGACGCTGCCGCTGGCTTTCAGGTTTCCGAGCATGCCGTTGCCTTCTGCCTTGCCGATCAACCCTCCGGTCGCCAGGCCGCCCTTGCTGTACACCGACCCGCTCGCCTGCGAGCGGAATATCTCGCCGCCGGAACTCAGGCCGACCAGCCCGCCGGTATACCCCGCGCCGCCGGCCTCCACCTGGCCGCTGGCGCTACTATCGGAGACGTGGCCGAACATGTTGTAGCCGACCAGGCCGCCGACGTTCAGGCCGGGCCGGTAGGTCTCGACCTTCCCCTGGCTGCCGGACGCCCTGATCGTGGCCTTCGCATTCAGTCCGACCAGGCCGCCGACGCCGCCCAGGCTGTTGCGCTCGGTGGACTGTGCAGCCACATGGACGTTGCTGTGGGCGTTCTCGATGACCGCCTCCGGCCCCCAGGCGGTGGTGAAGTTCTCCCCCACCAGACCGCCGACCGCCGTGCTCGCCGCATAAGCGGTGACGCCGCCGCTGACGGATGCGTTCGTGATCTGCCCGTTGATATTGCGCCCGACCAGGCCGCCCAGTGCGTTGGAGCGCAGTCGGCTGCCGACGACCGAGACCCCGCTGGCGCTGACGTTGGCGATACGCCCGCTGTTGATCCCGACCAGGGCGCCGAGCGAAGACGGACCGGAGCCGTAGGTGTTATCGGATACCCGCAGGTTGTTCAGTTTCAGGTTGCTCAGGGTGCCCGAGGAGCGGGCGAACAGCCCGACATTCGGCCCGGTGTTGCTGATCGAGAGATTGCCGATGCTGTTGCCGAGACCGTCCAGGGTGCCGCTGAAGACGCCGGCGGGCCCGCCGATGGACTGCAGTGCCGTGCAGTAATAGCTGCCGCCCAGGATATTGCCGCCGAGCACGTACAGGCCGTCCAGGTTCTTGTTGATCGCCTGCAACTGCGCCAGGTTCTGCACCACCGTGTAGTAATAGCCGCCGGAGACGTAGGTCGCGTTGGCCCCGGCCAGGGAGACCGACGCCGTGCCGTTCACCCGGTGGCCTTCGCCGGCATCCATGGCCAGCGCGCTGCCAGCCCCGCCGAGAACGATCTTGTCATTGATATCGATAGCGCCTTCGGCCTTCAGCTCCAGCCCAGCCTTGGCGCCGCTGGAATTCAGCCTGCCATTCAGCGTCAGGTCGGCCGCGGAGCCCAGCCCCAGCCGGTTGCCCGATGCCCAGCTCACTGAGCCGTCGAGGTCCAGGTCGCCCTTGGTCGAAACCAGTTCGATATTGGTGCTCGCCAGGTTCCGCGACAGGGTGTCGGCATGAACGGTGACGCCATCCGACACCGCCGACGGGCGCACGTCGATCTTGTCGGCGGCAATCTTCCAGGTGCCGTTGAGGCCATTGCTGGCGAGCGTGTTCACCTGGGTGCCCAGGGCCACCTCCACCGCCTGCCCCCGGACCTCGACCGTGCCGCCGTGCCCTGGTCCGTTCAGCGCATTGGCGGACAAGGCGCCTCCCACCATGACCTTGCCGTCCGGGCCGCCATCGAGCACGATCCGCCCGTTCCTGCCGCGCAGCGAACGGGCCTCGATGGCACCCTGGGAGTTCACCACCGTGTTGAGCAGCGCATTGGCGGTCCTGGCCGCCATCAGGACTCGCCCCCCGTCGGCCTTGAGCAGACCGCCGTTGCTTGCCAGCGCATTGGCGACCCCGGCGTCGACGCGGATGTCGAGCAGCTTGTTGCCGTCGAAATTCAGCGTCAGGTCGCTGCCCGCGCCGAGCCCGACACCGCCCATCTGCGCCAGGACCGTCCCGCGGTTGTCGACCTGCGCGCCGAGCAGGGCGATGCTGCCGCCTTCCGCCGCGGTGATGGCGCCTCCCTGGTTGAGGACACCGTTGGTAGAGGGACCCGTGAAACGGTATCTGGAGGAGTTGCCGTTGAACTCGGCATCCGTGATGTCCAGCGTGGAAGCCACCAGGCCGCCGACGTTGACCTGGGCGCCGCGACCGAAGAGCACGCCGTTGGGGTTGACCAGGAAGACCTGACCGTTGGCATCGATCCGGCCCTGGATATCGCTGGCCTTGGTGCCGATCACCCGATTCAGGGCGATCGAGCTACTGCTCGGCTGGTTGAAGATCACCCGCTCGCCGGCGGCAACGCTGAAGGAGTCCCAGTTGGCGATCAGCTTGTCGACCTTCTGGTTGACCGACAGGCTGTTGCCGCCCGACAGGTGTATCTCCCCGTTCGCGCTCCCGCCGACCACCGTTCCCCCGCTTGGCAGCGCATAGGCCGGAGCCAGGGCCGTGGCGCCCAGCAGGGCCAGGGCGGAGGCGATCGCCGCCTTGGCGCCGGCGGGCTTGCCGCGCCTGCGACTGCCTTCGCTGACGACGTTCCAGCAGCCCTGGGATACGTTCCAGACCAGTGCATAGCATTTGTTCATGTGCTTCCTTCCTCCAGTGAAACCCCGCGACCTATTCGCAGGGCCGTGCTACGGCAGGAGCCCAACTCCCCGGGCCCTGCCGAACTCCTACGGGTATCTCTCTGCCGGCGCGTCGCCGCGCTCGATCTGGCCGTCATCCCCCACCGCATCGAAATGGACCCGCACCGCCTCGCCGGGCACGGCCGGCAGACTCAACGGGGTAACGGCGAAAGGCGGCAAGGTGACGCTGCCGAGGGACATGGCGAGGTCACCCTCGCCCAGCTCCAGGCGCACCAGGGAAACGTGATAGGGACTGCGGTTGTCCGCCTCCAGCAGCGCCCGCTGCCCCGGCCGTACCGCCGGACGCAGGCGCCAGACGACCTGGCGCGCGGCGGCTCGCGGATCGCCGGCCAGACCCTGCGGACGGAACAGGAGCTTCATCCGCAGGCGGTAGCTCACCAGCAGCAGGTTGCCGCTGCCGTCCTCCCGCCCCGGCACCTCCAGCAGGTTGACCCAGAACAGCGATTCCCGGTCGTCCGGCAGCGGCTCGCCGGTATGGCGAAGCTGGAGCGCCTGGGTCTCCTGCGGGTCCATACGCAACAGCGGCGGCGACAGGATGAACGGCACCGTGACAGCGCTCGGGTCCGCCGTCTCGTCGCCGCGATCGAGCCAGGCCTGGACCAGGGCCGGGCGCGTCCCGACGTTACCGACGCGAATCGTCAGCGCGGAAACGCCCGCCGGATAGATGAAACGGGTCCCGATCACGGACAGCGAGGCGGAGGCATCGGCCACCAGCGCCACCAGCAGGACCCAGGCCGTGCCGCATCGTCCCAGGCCGACGCCGGTCACAGCGTGCGCTCCCGGTCGGCGGCCGACGCCGGGCGACATGCCAGTTGCAGGACGGGAGGCGTCGTCTCGCGCGGGCCCAGCGCATAGTCGACCAGGCACTGCTGCTGCGGCTCGTTGCCCCAGCGCACCCGAACCGAGCCGCGATCCTGCTCGACCCGCAGCACCAGGCGGCTGCCCTGGCCGACGGCGCCCACCGGCTGCCCGCTGTGGGCATCGAGCACTTCCGCGGCGAACGGCAGGGGCTCGCCGCTGGGCATCCGGCTATCCACCAGCAAGGGCCTTGCCACCCGCGTCGGATAGTCGAGGCGCACCACCGCTCCGGCGGTGGGCGCCACGTTGCGCGAACTGGACCTCAGTTCGATCTCGTCGGCCATGCCGTTGGGGTCGAGGTCGACGCTGTTCAACTGGTAGGGCAGCAGGTTGGGAATCACCGCATAGCCGTGGCGGTCGATCCGGCTTCCCGAGTAGCCGGCAGCCGCGCCCCTGGCGTTTGGCGCGTGGACCAGGCCGATCGTCTCGCCCAGGGTTTGTGCCGCGGTGATCCCGCCGCTGTGCGCGACCAGGCCCCCCGCGGCCTTGACCGACAACTGCCGATAGCCCGGTCCCTGCGAGAGGCTGGAGCCGAGTTCGACCTGCGGCAGTCGATAGTCGAGGCTGGCGCTCTTCGAGGTCTGCCGGCTGTCGCGGTCATGGGAGGCCGACAGCGAGTAGGAGGCCTCGCCACGCTTGCCCAGCATGCCGGAAACCCCGCTGGTGAGCTGGGTTCCGCTGTTGCTGTCGCGGGTCAGGTAGCTGCTCAGGGTCGGCGACCCGCGTCCCGCGCCGCCCAGCGGAATGGACAGGTTCAGGCTGAACAGCGTGCTGGTCTCGCCGCGCCTGTCACCGCTGGAAAAGCCTTCGTAGTGGCTGCGCAGGCGTTGCGCGGAAATGGAGTAACTGACGTCGCGCCACTGGTTGCTGTAGCCGACCGAGAAGTTGACCGCCCGCCCGCCGCCGCTCCAGTAGCGCTGCGAGGAGCCGTTCAGGTACAGGTTGCCGCCGTTGCCCAGTTGCTGGCTGATGTTGGCGTCGAGACGGTTGCGCAAGCGCGAGAACGACTCCAGCGGCTCGCCTCGCTCTACCCGGTCCTGCATGAAGGCCGCGTCGCGCAGGCCGAGATAGCCACCGGTGGAGTAACGATAGGCGAGCAGCGAAAAGTTGGTGCCGGTGTTCGGCAGGTTCTTGCTGTAGGCGAGACGGTAGCTGGAGCCGCTAAGGCGGTCGTCGCCGGGAACCTCGGTACGCGCCAGCGTCACGTCACCGGAGAATCCGCCCACCGGCGTGTTCAGCGCCGCGCCCATCAATCCGGACATGTAGCTGCCGGTGAAGGCCCCGCCCGCGTATGCGGTGACGTCGTTGCCCAGGCCGCGCTGGTAGACGCCCTGCAGCATGTTCGGCCGACGCTCCAGGCTGGGATCGTTGAGCCGCCCGGCCGTCAGGCTGTAGCGCGTGGTCCCGGGGCGCAGCAGTTGCACGGTGGTGGCGAACGGCACGATGAAACTGCGGACTTCCCCGCTGGCTTCGGTCACCCGCACTTCCAGGTCCCCGCCATAGCTGGCGGTCTGCAGTTCGTCGAGAGCGAACGCCCCGGGTGCCACCGTGGTTTCGTAGATGAGGTAGCCGCGCTGGTAGACCGATACCCGCGCATTGGTACTGGCGGTCCCACGGACCACCGGAGCGTAGTAGCGCAGCGAATCCGGCAGCATCCGGTCATCGCTGGAAAGCTGCACGCCACGGAAGGACACCGCATCGAAGAACTCGCTGCTGGTGGAGTTTTCTCCCAGCAACAACTGCGCACGCCAGGCCGGCAGGTCGGTCTGCACATAGGTGGCGCTGCGCTGGTAGTGGCTGCCCATGCGGCGCGACCAGGTGGCCGTGCCGTTGTGGCGCAGGCGCGCCCGCCCGAAATTGAAGCCGGCGTTCATCCCGGCATAGCCGCTGGTGGCGCTCCTGCCGTGGTTTTCCCTGACGTGGAGATTGCTGTTGTAGTTGAGCAAGGCGGCGGAAATGCCGCTGTCCCAGCTCGCCGGATCGACATAGGTCTTCGACGAATCCAGGCTCAGGTAATAGCTGGGCACCGAGACATAGACCGACTGCTCGGCGATATCGAGCTTGACCCGGGCCCCCGGCACATAGCGCTCGAGCGGGTCGCAGTGCAAACCTTCGGGCAGAGGATCGCGAGCCGAGGAACGATCCTGGCCACGCGCGCTCTTCTCCAGGTCGATGCCCGCCCGCTCCAGCAGGCCCCGGTCGTAGCAGAAGACCGCGCTTTCCCGCCCCGGCTGGCGGCGCAGCTCGACTTCCTCGACACCGCGCCATCGGCTGTTGAGCAGCAGGTCGAGGCGATAGCGGCCTGGCTCGATGACGTCGCCGCGCTCGAAACGCGACGTATCGATCGAGCGTCCGCCCGGCCCCAGGGCCAGCATCTGCGCGTCGAAGACGATCCGCCGCGACGGTGCGTCCAACCCGCCGGCCGGTGACGCAACGGCCACCGCGGGCGCCTGCGGCTGTTTCGCCGGTGCTCCCGCCCTGGCCTCCTTCGCTTTCGCCCCGGCTACGCCGGCGGCGCCGACGGAGGACCAGGACTGGCAGGAGGACAGCGAAGGAAACAGTGCCAGCAGACAGGCGAATCGCAGGGAACGAACGGCGATCCCTCCCTGTATCGCCATTCGCAACAGGGCGACCTGCCCACCGTAAGCGGGAGCGGACAAGCACCTATGAAGAGAAACTTTGGGCATATGTAATCCCTGCAGCGATTTTAAAATCGCCACTCATATGTCGGGCCGTAAGTAAAAAGCGGGGAAACGGAGGGGTTATTTGCCGAGTGCCCTATCGAGGGTATTGCGGCCACCGTAATCGTTGATGACTTCGTATCTGACGGAAGCGGCTTCCATGTTCTTCGGATTTCCCTGCCAGTCGAACTCCTTCGTCGAGAATGGCGCGACCATTCCCTTTCCCACGGACATGACACGGCCATCGACAATCAATTCGACGCTGGCGAACGAAACGTAGTAAGGCGTCGGATTATTTACCTGTACTACGGTCTTTTTTCCTGCTCCCCCTGACTCCAGAAACTTCCATTGAAGTTTCCCGGCAGCCGAATCGACACTCTTCAACTGGCTGGGTCGAAAGAAGAGCTTGAAGCGCGAACGAAAGGAAAACTGCAATGCATTGTTTTCGTCTTCGTCCCTGGGCGGAACTTCCAGGATATTCAGCCAGAACAGCGATTCGCGATCCGTCGGCAACGGGGCCTTCAGGTAGGCGATGCGCAATACGGCGCCGCCATTGGGGTCCACTCGCGTCACGGCCGGCGTGACGCTGAAGGGGACCTGCAGTTCCTCGGGGGGAACGTCCTGCCGGCCATCGTCGATCCAGGCTTGCGCCAGCACGGGAGTGCCGGACGTATTGCTGACCCGCAAGGTGACCTCGCGCTCGCTGGCCGGAAAGACGACGCGAGTGCCCTGTGCGATCAGCCCGGCATGAGCCGTTCCGGCGCACAGGGCGATGGCCACGGCGCTTGCCGCCACGAAAGAATGAAAACGATGCATTAGCGGCGCCATGGCCTCACCTCTTCGTCCGTCGACCGCCGCTTACTCGTACGCCAGGAGGTAGCGGATATGGGACAGGCCGGTACCCGCGATCACGGTCTTCTCGGTGGACACATAGGAGGCCTTGTACTTCAGGGTCGCCGTGTTCTTGTCGATGGTTGCCTTCTGCGGGGCGGCCTCGACCAAGCCCAGCGGGATCTTCGTGGTGTTGGCCGCCGAATTGTTGAAGATCTGGATCTGCACGCCCTTGGCTTTCGACGGCCCCATCAGCATCAGGTTGCCGCTGATACGGTCGACGTTGGTGACCGTATCGAAGGCGATGGAAACCTTCTTGTCATTGGTGCAGCCGGCACCGGAGAGGACCAGATCGAACTCCTGGAAAGTGGAGTTGGTTCCGACGGCGGTGAAATGGGTCGGCGCCACGATACCCAGGTCGACGTTGGTGACGTTGCCCGCACCCGGCGCCTGGCCGTTGATATCGCACGCGACGTCGGTGATGTTGCCCGAGAAGTTGACGATCCCATCGACCGCATGGGCCACGGGGGACATCAGCGCGAGAAGGGTGCCCGACGCAACGAGGGGCGCAAGAATTGCACGTTTGAACTTGTTCATCTGATTTCCTTTGGAGTTGTGGAACATCCTGGCTGCTCCCTGGAGAGCCGATGCAGTACGAACCGGCCAAGGTAGCCAAGCCTTTGCGCGCAACCGGGACGGCCGCCTAGAGCGCCTCCGACCATTACGCGACAGCCGAAGATTGCGCCCTGATAAACGCAGACCCAAATACTAGAAAGAAAGACAGGATTTAAAAATAATAATCATACGAAAACATATGTAGTCCATTTCCGATAACAGCCAATAGGTACATAAGAATACATTCAGAAAATACTTATAGAAGAACAGGAACCCATTAACTAAAAAACCAAAAAAGAAGAAACGAAAACCCATCTAATACTTCATCTTCGATAACTTTCCCTTCGCCGCTCCGTGCTATTTCCGTGGCATATCGACCTATCAACCATCCGGTCGATATCGGGATACTCGAAGACAGGCCAGCATGGGTTTCCCACGACGAGGAGAACCCTATGTCCGCCCACTCGCATTCCGGATGGATCACCGTCGGCGCCCTGGCCGACGGCTTCGCTCCGGACAACCACGTCCTTCCCGCCTGCGGCGATCTCGCCGGGCTCGAACGGGTCCTGCACTTCGCCAACGGCTGGGTCATCGAACATGCCTTCGACTCGCAGCGCCTGCGCTGGCGCCTGGCCGACGGCAGTGCCAGCGGCGAGTCGGACTACCGCGCCAGTTCACTGCGGGAGAACCTTTACCTGGTGGATTTCCTCAAGCAGGAAAACGGCCGGCCGGTCTCGGTCAGCCTGGTGCTGGACTTCGACAACCAGGCGTTCACCGCGGTGCTCGGCCATCTGCCCGACCGCACGGCCTGCGAACAGGGTTTGTTCTCCCGGGTCCTGGCCGGCCGGGAACTGACCGGCGTCGAGGCCGAGTTCCTGCATGGCAGCCTCGACCGCCCGTGGCAGCCCGGCGCCTGCCCGCACGTCCCCAGCGACGAGTTGGTCGGCCTGCGCAACCGCTACGTCTACAGCGCCAGCGAGGCCTACGAACACGTCTACCTCAATCCCGACTTCTACACCTGGCATTGCCTGCGCGGCGCCGAGCGAGGGCTGGCCGATACCGACCGCTGCCACTGCTACCGACTGGCCGAACGCCTGTACCTGTTCGTCTGGCGCGAGAAGATCGTGCCGACCCTCGGCGTGCTGCTGATCGACCTGGAAGCCGGGCGCACCGACGGCAAGATCTTCGGCTACCAGGACGACGACTTCGCCACCCCGGTTAACTTCCCGGTCGGCGCCCTGGCCCAGGTGCTCAACCAGACCCGCCACGACCTGTGAGGACGCCCATGGACACCACCTTCGGCCTCGACCTGGCCCGCGTCGAAGCGCTGTTCAAGCGCGAGCTGCGACGCTTCGACGAACTGCATCCGCGCTCCGCCCAGGCCTACCGGGAAAACCGCCGCCACTGGCTGTACGGCGCACCGTTGCACTGGATGCAACAGTGGCCGGGCAACTGCCCGCTGCTGGTGAAAGAGGCCCAGGGCGCGCGCGTCACCGACATCGACGGCCAGCAGTACGTCGACTTCGCCCTCGGCGATAGCGGCGCCATGTTCGGCCACGCCCAACCGGCGGTGGCCGACGCCATCGCCCGCCAGGCGCGGCGCGGCTCGACCCTGATGCTGCCGACCGAGGACAGCCTGTGGGTCGGCGCCGAACTGGCGCGGCGCTTCGGCCTGCCCTATTGGCAGGTGACCACCTCGGCCACCGACGCCAACCGTTTCGTCCTGCGCCTGTGCCGGATGCTCAGCGGACGTGACAAGGTGGTGGTATTCAACTGCAACTACCACGGCAGCGTCGACGAATCGCAGGTGGAATTCGACGCCGCCGGGCGCATGGTTCCGCGCGCGGGCGTTCACCCCAATGGCGTACGCCACGACGCCACCACCCGCCTGGTGGAGTTCAACGACCTCGACGCGCTGGAGGCCGCCCTCGCCCATGGCGACGTCGCCGCGGTGCTCACCGAACCCTTCATGACCAACGTCGGCATGGTCCCGCCGGCCGAAGGCTTCCACGCCGGCCTGCGCGAACTGACCCGCCGCCACGACGTGGCGCTGATCATCGACGAGACCCACACCATCTCCTGCGGTCCCGCCGGCTATAGCGGCGCGCATGGCCTCGAGCCGGACTTCTTCGTCCTCGGCAAATGCATCGCCGGCGGCATTCCCAGCGCCGTCTGGGGATGCAGCCAGGCGCAGGCGGAGCGGATCTGGGCGGTACTGCCGCACTTCCGACCGGGGCAGGCGATCAACCATTTCGGCTTTGGCGGCACCCTGGCCGGCAACGCGCTGCAACTGGCGGCGATGCGCGCGACCTTCGCCGAAGTGATGACGGAGGACGCCTATCGGCACATGTTCCAGCTCGCCGCGCAGCTCGAGGCGGGCGTCCGCGCGACGCTCGAGGAACTGCGCCTGCCCTGGCACGTGACGCGCATCGGCGCGCGCGTCGAGTACCTGTTCATGACCCACGCCCCGCGCAACGGCGGCGAGGCCCACCACGCACGCAACGGCCTGGTCGAGGCCTGCCTGCACCTCTACCTGCTCAACCGCGGCGTGCTCTTGACGCCATTCCACAACATGGCGCTGACCTGCCCGGCGACCCGCGCGGAGGACGTCGAACTGCACGACCGCCTGCTCCGCGATTGCCTGGGCGAACTGCTGGAGCGCCCATCGTGAGGCGCTTGGAGAACCGCGTCGCGCTGGTCACCGGCGCCGGCCAGGGCATCGGCCGGGCCATCGCCGAATGCTTCGCCGCCGAAGGCGCCAGGGTTCTGCTGGCGACGCGTACCGCCAGCCGCGGCCAGGCCGTCCTGGAGGCGATCCGCCTGGGCGGAGGCACGGCCGAAGACCTGAGCGAGCACGACGCCGCGAGACGAGCGGTGAGCGCGACCCTGGAGCGCTTCGGCCAGTTGGACATCCTCCTGCACAACGCCGCTGCCTTTCCCCAGTGCGCCCTCGCGGAACTGGACGAAGGCACCCTGGAACGGACCCTGGCGGTGAACCTGAAAAGCTGCTTCAGGCTGACCCAGGCCGCCCTTCCCGCCCTGCGCCGCAGCGTGGCCGGGCGCGTCCTGGTGACCTCCTCGGTGACCGGCCCGCGCACGGCGATCCCTGGACTCTCGCACTATGCGGCGAGCAAGGCCGGGGTCAACGGTTTCATCCGCGCCGCCGCGCTGGAGCTGGCCGGCGACGGCATCACCGTCAACGGCGTCGAGCCCGGCCTGGTCGCGACTCCGGCGCTGGGCAGCCTCGGCGACGCCGCCGCGCTGGCCGCGCACATCCCCCTCGGGCGTGTCGGCCAGCCGCTGGACATCGCCCAAGCCATGCTCTTCCTCGCATCCGACGAGGCGAGCTACATCACCGGGCAGACCCTGGTTGTGGATGGCGGCGCGTTGCTGCCGGAGAACGGCGGGCTGGCCTGAAGCCGCTGGCGTTCGCCCTCTCCCTCCAGAGAGAGCGCCTTCCGACGTATCCGGCAAACACTTCCGCCGGCTCCGGTAGGGCGCTCGCCCTGTCCCACGGACAAGGGCCGACCATTTGCCGGGCGATTATCGAAAGCCCCTGCAAAATGGATGAATAAGAATGACTCTCAGCAGGTTAGTATCGGAAATCCCCAACCGAGAGGATTCGCTTCATGTTCCGCTCCACCTCCCATGTCCGTACCGAATCGGCCGCACGCTACGTCAATCGCCTGTGCAAGCACTGGGGCCACAAGTTCGAAGTCGAACTCACTCCCGAGCGCGGCTTCATCGACTTCGGCGACTCCAACTGCGAGCTGCTCGCCCACCCCGACCATGTCCTGATGATTCTCAACAGCCCCGACGAGGACAGCCTCGCCCATATGCAGAACGTGGTCGCCGATCACCTGCAACGCATGGCCAACAGCGAAAGCCTGGAGATTGCCTGGCAGCCCGCCGAAAGCTGAACGCGCCGCCACCCGGCCGCCCTTCGCGGCCGGGCGCCGGGCGTCACGCGGGGCCATGGAAAGTGCAATTCATTCCCCGGAAAAGCCATTCAGCTCGCTCCGCCCCCGTCCCATCATCCCCTCCAGGCGCTCTCGCGCAGATAACAACAATGACTGGAGACGATGATGAAACCCGAAGATTTCCGTGCCTCTGCCACCCGTCCGTTCACCGGCGAGGAGTACCTCGCCAGCCTGCGCGACGACCGTGAGATCTACATCTACGGCGACCGCGTCAAGGACGTCACCAGCCACCCCGCCTTCCGCAACGCGGCCGCCTCCATGGCCCGGCTCTACGACGCCCTGCACGATCCGCAGAGCAAGGAAAAGCTCTGCTGGGAGACCGATACCGGCAACGGCGGCTATACCCACAAGTTCTTCCGCTACGCGCGCAGCGCCGACGAACTGCGCCAGCAGCGCGACGCCATCGCCGAGTGGTCGCGGCTGACCTACGGCTGGATGGGCCGCACCCCGGACTACAAGGCCGCCTTCGGCAGCGCCCTCGGCGCCAACCCGGGCTTCTACGGGCGTTTCGAGGACAACGCGAAAACCTGGTACAAGCGCATCCAGGAAGCCTGCCTGTACCTCAACCATGCCATCGTCAACCCGCCGATCGACCGCGACAAGCCGGTGGACCAGGTCAAGGACGTGTTCATCTCGGTGGACGAGGAAGTCGACGGCGGCATCGTCGTCAGCGGCGCCAAGGTGGTCGCCACGAATTCCGCGCTGACCCACTACAACTTCGTCGGCCAGGGTTCGGCGCAACTGCTCGGCGACAACACCGACTTCGCCCTGATGTTCATCGCGCCGATGAACACCCCCGGCATGAAGCTGATCTGCCGCCCCTCCTACGAACTGGTGGCGGGTATCGCCGGATCGCCGTTCGACTACCCGCTGTCCAGCCGTTTCGACGAGAACGACGCGATCCTGGTGATGGACAAGGTGTTCATCCCCTGGGAGAACGTACTGATCTACCGCGACTTCGAGCGCTGCAAGCAGTGGTTCCCCCAGGGCGGCTTCGGCCGGCTGTTCCCGATGCAGGGCTGCACCCGCCTGGCGGTCAAGCTCGACTTCATCACCGGCGCCCTCTACAAGGCCCTGCAATGCACCGGCTCCCTGGAGTTCCGCGGCGTGCAGGCGCAGGTCGGCGAAGTGGTGGCCTGGCGCAACCTGTTCTGGTCGCTGACCGACGCCATGTACGGCAACGCCAGCGAATGGCACGGCGGCGCCTTCCTGCCCAGCGCCGAGGCCCTGCAGGCCTACCGCGTGCTGGCGCCGCAGGCCTACCCGGAGATCAAGAAGACCATCGAGCAGGTGGTCGCCAGCGGCCTGATCTACCTGCCCTCCGGCGTTCGCGACCTGCACAATCCGCAACTCGACAAGTACCTCTCCACCTATTGCCGCGGCTCCGGCGGCATGGGCCACCGGGAGCGGATCAAGATCCTCAAGCTGCTCTGGGACGCCATCGGCAGCGAGTTCGGCGGCCGCCACGAGCTGTACGAGATCAACTACGCCGGCAGCCAGGACGAGATCCGCATGCAGGCCCTGCGCCAGGCGATCGGCAGCGGGGCGATGAAGGGCATGCTCGGCATGGTCGAGCAGTGCATGGGCGACTACGACGAGAACGGCTGGACCGTGCCGCACCTGCACAACCCGGACGACATCAACGTACTCGATCGCATCCGCCAATGACGCCCGCGTCGCCTCCGGAGGTTATTCCCATGTCCCAGCTCGAACCCAGGCAGCAAGCCTTCCGCAACGCCATGGCGCATCTTTCGGCGGCGGTCAACGTGATCACCAGCAACGGCCCGGCCGGACGCTGCGGGATCACCGCCACCGCGGTCTGCTCGGTCACCGACAGCCCGCCGACGCTGATGCTCTGCATCAACCGCAACAGCGAGATGAACACGGTGTTCAAGGCCAACGGCCGGCTCTGCGTGAACGTCCTCAGCGGCGAACACGAAGAGGTGGCCCGCCACTTCGCCGGCATGACCGAGGTCCCGATGGAACGCCGCTTCGCCCTCCACGACTGGCGCGAGGGCCTCGCCGGGTTGCCGGTGCTGCACGGCGCCCTGGCCAACCTGCAGGGACGCATCGCCGAGGTCCAGGAGATCGGCACCCATTCGGTGCTGTTGCTGGAGCTGGAGGACATCCAGGTCCTCGAACAGGGCGACGGCCTGGTCTACTTCAGCCGCAGCTTCCATCGCCTGCAGCGAGCCTGCCGAGCCGCCTGACCCCTCTCTCCGGAGCCGCCCCACAGGCGGCGTCCGGCCCTCCTCAGCCCTGCACTAGGGCGAAAAGCTGGCTGCGAAAATGGATGTCCAGGCGGGCAAAGGCGCGGTTGCGGTAGGTTTTCACCGTGCTTTCCTTGAGCCCCAGCTCGGCGGCGATACCGGCATGGCTCAACCCGCGCAGCAGGTGCAGGCAGACCGCCAGCTCCTGGGGTGTCAGGTCCGTCGCCCGGTGCAACAGCGCCAGCCGCCACTCGTCGGTCGCGCTGCGTCCCCGGCGCAAGGCCAGGTGCCCCCTCAGCAGTTGCAGCAGGGCCGGCACCCACTGCTCGAAGGCGGCGATCTCGCGCTCGCTGAAATAGCCGTCCTCGCGGTGCCGGTAGAGATTGAACAGCAGCGGCCGGCCTTCCTCGTCCCAATGCAGGCTCGACAGCCGCTCGCTCAGGCCATTGTCCCGATAGATCGCCTCGCGGTAAGCATCGAACTCGATGTCCTCGGCCAGCAGGTGGCCCAGCAGCGGCACCGGGCCGCGGCGCTGGCGCTGCATGCGCAGGAACAGCGGGTCATGGCTGTGGTAGTACCGCGAATAGGCCTGCCAGCAGCGCCACACTAGTTGCGCGTCGCGATGGCGAGTGCCGGCCAGGAGCAGTTCGGGGCGCGGTGCACCGATGCGCAGCACGTTGAAATGACGGGCGGCAACCCAATGGCCAAGGGTTTCCAGCAGAGCGGCGGGGAAGCCTTCGCCACCCAAGGCGCAGGCCAGCTCGACGAAGGGGCGCAGGTCCGCCGACGGCGACCCCGGCGGGGCATTCCAGAAGCTGATCATGGTGGCGGGCACGCATCGTTGTTCTTGTTGTAATGGGTGAGGAAGGGCAGGTCCTGTCCAGGCCTCGACCGACACGTTAGCAACCGCGACGGACGCCGGTAAACCCGCTGTCCACCTCTGGGGGGACAGGCCGGCACTGGAGGAGCGCTAGCCTCGCTGCATGTCTGCCGAAGGAACCCCCGACAATGAGCGCATCGCCTTCCTCCCGCCTGCACCTGCAGGTCACCGATTTCCGCGCTGTTGCGCGCGACGTGGTGCTGGTCGAGCTGGCCGCCGTGGACGGCACCGAACTGCCGGCCTTCACCCCCGGCGCGCATCTGGAGCTTCACCTGGGCAACGGCCTGATCCGCCACTACTCCCTGCTCAACGACTGCCGCGAACGCCAGCGCTACCAACTGGCGATAGGCCTTGGCGACGACAGCCGTGGCGGCGCCCGCTTCATCCACCGCCAACTGCGCACGGGCGACCGCCTGCACGCGGCGGCACCGCGCAACCACTTCATGCTGCGCGAAGACGCCGCGCGCTACTGTTTCGTCGCTGGCGGCATCGGCATCACCCCGATTCTCTCGATGGTTCGCTGGTGCCAGGCGCAGGGCAAGGACTGGCGCCTACTGTATGCGGTCCGCGAACGCCAGCGCGCAGCCTTCCTCGCCGAACTGATGACGCTCGGTGGCGAACGGACGCGGCTGCATTGCAGCGACGAAGGCGACCCACTCGACAGTACCGCGCTGATCGCCGGCCTAGGTGCCGACGAAGAACTCTATTGCTGCGGACCCGACGGGTTGATGCAGGCCATCCGCGACGCCGGGAGCGGCTGCGCGGAACGCCTGCACTTCGAACGCTTCGACGCTCCAGTAGCGCCGGCGTCCTCGTCCGGCGGCACCGACGCCTTCCGCCTGGAGTTGCGCCGCAGCGCCCTGAGCCTGCGCGTCGAAAGCCACCAGAGCATCCTCGAAGTCCTCGAGGAACAGGGCCTGGAGCCTCCCTACGCCTGCCGCGCCGGGATATGCAGGACCTGCGAGACACGCGTCTGCGCCGGCGAGCCGGAGCACTTCGACCATGTGCTTTCCGACACCGAGCGGGCCAGCGGGGAAACCTTGCTGATCTGCGTATCACGCTGCCGCGGCAACTACCTGGAACTCGATCTCTGACCCCGAAGAACAACCACGGAGACGCCTCATGAGCCTGCCCAACGCCAATCTCATCGCCAGTTCACGCAAGGCCGCCGCGCAGATGGCCACGCGCGACACGTCGTTCATCTTCAACGAGTGGTACGTCGCCGCCTTCGCCGAGGATGTCGGCCGCGAACTGCTCGCGCGCACTCTGCTCGGCAAGCGCGTGGTGCTCTATCGCACCCTCGCCGGCCAGGCGGTAGCCCTGGAAGACCGCTGCGCGCATCGCTCCTTCCCGCTATCGCGCAGTCGCCTGGAGGGGGACGGGATCGTCTGCGGCTATCACGGTTTCCGCTACGACAGCCAGGGCGAGTTGATCGAGACACCGTCGCAGAAAGCCTGTCCGCGCGGCGTCGGCATCCGTCACTACCCGCTTCTGGAGCGCGGCCCGCTGGTCTGGATTTGGCTCGGCGACCCGCGACTGGCCGACCCGAAGCGACTGCCGCAGCGGCCCTGGCTGGAGGATCCGGGCTGGGCCTGCTCCAAGGGCTACTTCCTACACCCGGGCAACTACGTGAGCATGCACGAGAACCTGATGGACCTGACCCATCTCACCTACCTCCACGCCAATACCATCGGCACCCCGGATTACGCCGGGGCGCCCTATGAGCTGGACCTGAAGGAAGGCCACTACCGGCTGGTACGGCACGTGCTGCCGACCACCCTGTCGCCGGTCTGGGGCCGCACCACCGGCCTCGACGGCTGTCCCACGGCGGCGCGCATCACCACCTCGGAGTTTCTCTCGCCAGGCCTGCACCAGGTCAGCGCGACCTTCTACGACACAGCCCTGCCCGCCGAGCGGCGACCGGAATTCCACATCCGCACGGCGCACATCCTCACCCCGGAGACCCACGGCAGCATGCACTACTTCATCGTCCACGGACGCGATTTCGCCCAGGACGACGAGACCGTCGGCGCTTTCATGCACGAGCAACTGTTCGCCGCCTTCGTCGAGGACGTGGAAGGCCTCGGCGCGCTGGAAAAGGTACTCGCGGAGGCCGATGAGGATAGCTACGAGATCTCCGTCGCCAGCGACGCGCCGGCGGTGGCCACCCGCACCTACCTCAAGCGCCGCGCCGATGAGGAAGCGCGCCAGCGCGCGGCGCACCGGGTGGCCTGAGCGCCGCCCTCAGCGGCGGTGCGCCGGTGGGATCGAGTAGGTGCCGACCACATGGGCGACCGGTTCCGCGTCGCCTTCGGAGAACAGCGAGACCTCGCCCATCGCCAGGGTCTTGCCGACCTTCATCAGGCGGCACTCGGCGACCACCCGGCGGTCCGCCGCCGGACGCCGCAGGAAGTTGATGGTCAGGCTGGTGGTCACCGCCAGCGGGACGATGCCGATCTCGCCCAGTACCGCCACGTACAGCGCGACATCGGCGATGGCCATCAGGGTCGGCCCGGAGACCGTGCCGCCGGGGCGCAGGTCGCTGGCGTCGACCGCCTGCCAGACCGTGGCGCTACGCTCGCCGACGGCTTCGACCACGACCCGGGTCTGGGGAAATTCGCGCTGGATGAAACGGGCGATCTGCTCTTTCTTGTCGGTCACGGAACGGGTCCTTGGCAGTAGGAGGAGGAAAGGTACGGTAGTCGGGTCTAGCGGCCACGCGCCTCGCTCGGCGTCATCCCGTAGCGCGCCTTGAAGGCCCGGGCGAAATGCGCCTGGCTGGAGAAACCGTGGCGATAGGCGACCTCGGCGACGTCCAGGCGCCGGCCCTGGGGCGAGGCGAGCAACTGGCGGGCGCGCTCCAGGCGCCGCTCCTGCAGGTAGCGCCCGGGCGAGCTGCCTTCCTGGGCGAACAGCCGCGCCAGGTGCCGGCTGGAGACGCCAGTGGCGGCGGCCACCCGCTCGCAGCTCAGGGCGGGTTCGTCGAGGTGCTGCTGGATGTACTGCTTGGCCGCCAGCAGGTAGGACGCGCCCAGGGCGCTGGCACGGTGCTCGCCGGCATGGTCGCTGATGATGCTCGCCAGCAGGTCGTAGGCTTCCTCCTGGTAGCGCTCGGCATCCTCGCCATGGGGGCTGTCGAGGAAATCCCGGGTACGCTCGCCGAGGGTCCGCACCAGCAGGCGCTGCACCGGGCTTTCCGCGCCGATCTTCAGCGGTCCCTTGAAGTCGCGCAGGCAGCGCTCGGCGAAATCGTCCTGGGGAATGTCGAAGATGAACTGCCGCATCGGTCCGGAAAAACCGAACAGGTAGGGCTTGTCGGTCCGGTAGATAACCAGCTCGCCCGGTTGCAGGAGGTTGCAGCCGTTGTCCTGGTAGAAGAACGACTGGCTGCCCTGCACCAGGGAGACGAAGATCGACTCCTTGGGCACCGCGCGGATCATCGAGCGGTCGCGCTCCACCACGTGCTCGTTGCCGCCGATGCGGGCCAGCCGCAGGCGTTCGAGGCAGAGGTTGTCCTGGGTCGCGGCGAAGCCGGCCTGGGAATACGACGAACATTTCAGGCCAACCAGGATGGAAGCGTTGTAGTCCTCCCAGAACGCCAGCCGCTGCTCCAGGGGAATGTCCTGGGTGCTGGCCCGCCGGGTTTCGAGCAAGGCATGTGCGGGCATTTTTATTCTTCTCGTCGAACGCTGCGTGGACCTCCCGGACCTCAGGCAAGGCCTCCGGGGCCAGGCGCCGGGCCGCTCCGCCGACCTGTCGCGGTCGGTCGGCGAGGCGCCTGGCACCCCGTCATTAACATCTGAATCCTTTCCTCCGTCAATCGCCCTCCAGCCGGCTCCGACGCTGGGCAGGCCAGCTTGGCGGCGCGTCGCGGGTCGCGCCAGGCCATGTCCGAAAAGCGCAAGTTTCCTGGCCGCCAGGGTCAAACCCGGAGGCCCGCCCATGGCTAGAGTCGGCCCGACGATAACAACGACAGAGGCCGCCCCATGCCCGAACTCGCCACCCGTGAATTCTGGAAAGACCTGCAACCGATTCCCGACTGCTTCAAGCCGGACGCCAAGCCCGAGGTCTACCTGCGCAACGCGCCGACCGAGGACGAGCGCCTCTACGTGCCCTTCACCGAGACCGTGAAGTCGCGTCCGCTGTGGATCTCGCCAAGCGAAAACCGCTGGTGCGACATCCTGATGGCGACGAGCGCCGGCCTGGTCAACCGCCACTACCACCCGCACGAGGTGTTCGCCTACACCATCAGCGGCAAGTGGGGCTACCTGGAGCACGACTGGACCGCCACCGCCGGCGACTTCGTCTACGAGACGCCCGGCGAGGGCCACACCCTGGTGGCCTACGAGCACGAGCAGCCGATGCGTGCGTTCTTCATCGTCAAGGGGCCGCTGGTCTGGCTCGACGAGAAGGGCAACGCGGACGGCATCTTCGACGTCCACGACTACATCGCGATGTGCCGCGCGCACTACGACAAGATCGGCGTCGGCGCCGCCTACATCGACTCCCTGTTCCGCTGACCCCGGGCGCGCGCCGCCCCGGCGGATGCGCGCCTCCCCGCCGGCCGGCCCGCCCGGCCTGGAGACCGACATGGCGCATAACAACAATTCCGCCAGTTACGAAAACGTCCTGCTCTGCGTGCTGTTCCTGACCTTCGGCTTCGTCTTCTTCGACCGCCTGGCGCTGTCCTTCCTGTTTCCCTTCATGGAACAGGAGCTGCAACTGAGCAACAGCCACCTGGGCATGCTCTCCTCGGTGCTGGCCCTGGCCTGGGCGGTATCCGGCGCGCTGGTCGGCGCCTGGTCCGACCGCCGCGGCCAGCGCAAGCCGCTGCTGATCGTGGCGGTGATCCTGTTCTCGCTGTGCTCGGCGCTGTCCGGGCTGGTCGGCGGCTTCCTCAGCCTGCTGCTGTTCCGTGGCATCATGGGCCTGGCCGAGGGGCCGATCCTGCCGCTCTCGCAATCGCTGATGGTCGAGGCCTCCTCGCCGCATCGCCGCGGCCTCAACATGGGCCTGCTACAGGGCTCGGCGGCCGACCTGCTCGGCGCGGTGATCGGCCCGCCGCTGCTGGTGGCCCTGGCCGAAGCCCTCGGCTGGCGTCACGCCTTCATCGTCTCGTTGCTGCCGGGCCTGCTGATCGCCTGGCTGATCTGGCGCCATGTGCGTCCCGACCCGCCCCGTGCGCAGCGCCCGGCGCCGCGCGCAGAAGAAGCGAAAGGCAAGCGCCTGGCACTGCTGAAGAGCCGCAACATCCTGCTCTGCACCCTGATCAGTTGCGTATTCGTCACCTGGTTCATCGTGCTGATTTCCTTTACCCCGACCTTCCTGGTCAACGCCCGCGGCTTCAGCCCGGCGACCATGGGCAGGCTGATGAGCTGCCTGGGCGTCGCCTGGGTGGTCTGGGGCTTCGCCGTACCGGCGATATCCGATCGCATCGGCCGTCGGCCGACCCTGGTGGCGTTCTCCCTGCTCGCCGCGTGTTGCCCGCTGGCGCTGCTCTATGCGCCGAACGCGACCAGCCTCGGCCTGCTGTTGCTGCTGACCTACACCGGGCTCGGCTGCTTCACCCTGTTCATGGCGACCATCCCGGCGGAGACCGTCTCGCGCAGCGTCATCGCCACCGCCCTCGGCCTGATCATGGGCCTCGGCGAACTGGTCGGCGGTTTCCTCGCGCCGACCGTGGCCGGCTTCGCCGCCGACCGCTTCGACCTGTCCATCGTCATGTGGATGTCCTGCGGCGGCGCCCTGCTCGCCGCGTTCCTCTCGCTGTTCCTGCGCGAAACCGCGCCCGCCGTGCTGGCGCGCCAGCGCAGCGCGCCTACCTCCGTCCTGCAAGGAAACCAACCATGAAAGCACTGCGCTGGCACGCCGCCCGCGACCTCCGCCTGAGCGAACTGGAACGCCAGGCGCCGCGGCCCGGCGAAGTCGAACTGGAAGTCGCCTACTGCGGCATCTGCGGCAGCGACCTGCACGAATACCAGAGCGGCCCGCACTCGATTCCCCAGGCCGAGGCGCACCCGCTGTCCGGTTGCCGCGCGCCGCTGACCCTCGGCCATGAGTTCTGCGGCGTGGTCGCCGCGCTCGGCCCTGGCGTGGAGGGACTGCGCATCGGCGACCGCGTCGCGGTGGAGCCGGAATACCGCTGCGGCGAATGCCGCTACTGCCGGGAAGGCCGCTACAACCTCTGCGAGTCGATGGGCTTCATCGGCCTGATGGGCGACGGCGGCTTCGCCGAGCGCGCGCGGATGCCGGCCTACATGCTGCACCGCCTGCCGGACGCGGTGGGCTTCCGCCAGGCCGCCGTGCTCGAACCGGCCGCCGTGGCCCTGCACGCGCTGCGCCGCAGCAGCCTGGCGCCGGGCCAGCGCTGCGCGGTGTTCGGGCTTGGCCCGATCGGTCTGCTGCTGGTGATGCTCGCCCGCCTGCGCGGAATCGAGGACATCGCCGCGGTCGACGTCAGTCCCGAGCGCCTCGCCCTGGCCGGCGAATTCGGCGCCAGCCGGGCGCTCGACGCCCGTGACGGCGACACGGCGGCGCGCCTGCGCGAAGGCGGCGCGCTCGATTGCGCCTTCGAGGCCGCCGGCAGCCAGGCCAGCCTCGACGCCGCCCTGGCCAGCCTGCGCAAGGGTGGCGAGCTGGTGCTGGTGAGCCTGATGGGCGAGGTCAGGCTGGACGCCTTCGACCTGGTCAACCGCGAACTGCGCCTGCTCGGCAGCGTCGGCTACCGCGACGCCTACCCGGAGCTGATCGCCCTGCTCGCCGATGGCCGCCTCGACCTGGCCCGCGCAGTGACCCGCAGCGTGCCCCTGGAGCAGGCCGTCGAGCACGGTTTCGAGGCCCTGCTGCGCGACAAGTCGCAGGTCAAGGTGCTGGTCAATCCCAACCCGGCCCTGGCCGACGCCTGAAGGAACGATCGCCGATGGTTTTCCAGCACGATATCTACGCCGGCCAGCAGGTGCTGGTCACTGGCGGCAGCTCCGGCATCGGCGCGGCCATCGCCATGCAGTTCGCCGAACTCGGCGCCGAAGTCGTCGCCCTCGGCCTGGACGCCGACGGCGTGCACGCACCGCGTCATCCGCGGATTCGCCGGGAAGAACTGGACATCACCGACAGCCAGCGCCTGCAACGGCTGTTCGAAGCGCTGCCGCGCCTGGATGTGCTGGTGAACAACGCCGGCATCAGCCGCGACCGCGAGGAATACGACCTGGCGACCTTCGAACGGGTGCTGCGCCTCAACCTGAGCGCCGCCATGCTCGCCAGCCAACTGGCCCGTCCGCTGCTGGCACAGCGCGGCGGCAGCATCCTCAACATCGCCTCGATGTACAGCACCTTCGGTTCCGCCGACCGCCCGGCCTACAGCGCCAGCAAGGGCGCCATCGTCCAGCTCACCCGTTCCCTGGCCTGCGAGTATGCCGCCGAGCGCATCCGGGTCAACGCCATCGCCCCCGGCTGGATCGACACGCCGCTGGGCGCCGGGCTCAAGGCCGACGTCGAGGCCACCCGCCGGATCATGCAGCGCACGCCGCTGGCGCGCTGGGGCGAGGCGCCCGAGGTGGCCAGCGCCGCGGCCTTCCTCTGCGGTCCCGGCGCCAGCTTCGTCACCGGCGCCGTGCTGGCGGTGGACGGCGGCTATCTCTGCGCCTGAGCCGCCTTCGCTCCGGATGCACCTGTCCGCTTGGGGCGGACAGCGATTCGCACGACAGAACAACAACAAGACGAGTGCCTTGCCATGAAAACCCTCCGCACCTTGCCGGCGCTGCTCTGCGCCGGTTTCCTCGGTCTCTCCGCGCAGGCCGCCGAAGACAGCCGCAGCGGCCCGCTGGCCGGGTTCGGCGAACGACTCCAGCGCCACGGCGTGAAGACCCACGCGCAGTTCTGGAGCCTGTCGCTGAAGAACCTCGACACCGGCCCGCGCCAGCACAGCTTCGGCAACAGCGGCGACCTGTTCCTCGGCGCCGACCTCGACCTCGCCACCCTCGCCGGCCTGGACGGCGCCTCGCTGCACATCGAGGAAACCCTGTTCATCCTCGACCGCGGCACCGGTCAGCCCACCGGGCCGAGCTGGCAGGGCGCGGTGGGCAGCTACTTCGGCGGCGCGCCGCTGCACAACGACATCGGCGCCAACCAGCTGAGCCTGCTCACCTGGCAGCAGCAGTGGCTGGGCGGACGCCTCGACAGCCATCTCGGACGCACCAATGCGCGGCGCTATTTCCTGATCTACAACTGCGAGACCGTGGTCACCTGCAATGACCCGATCATCGACGCCTCCACCGGCATCCTGCCGCCGCCCTACGGCGCCTGGGGCGGCTACCTGAAGTACCGGGCGACCCCGACCCTGTACCTGCACGCCGGGGCCTTCGAGTCCAACCCGGTGGATTACCTGAAGAAGCGCCATGGCCTCGATTTCGGCACCGACGACGCCAGCGGCACCAGCCTGCTGCTGGGGATCGGCGACAAGCGCGAGGAAAGCCTCGATCCCTACCGCTCGCACTATGAACTCAACGCCTACCTGAACACCGCCAACCAGGTCGACCCGCTCACCGGCGCCAGCGACCACGGCAGCGCCGGCGGCTTCTTCAAGTTCCAGCAGCTGTTCTGGCGCGCCGACGGCGGCCGCCTCGATTCGCCGAGGGCGCTGGGGCTGTTCGGCTCGCTGTCGGTATCGGCCGACGACAAGCAGCCGTTCCGTCATTTCGCCGAGCTGGGCCTGACCTACCATGCGCCGTTCGACCGCACGCGGGACAAGCTCAACCTCAAGGCCAGCTACCTGCGCCTGAACGACCACCAGCTGGAGTTCCAGCGCCAGGCGCGGATCGCCGCCGGCGGCGACGCGAAACTCGGCCAGCGCGACGTGTACGCCCTGGAAACCAATGCGCACATCGCACTGACCCCGCACATCGCGCTGGAGCCGTCGGTGCAGTACATCTTCAACCCGGACAACTACTACAACCCCGGCGCCCGCGAACTGAGCGGCGACGGTTTCGTCGTCGGCCTGCAACTGATGGTCGACATGGGCTCGCTGCTGGGGCTTTAGCGCGCCGCCTGGCAGCCTCGGTCAAGCCCGCCGGCAGGCTGGGACAAGCGGCCGGGCGCGCTTCCCCGTCCAATGGAGTAGCGTCGCGCCCATGGGCGCGGGGCGAAAAAGAACGCCGGGCGAGGCCCGGCAGCACACCCAGAAAGGTGCCGACATGACTTCCACTGCCCGCCGCTCGTTCGACTACATCGTGGTCGGCGCCGGCTCCGCCGGTTGCGTCCTGGCCAACCGTCTTTCCGCCGATCCCGCCGTCTCGGTCTGCCTGGTCGAGGCCGGCCCCAGCGACCGCACGCCGCTCCCCGCCGCCTACATCCGCACGCCGGCCGGGATCATCCGCCTGATCGCCAACCCGAAGTGGAACTGGATGCATCGCTTCGCCGCCCAGCCCGGCACCGCCAACCAGCCGATCGCCTGCCCGCGCGGCAAGGTCTGGGGCGGCTCCAGCGCGATCAACGGGATGATCTACATCCGCGGCGACCGCCACGACTACGACCGCTGGGCATCCCTCGGCAACCGTGGCTGGAGCTACGACGAGCTGCTCCCCTACTTTCGCCGCTCGGAACATTTCGAGCCGGGCGAATCGCCCTGGCACGGCCGCGGCGGCGAGTTGAACGTCGCCGCGCAGCGCAGCCCGGGGCCGATCAACCAGGTGTTCTTCCAGGCCGCCGAGGAAATGGGCTGGCCGTACAACGCCGACTTCAACGGCGAGCGCCAGGAAGGCATCGGCCCGTTCCACGTCACCCAGGTCAACGGCGAACGCTGTAGCGCGGCGCGCGCCTTCCTGCACCCGGCCCTGGCGCGGCCCAACCTCACCGTGCTCAGCTCGGCGCTGACCCTGCGCGTGCTGCTGGAAGGTACCCGCGCCACCGGCGTGGAGATCAGCCAGGCTGGCGAGGTCGTGCAATTGCAGGCACGCCGCGAAGTGATCCTCAGCGCCGGCTCGATCAACTCGCCGCAGCTCCTGTTGCTCTCCGGCATCGGCCCGGCGGCGGAACTGGCGCGCCACGGCATCGTCCAGCGCCATGAGTTGCCTGGGGTCGGCGAGAACCTGCAGGACCACCAGGACATCGTGCTGATGTACCGCACCGAGGCCAAGCTCGGCTACGGCCTGGGTTTCTCGCCGAAGGGCTGGCTGCCGCTGCTGCGCTCGCCCTGGCAGTACCTGTTCGGCCGGCGCGGGGCGCTGACCTCGAACACCGTCGAGTCCGGTGGCTTCCTCCGCCTCGACCCGCAGGCAGAGACCCCGGAGCTGGGTCTGATCGTCGCCCCCGCGCTGAAGAACCAGCCGCAGCGCCTGGTCCCCTTCGGCCACGGGGTCAGCCTGCACGTCGCGGTGATGCACCCGCAGAGCCGCGGGCGGGTCCGCCTGAACTCGCCGGACCCGCACGACCGGCCGCTGATCGAAGCCAACTTCCTCAGCCACCCTGCCGACCTCGATACCCTGGTCCAGGGTTTCCAACTGGTCCGCAAACTGGCCGCCAGCCGCAGCTTCGCCCGTCACCTCAAGGGCGAGCTGGTACCGGGCCCGCAGGTTTCCAGCCGCGGCCAGATCGAGGCCTGGATCCGCGCCAACCTGGGCACCGTGTTCCATCCGGTGGGCACCTGCAAGATGGGCCACGACCAGCTCGCGGTGGTCGACGACCAGTTGCGCGTGCACGGCCTGCAAGGCCTGCGGGTGGCCGATGCGTCGATCATGCCGACGCTGATCACCGGCAATACCAACGCCCCGGCGATCATGATCGGCGAGAAGGCCGCCGACCTGATCCTCGGCAAGCCGGCGCCCCATGCGCCGACGGAACAGCGGCGGGATGCGCCGGAGCTGGTAGAGGCCTGAGCCTCCGGCACTCTGCTCAGAACTGCACGCCCCGGGTCAACCCGCCGTCCACCAGCAGGTTGGTTCCGGTGGTGAAGCTGGCCGCCGGGCTGGCCAGGAACAGCACCGCCCGCGCCACCTCGTCGGGTCGCGCCATGCGCCCCATGGGATTGGCGGCGAGACAACGGGCGAAGGTTTCCGGGCTATCCCGTTCGATCGCGCCCCATACGCCATCTTCGAAATAGACGTTGCCCGGCGACACCGTATTGACCCGAATGCCGTCCTCCGCATGGCGGCTGGCAAGCGTCTTCCCGTAGTGGACCAGGGCCGCCTTGAGCACGCCATAGGGCTCGGCGAACATGTCCACCTCGCGGCCGGAAACACTGGAGATCAGCACCACCGAGGCAGCCTCGGAGCGTTTCAACCACGGCAGGGCGGCAGCGACCATGCCCACGCTGCCCAGCAGGTCGGTCTCGAAAGCGCGCCGCCAGGTGTCCAGGTCTCCGCCACCGGCCAGCGCGCTGACGTTGGGCACAACGATGTCGATGCCGCCCAAGTGCAGCGCCGAGCGCGTTACCCAACCGCGCACCTGCTGCGGGTCGGTGATGTCCACAGACATGCCAAAGGCACGCTCGCCGAAGCAATCCGCTGCTTCGGCCACGCCCGCCTCACCACGGGCGCAGAAGGCCACCTCGGCCCCTTCGGCGAGAAAATGTTCGACGATGGCGCGGCCGATACCGCGCGAACCGCCACTAACCAGCACCCTGCGCTGTGCGAGTTGCAGATCCATGTAATCTCTCCATGAGCGGACGCGATAGGCCCGCAAGCCGGGAAGGAACGCCGGGATCCGATCACCGGACGTAAGGACGGGCGAACGGTAGCGAACGACAAGGTATTCTGGAAATCGAAAAATATTCAGCCAACGATTCGCAAAGCGAGAATACCCAGGTGCAATTGTCTCAGCTCCGCGCCTTCTGCGCCGTGGCCCACACCGGCTCGATCAACGCCGCGGCGAAGGCGCTGAACCGTGTCCCGTCGAGTCTCTCCGTACGCATCCGCCAGCTTGAGGAAGACCTCGGCTGCCAGCTGTTCCTGCGCGAGCACCAGCGTCTGCGCCTGTCGCCGGACGGTCGGCGTCTGCTGGAGCATGCCCGGCGAATCCTTGATCTCAGCGACAGTACCCGGGCCATGATGCGCAACGAAGAGAGCGGCGGCCGCCTGGTGGTAGGTGCCCTCGACGTGGTTCTGGTCGCCTTCATGCCATGCCTGATCGGGCGGTTCCGCCAACGCCACCGCGCGATCGAACTGGACATCCGCAGCGAAGCCTCGGAAGCCTTGGTGCAGCAGGTCTCGGATGGAGTGCTAGACCTGGCCCTGAGCGATGGTCCCGTGCGCTCTCAGACCCTGGAAAGTAGCCTGGCCTTCGTCGACGAAATGGTGCTGGTTACCGAGCTGGATCATCCACCGATCACCAGTCCGCGCGACCTGCGTTGCGCCGAACTGTATGGGTTCCGTCACGACTGCTCGTTCCGCTTCCGCATGGATCGCTGGCTGGAGGAAGCCGACTGCCTGCAACAACTGCCAGTGCTGGAAATCGAGTCCTACCACACCATGCTCGCCTGCGTCAGCGCAGGCATGGGTGCCGCCTGGGTGCTGCGCTCCGTGCTTGCGACGCTACCTGGCAACCACCAGGTCCGCGCGCATCCGTTGCGCGACTATGGCACCACCGAGATCCATTTCATCTGGCACAGCGGCCATCTCACGCCCAACGCGCAACGCTTGATGGCTGTACACCAGGACGCGCTCGTCGAGCGCCGCGACTGAGATTTGGCCCGTGCTATCGCCGCCGTAGGTTTCCACCGCCGTCTCCGCCAGCGCGAGGACCTGGCTGGCGCCGGTTTGGATAGGGCCACTTCGCCAGGGCGATGTATCGGGGCTGTACCGTCGGCGGAGGGATTTGTATGCCGGGAGTACGCGGATACAGAACGATACGCAGCCAAGCGAAGGTCACGCCGACGAACTGACGGGCATCTCTCACTCCCGCCGGCCCATCTCGGCTACCGTTAGGAGACAGCCACCTGGCCCAGTCTCGAGGTCGAGCCCATCGTGCTGAAACGCATTCCGGTAACCCAGCTTCGCCTCGGTATGTTCGTCCAGAGCCTTTGCGGCTCGTGGCTGGACCACCCGTTCTGGAAAAAGGGCGGCTTCCTGCTCGACAACCAGTCCGACCTGCAGCGCCTGCGCGAAAGCGCCGTGAAGGAGGTCTGGATCGACGCCGGCAAGGGCCTCGACCTCCCGGAGGAAGCGGCGGTCTCGGCCGCTGCGGTCCTGCCGGTCACCATGCCGGCCGGCCCTGCGCCGGCGCGGGTCGCCCTGGAGGAGGAAATCCGCCACGCCGCCCTGCTCTGCGGCCGCGCCAAGGCCGCCGTGGTCAGCATGTTCCACGACGCGCGCATGGGCCAGGCCATCGACACCGCGCATGCATCGGACCTGGTGGACGAAATCTCCGCCTCGGTGCTGCGCCATCCCAACGCGCTGGTCAGCCTGGTACGGCTGAAGACCTCGGATGAATACACCTACATGCATTCGGTGGCGGTCTGCGCGCTGATGATCGCCCTCGCCCGCCAGCTCGAACTGTCCGACCCGCTGGTACACGAGGCGGGGCTGGCCGGGCTGCTGCACGACATCGGCAAGATGGCGGTACCCGATCCGATCCTGAACAAGCCCGGCAAGCTCACCGAGCAGGAATTCGGCCTGGTCCGCCGGCATCCGCAGAACGGTGCGCGGATGCTGCTCGATTGCCGCCAGGTCAGCGCCCTGGTGGTGGATGTCTGTCTGCACCACCACGAGCGCATCGACGGCACCGGCTACCCCTTCGGCCTGGCGCAGGAGCAGATCAGCCTGCTGGCGCGGATGGGCACGGTGTGCGACGTCTACGACGCGATCACCTCCGACCGTCCCTACAAGAAGGGCTGGAACGCCGCCGAGGCGATCCGGCGCATGGCCGAATGGAACGGGCACTTCGACCCGCAGGTGTTCCGCGCCTTCGTCAAGGCGGTGGGCATCTACCCGGTCGGCGCGCTGGTCAGGCTGGAAAGCGGGCGCCTCGGCGTGGTCCTCGAGCAACACGGCCGCTCGCTGCTGACGCCACGGGTCAAGGTATTCTTCTCGGCCCGCTCGAAGGTGCCGATCCCGCAGCAGGTGATAGACCTGGGTAGGGCCGGACAGACCGACCGAATCGTCGGCTTCGAGCCGGCGGAGGCCTGGAACTTCCGCAATCTCGACGAGATGTGGACGGGACTGCCGAGCAACGGCGGATCGTATTTCGACGCGGGAACCGGAAAGCCGTAGACGCCTTCCGCCGGCGAGCCGAGCACCGCTCCCGTAGGGCGCATAACGCGAAGCGTTATCCGCCGTTTCGCCGCAACCGGCACCTGCTCCAGGTTGCTTTAAGCGCACCATCGTCGATACTGCTGGCAATCCACCGACAGTTTTCAAGAGGCCATATGAGTCCGCTCCTGGAGACAATCGAAGAGCGCAGCAGAAATGGCTGTGCTCCATCCAAAGCGCTGCTTGCCCTGTGGTCCGCAGGCGCCGACCTGAGGGTTTCCCCGAGGAAGGCTGGCCGCCTATGCGAACTTGCCGTCGTTGCCGCAGCAGGGAAAGCAGGCATGCTCGAGAGCGAGATCGTTGCGGCACGCCGGGCCTATGCCGCCAGCCTGGGAGTGACGCTTAGCGGAGCGATCAGCAACGCCGACGAGCCGGTCCATATCCACCACGCCGTCAGCAATTCCAATCACAACCCCAACGCCTCAAACCGTATCAACCTTGGGAGAGCCCGAGCGTATAAAGAAAGGCGCGAGGAAGGTGATTACTTCTTCATCGACACTTGAATCGCCTGCATAACCGTTATCTCCCCCGCGCCTCAACGGCAGCCCTCTCCAGCAACCACTCCCTGAACGCCAGCATCGCGCTGGTCTCCCCCCGCGACTGCAAGCGCGTCAGCCAGTAGCTGCCGGTACTCACTTCGGTGGCGAACGGACGCCGGATGCTCTCGCTGGCCAGTTGCCGGGCAAACATCGCCGCCGGCGCCAGGGCCACGCCGACACCCTGGCGGGCCGCCTCGAGCATGGCCAGCGAGGTGTCAAAGACGATGCTCCGGGTCAGTGGCGCGTGCGCCGGCAGTCCGGCCGCCTGGAACCACAGCGGCCACTCGTCGGCGCGGTAGGAGCGCAGCAGGGTGTGCTGCAGCAGGTCGGCGGGACTGTGCAACTGGGCGGCGACCTCCGGGCAGCAGAGCACCGTCAGCGGCGCCTCGAACAACGCCAGCGCCTCGGTGCCGTGCCAGGCGCCGCCGCCGAAGCGGATCGCGTAGTCGAGCCCCTCGGCGGCGATGTCGACGCGGTTGTTGTGGGTGGACAGGCGCAGATCGATGAAGGGATGGCGCGCCTGGAAGTCCTCCAGCCGCGGCAGCAGCCAACCGACCGTGAAGGTTCCGACCGCGCCGACGGTGAGCACGTCCCGGTAGTGGCCACCCTCGAAGCGTTCCAGCAGGCCGGCGATGCGGTCGAAGGAGTCACACAGCACCGGCAGCAGGCTCTCGCCCTCGTGGGTCAGCATCAGGCCGCGCGGCAGACGCTTGAACAGGGCCACGCCGAGACGCTCCTCGAGGCTCTTCACCTGGTGGCTGACCGCCGCCTGGGTCACGCACAGCTCGATGGCCGCGCGGGTGAAGCTCAGGTGCCGGGCCGAAGCTTCGAAGGCGCGCAGGGCGTTCAGCGGCAAATGGGGTCGAACCAATCTCTGCTCCAAATTTTTCTAATGGCTGCCGCGAGTATTCGTCGTTTGCCGCAAATCCTGCGCAAGCCTAGATTTTCCCCGCCCGCCGATCAAGGAGCGCTCCCGGGGCGGTTTCTCATGCAGCCAACGACAAAGGACGCCAATCCTCATGCGCGATACCAGATTCCCCTGCCTGTGCGGCATCGCCGCTTCCACACTGCTGTTCGCCACCACCCCGGCCATTGCCGATGAGGCCCCGGCGGATCGCCTGAAGGCACTGGTCGACGCCGCCGTACAACCGGTGATGAAGGCCAATGACATTCCGGGCCTGGCCGTAGCCATCAGCCTGAAAGGAGAACCGCATTACTTCAGCTATGGGCTGGCCTCGAAAGAGGACGGCCGCCGGGTGACGCCGGAGACCCTGTTCGAGATCGGCTCGGTGAGCAAGACCTTCACCGTCACCCTCGCCGGCTATGCCCTGGCCCAGGACAAGATGCGCCTCGACGACCGCGCCAGCCAGCACTGGCCGGCACTGCAGGGCAGCCGCTTCGACGGCATCAGCCTGCTCGACCTCGCGACCTATACCGCCGGCGGCTTGCCGCTGCAGTTCCCCGACTCGGTGCAGAAGGACCAGGCACAGATCCGCGACTACTACCGCCAGTGGCAGCCGACCTACGCGCCGGGCAGCCAGCGCCTCTATTCCAACCCGAGCATCGGCCTGTTCGGCTATCTCGCCGCGCGCAGCCTGGGCCAGCCGTTCGAACGGCTCATGGAGCAGCAACTGTTCCCGGCACTGGGCCTCGAACAGACCCACCTCGACGTGCCCGAGGCGGCGCTGGCGCAGTACGCCCAGGGCTACGGCAAGGACGACCGCCCGCTACGGGTCGGTCCCGGCCCGCTGGATGCCGAAGGCTACGGGGTGAAGACCAGCGCGGCCGACCTGCTGCGCTTCGTCGATGCCAACCTGCATCCGGAGCGCCTGGACAGGCCCTGGGCGCAGGCGCTCGATGCCACCCATCGCGGTTACTACAAGGTCGGCGACATGACCCAGGGCCTGGGCTGGGAAGCCTACGACTGGCCGATCTCCCTGAAGCGCCTGCAGGCCGGCAACTCGACGCCGATGGCGCTGCAACCACACAGGATCGCCAGGCTGCCCGCGCCACAGGCGCTGGAGGGCCAGCGCCTGCTGAACAAGACCGGCTCCACCAACGGCTTCGGCGCCTACGTGGCGTTCGTCCCGGGCCGCGACCTGGGCCTGGTGATCCTGGCCAACCGCAACTATCCCAATGCCGAGCGGGTGAAGATCGCCTACGCCATCCTCAGCGGCCTGGAGCAGCAGGCCAAGGTGCCGCTGAAGCGCTGAAGCGCGCTCGCGAGGGCGACGGAGCGTAGCGGCGCGGGACGCCGGTCCTGGCTATGATGGTGCCATGAGCGCTTCCCCGCCCCTCCGCCAGCCCTGCCCGCCCGGCGCCTGCGTCTGCGAACGCGAGCGCCTGGAGGCGCCCGGCGCGGACCGTCGCATCCTCCTCCTGACCCGCCAGGAAGAGCAGCGCCTGGCCGCTCGCCTGGAAGCCCTGCGCAGCCTGGAAGACCTGGAACACCTGCTGCGGCGCATGGAGGAACAACTGGGCATCCGCCTGCGGATCGCCCCGGCCTTCGGCGAGGTGCGCAGCATGCGCGGCATCCGCATGCGCTTCGAGGAGCAGCCGGGGCTCTGCCGCAAGACCCGCCAGGCGATTCCCGCCGCCATCCGCCGCGGCCTGGAGAAGCGCCCGGAAGTCGCCTACGCCCTGCTCAACGCCCACGACCTGCTGCGCGACGCCTGAAGGCACTGAACGACAGGAAGAGGATGTCGCTCAAGACCTGGGCGGGCTTCAGGAGTATCGGCGGATAACGCCCATGGCGTTATTCGCCCTACAGGCCGCAGCGGATGCAGGCGAGCCCCGGGTCCGCCTGAATTCTTGGCGGGACAGGCCACCGCGCCGGGGTTCAGCTCGCCGACTCCGCCTGCACGTCGCCGAACATCGCCTGCAGGCGGAGCAGGCAGGCATCGCACAGGGTGCGCAGTTCGTCGAGGCGGATGCCGGCGAGGATTTCCATGCCACGCAGCGGATCGGCGCGGCGCAGGGCCTGCTCCAGCTCGCTGGCACGGCCGGCCAGGGCGCTGGCGCCAACGGTGGACGCGCTGCCCTTGATGGTATGCAGGGTCGCGGCGCTGCCCTGAACATCGCCCTCGCCGAGCTGGCGTTCGAGCTGGGCGAAGAGGTCCTGCATATCCGGAACGAAGCGCCGCAACACCTGGACGATCAGCTCCAGGCTGCCGCCGAAACGCCCGACGATATCGCCCCGCGCCTCGACCAGTTCGCCCGCGTCCGCTGCCGTTGCCGGCGCGCCCCTGGCGCCGCTCCTGCCGAGATGACCGAGCAGGCAAAGCACCAGGCGCTCCTTGTCGATCGGCTTCGCCACATGGTCGTTCATGCCCGCCGCCAGGCAGGCTTCGCGGTCGGCCAGCGAGGCGTTGGCGGTCATGGCCAGGATCGGCAGCCCGGCGAAGCGCCCGTCGGCGCGGATTCGCCGGGTCGCCTCGAGACCATCGATATCCGGCATCTGCATGTCCATCAGCACCGCGTCGAACGGCACGCTCGCCTCCAGCACCTGCTGAACGCCCGCCAGCCCACCGTCGGCGAGGGCCACCCGGGCGCCCTCGCTGCTCAACAGCTCGGCGGCGACCTGGCGGTTCAGCGCGTTGTCCTCCACTACCAGCAGACGCACGCCCCGCAACCGCTGGGTGCGCTCCACCGGGCGCGGCGGCGGGTTGGCCGGGGCGCCCTGTTCACCGTGCAGGGCATGCAGCACCGAGTCGGCCAGTTGCTTGGGCGTGACCGGCTTGGTGAGAAAATCGACGAAGGGCGGCGCGCTGTGGTCGCGCGCATCGGCCAGCACCTCGCGGCCATAGGCGGTGATCATGATCACCATGGGCGGCGGCAGGTCGCCCTGCAACTGGCGGATCAGTTGCGCCGCGCTGAGGCCGTCGAGATCGGGCATGCGCCAATCCATCAGCACCACGTCGTAGCGACGGCCTTCGGCCATCGCCGCCTGGACCCGTGCCACCGCCTCGCTGCCGCTGCCGACGCAGTCGGCGCGCCAGCCGAGGGCGCCGACCGTGCGTTCGAGCAGCTCGCCGGCCACCAGGTTGTCGTCCGCCACCAGCAGCCGCAGCGGTTCGCCGGCCCCGGGGCAGGCCGCACGCAGCGGTTGGTCGTGGGCGACGTCGAGGTCCAGGTCGAACCAGAACCGGCTACCGCTGCCCGGCGCGCTCTCGACCCGCAACTCGCCGCCCATCAGGTCGACCAGGCGCTTGCAGATGAACAGGCCGAGGCCGGTGCCGCCGAAGCGTCGCGAGGTGGACGCCTCGGCCTGGGTGAAACCTTCGAAGATGCGCTGCTGCTGTTCCGCGCTGATGCCGATGCCGGTGTCCGCCACCAGCACCCGCAGGCGCACCAGGTGGGCGTCGTGCGCCAGACGCCGCAAGCTCACCAGGACGTGCCCGCGGGCGGTGAACTTCAGTGCGTTGCCGGCCAGGTTGATGAGGATCTGCTGCAGGCGCAGGCGGTCGCCGACCACCGCGCTGGGCAGCTCGGGATCGATGTCGAAGATCACCTCGACGTCCTTGTCGCCCTGGTTGCCGGAGAGCACCACGGCCAGGTCCTGCATCAGCGGCTCCAGCTCGAAGGGGAGCATTTCCAGGACCAGCTTGCCGGCCTCGATCTTCGAGTAGTCGAGGATGTCGTTGAGCAGGCCGAGTAACGAGGTGGCCGCCGAGCTGGCCTTGTCCAGGTAGTCGCGCTGGCGTTCGTTGAGATCGGTCTGCCGGGCCAGTTGCAGCATGCCCAGCACGGCATTCATCGGCGTGCGGATCTCGTGGCTCATGTTCGCCAGGAACGACGACTTCGCCGCGCTGGCGGCGTCCGCCTGCTCCTTGGCCTCGCGCAGGCGCGCCTGCAGTTGCTGGTCGCTGGTGATATCGATATTGATCCCGGTGACCTGCAGCGGGTTGCCGTCGGCGTCGCGCTCGACCTGCGCGCCGGCCTGGATGAAGCGGATGCCGCCGTCGGGCAGCACCACGCGGAAGATCACATCGTAGTTGCCGCGCCCCTCCACCGCCGCGCGCAGGCTGGCCTCGGTGCGCTCGAGGTCTTCCGGATGCAGGCGGCTGCGCCAATGCTCGTAGACCAGGCCGCCGTCGCGCAACGCCAGCGGCTGGCCATACAGCTCGCACATGCGCTCGTTCCACTGCAGGCTGTCGTCGGCCAGGTTCCAGCGCCAGATGCCCAGGCGCGCCACGTCGGCGGCCATTTGCAACTGGTCGCGCGCCGCGGCCATCTCGCGCTCGGCGTTGCGCCATTCGGTGACATCGACGGCGATGCCCAGGTAGCCGTTGATCGCCCCAGCCTCGTCGCGCAGGACGGTAACCGAAAGCGTCACGCTGAGCGGCGAGCCGTCCTTGCGCAGATAGGTCCATTCGCGGGTCTCGGCGCCCTCCTGCTCGGCCCGCGCCACCAGCACGCGGAAACCCTCCTCGCCCAGCTCCTGGCCGCGGGCGAGCAACTCCCGCTCGCTGTGCAGCAGGGTCGGCGAGGCCTTGCCGACCACCTCGTCGGCGCGGTAGCCGAGCATCCGCTCGGCACCGAGATTGAAGCCGCTGATGATGCCGTCGCGGTCGAGGGTGATGATCGACACCTCGGACGCCGCCTGCAGCACGCTGCCGAGCAGTACGTTCAACCGACGCAGTTCGGCGGTACGCTCGGCGATCTGGTGCTCCAGGCCGGTATTGAGTTCGCGGATGCGGGCCTCGGCGGCCTTCTTCGCGGAGATGTCGCGTACCGTCTTCGAGGCGCCGACCACGCCACCGTCCGGACCGAGGATCGGCGAGACGGTCACCGCCACGTCGAGCAGGTGGCCGTCCTGGTGCCGGCGCACGGTATCGAAGCTGACCACCTGTTCTTTACGGGCGATGCGGGCGAGGATGTCGAGTTCCTCGTTCTCCTTGGATGGCGGCACCAGCAGGTCCACCACCCGCCGCCCGACCGCCTGCTCCTCGCGGTAGCCGAACAACGCCTCGGCCCCGCGATTCCAGTCGCTGATGACGCCGTCGAGGCCGACGCCGATGATGCCGTCCGCCGAATTGCCGACGATCGCCGCCAGCCGCGCCTGGGTCGCCGCCTCCCGATGCCGGCGCTGGCGGCCGAGGGCGCTGGCGTTGACCAGCGCCGCCAGCAACAGGCTGACCAGGCTGCCGGCCAGGAACAGGATGCGCGGCGAAGGCTGGTGCAGGCGCTGGACGAACAGCGGCAGTGCGCTGAACGCCATCTGCCAGTGCCGACCGTAGATCTCCCGCCGCAGCATGTGGCCGAACAGGCGTTGAGCCGGCGCCGCGGCGCCGTTGACGAAGAAGGGCACGGCAGCGCCGTCGCCGGTGACGTCGCTGAGTTCGAGGTGGATCGCCGCATTGTCGATGGGCAACCCGGCCAGCACCTCGCCGGTCAGCAGCGGCGCATAGCTCCAGCCGAAGCCTTCGAGTTCGCGCTGGGGCCCCGGCGGTGGAGTGATGCCGCTGCGGTAGATCGGCATCAGGATGAGGAACGATTGCTGGCGCAAGCCGCTGGCCTGGACCAGGGTGATCGGCCCCGTCAGGCGCACCTGCCCGGTCTCCAGGGCGGCGCGGGCGGCCTCCCGGCGATTGGCTTCCGAGGCGATGTCCAGGCCCAGCGCCTGGCCGTTGCGCGCCACCGGCTCGATGTACTGGATGACGTAGCGCTCGCCATCGTGCGGAGTCAGTTGCTGGATGCGGAACTCCGGCTGGCCGTCGGCCCGCGCCTGGCGCAGGAACCCGGCCTCGTCGGCGGCCGCCACCCGGCGGATGAAGCCGAAGCCGCGGGCGCCGGGAAACTCGCGGTCGATGTCGCGGGTCAGGCTGTAGCGGCGGAACAGTTCGCGGTCGATGTGCGCCTCGCCCGCCGTCAGCAAGGCACCGCGCACCCCACGCAAGCCATACTGGTAGAGTTCCACGCGGCGGGTCACCGCCTCGGCCAGCAGTTCCGCCTCGCGTTCCAGCGCCATCCGCGCCTGTTGCTCGTTGACCAGCGCCAGCCCCCAGGCGCCCAGCCCGGACAGCAGCAGTCCGAGCGCCAGTGTCGCGCCCGCCCAGCGGCTCAGCCTGAACTTGCTCTGTTGTACGTTCACCCGATATTCCGTCCCTGCGCCGGCCCGGCGCGGGGCAATCCCGCACTCCCTGCGCCTTTTCGTCACAGAAGACTAGATCAAGCGGGCGGATTCCTCCGCCGAATCATCCGACCCCAGGTATGACCGCTCACAACGACGTGCTTTTCAGCGCCTCCGCGTAGCGCAGTGCGGCGAACAGGGCGAGCAGCAGGCCGGCCAGCGCCAGCGCGGCGCCGACGTTGCCGATCGAGGCCAGGCCCATGCGTTCGCTGACCACGCTGCCGAGCAGCGCGCCGGCGCCGATGCCGACGTTGTACAGGCCGGAGAACAGCGCCATGGCCACGTCGGTGGCGTCCGAGGCGAGGCGCAGGACGCGGGACTGCTGGGCCAGGCCGAAGCACATGATCGACATGCCCCAGAGCAGGCTGAGCGCCATCAGCCAGGTCGGCTGCGCGGACAGCGGCAACAGCAGCGCCAGGCTGCTGCCCAAGGCGAGGATCGCGGCCAGCAGGAAGCCTCGCGGGAAAGCCTCGCTGTAGCGGCTGAAGAGGATCGAACCGAAGATCCCGGCGCCGCCGAACAACAGCAGCAGCAGGGTGGTCGCCTCGCCGCTCATCTGCGCCACCTGCTTGGCGAAGGGCTCGATGTAGCTGTAGGCGGTGAACTGGGCGCTGATCACCACCACGGTCAGCACGTACAGGCAAACCAGCGCCGGGCGTCGGAACAGCATCGGCAGGCTGCGCAGGGAACCGGAGTTCTGGCTTGGCAGCAGCGGCAGGGAGCGCGCCAGGTAGAGCAGGGTCAGCACCGAGAGTCCGGCGATGGCCATGAAGGTGGTACGCCAGCCCAGGGCCTCGCCGACCACCCGCCCCAGCGGGATGCCCAGGACCATCGCCAGGGTGGTGCCGGTGGCCAGCAGCCCTAGCGCCTTGGCCTGCTGTCCCGGCGGCGCCACGCGCACCGCCAGCGAAGCGGTGATGGCCCAGAACACCGCGTGGGCGAAGGCAATGCCGATCCGGCTGAGCATCAGCACCTGGAAGCTCCAGGCCAGCCCGGACAGCACGTGGCTGGCGATGAACAGCAGGAATACCCCGACCAGCAGCTTGCGCCGCTCGATATTGCGGGTCAGCAGCATCATCGGCAACGAGGCCAGCGACACCACCCAGGCATAGATGGTCAACATCAGGCCGACCTGCGAGGTGGGCATCTCGAAGCTGTGGCCGATGTCGCTGAGCAGGCCGACCGGGACAAACTCCGTGGTGTTGAAGATGAAGGCGGCCAGGGCCAGGGCGATCACGCTCAGCCAGCTGCCGCTGCGGGTTTCGGAGGTGCTGTCCATGGGGCGTTCGGTTCCGGAGCAGGGGGCGGACGGGCAGGTCCCGCGACCCTCGCCACGCACGACGGAAAACGCCCCGGACGCAAGGGTCCGGGGCGGCGATGTGCGTTGGATGGTCGTTATAGGTATTGGAGGGAACTGCCGAATCCCGCGATTCTACGCCGGGACGCCGTGCGCTGCACGCCCGCCCGGCGCTCCGGCGACCGTCCCGGAGCGATGGGACGGCTCCGGCAGCATCAGGCAGGCCATCATCTCGCCCCAGGGCGCGAGGCCCTGTTCGACGAAGCCGGCGTCCCGATAAAGCTGGCGAGCCACGTCGTTGTCGACGGCGTAGGCGACCATCAGGCGATCGCTGCGCCGCCTCGTCCGGCGCACGCTGGCGATGATCCGTTGCAGGGCGGCGCGGCCATGCCCCTTGCCCTGGTAGCGGCGGTCGATCATCAGGCGGTAGAGCCAGTAGTGGCCGTCGTCGGCGTCGGGGCCGTAGAGGGCGAAGCCGACCATGCGCCCGCCGTGGTGGATGCCGACCGCGCGGAACCCCGGCAGGAAGCGGCTCTGGGCCAGCGAATAGAGGTTGGAAGCGACGAAGTGCGCCTGGTGGCGGGCGACCTTCAGGTCAATGCAGGTTTCCCAGTCGTCGCGGGTGATGGTTCTGAGTTCGATCATGGATGACAGGCTCTTGGAAAAAGGAGGAAAGAAAGTCGCTAGGTACGCTGCTGGACTGTTCATACGACATGCTTCGTTCCTCCCTTCGACTGGCCGAGCATCCGGCGGAAACGCAACGATATCAGGAGAAGAGTCGATTATCCCAGCCGATGCCGGATCTTTTCGTCCACGGCTAGTGGCAGGATTTCCCCGCTGCCAGGCCGGCGACAGATAAATTCGAGATTTTCCTTGTCAGATCAGTCAGGTTCTCGCTATTACATTTAACCAAGACCCTGGAGCCAAGCCCCAGCGCACGGTTGCCTCGTCGCCCCACTCCGACGGCTGATCGCCCTCTCCCCCGGCACGCAACCTGCCCGGCGCTCCCTTATCCGGATGCGGCGGTTCTTCTACGCCGCCGCGTCCCCTGCATGGAATCGCACATGTCTCATCGCCCTGTGATCAACGCCTCGGTCAGTCCGAAAGGCACGCTGGAAACCCTCTCCCAACGCGAAGTGCAACAACTGAGCGAAACCGCCAACGGCAAGACCTACCAACTGTTCCGCCAGTGCGCCCTGGCGATCCTCAATACCGGCGCCCACAGCGACAACGCCAAGACCATCCTCGACGCCTACAAGGACTTCGAGGTGCGTATCCACCAGCAGGACCGAGGCGTGCGCCTGGAGCTGATCAACGCGCCGGCCGACGCCTTCGTCGATGGCGAGATGATCGCCAGCACCCGCGAGATGCTGTTCAGCGCCCTGCGCGACATCGTCTACACCCAGAGCGGGCTGGACAGCCAGCACGTCGACCTGGACAGCTCCCAGGGCCTCACCGACTACGTCTTCCAGCTGCTGCGCAACGCCCGTACGCTGCGCCCCGGCGTCGAGCCGAAGATCGTCGTGTGCTGGGGCGGCCACTCGATCAGCAGCGAGGAATACAAGTACACCAAGAGGGTCGGCCACGAACTCGGCCTGCGCAGCCTGGATGTCTGCACCGGCTGCGGACCGGGGGTGATGAAGGGGCCGATGAAGGGCGCCACCATCAGCCACGCCAAGCAGCGCATCGTCGGCGGCCGCTACCTGGGCCTGACCGAGCCGGGGATCATCGCCGCCGAGGCGCCGAACCCGATCGTCAACGAACTGGTGATCCTGCCGGACATCGAGAAGCGCCTGGAAGCCTTCGTCCGCGTCGGCCACGGGGTCATCATCTTCCCCGGCGGCGCCGGGACCGCGGAGGAGTTCCTCTACCTGCTGGGCATCCTCATGCACCCGGACAACCAGGACCTGCCCTTCCCGGTCATCCTCACCGGTCCCCGCAGCGCCGAAGCCTACCTGCAGCAGCTCCATGAATTCGTCGGGGCGACCCTCGGCCATGCGGCGCAGCGCCACTACCGGATCGTCATCGACGACCCGGCCGAGGTGGCCAAGCAGATGGCCCAGGGCCTGAAGGAAGTGAAGCAGTTCCGCCGCGAGCGCAACGACGCCTTCCACTTCAACTGGATGCTGAAGATCGATGAAAGCTTCCAGCGCCCGTTCGAGCCGACCCACGAGAACATGGCCAGCCTCCAGCTCAGCCGCAGCCTGCCGCCCCACGAGTTGGCGGCCAACCTGCGCCGCGCGTTTTCCGGGATCGTCGCCGGCAACGTCAAGGACAACGGCATCCGCATGATCGAGCAATACGGGCCCTACGAGATCCACGGCGACCCGGCGGTGATGCTGCCGCTGGACCGCCTGCTGCAGGCCTTCGTCAAGCAGCACCGGATGAAGCTGCCCGGCGGCGCGGCCTACGTCCCCTGCTACCGGGTGGTGCAGACCGAGGCGGCCTGAGCGCGCCCGCTCCGGCATCCCTGCGCCACGCGCGGGGATGCCCATTTATTCCGAGCCGGGCGTACGGCTTCCTGCTACTCTTTTCCGTTCATGCCTCGAATCGCTGGCCCTGACCTCATGTCCCCATCTCCATCGCCAGCCCTCGCCGCACTCCGCGACGCCACCCGTGACCTGCACGCAGAACTGGACCGCCGTTCGCCGTTGGGCGACGACGATCTCGACGACCGCGCCTACCTCGACCATGCCGGACGCATCCTTGGCTGGCTGGAGCCTCTGGAGCGCGCGCTGCGCGACAACCGCAGCGGCTGGCCGGCGGCGCTGCGGGCCGACGCGCGGCTGGTCAAGAGCGCCTGGCTGGAAAGCGACCTGCTGGCCGGCGGCATGAGCCGCGCGCAGGTGGAGGCGCTACCGCGCTGCGCCGACCTGCCGAATGCGACACGGGCCGCGGAGGTCTTCGGGGTGGCCTACGTGATGGAAGGCGCGACGCTGGGCGGCGCGTATCTCTACAAACGACTAGCTCCACGCCTGCCCGGTCTGCCGCTACAGTGGTTGCGGGGCTACGGCCAGGCAACCGGGGTGCGCTGGCAGGAGTTTCTCGAACAGCTCGCCCGGCAGATCGACAGCCCCGAAGCCATCGGCCTTGCGCAGGATGCGGCACAGGCTACATTCCTTTCGTTTCGTCGATGGGTTCTCGACGAAGCCTGACTGCCTGGAGACCAGGCTGGACGATAGATGACGAGCATCACCCCGGTTACCCTGGCGAACTGCGAGGACGAACCCATCCACGTGCCTGGCGCGATCCAGCCGCACGGGGCGCTGATCGCCCTGCGCGCGGACGGCATGGTCCTCGCGGCAAGCGAGAACATCCAGGCGCTACTGGGTTTCGTCGCCTCGCCGGGTTCCTACCTGACGCAGGAGCAGGTGGGGCCGGAGGTCCTGCGCATGCTCGAAGAGGGACTGACCGGCAACGGCCCATGGTCGAACAGCGTCGAGACGCGGATCGGCGAACACCTGTTCGACGTGATCGGCCACAGCTACAAGGAAGTGTTCTACCTGGAGTTCGAGATCCGCACCGCGGACACGCTGTCGATCACCTCCTTCACCCTCAACGCCCAGCGCATCATCGCCCAGGTCCAGTTGCACAACGACACCGCCAGCCTGCTCAGCAACGTCACCGACGAACTGCGCCGGATGACCGGCTACGACCGGGTGATGGCCTACCGTTTCCGTCATGACGACTCCGGCGAGGTGGTCGCCGAGAGCCGTCGCGAAGACCTCGAAAGCTACCTGGGGCAACGCTACCCGGCCTCGGACATCCCGGCCCAGGCGCGTCGCCTGTACATCCAGAACCCGATCAGGCTGATCGCCGACGTGGCCTATACGCCGATGCGCGTGTTTCCCGCGCTGAACCCGGAGACCAACGAATCGTTCGATCTCAGCTACAGCGTGCTGCGCAGCGTTTCGCCGATCCACTGCGAATACCTGACCAACATGGGCGTGCGCGCCTCGATGAGCATCTCCATCGTGGTCGGCGGCAAGCTCTGGGGACTGTTCTCCTGCCATCACATGTCGCCCAAACTGATTCCCTACCCGGTGCGCATGTCGTTCCAGATCTTCTCCCAGGTCTGCAGCGCCATCGTCGAGCGCCTGGAGCAGGGGCGTATCGCCGAACTGCTGCGCGTGTCCACCGAGCGCAGGCTGGCCCTGGCTCGCCGCGCGCGGGACGCCGACGACCTGTTCGGCGCACTGGCCCACCCGGACGATGGCATCGCCGCACTGATTCCCTGCGACGGCGCCCTGGTCATGCTCGGCGGCCGCACCCTGAGCATCCGCGGCGACTTCGAGCGCCAGGCCGGGAATGTCCTGCAACGCCTGCAGCGCGACCCGGAACGGGACATCTACCACACCGACAACTGGCCGCAGCCCAGCGAGGACTCTCCGGACGGCGGCGACTGCTGCGGTGTGCTGGCGATCCGTTTCCACCGCCAGGAATCGGGCTGGATCTTCTGGTTCCGCCACGAGGAAGTGCACCGCATCCGCTGGGGCGGCAAGCCGGAAAAGCTGTTGACCATCGGCCCCTCCGGCCCGCGGCTGACCCCGCGCGGCTCGTTCGAGGCCTGGGAGGAAGTGGTCCGCGGCCACTCCACGCCCTGGAGCGAAACCGACCTGGCGATCGCCGAAAAGCTGCGCCTGGACCTGATGGAACTGTGCCTCAACCATGCGGCCGAGGTCGACCGCATGCGCCAGCGCCTGATCGCGGTGCTCGGCCACGACCTGCGCAACCCGTTGCAGTCGATCTCCATGGCGGCGGCCCTGCTGTCCTCCAGCGACACCCGCACCACCGAACTGCGCCAACACATTTCCGCGTCCAGCAGCCGCATGGAACGGCTGGTCAGCCAGATCCTCGACATGAGCCGCCTGCAATCGGGCATCGGCCTCACCGTGAACCCGGTCGACACCGACGTCTCGCAACTGGTGCAGCAGATCGTCTGCGAAACCGACGTCGCCTATCCCGGCCTGGTGATCGAGATCGCCATCGACCCGCAGGTTCGTGCCGTGGTCGACCCGGACCGCTACGCCCAGGTCGCCGCCAACCTGCTGAGCAACGCCCGTCATCACGGCCTGCCCGGCCGGCCGGTGCTGGTCACCCTGACCCGCCAGGGCGACGAGGTGTGCCTGAGCGTGCTCAACGAAACCAGCGGCCTCTCCGAAGCGCAGCTGGCCAACCTGTTCGAACCGTTCAAGCGCGAGTCGGCGGACAACCAGCGCAACCGCAACGGCCTCGGTATCGGCCTGTACATCTCCCAGGCCATCGCCCAGGCCCACCAGGGGCGTATCGACGTGGACTGCCGCGACGACGTCATCACCTTCTGCCTGCGCCTGCCGGTGCGCCAGGCGGAGACCGGCTCCTCGTCCTGACGACGAGGACCGTGCACAATGCAACGCTTGCAGGTATCTTCGGCAGCCATCGCCGTCTGACAGGATCGCCCCGTTCCATGCCCCGCCTCCGCCTCCGGACCGTCCTCGCCTGCCTCGCCGTGTTCTGCGCGACTCCCGCACTGGCCAGGGTCGAAGTGCATTCGCTGCAACACAAGAGCATGGGGCGGGTGCTGACGGTCCGCGTCTCGGAGGAGATCGCGCCGGGCGACTACGAAACGCTGCTCAAGGGTTTGCGCAACAATCCGGGAACCTACTCGCGCAAGCTGCTCCTGCTGAACAGCATCGGCGGCAGCGTGCCGGAGGCGATCCGCATGGGCCGCCTGCTGCGCGAATCCGGCTTCGACGCGCTGGTGCCGTCGAGCAGCGTCTGCCAGGGCACCTGCGTCTACCTGCTGGCGGCCGGCAAGCGCAAGACCGTACGCGGCTACGTCGGCCTGCACCGCCCCTACTACGCCCACGGCGACTCGCTGCACTCGCGCTCGGCCAACGGCATGCGCTACGACTCCGCCGCCTACTTCCGCGAAATGGATATCCCCAGCACCTTGGTACAGGCCATGCAAAGCACCGATCCCAAACGGATGCGCGTGCTTTCGGCGAAGGAACTGGCGCAGTACCGGCTGAACTGAACCGGCGACTCCGCGGAACGAGCGAGGGCGCGCGGTGGCGTTGGCGATAGTGGCCGATGCCGTTGTACCTCGTTTTCGTGCAACGGCAGGCCGAATCCAGTCCGGCCCCGAACCGGCCCTACTCTAGAAGAACTCGTCCAATAGCCTGAAGTACGCCAGCCGTTCGCCGTCGATATCGCCGCCGTATTCGACGAGGAAGGCCTCGGCCCAGGCCGCGCCGAGTTCGGCCTCGATGTCCCGCGCGGCCAGGGCCAGGTCCTGGTGCCGGTCGGCGACGCCGAGCCGCCCGCAATCGATGAAGCCGCTGAAGCGCCGCCCCTCCGCCAAGAGGTTGGGCAGGCAGGCGTCGCCGTGGGCGACCACCAGGTCTTCGACCGCCGGACGCCGGTCGAGGAGCAGGCGGTACAGCTCCGTGGCGCTGCGACCGCGATGGTCGTCATCGAAGTCCGCCTCGTCCACCAGCCCGGCCTCGACCCGCTGGCGCACGGTGTCCAGACGCCGTTCCAGGCGATGGTCGAAGGGACAGGCAGCCGGATCGAGATCGTGCAGCCGGCGCAGGGCGGCGGCCACCAGGCGCACCAGGCGCTCGGGCTCCAGCTCGCCGCGCTGCGCCAGCGCGGACAGCGTGTCCCCCGGCACGGCGCTCATCAGCAGCCATTGCCGGCCGTCGCTCTGGGTTTCGTTCAGCACCTGCGGGCAATCGATGCCGGCACCGTGCAGCCAGCGCAGGCGGGCGATTTCGGCGGGCAGCTCGGCATGTGCGGACAGCACTTCCTGCTTGACGAACAGGGTCGGCCGCCGCTCAGCCTCCAGGCGGTGGACCGTGGCCGCGGAACATCCTTCGCCCTGCCCTCGCCAGCGGTAGCCGGCAAGGTAGTCGGCCCAGGTTGAGGGAGCCTGCGGCGGCATGGAGGTGGCTGCATCATGCATGGAGAAACGCTTCCTGTTCGAGTGGGAGCGCGAGTATACCCGCCCACCCGCTCAGCGACGGGACTCCCCGTCGGCCTGTCGCTGGCGGTAAGCGCTGGGGGTAAGCCCTGCGTAACGCACGAAGAAACGACTGAAGTAGGCCGGGTCCTTGAAGCCGAGCTGGTAGCAGATCTCGTTCACCGAGCCGCCGGTGAACAGCAGCAGGCGCTTGGACTCCTGCATAAGCCGTTCGTACACCAGGCGCTTCGACGGCAGGTCGGCGATGCGCCGGCAGACGTCGTTGAGGCGCGCCTCGGTGACGCCGATGCGGCTGGCGTAGAGCGACAGCGGCCAGTGCTCGGCATAGCGCTCCTCGATCAGCGCGTTGAAGCGCTGGAAGATCTGCAGGTCTTCGTGGCGCATCGGCCGCGCAGCCACCGAATTGGCCGAGAGACGCAGCAGGCTGATCATGACCAGGCGGGTCAGCGCCAGCAGCGTCTGCTGGCGGCCGGGACGGCTGGCCATCGACTCGCTGCGCAACTGCTCGAAGAGCAGCGCCAGGCGCGCCGCCTCCTCGGCCGCGCCGCCCTCCAGGTTGCCCAGCGCCACACAGGCCGGCGCCACCTGCGGGCCGGGCGCCAGGCCCGGCTCGGCCTCAGTGAGGCTCCACACCAGTTGCTGGCGCACGGTCAGCACATGGCCATCGGCGTCCGCCTCGGTGACGAAGGCGTGCGGCACGGTCGGCGGGGTGAGGAAGAACATCGGCCCCGACTCCAGGTACTGGCGCTCGTCGAGATAGACCCGCACCGCGCCGTTCTTCACGTAGTGCACCTGGAAGAAACGGTCGTGCCGGTGCGCCGGCATGTTACGGCCGAAGAATCCGGCCAGGTTGCCCAGCGCATCGTAGTGCACCTCGGCGTCGGCATAGCGCTGGTCGTAGACCTGCCCAATGTTGATGTTGGGGATCGGCTGGCGCTCTGGCATGGCGATCTTCTCTTTGTTGTTCTTCCCGGCTGCGCACGCAAGCCGTCGCGGGCATCCGTATACCGCAGACGGCGCCTCTTGCCACCTCCCCGGGACGAATGGCGCAGCAGCCGGGGTTGACGATCATTAACATGTTAAATATAACGTTAACACATTAACGAGTTTTCGCCAGGACGGCCCCCTCGCCGTTCGCTTATCGCGCCAGGAGACACCACCACAATGAGCCGCGCACTGAATGACGTCGCCGCCGGCACCCTGTTCGGCGTCGCGCTGAACTACAAGGGCCTGCTCGACAGCCGCCTGCCGGAGTTCCAGCAGCCGCCCTACCAGAAGCCGCCGGTGAAGCCGGTGTTGTTCATCAAGACACCGAATACCCGCAACGAGCACGACGCCCCGGTGCTCTTCCCGCGCGGCGTCGAGCGCCTGCAACCGGGCCCGGCGCTGGGCGTGGTGATCGCTCGCGACGCCAGCCGGGTGAAGGAGGAAGAGGCCATGGCGCATGTCGCCGGCTACGTGATCGTCAACGAGTTCAGCCTGCCGGAAGACAGCTACTACCGTCCGGCGGTGAAAGCCAAGTGCCGCGACGGCTTCTGCCCGTTCGGTCCGCAACTGGTGCCGGCGCAAGAGATCGCCGATCCCCATGCGCTGGAGCTGAAGCTGTACGTCAACGGCGAACTGCGCCAACGCAACAACACCGCCAACCTGGTGCGCGACATCCCGCGGCTGATCGCCGAGATCAGCGAGTTCATGACCCTGCACGCCGGCGACGTGCTGATCACCGGCACCCCCGAAGGGCGCGTCGACGTGCATCCCGGCGACCGCGTCGAGGTCGAGATCGACGGCCTCGGCCGCCTCGCCAACAGCATCGTCGCGGAATGAGGAACCGACCATGAAACACGCACGCATCCGCTACCAGGGCCAGGTTCACCAGGTCACCGTGGAAGACGCCAACGCCGTCCGCCTGGCCGACGGCACCCTGCTCGCCGAGGACCGGGTGGAGTGGCTGCCGCCGGCCACCGGGAGCATGTTCGCCCTCGGCCTGAACTACGCCGACCATGCCGCCGAACTGTCGTTCAAGGCGCCCAGCGAACCGCTGGCGTTCATCAAGTCGCCGGGCACCTACACCGGCCACCGCCAGGTCAGCTGGCGTCCGGACAACGTCGACTACATGCACTACGAGTGCGAACTGGTGGCAGTGATCGGCAAGCCGGCGCGCAACGTCCGCCGCGAGGACGCCCTCGGCTACCTGGCCGGCTACACGGTGTGCAACGACTACGCGATCCGCGACTACCTGGAGAACTACTACCGGCCCAACCTGCGGGTGAAGAACCGCGACGCCACCACCCCGGTGGGGCCGTGGATCGTCGACGCGGCCGAGGTTCCCGAGCCGAACCGGCTGACCCTGCGCACCTGGGTCAACGGCGAGCTGCGCCAGGAAGGCAGCACCGCGGACATGATCTTCGACATTCCCTACCTGATCGAATACTTCTCCAGCTTCATGACCCTGCAGCCGGGCGACATGATCGCCACCGGCACCCCGGAAGGCCTGTCCGACGTGGTCCCCGGCGACGAAGTGGTGGTGGAGGTGGAAGGCGTCGGTCGCCTGGTCAACCGAATCGTCAGCGAGGCCGAATTCTTCCGCGCCCGCGCACAGGAGCACGCAGAATGATCAAACACTGGATCAATGGCCGCGAGGTCGAAAGCAAGGACGTCTTCGAGAACTACAACCCGGCCACCGGCGAGCTGATCGGCGAGGTCGCCAGCGGCGGCGCGGCGGAAATCGACGCGGCGGTGGCGGCGGCCCGGGAAGCCTTCCCGAAATGGGCCAATACCCCGGCCAAGGAGCGCGCGCGCCTGATGCGCCGGCTCGGCGAGCTGATCGACCGGAACGTGCCGCACCTGGCGGAACTGGAGACCCTCGACACCGGCCTGCCGATCCACCAGACGAAGAACGTGCTGATCCCGCGCGCCTCGCACAACTTCGAGTTCTTCGCCGAAGTCTGCACGCGGATGAACGGGCACAGCTATCCGGTCGACGACCAGATGCTCAACTACACCCTGTACCAGCCGGTAGGCGTCTGTGGCCTGGTCTCGCCGTGGAACGTACCGTTCATGACCGCCACCTGGAAGACCGCGCCGTGCCTGGCGCTGGGCAACACGGCGGTGCTGAAGATGTCCGAGCTGTCGCCGCTGACCGCCAACGAGCTGGGCCGCCTGGTGCACGAGGCGGGCATTCCGCCGGGGGTGTTCAACGTGGTTCAGGGCTACGGCGCCAGCGCCGGCGACGCGCTGGTCCGCCACCGCGACGTGCGCGCGGTGTCCTTCACCGGCGGCACCGCCACCGGGCGACGGATCATGGAGGCGGCCGGGATCAAGAAATACTCGATGGAACTGGGCGGCAAGTCGCCGGTGCTGGTCTTCGAAGACGCCGACCTCGAGCGGGCGCTGGACGCCGCGCTGTTCACCATCTTCTCGCTGAACGGCGAGCGCTGCACCGCCGGCAGTCGCATCTTCGTCCAGGAAAGCGTCTACCCGCAGTTCGTCGCCGAGTTCGCCGCGCGCGCCAGGCGCCTGATCGTCGGCGATCCGCAGGACCCGAAGACCCAGGTCGGCTCGATGATCACCCAGGCACACTACGACAAGGTCACCGGCTACATCCGCATCGGCCTCGAGGAAGGCGCCACCCTGGTGGCCGGCGGCCTGGAGCGTCCGACCGGCCTGCCGGCGCACCTGAGCAAGGGGCAATTCATCCAGCCCACGGTGTTCGCCGACGTGGACAACCGCATGCGCATCGCCCAGGAGGAGATCTTCGGCCCGGTGGTCTGCCTGATCCCGTTCAAGGACGAAGCCGAGGCGCTGCGCCTGGCCAACGACGTGGAATACGGCCTGGCCTCCTACATCTGGACCCAGGACATCGGCAAGGCCCATCGCCTGGCACGCGGCATCGAGGCCGGGATGGTCTTCATCAACAGCCAGAACGTGCGCGACCTGCGCCAGCCGTTCGGCGGGGTGAAGGCCTCGGGCACCGGACGCGAAGGCGGGGAATACAGCTTCGAGGTATTCGCCGAGATCAAGAACGTGTGTATATCCATGGGCAGCCATCACATCCCCCGCTGGGGCGTGTAGGGCGCGCTCGTGCAGAGCGGCCGCCCGAGGCCGCCAGCAGCGCCGGCGTGCAGACACAATCAGAAGAATCCGGGCCAGCCGCCAACGGCCGCGCCCGCTGCCAGGCCCAACGGGCCACCAGGAGAATCGTCATGGGCAAAGTCGCTCTGGCTGCCAAGATCACCCACGTACCCTCGCTGTACCTGTCCGAGCTGCCCGGCCCGCGCCACGGCTGCCGCCAGCCGGCGATCGACGGGCACCGCGAGATCGGCCGGCGCTGCCGCGAACTGGGGGTCGACACCATCGTGGTGTTCGACACCCATTGGCTGGTCAACGCCGGCTACCACATCAACTGCGCGCCGCACTTCGAGGGGCTCTACACCAGCAACGAGCTGCCGCACTTCATCGCCAACATGGAGTACGGCTTCCCCGGCAACCCGGAGCTGGGCCGCATCCTCGCCGAAGGCTGCAACGCGCTCGGCGTGGAGACCCTGGCCCACGACGCCACTACCCTCGGCCCGGAGTACGGCACCCTGGTACCGATGCGCTACATGAACCAGGACCGCCACTTCAAGGTGGTCTCGGTCTCCGCCCTGTGCACCGTGCATTACCTGAACGACAGCGCGCGCCTGGGCTGGGCCATGCGCAAGGCGGTGGAAGAGCACTACGACGGCACGGTGGCGTTCCTCGCCAGCGGCTCGCTGTCCCACCGCTTCGCCCAGAACGGCCAGGCGCCGGACTTCTCCGACCGCATCTGGAGCCCGTTCCTCGAGGTCCTCGACCATGAAGTCGTGCAGATGTGGCAGGAAGGCCGCTGGGCGGAATTCTGCGGGATGCTCCCGGAGTACGCCTCCAAGGGCCATGGCGAAGGCTTCATGCACGACACCGCGATGCTCCTCGGCGCCCTCGGCTGGTCGGCCTACGACGGCAAGGCGGAGGTGGTGACGCCCTACTTCGGCTCCTCCGGCACCGGGCAGATCAACGCGGTATTCCCGGTCACCGCCCAGGACGGCTCGGCGATTCCCGCCGCCCAAGCCGGCAACCCGGCCGGCGCCAGTTGCGCCAGCCGCCTCTGAGGACGCCACCATGCCGCACTTCATCGCCGAATACACCGACAACATCGAAGCCGAAGCCGACCTGCCCGGCCTGTTCGAGAAGGTCCATGCCTGCCTTGGCGCCAGCGGCGTTTTCCCGCTCGGCGGCATCCGCAGCCGCGGCGTGCGCCTGGACACCTGGCGCATGGCCGACGGCAAGCACGACTACGCCTTCGTCCACATGACCCTGAAAGTCGGCGCCGGTCGCGACCTGGAGACTCGCCGGCAAGTCGCCGAGGCACTTTTCGAGGTGATCACCGCGCACTTCGCCGAGCTCCAGGCGCGACGCCTGCTGGCGCTGTCCTTCGAACTCACCGAACTGGACGCGGAGCTGAACTACAAGCGCAACAACGTGCATGAATTCCTGAACAACCCGGCGGACTGACCGGCCCGCCATAACGCTGCACTCACCCAGCTCGCCTCCCGGCCACCGACAGGTCGCCGGGACGTCCGGGCGCTCACAAAAAGTACAAGATCATGAGCACAGCCAGCACCCTGAACAGCACCACCCTGCCTCTCAGCGACAGCACCCACGACCGCGTCACCTGGCGGCTGATGCCGCTGCTGCTGGTGTGCTACGTCTTCGCCCATCTGGACCGCATCAACATCGGTTTCGCCAAATTGCAGATGAGCGCCGACCTGCACTTCAGCGACACCGTCTACGGTCTCGGCGCCGGGCTATTCTTCATCGCCTATGCGCTGTTCGGCCTGCCCAGCAACCTGATGCTGGAACGGATCGGCCCGCGCCGCTGGATCGCCTGCCTGATGCTGGTCTGGGGCTGTCTCTCCACCGCCATGCTGCTGGTGGAGACCGCACGCGGCTTCTACCTGCTGCGCTTTCTTCTGGGGGTCGCCGAGGCCGGCTTCTTCCCCGGTATCCTGGTCTACCTGAACCGTTGGTTCCCGGCGCGCCGACGCGGGCAGATCACCGCCCTGTTCGCCATCGCCGTGCCCATGGCCGGGGTGATCGGCGGACCGCTTTCGGGCTGGATCCTAGAAGGCTTCCATGACGCCCTCGGACTGCGCGGCTGGCAGTGGATGTTCCTGATCGAAGGCCTGCCGGTTGTGTTGCTCGGCGTGGTGGTCTGGTGCTCGCTGCCGGAAAGCTTCGAACGGGTGGCGTGGCTCAGCGACGAACAGAAGCACCTGCTGCGCGAGGAACTGGCCGGCGAGGAGCAGCGCAAGACCATCACCTCCTTCTCCGGCATCTTCAGCAATCCGCAGGTGTGGCTGCTGGTGGCGATCTATTTCGCGGTGATGCTGGCGGTGAACACCATCGCGTTCTGGATGCCGAGCCTGATCCACGGCGCCGGCATCGCCCAGGACAGCCGCATCGGCATGCTCAGCGCGGTGCCCTACCTCGCCGGCTGCGCCTTCATGATCTTCATCGGCCGCTCTTCCGACCGCTTGCGCGAGCGCCGCTGGCACCTCGGCATTCCGTTGCTGATGGCCGCCGCCGGTCTCAGCCTGGCGGCCCTGGCGCCGACCAGCGCCTGGCTGGTGATGACCGGCCTGGTGATCGCCGGGATGGGCGCCAGCGCCGCCCTGCCGATGTTCTGGCAATTGCCGCCGGCCTTCCTTTCCAGCGCCACCCTGGCCGCCGGAATCGCCCTGATCAGTTCCTTCGGCAGCATCGCCGCCTTCCTCGCGCCCTACCTGATCGGCTGGATGCGCGACACCACCCAGAGCGCCAGCCTGGCCCTGTACCTGCTGGCCATCCTCATCGCCCTCGGCGCCGGCCTGGTCCTGCGGACCCCCGCCGCCGTGGTCAACCCACGCTGAACCGAGAGACCCCGACCATGCTCGATCCCCGCCTGATCCAGGAAGCCGCCAACCGCCTCGACGCCGCCGAACGCTCGCGCCAGCAGGTAAGGCAGTTCTCCCTCGACTACCCGGACATCGCCATCGAGGACGCCTACGCCATCCAGCGCGCCTGGGTCGAGCGCAAGATCGCCGACGGGCGCGTGCTCAAGGGCCACAAGATCGGCCTGACCTCGCGCGCCATGCAGGTCTCGTCGAACATCAGCGAACCGGACTACGGCGCCTTGCTCGACGACATGTTCTTCGAGGAAGGCAGCGACATCCCCTTCCAGCGCTTCATCGTGCCGCGGGTCGAGGTGGAGCTGGCGTTCATCCTCGGCAAGCCGCTGAAGGGACCGGGCTGCACCCTGTTCGACGTGCTCGAGGCCACCGAGTGGGTGATCCCCGCGCTGGAGATCATCGATGCGCGCATCCAGCAGGTCGACCCGCAAACGAAAGTCACGCGCATGGTCTTCGACACCATCTCCGACAACGCCGCCAACGCCGGCGTGGTGATGGGCGGCCGGGCCGTGCGGCCAGGTGATATCGACCTGCGGCGGGTACCGGCGATCCTCTACCGCAATGGCGTGATCGAGGAGTCTGGCGTCTCCGCCGCGGTGCTCAACCACCCGGCCAAGGGCGTCGCCTGGCTGGCCAACAAGCTGGCGCCCTACGGCGTCTGCCTGGAGGCCGGCCAGGTGATCCTCGGCGGCTCCTTCACCCGCCCGGTGGCGGCCGCGCCGGGGGACACCTTCCACGTCGACTACGATCTGCTCGGCAGCATCTCCTGCCGTTTCGTCTGAGGAGGTATTTCCATGGACCTGCCCGTCAATCGCTTCAAGCAACGCCTGCGCAGCGGCGAGGCGCAGATCGGCCTGTGGCTCGGCCTGGCCGATCCCTACTGCGCGGAGCTGGCCGCCAACGCCGGCTTCGACTGGCTGCTGCTGGACGGCGAGCACGCGCCCAACGACCTGCGCAGCCTGCTCGGCCAGTTGCAGGCGCTGGCGCCCTACCCCGGCCAGCCGGTGATTCGCCCGGTGCAGGGCGACACCGCGCTGATCAAGCAATTGCTCGACATCGGCGCACAGACCCTGCTGGTACCGATGGTCGACAGCGCCGCCCAGGCCGAAGGCCTGGTGCGCGCCGTGCGCTATCCGCCGGCGGGCGTGCGCGGGGTCGGCAGTGCGCTGGCCCGGGCTTCGCGCTGGAACAGCGTGGCGGAATACCTGGACCACGCCGACGAGCAGATGTGCCTGCTGGTCCAGGTGGAAAACCTGGAGGGCCTGGCCAACCTCGACGCGATCGCCGCCGTCGAGGGCGTCGACGGCGTGTTCATCGGTCCGGCCGATCTCAGCGCAGCCATGGGCCATCGCGGCAATCCCGGCCATCCCGAGGTGCAGGCGGCCATCGAGGACGCCATCCGCCGCATCCGCGCGGCCGGCAAGGCCGCCGGCATCCTCTCCGCCGACGAGGCGCTGGCGCGGCGCTACCTGGAGCTGGGCTGCGCGTTCGTCGCGGTGGGCGTGGACACCAGCCTGCTGATGCGTTCGCTGCGCGAGCTGGCGGGGCGCTTCAAGGGCGGCGCGCCGGCGCCGTCCGCCAGTTCCTCGGTCTACGGCTGAGGGGCGCGCCCCGCTCCCGCAGCGGGAGAGGGGCCAGGTCGGCGTTGCGGCAGGTATCGGCGTCGGTCCGGGGGCGTATGCCTAGCGTCGGCGGAACAATGGTCGCGGCTCGATCGCCGAGCGGCCGTAGAGCACGCTCAAGCCCGCCAGCCCCTTGAGCGCATCCTCGACGTTCTTGTCCTCGCGCACCGCGAAGGCATCGAAGCCGCACTGGCGCATATGGCTGAGCTGGTCGCGCAACACGTCGCCCACGGCGCGCAACTCGCCGCTCCAGCCCAGGCGCACGCGCAGCAGGTAGGCCAGGCTGTAGCCACGGCCGTCGCGGAAGCTGGGGAAGTCGACGGCGATCAGCGGCAGCTCGGCGAAGTGCGGCAGCAAGGCTTCCACCTCATCGTCCGGCGCCAGCCAGGGCGCGGCGGCTCCGGCCTCGCCGCGGCGCTCCAGCCAGGCCGCCAGAGGCAGCAGCAACGGCCCCGGCGGCAGCGCGTCGGGCAACTCGCGCAGGAGTTGCCAGGGATCGTCGCGGCAGACCTCGGCGACGCCATCGCGCAAACGGATCAGGTTGTTCATGCCGGTTCCTCCATCCTGGCGTAGACCCGGGCCTTGAACGGCTCCAGGCCGACCCGGTTGAAGGTGTCGATGAAACGTTCCGGGCCGACCCGCAGGTCGGTGAAGGTTTCGACGATCCGCTCGATCACCGCCGGCACCTCGGCAGCGCTGAACGATGGCCCGATCACCTTGCCCAGCGCGCTGTCCTTGCCCTGGGCGCCGCCGAGGGTGACCTGGTACCACTCGCTGCCGTTCTTGTCGACGCCGAGGATGCCGATGTTGCCGATGTGGTGGTGGCCGCAGGCGTTCATGCAGCCGGAGATGTTCAGGCTCAGCTCGCCGATGTCGTGCAGGTGGTCGAGGTCCTCGAAGCGCTGCTGGATGCCCTGGGCGATGGGGATCGACTTGGCGTTGGCCAGCGCGCAGTAGTCGCCACCGGGACAAGCGATGATGTCGCTGAGCAGGCCCTGGTTAGGCGTGCCGAGGCCGGCTGCGCAGGCCTCGCGCCACAGCGCGTGGAGGTTCTCCAGGCGCACGTCGGGGAGCACCAGGTTCTGTTCGTGGGCCACGCGGATCTCGCCGAAACCGTAGCGCTCGGCCCAGTCGGCGACGCGTTCCATCTGCTCCGCGGTGACGTCGCCCGGCGGCGCGCTGGCGCCGGGCTTGGTCGACAGCACCACCGAGGCGTAGCCCGGCACCTTGTGCGCCTGGACGTTGCGCGAGGCCCAGCGGGCGAAGGCCGGATCGACCGCACGGGCGCTGCCGTAGGCCAGCTCGCCGCCGGCCGGCGGCAGGTAGCGCGGCAATACGAAGCGCTCGGCGACCCGCTGGCACTCCTCGGCAGTCAGTTGTGCCGGGCCGTCGCGCAGGTGCTGCCACTCTTCCTCCACCTCGCGGGCGAAAGCCTCGATGCCCAGCGCCTTGACCAGGATCTTGATCCGCGCCTTGTACTTGTTGTCGCGCCGGCCGTGGCGGTTGTAGACCCGCAGGATCGCCTCGACGTAGGACAGCAGGTGCTGCCAGGGCAGGTCGTCGCGGATCACCTGGCCGAGCATCGGCGTGCGTCCCAGGCCACCGCCGACCAAGACCCGCAGGCGCAACCCGCCGGCGTCGGGGTGGCGGTAAAGGTACAGGCCGATGTCGTGCATCTGCACCGCGGCGCGGTCTTCCACCGCCGAACTGAGGGCGATCTTGAACTTGCGCGGGAGGAACAGGAACTCCGGGTTCACCGTCGACCACTGGCGCAGGATCTCGGCCAGCGGCCGGGGGTCGGTCCATTCGTCCGCGGCGACCCCGGCGAAGGCTTCGGTGGTGATGTTGCGCACGCAGTTGCCGGAGGTCTGGATCGCATGCATCTGCGCGCCGGCGAGGTGTTCGAGGATGTCGCCGACCTGCTCCAGTTCGATCCAGTTGAACTGGATGTTCTGCCGCGTGGTGAAGTGCCCGTAGCCGCGGTCGTAGTGCCGGGCGACATGCGCCAGCGCGCGCAGTTGCGGCGACGAGAGGGTGCCGTAGGGAATCGCCACGCGCAGCATGTAGGCGTGCTTCTGCAGGTACAGGCCGTTCTGCAGGCGCAGCGGGAGGAACTCCTCCTCGCTCAGTTCGCCGTCGAGGCGGCGGGCGATCTGGTCGCGGAACTGCGCCACCCGCTCGCTCACCAGCGCCTGGTCGTATTCATCGTACTGGTACATCGCAAAGCCCTCATCGACAGGGTTTCTCCACCGATGACGGGCAGGGTGGGTGGCGAAGAAACCGGGGACCGGCTGCGCCCCTGTTTCTGGCGACAGGATGGGCCGGTGTTCACTGGCACCCACTATCGCCCGCGTACAGACAGCGAAACAGCGGCAGATTCCGCCGAAAAAAACACATCAGATGGCCGACGACGGCGAATTCGCGCCGCCTGCGACCGGTTGCCACGGGGTGCATATCTGTACTGCCGGAGGACGCCCGGTAACCCGCGGCAATGCTGGGCCGCTGCTTTCCGGAGGCATCTGATATGGTTTTTCCCGCTCGATCTGCCGCTGTTTCGCCCATCAGCCGGTTCCTATAGTCGCAACCGCCTCTCCAGCCTGATGGGCCTACGAAAAATGAGCGAAAGAATTCCCGCGATCCAGGTCGAGCCCGCCGTACCGGCCGCTCCGTCGAAACAGCCGCCCGCGCCCGGCAAGCTGCCGTCGGCGGTGAACGGCCCGATCTACACCCGCAGCTTCACCGGTCTGTTCCGCAACTTCCGCCGCCTCGGCGGCGGCCTGCTGTTCCTGCTGTTCTTCGGCACCCTGTGGCTGAACTGGAACGGCCGCCAGGCGGTGCTCTGGGACCTGCCCGAGCGCAAGTTCTACATTTTCGGCGCGACCTTCTGGCCGCAGGACTTCATCCTGCTCTCGGCGCTGCTGATCATCGCCGCCTTCGGCCTGTTCTTCATCACCGTGTTCGCCGGCCGCGTCTGGTGCGGCTATACCTGCCCGCAGAGCGTATGGACCTGGGTGTTCATGTGGTGCGAGAAGGTCACCGAGGGCGACCGCAACGCGCGGATCAAGCTCGACCAGGGTCCGGCGAGCGCCGCCAAGCTCTTGCGCAAGACGGCCAAGCACGCGCTATGGCTGGGTGTGAGCCTGGTCACGGCGGTCACCTTCATCGGCTACTTCACTCCGGTGCGACCGCTGGTGGCCGACCTGTTCAGCTTCCAGCTGGACCTGGAAAGCCTGTTCTGGGTGCTGTTCTTCACCGCCGCCACCTATGTCAACGCCGGCTGGCTGCGCGAGCAGGTGTGCATCCACATGTGTCCCTACTCGCGCTTCCAGAGTGTGATGTTCGACAAGGACACCCTGATCGTGTCCTACGACGCCGCCCGCGGCGAGTCCCGCGGCGCCCGCAAGAAAGGCAGCGATCCGCGCGCCCAGGGGCTCGGCGACTGCATCGACTGCCAGCAGTGCGTGCAGGTCTGCCCCACCGGCATCGACATCCGCGACGGCCTGCAGATCGCCTGCATCGGCTGCGCCGCCTGCGTCGACGCCTGCGACTCGATCATGGACAAGATGGGCTATGAACGCGGCCTGGTGCGCTACACCTCGGAACGCGCCCTGGAAGGTGGCCAGACCCGCTTCCTGCGTCCACGCCTGGTCGGCTATGCAGCGGTGATGCTGGCGATGATCGGCGCCTTCGTCGTCGCCCTGGATGCCCGCCCGCTGGCCTCGCTGGACGTGACCCGCGACCGTGGGCTGTTCCGCGAGAACGCCGCCGGGCAGATCGAGAACATCTACACCCTCAAGGTCATCAACAAGACCCAGCAGCCGCAGCGCTACCGCCTGCAACTCGACGACGCACCGGAGTTCCGCCTGCAGGGCGAGCACACCCTGAGCCTGAAGCCCGGCGAGATCCTCGACTTCCCGGTGTCGGTGGCCTCTACCGCCGAACGCGCCAGGGCCGGCTCGCAACCGCTGGCGTTCAGCCTGCGCGGCATCGACGACCCGAGCCTGGCGGTCGGCAGCACCAGCACCTTCGTTTCGCCGGCGCGCTGAGGAGGCCGCGATGAGGCATGACAACACGGTCCCGGCGCGCATAGAGTGGGCGCCAGCGGCCGTGCCCACGGCCAGCCAGGACAGCGGCCAGGACAAGATGAAGCGCTACGAGAAATTCGCCGACGAGATTGCCGAGCTGATCCGCACCGGCGTCCTCGCCCCCGGGCAGAAGGTGCCCTCGGTACGGCACGCCAGCCGTACCTACGGGGTCAGCGCTTCCACCGTGTTCCAGGCCTACTACCTGCTGGAAAGCCGTGGGCTGATCATGGCCCGCGCACGCTCCGGCTACTTCGTCTGCCAGCACGTGCAGCGGCCGCTGCCGGAACCGGAGATCAGCCCGCGCCAGGCCGACGCCACCGAGGTCGACGTCAGCGAGCTGGTGTTCTCCGTACTCAGTTCGATCAAGGACCCGGACACCGTGCCCTTCGGCTCGGCGTTCCCCAGTCCGCAACTGTTTCCCCTGCCGCGCCTGGCGCGCTCGATGGCCCATGCGGTGCGCGACATGGACCCGCAGTCGGTGGTCGCCGACATGACGCCGGGCAACCATGGCCTGCGCCGCCAGATCGCCCTGCGCTACATGGTCGGCGGCCTGCTGCTGCCGGTGGAAGAACTGGTCATCAGCAACGGCGCGCTGGAGGCACTCAACCTCTGCCTGCAGGTGGTCACCCGTCCCGGCGACCTGGTGGCCATCGAGGCGCCGGCGTTCTACGCCACCCTGCAGGTGCTGGAACGGTTGAAGCTGAAGGCGGTGGAAATCCCCGTGCATCCGCGCGAAGGCATCGACCTGGAAGTGCTCGCCGACAGCCTGGAGCGCCTGCCGATCAAGGCCTGCTGGTTCATGAGCAACTTCCAGAACCCGATGGGCGCGAGCATGGACGACGAGAAGAAACGCGCCCTCGCCGAGCTGCTGGCGCGCCACCAGGTGCCGATGATCGAGGATGACGTGTACGCCGAGCTGTACTTCGGCCAGCAGGCGCCGAAACCGGTCAAGGCCTACGACCAGGAAGGCCTGGTGATGCACTGCAGTTCCTTCTCCAAGAGCCTGGCGCCGGGCTACCGGGTCGGCTGGGTGGCCGGCGGACGCTACGCCGAGCAGATCGAGCGACTGAAGCTGATGACCAGCCTGTCGGCGTCGATCCCGGCCCAGGCGGCCATCGCCGACTATCTCCAGCACGGCGGCTACGACCGCCACCTGCGCAAGCTGCGCTACGCCCTGGAGACCCAGCAGAACGCCATGCTCGCGGCGGTGGCGCGTTACTTCCCCGAGCAGACCCGGGTCAGCCGTCCCAGCGGCGGCTACTTCCTCTGGCTGGAGTTGCCCGAGGCGGTCGACTCGCTGCGCCTGTTCCAACTGGCCCTGGCCCAGGGCATCAGCCTCGCCCCGGGGCCGATCTTCTCCGCCACCCGCCGCTTCGCCCATTGCGCCCGGCTCAACTACGGGCACCCGTGGAGCGCGCGGCAGGAGAAGGCGATGGAGACCCTCGGGCGGATCGCCCAGTCGCTGGCGGGATGACGCCCCGCACACGGAAAGCCACTCCGGAGTAGGGCGGATAACCGCGCGCGGTCATCCGCCATGATCGGCTCGCGTCCCCCATCCCGGTATGCGCCGCCGCCCTGCACGAACGCCTTCCCCTGCCCCATCTGATACCCAAATTCCATATCGACCTGAAGCTGTTTTACCCCCGCCCCAGCCCTTAGATTGCAGGCTCCGGCTGGCGCCCCGTCTCCCCCCTCGACGGCGGTCGCCGGCTGTTCATTTCTTTCGGGACTGTACAGATGAACAAAGCAACGACGGAACCTGCCTACAACTACAAGGTGGTTCGCCAGTTCGCCATCATGACCGTGGTATGGGGCGTGATCGGCATGGGGTTGGGCGTACTGATCGCCTCGCAACTGGTCTGGCCCCAGATGAACTTCGACCTGCCCTGGACCAGCTTCGGCCGCCTGCGGCCGCTGCATACCAACCTGGTGATCTTCGCCTTCGGCGGCTGCGCGCTGTTCGCCACCAGCTACTACACGGTGCAGCGCACCTGCCAGGTACGCCTGTTCTCCGACACCCTGGCCGCCTTCACCTTCTGGGGCTGGCAGGCGGTGGCGGTGATCCTGCTGGTCAGCCTGCCGCTGGGCAACACCACCACCAAGGAATACGCCGAGATCGAGTTCACCGGCGCGATCTGGCTGGCGATCGTCTGGGTCGCCTACGCGGTGGTGTTCTTCGGCACCCTGATCAAGCGCAAGGTCAAGCACATCTATGTCGGCAACTGGTTCTTCGGCTCGTTCATCCTGACCACCGCGATGCTGCACATCGTCAACCACATGTCGCTGCCGGTGAGCTGGTTCAAGTCCTACTCGATGTACTCCGGCGCCACCGATGCCATGGTCCAGTGGTGGTACGGGCACAACGCCGTGGGCTTCTTCCTGACCACCGGCTTCCTCGGCATGATGTACTACTTCGTGCCCAAGCAGGCCGGGCGCCCGGTCTACTCCTACCGGCTGTCCATCGTCCACTTCTGGGCGCTGATCACCCTGTACATCTGGGCCGGCCCGCACCACCTGCACTACACCGCGCTGCCGGACTGGGCGCAGTCGCTGGGCATGGTGATGTCGCTGATCCTCCTGGCGCCGAGCTGGGGCGGCATGATCAACGGCATGATGACCCTCTCCGGGGCCTGGCATAAGCTGCGCGACGACCCGATCCTGCGCTTCCTGGTGGTGTCCCTGGCGTTCTACGGCATGTCCACCTTCGAAGGCCCGATGATGGCGATCAAGACCGTCAACGCCCTCTCCCACTACACCGACTGGACCATCGGCCACGTCCACGCCGGCGCTCTCGGCTGGGTCGCGATGATCACCATCGGCTCGCTCTACCACCTGATTCCCAAGGTCTACGGGGTCGAGAAGATGCACAGCGTCGGCCTGATCAATGCGCACTTCTGGCTGGCCACCATCGGCACCGTGCTGTACATCGCCTCGCTGTGGGTCAACGGCATCACCCAGGGCCTGATGTGGCGCGCGGTCAACGAGGACGGCACGCTGACCTACTCCTTCGTCGAGTCGCTGGTGGCCAGCCATCCGGGCTTCATCGTGCGCCTGGTCGGTGGCGGGTTCTTCCTCACCGGCATGCTGCTGATGAGCTACAACACCTGGCGCACGGTACGCCAGGCGCGCCCGGAAGGAATCCTCGCGGCGGCCCGCATGGCCTGAGCCGCGACAGCGCGTCCCTTCCCTTCCCGAGCCTCGCCCGCCACGCTGCGGGCAAGGCTCGACAGCCGACGAGGAGAATCATCATGGAATTCAGCTGGAGCGAGATCCTGCTGGAGCTGCTGGCGGTCGCCGTGCTGTTCTTCGGCGTGCATTGGAGCCTGCGCCACGCCAAGACCCTGGACCAGGCGAGCATGCTGCCGTTCGCCGACGACGAGGAGGTGGCCCGCCGGGTCGAGCGGGAAACCGGCAGGAGCCGCACCGGCTGCGGCTGTCCCGGTCGCTGCCAGGGCGACTGCCGGCACTGGGACAAGAATTGGCCGGCATGACGCCGGCCAGTCGCTTCAGGGCTTTATCTTCTTCAGCTCGTTGAGCAGTTCCAGCAACTGCGCGAGCTTTTCCTCGCCGAACCGCTCCTGGATGCGCTGGTAGTTCTTCTCCATGTCGCCGCTCATGGAGACGAAGCACTGCTGGCCCTTTTCCGTCAGGTTCACGTAGACCCGCCGCTGGTCCTTGGGCGCCTTCCAGCGCCGGACGATGCCGTCGCGCTCCAGGCGCGCCAGCACGCCGGTCATGCTCGGGCGCAGGATGCAGGCCTGGTTGGCCAACTGGTAGCTCTCCATCTCGCCCTGCTGGCGCAGGATGCGGATCACCCGCCACTGCTGCTCGGTGAGGCCGTGCTGGTTGAGGGAGGGACGGAAGAAACTCATCGCGGCTTCGCGAGCCTGCAACAGGGTCAGGGTCAGGGAGGGTCTTGGCGTTGACATAGGGTCCGAGCTTGGATGACTGGTTTCGAAAGTGCAGAAGAGTAGCGGAAAAAACACAGGCTGCATGCGGGTATGCAGAAGGAAATCAACGGTTTCCGCCGTGCAGGGCCAAGCCCAGCGCGAGCAGGCTGCCGACGCCGCAGACGGCCATCACCAGCGCCATCGGCAGCACGCCGGGCAGCGCCAGCCAGCCGACCGCCAGGCTGGCCAGGCAGCCGAGGCCGAACTGCCCGGACACCGCCACCGCCGAAGCCGCCCCGGCCTGTCCGGGATACAACGCCAGCAGGCTGGCGATGCAGTTGGCGCCGAGCAGGCCGGTGACGCTGACGAAGCACAGCAACCCCGGCACCAGCGCCCACAACCCGCCCCGCTCGCCGAGCGCCGCATAGCCGAGGAGGAACAGCCCGGACACGCAGGCCAGCAGGCTGCCGGCCCGCAGCAGCGGCCGCGGACCGTGGCGGCGCACCAGGCGCGCGCTGCACCAGGTGGCGAGCATCACGCCGAGGATGTTCAGGCCGAAGAACCAGCCGAAGCGCTCCGCGCGCACGCCGAAATGCTCGATGAACACGAAGGGCGCGGCGCTGATGTAGGCGAACATCCCGGCGAACGCCAGCCCCATGCACAGCACGTAGCCCAGCGCGCGACGGTCGCCGAGCAGCCGCCCATAGGCGAGAAAGGCCTGGGCCAGGCTGCCGCCGCGGCGCTCCGGCGGGTGGCTTTCGGCGACCCGCCAGACCGCCAGCAGGCAGAGCCCGGCGAACAGCGCCAGGACCACGAACAACGCGCGCCAGCCGGCCCAGAGCATCAGGTAGCCGCCGAGCAGCGGCGCGGCCAGCGGTGCCAGCATGGTCACCATGTGCATCAATGCCAGCATCCGGGCGGCCTCGCCCAACGGATAGAGGTCGCGCACCATGGCCCGCGCCAGCACCGACGCGGCGCCGCCGCCGAGGGCCTGGAGCACCCTCAGCAGGACCAGTTGCCCCGCGCTGTCGGCCAGCGCGCAGGCCAGGCTGCTGAACAGGTACAAGGCAATACCGGCCAGCAGCACCGGGCGCCGGCCGAAACGGTCGGACAAGGGGCCGTAGAACAGCATGCCGACGCAGAAGCCGACCAGGAAGCCGCTGATGCTCCGCTGCACCTGGGCATCGCTGGCGCCGAGATCGGCGGCGATCGCCGGCAGGCTCGGCAAATACATGTCGATCGACAGCGGGCCGAACGCCACCAGCGCCGACAACAGCAGCAACAGGCGTCGTTCGCCGCTTCCGAGCTGAATCCTCGATGCACTCGCAGGCACGTTCGCCCTCCTCTTCTTCGCCTTTCGGTCCAGACGACACCGCCGTGCACGCGGATGCAAGTTCGCCGTCCGGGAAATCCCCACGACGCGACCTCGTTCACCCTGGCAGCGCGCGGGCCTGGCTCCTTTCGCGGACCGACAACGTTAACAGATTAACCAAATGCGCAGAAGGCGAAAGATTCCAGGTCGGTTTCGCTCTCCAGCGCCGTACCCTCCATGATCGGCAAGCATGGAAAGGGACAGAAGCTAGCGAAGCTTCCGGGAGGATCGCCAATACTTCATTAACAAGTTAACAATATGCTAAAACTCACCGTGCAATCGGCGTCACCCATACCTACAAGAACAACAACCAAGGGAAGAATCGATGATCACGGCATGCCCCCGCCCGTGCGCCTGGCGCAGCTATGCGCTTGGCCTCGGCCTCCTGCCCCTCGCCGCGCAAGCGGAATTCCTCGCGGACAGCAGCGCCCACCTCGACCTCCGCAACTTCTACCAGTTGCGCGACTACCGCCAACACGATGCACCCCAATCGCAGGCCGGCAACTGGTCGCAGGGCTTCGTCCTGCGCCTGCAATCCGGTTTCACCGACGGTCCGCTCGGCTTCGGCCTGGACGCTACCGGGCTGCTCGGCGTCAAGCTCGACTCGGGACGCGGGCGTAGCAACGATGGCACGCTGCCGTTCGGAGCGAATTCGAAGGAGCCGGTGGACGACTACAGTCACCTCGGCCTGACCGCCAAGCTGCGCTATTCGCAGACCCAGCTACAGGTCGGCATCCTCATGCCGCAACTGCCGGTGGCGTTTCGCGACGACGTGCGCCTGTTGCCGCAGACCTTCGACGGCGCACTGCTGACCTCCAGCGAGATCGAGGGTCTCACCCTCACCGCGGGGCAATTGTGGAAGTCGCGCACCCGCGAGTCGGCCGGCAGCGACGACATGTACATCATGGGCCGCGACAAGGCCCACGCCAGCGACGAGTTCAATCTCGCCGGCGCGACCTACGCCTTCACCCCTCGGCTCAGCGCCAGCTATTACTACGGCCAGCTCAAGGACATCTACCAGCAGCACTATCTCGGCCTGCTGCACACCCTGCCGCTGGGCGAAGGGCTGTCGCTGCGCAGCGACCTACGCTACTTCGACAGCGGCGAAGACGGCGCGGCGATCTCCGGGCCGGTGGACAATCGCAACCTCAACGCCATGCTCACCTTGCGCGCCGGCGCCCACGCCTTCGGCATCGGTGTCCAGAAGATGATCGGCAACGACGCCTTTCCGGTGCTCAACGGCTACACCACGCCCTACGTGGCCAACCTCATGGCCTACCAGACCTTCACCCGACCGCAGGAGAAATCCTGGCAACTGCGCTACGACTACGACTTCGCCGGCCTCGGCCTGCCCGGCCTGAACCTCATGACCCGCTATGTACAGGGCCGCGACATCGACCGCGGCGCCGGCCGCGCCGACGACAGCGAATGGGAGCGCAACACCGACCTGTCCTACGTGATCCAGAGCGGACCGCTGAAGAGCGTCGCCTTGAAATGGCGCAACATCACCTACCGCAGCCGCTACGGTGCGGACCTGGACGAGAACCGCTTCATCGTCAATTACACGCTGAAGCTCTGGTGAAGCGCGGCCCCTTGGGGCCGCAGGCACCTCAATCCTCGAGTCGCAGTTGCAAATGCTGCTTCTTGCCCAGGCTCAGGCGCAGCCCGTCGACCTCGCCCGCCAGCGGCGCGTCCGGATCGCTGACCGGCGTGCCGTCCAGGCGCAGGCCGCCGCCGGCGGCGAGGCGGCGGACCGCGCTGCGGGAGGGCTGGATCGCGTGTTCCAGCAGCAGGTCGGTCAGCGACAGTCCCTGCGCCAGGCGCGCGCGGGATAGCTTCATCACCGGCAGGCCGCTGTCCCGCGTACCGTCGGCGAACACCCCGCGCGCGGCATCGGCGGCGGATCGCGCGGCGTGCTCGCCGTGCGCCAGGGCGGTGGCGGCATTGGCCAGGACCACCTTCGCTTCGTTCAGCTCGGCGCCCTGCAAGGCGCCCAGGCGGCGCACTTCATCCATCGGCAGTTCGCTGAACAGGGCGAGGAAGCGACCGACGTCGCGATCGTCGCAGTTGCGCCAGAACTGCCAGAAGTCGAACGGCGCCAGGCGCTCGGCGTTGAGCCATACCGCACCCTGCGCCGACTTGCCCATCTTGCGCCCGTCGCTGGTGGCCAGCAGCGGCATGGTCAGGCCGAACAGTTGGGCGCCGCCCTGGCGTCGCGACAGCTCCACGCCGTTGATGATGTTCGCCCACTGGTCGGCGCCGCCGAGTTGCAGGGTGCAGCCGCGCCGGCGCGACAGTTCGACGAAGTCGTAGGCCTGCAGCAGGGTGTAGCCGAACTCGAGGAACGACAGCGAATGCTCGCGGTCCAGGCGCTGCCTGATGGCGTCGAAGGTCAGCAAGCGGTTGATCGAGAAGTGCCGGCCGACCCGGTCGAGGAACTCCAGGTAGCCGACGCCGTCCAGCCATTCGGCGTTGTTCACCAGGCTGTCGTCGTGCAGTTCGACGTAGCGCGAGAAGACCCGGGCGATGCCGTCGATGTTGGCCTGGATCTGCGCCTCGGTGAGGATCGGCCGGCTCGAATCGCGGAAGCTCGGATCGCCGATCCGGGTGGTCGCGCCACCGATCAGCAGCAACGGACGGTGCCCGGCCTTCTGTAGCCAGCGCATCAGCATCAGGCCCTGCAGGTGGCCGACGTGCAGGCTGTCGGCGGTGGCGTCGAAGCCCAGGTAGGCGGTTGCCGGACCGGCGGCCAGGTGCGCGGCGAGGCCGTCGCGGTCGGTGCACTGGTGGACGAAGCCACGCTCTTCGAGCAGGGCGATCAGGTCTTGCTGATGGGTCGGGACGGACACGGGTATCTCCTTTGGCACGGTGGATGCCCGAGGAGACAGGTTGGGAGGGAGTTCACCGGACCGCCGCCTCGGGCGGTTCGGGAATGCAGCGACGCATCTACCGCCTCAATGAGGGAGCAGATAGGCGTAATAGCGCTTGAAGGTCAGGGCTGCACGATTCATGCGCGGCACTCTACGCGCCTGTGCCGGGCTGTCAAGGCTGGAAAGCGCCTCGACACGAACCGAGGCACTTCCTCGCAACAGAAGCGCAGCCTGGGAAAGTTTACCCGCCAGTTATCCGCACAAATTTATGACGCCGATTTCTCTACTTTGAAAAACAACGCCCGACCGGACGTGTACTTCAATAACTCGACCGGAAGAAACCTATCAGCAAGGCAGTTGAATTTTTTCCGAAAGCAATAATTCGATACTTTTCTGGATTGGCGCATCATCTCGTAAAAATAGCGAACCGCTTCCCAGCACCCACGAATATCAATGGATCAGCAATATCCAGATGCTTATCGCGGCATTCGAAAAAACATCGACCAATTCCACTGACAAAATATCGGCGTCATTTGCCTAACATGGATATTCCAAGTTCACCCTATCAACTTCCCAGATTGACACTCTCGCCGGCAGATCAGTAATTTTCAGCGACCAGCCGGCAAAGTACTTTTCCAGAGCGGCTGGCAACCGATAGTCACTCTATCTTCGCAAACCGATGTTTATGCGAGAGGGCCGGCTATCGCTCAAAACTTGATTGATGAAGGAATAGCGCCATGCAACTCGCCACACTTCAGGAACTGAGCTTCGATGAAATCGACCAGGTATCGGGCGCCGGACTCTTCAGCTTCGTCGGCGATGCCATCGTCGATGTGGTCAAGGTGTCCAACGACCTGCTCAACACATCGGTCATCTCTTCGGTCGGCAAGGTGTTCAACGCCGTCGGCCTGACCCCCATCCATCAACTGGCCGACACCCTCGGCTACGGCGTGTTCAAGGGCGTCGCCGCGGTCGGCGGCCTGCTCGGCGGCGATACCAGCCGTATCGATTACCACTACGACACCGAGTGGACCTGATCCCAGGACCTCGGCCCGCTCCCGTCGCGGAGCGGGCCTCCCCCGTCGCCGGAGGCCTGGGCGCCCCCGGCGGCGACCAAGGACCCGGCAACCGGGAAGGGGCGACCAGCGCCCCGATCAGGAGAACCGCCATGCACGACCCCATCCAGCAAGCCGACGCCTTCGTCGACGATCCCGACCAGGAGTCCGGCGGCCTGTCGCGCCGCAGCTTCCTCGGCAAGAGTGCCACGCTCGGCGCGGTCGGCCTGGTGGCCGGCTGGACCCCGGCCTTCGTCATCCAGCCCGCCGAAGCCGCCGCCAGCAGCTGTCCGGCGCCGGCAGGCTTTCCGGCCGGTCTCGAACTTTATCGGCGGGCGTTCCGCAACTGGTCGGGGGAAATCGCCGCCGACGACCTCTGGAGTTGCGCCCCGCGCACCAACGAAGAGGTTCTCGCGGTGGTCAACTGGGCCTGGCAGAACGGCTTCAAGGTGCGCCCGCGCGGCATGGGCCACAACTGGTCCCCGCTGCTGCTGAAAGGCGGCGAGAACTGCGAGAGCCGCATCGTGCTGGTGGAAACCAGCCGTTACCTGACCCGCGTACGGATCGACCCCCAGGGCGAGTTCGGCCTGTTCAGCGCGCAGACCGGCGTCACCATGGAAGCCCTGTTGAAACAACTGGAGCGGGTCAAGCTCGGCTTCGTCGCCACGCCGGCGCCGGGCGACCTGACCCTCGGCGGGGTGCTCGCCATCGACGGCCACGGCACCGGCATCCCGGCGCAGGGCGAAAGCCGCCTGCCGGGGCAGAGCTACGGCTCCCTGAGCAACAGCATCGTGGCGCTGACCGCGGTGGTCTGGGACGGCGCCGCCGGACAATACGTGCTGAAGACCTTCCGCCGCGACGATCCGGCCTGCGCGCCGTTCCTCGTCCACCTCGGACGCGCCTTCATCGTCGAGGCGACCCTCCAGGCCGGGGTCAACAAGCGCATGCGCTGCCAGAGCTACGTGAACATCCCGGCGAGCGAGATGTTCGCCGCGGCCGGCAGCGGCGGAAGGACCTTCGACAGCTTCCTGCAAAAGAGCGGACGCGCCGAGGCCATCTGGTTCCCCTTCACCGACAAGCCCTGGCTGAAGGTCTGGACGCCGACCCCGCGCTGCCCGTTCGGTGCCCGCGCGGTCAACGGCCCGTTCAACTACCCCTTCTCCGACAACATTCCCAAGGCGCTGTCCGACCTGCTGGCGGCGATCAATACCGGCCACCCGGAACTCACCCCGCTGCTCGGCAAGCTGCAGTACGACCTGGTAGTGGGCGGCATGGCGCTGACCCTGGGCTACGACCTTTGGGGCTGGAGCAAGGACCTGCTGCTGTACATCAAGCCCAGCACCCTGCGCGTCACCGCCAACGGCTACGCGGTGCTGACCCGGCGTCGCGACGTGCAGCGGGTGATCAACGAGTTCTACCTGCAGTACCAGACGATGGTCGCCGCCTACCGCGCCAACGGCCACTACCCCATGAACGGCCCGGTGGAGATTCGCGTCAGCGGGCTCGACCAGCCCGGCGAGTCGATCGTTCCCGGCGCCCAGGTGCCCAGCCTGTCGGCGATCCGTCCGCGCCCCGACCAGCCGGAGTGGGACACGGCGATCTGGCTGGACATCCTCAGCCTGCCCGGCACTCCGCAGGCCAACGCCTTCTACCACGAGTTCGAGGCCTGGCTGTTCGACCACTTCAGCGGCGACTACGCCTCGCTGCGGGTGGAGTGGAGCAAGGGCTGGGGCTACAGCCCCACCGCCGCCTGGGCCGAGCCGACGGTGGTCGACCAGTTGGTGGCGCAGTCGCTACGCCAAGGCCTGGTCGCAGACAACGATTGGGACGCCGCGGCGCGCCAGTTGAACGAAGCCGATCCGCATCGGCTGTTCAGCTCGCCGCTGCTCGACCGGCTGATGCCATGAAATGCCGCTATGCGAGGCCGTACTGACTCGGACGAAGAGCGGTTCGCCGGAGCCGATATGAATGAGCCCTCGATACGGCGTTGACTTGTTCAACAGGTCTTATCGAGGTGTCGCACGAACCGGCCTTAATCATTCGCAAAGTTTACCCGGAGTGGCAAACCTTCATCCGCCGAATATTGAAACTCATTGTCAAACGAACTATCGAGCCCATGAAAAACCGCTAATCCTGGCAGTTCATCCCACTCTTTCGGATTAGTACCATCGAATGGCTTTCCAGACTCACGGGAAGCCTAAAGGAGATATATGAAATGAAAGAACTCAATGACATTGAAGTCACCTGCGTTTCGGGTGGAACTCTTTCCGGCATGATCGTAGGCGCCGTCGACGGCGCCGCGACGGGCATGGCAATCGGCGGGAAATGGGGCGGTGCCGGCGGCTTCGGCTTCGGCGCTCTTTCCCAGTTGGTCGGCCTGATCGTGCCAACCGCAATGGGCGCTATTGCCGGGGGCACGGTCGGTCTCTTCACCAATGCAGAGACGGCTGTCGGTTACTTGGGCCAATACCGGGAAAACTTCGGTCCCGGTGATGTAGGCCGAACCACCATCTAACTAGAAAAGTCGCACTCCGGCACTTCATGCGCTTGAACTTACGCAAGGGTGCCGGAGTGTCATGCAAGTATTATTCGAATCCAGGATCCAGCCACCATGTTTCGCCAGGAAGCCCTCGACGCCCAGCATGCCGGCGGCCTGGGCGAGATCGTGCTGATCCGCCCGGTCTCCTTCACTTTTCTCACCCTGCTGGCCGCGGCGATGGCGCTGCTGGTGGTGGGCTTCTTCCTGTTCGGCAGCTACACCAAGCGCAGCACCGTCAGCGGCCAATTGGTGCCCGCCAGCGGGCAGGTCAAGGTGCACGCGCCGCAGGCCGGCATCGTGCTGCGCAAGTTCGTCCAGGAAGGCCAGGCGGTACGCCGCGGCGAGCGCCTGATGGTGCTTTCCAGCGAACGCTACGGCAGCGATGCCGGCCCGGTGCAGGCCGGCATCAGCAGGCGCCTGGAACAACGCCGCGACTCCCTGCGCGACGAACTGGAAAAGCTTCGCCGCCTGCAAGACGACGAGCGCGACAGCCTGACCAGCAAGGTCGCCAGCCTGCAGCGCGAACTGACCACCCTCGCCGCCCAGACCGACAGCCAGCAACGCCTGCTGGCGCTGGCCAGCGACGCCGCCGCGCGCTACCAGGGGCTGATGGACAAGGGCTACATCTCCATGGACCAGTTGCAGCAGCGCCAGGCCGAACTCCTCGGCCAGCGCCAGACCCTGCAAGGCCTGGAGCGCGAACGCACGTCGCTGCGGCAGCAGTTGACCGAGCGCCGCAACGAACTCGCCGGGCTTTCCGCGCGCCAGGCCAACCAGCTCGCGGAAACCCGCCGCCAGCTCAGCGCGGTGGAGCAGGACCTGGCCGAAAGCGAAGCCAAGCGCACCTTGCTGGTCACCGCGCCGGAGAGCGGCATCGCCACCGCCGTGCTCGCCGAAGCCGGGCAGACCGTCGACAGCTCGCGTCCGCTGCTGAGCATCGTTCCCGCCGACACCCCGTTGCAGGCCGAACTCTACGCGCCGAGCAAGTCCATCGGTTTCATCCGGCCGGGCGACGCGGTGCTGATCCGCTACCAGGCCTATCCGTACCAGAAGTTCGGCCAGTACCACGGCAAGGTGCAGTCGATCTCCCGCGCCAGCGTCTCCTATGCCGAGCTTTCCAGCATGGTCGGCGGCGTACCGGGGCTCGGCCAGGATGGCGAGCAGCTGTACCGGCTGCGGGTAACCCTCGACGACCAGGCGGTGACCGCCTACGGCCAGCCGCGTCCGCTGCAGAGCGGCATGCTGCTGGACGCCGACATCCTCCAGGACACCCGGCGCCTCTACGAATGGGTGCTGGAACCGCTCTACAGCCTGACCGGCAAACTCTAGGAACGACCCATGGCCTTTCTCGACGCTCTCGCCCTGCGCCTGGGCCGCCGCCTGCCGCTGGTGCTGCAGACCGAAGCCACCGAATGCGGCCTGGCCTGCCTGGCGATGATCGCCGGCTACCACGGCCACCATACCGGCCTGATGGAACTGCGCCGGCGCTTCTCCGTATCGCTCAAGGGCATCTCCCTCAAGCAACTGATCCAGACCGCCCACCGCCTCGGCCTGGGCACCCGCGCGGTGAAGCTCGACCTCGGCGACCTCGGCAAGCTCAAGCTGCCCTGCGTGCTGCACTGGAACTTCAACCACTTCGTCGTGCTCAAGGCGGTCGACGGGCGCGGCGCGGTGCTCCACGACCCCGCCCACGGCCAGCGCCGGCTGGGCCTGGAGGAAGTCTCGCGGAGCTTCACCGGGGTAGCCCTGGAACTCTGGCCGGAGAGCGGCTTCGAGAAACAGGAGGCGCCGCCGCGGATCAAGCTGCTGGGCATGCTCGGCAAGGTCACCGGGCTGTACCGCTCGCTGGCCCAGGTGCTGCTGCTCGCCGGCGCGCTGGAAGTGTTCTCGCTGATCAGTCCGTTCTTCCTGCAATGGACCATCGACAACGTCATCGTCAGCGAAGACCGTGACCTGCTCAGCACCCTGGCCATCGGCTTCGGCCTGTTGCTGCTGATGCAGCAGGCGGTCAGCGGGGTGCGCGCCTGGGTGATGATGCACATGAGCACCCTGCTCGGCGTGCAGTGGCAGGCCAACGTCTTCAGTCACCTGCTGCGGCTGCCCGCGCAGTATTTCGAGAAGCGCCACCTGGGCGACGTGGTGTCGCGCTTCGGCGCGGTGAACAGCATCCAGCAGACCCTCACCGCGGCCTTCCTCTCGGCGGTGCTGGACGGCCTGATGACCGTCGCCACCCTCGGCATGATGCTGCTCTACAGTCCGCCGCTGGCGGCCATCGCCATCGCCGCCATGAGCCTCTACGCCCTCGGCCGCTGGATCTGGTACCGGCCGTTGCGCAACGCCACCGAGGAGCAGATCGTCCACGCCGCGCGGCAGCAGAGCCACTTCCTCGAGACGGTGCGCGGCATCCGCCCGCTGAAGCTGTTCCAGCGCCAGGACGAGCGCCGCTCGGTATGGCTCGGCCTGCTGGTGGAACAGATCAACGCCGGCCTGCGTACGCAGAAGCTGCAACTGTTCTACCAGCAGCTCAACGGCCTGCTGTTCGGCGTGGAGAACCTGCTGGTGATCTGGCTCGGCGCGACCATGGTGATGGACGGCCAGTTCAGCGTCGGCATCCTGATGGCCTTCAACGCCTACAAGTCGCAGTTCGACAGCCGCGTCGGCAGCCTGATCGACAAGTTCTTCGAGCTGCGCATGCTCCAGTTGCAGGGCGAGCGCCTGGCCGACATCGTGCTCCAGGCCCCGGAGGTCAGCCACGGCGACATCCTCCCGGAGAACCTCCGCGAGCGCGAGGCGAGCATCGAGATCCAGGGCCTGCGCTACCGCTACGCGGAACAGGAGCCCTGGGTCCTCGACGGCCTCGACCTGCGCATCGCCGGCGGTGAGTCGGTGGCCATCGTCGGCCCCTCGGGCTGCGGCAAGAGCACCCTGCTCAACGTCCTGCTGGGCATCCTCCCGCCAGTGGAGGGACAGATCCGCATGGCCGGCCTGGACCTTGCGCAACTGGGCCTGGACGGCCTGCGCGAACTGGTCGGCACGGTGCTGCAGGACGACGTGCTGTTCGCCGGTTCGCTCAGCGACAACATCAGTTTCTTCGACCCGCAGCCGGACATGCCCTGGCTGCTGCAGTGCGCGCAGATGGCTGCCATCCACGATGACATCCAGGCCATGCCGATGGGCTACAACACCCTGGTCGGCGACATGGGCACGGTGCTCTCCGGCGGCCAGAAGCAGCGGGTAATGCTGGCCCGGGCGCTGTACAAGAAGCCGCGCATCCTGTTCCTCGACGAAGCCACCAGCCACCTCGACGTACACTGCGAACAGCGGGTCAACGCCGCCATTCGCGCGCTGCGCATCACCCGCATCATGGTCGCCCATCGGCCCGAGACCATCGCCTCGGCGGACCGCGTGATAGTCCTCGGCCAGGGCAAGGTAAGCCTCGACGAAAGCACCGCGCGCCTGGCCGAACGCCAGGCCGCCGCGGCGCGGGAGCAGGCCTGATGCGTGCCCTCGCCGGCCTGTTGTGCGGCCTGCTCGGCCTGGTTCCCGGCGCCGCCGCCTACGAGCCGGACGTGTTCGGCACCGCCGGCCAGGTCGCCGGCCAGGCGGTCTACGACCTCGGCGGCAGCGGTTTGCCCTGCCGCGGCGGGCCGCCACCGACCGAGCTGAGCCTGGAGGAAGCCATCGAGCGGATCCTCTGCCACGACCCGCAGACCCGCCTCGCCTGGGCCAATGCCAAGGCCCAGGCGGCCCAGGTCGGGATCGGCAAGTCCGCCTACCTGCCGCGCCTGGACGGCCGTCTCGACGCCAGTCGCGGCTACAGCGACATGGATTATCGCGATGCCCCCTACCTCTCCGGCGACGGCCATCGCCACCGGCGCGGCGCCAGCCTCCAATTGAGCTGGGAGCTGTTCGACTTCGGCCGCCGCAGCGCCGCCCTGCGCAACGCCCAGCAGTTGCTGCTGGCGGCCAACGCCAGCCAGGACGCGACCCTGCAGAACACCTTCGCCCTCGCCGCCCAGGCCTACTACGACGCCCTCGCCGCCCAGCGCAGCCTGGCCGCCTCGCGGCAGGTCGCAGAGCTGGCGGCGCAGAACCTGGAAGCCGCCGACGCCAAGTACCGGGCCGGCGCCGCCGCCCTTTCCGATCGCCTGCAGGCGCAGACCGCGCTGTCCCAGGCGAGCCTCGCCCAGGTTCGCGACGAAGGCACCCTGAGCAACGCCCTCGGCGTCATCGCCCTGCGCATGGGCCTGGCGCCGGATACCCCGCTGCGCCTCTCCGGCGAGCTGGAGGCGCAACCCGACACCGGCTTCGTCAAGGCCATCGACGAGATGCTCGCCGAAGCCCGCCGCGAGCATCCGGCGCTGCTCGCCGCCCAGGCGCGGCTGAAAGCCGCCGCCGCCTCGGTGGAGGAAAGCCGCGCCGCCGGCCGGCCGAGCCTGGCGCTGAGCGCCAACCTGGCACGCAGCCAGAGCGACCAGGCGATGGCGTTCAACGGCGATACCCGCGAACGCGACCGCAGCATCGGCCTGCAACTGAACATCCCGTTGTTCGAAGGCTTCGAACGCACCTACCAGGTCCGCAACGCCCTGGCCCGCCGCGAAGCCAGCGAAGCGGAGCTGGCCGACACCGAGCAGCAGGTTTCGCTGGAGGTGTGGAGCAACTACCAGTCGCTCAGCGTCGAGACCCGCAGCCTGGCGCGCACCCGCGAACTGGTCGAACAGTCGCGGCAAAGCCTGGAGGTGGTGCAGGGCCGCTACCGCTCAGGGGTCGGCAGCATGATCGAGCTGCTCAACGCCCTGACCGCCTACGCCAGCGCCGAGGACCAGCACATCCGTGCCCTCGGCAACTGGCAGACCTCGCGCCTGCGACTGGCGGCCAGCCTCGGTCGCCTGGGCTTCTGGAGCCTGCGCTGAAAAGCCCGGGAAGCGCCGCTGCCCTCTACCTCTCGCGCTTGTCCGGCTGGCCGCCATCGCGCAGGATGCACCCAGCCCCCGCGACGAGAGACCGCATGATCGACGACATCCGCTACCTGATCGTATTCGCCAAGATCGCCGAGACCGGCTCCGTCTCCGGCGGCGCCGAGGCGCTGGGCCTGAGCGCCGCGACCGCCAGCCTGCACCTGTCCAGGCTGGAACGGAACCTGGGCCGTGCGCTGCTCTACCGCAACAGCCGCAAGCTGTCGCTGACCCAGGACGGCACGCAGTTGCTGGACACCGCCCGCTCCATGCTGGAACTCTACGAGAAGGGCTTCATCGAGTTCCGCCAGCGCGCCGTCTCGACCCGCAACAGCCTGCGCATCTCGATGCCCGCGGTGTTCGTCAACGGCGACTTCACCCGTCACCTGGCAGCCTTCATCGAGGAGCATCCCGACCTCGACCTCGGCATCGCCTGCGACGACAGCCGCCACGACATCATCGGCGACGGCATCGACATCGCCTTCCGCATCGGCGACCTGCCGGACAGCTCGCTGAAGGCCCGTCACCTGTTCCTGCTGCCGCGCCAGGTAGTGGCGGCGCCGGCATTCCTGGCCCGGCACGCGCCGCTGGAACACCCGCGCGACCTGCAGCGGCTGGAATGGATCGGGCTCGGCATGCGCCCCGACAGCCGGCTATTCCGTCATGCGCGGGACGACGAGGAGGTACGCGTCGACTACACCCCGCGGGTGCGCGTCGACAGCGTCGAAGCCTCCTGCCGCCTGGCCCGCCTCGGCGTCGGCCTGGCCGCGCCGCCGACCTACCTGAGCGACGAGCCGATCCGCCGCGGCGAGTTGCGCGCGGTGCTGCCGGAATGGCGCCTGGAGCCGTTGAAGGTGTATGCGGTGTGGCCGCCCAACGTACCCGCCAGCAGCATCGCCTACACCCTCATCAATCGCCTCTACGAGGCCTTCAATCCAGGCTAGCGGCGAGCTGCAGGTAGAGCATGTAGCCGGCGGTCAGCACCAGGGTGCCGCCCATCGCCCGATTGAACAGGCGCACCCGCCGGGGGCTGTCGAGCAGCAGCGCCACGCGGTCACCGAGCAGCGCCCAGGCGGCCAGCGAGAGGTAGCAGACCACCAGGTAGATGGCCATGAAGACCAGTAGCGGCGCGTGCGTGCTCGGGCTGGCGAACAAGGCCACGCCGGAAGCGCAGGCGATCCAGGCCTTGGGATTGAGCCATTGCAGGAGCACGCCCTGGAAGAACCCGGGGACCCCGTTTTCCTCCAGGGCCAGGCGTGGATCCGCGGTGGCGATGCGGTAGCCCACATGAGCGATGAACGCCGCGCCGGCCATCCCCAGGTAGTCGAAGAAGCGCGGGTAGGCCTCGATCGCGCGGACGAACCAGAAGCCGACGAAGGCCAGCAGCAGGACGAAGCCGAGGGTGGCGCCGGTGACGAACGGCAGGGTCCGGCGGAAGCCGTGGTTGGCGCCGGAAGCGACGATGGTCAGGTTCACCGGACCGGGGGAAATCGACAGGCTCAGGGAGAACGCGCCCATGGCGAGCAGCAGGGCTAGCGGCATGGGTCGAACTCCCCGGTCGGGTTGCGGGCTGGCTGGTGCGGGGCGGGCATGGGTTTCCTCCGTAGGCTCCTGGCGGGGCGCGACCGAACGGGTTGCGCCGCTGCCCGGAACGCTACAGGGAAAGCCCACCGGCATTAACGGGGCAAGGCTCAAGGCTGGTTTTGATTTTCCGCGCTTGACGACTGCGCCGGCCGCCGGCGTACCTCAGTCGTCCGCCTGGCCCGGCATACGGATGCCATGCCGGCGCACCCGCCGATACAGGGTCGCTCGCGAGATACCCAGTTCCCGCGCCGCGGCCATGGGTTTCCAGCGATGCCGCACGAGGGCGTCGAGCAGGGCGTCGCGCTCCGGACCGCCGCCGCTCTCGCACGCACTGGCCGGTGTCCGGCCTTCACCACGCAGCTCTGCCGGAAGGTCGGCGAGTTGCAGGGTGGCGCCGCCGCACAGCGCGCAGGCGTAGCGCAACACATGCCGCAACTGGCGGACATTGCCCGGCCAGCGATAGCCGAGCAGGCATTCCAGGGCTGCCTCGCCGAGTTCGATGCGTACGCCGCAGTGCGCGGTTTCCTCATCGAGGATGCGCCGGATCAGCGCCAGCCGGTCGCTGCGTTCGCGTAGCGGCGGCAGTTCGAAGCGGGCGCCGCCGAGGCGGAAGTAGAGATCCTCGCGGAAGCCGCCGGCCGCCACCAGCGCCGCCAGGTCGCGGTGGGTGGCGCAGATCACCTGGATATCCACAGCCTGCCGGCGCGCAGCCCCCAGCGGCGCCACCTCGCCCTCGGCCAGCACGCGCAGCAGGCGGGTCTGCAGGCCCAGCGGCATGTCACCGATCTCGTCGAGGAACAGGGTACCGCCATCGGCCTGCTGCAGCAGGCCGCGCATCCCTTTCGCCGCCGCGCCGGTAAAGGCTCCGCCAACGTAGCCGAACAGCTCGCTCTCGATCAGGCTTTCGGGAATCGCCGCGCAGTTGAGCGCGACGAAGGGTTTGTCGCGACGGGCGCTGGCCTGGTGCAACTGGCGGGCGAAAACCTCCTTGCCGGCGCCGGTCTCGCCCTGGATCAGCACCGGCAGGTTGCGGTCCTTGACCCGCACCGCCAGGCGCAGGCTTTCGGCGATGCGCGGGTCGAGCGCAGCGTCGTCGGGCACCTCGCGCTCCAGCCGCCGCGCCTTGGCCCGCGGCGCGCTGAGACGCACGTGCAGCTCGCCGGCCTGGCCGCGCAGCAGGCACGGCGCCTGGTCGGCGGCGGCGTGCAGGGCGTCGAGGTCGAACACCTCGCCGATGTGGCTCGGCACCTGCCCCAGGCGCTGCCGCAGGTAGTGCCGCGCCGCCGGGTTCAACGCCAGCAGGCGCCCATCGGCGTCCCAGGCGAACAGGTAGTCCGGCTGGCTGTCGACGTAGCCCGGCGCACGGTGCGCGCGCAGCACCCAATGGCCCTGGGCGCTGTGCATGAAGAAGGCGTTCTCGATCTCCCGCGCGCTCTGCGCCACCATCTGCCGGATCAGATGCTGGCTACGGCGGTCGTCCGGCGATTGCACGGCGGAAACGTCGAGCACACCGAGCAACTCGCCCTGCGGATCGAAGACCGGCGCCGCGGAACAGGTCAGGTCGATGAAGGCGGCGCGGAAGTGATCGCGCTTGTGCACCGTCACCGCAGTCCTGTCGGTGAGTACGGCGGCCACCCCGCAGGTGCCCTCCTCGCCTTCCGACCAGCAGGTGCCGAGGTACAGCCCGGCCTTGCGGCAGTCGTTGCGGATGGTCGACTCGACACGGTAGTCGATGGTCCGCCCCTGGGCATCGGTGAGCAGTACGCAGTAGTCGGCATCGCGCACCCGTCCATGCAGTCGCGCCACCTCTTCGCTGGCGATGCGCAGGAACAGTTCGGAACGCTCGCGACATTCGTCGAGGAGGGTCTGCGAGAGAATCCGCGGCCCTTGCAGGGACCCCGGGTCGAGACGGTGCTGCTCCATGGAGCGGCGCCAGGAGTCGAGGATCGGCGTCGGCACCGGCGCCTGCGGCAGGCGCGCGGCGTTCCTCAGGACACGGCTGACACAGTCCACATGGTCCTTCGAGTGTGCGGAAAGCATGGGGCCTCCGTTGCTCGGCATCTTGTTGTTGTGCCGCCCATTAAGCGCCCATCGGCGACCCTCGACAAGCGCCGGGCCGCCACAGCCGACGACTGAGACGGAGCGTCTCAGCGTCTCGCCGGGAACCCGTGCGCGATGACATGGGTTGTCTCGCCGGACGTCGCCCCGGCGGTCGCCGGCCTTCCCATGCCGGCGCTCTACGACGGGCCTTCCGGCCGCCACGCCGCAACCTGGCATCGGCCTTGCTCCAGCCACGGCGACGGCAGGGCGGACTGTCCGCTCCTCCCAACGCCCTGCCGCATACACCTACAAGAACAATCAGAGGTGAAGCATGCACGCTACGTCGTCCGACGATTTCTCCCTGTCTTCCCGGGTCGCGCTGGTGACCGGCGCCGGACGCGGCATCGGCCGGGGCATCGCCCTCGCCCTGGCGCGCGCCGGCGCCGACGTGGCGGTGGCCGACCTCGATCCGCAGGTCGCCGAGGAAACCGCCGCCGCGATCCGCAGCCTCGGTCGCCGCAGCCTGGCCCTTGGGGTCGACGTCAGCGACGGCGACAGCGTCCGGGCGATGGTCGAGCGGGTCGCCACGGAGTTCGGCCGGCTCGACGTGGCGGTGAACAATGCCGGGGTGATCAGCATCCGCAAGGTCGCCGAACTCAGCCTCGCCGACTGGGACCGGGTGATGAACGTCAACGCCCGCGGCGTGTTCCTCTGCTGCCAGGCCGAACTGCCGCTGATGCAGGCGCAGCGCTGGGGGCGGATCGTCAACCTGTCATCGATCGCCGGCAAGGTCGGTCTCCCAGACCTCGCCCACTACTGTGCCTCGAAGTTTGCCGTGATCGGTTTCAGCAATGCCCTGGCCAAGGAGGTCGCGCGCGACGGGGTGACGGTCAACGCGCTCTGCCCGGGAATCGTCGGCACCGGAATGTGGCGCGGCGAGGACGGCTTGTCGGGCCGCTGGCGGCAGGCCGGCGAAAGCGAGGCGCAGTCCTGGGAACGCCACCAGGCCAGCCTGCTGCCCCAGGGTGAGGCGCAGACCGTCGAAGACATGGGCCAGCTCGTCGTCTACCTGGCCTGCGCGCCGCACGTCACCGGCCAGGCCATCGCCGTCGACGGCGGATTCTCGCTATGACCCCGCCCTCGCCGATCGTCGGCATCATCGCCAACCCGGCCTCCGGTCGCGACCTGCGTCGCCTCACCGCCCATGCCGGGCTGCACTCCAGCACCGACAAGGCATCGGTGGTGCAACGCCTGCTCGCCGCCTTCGGCGCCACCGGCATCCGCCATGCGTTGCTGCCGCCGGACATGACCGGCATCGCCGCCGCCGTGCTCCGGGCCAGCCAGACCCGCCAGGCCCGCGACGGCCACTGGCCGTTCCTGGAGTTCCTCGACATGCCGCTGCGCCAGAGCGTCGAGGATACCCGCCTGGCGGCGCGGCGCATGGTCGAGCGCGGCGTGGCGCTGATCGCCGTGCTCGGCGGCGACGGCACGCACAAGGCAGTGGCCGCCGAGGTCGGCGACGTCCCCCTGCTGGCGCTGTCCACCGGGACCAACAACGCCTTCCCGGAGCTGCGCGAAGCCACCGGCGCGGGGCTCGCCGGCGGCCTCTGCGCCAGCAACCGGGTGCCGCCGGAGATCGGCCTGCGACGCAACAAGCGCCTGCTGGTGCGCGAGCCGCGCCGCGGGCTCTGCGAGTGGGCGCTGGTGGACGTCGCGGTGTCGCCGCAGCCGTTCATCGGCGCCCGCGCCATCAGTCGCGCCGAAGACCTCGCCGAAGTCTTCGTCAGCTTCGCCGAACCCCACGCCATCGGCCTTTCGGCGCTTTGCGGACTGTGGTCGCCGGTGAGCCGCGAGGAGCCCCACGGCGCGTGGATGCGCCTGCATCCGGACGCCCGCGAGAGCCTGCTGGTGCCGCTGGCGCCGGGCCTGCTGGTGGGCTGCGGGGTCTCTGCCGCCGGCTACCTGCAACCCGGCGTGGCCCACGCGCCGAGCCTGTCCAGCGGGACCCTGGCGCTGGACGGAGAGCGCGAGATCGAGTTCAGCACCACCGACCGCCCAAGCATCACCCTCGACCCTTCCGGCCCGTTCAGCGTCGATGTGCCGGCCACCCTCGCCTACGCCGCCCGCCATCGCCTGCTGGCCGGCCAGCGAACCCCGATGACCCCGTGAAGACAACCTGGAGAACAACAAGATGTCCACTCTGAGCACCGACCAACTGCTCCATGCCTACCGCGTGATGCGCACCATCCGCGCCTTCGAGGAACGCCTGCACGTCGAGTTCGCCACGGGCGAGATACCCGGCTTCGTCCACCTCTACGCCGGCGAGGAAGCCTCCGCCGCCGGCGTGATGGCGCACCTGCGCGACGACGACTGCATCGCCTCCACCCATCGCGGCCACGGCCACTGCATCGCCAAGGGCGTAGACGTGCACGGCATGATGGCGGAGATCTATGGCAAGAAGACCGGGGTCTGCCAGGGCAAGGGCGGCTCCATGCATATCGCCGACCTGGAGAAAGGCATGCTCGGCGCCAACGGAATCGTCGGCGCCGGCGCGCCGCTGGCCGCCGGCGCCGCGCTGGCGGCCAAGCTGAAAGGCAGCGATGCGGTGGCGGTGGCCTTCTTCGGCGATGGCGGCTCCAACGAAGGCGCGGTGTTCGAGGCGATGAACCTGGCCGCGGTGTGGAACCTGCCGTGCCTGTTCGTCGCCGAGAACAACGGCTATGCCGAGGCCACCGCGGCCAACTGGTCGGTGGCCTGCGACCACATCGCCGACCGCGCCGCCGGTTTCGGCATGCCCGGGGTGACCGTCGACGGCTTCGACTTCTTCGCCGTCCACGAGGCTGCCGGCGCCGCCATCGAGCGCGCCCGCGCCGGCGAGGGGCCGTCGCTGATCGAAGTCAAGCTGACCCGCTACTACGGACACTTCGAGGGCGACGCACAGACCTACCGCGATCCCGACGAAGTAAAGCACTACCGGGAAACCCGCGACTGCCTCAAGCAGTTCCGCGAACGCACCTGCCACGCCGGCCTGCTCTCCGCCAGCGACCTGGACGCCATCGACGCCGAGGTCGAGGCGCGCATCGAGGATGCCGTGCAGCGCGCGAAGAACGATCCCAAGCCGGAGCCGGACGACCTGCTGCGCGACGTCTACGTGTCCTATCCCTGAGCCGCCCGAAAACAAGAACGAGGAGAACCATCATGGCGAGAAAGATCAGCTACCAGCAGGCCATCAACGAGGCGCTGGCCCAGGAAATGCGCCGCGACCCGAGCGTCTTCATCATGGGCGAAGACAATGCCGGCGGCGCCGGCGCGCCCGGCGAGGACGACGCCTGGGGCGGCGTGCTGGGGGTCACCAAGGGCCTCTACCACCAGTTCCCCGGCCGCGTGCTGGATACCCCGTTGTCAGAGATCGGCTATGTCGGCGCCGCGGTCGGCGCCGCCACCCGCGGCATGCGCCCGGTGTGCGAACTGATGTTCGTCGACTTCGCCGGTTGCTGCCTGGACCAGATCCTCAACCAGGCCGCCAAGTTCCGCTACATGTTCGGCGGCAAGGCGGTCACCCCGCTGGTGATCCGTACCATGGTCGGCGCCGGCCTGCGCGCCGCCGCCCAGCATTCGCAGATGCTCACTTCGCTATGGACCCACATCCCCGGCCTCAAGGTGGTCTGCCCGTCGTCGCCCTACGACGCCAAGGGCCTGCTGGTCCAGGCGATCCGCGACAACGACCCGGTGATCTTCTGCGAGCACAAGCTGCTCTATTCGATGCAGGGCGAGGTACCCGAGGAGCTGTACAGCGTACCCTTCGGCGAGGCGAACTTCCTCCGCGACGGCGACGACGTCACCCTGGTGACCTACGGCCGCATGGTCCACCTGGCGCTGGACGCCGCCGCCAGCCTGGCGCGCCAGGGCATCTCCTGCGAAGTACTGGACCTGCGCAGCACCAGCCCGATGGACGAGGACAGCATTCTCGAAAGCGTGGAAAAGACCGGCCGCCTGGTGGTGGTCGACGAAGCCAACCCACGCTGCTCGATGGCCACCGACATCGCCGCGCTGGTCGCCGAACGGGCCTTCTCCGCGCTGCGCGCGCCGATCCGCCGGGTCACCGCGCCCCATACGCCGGTGCCTTTCTCCGACGCCCTGGAAGACCTCTACATCCCCGACGCGGCGAAGATCGAGGCAGCCGTGCGCCAGGCCCTGGAAGGGAGGGACGCGGCATGAGCCGGATCCATACACTGACCATGCCCAAGTGGGGCCTGTCGATGACCGAGGGTCGGGTGGACGCCTGGCTCAAGGAAGAGGGCGCGCATATCGAGAAAGGCGACGAGGTGCTCGACGTGGAGACCGACAAGATCTCCAGCAGCGTCGAGGCGCCCTTCTCGGGCGTGCTGCGGCGCAAGGTGGCGCGCGAGGACGAGACCCTGGCGGTCGGCGCGCTGCTCGGCGTGGTGGTCGAGGGCGAGGCGAGCGACGAGGAGATCGACGCACTGGTGCAACGCTTCCAGGCCGAATTCGTACCCGCCGACGAGGACGCTGGGGATAGCGGACCGGCACCGCGGAAAGTCGAGCTGGACGGGCGCCTCCTGCGCTATTTCGACCGCGGCGAGGGCGATCCGGCGCTACTGCTGATCCACGGTTTCGGTGGCGACCTGAACAACTGGTTGTTCAACCACGAGGCGCTGGCCGCCGAGCGGCGGGTGATCGCTCTAGACCTGCCGGGCCACGGCGAGTCCGGCAAGGCCCTGGTGCGCGGCGACCTCGATGAACTCAGCGGCAGCGTGCTGGCCCTGCTCGACCACCTCGACCTGGAACAGGTACACCTGGCCGGTCACTCCATGGGGGGAGCGGTGGCGCTGAACTGCGCGCGCCTGGCGCCGCAGCGGGTGCTGTCGCTGAGCCTGATCGGCAGCGCCGGCCTCGGCGAGGAGATCAACGGCGACTACCTGCGCGGCTTCGTCGAGGCGGCCAACCGCAACGCGTTGAAGCCGCAACTGGTGCAGTTGTTCTCCGACCCCGCGCTGGTCACCCGGCAGATGCTCGAGGACATGCTCCGCTACAAGCGCCTGGAAGGCGTCGATGCGGCCCTGCGCCAGTTGCTGGACAACCTGTTCGCCGACGGTCGCCAGCGCAACGACCTGCGTGCCGTGGCGAGCGAGGGCCGCCAGCCGGTCCTGGCGATCTGGGGCAGCGATGACGCGATCATCCCGGCGCGGCATGCCGAGGGCCTGCCAGCCCAGGTGGAGATCATTCCCGGACAGGCGCACATGGTGCAGATGGAAGCCGCCGAGCAGGTCAACCGCCTGCTGCTCGACTTCCTCCGCCAGCATTGAGGAGACGACCGACATGAACAGTTCCCCGCAAGCCAACGCGGCGATGCGCGCCGCCGTCTGGCACGGCCGCCACGATATCCGCGTGGAAGACGTGCCGCTCCCGGCCGAGCCGCCGCCCGGCTGGGTGCAGATCCGCGTGCACTGGTGCGGCATCTGCGGCTCCGACCTGCACGAATACCTGGCCGGCCCGGTATTCATCCCCGTGGAGGCGCCGCACCCGCTCACCGGCCTCAAGGACCAATGCATCCTCGGCCACGAGTTCAGCGGCGAAATCGTCCGCCTCGGCAACGGCGTGACCGGCTTCGCCGTCGGCCAGGCGGTCGCCGCAGACGCCTGCCAGCATTGCGGCACCTGCTACTACTGCCGGCATGGGCTGTACAACATCTGCGAGAACCTGGCCTTCACCGGGCTGATGAACAACGGCGCCTTCGCCGAATACGTCAACGTACCGGCCAACCTGCTCTACGCCCTGCCGGCCGGATTTCCCAGCGAGGCCGGCGCGCTGATCGAGCCGCTAGCGGTGGGCATGCACGCGGTGAAGAAGGCCGGCAGCCTGCTCGGGCAGAACGTGGTGGTGGTCGGCGCCGGCACCATCGGCCTGTGCACCATCATGTGCGCGCGCGCCGCCGGCGCGGCACAGGTGATCGCCCTGGAGATGTCCTCGGCGCGCAAGGCCAAGGCCCTAGAGGTCGGCGCCAGCCAGGTGCTCGACCCCTCGCGGTGCGACGCCCTAGGCGAAATCCGCGCCCTCACCGGCGGGCTTGGCGCCGACGTCAGCTTCGAATGCATCGGCAACAAGCACACCGCCAAGCTGGCCATCGATGCCATCCGCAAGGCCGGCAAATGCGTGCTTGTAGGAATCTTCGAGGAGCCCAGTGAATTCAATTTCTTCGAGCTGGTTTCCACCGAGAAGCAGTTGCTCGGGGCCCTCGCCTACAACGGCGAGTTCGCCGACGTGATCGCCTTCATAGCCGACGGCCGCCTCGACATCGCACCGCTGGTGACCGGTCGCATCGGCCTGGAAGAAATCGTCGAGCGCGGTTTCGAAGAGTTGGTGAACAACAAGGAGCACAACGTGAAGATCATCGTCTCGCCGGGCGGCTGACGCTTCAGCCCTTGTCGCGCTTGCGACACAGCCCCGCGGCCGGCGGGGCTTGCTTTACGAAACGCAGAGACGCGGGCGGAGGCTCAGAACCACTTGTCGTTGCGCTTGCGCCGCACCCTCAGCAGCGACGGCAGGATCAGCCCGGCGAACAGGCCGGCGCCGGCGATGCTGCCGCCGTAGACCATGTAGCGCATCAGCACCTGCTTGTTCTCGTCGCCCAGTTGCGCCTGCACCGCACGCAGGTCGGAGCGGGCCTTGCCGAGCTCGGCGTCCAGGTTGCTGCGCGCCGCCTGCAATTCGTCGATCAACTTCTTGCGCGTGTCGAGGGTTTCCTGCATGCCCTGCACGCGGGTCTTCCAGGTGTCGTTGATGCCGTCCAGCTCGGCGGTCAGGGCGGCCACCTTCTGCTCCAGTTGCGGCAGGCGCTCGGCCTGGCCGGGAACCTCCTGCAAGTCGCGGCTGGGAATCCACACGGTGCTGCCGTTCTCGCCGCGCACCTGGCTGTAGTTGCCCTGGGTGCCAAGCAGCTCGACCTTCTGCCCGGAGGTGAGGGTGCCGACGATGCGATAGCCATCGGTGGGGCCGCTGCGCACGAAAGTGGTCAGGCTGTCGCTCACCCAGCGCGCGTTGCCGGTCGCCTCCTCGGCCTGCGCCGGGGCGCCGGCCGCCAGCAGGCCGCCGAGCAGGCAGGCTCCGATGACGCGGTTCAGGAACGGGGAAAGAGCGGCGGGGATGCGACGGGATAGGGACATGGCAATCTTCACATGGCGAGAGAACGAAACCCGCAAAGGGGAGCGAAAAAGCCGGCCAGTCGAATTGTTATGGACAAGCGCGCGACCGGGGCGGGGCTACCGCATGGCCAAGGGCCATGCGCCCGGCCCGGTTGGGCCGACGGCTGACAGACAGCGCTCGGGGCGATTGAGTTCACTCGTTTCCGCAGGAATGGATGGATGGTTGTAACAGCAGAATGCCAGGCCTGCCGACGGCCAGCGCTGCCCAGGCTGCGACCTGTCCGGATGATCCCCGGGGTACGACGGTATCTACGCCAAGGCAGAGGCTCCCTCGCCTGTACCACGCCCCACCGGTCGGATGGCGTGCTGCGATACAGCGGGCCCGTCAGGCGGCCAACCGCAGGCGGTCACTCGCTCGCCATCGCCGCCAGGTCGCGGCCGTCGCCGGCCCTTTCCATCATTCCTCTGCCAGGTGCCCGGCGAAGGTAGTGGCGCTGTAGCGCTCGCGGAACAGCCCCTTCTCCACCAGGCGCGGCACCACCTGTTCGAGGAACAGCCGCAGCGAGCCGACCGAGCCTCCCGGCGCGGCGATGAAACCGTCCATGGCGCCGGCGCCGGCCCAGTCGACGATCTGCTCGACGGCATCGTCCACCGTACCGATGACCTGCCAGTGCGCCGCGGAAACCACCTCGGGGCGCAGCAGCAACTGGTCCAGGCGTAACGTCTCGCGCTCGATCAGGCGCCGCAGCAGGTCGGTGTGGGTGCGGCTGCCGGGGTTGGCCACCGGCGGCGGCAGGTCGGCCGCGGAAATCGGCCGGTCCAGCGGCCAGTCGCTGAGGTCGAGGCCGAGCATCTGCCTGATCGTGGCGAACTTGCGCGCGCGGTCCAGGCGCGCGTGGGTCTGCATGAAGATTTCCCGCGCCTCCTCGCGGCTCTCCGCCAGGTACAGGCTGAAGCCCGGCAGCAGGCGCACGTCGCGCGGCGAGCGACCGTGGCGTTCGGCGCGGCGGGAAAGGTCGCGGCGCAGTTCCAGGGCAGCCTCCTTGTCCGGAGTCGGCGCGAACACCAGGTCGGCCACCGAGGCGGCGAAGTCGCGCCCGCTCTCGGAGGCGCCGGCCTGCACCAGGGGAATCCCCGCCTCGCCGAAGGCCGGCAGGTTGAGCGGTCCCTTGACCTTGAGGAATTCGCCGTCGTGGTCGACCGGGCGCACCCGGGAAACGTCGGCGTAGCGGCCGCTCTCGCGGTCGACCAGGAGTGCCTCGCGGGGGAAGCTGTCCCACAGGTCGTGCACCAGCCGGGTGAACTCGGCGGCGCGCGCGTAGCGCTGCTCCGCATCGGGCATCGCGTCCAGGCCGAAGTTCTCGTGGCCCTGCAGCGCGGTGACGATGTTCCAGCCGGCGCGGCCGTTGCTGATCCAGTGCAGCGATTGCAGCTGCCGGGCCACCACGTAGGGCGGATAGAACGTGGTGGAGACCGTCGACACCAGGCCGATCCGCGAGGTTTCGCGGGCGACCGCGGCAAGCAGTACGGTGGGATCCAGGCTGGCGAAGCCGGAGCCGGTCTCCAGCACGTCCAGTGGCAGGCTGCTGACGTCCGGGCGAAACACGAAGTCGAGGTGGGCGGCTTCGGAGCGCCTGGCGATGTCGACGGCGAAATCGCTGCCGAAGATGCCTTCGATGTTGCTGTCGGGGCGCCGCCAGGCATCGCCGCTGAGCCAGGTGGGGGCCAGCGACATGCCGATGTGCAGGCGTTTCGGGGTACTCATCGTGCCAATCTCCTGTATGGGCTCTGGGGCTGGGCCGGCCCTGCGCGGGGCCGGCTTCTCGGGGCGCCTAGAAGGTGCCCTTGATGCCGATGCCGAGGGTCCGCGGCTGCGTCATGCTCGCCTCGATGCCGCCGATCCCCCGGTTTTCCTGCATGTAGGTGGGCGAGCGGTCGTCGAACACGTTCTTCACGTAGCCATAGAGCTGCACCTGGTCGTTGAAGCGGTAGCTGGCGCGGGCGTCGGTGAGGGTGTAGGCCTTGATCGAGTAGGCCTTGGTGTTGGCGGTGTCCGAGTAGTAGCCGTCCAGGTAGCGCACCTGGGCGTTCAGGTTGAGGCGCTCGGTGACGTCCCAGCTCGGTCCGAAGCTGAGGGTATAGCCCGGCGAGCGGGCGAACTCGTTGTGCTCGTAGCCGGTATTGCCGGACATCTCGTCGATCCGGGTGCGTAGCACGCCGGCGCTGGCCTTCAGCCGCAGGTCGTCGCGCAGGCGGTAGTCGAGGTCCAGCTCCATGCCGTAGGCGTGGGCCTTCTCGGCGTTGATGGTGTACGACTGCGCCACCCCCGGCGAAACCACCACCGGGATGTTGTACTGGGCGTCCTTGAAATCCATGAAGAACAGGTTGCCGTTCAGCAGCAGGCGGCCGTCGAGCAGGCTGGCGCGGGTGAACAGTTCGTAGTTCCAGATGGTTTCTTCCTTGAAGTAGGCCCAGTTGCGGGTGGTCAGGTTGAGCGACACGCCGCCGGGGTTGTAGCCGCGGCTGACCAGGCCGCCGACGGTCCAGTCCGGGGTCGCGGCGAAGGCCAGGGAGACTTTCGGCAGGAAGGCCGAGAAGGTCTTCTGGTAGTCCAGCGGACGCGGCGCCAGCACCGAGTTGCCGCTGCGCTCGATGCGATCCTCCTGGTAGCGCAGGCCGGTGGTCAGGGTCCAGCGGTCGCTCAGGCGGTAGTTCAGCTCGCCGAACACACCGAGGTTCTTCTTCGTGTCGTCGAAGGCCGACAGCCCGCGCAGGTGCAGTGTCTCGTCGGTGCGGGTGCGGGCGTAGTAGACCCCGCCCATGCCGCTGATCCGGTCCTCCTGCTCGCCGAAGCTGATCCGCGATTCGTTGGAGGCGTTCTTCTGGCGGATGTCGGCGTCGCCCTCGCCGCCCGCTCCGGTGGTGCGGTGCACCGAGGACAGCGAGTACTGCGCCTGGTTGAACAGGCGGATGCCATTGTCGAGGTCATAGGCGACGTCGAGGATGCTGGTGTTGGTGTCCTGCTCCCAGCTGGGCATGGTGGTCGAGCGATGGTCGAGCTTGTCGAACGGGCGGGTCGCCGCTTCCTGGGTCGGGCGGTTGCTGTCGTTGTGGGAGAAGGTGAACTTGCTCTCCAGGCCCGGAATTCCGCTGGGCAGCCAGAGCAGCTTGGCGCGCGCGTTGAGGGCGCGGAAGTCCTGGTCGGTGCCGCTGTCCTGGAACTTCGGGTTGTCGTAGTCGATGAAGGTGTCGCGGCCCGCGTAGTCCACCGCCAGGCGCCCGGCGAAGTCCTGCGCCAGCGGGCCGGACACTGCGATCGAGCTGCGCCGCGAATGGTAGCTGCCGATCTCCGCCTGGTAGGCAGCCTCGGGGCTGAAGGTCGGGTCCTTGGTGTTGACGATGATCGCCCCGGCGATGGCGTTGGCGCCCTGGGAGGTGGTCTGCGGGCCGCGGAACACCTCGATGCTGTCGACGTCCCAGACCGAGGTCGCGCCGAAGAACATCTCGTTGTAGTTCAGGTAGTGGCCATCGAGGTTGATCGTCGCCCGCGGCACTGTGCCACCCCAGAACACGTTCTGCCCGTTGTTCGGGCCCTGGGTGTCCTGGCCGCGGATGATCGGCGCGCCCACCGAGTCGGTGTAGACCACGTTGGGACTGCCATTGATCACCTCGGCGACCGAGGCGTTGCCGGTCTGCTTGCGGTCGATGTCGCGGGCGCTGGTGAGCGATACCGAGGACGCCGTGTCCTTCAGCGAGCGTTCACGTTTCTCGCCGGTCACGACCAGCGCCTCGAGGGCGGCGGGTTCGTCCTCGGCGGGCGGGTTTTCCCGGGCCAGTGCCGATGGCGAGGCGAGCAGGGTGGACAGCGTGACGACGCCGATTCCCCGGTTGAGCGTGCGGTGCGTGCGGGCGTTCAAGGATCTTCTCCAAATGGGAATGACTCTCTTTTACATTCAGGCTATCACGCCACCAGATCATTCCTCAATGGGGAATAGATTCCTCATTGCGAAATATGGAATCTCCTACGCCCGTCCCTTCCGCGGCGCCCCACCGCCCCGGGGAATCGGTATCATGGGCGCCGCCCGCGCCACCGCAGCGCGGACCGAAGCCTATGGATCAACCGTGGTGAGGAGACCGAGCCGTTGAATACTTCGCAGCCCCCGGCGAACGAGATGCCGGACGCCCCGGGCGAAAAGCGCTCCGGCACCATCCAGTCGGTGTCCATCGCCGCGCGCTTCCTGAAGACCCTGGCCAACGCCGAAGGCGAGCTGGCCCTCGGCGAAGTGGCCCGGCGCACCGGCACCGGCGGCTCCACCGCGCACCGCTACCTGCAGAGCCTGGTGAAGGAAGGCCTGGCCCGCCAGGACCCGCTCAGCGGTCTCTACGACCTCGGGCCGGCGGCGCTGAGCATCGGCATAGGCGCGCTGAAGCGGATCGACGCGGTAGATATCGCCGCCCGCCACATGAAGGCCCTGGCCCAACGGCATGCTGCCAGCGGCGGGGTGGCGATCTGGACCGAGCGCGGCCCGACCCTGGTGCGCTGGTACCGCAGCGCCTATTTCTCGATCAACCCGCTGGCCCTGGGCGATATCCTGCCCATCGACAATACCGCTTGCGGCCTGGTGTTCCAGGCCTTCCTGCCGAAGGCCGTGGTCGACGCCGCGCGCAAGCAGCAACCGACGCACTTCCGCGGCAGCCCGCCGAGCCGCGCGCTGCTCGACGAGGTGCGCGAGCGCTGCTGGGCCGAACTGACCAGCCACCTGCTGTCGAACGTCACCGGCCAGGCGGCGCCGGTGTTCGACGCCCAGCAGGAGATCGTCTGCGCCATGACCACGGTGACCGATCTCGGCCAGTTGCAGTCGGCGGAAGACCGCGACGCGCTGTTCCACGAGGCGCTGCAGGTCAACCAGTCCACCGGTGGCCTGGTCCTCCACCCCGGCATGCGGCCGCCGCCGCGCTGAGCCACCTCAGCCCGGCGCGTCGGCGGCGATCCCGCGCGGCACCAGCAGCGGCGTGCCGCTGACCGGGTCGGCGATGATCAACGAGCGCAAGCCGAACACCTCCTCCACCAGACGCTCGGTGAAGATATGCGCCGGCGCGCCCTCGGCGAGGATCGCGCCGTCACGCATGGCGATCAGGTGCGAGGCATAGCGGCAGGCCTGGTTGAGGTCGTGCAGCACGGCGACGATGGTGCGCCCCTGGCGATTCAGCTCGGCGAGCAGTTCGAGCAATTCGATCTGGTGGACGATATCCAGGTAGGTGGTTGGCTCGTCGAGCAGCAGCAACGGGGTTTCCTGCGCCAGCACCATGGCGATCCACACGCGTTGCCGCTGGCCGCCGGAGAGCGCGTCGAGCGGTCGCTCGGCCAGGCCGTCGACCCGCGTGGCGCGTAACGCCGCCGCTACCGCGCGCTCATCCGCCGGCGACCACTGGCGCAGGAACGACTGGTGCGGATAGCGCCCGCGCGCCACCAGCTCGGCCACCGTGATGCCATCCGGCGCCAGCGCGCTCTGCGGCAGCAGGCCGAGACGCCGCGCCACTTCCCGTCCCGGCAGGCTGTGGATATCCCTGCCGTCCAGCACCACCCGGCCCTCGGCCGGCGCCAACAGGCGCGACAATGCCGCCAGCAGGGTCGACTTGCCGCAGGCGTTGGGCCCGACGATCACACTGAACGAACCCTCGGGGATGGCCAGCGAGAGATTCCGCGAAACGGTCCGCGCGTCGCGGCGCAAGGTCACGGCGTCCGCGTGCAGGCGATGGGTCATGGGAGGTTCCTGGATAAGAATGGCTCGAATATGTGGAATCGATTCTACATTATGGAATAGACTGCATGAGAAGCATTATCATATGAATCCGTCCGCCCGGCTTCCCCTACAGCGAAAACAGCCTTCATGCCGACCCGCCGCCGCTCCGCCCTGCCGTTACTCGCCCTCGCCCTGAGCCTGTTCGCCACCCTCGCCGCGGCCGGGGAGCCGAAGCCGGCGCGGATCGTCTCCACCACCCCGAGCGTCACCGGCATCCTGCTGGCGATGGACGCACCGCTGGTGGCCAGCGCCGCCACCACGCCAAGTCGCCTGACCGACGCCAAGGGCTTCTTCTCGCAATGGGCGAAGGTCGCCGACCAACGTGGCGTCGAGGTGCTCTACCGCAACCTGCGCTTCGACATCGAAGCGGTGATCGCCCAGGATCCGGACCTGCTGGTCGCCTCCGCCACCGGCGCCGACAGCGCCGCGCCATACCGTGCGGAGCTGGAGGCGCAGGGCGTACCGACGCTGGTGGTCGACTACTCGAAACACAGCTGGCAGGAACTGGCTACCGAGCTGGGCCGGCACACCGGCCTGGAACGCCAGGCGCAGGCCGCCATCCAGCGCTTCGACGCCTACACCGCCGAAGTCGCCGCGGCCATCGCGCCGCCGCAGGGCCCGGTCAGCGTGGTCGGCTACAACATCGCCGGCAGCTATTCCATCGGCCGCCAGGCCAGCCCCCAGGCACGCCTGCTCGAAGCCCTCGGCTTCCAGGTGGCGGAACTGCCGGAGGCGCTGGCGGGCAAGGTGACGCGCGCCTCGGACTTCCAGTTCATCTCGCGGGAAAACCTGCCCGCCGCCATCGCCGGCGACAGCGTGTTCCTGCTCGGCGCCAGCGACGACGACGTGCAGGCGTTCCTCGCCGACCCGGTGCTGGCCAACCTGTCGGCGGTGCGCGAAAAGCGCGTGTACGCCCTGGGCCCCAGTTCCTTCCGCATCGACTACTACTCGGGGCGGCAGATGATCGACAACGTCGCCCGCCATTTCCGCTGAGCCATGCGCCCGTTCGCCGGAAGTCCGCTTATGCAGGCGTCCCCGATGCGCCGCCGGCGCCTGCGCGCCTGGGGCCTGCTCGCCGGCGCGCTGCTGCTCGCGCTGGCGGCCCTGGCCAGCCTGGCGCTGGGCTCGCGGCCGGTGCCCCTGGCGGTCACCCTGGATGCCCTGCAAGCCGTCGATCCGCACGATGATCGCCACCTGGTGGTACGCGAACTGCGCCTGCCGCGCACCCTGGTGGCGCTGCTGGCCGGTGCGGCACTGGGAGTGGCCGGCGCGCTGATGCAGGCGCTGACGCGCAATCCGCTGGCCGAACCCGGCCTGCTGGGGATCAACGCCGGCGCGGCGCTGGCGGTGATCGTCGGGGTCGCGCTGTTCGACCTGGCGAGCATGGGCCAGTACCTCGGTTGCGCCTTCCTCGGCGCCGGCCTGGCCGGCATCGCCGTATTCCTTCTCGGCCAGGCCCGCGAGACCGGCACCAACCCGGTGCGCCTGGTGCTGGCGGGTGCCGGCTTGTCGGTGATGCTCGCCTCGCTGACCGGGATCATCGTGCTGAACGCCCCGCCGGAAGTCTTCGACCGCTTCCGCCACTGGGCCGCCGGCTCGCTTTCCGGCAGCGGCTTCGCCCTGCTCGGATGGCCGGGCCTGGCCATCGGCGCCGGGCTGGCCGCCGCCTTCGCCCTCGCCGCCAGGCTCAATGCCCTGGCCCTGGGCCAGGAGATCGGCCAGGCGCTCGGCGTCGACCTGCGCCTGACCTGGTTGCTCGCCTGCCTGGCGGTGATGCTGCTGGCCGGCGCGGCGACCGCCCTGGCCGGGCCGATCGCCTTCGTCGGCCTGGTCGCCCCGCACCTCGCGCGACTGCTGGCCGGACCGGACCAGCGCTGGATCCTGCCTTTCTCGGCGCTGATCGCCGCCGGCCTGCTGCTCGGCGCCGACATCCTCGGGCGGCTGCTGGCGGCGCCGGCGGAGATCGCCGCCGGAATCGTCGCTTTGCTGCTCGGCGGACCGGCCTTCATCGTCCTGGTCAGGCGCTTCCGCCTGAGCCGCCTGTGAACGGTCTCCACGCCCTGCGCCTGGGTTCCCTGTCGCTGCGTTGGCGGCCACGGGCGGCGCTGGCCTGCCTGGTCCTCGCGGGGGTCGGGCTGGCGCTGGCGGCGGCGCTGCTGGGGACCGGCAGCCTGGCGCTGGGCCCGGCAGAGGTGTTCGCCAGCCTACTCGGCCAGGGCCAGGACCCCACCGCCCAGCGCATCGTCCAGCGCGTGCGCCTGCCACGGGTGCTCACCGCCTGCCTGGTCGGCGCCGCGCTGGGCATGGCCGGGGCGATCTTCCAGTCGATCTCGCGCAATCCGCTGGGCTCGCCCGACGTCATCGGTTTCACCACCGGCGCCGCCAGCGGCGCCATCGTGCAGATCATCCTGTTCGATGCCGGCCCGCTGGCCACCTCGCTGGCGGCGCTGGCCGCCGGCCTCTGCACGGCGCTGGCGGTGGTGCTGCTGGCGCGCCGGGGCGCCACCGCCGGCGGCTACCGCCTGGTGCTGGTGGGCATCGGTGTCGGCGCCAGCCTGTCGGGCCTGAACAGCCTGCTGCTGGTCACCGGCAACCTCGACCAGGCGATGTACGCCCAGCTCTGGCTGGCCGGCTCGCTGAACACCCGGACCTGGTCGCACGTCGTCCCGGCAGCGCTGGGCCTGCTCGCCAGCGTGCCGCTGGCGCTGTACCACGGTCGTCGCCTGGAAGTGCTGGAGCTGGGCGATGCCAGCGCCGCCCAGCTCGGCGTGGCGGTGGAGCGCGTGCGCTTGCAGATGGTCCTGGTCGCCGTCGGCACGACCGCCATCGCCACCGCCGCGGCCGGCCCCATCGCCTTCATCGCCCTGGCCGGCCCGCAACTGGCCCGGCGCCTGACCCGCTCGGCCGGGGTGCCGTTGCTGTCCGGCGCATTGATGGGCGCGGTCCTGCTGCTGGCCGCCGACCTGCTCGGCCAGCGCCTGGCATACGTCGCCAACCTGCCGATCGGCCTGATGACCGGCCTGCTCGGCGGTTTCTACCTGCTCTGGCTACTGCTGCGCAGCCGCCGGATCTGAGCCCTGGCCTCAACGACCGCCCAGGCTGCCGTTGCCGCGCCCCCGCCAGGGAAGCCGCGAACGCCGGCCAGGATGTACACTGCATCCCCTGTATCGACCCGGCCGCCTCGCGGCCCCCGTCGCAGCAAGCAGAGAACAAGAGGAACGATGATGAGCGTCGCTAACGGTCTCCCCGTCTCCATTCGCCAGGCGGTGACAGCATGATCGAGGTCACCGAGGTTTCCATCGCCGAGCTGCGTGACGCGCTCGAGTCCGGTCGTACCACGGCGGTCGAACTGGTCCAGGCCTACCTGGCGCGGATCGACGCCTACGATGCGCCCGGCACGCCCACCGCGCTGAACGCGGTGGTGGTGCGCAATCCCGATGCGCTGGCCGAAGCGCAGGCCTCCGACGCCCGCCGGGCGCGTGGCGAGACCCTCGGTCCGCTGGACGGCATTCCCTACACCGCCAAGGACAGCTACCTGGTCAAGGGCCTCACCGCGGCTTCCGGCAGCCCGGCGTTCAAGGACCTGGTGGCCCAGCGCGATGCCTTCACCGTCGAGCGCCTGCGTGCCGCCGGGGCGATCTGCCTGGGCAAGACCAACATGCCGCCCATGGCCAACGGCGGCATGCAGCGCGGCGTCTACGGCCGCGCGGAGAGCCCGTACAATGCCGCCTACCTCACCGCGCCCTTCGCCTCGGGGTCCTCCAATGGCGCCGGCACCGCCACCGCGGCCAGCTTCGCCGCCTTCGGCCTGGCCGAGGAAACCTGGTCGAGCGGGCGCGGCCCGGCGTCGAACAACGGCCTGTGCGCCTACACCCCTTCGCGCGGGGTGATCTCGGTGCGCGGCAACTGGCCGCTGACGCCGACCATGGACGTGGTGGTGCCCTATGCGCGGAGCATGGCCGACCTGCTGGAAATCCTCGACGTAGTGGTCGCCGACGATCCCGATACCCGCGGCGACCTCTGGCGCATGCAGCCCTGGGTGCCGATCCCCAAGGCCTCCGAGGTACGCCCGGCGAGCTACCCGGCCCTGGCCGCAGGCGCCGAGGCCCTGGCCGGCAAGCGCTTCGGCGTGCCGCGCATGTTCATCAACGCCGACCCCGATGCGGGCACCAGCGAGTCCCCCGGGATCGGCGGCCCGACCGGCCAGCGCATCCATACCCGGCCCTCGGTCATCGCCCTCTGGGAACAGGCGCGCACGGCCCTGGAAGCCGCCGGCGCCGAAGTGATCGAGGTGGACTTCCCGCTGGTGTCGAACTGCGAGGGCGACCGACCCGGCGCGCCCACCGTGTTCAACCGCGGCCTGGTGTCGAAGGAATTCCTCCACGACGAGCTGTGGGAACTCTCGGCCTGGGGCTTCGACGACTTCCTGCGCGCCAATGGCGATCCGAAGCTGAACCGCCTGGCGGATGTCGACGGCCCGCAGATCTTCCCCCACGACCCCGGCACCCTGCCCAACCGCGAGGGCGACCTGGCCGCCGGCATGGACGAATACGTGCGGATGGCCGAGCGCGGCATCAAGCCCTGGGACCGGATCGCGACCCTCCCCGATGGCCTGCGCGGCCTTGAGGAAACCCGGCGGATCGACCTCGAGGAGTGGATGCGACGCCTGCGCCTGGACGCCGTGCTCTTCCCCACCGTCGCCGACGTCGGCCCGGCGGACGCCGACGTCAACCCGGCCTCGGCCGACATCGCCTGGAGCAACGGTGTCTGGGTCGCCAACGGCAACCTCGCCATCCGCCACCTCGGCGTGCCGACGGTCACCGTACCGATGGGGGTGATGGCCGACATCGGCATGCCGGTGGGCCTGACCTTCGCCGGCCGCGCCTACGACGACTCGGCGCTGCTGCGCTTCGCCGCGGCCTTCGAGTCGACCGGCTCGCGGCGTATCGTGCCGCCGCGTACTCCACCGCTGGCAAGCAAGTGAAAGGCGCGGGCGGAAGGCTTCACGTCTTGCGCCCACGCTCTTCCGTTCAAGGGAGTTATCGATGCAGCGACTCTTCGTCTACGGCAGCCTCGGCCCCGGCCGTCCCAACGAACACCTGATGCAGAAGATCGGCGGGCAATGGCAGGCGGCCAGCCTCCGCGGTCGCCTGCTGGAAAAGGGCTGGGGCGCCGGGATGGGCTTTCCGGGCCTGGCGATCGACGCCGACGGCGAGGAAATCCACGGCCATGTGTTCGTCTCCGACCGCCTCGCCGAGCACTGGCCCGCGCTGGATGAATTCGAAGGCACCGAATACCGGCGCGTGGCGACCCGGGTAACGCTGGCCGACGGCGCCCAGGTCGATGCCTACGTCTACGCCCTGCGCGACTGAGCGCTTGCCGGCGGCCTAGGGATTCGCACGCAAACCGCGCAGGGTCTTCGCGAGGACCCCGACCGCCGCCTCCAGCTCATCCGTGGTGTAGGCGGCGAAGCCCATCAGGAAACCCGCTCGCGGTGGCGCGGCGAGATGCAGGGCGCTGAGCCCGACCAGCTCGACACCGGCGCGGTATGCCGCCGCGATGGCGCGCGTTTCGTCGACTTCCGCGCAGAGCAGCCCGGGCATCTGTAGCCCGCCGGCCGGCACGCGCGGCTCGACCAGGCCGCCCAGACGCTTGCCTACCCGCTCCGCGAGGAATCCCAGGCGCTCGCCGTAGAGGTTGCGCATGCCGCGCACGTAGGCGCCGAAGTGGCCGCCGGCGATGAAGCGCGCCAGGGTCAGTTGCGCCAGCGAGGCGTTGTGCCCGTCCTGCAGGGAGCGGGCGACGGTCATCGGTGCCACCAGCGCCGGCGGCAGGACCATGTAGCCGATGCGCAGGCCGGGAAACAGCGACTTGGTGAACGTGCCGATGTAGAGCGTCCGCTCGTGGACGTCCAGGCCTTGCACGCAGGCGGTGGGCCGGCCGGCGTAGTGGAACTCGCTGTCGTAGTCGTCCTCGATGATCCATGCCTGCTGCCGCTGCGCCCATTCGATCAGCGCCAGGCGACGCTCCAGCGACAGGGTCACGCCGGTCGGGTAATGGTGCGACGGGGTCAGACACAGCGCCCGCGCCGCCTGCGGCTGGGCGAGGATCGGCTCGGGCCGCAGGCCCTGTTCGTCGACCGGGACCGGCAGGCACTCCAGGCCGGCGGCCTCGAAGGCCTTGCGCGCGCCGTAGTAGGCCGGGTCCTCGACGAATATCCGCTCGCCGGCGTCGAGCAGCACGCTGGCGCAAAGACCCAGCGCCTGTTGCGAACTGGTCAGCACCAGTACCCGGTCGGCCGTGGCGCGTGCGCCACGCTCCAGGTTGACGTAGTCGGCGATCGCCTGGCGCAGCGGCTCGGCGCCCTGCGGGTCGCCGTGGGTCAGGGCGCGCGCGCCATATTCCTTGAGGACCTGGCGCTGCAGGCGCTCCCAGGTCGCCAGGGGAAAGGTGCGGGTCTCCGGCACGCCGGGAGCGAAGGGGCGCGGGACGAGCTGCTCGCGAACCCCGCCGCCAGCCTGCATCGCCTCGCCACGCCGGCTCAGTCGCGGCGCGCCGCCGACCCGCCGTGGAGCGCCCGCGCCGCGCCGGCCGGGGGACAGCCGGGTAGCCGCGGCGACCACGCTGCCGCTGCCGACCCGACGCTCGATGAAGCCCTCGGCATGCAGGTGCGAATAGGCCGCTTCGACGGTGTCGCGGGATACCCCCAACGACTGCGCCAGCGCCCGCGAGGCCGGCAACGGATTGCCCGGCGCCAGGGCACCGTCGAGGATCAGTTGGCGGATCGCGCGCTGGATTCGCGCATGCAGCGGCAGGGCCTGGAGCTGTGGATGGAGGAGTCGCGCCTTGACCGATTCGAGCAGTGATTGCCTGAACAAATGGTCTGCCCTCGATCATCTAATTGGTGGGATATGGCAAGCCATTAGGCGGCTATAAAAACACCCGGGTCAAGACCCTCGGTCCCGGCCTCCGCCGGATCGCCCCATCAAGCCAAAGAAGGAAGCACTGGATGCAATCCCTGCACACACTGGTATCGGTACGCCCCGTGGCACACGAGGACTTCGAGCAGTGGCTCGAACACTGGAAGGCCTACCAGGCGTTCTATGAAGTCGAACTCTCGGCACAGACCACCGAGGCCACCTGGCGGCGCTTCTTCGACAAGGGCGAACCGATGCACTGCGCGGTGGCCAGCGACGGTCGCCGCCTGCATGGCATCGTCAACTTCCTCTACCACCGCTCGACCTGGGCGGCACAGGACGTCTGCTACCTGGAAGACCTCTATGTCTCGCCCGACGTGCGCGGCCAGCAGATCGGCAAGCAGTTGATCGAGTACGTCCGCCGGCAGGCCGAGGAACGTCGCTGCGCGCGGCTCTACTGGCATACCCAGGAAAGCAACCACAGGGCGCAGCGCCTGTACGACTGGGTGGCGGACAAGCCGGGCGTGATCGAATACCGCATCGAGCTCTGAACCGACCGCGCGACCGGAGCCTCGGCGCGGCGGACCCTCGACGCGGTTCTCAGTCCCAGGCCGGCGCCAGGCCCTGCGGACTGACCTCGCGGCCGTTACGCTCGAGGCCGGCGATGCGCGCCATGTCCTCGGCGTCCAGGCGCAGGTCGCGCGCCAGCAGGTTGCTGGCGAGGTTCTCGCGGCGGGTCGAGGACGGAATCACCGCGTAGCCCAGTTGCATCGCCCAGGCCAGCGCCACCTGGGCGACCGTGGCCCGGTGCCTGGCGGCTATCCCGGCCAGCGTCGGGTCCTTCAGCACCTTGCCGTAGGCCAGGGTCATGTACGAGGTGACCGCGATGCCCTGCTCCTCGAGGTAGGCGGTCAGCGCGCGGTTCTGCAAGTAAGGGCTGAGTTCGATCTGGTTGGTGGATATCTCGCCCGCACCGACCGCGGCGATGGCCTGGCGGGTCAGCTCGATGTTGAAGTTGGAGACGCCGATCCGCCGGGTCAGGCCCAGGGACTTGGCTTCCGCCAGCGCCGCCATGTACTCCGCCAGCTCGACGCCGTTGCCGGGTGCCGGCCAATGGATCAGGACCAGGTCCAACCGGTCGGTGCGCAGTTTCTCCAGACTCTCGCGCAGGCTGGCGAGCAGCTTTTCGCAGGCGTAGTTGTCGACCCAGACCTTGGTGGTGAGGAACAGCTCGGAACGCGGTACGCCGCTCTCGGCGATCGCGCGGCCGATATCCGCCTCGTTGCCGTAGATCTGCGCGGTATCGATGGCGCGATAACCCAGCTCGAGGGCGCTGCGCACCGAGTCGACGACGACCTGGCCGGTGAGGCGGAAGGTGCCGAGACCGAAGGACGGGAGGGGGTGGATGGTGGACGACATGGCTGCGCTCCGTGGGCGGGATGACTCGAAGGAAGCGCAGTGTGGCGGCTTACATCTCTTCGATTAAGGCCCGAATCGAGCAAATTCATTTGCGTTGTAATCACGAATCCAGGCGGCCTTCACGGGAGGTATCCAGCGGAAACTCCCGCCAGCCGCTGGCAGAACGCAGCTCATCGGATTCCCGCGAATGCTACTGATAACGATAATCTCTATCATTTACTCCATTTTTACATTTACATACACTTGCCCCGCCGCGAATTCCTACGCCGGTTTCCCACATAAACAAGAAACGCAGCCGGTCGCGCCAACGGCCTGCCTGCGCCGCCATCCAGGACACTGCAGATGAAACACGTCGTTTCCAGTGCGTTATTGCTCGGTCTCTCCTCGCTTTCCCTGGCCGCCCAGGCCGCTCCCATCGCCCTTGACCTTCCCGCCCAGCCCCTGGCCGCATCCCTCGAGCAATTGCAGGGCGCCAGCGGCCTGCGCATCCGTTTCGACCGCGCGGCCGTGGCCGACCGGCGCGCACCGGCCCTACGCGGCACGCTGGAGCCGAGCGAGGCACTGCAGCGTCTGCTCGCAGGTTCCGGACTGAGCGGGGAGGTACGGGGCGGCGACGCCTGGGTCGAGGCCGCTGCGACAGGTGCCGGCATCGCCCCCGGCGACAGCGTCGACCTCGGCGCGCTCAGCGTGGTCGCCACCCAGGACCCGGCCACCGCCGCCATCACCGAAGACAGCGGCTCCTACACCACCCGGGCGATGCGCACCTCGACCAAGCTGGCGATGTCGATCCGCGAGACCCCTCAGTCGGTCAGCGTGGTCACCCGCCAGCGCATGGACGACCAGGGCATGCGCGACCTCAACGACGCGGTGAAGGGCGTCACCGGCCTCACCGTGCAACAGTACGGGCCGGCCCGGGTGAAGTACGCGGCGCGCGGCTTCGACGTCGACAACATCATGTACGACGGCCTGCCGACGAGCATTTCCACCTATACCCAGGACGTCATTTCCGCCGCCGACCTGGCCATGTTCGACCGCGTCGAAGTGGTGCGCGGTGCCACCGGCCTGATGCAGGGCGCAGGCAACCCGGCGGCGGCGATCAACATGGTGCGCAAGCGTCCGACCCAGGACTTCCGCGCCTCCCTGCAAGGCAGCGTCGGCACCTGGGACCGCTATCGCAGCGAGGCCGACGTTTCCGGTCCGCTGAACAGCGAAGGAACCCTGCGCGGCCGCGCGGTGGTCGCCTACCAGAAAGGCAACAGTTTCCAGGACCACGTCAGCAGCGAACGCGGCGTGTTCTACGGGATCGCCGAAGCCGACCTGAGCCCGGACACCACCTTCGCCATCGGCGCCTCGAACCAGAACGACAACCGCAACGACAACTGGGTAGGCCTGCCCAGCCCGCTGGGCGGCCGCCACCTGGACCTCAAGCGCTCGTCCTACTACGGCGCCGACTGGTCCTACTGGGATACCGACACCACCCACCTGTTCAGCGACCTGACCCACCGCTTCGCCAACGGTTGGCAGATGAAGCTGGCCGCCGACAAGCTGTGGGCGCGAATCAACATGCTCGGGCTGTACAACGACTGCTACTACTCGACCACCGGCTGCGCCAGCATGACCCAGAACCCCGGCGACTACAGCTACACCGACGACCACGACAGCTATGACGCCTATGCCAACGGTCCCTTCCAGTTGCTCGGCCGCGAGCACGAGCTGGTGGTCGGCGCCAGCTATCGCCAGGAACGCTTCGACGGCCACGGCGGCTGGGGCAGCCTGTTCAACAAGGACGGCACCCCGACCGGGCCGATGGACCCGACCCAGTGGGACCCGAGTTCGACCCTCAAGCCGAGGCTGAACACCAGCCTGTGGGGCATGAAGCTCGACCAGGAACAGAAAGGCGCCTACCTCACCACCCGGCTGAACCTCGCCGACCCGCTGAAAGTGATCCTCGGCGGGCGCCTGGACTGGTACAAGGCCGACGCCGATACCGACAGCTACAAGGTCACCCGCAACGTCACCCGCTATGCCGGGGTGATCTACGACCTGAACCAGACCTACTCGGTCTATGCCAGCTATACCGACATCTTCAAGCCGCAGAGCAACTTCGACGCCGGCGGCGGCCTGCTCGACCCGATCACCGGCAAGAACTACGAGATCGGCCTGAAGGGCGAACACTTCGGCGGCGCGCTCAATTCGCAGATCGCGCTGTTCCAGATCGACCAGGAAAACCGCGCCACCGAGGACGTCGGCGGCCCCTCGCCATGCCCCTTCAGCCCCACCTCGCGCTATTGCTCGCGCGCTTCGGGCAAGGTCCGCAGCCAGGGCGTCGACCTGGAGCTGAGCGGTGCGCTGAGCGACGACTGGCAGATGATGGCCGGCTATACCTACGTCGACGCCAAGTACAAGCACGACAGCAACAAGGCCAACGAGGGCAAGCCATTCGACGCGGCCAAGCCACGCCACCTGTTCAAGCTCGCCACCAGCTACACGCTACCCGGCGAACTGCACAAATGGCGCGTCGGCGGCGACCTGGCCACCCAGAGCAAGACCGAGGACAGCAGCACCGGTTTCCAGCAGGGCGGCTACACCGTGGTCAACGCCATGCTCGGCTACAAGGTCAACGAACGGATCGACACGCGGCTGAACTTCAACAACCTGTTCGACAAGTACTATTACAGCGGCATCGACTTCGGCAACCTCAACTACGGCGAGCCGCGCAACCTGATGTTCACAGTGAAGTACTCGCTCTGATCCCGGACCGCCGGCGTGCCTCCGCAGGCGCGGCGGCGGTGTCCGAACGGCCCTTCGAGGCGCCTCAGCAGGGCCGATAGCGGCGCTCGAACTCGCTCGCCAACTGCTCCAGCGTGACGCTCCCCAGGCGCCCTAGGAGCAACGCCTGCGCCGCCTCGAACGCCTCGCCGAGCGCTTCGTTGACCGCCTGCTCGACCAGGCATTCCGGATGATCGGTAGACAGGCCGATGGCGAAGATCGAGGACGCTCCCAGCGCCTGGTGGATATCCAGCAAGGTGATGTCCGCCAACGGCTTGGCCAGCCGCCAACCGCCGCGATGGCCCTTCTCCGAACTCACGTAGCCTTCGTTCTTCAGCAGCGCCATGGTCCGTCGCACCACCACCGGGTTGGTGCCGAGCATCTGCCCGATGGCTTCGGAAGTCGCCGGCCCTTCGTGGCGGGCCATATGGATCAGCACATGGAGCATGCGCGAGAGGCGGGTGTCGTTTCTCATGAACGGCGGGCTCGTGACGGAAAGACCATGAGTATGTCTCGCTACAGAAAAAGTTACGAGAGCGTTGACAAGCGCATCTCATGAAACTTACGTTGTTGCGTGACTATCCGAATGGGAGATACGCCATGACTTTCGACGTGATCATCGTGGGCGGCAGCTACGCCGGCATCTCCGCGGGCATGCAACTGGCGCGGGCGCGGCGCAGGGTGCTGGTGATGGATACGGGACTGCGACGCAACCGCTTCGCCCGGGCCTCCCACGGCTTTCTCGGCCAGGACGGCCGCGATCCGGCGGCCATCGCCGATGACGCCCGCGCGCAGTTGCTGGCCTATCCCAGCGTCGAGTGGCTGTCCGAAGCCGCCGTCGCGGCGAAGAAGGAGGCGGACGGTTTCGTGGTGAAGGCCGCCAACGGAGAACGCTTCACCGCGCGCCGGCTGATCCTCGCCAGCGGGGTCGCCGACGAGCTGCCGGAGATCCCCGGTCTTGCCGAGCGCTGGGGACGGCACGTGTTCCATTGCCCGTATTGCCACGGCTACGAACTGGACGGCGGGCCGATTGGCGTACTGGCGGCCTCACCGCTGGCCATCCACCACGCCCTGATGTTGCCCGACTGGGGAGCGACCACCTTTTTCCTCAACGGCGTCTTCGAACCGGATGCCGAGCAAATGTCCAGGCTGGACCGGCGCGGCGTGACGATCGAGCGCGAAGCCGTGGTCGCGCTGGGCGGCGCGCGCGCCGACGTGACCCTGGCCAGTGGCCGCACGATTACGCTCGCGGGGTTGTTCACCCAGCCGCGTACGCGCATGGCCAGCCCGCTGGCGGCGTTGCTCGGCTGCGAGTTCGAGGACGGGCCGAGCGGGCCGTTCATCAGGACCGACGGCATGCGCGAAACCAGCGTTCCCGGCGTCTTCGCCTGCGGCGACGCGGCGCTGGCGGCCGGCAACGTCGCCATCGCGGTGGGCGACGGCGCGCGCACCGGTGGCGCGGCGCATCATTCGCTGCTGTTCCGCTGACGCCGGAGGCTGACAGGCCAAGGATCCGGCCCACCGCCCGGCAAATCTTTCGAACTCCCCGGCGCTCCAGCTTTCCACTCTCCTGCATGTCACGCCACGGCGCCCGCCACGGGCGCCCCAGCAGAGGAGAAAACCATGAGCGCGAAGCTGCAAGGCAAGAACGTCCTGGTCATCACCGCCAACACCGGCATCGAGCGCGACGAGCTGCTCGAACCGCTGAAGCCCCTGAAGCAACAGGGCGCCACGGTCACCCACGCGACCATCGAGGGCGGCGAAGCGCAGACCTGGGTGCACGACAGCGAGAAGGACCTGATCGTCAATTCCGACGCCAGGCTGCAAGGCCTGCGCGCCGAGGACTACGACTTGCTGCTGGTCCCCGGCGGCACGGTGAATGCCGACACCCTGCGCCAGGACAGCGAGGCCCAGCGCCTGGTCAGGGAATTCAGCGACGCAGGCAAGACGGTCGCCGCCATCTGCCACGGCCCCTGGCTGCTGATCGACGCCGGTGTCGCCCGCGGCAAGACCCTGACCTCCTATTCCAGCGTGCGTATCGACCTGACCAACGCCGGCGCGGACTGGGTCGACACGCGGGTGAAAGTCTGCCCGGCGAACGGCTGGACCCTGATCACCTCGCGCAACCCGGGTGACTTGCAGGCGTTCAACGAAGCCATCGGCGAAGCCCTGCAGGCGGCCGCCTGATCGTCATTCGCGGAGGCGACCGGTGGACACCCTGAAGATCGCCACCTTCAACGTCAACGGCATCCAGACCCGGCTGGCCGCGCTGCTGGCCTGGCTGGAGCGGGAAGCGCCGGACATCGTCTGCCTGCAGGAACTGAAAACGCCCGACGCGCGCTTCCCCGCCGCGGCGCTGGAGAAGGCCGGATACGGCGCGATCTGGCAGGGCCAGTCGGCGTGGAACGGCGTCGCCATCCTCGCCCGCGACAGCCAGCCGCTGGAGGTACGCCGCGGCCTGCCGGGCAACGCCAGCGATCCCCACAGCCGCTACCTCGAAGCGGCCGTCGACGGCCTGCTGGTGGCCAGCCTGTACCTGCCCAATGGCAATCCCCAGCCGGGACCGAAGTTCGACTACAAGCTGGCCTGGTTCGAGCACCTCATCCGCCACGCCGCCGAGCTGATGGAGAGCGGCCATCCGGTGGTGCTGGCCGGCGACTTCAACGTGGTGCCCAGCGACTTCGATATCTACGACACCCGCTCCTGGAAAAAGGACGCCCTGCTCCAGCCGGAGTCCCGCGAGTGCTTCGAGCGCCTCCTGCGGCAGGGCTGGGTGGACGCGCTACGCCAGCGTTTCCCCGACCGGCGCATCTATACCTTCTGGGACTACTTCCGCCAGCACTGGCAACGCGACGCCGGGCTGCGCATCGACCACCTGCTGCTCAGCGCCAGCCTGGCGGACCACCTGGAAGACGCCGGGGTGGATCGCTGGGTGCGCGGCGAGGAGCACGCCAGCGACCACGCGCCGGCCTGGGTAAGCCTGCGGCGTCCCTCAGAGCCCCGGCGCTAGCCGAGCTGGCCCCGGCACTGCACATCGGCTCTCACCGCCCCGCCGGCAACCTCGCCACCACCTTGATCTCGAAGCTGAAGCCATACAGCCAGTTCACCCCCACCGCCGTCAGCGTGGGGTACGGCGCCTCGCCCCAGTACTCCGGGACGATCTTCCAGATGCGCTCGAAGTTGGCCTCGGCGTCGACCATGAACACGGTGACGTCGAGCACATCGTCGAACCCGCAACCGGCCGCGGCGAGCACCGCATTCAGATTGTCGAAGGCGCGGCGGACCTGGATCTCCAACTCGGGTTCGGGAGAGCCGTCGTCGCGGCTGCCGACCTGGCCGGAGACGAACAGCAGGCCGTCGCTGCGGACCGCCGGGGAATAGCGGTTGCGCTCGTAGAGGGCCTGGCGGCCGGCGGGGAAAACCACGTCGCGTACAGACATGCGATACCTCCATCCTGGGGCTCCCGGCCCCGTCATCGTCGATGGAAGAACGGTAAGGTCGTGCGCGCCGTGGATAAACGCGCAACCCTGGCCATGACTGTTTGTAGAATCCAAACAATCCCCGACGACCCGGAGTCCCGATGGACCGTTTCGATGCGATGCAGGCCTTTGCCCGTGTGGTGGAGACCGGCAGCTTCACCAAGGCGGCGGAGACGCTGCACATGAGCCGCACCAGCGTCACCCAGTTGGTCCAGCAACTGGAAGCGCGGCTGCGGGTACGCCTGCTCAACCGCACCACGCGCAAGCTCAACCTGACCGCCGACGGCGCCGCCTACTACGAGCGGGTGATACGCCTGCTGGCGGAACTGGACGATGCCGAGACCAGCCTCTCCAGCGCCGCCCTGGCGCCCCGCGGGCGTCTCCGGATCGACGTGCCGAGCCCGCTGGCGCGGCTGCTGCTGATCCCGGCGTTGCCCGAGTTCCATGCGCGCTATCCGGATATCCAGATCGACCTGGGCGTGAGCGATCGGCTCGTCGACCTGATCGACGAGAACGTCGATTGCGTCATCCGCGGCGGCGAACTGCGCGACCAGTCGCTGATGGCGCGGCGGGTCGGCGACCTGCAACTGGGGGTCTACGCGGCACCGGCCTACTTGCAGCGCGCCGGCGTGCCGAGCCACCCGCGCGAACTGGAGGACAGCCACCAGCGCATCGTCGGCTTCCTCTGGGCGCGCACCGGCAAGGCCCTGCCCTACGCCATGCACAGAGGCGAGGAAAGCCTGCGGGTGGCGGGCCGCCATGTGCTGGCGGTGGACGACGGCAACGCCTACCTGGCGGCCGGGCTGGCCGGCCTGGGCATCCTCTGGCTGCCGCACTACATGGCGCGTGAGCCCCTCGCCCGCGGCGAGCTGCTGCCGCTGTTCGAGGACTGGAGCCTGGAGCCGATGCCGCTGTACCTGGCGTTCCCGCCGAACCGCCACGTCAGCGGCAAGCTGCGGGTGTTCATCGAGTGGGTCGCCGAACTGATCGCGCGGCATGCGCCGCCGTTGCATCCGCCGCTCTGAAACAAAGACGGAGGCGTATCCTGGAAAACCCTGGAGTAATGGTAAGCGGCCAGGGCTCTATATATGCCCCGCGATTATAAAGATGACTGATACGACCATAAGCCGGATATCCTGGAATTCAACCAAGCCGACATCGGAACGGTTTACGAGCGGTGAATGAAAGATTCACCCAGCCTTATATTCAGGACTGGTCAAACCGGATAACTTGAAAATCCGGATTTCGTTAACCCGATCACATCGACAGATGCACCAGCAAAGCACTCGCTCACTACTCCCTGCACCTCTATGAAGCAAGCCGAAGGCTCTATAGCGGCACTCCAGACCAAACTTTAGTTGGTAGAGAGAGCACTCCAACATCAATGACAAGTGAGGGGAATAGCTATCTATTCTGCTATCCATAAAAGCTTCTTCATATTTAATAGCTAGCAGAAACGAATATAAAAAATATTTGAACGACTCCGTCACCCCTGCATATCTTTCGCCACGCGAACGATTAAGGAAGTTGCCCTCCCCAAACTGAAGGAGTCGATTCATGCATAAGAGAACGTACCTGAATGCATGCCTGGTTCTCGCGCTGGCTGCGGGCGCGAGCCAGGCCTCGGCCGCGCCCGGTGCGAGCGAAATGGCTGGCGACGTCGCCGTGCTCCAGGCTTCTCCGGCGAGCACCGGCCACGCCCGCTTCGCCAACCCCAACGCGGCGACCTCGGCGGCCGGCATTCACTTCGCCGCGCCCCCCGCCCGCCGCGTGGCCCGCGCCGCGCCGCTGGCGCCGAAACCGGGTACGCCGCTGCAAGTAGGCGTGGGCCTGAAGACGGCGACTCCGGAAATCGACCTGGCAACCCTCGAATGGATCGACACCCCGGACGGGCGCCACACCGCGCGCTTCCCGATCAGCGCCGCGGGGGCCGCCAGCCTGCGCGCCGCGATTCGCCTGGAAACCCGCAGCGGCTCGCTGCCCGACGACGTGCTGCTGCACTTCGCCGGCGCCGGCAAGGAAATCTTCGAGGCCAGCGGCAAGGACCTCTCGCTCAACCGTCCCTACTGGAGCCCGGTCATCGAGGGCGATACCCTGACCGTCGAACTGGTGCTGCCGGCCAACCTGCAACCGGGCGACCTGCGCCTGTCGGTACCCCAGGTATCGTATTTCGCCGACTCCCTGTACAAGGCCGGCTACCGCGACGGCTTCGGCGCCAGCGGCAGCTGCGAGGTGGATGCGGTCTGCGCGACCCAGAGCGGCACGCGGGCCTACGACAACGCCACCGCCGCGGTGGCGAAGATGGTCTTCACCAGCTCGGCGGACGGCGGCAGCTACATCTGCACCGGCACCCTGCTGAACAACGGCAACTCGCCCAAGCGCCAGCTGTTCTGGTCGGCCGCGCACTGCATCGAGGACCAGGCCACCGCGGCGACGCTGCAGACCATCTGGTTCTACAACACCACCCAGTGCTACGGCGACGCCTCGACCATCAACCAGAGCGTCACCGTGCTGACCGGCGGGGCGAATATCCTGCACCGCGACGCGAAGCGCGACACCCTGCTGCTGGAACTCAAGCGTACTCCGCCGGCCGGCGTGTTCTACCAGGGCTGGAGCGCCACGCCGATCGCCAACGGCTCGCTCGGCCATGACATCCACCATCCGCGCGGCGACGCCAAGAAGTACTCGCAGGGCAACGTCTCGGCAGTGGGCGTCACCTACGACGGGCATACCGCCCTGACCCGCGTCGACTGGCCGTCGGCGGTGGTCGAAGGCGGCTCGTCCGGCTCGGGCCTGCTGACCGTCGCCGGCGACGGCTCCTACCAGCTGCGCGGTGGCCTGTACGGCGGCCCCTCGTACTGCGGCGCGCCCACCTCACAGCGCAATGACTACTTCTCCGATTTCAGCGGCGTCTATTCGCAGATCTCCCGCTACTTCGCACCCTGAGCCCAGCCAGGCTATCGATCGCGCACCGGCGGATAACCGCGCAGCGGTTATTCGCCCTACGCCTGGATCGGCGCGTGAAAGTGCAGCTTCTTTCATCGGTCCGGAACAGGTGCCAACGGCATTATCCGCCGTTTATCCCGCGCAGCGGTTATTCGCCCCACACCCGGATTGGCGCGTGGAAGTGCGGCTTCCTTCATCGGTCCGGGACAGGTAGGGCGCATAACGCCAACGGCGTTATCCGCCGTTTATCCCGTGCAGCGGTTTTCGCCCCACGTCTGGATCGGCGCGTGGAAGAGGGGCGTTATGCGCCGCCGCACGTTCAGTCCTGGCGGCTGGTGACTTCCAGCAGGTGGTAGCCGAACTGGGTCTTCACCGGGCCCTGGACCACGTTCAACGGCGCGCTGAAGACCACCTGGTCGAACTCGCGGACCATCTGGCCAGGACCGAACGAACCCAGGTTGCCGCCGTCGCGGCCGGAGGGGCAGGTGGAATGCTCGCGGGCGACTTCGGCGAAATCCGCACCACCTTCGATGGCGGTTTTCAGTTCGTTGCACTTGGCTTCGCTGGAAACCAGGATGTGGCGGGCAGTGGCTCGGGCCATGGGGAAATACTCCTAGGGTGAAACGGCAGAGCCTAGCAGACATCGACGCCAGCACCGACAGCCCACGATCGGAGGAGGCGCTCGACAAGCGTGGCGCGGGCTGCTTGACTCGCCGCCTTTGCGAATCCGGGAACGCCTTCCGATGAGCCAGACTTTCCACGGCAGTTGCCTGTGCGGCGCGCTGCGCTACCGCCTGTCGTCGCCCCCGCGGGCGCTCTCCCACTGTCATTGCAGCCAGTGCCGCAAGGCCCATGGCGCGGCATTCGCCAGTTATGGCAGCGTCCCCGTCGCGGACCTGCACATCGACCGCGGCGCCGACCTGCTCGCCGCGTTCAGCTCCTCCCCCGCCGTGCTCCGCCGCTTCTGCTCGCGCTGCGGCTCGCCGCTGTTCTGGTCGAGGAGCGAAGGCGAGTTCGCCGACTGGGTATCGGTCGCCCTCGGCAGCCTGGACACGCCCTTCCCGGCGGCGAAACAGAAGCATGTCCAGGTCGCATCGATGGCCTGCTGGTACCGGATCGCCGACGACTGGCCGCGGTTCGACTGAAGTCCGCTCGCGATCCGCCGGCCGGTGCCTGTTTTTTCGCCGGCAAGGCCCGGGCCTGGGGTACCATGCCGCGCCCTTCGCCGCCGGTCCTTGCCGCCCATGTCCGCCACCGCGCTGTACACCGACCTGTCCCACTATTACGACCTGATGTGCGCCGACATCGACTACCAGGCGCAGAGCCACTGCGTGCGTCGCCTGCACCAGTTGTTCGGCAACCAGGGCCGGCGGCACCTGGACCTGGCCTGCGGTACCGGCCCTCACGTGCGGCACTTCCTCGATTTCGGCTATCGCAGCGCCGGCCTGGACATCAACCAGCCGATGCTCGACCTCGCCCGACAGCGCTGCCCCGAAGCGCACTTCAGCCGGCAGGACATGGCCGGCTTCCAGGTGGACGAGCCGCTGGACCTGATCACCTGTTTCCTCTATTCGATCCACTACAACGCAGGGCTGGAGCGCTTGCGCGCATGCCTGGCCAGCGTGCATGGCGCACTGGCGGATGGCGGCGTGTTCTGTTTCAACACGGTGGACAAGGGGCAGATCGACAATCGCTCGTTCGTCCGCCATTCCGTGGAGCATCGAGGCAGCCGCTTCACCTTCGGTTCCGGCTGGTACTACAGCGGCGAGGGCGAGCGCCAGGCGCTGCGCCTCGGTATCGAGAAAACCACGGACGGAACGACCCAGACCTGGGAGGACGAACACCCCATGGTCGCCCTCAGCTTCGCCGAGCTGCAGCACCTGTTGCAGACGCATTTCGAGGTGCAGGTCTTCGAACACGACTACGAACGGATCACGCCCTGGGCCGGCAGCTCCGGGAATGCCCTGTTCGTCTGCGTGAAGCGCTAGCCTCCGGATATCCTGGCGCAAACGTGACGATCAGGCTGGCACGGGCGGGGCAGCGTTTCACAGGGGGCTGCGGAGGATTCTTCGTCGCTTTCGGCACGCTGCGTCCGACCCGCTAGAGGCCTGCCTGGCCGACGATCCGTGCGCGCCTTCTCGGCTAGACCAAGGTCGCAAAGACCCCGCCGACCATCTGTGACACCTTCGCGCGCTTTTTTACCCCCCGCTGTCGAGAGTCACCGCATGTCCGCCCCGTTTTCCCCCCGTTCGCCCCGCACCCTTCGCGGCCTGGGCGCCCTCGCCCTGTGCGGCGGATTCGTCGCCCCGGCCCCTGCCGCCTTCCTCGAGGACGGCAGCGCGCGCCTGGAAGCGCGCACCGTCTACTTCAACCGCGACTTCCGCGACGGCAGCTCGGCCAACCCGCAGGGCGCCTCCAAGCGCGAGGAAGCCGCGCAGGGCTTCATCCTCGACCTGCGCTCGGGCTATACCGAGGGCGCGCTGGGCTTCGGCGTGGATACCCTGGCGATGCTCGGGATCAAGCTCGACTCCAGCCCCGCGGACAGCAACAGCGGCCTGCTGCCTTCCAGCGGCCACGATCCGCGTCGCTCGGTCGACCAGTACGCCAAGGCCGGCGTAGCCGGCAAGATGCGCTTCTCGCAGACACAGTTCAGGTACGGGGCGATGCTGCCGGACATGCCGTTGCTGAAATACAACGACGGACGCCTGCTGCCGACCCTGTTCCACGGCGCCCAGCTGACCAGCGAGGAGATCGCCGGGCTCAGGCTCTCCGCCACCCGCCTGGAGCGCTACACCGCGCGGGACTCCAGCGATGCCCAGGACATCCGCCTGCACTGCAAGAACAAACGCTACGCCTGCGACACCACCGGCAACCGTTTCGACGCCTACCAACTCGACTACCAGGTCAACGACGGCCTGCTGCTGCAATACGCCCAGGGCGGCCTGCGCAACGTCTATCGCCAGCGCTACCTCGGTGCCGTGGGCAAGCGGCAGCTCGGCGCCGGCAAGCTGAGCGCCGACCTGCGCTGGTTCGACAGCGAGGACGCCGGCGCAGCCCGCGCCGGCAAGATCGACAACCGCGCCCTCAGCCTGCTGCTCGCCTACGCCCAGGGCGGCCACACGCTCAGCGCCGGCTGGCAGCGGATGAACGGCGCCAGCTCGATGCCCTACCTCGACGGCAGCAATCCGTACCTGGCCAACTACCTGCAGGTGAACGACTTCGCCAACCCCGAGGAACGCTCCTGGCAACTGCGCTACGACTTCGACCTGCGCAGCGTCGGCGTGCCCGGCCTGAGCTTCATGACCCGCTACGTCAACGGCGACCATATCCGCCTGGCCAACGGCGACGAGGGCAAGGAATGGGAGCGCGACATCGAGCTGAAGTACGTGGTGCAGAGCGGCCGCTTCAAGGACCTCAGCCTGCGCCTGCGCAACGCCACCTACCGCACCGACTTCGAGCGCTCGGCGCGCGACGTAGACGAGGTGCGCCTGATCGCCAGCTACAACCTGTCGCTGTTCTGAGCCGTCGCGCCGGAACGCACGCCGGCGCGACGCTCCGGCGGTTCAGACCGCCAGGGCGCGTTCGCGCAGCTCGACGTTGAGGATGCGGTCGTTCTCCGAGTAATCCACCGGGCAATCGATCACATGCACCCCGGGCGTGCCCAGGCAGCGCTCCAGCAGCGGCAGGAAGCCCTCGGCACTGTCGACCCGGTGGCCGTGGGCGCCGTAGGCCTCGGCATAGCGCACGAAGTCCGGGTTGCCGTAGTCCAGCCCGAAGTCGGCGAAGCCCATGTTCGATTGCTTCCAGCGGATCATCCCGTAGCCGTTGTCGCGCAGGATGATCACCGTCAGGTTCATCTTCAGCCGCACCGCGGTTTCCAGTTCCTGGCTGTTCATCATGAAGCCGCCATCGCCGCACACCGCGACGATCGGCCGGTCCGGGTAGACCAGGTGCGCGGCCATCGCCGAGGGCAGGCCGGCGCCCATGGTGGCGAGGGCGTTGTCCAGCAGCACGGTGTTGGGCATGTGCGCCTTGTAGTTGCGGGCGAACCAGATCTTGTACATGCCGTTGTCCAGGGCGACGATGCCCTGCGACGGCAACGCCCGGCGCACGTCGGCCACCAGGCGCTGCGGATAGAGCGGGAAGCGCGGGTCGTCGGCGCCTTCGGCGACCTGCGCCTCGTTGGCCTCGCGGATCGCCAGCAGGCGGGTGAAGTCCCAGTGCGCGGTATCGTCCAGCGCCTCGCCGATCTGCCAGATGGCGTTGGCGATGTCGCCCACCACTTCGATCTGCGGGAAATACACCGGGTCCACCTCGGCGGAACGGAAGTTCACGTGGATCACCTCGGTACCGCCGCGAACCATGAAGAACGGCGGCTTCTCGATCACGTCGTGGCCGACGTTGACGATCAGGTCGGCCGCCTCCACCGCGCGATGCACGAAGTCGCCGGCGGACAGCGCGGCGTTGCCGAGGAAGCGCGGGTGACGCTCGTCGACCACGCCCTTGCCCATCTGGGTGGTGACGAAGGGAATGCCGGTCTTGTCGATCAGTTGCTTGAGGACCTTGGCGGTCATCTTGCGGTTGGCCCCGGCGCCGATCACCAGGATCGGGCTGCGCGCGGCGCGCAGCTTCTCCACCGCGGCGCAGATCGCCTTGTATTCCGCCAGCGGCCGGCGGCTCAGGCTCGGCGGGATGGGCAGGCTGTCGGTCTGCTCGGCGGCGATGTCCTCCGGCAGCTCCAGATGCACCGCGCCGGGCTTCTCTTCCTCGGCCAGGCGGAACGCCTCGCGGACCCGCGAGGGAATGTTGTCGGCGGAGGCCAGTTGGTGGGTGTACTTGGTCAGCGGCTGCATCATGCCGACCACGTCGAGGATCTGGAAGCGGCCCTGCTTGGACTTCTTGATCGGCTTCTGCCCGGTGATCATCAGCATCGGCATGCCGCCCAGGTAGGCGTAGGCGCCGGCGGTGACCAGGTTGGTGGCGCCCGGGCCGAGGGTCGACAGGCTGACCCCGGTCTTGCCGGTGAGGCGCCCATAGGTGGCGGCCATGAAGCCGGCCGATTGTTCGTGGCGGGTGAGCACCAGCCGGATCTGCGACTTGCGCAGGGACTCCAGCAGGTCGAGATTCTCCTCGCCGGGAATTCCGAAGACGTACTGCACGCCCTCGTTTTCCAGGCATTGCACAACCACATCGGCTGCCTTGGCCATCTGCGTTCTACCTCGGGTGGTGGCGGTTCTGACCGCTCGAACACTGCGCCCCTCGCGTCTCGCTGTCCAGCCCCTCCCGGCCGGCGGAAGGCTCTGGCGCCGGCTTCGCCGGCAAGCGAACGCCGCTCCCGCCATTAGCGCAGCTGAACCCGACCACCCGATCATCAGCACAGCTAATAATTCATTCGCTGATTTCATGGTGAGGGCGGAGCCCGGATGGTAGAAATCCACCTACCGCTTTACGCGCCGCGCCCCCTCCATCTCACCGAACCCTGAAGACGACCATGCCCGAGCACGCCCCGATCCTCCCCGTCATCGCCGCCGAGGTGGCCGCCCTCGCCCCCGGTTTCCGCGCCCTGAGCCTCACCGTCGAGGCGGCGCCGATCGTTCGTCCGGAAATCGCCGGCCGCGCCATGGAGCGCGCCTGCCAGGCGCTGGCGCGTGGCGAACCGGACTGGGCCGAGGCGCACCTGGCAGCCTGGGCCGAGGCGTTCCGCCGCTTCGGCGCCAAGCCGCAGCGTACCCCCTGCTCCGCCGAAGCCCTGCGCAAACGCGCGCTGCGCGACGGCGGGCTGCCGAGCATCGACCCGGTGGTGGACCTATACAACGCCATCAGCGTGCAATTCGCCATTCCGGTAGGCGGCGAGAATCTCGCCGCCTATGCCGGCCCGCCGCGCCTGGTGGTCGCCGACGGCAGCGAGACCTTCGACACCCTGAAGAACGGCGAGGCGGTCGACGAATCCCCCGACCCCGGTGAGGTGGTCTGGCGCGACGACCTCGGCGTCACCTGCCGCCGCTGGAACTGGCGCCAGGGCGTGCGCACCCGCCTGGATGCCAGCGCCCGGCGCATGTGGTTCATCCTCGAGAGCCTGCCGGAAATGCCGCTGGCGGCCCTGCACGAAGCGGGCGGCCTGCTGCTCGACGAATTGCGCCTGATGATGCCCGGCATGCGCGCCGACTCGCGCCTGCTGTGCGTGGCGACGGTACCCGCCGACAGCGTATAAGGACCCAGTCCCCGAGGAGAACAGAACATGTACCTGCCTTCGCATTTCGAAGAGTCCGACCCGCAGGCGCTGCACGCGCTGATCCGGGACTATCCGCTGGGCCTGCTGGTCAGCCACGGCGAAGCGGGCCTGGACGCCAACCACCTGCCGTTCGAGCTGAGCCCGGCAAAGGGCGCGCAAGGCACCCTGGAAGCCCATGTCGCGCGCAACAACCCGGTTTGGAGCGAGCTGCGCGACGGCGACGAGGTGCTGGTGGTGTTCCGCGCCGGCGATGCCTACATCTCGCCGCAGTGGTACCCGAGCAAGCAGGAGCACCACCGCCAGGTGCCGACCTGGAACTACCGGGTGGTCCACGCCCACGGCCGGGTGCGGATCCGCGACGACGAACGCTATGTGCGCGGACTGGTGGCGCGCCTGACCCGCACCCACGAGGCGACCCAGGAAACGCCCTGGAAAATGACCGACGGCCCCGCCGACTACATCGACGAGATGCTCCGGCTGATCGTCGGCATCGAAATCGAGATCACCCGCCTGGTCGGCAAGTTCAAGCTCAGCCAGAACAAGGAAGCCCGCGATATCCGCGGCGCCAGCGCAGCGCTGCTGGCCCGCGGCGAACAGGCGATCGGCGCGGCCATGGACGATTGCGCCGCCCGGCGCGAGGGCTGAGGTTCAGGCCTCGCCCGGCTGCGGCCGGTGGTGGACGAACTCGACCACCGTGCCGTCCGGCAGCAGCGCATTGAAGCAGGCACCGGTGGGCGCGCGCGCCGGCCCGAAGATGATCTGCGCGCCGGCAGCCAGCAACCGCCGGTGATAGGGCTCGATGTCGTCCACCAGCAGGGTGCCGGTGGTGCTGCGGAACGGCGCCAGCGCCTCGTCGCTGCCCTCCAGCAGGAGGAAGGCGCCGACTGCGGCGAGTGTCAGGCGTTTCTCGGGAAAGTCGAAGCGCATGTCGTGGGCGACGCCCTGCAGGTCTTCGTAGAAAGCGATGGCCGCATCGATGCTGCCCGGTTCCAGGTAGACACGGATGAACACCCGCGGCTCGGCGAAACCGGACGAGTCGTTGACGCGACGCCAGAGAAAAGGCTGGGACATGGCGCAGGACCTCCGCAGGCCAGGGCGAAAGGTCCGTTCTAGCATGCCGGCCGCGTCCGGCGAAACGCCCTCATTTCGTCGAGCGGACGTTGCCGTAGCGCACTTCTTTCGACGGCGGGTAGCCGTAGAAGGCGGTGTAGCACTTGCTGAAGTGGCTGGGCGAGACGAAGCCGCAGGCGACCAGGACCTCCAGCATGGTCAGGTCGGAATGTTGCAGCAGGCGCCGGCACTCGGTGATCCGCAACTCCAGGTAGTAGCGCACCGGCGTGGTTCCGAGCTGCTGCTGGAACAGCCGCTCGATCTGCCGCCGCGAGCGCCCCACGTAGTGGGCGAACTGCTCCTGGCTGAGCGGTTCCTCGATATTCGCCGCCATCAGGTTGATCACTTCGCGCAGCGGCTCGCTCATCTTCTCGTGCAGGGCCGGGCGCACCCGTCGGTAGCGCGACTCCTCGAAGGCGAGGATATCCACCACCGCCTCCACCAGGTCGCGCCCGTGGCGCCGGGCGATCCACTCCAGCGCCAGGTTGAAGGCGCCGGTGGGGCTGGCCGCGGTCAGGCGGTCGCGGTCGACCATATAGCTGTCGCTGGTCACCTGGCTGTTGCGGGCGATCTCGGCGAGGGCGGCGCGGTGCTCGGGATGGATGCAGCAGCGGTAGCCATCCAGCAGGCCGGCGTCGCCGAGGAACCAGGCACCGTTCCACAGCCCGGCCAGGGCGACGCCGCGCGACGCCACGTCCTGCAACGCTTCCCGCAGCGCGGCGGACGAGCGCAGGGGCGTGCGCAAACCGCCGCAGACCACCAGCAGGTCGAGTCCTTGCCGCGCCGCCGAGGCGAGCGCCAGGTCCGGGCAGATCAGCAACCCGAGGTCGCTGGTCACCGGCTCGCCGCTCAGGCTGAAGTTGCTCACCGCGAAGGACTCGCTGCGGATCAGGTTGGCGGTCACCAGGGTGTCCAGCGCCTGGGTGAAGGCCGGCAGGGAAAAGTGTTCGAGCAGCAGGAAGCCCACCCGTGCCCGTGCCGAGCCCCCCTCCCCGGCCCCGGTGAACCTGAGGTTCTGCCCTTGCAGGGCGGCGCTGAAACGCCTTCTTTCCATCGATTCGTGCCTCTTGTTCTTCTTGTTCCCGGCCAGCGGGCCGCGACGCCTGCCGTCACGGCGAAAACCCCGGGCGCTCCATCATATGCGCAAGCCATGTGACTTGGCGCCTCCCTGGCGCGCCGGGGGAATATGCTCAAATACGCCCTCGGGGGGCTGCCCCTTTCGCACGCCCCGGCGTCAGCGGAAACAGCGCGGACGAACGGTGCGGAAACGCCCCGAAAACCTGTAGACATATTGTCTAACAGAACCTTATAGTCATTATACAAACTGTAGACATAGCCCATGACAAGTAGAAAGGCCTCCATGAAAGCCCAACCCGACGTCGACTCGAACAGCGCCGATGCCCCCTTCGACCGCAAGGCGGTGCTGGGCGATGCGCTGCGCCGGCGGATCCTGAGCATGGAACTGGCGCCCGGCGCGGTCGTCGACGAACTCGCCCTGTGCGACGAGTTCGGCCTCTCGCGCCCGCCGGTGCGCGAACTGCTGCGGCAGATCGCCGCCGAGGGCTACATCGAACTGGAAGCCAATCGTGCGCCGCGCGTCGCGGCCATGAGCCACGACTCGCTGCACGCCTTCTTTCTCGCCGCGCCGCTGATCTACATCGCCACCACACAACTGGCGGCCACCCATGCCAGCGAAGCGGAGATCGAGACGCTCAAGGCGATCCAGGAAGATTTCCGCAAGGCCATCGAAGAGAAGCATGTGGAAAACCGCGTCATCCACAACGACGCCTTCCACCTGGAGATCGGCAGGATGGCCCACAACGACTACCTCATGCCCAGCCTGCGCCGCTTGCTGATCGACCATGCGCGGCTGAGCAAGATCTTCTACCGCCATCCGACCACCGACGACATGCAACGCGACCTGGAACTCGCCTGCGACCAGCACGACCAGATCGTCGATGCCATCCAGCGGCGCGATCCGGATGCGGCGGCGGAGATCGTCCGTGCGCATTTCGAGTTGTCGCGCCGGCGCATGGCCGAGTACGCGGCGCCGGCCGGAGTGGAGGTGGCGCTGGTCTACGAGGGTTAGCAAGCCCCCCGCGCCACGGCCCCGCCCGAGAAGCGGAGGCGGTCACGCAGGGGATGGTTACCGGGTTCCAATAACAAGAGTCAGGTCCCTGCGATGACGAAAGTAACCCACCTCCCGGCCGACGACCGTTCCTGCGGCTGGTACCACCTCAGCCCGCCGCGGCGGCCGAAGCCGGCCCACTACGGCAGGAGCGCCGCCCGCTGGGTGGTGGTCGGCGCCGGCTTCACCGGCCTCGCCGCCGCGCGCCAGCTGGCGCTGCATTTTCCGGACGAGGAGATCGTCCTGGTCGAGGCCCAGGAAGTCGGCTTCGGTACCGCCGGGCGCAACGCCGGCTTCGCCATCGACCTGCCCCACGACATCGGCGCCGACGACTACATCGGCGACATAGCGACAGCCCGGATCGCCCTGAAGCTCAATCTCGCCGGCCAGTCGCTGCTCCGCGAACAGGTGCAGCGCCATGCCATCGACTGCCAGATGAAGGCCTGCGGCAAGTACCAGGCGGCCGTCGAGGCGCGCGGCGTGGCTGTGCTCGACGCCTACCGGCGCGGCCTCGATCGGCTCGGCCAGGCCTACGAGGTGATCGAGGCGGACGACCTCCCGGGACACATCGGCACCGCCTTCTATCGCAAGGCCCTGTTCACCCCCGGTACCCTGCTGGTGCAGCCCTCGGCCCTGGTCAAGGGCCTGGCCGACAGCCTGCCGGGCAACGTCAGCCTCTACGAACACACACCGATCACCGCCGTGGAATATGGCGACAGGACCCTGCTGAGCCATCCCCACGGCAGCATCCTGGCCGACCGCCTGGTCCTCGCCAACAACGCCTTCGGCATGAGCTTCGGCTTCCTCCAGGGGCGGATGCTGCCGATCTTCACCTACGCCAGCCTGACCCGGCCGCTCGATGCCGAGGAGCAGGCCAGCCTCGGCGGGCGCCCCTACTGGGGCCTGATCCCGGCCGACCCTTACGGCACCACGGTGAGGCGTACCCCGGACAACCGCCTGCTGATCCGCAACAGCTTCAGTTTCAACCCTGACGGACGCAGCGCCGGGAAGTACCTTGAGCGCTTCGCCGTACGCCATCGCGCCTCGTTCCGCCAGCGCTTCCCGATGCTCCCGGAAGTCGGCTTCGACTACACCTGGGGCGGCTCGCTGGCGCTGTCGAGGAACCACATGGGGCACTTCGGCGAGCTGGCGCCCAACGTCTATGGCGCCCTGTGCTGCAACGGCCTGGGGGTAACCCGCGGGACCGTCACCGGGAAGCTGCTGGCCGACTGGCTGGCGGGCGAACGCAACGAGCTGATCGACTTCCTGCTGCGCGCGCCCGGTCCCAGCGGCAATCCACCCGAACCACTCCTTTCCCTTGGCGTGAACCTCAACCTGAGGTGGGGGCAGTATCGAGCAGGTAGAGAAAGCTAGGCATCCCTAGTAACGCGCCCACGGGCGCCGACTTCGATTCAGACGGCCATTTGAAGACCGGAGCTGGAGAGCGTTCCAGCCTCGCGGATTCGCTCGGCCCGAATTCACCGGCAGCGGTTAGAACCAGGAGACAATAATGACAAATCCTACGACCTCGATCGAAGACGTACCCCTCAACGCCTTCCACCGGCTGTTGACCCTGCGCTCCGGCGGCGGCTCCTTCGTCGACGGCTACGTGCTGAGCATCATCGGCGTGGCGATGCTGCAGATGACCGCGGCATTGCAACTGAGCAGTTTCTGGCAGGGCATGATCGCCGCCTCGGCGCTGGTCGGCATCTTCTTCGGCGGTTTCCTCGGCGGCTGGCTGACCGACCGCCTGGGCCGCCGCAGGCTGTTCTTCGTCGGCCCCAGCCTGTTCGTCCTCGCTTCCCTGGCGCAGTACGGGGTCGACTCGGCGGCGGCGCTGTTCGTCCTGCGCTTCCTGATCGGCGTGGCGGTGGGCATCGAGTACCCGGTCGCCACCGCCTTGCTGGTGGAGTTCCTGCCGAAGAAGTATCGCGGACCGCGCCTGGCCACCCTGACCATCCTCTGGTTCGCCGGCGCCGCCTTCGCCTACCTGGTCGGCGACCTGATCCTGCGCAGCGGCGGCGAGGACGCCTGGCGCCTGGTACTGGCCAGCACCGCGGCGATCGGCGCCGTGCTGTTCCTGCTACGCATCGGCCCCCCCGAGTCGCCGCGCTGGCTGCTGAGCAAGGGCCGCGACGCGGACGCAGAACGGGTCATCCGCCAGGTCTACGGCGAAGCCTTCTCGCTGGAGAACCTGCCCGAACAGGCGCTGGAACGGAAGGTCACCATCTGGCACCTGCTCTACGCCGGCTACGGCAAGCGCATGCTCTTCGTCACCCTGTTCTGGACCTGCTCGGTGATCCCCGTGTTCGCCGTCTACGCCTTCGCGCCCAAGGTGCTGCTGGCGCTGAACCTGAAGGGCGACTGGGCCTCCTACGGTTCGGTGGCGATCACCCTGCTGTTCGTCATCGGCTGCATCATCGCCACCCGCCTGATCAACCGCATCGGCCGGCGCTGCATGCTGCTGCACAGCTTCCTCTGGTCCGGCCTGGCGCTGCTCGGGCTGGGCGTCTTCCACGCCGGCTCGGAGGCGACCATCCTCGGCCTGTTCGGTGCCTACGCGCTGTTCATCGGCGGCGCCCAGGTGCTGCAACTGGTCTACCCGAACGAACTGTTCCCCACCGAGATCCGCGCCTTCGCGGTCGGCGTCGGCACCTCGTTATCGCGCGTCGGCGCCGCGGTGGGCACCTACCTGGTGCCGCTTTCCCTGGAAACCCTGGGTACCGCCCAGACCATGTACGCCGCCGCGCTGGTGACCCTGCTCGGGCTGCTCGTGACCTGGGCCCTGGCGCCGGAAACCCGTTCGCTGAACCTGCAGCAGGCGGCTTCGCTCACCTGAACCACCCGCCGCGGCAGCGTCCGCCGGGTGCGCCGCGGCCCAGCATCCCACAGGAGGAAACCCCGTGAAATTCGAAGGTATCTATACCCCCGCCATCACCCCGCTGAGCGCCGACGGCAGCATCGACACCCAGGCCTTCGCCGAGGTCCTGGAGTTTCTCGTCGAGTCGAAGGTGCACGGCATCGTGATCGGCGGCTCCACCGGCGAGTACTACGCGCACACCGCCGAGGAACGCCTGGCCCTCGCCGCCCACGCCAGCGAAGTCATCGCCGGGCGCCTGCCGCTGGTGGTGGGAACCGGCGCGATCCGCACCGAGGACTCGCTGGCCTACGCCGAAGCCGCCCGCGCCATCGGCGCCGACGCCATCCTGGTCGGCTCGCCGCCCTACGCGCTGCCGACCTCGCGGGAGATCGCCGAGCACGTGCTGGCGGTGGACCGCGCCGCCGGCCTGCCGATCATGCTCTACAACTATCCGGCGCGGATGGGCGTGGAGATGGACGAGGCGTTCTTCGCCGCCGTCGCCGGCTGCCGCAACATCGTCGCGATCAAGGAAAGCTCCGGCTCCACCGCGCAATTGCACCGCCTGGCCTGCCGCCACCCGCGGATCGCCTTGTCCTGCGGCTGGGACGACCAGGCCCTGGAGTTCTTCGCCTGGGGCGCGCGCAGTTGGGTCTGCGCCGGCTCCAACTTCATCCCTGGCGAACACCTCGCCCTGTACCAGGCCTGCGTGGTCGAGAACGACTTCGCCAAGGGCCGGCGCATCATGGCGGCGATGATGCCGCTGATGGACTTTCTCGAAAGCGGTCACTTCGTCCAGTCGATCAAGCACGGCTGCGAGCTGGCCGGCCTGCGCGCCGGCGGCGTACGTGCGCCGCTGAAGGCGCTGGACGAGGCCGGCAAGGCGGCACTGGCGGAGATCGTCGCCAGGCTCAAGGGCGAGGTCGCGCGGATCGTCGAGGGTGGCCGCCATGACTGAGCTGCTGAGCCGGGAGGAATACGCGGCCATCGCCGCGACGCTGGACCTTCCCCAGCGCGCCTTCATCGACGGAGGGTTCCGCGATGCCTGCGGCGGCCGCACCTTCGCCTCGACCAACCCGGCCACCGGCGAGCTGCTGGCGCAGGTCGCCGCCTGCGACGCGGAGGACGTCGGGCACGCCGTGGCCAGCGCGCGGCGGGCGTTCGAGGACGGCCGCTGGCGCTCGCGCACGCCCGCCGAGCGCAAGGCGGCGCTGCTGCGCCTGGCAGAGCTGCTGGAAGAGCACCTGCTGGAACTGGCGGTGATGGAGAGCCTCGACAGCGGCAAGCCGATCCGCGAATGCCAGCACACCGACCTGCCGGAAACCATCAATACCCTGCGCTGGCATGCCGAACTGATCGACAAGATCTACGACAGCACCGCCCCGGTCGGTTCGGCGGCGCTGGCCATGGTGGTGCGCGAGCCGATCGGCGTGGTCGGCCTGGTGCTGCCGTGGAACTTCCCGCTGCTGATGCTCGCCTGGAAGATCGGCCCGGCGCTGGCGGCAGGCTGCTCCGTAGTGGTCAAGCCGGCCCCCGAGACCAGCCTGACCGCCCTGCGCGTCGCCGAACTGGCCAGCCAGGCGGGGATCCCCGCCGGGGTGTTCAACGTGGTCCCCGGCGGCGGCCGCGAGGCCGGCGAACCGCTGGGCCGCCACCCGGACGTGGCGATGGTCAGCTTCACCGGCTCCACCGCGACCGGCCGCCTGTTCCTCAAGTACGCCGCCGAGTCCAACCTCAAGCGGGTGGTACTGGAGTGCGGCGGCAAGAACCCGGCGGTGGTGATGAACGATGTCGAGGACCTCGACCTGGTGGCGCAACACGTGGTCAACGGCGCGTTCTGGAACATGGGTGAGAACTGCTCGGCGTCCTCGCGGCTGATCGTCCATGCCGAGGTCCACGAGGCGCTGCTCGAACGCATCGGCGCGCAGCTCCGCGAGTGGCGCATGGGCGACCCGCTGGATCCGCGTAATCGCCTCGGCGCGCTGGTCAGCCCGGCGCACTTCGAGAAGGTCCGCGCGTACCTCGACCAGGCCAGGACGGAGCGGTTGGCGGTGCGCTTCGGCGGCGCCACCGAGGCTGGCATCTTCGTCGAGCCGACCGTGGTCGATGGCGTCTCGCCGCACAGCCGGCTGTTCCGCGAGGAAATCTTCGGCCCGCTGCTCTCGGTCACCTCTTTCGACGACATCGACGAAGCCATCGCCCTGGCCAACGACACCGTCTACGGCCTCGCCGCCTCGGCCTACACCGGCAGCCTGCGCCACGCACTGCGCCTGTCGCGGGAGATCCGCGCGGGGATCGTCACCGTCAACTGCTTCGGCGAGGGCGACGCCTCGACGCCCTTCGGCGGCTACAAGGAGTCAGGCTTCGGCGGTCGCGACAAGTCGGTCTGGGCACACGACCAGTACACCGAGTTGAAGACCATCTGGATCGACGCTTCCTGAAGCTGTCCGGCCCGCAAGGGCCGGCACTCCCGCCTGGCGGCGAGACCGGACAACCGGGCCGGACAGGCGACCAAGTGCAGACAACACCCATTCTGCATAACGTTCCGTCGCTATGCTGCTGCCTCCACCCTTCCCTTTTCCGCCAGGAACGACACGGAGACTCATCCATGACGGACAACCATATCGATGTACTGATCAACGGCTGCGGCATCGGCGGGGCGATGCTCGCCTACCTGCTCGGCCGCCAGGGCCACCGCGTGGTGGTAGTGGAGCAGGCACGGCGCGAACGCGCGATCAACGGCGCCGACCTGCTCAAGCCGGCCGGCATCCGGGTGGTCGAGGCGGCCGGGTTGTTGGCCGAGGTGACCCGTCGCGGCGGGCGGGTCCGCCATGAGCTGGAGGTCTATCACGACGGCGAGCTGCTTCGCTATTTCAACTATTCCAGCGTCGACGCGCGCGGCTATTTCATCCTCATGCCCTGCGAGTCGCTGCGCCGCCTGGTACTGGAAAAGATCGACGGCGAAGCGACCGTCGAGATGCTGTTCGAGACCCGCATCGAAGCGGTGCAGCGCGACGAGCGCCACGCGATCGACCAGGTGCGCCTGAACGACGGCCGCGTGCTGCGTCCGCGGGTGGTGGTGGGCGCCGACGGTATCGCCTCCTACGTGCGCCGCCGGCTGCTCGATATCGAGGTGGAGCGCCACCCCTACCCGTCGCCGATGCTGGTCGGCACCTTCGCCCTGGCCCCCTGCGTGGCCGAGCGCAACCGGCTGTACGTGGACTCGCAGGGCGGGCTGGCCTATTTCTACCCGATCGGTTTCGACCGCGCGCGACTGGTGGTGAGCTTCCCCAGGGAAGAGTCGCGCGAACTGATGGCCGACACCTGCGGCGAGTCGCTGCGCCGGCGCCTGCAACGCTTCGTCGGCGACGAGAGCGCCGAGGCGATCGCCGCCGTCACCGGCACTTCGCGCTTCAAGGGCATCCCCATCGGCTACCTGAACCTGGACCGCTACTGGGCGGACAACGTGGCGATGCTCGGCGACGCCATCCACAACGTGCATCCGATCACCGGCCAGGGCATGAACCTGGCCATCGAGGACGCCAGCGCCCTGGCCGACGCCCTCGACCTGGCCTTGCGCGACGCCTGCGCGCTGGAGGATGCCCTGGCCGGCTACCAGGCCGAACGCTTCCCGGTGAACCAGGCGATCGTCTCCTATGGCCATGCGCTGGCCACCAGCCTGGAGGATCGCCAGCGCTTCGCCGGGGTCTTCGACACCGCCCTGCAGGGCAGCAGCCGTACGCCGGAAGCCCTGGGCGGCGAGCGTTCCTATCAGCCGGTGCGGTCGCCGTCCCTGGAGGCTCCGCGCGGCTGAGCCCTCAGGCGTCCTCGCGCAAGCGCAGCGGGTCCACCAGCCCGGCGGCGATGGCCATGCCCACCAGCTCCGGCAGGGTCTGGGCCTGCATGCGCTTCATCACCCGCGCGCGGTAGAGGTCGACGGTCTTCACGCTGACTTCCAGTTGCTCGGCCACCTCGCGGCTGGTATAGCCGCGCACCAGCGGCAAGAGCACGTCGCGCTCGCGCGGGGTGAGGCTGTCCAGGCGTTCGCGCAACCCGGCGTCGAGATCGCGGTGCCGGCGCCGACGGGCGTGGCGATCGAGGGCCTGCTGCACGCTGTCGAGCAGCAATTGTTCGTTGTAGGGTTTCTCGATGAAATCCACCGCCCCGGCCTTGAAGGCGCGCACCACGATGGGCACGTCGGCATGGCCGCTGACGAAGATCACCGGCAGGTCGATGCCGCGCGCCAGCAGTTCGTCCTGCACGTTCAGCCCGCCCATGCCGGGCATCCGCACGTCGAGCAGGACGCAGGCATGGCGGCCGCCCTCGCAGGCGTCGAGGAAGTCCCGGCCCTGGGTGAAGGGCCGTGCCTTGAGACCGACCGATTCCAGCAGCCAGACCGTCGATTCGAGCATGCCCTGGTCGTCGTCGACCACGTAGACCAGCGCTTCGTCAGGCATAGCCATCCTTAACCTCCCGTGGCGCCGGCGGCGAGCGGCAGCCGGCAGTTCATGAGCAACCCGCCATCCGCCGGCAGCTCGGCTTCGAGGGTGCCGCCGAAGCCCTCGACGATGCTGCGGCTCATCGACAGGCCCAGGCCCAGCCCTTCCGGCTTGCTGGTGTGGAACGGCGTGAAAATGTGTTCCAGCTGATCCGCCGGCACTCCCGGTCCCTGGTCGCGAACCCACAGGCAGAGCAGCCCGCCGGGCTCGACGCGGCTACCGATGACGACCCGCGACGGCGAGCCGGGATGCGCCTCGCGGTTGGCTTCGATGGCGTTGCGCAGCAGATTGAGGAACACCTGTTCGAGCAGCACGCGGTCGGCATACAGCGGCGGGGGATTGTCGGTCATCGCTTCTTCCACCGCCACTTGCCAGTGCCCGGCTTCCCACGCGCAGAGGCCGATGGCCTCGCGTGCCACCTGGTTGAGGTCGAGCGCCTGCAGGCGCCGCTGGCCCTTGCGCAGGAAGGCGCGCAGGCGCTTGATCACCTCCGCCGCGTGGCCGGCGTGCTCGCCGATCCGCGCCAGCCCCTCGGCCACCCGCCCGGCGGCCTCGGGCTGGCTGCCGAGGACGGCCAGGTAACGCTGGCTGGCGCTGGCGTAGTTCATCACCGCCGCCAGCGGCTGGTTGATCTCGTGGGCGATGCCCGAGGCCAGTTCGCCGAGAGTGACCAGCCGCGCAGTGTGCGCCAGTTCGTCCTGGTGACGGCGCTGCTGGGCCTCGCGCAGTTCGCGTTCGGTCATGTCGCGGGCCACCAGCGAGTAATAGCGCTCCTCGCCGCGGCCGCGATGGGCCAGCAACACCAGCGAGACTGGCAGCGACGGACGCCCGTCCTGCGGTTGCAGGCGCCCCTCGCGGCTCCACACGCCGCCATCGCGCGCCTGTCGCCAACCCTCTTCGGCCAGCCGCGCCGGGGTGTCGCCGGCCAGCAGGTGTTCCAGCGCCGGCGCCTCCTGCCCGTCGGCGATGCCGAGGGCGGCGCGTGCCGAAGGATTGAGGTAGGTGACGCGGCCGCCATGCTCGACGAACAGCACCAGGTCGGTGTTCGCCTCGACCACTTCGGCCAGGCGCCGGCGGTTCTCCTCCGCCTCGACCCGCCGGGTGACATCGCGGGACACGCTGACCACCTCCACCACCGCCCCGGTGTAGGTCTCGCGGATCGCCCGGCTGGCGGTCTCGAACCAGCGGTAGCGGCCGTCGCGGTGGCGGATACGGTAGGTGATGGTCAGGTAGCCGTCCTGCTCCAGCGCTTCGCGCGCGCGCAGCGCCACCTGGCCGCGATCCTGGGGATGGAACAGTGCCTGCGCCGGTCGCCCGCGCAGTTCCTCCGGCCAGTAGCCGAGCAGGGTCCAGGAGGCCGGCGAGGCGTCGAGGAAAACGCCGTCGAGGGTATGCCGGGAAATCAGGTCGGTGGTGTTCTCGGTGATCAGCCGGTACAGCCGGCTGGCCCGCGCCGCCTCGCGCTCGCCGCGCAGGCTGGCGGTGGCGTCGCGGCAGCGCGCCAGCACCCGGGCCTCGGCGCTGTCGGGAATGAACTGCCAGAGCAGGATGCGTCCGTCGCACTCCGCCTCCACCTCGCCGAGGGCCCGCGCCTGCCCCAGGCTGGCGCGCACCAGTTGCCCATGGTTGGCCGGGAGGTAAGCGCGCCAGGCCTCGCGCGGCCGCTCGCCAAGCAAGGCAAGGAAGGCCTGGTTGAATTCCACCGCCTGCGCCTCGCCGTCGAGCAGCAGCGCCGGCTGCGGGTCGGCGGCGAGGAACGGCGCGGCGCGGGTGACGCCACGGGCGGCGGCGAGCAACGGTGCGAGGAGCAGGCCGAGCCAGTCCAGCGCGGCGCTCTGCGGCGTATCGCTGGCCACCAGCAGCAGGCCTTCGTCGCCGGCCTGCAGGTCGAGGGCGAAGGCCATGCCATGCTCCACGCCGGCACGCCGCAAGCGCGCGCCGAGCCAGGACGCGGAACGCCGCAATTCGTCCAGCGCCAGCCGGCCGTCGCGCGCCAGGCGCTCGCGCAACGCCAGGTCGCTGGCCCGGTTCGGCTCGCCGGCGCCCGGCGGCAGCGCCGGCGACGGCGGCACCGGGGTATAGGTCTGCGCCTGCGGCTGCCAGGCCAGGTACCAGGCCTGGCGCGTGCCCGGATGTTCGAGCAGCAAGCGGCGCAGCGCACCGACCCGCTCGACCAGCGGCGCGCCCTCGCGCAGCAGGCGCAGGAGGCTGTTGAGGGCAGGCGAAGCGGGAAGCGGACTCATGGGCGGAAGATGATCCTGGGAACTTATATGGCATTTATACTATAAGCTTATGGTTTAACTTCCATATATTTTTCATCGTTGCTATAAATCGCCCCAACCCAAGGAGCGCTTCGCCTGGTCCTTGGAAGCTGTTCACGATCTGCCGAGCCAGAGAAACCAGCCGTTTTCGACGCAGTCTCTCCGCGCGCGGCAGATCGTGACCCTTACCCAGAACAGAGCTAACAATCAGCCACGGGGTACTCTTCATGTCGATCTTCGAACAGGGTCTCGCGCCCGCCGCCGTCAACCACATCGCCCTGACGCCGCTGAGCTTCATCGAGCGCACCGCCAGCGTCTATCCGCACTACCCCGCGGTGATCCACGGCAACATCCGCCGCGACTGGGCGCAGACCTACCAACGCTGCCGACGCCTGGCCTCGGCCCTGGCCGGGCGCGGCATCGGCCAGGGCGACACGGTGGCGGTGATGCTGCCGAACATCCCCGAGATGCTCGAGGCGCACTATGGCGTGCCGATGATCGGCGCGGTGCTGAACACCCTCAACGTACGCCTCGACGCCGAAGCCATCGCCTTCATGCTGCAACACGGCGAAGCCAAGGTGCTGATCACCGACTACGAATTCCACGAGGTGATCCATGCCGCCATCGGTATGCTCGACCACCCGCCGCTGGTGGTCGACGTCAACGACCCCGAGTATGGCGAAGGCCGCCCGGTTGGCGAACTGGACTACGAGGCGCTGCTCGCCGAGGGCGACCCGCAGTTCGCCTGGGAATGGCCCCGGGACGAGTGGCAGGCGATCTCGCTGAACTACACCTCGGGCACCACCGGCAACCCCAAGGGCGTGGTCTACCATCACCGCGGCGCCTACCTGAACGCGCTGGGCAACCAGATGACCTGGTCCATGGGCCAGCACCCGGTGTACCTCTGGACCCTGCCGATGTTCCACTGCAACGGCTGGTGCTATCCGTGGACGGTGACCGCGTTGGCCGGCGTCCACGTCTGCCTGCGGCGGGTCGATCCGCAAAAGGTCCTCACCCTGATCCGCGAGCACCAGGTCAGCCACCTGTGCGGCGCGCCCATCGTGCTCAACGCCCTGATCAACATGCCCGACTCGGCCAAGGCCGCCATCGACCACCCGGTGCATGCCATGGTCGCCGGCGCCGCGCCACCGGCCAAGGTGATCGGCGCGGTGGAAGAGATGGGCATCCGCGTCACCCATGTCTACGGCCTCACCGAGGTCTACGGCCCGGTCACGGTCTGCGCCTGGCACGGCGAGTGGGACGACCTGCCGCTAGAGCGACGCGCCGCGATCAAGTCGCGCCAGGGCGTGCGCTACCCGACCCTCGAAGGGGTGATGGTGGCCGACCCGAAGACCCTCGAGCCGGTGCCGCGCGACGGCCAGTCCATCGGCGAGATCTTCATGCGCGGCAATACCGTGATGAAGGGCTACCTGAAGAATCCCAGCGCCACCGAGGAAGCCTTCGCCGGCGGCTGGTTCCATACCGGCGACCTGGCGGTCTGCCATCCGGACGGCTACATCGAGATCCGCGACCGGCTCAAGGACATCATCATCTCCGGCGGCGAAAACATCTCCACCATCGAACTGGAGGGCGTGCTCTACCGCCACCCGGCGGTGCTGGAGGCGGCGGTGGTGGCGCGGCCCGACGAAAAGTGGGGGGAAACGCCCTGTGCGTTCATTACCCTGAAGAGCGATCATCAGGGGCTCGCCGAGAGCGAGATCGTCGCGTTCTGTCGCGAACACCTGGCCGCGTTCAAGATTCCGCGTACCGTGGTGTTCTCGGAACTGCCGAAGACCTCCACCGGCAAGATCCAGAAATACGTGCTGCGCGAGTGGGCCGCCGCCCTCTGAGCGCCGCCAGCCGAATTGCCCGTGCAGCGGCCGTGCCACGGCGGCCGTAGGCAGGATGCGCACGGGCAACCCTGTACCTGCGGCCGTCCCGCCGGCCGTTCACCGACGAGGTGTGCAATGCCTGAATACAACGCCCCGCTGCGCGACATGCGCTTCCTGCTCAACGACGTGTTCGACGCCCCCGCCCTGTGGCAGCGCCTGCCGCGACTGGCCGAGCGGATCGACGCCGACACCGCCGACGCCATCCTCGAGGAAGCGGCCAAGGTCACCGGCGGCCTGCTCGCGCCGCTCAACCGCAGTGGCGACGAAGAAGGCGCGCAGTGGCAGGACGGCGCCGTGCGCACCCCGGCCGGCTTCCGCGAGGCCTACGCGACCTACGCCGAGGGCGGCTGGGTCGGCCTCACCGGCAATCCGGCCCATGGCGGCATGGGCATGCCGAAGATGCTGGCAGTGCAGTTCGAGGAGATGATGTACGCGGCCAACGCCAGCTTCAGCCTCTACTCGACCCTTTCCGCCGGCGCCTGCCTGGCCCTCGATGCGCACGGCAGCGAGGAGCTGAAGAACAGGTACCTGCCGAACATGTACGCCGGCACCTGGGCCGGCTCCATGTGTCTGACCGAACCGCATGCCGGCACCGACCTGGGCATCATCCGCACCAAGGCCGAGCCGCAGGCCGACGGTTCATACAGGATCAGCGGGACGAAGATCTTCATCACCGGCGGCGAGCAGGACCTCACCGAGAACATCATTCACCTGGTGCTGGCCAAGCTGCCCGACGCGCCGGCCGGTTCGCGCGGCATCTCGCTGTTCCTGGTGCCGAAGTTCCTGGTCGGCGACGACGGCGCGCTCGGCGCACGCAACGCGGTGCACTGCGGCTCCATCGAGCACAAGATGGGGATCAAGGCCTCGGCCACCTGCGTGATGAACTTCGACGGCGCCAGCGGCTGGCTGGTCGGCGAAGTCAACAAGGGCCTGGCGGCGATGTTCACCATGATGAACTACGAGCGCCTGTCCATCGGCATCCAGGGCATCGGCTGCGCCGAGATGTCCTACCAGAGCGCCGTCGCCTACGCCCGCGAGCGCCTGCAAAGCCGCGCGCCGACCGGCCCGGTGGCCAGGGACAAGGCCGCCGACCCGATCATCGTGCACCCCGACGTGCGCCGCATGCTGCTCACCATGAAGGCGCTGACCGAGGGCGGCCGCGCCTTTTCCACCTATGTCGGGCAGCAGCTCGACCTGGCCAAGTACGCCGAGGACCAGGAAGAACGCAGCCAGGCCGAAGCCCTGGTGGCCCTGTTGACCCCGGTGGCCAAGGCCTTCTTCACCGATACCGGCCTGGAGAGCTGCGTGCTCGGCCAGCAGGTGTTCGGCGGCCACGGCTACATCCGCGAATGGGGCCAGGAGCAACTGGTGCGCGACGTACGCATCGCGCAGATCTACGAAGGCACCAACGGCATCCAGGCGCTCGACCTGATGGGCCGCAAGGTGGTCGCCAACGGCGGGCTGTTCCTCTCCATCTTCAGCCGCGAGGTGCGAACCTTCGCCGCCGGCGCCAACGCCGAACTGGCGGAGTTCGTCACCCCGCTGCTGACCGCCCTGGACCTGCTGGACAACCTCACCCAGGGCATCGTCGCCCGCGCCGGCAACGACCCGCGCGAGATCGGCGCAGCCTCGGTGGAATACCTGCATCTGTTCGGCTATACCGCCTACGCCTACCTCTGGGCGCGCATGGCCGCCGCCGCGCTGCGCCAGCGCGAGGCCGACCCGGCGTTCCACGACGGCAAGCTGGCCACCGCGCGCTTCTACTTCGCCCGCATCCTGCCCCGCGTGCACTCCCTCGCCGCCGCCGTCGAAGCCGGCAGCGAAAGCCTGTACGGCCTGGAGGCGGAACAGTTCTGAAGCTTCCGTCGAGCGTTGTCGCGCGGCCCGTGGGCCGCGTGTTTTTTTCGGGACAGCATGCAGCGCGCTGTCCGCCGACAGCCCGCGATAACGGCGGATAACCGCGAAGCGGTTATTCGCCCTACGACGCCCGGGAAGCCGGCCAGGCATTCTTGAAAAACGACGCAACCGCCGGTAATTCGCTAGACCAGGAACAAGGACATATCCATGCGAACCCTCACCACCCTCCTCGGCAACAGCCAGAAACTCGACGGCGGCGCCATGTTCGGCAATGCCCCGCGCGCGCTCTGGTCACGCTGGATGCAGCCCGATGCGGAGAACCGCATCGACCTCGGCTGCCGTGCCCTGCTGGTGCGCGACGGCGAGCGCAACGTACTGGTGGAGACCGGCATCGGCGCGTTCTTCCCGCCCGCCCTGCGCCAGCGCTACGGCGTCCAGGAAGAGCGCCACGTACTGCTCGACAGCCTCGCCGCGGTCGGCCTGGACGACGCCGACATCGACGTGGTGCTGCTCACCCACCTGCACTTCGACCACGCCGGCGGCCTGCTCGCCGCCTGGGAAGAAGGCCAGCCGGCGCGCCTGCTGTTCCCCAACGCGCATTTCGTCAGCGGCCGCCGCCACTGGCAGCGCGCGCGCCAGCCGCACCCGCGCGACCGCGCCTCGTTCGTGCCGGAACTGCTCGACCTGCTGCAGGCCAGCGGACGCCTGGAGCTGCTCGACGACGGCGAGCGCTCGGCGCATCTGGGCGAGGGCTGGCGTTTCCATTTCAGCGAAGGCCATACCCCGGGCCAGATGCTCCCGGAGATCGCCATGCCCGACGGCCCGGTGGTATTCAGCGGCGACCTGATCCCCGGCGCACCCTGGGTACACCTGCCGCTGACCATGGGCTACGACCGCTTCCCGGAAGGCCTGATCGAGGAAAAGGAACGCCTGCTGGACAGCCTCATCGCCCGCAACGGCCGACTGGTCTTCACCCATGATCCGTGCGTCGCCATGGGCCGGGTGCGACGCGACGAACAGGAGCGCTACAGCCTCTACGACACCCTCGAGCGGGTCGAGAACCTCGAGGCCTGAGCGAAAGGCGCGGCCCGCCCCGGCGGCGGGCCGCGGGAATCAGGAACGCGCCTTGCGCGCGCCCTTGCAGCGCTCGATGCCGAGCCGGCAGATCCGCTCGCAGAGTTCGGCGAAACCGATCCCGGCCGCCGCCGCGGCCTGCGGCAGCAGGCTGGTGGCGGTCATGCCCGGCAGGGTATTGACCTCCAGGCACCAGAGCCGGCCCTGTTCGTCGAGGCGGAAGTCGGTGCGGCTGTAGCCGCTCAGCTTCAGCGCCCGGTGTACCTTCAGCGCCAGACGCTGGGCCTCGGCGGCGATCGCCGGCGGCAGGTCGGCGGGAAACACCTCGCGCACCGCGCCGGCCTGGTACTTGTGTTCGTAGTCGAAGACTTCCTGGCCACCGAGGAGAATCTCGCCCACCGGCAGCGCCTGGTCGTCGAGCACCCCGACGGTAACCTCGCGGCCGGCGACGAAGCGCTCCAGCATCACCTCGTCGCCATAGCGCCCGGCCAGCTCGATGGCCGGCTGCAATTCGGCCTGGGAATGCACGATGGACAGCCCCACGGTGGAGCCCTGGCTGTTCGGCTTGACCACCAGGGGGAAGCCCAGTTGCTCGCGCACCGCCTCTTCCGAGGCCGGCGCCATCAGCCAACTGGCGGTCTCCACCCCGGCGGCGAGGAACAGGCGCTTGGCCACGTCCTTGTCCATCGCCATGGCGCTGGCCAGGTGGCCGCTGCCGGTATAGGCGAAACCGCCGGCATCCAGCAGCGCCTGCAGGGTGCCGTCCTCGCCGGTGCCGCCGTGCAGGGCGAGGAAGAACACGTCGACCCCAGCCAGTTCGCCGGCGCTCAGCAGGCTCTGCTTGCCGCTGCGGATGATCGCCAGCGAGTCGGAGTCCGGCGGGACCTCCTTGACCTTGCTCGCCAGCAGGCGGCGCTCTTCCTCCGCGCCGAGCAGGCCGCTGGCGGTATCCACCGCCAGCACCTGGTGGCCGGCGCTGCGCAACGCCTGGATCACCTGCGCGCCGCTGGCGATGGAGACGTCCCGTTCCTCACTGCTGCCGCCGAAGAGAACGGCGACCTTCAACTTGTCCTGTCCCATGTTCCACCTGTCGTTCCAGTGCTGGAGGCAGAAAAGCACAACACAGGGGTAACTGAACAGAGACAGTCATCGTCGCGCGCAGCGAACGGCCTCCCTCAGCCGCGCAGTTCCTCGACCAGCGTGCACAGCAGTTCGGCGGCCGGCAGCTCCCGCGCCAGCGCCGCGCCCTGGCCGGCCCACTGGGCGGCGAAATCATGGTTGCCGCGAGCCAGAGCGGCGGTCTGCAACGCTTTGGTCGCGTCGTAGACGAACGGATAGTCCGGCAAGGGCGGCACTCCAGGCGCGGCGGCATCGAAGAACATCCGGTTGGGCAGGCCGCGGGCGCTGCGCCCGGACATGGTCACGGTCAGCGCGGTGCGCGCCGCGCGCGGCCCCTTCAGCGCCTCGCGGTAGGCGGCGTTGGCCGAGGACTCCGGACAGAGGACGAAGGCGGTGCCCATCTGCACGGCGCTCGCGCCCAGCTCCAGGGCGGCGCGGATGCCCCGTCCGTCCATGATCCCGCCGGCAGCGACCACCGGTAGCGAACCGCGCGCCGCCAGCAGGCGGACCAGCGCCAGGGTGCCGATGGCGGCGTCGCCGCGCTCCGGCTCGAACACCCCGCGATGGCCACCGGCCTCGATGCCCTGGGCGACCACCGCATCGGCGCCGGCGGCCTCCACCAGAGCCGCTTCCTCCGGCGTGGTGGCACTGACCAGTACGCGGATGCCCGCCGCCTGCAACGCGCGAACCTGGTCGCGGGGCGGCGCGCCGAAATGGAAGCTGACCGCCGCCGGCCGCTCTTCCAGCAGCATCGGCAGCAGAGTCGGGTCTTCGAGGAAGCTCAGGTAGATGTTGTTCAGGCGCGCCGGCGGCTCGGCGCCGAACTCGGCGAACAGCGGCTTCAGGTAGTCCAGCCAGGCGCGCTCGCGGGCCGGGTCGGCCTGCCCCGGGCGGTGGCAGAACAGGTTGACGTTGAACGGCTTGTCGGTCAGCCCGCGCACCTCGCGGATCAGCGCCCGGCCTTTCTCGGCGGCGCTACCGGTGATGGCGATCGAACCGAGCCCGCCGGCGTTCGATACGGCGGCGGCCAGCGCCGGCGTGGAGACGCCGAGCATGGGTGCCTGGATGATCGGCTGCTGGATGCCGAGCAGGCGCGTGAAGCGGTCAGTCATGGCGATTCCCTCTCCCGGTCGGACGACACCGCGTCGGCCGACGCTTGACCAATATATCTTCATAAAAGAATATTTTTAACAATTCATTCTCATAAAGAGATAGATCGATGGACCTTTCCTCCCTCGAAATCTTCCGCGCGGTCGCCCACGAAGCCAGCGTCACCCGCGCCGCTCAGCAGTTGCAGCGAGCGCAGTCGAACGTCACCACGCGGATCCGCCAGCTCGAGGAGGACCTGGGCGTCGAACTGTTCCTGCGCGACGGCAAGCGCATGAGCCTGACCGAACGCGGCAGCGAATTCCTCGCCTACGCCGAGCAGTTGCTGGCTCTCGCCGACGAGGCGCGTCAGTCGATGCATCCCGCCGAGCCCGGCGGGCGCCTGCGCCTGGGCAGCATGGAAAGCACCGCGGCCAGCCGCCTGCCGGCGCTGCTGGCGAGCTATCACAAGGCCTGTCCGCGGGTCGCCCTGGAAGTCTCCACCGGCACCAGTCGCGCGTTGTTCGATGGGGTGCGGGCGCGGCGCCTGGACTGCGCGCTGGTGGCCGCCGGCCCGGGCTGGGCCGGCGAACTCGATGGCAGCGGCCTGCGCGGCGAGCCGCTGTTCCGCGAGGAACTGCTGATGATCCTGCCGGCCGAACACCCGCCGGTCCACGACGTCGCCGAGGTGCGCCTGCGCACCCTGGCCGGCTTCGCCCGTGGCTGCACCTACCGGCAACTGGCCGAAGACAGCCTGGGCACGCCGCTGACGGTGCAGGAAGTCGGCTCCTACCATGCGATCCTCGCCTGCGTCGCCGCCGGCGCCTGTGTTGGCGTGCTGCCGCGCTCGGTGCTGCAACTGCTCGGCACACCGCCGCTGCGCAGCCTGCCCCTTGCCGAAGTAGACACCTGGCTGGTCTGGCGCGAAGGCTACGCGACCGCCGCCTTCGAACGCTGGCGCGGCCTGCTGGGCCAGGCCGGCGACTGAGCGGCCAGGGGCGAACCCAACGGCCTGGCTCCGGTCCAACCCCGAGCCATCAGAACAATAGCGAGCCAAGGAGTTGCCCATGAGAAGACTGCCCACCCTCTGCCTGCTGGCCCTCGCGCCGCTCACCGGCGTGGCGCCCCAGGCCCAGGCCGCCAGCCTCTACAACCTGCTGGTGGGGACCTATACCGAAGGCTCCAGCGAAGGCATCCAGGTATACCGCTTCGACGGCGCCGACGGCTCGGTGAAAGGCCCGCTGCGCGTGGCCCATACCAGCAACCCCTCGTACCTGACCTTCGCCCCGGACCAACGCACTCTGTTCGTGGTCAACGAGAACGGACGGGGCGGCAAGGGCGATACCGTCGGTCGCGCCACGTCCTACCGTTTCGATCCGATCAGCGGCCGCCTGCAACAGATCAGCCAGGTCCAGACCCTCGGCGATCATCCGACCTACAGCAGCCTCAGCCACGACGGTCGCTACCTGTTCGTCGCCAACTACTCGGTACAGCCGGAAGGTTCGGTGGCGGTACTGCCGGTGCGCGCGGACGGCTCGCTGGCGCCGGTGGTGCAGGTGGAGTCGCACCAGGCCAGCAAGGTGCATCCGCGCCAGGTTTCCGGTCATGTGCACTCGGTGGTGTCCTCGCCCGACGGCCAGTACCTGTTCGCCCCCGACCTCGGCGCCGACAAGGTATTCGTCTACCGCTACGCCCCGGAACAGGCCGAACGTCCGCTGCAGGCGGCCGATCCGGCATTCGTCCCGACCCCGCCCGGCAGCGGCCCGCGCCATCTGATCTTCAGCGCCGACGGGCGTTTCGCCTACCTGACCCTGGAACTGAGCGGCCAGGTGATGGTGTTCGCCCATGAGGGCAATGGCCGCCTGCGTCAGTTGCAGACCCACGACCTGGCGCCTGCCGGCTTCCAGGGCAAAGTCGGCGCCGGCGCCCTGCACCTGTCCGCCGACGGCCGCTTCCTCGGCGTGCTCAATCGCGGAGACGACAACCAACTGGTGACCTTCGCCGTCGACCCGGCCAGCGGCCAGTTGCGTTTCGTCGAACGGCGCTCGGTGGAAGGCACCGAGCCGCGCGAATTCGCTTTCTCGCCCGGCGGGCGCTTCGTCCTCGTGGCCAACCAGAACAGCGACCAGTTGCGGGTGTTCGCCCGCGATCCGCAGAGCGGCCAGGTGGGCAAGACGCTGCAAAGCGTCGAGGTGGGGTCACCGAGCGATCTGCGCTTCGTGGCGGTGCCGTGACCTTGCGCTCGGCCATCCGCCGATACGCCGCTGGGCCGGCGGATCGGCGCTAAGCGGTCATCCGCACTACGGAGCCAGAGCCGAAGCCCGCCCTGGCTCCGAGGCCCACAGGCATGGAGCTTCCGCCCACATACGGCAAGTCCTGTAGGGCGAATAACGCCAGGGGCGTTATCCGCCGCTGTCCCGAAGAACCGGCGGATAACCGCAAGCGGTTATTCGCCCTACGGAACCAGGATCCGCCACGTAGAGGTTTGTCATGCTTGCCCTCCAGACGATGGGGTAGCTAACTCGCCCCGGCAGGAGGTCGAATCGTCGCGCAGCGGGTCGAGCGACAGTGATGCCGCGAAGGCGTCTCGCTCCAGGGGGAACCGTCGCGACGGGTTGCCCGCAAGCTACACCCAGCCCCTCCCCTAATAGTCCCCGCGACCAATCGTCAGCCCCTCATCCCACCGTCCCGCGGCACCAACGAATCCACCTGAAATCCACGCCCAGCAAGGCCTACAGCGCTAATCACAGACGCCCTTGACCTCAACTTAACTTGAGGTTTTATAGTCCCCGCTGCGGTCATACCGCCCCGTTTCCCCAGGACCACGAACCGCCCCCACGGCCGCTTCGCGGCGCCGGATGGCGACCAGCACAAGGAACGACCCATGCAGCGCTTCATCGATAACTCGCTCGAAAGCAACTGGCTCTGGCTGACCGCCCGGATCTGCCTGGCCCTGATGTTCGTCGCCTCGGGACTGGCGAAGCTGTTCGACTATCAGGCCAGCCTGGAGGAAATGCGCGCCGCCGGCCTGGAGCCGGCCTGGCTGTTCAACATCGCCACCGCCGTGACCCTGCTGGCCGGCTCCGCGCTGGTCCTGCTGGACCGCAAGCTATGGCTCGGCGCCGGGGCGCTGGCGGTGTTCCTGCTGCTGACCATCCTCATCGTCCACACCTTCTGGAGCAAGACCGGCGTCGAAGCCAAGCTGGCGATGTTCTTCGCCCTCGAGCACATCGCGGTGATCGGCGGCCTGATCGCCACGGCCATCGCCAGCGCGCAACGCCAGCGGCTGCGCCAGGACGTCTCCGTGGCCGCCACCTACCAGAAGGCCTGAGGCGATCATGCAGAAACCCGTCCTGATCGCCAGTGCCGCGCTCATCTGCGCGGCGGTTATCGGCATCGCCGTCTACGCCACCGGCTCGGCGAAGAAAGACGCCGGCGGTTTCGCCGGCTACCCGCCGGTGAAGGTCGCCCTCGCCTCGGTGGAGCGGCGGGTGGTGCCGCGCGTCTTCGATGGCGTCGGCGAGCTGGAGGCCGGTCGCCAGGTCCAGGTGGCCGCCGAAGCGGCAGGACGGATCACCCGCATCGCCTTCGAATCGGGCCAGCAGGTGCAGCAAGGGCAGTTGCTGGTGCAACTCAACGACGCGGTGGAACAGGCCGAGCTGATCCGTCTCAAGGCGCAGTTGCGTAATGCCGAGATCCTCCATGCCCGTGCGCGCAAGCTGGTAGAGCGCAACGTCGCCTCGCAGGAACAGCTGGACAACGCCGTCGCCGCCCGCGACATGGCGCTCGGCGCGGTGCGCCAGACCCAGGCGCTGATCGACCAGAAGGCGATCCGCGCGCCCTTCTCCGGCCAGCTCGGCATCCGCCGCGTGCACCTCGGCCAGTACCTCGGCGTCGCCGAGCCGGTGGCCAGCCTGGTGGATGCGCGGACCCTGAAAAGCAATTTCTCCCTGGACGAAAGCACCAGCCCCGAGCTGAAGCTCGGCCAGCCCCTCGAGGTCCTGGTCGACGCCTATCCGGGGCGCAGCTTCCCGGCGCGCATCAGCGCCATCGACCCGCTGATCGGCAAGTCGCGCACGGTGCAGGTCCAGGCCTTGCTGGACAACCCCGAAGGCCTCCTCGCCGCCGGCATGTTCGCCAGCATCCGGGTCTCGCGCAAAGCCGACGCGCCGTCGCTGAGCGTGCCGGAAACCGCGGTCACCTATACCGCCTACGGCGACACCGTGTTCGTCGCCCACCAGGAAGGCGACCGGCCGCTCAGCGCCAAGCGCGTCTCGGTGCGGATCGGCGAGCGCTGGGACGGTCGCGTGGAAATCCTCCAGGGCCTCGCCGAGGGCGACCGGGTAGTGACTTCCGGACAGATCAACCTGAGCGACGGGATGGCCGTGGAACCGGTCAAGGAAGACACCCTGAGCAGCGCCGCGCCCCCCGTGCCGGTCGCCGGCCGCTGAAGGAACCCCGCGATGACCTTTACCGACCTGTTCGTTCGCCGGCCGGTGCTGGCGCTGGTGGTCAGCACGCTGATCCTGCTGCTCGGCCTGTTCTCCCTGGGCAAGCTGCCGATCCGCCAGTACCCGCTGCTGGAAAGCTCGACCATCACCGTCACCACCGAGTACCCCGGCGCCTCCGCCGATCTCATGCAGGGCTTCGTCACCCAGCCGATCGCCCAGGCGGTGTCGTCGGTGGAGGGCATCGACTACCTTTCCTCGACCTCGGTGCAGGGGCGTAGCGTGGTGACCATCCGCATGCTGCTCAACCGTGATTCGACCCAGGCGATGACCGAGACCATGGCCAAGGTCAACTCGGTGCGCTACAAGCTGCCCGAGCGTGCCTACGACTCGGTGATCGAACGCTCTTCCGGCGAGACCACCGCGGTAGCCTACGTCGGCTTTTCCAGCAAAACCCTGCCGATCCCGGCGTTGACCGATTACCTGTCGCGGGTGGTCGAGCCGATGTTCTCTTCCATCGACGGCGTGGCCAAGGTCCAGACCTTTGGCGGCCAGCGCCTGGCCATGCGCCTCTGGCTCGACGCCGACCGCCTCGCCGGGCGCGGCCTGACCGCCTCCGACGTGGCCGAGGCGATCCGCCGCAACAACTACCAGGCGGCGCCGGGGATGGTGAAGGGGCAGTACGTGCTGTCCAACGTGCGGGTCAACACCGACCTGACCAACGTCGACGACTTCCGCGAGATGGTCATCCGCAACGATGGCAACGGCCTGGTGCGCCTGCGCGACGTCGGTACCGTCGAACTGGGCGCCGCGGCCACCGAGACCAGCGCACTGATGGACGGCGACCCGGCGGTGCACCTGGGGTTGTTCCCGACGCCCACCGGCAACCCGCTGGTGATCGTCGACGGCATCCGCAAGCTGCTGCCGGAGATCCAGAAGACCCTGCCGCCGGATGTCCGCGTCGACCTCGCCTACGAGACTTCGCGCTTCATCCAGGCCTCCATCGACGAGGTGGTGCGGACCCTGGTGGAAGCGCTGCTGATCGTGGTGCTGGTGATCTACCTCTGCCTCGGCTCGCTGCGCAGCGTGCTGATCCCGGTGGCGACCATTCCCCTGTCGATGCTCGGCGCCGCCGCGCTGATGCTGGCCTTCGGCTTCAGCGTCAACCTGCTGACCCTGCTGGCGATGGTGCTGGCCATCGGGCTGGTGGTGGACGACGCCATCGTGGTGGTGGAGAACGTCCACCGCCACATCGAGGAAGGCAAGTCGCCGGTGGCGGCGGCGCTGATCGGCGCCCGCGAAGTGGCCGGCCCGGTGATCGCCATGACCATCACCCTGGCCGCCGTGTACACCCCCATCGGCCTGATGGGCGGCCTCACCGGCGCGCTGTTCCGCGAGTTCGCCCTGACCCTGGCGGGCGCGGTGATCGTGTCCGGGGTGGTGGCGCTGACCCTGTCGCCGGTGATGAGTTCGCTGCTGCTCCAGGCACACCAGAACGAGGGGCGCATGGGCCGCGCCGCCGAGTGGTTCTTCGGCGGCCTGACGCGGCGCTACGGGCAGGTCCTGGAGTTCTCCCTGGGCCACCGCTGGCTGACCGGCGGCCTGGCATTGCTGGTGTGCATCAGCCTGCCGCTGCTGTATTCGATGCCCAAGCGCGAACTGGCGCCGACCGAGGACCAGGCCGCGGTGCTCACCGCGATCAAGGCGCCGCAGCACGCCAACCTCGACTACGTCGAACTGTTCGCGCGCAAGCTCGACCAGGTCTACACCAGCATCCCGGAAACCGTGAGCACCTGGATCATCAATGGCACCGACGGACCGGCGGCGAGCTTCGGCGGGATCAACCTGGCGGCCTGGGAAAAACGCGAGCGCGACGCCTCGGCGATCCAGTCCGAGCTGCAAGGCAAGGTCGGCGACGTCGAGGGCAGCAGCATCTTCGCCTTCCAGTTGGCCGCCCTGCCCGGCTCCACCGGCGGCCTGCCGGTGCAGATGGTGCTGCGCAGCCCGCAGGACTATCCGGTGCTCTACCGGACCATGGAAGAGATCAAGCAGAAGGCCCGACAGAGCGGGCTGTTCGTGGTGGTCGACAGCGACCTCGACTACAACAACCCGGTGGTCCAGGTCCGCATCGACCGCGCCAAGGCCAACAGCCTGGGCATCCGCATGCAGGACATCGGCGAGTCGCTGGCGGTGCTGGTGGGCGAGAACTACGTCAACCGCTTCGGCATGGAGGGCCGCTCCTACGACGTGATCCCACAGAGCCTGCGCGACCAGCGTTTCACTCCGCAAGCGCTGGCACGACAGTTCGTGCGCACCCAGGACGGCAACCTGGTGCCGCTGTCGACGGTGGTCCGGGTGGAGCTTCAGGTCGAACCGAACAAGCTGATCCAGTTCGACCAGCAGAACGCCGCGACCCTCCAGGCGATCCCTGCGCCCGGCGTCTCCATGGGCCAGGCGGTGGCCTTCCTCGACGACGTGGCGCGCGGCCTGCCGGCCGGCTTCAGCCACGACTGGCAATCCGACTCGCGGCAATACACCCAGGAAGGCAACACCCTGGTGTTCGCCTTCCTCGCCGCCCTGGTGGTGATCTACCTGGTGCTCGCCGCGCAGTACGAGAGCCTGGCCGACCCGCTGATCATCCTGATCACCGTGCCGCTGTCGATCTGCGGCGCGCTGCTGCCGCTGGCGCTGGGCTACGCGACGATGAACATCTATACGCAGATCGGCCTGGTCACCCTGATCGGCCTGATCAGCAAGCACGGCATCCTCATGGTCGAGTTCGCCAACGAACTGCAACTCCACGAGCGCCTCGACCGCCGCGCGGCGATCCTGCGCGCCGCGCAGATCCGCCTGCGGCCGGTGCTGATGACCACCGCGGCAATGGTCTTCGGCCTGGTGCCGCTGCTCTTCGCCAGCGGCGCCGGCGCCGCCAGCCGCTTCGGCCTGGGCGTGGTGATCGTCTCCGGGATGCTGGTCGGCACCCTCTTCACCCTGTTCGTGCTGCCCACCGTCTATACCCTGCTGGCGCGCAACCACGCGGAAGTCGACAAGAGCCCGCGCAGCCGGCAACTGGCCGAGGCCGATCTGCTGGTGAACAAGGCATGAAGCGCTCCTACCCGAACCTTTCGCGCCTGGCGCTGGCCCTGGCGGTCGGCACCGGCCTGGCCGCCTGCAGCGTCGGCCCCGACTACCAGCGTCCGCAGTCGCCGCCGCCACGCGTCGCCAGCGAGCACCTCGGCGAGTTCTCCGGCGAGCGGCGGGAAGCGCCCTGGTGGAGCTTCTTCGACGATCCGCAACTGGTGCGCCTGGTCGACCAGGCGCTGGCGCGCAACCACGACATCCGCGAGGCCCGCGCCAACCTGCGCAGCGCCCGCGCGCTGTTCGACGATCGCTGGCTCGACCAGTTGCCGCAGGTCACCAGCCAGGCCGGCTACAACCGCAGCATCGAACAACAGCTGGACTACGACGGCGAGCCGCGCCGGCGCCTGGCGGAGAGCTACCGCGCCGGCTTCGACGCGCAGTGGGAAATCGACCTGTTCGGTCGCCTCGGCCGACTTTCCGACGCCGCCCTGGCCCGCGCCGAAGCGGCCGACGCCGACCTCCGGCTGGTACGCCTGAGCATCGCCGCCGACACCGCCCGCGCCTACTTCGAGATCCAGGGCTACCAGCGCCGGCTGGACGTGGCGCGCGCCCAGGTGCGCAGTTGGCGCGACACCCTGGAGCTGACCCGCAGCAGCCTGCAACTGGGCAGCGGCCTGCCGGAGGACGTGGAGAACGCCCAGGCCAACCTGCTGCGCAGCGAAGCGGCGATTCCGCCACTGACGACCGCGCTGGAGAGCGCCCGCTACCGCCTCGACGTGCTGCGCGGCGAGGCGCCGGGCAGCGGCGCGCCGATCCTCGACGGCAGCGGCGCCGCGCCATTGGCGAAGAACCTGCCGCTGGGCGACGTCGACCGCCTGATCCTCCAGCGCCCCGACGTAGTCAGCGCCGAGCGGCAACTGGCAGCGAGCACCGAAGACGTCGGCGCGGCCACCGCCGAACTCTATCCGCGCCTCGACCTGGGCGGCTTCATCGGTTTCTTCGCCCTGCGCAGCGGCGACCTCGGCAGTGCCTCGCGCGCCTTCGAACTGGCGCCCAGCGTCAGTTGGCCGGCGTTCCGCCTGGGCAACGTACGGGCGCGCCTGCGCGCCGTCGAGGCGCAGTCCGACGCCGCGCTGGCGCGCTACCAGCGCTCCCTGCTGCTGGCCCAGGAGGACGTCGGCAACGCGCTCAACCAACTGGCCGAACACCAGCGTCGGCTGGTCGCCCTGTTCCAGTCCGCGACCCATGGCGCGAACGCCCTGGAGATCGCCAACGAACGCTACCGCGCCGGCGCCGGCAGCTACCTGGCGGTGCTGGAGAACCAGCGCGCGCTGTACCAGATCCGCGAGGAACTGGCGCAGGCGGAGACCGCCTCGTTCGTCAACGTCATCGCCCTCTACAAGGCGCTCGGCTGGGGCAGCGGCGACCTGGCGCCGGGCGCCGGCCAACTGGCCGCCGGCGAAACCGCCGGGGCCAACCGTTGAGAGTTCCGATTCAGGCCCTGGCAGCGACGATCATGCGGGTTTCCATCGGCAGGTCGACGATCCGCTCCACCGCAAAGCCGCCGCGCCCGAGCAGGTCGACCACCTCCTCGGTGGTGCGGTGGCGGCCAGCGCAGGCCATGAACAGGTGCACGTCCCAGAGCACCGACATCGGCGACGGCTCGCTGGCCGAGATGGTCCGCTCGATCACCACCACCCGGCCGTCGCCGGCCATCGCCTCGCGGCAATTGCCGAGCAACCTCAGGCTGGCGGCTTCGTCCAGATCGCCGATGATCCGCGACAGCAGGTAGATATCGCCGTTGGACGGCACCTCTTGCAGCATGTCGCCGCCCACCAGGCTGACGCGCTCCCCTGCCAACAGGCTGGAGAGGTTGTCGCGGGCCACGCCGAGGGAACCCTCGCGGTCGAGCATCACGCCCCGGGCGCTGGGCTCGGCCTGCAGGATGGCCTTGGTCAATTCGCCGGAACCGCCACCGACGTCGACGAAGCTACGCCCGCGGAAATCCAGGAGCCTGGGGATCTCGTGGAAGGCCAGGTTGCTCGCCTTCATCGCCAACAGGAAGCGCCGGCCGGCATCCGGGCAGCGCTTGAGGTAGCTGTAGAAGTCTTCGCCGAACGCCAGCTCGAAGCCTGGGGTACCGCTGAGCAGTGCCTCGCAGGCGGGCGTCCAGGCGGCGTGGAACTCCTCGCCGTAGAACAGCACCATGTCGCGGAAGGAGCCCTCGACATCCCTCAGCAGGTGGCTGGTGGGGGTATTGGCGTAGCCGTCGCGGGTATCGCCCTGAAAGATCTCGAAGGCCACCAGCAGGCGCATCAGTCGATGGATGCGCTCGGCATCGGAACCGACCGCGGCGGCCAGCGTCTCGTCGCTGTCGATCCCGCTCTCGATCAGATCGGCCAGCCCGAGGCGCGTAGCGACGTAGACGCAACGGGACTTCCATTCCCCGGTAACAACTTGTATCAAATTACGCGCAGCAGCAAGATTCGAATTATTCATCTTTTATTCTCTCTCGTTACACATTTCCGTAACCCGAGAAGTACCCAAGCGCTCTATTTCGCACTTCTTGCCCGCTCGGCGAGAAATACCGCAGAACACCCCGGTTCATTCGGAACTTTGAGAAAAAATGCGCTCATCCCCCGGATCAGCGCTGCCTGGATCTCGTTGCGGAAACAACCCTGGAACTTTCCAACTGCCTGTTCCAGAGCCTTTTCCTGCGTACCGAAAGAATAAAATTACAACTTGGCTACAACCTCCGGCATTGCAGGAAGCATCAGCTTAGCAATCCCGCATACCCTGTCTGGCACCTACCAGATCTTGTAGTTGAGCCGGTACGAGCGTTCTGTGTTTTATGCAATCCACATCAGCGACCAGGGATGCTGGCTATTTGAAACACTTCACGGAATGACGCTGAAAGTCTTCGCGACCTCGTCTGTCGCACCTTAACGAAAGCATTGCGAATCCATTACCGACAGGTTTCCAAAAGAAACCCTGGATGAAACTCCTATTGCCTTTCGAAAACTGGAAACGACAGGCGAACATATGTAACGCGAAATTTCACCCTACGTATAAACAATGCGCCCAGCGAATATCGCTCCCTTACCGAGCGACGAACTCCTGCGCGCCAGCGAATAACCGATGCCGCGAGGGAAAAGTTTCTCCGGCATACCTGGAGAGCCCTCTCGGAGGCGGCGCATGAACGGTCAGCGGTACAGGGAAACACCCCTCGACATCGAGCGTCTGCGGCGCCTGAATCGCGCCACGGTGGAGCGCTACATGGCCATGAAGGGGGCCGAACGGTTACAGCGGCACAGCCTGTTCGTCGAGGACGGCTGCGCCGGTAACTGGACCACGGAAAGCGGTGAACCCCTGGTCTTCCGGGGCCATGAGAGCCTCAGGCGGCTCGCCGAGTGGCTCGAGCGCTGCTTCCCCGACTGGGAGTGGCACAACGTGCGGATCTTCGAGACCGAGGATCCGAACCACTTCTGGGTCGAGTGCGACGGGCGCGGCAAGGCGCTGGTCCCGGGGTATCCGCAGGGCTATTGCGAGAACCACTACATCCATTCCTTCGAACTCGAGAACGGCCGGATAAAACGCAATCGCGAGTTCATGAACCCGATGCAGAAATTGCGTGCATTGGGAATAGCCGTTCCGCAAATAAAACGTGACGGTATTCCCACTTGAATGACATCTACCGCCAAGGAGCATTGACGATGCCTGACACGACAAATCCAATCGGTTTCACCGATGCCAACGAACTTCGCGAAAAGAATCGCGCCACCGTCGAGAAGTACATGAATACCAAAGGCCAGGATCGCCTGCGCCGCCATGAACTTTTCGTCGAGGACGGCTGTGGCGGTTTATGGACCACCGATACCGGCTCGCCCATCGTCATTCGTGGCAAAGACAAACTTGCGGAACATGCCGTCTGGTCATTGAAGTGCTTTCCCGATTGGGAGTGGTACAACATAAATATATTCGGAACCGACGACCCCAATCATTTCTGGGTCGAATGCGACGGTCACGGCAAGATTCTTTTCCCCGGATATCCCGAAGGTTATTACGAAAACCACTTCCTGCATTCCTTCGAACTTGAAGACGGCAAGATCAAGCGCAACCGCGAATTCATGAACGTCTTCCAACAATTGCGCGCCTTGAGCATTCCGGTCCCGGAAATAAAACGCGAAGGCATTCCCACTTGATCGAAACGATATCTCCTGCCGAAGGGGGACCCACCATGGACGATCTATTGCAACGCGTACGGCGCTGCGAAGCGCTGCAGCAACCCGAATGGGGCGATCCGTCGCGCCTGCGCGACGTGCAGGCGTACCTGCGCGGCAGTCCGGCGCTGATCCGCGCCGGCGACATCCTGGCCCTGCGCGCGACCCTGGCGCGGGTCGCCCGCGGCGAGGCGCTGGTGGTGCAGTGCGGCGACTGCGCCGAGGACATGGACGACCACCATGCCGAGAACGTGGCGCGCAAGGCCGCCGTGCTGGAACTGCTGGCCGGCGCCCTGCGCCTGGCCGGCCGGCGGCCGGTGATCCGCGTCGGGCGCATCGCCGGGCAGTACGCCAAGCCGCGTTCCAAGCCGCACGAGCAGGTCGGCGAGCAGACCCTGCCGGTCTATCGCGGCGACATGGTCAACGGCCGCGAGGCCCATGCCGAGCAGCGCCGGGCCGACCCGCAGCGGATCCTCAAGGGCTACGCGGCGGCGCGCAACATCATGCGCCACCTGGGCTGGGACGCCGCGTCCGGGCAGGAGGCGAATGCCTCGCCGGTCTGGACCAGCCACGAGATGCTGCTGCTCGACTACGAGCTGTCGATGCTGCGCGAGGACGAGCAGCGCCGGGTCTATCTCGGTTCGACCCACTGGCCGTGGATCGGCGAGCGCACCCGCCAGGTCGACGGCGCCCATGTGGCGCTGCTGGCCGAGGTGCTCAACCCGGTGGCCTGCAAGGTCGGTCCGGAGATCGGCCGCGACCAGTTGCTGGCGCTCTGCGAGCGCCTCGACCCGCGCCGCGAGCCGGGGCGCCTGACGCTGATCGCGCGGATGGGCGCGCAGAAGGTCGGCGAGCGCCTGCCGCCGCTGGTGGAAGCGGTGCGCGCGGCCGGCCACCCGGTGATCTGGCTGAGCGACCCGATGCACGGCAACACCATCGTCGCGCCCTGCGGCAACAAGACCCGCCTGGTGCGCAGCATCGCCGAGGAGGTGGCGGCGTTCCGCCTGGCGGTGTCCGGCTCCGGCGGCGTGGCCGCCGGGCTGCACCTGGAGACCACCCCGGACGACGTCACCGAGTGCGTCGCCGATTCCAGCGGCCTGCACCAGGTCAGCCGGCACTACACCAGCCTCTGCGATCCGCGGCTGAACCCCTGGCAGGCGCTCAGCGCGGTGATGGCCTGGTCCGGCGCAGAAGCGATCCCGAGCGCAACCTTCCCCCTGGAGACCGTGGCATGAGCGGCATTCCCGAAATCACCGCCTATCCCTTGCCGACCGCCCAGCAGCTGCCGGCCAACCTGGCGCGCTGGAGCCTGGAGCCGCGGCGCGCGGTGCTGCTGGTGCACGACATGCAGCGCTACTTCCTGCGCCCGCTGCCCGAGAGCCTGCGCGCCGGGCTGGTGGCCAACGCCGCGCGGCTGCGCCGCTGGTGCGTCGAGCAGGGCGTGCAGATCGCCTACACCGCCCAGCCGGGCAGCATGACCGAGGAGCAGCGCGGTCTGCTCAAGGACTTCTGGGGGCCGGGCATGCGCGCCAGTCCGGCCGACCGCGAGGTGGTCGAGGAGCTGGCGCCGGGGCCGGACGACTGGCTGCTGACCAAGTGGCGCTACAGCGCCTTCTTCCACTCCGACCTGCTCCAGCGGATGCGCGCCGCCGGCCGCGACCAGTTGGTGCTGTGCGGCGTATACGCCCACGTCGGGGTGCTGATCTCCACGGTCGACGCCTACTCCAACGACATCCAGCCGTTCCTGGTGGCCGACGCCATCGCCGACTTCAGCGAGGCGCACCACCGCATGGCCCTGGAGTACGCCGCCAGCCGCTGCGCGATGGTGGTCACCACCGATGAGGTGCTGGAATGAACGCCCTGCCCACATCGCTGTTGCAGCGCCTGCTCGAACGGCCGGCGCCGTTCGCCTTGCTCTACCGCCCGGAAAGCAATGGCCCCGGCCTGCTCGACGTGATCCGCGGCGAGGCGCTCGAACTGCACGGCCTGGCCGACCTGCCGCTGGACGAGCCCGGCCCGGGCCTGCCGCGCCATGACCTGCTGGCGCTGATTCCCTACCGGCAGATCGCCGAGCGCGGCTTCGAGGCGCTCGACGACGGCACGCCGCTGCTGGCGCTGAAGGTTCTGGAGCAGGAACTGCTGCCGCTGGAGCAGGCCCTGGCGCTGCTGCCGAACCAGGCGCTGGAACTGAGCGAGGAAGCTTTCGACCTCGACGACGAGGCCTACGCCGAAGTGGTCGGGCGGGTCATCGCCGACGAGATCGGTCGCGGCGAAGGCGCCAACTTCGTGATCAAGCGGCGCTTCCAGGCGCGCATCGACGGCTACGCCACGGCCAGCGCGCTGAGTTTCTTCCGCCAGTTGCTGCTGCGCGAGAAGGGCGCCTACTGGACCTTCATCGTCCACACCGGCGAACGCACCCTGGTCGGCGCCTCGCCCGAGCGACACATCAGCGTGCGCGACGGCCTGGCGGTGATGAACCCGATCAGCGGCACCTACCGCTACCCGCCGGCCGGGCCGAACCTGGCCGAGGTCATGGAATTCCTCGACAACCGCAAGGAAGCCGACGAGCTGTACATGGTGGTGGACGAGGAGCTGAAGATGATGGCGCGGATCTGCGAGGACGGCGGCCGGGTGCTCGGTCCCTACCTCAAGGAGATGGCGCACCTGGCGCACACCGAGTACTTCATCGAGGGCCAGACCAACCGCGACGTGCGCGAGGTGCTGCGCGAGACGCTGTTCGCCCCGACCGTCACCGGCAGCCCGCTGGAAAGCGCCTGCCGGGTGATCCGCCGCTACGAGCCTCAGGGTCGCGGCTACTACAGCGGGGTGGCGGCGCTGATCGGCGGCGATGGTCAGGGCGGGCGCACGCTGGACTCGGCGATCCTGATCCGCACCGCCGAGATCGAGAGCGACGGCCGCCTGCGCATCGGCGTCGGCTCAACCATCGTGCGTCACTCCGATCCCCTGGGCGAGGCGGCGGAAAGCCGGGCCAAGGCTTCCGGGCTGATCGCCGCGCTGAAGAGCCAGGCGCCGCAGCGCCTGGGCTCGCACCCGCACGTGGTGGCGGCGCTGGCCAGCCGCAACGCGCCGATCGCCGACTTCTGGCTGCGCGGCGCCAGCGAGCGCCAGCAGTTGCAGGCCGACCTGTCCGGACGCGAGGTGCTGATCGTCGACGCCGAGGACACCTTCACCTCGATGATCGCCAAGCAGCTCAAGTCGCTGGGCCTGACGGTGACCGTGCGCGGCTTCCAGGAGCCGTACTCGTTCGACGGCTACGACCTGGTGATCATGGGCCCCGGCCCGGGCAACCCCACCGAGATCGGCCAGCCGAAGATCGGCCACCTGCACCTGGCCATCCGTTCGCTGCTCAGCGAGCGCCGGCCGTTCCTCGCCGTGTGCCTGAGCCACCAGGTGCTGAGCCTGTGCCTGGGCCTGGACCTGCAACGCCGGCAGGAGCCCAACCAGGGCGTGCAGAAACAGATCGACCTGTTCGGCGCCGCCGAGCGCGTCGGCTTCTACAACACCTTCGCCGCGCGCGCCCTGCAGGACCGCATCGAGATCCCCGAGGTCGGCCCGATCGAGATCAGCCGCGACCGCGAGACCGGCGAGGTCCACGCCCTGCGCGGGCCGCGCTTCGCCTCCATGCAATTCCACCCCGAATCGGTGCTGACCCGCGAGGGTCCGCGCATCATCGCCGACCTGCTGCGCCACGCGCTGGTCGAGCGGCGGCCCTGAGCCAGGAGAGCCCATGCACAGATATGTCGTGATAGACGCCTTCGCCAGCGAACCGCTGCAAGGCAACCCGGTGGCGGTGTTCTTCGACTGCGACGACCTCAGCGGCGAGCGCATGCAGCGCATGGCGCGGGAGATGAACCTGTCGGAGAGCACCTTCGTGCTCCGCCCGCAACAGGACGGCGACGCGCGCATCCGCATCTTCACCCCGGTCAACGAACTGCCGTTCGCCGGCCACCCGCTGCTGGGCACCGCCATCGCCCTGGGCGCCGAGACCGACAAGGACAGGCTGTTCCTGGAGACCAGGATGGGCACCGTGCCCTTCGCCCTGGAGCGCCAGGACGGCAAGGTGGTGGCCTGCAGCATGCAGCAGCCGATCCCCACCTGGGAGCACTTCAGCCGACCGGCCGAGCTGCTCGCCGCCCTCGGCCTGAAGGGCTCGACCTTTCCCATCGAGGTCTACCGCAACGGCCCGCGCCACGTGTTCGTCGGCCTGGAGAGCGTCGCCGCACTGTCCGCGCTGCACCCCGACCACCGCGCGCTGTGCGACTTCCCGGACCTGGCGGTGAACTGCTTCGCCGGCGCCGGGCGGCACTGGCGCAGCCGCATGTTCTCGCCGGCCTACGGCGTGGTCGAGGACGCCGCCACCGGTTCCGCCGCCGGGCCGCTGGCGATCCACCTGGCGCGCCACCGGCAGATTCCCTACGGGCAGCAGATCGAGATCCTCCAGGGCGTCGAGATTGGCCGGCCGTCGCGCATGTACGCCCGCGCCGAGGGTGCCGGCGAGCGGGTCTCGGCGGTGGAAGTGTCGGGCAACGGCGCGGCCTTCGCCGAAGGCCGCGCCTACCTGTGAACGGGCAGAACGGAGGAACGCCATGATGGGCGTCAACGCGAACATTTCCGAGTCCCTCACCGGGACCATCGAAGCCCCTTTCCCGGAGTTCGAGGCGCCGCCGGCGAACCCCATGGAGGTGCTGCGCAACTGGCTGGAACGCGCCCGCCGCTACGGCGTGCGCGAGCCGCGGGCACTGGCCCTGGCCACGGTCGACGGGCAGGGCCGGCCGTCGACGCGGATCGTGGTGATCGCCGAGCTGGGCGAGCGCGGGGTGGTGTTCGCCACCCACGCCGATAGCCAGAAGGGCCGCGAACTGGCGCAGAACCCCTGGGCCTCGGGGGTGCTGTACTGGCGCGAGAGCAGCCAGCAGATCATCCTCAACGGCCACGCCGAACGCCTGCCCGACGAGCGCGCCGACGCCCAGTGGCTGAGCCGCCCGTACCAGACCCACCCGATGTCGATCGCCTCGCGGCAGAGCGAAACCCTCGCCGACATCCACGCCCTGCGCGCCGAAGCCCGGCGCCTGGCGGAAACCGACGGCCCGCTGCCGCGCCCGCCGGGCTACTGCCTGTTCGAACTGTGCCTGGAGTCGGTGGAGTTCTGGGGCAACGGCACCGAGCGGCTGCACGAGCGCCTGCGCTACGACCGCGACGAAGGAGGCTGGAAGCACCGCTACCTGCAACCGTGACGACACCGCTGCGCCGGCGTTTCACGGCGGATATGCGTCCCGCGGCCCCGTAGTCGGGCCGTAGGGCGAATAACGCCACCGGCGTTATCCGCCGCTGCGCCGACGTTTCATCGCGGTAAACGGTCATCCGTCCCAGCCGAACCCCCATCGATTCGAACACTCGAGAAAAGGAAGCACCCATGAGCGAACCCATCGATATCCTCATCGCCGGCGCCGGCATCGGCGGCCTCAGTTGCGCCCTGGCCCTGCACCAGGCCGGCATCGGCAAGGTCACGCTGCTGGAAAGCAGCAGCGAGATACGCCCCCTTGGCGTCGGCATCAATATCCAGCCGGCGGCGGTCGAGGCCCTTGCCGAACTGGGCCTCGGCCCAGCGCTGGCGGCCACCGCCATCCCCACCCACGAGCTGCGCTACATCGACCAGAGCGGCGCCACGGTATGGTCCGAGCCGCGCGGGGTGGAAGCCGGCAACGCCTATCCGCAGTACTCGATCCATCGCGGCGAACTGCAGATGATCCTGCTCGCCGCGGTGCGCGAGCGTCTCGGCCAACAGGCGGTACGCACCGGTCTCGGCGTGGAGCGCATCGAAGAGCGCGACGGCCGCGTACTGATCGGCGCCCGCGACGGACACGGCAAGCCCCTGGCGCTCGGTGCCGATGTGCTGGTCGGTGCCGACGGCATCCATTCGGCGGTCCGCGCGCACCTGCATCCCGACCAGGGGCCGCTGTCCCACGGTGGGATCACCATGTGGCGCGGCGTCACCGAGTTCGACCGCTTCCTCGACGGCAAGACCATGATCGTCGCCAACGACGAGCACTGGTCGCGCCTGGTCGCCTATCCGATCTCGGCGCGCCACGCGGCCGAAGGCAAGTCGCTGGTGAACTGGGTGTGCATGGTGCCGAGCGCCGCCGTCGGCCAGCTCGACAACGAGGCCGACTGGAACCGCAACGGACGCCTGGAAGACGTGTTGCCGTTCTTCGCCGACTGGGACCTGGGCTGGTTCGACATCCGCGACCTGCTGACCCGCAACCAGTTGATCCTGCAGTACCCGATGGTCGACCGCGATCCGCTGCCGCACTGGGGCCGGGGACGCATCACGCTGCTCGGCGACGCCGCCCACCTGATGTATCCGATGGGCGCCAACGGCGCTTCGCAGGCGATCCTCGACGGCATCGAGCTGGCCGCCGCGCTGGCGCGCAACGCCGACGTGGCCGCAGCCCTGCGCGAATACGAAGAAGCGCGGCGGCCGACCGCCAACAAGATCATCCTGGCCAACCGCGAACGGGAAAAAGAGGAATGGGCCGCGGCTTCGCGACCGAAGACCGAGAAGAGCGCGGCGCTGGAAGCGATCACCGGCAGCTACCGCAACCAGGTGGAACGGCCACGCTAGCAACACCGGGCAGGCCACCGCGCCTGCCCTCTCCCGCCTCTCCCGTCCGCGGGAGAGGCGGCATCCGTGCGGGTGCCGGGCGCTGCGCGCCTATCGGCAACGCCTCAGGCCTCTTCCGCCCGCCCCTTCCACTCCCCGCGCCCCTCGCCGGCCTGCAGGCGCAGGGCGAGCAGCAGGGCCAGCACCGCCAGGGCGCTGCCGGTGAGGAAACCGCCGGCATAGCCGATCTGCGCGGTGAGGCTGACCAGGAACGAAGACGCCAGCATCTCGCCGAGGTCTCGGGTGCTCTGCACCGCGGTGACATCGGTGCCGGCCTGGCCGCCCTGGCCGGCGAAGCGCATCGCCGCGGTGAGGATCGCCACCGAGGTGATGCCGGTAGCCAGCGAGCCGATCAGCACGCAGGTCCACGCCAATCCTTCACTCAGTGCCAACCAGCGACCGGCCTGCAGATACCAGAGCAGCGCCGAACAACCGGCGAGCACCACGCCAAGGGCGAAACCGCGCCACAGGCCGATCCGCCTGACCAGCCAGGCGCCGCCGCCGCAGCCGAGGAATACCGTGACCAGGCCACCGCTCATGCCCAGCCGGCCGATGTCCTGCAAGGCCCAGCCGGCATCGCTGAGGTACAGCTTGGACAGGCCGAAGCCGGACACCGCGGTCATCGCCGACAGCAGTGCCAGCGCCAGCAGCGAAGGCGCCAGCGGCCGACGCAGGAAGCGCAGCAGGCTGGCCTTGGCGGCCGGTGCCGGGGGGAGTTCGTGGGGGTCGCCGCGCCCCAGGGCGAGCACGCAGCACAGGCTTGCCAGCGGCACGCAGGCCATGACCAGGAACGCCGTGCGCTGGCCGAAATGCCCGGCGAGGATCAGGCTGCCGGCGCCGCCGCCGAAGAAGCCGATCATCACCCCGGCGATCTGTACCGCGTTGACCTTGGCCAGCAGCTCGCCGCTGAAGTGCTCCGCCGCCATGCCGTCGGTGGCGATGTCCTGGGTCGCGCTGGCCAGCGAAGCCAGCGCCAGCAGGCCGACCGCCCAACCGGCGCTGGCCACGCCGAGGCCAAACGTCGCCAGGCCGAGCAGGCAGGCGAGGACGATGCATTGCATCGGCAGGATCCAGCTACGCCGCCGGCCGAAACGGCGCGACCAGTGATTGTCGACCCAGGGTGCCCAGAGGAACTTGACCACCCAGGGCAGCCCCACCAGGGGCAGGAAGGCCAGCGCCTGCAATGGCGCGCCATCCTGGCGCAGGAGGGTGGGCAGGGCGTCCATGGCCAGGCCGATGGGAATGCCCTGGGACAGGTAGAGCAACGCCAGGGTGATGACCAGGCGGCGGTGGCGATACAGCTCAAGCATGGTGGTCTCCGGTGACACGGGGGTGGGCGGGTGGCGCAGCGGCGCGCGCCTGCATCCAGGCGTGCCGGATGAGCAGCGCGCCGCAGAGGATCAAGGTGAGGTCGGGGCCCAGGGCCGGCAGCCGGCCGCGCATGAGCCAGGGCGCCAGGTGCGCGACGGCGGCCGCCAGGCAGGCCAACCCGGCGACGCCGAGCAACCCGCGCGCCAGCGGCCAGTCGCCCGGCAGCAGCAACGCCGCCAGGCCAGCGGCGGCCCACAGGACAAGGAACAGCCGCCCCGGCCAGGGTCCGGCGAGTAGCTCCGAGGGGGCGAGTTGCAGCCCCAGCAGGAGCAACGCGGCCGCCGCCACCAGGCCGGCACAGAAACCCTGGCTCAGGCGCTGCAAGAGCCGTACGCGGGCCTCCGGCGCCGAGGCGCGTCGTTGCAACCACAGGTACAGGCCGCTGGCGCAGAGCAGGCAGGCGCCGAGGCCCATCGCCAGGTGCAGGCCGCGCAACGCGGCGGACCAGCCCGGCCCGAGCCACTGGTACTGGGCGAAATGCAACGGCTGCACGGCGATGAAGGCGCGCAGCCAGAACCCGCGCTGCGCCGAGCTGCGCTCGCCGAGCAGGGCGCCGTCGGCCAGCCGATAGCGGTGCCGCTCGAAGTTCGCGGTACTCGGCAGGCCACGCTGGATACCGGCGATCTCCACGCTGCCGGCGACATCCCCGGCATGGCTGAGGCTCAAACGCTGGGCAACGAAGCCGGGCGCCCGCACGGCATCGCCGGCAAGCAGGCGGTCGAGATCGATGCGGGTCGCCAACGGCCGCCCCTCGGCGGCGGGCGGCGGCGGTCCCATCAACTCGACGAACACCCGGTTCGGTTCCTGCGGGTAGGCCACCGGCGCCAGCAACAGGGTCCCGAGCGCGCCCAGCCCGCTGAGCGCGCCGGTGAAACCGAACAACAGCAGCCAGGGCAGTCCCCAGATGCCGATCAGGCCATGCAGGTCGAACAGCGCCAGGCGCAGCCCGCGGTCCCGCCGCCAACGCCGCAGGTCGCGCCAGCGGCGGCTGTGCAGCAGCACGCCGGCCAGGCACAGCAGCAACAGCGATACGCCGAACAGGCTGACCAGCACCCGCCCGGGGAAGCCGACGAACAGGCTTTTGTGCAGGTTCAGCAGGAGGTCCAGCGCCGGCGTCGGCGGCAGCACCCGGCCACTGGCCGGGTCGAGGTCCAGCCGGCAGTCCAGGCGCGCATCGCAGACGCTGAAGGCGGCATGGCCGGGAGCGGGCAGCAGCAGGGTCGCATCGCCGATGTCGACGCCTTCCTCGCCCGCCCGCTCGAGCAGGCGCTCCAGCGCAAGGGCCTCTCCTCCCGCCTGCGCCGGGGCCCGCAGCCACTCGCGCAGGTCGTCGTGGCCAAGGCTCCAGGCGCCACTGAACAGCACCACGAACAGCAGCACGCCGAACAGCGCGCCGGCGCCACCGTGCAGCGAGAGCAGGAGAGGACGCGCCGCCACTTCAACCGCGCCCCGCCAGCAGCCACAGCGCCAGGCCCAGTGCCAGCAGGCTACCGCCCAGGCGCCAGGCGAGGTTGCCCGGACCACGCGCCAGCAACCCGCCGACAAGCAGCAACAAGCCCACCCCGAGCGCGCCGAAGAGCCCGGCGTAGAGACGCTCGAGCGGGTCGTCCAGGGGCAGCCCGCGAGTCAACAGATAGCCGCTGGCGGCCGCCGCCGCCAGGCTGCCGGCGAGCGCCAGCGGAACCCGCCAGGCCCAGCCGAAGCCCGGCCGGCGCGGCATCAGAACGCGCCCCGCAGGCTGACGTTGAAGCTGCGCGGTTCGCCGTAGCGGTTGTTCCAGTTGGGGTTGGACAGGCTCTGGTAGTAGGTCCGGTCGAACAGGTTGTTGACGTTGACCGCCGCCGTCCAGTGCTCGTCGATCTTGTAGCCCAGGCGCATGTTGACCAGTGCGTAGCCGCCCTGGCGCATGCTCACGCCACGGTAGTCGACGCTGTAGTCGCTCTGCGCCTGGAGTCCGCCGCCGACGCTCCAGCGCCGATCCTGCCAGGGCAGGTCGTAGTTGCTCCACAGGCGCAGCAGGTGCCTCGGGGTGAAGGTGGAGTAGCGCGTCCCCGAGTCGTTCTGGCTGTCCTTGAGGTACTCGGTGCTGGTGTAGGTGTAGCCGGCCGAGAGACTCCAGTAGGGCGTCAGGTAGCCTGTGCCTTCCAGCTCGAAGCCCTGGCTGCGCACCTTGCCGCCGCTGATGTAGAACGGATTGTTGGGCGGCCCCGGATGGTCCGGGTCTTCCTGCGGATTGTTCTCCAGGTCGATGCGGAACGCCGCCAGCGACAGGTTCAGGCGGCCGTCGGCCAGTTCGCCCTTGATCCCGGTTTCGTAGGTCTTGCCTTCCACCGGGCTCAACGGCTCGCTGTTCCAGGTCTGGCGATCCGCCTGCGGCTGGTAGACCTCGGCGTAGCTGACATACCACGACCAGTCCCTGGCGAAGTCCCAGATCAGCCCGCCGTAGGGCGTGAACTGGCGACCGGGCTTGAAGCGAGTGGCCGGGGTGTCCTGGTCCCACCAGCTTTCGCGGCCGCCGACCACCAGGGTCAGCGGCTCGGCGAGCTTGATCCGACCCAGGGCATAGAGGCCTTTCTGGGTGGTGGTGGTGGTGCCCGGCGAAGTGTACTGGCCGATCTGCGGGCGCGGCACGCCGTGCGGGTCCCAGCGGTAGACATTGACCGGGGTGTTCGGCAGGTTGAGGAAGCGTGCGGTGTCCTGGCGGGTCTCGCCCTGGGCGTAGGTGACCCCACCGAGCAGTTCGTGGGTCAGGCCGAACAGTCGCACCGGCCCATTGAGGTTGGCGTCGAGGCTGCGCTGGATGCTCTTGAACTTGTAGGCGGCGCCCATCAGCTGGCCACCGTCGCCGGTCTGCGGGTCGATGGCGCCGAAGGAGCCGGCGTAACGCAGGCGCGAATCGGCTTCCTGGTATTCGGCGCTGACCTTGCCTTTCCAGCCGCCGCCCAGTTGCTGTTCGAGGGAGCCGAAGGCGCGGTAGGTGTCCCACTTGAAGCGGTCCCAGTCGACATCGAGGTAGGTGTCGCGGGACAGTCCGAGATTGGACCCATCCTTGGCCATCGGTACCCCGGCCATGTTGGTGATCGAGTCGATGTGCTGGTATTGCGCACCGACGGTGAGCAGGGTGTCGGGGCTCAGGTCGAACTCGGTCACCCCGTAGAGCAGGCGGGTGCCCTGGTCGGCCACGTCGTAGAAGTAGTCGCGGTCCTCGTAGGCGGCCACCGCTCGGCCGCGCACGTTGCCGCTGGCGCTCAGCGGGCCGCCGACGTCGACCTCGGCGCGGTAGCGGTCCCAGCGCCCGGCGCTGAGGGTGGTGCTGGCGGCGAACTCGCGCTGCGGCCGCTTGCGCACCAGGTTGACGGTGGCCGCCGGGTTGCCGGTGCCATGCAGCAGTCCGTTGGAGCCGCGGAGGATCTCGACCCGCTCGTAGATCGCCATGTCCTGCGGCGAACTGGCGGTATTGCCGAGCAGTGCCGGCACCCCGTCCAGCTCGAAGGAGTCGACCTTGAAGCCGCGCACGTAGTAGGCGGTGGTCAGCAGCTGGAACGGCTGCACGGTGACCCCGGTGGCCTGCTGCATGGCTTCGTCGAGGCTGAACAGGTTCTGCTGTTCGAGGCGCTCATGGTCGATGACACTGGCGGACTGCGGCAGCTCGCGCGGCTTGAGCGGCACCTTGCCCAGGGTAGTCACCCCCGGCGGCTGGGTGGCAGACGTGCTTTCTCCGCTGATCACCATGTCCGGCAGTTCCGTCTCGCCGTCCTTGCGCGCGTCGGCCACGGCCGCCGCCAGCGGACTCAGCGCCAGCAGCAGCCCCAGGCACAACGGGGTGTGCCGATTGCGGGCGATGCCCTGGCGTCCCTTGATCACCTTCGTCTCCGTTTTCATCGTTCGAACAACCTCGGGGGATATACGATTTGATAATGCTTATCATTATGAAGAAATCGTCTCCGGGGCTTTTTCGATTGCCGGTCTTTCTCTATCGATCCACGACCGTCGCGGAACTTTCCTCGCCCGCCAGCCCGACGAAACCGGCATACCAGTCGTCCCGGACGAGCAGATCGGCGTGACGTCCGCTGAGGCGCAGGCGCCCCTCCTCCAGCAGCAGTACCTGGTCGGCCTGACGCGCCAGCGCCGGGCGGTGGGTCACTACCAGCAGGGTGCGCCGGCCGCGCAACCCGAGCAGGCTGCGCAGCACCTGCGCCTCGCTGGCGGCGTCGAGGCTGGCGGTGGGCTCGTCGAGCAGCAGCAACGGTGCCGTCGAGAGCAGCCCGCGAGCCAGGCACAGGCGTTGCCGCTGGCCGCCGGACAGCAGCGCGCCGCCGGGACCGACATCGCTGTCCCAGCCCTGCGGCCAGGCCTCGATCTCTTCCAGCAGGCCAACCGCCCGCGCCGCCTCGCGCAGCGCTTCGAGATCGGCGTCCGCTCGCGCCATGCGCAGGTTCCAGGCAACGCTGCCGCGGAACAGGCCGTTGTCCTGGAACACCAGGTTGCGACTGGCGGCGAGGGTCGTTTCGCTCAACCGGCGGATATCCACGCCACCCAGCAGGACACGCCCGGCATCGACGTCGTAGAGCCGCCCGAGCAGCGCCAGCAGGCTGCTCTTGCCGGCCCCGGAGGGTCCGACGAGGACGTTCAGCGAACCCGGCTCCAGCCTCAGGGAAATGTCCTCGAGCAAGGCGCGGCCATCTTCCAGGCGCAATTCCACGGCCTCGGCCGCCAGGCTGGCGTCGTGCGGCCGCTCGCCCGGCTCGGGGCTGTGCAGCGGAGCCAGGGCGAAAACCCGCAGCAGGGTGTCCAGCGCCTGCCAGGCGCCGCGCAACGCCTGGTCGAGATGGGTGAGCTGGGCCAGCGGCTCGATGAAGCGCACCAGCAGCACCAGCACGGCCACCAGCCGCGCGCCGTCCAGCCATTGCCGCTCCACCGCCCAGGCGCCGCCGAGCAGGGCGAAGGCGAACGCCGCCTGCACCGCCAGGGCGAAGCCGAGGCCGCTGGGCAGGCTGCGCCGCAACAGTTCCAGGGTGCTGCGGTGGAGACTGCGCAAGGCCTCTTCCAACCCCTGGCGGGCGACGCTTTCGCGCTGCGCCGCGCGCAGCAGCGGCTGGCGTTCGGCGAACGCCTGCAACTGCCGTGCGGCGTCGCGCTCGGCGGCCAGCCGGGCATCCTCCACCGCCAGATTGCGCCGCCCGCTCCAGCGCAACAGCGCGGCGAGGACGGCACCGGCGACGAGCAGGCCGAGGGCGATGGACGGGTCGATCAGGAACAGCCCGAGGATCACCCCGAGCGGCGTCACCATCGCGGCGATCAGCGGCCCCAGCAGGTGCGCCGGAATGCCCATCGCCTGCATCACCGGGCCGCGCAGCAGGCCTTCGGCCGGCGCGACCCGGCGCAGCGCCGGCGGCGCCAGGCGCGGCAAGCGCGCCACCAGGCTGCGCACCAGTCCAGCCGCCAGCGAGCCGCCGGCGGCGAAACCGCGACGCAGGGCCAGGTACTGCAACAGCGCCTGCGCCAGGCTCAAGCCGAGCAACGCGGCGACCCAGCGCCAGGGCAACGCGCCTTCGGCGAACCAGGCCTCGACCAACGGCACCAGCAATACGCCGCAAGCGGCGTCCAGCAGCGCCGCCAGGACCGCCCAAGCGCTCGCCCGGCGCAACGCGGCACGGCAGTCTTCGGGCAGCGCACGCATTCGTTCGAACAGGGTCATGCCGCCACCTCCGCGCTGTTCTGTTCACGCCACAAGCGCGCATAGGCGCCGTCCGCCGCCAACAGCGCCGCGTGCTCGCCGCGTTCGACCAGACGGCCAGCGACCAGCACCAGGATCAGGTCGGCATCGCTGACTTCGGCCAGACGATGGGCGACGATCACCCGGGTCCGGCCGCCGCCACGCTCGCGCAGGTTGTGCAGGACCTGCCGGGCGGTCTGCGGATCCAGCGCCGAGGTCGGCTCGTCGAGCAGCAACAGGCGCGCCGGCGATAGCAGCGCACGGGCCAGGGCCAGTCGTTGCAGTTCGCCGCCGGACAGTTGCAGGTCGCGTCCCGGCACGCTGTCGTAGCCACGCGGCAGGGCCATGATGCGCTCGTCGAGGCAGGCGTCACGGGCCGCCTGGCGAATCTCCTGGAGATCGGCATCGGGGCGGAACAGGGCGATGTTGTCGGCCAGGGATATCTCCAGCGCCGCCGCCTGCTGGCCGACCAGCGCGATATGCCGATGGCGCACAGCATCGGGCATGTCCTTCAGTGCCAGGCCGCCAACCTCCAGTTCGCCGCGCTGCGCGTCCATGTAGCGCGCCAGCAGGTGCAGCAGGGTGCTCTTGCCGGAGCCCGAGGGGCCGACCAGGGCCACCAGGCTGCCATCCTCCAGCTCCAGATCGATATCGGCCAGGACCTCCACGCCTTCATAGGCATGGCCCAGGCCGTGCAGCGCCACCGCGCCATCGACCGGCTCGCGGGTCGAGCGGCCCTCGGCCAACGGCGCCTGGTCGAATACCTGCTGCAGGCGCTCGGCGGCGGCGCGCGCGCCCAGCAGCGCGTCGCCGCCGTGGCCGAGCGCCTGCACCGGGGCGGCCAGGGCCCGCAGCAGGAGCAGGAAGGCACAGGCCTGGCCGAGCGCCAGCGGCACGCCGAGGGCATCCAGGACCAGCGCGCCGAGCAGGACCCAGGCCAGCAGCCAGGGCGTCGACAACTGCACGTAGACCAGCGCGGCGAGGTGGCCGACCCGCTTCACCCAGGCGCCGAACGCTTCGCCGAAGGCCGCCGCCGACGCCTCGGCGCCCTGTTGTATACCGGCGCCGGGGTACTGTCGGGCCAGCAGCAGGTTGTGGGCGAATTCGCCATAGTCCGCCGAGAGCCTTTCCAGCGCGGCGTTGCGCCGCAGCACCAGGTCGCGGTAGCGCGCCGAGCGCAGCAGCAGGAAGCCGGCGGCGGCCAGCACCAGCGGCAGCAGGCAGAACAGCAGCAGCCAGGGGTGCAGCCAGGCCAGCCAGAGCAACGCGACGAGCGGCACCACCAACAGGTTGCTGAGATCGTTGGGAGCGTGCGCGATCAGTTGGTGCAGGGCCCGCACGTCCTGCTCCACGAGGCGCGCCACGCCGTCCGGGCCCTGGCGACCGAACCAGTCCAGCGGCAGCCGTTGCAGGTGCGCCAGCAGGCGCAGGCGCAGGTCGTTGCAGAGGTCCGCGTCGACCCGGTGGGCCAGGTGCGCGGCCAGCGCCTGGCAGCCCAACCAAGCCAGCACCGCCAGCAGCACCAGGGCCAGCAGGGCCGGCTGCGCCTGGCCGCGCGCCAGCGGCTCGGCGAGCCAGGCGAGAAGCATCCAGGGCAACAGCGAGCAGAGCCCGGCCAGGGCCTGCAACCCCATGGCCACCGCCAGCCGCCAGCGATAGGTGCGCAGCAGGCGCCACAGCACCGGGGTCACGAGGCGTGCTCCAGCACCTGTTCCAGGCTCGCCGGCGCCAGCGACGCCGGCGGCGCCTCGGGGAAGCCAAGGCGCTCGCCGATCCTCTGCCATAGGGCGGCGACCTCCAGGCTGCGCTGGTTGCGCCGGCGCACCTCGTCGCCGTCGGCGAGCAGCGCCAGCGCCTCGGCCGCCGCCGCCGGCCACAGGCGCTGGTGCACCTGGGCCCAGCTGCACGGTTCGGCATACCAGAGCTGGGCGCTGGGCAGCGGTTCGCCGGCTATCTCGTCGAACAGCGCGAACAGGCCGTCGTCATCCTCTGCCGGTACCGCCACCGCAGGCGTCCACAACAACGGGCCATGGGGGCTGAGCAGGCTCAGCGTGCCGCGATCGGTGGTCAGGCTGACGCGCTGCAACAAGGTCATGCGCCCGTCGTCGGCGGCCGCCAGTTCGTTGAGCACGTGCAGGCTCAACGGCACTTCCGCCAACACCAGGGACAGCCCGCGCATCGCCGACAGGTCATTCGAGGGCGACTCCAGCGACCAGGGGCCGACGCCCTCCAGCAACGCGGCGAGGATGTCCAGGGTGGCGAAGCCGACCTGCACCCCGCAGGCCGCGTCCAGGTGGCGGATGCCGCGCCGGTGGTGCAACTGGCGGCCCAGTTCGATGAAACGCGCCACCGCCGGCAACTGCGGATAGAAGGTGTTGAGCAGGCAGCGCCGGCCCAGGCGCTCGGCGCTGCGCAGCAGGTCCTGCCATTCGCGCGGCAGCAACGGATGCTCGATCAGCACGTCGATGCCACGCGCCATCAGCGCCTCGGCCAGCGCCGGGCCCTGCTCGCCGCGTGCCGCGCCGCCGACCGCGACGCAGGCCAGGCGGACATCGTCGGGCAACGCCTCGACCTCGCACCAGGTCTCCACCCCGAGGCGCTCGGCCAACGCCCGCGAACGCCGGCTGCCCTGGCCAAGGATGCCGCGCAGGACGAAGCGCGGATCGGCGGCGACGCCGGCGGCATAGAACTGGCCGAACCGGGAACCGGCGACCACCACGGAACGGACGTCGCTCATCGGCTCGCCTCCTCTGGCATGGGTTTCGACAAGGATTGCGCCAGGGCTTCGCCCAGGCAGTCGAAGTGCCCGCCGGGCACCTCGTGGATGCCGCACGCGCCAAGCGCGGCGGCCCGCCATTGGGTCTCCAGGGCCTCGGCGTAGCGCGGCACCAATGGGTTGCCGGCGTCCGGCACGAACAGCCGCAGCGCGCCGACGTAGGGCTCCAGCGCCGCGGCCTGGCTGGCACGCACCGAGTGACAGAACAGCCGGTAGAGGGTGTCGCGTTCGACGCTGGCGGCGTCGGCGCTACCGCTGGCCGCCTGTAGCACGCGGCCGCGCAGAGCGACGAGATCGGCCAGGCCCGGTAGCCCCGCCAGCGCCTCGGCGCCCAGGCGCTCCGGTGTCTGCGCGAGCGCCGCCTGCACCACCAGGCCGAGACGTTCCGGCGCGGGGAAGCCGAGCGCCGCGGTATCCAGGCCGAGGGTCGCGGCGAAGCTGAACAACAGCAGGCGCTCGTCGTCCACCCGGTAGGGAATCCGGTAGCTGGAGACGATATCCAGTTGGCGCACGCGCACCCCGCGCTGGACCAGGGACTTGGCGGTCTCCAGGGCGACCAGCCCGCCGGAGCAGTAGCCGAGCAGGTCGACCTCACGCAGCCCGGCGCCATGGAGCGCCTCGGCGTAGCGGCGGCCGAGGCAGGCGTTGAGATGCTCGGCGGGGATCGCCAGGTAGGCGTCGCTGTCATGCACGGCCAGGCCCAGCAACGGCCGCCCCTCACCCAGGCCGCGAAGCAGCGGGCGGTACGGCAGCAGCGTGCCGAGGCCTTCGTGGACCAGCACCCGCGGCACGCCCTCGCCGGGCACCAGGCGCACCAGCGGGTCGAGCGCCACCGCGCCCTCGGCGAGCGGTGCGCGCGACATGCCGGCCTGCGCCGGGGCGACGCCGCGCGCCGCGGCCAGGGCTGGCCCACGGCCCTCTTCCGGCGCGCTGCGCAGGCGTTCGGCCAGGCCGCGCGGCGTCGGCTGGCTGAGCGCCCAGCGTAGCAGGCGATCGAACGGATGCCGGCGGGCGCTTTCCAGTCGTTCGCGCAAACGGGCGATCAACTGGGCGATCAACAGCGAGTCGCCGCCAGCCCCGAAGAAGTCTTGCTCGACGCCCAGCGACGGGTTGTCCAGCACCTCCCGCCAGAGTGCCAGCAGCGCATTCTCCAGTTCGTCGGCCGGTGCCTGCGCGACGCCATGCCGAAGGTCCGCCTGGGGCTGGCGGGCAAAGCCGGTCAGGGCCTTGCGGTCGATCTTGCCGTTGCCGGTGACCGGCAGGCGTTCGAGCACGCGCAACTGCGCCGGGAGCATGTAGCGCGGCACCCGCGCTTCGACGAAGGCCAGCAGCTCGGCCGGCTCCAGGCGGGCGCGGTCGGTCTTGCAGCGAGCCAGCAGGACATCGTAGCCAAGCAGGTCGAGAGCGCTGCCCGGCGGCACCACCCCACAAGCCAGGTCGCCACCCTGTGCCGCCAGCCACTCCAGCCATTGCCCGGTGTGGACGAACAGTTGGCGGCGCTCGTCGCGGAGGTCGCGCGGGTTTTCCATCATCAGGCTCTGGCTGACGCTGATCTCGTTGTGCTCGCGCGTCAGTTCCTGGATCACCAGCCAGGCGTCGGCGCTCAGCAACTCGCGCAGGCCAGCCAGCAGCGCCGGGGTGTCCAGCGCGTTGTTCAAGGCCCCGGAGCTGAGCAGGATATCCACCGAGTGCGGCGCCACGCCCTGGTCGAGAAGATCGCCGTTCATGTCGAAGCGGCCGAAGCGTACCCACGGCTGGTCGGCGAAGCGCTCGCGGGCGGCGGCGAGGAAGTAGCTGGAAACGTCGGTGAACAGGTAGTCCACCTCCGCCCCTCGCTGCACCAGCGGCGCCAACCGGGCGATCACCGCGCGGCTGGCGGCGGCGGTGCCGGCGCCAAGCTCCAGCAGGCGCCAGCGCCGTTGCGGCTGGCGCTCGACGATGGCGGCGATGGCCTCGGCCATCGCCTCGTGCAGCGCCTGGGCATGCAGGCCCTGGCTGTACATGGCCTCGGCGATGCGCGCCGAGCCCTGCGGGAACATCAGCGCCGCCGGGCTGATCCGCCCGGCCAGTTGCTCGCCGAGGGATTGCGCGCTGTCACGCAGGTAGGCGACCAGCTCGGCCGGCCAGAGCGCCGCCGGCGCGCAGCCGGCGAACGCCGTCCAGGCGTCCTCCGGACTCTGCGCGGGACGCTCGGCGCAGCCCAGCCAGCCCTCGCCCTCGGCGCGCAGGTAGCCGCCCTCCTCCAGCTGGCGCAACCAGTGGCGCAGCAGGCGCTGGCGCGCCTCGGCGATACCGAGGCGCTGGCACAGGGTGGCGAAGTCCAGCGGCGTCGCACTGGCGAACAGACCGCTGCCGGCCAGCCAGGCGGCCAACGAGGCGAGGCAGGCACGGTCGAGTGCGGCCACCGCCGCGGCGATGCCCTCCTCGCTGCCCCAGTCGCGGCGCAAGGCCTGGGCCGCCCGCTGGCGCACCGCGTCGAGCGCCGTACGCGGATCCTCGCCAGCCTCCGCCAGCGCATGCAGGGTGACGAAGCTGGCCAGGCTGCGCTCGTGGGTCTCGCCGAGCACCACGGTGGCCGCCAGGTTGACCTGCGGATGGGCGCACAGCGCGGCGTCCAGCTCGGCCAGTTCGATGCGGTGGCCGCGAATCTTCACCTGGTCGTCCTCGCGACCGAGGAACTCGATGCTGCCGTCGGCCAGGTAGCGGCCGAGGTCGCCGGTGCGATACAGGCGACGGCCATCGGGGTGACGGACGAAGCGTTCGGCGGTGCGCTGCGGATCGCCGGCGTAGCCGAGCGCCAGGCCCACCCCGCCGATATGGATCTCGCCGCGCACGCCCGGCGGGCAGCGCCGCCCGCGGGCATCCAGGACTTCCACGCTCTGCCCGCGCAGGGCGCGGCCATAAGGGATGCTGGCCAGCTCGGTGTGCTGCGGGCGGATCGGCTGCTCGATCGACCAGATCGCCGCCTCGGTGGCGCCGCCCAGGCTGAACAGCGCGCTGTCCGGCCAGCGCCGCCACCAGCGGGTCGGCAGGCTGACCGGAATCCAGTCACCGGACCAGAGCACGCAGCGCGGTCCCGGCAGGTGGCGTTGCGGCTCGCTCTCCAGGTAATCGATGAGCATCTGGCCTTGGGCCGGCACCGAGTTCCACAGGGTGATGGCGTGGCGTTCCAGCAGTTCCGCCCAGTGCGATGGATCGCTGCCGCGCGCCGGGTCCGGCAGGACCACCTGGGCCCCCGCCGCGGTGGCGCCGAAGAAGTCGTAGACCGAGAGGTCGAAGCTCAGCTCGGCTAGGCCGAGGACGCGGTCGTTGGCGTCGACGCCGTAGCGCTGGTTGATGTCGAGCAGCGTGTTGCTCACCGCCGCATGGCTGAGCATCACGCCCTTGGGCGTGCCGGTGGAGCCGGAGGTGTAGATCACGTAGGCGAGGTCGTCCGCCGCCACCTCCGCCGCGGGCGGTGGCGGCCAGGCGCTGTCGGCGGCCAGCCGGTCGATGGCCACGCAGGCGCAGCCGGCGTCCGGGACATCGCTTTCCAGGCAGACCAGCGCGACCACTTCGGCGCTGGCGAGGATCGCCTGGCGCCGCAGCAACGGCTGGCGGATGTCCACTGGCACATAGGCGGCACCGGCCTGGAGGATGCCGATCACCGCGATCAGTTGCGCGGCGCTTTTCGGCAGCATCACCGCGACCCGCCGGCCACGGCCCGCGCCGTGCGCTTCCAGGACACGGCGCAGGGCGCTGGCGTGCTGGGCGACCTGGCGGTAGCTGTAGCTGCCGGCGGCATCGTGGATCACCGTGGCGTCGGGGGACAGCAGGGCACGCTCGGCGAAACCGGCGGCGATGCTCCGGGCACTACCGGGCAACGCCTGCGGCGGCGCCTCGACGGGTTCCGTGGCATCACCGTCGGTCCAGGCGCGCGGGCTCTGCGCCAGGCGCCGGAGCAGCCCGACGAAGTCGTCGAACATGGCTTCAGCCTGGCCCTCGGGGAACAACCCGAGGCGTATGTCCCAGCCGATCTCCAGGCCGCCGAACTGGTCGGTGACCTGGCAGTCCAGCCAGACCTGCGGGGTCTGGCTGATCATGTAGCGTGGCGCGCGCGGCGCCTCGCCATCGCCGAGCAGGCGCTGCACGCTGCCGATGCCACTGGTGAACACCACCGGCATCAGGTCGGCGCCGCGACCGCGCCGGCGCGCCAGTTCGCGCAGCAGGTCGACGCCGCTGAAGGTCGGGTGGTCGAGGTCGTCGAACATCTGCTCGCCGATGCGTCGGGCACGCTCGACGAAACTGTCGCCGTGGCGGCTGTCCACCGCCAGCAGGCTGAGCGCGGTGAAGTCACCGAGCACCTGCGCCAGCTGCGGATGCAGCGGCGGCCGGTTGAGTACCGTCAGGTTGAGACAGAACGCCGGTGCCTGGCTCCAGCGACCGATGGTCTCGGCGAAGGCTGCCAGGGCCACGCCGGCAGCGCTCAGGCCGTGTTCGCCGGCGCGCGCGCCGAGCGCCTGCCAGGCGGCCTCGTCGAGGCGCGCGTGGAAGTGCCGGAAGCGCGTGGACCGGGTGTCCGGCTGCGCCCGCAGCGGCAGGTCGGGACGCCCCGGCAGCGCGTCGAGGCGCGCCAGCCACCAGTCGCGGTCGCGCTGCCAGGCCGGCGACTGGCGTCGACGCTGCTCGACGCCGACATAGTCGCGGAAGGTCGCCTCCAGCGGTTCCGCCGTCCATTGCGGATCGAGATAGCGGCGGCGCCATTCGCCAAGCAGCAATTGCAGGCTGGCGTAGTCGACCAGGGTGAAATCCACCGAGCAGTGCAGCACGCAGGCATCCTGGCCGATACTCAGCTCGGGGCGCAGAACCGGCCACTGGTCGAGCGCCGCGCAGGCGTGGTCGAGGCGTTCGCGGACCCGCTCCAGGTGCGCCTGGAAAGCGGCCTCGTCGAGCCCCGCGCAGGCATGTACGGTCAGCCGCTGCCAGGGCACCTCGGGCAGCACGCGCTGCCAGGCGTTGTCCTCGATCACCGCGCGCAGCATCGGGTGGCGCTCGACCATGGCGTTCCAGGCCGCCTCCAGGCGCGCCGGATCGGTGTCGGCCGGCCAGTCGTACTCGGCGTACAGCTGGCAGGCGTTACCGCCGTAGTCGAAGGCCGCCTGGCGGCCCAGCACGTAGGCGGCCTGCACCGGGGTCAGCGGGAAGCGCTGGTGGGCCAGGTCGGGTTCGGCGCGCCAGCCAGGGCCGCCCTCCAGGTGTTCCAGCAGAGCCTCGCGCTCGGCCCGCAGGCGCTCGGCGAGGCCGGCGTCGAGGGCGCCCTGGGGGGCGCGATAGCGCAGGCGGCCCGCCTCGCTCCAGAGTTCGATGCGCCGGCTGCGGCAGGTTTCCAGCAGTTCGCCGAGGCTCATAGCACGCCCTCTTCCAGTTGGGTTTCCTCGATTTCGACGGTCTGCGCCTGCAAGTGGCGGGCAAGACCGGCCAGGGTCGGCTGGCGATAGAAGTCGGCCATGCCCAGGCGTACGCCGAAACGCTCACGTATGCCAGCCAGCAGGCGGGTCGCCAGCAGGCTGTCGCCGCCGAGGCTGAAGAAGCTCGCCTCGCGACGACGCACCGGGCGTTTGAGGACCGCTTCCCAGCACTCGGCCAGCGCCTGCTCATGGGCTTCCAGCGGCTCCTCCGCCGAGGGCTCGTGACGACACTCGCCGAGTGCGCGGGTCATGCTCTCGGCCAGGCGGCGACGATCGACCTTGCCATTGCCGTTCAACGGCAGGCTTGGCAGGCACCACAGGCGTTCGGGCCGCATCGCCTGGGGCAGGCGTTGCTCCAGGCCGGCCTGGAGCGCGGCGGCGTCGAGCCCGAGCCCCGGCGCCAGCGCCTCGACCAGGGCGATCCGTTCGCTGCGCCACAGGCAACGCGGCGCCAGTCCCGCAGCGGCGAGATCGGCCAACAGGCTCGGCAGCTCCGCCAGGCGCAGCGGCCGGTCGTCGAGCAAGGCCGCACCGAGCAGCGCCAGTGGCGACTCGCATAGCAGGTCCACCAGCAACAGGCGGCCCTGCGGGCGCAGCAGCGCCGCCGCCAGCGCCAGGCCTTCGCGGCTGGCCTCGTAGGCGTGCAGCGCGGCGAAGCTGATCACCCGGTCGTAGCGACCGAGGTGCTCGGCAGGTAGCAGGCCGTCGTCCAGCGCCTGCACCACGATCCGTTCCGGCAAGCGGGTGGCGGCGGCGTCGAGGAGGACGCGGCTGCGTTCGAAGAGGGTCGGTTCCAGCCCCGGGCGCAACAGCGAGGCCATGCCCTGGTCGAGCCAGAGCCCGGCGCGGGTATCCAGCACCGCCACCCGCAGGCGTTCGCCGGCAGCCGGCGTCGGCAGCGCTTCGAGCAGGCGCGCCAGGGCCTCGCGGCCGTCCGGCAGGCGCGCGGCCACCGCCTGCGGCGCCAGCCAGGGATCGAGGAGCAGCGCGGCCGGCGCCTGTTCGCCGGCGAGCAGGCCGCGCAGAGCGTTGCCCATCGCGGTCAGCCCCGCGGCCTGCCAGCCGAGCCGGCGCAACGCCTCGTCGAGCGGCGGCAGCGCGCTGGCGGCGGAGTCCGCTAGCCAGTCCAGCCAGCGCCGGCGCAAACCGTCGTCTAGCTCCAGCGGCGCCTCCAGCAGCGCGCCGAGGATTTCCCGGGTGAGTACCGCCTCGGCCTCTGCCAGGCCGGCGAAGGGCTGTGCGGCCGGTAGTTCCATGGAGCCTTCGGCCCGTGGCGCCAGGCGCGGTACCAGCACCGCGCCGAGGCTCGCCACGCCACCGCCGAGCACCGCCGCGCAGGCGCTCTCCACGCCAGTATGGGCGCACAGCGCGGCCTCCACCTCGCCCAACTCGATGCGCTGGCCGCGCACTTTCACCTGCTGGTCGACCCGACCGAGGAATTCCAGGGTACCGTCGCCCCAGTAGCGACCGCGATCGCCGGTGCGATACCAGCGGCCCTGGGCATCGTGGACGAAGCGCCGGGCGCTGAGTTCGGGATCGTTGCGATAACCGCGGGCCAGGCTGGCGCCGCCGATCCATAGCTCGCCGACCACCAGGTCCGGCACGTCGCGCCCGTGGGTGTCGACCACCCGGTAGGCCTGTCCCGGCAATGCCCGGCCGTAGGGAATCGAACGCCAGTGCGGCGGCACCGTATCGACGCTCTGCAGGTTCGACCAGATGCCCGCTTCGGTAGCGCCACCCAGCACATGCAGGCGGCAGCCTTCGGCACAACGTGGGCGCAGGCGGCCGGGCAGGTCCAGGGCCACCCAGTCGCCGGACAGCAGCACCGCCCGCAGACTGCGATAGTCGGCCTGGCTCGCCGGCAGGCTGAGGGCCATCTCCAGCAAGGCCGGCGCCGAGTTCCACAGGCTCACCGCATGCCGCTGGATAGCCTCCGCCCAGGCAGCGGCATCGCGCGCCTGTTCCTGGGCCGGCAGGACCAGGCTGGCACCGGCGCCGAGGCCGCCGAACAGGTCGAAGACCGACAGATCGAAGTCCAGCGCGGAGACCGCCAGCAAGCGGTCCGCTGCGTCCACCCGCAGCAGGTCGAGCAGCGCGTCGATGGTATTGATCGCCGCCGCGTGGCTGACCTCGACGCCCTTGGGCACCCCGGTGGAGCCCGAGGTGTAGATCACATAGGCGCTGGCCTGCGGCGCCAGCGGCGCGGGGGCGGCCAGCGCCGGGCCGCGCAGCAGGCGCTGGACATCCAGGCGCGGCGGCAAGGCCTGCGGATCGTCCTCCTCGGTGATCGCCAGGCATACCCCGGCGGCCTCTTCGATCAGGCGCCGCCGTGCGGGCGGCTGGTCGATGTCCAGCGGCACGTAGCAGGCGCCTGCGGCGAGCACACCGAATACCGCCGCGACCTGCTGCGGTCCGCGCGGCAGGCTGACCTCGACCGCGTCGCCGGGGCGCACCCCGGCTTCGCGCAGGCCGCCGGCGATGCGCAGCGCACGCTCGGCCAGTTCGCCGCGGGTGACACGTTGGTCGCGATAGAGCAGCGCGTCGGCATCCGGCGCCTCGGCGGCGCGAAGGAAGAAGTCGCGATGCAGGGTGCGCGCCGTGGCGCATGCCGGCTGGCCGTTGAGCAGGGCCCGGCGCGCCTGCTGCGCCCAGGGCAACGGCAGATCGGCGGGCTGCTCCCAGGCGCTGTCGCAGAGACGCTGGAGCAGCCCCACGTAGGCTTCGAACATGATTTCCGGCAGGCCTTCGGGGAACAGGCCGACGACGCTGTCCCAGGCCAGCAGGATACCGTCGCCCACCCGGTAGAGCTGGTGGTCGAGCCAGACCTGCGGGGTCTGCGAGAGCATGTCGTGGAGATCGCCGAAAGCGTCGCGGAAGGCCGCCGGGACGAAGCCCTCCTCGCCCAGGTTGCTGGCGAACACCACCGGCGCCGAGCGCGGCTGGCCCCGCCGGCGCGCCTCGCGGAGCACCTCCAGGGCGGGGAATGCGGCGTGGTCGATGGCTCCGTGGAGGTTGCGCTGGAAGCTCTTCACCGCCTCGGCGAAGGACACCCCGGCCTGCATCCGGCACTCCAGCAGCAAGAGGGTGGTGAAGTCGGCGATCACTTCGCCGATACGCGGGTCGTCGGCATGCCGATCGAACAACGGCACGTTGAGGAGAAATTCCGCGCTTTCGCTCCAGCGCGCCAGGACCAGCGCGAAGGTGCAGCCGAACACGCTGGACAAGGTCACGCCATGCTGCGCGGCAAGACGCTCCAGGCGCCGGCTCTCGCCGGCGGAAAGCTGGAATGCCAGGCGCCGGGTGCGCGGCTGGCGGATGCTTTCCGGCGCGCAGGCCAACGGCAGGGCCGGCGCGTCCGGCAAGCGCGGCAGGCGTTCCAGCCAGTAGTCGCGGGCCCGCGCCGCGGCCTCGGCGCGTTGCGCCGCACGGCGCGCCAGGTAGTCGGCGAAATGCAGCGCCGGCGGCTCCGCCAGGCGCTCCGGCGCCAGGTAGGCAACGCCCAGTTCGGCCAGCAGCAGGCGCAGGCTTTCGACATCGGCGGCAAGCAGGTCGAGACTCAGCCAGAGGCGATCCTCGCCGCCCGGCATGCGCACCAGCCCGAGCAGGAACACCTGGCCACGCTCCACCGCCAGGCATTCATGGGCGCGCCAGTCGCGCAGCGCCTGCCAGTCGCGCTCGGCCTCGTCCACCTGCAAAGTGCGCCAGTCCTGCAGGTCGAAGCAGGACAGCGGCGGCGTCGGAAGGATCTGCTGGCGACCGTCGAAGAAGCGCGCCCGCAGCATCGGGTGGCGTTGACGCACGCACTCCGCCGCCGCGGCCAGGCGCTGCGGGTCGACATCCCGCGCGCGGAATTCCAGGAAGGCATGGCAGCTGACGTTGCCCAGCACCTCGCCGGCGCCACGTCCCAGCCAGTAGGCCTGCTGCACGGAAGACAGCTCGAACGGCTGGTCGCGATCCTGCGCCGCCGGCAGCGCGACCGTTGCCGGGGCGGACAGCCGGTCCGCGCAGGCCAGCAGGTCGAGCCAGGCCCCCAGGCAGGGGCGCTGCGCCAACTGGGCGAAGTCCAGCGTCGAGCCACGCGCGCGCAGGCGTTCCTGCAGGTACATCAGGCGGATCGAGTCGAGGCCGCAGCCCAGCAGGTCGTCGTCGTCCGCCAGGGCGCGCACGTCGGCAAGCGGTTCACCGAGCAGGTCGGCGAGCTGCTCGGTCAGCCAGTCGCGCAGGGCGGTACGGGAATCGGGGGGCAGATCCATGGGGGCTCCCTAGGGCAAGCATCTGAGGTCGGTTGCCAGTTCCTGGCAACGATTATCAAATGCGACCTTATCTCACTTGCCTGGGAGGCCTGGCCGGCAATGCTTTAGACAGCCGGACTGTTTCGTTAGATGCAGCGTCATCCCGCAGCGGCGACACCCCTCCCGTGGCCGGGTCGGGGGTCGTCGCGGAGACTCAGCGGATCTCGCTGGGGGAGATGCCGTAGCGCTTGCGGAAAGCGATGGAGAAATGCGCCGGGCTGTAGCCCACCCGGTAGGCCACCGTGGAGACGTTCGCCTCTTCGTCGCAGAGCATCCGGTGCGCCTCGCGCAGGCGGTACTCCTGCAGGTAGCCGAATACGCTGGCGCCGAACACCTTGCGGAAGCCGGCGGTCAGCTTGCGCGGGTTCATGCCCACGCGGCTGGCCAGCGTGTCCAGCGACGGTGGTTCCTGCAAGGCGCCGACCAGCAGGTCGCGGGCGGCGTGGATGCGCTCGACCTCGGAGCAGGTGATGCGCGGCTCCTCGACGGGGCGCCCCTCGCCGGAAAGGAACTGGGCGCTGAGCGCGGCCAACTCCAGGGCCTTGCCGCCGAGGTAGAGATCGCGGGTCGGACCGAGCATCTGGCAGGTGGCGATCTGCGAGGCCAACGCCTGCATCGCCCGCGGCGCCGGGCAGCTCATGATCCGCGGATCGCCGCCGGAGCGGCGTATCAGTTGCTCGGGCAGCCAGCCGAGGCGGCTGTCCAGGGCTTCGACGCCGAGCTGGACGATGGTGTAGCGCAACGGCTTGTCGGTGCCGTAGATCTGCGCCGAGGTGAAGTCGCCATCGTTGGCGATGGTGCACAGGCTCGGCCCCTCGATGAGGTGCTCGGGCTGGCCGGGAATCCGGCAGCGCAACTGGCCGCTCTGCACGAGGATCAGGCGCAGGCCGCGCTCCAGCGGTTCCTCGAACCAGTCCTCGCTGGCCGAACAGAAGGTTCCGGTCACCAGCTTCATGTTCGGATCGATGTGCGCGACGCCGGGCCGGTTGCCCGGTGCCGGCGCGGCGGCATCGGCCTGTGGCGGAGCAATGATGGTGATGGTCATCAGGTTTTCCTGTAGCCCGGGCGCTGCCGACGCGGCGACGCCTTCCTGGATACGTGGGGGCAGGGGGACTTTTTAGCGGAGATGGACAAAGCGCCCTGCACTCCGCCCCTGCAGCGAATGAAAAAGCCCCGCAATCGAAAGGCGCGGGCTTGCGCGGTCCCTGCCGCCCGCCAATGATAATAAATCTCATTTCCCAGCAATGGCAATCGACCGCATCCACGGAGATCGCATGACTTCCTCGCCCGTCACCCCATCGGCCGTCGACGACGCCCCCGACTGGCCCGCCGCCTTCGTCCGCCGCTATCTCGACGCCGGCCACTGGCAGGACCAAAGCTTCGCCGAAGCCCTGGCCGCCAGCGCCGCGCGCCATCCGCGGCGGATCGCGCTCTGCGACGACGACCAGCGGCTCAGCTATGCCGACCTGCTCCAGCGCTGCCGCCGCCTGGCAGCCGGACTGCGCCAGGCCGGCCTCGCACATGGCGACACGGTAGTGCTGCACCTGCCCAACGGCATCGCCTTCGTCGAGACCTGCTTCGCCCTGTTCCAGCTCGGCGTACGCCCGGTGCTCGCCCTCCCCGCCCATCGCCAGCATGAGATCAGCGGTTTCTGCCGCTTCGCCGAGGCCAAGGCCTACATCGGCGCCGAACGGATCGACGGCTTCGACCCACGGCCGATGGCCCGTGAGCTGCTCGCCAGCGGCGCCTGCCGGATGGCGCTGATCCACGGCGAGGCCGAGGCGCCGCTGCAAGCGCTGGCACCGCTGTACCAGGCCGACGCGCTGGAAGACTGCGCCGCCCGCGCCGAGGATATCGCCTGCTTCCAGTTGTCCGGCGGCACCACCGGCACGCCGAAGCTGATTCCCCGGCGTCATCGCGAGTATCTCTACAACGTCCGCGCCAGCGCCGAGGTCTGCGGCTTCGACGAGCACACGGTGTACCTCACCGGGTTGCCGATGGCGCACAACTTCACCCTCTGCTGCCCCGGAGTGATCGGCACGCTGCTGGCCGGCGGCCGCGTGGTGGTCAGCCAGCGCGCCGATCCCGAGCATTGCTTCGCCCTGATCGCCCGTGAACGGGTCACCCACACCGCCCTGGTACCGCCGCTGGCGATGCTCTGGCTGGATGCCCAGGAAAGCCGCCGCGCCGATCTATCCAGCCTGCTTCTGCTCCAGGTCGGCGGCTCCAGGCTCGGCAGCAGTGCCGCGCAACGCGTCGAACCGGTGCTCGGCTGCCAGTTGCAACAGGTGCTGGGAATGGCCGAGGGGCTGATCTGCTACACCCGCCTGGACGATCCGCCCGAACGCGTGCTGCATACCCAGGGCCGGCCGCTGTCGCCGGACGACGAAGTGCGGGTGGTCGACGCCGAGGGCCGCGAGGTCGGCCCCGGCGAGGTCGGCGAACTGACCGTGCGCGGTCCCTACACCATCCGCGGCTACTACCGCCTGCCCGAACACAACGCCAAGGCCTTCAGCGCGGACGGCTTCTACCGCACCGGCGACCGGGTCAGCCGCGACAAGGACGGCTACCTGGTGGTGGAGGGCCGCGACAAGGACCAGATCAACCGCGGCGGCGAGAAGATCGCCGCAGAAGAGGTGGAGAACCTGCTGATCGCCCATCCGCAGGTGCACGACGCCACCGTCGTGGCGATGCCCGACAGCCTGCTCGGCGAGCGCACCTGCGCCTTCGTCATCCCGCGCCAGCCGGCGCCCTCGGCGCTGAAGCTGAAGCAATACCTGCACGCCTGCGGGCTGGCCGCGTTCAAGGTGCCGGACCGCATCGAGCTGGTCCCGGCCTTCCCCCAGACCGGCATCGGCAAGATCAGCAAGAAGGACCTGCGCGAGCGCCTGCGCCGCGAGCTGGAGGCCCGCGCATGAGCGCCGCCTGGGTCCGGCCGTTCCGCCTGACGCCGATGCCGCGCCTGCGCCTGGCCTGCTTCCCCCATGCAGGCGGCAGCGCCAGCTTCTTCCGTAGCTGGAGCGAACGCCTGCCGCCAGACATCGACCTGCTTGCCCTGCAGTACCCGGGTCGCGAGGACCGCTTCAACGAGGCGCCGACCACCCGCCTGGAGGACCTCGCCGACGGCGCCGCCCTCGCCCTGCGCGATTTCGCCGACGCGCCCCTGGCGCTGTTCGGCCACAGTCTCGGCGCGGCGCTGGCCTACGAAACCGCCCTGCGCCTGGAAAGCGCCGGCGCGCCGCTGCGCCACCTGTTCGTCTCCGCCCATCCGGCACCGCACCGGCAACGCGGCGGCGCATTGCACCGCGGCGACGAGGCGGTGCTGCTGGAGGACGTCCGCCGCCAGGGGGGCGCCAGCGAGCTACTCGAGGACGCCGACCTGCGCGCGCTGTTCCTGCCGATCCTGCGCGCCGACTACCAGGCGATCGAGACCTACCGACGGGCGCAGCCCATCGCCCTGGCCTGCGCCCTCGACGTCCTCCTCGGCGAGCACGACGAGGAAGTCAGCGCCGCCGAGGCGCAGGCCTGGAGCGACGCCAGCCGGACTCCCGCCAGGCTGCGGCGCTTTCCTGGCGGCCACTTCTACCTGAGCGAGAGGCGCGACGCGGTGATCGAGCACCTGCTGCGCCGCCTCGCACATCCCGACGCCCTTTCCCGAGAGGTTGCATGATGAAAACTCCCGAAGACTGCACCGGCCTGGCGGACATCCGCGAGGCCATCGACCGGATCGACCTGGATATCGTCCAGGCCCTCGGCCGCCGCATGGACTACGTCAAGGCGGCGTCGCGCTTCAAGGCCAGCGAAGCGGCGATTCCGGCGCCCGAGCGGGTCGCCGCGATGCTCCCCGAGCGCGCCCGCTGGGCCGAGGAAAACGGACTCGACGCGCCCTTCGTCGAGGGACTGTTCGCGCAGATCATCCACTGGTACATCGCCGAGCAGATCAAGTACTGGCGCCAGACACGGGGTGCCGCATGAGCCGGCTGGCGCCCCTGAGCCAGTGCCTGCACGCCTTGCGCGGCACCTTCGAGCGCGCCATCGGCCAGGCGCAGGCGCTCGATCGTCCGGTGCTGGTGGCGGCGTCGTTCGAGATCGACCCATTGGACCCGCTGCAGGTATTCGGTGCCTGGGACGACCGGCAAACGCCCTGCCTGTACTGGGAACAGCCCGAGCTGGCGTTCTTCGCCTGGGGCTGCGCCCTGGAGCTGCAAGGCCACGGCGAACAGCGCTTCGCCCGGATCGAGGAAAACTGGCAATTGCTCTGCGCCGACGCCGTGGTCGAGGGCCCGCTGGCGCCGCGCCTGTGCGGCGGATTCCGCTTCGATCCGCGCGGCCCGCGCGAGGAACACTGGCAAGCCTTCGCCGATGCCAGCCTGATGCTCGCCGGCATCACCGTGCTGCGCGAGGGCGAACGCTACCGGGTACTCTGCCAACACCTGGCCAAGCCCGGCGAAGATGCCCTGGCCCTGGCCGCCTACCACTGCTCGGCGCTACTGCGCCTGAGGCAGCCGGCCAGGCGCCGGCCCTCGGGGCCGACCGCTGGCGCGCAGGGCGACGCTTCGGCGCTGGAGCGCAGGCAATGGGAAGCCAAGGTGAGCGACGCGGTAAGCAGTGTCCGCCAGGGACGCTTCGGCAAGGTCGTGCTGGCCCGCACCCAGGCCCAGCCTCTCGGCGACATCGAGCCGTGGCAGGTCATCGAACACCTGCGCCTGCAACATGCCGACGCCCAGCTGTTCGCCTGTCGCCGCGGCAACGCCTGCTTCCTCGGCGCCTCCCCGGAACGCCTGGTCCGCATTCGCGCCGGCGAGGCGCTCACCCATGCCCTGGCCGGGACCATCGCCCGCGGCGGCGATGCCCAGGAAGATGCGCGGCTCGGACAGGCCCTGCTGGACAGCGCCAAGGACAGGCACGAACACCAGTTGGTGGTGGAGGCGATCCGTACGGCCCTGGAACCCTTCAGCGAGGTACTGGAAATCCCCGATGCGCCCGGCCTGAAACGACTGGCGCGAGTCCAGCACCTGAACACGCCGATCCGCGCCCGCCTCGCCGACGCAGGCGGCATCCTGCGGCTGCTGCAGGCGCTGCATCCGACCCCCGCGGTGGGCGGCTACCCACGCAGCGCGGCGCTGGACTACATCCGCCAGCACGAAGGGATGGATCGTGGCTGGTACGCCGCGCCGCTGGGCTGGCTCGACGGCGAAGGCAACGGCGATTTCCTGGTGGCGCTGCGCTCGGCCCTGCTCACGCCGGGCCGGGGCTACCTGTTCGCCGGCTGCGGTCTGGTAGGCGATTCGGAACCGGCCCACGAGTATCGCGAAACCTGCCTTAAGCTCAGTGCCATGCGGGACGCTCTGTCCGCCATAGGCGGCCTGGACGAAGTGCCCTTGCAGCGCGGCGTCGCCTGAAAACGAAGACCCCCTGCGGCCCGAGGGCGGCAGGGGGTCTTCGAAGGTCTGCCCGTGGCGCGGACGGGCCGCGCCGCAAGGGCGTCGCTTAGAACGGAATGTCGTCGTCGAAGCTGTCGTAGTCCTGGGCCGGTTGCGGCGCCGGTTGCTGCTGCGGGGCCGGACGCGACTGTTGCTGCGGGGCCTGCTGCGGGCGCTGCATGGGCTCGCGCGGGGCGCGCTGCGAATCGTCGCCGGAGGGGCGGCCGCCGAGCAACTGCATGTTGCCGTTGATGTCGACCACGATCTCGGTGGTGTAGCGATCCTGACCATCCTGGCCCTGCCACTTGCGGGTGCGCAGGCTGCCTTCGACGTAGACCTGGGAACCCTTGCGCAGGTACTCGCCGGCGATCTCCGCCAGGCGGCCGAAGAACACCACGCGGTGCCATTCGGTGCGCTCCTGTTGCTGGCCGGTCTGCTTGTCCTTCCAGCTCTCGCTGGTGGCGAGGGTGATGTTGGTCACCGCATTGCCGTTGGGCATGTAGCGGGTTTCCGGGTCACCACCGACGTTACCAACCAGAATGACTTTGTTAACCCCACGGGCCATGACGTTCTCCTAAGGTTCAGCATCCGCCCGGCGCGGCCTGGGCCAGGCGCTCGAGGGCGGTGCGATCCACTTGTTGGGTATCCACTTTGACATAGGCGGCGGCCTCCTCGGCCACCACCACGGCGTCTGCCACACCGGGCAACGCCCTGAATCGCTGGACCAGCACCGCGTCCTGCAGCGCGGCGGGCGCGAGCGGCAGGCGAATGCTGGTCACATAAGGCGGTTCGCGCATGGTAACAGCAATCGCCAGCCAGAGGGCAGCGAGCACCGCGCATCCGATGAACACCATGCTCAGCCCGCCGTGCTGGAACATCCAGCCGCCGAGGATGCCGCCCAGCGCCGCGCCGAGGAATTGGCTGGTGGAATACACCCCCATCGCCGTGCCCTTGCCGCCGGCCGGCGAGACCTTGCTGACCAGCGACGGCAACGAGGCTTCGAGCAGGTTGAAGGCAGTGAAGAACACCACCGTGCCGACCACCAGCATGGCCAGGCTGTGACCGAAGACCAGGAAGAACAGTTCGCAGGCCAGCAGGGTCGCCACCGCGCCGGTCAGCACGCGCTTCATGCGACGCTTCTTCTCGGCGTAGATGATGAACGGCACCATGCCGAAGAAACCGACCAGCAGCGCGGTCAGGTAGACCCACCAGTGCTGCTCCTTGGGCAGGCCACCCTCGTGCACCAGCGCCAGCGGCAAGGCGACGAAGCTGGCCATGAGGATGGCGTGGAGGATCAGGATGCCGGCGTCCAGGCGCAGCAGGTCGCCGTGCTTCAGGGTCGGCAGCAGGGCCTGGCGCGCCACGCTGGATTCGCGGTGCTGGGTCATGTGGTCCGGCTGTGGGACGAAGAACAGGATCAGCAGCAGGCCGACCAGCGCCATCCCGGCGGTGAACCAGAACAGCCCATGCAGGCCGAACAGATGGGTCAGCACCGGGCCGAGCACCATGGCCACGGCGAAGGAGACGCCGATGCTCATGCCGATCATCGCCATCGCCTTGGTCCGGTGTTGCTCGCGGGTGAGGTCGGAGAGCAGTGCCATCACCGCCGCCGAGATCGCCCCGGCGCCCTGCAGGACGCGGCCGGCGATCACCCCCCAGATGGAGTCGGCATTGGCCGCGAGGGCCGCGCCGGCGGCAAAGATCAGCAGCCCGACGACGATCACCGGGCGCCGGCCGATGCGGTCGGAAATGGTCCCGAAGGGAATCTGCAGGATCGCCTGGGTCAGGCCATAGGCGCCGATGGCCAGGCCGATCAGCGCCGGGGTCGCGCCGGCCAGGTCCTGGCCGTAGGTGGCCAGCACCGGCAGGACCATGAACATGCCGAGCATGCGGAAGGCGAATACCAGTGACAGCCCGACGGCCGCTCGCGTTTCGGTACCGCTCATCCGCTCAGTATGTGAGTCGTGCATAACACCCTCATGGAAGAAACCGCTGCAGGGCAAGGCCTCATGCCCCTGCCGATGGCGCCGCCGCCCGCTCCTGGGCGGCCGGGGCAATGCCCGCGCCGGAAAAATGCCGCGCATTCTACCAGTCCGCCCCCTCGCGGCACAGGCGCGCCACTTTGCCGCGCGCTAGCGGCCAGCCGTATAATCAGCGGTTTTCGCCCGCCATGCGAGGCCGCTGTGGATAAGATCCTGATTCGTGGGGCGCGTACCCACAACCTGAAGAACGTCGACCTCACACTGCCACGCGACAAACTGATCGTGATCACCGGTCTTTCCGGTTCCGGCAAGTCTTCCCTGGCTTTCGACACGCTCTATGCGGAAGGCCAGCGGCGCTACGTGGAATCCCTCTCGGCCTACGCCCGGCAGTTCCTGTCGATGATGGAGAAGCCGGACGTGGACACCATCGAAGGGCTGTCGCCGGCGATTTCCATCGAACAGAAGTCCACTTCCCACAACCCACGCTCCACCGTGGGTACGATCACCGAGATCTACGACTACCTGCGCCTGCTTTATGCCCGCGTCGGTACCCCGCGCTGCCCGGACCACGACATCCCGCTGGAGGCGCAGACCGTCAGCCAGATGGTCGACCAGGTCCTGGCCCTGCCGGAAGGCAGCAAGCTGATGCTGCTGGCGCCGGTGATCCGCGAGCGCAAGGGCGAGCACCTGGCGGTGTTCGACGAGATGCGCGCGCAGGGTTTCGTCCGCGCCCGGGTCGACGGCAAGCTCTACGAACTCGACGAAGTGCCGAAGCTGGATAAGCAGAAGAAGCACAGCATCGATGTGGTGGTGGACCGCTTCAAGGTTCGCGCGGACCTCCAGCAACGCCTGGCCGAGTCGTTCGAGACCGCCCTGTCCCTGGCCGACGGTATCGCCCTGGTAGCACCGATGGACGAGGACGAGGATGTCGAGGAGATCATCTTCTCGGCGCGCTTCGCCTGCCCGGTCTGCGGCCACTCGATCAGCGAGCTGGAACCCAAGCTGTTCTCCTTCAACAACCCGGCCGGCGCCTGTCCGACCTGCGACGGCCTCGGCGTGAAGCAATTCTTCGACGCGCGCCGGGTGGTCAATGGCGAGTTGACCCTGGCCGAGGGCGCGATCCGCGGCTGGGACCGGCGCAACGTCTATTACTTCCAGATGCTCGGCTCGCTGGCCCAGCATTACGGCTTCAGCCTGGAAGAACCCTTCGACGAACTCGGCGCCGAGCACCAGAAGGTGGTGCTCTACGGCTCCGGCCGGGAAAACGTCGACTTCCGCTATCTCAACGACCGCGGCGACATCGTCAAGCGTTCGCATCCCTTCGAAGGCATCCTGCCGAACCTTGAGCGGCGCTACCGCGAGACCGAGTCGGCCACGGTCCGCGAGGAGCTGGCCAAGTTCCTCAGCACCCAGCCCTGCCCGGATTGCCACGGTACCCGCCTGCGCCGCGAGGCGCGGCATGTGTGGGTCGGCGACCGGACGCTGCCGGCGATCACCGCGATGCCGGTCGGCGAGGCCTGCGAGTATGCCGCCGGACTCAGCCTGACCGGCCGCCGTGGCGAGATCGCGGCGAAGATCCTCAAGGAAATCCGCGACCGCCTGCAATTCCTGGTCAACGTCGGCCTCGACTACCTGACCCTCGACCGCAGCGCCGACACCCTGTCCGGCGGCGAAGCCCAGCGCATCCGCCTGGCCAGCCAGATCGGCGCCGGCCTGGTGGGAGTGATGTACATCCTCGATGAACCCTCGATCGGCCTGCACCAACGCGACAACGAACGCCTGCTCGGCACCCTCACCCACCTGCGCAACCTCGGCAACACGGTGATCGTGGTCGAGCACGACGAGGACGCGATCCGACTCGCCGACTACGTCGTCGACATCGGTCCGGGGGCCGGCGTGCACGGCGGCCAGGTAGTGGCGGAAGGTACGCCCGACCAGGTGATGAACCACCCCGACTCGCTGACCGGCAAGTACCTTTCCGGGCGCAAGAAAATCGCGGTTCCGGCCAAGCGCACCCCGCGCGATAAGAAGAAGCTGCTGAAGCTGAAAGGCGCCCGCGGCAACAACCTGCAGAACGTCAACCTGGAAATCCCGGTCGGCCTGTTCACCTGCATCACCGGGGTCTCGGGCTCCGGCAAGTCGACGCTGATCAACAACACCCTGTTCCCGATCACCGCCACCGCGCTGAACGGCGCGACTACCCTGGAAGTGGCGCCGTACGACTCGTTCGACGGCCTGCAGCACCTGGACAAGGTGGTCGACATCGACCAGAGCCCGATCGGTCGTACCCCGCGCTCCAACCCGGCGACCTATACCGGCCTGTTCACGCCGATCCGCGAACTGTTCTCCGGCGTGCCGGAGGCCCGCTCGCGCGGCTACGGTCCCGGCCGCTTCTCGTTCAACGTCAAGGGCGGCCGTTGCGAGGCCTGCCAGGGCGACGGCGTGATCAAGGTGGAGATGCACTTCCTGCCGGACATCTACGTTCCCTGCGACGTCTGCAAGGGCAAGCGCTACAACCGCGAGACCCTGGAGATCCGCTACAAGGGCAAGAGCATCCACGAGGTGCTGGAGATGACCATCGAGGAAGCCCGCGAGTTCTTCGACGCCGTCCCCGCCCTGGCGCGCAAGCTGCAGACACTGATGGACGTCGGCCTGTCCTACATCAAGCTGGGCCAGAGCGCGACCACCCTCTCGGGCGGCGAGGCACAGCGGGTCAAGCTGTCCCGCGAGCTGTCCAAGCGCGACACCGGCAAGACCCTGTACATCCTCGACGAACCGACCACCGGCCTGCACTTCGCCGACATCCAGCAACTGCTCGACGTGCTCCACCGCCTGCGCGACCACGGCAACACCGTGGTGGTGATCGAGCACAACCTGGACGTGATCAAGACCGCCGACTGGCTGGTCGACCTCGGTCCCGAGGGCGGCTCCAAGGGTGGTCAGATCATCGCCAACGGCACGCCGGAGCAGGTGGCCGAGATGCCCCAGTCGCACACCGGCCACTTCCTCAAGCCGCTGCTGGAACGCGATCGCGCCTGATTGCCGGGCGCTCATGAAAAAGCCCCTGCGGCCGTGAGGCGCAGGGGCTTTTTCGTATCCGCGGGGTAGGGTCAGATCTGCGATTGCAGGTAGTTCTCCAGGCCCATCCTGGCGATCAGGCCAAGCTGTTGCTCCAACCAGTAGGCGTGGTCTTCCTCGGTGTCGGCCAACTGGGCCTTGAGGATGTCGCGGCTGACGAAGTCCTTGTGCTGCTCGCAGAGGGCGATGCCCTTGGCCAGCGCGGCGCGGACATGGCGCTCGAGCTTGAGGTCGGCCTCGAGCATCTCCGGCACCGTGGTGCCCGGGTGGATATCGTCGGGACGCATGCGCGGCGTACCTTCGAGCAGGAGGATACGGCGCAGCAGGGCGTCGGCATGCTGGGTCTCCTCCTCCATCTCGTGGTTGAGGCGCTCGTAGAGCTTGCTGAAGCCCCAGTCCTCGTACATGCGCGAGTGGATGAAGTACTGGTCGCGCGCGGCCAGCTCGCCGGTCAGCAGCGTGTTGAGGTAATCGATGACTTCCGGATGGCCTTGCATCGGGGGGCTCTCCCTGGAGAAAACTAGGAATCTAGCCGCATATGCTCCCGGCTCCGCCTGATCCGGGTCAAGCCAATGCAGATAAAAAAGCCCCCTTCCTAGGAAGGGGGCCGGGGGCCTCATCAGGCCATCAGTCCAGCTTCAGGCCGAGGGCGTCGGCGACGCCTTTGCCGTAGGCCGGATCGACCTTGAGGAACAGGCCGATCTGGCGACGCTGGATCTGTTCCGGTACATCGCGGATGTCTTCGGCGATGTTGGCGAACAGCCGCTGCTTCTGCTCGTCGGTGAACAGATGGAACAGCGCGGCGGGCTGGCTGTAGTAGTCGTCGTCCACCCGGTGGTTCCAGTGGTCCGCCGCGCCCTCCAGGCTCAGCGGCGGCTCGGAGAAGTCAGGCTGCTCCTGCCACTGGTTGAAGCTGTTCGGCTCGTAGGTGACGCGCTGATGGGCGTTGTTGCCGTCCACCCGCATGCCGCCATCGCGGTGGTAGACCTGGTGCGGGCAACGCGCGGCGTTCACCGGGATCTGGTGGTGGTTGACGCCCAGGCGATAGCGATGGGCGTCGCCGTAGGAGAATAGACGGCCCTGGAGCATCTTGTCCGGCGAGAAACCGATACCGGGCACCACGTTGGCCGGCGTGAAAGCGGCCTGCTCGACCTCGGCGAAGTAGTTGTCCGGGTTACGGTTCAGCTCGAAGAAGCCCACTTCGATCAACGGGTAGTCACCGTGGGGCCAGACCTTGGTCAGGTCGAACGGGTTGTAGCGATAGGTGGCCGCTTCCTTCTCGGGCATGATCTGCACGTACATCTTCCAGCGCGGGAAGTCGCCTTTCTCGATGCTCTCGTACAAGTCGCGCTGCGAACTCTCACGGTCCTGGGCGATCACTTCGGCGGCCTCGGCGTTGGTCAGGTTCTCGATGCCCTGTTGGGTCTTGAAGTGGAACTTGACCCAGAAGCGCTCGTTGTTCGCATTGATGAAGCTGAAGGTATGGCTGCCGAAACCATGGATGTGCCGATAGCTCTTCGGCAGGCCGCGGTCGCTGAAGTCGATGGTCAACTGATGCAGCGACTCGGGGAGGTGAGAGAAAAAGTCCCACTTGAAGGTCGCATTGCGCAGGTTGGTGCGCGGGTCACGCTTCACCACGTGGTTGAGATCGGGGAACTTGAGCGGGTCGCGCAGATAGAACACCGGGGTGTTGTTGCCGACCAGGTCCCAGTTGCCCTGCTCGGTGTAGAAACGCATGGAGAAGCCGCGGATGTCTCGCTCGGCATCCGCCGCGCCACGCTCACCGGCGACGGTGGAGAAGCGCAGGAACATATCGGTCTTCTTGCCGACCTGGGAGAAGATCTTCGCCCGGGTGTAGGGGGTGATGTCATGGGTGACGGTGAAGGTGCCGTAGGCCGCGGAGCCTTTCGCATGCATGCGTCGCTCGGGGATCACTTCGCGATCGAAGTGGGCGAGCTTCTCGAGGAACCACACGTCCTGCAGCAACATCGGGCCACGCGGACCGGCGGTCTGCACGTTCTGGTTATCGACCACCGGTGCGCCAGCGGCAGTGGTCAGGCGGGTCTTCTCTTCCATTTACTCTCTCCTCAACGGCTAACGTGCTATGAAGCGAAGCGGCTACACGGAAATCATCAGCGTGGACCAGGGATTGGCGGAGGACAACCTGTCGGCTGAACCAAGCGCCCTTTGCATTGATCTCGCTTATCCGAACGTAGCTTTTCGTAAAAGCAGGTTAAGGATGAATGACAGCCCTCCCACAATCCAATTTATTAAAGACAGCGAGCCGATAGATAAAAACTTTAAGGCAGGTAATAAAAAACCGGGCCTGGGCCCGGTTTCTTGTGCAGCAGATGCCTTATTCGGCAGCTTCTACGACTTCACCGCCGACAGGACGATCAACCAGCTCGACGTACGCCATGGGGGCGTTGTCGCCAGCGCGGAAACCGCACTTCAGGATGCGCAGGTAGCCGCCCGGACGGTTGGCGTAGCGCTTGCCCAAGTCGTTGAACAGCTTGCCAACGGCAGCTTTCGAACGGGTACGGTCGAAAGCCAGGCGACGGTTGGCGACGCTGTCTTCCTTGGCCAGGGTGATCAGCGGCTCGGCAACGCGACGCAGTTCCTTGGCCTTGGGCAGGGTGGTTTTGATCAGTTCGTGTTCGAACAGCGACACCGCCATGTTCTGGAACATAGCCTTGCGGTGCGCGCTGGTGCGGCTCAGGTGACGACCACTTTTACGATGGCGCATGGTTCAATTCCTTTCCAAACTTTACGTTCGGTAGTTACGACGATCAGGCAGTGGCCTTGTCGTCTTTCTTAAGACTTGCCGGCGGCCAGTTATCGAGGCGCATACCGAGGGACAGACCACGGGAAGCCAGAACGTCCTTGATTTCGGTCAGGGACTTCTTGCCCAGGTTCGGCGTTTTCAACAGCTCCACTTCGGTGCGCTGGATCAGGTCACCGATGTAGTAGATGTTTTCCGCCTTCAGGCAGTTGGCCGAACGTACGGTCAGTTCCAGGTCATCGACCGGGCGCAGGAGGATCGGATCGATCTCGTCTTCCTGCTCTTCAACGACGGGTTCGCTGTCGCCCTTGAGGTCCACGAACGCTGCCAGCTGCTGTTGCAGGATGGTAGCGGCGCGACGGATAGCCTCTTCGGGATCCAGAGTGCCGTTGGTTTCCAGGTCCAGGACCAGTTTGTCCAGGTTGGTGCGCTGCTCGACACGGGCGTTTTCCACCACGTAGGAGACACGACGGACCGGGCTGAACGATGCGTCGAGCTGCAGACGGCCGATGCTGCGGCTTTCGTCTTCATCGCTCTGACGTGCGTCGGCAGGCTCGTAGCCACGGCCACGAGCTACCTTCAGCTTCATGTTCAGCGCGCCGTTGTCTGCCAGGTTGGCGATAACGTGGTCACCGTTGATGATCTCAACATCGTGATCCAGCTGAATATCGGCAGCAGTCACAACACCCGAGCCCTTCTTAGCCAGGGTCAGCGTCACTTCATCACGACCGTGCAGCTTGATGGCCAGACCTTTCAGGTTCAGCAGGATCTCGATTACATCTTCCTGCACACCTTCGATCGCCGAGTACTCGTGGAGTACGCCGTCGATCTCGGCCTCGACCACTGCGCAGCCAGGCATGGAGGACAACAGGATGCGACGCAGCGCGTTGCCCAGGGTGTGACCAAAACCACGCTCGAGAGGCTCGAGCGTGATCTTGGCGCGGGTTTGACTGACCACCTGCACATCGATGTGGCGGGGGGTCAGGAACTCATTTACCGAACTCTGCATGGATGCACCTATTTTCTAGCCCTTACTTGGAGTAGAGCTCGACAATCAGGTTTTCGTTGATATCAGCGGACAGGTCGCTGCGAGCCGGAGCACTCTTGAAGGTACCAGCCTTCTTGTCGAGGTCGACTTCGACCCACTCGACGCGACCGCGCTGGCCACAGAGTTCCAGAGCCTGAGCGATACGCAGCTGGTTCTTCGATTTTTCGCGAACAGCTACGACGTCACCGGCCTTCACTTGGTAGGAAGGGATGTTGACGGTCTGACCGTTGACGGTGATGGCCTTGTGGGATACCAGCTGGCGGGATTCCGAACGAGTGGAACCGAAGCCCATGCGGTATACGACGTTGTCCAGGCGGCACTCGAGCAGTTGCAGCAGGTTCTCACCGGTAGAACCCTTGCGACGGGAAGCTTCCTGGTAGTAACCGCGGAACTGACGCTCCAGCACGCCGTAGATGCGACGTACTTTCTGCTTTTCACGCAGCTGCAGACCGTAGTCGGACAGACGGCCACGACGCTGGCCATGCTGGCCAGGAACGTTTTCAGCCTTGCACTTCGAGTCGAGGGCGCGGGCGCCGCTCTTCAGGAACAGGTCGGTGCCTTCACGGCGAGACAGTTTGCACTTGGGACCAATGTAACGAGCCATTTCTCACTGTCTCCTATTACACGCGACGCTTTTTCGGCGGACGGCAGCCGTTATGCGGGATCGGGGTTACGTCGGTGATGCTGGCGATCTTGTAGCCGCAAGCATTCAGAGCGCGAACGGCGGACTCGCGGCCCGGGCCCGGGCCCTTGACGTTGACGTCCAGGTTCTTCAGACCGTATTCCAGGGCAGCCTGGCCGGCACGCTCGGCCGCTACCTGGGCAGCGAACGGGGTGCTCTTACGCGAGCCGCGGAAACCGGAACCACCGGAGGTCGCCCAGGACAGTGCGTTGCCCTGACGGTCGGTGATGGTCACGATGGTGTTGTTGAAAGACGCGTGGATGTGGGCGATCCCATCGACCACTGTCTTTTTGACTTTCTTACGGGGACGAGCAGCAGGTTTTGCCATGACTAGATTCCTACGCGATTACTTGCGGATCGGCTTACGCGGGCCCTTGCGGGTACGCGCGTTGGTCTTGGTACGCTGACCGCGAACCGGCAGACCGCGACGATGACGCAGACCGCGGTAGCAACCGAGGTCCATCAGACGCTTGATGTTCATGTTGATTTCGCGACGCAGGTCACCTTCGGTGGTGATCTTCGCGACTTCGTTACGCAGCTGATCGATCTGCTCGTCGCTCAGGTCCTTGATCTTGGCAGCCGGGTTTACGCCGGTGGCTGCGCAGATGCTCTGAGCAGTAGTGCGACCAACACCATAGATGTAGGTCAGCGAGATAACAGTGTGCTTGTTATCCGGAATGTTGACGCCTGCAATACGGGCCATTCAGAAAAACTCCAATTGACAGCTACCCTGCGCCCAGGAAGCCAAGAAAGGGCGCGGATATTAGCGCTGTAATAGCAAATAATCAACCCGGCAGCACACTAGCTGCCGGGTTATCACGCGTGGATCACAATCAGCCTTGGCGCTGCTTGTGACGCGGTTCCGCGCTGCAGATCACCCGCACGATGCCATCGCGACGGATGATTTTGCAGTTACGGCACAGCTTCTTGACCGATGCACGAACTTTCATCACCAACTCCTCGAACCTTACGGGTCTATCAGCGCAGCATGCCGCTGCCGTAGCCCTTCAGGTTGGCTTTCTTCATCAGGGATTCATACTGGTGAGAAACGAGGTGAGATTGCACCTGGGCCATAAAGTCCATGACAACCACGACCACGATCAACAGCGAGGTCCCGCCAAGATAGAACGGCACGTGCGCCGCAACCACCAGGAACTGGGGCAGCAGGCAGACAGCCGTCATGTACAGAGCACCGAACATGGTCAAACGGGTCAGCACGCCATCGATGTAGCGAGCGGACTGTTCGCCCGGACGGATGCCCGGAATAAATGCACCGGACTTCTTGAGGTTCTCCGCCACGTCCTTCGGGTTGAACATCAGCGCTGTATAGAAGAAGCAGAAGAAAACGATCCCTGCAGTGAACAGCAAGATGTTCAGCGGCTGCCCCGGAGCGATCGCTTGCGCGACGTCCTGCAACCAACCCAAGCCTTCCGACTGACCGAACCAGGAGCCCAGGGACGCCGGGAACAGCAGGATACTGCTGGCGAAAATCGCGGGAATCACACCCGCCATGTTCACCTTCAACGGCAGATGGCTGGTCTGCGCTGCAAACACCTTGCGGCCTTGCTGGCGCTTGGCGTAATGCACCGCGATGCGACGCTGGCCACGCTCGATGAACACCACGAACGCGATGATCGCCACGGCCAGCAGGCCGACGCCGATCAGGGCGAAGATGTTGATGTCACCTTGACGGGCAGACTCGAAAGACTGACCGATGGCGCGCGGCAGGCCTGCAACGATACCAGCGAAGATCAACATCGAGATGCCGTTGCCGACACCGCGTTCGGTGATCTGCTCGCCCAGCCACATCATGAACATGGCACCAGCCACGAAGGTGGTGACAGCCACGAAGTAGAAGCCGAAGTCGTTGGAGAAGGCTACGCCCTGGCTGCCCAGGCCAACGGACATGCCGATGGCCTGGACCAGTGCCAGGACTACAGTACCGTAGCGGGTGTACTGGCTGATCTTGCGACGCCCAGACTCACCCTCTTTCTTCAACTGCTCCAGCTGCGGGCTGATAGCGGTCATGAGCTGCATGATGATCGATGCCGAGATGTACGGCATGATCCCCAGTGCAAAGATACTCATGCGCTCCAGCGCGCCGCCGGAAAACATGTTGAAGAGGCTAAGAATGGTCCCCTCGTTCTGCCGGAACAGTGCCGCCAAGCGATCGGGGTTGATGCCCGGAACTGGGATGTGCGCGCCGATCCGATAGACGATGATCGCCAGGAACAGGAAACGCAGACGTGCCCAGAGCTCGGACAGACCGCCGTTGCTTAGCGCAGAGAGAGCACCTTGCTTAGCCATTTAGTCCTCGAATTTACCGCCAGCTGCTTCGATAGCCGCACGCGCACCCTTGGTGGCGGCGATACCTTTCAGGGTGACCGCACGACCAACTTCGCCGGACAGCATGACTTTGACGCGCTGTACGTGCTGGTTGATCAGGTTGGCATCCTTCAGGGTCTGCAGGCTGACGACGTCGCCTTCGACCTTGGCCAGTTCGGAGGTGCGCACTTCAGCACGATCCATGGCCTTCAGGGAAACGAAGCCGAACTTCGGCAGGCGACGGTGCAGAGGCTGTTGACCACCCTCGAAGCCCGGAGCGACCTTGCCACCGGAGCGGGAGGTCAGACCTTTGTGACCACGGCCACCGGTCTTGCCCAGACCGCTACCGATGCCACGGCCCGGACGGTGCTTTTCGCGACGGGCACCCGGCGCGGAACGCAGATCGTTCAGTTGCATGGATTAACCCTCCACACGCAGCAGGTAGTAGGCCTTGTTGATCATGCCGCGGTTCTCAGGAGTGTCCTGAACTTCGACGGTATGATTGATGCGACGCAGGCCGAGACCCTTGACGCAAGCCTTGTGGTTGGCCAGACGGCCGTTCAGGCTCTTGACCAGAGTGACTTTGACAGTTGCCATGGTTAGAGAATCTCCTCGACGCTCTTGCCACGCTTGGCCGCTACTGCTTCCGGAGCCTGCATGTTCTTCAGGCCCTTGAAGGTGGCGTAAACCACGTTCACCGGATTGGTGGAGCCATAGCACTTGGCCAGGACGTTCTGCACACCAGCCACTTCCAGAACGGCACGCATGGCGCCGCCGGCGATGATGCCGGTACCTTCCGAAGCCGGCTGCATGTACACCTTGGAGGCGCCATGGGCGGACTTGGTCGGATACTGCAGGGTGGTGCCGTTCAGATCGACTTGGATCATGTTGCGGCGAGCGGCTTCCATTGCTTTCTGGATGGCGGCCGGCACTTCACGCGCCTTGCCACGACCGAAACCAACGCGACCCTTGCCATCACCCACCACGGTCAGTGCGGTGAAAGCGAAGATACGGCCACCTTTTACGGTTTTGGCGACGCGGTTAACCTGAACCAGCTTCTCGATGTAGCCTTCGTCGCGCTTTTGCTCGTTGTTTGCCATAACTTAGAACTCCAGTCCGCCTTCACGAGCGGCATCAGCCAGCGCTTTCACACGGCCGTGGTACTTGAAGCCAGAACGATCGAACGCCACCTGGGTGACGCCGGCCGCTTTGGCGCGCTCGGCGACCAGTTGACCAACTTTCTTGGCTGCATCGATGTTGCCAGTGGCACCTTCGCGCAGGTCTTTGTCCAGGGTCGAGGCGCTGGCCAGGACCTTGCCGCCGTCGGCCGCAATGACCTGGGCGTAAATGTGCTGGGAAGAGCGGTACACGCAGAGGCGTACGGTTTCCAGCTCGCGCATCTTCAGGCGTGCCTTGCGAGCGCGACGCAGACGGGTTTCTTTCTTGACGCTCATTTGCTATGCCCTACTTCTTCTTGGCTTCTTTACGACGGACGACTTCGTCGGCGTAACGCACGCCCTTGCCTTTGTAAGGCTCCGGCGGACGGAAGTCGCGAATTTCGGCAGCAACCTGACCGACCAGCTGCTTGTCGATACCCTTGATCAGGATATCGGTCTGGCTGGGGGTCTCAGCGACGATGCCGGCCGGCAGTTCGTAATCAACCGGATGGGAGAAGCCGAGGGACAGGGACAGCACTTGGCCCTTGGCCTGCGCTTTGTAACCAACGCCGACCAGCTGGAGCTTGCGCTCGAAGCCCTGGCTGACGCCGACTACCATGTTGTTCACCAGAGCACGGGTGGTACCAGCCATGGCGCGAGTCTGCTGGTCGCCGTTACGCGCAGCAAAACGCAGCTCACCGCTGTCCTGGATCACTTCGACCGAAGGATGGACCTTGAGCTCCAGAGCACCTTTGGCGCCCTTGATGGACAGTTGCTGACCAGCCAGTTTGATTTCAACGCCGGCAGGCAGCTTGACGGGGTTCTTAGCAACGCGAGACATGCTGATTCCCCTTAGAACACAGTGCAGAGCACTTCGCCGCCAACACCAGCAGCACGGGCAGCACGATCGGTCATCACACCTTTGTTGGTGGAGACGATCGACACACCGAGGCCGCCACGAACTTTCGGCAGTTGCTCAACGGATTTGTACTGACGCAGGCCAGGACGGCTGATGCGCTTGACCTCTTCGATGACAGGCTTGCCTTCGAAGTACTTCAGTTCGATGGACAGCTGGGGTTTTACTTCCGAGCTGATCTGGAAATCCGCAATATAGCCTTCGTCCTTCAGGACTTTGGCTACCGCCGCTTTCAGTTTCGAGGACGGCATGCTTACGACGGTCTTTTCAGCCATCTGGGCATTACGGATGCGAGTTAGCATGTCTGCTAACGGGTCCTGCATACTCATGGGCTTAACGCTCCTGATACAAAAGAATAAGCCTTCAACTTCAATTCGCCCATAAACGCCAGGCGAAACAAACCCAGGCTCAGGGGAGCCGGGTATTCTAGAGATCACGCCAAAACGAATCAAGCCCCATGAGGGGCTTGATTCGATGTCGCGATCAACGGTGCCGACTGGCGACCGTTCGCTGCGATTACCAGCTGGCTTTCACCAGACCCGGTACGTCGCCGCGCATGGCGGCTTCGCGCAGCTTGTTACGGCTCAGGCCGAACTTGCGGTAGAAGCCGTGCGGACGACCGGTCAGGCGGCAACGGTTACGCAGGCGGCTGGCGCTGGCGTCACGCGGTTGCTTCTGCAGGGCGACCTGGGCATTCCAACGCTCTTCCGCAGAGGAGTTCGGATTAGCGATGATCGCTTTCAGCTCGGCACGCTTCTTGGCGTACTTGGCTACCGTCAGCTGACGCTTCAGCTCGCGGTTCTTCATGCTCTCTTTAGCCATGTTCCTACTCCAATCAGTTACGGAACGGGAATTTGAAAGCACGCAGCAGGGCGCGACCTTCGTCATCCGTACGAGCGGTGGTGGTCAGGGTGATGTCCAGGCCACGCAGCGCATCGATCTTGTCGTAATCGATTTCCGGGAAGATGATCTGCTCTTTCACGCCCATGCTGTAGTTGCCGCGACCATCGAAGGACTTGGCATTCAGGCCGCGGAAGTCACGCACGCGCGGCAGGGAGATGGACAGCAGACGATCCAGGAACTCGTACATCCGGTCGCTACGCAGGGTGACCTTGACGCCGATCGGCCAGCCTTCACGGATCTTGAAGCCTGCGATGGACTTACGAGCGTAAGTCACGACCGGCTTCTGACCAGTGATCTTTTCCAGATCGGCTACGGCGTTCTCGATGATCTTCTTGTCACCGACCGCCTCGCCAAGACCCATGTTCAGGGTGATTTTGGTAACGCGCGGAACTTCCATCACGTTCGCCAGCTGAAGCTCTTCTTTCAGCTTGGGCGCGATTTCCTTCCGATAAATTTCTTTCAATCGTGCCATGGTGATCTACCTAGCAGCCTCAAGCCTGAACCGGTTTCTGGGTCGACTTGAAGACACGAATTTTCTTACCGTCTTCTACCTTGAAGCCAACGCGGTCAGCCTTGCTGGTTTCAGTATTGAAGATGGCGACGTTGGAGACGTGCAGAGGCGCCTCCTTCTCGACGATACCGCCCTGTTGGCCGAGCATCGGATTGGGCTTGGTGTGGCGCTTGATCAGGTTCACCCCGCCGACGACCAGACGGTCGTCAGCGAGAACCTTCAGCACCTTGCCACGCTTGCCCTTGTCCTTGCCGGCAATGACGATTACTTCGTCGTCACGACGAATCTTTTGCATGACGGCTACTCCTTACAGCACTTCGGGGGCGAGCGAGACGATCTTCATGAACTTCTCGGTACGGAGTTCACGAGTCACTGGCCCAAAGATACGGGTGCCGATCGGCTCCTGCTTGTTGTTCAGCAGGACGGCGGCGTTGCCGTCGAAGCGGATGATGGAACCGTCGGTACGACGTACGCCGTGCTTGGTGCGAACGACCACGGCAGTCATGACCTGGCCCTTCTTCACTTTGCCGCGCGGAATCGCTTCCTTGACGGTGACCTTGATGATGTCGCCGATGCCGGCGTAACGGCGGTGGGAACCGCCGAGCACCTTGATGCACATCACACGACGCGCGCCGCTGTTGTCAGCGACATCGAGCATGGATTGAGTCTGAATCATATAATTTCTCCGACCCCTAGTCCTTAGACTTCCACCGCGCGTTCAACGATATCAACCAGGGTCCAGGCCTTGGTCTTGGCCAGCGGACGGGTTTCGCGAATGGTGACCAGGTCACCAATGCGGCACTGATTGGATTCGTCGTGTGCGTGCAGTTTGGTCGAACGCTTGACGTATTTGCCGTAGATCGGGTGCTTGACGCGACGCTCGATCAGTACGGTGACGGTCTTGTCCATTTTGTCGCTGACGACGCGGCCGGTCAGCGTACGGACGGTTTTCTGAGCTTCAGCCATGATCACTTACCTGCTTGCTGATTGAGCACAGTTTTAACGCGAGCGATGTCGCGCTTAACCTGCGAGAGCAGGTGAGACTGCCCCAACTGGCCAGTTGCTTTCTGCATGCGCAGATTGAACTGGTCGCGCAGCAGGCCGAGCAGTTGCTCGTTCAGCTGCTCAACGGATTTTTCACGAAGTTCATTCGCTTTCATCACATCACCGTCCGCTTAACAAAGGAGGTGGCGAGGGGCAGCTTTGCAGCAGCCAGGGCGAAAGCCTCACGCGCCAGCTCTTCGGAAACACCCTCGATCTCGTACAGGACCTTGCCCGGCTGGATCTGGGCTACCCAGTACTCGACCCCACCCTTACCTTTACCCATACGAACTTCGAGGGGCTTCTTGGTGACAGGCTTGTCAGGGAATACGCGGATCCAGATCTTGCCGCCACGCTTCACGTGACGGGTCAGCGCACGACGCGCGGACTCGATCTGACGAGCAGTAAGGCGGCCACGGCTAGTGGCCTTCAGTGCGTACTCACCGAAGCTGACCTTACTACCACGATGAGCCAGACCACGGTTGTGGCCGGTCATTTGTTTGCGGAACTTCGTACGCTTGGGTTGCAGCATTTGCGTACTCCTTACCTAGCAGCTTTTTTACGAGGAGCGGGTGCTACCGGCTTCAGCTCTTCCTGGCGGCCACCGATGACCTCGCCCTTGAAGATCCAAACCTTGACACCGATCACACCGTAAGTGGTGTGCGCTTCGTAGGTGGCATAGTCGATATCGGCGCGCAGGGTGTGCAGGGGCACACGACCTTCGCGATACCATTCGGTACGGGCGATTTCAGCCCCACCCAGACGACCGCTGACCTGAATCTTGATGCCCTTGGCACCAATGCGCATGGCGTTCTGTACGGCGCGCTTCATGGCGCGACGGAACATTACGCGACGCTCCAGCTGCTGGGCTACGCTCTGCGCAACCAGCATGGCATCGAGTTCCGGCTTGCGGATTTCCTCGATGTTGATGTGCACGGGCACACCCATTTGCTTGGTCAGGTCCTGGCGCAGTTTCTCAACATCTTCACCTTTCTTGCCGATCACGATGCCGGGACGAGCGGTGTGGATGGTGATGCGTGCGGTTTGAGCCGGACGATGAATATCGATACGGCTTACGGACGCGCTTTTTAGTTTGTCTTGGAGGTACTCACGCACCTTCAGGTCGGCAAACAGGTAATCCGCATAGTTCTTGCGGTCTGCGTACCAAACGGAGGTGTGCTCCTTGACGATACCCAGGCGAATGCCATTGGGATGTACTTTCTGACCCATCTGTCGACTCCGTTACTTGTCCGCAACCTTGACCGTGATATGGCAAGACCGCTTCACGATGCGATCAGCACGGCCTTTGGCACGCGGCATGATGCGCTTGAGCGAACGACCTTCGTTGACGAAGACGGTGGAGACCTTCAGGTCATCCACATCGGCGCCTTCGTTGTGCTCAGCGTTGGCAACGGCCGACTCCAGCACTTTCTTCATGATCTCGGCGGCTTTCTTACTGCTGAAAGCCAGGAGGTTGAGCGCTTCGCCCACCTTCTTCCCGCGGATCTGGTCGGCGACCAAGCGGGCTTTCTGGGCGGAGATACGAGCGCCCGACAGCTTAGCGGCTACTTCCATCTTCCTTACCCCTTAACGCTTGGCTTTCTTGTCCGCAGCATGCCCGCGGTAGGTGCGGGTAGCGGCGAACTCGCCCAGTTTGTGGCCGACCATGTCCTCGTTGACGAGAACCGGTACGTGTTGACGGCCGTTGTGCACGGCGATGGTCAGACCAACCATATGCGGCAGAATCATCGAACGACGCGACCAGGTCTTGATCGGCTTGCGGTCGTTCTTTTCCACCGCGACTTCGACCTTCTTCAACAGGTGAAGATCGATAAACGGACCTTTTTTCAGTGAACGTGGCACTGTGGTATCCCTCTATTTACTTGCGGCGGCGGACGATCATGTTATCGGTACGCTTGTTCGAGCGAGTCTTCTTACCCTTGGTCTGAAGACCCCACGGCGATACCGGATGACGACCAGCAGAGGTACGGCCTTCACCACCACCATGCGGGTGGTCGACCGGGTTCATCGCCACGCCGCGAACGGTCGGGCGAACACCACGCCAGCGCGTAGCACCGGCTTTACCCAGCGAACGCAGGCTGTGCTCGGAGTTCGAGACTTCGCCCAGGGTCGCACGGCACTCAGCCAGGACTTTACGCATTTCACCGGAGCGCAGACGCAGGGTTACGTACGCACCTTCACGCGCGACCAGCTGGGCGGAAGCGCCAGCGGAGCGAGCGATCTGAGCGCCTTTACCCGGCTTCAGCTCGATACCATGAACAGTGCTACCCACCGGGATGTTGCGCAGAGGCATGCTGTTGCCTGCCTTGATCGGCGCACCGATACCGGAGATCAGCTGGTCACCTGCAGCAACGCCCTTGGGGGCGATGATGTAGCGACGCTCGCCGTCTGCATACTTCAGCAGAGCGATGTGTGCAGTGCGGTTCGGATCGTATTCGACGCGCTCAACGATGGCAGGGATGCCATCCTTGTTGCGACGGAAGTCGACCAGACGGTAGTGCTGCTTGTGACCACCACCGATATGACGGGTGGTGATACGACCGTTGTTGTTACGGCCGCCAGACTTGGATTTCTTTTCCAGCAGCGGTGCGTAGGGAGCGCCTTTGTGCAGCTCCTGATTCACCACCTTGACGACAAAGCGACGACCAGCGGAAGTCGGTTTGCACTTAACGATTGCCATGATGCACCCCTTTACTCAGCGCTGGTGGCGAAATCGAGATCTTGGCCCGGCTGGAGAGCGATGTACGCTTTTTTCCAGTCGTTACGCTTGCCCAGACCGCGAGCGGTGCGCTTGGTCTTACCCTTGACGTTCAGGGTAGTGACGCGCTGTACCTTCACGCTGAACAGGCTTTCTACGGCCTTCTTGATTTCCAGCTTGGTTGCATCGGTGGCAACCTTGAAAACGAATTGGCTCTTGCCGTCCGCGAGACCCGTGGCTTTCTCGGAGATGTGCGGACCAAGCAGCACTTTGAATACGCGTTCCTGGTTCATCCCAGCAGCTCCTCGAACTTCTTCACGGCGGACACGGTGACCAGCACCTTGTCGTAGGCGATCAGGCTGACGGGGTCGGAACCTTGGACATCACGTACATCGACGTGCGCCAGGTTGCGCGCAGCGAGGTACAGGTTCTCGTCGACACCATCGGTCACGATCAGCACGTCTTTCAGACCCAGGGTGTCCAGCTTGGCAACCAGGCCCTTGGTTTTCGGTGCATCGACAGCGAAGTCGGCAACGACGACCAGACGGTCCAGACGAACGAGCTCGGCAAGGATGGAGCGCAGTGCTGCGCGGTACATCTTCTTGTTCAGCTTCTGTTCGTGGCTACGCGGTTTAGCGGCGAAAGTGGTGCCGCCCCCACGCCAGATGGGGCTACGGATGGTGCCAGCGCGAGCACGACCGGTGCCCTTCTGACGCCACGGCTTCTTGCCACCACCAGAGACTTCGGAGCGAGTCTTCTGCGCCTTGCTGCCCTGACGGCCGCCAGCCATGTAGGCCACGACTGCCTGGTGCACCAGGGTCTCGTTGAATTCGCCACCAAAGGTACGCTCGGAGACTTCGATAGCCTGAGCGCCGTTCACATTCAATTGCATCTCAGCTTCCCCCTTAACCGCGAGCCTTGGCTGCCGGACGCACGATCACATCACCGCCGGTAGCGCCGGGAACGGCACCCTTGACCAGCAGCAGATTGCGTTCAGCATCGACGCGCACGATCTCCAGGGATTGAACGGTTACCCGCTCCGCACCCAGATGACCGGACATTTTCTTGCCCTTGAACACTCGACCAGGAGTCTGGCACTGGCCGATGGAACCCGGGACGCGGTGGGAAACGGAGTTACCGTGGGTGTTATCCTGACCACGGAAGTTCCAGCGCTTGATGGTGCCCGCGAAGCCCTTACCCTTGGACTCGCCGGTAACGTCTACCATCTGGCCTGCCTGGAACAGATCGACAGTGATCTGGTCACCAGCGGCATACTGCTCTTCGCCCAGACGGAATTCCCACACGCCGCGACCGGCGGCGACATTCGCCTTGGCAAAGTGACCAGCTTGCGCTTTGGTAACGCGAGAAGCACGACGCTCGCCGGCGGTGACTTGCACTGCACGGTAGCCATCGGTTTCTTCAGTCTTGAACTGGGTGACGCGATTCGGCTCGACCTCGATGACCGTAACCGGAATAGAGACACCTTCCTCGGTGAAAATGCGGGTCATGCCGCATTTACGACCGACAACACCAATTGTCATGTTGTAAACCTCTTGAGTGTACGGGGCTTTCACCCGCTATGGCCGCCCATTTCAGAGCGTTACACGACCAATGCCGAAGGCATTAGCCGAGGCTGATCTGTACTTCAACGCCTGCAGCAAGATCGAGCTTCATCAGCGCATCGACGGTTTTATCCGTCGGCTGGACGATGTCCAGTACACGCTTATGTGTACGAATTTCGTACTGATCACGCGCATCTTTGTTGACGTGCGGAGAGATCAGCACGGTGAAACGTTCCTTGCGGGTCGGCAGAGGGATTGGACCACGCACCTGAGCACCAGTACGTTTCGCGGTTTCCACGATTTCCTGGGTTGATTGATCGATCAGGCGATGGTCAAAAGCCTTCAACCGAATCCGGATTTGTTGGTTTTGCATTTGACCTCAGACTCCAATTTACCATTCCCAACGGACGGACTACGCCCGTTAAAAGGAGGCGCAATTGTACGGATGCCCCCACAGGGTGTCAATATTTAACCAACGAACGAAAAAAGGGGCCCCGAAGGGCCCCTTTTCTGATGGCAGGATCAGCGATTACTCGATGATCTTGGCAACCACGCCGGCGCCAACGGTACGGCCGCCTTCGCGGATCGCGAAGCGCAGGCCATCTTCCATGGCGATCGGAGCGATCAGGGTGACAACCATCTTGATGTTGTCGCCCGGCATTACCATCTCTACGCCTTCCGGCAGTTCGCAGTTACCGGTCACGTCGGTGGTACGGAAGTAGAACTGCGGACGGTAGCCCTTGAAGAACGGGGTGTGACGACCACCTTCTTCCTTGGACAGCACGTACACTTCGCACTCGAACTTGGTGTGCGGCTTGATGGTGCCCGGCTTGGCCAGAACCTGGCCACGCTCTACGTCTTCACGCTTGGTGCCGCGCAGCAGGATACCAACGTTCTCACCAGCACGACCTTCGTCGAGCAGCTTGCGGAACATTTCAACGCCAGTGCAGGTGGTCTTGGTGGTCGCCTTGATGCCGACGATTTCCACTTCTTCCTGGACCTTGATGATGCCGCGCTCTACACGACCGGTTACCACGGTACCGCGGCCGGAGATCGAGAACACGTCTTCGATCGGCATCAGGAACGGCTGGTCGATGGCACGAACCGGCTCCGGAATGTAGGAGTCCAGGGTCTCTACCAGCTTCTGCACGGCGCTTACGCCGATGCCGTTGTCATCCTTGCCTTCCAGCGCCATCAGCGCGGAACCGATGATGATCGGAGTGTCGTCGCCCGGGAAGTCGTAGGTGTTCAGCAGATCGCGAACTTCCATCTCGACCAGTTCCAGCAGCTCGGCGTCGTCAACCATGTCGGCCTTGTTCAGGAACACGACGATGTAGGGAACGCCTACCTGGCGGGACAGCAGGATGTGCTCGCGGGTCTGCGGCATGGGGCCGTCGGCAGCCGAGCAAACCAGGATCGCGCCGTCCATCTGGGCAGCACCGGTGATCATGTTCTTCACGTAGTCGGCGTGACCGGGGCAGTCAACGTGAGCGTAGTGACGAACAGCGGAATCGTATTCAACGTGCGAGGTGTTGATGGTGATACCGCGGGCCTTTTCTTCCGGCGCGTTGTCGATCTGATCGAAAGCACGAGCGGAACCACCCCAGGTGTCGGAGCAGACCTTGGTCAGTGCAGCGGTCAGAGTGGTCTTGCCATGGTCAACGTGACCGATGGTGCCGACGTTGACGTGCGGTTTGTTACGTTCGAATTTTTCCTTAGCCACGACAGTAAACCTCTTACTTAAAGGGCTGAATCAACCTTGTTTTTTAACCAGCGCTTCGACGATGTTCGACGGAGCTTCGGCGTATTTGGAGAATTCCATGGAGTAGCTCGCGCGACCCTGGGACATGGAACGCACGTCGGTCGCATAACCGAACATCTCACCCAGCGGAACCTCGGCACGAATAACCTTACCGGAAACCGTGTCCTCCATCCCCTGAATCAGACCACGACGACGGTTCAGGTCGCCCATCACGTCACCCATGTAGTCCTCAGGAGTCACCACCTCTACCTTCATGATCGGCTCGAGCACCTTGCCGCCGCCCTTCTGGGCCAGCTGCTTGGTCGCCATGGAAGCAGCGATCTTGAACGCCATCTCGTTGGAGTCGACGTCATGGTAGGAACCATCGAAAACGGTAGCCTTCAGGCCGATGAGCGGATAGCCGGCAACGACGCCGTTCTTCATCTGCTCTTCGATACCCTTCTGGATCGCCGGGATGTATTCCTTCGGAACCACACCGCCCACGACTTCGTTCTCGAACACCAGGCCTTCGGTGATGTTGCCCTTCTCGTCCACGTCCGCGGCCGAGAAACGGATCCAGCAATGACCGAACTGACCGCGACCACCGGACTGGCGAACGAACTTGCCTTCGATCTCCACGTTGTCCTTGGTGATGGTCTCACGGTAGGCAACCTGCGGCTTGCCGATGTTGGCCTCGACGCCGAACTCGCGCTTCATGCGGTCGACGATGATGTCCAGGTGCAGCTCGCCCATGCCGGAGATGATGGTCTGACCGGACTCTTCGTCGGTCTTGACACGGAACGACGGGTCTTCCTGGGCCAGCTTGCCGAGGGCGATACCCATCTTCTCCTGGTCAGCCTTGGTCTTCGGCTCTACAGCGACCGAGATTACCGGCTCGGGGAAGTCCATGCGCTCGAGGATGATCGGCTTCTCGATCGAGCACAGGGTGTCACCGGTGGTGACGTCCTTCATGCCGATCAGGGCAGCGATGTCGCCTGCGCGCACTTCCTTGATCTCTTCACGCTGGTTGGCGTGCATCTGCACCATCCGACCAACGCGCTCTTTCTTGCCTTTCACCGAGTTCAGGACGGAGTCGCCGGAACTCAGGACGCCGGAGTAAACGCGGGCGAAGGTCAGGGTACCGACGAACGGGTCGGTAGCGATCTTGAACGCCAGGGACGAGAACGGTTCGTTGTCGTCGGCATGACGCTCGTCTTCGACGGTCTCGTCGTCCGGGCTGACGCCCTTGATCGCAGGAATCTCGGTCGGAGCCGGGAGGTAGTCGATGACGGCATCGAGAACCAGCGGAACGCCCTTGTTCTTGAACGAGGAACCGCAGACGGCCGGAACGATCTCGCACGCCAGGGTGCGCAGACGCAGGCCTTCCTTGATCTCGGCTTCGGAGAGCTCGCCCTCTTCGAGGTACTTGTTCATCAGCTCTTCGTTGGCTTCGGCCGCAGCCTCGACCATGCTGGAACGCCACTCTTCGGCCAGGTCCTTGAGCTCCGCAGGAATTTCTTCCTCGCGGTAGGTCATGCCCTTGTCGTCATCGTTCCAGTAGATGGCCTTCATCTTGATCAGGTCGACCTGACCGACGAAGTTCTCTTCAGCGCCGATGGCGAGCTGGACCGGAACCGGGGTATGACCCAGGCGCTTCTTGATCTGCTCGACGACGCGCAGGAAGTTCGCGCCCTGGCGGTCCATCTTGTTGACGTAGACGATGCGCGGTACGCCGTACTTGTTGGCCTGACGCCATACGGTTTCCGACTGCGGCTCTACGCCGGAGGTGCCACAGAACACCACGACAGCGCCGTCCAGTACACGCAGGGAACGCTCCACCTCGATGGTGAAGTCTACGTGGCCGGGGGTGTCGATGACGTTTACGCGATAGTTGTCGTACTGACCGCGCGAGCCCTTCCAGAAGGTGGTAACGGCAGCGGAGGTAATGGTGATACCGCGCTCCTGCTCCTGCACCATCCAGTCGGTGGTCGCAGCGCCGTCATGCACTTCGCCCAGCTTGTGGTTGACGCCGGTATAGAACAGAACCCGCTCCGTGGTGGTGGTCTTGCCCGCGTCAACGTGGGCACAGATACCGATATTACGGTAGCGGTTGATGGGTGTAGTACGGGCCACAATAAGGTCCTCGGGGGTTGGGCAGCGCGATTAGAACCGGTAGTGCGAGAAGGCCTTGTTGGCCTCTGCCATACGGTGCACGTCTTCACGCTTCTTGACTGCTGCGCCCTTGCCTTCAGCGGCATCCAGCAGCTCGCCAGCCAGGCGCAGAGCCATGGACTTCTCGCCACGCTTGCGGGCGAAGTCCACCAGCCAACGCATGGCCAGGGCATTACGACGGGACGGACGGACTTCGACCGGAACCTGGTAAGTCGCACCACCTACGCGGCGGGACTTCACTTCGACCAGCGGAGCGATGGCATCGAGAGCTTTTTCGAAGGTTTCCAGGGGATCGGCCTTGCCGCGTTCCTTCACCTTGTCCAGCGCACCGTAAACGATACGCTCGGCTACGGCTTTCTTGCCGCTTTCCATCACGTGGTTCATGAACTTGGCCAGGATCTGGCTTCCGTATTTCGGATCAGCCAGCACTTCACGCTTGGCCGCTACACGACGTCTTGGCATTGATAAGCCCTCAAACGGTCTTCAGGTTAGCCCGGGACCATAACAGTCAAGTTACGCCCGACCTTACTCTTATCGACTCAGATAAATATAAAAACGCTATTACTTCGGACGCTTGGCGCCGTACTTCGAACGACCCTGCTTACGGTCTTTGACACCCGAGGTGTCCAGCGAACCGCGCACGGTGTGGTAACGCACACCCGGAAGGTCCTTTACACGACCGCCACGGATCAGCACTACGCTGTGCTCTTGCAGGTTGTGACCTTCACCACCGATGTACGAGGAAACCTCGAAACCGTTGGTCAGACGTACACGGCATACCTTACGCAGTGCCGAGTTCGGCTTTTTCGGCGTGGTGGTGTATACGCGGGTGCATACGCCACGACGTTGCGGGCAGTTTTGCAGCGCAGGCACGTCGCTCTTGTCGACCATGCGCTTGCGCGGCTTACGCACCAGCTGGTTGATAGTTGCCATCTATAGCTCCACTGATTGTCTTACGACACACAAACGAAATGACAGAGCGTGCGCCCTGCCAATTTTCGGGGTACAAAATAGTAAAGAGGTTCTTGTACACCGTCAAGACAAAGCCCCGGCTATCGGGATAGCCGGGGCTTGTCGTTGATGCTTAGTTACCGCTCGAGTTCAGCGCTTCGGTCAGTGCGGCTTCCGCCTCGCTGGCACTCACACGCTGCGGCTTGCCGAGGTCGCGCTGACGCTTGCGCTCGCTGTGGTAAGCCAGACCGGTACCGGCCGGGATCAGGCGACCCACGACCACGTTCTCTTTCAGACCACGCAGGAAGTCGCGCTTGCCGGTGACCGCCGCCTCGGTGAGGACGCGGGTGGTCTCCTGGAACGACGCCGCGGAAATGAACGACTCGGTCGACAGGGAGGCCTTGGTGATACCCAGCAGAACCCGCTCGTACTTGGCCGGGAACTTGTCCTCGGTACCGAGCTGTTCGTTCTCTTCCAGCACCTGGGTGAGTTCCACCTGGTCGCCTTTGATGAAGCTGGAGTCGCCGGACTCACTGACTTCGACCTTGCGCAGCATCTGACGCAGGATGGTCTCGATGTGCTTGTCGTTGATCTTCACGCCCTGCAGACGGTAGACGTCCTGGATCTCGTTGACGATGTACTTCGCCAGCGAGCTCACGCCCAGCAGGCGCAGGATGTCGTGCGGGTTGCTCGGACCGTCGGAGATGACTTCGCCGCGGTTCACCTGTTCGCCTTCGAACACGTTCAGGTGACGCCACTTCGGAATCAGCTCCTCGTACGGATCGCTGCCATCGTTCGGCGTGATGACCAGGCGGCGCTTGCCCTTGGTCTCCTTGCCGAAGGAGATGGTGCCGCTGATTTCCGCCAGGATCGAAGGCTCTTTCGGACGACGAGCCTCGAACAGGTCGGCAACGCGCGGCAGACCACCGGTGATGTCACGGGTCTTCGAGGTTTCCTGCGGGATACGCGCGACAACGTCACCGATGCTCACCTTGGCGCCGTCGGTCAGGTTGACCAGGGCGTTGGCCGGCAGGAAGTACTGCGCCGGTACGTCGGTACCCGGCAGCAGCAGGTCCTTGCCCGCGGCATCGATCAGCTTCACGGCCGGACGGATGTCCTTGCCGGCAGCCGGACGGTCCTTCGGATCCATCACTTCGATGTTGGTCAGGCCGGTCAGTTCGTCGGTCTGACGCTTGACGGTGATGCCCTCTTCCATGCCCACGAAGGCCACGGTACCGTCCACCTCGGTGACGATCGGGTGGGTGTGCGGGTCCCACTTGGCGACGATGGCGCCCGGGTCGACCTTGTCACCTTCCTTGACCGAGATCACCGCACCGTACGGCAGCTTGTAGCGCTCGCGCTCGCGACCGAAGTCGTCGGCAACCGCCAGTTCGCCGGAACGGGAAACCGCGACCAGCGCGCCGTCGGCACGAACCACATGCTTCAGGTTGTGCAGGCGGATGGTGCCGCCGTTCTTCACCTGGACGTTGTCGGCCGCGGAGGTCCGGCTGGCCGCACCACCGATGTGGAAGGTACGCATGGTCAGCTGGGTGCCCGGCTCACCGATGGACTGGGCAGCGATGACACCGACCGCCTCGCCGATGTTGACGCGATGGCCACGGGCCAGGTCGCGGCCGTAGCACATGGCGCAGATGCCATGACGGGTTTCGCAGGTGATCGGGGAACGCACCACCACTTCGTCGACGCTCATCACCTCGAGGAAGTCGACCCACTTCTCGTCGATCAGGGTGCCGGCCGGCACGATGACCTCGTCGCTGCCCGGCTTGAACACGTCGCGCGCGATCACACGGCCGAGCACGCGCTCGCCGAGCGGTTCGACCACGTCGCCGCCTTCGATGTGCGGCGACATCAGCAGGCCGTGCTCGGTACCGCAATCGATCTCGGTCACTACCAGATCCTGGGCCACGTCGACCAGACGACGGGTCAGGTAACCGGAGTTCGCGGTCTTCAGCGCGGTATCCGCCAGACCCTTACGAGCACCGTGGGTGGAGATGAAGTACTGGAGTACGTTCAGGCCTTCCCGGAAGTTCGCGGTGATCGGGGTCTCGATGATCGAGCCGTCCGGCTTGGCCATCAGGCCACGCATACCTGCCAGCTGACGGATCTGGGCCGCGGAGCCCCGCGCACCCGAGTCAGCCATCATGTACATGGAGTTGAAGGACTCCTGATCGACTTCCTTGCCCTCGCGATCGACGACCTTCTCTTTCGAGAGGTTGGCCATCATCGCCTTGGACACTTCGTCGTTGGCCTTCGACCACAGGTCGATCACCTTGTTGTACTTCTCGCCCTGGGTTACCAGGCCGGAGGCGTACTGGCTCTCGATCTCCTTCACTTCGTCGGTGGCGGCGTTGATGATCCGCGCCTTCTCGTCCGGGATGACGAAGTCGTTGACGCCGATGGACACGCCGGAAATGGTCGAGTAGGCGAAACCGGTGTACATCAGCTGGTCGGCGAAGATGACGGTGTCCTTCAGACCCACCACGCGATAGCAGTGGTTGATCAGCTTGGAGATCGCCTTCTTCTTCATCGACTGGTTGACCACGTCGAACGGCAGGCCGGCCGGAACGACCTGGAACAGCAGCGCGCGGCCGACGGTGGTGTCGACGATACGGGTATTGGCGGTCAGTTGGCCGTCTTCACCCTTGATCTTTTCGTTGATGCGCACTTTCACGCGAGCGTGCAGGGACGCCTGGCCGCTGCGGTAGGCGCGGTCGACTTCCTGCAGGTCGGCGAAGGCCATGCCCTCGCCCTTCGCGTTGATCGCTTCACGGGTCATGTAGTACAGACCCATTACCACGTCCTGCGACGGAACGATGATCGGCTCGCCGTTGGCGGGCGACAGGATGTTGTTGGTGGACATCATCAGCGCGCGCGCTTCCAGCTGGGCCTCGAGGGTCAGCGGAACGTGGACGGCCATCTGGTCACCGTCGAAGTCGGCGTTGTACGCGGCGCAGACCAGCGGGTGCAGCTGGATCGCCTTGCCTTCGATGAGGACCGGCTCGAACGCCTGGATGCCCAGACGGTGCAGGGTCGGCGCACGGTTCAGGAGAACCGGATGCTCGCGGATAACTTCGGCGAGAACGTCCCAGACCTCGGGCAGCTCGCGCTCGACCATTTTCTTGGCGGCCTTGATGGTGGTGGCCATGCCACGACCTTCCAGCTTGCCGAAGATGAACGGCTTGAACAGCTCCAGGGCCATCTTCTTCGGCAGACCGCACTGGTGCAGGCGCAGGGTCGGGCCCACGGTGATCACGGAACGACCGGAGTAGTCCACGCGCTTGCCGAGCAGGTTCTGACGGAAGCGACCTTGCTTGCCCTTGATCATGTCGGCCAGCGACTTCAGCGGACGCTTGTTCGAGCCAGTGATGGCGCGACCGCGACGGCCGTTGTCGAGCAGGGCGTCGACGGCTTCCTGCAGCATGCGCTTTTCGTTGCGCACGATGATGTCCGGAGCGGCCAGGTCGAGCAGGCGCTTCAGACGGTTGTTACGGTTGATCACCCGACGATACAGGTCGTTCAGGTCGGAAGTCGCGAAGCGACCGCCATCCAGCGGAACCAGCGGACGCAGGTCCGGCGGCAGCACCGGCAGGACGGTCAGGACCATCCACTCAGGCTTGTTGCCGGAGCCCTGGAAGGCTTCCATCAGCTTCAGGCGCTTGGACAGCTTCTTGATCTTGGTTTCCGAGTTGGTCTGCGGAATCTCTTCGCGCAGGCGGCCGATCTCGTGCTCCAGATCGATGGCGTTGAGCAGTTCGTGAACGGCTTCGGCGCCCATGCGAGCATCGAAATCGTCACCGAACTCTTCGAGGGCCTCGAAGTATTGCTCGTCGTTCAGCAGCTGGCCCTTTTCCAGGGTGGTCATGCCCGGATCGATCACCACGTAGCTCTCGAAATAGAGCACGCGCTCGATATCGCGCAGGGTCATGTCCAGCAGCAGGCCGATACGGGACGGCAGCGACTTCAGGAACCAGATGTGGGCAACCGGCGAAGCCAGCTCGATGTGGCCCATGCGCTCGCGGCGCACCTTGGCCAGGGCGACTTCCACGCCGCACTTCTCGCAGATCACACCGCGGTGCTTGAGGCGCTTGTACTTGCCGCACAGGCACTCGTAGTCCTTCACCGGGCCGAAGATCTTGGCGCAGAACAGGCCGTCGCGCTCCGGCTTGAAGGTACGGTAGTTGATGGTTTCCGGCTTTTTAACTTCGCCGAAAGACCAGGAACGAATCATCTCGGGCGAAGCCAGGCCAATACGGATGGCATCGAACTCTTCGATTTGACCCTGGTTTTTCAACAGATTAAGCAAGTCTTTCAAGGCCTTTCCTCCTCACGGACCCGGTGCGACCGGCCTTGACCAGCCGCACCGTCTAGCGTCACGTGTTATTCGGTTTCCAGTTCGATGTCGATGCCGAGCGAACGGATCTCTTTGATCAGAACGTTGAAGGACTCGGGCATGCCGGCCTCCATGCGGTGATCGCCGTCCACGATGTTCTTGTACATCTTGGTCCGGCCGTTCACGTCGTCCGACTTGACCGTCAGCATTTCCTGCAGGGTGTACGCCGCGCCATAGGCTTCCAGCGCCCACACCTCCATCTCACCGAAGCGCTGACCACCGAACTGTGCCTTACCACCCAGCGGCTGCTGGGTAACCAGGCTGTACGAGCCGGTGGAACGGGCGTGCATCTTGTCGTCCACCAGGTGGTTCAGCTTGAGCATGTACATGTAGCCGACGGTGGTCGGACGCTCGAACTGGTTGCCGGTACGGCCGTCGAACAGACGCATCTGGCCGCTTTCCGGCAGGTCGGCCAGCTTCAGCATGGCCTTGATCTCGCGTTCCTTGGCGCCATCGAACACCGGGGTCGCCATCGGTACGCCACCGCGCAGGTTCTTGGCCAGCGCGAGGATCTCGTTGTCGCCCAGCTCGTCGAGGTTTTCCTCGCGACCGCCGATCTCGTTGTAGATCTCGTGCAGGAACTTACGCAGTTCGGCGACCTTGCGCTGCTCTTCGAGCATGCGGTTGATCTTCTCGCCCAGCCCCTTGGCCGCGAGGCCCAGGTGGGTTTCGAGGATCTGGCCGACGTTCATACGCGACGGTACGCCCAGCGGGTTGAGGACGATGTCGACCGGGGTGCCGTTGGCATCGTGCGGCATGTCTTCCACCGGCATGATCACCGAGACCACACCCTTGTTACCGTGACGGCCGGCCATCTTGTCGCCCGGCTGGATGCGACGCTTGATCGCCAGGTAGACCTTGACGATCTTCAGCACGCCCGGAGCCAGGTCGTCGCCCTGCTGCAGCTTGCGCTTCTTGTCCTCGAACTTGTCGTCCAGGAGCTGGCGACGATCGCTGATGTAGGCCTGGGCCTTCTCCAGCTGTTCGTTCAGGGCGTCGTCGGCCATGCGCAGCTTGAACCACTGGCCGCGCTCGAGACCGTCGAGGTAGTCGTCGGTGATCTCCGTGCCCTTCTTCAATGCCGGGCCACCTTCAGCCTTGGCACCGACCAGGGCGGCACGCAGACGCTCGAAGGTCGCGCCTTCGACGATGCGGAACTCTTCGTTCAGGTCCTTGCGGATCTGGTCGAGTTGCATCTTCTCGATGGACAGAGCGCGGGAGTCGCGCTCGACGCCGTCGCGGGTGAAGACCTGAACGTCGATGACGGTACCCTTGGTGCCGGTCGGCACACGCAGGGAGGTGTCCTTCACGTCGGACGCCTTCTCACCGAAGATCGCGCGCAGCAGCTTCTCTTCCGGAGTCAACTGGGTCTCGCCTTTCGGAGTGACCTTGCCGACGAGGATGTCGCCGGCCTGCACTTCGGCGCCAACGTAGACGATACCGGCTTCGTCCAGCTTGTTCAGCGCGGCCTCGCCCACGTTCGGGATGTCCGCGGTGATTTCCTCTGGGCCGAGCTTGGTGTCACGAGCGACGCAGGTCAGTTCCTGGATGTGGATCGTGGTGAAACGATCTTCCTGGACCACGCGCTCGGACAGGCAGATGGAGTCTTCGAAGTTGAAGCCGTTCCAGGGCATGAACGCTACGCGCATGTTCTGGCCCAGGGCCAGTTCGCCCATGTCGGTGGACGGACCGTCGGCCAGGATGTCGCCGCGCGCGACCACGTCACCCTTGCTCACCAGCGGGCGCTGGTTGATGCAGGTGTTCTGGTTGGAACGGGTGTACTTGGTCAGGTTGTAGATGTCGACACCCGCTTCGCCGGTCTCGACCTCGTCATCCGCCACGCGAACCACGACACGGCTGGCATCGACCGAGTCGATCACACCGCCACGGCGAGCCACGACGCAGACGCCGGAGTCGCGCGCCACGTTGCGCTCCATGCCGGTACCCACCAGCGGCTTGTCGGCACGCAGGGTCGGCACGGCCTGACGCTGCATGTTCGAGCCCATGAGTGCGCGGTTGGCGTCATCGTGCTCGAGGAACGGAATCAGCGAGGCAGCTACGGAAACGACCTGCTTCGGCGACACGTCCATCAGGGTCACGTCTTCCGGCGCCTTCACGGTGAATTCGTTCAGGTGACGCACGGCCACCAGTTCGTCCACCAGTTGACCCTTCTCGTTGAGGGTCGCCGAAGCCTGGGCGATGACGTGGTCGGCTTCTTCGATCGCCGACAGGAACACGATCTCGTCGGTTACCAGGCTGTCCTTGACCACGCGGTACGGGCTCTCGAGGAAGCCATACTTGTTGGTGCGGGCGTAGGTCGCCAGGGAGTTGATCAGACCGATGTTCGGACCTTCAGGGGTTTCGATCGGGCACACGCGGCCGTAGTGGGTCGGGTGTACGTCACGAACCTCGAAGCCCGCTCGCTCACGGGTCAGACCGCCCGGGCCGAGCGCGGAGACGCGGCGCTTGTGGGTGATCTCGGAAAGCGGGTTGTTCTGGTCCATGAACTGCGACAGCTGGCTCGAACCGAAGAACTCCTTGATCGCGGCAGCCACCGGCTTGGCGTTGATCAGGTCCTGCGGCATCAGGCCTTCGCTTTCGGCCATGGACAGGCGTTCCTTGACCGCGCGCTCGACACGCACCAGGCCCACGCGGAACTGGTTCTCGGCCATTTCGCCGACGCAACGGACACGACGGTTGCCCAGGTGGTCGATGTCATCGACGATGCCCTTGCCGTTACGGATGTCGACGAGGGTCTTGAGCACATCGATGATGTCTTCCTTGCTCAGGACGCCCGGACCTTCGATCTCGGTACGACCGATACGGCGGTTGAACTTCATCCGGCCCACGGCCGACAGGTCGTAACGCTCGGCGCTGAAGAACAGGTTGCCGAACAGGGTCTCGGCAGCTTCCTTGGTCGGCGGCTCGCCCGGACGCATCATCCGGTAGATCTCGACCAGGGCTTCCAGCTGGTTGCTGGTGTTGTCGATCTTCAGGGTGTCGGAGATGAACGGACCGCAGTCGATGTCGTTGGTGTACAGAGTCTCGATGCGCACGACCTGGGCCTTGGCCACCTTGGCCAGGAGGTCGAGGGTCAGCTCGGTGTTGCACTCGGCGATGATCTCGCCGGTAGCCGGATGCACGATCGCTTTGGCGATGGTACGGCCGATCAGGTAGTCGAACGGCACTTCCAGCTGGCTCACGCCAGCCTTTTCCAGCTGGTTGATGTGGCGGGCAGTGATACGACGCCCCTGCTCCACGATCACCTTGCCGCTGCCATCCTTGATGTCGATGCTCGCGACTTCACCGCGCAGACGCTGCGGGACCAGTTCCAGGTTCAGGGTCTCGCCCTTGATGTGGAAGACGTTGGTCGCGTAGAAGGCGTTGAGGATCTCTTCGGTGCTGTAGCCGAGCGCGCGCAGCAGTACCGAGGCCGGCAGCTTGCGGCGACGGTCGATACGGACGAACACGCAGTCCTTCGGATCGAACTCGAAGTCCAGCCAGGAACCGCGGTAAGGAATGATCCGCGCGGAGTACAGCAGCTTGCCGGAGCTGTGGGTCTTGCCACGGTCGTGGTCGAAGAACACGCCCGGGGAACGGTGCAGCTGGGAGACGATGACACGCTCGGTACCGTTGATGATGAAGGTACCGTTCTCGGTCATCAGGGGGATTTCCCCCATGTAGACTTCTTGTTCCTTGATGTCCTTGATCGCCTTGTTCGACGACTCGCGGTCGAAGATGATCAGGCGAACTTTCACGCGCAGCGGTACGGCGAAGGTCACGCCGCGCAGCACGCACTCCTTGACATCGAATGCCGGCTCACCCAGACGGTAGCCGACGTATTCCAGGGCAGCATTGCCGGAATAGCTGATAATCGGGAAAACGGACTTGAAGGCCGCGTGCAGACCGATATCGCGGAACTGCTCCTTGGTTGCGCCAGCCTGCAGGAATTCGCGATAGGAATCCAGCTGGATGGCCAGCAAATACGGCACATCCATGACGTCCGGCAACTTGCTAAAGTCCTTGCGGATACGTTTTTTCTCAGTGTATGAGTAAGCCATCAGCGTTCCCCAGCTTGGTCACCTGCTTGTTTGGCGTCTCCGACGGGAGCAGCCGGAAAATCTTGCAGACCCCTTGGCCTGCATTGCCCACTCGGGGCACTTTCACGTCGTGGGTGGAACGCCCGAGGCGAGTCCACCCATAACGGAAAAAGGCCGGTGGCAAAAGCCACCAGCCATCAGCCTTTCGCTTGACGCTCGGGCTGTAGACGCAAGGTCGTCGCTTACTTGAGCTCGACTTTGGCGCCTGCTTCTTCCAGGGCTTTCTTGGCGGCTTCGGCTTCTTCTTTCGAAGCGCCTTCCTTCACCACGCCCGGAGCGCCGTCTACGACAGCCTTGGCTTCTTTCAGACCCAGACCGGTCAGTTCGCGAACGACCTTGATCACGTTCACTTTCTTGTCGCCAGCTTCGGCCAGGACGATGGTGAACTCGGTCTGCTCTTCGGCAGCGGCAGCAGCCGGGCCAGCAGCGGCAACGGTAGCGGCAGCAGCGGTAACGCCGAACTTCTCTTCCATCGCCTTGATCAGTTCGACCACTTGCATGACGGACATTTCGGATACGGCGTTGATGATGTCTTCGTTGGTCAGAGCCATGACTCTAATTCCTGTATTGGGGGACGGCCTGCGGCCATCGTATTAAACAAATAAGATTGAAAGCGCTTGCGAGCCGACTTAGGCGGCAGCAGCTTCTTTCTGGTCGCGAATGGCCGCCAGAGTACGAGCCAGCTTGCTGGTAGCGCCCTGAATCACGCTCATCAGCTGCGATACGGCTTCGTCGTAGGTCGGCAGGCTTGCCAGTACGTCGATCTGATTGGCTGCGAGGAACTGACCCTCGAAGGCAGCCGCCTTGATCTCGAACTTGTCCTGACCCTTGGCGAACTCACGGAAGATACGAGCGGCAGCGCCCGGATGTTCGTTGGAGAAAGCGATCAGGGTCGGGCCTTTGAACACGTCGTTGAGCACGTCGAACTGGGTGCCTTCAACGGCGCGCTTGAGCAGGGTGTTACGTACGACTTTCACGTACACACCAGCTTCGCGGGCCTCTTTACGGAGTCCGGTCATGGCGCCTACGGTCACGCCACGGGCATCGGCCACGACAGCGGACAGGGCAGCTTTGGCAGCCTCGTTGACTTCAGCGACGATGGCCTTCTTGTCTTCGAGTTTAATTGCCACGGGTTTACTCCTGGATGTTACCGTTTCGTCCAGCCGGGGCCGGACGTCGTTTTGGTGTCTGATTCGGTAACCGAATCGGGAGCACCATCTGCGTAGGCTTGTGGTTTAAGGCTTGCGCCACCTACGGTCTTGGATAGCCCCCGCCAGGCAGGGACCCCAATACCTGTGCAGCGGGCAGAACCCGCTGCACGATTTCACTTAGGCTTCCAGGGAAGCCAGGTCGATCTGTAGGCCCGGACCCATGGTGGTGCTCAGGGTCACGCGCTTGACGTACACGCCTTTCGACGAGGACGGCTTCAGGCGCTTCAGGTCAGCCAGCAGTGCTTCAACGTTCTGCTGCAGCTTGGCCGGTTCGAAATCGACCTTACCGACGGAGCTGTGGATGATGCCGTTCTTGTCGGTACGGAAACGTACCTGACCAGCCTTGGCATTCTTCACGGCGGTAGCGACGTCCGGAGTCACGGTGCCGACTTTCGGGTTCGGCATCAGACCACGCGGGCCGAGGATCTGGCCCAGCTGACCGACGACACGCATGGCATCCGGGGAAGCGATGACGACGTCGTAGTTCAGGTCGCCGCCTTTCATTTCGGCAGCCAGCTCGTCCATACCCACCTTGTCGGCGCCGGCAGCCAGAGCGGCTTCGGCAGCCGGACCTTGGGTGAAGACGGCAACGCGGACGCTCTTGCCGGTGCCGTTCGGCAGGACGGTGGCGCCACGAACGACCTGGTCGGATTTACGCGGATCGACGCCGAGGTTCACGGCAACGTCCACGGACTCCTTGAACTTGATGGTGGACAGCTCGGCCAGCAGCTTGGCGGCCTCTTCGAAGCTGTACTGCTTGCCGGCAACTACTTTCTCGGCAATCGCCTTCTGGCGCTTGGTCAGCTTAGCCATTACACACCCTCCACGTTCAGGCCCATGCTGCGCGCGGAGCCAGCGATGGTACGTACAGCAGCGTCCAGATCAGCAGCGGTCAGGTCAGCCTGCTTGGTCTTGGCGATCTCTTCCAGCTGGGCACGGGTAACGGTGCCGACTTTCTGGGAGTTCGGACGAGCGGAGCCGCTGGTGATGCCAGCTGCTTTTTTCAGCAGGACGGCAGCCGGGGTGCTCTTGGTTTCGAAGGTGAAGCTACGGTCGCTGTAAACGGTGATGATCACAGGAGTCGGCAGGCCCGGCTCTTGGCCTTGGGTCTTGGCGTTGAACGCCTTGCAGAATTCCATGATGTTCACGCCGTGCTGACCCAGGGCAGGGCCGACCGGCGGCGACGGGTTGGCCTGACCGGCCTTTACTTGCAGCTTGATATAAGCCTGGATTTTCTTAGCCATTTGCTACTCCAAATTCGGGTACAAGCGCCTGAAGGCTCCCCGGTTGCTTTCGCGTTTATCCCAGTGACGACAAAACCCCGCAGCCTTGGGCTGCGGGGTGAGGGATGCGTTTTCAGCTAGACCTTTTCGACCTGACTGAACTCCAGCTCCACCGGGGTAGAGCGGCCAAAGATGAGCACGGCCACTTGGATCCGGCTCTTCTCGTAGTTAACTTCTTCGACGACACCATTGAAGTCGGCGAAAGGACCATCGATGACACGAACGGTCTCGCCCGGCTCGAACAGGGTCTTCGGCTTGGGCTTGTCGCCGCTATCGGCCACGCGACGCAGGATTGCATCAGCCTCACGATCGGTGATCGGAGCCGGCTTGTCGGCAGTCCCGCCGATGAAGCCCATGACGCGCGGGGTATCCTTCACCAGGTGCCAGGTACCTTCGTTCATTTCCATCTGAACCAGCACATAGCCAGGGAAGAATTTGCGCTCGCTCTTGCGCTTCTGGCCGTTCCGCATCTCCACCACTTCTTCGGTGGGAACCAGAATCTCGCCGAACTCTTCTTCCATGCCAGCAAGCTTGACACGCTCGATCAGCGAGCGCATGACATGCTTCTCGTAGCCCGAGTATGCATGCACAACGTACCAACGCTTAGCCACGGCGCACCCTTAACCTACAATCATGGAAACCAACCAACCCAGCAGGGAATCGAGCCCCCACAGCAGCAGCGCCATTACCAGCACTACCGCGACCACGATCAGCGTGGTCTGAGTTGTTTCTTGACGACTCGGCCATACGACCTTGCGAATCTCGACGCGCGCTTCCTTAGCAAGACTAAAGAAGGCCTGCCCCTTGGCCGTTTGCAGAGCCAGGAAAGCAGCGATCACCGCCAGAACGAGAATACCGAGAACGCGATACAGGATTGGTTGAGCCGAAAAGTACTGATTGCCCACAACGGCAACCACAACCAGAACGGCAACCAAGAGCCATTTCAAGAGATCAAAACGTGATTCTTTGGCTTCTGCCTTGGCATTCATCTGTTAGGAATCTCGTGAAGAAAAGCCAGATTTACTTGGGAAATCTGGCAGGCCAGGAGGGAATCGAACCCCCAACCTGCGGTTTTGGAGACCGCCGCTCTGCCAATTGAGCTACTGGCCTGAAGCAAAATCAGGCCGACCATTATGCCGGCCTGAGAGGGGAAGATCAACCGATATTATTCGATGATCTTGGCAACCACGCCGGCACCAACGGTACGGCCGCCTTCGCGGATCGCGAAGCGCAGGCCATCTTCCATGGCGATCGGAGCGATCAGGGTGACAACCATCTTGATGTTGTCGCCCGGCATTACCATCTCTACGCCTTCCGGCAGCTCGCAGTTACCGGTCACGTCGGTGGTACGGAAGTAGAACTGCGGACGGTAGCCCTTGAAGAACGGAGTGTGACGACCACCTTCTTCCTTGGACAGCACGTACACTTCGCACTCGAACTTGGTGTGCGGCTTGATGGTGCCCGGCTTGGCCAGAACCTGACCACGCTCTACGTCTTCACGCTTGGTGCCGCGCAGCAGGATACCAACGTTCTCACCAGCACGACCTTCGTCGAGCAGCTTGCGGAACATTTCAACGCCGGTGCAGGTGGTCTTAGTGGTCGCCTTGATGCCAACGATTTCCACTTCTTCCTGGACCTTGATGATGCCGCGCTCTACACGACCGGTTACCACGGTACCGCGGCCGGAGATCGAGAACACGTCTTCGATCGGCATCAGGAACGGCTGGTCGATGGCACGAACCGGCTCCGGAATGTAGGAGTCCAGGGTCTCTACCAGCTTCTGCACGGCGCTTACGCCGATGCCGTTGTCATCTTTACCTTCCAGCGCCATCAGCGCGGAACCGATGATGATCGGAGTGTCGTCGCCCGGGAAGTCGTAGGTGTTCAGCAGATCGCGAACTTCCATCTCGACCAGTTCCAGCAGTTCGGCGTCGTCGACCATGTCGGCCTTGTTCAGGAACACGACGATGTAGGGAACGCCTACCTGACGGGACAGCAGGATGTGCTCGCGGGTCTGCGGCATGGGGCCGTCGGCAGCCGAGCAAACCAGGATCGCGCCGTCCATCTGGGCAGCACCGGTGATCATGTTCTTCACGTAGTCGGCGTGACCGGGGCAGTCAACGTGTGCGTAGTGACGAACAGCGGAATCGTATTCAACGTGCGAGGTGTTGATGGTGATACCGCGGGCCTTTTCTTCCGGCGCGTTGTCGATCTGATCGAAAGCACGAGCGGAACCACCCCAGGTGTCGGAGCAGACCTTGGTCAGTGCAGCGGTCAGAGTGGTCTTGCCATGGTCAACGTGACCGATGGTGCCGACGTTGACGTGCGGCTTGTTCCGTTCAAATTTTTCTTTAGCCATGGAGACCATCCCCTTCAAGGAATTGAGCGGATCACGCTACCATTAGAACAAGGGCAGATATTTTCATATCTGCCCTTGGATAAATGGAGCTCATGAGCGGATTTGAACCGCTGACCTCACCCTTACCAAGGGTGTGCTCTACCAACTGAGCTACATGAGCGAAACACAAGCAACTTGACTGGAGCGGGTAGCGGGAATCGAACCCGCATCATCAGCTTGGAAGGCTGAGGTTCTACCACTGAACTATACCCGCGGAGCCCGAAGCTCACGCTTTTAAACTGGTGGAGGGAGAAGGATTCGAACCTTCGAAGTCTATGACGTCAGATTTACAGTCTGATCCCTTTGGCCACTCGGGAATCCCTCCAAACTGGTGGGCGGCATTCTCTACGTCTGCCACCTTGCTGTCAAGAGTTTTCTCTTAAAAAACCTGAACTTAGGTTTCAACAGCAACTTCATGGTAGGAGTCTTTCAGCCTTCCCCCTGCGAAGCGGGCGCCATTCTATGCAAACCATCAGGGGGATGCAACACCTTTGCACGACATTATTTGATGCTGCAATCCCTTGAAGTCCCGAGCCAGCTCCTGGAGCAGTTGCTCATCCACCAGGCGCCGGCTGCCGGGGGCCACCCTTACCCAGAAATCACGCTGCCCGCGGGGCAATTCCTTCAGCTCCGCCTCGTAACCTGCCGTCTTGAGACGCGCCTGCGCACTTTCAGCCGAATCCCGCGCGGAAAACATCCCCAAAGAAATGCCATTGGCCAGCACTCCCTCGCCAATCAGGTAGCTGTCGATATTGCGCGCCTGAAGCTCCTTCAACTGACGAAGCGCAGCCTCCCGCGAGGCTAGCGGAGGAAGATAGACCCAGTAATCGACGCTCATCTCCCCACGGGCCTCGACCTCCGCCTCGATATCCAGGCCCAGCAGGCGCTGCTGCAACCTTCGGGCATCCGCCTCCTCACCGCCTCCGCCAAGATAGAGACAGGCCGACTCGGATGCGATCGACTCTTCGGCAGCCGAAGGCACACTCGGCGCCGGCACCTGCGACCCCGAGCGCGCCCTGGAAGCAAGGTTGCTCTCGGCCAACAGCAGAATGTTCTTCTGCCCATCCTTATAGAGCTCCAGCGGTGCGATTTCCTTGGCCCGTAGCGGGGATTGCTGCTGGTGCCAGACGTAGTAGAAGACGTTCAGGGCCAGGAGAAACAGGAAGAACCAGCGCATAGATCCTCTCACTCAATCGGGCAAGCCAGTGCCAGCCCTACGAAAACCAGGTCCGGCATGATCCGGGCGCCAGCCAGTTCGTCGCGAACCAGTTCGGCATCCCCACCCGTCAGGAATATTTCACAATCCGGACCGAGCAGCTCGCACGCCATGGCGTACTGCTCACGAACGAACCCCCTGAGCATGAGCAGACAACCCCGCTCAACCGCCTCGGCCGTGGCCTGCCCTGGCTGGAGACTGGCAAGCGCCCGACGGGCCTCTGCATCGTCGTAGCGGATACGTCGGGTATGGGTGCGCAACTGGCTTCTCATCAGGGTCATGCCCGGGCATATGTAGCCCCCCAGATGCACTCCATCCGCCGCGACCAGGTCAGAGGTGACCGCGGTCCCCAGATCAATGACCAGGCAGGCCTTCTTAGCCAGGTGATGAGCCGCGACGAGGGCCAACCAGCGGTCGAGCCCCAGGCGCTGGTAGTCGAGATAGCCGTTGCGCACTCCCGCCAACTGCTTGCCGGATGATGCAACCAGCGCCGAAACCGGGAACAGCTGCTCCAACCGTGCGACCAGTTGCGAGGTTTCCTGCTCGCTGCGAACGCTCACCAGGCGACAGGCTCGCACTGGCAGCGCTTGCTGCGACGTTAACTGTTCGACCAGCGCATCATCGGACTCCGCAAGGCCACCGGCGACCGACCGTGCCGCCCCCTCGATGACCCGCCACTTGATCAGCGAGTTTCCACAGTCGAGCTCAAGAATCATTGACGCAACCTCAAACTAAGCTCCCCTCCACTGAACCCCTGCTCCACGCCATCCACCTCGAGACGCAGCGCTCCTCGGCTATCGACACCCAGCACACGACCCTCGATGGAACTCAGAGCAGTCGAGAGAATGACCTGGGCACCCTGCCAGAGATTGCAGGACTCCCACTCCTCGCGACTTGCAGCAAAGCCTTCGCGCGAATGCCTATCGAGATAATCGGCCAACTGCCGATTGAGAGCAGAAAGCAGCCGCGAACGATCCACCAGCTCCCCCAGCGCTTCGCGCAGGGAGGTCCAAGGCTGGCCGATATCAGTGGCGGTCTTCATGTTGACGTTGATCCCTATGCCGATAACGACATGACACAGATCCGCGGGGTCGCCACTCAGCTCCAGGAGAATTCCGGCGATCTTCTTGCCTCCCTGCAGAACGTCGTTCGGCCACTTCAACCCGGCGTCCCGGACGCCCAAGGACTCCAGGGCCCGGAGCACCGCGAGACCGACAACCAGGCTCAACCCTTCGAGCTCCCGAGCGCCCCCCCTGACAGTAATGGCCAGAGAATAATAGAGGTTCTCTCCATAGGGACTGACCCAGGCTCGCCCGCGACGTCCACGCCCGGCAGTCTGCTGCTCGGCGACGATAACGAAAGGCGTCGAGGCTCCAGCCGCGAGCCTGCGCATGGCCTCGCTATTGGTTGAATCGACGGTGGGCATGATCTCGACAGGCCAGAGGCTGTTGATCTTCCGCGGATCCAGGAGACTGAGGGGACTCGCCAGGCGGTAACCCCGGCCACGCACCTTGTGGAACTGCAGGCCATGTTCAGCCTCCAGGTGCTGCAAGCGTTTCCAGACTGCACTGCGACTGATGCCCAGTACCGCCCCCAACTCCTCACCGGAGTGGAATCGCCCGTCTTGAAGTAGTTTCAGCAAGGTCTGCATAGACGCCCCACACTAGCCAGGCACGCATCATATAGAGGCACTTGCGCTTTGCCTACGAAAAGCCCTGCCGTATAGCTGCCTTTCCCCGGATTTTCGCAGACTTTTCCGCGCGCAAAAGCAAAACCCCTGGTCATCGCTGACCAGGGGTTTTGGGATAGGAGCTTGACGATGACCTACTCTCACATGGGGAGACCCCACACTACCATCGGCGATGCGTCGTTTCACTTCTGAGTTCGGGAAGGGATCAGGTGGTTCCAACGCTCTATGATCGTCAAGCAATTCGGTTGGATATCCGTTCGCTTGGGCTTACGTTTATCCGAATTCAGGTATGTGATTTCAAGGTGTTTGCGGTTCATGCGAACTTTCGGTTCGTCGACTTCACCTTACAACACACAATCATCAGATTGTTTGGGTGTTATATGGTCAAGCCTCACGGGCAATTAGTACTGGTTAGCTCAACGCCTCACAACGCTTACACACCCAGCCTATCAACGTCGTAGTCTTCGACGGCCCTTCAGGGGAATCAAGTTCCCAGTGAGATCTCATCTTGAGGCAAGTTTCCCGCTTAGATGCTTTCAGCGGTTATCTTTTCCGAACATAGCTACCCGGCAATGCCACTGGCGTGACAACCGGAACACCAGAGGTTCGTCCACTCCGGTCCTCTCGTACTAGGAGCAGCCCCTCTCAAATCTCAAACGTCCACGGCAGATAGGGACCGAACTGTCTCACGACGTTCTAAACCCAGCTCGCGTACCACTTTAAATGGCGAACAGCCATACCCTTGGGACCGGCTTCAGCCCCAGGATGTGATGAGCCGACATCGAGGTGCCAAACACCGCCGTCGATATGAACTCTTGGGCGGTATCAGCCTGTTATCCCCGGAGTACCTTTTATCCGTTGAGCGATGGCCCTTCCATACAGAACCACCGGATCACTAAGACCTACTTTCGTACCTGCTCGACGTGTCTGTCTCGCAGTCAAGCGCGCTTTTGCCTTTATACTCTACGACCGATTTCCGACCGGTCTGAGCGCACCTTCGTACTCCTCCGTTACTCTTTAGGAGGAGACCGCCCCAGTCAAACTGCCCACCATACACTGTCCTCGATCCGGATTACGGACCAGAGTTAGAACCTCAAGCATGCCAGGGTGGTATTTCAAGGATGGCTCCACGCGAACTGGCGTCCACGCTTCAAAGCCTCCCACCTATCCTACACAAGCAGGCTCAAAGTCCAGTGCAAAGCTACAGTAAAGGTTCACGGGGTCTTTCCGTCTAGCCGCGGATACACTGCATCTTCACAGCGATTTCAATTTCACTGAGTCTCGGGTGGAGACAGCGCCGCCATCGTTACGCCATTCGTGCAGGTCGGAACTTACCCGACAAGGAATTTCGCTACCTTAGGACCGTTATAGTTACGGCCGCCGTTTACCGGGGCTTCGATCAAGAGCTTCGCTTGCGCTAACCCCATCAATTAACCTTCCGGCACCGGGCAGGCGTCACACCCTATACGTCCACTTTCGTGTTTGCAGAGTGCTGTGTTTTTAATAAACAGTCGCAGCGGCCTGGTATCTTCGACCAGCCAGAGCTTACGGAGTAAATCCTTCACCCTAGCCGGCGCACCTTCTCCCGAAGTTACGGTGCCATTTTGCCTAGTTCCTTCACCCGAGTTCTCTCAAGCGCCTTGGTATTCTCTACCCGACCACCTGTGTCGGTTTGGGGTACGGTTCCTGGTTACCTGAAGCTTAGAAGCTTTTCTTGGAAGCATGGCATCAACCACTTCGTCATCTAAAAGACGACTCGTCATCAGCTCTCGGCCTTGAAACCCCGGATTTACCTAAGATTTCAGCCTACCACCTTAAACTTGGACAACCAACGCCAAGCTGGCCTAGCCTTCTCCGTCCCTCCATCGCAGTAACCAGAAGTACAGGAATATTAACCTGTTTCCCATCGACTACGCTTTTCAGCCTCGCCTTAGGAACCGACTAACCCTGCGTCGATTAACGTTGCGCAGGAACCCTTGGTCTTTCGGCGTGGGTGTTTTTCACACCCATTGTCGTTACTCATGTCAGCATTCGCACTTCTGATACCTCCAGCAAGCTTCTCAACTCACCTTCACAGGCTTACAGAACGCTCCTCTACCGCGTCACTTACGTGACACCCGCAGCTTCGGTGTGTGGTTTGAGCCCCGTTACATCTTCCGCGCAGGCCGACTCGACTAGTGAGCTATTACGCTTTCTTTAAAGGGTGGCTGCTTCTAAGCCAACCTCCTAGCTGTCTAAGCCTTCCCACATCGTTTACCACTTAACCACAACTTTGGGACCTTAGCTGGCGGTCTGGGTTGTTTCCCTTTTCACGACGGACGTTAGCACCCGCCGTGTGTCTCCCATGCTCGGCACTTCTGGGTATTCGGAGTTTGCATCGGTTTGGTAAGTCGGGATGACCCCCTAGCCGAAACAGTGCTCTACCCCCCAGAGTGATACATGAGGCGCTACCTAAATAGCTTTCGAGGAGAACCAGCTATCTCCGAGCTTGATTAGCCTTTCACTCCGATCCACAAGTCATCCCCTACCTTTTCAACGGGAGTGGGTTCGGTCCTCCAGTCAGTGTTACCTAACCTTCAACCTGCTCATGGATAGATCGCCCGGTTTCGGGTCTATACCCAGCGACTAAACGCCCTATTAAGACTCGCTTTCGCTACGCCTACCCTATACGGTTAAGCTTGCCACTGAATATAAGTCGCTGACCCATTATACAAAAGGTACGCAGTCACCTAACAAGTAGGCTCCCACTGCTTGTACGCATACGGTTTCAGGTTCTATTTCACTCCCCTCTCCGGGGTTCTTTTCGCCTTTCCCTCACGGTACTGGTTCACTATCGGTCAGTCAGTAGTATTTAGCCTTGGAGGATGGTCCCCCCATGTTCAGACAAAGTTTCTCGTGCTCCGTCCTACTCGATTTCACTTCAAAGATCCTTTCGCGTACGGGGCTATCACCCACTATGGCCGCACTTTCCAGAGCGTTCCGCTAAAATCAATGAAGCTTAAGGGCTAATCCCCGTTCGCTCGCCACTACTAAGGGAATCTCGGTTGATTTCTTTTCCTCAGGGTACTTAGATGTTTCAGTTCCCCTGGTTCGCCTCTTGCACCTATGGATTCAGTACAAGATACCTAGGTTATCCTAGGTGGGTTCCCCCATTCAGAGATCTCCGGATCAAAGTCTGTTTGCCGACTCCCCGAAGCTTTTCGCAGGCTACCACGTCTTTCATCGCCTCTGACTGCCAAGGCATCCACCGTATGCGCTTCTTCACTTGACCATATAACCCCAAGCAATCTGGTTATACTGTGAAGACGACATTCGCCGAAAATTCGCGCTTGAACTCGCAAATTTTACCTTGACTTGAATGATCACCAGTGAAAGAGATCATTCAGTCTTACTTCTATCACATACCCGAATTTTTAAAGAACAGTTCTGGTGCAAAGACCAGAAATCAATGTTCATTCACGAACATTCATTTCTGAGCTTTCGACGATTGTTTGGATGGTGGAGCCAAGGAGGATCGAACTCCTGACCTCCTGCGTGCAAAGCAGGCGCTCTCCCAGCTGAGCTATGGCCCCGTATCGGATCACGCAGCACACCAACAATTGGTGGGTCTGGGCAGATTCGAACTGCCGACCTCACCCTTATCAGGGGTGCGCTCTAACCAACTGAGCTACAGACCCAATCGTCTAACCAGTGAATCAAGCAATTCGTGTGGGAGCTTATGAAGAAGCTGAGATCTTCGATTAAGGAGGTGATCCAGCCGCAGGTTCCCCTACGGCTACCTTGTTACGACTTCACCCCAGTCATGAATCACTCCGTGGTAACCGTCCCCCTTGCGGTTAGACTAGCTACTTCTGGAGCAACCCACTCCCATGGTGTGACGGGCGGTGTGTACAAGGCCCGGGAACGTATTCACCGTGACATTCTGATTCACGATTACTAGCGATTCCGACTTCACGCAGTCGAGTTGCAGACTGCGATCCGGACTACGATCGGTTTTATGGGATTAGCTCCACCTCGCGGCTTGGCAACCCTTTGTACCGACCATTGTAGCACGTGTGTAGCCCTGGCCGTAAGGGCCATGATGACTTGACGTCATCCCCACCTTCCTCCGGTTTGTCACCGGCAGTCTCCTTAGAGTGCCCACCCGAGGTGCTGGTAACTAAGGACAAGGGTTGCGCTCGTTACGGGACTTAACCCAACATCTCACGACACGAGCTGACGACAGCCATGCAGCACCTGTGTCTGAGTTCCCGAAGGCACCAATCCATCTCTGGAAAGTTCTCAGCATGTCAAGGCCAGGTAAGGTTCTTCGCGTTGCTTCGAATTAAACCACATGCTCCACCGCTTGTGCGGGCCCCCGTCAATTCATTTGAGTTTTAACCTTGCGGCCGTACTCCCCAGGCGGTCGACTTATCGCGTTAGCTGCGCCACTAAGATCTCAAGGATCCCAACGGCTAGTCGACATCGTTTACGGCGTGGACTACCAGGGTATCTAATCCTGTTTGCTCCCCACGCTTTCGCACCTCAGTGTCAGTATCAGTCCAGGTGGTCGCCTTCGCCACTGGTGTTCCTTCCTATATCTACGCATTTCACCGCTACACAGGAAATTCCACCACCCTCTACCGTACTCTAGCTCAGTAGTTTTGGATGCAGTTCCCAGGTTGAGCCCGGGGATTTCACATCCAACTTGCTGAACCACCTACGCGCGCTTTACGCCCAGTAATTCCGATTAACGCTTGCACCCTTCGTATTACCGCGGCTGCTGGCACGAAGTTAGCCGGTGCTTATTCTGTTGGTAACGTCAAAACAGCAAGGTATTAACTTACTGCCCTTCCTCCCAACTTAAAGTGCTTTACAATCCGAAGACCTTCTTCACACACGCGGCATGGCTGGATCAGGCTTTCGCCCATTGTCCAATATTCCCCACTGCTGCCTCCCGTAGGAGTCTGGACCGTGTCTCAGTTCCAGTGTGACTGATCATCCTCTCAGACCAGTTACGGATCGTCGCCTTGGTAGGCCTTTACCCCACCAACTAGCTAATCCGACCTAGGCTCATCTGATAGCGTGAGGTCCGAAGATCCCCCACTTTCTCCCTCAGGACGTATGCGGTATTAGCGCCCGTTTCCGGACGTTATCCCCCACTACCAGGCAGATTCCTAGGCATTACTCACCCGTCCGCCGCTGAATCCAGGAGCAAGCTCCCTTCATCCGCTCGACTTGCATGTGTTAGGCCTGCCGCCAGCGTTCAATCTGAGCCATGATCAAACTCTTCAGTTCAATACTGCTTGGGTTTTGAGAAAACCCTAAACTTGGCTCAGCAATCGCATTCTCTTAAAAAGAGATAAAACTCTCGAATTCACGAGTGTTACTTGCGCTGCTGATAATCTTGCGATCACCAGTCTTACATCACAAGCACCCACACGAATTGCTTGATTCGACTTGTTAAAGAGCAGTTGGTCAAGGCTTTCGTCTCAACCGAGGCCGCGCATTCTACAGCAACCTCTCTTTCCGTCAAGCGTTATTTTCGAAAATTTTCTTTTCTACTCAACCGCTTGCGCCGACCTTCAAACTATCTTCCGATCAGCGGGAGGCGCATTCTACAGCGTTCAAATTCGCTGTCAAGCACCTCGACGAAGCTTCGTTTCGAATCCCTTTCGGGACCGAACCGCTGCGGCGAACAACCTGCCGGAGCGCTTCACCACCCCCTGGGAGAGAATCCGTAAATCCTTGATTTTCAAGCATTTACTCTTCGTCGTCGCCGGGAGTGGTGCGCATTATAGGGAGATAGAAACTGGCGTCAACACTTATTTGAAAGAATTATTCAGCTTTCAGCGTGATGCGCGCGAAAGCCTTCTTCCCCGCCTGGAACACACGGGTTTCACCCAGCGCCAGCATGAAGGTGCGGTCGACGACCTGCCCATCCACCTTGACGCTGCCGGCACCCAGGAGATCGCGAGCCGCAGCCGCATTCTTCGCCAACCCCGCCTTATTAAGGACAGAGGCAACGGGCATATCCTCGGGGGACGACAGCTCGATCTCCGGCAGGTCTTCCGGCAGCTCGCCCTCCTTCAGGCGATTGCCGGCCGACTTGTGTGCGCTCGCCGCCGCCTCCTCGCCATGGAAGCGGGCGACGATCTCCTCGGCCAGCTTGATCTTGATGTCACGCGGGTTGGCGCCCGCCTCGACGTCCTTGCGGAAGCTATCGATCTCATCCAGGGAACGGAAGCTGAGCAGTTCGAAGTAACGCCACATCAGCGTGTCAGGAATGGAGACCAGCTTGCTGTACATGACACCCGGCGCTTCCTGGATACCAATATAGTTGCCCAGCGACTTGGACATCTTCTTCACGCCATCCAGCCCTTCCAGCAACGGCATGGTCAGGATCACCTGGGCCTCCTGGCCATAGGCACGCTGCAGCTCGCGCCCCATCAGCAGGTTGAACTTCTGGTCGGTGCCACCCAACTCGACGTCCGCCTTCAGCGCGACGGAGTCATAGCCCTGGACCAGCGGATAGAGGAACTCATGGATAGCGATGGGCTGATTGCTGGCATAGCGCTTGCTAAAGTCATCGCGCTCCAGCATGCGCGCAACGGTGTACTGAGAGGCAAGACGAATGAAGTCAGCCGGGGTCAGCTGGTCCATCCAGGTGGAATTGAAGGCTACTTCGGTCTTGGCCGGGTCGAGGATCTTGAAGACCTGGGACTTGTACGTCTCCGCATTCTCCAGAACCTGCTCGCGCGTCAGGGGAGGACGGGTAACACTTTTCCCACTGGGGTCACCGATCATCCCAGTGAAGTCACCGATGAGGAAGATCACCTGATGTCCCAGGTCCTGGAACTGGCGCAGCTTATTAATAAGCACGGTATGGCCAAGATGCAGATCGGGAGCGGTCGGGTCGAAGCCGGCCTTGATCCGCAAGGGCTGGCCTCGCTTCAGCTTGGCCACCAATTCCGCCTCTACCAGGATCTCGTCTGCACCGCGCTGGATCAGCGCCAGCTGCTCTTCAACCGACTTCATTTACAGGTTCTGCCCAATTGCCAAAATCGAAAGGGAACCAACCATACAAGATCGCAGACTAAAAACAAATTTTGCCGACCGTCAGGGGGACGGAGCCAGGCCAGACGCGACTTTTGGCTTGATTCAAGGAGATTTTGGTTATATTTTAGGCAGTTATTTATTCACAATCCAAAAACACCAATCACGCCATGACGCAATCCGATCAGAAAGCGCCGCCGTATTACCCGAAAAGCCACTTGTTGGCCGCCAGCGGTGTTGCAGCGCTCCTCAGTTTGGCACTACTGGTGTTCCCCTCGAGCGAAGTCGAGGCCAAGAGGACCACGCTCAATCTGGAGCTTGAAAGCAACACCGATCGCCTCCTTCAGGAGAAAGACGACCTCCTGCCGCAATCGGTCACCAATTCCAGCGACGAAGGCACGCCTTTCGCTCAGGTAGAAGGCGCCTCCGACGACAACACCGCCGAGCAAGACTCGGACAAGCCGGGCGCATCTGTAGCCGATGCCGACACCAAGCCCGTCGATCCCGAGTGGAAGACCATCACCGTCGCCAGTGGCGATACGCTGTCGACCGTATTCACCAAGGCAGGCCTTTCCACCTCGGCCATGCACGACATGCTGACCAGCAGCAAGGATGCCAAGCGCTTCACCCATCTGAAGGTCGGCCAGGAGGTCAAGCTCAAGCTCGACCCCAAAGGAGAGCTGCAGGCGCTGCGAGTCAAGCAGAGCGAACTCGAGACCATCGGCCTGGACAAGACCGACAAGGGCTACTCCTTCAAACGCGAGAAGGCCCAGATCGACCTGCATACCGCCTATGCCCATGGCCGCATCACCAGCTCGCTGTTCGTTGCCGGTCGTAACGCCGGCCTGCCCTATAACCTGGTCACGTCGCTGTCGAACATCTTCGGCTACGACATCGACTTCGCCCTCGATCTGCGTGAAGGCGACGAGTTCGACGTGATCTACGAACAACACAAGGTCAACGGCAAGCAAGTGGCGACCGGCAATATCCTCGCCGCCCGCTTCGTCAACCGTGGCAAGACCTACACCGCCGTGCGCTATACCAACAAGCAGGGCAATACCAGCTACTACCGCGCCGACGGCTCCAGCATGCGCAAGGCATTCATCCGTACGCCGGTGGATTTCGCCCGTATCAGCTCGCGCTTCTCCCTGGGCCGCCGCCACCCGATCCTGAACAAGATCCGCGCACACAAGGGCGTCGACTACGCAGCCCCCATCGGCACACCGATCAAGGCCACCGGAGACGGCAAGATCCTCGAAGCCGGACGCAAGGGGGGCTACGGCAACGCCGTGGTGATCCAGCACGGCCAGCGCTATCGGACCATCTACGGACACATGAGCCGCTTCGCCAAGGGTATCCGCGCCGGTACCAGCGTGAAGCAGGGCCAGATCATCGGTTACGTGGGCATGACGGGCCTGGCCACCGGCCCACACCTGCACTACGAATTCCAGATCAATGGCCGTCACGTCGATCCGCTGAGTGCCAAGCTGCCCATGGCGGACCCGCTCGGTGGCGCAGATCGCAAGCGCTTCATGGCGCAGACCCAGCCGATGATCGCGCGCATGGATCAGGAGAAGAAAACCCTCCTGGCCCTGAACAAGCAGCGCTGATCGTGCCGCGCTACCTGGGGTTGATGTCCGGAACCAGCCTGGACGGCATGGACATCGTCCTGATCGAGCAAGGTGATCGCACTACCTTGCTCGCTTCCCATTACCTACCCATGCCGGCCGGGCTGCGCGAAGACATCCTCGCCCTGTGCGTCCCTGGTCCCGATGAAATCGCCCGCGCCGCCGAAGTCGAGCAACGCTGGGTCGCCCTTGCAGCACAGGGCGTGCGCGAACTGCTGCTCCAGCAGCAGATGAGCCCCGACGAAGTCCGTGCCATCGGCAGTCACGGTCAAACCATCCGACATGAACCCGCTCGCCACTTCACGGTGCAGATCGGCAACCCCGCCCTGCTGGCGGAGCTGACCGGCATCGATGTCGTCGCCGACTTCCGCCGCCGCGACGTCGCAGCCGGCGGCCAGGGCGCCCCGCTGGTACCGGCCTTCCATCAGGCGCTGTTTGGCGATGATGACGCCTCCAGGGCGGTCCTGAACATCGGTGGCTTCAGCAACGTTTCGCTGCTCAGCCCCGGAAAGCCGGTACGCGGCTTCGACTGCGGCCCGGGCAACGTGCTGATGGACGCCTGGATTCATCACCAACGCGGCGAACATTTCGACCGGGACGGTGCGTGGGCCGCCAGCGGCCAGATGAACCACGCACTGCTGGCAAGCCTGCTCGCGGATGAGTTCTTCGCCGCGCGTGGCCCCAAGAGCACCGGGCGCGAGCGCTTCAACCTGTCCTGGCTGCAGGAGCACCTGGCTCGTCACCCTGCCTTGCCGGCAGCGGATATCCAGGCAACCCTGCTGGAACTGAGCGCGCGCAGCATCAGCGAATCGCTGCTGGACGCCCAGCCGGACTGCGAAGAGGTGCTGGTATGCGGCGGCGGCGCCTTCAATACGGCGCTGATGAAGCGCCTGGCCCTGCTGATGCCCGAAGCTCGGGTCGCCAGTACCGACGAATACGGCATTCCCCCTGCCTGGATGGAGGGCATGGCATTCGCCTGGCTAGCCCATCGGTTTCTCGAGCGCCTGCCCGGCAACTGCCCTGATGTGACCGGTGCGCTCGGTCCCAGAACTCTGGGCGCGCTGTATCCCGCCTGAAACGAAAACGCCGCGCATATAAGCGCGGCGTTTTCGTAGCGGCCCCATCGACGTCAGATCGAGAACGACTGTCCGCAACCGCAAGTCGTGGCGGCGTTCGGGTTCTTGATGACGAACCTCGAACCTTCCAGGCCTTCCTGGTAGTCGACTTCCGAGCCCGCCAGGTACTGGAAGCTCATCGGGTCCACCACCAGGCCCACGCCATCGCGCTCGATCACGGTATCGTCATCGGCGATATCTTCGTCGAAGGTGAAGCCATACTGGAAGCCCGAGCAACCGCCGCCGGTGACGAATACACGCAGTTTCAGGCGAGGATTGCCCTCTTCGTCAATCAACGTCTTCACCTTGTTGGCTGCGCCTGGGGTAAAGAGCAGGGGCGTAGGGGTGAAGGTCTCGATGCTCATGTTTCCGAATCTCCCGGCTTGAGGCCGTGCGTTACAACATTACGCCCATTATCCTCTTGTCCCAGAAAAATGGTCAACTAATCCACAGTTTCCACGCTGGCAGGCAGTTCCAGCGGGCGCGGACTGGCCTCGGCCATCGGGCACAGGCGGCCCTCGATCTGGGCCCCCATGGCGGTTTCGATCAGCCCATAGTGAAGATTGCCCTTCACCCGGGCCTGGGCCCCCAGCTCCAGGCGTTCGATGGCATGGATGTCGCCATCCACCTGACCGTCGATGATCACATGGGGGGCCCGGATTTCGCCATCGACTCGACCGCCGGCGCTGACCCGCACCAGCCCTTCGTGCGCCTGCAACGCTCCGCGGACGGTGCCGTCGATCTGCACCGCGCCCTTGAGGTTCATGTCACCGACCAGTTCGGCGCCGCTGGCGATCAGGCTGGTCTGCCCGGTGAAACGCTGGACGTCGGCCCGGCCTTTGTTCTTGCTCCACATAATGCTCACTCACTGCTTCGGCCAATCGAAACGGCGCTGTAGCGGTTTGGACTGGCCATTCAGCTCCGCACGTACGTCGATCAGCTTCGGGATGAAGTTCTTCGGCAGCTCCAGCTCGGCGAAACGCCCCCCTTCTGGGATCGACTGGAAATGCCGGAGGGAAATCGACAGCCCTGTCTTGCCCAGTTCCGGCGAGAGCTGTTCGAGGTCGTAGGTAGCGTCCTTGCGCGCCAGCTTGCCGCTGATGCGGACTTTCAGCCGCCCATCCAGCTTGCGGTCGTCCCTGCCCAGGCGGCTGAGCATCACCTTATAGCGGAAGCGCTGCGGGTCGTCCGTGCCCTGCACCTCAAAGGCACGGATTTCCAGCGCATCCGCCTTGCTGGCCGGCGCGACTACCCCCTTGTAGAACGCGATGTCCTGTTGCTGCTTGAACACCTGGTCCTCAAGCAGCTTGATGGTCTGCCGGCTCTGTTCGGTGGCCTGCTGGCTGAGGCGTTCTCCGCTGCGCAACACCTCGATTTCGGTACGCAGGCGCTCCAGCTCGGCCTTCTGCTCGCCGATCAGGGTTTCCTGGCGTTGCGCATCGGCCTCGCTGCGAGCGGCGTCCGCCCCGGTCGACCAGCGACCGCCGAGAAACGCCAGCGGAACCGCCAGCAGCAGCGCACCCACCCCGAGGCGGACCAGCCAGGCCCGCCGTGGATCACGGAACTGGAGTTCCCAGCCGGACATCAGGGGAGCAGGGCCGCATGCGAGAGGCCCAGGCGCTCGTCCAGCCCGAACAGGATGTTCATGTTCTGGAGCGCCTGACCCGAGGCGCCCTTGACCAGGTTGTCGATCACCGACAGCACCACCACCAGGTCGCCGCCCTGGGGGCGATGCACGGCGATTCGGCAGACATTGGCGCCACGCACGCTACGGGTCTCCGGATGGCTGCCGGCCGGCATCACGTCGACGAAGGGTTCGTCGGCGTAGCGCTTCTCGAACAGCGCCTGGAGGTCGACCGAGCGATCCGCGACATGGGCATAGAGGGTTGCATGGATACCGCGGATCATTGGCGTCAGGTGCGGTACGAACGTCAGCCCGACCTCGCCGCCGGAGGCCCGGCGCAGGCCCTGGCTGATTTCCGGGAGATGCCGATGCCCTTTGACCGCGTAGGCCATCATGCTTTCGCCCGCCTCGCAGAACAGCGAGCCAACCTTGGCGCCCCGACCGGCGCCGCTGACCCCGGACTTGCAATCGGCGATCAGCCGCGAGGCGTCGGCCAGGCCGGCCTCCAGCAGCGGGATCAGGCCCAGTTGGGTCGCGGTCGGGTAGCAACCCGGCACGGCGATCAGGCGGGCCTGGCGGATCTTCTCGCGGTTCACTTCCGGCAGGCCGTAGACAGCCTCGTCGAGCAGCGCCGGAGCGCCATGCGGCTGGCCGTACCAGCGCGCCCACTCCTCGGCGTCCGCCAGGCGGAAGTCAGCGGACAGATCGATGACCCGGGTCCCGGCGTCCAGCAGTTCGCCAGCCAGCGCGTGCGCCACGCCGTGCGGCGTGGCGAAGAACACCACGTCGCAGGCGCCGAGGCGCTGCGCGTCCGGCACGCTGAACTGCAGGTCGTCATAATGACCTCGCAGGTTCGGGTACATGTCGGCGACCTTCACCCCCGCCTCGGAACGCGAAGTGATCACTTCCACCCGGGCCTGCGGATGCTGCGCCAGCAGGCGCAGCAGTTCCACGCCCGTATAACCCGTACCGCCAACGATGCCGACCTTGATCATCTGTCCATCACTCCGCGCGCTGAGGCAAGCTAGCCAAAAGAGGCCAATGATAAGAGCCGAGCGCCGGCATGAACAGCGCTGGGCGTCCGGCTTTGCGACCGGTTCGGCCCTTCGGTCGGCAGTCTAGCCCCCGGGGTCGTCGGGCAGAAATTGCTGCGAGGCCCTATCCGAATGTTCCTACCTGTTATGCGGCCATATCTGCCGGCAAATCAGACAGCGGCAAGCCGCCAGGGTGACGCGTTCCAGCCATCCCTCTACTATCGGGGCACCGTGATCAAGAGGATGTCCTGATGTACCTGTGGCTCAAAGCCTTCCATATCATCGCCGTGGTCTGCTGGTTCGCCGGCCTGTTCTACCTGCCGCGCCTGTTCGTCTACCACGCCATGAGCGAGGACCAGACCAGCCGGGAACGCTTCTGCGTCATGGAGCGCAAGCTCTACCGGGGGATCATGATGCCCTCGATGCTCGCCACCCTGGTCCTTGGCCTCTGGATGCTCTATCTCACCCCCGGCTGGCTGAGCCAAGGCTGGCTGCACGCCAAGCTGACCCTGGTGGTCCTGCTGATCGGCTACCACCACGCCTGCGGCGCCATGCTCAAGCGCTTCGCCCGCGGCGAGCCGGGGCGCAGCCATGTGTTCTACCGCTGGTTCAACGAAGTGCCTGTACTGTTCCTGCTGCTGATCGTCCTACTGGTGGTGCTCAAACCTTTCTGACCCAGGAGTCCTGTCCATGTCCTTGCCCGCCCTGCTCGACCAACGCCTGCGACTGCCGATGGTGGCCGCGCCGATGTTCCTGGTATCCAACCCGCAGTTGGTGCTGGCCTGCTGCCGCAGCGGCATCGTCGGCAGCTTCCCGGCGCTCAACCAGCGCGAGAGCAGCGGCTTCGAGGGTTGGCTGGAGGAAATCGGGGCCGGCCTGCAAGCGCTGGACAATCCCGCGCCCTATGCGGTGAACCTGATCGTCCACAACACCAATCCGCGGTTGCAGGCCGACCTGCGGATCTGCGTCGAGCACCGCGTACCGATCGTCATCACCAGCCTCGGCGCAGTGCGCGAAGTGGTAGACGCTGTGCATAGCTACGGCGGCCTGGTATTCCACGACGTCACCACCCGCCGCCACGCCGAAAAGGCCGCCGAGGCCGGGGTCGACGGTCTGATCGCGGTGGCGGCCGGCGCGGGCGGGCACGCCGGGACCTGGAGCCCTTTCGCGCTGGTCGCGGAAATCCGCCAGTTCTTCGACAAGACTCTGCTGCTGGCCGGCTGCATCAACCACGGCCACGAGATTCTCGCCGCACAGATGCTCGGCGCCGACCTGGCCTATCTCGGCACCCGCTTCATCGCCACCCGCGAGAGCAATGCCTCCGACGCCTACAAGCAGATGATCCTGGAGGCACGCGCCGCCGACATCGTGCACACCCCGGCGGTGTCCGGCGTACCGGCCAGCTTCATGCGGCAAAGCCTGGAGGCCGCCGGCTACGATCTGAAGCGCCTGACCGACAAGGCAGACATGAACTACGGCGAGAAACTCAAGCCGGTGAACGACGAGGCCAAGGCCTGGAAGACCGTGTGGTCCGCCGGCCAGGGCGCGGGCAACATAGACGACTTGCCCGGCGTCGACGAGTTGGTCGCCCGCCTCGACCGGGAATATCGAGACGCCCTGCGGAACATGGATAGCCTGGCCAACCGCTGGCCGCGCTGAAACCGCCGGGTCACGGCGCCCCGGCTTGTGCGGGAGTTCTCATCTCGCGCTTGTGGGCGCCAAGGCCGCCGATTAGGCTGTCGGCTGCATTTCTCTCACCCCAGCTGACAAGGATGCCTGCATGACCGACCAACGCTTCAAGATCGTCTTCTCCGGCGAGCTGATGCCCGACGCATCGCTCGAAACCGTGAAGGACAATCTCGCCCGCCTGTTCAAGAGCGAACCGGGCAAGATCGACGCCCTCTTCGGCGGTCGCCCGGTGGTGCTGAAACGCGAACTTCCAGAGGCCGAGGCGGAGCGTTACCTGACCGCCCTGCGCCAGGCCGGCGCCAATGCCTACAAGGAAGTCGACCTGGCGGCCAGCCTGAGCCTGGTGGAAACGCCCGATCACAACCCCCAGGTCGCGGAGGAAACCCCAGCGCAAGACCTGCCTCCCATGACTTGCCCGAAATGCGGCCATGAACAGCCCAGCGGAGCGGAATGTTCGGCTTGCGGCATCATCATCGAGAAGTACCTGGCGCGCCAGGCGCAGCTCGGCGAAAACGCCGCGCCTGCGGCCTCCGCGGCCGCGGGCGCGGGCGCGTCTCCCTACACACCACCCAGCGCCCAGGTCGGCGAAGCCCTCCCCGAGTTCGGCGAGCTGAACGTGTTCACCACCAACGGCCGGATCGGACGCCTGCGCTATCTCGGCTGGTCGATGGCGATGACGCTGTGCTTCCTCGTCATCATGGGCCTGGGCTTCCTGCTCGGCGAAACCGTCGGCGTGGCCGTCACCGCCCTGGCCTCGATCGCCTTCATCGTCATTGCCGTGATGATCGGCGTGCAGCGCCTGCATGACCTCGGCTGGTCGGGCTGGCTCTGGCTGCTCAACTTCGTCCCCTTCGTCGGCAGCGTGTTCGGCATCCTGATGCTGGTCCTGCCCGGCAGCACCGGCGCCAACCGCTACGGTCCGCCGCCGCCGGCGAACAGCACCGGGGTGAAAGTCCTGGCCAGTCTGATCATCCTGCTGCCGATAGTCGGTATCATCGCCGCCATCGCCCTGCCGTCCTACCAGGGTTACCTGGAGCGCGCGAACTATGACGGCGGCGCCAGCGCTCCAGCCGACCCGTACACCACGGACGAGCAGGCCGCCGCAGCGGCGGCCGAAGCCGATGAAGCCGCCACGGCGGCGGCAGAGGCCATGGAAGACGACGACCAACAGTAGCCACGCAACCCCTCGCGACGGGCGGGGTCCAATTCCCCGTCCGTTTCGGAGAAATCTCGAATGCCCCGTTATGCCCTGATCACCGGCGCTTCCAGCGGTATCGGCCTGGCCCTAGCCGAAGCCCTGGCCCGGCGCGGTCGCGCCCTGATCCTGGTGGCGCGCCAGCGCGACGCGCTGGAGAGCATCGCCTATGAGCTGGCGCAGCGTTTCGGCGTGGAAGTGCTGTTCCGCACCTGCGATCTTTCCGAGCCGCTGCAACTGTCAGGGTTGTTGCACGAACTGGAACAGGGCGAACGACAGATCGACCTGCTGGTTAACAATGCCGGGATCGGTACCTCCGGCCCCTTCATCGACCAGGAATGGGCGCGGGAACAGGAGCTGATCGAACTCAACATCCTGGCCCTGGCCCGCCTTTGCCACTCCCTCGGCGCCCGCATGGCGGCGCAGGGAGGTGGCCAGATACTCAATATCGCCTCGGTGGCCGCCTTCCAGCCCGGCGCCTGGATGAGCAACTACTACGCCAGCAAGGCCTACGTCCTGCACTTCTCGGAAGGCTTGCGGGAAGAACTGAAAGGGCGCGGCGTCAAGGTCTCGGTGCTGTGCCCTGGGCCAACCCGTACGGCATTCTTCCGGGAAGCCGGGATGCGGCTCGGCAGGCTCGACCGGAGCAAGCTGATGATGACCCCGGAGGAAGTCGCGCTGCTGGCCCTGCGCGGGCTGGACAAGAACCGCGCCCTGATCGTCCCCGGTTGGCGCAATCGCCTGCTGGCGCTGAGCCCACGCCTGGCGCCACGCTGGCTGGTGCGCCGACTCGCCGCGCGGATCAACGCCTCGGCGGTACCCTCCGTCCCACGGGGTTGATCGGCCTCTCCTCGCAGGGCAACGAGGTTAGCCGTCGGCTCAGTCTGCCGGCACCGCCCGCCCCTTGGCCCAGGTCCGCAGCGCGGCGAGCTTTTCCGCCATCAGCACCGACAGCGGCGAGGTTCGCGACAGCTCCCTGAGCAACAGCTCCTGATCCACCGCCTGCTGTCGCGCCTGCCCGGCGTACAGTGCCGCCACCACCGCCTGCTCGATCTCCGCCCCGCTGAAACCCTCGCTGGCAGCCGCCAGCAGAAGGAGGTCGAACTGTGCCGGCTCCAGCTCGCGGCGTTGCAGATGGATGCGGAAGATCTCGGCGCGAACCTCCGGCGTCGGCAGGTCGACGAAGAACAATTCGTCGAAGCGTCCCTTGCGGATCAGTTCGGGCGGCAGGCGGTCGATAGCGTTCGCGGTGGCGACCATGAAGACCGGCGCCTCGCGCTCGGCCATCCAGGTCAGCAGGGTACCCAGCACGCGCTGACTGACGCCGTTGTCCTGGTCGCCGCCAGAAATGCCCTTCTCCACTTCATCCATCCACAGCACGCAGGGCGCCATCTGTTCGGCCAGGCGCAGCGCCTCGCGCAGGTTGCGCTCGGTTTCGCCGAAGTACTTGTTGTAGAGACAGGCGAAATCCAGACGCAGCAACGGCAAGCCCCAGAGGCCGGCCACCGCCTTGGCCGCCAGGCTCTTGCCGGCGCCCTGCACGCCGACCAGCATCATGCCCTTCGGCTGGTTGCCAGGCTTGCCGGCGAGGAACGCCGACTGACGCTCGCCGAGCCAACGCTTGAGCGCGGCAAGCCCGCCGACCTCGGCGAAGCGCGCGGTGTCGTACTCGAAGCTCAGCACGCCCTCCAGGTCGAGTAGCTGGAACTTGGTGCGGTTCAGCTCGGGCAGGTCCTCCTGGGTGATCGCCCCATCGTTGCAGATCACGTTGCGCGCCAGCAGCCGCGCCTCGGCATGGCTGAGCCCGCGCAGGTTCTTCACCACCTGCTGCAGGGTGCGGTTGTCGGTACGCACGCGGGCACCACGGTTGCGCTCGCTCCAGCGCGTCGCTTCCTCGCGGACGATGCCGAGCAGTTCGTCTTCGCTGGGCAGGGACAGCGAGAACCGCGCGGCGAAGCGCTGCACTTCGGCCGGCAGCTTCAGCGCATGGGACACCAGCACCACGGTCGGTCGATGATTGCCTTCGGCCATGGCGATTTCCTTGAGCAGGCGCACCAGGGTCGGGCTGTCGCCAAGGAAAGGATGCAGGTCGCAGAGCACGTAGAGATTCGCCTGCTGATCGTGCTTGATCAAGCGCAACGCCGCGACCGGGTCGCGGCTCTCCTCCCCGCCCAGCGGCTCGCCGCCGAAGCCCAGGCGCTGCACGCCCTCGGTCACCGACCAGGCATACAGGCCAAGGCCGCGCCTGACCGCCAGGCCGGTGAGGGTTTCCATCACCTTCGGCTCGTCCCAGGACTCGATCAGGATCAGCTTGACCCGGGAATCCAGGACCAGGCCGAGGTCGTGTATGTCGTTCTTCACTGCGGCTCCTTCACGCTTGGGCGGTCGCGACGGGCACCGCTACACTCGGGAAAGCACCCGAGGCCGGAGGAATCGCCCATGGACTGTCTGTTCTGCAAGATCGTGGCGGGGGAAGTTCCCGCGCGCAAGTTCTACGAAGACGAGGAAGTTGTCGCGTTTCACGATATCGGCCCGCAGGCGCCGGTGCACTTCCTGGTCATCCCGAAAAGGCACATTCCCACCCTCGAGCACCTGACCGAGGCAGACCGGCCGCTGGCAGGCCATATCCTCTTCACCGCCCAGCGCCTGGCCCGGGAGCAGGGCTGCGAGGAAGGCTTCCGTGTGGTGATGAACTGCAACGACCTTGGCGGGCAGACCGTGCACCACATCCACATGCACGTGCTGGGTCAACGCCAGATGCACTGGCCGCCGGGCTGAGTCCCTGCTGGCGCTGCGACATCGCAGCCCGTCCGCAACATCCTGCTATCAGCGCACTTCCGGTAAACTGGTGCGATCTTTCGTTTCCGGAGGTGCGCCATGTCCGCCGACCGCCACTATTCGCCCATCGACCGTTTCCTGCTGCAGGCCGACTCCGCCCTGCGCACCCTGCTGCCGTTCAGCGGCCAGCCGGCGCGACCGTCGCCGGCCATCGTGGAACCCGATGGCGAACTGAGCGAGGAAGACACCCGCCATATCGCCGGCCTGATGCGCATCAACCACACCGGCGAGGTCTGCGCCCAGGCGCTGTACCAGGGCCAGTCGCTGACCGCCAAGCTGCCCGAGGTCCGCGAGGCGATGGAGGAAGCCGCCGAGGAGGAGATCGACCACCTGGCCTGGTGCGAGCAACGCATCCGCCAGTTGGGCAGCCGTCCCAGCGTGCTCAATCCGATCTTCTACGGCCTGTCCTTCGGCGTCGGTGCCGCCGCCGGGCTAGTCAGCGACCGGGTCAGCCTGGGCTTCGTCGCCGCCACCGAAGACCAGGTGTGCAAGCATCTGGACGAACACCTGGCGCAGATTCCCCAGGAGGATCGGAAATCCCGTGCCATCCTCGAGCAGATGCGTATCGACGAGGAACAGCATTCGAGCAACGCCCTGGCCGCCGGCGGCCTGCGCTTCCCGGCACCGGTGAAGCTGGGCATGAGCCTGCTGGCGAAGGTGATGACCAAGAGCACCTACCGCATCTGAATCGCACGCATGAAAAAGCCCGCTCGAAGCGGGCTTTTTCTTTCTCGTGTGCGATCAGCGCGGCATGTTGCGCGCGTAGAAGATCTCCAGCATTTCGTGCTTGAGCCGTTCCGTGACCTGCTCGCGCTGTTCCGTCGAGAGCGTCCGGGTAGCGTCGCCGAACAGGTAGTTCTCCAGTTCGAAGTCCTTGAGCAGCATCTTGGTGTGGAACAGGTTCTCCTGGTACACGTTCACGTCGGTCATCTGGTAGGCCTCGCGCGTGTCGTCGGAGAGATAGTTCTGGATCGAGTTGATCTCGTGGTCGATGAAATGCTTGCGCCCCTCGATGTCGCGGGTGAAGCCGCGGACCCGATAGTCGACCGTGACGATGTCCGAGTCGAACTGGTGGATCAGGTAGTTCAGGGCCTTCAGCGGGGAGATCACTCCGCAGGTGGACACATCGATGTCCACGCGGAAGGTCGCGATGCCGTCCACCGGATGGATTTCCGGGTAGGTATGCACGGTGATGTGGCTCTTGTCCAGGTGCGCCAGGATGGTGTCCGGCAGCGGGCCCGGGGACTCTTCGATCTGGCTGTCGGTCGGAGTGACCGGCTGCTCGGAGATCAGGATGGTCACGCTGGCGCCCTGGGGGTCGTAGTCCTGACGCGCGATGTTCAGGATATTGGCACCGATGATGTCGACAACATCGGTAAGAATCTGCGTCAGACGCTCCGCGTCATACTCTTCGTCGATGTACTGCACGTAGGCCTGGAGGTCTTCGGGCGTCTCGGCGTAGCAGATGTCGTAGATGTTGAAGCTCAAGGTCTTCGTCAGGTTGTTGAACCCGTGGAGCTTGAGTTTGCTTTTCACCGTGGGGAACTCTCTCGGTTGCTTGCGGCTCTGCCGCAGGGTTGGGGCATGCCCGTCAGATGCGAACGACGCACCTGCGTAGGACGGTTAACACCTCTTCGCGATGGCGATTGTGGTTTGTTGAGTTGCACGGGCGCCGGCTGGCGCCATTGGTCACCCGACCGGGATGGCTCGGGAAACGTCTATCAGAGCGGAAGAATCTTCCGAACTGAACGGCCGCTCGACGGAATCGCGCGGCACGAAAAAAGGGGCGCATTATGCAGAGCCAATCAAGCCTCCGCCAGAGTTTGCGCCCCTTTTATGATGACCGGATGTCGTCTCAGCCGAGTTCGACGATCTCGTAGTCGTGGGTGATCTCCACCCCGCCGCGACCGAGCATGATCGACGCCGAGCAGTATTTCTCCGCCGACAGCTCCACCGCGCGCTTGACCTGGGCCTCCTTGAGACCGCGGCCCTTGACCACGAAGTGCACGTGGATCTTCGTGAACACCTTGGGCTCCTCGTCGGCCCTTTCGGCCTCGAGGAAGGCTTCGCAGCTCTCCACCGGCTGGCGCGCCTTCTTCAGGATGCTGACCACATCGAAGTTGGTGCAGCCGCCGAGGCCGATCAGCACCATCTCCATAGGGCGCACCCCGAGGTTGCGTCCGCCATGGTCCGGCGGACCGTCCATGACCACCACGTGGCCGCTACCGGACTCGCCGAGGAACATCGCCTCGCCCGCCCACTGGATACGCGCTTTCATCGTTCAGACTCCCGCCGGCAAAGGGCGCCAGCTTAGCACAGGGCCCAAGGACAGTACGGGATCACAGTCCTGATAGCTGCGTCGCAAAATCACATCGACCTTCATGGTCCGTCTGTTAAGCTGGACGCGGTTTACTGGCACACTTCCTGATCTGCCCGGTTGGGGGGAGTTCTCCGCTGAGCTCCCGGGCCCTGGCAGGTCTCTCCATAAGAACTCAAAAAAACATCGCCTTGTACGTCAGGCATATTCTTTATTCTTTCGGGACTCGGGCATGGTAGCTATTACCCACACACCCAAACTCAAACACCTAGACAAGCTGCTCGCACACTGTCACCGCCGCCGCTACACCGCAAAGAGCACCATCATCTATGCCGGCGATCGCTGCGAAACGCTGTTCTTCATCATCAAGGGTTCGGTCACCATCCTCATCGAGGACGACGACGGCCGCGAAATGATCATCGGCTACCTCAACAGCGGTGATTTCTTCGGCGAGCTGGGATTGTTCGAAAAGGAAGGCAGCGAACAGGAACGCAGCGCCTGGGTTCGCGCCAAGGTGGAATGCGAAGTCGCCGAGATCAGCTATGCGAAGTTCCGCGAACTGTCGCAGCAGGACTCGGAGATCCTCTACACCCTCGGCAGCCAGATGGCCGACCGCCTGCGCAAGACCACCCGCAAGGTGGGCGACCTGGCCTTCCTCGACGTCACCGGACGCGTGGCCCGCACCTTGCTGGACCTGTGCCAGCAACCGGACGCCATGACCCACCCGGACGGCATGCAGATCAAGATCACCCGCCAGGAGATCGGCCGGATCGTCGGCTGCTCGCGGGAAATGGTCGGACGCGTGCTGAAGAGCCTGGAGGAGCAGGGCCTGGTGCATGTGAAAGGGAAGACCATGGTGGTCTTCGGCACCCGCTGAACAGCACCCATGAAAAAGGCCGGTCACAACCGGCCTTTTTCATGGGGTTCGACAGCGCGGATCAGTCAGGATCGGCGCCCAGCACCACGCCGCCACGCTCCTGGAAGAACAGGCGCTTCAGCTCGAGGCCAGGATCGTCGGCCCGCATGAACGCCTCGCCAACCAGGAAGGCGTAGACCTCGCTGACTTCCATCAGCTCCACGTCGGCCCGGTTGAGAATACCGCTCTCGGTGACCACCAGGCGGTCGCGGGGAATTTCCGGCAACAGGTCGAGGGTGGTTTCCAGGCTCACCTCGAAGGTGTGCAGGTTGCGGTTGTTGATGCCCACCAACGGCGTGTCCAGGGTCTTCAGTGCACGTTCCAGCTCGGTGCCGTCATGCACTTCGACCAGTACGTCGAGACCGACCGACTTGGCAGTCGCCGCCAGTTCGGCCATCAGCACGTCGTCCAGCGCCGAGACGATCAGCAGGATGCAGTCGGCACCGATCGCCCGCGCCTCGACGATCTGGTACGGATCGATCATGAAGTCCTTGCGGATCACCGGCAGCGCACAGGCGGCCCGCGCTTCCTTCAGATAGGCATCGGCGCCCTGGAAGAAGTCCACGTCGGTGAGCACCGACAGGCACGCCGCGCCACCCGCCTCGTAGCTGCGGGCGATCTCCGCCGGGACGAAGTGTTCGCGCAGCACGCCCTTGCTCGGCGATGCCTTCTTGATCTCGGCGATCACTGCCGGCTCCTTGCGCTTGGCCCGCTCCAGCAGGGCATTGGCGAAGCCGCGCGGCGCATCGGCGCTACGCGCCAGCCGCTCGACCTCGGCCAGGTTGACGCGCGCACGGCGCTCGGCGACCTCCTCGGCCTTGCGGGCGAGGATCTTCTGCAGAACCGTCGGCACACTCACTGTGCGTTCTCCTCTCTGTAAACGGCGGTGAAGGCCACCAGTTCGTCCATCTTCTCCCGTGCCAGCCCGGTGTGCAGGGCATCGTGGGCCAGTTGAATGCCCTCGTGCAGGCTGGTCGCCAGATCGGCAGCGTACAGTGCCGGGCCGGCATTCATCACGATCAGCTCGGCGGCCTTCTGCCCAGCCTCGGTCTTGCGCCGCCCCAAAGCGTCGCGGATCAGTTCCAGCGAGGCCTGCGGACTGTCGACCTCCAGCCCCATCAGGGTCTGGCTCTTGATCCCGAAGTCCTCGGGACGCACTTCGTACTCGCGTACCTCGCCGTCCTTCAACTCGGCAATGTGGGTCGCCGCGGCCAGACTGAACTCGTCCAGCCCGTCGCGCGAATGCACCACCAGCACATGCTCGCTGCCGAGACGCTTGAGCACTTCAGCCAGCGGCTTGCACAGTTCCTGGGTGAACACCCCGACCACCTGGTGCCTGACTCCCGCCGGGTTGGTCAGTGGGCCAAGCATGTTGAACAGAGTCCGCAAGCCCAGCTCGCGGCGCGGACCGGCGGCGTACTTCATCGCCTTGTGGTGGACCTGGGCGAACATGAACCCGACGCCGACGGTGTCGATGCAACGCGCCACCTGTTCGGAGGTCAGTTCCAGGTAGATGCCGGCGGCTTCCAGCAAGTCGGCGCTGCCGCTCTTGCCGGAGACCGCGCGGTTACCGTGTTTGGCGACCTTGCCGCCAGCGGCGGCGACCACGAAGGACGCCGCCGAGGATACGTTGAAGATGTTCGCGCCATCGCCGCCGGTGCCGACCACGTCGACCACATGCTTCAGCGTAGGCAACTGCACACCGTCGGCCAGTTCGCGCATCACCGCCACCGCGCCGACGATCTCGTCGATGGTTTCGCTCTTCATCCGCATGCCCATCAGGAAGGCGCCGATCTGCGCGTCGGTGCACTGCCCGGTCATGATCTGGCGCATGACCGCCTGCATTTCCTCGGTGGTCAGGTCGAGCTGGTTGACGATGCGATTGAGGGCTCCCTTGATATCCATCTCAGTTGCCCTCCCCACGCACACCGCCCTGCTGGCGGAGGAAGTTTGCCAGCAACTCGTGGCCCTGCTCGGTGAGGATGGACTCGGGATGGAACTGCACGCCCTCGACATTCAGGGTCTTGTGGCGTACACCCATGATCTCGTCGAGCGATCCGTCGGCATGTTGGGTCCAGGCGGTGATCTCCAGGCACTCCGGCAGGCTCTCTCGCTTCACCACCAGCGAGTGGTAGCGCGTCACCGTCAGGGGATTGGCCAGGCCGGCGAACACGCCGAGGTTCTTGTGGTGGATCGGGCTGGTCTTGCCGTGCATCACCTGCCGCGCCCGCACCACTTCGCCGCCGAAGGCCTGGCCGATGCTCTGATGGCCAAGGCAGACACCGAGCAGCGGCAGCTTGCCGGCGAAGCGCTCGATAACGGCCAGCGAGACGCCGGCCTCGTTGGGGGTGCAGGGACCGGGGGAAAGGACGATGCGCTCGGGCGCCAGGGCCTCGATCTGTTCCACGCTCAGTTCGTCGTTGCGCACCACCTTGACCTCGGTCTTGAGCTCGCCGAAGTACTGCACCAGGTTGTAGGTGAAGGAGTCGTAGTTATCGATCATCAGCAGCATGCTGGCTGTAACCTCTTGATTTCATTCTTATGCGAATCGCATCACCCGGCTTTCGCCACACCCGTTTCCCGGCGCGCACGCGGAGGAGGGGAGAGTGGAACGTCGGCATTATGCCTGTGGAAAACGGGGGACGCAGGGAGACGTGACCGGCCAGGCCGGCGAAAAAGAAGTCAGGCGCGCCAGCGCCAACGGGCGAATGCCTTGATGAGGGAGGTGATGATGCTGCTGAGGTGGATCACGATAGCGGTCTCACGGAGCCATGTTGGGGAACATAGCCCAGTGGGGAGGATGGGTGCAACAGCGGGATGTCGGAAGGAAGGCCGATCCGAGAGGATCGGCCGAAAGGTTTAGCGGCAGGCACGCAACGCCGCCTGCAATTCGAGTTCGTAGCCCTGCCGCTGGCGGCGCTCGGCGAGCAATGCGCGAACCTTGGCCTGCAGCGAATCGCCGGCCTTCAGCGTGGCGCCGGCCCAGCTCGGCGGGCGCACGTCAGGTACACGGCAGGGCACTGCCAGGGGAACCTCGACGCGCACGGGGCGAGGTGTCGTCGGTGAGGCTGCGCAGCCCGCGAAAAGCAGACAAAGCCCCAGCAGGAGACGAGTCATAGTCCCAGCTCCCGGTCGATCGCCGCACCTGCCGCCTGGCAGTCCGTGCCAATGTCGGGTTCCCGGAGCAGACGCACGGCCGCGGCATACTGCTCCGCGGCCTGCGCCCTGGCCTCGCCGAGTGCCTGCTCGACGTCCTTCGCGCGCCTCTCGGCGCTCGCCCGCACCGCCGCCAGCGCTCGCTGCTGCTCATCGAGCAAAGCCTCGAGCTGGCCGCTGGCGACGCGGCTGGCAGTGAGTTGGCCCAGGGCCTCCTCCAGTTGCGGACGATAGTGGCGGGCAACCAGGCCGCCGCCGAGCAAGGCGCCGGCCAGCAGGACCAGCAACACGGCCGGCAGGAGCAGAGCGAGCCGGCTCATGACAGCACCGCCCTGGCCCGCTGCCACAACGCCAGGCGCTCCGCCTGGCCATTCAGGCCGCCGTTGATGCGGCGGGTGATGGCAGCGAACTCGCCGCGGTCGGCCAACTCGTTGAGCCCGTGACCGGCCCACCACCAGGCGGCGCTGCGGGCCGCCGGCACGGGCTGCTCCAGGCGCCAGGGCTCGGCTTCCAGCGGCTCGCCGAGGGCCTCGCCGACCAACCGGTAGTTGGCACGCCCGGTGATCTGTAGCAAGCCACGCCCACGGAAGCGCCAGCCATCGCCGGACGCTTCGTCGCCATTGCCGTTGCGCGTGGCGTAGGTGTTGTCGGCAATCGCCTGCGGATTGCGCGCCAGCCGCAAGGCCAACGCGTTGGGCTGCCCGTCGGGGCCGAGATAGCGGCTCGGCCAGGTCGCCGCCAAGCCTTGGGCACTGTAGTTGAGGTTCTCCACCAGCCGGGTCAACTGGCTGCTTTCGTGGCCGACCTGGGCGAGAAACGCGGCACGCCGCGCCGGTGTGTCGATCTCCCTCTCGTCCATGGCCCGTTGCAACGCCGCAACGAAAACGCCCGCGACGAGGCGGGCGTTGGGAAAAATGCGCAGCAATTGCTGCTCGGTCAGTTTCATCGATCCTCCTGCACTCCGATGGGTTTCAGGCGTCACCCCTTGCCGCCTCGGCCGCCGTTGCATTGCACGACAGTGGTCCATCCGCTGGAGCTGTAGGTGTGCTCCACCGAGTCGATCAGGAACTCGCCGTCGATTCCCGCCTTGAAGCCTTGGAGCAGCAGGCTGCGCTCGGCGAACAGGTCGCCACGCCCTGGCAGTTCCAGGCGCACACTGGCGCTGGAGCGGCTGAAGCTCGCCAGGCGAGCCTTCGCCGCCTGCTCGGCCTCTCCACGGCTGGCATAGAGATGCCGGTCGACATGCTCGCCCATAGCCGTAGCCGGTGCCTTCGGGTTCTTCAGCTCGACGCTCTTGACCTCGCCGCTGCCGGGCAATTGGTAGCGGGTCTTCACCGTTCTCATCAGGCTGCGGTCGTCGAAGGTAACGTCGAAGCTGCCGACATCAGCACGTCCCAACACCAAAGGTTCGATCCGACGCCCCGTGGCGCTCTGCCCGCTCTGTCGCGGCAGCACCATGAGCATGCCCTCGGCCAGCTTGGCGGTGCAGTCGTACTGGCGCGCCAGACGGGTGACGAAGTGGTAGTCGGACTCGTTGACCTGGTCGACCCGGGCGATCGCCACCTGCAACGGACACTCCACGCGCCAGCCGTTGCGTGCGCCAACATCGCGGCAGACCTGAGCCAGGGTAGTGCCCTCCCAACCGCCGCTGCGTATCGTCTTGCCACTGCCGCGCATGTCGCCGGCCTTGGCAGTAACGGTCAGGCAGTCCGGCGGACCAGCCCACTGCAAGGTGTCCACGGTAAAGCGTCCCATGCGCATCAGTGGCTCGCCGGCATAGCCGAGATGAACCTCCAGCACCGCACCGCGCCTGGGTAAGGCCACCTGTCCATCGCGATCGTCGAGCCTCAAGATCAGGCTGTCGGACTCCATGCCCGGCTTGTCCAGCAAGGTCAGCTTGAGCAGGCGGTCATTCAGCCGCTGGGTGACGTCGGTGCCGTCGGCAACGATACGGAAACTCGGTTGCACCTGATCTCTCCAGAAAAGAAAAACCCCGCCAAGGCGGGGTTGCGGGTGAGCGGTCGATCAATCCCACAGGCGCACCTGTTCGACATTGACCACCGGCATGTCAGGGAAACTGATCAGCAAGCCGGCGCGGAATGGCTGCTGCTCATCGGCCAGCCCGGGATTGGCGTCGAGGGTCGCCTCGACGCAGCCCAACAGATGGCCATAGACGTGGTAGCAGAGGCTGTCCAGCATGTCGCCGTCAGCGGTTCGGCAGGTCGTCGCCATAGCGCTTGAACTCCAGGTCGAAGGTTTGTTTGCGGGGAGCGCCGTTGCCCAGTAGGGCGCTCTGGTTCTCGCTGATCCGCACCAGACACCAGAGGCCCATCTGCACCTCGCCGTAGCCGCTGCTCAGGATCAGCGGCTCACGCCGCTCCGCCAACCGGCGCAGCGCTTCGAGCTGCTCCAGACCGACGACCTTTTCCTGGTTACCTACCTGTCGACGCAGCGGGAATACCGCACCCTTGAGCAGGATGCTCTCCTCGCCCATGCCGACGCTCTGCAGCGCCGGCCGCCGACCCAGGCGCACCTGCCCGCTCCAGTTGTAGGCACTGTTGCGCTGCAGGGCGTCGAAGGCGGCAGTATTCAGGTTGAAGTAGAACGGTTGGGCATTGGCGGTCAGCGGCTGCAGTACCAGCAGGTGCGGCAAGGGCGCTGCGGCCTCGCTCGGGGGCGTCGCCGAGGGTGCCAGCAGCCACGACGGCAGCACCCCCGCCAGCGTCGGACTGATGTCGCCAGCGACCTTGCCGACCGCCTGCGCGGCACTGTTCACCTGGACCTTCAGCGCATCCAGGCGTTCGTCGATACCAAGCAACGCCCGGCTCGCCCGGTCATAGGTGGAGACCACGCGGTTCACCTTGCCCTGCGCCTGGCCGATGCCGCGCATGGCACGCTGCAGCCGGGCAGCCATTTCCGGCGATACGCCGGGCAGGTTCTCCAGCTCCGCGGCTGCGCCGCGGATCTCGCTGATCGCGCCGTTCACCGGAGCGACCACCTTGTCCAGACTCTTGCGTCCGGACTCGCCGGCGCGACCCAGGTACCTCAGGCCGGCCTGCAATTGTTCCAGATATGCCATGGGGACTCCTTAGACCATCGCCGGATCGTAGAGGCTGCGCCGCTGCCGCTCGTCGGCGAAGTCGACAAGCATGCGTTGCAGGTAGGGCAGCAACTCGTCGGCCAGGCGCTGCGGCTCGTGTACGTTGCCTTGCACCGTCAGGTTGATCTGCGGCGCGAAGGTCCAGTTGGGCGCAGCCGCGACGGGCTCGGCCTGTGGTGCGGGCACCGCCGGCTTGTTGTCCGAGGCCGCCGGCGGATCGCCAGCCAGACTGCGTCCCAGACGCCCCCCCAGTTCGCTACCGCCCCAGGCGCCGATAGCGCCGCCAACCAATCCACCGATCAGCGTACCGACCACCGGCACCACCGAGCCGATGCTCGCTCCCAGAGCGGCGCCAGCCAGGGAACCAGCCAGGGAGCCACCGGCCTCGCCATAGGCGATGGTCTTTTCGCTCTCCGACAGGTCGCTGGAGTAGACCTCAGCAACATCGATCAACGACGAGGCCACTTGCAGCGGCGCGTTGCGTATGGGCAAACGCGACAGGCGCGGCAGCTTTCCTGCCATCGCCCCCAAGCCTCCTCCAGCCGAGAAGCCAAGGGATGGAAGGGAGCGGGCCTTCACCCCACCGCCCTTGCCTCTCTTCCTGCGTGGTGTTTGACCGCGCTTTCGTTGTGCCGGCCTCCTCGCGGACTCCAGCGTAGAGTCGCCTCCCGGCACCGGCCAGTTGGTAACGAACACGCGCTGTATTTCGCTACCACCCGATACCCGGCCTGCACCCCGTTCGATCAGGTCACCGACGGCAGCGGTCCCTCGCCGACCGAGCCGACCGCCACGCAGCACGTCGATAGCGCCGCGCCCTCCCTTGTAGGCGAGATACCCGGATAACACCGCACCTGCGGCGGCGGTAAGACCGGCCGTCGTCCGCGGATAGGCTTCGAGCAGCTCCGCAGTCGACTCGCCGAGTACCGCGCTCCCCTTGGCCAGGTTGTCCAGATATGGATTCAGGGCGCTGCCCAAAGCGGTCTGCGCCCTCTCCCAACTGTCGCTGGAAGCCTTCCACAGCTCCTGGGACATCCCCTTGCGACGCTGCGCATCGCGCTCCGAAGAGCCTACGGAAGACTGCTGGGTTTCGAGCAAGCCCTGGAACTCGCCGCGCGACGCTCGATAGGCTTCAAGCGCCGGCGACGCCGCACCGGCGCTGAGCTTGCCGCCCTTATCCCGATAGCGCGCAGCCAGCTCCAGGTTGGCCTCCAGCAGACTCGCTCCGTCCTTGCGCAGCGCTTCCAGGTCCCGGTCGTAGTTCTGGCCATAAGCGCGTTTCAAGCTGCCGCTGCTGACGAACTCCAGCCAGGCCTTCATCCGCACGTCCGCTTTGTCTGGCGTGGTGTTCTTTGCCTGAATCTCCAGCAAGGCCCCCAGTGCACCGACATCGCCGGCCGTGGCCTCTCCCGCATTGCCCAGCGCTGACAACAAGGCAGGCAGGCGACGCGCCAGGGCCTCACTGCCGACTCTGCCTTTACCCAGGACGACCAGGCGGTCGAGGGAGGCGGACAATTGCTCTGGCGAGTCCGAACCCTGGGCCAGTTGCAACGCTCGAACCAGCCCCGCAGCCTCGGCTGAAGCAATCCCTTGGCCAAAGCCGAAGCGGCCCGCCAGTCCCAGATTCATTTGCGCGGCGGCGAACCCCATGCCGGTGGCGTTCAAGTGCTCCAGCATGTCCAGCGTCGCCGTGCGTCCCAGGCCGCTCTGGCTGGCACTGTCCTGGATCAGGGATGCCAAGGCTGGCTCCCGGCCGGCGTCCAGGCCGTTGCGGATCGCCAGGTCGCGCAACCGCGCTTGATAACCGGCAGCCGTCTTGCTGGCTTCCACGACCAGTCCGGAAAATGCGCTAGCCAATGGCATTGCCTGGCTGGCCTGCTCCAGCCGTTGCAGGCCGCGGACCTGCATATCCAGGCCACGCTGTATCTCGCCCAGTCGAGCGTAGGCATCGCCCGCGGCCCTGGCCTCGATGCCGAGTCGCTTCAGTTGCTCCTGGCGTTCGCCAAGCTGCCGGGCATGCTCAGCAACGCCGCGGTGCCCGACCTTGCGCATATCGGCGAGTTCTCGCTCCAGGCGTATGGCGTCTCCCAGCACATCCCTCAGGCTGGACGCCTGGCGGGAACGTTCCTGGAGACTGTCGAGCCGTGCCTTGACGGTCTCGAATGCCTTGCCCAAGGAGGGGTCGGCGATGCCGCCGATGGAGACCACCAGGTCCATGTCTTTACTCATGACGGTTCGTCTCGTCTGTTATCGATGTCCGCCTCCGCGGAACTACTGAAGTAGCGCGGGCGCCGCTCGCCTGGCGAACGGCGCCGTCGCTCACTCCTCGCCCTCGGCGAGCCACCAGAGCAGGTCGCCCAGGGTCATGCGCTCCAGTTCGCTGGCCTGGAAGCCCAGCTCAATGGCCAGGCGCCTCGCCAGTTGACGCATACGCGAAGGTGTCGTCCGTGTCGTCTTGCACCAGGCGAAAGTAGGCGCCTTGCAGCCGCTGGTAGTCGCTCAGCTTCAGCCCCTCCAGGTCCTGGCGGCTGACCTGCGCCAGCGAGGCGAACAGTTGCAGTTCGCGCTCCTCGGCATCGTCGCCGGCCACCTTGCCGGCCAGGCGGATATCACGCACGGTGGGTGCACGCAGGGTCAGCGTGTCGACGCTGACCCCGTTGCACTGTGCCGGACGCGAGAGACGAACGAGGGCGGCGTCGGCATCCAGCGTCAGCCAGCCCGGCAGTCGATTCTCTTGGGTCATGTCCGGAGCTCCTCTTACAGGCCGAGGTCGTTGCGCATGCCGGCCAACTGGTCGACACCGTTGATCGCGCGGACACCGTTGACCGGATCGATCTCGTAGACCTCGCGGCCATCGACTTCCAGCTTGTAGTAGCTGACCGCAACGGCGTACTTGAACTCGGCTTTCTCGCCGGCCTTCCAGTCGCCCGGGTCGACCTCCTTGAGCAGGCCGCGCAGGGTAGCCACCACTGGCACGCTGGCGCCCTTCTGGCCCTTGAAGGAGCCGCGGAACACGCCATTGAAAGCGCTCTGGTCGGCCAGGCCGAAGAAATTCAGTGCTTCTCGGCGGGCACCGTTGGTGGAGAACTTGGCCTCCATCGCCTCCAGGCCCATGTCGATGGATACCGGCGCATCCATGCCGCCGGCACGGTATTGCTCGGTCTTCACAGCCAGCTTGGGCAGGGTCAGGGATGGCACGTCACCGGCGAAGCTCACGCCGTCGATGAACAGGTTGGTATTGGTCAGGGTTTGCGGAATCATCACGGGCGCTCCTTAGGCGACATCCAGAACTTCGGTGAGCCACTGATCGGTCACCTCGACACGGAAATTGGGGTTCTCGGCAGGCGGCACATCGGTGAAGCGGATGTTCCAGTACACCTTGCCCTGGGCCAGCTGGCTGGCGCTGTTCAGGTCCGGGTCGGCATAGACCTCGAAGTTGATCACCGCGCCCTGGTTCTTCAGATCGCGCATGAAGGCGCGCAGGCCCTCGGTGACATCCTTCACGTAGGTCTTGGTGATGCCGCGGTCCACCGCCCACTTGTGTCCGGCGAGGATCGCATCCATCACCAGGTCCATGGTCCGAACGCGGGTGACGAAAGCCCACTTGCTGTCGCTGGACAAGGTGCGGTTGCCCCACAGGCGATAGCCATCGTCGCGAATGATCGTGGCGATATTGGCGTTGTTGAGCAGGTTGGCGCGACAGGTCTCATCACCGTCGAGGAACTCCACCGGACGGCTGGTGCCGGTGATGCCCTTGATCTCCTTGTTCGACGGCGAGGACCAGAAGCCGTACTCGGCGTCGGTCCAGGCGAACAGGCCGGCGGCGTAGGCCGAAGCCGGGGCGTTGCGCGCGGCATTGGTGGCGCTGTCCCAAACCTGCACGCCCGGGTCGACCATGAACAGGCGCTTGCTGCCGAAGTTCTTGGCGTAGGCGACGGCCGCCTCGTCGGTGCTATTGGGACCATCGAGAATGGCGATGGCCCGCAGTTTCTCGGCCAGCCCGTCCATGGCGGTGGCCACCGCTTGCTGGGCCGAATGACCCGGCGCAACTAGTAGACGCGGCTGAGCATTGAAGCGGCTCTTGCCGTCTAGCAGAGCCTGCAGTCCGGTGCGCTCGCCGGCGGCGCTGACACCACCTATGACGGCGCTGGCCTGGGCCTCGGGAGTCTCCGCGGCTTCCACGCCCACCGCCACGATCACGGCCTGGGCACGGTTATAGATGGCCTCGCAGGCCAGATAGATCGACGAGCCGATGCCGAACGCCGCGGCGGCGTCCTTCTTGCTGGTGAGCAGCACCGGAACGTTGGGCTTGGCGCTTGCCTGCGCCCCCGGCGTGAACACATCGCAGAGGCCGATGACGGAGCTGGCCGGCAGCGCGATGGTGCGCGCACCGATATCGACGTTGGTTACCGTAACGCCGTGGAAGAAACTCATAGGTAGATCTCCATTAATGAAAAACCCCGCACGGGGCGGGGTTCAGGGGGTGATGAGCGGTTCGAGCCACAGCGGCGGCTCGGGTCTTGCGCCTAAATCAGGAAACGCCGCGGATGCCGGCCAGTCTCGAAGGCTGGCGCGGTACAGCGTGAGTTCGAGCAGTTGCGCCTGGTTCAGGGTCGTAATCTTGCCCAGGTCGAGCTCATCCCGGTGACGGGCGATGGGGCCATCAGTAAGCGTCAACTGGCGATCGCGCCAGATGCGCTCACGGTGGGCCAGGACCTCTTCTGCCGGGGCCGGCGGGTCGATACAGAACGGACGGCCGGCGGCGTCGGCGACGATCTGCTTGCCCTCGCTCTGGGCTACCAACAGCGCCAGGTATTCAGCTTCCTCGAGGGGATACATCCGCGCGTCGATGGGCATGCGGTCGCCGTGGACATCCTTCGAATAGAAACCGCCAGTGGCGGCATGGAAAAAAATCATGGGTCACCTCAACAGCCAATGGCCACAAGCCTGATCGCATAGTTCTGGACCGCACCGTGATACTCGGTAGCGACGATCACACACCCCGTGGTGCTGACGCTGACATCTGCGAGGGTGACGGTCGATGCCGACGTCGCCGGCCGCCCCAGTTCCTTGACGCTCGGCACCACGTGCAGGCAGGTAGTGGGAAACGCGATCGGAAAGGTCAGCGAGCGGTTGACGATTCCACCCGGATGATCGCCGACACTCACTGTCATCCACTGCACGATGAGTCCTGTATCGTTATCCTTCCACCAGCCATTCAGCGATCGGTTCGCCGTCGCGGGAACCCCAGCCCCGATATTGTTGCGCGCCCCCGCTGCCGTATTCGAACCAAGACCGCCGCGCGCCAGAGGCAGGATGCCCGACGTGATCTGGGCGGCGTCGTGGTTGTGGCCAGTAGGCGGAAAGGTCGCTGGCTTTCCTGGCAGGGCGGCCCACGTAAAGCCACTTTTCAGCAGATAGTCGTTCGGATTGAAGTCCGCTCCATGCCATACACGCCGCCATGGATACCAGGTGTTGGTGTAGCGGCAACGAAAATAGAACCCTTCACCGTCATAAACCTGGTATGTCTGGTAGATGAAATTGGTGCCTGCATTATGCACTTGAAGCAAGCCGGCCCGGGGGACCGGGTAGTTCGCCCCACTTTCGGCCTGTGCATTGGCCGTCTGGTACCACCATCCCGACGTGATCAGCGAGTTGAGATTGACCGCACCGCCCAAGGCCCCGTCCGCCTCCTTGCTGAACGAACCACCTATGTCGCAGCGCTTCCAGGGCAGCCAGTCCCGGGCGCTAGGGTTGGCCGCGTAGGACACCCGTACATACATCTCGGATGTAGCGTTGTAGCTCGTTGCAATCTGCGAAGCATTGCCGTTCTGATCCGGATAGAACATCGACTGGATGTAGAAGTACCGTCCGGCAACAGGTCCGTTCGCATGATTGGTCAGCATCAACGGCACGGTCGCGGTGTTCGGATCGCTAGTGGTCGAGACAGCAGTAGCCAACCCGCGCGCGAATACCGGCAAACGCTGCTCGGCCAGCACCCCGCTGACCAACTTCGAAGCATCCAGCCCGGGAATGTCCGTCGCCGCCAGCGCCATTCCAGCAGTCACCCTTCCCTTCGTATCCACGGTCACCTTCGGATAGCTGCCCGCTGCCACACCGGTAGCGGAAAGACTCAGCGGCGCAGAAACATTGCCACTGCCGTCGAAGGTCACCGACCAGGAGGCATCGCCACTGGCTGCCAGGCTACGCGGTGCGGCCAGCCTGCTGGATGACACGGCGTTGCCATCGACTCGCAGCGCATCGGTGATGCCATAGCCGGCCAGGGTGGTGGCCTTGTTCGCTTTCTGCGCCAGTTTTCCGTCGGTATCGGCCTTGGTATAGGCATCTCCGATCGCATAGCCGGCCAGGGTGCTCGGATTGCTGCCCTGGGTGACCACCCCGTTGGCGTTCACCGTGACCGAGCGATAGCTGCCCGCCGTCACGCCGGAAGGCGCCAGGCCAATGCTGCGGTCGGCAGAAAGATCGCCCCCACCGACCAAGCCATTGCCAGCCAGGATCTTGCGGCCCTTGAAATCGGCAGCGACCTTTTCCTTCACCCAGTCCTGAGTGGCGTAGATGATGCCGTTGTCGATCAGCAACTGGACATTCTCCAGGCCGGAGAGCGCGATGTTCACCCGAATGGTCTGGGTCCGCGCACTGCCACTTTCCATTGCTGCCTTGTAGCTGGGCGGGCAGTTGGATACCGCGACGAACTTGCCGTCGGCATCCTGCAGGCCGATCTCGCGGATCCAGAAGCCACCTACCTCAACTGGTAGCACCACCTCGGCAACCAGAGTATTGATGTTCTTGTCCGACACGAACAAGCGATTGAGCTGCGCCCGGTAGCGCTGGTTGATCAGTTTCGTCTGCGTGGCTGCGGGTATCGGATCCGGAGTAGCACCCGGTGCGCCGCCAGCATCGCCGATCAGCATATGAGTCGGCTGCCATTTCTTGCCTGCTGCGCTGGCCGCAGCCAGCGCAGCGGCACCTATGTCGGTGAGCAGGCCACCGTATTTCGGAGTATTGGTCGTCATGTCACTGTTTCCAGGGGAAGATTTCCAGGGTGTCGCCGTCGGTCACGGCCAGTCCGTGACGGGACCGGATTACCGGGGTGATGCGCAGGTCCAGGCGGGTCAGGTGTCGGCTCACCGGGCGGACGTCATCGAGCAAGCGCTCCAGCTCCAGTACGGTGCCTTCGTCGATGCCACGGTCGCTGACGTCCACGGTGATCTCGAAGGTCCCCGGCACGCCGGTCGGGCTTCGCTGCCACCATTCGGTGACCTCGCTCAGCGCACCGATCGGCTCGACCACTTGGCGCAACGCGGTCAGCGTGCCTTTGCGCTGGTGCAGGACGAAGGACGTCGCTACCGCATTGCGCTTGGCCTCGTCGCTCCAGTCCGGGTCCCAGCGGTCCACCGAGCGCGTCCAGGCCAGGTAGGGCAACAAGGCCGCCTCACAGCGTGCCGGATCGTTAAGCTCACGAAGCGGCACCGGCAGTTCGGCAGGCAATACATCACCCAGAGAGCGTTCCAGTGAACTCCTGTTTGGCGGCAGCAGTCGGCTACTCATCGACGCCTCCCAAGGTGATCGCGTACCCCGTGCAATAGGCCGCCTGGGTTTCATCCAGGACCACGTCGGCCGCAGGCTCCTGCAGTTCGACGCGCTGCACGCCTTCGACATGCAGGGTGGCGAACAGGGCCGAACGCCGGATGTCGCGGCCCAGGCGGCGCTGGGCGGAAATGTAGTCGCGCAGCGAAGCCTCGGCGGCGGCACGGATCAGTTCGGCCTCGGGACCGGGAAACAGGTAGAGCTGCGCCTTGACCTGATAGGGAACGATTCCTGCCGAGCGCACCGTTACCCGATCCGCGACAGGACGCACGTCCTCCGCGTTCAGCGCCAGGCGCACTGCCTGCAACACCGCTTCCGGTGCCTGCCCGTTGCCTTCCACCCCGAGCACGCTGATCAGCACTTCGCAGGGCGCCGGACTGGTCGCAGAGGCATCCGCCACCCTTCCATCCGCGCCCAGCGCATGGGCTATATAGGCGTTCCGCGGTCCTGCGACGGATAGCTGCTCGAACGCGAGCTGGATGCGATTGCGCAGCGACTTGTCGCTCTCGTATTGCGCCTCCACCGGCGGTACCGCCTCGGGCTGAGCGGGCCTGATCAGCAAACGCTGCACATTGAAGCCGGCACCGATCTGGTCGAGATCGGCACCGCTGGCGTATGCCAGCATCACCGCCCGCGCCGCATCGTTGATCCGCGCCCGCAGCAGCAGTTCTCGATAGGCCGCCAGTTGCAGAAGCTTGAGAACCGGATCGGACTCCACCTCCGCTGTCCATTCGCCAGCCATGGCTTCGCGGAAGTCACCCAACAGCTCCTGGTAAATCGTCTCGAAATCGAGGTTTTCGATAACCTCTGGCTCCGGCAACTGGGAAAGATCGATGATCACGCCGAGACCTCCATATTGATGTTCTCGCCCTCGAACACGCCGCTCAGGAGCAGATCCACGCGGCCATCGACGACTGCGACGACTCGCACGGCAGACAATGCGATGCGCGGTTCCCAGCGCCCCAGGGAACGGGCTACCTCGGCCTGCACGGCGCTTTTCCAGCCTTCGCTCACCGGCATGTCGACCATCCGCCGCAGCTTGCTGCCGTACTCGGGGCGCATGCGCCTGCTGCCCAACGGGGTGGTCAGGATGTCCTCGACGGACTGTTTAAGATGAGCCAGGCCGGACAGGGGCAGCCCGCTACGGCGATCCATCCCGATCATCGCCCCGTCCTCCCGCTCCGGCAGAGACAGGCCGCGCCTGGCTCCGAATGGCTGTGAGTGTTGCCCATGGCGAACTCCGCAAACGAAAAGGCCCGCTCGCGCGGGCCGGTTGAATGTTCGACGGACCGCCCTTCGGCAGCCCCGTCGTATGTTCAATGGGTGTGGTGGTTGCTGTTGCCGGCGGTGTCGATGATCGAGCCGCCGCCGAGGATGTCTCCGCTGACCGTTAGTGTCCCGGCGATCTCCACCGGTCCTTCCAGGCTGATCTTCGGCGCCTTGAGACTGACCGCCCCGTCGCTGACCCGCACCTCGCTGGCGCCGACCCTCACTTCCACGGTGCCGCTGGGCAGCTCGACGCGGTAGCGATGCGCAGCCCAGTCGTAACTCAACGAGGCGCCGTCGTCGAAACGCCAGGTCTCACTGCTGGCGCTGTTGTCCGGCGCCGTGCCCGCATCGCCGTACAGACCGGGAATAAAGGTACCCATTGACACTCCGCCCGACGGACTGAGCAGTACCCCCTGTTCGCCTATGCTCGGCGCACGCCAGTGGCGAACCTTGCCGGCTGCCAGGGAGTGCCAGCGCAGCCAGCCGCTGGTCCAGTCGCCGGAGCGCACCCGTACCCGCGCCGCTGCCAGGTCCACGGCGACCACCACACAGGGCAGGATCATCGCGGCGAGCATGCGGTCATGCTCCGCACTGACATAGCTCATGCCAACGCCTCCGGAGCGAAGTAGTCCGGCTCATGGCCGGGGCCGGTCTGCGGGTCGAAGCCCAGCATCAGGCTGCCCGGCGGCTGGTCCTCCCAGGCCCACTCCGGGTCTCCGAGACGCAGCGACTGCGTCCACTCGACCAGCCAGACACGCAGGCTCTTCAGCTCCTCGCGACTGCCGTCGACGGCCGAGCGTACGAAGCGCGCCGGTTCCAGAGACAGGTTCCAGGTCTGCTCGCGCAATGTCCGAACGATTCCGCAAGCAATGGATACCGCCTGGCGATCGGCACCAGGCGGCACCATTATCCGCGCCTGCAGGCGGCACAGCAGGGCGCTCTCGCCGGTACCGGGATCGCGCTCGGGCAGCAGCTCGGCCATTTCCAGGGAAACCGCCGGGGTATTTTCCGGCACGCCTGGCCAGAAGCCGATCAACTGCGCCTCCGGCAGACGCTCACGCAGTACCTGCTCGATGGCCGCGTACAGAGCCTCGAGCGTAACAGCCTGTTCAGGCATGGTTGACTCCTTCGATCAGTTTCAATGCGGGCCACGGTCGCCCGACTGTTCCTCGGGCAGCTCGCAAACCCCCAGGCGCCGGGCGGCCCAGCGTTCGTAGAGACCGACGGCGATCTCCGCGCCGGCCGCGGCGGTCAGGCTGCCCAGCGCCGCGGCGAACAGCAGCGCGGCGCCGCAAGCCAACGCCAGCAGCATCACCGCCACGCCGCAGACGATCGACGCGCCGGAGCGCAGCGCCAGGCGCCGCAACAAGGCCCAGCCGCCGAGACCGGCCTTGTCGGCACGCCACATCTCGCCGCTGACGCCGCCCAGCGCGGCGAGCAGGATCAGTACCCAGAGCGGCATTTCCGTCAGTGTCTGCGGTTCGTTGCCCATGGGTCCCTCCTTGGCAGGCAGCGCCGGGCACGTCCGCACGAACGTTTTCCCGGGCAATAAAAAACCCGGCGCCAGGGCCGGGTTCCGGTGCTTCACGAGTGCCTCCCTGGGGACGCACCTTTACAAGAATGACTACTTTTTACCGCCCGATTCCCAGCCCGGCAATGCCTTCTCGACAATCCACTGCAATAGGAGGGAGACGCACCACGATATGAGGGTGATATACCGCCCTGGGAACCTTCGCCAGGCATCCGGGCAAGCGCATACCCACTTCCGATATGGAAAAGCCCGGCATCGACTGACGAAAAGGATGGCTACGCCAGCCCGACCCCGCCTCTACCGTGCAGGGGGCGCTGCTGTGCATGGGGCTCGCCGCCTCCATGGGCGACAGGCATAAAAAAACCGGCCCGAAGGCCGGTTGGAAAACTCCAGGGGGGACCGGAATCCGGTCCAGGAACTCAGGCCGCCCGTCGCAGCAGGCCGTCCTGGATACCCTGGTGCGCCACATGCAGGCGCAGATAGAAGGTGTTGCGGCTGCAACCGCAGTGACGGTACTTCTGCTCGGGGAAGCTGTCGCGATTGAGATAGTGCTCCACCACCACGGTCTTCAGTTCCTCGGGTAGGCGATTTACCAGGCGATCGACCTCCGCCACACGGTCGAGGATCACCCGGCTGCCACGGTGGCCGCGGACCACCTCGCCCTTGCTGGCGATCAGCATGGCGATCAGGTTGCCGCCGGCGTAGCCGCCTCCGTTGCTGCCTGGCGCGTGCATTTCCTCGGCCCAGAGCTTGAGCATTTCATCGATGGCTTTGATCACGGTCGTGTCTCCTTTCACTGCCCGCGAGGGCTCGGCATGAGGTCGGTTCAACGGCGCTCGTGGCGGTCCTGGCAGTCGATGCAGCGACTGCAACCCGGTGCCGCCCGACGGCGCGCCTGGGGAATGGGCTCGCCGCAGTCCTCGCAGTCTTCCGCGGACTCGCGGATGGCCAGCGCCGGGCGCGCCGCCAGGAGGCCGTCGAGGCGAGCCAGGACCAGTTCGTTGGCGTGATCGGCAAGGTCAGCCATGGAAAGCCTCCCTGGCGTGCCCGACGCCCGACGGCCGAATGGATGGAACATGACAGATGCGCGGCGCCGGTTCGGCGACCTGCGTCCCTCTGCGCGGAAATGGCGAGTGCGTATCTCGCGACATGGCAATGACTCCCTGTACGACGCCGCCGTACCTGAAGCAGGTCGGCGACAGAATGAATGAGCGGGACGGAGCGTCTGCATGGACGGCGCTCCGGCCCTCCAGATGCCGGAGCGCTTTCCCGTGGCCCCGGCACCCAAGCAGTCGGCACCTGCATCGTCGGTCGCCGACAACCGGGTGTGTCCCTGCACCCATGTGAAATCTCTGAAAGGCGGGTGGGAAGTTGTGGAACTCACCCCTTCCGCTTTCTGACGGAAGAGAAATTACAACCAAAGCTATTTATCGTCAACACCTAGGCTCTTTACAGAGAATCCATCGGTCTGTAGATTGCCGAACATGGACAAGAGCACCCAGATCCCGCCCGACAGCTTCGCCGCTCGCCTCAAGCAGGCCATGGCGATGCGCAACCTGAAGCAGGAAACCCTCGCCGAAGCGGCAGGGGTTTCGCAGAACACCATTCACAAGCTGACCTCGGGCAAGGCCCAGAGCACCCGCAAGCTGATCGAGATCGCGGCGGCCCTGGGCGTTTCGCCGGTCTGGCTGCAGACCGGCGAAGGCACTCCAGCCGCGCGCAGTGCCGTGTCCGTGGCCGATGGCAGCCCATTGGTGCTGGAACCGCTGCATCCGTGGGACAGCGACACACCGCTGGACGAAGACGAAGTGGAACTGCCGCTGTACAAGGAAGTGGAGATGTCCGCCGGCGCCGGACGCACTGCGGTACGCGAGATAGAGGGGCGCAAGCTGCGTTTTTCCTATGCCACGCTGCGTGCCTCGGGCGTCGATCCGTCGGCGGCGATCTGCGCCCAACTCACCGGCAACAGCATGGAACCGCTGATCATGGATGGCTCCACCATCGGCGTGGACACCGCCACCACCCATATCACCGATGGCGAGATCTACGCCCTCGAACATGACGGCATGCTGCGGGTGAAGTTCGTCTATCGCCTGCCCGGCGGCGGCATTCGGCTGCGCAGCTTCAACCGCGAGGAATACCCGGACGAGGAGTACTCGCCGGAGGACATGCGCAGCCGCCAGATCAGCATGATCGGCTGGGTCTTCTGGTGGTCCACCGTACGCCACCGGCGCGCCCCGTCCCTGGTGCGGTGAGCGCCTGGCGCTCGCCCGCACTACAACTCCAGCTATTGCACAGAAAAACAACCTGAGCTATATTTCCTTCAACGACGCGTAGCCGCAGGAGGGAATACCGTGCAGCCAACCATCGCCCCTACCACTCCAATTCCACGCCAGGAAACCGTGGAATTGGTCTACCGCATCTTCGGCGACGTCCTGGTGCCGCTGGAGCAGGTCCGCGAACGCTGGTTTCGCAACCTGAACAAGGAAAACTTCAGCAAGGCCCTGGCATGCGGGCGGATCGCCCTGCCAGTGACGACCCTCGACGATAGCCACAAGGCCATGCAGTTCGTGGCCCTCGATCACCTCGCCGCCTACGTCGACCAGCGCGCGAACCAAGCCGGAAGCGCCCGTCGAGCACAGCCAGGCGCGGACAGCATCGCATCCTGAGCGGCCCGCCGTTGCCAGCATCGTAGGGAGCGACACCATGCTCCGCCTGGCGGATATCGCGTCGCGATACTCGCCCTACGAAAGCGGTTCCGCGTAGGGCGAAGCCAATGCGAGGGTCCAGCCGGGCACAAAAAAGGCGGATGGCGCAAACGCCATCCGCCTTTTTTTCTTCCGCCTCGCGCCGTCTTACTCGACGCTCTGCTCGGCCAGCGCCACGGCGCGGAACATCGCCCGGCGCTTGTTGATGGTTTCTTCCCACTCCAGCGCCGGCACCGAGTCGGCAACGATACCGCCGCCGGCCTGCACGTGGAGTTCACCGTTCTTGATCACCGCGGTGCGGATGGCAATGGCGGTGTCCATGTTGCCGTTCCATGCCAGGTAGCCGACCGCGCCGCCGTAGACTCCACGCTTGACCGGCTCCAGCTCGTCGATGATCTCCATGGCGCGGATCTTCGGCGCGCCGGACAGCGTACCCGCCGGCAGGATCGCCCGCAGCGCGTCCATCGCGCTGAGCCCCTCGCGCAATTGCCCGGTGACGTTGGACACGATGTGCATGACGTTGGAGTAACGTTCGATCACCATTTTTTCGGTGACCTTCACCGCGCCGATATCGGACACCCGCCCCACGTCGTTGCGCCCCAGGTCGATCAGCATCAGGTGCTCGGCGATCTCCTTGGCGTCCGACAGCAGATCCTGCTCCAGCGCCAGGTCGGCCTCTTCGTTGATCCCGCGCGGACGGGTACCGGCGATCGGGCGCACCGTGACCAGGCCATCCTCGACCCGTACCAGCACCTCCGGCGAGCTGCCCACGACATGGAAGTCGCCGAAGTTGAAGAAGTACATGTAGGGCGTCGGATTGAAACAGCGCAGCGCGCGGTACAGGTCGATGGGCGCCGCCTTGAACTCGATGGACATGCGCTGCGACGGCACCACCTGCATGCAGTCGCCGGCCAGGATGTAGTCCTTGATCCTTCCTACCGCGTTTTCATAGTCCTCGCGGGTGAAGCTGGCACGAAACGCCGGCTCCCGGCCCTGGGCCGCCTCGAGATCGAGGCCGCGACGCGGGGTGATCGGCTGGCGCAGACGCTCCAGCAGCTCCTCCAGACGTGCCTGGCCGCGCTCGTAGGCATTTTCCTCGGAGGGATCGGCGAGGACGATGGCGTGGATCTTCCCGGCCAGGTTGTCGAATACCACTACGGCATCGGACACCATCAACAGGATATCCGGGTTACCCAGCGGGTCCGGGTTCGGACAGGTGGCCAGGCGTTTTTCCACGTAGCGCACGCAGTCGTAACCGAAGTAGCCGACCAGGCCTCCATCGAAACGTGGCAAGCCGGGCACGGTGGGCACCTGGTAGCGCGCCTTGAACTCCTCGACGAAAGCCAGCGGGTCGGCGCAATCGAAGCGCTCGGTTTCCATGCCATCGATGCTGATCCGCACTTGATGGTCGTAGACCCGCAGCACCGTGCGGCACGGCAGGCCGATGATCGAATAGCGCCCCCATTTCTCGCCGCCCTGCACCGACTCCAGCAGGTAGGAGTTCGGCGCGTCGGCCAGCTTCAGGTAGATCGACAGCGGCGTGTCGAAGTCGGCAAGGGTCTCGAAGGACAGCGGGATGCGGTTGTAGCCATCGGCGGCCAGCCGCAGGAATTCTTCGCGATTCATGATCAGCCTCATCGGAGGAGAGAACGGTCAACAGGGTGCAAACGCGCGCCGGCTATCCGGCGGAGGATGATGTCAGGCGCGCCAGCGCCAACGCGCCAGGGCCTTGATGACCTTCATCCAGAGTTTGCTGACCGCCACGGCTTGATCTCGCTGGTCGGAGGGGGAAAGGGAGTCGTCCGGCAACACTATCTCAGCGGCCTGGTCGGCGCAAGGCAGCAGGTCACGCAGGTTGTCGATGACCAGGGTGGGCGCTTCCTCGGCGATCGGCCGGCCGTGGTTGTAGCCATAGGTCAGCGCCGCGCAGCGCACGCCGGCAGCCTTGGCGGCGAGCACGTCGTTGCGCGAGTCACCGACGAACAACGCATCTTCGGGCTCGATGCCGGCCATCTTCATCACGAACAGCAACGCCGCCGGGTCGGGCTTCTGCTGCGGCAGGGTGTCGCCGCCGATGATCCAGCGAAAATAGCGACCCAGCTTCATCTCATCCAGCAGCGGAGCGACGAAGCGCTCCGGCTTGTTGGTGATCAGCGCCATTTCCACGCCGTTGCGCTTGAGCCACCTGAGGGTATCGACGACGCCGGGGTAGACCTCGGTGAGCGCATGACTGTCGGCATAGGCCTCCATGAACAGCGCTAGCGCGGCTTCGGTTTCTTCCTCACCGATGCCGTCGTGCTCGATGCTCCCCGCCAGGGCGCGACGCACCAGGACGCGTGCGCCGTTACCGATCCACTGGCGGACCTTCTCGATGCCCGCCGGCGGCCGCCCGAGGCTGGCGAGCATGCTGTCGACCGCGGCGGTGAGGTCGGGAACGGAATCGACCAGCGTGCCATCCAGGTCGAACATCACCAGACGCGGCAGGCGCGTGGCGAAGAACGGCTCCGCAGCGCTCATTACTGGTGCGCCTGGGCCAGTTCGGCATGCATGGCGCGGATGACCTCGGCGTAGTCCGGGGCGTTGAAGATGGCCGAGCCGGCGACGAAGGTATCGGCGCCCGCCGCGGCGATCTCACGGATGTTCTTGACGTTGACGCCGCCATCGATCTCCAGGCGGATCTCGCGTCCGGAGGCATCGATCAGGGCGCGTGCCTCGCGCAACTTGTCGAGGGTACCGGGGATGAATTTCTGCCCGCCGAAGCCGGGGTTGACGCTCATCAGCAGGACCATGTCGACCTTGTCCATCACGTACTTCAGCACCTCCAGCGGAGTGGCCGGGTTGAACACCAGGCCTGCCTTGCACCCGCCGTCGCGGATCAGTTGCAGGGAACGGTCGATGTGCTGGGAAGCTTCCGGATGGAAGGTGATGTAGGTGGCGCCAGCTTCAATGAAGTCGCCGATGATGCGATCCACCGGGGACACCATCAGGTGCACGTCGATCGGCGCGCTCACGCCGTACTTGCGCAGCGCCGAGCAGACCATCGGGCCGATGGTCAGGTTCGGCACGTAGTGGTTGTCCATCACGTCGAAGTGAACGATGTCGGCACCGGCGGCGAGCACCTTGTCCACGTCCTCGCCCAGGCGGGCGAAATCGGCGGAAAGGATCGACGGAGCGATGGCGAAGGGTTGCATGGCGCACCTCAAAGGGGATCACGGAAGGCGCGCATTGTAGCCGTTATCGGTTTTTGGCGGTGAAAATGACGACTTTTCGCCGCAGCAGCCGACGCCCGGACCAGGCCGGGCGCGCCCTGCGCCTCAGGCGCCGGGTTGTGCTGTACGCATCTTCTCGCTGCGCCCGCGCAGCCATTCCAGGGTCAGCAACAGCAGTACGGAGAAACCGATCAGCAAGGTCGCCGCGGCGGCAATGGTGGGGCTCAGGTTCTCGCGAATGCCGCTGAACATCTGCCGCGGCAGGGTGGCCTGCTCGGGGCCGGCGAGGAAGAGGGTCACTACCACTTCGTCGAACGAGGTGGCGAAGGCGAACAGCGCGCCGGAGATCACCCCGGGAGCGATCAGCGGCAGGGTCACCCGGAAGAAGGTGGTCAGCGGCGGCGCGCCGAGGCTGGCGGCGGCGCGCACCAGGTTGTAGTTGAACCCCTGCAGGGTTGCGGAGACGGTGATGATCACGAACGGCACGCCGAGCACCGCATGCACCACGATCAGCGACAGGTAGCTGTTGCCGAGCCCGAGCGGAGCGAAGAACAGGTAGCTGGCCACGCCGATGATCACCACCGGCACCACCATCGGCGAAATCATCAGGCTCATCACCAGTGCCTTGCCGCGGAACTCGCCGCGGGTCAGGCCGATCGCCGCCAGAGTGCCGAAGACCATCGCTAGCAGGGTCGCCGCCGGAGCGACGATCATGCTGTTGGTCAACGAGCGCATCCACTCGGCGGACTGGAAGAAGTCGGCGTACCAGCGCAGGGAGAACCCTTGCAGCGGGTAGACCAGGAAGGTACCGGAGTTGAACGACAGCGGCACGATGACCAGCACCGGCAGTACCAGGAACAGCAGTACCAGGCCGCAGAGGATGCGCAAGGAGTAGAACCACAGGCGCTCGACCGGGGACATGTAGGGACTCAGCATGACTCGCTCTCCAATGTGTTTCGTGCGGATCCCCCTCTCCCCGCCCTCCGGGCAACCTTTTTTCCGAAGGGAGAGGGGAATCGGTTGGCCTTCTCGGAAGGCGCTCTATCCCAGGCGCAGGCGGCTGGCGCCCACCAGCCAGCTGTAGACGACGTAGAGCACCAGGGTAGCGAGCAGCAGCAGGCCGCCGAGGGCGGTGGCCATGCCCCAGTTGATGGTGCTGTTGGTATAGAAGGCGACGAAGTAGCTGACCATCTGGTCGTTCGGGCTGCCCAGCAGCGCCGGGGTGATGTAGTAGCCGATGGACAGGATGAACACCAGCAGGCAACCGGCGCCGACGCCCGCGACGGTCTGTGGGAAATACACCCGCCAGAAGCTGGCGAACGGGTGGCAGCCGAGGGAAATCGCGGCGCGCATGTAGCTCGGCGAAATGCCCTTCATCACGCTGTAGATCGGCAGGATCATGAACGGCAGCATGATGTGCACCATCGCGATGTATACGCCGGTGCGGTTGAACACCAGTTGCAGCGGCTGGTCGATCAGGCCGAGCTTGAGCAGCGCGCCGTTGATCAGGCCACCCGACTGCAGCAGGACGATCCAGGCGGCGACACGTACCAGGATCGAGGTCCAGAACGGCAGCAGGACCAGGATCATCAGCAGGTTGCTCTTGCGCGTCGGCAGGTTGGCCAGCAGGTAGGCCAGCGGGTAGGCCAGCAGCAGGCAGATGACGGTGATCACCGCGCCCATCCAGAAGGTGCGGGCGAAGATGTCCAGGTAGATGGCCTGGTCCGGGGTGGCGCGCGCCACTTCGCCGAGATCGTCGATCCGGTGGTCGAGGGCTGCGAGCAGGTAATAGGGCGTATAGCTGCTGGCGTTGCGGCGGATCACCTGCCAGTAGGCGGGGTCGCCCCAGCGCTCGTCGAGCTGCTCCATGGCGTCCTTGTAGGAAGCGGGCTCCTCCTTGAACGGCAGCTTGCGCGCGGTCTTCGCCATCAGGCTGCGATAACCGGCCAGCTCCATGTTCAGGCGCTTGGAGAGATCGCCGATGGTCTGGTTGCGACGAGCCTCGGCGAGATCCTGGCTGAGCGCCTTGTAGACGGCGTCGGCCGGCAGCGACTTGCCGTCCCAGGCGGAGATGGCCTCTACCGTCAGCGGCAACGAGCGAACCACTTCCGGGTTGGACACGCTCTTGTAGAGCAGCGCGGCGATCGGCACCAGGAAGGTCAGGACCAGGAAGGCCAGCAGGGGCAGGATCAGCGCCTGGGACTTCAGGCGGTTCATCCGCTCGGCGCGCGCCAGGCGTTGCTTGAGGGTGCTGCCGGTGGCCTGGGACATGGGCACAGCTGTGGCCATAGCGAACTCCGGAAAAAAAGCGGGCCGTCGGGAACGACCCTGGAAAGTGTGGAACGGTAGGAGGAGCCGCCGCGCGGCGGCCCCTCCGGCCCTCACTGGAGGGTCAGGCGAGGATTACCTGGCCGCCCAGGCGTTGAAGCGCTGTTCCAGTTGTTCGCCGTAGTCGGCCCAGAAGGTCACGTCCATTGCCACCTGGTTCTGGATGTTTTCCGGAGTGGTCGGCATGTCCTTCAGCAGGGCCTTGTCCAGCAGCGGCACCGCCTGCTTGTTGGCCGGACCGTAGGCGATGTTTTCCGAGTAAGTCTTCTGCTGCTGGGGCTGCACCGAGAAGGCGATGAACTTCAGGGTCTCTTCCTGTTTCTTCGCCCCCTTCGGGATGGCCCAGGCGTCGAAATCGTAGATGCCGCCGTTCCATACCACCTTCAGGTTGCTTTCCTTCTGCACCGCGGCGATCCGACCGTTGTAGGCAGAACTCATCACCACATCGCCGGAAGCCAGGTACTGCGGCGGCTGGGCGCCCGCCTCCCACCACTGGATGCTCGACTTGATCTCGTCGAGCTTCTTGAAGGCGCGATCCTGGCCTTCCTTGGTGGCGAGCACGCCGTAGACGTCCTTCGGCGCCACGCCATCGGCCATCAGGGCGAATTCGAGGGTGTACTTGGCGCCCTTGCGCAGGCCGCGCTTGCCGGGGAATTTCTTGATGTCCCAGAAGTCCGCCCAACTGGTCGGCGCGCTTTTCAGCTTGTCGGCGTTGTAGGCGAGCACCGTGGACCAGACGAAGAAACCCACGCCGCACGGTTGGATGGCGCCGGGGACGAAGTCCTCGGTCTTACCGAACTGCGCCGGGTCGAGTTCCTCGAACAGGCCTTCGTCGCAGCCGCGCGACAGCTCCGGCGACTCCACTTCCACCAGGTCCCAGGAGACGCTGTTGGTATCGACCATGGCCTTGACCTTGGCCATCTCGCCGTTGTATTCGCCGGCGACGATCCTGTTGCCGGTGGCTTTCTGGTAGGGCTCGTAGAACGCCTTGATCTGGGCGCTCTTGTTGGCCCCGCCGAAGGACACCACGGTCAGGTCCACCGCCATGGCCTGGGCCGCGCAGGCCAGGCCGGCCGCCAGGGTGGCGAACTTCAGCCTGGCCGCTTTCAGGGATTTCGACATTATTGTTCTCTCCACAGTGCAGGGTTGCTTCGGTACGGTTCGGGACTGCCGGCGCTCACGCCGCCGGCAGAGGGTCGAGCGCCCTCACATGCTCGACCTGCCAGCCCAGCGGAACCACATCACCGACGCTCAGCGTCGGGTCCAGCTCGGCGATCGGCTGCTTGACGAAGAAGTCGTCGCGGCCGCAGACCTCCAGGCGCACACGCACGTGGTCGCCCAGGTAGACGAACTCGGCCACGCGGCCGGAGAAACGGTTGACGCAAGACTCGCTGGCACCGTTCAGGCGCACCCGCTCGGGGCGGATCGACAAGGTCACCGGCTCGCCCGGCTGGCCGACGTTGACCGCCAGCGCCTCGACCTTCTCGCCGCGCGGCAGTCCGACCACGCAGCGCTCGCCGTCGCAACTGAGAAGCTGCCCGGATAGACGGTTGTTCTCACCGATGAAGTTGGCCACGAAGGTGTTGCGCGGCTGCTCGTAGAGATTGCGCGGCGGCTCGATCTGCTGGATTTCGCCCTGGTGGAACACCGCCACCCGGTCGGACATGGTCAGCGCCTCGCCCTGGTCGTGGGTGACGTAGACCACGGTGACACCGAGGCGCTGGTGCAGATGCTTGATTTCCATCTGCATGTGCTCGCGAAGTTGCTTGTCCAGCGCTCCCAGGGGCTCGTCCATCAGCACCAGTTGCGGCTCGAAGACCAGCGCGCGGGCCAGCGCCACGCGCTGCTGCTGGCCACCGGAAAGCTGCGCCGGATAACGCCCGGCGAAGGCGTCGAGCTGGACCATCGACAACGCGCGCTTGACCCTTTCCTTCACGTCGGTCTTGCTCATGCCACGGACGCTGAGGGGAAAGGCCAGGTTCTCGGCCACGGTCATGTGCGGGAACAGCGCATAGTTCTGGAACACCATGCCGATGTCGCGCTTGTGCGGAGGGACATTGTTGATCGAGCGACCGGCCAGGAGGATTTCGCCGGCGGTGGGGGTTTCGAAACCGGCCAGCATCATCAGGCTGGTGGTCTTGCCGGACCCGGAGGGGCCGAGCAGGGTGAGGAATTCGCCCTTGCGAATGTCCAGGTTGAGATCCTTCACGATGAGGGTCTCGCCGTCGTAGCTTTTCTGCACGCCACGGAAGCTGACCAGCACATCGCCGCCTTGAGTCTCGGCCATAACCGCACCTTTGTTCGTTTTATGGATGCTGTGCGAACAGCCTAGAGAACCCGGCGCAGGACGCAAATCGGCCGGCAAGAGAGTTTTCTATCAGGGGAAAGGAAAGCTCTTTGTAGGAATCGCCCTACAAAAAAGATGCCCCCCGGAATGGGCCAGACCGCTCTGGGAAGGGGCTTTCGAGAAGGGCAAAGGTTTGCGCGCCAGCGCTCTCCGGCTGGCGCGCAACGGCCTCCTCAGCGCTTGGCCCAGTTCTGGAAACGCTGCTCCAGGGCCTCGCCGTGCTCCGCCCAGAAGGCCACGTTCATACCCACCGCGTTCTGCATGTTCTGCGGTGCGGTCGGCAGGTTGGCAGCCACTTGCGGATCGAGGAGGCCTACCGCCTTGCGGTTGGCCGGGCCGTAGGCGATGTTCTCGGCGAAAGCCTTCTGCTGCTCCGGCTGGCTGGCGAAACGGATGAACTCCTCGGCCAACTGCTTCTTCCAAACCCCGACCGGCAGCGCCCAGAAGTCGAAATCGTAGACGCCGCCGCTCCAGACCATTGCCAGGCGCTGCTTCTCGGCCTGCGCCGCGGCGATCCGCCCGTTGTAGGCCGAACTCATCACCACCGTGCCATCGGCCAGGTCGCGCACAGGGTCCTGCCCGGACTTCCACCAATGGATATAGGGCTTCAGCTCGTCGAGCTTGCGGAATGCCCGCTCGACGCCGGCGGGCGTCGCCAGCGTCTGGTAGACGTCCTTCGGCGCCACGCCATCGGCCATCAGGGCGAACTCCAGGCTGTACTTGGCGCCCCAGCGCAGGCCGCGCTTGCCGGGAAACTTCTTCACGTCCCAGAAATCCGCCCAGCCCTGCGGGCTGCCCGCAACCTTGCCGGGGTTGTAGGCAAGCAGCGTGGTCCAGACGAAGATGCCGACTCCGCAGGGCTGCACCGCGCCGGGAACGAAATCCGCGGGATCGCCGACCTTCGCCATGTCCAGCTTCTCGAACAGACCTTCCTCGCAACCGCGCGCCAGCTCCGGCGCCTCGACTTCCACCACGTCCCAGGAGACGTGGCTGATCTCCACCATGCGCTTGAGCTTGGCTAGGTCGCCATTGTAGGAGCCATGCACCACGCGATTGCCGGTGGCGCTCTTGAAGGGTTTGTAGAACGCGGTTTCCTGGGCTTCCTTGTTGGCGCCGCCGAAGGAAATCACGGTCACGTATTCCGCCCAGGCGGGCGCGGTAACTCCGAGAAGGGCGCACAACAGGCCCGTCCTCATGGCTGGCAACATCGTTTCTTCTCCTTATCGTGTTGGCCGGCAAGCATCATTCCCTGCCGCGCGGAAGCCAGGTAGACAGCAGATCGCGAAAACCGGACCTGGCGCACAAGCCGCGAGCAAAACCTGGGCGAACGCCCCTGTCAGAGCAGGCGGTGCTCCATCGCGTAGCGCACCAGGTCGGCTACCGAATGCGCGTTGAGCTTCTGCATCAGGCGTGCCTTGTGGGTACTGATGGTCTTGTTGCTGACCGCCAGTTGCTGGGCGATCTCGTTGACGTTGGCGCCCTGCACCAGCCGCTCGAACACCGAGAACTCGCGCTCGGAAAGCAGCGCATGGGGCGGACGCGAATCGGTCAGGCCGACCTCGAAGACCATCCGATCGGCAAGGTCCGGGTCGATGTAGCGTCCGCCGCCGGCGACCCTGCGGATCGCGGTGAGCAGCAATGCCGGATCGCTGTCCTTGGTGGCATAGCCGGCAGCACCTATCTTCAGGGCGCGGGCGGCCATCTGCGCCTCGTCGTGCATCGACAGCACCAGGATCGCCGGCGGCTCGTTCAGCGCGCGAATCCGCGGAATCGCCTCGAGGCCATTGACGCCGGGCATGGAGATATCCAGCAGGACCACCTCGCAAGGCGTTCCGCGCAGGGTTTCCAGCAACTGCTCGCCATTGGTGGCCTCGCCGACCACCTGCAGGTCCTTGGCCATGCCAATCAGTTGCTTGATGCCTTCCCTGACGATCGTGTGGTCTTCAGCGACCAGGACTCGGATCACCACTCTTTGCTGCCTCACGCTGTTCCGCCTTGCCGGCGGTTGTTCTTGTCACGGGCCCGCGACGCCCAGCGGAATCCTCACGCTGAGCGTGGTGCCCTCGCCGGGGGCACTGTCGATGTCCAGCGTACCGCCCATCATCAGCACCCGCTCGCGCATGCCGACCAGGCCGAAGGAACTGCCACGCCCCACCGTGGCAACATCGAACCCGCGACCGTCGTCGCTGACGCTCAGGCACAGCTCGTCGCCCTCGCGCAGCAGACGCAGTTGCACAGTATGCGCCTCGGCATGCCGCATGACATTGGTCAACGCCTCCTGGAGGATGCGGAACAGGCCGATAGCCTTGGCGTCGACCAACTGCGGCGAGTTCTCCGGCACCTCCACCAGGCAGGGAATCTGCGTGCGCGCCTCGAAGCGCCGCGCCTGCCACTCCACCGCCGAGCCGATTCCGGCGTCGAGGATCGGCGGGCGCAGTGCGGTAGCCACGTCGCGCACCAGCTGGAACAACTGGGCGATCAGCTTTTTCATGTTGCCCAGGCGTTCGCGCAGGCCCTCCTGGGCATCGGCATAGGCCAGCTCGCACATCGAGGTTTCCAGCTTCAGCACCGTCAGCACCTGGCCCAGCTCATCATGGACCTCGCGGGCGATACGCGCCTTCTCCTCCTCCCGCACCGACTCCAGGTGCGCCGACAGCTCGCGGAGCTGGGCGCGCGACTCGCCGAGTTCGAGTTCGATCTGCTTGTTCGCGGTGATGTCCCAGACCACCCCGTCCCAGACCGCGCGACCATCCTCGAAACAGCGCGCCGAAGCCTTGATGTCGGCCCAGCGCAATTCGCCCTGGCGAGTGAGGATGCGGCCCTGCCAATGCCAGTCGCGATTCTCGTCGAGGGCAGCCATCTGGCTCGACCAGTAGCGCTCGCGGTCGTCGGGATGGACCAGGCCACGAATGCCGCGGCCGCTTTCGATCAGCTCGCGGGCGCTGTAGCCGACCAGCGCCTCGCTGCCCTCGCTGATATAGGCGAAGTCGGAAAACGCGCCGGCCCGCGGCCGTTCCAGGCGGAAGACCATGCCCGGCACGTTGGAGGCGATGCCCTTCATCCGCGCCTCGCTTTCCTGCAATGCCTCGCGGGCACGGCGGCGCTCGGTGACGTCGCTGAGGAACACCACCAGGTACTCGGACGTGCCGAAGCGCAGGAAGCTAAGCGAGACGTCGGCCGGCAGCCAACTGCCGTCGGCGCGCAGGCAACGGGTCTCGAAGCTGAGCGGGCCTTCCTCGCTGTTGCGCGCACGACGCCACAGGTTCAACCAGCGGTCCATGTCCAGGCCGGGCTCGAAGTCGGCCAGCGGACGATCCACGAGTTGACCGTCGGCATGGCCGAGCATCTGTTCGGCGGCGCGGTTGGCGTAGCGTACGCGGCTGTCCCAGTTGACCCAGAGGATGCCCAGGGTGCTGTTGTCGATGGAGAACTGGGTCAGGCGCAGCGCCTCCTCGGCCGCCTGGCGCAGCTCCAGGTCGCGGCGGGCGCCGTACAGCCGGGCTTCCAGCGCCTGCTGCTGGCGCCGCTGGAGGAACACCGCCGCCAGCGCGCCGGCCAGCAGCAGGCCGAGGAGGATCGACAGGTTCTGCCAGAACCCCGGCGACTCGCCGAGGCGCGGATACTTGGGTTGCAACCAGCGCTCGTGCAACTGGTCCAGGGACTTGCGCGGCAGCGAACGCAACGCCTGGTCGACCACCATCGCCAGTTCCGGCCAATCACGGCGGGTCGCCACCCGTAGCAGTTGCGGATAGCCGATGTCGCCAACCACCGCTAGCTCGGCGAACTCCGGCTCGCGGGTCAGGCGGCTGAGTTGCGCTTCGTCGATCACCGCGTAGCGTGCCTGTCCGGCGAGCACGGCGCGCAGCACCTCGCGTTCGGAATCGGCCGACACCCATTGCAGGCCGCTATAGGTGCTGCTGAGGTAGTCGGCTACCGAACTGCCGGCCCGCACGGCAACCCGGGTATCGCGCTCCAGTTGCTCCAATTCGACGCTGCCGCTGCCATCGCGCTTCCCCACCACCAGCCGGGAAACCCGCAGGTAGGGATCGGAGAACAGCCACAAGCGCAGCCCGGCTGGGGTCTGGCTGAGGCCGGGAGCGATATCCACGCGCCCAGCGCGCAGGGCATCGTCGAGCGCCGCCTGGTCGGGATAGCCCTGCCACCGCAAGGTCACCTGCATTGCCGTGGCCAGCCAGCCCATCAGCTCCACGTTGGCCCCGGAATACTGTTGCAGGCGGCGGTCGTATTGGGCATAGGGCGCTTCGGTGACCACCCCGACGCGCAATTCCCGATGCTCCGCCAGCCAGGTCCGTAGTTCCGCCGTCAGCGGCAAGGCGACCGACTCCTCCGCTCGCACGGGCAGGCTCAACAGCAGACAGAAGAAGAGCAGACAGCAACGACGCAACATGCCGGCGACACTCCACGGAATACACCGCAACGGAAGGAAAAGCGGGCATACCTTACCGCGAGCGCGACCGGCGAACCATGCGAAGGCTCGGCCTGACAAAGAAGTGCTCTGGGTTTAGGCTGCCTTCTGGATTGTCTATCGGGAATTTCCAATGCCGGCCTTCTCTCTACTGCCGAAGCCCTCCGCCCTGCTGCCGCTGCTATTGGCCGCCGCTTTCCTGCCGCCGGCTTTCGTTCAAGCCGAAGAGCAGGCCGCCAAGGACCAGCCGCCGGCCCCCGTGGAACGCCCGGCGGTCAGCGAGCGCAGCCAGGACGAGGCCAAGGGGCTGGAGCGCCAGTTGCCGGAGGACGGCCAGCAGATCCTCAAGGCCGGCGACGAAAGCTTCCTCACCCTCTGGTTGCCAGCCAACACCGCCGAGGCCGAAGGTGTAGTGATCCTGGTTCCCGGTGATGGTGAAAGTCCGGACTGGCCGCAAGCCATCGGCCCGCTAAGGCGCAAACTGCCGGATGCCGGCTGGCAGACCCTGAGCCTGGCCCTGCCCGACCCGCAGAGCACCGCGCCGGTTACCCGCCCTGCGGAATCCGCCGCCAGCGCCAGCGCCGACAAGGACGCCAGCGCCGCGGACAGCGCAAGCAAGCCTGACGTGAAAGGCGAAAGCGGCAACGCGCCGGCGCCGGAAAGCACCGCCGAAGCCGGCAGCGGCGAACCGGCGCAGAGCGAGGACCAGGCCCCTCCCCCAGCCATCGATCCGGTCGAGCAGCGCAAGGCGCACGCCGAACGGGTCATGGCGCGCCTGCAGGCGAGCATCGACCTGGCCCTGCAGCACGAACCGAAAAGCGTCGTCCTGCTCGGTCATGGCACGGGCGCCTATTGGGCGGCACGCTACCTGGCGGAGAAGGAGCCTGCGGAAATCCACAACCTGCTGCTGGTTGCCGCGGAGATACCGCGCGATTTTCGCCCGGCGCTGGAAGATATGGTGCCGAAGCTGAAACTGGCGACCGGCGACTTCTATTACCGCGACGCCCGCGCCGACCGCGAGGCGGCCAGGCTGCGCATGCAGGCCGGCAAGCGGCAGAAACACCCGGCCTACGTACAAATCGTGATGCAGGCGCTACCGGCCGACCCCAAGGCGGAGCAGGAGCAACTGTACCGACGAATCCGCGGCTGGCTCAGCCTTCACCTGCAGGCCGATGCGCAGAAACCTGCGGAGTGATCAGCGGAACCCCTCACGCTCTCGGACCAGGGCGTAGGCCGCCTGCAATTCACGGGTTTTCTCGGTAGCCGCACGCACGCGCTCGACGCTGGCGCCGGCTCCCGCCAGTTTGTCCGGATGGTGCTGGCTGATCAGCTTGCGATAGGCGCGTTTGATCAGCGCCGGCTCGCTTCCGGCCTCCACGCCGAGCAGCAGCAGGGCCTCACGGTAGCTATCCCGGGCGACAGCGCGCGTCCGCTTCGGCATGACCCGCGCCGACAAGCGTTCCGTTCGCTCCGCCGACCAACCCAGCCAGCGCCCCCATTGCAACACCAGTTGTCGCGCCGACTGGCTGAGCACGCCGCCAGCCCAGGCCATCCGCCAGCAGGCGAGCAATACTGCCTCCGCACGTTCGCCTTTCAGACGCGCGACCTCCTCCTGCAGATGGGCGATGCCGGCCTTGCCCTTGCCGAAGGACGCGATGGCACGCCGCTGGGCTCGCCTATCGAGCTTGCGCAACGCCATCTCCTCGCGCGCCTGGCGGATATGCATTTCCTCCACCCGCCCGCCGCTCTTGGCCAGATAGCCGAGCAACTGGAACAGCAGGTCGTCCTCATCGTTCACCGCCCGCCCGCGCAAGCGCGCCAGCAGGCCGCGCCAGGACTCCAGGCGTAACCTGCGGTCCAGCAGTTGCCCCAGCAGGCCGCCGAGCAGGGCGCCGGGGATGCTGGCCAGGGCCCAGCCGGCTCCGGCTCCGATCAGCGTAGCGGGCCAAAGCATCTCAGGCGTGCTCCGCCAGCAATCGCTCGACTTCCGCCAGGCGCTCGTGAGTACCGACGTCGACCCAGTGCCCACGATAATGTTCGCCGCTGACCCGCCCCGCGGCGATGGCCTTGCGCAATAGCGGCGCCAGCTTGAAGGCGCCCGGCTGGCAGCCCTCGAACAGCGCGGGATGCAGTACGGCGATCCCGCTGTAGGTCAGGTTGCCGCCCGCTTCGCGGGTCTCGCCCACCCGTCCGCCGGCATCCAGGTGGAAATCGCCGGCGGGATGGTGCGCCGGGTTGTCGACCAGCACCAGATGCGCCAGGTCGCCGTCGGCAAGATGCAGCCGAGAGTAGTCGAAGTCGCTCCAGACATCGCCGTTGAGCAACAGGAACGGCTGCTCGCCGAGCAACGGCAGGGCGCGGAAGATTCCACCGCCGGTTTCCAGCGGTTCTCCCTCGGGCGAATAGGCGATCCGCCCGCCCAGGCGCGAGCCGTCGCCGAGATAGGCCTCGATCTGCTCGCCAAGCCAGGCATGGTTGATCACCCAGTCGTCGACTCCGGCCTGGCGCAGCGCCAGCAACTGACGCTCGATCAATGGCACGCCGGCGGCCTCGATCAGCGGCTTGGGCGTGTGCAGGGTGGTCGGCCGCATGCGCTCGCCACGGCCGGCGGCGAGGATCATCGCCTTCATGCCTCGGCTCCCTGCGGCAGAGAGGCCAGCAGCTCGCCCAGTTCGGCCAGCTCGGGACGGCGCGCCACGGCGGTTTCCAGATAACGGAAGAAGCGCGGCACGTCACCCAGGTAGCGCGGCTTGCCGTCGCGGTGACAGATACGGGCGAAGATGCCAATCACCTTCAGGTGGCGCTGCACGCCCATCAGGTCGCTGGCGCGGAGGAAGTCCTCGAAGCTTGGCGGCAGCGGGATGCCGGCCCAGGTCGCCTTCTTCCAGTAACGACTCAGCGCGGCATGCACGCGCGGCTCCGGCCAACTGACGAAGGCATCCTTGTACAGGCAGGTGACATCGTATGTGACCGGGCCGTGCAGGGCGTCCTGGAAGTCGAGGACGCCCGGGTTGGGCTCGCTGAGCATCAGATTGCGCGGCATATAGTCGCGATGGACGAACACCCGCGGTTGCTCCAGCGCGCTGCGTACCAGCAGGTCGCAGATCCGTTTCCAGCGGGCCAGCGTCTCGCCCTCCAGCTCCACGCCGAGGTGGCGGGCCAGGTACCAGTCGGGGAACAGCTGCAGCTCGCGGCGCAGCACCGCTTCGTCGTAGGCAGGCAGGACACCGGCGACATCGACCTTCTGGAAGGCGATCAGCGCATCCAGGGCCGGTTCGAACAGCTCGTCGGCATTTCCGGGATGAAGCACGTCGAGGTAGGTCTGCCGGCCCAGGTCACTGAGCAGCAGGAAACCGTTCTCCAGATCCTGGGCGAGAATCCTCGGCACATGCACGCCGGCTCCGGCGAGCAGTCCGGCGACCTTGACGAACGGTCGGCAGTCTTCCTGGGGCGGCGGCGCGTCCATCACCACCAGGCTGCGGTCCCCTCCCTGCCAGCGGAAATAACGACGGAAGCTGGCGTCGCTACTGGCCGGGATTAGTTCGGCGGGAGGCACTTCCCCCCAACCTTCGGCAACGAACAACTCGGGCAAACAAGAGTCCAACCAGCGATTCAGCTGCTGGAAACGGGCATCATCAGACATTTACGGGGTTCTCCACGGCCCTAGCCGTTGCGCAGGTCATGCTTTATTATCCAGCATCTTTTTCAGCCCATCGAGAGGCGTGCGGCCCACCGGGCCGATGGCGCGCAGGAAGCCCGGATTAACAAGATGGCAGTGAAATCCCTCGTGTTTCGAAGAAAGTTTCCCCTGCTGGTCACCGGCAGCCTGCTGGCTCTGCAGCCGGTCGCAGCATTGACTGTACAGGCCGCCGATCAGTTCGACTGCAAGGTATCGGCCACCGGCGGCTGGGATTGCTCCCCGCTGCAGAACGCCAATGCCAACCTGCCACCGCGCCCGGCGCATACCGCGACCTCGGTCAGCACCGCCGCGGCGGGCACCAGTGTATCCGGCAGCGGAGGCGAAACCGTCGAGGCAGAGCCGACCCAGCGCCTGGTCACCGAGTCCGGCGGTCGCGCGCTGAAATCCCGCAGTGCGGACTACTCGCACCTCGACTGGATTCCTCGGGAAAAACTGACCGCCGCCCAGTTGGCGGAAATCGGCCCCTATTGCGGCGGCTCCTACATCGAGCCGGTGCGTCCGGGCATGGATGACGGCGCGCCCAGCGACGAGAGCCCGACCTACGTATCCGCCAAGGCTTCGCGCTACGAGCAGGAAAAACAGATCGCCACCCTCGCCGGCGACGTGGTCCTGCGCCAGGGCAGCATGCAGGTGGAAGGCGACGAGGCCAACCTGCACCAGCTGGAAAACCGCGGCGAACTGGTCGGCAACGTCAAGCTGCGCGACAAGGGCATGCTGGTGGTCGGCGACCACGCCCAGGTCCAGTTGGACAACGGCGAAGCCCAGGTCGACAACGCCGAGTACGTGATCCACAAGGCCCATGCCCGCGGCAGCGCGCTCTACGCCAAGCGCAGCGAGAACGCCATCATCATGCTCAAGGATGGCACCTACACCCGCTGCGAACCGAGCAGCAACGCCTGGACCCTGAAGGGCAACAACGTCAAGCTGAACCCGGCCACCGGCTTCGGCACCGCGACCAACGCGACCCTGCGGGTCAAAGATTTCCCGGTGTTCTACACCCCGTACATCTATTTCCCGATCGACGACCGCCGCCAGTCCGGCTTCCTGCCGCCGAGCTTCAGCAGCACCAGCGACACCGGCTTCACCCTGGTCACCCCGTACTACTTCAACCTGGCGCCGAACTACGACGCCACGTTGTACCCACGCTACATGGCCAAGCGCGGCATGATGCTGGAAGGCGAGTTCCGCTACCTGACCCACAGCAGCGAAGGGATGGTGACGGCCGCCTACCTGAACGACAAGGACGACCACCGCGAGAACTTCCCGGACTACAGCAAGGACCGCTGGCTGTACGGCCTCAAGAACACCACCGGCCTCGATTCGCGCTGGCTGGCCGAGGTCGACTACACGCGGATCAGCGATCCCTATTACTTTCAGGACCTGAACAGTGACCTGCAGGTGGGCAGTACTACTTACGTCAACCAGCAGGGAGCCCTAACCTATCGTGGCGATACCTTCACAGCACGCCTGAACGCACAGTCGTATCAGTTGGCGACCACCACTGACATTACGCCCTATGATCGCCTGCCGCAGATCACCTTCAACGGCTTCCTTCCCTATAACCCGGGCGGCCTGAAACTGGATTACTCCACCGAGTTCGTTCGCTTCGACCGCGACCTCGACGAGAATGTCTACTTCAACGATGACGGCAGCATCCGTGGACAGCGCCCAGACGCTTATCTGGAAGGCCTGGCCCGTGCCACCGGCGACCGCATGCATCTCGAGCCTGGCGTCAGCCTGCCGATGACCCGTAGTTGGGGGTACCTGACGCCGACGCTGAAGTATCTCTACACCAAATATGATCTGGATCTGGACAGCAAGGGCAAGAACTCCCTCAACGTCTATCAGGAAACCTTCGATAGCAATCAGGACCGCTCGCTACCACTGGTCAAGATCGACAGCGGCCTGTACTTCGACCGGGACACCAGCTTCGCAGGCACCCAGTTCCGCCAGACCCTGGAACCTCGCGCCATGTACCTGTACGTGCCATACAAGAACCAGGAAAATATCCCGGTCTTCGACACCAGCGAACCGTCATTCAGCTACGACTCGCTATGGCGTGAGAACCGCTTCTCAGGCCGCGACCGCATCGGCGACGCCAACCAGCTGTCCTTGGGCGTGACGACTCGCTTCATCGAATCGAACGGTTTTGAACGTGCCACACTGAGTGCCGGCCAGATCTACTACTTCCGTGATCGCCGAGTCCAGTTGCCAGGCCTGAGCGAAAAAGATCTGGATCTCTTGGAACAAAAGAGGCTGGAAGATCCAGCTCTGCCAGAAGTAAAGAGACCAGACACCGACAGTTGGCGGTCACCTTATGCCCTGGCCGGTCTGTACCGCTTCAATCGTGACTGGAATGTCACTTCCGATTTCAATTGGAACCCAAACACCAGCCGCACCGAGTCCGGCAGTGCAATGTTCCACTACCAACCGGAAAACAACCCGAACAAGGTCGTCAATGCGGGCTATCGCTATCGCGAAGACTCCCGTCGCTTCAACAGCTCCACCGGGCGCTTCGAATATGGTCGCGAAAACGACATCATCAAGCAGCACGACTTCTCGGTCATCTGGCCGCTGGTGCCGCAGTGGTCCGTGCTCGCCCGCTGGCAGTACGACTACAACAAGAACCGCACACTCGAGGCCTTCGGCGGCTTCGAATACGACAGCTGCTGCTGGAAGCTGCGCCTGATCAACCGCTACTGGCTGGATGTGGACGATGACGCCTTCCTCGTGCAGAGCGAGAAGGCCGACCGCGGCATCTTCCTGCAGATCGTCCTGAAGGGCCTCGGCGGCATCGTGGGCAACAAGACGGAAATGTTCCTCGACAAAGGCATCCAAGGTTATCGTCAACGTGAAGATCAAGCTATGTAACCGGCTGCGCCCCCTTGCATTGGGCGCAGCACTCCTTTGCTCCTTCGCGCATGCCGAAGTGGTACCACTGGACCGGGTCGTCGCCATCGTCGACAACGATGTGATCATGCAGAGCCAGCTCGACCAGCGCCTGCGTGAAGTGCACCAGACGCTGCTCAAGCGCGGTGCGCCGCTGCCGCCCGAGCACGTGCTGACCCAGCAGGTGCTGGAACGCCTGATCATCGAGAACATCCAGCAGCAGATCGGCGACCGCTCCGGCATCCGCATCTCCGACGAGGAGCTGAACCAGGCGATGGGCACCATCGCCCAGCGCAACGGCATGAGCCTGGAGCAGTTCCAGGCCGCCCTCACCCGCGACGGCCTGTCCTACGCCGACGCCCGCGAGCAGGTCCGTCGCGAGATGGTGATCAGCCGTGTGCGCCAGCGCCGGGTCGCCGAGCGCATCCAGGTCAGCGAGCAGGAGGTGAAGAACTTCCTTGCCTCGGACATGGGCAAGATCCAGCTTTCCGAAGAGTACCGCCTGGCCAATATCCTGATCCCGGTGCCTGAAGCCGCGTCCTCGGACGTGATCCAGGCCGCCGCAAGGCAGGCCCAGGAGCTCTACCAGCAGCTCAAGCAGGGCGCCGACTTCGGCCAACTGGCGATTTCCCGCTCGGCCGGCGACAACGCCCTGGAAGGCGGCGAGATCGGCTGGCGCAAGGCCGCCCAGCTGCCGCAGCCGTTCGACAGCATGATCGGCTCCCTGGCCGTCGGCGACGTCACCGAGCCTGTCCGCACCCCCGGCGGCTTCATCATCCTCAAGCTGGAAGAGAAGCGCGGCGGCAGCAAGATGGTCCGTGACGAGGTGCATGTCCGCCATATCCTGCTCAAGCCCAGCGAAATCCGCAGCGAAGCGGAGACCGAGAAGCTGGCGCAGAAGCTGTACGAGCGCATCCAGTCCGGGGAAGACTTCGGCGAACTGGCGAAGAGCTTCTCCGAAGATCCGGGTTCCGCCCTCAACGGCGGCGACCTGAACTGGATCGATCCGGAAGCCCTAGTGCCCGAGTTCCGCCAGGTGATGAACGATACCCCGCAGGGCGAGCTGTCCAAGCCGTTCCGCTCGCAGTTCGGCTGGCACATCCTGCAGGTCCTCGGCCGTCGCGCCACCGACAGCAGCGAGAAGTTCCGCGAGCAGCAGGCGGTAAGCGTACTGCGCAACCGCAAGTACGACGAGGAACTGCAAGCCTGGCTGCGGCAGATCCGCGACGAGGCCTACGTGGAAATCAAGCAGTGAGCCTGCGCTTCGCGCTCACTCCAGGCGAGCCGGCAGGTATCGGACCCGATCTGTGTCTGCTGCTCGCCCGCTCCGCCCAGCCCCACCCCCTGATCGCCATCGCCAGCCGCACGCTCCTGCAAGAGCGCGCCGGCCAACTGGGCCTGGCGATCGACCTTAAGGACGTTTCCCCGGCCGCCTGGCCAGAGCGACCGGCCAAGGCCGGCCAACTGTACATATGGGATACGCCCCTGGCCGCCCCGGTCCGGCCCGGGCAATTGGACCGAGCCAACGCCGCCTACGTCCTGGAAACCCTGACCCGCGCCGGCCAGGGCTGCCTCGACGGGCACTTCGCCGGGATGATCACCGCACCGGTGCACAAGGGCGTGATCAACGAAGCCGGCATCCCCTTTTCCGGCCATACCGAATTCCTCGCCGACCTCACCCACACCGCCCAGGTGGTGATGATGCTGGCCACTCGTGGCCTGCGCGTTGCCCTGGCGACCACCCACCTGCCGCTGCGCGAGGTCGCCGACGCCATTAGCGACGAGCGCCTGTCCCGGGTCGCGCGCATCCTCCACGCCGACCTGCGCGACAAGTTCGGCATCGCCCATCCGCGCATCCTGGTCTGCGGACTCAACCCGCACGCCGGCGAAGGCGGTCACCTGGGCCGGGAAGAGATCGAGGTGATCGAACCCTGCCTCGAGCGCCTGCGTGGCGAAGGTCTTGACCTGATCGGCCCGCTGCCGGCCGACACCCTCTTCACTCCCAAGCACCTGGAGCATTGCGACGCGGTGCTGGCGATGTACCACGACCAGGGCCTCCCCGTGCTCAAGTACAAGGGCTTCGGTGCCGCCGTGAACGTGACCCTCGGCCTGCCGATCATCCGCACCTCTGTCGACCACGGTACCGCCCTCGACCTGGCCGGCAGCGGCCGCATCGATAGCGGCAGCCTGCAGGTCGCCCTGGAAACCGCCTACCAGATGGCGGCCAGCCGCTGCTGACGGCGGTCGGCCATCGTTTAGCCCTGCCGGCCCGACGCTTCGCTGTTAAAATGGCGCCCTTTCGCATCCGCGCCTCCCGCCTTGGCCTGGGGCCCGCAGCCTGGAACCGTTTCCAATGTCCGAGCTTTACCAACACCGCGCGCGCAAGCGCTTCGGCCAGAACTTCCTGCACGATGCCGGGGTGATTCACCGCATCCTCCGTGCCATCCATGCCCGCGAGGGTCAGCGCCTGCTGGAGATCGGCCCGGGCCAGGGCGCCCTGACCGAGGGACTGCTGGGCAGCGGCGCACGCCTGGACGTGATCGAGCTCGACCAGGACCTGATCCCCCTGTTGAAGCTGAAATTCGGCCTCGAGTCGCGCTTCAGCCTGCACCAGGGCGACGCCCTCAAGTTCGATTTCACCTCGCTGGTGGAGAGCGGCGAGAAGCTGCGAGTGGTCGGCAACCTGCCCTACAACATCTCCACGCCACTGATCTTCCATCTGCTGGAGCACGCGCCGGTGATCGAGGACATGCACTTCATGCTGCAGAAGGAAGTGGTCGAGCGCCTGGCGGCCACGCCGGGCGGCGGAGACTGGGGCCGGCTCTCGATCATGGTCCAGTATCACTGTCGGGTGGAGCACCTGTTCAACGTCGGCCCCGGCGCGTTCAACCCGCCGCCCAAGGTCGACTCGGCCATCGTCCGTCTCACCCCCTTCGCCGAGCCGCCCCATCCGGCACGCGACCCGAAACTGCTCGAACGGGTGGTCCGCGAGGCCTTCAACCAGCGCCGCAAGACCCTGCGCAACACCCTCAAGCCTCTCCTGAGCGTCGAGGACATCGAGGCCGCAGAGGTCGATCCGACCCTTCGTCCCGAACAACTCGACCTGGCCGCATTCGTCCGCCTGGCCAACCGGCTGGCCGAGCTGCCAGGCAATCGTTAGTCTGGTGAGACACTCGTCAGGAATCAGGCAAGCCGTATGAGCGATACCCAGCACCAGGTCAACGTCAGGGTCGACACCCGCTACCTTCCGGAACAGTCCGCCCCGGAGCAGAACCGTTTCGCCTTCGCCTACACGGTGACCATCGAGAATCAGGGCGAGGTTCCGGCCCAACTGCTGTCGCGCCACTGGATCATCACCGACGGCGACGGCCGTACCCAGGAAGTTCGCGGCGCCGGCGTGGTCGGCGAGCAACCGCTGATCGCCCCCGGCGCGCAACACACCTACACCAGCGGCACGGTGCTGGCGACCCGGGTCGGCAGCATGCGCGGCAGCTATCAGATGCTCGGCAGCGACGGAATCGCCTTCGACGCCGCGATCCCGGTGTTTCGCCTGGCCGTACCGGGAGCGCTGCACTGATGGCGGTCTACGCGGTAGGCGACCTGCAGGGTTGCCTGGATCCCCTGAAATGCCTGCTGGAGCGCGTCGCCTTCGACCCGACCAAGGACCGCCTGTGGCTGGTCGGCGACCTGGTCAACCGCGGCCCGCAGTCCCTGGAGACGCTGCGCTTCCTCTATGCCATGCGCGAGTCGGTGGTCAGCGTCCTGGGCAACCACGACCTGCACCTGCTGGCGGTGGCGCACAAGTCCGAGCGCCTGAAGAAGTCCGACACGCTGCGGGAAATCCTCGAGGCGCCGGACCGCGAGCCACTGCTCGACTGGCTGCGTCGCCTGCCGCTGCTGCACTACGACGAACAACGCAAGGTCGCCCTGGTGCATGCCGGCATCCCCCCGCAGTGGAGCCTGGAAAAAGCCCGCCTGCGCGCAGCCGAGGTGGAGCAAGCATTGCGCGACGACCAGCGCCTGCCGCTGTTCCTCGACGGCATGTACGGCAACGAGCCGGCCAAGTGGGACAAGAAGCTGCATGGCATCGACCGCCTGAGGGTGATCACCAACTACTTCACCCGTATGCGTTTCTGCACCGAAGATGGCAAGCTCGACCTGAAGAGCAAGGAAGGCCTCGACACCGCGCCGCCCGGCTACGCCCCTTGGTTCAGCTTCCCTTCGCGCAAGACCCGCGGCGAGAAGATCATCTTCGGCCACTGGGCGGCCCTCGAAGGCCACTGCGACGAGCCCGGCCTGTTCGCCCTGGATACCGGCTGCGTCTGGGGCGCGCGGATGACCCTGTTGAACGTCGACAGCGGCGAACGCCTGAGCTGCGATTGCGCCGAACAGCGCGCGCTGGCCAGACCCGCCGCCACGCCCGCATGAATCCCCGGCGTCCGGTGGACGCCCTGTACACAGGTACCCCGACATGAGCGACACCTTCCAGCGCATCGCCCCCGAACAGGTCCGCCAGCTCCGCGAAAACGGCGCCCAGGTGGTCGACATCCGCGACCCGCAGAGCTTCGCTGTCGGCCATATCAGCGGCTCGCGGCACATCGACAACCACTCGGTGGCGGACTTCATCGCCGCCGCCGACCTCGACGCTCCGCTGGTGGTGGTCTGCTACCACGGCAACTCCAGCCAGAGCGCCGCCGCCTATTTCATCCAGCAGGGCTTCAGCGACGTCTACAGCCTCGACGGCGGCTTCGAGCTATGGCGCAGCGTCTATCCCGCGGATACCAGCAGCGGCGAAGCGGAGTAGGCCACGCCGCTACCCCGCCAAAAAAACTGTAACTTCTCTCGCCTTTCTTCCTTTACTCCGTCCAGAACGAACTATTCTTTTCCTCAGGCCATCCAAAACAGGGGAGAGCCGGCACACCGGCTTCCGGGCCATCGGCTGTGACCGTTAGGAGCGCTGGCGGAAAGGGAAGCACCGTGCAGCGACGGAGTCTGGGGGATTCTCGCCGGCCTGGCTGGCGGCCCCCCCGCACCCGCACGACCGATCCCGCGCCGGCTCACTGCATCGAGCGAGGAGACGTCATGAGCATTTTCAGTCACTTCCAGGAACGCTTCGAAGCGACCCGCCAAGAGGAATATTCCCTCCAGGAATATCTCGACCTCTGCAAGCAAGACAAGACAGCCTATGCCTCTGCCGCCGAGCGCCTGCTGATGGCGATCGGCGAGCCGGAATTGCTGGACACCTCGGTGGACTCCAGGCTGTCGCGGATCTTCTCCAACAAGGTGATTCGCCGCTACCCGGCGTTCGCCGACTTCCACGGCATGGAGGAATGCATCGACCAGATCGTCGCGTTCTTCCGCCATGCGGCCCAGGGCCTGGAGGAGAAGAAGCAGATCCTTTACCTGCTCGGCCCGGTCGGCGGCGGTAAATCCTCCCTGGCGGAAAAACTCAAGCAACTGATGGAGAAGGTGCCCTTCTACGCGATCAAGGGCTCGCCGGTCTTCGAGTCGCCGCTGGGCTTGTTCAACCCCGACGAAGACGGCGCCATCCTCGAGGAGGACTACGGCATCCCGAGGCGCTACCTGCGCTCGATCATGTCGCCCTGGGCAACCAAGCGCCTCAACGAGTTCGGCGGCGACATCAGCCAGTTCCGCGTGGTCAAGCTGTACCCCTCGATCCTCAACCAGATCGCCATCGCCAAGACCGAGCCCGGCGACGAGAACAACCAGGACATATCCGCGCTGGTCGGCAAGGTCGACATCCGCAAGCTGGAGGAATACCCGCAGAATGACGCGGACGCCTACAGCTACTCGGGCGCCCTCTGCCGGGCCAACCAGGGCCTGATGGAATTCGTCGAGATGTTCAAGGCCCCGATCAAGGTCCTGCACCCGCTGCTGACCGCGACCCAGGAAGGCAACTACAACAGCACCGAAGGCCTCGGCGCCCTGCCCTACAGCGGCATCATCCTGGCTCACTCCAACGAGTCGGAATGGCACAGCTTCCGCAACAACAAGAACAACGAGGCCTTCATCGACCGCATCTACATCGTCAAGGTGCCGTACTGCCTGCGCGTGGCGGACGAGATCAAGATCTACGACAAGTTGCTGGTCAACAGCTCGCTGGCGCATGCCCACTGCGCGCCGGACACCCTGAAGATGCTCTCGCAGTTCTCCGTGCTGTCGAGGCTGAAAGAGCCGGAAAACTCGAATATCTACTCGAAGATGCGGGTATATGACGGCGAAAACCTGAAAGATACCGATCCCAAGGCCAAGTCGATCCAGGAATACCGCGACTCGGCCGGGGTCGACGAAGGCATGGCCGGGCTTTCCACCCGCTTCGCCTTCAAGATCCTCTCCAAGGTATTCAACTTCGACCCGCACGAGGTAGCGGCCAACCCGGTGCACCTGCTCTACGTCCTCGAACAGCAGATCGAGCAGGAACAGTTCCAGCCGGAAACCCGCGAGCGCTACCTGCGTTTCATCAAGGAATACCTGGCGCCGCGCTACGTCGAGTTCATTGGCAAGGAAATCCAGACCGCCTACCTGGAGTCCTACAGCGAATACGGTCAGAACATCTTCGACCGCTATGTGCTGTACGCCGACTTCTGGATCCAGGACCAGGAATACCGCGACCCGGAAACCGGCGAGATCCTCAACCGCGCCGCTCTCAACGAGGAACTGGAGAAGATCGAGAAACCCGCGGGCATCAGCAACCCGAAGGACTTCCGCAACGAGATCGTCAACTTCGTGCTGCGCGCCCGCGCCGGCAACAACGGCAAGAACCCGAGCTGGCTGTCCTACGAGAAGCTGCGCGTGGTGATCGAGAAGAAGATGTTCTCCAACACCGAGGACCTGCTTCCGGTCATCAGCTTCAACGCCAAGGCCAGCAAGGAGGACCAGCAGAAGCACAACGACTTCGTCAAACGCATGGTCGAGCGCGGCTACACCGAGAAGCAGGTCCGCCTGCTGTCGGAATGGTACCTGCGGGTTCGCAAGTCGCAGTAGTCTGCCATCGGTACGGTCGCTGCGACCGTACCGGTCGCCGTCGCATTCGGACCTCGGCGCCTCCGCTCCGGCGGGGCGCCACAGGCCCTGAGGAGCATTCATGAGCTACGTCATCGACCGGCGTCTGAACGGCAAGAACAAGAGCACGGTGAACCGCCAGCGCTTCCTGAGGCGCTACCGTGAACACATCAAGAAGGCCGTCGAGGAGGCCGTCAGCCGGCGTTCCATCACCGACATGGAGCACGGCGAGCAGATCAGCATTCCCGGGCGCGATATCGACGAACCGGTGCTACACCATGGCCGCGGCGGGCGGCAGACCGTCGTCCACCCCGGCAACAAGGAATTCACCGCCGGCGAGCACATCGCCCGCCCATCCGGCGGCGGGGGTGGCCGCGGCGGCGGCAAGGCCAGCAACAGCGGCGAAGGCATGGACGACTTCGTCTTCCAGATCACCCAGGAGGAGTTCCTCGACTTCATGTTCGAGGACCTGGAGCTGCCCAACCTGGTCAAGCGCCACATCACCGGCACCGACACCTTCAAGACCGTCCGCGCCGGCATCAGCAACGACGGCAACCCGTCGCGCATCAACATCGTCCGCACCCTGCGCTCGGCCCATGCGCGGCGCATCGCGCTGTCCGGCGGCAGCCGGGCCAAGCTGCGCGCGGCGCTGAAGGAACTGGAGCGGATCAAGCGCGAAGAGCCGGACAATCTCGGCGATATCCAGGAACTCGAACTGGAAATCGCCAGGCTCCGCGCGCGCATCGACCGGGTACCGTTCCTCGATACCTTCGATCTCAAGTACAACCTGCTGGTCAAGCAGCCCAACCCCACCTCCAAGGCGGTGATGTTCTGCCTGATGGACGTCTCCGGCTCGATGACCCAGGCGACCAAGGACATCGCCAAGCGCTTCTTCATCCTGCTCTACCTGTTCCTCAAGCGGAACTACGAGAAGATCGAAGTGGTGTTCATCCGCCACCACACCAGCGCCCGCGAGGTCGACGAGGAGGAGTTCTTCTACTCCCGCGAGACCGGCGGCACCATCGTCTCCAGCGCGCTGAAGATGATGCAGGAGATCATGGCCGAGCGTTATCCGACCCATGAGTGGAACATCTACGCCGCCCAGGCCTCGGACGGCGACAACTGGAACGACGACTCGCCGGTGTGCCGGGACATCCTCCTCAAGCAGATCATGCCGTTCGTCCAGTACTACACCTACGTCGAGATCACCCCGCGCGAACACCAGGCCCTGTGGTTCGAGTACGAGCGCGTGCGCGAAGCCTTCGAAGACAGCTTCGCCCAGCAGCAGATCGTCTCGGCATCGGACATCTACCCGGTGTTCCGCGAGCTGTTCCAGAGGAGGCTCGTCGCATGAGCAAGCGCCAGCCCATCGCCACCGGCTCGGAATGGACTTTCGAGCTGATCCAGCAGTACGACCGGGAAATCAGCAGGATCGCCGAGCGCTATGCCCTGGATACCTATCCGAACCAGATCGAGGTGATCACCGCCGAGCAGATGATGGACGCCTACGCCTCGGTGGGCATGCCGATCGGCTATAACCACTGGTCCTACGGCAAGCACTTCCTCAGTACGGAAAAGAACTACAAGCGTGGCCAGATGGGCCTGGCCTACGAGATCGTGATCAACTCCGACCCCTGCATCGCCTACCTGATGGAGGAAAACACCCAGTGCATGCAGGCGCTGGTGATCGCCCACGCCTGCTACGGGCACAACAGTTTCTTCAAGGGCAACTACCTGTTCCGCACCTGGACCGATGCCAGTTCGATCATCGATTACCTGGTGTTCGCCAAGCAGTACATCATGCAGTGCGAGGAGCGCTACGGGATCGACGCGGTGGAAGACCTGCTCGACTCCTGCCACGCCCTGATGAACTACGGTGTCGACCGCTACAAGCGGCCCTACCCGATTTCCGCGGAAGAGGAGCGGCAGCGGCAGAAGGAGCGCGAGGAACTGATCCAGCGCCAGGTCAACGACCTCTGGCGGACCATCCCGCGCGTCGGCGGCAAGGACAAGGAACAATCCATGGCGCGCTATCCGAGCGAGCCGCAGGAGAACATCCTCTACTTCATCGAGAAGAACGCGCCGCTGCTGGAGCCCTGGCAGCGTGAGGTGATCCGCATCGTGCGCAAGATCGCCCAGTATTTCTACCCGCAACGCCAGACCCAGGTGATGAACGAAGGCTGGGCGACCTTCTGGCACTACACGCTGCTCAACGATCTCTACGACGAAGGCCTGGTCAACGACGGCTTCATGATGGAGTTCCTGCAATACCACACCAGCGTGGTCTACCAGCCGTCCTTCGACAGCCCCTACTACAGCGGCATCAACCCCTACGCCCTGGGCTTCGCCATGTACCGCGACATCCGCCGCATCTGCGAGGATCCTACCGACGAGGATCGCCGCTGGTTCCCGGATATCGCCGGCAGCGACTGGCTGGCCACACTGAAGTTCGCCATGAAGAGCTTCAAGGACGAAAGCTTCATCCTCCAGTTCCTCTCGCCCAAGGTGATTCGCGACCTGAAGCTGTTCAGCATTCTCGACGACGACCAGAAGGACGACCTGCTGGTCGCGGCGATCCACGACGAAGCCGGCTACCGCACCATCCGCGAGACCCTGGCGGCGCAGTACAACCTCGGCAACCGCGAGCCGAACATCCAGATCTGGAACGTCGACCGTCGCGGCGACCGCTCGCTGACCCTGCGCCACCAGCAGTTCGACCGCCAGCCGCTGAGCGACTCCACCGCCGACGTGCTCAAGCACCTGCATCGCTTGTGGGGCTTCGATATCCACCTGGAGACCCTGCAGGGCGACCAGCTCGTGCAGACCCACCACATGCCGCCCAAGGGCGCCAGCGAGGGCGAGGAAGGCTACCCGCGCCTGGACCTGATCATCCCGCCCATTTGATCGGTTGACGTCCGCCCCGACCGCCGGCCAGCATGCCGGCACGGTCGGGGCCACCCACAGCAGAACAAGAAGCCGGCCGTCCACGGGAGCCGCCATGCGCCTGTTCGCCATCGTCCTGCTCTGCCTCGTCCTGGCCACCTGCGCCAGCCACATCCCCAGCGCCCGGGTGACCCATCCGGCCAGCGCCGGATTGCCCGGCCTGCAAGGTTTCCAGTTGATGCCGCCGGAACAGGCGGTCGACGCCCTGCCCTACCGCAACCGCTATCCGCTGATAAACGCAGAGCTGCGCCAGGGGCTGGCGGCCCACGGCTACCACGAGAGCGCTACCCCGCAATTCCGCGTCTACTACTGGCTGGCGCTGCGCGACGCACCGCTGGAATTCCGCCCCGACCTTCCGCCCACCTCCGGCATGGGGCCTTATCTGGCGATCCACCGCCTGCGCGACGAAACCGGAACATTGCGCGTGCGCCTGGTCGACCTGGAGGAGCGCGTTCTCTGGGAAGGCATGGTAAGCACCGGCCTCAGCCCCGCCAGGGCCAATCCGGAACAGCTCGAACTGGCGGTCGGCGCCTTGCTCCGGCAGCTTCCACGCGCCCGCTAGGACACCCTGGGGTAGACTTCCGCCTATCACGCGGAGGATTCCCATGCAGATTTACAAGGTCGGCGGCGCCGTGCGCGATCGCCTTCTCGGCCGTCCGGTCACCGATATCGACTGGGTGGTGGTCGGTGCCAGCAGCGACGAGATGCTCGCCCGCGGCTACCGCCCGGTGGGCGCCGACTTCCCGGTCTTCCTTCATCCGCAGAGCGGCGAGGAATACGCCCTGGCGCGCACCGAGCGAAAGAGCGGGCGCGGCTACGGCGGCTTCACCTTCCATGCCAGCCCCGACGTGACCCTGCAGGAAGACCTGACTCGCCGTGACCTGACCATCAACGCCATGGCCGAGGACGAACAGGGCCGGGTAATAGACCCCTACGGCGGCCAGGCCGACCTCGAGGCGCGCCTGCTGCGCCACGTTTCCCCGGCGTTCGCCGAGGATCCCCTGCGGGTCCTGCGCGTAGCGCGCTTCGCCGCCCGCTACGCCGGCCTGGGCTTCCGGGTCGCCGCCGAAACCCTCGCCCTGATGCGCCAACTGGCGGAATCCGGCGAGTTGCAGGCGCTGACCCCGGAGCGCAGTTGGAAGGAAATTTCCCGAGCCCTGATGGAACCCAACCCCGAGGTCTTCATCCAGGTCCTGCACGACTGCGGCGCCCTGGCCGAACTGATCCCGGAAGTCGAGGCGCTATTCGGCGTACCGCAGCCGGCGGCCCACCATCCGGAAATCGATACCGGCGTCCATGTCCTGTCGGTATTGCAGCAATGCGCCCGCCACCGGCAGCCGCTCAGCGTACGCTGGGCCTGCCTGCTGCACGACCTGGGCAAGGGACTCACCAGCGAAGCGGACTGGCCCCGCCATATCGCCCACGAGGCTCGCGGCGTGCCGTTGATCGATGCGGTGAACCAGCGCTTCAGGGTGCCGCGCGACTGCCAGGAACTGGCGCGCCTGGTGGGCGAGTACCACACCCATGCCCACCGGGCGCTGGAGCTGCGCCCGAATACACTGCTGGAGCTGTTGCAGAGCTTCGACGTGTATCGCCGCCCGCAGCGTTTCGAGGAGTTCGTCGCCGCCAGCGAGATGGACGCGCGCGGCCGCCTCGGCCTGGAACAGCGCGACTATCCGCAGGCCGCCTACCTGCTCGGCGCGGCGCAGGCAGCGCGGGCAGTCAGCGTGAAGCCGCTGGTGGAAAAGGGCTTGAAGGGCGCGGAACTGGGCGAGGCGCTGAAGCGTGCGCGCCTCGCCGCACTCAAGGCCTACAAGGAAGAACGCGGAAAGGCCTGAAGCAGCGCTTCGGGAGTCAACGCCTGGCCACGCCATTCGAATGGCGCCGGCCAGAGCTTCTGCTGGATCCTCGCCTCGCGCCAGAGATCGCCCAGCGGCTGGCGGGCGACCGGATGCTCCAGGTTCGGCGCCAGCTCGGACAAGGGCCAGAGCACGAAAGCGTTCTTCAGCACTTCGGCGCGCGGCAGCACCAGGCCATCGAAATCGCCCACCAGGTCGCCGTAGAACAGCACGTCGATATCCAGCGGCAGCCCCTTGCGCTCTGGCGCATAGCGGCCATTGTCGGCCTCGATGTGCTTGAGTCGCAGGCTCAGTTCGGCCAGCGGCAGATCGGTGCGGGCAGACACCACCAGGTTGAAGAACGGCCCGCTCTTGATACCCACCGGCTCGCTCTCGAACACCGGCGAGCAACGCAGGTCATGAAGGAAACCGGCCAGCGCATCGAGGCCGGCATGCAGGTGGCGCTCACGCTCGACATTGCTGCCGAGGCCGAGGTAGACCGGGATCAGCGACATCCGCGTTCGATCTCCACGCCAACGCCACGGGCCGCCGGCACCGCGCCGGGCTTGGTCACGCGGATGCGCAGCCAGGGAATGCCGCGCTCGCCCATCAGTACCTCGGCGAGGCGCTCGGCGAAGGTTTCCACCAACTGGAAATGCGATTCCCGGGCGAATTCCTGCACCCGCTCGGACAACGCGGCATAGTCCAGCGCCAGGGCGAGATCGTCGCCCGCGGCGGCCGGACGGTTGTCCCAGCCCAGGGTCAGGTCCAGGCGCAGGCACTGACGGATGCCGCGCTCCCAGTCGTACACGCCGATGACGGTATCGACCTCCAAGCCTTCGATAAAAACTCTGTCCACTTCGCTACCCGCTCCAAGGGATGCCACGACAAGCGTGCGCCGCCCCGTTAGAATCGAGGACATCCTCGTCCTCGGTGGAATCCATGGTCTGGCTACTGGCGATCCTCGCCTACCTGCTCGGTTCCCTCTCCTTCGCCGTCCTGCTCAGCCGCTGGTTCGGCACCCAGGACCCGCGCGCCAGCGGTTCCGGCAACCCCGGCGCGACCAACATGCTGCGCGTCGCCGGGAAGAAACTCGCCATCCTGACCCTGCTCGGCGACGTCGGCAAAGGCCTGTTGCCGGTGCTGGTCGCCCGCTGGCTGGGGCTCGGCGTGATGGAGGAGGCCTGGGTCGGCATCGCCGCAGTGATCGGCCACCTGTATCCGCTGTACTTCAACTTCCGCGGCGGCAAGGGTGTCGCCACCGCCGCGGGCATGCTCCTCGGCCTCTATCCGCCGGCCGTACTGCTGGCCGCAGCGGCCTGGCTGCTGACCTTCAAGCTGTCGCGCACCAGCTCGCTCGCCTCGCTGGTGGCCACCCCGCTGACCCTGCCGTTGCTGGCCTGGCAGCAGCCCGGAGCGCTGCTGCCGATGACCGTGCTGACCGGCCTGATCGTCTGGCGGCACCGCGCCAACTTACGCGATCTGTTCGCCGGCCGCGAACGGCATTTCTAATCCATAAAAGGAAAAAACTTCATGCAGTCTGGCCCAGCTGCGTCATCGACACCTGCCTGACTGCGACCTGGCAGCCACTCAGACCGCCGGCAGCGACTCCATCGGCCAGCGCGGCTGGACGCTGATCGCCGGGCCGTCATGCTGGCCGGCGAGCAGGCGCTGGCAGCCGGCGTAGGCGATCATCGCGCCATTGTCGGTGCAGAAGCGCGGGCGGGCGTAGAACACCTGCCCCTTCATTTCGCCGAGCATCTTTTCCAGGCCGCTGCGCAGCGCCTGGTTGGCGCTGACACCGCCGGCGATCACCAGGTTCTTCAGGCCGGTCTGCTTCAAGGCGCGACGGCACTTGATCAGCAGGGTCTCGACCACCGCGGTCTGGAACGCCAGGGCGATGTCGCAGCGGGTCTGCTCGCTGTCGTCGCCGGCCTCGACGCAACGCTGCCAGGTGTTCAGGGTAAAGGTCTTGAGCCCACTGAAGCTGAAGTCCAGGCCGGGGCGATCGGTCATCGGCCGCGGGAACACGAAGCGGCCAGGAGTGCCGAACTCCGCCAGGCGGGCGATTTCCGGACCGCCGGGATAGCCCAGGCCGATCAGCTTGGCGGTCTTGTCGAAGGCTTCGCCGGCGGCATCGTCCACCGATTCGCCAAGCAACTGGTAGCGACCGATGCCGTCCACCCGCACCAACTGGGTGTGACCGCCGGAAACCAGCAAGGCGACGAACGGGAACCGCGGTGGCTGCTCTTCCAGCATCGGCGCCAGCAGGTGCCCTTCCATGTGGTGCACGCCGACCGCCGGCACGCCCCAGGCGAAGGCCATCGCCTGGGCACAGGAAGCCCCCACCAGCAGGGCGCCGACCAGGCCGGGACCGGCGGTATAGGCGATCGCGTCGATATCCGCCGGCGTGCAGCCGGACTCGTCGAGCACCTGGCGGATCAGCGGCAGCATGCGCTTGACGTGGTCGCGCGAGGCCAGCTCGGGTACGACGCCGCCGTAGACGCGATGGAGGTCGATCTGACTGAACAGCGCGTCGGCCAGCAGGCCGCGTTCGCTGTCGTAAAGGGCGACGCCGGTTTCGTCGCAGGACGTTTCCAGTCCCAGCACGCGCATGGGCTTGAGCCTTAGAGCTTGGCAAATACGAAGCCGCGCATGATAATCGGCGGCTTTGCGCCAGACCAGTGTTTTTCGATCGGAGGCTTTGCATTCCTCCGGCCGAACCGTTAATATCCGCAACCCTTGAAAACCGACGTATCCGCGCCACCTTGCCGGAGTACGTTCAACCCCCGGTAATCAGTGAAGGTACGACCTGGATGCCAGCCGTCAAAGTAAAAGAGAACGAACCCTTCGACGTAGCCCTGCGTCGTTTCAAGCGCTCCTGCGAAAAAGCAGGTGTACTGGCTGAAGTTCGCAGCCGCGAGTTCTACGAGAAGCCCACTGCCGAGCGCAAGCGCAAGGCCGCTGCCGCAGTGAAGCGCCACGCGAAGAAAGTACAGCGCGAACAGCGCCGTCGCGAGCGCCTGTACTGATCCACTCGACGCCCACGCGTCAGTGATCGTGCCTCAGCCCGGCCTCGGCCGGGCTTTCGGCTTTCCGCCATGAGCGAAATCAAATCCCGCCTCCTCGACGCCGTCAAGGTCGCCATGCGCGCCCAGGACAAGCCGCGGCTGACCACGTTGCGCCTGGCCCTCGCGGACATCAAGCGCGTCGAAGTCGACGAACGCATCGAGGTGGATGACGCCCGAGCCCTGCTGATCCTCGACCGGATGATCAAGCAGCGCCGCGACGCCCAGCGCCAGTTCAGCGACGCCGGCCGCCAGGACCTCGCCGAGGTCGAGGCCGCCGAGATCCTCGTGCTCCAGGACTTCATGCCCAAGCCCCTGGACGACCACGAGATCGACGCCCTGATCGAGCGCAGCATCGTCGACAGCGGCGCCCAGGGTCCGCAGGACATGGGCAAGGCGATGAACCTGCTGCGACCACAGGTCCAGGGTCGCGTCGACATGGCACAGGTCAGCCAGCGCCTGAAGGCGCGCCTCTCCTCCTGAAACACCGCGCCGGCCTGATCGGCCCGGCGATAATTGCTATGCTGCCGCTCTGCGCCCACGCGCCGTCGTTTTCGAGAACACCATGGCCGGCCTGATACCGCAAAGCTTCATCGATGACCTGCTGAACCGCACCGACATCGTCGAGGTGGTGAGTTCGCGCATCCAGCTGAAGAAAACCGGCAAGAACTACAGCGCCTGCTGCCCGTTCCACAAGGAAAAGACTCCCTCGTTCACCGTCAGCCCGGACAAGCAGTTCTACTACTGCTTCGGCTGCGGCGCCGGCGGCAACGCGCTCGGCTTCGTCATGGACCACGACCAGCTGGAGTTCCCCCAGGCGGTCGAGGAACTGGCCAAGCGTGCCGGCATGGACGTGCCGCGCGAGGAACGCGGCGGACGCGGGCACACGCCGCGCCAGCCGACCGACTCGCCGCTCTATCCGCTGCTCAGCGCCGCCGCCGAGTTCTACAAGCAGGCGCTGAAAAGCCACCCGGCGCGCAAGGCCGCGGTGAACTACCTGAAGGGCCGCGGCCTGACCGGCGAGATCGCCCGCGACTTCGGCCTCGGCTTCGCCCCGCCCGGCTGGGACAACCTGCTCAAGCACCTGGGTGGCGACAACCTGCAACTCAAGGCCATGCTCGACGCCGGCCTGCTGGTGGAGAACAGCGACACCGGCAAGCGCTACGACCGCTTCCGCGATCGCGTGATGTTCCCGATCCGCGACAGCCGGGGGCGGATCATCGCCTTCGGCGGCCGGGTGCTCGGCGACGACAAGCCGAAGTACCTGAACTCCCCGGAGACTCCGGTCTTCCACAAGGGCCAGGAACTCTACGGACTCTACGAGGCCCGGCAGAAGAATCGCGACCTCGACGAGATCATGGTGGTCGAGGGCTACATGGATGTCATCGCCCTGGCCCAGCAAGGCATCCGCAACGCGGTGGCGACCCTCGGCACGGCGACCAGCGAGGAACACATCAAGCGCCTGTTCCGCCTGGTGCCGAGCATCCTGTTCTGTTTCGACGGCGACCAGGCCGGCCGCAAGGCGGCCTGGCGCGCCCTGGAGTCGGTGCTGCCGAACCTGCAGGACGGCAAGCGCGTGCGCTTCCTGTTCCTCCCCGAGGGGGAGGACCCGGACAGCCTGGTACGCGCCGAGGGCGAGGATGCCTTCCGCGCACGCATCACCCAGCAGGCCCAGCCGCTGGCGGAGTACTTCTTCCAGCAACTGATGCTCGAGGCCGACCCCGCCACCCTGGAAGGCAAGGCCCACCTGGCGACCCTCGCCGCGCCGCTGCTGGAGAAGATTCCCGGGAACAACCTGCGCCTGCTGATGCGGCAACGTCTGTCGGAAATCACCGGCCTGTCCGGCGAAAACATCGGACAACTGGCGCACCACAGCCCGCCGCCGTCGTCCATGGATCACGGAGCGAGCGGCACCTTGGACGGCGACGACTATTTCGCCGCCAGCGCCTACTACGAGAACGAGCCCTCCCATGCGCCGTTCGACGCTGCGCCAGGCTATGGCGAGGCGCAACCGCGCAAGAGCTGGAACAAGGACAAGAAGCCCTGGGACGGCAAGAAGTGGGATGGCAAGAAGAAGTGGGACAAAGGCGGCCGCGGCGACTTCAAGGCTCCGCAACGAACGCCGGTAAGCGTGGAGTCCACCACCCTCAACGCCCTGCGCACCTTGCTGCATCATCCGCAGTTGGCCTTGAAGGTCGACGATGCGGGCACCCTCGCCAGGGAGCAGGATACCTACGCCCAGTTGCTGGTGTCCCTGCTGGAAGCCCTGCAGAAGAACCCGCGGCAGAGCTCGATGCAACTCATCGCGCGCTGGCACGGCACGCCCCAGGGCCGCCTGCTGCAGGCCCTGGGCGAGAAGGAGTGGCTGATCGTCCAGGAGAACCTTGAAAAGCAGTTCTTCGACACCATTACTAAACTCTCCGAGAGCCAGCGTTTCGGCGAGCGGGAGGAGCGTTTACGCAGCGTCATGCAGAAGAGCTACAGTGAACTGACCGATGAAGAGAAAGCCTTGCTCAGAGAGCACTACAGTGTTGCCGCTTCATCGCCTTCCCAGAGCTGAACTGGCGCCTCAGCCCAGGCATCAGGTATAATCCTCTGCTTATTTTTTGCCCGCCAAGACCTTCAGTGGATAGGGTGTTATGTCCGGAAAAGCGCAACAGCAATCTCGTCTGAAAGAGTTGATCGCCCGAGGCCGTGAGCAGGGATACCTGACTTACGCGGAGGTCAACGACCACCTGCCGGAGGATATTTCCGATCCGGAACAGGTGGAAGACATCATCCGCATGATCAACGACATGGGGATCAACGTATTCGAGACAGCCCCGGATGCGGATGCCCTGTTGCTGGCCGAGGCGGATACCGACGAAGCCGCAGCGGAAGAAGCCGCAGCGGCCCTGGCCGCGGTGGAAAGCGACATCGGTCGCACCACCGACCCGGTGCGCATGTACATGCGTGAAATGGGTACCGTGGAACTGCTGACCCGCGAAGGCGAGATCGAAATCGCCAAGCGCATCGAGGAAGGCATCCGCGAAGTGATGAGCGCCATCGCCCAGTTCCCGGGCACGGTGGACAGCATCCTGGCCGACTACAATCGCATCGTCGCCGAAGGCGGTCGCCTCTCCGACGTCCTCAGCGGCTATATCGATCCCGATGACGGCAGCCTGCCCGCCGAAGAGGTGGAGCCGGTCAACCTGAAGGACGATTCCGCCGACTCGAAAGAGAAGGACGACGAGGAAGAAGAAAGCGACGACAGCAGCGACAGCGACGACGAAGGCGACGGCGGTCCGGATCCGGAAGAAGCCCGCCTGCGTTTCACCGCGGTCTCCGAGCAGCTCGACAAGGCCAAGAAGGCCCTGAAGAAGCACGGTCGCGGCAGCAAGCAGGCCACCGCCGAACTCACCGGCCTGGCCGAGCTGTTCATGCCGATCAAGCTGGTGCCCAAGCAGTTCGACGCCCTGGTCGCCCGCGTGCGCTCCGCCCTGGAAGGCGTGCGCGCCCAGGAACGCGCCATCATGCAGCTCTGCGTGCGTGACGCGCGCATGCCGCGTGCCGACTTCCTGCGCCTGTTCCCGAACCACGAGACCGACGAGAAGTGGGTCGACAGCGTCCTGAAGAGCAAGCCGAAGTACGCCGAGGCCATCGAGCGCCTGCGCGACGACATCCTGCGCAACCAGCAGAAGCTGGCGGCCCTGGAAAGCGAGGTCGAGCTGACCGTCGCCGAGATCAAGGAAATCAACCGCGCGATGTCGATCGGCGAAGCCAAGGCTCGCCGGGCGAAGAAGGAAATGGTCGAGGCCAACCTGCGCCTGGTGATTTCCATCGCCAAGAAGTACACCAACCGCGGCCTGCAATTCCTCGACCTGATCCAGGAAGGCAACATCGGCCTGATGAAGGCGGTGGACAAGTTCGAATACCGTCGTGGCTACAAGTTCTCCACCTACGCCACCTGGTGGATTCGCCAGGCGATCACCCGTTCGATCGCCGACCAGGCACGCACCATCCGCATCCCGGTGCACATGATCGAGACGATCAACAAGCTCAACCGCATCTCCCGCCAGATGCTCCAGGAAATGGGTCGCGAGCCCACCCCGGAAGAGCTTGGCGAGCGCATGGACATGCCTGAGGACAAGATCCGCAAGGTACTGAAGATCGCCAAAGAGCCGATCTCCATGGAAACCCCGATCGGTGACGACGAAGATTCGCACCTGGGCGATTTCATCGAGGACTCCACCATGCAGTCGCCGATCGAGATGGCGACCAGCGAGAGCCTCAAGGAATCCACCCGCGAAGTCCTCGCCGGCCTCACTGCCCGGGAAGCCAAGGTGCTGCGCATGCGCTTCGGCATCGACATGAACACCGACCACACCCTCGAGGAAGTCGGCAAGCAGTTCGATGTGACCCGCGAGCGGATCCGCCAGATCGAAGCCAAGGCGTTGCGCAAGCTGCGCCATCCGTCGCGAAGCGAGCACCTGCGCTCCTTCCTCGACGAGTGACGAACGAACCCCCGGCCTGAAAAACCGGGGGTTTTTCTTTGCCGCTTGCCCCGCCGCCCGGCGTCTACACTTCCGCTTATATTCCCGTCCACCGCGAGACCGCCTCATGCAGCGTCTGCAGGCCGTGCTTCTCCTGTGTCTGGCCTGCTGCTGGCCGGGGCTGGCCGGCGCCCTCACGCTCACGCCCGAGGAACGGGCCTGGCTGGCCGAGCACCCGAGCATCCGCCTGGGCGTGGACACCTCCTGGCCGCCATTCGAGTTCCGCGACGAACAGGGCCGCTACCAGGGACTCGCCGCCGGCTACGTCAGCCTGCTGCAGGAACGCCTGGGCGTCAGCCTGACGCCTGTCGAACCGAAGACCTGGACGCAGGTCCTGGAGCAGGCCAAGGACGGTCGGCTGGACCTGCTGCCCGGCATCATGGCTACCCCGGAGCGCCAGGAGTATCTGAGCTTCACCCGGCCCTACCTGGACTTCCCGATCATCATCCTGGCACGCAAGAACGGCCCGATGCCGAAGCGCATCGACGAGCTCTACGGACTCAAGGTCGCGGTGGTCGACCACTATGCTCCTCACGAACTGCTGATCGCCCAGCATCCCGACCTCACCCTGCTGCCGCTGCCTTCGGTAGCGGCAGCCCTGCAGGCGCTGGCCACCGGCCAGGCCGACGCCTTCGTCGGCGACTTCGCCTCCAGCGTATGGAACCTCCGCCAGCTCAAGCTCAACGGCCTGGAGATCAGCGGCGAGACGCCATACCGCTACCAACTGGCGATGGCCGTGCCGCGCGGACAACCGATCCTCGCCGGAATCGTCGACAAGGTCCTCGCCGACCTCAGCGCCGAGGAGATCGAGCGACTCCAGGCCCCCTGGGTCGGCGGCCTGCTCGACCGACGTCCGGCCTGGCGCGAGATGGCGACCTACGGCCTTCCCATCGTCCTGCTGATCCTGGTCTCGGTCGCCATACTGCTGGCCATGAACCGCCGCCTGCGCCGCGAGGTGAGTCGCCGGCGGCAATTGGAGCGCGAACTGCGCGACAGCGAACAGCACTACCGGGGACTGGTGGAAAGCCTGAATGCCATCGCCTGGGAAATGCGCCTCGAGAAGAACCGCTTCACCTACGTCTCGCCCCACGCCGAACGCCTGCTCGGCTATCCCCTCGGCGAATGGCTGCAGCCGGGCTTCTGGCAGCGGACCCTGCACCCCATGGACGCCGAGTACGCCATCCACTACTGCATGAGCGAAAGCCAGGCCGGACGCGACCACAGCTTCGACTACCGGATGCTCGCCGCCGACGGCCGGGTAGTCTGGATTCGCGATCTGGTCACCCCGATCACGCAAGGCCGGGACCTGCTCCTGCGCGGTCTGATGATCGACATCACCGAGGCCAAGCTCACCGAGCAGGCCATGCGCCTGTCCGAACAGAAGTTCGCTTCGGTGTTCCACCACTGTCCGGACATGGTGGTACTGGCCAATGGCGCCGACGGCCGCTTCCTCGCGGTGAACAACACCTTCGAGCAGCAGATCGGCATCGCCGCCGACGACGCCATCGGCAAGACCGCCACCGAACTGGGCATCTGGGCACTCCCCGGCCTGGGCCCGCAGGTTCTGGAAAAGCTCGGCCACGGCAACCTGACCAACCTCGAGGTGCCCCTGCGGCGCCGCAATGGCAGTACCTTCAGCGCGCTGCTCAGCGCCCAGCACGTGGTCCTCGACCAGACCCCGGCGCTGGTGGTGGTGATCCGCGACATCACCCACCTGGTGGAGACCCAGGAACTGCTGCGGATCTCCGAGGAGAAGTTCGCCAACGCCTTCCATGCCTACCCCGACGGTCTGCTGATCAGCCGCCTCGAAGACGGCACGCTGATCGACGTGAACGAAGGCTTCACCCGTCTCACCGGCTACCGCCGCGACGAGGTCATCTCCCGCTCCACGCTCGAACTCGGCCTGTGGGTCGACACCGAGGACCGCAAGCGCCTGATCTCGCTGGTACGCCACCACACCCTGACCCAGGGCTTCACCGCCCCTGTACGGGACCGCAACGGTGGCATCCGCCAGTGCGAGATGTCCGCCCACCGGATCAGCATCGATGGCGAGGACTGCGTGCTGACCATCGCCCGCGATATCACCGAGCGCCAGCTCATGCAGGAGAAGCTGCAGCAGGCCGCCACCGTCTTCGAAAGCACCGCCGAAGGCGTGATGATCACCGATACCCGCCAACGCATCACCGCGGTCAACCGCGCCTTCAGCGAGATCACCGGCTACAGCGAGCAGGAGGCGCTGGGACGCTCGCCCAGCCTGCTCTCCTCCGGACAACACGACTCCAGCTTCTACCTCGCCATGTGGAACCAGCTGGAGCGCGACGGGCACTGGCAGGGCGAGATCTGGAACCGACGCAAGACCGGCGAGCTGTACCCCGAATGGCTGACCATCAGCGCGGTACACAATCCGCAGGGCGAGATCACCCACTTCGTCGGCGTCTTCGCCGATATCTCCACCCTCAAGTACGCCCAGGCCCGGCTCGACTACCAGGCCCACCACGATCCGCTCACCGGCCTGCCCAATCGCCTGCTGTTCGAGAGCCGGCTCAATCACGCCCTCGACGAGGCCCGCGAAGAGAGTCGTCCCGGCGCCGTGCTGTTCATCGACCTGGACCGCTTCAAGCACATCAACGACAGCCTCGGCCATCCCATCGGCGACCTGCTGCTCAAGGCCATCGCCGAACGCCTGCGCGACCAGTTGCGCGACGTCGATACCGTGGCCCGCCTGGGGGGCGACGAATTCATCATCCTGCTCCCAGGCCTGCACCAGGAAAGCGACGCCGAGCACGTCGCGCGCAAGCTGCTGAATGCCTTCACCGCGCCGTTCCAGGCCGACGGTCATGAATTCTTCGTCAGCGCCAGCGTCGGCATCGCCCTGTTCCCCAAGGACGGCGACGACGCCCCGACCCTGGTGAAGAACGCCGACGCCGCCATGTACCGCGCCAAGTCGCGGGGCCGCAGCCGCATCGAGTACTACACCCGCGAACTGACCTACCTGGCCACCGAGCGCATGGCGCTGGAAACCGAACTGCGCCGCGCCCTCGAGCGCGACGAGTTGCAGCTCTACTACCAACCCAAGCTGAGCCTGGAGAGCGGCTTGCTGGTCGGCGCCGAGGCGCTGGTGCGCTGGTACCATCCGCTGTTCGGGGAAATTTCCCCGGAGCGCTTCATCCCCCTCGCCGAGGATTGCGGCCTGATCCTGCCCCTCGGCGACTGGGTGCTGGAACACGCCTGCCAGCAGATGGGCGAATGGCAAAAGCTGCACGCACCGTTCGGCCCGCTGTCGGTCAACCTCGCCGGCGCCCAGCTCGGCCAGCCGCAACTGATCGAACGCCTCGAGCAACTGCTGGAGCAGTCCGGCCTGGAACCGTCGCGGCTGCAACTGGAAATCACCGAGAGCTTCATCATGAACCAGACCGAGGAGGCCCTCGCCGTCCTCCACGGCCTCAAGCGTCTCGGCGTACAGCTGGCGATCGACGACTTCGGCACCGGCTACTCCTCGCTCAGCTACCTCAAGCGCCTGCCGCTGGACATCCTGAAGATCGACAAGTCGTTCATCCGCGGCCTTCCCGACGATCCCCACGATGCCGCCATCACCCGCGCCATCATCGCCCTCGGCCGCAGCATGCAGCTCACGGTGATCGCCGAAGGCGTGGAAACCGAAGGTCAGCAGAGCTTCCTCACCCACGAAGGCTGCGAGCAGATCCAGGGCTTCGTCCTCAGCCCGCCGCTGCCGGCCGAGCTGTTCGCCAGCAAATTCCTCAAACCGCGCCAGCCGATTGGCGCTCCCCGAGAAGCGCCGGTATAATCCGCCGACCTGTGCGACACGCGTGGCGTGTCTCCGTCTCCAAGCTGTAGGGTCAGCTTGGGGGATTTCCGCAAGGAAATCGAACGCTTGGGTATCCATCCCCGGGAACCAAAACTCGCCCAGAAGTCTTTTGCCTTCAAGGACTTGCCGCAGCGGCGGTGGCAATAAAAACCCAAGGTCGTTGAGCTCTCGGCAGCACGACCGCAGGACCAGAACACCGGTCTTGGAGCGCATCCTAAAACCAACCCCTGCGGGAGAGTCGATCCCCGCTGGGGTCACCTCCTGCGTAATTTGAAACAGGAGGTAATAAATCAGGAACTGGCGGCCAGCAGGTCGTCCCTGTTCTCCCTTCCCCAAAGGAGACATGAGCGAAAGCTTTGTCTGTCATTGTCCAACCACTGCTTGTATGGAGTGGCAGCGGACTCGTTGTGCGACCAACGGTAGCCTAGGGAAACGTGCGTTGCTGGTAACGGCAGGGTGCGAAGCTTTCCCGACAACGTAGCCCCCGCGAGGGTGCGAATTCACCGTGAGGTGAACCGCAGAGGGTCGGAGTAGCACCGACCCAAGGCGCTAGGCTGACTGGTACGGGCAACCTAGGTGAACTGCTGATAAACACCGTAAGGATTGACGAGCCAAAGCTGCTGACAGGCTCGAACCAAAAGGTACGTGGTCGGTTATCTCCGTAGGTCGTGGAGATACGTCGCCTTCAGACCACCGGTGAAAAGGCAGGTCCTAACCCAGTCGTGTGACAGTCAGGGAACGTGGTAAGCCCGTATCGCCGCCCTCGGGGCAGGGGAGCCGTAAGGCGAACTGTTGGCGGTGCGGGTATGGGATCGCAGAGAAAGCGAACGCCAGGCTGTAATCGTCTGGATAGGGGTTGGAACATCACCCCACGGGAAACCGGGCAGACTTCTGCGTGGTCTTTCGTCGCAAGAACTCTGATTGAACCTGTCTCAATGAACCCAGGGCTCAGCAACATCGAGCCCACACAAACCAACCTTGGCGGGGTGCGCGCATCCCGTCAGGGACCGGCGTGCGCCTTCCGCTCGGGTGGACTAACCATCATGAGAGGAAAGCAGCATGAAAGAACTCAGCCCATCGGCCGGGTCTGCGCTTTCCGGCGCTCCGCAGCAGTGGCACGACATCGACTGGTGTCGGGTCCAGCGGAATGTCCGGGGAATGCAGGTACGGATTGCGAAGGCTTGTCGGGAAGGCAAATGGCGCAGGGTGAAGGCCCTACAACGGATGCTGACCCGCTCGACGTCGGCCAGGTACCTGGCTGTACGGAGAGTCACTGAAAACCAGGGCAAGCGCACGGCGGGAGTCGACCGCGTGCTCTGGGATACGCCTGACACCAAGTGGAAAGCGGCACAAGGGTTGAAAAGGCGCGGGTACCAACCTCGGCCTCTACGGCGAGTGTTCATCCCGAAGTCGAACGGAAAGGAGCGCCCCCTGGGTATCCCGACCATGACTGACAGGGCAATGCAGGCACTCTACCTGCTCGCTCTGTCGCCCATTGCAGAAACCACCGGCGATCCGAACAGCTATGGCTTCAGGATCGAGCGATCCACGGCGGATGCAATGTCCCAGTTGTTCGTTTGCCTATCCGGAAAGGCTTCGGCCCAATGGATACTGGAGGCGGACATACAAGGGTGTTTTGACCACATCAATCATGACTGGCTACTGAACCATGTCCCCACGGACAAGGTGATCCTCCGGAAATGGTTGAAGGCCGGCGTGATCCACAAAGGCCAGCTCCAGGCAACGGATGCTGGAACACCTCAAGGCGGAATCATCTCGCCTACTTTGGCAAACATGGTGCTCGATGGCCTGGAATCACAGCTCAAGCGACACCTGGGCGTGACAAGGGCGAAGAAGCTGAAACTCAATGTGGTGCGCTATGCGGACGACTTCGTCATCACCGGTGTCTCTCCCGAGGTACTGGAGAAAGAAGTCAAACCCTGGGTAGAGCAGTTCCTGGCGGTACGCGGGCTGCAGCTCTCTCTGGAGAAAACGCGGATCGCCCACATAGATCAGGGCTTCGACTTCCTCGGTTGGAACTTCCGCAAGTACAACGGGAAGCTTCTGATCAAACCCAGCCAGAAGAACGCGAAAGCGTTCTACGGCAAGGTGAAGGAGGTCATCGAAACCAGCAGGACGGCAAGGCAAGAGGACTTGATCCGAACGCTGAATCCGATTCTGCGCGGCTGGGCGCTGTATCACCAGCCAGTGGTTGCCAAGCAAACGTTCAGCCGCATGGACAACAGAGTGTTTCTCAAGCTCTGGCGTTGGGCGAAACGGCGGCACCCGAACAAGTCACTGGATTGGATCAGGAGGCGATATTTCCGGATTCACGGGGACAAGACTTGGGTGTTCGCTACCACGGTGCTGGAAAGCAACGGTAAGAAACGGGAGGTCGCGCTGTACTCGCTGGCGAGCACGCCGATTGAGCGACATAGGAAGGTGAGTGGGGAATACAACCCCTACGATCCAGCCATGGAAGCAATAGGTGAAAAACTGCGAACGGAACGGATGTTGAAAAAGCTGAAGTACCGAACTCAGATCAGAAACCTATACCTCTCCCAGAAGGGGCTCTGCTCGCTCTGCAACCAACCGATAACCAGGGAAACCGGGTGGCACGACCACCACATCCTCTATCGCTCACAAGGCGGTGGAGACTCCCTGGAGAACCGGGTACTATTGCACCCCGCTTGCCACCAGCAACTCCATGCTCGTGGTCTGACAGTAAGCAAGCCGGCCCGTTAGGGGGCTTTGAAAGGCTTGAGCCGTATGCGTTGAAAGGCGCACGTACGGTTCTTAGGGGGGGATGGGCCAGCAATGGCCCATCCCCACCCGACTCTGGGGGCCTATAGCTCAGTCGGTTAGAGCAGAGGACTCATAATCCTTTGGTCCACGGTTCGAGTCCGTGTGGGCCCACCACCTTCAAAGCCGCGCATTGCGCGGCTTTGCGCTTTCTAGGGTAGTGGCCTCATAAACGGCTCCATGGCCAAAAGGTACAAAATCGGTACAGTACTGGTTCGCCAGTCTGCCTTTGGAGTCCTTATCTGATGGCAACAATCGCCCCCCCCTTCCCGTGGTCCGCAAAACGGATTGGCCGACCAACGAAAAACCTTCCGCACCAAGCGCGACGCCGAAGACTGGGCACGCCGCACCGAAGACGAGATGGTACGCGGCGTGTACATCCAGCACTGCGGCTCCGAGCGCATGTGACCTGCCCCCATTTTGTAGCCCGAGAGCTACATGTCCCTGCATCAAATTTTATCGATGCCCAAGGGGTACGGCCGACCTCTATCCACAAGGTTTCTGAAGTGCTGAAACAGGCGCTTTAGCTGACTCAGTCACCCTGAACAGGCATGCTCATCAAGCTATCAACCCAGCTTGAGAATTAGACAGTGAGCCGAATAGCTGGCATTATCGGCTCACAAAATGAGCCGAATAGGCTCTCTAATCAGCTCATGAATATCCCTTATGAACGACCCACTCTGGATCTGGCAGCAGCCCGACTGGCCGCAGTTCAACTGGCAAGCCGAAGCGCTTGCACCACTGCTGCGCTCCTGTAGCCAGGCTCAGGGTCGTTTGTTAGGAATGCTCGGTGCCGTGGGGAGTGACACCGAAGTGCAGAGCAGCCTGGATGCCATGCTGCAGAACATCGTCACCTCTTCAGCCATTGAGGGAGAGCAACTGAATGTCGGTTCGGTGCGCTCATCACTGGCACGGCGACTGGGATTGCACGAAGAAGGTCGAACCACCTCTCGCTCCGAAGGCCTGGCGGAACTGCTGCTCGATGCCACCCACGCACATCAAGAGCCGCTAGACGAACAGCGACTGTTCACCTGGCACAGTTGGTTATTCCCCACCGATGACCAACTTCTGGCTCGACCACTACACATCGGTGCACTGCGCGGCGAAGAGCCCATGCAGGTAGTTTCGGGTCGGATAGACCGCCCTACCGTATATTTCGAAGCCCCTCCCCGCGCAAGGTTGGAAGCGCAACTGGCGGACTTTCTCGCCTGGTTCGAAAGCAGCCGCAGCGATGCCAGCCTCGACCCGTTTCTGCGCGCTGGTATCGCACATTTCTGGTTCGTGACCCTGCACCCCTTCGACGACGGCAACGGTCGTCTCACCCGCGCTATCACCGATCTGGCATTGGCTCAGGGCGAGCAGCAAGCCATTCGCTTCTACGCCATGTCTGCGAGCATCCTCGACGACCGCGCCGGCTATTACCGCATCCTAGAAGCCAGTCAGAAAGGCGGGCTGGATATCACCAAGTGGCTGCAGTGGTTTCTCGAAACCTTGCTCAAGAGCCTGGAGCAAGCCCTTGCCCGTATAGACCGCGTGCTGGTCAAGGCGCGCTTCTGGCAGGCACATCGCAGCCAAACGCTATCGGCGGAGCAGATCAAAGTGCTTAACCGCCTGCTCGATGGCGGCGAAAGGGGGTTCGAGGACGGCATCAGTGCGGCGCAATACCAAGCTGTGGCCAAGGTTTCCAAAGCCACCGCGACCCGCCACCTGAGCGACCTGCTGGAAAAGGGCTGCATCGAGCGACTGCCCGGCGGAGGGCGTAGCACCCGTTACCAGATAGCACGCTGAGCGCCTGCACCTGGCTCATCAGCCCTTGATGCGTCATCGCGCCATAGGACAATGGTCGCCTCTCCATTAAGCAGCTCGGCTCAAGGAAGAAAGTGGATTACAGCCCGATAGTCGCCCAGGTCTGGGGCATGCTGACCTGGTTTATCCCGGCAGCCCTGCTGATCGGCCTGCTCAAATCGCCTTGGGCCAAGGGGCAGATCGGTGAACTGCTGGTGCGCCTGTTCGCCCATTGGCAGCTGGACAGGCAAACCTACCGCCGCCTGCACAACGTCACCCTGAACACGCCGGACGGCACGACACAGATCGACCACGTATTTCTCTCACCCTACGGCATCTTCATGCTGGAAACGGCAGGTTTCCAGCACCTGCCGATAGGTCTCTACCGTTGCACCGGCGAGCCGTGCTGCAGGTCACAGGCTTTGGCATGAATCGCCCGCCACTGCGCGATCAATCGCAGGGTGTCGGCGGCAGCAGCGCAAGTTTCGGCGAAGGCGAACTGGCGCTGGCGGAGCGGAATCCGATGGACGTGGCGCTCTGCTCGCCGCCTGAGCGTGGGAAGGCACTTATCAGGCACTTCCGAAGGCACTACCGGACGATATCGACTCCATCGCCAACGCGGTAACTTCGAAGCACTTAAACCTTCATGAAACTGTAACTTCCAACTCGATCGACAGCTCTGGAAATACATCCTCGGTATTTTCCAAGACCCTAACCAAAGTCTGGATCGTTTCGTCACAGGAAACGCTGGAGCGCCTATTCCAGAGCGCTTCGAACAATCGGTAAAAATAAAATCCAAATAATCAGACGCAGTTCAAAAACAACCAGAACAGATAGTTTTTCCGCCTTTCCCAACATGCTCCTCTCGCCTTGACTCGTTCGATGCAGCGGATCGCCCATGCGTATTTCCGGCATTGTCCGAGGCCCATTCCCTGTTCGACGCGATACCCGGCGCACCCATAACAATATGCCGCCCTCCACGGGCCGATAGCGCCAGTTGTGAGCTTGTCCACCACTGCATTTCCCTCACTGCAAGGAGAGAACATGAGTCGCTCACCCATCCCTCGCCACCGAGCGTTGCTGGCCGGTTTCTGCCTGGCTGGCGCGCTGTCCGCCCAGGCGGCCACCCAGGAAGAAATCCTCGATGCGGCACTGGTCAGCGGGGATTCCTCGCAACTGACCGACAGCCACCTGGTCGCCCTCCGCCTGCAGCAGCAGGTCGAGCGCATCCGCCAGACCCGCACGCAGTTGCTCGACGGTCTCTACCAGAACCTCAGCCAAGCCTATGATCCTGGCGCCGCCAGCATGTGGGTCCTGCCGGCCAACCCGGACAACACCCTGCCCTTCCTCATCGGCGACAAGGGCCGCGTGCTCGCCAGCCTGAGCCTGGAGGCCGGCGGCCGCGGGCTGGCCTATGGCACCAACGTGCTCACCCAACTGAGCGGGGCCAATGCCGCCCACGCGCCGCTGCTGAAGCGGGCGGTGCAGTGGCTGGTGAACGGCGACCCGGGCGCGGCCACTGCGAAGGACTTCAAGGTCAGCGTGGTCGGGGTGGACAAGACCGCCGCCCTCAACGGCCTGAAGAGCGCCGGCCTGCAACCGGCGGACGCCGCCTGCAACGCGCTGACCGACGCCAGTTGCGCCAGCGCCAGCAAATTGCTGGTACTGGGCAACGGCGCCAGCGCCGCTAGCCTGAGCGCCACGGTGCGCGCACGGCTACAGGCCGGGCTGCCGATCCTCTTCGTGCACACCAATGGCTGGAACCAGAGCAGCACCGGCCAGCAGATCCTCGCCGGCCTGGGCCTGCAGGAAGGCCCCTACGGCGGCAACTACTGGGACAAGGACAGGGTGCCATCCAGCCGCACCCGGACGCGTTCGGTCGAGTTGGGCGGCGCCTATGGCCAGGACCCGGCGCTGGTGCAGCAGATCGTCGACGGTAGCTGGCGCACGGACTACGACTGGTCGAAATGCACCTCCTACGTCGGTCGCACCACCTGCGACGACGTGCCGGGACTGAGCGACTTCAGCAAGCGCGTCGATGTATTGAAAGGCGCCCTCGACGCCTACAACCAGAAGGCGCAGAACCTCTTCGCCCTGCCCGGCACCACCTCGCTGCGGCTCTGGCTGCTGTGGGCCGACGCGGTGCGGCAGAACATCCGCTACCCGATGGACAAGGCCGCCGACACGGCGCGCTTCCAGGAAACCTTCGTCGCCGACGCCATCGTCGGCTACGTGCGCGAGGCCGGCGCGGCGCAGAAGGAACTGGGCAGCTACGCCGGCCAGCGCCAACAGTCGATGCCGGTATCGGGCTCGGAGGAAACCCTGACCCTCACCTTGCCGTCGGCCCAGGGCTTCACCGCCATCGGCCGCATGGCGGCGCCGGGCAAGCGCCTGAGCATTCGCATCGAAGACGCTGGCCAGGCCAGCCTGGCGGTCGGCCTGAACACCCAGCGCATCGGCTCGACGCGGCTGTGGAATACCCGCCAGTATGACCGCCCGCGCTTCCTCAAGAGCCCGGACATCAAGCTCCAGGCAAACCAGTCGGTGGCGCTGGTATCGCCCTACGGCGGCCTGTTGCAACTGGTCTACAGCGGCGCCACGCCGGGACAGACGGTAACCGTCAAGGTAACCGGCGCGGCCAGCCAGCCGTTCCTCGACATCCAGCCGGGCGAGGACAGCAGCCAGGCGATTGCCGACTTCATCCAGGCGCTGGACGCCGACAAGGCCGACTGGCTGGAGATCCGCAGCGGCTCGGTGGAGGTCCACGCCAAGGTCGAGAAGGTCCGTGGCTCGATCGACAAGGACTATGGCGGCGACGTCCAGCGCTTCATCCGTGAGTTGAACGAGGTGTTCATCGACGACGCCTACACCCTGGCCGGCTTCGCCATTCCCAACCAGGCGAAGACTCCGGCAATCCAGCAGGAATGCGCGGTGCGCGGCTGGGACTGCGACAGCGAGACCCTGCACAAGCTGCCCGGCACCCAGCACATCAACGTCGACCAGTACGCCCAGTGCGGCGGCGGTTGCAGCGGCAACCCCTACGACCAGACCTGGGGCCTGAACCCGCGTGGCTGGGGCGAAAGCCATGAGCTGGGCCACAACCTGCAAGTGAATCGACTGAAGGTCTACGGCGGGCGCTCGGGCGAAATCTCCAACCAGATATTCCCGTTGCACAAGGACTGGCGCGTGCTCCGCGAGTTCGGGCAGAACCTCGACGATACGCGGGTCAACTACCGCAACGCCTACAACCTGATCGTCGCCGGACGCGCCGAGGCCGATCCGCTGGCAGGCGTATACAAGCGCCTGTGGGAAGACCCGGGCACCTACGCGCTGAACGGCGAGCGAATGGCCTTCTATACCCAGTGGGTGCACTACTGGGCCGACCTGAAGAACGATCCGCTGCAGGGTTGGGACATCTGGACCCTGCTCTACCTGCACCAGCGCCAGGTGGACAAGTCCGACTGGGACGCCAACAAGGCCGCTCTCGGCTACGGCACCTACGCCCAGCGCCCGGGAAACAGCGGCGATGCCAGCAGCACGGACGGCAACGACAACCTGTTGCTCGGCCTGTCCTGGCTGACCCAGCGCGACCAGCGGCCAACCTTCGCGCTATGGGGCATCCGTACCTCGGCAGCCGCGCAGGCGCAGGTGGCGGCCTACGGTTTCGCCGAGCAGCCGGCGTTCTTCTATGCCAACAACCGGACCAACGAATACAGCACGGTGAAGCTTCTGGACATGAGCCAGGGGTCGCCGGCGTGGCCGTTTCCGTGAGTCGTAGCTGAGGGGGCTGGCGCGGGGTGATGCTTCTCGCTCCGCGCCGGTCCTCATGCCCCTCTCCCCGACGGGAGAGAGGGTCGGCCATGCCAGCGGGCAATGCCGTGCCAGGCTGGCAAGCCAAACTGTCGTTCAAGCTGAACGATCCTGCGCAATAATGAGCCCCTTCCACCAGCAAGGACCGCTCATGACCGACCGCCTTCCCTGCCGCGCCTGCGGCCATCTCATCCTGCCGACCACGGCGGCGAGGAACGACGGACTGTGCATGCCCTGCAAGGGCGGCTACCGGCAGAACATCGAGGATGGCAAGCGTTTCCACACGGAGCGACGGCGCTACCTGGCGAGTCCGCAGGCGCTGTACTGGAGCGCGCTGGTGAATCGCGTCTACGATGGCCGCGAGGGATTCGCCGGGCTGTCGCCGGCCGAACGGAGCTACTACGCAGTGAGCGTGCTCAGCGGCGAAGTGCACAACGGCGGCTTCGACCAGTACTTCGGCAACTCCTCCGGCGACCAGTACCAGGCGGCGCGCGCGGGTCTTCGCGAGTTGGAGGCGGAGGACGCCCTGGCCCTGCTGGAGCGAGCCGCCGCCCTGCTGTTCGGCGACGGTCCGGTGCCAGTCTCCCAGGCCGAACGCCAGTTGCGCATGCCGACCTGGGCCGATGAACCCGACCGCGACTGCGAAGCGGCCCTGGATGCGCTGGACACGCGCTTCTACGCCCTGGCCGACGCGCTGGGCGAACGCCTGCTGGCCCATGCCCGCCACCATGCATTGTTCGCCCTGGACGAGCCCGATGAAGCCTGAATTGGATGCCCTAGAGGCCTGGCTCGGACAACCGCTGCCGGCTGCCTTCGTCGCCGCTCTGGAGCAGCACGGCGGCCGCCTCGTCGAGCCGGACCTGCTGCTCTACGCCGCCGACGAGTTGCTGGAACGCAACCGGGCCTTCGAAACCTCTCTCTACTGCCCCGGTTACCTGGCCATAGGCGACGACAGCGGCGGCCGCGCCGTGGTGATGGCCCTGGACGACCACTGGCAGGCGCTGTTCCTGGTCGACCATGGCGCGATGACGCCGGACTGCTTCGAACCCCTGGCACCCAGCCTGGAGGCCTGGCTGGAAGCCGGGCCCTGCCTGCCCGAATGACGGAGAAACGCCCATGATTCCTTTCGGCCTCAGCCCCGAACAATTCCGCGAGCGCTACCGCCGCGACCTGCAACGCGCCGCGCCGGGCGTGATCCAGCACCTGCGCGAGCTGCTCCGGCAACCCTTGGAGGAAGGACTGCGCGACGGCGAGATCCAACTGTTCCTCGGCGAGGACGGACGCGACGCAGCGGAAGCGTGGTTGTACCTGAATGGCGCCAGCAACCGGGTGGACGCCAGCGACCCGCGCCTGTTTCCCGGCAAGGCGCTGGACCTGGCGCTCGGCCTGGGACATGCCCCGGATTTCGACGAAGCCTATTTCGCCGACGGCTTCGGCGGCGTCGACCTGCTCGCCGATACGCTGCAAGCCTGGTTCGCCGAGTGCTGGTGGAAGGCCGGCGGCTGGGCCTGGCCGATCCCGCTGTGGCTGCACGTACACGATGGCTTCGGCGACGGCCGTGGCATCGCCCTCACCGAACGCTGCTGAACAGGGAGACCACGCATGGAACTGATCCGCAACCTGGACGATGCGAACATGGGCGAAGTGTATTGGCGCCTGTACCGGCGCTACATCAGCCTGTTCATCGAGAACGAGGCCGACGACGCCTACGCCTGGCGCTGCGCCCGAGCCCTCGACGAACTGGATGACGCCGTGGTCGAGCGGCTTTGTGCCGCCAGCCTGCGCTACCGCGCCGCGCGCCTGGAGCGGCTGGGCGAGTCTGCGGAGGAAGTCGCGCCGGCGCGCGGGGTGCTGGAACGGATCGAGCCGGGCGAGCTGATCGTGCCCGACCCGGAACAGGGCGACGAAGCGGTGATCCACCTGTCGCTGAACTGCGAATGGGACCGCGAACACGGTATGGAATGGATCGTCCGGGGCGGCGAGGTGCTCTATGTCGGCCCCTTCCACGGCGAAGACCCGTGGCGGGACTTCACCGTGAAGGAACCATGGAACTACGCCTGAGCAGGGGCCTCAACGCTTGGCGATGATGTACACCGCGTGGACGATGCCCGGGATGTAGCCGAGCAGGGTGAGCAGGATGTTCAGCCAGAAGGCGCCGCCGAAGCCGACTTGCAGGAACACGCCCAGCGGCGGCAGGAGGATGGCGATGAGGATGCGGATCAGGTCCATGAACGGAACTCCTTGGTCCAGGGTCGATACGGTGTCCGGCGCGTGAGCCGGCGTTTTTTCGCGTCACCCTATGACTGACTCCCGCCATTCGCGGAGGGTTCAACCGCAACGGTACTCGCCGCCTGTCACGCGCAGCGGTACGCTTGAGCCTACGCTCATGCGAGCGGACAACCCGCAAGGAACATCCATGTCCGACCTGCCCCCGCGTCCCGCCTTCTGGCCGTACCTGCCGGGCTACGCCCTGTTGCTGCTTTCGGTGCTGCTCTGCGCCAGCGGCAGCTACCGTTTCGTCACCCCGATGGCGCTCGCCGACGGCGTCGACCTGGTCTACCTCAGCCAGGGCCTGGCGCTGCTACCGCTGGGTACCGGGCTGGTCGGCCTGCTCGCGGGCTTCCTCCTGCATGTCCGCGGGCGCTGGCTCGGCGCGCTGCTGGCGCTGCTGCCGGCGACGCTGTTCTGCGCCTGGAACCTGTACAACTATGCCGCCCACGGCGACGAGGCGTTGTCGCCGAGTTTCGCCCAGTACACCCAGGCGCTGCTCGGCCTGCTGCTGCTCGGCGGCGTGCTGAGCCTGGTCGACCTGCTCCACGGCAGGCCCTCGACGCTGCTGCGCAAGGGCCTGCTGGGGCTGGGCTGGCTGGCCCTGGTGGCCTGGCTGGGGTTGCTGTTCTACCTGCAGCGCCTGTACGGCCTCACTTTTTGAACTGGTCGTAGGCTTCCAGCGCGCGCAGCGAATAGACATAGGCGGCGCCGGCATTCAGGGAGATGGCGGTAGCCAGGGTCTGGGCGATTTCCGCCTCGCTGGCGCCGGCCTTCAGCGCGGCCTCGGTGTGCACGCCGATGCAACCGTCGCAACGGGTGGTAATAGCCACGGCGATGGAGATCAGTTCGCGGGTCTTGGCATCCAGGGCGCCCTCGGCGCTGGCTTCCTCCAGCGCGCCATAGGCGGCGAGCATCTTCGGGTGTTGCTTGCCCAGGGCACCGAAGGCTTTTTTCACGGCGGGGACGAACTCGGTCCAGTTGTTCAGCATGGTGATATTCTCCGTTGCTTTCGCGCCGGGAGTGGCGCGTCGGGTTACCAGTCTCGACCAGTCTGGACCGCGCCGCCTGCCCATGCGTCTCTACTTTCGACCTGATCGGCTCATCCCATGGACCCACTCGACCGGCTCATCCAGCTCGCCAACCTGCAGGGCCGCCTCGACCAGCGCTGCCAGCTACAGGGCAGCTGGGCGCTGGAGCACCCGCAAGCGGTGCCCGGCGAGGCGACCTTCCATATCGTCATGGCCGGCACCTGCTATTGCGAATTCCTCGATGGCGCTCGCCTCGACCTGCATCCCGGCGACCTGATCCTGTTGCCACGCGGCACCCCGCACCTCCTGCGCAGCGACAGCCCGGCGCAACCCTGCGAACCCACCGTGGAGCGCCGCGGCAGCATCCCGCTGTACCAGTTGAACGGCCCCGGCGAGGCCCTCGACATGCTTTGCGGCAGCTACCGCTACCACGCCGGTGCCAGCCTGTTCGGCGCGCTCCCCGAGCGCCTGCTGGTGCATATGGACGAGTCGACCCAGCAGCCCCTGCGCGCGCTGATCGGGTTGATGCGCGAGGAAGCCGAGAGCACCCGCAGCGGCGCCCGCTCGATCATCGACGCGCTGGCCACCGCGCTGTTCGCCCTGGCCCTGCGCGCCTACCTGGACCGCCAACCGCTGGGCGACGGCCTGTTCGGCCTGCTGGGCGACGCCCGCCTGGGACGAGCCCTGCGGGCCATGCTGGAACGCCCGGAGCATGCCTGGACCCTGGAACAGCTTGCCCAGCAGGCGGCGATGTCGCGGGCCAGTTTCGTCCGCGCCTTCTCCGCCCTCGGCGGGACCTCGCCGTGGAACCTGCTGACCCGCATCCGCATGGAAAAGGCCCGCGGCCTGCTGCGACAAACGCAGAAGAGCCTGCTGGATATCGCCGCCGAGACCGGCTACCAGTCGGAGGCGGCGTTTTCCCGCAATTTCCGCCAGGCCTTCGGCGAATCGCCGGGCCGTTTCCGCCGCCAGGCCGACTCCGCTCGCTGAAAGCGCTACCGGCGCACATTTCGGCGATCCGCTGCTATGCAATGTGAATGATTTTCGCAACATCCTGTACGAATTCACTGACAGTACGGCTACACTGTGCTTTCCCGGCAAGGAGGCGCGGGGGTACTTGTCGCGGCACCCACTCTCCCGCTTTACCAGTACGCCCAGGAGGCAAACATGGAATGGTTTCTGAAATGCGTGAAGGAACACTACTTCGACTTCAACGGGCGTGCCCGTCGCAAGGAATACTGGATGTTCACCCTGGTGAACATCATCATCTCCGTCGCGCTGAGCGTCGTGCTCGGCCTGATCAGTGAAAAGCTCCTGCCGATCGCCAATCTCTACTCGCTCGCCGTGCTGCTGCCGGCCCTGGGCGTCACCGCCCGGCGTCTGCACGACATCAACAAGAGCGGCTGGTGGATGCTGATCGCGCTGATCCCGATCGTCGGCCTGTACCTGATCTACCTGCTGGCCAAGGACAGCGACGCCGGCCAGAACCAGTACGGCCAGAACCCGAAGGGCATCGCCTGATTCCTTCCCGCCGGGCCGCACGGCCCGGCGTTCTCCCTCTCCCTGTTTCCCTTCCCGCCCCTGACCGGGGTTAGAATGCCTCGCTCCCACTCCGGCGCCCTGCGCCAACGCCCGCAGCGAGGTAGCCCATGCCCCACCCCATCGACGCACTGATTTCCGACTGCGACGGCGTCCTGGTCGACAGCGAGGTCATCGCCGAGCGCGTGATGTACGAGGCGCTCAGCGCCTACGCGCCGCTGGAGGAGCTGCAGCGCCTGCTGGAAGGCACCTTCGGCCTGACCAGCCGCGACATCCTCGATCGCGTCGAGAAGCACTTCGGCCTGCGCATCCCCGACAGCTTCAACCGCGAGGTGCGCCAGCGCAGCGAGGAGATGGTCGCCCAGGTCCAACCCATTCCCGGCGCACGCGAGGCGCTGCTGGCCCTGGACCTGCCCGTCGCGGTGGCCTCCAACAGCCGCCGCCACAGCCTGGAGCGCTCGCTGGCGCGCGCCGGGCTCAGCGAACTGATCGGCGAACGCCTGGCCAGCGCCGATATGGTCGCCCTGCCCAAGCCCGCACCCGACGTCTACCTGCACGCCGCCAGCCTGCTCGGCGTCGCCCCCGAGCGTTGCCTGGTGGTGGAAGACAGCAGCACCGGCACCCGCGCCGCCCTCGCCGCGGGGATGCGGGTGATCGGCTTCGTCGGCGCCGGGCACATTCCCGCCGGGCACGCCGAGGTACTGCGCGAGCTGGGCGCCATCGCCATCGTCGAGCACATGCGCGAACTGCCGGAGACCGTGGCGCGCCTGCGCCGCGAGAGCCGAGTGGCGCTGGGAACGCCGTAACCGGGCGTCAGAGACTCTTCCAGGTCAGGTACACCCGCAGGTCGAACTCCAACTGGTGATAGTCCGGCAACATGTACTGGCAGAGCTGGTAGAACGCCTTGTTGTGCTCGCTTTCCTTCAGGTGGGCGAGTTCGTGGACGACGATCATCCGCAGGAACTCCGGGGCGGCGTCCTTGAACAGGGAAGCCACGCGGATTTCCTTCTTCGCCTTGAGCTTGCCGCCCTGCACCCGCGAGATCGCGGTGTGCAGGCCGAGGGCACGCTGGACCACGTCGAGCTTGTTGTCGTAGAGCACCTTGTCCAGGCCCGGCGCGTTGCGCAGGTGTTCCTGCTTGAGGTTCATGGTGTAGGCGTACAGCGCCTTGTCACTCTGCACATCGTGACGCCCCGGGTAGCGGCGCTCGAGGTACTCGCCCAGGCGGTTCTCGGCGATCAGCTGGCGGACCTGGTCCTGCAGCGATGCGGGATAGGCCTGGAGGTACTTGAGGGGGATCATGCACGGGTCCGGCGGTTCGCGGAAAACGCCCAGTGTACCGCGTCGGGAGCTCCGGCGGCCGACCGCCGCTTCGGGTAAGATGCGCGCCGTTTCCGATGAGCGGAGTGGGACAGTGGCAAGTACAGATGTGCTGATCGTTGGCGCCGGGGCGGCCGGGCTGATGTGTGCGATGACGGCGGCCGGGCGCGGGCGCCGCGTGCGGGTACTCGACCACGCCAACAAGGCCGGCAAGAAGATCCTCATGTCCGGCGGCGGGCGCTGCAATTTCACCAACCTGTACACCGAGCCGGCCAACTTCCTTTCGCGCAACCCGCACTTCTGCAAGTCGGCGCTGGCCCGCTACACCCAGTGGGACTTCATCGGCCTGGTGGCCAAGCACCAGGTGCCGTACCACGAGAAGAAACTCGGCCAGCTGTTCTGCGACAACAAGTCCAGCGACATCCTCGAGATGCTGCTGCGCGAATGCGCCGAGGCCGGAGCGGAAATCCTGCTGGACACCTCGATCGAAGAGATCGCCCGCGACGACGCCGGCTACCGCCTGCGTACCAGCGCCGGCGAGATGCGCTGCGAGTCGCTGGTGATCGCCAGCGGCGGCCTGTCGATCCCGACCCTCGGCGCCAGCGGTTTCGGCTACCAGGTGGCGCGCCAGTTCGGCCACGAGGTGCTGCCGACCCGCGCCGGGCTGGTGCCGTTCACCATCACCGACCAGCTGAAGGAGCTGTGCGCCGAGCTTTCCGGCACCTCCGTGGATTGCCGGGTGAGCTGCAACGGCCAAGTGTTCCGCGAGAACCTGCTGTTCACCCATCGCGGTCTCAGCGGCCCGGCGATGTTGCAGATTTCCTCCTACTGGCAACCGGGCGATACCCTGGAAATCGACCTGCTGCCGGACCACGACGCCAGCGAATGGCTGGCGCAGCAACAGCGCGAGCGTCCCAACAGCGAGCTGAAGACCCTGCTCGCCGAGTTGTTCACCAAGAAGCTCGCCGGACTGCTGGCCGACCGCTGGTTCGTCTCCAAGCCGATGAAACAGTACACCCCGACCGAACTGGCGGGTATCGCCGGGCAGCTTTCGGCCTGGCGGGTCACGCCCTCGGGCACCGAGGGCTACCGCACCGCGGAAGTGACCCTGGGCGGGGTGAGCACCGACGAAGTGTCGTCGAAGACCATGGAGTCGCAGCGCTCGCCGGGGCTGTATTTCGTCGGCGAAGTACTGGACGTCAGCGGCCACCTCGGCGGCTTCAACTTCCAGTGGGCCTGGGCCTCGGGTTATGCGGCGGGACAGTACGCCTAGCGCGCCTCGGCCAGATAGGCCTCGGTGCGATAGGGCAGCGCTACCTGCTCCTTCCCCTTGAGCGCCGGGTGGCTGGCGACCAGCTCGCGCAATTGCGCCGCCACGGCGTTCTTTTCCGTCTCCGGCAAGGCGGCGATGAAGCTCACCGAAAGGAAGCGCGAGACGATCACCTGCTCCGGCGGGCCGACATGCTCGTAGGCGAAGGTGGAAAGTCGCAGCGGTCCGAAGGGCGCACGCTCGAACGGCCGACGCCAGTCGCCCTTGTAGAAACGCGGCGCATCGCCTTCGTAGGGGGTGATGATGCGGGTGATCTCGGCGACCCAATCCAGCGACTCGTCACGCACGTTCCACACCAGCCCCAGCCTGCCTTCCGCCGTCAGCACGCGGCGCATTTCCTCCAGCGCCTCCACGGTGGCGAACCAATGAAAGGCCTGTGCGCACACCAGGGCGTCGGCGAAGCCGTTGGCCAGCGGAATCGACTGGGCGCTACCGGCCAGCGCCTGGACCTGCGGCAAGGCTTCGGCGAGCTGGGCGCGCATCGCATCCACCGGTTCCACCGCGACCACCCGCGCGCCGGTACGGGCCAGCAGGCGGGTGAACTTGCCGGTGCCGGCGCCGAGGTCCACCGCGACGGTCTGCGGACGCAGGCCAAGGGCATCGCGCAGCCAGTCGGAGAGCGCTTCCGGGTACTCGGGCCGGCCCTGGGCGTAACGCTGGGCCTCGGCGCTGAAACCTTGCTGGGCGGCGCTGTGTACGGACGACATGAGGGACCTCCTGGACGGCAGGGAAAGCCCGAGGTATAGCACAGCGGTTTTCCTCCGAATTCCAGACGAACGGTTCAAAGCCTTGCGCAGCGTGGCTCGCAGCCATTGGTCAGGGGCTTCGTGGACCTCTCGGGGAAGAGGCTATTGTCGATCCGAAGGCCCACCCGACGACCAGGGTAAAAGCATCCCGGCACACGCCGGCGTCCCCCGCCACAACCAGGAGTCAGCCATGAGCAGCGAAGTCAGCGCCATCCGCCAATTGATCGAAGACTGGCGAGCCGCCGTCCGCGCCAGCGACGTTCCGCGCATCGTCTCGTACTACGCGGAGGACATCGTCGCCTTCGACGCCATCCTGCAATTGCAATTCAAGGGGCGCGACGCCTACCAGAAGCACTGGCAGGCCTGCACCGAGATGTGCAAAGGACCGATGACCTTCGATATCGCCGAACTGCAGATCCATGCCGACCAGCAGGTCGCCTTCGCCCACTACCTCTGCCACTGCGGCGGCACCGGCCCGGACGGCAAGCCGCACTCCTCGTGGATGCGGGTCAGCGCCGGCTACCGCAAGCAAGGCGACGGCTGGAAGGTGATCCACGAGCATTTCTCGGCGCCGTTCGACATGGACGGCAAGGCGCTGTTCGACCTGCAGCCCTGACTCAGCGCCGCGCGGCGGTCGTCGCCGGGTCGACGCAGCGTTTCACTGCGCGAGGGCTGAGCAGCGAGCAAGGCTTGCCGACCAGGTAGCTGCGGTAGACCTTCAGCAGCGTAGCCTGGCTGTAGCGGCAGCCCTTGCCGCTCTTGCGCAGGCAGGGGCTCTCGAACTCGAAGCGACCGTTGACCGGCTCGGCCAGCTGGATGCGCAACGCCGGCCAGGTGGAGCGGTGCGGCGCCGGCGGGGTTTCCAGTCGGCGACCGTCGCGCACCACCAGTTCGCCGCCGGCCTCTGCATAGTCGAAGACGAACAGCAGGGTGCGCGAAGTCTTGGTCGTGCAGTCGCTGCGCGCCAGGCAATCCTGCGGATCGGCGGGATCACGCGCTACGCTCGGCGAAGCGGCCTCCTCGACGTCGCGGGACGGCGCGTGCAGGCCAGCGCAACCGGCCAGCAGGAGGAACGGCAGGGTCAGGAGCCAGCGGCGCATCGGATTTCCCCGGGACGGATGTGCAAGAGCCCCGACCAGCGGGGCTCCCGTTCGAACGAAGGCGCTTAGTTGACCTTCGGATCCAGCTCGCCGCGGGCGTAGCGCTGGAACATGCCTTCCAGGGAGATCGGCTTGATCTTGGAAGCGTTGCCGGCGGTGCCGAAGGCTTCGTAGCGAGCGATGCAGATGTCGCGCATGGCCTCGACGGTCTTGGAGAAGTACTTGCGCGGGTCGAACTCGCTCGGGTTCTGCGCCAGGAAGCGGCGGATGGCACCGGTGGAGGCCAGGCGCAGGTCGGTGTCGATGTTCACCTTGCGCACGCCGTACTTGATGCCCTCGACGATTTCCTCGACCGGCACGCCGTAGGTCTCTTTGATCTCGCCGCCGTACTCGTTGATGATCGCCAGCCAGTCCTGCGGTACCGAGGAAGAGCCGTGCATCACCAGGTGGGTGTCCGGGATGCGCGCGTGGATTTCCTTGATGCGCTGGATCGACAGGGTGTCCCCGGTCGGCGGCTTGGTGAACTTGTAGGCGCCGTGGCTGGTGCCGATGGCGATGGCCAGGGCGTCGACCTTGGTCTTCTTCACGAAGTCGGCGGCTTCTTCCGGGTCGGTCAGCAACTGGCTGTGGTCCAGCACGCCTTCCGCGCCGACGCCGTCTTCCTCGCCGGCCATGCCGGTTTCCAGGGAACCCAGGCAGCCCAGCTCGCCTTCCACGGACACGCCGCAGGCATGGGCGAACGCCACGGTCTGCTGGGTCACGCGGACGTTGTAGTCGTAGTCGGCAGGGGTCTTGCCGTCTTCACGCAGGGAGCCGTCCATCATCACCGAGCTGAAGCCCAGCTGGATGGAACGCTGGCAGACGTCGGGACTGGTGCCGTGATCCTGGTGCATGACCACCGGGATGTGCGGGAATTCTTCGATCGCGGCGAGGATCAGGTGGCGCAGGAAGGGCGCGCCGGCGTATTTGCGAGCACCGGCGGAAGCCTGGACGATCACGGGCGAATCGGTCTTGTCGGCCGCTTCCATGATGGCGCGCATCTGCTCGAGGTTGTTGACGTTGAAGGCCGGCACGCCGTAGCCGAATTCGGCGGCGTGATCCAGCATCTGGCGCATGCTGATGAGTGCCATGGTTCTCGTATCTCCCAATCGCGGGGTCGTTCAGTGATTCAGAAGCCTGCCGCAGGGGCAGGCCCGGTTCAAGTTCCTTGCGAGGAGCGGTCGCGGCGCCGCGCCCCTGCCGGCGCGACTCAGCGCGCCTTGCAACCGCGACCGATGAGGTCGTCGGTTTCGACCCAGTACACCAGGCCTTCGTCGTTCTCCAGGTGGAAGCCCAGGCGTCCGTCGCTATAGAAAGCGCCGACGGCCGCAGGTTCCTGCTCCAGATGGTGGACCACGTCGTCCTCGTCCTTCAGGCGCAGGTCGACGATGTTCTTGCTGCCGTCGATATAGCGCCATTCGATCACCGCCTTGCTGTCGCAGGTCCAGCGGGTCCAGTCCTTGCCACCAGGCTTGCCCGAGGAGCCGGAGCAGCCGGCCAGCAGGGCCGCGGCGGCGAGGCCGCCGAGCAGGGCGATACGCGAGTAGTTCATGTCCATCCTCCATCCGTGCGGAACGCTCCGCCGCACCTCGCCGGGCCGCAAGCGGCCCGCGCGGCGGCCGGCTGGCCTTGCCTGTCACAGGAAAGGCGCAATGCTACTGCGTACGCTGGCGAATCCCCAGCCCTTTCCGTAGAAACTGGCAGAAAAGCACTACGGGCATTCCACCGGCTTTTGTCCGGCGGTCGGATCGCCGCTACTCTGCTGCTCGACCCGCTGGCGGTTCTGCTCGGTCGGCACCATCACGTCCGGCGGACTGATCACCTCGCAGGTGCTCGGGCGTCGACCGCCATCGCCGCTACAGGCGGCCAGGCCCAGGCAGAACATCAGGAGTGGCAAGGTTACGGAACGCATGGGGCACCTCCTTTTTTCGTCGTCCTCAAAGGTGTGACCCCCGAGGACGGCGAATGGTTTGCCCCGTCTGCGTCAGCCCTTGGCGCGCTGCTCCAGGATTTCCACGGCCGGCAGGACCTTGCCCTCGACGAACTCGAGGAACGCGCCGCCACCGGTGGAAATATAGGAGATCCGCTCGGCGATGCCGTACTTGTCGATCGCCGCCAGGGTATCGCCGCCGCCGGCGATGGAGAACGCCGCGCTATCGGCGATGGCGTTGGCCAGGGTACGGGTGCCCTCGCCGAACTGGTCGAACTCGAACACCCCGACCGGACCGTTCCACAGGATGGTCTTCGAGGTCTTCAGCAGCTCGGCGAACTGCGCGGCGGTCTGCGGGCCGATGTCGAGGATCATGTCGTCGTCGGCGACCTCGGCGATGGCCTTGACGGTCGCCACGGCGCTCTCGGCGAATTCCTTGGCCACCACCACGTCCACCGGCAGCGGCACCTTGACCTTGGCGGCGATGGCCTTGGCGGTCTCGACCAGGTCGGCCTCGTACAGCGACTTGCCGACCTTGTGTCCGGCCGCGGCGAGGAAGGTGTTGGCGATGCCGCCGCCGACGATCAGTTGGTCGCAGATGCCGGCCAGGCTGTTCAGCACGTCGAGCTTGGTGGAAACCTTGGAGCCGGCGACGATCGCCGCCATCGGCCGCGCCGGGTTGCCCAGCGCCTTGCCCAGCGCGTCCAGTTCGGCGGCCAGCAGCGGGCCGGCGGCGGCGACCTTGGCGAACCTGGCCACGCCGTGGGTCGACCCCTCGGCGCGGTGGGCGGTACCGAAGGCATCCATCACGAACACGTCGCACAGCGCAGCGTACTTCTGCGCCAGCTCGTCAGCGTTCTTCTTCTCGCCCTTGTTGAAGCGCACGTTCTCGAACAGCACCAGGTCGCCCGCCTTGACCTCGACGCCGTCGAGGTAGTCGGCCAGCAGCGGCACTTCGCGGCCCAGGGCCTTGGACAGGTACTCGGCCACCGGCTTCAGGCTGTTCTCGGCGGAGAACTCGCCCTCGGTCGGACGGCCCAGGTGCGAGCAGACCATCACCGCCGCGCCCTTCTCCAGGGCCAGCTTGAGGGTCGGCAGGGCGGCCTTGATCCGTGCATCGCTCTGCACCTGGCCGTCCTTCACGGGCACGTTGAGGTCCTCGCGGATCAGCACGCGCTTACCTTTGAGGTCGAGGTCAGTCATCTTCAACACGGTCATGACAATCAGTCCTTGGGTACTTGTTGATCAGGCACGGCGGCGCGCAGGTAGTGTCCGGCGACGTCGAGCATACGGTTGGCGAATCCCCATTCGTTGTCGAACCAGGCCAGCAGGTTGACCAGGCGAGGCCCGGAAACGCGGGTCTGGCTGCCATCGACGATGGCCGAATGGGGGTCGTGGTTGAAATCGCAACTGGCGTGCGGCAGCTCGGTATAAGCCAGCAGTCCGCGCAGCGGGCCGCTTTCGGCGGCCTCGCGAAGCACCCGGTTGATCTCGGCGGCGGAGGTGTCGCGGGAAGTCTGCAGGGTGATGTCCAGCGCCGAGACGTTCACCGTGGGCACGCGTATGGCTTTGGCCTGGATGCGCCCGGCAAGTTCCGGCAACAGGCGTTCGATGCCGCGCGCCAGACCGGTGGACACCGGGATCACCGACTGGAACGCCGAACGGGTACGGCGCAGGTCCTCATGGTGGTAGGCGTCGATCACCGGCTGGTCGTTCATCGCCGAGTGGATGGTGGTGATCGACACGTATTCCAGGCCGATCGCCTCGTTCAGCAGCTTGAGCAGCGGCACCCCGCAATTGGTCGTGCAGGAGGCGTTGGAGACCAGCGTTTCGCGGCCGCTGAGGTCCTGCTGGTTGACCCCATAGACGATGGTGGCGTCGATGTCCGCCTCGCTCGCCATCGGCTGCGAGAACAGCACCCGCGGCGCGCCGGCGCGGAGGAAACGTTCGGCCTGGGCGCGGTTGGTGTACTGGCCGGAGCACTCCAGCACCAGGTCGACCCGCAGCGCCTGCCAGTCGATGGCTTCCGGAGTCGGGCTGCGCAGCACCTTCACGCAATCGCCGTTGATGTGCAGGCAGTCGCCGTCGACCTTCACTTCGCCGGGAAAGCGGCCATGGGTGGAGTCGAAGCGGGTCAGGTACTCGACGCTGGCCTGGTCGGCCAGGTCGTTCAGCGCGACGATCTCGAAGCCCAGTTGCTCCGGGCGCTCGTGCAGCGCGCGCAGGACGCAGCGGCCGATACGGCCATAGCCATTGAGCGCGACGCGAAAAGGCGGGGTGGACATCGGCAGGGATAGCTCCGGCAAGGGGCCAGTGAAAGGCGCCAATTATGCGGGGGATGGGCCCGCCTGGGAACCGTCCGCGACCCGCGCGGCGCGGCATGCGCCGCGGCGACGGCTCGCGCGCTGGCGCTGAAACGATTCATGCGACACCTGGCTGGCGCGACCGCGTTCCGCTGTGCAAGGCTCGCCCGCATCCACCGACCGCCAGGAGCGCCAGATGCCCCGCTTCGCCGCCAACCTCAGCATGCTCTACCCCCGCCACGACTTCCTCGAACGCTTCGCCGCCGCCGCGGCGGACGGCTTCGAGGGCGTGGAGTACCTGTTCCCCTATGCCTACCCTGCGGCCGAACTGAAGGCCCGGCTGGACGACCACGGCCTGCGCCAGGTGCTGTTCAATGCCGCACCCGGCGACTGGGACAAGGGCGAGCGCGGCCTGGCCAGCCTGCCGGGGCGCGAGGCCGAATTCCGCCGCGCCATCGCCCAGGCCATCGACTATGCCCAGGTCCTCGGCAACCGCCACATCCATGTCATGGCCGGACTGCTGCCGGCCGGCGCCGACCGCATCCGCCACCGCGAGACCTACCTCGACAACCTCGCCCATGCCGCCCGCGAAGCCGCCGGCGCCAGGCTGACGGTGCTCATAGAGCCGATCAACAACCGCGACATGCCGGGCTTCTTCCTCACCCGCCAGGACGACGCCCAGGCCATCTGCCGCGAGGTCGGCGCGGACAACCTGCAGGTGCAGTTCGACTGCTACCACTGCCAGATCGTCGAGGGCGACCTGGCCACCACCCTGCGTCGCGACATCGGCAATATCGGCCATGTCCAGATCGCCGGGGTACCCGACCGCCACGAGCCGGATGACGACAACGAAGTGAACTACCCCTACCTGTTCGAGCTACTCGACCGGCTCGGCTACCAGGGCTGGATCGGCTGCGAGTACCGTCCGCGCGGCGACACCTCGGCAGGCCTGGAATGGCTGCGGCGCTGGCGCGCTACTCGACGCGACGGATGATCGGCTCCAGCGCGTCCAGGCGCTCGCGGGCGGCCAGCCAGTCGCGCACTTCCGCGCACCACTGTTCTTCCTTCAGCACCGCGCGTGCACGGGTCAGCACTCGCGGCCAGGGACGGTCGTCGAACAGGCGCAGCAGCACCTGGTTGAGCTGTTCGCTATCCAGCGGCCGGCGTCCACGGCGCACCGGCGCGTCGACCCGCTGCGCCAGCGATTGCAGCACCCGTTCGCGCTGTGCCGTATCCACCGGCATCTGCTGCTCGTCGTAGGCGCAGAGCACCAGGATCTCCGGCGCGACGTTCTCCAGCAGGCCGGCGCGCAGCCGGCAGTGGCCATCGAGGATCACGCAGGCATCCAGGCAGTTCAGGCGCAGCGCCAGCACCGGCGGCAGCTCGCCTTCGCGGGCCTTCTTGCGCCACCACTTGACCCGCCCCTCGTCATCCTCGACCCGGCGCAGGGCGATCAGGGCGTCGTTGTCGCGCCCCCACCAGTCGAGCCACTGCACCCAGTCGTCGTCGAGGACCTTCTCCAGGCTGTAGAAGCGCCAGTCCGGCAACAGTGCGTCGCGCCCGACGCTGCGGTAGCGCCAGCGTTCCAGCACCCGTTCGCGCGGATCGTGGCTCTGCGGTGGATGCCAGGCGGGCACCTGCTCGGCGAGCGACAGGCGCAGCAACCAGCGCCCGGCCTCCAGGCAACTGCCCGGGCTGGCGCGCAGGGCCTCGACGAAATGCCGGCTCCAGGCCTTGTAGCGGGCCTCGCCGCGCAGGCCGCGCAAGGCTTCCAGGGTCGGCGAGTCGATGGGCGGCACGCTGGCCTGCGCCGGGCTCGCCGCGACCAGGCTCTTCACCAGCCAGATGCCATCGTGGTACGGCAACTGGGTGGCCCAGAGCAGCGGCTGATCGCCGCGCATCAGACGGATGCGGGCCTGGCCGCCGGATTGCAGATGAAGGAAAGAGGGCGCCCGATGGGCGCCCTCCACCTGGACCGCGAGGCCCAGCCATTCGCCATTGGCGGGGCTTTCGAGGTCCCGCCAGTAGAGCGTGTGCATCAGTCTTCCAGCAGCTCCTCGGCCACCGCCAGGACGTTGTCCAGGGTGAAGCCGAAGTGCTCGAACAGCGCCGGGGCCGGAGCCGACTCGCCGAAGCTGGTCATGCCGATGATGCGCCCGTCGAGACCGACGTACTTGTACCAGTAGTCGGCATGGGCGGCCTCGATGGCGATGCGCGCGCCGACTTCCACCGGCAGCACGGACTGCTTGTAGGACTCGTCCTGCTGCTCGTAGACGCTGGTGCATGGCATCGATACCACGCGGACCTTGCGGCCCTGCTCGCTGAGCTTATCGTAGGCCTGCACGGCCAGGCCGACTTCCGAACCGGTGGCGATCAGGATCAGTTCCGGCTCGCCGGCGCAGTCCTTCAGCACGTAACCGCCGCGGGCGATGTCGGCCACCTGGGCGACGTCGCGCGCCTGGTGCGGCAGGTTCTGGCGGGAGAAGATCAGCGCGGACGGACCGTCGGCACGCTCGATGGCGTGCTTCCAGGCCACCGCCGACTCGACCGCGTCGGCCGGGCGCCAGGTGTCCAGGTTCGGGGTCAGGCGCAGGCTGGCCAGTTGTTCGATCGGCTGATGGGTCGGGCCGTCCTCGCCGAGGCCGATGGAGTCGTGGGTGAACACGTAGAGCACGCGCTGCTTCATCAGTGCGGACATGCGCACGGCGTTGCGCGCGTATTCCATGAAGATCAGGAAGGTCGCACCGTAGGGAATGAAACCGCCGTGCAGGGCGACGCCATTCATGATCGCGCTCATGCCGAATTCGCGCACGCCGTAGAACACGTAGTTGCCGGCGGCGTCGTCGGCGCTGACGCCCTTGCAGCCCTTCCACAGGGTCAGGTTGGAGCCGGCCAGGTCGGCGGAACCGCCGAGCAGCTCCGGCAGCAGCGGGCCGAAGGCGTTCAGCGCGTTCTGGCTGGCCTTGCGGCTGGCGATGGTCTCACCCTTGTTGGCAACATCGGCGACGTAGGCCGCGGCCTTCTCGGCGAAGTCGGCCGGCAGCTCGCCCTTCAGGCGGCGCAGCAGTTCGGCGGCCAGTTCCGGATGGGCGGCCTGGTAGGCGGCGAAACGCTTGTTCCACTCGGCTTCCTGGGCGGCGCCGGTTTCCTTGGCGTCCCACTCGGCGTAGATCTGCGCCGGGATTTCGAACGGAGCGTGCTCCCAGCCCAGCGCGGCGCGGGTCGCGGCGATCTCGTCGGCACCCAGCGGCGCGCCGTGGCACTCTTCCTTGCCCTGCTTGTTCGGCGAGCCGAAGCCGATCACGGTCTTGCAGCAGATCAGGGTCGGCTGGTCGCTCTTGCGGGCGGTATCGATGGCGGTCTTGATCTCGTCGGCGTCATGCCCGTCGACGTTGCGGATCACTTGCCAGCCATAGGCCTCGAAGCGCTTCGGGGTGTCGTCGGTGAACCAGCCGTTGACCTCGCCGTCGATGGAAATGCCGTTGTCGTCGTAGAAGGCGATCAGCTTGTTCAGGCGCAGGGTGCCGGCCAGCGAGGCGACCTCATGGGAAATGCCTTCCATCATGCAGCCGTCGCCGAGGAAGGCGTAGGTGTAGTGGTCGACCACCGCGTGGCCGTCGCGGTTGAACTGGGCGGCCAGGACCTTCTCCGCCAGCGCCATGCCCACCGCATTGGCGATGCCCTGGCCGAGCGGGCCGGTGGTGGTCTCGACGCCGGCGGTGTAGCCGTACTCCGGGTGGCCCGGGGTGCGCGAGTTGAGCTGGCGGAAGTTCTTCAGGTCCTCGATGCCGAGGTCGTACCCGGTGAGGTGCAGCAGGGAGTAGATCAGCATCGAGCCGTGGCCGTTGGACAGCACGAAGCGGTCGCGGTTGGCCCACTGCGGGTTGCTCGGGTTGTGCTGCATGTAGTCGCGCCAGAGGACCTCGGCGATATCGGCCATGCCCATCGGGGCGCCCGGGTGGCCGCTGTTGGCTTTCTGCACGGCATCCATGCTCAGTGCACGGATGGCATTGGCTCGCTCACGACGGCTGGGCATCGCAATTCTCCTACGGGGGTTGCTGGTCGGAAGACCAGGAGTGAAAAAAAGGGCGCCATTTTCGCCCACCGAAGGCCCAAGGGGCAATGACAGATCGGCAGGGGGACAGTATGTCGCTGCCGACCGGTTTTGCCAGAAGCCTGGCGCAGCCGGATTGCAATTGCACGACGGCCACCCGTCATCAATATCAAAAATTTTTGATACAGGCATTGCCGGGGTTCGGACCCGGTACTAGACTGCGCCTCCATGAGCCTTCGCGTGCCTTCGATACGACCAGACGACTACGACCCGCTCGCCGCGCTGTGCAAGGCGGCTGGCGACTCGCTGCGACTGAATGTGTTGCGCGCCCTGGCCAACGATTCGTTCGGCGTGCTGGAGCTGGCGCAGATCTTCGCCATCGGCCAGTCGGGCATGAGCCACCACCTCAAGGTGCTGGCCCAGGCCGGGCTGGTGGCGACGCGCCGCGAGGGCAACGCGATCTTCTACCGGCGTTCGCTGCCCCTGGCCGAACGCACCGGCGGCGCGCTGCACGCGGCGCTGCTGGAGGAAGTGGACGAACGGGCGCTACCCGACGACGTGCGGGCGCGGATCGATGCCGTGCACGCCCAGCGCGCGGCGGTCAGCCAGGACTTCTTCGCCCGCGCGGCGGACAAGTTCCAGGCCCAGCAGGACCTGATCGCAGGACTGCCGCAATACCGTGAGAGCGTGTTGGCCTTGCTCGACGCACTGGCCTTCGCCCCCGGCGCCACGGCGCTGGAGGTCGGCCCGGGGGACGGCGGGTTCCTGCCGGAACTCGCCAGGCGTTTCCGCCAGGTCACGGCGCTGGACAACAGCGCGGCGATGCTGGAACTGGCGCGCCAGCGCTGCAAGGAAGAAGGATTGGGCAACGTCCGCCTGGAATTGGCCGATGCCCTGCAGGACGCCGCCGAACCGGCCGATTGCGTGGTGCTGAACATGGTCCTGCACCACTTCGCCGCGCCGGCGGAGGCGCTGAAACAGTTGGCCCGCCTGGTCCATCCGGGCGGCAGCCTGCTGGTGACGGACTTGTGCCGGCACAACCAGGGCTGGGCCAGGGAGGCCTGCGGCGACCTCTGGTTGGGTTTCGAACAGGAGGACCTGGCCCAGTGGGCCGACGCCGCAGGGCTCACGCCCGGCGAGAGTCTTTACATTGGTTTACGCAATGGCTTCCAGATCCAGGTCCGGCACTTCGCCAGGGATGCATCCGAAAGCCGCCTCACCCACCGGTAATGTAGGAACCGATTGATGAGCGAATATTCCGTTTTCACCTCCGAGTCCGTGTCCGAAGGCCATCCGGACAAGATCGCGGACCAGATCTCCGACGCGGTGCTGGACGCCATCATCGCCAAGGACAAGTACGCTCGCGTGGCATGCGAAACCCTGGTCAAGACCGGCGTGGCGATCATCGCCGGTGAAGTCACCACCTCCGCCTGGGTCGACCTGGAAGAGCTGGTGCGCAAGGTCATCATCGACATCGGCTACGACAGCTCCGACGTCGGCTTCGATGGCGCCACCTGCGGCGTGCTGAACATCATCGGCAAGCAGTCGGTGGACATCAACCAGGGCGTCGACCGGGCCAAGCCGGAAGACCAGGGCGCCGGCGACCAGGGCCTGATGTTCGGCTACGCCAGCAACGAGACCGACGTGCTGATGCCGGCGCCGATCTGCTTCTCCCACCGCCTGGTCGAGCGCCAGGCCGAGGCGCGCAAGTCCGGCCTGCTGCCATGGCTGCGCCCGGACGCCAAGTCCCAGGTGACCTGCCGCTACGAAGGCGGCAAGGTGGTCGGCATCGATGCGGTGGTGCTGTCCACCCAGCACAACCCGGAAGTCTCCTATAACGACCTGCGCGACGGCGTGATGGAGCTGATCATCAAGCAGGTGCTGCCGGCCGAGCTGCTGCACAAGGACACCCAGTTCCACATCAACCCGACCGGCAACTTCGTGATCGGCGGCCCGGTCGGCGACTGCGGCCTGACCGGACGCAAGATCATCGTCGACTCCTACGGCGGCATGGCCCGCCACGGCGGCGGCGCGTTCTCCGGCAAGGACCCGTCCAAGGTCGACCGCTCCGCCGCCTACGCCGGCCGCTACGTGGCGAAGAACATCGTCGCCGCCGGCCTCGCCGAGCGTTGCGAGATCCAGGTTTCCTACGCCATCGGCGTGGCCCAGCCGACCTCGATCTCGATCAACACCTTCGGCACCGGCAAGGTCAGCGACGAGAAGATCGTGCAACTGGTCCGCGAGCACTTCGACCTGCGCCCGTACGCGATCACCAAGATGCTCGACCTGCTCCACCCGATGTACCAGCCGACCGCGGCCTACGGCCACTTCGGCCGTCATCCGTTCGAGCTGACCGTGGACGGCGATACCTTCACCGCGTTCACCTGGGAGAAGACCGACAAGGCCGCTCTCCTGCGCGACGCCGCCGGCCTCTGAGCGACCGCGCGATGAAAAAGCCCCGCTTCGGCGGGGCTTTTTTCGTTTCCGGCAGGCTCAGCGCATGCGGAAGGCTTCCTGGTGGAACAGCCGCAGCGGCATGCCCTGCCGGCGCAGATCGCGGCGCAGGCTGTCGGCCAGCCCCTGCGGGCCGCAGAACCAGACGCTCGGCCAGCGTCCTTCGGCGCTCTTCAGCACGCCCAGTTGCGCCGCCTGCGGCTTGCCCTGCTCGTCGCTATAGCGGATGTGCAGGGTCACGCTGGGCAAGCGTTCGCAAAGCTCGCGCAAGCGCCCGGCGAACAGCGCTTCCTGGGAATTGCGCACGCAATAGTGCAGCTCCACCGACGGCGCGCTTTCCGGCGCGGCCTGCAGCGACTCCAGCCAGGCGATGAACGGCGTCACGCCGATCCCGGCGGCGACCCAGACCTGCCGCCCGGCCAGGCCACGGCGGAAGTCGAAGCAGCCGTATGGCCCCTCCACCTCGACCCTGGCGCCGACCTCCAGGTTGTCCTGCAGGCGCCGGGTGTAGTCGCCCAACGCCTTGATGCTGAAGCGCACCTCGCCGCAGCCGCGGTCGGCGCTGGCGATGGTGAACGGATGGGCACCCTCCAGGCGGTCGCAGGTGAGAAAGGCGTACTGCCCGGCCCTGTGCGACCAGTCGCCCTGCAGCCGGCAGGTCACCTCGAGCAGGCTTTCGCCGTGCCGCTCGACGGCGGTGACCACGCCCGCATGGCGGCGCGCGCGACCGATCCGCCCGCTCAGAGACAACAGTGCGCAGGCCGAACCGAGCAGAGCGCAGGCCGCCACCAGCCAACCGGCCGGCTGGCTCCAGTAGCTGGCCGGGGCGAGCACCACGGAATGGAAGGCCAGTACCAGGTAGACCAGGGCCAACGCCTTGTGCACATAACGCCAGAGGTGATACGGGAAGCGCTGCCAGAGAGTGATCAGCAGCATCCCGCCGAGAATCCACGCCGACCATTCACCCAACTCCTTGGCCGAGCCACGGAAGACGTCGAGGAAGGTTTCCACCCGCGGGCCTTTCACCGGTTTGCCGACGATACCCGCCAGCCAGGGGCCGGCCAACTCCAGCAGGTAGTGCAACAGGCCGAGGACGATGGCCAGGATGCCCGCCCACTTGTGCAGGCGGTACATGCGGTCGAGCCCGTCCAGCGGCTTCTCCAGCCAGACCGGACGCACCGCCAGCAGCATGATCAACGACATCAGGGCGAAGGACGCTACCCCGGTAAGCAGGATCGCCTGCTTGCGCACCACCCAGATATCCAGGCTCGCCGGCGGATCGACGGCCAGCGTCAGGCCCCAGGCCGCCAGCGCGGCGGCGAGAACTCCCCATAACAGTTTCATTGGCACCACTCCCCGACAGAACGCGCGAATCGCTGGAATGAACCCTGCGCGTCCAGTCTTAATTGTCCCTTAACTTCATGGGGGAATTAGCGAGGCCAGCGAGGTTTTCCCGCACAGCCATGACCTGCGTCAATCGTTGTCGGCCTTCAACCCCGGGGTGGGTGGAGCTATGCTGGTCCGCCGCGCCTACCGCCGAGCCGTGCCATGAAGATCCGCCTGCTGTCCGACCTCCACCACGAACATTTCGACGGGCGACGCCAACTGCCAGAGGTCGAGGCCGACGTGGTGGTGCTGGCCGGCGATATCCACAGCCACCTGGAAGGCCTGCACTGGGCCCGCGAGACCTTCGCCGACAGCGAGATCGTCTACGTCGCCGGCAACCATGAGTTCTACTCCTCGGAAATGACCGACCTGACCCAGGCGATGCGCAATATCGCCCGGGCGCTGGAGATCCACTTCCTGGAAAACGACGAAGCGCGGATCGGCCCGGCGCGCTTCCTCGGCGCCACCCTGTGGACCGACTTCCAGCTCTATGGCGCGGACGGCTATGCGCCCGCCCATGAGCTGGCCCTGCAATCGATGCCGGACTTCAGCTGCATCGACTGGTTCGGCGGCGACTTCACCCCCGAGCAGAGCATCGCCCTGCACCGAGCCTCGCGCGACTGGCTCGCCGAACAGCTGGCGCGGCCCCACGACGGCCCGACGCTGGTGGTCAGCCACCACGCGCCCAGTGCGCTGTCGATCCCGCCGCAGTTCGTCGGCAACCCGCTGTCGCCAGCCTTCGCTTCCAACCTCGACGAACTGGTGGCGCAGGCCGACTACTGGCTGCACGGTCACGTCCACGATGCCCTCGACTACCGCATCGGCCGGGCACGGGTGCTGGCCAATCCGGGCGGCTATCCCCACGAGAGAGGCGGGTTCCGTCCGGAATTCGTCTTCGAGGTCTGAGCCTCAGCGCGGCAACTGGCTGAAGAAGCGCCAGATTTCCGCTGGCGCGTCCAGTTCCGGGTCGCTCTTGCCGAGAATCCGCGGGAAGCGATAGTCCGGCTGCGCCAGCACGTGGCCGCCGCCATGCACGCTGAGCAGCTCCACCGGCGGATGGCCGTCTTCCTGCCAGCGCTGGCGCTCGGTCCAGACCGGGCCGGGACGGGTCAGCGGCGCCACGTCCGGCGGCGCGGCGATGCCGTTCAGGCCGGCCCACCAGCGTGCCGAGTCCAGGGTCGAGCGTACCGCGCCCCGGTCGCCGAAGCCGAACAGGCTGACCTTGCCGCCGAGATAGGGATTGATCGGATCGCGCGTGCCGTTGATCAGCAACGCAGCGGTCGGCCGCTCGACCGGCCGACAGGCATCGTTCTCCGTGGTCGGCAGGCTCGCCGCCACCGTTGCGATCGCCGCCGGCAACCCCGGTGCTTCGGCGGCCAGGCGGAAAGCCATCTGGCCGCCATTGGAGTAGCCGGCGACATATACCCGCTGCGGATCGACGCGGTACTCCTGGGCCAGCCGCGCCACCAGCGCGCGGAGGAAAGCCACGTCATCGACGTCACGCAGCCGCGCCGAATAGCTGGCGGCCTTGCGGCAATCGTTCCAGTGGCCCTCGAAGCCGTCCGGGTAGGCCACCAGGAAACCTTCTTGCGCCGCCAGCCGGTCGAAGCCGTAGCCGCTGATGCGGCGCATCTGCGCGCCGTCGCCCCGTGAGCCGTGCAGCACCACCAGCAACGGCGCTCCCTCGGACACGCCCGGCGGCACGTAGAGCAGGTAATGCCGGCGCAGGCCCGCAACCTTCAGGCTCGAGTCCTCGCTGTGGCCGGCCAGCGCGGGGGGGCGCAGGGCCTCGTCCTGCAACCACCACCAAGCGCCGGCGAGCAGCGCCAGGACCAGCAGCAGGATAAGCGTGCGAACCAGGCGGATCAGCGTACGCATCGCGGTTCTCCCGTTCTCGGCGTCTTCGGACAACGTTAGGCCGGGTTGTGCCGGAATGCCCGAACCATGGCCCTTCTCCAGAGACCCCGGGGCGGCGTACTTTGCTCCCGGACAACCACAACCGTGCCGTTTGCTGGCACACTTGCGCCTTTGTCACGCCGGCTGCCGCCTGCCTCATCCGCCTGCCAGGACGCTCGGCCGAGCCGTCGTCCGGCAACCGCACCGGCCGTTCGATCAAGGAGCCAACCGATGTCCATTCGTCCTTCACTGCCGCTGGCCGGGCTGCTGCTCGCCGTCTCCCTGCCGCTCTCCGCCGCCCAGCCGGGCACCACCAAAGGCGCCCCGCTCAGCGGTTGCGCCGCCAAGCAGGCCGCCATCGAGGCGAAGCTGGAAACGGCCCGCTCGTTCGCCAACGAAGGCCAGGTGGCCGGCTTGGAAAAGGCCCTCTCCGAGGTCAAGGAGCACTGCACCGAAGCCGGCCTGCTGAGGGAGAACAAGCAGAAGGTGATCGACAGCGAGCGCGAGGTCAGCGAACGCGAGAAGGATTTGCGCAAGGCCATGGGCAAGGGCGATCCGGAGAAGATCGAGAAACGCAAGGCCAAGCTGGCCGAGGCCCGCGCCGAACTGGAAGAGGCCAAGAAAGGCCTGGAACAGGCCCAGGCACAGTAGGACACCAGGTACCGCCCTACGCCTCGCGCCTCCCACGTAAGGCGTATGACGCCCACGGCGTTACCCGCCATCCGCGCCGCAGCGGGACACCAGGTGCCGCCCAGCGCTGCCGCAACGGCGAATGAGCGCCAGCGCTCATTCGCCCTACCCCTCGCGCCTTCCAGGCAGGGCGTATGACGCCCGGTCCGGCCTCAGAGCGCGCGGAATTTCTTGTGGCAGGCTTCGCAGGCGTCTTCCACCGCGGCGAAGTCCTTGCGCACGCCATCCGGGGTCGGCGTGGCCTGGCGAGTGTTGTCCTGGAGACGGTTCATCGCGTCGATGAAGACCTGGGTGGCGGCCTTGAACTCCTGCTGGCGCTGCCAGACCTCGTCCTTGGCGCGGGTGTCCTCGCCCTCCTCGCCGGCCTTGGGACTGGGGAAGTACTGCCAGGGCTGGTCGGCCAGTTGGTGCAACTTCGCCGATCCGGCGCGGAACTTCTCCGCGTCGAAGGGCAGGCGTCCGCGGAGCATCCCGCCCATGTCCTCGCTGGTCCGTAGCATTTCCTTGAAGATCGCCTGGCGCTTGGCCTCGGGCGAGTTGGGATCCATACGGTGACAGCCGCTCAGGGCGACGCCGGCCAGCAGCACGACGAGCAGGGACTTCAGCTTCATGGCAAGGCTCTTTTTTTCAGGGTCGATCACGGAAGCGGCGGATTATCCGCCGCCACCGCCGATTGATCCAGAGCCGCGCGCCCGCACTGCGGCCATAGGCCGCAGCGGGCTGCTCAGGCGGAAACCACGAAGAACGCGGCGATGAGCAGCATGCCGACGAACCAGACCAGCGAGCGCAACGGCCCCCAGTCGGCGAGGTAGCAGATGACGTAGAGCAGGCGACTGGTGATCCAGGCAATGGCCAGGCTATCCAGGGTCGCCTGCGAAGCGTTGCCGAGCAGATGGGCGATGATCACCGCCGCGGCGAACGCCGGGGTCACTTCGAAAGCGTTCAACTGGGCGTTGTTGGCACGCCGGCGAAAGCCTTCGAGCGAACCGAGGAACGCCCGCGGGTCGGCGTTGGCCCGACCGCCGTAGCCCTCCCCGCCGAACTTGGCGATGGAGGTACAGACGTAAGGCAGGAAGATCGCGATCAGCACGCACCAGAAAGCGATGGTCATGGCAGTTCCTTGTAGTTGTGGAACTGCAACTCAAGCTGGCGCCGCTCGTTCTGTAAAGGCACAGCTCCTTCAGAGCTTCATCAGCAGCATTCCGGCCAGCACCAGGCCGCACGCCAGCAGGCGTGGCAGTCCGAACGGCTCGTTGAGGAAGCGCATGCCGAACAGCACCGCCAGCAGCACGCTGGTCTCGCGCAACGCTGCCGCTTCGGCGATCGACCCCAGCTGCATGGCCCACAGCACCAGGCCGTAGCTGGCCAACACGCAGACCCCGACCGCCAGGCCGAGCTTCCACTCCAGCGCCCAGAAGCGGGCGAAGGCGCGGGTTCGCGCGCCGGCTGCGATCAGCGGGAACGGCAGGCCGGAGAGCAGCGTCAGCCAGACCAGGTAGTCCAGCGCCAACGGCCAGCGCTTCAGGGCGTTGCCGTCGCTCCAGGTGTAGCCGCCGATGCACAGGCCGATCAGCAGCACCACCGGCAGGGTCCGCCAGGGCAGGCGCGAACCGCCGCCGCCCCAGAGCAGGCAAAGCATGCCGAAGGGGATCAACAGGATGCCGAGGATCTGCCGGCCGCTGAGCTGCTCGCCGCCGAACGCCAGGGTCAGGCCCAGCACCACCAGCGGCGACAGCCCGCGCATCAGCGGATAGACCAGGCCCAGGTCGCCGACCTTGTAGGCCTCGATCAGCAGTACCCGGTAGAGCAGTTGCAGGACGGTGGCGCCGAGCAGCCAGGGCCAGACTTCGGCCGGCGGCAGGCTGACGAAGGGCAACAGCAGGATGGCGCAGAGCACGCCGACCACGTCCATGCAGGCGACGACCAGCAAGCGGTCGCTGCTGAACTTGACCAGGGTGTTCCAGGTGGCGTGGAGAACGGCGGCGCACAGCACCAGGCTGGTGGCTAGCATGATGGTCCTTTTGGTATAGACCAAGATAGTCTATCCCGGCGGAGCCTCCAGATGCTCACCCCGTTGCGGCGTTTTTCCCTGAAAGCTCCTACGAAAGCGGAGAAACATGCAGCAGACATCGTTACGTCAAACGGCTTAATCTTCGGGCAATCCTGATGGACTACCATCGGCCAGCGCCGCACAGTGCCGGCCCGGCCTCCCTTATCAACGACACAGGAATCCCTGCCTTGAGCGCTCTCCTCAAGCCCCTCGACAACCGCTTGTTCTGGCCCGCGGTCGCCATCGGCGGCCTGCTGATCCTCGCTTTCGTCCTCTACCTCCAGCACGTGCGCGGCTTCGCGCCCTGCTCGCTGTGCATCTTCATTCGCCTGGACGTGCTCGGCCTGGTGCTCGCCGGGATCGTCGGCAGCCTCGCCCCGCGTTCGCGGATCGCCGGCGGCATCGCCGCGCTGGGCATGCTCGCCGCCAGCCTGGGCGGGATCTACCACGCCTGGTCGCTGGTCGCGGAAGAGAGACTGGCTGCCCAGGGCATGGGCAGTTGCAAGATGTTCATGGGCTTCCCCGAATGGATACCGCTGGACACCTGGCTGCCGCAGGTCTTCCAGCCCGAGGGGCTGTGCGGCGAAGTGGTCTGGACCCTGCTCGGCCAGTCCATGGCGGTCTGGTCGCTGGCGCTGTTCGTGTTCTGCCTGCTGGCCCTGGCGGCCAAGCTGGCGTTCGGCCGCCGCACCGCCTGACAGCGCCGATATCCGTGCCGGCACAAGGAACGTGCTGGCCATTGGCTGGTCTACAATCGAGCTTTCTCAACCCGGATGAGTACCACCATGCCTCGATTCCTCAGAAATGCCCTCCTTCCCGTCCTCGCCCTGCTGCTCAGCGGCTGCGGCTACAACGCCATGCAGGCCGGCGACGAACAGGTGAAAGCCGCCTGGTCGGAAGTGCTCAACCAGTACCAGCGGCGCGCCGACCTGGTGCCCAACCTGGTCAGCACGGTGAAGGGCTATGCCTCCCATGAGGCGTCGGTCCTGACCCAGGTCACCGAGGCCCGGGCCAAGGTCGGCAGCGTGCAGCTGAACGCCGACCAACTGGACGACGAGCAGGCCGTGCAGCGCTTCCAGAAGGCCCAGGGCGAACTGAGCTCGGCGCTTTCGCGCCTGCTGGTAGTCACCGAGAACTACCCGCAACTGAAGGCCGACGGCCTGTTCAAGGACCTGCTGACCCAACTGGAAGGCACCGAGAACCGCATCGCCGTCGCTCGCGGCCGCTACGTCAAGTCGGTACAGGAATACAACGTGCTGCTGCGCCAGTTCCCCGGCGTGATCACCGCCAAGCTGTTCGGCTACAAGCCCAAGGCGAACTTCAGCGTGGAAAACGAAGCGGCCATCTCCACCGCGCCGAAAGTCGATTTCGGCAACCCGCAACCGGCGCAGTAAGCCATGCGCCGGCTGCTACTGGGCGCCGGGCTGCTGCTCGCCAGCCTGGTCGCCTGGGCCGATGTGCCACCGATACCCGCGCTGACGGCGCGGGTCACCGACCTCACCGCGACCCTTTCCGGCGACCAGCGCCAGCACCTGGAGCAACAGCTCGCCGCCCTGGAAGCCAAGAGCGGCGCGCAGCTCGCTGTGCTGCTGGTCCCGACCACCGGCGACGATTCCATCGAGGAGTACGCGGTGCGTACCTTCGAGAAATGGAAGCTGGGCCAGAAGAAGGTCGACGACGGCGTCCTGCTGCTGGTGGCGAAGAACGACCGCACCCTGCGCATCGAGGTCGGCTACGGCCTGGAAGGGGCCATCACCGACGTCCAGGCCGGGCGGATCATCAGCGAGCAGATCACGCCGCAGTTCCGCCAGGGCAATTTCTATGGCGGCATCCAGGCCGGCGTGGACAGCCTGGTGCAACTGATCGATGCCGAGAAGAACCCGGACAGCGCTACCGCCAGCGCTCCCGTCGACGCCTTGCCGGCGGTTCCCGAGGCCACGCCGCCGCGGGCCCTGCCGGCACCGGTCGACGAGGGTGAGGTGTATGACAGCGCCCCGCCGGAGCCGAAGAAGAAGAGCGGCCTGAGCGGACAGCTCTGGGGCAATCCGGTCTACCTCGGTGTCTATGTGGCGGTCCTGCTCGCCGTGGCCCTGCTCGGACGCCTGCTGCCGTTGCAGTGGATGCGGCGGCGCAGCATCGGCCGCTTCCTGCTTTGCAGCGCGGCGGTCGCCGGCCTGGCCTGGCTGTTGAGCATGGGCCTGTGGCAGAACGTCGACCGCGCGGCGGACGACAGTCTCGGCGTACTGGCCCCGACCCTGTTCATCTACGCCCTGTTCCTGCTTCCCGGCGAAGTGCTGATGGCCATTCTCAGCGCCATCCTCAATAGTCGCGGCGGCGGTGGGGGAGGCGGCAGCGGCGGTGGCGGCATCTTCCGCGGTGGCGGCGGCTCCAGCGGCGGCGGCGGCGCCTCCGGACGCTGGTGACGAAAAGCCCGAGGCCTGTGCCTCGGGCTTTTTTCATCGGTCGGCGACGGTTCTCGCCGATGCCGGAAGTCTTCGCCGCTATCCGGCAAACGACAGGGTAACGCGCCTCGTCAGGCGTATACCCAGAGCACCCTGACCGGCGCCTGGCTGCGGTTGGCATAGCGGCTGCGCATATGGCTGGGAATCTGGAAACCGTCGCCGGCCTGCAGGCGCAGCTCCTCGTCCTCCAGCCACAGGGTCAGCTCGCCTTCGAGCACGTAGCCGCCCTGCTCCGAGCTGTCCAGCAGGTCGCGCTCGCCGCTGTCGGCACCCGCTTCAAGGCAGGTTTCGAGCATGAAGAAGGCACCGCCAAGACGCGGCGACACCAGGTTGTCGCTGGCGCCACGAGCGTAGGCCAGGGTCCGACGCTCGCCCGGACGGGTCACCCAGGGCGAGGCCTGGGTCTTCGGCGAGCAGAAGAAGTAGGTCGCCGGCACCCCGAGCACCTGGCTGATGGCGACCAGGTCGTCCACCGCCGGCCGCGACAGGCCGCGCTCGACCTGGGAGACGAAGCCCACCGAACGGCGAATGCCGTCGGCCAGCGCCTGCAGGGTGATGCCCTTGCGCTTGCGCAATTCGCGCACCAGGCTGGCGATCTCCGCCAGGTCGTCGGCTACTTCGCTCATCTCGGCTCCGGGCCCTCTCAGAACAGGTCGCGCAAACGGTAATACGCTTTGCCCAGGGCTTCCAGCGGCGCGGCGAAGCGCTGGCCGCCGGGAAACTTCGGATTGCGCAGACGCTGGTAGAGCGCCAGGGTCTCGTCCTCGCCGAGCAGCGCGTCGCTGACCGCCCTGGCCGCCGCCAGACTCGGCAGCACGCCGTGGCCGGAGTAGCCTTGCAGCCAGTAGCGGTTGCCCTGCCGGCCGATGTCCGGGGTGCGCCGCATGCTGCAGTCGATATGCCCGCCCCAGGCGTATTCCAGCGCCACCCCGCGCAACTGCGGGAACACCCGTTCGAGATAGGGCCGGGTGGCGGCGCGGATGTCGCTGGGCATGCCGCCCAGGTAGGTGCAGCCGCCGCCGAACAGCAGGCGGTGGTCCGGGGTCAGGCGGAAGTAGTCGAGGACGAACTGGTTGTCAGTCACGCAGCAGTTGCGCGGCAGCAACGACTTCGCCCGTTCCTCGCCGAGCGGCTCAGTGGCGACCTGATAGGTGCCCACCGGCAGCATCCGTTGCGACAGCTCGCTGTCCAGCCCGTCGATGTAGGCGTTGCAGGCCAGCACCAGCGCCGCGCAGCGGATCTCGCCGTGCTCGGTACGGACCCGGTAGCCGTCGCCCTCCTCGCGATAGTTCAGGGCCCGGGTCCGCTCGTGGATACGCCCGCCGGCGCGCTCGATGGCGGCGGCCAGGCCGAACGCCAGCTTGAGCGGATTCAGGTGTGCGGCGTGGGGATCGTAGAGACCGGCAAGGTAGCGCTCGCTGGCGATCCATTCGGGCAACTCGTCCTTCGCCACGAAGCGTAGCCCCTCGTAGCCCCAGCGACGGTTGGCCTCGGCCTGCCAGTCGTAGAGCAGGCCGACCCGGCGCGGCAGGATCGCCGTCCATAGGTGGCCGACCCGGTAGTCGCAGTCGAAGCCATGTCGCTGCGGCAACTCGCGCATCTCGCCGGCCGCCCAGAGCATGCCGTCCCAGAGACGGCGTGCGCCTTCGTAGCCGAGGTCGGCCTCCAGCGGCGGCAGGTCGCTGGACCAGCCGGGCAGCGCCTGCCCGCCGTTGCGCCCGGAGGCCGCCCAGGCGATCCGGCTGGCTTCGATGACGCATACCTGGCGTCCGCCTTCGACCAGCCGCAGCGCCGTGTGCAAGCCGCTGAAACCGGCGCCGACCACCAGCACCTCGCAGTCGAGGTCGCCCTCCAGGGACTGGCGCGGCTGGATCAGTTCGGGATTGACGGCGGCGTAGTAAGTGCCGACATGCTCGTTGGATTGCAGGAACATCGCGACCTCCGTGAAATTATATTGGTTATTTTTCATGAAAAATAACACTTAAAATTTCACGACACCAGTCCCGAGCATTCGCAAACGGCCGGCAGGATGCCGTCGCGCACCAGCAGAGGCAGAGGGGCAAATATTCGAAAGGAGGCGGGAAGCCCCCCGCCAGAGCGAAACTGGCGAGGGGAACAGACGTGCGGACGGCGCGGCTCGCGCCGCGGAGAAAAGGTGCACGACCACGGGCGGGGGCATGCCGGGCGTGCTGCGCCAGTGTCGGCGCCGACGGGAGCGGGCGACAGGTACGAATGCACCAGCCGCCCTGGTGCATTCGTACCCTCTTCGTTTATTTGCGCCCGTTGCCGTTGCGCGGCTCCGGCGCGAATCCGCGTTCGCGTGCCCAGACGATGGCCTCGCCACGGCTGTGGACATCGAGCTTGGCGTAGATGGTCGCCACGTGGTTGCGCACGGTGTTCGGCGCCAGGCCCAGTTCCTTGGCGATCTCCTTGTCCGCCAGGCCCTGGCAGATGAGGTCGAACACCTCGCGCTCGCGCGCAGTCAGGTCGGCCAGTTCGGCGCCGGTGCCCGGCGCGTTGGCGCGGCGCACGTTGGCGAGCTTTTCGATCAGGGTGCGGCTGAACCAGGAAGCGTCCTGCATCACCGTCTCGATGGCGTGCACCAGCTCCATTTCGGTGCGCCGCCGGTCGCTGATGTCCAGCAAGGCCACCAGCACGCAGTCCTGCTCGTTGAGGCTCACCGCCTCGGCCGAGACCAGGCAGTCCAGGCCGTTGCGATCCTTGTGCTGCAGGCGCAGCTGGACGTTGCGCACGCTGCCGCTCTGCGCCAGCAGCTCGCCCAGGCGCTCGGCGCCGCCGTCCTGCCACAGCCCGCAGGCGACGGTGGACTCGCCGAGCAGTTCCTCGGCCTGGTAGCCGAAGGTTTCGCTGAAGGCCTGGTTGATGTCCAGCGCCTGCAGGTCGTCGCCGTACAGCACCAGGCTCGGCACCGGTGCCATGCGGAAGGCCTTGGCGAAGCGCTCCTCGCTCTTGCGCAGGGCCTCCTCGGCCTTCTTCCGCGGTTCGAGATCGGTGAAGGTGAAGAGCATGCAGGCCTCCTCGCCGACCTCTATCGGTTGCCCGGCGACCACCACGCACTTGCGTCCGCCCTCCGCCACCCGCAGGCTCGCCTCCATCTGCGGGATGGTCTCGCCGGCGCCCAGGCGCTCCACCGCCAGTTCGCGGCGCTCGGCCTGGTCGAGTACGTCCAGCTCGTACACCGAACGGCCGATCACCTGGTCGCGGGCATAGCCGGTCATTTCCAGGAAACCGACATTGACCTTCACGTAGCGGTAGTCGCTGAGCCGGCAGATCACCGCCGGCGCCGGGTTGGCATTGAAGGTCTTCTCGAAGCGCTGCTCGGCGCTGGCCCACTCGGTGGCGTCGTGGAGGATCAGCACCAGGCAGTCGGGCTTGTCCTCGGGGGTGGTCAGCACCAACCCGCGCACGCGGTGCACCCAGCGGGTGTCCTCGTCGGCGGCGGGAAACACTTCCACCACCACGTCGCTGAAGCACTCGCCAGCCACCAGGCGCTCGGCCGGGTACTGGCCCTCCTGCAGCGGATGATTGTTGCGGTAGCGCAGGCGAAAGCGCTCGCGATACTCGCCGGTATCGGCGCCCAGGCCTTCCAGCGAATCGACGCCGTGCATCGCCAGGGCCGCCTCGTTGGCCCAGAGGATGCGCTGGTCCGGCTCGATCAGGATCACCCCTTCGGTAAGACCGGCGATGATCTGCTGCAACTGGCGGCGGTCGGTCTGGGTACGCAGTACCTGGTCGTTCATGCTGTTCCTCTTGGATGGAGCGATTTTCCGGGGGCAGCAAGGATGCCCGCCCGCCCTGACCGCGCACGCGTGACGATTGCACTAGCGGTGCTAGTGCATTTGCATCGCGAAACGATAGCGGAGGCACCCCTACCCTGGCGATACAGGAAGCAATGTCCGGGCGGGAAGCCCAGACGCCGCGCCGGCCGGGAGGCTACGCCGCCCCTCGGTCCCGAGGTCGTCGACGCATCCACCCGACTCGCCCTGCACGAGAAGAAAGCCCCATCCCCTTGCATGAGCGATGCGATGAGCAAGAACAAGCACCCCGATCTCGGCGAGATCCAGCGCAGTCTGAACCAGGCGCTGGAAGGCTACGACTGCCAGTGCCGGATGCACTACGACGGCACCGTCAGTATCAATGTCGCCGCCCGAGAGCACGACGAAACCTTCACCTTCGTCGGCATCCAGCCCGGCGAGCTGGACAACCCCACCCGCCTGCACCTGTTCGCCGAAAGCCTGCGTCGCGACCTGGCACTACTGGAGCCCTGGTTGGGAAAGCACGCAGCCTAGAATAAAAAAAGCGCCCCACAGGACCAAAACGACGTCCGGAGGCGCATGCGAGGACAGAGGAATCTTTCTGGCGATCAGGCCCGGCGTGCGATCTCCGCCGGCCGATGCGCCAGGTAATCGAGCAACAGGAACAGCACCGGCGCCACCTCGCGGCAATGCGCGACACCCTGGCGGATCCTCCCGGCGCTCTGCACCGCCCCTTCCCGTTGCAGGTCCTGCGGGCAGGCATCGAGCAGCGCCTCGATGCTCTCCGCGGTGCTTTCCAGGTGACATTGCAGGCCGATAGCCTGCTCGTTCCAGATGAAGCCCTGGTTGGCGCAGGCAGCCGAACCATAGAGAGGCACGCTGCCGGCTGGTAGGTCGAAGGTCTCGCCGTGCCAGTGGAACGCCATCAGCCGTTCCGGCAGGCGCTCGCCCAGCGGCGAGCCCAGCGCCTGGCTGTACCTGTGCAGCGGCCACCAGCCGATCTCCGCCTGGCGTCCCGGGCGTACCGCAGCCCCCAGCGCCTGGGCCAGCAGCTGCGCGCCGAGGCAGATGCCAAGGACCTTCTTGCCGGCATCCAGCGCCGCGCGGATCAAACGCTTCTCCGCCACCAGCCAGGGATATTGCGCTTCGTCGTGGACGCTCATCGGCCCGCCCATTACCACCAGCAGGTCGAAGCTGTCCAGCGCAGGCAGGTGGGCGTCGGCGTAGAGGTAGCAGACGTGCTCGTGCTCGCAGTGGCGGCCGATCCAGTCGCCGATCCGCGCGCTGCCTTCGAAGGGAACGTGTTGCAATACCAGGGCGCGCATCAGGCCACCTCCTCGTGTCGGTTGGCGACCCGGGCCAGGGCCCGCTCCAGTCGCCGCAGCATTTCGTCGACGTTGGCCCGGCTCACCGTCAGCGCCGGGGAAAAACGCAGGCAATGCGGCTGCGGCGCGTTGATCAGCAGGCCTTCGCCGAACGCCGCGCGAACCACCGCCGGCGCGCGCTGGCCGATCAGCGGCAGCCCCCAGAACAGTCCCTGGCCGCGCAGCGGACCATGCCCATAGCGACGCGCGACACGGGCCAGGCCATCGCGCAGGTGAGTGCCCTGCTCGCGCACCTGCTCCAGGAAACCCGGCTCCAGCACGGTATTCAGTACCGCCAGCCCGGCAGCGGTCATCAACGCGTTGCCGTGGTGGGTGCCAAGCTGGTCTCCCGGTTCGAAGCAGCAGGCGTTGCCACGCGCCAGCAGCGCCGACAGCGGCACCCCGGCGCCGAGGCCTTTGCCAAGGGTAACGATGTCGGCGCGTACCCCGTACAGTTCCTCCGCCAGCAGCGCGCCGCAGCGGCCGATGCCGGTCTGCACCTCGTCGAGGATCAACAGGACGCCACGCTGCCGGCACAGCCGCTCGATGCCACGCAGGTAGTCGAGGGTCGCCGGGATCACCCCGGCATCGCCCTGCACCGGCTCCAGCATCACCGCCACCGTCTCTTCGTCGATGGCCGCGGCCATGGCGTCGAGGTCGTTGAACGGCACCCTGGCGAAGCCCTCCAGGCCATGCTGCGCCGGCTTGCCACAAGCCGTCAGGGTGCCCGGGGTGCGTCCATGGATGCTGTTGACGGTGCTGACGATCCGTTGCGCGCCGCCGCGATGCAGGCGGCCCCACTTGCGCGCCAGGGCGATGGCCGCTTCGTTGGCCTCGGCGCCGCTGGTGAGGAAGTAGGCCTGGTCGCTGCCGGTCGCCAGGCACAGGCGCTGCGCCAATGCCAGCACCGGCCGGTTGAGCAGGCCGGGGCCGGCGCTGACCAGCTCCCGCGCCTGCCGGGCCAGGGCCTGGACCAGCACGCTGGGACTGTGGCCAAGGCAGTTCACCGCCAGGCCCTGGGTGAAGTCGAGGAAGGCGCGTCCGTCGCTGTCCCACAGCCACGAGCCCTGGCCACGGACGAACACCTGCGCGGGCCGTTCCTGGGTGCGCATCAGGCGCAGGCTATCCAGCGCATCAGCCATCTTTCAGTTCCTCGGTCATGTACTCCACCGCCAGCAGGCGCACGCCCTGTGGCCCCTGCTCCAGCAGCCGACGCTTTTCCCGGCGCGTTTCGATGCGCAGTTCGAAGCCGTCGCCGGCGGGGAAGCGCTGGCGCATCAGCTCGCGCACCTCGGCAAAGCGCGCGGCGCTCACCGTCATGCTGGCCAACAGCCGGCCGGACTGGCTCAGGGTGATCAGGTAGTCGCTCAAGAGGCATGCTCCCGGTAATCCGACGGTCCGCGCAGGCGCGGCCCCCAGTCTTCCACCACGCCGCTGGACAGGCGTTTCGCCGCTGTCTTGCGCCAACGCTGGGAGAGCGCGTCGCAGGCCATCATCTGGCGCAACCCGAGAGGCTCCAGGGGATCGCCGAAATACCACTGCAACAGGCGGGCGACGGTCAGTTCAGGGTAATGCCGCTGGACCAGCTTCAGCTCGTCCCCGGGAGTCACCATGCCGCTGCGCAGGACCCGATAGAACCAGCCGCAGCGGCCGCCGCTCTGCAATTCGTCGGGCAGCTCGGGAAGATTCCAGCGCTGGCCCTGGCGATAGCAGGGCGAACGCGGCTGGCTGACTTCCAGCAGGGCATCGCCCCAATGGAACTGGTCGCCGATGCAGACCTCGGCTTCGGTGATGCCGTAGGTCGAGATGTTCTCGCCGAACGCCGGCAGTTGCCAGCGGTTCAGCGGGTGGCGCTTGCGCCAGTAGCGGTAGTGCTCGGCGGGATAGTGATGAAGAGCGCGCTCGAGGCCGCCGTGGTGGCGGATGTCGGCCTGTTCGTCGCCGGGCAGGCCATCGTGGCCCAGCCAGAACTCCTGCTCGACCGGCAGCTTGTCGATCGCGCTGACCAATCCGCCCCAGGTTTCTTCGACTTTACCTATGAAAACACCGTTTACGACTATCTGCTCCATTGCTCCGCGACCACCCGATGTACCGCCAATGCAGCTAGACTAGTGCCTCACGCGGGACCCACTCCATTTCGATTTTCCAGTTTTATCGATAAGAACAGCTTATGGATTTTCGCCAACTCCGCTATTTCGTCGCGCTCTACGAGGAAGGCCACGTCGGCCGCGCCGCCGAACGCCTGGCCCTGTCGCAACCGGCCCTCTCGCAGCAGATCCGCCAGTTGGAGCAGAACCTCGACGTCTCGCTGTTCCAGCGCAGCGGCAAGCGCCTGCTGCCGACCGTCGCCGCCCACACCCTGTACAACCATGCGGTACCGCTGCTGGAGGGATTGGAAAGGGCCCGCGAGGCGATGCGCGTATTCCGCGGGCAGACCCCGCGCAGCCTGGCGATCGGCGTGCTGCAGACGGTCAACGCCAGCCTGGTGCCGTACATGGTCGAACGCCTGCACGCCGCGCAGCCGCACCTGCGGGTGCAGATCTACGAACTGTCGGGAATCGACATCGAGCGGCGCCTGCTCACCGGCAACCTGGATATCGGCATCGGCTTCCTGCCGCCGCGCCAGCCGGGCTTGCACAGCGTCGAGCTGTACGAGGACGAATTGCAGCTGGTGATCCCCGAGGAACACCCGTTGAAGGAGTTCAGAAAGGTGTCCCTGGCCCAGGCCGCGGAGTTGCCGATGCTGCTGCTCGGCGAAGAGTTCCGCGCGCGCCAGATCTGGCAGGAGCAACTCGCCGCGATCGGCCGGCGGCCGCGGGTGCAGGCGGAACTGAACCACATGAGCGGGATTCTCGACAGCCTGCCGCAGACCCGCTTCGCCACCGTTCTACCGGGCAAGGCACGGCAGATGCACTCGAACCAGCGGCTGCTGTGGAAACCGCTCAGCGAACCGCGCATCCCGCTGAAGGTCGGCCTGGTCTACCGCGACGCGCAACGCCAGCACGCCAGCGTCGAGCTGCTGCGCTCGCTGCTGGAAGGCGTGGTCTGAGCGACGCGGTTTTCCTCGGGCAATAAAAAACCCCGCCTTTTGGGCGGGGTTTTGCAGACCTCTATCCTGACATCCGTGCTACGCCACCATCCATGGTGGATTCCCTGAGTTTCCGTATTGTCTTTGGCGCTTCCTGCGCAATGTCCTGACGGTTTGAAGATTACGCATCTCTGCGAGGGGGAGAAAGCAGCCAAAACCACCGCCGTTTGTAAGCCTTGGCTTACACGCTGTAATAGTTCCGCTCGCCGGACCGACGGCAACACCCAGCCGCCGGGAGCTTGCCGTGCGTCAAGATGATCTGCGCCGGGCCCGCTACAGTGGCCAGTCCCCTCATCATCGCGAGCCTTCCCAGCATGGAATTCCAGCGCGTCCACCAGCAGTTGCTGCAAAGCCACCACCTGTTCGAACCGCTTTCTCCCGTCCAGCTCCAGGAACTGCTCGCCAGCAGCGACCTGGTCAACCTCGACAAGGGCGCCTACGTGTTCCGCCAGGGCGAGCCGGCGCACGCCTTCTACTACCTGATTTCCGGCTGCGTGAAGATCTACCGGCTGACCCCGGAAGGCCAGGAGAAGATTCTCGAAGTGACCAACGAACGCAACACCTTCGCCGAGGCGATGATGTTCATGGACACCCCGAACTACGTGGCCACCGCCCAGGCCGTGGTGCCCAGCCAGCTGTTCCGTTTCTCCAACAAGGCCTACCTGCGCCAGTTGCAGGACAACACCCCGTTGGCCCTGGCCCTGCTGGCCAAGCTCAGCACCCGCCTGCACCAGCGCATCGACGAGATCGAGACGCTTTCCCTGAAGAACGCCACCCACCGCGTGGTGCGCTACCTGCTGACCCTCGCCGCCCACGCGCCGGGGGAGAACTGCCGGGTGGAAATCCCGGTGGCCAAGCAACTGGTGGCCGGTCACCTGTCGATCCAGCCGGAAACCTTCTCGCGGATCATGCACCGCCTCGGCGACGAGGGCATCATCCGCCTCGACGGCCGCGAAATCAGCATCCTCGACCGCGAACGCCTGGAGTGCTTCGAGTGAACAGCGCCGCCGCTTGATCGCGGTCAAGCGCGCCACGGCCCGTCCACCGGCAAGCTGGCGGGGTCGAGCCCGCGAGAACGCCCATGCGCCAATGCCTGTATTGCCTCCATGAAACCGAAGGCGCGGAAAGCGCCTGCGAACAGTGCGGCATGCCACTGCCCAGCGCTTCCCAGCGCCAGCTCCAGGGTCGCCGGCAGCGGCGCTTCGCCTGGTTCTGCGTCGGGCTGGCGCTGTTCTGCCTGGGCATGATGCTCTGGCTGCCGCGCGATGTTCCCTGAGGCCTCTCAGCGGCGCAGGCGCCGATAGAGCTGGAGCAGGCGCTCGGGCAACTGCCCGGCGCGCTCGACCAGCGCGAAGCCGTCGGCGCCGAACAGGTAGGGCAGGTAGTCCGCCGCCTCCTTGTCGATGGTGATGCAGAAGGGCACCAGTCCCTGGCTGCGCGCCTCGATCACCGCCTGGCGGGTGTCCTCGATGCCGTAGCGGCCCTCGTAGCGGTCCAGGTCGTTGGGCTTGCCGTCGCTCAACAGCAACAGCAGGCGACGCTTCTGCGGCTGCCCGCCGAGCACCTGGCTGGCCCGGCGGATCGCCGCGCCCATCCGCGTGTAGTAGCCCGGCGAGAGCGCCAGCACGCGACCGCGGACCTCGCCGCCGTAGCCTTCGTCGAAGTCCTTCAGCACCTGCCAGCGCACCTGCTGCCGGCGCACCGAGGAAAACCCGTACAGCGCGAATGGGTCGCCCAGTGCCTGCAACGCCTCGCCGAACAGCAGCAGGCTGTCGACGATGCTGTCGATCACTCGCCGCTGGTCGTCGAGGTAGGCTTCGGTGGACATCGACAGGTCCGCCAGCAACAGGCAGGCGAGGTCGCGCCGGCGCGGCCGCTGTTCGAGGAACAGGCCTGGCTGGGTGGAACCGCCGCGCCGCCGCTCGACCTGGAAGTCGAGCCAGGCATCGAGGTCGATCTCGTCGCCTTGCGGCTGCTGGCGCAGGCGTTGGCGGCCGTCGCGCAGGCAGGCGAACTGGCGGCGCAGATGCAGCGCGGTCTTCTCCAGGTGCGCCGGCAGGCTGGCGCTGGTCGCGCCGCGCGGCCGCATCGGTTGCAGCAGCACGTGGTCGCTCAGCAGGCGCTGCTGCCGATAGTCCCACTCGGGCAGCTTCAGCCCGGGGCCGAGCGGCAGGTCGTCGTAGTCGGCGGCCGGCAGGTCGAGGTCAAGGCGCAGGCCGCCGCCCTTCTGCGTGCGCTGGCGCGACAGCGACAGGTAGTCGAGGTCTTCGGCGACGCGCGCGCCGTCCGGGTCGTCCTCGTCGTCGCTACAGCGGTCCAGGGCCAGGTGCTCCGACCAACTGAGCAGGCTTTCCAGGCGGAACAGCAGCAGGTTGCGCTCGCTGTCGCGCTCCTCGACGCGCTCGGCGCGCTTGCGCGCTCCGCTGCGGGCGACCTGGCGCTTGCCGGCGCCGGCGGCCGCTTCCTCGCCGTCCTCCGCGCTGGCGGAAGGCGTCCAGCGCTCGCCGGGATACAGCCACAGCGGCACCGGCCAGGGCGCCCGCTCGACTCGCGGGAAGCGCTCGACGCTGCCCGGCTCGGCAAGCGCGCGGCGCAGGGCGATTTCCAGTTCGGCGTCTGCCGCCGGGCAATCGTCCAGCGACGGGCGCTGGCGCAGATGCGCGGCGACCAGCCGGGCGTAGCGCGGGCGCAGCGCCGGATAGGCATCGAGCAACTGCCGCGCCCAGCGCTGGTTGTCCTGGGCCCAGTGCCGCAGCGGCCCGGCGCTGGCCGCCAGTAGCGCCAGCCAGCGATACAGTTCACGGTTCAGCTCGGCCTGCGGATAGACCGCGAGGGATTCCGGCAGGCGCAGGCTGTCGCCGTTGAACCAGGCCACCGGGGCCTGCTCGCAGGTCCCGGCGACCCGCTGCAACCAGGTGCGGCGTAGCAGCAGGCGGCGCGCCGGGGTCGCCTCGAGGGCTACCCCCGGTGCGCCGCCGAGCGCCCGGAAGAGCATGCCGAGCGGACGCCGCATGCTCTCCAGGGTCACCCGCGCCGCCTCGAACTCGCCGCTGGCATGGCGGGTGATGAAGCGGTGCCAGTGGGCGCCGACCCATTCCTCCAGCTCGACGGCGAAGGCCATCTCAGGCGGCCGCCTTGCCGCGCCGGAAGCTCAGCAGGTAGGCGACCAGGCCGATGAGGAACACCACCCCGGCGCCTTCGCGCAGCCAGTAGAAGATCGCCAGCTGGTCCTGGGTGGCCATGAAGGTCATCGCCGCGCCGTCCGCCGGCATCCGTTGCAGCCAGACCTGCAGCACCCCGGCCGCGGAGAGGAACAGGGTGATGAACACCATCGCCACGGTCATCAGCCAGAAGCCCCACATCTCCAGGACCTGCGAGCGGTTGTCCATCGCCTCGCCGATCCCGCGCAAGCGCGGCATGGCGTAGGAGATGATGGTCATCACGATCATCGCGTAGGCGCCATAGAAGGCCATGTGGCCGTGGGCGGCGGTGAGCTGGGTGCCGTGGGTGTAGTAGTTGACCGGCGCCAGGGTATGCATGAAGCCCCACACTCCCGCGCCGAGGAAGGCCATCACCGTGGTGCCCATGGCCCACAGTGCGACCGCGCGGTTCGGATAGTCGCGGCGGCGGCGGTTGATGGTGTTGAAGGCGAACAGCACCATGGCGAAGAACGGCAGCGGCTCCAGCGCCGAGAATACCGAGCCGAGCCACAGCCAGTAGCCGGGCACGCCGATCCAGAAGTAGTGGTGGCCGGTGCCGATGATGCCGCTGATCAGCGCCATGGCGATGATCACGTAGAGCCACTTCTCGATCACCTCGCGGTCGACCCCGGTGATCTTCACCAGCACGAAGGCGAGGATCGCACCCATGATCAGTTCCCACACGCCTTCCACCCACAGGTGCACCACCCACCACCAGTAGAACTTGTCGCGGGTGAGGTTTTCCGGGTTGTAGAAGGAGAACAGGAACAGCAGGGCGAGGCCGATCAGGCCGGTCATCAGGACCATGCTGATGGCGGTCTTGCGCCCGCGCAGCACGGTCATGCCGACGTTGAACAGGAAGCCCAGGGCGACGATCACGATGCCCGCCTTGCTGATGGTCGGCTGTTCGAGGAACTCGCGGCCCATGGTCGGCCACAGTTCGTTGCCGGTGAGCCTGGCCAGGCCGGCGTAGGGCACCAGCAGGTAGCCGAGGATGGTCAGCACGCCGGCGGCGGCGAATACCCAGAACAGGATCCAGGCCAGCTTCGGGCTGTACAGCTCGCAGTCGCTCTCCTCCGGCACCAGGTAGTAGGCAGCGCCCATGAAGCCGAACAGCAGCCAGACGATCAGCAGGTTGGTGTGCACCATGCGCGCGACGTTGAAGGGGATCGCCGGGAACAGGAAGTCGCCGACCACGTACTGCAGGCCCATGATCAGGCCGAACAGGATCTGCCCGACGAAGAGGATCAGGGCGAACACGAAGTAGGGTTTGGCGACCGCCTGCGAGGCGAATTTCAGGGAGCCATTGGGCGACATCATCAACCCTCCTTGTTCGGCGGCCATTGGTTGGTATCGATCTTCGAGCTCCACTTGAGGAACTCGGCCAGGTCGTCGACCTGCCCTTCGCTGAGATGGAACTGCGGCATGGCGCGGCGGCCCGGCACGTTCAGTGGCTGGATCTTCATCCAGGCCTGGAGGAAGGTGTTGAAGCCCTCCTCGCCGCCACGGCGTCCGACCACGTTGCCCAGCTCCGGCGCGAAGTAGGCACCCTCGCCGAGCAGGGTGTGGCAGCCGACGCAGTTGTTCTGTTCCCAGACCAGCTTGCCGCGCACCACCGCGGCGCTCATCGCGGCCTCGTTGGTGCGCTCGGGCAGGGTCTTCTCGGTGTGGTAGGTCAGGGCCAGGAACAGCAGGATGAAGAACACACTCCCGCCGAAATAGATGTTCCTGGCCATGCCTTTGGTAAAGGTCTCGGACATGCGGCCTCCTGGAATGGGTGGTGCGGCGATTCTAGGAAGCGGCGGCGGCGAACCCGCTTGATGGCAATCAAGATTCCCGAACGATTTACTCAGTTATTCATCCGCGCCAGGTACAGCGCAGCGCCCACCGCCAGGGCCATCAGCAGCGGCCAGGCCAGCAGCAGGCGGCGCCATAGCGCCGGGGCATGGGCCAGCTCCATGAAGCGCTCGCCGATCAGCCAGCCCTTGGCCACCGCGCAGGCCAGCACCGCCGCCAGCAGCCAGGGAGAGTCGCCGGCGCCGCCCAGCAGCACACCGGCCACGGCCAGCGCCAGCAACGCCAGCCAGCAGAGGGTCAGGGTTCGCATCGGCACCTCATTGCAGGACGTAGACCAGCGGGAACAGCAGCACCCAGACCAGGTCGACCATGTGCCAGTAGAGCACTCCCGACTCCATTCCCGAGCAAGCCTGCGGCGTATAACACCGGCGCCAGCAGGCCTGCGCCAGCCAGCCGAGGATCAGCAGGCCGAGCAGCACGTGGAGGAAATGGAAGCCGGTCAGGCACCAGTAGAGGGTGAAGAAAGTGTCGTGCTCGATGTCCAGGCCGAGATCGGCGAGCCGCCCGTACTCGTGCAGCTTCAGGCCGACGTAGACCAGCGCCAGCAGCAGCGCCGCCAGCAACCAGCCGCTCGCCTGGCGCGGCCGTCCGCGGCGCACCGCATGCACCGCCAGCGCGGCGAGCCAGCCGGAGCTGAGCAGGGCCACGGTCAGCAACAGGCCCCAGCGGCTATCCAGTTGCTCCCGGCCGGCACGGAACAGCTCCGGCTGCCAGGCCTGGGCGCCGGCGAACGCCAGCAGCAGCAGGCTGAACACGCTGAGTTCGGCGAGGATGAAGAACCACATCGCCAGGTCGCCGGGCAGGCGCCGCTCGACGGTATCAGGCGACATGGAGATCGACGATGTCCATCAGCGCCGCCACCGTCGCCGGGTCGTCCGAGAGCGGTTCGGCCAGCGCCACCCGGCACGCCTCGCGCGGGTCCATGCCGTCGCCGATGAGGCGCGCGGCGAAGATCAGCAGGCGGGTCGAGGCGACTTCCTCCAGGTCGTGCTGCTCCAGCCGCCGCAGCGCCTGGCCCAACTGCACCAGGCGCTGCGCCAGGGCCTCGGCACAACCGCTCTCGCCGACCAGGATGCGTGCCTCCTGCTGCGCCGCCGGGTAGTCGAAGCGCAACGCGACGAAACGCTGCCGGGTGCTGGGCTTCAGGCCCTTGAGCAGGTTCTGGTAGCCGGGGTTGTAGGACACCACCAGCATGAACGAAGGCGGCGCCTGCAACGTCTCGCCGGTGCGCTCCAGGTACAGCTCGCGGCGGTCGTCGGCCAGCGGGTGGATGGCGACCGTGGTGTCCTGGCGCGCCTCCACCACTTCGTCCAGGTAGCAGATACCGCCTTCGCGCACCGCGCGGGTCAGCGGGCCGTCCTGCCACCAGGTGCCGTCGGCGCCGATCAGATGGCGGCCGAGCAGGTCGGCGGCGCCCAGGTCGTCGTGGCAGGCGACGCTGTACAGCGGCAGTTCCAGGCGCCGCGCCATGTACTGGACGAAGCGGGTCTTGCCGCAACCGGTGGGGCCCTTGAGCAATACCGGCAGGCCGTGCCGCCAGGCGCGCTCGAAGACTTCGATCTCATGGCCGGTGGCCTCGTAGAAGGGTGTCGCGTCCCGCATGTCCTACTCCTGCGCTAGGGATTAGGACCGCACGCTATTCACAGTTGGAAGGTGCCACAAGCGCAAAGCAACGCAATCTTGATTCCGGTCAAGCAAGGGTAAAGACCCTGCTTTCTATGATCCTTTCGCGCCATGAATTCCCGGGAGTTCCCGACGCAGCCACCCCCAAAACACTGCTAAGGGAGCGCCTCGCAGGGCTCCTGAGGAGATAGACCATGCCATTTGGCAAGCCACTGGTGGGCACCTTGCTCGCCTCGCTGACGCTGCTGGGCCTGGCCACCGCTCACGCCAAGGACGACATGAAAGCCGCCGAGCAATACCAGGGTGCCGCTTCCGCCGTCGATCCCACTCACGTGGTGCGCACCAACGGTGCCCCCGACATGAGTGAAAGCGAGTTCAACGAGGCCAAGCAGATCTACTTCCAACGCTGCGCCGGTTGCCACGGCGTCCTGCGCAAGGGCGCCACCGGCAAGCCGCTGACCCCGGACATCACCCAGCAACGCGGCCAGCAATACCTGGAAGCGCTGATCACCTACGGCACCCCGCTGGGCATGCCGAACTGGGGCAGCTCCGGCGAGCTGAGCAAGGACCAGATCACCCTGATGGCCAAGTACATCCAGCACACCCCGCCGCAACCGCCGGAGTGGGGCATGCCGGAGATGCGCGAATCGTGGAAGGTGCTGGTGAAGCCGGAGGACCGGCCGAAGAAACAGCTCAACGACCTCGACCTGCCCAACCTGTTCTCGGTGACCCTGCGCGACGCCGGGCAGATCGCCCTGGTCGACGGCGACAGCAAGAAGATCGTCAAGGTCATCGATACCGGCTATGCCGTGCATATCTCGCGGATGTCCGCTTCCGGCCGCTATCTGCTGGTGATCGGCCGCGACGCGCGGATCGACATGATCGACCTGTGGGCCAAGGAGCCGACCAAGGTCGCCGAGATCAAGATCGGCATCGAGGCGCGCTCGGTGGAAAGCTCCAAGTTCAAGGGCTACGAGGACCGCTACACCATCGCCGGCGCCTACTGGCCGCCGCAGTTCGCGATCATGGACGGCGAGACCCTGGAGCCGAAGCAGATCGTCTCCACCCGCGGCATGACCGTAGACACCCAGACCTACCACCCGGAACCGCGCGTGGCGGCGATCATCGCCTCCCACGAGCACCCCGAGTTCATCGTCAACGTGAAGGAGACCGGCAAGGTCCTGCTGGTCAACTACAAGGATATCGACAACCTCACCGTCACCAGCATCGGTGCGGCGCCGTTCCTCCACGACGGCGGCTGGGACAGCAGCCACCGCTACTTCATGACCGCCGCCAACAACTCCAACAAGGTTGCCGTGATCGACTCCAAGGACCGTCGCCTGTCGGCCCTGGTCGACGTCGGCAAGACCCCGCACCCGGGGCGTGGCGCCAACTTCGTGCATCCCAAGTACGGCCCGGTGTGGAGCACCAGCCACCTGGGCGACGGCAGCATCTCGCTGATCGGCACCGATCCGAAGAACCATCCGCAGTACGCCTGGAAGAAAGTCGCCGAGCTACAGGGCCAGGGCGGCGGCTCGCTGTTCATCAAGACCCATCCGAAGTCCTCGCACCTCTACGTCGACACCACCTTCAACCCCGACGCCAGGATCAGCCAGAGCGTCGCGGTGTTCGACCTGAAGAACCTCGACGCCAAGTACCAGGTGCTGCCGATCGCCGAATGGGCCGATCTCGGCGAAGGCGCCAAGCGGGTGGTGCAGCCCGAGTACAACAAGCGCGGCGATGAAGTCTGGTTCTCGGTGTGGAACGGCAAGAACGACAGCTCCGCGCTGGTGGTGGTGGACGACAAGACCCTGAAGCTCAAGGCCGTGGTCAAGGACCCGCGGCTGATCACCCCGACCGGCAAGTTCAACGTCTACAACACCCAGCACGACGTGTACTGAGACCCGCGTGCGGGGCACGCCCCGCGCGCTCCCCCCTACGAGGAACCGTGATGAAACCGTACGCACTGCTTTCGCTGCTCGCCACCGGCACCCTGCTCGCCCAGGGCGCCTGGGCCGAAGACCCCGAAGTGCTGTTCAAGAACAAGGGCTGCGTGGCCTGCCATGCCATCGACACCAAGATGGTCGGCCCGGCCTACAAGGACGTCGCCGCCAAGTTCGCCGGCCAGGCCGGCGCCGAAGCGGAACTCGCGCAGCGGATCAAGAACGGCAGCCAGGGCGTCTGGGGCCCGATCCCGATGCCGCCGAACGCGGTCAGCGACGACGAGGCGCAGACCCTGGCGAAGTGGGTCCTGTCGCAGAAATGAACGCCCCTCCGGACTTCCGGCGCGCCGCCAGCCACGCCTTGTGGCTGGCCCTCGCGCTGACGTTCGCCTGTCCTCTTCCGGGCCTGGCCGACGAGCATCCCGATGCCCGTCGCCAGGCCCAGTTGCGTCACCTGCTGTTGCAGGACTGCGGCTCCTGCCACGGCCTGCGCCTGACCGGCGGCCTCGGCCCGGCGCTGACCCCCGAGGCCCTGCGCGGCAAGCCGCGCGAATCGCTGGTCGCCACCGTGCTCATGGGCCGTCCGCAAACCCCGATGCCCCCCTGGGCCGGCCTGCTCAGCGAAGACGACGCCGGCTGGCTGGTGGACCGCCTGATCGAAGGAGAGATCGCCCCATGAACCTGCGTCCCCTCGCGCCGCTTTTCCTCGCCCTGCTCGCCGGCTGTAGCCAGCAGCCGCCCTTGCGCGGCAGCGGCGACCTCGGCGTGCTGATCGAACGCGCCGACGGCAGCGTGCAGATCCTCGACGGCACGGCGAAGACCTCGCTGGCGCGGGTCGAAGGCCTCGGCGACCTGTCCCACGCCTCCCTGGTGTTCTCCCGCGACCAGCGCTACGCCTACGTATTCGGTCGCGACGGCGGCCTGACCAAGCTCGACCTGCTGGCCCAGCGCATCGACAAGCGCCTGATCCAGGGCGGCAACAGCATCGGCGGAGCGATCAGCCAGGACGGTCGGCTGGTCGCGGTATCCAACTACGAGCCGGGCGGGGTCAAGGTGTTCGACAGCCGCACCCTGGAGCTGGTCGCCGAGATTCCCGCCACCCGCCTCCCCGGCCAGGACAGGAACTCCCGGGTGGTCGGCCTGGTCGACGCGCCCGGGCAGCGCTTCGTGTTCAGCCTGTTCGACAGCGGCGAGATCTGGATCGCCGACTTCAGCCAGGGCGACACGCCGCACCTGACCCGCTTCCGCGATATCGGCAAGCAACCCTACGACGCCCTCATCAGTCCCGACGGGCGCTACTACATGGCCGGGCTGTTCGGCGAGGACGGCATGGCCCAGCTCGACCTCTGGCACCCGGAGCGCGGCGTCAGGCGCGTACTCGGCGACTACGGCCGCGGCCAACGCAAGCTGCCGGTGTACAAGATGCCGCACCTGGAGGGCTGGACCATCGCCAGCGACCAGGCCTTCGTCCCGGCGGTCGGCCATCACCAGGTGCTGGTGCTCGACGCGCGCGACTGGAAGCAGACCGACGCCATCGACGTCGCCGGCCAGCCGGTGTTCGTCATGACTCGACCGGACGACCGGCAGATCTGGGTCAACTTCGCCTACCCGGACAACGACAAGGTGCAGGTCATCGACAGCGAGACCCACGAAGTGATCGAAACCCTACGCCCTGGCCCCGGCGTACTGCACATGGAATTCAGCGGGCGCGGCGACCAGGTCTGGATCTCGGTGCGCGACGCCGACCAGTTGCAGGTCTGGGACCCGTACCGCCTGAAGCGCATCGGCAGCCTTCCGGCCCGCAGCCCGAGCGGCATCTTCTTCAGCCACCGCGCCCAGCACATCGGACTCTAGGAGGCACCATGGACGACCTCTCCCGCCGCCTCCTCGCCCGCTACCAGAAAGGCCTGCCGATCTGCGCGGAACCCTATCGGCGGATGGCCGAGACCCTGGGTTGCAGCGAAGCCGAGGTGCTCGAACGGCTGCGTCGCCTGGAAGCCGACGGCGCGTTGTCGCGGGTCGGCCCGGTGCTCCGCCACCAACGCGCCGGGGCCAGCACCCTGGCTGCCCTGGCGGTGCCCGAGGAGCGTCTGCAACGGGTCGCCGAGCGCATCAGCCAGTACGCCGAGGTCAACCACAACTACCAGCGCGAACACCGCTACAACCTGTGGTTCGTGCTCACCGCCGGCGACCGCGCGCAACTCGACCGGGTACTGGCGGAGATCGCCGCCGACACCGGCCTGCAACCCCTCGACCTGCCGATGCAGGAAGCCTACTGCATCGACCTCGCGTTTCCCCTGGAGGCCAGCCGATGAACCCCGTCGAACCCCTCGCCGCGCCGCAGCGGCAACACCTGCGCTACCTGCTGGAACAGGGCCTGCCGCTGGCCAGCCGGCCCTACCGGGTGCTCGCCGAACGCATCGGCGCCGGCGAAGACGAAGTGCTGGAACAGGTCCGCCGCTGGGACGAAGACGGCCTGTTCCGCCGCTTCGGAGTGATCCTCCACCACCGCGCCCTGGGCTATACCGCCAACGCCATGCTGGTGCTGGACGTCGCCGACGCGGAGGTCGACGTCGTCGGCCGCGCCCTCGCCCACGAAACGATCGTCTCGCTCTGTTACCGCCGCCCGCGTCGCCTGCCGATGTGGCCATACAACCTGTTTTGCATGATCCACGGCCGCGAGCGCGGCGAAGTGGAACGCCAGATCGAGGCCCTGCTGGAGCGCCACGCCCTGCGCCAGACACCGCACCGCTGGCTGTTCAGCCTGCGCGCCTACAAGCAGTGCGGCGGCCGCTACACCGCGCCGCCGGCCGACCTGGAGCGCCGCCATGGATGAGTTCGACCGGCGCCTGCTGAACCGCCTGCAACACGGCCTGCCGCTGGAGCCGCATCCCTACGCGCTGCTCGCCGCCGAGCTGGATTGCCGCGAGGAAGACATCCTGCGCCGCCTCGACGACCTGCTCGACGACGGCACCCTGACCCGCTTCGGTCCGCTGTTCGATATCGAGCCCCTCGGCGGTGCCTTCACCCTGGCCGCCATGAGCGTGCCGGAGGCGCGTTTCGAAGAGATCGCCGCGCTGCTCGCCGGCTGGCCGCAGGTCGCCCACAACTACCGTCGCGAGCACGCCCTGAACATGTGGCTGGTGGTCGCCTGCGACAGCCCGGCGGAGGTCGCCGAGACCCTTGCACGGCTGGAGCGCGAGAGCGGGCTGGCGGTACTCGACCTGCCCAAGGAGGCGACCTACCATGTCGGCCTGCATTTCCCCCTCTGACGCCCTGCTCGCCCGCCGCCTGATCGAACTGACCCAGGCCGGCCTGCCGCTGGTCGCCGACCCTTGGGCGTGGATCGCCGCGCAACTGCGGCTGAGCGAGGCGGAGACCCTGGCGCTGCTGAAGCGCCTGCGCGACGCCGGGGTGATCCGGCGCATCGCCGCGGTGCCCAACCACTATCGCCTTGGCTACCGGCACAACGGCATGACCGTCTGGGACGTCGCCGACGAACGCATCGAACGCCTCGGCCGGCTGGTCGGCGGGCTGTCCTTCGTCAGCCATTGCTACCGGCGCCCGCGCCATCTGCCGCAGTGGCGCTACAACCTGTTCGCCATGGTCCACGGCCGCAGCGAAGCGGAGATCGAAGGCTACCGCCAGCAGATCCGCCTGCTGCTCGGCGAGGACTGTCGCGCCGACGAGATGCTGGTGAGCAGCCGCATCCTGAAGAAGACCGGCCTGCGCCTGGCGCAGAAGGAGGAACGTCCATGCTGAGGATCAGCCATTACCTGCGCAGCCTCGCCGAGGACGCGCCGGCGCCGCGCCGCGCCGGCGGCAGGCGCGCCCCGGTGGTGATCTGGAACCTGCTGCGGCGCTGCAACCTGACCTGCAAGCACTGTTACTCCACCTCCGCCGACAGCGACTTCCGTGGCGAGCTGGAGACCGCGGAAATCCTTCGCGGCATCGACGACCTGCGCGCCGCCGGAGTGCGCGTGCTGATCCTCTCCGGCGGCGAACCGCTGATGCACCCGGACCTCTTCGAGATCGCCGCCCATGCGCGCCAGGCCGGGATGTTCGTGGCGCTGTCGAGCAACGGTACGCTGATCGACGAAGGCAACATCCAGCGCGTCGCCGAGGCCCGCTTCGACTACGTCGGCATCAGCCTCGACGGCCTGCGCGAGACCCACGACCGCTTCCGCCAGAAGCAGGGCAGCTTCGACGCCGCGCTGGCGGCCATGCGCCTGTGCCGCGAGGCGGATATCCGCGTCGGCATGCGCACCACCCTGACCGAGGAGAACGCCGCGCAACTACCGGCACTGCTCGACCTGATGCGCGAACTCGACGTGCAGAAGTTCTACCTCTCGCACCTCAACTACAGTGGCCGCGGCCGCCGCAGCCGCGCCCTCGACGCCCACCACCGGCGCACCCGCGAGGCCCTCGCGCTGCTCTTCGAACGGGCCGACGAGGACATCCGGCAGGGGCGCGACAGCGACTTCGTCACCGGCAACAACGACGCCGACGCGATCCTTCTCCTCGACTGGCTCAAGCGCCGCCGCCCGCAGCAACTGGCGCGTCTCTGCGAGCTGCTGCTGGACTGGGGCGGCAACGCCTCGGGCGAGGGCATCGCCAACATCGACAACACCGGCGAGGTGCATCCGGACAGCTACTGGTGGCACCACAGCGTCGGCAACATCCGCCATCAGCGCTTCGCCGACTTCTGGTTCGAGCGCCCCGACCCGCTGCTCCTGCAACTGCGCCAGCGCCCGCGACCGGTGGTCGGGCGCTGCAGCCAATGCCGCTGGCTGGACATCTGCAACGGCAACACCCGCACCCGCGCCTGGGCCGGCGGAGAACTCTGGGGCGAAGACCCCGGCTGCTACCTCAGCGATCAGGAAATCGGCCTCGAGCGCATCGCGCTGCACGCCGTCTAAGGAAAGCCTCATGAACACTACCGTGATTCCGCCGTCCCTCCTCGATGTCGATTTCCCTGCCGGCAGCGTCGCCCTGGTCGGCGCCGGCCCCGGCGATCCGGGCCTGCTCACCCTGCGCGCCTGGGCCCTGCTGCAACAGGCCGAGGTGGTGGTCTACGACCGCCTGGTCGCCCGCGAGCTGATCGCCCTTCTGCCGGAAAGCTGCCAGCGCATCTACGTCGGCAAGCGCTGCGGCCACCACAGCCTGCCGCAGGAAGAAATCAACGAGCTGCTGGTGCGCCTGGCCCGGCAGCAACGCCGGGTGGTCCGCCTGAAAGGCGGCGACCCGTTCATCTTCGGTCGCGGCGCCGAGGAGCTGGAGCGCCTGCTCGAGGCCGGCGTCGACTGCCAGGTGGTCCCCGGCGTCACCGCCGCCTCCGGTTGCAGTACCTACGCCGGCATCCCGCTGACCCACCGCGACCTCGCCCAGTCCTGCACCTTCGTCACCGGCCACCTGCAGAACGACGGCCGCCTCGACCTCGACTGGGCCGGCCTGGCGCGCGGCAAGCAGACCCTGGTGTTCTACATGGGCCTGGGCAACCTCGCCGAGATCGCCGCGCGCCTGGTCGAGCACGGCCTCGCCAGCGACACCCCGGCGGCGCTGGTCAGCCAGGGCACCCAGGCGGGCCAGCAGGTGACCCGCGGCGCCCTTTCCGAGCTGCCGGCGCTGGCGCGGCGCTACCAGTTGAAGCCGCCGACGCTGATCGTCGTCGGCCAGGTGGTGGCGCTCTTCGCCGAGCGCGCGATGGCGCATCCGTCATACCTGGGCGCCGGCTCGCCGGTCAGCCGCGAGGCCGTCGCATGCGCCTGATCGGCCTCGCCCTCGGCCTGCTCCTCGGCGCCCTCGCACAGGCCGGCGAAGCGCCGGGGGAAGCGCTCTACCGCCAGCACTGCCAGGCCTGCCACGGCGCCGGGCGGCTCGGCGGCAGCGGCCCGACCCTGCTCCCGGAAAGCCTTTCGCGGCTGAAGCCGGCGCAGGCCCGCGAGGTGATCCTGCACGGACGCCCGGCAACCCAGATGGCCGGCTTTGCCGGTCAATTGGACGACGCCGCGGCGGACGCCCTGGTCGCCTATCTCTACCAGGCGCCGCCGCGCGAACCGCAGTGGAGCGCCGAGAACATCCGGGCCAGCCAGGTTCAGCCGCATCCCCTCGCCACCCTGCCGTCCAGGCCGCGCTTCGAGGCCGACCCACTGAACCTGTTCGTGGTTGTGGAATCCGGCGACCACCACGTGACCATCCTCGACGGCGATCGCTTCGAGCCCATCGCCCGCTTCCCATCGCGCTACGCCCTGCACGGTGGTCCGAAGTTCTCCCCGGACGGGCGCCTGGTGTACTTCGCCTCGCGCGACGGCTGGGTGACCCTCTACGACCTGTACAACCTGAAGGTGGTCGCCGAGGTCCGCGCCGGCCTCAACACGCGCAACCTGGCGGTCAGCGACGACGGGCGCTGGGTCCTGGTGGGCAACTACCTGCCCGGCAACCTGGTGCTGCTGGACGCCCGCGACCTGTCCCTGGTGCAGGTCATCCCGGCGGCCGACGCCCAGGGCCAGGCCTCGCGGGTCAGCGCGGTATACACGGCACCGCCGCGGCACAGCTTCGTGGTCGCCCTGAAGGACGTCCACGAGCTGTGGGAGCTGCCCTATGCCAACGGCAAGCCGGTCGCGCCGAAACGGTTGGCGGTGGCCGACTACCTCGACGACTTCTCCTTCAGCCCCGACTACCGCTACCTGCTGGGCAGCTCGCGGCAGGCCAGGGGCGGCGAGGTGATCGAGCTGGACAGCGGCGCGCGGGTCGCCTCGATCCCGCTGTCGGGCATGCCGCACCTCGGCTCGGGCATCTACTGGAAGCGCGACGGGCGCTGGGTGTTCGCCACGCCGAACATCAGCTGCGGGGTGATCTCGGTGATCGACCTGCAAAACTGGAAGCCGTTGAAGGAAATCGTCACCGACGGCCCCGGCTTCTTCATGCGCAGCCATGCCGACTCGCCCTACGCCTGGACCGATACCTTCCTTGGCAAGAAACACGACGAGATCCTGCTGATCGACAAGCAGACCCTGGAAATCGCCCATCGCCTGCGCCCCAGCCCGGGCAAGGTGGCCGGCCACGTCGAGTTCACCCGCGACGGCCGCTACGCCCTGCTCAGCGTCTGGGACCGCGACGGCGCGCTGGTGGTCTACGACGCGCACAGCCTGGAGGAAGTGAAGCGACTGCCGATGAACAAGCCGTCGGGCAAGTACAACGTCGGCAACAAGATCGGCTATGCGGAGGGAACCTCGCACTGAGGCTCGGGCGAGACGCCATCAACGGATATCCCCGTATCCTCCGCGACGGACCGCGACAACCCTGTCTCCTCACGGCACGAGAAAAACCACGGGAATGGCGGATAACCGCAAGCGGTTATTCGCCCTACCGCCCACCCTGCGCGAGGAGCCCTAGGGCATAACGCCAACGGCGTTATCCGCCGATCACCCTGTCCCATCACGGCCCCGAGAAAACCCTGGGAATGGCGGATAGCCGCAAGCGGATATCCACCCCCACCCGTCCCGCGCGCCGAGCCCCCGGCGCCCAGAAAAAAGCCCCGCATCGCGGGGCTTTCCGTCTCAGGCGCCAGGCCTCAGAACTGCTCGGCGTCCAGCAGGTACAGCGACTCGCTGCCGGCGCGCACGGAGGCGCTCAGGGAATGGATGCGCGGCAGCAGGCGGGCGAAGTAGAAGCGCGCGGTACCCAGCTTGCTGGCGTAGAAGTCGTCCTCGCCCTGCTTGGCCAGCGCGGTGCGCGCCATCAATGCCCACATGTAGGCATAGGCGGTGTAGCCGAACACATGCAGGTATTCGACCGACGCCGCGCCGATCTCGTTGGGGTTGCCCTTGGCGCGGTCGAGCAGCCAGGCGGTCAGCTCTTCCAGGTTCTCCACGGCGGCCGCCAGCGGCTTGCTGAACTCGCCCAGGGCCTCGTCGGCGGAAGCGACGAAGGCCTTGATCTCGTCGGTGAAGTGACGGGAGAAGGCGCCGCCGCTGCCGATCACCTTACGTCCCACCAAGTCGAGCGCCTGAATGCCGTTGGTGCCTTCGTAGATCTGCGTGATGCGACAGTCGCGCACCAGTTGCTCCTGGCCCCATTCGCGGATGAAGCCGTGGCCGCCGAAGATCTGCTGGCCATGGATAGTGGTTTCCAGTCCCATGTCGGTGAGGAATGCCTTGGCCACCGGGGTCAGCAGCGCCACCAGCTCTTCCGCACGCTTGCGGGTGACCGCGTCTTCGCTGTACTTGGCGGTGTCCAGCTGCATCGCGACGTAGCTGGAGAAGGCGCGGCCGCCTTCGTTCAGCGCCTTCATGGTGAGCAGCATGCGGCGCACGTCGGGGTGCACGATGATCGGGTCGGCGGCCTTGTCCTTGGCTACCGGGCCGGTCGGCGCGCGGCTCTGGATACGCTCGCGGGCATACTCGATGGCGCTCTGGTAGGAGCGCTCGCCGGTGGCCAGGCCCTGGATGCCGACGCCAAGGCGCTCGTAGTTCATCATGGTGAACATCGCCGCCAGGCCCTTGTTGACCTCGCCCACCAGCCAACCGGTGGCGCCGTCGAAGTTCATCACGCAGGTGGCCGAGGCCTTGATCCCCATCTTGTGCTCGATGGAGCCGCAACCCAGGCTGTTCTTCTCGCCCAGCGAGCCGTCGGCGTTGACCAGCACCTTCGGCACCAGGAACAGCGAGATGCCCTTCGGCCCGGCCGGGGCGTCGGGCAGCTTGGCCAGCACCAGGTGGATGATGTTCTCGGTCAGGTCATGCTCGCCGCCGGTGATGAAGATCTTGGTCCCGCTGATCTTGTAGGAGCCGTCGGCCTGCGGCTCAGCCTTGGTGCGGATGATACCCAGGTCGGTGCCGGCATGCGGCTCGGTCAGGCACATGGAACCGGCCCAGATACCGGCGTACATGTTCGGCAGGTACTTGTCCTTCAGTTCGTCGCTGGCATGGGCATTGAGCGCCAGGCAGGCGCCGGCGGTCAGCATCGGATACAGGCCGAACGACAGGTTGGCCGAGTTGACCAGTTCCTCGACCTGCGCCGAGATCACCTTGGGCATCCCCATGCCGCCGTAGGCCGGATCGCCGCCGACGCCGACCCAGCCGCCTTCGGCGTAGGTCCGGTAGGCCTCGGGGAAGCCGGCCGGGGTGCTCACCGCGCCAGCGTTCCACTGGCAGCCTTCCTCGTCGCCCGGACGGTTCAGCGGGGCGATGGTACCGGCGGTGACCTTGCCGGCCTCTTCGAGGATCGCCGCGGCGGTCTCGGCGTCGACCACTTCGGCCAGCGCCGGCAGTTGCGCCCAGAGCCGGGAGACCTCGAACACCTCATTGAGGACGAAGCGCATGTCGCGCAGCGGAGCTTTGTAATCAGCCATGTGGGGGAATCCTCGATCGTACCGATCGCCGGCCGGGGGCCAGCGGCAACAAAATGGAGGCACGAAAGGTGTGCCGCGGCCGAGTCTACACCACCAACATTTCGGACTTGTAGCGTCACGTCGTGACCATTAAGTCTATATCGGTCTTCTATGCGACAGGCATGAAAAAGCCCGCTTTTCGCGGGCTCGAGCGAGTTCGCCGGGAGTCCGGCGGGCCCGGCGAGTGCGGGAGAAACCGGGGGGAAGAAGCGCCGCGCCCCTGCCCCGGCAACCGCTAGAGCGAAAACTGCTCCGCCGACAGGCTCATCAGGCCCGCCGCGCCGGCCTGGATCGCCGCGGCGTGCGCCGCGGTGCGCGGCAGCAGGCGACTGAAGTAGAAGTCGGCGGTGGCCAGCTTGGCTTCGTAGAACGCGGCCTCGCCGCTGCCGGCATCCAGCTTCTCGCGCGCCACCAGGGCGATGCGCAACCAGAAATAGGCCAGGGTCACGTAGCCGGAGAACATCAGGTAGTCCACCGAGGCGGCGCCCACTTCGTCGGCATTCTTCATCGCCGCCAGGCCCACCTGCTGGGTCAGTTCGCCCCACTGCGCGTTCAGCGCCGCCAGTTGCGCGACCTGTCCCTTCAGTTGCGGATGCTCGGCCTGGGCCTGGCACAACTGGTGGACCAGTTTGGTGAAACCGCGCAGCAGCTTGCCCTGGCTGCCCAATACCTTGCGGCCGAGCAGGTCGAGGGCCTGGATGCCGTTGGTGCCTTCGTAGATCTGTGCGATGCGACAATCGCGGACCAACTGCTCCATGCCCCACTCGCGGATGTAGCCGTGGCCGCCGTAGACCTGCATGCCGAGGTTGGTCACCTCCTGCCCGGTCTCGGTCATGAAGGCCTTGCAGATCGGTGTCAGGAAGGCCAGCAGGTCGGCGGCCCGCTCGCGCTCGGCGGCGTCCTGCGACAGGTGCTCGGTGTCGAGCAACTGGGCGGTGAAGTAAGCCAGCGCGCGGTTGCCCTCGTTGAACGCCTTCATGGTCAGCAGCATGCGCCGCACGTCGGGGTGCACGATGATCGGGTCGGCCGGCTTGTCCGGCGCCTTCGGCCCGGTCAGCGAGCGCATCTGCAAGCGCTCCCGGGCGTAGCGCACGGCGCCCTGGTAACTGGTCTCGCCAAGGCACAGGCCCTGCATGCCGGTGCCCAGGCGGGCGTGGTTCATCATGGTGAACATGCAGTGCAGGCCCTTGTTCGGCTCGCCGATCAGGTAGCCGGTGGCGCCGTCGAAGTTCATCACGCAGGTGGCCGAGGCCTTGATCCCCATCTTGTGCTCGATGGAGCCACAGGAAACCGCGTTGCGCACGCCTGCCTCGCCGGCGGCGTCGGGGAGGAACTTCGGCACGATGAACAGCGAGATACCCTTGGTCCCGGCCGGCGCATCGGGCAGCTTGGCCAGCACCAGGTGGACGATGTTCTCGCTCATGTCGTGCTCGCCGGCGGAGATGAAGATCTTCGTCCCGCTGATCGCATGGCTGCCGTCGGCGTTCGGCACCGCGCGGGTCTTGATGATGCCCAGGTCGGTGCCGCAGTGCGGCTCGGTCAGGCACATGGTGCCGGTCCAGGTGCCGGCGGTCATCCGCGCCAGGTAGAGGTCCTTCTGCGCCTGGCTGCCGTGGGCGTGGATCGCCGACATGGCGCCGCGGGTCAGGCCCGGGTACATGCCCCAGGAGACATTGCTGGCGCCGATCATCTCGCTGAGCAGCAGACCCAGCGAGTGCGGCAGGCCCTGGCCGCCGTACGCGGGATCGCTGGCGACACCGTTCCAGCCACCCTCGACGTACTGTGCATAGGCTTCCTTGAAACCCTTGGGCGTGCTCACCACGCCGTTGTCGAAGTGGCAGCCCTCTTCGTCGCCGGAGCGGTTCAGCGGCGCCAGAACCTGTTCGCAGAATTTCGACCCTTCATCGAGGATCGCCGCCACCATGTCCGGGGTCGCGTCGCTGGCGCCGAGCGCCTGGTAGCGCCCATGGAAGTCGAATACCTCATCGATCAGGAAGCGCATGTCGCGCAGCGGAGCCTTGTATTCCGGCATCTCTGTTCTCCTCGGCAGGGGCGCCCCACAGGCGCGAATCCCTCGAAGCTACTGCGCCGGGCGGGCGCCTACAATCACGCTGCGGACGCTGAATGCAACGCCATAACCCCGAGGTCGGAAGGCCAGGATGCAGCGGATCGCAGGCATGAAAAAGCCCGCCGAAGGGCGGGCTCTTTCTCACCTGGGGAACGGGCCGCCAGCGGCCCGTGCCATCAGTAACCGAGGGCGAAATCTTCCTCGGCCATCTCCATCAGGTTGTTGGCGCCGGACAGCATGGCGGCGACGTGGGCGCGGGTACGCGGCAGGATGCGCTGGAAGTAGAAGCGCGCGGTCTGCAGCTTGGCCTTGTAGAAGGCTTCCTCGCCGGTGCCGGCGGCCAGCTTCTCGGCGGCCAGGCGCGCCATGTCGGCCCAGAAGTAGGCCAGGCAGGCGTAGCCGGAGTACATCAGGTAGTCCACCGAAGCGGCGCCGACTTCCTCGCGATCCTTCATGGCGGCCATGCCGACCTTCATGGTCAGGTCGCCCCACTCCTTGTTCAGCTGCGCCAGCGGAGCGACGAATTCCTTGACGGCTTCGTTGGCTTCGTTGGCCTGGCAGAACTTGTGCACGATCTTGGTGAAGCCCTTCAGCGCCTCGCCCTGGGTCATCAGCACCTTGCGACCCAGCAGGTCGAGGGCCTGAACGCCGGTGGTGCCTTCGTACAGCATCGAGATGCGGCTGTCGCGGACGTTCTGCTCCATGCCGTGCTCGGCGATGAAACCGTGGCCACCGAAGATCTGCACGCCGTGGTTGGCGGACTCGAAGCCGACTTCGGTCATGAACGCCTTGGCGATCGGCGTGAGGAAGGCCAGCATCGAGTCGGCGGCTTTCTTCTGCTCTTCGTCCTGGCTGCGCTGGACGATGTCGACCTGCTTGGCGGCGAAGTACAGCATCGCGCGGTTGCCTTCGGCGAAGGCCTTCATGGTCAGCAGCATGCGGCGCACGTCAGGATGCACGATGATCGGGTCGGCAGGCTTCTCGGGCGCCTTCGGACCGGTCAGCGAGCGCATCTGCAGACGCTCGCGAGCATAGGCGATGCCGCCCTGGAAACCGACTTCGGCGTGGGCCAGGCCTTGCAGCGCGGTACCCAGGCGAGCGGTGTTCATGAAGGTGAACATGCAGTTCAGGCCCTTGTTCGGCGGGCCGATCAGGAAGCCGGTGGCGGCGTCGAAGTTCATCACGCAGGTGGCGTTGCCGTGGATGCCCATCTTGTGCTCGATGGAGCCGCAGGAAACCGCGTTGCGCTCGCCGGCGTTGCCTTCGGCGTTGGGCAGGAACTTCGGCACGATGAACAGCGAGATGCCCTTGGTGCCCTGCGGGGCGTCGGGCAGGCGGGCCAGGACGATATGGACGATGTTGTCGGCCATGTCGTGCTCGCCGGCGGAGATGAAGATCTTGGTGCCGGTGACCTTGTAGCTGCCGTCGGCCTGCGGCTCGGCCTTGGTGCGCAGCATGCCCAGGTCGGTGCCGCAGTGCGGCTCGGTCAGGCACATGGTGCCGGTCCACTCGCCGGAGACCAGCTTGGTCAGGTAGGTCGCCTGCTGCTCGGCGGTGCCGTGGGCATGCAGGGTGTTCATGGCGCCGTGGGACAGGCCCGGGTACATGCCCCAGGACCAGTTGGCCTGGCCGACCATCTCGCTGATGGCCAGCCCGAGGGATTCCGGCAGACCCTGGCCGCCGTGCTCGACGTCATGGGCCAGGCTCGGCCAGCCGCCTTCGACGAACTGCTGGTAGGCCTCCTTGAAGCCGGTCGGGGTCTTCACGCCGTCGGCGCTCCAGGTGCAGCCTTCCAGGTCGCCAACGCGGTTCAGCGGAGCGATCACCTGTTCGCAGAACTTCGCACCTTCCTCGAGGATGGCGTTGACCATGTCGGGAGTCGCGTCTTCGGCGCCCGGCAGGCTCTGGTAGTGCGCTTCGTAGCCCAGCAGCTCGTCGCGAACGAAACGGATATCACGCAAGGGGGCCTTGTAATCAGGCATAGCAGTCAACCTCTACGAAGGGTTCTGGTTAATCGGCGACCGGACGGATGTCCAGAGTCTGCGGTCGCAGTGCGGGATCGCTCCCGGTCGCCTTGCCGGACGCACTCATGCGTCCCGACTCTCAAACAGGCGTTTGAAACATACGTTTACGCCAATCCCTTGTCAAGCATCCGAACCGACCGCTCGGTCATGCCCGAAATCACTGGCTGCAACGACCATCCAAAGCGCTTTCGTCTCTCTCAGTAAAGCCCATGGCGAAGCGCCCGGCAGGCTTCAGGGGCCGCCGGGTGACAGTCGGAAAAGAAAGAGTCGGGGGCGACCGCTGCCGGCCACCAGGGAGTCAGGCGTGGGTGTCGATCAGGGTGCCGAGGGTCTCGTCGGCTACCTCGATGACCCGGGCGCCGCTCTGCGCCTCGAGGTTGCCGCGGGTCAGCTCGACCATCTGCTCGGCCTGGGGCGAACGGGCCTCCACGGTGTTGCGGGCGATCTCGCTGCCGGCCTGGGCGACGCGGGCGCTACCCGACTGCACCGCATTGAGGCCACTGACGAAAGCGTTGCCGGAAATTTCCACCCTCTACTCCTGGGGACGCGCACGCGCCGCTACGATAGCAAGTGGCTTCTATTCAAGCAGACTTGGCCGGCGCTGGGTACCGCCCGTTGGTTATGGACGGCCCGCTGTTTATAGCCCGATGCCCAGGGGCCGCAGGTCGAGGTGCGCGGCCACGGCCTCGGGAGTGGCTTCCTCCAGGCGCGGTACCCGGCCCAGGCAGGGCGCCGGCAGGCGCTCGGCGAGGGTCGCCAGGTTCTCCTCCAGGCGCGAGGTAGCCGGGTCGACCACGTTGGCCACCCAGCCGGCCAGCGCCAGGCCGTCGCCCAGGATCGCCTCGGCGCTGAGCAGCGCATGGTTGATACAGCCCAGGCGCACGCCGACCACCAGCACCACCGGCAGCGCCAGCAGGCGCGCCAGGTCGGAGAGGTTCTCGCGACCCTGCAACGGCACGCGCCAACCGCCGGCGCCCTCCACCAGGGTGAGATCGGCCTGTAGCGCCAGCACCTCGCGCACCGCCTCGTGCAAGCGTGCGGCGCTCAGTTCGACGCCGGCCTCGCGCGCCGCCAGGTGCGGGGCGATGGCCGGCGCGAAGGCCAGCGGGTTGACCTGCTCGTAGGCCAGCGCCAGCGAACACTGGCCGAGCAACGCCAGCGCGTCGCCATTGCGCAGGCCTTGCGCCGTGGGCTCGCAGCCGGAGGCCACCGGCTTCGCCGCGGCGGTGCTCAGGCCGGCACGCCGGGCCGCGTGGAGCAGGCCGGCGGCGATGGTGGTCTTGCCGATCTCGGTGTCGGTACCGGTGACGAAGAACGCCGGCATGGTTCAGGAATCCTTGCGCAGCACGCCGAAGACGACGCGGTAGGTAGCGGGCAGCCCCTCGGGCTGGCGGAAACGCTCGTAGGCGGCGACCAGCGCGCGGATGCGCTGGCGCCCGGTCAGGCCGTCGGGCCGCCCGGGGTTGAGGTTGTGCGCGCCCAGCGCCTTGAGTTCGTGGGTCAGGCTGCGCAGGTCGGGGAAATGCAGGACCCGGTCCTCGTGGCGCAGGGTCAGCGGCAGCAGACCGCTGCCGGCCGCGTGTTGCAGGTAGTCGGCGAAGGCGCGGAAGCGATTGACGTGGACGAAGCCGTCCACCACCCGCCAACTGTCGCGCAACTCGCCCAGGGTACCGACGCACAGGCTGCTGAACGCCAGCACGCCGCCCGGCCGCAGGACCCGCCGCGCCTCGGCCAGGACCGCCGGGAGGTCGGCGCACCACTGGATGGCCAGGCTGGAGAACAGCAGGTCGCAACTGCCGTCGCGCAACGGCAGCCTCTCGGCGTCGCCGCCGATGAAATGGCTGGCGCCGCCGCGCGCGCGGGCATGCCGCAGCATGCCTTCGGCGATGTCCACAGCCAGGCCCTCGGCCGCGCCAAAGCGGCGTTCCAGGGCCCGGCTGAAATGACCGGTGCCGCAGCCGAGATCGACCCAGCGGCGCGGCGAGAAGCCTTCCGGCAATGCCGACAGCAGGCTCTCGCCGACGCCGCGCTGGAGTTCGGCCACCGCGTCGTAGCTGGCCGCCGCGCGGGAAAACGACGCGGCGACCCGGCGCTTGTCGGGCAGCGCGGCAACGCCATGGGGCGCCAGCAGCGGCGCGGAATCGTCAGGCATCGTCACCCTCGCGAAGGAATCTCAGGATTGCGCTGGCCACCTCGTCCGGGCATTCCAGCGGCAGGCCGTGGCTGGCCGCCAGGGTCGAGACCTCGACGTCCGGCAGCCACTCGAGCAGGGCCTCGGCGGCGGCCACCGGCACCAGCGCATCGGCTTCGGCGAACAGATGCAATTGCGGCCCGCGGAAGTTTTCCAGGGCGGCCCGGGTATCCAGTTGGCCGAGCAACTGCAGGCCGGCGACCAGCGCCTCGCGCTCCAGCTGCGGCAGAGCCACCTGCAGTTGCCGCGCCAGGGTCCGAGGGTCGCGCGCACCCTGGCTGACCAGCAGGGTGAAACGCTTGCGGGTCAGGTGCGGTTCGAGCAGGAAAGCCTCGAAGAAGTCCTCGAAGGTTTCCGCCGGCATCGCGTTCGGCCAGTCCTCGCGCACACGGAAGCACGGATTGCTGGCCAGGGTCAGCAGGCCCCGGCAATCGTCGCCGCGGCGCGCCGCCAGTTCGCCGGCGAGCATGCCACCCAGCGACCAGCCGGCCAGCCAGCTATCGCGCGGCAGGTTGTCGTCGAGTTCGTCGAGCCAGTCGGCGGCATCGTCCAGCGACGGCAGCGGCTCGATCAACACGTTCAGGTGCGGCTCGCGCTCGTGCAGCGCGTCGCGCAGCGGTTCCAGCGGTGCGCTGCCCAGGCCCCAGCCCGGCAACAGGATCAGGTGGTCACGCATCGTCTCCCTCCTCGGCTTCGATCTCTGCCAGAAGGCTAGACGACAGCTGTCGCCAGCTTTCGCCGAGGGCTTCGAGCAAGCGGTCGACCTGCGCTTCGCTGTGCGCGGCGGACAGCGTGACGCGCAGCCGCGCGCTGTTGGCCGGCACGGTTGGCGGGCGGATCGCGCCGACCATGATGCCGCGGGCTCGAAGCATGCCGGCCAGGGCCACGGCCTGGCGGCTGCCGCCGACCAGGATCGGCTGGATCGGCGTGAAGCTGTCCATCAGGGTCAGGCCAAGCGCCTCGGCGCCATGGCGGAAACGGGCGATCAGCGCCGCCAGGTGTTGCCGCCGCCAGCTTTCGCGGCGCAGCAGCTCCAGGCTCTTCAGGGTGGCGCAGGCCACCGCTGGCGGCTGGCTGGTGGTGTAGATGTAGGGCCGGGCGTACTGGATCAGGGTCTCGATCAGTTCCTCGCTGCCCGCTACGAAGGCGCCGGCGGTACCGAAACCCTTGCCGAGGGTGCCGATCAGCACCGGCACCTGCTCCTGGCCGAGGCCGAAGTGTTCGACGATCCCGCCGCCGCTGGCGCCCAGCGGGCCGAAGCCATGCGCGTCGTCGACCATCAGCCAGGCGCCGCGGGCCTGCGCGACGGCGGCCAGGGCCGGCAGGTCGGCGAGATTGCCGTCCATGCTGAAGACCCCATCGGTGACCACCAGGGTATTGCCCTCGGCCTTGTCCAGGCGCGCGGCGAGGCTTGCCGGGTCGTTGTGCAGGTAGCGCGAGAAACGCGCGCCGGAGAGCAATCCGGCATCCAGCAGCGAAGCGTGGTTGAGGCGGTCCTCCAGCACCGTGTCGCCCTTGCCGACCAGCGCGGTCACCGCGCCAAGGTTGGCCATGTAGCCGGTGGAGAACAGCAGCGCGCGCGGCCGCCCGGTGAATTCGGCGAGGGCCAGCTCCAGTTCGTGGTGCGGACCGCTGTGGCCGACCACCAGGTGCGAGGCGCCGCCGCCCACGCCCCAGCGCTCGGCGCCGGCGCGTAACGCGGCGATCACTTCGGGATGATTGGCCAGGCCGAGGTAGTCGTTGGAACAGAAGGCCAGCAGCGGCTGGCCGTCGACCACGACGTCCGGGCCCTGGGCCGACTCCAGCAGCGGCCGCTGGCGGTAGAGGTCTTCCGCGCGCCGGCTGGCGAGGCGGGAAGCGAGATCGAAGGACATGGCAGGTCGCTCGTGTTGCTGGACGGACGCAGGCGCACCCGTCCACGCAGGGCCGACATCAGCGGCTGCAACGAAGGGACGGCGGCGCCCTCCCTTCCAGTATGGTCAGGCGGAAGCGGCGTTATAGAACAGCTTCGATTCGCGTTGTTCCACCAACGCCTGCTCGATGGCGGCCTGGTGCACTTCGTCGGCGTGCTCTTCGCGCTCTTCCGGCTTGATGCCGAGACGGGCGAACAACTGCATGTCCTTTTCGGCCTGCGGGTTCTTCGTGGTCAGCAGCTTTTCGCCGTAAAAGATCGAGTTGGCCCCGGCCATGAAGGCCAGCGCCTGCATCTGCTCGTTCATCTGCTCGCGGCCGGCGGACAGGCGCACGTGGGACTTCGGCATCATGATCCGGGCCACCGCCAGGGTGCGGATGAAGTCGAAGGGATCGACGTCCTTCTCTTCCGCCAGGGGCGTGCCCTTGACCTTCACCAGCATGTTGATCGGCACCGACTCCGGGTGCTCCGGCAGGTTCGCCAACTGGATCAGCAGGCCGGCGCGGTCGTCCACCGACTCGCCCATGCCGAGGATGCCGCCGGAGCAGATCTTCATCCCCGCCTCGCGCACGTAGGCCAGGGTCTGCAGGCGCTCGCTGTAGGTGCGGGTGGTGATGATGTTGCCGTAGAACTCCGGCGAGGTATCCAGGTTGTGGTTGTAGTAGTCGAGGCCGGCGTCCGCCAGCGCCTGGGTCTGTTCCTGGGTCAGGCGGCCGAGGGTCATGCAGGTCTCCAGGCCGAGCTTCTTCACGCCCTTGACCATCTCCAGGACGTAGGGCATGTCCTTGGCCGACGGGTGCTTCCAGGCAGCGCCCATGCAGAAGCGGGTCGAACCGATGGCCTTGGCCTCGGCCGCCGCCTCGAGGACCTTCTGCACCTCCATCAGCTTCTCCTTGTCCAGGCCGGTGTTGTAGTGGCCGGACTGCGGGCAGTACTTGCAGTCCTCGGGACAGGCGCCGGTCTTGATCGACAGCAGCGTCGAGACCTGTACGCGGTTCGGGTCGAAGTACGCGCGATGCACCGTCTGCGCCTGGAACAGCAGGTCGTTGAACGGCTGCTCGAACAGGGCACGGACTTCGGCGAGGGACCAGTCGTGACGGGTGGCGACGGAAGCGGTTGCACTCATGGGGAAGATTCCTTCGACGCTTGCATGGCGCCTTTTGTCGGGGAGCCCCGGCACGCCGGGGTCAGGCTTAAGGGGCATCATAAGTGGCTCTAGGACGCTGTCAACCCAGACCAGGACACAGGTATACATCTGATCAATATTTGATCATTTCATCGGCGATCGTCGCCCCTGAGCATTTCACCCAAGACACTCGACTTCGGCCTACTTCAAGCGCTTCAAGCCGCCACCAACCAGACCATCAAGGAGAAGCCTTTCCAGATCACTGCAAGCAAGAACTGCATAGCGCCTATGGCCTGGGAGCCCTTCTGAGTCCCGTGAACTCTTCCAGCACCGTAGGCGACACGTTGGTGCCGGGAGACAACAAGTCCGTAGGCATCACCGTGCTCAGGCAAGAAGACCGTCGCATCGTCCCCTTCAACAAAGAATTCCAATTGGTGGAACACAGCAAAGACCAGGTCGTGGTGAAGAACTTCCTGGCCCAACTGAAATGGATGACCAACGCACCTACGTTGGGTCGATTCAATGCCACCGCTGCGATAGATATCTACTACAAGTGAGCGGGAGGCCGCTTCGCAGACGGAAGCGGCCGGTATCGACGACTCAGCGCAGGAAGAAGTGCTGGAGTCGTTGCACTTGCCAGTTGTAACGGCGACGCGCCTCGAGACCTTCCTCCAGGCTGACGGCGACGAAACGCGCCTTCTGGTTCGGTTGCATCTGCGCCAGCCGGTTCAGGTCGGGGCTGATCACCGTGCCCAGCGTGGCATATCCCCCACCGGACACCGCATCACGATGCAGGACGATGGGTTCGAGCCCGCCCGGTACCTGGATCGAGCCGATGGGATAGCAGGCGTCGACGATGTTGGACGGGTCCGAGCCTGCGCCGAATGGCTGTTCGCGCGGCTCGAACCGGAGCGCCGTGCCGCCCTTGAAGCGGTAGCCGGTGCGGTCCGCCTCCGAGCCGACGGTCCAGGTCTCGGCGAAGAAACGCTCGACCGCGTCGGGGGTCAGGCGATGGACGTAGAGCCCGGGAACCACCCGCAAGCTCACCTCGCCACCGACCTCCACCTGCAACGAGCGCGGCAGCGCCAAGCCCTCCACGGCAGAGGGCGAGGCAGGCCCCAGGGGCAGCAGGTCGCCCTCCGCCAGTCGCCGTCCCTGCAAGCCACCGATCGCCCCCAGACCGTAGGTCGAACGGCTGCCCAGCACCTCGGGTACCGCGATGCCGCCGTCGATGGCGAGATAGCCACGGGCGCCGGCACGGATGAAGTCGAACCCCAGTACCTGGCCGGCGCGAACCCGGAAGGAAGTATCCAGCGGCATCTCCGCGCCCTCCAGGCGAGGCGTCATGCGCGCCCCGCACACGGCCACCAGGGCGTCGCGCTGGAACTCCAGCTGCGGACCCAGCAGCGCGCACTCCAGCACGGCGGCGGTCGGTGCGTTGCCCACCAGCAGGTTGGCCGCGCGCAGGGCGTACTGGTCGAGCGCGCCGGACGGCGGGATACCCAGGTGATAGTGGCCTTCGCGGCCGGCGTCCTGCACCGAGGTGGCAAGGCCGGGCTTGAGCACCTTAATCGACATACAGCACCTCCTGCAGACGTTGCGTGCAGCCTCGCGGATCGGCGAGGAACGCGTCGAGATCGAAACTCACCGGACGGATGCGCAGGTCGAATGTGCCCGCTTCGACTTCGGCCGCCATGCGCTCGTATTCGGTCCGCTCGATGGGGCGGAACTGGACGATGTCGCCAGCGCGGAAGAACACCATCGATTCCTCGAGATAGGGCAGGCCCTGGCGGGGATCGAAGATCGGCGCCGGAGTCACGCCGAACATCTGGTAGCCGCCGGCACCGCGCACCGAATAGATGCAGCCGAAGCAACCGCCGTGGCCGAGGGTCAGCTTCGGCGTGTCGATGCGCGGACGCAGGTACTTGGGCACCTGCAACTGCCGTTCGCGCTCGACCATCTGGTACATGAACGGCAGGCCGGCGACGAAACCGACCATCGAGACGAACCACGGCGTGCCGCTGTGCGCCTGGATGAACGCCTGCACGTCGGCGTAGCCGTTGATCCGCGCGGCGTACTCGAGGTCGGTGGAGTCCGGGTCCTGGTGACGGTCGCGGAAGCGCATCAGGGTCTCGTGGGTCCAGGGATCGTTGTACAACACCGGCACTTCGACGATACGCGTCTCGATGCTGCGCGCGGCGACCGCCTCGGCTTCCAGGCCGCGCACGGTCTCCAGCAGCGCCTCCGGGGCCAGCCGGTCGGGGTCGAAGCGGACCTGGAACGAGGCGTTGGCCAGGCACACGTCGAGCACCCCGGGCAATTGCAGGGCCTCGATCGCGCGGGTGATCGCCATGCCGCGAAAGAAGGCTTCCAGCGACATGGCTTCGGCGACCTCGGCGAACAGGTGCTCGTCGCCGCCGAAGCTGTAGCGGATGTTGGCGTGCATCTCAAACCTCCTGCGCGGCGGCGGTCCGCTCGGCGAGCCAGGTTTCCAGGGTAGCGGTATCGAACTGCGCGGCCTGTACCCGCGCATCGGCGAGCAGCCAGCGGTGCAGCGGCAGGGTAGTGGCCATGCCGGCCAGCACGGTGCGCTCCAGCGCCTGGCGCGCGCGGGCGAACGCTTCGTCGCGGTCGCGACCATGGACGATCAGCTTGGCCAGCAACGAATCGTAGTACGGCGGCACCCGGTAGCCGGGATACAGGTGGCTGTCCACTCGCACGCCCTCGCCCTGCGGCCATTCCAGGCGCTCCACGGTGCCGGGGCTGGGGAAGAAATTGCGCGCCGGGTCTTCGGCGTTGATCCGCATCTCCAGCGCCGCGCCGTTCAGGCGAATGTCCTCCTGGCGCCAGGGCAGCGCCTCGCCGGCGGCGATGCGCAGCATGGCCTGGACCAGGTCGATGCCGGTGACCATCTCGCTGACCGGATGCTCGACCTGGATACGGGTGTTCATCTCGATGAAGAAGAACTCGCCGCTGTGCGCGTCGAACAGGTATTCCAGGGTGCCCGCGCCACGATAGCCGAGACTCTGCGCCAGGCGCACGGCGCTCTCGCAGAGGGCCTGGCGCTGCGCGCCGTCCAGCGCCGCCGAAGGTGCCTCCTCGAAGACCTTCTGGCGCCGCCGCTGCAGCGAGCATTCGCGTTCGAACAGATGCACCGCGCGCTCGCCATCGCCGAGGATCTGCACTTCGATGTGCCGCGCCTGGCGGATGAAGCGCTCCAGGTACACCGCCGGCGAACCGAAGGCGGCCTGCGCCTCGCGCTGGGCGATGGGGAATTCCCGACGCAGTTCGTCGGCGTCGTGGGCGATACGGATGCCACGCCCGCCGCCGCCAGCGGAGGCCTTGACCAGCAGCGGATAGCCGACCTCTTCGGCGCAGGCCAGCGCCGCGTCGAGGTCGTCCAGCTCGCCGGGCGAGCCCGGCACCACCGGCACCCCGGCGGCCATCGCGGTACGCCGCGCCTCGGCCTTGTCGCCCATGCGGCGGATGGTCTGCGCATCCGGACCGACGAAGACCAGTCCGGCCGCCTGCACCGCTTCGGCGAAGGCAGGGTTCTCGGAGAGGAAACCGTAGCCGGGATGGATCGAGTCGGCACCGGTTTCCCGCGCCGCCATGAGAATCGCCTCGATATCCAGGTAGCTCCGCTCGGCCCGCGCAGGGCCGATCAGACGTACCTCATCGGCCAGCCGCGCGGCCAGCGAATCGCGATCCGCCTCGCTGCACACCGCTACCGTGGGAATGCCCAGTGCCTGCGCGGCGCGGATGATGCGCACGGCGATCTCGCCGCGATTGGCCACCAGCAGCTTGTTCAGTCGCTTGTGCATGGCGTCCTCCTCAGGTAGCGCTGGCGATCACCGCCAGCACCTGTCCCGGCTCGATGGCCTCGCCATCTTCCACGTGGAACGCCTGGAGTATGCCGGCCTGCCCGGCCTGCACTTCGGAAAACTGCTTCATCACCTCGATCAGCCCGATCACGCTGCCGGCCTCGACCGCCTGCCCGACCTCCGCGTAGGGTGGCGCGTCGGGGCTGGCCTTGCGATAGAAGGTGCCGGGCAAGGGGGACTGCACGTTATGTTCGGCCATGACGAATCCTCATTATTCGAACGTTGTAGGAAATGGCAGAAAAGCTTGTCGCGAGGCTCGCCGAGGCGAGCGGCGCTCAACGCGGCGCCTTGATGCGGATGCCGGCGCCTTCCAGGCGCGCGCGGGTGCTGGCGACCAGCTCCAGGGCGCCGGGGGTGTCGCTGTGGATGCACACCGAGTCGAAGGCGATGTCGAGGTCCTCGCCCTCGACGGTGCGCACCTTGCCCTCGCGGCAGGCGCGCAGGACCTTGTCGGCGACCTGTTGCGGATCGAGGGCGGCGACCCGCCGGGTGAAGACGATGGAGCCGCTGCGGTCGTAGTCGCGGTCGGCGTAGAACTCGCGCACCAGCGGCTGGCCCAGTTCCCGACCGATGCGCCAGGTGGCCGAACCGGGCATGCAATAGAGCAGAAGTTCCGGTTCCAGGCGTTGCAGGGTCTCGACGAACAGGCGCGCGGCGGCCTCGTCGCGCGCCAGGTGCATGTAGAGCGCGCCGTGGGGCTTGACGTGTTGCAGCGACAGGCCCTGCAGCCGGGCGAATTCGCGCAGGGCGCCAAGCTGGTAGAGCATGTCGTTGACCAGCTCGATGGCCGGCGCGGCGATGTGCCGGCGACCGAAGCCGACCAGGTCGCGGAAGCCCGGATGGACGCCGATGGCCACGCCATGCTCGGCGGCCATCTCCACGGTGCGGCGCATGCTGCTCGGGTCGCCGGCATGGAAACCGGTGGCGATGTTGGCGCTGCTGATCAGCGGCATGATCGCCGCGTCCACGCCATCGCCGATGGTCCATGGGCCGAAGCCTTCGCCCATGTCGGAATTGAGGTCGACTTCAGTCATTGCCGGCTGGCCTCATCTGCCTTGTTGTTGGATGGAGCCACGGTAAAAGCCGGGAAAGGTATTGGGTAGATTTATTATTCGATAGACTGGTTTCTGAAAAACAAATACCTCTTCCGGATGCTGCCCATGGCCCTGACCCTCCGCCAGGTTCGCTACTTCATCGCCACCGCCGAGTTCGGCCAGATCTCCCAGGCCGCCATCCACCTGAACATCTCGCAGTCGGCGGTGACCAGCGCGATCCAGGAACTGGAGGGCATGCTCGGCGTCGCCCTGTTCACCCGCACGGCCCAGGGCATGAACCTGACCGACAGCGGCCGGCACTTCCTCAACCACGCCTATTCGATCCAGCGCAGCGTCGACGACGCGCTCAACAGCCCGCAACCGGACACCCGGGTCGACGGCACCCTGAAGGTCGCCGCCAGCTATACCGTGATGGGCTATTTCCTCCCCCACCACCTGCAACGCCTGGCGCAGTGGTACCCGGAACTGGAGCTGCAACTGTTCGAGGACGAGCGCGCCAGCATCGAGCGCGGCCTCCTCGACGGTCGCTACGACATCGCCGTGCTGCTCACCGGCAATCTCACCGAGCCCGGGATCGCCGCCGAAACCCTGTTCAACTCCGAGCGCCGGTTGTGGCTGCCCAGCCGCCATCCGCTGGGCGAGAAGGCCGACCTGGGCCTGGCCGACGTGGCCGGCGAGCCCTACATCATGCTCACCGTCGACGAGGCCGGGCAGAGCGCGCTGCGCTACTGGCAACAGAGCGGCCACCGGCCGCAGGTGATCCTCCATACCAGTTCGGTGGAAGCGGTGCGCAGCATGGTCGCCAACGGCTCCGGCGTGGCCATCCTCTCCGATCTGGTGTACCGGCCCTGGTCGCTGGAAGGCAAACGCATCGAGACGCTATCGCTGGTCGACCCGGTGCCGTCGATGAGCGTCGGCCTGGCCTGGCGCCGCGACACCGAAGCGAGCGCCGGGATGCGCGCGTTCCGCGAATACTTCCGCCAGTCGTTCCTCGCTCCGCAGCAAAGCAGCAGCCGGCGCTGAACCCGGCGGCTAATCTCTGATCCAACGCTGGGAACACTCAGGACAGGACACTCATGGGTACAGAAGGCTTTTTCGACGGACTGGGCGAGATGCTGGGCAGGGCGATCCGCTTCGTGGTGGACCTGCTCTCCGGCCTGCTGGGCGGCATCTGGGGCGCCATGGACGACTTCCTCCACGGCCTGGCCAGGGCCATCGGCATGGACGCATCGCTGTTCAGCTTCGTCTTCCTGGTGCTCGGCCTGTTGCTGCTCTACAGCGGCATACGCGCCTTCATGCGCCGCTCGATAGTCGGCGGGGTGATCTGGACGGTGCTCGGCCTGATCGTCATGAGCTGGCTCATCCACTGATCCACGCGTCGGCCGTTTCCGCAAGGAGCGAAGGAAGGTTTCGGTTATCCACAGGCGAGTTCCGAACCCGCTGGCAACGGCTGGTCGGCGGCGCGCGCCTGCGGTTGCATGGTGCGACATCCGCCAGGAAGTCCCGCCATGTCGTTCCCGCTTCGTCCTCTCACGCGCTGGCTTTTGCCGCCGCCGGCCTGCCTGCTCTGCGCCGCCTGCAGCGACCAGCCGCCCCGCCCGCTGTGCCGCGCCTGTGCCGCCGACCTGCCCTGGTCGCGCCAGCAGTGCCGGCGCTGCGCCCTGCCCCTGCCGCTGGACGGCCAGGTGTGCGGCGAGTGCCTGCGCCGCCCGCCGGCCTATGAACAGGCGATCGCGCCCTGGCGCTACGCCTTTCCGCTCGACAGCCTGATCAACCGCTTCAAGCACCAGGCGGCCTGGCCGCTGGGGCGGCTGCTCGGCGAGTTGCTGGCGGAACACCTGCGGCAACGCTACGCCGAAGGCCTGCCGCGCCCGGCACGCCTGCTGCCGGTCCCGCTGGCGCCACGGCGCGAACGTCGGCGCGGCTTCAACCAGGCGCAACAGCTCGCCGAGCGACTGGCCGGCGAGCTGGACCTGCGCTGCGATCCGCACAGCCTGCGGCGAGTGCTGGATACTCCGGCCCAGCAGGGGCTGGACGCGACGGTGCGGCGGCGCAACCTGCGCCACGCCTTCGCCCTGGCGCCCGCCAGCGATGTTCGCGGGCTGCACCTGGCACTGGTGGACGACGTGCTCACCACCGGGGCCACCGCCGAGTGCCTTTCCCGTCTGTTGCGCCGGGCGGGCGCCGCGCGGGTCGACGTCTACTGCCTGGCGCGCACGCCGAAGCCCGGCTGAGCTGGGCTAAACTGCCGCGCAACCGATACGGGAGAGGATCCATGCGCGCACTGCTGGTCGTAGCCTGCCTGTTGCTCGGCGGTTGCAGCCACTTCGCCGAAGACGACTGGCTGGGCGAAGACAAGGCCCTGCATTTCGCCAGTTCCGCGGCCCTTGCCGCGGCGGGCATGCAGATGGCCCACGACCGCGGCCTGCACGGTGCTCGCCAGGCACGCTTCGGCCTGAGCTTCTCGCTCGCCTTCGGCGTCGGCAAGGAACTCTACGACAGCCGTTCCGCCGGCAGCGGCTGGAGCTGGAAGGACCTCGCCTGGGACCTGGCCGGCGCCGCCGCCGGCTACGGTCTCTACCAGGCCGCCGAGTGACGCCCTTGCGTTTTGCCCATGGCTGTTGGAGCCTTCGCCGTATACGTCCGCTCATAGCGAAGCTTCCATGTCCGCACTCTCCACTCTCGCCCAGCACGTCACCCGTCGCCCGCAACGCATCGCCCTGCTCGCGCAGATCGCCGAACTGGGCTCCATCACCCGTGCGGCGAAGGCCGTGGGCATCAGCTACAAGGGCGCCTGGGACGCCATCGACGAACTGAACAACCTGGCCGAGCGCCCGCTGGTCGAGCGTAGCGTCGGCGGCAAGGGCGGCGGCGGCGCCCGACTGACCGCCGAGGGCGAACGCCTGCTGGCTCTCTACCGGCGCCTGGAAGCCTTGCAAGCGCAGGTGTTGCAGGCCGCGGAAGACGCCGAGGACCTCAACCTGATCGGCCGCCTGATGCTCCGCACCAGCGCACGCAACCAATTGCACGGACGGGTCCTGTCGATCCATGGCGAAGGCTTCCACGACCGCATCGCCATCGAGCTGCCAGGCCAGCAACGCATCGAGGCGCTGATCACCCGCGCCAGCACCGAGCAACTCGAACTCGGTCGCGGCCGCCCGGTACTGGCGCTGATCAAGGCCGGCTGGCTGGACGTCGGGCTGGAACCGCGCGAGGACCAGCCGAACCAGTTGCACGGCACCCTGGAGGAAATCCTCGCGGCCAAGGCCGGTCCCAGCGAGGTGCGCATCGCCCTGGGCAGCGGTCTTACCCTCTGCGCGCTGCTGTCCGGCGAACGCCTGGCCAGCCTGGGGCTGAAGAAGGGCCAGAAGGTGATCGCCTCCTTCGATCCGGCCCAGGTCCTGCTCGGCACGCCGCTGTGAACCTGCCGGCCCGCGCCGGCTTGCGTACACTAGGGGTCTTTCGAGCCTTGGATGCCCCGTCATGTCCCATCCCTTCGACCAACTGACCCCCGACCTCGTCCTGGATGCCGTGGAAAGCCTCGGCTATCTCAGCGACGCACGGGTGCTGGCGCTCAACAGCTACGAAAACCGCGTGTACCAGGTCGGCATCGAGGACGGCGAGCCGCTGATCGCCAAGTTCTACCGACCGGACCGCTGGAGCGACGCGGCGATCCGCGAGGAGCACGCCTTCTCCGCCGAGCTGGCGGAATGCGAGGTGCCGGTGGTGGCGCCGCTGTCGCGCGACGGCGAAAGCCTGTTCGCATTCTCCGGCTTCCGCTTCGCCCTGTTCCCCCGGCGCGGCGGGCGCGCGCCCGAGCCGGGCAATCTCGACCAGCTCTACCGCCTCGGCCAGTTGCTCGGCCGCCTACACGCGGTCGGCGCCACGCGGCCGTTCGAGCACCGCGAGGCGCTCGCTGTGGATAACTTCGGCCACGCCTCGCTGGCCACCCTGCTGGAAGGCAATTTCATCCCCAGGAGCCTGCTGCCGGCCTACGAGTCGGTCGCCCGCGACCTGCTGAAACGCCTCGACGCCCTGTTCGCCGAGGTGCCCTACCAGCCGATCCGCCTGCACGGCGACTGCCATCCAGGCAACCTGCTGTGCCGCGACGAGGTCTACCACATGGTCGATCTCGACGACTGCCGCATGGGCCCGGCCCTCCAGGACCTGTGGATGATGCTCGCCGGCGAGCGCCACGAACGCCTGGCGCAGATTGCCGAACTGGTCGACGGCTACAACGAGTTCCACGACTTCGACCCGCGCCAACTACCGCTGCTCGAAGGCCTGCGCAGCCTCCGCCTGATGCACTACAGCGCCTGGCTCGCGCGGCGCTGGGACGACCCGGCGTTCCCGCCGAGCTTCCCCTGGTTCGGCAGCGAACGTTACTGGGGCGAGCAGGTGCTGGTGCTGCGCGAACAACTGGCGGCGCTGGACGAGGAACCGCTGCGGCTGTTCTGAGCCTCCTGCGGACAGGGCGAATGGCGCGCGGCGCTATCCGTCCCGCCGCGGGGCAGGCGAGGGAACGGCAAGTGTGCCGGTGCTTTTCCGCGGGAACTGTGCGCAGACAAGCCCGCCACCCCCCTACTAGAATTCACAGGTCATCCGCTCGTGCATGCCGTGCACGGCCATTCTTACCTGCCTGACGTTTCAAGGATTCTCCATGGCGACCGCCAACCTCCGTCGGGGCTATGTCCTCGGCCTGACGGCTTATGTGATCTGGGGATTGTTCCCGCTCTACTTCAAACTGCTCGAACGCATTCCCGCGGTGGAAATCATCGTCCAGCGCGCGGTCTGGTCGGCCCTGTTCGGCGCCGTCCTGCTGCTGCTCTGGAAGCACCCGGGCTGGTGGCGTGAGCTGCGCCAGAATCCGCAGCGCTTCGTCGTGCTGGCCGCCAGCGGACTGCTGATCGCCAGCAACTGGATGACCTATGTCTGGGCGGTGAACAACGGCCACATGCTGGAAGCCAGCCTGGGCTACTACATCAATCCGCTGATCAACGTGATGCTCGGCATGTTGCTGCTCAAGGAACGCCTGCGTCCCCTGCAATGGCTGGCGGTGGCCCTGGCTTCGCTGGGCGTGGCGCAGCAGGTCTGGCAACTCGGCAGCCTGCCCTGGGTGTCGCTGGTGCTGGCCCTGACCTTCGGCTTCTACGGCCTGATCCGCAAAAAGGCGCCGGTCGCCGCGCTACCCGGACTGGTGGTGGAAACCTGGCTGCTGCTGCCACTGGCGCTGGTCTGGTTGCTGTTGTTCGCCGACGGGCCGACCAGCGAAACGGCTTTCTGGAGCACCCCGGAAGCCCTGTGGGTGGTCGCCGCGGGCCCGGTGACGCTGGTTCCGCTGGTCTGCTTCAACGCTGCGGCAAGGCACCTGCCCTACGCCACCCTGGGCTTCCTGCAATACCTGGCACCGACGCTGGTCCTGCTACAGGCGATCCTGCTGTTCGGCGAGCACCTGGACTCCAGCCGCCTGACCGCCTTCGCTTTCATCTGGCTCGCCCTGGCCGTCTACAGCTTCGACGCCTGGCGCAGCCTGCGCCGCCTGCCGCAACCGGGCTGACGTTATCCCCAGGCTTGCGGAACTCCGCAAGCCTGGCGAAAAAACGCGCACTCCTTCCTAGCCCCTGTCAATACTGACGCTCAGCGATCCACCCCAGGCTTTTCCACAGGTTCATGCACGTACTTTGTGCATAGACCTGCCTTCTCCTCCCCGCAGGCGCGTGGATAACTGGTCGGAAGAAGCCCTGCAAAGCGCCTGATCAGTCTTTGAGCACACCGCTGTATGCCAGGATTACCAAGGGTTACAGCGATATACACAAGGCTTATCCACAAAGCTGCCCAAGGCTTTTGTGAGCAACTGTGGATGAACCGGAAAAGCCATCGATCAAAAAACGTACGGATTCTTGGAGTGCCGATGGATAAAGGCCTGCATGGATTCTTCCCCGGCTTACCCACAGACTGCTCCACGTTATTTGTGCACAGGGGCAATAACAGCGGCGAAGGTTAATCCACAAGCAAAAGCGCAAGAGAGGCTGCTCAGAAAACGATCAAACCCTTGTATCGCCCATGGATAAAGACCTGCAAGGTTATCCACACAGAATACCCACAGGCTGGTCCACCTGGCTTGGGAATAACCGCAACGTAGCTGGTCAAAAAACGCGCTACGACCTCCAAGCCTCGCGGCGCCTGGGTTTCAGGGTTTCACCCAAGGCTTTTCCACAGGCCCGTCCCCGGCTTTCCTGAACAACTTCAGGACGCGTCCAGCACCAACTCCACCATCAGGTCGTCGGCCAGGTCTTCCAGTCGCTCGCGCAGGGTGTCCAGCGACAGGGTCAGCGGCACCGCCAGCAGCGCATCGGCATGGAACAGCGGTTCGCTGCTCATCGGCGCCGGGCGCACTTCGGTGGACAGGCTCTCCAGGTTCACCCCGTGCTCGGCCAGCAACCGGGTGATGTCGCGCACGATACCGGGGCGGTCGTTGCCCACCAGGTCGAGGTGGATAGGCTTCCAGTTGCATACCGGCTCGATCCCGCTTTCCGCCAGGAGCACGCGAATGCCGTGGCTGGACAGGCCCTGTAGCCCTTCCACCAGTTCGTCGTAGCCCTCCGCCGGCACGGCCACCCGCAGTATCCCGGCGAACTGCCCGGCCATCCGCGACATGCGGCTTTCCAGCCAGTTGCCGCCGTGGGAGGCGATGCATTGGGCGATGCGCTCGACCAGGCCGGGATGGTCGGTGGCGATCACGGTCAGGACCAGGTGATCCATGAGCTTGCCTCCTGCTGGGACGAATGGGAGTTCAGAGCTGCAGCCAGTAAGTGTAGAACTGTTCGTCACGGACATAGCCGAGGCGCTCGTAGAGCGACTGCCCGGCGTGGTTGGTCTTCGCCGTCTCCAGTTGCAGGCCGCAGGCGCCCATGCTTTCGGCGAAACCCCGGGCCTGGTTCATCAGGGCCTCGCCGACGCCCTGGCGGCGCGCCTCCGGACGGACGTAGAGATCGCTGAGCAGCCACGAAGGTCGTAGCGCAAGGGAGGCGAACAGCGGATAGAGTTGGACGAAGCCCAGCGCCCGCGCCTCGGCATCCCTGGCCAGGAACAGGGTCGAATCGCCCTGGCGCAGGCGTTCGGCGAGGAATGCGCGGACCTGCTCTTCCGGCGCCGGCACTTCGTAGAAGTCGAGGTAGGCGGAAAACAGCGGAACCAGGTCGGCGAGATCGGCGAGGGATGCGGCATGGACGGGCATGGCGAGGCTCCTGGGGCGATTCCGGGAGTATAGGCAAGGCGCTCGCAGCGCAGTGAAACATCCTGCGACGCCGCGCCGCAGTTGGGCTCGCGATAAATCGTGTACTGTTTTTAGATTTATCTGGAACAAAGTACAGTTTTTTTGCGAACATTGAGCCTGGCCAACGTGACCGTGAAGCGTCATCCAGTCGTAACGCGACGCGTAACCACTGATTTTTCCCGCGGCATCATGTAGTATGCCGCGGCTCGGACTACAAGGCCGTGCGGCCCGGGTCCAGAGCTGGTCTAGAGCAGAGTGAGGCAAACAATGACTGAACGCGTTCAAGTCGGTGGCCTGCAGGTCGCCAAAGTCCTGTTCGACTTCGTGAACAACGAAGCCATCCCCGGAACCGGCGTCTCTGCCGACACGTTCTGGACCGGTGCGGAGGCCGTGATCAACGACCTGGCGCCGAAGAATAAAGCCCTGCTCGCCAAGCGCGACGAACTCCAGGCCAAGATCGACGGCTGGCACCAGGCTCGCGCCGGCCAGGCCCACGACGCCGCTGCCTACAAGGCCTTCCTCGAGGAAATCGGCTACCTGCTGCCCGAGGCGGAAGACTTCCAGGCCGGCACCCAGAACGTCGACGACGAGATCGCCCGCATGGCCGGCCCGCAGCTGGTGGTGCCGGTGATGAATGCGCGCTTCGCCCTGAACGCCTCCAACGCCCGCTGGGGCTCGCTGTACGACGCACTCTACGGCACCGACGTGATCAGCGAAGAAGGCGGCGCCGAGAAAGGCAAGGGCTACAACAAGGTTCGCGGCGACAAGGTCATCGCCTTCGCTCGCGCCTTCCTCGACGAGGCCGCGCCGCTGGAGTCCGGCTCCCATGTCGACGCCACTTCCTACAGCGTGAAGAACGGCGCGCTGGTCGTCGCGCTGAAGAACGGCAGCGAAACCGGCCTGAAGAACGCTGGCCAGTTCCTTGCCTTCCAGGGCGACGCCGCCAAGCAGCAAGCGGTACTGCTCAAGCACAACGGCCTGCACTTCGAAATCCAGATCGACCCGAGCAGCCCGGTCGGCCAGACCGATGCCGCAGGCGTGAAGGACGTGCTGATGGAAGCCGCCCTCACCACCATCATGGACTGCGAGGACTCGGTCGCCGCGGTCGACGCCGACGACAAGGTAGTGATCTACCGCAACTGGCTGGGCCTGATGAAAGGCGACCTGGCCGAGGAAGTCAGCAAGGGCGGCAGCACCTTCACCCGCACCATGAACCCGGACCGCGTCTACACCAGGGCCGACGGTTCCGAACTGACCCTGCACGGCCGCTCGCTGCTGTTCGTGCGCAACGTCGGCCACTTGATGACCAACGATGCGATCCTCGACAAGGACGGCAACGAAGTGCCGGAAGGCATCCAGGACGGTCTGTTCACCAGCCTGATCGCCATTCATGACCTGAACGGCAACACCAGCCGCAAGAACAGCCGCACCGGCAGCGTGTATATCGTCAAGCCGAAGATGCACGGTCCGGAAGAAGCCGCCTTCACCAACGAGCTGTTCGGCCGCGTCGAGGACGTCCTCGGCCTGCCGCGCAACACCCTGAAGGTCGGCATCATGGACGAGGAGCGCCGCACCACCGTGAACCTGAAGGCCTGCATCAAGGCGGCCAAGGATCGCGTGGTGTTCATCAACACCGGCTTCCTCGACCGCACCGGCGACGAGATCCACACCTCCATGGAAGCCGGCGCCGTGGTGCGCAAGGGCGCCATGAAGTCGGAGAAGTGGATCGGCGCCTACGAGAACAACAACGTCGACGTCGGCCTGGCCACCGGCCTGCAAGGCAAGGCGCAGATCGGCAAGGGCATGTGGGCCATGCCCGACCTGATGGCCGCCATGCTCGAGCAGAAGATCGGCCATCCGCTGGCCGGCGCCAACACCGCCTGGGTCCCGTCGCCGACCGCCGCGACCCTGCACGCCCTGCATTACCACAAGGTCGACGTGTTCGCCCGCCAGGCCGAGCTGGCCAAGCGCACCCCGGCCTCGGTGGACGACATCCTGACCATTCCGCTGGCGCCGAACACCAACTGGACCGCGGAAGAGATCAAGAACGAGGTGGACAACAACGCCCAGGGCATCCTCGGCTATGTCGTCCGCTGGATCGACCAGGGCGTCGGCTGCTCCAAGGTGCCGGACATCAACGACGTCGGTCTGATGGAAGACCGCGCCACCCTGCGCATCTCCAGCCAGCTGCTGGCCAACTGGCTGCGTCACGGCGTGATCAGCCAGGAGCAGGTGGTCGAGAGCCTCAAGCGCATGGCCGTGGTGGTCGACCGGCAGAACGCCAGCGACCCGTCCTACCGGCCGATGGCGCCGAACTTCGACGACAACGTCGCGTTCCAGGCCGCCCTGGAGCTGGTGGTGGAAGGCACCCGGCAGCCGAACGGCTATACCGAGCCGGTCCTGCATCGCCGCCGCCGTGAGTTCAAGGCGAAGAACGGGCTGTAGGCCGTTCGCCGCAGCGCAACGAAAAGCCGCCCCGAGGGGCGGCTTTCTCATTTCTTCGGGTAGCCATGCACACGCTCCCAACAGTCGTCGCGCAGCTCCTCGGCGTGGCTACGGATGCTGTCCCAACCGTTCTGCCGCAGCGCCTCCCGGGCCTCTCGACGTACCGCCTGCCATCCGGGGTGGGCATAGATGTCGAAGTCGAAGCAGCCCAGCGCTTCCTCGGGCAGCTCGTTGCACAGCGCCCAGACACGCCTCAAGGCATCGCGAAAATTCCCGGCCTGGTGACCCGGACAGCCTTCGAGCCACTCGTGCAACGGCACGATCTTCTCCGACCAGGTAGAGCAGCCCGGGCAACTGCCGATGGTCTCTCTCTGCATGGCACCGTCAAGAGCCAGGAAATCGAGCGCCAGGAACGCCTCTGCGCTGAGCAGGACCCATCGATGCTCATCCTGCCCGTACCACGTCCAGATGAAACTGCCCGGCTCGTTCATGTCGGCTCCTGCGCCGAGGGAAAAGGAGCGACGATAGCCTAATCAGGCTGCGCCGAGAAAGCTCAGCACCGCGCCTTCGAACGCCTGCGGGAACTCGACGTTCGACAGATGCACCGCCGGCAGCGTAACCAGCCTGGCCCCGGCAATCGACGTGGCGATCAGCTCGCCGTGGCTGGCGGCGGTGACCGTGTCGTACGCCCCTGCGATCACCAGGGTCGGCCGCTCGATCCGCGCCAGTTGCGCGCGCAGGTCGGTATCGCGCACCGCCGCGAAGGAGCCGGCCAGGCCGTGCCGGTTGGTGGCCATGAGCATCGCCCGGAAGCGCTCGACGACGGGCTCGGCGCGCTCCAGCAGCGCCGGCGGAAACCAGTTGCCGAGGAAGCCCGCGGCGGTATCGCTCATGTCCTCGGCCTGCAGCACCGCGGCGATGCGCTCGTCCCACTGCGCCGCCGGGCCAAGCCAGGCCGAGGTGTTGGCCAGCACCAGCCGCTCGATCCGCTGCGGCGCATGCAGCGCCAGCCACTGGCCGACGATCCCGCCCAGGGACAGGCCTAGGAAATGCGCGCGCCGTACCTCCAGCGCGTCGAGCAGCTCCAGTACGTCCTCGCCCAGCCGGGCCAGGGTGTAGGGCCCCGGCGGCACGCTGGAGGCGCCATGGCCACGGGCGTCGTAGCGCAGGACGCGGAAGTGCCGGGTCAGTGCCGGGAGTTGTGCATCCCACATGTGCAGGGTGGTACCGATGGAGTTGGAGAGCGCCAGCAGCGGTTTCTCCGCCGCACCGTCCAGGCGATAGGCGAGGCTGGCGCCATCGCTGGTAGCGAGAAAAGACAGGTTGCCCATGGGAGCCTCCGGGGTCAGGGTGATTGCCATGCACGCCAGGCTAGTTGCGACGGCCCCTGGGAAAAACTACAAAGAATGGAACGACTCTGTCAGGGAAGCTGACATGCACGATTTCACCCTCCACGACCTCCAATGCTTCGACGCAGTGGTCGACGCCGGCGGCTTCCAGGCCGCCGCACAGCGCCTGCACCGCTCCCATCCGGCGGTGTTCGCCGCCGTTGCCAGGCTGGAGCGCCAGCTCGGCCTGGTGCTGCTGGAACGAGGCGGCTACCGGGTCGGCCTGACCGCCGCCGGTCGCTCCTTCCACCAGCGTGCCCAGGCCCTGCTCTACGAACTGGAAGGGCTGCGGGGCCACGCCGCGCACCTGGCCCAGGGCGAGGAAAGCGAGCTGCGCGTGGTACTGGGCGACCTCTGCCCGCCGCGCCCGGCCCTGGCGCTGCTCGCAGGGTTCTTCGGCAGCCAGCCGCAGACCCGCCTGCAATTGCTGTTCGAAACCGTCAGCGGCCCGCTGGAGCGCCTGCTGGACGGCGAGGCCGACCTGATCCTGCATCGCGTGGACAAGTCCGACCCACGCCTGGAATGGCTCGACCTGTGCAGGGTCGGGCTGGTCCCGGTCATCGCACCGGGCCTGCTCGGCGATCCTCCGCCGCGACCGGTGCGCCCGGAACAACTGCGCCCCTTCGCCCAGTGCGTGATGCGCGACAGCGCCCGCCATTCTCCGCCGACGGACTATTTCATGCTCGCCGGCGCGCGACAGTGCAGCGTGCCGGACCAGCGAACGAAGAAAGAGGTGATCCTCCAGGGCCTCGGCTGGGGGCACCTGCCGGACTTCCTGGTCGACGAGGAACTGGCCGACGGCCGCCTGCTCGCACTGGCCGGGCCGCATCTGCCAGGACGCAGCGAAGAGGTGGTGGCGGCGCGCCGGCGCGATCGCGCGCAGGGCCCGATAGCGGAACGCCTGTGGGCGTTCCTGCGGGACAACGCTACGACGTTGCGGGGGAAAAGCGGCGACAGGGCGGAGGGCGCCAGGCGTCCTCGGTGAAAAGCTGGCGGATATCGCCAGGCGCTATTCGCCCTACCCCCACGCACTCCCCCGGCATCAACGCCGGCTTGCCGCCAGCTACTCCGCCATCTTGCGCAACGCCTCGCCATCCAGCCGGTAGCGCACCCACTCGTCCTGCGGCAGCGCGCCGATGGAGCGGTAGAAGTCGATGGCCGGCTGGTTCCAGTCCAGCACGCTCCACTCCAGGCGTCCGCAGTCGTTGGCCACGGCCTCGCGGGCCAGCTCGCGGAGCAGCCGGCGACCGGCGCCGACGCCACGGTACTCAGGGGTGACGTAGAGGTCTTCGAGGTAGATGCCGTTGCGCCCCAGCCAGGTCGAGTAGCTGTAGAAATACACCGCATAGCCGATCGGCCGGCCTTCGCTCAGGCACATCAGCGCGCGGGTCGGCGAGCCTTCGGCGAACAGGCTGCGGCGGATGCCTTCGACATCGGTGACCACCTCGTGGCGGGCGCGCTCGTAGTCGGCCAGTTCGATGATGAAGGCAAGGATCTGTTCGGCGTCGGCCGGTACGGCGGGACGGATTTCGAGAGTCATGGGCAACCTTCCGGTGGGGGATCCGGCCATCCTAGTGCGCCTGCTAAGATGCATGAAGTGCATTCTTCTCATTGGCAACTGAATAACATGCATCCCCTGCTGCGCCGCCTCGATCTCAACCTCCTGCTTGTCTTCGACGCCCTGTATCGCCACCGCAACGTCGGCACCGCAGCCAGCGAACTGGCGATCAGCGCCTCGGCCTTCAGCCATGCGCTGGGGCGCCTGCGCCAGGGCCTGGACGACGAGCTGTTCCTGCGCCAGGGCAACCGCATGCAGCCGACCCAGCGTGCCGAGCACCTGGCCGCTGCGGTGGCCGCCGCCCTGCGCGCCCTCGGCGAGGGGCTGGAAGAGTGGCGGCCGTTCGTACCGGGACAGAGCCAGCGTACCTTCGTCTTCGCCGCCACCGACTACACCGCCTTCGCCCTGCTTCCGCCGCTGATGAACCGCCTGCAGCACAGCGCGCCCGGAGTGCGCCTGCGCCTGGTCAACGCGGAACGCAAGTTGTCGGTGGAGGCCCTGGCCAGCGGGCGGATCGATTTCGCCCTCGGCTACGACGAGGAACACGAGCGCCTGCCCGAAGGCATCCAGGCCCATGACTGGTTCGCCGACCGCTACGTGGTGGTAGCGCGGCGCGACCACCCGCGCCTCGCCGGGGCACCGACGCTGGAGGGCTACCTGGCCGAACGGCATGCGGTGGTGACGCCGTGGAACGAGGACAGTGGGGTGATCGACCGGCTGCTGGCCCGCTCCGGCCTGCGTCGCGAAGTGGCGGTGCAACTGCCGACGGTGCTGGCGGCGCTGTTCCTGGCAGGCTCCACCGATTTCCTGCTCACCGCTCCGCGACATGCCGCACAGGCACTGGCGGAAGCCGCCGGCCTCGCCCTGTATCCCGCGCCGTTCGACATTCCGCCCTACGTGCTGCGGCTCTACAGCCACGCCCAGCATGTCGGGCGTGATGCCCATGCGTGGATGATCGGGCAGTTGAAGGGCCTGGATATTTCCCGGACGGGCTGAGCTTCGCGCCGCGCACCGTCGACGGGCGCGGCGGTAACACTGGGCACAATTATTGTGCACAATTTTCCCAATACGCTCTCCTGGCGCCACGCTTTTTTCCCCTCTCCCTCGTCCGTCCGCATAAGCCCATGAATCGGTTCGAAATTCTTACCTGATCGAGGCGACAGCTTTTTCCCAAGCGGTTTCAGGGGCTTGCCGGTGAAAGGCCGGTTTCCGCAGAACACGGAAAAGTCGGTCGAGGATCGGTTGGCACATAACTGGCTTAAATTTTCGAAATTCTTGTATACAAAAACAACAGACGAACCCGACCTCGCGCCGAGTTCTTCCGACTGCCGGAGGAGACCGCCATGTCCAGCACCCCGAAGCCGCCCGCCTCGCCCCGCGAGTTTTCTCCCTCGCTGCTCGACCTCGGCACCCTGGAAAGCCTCGACAGCCTGCCGCGCGCCGGTCAGCGGAGCGCGGAGTTCTCCGCCTCGCTGCTCGACCTGGGCACTCCGGCCAGTCTCGACTGCCTGCCACGCGCCGGGCTGCGCGCAGCGGAGTTCTCGGCGGCGCGCCTGGACCTGGGCACTCCCGCCAGTCTCGATTGCCTGCCACGCGCCAGCCATCACGCCGGCCCCGAACTGCCGCCGCTGAGCCCGCGCCTGTACAGCGCCGATCTCGCCCCGACCAAGGCCGAAGGACGCCGCTGGGGACGCTACAGCCTGTTCGCGCTGTGGACCAACGATGTGCACAACATCGCCAACTACTCCTTCGCCATCGGCCTCTTCGCCCTCGGCATGAGCGGTGCGCAGATCCTCGCCGCGCTGGCCCTGGGCGCGCTGATGGTCTACGGGCTGATGAACCTGTCCGGCTACATGGGCCAGAAGACCGGGCTGCCCTACCCGGTGATGTGCCGCATCGCCTTCGGCATCCACGGCGCGCAACTCCCCGCGCTGATCCGCGCGGTGATCGCCATCGCCTGGTTCGGCATCCAGACCTATCTCGCCTCCATCGTCCTGCGCGTGCTGCTGACGGCGATCTGGCCGGGGCTGGCCGCCTACGACCAGGACGCCATCCTCGGCCTGTCGAGCCTGGGCTGGGCGACCTTCGTCGCCATCTGGTGCGTGCAACTGCTGATCTTCGCCTACGGCATGGAGATGGTGCGTCGCTACGAATCCTTCGCCGGACCGGTGATCCTGCTCACCGTCGCCGCCCTCGCCGCCTGGATGTACCTGCGCGCCGGCGCCTCCATCGCCTGGTCAAGCGGCGAACCCATGAGCGGTTCGCAGATGTGGTTGAAGATCTTCGGCGGCGCGGCGTTCTGGGTGACCCTGTACGGCACCATGATCCTGAACTTCTGCGACTTCGCCCGCGGCTGCCCGGATCGGCGCACCATCAGCGTCGGCAACTTCTGGGGGCTGCCGGTGAACATCCTGCTGTTCGGCCTGTTCGCGGTGGTCCTCGCCGGCGCCCAGTTCAGGATCGACGGCCAGCTCATCCAGAGCCCCACCGACATCGTCGCCGCGATCCCCGACACCCTCTTCCTGGTGCTGGCCAGCCTGGCGCTGCTGATCGTCACCGTGGCGGTGAACATCATGGCCAACTTCGTCGCCCCGGCCTACGTACTCACCAACCTGGCGCCGAACCTGCTGAACTTCCGCCGCGCCGGGCTGATCAGCGCGACCATCGCGGTGCTGATCCTGCCCTGGCACCTGTACAACAGCCCCGGGGTGATCCTCTACTTCCTCGGCGGCCTCGGCGCGCTGCTCGGCCCGCTGTACGGGATCATCATGGTCGACTACTACCTGGTGCGGAAAGGCCGGGTGAACCTGCCGGAGCTGTACACCGAAAGCCGCGCCGGCGCCTATCACTACGCGCGAGGGGTGAACCCGCGGGCCATCGCCGCGTTCGTCCCGGCGGCGATCATCTCCACCCTGCTGGCATTGTTGCCGGCATTCGCCGAGCTATCGCCGTTCTCCTGGTTCTTCGGCGCCGGCCTGGCCGGCCTGATCCACTACGCCCTGGCCAAGCGCCGCACGGCCTACCGCGAAGTTTCCGGCGAAGCGATCGCGGTGGACAGCGTGCAGCACTGACGGATACCTGGCCGGCCTGGGCGCGACACCCGCCTAGGCCGGCAGTAGCGCCTGCAATTCTTCCTCGATCGCATCCAGCGCCTGGAACGACCGCTCGACGCGGGCCACCGCGACCGCCCCCTCCAGCGCCGCGAGGATCAGCCAGGCGCGCGAGGCGGCGAGCTTTTCCGCCAGTCCGTCGGCGCGCAACGCACGCTCGATGCTGGCGTGCCAGGCGCGGAGCGCCCGGCGGCATTCGGCATGCACCGGGGCCAGCTCGGCGTCGATGCTCAGGCTGGTGGAAAGCACCGGGCAGGCCTCTTCGAAACGCGAATGCTCCAGCCAGCCACGCAGGGTCGCGGTGAACTGGCGGAGGACGTTGCGCGCATGGGGAGCCTGGGTCCCGGCGCGGTCGAGGAAGGACGCCACCTCGTCGGCGACGAAGCCGATCGCGGCGCTGGCGATCTGCGGCTTGCCCTCGGGGAAATAGTGATAGAGCGAGCCTTTCGGCGCCTCGGCGCGAGCGATGATGTCGCTCAGCCCGGTGCCGAAATACCCGCGGCTGGCCAGCAGCGAGGCGGTGGCATGGACGATCCGTTCGGCGGCATTGGACTTCTTCGGCAAACCTGACTCCCCAACTCACGGCAGACGACCGGGCAAGCATGCCCGAGCCTCAGGGCAGATGAAACACGCCGCTGGCGCTGGCCACCAGGCGCTCGCCGCTGTGCAGCCGGGCCGAGGCGAAGGCCATGCGCTGGCCGAGCTTGTCGACCCGGGTATGCACCTCCAGCCAGTCGCCGACCCGCGCGACCCCGCAGAAGTCCAGGCGCAGGCCGACGGTGACCATCGGCTGCGGCGGTTCGCGGGAGAACGCCATGGCGTAGCCGAGGCCAACGTCGGCCAGGGTCGAGAGCAGGCCGCCGTGGGCGGTGCCACCGTGGTTGCAGTGCTTTTCGTCGATGCGCAGCGCCACCACCAACTGGCGCTGGGCGTCGTGCCGGCAGAAGAAAGGACCGAGCAGGTCGAGCAACGGACTGCTGCGGAACAGCGGCTGGAACCCTTCGGGGACGTTCATCACGGTGCGGCCTCCGTTCTATATAGACTGGTCTATATAAAATATGCCCGGACGCTGGATCCACCAGCGCCGCGAAGGTCTTATCGAGGCGCTGAATGGCGCTTCATCAGGACGGCGCCCTGGGCGCCGCCCGCACTCCCTCTCAGCGGCTCATCGGACCGCGCACCGGCCGCTCGCGGGCGTGGCTGGTCGCGCTGAGCGGCGCACCGGCCTCGCGCAGCGCCTGGCGCTGTTCGGCGACCGGGGTCTGCGCGGTGGCCTTCTCGAAACGCGCCAGATGCTGGAAGGCCGGCAGGGCGAAAGCGTCAGCCAACAGGCGCGCCAGGCGCGGCCAGCGCTCGCCGTCGACCTGGTAGCGCGCCAACTGGGCATTGCGGAACAGGCAGGCGACGGCGACATCGGCGATGGATAGCTCGCCGCACAACCAGCCGCTTGGCGGGACCCGCCCTTCCAGGTAGTTGCAGATCGATGGCAGGTCTTCGTCGTAGGTGCGTTGCAGGATCGCCTGGTCGGGTTCGCGCTGCCAGATGCCGCGGTTGATCACCAACTGGTGGAACAACTGCCAGATGATCACCTGGCCCAGCCGCGAATCGGCGTACTCCTCCAGCCAGCGGGCCTGGGCGCGCTGGCCGATGTCGGCGGGATACAGGCTCGGCTGCGGGTAGCGCTCCTCCAGGTACTGGCAGATCACGCTGGAATCGTTGAGGACGAAGTCACCGTCCACCAGCACCGGAATCTGGCGCAACGGACTGAGGCGCTCGAAGGCCTCGTCGCCGAAGAACGGCACGATGGGGTCGATGCGGTAGGCGATGCCTTTCAGTTCCAGCAGCACCAGCACCTTGCGCACATAGGGGGACAGATAGGAACCGATGATCAGCAAAGGTTCGGCCACGGCGAGACTCCTGTTCTTGTTATGGGAACGCCGATCCTCCGGCAAACCGGTGGGACGACTCAAGTGGCTTCCCGACGGACGCCAATTGCAGGGATAGTCGCACTTTGCGATCATTTGCGAATAATTCTCGTTTTTCCATTCAATCCCGTTTCGGGATGGGGAGCGGCCGTGTCGGCGGGTGACGTCAGCAACAGCGAATTCGTGGGTAGCCTGTACCGGGACCACCGCGGCTGGCTGCTTGCCTGGCTGAACCGCAACCTCGGCTGCCGCCAGCGCGCCGAAGACCTCAGCCAGGACACCTTCGTTCGCCTCCTCGGCCGCCCGGAGCTGCCCGGCCTGCGCGAACCGCGCGCGTTCCTGGCGAAGGTGGCGCGCGGCCTGATGATCGACCACTTCCGCCGCGCCGCCCTTGAGCAGGCCTATCTCGCCGAACTGGCGCTGGTTCCGGAAGCGGAGCAGCCTTCGGCCGAAGAGCAGTACCTGATTCTCGAGGATCTCCGCGAGATCGATCGCCTGCTTGGCACGCTGTCGCTGAAGGCGCGCAGCGCGTTTCTCTATAGCCGCCTGGACGGCATGCCCCACGCGGAGATCGCCGAGCGTCTCGGAGTCTCGGTGCCGCGCGTGCGCCAATACCTGGCCCAGGGCCTGCGCCAGTGCTACATCGCCCTCTACGGAGAGCCCCGGTGAACGCCGACGATCGTCATTCGCCGGTACGCGCGCGGGTGCTCGACGAAGCCATCGCCTGGCAATTGCTGCTCGACTCCGGCGAAGCCCATCCCGACGATCACCGCGCCTTCCACCGCTGGTACGCGGCGCATCCCGAACACGAACGCGCCTGGGAACAGCTCGGCGGCCTCGACCGGCACCTGGCGAGAGCCGCCAACGGGCCGGCGCGCAACGCCCTGCTGTCCGGCAACGCACGCTTCAAGCGCCGCCTGCGCCGGCTCGGCGGCAGCGCCCTGGGGCTAGTGCTGGCGCTGGGCGTCGGGCTCGGCGTGGCCAACCGCTACGTCCCGGTCCGCTACCTGCTGGCCGACGCCTACAGCGCCACCGGCGAGCAGCGCGAGCTGACCCTCCCGGATGCCACCCATGTGCGCCTGAACAGCCGCAGCGCCATCGACGTCCGCTTCGACGGCGAACGCCGCCAGGTCGTGCTACTGGCCGGCGAGATCCTGGTGGAAACCGCCCATGGCGACCCGCGCCCCTTCGTGGTCAGCAGCGCCGATGGCGACATGCGCGCCCTCGGCACGCGCTTCCTGGTGCGCCGCGAGGAACCCGGCACGCGCCTCACCGTGTTGCAGTCGGCGGTGGCCGCGCGCGCGGAAACGCTCAGCGAAGAGCGTGTGATCAAGGAAGGCCAGCAGGTGCTGATCCTGCCGCAAGGCCTGCAGGCCAGCGAAGCGGCCCCGGCCATGGCCGGCGCCTGGGCACAAGGCATGCTGGTGGTGGAGAACGCCCGGCTGGCCGACCTGGTGGCGGAACTGGGGCGCTATTCGCCGGCGCTGCTGCGGGTCGACCCGAGCATCGCCGACCTGCGCGTCACCGGCAGTTTCCCGCTGAAGGACACCCGCCTCGCCCTTCAGGCTTTGGAGCCGAGCCTGCCGGTGCGCAGCGTGAGGCACAACGCCTGGTGGTTCGAAGTGGTGCCACGCTGAACCGAACGGGCCGGCGAAAAATTTTTCCCGCCGGCCCTATCACTTTTTCCGACTCGTCCGGCAAGGAGGCATTGAGACTCGTTTCCATCCAGGAGCCCCGCACATGCCCCGCCCGACGTTCCGTCCCGGCCTGCTCGCCCTAGCCATCGCCCTCGCCGTTCCCGCACCGTTCCTCCACGCCGCCCCGGCCGAACAGGCCAGCGTGCGCGACTACCGCATCGCCGCCGGGCCGCTGGCAGGCACCCTGAACCGCATCGCGGCCCAGGCCGGCCTGGTCCTCACCCTGGACCCGGCGCTCGCCGAAGGACGCAGCGCCCACGCCGTACAAGGTCGCTTCGACGCGCCCGGCGCATTGCGCGAAGCGCTCAAGGGCAGCGGCCTGGAGCTGGTGGAAAATGTCGGCGGCACCTACAGCCTGCGCAAGGTGCCGGAAGACACCCTGTCGTTGCAGGCGATGACGGTCAGCGGCGCCGAGGAAGACCCACTGGGGCCGACCAGCGGCTACGTGGCCAAGCGCAGCATGACCGGGACCAAGACCGATACGCCGATCCTCGAGACCCCACGCTCGATCTCGGTGGCGACCCGCCAGCAGATGACCGACCGCGCCGTGCACAACCTCGACGACGCGGTGCGCTACATGCCCGGCGTCGTCGCCAGCAGCTTCGGCAGCGACACCCGCTCCGACTGGTTGAAGGTGCGCGGCTTCAAGCCGACCCAGTTCCTCGACGGCCTGCCGATGGCGGTCGGCGTCTACAACAACCCGAAGCTGGAAACCTGGAACCTGGAGCGTGTCGCCCTGTTGCGCGGCCCGGCCTCCTCGGTCTACGGCCAGACCCCGCCCGGCGGCATGCTCGACATGGTCAGCCTGCGTCCGCAGAACGTCGCCAGTCACGAGGTGAAGGCCGAGGTCGGCAACTACAACCACAAGCAGGTCAGCTTCGACAGCACCGGCCCGCTCGACGACGAGGGACGCTTTCTCTATCGCGTCTCCGGCGTGGTGCGCGACAGCAACACCCAGGTCGACCATATCGACGACAAGCGCTACAACATCGCCCCGAGCCTGACCTGGAACATCGACGACGACACCAGGCTGACCTTCCTCGGCCAGTTCAACCGCGACGATACCGGCATCACCAGCCAGTTCCTGCCGCTGCGCGGAACCAAGTACGACGCGCCGTTCGGCAAGGTTTCCCACCACAAGAACCTCGGCGATCCGGACTGGGAATACTACGACCGCACCTACTACTGGCTGGGCTACGCCTTCGAGCAGCGGATCAACGATGTCTGGCAGTTCCGCCAGAACCTGCGTTACCTGCGCAACGACCTGTCGTTCCAGGCGGTTACAGCAGGCACAGCTCATGCCGACGGCACACTGGAACGCAGCACCACCTCGGTGGATGAAGACGTCAGTCAGTTCGTAGTAGATAACAACTTCCAGGCCGACTTCGAAACAGGCGCCCTGCGCCACACCCTGCTGCTAGGCCTGGATCACAACCGCACCGACAATCAATACACATCAATCTTTGGCAGCGCGCCGCCGAGCAACGTCAACAACCCGATCTACGGCCAGCCGATCGTCAAACCGGATCGTTCGACGGCCTTCTACGACTACAAGCAGAAGACCTACCAGACCGGCCTCTACGTCCAGGACCAGATCGCCCTCGACAATTGGCGCCTGACCCTCGGCGGTCGCGAGGACTGGGTGCACACCGGGGCCACCTTCTACAACAAGGGCGACGCCACCAATACCAGCCGCGACAAGAAGTTCAGCGGCAACGCGGCGCTCAGCTACATCTTCGACAATGGCGTGGCGCCCTACATCTCCTATGCGGAGTCGTTCCAACCCACCACTGGCGCCGATATGAACAGCACCAGTTCGCTGAAGCCGACCGAAGGCAAGCAATGGGAAATCGGTGTGAAGTACCAGCCGGTGGGCTCCGACTCGCTGTTCACCGCCGCGGTCTATGACCTGCGCCAGGAGAACGTCAGCGTGTCGCAGAACATAGGCGGCACGCCGGTCACTTCGCAGACGGGCGAAGTGAAGGTCTCCGGGATAGAGCTGGAAGCCACCAGCAACGTCACCGACAACCTGAAGATGATCGGCGCCTATAGCTACGCCGACACCGAAGTGAAAAAAGGCCAGTACGCAGGCAACCGCCTGCAACAGGCGCCGCGCAACCAGGCCTCGCTATGGGCCGACTACACCTGGCACGAGGGTACGCTGAACGGTTTCAGCGTGGGTGCCGGCGCCCGCTACGTAGGCTCGACCTACGGCGACCAGGCCAACACCTACGACGGCTACGCCGGCTCGTACACCCTGTACGACGCCGCCGTGCGCTACGACCTGGGCCAATTGAACGGCAGCCTGAAAGGCGTCAGCGTGGCGGTCAATGCCAACAATCTGTTCAACAAGGACTACCTGGCGTCCTGCGACGGCTACTACTGCTACTACGGCGACCAGCGCAGCGTGGTGGGCAGCGTCAGCTACAAGTGGTGAGCGACGCGTCACAGGTGCGCAACGGCGGATAACCGCTTCGCGGTTATCCGCCCTACCGCAGAACGTACCTTCCGGGCACCGGATGCCCTCCTCCCGCCTGTGGGAGAGGGCCGGGATATCGGTAGCCGGCGCATCGGGGAGGACCTGCATTCCGGGCGCCGGAGATCGTCGTTCACCCCGCGATCCGACCCCACAGCGCGCTGGCGTCGTCGTGGATCTTGAAACGCGGGAAAGCCAGGGCCTGGTCGTCGCCCTGTTCGATCTCGCGCAACTCGTCGAGCATGGCGCTCACTCCGACGTCCTCGAGGCGCCGCAGCAACTGTTCGTCGGTATAGCGGCGGAAAGGCTCGACCAGCCGGTCGAAGCCGTCGGTCATCAGCACGAAGGAACGCAACGCGGCGAGCGGCAAGGTCTCGCGCTGCACCTGGCCGAGCCAGCGGTCGCTGATGTCCAGCGCCCAGTAGCCCTCGGGCTTGTTCATCAGCAGGCGGTTCTGCCGTACGCGCGGGCGGCTGGCCTTGAACAGTTCGGCGTGATCCCACTGCGGATGTTCCTCGCGCATCCGGCAGAAATGCGCCAGGGATTGCCGATCCAGTTCGTACAGGGCCGAATCGCCGAAGCTGCGTACCTGGCCGTCGGCGCCTTCGACGAGAATCCGGCTGTCGCCGATGTTGAGCAGTTCGATTTCTCCGCCGCGAATCCGCAGCAGGCTCAGGCAGGCCGCCGGCATGTCTTCGAGGTCGTGCCAGTCGCGGCCGCTCTGGGCGCGGAAGTCGCCCTGGATATCGTTGAGCAGGCGCCGCAGCAGGGTCTCGCTGGATTGCTCGGGCTCGACTTCCAGCAGCAACCGCAGGTGCCGGTCCACCGCCTGGGCCAGCCAGCGCGCGTCGCTTTCCACGCCCAGCACGCTGCGACCGATGCTGGTGGCACCGTCGATCACCCAGGCGGCCTGCGCCGTGCAGCCCAGCGCATCGTCGTTCACCGCGCCCCCCGCGCGGCATTCCGCCCCGAGTATTTCCACTGTGGCCATTCGCAGTTCCTCCTATGCTCAATGCGCTGCCAGAATAGCAAGACAGAGCCTTTCCACGTTCCGCTCGTCGTTCCGGGAGAACCGTATGCGTCACCTGCCCTACCCGCTGCTGGGCCTGCTCCTGGCCCTGTCGTCGACCGGCGCCGCCCTGGCCGGCGAACAGTACTACCCGCTGGACAAGGGCTCCGCGCCCTACGCGGTCGCGCCCAGTGCACAGGGTGCGGTCTGGTACGGCGCGGACGGCGGGCATTCGCTGGGGCGCCTCGACCCGACCAGTGGCGAGAGCGTGCAGGTGCCGCTCGGCGAAGGCGCGCGGCCGCGAGCCATCGTCAGCGACGAGAGCGGCAACGCCTGGGTGCTCGACAGTGGCCTCAACGCCATCCTTCGCATCGGCGGCGAGCGCCTGGGCAGCGAACGTTTCCCGCTACCGGCCAAGGCCGCGCCGGCCGGGCTCGAGTCCGCGGTATTCGACGACGACGGGCGCCTCTGGTTCACCGGCAGCCGCGGCTTCCACGGTCGCCTCGACCCAGCCAGGCGCCTGGTGGAGGTCTGGCCCTCGCCCCAGGGCAAGGCGGCGAACGGCATCTGCGTCACCCCGGACGGCGAGGTCTGGTACGCGCAGGACGACGCGCTGGTGCATGTCGATCCGCTCGACGGCAGCGCCGAGCGGTTGCCCGCGCCTGAAGGCACGAAGGCCTTGCGCGGGATCGGCGCCGACTCCATCGGCAGGCTCTGGGCCAGCGACAGCGGTGGCGCCCGGCTGTACCGCTACGATCCCAGCGATGCCTCGTGGCAGAGCTGGCCGCTGCCGGACAGCCAGGCCCGCCCGGACAGCCTGCGGGTCGACGCCATGGACCGTGTCTGGCTGCACGACGCCGCCAGCGGGGCGCTCTTGCGTTTCGACAGTGAGCAGGTGACATTCCGCGTCCTGCCCAGCGACCGGCCGGCGCCCGGCAACGCCCTGCTCGGCGGTCGCCCCGGAGAAACCTGGAGCGCCGAGCCTGCCGCCGATCGTCTGCGCGTCGTCCGCGACTGATCCTTCCAAGGAGCCCGCATGAGCGCTACCCATACGCTGTTCTACGCCGCCGCCTCGCCCTTCGTGCGCAAGGTCCTGGTCCTGCTCCACGAAACCGGCCAACGCGAGCGCGTGGCGCTCGAGGAAGTCACGCCGACGCCGGTCGCGCCCATCCGGCAGCTCAACGCCAGCAACCCGGCCGGCAAGATTCCCGCCCTGCGCCTGCCGGACGGCCAGGTGCTGCACGACAGCCGGGTGATCTGCGACTACTTCGACCAGCAGCACGTCGGCGAACCGCTGATCCCCCGCGAAGGCAGCGCCCGCTGGCGACGCCTGACCATCGCCTCGCTGGCGGACGCCGTCCTCGACGCCGCGGTGCTGACCCGCTACGAGACCTTCGTCCGCCCCGAGGAGAAGCGCTGGGACGCCTGGCTCGAGGCACAGCGGGAAAAGATCGCGCGGTCCCTGGCATGGCTGGAGAGCGACTGCATCGCCGAACTGCAGGCGCGCTTCGACATCGCCGCCATCGGCGTCGCCTGCACCCTGGGCTATCTCGACCTGCGCCAGCCGGAGTGGGACTGGCGCGGCCGCTACCCGCGACTCGCCGCCTGGTTCGCCGAAGTCAGCCAGCGCCCGTCGATGCAGGCCACCCACGCCTGACCCCGAGGCCCGCCGACGCCTGCTGCCGCCGCAGACGTTCGGCGCGTTGCAGCCAGGCCGCCGAGGGGCCGGGGAACAGCAGGCCGATCCGCGCCGCCAGGCGCTCGCCGTCGCGACGGTCGTCGCGCAGGCCGACATAGCCGTTCATTTCCAGCACACCAGGCGGAACAGCAGCAGGCCCAGCAACAGCGCGCTCTGTCCGAGCCCCATGCAAAGCTCCAGGAAGGAGCGCACGTGCGGATTGCCGGCGGCGCCCTCGATGCCGCTGAGGCCTTCCCAGAATCCGTCCGGCATCAGCACCAGCATGGCGTGGGCCAGGGGCTTGCCGCTGGCGATCCAGTACTCGATCAGGCCGAACTTGCCGAAGAACAGCAGAAAGATCAGGATCACGCCGCTGACCAGCAGGCCGAGGGCGGCACAGAGGGTGAACTCGAAGAACAGGCGCATGCTTTTCCTCCTTGGAAATCGGCGGCGGCCGGCGCCGCCGCCCTCGTCGTCAGGCCCTGGCGGGTACCGCCGGGAGGTCCTTGCGGCCGACCCCGTACCAGTCCAGGCGGCGGGTCAGCACCATCACCGCGGCAAGCACCGCGAACAGCAGCAGCGAGCCCATCAGCAAGGCGTAGTCCTCCGCGCTCAGCAAGCCGTAGAGTAGGCCGTACAGCCCTGCCAGGCCGACGCTGAAGCCCAGCCCTCGGGCCACGCTGCGCAGGACGAAGCACAGGTAGAAGCCGATCAGGCCGACGCAGGCTCCGGCGGAGACCAGGTAGGCCAGCTCGAAGCCGACATGCTCGGCCAGCGACAGCAGCAGCAGGTAGAAGAACGCCAGCGCCAGGCCGACCAGCGCGTACTGGATCGGGTGTACCGCCAGGCGCTTGAGCACCTCGAAGAGGAAGAAGCCGGCGAAGGTCAGGGTGATGAACAGCAGCGCGTACTTGATCGCGCGGTCGGCCTTCAGGTACTGGTCCACCGGATCGACCAGGCCGACGCCGAAGGCGCGCGCCTGGAAACCGTCGCAGCGCTGCTCCTCCACGCAACTGCGCAGCGCCTCTTCCATGTTGGTGGCGAAGAAGCTGGTCTGCCAGCGCGCGGTGAAGCCCTGGGCGGTGATCTCCCGCTCGCTGGGCAGGAACTCGCCGCCGAAGCTCGGGTGCGGCCAGTCGGCCTTCAGGATGACCTGGCTGTCGCGGCCCACCGGCACGATGTCCAGCCGCTCGCTGCCGAGCAACGACAGGTCGAAGGCGTACTCCAGGCGCTGCGCCTGGCGCCCGTCGACGCCTTGCAGCGGTGCGTGCACACCGCTGCCGAGCAGGCCGACCCGGCTACCCGGCTCGAAGTCGACGCTGGCACCGTTGAGGGACAGGCGCAGGGCATTCTCGATGCCGCGGATGTCGCTGATGCCCATCGCCAGGAACGGCGTTTCGAACTGGTAGTCCTCCAAGTCTTCTTCGATGCCATAGTGCGCAGGCACCTGGAAGTAGCCGGCAACCTTGTTGTCGACGTGGTACAGGCGCGCCTGGTAGATGCCACGGTAGCGCAGCTCGGTGCGCATCTGCCCGTCGAGGGCGAAGCGGTCGGGCAGGAAGTACAGCTCGCCGCGCTGCTCGCGCTCCTGCAACACGCGCTTCTCGGTCTTCTCCTCGGTGACCCACTCGCGCACCGTCCTGCGGTACGGTACCACCAGCAGCGGGCCGGTGAGGCGCTGGCTGTAGCTGGAGCTGCGGGCGATATCCTGCAGCACGCCGTCACGAACCTCCTGGCGATCGCGGATCAGGCCGTCGATCATCAACAGGGGAATCAGCAATAGCAGGATGAGTAGGGCGATGGCGCCGAGCTTGTAGGCCAGCGTGCGGTTCATGGGGGACTCTCCGTCGGGGTGATGGCGGAAAGTCTGCGGCGCCGCGATGGCGGGCTTCGGGTCGCCGTGTGGAGAGTCGATGGAGTTTCCGTGGAGACGCCTCAGCCGCGCGGCAGCCAGAGCAGCGCCTCGACGCCGTCGTCGCGATTGCCGACCTGCAACCGGCCGCCATGCAGTTGCGCCACCTCGGCGACGAAGTTCAGTCCCAGCCCGGTGCTCTTGCGCCCGCTGGCCGGGCGCGGCAGCGAGTAGAAGCGTTCGGTGAGGCGCGCCAGGGCGTAGTCGGGAATCGCCGGCCCCTGGTTGAACAGGCGCAGGGCGATACCCTCGCCGTCGGCCTCGGCGAGCAGGCGAAGGATGCCGCCGGGCGGGGTAAAGTCGAGGGCGTTGTCGAGCAGGTTGGCCAGCGCCTGGCGCAGCAGGAACTGCTCGCCGCGAACCTCGCAGGGACCTTCCAGGCGATTCTCCACCCGCAATCGCTGGCGCTGGATACGCGCCGCCTGGCCTTCCAGCAGGGACGCGGCGATCTCCCGCAGGTCGACCTTGCCGACCTCCTCCAGGCCTTGCCGCTGCTCCACCTGGGCCAGGCTCAGCAGGCGCTCGATCAGTTGTTGCAGGCGCTCGCTCTCGCCGGCGATGTTGCCGACGAAGCGCGCCCGCTGTTCGGCCGGCATCTCGCCGTCGAGCAACTCGGCGGCGCCACGGATCGCCGCCAGCGGGCTCTTCAATTCGTGGGTCAGGGTATGCACGTAGCGCTCGACGTAGTCCTTGCCCTCCAATTGCGTGCGCATGCGCTCCACCGCGTCGGCCAGTTGCGCCATCTCGCCGCCGCGATAGCGCGGCAGCTCGGCGCGGCGCCCCTCGCTGACCGCCTGGGCGTACTGGGTGAGGCGCCGCAGCGCGCCGCTGAGCCACCAGGAGAGCAGGCCGCCGACCAGCAGCCCGAGGGCGATCAGCCCGGCACCGAGCCAGGCCAGGCGCCGCTGCGAGCGGTCGATGTAGGGTTGCAGGCTGCTGTTCGGCTTGGCCACCGAAACCACCCCGATGATCTTCCCGGCATCCTTGATCGGCGCCGCCACGTACATCACCGAGGAATCCGGGTCGTCCGGGTCTTCGCGGCTGGAGCGCGCGCCGTACTGGCCCCGAAGAGTCAGGTAGACGTCGTTCCAGCGCGAATAATCCTGGCCGACGGCCACCCCGGCGGAGTCCAGCAGCACCTTGCCGCTGGCGTCGGTGACGTAGATGCGGTGGTTCACCGCCTCCTTGCGCAAGCCCCAGATATCCGCCTGCGGCACCCGCTTGCCGTAGTCCTCGAGCATCTCCGGCAGGTCGCTCTGCGCCAGGGTGCCGTTCTTCACGTCCTGGCGGAGGATCTCGGCGAGCAGGTTGGCGGTGTCCACCAGGGTTTCCTCGGTGGACTGGCGCACGCCGGGGCGCACTTCGTCCATCACCGTGCTCAGCACGAAGTAGCCGGTGAGACCGACGAACAGGAAGTAGACCAGAAAGATCCGAACGCCGAGCGGCATCAGGCGTGGTCCGGGCTGTAGCTGTAGCCCAGGCCGCGATGGGTCTGGATCGCTTCGCCGCGTTCGTTCACCTGGCGCAGCTTGGCGCGCAGGCTCTTGATGTGGCTGTCGATGTTGCGCTCGTAGCCGGCCTCGCTGGCGACGCCGAGGGCGTCGAGCAACTGCTCGCGACTGAATACCCGCTCGGGCTGCCCGAGCAGCGTCTGCAACAGGCGGAACTCGTGGCGGGTGAGGTTGAGCGGGGTGTCGCGGTAGTGGATCCGCACGCGCTCCTCGTCGACCTGGAACGGCCCGCTCGGCGCGGCCCCTTCCAGCGCCGCCGGGCGCGGCGCCATGCGCTTGAGGATGGCCTTGACCCGAGCCGCCACCTCGCGCGGGCTGAACGGCTTGACCACGTAGTCGTCGGCGCCGATCTCCAGGCCGACCACGCGGTCGATCTCGGCATCGCGCGCGGTGAGGAAGATCACCGGCACCTCGGAGAACCGCCGCAGGCGCTTGCAGGCCTCGAAACCGCTGATGTCCGGCAGACCGACGTCGAGGATCAGCAGGTCCGCCGGCTGGCGCTCCTGCAACGCCAGCGCCTCGCCGGCGAGGGTCACCCAGGTGGTGGCGAAGCCTTCGGCCTGCAGGGCGTAGAGCAGGGTGTCGGCAATCGCGGCTTCATCTTCGACGATCAGGATATGCGGCATGGTGTGACGGCGGCTGACGGGAATGCCGGAACGGTGCCGCAAGCCGGCGCGCGCGTCAATCGCGCCGCCGGTGGCGTAGGACGCTTACTTGCAGGTGGGCTTGTCGGCGACGAAGCGCTCGGAGGGATCGACCGCGACGTGGAATTTGCGCAAGCCCTTGGTGCCCATCAGGAACGGATAGTTGAAGGCGCTGCGGTCGGTGAGGTTGACCTCGATGGTCTTCATCGCTCCGCCCAGGCAGACCTGCAGGTCGATCACCGGGCGTTCGCTCAGGCGGTCCTCATCCTCGTCCTCGCCGTTGCGGTTGTCGGCGCGGTTCTTGATCTTGCCGATGCGCGCCAGCTTGTGCTCGAACACCGAGCCATCGGCCTCCTTGGTGGCCAGGCGGAAGCGCACCCACTCCTCGCCGTCGCGCTGGAACAACTCGATGTCCTTGGCCGACAGCGAGGAGGTGTAGGCGCCGGTGTCCATCTTCGCCTGCAGGGTGCGGTCCAGCTCCGGCAGGGAGACCCATTCGTAGCGGCCGTAGAGGTTGGGTTCGGCGGCGAGGACCGGCAGGGCGAACAGCGAGAGCAAGGCAAGGGCACGCTTCACGCGGGCATCTCCTGAAGTGATACGAGGTCCACATAGGACTAGCACGGCGCGGTTTCGTTCGCCACGCCGGCGGCTTGGGCGGCGCGGCGCGGATGCGTATGATGGGCCGCGTCGACCCACACCCAGGACAGGGAAACCAACCATGCGGGAACTGTTGACCGGCCTGACCAGCAGCCTTCTGCTGCTTCTCAACACGCTGATCCTGATCGGCCCGATGATGCTGATCGCACTGCTCAAGCTGGTGCTCCCCGGCCAGCGCCTGAAGGACCTCTGCTCCAGGGGCGTGATGTGGATCGCCGAGACCTGGGCGGAGATCGACAAGTGGATCTTCGCCACCTGCACGCCGACGGTCTGGGACGTGCGCGGCGCCGGCGACCTGCGCCAGGACACCTCGTACCTGGTGGTGAGCAACCACCAGTCCTGGGTCGACATCCCCGCCTTGATCCAGGTGTTCAACCGGCGCACCCCGTACTTCAAGTTCTTCCTCAAGAAGGAGCTGATCTGGGTGCCCTTCCTCGGCCTGGCCTGGTGGGCGCTGGAGTATCCGTTCATGAAGCGCTATTCCAAGGCCTTCCTGGAGAAGCACCCGGAACTCAAGGGCAAGGACCTGGAGATCACCAAGGCCGCCTGCGAGAAGTTCAAGCGCATCCCGGTGACCGTGGTGAACTACCTGGAAGGCACGCGCTTCAGCGAGCAGAAGAAGGCCCAGCAACAGTCGCCCTATCGCCACCTGCTCAAGCCCAAGGCCGGCGGGGTGGCCTTCGTCCTCGCCGCGCTGGGCGAGCAGCTGGACGCCCTGCTCGACGTCACCGTGGTCTACCCGAGCGACAAGGTTCCGGGATTCTGGGACCTGCTCTGCGGACGGGTGCCGAAGGTGATCGTCGACATCCAGACCCGGCCGATCGATCCCGCCCTGTGGCAGGGCGACTACGAGAACGACCCGGTGTTCCGCCAGTACGTGCAGGAATGGGTCTCGCGCATGTGGGAAGAAAAGGACGAACGCATCGCCCGCTTGCGGCAACTGCGCTGAAGTACCGGCCGAAGCAAACCCATCTCGTAGGGCGGATAACCGCAACGCGGTTATCCGCCGTTTCCACGGCGCAGCGGCGGATAACGCCGGGGGCGTTATTCGCCCTACCGGTGCGGGCAACGAATACCCGGGGGTCGCACCCACCTCGTAGGGCGGATAACCGCAACGCGGTTATCCGCCGTTTCCACGGAGCGGCGGCGGATAACGCCGAGGGCGTTATTCGCCCTACCGGTGCGGGCAGCGAATACCCGGGCGCCGCACCCGCTTCGTAGGGCGAATAACCGCAACGCGGTTATCCGCCGATCCGCTGGCGGCAGATCAGAGCAGCGACGAGCCGCCCGCCTTGCTCACTCCCCAGAGATTGCTCAGGCTGCCCAGCAGCTCGCTGTTGGCGCCCTGCTTGCCGAAGTAGTCGACCAGCACCTGGGCGAACTTCTCGGTCATCCCGCTATCCATGCCCAGGGTGCCGAAGGCCTTGTTCACGTCGCCCATGCTGTCCGCATTGCCGAGCAGCGAACCGAGGCCCTTGCTGTCGCCGCCGCTCTTGCCGAGCACGTTGCCGAGCCCGCCGAGACCGGCCAGGGCGTTGTTGCCGGCCAGCTTGTCGAGGCCGGGGATGGTCTTAACCAGTTGCGAATAATCGTTGCCGGCCAACTGGTTCTTGGCCAGGCCGAGCAGGGCGCCGGTACCGCCGACCGCCTGCTCCTGGCTGACCCCGAGCTGACCGGTGAGTGCGCCGAGCAGACCGCTGGTCTGCGGGGTGGTGGCTACCTGGGCGGAGTCGCCCTGGGACGCCCCGGCGACCGCCTTGGCGGCATCCCCGAGATTGAAGGCGAACGCGGAGGCGGCGCTGAGCAGCAGGGCCGCGGCCAGGGTAGCGTGAGTGGTGACGCGCATCGGCAATTCCTCATGAGATATCGAACGCCCCGGCCGCATTCGCAGGCCGGGGTGAGATTTCGACCGGCCGGCCGGTGCCTTGTTCCCCAACCTTGGTCGGGTCACTTGGCCTTCGGCTTGTCGGCCTTGCCCTTGGCGGCGGCGCCTTTCTTCGCCGCCGGCTTCCTCGCCGCCGTCGCGCGGCCCCTGGGCGTCTCGCCGGCACCGGACTTCTTGCGTGCCGCCGGCTTCGGCGCGGCGCCCTTGCGGTAGCCGACGCCGTCCTTGGCGTCGTAGAAGAAGGTGACCGTCTCGCCCTCCTTCACCTCGCCCTTGAGCATCGCCGTGGCCAGGCGCGTCTCCAGTTGCTGGCGGATCTGCCGCTTCAGTTCGCGGGCGCCGAACTCCGGCTGGTAGGCCTCTTCGGCGAGGTGGCCGACCAGGCTGTCGTCGATGTGCAGGTAGATGTCCTGGGCGTGCGCGGCGCGCTTCACCCGCTCCAGTTGCAGGCGCACGATGTCCTCGATCTGCGCCTTGCTCAACGATTCGAAGACGATCACCTCGTCGAGGCGGTTGAGGAATTCCGGGCGGAAATGCCCGCGCAGGGTAGTCATCAGTTCGCGCTTGAGCTTCTCCGGCGGCTGGGCGAACTCGCCGGCCTGGGCGTTCTTCATGATCAGCTCGGAGCCGAGGTTGCTGGTGGCGATGATGATGGTGTTGGTGAAGTCCACCACGCGCCCCTTGCCGTCGGTCAGGCGGCCGTCGTCGAACACCTGCAGGAGGATGTTGTTGACGTCGGCGTGGGCCTTCTCGATCTCGTCGAGCAGGATCACGCTGTACGGCCGCCGGCGCACCCGCTCGGTGAGCTGGCCGCCCTCGTCGTAGCCGACGTAGCCCGGCGGCGCACCGATCAGCCGGGACACCGCGTGGCGCTCCATGTATTCGCTCATGTCGATGCGGATCATCGCGTCTTCGTCGCCGAACACCACCTCGGCCAAGGCCTTGGCCAGCTCGGTCTTGCCCACCCCGGTCGGGCCGAGGAACAGGAAGGTGGCGATCGGCCGGCTGCCCTGGCGCAGCCCGGCGCGGGCCAGGCGCACGGCGTCGCTGACCGCGGTGATCGCTTCCTGCTGGCCGATCACCCGCTGGTGCAGGCGCTCTTCCATCTGCAGGAGCTTCTCGCGCTCCTCGGCGGTCAGTTCGGTGACCGGGATGCCGGTGAGCTTGGAGATGATCTCGGCGATGTCCTCGACCCGCACCTCCTCGGTCTTCGACCCCTGGGTCTGCTGCCAGCGCTCGGTGATCTGCTCGAGGTGTTCCTTGCGTTCCTGGATGCGTTTCTCGAAGACCTTCGCCTCGTCGTACCACTTGCGGCTGGCGGCGTAGTCCTGCTCGCGCTTGAGCTGCGCCAGCTCGGCCTCCAGTTCCTGGATCTCGGCCGGCCGCGAGGTGCTGGCGATGCGCACGCGGGCGGCGGCCTGGTCGATCAGGTCGATGGCCTTGTCCGGCAGGAAGCGGTTGCCGATGTAGCGGTCGGACAGCTCGGCGGCGGCGACGAAGGCCTCGTCGCGGATGGTCACCTTGTGGTGGCCTTCGAGCTTGTCGCGCAGGCCACGGAGGATGGAGATGGTCTGCTCCACCGTCGGCTCGGGGACGAACACCGGCTGGAAGCGCCGCTCCAGCGCGGCGTCCTTCTCGATGTACTTCTGGTACTCGTTGAGGGTGGTGGCGCCGATCAGGTTCATCTCGCCGCGCGCCATCGCCGGCTTCAGCACGTTGGCCACGTCCAGCCCGCCTTCGCCGCCGCCCTGGCCGGCACCGACGATGGTGTGCACCTCGTCGATGAACAGGATGATCTCGCTCTGCGCCGCCTGCAGTTCGTCCATCACCTGCTTGAGGCGTTCCTCGAACTCGCCGCGGTACTTGGCGCCGGCGACCATGGCGTTGATGTTCAGTTCGACCAGGCGCTTGTCGCGCAGCACCTCCGGCACCTCGCCCTGGACCATGCGCTGGGCCAGGCCTTCGACGATGGCGGTCTTGCCGACGCCGGGCTCGCCGATCAGCACCGGGTTGTTCTTCTTGCGCCGGGCGAGCACCTCGATGGTGGTCTCGACTTCCTTCGAGCGGCCGATCACCGGATCGAGCTTGCCTTCGCGGGCCAGCCGGGTCAGGTCGCGGCTGAACTTGTCCAGCTGCGGAGTGTTGCTCGGGCCGTCCACGCGGCCGTCCTCGGCGCCCTTGCCGACCACCTTGACCGCTTTCTGCCGTAGCGCCTGCTCGGTCAGGCCGTACTTCTTCAGGAGCGTCCCGGCGAAGCTGTCCGGCACCGCCGCCAGGCCGAGCAACAGGTGCTCGGGGCCGACATAGCTGTGGCCGAGTTCGCGGGACAGGGCGAAGGCGTGCTGCAAGGCGCTCTTCACCCGCGGCGAGATGGTCATGTCCTCGCTCGCCTCGCCCTTGCTGGCGCCGCGCACGGCGTTGGCCTCGATGTACTGCTTGAGGTCGGCCGGCGACAGGCCGAACTGCTTGAGCACCGCCTGCACCACGTCGGCGTCGGCCAGGGCGTAGAGCAGGTGCTCGGTGTCCACTTCGCGCTTGCCGAATTCGGCGGCGACCTGCGCGGCGCGTTGCAGGTACTCGGTGGTCTGCTTGCTGAAGTACTCGGCGATGTCCACCGCCTCCGGCTCGCGGGCGCGCACCGGGGTGACCGGGCTCTGCTCGCCGAAGCCGGAGAAGATCTCGTCGAACGGGCTGCCGCCGCCGAACAGCGACTCCAGCGGCGAGCGCATGCGCTGCTGGCGCATCAACTGGCGGTAGTGCAGTTCGCAGAGGGCGAGTTCGCGGCGCTGGCCGTTCTGTACCAGGCTGACGCGGGCGACGGCGGGACGTTCGTGGCAGATAGCGCAAAGTTCCTGGGCCATGGGAGGGCTCCTGTTTCCACGGAAGGTGGGCTTCGGCGACGGCGGCGGCGACCGGGGTCGCCGAGCGCTGCGTGGAGAACATCGCGACAAGGCGGTGAAGCACGCGCCGTCGAGCATGCAACGCGGGACATGTCCGTGCGATGACGAAGCGCCGGCGTCGCATCCGCAGCCACTGACGGGGTGACTCTTGAGTACTAGCACAGCAGCCGGCGAGCGCCAGCGCTTCGGCTTGACCCAGGACAATGAAAGGCGACCGCTCTGGCCCGCGACTTCCGCCGCAATGCCCGCTGTTCGCCCCGATCCGGTCGTCGGCCGTCCCATCGCGGCGAGAACTTCTCTATGCTTGGGCCCTGTCCGCCCGAGGGAGCCCGTCCATGAGCGAGCCGTTCCAGCTCACCCCCCGCATCGCCCGCCAACTGCCCTGGCTGGTCGCCGTCGCCTTCTTCATGCAAGCCCTCGACGGCACCATCCTCAACACCGCACTACCGAGCATGGCCAGTTCGCTGAACGAAAACCCGCTGCGCATGCAGGCGGTGGTGATCGCCTACCTGCTCACGGTGGCCCTGCTGATACCGGCCTCGGGGTGGATCGCCGACCGTTTCGGCACACGCCGGGTATTCCTCGGCGCGGTATTGCTGTTCAGCCTCGGCTCGTTGCTTTGCGCGCTGTCGCCGAGCCTCGAACTGCTGGTCGGCGCGCGCATCGTACAGGGCGTCGGCGGCGCGCTGATGATGCCGGTGGGACGGCTGGTGATCCTGCGCGTCTACCCGCGCCAGGACCTGGTGCGGGTGCTCAGCTTCGTCACCATTCCCGGCCTGCTCGGCCCGCTGGCGGGACCGACGCTGGGCGGCTGGCTGGTGGAGTACGCCTCCTGGCACTGGATCTTCCTGATCAACCTGCCGGTCGGCCTGCTCGGCTGCCTGGTGGCGATGAAGCTGATGCCGGACCTGCGCAGCCCGGTGCCGAGCCGTTTCGACAGCATCGGCTTCCTGCTCTTCGGCGGCTCCATGGTGCTGATCTCCATCGCCCTGGAAGGACTCGGCGAGCTGCACCTGTCGCACCTGCGCGTGGTCCTGCTGCTGATCGGCGGACTGGTCCTGCTCACCGCCTACTGGCTGCGCGCGCTACGCATCGACAAGCCGCTGTTCCCGCCGAGCCTGTTCAAGGCGCGGACCTTCGCCGTCGGCATCCTCGGCAACCTGTTCGCCCGCCTGGGCAGCGGCGCCCTGCCCTTCCTCACCCCGCTGCTGCTGCAGGTGGGACTGGGCTACCCGCCTTCCACCGCGGGCATGACCATGATCCCGCTGGCGCTGTTCGCGATGGTCGCCAAGCCGATGGCCAAGCCACTGCTGGACTTCTTCGGCTATCGCAAGCTGCTGGTCGGCAACACCCTGATCCTCGGCTGCCTGATCGCCGGCTTCGGCCTGGTCGACCAGGACACCCCCTACGTCTGGCTGCTGCTGCACCTGAGCCTGCTCGGCGCGGTGAACTCCCTGCAATTCACGGCGATGAACACCCTAACCCTGATCGACCTGCAGGACAGCAACGCCAGCAGCGGCAACAGCCTGATGTCGGTGGTCGTGCAATTGTCGATCAGCCTTGGCGTGGCTTGCGCGGCGGCGTTGCTGGGCGGTTTCCAGACCGACCTGGATACGGGGCAGGACACCGTACTCGGCGCCTTCCACGCCACCTATGTCAGCGTCGGCCTGATGTCGATGCTGGCCGCAGCGATCTTCTTCCAGCTCGGCAGCGAGGACGGCCGCACCAGCCCGCGCCGGGTCGATCCGGAAAAGGACCCGGACCTCTAGCCGGGCTCGCGAGGACGAGGCGCGCCCGCGCAACCTGTGGATGACGGCGCTGATCGTGCTGCCCCGGCTGGCGCTGGCCGCCGGACTGCCGCGCGGGTTCTTCTACTGAGCGGCGAGCGCGCCGCAGGTGGGTTTGCGGGTGAAGGTTCGGGACACGTCGACCGCGCCGAGGTGTTCGAGCGTGCGGCGGCCGAGCAGCACCGGATAGTTCATGTTGCCGCGGTCGCGCAGGGAGAACTGCTCGCGCAGCAGCTTGGCGCCCAGGCAGATGTCCATCGCCACCACCGGACGGCTGTCGCTGCCACCGGCGCCGCGCACCTTGATCAGCCGCAGCACCTTGCGCTCGAAGGTCACGCTGACCGGCGCCTTGCTGTCGGCGGTGGGCAGCACGACATCGAAGCGCACCCAGCGCTCGCCGTCCTTCTTGTAGCGATGGATATTCCTCGCGTCCAGCGACGAGGTCAGCGCGCCGGTATCCAGCTTGGCCTTGGCCTGCATGCGCTCGGGCATCAGCCAGGACTGCTCGATCCAGCCCCAGTGCTCGGTGGCGGCATGGCAGGACGCGGAAGAGAACGACAGCGACAACAGCGCGGCGAAGGCCAGACGACGGGATTGCACAGGCTTCATCGAAACGACTCCGAACGGGACCGGGCCACTCTGGGCGGGAACTCGTCAAGACAGGGTGAACGGCAGGCGAAGACAGTGTGACGGTTTTCTCCGGGCAATAAAAAACCCGGATGCTTCCATCCGGGTTCTTCGGGCTGGGGCCCAGGGATCTTAGTTGATCACCTGAACGCGCTCGGCCTGCATGCCTTTCTGGCCTTGTACGACTTCGAAGCTGACCTTCTGGCCTTCGGCCAGGGTCTTGAAGCCGTTACCTTCGATGGCACGGAAGTGAACGAAAACGTCCGGGCCGCTTTCCGGGGTAATGAAGCCGTAGCCTTTGGTTTCGTTGAACCACTTAACGGTGCCGTTCTGACGGGACATTGCAAGTTCTCCTTGGAACTATGGGTATTGATTTAGCCACGAAATCGTAGCCGGTAACTGAGTTGCAAGGAGTTACAAGGAGTCGAGCAGGACGGGCTGGAATTTCCGACCGCATCAGGTCACGATCGACGGCGACCCATGCAAACACAGTGTCAGCACTCTACGACAAAAAACTGAGGAAAGCGAACCTGTATAAAAATACAGAAACGCGCTTTTTTCGTTTTTCGGACGAACGGTACTGGCCAAAGATACATTGCCTGTCGCTGCTGCTCCGGCGGCGATCGCACGCGGCAAGCCGCCGCAGGCTGCTAGACTAGCCGCTCGTATCGCCTGCCGAGCCCTGCCCCGTGACCTCCACCGCTTTCTCCTCGCTGCCGCTTTCCGCGGACCTCCTGGCCAATCTCGACTCCCTCGGTTACCGGGAGATGACGCCGATCCAGGCGCAGAGCCTGCCGCTGATCCTCCAGGGTCACGACCTGATCGCCCAGGCCAAGACCGGCAGCGGCAAGACCGCGGCCTTCGGCCTCGCCCTGCTCAGCCCGCTGAACCCGCGCTACTTCGGCTGCCAGGCGCTGGTGCTGTGCCCGACCCGCGAACTGGCCGACCAGGTCGCCAAGGAGATCCGCCGGCTGGCCCGCGCCGCCGACAACATCAAGGTCCTGACCCTCTGCGGCGGCGTCCCCTACGGCCCGCAGGTGGCTTCGCTGGAGCACGGCGCGCACGTGGTGGTCGGCACCCCGGGGCGCATCCAGGAGCACCTGCGCAAAGGCACCCTGGTCCTCGACGGGCTCAATACCCTAGTCCTCGACGAAGCCGACCGGATGCTCGACATGGGCTTCTACGACAGCATCGCCGAGATCATCGGCCAGCTCCCCGAGCGCCGGCAGACCCTGCTGTTCTCCGCCACCTACCCGGACGGCATCGAGAAGCTGGCGAAGACCTTCATGCGCGATCCGCGACAGGTGAAGGTCGAGTCGCTGCACGCCGACAGCCAGATCGAGCAGCGCTTCTTCGAGATCGACCCGAAGCAGCGCATGGACGCCGTGGTACGCCTGCTCCAGCATTTCCGGCCGCAGTCCTGCGTGGCCTTCTGCCAGACCCGCCAGCAGTGCCAGGAGCTGGCCGACGCACTGAAGGCGCAGCGGATTTCCGCCCTGGCCCTGCACGGCGACCTGGAGCAGCGCGAGCGCGACCAGGTCCTGACGGTGTTCGCCAACCGCAGTTGCAACGTACTGGTGGCCACCGACGTGGCCGCCCGCGGGCTGGACATCGCCGCCCTGGAAACGGTGATCAACGTCGAGCTGGCGCGCGACCCGGAGGTCCACATCCATCGCATCGGACGCAGCGGTCGCGCCGGCGAGAAAGGCCTGGCCCTGTCGCTGGTGGCGCCGGCCGAGGCCAGCCGCGCGCAGGCCATCGAGGACCTGCAGAAGCAGCCGCTGGCCTGGTACGCCCTCGGCCAGTTGAAGGCCAGCCCGGAGCCATTGCTGCCGCCGATGAGCACCCTGTGCATCGCCGGCGGACGCAAGGACAAGGTGCGCCCCGGCGACCTGCTCGGTGCCCTCACCGGCGACGCCGGGCTGCCCGGCAGCGCGGTGGGCAAGATCGCCATCTTCGACTTCCAGGCCTTCGTCGCCATCGAGCGCGGCCTCGCCCACCAGGCCCTCAAGCGCCTGAGCGAAGGCAAGATCAAGGGGCGCTCGTTCAAGGTCCGCCTGCTGTAGCGCGCCGCCGCTTCGCTCGCCGGGCCCGCTCCGGCGCGCGATATCGCCGCCGGGTAACTTCCGGCGCGGCGACGACGTCTTAGCGTTCGCAGGCACGAAGCCTGCATCCGCCAGATGCCCGGCTCGACCGAGTTGCCCACGGCAGCGTTTCCTGCGACTGCGGCGGGCAGCGGACTTCCAGGCGCGCGAAATCGGCCGATTGAATTAGCCGGACAGGCCACATAGGCTGAACCACGGACCATCGGATAGCACTCCGCCCCCATGCCGCCCTCTTCGCTGACACACACGCTCCGCCGCCTCTGGGCCCTCGACAAGTTCGCCTACAGCCTGCGGGTGTTCATCGCCCTGGCCGGCGCCCTGCTGCTGTGCTGGTGGCAGGACCGCATCGAGCTGCTGATCCCGCTGTTCCTCGGGATCATCGCCAGCGCCCTGGCGGAGACCGACGACAACTGGCTCGGCCGCCTGCAAGCGCTGCTGGTGACCCTGCTGTGCTTCAGCGTCGCCGCCTTCGCCGTCGAGTTGCTGTTCCCCTATCCCTGGCTGTTCGTTTCCGGGATGGCGCTGTCGGCGTTCGGCATGATCCTCCTCGGCGCCCTCGGCGAGCGCTATGCGGCGATCGCCTCGGCGACCCTGATCCTCTCGATCTACACCATGATCGGCGTGGACCAGCGCGGCGGTGAGGTCGCCGATGTCTGGCACGAACCGCTGCTGCTGGTGGCCGGGGCGGCCTGGTACGGGCTGCTCTCAGTGCTGTGGAACGCGCTGTTCTCCAACCAGCCGGTGCAGCAGAGTCTTTCCCGCCTGTATTTCGAGCTGGGCGAATACCTGAGGATCAAGTCGAGCCTGTTCGAACCGTTGCGCCAGCTCGACGTGGAGGGCCAGCGCCTCGCCCTGGCACGGCAGAACGGCAAGGTGGTGGTGGCGCTGAACCAGGCCAAGGAGACCATTCTCAACCGCCTCGGCCATGGCCGGCCGGGCCCCAAGGTGAGCCGCTACCTGAAGCTCTATTTCATCGCCCAGGACGTCCACGAGCGCGCCAGTTCCTCGCACTACCCGTACAACCGGCTGGCCGAGGCGTTCTTCCACAGCGACGTGCTGTTCCGCTGCCAGCGCCTGCTCAACCAGCAGGGCAAGGCCTGCCAGGCCCTGGCGCGGGCTATCCGCCTGCGCCAGCCGTTCGACTACGCCGACCGCGAGCTGGCCCTGGAAGACCTCCAGGCCTCGCTCGAACACCTGCGCCAGCAGAGCAACCCGGCCTGGAAGGGCCTGCTTCGCTCGCTCGGCGCCCTGGCCGCCAACCTCACCACGCTGGACCGCAAGCTGGCCGGGGCGAGCAACCCGGACGCCATCGCCGACGAACAGGACAGCGCCCTGCTCGACCGCTCGCCGCGCAGCCTGAAGGACGCCTTCGAGCGCCTGCGCCAGCAGCTCACCCCGACCTCGCTGCTGTTCCGCCACGGCCTGCGCATGGCCCTGGCGCTGACCGCCGGCTACGGCGTGCTGCACTGGATCCATCCGACCCAGGGCTACTGGATACTGCTCACCACGGTGTTCGTCTGCCAGCCCAACTATGGCGCGACCCGCCTGCGCCTGGTGCAGCGGATCCTCGGTACGGTGGTCGGCCTGGTGGTCGGCTGGGCGCTGATCGACCTGTTCCCCAGCCCGCTGGTGCAGTCGCTGTTCGCGGTCGCCGCCGGGGTCGCCTTCTTCGCCACCCGCAGCAGTCGCTATACCCTGGCGACGGCGGCGATCACCCTGCTGGTGCTGTTCTGCTTCAACCAGGTCGGCGATGGCTACGGGCTGATCCTGCCCCGCCTGTTCGATACCTTGCTGGGCAGCCTGATCGCCGGCCTCGCGGTGTTCCTGGTGCTGCCCGACTGGCAGGGCCGCCGGCTCAACCGCATGCTCGCCAACACCCTCGCCTGCAACAGCCGTTACCTGCGGCAGATCATGCAGCAGTACGCCACCGGCAAGCGCGACGACCTCGACTACCGCACCGCCCGGCGCAACGCGCACAACGCCGACGCAGCGCTCTCGACCACCCTGTCGAACATGCTCCTGGAGCCCGGCCACTTCAGGAAGGACGCCGAGATCGGCTTCCGCTTCCTGGTCCTCTCGCACACCCTGCTCAGCTATCTATCCGGTCTCGGCGCGCACCGCGAAAGCCTGCCCGAGGACGCCAGCGACGGCCTCCTGGAGCGCGCCGCCGAGCGGCTCTCCGCCAGCCTCGAGGAAATCGCCGCGAGCCTGGAACAGAAACGCCCGGTCGCCATCTACAGCGAAGAGGAGGAAGCGCTGGCCAAGGAACTGGAGCAGATGCCCGAGGACATGGACGACAGCCATCGCCTGGTACAGACCCAACTGGCGCACATCTGCCGCCAGCTCGCCCCGCTGCGCACCCTGGCCGCGCACTTGCTGAAGAAGGAACTGGCCGGCGCGCAGCCGCTGCCAGGCCAGCCCTAGCGCGCGCCGTAGCGCTCCAGCAGGCGCTGGTAGCTGCCGTCGTCGCGCATGCCGCGGATGGCCAGGTCGAAGCCTTCGACGATCTCGTCATGCCGGGGATTCCTCAGGCTCACCAGCAGGTGCAGGCCGTTCTCGCCAAGCGGGATGGGCAGTACCTCCAGCTTGTCGCGCAAATCGGCCAGTTCGCCCTTGAAGGCGACCCCCAGCGCCAGCTCGTCCTCCACCGCCAGGTCGACCCGCCCCGCCTCGAGCATCCGCGCGGCGTTGGCGAAGCTGGTCACGTTGACCTTCTGCAGACGGCTGTCACGGTCGAATTCGGGCGCGTAGGCATAGTCGCGCACGACCGCGATGCGGTAGGGACGCAGGTCGCTCAGGCGGGAAAACTCGATACCCCGCCCCTTGCGTTGCAGCAGGCGGATGCGGTTGCTCAGGTAGGCGCGGGAAAACTGCCCGTAGAGGCTGCGGGCGGGCTCGTACCAGGCGCTCAGGGCGATGTCGTAGTCGCCGCTGCGCACGCCGTACAGGGCACGCGACCAGGGTACCTGCTGGAAACTCGAGTCGAAGCCGGCGCGCTTGAGCGCGGTGGTCACCAGTTCCACCGCCAGGCCGTTGCCAGGCAGGCGCGAATCGACGAAAGGCGGCCAGGAGTCGCCGACCAGGCGCAGGTTGGCGGCAGGCAGCGCGCAAGGGAGGAGCAATGTCAGCAGCAGGAGTGCGCATCGCAGCATGAAGGAGCGTCCCGGGAGTGGATCGCCACAGCATAGCCATCCCGACCCCGGGCACGCATGTCCCCGTGTCGCGGCTCGATGATATTTCCATCACAAACCGCACGCGTTCACCTCTCCTCGTCCTCTCCGGCGGCCTTTTCGTTTCGCGGCGCGGCACCTGCGTACTTGCCGCCGAAGAGTTCGATCGGCATCGGGAAGACGATGGTCGAACTCTTGTCGCCGGCGATCGCGCCGAGGGTCTGCATGTAGCGCAACTGCATGGCGCCACTCTGCCGGCCGAGCATCTGCGCCGCCTGCATGAGTTTCTCCGAGGCTTGCAACTCGCCCTCGGCATGGATCACCTTGGCCCTGCGCTCACGCTCCGCCTCGGCCTGCCGGGCGATGGCGCGGACCATCGATTCGTTGAGATCGACGTGCTTGATTTCCACATTCGCCACCTTGATGCCCCAGGCGTCGGTCTGCGCATCGAGCACTTGCTGGATATCCAGGTTCAGGCGCTCGCGCTCGGCGAGCATCTCGTCCAGTTCGTGCTTGCCCAGCACCGCGCGCAGGGTGGTCTGCGCTAACTGGCTGGTGGCGGCCAGGTAGTTCTCCACCTGGATGATCGCCTTCTGCGGATCGAGCACGCGGAAGTACACCACCGCGTTGACCTTCACCGAAACGTTGTCGCGGGAAATCACATCCTGCGGCGGCACGTCGAGAACGATGGTGCGCAGGTCGATGCGCACCATCTGCTGGATCGCCGGGATCACCAGCACCAGCCCCGGCCCCTTGACCTTCCAGAACCGCCCGAGCTGGAACACCACGCCGCGCTCGTACTCGCGGAGGATGCGCAGCGCGCTGAACAGCAGCAGCGCGAGGAACACCAGCAACATCGCCAAACCATAGGAAATACCCATCATCCACCTCCTTCATCGGCCAGCGCGACTTCCAGGAGCAGGCCCTTGCGCGCCAGCACCCAGACCGGCTGGCCCACCGCCAGCGGCCGCGCGGCGAGCACCCGCCAGCGCTCGCCCTGGAGCAGCACCCAGCCTGCGCAGGGTTGTTCGGAATCCACCGCCGCCACCGTCGCCAGGCTGCCGACCAATCCGGCGGTGCCACTTACCACCGCTTGCCGGCGAGTACGCAGGGCCATGCCCAGCAGACCGACGATCAGCGCGGCGCTGAGCAACGCCAGGGCCACCACCAGGCCGGGCGGAATGCCGTAGCCGGGCACCTCGGTATCGATCAGGATCAGCGCGCCGACCACGAACGAGACGATTCCGCCGATGCCGAGCACGCCGAAGCTGGCGACGAACGCCTCGCCCACCATGAACGCCAGGCCCAGCGCGATCAGCGCCAGCCCGGCGTAGTTGAGCGGCAGCATCTGCAGGGCGTACAGGCCGAGCAGCAGGCAGATGCCGCCGAGCACGCCGGGCAGCGCCATGCCGGGATTGGCCAGTTCGAAGATCAGCCCGTAGATGCCGATCATCATCAGGATCAGCGCCACGCTGGGATCGGTGAGCACCGCCAGCAACCGCGCGCGCCAGTCCGGTGCCTGGCGCTCGATCGTGGCGCCGGCGGTAACCAGGGTCAGCGCGCGCTCGCCGACGCGCAGGCTGCGGCCGTCGAGCTGGCGCAGCAGGTCGGGCAGGTCGCGGGCCTGCAGGTCGATCACCTTCTGCGCCGCCGCCTCGTGCGCCGCCAGGCTGACCGCCTCGCGCACCGCGCGCTCGGCCCACTCGACGTTGCGCCCCCGCAGTTGCGCGAGGCCACGGATATAGGCGGCGGCGTCGTTGACCTGCTTGCGCGCCATGGGTTCGGCGTCCCGCGCCGGGGGCTTCTCTGCGGGCTTGTCCGGCGTCCCCAGGCGCACCGGGGTGGCAGCGCCGAGGTTGGTGCCCGGCGCCATCGCCGCGATATGGCAGGCATACAGGATGTAGGTGCCGGCGCTCGCCGCCCGCGCCCCGCTGGGCGCGACGAAACCGGCGACCGGCACCTGGCTGGCGAGGATCGCCTTGACGATGCGCCGCATCGATGCGTCCAGGCCGCCGGGCGTGTCCAGTTCCAGCACCACCAGTTGCGCGCCGTCCTCGGCGGCACGCTCGATGCCGCGCACCAGGTAATCGGCGCTGGCCGGGCCGATCGCACCATCCACCGAGAGCACCCGAACCGGTCCGGAGGCCGCGAGACAGGCCGGGCCGGCGAAGCACAGCAACAGCGCCAGCGCGAGCCGGCACGGCATCCGCATATCGACCTCCCCGACCGCCCGGCCGGGCCACCCCGGGACGAAGGTGCTCGTCCCGCGCACCGGGCCGGCAAGCGACCGGCCCCGCCGCGCACTTCTGAGTCTAGTTCAGTGGCTCTCGCCTTCCCCGCGCGTGTCCGGATCGGCAAATCCCTCAACATGCCAACTTTTTAGCGACGAAATGATGGCACTCGCCACAGGAATTCATTAATCTTCGCGGCCGCAGCGGGCAGGCCGCCTGGCGCCCGACCCCATCCGGCTTCCGGCGGCCTCCCGCGGCCCTTGTCCTTTCTTCGCCAGACGAAGCCGGTATGCGCAAGACATAACTTGTCACAATCGCCTGCCCATCATGTGCCGGTCATCCCCAGCGCGGACCCGTACCATGACCTCCGATGTCCTTCCCGCCGACGCCGTCGCCAGTGCCGCCGGCAACGCGCACAAGCCCCATCCCGAGCAACGTCCCGGCCGCCTCACCGCCCTCGTATTCTTCGCCGTGCTCGCCATCGGACTGCTGTTCAGCGCCTACAGCCTGATGCAGGACGTCGATGACGTCGGTTCCACGATCACCACCTGGACGCCCTTCCTGCTGCTCGGCGTGGCCCTGCTGATCGCCCTCGGCTTCGAGTTCGTCAACGGCTTCCACGACACCGCCAACGCGGTGGCCACGGTGATCTACACCCACTCGCTGCCGCCGCACTTCGCGGTGGTCTGGTCGGGTTGCTTCAACTTTCTCGGCGTATTGCTCTCCAGCGGCGCGGTGGCCTTCGGCATCATCGCCCTGCTGCCGGTGGAACTGATCCTGCAGGTCGGTTCCTCGGCCGGCTTCGCCATGGTCTTCGCCCTGCTGATCGCCGCCATCCTGTGGAACCTCGGGACCTGGTGGCTGGGCCTGCCGGCGTCGTCCTCGCACACCCTGATCGGCTCGATCATCGGCGTCGGCGTGGCCAACGCGCTGATGCACGGGCGCGATGGCACCAGCGGGGTGGACTGGGGCCAGGCGACCAAGGTCGGCTACTCCCTGCTGCTCTCGCCGCTGATCGGCTTCGCCTGCGCCGCCCTGTTGCTCCTGGCGCTGCGCCTGCTGGTGAAGAACCGCGCGCTGTACAAGGCGCCGAAGGGCAAGGCGCCGCCGCCCTGGTGGATCCGCGGCCTGCTGATCCTGACCTGTACCGGGGTGTCCTTCGCCCACGGCTCCAACGACGGACAGAAAGGCATGGGCCTGATCATGCTGATCCTGGTCGGCACCCTGCCGATGGCCTACGCCCTGAACCGCACCATGCCGGCGGACCAGGCGGTGCAGTTCGCCGCCGTCGCCGAGGTCACCCAGCAAGCGCTGGTGAAGAGCGCGCCGCAACCGGCGCCGGCCGATCCGCGCCAGGTACTCTCCGACTACGTGCGCAGCAAGCAGGCATCGCCTGAGCTGATCCCGGCGCTGGCCGCCCTGACCGGCTCGATCGGCCAGGAAGTGAAAGGCTATGGCGCGTTCTCGCGGGTACCGGCGGAAGCCATGGGCAACGTGCGCAACGACATGTACCTGACCTCCGAGGCGATCCGCCTGATGGACAAGGACGGCGTCGGCCGCTTCGACGCCGACACCCGCGGCAAGTTGCAGGCGTTCAAGCGGAAGATCGACGATGCCACCAAGTTCATCCCGCTATGGGTGAAGATCGCCGTGGCCATCGCCCTCGGCCTGGGCACCATGGTCGGCTGGAAACGCATCGTGGTGACGGTCGGCGAGAAGATCGGCAAGACCCACCTGACCTACGCCCAGGGCGCCTCGGCGGAAACCGTGGCGATGCTGACCATTGGCGCGGCGGACCTGTATGGCTTGCCGGTCTCCACCACCCATGTGCTGTCTTCCGGGGTGGCCGGGACCATGGCGGCGAACGGTTCGGGACTACAGTGGAAGACCATCCGCAACCTGCTGATGGCCTGGGTGCTGACGCTGCCGGCGGCGATCCTGCTCTCGGCCTCGCTCTACTGGCTGCTTACCCGGCTGTTCTGAAACACGGCGGCCGGCATGGGTGCCGGCCGCTCGTCGCGCCGCTCAGGGCAGGACTTCGTCTTCCTTGAACTGGTCCTTGATGTAGGTGATCTCGGTCTTGCCGTGGGGCGCCGGCAGGCCGTCCGGGCCGAGGTTGACGAAGACCATCTTGTCGATGGTGAGGATGCTCTTGCGGGTGATCTTGTTGCGCACGTGGCAGGTCATGGTCAGCGAGGTACGACCGAAGTCGGTGGCGGTGATGCCCAGCTCGATGATGTCGCCCTGGCGCGCCGAGCTGACGAAGTTGATCTCGGAAATGTACTTGGTGACCACGCGCTGGTTGCCCAGCTGGATGATCGCGTAGATCGCCGCTTCTTCATCGATCCAGCGCAGCAGGCTGCCGCCGAACAGGGTGCCGTTGGGGTTGAGATCTTCTGGCTTGACCCACTTGCGGGTGTGGAAATTCATGTGAACTCCTGGTGTGGTGCTCCGCGGCCGCCATCCTGGCCGTCGTGGAGGATGCCCGGCGGTATCGCCGCCGCGGCTCCGCGGGACCCGGCGGATCGGCCCGGTCCCGGGGCGGCGCGTCCTGCCTGCGCCGCCCGATGTTCCTGCGCGTTCAGCCCAGCCCGTTGGCCTCGCGGTACTGCCTGGCCTCTTCCACCAGCCAGTCGCGGAAGGCATTGAGCATCGCCGATTCGACCCTGCGCTCGGGAATGATCAGGTAATACGCATTCTCGCTCAAATAGGCATGTTGCATGGGCACGATAAGCCTTCCGTCGGCCAGCTCGTCCTGGATCAGGAAGGGCGGTATCAGGGCCACGCCCATGCCGTGCATGGCCGCCTGGGCAAGCATGGAGAACAGCTCGTAGCGCGGCCCGCTCATGTCGTGGGCGACGTTCAGTCCCTGGGAGTGAAACCACTGGCGCCAAGCGTAGGGCCGGGTGCTCTGCTGCATCAGCGGCAGCCCGGCGACCTGCTCGGCGCTCAGCGTTCGACGCCCGCCCAGCAGCTCCGGGCTGCACACCGGCACCGGATTCTCGCGCATCAGGAAATGCGAGACGGTACCCGACCAGTCGGCGTCGCCGAAGTACAGCGCGGCGTCGAACTCGGTGTCGGCGAAGAGGAACGGGCGGGTGCGGTTGGTCAGGTTGATCGTGACCTCCGGGTGCAGCCGCTGGAAGCGCTTGAGCCGCGGCAACAGCCATTGGGTGCCGAAGGTCGGCACCACCGCCAGTTCGATCGCGCCGCCGCCCTGGTGCCCCATCACCGCCAGGGTGTCGCGCTCCACCGCGTCGAGGCGTACCGCCACCCGCCGGCTATAGGACAGCCCGGCCTCGGTGAGCTTGACCCCGCGCCGCGAGCGACGGAACAGCTCGACACCGAGGAACTCCTCGAGCGTGGCGATCTGCCGGCAGATCGCGCTCTGGGTCAGGGACAACTCCTCCGCCGCCTTGGTGAAGCTCTCGTGGCGCGCGGCGGACTCGAAGCTGACCAGCGCGGCGGTGGAAGGGATCTTGCGTCGCATGGAGGACTCTGGAGTGCCGGTTTCGCATCTATGACGCCCAGGTCACGATTCCTCGCGCCTCTTCAAGGGCATGAAATACGAGACTCATTTTCTCGGAGTGAGAAAATAGCACAAGTGCGTGCGAATTCCTCGTTTGCCGCCCCATTCGCTAGGCTCTTAGGATGCTTCCATTCCGGCTGGCCCACGCCAGCCTCCGCTACCGCTTGACGAGGATGTACGCATGGCCACCAAAGCTAGCTTCAACTGGGAAGACCCCCTGCTGCTGGACCAGCAGCTCACCGAAGAAGAGCGCATGGTTCGCGACAGCGCCCAGCAGTTCGCCCAAGACAAGCTGGCCCCGCGCGTGCTCGAAGCCTTCCGCCACGAACAGACCGACCCGAAGATCTTCCGCGAGATGGGCGAGACCGGCCTGCTCGGCGCGACCATTCCCGAAGCCTACGGCGGCAGCGGCCTCAACTACGTCTGCTATGGCCTGATCGCTCGCGAAGTCGAGCGCGTCGACTCCGGCTATCGCTCGATGATGAGCGTGCAGTCCTCGCTGGTAATGGTGCCGATCCATGAATTCGGCAACGAAGCCACCCGGCAGAAGTACCTGCCCAAGCTGGCCAGCGGCGAATACATCGGCTGCTTCGGCCTGACCGAGCCAAACCACGGTTCCGACCCGGGCTCGATGGTCACCCGGGCGAAGAAAGTCGACGGCGGCTATCGCCTGAGCGGCAGCAAGATGTGGATCACCAACAGCCCGATCGCCGACGTCTTCGTGGTCTGGGCCAAGGACGACGAAGGGCAGATCCGCGGCTTCGTCCTCGAGAAGGGCTGGGAAGGCCTGAGCGCCCCGGCGATCCATGGCAAGGTCGGCCTGCGTGCCTCGATCACCGGCGAGATCGTGATGGACAACGTGTTCGTTCCGGAAGAGAACGCCTTCCCCGAAGTGCGCGGCCTGCGCGGTCCGTTCACCTGCCTGAACTCGGCGCGCTACGGCATCTCCTGGGGCGCCCTAGGCGCCGCCGAGTTCTGCTGGCACACCGCCCGCCAGTACGTGCTCGACCGCCAGCAGTTCGGCCGCCCGCTGGCCGCCAACCAACTGATCCAGAAGAAGCTGGCCGACATGCAGACCGAGATCACCCTGGCCCTGCAAGGCTGCCTGCGCCTGGGGCGGATGAAGGACGAAGGCACCGCGGCGGTGGAAATCACCTCGATCATGAAGCGCAACAGCTGCGGCAAGGCCCTCGACATCGCCCGCCTGGCCCGCGACATGCTGGGCGGCAACGGCATCTCCGACGAATTCGGCATCGCCCGCCACCTGGTCAACCTGGAAGTGGTGAACACCTACGAGGGCACCCACGATGTCCACGCGCTGATCCTCGGCCGCGCGCAGACCGGCATCCAGGCATTCTTCTGAGCCACCGAGCAACACCCCGGCGCGCTTTTTCACGGTAGCGCGCCGGCCGCCGGGGAGACGGGCAAGGAACCCGTCTTCCCGGCCATTTCCGTTTCCAGCCCCCAGCAGCGAGAACCGTCATGCCCGGCGCCCTTTCCCATATCCGCGTACTCGACCTGTCCCGTGTCCTGGCCGGCCCTTGGGCCGGGCAGATTCTCGCCGACCTCGGCGCCGAGGTGATCAAGATCGAGCGCCCCGGCAGCGGCGACGACACCCGCGCCTGGGGCCCGCCGTTCCTCAAGGATGCCGAAGGCAACGACACCAGCGAGGCGGCCTACTACCTGTCGGCCAACCGCAACAAGAAGTCGGTGACGGTGGACTTCACCCAGCCGGAAGGCCAGCGCATCGTTCGCGAATTGGCGGCCAAGGCCGACATCCTGCTGGAGAACTTCAAGGTCGGCGGGCTCAAGGCCTATGGCCTCGACTATGAATCGCTGAAGCAGGTCAACCCGAAGCTGATCTACTGTTCGATCACCGGCTTCGGCCAGTCCGGACCCTATGCCAAGCGCGCCGGCTATGACTTCATGATCCAGGGCCTGGGCGGCCTGATGAGCCTCACCGGGCGCGCCGACAACGAGGAAGGCGCCGGTCCGGTGAAGGTCGGCGTGGCGCTGACCGATATCCTCACCGGGCTGTACTCCTCCACCGCGGTGCTCGCCGCCCTCGCCCACCGCGACGTCAGCGGCATCGGCCAGCACATCGACATGGCCCTGCTCGACGTGCAGGTCGCCTGCCTGGCCAACCAGACCCTCAACTACCTGACCACCGGCGTGCCGCCGCGGCGCCTGGGCAACGCGCACCCGAACATCGTGCCGTACCAGGACTTCCCCACCGCCGACGGCGACATGATCCTCACGGTCGGCAACGACAGCCAGTTCCGCAAGTTCGCCGAACTGGCAGACCACCCGGAATGGGCCGACGACCCGCGCTTCGCCACCAACAAGGCGCGGGTGGCCAACCGCGAGGTGCTGATCCCGCTGATCCGCCAGGCCACGGTGCTGCACACCACCGCCGAGTGGATTCTTTCCCTGGAGCGCGCCGGCGTGCCCTGCGGGCCGATCAACGACCTGGCGCAGGTGTTCGCCGACCCGCAGGTGCAGGCCCGCGGCCTGCGCGTGGAGCTACCGCACCCGCTGGCCGGGACGGTGCCGCAGGTGGCCAGCCCGATTCGCCTGTCCGAGACGCCGGTGGAATACCGCAACCCGCCGCCCACCCTCGGCCAGCACACCGACGAGGTCCTCGAGACGCTCCTCGGCCTGGACGCGGCCGCGCTGGAAAGACTGCGCGACGGCAAGGTGATCTGAGCCCCGCGCGCCGCCCCAGCGACGCATCGGCGGACAACGCCCCACCGTACCCCGCGCAGCACCACGTAGGGCGCATAACCGCAACGCGGTTATCCGCCGCCCAGCCGCGCATCGGCGGATAACGCCCCTGGCGTTATTCGCCCTACCGACCCCGTGTAGAAGGCGGTCAATGCCGGCGCCTCGATGGAAGCGCCACTCAGGCCGCCAGGCGGCCGCCGGCGATCGCCTCGGAGGCCTTGAGCATGGCCCGCAACAGCACCGCGCAGCCGGCGGCCAGGTCGTCGGGGCTGGCGTTCTCGATCTCGTTGTGGCTGATGCCGTTCTCGCAGGGCACGAAGATCATCCCCGCCGGACCGAGTTCGGCGAGGAAGATCGCGTCGTGGCCGGCGCCGCTGACGATGTCCATCTGCGGCATGCCCAGCGCCTGCGCCGCCTCGCGCACCGCGCCGACGCATCCCTGGTCGAAGTACAGCGGCGGGAAATCGGCGGTCGGCACCAGCTCGTATTGCAAGCCATGCTTCTCGCAGGTAGCGGCGATCACCTGGCGGACCTCGGCGATCATCGAGTCCAGGCGCTCCGGTTGCAGATGGCGGAAGTCCAGGGTCATCTTCACTTCGCCGGGTATCACGTTGCGCGAACCGGGATAGGCGTGCAGGCAGCCGACCGTGCCGCAAGCATGCGGCTGATGGCCGAGGGCTGCGCGATTGACCGCCTCGACCACCGCCGCGGCACCGACCAGGGCGTCCTTGCGCAGGTGCATCGGCGTTGGCCCGGCGTGTGCCTCGACGCCGCGCAGGGACAGATCGAACCATTTCTGCCCGAGCGCGCCGAGCACCACGCCGATGGTCTTCTCCTCGTCCTCGAGGATCGGCCCCTGTTCGATGTGCGCCTCGAAATAGGCGCCCACCGGATGTCCGAGGCAATCCCGCGCTCCCGCGTAGCCGATGGCGTCCAGCGCCTCGCCTACGCTGACACCGTCGGCATCGCGCTTGGCCAGGGTCTCCTCCAGGGTGAACTTCCCGGCGAATACGCCCGAGCCCATCATGCAGGGCGCGAAGCGCGAGCCTTCCTCGTTGGTCCACACCACCACCTCCAGCGGCGCCTCGGTTTCCACCCCGAGGTCGTTGAGGGTGCGGATCACCTCGAGGCCGGCCATCACCCCGAAGCAGCCGTCGAACTTGCCACCGGTGGGCTGGGTGTCGATGTGGCTACCGGTCATCACCGGGGGCAAGTCCGGGTTACGCCCGGGACGACGGGCGAAGATGTTGCCGACCCGATCGACGCTGACCGTGCAGCCGGCCGCTTCGCACCATTGCACGAAGAGATCGCGGGCCTGGCGGTCGAGATCGCTCAGGGCCAGGCGGCAGACCCCACCCTTAGCGGTGGCGCCGAGGCGGGCGAGATCCATCAGCGATTGCCAGAGGCGCTGGCCATCGATGTGTCGCTGGGTGGATTGCAGGACGTTCCGGGCAGTGCTCATTGTCGTCTCCTCAGGCTTGGAGTAGGTGTCGGCGGCTCGCCGGCCGCCTGTATGCCCATCAGGGCAGCGGTTTGGCCAATGCCGCCGGGCTCCGCGCGCGGCGGCCGCAGAGGCCGTAGTAGAGCGCGCCGCCGAGCAGCGAGCCGGTGAACCAGCCGTAGTCGTAGAACCAGTGGAATTGGCGGTTGCCGAGGGCCATGACGGTCAGCGCCACCGGCACCGCGAAGGCGGCGAAGCCGGGCCAGTTCCAGGCCGGGTAGACGTCGTCGCGGTAGAGTCCGGCGAGGTCGAGGCGTTGCCTGCGCACCAGGAAGTAGTCCACCACCATGATCCCCGCGATCGGCCCGAGCAGGCTGGAGTAGCCGAGCAGCCAGTTGGAGTAGACGCTTTCCAGGCTGAGGTCGGAAACGATCCAGCCGAGCTTCTTCAGCAACTCGTGGGCCATCAGCGCCAGGCCGATGAAACCGGTGAGCCAGACGGCGCGGGTGCGGCCGATGAGTTTCGGTGCGATGTTCTGGAAGTCGTTGGTCGGCGAGACGATGTTCGCCGCGGTGTTGGTCGAGAGGGTGGCGACGATGATCAGCGCCATCGCCACCGCCACCCAGCCGGGGCTGGGGATGTGGCCGATTAGGCTGACCGGGTCGGAAACCGTCTCGCCCACCAGCGAGGCCGAGGCGGCGGTCATCACCACGCCGAGGGCGGCGAACAGGAACATGGTCAGCGGCAGGCCGAAGATCTGCCCGAGTATCTGGTCCTTCTGGCTGCGCGCATAGCGGCTGAAGTCGGGGATGTTCAGCGACAGCGTGGCCCAGAAGCCGACCATCGCCGTCAGCCCGGCCATGAAGTAGCCGGTGACGCTGGCGCCTTCCGGCCGCTTCGGCGGCTGCGCCAGCAGTTCACTGACCGATATGTGCGGCAGCGCCCACACCAGCAGGCCGAGGCCGACCAGCACCAGCAGCGGTGCCGAGAGTGTCTCCAGCCATTTGATCGACTCCGCGCCGCGCAGCACCACCCACAGGTTCAGCCCCCAGAACAGGAGGAAACCGATCACCTCGCCGGTGCCGCCGAGGGCCTTCCAGGCGGGAAAGATCGAACCGAGGAAGAGATGGATCGCCAGCCCGCCGAACAGCGTCTGGATGCCGAACCAGCCGCACGCGACCACGGCGCGGATCAGGCATGGCACGTTGGAGCCGATGATGCCGAACGAAGCGCGCAGCAGCACCGGGAAGGGAATGCCGTAGCGGGTGCCAGCGAAGGCATTGAGGGTCAGCGGGATCAGCACCACCAGGTTGGCCAGCAGGATCGCCAGCAGCGCTTCGCCGACGCTGAGGCCGAAGTAGGCGGTGAGGACGCCGCCGAGGGTGTAGGTGGGCACGCAGATGGACATGCCGATCCACAGCGCGGTGATGTGCCACCTGTTCCAGGTACGCTGTTCCACCCGGGTCGGGGCGATGTCGTGGTTGTAGCGGGGACTGTCGAGTACGTCGCTGCCGGCGGACAGCTCGACCAAGCCGTCGCGCTCGGTCACTTCCGATCTGCTCTGTTGCATGGGCCTCTCCAGAATTCTTTTAGTTATTCGCTCATCGGGCTAATGCGATGGCCGGAGTACCGCACCACCAGTACTGCACCTCCGGTCCGGACAATGCCGTGGCGGGCGGCACTCAATAAGCGTGCCGAAAACCCCGCGACGTCACTGGGCAGGCCGGTCTACTGGAGGTAACCGACTGATCTGAAACACTTCATCGACAACGTCGGTGACACGCCGACGGGCAGTCCGGCGTGTCACCGGGGGAAATGCGCGAGCCTGTCGCCCCGTCAGGAACCAAAGGAGTGCAGGCGAACTTTTTTCATCTCCCCACAACCGCTCGAACACGGCTTTCAAGCGGCTGATTTTGCATGGGAAATCTCGACCTTTTTGAATTCTTGTCAAGCGCGTCAAAATGGTGAGAACCCTCACCATTTTGGTGATATTTATTTTTAATTATTTAAAATCAACAAGTTACAAACTCAAACAACCATTTGAAAATAATCTTGCTCAATCGATGATCAGCATCTAGATTCGAATCCTGTCAGCGCTGACAGGATTACAGAAGCCCTCGGCGCATGGCGAAAAAACAATTTCAAGAACCGGCAACGACCGGTCAGCCTGCGAGGAAAGACGGCATGTCCCTGTTGATCCGTGGCGCCACCGTGGTTACTCACGAAGAGAGTTATCGAGCCGACGTGCTCTGTGCCAACGGCCTCATCCAGGCCATCGGCGAGAACCTCGCCCCCCCCTCCGGCTGCGACGTCCTCGACGGCGGTGGCCAGTACCTGATGCCGGGCGGCATCGACCCCCATACCCACATGCAGTTGCCCTTCATGGGCACGGTGGCCAGCGAGGACTTCTTCAGCGGCACCGCGGCCGGGCTGGCCGGAGGGACCACCTCGATCATCGACTTCGTCATCCCCAACCCGCGACAGTCGCTGCTGGAGGCCTTCCACACCTGGCGCGGCTGGGCGCAGAAATCCGCTGCGGACTACGGCTTCCACGTCGCCATCACCTGGTGGAGCGACGAGGTCGCCCGGGAAATGGGCAAGCTGGTGGCACAGCACGGGGTGAACAGCTTCAAGCACTTCATGGCCTACAAGAACGCCATCATGGCCGCCGACGATACCCTGGTGGCCAGCTTCGAGCGCTGCCTGGAGCTGGGCGCGGTGCCGACGGTGCACGCGGAGAACGGCGAACTGGTCTTCCACCTGCAGCAGAAACTCCTCGCCCAGGGCCTCACCGGCCCCGAGGCGCATCCGCTGTCGCGTCCGCCGCAAGTCGAGGGCGAGGCCGCCAGCCGCGCCATCCGCATCGCCGAGACGCTGGGTACGCCGCTGTACCTGGTGCATATTTCCAGCCGCGAGGCGCTGGACGAGATCGCCTATGCCCGCGCCAAGGGCCAGCCGGTCTACGGCGAGGTGCTGGCCGGGCACCTGCTGCTCGACGACAGCGTCTACCGCCACCCGGACTGGGCCACCGCGGCCGGCTACGTGATGAGCCCGCCGTTCCGTCCCGTCGAACACCAGGAAGCGCTGTGGCGCGGCCTGCAGTCCGGCAACCTGCATACCACCGCCACCGACCACTGCTGCTTCTGCGCCGAGCAGAAGGCCATGGGCCGCGACGACTTCAGCAAGATTCCCAATGGCACGGCCGGCATCGAGGACCGCATGGCGCTGCTGTGGGACGCCGGGGTCAACAGCGGGCGCCTGTCGATGCACGAGTTCGTCGCGCTGACCTCCACCAACACCGCGAAGATCTTCAACCTGTTCCCGCGCAAAGGCGCGATCCGCGTCGGCGCGGATGCCGACCTGGTGCTCTGGGACCCGCAGGGCAGCCGCACCCTCTCGGCCGCCACCCATCACCAGCGGGTCGATTTCAACATCTTCGAAGGTCGCACCGTGCGCGGCATACCCAGCCACACCATCAGCCAGGGCAAGCTGCTCTGGGCCGCCGGCGACCTGCGCGCCGAACCCGGCGCCGGACGCTACGTGGAGCGCCCGGCCTACCCGTCGGTGTACGAAGTGCTCGGCCGCCGCGCCGAACGCCAGCGCCCGGTCGCCGTCGAGCGCTGATCCTTCCCGCAATACCGGACCGGCCCGTAGAGGCCGGACGGTGCCGTATTGCCGTTGACTGCCCCGAGAAGAAACCAGAAGAGAGGCTACAACCGTGATCGATTCCCTGAACCACCTCCCCCGTCCGGACGCCGGCGCGGACACGCTCGCCGAGCGCTTCGCCGACCTCGCGCCGCCGCTCAACGCCCGCCAGGCCGCCCTGGAAAGCGCCCGCTGCCTGTACTGCTACGACGCGCCCTGCGTCAACGCCTGCCCAACCGAGATCGACATCCCCGGGTTCATCCGCAGCATCGCCCAGGAGAATGTCCAGGGCGCGGCGCAGAAGATCCTCTCGGCGAACATCCTCGGCGGCAGCTGCGCCCGCGTCTGCCCCACGGAAATCCTCTGCCAGCGGGCCTGCGTACGCAACAACGCCCAGGAATGCGCACCGGTGCTGATCGGCCAGTTGCAACGCTACGCCCTCGACCACGCTGGCTTCGGCGAACATCCGTTCAAGCGCTCGCCGGCCACCGGCAAGCGCATCGCCGTGGTCGGCGCCGGGCCGGCCGGGCTGTCCTGCGCCCACCGCCTGGCCATGCACGGCCACGACGTGGTGCTCTTCGAGGCCCGCGCCAAGGCCGGCGGCCTCAACGAGTACGGCATCGCCCGCTACAAGCTGGTGGACGACTTCGCCCGGCGCGAAGTGGAATTCCTCCTGCAGATCGGCGGTATCGAACTGCGCCACGGCCAGCGTCTCGGCGACAACCTGGCGCTCGGCGCCCTGCACGACGAGTACGACGCGGTGTTCCTCGGCATCGGCCTGGCCGCCAGCAAGCGCCTCGGCCTGGAAGACGAGGACGCCCCCGGCCTGCTCGCCGCCACCGACTACATCCGCGAACTGCGGCAGAGCGACGACCTGCTCGACCTGCCCGTCGCCGACCGTTGCATCGTCATCGGCGCCGGCAACACCGCCATCGACATGGCGGTGCAGATGAGCCGGCTCGGCGCCCGCGACGTCAACCTGGTCTACCGCCGTGGCTTCGAGGAAATGGGCGCCACCGGCCATGAGCAGGAGATCGCCAAGGCCAGCCAGGTGCGCCTGCTGACCTGGGCCCGACCGGAACGGGTACTGCTTGACGAGCACGGCCGGGTGCGCGGCATGCGCTTCGCCCGCACGCGCCTGGAGAACGGTCGCCTGGGCGACACCGGCGAGCACTTCGAACTGGCCGCCGACGCCATCTTCAAGGCTATCGGCCAGGCCTTCGAAGGCGCCAGCCTGGGCGATCCGCTGGCAGCGCAACTGCGGCGCGACGGCGAGCGCATCCAGGTCGACGGACAGATGCGCACCAGCATCCCCGGCATCTACGCCGGCGGCGACTGCGTGGCGCTCGGCGAGGACCTCACCGTGCAGGCGGTGCAGCACGGCAAACTGGCGGCGGAAGCGATCCACGCCCAACTCATGCTCAACGTGGAGGCTGCGTGATGGCCGACCTGTCTATCGAATTCGCCGGCATCAAGTCGCCCAACCCCTTCTGGCTGGCCTCCGCGCCGCCCACCGACAAGGCCTACAACGTGGTCCGCGCCTACCAGGCGGGCTGGGGCGGGGTGGTCTGGAAGACCCTCGGCGAAGACCCCGCGGCGGTCAACGTGTCGTCGCGTTATTCCGCGCACTTCGGACCGAACCGCCAGGTGCAGGGGATCAACAACATCGAGCTGATCACCGACCGCTCGCTGGAGATCAACCTGCGCGAGATCGCCCAGGTGAAGAAGGACTGGCCAGACCGCGCGCTGATCGTGTCGCTGATGGTGCCCTGCGTCGAGGAGTCGTGGAAATACATCCTGCCGCTGGTGGAAGCCACCGGCGCCGACGGCATCGAGCTGAACTTCGGTTGTCCCCACGGCATGCCCGAGCGCGGCATGGGCGCGGCGGTAGGCCAGGTACCGGAGTACGTGGAGATGGTCACCCGCTGGTGCAAGACCCACTGCTCGCTGCCGGTGATCGTCAAGCTCACCCCCAACATCACCGACATCCGCCAGTCGGCGCGCGCCGCCCATCGCGGCGGCGCCGACGCGGTGTCGCTGATCAACACCATCAACTCGATCACCAGCGTCGACCTGGAGCGCATGGTCGCCCTCCCCGTGGTCGGCACCCAGAGCACCCACGGCGGCTACTGCGGCTCGGCGGTGAAGCCGATCGCCCTGAACATGGTCGCCGAGATCGCCCGCGACCCGCAGACCCGCGGCCTGCCGATCTGCGGCATCGGCGGTATCGGCAGTTGGCGCGACGCAGCGGAATTCGTCGCGCTCGGCTGCGGCGCGGTGCAGGTATGCACGGCGGCGATGCTGCACGGCTTCCGTATCGTCGAGGACATGCAGGACGGTCTCGCGCGCTGGATGGACAGCCATGGCTACCAGCGGCTGTCCGACTTCAGCGGCGGCGCGGTGGGCAATACCACCGACTGGAAGTACCTGGACATCAACTACCAGGTGATCGCCCGCATCGACCAGGACGCCTGCATCGGTTGCGGCCGCTGCCATATCGCCTGCGAGGACACCTCGCACCAGGCCATCGCCAGCCTGCCCCGGGCCGACGGTACGCACCGCTACGAAGTGATCGACGCCGAGTGCGTGGGCTGCAACCTGTGCCAGATCACCTGTCCGGTGGAGAACTGCATCGAAATGGTGCCGCAGGACACCGGCAAGCCCTATCTCAACTGGACCCAGGATCCGCGCAACCCCTACCGCGAAGCCTCCTGAACGCAGGGCGGCGCCCGCATCCCCGGCGGACGCCGCCCTGCCGCGCGCCGGCACGCTTCCTGCGTGCCGCTGCGGTCCGACGACGCGCAACGGCGTCTGTCGGATCGACCCGCCTTCGACTACCATTCGCCGCGGCCCGGCCGACGCTCCCGGACGGCCGGCGCCCCATGGAGACTCGCGCATGTCCGCAGACAGCAACTACAGCCAGCAACCGGTCCCGCTGGCGGCGCGCAAGAGCGCACTGGCCCTGAGCGTGGTGATGCTCGGCCTGACCTTCTTTTCCGCCAGCATGTGGACCGGCGGCACCCTCGGCACCGGCCTGAGCTACGACGACTTCTTCCTCGCCGTGCTGCTGGGCAACCTGATGCTCGGCCTGTACACCGCGATCCTCGGCTTCATCGGCGCGCGCACCGGCCTTTCCACCCACCTGCTGGCGCATTACTCGTTCGGCAGCAAGGGCTCCTGGCTGCCCTCGGCGCTGCTCGGCGGCACCCAGGTCGGCTGGTTCGGTGTCGGCGTAGCGATGTTCGCCATCCCGGTGGCCAAGGCCACCGGCCTCGACGTCAACCTGCTGATCCTGGTCTCCGGGGCGCTGATGACCCTCACGGTGTTCTTCGGCATCGCCGGTCTGACCCTGCTGTCGGCCATCGCGGTCCCGGCGATCGTCGTTCTCGGCAGCTACTCGGTATGGCTCGCGGTGCGCGACGCCGGCGGCCTGGCGGCGCTGCAGCAGGTGACGCCGAGCGCGCCGCTGAGCCTCTCGACCGCGATCGCCCTGGTGGTCGGCTCGTTCGTCAGCGCCGGCACCCTCACCGCCGACTTCGTCCGCTTCGGCCGCAGCGCGCGTACCGCCGTGGTGGTGTGCCTGGTGGCGTTTTTCCTCGGCAACTCGCTGATGTTCATCTTCGGCGCGGCCGGCGCGGCGGCGGTGGGCAAGTCGGACATCTCCGACGTGATGATCGCCCAGGGCCTGCTGATCCCGGCGATCCTGGTCCTCGGCCTGAACATCTGGACCACCAACGACAACGCGCTGTATGCCTCCGGCCTCGGCTTCGCCAACATCACCGGCCTCTCCAGCCGCTTCCTGGCGATGCTCAACGGCGCCCTCGGCACCCTCGCCGCGCTCTGGCTGTACAACCACTTCGTCGGCTGGCTGACCTTCCTCTCCGCCGCCATCCCGCCCATCGGCGGGGTGATCATCGCCGACTACCTGAGTCGCCGCCGGCGCTACCGCCAGCACCCCTGCGCGGACATCCAGGCGATCAACTGGGCGGCGATCCTCGCCGTCGCCTGCGGCACCGCCGCCGGCCACTGGCTGCCGGGGATCGTGCCGGTCAACGCGGTGCTCGGCGCCGCCATCGCCTACCTGCTGCTCAATCCCCTGCTGAGCCGCAGCCCGAACAAACCAGAAGAGGTCCTCCATGCTGATTGACAACCTGCGCCTGCGCGGCCGCGAAGGTCTCTGGCAACTGCGCGTCGCCGATGGCCGTATCGCCGCCCTGGTGCCGATGGAACAGGCCGCCGACGACGCCGGCGAGCGCCTGGACGGCGCCGGCGGTCTTGCCGTGCCGCCGTTCATCGAGCCGCACATCCACCTCGACACCACCCAGACCGCCGGCCAGCCGGAGTGGAACCGCTCCGGCACGCTGTTCGAAGGCATCGAGCGCTGGGCCCAGCGCAAGGCCCTGCTCAGCCACGAGGACGTCAAGCAGCGCGCCTGGCAGACCCTGAAATGGCAGATCGCCAACGGCGTGCAGCACGTGCGCAGCCACGTCGACGTCTCCGACCCGACCCTCACCGCGCTCAAGGCCATGCTCGAGGTGCGCGGCGAAGTGGCGCCCTGGGTCGACCTGCAGATCGTCGCCTTCCCCCAGGAGGGCATTCTCTCCTACCCCAACGGCCTGGAACTGCTGGAGGAGTCGCTGCGCCTGGGCGCCGACGTGGTGGGGGCGATCCCGCATTTCGAATTCACCCGCGAGCTGGGCGTCGAGTCGCTGCACAAGGCCATCGACCTGGCCAAGCGCTACGACCTGCCGGTGGACGTGCATTGCGACGAAATCGACGACGAGCAGTCGCGCTTCCTCGAGACCCTGGCCATGCTCGCCCATCGCGACGGCCTCGGCGCACGGGTCACCGCCAGCCACACCACGGCGATGCACTCCTACAACGGCGCCTACACCTCGCGGCTGTTCCGCCTGCTGAAACTGTCGGGAATCAACTTCGTCGCCAACCCGCTGGTGAACATCCACCTGCAGGGTCGCTTCGACGACTACCCGAAGCGCCGCGGCATCACCCGGGTCAAGGAACTGCTCGGTGCCGGGATCAACACCTGCTTCGGCCACGACGACGTGTTCGACCCCTGGTACCCGCTGGGCACCGCGAACATGCTGCAGGTGCTGCACATGGGCCTGCACGTGACACAGATGATGGGCTACGACGAGATCGACGGCGGCCTCGACCTGATCACCCGCAACAGCGCCCGCACCCTCGGCCTGCGGGAATACGGCATCGAGGTCGGCCATCCGGCCAACCTGCTGGTGCTGCCGGCCCGCGACGGCTTCGACGCGGTGCGCCGGCAGGTCCCGGTGCGCTACTCGATCCGCGGCGGACGGCTGCTCGCCGAGACGGTCCCGGCGCAGACCACGGTGTTCCTCGAACAGGCGGAAGCGGTGGACTTCACCCGCGCCAGCTGAGCCATCGCCGGAGCCTTCTAGCGAAGGCTCCGCTGCTCAGGGCTCCAATCCGATTCCGCGCAGGACCACGCTGGTCACCGTCTGTACCGCCCTTTCGAACTGCATGTCGCTGAGCGGCTGGTGGCCGTTGAGCACCTCGACCTGGTAGCCGAAGTCGGCGTAGTGCTGGGTGGAGGCCCAGATCATGTAGAGCAGGCTGCTCGGCTCGATCGACAGGATGCGCTTTTCCTCGACCCACTGGCGGATCTTCGCCTCCTTCATCTTGGCCCATTCGTAGAGGCTGTCGTCGAGGGTGGCGCCGAGCAGCGGCGCGCCATGCATGATTTCGTTGGCCCAGACCTTGGAGCCATGCGGGCGGGTACGCGAGTGGTTCATCTTCGCGCGGATATAGCTGGTCAATACCACCCTTGGGTCATCGAACATCTCGAAGCAGAGGGCGTCCTGCTTCCAGACCTCGAGCAGGCCGAGGAGGACGTCGCGGTACAGCTCGTCCTTGGTGCTGAAGTAGTAGTGCAGGTTGGAGCGCGGCAGTTCGGCTTCTTCGGCGATGTTGCCCATGGAGGTGCCGGCGTAGCCTTTTTCGGCGAAGACTTTTTCGGCGGCCAGGAGAATCTTCTCGACGTTGCGGCGGCGGATCTCGATCTTGTGTGTGCCCATGTGCGATCCATTACTGCGAATTCAACCAAGGCTACCAGCAAATCCGGGCGTGCGGCGACGCCCAGTCTTGCCAGGTAGCCCCTCTCAGCGACGCTTCGGACGGCGGCCGCGCAGGCGACGCCAGCCGATCCAGCAGCCGCTGGCGCAGACCACCAGGCCGCCGAGACTGAAACCGAGCATCCACAGGTCCCACAGCGGACGCCGGGTCAGCAGCGGCAGCCAGTCCCAGCTATGCAACAGGGAAAACAGCCAGCGGCTGCCGCGCCGACCGTCGTCGAGCACGCCAACCACCGCGCCGCTGTAGGGATCCAGGTGCACCCAGGTATGCCGGGGATCGTCGAAACGCAGGCGCCAGACCGGCAGGCGCCGTTCCAGGTAGCCCATCATGCTGTGTTCTTCGCGCGGGTAGTAATAGAAGTCGTAGCGTTCCAATCGTTCGGCCTGCATCGGCACGCCCGGCAGCAGCGCGCGAGCCGCCGCCAGCAGGCGATCCGCGGGTAGCTCGCGGAGGATTTCGCCATCCGCCGTCAGCAGCAGGCTGTTGCCGCTGGCGCTGCGCCCGAGCGCATAGGGCTCGCCGTCGAGCGCCCGCCACTCCAGCTCGCGCACCCGCAACCCGGCGGCACGCAAGCGCCGCAGGACAGCGTCCGCCTCCAGTCCGGCGGGCAGCGCCCGGTCCCAGCTACCGCCCTGGTAGGCCGCGAGGTCGAGCGGCGTGCCGCGGCCGAACAGGTTCCACGGATTCATCGACATCAGCCCGCTGAAGATCCAGCTCAGCACCAGCGCGCCGAAGAGCAGGCCGGCGAGGTGGTGCCAGCGCTGGAAACCGCCCACATAGGGCGAGCGCGAGCCGCTGCGGTAGGGCTTGCGGAAGCGCCAGCGGAGCAGGCCGACGAGGATGCCGAGGACGGTCGCCAGGGTCGCCAGCAGCGACAGGCCGATCACCAGGTTCGCCCACTGCCCGTCGAACCCGCCGCCGCGCAGCGGATAGAGCCAGTGCAGCCAGGCGCCGAGCCAGTTCCAGGCACGCTCCCGGCGGCTGGCGTCGCGTACCACCTCGCCGGTCTGCGAGGACAGGTAGAGCAGCCGGCCCTGCTCGTCCGCGGTCTGCACCCGCCATAGCGGCCGGTGCGGATCGAGGTTGCGGGTATGGGTCCAGGCGTCTTCCTCGATCCGCCCTTGCAACTGCATCGGTACTTCGCCGCTGAAGGCACGGGCCGAGGCCAGCACCCTGTCCGCGTCCACCGCCAGCGGTCGGCCGTCGCGCGCCGCCAGCGCACGCGTGCGTCCGTCGGCATCGTCCAGCAGATAGGTCGGCAGGCCGCCTACGCTGGCCAGCCGGATGCTCCGCGGGGTCTTTCCATCGCCGCCGGCGAGGGCCGTCCGCAGCGGTACGCAGGCCTCGCAGCCGTCCAGCTCGGGCAGGTGGGCCAGGCGTTCCAGCGGAGTCAGCTTGGGATAGCCGACATACAGCATGACCATGCCGGAGACGAACCAGAGCACCATCAGCAGGCAGCAGCCGATGCCCAGCCAGCGGTGCCACAGGTACAGGTAGCGTTTCATCGACGACTCCTCAGAAGCGCGTCTGCACGCTCAGCTCGAAGGTGCGCGGGTCGCCGACGTAGTACAGCGGCGTGCTCTGCACGAAGCGCGCGTAGACCTCGTCGGTGAGGTTGCGCACGCGCCCGGTGATCCGCGTGCGCTCGTCCAGCCGGTAGCTGAGGAAAGTCCCGTAGACCGTGTAGGACGGCACGTGCCAGGTGTTGGCGTTGTTGGCGTACACCGAGGACACGTAGCGCGCGTCCACCCCGCCCTGCCAGGCCGGGTCGAAGTCGTAGGTCAGCCACAGGTTGCCGACCCGCTCCGGCACGTTCGGCGGCGTCTTGCCCTTGCGCGAGACGGCGACGCCGCCGACGTTCTCGGTGAACTCGTCGTACTGCGCGTCGACCCAGGCGAAATTGCCCTCGGCCAGCAGCTTCGGGGTGATCCGCAGGGAGGCGGCGGCCTCGATGCCCCTGGAGGTCTGCTGGCCCACCGGCACGCTGAGGTTGGGGTTGTTCGGGTCGGCCACCGAGAAGTCCCGGCGGACGATGCGGTAGGCGGCCAGGGTGGCGCTGCCGCGACCGTCGAGGAAATCGAACTTGCTGCCCAGCTCCCACTGGTCGCCGGTGGACAGGTCGTAGTCGCGGACCTGGCCGAAGCTGGCGCTGGTCAGCACCCCGCCCGGCGGGTCGGCGGCGGTACTGTATTGCAGGTAGACGTTGGCGTGCGGGGTGAACTGGTAGACCAGCCCGGCGCGCCCGGTGAGCACGTCCCAGCGCCGTTCGAAGTGTGCAGGATCGCTGGCGGTCACCGTCCGATGGTTGCGCACGTCGAGGTCGAGGTGGTCGTAGCGCAGCCCGGTGACCAGCGACAGCTCGTCGGTCAGGCCCAGGCGGTTCTCGGCGAACAACGCGCTGGTGCGCACCTCGTTGCTGCGGTCCTTCCGGTGGCCGGGACGCATGCCCGGCAGGTCGTAGAAGTGGCCCGGCTCGAAACTGGCCGGATCGACCGTACCGAACGGCCCGGAGGCGGTACTCGGGAAGCGCGTCTGCTTGTTGATGCTGTAGTCGAAGCCCAGCGCCCAGTCGCTGGCCAGTCCGAACAGCGGCTGGCTGTGCTGTAGCTCGAAGCGGTTGCCGTTGAGCTGCTGGTCGTGGCGCTGGAGGAATGCGTTGGAGCGCACCACCCCGCTGTTGTCGGCGTTGTAGCGGTAGGTCTCGAGGTTGCGGTAATCGCGCTCGGCGTCGTAGTGGTAGAAGGTGTTGCGCCAGCGCGTGCTGTCGCTGACCCGGTATTCGAGGATCGAGCGCAGCCAGCGCACGCGCTGTTCGTAGCGGCCATCGGCGACGTTGTAGTTCTCGCGGCGACGGCTCTTGTCGATCTTCAGCTCGCCGGCGTAGGGATTGAGCACCGGTGTGCCCCAGTAGGGGCTGTCTTCCTGCTCGTCCTGGTACTCCAGGGCCAGGGTGTGGGAAAGGTCCGGGGTCAGGTCGCTGAGCAGGGAGAAAGCGACGTTCCACGATTCGCGCGAATTGCGGTCGACGTAGCCGTTGCCGCCGCTGCGGCTGACGTCCAGGCGCACGAAGTGCTTCGGCTCGGGGCCGATGCCCAGGGCCTGGTTGAAGCCGAAGGCGACTTCCGAATCGTCGTAGCTGCCGTAGCGCACCCGGCCTTCCATGAAATCGCCGTAGCGGTCGGCGAGCTTGCTGATGTAGTCCAGCGAGCCGCCGACGGCACCGGCGCCGTTGAGGAAGGAGGACGGACCGCCGACCAGCTCGACGCGGTCGACGATCCAGTCGTCCAGCGGACGCATGGCGCTGCTGTATTGCACCGGAATGCCGTTGAACAACTGGTTGACCTGGTTCGAGCTGAAGCCGCGGTAGGTGACGAAGCCGCCGAAGCCGGGCGGCGCCGAGGCGTTCACGCCGGGCAGGCTGTTGGCGATGTCCTGGGTGCTGCGCAGGCCGCGCCGCTCGAAGCTGGCACGGTTGGCCACGCTTACCGAGCCGGGAGTCTCGCGCAGGCTCAGGCCCAGGCGCGAGCCGCCACCGGCGCTGTCGTCGAGATCGAGGGCCGGCGGGGTTTCCCCGGCGGCGCCGGCGCTGACGGTGAGGGCGGGCAGTTCGGTGGGTTCCTCATCGGCCCAGAGCAAGGCCGGAACGCCGGCCAGGGTGAGGTTGAGACCCAGCGCGAGGACGCGGCGGGCCGTGGAGTGCTTTTTCATCGAGCGATCCTGAAGCAAGGCATGGTGGGCACGCCCGCCTCGCCCGGATGGACAGCGGCGAGCGCTGCGCGGACGAGGCAAGACGGGCGACGGATGCAAATGCCCGGCGCGGCGGGCGTTCAGGATCAGGCGGGGGAAGCGCGCGGGTTGGCCGGCGGCCAGACGTATCGGGGCGGCACCGGCTCGCGCGTGGCGGGCGGGCGGAAACGCGCCTGGCGTCGCCGTTGCAAGCGCCAGGACCAGATCACCCCGAGCGCGACGAACAGCACCAGAGCGCTGCACATCGGGCAGCTCATCGGCAACTGGGGATTGACCGGTGCCGGATCGCCGGCGGACCCGTCGTCGGGATCCAGGGATAGCCATTGGCTGGCACCGGCGACGCAGAACAGCCCGACGCTGGCCTTCTGCCCCTTGTCGCTGCCCACTCCCAGCGCCTGCAGGTGCAGGACGCCGCAAGCCAGCGCGTTGACCAGCACGCAGGCACAGAGGGCGAAGCTCAGCCACTGCAGCAGCGGCGAGCGGGAGTTGGGAGCGATTCTCATGACCGCGCACTCTAGCATCCTGACCCGCAAATTCCCCGCGCTTCTGCGCTGCGGTGCATCGCCGCAGCCCGAGGACACGACGCACGGCGACGAGCGGCGTATCAGGGGTGACTTGGGAGTTTCATGTGGCGCCGCTATAATCGCCCGCTCAGGCGGCCCTTCGGGTCGCTCCCGCCTTCCGTTCGAGGGGCGCTGCAGCAGGCCTAGGCCTGTCAGGCTCGAACGGAGCGCGCTCTCAGGCCGGCCTCGCCGGTCTGTCAACGCACCAACGGCGCCCATTCGCAGACAACGAATGGAGAGTTACGCATGAGCGCTGTCATGACGCCCGCCGGTTTCACCGACTACAAGGTCGCCGACATCACCCTGGCCGCCTGGGGCCGCCGCGAGCTGATCATCGCCGAATCGGAAATGCCCGCACTGATGGGCCTGCGCCGCAAGTATGCCGGCCAGCAGCCGCTGAAAGGCGCGAAGATCCTCGGTTGCATCCACATGACCATCCAGACCGGCGTGCTGATCGAGACCCTGGTCGCGCTGGGCGCCGAAGTCCGCTGGTCGAGCTGCAACATCTTCTCCACCCAGGACCAGGCCGCCGCCGCCATCGCCGCCGCCGGCATCCCGATATTCGCCTGGAAGGGCGAGACCGAGGAAGAGTACGAATGGTGCATCGAGCAGACCATCCTTAAGGACGGCCAGCCGTGGGACGCCAACATGGTGCTGGACGACGGCGGTGACCTGACCGAGATCCTGCACAAGAAATACCCGCAGATGCTCGAGCGCATCCACGGCATCACCGAAGAGACCACCACCGGGGTCCACCGCCTGCTCGACATGCTCAAGAACGGCACCCTGAAAGTCCCGGCGATCAACGTCAACGACTCGGTGACCAAGAGCAAGAACGACAACAAGTACGGCTGCCGCCATAGCCTCAACGACGCCATCAAGCGCGGCACCGACCACCTGCTGTCGGGCAAGCAGGCCCTGGTGATCGGCTACGGCGACGTGGGCAAGGGCTCCTCGCAGTCGCTGCGCCAGGAAGGCATGATCGTCAAGGTCGCGGAAGTCGACCCGATCTGCGCCATGCAGGCCTGCATGGACGGCTTCGAAGTCGTCTCGCCGTACAAGAACGGCATCAACGACGGCACCGAGGCCAGCATCGACGCCGCGCTGCTGGGCAAGATCGACCTGATCGTCACCACCACCGGCAACGTCAACGTCTGCGACGCCAACATGCTCAAGGCGCTGAAGAAGCGCGCGGTGGTCTGCAACATCGGCCACTTCGACAACGAGATCGACACCGCCTTCATGCGCAAGAACTGGGCCTGGGAAGAGGTCAAGCCGCAGGTGCACAAGATCCACCGCACCGGCAAGGACGGTTTCGACGCGCACAACGACGACTACCTGATCCTTCTCGCTGAGGGCCGCCTGGTCAACCTGGGCAACGCCACCGGCCATCCGAGCCGGATCATGGACGGTTCCTTCGCCAACCAGGTGCTGGCGCAGATCCACCTGTTCGAGCAGAAGTACGCCGACCTGCCGGCCGCCGAGAAGGCCAAGCGCCTGAGCGTCGAAGTGCTGCCGAAGAAGCTCGACGAGGAAGTGGCCCTGGAGATGGTCAAGGGCTTCGGCGGCGTGGTCACCCAGCTGACCCCGAAACAGGCCGAGTACATCGGCGTGAGCGTGGAAGGCCCGTTCAAGCCGGACACCTATCGCTACTAAGCGGACCACGGGGCAGGCGCCATGCGCCTGCCCCGTTCGCATGAGCGCTCCCACGATGTCCACGCACCTCGCCGATCGCTACAACCAGGCCTGGCTGTTCGCCGCCCGCGCCCACCGCAACCAGACCCTCAGCGGCTCGCCGCTGCCTTATCTGGTGCACCTGGGCATGGTCGCCAACGAGCTGCTGGCCGCCGATCGCGACGGTGCCATCGAACGGCTCGGGGAAACCCTGCAGATCGCGGTCCTGCACGACACCCTGGAAGACACCGCGACCTCACCCGAGGAGCTGCGGCAACAGTTCGGCGAGTTCGTCTGTGCCGGCGTGCAGGCCCTGAGCAAGCGCGTGGGCGACGGCCCCAAGCGTTCCCTCGACGACTATCTCCAGGCGCTTGCCGAGGGCCCGGCGCAGTACGCCCTGGTCAAACTGTGCGACCGCATCACCAACCTGCAGCCACCGCCGCAGACCTGGAACCAGGACAAGATCGCGAACTACCACCAGGAGTCGCAGCTGATCCTCGCTCGCCTCGGCCATGCCCACGCCGCGACGGCCCGACGCCTGCGGGAAAAAATCGAGCACTACCGCCAGTACTACTGAAGTACCCGGCGCTAGTCGGAATCAACAAGAAGAGGCGCGGCCGTGGTCGCGTCCAAGGAACCGATCATGAGTCAGAGCGAACGCCGTTTCAGCTTCGAGTTCTTCCCGGCGAAGACCGAGGCCGGCCATGAAAAGCTGTTGGCCACCGCCCGCAACCTGGCGGGCTACAAGCCCGACTTCTTCTCCTGCACCTACGGCGCCGGCGGATCCACCCGCGACCGCACGTTGAGTACCGTGCTGCAACTGGACGGCGAGGTGAAGGTGCCGACCGCGCCCCACCTGTCCTGTGTCGGCGACTCGAAAGCCGAGTTGCGCGAACTGCTCGGCCGCTACCGCGAGGCCGGCATCCGCCGCATCGTCGCCCTGCGCGGCGACCTGCCGTCGGGCATGGGCATGGCCAGCGGCGAACTGCGCTACGCCAACGAACTGGTGGACTTCATCCGCACCGAGACCGGCGACCACTTCCACATCGAGGTCGCCGCCTATCCGGAAGTCCACCCCCAGGCGCGCAGCTTCGAGGATGACCTGGCGAACTTCGTGCGCAAGGTGAAGGCCGGCGCCAGCAGCGCCATCACCCAGTACTTCTTCAACGCCGATGCCTATTTCTACTTCGTCGAGCGGGTCGCCAAGCTCGGCGTGGACATCCCGGTGGTCCCCGGCATCATGCCGATCACCAACTACTCCAAGCTGGCGCGCTTCTCCGACGCCTGCGGCGCCGAACTGCCGCGCTGGATCCGCAAGCAACTGGAAGCCTACGGCGACGACAGCCGCAGCATCCAGGCCTTCGGTGAGCAGGTCATCAGCGAGATGTGCGAACGCCTGCTGGAGGGCGGCGCACCGGGACTGCATTTCTATACTTTGAACCAGGCCGATCCGAGCCTGGCGATCTGGAAGAATCTCCAGCTGCCACGCTGATACCGCCCACGCGGTTCGGCCCGGCAGCGTATACCGGCAGGGAAGCCTCTCACGCGATCCACGACAGACATGGCCAACTCACGCAAGCATCTGATCTACCTGGTCTACGGGCGACAGACCTACCACCAGGAAGCCCTGTTCAGCATCGCCAGCGCCTTCGCCCACCTCCGCGACGGGGCGGCGCATGGCCTGACGGTCAGGGTCTATACCGACGACCCCAGTCCCTACGCCGGCCTGCCGGTGCAGGTCCGCGAAGTGACGGCCGAGGAGTTGGTCGCCTGGTGCCAACCGCACGGCTATCACTTCCGCGCCAAGCACGTGGCCCTGCGCGACGCCCTGGAAGACGCCGACCAGGCATTGCTGATCGACACCGATACCTTCTTCCACAGTTCGCCCCTGCGCCTGTTCGACCGCATCCAGCCCGGCAGCCTGCTGTGCAACGCGATCGGCGCGCGCTATGGCGAACACCGTAACTTCCCGCTCTACCGCGACCTCTCGCCCTACCTGTTCGAGCGCGGCTGGGCCGACGACGAGATGCACCAGCTCAACTCCGGCGTCATCGGCCTGCCTCGGGAAGAGGCGAAAATACTCGACCGTTCGTTGGAATTAATGGATGAACTCTATCCAATTGCCAACGGTGCCTATACTCTTGAGGAATTCGTCCTGGCCGTCGCCGCCCACAAGCGGCTGGAGCTGGTGGGTTGTACCGACCTGATCCACCATTACTGGAGCCGGAAACAGCTGTTCCGCGCGAAGATCCAGGCCTGGTTGTGCAAGCACGGTTCCTCCCTTCTCAGCGCTGCAGCCCTCGACGACACCCTCAAGGTGACCGATCGACTGCCACGCCCACCGCGTGCCAAGCGTCTGCTGTACAAGCTGGGAACCCTGCCGTTGCCGGCTCCGATGCGCCAGTTCAGTATCGAACTGCTCTACGGTTGCCACGAATACAGTAACGAGTTCGACCGGGCCTGCGGCCCCGTCTGGTGGGAGAAAGCCGCGACCAATGCCATCGAACGCTATCCGCAGGAACCGATTGCGGAACAAATCGAGGATTGGCTGAATCACAGCTTGCTGCGCAACCTCCTTGGCTCCCGGGCCAACGAGATCCGCCAGCATTTGCGCCAGCGTGACCTGCTCTGACCGCAGCCCTCCGTTGACGCTGCCCCCGGCCCCCCCACCCAGGGCCGGGAGCGAACCGGCCAGCGCCCCCGACCAGGTGCGCGGCCATGCCCGCGAGGGCACCCGTTCGACACCGGCCACCGAGCGCATACGCAGCGCCGCGGCCAGACCTTCCGCCCTGGCCGACAGGGCCCGAAGGTAGACAGGAGTTCGCAGAACTTGGTGATTTCACAGCAGCCGGCCTCGCCCCGGCCCATATAGGAAAACCCGCATGTCCTTTTCTTCCCTCGGACTCTCCGAGGCGCTTGCCCGCGCTGTGGAGGCTGCGGGCTACAGCCAGCCCACTCCCGTGCAACAGCGGGCGATTCCCGCCGTGTTGCAAGGTCGCGACCTGATGGTTGCGGCACAGACCGGCACCGGCAAGACCGGTGGTTTCGCCCTGCCGGTACTGGAGCGCCTGTTCCCCGCCGGTCATCCCGACCGCGAACACCGCCACGGCCCGCGCCAGGCGCGCGTGCTGGTACTGACCCCGACCCGTGAGCTGGCCGCCCAGGTGCATGACAGCTTCAAGGTCTACGCCCGCGACCTGCCGCTGAACAGCACCTGCATCTTCGGCGGGGTTGGCATGAACCCGCAGATCCAGGCCCTGGCCAAGGGCGTCGACGTACTCGTCGCCTGCCCCGGCCGCCTGCTCGACCTGGCCGGGCAGAACAAGGTCGACCTGTCCCACGTGGAAATCCTCGTCCTCGACGAAGCCGACCGCATGCTCGACATGGGCTTCATCCACGATGTGAAGAAGGTTCTCGCCAAGCTGCCGCCCAAGCGCCAGAACCTGCTGTTCTCGGCTACCTTCTCGAAAGACATCGTCGACCTCGCCAACAAGCTCCTGCACAACCCGGAACGCATCGAGGTAACGCCGCCGAACACCACGGTCGAGCGCATCGAGCAACGCGTGTTCCGCCTGCCGGCGCCGCAGAAGCGCGCCCTGCTGGCGCACCTGGTGACCGTCGGCGCCTGGGAACAGGTGCTGGTCTTCACCCGTACCAAGCACGGCGCCAACCGTCTCGCCGAGTACCTGACCAAGCACGGCCTGCCGGCCGCCGCGATCCATGGCAACAAGAGCCAGAACGCGCGGACCAAGGCGCTGGCCGACTTCAAGGCCAACGACGTGCGCATCCTGGTGGCGACCGACATCGCCGCCCGCGGCCTGGATATCGACCAGTTGCCCCATGTGGTCAACTACGAACTGCCCAACGTCGAGGAAGACTACGTCCACCGCATCGGCCGTACCGGCCGAGCCGGACGCAGCGGCGAGGCGATCTCGCTGGTGGCGCCGGACGAAGAGAAGCTGCTCAAGGCCATCGAGAAGATGACCAGACAGCGTATTCCCGATGGCGATGCCCAGGGTTTCGACCCCGAGGCCGTGCTGCCCGAGGTGGCCCAGCCGGAGCCCCGCGAAGCGCCGCAGAAGCAGCCGCGCCGCGACAAGGAACGGCGCAGCAGCCGCGAGCGCAAGCCGAAAGACGCCCAGGCGAGCAACCCCGACAGCAATGTCGCTGCGGCCCAGGACGGTACCGAGAAGCCGGCCGGCAAGCGCCGCCGTCGCGGTGGCAAGAACAAGGAAAACCGCGAGGCCGGCCAAGCGCAGCAGCCGCGGCAGAGCCGCGAAGCGCGTCCGGCCAAGCCCAATCGGCCGCCGGAAGTCGACGGTAATCGCGATCCGGAAGAGTTCCTCGACGACGACTTCGACAATTTCGGCAACCGCGCCGACTACGTCAGCCCCTACCAGGGCCAGGAAAACAAGGGACGCGGACGCCGCGGTGGCCAGCAGAAACCCCAGGGCGGTACCGGCCAGCAGGGTCGTGGCCAAGGCCAGGGCCAAGCTCGCGGCAAGAGCCAGGGCGCCGCTCAAGGCGGCGCTCGCGGTCAGGGTGCCGGCCAGGGCAAGGCGAAGAAACCGCGCGCCAGCAAGCCGCGCGGCCAGGGTCGCGAGAATGCCTCGCGGATGAGCGACGCGCCGCTGCGCGAGCCGTCCGAGTACGGCACCGGCAAGCAGCCGAGCCGCCAGCCGGTGGTGATCAACAAGCGCGACCTGGTGCGCATGGATCGCTTCCCCACCGCCGAGCAGCTCGACGAGCTGGAGCCGCGGCGCAAGGGCGAGCGCCCCGCACTGCTGACCCGCAACCGCTAAGGCCGAGCGGGTCCGTGACGCGGACCCGCCGACTTCCGCGAGGATAAAAAAACGCCGACCCTAGGGTCGGCGTTCTTGCATGGCGCGGAAGGCGATCAGGCCTGCGGATCTTCCTTCTTCGCGGTCTGCTGCTGGGTCACGGTCTGCTGGTTCCAGCCGCCGCCGAGGGCCTTGTACAGGTTGACCTCGCTGGTCAGCTGGTTGAGGCGGTCGGTGATCAGTTGCTGCTGCGCGGTGAACAGCGAGCGTTGCGCGTCGAGCAGGGTCAGGTAGTTGTCCACCCCCGTGCGGTAGCGCTTGTCGGCGAGCTGGTAGTACTCGTCGCTGGCCTTGACCAGATCGCGCTGTGCCTGCAACTGCTCGGTGAAGGTACCGCGCGCGGCCAGACCGTCGGCGACTTCCTGGAAGGCGGTCTGGATCGCCTTCTCGTACTGCGCGACGTTGATGTCCTTCTGGATCTTCGCGTAGTCCAGGCTGGCGCGCAGGCTGCCGGCGGTGAAGATCGGCAGGTTGATCGACGGCTGGAACAACCAGGAGCCCGAACCGGCGTCGAACAGGCCGGACAGCTGGCGGCTCATGGTGCCGGCGTTGGCGGTCAGGCTGATGCTCGGGAAGAACGCCGCGCGCGCGGCGCCGATGCTGGCGTTGGCGGCCATGAGCTGGTGCTCGGCCTCGAGGATGTCCGGGCGCCGTTGCAGCAGGTCCGACGGCAGACCCGCCGGCACTTCGGTCAGCAGGGTCTGGTCCAGGCCCAGGCCTTGCGGCAGGTTCGCCGGGATCCCGGAGCCCAGCAGCAGGACCAGCGCATTCTGGTCCTGGGCTACCAGGCGGGTGTACTGCGCCAGGGTCGCGCGGGCGCCTTCCACGGCGGTCTGCGCCTGGCGCAGGTCGAGCGCGGAGGCGACGCCGACGTCGTAGCTGCGCTGGGTCAGGTCGAAACTCTTCTGGTAGGTGCCCAGGGTGTCCTTGGTCAGTTGCAACTGCGCCTGGTCGGCCTTCAGCGTCAGGTAGGCGGTCGCCACGCTGGCCACCAGGGTGGTCTGCGCGCTGCGCTGCGCCTGTTCGGTCGCCAGGTACTGCTCCAGGGCCTGGTCGCGCAGGCTGCGCAGGCGGCCGAAGAGATCGAGTTCCCAGGCGGTAGTGCCCAGGGTCACCCCGTACTGGCTGGAAATCGCCGGACTGCCGGTGGTCGACAGGTCGCCCGGCAAACGCTGGCGGGTGCCGCTACCATCCACGCCGATCCGCGGGAACAGGTCGGCCCGCTGGATGCGGTACTGCGCCCGGAAGGCCTCGACGTTCAACGCGGCGACCCGCAGGTCGCGGTTGTTTTCCAGCGCCACGCCGATCAGTTGCTGCAACTGCGGGTCGCGGAAGAACTCGCGCCAGCCGATGTCGGCGGCCGGAACGGCCGCCGCGCCGGTGTTCTGCCCGTAGGCCTGCCCTTGCGGGTAGGCCGCGGCTACCGGCGCCTCGGGGCGCTGGTAGTCGGGAATCAGCGAGCAGCCGGACAGAACGACAGCGGCTACCGCCAGGGAAAGGAAGGACCTTTTCATATCATTGCCCCTTTTCGGCCTCAGCCTGCTGCTTGGACGCCTCGTCCTTGAACAGCGTGCTGACCGCCACGTAGAACAGCGGTACCCAGAAGATCGCCAGGACGGTCGCAGTGACCATGCCGCCGATCACGCCGGTACCGATCGCATGCTGGCTGCCCGAGCCGGCGCCGGTGGAGATCGCCAGCGGAACCACACCGAGGATGAACGCCAGGGAGGTCATCACGATCGGCCGCAGACGCATGCGGCAGGCCTCGATGGCCGCCTCGACGATGTCCTTGCCCTGCTCGTGCAGCTCCTTGGCGAACTCCACGATGAGAATGGCGTTCTTCGCCGACAGGCCGATGGTCGTCAACAGGCCCACCTGGAAGAACACGTCGTTGGACAGGCCGCGCATGGACGTCGCCAGCAGCGCGCCGATCACGCCCAACGGCACCACCAGCATCACCGAGAACGGAATCGACCAGCTTTCGTACAGGGCCGCCAGGCAGAGGAACACCACCAGCAGCGACAGCGCATACAGCGCCGGCGCCTGCGAGCCGGACAAGCGCTCCTCGTAGGACAGGCCGGTCCAGGAGTAGCCAACGCCTTTCGGCAATTGCTTGACGATCTCCTCGACCGCCGCCATGGCGTCACCGGAACTCAGGCCGGGCGCCGGCTCGCCGAGGATCTCCATCGCCGGCACGCCATTGTAGCGCTCCAGCTTCGGCGAACCGTATTCCCACTTGCCGGTGGCGAAGGCGTTGAACGGCACCATCTCGCCCTTGTCGTTGCGCACGTACCACTTGCTCAGGTCGTCCGGGTTCATCCGCGCGTCCGGCCTGCCCTGCAGGTAGACCCGCTTGACCCGGCCACGGTCGATGAAGTCGTTGACGTAGCTGGAACCCCAGGCGATGGACACGGTGCTGTTGATGTCGGCGAGGGACACGCCGAGGGCGCTGGCCTTCTCGTCGTCGATCTCCAGCTTGTACTGCGGTTCGTCGCTCATGCCGTTGGGGCGCACGCGTTGCAGCGCCGGGTTCTGCGCGGCGAGCATGAGGAACTTGTTGCGCGCCTGGAGCAGGACCTCGTGGCCGACGCCCGCCTGGTCCTGGAGGAACAGGTCGAAGCCGGTGGCGTTACCCAGTTCCAGTACCGACGGCGGCGCGAAGGCGAACACCATCGCGTCCTTGAAGCTGAAGAAGTGCATCTGCGCGCGCTTGGCCAGCTCGAACACGCTGTTCTCACCACCGGGACGCTCTTCCCAGGGCTTGAGCATGATGAACGCCATGCCCGAACTCTGGCCGCGGCCGGCGAAGTTGAAGCCGGTCACGGTGAACACCGAGCTGACCGAAGAGCTTTCCTTCTCCAGCAGGTATTCGCGCATCGAGTCCACCACCACCTGGGTACGCTCGGCGCTGGAGCCCGGCGGGGTCTGTACCTGGGCGAACAGTACGCCCTGGTCCTCGTCGGGGAGGAACGCGGTGGGAATGCGGGTGAACATCCAGATCATCCCGGCCACGATCACCACGTAGATCAGCAGGTACGGCGCGCGATGCTTGAGGATCGACGCCACGCCCCGCTCGTAGCCGTGGGTGGTGGAAAGGAACATCCGGTTGAACCAGCCGAAGAAGCCGCCCTTGTGCTCGCCATGGTCGCCTTTCTCGATCGGCTTGAGCATGGTCGCGCAGAGCGCCGGGGTGAGGATCAGCGCCACGATCACCGAGAGGGCCATGGCCGACACGATGGTGATGGAGAACTGCCGGTAGATCACCCCGGTGGAGCCGCCGAAGAACGCCATCGGCAGGAATACCGCCGAGAGCACCATGGCGATACCGACCAGCGCGCCCTGGATCTGGCCCATGGACTTGCGCGCCGCCTCCCTTGGCGACAGGCCTTCCTCGGCCATCACCCGCTCGACGTTCTCCACCACCACGATGGCGTCGTCCACCAGCAAGCCGATGGCCAGCACCATGCCGAACATGGTCAGGGTGTTGATCGAGAAGCCGAACGCGGCGAGCACGCCGAAGGTCCCCAGCAGCACCACCGGTACGGCGATGGTCGGGATCAGCGTGGCGCGGAAGTTCTGCAGGAACAGGTACATCACCAGGAACACGAGGAGGATCGCCTCGCCGAGGGTCTTCACTACCTCATGGATCGAGGCCGAGACCACCGGGGTGGTGTCGTACGGGTAGACCACCTTCATGCCCTGCGGCATGAACGGTTCCAGGTTGGCGATGGTCTGGCGGATCGCCTTAGCGGTATCCAGCGCGTTGGCGCCGGTGGCCAGCTTGATCGCGATACCGGACGCCGGGCTGCCGTTGAACTGCGCGTTGATGCTGTAGTCCTGGCCGCCCAGGCCTACATCGGCGACGTCCTTCAGGCGCACCTGGGAACCGTCGGGATTGACCTTGAGCAGGATGTTCTCGAATTGCTCCGCGGTCTGCAGGCGGGTCTTGCCGATGATGGTGGCGTTGAGCTGCTGGCCCTTGACCGCCGGCAAGCCGCCGAGCTGGCCGGAGGAAATCTGCACGTTCTGCGCCTGGATCGCGCTGCTCACGTCGCCGGGGGTCAGCTGGTAGCTGTTCAGCTTGGCCGGGTCGAGCCAGATGCGCATCGAGTACTGCGAGCCGAACACCTGGAAGTCACCGACGCCCTTGGTCCGCGAGAGCGGGTCCTGGATGTTGGAAACGATGTAGTTCGACAGGTCTTCCTTGGTCATGCTGCCGTCGGTGGAAACCACACCGACCACCATGAGGAAGTTCTTCACCGCCTTGGTCACCCGGATCCCCTGGCGCTGCACTTCCTGCGGCAGCAGCGGGGTGGCCAGTTGCAGCTTGTTCTGCACCTGGACCTGGGCGATGTCGGGGTCGGTGCCCTGTTCGAAGGTCACGGTGATGGTCATGCTGCCGTCGGAGTTACTCTCCGAGGAGATGTAGCGCAGATTGTCGATCCCGTTCATCTGCTGCTCGATCACCTGGACCACGGTGTCCTGCACCGTCTCGGCCGAGGCGCCCGGGTAGCTCACCTGCACGGCGATGGCCGGCGGGGCGATGGCCGGGTACTGGTTGACCGGCAGACTGAGGATCGACAGGCCGCCCGCGAGCATGATCACCAAGGCGATCACCCACGCGAAAATGGGCCTATCAATGAAAAACTTCGACATTACGAATCCCCTTGATCAGCCCTTGCTGTCGGTTTTCGCCGGAGCGGCGTCGGCCTTCTGCGCGGACGCGACATTCTTCGCCGGCACGGTCTTCACCTCGACACCCGGCTGCACGAACTGCAGGCCTTCGGTAATGATCTTGTCGCCGGCGTTCAGGCCTTCGGTGACCAGCCACTTGTCGCCGATCACCCGGTCGGCCTTGATCACCCGCAGCTCGACCTTGTTCTGCGCGTTCACCACCAGCGCGGTAGCCTGGCCCTTGAGGTCGCGGGTCACGCCTTGCTGCGGAGCGAGGATGGCCTTCTGCTTGACGCCTTCCTGCAACTGCGCGTGAACGAACATGCCGGGCAGCAGCTCGTTGTTCGGGTTGGGGAACACGGCGCGGATGGTGACCGAGCCGGTGCCTTCGTCGACGGAAACCTCGGAGAATTCGAGGCGGCCTTCCAGCGGGTATTGGCTACCGTCCTCCAGCTTCAGGGAGACCTTCGCAGCGTTGTCGCCGGCGCGCTCCAACTGGCCGCTGGCCAGTTCGCGGCGCAGGCGCAGCAGGGCGGTGGACGGCTGGGTGACGTCGACGTAGATCGGGTCGAGCTGTTGCACGGTGGCCATCGCGTTGGCCTGGCCGTTGGTCACCAGGGCGCCTTCGGTCACCGCGGAACGGCCGATGCGGCCGGAGATCGGCGACAGCACCTTGGTGTAGCGCAGGTTGATCCGCGCCTGTTCCACCGCCGCCTTGGACTGCAGGTAGGCGGCATTGGCGTCGGCGTACTGCTGCTTGCTCACGGCCTGGTCGGCGACCAGCAGCTTGTAGCGCTGGGCCTGCTCCTGGGTCGAGGCCAGGTTGGCCTGGGCGCTCTGGTAGTCGGCCTCGTAGGTGGCGGGGTCGATCTGGTAGAGCTGCTGCCCGGCCTTGACGTCGCTGCCTTCCTTGAACAGGCGCTTGAGGATGATGCCGTTCACCTGGGGACGCACCTCGGCGATGCGGAACGCATTGGTCCGGCCCGGCAGCTCAGTATTCAGGGTCACCGTCTGCGCTTCCAGGGTCACGATTCCGACCTCCGGCGTTTGCGCCGGCGGCGGCGCCTCGCTTTTTCCGCACCCGGAAAGGGCCGAAATCGCGACCAGCAGGGCCGGAACCAGTACACGCATGGCTGGCGTTCGTTGCATAGCGTTGTCCTCATGAGCGAAAGCGGCCGATGCAGCGTGAAGGCGCTGCACCGGCTCGAAGAAGGCAGGCAAAATACTTACATTCATAGGTGTTTGTAAACGTCCGAAAGCCTCGCGTGAAAACACCTGAAACGTTTTAGCTCGATGGCCGGTTATCCACCCGGCGCCATGGCCCATATTCAGAACCTGAAACAAGGTTGATAAGGTCAACTAAAATAAGCAAAATAGTTGACTGGATCAACCACATTTACATTAGGTTTACTCGGCCAAACCAATGAACTACCCCGTGAATCCCGACCTGATGCCCGCGCTGATGGCGGTCTTCCAGCATGTACGGACGCGCATCCAGAGCGAGCTCGATTGCCAGCGACTCGACCTGACCCCGCCCGACGTCCATGTATTGAAGCTTATCGACGAACAACGCGGGCTGAACCTGCAGGACCTGGGACGCCAGATGTGCCGCGACAAGGCACTGATCACCCGGAAGATCCGCGAGCTGGAGGGAAGAAACCTGGTCCGCCGCGAGCGCAACCCCAGCGACCAGCGCAGCTTCCAGCTCTTCCTCACCGACGAGGGGCTGGCCATCCACCAGCATGCGGAAGCCATCATGTCACGCGTGCATGACGAGTTGTTTGCCCCGCTCACCCCGGAGGAACAAGCCACCCTGGTGCATCTCCTCGACCAATGCCTGGCCGCGCAACCGCTTGAGGATATTTAAGAACATTCTTTTCGAAGCACAATGAAAAACGCCGGCGATCGCCGGCGTTTTTCGTTTCAGGTATCCGCTTACTGGCGAATGCCTTCGACGGAGAGCAGCAGCTCGACTTCCTGGGATGCCGGGCCGAGGTCCATCTTGATGCCGAAGTCTTTCAGCTTCAGGGTGGCGCTGCCTTCGAAGCCGGCACGGTAGCCGCCCCACGGGTCGTCGCCCTGGCCGATCAGCTTGGCCTTGATGGTGACCGGCTTGGTCACGCCGTTCAGGGTCAGGTTGCCGGTGATGTCGGCGCTGTCGCCGTTGGCCTTCACTTCGGTGGATTCGAAGGTAGCGGTCGGGTTCTTGCTGACGTTGAGGAAATCACCGCTGCGCAGGTGCTTGTCACGCTCGGCATGGTTGGTGTCCACGCTGTTGGTGTTGATGGTCACCTTGACCTTGTCGGCCGACGGGTTCTTCTCGTCGAAGGTGAAGCTGCCGTCGAAGTCGTTGAAGCGGCCGTACAGCCAGCTATAGCCCAGGTGCTTGATGCGGAACTCGATGAAGGCGTGCTGGCCTTCCTTGTCGATCTTGTAGTCCGCGGCCATTGCCTGGCCGGCGGTGAACAGTGCGGAGCCGAGCGCCAGCGCGGCAAGGGTCTTCTTCAGCATGGACATTCTCCTTAACGTGGTTGTTGATCATTCGACGAGCGACCGAGCATGCGCTTTAGGGTCGGGTCGCGGTCGACGAAGTGATGCTTGAGGGCGGCCAGGGCATGGAGGACGGCGAAGACCACCAGCGCCCAGGCCAGGTAGAGATGGATTTCACCCGCGACGTCCGCCTGGTCGGGCAGCCCGCTGAGGGTCGCCGGCACGGAGAACCAGCCGAATACGCTGATCGGTTCGCCGTCGGCGGTGGAAATCAGGTAGCCCGCGACGATCACCGCCAGCAGCAGCCCGTACAGCGCGAGGTGGCCGAGCTTGCTCGCTACCCGCGTGAGCGGACCGTGGTTGACCGGCGCCGGCGGCGGCGGGCTGACGAAACGCCAGACGATCCGCACCAGCAGGGCGATGGCCAGCAGGATGCCGATGCTTTTATGCAGCGCCGGCGCGGGGTGGTACCAGGGGTCGTAATAGCTCAGTTCGCGCATCCACAGGCCCAGGCCGAACAGGCCGAAGACCACCAGCGCGCTGCCCCAGTGCAGGAACAGGCTGAATACGCCGTAACGGGATGAGGTATTGCGCCACTGCATGAAAAACTTCCTTGAAAAGCGAAGCCTCAAGACTAGCGGCAAATCCATCGAGTTAAAGCAGAAAATTCTGCTTTGAAACATCGATTCACAAGATAGGTTCGCAGGCTAAGAAAAAACCCTGGATTGCGCTGCGAACCGGGAAGCGCAAGGCGCCGGAGCTTCCGGCGCCGGCGAAGGGGATCAATCGAACAGGCGGGTGAACCAGGCGAACGGGTTCTTCTTCTCGCCGCCGGTCGTCGGTGCGGCTACCTTCTCGGCCTTCGCCACCATCGGTGCGCCCTCGATCACCGGAGTCTTGCCGGCGTACAGGTCGCGCACCTGGCTGGCGGCGCGCTTGCCGCTGCGCAGCGCCCCCTCGATGGTGCCGGGGTACAGCGCATCGGTGTGCTCGCCGGCGAAGGCGACCCGCGACAGCGGCTGTTCCCAGATCCGCCAGAAGCGCGTCACCTGGCCCGGACCGTAGGCCAGGTAGGAACCGCCGGTGCCCGGGTCGGCGCTGTAGCGACGAATTTCGTAGCCGGCGAAGGCACCGCGCATCTTCGGATAGAACTTGTTCATGCGGATCAGCACCTGGTCGACCATCTGCCGGTCGCCGAAAGCCTGCAGCACGCGGGCGTTGTCGCCGGACAGGTTGATCAGCACGTTGGCGCCGCCTTTCAGCGCCGGCTCGACCCAGATCATGCCCAGGCCCTGGTCGCTGAAGATCTCGCCGGAGAGGCGCGACTTGTCGTCCCACACCGGGCGCTTGAACTTCAGCAGGATCTGGTCGCGCCAGCCATAGTTGGTGCCCTTCAGCGCGGACATCTGGGTACCGCTCAGGGACGGGGTCATCTGGATCTGGCCGAGCGCCTTCAGCGGCACGGCGAGAACCACGTAGTCGGCCTTGTAGGTCTCGCTGCCGGCCTTGACGGCGACGCCGTCCTTGGCCTGGACGATGCTCGACACCTTGGATTTGGTCTTGATCGTCTTGATCTGCTTGACGAAGGCTTCCGCCAGCACCTGGCTGCCGCCGGGCAGGCGCGCCGCGCGCAGGTCGCGGTCGTCGACGCCACGGTAGGCGCGGCCCTGCTGGGCGAGGTAGAGCAGCGACAGGCGCGACGGTTCGTCGTAGCGCGAGCGGATACGCTGGTTGACCAGCAGGCGCGCGGTCGGCGACAGGTTCAGCTTGTCCAGCCAGCGCGCGGCGTTCATCTGGTCGAGGGCGAACAGGGTATTGCTCGAGGCGGGGTTGAGCGGATCGGAGATCGATGCCGAGAGATCGTCCAGGGTCGACTCGAAGCGCTTGAGGTCGGCGGCGACGTTCGGCTGCTTGAGCGCGAGATCGCTGCTGCTGTAGTACAGGCCGTCGATCAGGTAGCTGGGGGTGCGGACGAAGTCCGGCGCCGGCACCGGCTTCAGCTTGAAGGTGTCCAGGTAGGCATTGAGCGTGGGCTGGACCTTCTGGTTGCCGACCCATTCGCTGGTGGCCAGGCCGGAACGCCCGCCCACCTGCGGCCGCGCCTCGAGCACCGTGACCTGCCAGCCGTCCTTCTGCAATTCGTAGGCCGCGCTCAGGCCTGCCAGGCCCGCGCCGACGACGATCGCCGTAGGCTGTCTATCCTTGCCCAGCGCCATCGCGCTGAACACCCCCAACATGAGAAACGCCGCGGCGCGCAGCCACCTTAACGACATACCGGACTCCCCAGAAAAAAAGCAAAGACGCAACGGCGCGCAGCATACGCCAGAGCCGTTTGGGCCACCATAGGAGTCCGTCGGCGGCTGCTGTCGGATGTGTCCCAACCCACCGGGTTGTTCATCTCACCCCCATTGCATAGGCTTTGCCGATCGATCCGAGGAGACAGCCCATGGGCCTTAACGCCGACTGGATGCAGCGCGACCTGAACGTACTCTGGCATCCCTGTACCCAGATGAAAGACCACGAACGCCTGCCGGTGATCCCGATCCGCCGCGGCGAAGGCGTCTGGCTGGAGGATTTCGAAGGCAAGCGCTACATCGACGCGGTCAGTTCCTGGTGGGTCAATGTGTTCGGCCACGCCAACCCGCGCATCAACCAGCGCATCAAGGACCAGGTCGACCAGTTGGAGCACGTGATCCTCGCCGGATTCAGCCACCAGCCGGTGATCGAGCTGTCGGAGCGACTGGTGAAGATCACCCCGCCGGGGCTCGACCGGGTGTTCTACGCCGACAGCGGCTCGGCGGGCATCGAGGTCGCGCTGAAGATGAGCTACCACTTCTGGCTCAATAGCGGCAGGCCGCGCAAGAAGCGCTTCGTCACCCTGACCAACAGCTACCACGGCGAAACCATCGCGGCGATGTCGGTGGGCGACGTGGCGCTGTTCACCGAAACCTACAAGTCGCTGCTGCTGGACACCATCAAGGTGCCCAGCCCGGACTGCTTCCTGCGTCCGGACGGCATGTGCTGGGAAGAGCATTCGCGGAACATGTTCGCCCACATGGAGCGCACCCTGGCCGAAGGGCACGACGAGATCGCCGCGGTCATCATCGAACCGCTGATCCAGGGCGCCGGCGGCATGCGCATGTACCATCCGGTCTACCTCAAGCTGCTGCGCGAAGCCTGCGACCGCTATGGCGTGCACCTGATCCACGACGAGATCGCGGTGGGCTTCGGCCGCACCGGGACGATGTTCGCCTGCGAGCAGGCCGGCATCGCCCCGGATTTCCTCTGCCTGTCCAAGGCCCTCACCGGCGGCTACCTGCCGATGTCCGCGGTGCTGACCAGCGAGACCATCTACCGGGGCTTCTACGACGACTACCAGACCCTGCGCGCCTTCCTCCACTCGCACACCTATACCGGCAACCCGCTGGCCTGCGCCGCCGCCCTGGCGACCCTGGACATCTTCGAGGAAGACAAGGTGATCGAGGCCAACCGCGCGCTGTCCACCCACATGGCCAGGGCCACCGCGCACCTGGCCGACCACCCGCATGTCGCCGAGGTGCGCCAGACCGGGATGGTCCTGGCCATCGAAATGGTCCAGGACAAGGCGTCCAGGACGCCCTACCCCTGGCAGGAGCGCCGCGGCCTGAAGGTCTTCCAGCATGGCCTGGAGCGCGGCGCGCTGCTGCGCCCGCTGGGCAGCGTGGTGTATTTCCTGCCGCCCTACGTGATTACCCCGGAGCAGATCGACTTCCTCGCCGAGGTGGCCAGCGAAGGCATCGACATCGCCACCCGCGACGCGGTCAGCGTGGCGGTCAGCGACTTCCACCCGGACCACCGCGATCCGGGCTGAACGTCGCCGCCCCTTCGTCCCGAGGGGGCCGGTTCCAGCGCCCCGCGGCAGGCAGTAAACTGCGCGCCTGTCGCCACTACCCTCGAATCGCCATGCGCCTGTCCCGCTTCTTCGTCGACCAGCCCCTCGCCCTCGGCCAGCACGACCTGCCCGAGACCCAGGCCCACTACATCGGCCGCGTGCTGCGGCACGCCACGGGCGACGCCGTGCAACTGTTCGACGGCAGCGGCCGGGAATACCTCGGCGAGCTGGTCGAGGTCGGCAAGAAGAATGTCCGCGTCGAACTCCGCGAGCAGTTCGCCGGCCAGCCCGACTCGCCCCTGCGTATCCACCTGGGGCAAGGCCTGTCGCGCGGCGAGCGGATGGACTGGGCGATCCAGAAGGCCACCGAGCTGGGGGTGGCGGAAATCACCCCGATCGTCAGCGAGCGTTGCGAAGTGCGCCTGAAGGACGAGCGCGCCGACAAGCGCCTGCAACACTGGCGCCAGGTGGCGATCAGCGCCTGCGAGCAGTGCGGCCGTTCGAGCCTGCCGCTGATCCATCCGCCGCTGGCCCTGGAGGACTGGCTGCGCGGGCGGGACGATGACCTCAGGCTGGTCCTGCACCCAGTAGCCGCCCCCCTGGCCAGCCATGCGCCGCCGTCGCGCCTGGCCTTCCTGGTGGGTCCCGAAGGCGGCCTGAGCGATGCCGAGGTCGAGCAGGCGCAGGCGGCCGGTTTCCACGCCGCGCGCCTCGGCCCGCGAGTGCTGCGCACCGAGACCGCGCCGGTGGTAGCGTTGGCGGTGGCCCAGCAACTCTGGGGCGACTTCGCCTGATATCTCTCCCGCCGCTTTACAACGGCGACAGCCAGTGAATACCGTTGCGCAACCCCCTTCGCAACGGATCGCACGCATGGACACGCCCGTTACCTTCGATTGGAAGATCCGCCTGCCCGACGTGCTCGGCGTACTCCGCCGAGACTATGCCGGACGCTTCCCGCAGTTGGCCTCCGCCGCACTGGAGACGCTGCTGGAGCGCCTGCGCGACGACCTTCCCGAGGATTTCCTGCCAGCCCTCGGCCAGGAGCTGGAATCCCTGGGACTGGCGTTGGTGGAACGCCTGGACGAAGACGACAGCCTGAACCTGTATGTGGTCGGCGCCACCCACAGCCGGCGCCTCTTCGATGCGCTCGCAGCGCAGGGCCACAACGCCCGCACGCTGCGCCAGGAAGACGCCCCCGAGGGCGCCCGGGCGGCCCTCCCCGCCGCCGCGCCGGCCGGCCTGGCGCCGGCTTCGGCCTACATCTGCCTCGAACACGCCGAGCACCTGGCGCCCGGCCTGGCCATCGCCCGCCTGCCGGGCGAGGACAGCCGCAACCTGCTGGACCTGCGCCAATGGCCCAGGCTGCAACGCCTGCCCGATGGCGCGGAGGAAACCCAGGGCGCGTTGCTCTGCCGGGCCAGTTCGGCGGACGGCCTGCACGCCTGGGTCAGGATGACCCGTTCGGGAAGCCCCTACGCCTGGCTGCATCGCTCCCGCGACCTCGCCTCGTTGACGCCCGAACTACCGCCCTTGCCGCTGCCGCCGGCGCAGTCGTTGCGCCAACGCCGCACCCCGGAACTTGCCATCGGCCTGGCCGGGGACGACCTGCTCCTGGCCGACCGCGGCCTGCTCTTCCTCTATCCGGGCTTCGCCCAGGGCAACGACGAACCGCGGTTGCTCTTCGAGGTGCCGCAAGCGCGGCGCTCCATCGAGAATCCGCCGGCGGTCTTCACCACTCCGGACCAGCGCGTCTGCCTGCTCTCCCGCGGGCAGTTCTTCGAATGGCGCGAGGCACGCATCCAGCCCCTGCCGTTCCCCGTCGGCAAGGATCTGCCCGCCGATCCGGCGCAACCGACCTCGGCGGCGCCCGGGACCATCGTCTGGCTGGAGCGTGAAACGCTCTGCGAAGGCCGGCTCGACAGCGGCGAGATCCGCAGCCACTCGCTGGACGGCCTGGCCGAAGGTCCCTACCTGAAGCTCCAGGCCCTGGACGGAGGCTGGCTGCTCCTGGCACCGTGGCTGGAACCGCATCGCTCGCGGGACCTCGCCCAGCTCTGGCACCTCGAATCCGGCCGGGCGCTGCGCATCCGCTACGGCGAACTGGACCTGGAGGGCGGACTACAGCACTGGGCGGAGCTGCCCGACGGCCGGATCGTCGTCGGCGACCATGCCCGGCATGTCGACCTCGGCAGGTTCGAAAGCCTGCGCCAACGCCTGCTGCGGCGGCGCCTGGCGCCGGCCTGAGGCGCGGCTACAGCCCGCGCAGCGCCAGTCCCGCCAGGCCGAGCAGGAGCACGCCGCAACCGGCGTAGCTGACGCGGTGCCAGAACAGCGAGGTGTTACGCCGCAGCCAGTCCACCAGCGCCGCGCAGCAAAAGCACCAGATCAGCGACGAGAGCATGAAACCGGCGAAGAACACCAGCGACTGCGCCTGGTTCGGCGTGCCGTCGACGATCCCCGCCAGGGCGCTGCCGAGGGCGCCCCAATAGACCACGTTCTTCGGGTTGGACAGGGAGATCGCCGCGCCGGCGCCGAAGGCGTTGCGCCCCTGCTCGCCGGCATCCTCCGCCGCCAGCGGCGGACTCCAGGCGTCGCGCAAGCCTTGCACGCCGAGCCAGGCCAGGTAGGCGGCACAGGCCAGGGTCAGGGGAATCCGCACCTGTTCGTAGCCCAGCAGCAGCGCCAGCCCGGTGAGCCCGAGCAGGGCCCAGACGGCATCGCCGATCAGCGACCCCAGTTGCACCAGCAACGCCGGGCGGAAGCCGCCGGTCAAACCGCGGCGCAGCGTTTCGCTGAACACCGCGCCAGGGGAAACATTGAAGGCGAAACCGAACAGCAGGGCGGCGAGGAAGATGGCGAGCATGGAACGACGACTCCGTGGTGGGTCGTCGGATTATCCCGGCCGGCGGCGGCGCCGACTTGAACCGGATTGCGCAGTTCAGCCGCGCACGGCGCGCTGGTAGCGGCCCGGCGAAATGCCGTAGGCGCTGGTGAAGTAACGGGTCAGGTGGCTCTGGTCGGCGAAGCCCAGGGCGTGGGCCACCTCGCCCACCGCCAGGCCACGGCGTAACAGGCCGAGGGCGCGGCGGGTGCGCAATTGCATGCTCCACTGTCGCGGGCTGAGCCCGGTGGCCTTCTTGAACGCCCGCAGCAGGTGGTATTTCGACAGGCCCACCTGCTCCGCCATCCCATCCAGGTCCGGCGGCTCGGCCAGGCGCTCGGCGAGCAGCGCCTGCAGGCGGGCGACAGCCGGGCGCCCAGGATCGGCCCTCTGCGGCAGGCGGGTGCCGCTCGCCGCCAGCAGGCGGCCGAGGAACTCCAGCAGGCGCTCCTCGCCCCGTTCGCGGGCGAAGCGGTCGCTGGCCAGCAAGGCTTCGATGCTGGCGGCCAACTCGCGGCCCAGCGCCGGATTGCGCAGCAGCGGGCGGTCGAACTCGACGAAGGAAAGATCCAGGCTGCTCGCCAGTTCGGCGGCAGGCAGATAGAGGCTGGCGAAGCGCCAGGGCTGGCCGTCGCGGACGCCGCCGCCCTGGATCTGCCCCGGGTTGTAGAGGGTCAGGTCGCCGCTGTCGGCCTGGAAGGTACGGCCATCCAGCCAGACATCTTCCAATCCGCAGAGGTTGGCGCTGATGACGAACTCGTCGTGGCTGTGCTTCTCGAAGCGGTGCCCGGCCAGGCTGGCGCTGGCGACCTCGAGGGAGGCGCCGATCCGCGCGTGTTGCAGGCCGGCCATGGACGGCTCAGATCAGGCCGGCGTCGGCGAGCTTCTCTTCGAGCCCGGCCAGGTCCGGAATCCGCGCGGTTTCGCCGCCGATGTCCACCGCCGCCAGTTCCAGCGCCGCTAGCGGCGCGGCGGTGCTCGCGAGATTGGCGTCCAGCCGCACCGAGCGCGGAATGCCCTGCACCAGCAGGGCGAGGAATTTCACATGGGGTCGTCCGCCGAGGGCGTTGATGACCACCACCCGCGCGCTGCTGCCGAGTACCGGCTGCTGTTCGCCGCTGGAGGCCGCCTCGAAGGACAGCAGCGGCAGGCGCAGGTCGCGCCAGGCCACCTGGCCCAGGTACCACTGCGGCACGCCGGCGGCGACCTGCGGGTTGCGATAGGCGATCAGTTCGGCCACGGCGACGTTGGGCAACAGCAGGGTGCGGTCGCTCAGCGGCAGGAGCAGCCCGGTGAGGCTGTCCGGGGTCGGGTTGGCTGGGGTGTTCCGGCTCATGCCATCCTGCTCGATCACGGCCTGGTTCATGTTTCGACTCCTGTCGGCGCGCAGCGTGCGGCCAGATGCTTGACCAATGCCTCGGCCAGTTCGCGGGGCTGGCATTGAAACTGCTGTAACCGGCTTCGCGCAAGCTGTCCGGCATGCTCGAACAGACGCAACTGTCGGCGCGCTGGGTCCATACCTCGCCACCCTGGCGCCGCACGTAGGCGGCAGCGGCGCTGCCGTCGCTACCCATGCCGCTGAAGACGATCACCCCGCAGTCGGGCCCGAACTGCTGGGCCAGGTTGAGCATCATCTGGTCGATGGACGGGGTGTAGGGTTCCGGCCAGGGACGCTGGCTGCATTTCAGTCGCCCATCGTGGTGGAAACCGAGTTCGTGCAGCACCGGCACCACCATGACCTCACCGCAACGCAGCGCTTCACCGTCGCGGACGTTCTTCACATGCCACTGGCTGTGCCGGCCGACTGCCTGCGGCAGGTTCTGCTCGAAGCTGGCGTCGATGTGCTGGGCATAGAGGAAGCCGATCGGCAGGCCGCCGGGCAAGGCGTCGAGAAATGCCTTCACCGCCGCCGGGCCGCCGAGCGAGGCCGCCAGCAGCCACACCTCGCGGGCCGCTTCGCCGGCCTGCAGCGGCATCGCCGCGAGGTCGCCGGGAATCTCCAGGCGCGGCGGACGCTCCTCGTCGAGCAATGCGCCGAGGCTGTCGCCAACGCCATCGCTGGGGTCGCCGATCAAGCGCTTCAGCTTGCCGATCAGCCGCCGCTCCCAGCGCGGGTAATGTTCGGTATGCCGCTCCGGCGCGTGGCCCTCGCCGAACAGCACCGGCGCACGGTCCTGCTCCAGCAGGCTGTCCAGCAGCGGCGAGTCGTCCTGCTGGGTCAGGTCCACCAGCCACAGGTCGGGCGCGCACTCCAGCGCGGCGTCGTCGACCCTGGCCGGGTCGGCGTTGAGCACCACCTCGTAGCCATGGCCGAGCAGCGCCTGTTGCAACACGTGGCGCTGCAACGAGGTGTCGGCGATCACCGCGACCCGTGGCGTGGCGCGCTCACTCATGCTGGCCGACCAGGGACTGGATGGCTTCGAGCAGCTCGGTTTCCTGGTAAGGCTTGCCGAGGTACTGGTTGACGCCGATGCCCAGCGCGCGCTCGCGGTGTTTCTCGCCGGTCCGCGAGGTGATCATGATGATCGGCAGGTTGCCCAGGCGCTCGTCGTGGCGCACCAGGGTGGCGACCTCGAAACCGTCCATGCGCGGCATCTCGATGTCCAGCAGGAGGATGTCCGGACGGTGCTCCTGGAGCTGGGCGATGGCGTCCACGCCGTCCTTCGCGGTCAGCACGTTCATGCCGTTGCGCTCCAGCAGGCGGGTGGTGACCTTGCGCACGGTGACCGAGTCGTCCACCACCATGACCAGCGGCGGCCGCTGCTGCTCGCTTTCGCTCGCCGCCATTTCCTGGCGCAGCGCCAGGCGTTCGCGACGGTTTTCCTGGCCGAGCAGCGCGTGCCGGGAGCGGATGGTCGCCAGCAGGTCGAGGATCACCACCACCCGGCCATCGCCGAGCAGGGTCGCCCCGGAAATCCCGGCGACCCCGGCGAACTGCGGTCCGAGGCTCTTCACCACGATCTCGCGGGAACCGGCCAGCGAGTCGACCTGCACCGCCACCGCATGCTCCGAGGAGCGCACCAGGATCACCGGCAAGGGCAGCGACTGGCCGACCAGCTTGGGTTCCTGGCCGTTGTTCAGCAGCTCGCCGAGGTACTTCAGTTCGTAGGACTGCCCGGCGTATTCGAAGCTGGGCGTATCCAGCCCCGCCTCGCCGCGCTGGTCGTAGAGCGCCTCCAGTTCGTAGGGCGAAACCCGCACGATGCCCTCGATGGTGTTCAGCGGCACCGCGTAGAGATCCTCGCCGGATAGCACCATCAGCGCCCGGTTCACCGACACGGTGAACGGCAGCCGCACGTTGAAGCGGGTGCCCTGGCCCGGCTCGGTCTGGATGCTCACCGAGCCGCCGAGCTGCTTGACCTCGGAGTTGGCCACGTCGAGGCCGACGCCGCGCCCGGAGATCTGGGTGACCTTTTCGGCGGTGGAGAAGCCGGACTCGAGCACGAACTGCAGCACTTCATGATCGCTGAGGTCGCTGTCGGCGCTCATCAGGCCACGCTCGATGGCCTTGCGCCGTACCGCGTCGAGGCGGATGCCGGCGCCGTCGTCGGAGAGGGTGAGGAGGATGTCGCCGCCCTCGCGGCCGATGTTCAGGCGGATCGTACCGTGCTCCGGCTTGCCCGCCGCGCGGCGTGTCTCGCCGGACTCGATGCCGTGGTCCACGGCGTTGCGCAGCATGTGCTCCAGCGGCGCGACGATGCGTTCGAGGACGGTACGATCCATCTCGCCGTCGGCGTTGCCGACCACGAACTCGACCTGCTTGCCGAGTTCGCCGGCCACCTGCCGGACGATCCGCCGCAAACGCGGTACCAGCCGATCGAACGGCACCATGCGGGTGCGCATCAGGCCTTCCTGGAGTTCGGTGTTGACCCGCGCCTGTTGCAGCAGCAGGGTCTCCGCGTCGCGGTTCTTCGCCGCCAGGGTTTCCTTCAGGTCGAGAAGGTCGGAGGCCGATTCGAAGAGTGCGCGCGAGAGCTGCTGCAACTGCGAATAGCGGTCCATTTCCAGCGGGTCGAATTCTTCGTAGCCGGCGCGTTCGGCATCGGCCTGATGACGCGAGAGGATCTGCGCCTGGGTCTCGGTGTCGAGGCGGCGCAACTGGTCGCGCACCCGCTCGATGGTGGACTCCATCTCGCCGAGGGTGAAGCCGACGTCGCTCACCTGCTGCTCGACCCGGCCGCGGAAGATCGAGGTCTCGCCCGCCAGGTTGACCAGGTTCTCCAGCAGTTCCGCCGGCACCTTCACCAGTTCCTGCGGGGCACGCCGGGAAGCGGCCTCCTGGGCCGCTTCCTGGGCCTTGCGCACGAACGGCAGGGTGGTGGCCGGGGCGGCCGGAGGCGCCGCCTCGGCCGCCATGATCGCGCCGGCCGCCGGGGCCAGGCGGGTCAGCTCGGCCAGCGCGGAGGCCACCGCGCGGTCGGTATCGTCGGCCTGGACCAACGCCTGGGCGGGCTCGGGCCGTTCACCGGCCTCGTCGTCCTCGGCCAGCTGCTCGCGCAACAGGTCGACCTGCCGCTGCAGGCCTTCCAGCCCCGACTGCGCATCCAGCAGCAGGCTGTCCGGCCACGGCGCGCCCTGTTGCTGCGCATCGGTGAGATGCTGCTCGAGGTCGTGGGCCAGGTTGCCCAGCTCGGTCTGCCCGGCCAGGCGCGCGCCGCCCTTGAGGGTGTGCAGGATCCGCAGCAGGTCGTCCAGCGGCTGGGCGTCGCCGTTGCCGCCGTCCCAGCGGCCGAGCGCCAGTTCGAGGTTCTCCAGCAGGTCGTCGGCTTCCTCGAGGAAGATGTCGAGGATCTCGCTCTCGTCGGCCGCCGCACCCTTCGCCGCCAGCGGCTTGAGGCTGACGCTGGTGGGTACGCTCAGTTGCTCGTCGGGATCGCTGCGCAGGCGCCTGATCTCCGCGATCAGCGCCTGCCCGTCGGGCAGCGTGCGATGGCCACGCACCGCCTCGAGCATCTCGGCCAGCTCGTCGTGGCAGCGCTGCAGCAGGCCGAACAAGGCTGGGCTGGCGCGCAGGCGTCCGCCGCAGAGGCCTTCGTAGAGGAATTCAAGCTCATGGGCGAGGTCGCCGATCTCGCCGATCTCGGCCATCCGCGCACCGCCCTTGAGGGTATGCAGGTCGCGCTGCAAGGCTTCCAGTTCGATGGTGTTGTCGACGTCGTCGATCCAGCGCTGCAACGCGGCGGCAGCGCTGTCGAGGATATCGAAGCCTTCCTCGAGGAAGATCTCCACCAGTTCGGGATCGCGCTCTTCGAACGCCTCCGCAGCGGGCGGCTGCGTCGCGGCAGGCGCGGCGGGCTCCTCGACGGCCGGTGCAACGAGTTCCTCGACGGGGCTTTCCGCCTCGCCCGGTGTCGCGGCCTCGGCCAGCGGGCCCTGGCGGAACCGGCGGATCGCCTGGATAAGGTCGTCCGGGTCGGCCAGGGGCTGGCCGGCGCTCAACTGGTCGAGCTGTTCGGCCAGGCGGTCGTGACAGGCTTGCAGCAATCCGGCCAGTTGCGGGGAGTGCTGGTAACGGCGGTCGACCAGTCCTTCATAGAGGGCCTCCAGCTCGTGGGCCAGGTCGCCGATCTCGGCGATCTCGGCCATTCGTGCGCCGCCCTTGAGGGTGTGCAGGTCGCGCTGCAGGGCGCTGAGCGAAGACAGCGCGCCCGGCTCGGCCTGCCATTGGGCCAGTGCCTGGCCGGCGCTTTCGAGGATGTCCACCGCCTCTTCGAGGAAGATCGACACCATTTCCTCGTCCAGCTCGCGGCCGGGAGCCGGTGCAGGCGCTGCCGGTACGGTCTCCTCGGCAGGCGTCCCGGCCTCTTCGAAGACCGCCTCGGGGAGGGCCAGTTCTTCGTCTTCCGGGGGGAAATCGTCGGCGCCTAGGCTCTCCGGGTCGATGAACGGAACGGCCTCGGCGGCGGGCGCTTCCAACAGTTCCTGCAGGGCCGCGACCCGCTCCGGACGCGGCGTGACCTGCAGGCCGGCGGCGACCTGGTCCATCATCCCGATCAGCGCCTCATGGGCCTGGCGGGCTTCCTCGAAGAACGCCGGGCTGACCGCCAGGCGGCCTTCCTCGACGGCATCGTAGAGCGCCAGCAAGGCCTGGCAGAGTTCTTCCACCTGCGGCAGCTCGGCATGCCGGGCGCCCTGGTCCAGAGCGCTGAGTTCCTCGCGCAGCGCGCTCAGCTCCTGGCGCTCCTGCGGATGCTCGTGCCAGCGCTCGAGCAGGTCCTCGGCGTCCAGCAGGATGTCCATGCCTTCGACGAGGAACGCCTCGATCAGCAACGGATCGCGGCGCTCGCCGGCATCGCTGTAGCGCTCGGCCTCGAGCGAGGCGATGCGCTCCTGGTGCAGTGCCTCGATACGCTCCAGCAACGCGTCGCTGCCGGGGATCGGGTTCAACGGCCGGTGCGCACCGACCTGTTCCAGGCCGATGCGGAACAGTTGCTCGGCGTCGTGCAGCAACTCGGCTTCGCGCAGGTCGAAGGCGAGCAGGTTGGACTTGTATTCCTTGACCAGTTTTTCCAGCGGCGTGGCGATCTCCGCGATCGGCAGGATGCCGGCCATGTGCGCGCTGCCCTTGAGGGTATGCAGGGCACGCTGCAAGGCATCGGTGACCGGCTGCGGCAGTTCGCGGGCGCAGTCGGCGAGGAAGCCGACCAGGGCCTCGAGATGGGTCTCCGCCTCGTTGGTGAAGATCTCCAGCAGTTGCGGATCGAGCAGTTCGACGTCGCTCTGCGCCTCGGCAGCGGCCTGCGGCGCGTCGGCCAATGGCGGCGCCTGGACGCCGTTGTCCAGGCTCGACGGCTGCTCCGCCCCGGCTTCCGGCGGTACTCCGCCGTCGTCCGGCGCCGGCGGTTCCGGCAGCGGCTCGCCCTTGGACAGGGCATGCGCGGTGGCCGCCAGCAGGTCGACATCGTCGCGCTGGCGCTGGGCATTGGCGGCGAACTCCTCGACCAGCTCCGGCAACAGGGCCACGACCTGGTCCACCACTCGCTGCACCGGCTCGCTGGCGGCGATGCTGCGATCGAGCACGCGGTTGAACAGGTTCTCTATCGACCAGGCCAGTTCGCCGATCACCAGGGCACGGACCATCCGTCCGCTGCCCTTGAGGGTATGGAAGGCACGGCGTACCTCGGTCAGCGCGTCGCGGTCGTCGTGGTCGGCTTTCCAGGCCGGCAGGTAGCGGCCGAGGGTCTCCAGGACCTCGCCGGCCTCCTCGATGAAGACCTCGCGCAGTTCCTCGTCCACCGGCTCCTCGTCGGCCGGCGGCGGCAGCAGGCTGACCGGAACGTTCTGCGCCGGCGGGTTGATCGGCTGCACCGGCGCAGCCATCACCTCGGCCAGAGACAGGGCCGGCGCTGCGCTGGCGAGCGCCTCGGCGGCAGGCGGCGCCTCGGCCTCGGGCAATTGCACCTCGGGGAGATCGAGGTCGGAAAGATCCAGTTCCTCCAGGCTCGAGCCCTCCCAGGCGGACACCTCGCCCTCCGCCTCCGGCAAGGCTACATCCAGCGGCAGCGGATCGAGCGCATCGAGAACCAGCTCCTGTTCAGCGGAGCCGTCGAAAGGCTCCAGCGCCGGCAACGGCTCGAGGCTTTCCAGCGGCGCGTCGAAGGACAGCGCCGGCTCCTCCAGGCTCAGATCCAACGTCTCGTCGGCCTGCGCCGGCTGCGCCAGGTCATCGCCGAGCCCCCACGGCTCCGGCAGCGACCAGTCCGCCAGGGCCGCCGGCCCGGAGGCCGGGGCCGCATCGGCGGGCAGGTCGAGGCCGGAGAGATCGATCTCGTCGAGGCTGAAATCGTCCAGGCTGCGGGCAGGCGCCGGGGTCGACTGCGGCTGGCCGCTCTCCTCGACCACCTCCGGCAACGCCGGCGGCACTTCGGCGGAATCGTCCAGCGGCAGGTCCAGGGCCAGGTCGAGGGACGGCTCGCCGGCGTCGGGCACGACTTCGCCAAGGGTCCAGTTGTCGTCGCTGGCCAGCAGCGGGGCATCTTCCCTCGCCGCCTCGGCAGGAGTCGTGTCGGCGGGCGGTTGCTCCGCTGTCTCGGCGACCTCGACGACCGCCTCCGGCCTCTCCGGCTCGGCAGCCGGGGACTCGATGGCAGCGGGCCCGGACAGGCTGGGCTCGGCCGGGGCCGACGAATTCGGTTTCAGCGTATAGCCGAGGTTCGCCAGGCTGTCCTCGGCGACGTCGAGGATCAGGTCGCTCTGGCTGGCATGGTCCTCGCTCAGGCGCTCCAGGTAATACTCGACGCTGGTGATGGCATCGGCCAGGGTATCCAGGCTCTGCCAGTCCGGCACCGCCTTGCGCGCCAGCAGCTGTTCCTGGATATAGCGGTTGCAGGTTTCCAGCAGGGTCGCGGCGCGCTCCAGCGGGATCATCGCCAGGCCGCCGCGGACCTGGGTCAGCAGCTCCGGCACGCGGGCCAGGTGCTCGTGGTTCCACTGCGAGGCGATGAACTCGATGATCGCGTCCTTGGCCTGCTCCAGACCGTTGCGCGCTTCCTTGATCACCAACTGGTGGATCTGCGCCACATCGGTGGTGGGCAGGCGGCTTTCCTCGCTGTTGCGCTCGTCGCCGGGACCGGCCATGCCGGCCAGGGTGGCCTCGACGTAGAGCAACGCGCCGGCGACGTCCATCAGGATCGCGTCGCTCGGCTCGCGGCGGCCCTGGGCCAGGGCGTGGATGACGTCCAACTGGTCGAGGATGACCTTGCGCGGTTGGCCGAAGCCGAGTACCGCCAGGGTATCGGCGATCTGCTTGAGCGGCGCCAGGAGGGCGTCCAGTTCCGAGGGGTGGCCACGGTCGCTGCGCACGAACAGGTCGAGGCTGTCCTTGATCCGCACCAGTTCCTCGCACAACGCACCGACCACCGAACGCATCGCGTCGCGGTCGGGTCCGGCGAGGCGGGCGCGCTCGGCGTCCACCGTCTCGTGGTCGGGCAGCGCCTCGTCGAGGCGGTACTGTTCCTTCAGTGCGCGGATTCGCGGCGACTGCGAAGGCGCCTTGGCCACGTAGAACAGCAGGTTCTTCACCAGCTCGTCCGGCGCGGCCTGGTTCAGGCCGTCGGCGCCCTGCTCGACCAGGCGCTTGAGTTCGCGGTCGAGCTGGCGCAGCAGGGTGCGCACCGAGGCGCTGTTGACCACGCTACCGTTGGCCAGGCCCTCGACCAGGCCGGAAGCGATGCTCCACAGCGGCCCCAGCGGTGCCTCGCGGCACAGGCCCTCCAGGCGCGCATAGACACGCGCCAGGTAGCCGAGGCTGGTGGCCACGTCCTGGTTGCGCAGCAGGCCGACCAGGGCCATCTGCTGGGTCTGGCGCAGCTTGCGCAGCAAGCCGCCGAGTTCGTCGGTGCGCAGTTGCGCGATGGCCTCGCCGTCCAGTTGCGGCTGGCGCTGCGACAGGTCGGGCGCGAACAGGCTGGTTTCCGAGAGCAGCTTCTCGCCGCGCGCGGCGCGCAGGTCGTTGAGCAGCGGCAGGACCACCATCGGCAGGTCGCGCCGGGCGGTCTGGATCCGGTCGAGGTAGACCGGCAGTTGCAGGATCGCCTGCATCAGCACTTCCAGGGCCTCGCCCTGGTTCGGCACGCGACCGTCCAGCAAGGCCTGGACCAACTGCTCCATTTCCTCGGCGAGCAGGGCCGCGCCGTAGAACTCGACCATCTGCAGGGTGCCCTGCACCTGGTGCACGTAGGTCAGGCAGAACCGCATGCGGGTCGGGTCCTGCGGGTTCTCGACGAACGCTTCCAGCGCCTGGCGCGCCTGTTTCAGGGTTTCGGCGATCTCGCCTTTCACCCATTCCAGAGCGACGTAGTCGTGCCGGTCACCCATAGCCACTCCATTCATGTGCCTGAGTACCCCTTACGGGTAAAGGCCAGGACCCGCTCGTCGGCGACCGGCTCGAGCTCCGGATGGCTCCAGTCGACCACTTCGCCGACCCCGATCACCAGCAAGCCTCCCGGCGCCAGCCGTTCGGCCAACCGGTTGAGGATCTCGCGCCGTCGCCAGCGACGGAAGTAGATCAGCAGGTTCTGACAAAAAATCACGTCCATGCCGGACCAGGGCGCCTTCGCCAGGTCCAGCACATTCAGCCGGGCGCAGCAGACGCGCTCGGTCAGTATCGTTTTCACGCTGAAGCTGCCGTCGGCCTGGCGTTCGCAATAGCGTTCGACCAGTCCGGCCTCCAGTTGCTCCAGCTTGCGGGCCGGATAGTTCGCCTGCCGCGCCCGCTGCAGGGCGTGAAGGCTGATATCCGTCCCGGTGACGCCGAAAAAATCTTCCCGTTCCTGCCCGCGCAACGCCTGCGCGGCGCACATCGCCAGCGAGTAGGGTTCCTCGCCGCTGGAGCAGCCGACGCTCCACAGGGCCCAGGGCCGCGGCATGCCTTCGCGGCGCAGGCGCTCGCCCAGGTAGCGCTCGAGCAGCTCGAAAGACGGGGGATGACGGAAAAAACGGGTTTCCTGGACGGTCAGGCGGTCCAGCAGGGTCGCCCACTCCACTGCGCCACGCGGACCGTCGGTCACCTGGCGGTAGTAGCTGTGGTAGTCGCCGATGCCCAGTTCACGCATGCGCGCGGTCAGGCTGGCCTGCAGGAACGTCCGGCGCTGCTCGTTGAGCACCACGCCGGTGCGGTTCTCCAACAGGACCTGCCAGTCGCGGAACTCCGCTGCCGACATATCGGCCAGCGGCTGCAGTGACCAGACGCCGTTCGCCTGCATGCCGTGCCCCTCGTCCAAGGTGTCGACGCGGCGCCCGCCAGGCGGCCGCCGCGCCTATGCTCAGGCCTGCTCCACGCCCTCCGGCAGTTTGAAGCCGGATACCGAGTTGCGCATCTCGCTCGCCATCTTCGCCAGGTTGCCGATGCTCCGCGCGGTGGCGGTGGTACCGGCGGAGGTCTGCGAGGTGATCTCCTGAATGACGTTCATGGTGTTGGAAATGTGGCCGGCCGACGATGCCTGCTGACGGGCGGCGTTGGAGATGTTCTGGATCAGTGCCGCGAGGGTCTTGGATACCTTCTCGATCTCCTCCAGGGCCACACCGGCGTCCTGGGCCAGGCGCGCGCCGCGGACCACCTCGGAGGTGGTCTGCTCCATCGAGATCACCGCTTCGTTGGTGTCGGTCTGGATGGTCTTCACCAGCGCCTCGATCTGCTTGGTCGCCGCCGAGGAACGTTCCGCCAGTCGCTGTACCTCGTCCGCTACCACGGCGAAGCCGCGGCCCGCGTCCCCGGCCATCGACGCCTGGATCGCGGCGTTCAGGGCGAGGATGTTGGTCTGGTCGGCGATGTCGTTGATCAGGCTGACGATGTCGCCGATCTCCTGGGACGATTCGCCGAGGCGCTTGATTCGCTTCGAGGTGTCCTGGATCTGCTCGCGGATGTTGTCCATGCCGGTGATGGTGTTGTGCACCACCTCGTTGCCCTTGTTGGCAATGGCTACCGAACGTTCCGCTACCGCCGAGGATTCCGAGGCGTTCGCCGATACCTGGTCGATCGACACCGCCATTTCGTTGATCGCCGCCGAGGCGCCGGCGATTTCCTGCGCCTGGTGCTCGGAGGCTTCGGCCAGGTGCATCGCGGTGGACTGGGTTTCCTGGGCCGCTGCGGCCACCTGCACGGCGGTCTGGTTGATGGTCTCCACCAGTTCGCGGAGCTGGTCGATGGAGTAGTTGATCGAGTCGGCGATGGCGCCGGTGAAGTCCTCGGTCACGGTCGCGGCCACGGTCAGGTCGCCGTCCGCGAGGTCGGCGATCTCGTCGAGCAGACGCAGGATCGCGGCCTGGTTGCGGTCGTTCTTCTCGGCGGTCTCGGCCAGCCGGCGGTTGGTCTCGCGCACCATCACCAGGCCGATCAGGATGATCGAGGCCAGGGCCAGGGCGCCGAGGACGTAACCGGCGAACAGGTTGATGCTACGCCCGCCGGCCAGGTTCTCGAAGCCGTCGGCCAGTTGCGAAGCCTTGTCCAGCAGGGTCTGCGAAACGCTGAAGATGTTGTTCGCCGCTTCCCGGACCTGGAACAGGTCGGGCGAGGTCTCGAGGATCTCGTCCACCGAACCGGAGACGAACTCGAAGAGTTCGGCGATCTCGTTCAGGCGATCCACCGCCTCGGCGTTGGTCACCTTGGAGATGCTCATCGCCGCGTTGCCTTCCTGCATGCCCTTCAGTACGCGGCCGAACAGGCTGGCGTCGCGGCCGAAGCTGTCGGCGGCCTGCACCGAGTTCTCGTCGCCGGCCAGCACCTTGTTCACCGAGCCGAGGATACGTTCGGCGAGCAGCGACTGGCGCTGGGCGACCGCGACCTGGTCGGCCGGGGCACCGTTCTCCAGCAGGATGTCGACCACCTCTTCGTATTCCACCTGCAGCTGCGGGATGGTTTCGGCGAGGGTCGAGGCCACCTGGTGCAGGGACAGTACGGTCTGTTCGCTGGCGAGGATGGAGTCGGCGTTCTTGCGCAGGCCGTCCCAGTCCTGCTGCACCACGTCCATCTGCGGCTTCACCGCTTCGGGGCTGGGCGGCAGGGATGTGCTCTCGTCGCCGTTGACCAGGATGTTCCAGCGTTTCTCGAAGTCGTTGCGCGCATCCTTCAGGAGCTTGAACGCCTCGCCCTTGCCCGCCGCCGCTTCGGTGGCGTTCTTCGCGATCCGCTGCGACAGGACGCGCAGTTCGCCGGCATGGCCGATGTACTGCTTGTCATGGTTCGACTGGGTGTTGAGGTAGGCAAAGTTGGCGAACAGCAACACGATCGAGACGATGAGGACGATGAACAGCCCCGCGATCACCGAGCTGCTGCGCATGCCCGCGAAAAGATTGCCTGCGTTGATTTTCTTCATATTTGGCCCCCGCCCGGACCGACCACGATTACGATTTCCATGTCACGACACGGGCCGGCAGACCGGCCCAACCGGTGAAGCTGTTTATACGGCGACGTCGAGGAAGCCCTGGTGTTGCGCCAGCGCATGCGGGCTGAACACCAGCCACGGCTGCTCTCGATGGAAGACGCCATGAATGAAGGGTTGCAGTGCCGCTTCTAGTGGCGGCAGCTGTTCGCTGAAGGTGTCCACCGGGAAGTGCTGCATGCCGAACACCTCATCGACGATGAGGCCGGCGAACACGTCCAGGTGCTCCACCACCAGCACCCGCCGCTGCTTGCGCAAGGGCGACAGTTCGGTGCCGAGGAAACCGCAGAGGTCCATGATCGGCAGCAGGCGGCCACGTACGTTGGCCACCCCCTTGACCCAGGTCTTCACGCCCGGCAGCTGGGTGTAGCGCGGTTCGTGCAGGACTTCGCCGACCTCACCCATGGGGGCGACGAAGAACCGCCCGCCCATGCGGAAGCCGATCCCGCTCCAGCTCTGCACCGCCTCCTGCTGGGCCGGCAGGCCGGCGGCCAGGCGTCGGCAGCGCTGATCGATGTCGACGAGGAGCTGGAAGGGGGTCTGAACGTCCGACATGCGGGGCCTGGTCTTTCCGGGGTCAGGGTGAGCGATGCGCTGCGACGGGCTCAGCCCGCCAGCACCGCATTGATGGTTTTCAGCAGGGTCTCTTCGTCCACCGGCTTGGTCAGGTAGTCGCGAGCGCCCTGGCGCTTGCCCCAGACCTTGTCGGTCTCCTGGTCCTTGGTGGTGACGATGATCACCGGGATGGCGCTGGTCTCGGCGTCCTTGGTCAACTGACGGGTCGCCTGGAAGCCGTTGAGGCCGGGCATGACGATGTCCATCAGGACCACGTCGGGCTTTTCCTGGCGGGCCAGGGCGACGCCGTCGCCGCCGTTCTCGGCCTTGAGTACCTGGTGACCATGCTTTTCCAGCATGGCGGTCAGCTTGTACATCTCGGTCGGAGAGTCATCAACAATCAAAATACGAGCCATGGGATCCCCATCACGAAATAAGCATCAACGGCCATGCGGCCGGATATCAGGAAACGGCGTCCACCGGGGTGAAGCTGGGTACGTGTGCCTTGATCGCGCCCAGCAGCTCTTCCTTGCTGAACGGCTTGGTGAGGTACTGGTCGGAGCCGACGATGCGCCCCTTGGCCTTGTCGAACAGGCCGTCCTTGGAGGACAGCATGATCACCGGGGTGGACTTGAACGCGCTGTTGTTCTTGATCAGGGCGCAGGTCTGATAGCCATCCAGGCGCGGCATCATGATGTCGACGAAAATGATGTTCGGATGGGTATCGGCGATCTTCGCCAGGGCATCGAAGCCGTCGATTGCCGTGATCACGTCGCAACCGACCTTTTTCAGCAGTGTTTCGGCGGTGCGACGAATCGTTTTCGAATCGTCGATCACCATCACTTTCAAACCGTCGGATTGCTGTTCCATGTTCGCCCTATATCGACTCGGTGAATCATTCTTCTGTGTTTTCTTCAGTGCGCTAACGCCCTGTCACCGACGGGCTGCGACCCAATCGCGGGCCTTTTTAGCACACTCGACGCAACTCTATCCATAATGCCCGGAACAGGCCGGCTTTTTCCTTGACCAAGCGCAAACGGGGCGCCAACCTGAGCGTCAAACCCGCTTGCCACGCGGCCTCCCCGCCGCGACCGGACAACCCACCCCCTTTCGGAGGAATTCCCATGAGCGTACGCCTCGGGATCGTCATGGACCCCATCGCGCGCATCAACTTCAAGAAGGACAGCTCGCTCGCCATGCTGCTGGCTGCCCAGGCCCGCGGCTGGTCGCTGTTCTACATGGAACAGCAGGACCTCTACCAGAAGGCCGGCGTCGCGCGTGGACGCATGCGCCCGCTGAAGGTCTTCAACGATGCCTCCCGCTGGTTCGAACTGGAAGCGGAAAGCGACCAACCGCTGCACGAACTGGACGTGATCCTGATGCGCAAGGACCCACCCTTCGATAACGAATTCGTCTATTCGACCTACCTGCTGGAACAGGCCGAGCGTGCCGGCGCCCTGGTGGTGAACCGGCCGCAGAGCCTGCGCGACTGCAACGAGAAGTTCTTCGCCACGCAGTTCACCCAGTGCACTCCGCCGACGATGGTCAGCCGGCGATCCGATATTCTGCGCGAGTTTGCCGCCGAGCATCGTGACATCATTCTCAAACCCCTGGACGGAATGGGCGGTTCGTCGATATTTCGTCACCGCGAAGGCGACCCGAACCTCTCGGTGATCCTCGAGACCCTCACCCAGCATGGCAGCCAGCAGATCATGGCGCAGCGCTATCTGCCGGAAATCAAGGACGGCGACAAGCGCATCCTGATGATCGACGGCGAACCGGTGCCCTACTGCCTGGCGCGCATCCCCGCCCAGGGCGAGACCCGCGGCAACCTCGCCGCCGGCGGCCGCGGCGTGGCCCAGCCGCTGAGCGAGCGCGACCGCTGGATCGCCGCCGAGGTCGGCCCGCACCTGCGCGAGCGCGGCCTGCTGTTCGTCGGCCTCGACGTGATCGGCGATTATCTGACGGAAATCAACGTCACCAGCCCGACCTGCATCCGCGAGATCGACCAGGCCTTCGACACCCGAATCGGCGACAAGCTGATGGACGCCATCGCCGCCCAGCTGGCTGCCCGCTGAATCGCGCGGGCGGGCCTCGGTCCGCCCGTCTCGGCCCGGCCGATGCGCCACGGCGAGCGACCGCGTGTCCAAGGCGCGGAGTGCGTCATAGACTTTTCCGCCCCCCATCGGCAGACTTCGCCCCACGCCAGCCACCACGATCCGCAATGAACGCCGCCGTCCTCAAGTCCCCCTCCGCCGCTGCCGGCGTCCGCCCGGCGGACCGTTTGGGCTTCACCCTGTTCATCGCAGCCATCCTGCACGTCGCCTTCATCCTCGGGGTGGGTTTCTCCATGCCCGCGCCGAGCCAGATCAGCAAGACCCTGGAAATCACCCTGGCCACCTTCAAGAGCGACAAGGCGCCGGAGAAGGCCGACTACCTCGCGCAGATGAACCAGCAGGGCAGCGGAACCCTGGAGCACAAGGCCGCGCCGAAGACCACCGAGGTCGCGCCGTTCCAGGACAACCAGGTGAAGAAAGTCGCGCCGCCGGCTACGCCGAAGCAGGCCAGGAGCGAAGAGGCGCCCAAGGCCGCGGTGACCACCACCCGCCAGCGCCAGCAGAAGGCACCGAGCAAGACCCAGGCACAGAAGGCCGAGCAGGTCGCCAAGCCGGCGCCGCATTTCGACTCAACCCAGCTGTCGGCGGAAATCGCCAGCCTCGAGGCCGACCTGGCCAAGGAGCAGCAGGCCTACGCCAAGCGCCCGCGCATCCACCGCCTGAGCGCCGCGTCGACCATGCGCGACAAAGGCGCCTGGTACAAGGAAGACTGGCGCAAGAAGATCGAACGCATCGGCAACCTCAACTACCCCGACGAGGCCCGTCGGCAGAAGCTCTACGGCAGCCTGCGGCTGCTGGTGTCGATCAACCGCGACGGCACCATCTACGAGGTGCAGGTGCTGGAGTCTTCCGGCGAGCCGATCCTCGACCAGGCCGCCCAGCGCATCGTCCGCCTGGCCGCGCCCTATGCGCCGTTCAGCGGCGACCTGGCCGACATCGACCGGCTGGAGATCATCCGTACCTGGCGCTTCGAACGCGGCGACCGGCTGTCCAGCAAGTAGCGCCGGCAAGGCTGGCTTTCTCGCGTCCGAAGCAGGACACTAGCGGCCATGAAACAGAGCAGCCCAACCTACCTCAAGCATCATTTCCTGATCGCCATGCCGCACATGGCCGACCCCAATTTCGCCCAGACCGTGACCTACCTGGTCGAACACAACGAGCAGGGCGCCATGGGCCTGGTGATCAACCGTCCCAGCGGCCTCAACCTGGCGGAAGTCCTCGAACAGCTCAAGCCGGACGCCCTGCCGCCGGCGCGCTGCCAGCACATCGACATCTACAACGGCGGCCCGGTGCAGACCGACCGCGGCTTCGTCCTCCACCCCAGCGGCCTGAGCTACCAGTCGACTCTGGAACTGGGCGAGCTGGCGATGTCCACCTCGCAGGACGTGCTGTTCGCCATCGCCGCCGGCACCGGCCCGGAAAAGAGCCTGATCAGCCTCGGCTATGCCGGCTGGGAAGCCGGCCAGCTGGAGGCCGAGCTGAGCGACAACGCCTGGCTGACCTGCCCGGCGGACCCGGCGATTCTCTTCGACCTGCCGGCCGAGGAGCGCCTCAGCGCCGCCGCCGCGCGCCTGGGCGTCAACCTCAGCCTGCTCACCGCCCAGGCCGGTCACGCCTGATGGCCAGCGACAAGCCGCTGCGCCTGCTGCTGGGCTTCGACTACGGCACCCGGCAGATCGGCGTCGCCGTCGGCCAGGCGGTGACCGGCCAGGCCCGCGAGCTGTGCGTATTGAAGGCGCAGAACGGCGTGCCGGACTGGAACCGGGTGGAAGCGCTGATCAAGGAATGGCAGCCGGACGCCATCGTCGTCGGCCTGCCGCTGAACATGGACGGCAGCCCAAGCGAGATGAGCGAGCGCGCGGAAAAGTTCGGCCGCCGCCTCAACGGCCGTTTCAACCTGCCGGTCTTTACCCACGACGAACGCCTCACGACCTATGCCGCCAAGGGCGAGCGCCTGGCCCAGGGCCAGCGCGACGGCTACCGCGAGCGACCGGTGGACGCCCTGGCCGCCGCCCTGCTGCTGGAAGGCTGGCTGGCCGAACACCCGGATTGACCCATGGCAGCCGGCACGCCGCCGGTTGCCATTATGCTTTCGCCACCGCGGGCGCCTCCCTACAGCGGGCTCTCCCGGCGGCCATCCCATCGATGTCAGCGAGGAGCCACCATGAGCCTACCCAATCCCGCCGAACTCCTGCCGCGCATGGCCAGCGACCTGCGCGCCCATCTCGCCGAGCGCGGCATCGAGCGGCCGCGCTTCGTCGGCATCCATACCGGCGGCATCTGGGTCGCCGAGGCGCTGCTGAGGGAACTGGGCAACCAAGAGCCGCTGGGCACCCTCGACGTCTCCTTCTACCGCGACGACTTCACCCAGAACGGCCTGCATCCGCAGGTCCGCCCGTCGGCGCTGCCGTTCGAGATCGACGGCCAGCACCTGGTCCTGGTGGACGACGTGCTGATGAGCGGCCGCACCATCCGCGCCGCGCTCAACGAACTGTTCGACTACGGCCGTCCGGCCAGCGTGACCCTGGTCTGCCTGCTCGACCTGAACGCCCGGGAGTTGCCTATCCGCCCCGACGTGGTCGGCCAGACCCTGTCCCTGGGTCGCGATGAACGGGTAAAATTGGTCGGTCCCGCACCGCTCGCCCTCGAGCGCAAGGTCCTTTCCTCCGCTTCCTGATCCTCTTCACTAGGGCCTGCCCCATGCCGACAGACGCCAAGCGCCCGCTGCAGCTCAACGACCAGGGCCAGCTGCGCCACTTCATCTCGCTCGACGGATTGCCCCGCGAGCTGCTCACCGAAATCCTCGATACCGCCGATTCCTTCCTGGAGGTCGGCGCCCGCGCGGTGAAAAAGGTCCCGCTGCTGCGCGGCAAGACCGTCTGCAACGTGTTCTTCGAGAACTCCACGCGCACCCGCACCACCTTCGAGCTGGCCGCCCAGCGGCTGTCGGCCGACGTGATCAGCCTGAACGTATCCACCTCTTCCACCAGCAAGGGCGAGACGCTCACCGACACCCTGCGCAACCTGGAGGCGATGGCCGCCGACATGTTCGTGGTGCGCCACAGCGACTCGGGCGCGGCGCACTTCATCGCCGAGCACGTCAGCCCCAACGTGGCGGTGATCAACGGCGGCGACGGCCGCCACGCGCACCCCACCCAGGGGATGCTCGACATGCTGACCATCCGCCGGCACAAAGGGAACTTCGAGCAGCTATCGGTGGCGATCGTCGGCGATATCCTGCATTCGCGAGTAGCCCGTTCGAACATGCTGGCGCTCAAGACCCTGGGTTGCCCGGACATCCGCGTGATCGCCCCGCGCACCCTGCTGCCGATCGGACTGGAAGAGCAGTACGGCGTGCGCGTGTTCACCAACGCCGACGAAGGCCTGAAGGACGTCGACGTGGTGATCATGCTGCGCCTGCAACGCGAGCGCATGCAGGGTGGCCTGCTACCCAGCGAGGGCGAGTTCTTCAAGCTCTACGGCCTGACCGAGAAGCGCCTGAAGCTGGCCAAGCCGGATGCCATCGTCATGCACCCTGGCCCGATCAACCGCGGCGTGGAGATCGAGTCGGCGGTGGCCGACGGTGCCCAGTCGGTGATCCTCAACCAGGTCACCTACGGCATCGCCATCCGCATGGCGGTGCTGTCCATGGCCATGAGCGGCCAGAACACCCAACGCCAGCTGGAACAGGAGGACGCCGAATGACCATCAGTATCCGAGGCGCCCGCGTCATCGACCCGGCCAGCGGCCTGGACCAGGTCGGCGACCTCCACATCGAGGCCGGCAAGATCGTCGCCATCGGCGCCGCGCCGGCCGGCTTCAGCGCTCAGAAGACCCTCGACGGCGTCGGCCTGGTGGCCGCGCCGGGACTGGTCGACCTCAGCGTCGCCCTGCGCGAGCCGGGCTACGGACGCAAGGGCAACGTCGAAAGCGAGACCCGCGCCGCCGCGGCCGGCGGCACCACCAGCCTGTGCTGCCCGCCCTACACCCGGCCGGTGCTGGACACCCCGGCGGTGGCCGAGCTGATCCTCGACCGCGCCCGTGAGGCCGGCAACGCCAAGGTCTACCCCATCGGCGCGCTGACCCGCGGCTTCGGCGGCGAGCAACTGTCGGAACTGGTGGCCCTGCGCGACACCGGTTGCGTGGCCTTCACCAATGGCCTGCATGGCTTCGCCAGCAACCGCATCCTGCGGCGCGCCCTGGAGTACGCGGCGACCTTCGACCTGACGGTGATCTTCACCTCGCAGGACACCGATCTCGCCGAAGGCGGCCTCGCCCACGAAGGCCCGACCGCCAGCTTCCTCGGCCTCGCGGGGATCCCGGAAACCGCCGAGACCGTGGCCCTGGCCCGCAACCTGCTGCTGGTGGAACAGAGCGGCGTGCGCGCGCACTTCAGCCAGTTGACCAGCGCCCGCGGCATCGAACTCGTCGCCCAGGCCCAGGCCCGTGGCCTGCCGGTGACCTGCGACGTGGCGCTGTACCAGTTGATCCTCACCGACGAAGCACTGGTGGGCTTCTCCAGCCTCTACCACGTGCAACCGCCGCTGCGCACCAAGGCCGACCGCGAAGCCCTGCGCGAGGCGGTGAAGAACGGCGTGGTACAAGCCATCGCCAGCCACCACCAACCCCACGAGGCGGACGCCAAGAACGCGCCGTTCGCCGCCACCGAGCCGGGCATCAGCGGCGCCGAGCTGCTGCTGCCGCTGGCGATGACGCTGGTGCAGGACGGCCTGCTCGACCTGCCGACCCTGCTCGCCCGCCTCTCCCACGGCCCGGCCCAGGCGCTGCGCCTGCCTGCCGGGCGCCTGGCGGTGGGCCAGGCCGCCGACCTGGTGCTGTTCGACCCGCAGGGTTCGACCCTGGCCGGTGAGAGCTGGTACTCGAAGGGGCAGAACAGCCCGTTCGTCGGTCACTGCCTGCCGGGACGAGTGCGTTACACCCTGGTGGACGGACACCTGACCCACGAGGGCTGATCCCTGCCACCACGAAAAAGCCCGCCATCCGGCGGGCTTTTTCATCTTCGCGTTCGCGATTCCGGGGGGCGTATCCATTGCCGGGGCGGGCGCCCTATCCCAGCCTCTGCCACCAACCCGCCTTAACGGCAGGGCGAATAACGCGGAGCGTTATCCGCCGAGGCATGCTCGCCGGGAACACCCGATGGCCAGCAGCCGCGCCGGTCGGCGCCGCTCCCTGCGGAGCCTCAGATCTTCGCCAGCGCCTGCGCCAGGTCGGCCTGCAGGTCCTCCAGCGCCTCGACGCCCACCGACAGGCGGATCAGCGAGTCACCGATGCCCAGGTCGGCGCGGGTTTCCGCCGGGATGCTGGCGTGGGTCATGATCGCCGGATGCTCGATCAGGCTTTCCACCCCGCCCAGGCTTTCCGCCAGGGAGAAGATCCGCACGTTCTCCAGGAAGCGCCGGGCGCCGACCAGGTCGCAGCGCAGGTCGAGGGAGATCATCCCGCCGAAGCCACGCATCTGCCGTTTCGCCAGCTCATGCTGCGGGTGCGAAGCCAGGCCGGGGTAGTAGACCCGCGCCACCTGCGGCTGGCGCTCCAGCCACTGGGCCAGGGCCAGGGCGTTGCTGCAATGGCGCTCCATGCGCAGCGCCAGGGTCTTCACCCCGCGCAGGGTGAGGAAGGCGTCGAACGGCCCGGAGATGGCGCCCACCGAGTTCTGCAGGAAGCCCAGGCGCTCGCGCAGGTCCGGGTTGTCGCCGACGATGGCGATGCCGCCGATCACGTCGGAATGGCCGTTCAGGTACTTGGTGGTGGAGTGCACCACCACGTCGAAGCCCAGTTCCAGGGGGCGCTGGATGTAGGGGCTGGCGAAGGTGTTGTCGGCCACGCTGATGATGCCGCGGGCGCGGCAGAGCTGGGCGATGGCGCGCAGGTCGGTGAGGCGCAGCAGCGGGTTGCTCGGGGTTTCCACCCAGACCATGCGGGTTTCCGGGGTCAGCGCGGCCTCGAAGGCCTGCAGGTCGGTCGGGTCGACGAAGCTGAAGCGATGCCCGGCGCTGCGCCGGCGGACCCGCTCGAACAGGCGGAAGGTACCGCCGTAGAGGTCATTGCCGGAAACGATGTGGGAACCGGCGTCGAGCAGCTCCAGCACCGAGGAGATCGCCGCCAGGCCGGAGGCGAAGGCGAAGGCCTGGGCGCCGCCCTCGAGGTCGGCCACGCAGCGCTCCAGGGCCCAGCGGGTCGGGTTGTGCGAGCGGCCGTAGTCGAGCCCCTTGTGTACCCCGGGGCTTTCCTGGATGTAGGTGGAGTTGGCATAGATCGGCGGCATGATCGCGCCGGTCGAGGGATCGGGGGCCTGCCCGGCGTGGATGACCCGGGTCGCGAAGGCCTGGGCCGGGGCGTCGGGATGCTGGTCGTGCTGGCTCATGCGAGCTTTCTCCGCAAATGGTTCAACAGGTCGAAACGGGTGATCAGGCCGTGGAAGCCGCTGGCGTCGGCGACGATCGCCACCAGGCCGCGGTCCAGGACCGCCTGCAACTGGGCCAGGCTGGCGCCGGGCGCGAGGGTCTCCGGCGCGGCGTTCATCGCGCTGCTTACCGCATCGCGGAAGCGTGGCGCGTCGGCGTGGACACCGAGCAGGATATCCGACTCGTCGATCACACCGACCAGTTTTCCATCGTCCAGCACCGGCAATTGCGAAACGTCGGCCAGGCGCATGCGCTGGAAGGCGGTGAGCAGGGTGTCGTCCGGACCGACGCTGATCACCCGGCCCTCCTCGAAGCGCCGCGCGATGATGTCGCGCAGGTCGCCGTAGTGCTTGCGTTGCAGCAGGCCCTGGTCGGTCATCCACTGGTCGTTGTAGATCTTCGACAGGTAGCGGGTGCCGGTGTCGCAGACGAAGCTGACCACCCGCTTCGGCTCCTTCTGCTCGCGGCAGAAGCGCAGCGCCGCGGCCAGCAGGGTGCCGGTGGAGGAGCCGCCGGGAATGCCCTCGACGCGCAACAGTTCGCGGGCCATGGCGAAGCTTTCCTCGTCGCTGATGGAATAGGCATGGCGCACGCTGGAGAGGTCGGCGATGGCCGGTACGAAGTCCTCGCCGATGCCCTCCACTGCCCAGGACCCCGGCGTACCCAGGGTGCCGGAGCGGGAGTACTCGGCCATGATCGAGCCTTCGGGGTCGGCGAGCACCATCTCCAGCTCCGGCTGGACCTTCTGGAAGAACCGGGTAAGGCCGGTCAGGGTACCGGAGGAGCCGACGCCGACGACGATGGCGTCGAGATCGTGGCCGGTCTGCGCCCAGAGCTCCGGGCCGGTGCCGCACTCGTGGGCCAGCGGGTTGGCCGGGTTGTTGAACTGGTCGGCGAAGAAGGCGCCGGGAATATCCTGCGCCAGGCGCGCGGCAACGTCCTGGTAGTACTCCGGATGGCCCTTGCCGACGTCCGAGCGGGTGATGTGCACCTCGGCGCCCATGGCGCGCAGGTGCAGGACCTTCTCGGTGGACATCTTGTCCGGCACCACCAGCACCACCCGGTAGCCCTTGGCGCGACCGACCAGGGCCAGGCCGAGACCGGTGTTGCCGGCGGTGGCCTCGACGATGGTGCCACCGGGCCGCAGGCGGCCGTCACGCTCGGCGGCCTCGATCATGGCGACACCGATGCGATCCTTGATGGAGCCGCCGGGGTTCTGCGATTCGAGCTTGAGGAACAGGGTGCAGGGGCCGGTATCGAAGCGCGTCACGCGAACCAGCGGGGTGTTGCCGATCAGGTCGAGCACGGCGGGACGTGAGTCGGAAGTCATCTTTTCTCCTTTCGGTGTTTCCGCACGGAGCGATACGGTGCGCGGCCTCGTGAGCCATTGCACCTATCCGTTCTGGGGCTTGCAGACCATAGGGGCTGGCGCGCGCGGGCGCCAATAACCTACAGGTAGAACGTTAGAACCTTTGGTTCCTTAAGTCCCGCCGGAGGAATTCCCTGCCGACCGTGGCGCCACCCATGAAAAAGCCCGCCGGATGGCGGGCTTCTCGCACCTGGCGACGAGCCTCAGATGCGCTGCGGCCCGTTGCGCTCGGACACCTGTCCGTTGAGGGTCCAGAAGTCGTAGAGCACGCCGAGGAAGAACAGGCCGCCGGTGAACAGGTAGATGATCCCGGTGATCCACTTGCCCATGTACATCCTGTGCACGCCGAGCACGCCGAGGAAGGTCAGCAGGATCCAGGCCACGTTGTAGTCCAGGTTGCCGCCCTGGAAGCGCCGGTCGGCCTCGCGGTCCATCGACGGGATGAGGAACAGGTCGATGATCCAGCCGATGAAGAACAGGCCGAAGGTGAAGAACCAGATCGTCCCGGTGATCGGCTTGCCGTAATAGAAGCGGTGCGAACCGGTGAAACCGAAGATCCACAGCAGGTAGCCGATGGCCTTGCTATGGGTGTCGTGCTGTTGAGTCATGCGTCCCCCCTCGTTCCGTGCGCGGCTGCGGCCGCGCCTGAGCCGCAGGTTAGCGGAGCGGCGGACGCCGCGCCAGAGCGGCCCGGCGCATGACAGTTTTGCAATTGCCTATCCTGTAGGCTGGTGCTGCCGCCACCGCCCCACAGGAGCCGCCATGAGCGCCGGACACGAGCACAGCTTCGCCCAGACCAACTCGACCCGCCTGAAATGGGCGTTGCTGCTGACCGGAAGCTTCCTCGTCGCCGAGGTCGTCGGCGGCATCCTCACCGGCAGCCTGGCGCTGATCTCCGATGCCGCGCACATGCTCACCGACGCCGTGGCCCTGGCCATCGCCCTGGCCGCGATCAACATCGCCAGGCGCCCGACCAACGATCGCCTGACCTACGGCTACCACCGCTTCGAGATCCTCGCCGCGGCGTTCAACGCCTTCCTGCTGTTCGGCGTGGCCTTCTATATCCTCTACGCGGCCTACGAGCGGCTCAACCAGCCGGCGGAGATCCAGTCCGTGGGCATGCTGGTGATCGCCGTGCTCGGTCTGCTGGTGAACCTGGCCAGCATGCGCCTGCTGGCGCCGGCCCAGGGCAACAGCCTGAACGTCAAGGGCGCCTACCTGGAGGTCTGGAGCGACATGCTCGGCTCGCTGGGGGTGATCGTCGCCGCGATCGTGATCCGTTTCACCGGCTGGGCCTGGGTCGACTCGCTGGTGGCGGTGCTGATCGGTTTCTGGGTCCTGCCGCGCACCTGGATCCTGCTGCGCGAGAGCCTGCATGTGTTGCTCGAAGGGGTGCCGAAGGAAATCCAGTTGGCCGAGCTGCGCGAAGCGCTGCTGGGGATTCCCGGCGTGACCGGGCTGCACGACCTGCATGTGTGGTCGATCACCAGCGGCAAGATCAGCCTGACTAGCCATCTGGTCTACGACCCGGCCCTGGTCGACGCCGAGACGCTGCTGGGAACGGTGAAGGCGCTGCTGCACGACCGCTACGAGATCGAACACAGCACCCTGCAACTGGAAACCTCGGCCTGCGCCCAGGCCGAGGAGCCGCTGGCCTACTGAAGGCGGTTCAGCGGAAGCGCCGGCCGGCAGGGTCGTCGTCGGTGATTTCCAGGCTCAGGCCCTGGGTCAGGCTCGACAGGTGGTCGGCGTCGCTTTCCGAACCGAGCTTGATCATCAGGCGCAGGTCGTTGGCCGAGTCGGCGTGGGCCAGGGCGTCCTCGTAGGTGATCTCGCCCTGGGTGTAGAGCTGGTACAGCGCCTGGTCGAAGGTCTGCATGCCCTGCTCGGTGGAGCGCTTCATCAGCGGCTTCAGCTCGTGCACCTCGCCCTTGCGGATCAGGTCGGCGGCCAGCGGGGTGTTCAGCAGCACCTCGATCACCGCCCGCCGCCCCTTGCCGTCGGGGGTCGGCACCAGTTGCTGGGCGACGATGGCCTTGAGGTTCAGCGACAGGTCCATCCACACCTGGCCATGACGGTCGGCCGGGAAGAAGTGGATGATCCGCTCCAGCGCCTGGTTGGCGTTGTTCGCGTGCAGGGTCGCCAGGCACAGGTGGCCGGTCTCGGCGAAGGCCACGGCGTGGTCCATGGTCTCCCGCGAGCGCACCTCGCCGATCATGATCACGTCCGGCGCCTGGCGCAGGGTGTTCTTCAGCGCCACCTCGAAGGAGTCGGTGTCCAGCCCCACCTCGCGCTGAGTGACGATGCAGCCCTGGTGCTGGTGGATGTACTCGATCGGGTCCTCGATGGAGATGATGTGCCCGGTGGAATTCTTGTTGCGGTAGCCGATCATCGCCGCCAGCGAGGTGGACTTGCCGGTGCCGGTGGCGCCGACGAAGATCACCAGGCCGCGCTTGGTCAGCGCCAGCTTCTTGAGGATTTCCGGGAGCTTCAGCTCTTCCAGGGTCGGGATGTTGGTCTCGATCCGGCGCAATACCATGCCCACCAGGTTGCGCTGGTAGAAGGCACTGACCCGGAAGCGGCCGATGCCGCGGGCGCTGATGGCGAAGTTGCACTCATGGTTCTCGGCGAAATCGCGGCGCTGCTGCTCGTTCATCACGCCTAGCACGGTCTCGCGGGTCTGCTCCGGCGACAGCGGCGTCTTGGTCACCGGCATCACCCGGCCGTTGACCTTCATCGACGGCGGTACGCCGGCGGTGATGAACAGGTCGGAGCCGCCCTTTTCCACCATCAGGCGCAGCAGCTTTTCGAATTCCATGATGTTCTCGCTCACTCAGGGGCGCGCCGCGACGGCGAGCCGGATGCGGGCGAGCGGGCGCTGGACGCGCTCGCCGGCAAGGATAGGTAGGAATGCGCCTACGGTACCGCTCTCCCGCTCTTGAATCCTAGACGCAGTTCCGGGATTCGGGCGAAGCGCGGCGGATCGGCGCCAGGATCAGAAGTTTTCCGGGATCTTCGCCTTCTCGCGGGCGTTCTCGCGGCTGATCAGGCCCTTGGCGACCAGGCCCTTGAGGCACATGTCGAGGGTCTGCATGCCCAGCGAGCCGCCGGTCTGGATCGCCGAATACATCTGCGCGACCTTGTCCTCGCGGATCAGGTTGCGGATCGCCGGGGTGCCGATCATGATCTCGTGGGCCGCCACCCGGCCGCCGCCGATCTTCTTGATCAGGGTCTGCGAGATCACCGATTGCAGCGACTCGGAGAGCATCGAGCGAACCATGGCCTTTTCCTCGGCCGGGAACACGTCGACCACCCGGTCGATGGTCTTCGCCGCCGAGGTGGTGTGCAGGGTGCCGAATACCAGGTGGCCGGTCTCCGCCGCGGTCAGGGCCAGGCGGATGGTCTCCAGGTCGCGCATCTCGCCGACCAGGATGATGTCCGGGTCCTCCCGCAGCGCCGAGCGCAGCGCTTCGCTGAAGCCGAGGGTGTCGCGATGCACCTCGCGCTGGTTGACCAGGCACTTCTTCGATTCGTGGACGAATTCGATCGGGTCCTCGATGGTGAGGATGTGGTGGTACTTGGTGTTGTTCAGGTAGTCGAGCATCGCCGCCAGGGTGGTGGACTTGCCCGAACCGGTCGGCCCGGTTACCAGTACCAGCCCGCGCGGGACGTCTGAAACACGTTTGAACACTTCTCCCATGCCAAGCTCCTCCATGGTCAGTACCTTGGAGGGAATGGTCCGGAATACCGCGCCGGCGCCACGGTTCTGGTTGAAGGCGTTGACCCGGAAACGCGCGACGCCCGGCACCTCGAAGGAGAAGTCGGTCTCGAGGAATTCCTCGAAGTCCTTGCGCTGCTTGTCGTTCATGATGTCGTAGATCAGCGCATGCACCTGCTTGTGTTCCAGCGGTGGCAGGTTGATCCGGCGTACATCGCCATCCACCCGGATCATGGGCGGCAGGCCAGCGGAGAGGTGCAGGTCCGAAGCGCCCTGTTTGGCACTGAAGGCGAGCAGCTCGGTAATATCCATGGGACTCCCCAATTACAAGCAAGCAGGTAGAATGCCGCCAAAGCCGCCGTCTCGGACAAGGAAAACACCGGATGAACCAGGGTGCTTCCAGGACACGCGTGGTGTCCTGCGCCAGACGCGGAACCTCGACACTGGAACAGGAAGATGGCCATCGAGGCCGGCGGTTTCGAGGGCGTCGAGCCGACGCCGACCGCACTTCCATAGGGCGCAGGTAATGTCCACGATAGCAGAGAATATTGCAAAGGTTGCCGCGCGCATCCGTGAGGCAGCGCAAGCTGCGGGGCGCGATCCGGCCACGGTCGGCCTGCTCGCCGTGAGCAAGACCAAGCCCGCCGCCGCGGTGCGCGAGGCGCACGCCGCCGGCCTTCGCGACTTCGGCGAAAACTACCTGCAGGAGGCCCTCGGCAAGCAGGCCGAACTGGCCGACCTGCCCTTGAACTGGCACTTCATCGGCCCCATCCAGTCGAACAAGACGCGGCCCATCGCCGAGCATTTCCAGTGGGTGCACTCGGTGGACCGGTTGAAGATCGCGCAGCGCCTGTCGGAGCAACGCCCGGCCGGGCTGCCGCCCCTGAATGTCTGCCTGCAGGTCAACGTCAGCGGCGAAGCCAGCAAGTCCGGCTGCGCCCCCGAGGACCTGCCGGCCCTGGCCGAGGCCGTGAAGCAACTGCCCAACCTCCGATTGCGTGGCCTGATGGCCATCCCCGAACCCACCGCCGAACGCGCCGCGCAACACGCCGCGTTCGCCCGCCTGCGCGAACTGCTGCTGGACCTGAACCTTGGCCTGGACACCCTGTCCATGGGCATGAGCGACGACCTCGAGGCAGCCATCGGCGAAGGTGCGACCTGGGTCCGCATCGGTACCGCCCTGTTCGGCGCCCGCGACTACGGCGCGCCGGCTTCTTGAAGGAATCCCCTATGAGCACACCCCGCATAGCGTTCATCGGCGCCGGCAACATGGCCGCCAGCCTGATCGGCGGCCTGCGCGCCCAAGGCGTGCCGGCGGCGCAGATCCGCGCCAGCGACCCGGGCGCCGAGCAACGCGCGAAGATCGCCGGCGAGTTCGCCATCGACGTGGTCGAGTCCAACGCCGAGGCCGTGGCCGACGCCGACGTCGTGGTCCTGTCGGTCAAGCCGCAGGCCATGAAAGCCGTGTGCCAGGCCTTGGCGCCGGCGCTGAAGCCGGAGCAACTGATCGTCTCCATCGCCGCCGGCATCCCCTGCGCCAGCCTCGAAGCCTGGCTCGGCCAGCCGCGCCCGGTGGTCCGCTGCATGCCCAACACCCCGGCGCTGCTGCGCCAGGGCGCCAGCGGGCTGTACGCCAACGCGCAGGTCAGCGCCGCGCAACGCGAGCAGGCCGGGCAGCTGCTGTCTGCGGTAGGCATCGCCCTGTGGCTGGACGACGAAGCGCAGATCGACGCGGTGACCGCGGTGTCGGGCAGCGGCCCGGCGTATTTCTTCCTGCTGATGCAGGCCATGACCGACGCCGGCGAGAAGCTCGGCCTGTCCCGCGAGACAGCCTCGCGCCTGACCCTGCAGACCGCCCTCGGCGCGGCGCAGATGGCGCTGTCCAGCGAGGTCGAGCCGGCCGAACTGCGGCGCCGGGTGACTTCGCCCAACGGCACCACCGAGGCGGCGATCAAATCCTTCCAGGCCAACGGCTTCGAAGCACTGGTGGAGCAGGCCCTGAACGCCGCCAGCCAGCGCTCCGCCGAGCTGGCCGAACAGCTTGGCCAATAAGGAGTAGTCGATGATCGGCCTCAACACCGCTGCTATCTATATCCTCCAGACCCTCGGCAGCCTCTACCTGCTGATCGTGCTGCTGCGCTTCATCCTGCAACTGGTCCGCGCGGACTTCTACAACCCCCTCAGCCAGTTCATCGTGCGCGCCACCAAGCCGCTGCTGAACCCGCTGCGGCGGATCATCCCCGGCTTCGGCGGGATCGACCTGGCCTCGCTGGTGCTGGCGATCCTGATCCAGCTGGTGCTGATGATCCTGATCCTGATGCTGATGGGCTACGGCGTCGGCGGCTTCATCATGCAACTGCTGATCTGGTCGATCATCGCCGTCACCTCGCTGTTCCTGAAGGTGTTCTTCTTCGCCCTGATCATCAGCGTGATCCTTTCCTGGGTCGCCCCGGGCAGCTACAACCCCGGCGCGCAACTGGTGAACCAGATCTGCGAACCGCTGCTGATGCCGTTCCGCAAGCTCCTGCCGAACCTCGGCGGACTGGATCTCTCACCGATCTTCGCGTTCCTCGCGCTGAAGCTGATCGACATGCTGGTGATCAACAACCTGGCGGCCATGACCGGCATGCCCCAGCAGTTGAGCATCTTCCTCTGAGCTTCTACCGCTGGGACGGCGAGGACCTGCTCCTCGATTGCCACCTGCAGCCCAAGGCGAGCCGCGACGAGTTCGCCGGGCTGCACGGCGAACGCCTGAAGATCCGCCTCACCGCACCGCCGGTGGAGGGCAAGGCCAACGCCCATCTGCTGGCCTTCCTCGGCAAGGCCTTCGGCGTGGCCAAGAGCCTGGTGAGTCTCGAAAGCGGCGAGCTGAACCGGCAGAAACGGGTGCGCATCCGCCGTCCGACCCGATTGCCGGAGGAACTGGGGATCGCCGCTCGACCCGCTTGACCGACCTTACGTGCAGGAATGTGAAGCAGGCCAATTGACGCTTCCCCGCTCCCCCGCATAATCCACGCCATCCTTCCCCCGCCGGTCCCGCGCCCTGGAGCCCCTGGATGAGCATGGAAAGACTCAGCCATCAAATCGACGCCTACGTCGCCTGGAAGCGCGAGCTGATGCGGGAAATCACCCGCTATCGCGGCTGGCTGGAGCGCAGCCGGCTGAACAGCCCGGCGGTCGAGGCCAAGCTCGAACGCGCCCTGCGCCAACTGCGCGCGGACCACATCACCCTGGCCTTCGTCGGCGAGTTCTCGCGTGGCAAGACCGAGCTGATCAACAGCCTGTTCTTCGCCGGCTACGGCCAGCGCATGCTGCCGTCCCACGCCGGGCGCACCACCATGTGCCCCACCGAGCTGTTCCACGATCCGCGCGCCGAGCGCAGCTACATCCGCCTGCTGCCGATCGAGACGCGCCTGGCCGACGCCAGCGTCGCCCAGTTCAAGCGCGTGCCGCGCCACTGGGTGAACATTCCGCTGGACACCGGCGACCCGGAGGGCATGGCCCAGGCCTTCGCCCAGGTCGCCAAGACCAAGGCGCTGCCGGTGGAACAGGCGATCCAGCTCGGCTTCCATCCGGATGCCCTGGAAGCCGCCGACGAGCCCGACCAGGTGCGCGTCCCGGCCTGGCGCCACGCCCTGGTCAACTTCGACCACCCGCTGCTGCGCCAGGGCCTGCGGATCCTCGACACGCCCGGCCTGAACGCCCTCGGCAGCGAGCCGGAGCTGACCCTGTCGATGCTGCCCAACGCCCAGGCGATCCTGTTCCTGCTGTCCGCCGACGCCGGTGTCACCGCCTCGGACATGGAAATCTGGCAGAAGTACATCCAGCCACTGCGCGAGGACGGCCACAGCAGCCTGTTCGCCGTGCTGAACAAGATCGACGTGCTCTGGGACGACCTTTCCGGCGAGCGCTTCGTACAGAACGCCATCCGCCTGATCCAGGACGGCACGGCCCGCCAGCTCGGCCTGCAGCGCGGCGACGTGCTGCCGCTGTCGGCGAAGCAGGCGCTGCTGGCCAAGGTCCGCGGCGAACCGGCGCTGCTCGAACGCAGTCGCCTGGATCGGCTGGAAGCGCTGCTCTGCGAGCGCATCGTCGCGCAGAAGGAAGCGCTGCTGGAGAACGCCGTGCTCGGCCAGGTCCTCGGCCTGCTGCACAACAGCCAGCATCTGCTGCGCCTGCGCCTGGAGAAGGTCGAGGAACAGCGCGCGCTGCTCGACGACAAGCAGCGCGACAGCGGCCAACTGCTGTTCGAACTGACCGCGAAGACCAAGGACGACCACGGCCGCCACCACCGCCGCCTGCTCAACCTGAAGACCAACCAGCGCCTGCTGCAGCACCAGGGCGCGACGCTGCGCGAGACGATCCGCAGCGAACGCATGGAACAGCACCTGCAGAAGGTGCGGCGCAACCTCAACGGCAGCCTGACCACGGTCGGCATCAACCAGGCGATCCTGGCGTTCTTCCGCGCGGTGGAGCACGACCTCGACAACCTCGAGCACGAGGCCGGCATGGCCAACCGCATGGTCGCCGCCATCTACCGCCGGCACAACGAGGAGAACCCGCTCTACGCCCTCGACGCGCCGCAGCTGCGGGTCCAGCGCTACCAGCGCGAACTGTTGCAACTGAAGAAGAAGGGCGACCAGTTCCGCCTGCAGTTGAAGACCGTGCTTACCGAGCAACGCCTGCTGACCCGGCGCTTCTTCGCCACCCTGGTGCAGGAGGTGGTCGGCCTGCACCAGCGCCTGCGCGAGGAAACCGAGCGCTGGGCCAACGACGCGCTGATGCCGCTGATGCAGCACACCCTGGAAAACAAACAGTTGCTCGAAAGCCACATGCTCCGCCTCAAGGGCCTGGCCCAGGAGACCCAGCAGGTACGCCAGCGCAGCCAGGCCTTCGCCGGGTTCGCCGAGGAATTGCAGGAACAGTTGCGCGAAGCCGGCGACATCCTCCGCCAGTTGCGCCGCCCCTCGCCCCTGCAGCGCCAGGCCAAGGTGGTCAACCTGCCCGGCTCGCAGCGCGCCTGACCCCGCTCCCACGGCGCGCGCCAGCGCGCTTGCCGCTGGGGGCGACGCTCTTTAGACTGGCGCCCTCCTTTGTTCGAGAGCAGGGTCGATGCCCACAGTCTTCCCCGACGACTCCGTCGGTCTGGTCTCCCCCCAGACGCTGCACTTCAACGAACCGCTCGAGCTGACCAGCGGCAAGTCCCTGGCCGAGTACGACCTGGTGATCGAAACCTACGGCGAGCTGAATGCCACGCAGAGCAACGCGGTGCTGATCTGCCACGCCCTCTCCGGCCACCACCACGCCGCCGGCTACCACAGCGTCGACGAGCGCAAGCCGGGCTGGTGGGACAGTTGCATCGGTCCGGGCAAGCCGATCGACACCCGCAAGTTCTTCGTCGTCGCCCTCAACAACCTCGGCGGTTGCAACGGATCCAGCGGCCCCGCCAGCATCAATCCGGCGACCGGCAAAGTCTACGGCGCGGACTTCCCGATGGTCACGGTGGAAGACTGGGTGCATAGCCAGGCGCGCCTGGCAGACCGCCTCGGCATCCGCCAGTGGGCCGCGGTGGTCGGCGGCAGCCTCGGCGGCATGCAGGCGCTGCAATGGACCATCAGCTACCCCGAACGCGTCCGTCACTGCCTGTGCATCGCCAGCGCGCCGAAGCTGTCGGCGCAGAACATCGCCTTCAACGAAGTCGCCCGGCAGGCGATTCTTTCCGACCCTGAGTTCCTCGGCGGCTACTTCCAGGAGCAGGGCGTGATTCCCAAGCGCGGCCTCAAGCTGGCGCGGATGGTCGGCCATATCACCTACCTGTCCGACGACGCCATGGGCGCCAAGTTCGGCCGTGTACTGAAGACCGAGAAGCTCAACTACGACCTGCACAGCGTCGAGTTCCAGGTCGAGAGCTACCTGCGCTACCAGGGCGAGGAGTTCTCCACCCGCTTCGACGCCAATACCTACCTGCTGATGACCAAGGCGCTGGACTACTTCGACCCCGCCGCCGCCCACGGCGACGACCTGGTGCGCACCCTGGAGGGCGTCGAGGCGGACTTCTGCCTGATGTCCTTCACCACCGACTGGCGTTTCTCGCCGGCCCGCTCGCGGGAAATCGTCGACGCCCTGATCGCGGCGAAAAAGAACGTCAGCTACCTGGAGATCGACGCCCCGCAAGGCCACGACGCCTTCCTCATGCCGATCCCCCGGTACCTGCAAGCCTTCAGCGGTTACATGAACCGCATCAGCGTGTGAGGACCCGATGCGCGCCGATCTTGAAATCATCCAGGAATGGATTCCCGCCGGCAGCCGCGTCCTCGACCTCGGCTGCGGCGACGGCGAACTCCTGGCCTGGCTGCGCGACCACAAGCAGGTCAGCGGCTACGGCCTGGAGATCGACCCCGACAACATCGCCCGTTGCATCGAAAACGGGGTGAACGTGATCGAGCAGGACCTCGACAAGGGCCTGGGCAACTTCGCCAGCGACAGCTTCGACGTGGTGGTGATGACCCAGGCGCTACAGGCCGTGCACTATCCGGACAAGATCCTCGAAGAGATGCTGCGGGTCGGCAAGACCTGCATCATCACCTTCCCCAACTTCGGCCACTGGCGCTGCCGCTGGTACCTGGCGCGCAACGGCCGGATGCCGGTCTCCGAGTTCCTGCCGTATACCTGGTACAACACGCCGAACATCCATTTCTGCACCTTCCAGGACTTCGAGCGCCTGTGCCGCCAGTTGCGCATGCGCGTGCTCGACCGCCTGGCCGTAGACCGTGACCACCGGCATGGCTGGGCCAGCCGGCTGTGGCCTAATCTATTGGGTGAGATTGGAATCTACCGGGTCACCGGACCCGGAGTGCAGACCCGCAACCTCGCCGTCTAGGAACGCGCCAGGCTGCGGGCCAGGGCCGGGCGCCCCTCCGCTCGTCCTCGGGAGAGCGCTGCCGAAGCCGGCCAAGGCCGCCGGCAGCAGACCATGGACAACGTCCATGCCACCTTTCAGGAGAAACCACCATGCGCCGCTTCACCGCTTTCGTCCTCGGCCTCTGCCTGAGCCTGCCGGTCCTCGCCGAGCAGGTGCAGCGCTTCGGCGACCTGGACGTCCACTACAACGTGTTCAACTCCAGCTTCCTCCAACCCAACGTGGCCAGCGCGGTCGGCCTGGTACGCAGCAAGGCGCAGGGCGTGATCAACGTGGTGCCGATGGAGAAAGGCAAGCCGGTGGAGGCCAGCGTGACCGGCTCGGCCAAGGACCTGACCGGCAAGGTCATCCCCCTGGAGTTCCGCCGGGTCAGCGAGGAAGGCGCCATCTACAACCTGGCGCAGTTCCCGATCAGCCAGCGCGAGACCCTGGTCTTCACCATCAAGGTCGAGGCCAAGGGCGAACCTGCGCAAACCTTCAGTTTCAACAAGGAAATCTTCCCGGACGAATGATCAAGCTCGAACAGCTGGTGCTGGCCAGCCACAATGCCGGCAAACTCAAGGAACTCCAGGCCATGCTCGGCGCCAGCGTGAAGGTGCGCTCGATCGGCGAGTTCAGCCAGGTGGAACCGGAGGAAACCGGTCTTTCCTTCGTCGAGAACGCCATCCTCAAGGCACGCAACGCCGCACGCCTCTCCGGCCTGCCGGCGCTGGCCGACGACTCCGGGCTGGCGGTGGACTTCCTCGGCGGCGCGCCGGGCATCTACTCGGCGCGCTATGCCGACGGCCGGGGCGACGCGGCGAACAACGCCAAGCTGCTGGAGGCCATGAAGGATGTCCCGGACGCCGAGCGCGGCGCACAGTTCGTCAGCGTGCTGGCGCTGGTGCGCCACGCCGACGACCCGCTGCCGATCCTCTGCGAGGGCATCTGGGAAGGCCGCATCCTTCGCGAAGCCCGCGGCGCCCACGGCTTCGGCTACGACCCGCTGTTCTGGGTGCCGGAACGCGACTGCTCCAGCGCCGAGCTGGCGCCCGAGGAGAAGAACCGCCTCAGCCACCGGGCCCGCGCCATGGCCCTGCTCAAGCAGCGCCTGGGCCTCTGAGCCGCAGCCGCCGGCGCCGCCCCCGGGCGGCGTCGGCACGGCGTTTCGTCCGGCCGCCTTGGAGGTTGGCCGAACTCATGCCACGATAGCGCCCCGAAACCGCCCCCACCCCGCCCCGCCCGTGACCCAAGCCACCCCGTTCCAGCTCCCGCCCCTGGCCCTGTACGTGCACATCCCGTGGTGCGTGCGCAAGTGCCCGTATTGCGACTTCAACTCCCACGCCGCGGGCCCGGAGCTGCCCGAAGAGGCCTATGTCGACGCCCTGCTCGCCGACCTGGAGCAGGACCTGCGCCATGTCCACGGCCGGCGCCTGGGTTCGATCTTCTTCGGCGGCGGCACACCCAGCCTGTTCTCGGCCAAGGCCCTGGGCCGGCTACTGGAAGGCGTCGAACGCAAGGTCGGCTTCGCCGACGGCATCGAGATCACCCTGGAAGCCAATCCCGGCACCTTCGAACAGGTCAAGTTCGCCGACTACCGGCGCCTCGGCATCAATCGCCTGTCCATCGGCGTACAGAGCTTCCAGGCCGACAAGCTGCAGGCCCTGGGACGCATCCACGACGGCGCCGAGGCAGTGCGCGCCGCCGACATGGCGCGCCAGGCCGGCTTCGACAACTTCAACCTCGACCTGATGCACGGCCTGCCCGGGCAAAGCCTCGACGACGCCCTGGCCGACCTGCGCCAGGCCCTCGCCCTGGCCCCCACGCACCTCTCCTGGTACCAACTGACCATGGAGCCGAACACGGTGTTCTGGAGCCAGCCGCCGGAGCTGCCCGAGGACGACATCCTCTGGGACATCCAGGAAGCCGGCCAGGCCCTGCTCGACGCGCACGGCTACCGCCAGTACGAGACCTCCGCCTACGCCCGCGACGGCCTGCGCGCCCGGCACAACCTGAACTACTGGAGCTTCGGCGACTTCCTCGGCATCGGCGCCGGCGCCCACGCCAAGCTGAGCGCGCCGGACGGACGCATCGTGCGGACCTGGAAGACCCGCCTGCCGAAGGACTACCTCAACCCGCAAAAGGCCTTCCAGGCCGGCGAGCGCCCGCTGGAAGCGGCCGACCTGCCATTCGAGTTCATGATGAACGTGCTGCGCCTGGTCGACGGCGTCCCCGCCGCGCTCTACCCGCAGCGCACCGGCCAGCCGCTGGCGGCGATCGCCGATGCCTGCGCCGCCGCGCGCGACGCCGGGCTGCTCGCCGACGACCCGCAGCACCTGCGTCCCAGCGAACGCGGCCAGCTGTTCCTCAACGACCTGCTGCAACATTTCCTGCCGTGACGACGGATGCACGCCCATCCGTGCCGGCAGGCAGGTAAACTCCGCCGACCGACACGCCGATTCGTTACAAGGAACCCTCGATGGATTACGCGCTGGACCTGATCGCCACCCTGTCGCGCTGGAGCCGCAGCCACCTGTCGGACATTTCCCTGGCCATCATGGCCACTCTGCTGGTGCTGTTCGGCCCGGCGATCAACGCCTGGGTACAGCAGCGCATCGGCAGCCTCAACTTCGTCTTCCGCACCCTGCTGTTCGTGCTGATCTGCGCGGTCGGCTACGGCCTGGCGATGGTCTTCGTCACCCCCTGGCTGGCCAAGGGCCTCGGCTACTTCAACAACTACACCCTGGCGCCCGTGCTCCTGCTAGTGTTCTTCGTGATCGGCATGATCGCCGATCGCAGCTGAGCCCCCGGTCTCCCGGCGGCCAGCGCCGTCCCCAAGAGCGTCATGGCCTCCGGGAGCCCGCATGAAACCGATCAAGCACCTCTACCTGCATTTCACCGACGGCCAGCGCCTGTCGCTGCGCTTCCCGCGCCAGCAGGACGACCCGGCCGAGGTCGCCCGCAGTATCCGCCAGCAGCTGGACACGCCCTATCTCAGCGTCGAGGTCGACGGCGACCTGCTGCTGATCCCGCGGGACAGCATCAAGTACCTGCAGATCAGCCCGGCGCCGGCGCGCCTGGACGACGACGGCACGCTGCGCGGCGCCGAGCTGATCGTCTGAGGGCCGTCCGCCTCAGTTACCCTCCCGGCGCAGCGCCTGCGGGGTGAAGTCGCGCGGCCCGACCTGCACGCCGAAGTCGTACATCGGCTCGTTGTTGTCCAGCCCATCGACGAAGTAGCGGCCGCCCTTGAAGTCGTAGATCGCTTCCAGGGTGCTGGAGACCAGCGGCACATCGTAGTAGTTGATCGGATGGACCTCCTGGGCCCGGGTCAGCACGCCATCCTTGTCGTAGATGTCGGCGGCGAGGATCTGCCAGCTGTCTTCGTCGAGGTAGAAGCGGCGCTTGGCGTAGGGATGGCTGAAGCCCTTGCGCAGGGTCGCCTCGACCACCCAGACGCGATGTAGCTCGTAGCGCAGCAGGTCGGGATTGATGAAGCGGCTCTTGAGGATGTCGCCATAGGCGAGGCCCTTCTGGTGCACCGCGTAGCTGTTGTAAGGCACCAGCATCTCGCGCTTGCCGAGCAACGCCCACTCGTAGTGGTCCGGTGCGCCGTTGTAGACATCCACGGTGTCCGCCGTGGCCATGCCGTTGGTATCCGGCTGCAGGCTGTCGTAGGCCAGGGTCGGCAAGCGCCGCACGCGCCGCTCGCCACGGTTGAAGCGCCAGGCCTTGCGGATCGACAGCACCTGGTCGAGGGTTTCCTGCACCACCAGCGCCGAACCGGCCAGGCGCGCCGGCGCGACCACCTTGTACTTGTAGTAGAACAACGTGTTGTCGAGGTTCTCCGGGATCATCCCCTCGCGGCCATAGACGAAGTACAGGTAGCGGTCGAGCTTGAGCAGGTTGTAGCTGCCGTTGGCCAGCACCGCCGCCTGGTTGGTCTGCAGGTGCAGTTGCTCGCCGCGGTAGCGCATGATGTGGTTCCAGATCGCTTCCTGGCCGCTCTGCGGCAGGGGGAAGGGCACACCGGCGGCAGCGCCCTGCACGCCGTTGCCGTCGGCGATCAGCTCGGCGCGGCTGGCGTTGGCGCGGGTAGCGTCGTACAGGCGCTGCGGCAGGGATGCGCTGCGGCGGGTGGGGAAGACCCGCAGGTGGTAGTCCGGGTTGGCCTGCAGCAAGGCCTGGGTGCCCGGCGTCAGCAGCGCCTGGTAGGCGGCCATGTTGCGGCTGTCGACGACCAGGCGCGGACGATCGGCGGCGAACGGGTCGAGGTGATGCATGCCGGGCCGGTAGCCGGCCGGCGCCTGGGTGATGCCGCCGGTCCAGGGCGGGATGCTGCCATCGGCGTTGCCGGCCCGCTCCGCTCCCAGCGGGGTCAGGTCCTGGTCCAGGCGTGCGGCCTGGACTTCGTCTACCTTGGCCTGCGCCGCCCAGGCGCAACCGGCCCCGAGCAACAGGATGCCCAGTTTCTTCAACACAGCAGTCTCCTTTGCAGCCGGCCGAGCCGTGCCGCTCTTATTATTGGATCCGGCCGAAGCCGGGAAACGTGCAGCTTGAAGGTGAGGTCCGCCGGGTGTGCCCGGTCTGCTTGGAGTCCCGGCGCCGGTTCGGCGCCAGGGGTACGTCGCTGGTGCGGTGGGTCAGTCGATGCGCTCGAACTTGAGGTCCCAGACGCCATGTCCCAGGCGCTCCCCGCGCCGTTCGAACTTGGTCACCGGACGCTCTTGCGGGCGCGGTACGAAGCGGCCGTCTTCGGCCTGGTTGCGGTAGCCCGGCGCCGCGCTCATGACGTCCAGCATATGCTCGGCATAGGGCTCCCAGTCGGTGGCCATGTGCAGCACGCCGCCGACCTTCAGCTTGCGCCGCACCAGTTCGGCGAATTCCGGCTGGACGATCCGCCGCTTGTGGTGGCGCTTCTTGTGCCAGGGATCGGGGAAGAACAGCAGCAGCCGATCGAGGCTGGCGTCGGCCACGCAGTGGCGCAGCACTTCCAGCGCGTCGCAGCTATACACCCGCACGTTGCCCAGGCCCTGGGTCAGCAGGCCGTTGAGCAGCGCGCCGACGCCCGGCTTGTGCACCTCGACGCCGATGAAGTCGATGTCAGGCGCGGCGGCGGCCATTTCCAGGGTGGAATGGCCCATGCCGAAACCGATCTCGAAAGTCCGCGGTGCCTGGCGACCGAAGATCGCGTCGAAGTCCTGAACCTCATCGCTCAGTTCCAGGCCGAACTTCGGCCAGCCCAGGTCGAGGCCACGCTGCTGGCCTTCGGTCATGCGCCCGGCGCGCATCACGAAGCTCTTCACGGTGCGCATCGGCCGTGCTTCGTCGTGTTCCGCCAGGGAGTCCTGGGCCGGGGATTGCGGGGTATCGCTCATGGAAAAGAAAACCTTGCTAGAGACAGAAGGGCGGGCTGCCTGCCGGACGCTTCCCGCATCCGGCGGACAGCCCGCCCCAGGTAGTCGGTATCAGTCGATCAGGCCGTCCAGCGGCGACGAGGCGCTGGCATACAGCTTGCGCGGCATGCGTCCGGCCAGGTAGGCGAGACGACCGGCGACGATCGCGTGCTTCATGGCCTCGGCCATCATCACCGGGTCCTTGGCATGGGCGATGGCGGTGTTCATCAGCACCGCCTCGCAACCCAGCTCCATGGCGATCGCTGCATCGGAAGCGGTGCCCACGCCAGCGTCGACCAGCACCGGGACCTTGGCTTCCTCGAGGATGATGCGCAGGTTGTAGGGGTTGCAGATGCCCAGGCCGGAGCCGATCAGGCCGGCCAGCGGCATCACCGCGATGCAGCCGATCTCGGCCAGTTGGCGGGCGATGATCGGGTCGTCGCTGGTGTACACCATCACGTCGAAGCCGTCCTTCACCAGTTGCTCGGCGGCCTTGAGGGTCTCGACGACGTTGGGGAACAGGGTCTTCTGGTCGGCGAGGACTTCCAGCTTGACCAGGTTGTGCCCGTCCAGCAGCTCGCGGGCCAGGCGGCAGGTGCGCACGGCCTCGACCGCGTCATAGCAGCCGGCGGTGTTCGGCAGGATGGTGTAGCGATCCGGCGGGATCACATCCAGCAGGTTCGGCTCGTCGGGATTCTGCCCGATGTTGGTGCGCCGCACCGCCACCGTGACGATCTCCGCTCCGGAGGCCTCGATGGCCCGTCGGGTCTCGTCGAGGTCCTTGTACTTGCCGGTCCCCACCAGCAGGCGCGAGCCATAGGTACGGCCGGCGATGACGAAGGGGGTATCGGTACTGGATGCTTGGCTCATCGGATGACTCCTGGATGGAAAGGCTTGCGGGGCCGATGGAAGGGTTCGGGGGCCAGGCCTAGCCGCCGCCGATGGCGTGGACGATCTCCACGCGATCGCCATCCTTGAGCGCGGTGCTGGCGTGCTGGCTGCGCGGCACGATATCCAGGTTCAGCTCGACGGCCACGCGGCGGCCGCCAAGCTCCAGGCGGGCCAGCAGGTCCGCGACGCTCTGCGCGTCGGGCAGCTCGAAGGGCTCGCCGTTCAGTTGAATCTGCATGGCTGGACGGTCACGAAAGTGAAAGGGAGCGGCATTCTAGCCCGATCCACCCCGATGACCAAGGCGCCTTGTCGACAAGTGCGCCGCCTGAGGCAACCGGTCTCAGGCGTTGCCCAGGCGCCAGGCGGCCAGCCCCAGGCACAGCCAGCCGGCGAGGAAGGAGACGCCGCCGAACGGGGTGACGATGCCGAGCTTGCCGATGCCACTGAGGGTCAGCAGGTAGAGGCTGCCGGAGAACAGCAGGATGCCCAGCGTGAACAGGCCACCCGCCGCGCTCACCAGGCGGCCGTCCAGGCGGGTGGCGAGCAGCGCCACGCCGAACAGCGCCAGGGCGTGGATCAACTGGTAGTGCACGCCGGTCTGGAATACCGCCAGGTACTCGGCGCTGAGCTGCTTCTTCAGGCCGTGGGCGGCGAACGCCCCGAGGGCCACGCCGGTGAAACCGAAAAATGCCGCCAACAACAGGAAGGGACGAAGCATGGACAAGACTCCGGTGATAGCATCCAGCCCGCTATAATGGCCGCCCCCTTCTTCCAAGCCAAGCCGCGCATGTTGCGATCCCTGTTCCGCCGCCTGTTCAAGTACCTGCTCTGGTTCATGGCCGCCAGCGTCGTGCTGGTCGCGGTCCTGCGCTGGGTGCCGCCACCGGGGACCATGGTCATGGTCGAACGCAAGGTCGCCTCCTGGGTCGACGGCCAGCCCATCGACCTGCAGCGCGACTGGCGCTCCTGGGAGCAGTTGCCGGACAGCCTGAAGGTCGCGGTGATCGCCGGCGAGGACCAGCACTTCGCCGAGCACCACGGCTTCGACCTGCCGGCCATCCAGCAGGCCCTCGCGCACAACGAGCGCGGCGGCAGTATCCGCGGCGCCAGTACGCTCAGCCAGCAGGTGGCGAAGAACGTCTTCCTCTGGTCCGGGCGCAGTTGGCTGCGCAAGGGCCTGGAGGCCTGGTTCACCCTGCTGATCGAGACGCTCTGGACCAAGCAACGGATTCTCGAGGTCTACCTGAACAGCGCCGAATGGGGCCCGGGCGTCTTCGGCGCGCAGGCTGCGGCACGCTATCACTTCGGCCTCGACGCCGAGCGCCTGAGCCGCACCCAGGCCAGCCAGCTCGCCGCGGTGCTGCCCAGCCCGCTGAAATGGAGCGCGGCCAGGCCGGGCCCCTACGTGCGCCAGCGCGCGGCCTGGATTCGCCAGCAGATGTGGCAGTTGGGCGGCGACGACTACCTGCTGCGCCTGGAGCGCTGAAAGCTCAACGCGGCGGTTTTTCCAGGGCCTGGCGCGGCACCGCGAGCATCAGTCGCAAGTCGTCGTCCGGCAGGTGCGCGGTCAGGCCCAGTTGCGGATAGACCCAGGCCTCGCCCTGGGCCAGTTGCAGGCGCAGGCGCGGCTGGCCGAGACTGGCCAGCAGCCGCTCGGCACCAACCCTGCCTTCGGGAATCATGCTCAGCGCCACGATCGGCTTGTCGCCCAACTGTCCTTCCAATCCGGCGCTCAATGGCTGCGGCGCGCTGCCAGGCTGCAACGCGGATGCCCGCTGCAGGCTCAGTTGCTCCTCGGCGCTCAGACCCAGCTCGCCTTCCACCTGCCAGGGGCCGCCGTCGCCCAGCAGGCGGCCACGGAAGGCCAGGCGCACGCCATCCAGGCGCGGGTCCACCCACAGCTCGCCATCCACCGCGTCGTGCAGCTGGCGCAGGGTCAGGGCGTTGTCCGCCAACGGCGCCAGCACCTGCTCCTGCCAGTCGGCCAGCCACGGCAACGGCCGCGCCGGTTCCGGCGTACGGACCAGCCAGGCGCCGACGACGAAGGTCAGGACCGCCAGCGACAGGTAGAACAGCCAGCGGGTATTGCGCGGCATGGGATTCCTCCGGGCAGAAAAAAACCGCACCCTTGCGGGGTGCGGTTTTCGCGAGGCGCGGCGATCAGGCGAGAATCCGCCCTTTCAGCTTGCTCATGGCGTTCTTTTCCAGCTGCCGGATACGCTCGGCGGAGACGTTGTACTTTTCCGCCAGGTCGTGCAGCGTGGCCTTCTCCTCGGACAGCCAGCGCTGCTGGAGAATGTCGCGGCTGCGCTCGTCGAGGCCTTCCAGCGCCTCGTGCAGGTTGGCGCTGGAGCTGTCGCTCCAGTCGGCGTCTTCCAACTGGCGCGCCGGGTCGTAGCGGTGGTCTTCGAGGTAATGCGCCGGCGACTGGTAGGCGCTCTCGTCATCCGCGTCGGCGGCCGGGTCGAACGCCATGTCCTGGCCGGTCAGGCGGCTTTCCATCTCGCGCACTTCGCGGGGCTCGACCCCCAGGCTCTCGGCGACGCGATGGACTTCCTCGTTGTTCAACCAGGCCAGGCGCTTCTTCTGGCTGCGCAGGTTGAAGAACAGCTTGCGCTGCGCCTTGGTGGTGGCGACCTTGACGATCCGCCAGTTGCGCAGGATGAACTCGTGGATCTCCGCCTTGATCCAGTGCACGGCGAAGGACACCAGGCGAACGCCCATTTCCGGGTTGAAACGCTTCACGGCCTTCATCAGGCCGACGTTGCCTTCCTGGATCAGGTCGGCCTGGGCCAGGCCGTACCCCGAATAACTCTTGGCGATATGAACAACGAAGCGCAGGTGCGCCAACACCATCTGCCGCGCCGCTTCCAGGTCTTGCTGATAGAAGAGGCGTTCGGCCAGTTCACGCTCCTGCTCCGGCGACAACAGCGGAATGCTGTTCACCGAGTGCACGTAGGCTTCCAGGTTTGCGCCTGGAACCAAGGCATGTACAGGTTGCAAAGAAGTGGTCATGCGAATCCTCCGATTCACGAAACTCGCGCAGTGTAGCACTCGGATATCTGACTGCAAGCGGGTGTATAAGTTCCTTTACAGCGACCCGCTGACCGGTCGTGATTCCCCTGTCCTCAGCGCGGCGCCAGCTCGCGCAGGTGGCGGGCCACGGCCAGCCAGGCGCCGACCCAGCCAAGCAGCACCGCGCCGACGGTGAGCGACAGGCCGTCGTCCAGCGGCACGCCCTGCAGGCCGAAGTCGCTGCCGTACAGCCCTGAAAGGTTGACCACCGAACCGTTCAGCCAGTTCAGCGAATAGGCCAGCAGCGCCCAGGACAGGATGCCCGCGCCCAGGCCGTACAACGCGCCCATGTACAGGAATGGCCGGCGCACGTAACCGTCCGTCCCGCCGACCAGCTTGATCACCTCGATTTCGTTACGGCGATTTTCGATGTGCAGGCGGATGGTGTTGCCCACCACCAGCAAGAGGGTCAGCACCAGCAGGATGGTCAGGCCGAAGACGAAGCGTTCGCCGAGCTTGAGGATCGCGCTCAGGCGCTCGACCCATACCAGGTCGAGCTGCGCCTGCTGCACATGAGGCAGCTCCGCGAGCTGCTGGCGCAGCGCTTCCAGGCCGGCCCGGTCGATCTGCTTGGGCGTGACCGAGATCACCGGCGGCAGCGGGTTCTCCGGCAGCTCCTTGAGCGCTTCGCCCAGGCCGGACTGTTCCTGCAATTCGCTGAGCGCCTGCTCGCGGCTGATCAGTTGGGCCTCGATCACGTCCGGCAGGCGTTCGATCTGCTCGCGCAGGTCCTGGCCCTGGTTTTCGCTGGTCTTCAGGTCGAGGAACAGGGAGATCTGCGCGGCGCGCTGCCAGGAGCCGCCGAGCCGTTCGACATTGTTCAGCAGCAGCGAGAGGCCCATCGGCAGGCTCAGGGTGATACCCATCACCAGGCAGGTGAAGAAGCTGCCGAACGGGTGGCCGAACAACCGGCGCAGGCTGTCCACCAGGCTGGCGCGATGGCTTTCCAGGTAGGCGCTGAACGAGCCGCTCCAGTCGGTCTGTTCCTGGCTCGGTTTCTCGCGGGTCTTGCGTTCCGGTGCGCCCTCTTCGGGGCCACGGGGAAGATCGTTGGCGCTCATCAGGCCTCGTCCTCACGGTCAGCGATGATCCGGCCACGCTGCAGGGTCAGCATGCGATGGCGCATACGGGCGATCAGGGCCAGGTCGTGGCTGGCGATCAGTACGGTGGTGCCCAGGCGATTGATATCCTCGAACACGCCCATGATTTCCGACGCGAGTCGCGGGTCGAGGTTGCCGGTGGGTTCGTCCGCCAGCAGCAGGGCCGGCTGGTGGACGATGGCGCGGGCAATGCCGACCCGCTGCTGCTGGCCGGTGGAAAGGTCGGAAGGCAACGCCTCGCCCTTTTCCTTCAGGTTCACCCGCTCCAGGGCCGAGGCCACGCGCTTGGCGATCTCCGGCTTGGGCATGCCGAGGATCTGCAGCGGCAGGGCGATGTTGTCCGCCACCGTACGATCGGTGAGCAGTTGGTGGTTCTGGAACACCACGCCGATCTGCCGGCGCAGGAAAGGGATCTGCGCGGTAGTGATGCGCCCCAGGTCCTGGCCGCCGAGCAACAGCTTGCCGCTGGTCGGTCGCTCCATCGCCAGGATGAGGCGCAGCAGGGTGCTCTTGCCGGCGCCGGAGTGGCCGGTGACGAAGAGGATCTCGCCACGGTGCACGCGGAAGGACACCTCGTGCAGGCCTACGTGGCCGTTGGGATAGCGTTTGCCGACCTGCTCGAAGCGGATCATGCGTTCTCCCGCTCTGCGAAGAGTGCCTGGACGAAGGCGTCGGCCTCGAAGGTACGGAGATCGTCGATCCCCTCGCCGACACCGATATAGCGGATCGGCAGGCCGAACTGCTTGGCCAGGGCGAAGATCACCCCGCCCTTGGCGGTGCCGTCCAGTTTGGTCAGGGCCAGGCCGGTCAGCTCCACCGCGAGGTTGAACTGCTTGGCCTGGTTGATGGCGTTCTGCCCGGTGCCGGCGTCGAGCACCAGCAGGACCTCATGGGGCGCCGTCTCGTCCAGCTTGCCGATCACCCGGCGCACCTTCTTCAGCTCCTCCATCAGGTTGTCCTTGGTATGCAGGCGTCCGGCGGTATCGGCGATCAGCACGTCGATGCCGCGGGCCTTGGCGGCCTGCACCGCGTCGAAGATCACCGAGGCGGAGTCGGCGCCAGTGTGCTGGGCGATCACCGGGATGCGGTTGCGCTCGCCCCAGACCTGCAACTGCTCCACGGCGGCGGCGCGGAAGGTGTCGCCGGCGGCCAGCATGACCTTCTTGCCCTCGAGTTGCAGCTTCTTCGCCAGCTTGCCGATGGTGGTGGTCTTGCCCACGCCGTTCACCCCGACCACCAGGATCACATAGGGCTCGCGCGCGACGTCGACCTGCAACGGCTGCTCCACCGGGCGCAGCAGGCTGGCCAGCTCTTCCTGCAGCGCCTTGTACAGCGCGCCGCTGTCGGCCAGCTCCTTGCGCGCCACGCGCTTGGTCAGGTTCTGCACGATCAGGGTGGTGGCCTCGACGCCGACGTCGGCGGTCAGCAGGCGCGTCTCGATGTCGTCGAGCAGGTCGTCGTCGATTTCCTTGCGGCCGAGGAACAGGCTGGCCATGCCTTCGCCGATGCTGGCGCTGGTCTTGGACAGTCCCTGCCGGAGGCGGGCGAAGAAGCCCGGCCTGGTCGCCGGCTCGCTGACTGCCGGAGCGGCGGCCAGCGGCGCAACGGGCTCGGGCTCGGGCTCGGGCTCGGGCTCGGGCTCGGCAGCGAGGATAGGCTCGGGTTGTGCGACGGGCGCCTCGGGGCGGGGCGAATGCTCCTCGGCCGACGCTGGCTCGTCACCGGCGAGCGGCGCTTCGGCAACCGGCGCCGGCGGCTCGGCCGGCTCGGCCGGCTCGGCAGCGGAGGGCTGCTGCCGACCTGGCTGTTCTGTCAGGGATTGCGCCACGTCATCGGCAGGCGCGCGCTGCTCGGCGGCCGCTGTCTCGGAGACCGGCTCGACAGGCTGATCGGTAGGCTGCTCGCCGGCTTGCGGCTTTTTCCGCCACCAGCCGAACAGACCTTTCTTTTCCCCGCCCTGCGGGGCCTTCTTGTCGTCGTTGGAACCAAACATGAATGCTTGTATCTCAAGGGAGCGGCACGGGACGTGGCCGCCCGGAAAACGGATGGGTATCCTAGCATCTCCTCGCCCGACGGGGCTAAGGGTCCTGCCCCGCAGTGACCTGAGACCCCGGTGGCGGCACGAAAGGTCCAGATCACCATGAAAACCCCAGCTCGCCGCCGCGTCGGCCTGCTCCTAGCCAGCCTTTGTCTCCCGCTTTTCGCCCAGGCGGCGGAAACCCAGCCCACCCACGAGTTCAGCCTCGACAACGGCCTGAAGGTCATAGTGCGTGAAGACCACCGCGCCCCGGTGGTGGTTTCCCAGCTCTGGTACAGGATCGGCTCCAGCTACGAGACACCCGGGCTCACCGGCCTGTCCCACGCCCTCGAACACATGATGTTCAAGGGCAGCCGCAAGCTCGGCCCGGGCGAAGCCTCGCGGGTGCTGCGCGACCTGGGTGCGGAAGAGAACGCCTTCACCACCGACGACTACACCGCCTATTACCAGGTCCTGGCCCGCGACCGCCTGCCGGTAGCGCTGGAGATGGAAGCCGACCGCATGGCCCACCTGAGCCTGCCGGCCGACCAGTTCAAGAGCGAGATCGAGGTGATCAAGGAGGAGCGCCGCCTGCGCACCGACGACAATCCCAACGCCCTCGCCTTCGAGCGCTTCAAGGCCGCCGCCTACCCGGCCAGCGGCTACCACACCCCGACCATCGGCTGGATGGCCGACCTGCAGCGCATGACCATCGACGACCTGCGCCACTGGTACGAATCCTGGTACGCGCCGAACAACGCCACCCTGGTAGTGGTCGGCGACGTCACCGCCGACGAGGTCAAGACCCTCGCCAAGCGCTACTTCGGCGAGATCCCCTGGCGCCAGCTGCCGCCGGCGCGCAAGCCGCTGGAACTGGCCGAGCCCGGCGAGCGCCGGCTCAAGCTGTACGTACGCACCCAGCTGCCGAACCTGATCATGGGCTTCAATGTGCCCAGCCTGGGCAGCAGCGAGAACCCTCGCGAAGTCAACGCCCTGCGCCTGATCGGCGCGCTGCTCGATGGCGGCTACAGCGCCCGCCTGGCCTCGCGCCTGGAGCGCGGCGAGGAGCTGGTCGCCGGCGCCTCCACCTACTATGACGCGTTCAACCGCGGCGACAGCCTGTTCGTCCTCTCGGCCACGCCGAACGTGCAGAAGGGCAAGACCCTCGAGCAGGTCGAGGCCGGTCTGTGGAAGCAGCTCGATGACCTCAAGCAGAACCCGCCCAGCGCCGCGGAGATCGAGCGCGTGCGTGCGCAGATGATCGCCGGGATGGTCTACGAGAAGGACTCCATCGCCGCCCAGGCCAGCAGCATCGGCCAGTTGGAAAGCGTCGGCCTGTCCTGGAAGCTGATCGACCAGGACCTGGAGGCCCTCAAGGCAGTGACTCCGGACGATATCCAGAAAGCCGCCCGCACCTATTTCACCCCGTCGCGCCTGACCCTGGCGCAAGTGCTGCCTGTGAAGGCCGAGGAAAAGGAGGCCCGTCATGAGTGAGCGCACAGGGCTGCGTTATGGCCTGCTCGGCCTGATCGTCATCGCGTTGCTGGCCGCGCTGGCCTATTTCGTCGCGCGTCCCACCCAGACCCCGGCGGCGGCCCATGCCGCGGCGGTCGAGGAAAACCAGTTGCAGTCGCTGAAGGACGTCGCCAAGCAGGCGCCGGTCCATCGCAAGCTGGACATCCAGGAATGGAAGACCGCCGAAGGCGCCAAGGTGCTGTTCGTCGAGGCCCATGAACTGCCGATGTTCGACCTGCGCCTGACCTTCGCCGCCGGCAGCAGCCAGGACGCCGGCACCCCCGGCCTGTCGATGCTGACCAACGCCATGCTCAACGAAGGCGTGCCGGGCAAGGACACCACTGCCATCGCCGCCGGCTTCGAGGACCTCGGCGCCTCGTTCAGCAACGGCTCCTACCGCGACATGGCGGTGGCCGGCCTGCGCAGCCTGTCCGACGCCGACAAGCGGACCCAGGCGCTGAAGCTGTTCGAACAGGTGATCGGCCAGCCGACCTTCCCCGAGGACGCCCTGGCACGCATCAAGAACCAGGTCCTGGCCGGTTTCGAGTACCAGAAGCAGAACCCCGGCAAGCTGGCCGGGCTGGAGCTGTTCAAGCGCCTCTATGGCGAGCATCCCTACGCGCACTCCAGCGACGGCGACGAAAAGTCCGTTCCACCGATCAGCCGCGAACAATTGCAGGCGTTCCACAAGAAAGCCTACGCCGCCGGCAACGTGGTCATCGCGCTGGTCGGCGACCTCTCGCGGCAGGAGGCCGAAGCGATCGCCGCAGAAGTCTCCAAGGCGCTGCCCCAGGGCCCGGCGCTGGCCAAGACCGCCCAGCCGGAAACGCCCAAGCCCGGCCTGACGCACATCGACTTCCCCTCCGAGCAGACCCACCTGATGCTCGCCCAGCTTGGCATCGACCGCCAGGATCCCGACTACGCGGCGCTCTACCTGGGCAACCAGATCCTCGGCGGCGGCGGCTTCGGCACCCGCCTGATGGACCAGGTGCGAGAAAGGCGCGGCCTGACCTACGGCATCTATTCCGGCTTCACCGCCATGCAGGCACGCGGTCCGTTCATGATCAACTTCCAGACCCGCGCCGAACTCAGCGAAGGTGCGCTGAAGCTGGTCCAGGACATCGTCCGCGACTACCTGGCCAACGGCCCGACCCAGAAGGAACTGGACGACGCCAAGCGCGAACTGGCCGGCAGCTTCCCGCTGTCCACCGCGAGCAACGCCGACATCGTCGGCCAGCTCGGCGCCATCGGTTTCTACGGCCTGCCGCTGGACTACCTGGAAAGCTTCCTCAAGCAGGTCGAGGGACTCAGCGTCGAACAGGTCAGGACCGCCATGGCCAAGCACCTGGACGCCGACGCCTTCGTCATCGTCAGCGCCGGCCCGAGCGTGCCGCAGAAACCCCTGCCGCCACCCACCGCCAAGCCGGCCCAGCAACCCAGCGGCGTTCCGGAGCATTGATGAGCAAACCTACTGCGAAAGCCCCCGGCCGCCACGGCGGCCAGGGACAGCTGCGGATCATCGGTGGCGAATGGCGCAGCCGGCGTTTAGTCTTTCCCGACGGGCCCGGCCTGCGACCGACCCCGGACCGGGTCCGCGAGACCCTGTTCAACTGGCTGGCACCCTATGTCGAAGGCGCACGGGTGCTCGATCCCTTCGCCGGCAGCGGCGCGCTGTTCCTCGAGGCGTTGTCGCGCGGCGCCCGCGAAGGGCTGGCCCTGGATACCAACGGCGAAGCGGTGGCGGCCCTGCGCAACCACCTCGACGCGCTCAAGTGCGGCACCGCCCAACTGGTCCTCGGCGATGCCGTGCGCTACCTGGGAAACCAGGCTCCGAGCGCCTTCGACCTGGTGTTCCTCGACCCGCCGTTCCATCAGAACCTGCTGCAGGACGCCTGCCGCCTGCTCGAAACCCGCGGCTGGCTGAACCCCGACGCCTGGATCTATACCGAGAGCGAGAGCGTCCCCTCGTCCCTCGGCCTGCCCGGAAACTGGCGGCTGCACCGGGAAAAGAAAGCCGGCAACGTACATTACGCGCTCTGGCAGCGGGGAGCCTGAGGATGAGCCCGGCTTCCGCGAGCATTCGCCAACGCCTGCTGGCGCTTGGCGAGCCTTGCGCGGCGCAACCCGCCGCCGACTGGCAGGGCGATATCGCCCTGCCCGCCGAGCTGGAGCGTTTCTACCGCGAGGTCGGCCCGCTCGACTGCACCCTGGAGAGTGCCGGCAACCCATTTTTCCTGCCGTCCCTGGCCCGCCTCTGGCAGCGCCAGGCCGGCTATCGCTGGCACGGCATCAGCGGCGAGCGCCTGTCGGGCTGGCAGGACGACTGGCTGGTGGTGGCCGACCAGGGCGCCGACCCGTTCATCCTCGAGACCGGCAGCGGGCGCATACTCTTCGACCTGCATGGCGGCAGGGGCTGGGACCCGGCCCCGTGCTTCGACGACCTGTGGCAGATGGCGGCCAGCCTGGCCTGCTTCGGCGAGGTCTGGAGCGGCGCCGGCGAGGACATCCTGCTGGACGACTGCAGCGTCGCGCCCCGCTATCGGCAGCAGCTCGTCGACGAACTGCAACCGATCCTCGGTTCGCGCCAGCGGGCGGAGGACCTCGCCGACGAGTTCGGCTGGTAAGCTGGTGACCACACCACCACCGCCCATGACCTGCGCATGACCGCGTCCCCGACCTTCCAGCCCGCCTGGTGGCTGCCCAATCCGCACCTGCAGACCCTGTGGAGCCCGTTCTTCCGCCGCGGGCCGACCCTGGAACGGCAGCGCGAACGCCTGTGGCTGGCCGATGGCGACTTCATCGACCTCGACTGGGCCGGCCCGCACGATGCCGAAACCCCGCTGGTGCTGGCACTGCACGGCCTCACCGGGTCATCCTCGTCGCACTACATCCTCGGTCTGCAGCGCGCCCTGCTGGAGCGCGGCTGGGCCAGCGTGGCGCTGAACTGGCGCGGTTGCTCGGGGGAGCCGAACCGCCTGCCGCGCGGCTACCATTCCGGGGTCAGCGACGACCTCGCCGAGGTGGTCGCGCACCTGCGCGCCAGGCGCCCGCAAGCGCCGCTGTACGCGGTCGGCTATTCGCTGGGCGGCAACGTGCTGCTCAAGTACCTGGGCGAAACCGCTGGGGACTGCCCGCTGCTCGGCGGCGTCGCGGTGTCGGTGCCGTTCCGCCTGGACGAGTGCGCCGACCGCATCGGCCTGGGCTTTTCCCGGGTCTACCAGGCGCACTTCATGAAGGCCATGCTGGCCTACGTGCAGGACAAGCAGCGGCTGTTCGGCGAGCAGGGCCAGGCGGAAGGCCTGGCCGCCCTGCAACGCCTCGGTCCGCTGGAGGGCATGCGCACCTTCTGGGACTTCGACGGCCGGGTCACCGCGCCGCTGCACGGCTTCGCCGACGCCAGGGATTACTATCGGCGCGCGTCCAGCCGCTACTACCTGCCGGACATCCGCACGCCGAGCCTGATCATCCATTCCAGCGACGACCCCTTCGTGTTCGCCCGCAGCCTGCCCGATCGCAGCGAACTGGCACCCTGCACCGAGCTGGAACTGCACGCCCGCGGCGGTCACGTCGGCTTCGTCGACGGCTCTCCGCGCCAGCCCACCTACTACCTGGAACGACGCATCCCCGACTGGCTGGAGGCCCGCCTGCGGCAGCACTGAGCTGGCCGGCGTCCGGCGACGGGCGGCAGAATAGGAACAGGCTGAAGGAAAAAGGGGGGCGAATGGAACTGACGCTGCGGCACAACCCGATGCTCGACGACGCCGACTGCGAGGCGATCCTGGCGATCCACGCGGCAGTCGGCTGGGACCGGCGCATGCCGCCTGCCGAGCTACGCACGCTGTACCAGCATTCCGGCTATTCCCTGCTGGCCGAACGCGACGGCCGCCTGGTCGGCCTGCTGCGCGCCGAGGAAGAAACACCGATTCGCGTCTGGCTGGCGGAAATCGCCGTGCTGCCCGGCGCACAGCGCAGCGGCGTCGGCGCAGCCCTGCTGCGGCGCTTCGCCGAGGATCACCGCGGCGCCTACCTGTTCACCGACGCCACCCTCGGTACCGAAGCCTTCTTCCGCCGCCACGGCATCCACATCCAGCAGGTGCTGGAGAAAACCCTGCGCGATCAGAGCGGCACGTAGAGCCGCTCGGAAATCCCGTCCACCGCATCCTGGGCCTGCGCCTCGATGTGCCCGCTCTCCAGCGCCAGCACCTGGTAGATGCCGCGACGCAGTTGCGCCTCGCTGAGGTCGCCGTCGAGATCGAGGGTGGTGCAGAGGAAGCGCACCCAGGAGGTGAGGATGATCCAGGCGTTGAGGGTCAGGGCCTCCAGCTGGGTCTCGTTCATCCGCAGGATGCCGGCCTCGGTGAAGCCCCGGTAGATCGCCTTGGCGTTGACCAGGCAACGCTGGGCGAAGGCGCGGTAGCGCGCCGCCAGCTCCGGGTCGCTTTCCAGCAGGTGCTCGAGGTCGCGGTGGAGGAAGCGGTAGCGCCACATCGCGGCCAGTAGCGCTTCCAGGTAGAAGGTCTTGTCGTCCACCGTCAGACCCCGCCCTTCGGGCAGGCGCAGGAAACTCTCGACGTGGCTTTCGTACTCGGCGAACAGCTCGGCGATGATCGCCTGCTTGTTCGGGTAGTGGTAGTAGAGGTTCCCAGGCGATATACCCAGGTGGGTGGCGATATGGTTGGTGGTGACGCTGCGCTCGCCCTGGGCGTTGAACAGTTCCAGGCTGGCCTGGGCGATGCGATCGCGGGTCTTGATGCGTGGTGCCATGGGGACGACGGGCTCGTTCGGGTAACAGTGCGGGGCGCGCCCCGCCGTGACAGCGTAGAAGGTACACAAAGCCGGCCGCCCGGGTCAGCCCCCGGGGCGGCGGCCGGCGACCGGCCCGCCTTTCGTTGGGTACGCAAGCGCCGGGCTGGCAGGCATGCTGTTTGACACTTTAGAGTATTTACTCTAGAAATCCAGCGACGTAGCGAAATTCATCGGACCGAGCAGGTCCGCCATAACGACAGACGCGCGGCCACGCAGCCGCCCACGCTTCGCCGAGGAGCCAGCCCATGGTCGCCGATATCGCCTACCTGCAGCAGAGCCAGCAGGAAATCAACCAGCTCGAAGCCCTCTTCGCCCGCCAGCGCGCCGCCTACCTGGCGCAGCCGATGCCCGACGCCACGCAGCGCGTGCAGTGGCTGAAGGCCCTGCGCGACCTGCTGTTCAAGGAACAGCAGGCACTGATCGAGGCCATCGACCAGGACTTCAGCGCGCGCTCCGCCGACGAGACCCTGCTCGCCGAGATCATGCCCAGCCTGCACGGCATCCACTACGCCGCCAAGCGCGTGAAGAAATGGATGAAGCCTGCGCGCCGCGCGGTCGGCCTGCAATTCCAGCCGGCCTCGGCCCAGGTGGTGTACCAGCCGCTGGGCGTGGTCGGGGTGATCGTGCCTTGGAACTATCCGCTGTTCCTCTCCATCGGCCCGCTGACCGGGGCCCTCGCCGCCGGCAACCGGGTGATGATCAAGATGAGCGAGTCGACCCCGGCCACCGGGCGCCTGCTCAAGGACCTGCTGGCGCGGATCTTCCCCGAGGACCAGGTCGCCGTGGTGCTAGGCGAGGTAGACGTCGGCGTGGCCTTTTCCAAGCTGCCGTTCGACCACCTGCTGTTCACCGGCGCCACCAGCGTCGGCAAGCACGTGATGCGCGCCGCCGCCGAGAACCTGACCCCGGTCACCCTGGAGCTGGGCGGCAAGTCGCCGGCGATCGTCTCCGACAGCGTGCCGATGAAGGACGCCGCCGAGCGGATCGCCTTCGGCAAGAGCCTCAACGCCGGGCAGACCTGCGTCGCGCCCGACTACGTGCTGGTACCGAGCCGGCGCGTCGAGGAATTCGTCAGTCAGTACAAGGAGGTGGTCCAGGGCTTCTTCCCGCGTCTTTCGGACAACCCCGACTACACCGCGATCATCAACGAGCGCCAGCTCGGCCGCCTCCGGGGCTATCTCGACGACGCCCGCGAGAAGGGCGCGACCCTCGTCCCGCTGTTCGCCGAAGGCCAGCAACGGCGCCTGCCGCAGACGCTGCTGCTGAACGTCAGCGACGACATGAAAGTGATGCAGGAGGAAATCTTCGGCCCGCTGCTGCCGGTGATCCCCTACGAGCGCCTGGAAGACGCCCTGGCCTATGTCAACCAGCGCCCGCGACCGCTGGCCCTGTACTACTTCGGCTACGACAAGGCGCAACAGCAGCGCGTGCTGCACGAGACCCACTCAGGCGGTGTGTGTCTGAACGACACCCTGCTGCATGTCGCCCAGGACGACATCCCGTTCGGTGGCGTCGGTCCCTCCGGCATGGGCCACTACCATGGCCACGAAGGCTTCCTCACCTTCAGCAAGGCCAAGGGCGTGTTCAGCAAGCCGCGCTTCAACGCCGCGCGAATGATCTACCCGCCCTACGGCAAGTCGATCCAGAAGCTCGTCTACAAGCTGTTCGTGCGCTGAACCGGGGCGCGTGCGGCGCCCCCTCATTCCTACGCTGCAGGTGACATAACAACAATGAGCGACACCACTCTCGAAAGCGCCGGCCTGTCCCGACGCAGCCTGATGAAAGTCGGCCTGATCGGCGGCGCCTTCCTCGCCACCGCGGGCGTCACCGCCAGCCTCACCGGCTGTTCGGCGGAGAAACCGGCGAGCGGCCTGGAAAAGGTCCGCGAATCCGACCTGCCGTTCCTCCGTGCGCTGCTGCCGGTGATGCTGCTCGGCGCGGTTTCCGCCGAGCAGATGCCGAAAGCCGTGGAGGGCGCGATCCAGAGCCTCGACCACAACCTGGCGCGGCTCTCCCCGGAGATGTTCAAGCTCACCCAGCAACTCTTCGACGTGCTCGCCCTGCCGCTCACCCGTGGCCCGCTGACCGGTATCTGGGGCAGTTGGGAGAACGCCAGCGGCGACGACGTGCGGGCATTCCTTTCGCGCTGGGAAAACAGCTTCATCGGCCTGTTGCGGATGGGCCACAGTTCGCTGATGCAACTGGCGATGATGGCCTGGTACGCCCGCCCCGAGGCGTGGGCCCATTGTGGCTATCCCGGACCGCCGAAGATCGCTTGAGCCGCCCCCCGGAACAATACGAAGAGCCCGAAGCCGCCTAGCCTGAGAGTGCATTCATGCCTGTACCCGATCTGTTCGCCGAGGGCCTCGCCCGCGGCTGGAAAACCTACAACGGCTCGCGCCTGGACGCCGACCTGGAGCTGGAGGCCGACGTGGTCGTGGTCGGCACCGGCGCCGGCGGCGGCACCACCGCGGAAATCCTCAGCGCCGCCGGCCTGAAGGTGCTGCTGGTGGAAGAAGGCCCGCTGAAGACCAGCAGCGATTTCAAGATGCAGGAGGCCGACGCCTACCCCGAGCTGTACCAGGAAGGCATCGGCCGGATGAGCAAGGACGGCGCCATCACCATCCTCCAGGGTCGCGCCGTGGGCGGCACCACCCTGATCAACTGGACCAGCAGCTTCCGCACCCCGGAACCGACCCTGCAGCACTGGGCCCAGGTCTACGGGGTCAAGGGCCACAGCGCGGAGGACATGGCGCCCTGGTTCGAGAAAATGGAGCAGCGCCTGCACGTGGCGCCCTGGGCGCTGCCGCCGAATGCCAACAACGACGTGATCCGCCTGGGCTGCGAGAAGCTCGGCTATCACTGGAAGGTCATCCCGCGCAACGTCCTCGGCTGCTGGAACCTCGGCTACTGCGGCATGGGCTGCCCGGTCAACGCCAAGCAGTCGATGCTGGTCACCACCATCCCGGCGACCCTCGACAAGGGCGGCGAGCTGCTCTACCTGGCGCGCGCCAACCGCCTGCTGCTGGATGGCGACAAGGTGACGGGCCTCGAATGCCTGGGCATGGATGAGCGCTGCGTGGCGCCCAACGGCCGCCGGATCAGGGTCCGGGCCAGGCACTACGTGCTGTCCGGCGGCGGCATCAACACCCCGGCGATTCTTCTCCGCTCGAAGGCGCCTGATCCGAGCCAGCGGGTCGGCAAGCGCACCTTCCTGCACACGGTGAATTTCAGCGCGGGGCTGTTCGACCGGGTGATCAACCCCTTCTACGGCGCACCGCAGTCGATCTACTCCGACCATTTCCAATGGGACGACGGTGTCACCGGACGCATGTCCTACAAACTGGAGGTGCCGCCGCTGCAACCGTCGCTGGCCTCGGTGCTGCTCGGCGGCTTCGGCAGCGACAACGCCCTGCGCATGGAACAGCTACCGCATACCAACATGATGCTCGCCCTGCTCCGCGACGGCTTCCACCCGGACAGCGCGGAGGGCTCGGTCGGCCTGCGCGGCGACGACACCCCGGTGCTCGACTACCGGATGACCGACTACACCTGGGACGGTATCCGCCGTGCCTTCCATACCATGGCGGAGATCCAGTTCGCCGCCGGCGCCCGGGAAGTGCGGCCGGTGCACAGCGACGCGCGTAGCGCGAAGAACCTGCAGGAGGCGCGCGGGATCATCGACGGCCTGCGCCTGGAGATCTACCGCACGCGCCTGGGCAGCGCCCACGTCATGGGCGGCTGCGCCATGGGCGAAGACCCGGCCGTGGCGGTGGCCGACAGCCTCGGCCGCCATCACCACCTGCGAAACCTGTCGATCCACGACGGCTCGCTGTTCCCCACCAGCATCGGCGCCAACCCGCAGCTCTCGGTCTACGGTCTTACCGCGCAACTGGCCAGCGCGCTGGCCGAACGCCTGGCCAGGGCCTGAACCGCCGCCGGGCCGGCCGCGCGCCGCGGCAGCCGGCCCGGCGCCATCAGACCTATGGGCTAAAGGCCGATGGCCCGTGCGTCTTGGCCGCACGGGCATCCCTGCGCTACCATCCGATTCCCTTACGAAACCCTGCCAGGACGTAGCGATGAACCGAGTGCTGTACCCAGGCACCTTCGATCCCATCACCAAGGGTCACGGCGATCTGATCGAACGTGCTTCACGGCTTTTCGACCATGTGATCATCGCGGTCGCCGCCAGCCCCAAGAAGAACCCCCTGTTCAGCCTGGAACAGCGGGTGGCGCTGGCCCAGGAGGTCACCAAGCACCTGCCGAACGTCGAGGTGGTGGGCTTCTCCACCCTGCTGGCGCACTTCGTCAAGGAGCAGAAGGCGAATGTCTTCCTCCGCGGCCTGCGCGCGGTTTCCGACTTCGAGTACGAGTTCCAGCTGGCCAACATGAACCGCCAGCTCGCCCCCGACGTGGAAAGCATGTTCCTCACCCCGTCGGAGAAGTATTCCTTCATTTCTTCGACGCTGGTCCGGGAAATCGCCGCTCTCGGCGGGGATATCAGCAAGTTCGTGCATCCGGCCGTGGCAGACGCCCTGGCGGAACGTTTCAAGCGCTGATCCGCATCTCTCCGCCGGCCTCCCGTCGGCGCCCCGCGTGCACTGCGGGCGCCGATGCGGCACAATTCCGCTATTCCCGTTACCGATGCCGTGGCTGTCCGTCGCGGTTGGAGTTGTTAGATGTCCCTGAAAATCACTGACGATTGCATCAATTGCGACGTCTGCGAACCCGAATGCCCGAACGGCGCGATCTCGCAAGGCGAAGAAATCTATGTGATCGATCCCAATCTCTGCACCGAGTGCGTCGGCCACTACGACGAGCCGCAGTGCCAGCAGGTCTGTCCGGTGGACTGCATTCCCCTCGACGACGCCAATGTCGAGAGCAAGGACCAGTTGATGGAGAAATACCGGAAGATCACCGGCAAGGCCTGATCCCCGCCGGCGCCTGTCCTTCAGGGACGGTTCGCGCCCCGTCCGACGCGCTTTTGGCTATCCTTGGCAATCCAGTCTGAGGCGTTCGCGGTCCCGTCCCGCGAACGCCGCTGAACAGTGAGCCGCCATGTCCTTCCTGAACCTGCCCGTCCGTACCCTGGTCGCCGCCTGCGGCCTGTCCCTGCTCAGCCTCGCGGCGCATGCCGACAGCTTTCGCGGCGACGCCCACGCACCGCAGCAGGCCGCCGTCGCCACGCCGCATCCGGCCGCGACCGTCGCCGGCCTGGAAACCCTGGCCAATGGCGGCAACGCCTTCGACGCCGCGGCGGCCATCGCCGCTGCCCTGGCGGTAGCCGAGCCTTACGGCTCGGGACTCGGCGGCGGTGGATTCTTCCTTCTGCGCCAGGCCGGCGCGCAGCCGACCTATCGCTTCCTCGACGCCCGCGAGCGCGCACCGAAGGCCGCCTACGCCGACATGTACCGACGCAACGGCAAGGTCGACCCCAGGCTGTCCGTCGACGGCCCGCTGGCGGCGGCGATCCCCGGCCTGCCGGCGGCGCTGGTCGAATTGAGCGGCCGCTACGGACGCAAGCCCCTGGCCGACAACCTGGTGCCGGCGATCCGCCTGGCGGTGGATGGCGTATCCGTCGACCGGGTCTACCGCGACCGCGTCGCCATGCGCCTGGAAGCGATGCGCAAGGACCCGGAAACCGCGCGGATCTTCCTCGACAAGGGCGGAATCCCCGACGAATGGAACCTGCTCCGCCAACCGCAGTTGGCACGTACCCTGGAACGCCTCGGGCGCTACGGGCGGATCGGCTTCTACGAAGGCGAGACAGCGGACAAGCTGCTCACCGGGGTCCGCGCCGGCGGCGGCATCTGGAGCGCCGCCGACCTGCGCGACTACCGGGTGATCGAACGCCGCCCGCTGGAGGTGAAGCTGGCCAACGGCCGCGAACTGATCAGCGCACCGCCGCCCTCGGCCGGCGGCGTGGCCCTGGCACAGAGCCTGCAGATGCTGGAACAGCTGCCGTGGCAGAAGGCCGAGCCGGTACAGCGCGCCCATTACGTGCTGGAGGTCCTGCGCCGTGCCTACCGCGATCGAGGCCTGCTCGGCGACCCGGACTTCGTCGCCAACCCGCTGCCCAGCTTGCTGGCGCCGGACTACCTGAAGCGCCTTGCCGTCGGCATCGACCCGCGCCGCGCCACGCCCAGCTCGGCGCTGCCGGAGGCGCCGGCCTGGCGCGAAGGCGACCACACCACCCACTTCGCGGTGATCGATGCCCAGGGCAACGCGGTGGCCGCCACCCTCTCGGTGAACCTGCCGTTCGGCGCCGCCTTCACCGTTCCCGGTACCGGCGTGGTGCTGAACAACGAGATGGACGATTTCGCCGCCGACACCCAGGGCGCCAACAGCTACGGCCTGGCCGGCAGCCAGGCGAACGCGGTGGCGGCCGGCAAGCGCCCGCTGTCGAGCATGAGCCCGAGCTTCCTGGAAAGCCCGACCGACTTCGCCGCCTTCGGCACCCCTGGCGGCAGCCGCATCCCGAGCATGGTGCTGATCTCCATGCTGCAGTACTTCGACGGCCGCCCGGTCGGCCAATGGGTCGCCGCGCCGCGCTACCACCACCAGTACAAGCCGGACGTCGTCGAGTACGAACCGCGCGCCTTCAGCGATGCCGAGGCCGCCGAACTGCGCCGGCGCGGCTATCAGCTCAAACGCCTGGAGCGCAGCTACGGCAACCAGCAGGTGCTCTACTGGGACAAGCGCAGCGGCCGCGTCGACGCCGCCAGCGACCCGCGCGGGATCGGTTATTCGGCGTTTTCCCCGGAAATGCAGGCACAGCCCCAGGCGCACTGAACCCCAGGAGAGCGGCGAAACGAGAGACAGCGCTCAAAAACGCGGATACCAGCGATCGATAATGGCCTTTTGACATCCATCCATGCTAGCTTGCGCGCCGCCGCGCAGGCGGCTCACACGGATACTGGATAATCAAAAGCAAGGAAACCCGATGTCGCTGTTTCGTCCCCTCCTGATCGCCTCCACCCTCGCCCTCGCCAGCGGTTGCGCCAGCGGCCTCAACTCGCAGCAGACGGCCGAACTTGAGTATTACGAAGCCCGCAACCTGGCGGTCATCGAGAAATCCCCCGGCACCGGCGCGGCCCTCGGCCTGCTCCCCGGCGGCGGCTCCTTCTACGGCCGTTCCTACGGACTCGGAGTGGTCAACCTGCTGTTCTGGCCGCTGTCGATCCTCTGGGACCCGGTGAGCGGCTACGACGCATCCCAGCGCATCAACTACACCGCGACCCGGGTGCACCTGGAGAAGCTGCGCCAGCGCGACTTCGACGAACTGCAACGGCTGGCCGACAACGGCGCATTGGACGGCGCCACGCTGGCGCGGAAGCGCCAGGACGTGGAAACGAAATACCGCTACACCCCCTGAACAAGAAAAAGCCGATCGATGACCGGCCGGGTCCTCCTCGACCGACAGGGCGCCCCGGCCCACGCGTAGACGTCTCGCCGACGAGTCCGGCTGGCAATCCAGGCGGCGGGCCTCACTGGCTCGCCGCTTCAGCCGCCTGTTGCGCATCCTCCGCACTGGCTTCCACCGCCTCCGGTTCAGACGAGGCGCCCTCCATGCCTCGGCCGGAGTGCCGGCGATCGGCGGCACCGGAGCAGTCGGCGACGCCGGACAGCTCTCCATCCAGCGCAGCGTGAATCCAGTTTTCCAGGCGGGTGTACCAGGCTGCGTTCGCGGCGCTCTCCAGCCAGGCGATGGCATCCGCATCCTGCTGCTGTGCGGCCTTTTCCAGCCAGAGCCGTGCTTGCAGCTTGTTCATCCCGGCACCGGAACCGTTCCAGTAGGCCTCGCCCACCTTGAACTGGGCACGGGCATCTCCCTGGGTCGCAGCCTTGCAGAACCACTGGAAGGCCTTTTCCCGGCTGCCGGCATAACGGTCCAGCAGGGCGGCTTCCTCGTCTGAAGTGGCGGAATAGACGCCTTGCGAGTCGTCCAGGTAGAACCATCCCAGATTGGTTTCGGCGTCTTCGCTACCGCTGGCCGCCGCGCGTTCGAACCAGGTCCCGGCCTTCACCCGGTCCTGGTCGACCCCTTCGCCTCTCCAGTAGAGAACGCCCATTTCATTCTGGGCGGCGGCATCCCCCTGCTCCGCGGCCTTCCGGAACCAGCGTGCCGCCTCGGTCTTGTCCTGTGGCCCGCCGTCACCATCGCGATAGAGCATGGCCAGTTGGATCTGCGCGCGGACCATCCCCGCAGCGGCCGCCTTGCCCCACCATTCGCGCGCGCTGGCGTAGTTCTGTTGCTGGTAGAAGTAGGCGCCGAAATCGAACAGCGCCTGCGGCTCCCCCGTCTCGGCGGCCTGGCGGAGGCGGGTGAATTCGGCGAACAGTTCATCGCCGCGCTTGTCGCCCTGCTCGGCCTTGGACTGCTCCTTGGCGAGGTCGGACACCGCGTCCTCCGCCCAGGCGAACGAGGGTACGGCAAGAGCAAGGACGGACAGGAACACCCACTGACTGAACATACGCGAAATCCTTATCTTGGTTGAGCCGGTCGGCCACCCCTGGTCGACCTTGTGACCTTGCTGGTCAGCAGGACAGTGTCACCATCGGAGAGTCCGATCAAGTGCCGCGAACGGTCCGTGCGGAACATCTGTCATCGGCCGATGCGGCGCTATAGCTGCCGCCTGCCGTGGCGGAAGAAAAGACTTAGCCCAATCTCCGTGCCCCCTGCAATGCATCGAGAAAACAAAAAGCCGGTCGATGACCGGCTTTTTTTCATTCCGTTGGAAACTCAGCTTTCGTCGTGGTTATAGCCGCTGGTGGTGCAGCCCAGGCAACGGACGAAGGCTTCCTTGCCCGGATCGACCACCAGCGCCTGGCCGGCCTTGCCGACGCTGCCGCTGGCCGCGGTGAACGGCAGGCTGACCACGAAGGCCACCGCCCCGACGGCCGTGGCGGCGATCAGGAAGGGACGGGCGATGAGCAGATCGCCGATCATGGCGTACGCGGGGGGCGCTTCGACGGTGTACATCGGGTCGCCGCTGGCGTTTTCCTGCACGGCATCCGCCAGCGCGGGCATGGACGAGAGCCCGGTGGTCAGCGCCAGCACGAGCGCGGTGGTGCGAAACAGGTTCATGGAGGCGGTCCTTTCTGGTTTTTGGTTGGGCAGATATCGCCTAACTATAACAGCGCTGCGGGTAGTGCCAGCGTGACCGCCTTCAATCGCCGAGGAATGCGTAGTGCGGCTTTTTCGGGATGAACGGCCGGTAGAAGCCGATCAGGCTGCACAGGTCGGCGTCCTCGTTGCCGGTCGGCCAGAAGGGTTCGCCGATGACGATCCGCCGGTTCTCGTAGTCCAGCGCCGCCGGCACCACCGGCACGCCGGCGCCACGGGCGATGTGGTAGAAGCCCATGCGCCAGCGGTCGACCTTCTTGCGCGTGCCTTCCGGAGCGATGATCAGCATGAACTCACGGTGCTCGCGGAAGGCCTGGATCGCCTGGTCCACGGTATTCAGCTTCAGGTGGCGCTGGATCGGGATACCGCCCCAGCGTCGCATCAGGCCGCCCAGCGGGCCGTTGAACAGGGTGTGCTTGCCGAACCAGCGGGCGTTCAGGCGCAGGACGAACTTGGCGGCAAGGAAGGCCACGAAGTCCCAGTTCGAGGTGTGGTGGGCGCCGATCACCACGAACTTGTCGAGCGCGGGCAATTGGCCCTCGATCTTCCAGCCGGAGAGTTTCAGCATGGCATGGCCGAGCGACTCGACCAGGGTGTTGCGAGGCAGGTAATTGCCGGACATCGTGCACCTTTCTTATGGCAGGCCGCTCACCGTGGCGGCCCTTCTTGTGGCGGTAGAGTATGCGCGGCGCGGCGCTTCAGCGTTGGCAGCGCGGGCAGTACACGCTGGCGCGCTGGCCTAGGCGGATCTCGCGCAGGGTGCTGCCGCAGACCTTGCAGAACTCCCCGCCACGGCCATAGACGAACAATTCCTGCTGGAAGTAACCGGGCTGGCCGTCGCCGCCGACGAAATCGCGCAGGGTGGTGCCGCCGCGCTCGATGGCGATCGCCAGGATCCGCTTGATCTCCTCCGCCAGGCGCAGGTAGCGCGCCTTGGAGATGCTCCCGGCGGGCTTGCGCGGATCGATGCCGGCGGCGAACAGCGCTTCGCTGGCGTAGATGTTGCCGACCCCGACCACCACCGCGTTGTCCATGATGAACGGCTTGACCGCCATGCTCCGCCCGCGCGACAGCTCGAACAGACGCTGGCCGGCGAAAGCGTCGGTCAGCGGTTCCGGGCCGAGGTTGCGCAGCAGCTCGTGTTCCAGTGGCGCCAGGCTCCAGAGCATGGCGCCGAAGCGCCGCGGATCGGTGTAGCGCAGGGCCATGCCCGAGACCAACTCGATGTCGACGTGCTCGTGGCGACTGGCCGGGGTGCCGCTCTCCACCAGCCTCAGGCTGCCGGACATGCCCAGGTGGCTGATCAGCGTACCGGCCTCGGCGCCCAGCAGCAGGTACTTGGCGCGGCGCTCGACGCTGACGATGCGTTGTCCGGACAGGCGCACGTCCAGGTCTTCGGGGATCGGCCAGCGCAGGCGCCGCTCGCGCACGATCACGCGCTCGACGCGCTGGCCTTCGAGGTAGGGGGCGATGCCCCGGCGGGTGGTTTCGACTTCGGGTAGTTCGGGCATGGCGGCAGCAATCCGGTTGACCGCGGCACCTTAGCAGGAAGCGCCGCGGCGCGGCCAGTCAGTAGCTGCCCTGGCCGACGCCCAGCTCGAGAATCGAGCCCTTGAGGTTCTCGAAGTCGTAGTCGGTGAGCCCGACGTAGTCCAGCACCAGCGCGCCGATGCTGTTCCACTCGTGGTCTTCCGGCTGGTTGCCGAGAATCCGGTGCGAGCCGCAGATGTGCTCGGCCATCTTCAGGATCGCCAGCAGGTTCTTCAGCTGGGTGTCGCGGGCCGACTCGTCGCCGAAGATCGACAGCGCGTTGTGGTGGTTGGCGATCGCCTCGCAGACGTGCTCCGGCAGGCGCCAGGAACGCGCGGTGTAGTAGCCGACCACCGCATGGTTGGTGTTCAGCACGCGGTTCTCGGTGTCCACCACCCGGCGCTCGTCGCTGGCGGCGGCATAGGCCTCCTCCAGCACCGCCATATAGTGCGGGAAGCGCTTGAGCATCAGCGGAATGCCGCAGTTGTGGAACAGGCCGAGGGCGTAGGCTTCGTCCACCGACTCGTAGCCGACCCGCTTGGCCAGGCTCAGGCAGCTCATGGCCACGTCCTGGGCGGTGTCCCAGAAACGGTTGAGGGTGACGATGGTGTCGTCGCTCATCTCGCCCTTGATCGACTGGGCGTTGATCAGGTTGATCACCGAACGACTGCCCAGCAGGTTCACCGCGCGCTGGATCGAAGTGATGCGGTTGGCCAGGCCGAAGAACGGCGAGTTCACCAGTTTCAGGAGGGCGCCGGAAAGGCCCGGGTCCTGGCTGATCAGCCTGGCGATGTTCTTCAGGTCCGGATTGGGCATGACCTGCTCCATCTGCAGGTCGACCATGATCTGGGGTTGCGGCGGCACACTGATGCCTTGCAGGGCCTGGCGGATCTGCTCGGCGGTGAGTTCTTGGACCATGAGGGCGGGGGCGAAAGTTGACGGTGTGCGCAGTTTACCCGGAGAACCCCGCCATGGGGCGGGCTTCTGCCGGAAAAGCGGCGCCAGGCAACGGGCATGGAACTTTTCCCGCAGCCGCCAGGGTCGGAATGTATACCCCCATCCGATATCGGGAGACACGCCATGACCCAATCCCTGCACGGCAAGGTCGTCGCCGCCCTGGTGACCGACGGTTTCGAACAGGTCGAACTGACCGGTCCGAAAAAAGCCCTGGAAGACGCCGGCGCCACGGTAAGGATTCTTTCCGACAAGGCCGGCGAGGTGCGCGGCTGGAACCATCACCAGCCAGCCGACGCCTTCCGCGTCGACGGCACCTTCGAAGACGCCAGCCTGGACGACTACGACGCCCTGCTGCTGCCCGGCGGGGTGATCAATTCCGACCAGATCCGCAGCCTGGCCAAGGCCCAGGAACTGGCGATCCGCGCCGAACAGGCGAGCAAGCCGGTGGCGGTGATCTGCCACGGCGCCTGGCTGCTGATCTCCGCCGGCCTGGTGCAGGGTCGTACCCTGACCAGTTGGCCGTCGCTCAAGGACGACATCAACAACGCCGGCGGCCACTGGGTGGACCAGGAGGTAGCGGTGGACGGCAAGCTGGTGAGCAGCCGCAAACCCGAAGACATCCCGGCCTTCAACCGTCAATTCATCGAAATCCTCGCCGGCTGAACGGCCCGCGTTCGCGCAGCGGCGAACCCCGTCGCTGCGCTATAATCGCGCTCTTTTGCCGGAGCCTTTCCCATGACCCTGCCCAGCTTGCGTCTCAAAGCCAACGCCGAGCGCCGCCTGCGCGCCGGCCACCTGTGGGTCTACAGCAACGAGGTGGATGTCGCCGCGACGCCGCTGAATGCCTTCGCCGCCGGCGACCAGGCGGTGCTGGAAATGGCCAACGGCAAGCCGCTGGGCATCGTCGCGCTGAGCCCGAACAATCTGATCTGCGGCCGCCTCATTTCCCGTGATACCAAGCACGTTCTCGACAAATCGCTGCTGGTTCATCGCATCAACATCGCCCTCAGCCTGCGCGAGCGGCTTTTCGACAAGCCGTTCTACCGGCTGGTCTACGGCGATTCCGACCTGCTGCCCGGCCTGGTGGTCGATCGCTTCGGCGACGTGCTGGTGGTGCAACTGGCGTCCGCGGCCATGGAACTGCGCAAGGACGAGGTGCTCGCTGCCCTGCTGCAGGTGCTCAAGCCCGCCGCCGTGCTCTGGAAGAACGACTCCAGCGCGCGCGACGCCGAGGGCCTGGAGCGCTACGTGGCCAACGCCTACGGCGAAGTGCCGGAGTGGGTCGCGCTGGAAGAGAACGGCGTGAAGTTCGAGGCGCCGGTGCTGGCCGGGCAGAAGACCGGCTGGTTCTACGACCACCGCATGAACCGCGCGCGCCTGGCGCCCTACGTGCAGGGCAAGCGGGTCCTCGACCTGTTCAGCTATATCGGTGGCTGGGGCATCCAGGCCGCCGCCTTCGGCGCCAGCGAAGTGATGTGCGTGGACGCGTCCGCCTTCGCCCTCGACGGCGTCGAGCGCAACGCGGCGCTGAACGGCGTAGCGGAGAAGGTCGCCTGCGTCGAGGGCGACGTGTTCGAGGCCCTGCGCGAACTGAAGGCCGCCGACGAACGCTTCGACGTGGTGATCGCCGACCCGCCGGCCTTCATCAAGCGCAAGAAGGACCTGAAGAACGGCGAGGCCGCCTACCGCCGTCTCAACGAACAGGCCATGCGCCTGCTGAGCAAGGACGGCATCCTGGTCAGCGCCTCCTGCTCGATGCACCTGCCCGAGGACGACCTGCAGAACATCCTGATCGGCAGCGCCCGCCATCTCGACCGCAACATCCAGCTGCTCGAGCGCGGCGGCCAGGGCCCCGACCATCCGGTGCACCTGGCGATCGCGGAAACCCGCTACATCAAGAGCCTGACCTGCCGGCTGCTGCCCAACGGCTGAGCCCGTCCCGGCGGATGAGCGCCTGCGTTCATCCGCCCTACGGCCACCGCCGCTCATGGCGCGACGGGCGGCGCAAGACGCCAGCCGGGTCGCGACGCGCCGCTCCGCCGACCGCCAGCCTTCCCCATTCGCCCGCTCTGGGCTTAGAATCCGGGCATTCCTCGCCAATCATCCCCCGGCGGGCAGTGAGCCCAGGCCGTCGCCAATGGTGACCCCATTCAGACCCCGGCCAACTCCGTACACTCGGCTATTCCCCGTTTGCATCCGGTTCCTTCGACGCTCACGATACAGTCATAACCCGAACCTGATTAGCCGCAGGAAATCGTCATGCCCGATTACCGCTCGAAAACCTCCACCCACGGCCGCAACATGGCCGGCGCCCGCGCCCTCTGGCGCGCCACCGGGATGAAGGACGAAGACTTCAAGAAGCCGATCATCGCCATCGCCAACTCCTTCACCCAGTTCGTGCCCGGCCACGTGCACCTGAAGGACCTCGGCCAACTGGTCGCCCGCGAGATCGAGAAGGCCGGCGGCGTGGCCAAGGAATTCAACACCATCGCCGTCGACGACGGCATCGCCATGGGCCACGACGGCATGCTCTATTCGCTGCCGAGCCGGGAGATCATCGCCGACTCAGTGGAATACATGGTCAACGCCCACTGCGCCGACGCCATCGTCTGCATCTCCAACTGCGACAAGATCACCCCCGGCATGCTGATGGCCGCGCTGCGCCTGAACATCCCGGTAGTGTTCGTCTCCGGCGGGCCGATGGAAGCCGGCAAGACCAAGCTGGCCAGCCACGGCCTGGACCTGGTCGATGCCATGGTGGTGGCCGCCGACGACTCCTGCTCCGACGAGAAGGTCGCCGAGTACGAGCGCAGCGCCTGCCCGACCTGCGGCTCCTGCTCCGGCATGTTCACCGCCAACTCGATGAACTGCCTGACCGAGGCGCTCGGCCTGTCGCTGCCGGGCAACGGCTCGACCCTGGCCACCCACGCCGACCGCGAGCAACTGTTCCTGCGCGCCGGGCGCCTGGCCGTGGAACTCTGCCAGCGCTATTACGGCGAAGGCGACGACAGCGTGCTGCCGCGCAACATCGCCAACTTCAAGGCCTTCGAGAACGCCATGACCCTGGACATCGCCATGGGCGGCTCGACCAATACCATCCTGCACCTGCTGGCCGCCGCCCAGGAGGCCGAGGTGCCGTTCGACCTGCGCGACATCGACCGCCTGTCGCGCAAGGTGCCGCAACTGTGCAAGGTGGCGCCGAACATCCAGAAGTACCACATGGAAGACGTGCATCGCGCCGGCGGCATCTTCTCCATCCTCGGCGAACTGGCCCGCGGTGGCCTGCTGCACACCGACGTCCCCACCGTGCACAGCCCGAGCATGGCCGACGCCATCGCCCAGTGGGACATCACCCAGACCCGCGACGAAGCCGTGCACACCTTCTTCAAGGCCGGTCCGGCGGGCATCCCGACCCAGACCGCGTTCAGCCAGAACACCCGCTGGCCGAGCCTGGACGACGACCGCGCCGAGGGCTGCATCCGCAGCGTCGAGCATGCCTATTCCAAGGAAGGCGGGCTGGCCGTGCTCTACGGCAACATCGCTCTCGACGGCTGCGTGGTGAAGACCGCCGGGGTCGACGAGTCGATCCACGTGTTCGAAGGCAGCGCGAAGATCTTCGAAAGCCAGGACGCCGCGGTGAAAGGCATCCTCGGCGACGAGGTGAAGGCCGGCGACATCGTGATCATCCGCTACGAAGGACCGAAGGGCGGGCCGGGCATGCAGGAAATGCTCTATCCGACCAGCTACCTGAAGTCCAAGGGCCTGGGCAAGCAGTGCGCCCTGCTCACCGACGGACGCTTCTCCGGCGGCACCTCGGGCCTGTCCATCGGCCACGCCTCCCCGGAAGCCGCCGCCGGCGGCGCCATCGGCCTGGTGCAGGACGGCGACAAGGTGCTGATCGACATTCCCAATCGCTCGATCAACCTGCTGGTCAGCGACGAAGAACTCGCCGCACGCCGCGCCGAACAGGACAAGAAGGGCTGGAAGCCGGCCGCGCCGCGTGCCCGCCGCGTCAGCACCGCGCTCAAGGCCTACGCCCTGCTCGCCACCAGCGCCGACAAGGGCGCGGTACGCAACAAGGCGCTGCTGGACGGCTGAATCGTCCCGCGACGAAAAAAGCCCGGTCCCGCGCCGGGCTTTTTCATTCACGCGTGCGCGCGCCGAATGGCGGATAATCGCAAGCCGGTCATTCGCCCCTACCGCTCACCCACGCTCCAACCGTAGGGCGCATACGCCACCTGCGTTATCCGCCGACATGCGGCGCAGCCAGGCCTGGGCGAGACCGTGTTCGCCCAGTAAAATCGCGCTCTTTTTCCCCGGACCGCCACCATGAGTTCCCTGCAAAGCCCGTCGGACGCCAGCGCCCGCAACGACCTGGTCTATGGCCTGGACGACCGTCCCAGCGCTCCCATCGCCCTGCTCGCCGCCCTCCAGCACCTGCTGGCGATCATCGTGCCGATCGTTACCCCCGGCCTGCTGATCTGCCAGGCGCTGGGCGTATCGCCGCGCGACACCAATCTGATCGTGTCGATGTCGCTGGTGATTTCCGGCATCGCCACCTTCGTCCAGTGCAAGCGCTTCGGCCCGTTCGGCGCCGGACTGTTGATCGTCCAGGGCACCAGCTTCAACTTCGTCGGCCCGCTGATCGCCGGCGGGGCGCTGATGGTCAAGCAGGGTACGCCGGTGGAAAGCGTGATGGCGGCGATCTTCGGCGTGGTCATCGCCGGCTCCTTCGTCGAGATGGGCATCTCGCGCATACTGCCGTTCGTCAAGCGGCTGATCACCCCGCTGGTGACCGGCATCGTCGTGCTGATGATCGGCCTGACCCTGATCAAGGTCGGCCTGATCAGCATGGGTGGCGGCTTCTCGGCGATGTCCAACGGCACCTTCGCCAACGGCGAGAACCTGCTGCTGTCCGGCGTGGTGCTGGGCATCATCGTGGTGCTCAATCGCATCCCGGTGGTATGGATGCGCAGTTGCGCCATCGTCATCGCCCTGGCCGTCGGCTACGCGCTGGCCGGCTACCTCGGCCGCCTGGACTTCACCGGCATGCACCAGGCCGAGCTGTTCCAGGTACCGACCCCGCTGCACTTCGGCCTGGACTTCTCCTGGCCGCTGTTCATCCCGATGCTGGTGATCTACCTGGTCACTTCCCTGGAAGCCATCGGCGACGTCACCGCCACCAGCAAGGTGTCGAAGCAGCCGGTGGAAGGCCCGCTGTGGATGCAGCGGATCAAGGGCGGCGTGCTGGTCAACGGCGCCAACTCGTTCCTCGCCGGTATCTTCAATACCTTCCCCAGCTCAGTGTTCGCCCAGAACAACGGGGTGATCCAGCTCACCGGCGTGGCCAGCCGCTACGTCGGCCTATGGATCGCCGCCATGCTGGTCCTGCTCGGCCTGTTCCCGAGCGTCGCCGGGGTCATCCAGGCGGTGCCGGAACCGGTACTGGGCGGCGCGGCGATGGTGATGTTCGGCGCGGTGGCCGCTTCGGGCATCAACATCCTCGCCGGCATCCAGCTGGACCGCCGTGCCCTGCTGATCATCGCCGTATCCCTGGCCCTCGGCCTGGGCGTTTCGCAGGTGCCGGAGTTCCTCGCGCACATGCCCGCGGCGCTGCGCAACGTGCTGGAGTCCGGGGTCGCCACCGGCGGCATCTGCGCCCTGCTGCTGAACTGGTTCCTGCCGGAAAGCCCGGTCCAGAAGGCCGCACACTGATAGGCGCGGCGCCACCTCCGGGTGGCGTCGCGGTTTTCGCCGAAGGGTTTTCGTACCCGGCCAATGGTTGGGTATGATCGACGGCATGGCCATGCCCGTCGGCCACCCTCTTCCGTCCCGCAACCCGGACCCGCGCCCATGCCCCAGTCCCGCCGCCCGTTGCGCATCGGCCTGATCGCCGACACCCATGGCCTGCTCCGGCCCGAGGCGCTGGAACGGTTGCGCGGCTGCGACCAGTTGATCCATGCCGGCGACATCGGCAAGCCGGAAATCCTCGCCGAGCTGGAACGCCTGGCGCCGCTCTCGGTGGTGCGCGGCAACAACGACACCCAGGACTGGGCGGTGGACATCCCCGAGCGCCTGCTGCTGAAGATCGGCCGGCTGACCCTCTATGTGCTGCACGACCTCAAGCGACTCGACCTCGACCCGGCCGCCGAAGGCATCGACGTGGTGGTCGCCGGACATTCGCACAAGCCGCTGAAGGAAGAGCGCGACGGCGTGCTCTACCTCAACCCGGGCAGCGCCGGGCCGCGGCGCTTCAGCTTGCCGATCGGGATCGGCGTGCTGGAAGTGGCGGGGAAGAAGATCGAGGCGGAGCTGATCACCCTCTGACCCCGCCTGGAACCGTCAGCGGCGCTCCCATACCTCGAAGGCGTAGGCAGGCGCATCGTCAGCCGCGGCGTGTTCGATGCTCGACGCCAGGCGCCAGGCCGCACCATCGATCTCGGGGAAAAAGGCGTCGCCCTCCGGCGCCAGGCCAACCCGGGTCAGGTAGAGACGCGCGGCGCGCGGCAAGGCCTCGGCATAGAGCTGGGCGCCGCCGATCAGCATCAGTTCGTCGGCGTCCTCCGCCTGCGCCCACGCCTCGGCGCGCGCCAGCGCGGCGTCCAGGCTGGCGAACACTTCCGCACCCTCCAGTGCCAGGCCGGCCTGGCGGCTGACCACCAGGTTTAGCCGGCCCGGCAGCGGCCGACCCAGCGAGTCCCAGGTCTTGCGCCCCATGATCACCGGCTTGCCGAGGGTCATCGCCTTGAAATGCTTGAGGTCGGCCGGCAGGCGCCAGGGCAGGCGGTTGTCGATGCCGATCGCGCGGTTCTCGCCAAGGGCGGCGATCATCGCCAGCGGTCGTGCCATGGGGTTACCTCATCGTGGAAGGACAAAGGCGCGAGGATAAACACTCGCGCCGGCGGACTCCAGGCCCGGCCTACAAGGGATTGGCATACGGCGGCACCTGCATGAAGAAGGTGCCATCCTCGTTGACCTGGGTGGTGCCGGTCGCCAGCACCTTGCGGTAGTCCTGCAGGTTGAAGGTCAGCACCTGGTCCGGGGTCTCGGTCTTCAGCAGCACCTGGGCGTAGGTGATGAGGATTTCGAAGATCTTCAGGTCGCCGGACTGTAGCCAGAGGAAGGATGGGCCCGCCGCGGCCGGCGGGCTGAACACCGGCGACGGCTGGCCGGGAGCCTGGGAGAAACGCAGGTGCAGCCCCTGGTCGTCGAGCCAGGCCTCCTGTACGTGGCCATCGATGCCCAGCAGCGGGAAGACCTTGCGGTAGTCCAGGCGCATGGCGCTGCCCACCAGGCTCGCCCCCGGCCGATCGAGGCTGACCAGCGCCGACATCGGCAAGCCGACCAGGCTCATCGCCCCGTACAGCGGCAGACCTATCACCTTCAACTGGTCGGGCCGATAGACCAGCGCGCCGCTGGCCGCGTCCACCTCCACGCCGCCGCCCAGCCGCAGCGGCAGCCAGGGCCCTACGCCGAGCGGACGCACCCGTCCCTCCACCTCCAGGCGTCCCGCCGCACTGCTCATGCGGAAGTCCTTCAACATGGTCCCGTCGTAGGCGAGGATGTGCTCGTTGAACAGGTTGGCCAGCTGCCGCGGGCTGAGCAGCACCTCACCCTCCATCACCTGGAAATGCATGTCCTGCGGGCGGTCGAAGTCCACCGGCTGGCCGGCCCGGTTCGGCACCAGCCAGCCCTTCACCTCGGGCACGTGGAAACCGATGTTGCCGCGCAGGTACATGTCCACGTTGCGCAGCAGTATGCCGACGCCATCCTGGCCGGAATCCGCCGGCCCGGCCGTACGCATGGGCAGCGGCACCGGCGCCGGCGGGACCTGCCGGTACCAGCCCTCGCGCAGCAGGGCCAGTTCGCGCTGCTGCCGGTCGATGGCGCTTTCGGCCTGGACCGCGCTGGCCGCCAACAGGCACCAGCCAAGCAGCACGCCCCACGGACGCCGGCTCACAGCCGTGCCTCCAGCGGCGCCGGCGCCTTCACCGGCGACACGGCGATCTGCACCATGCCGTCCTCGCGCAGGCGGATCACACCGTTCTGCAGTTGCCGCCGGTAGTCGTAGAGATTGAACAGCAGCGGCTGCCCCGGGCTGAGGCTGGTGAACAGGGCGTAGGCCTTGACCAGCACGGTGCGCGCCATCTTGATATCGCCGCCCTCGATGAACATGTAGCTGTCCGGCGCCCGTAATGCCGGCCATTGCAGGTCGGCCAGGGAGTCGCCGAGGGCGAGTTGCATGCCGCCGTCGGCCAGGGCCAGGCGACTGACGCGGAAGTCCAGGCGCGGCGGCGGGAACAAACCGTCGAGGTCGACGCGGATGCGGTTGCCGACCAGCTCCATGTGCCGGGTCTTCAGCTTCAGCACCTCGGACATCTCGATCGAGGCCGCCGCCAGCGACGAAGTGACCTCGACCCCGTCGACGAAGATCCGCCGGGGCACCAGGGTCACCTCCAGCGGACCGCTCAGCTCGATCTCGGTGAGCATCCGCAGCGGCCGCCAGCGCCCCTTGCGCAACAACTCGCCACGCACTTCCTGGCCGTCCTTGCGGGTGCTCATCCTGAGGTTGCGCACGGCCGCGCGGGACGCGGCGAGGTCCTGGTTGAGCAGGGTCGCCAGGGTGGCGTCGCTGACGAATATCTCGCCGGCCTGGATCCGCGCCACCATCGCCGTCGGATCGTCGAGCGACAAGGGCGCGCCGGGACGAGTCGGTTCCATGCGGATCAGCATGCGCTGGATGAAGAAACCGATGTCGTCGTGCAGGCGGAAGTCGGTATCGGCGATCCACAGTCGCGAACTCGCCGATCCCGAGCCGCGGGCGCCGACGCTCGCCTCCAGCGTGCGCGGCGGCACGGCGCTCATCAGGCTGTCTGGCTGGCGCCCCCAGTCATCGGTAGCGGTCGTCGGCACACGCGCTTCGTCACGGGCCGGCGGCGCCACGGCCTGGCCGCCGCCGTGGGCATCGAAGGCCAGCCAGGCGCCAAGCAACAGGCAGGCCAGTTGCAACGACAGGCAGGGAAACGCGGAGGCAGGTTGCGCGGAAGCCATCACCGATCCTCTTATTGTTATGCGAGCGCCGTCACCCTATACCCTGCCCCGGCCGTCCGCCCCTTTCGTTGGATTGGCCGGGAAAACGCCGACGTCGTCACGCTGGCGGCGATTGTCACGGGAATGTCGCGAAACGGGCAAAGAAGTATCACCTGGCTGCGTCACTCTGCTGGACTGGAACACTCCCGAATCGCCGACGAGGACCCGTCATGCAACCAGCCTTCCTGCGCCGCCACCTCGGCGCCGCCTGCCTGATGCTCGCCGCTGGCCTGGCCAGCGCCGCCCACGCCGACACCGGCAACGTACAACGCGCCATCGACTGGGCCCAGGGCCAGGCCTCCGTCCGCCACCCGGCCAGCGACGAACGCTCGCCGCTGGTCATCGCCCACCGGGGCGCCAGCGGTTACGTACCGGAACACACCCTGGGCGCCTACGCCCTGGCGGTGGTGATGGGCGCCGACTACGTCGAGCCGGACCTGGTGATGACCCGCGACGGCAAGCTGGTCGCCCGCCACGACAACGAGCTGGGCCTGACCACCGATGTCGCCCAGCACCCGGAATTCGCCGACCGCAAGCGCACGCAGAAAGTCGACGGAGTGGAACTCACCGGCTGGTTCAGCGAAGACTTCACCCTCGCCGAACTGAAGACCCTGCGCGCCATCGAGCGCATCCCCACGATCCGCCCGGGCAATGCGCGCCTGGACGGCACCTTCGAGATCCCCACCCTGCAGGAGATCATCGACCTGGTGAAAAGCCTGCAAATCAGCCAGCAACGCACCATCGGCCTGTACCCCGAGATCAAGCACGGCACCCACTTCCAGCGCCTCGGCCTGGCCATGGAACGCCCGCTGGTGAAGACCCTGCACCGCAACGGCTACCTCGGTCCGCGCGCGCCGGTATTCATCCAGTCCTTCGAGGTGAACAACCTGAAGGAACTCAAGCGCCTCACCGGCATCCGCCTGGTCCAGCTCTACGGCAGCGGCCAGCCCTACGACCAGCAGGCCAGCGGCGGCAGCCTGACCTACGCCGAGATGGCCACCGCCAAGGGCCTGCGCCAGGTGGCGCGCTACGCCTACGGGGTCGGTCCGGACAAGAGCTACGTGATTCCCCGCGATGCCAACGGCAACCTCGGCCAGCCGACCCGCTTCGTCGGCGACGCCCACGCCGCCGGGCTGAAGGTGCATCCCTACACCTTCCGCGCGGAAAACAGCTTCCTTCCGGCGGAGTTCCGCAGCGCCGACGGCAACCCGCAGTCGCGCGGCGACCTGGCCGGCGAGATCAGGGCCTACCTCGACGCCGGCATCGACGGCCTGTTCAGCGACCAGCCGGACGTCGCCGTGCGCCTGCGCGAGCAGCGCTGACGCAGCCCGACCGGCGCTCGTACGCGGGCGCCGGCCTCATGGACACTCGATGTAGCCGTCGAAGGGCTGTGCCTTGCCCTTCTCCAGCGCCTGCCGCCTGATGTTCCGGCAGATCCGCCGATCGCGCTCGTGCATGGCGTCGATCGACGGGTTGCCGGTGGGTTCCACGCCCTTGTGGTCCTTGACGCCAAAGGTCACCAAGGGCTGCTCCGGCTCCACCCGGAAGCGCGACGGCGTTTCCTTCTCCTCCTTGCGCGACGGCGGATCCGCCGCCAGGGTCGGCAACTGGTCGGCCTGCACGCCATAGCGTTGCAGCAAGGAGCCATCGGGCAACTCGTCGGCCAGCGCGCCCGCCATCCCCAGCAACAGCGCCAGGGGGTATCGGCGTACTACCTTCATCTCAGTGTTCCTCTCGCTACCGGCGCCGAACGCTTTCGCCACGGCGCCAGTCAAAATCCCACACCCCGCCGCCAGCCGGCTGGCAAGCCAGCATGAGCCGCCGGGGCGCTTTTTGCTATGTTTGGCGCTGATCAGACGCCGTTGGCCGGGCACGATTCACGCTCGGCAGGGAAATCGACACAGGAGGTGACTTGAGTCACACGACGCATCCCGGCCTCGACGCCCTCTGGCTGACCGAGGCCGTTCGCCTGCGCGAGGAGCAGGCCGGTCCGCTGGAAGACAGCGAGGCGCTTCGCCAGGCGCTGGCCCAGGGCGGTTCCCTGCCGCGCCGTATTCTCACCCGCGCCCACTGGCTGGGCCGCCGCGAGGGCCTGCTGGACGCCCAGCGGACCTGGCGCCAGGGTTCGCGGCTGGCGCTGGCCCTGCTGCTGGTGCTGGCCCTGGCCAGCGGCGCCGGACTGGCCTTCGCCGCGCTTGGCGACGGCCAGCGCCCGGTCAACGTGTTCTGGGCGCTGGCCAGCCTCCTCGGCCTGCACCTGCTGACCCTGCTCGGCTGGGCCCTCGGCCTGCTCGCCGGCGGCGAGGCCGCGGGCGCGCTCGGCCGGCTCTGGCTGTGGCTCAGCGGCAAGCTGGCGCGCGATGCCCGCGCCGCGCACCTGGCGCCGGCGCTATTGGTCCTGCTCGGCCGGCGCCGGCTGGCGCGCTGGGGCCTCGGCGCGCTGGTCCACGGGCTCTGGCTGCTCGGCCTGCTGACCGCGCTGGCCATGCTCCTCGGCCTGCTGGCGACCCGCCGCTACGGTTTCGTCTGGGAAACCACCATTCTCGGCAGCGATACCTTCATCGCCCTTACCCAGGCGCTCGGCGCCCTGCCGGCGTTGCTTGGCTTCCCGTTGCCGGACGCCGAGCTGATCCGCGCCAGCGGCGACGCCGCCCTGGCCAGCGAAGCCGCGCGGCACGCCTGGGCCGGCTGGCTGGTAGGCGTACTGCTGGTCTATGGGGTCCTGCCGCGCGCGCTGCTCGGTCTGTTCTGCCTGTGGCGCTGGAAACGCGGCCTGGCCGACCTCGACCTGGACCTCGACGACCCAGGCTACAGCCTGCTGCGCGAACGCTTGATGCCGGCCAGCGAACGCCTCGGCGTCAGCGACGCGGCGCCGGACTGGCTACCGGAGCCGCAGGGCGGCCAGTCCGGCCAGGAAGCCGCCGGAGCGGTGCTGGTGGCGGTGGAGCTGGACGATCGCCGGCCCTGGCCGCCGAAGCTCGCCGAAGGCGTCGCCGACGCCGGCATCCTCGACGACGGCCAGCAGCGCCGTCGCCTGCTCGAACAACTGACCCGCTACCCGCCGGCGCGCCTGGCCATCGCCTGCGACCCGCGTCGCTCGCCGGACCGCGGCACCCTGGCACTGCTCGGCGAACTCGCCCGCTGCGCCGCCAGCACCCGCATCTGGCTGCTCCAGGCTCCGCCCGGCGAAGCGCTCGACAGCGACCGCCTGGGTGACTGGCACGCCGCCCTGGAACGCCTGCAACTGCCGCACGGCGAGACCTCGCCGCTGGCCTGGCTGGAGACCGGCCATGACTGAGCCGCTGATCCTGGCCGTGGTCGGCCACACCAATACCGGCAAGACCTCGCTGCTGCGCACCCTGACCCGCGACCGCGGATTCGGCGAAGTCTCCCATCGCCCCAGCACCACCCGCCACGTCGAGGGCGCCAGGCTGTCGGTGGACGGCGAAGCGCTGCTGGAACTCTACGACACGCCCGGCCTGGAAGACGCCATCGCCCTGCTCGACTACCTGGACGCCCTGGAGCGCCCCGGCGAGCGTCTCGATGGCCCGGAACGCATGGCGCGGTTGCTGGACAGCAACGAAGCGCGCGGGCGTTTCGAACAGGAAGCCAAGGTGGTCCGCCAGTTGCTCGCCTCCGACGCCGGGCTCTACGTGATCGACGCCCGCGAACCGGTGCTGGCCAAGTATCGCGACGAACTGGCGGTGCTCGCCGGCTGCGGCCGGCCGCTGCTGCCGGTGCTGAACTTCGTCGCCAGCCCGCAGCATCGCGAGGAGGAGTGGCGCACCGCCCTCGCTCGCCTGGGCCTGCACGCCCTGGTGCGTTTCGACAGCGTGGCGCCGCCGCTAGACGGCGAACGGCGCCTCTACGAGAGCCTGGCGCTGCTGCTGGAGCGCGCCCGGCCGCAACTCGACCGGCTGATCGCCGACCATGAGACCCAGGCCGCCGCGCGCCTGCGCGCCGGGCAACGGCTGATCGCCGAATTGCTGGTCGACGTCGCCGCCTGTCGGCGCCTGGTGCCCGGCGGCGAAAGCGCCGTGCAGGAAGCCACCCGCGACCTGCACCAGCAGGTGCGCAAGCGCGAGCAGGCCTGCGTGGAAGCGTTGCTGCGGCTCTACGCCTTCGCCAGGGACGACGCCCGCGCCGCCGACCTGCCGCTGCTCGACGGCCGCTGGGGCGACGATCTGTTCAATCCGGAGACCCTGCGCCAACTCGGTATCCGCCTCGGCGGCGGGGTTGCGGCCGGTGCCGCGGCCGGCGCCGGCATCGACCTGCTGGTGGGCGGCGTCACCCTTGGCGCCGCCGCCGCCCTCGGCGCTCTCGCTGGCGGCGCCTGGCAGACCGTCGGGCACTACGGTTCGCGCCTGCTCGGCAAGCTCAAGGGCGCCCGCGAGCTGACCGTCAACGACGCCGTGCTGCGCTTGCTTGCGCTGCGCCAACGGCAGCTCCTGGCAGCCCTGCAAACGCGCGGCCACGCGGCGATCGAGGCGATCCGCCTGGAGACCCCGGAGGACAAGCAGTGGCGCGAAGGCAAGCTGCCGGAAGCACTGCGCAAGGCGCGCGCGCATCCGGAGTGGTCGTCGCTGAACGGCAGGCGGGTGGGCGGCAGCGACCGCCAGGAACAGATCGACGCGCTGGCCGAATTGCTGGAGAGCGGACGCGGGGAATGACAGACTGGGCGACGATCGCCCAAGAGGTAGGCCCATGCCCTTCGTTTCCTACGCGCAGAACCTGGAAGACGTCCGACTCTGGCGGGCCCTGAAACTCTTCCCCAGGGGGTTCTACATCGACGTCGGCGCCAACCACCCGCGGATCGACTCGGTCACCCTGGCGTTCTACGAGCGCGGCTGGCGCGGCATCAACATCGAACCGCTGCCCCACCTGCACCGCGAGCTGGAGCGGGAACGGCCGGAAGACCTCAACCTGAACCTCGCCATTGGCGAGCGCGAAGGCCGCGCCACGCTCTACGAGATGGCCGCCTCGGGTCTCTCCACCCTGGACCCCGAGCTAGCCCGCCAGCGCCAGGCCGAGGGCTGCACGGCCACTCCGCGCGAAGTGATGGTCAGCACCCTGGACGCGATCTGCGCGGCCCATGTCGAAGGGCCGATCCACTTCCTCAAGATCGACGTCGAAGGGCTGGAAGGCGCGGTGCTCCGCGGCCTCGACCTGAACCGCTGGCGCCCGTGGCTGATCCTCGCGGAAACTCCGTTCGACCACGACCCCGAGTGGAAAGCGCCGCTGCTCGCCGCGGGCTACCGTTTCGTCCACTTCGACGGCCTTAACGGCTATTACCTGGCGGAGGAACAGGCCCGCCTGGAAGGCGCCTTCGCGCTACCGCCGAACCTGCTGGACGACTTCCAGCTCTGCCATGGCCACGCCATGAGCCATCCGGTCGCACCGCTGGAGCAGGCCCTGGAGCAGGCGCTGCAACGCGCAGAAGATGCGGAGCGGGCTTTGCGGGACTGGCGCGCGCTTCCCTGGTACCGCCGCCTGTTCGGTTGAGCGGAGCCGACGGCTCCGCCGAAGGGTCAGACCGCGACCGGTGCCTTGATGTGCGGATGGGCCTCGTAGCCGACCAGCTCGAAGTCCTCGAAGCGGAAGTCGAACAGATCCTTCACCTCGGGATTCAGCTTCATGCTCGGCAACGGCAGCGGCTCGCGGGTCAACTGCAGGTCGGCCTGCTCCAGGTGGTTGGCGTACAGGTGGCAATCGCCGCCGGTCCAGATGAACTCGCCCGGCTGCAGGCCGGCGACCTGCGCCACCATCAGGGTCAGCAGGGCATAGCTGGCGATGTTGAAGGGTACGCCGAGGAAGATGTCCGCCGAACGCTGGTAGAGCTGGCAGCTGAGCTTGCCGTCGGCGACGTAGAACTGGAACAGCGCGTGGCAGGGCGGCAGGGCCATCTCGTCGATCAGCGCCGGGTTCCAGGCGGAGACGATCAGCCGGCGCGAGTCCGGATTCTTCTTCAGCATCGCCATCAGGTGGGCGATCTGGTCGATGTGGCGGCCGTCCGGCGCCGGCCAGGAGCGCCACTGGTAGCCATACACCGGGCCGAGGTCGCCGTTCTCGTCGGCCCACTCGTCCCAGATCGAGACGCCGTGCTCCTTGAGGTAGGCGATATTGGTGGAGCCCTTGAGGAACCACAGCAGCTCGTGGACGATCGACTTGAGGTGGCACTTCTTGGTGGTCACCAGGGGGAAGCCCGCGGCCAGGTCGAAGCGCATCTGGTGGCCGAACACGCTATAGGTGCCGGTGCCGGTGCGGTCGCTCTTGAAGGTGCCGTGCTCGCGCACGTGGCGCATCAGGTCGAGGTACTGTTTCATCGGAGGCTCGGATCGATATCGGTGCGGCGCCGACGTGGCGGCTCCCACCGAGGGATGACAGAAGGATGGCCAAGTCTACGGCGACGGGGCCGGCATCGCCAGTTCGGCGCGACCGGCGCAAGCCATGCGCGCCCTGGCGCGGAAAGCCGGCTGCCCGGAGCGGATGACGCCTGCGACGTTATCCGCCCCGGGCACGAAAAGCGGCTCAGGCCGCCTTCGGCTGCGCCGCGTCGCGGCGGTAGGCCCAGACCATCAGGGCAATGCCGGCCAGCACCATCGGTACGCAGAGCACCTGGCCCATGGTCAGCCACCCCCAGGCGAGGTAGCCGAGCTGGGCATCCGGCACGCGGACGAACTCGACGACGAAGCGGAAGATCCCGTAGCACAGCACGAACAGGCCGGAGACCGAGGCGGTCGGCCGGGGCTTGCGGGTGAACAGCCAGAGGATGACGAACAGCGCCACGCCTTCCAGGGCGAACTGGTACAGCTGCGAGGGATGCCGCGGCAGCGGGCCACCGTTGGGGAAGACCATGGCCCAGGGCACATCGCTGACCTTGCCCCACAGCTCCGAGTTGATGAAGTTGCCGATGCGCCCGGCGCCCAGGCCGATGGGCACCAGCGGGGCGATGAAGTCCATCAGCTGGAAGAAGCTCTTGCCATGGCGCTTGCCGAACCACCAGACCGCCAGCATCACGCCGAGCAGGCCGCCATGGAAGGACATGCCGCCTTTCCAGACCTCGAAGATCAGCGTCGGGTTGGCGATGTACTCGTCCAGGTTGTAGAACAGCACGTAGCCCAGGCGGCCACCGAGGATCACGCCGCAGGCGACCCAGAAGACCAGGTCGGAAAGGCGCTCCTTGGTCCAGGTCGGGTCGAAGCGCTTCATCCGGCGCGACGCCAGCAGCCAGGCGCCGCCGATCCCGATCAGGTACATCAGCCCGTACCAGTGGATCTTCAGCGGGCCGACGGCCAGCGCAACCGGATCGATCTGGGGATACGTCAGCATCGATAACTCCTACGACAGAAAAGCGAGATCGGGGGTCAGGAAACTTATGCCCACGCTGAACAGCAGCAGGGCGAACAGTCGCTTGAGTACGCGCGGCGACAAACGATGCGCCAGACGCGCGCCGAAGCGGGCGAACAGCATACTGGTGGCGGCGATGCCGACCAACGCCGGCAGATAGACGTAGCCCAGGCTCCACTCCGGCAACTGCGGGTTGTGCCAGCCGACCGCGATGAACGACAGGGCGCCGGAAATGGCGATAGGCAGGCCACAGGCCGAGGAAGTCGCCACCGCCTGCTGCATCGGCACGCTGCGCCAACTGAGGAAAGGCACGGTCAGCGAACCGCCGCCGATGCCGAAGATCGCCGAGGCCCAGCCGATCACCGCGCCGGCCAGGGTCAGGCCGCCCTTGCCGGGCACCTCGCGATTGCCCTTGGGCTTGAGGTCGAGGACCATCTGCAAAGCGACCAGGATGGCGAACACCCCGATTATCTTCTGTAACAGCGGCCCCTTGATCTGCGCCGCGGTCAGCGCGCCGAGGGCGCTGCCGACGAGGATGCCGAGGGTCATCCAGGCGAACACCGGCCAGCGCACCGCGCCGCGCCGATGGTGTTCGAGAATGGAATTGATCGAAGTGAAGACGATGGTCGCCAGGGAGGTGCCGACCGCCATCTGGGTCAGGACGTCGCCGCCGAAACCGTGCGCGGTGAAGCTGAAGACCAGCGCCGGGACGATGATCAGGCCGCCGCCGACGCCGAACAGTCCGGCCAGCACGCCGGCACAGGCGCCCAGCACGATATAGAGGAGAAACTCCATGCACGCCCCCGTTGGAAAGCCGGCATGGTAACGGAATTGCGCGCCGCGCGGCAGGCGTCGTGCTTGAACGGCGATGGCGGATGCCTTTAGCCTGACGGCCAGCCCATCCCAAGGATCGCGCATGTGCCTGATCGTCTTCGCCTGGCAACCGGGGCACGCCCTGCCGCTGCTGGTCGCCGCCAACCGTGACGAATTCTATGCCCGCCCGAGCCTGCCGCTGGCGGCCTGGGAGGACGCCGAGGGGGTATTCGCCGGACGCGACCTGGAGGCCGGCGGCACCTGGCTGGGGCTCGGCCCGGCCGGCCGTTTCGCCGCCCTGACCAACGTCCGCGATCCGTCGCAGGCTCTCGGCAAGCGCTCCCGTGGCGAACTGGTGGCGGACTTCCTGCGCGGCGGCGGCAACCCGGCCGACTACCTGGCGCAGGTCGCCGGGCGCGCTGCGGACTATTCCGGCTTCAACCTGCTCATTGGCGATCGCCATCAGCTCTGGCACTACAACCCCCGCGTAGGGCCACCGCGCCTGCTGCCGGCGGGGGTCTACGGGCTGTCCAACGCGGCCCTCGATACGCCCTGGCCGAAGCTGCTCAAGGCTCGCGCCGCCCTCGCCGAGCGGCTTGCCGAGCCGCATCCGCAGGCCCTGCTGGAGCTGCTGGCCGACGCAGCGCCGGCCGCCGACAGCCAGTTGCCGGATACCGGCGTGGGTCTGGCCACGGAACGTCTGCTCTCCAGCGTGTTCATCGCCAGCCCGAGCTACGGCACTCGCGCCAGCAGCGTCGTACGGGTACACGCCGACGGCACGCGGGAGATGATCGAGCGCAGCTTCGGGCCGTCCGGCGCCCGGCTCGGCGAGGTCAGCCTGGTGCTGCCGCCAGGCTGACCTTCAGCAACAGGCCACGCAATCGCGACGCTGCTTGGCCCGATAGAGGGCGTCGTCCACCCGGCACAGCAGCAGGTCGAGGGTCTCGCCATCGTTCAGCACGCCGACGCCGAAGCTGGCGGTCAACCGCTCGCCCATCTCGAAGGACTGCGAGCGAACCCGCTGGCGCAGGCGTTCGGCCAAGGCCGCCGCAGCCTCCAGGCCGGTTTCCGGAAGCAGCAGGATGAACTCCTCGCCGCCCCAGCGCGCCAGCACGTCGACCTCGCGCAGCTCGCTGGCGACCAGGCGGCCGAAGGCGACCAGCACGCGATCGCCGGTGGAGTGGCCGAACAGGTCGTTGATCCGCTTGAAGTGATCGACATCGATCATCACCAGTGCCGTCGCGCGTCCATGGCGCTGCCGGCGCATCCATTCATGGTGCAGGCACTGCTCGAACTTGCGCCGGTTGTACAGCTCGGTGAGCGGATCGATTTCGCTCAGGCGCTGGGCCTCGGCCATCTTCGAGGCCAGCGCCTGGTTGACCCGGTGCAGCGCCTCGGTGCGCTCGGCCACCAGGTCCTCGAGACGCCGGTTCCAGTCGAACAGTTCCTCGTTGCGCTGCTGCAACTCCAGCTCGACCAGCTTGCGCTGATGGATCTCGTGGTGCGCACCGATCATCCGCCGTGGCTCGCCGCGCTCGTCGAACTCGACGAAACGCCCGCGATCGCTGATCCACAGGTAATCCCCGCTGTAGGTGCGGCAGCGGTATTCCTCGCAGTATTCCGGGCTTTCGCCGTCGAGGTAGGCCTGGAAGCTGGCCATCACCCGCGGATAGTCCTCGGGATGGATGATGTTCTTCCAGGTCTCCACGCTCTCCGGCAGGCTATGTGGCGGATAGCCGAGCATCAGGTACCAGCCGGCGCTGCGGCTGACCTGGTTGGTCGCGATGTTCCAGTCCCAGATCCCGTCGCTGACGATCTCCAGGGCATATCGCAGGGTTTTCTCAAGGTCTTCGCGTGACAGCGGAAGAAGACCTGGCGGCTTCGACGCCCGTTCGTCCATTTTGCGGCAATCCCTCGCACGTTCGACTGGCCAGTGGCCTCTACCGAATGGCAGGCAGTCTATACGCTTGCGGGGAAAGCGTAAGCGCCGCACGACGAAGCGTCCGGCGCGCGGGAAATCAGGGCTGGACGGTAGCCGCCGGGTTGATCACGCGACCCAGGCCGAGGTTGCGCAACGCCAGGTGCAGCGAGCTGTGGATGACCTGCGGGTTGTCGAAGGTGAGCAACTGGCCGAGCAGGTCCCGGGCCTTGTCCAGGGTGATCTGGCGCAGCAGCCACTTCACCTTGGGCAGGTTGGTGGCGTTCATCGACAGGCTGTCGAAGCCCATCGCCATCAGCAGCACGGCAGCCGCGGGATCGCCGGCCATCTCGCCGCAGATGCTCACCGGCTTGCCTTCCAGGTGGGCATCGTCGACCACCTTCTTCAACGCATGCAGCACGGCCGGATGCATGTAGTCGTAGAGGTCGGCGACCCGCGGATTGTTGCGGTCGACCGCCAGCAGGTACTGGGTCAGGTCGTTCGAACCGACCGAAAGGAAGTCGACCTGGCGGGCCAGCTCGCGGGTCTGGTACACGGCGGCGGGAATCTCGACCATCATGCCGATGGGCGGCATGGCGATGTCCACGCCCTCGTCGCGCACCTCGCCCCAGGCGCGGTGGATCAGGTGCAGGGCCTCTTCCAGCTCGTGGGTGCCGGAGATCATCGGCAGCAGGATGCGCAGGTTGTCCAGTCCTTCGCTGGCCTTGAGCATGGCGCGGGTCTGGACCAGGAAGATCTCCGGGTGGTCGAGGGTGACGCGGATGCCGCGCCAGCCGAGGAACGGGTTGTCTTCCTTGATCGGGAAGTAGGACAGCGCCTTGTCGCCGCCGATATCCAGGGTGCGCATGGTCACCGGCAGCGGGTGGAAGGCACTGAGCTGCTCGCGGTAGATCGCCAGCTGTTCCTTCTCGCTGGGGAAGCGGTCGTTGATCATGAACGGCACTTCGGTGCGGTACAGGCCCACGCCCTCGGCGCCACGCTCCTGGGCGCGGGCGACATCGGCGAGCAGGCCGGTGTTGACCCAGAGCGGCATGCGGTGGCCGTCGAGGGTCTCGCAGGGCAGCTCGCGCAGGGCCGCCAGGCCCTTGCTCAGCTCGCGCTCCTCGGCGACCACGTCGCTGTACTGGCGCACCAGCTCGGCGGAGGGGTTGGTGTAGACCTCGCCGTGGTAGCCATCGACGATCAGGTCGATGCCGTCGACCTTGGAGTACGGCAGGTCGACCGCCCCCATCACCGTGGGGATGCCCATGGCACGGGCGAGGATCGCCACGTGCGAGTTGCCCGAGCCGAGCACCGAGACCAGGCCAACCAGGCGCCCTTCCGGCACCTCGCCGAGCATCGCCGGCGACAGCTCCTCGCTGACGATGATGGTCTGTTCCGGGTAGGTCAGGTTCTGCTTGCGTTCTTCCTGGAGGTAGGCGAGCAGGCGGCGACCGATGTCCTTGACGTCGGAGGCGCGCTCGCGGAGATAGGCGTCGTCCATCAGCTCAAAGCGCTGCACGTGCTCCATCACCACCTGGCGCAGGGCGCCCTGGGCCCACTGGCCGGTACGGATGATGCGCTTGACCTCGTTGCCGATGGAGGCATCGTCGAGCATCATCAGGTAGACGTCGAACAGCGCGCGTTCTTCCTTGCGCAACTGGCTGGCGAGCTTGCTCGACAGCGCGCGCATGTCGGCGCGAACGCCCTCCAGGGCCTGCTTGAACAGGGCGATCTCGGCGTCGATGTCGTCGACCTGCTTGTCCGGCACCACTTCCAGGTCGGCCGGCGGCAACACCACCACCGCCTTGCCCACCCCGACCCCGGGGGCGCCGGGCACGCCGACGAACTTGGCTTCCTGGATGCCCTTGCCGAGCTTGCCCAGGCCGCGGATCGAACCGGTCGCCTCGGCATGCGCGATGACCCCGGCGAGCTGAGCGCTCATGGTGACGAGGAAGGCCTCCTCGCCTTCGTCGAACTGGCGGCGCTCCTTCTGCTGCACCACCAGCACCCCCATCACCCGCCGATGGTGGATGATCGGCGCGCCGAGGAACGACGCGTAGCGCTCCTCGCCGGTCTCGGCGAAATAGCGGTAGCGCGGGTGGGCGGCGGCGTTCTCCAGGTTGAGCGGCTCCTCGCGGGTGCCGACCAGGCCGACCAGGCCTTCGCTGGGGGCCATGCTGACCTTGCCGATGGAACGCTTGTTGAGGCCTTCGGTGGCCATCAGGACGAAACGCTGGGTCTCGGTGTCGAGCAGGTACACCGAGCAGACCTGGGTACCCATGGCTTCCTTGACCCGCTGCACGATGATGCCCAGCGCCGCCTTCAGATCCTTGGCGGAGTTCACTTCCTGGACGATCTTGCGCAGCGTGTTGAGCATGCTCGGGGCCTTGTCTCCGTGTTCAGTCCCGCGCCAGAAGGCGCGGGGCCAGTTCCTTCAGGGCGCGGCGGTAGACCTCGCGCTTGAAGGTCACCACCTGTCCCAGGGGGTACCAGTAACTCACCCAGCGCCAGCCGTCGAACTCGGGCTTGCTGGTGATATCCATGCGCACGCGCGCCTCGTCGGACATCAGCCGCAGCAGGAACCATTTCTGCTTCTGGCCGATGCACAGCGGCTGGCTGTGGGTCCGCACCAGGCGCTGCGGCAAACGGTAGCGCAGCCAGCCGCGGGTGCAGGCCAGGATGCGCACGTCCCCGGCCTCCAGCCCGACTTCTTCGTTCAATTCGCGATACAGCGCCTCTTCCGGCGTTTCGCGATCATTGATGCCTCCCTGCGGGAACTGCCAGGCTTCCTGATTGATACGCCGCGCCCACAGCACCTGCCCCGCCTCGTTGGCGAGAATGATGCCGACATTCGGGCGAAAACCATCGGAATCGATCACGCTGGGACATCCTCGAAATCGCATGTGCCCGCATTGTTCCATAAAGCTTGTGATAGCGGCAACGCGCGGCTTTGCGACTCGTGCGGGGAGGATACAGGGCCGGCAAAAGCCGGTAGGCTAGGGGTTTTCCCAAGGCCCGGTGGGAGCCTTCGCAAAAGGCTCTCGCGGCCCTCCCGCCACCCGCCAACCGATGGAGTCACCCCGTGCGTCTGGCCCTTTTCGATCTCGACAACACCCTGCTCGCCGGCGACAGCGACCATAGCTGGGGCGAATGGCTGTGCCAGCGCGGCCTGGTCGACGCCGCCGAATACCAGGCGCGCAACGACGCCTTCTATGCCGACTACGTGGCCGGCAAGCTCGACGTCCTTGCCTACCAGGCCTTCACCCAGGCGATCCTCGGTCGCACCGAGATGGCCCAGCTGGAAACCTGGCACCGCCAATTCATGCAGAAAGTGATCGAGCCGATCGTGCTGGCCAAGGGCGAGGCGCTGCTCGCCGAGCACCGCGCCGCCGGCGACCGGCTGGTGATCATCACCGCCACCAACCGCTTCGTCACCGGTCCGATCGCCGAACGACTCGGGGTGGAGACCCTGATTGCCACCGAGTGCGAGATGCGCGACGGCCGCTACACCGGGCAGACCTTCGACGTGCCCTGCTTCCAGGGCGGCAAGGTGGTTCGCCTGCAACGCTGGCTCGACGAGAACGGCCTGAACCTGGAAGGCGCCAGCTTCTATAGCGACTCGCTGAACGACCTGCCGCTGCTGGAGAAGGTCAGCCGGCCGGTGGCCGTCGACCCCGATCCGCGCCTGCGCGCCGAGGCGGAAAAACGCGGCTGGCCGATCATTTCCCTGCGTTGACCCACTGACAAGTGCGCCGTCCGACGGGCGGCGCCACGGCGGACCCAGGATGCCCCACACCGCCCCCACTCCCGGCTCGCTGCGGCCGGTCGTGATCGTCGCCCTGGTCACCGCGCTATGCCTGGCCGGCGATTCGATGCTTTATATCGCCCTGCCGATCTACTGGCACGAGGTCGGCCTGGAGGCGCTCTGGCAGGTCGGCGTGCTACTGTCGATCAACCGCCTGATCCGCCTGCCCTTCAATCCGCTGATCGGCCGCCTGTACAAGCACCTGGCACTGAAGACCGGCCTGCTCCTGGCGGTCGTCATCGGCGTGTTGAGCACCGCCGGCTACGGCCTGGCCAGCGGTTTCCTGGCCTGGGTGCTGCTGCGCGGACTGTGGGGGATCGGCTGGTCGTTCTTCCGCATCGGCGGGCTCTCGGCGGTGGTCTACTGCGCCGCCGACCACCAGCGCGGCCGCGCCATGGGCCTGTACAACGGCCTCTACCGCCTGGGCAGCCTGGTCGGCATGCTGCTCGGTGGGCTGCTGGTGCCGGTCCTCGGCCTGCCGGCGCTGGCGCTGTCCTTCGCGTTCCTGGCACTGCTCGGCCTGCCGCTGCTGGCGAAGGGTTTCGACCTGCCGGAGAGTCCCGCCGGACATGCGCGGACCTCCGCCGCAACGGCATCCACCAGCGTCGCCAGGCGCCCGCCGCCGCGCGGCCTGGTGATCCTCAGCGGCTTCGCCACCGCGCTCCTGATCCAGGGCGTACTCGCCGCCACCCTGAGCGCCCTGATCGCCCGCAGCTTCGGCACCGAGGTCAGCCTGCTCGGCCTGGCGCTCAGCGCCGCCGGCCTCTCCGGGATCATCCAGGCCCTGCGCTGGTCCTGGGAGCCCTGGCTGGCCGGGCGCTTCGGTGCCTGGTCGGATGGCCCGCGCGGGCGTCGGCGCTTCTACGTGGCGGCGCTACTGGTCGGCGCAATGGGCTTCGGCCTGCTTTCCAGCAGGCTGCCCATTCTCGCCTGGCTGGCCATCGCCCTGCTGGTGATGCTGGTCGCCACCGCCCTCACCACCCTGACCGACGCCCTCGCCGCCGACGTCGCCCGCGCCGGCGACGTGGTCGGCTTCATGACCCGCTACTCCATCGTCCAGGACCTCGGTGCCGCGCTGGGCCCGGCCCTGGCCTTCCTCCTGCTGGAGCGGCCCGGCGGCTTCGCCTGGTTGTACTGGGGCGGCTCCCTGGCGTTCCTGGTCCTGGCGTTGCTCTGGTTGCGCCGAGCGGACTCTCAGACCGGCTTGTTGACCATCAGGTAGAAGATGACCATGAAGGCGATGAAGGCCGGCCAGCCGAGGATGAACCAGGCGTTCATGTAGCGGTACGCCAGCGGTTCGATGGGCCGCGCCTCGCGCAAGGCCGCCTCGGCCATGTCGCGTACGCGGATCTGCAACCACACCACCGGTAGCCAGCAGAGCCCGGCGAACACGTAGAGGCCCAGGCTCCACAGCAACCAGCCCTGGGCCAGCGACCAGCCGGCGACATGCACCATGGCCAGGCCGCTGAGCGGCTGGAACACCGCGGTGGTGGCGATGAACAGCCAGTCGGCGGTGACCAGGTGGCGGAAGGTCACTGCGATCACCGGCAACTGCCCGCTGCGCCAGGCACGCAGGGCGTAGTAGGCCGACCCCAGGCCGGTGCCGAAAAGAATGGTCGAGGAAAGGATATGCAGGGTCTTCAGCAGCAGGTAAAGGTTCATCCACGGGCCTCCCTGGCTCTAGGTTCGTCGCCCAGCAGCCAGAGCGTGGCCACCATCAGCACGATGTTCTTGCCGACCGCCATGTAGGGGTCGTACCAGTAATGCGGCAGGATCAGGCTGATCGCCAGGCTGTAGCCAAGCATCAGCCAGAACTGCGCCAGCAGCGCGCGCCGACGCCAGCGGCGGAGCAGCAGGCCGACGCCGAGCGCGCCGTCGAGCAAGGCCCCGGCGATCACCGCCAGGCTCGCCGGCCAGCCGTGGATGCCGGCCTCGCCGAGGATCCGCAGGCCCCAGCCGTAACCCGGCCCCAGGCAGGCGACCAGGGTGCCCAGCCAGATCAGCACCAGGGCCGCCAGCATCAGCGGCCGCATCAGAGCCGCCAGGCTGCGTGCCGCCTGCGGCCAGCCGAGCAGCCGACTGGCCAGCGGCGCGCAACGATAGCCGCAGGCCTCATCGAGGAGTGCCGGGTCGGCCAGGTTGTCGTGGCGCACCAGCTTCAGCATCGATGGACTCAGTGTCCGCCAGCCAGCACGCCGGCCAAGCCCGCCCAACGCATCGAGAAGCGCCGCGGGCGGCACCACATAGCGGCCGCGCGGCCAACCCTGGGCGCGGCGCAGCTCGTCCAGCAGCTCGCCCTGGGTCAGCGCCTGCGGACCCACCAGCGGAATCACCTGCGCCCGCTCCGGCCAGCAGCGCAGCAAGGCCAGCACCGCGCCGACCAGGTCCTCGACATGCAGCGGTTGCAGGCGCGCGCGATTGTCCAGCAAGGGAATCAGCGGTAGCGGCGACAGGCGTTCCAGCCAGGCGCTGCTGGCGCCGCCCGGCCCCAGCAGCAGGGACGGGCGCAGCACCAGCGCCGGGATGCCCAGTTCCAGCAGGTGGCGGTCGGCCGCCGCCTTGCTGGCGAGGAAGGCCACGTCCGGGTGCGCACCGGCGCCCAGCGCGGAAATCTGCAGGACCTTCGCCCCATGGGCCGCAGCGAGGTCGAAGAGTGCTCGCGCGCCGCTGTCCTGGACGCGAGCCATGCTCGCCTCGTCGAGGCTCATGGTGCCGGCGGCGTTGATCAGCAGGTCGACCCCGGCGGGCCAGGCGAAGCTGTCCGGCCTTTCCGCAAGCCGCTCCAGGTCGAGCGCCAGCCAGCGTACGCCGGCAGGCGCATCGACCGGCGGGCGGCGCGCGGTGAGGAGCAGTTCGTGTCCGGCGGCGAGCAGCGCCGGGAGCAGGTGCCGCCCGACGAAACCTCCCGCGCCTACCAGCAGAATACGCATGCGTTCCTACAGAACCGGCGAAGGCCGGTGAAGTCCATTTCGTTGGCGTTTCAGAGCGGCTTGCTGACCATCAGTACCGCCACCGCGATGAAGCTGGCCGCACCGAGCAGGGCCATGACCAAGCCCACCTTGATCTCGCGCAGGGTCTGCTCGCCCAGCGCGGCCCCCGCCGTCTCGGCGGCGCCGGCCTGGTGCTGGACCCGCGCCAGGCGACCGGCGAGGACCAGCCAGAAGATGCAGCCGAGCAGATAGAGGCAGGCGCCGAACAGCAGCCAGCTCTGGCCCAACGGCCAGCCGGCCAGGTGCACCAGCCACCAGCCGCTGACCGGCAGGGCCAGCAGGCTGAGCCCCAGCAGCGGCCAGCCGATCAGGCGGACCCGCTTGAAACCGCGCGCGATCCGCGCCGCGTCGCCCGTCCGCCAGCTGCGCCAGGCGTAGAACGCCAGGCCGAGCAGGCCGCCGAACAGCAGCACGGTGGCGACTCCGTGGAGAATCTTGATCTGGAGAAAATGTTCCATCAGCGCATCCTTGTCCGTGTTCCCGGCCCGTTTGAGGGGCCGGGGGCGGGCTCAGTTCCCGAGGAAGGAGATCACCTGCCCGTGAAGCTTAGCAGCCCGTGTCGGCGAGCCGCCGCGGGTCAGCCGAGGAACAGCTGGTAGGCCGGGTTGGCGGTCTCGTCCCAGTACGGATAGCCGATCGCCTCCAGGGTCTGCGGGATCAGGTGGCGCTCGTCTTCCGGCACCTGCAACCCGGCCACCACCCGGCCGTCGGCCGCGCCATGGTTACGGTAGTGGAACATCGAGATGTTCCAGCGCCCGCCGAGCTTGGTGAGGAAGTTGAACAGCGCGCCGGGCCGCTCGGGGAATTCGAAGCGGAACACCATCTCGTCGCTGACTTTCACCGCATGACCGCCGACCATGTGGCGGATGTGCAGCTTGGCCAGTTCGTTGTCGGTCAGGTCGAGGACCGGGAAGCCCTTCTCGCGCAGATAGGCCACCAGCGCCTCGCGCGGGTCGTTTTCCGGGTGGGTCTGCACGCCGACGAAGATGTGCGCCTCGCTGCCGCTGTGGTAGCGATAGTTGAACTCGGTGATCTGGCGCTTGCCGACCGCCTCGCAGAAGGCCTTGAAGCTGCCCGGCCGCTCGGGAATGGTCACCGCGATGATCGCTTCGCGGCGCTCGCCCAGTTCGGCGCGTTCGGCGACATGCCGCAGGCGATCGAAGTTGACGTTGGCGCCGGAGTCGATCGCCACCAGGGTCTGCCCCTCGGCGCGCTCGCGCTCGACGTACTTCTTGATCCCGGCCACCGCCAGCGCGCCGGCCGGCTCGGTGATCGAGCGGGTGTCGTCGTAGATGTCCTTGATCGCCGCACAGATCTCGTCGGTGCTGACGGTGATCACTTCGTCGACGTGGTCCTTGCAGATGTCGAAGGTGTGCTGGCCGATCTGTGCCACCGCCACGCCGTCGGCGAACAGCCCGACCTGGCCCAGCACCACCCGCTCGCCGGCGGCCATGGCCGCCTGCAGGCAGTTCGACTCGTCCGGCTCGACGCCGATCACCTTGATCTCCGGACGCAGGTACTTGACGTAGGCGGCGATGCCGGCGACCAGTCCGCCACCGCCCACCGGGACGAAGATCGCATCGAGGCGGCCGGGCTGCTGGCGGAGGATCTCCATGGCCACGGTGCCCTGGCCGGCGATGGTGTCCGGATCGTCGTAGGGATGGACGAAGGTGTAGCCCTTCTCGTCGACCAGCTTCAGCGCGTGGGCCAGCGCCTCGGGGAAGGCGTCGCCGTGCAGCACCGCCTTGGCGCCGTGGGCGCGCACCGCCTGGACCTTGATCTCGGGGGTGGTCTTGGGCATCACGATGACCGCCCTGATCCCCTGCCGCTTGGCCGCCAGGGCCAGGCCCTGGGCGTGGTTGCCGGCCGAGGCGGCGATCACCCCGCGGGCCTTATCCTCCTCGGTGAGCTGCGCGACCTTGTTGTAGGCGCCGCGGATCTTGAAGGAAAACACCGGCTGCAGGTCCTCGCGCTTGAGCAGGACCTGGTTGCCGAGGCGTTCGGACAACTGGCGGGCGGGTTGCAGGGGCGTTTCCACCGCGACGTCGTAGACGCGCGAGGTGAGGATCTTCTTGACGTATTGTTCGAGCATCGGAGGCGGTTCGGCGGACTTCACGGAAGCCCGGAGTCTACTCCAGGCCCGCCGGGCGGACTACCGGCGCGCCGCAGGAAAACACCGCGACTGCCGGTCATCCGGGGCAAGACCGGAGGACGCCAGGCCGCTATAATTCGTCCCTTCGTATCGCAGCGGCACAGGACGTGCCGGAAACCCGCCGGGCCGCCCCGGCCGCGCGCACCCTCCGCCTGCGCCGCCGGGACGGCCGGCCAGGCAACCAGACAGGCACCCGGGATGAACCAGGATCAGCTCAAGCAGGCAGTGGCACAGGCCGCCGTCGACCACATTCTTCCGCACCTCGACAGCAAGAGCATCGTCGGCGTCGGCACAGGCTCCACCGCCAACTTCTTCATCGATGCCCTGGCCCGCCACAAGGCCGAGTTCGACGGCGCAGTGGCCAGTTCGGAGGCCACCGCCAAGCGCCTGAAGGAACATGGCATCCCGGTCTACGAGCTGAACACGGTCAGCGAGCTGGAGTTCTACGTCGACGGCGCCGACGAAAGCAACGAGCGCCTGGAGCTGATCAAGGGCGGCGGTGCCGCGCTGACCCGCGAGAAGATCGTCGCCGCGGTGGCCAAGACCTTCATCTGCATCGCCGATGCCAGCAAGCTGGTACCCATCCTCGGCCAGTTCCCGCTGCCGGTGGAGGTCATCCCGATGGCTCGCAGCCACGTCGCCCGCCAACTGGTGAAGCTCGGCGGCGATCCGGTCTACCGCGAAGGCGTGCTGACCGACAACGGCAATATCATCCTCGACGTGCACAACCTGCGCATCGACAGCCCGGTGGAACTGGAAGAGAAGATCAACGCCATCGTCGGCGTGGTCACCAACGGCCTGTTCGCCGCCCGCCCGGCCGACCTGCTGCTGCTCGGCACCGCCGACGGCGTCAAGACCCTCAAGGCCTGAGCCCGCTCGCCCCAGGCCGATGACCGGTGCGGGGCGACACTGCAACAAAAGTGGCTACGCTGTGTCTCAGCAGACGGCTGGTCCGTTGCGATCCGCCGCACCCCGTGAACAAGGAGCTAGACATGGCAGCCAAATTCCATCTGAAGAAAGCGAAAGACGGCCAGTTCCACTTCAACCTGCATGCCGCCAACGGCGAGATCATTCTCACCAGCGAACTGTACAAGGCCAAGGACTCGGCGCTCGGCGGCATCGAGTCGGTGCGCAAGAACTCCCAGCGCGACGGTGCCTTCGAGGTCAAGCCGGCCAACAACGGCAAGTTCCACTTCGTGCTCAAGGCCACCAATGGCCAGGTCGTCGGCCAGAGCCAGCTCTATGCCAGCCAGGCCAGCGCCGAAGCCGGCGTGCAGTCGGTGAAGCGCGCAGCGCCGGAAGCCGGCCTCAGCGACGAAAGCTGATCCAGCCCTGGCCGCCGTCGACGCCGGCGGCGGCTGCGGGCCTCAGGACAGCCATTCGATGGCGAACGGCTTGTGCCGGATGCGCAAGCGCCGCGCCTCCTGGCGCGCCTGCGGCGGCCGACGCTCCAGCGCCTCGACGCAGGCCTGCGGATCGTCCAGCGGCAATTCGCCGAGCACGTCCAGCGGCAACTCCCACCAGCGACTCGCCAGCAGTCGCTCGATCAGCTCCGGCGCGAAGCGATAGCGGAGCACCCGCGCCGGCGAACCCGCCACCACCGCGTAGGGCGGCACGTCGCGATTGACCAGCGATTGCGCGCCGATCACCGCGCCGGTGCCGATCTCCACCCCATCGAGGATCAGCGCGTCGCGCCCGATCCATACATCGTGGCCGATCCGCGCCGGGGTCGCTTCGCGCTCGGGCTGCAACGGCTTGCGCAACAGCTTCGGATTGGCGGTGAAGGCGTGGGTGCTCAGCCAGTGCATTGGATGCGAGCGGCGCGGCTGGCCGATCACCACCCCGGTGGCGATCGAGCAGAAGCGGCCGATGCTGGCCACCTCCAAGAACTCGCAGCCGCTGACCACGTCGGTATAGGCGCCGACCTCCAGTGCTGGCGAGTGGATCTTCGCCTTGCCCAGCTTCACGTTCGGCTCCAGCGTCACCTGCGTGCCGTCGCGCAGCGTCTCGACCCCGCTGGCCATGCGGCAACCGTGACGTGCCAGGGCCTTCTTCAGGCGACGGTTGAGCAGGGCTTCGCGGAAAATGTTCATGCGACGGGTATCCAGGAGATCGGCAGGGCGAGCACTGTAAATCGACCGCTCGCGGTTACCAAGCCCCGAAACGGGAAGTCACGCCCCAGTAGCGGCCATCGCCGGTAACACTACGTCCAGCACGAAGCTTCCTGCCCATCGCCAGGAGCGACGCTTCTTACAACCTGGCGACACCGCAGGTCGCCCAGGCGTCAATTCGTGCTCCAGGGACATGAAACGGTCCGCATCCTGCTTTCCGCGGCGCGAGCATCATTCGATGCACCATCGTACCGACACAGAGGAAAGTGCCGTGTTCAAACCATTAGCTGTCGCTGTAGGCCTGGGATGTGCTGCGCTGTCGTTGGGTGCCAACGCCTACCAATACGGGGAATACGCCGGGGAGACCCTGGAGCGCCTGATCACCGACTACCCGGGCCGCTATCGCGGCACCGCCAGCTTCGCCGGTGCCAGCGAACTGATGCAGTCGCGCCTGGGCTTCGGCTACCAGACCAGTCGCCAGGACTTCACCTGGGCCGGCAACCGCAGTTCGCAGAACGTCATCGCCTCGGCGCCCGGCAGCAGCGGGAAGTTCCTGGTACTCGGCGCGCACTACGACACCTACTACGGTCGCCCGACCCTGCAGGGCCTGGACGATAACGCCTCGGGCGCGGCGGTGCTCACCGAGATCGCCCGCAACCTCGGCGGCATCGCCCTGGAGAACGGCCTCGAGGTGGTCGGTTTCGGCGCCGAGGAGGAAGGCCTGCGCGGTTCGCGTGCCTACGTCGAGTCCCTCGACGCCAGCCAGCGCGCCAACCTGCAGGGAATGATCAACCTCGACAGCCTGGTCACCGGCGACAAGATGTACGCCCATGCCGGCTCCAACAGCGTGTCCAGCCCGGCCCTCGGCGCCTACCGCGAACAGATCCTGCGCATCGCCCGCGAGCTGGACATCCCGCTGTTCACCAACCCCGGCCTGAACGCCGAATACCCGGCGGGTACCGGCTGCTGCAGCGACGGCGAAAGCTTCAACGGGATGGACATCCCGGTGTTGTTCATCGAGGCGACCAACTGGGAACTGGGCGACCTGGACGGCTACGAGCAGACCGACAACCCGGCGATTCCCGGCGGCTCAACCTGGCACGACCCGGCCGAGGACAACAAGGAAGTACTGACCAACGCCCTCGGCCAGGAGCGCATCGAGCAACGCATGCGCGACTTTTCCCGCCTGCTGACGCGCCTGGTGCTGGAGCTGACCAACGCCGACCTGCTGGCCTCCACCGCCTCCGGCGGCGCCCTGGCGCGGCAGATGGAAGACCAGTTGCAGCGCCAGCACCAGGCACTGACCCGCCTGCACGACCGCCGCTGGCTGACCCTGCTCGGCAGCAACCGGCCGGTAGGCAGCTTCGACGGCGAGGTGGGCGCGGAGGGCGAGGTCTCGCCGGACAGCGGTTTCGACATGCCTGGCGATCCGGAGTCCAGGCGTGCCGGCGTGCATCTGCTCGGCGACTACCGCTACAGCGAGGCCCTGACCCTCGGCGGCAGCCTGGCCTTCCAGCGCAGCCGCGACAAGCTGGACCATGGCGGGCGCATCGAGGGCGACACCTGGCAGCTCGGCCTGTTCGGCCTGTACAACGACGGCGGTCCGGAATGGCTGGCCGGCGAGCTGAACCTCGGGCATACCCGCTACGACAGCAAGCGTTCGGTCTACCTCCAGGCCGCCGGCGGGCCGGTGCTGCTCGACCAGCGTCTGTCGGGCGACACCTCGGCCTGGCCCTGGGGCGCCCGGCTGGAAGGCGGCTATGACTTCAGCTTCGGCGAACTGCGGAGCGGGCCGCTGGCCGGTCTCGACTACATGCGCTACCGCATCGACGACTTCCGCGAGGACGAGGCCCTGCGTACCGCACTCGGCTACGAGAAGCAGGACTACGACTCGCTGGAGGCGAGCCTCGGATGGCGCCTGCGCGGCGAGCTGGCGCTGGGTGCGAGAATGCGCCTGCAACCCTACGCCAGCCTGCGCTGGGTCCGCGAGCTGGCGGACGGACGCCTGGAGGACATGGACCTGACCAGCCGCGGCGACGGGCGTGTCCGGGTCGCCGACATGGGCGGCGTGGACAAGGATTTCGGCCGCGCCCAGCTTGGCGCGCAACTGGCGATCACCGAGCAGCTCGGGGTCTTCGCCGAAGCCAACAGCCGCTTCGCCCACAGCGAAGGCAACCAGGCGGGCTATTCGCTCGGGGTGAACTGGCAGTTCTGAGCGGGCCAGGGGACGCTCCTGCCGTCCCCGCAGCCGCGTCAGGGCTGCGCCGGCTCGTCCTTGCTGAACACGTAGAACAGGTTCGGCTCGCTGACCAGGTAGAGCACGCCACGGTCGTCCATCGCCACGCCCTCGGCCTGCGGCACGCTGCGCTTCAGGCCGTGCATGCCGCGCAGCAGCGACAGGGTGCTGACCGGCTCGCCGTCGGTGTCCAGCTCGACTACCAGACGCGACTCGTCGGACAACGCCAGCAGGTGCCCGGTGCCCTCGTCGAACTGCAGGCTGGACAGGTCGCGGACGAACAGGCGCTTGTCGCGCCCGGGGTCGTCCACCACGTGCACGGCGAACGGTTTGTCCGCCTGGGTGTGGGGGAAACCGTGGATCTCGTAGATGCGCACCGGGTCGCGCTCCTTGGCGACGAACAGGCGCTTGCCCTCGGCGTCGTAGGCCAGCCCCTCGAAACCCTTGTTGCCGTTGAGGCCGATACCCAGCGAAAGCTGCTGGGCATCGGCAGCGTCGATGAAGCGCGTATCGTCCTCCAGGCGCACCTTGACCAGGCGTTGCTGGCGCTCGTCGGTGATCACGTAGACACCGCGGCTGATGTACTCGATGGCCTCGGCGTCGCCGAAGCCGGTCAGCGGGATGGTCCGCAGTACCTTGCCCTGCAAGGACAGCTCGATGATCTGCGCCGGCTGGTTGGTCACGGTGAACAGGGTGCGCCGGTCGGGATCGAAGGTCAGCGCGGAAACGTCGTCGTTCAACCCCTCGATGGGCTGCGCCTCGATCCGCACGCGGTAGTCCGGCAGCCATATCGAGCGCTCTTTCCAGGCATCGGCGTGACGCCACTCCTGGACAGCGAACCAGGCCCGGTCGAAGACGCGGAAGCTCTGGCCGAGAAGGACCAGCGCGGTCAGCGCGACCAGCAGGACGGCCAGCAGCAGACGGCGAGGCGTAAAAGCTCGGGACATGGAAAACGGCTCGGGAGTTTGGGCGTGGATAGTCATAGCATAGAGCCTGTACGCTGTATGGAAACGGGCTGCGCCCGACCTTTCCTACGCAAGCTACGGCTCCAGGCTGAAGCCAAGCTTAAAGTCAGCCAGCCGCCCGGGCGACTCGGACAGGTCCGAGTTTCCTGTCCGAAAGAGACGACAAGAGAGCATCCGCAGTCTTCTTCCAGCGCCACCAGATTGGCCTGTTCGATCCCTTATTGGCCGCATCTATCGTTCTGCGCCCGCGGCGCCCCGGTCATTATCGAACCGCAGCAGGTGAAGCGGGCCCCAGAAACCGCAAAACCTCAACAATAACAACTGCTTGACTGCATGGAATTCAGCATGACCAGCGCGATAGCCATCGAGCGGATCTGCATGGAATTCGGTACCCCCGGCCAAGGCCTGAAGGCCCTTGACGATGTGTCCCTGGATATCCACGCCAACGAATTCTTCACCCTCCTCGGCCCTTCCGGCTGCGGCAAGACCACCCTCCTCCGCCTCATCGCCGGTTTCGAACAACCCAGCTCCGGCAGCATCCGCCTCTATGGCGAACGCATGGAAGGCCTGCCGCCGTTCCGCCGCCCGGTCAACACGGTGTTCCAGAGTTATGCGCTGTTCCCGCACATGAGCGTCGCCGAGAACATCGGCTTCGGCCTGGAGATGCAGGGCCGCCCGCGCAGCGAGATCGACGCCACGGTGAGCCGCATGCTCGACCTGGTGAAGCTGCCGGAGGTCGGCAAGCGCCGCGCCGACCAGTTGTCCGGTGGCCAGCAGCAACGCATCGCCCTGGCCCGCGCGCTGGCCAGCCGGCCCAAGGTGCTGCTGCTCGACGAGTCGCTGTCGGCGCTGGACCTGAAGCTGCGCAAGGAAATGCAGATCGAGCTGAAGCGCCTGCAGCACGAGACCGGGATCACCTTCATCTTCGTCACCCACGACCAGGAGGAAGCGCTGACCATGTCCGACCGCATCGCGGTGATGAGCAAGGGCAAGGTGTTGCAGGTCGGCACACCCAGCGACATCTACGAGGCGCCGCTGAACCGGGCGGTCGCCGACTTCATCGGCGAAACCAACTTCCTCGAGGGCCAGGCCGACGCCGACGGCGTGCGCCTGGCGGACGGCCAGCGGCTGGCCGCGACGACCCCGGGCAGCGGCGCGGTGACCCTGGCGATCCGCCCGGAGCGCACCGAACTGGCCGCCGACGGCCAGTTGGAAGGCGTGCTGGAAAACGTCGTCTATGTCGGCACCGATACCGTCTACCACCTGAACGTGGCCGGCCAGCCGGGCTTCCGCGTGCGCCAGCAGAACCGCGACGGCGCACGCTGCCCGCACAGTCCGGGGGCGAAGGTGCGGGTGCGGGTTCCCGCCGCCGCCATCCGGGTGCTCGCCGAATGAGCGCCACCGGCCGACCTTCCGCGCAACAGTCGGCCGAACGCCGGCAACTGCGTCGGCGCCTGCTGCTGAGCAGCCCGGCGATGCTGATGCTGGTGCTGTTCCTGGTGATCCCGCTAGGCATCATGTTCGCCGTGTCGATCCAGCAGTCCGGCGACTACGGCGGGGTGAAGTGGGGCCAGCACAGCCTGGAGGCCTACCTCAATTTCCTCTGGGAACGCGACCTGGACGACAGCCTGGTGTTCAACGCCGACTACCTGGGCATCTTCCAGCGCTCGTTCTGGCTGTCGCTGCTGACCACCCTCGGCTGCCTGGCACTCGGCTTCCCCACCGCGCTGTACCTGGCGTTGCAGCCGGAACGCCGGCGCAACCTGCTGCTGTTCCTGGTCACCGTGCCGTTCTGGACCAACCTGCTGGTGCGGGTCTACGCCTGGATCCTGCTGCTGCGCAACGGCGGGCTGGTGGACGCCGGCCTGCAAGGCATCGGCCTGACCGACACCGGGCTGGGGCTGCTCTATACCGATAACGCGGTGATCATCGGCCTCCTTTATACCTACCTGCCGTTCATGGTGCTGCCGATCTACACCAGCCTGGAAAAGATGGACTGGCGCCTGGTGGAGGCGGCATTCGACCTCGGCGCCAACCGCTGGAAAGCGCTGCGCCGGGTGATCGTGCCGCTGGCGATGCCGGGGATAGTCGCCGGCTGCATCCTGGTATTCATCCCGGCCCTGGGCAGCTACATCATTCCGGAATTGCTCGGCGGCGGTAAGGCGCTGATGATCGGCAACCTGATCCAGCTGCAATTCGGTACCGCGCACAACTGGCCCTTCGGCGCCGCCCTTTCGTTCGCCCTGCTGGCCTTCGTCCTGCTGGCGATGCTGATCCACAACCTGCGCTTCCGGGCCAACGCCGGCGGAGGCCAGCCATGAACGGCCGCAATCCACTCTGGACCTTCAGCGGAGTGCGCCAGGCCGCCTGGCTGTTCTTCGCCTTCCTCTACATCCCGATCCTGGTGCTGGTAGCGCTCAGCTTCAACAGCGGCCAGTCGGCGACGCTCTGGGAGAGCTTCAGCCTGAAATGGTACGCGGTGGTGGCCAACGATCCGGAAATCCTCCGCGCGGCGAAGAACTCGCTGATCGTCGCCACCCTCGCCACCCTGGCCTCGACCGTCCTGGCCACCCTCGCCGCGCTGGGCATGCGTGGTCGCGCCTTCCGCGGACAGACCCTGATGAACGGCGTGCTCGGCCTGCCGCTGCTGGTGCCGGAGATCGTCACCGCGGTGGCGACCCTGATGTTCTTCTCCTTCATCGGCCTGAAGCTGTCGCTGTTCACCATCCTCATCGCCCACATCGTGTTCTGCATCCCCTTCGCCTACCTGCCGATCCGCGCCCGCCTGGAGGGCCTGGACCCGCGCCTGGCGGAGGCCGCCGCCGACCTCTACGCCTCGCCGTGGAAGGCCTTCTGGAAAATCACCCTGCCGCTGCTGATGCCCGGCGTGCTGTCCGGGGCGATGCTCGCGTTCATCATCTCGATGGACGATTTCGTCATCACCTATTTCGTCGCCGGCGCCGGCGCAACCACCCTGCCGGTGTACATCTTCAGCTCCATCCGCATGGGCATATCCCCGAAGATCAATGCGATTTCATCGATCATCCTCATGATTTCCATCGCCTTCGTCGCCCTGTCGTACTACCTCGGCCAACGCCGCCGCTGAGAATCTGCCTCCACGAAGAAAAAACAGAAGATCGCCAGGAGTCCACCATGACCTACCGCACACCGCTCACCCTGCTCTTCGCCGCCGGTCTAGCCCTGGGCGGCCAGGCTCGCGCCGAAGGCACCCTGCACTTCGCCAACTGGTCGGACTACTACCCGCCGGAGTTGCTGAAGAAGTTCGAGAAGGACACCGGGATCAAGGCCACCCTCGACGCCTACGACAGCAACGAGACGCTGCTGGCCAAGCTCAAGGCCGGTGGCGGCGCCTACGACGTGGTGGTGCCGTCGGACAGCTTCATAGAGATTTTCGTCAAGGAGGGGCTGCTGCAAAAGCTCGACAAGAGCCAGTTGCCGAGCCTGGGCAATCTGAAGGAAAACTTCCGGACCCTTGGCTTCGATCCCGGCCACGACTACAGCATTCCCTATCTCTGGGGCACCACCGGCTACAGCTACGATACGGCGAAGGTGCCGGGCGGCAGGCTGGAAGAAAGCTGGAAGCCGTTCTTCGAACCACCAGCCGAGCTGAAAGGCAAGGTGGTGGCGCTGAACTCCATCGAGGAACTGTTCATTCCCGCCACCTACTACCTCGGCATCGACGAATGCACCGAGGACGCCAGGGAAGCGCAGAAGGTCCTCGACCTGCTGCTCAGGCAAAAGCCGGCGCTGGCCATGTACAACAGCGACGGCACCATCGAGCGCATGGCCGCCGGCGAGGTCGCCATGCACCAGCAGTGGAACGGCGCCTTCCACCGCGCCCACGCCCAACGCGCCAGCCTCGAATACGTCTATCCGAAGGAAGGCATCCGGCTGTTCATCGACAACTTCGCGATTCCGCGCGACGCCAGCAACGTCAAGGAAGCCCACGTCTTCATCGACTGGATGATGCGCCCGGAGAACATCGCCGCCGCCTCCAACTTCGCCAAGTACAACAACGCCATCGTCGGCTCGGAGAAATTCATGGAGAAGGCACTGTTCGACGACCCGGCGATCAACACTCCGCAGGACAAGCTCGACCGCCTGAAGCCATTCAAGCTCTGCTCGCCGAAAGCCCTGGCGCTGCGCAGCAAGGTCTGGACCAAGCTTAAGAAATGATCGACGCGGCGCTGGCGGCCAGCTCGCGCCAGCGCTGGCCGGCCAGCCAGTTTGGCCATTTCGATCCCTTTTTGACCGTCTACAGGGTTCTCCCCGGCGAAACCGGATTGCTAGAGTCGAACCGCGCCCTCCTCGAGGGGTCGCCCGGAGCCGCGGAAACGGCGCCGGCAGAGCCCAAGGGAACCTCGCGACCGCGAGCTAGAAATCCAACAAGAACGCTTCCTGAGAACGCCATGAACACTATCGACGCCCCAACGCCCGTGCCCGCACACGCCGCGTGCCCTCTCGTCACTGCCATTTCCACCGACCCGGCGGAAACCCCAGCGGTTTTCCACTAGCCCGTCCATTCACCCGGCGCAGGAAAGGTCCGCCCAAGCGGCCGCCTGCGGGATCGATACGGCATTTCGCGAGGAGCGGAACATGGCCAGCGAACGCAACAACGGCATCCTCATCGGCGGCAAGCGCCCCGAGTACGTCCACAGCGCCCAGGGCACCGGCCTGCGGCGCATCCTCGGGCTTCCCGCCCTGGTCTTCTTCGGGCTGGTCTACATGGTTCCGCTGACCATGTTCACCACCTACGGGGTAGTCACCGAGATCACCGGCGGTCGTACCGCCAGCGCCTACCTGATCACCCTGGCGGCGATGCTCTTCACCGCCTTTTCCTACAGCTTCATGGTGAAGAAATATCCCATCGCCGGCTCGGCCTATTCCTATACCAGCCTCAGCTTCGGCCCCTGCGTCGGCTTCCTCGCCGGCTGGTCGCTGCTGCTCGACTACCTGTTCCTGCCGATGATCAACTACCTGCTCATCGGCCTGTTCCTCAACATCGCCTTCCCGATGGTGCCGGCCTGGGTCTTCGTGCTCACGGCGATCGGCCTGGTCACCGTACTCAACGTGATCGGCATCAGCTCGGTGGCCGGCATGAGCAACGTGATCGTCGGCGCCCAGTTCGTCTTCGCCGTGGTGTTCATCGCCATGGCGGTCAAGCACCTGGCCGGCATCCCCTCGCTGGACCTGAGCCTGCCCTTCGTCGGCGACGGCAGCCAGCCGGGCTTCGCCCCGTTGATGGCCGGCGCGGCGGTGCTGTGCCTGTCGTTCCTCGGCTTCGACGCGGTCTCGACCCTGGCCGAGGAAACCCGCGACCCGCAACGCGACATCCCGCGCGCCATCGTCATCACCACGGTCGGCGCCGGCCTGCTGTTCACCGTGCTGGCGGTCTTCAGCCAACTGGTGTTCCCCGGCAGCGTATTCCAGGACGCCGAGTCGGCGGCCAACGAAGTGATGCTGGCGGCCGGCGGCAAGTTCCTCGCCAGCTTCTTCACCGCCGCCTACGTCGCCGGCGCCGCCGGCTCGGCACTGGCCTCGCAGGCCTCGGTGTCGCGCATCCTCTACAGCATGGGCCGCGACGGCATCCTGCCGCGGCGCGTGTTCGGCAGCCTCTCGGAGCGCTTCAAGACGCCAGTGATCGCGATCCTGGTGGTCTCGGTGATTTCCCTGCTGGCGGTGGTCATCGACCTCACCACCCTGGCCTCGATGATCAGCTTCGGCGCGCTGGTGGCGTTCTCCGCGGTGAACCTGGCGGTGATCCGCAGCTACCTGCTGCTCGACGGCCGCCGCGCCCCGCGCGACCTGCTGCGCTACGGGCTGGTGCCGGCCATCGGCCTGGGCCTGACCCTGTGGCTGTGGACCAGCCTCTCGGCGCTGACCCTGGTGATCGGCCTGACCTGGTTCGCCGCCGGCCTCGCCTACCTGGCGTTGCATACCGGCGGTTTCCGCCGCAAGGCGCCGACCGTGACCTTCTCCGAACAGAACTGAGCCCGGGAGCCCGACATGCTGACCATCTACAGCGACGACCATCGCCTGCACCACGGCCGGCACGAACTGATCGGCGGCCAGTTCACCCCCTGCTTCGAAAAACCCAGCCGCGCCGACATGGTCCTCGACTGCGTGAAGGCCGTCGGCCTCGGCGAAGTCCGCGCACCGCGCGACTTCGGCCTGGAACCGATCCGCCGGGTGCACAGCGAGGGTTTCGTGCGTTTCCTGCAGAACGCCTGGCAGGACTGGCTGGCCACCGGCCGCAGCCACGACATGCTGCCGATCGCCTGGCCGACCCGGCGCCTGCGGCAGACGGAGCCGGACAACATCGACGGTCGCCTCGGCTACTACTCCTTCGACGCCGGCGCGCCGATCACCGCCGGGACCTGGCAGGCGATCACCAGTTCGGCCAACGTCGCTCTCAGCGGCCAGTCCGAACTCGCCAACGGCGCGCGCTCGGTATTTTCGCTCTGTCGCCCGCCGGGCCACCACGCCGCGGCCGACTACATGGGCGGCTATTGCTTCTTCAACAATGCCGCCATCGCCGCCCAGGCCTTCCTCGACCGGGGCGCCGGGCGGGTGGCAATCCTCGACGTCGACTACCACCATGGCAACGGCACCCAGGACATCTTCTACGACCGCGCCGATGTGCTGTTCACCTCGATCCACGGCGATCCGCGCTTCGAATACCCCTATTTCCTCGGCTACGCCGACGAGAAGGGCAACGGCGTCGGCACCGGCTACAACTTCAACTACCCACTGGCGGCCGGCAGCGACTGGGCGACCTGGAGCCAGGCGCTGCAGGCGGCGATCCGGCAGATCCAGGCCTATGCGGCGGACGTCCTGATCGTTTCCCTGGGGGTGGATACCTTCAAGGAGGACCCGATTTCCCAGTTCCGCCTGGACAGCCCCGACTACCTGCGCATGGGCGAAGCCATCGGCAAGCTCGGCCTGGCCACGCTGTTCGTGATGGAGGGAGGCTACGCGGTGGAGGAAATCGGGATCAACGCGGTGAACGTGCTACAGGGTTTCGAAGGGGTTCACCGGTAAGCCCACCCGCAACTTCGCCCGGTCGGAACGCGAAACGGCCCGCCTCCCGGAAGAGAGGCGGGCCGTTTCGATTCAGGGCCTTACTTGATCACTTCGACGAACTCGACGTCGATCTCGCGGCCGACCAGGTCGCGGTCGACTTCGCCGGTCAGCTTGACCCGGGTCTTGTCGTTGATTTCCATCGGCGGGAAGTCTTCGTCGTCGATCTCGACCTTCATGCTGCCGGTGGCGTCGCGGAACTCGTAGATGTCGCCCTTGATGCGCTTGACGATGGTGCCCTGGAGGACCACCGGGGTGTCGTCGGCAGCTTCCAGCGCGGCCTTCACCGTGGTGGTGGTCGGGGTAGCGCCCGGGCCGGTATAGCCGGCGGCCAGGGTGACGGTGGAGAACAGGCCGATGGCAGCGATGAGGGGCAGGTGACGAAGTTTCATGGGTAACGCCTCGTAGTTGGTTTCGATGGGTCCAGGCTACGAAGCCTTGCTGAAACCAGGCTTAATCGGCGCTTAAGCGAAGCTTAATCGGCATCGCTGGTGGCCAGGCGCTCGCCGCTCTTCTTGCGGAACACGTAGAACAGGTTCGGCTCGCTGACCATGTAGATGGTGCCCTCGTCGTCGATGGCCACCCCTTCGGCGCGCGGGATCTTGCTGTCCAGGCCGTTGAAGCCGCCGAGCAGGCTGATGAAGCTGACCGGCTCGCCCTTCTCGTCCAGCTCCAGCAGCAGATGCGATTCGGCCGACAGCACCAGCGTATGCCCGGTACGCGGGTCGACGCTGAGCGCCGAGACGTTGCGCATGTAAAGGTCGTCGCTCGGTAGCGCGGTCATCGCCCCGCTCAGGCTCGGCCCGCCGTCGCTCTTCCAGCTGAACAGGGTCATCGGATCGCGCTCCTTGCTCAGCAACAGACGCTGCTGGCGCGGATCCCAGGCAATGCCCTCGAAGCCCTTGTTCTTCTTGCCGATATTGCCCAGCGGGAATTCGGCCAGGCTCTTGGTGCTCAGCTCGGCGGTCTGCGGGTCGACATGGAAGATGGTCAGGGTATTGCGGCGCTCGTCGGTCACTGCGACGTTGCCGTTCTCCAGCACCGCCACGCCTTCGGGATTGCTCAGGCCGAGCAGCGGGATGGTGCGCAGCACGTCGCCGGTGAGCGACAGCTCCACCAGCAGCGGCCGCTTGCCGGTAACGGTGAACAGGGTCCTGGTTGCCGGGTTGTAGGCCAGGTCCGAGGTTTCGTCCTCTTCCAGGCCCTGCAACGGCTTGGCGTCGATCACCACCCGATAGCCCGGCAGCCAGATGCTTTCGTCGCGCAGCTGCTGGCTGGCCTGGCTTTCCTTCCACCACAGGCCGGCGCGATCGTCCCAATGCATGACGATGGTCAGCACCACGCCGACGAGCACGACGAACGCCGGCAGCAGCCAGCGGAAACGGGGAAGCTTGGAGGCAAGGGACATGGGCGAGGCTCGACTGTTTGGCCAGGTGTTTTCTTGGGCGTCGCCATGAAAGGGCATTGCCCCCAGCCTGTCAATCGAAGCGTCGGCCAGCCGACCGACAGTCGCTTCCGCTGCCGGCGCTAGGGAAGTCGGCCGCCCCCGGCGGCCGCAGCGGTTCAGAGCACGCGGGTCTCGAAACGGCTGGCGCCCGGCAATTCGAGCAGCAACTCGTCGCCGCTGTTCAGCGGCCCGACCCCGGACGGCGTGCCGGTCAGCACCACATCGCCGGCCTGTAGCGAGAAATGCCCGGCGATGTGCTGGATCAGCGGCACGATCGGATTGAGCATGTCGCGGCTGTTGCCGTCCTGGCGCACCTCGCCGTTGATGGTCAGGCGGATGCCGATGTCGGTCGGGTCGGGAAACTGGTCGGCGTTCACGAACGGCGACAGCACGCCGGCGCCATCGAAGCTCTTTGCCAGCTCCCAGGGCAGGCCCTTTTCCTTCAGTTTCGCCTGGACCTCGCGCAAGGTCAGGTCCAGCGCCGGCGCATAGCCGGAGATCGCGTCGAGGACCTCCTCGCGGCTCGGCTTGCGCGACAGCGGCTTGCCGATCAGCACGGCGATTTCCGCCTCGTAGTGTACCGAGCCGCGCTCCTGCGGCAGGCTCAGCCCGCCGCTCACCGGCACCACGCAGGAGCCGGGCTTGATGAACAGCAGCGGCTCGGTGGGAACCGGGTTGTTCAGTTCCTTGGCATGCTCGGCGTAGTTGCGCCCGACGCAGACCAGCTTGCCCAGGGGGAAGTGGATCGGGGTGCCGTCGATATATTGATGCTGGTAACTCATTTACCGACTCCTGAACGGGTGGAAAGGCATCCGTGGCGCCCGCCACAGACGAGAAGGGCCGGATGACCGGCCCTCTGCGTTGCGAAACCTGCTACTCGGCGAAGATCTTGCCGGGATTCATGATCCCGTTGGGGTCGAACACCGCCTTCAGTGCCTTCATATAGGCAATTTCGGTTTCCGAGCGGGTGTAGGTCAAGTAGTCGCGCTTGGTCATGCCCACGCCATGCTCGGCGGAAATCGAGCCGTTGTACTTCTCGACGGTCTCGAACACCCACTTGTTGACGGTCGCGCACCTGGCGAAGAACTCGTCCTTGCCGAGGTTTTCCGGCTTGAGGATGTTCAGGTGCAGGTTGCCGTCGCCGATGTGGCCGAACCACACCACCTCGAAGTCCGGGTAGTTGGCCTCGACGATGGCGTCGATGTCCTTGAGGAAGGCGGGCACCCGGGAAACCGTGACCGAGATGTCGTTCTTGTACGGCGTCCAGTGGGAGATGGTCTCGGAGATGTACTCGCGCAGCTTCCACAGGTTCTGCAACTGCTGCTCGCTCTGGCTCATCACCCCGTCCAGCACCCAGCCCTGCTCGACGCAGTGCTCGAAGGTGGCCAGCGCCTCGTTGGCGACTTCCTCGGTGGTCGCCTCGAACTCCAGCAGGGCGTAGAACGGGCAGTCGGTTTCGAACGCCCGTGGTACATCGCCACGGGCCAGGACCTTGGCCAGGGCCTTGTCGGAGAAGAACTCGAAGGCGGTCAGGTCGAGCTTGCTCTGGAAGGCATGCAGCACCGGCATGATCGAGTCGAAGTCGGGCGTGCCGAGGACCATAGCGGTGAGGTTCTTCGGCGTGCGCTCCAGGCGCATGGTCGCCTCGACCACGAAGCCCAGGGTACCTTCGGCGCCGATGAACAGCTGGCGCATGTCGTAGCCGGTGGCGTTCTTGATCAGGTCCTTGTTCAGCTCGAGCAGGTCGCCCTTGCCGGTGACGACCTTCATCCCGGCCACCCAGTTACGGGTCATGCCGTAGCGAATGACCTTGATCCCGCCGGCATTGGTGCCGATATTGCCGCCGATCTGGCTGGAACCGGAAGAAGCGAAGTCAACCGGGTAGTACAGGCCGTTTTCCTCGGCGAAGGTCTGCAGTTGCTTGGTAACCACGCCGGGCTGGCAGACCACGGTGCGGTCGAAGGCATTGAAGTCGAGGATCCGGTTCATGTAGTCGAAGGCCACCACGACTTCGCCGTTGGCCGCCACGGCCGCGGCGGAGAGCCCGGTACGGCCGCCCGACGGGACCAGACCGACCTTGTGCTGGTTGGCCCAGCGGACGATCGCCTGGACCTGCTCGACGCTCTTGGGGAACACGATGGCCAGCGGCGCAGGGGCGAAATGCTTGGTCCAGTCCTTGCCGTAGGCGTCCAGGGAGGCGGCGTCGTCGAGCAGCTTGCCAGGCTCGACCAGGGGCTTGAGCGATTCGATCAGGGCTTCGCGGGTCATTCGGGAACTCTCAAATGATTCATGGTCGCCCTGAGAACAACTCAGGTCGCAACCGGGCAAGGAAAAGGGAGAACATGCTAGCATACGCCCCCCGCGCTTAGTGCCTCTGGGCGCCGAGTTGCGGGTGCCGGCCAGCGCCGGCCGGACCCGCTTCGCGCAGTTCGCTTTCCAGCCACTTCCTCCGGGACAACAGGTTTACGCAGATGAGCAAGACCTCTCTCGACAAGAGCAAGATCAAGTTCCTTCTTCTCGAAGGTGTCCACCAGAACGCCGTGGACACGCTGAAGGCCGCCGGCTACACCAACATCGAGTACCTCAAGACCGCGCTTTCCGGCGATGAGCTGAAGGAAAGGATCGCCGATGCGCACTTCATCGGCATTCGCTCCCGCACCCAGCTGACCGAAGAGGTCTTCGACTGCGCGAAGAAACTGATCGCGGTCGGCTGCTTCTGCATCGGCACCAACCAGGTCGACCTCAACGCCGCTCGCGAACGCGGTATCGCCGTGTTCAACGCGCCCTACTCGAACACCCGCTCTGTGGCTGAGCTGGTACTGGCCGAGGCGATCCTGCTGCTGCGCGGCATCCCGGAAAAGAACGCTTCCTGCCATCGCGGCGGCTGGATCAAGAGCGCGGCGAACTCCTTCGAGATCCGTGGCAAGAAGCTCGGCATCGTCGGCTACGGTTCGATCGGCACCCAGCTCTCGGTACTCGCCGAGGCCCTGGGCATGCAGGTGTTCTTCTACGACACCGTGACCAAGCTGCCGCTGGGCAACGCGGTGCAGATCGGCAGCCTGCACGAGCTGCTGGGCATGTCCGACATCGTCTCGCTGCACGTTCCCGAACTGCCCTCCACCCAGTGGATGATCGGCGAGAAGGAAATCCGCGCGATGAAGAAGGGCGGCATCCTGATCAACGCCGCGCGCGGCACCGTGGTCGAGCTGGACCACCTGGCCGCCGCGATCAAGGATGAGCACCTGATCGGCGCCGCCATCGACGTGTTCCCGGTCGAGCCGAAATCCAACGACGAGGAATTCGCCAGCCCGCTGCGTGGCCTGGACCGGGTGATCCTGACCCCGCACATCGGCGGCTCCACCGCCGAGGCACAGGCCAACATCGGCCTGGAAGTGGCGGAGAAGCTGGTCAAGTACAGCGACAACGGCACCTCGGTGTCCTCGGTCAACTTCCCCGAAGTGGCCCTGCCGTCGCACCCGGGCAAGCACCGCCTGCTGCACATCCACGCCAACATCCCCGGCGTGATGAGCGAGATCAACAAGGTCTTCGCCGACAACGGCATCAACGTTTCCGGCCAGTACCTGCAAACCAACGATAAGGTCGGCTACGTGGTGATCGACGTCGACGCCGAGTACTCCGACCTGGCCCTGGAGAAACTCCAGCAGGTCAACGGCACCATCCGTAGCCGCGTGCTGTTCTAAGGCAGCGTCCGGCGGAAAGGAAAAAGGAGGCCCAGCGGCCTCCTTTTTTCGTTTCCGTCACTTGACGGTAACGGTGATCTTCTCCGACTCCACGGTCGGCTCCAGCGGCACGTGGTTCTTGTCGCCCACCAGCAGTTGCAGGGTGTGCTTGCCCGGCGGCAGGGTGATCTCGGTTTCGGTCTGGCCCTTGCCGAAGTGGCGGATGTTGTCGGTCATCGGCAGCGGCAGGTTCATCGCCGGCTGCTCCTTCAGGTCCACCAGCAGGTGATGGTGGCCGGTATCCGGCATGTCGACGCCGGCCGGCGCCACGCCCATGCCTTTCAGGCCGAATTTCACGGTGAAGGTCTTGTCGACGGTTGCACCATCGGCCGGCGTGATGAAATACACTTTCGCCCCTTCGGGCGCCTTCGTCCGGGGCAGGTCGGCAGCCATCAGGCTGGCGGATGCGCCGAACATCAGGGCGGCTAGACCGAGGCAAGGCAATGTCACTCTCATGGGAGTCTCCTGTTTTCACTTCCGTTAGCACCCGGGAAACGCCACTGGACGGAATTTCCCCGGCACTCTTCGTGCCTTCCGAATCAGGGAAAGGCATCGCTGGCACAGCGATTTCCACTGCGAAGCCCGTGTTAGAGCGGCGCTCGCGCACATAATCCGGGTCAATGCCCGCAACCCCTGGAAAGACCGCATGCAACCCAGTAGGTTCGCGATTGTCCAGGACGCGGGCCCGGCTAAGCTGAACGAACAGCATAGGCCCGACCGACGTTCATTCCCACCCGAGGAGTACTACATGCGATTTCTGCCCCGCCTGCTGATGCTGGTATCCCTGGCCGCTCCGCTGGCCCATGCCGAGCTGCTCGACGACGTCCACCAGCGCGGCGCCCTGCGCATCGCCCTGGAGGGCACCTATCCGCCGTTCAACTTCAAGCAGGGCGGCAAGCTCACCGGCTTCGAGACCGAACTGGGCGAACTGCTGGCCGCCGAGCTGGAGGTCAAGCCGGAATTCGTCACCACCGAATGGAGCGGCATCCTCGCCGGCCTGCAGAGCGGCAAGTACGACATCGCGCTGAACCAGGTCTCGGTGAACGAGCAGCGGCGCAAGGTCTTCGACTTCAGCGAGCCGTACACCATCTCCAGCGCCCAGTTGATCGTGCGCGCCGACGACACCCGCCAGTTCAGGTCGCTGGAAGACCTCAAGGGCCTCAAGCTCGGCGTCGGCCAGGGCACCAACTACGCCGACCTGGCGAAGTCGGTGGCCGGCGTCAACGTGCGCACCTATCCGGGCGCCCCGGAATACCTGCAGGACCTGGCCAGCAAACGCATCGACGCGGCGCTCAACGACCGCCTGCTGATCCCCTTCGCCATCCGCGAGGCCAAGCTGCCGGTCAAGCCCGGCGCGGCGGTGGGACCGGTGGCGAACATGGCGATTCCCTACCGGAAGAACAATCCGAAGTTCGGCGAGGCGCTGAATGCGGCGCTGGAGAAGATCAAGGCCGACGGCCGCTTCGCCAAGCTCTCGGAAAAGTGGTTCGGCCTGGACGTCAGCCAGCCGCCGAAGTGAGTTCTCGCCCGAACGGGGGAAGCGGCCGCGTCCGAGGGACGCGGCCGTCGTGTTTGTCGATGGAGGGTTGAATGAATTCGCTGCAGAAATTGCTCGAATGGCTCGCCAACCTGGTCGAGCTGCTCGGGATGGCCTGGCCCTTCCTGCTCCAGGGCGCGATGTATACCGTGCTGTTCGCCGCGGTATCGATGGTCCTGGGCCTGATCCTCGGCTTCAGCGTCGCGGTGGTCCGGGTGACCAAGGTGCCGGTGGTCTCGCAGATCGCCGCGGTCTACGTCAGCGCCTTCCGCGGGACGCCACTGCTGGTGCAGATCTTCGTCCTGTACTACGGGCTGCCGAGCGTCGGCATCGAGTTCACCCCGGTCACCGCGGGCATCCTGGCGCTGACCCTGAATGTCGCGGCCTATCTCTCGGAGTCCATGCGCGGGGCGATCCTCGGCATCGACAAGGGACAATGGGAAGCCGGGCTCTCGGTCGGCCTGACCTGGGGCCAGACCCTGTGGAACATCATCACTCCGCAGGCCCTGCGCCTGGCGGTGCCGAGCCTGTCGAACAGCCTGATCAGCCTGATCAAGGACACTTCGCTGATCTCCGTGATCACCGTGACCGAGCTGATGCTGGCGACCAAGGAGGTCATCGCCGAGACCTTCCAGCCGCTGCCGCTCTATCTCGCTGCCGCCGGGATCTACTGGCTGCTTTCGGCGCTCTTCGAGCGTGTGCAGAAAGCCCTGGAGAACCGCCTGACCGCGCCGCTGCGGCGCTGAGCGTTCAGCCGCCGGCGTCGAGGCCGGCCAGGCAGACCGCGGCGCGGTCCAGCTCGTCTTCGTTGAAGACCAGCACGCCCATGCGCTTGAGGGCGGCGGCGGTCACGCCCTCGCCGGCGACCCGGCTGCCGTTGAAGCGCCCGTCGTAGTTCTCCAGGTTGCCGCAGGAAGGACTGCGCGCCTTGAGCACGGCCATCCGGATGTCATGGCGGCGGACCAGCTCCACTGCCGCCTCCGCACCCAGCAGGAATGCTTCGCTGACATCCTCGCCGTCGACGGTGAAGACCCGGTTCAGCCGGTCCAGCACTTCGCCGCCCTGGCCGCCGGGGATCTCCGCTGGCGGGCGGGGCGTCGGCAGGCCGCCGGCGACCTCCGGGCAAAGGGCGACGATCCGCCCCTGCGCATGCCAGCGCGAGAGCAGGTCGAACGGGCCATGGCTGCCACCGTCGTAGCGCACCAGGTGGCCCAGCAGGCAACGGCTGACCAGAACCTTCTGCATGGATGCTCCACCCCTTTGACAGGCACACAGAGTAGCCTGCCGCTCACCGATGGTCACGCCCGGTAACAGTAGCCGGGAAGCACCGGGGAAACCCGCCCTCGACCCAACCGGAGTTAGGCCTCGCGGTAGCGCTCCAGCGCCCGTATGGCGGGGACCAGGGCTATTTCTTGCCGATCCTTAGGATAGAACTGCGGGCGGCCCATGGCGAACCTCCGCCGCCCCGAGCAGACTGGCTTCCCGCGCAACCGCGAAGGACCCGCCCGTCATGCTCCCGACCCGCTCGCTTCTACCGTTTTTCCTGGCCCCCGCGCTGCTCGCCAGCGCTGCCAGCCAGGCGGCCATGGAGGCCCTGGACAACGACAGTCTCAGCCAGGTCACCGGCCAGGCCGGCATCAGCCTGCGCCTGGACCTGCGCGCCGGCGCGGCCAGGGTCGCCTGGGTGGACGACGGCGGCAGCCTCTCGCTGCGCAACCTGGTGATCGACAACGGCTGCGTGAAGGCCGGCGACTGCCCGGACGGGCGCGGCGGCAACATCCCCCTGGGCGCCGCCCAGCTCGGCCTGAGCCTGCCGATCTTCGGCGTCGAGCAGCCGACCCTGGCACTGGACGTGACCACCGGCAGCGGCGGCGGGCAGCAACTGGCGATCAGCCTGCCGGACCTCGCCACCATCAACGACCAGTTGATCGCCAGCGGCCTGCCGGCGCAGCGCATCCGCCTGCGGGTGGCCAGCGACCTGTACATCGGCGACAACTCGATCGGCCGCATCGAACTGCGCGACATCACCGACCTGCGCGGCACGATCAAGGTCTGGGGTCACTGAGGCGGCGACCCCGCCGAGGGTTCAGGAGAGTTGCAGGAGGGATTCGTTGCGCCGGCGGAACCAGCCGGTCAGCGACAGCCGGTCGCGGCTGGCGGGCAGGACTTCGTGCTCGGTGCCGGCGGACATGAACACCACCAGGCTACCGCCCGTCGGCTGGATATCCACCTGCCGCTGCGGCAGGTGCAGGCGCAGCGCGCCGCCATGCTCGGGCAACCAGGCATCGTTGAGGTAGAGAACCGCGGAGACGGTGCGTGCGTCGTCGTCGCGGAAACGATCGACATGCTTCTGGTAATAGGCGCCCGGCGGGTACAGCGCGAAGTGGCACTCGAAATCCTCGAGGCCGAGGAACAGCGAGGCGTTGAGCGCCTGGCGCAAGCTGTCCATCACCCCCAGGTATTCGTCGCAGGCCGCGGATTCTCCGGGCTCCAGCCATTGCGTGAGGTCGCCGCGGATGCCTTCGCGGATCACCTGGCCGTCGCCGCGACCGATCGCCGCCGGGGTCAGGTCGCCCGCGACCGCACGGATGCGGCACTCTTCGGCCAATCTGGTGGTCAGACGCTCAGGCATGAAGATGCTCTGGTGCGACCAGCCCTGGTCGACCAGTTCATCGACGATGCGATGCAGGAGTGGATGATTGACGTTGATGTGCATTGTCCATTGTAGCGTGCCGCCCCGGTGTCTCGACAAGCGGTCCGCCGCATGTCGACAATAGCGCCCCATGGACGGCACCACCCGAACGACGAGGCTTTCGCCGCCAAAGGAGTATCAATGCGCGCTTTGCTCGCCTTCGCTTTACTGCTGGTTGGTCTGCCCGCCCTGGCCGACCCTTATCAACGCCTGTACCAGGCCGCTGGCTGGCCCGACCAGCGCGCGCATTTCAGCGATGCCCTGGACGCGGCGCAGAAGCGCTACCAGGACAAGCTGCCACCCGCGCTCTACCAGACCCTGGTGGACAACAGCAATCGCCGCTTCGCCCCGGCCGAAGTTGACCAGCGCGCCCTCAACGGCCTGCGCGAGAACCTGCCGGACAGCGCCAGCCCGCTGAATTTCTTCGAGTCGCCGCTGGGACGCAAGGTGGTCGCCGCCGAGGTGCTCGCCACCCGCCGCGACCAGTTGCTCCAGCACAGCAACGGCCTGCCGCGGCAGACCGCCAGCGAGCCACGCCGGGCCCTGGTCAAGCGCCTGGCCCAGGTCCTTCCGGCCCGAGAGGCCGGTGCGGAAGTCAGCCTGGCCCTGGCCGGGGTCGCCGCCGACAGCCTCAGCCAGATGCTTCCGGGCCTCCCCGGCCTGCTTGGCGGCGGACAGACCGGCCAGTTGCTGGAAGGCCAGCGCCAGCGCCTGGTGCAGCAGATCGGCGCGGACCTGGAGAACACCCTGCTGTATGTCTACCGCGATCTCTCCGACGCGGAACTCACCCAGTACGTGAACTTCGCCGAGTCGCCGGCCGGCCGCAGCTACTACCAGGCGGCCCTGGCCGCGCTGAAAGCCGGCCTGGCGGTGGACCAGGCGGTCGCCCCCTGATCGCCGCGGGGCCTGGAACTCAGGCCCCCAGCGCGTCGCTCAGGAAATCGAAATAGCGCCGCCGCAGCCCCTCGCTTTCGTTCGCCAGGTGATGGCGCGCCTCTTCCAGCAACAGTATCCGCGGCTCGTCGAATTTCTCCCGCAGCACCTTCAGGCCATGGCGCCAGTCCACCGTCTCGTCGGACTCGCCCTGCACCACCAGGGGGCTCAGGGCACGCCGAGGCGCCCGCTCGATGCGCGGCACCCAGCGGGTCAGCGCGCCGACCCAGGCGGTCGGCAGGGTGCGTGGCTGCAACGGATCGTGCTCGCGGAGGAAGTCGAGGAACTGCGGATCGCTGGAGTTCTCCGAGAAGCGCCGCGGGATCGAGTCGACGAAGGGGCTCAGCAGGCGGTAGCTGAGCTTCGACCAGCCCCAGGCGCGCGGGCGCACCAGCGGCGCCAGGAGAATCGTCTCGCCCAGCTCGGGACGTTCGCCGCCGTGCAGCAGGTAGTCCAGCAGGATCGCCCCACCAGTGCTTTGTCCGCAGAGGTGCCAGGGCGCCGCCAGGTCGAGTTCGGCAGCCTGGCCCAGCAGGCCCTTGAACACCGCCTGGTATTCGGCGAAGTCGCGGATGCTGGCCCGCTCGCCTTCGGACAGGCCATGCCCCGGCAGGTCGCAGGCGAGCACCGAGAAGCCCATGCCCAGCGCCCAGTCGACTACGTGCCGATACAGTCCCATGTGGTCGTAATAGCCATGCATCAGCAACAGGCTGCCGCGCGCCTCCGGCAGCAGCCAGGCCTGCACCGCCAGGCGGCGCCCGTCGACCGCCATGCTGCCGAGCCGCGCTTGCAGGCGCGGATGGCGGGAGCGCAGGTCCAGGCCGTAGTAGGCCTGGTAGGCGAGGACGGCGGCGTCCGCCTCGGCCGCGGCCAAGGGTCGCAGGTGCTGGCGCAGGTAATCGGGGTTGAAGGCTTCTGACATCGGCGGTTCCGGGCTGCAATCTATTCGTGGCCGGGCCACGGGCGAAACCCAGGGATATTCAGCTGCGCGCGAACACATGGCAAGCTTGGCACCCGTTTTCCGTGTGAATGCCATGACTCCCCGCCGCAAGACGCTCCTCGTCAGCCTGGTCGGCCTGCTCTGGGCCGGCGGCCTGCTCGCCGCCTACTGGTGGTTCGAGATCCGCTACATCCGCCCGTTCAGCGAGCAGACCACCCTGTTCTCCGGCGACAGCCTGCGCCTGCCGGCCGAGCTGGCCGGGCCGGGGGCGATCCGCCTGGTGCATTTCTGGGACCCGGCCTGCCCCTGCAACGTCGGCAACCAGCAGCACCTCGGCGAGCTGATCGAACGCTTCGCCGGCAAGGGCGTGGAGTTCCATGTCCTGCAGAAGCCTGGCAGCCAGGGCCGCCTGCCGGACAACCTGGTCGCCCTGCGCCCCCTCGCCGGTCTGCCCGGTTCCGAGCAGTTGCCGGCCAGCCCGGCCGTGGCGATCTGGGACCGCGACGGCCGCCTGGCCTACTTCGGCCCCTATAGCGAGGGCGCGGTATGCACCTCCAGCAACAGCTTCATCGAACCGATCCTCGAAGCGCTGCTGCAGGGACGTCCGGTGGATGCCACCCATACCCTCGCCGTGGGTTGCTACTGCCCCTGGACCCCGGAAAAAGGCTGACCTGGCTCAACACCGGGCCTTCCGGAGGGGGCGCCGGAAGGCGTAGCGGCTACACTGCCCGGGTCGGCCCACGAGGGGCCGTTGCCGAACCAAGGAGTCGCTGCATGTCCCTACGTCCCACCCTCGCCCTGCTCGCCCTCGTCAGCCTGCCGCTGATGGCCGCCCAGAACGACCCTCAGCCCAGCAGCAAGGAACTGATGAAGGAGCACCAGGCGCAGATCCAGAACGACCTGGCCGACGTCGACTACAAGCGCAAGCGCATCGTCGAGGCCAACATGAACCTCACCGACCAGGAAGGCGAGAAGTTCTGGCCGATCTACAACACCTACCGCACCGAGTCGGACAAGCTCAGCAAGGAAACCCTCAAGCTCCTGCTCGACTACGCCCAGGCCTACAACAGCGGCAACGTCAGCGACGACCAGGCGAGCACGCTGATCGAGCGTGTCGACGACCTCCAGGAGGACCGTCTGGAACTGCGCGACAAGTACGTCAAGCGCATCGCCAAGAACGTCTCGCCCAAGCGCGCCATGCGCTTCCTGCAGATCGAGATCCAGCTCGACGCCATCGCCACCCTGGAGATCGGCCGTCAGGTACCGCTGGTCGAGTAACCCTTTTCCCGCTTCGCCAGCCGCGCCCTGTATTGCTCCGGGGGCGCGGCGTGCCAGCGGCGAAAGGCCCGGTAGAACGGCGACAGCTCGGCGAACCCGCAAGCCTTGGCCACCTCGCGGATGGCGCGACCGGCCAACAGCATCTCGCTCGCCCGCTGCCGACGAACCTCATCGCGAACCTGCCGGAAACTCGCTCCGCCAGCGGCCAGCGCACGCTGCAAGGCGCCGCTGCCAAGACCCAGCTCCGCCGCGCACTGGCGCAAGCCATAGCCCTCCCCGAGGCGCAGCTCGATCAGGTAGCGCACGCGATTGAGCAAGCGGTTCTCGCTGAGTTCGCGGGTCTGTTCTTCCGCGTGGCGGGTCAGCACGCCATGCATGTCCGGATTGGCGTTGCGCGAAGGACGCCGCAGCAAGGCGGCGGAAAACACCAGGGCATCGTGCGGCCGCGAGAACAGCGGCAGCCTGCCGAACAACCGGCGGTGTTCGCCCAGCCGCGGCGGGGCTCGGTGGCGGAACTCGATGCGCTCGGCGACGAACTCGTCGTCGCTGATCAGCGCCAGCAGCTTGAGGAACAGCAGCATCAGGCATTCGATCTGCTGGCGCAGCGAGGCATAGCCCAGGTAGTTGATGTCGAGGATCAGCCTTGCCGTTTCCCCTTCGACCTCGAGGCGCGCGGCGAAACCGCCGGAGAGAATGTGCTGGAAACGCACGAAGCTGCGCAGCGCCTCCTCCAGGTCGCGCGCGGACAGCAGCAGGTAGCCGACCACATCGAGCAGGCGCGGCTTCATTGCCTCGCCCAGGTGCAGGCCGATGTCGGCATCGCCGGTCACCGCCGCCAGCTCGGTCCAGAACAACGGGGCGTTGTCATGCACCAGGCGGCCGCCCAGGGTCGGCGGCGGCAGCGGGATACGCCGGTAGACGCTGCGGTAGACGCGGGTGGGGTCGAGCCCGAGGGCGTCCAGGGCTTCATACAACAGACGCCGCAACGTGGCGGAATGGGTCAGGGGGCTGGTAGACGGGTCGTCCTGCATGGCGGCTCCTCGCGATTGACCAAAGACTTCCAGGGTCCGAGCATTCGGTCAATGCCGCGGGCCGGCGGCATCCGCAGAATGCTCGGCACTACAACAAGGAGAAAGGATCGATGAAACGCACCCTGACCGTGATCGCCGTGGCGGTCGCCGCCGCGGCTGCCGGCGGCGCCTGGTACCTCCATGCCAAGCAGCCGCTCCGCAACGGCTCGCTCGCCCTGGCCCACCTGCAGGCGCCGGTCGACGTGCGCTACGACGAGCGCGGGGTTCCGCACCTGTATGCGCAGAACCAGACCGACCTCTACCGCGCCCTCGGCTACGTGCACGCCCAGGACCGCCTGTTCCAGATGGAAATGCTGCGGCGCCTGGCGCGCGGCGAGCTGGCCGAAGTGCTCGGACCCAAGCTGGTGGATACCGACCGTCTGTTCCGCACTCTGCGCATCCGCGACCACGCCGCCGAATACAGCGCCCGCCAGGACAAGCAGTCGCAGCCCTGGAAAGTGCTGGAGGCCTACCTGGACGGGGTCAACCAGTTCCAGGAAAACAACCCGGCGCCGCTCGAATTCGATCTGCTGGGCATACCCAGGCGTCCCTTCACCCCCGAAGATACCCTGAGCATCGCCGGCTACATGGCCTACAGCTTCGCCGCCGCCTTCCGCACCGAGCCGGTGCTGACCTACATCCGCGACGAACTGGGCAGCGACTACCTGCGCATCTTCGATCTCGACTGGCATCCGCAGGGCGTGCTGACGCCCTCCGGCGCACTGGGCGCCGGCGACTGGAAGGACCTCGGCGCCCTCGCCCGTCTCAGCCAGCAGGCCCTGGAGGACGCCGGCCTGCCGCAGTTCGAGGGCAGCAACGCCTGGGTCGTCGCCGGCAGCCGCACCGCCAGCGGCAAGCCCCTGCTGGCCGGCGACCCGCATATCCGCTTCGCCGCGCCGGCGGTATGGTACGAGGCCCAGCTGAGCGCGCCCGGCTTCGAACTCTATGGCCACCACCAGGCGCTCAACCCCTTCGCCTCGCTGGGCCACAACCGTGCGTTCGGCTGGAGCCTGACGATGTTCCAGAACGACGACCTCGACCTGATCGCCGAGAAGGTCAACCCGGACAACCCCAACCAGGTCTGGTACCAGGGCAAATGGGTCGACCTGCAGAGCGAGGAGCAGGAAATCGCGGTCAAGGGCGCTGCGCCGGTGAAGCTCACCCTGCGCCGCTCGCCCCACGGTCCGATCGTCAACGACGCGCTCGGCGCCAGCTCCGGCAAGACCCCGATCGCCATGTGGTGGGCTTTCCTCGAGACCGAGAACCCGGTGCTCGACGCCTTCTACCAGCTGAATCGCGCCGATACCCTGGCCAAGGCCCGCGCGGCGGCCTCGAAGATCCATTCGCCAGGACTCAACCTGGTCTGGGCCAATGCCGCCGGCGATATCGGCTGGTGGGCCTCGGCGGCCCTGCCGAAGCGGCCGGAGGGAGTGAACCCGAGCTTCATCCTCGACGGCAGCAAGGGCGAGGCGGACAAGTCCGGCTTCTATCCGTTCGCCGACAACCCGCAGGAGGAAAACCCGGCGCGCGGCTACATCGTCTCCGCCAACTTCCAGCCGGTCCCGGCCAATGGCCGGCCGATTCCCGGCTACTACAACCTGGCGGACCGCGGCCAGTGGCTGGATACCCAACTGGCCGACCGCGGCACCAAATGGAACCTGGACAACAGCCGCGCGCTGCAACTCGGCAATCGCACCGGCTACGCGCCGCGCCTGCTCGCACCCTTGCTGCCGGTCCTGCGCGAGGTGGTCGACGACGCCGAAGGCAAGCGCCTGGTCGAGCAACTGGCGGCCTGGAAGGGCGACTACCCGGTCGACTCGACCGCCGCCACGCTGTTCAACCAGTTGCTGTTCCAGATTGCCGAGGGCGCCTTGCACGACGAACTGGGCGATGCCTTCTTCGACAGCCTGATCGCCACCCGCGCCATCGACAGCGCGCTGCCTCGGCTGGCTGGCGACGCCGACTCGCCCTGGTGGGACGACCGCCGCACAGAACGCCGGGAAACCCGCGCGGATATCGTCAGGGCCGCCTGGAACGCCTCCCTCGCGCATCTGCGCGGCACCCTCGGCAACGACCCGTCCGGCTGGCTGTGGGGCAAGGCGCATACCCTGACCCACGAGCACGCCCTGGGCCAGCAAGCGCTGCTCAAGCGCCTTCTCAACGTCGGTCCGTTCGCCGCCCCCGGCACCCACGAGGTACCGAACAACCTGTCGGCGAAGATCGGCCCGGCCCCCTGGGCGGTCACCTACGGTCCATCGACCCGGCGCCTGGTGGACTTCGCCGACCCGACCCACAGCCTCGGCATCAACCCGGTCGGGCAGAGCGGCGTGCCCTTCGACGGCCACTACGACGACCAGGCCGAGGCCTACATCGAGGGCCACTACCTGCCGCAGCACTACGAGGAAAACGAGGTGAAGGCTAACAGCAAGGGCGTGCTGGTGCTGGAACCGAAGCGCTGAGCCGGCCGGCGTGGGGTCGGGCGAGTAGCCGCATGGTGGTTGTCCGCCGGGTACAACGGGGTATCGGCGGATAACGCCTCGGGCGTCGCCCTACGGAGCGTAGCCAGGCATTTCCCGCCACCGACGCGCCAATGAAAAAGGCCACCCGCAGGTGGCCTTTTCTTTTCGGCGGAGGGCTCAGGCCGGGGTCGGCGAGCCTTTCTGCCAGTCGGTCGCGGTCTCTTCCATCGCCTGCTGGATCGCCCGGCGACGCCGCTCCTCGGCCTGGCGGGTGAAGTACCAGGCGAAGAAGGTGAACAGCGAAACGCTCAGCAGGATCAGGCTGGCCACCGCGTTGATCTCCGGCTTCACGCCCAGGCGTACCGCCGAGAACACTTCCATCGGCAAGGTGGTCGAGCCGGGTCCGGAGACGAAGCTGGCCAGTACCAGGTCGTCCAGCGACAGGGCGAAGGACATCATGCCGCCCGCCGCCAGCGAGGGCGCGATCATCGGGATGGTGATCAGCAGGAACACCTTCCAGGGCTTGGCGCCCAGGTCCATCGCCGCTTCCTCGATCGACAGGTCGAGTTCACGCAGGCGCGCCGACACCACCACCGCCACATAGGACGAGCAGAAGCTGGTGTGGGCGATCCAGATGGTCACGATACCCCGTTCCTGCGGCCAGCCGATCAGTTGCGCCATGGCCACGAACAACAGCAGCAGCGACAGGCCGGTGATCACTTCCGGCATCACCAGCGGCGCGGTGACCATGCCGCCGAACAGCGTACGACCGCGGAAGCGCGGGATGCGGGTGAGGACGAAGGCCGCCAGGGTGCCGAGGAGCACCGAGGAGAACGCCGTATAGAAGGCGATCTCCAGGGAGCGGCCGACCGAACTGACCAGTTGGGTGTTGTCCAGCAGGCCGACGTACCACTTCACCGACCAGCCGCCCCACACCGTCACCAGCTTGGAGGCGTTGAACGAATAGATCACCAGGATCAGCATCGGCAGGTAGATGAAGAGCAGGCCGACGATCAGCATGACGTTGGAGAAATTCCAGCGCTTCATACCTTGCCCTCCAGTTCTTTGGCCACGCTTCTGGATGGAGAGCCTGTTGAACGGGATACGGAGCGGGATACGCTGTGCTGGCTCATACCTTGCCCTCCAGTTCTTTGGCCTGGTTCTTGTTGAACAGGATGATCGGGATGATCAGGATCGCCAGCATTACCACCGCCAGGGCGGACGCCACCGGCCAGTCGCGGTTGTTGAAGAACTCCTGCCAGAGCACCTTGCCGATCATCAGGGTCTCGGGGCCGCCGAGCAGTTCCGGGATGACGAACTCGCCCACCGCCGGGATGAACACCAGCATGCAGCCGGCGATGATGCCGTTCTTCGACAGCGGCACGGTGATCTTCCAGAAGCTGGTGAAGTTGCGCGCGCCCAGGTCGGAAGCGGCCTCCAGCAGGCTCGGGTCGTGCTTCACCAGGTTGGCGTAGAGCGGCAGGATCATGAACGGCAGGTAGGAATAGACGATGCCGATGTACACCGCGATGTTGGTGTTGAGGATGGTCAGCGGCTCGCTGATGAGCCCCAGCCCCATCAGTACGCTGTTGAGCAGGCCGTTGTTGGAAAGGATGCCCATCCAGGCATAGACCCGGATCAGGATCGCCGTCCAGGTCGGCATCATGATCAGCAGCAGCAGGACGGTCTGCGAGGACTGGCTGGAGCGGGCGATGGCGTAGGCCATCGGGTAGCCCACCAGCAGGCAGATCAGGGTACTGATGAAGGCCATCTTCAGCGAGCCGAGGTAGGCATCGATGTAGAGCGGGTCATCGGTCAGCATCAGGTAGTTGCCGAGGTTGAGGAGCACCTGCAACTGCTGGTCCGCGTAGGCGAAGATCTCGGTGTAGGGCGGGATGGCTACGTCCGCTTCCGCCAGGCTGATCTTCAGCACGATGGCGAAGGGCAGCAGGAAGAACAGGAAGAGCCACAGGAACGGCACCCCGATGACCGCATGCCGCCCGGTGGGCATGCGCTTTTTCAGGCTGTTGGCGAATTTCATGACTGCAGTACCACGCCGCTGTCGTCGTACCAGCTGATGTACACCGACTGGTCCCAGGTCGGCCGGGCGACGTGGCGCTCGGCGTTGGCCATGAAGGCCTGGACGATCATCCCGGAGGCCAGCTTGATGTAGTACACCGAGTGGCCGCCAAGGTAGGCGATGTCGTAGACGGTGCCCTGGGCCCAGTTGTGCCCGGCGTGTTCCAGGTTGTCCGGCTTCTGCGCGCTGATCATCACTTTCTCCGGCCGCAGCGCGTAGGTGATGCGCTTGTCCTCGGCGCGGGTGCTGATGCCGTGGCCGATGTAGATCGGGTTCTCCAGCTGCGGGCAGGCGATCACCGCATGGTCCTGCACGTCCTCCACCAGCACGCCGTCGAACAGGTTGACGTTGCCGATGAACTCGCAGACCAGGCGGCTCGCCGGGGTCTCGTAGATGTCCATCGGGCTGCCGATCTGCTCGATGCAGCCCAGGTGCATGATGGCGATGCGCTGGGCCATGGTCATGGCCTCTTCCTGGTCGTGGGTCACCATCACGCAGGTCACGCCGACGCGCTCGATGATCTCCACCAGTTCCAGTTGCATCTGCGAGCGCAGCTTCTTGTCCAGCGCGCCCATCGGCTCGTCGAGCAGCAGCAGCTTCGGCCGCTTGGCCAGCGAACGGGCCAGGGCCACCCGCTGGCGCTGGCCGCCGGAGAGCTGGTGCGGCTTGCGCTTGGCGTACTGGGTCATGTGCACCAGCTTGAGCATCTCGGCCACGCGCTCGTCGATCTCGGCCTTGGGCAGGCCGTCCTGCTTGAGGCCGAAGGCGATGTTCTGCGCCACGCTCATGTGCGGGAACAGCGCATAGGACTGGAACATCATGTTGATCGGCCGCTCGTAGGGCGGCAGGTCGGTGATGTCCTGGCCATCGAGGAAGATCCGCCCCTCGGTGGGCCGCTCGAAACCGGCGAGCATGCGCAACAGGGTGGATTTACCCGAGCCGGAGCCGCCGAGCAGGGCGAAGATCTCGCCCTTGTTGATGGTCAGGGACACGGTGTCCACCGCCAGCGTCTCGTCGAACTGCTTGGTTACCCGGTCGATCTTTACCAGCACCTCTTTCGGCTGCTGGTTGCCCTCTAGGGCTTTCTTGTAGGCACCGGAGGCTATCGCCATTACCACAACTCCCAAGTCGTTGAGCCCGGTCACGCTACCGGGCGGAATTTGAACTTATTTGCCGGTCTTGATCCGGGTCCAGGTACGGGTCTGCAGGCGCAGCACCTTGGCCGGCAACACGGCGGAAACGTAGAGCTTGTCGAGCACGGCCTGCGGCGGATACACCTCCTCGCTGTCGCTGACGCTCTTGTCCATCAGCGGGCGGGCCCCCGGTATCGCGTTGGCGTAGCCGACATAGTCGCTGACCTTGGCGATCACCTCCGGACGCAGCAGGTAGTCGATGAACGCGTAGGCGTTATCGGCGGCCTTGGCATCGGCGGGAATCGCCATCAGGTCGAACCACAGGTTGGCGCCTTCCTTGGGAATCACGTACTGGATGTCGATGCCCTTGCCGGCCTCTTCGGCGCGGGCAGCGGCCTGGAAGACGTCCCCGGAATAGCCGAAGGCGACGCAGATGTTGCCGTTGGCCAGGTCGGAGATGTACTTGGAGGAGTGGAAGTAGCTGACGTAGGGGCGAACCTTGGTCAGGACTTCCTCGGCCTTCTTGTAGTCCTTCGGGTCGTGGGTGTTGGGGTCCAGCCCCAGGTAGTTGAGGGCGGCGGGCAGCATCTCGTCGCCGCTGTCCATGAAGGCTACGCCGCACTTGGCGAGCTTCTTCATGTTCTCCGGCTCGAAGAGGATGGCCCAGGAGTCGATCGGCTGGTCACCGAGGACTTCCTTGACCTTGGCCACGTTGTAACCGATGCCGTTGGTGCCCCACAGGTAGGGAACCGCGTACTGGTTGCCCGGGTCGCTGACCTCCAGCTGCTTGAGCAGCGCCGGATCGAGGTTCTTCCAGTTCGGCAGCTTGCTCTTGTCCAGCTTCTGGAAGGCACCGGCCTGGATCTGCTTGCCGAGGAAGTTGTTCGACGGCACCACGATGTCGTAACCGGAGTGGCCGGAGACCAGCTTGCCCTCGAGGGTCTCGTTGGAGTCGAAGACGTCGTAGCTGACGTCGATCCCGCTCTCCTTGGTGAAGTCCTTGAGGGTGGTGGGAGCGATGTAATCGGTCCAGTTATAGATGTGCAGGCTCTTCTTCTCCGCCTGCACGGGGCCCGCGATCGCCGTAGCCAGAGCGGCTACCAGCAGTGTCTTGCCAATGGAATGTTGCATGTCCGACTCCTGTTCCGGGCCTTTTCACGGCAGCACCCTGCCTGTTCGACCCGTGTTCTTCAAGTGCCGATGTAAGCCCAGATCACTCGGGTTTCATGACAACCCGACGATTCCGCCGGGAAACATGAGTGAGCTGGGTTCCCTACCGGCGTGTTGGTTTCAGGTTTTCCGGGCCCTCGGCCCCGGTGCGAGCGACACGACCGGCCCCGGCGCGGCAGATTGGCGCAGCGCCCATGGCAGCGTCTTCGTCGTCGATACTGCGTCCGGTCGTCGGGCCCCCAGGAGGAAGCGTCTGGACGAACGGGCAAAAGAGTCGAACCTCTTCGCAGGGGAGCGTGGCCGGAGGAAACCCGGCCGCGTTCCGGTTCTCTCGTGCCGGAGCGCCGGCGGCTTCAGGCGCCGCCGGGCTCCTCGCGGATCACTTGCCGGACTTGATCTTGGTCCAGCTGCGGGTCATCGCCCGCTGGGTCTTGGCCGGCAGGTCGGGGAAGGTATACAGCTTCTTCATGACCTCTTCGCTCGGGTAGATGCCCGGGTCGTTGCGGATCGCCTCGGACACCAGCGGGGTGGCCGCCGCGTTGCCGTTGGGGAACTGAACCACGTCGGTGATCTCGGCCATGATTTCCGGCTTCATCAGGAAGTTGACGAAGGCCAGGGCGCCCTCGGTGTTCTCGGCGTCCTTGGGAATGGCGACCATGTCGAAGAAGCTGCCGGCGCCTTCCTTGGGAATGTTGTACTTGACGGTGACCTTGTTCTTCGCCTCTTCGGCGCGGGACTTGGCCTGGTAGATGTCGCCGGAGTAGCCGATGGCGACGCAGATGTTGCCGTTGGCCAGGTCGGAAATGTACTTCGACGAGTGGAAGTAGGTGACGTAGGGACGGATCTTCAGGAACAGCTCTTCGGCCGCCTTGAGTTCCTTGGGATTGTCGGTGTCCGGCTTGTAGCCGAGATAGTGCAGGGCCGCCGGGAGAATCTCGGTCGGCGAGTCGAGGAAGCTGACGCCGCACTGCTTCAGCTTCTGGATGTTCTCCGGCTTGAATACCAGGTCCCAGGAATCCACCGGCGCATTGTCGCCGAAGGCCGCCTTGACCTTGTCCGGGTTGTAGCCGATGCCGATGGTGCCCCACATGTAGGGAATCGCATGCTCGTTGCCCGGGTCGCTGACTTCCAGGGTGTGCATCAGGTCCTTGTTCAGGTTCTTCCAGTTCGGCAGCTTGGACTTGTCGAGCTTCTGGTAGACCCCGGCCTTGATCTGCTTGGCGAGGAAGGAGTTGGACGGCACCACCACGTCGTACCCGGACTTGCCCGCCAGCAACTTGGCTTCCAGCACTTCGTTGCTGTCGTAGACGTCGTAGACGACCTTGATCCCGGTTTCCTTGGTGAACTTCTCCAGGGTGTCCGGCGCGATGTAGTCGGACCAGTTGTAGACGTGCAGTACCTTGTTGTCCGCAGCCTGCGCCATACCGGCCACAGAGCCCGCCAAGGTCAGGGCGAGCAGGGTCTTACCGAAACGTTTCATCATGCGGGGTAGCTCCATTTTTGTTGAAGTATCCGGGCGGTGGCGCAACCGATCGCGTCACCACCCGGTGAGCCTGGCCAACGCACTGGCGCAGTCTGGCAAAAGTCCGCTCAGGGACTCAAGCCAGGACGGCGGCGGCGGTCTGATCGAGGCACTTGCGCGCCAGGGTGATCAACTCATCGATCTGCGACGGATCGATCACCAGCGGCGGCGAGATAATCATAGTGTCGCCCACCGCGCGCATGATCAAACCGTTGCGGAAACAATGTTCCCGGCACAGCATCCCGACGCCCTTGTCGGTGAAACGCTCGCGGGTCTTCTTGTTCTTGACCAGCTCCAGGGCGGCGACCATGCCGACCCCGCGCGCTTCGCCCACCAACGGGTGGTCGGCCAGCTCCTGCCAGCGTTTCTGCAAATACGGTGCCGTTTCCGCCTTCACCTTCTCGATGATCTTCTCTTCGCGCAGGATGCGGATGTTCTCCAGGGCCACGGCGGCCGCCACCGGGTGACCGGAATAGGTGAAGCCGTGGTAGAACTCGCCGCCCTGGTTGAGCACTTCGACGATCTCGTCGCGCACCACCACCCCGCCCATGGGGATGTAGCCGGAGGTGAGGCCCTTGGCGATCGGCATCAGGTCCGGGGCGTTGCCGTAGTACTGGCTGCCGAACCACTCGCCGGTACGGCCGAAGCCGCAGATCACTTCGTCGGCGATGAACAGGATGTCGTACTTGGCGAGGATCTCGCGGATCTTCGGCCAGTAGGTGTCCGGCGGGACGATCACGCCGCCGGCGCCCTGGATCGGCTCGGCGATGAAGGCGGCGACGTTTTCCTCGCCCACTTCGAGAATCTTCTTCTCCAGCTGCTCGGCGGCCCAGACGCCGAATTCGTCCGGCGACATGTCGCCGCCCTCGCCGTACCAGTAGGGCTGGGCGATGTGGACGATGCCCGGGATGGGGAAATCACCCTGCTCATGCAACGCCTTCATGCCGCCCAGGCTGACGCCGGCGACGGTGGAGCCGTGGTAGCCGTTCCAGCGGCCGATCACCACTTTCTTCTGCGGCTGGCCCTTGGTCGCCCAATAGTGGCGGACCATACGCAGCACGGTGTCGTTGGCCTCGGAGCCGGAGCCGGTGAAGAACACGTGGTTCATGCCTTCCGGAGCGACGTCGGCGATCGCCTTGGCCAGCTCGACCACCGGCGGGTGGGCGGTCTGGAAGAACAGGTTGTAGAACGGCAACTCGCGCATCTGCCGGGTGGCGGCCTGGACCAGCTCCTCGCGGCCGTAGCCGACGTTGACGCACCAGAGGCCGGCCATCGCATCGAGGATCTTGTTGCCCTCGCTGTCCCAGATATAGACGCCTTCGGCCTTGGTGATGATCCGCGCGCCCTTCTCGTTCAACTGCTTGTAGTCGGTGAACGGCGGCAGATGGTGGTCGCGGCTCAACGCCTGCCACTCACGGGTCTTGGCGTTGGTGATTTGGCTGTTCATGTCACACCTCTTCTATTCAAGACTGTCCGGGAGCGGCGGACCACGCCGGCCGCCCCCGGTCAGGATCAAACGGAAAGCAGGAGGAATTCCCGCTCCCAGGAGCTGATTACCCGCTTGAAATTCTCGTGCTCCGCACGCTTCACCGCGACGTAGCCGCTGATGAACTTGCTGCCGAGATACTGCTCGAGGGGCTTGCAGTTCTCCATGCGCTCCAGCGCCGCTTCGATCGTCAGCGGCAGGCGCAGGTTGCGGCGTTCATAGCCGCGACCTTTGACCTGGGCGCTCGGCTTGATGCCTTCGACCATGCCGATGTAGCCGCACAGCAGGCTGGCAGCCAGCGCCAGGTAAGGGTTGGCGTCGGCGCCGGCGAGACGGTTCTCGACCCGGCGGTTCTCCGGGCTGGAGTCCGGCACGCGCAGGCCGACGGTACGGTTCTCTTCGCCCCACTCGACGTTCACCGGCGCCGAGGTATCGGGCAGGAAGCGGCGGAACGAGTTCACGTTGGGCGCGAACAGCGGCAGCACTTCCGGGATGAACTTCTGCAGGCCGCCGATATGGTGCAGGAACAGCTCGCTCATGGTGCCGTCGGCATTGGAGAAGATGTTCTTGCCGGTCTTCACGTCGACGATGCTCTGGTGCAGGTGCATCGCGCTGCCCGGCTCGCCGGTCATCGGCTTGGCCATGAAGGTCGCGGCGACGTTGTGCTTGAGCGCGGCCTCGCGCATGGTGCGCTTGAACACCAGGATCTGGTCGGCCAGGTCGAGGGCGTCGCCATGACGGAAGTTGATCTCCATCTGCGCGGTGCCTTCCTCGTGGATCAGCGTATCCAGGTCAAGGCCCTGGGCCTCGCACCAGTCGTACATGTCCTCGAACAGCGGGTCGAACTCGTTGGCGGCGTCGATGGAGAACGACTGACGCCCGGTTTCCTGGCGTCCGGAGCGGCCCACCGGGGCCTGCAACGGATAGTCGGGGTCGTCGCTGCGCTTGGTCAGGTAGAACTCCATCTCTGGCGCCACGATCGGCCGCCAGCCCTTGTCGGCATACATCTTCAACACGCGCTTGAGGATGTTGCGCGGCGACAGCTCGATGGGATTGCCGAGCTTGTCGAAGGTGTCGTGGATCACCATCGCGGTGGGCTCGATGGCCCAGGGGACGAGGAACACGGCATTCTCGTCCGGGCGGCAGACCATATCGATGTCGGCCGGGTCGAGCAGGTCGTAGTAAATGTCGTCTTCCACGTAGTCGCCGGTGACGGTCTGCAGCAGAACGCTCTCCGGCAGGCGCATGCCCTTTTCCGCGATGAATTTGTTGGTCGGCGAGATCTTGCCGCGGGCGATGCCTGTCAGATCGGAAATCAGGCATTCCACTTCGGTGATCTTGCGTTCCTTCAGCCAGCTGGTCAGCTGGTCTAACTTGGTAGTCATAAAGACCTCAGGGTTGAGAGTCCGGCCCCAACAGCCGGACTCAACGTTGCCCCGCCCTCTTGCCGCAGGCCTTACCGAAAGCCTGGAAGATAGCGAGATAGTTGGGGTTCGTCAGAACCTGCCACTCCGGGTGCCATTGCACACCAAGAGCGAAGGCTTTTGCACCTTCTACGGAGATGGCTTCGACCAACCCGTCAGGCGCCAGTGCTTCTACTCGAAGGCCCGGCGCCAGACGATCAACGCCCTGGCCATGGATGGAATTGACCTGGAACTCGCTCGGCAAGCCGATACCGGCGAGCACTCCGCCCGGCTGCACATGCATGGCATGGCGCGGCGCGTACTGAACCTCGAGCGGCTGGTCGGCCGGCTCGCGGTGGTCCATGAAGGTTCCGACCTCGTGCACCTTCTGGTGCAGGCTGCCGCCGAAAGCCACGTTCATTTCCTGGAAACCGCGGCAGATGCCGAGGACCGGAATGCCGGCGTCGATGGCGGCGCGGACCAGCGGCAGCGTGGTGGCGTCGCGGTCGGAGTCGTGGAGGGTGCCGGGCTCGCTCGCCGGTCCACTATAATGACGGGGCTCGACGTTCGACGGCGAGCCAGTGAAGAGCAAGCCGTCGACGCTGTCCAGCAGGGCTGCCTGGTCGATCGACTCGCCCAGCGCAGGAATGATCAGCGGGAGACCGCCAGCGCCGTTGACGACGGCACGCAGATATTTGTCGCCGGCAATGTGGTAGGGATGAAGACCGATCTGCTTGGTGCAGGCGGTGACGCCGATTAACGGCAGGCGAGACATGAGACACCCGTTGTTTGTAGATGTTATGGGGTTTGGCCGAGCTTAGCGTTGTTCATTTTTTTACACAATAGGCCTGTAAAAAATTGAACACGCACTCCTGAACACCCTTCGACGCGAGGTTTTTTTCGGCTTTTCGTCCGGCGAAAATGCCCTGAAAACGGCCTCAACGCCCCACAAGAGGGCGTTTTTGGCGGCTATTGACATCCCACAGGCTTTCGGATTGACTCATAGCCTACCCCCCGCATGATTGAAATTTTTAACAAAAAAGGTGTTGCATCATGTCGGTACCCCAGCGTGCCGTTCAGCTCACTGAACCGAGCGAGTTCCTCAAGGAACATCCCGAGGTCCAGTTCGTCGACCTCCTTATTGCAGACATGAATGGCGTGGTTCGCGGCAAGCGGATCGAACGCAACAGTCTGAACAAAGTCTTCGAAAAAGGTATCAATCTCCCCGCTTCCCTGTTCGCCCTCGATATCACCGGCTCCACCGTAGAGAGTACCGGCCTGGGTCTCGACATCGGCGACGCCGACCGGATCTGTTACCCGATCCCCGGCACCCTCTCCATGGAACCCTGGCAGAAGCGCCCGACCGCGCAGTTGCTGATGACCATGCACGAACTGGAAGGCGAGCCGTTCTTCGCCGACCCCCGCGAAGTCCTGCGCCAGGTGGTGGCCAGGTTCACCGAGATGGAACTGACCATCGTCGCCGCCTTCGAGCTGGAGTTCTACCTGATCGACCAGGAGAACGTGAACGGCCGGCCGCAGCCGCCACGCTCGCCGATCTCCGGCAAGCGTCCGCAGTCGGTGCAGGTGTACTCCATCGACGACCTCGACGAATACGTCGAGTGCCTCCAGGACATCATCGACGGCGCCCGCGCCCAGGGCATCCCGGCCGACGCCATCGTCGCCGAATCCGCACCGGCGCAGTTCGAGGTCAACCTCAACCACGTCAACGACGCCCTCAAGGCCTGCGACCACGCGGTGCTGCTCAAGCGCCTGGTCAAGAACATCGCCTACGACCACGAGATGGACACCACCTTCATGGCCAAGCCCTATCCGGGCCAGGCCGGGAACGGACTGCACGTGCATATCTCGCTGCTCGACAAGCACGGCAACAACATCTTCACCAGCGAGGATCCCGAGCAGAACGCCGCATTGCGCCATGCGATCGGCGGTGTGCTCGAGACCCTGCCGGCCTCCATGGCCTTCCTCTGCCCGAACGTCAACTCCTACCGCCGCTTCGGTTCGCAGTTCTACGTGCCGAACGCGCCGAGCTGGGGCCTGGACAACCGCACCGTGGCCCTGCGCGTGCCCACCGGCAGCCCGGACGCGGTGCGCCTGGAGCACCGCGTGGCCGGCGCCGACGCCAACCCCTACCTGCTACTGGCAGCGGTGCTGGCAGGCGTTCATCACGGGCTGACCAACAAGGTCGAGCCGGGCGCGCCGATCGAAGGCAACTCCTACGAGCAGATGGAGCCGAGCCTGCCGAACAACCTGCGCGACGCCCTGCGCGAGCTGGACGAAAGCGAGATCATGGCGAAGTACATCGACCCGAAGTACATCGACATCTTCGTCGCCTGCAAGGAAAGCGAGCTGGAGGAGTTCGAGCACTCGATCTCCGACCTCGAGTACAACTGGTACCTGCATACCGTCTGAGGTAGCGGTATCGGCGCGCCGGCTCCGGACCAGCGCCGTACGCAGCGAAATCCGGGGCGGTTTCGCAGACACTCAACGCGGGGGCGTCTGTGTCTGGGAAACCGCCCCGGTCCTTTTCTCGGAACCGGGAAATGTGCGCCACGGCACAGCCTGCCGCCACGCCTCCCGCCAGACTCGATGCTGGCCTGCATCAATGCCGCTGCCGCGTGGCTCCGGCACCATCGTCCGCTCCGTTCCGTCCAGCGAGAAGATTCCATGCCCCGCCTTTCCGTCCTGCTGTTCCTCGCCCTCGCACCCTGGCTGGCCCAAGCCGAGGAGACCCTGCGCGTCTACAACTGGAACGACTACATCGACCCGCAGGTGCTCGAGTCCTTCCAGAAGGACACCGGCATCCGCGTCGAATACCACACCTTCGCCACCGCCGAGGAACTGGACAAGGCGCTGCGCAGTGGCGAGGCGATCGACGTCGCCGTCCCCTCCCACGACACCCTGCCGGCCCTGCTGAAGGACAACCTGCTGCGGCCGCTGGACTTCACCCAGTTGCCCAACCGCAGCCATCTCGACCGTCAATTGCTGAGCAAACTGGCCGCGGTCGACCCTGACAACCGCCACGCCGTCCCCTATCTATGGGGTGCCGTAGGCCTGGCCATCAATACCCCGCAGGCCGAAGCCGCCTATGGCGGGCCGCTGCCCAACAGCTGGAGCCTGCTGTTCGACGCCAGCCAGAGCCAGCGCCTGAAAAGCTGCGGCATCAGCCTGCTGGACGCGCCGGACGAAACCCTGGCGATCCTCCTCAACTACCAGGGCCGCAACCTCGGTCGTACCGCTCCGAGCCAGGTACGCCGCGCCGCCGAGGCGCTGCACGGACTGCGACCGAACCTGCGCTACGTCGACAGCGAGCGCTACATCGCCGACCTCGAAGGCGGTCGCCTCTGCCTGGCCATGGCCTGGGTCGGCGACGCCCTGCGCGCGGCCAAGGCGGGCCAGCCGGTAAGTTTCGAGGTACCGCAGGAAGGCTCGGTGCTGTTCATCGACAACCTGGTGATTCCGGCCAGCGCCCAGCATCCACGACAGGCGCACCGCTTCATCGACTACCTGATGCAACCGAAGATCGCCGCACAGATCACCGCCGCCACCCTCTACCCCAGCGGCAACGCCGACGCCGCCGGCTTCCTCGATCCCGCCCTGCGCCAGCAACCCGGCCTGTATCCGGACCGCGACACCAGCCGCCGCCTGTTCGCCCTGGAAACGCCGCCGGAAAAACTCCGGCCGGTGGTCGACGAGATCTGGAAGGCCTTCCGCGGCGCCAGCCACTGAGCGGCTTGCCCCGGTCGCGTGAGCTGGCGTCCAATAGCCGCTCACGCCCGGAGACCCGCCATGCAGCCCACCTCGTCCATCCGCAAGCCCCGCGCCAGCAGCCAGGCCCGGATCGCCGCGATCCTCGACGCCGCTCGCGGCCTGCTCGCCGACGAAGGCATCGGCGGCCTGACCATCTATAGCGTGGCCGAACGCGCGGAAATGCCGCCATCGTCGGTCTACCACTTCTTCCCCAGCGTGCCGGCCCTGCTCCAGGGGCTGACCGGCGAGGTCCACGCCGCCTTCCGCGCGTGCCTCGAACAGCCGGTGGACCATGCAGGCCTGCGCTGCTGGCGCGACCTGTCGCGGATCGTCGAGGAGCGCATGCTGGCGGTCTACGCCCGCGACGCGGCGGCCCGCCAACTGATTCTCGCCAGCCACGGCCTGGCCGAAGTCACCCAGGCCGATCGCCAACATGACGTGCAACTCGGCCAGGCCATGCGCGCCCTGTTCGAGCGGCATTTCCTGCTGCCTCCGCTGCCGACCGATATCGAGATCTTCAGCCTGGCCATGGAGCTAGGCGATCGCGTCTACGCATTGTCGGTCCAGCGTCACGGGATCATCGACGCACGCCTGGCGGAAGAAGGCATGCGGGTGTTCGACGCCTACCTGGGGCTCTACCTGCCGCCGATCCTGGAAAAGCGTAGCGAACCATTAACCGGATTTATATCCGATTTAAATCGATAGAAAATCCATAAAACTCCCTTAAACCGCTTCACAGTCCGATTTTTATCGGATATAAATCCGCCCATCACTCGATCGGGCGCGACACCCCGTTCCCGCCCGCCCGACCCACAACCGGCCGCCGCCAAGCCCGGCAGCCATCCGAGCCAGCACACGAGGTGTTCCATGACCCGCAACGTCACCGTCGCCGCCACCCAGATGGCCTGCTCCTGGGATCGTCCGGCGAACATCGCCCGCGCCGAGAAACTGGTGCGCCAGGCCGCCGCCAGGGGTGCGCAGATCATCCTGATCCAGGAACTGTTCGAGACCCCCTACTTCTGCCAGAAGCCGAACCCGGACTACCTGCAGCTGGCCACCACGGTCGAGGAGAACGCCGCCATCGCCCACTTCCAGGCCCTCGCCCGGGAGTTGCAGGTGGTATTGCCGATCAGCTTCTTCGAACGCGCCGGGCGCGCCCGCTTCAACAGCATCGCGGTCATCGACGCCGATGGCGGCAACCTCGGGGTCTACCGCAAGAGCCACATCCCGGACGGCCCGGGCTACCACGAGAAGTACTATTTCAATCCGGGCGACACCGGCTTCAAGGTCTGGCAGACCCGCTACGCACGGATCGGCGTCGGTATCTGCTGGGACCAGTGGTTCCCCGAATCGGCGCGCAGCATGGCGTTGCTCGGCGCGGAACTCCTGTTCTACCCGACCGCCATCGGTAGCGAACCGCACGACGCCAGTATCAGCTCGCGCGATCACTGGCAGCGCGTGCAGCAAGGCCATGCCGGGGCCAACCTGATGCCGCTGGTGGCTTCCAACCGCATCGGCCGCGAGGAGCAGGACGGCTACGACATCACCTTCTATGGTTCTTCGTTCATCGCCGACCCGTTCGGCGAGAAAGTCGAGGAGCTGAACCACACCGAGGAAGGTATCCTTGTCCACACCTTCGACCTCGATGCGCTGGAGCGCACCCGCAGCGCCTGGGGCGTGTTCCGCGACCGCCGGCCGAACCTCTACGGTCCGCTGAAGACCCTGGACGGCTCGCTGGAGTCCTGAGGCCTCGGGAAACGATCCGCGCGGGGACGCCCCGCGCATTCCGCGCCGGCGTCCGCCGCGCATAGCAACGATTTCAGGAGCAGCGATGAGCAATCCGACCAGCACCCCACGCGCCGACGGCTTCCGCATGCCCGCCGAATGGGAACCCCACGAGCAGACCTGGATGGTCTGGCCGGAACGCCCGGACAACTGGCGCAACGGCGGCAAGCCGGCCCAGGCGGCCTTCACCGCGGTGGCCAAGGCCATCGCGCGCTTCGAGCCGGTCACCGTCTGCGCCAGCGCCGGGCAGTACGAGAACGCGCGCGCGCGCCTCGACGACGGCAACATCCGCGTCGTGGAAATCAGCAGCGACGATGCCTGGGTCCGCGACACCGGCCCAACCTTCGTCATCGACGACAAGGGCGATGTACGCGGCGTCGACTGGGGCTTCAACGCCTGGGGTGGCTTCGAAGGCGGCCTGTACTTCCCCTGGCAGCGCGACGACCAGGTGGCACGCAAGATCCTCGAGATCGAACGGCGCGCCCGCTACCGCACCGACGACTTCGTCCTCGAGGGCGGCTCGATCCACGTCGACGGCGAAGGCACGCTGATCACCACCGAGGAATGCCTGCTCAACCACAACCGCAACCCGCACCTGAGCCAGGCGGAGATCGAGCGGACCCTGCGCGACTACCTTGCGGTGGACAGCATCATCTGGCTGCCGAACGGCCTCTACAACGACGAGACCGACGGCCACGTCGACAACTTCTGCTGCTACGTGCGTCCCGGCGAGGTGCTGCTGGCCTGGACCGACGACCAGGACGACCCGAACTACCTGCGCTGCCAGGCCGCCCTCCGCGTGCTGGAAGAAAGCCGCGACGCCAAGGGACGCAAGCTGGTGGTGCACAAGATGCCGATCCCCGGCCCGCTGTACGCGACCCAGGAAGAGTGCGACGGCGTGGATATCGTCGAGGGCAGCCAGCCGCGCGATCCCTCCATTCGCCTGGCCGGCTCCTACGTGAACTTCCTGATCGTCAACGGCGGCATCGTCGCGCCAAGCTTCGACGATCCCAAGGACGCCGAGGCCAGGGCGATCCTCCAGCGGGTGTTCCCCGAGCACGAGGTGGTGATGGTCCCGGGGCGCGAGATCCTCCTCGGCGGCGGCAACATCCATTGCATCACCCAGCAGCAACCAGCGCCGCGCAAGGCCTGACGGGCATCCCCCAGGGCGGATGGCCAGCCGCGGCGCTGTTCGCGCTGGCCGGCACGGCACGCCGAGTGGCGCCCTGAATGAAAAAAGCCCGCGTCCTCCAGGAGGACGCGGGCTTTTTCCTGTCCGGCCGGAGCTTACAGCAGCGGCAGGGTGTAGCTGACGATCAGGCGGTTTTCGTCCTGGTCGCGCTGGTTGTTGCTCGAACCGGCGGCCGGCAGGCCGCTGCGGAAGGAGGCGTTCTTCCAGGTGAAGCCCAGGCCCTTGAAGGTGCCGTCCGGGATCACGTAGGCCAGGGAGATATCGCGTTCCCACTCGCTCTGGTCGCCGCGGGCGGTCTTGATCTTGTCGCCGCTCAGGTAAATGGTGTTGAAGGTCAGGCCCGGCACGCCGACGGTGGCGAAGTCGTAGCCGTAGCGGACCTGCCAGGTGCGCTCGCCGGCACGCTGGAACTTGCCGATCTGCACGTCGGTGATCAGGTACGCGGTGGAACCTTCGCCATCGCCACGGTTCAGGAACGGGAAGTCACTGTCGCCGTTGAGGATCTGGTAGCCGGCGCCGATGCTGTGGCCGCTGACGGTATAGGTGAAGAGGCCGCTGAAGGCGCGGTTGTCGACTTCGCCCTTGGTCACGCCGCTGCCGTAGTAGCCGCTGCTGACGTAGCCGTCGGCACGGCCGGAACGGCTGCCGTTCTTGCCGTCGGAGCTGCTGTCGAAGGCGCGCAGGTCGGTCTTCAGGACGCCCGGGCCAATCTGCCAGTTGTGGATCAGGCCGAGGAAGTGCTGCTTGTAGAAGTCGTCCAGGTTGCCGTAGTAGTACTGCAGGGTCAGGTCCTTGTTGACCTTGTAGTCGCCACCCGCGTAGTAGAACTTGTTGCTGTCGCGCGAGCTGGCGCTGCTGCCGTTGGCGCCGGCGATGCTCAGGCTGCGGTTGTCGGTGGAGTTACGGCCCTTGGAGTGCTCCAGTTGGCCGGCAACCAGGGTGAAGTCCTTGAGATCGGTCGAGGTGACCTGGCCGCCCTCGAAGGTGACCGGCAGCAGGCGGCCGTCGTTGTAGGTGACCACCGGCAGCTTCGGCTGCAGGGTGCCGTAGCGGAACTCGGTGTTGGATACCTTGGCCTTGGCGGTCAGGCCCAGGCTGGCGAAGTCGTGCACCGGCTCACCGTTGCTTTCCAGCGGGAACACGGTGCCCGGCTGGCGGTCCAGGCCGCTCTTGCCGGCACGGCCGCCGCCGTCCAGGCGCACGCCGAGCAGGCCCAGCGCGTCGACGCCGAAGCCGACGGTGCCCTGGGTGAAGCCCGACTGGTAATTCAGGATGAAGCCCTGGCCCCACTCTTCCTGCTTGCTCGGCGAGGCGGTGCCATTGCGGTTGTCGGTATTGATGTAGAAGTTGCGCAGGGTCAGCGATGCCTTGCTGTCCTCGATGAAACCGGCGGCGACCGCCTGTTGCGCCAGGGCACCGAGGGTACCGGCAGTGATGGCCAGGGCCAGTCGTGACTTGTTGATCTTGCGACTCTTCATTGGTCTTTTCCCCATTGGTATTGCTAATTGTCTTCCGGTCGGGGGAAGTGGAACGCGTGGGCCCGACCGGTCGTTGAAACACTGAGCGCCGTACCATCCCGGAAGATGGCGCGCGCGAAACTCGGCATTCGATGGATCAGGAAACGGCGCAACCCGCGACGATGGAACGACGGGGCAGGCAAGCAGGCAGGGAGGCAGCGAACGGAAGCGTGTGCATGGGTGTACTCGTGTCTTGTTATTGTGCGGCGGGTGTCTCGACCCACCGCCAGTGAAGGCAATTTGTAAGCCAATCTTTCCATCGGGCTCCGCCTTCGCGTCCTCTCGGGCTTCCTGCCCTTCTCCCGGCTGACGGGGCCGGAGGGTATCGGCAGAAAACCGCCTATTACAGCTTCCTTTCTGGCGAGTTACCGCCACGTTTCAGAAAATCGTTATCTCCTGCGCTTTATAGCGCGTGGGTAATAAACAGTAAAATATCCGCAATAAACCTAAAAAGAATTAATTATTCGCATTTAATAGCTTTAAGGAATATTGTACCGCAGCCGCAGCCTGCCGGTCGCCTCCCCAAAGAGGTATTCCGTGGCGCCGTCGACAAAACGGACACGTTTGCCCAGCGGTCAGCCCACGACGATGCAGTCCTTGCCCTGGCGCTTGGCCGAGTACATCGCGGCGTCGGCCCGGCTGTAGAGGGCACCGAGCCCCTCGTCATCAGCCTGGAGGACCGTCAGGCCCTGGCTGACGGTGATCCCGAAGCTTTGTTCGCCCTCCTGGAAGCGCAGGCGTTGCACCTCGCGCTGCAGGCGTTCGCCGATCTGTCGCGCGGTCTGCTCGTCGCAGCCGGGCAGCAGCACGGCGAACTCCTCGCCGCCGATCCGCCCGAACAGGTCGCCACGGCGCAACGCGGCACTGCCGCTCTGGGCGATACGCTGGAGGACCTGGTCGCCGACCTGGTGGCCGAAGCGGTCGTTGATCTTCTTGAAGTCATCGACGTCCAGCAGCAGGAACGCCAACGGTATCCCCTCGCGGCGACACTCCTTGAAGGCCGCCTCGGCACTGTCGAAGAAATAGCGACGGTTGCTGCTCTGGGTCAGCACGTCGGTGGTGGCCAACCGTTGCAGCTCGCTCTCCATGTGCTTCTTGTCGGTGATGTCCTCGGCGATACCCACCACCATCAGCGGCAGTCCCGCCTCGCCCTGGCGACTGACGAAGCACTTGTCGTTGAGCCAGCGGACCTCGCCGTCGCCGCGCACGATGCGGTATTCGCGTTGTTCCACGGCGCCACGTTCGAGCACCTGCAGCAGGCTGCTGTCGGCGTAGTCGAGGTCGTCCGGGTAGATGCTGTTGCGCCACTCCTCGTAGTCCGCCAGCAGCAGCGCCGCGGAACGGCCGAAGATTTTCTCGTAGGCGGGGCTGACGTAGACCATCCGCCGGTTCTGCCAGTCGTAGGCCCAGAGCACCGAGTTGACGCTGGCCAGCAAGGCGCTGAAGAGTTGCTCGCGCTCCTTCAGCCGGGCCACTTCGGCACGGCTGTGCAGCAAGGCCAGCGCGGCCTCCTGCGGGTCTTCGGGAATGCCGGTTAGGTCGTCCATGGATCGTCGCTCTGCTCGCGGAACGGGTTCGACCGCCAACTTAGCGCAGGGGTCGCGGCGATACAGAAATGCCCGCCGAACGGCAGGGAAAGGCTCCAGCCAGTGCGCTCGATCACAATTGCCGAGCGATGCCGTTCGTATTCGCCGGAGCCTGCACGCCCAATTGTTTCTGCGCCTCGAACAGCGAGCGCAGGAACAGGGTCAGGGTCGGTCGTTCTTCGTGTCCCTGGCGGGTAATGCAATGGAATTCCGAGTCGTAGGCCAGTTGCCGTGGCCGGATCGCCCGCATGCGCCCTTCGGCGACCCAGGTGGCGGCATAGTGCGTCGGCAGGTAGCCGATGTAGGTGCCGCTGAAGACCAGGGTAGCGATGGCCTCCATGGTGTAGGCGTCGGTTCCCTGGTTGAAGCGCAGGTCGTGCGGGCGGTGGTTTTCCGCCATGTAGCCGCGGCCGACATAGTCGGCCGCGCAGATCTCGCCCAGCGTCGGCTCGTCGTCCGCCCGGGCGAAGAAGGGGTGCGCGCTGCCGCAATAGAGGTTCTGCTCCTCGCGGAACAGGGGTTGGTAGTAGAGCCCGGACAACCGGTGGTGAAAGGCCCCCACCGCCAGTTGCAGGCGCTCTTCCAGCACCGCGTGTTCGAGTTCGTCGGGACGCCGCGTGTGCAGCTTGAGCAGCACCTCCGGGGCGCGCTGGCGAAACAGCCGGATGGCCAGCGGCAACGGCAGGCAATGCTGGCCGATGACGCCATCGACGCAGCCCAGGTGCAACGCCTCGCGATCGCGCCCGCCGAGGCCGCGGACCTGCTCGCGGAAACGGGCGATGTCGCTGAACAGGCCGAGCGCGGCGTCGTAGAGTTCCTGTCCCTCCTCGGTCAACTGGAAACCGCCATTGCCGCGCCGGCACAGGGAATAGCCCAGGCGCACCTCCAAGTCGCGCACCAGCACGCTCAGGCGCGACAGGCTGGTGTTCAGGCGCGCCTGGGCGGCAGTGAAGCCGCCGGCCTCGACGATGGCGCAGAAGGTGCGCAGCATGCGCAGGTCGATGTCGTTGAGGTTGCCCAGCATTCCCGCCCCCATGGCGTTCGGTCCGCCTTCGTTATAGCGCCAAAGCCGGGCCGGCGGAACGCCGTCAGGCGCTTCGCGCGGCCGACTCGGCAAGCAGGCAGAGCAGCTCGAACATTATGGTCGCCCCCACCAGCGCCGTGGCGCCGCCGACATCGAACGGCGGCGAGACTTCCACCACGTCGGCGCCGACCAGGTCCAGCCCGCGCAGGCCGCGGACCAGCTGCTGGGCCTGGAGGCTGGTCATGCCGCCGATCTCCGGGGTGCCGGTGCCGGGCGCGAAGGCCGGGTCGAGCACGTCGACGTCGAAACTCACATAGGTCGGCCCGGCGCCCACCACCCGCCGCGCTTCGGCCAGGGTCGCCTCGACGCCCAGTTCGACGAACTCCTCCATGTGGATCACGCGGATGCCGCACTCGCGGGCGAAAGCGTCGTCGTCCGGCGAATACACCGAGCCGCGGATGCCGATCTGCACCGTGCGCAGCGGATCGAGCAGGCCTTCCTCGATGGCTCGGCGGAATGGCGTGCCGTGGGTGTAGGGGTTGTCGCCGAAGTAGCGGTCGTTGGTATCGGAATGCGCATCGAAATGCACCATGCCCAGCGGCCGCTCGCGACCCAGGGCGCGAAAGATCGGCAGGGTCACCAGGTGGTCGCCACCGACCGACAGCGGCAGGGTACCGGCGGCATGGACCTGGCGATAGAAGCCTTCGATGCGGCGCAGCGAATCGAGCAGGTCGATGGGATTCACCGGCGCGTCGCCGAGATCGCCGACCCGCACCAGGTCGTAGGGCGCGATGCGGCTGACGTGATGCACCTTGCGCATCAGGCTGGACAGGTTGCGCACCTCGCGCGGGCCATGGCGGGCACCGGCGCGGTTGGTGGTGCCGCCGTCCCAGGGCACGCCGATCAGGCCGACCTGCAGCGCCGCCGGGTCGGTGAACGCCGGCAGGCGCATGAAGGTCGGGATACCGGCGAAGCGGGGAATCTCGGCGGCGTCGAGGGGCTGCGGATGGTCGTTCGACATGGAGCGTCTCCGTGTGGTGGGAAGAAAGCACCGGGCGCCGCCCGGCGCCGTGGGTTCATTCCGGCTGGGCTCGCAGGCTGGCGGCAGGACGGGTGGCCAGGCTGACCGCGACGAAGGTCGCCAGGCTGGCCAGCAGGCCGTAGACGATCGGCGAGTTGGCGAGCAGGCCGTCGCGGGCCATGCAGGCGATCACCGCCAGGCAACCGGCGACGATGCTGGCGATCGCTCCCTGCGGACTGGCCCGACGCCACAGCAGCGCGCCGACGATCGGCACCAGCAGGCCGCCGACCAGCAGGTTGTAGGCGATGCTCAGGGCCGCGATGACGTCGTTGACCAGGCACGCCAGGACCAGCATCGCCACCCCCATCAGCAGGGTGATGCAACGGCTCAGGCGGATGTCGCTGGTGGTACCGGGGCGCAGGAAGCGCGCATAGATGTCTTCCTGCAGCACGGTGGCCGCCGCCAGCAGGCACCCGCTGGCGGTGGACATGATCGCCGACAGTGCGGCCGCCACCTCCAGGCCGCGCAGGCCCGGCGCCAGTACCTCGCGGGTGATCTCGGCGTAGGCGTTCTCCGGCACCGCCAGGTCCGGCAGGAGGACCCGCGCCGCCGCGCCGATCAGCGCGCAGGCGGCGCCGTAGAGCATGCAGTAGACGCCGGCACCAAGCCCGGCGTAGCGCACCACCGTCTCGCTGCGCGCGGTGAACACCCGCTGCCAGATGTCCTGGCCGATCAGCGCGCCGAAGAAGTACAGGAGGAAGTAGGTGAGGATGGTATCCAGGCCGATGTGGCCGAGGTCGAAGAAGCCCGCCGGCAGCACCTCCTGCATGCGCGCCAGGCCACCGGCGCCGTCGATCGACAACGGCAGCAGGACCAGGAAGATACCGACGGTCTTGATCACGAACTGGATGATGTCGGTCAGCGTAAGGGACCACATGCCGCCGATCACCGAATAGACGATGACGATCCCGCCACCGCAGAGGATCGCCGGGATCCGCGGGATGCCGAATACCACCTCGGTGACCGAGCCGATGGCGATGGTCGCGGTGACCGCCACCATCAGGTCGTAGGCGACCATGACCACCCCGCCGATCAGGCGCGAGGAGGCCTGGTAGCGCTGCTCCAGCACCTGGGTCACGGTGAACACCCGCAGGCGCGCGATCTGCCGCGAGAACACCAGGCTGAGGACGATGATCCCCAGGCCGAGCATGAACACCAGCCACAAGCCGGACAGGCCGAACTGGTAGCCGAGCTTGACCGTACCGATGGTCGACGCGCCGCCGAGCACCACCGCGGCCATGGTTCCCAGGTAGAGGCCGGGGCCGAGGCGGCGTCCGGCGACGAGGAAATCGCTCTGGCTCTTCGCCTTGCGCATTCCGTACCAGCCCAGGCCCAGCATGGCCAGGGCGTAGACCAGCATGATCAGGTAATCCAGCAACATCGCCCGCGCTCCTTTTCTTGTTGTTCTGCGTGACGCCCGGCGTGGCGCCTGGGCACGCAGAAGATAGGCCGGGCGCCGCCCGGGCTGAATCCCGGATCGGGCAAGTCGACTTGCGGAGGAAGAGAAGTATCGGCGGGGCGTCGCATTGGCGACGCCGAAACGCAACGCGCCGGCAGGAGCCGGCGCGTTGCAGAGGCGGCTGACGCACCCGCGAGGGCGCGTCAGGCGTCAGGCGGGACGCAGCGAGTAGGTCTTCAGTTGCGCGGCGAACTCCTTCAACGACTGGATACCGCTGGCTTCCGCCTCATGCACCCAGTCCTTGATCGCCGCCAGCATGTCGTGGCCGTTGGCGCTGGTCTTGGCCCAGATCTGCTGCAACGCCAGGCGCTTCTCGTAGATCACCTTCAGCGCCTGGCTGTGGGCGAGCATCGAGTCGATGCGCACGTGGTGGCGGTCCTGCAGCAGGCTGGTCTCGCGCGACAGCAGGCGCTTGGCGCGGCGGAACAGGTGGCGCACCGACTCGTCGGCCTTGGCCACTTCCTGTTTGACCAGCGGCGCGATCACCAGCTTGCGGTACTGCGCCATGATCTGGAAGCGGTTGTTGAGGATCGCCATGGCGGTATCCATGTCCAGGCTGTGCTTGCCTTCGACCCGATGGGCGATCGGCGCAACCCGGGCGACCCTGGCCAGGCGCAGGAAACTGAACAGCTTGATCCAGGCCCAGCCCAGGTCGAATTCCCACTTCTTCACCGACAGCTTGGCCGAGTTCGGGTAGGTGTGGTGGTTGTTGTGCAGCTCTTCGCCACCGATGAGGATGCCCCAGGGCACCAGGTTGGTGGCGGCGTCGCGGCATTCGAAGTTGCGATAGCCGACCGCGTGGCCGAGGCCGTTGACCACGCCGGCGGCCCAGAACGGAATCCATGCCATCTGCACGGCCCAGACGGTCAGGCCAAGGGCGCCGAACAGGGCCAGGTCGATGAGCGCCATCAGCACCACGCCGCCGATCGGGAAGCGCGAGTAGAGATTGCGCTCGATCCAGTCGTCCGGGCAGTTCTTGCCGTAGATGCGCAGGGTGTCCTGGTTCTTCGCCTCGGCCTTGTACAGCTCCGCGCCTGCGCGCAGGACGGTGAACAGGCCCTTGTGCACCGGGCTGTGCGGATCCTCGACGGTCTCGCACTTGGCATGGTGCTTACGGTGGATCGCGGTCCATTCGCGCGTGTTCATCCCTGTGGTCAACCACAACCAGAAACGGAAGAAGTGCTGCAACGCAGGGTGCAGGTCGAGTGCACGGTGGGCGAAATAGCGATGCAGGTAGACGGTCACGCTGACGATGGTGATATGCGTCAGCACCAGGGTAACTGCCACCAGTTGCCAGGGCGACAGGTCGAGAAAACCGTTGAACCACATAGGCGGTACTGAACCTCGGGGGGATTTGGGAGTGATGAGGGCCTTGTCTGACAAAACCTGGGGGCATTATCACCAAGCGGCTGGGGATTACCATCCGTTCTTTTAGATATGAACAGGGCCGGATGGCCATCATTTATACTGCCCGGCCAATAATTGCCCACTGAAAATCCCATGAGCCCCCGCCTGAGTGCCCTTCGCCTGAGCCTGGCTTATCTCGCAATCGCCATCGCCTGGGCGTTCCTGAGCGATCATTTGTTACAAAACCAGGTCCAGGACCACGACCAGCTGGTGTTCTGGATGACCGCCAAGCGGCTGTTCTTCTTCGCCGCAACCGGCCTGCTCCTGTACCTCTACCTGGTACGCCAATTCCGCCGCAAGGCCCAGGCCTACGACGAACTGCACGGCAGCGAGCAGCGCCTGAACCGTGCCCTGGAAGCGGTGCGCGACGGTCTCTGGGATTGGGACCTGGTGACCGACCGGATGTTCGTCTCGCCGGGCTACGCCGCGCTGATCGGCCTCGCTCCGGAGGAACTCGGCGACCCCATCGAGACCTGGAAGAAGCGCCTGCACCCGGAAGAGTACGCCACCGTGCTGGAGGCCCACCGCAACCACCTGCAGGGCCTGACCGACAATCTCGACCACATCTACCGCCTGCGCCACAAGGACGGCGACTACCGCTGGATCCACTCGCGCGGCCGGGTCCTCCGCGACGCCCTGGGCAAGCCGCTGCACTACACCGGCGTGGCCCGCGACATCACCCTGCAGCGGCTCAAGGAAGACCACCTGCGCCAGGCCGCGGCGGTATTCGACAGCACCCGCGAGGGCGTTCTGGTCACCGATGCCCAGGCGGTGATCGTGCACGTCAACCCTTCCTTCGAGCGCATCACCGGCTACCGTTCCGAGGACGTGCTCGGCAAGACCCCGGCGATCCTCCGCTCCGGCCGCCAGGACCAAGCGTTCTACCAGCGCCTGTGGCTGGCCCTGCGCGAGCAGGACGTCTGGAGCGGAGAGATCTGGAACCGTCGCAAGAGCGGCGAGATCTACCCGCAGTGGCTGCACATCCGCGCGGTGCGCAACGACCAGGGCCAACTGACCCACTACGTCGGGGTGTTCTCCGACCTGAGCAGCATCAAGCGCTCGGAGAACGAGCTGGACTTCCTCGCCCACCACGACTCGCTGACCGGCCTGCCCAACCGCGTGCTGCTGCGCGAGCGCATCGAGCAGGCGCTGGAGAACGGCAAGGACCGGACGGTGGCCGGGGCCCTGCTGCTGATCGACCTCGACCACTTCAAGCACATCAACGACAGCCTCGGCCATACAACTGGCGACATGCTCCTCAAGGAGGTCAGCAAGCGCCTGCAACACCAGCTCGACGAGCGCTGCCTGCTGTCGCGACTGGGCGGCGACGAATTCGCCATCCTCGTCGAGAACGACGACCCGGAAGCCGTCGCGCGACTCTCGCAGCGCATCCTCGACGGTTTCAACGCGCCGTTCGACATCCACTGCCAGCCGATCTATATCAGCGCAAGCCTCGGTGTCAGCCTCTACCCGGAAGACGCCAGCGACGTCGACCACCTGATGCAACACGCCGACGCCGCGCTGTTCCAGGCCAAGGACAGCGGGCGTAACGCCTACGCCTTCTACACCCGCGTGCTGACCGCCCGGGCCCGCGCCCATGTCCAGGTGGAATCGGCCCTGCGCCATGCGCTGGAGCACGACGAACTGCGCGTCCACTACCAGCCGGTGCACGACCTGGCCAGCGGGCGGATCGTCGGCGTCGAGTCGCTGGTGCGCTGGCAGCATCCCGAGCGCGGCCTGGTGCCGCCAGGCGAGTTCGTCCCGGTGGCGGAGGAATGCGGGCTGATCGCCGCGCTGGACAACTGGGTGCTCAAGCGTGCCTGCCGGCAGATGCGCGAGTGGCAACAGCGCGGTGTCGAGCTGGAGTTCGTCGCGGTCAACGTCTCCAGCCGGCTGTTCAACCGCGGCGGCCTGGAAGAAAGGATCGCCAATGCCCTGGAAGAGTCCGGGCTGGAGCCCCGCTACCTGGAGCTGGAAGTCACCGAAAGCGCGGTGATGGAGGACTTCGAGCAGTCCCTCAACCTGCTCTGCCGCCTGCGTATCCTCGGCGTGAACCTGGCCATCGACGACTTCGGCACCGGCTATTCCTCGCTGATGCGCCTCAAGCGGCTGCCGGTGCACAAGCTGAAGATCGACCAGGGCTTCGTCGCCGGCCTGCCCGGCGCGGTGGACGACGCCGCGATCGCCCGGGCGATCGTTGCCCTGGCGCAAAGCATGGGCCTGCGGGTGGTTGCCGAGGGTATCGAGCACCAGGACCAGGCGCTGTTCCTGCGCGAACATGGCTGCGACTTCGGCCAAGGCTACTGGTACGGACGGCCGCAACCGGCGGAAGCGCTGCGCTTCGACCTGCCGCCCGTGGCGTTGCCGGAAGACTGAGCCTGGCGGCGAAGCCGGGCCGCTTCGCCGTCTTATAACCACTTTACCTATAAAGATTCTTAAACAATATTTTTAAGAATATTGCCCACTGCTTACTATGCGCCTCACGCCGCCTCCACTTCGTCGAGCAACGCGGCACCTCGAGCCACAGGAGCAGAGACCCATGAGCGCAACCCTCAGAAGCCTGGATGGCCAGGACGAAGCCACCATCCTGCGTGAAATCCAGAGTGCCCTGCGCGGCCTGCGCTTCGGCGCCGTCGAGATCACCGTGCACAACGGCCAGGTGGTGCAGATCGAGCGCAAGGAAAAATTCCGTCTGCAGCAACCGGCCGTCAAGCAGGCCTGAAGCACACGACCCGACTGGACCACCGGAGGCGTCTCGCCATGAACATCCGTTCGATACCCCATCCGCACCGGTACTGCAGCTGTCGGCCGCGAATGCGCGCCTGACGCCCCGTGTTCCCGTCGTTCCGCCAACACCCCATTAGAACAATCGAAACAGCACACACCTAGGAGCTGCACATGTCCCTTCGTCGTTTCGCCCTGGCCGCACTCGCCAGCGCCCTGGTCTCCGGCCCGGTTGCCGCAGCCACGCAACTGCTGAACGTTTCCTACGACCCGACCCGCGAGCTGTACCAGGCCTACAACGCGGCCTTCATCAAGCACTGGAAGGCCCAGGGCGGCGAGGACCTGACCGTCCAGCAGTCCCACGGCGGCTCCGGCAAGCAGGCCCGCGCGGTGATCGACGGGCTCAAGGCCGACGTGGTGACCCTGGCCCTGGCCGGCGACATCGACGAACTGCACAAGCTCGGCAAGCTGCTGCCGGCCGACTGGCAGGCACGCCTGCCGGACAACAGCACCCCCTACACCTCGACCATCGTGTTCCTGGTGCGCAAGGGCAACCCCAAGGGCATCAAGGACTGGGGCGACCTGACCAAGGAAGGCGTGGAAGTCATCACGCCGAACCCGAAGACCTCCGGCGGCGCGCGCTGGAACTTCCTCGCCGCCTGGGCCTGGGCGAAGAAGCAGTACGGCAGCGACGAGAAGGCCAAGGACTACGTGCAGGCGCTGTACAAGCACGTACCGGTACTCGACACCGGCGCCCGCGGCTCGACCATCACCTTCGTCAACAACCAGATCGGCGACGTGCTGCTGGCCTGGGAGAACGAGGCGTTCCTGGCGAAGAAGGAACAGGGCGGGGAAAACTTCGAGATCGTCGTACCCTCCATCTCCATCCTCGCCGAACCGCCGGTCGCGGTGGTCGACAAGGTGGTCGAGAAGAAAGGCACCCGCAAGGTCGCCGAGGCCTACCTGCAATACCTGTACAGCGAGGAAGGCCAGCGCATCGCCGCGCAGAACTTCTACCGGCCGCGCAACCAGAAGGTCGCCGCCGAGTTCGCCACGCAGTTCCCGAAACTGAACCTGGTCACCGTCGACTCCGATTTCGGCGGCTGGAAGACGGCCCAGCCGAAGTTCTTCAACGACGGGGGCATCTTCGACCAGATCTACCAGGCGCAATGATCGCGACGGCAGACCCGTCGCCCGAACCACGGCCCCTCTCCCAGACCCTCTCCCGGACGGGCGAGGGGGCTAGCAGGCCCGGTCCCGTACCGGGCCCACTGCCGGAAGGAACCGGCACCGGGAGAGCCACCAAGCGTTCCAACGCAGAGTAAGGACAGAACATGTCACGACGCATTTCCCCGGTCATACCCGGCTTCGGGCTGACCCTGGGATACACCCTGGTGTACCTCAGCCTGCTGGTCCTGATCCCGCTGGGGGCCATGTTCCTCAAGACCACCCAGCTCAGCTGGGAGCAATTCTGGGCCATCATCAGCGCGCCGCGGGTGCTCGCCGCGCTCAAGCTGAGCTTCGGCACCGCGCTCGCCGCCGCCGTGCTCAACGGCTTGATCGGCACGCTGCTGGCCTGGGTCCTGGTGCGCTACGAATTCCCCGGACGGAAGATCATCGATGCCATGATCGACCTGCCCTTCGCCCTGCCCACCGCCGTCGCCGGTATCGCCCTCACCGCGCTCTATGCGCCGGCCGGCCTGGTCGGCCAGTTCGCCAGCGACCTCGGCTTCAAGATCGCCTATACCCCCCTGGGGATCACCCTGGCGCTGACCTTCGTGACCCTGCCGTTCGTGGTCCGCACGGTGCAGCCGGTGCTCGCCGACATTCCCAAGGAAGTCGAGGAAGCCGCCGCCTGCCTCGGCGCCAGGCCGCTGCAGGTGTTCCGCCATATCCTCGTGCCGGCGCTGCTGCCGGCCTGGCTGACCGGTTTCGCCCTGGCCTTCGCCCGGGGCGTCGGCGAATACGGCTCGGTGATCTTCATCGCCGGCAACATGCCGATGAAGACCGAGATCCTGCCGCTGCTGATCATGGTCAAGCTGGACCAGTACGACTACACCGGCGCCACCGCCATCGGCGTGCTGATGCTGGTGGTGTCCTTCATCCTGCTGCTGCTGATCAACCTGCTGCAGCGCCGCATCGAAACCCCGTAAGGAGGGCGCCATGTCCAGTGCAAGCATTTCCGCTGCCACCGCCAGCGCCTCCCGCCGCGGCAACGCCGGCGGCCGCCTGGCCCTGATCGTCCTGGCCTGGCTGGTCTTCGCCCTGTTCCTCCTGCTGCCGCTCTACGTGGTCCTGAGCGAGGCGCTGAAGCAGGGTTTCGGCACCTTCTTCGAGGCGATCCTCGAACCCGACGCGCTGGCCGCGCTGAAGCTGACCCTGATCGCGGTGGCCATCTCGGTGCCGCTCAACCTGCTGTTCGGCGTCGCCGCCGCCTGGTGCGTGAGCAAGTTCGAGTTTCGCGGCAAGAGCATCCTGGTGACCCTGATCGACCTGCCGTTCTCGGTCTCGCCGGTGATCGCCGGCCTGATCTACGTGCTGTTGTTCGGCGCCCAGGGCTACTTCGGCGAATGGCTGAGCGACCACGACATCCAGATCGTCTTCGCGGTGCCCGGCATCGTCCTGGCGACCCTCTTCGTCACCGTGCCCTTCGTCGCCCGCGAACTGATCCCGCTGATGCAGGAACAGGGCACCCAGGAAGAGGAGGCCGCCCGCCTGCTCGGCGCCAACGGCTGGCAGATGTTCTGGCACGTGACCCTGCCGAACATCAAGTGGGGCCTGATCTACGGCGTGGTGCTCTGCACCGCCCGGGCGATGGGCGAGTTCGGCGCGGTGTCGGTGGTTTCCGGACACATCCGCGGCGTCACCAACACCCTGCCGCTGCACGTCGAGATCCTCTACAACGAATACAACCATGTCGCCGCCTTCAGCGTCGCCAGCCTGTTGCTGCTGATGGCGCTGGTCATCCTTCTGCTCAAGCAGTGGAGCGAATCCCGCATGTCCCGACTGAAAAGCAATGCTGACGAGGAATGAACCATGAGCATCGAAATCCGTAACGTCAGCAAGAACTTCAACGCCTTCAAGGCCCTGGACGACATCAACCTGGACATCCAGAGCGGCGAGCTGGTGGCCCTGCTCGGCCCCTCCGGGTGCGGCAAGACCACCCTGCTGCGGATCATCGCCGGGCTGGAAACCCCGGACGCCGGCAACATCGTGTTCCATGGCGAGGACGTCTCGCAGCACGACGTGCGCGACCGCAACGTCGGCTTCGTCTTCCAGCACTACGCGCTGTTCCGCCACATGACGGTGTTCGACAACGTCGCCTTCGGCCTGCGCATGAAGCCCAAGGGCGAGCGGCCGGGCGAGTCCGCGATCAAGGCCAAGGTCCACGAGCTGCTCAACATGGTGCAGCTCGACTGGCTCGCCGACCGCTATCCCGAGCAGCTCTCCGGTGGCCAGCGGCAGCGTATCGCCCTGGCCCGCGCGCTGGCGGTGGAGCCGAAGATCCTGCTCCTCGACGAACCCTTCGGCGCCCTCGACGCCAAGGTGCGCAAGGAGCTGCGCCGCTGGCTGGCGCGCCTGCACGAGGAGATCAACCTGACCTCGGTGTTCGTCACCCACGACCAGGAAGAGGCGATGGAAGTGGCCGACCGCATCGTGGTGATGAACAAGGGCGTGATCGAGCAGATCGGCTCGCCCGGCGAGGTTTACGAGAACCCGGCCAGCGATTTCGTCTACCACTTCCTCGGCGACTCCAACCGCCTGCAACTGGGCAACGACCAGCACCTGCTGTTCCGCCCCCACGAAGTGTCGCTGTCGCGTTCCGCGGTGGCCGAGCACCGCGCCGCCGAGGTCCGCGACATCCGTCCGCTGGGGGCGATCACCCGGGTAACGCTGAAGGTCGACGGCCAGGACGAACTGATCGAAGCCGAAGTGGTGAAGGACCACGACAGCCTGGCCGGCCTGGCCCGCGGCGAGACCCTCTACTTCAAGCCGAAGGCCTTCCAGCCGGTGGCCAATCTCTGATCCCGCGGCGGGTTCAGCCCGCCGTGCGCTCCGCCAGGCCGCGCAGTCCCGCGCGGCCCTTCGACGACACCTGCAACGCCCGCGAGCCGTCCTGCGGCCGCAACCAGCCCTGGCGCAGACAGGCCTCCAGCAACGCCGCCCCCAGCGCGCCGCCGAGGTGCGGCTTGCGTTCGCTCCAGTCGGGGCAGGCGCAGGCGAACTGCCGACGGCGGCGGCGGACCTCCGCCAGGTCGATCCCCAACCCGGCCAGCCCGGCCTCGCCGGTCGCGCTCAGGCGCAGCGTCCTGCCCTCCTGCTCGATCCAGCCGGCATCCAGCATCCGTGCGAACACACCGACCGCGAGTTCGCCGGCCAGGTGGTCGTAGCAGGTCCGCGCCTCGCGCAACGCCGACGGCGTGCCGTGGCTCGGCGGCAGGCTGCGCCGCTGCGGCTGCAGGGCCAGGGAGGCGCTGGCCAGCGCTTCCACCGCCTGTCCCACTTCGGGCCCGGCCAGGCGATAGAAGCGATTGCGCCCGCGCGCCTCCAGGCTCAGCACGCCGCCCTCGACCAGCCGTCCCAGGTGGCCGCTGGCGGAGGACGGCGAGACGCCCGCCAGCAGCGCCAGCTCGCTGGCCGGGCGGGCGCTGCCATCCATCAGTGCCCAGATCATCTGCGCGCGGCCGGGATCGGCGAGCAGCGCCGCCAGCGAACTGAAGCCGGGATTGAATTGCATGCTTCACCTCCGGATGAAACATTGCCTGTCGACGACGAGAGATACTGGCCGCCATCGCCCGTTCGCGCCAGCCCGAGACAAGGAAGAACCCGCATGTCCGTCGACCTCCACGCCCTGATCCCGCTGATCGCCCTCACCTTCCTTCTCGCTGGCTTCGTCAAGGGCGTGGTCGGCCTGGGCCTGCCGACGGTCTCGGTGGGCCTGCTCGGCCTGGCCATGCCGCCGATGCAGGCGGCGGCGCTGCTGATCGTACCGTCGATGGTGACCAACCTCTGGCAGCTCGCCTGCGGCCCGCGCTTCCTCGGCTTGATGAAGCGCCTGGCCGGCCTGCTGCTCGGGGTGGTCGTGGGCACCCTGCTGGTCGGCGCATGGCTCGGCGGCGACGCGCCAAGGCAGGCCACCGGCGTGCTCGGCCTGGCCCTGGCGGCCTACGCGCTGCTCGGCCTGGCCGCGATCCCGCTGCACCTGCCGGCACGCCACGAGCCCTGGGCCGGCCCGCTGGTCGGGCTGGCGACCGGCGCGCTGACCGCAGTCACCGGGGTTTTCGTGATTCCCGCGGTGCCCTACCTGGGAGCCCTAGGATTGCAGCGCGACGAACTGGTCCAGGCCCTCGGCCTGTCGTTCAGCGCCTCGACCCTGGCCCTGGCGGTCACTCTCGGCGTGCATGGCGACCTGCTCGAACCGCAGATGCTCGGTGCCTCGCTGCTGACCCTGGTCCCGGCGCTGGGCGGGATGCTCCTCGGCCAGTGGCTGCGCCAGCGGATCAGCGCGGCGCTGTTCAGGCGCTGCTTCTTCGTCGGTCTCCTGCTGCTCGGCGCCGACCTCGCCTGGCGCGGTTTCCACTGACGCCAGGGACGCATTGCGCACCCGCCAGGGCGGGCCTGCGGCCTTCGCGGGACTTCCGACGAACGGCACAAGCCGCTATCATCCGCCGCCGCGCGACCCCCACCGGGCGCGCGGCACCGGGCGGAACACGCCCGTCCGGCACGGAACGCCACCTATCGCAAGGAGCACACGATGAAGACCCGTCTTTCCCTTTCCGCCCTGGCCCTCGCCTGCGCCACCCTGGCCGGCTGCCAGAACCTGCCCCAGGGGGACCTCATGCAGCACGGCATGATGGCGGTGAAGGCTGCAACCCTGAGCGACGCCGAGGTCCGCCAGGTCGCCGACCAGGCCTGCGCCGAGTCCGACCAGCAGAACCGCATCGCCCCGGCCAACAGCAAGTACGGCCAGCGCCTGGACAAGATCGCCAAGGCCCTGGGCGACCAGATCGACGGCGTGCCGGTGAACTACAAGGTCTACCTCACCGAGGAGGTCAACGCCTGGGCCATGGCCAACGGCTGCATCCGCGTCTACAGCGGGCTCATGGAGCTGATGAGCGACAACGAGATCGAAGGCGTGCTCGGCCACGAGATGGGCCACGTCGCCCTCGGCCACACCCGCAAGGCCGCCCAGACCGCCTACGCGGCCGCCGCGGTGCGCGGCGCCGCCGGCGCCTCGAAGAGCGGCGCGCTGGCCGCCCTGTCCGGCTCCCAGCTGGGCGAACTCACCGAATCGCTGGTCAACGCGCAGTTCTCCCAGTCCCAGGAATCCGACGCCGACGATTTCTCCTACGAGCTACTGAAGAAGCGCGGAGTGAACACCCAGGGCCTGGTCACCGCCTTCGAGAAGCTGGCCAAGCTGGGCGGCGGCGACAGCAGCATGTTCGATTCGCACCCGGGCTCCCAGGCCCGCGCCGATCACATCCGCCAGCGCATCGCTGCGGATCGCAAGTAACGCTCCCGCCCCGGTCTCCCGCGCTCGCGGGAGACCTTCTCACGCCGCCCGCTTGTGCTCGCGAATGCAGGTCGGGCCGGCGCGCTCCTCGACCTCGCGCTGCACGTCGCCGCGCAGCCCCAGCAGAAAGGCCAGTTCCGCCAGCACGAAGAGCGGACCGACGATCAACCCGCTGAGATCGTCGACGAAGGCCGGCTTGCGCCCTTCGTAGTAATGACCGACGAACTGGATGATCCAGCCGACCACGAACAGGCCGACGCCCCAGCCCAGCCAGGCCGCGGTAGTCCCCGCCGCCAATTGCGCAGCGCCCCACACCGTCAGCGCCAGCAGCGCCGTCATGGCCGCGCCGAAGCGCAGGTCCAGGCGCAGGTAGAACAGCGCCGCGGCGAGCGCCAGCAGCAGCGCCGGAGACAGGCCGAACCCCAGCGCCGGCCGCGCCAGCAACACGGCGATGGAGAGGACGATCATCGGAATGCCGATGAAATGGCTGAAGATGTTGCGCCGGTCGCGGTGGTAGGCGGCGTATTGCGCAAGGTGATCGACTAGGGTTTTCATTGTTGTGGTCTCACGCCAGGGTTCTCGCATCATCGCGCCGCCCCGGTTTTCCACTCTGTCAGCTAGACGACAAACATGAACGAGCGTACCGACTACCGTTCGCAACTCCAGGCCGACCGCTGGTTCCAGGGTTTGCCGGAGGCCTTGCAGACGCACCTGCTGGCACTCGCCCAACCGCGCCAGTTGCCGCCGGGCCAGCGCCTGTTCGCCCGCGGCGACGCGCCCTGCGGACTGTACTGCGTGGTCGAGGGCGCGATCCGTATCAGCGCGGTCAGCGAGAACGGCAAGGAGGCGCTGCTGATCCTGGTGGAAGCACCGCACTGGTTCGGCGAGATCGCCCTGTTCGACGGCCAGGCGCGCACCCACGACGCCTACGCCGAAGGCCACACCCAGCTACTCCAGGTACCGCAGGCGGCGCTGCTCGAACTGCTTCGCCGCGAGCCGCATTACTGGCGCGACATGGCCCTGCTGATGAGCCACAAGCTGCGCCTGGCATTCATCGCCCTGGAAGAGATGGCCCTGCTGCCGGCCGCGCAACGCCTGGCGCGGCGCCTGCTGATGCTCGCCGAGGGCTACGACAACAGCCGCAGCCGGCAGGTCCTGCACCTGCCGCAGGAACAGCTGGCATTGATGCTGTCGCTGTCGCGGCAGACCACCAACCAGATCCTCAAGGACCTCGAAGCCCAGGGCATCCTCCAGCTCAGCTACGGCGGCATCGAGATCCTCGACCTCGCCGGCCTGCGCGCGGCCACCCACGGCTGAGCGCGAATCACACTTTCGAACGCTTGCAGGCGCGCCATGGCCGGCTACCGTGTGCAGGGCACCTGCCCTCGGTGCGGATATCCATAACGACAACAACAGGATCTCCCCATGCTCCGTCCCGCGCTTCCCGCTGTCCTCTGTCTTTGCTGCCTGTTGCTGGCGCTGCCGGCGCGTGCCGCCCTAGACGACCAGCAACGCGCCCTGCAACAACTGCAGGTCCAGGCCTGTCGCGCGGTGGGCAGCCTGTTGCTGCTGCGCGGCGAGGGCTTCCAGGAACAGCACGCGGCGCAACTGGAGAAGGATCTCGCCAGCCTCGACCGCGCGCTCGCCGCCGCCCCCGAGGGGGTGCTCCTGCGGCAAGGCGAAAGGGCGCTGGTGGCGCGCATCCGTGAAGGCGCGGCCTACGGCCCCCGCGAGGAGGACCTGCCCTGGCGCTACCCGCAGCAACTGAGCCGCGCCCTGCGTGACTTCCTCAACCTGGTGGAACGCCAGGTGCCGCCGCCCCCGCCAGGCCAGCCCCTGCCGCTCTGGCAGTTGCCGGTGCGGGTCGAGTACCTGTCCCTGCAATACCTGGCGCGCGCCTACCTGGGCGGGCTGGAGATTGCCCGCGAACAGCCCCGGGACTATCTCGGCCAGGACGAGAGCGTGCTGGTCCCGCTGATCGACCGGCGCATCGCCCTGCTGGTGGCGCAAAGCGCCAACCCGGCTGGACTGAAGAAACTGGAAAACCGCTGGGAGTACCTGAGCCAGGCCCTGCGCGACCTGAACAGCAAGAGCAGCGCGCTGGTCAGCGCTTCCGGCAGGCCCTGGGCGCCGATCATCGTCGACCGCCACGCGCGGGCCCTGAGCGAAAGCCTGATGCGCTTGAGTGCGGAGTGAGGCCACGCGCCGCACGGGGCGGATAACCTCGCCACTCGCCACGCTGCGCCAGCGTCCGCCCCGACTCCCTGGCCAGCGCATTTTTTCGAATCCGCCCTGCGGATTTTGATTTGCCGCCACGCCCTGGCGCAGGCGCAATGGTGCTCCCGAAAGGAGATCGCCATGCCCACTGCCACCCCACCCGGCCGCACCCTCTGGCTGATGGCCGCCATCGTCCTGGTCGGCCTCAACCTGCGGCCCTCCATGGCCGCCGTCGGCCCACTGCTGAACGCCATGCGCGGCGAGATCGCGCTCAGCTTCGGCGACGTCTCGCTGCTGACCGCCCTGCCGGTGCTGACCCTCGGCCTCGGCATGTTCTTCGGCCTGGGCATCGCCCGCCGCGTCGGCGAGTGGCGTTCGGTGGCCCTCGCCCTGCTGCTGATCGGCGCCGCCAGCGCCCTGCGCCTGGGCAGCCGAGGCCTGCCCGACCTGCTCGGCAGCGCCATGCTCGCCGGCCTCGGCATCGCCCTGATCCAGGCGCTGATGCCGGCCCTGATCAAGGCCCGTTTCGGCGCGCGCACGCCGCTCTGCATGGGGCTCTATGTCACCGCCATCATGGCTGGCGCGGCGCTGTCCGCCAGCGCCGCGCCGACCCTGGCGGAGCACGCCGGCTGGCGGCTCGGCCTCGGTGCCTGGGCGGCGCTCGCCGCGCTCGCGCTGCTGGCCTGGTGGCTGCAACCCGGCACCCGCCTGCGCCTGCCCGCCGCGCAGCCCGGCAGGAGCCTCCTGCGCTATCCGCGGACCTGGCTGCTGGTCCTGTTCTTCGGCCTCGGCACGGCCTGCTACACCTGCGTGCTGGCCTGGCTCGCGCCCTATTACCTGGAGCAGGGCTGGAGCGCCCAGGAATCCGGGCTGCTGCTCGGTTTCCTGACGGCCATGGAGGTGCTCTCCGGGTTGCTCGCGCCGGCCCTGGCCAGCCGCTCGCGGGATCGCCGCCCGGTGCTGGTCGGGCTAACGGCGCTGATGCTGGCCGGCTTCCTCGGCCTCGCCTGGGCGCCGGCCAGCCTGCCGCTGCTCTGGGCGCTGTGCCTCGGACTGGGCATCGGCGGGCTGTTCCCCATGGGCTTGATCGTCTGCCTCGACCACTTCGACGCGCCGCAACGCGCCGGTCAACTGGCTGCCCTGGTACAAGGCGCCGGCTACCTGATCGCCGGGGTCTCGCCGTGGATCGCCGGGCTGCTGCGCGACAGCCTCGGCAGCTTCACCGGCGCCTGGCTCGGACTGACCGCGGTGGCGGCGCTGCTGCTGGGACTGGGTCTGCGCTTCGACCCACGGCGCTATGCGGCACTGTTCGCCGAGCGGCAGGCGCGAGGCGTCGGCGCCGAAAGCTTGCGCTGAGGAAGGGGACGGGTTCTGATGGCGCTCCCGACGCCGTCAGGACGCCCCGATGCTGATCGCCAACGGCCTGCGCAAGGTCGACATGCAGGACCTGCTGGTCTTCCTCCAGGTCCACCAACGACAGAACCTCGTCGAGGTCGCCGAACACCTGAGCCTCAGCCCGTCGACGGTCAGCTACTGCCTGAAGAAGCTGCGCCAGGCCTTCGACGACGAGCTGTTCATCGCCACCCGCGGCGGCATGCAGCCGACCCACAAGAGTCGCGCCATGCTGCCCCATGTGGAGGAAATGCTTGCCCGCATAAACGCCTGTCACGCCGCCCAGGGCAGCTTCGACCCGCGTGGCGAGCCGCGTACCTTTACCCTCTGCGCGCCGGAATACGTCGAGCTGCTGATCCTTCCGGCACTCCTGCGACGGCTCGCCGCCAACGGCCCGAGGATCGGCCTGGACATCCGCCGCCTGGGTCCCGAACTGCCCACCGAAGCATTGCTCGACGGCCAGGTCGACCTGGTCTTCGACTTCGGTCCCGAGTACCACCGACCGGCACCGGAGCTACAGGCGCTCGCCCTGTTCAGCGACGAACTGCTCTGCGTGCAGGATCGTGCCCAGCCGCGCCACGAGCGCCTGGAACTGGACGAGTTCTGCCGGCGCCGCTTCGTCTTCCCGACCCCGCTCGACGCCAGCAACGCCAACCTGGTGGACACGTGGCTGCGACGCCAGGACCGCAGCCGCGAAGTCGCCGCGCGCGCCAACAGCTACGTCGCCGCCCTGCAACTGCTGTCGGGCAGCGACTTCGTGCTGATGCTGCCGCGACGTATCCACGCGCTGCTCGACGATGGCCGCCATCGCGCCTGCCTCGCACCGTCAGGGCTGCCGCCGTTCGCCCTGCACCTGTCATGGAGCCGTGCCGCCGACCAGGACCCGGCGAACCTCTGGCTGCGCGAACAGGTGCTGATCGTCTGCGCCGAGCTGGGTTTGCTCTAGCCTGCGTCATCCTGCACTTCGAGGCTCGCCGCCAGGGAGCGCCAGAGCACTTCGGCGAATACCTGCTGGATGCCGCCGGCCAGGTAGTCGAACATCTGCTGCGCTTCCCGCCACTGGCTGCACACCAGCCAGAGATCCGGCTCGAGGGCGTCCCTGCGCACCTGGTACTCCTGGCAACCCGGCGCCTCCAGCCCCGGTTCGACCAGTTGTTGCAGGCGCAGGCCAAGCCGTTCCGACTGACCGTTGCGCGCGCGAATACGGATGACCTGGCTGGCGCTCATGACGGACGCTCCTTCGGACGAACGAGCGACGCCTCAGTGGGCGCCGCGCTCCAGTGGCTTGAGGATCGGGTCGCCCTCCTTGAGCAACTCCCAGACCAGCAACTTGGCAGGCTTCATCGGATCGGGATTGCGTGCCAGCAGGTGCGGCACGTTCGCCGGCTCGTACCAGCTCTGGCCCACCGTGTAGGTCTCCACCGGGCCGCCTTCCAGTTGCGTCTGCACGGTGCCTTCGAGCACGTAGACGAACACCGAGCCGGGATGCACATGGGGCGCGGAGACCTGGCCGGGCTTGAACGACACCGTCAGCATCAACCCACGATGGCCGGGAATCTCGGCCAGGGCCTGGTCGCGCAGGGTTTCCACCTTCTCCGCAGCATGGGCGCTGGCCAGCGTCGGCAGCGCGGCGAGCAGCAGGCAGGCGATCGATCGATTGGCCTTCATCGCCGCCCACCTCACTCCGGTTGCATGCCCATGCCGACGCCGAAGCGGTTCCAGGCGTTGATGGCCGAGACCGCCAGGGTCAGTTCGGCGATCTCCTTGTCGTCGAAGTGCTCGCGCAGTTCGTCGAGCAGGCCGTGCGGCAACGGCCCCTGACTGAGGCGGGCGAGTTGCTCGGTCCAGGCCAGGGCGGCGCGCTCGCGCGGGGTGAAGTAGGGGGTTTCCTGCCAGACGCAGAGCGCTTGCAGACGCTGCTCGGTCTCGCCGGCCTTGCGCGCGTCGTTGGCATGCATGTTCACGCAGTAGGCGCAACCGTTGATCTGCGAAGTGCGCAGGTAGACCAGTTCGATCAGCGGGCGTTCCAGGCCGGCCTTGGCCAGGGCCTTTTCCAGGCCGAGCATGGCGGCATAGGCGTCGGGGGAGGCTTTGGCCCATTCGAGGCGGGTGGTCATGGCGAATCTCCTTGGCTGATTGGCAGCCGCGAGAGTGGAAAGCGGCGCGGCATGGGGTAACACTAAGCCTGCCTTTGGCTTCCACGAAGAGCCAATTACCAGAAATACCAGGTAGCCAATTTCGCCATGGAACTGCAACTGATCCTCGACGGCCGCCACGACCTGGTCGGCCAGCTCTATCGCCAGCTGCGCGACGCGATCCTCCACGGTCGCCTGGCCACCGGCGATCGCCTGCCAGCCACGCGCTACCTTGCCGAACGCCTGGAAGTGTCGCGCAAGACCGTCAGCGAAGCCTACGAGCGCCTCACCAGCGAGGGCTTCCTCGAAGGCCGGGTCGGCAGCGGCACCTTCGTCGCCCGCGGGCCCGCCGGGGAAGCGCCGCCGCAGCGCGCCGACGGTCCGCTGCGGCCGGCCGCGCGCTGGGCACGCATCGAACCGCAGTCCGGTCTGATGGACCAGCGAGCACCGCTCCGCTACAGCTTCGCCGGCGGCACGACCGACAAGCGCCGCTTTCCCTTCGATACCTGGCGTACCTGCGTGCTCCAGGCGCTACGCCTGCAACAGCGCTCGCCGGCGTTCTACAAGGAAACCGAAGGCGACCCCGAACTGCGCCTGGCGATCTCCCGCTACCTGGCGATCAACCGCGCCGTGCAGTGCGACTGGAACGCCCTGATGGTCACCCAGGGCGCCCAGCAGGGACTCGACCTGCTGGCCCGGGTGATGCTCGACCCCGGCGACCTGGCGGTGGTCGAGGAACCCGGTTATCCGCCGGCCCGCGCCAGCCTGCTGGCCACCGGCGCCGAGGTGCGCGGAGTGCCGGTGGACGCCGAGGGGCTGCGCGTCGACCTGCTGCCGGACAACGCCAAGCTGGTCTACGTCACCCCGTCGCACCAGTTCCCGCTGGGCATGCCGATGAGCCTGGAGCGGCGCCTGCAGTTGCTGGACTGGGCGCAGCGCCACCGGGCGCTGATCATCGAGGACGACTACGACAGCGAGTACCGCTTCGACGGGCGTTCGCTGGAGTCGCTGCGCAGCCTCGACCGGAACGGCCAGGTGGCCTACCTCGGGACCTTTTCCAAGACCCTCTTCCCCGAGCTGCGCCTCGGCTACCTGCTGCCGCCGGCAAGCCTGCGCGAAGCGGTGCTGGCGGCGCGCAAGCTGGTCGACCGGCACAGCGAGACCTTGCAGCAACGCGCCCTCGCGCTGTTCATCCAGCGCGGCGACTTCGCCCGCCATACGCGCCGCCTGCAACGCGAATACGCCCAGCGTCGCCGGCGCCTGCTGGGACGCCTGCACGGCGACCTGAGCCCCTGGCTCGAAGCGCTGCCGGCGGTGGCCGGGATCCACCTCGCGGCGCGCTGTCGCGAACCGCTGGATGTGCTGCGCATCGCCCGTCATTTGCGCCAGCAAGGCCTGGAGGTCGGCACCCTGCCGCCCTTCTACGCGGAAACCCCGGCACAGGCCGGCTTCCTCTTCGGCTTCGGCTGCATCGAACGGGACGACATCGACCCGGCGTTGGACCTGTTGCGCGCCGAGCTGCGGCGCTAGGCGCGCTTCCGCCCATCCACGGCCGGCAACTCGGCGGCGCGCAGGTAGGTGCCGATCTCCCCGGCCAGAGGCTCGATTGCAACCGCGCCCCATGCCCAGCGGCGCATGACGCACCGCGTTATCCGCCCTACTGGAGGCGCCGCCCCTTGCAAAGGCCCGGCGAGGACGGCTCAGGGCTGCAGCAGTTTCGCCAGTCGTTCGCCGTCCAGCCCGAGCATGCGGGCAGCCTTGCTCTCGGCCAGTTGCTCCGCGTCGTCCTCGGGCAGGCTGGCGGCCTGGGTCGCCAGGCTGAGGATCAGCTCTTCGCGGGAAAGCACGCCACCGAACTGGTACGCAGCAGCGATCAGCCGGCGCAGCTCCAGCGGCAGCCGCCAACGCGCCCGCAGGGCCGAGCCGAAGCTGGCGCCGAAACGCCCCAGCAGCTCGTCGAGGCGCGCCTCGTCCAGCGCGCCGCCGCCATCGCACCAATCCTGCAATGTCCGCAGCAGCGCCAGGTCGCCCAGGCGATGCAGCAGCCCTGCGGTATAGCAGCGCTCGACGTCCGCGCCGAGGGCGTCGGCCAGTTCCCAGGCGATGTCCGCGCAACGTTGCGAAAGATCCCAGAAGTGCATGGCGCGCTCGGCCAGCAGCGGCTCGCCGAGCTGGATGGCCCGCTGCAGACTGAAACCGAGCACCAGGTTCAGGCTGTGCCCGAGTCCCAGCCGCCGCAGGGCCTGGCCCAGGGTCTGGCAGGCCGGACCGACGTGCCGGGCGGCGCTGTTGGCGGCGGCGATCAGGCCAGCGGTGATCTGCGGGTCGCGACCGAACTCATCCTCCAGCACGCGCAGCGGATGCTCCTCGGCGCTCAGGCAACGATCGCTGGCGGCACGCACGTCGGCCAGCAACGGCGCCCCCTCCGCGGAGTCGCGCGCGCGTTCGAGGAAAGCCTCCAGGTTCTCGCCCGCGTCCCGCTCCGGCAGCGGACAGGCGACCACTTCGTCGCCCTTCAGCAACAACCCTCGCAGGCGTTGCATCAGGTTCTCGGCCTGGAACGGCTTCACCAGGTAGGCGGTCGGCGCCAGTGCCACGGCGGCGCGCACGCTGGCCTGGTCGGCGCGGTCGCTGATCAGGATGAACGGCTGCTCGGCGACCGAGCGGCGCAGGCGCGCTTCGCGCAGCAGCTCGAAGCCATCCACCTGCGGCAGGTTCAGCTCGGCCAGGATCAACGCGAAGCGCCGGCGCCGGCAATGCGCCAGCGCTTCTCCGCCATCGCCGCAGAGGACCAGCCGGGCATCGCAACGCACGCCGAGGACCAGTTGGCCAAGCAAGTCGCGACTCCAGGGGTCCGGGTCGGCAATCAGGATGACGGGGGCCTTTTTCGCGGCACTCATGGCGTTCCTCTTCGAACCTGGCGAACCGAGCGGGACGCACCAGGCATGACAGGCGGGCACAACACGGCCCGCGGGCACACAAGGGTATGACGGGCGAACACGGTGCGCCTCTAGGACCTGTCCTAATCGCCTCGAACGGTACGACCGGAGGAATGCGGGAGGATTCGTATGCGCCAGGCGCCCAAGGGTAACAGGGGAAAACCGTTCGTCGGGCGTTTCGCGGAAAACCCTGGCAGAAAAAAGAGGCTTCCGTTTCCGTGAAGCCTCTGAAAGAAAGGCCCGCGCGGGCCTCGGGGGTATCGCTTTGCCGGTGAAGCTTAAGCGAGTTCGTCGAAGCACTCGGCCAGGATGGCCAGGCCCTTCTCCAGTTGCGCGTCGGGGATGGTGACGGGCATGAGGAAGCGGATGACGTTGTAGTAGGTGCCGCAGGAGAGCAGGATCAGGCCCTTCTCGCGCGCACGGACGACGATCTTGCTGACCAGCTCGGCGGCCGGCTTGTGGGTATCGCCGCCCTCGAACAGCTCGATGGCCACCATCGAACCCAGGCCACGAACGTCGCCGATCACCTTGTGCTTGGCCTGGATCTCGCGCAGGCCGGCCTTGAGGCGCTCGCCGAGGGCTTGCGAACGTTCCAGCAGCTTCTCTTCCTCGAACACCTTCAGCACGGCCAGGGCCGCGGCGCAGGCGATCGGGCTGCCGGCATAGGTGCCGCCCAGGCCGCCGGGCGCGATGGCGTCCATGATCTCGGCCTTGCCGGCCACGCCGGAGATCGGGAAGCCGCCGCCGACCGACTTGGCAAAGGTGGTCAGGTCAGGAACGATGCCCAGTTGCTCGGTAGCGAAGAAGGTGCCGGTACGGCCGGCGCCGGTCTGCACTTCGTCGGCGATCAGCAGGATGCCGTGCTGGTCGCAAAGGGCGCGCAGGCGCTGCATGAAGGACTTGGAGTTGACGTAGAAGCCACCCTCGCCCTGCACCGGCTCGATGATGATCGCGGCGATGTCCTGGGGCTGGGCATCGTTCTTGAAGATGCGCTCGATGCTGGCGATGGAGTCGTCCTCGCTCACGCCGTGCAGTTCGCAGGGCGCCAGGGCGCGGAAGATGCCGCCCGGCATCAGGCCCATGCCGGCGGAGTACGGGACCACCTTGCCGGTCAGGCCCAGGGTCATCATGGTGCGGCCGTGGTAGGCGCCGGTGAAGGCGATCACGCCAGCGCGACCGGTGGCGGCGCGGGCGATCTTGACGGCGTTCTCGACGGCTTCGGAGCCGGAGGTGACCAGCAGGGTCTTCTTCGGGAAGTCGCCCGGCACGCGCTTGGCGATTTCCTCGGCCAGCTCGATGTAGGGTTCGTAGGCCAGCACCTGGAAGCAGGTGTGGGACAGCTTGCCCAGTTGCTCCTGGACCGCGGCGATCACCTTCGGATGCAGGTGGCCGGTGTTCAGCACGGCGATGCCGCCGGCGAAGTCGATGTACTCGCGGCCTTCCACGTCCCAGACGGTGGAGTTCTCGGCGCGCTCGGCGACGACCGGGTGGATCTGGCCCACGCCGCGGGGTACCGCGGCCTGGCGACGCTTCAGCAGGGATTCGTTGGTCTTGCTCATGGCTTCCTCAGTGGCCGCTCATCGGGTCGGCCGGGTCAAAGGATGAAGGCGGGAAGGAAGCTCCCCAAGGCAGCATGCGATGATCGACTGCCTCGGGACTTGCAGGCCCGCCAGGGCTCGGAGCCGCTTCGCGATCGGCGACCGCGACTCCCGGTTCGTCCGGTGCCACCACCGGCAACGTCGACACCGGACGGCGCAGCTCTTGCCTGCCGTCCGGCCCCTCCGGATGCGTTTCTCGCCGGACTCAGATACCGCCCAGGCAGAGGTACTTGATCTCGAGGTAGTCCTCGATCCCGTACTTGGAGCCTTCGCGGCCCAGGCCCGAGGCCTTGATGCCGCCGAACGGCGCCACTTCGTTGGAGATCAGGCCGGTGTTGATGCCGACCATGCCGTACTCCAGTTGCTCGGCGACGCGGAACACGCGGGCCAGGTCGCGGGCGTAGAAGTAGGACGCCAGGCCGAACTCGGTGTCGTTGGACATGGCGATGACCTCGGCCTCGTCCTTGAAGCGGAACACCGGCGCCAGCGGGCCGAAAGTCTCGTCCTTGGACACCAGGGCGTTCTTCGGCACGTCGACCAGGATGGTCGGCTCGAAGAAGGTGCCGCCGAGGGCGTGCGGCTTGCCGCCGGAAACCACCTTGGCGCCCTTGGAGACCGCGTCGGCGATGTGTTCCTCGACCTTGGTCACGGCCTTGGCGTCGATCAGCGGACCGGTGGTCACGCCGGCTTCCAGGCCGTTGCCGATGTTCAGCTTGGCCACGGCGGCCTTCAGCTTGTCGACGAAGGCGTCGTACACGCCGTCCTGCACGTACAGGCGGTTGGCGCAGACGCAGGTCTGGCCGTTGTTGCGGTACTTGGAAATCAGCGCGCCCTCGACGGCGGCGTCCAGGTCGGCGTCGTCGAACACGATGAACGGCGCGTTGCCGCCCAGCTCCAGGGACACCTTCTTGATGTCCTGGGCGCACTCGGCCATCAGTTGGCGGCCGATTTCGGTGGAACCGGTGAAGGTCAGCTTGCGCACGATCGGGTTGCTGGTCAGCTCGCCGCCGACTTCGCCGGCGCTACCGGTGACCACGCTGAACACGCCCTTCGGAATGCCGGCGCGCTCTGCCAGCTCGGCCAGGGCCAGGGCGGAATACGGGGTCTGCGAAGCAGGCTTGAGCACCATGGTACAGCCGGCGGCCAGGGCCGGGCCGGCCTTGCGGGTGATCATCGCCGAGGGGAAGTTCCACGGCGTGATGGCCGCGGTCACACCGATCGGCTGCTTGATCACGATGATGCGCTTGTCCGGCTGGTGGCCGGGAATGGTGTCGCCGTAGATGCGCTTGGCTTCTTCGCCGAACCATTCGAGGAAGGAGGCGGCGTAGGCGATCTCGCCCTTGGCCTCGGCCAGCGGCTTGCCCTGCTCGATGGTCATCAGGCGGGCCAGGTCGTCCTGGTTCTCGATCATCAGGTCGAACCAGCGGCGCAGCTTGTTGGCGCGCTCCTTGGCGGTCAGCGCGCGCCAGGCCGGCAGGGCCTTGTCGGCAGCCTCGATGGCGCGGCGGGTCTCGGCGGCGCCCATCTTCGGCACGCTGCCGATGATCTCGCCGGTGGCCGGGTTGTTCACCTTGATGGTCTGGCCGTTGTCGGCATCCACCCAGGCGCCATCGACGTAGGCTTGTTGACGGAACAGCTTGGCATCTTTGAGTTGCATGACCTGTCTCCTTCGAGGAATGCCGTGAGCAGCGGGTCTACCTCGACTACCCCGCGTGCCTGGTTGTCTGGTTCGGTTGTAACCGGAAAGTGTTGCCTGCTGGTTATTCGAAAGGGCCAGCGCCCCGGTGTTCCATTTCCTGCGCCCTGTGCCAGCGGCGTCGCCGTTACCGGCCGGCCACCGTGCGCAACGGGCGGACGCGGACGAACGCGACCGCCGACAGGCGTCGGGGAGGATACGAAAGACTCGTGCGGGAAAGGGATTGCGGACGAAACGCCACGCCGGCACCACGGCGGCCCGGCAGCGCGAAAGGCCGGACGAGCGACGGGCAGGTCAGAAAGAGGTCATTCCAGGGGCACGCGGCCGGCTGAACTGATGCCAATTCCCCGGTCTCCTGTTGTTGTGGCTTTGGGGGCGTTTGAAATCTCAAACGAATCCTAGGGCCACCACTGACAAAGGGCAATACCCCGTTCGATAAAATCAACGAAAGTCGGAAAATTCTGCTGCTTTGCTGAGCACATCCTCGACGGACGGTCGTTTTCGTTCGAAATCACGAACGTACGCACATGGAATGGACTCCCGCCGACGAGATGCGTATGATTGCTGCCTGCCGCGCGAGCCGCGGCGCTGCATCCGTAGCTCAGCTGGATAGAGTACTGCCCTCCGAAGGCAGTGATCATCGAGTTGAGAAGGGTGCAGGCTAGTGGTCAAATAGTTCGCCGCAACACATACGCACCTGTAGCTCAGCTGGATAGAGTATTGCCCTCCGAAGGCAAGGGTCGTGGGTTCGAATCCCGCCAGGTGCGCCATATCCTCTTGATTCAATGGCCTTTTTTCTAAGGCTTCGCCGCTTCCGCTACTGAATCGGTACCCTCCAGCAAAATTCCCTTGATGCCAGCCCTCAGGCTGCGATGAGCACTGCCCTCAGTGTCATATAGCGGCGGCTTTTCAGGCTGTGCCAATTCTGTGCCCAAAGCGTGCCGCATGGTGAGATGGCATGCCGGTTACTTCGCAGAGATTGAGTATTAGCCACAATCAGGCACAACTCCCAACCCATCTGAAAGCATCTAAGCAGAAGGGGCCTTTCGGCCCCTTCGTTGCTTCAGTTGTTGAGCATGCTCTCCAGTTTTTCAATCAGGAAGTCCAGCGGGCTGCGCCCCTCCAACCGTTTCTCGAAGACCTCATTACGGTGATAGGCGACCCAGGTATCGAGAGCCTGACGGTTATTCTTCTCGTAGCCGGAGCCAAGGATGCAGACCAGTTCATTGCCGTTGGGGCTTTCGAGGTAGTGGCTCATGGCAGAGGCTAAATGCTTCAAGTACTGGTGTTCACGAGCTTCCATCGCCGGATGCAGGTGCGTGACATTGCTGTGCTTGATCAGTTTCATGTAAGTACTCCTCACGCCTTCAAATTGGCTTGGATCAGATTGTCGAAGGCGCTTCCGTCACGTCGGGTCAAGTTAGGTACGTAGCGCGAGTAGACGCGGAACAGCATCTCTGTAGTTGTGTGGCCCATCTGCCGGGCAATCCACTCCGGGTTTTCGCCTGCAGCCAGCCAAAGGGTCGCAGCCGTATGGCGGGTCTGGTAAGGGCGTCGCTGGCGCAGTCCCAGATGACGAAGCAGCGGAAACCACACCCTGTTGTTGATGTTGCGGTACGAAAAAGGCGTACCTTCCCGAGAACAGAAGACGAACTGACCACTCCCCGTCTTCTTCTGCTGATCGAGCAGGGCCTTGTACACCGGGCCAGACATGTCGATTTCGCGTTGCGAGCCGTCATTCTTCGTGTAGTCGAGCCGGCCACCGACCCAAGTTTCGCGGATAAGGATTTGCCGCCTCTGAAAGTCGACGAATTTCCACTGCAGGCCGTCGACTTCTCCCGTGCGCATCCCGGTGAAGAAGCGCACTGTGTAGTAGTTGCGGAAGTCCTCGCGCACGGCACCGAGAATCTGCAGAACTTCATCCAGGGTGAACGGCTCCACATCGGTCTTGGGAACCTTCAGCGATTTGATGTTGAGGTACGGTGAAGTAAACTCGAACCGGTCAGCCGCCTCACTAAGGATCATGCGCAATGGCGTCATGATGTGGTTGATTCGCGTCGCTGACAGAGCCTGCCCCTTCAGCCCGGGAACTTTGCCGAGTGCCGAGCGGAAGGACAGGATTTCTGCCTTGGTGATGGCGCTGACCTCTTGCCTGCCGAATGTTGGTAGCAGGTATTTATCAAGGGTCTGACGTACCGTCGTTGTATGTGTGTCGCGCCACTCCACACGCTTTTCGTCGAACCAGCGTTCGGCGAAGTCCCTAAATGGTGGAGTCTTCAATATCGCGCAGCCAGCCCGCAGTCTTGCGAACTCCTGAACCTTGCTGCTTTGCGGAAAGTAAGTGGCATAGTCGAAGCTTCCCAGCGTGATTTCTGCCTCAATGCGTTCAAGGATTTTCTCCAGCTTTTTTCGGTTGGCCGGCGTATCAGGCAGCGTGGTTTGCTCACGGCAGCGTTTGTCCAGATAAGTGAAGTCGAAGAACAACTTCTCGTTGTCGGCACGGGCACGAATCTTACCCATGGCAAATGCCTCCGCCGGCCATAGGTATCAAACTGGAGGTGCGGGAATACTTCTGCATGTCCTTTTCGATAGCTTCCCAAATGAACAGGATCTTTCGACCACCAAACGGGCGGAAGTAATGGATGCCTTCGAGCAGTACCGAGTCCTTCAGGCGGTTACGGATGGTGCGCACGTCGTACTTCATACGCGTGGCCAGCTCCTCGGTGGTCAGATAGGTGTGAGACATAGCAATGCCCTCTCTGCTAAATTGAACGACAGCGGATTCTTATGAGCTCCTGAGAGCCCATAATGATCTCCTGCAGATCAATATAACGCTCATTTTGGGCTTTGCAAGCACAAAATGATCTCTAGAAGATCATTTTTGGGAGATTGAGATGGTCAAGTGCCATTTATCTCGCCTACTCGGTGAGCGGAAATTGAAGATAAGTGACGTGGTTAGGGACACGGGGATCAACCGCGGAACCCTCACGCGGCTCTATCACGAGACCGCGCAACGGGTGGAGCTCAAGGACTTGGAGACGATCTGCCAGTACCTGAACTGCCAGGTAGGGGATTTGCTGGAACTGCAGGATGATCCGGAGGGCTGAATGCCCTCCGGACTTTGTCAGCCACGGAAATGCCAGTCGATGGAGGCCATCAGCATCAAGTAGCGCAAGGCGGCGCCGGAGTGATGGTTCTGCCTTGCCTCACCCTTCAGCTCAAGCTTCGCCCTTATACCCAAATGTAGATTCGCTACATCGTTACTCTCCGGCGCGTGCTGACTGAACGACCGGCGAGTGCTCCCGAGCTGCTGACGCCAGTAGGACTTGGTCGTCTTCGGCTTGTTAGCGTCGTAGACGATCAGCTCGATAGATCGAGCCGGAATACCTATAGCACTCAGCAGCCACAGATAGTCCTGTGCATGGTCCTCGTCACGGTTACGCTGGAATCGCAGCGTGGTTTCAGTCATCCAACAGCGCTCAACAAAATCATCAATCACGCGCTGGGCGCGTTCGCTGTCGGGGCCTTCGAGCAGGTCGTAGAGGCGCTGCGCATACTCGGCCACAGCCTCACGCCCACCATGCTTTGGAGGCGAGGGCAACAGCGACAGATACGACGAACCTTCTGCATACAGAGCAGGTTGCAGCCTGTGTTTAGGGCTTGAGCTGCTTGCTCCCGGTCGCTGTTGCATATCGCGGATACAGCGTGCCCGCTCAAGCATCATTTCACGCGCCTCGGCAGAAAACTCGACCCAGTCGAGATTGACCGCTCGACCTGTCTGCTCGGCATATGAGGCATACGCCAGCATCGACTCGATAGCCAGAATTCGCCCAATCGCCCAGTTCTGCTCCACCTGTTCAGCCTGGCCTCGACTCGCCTTCTTCCGAGCACGCTTACGCTCCTTCAGGGGTCTAATGCGACCGATGATGTCGAGTAGCACGCCGCACTCAGCTGAAATGCCTTCACGGGGCTCAGTGCTCATGGTGGGTTGGCTTACCTCGGCTATCTTGGCGACGTTTGCGGCGTTGAATATCCAGTTCTGGGGATTCCATTGCCACATCATTGCCATGATCTGAGGCAGGCTATGGACGTAGTGCAACAGTGTGGTTTTTGGGCTGCCATGCCCGAGGATGGCACTGACAATATGGACGATTCGCCGGGTGGGGCCCTCTACAGGCAACATCGCCTTACGCAACCTGAGGTCATCTCTGAGCCAGCGAGTGGTAAGGGGCAGATCTTTGAAAACCAGCTCTGGTGATAGCGCATTCTGCGCACCCATCAACTTGAGCAAAAACCACGTGGCGCAGGAATGGCGCAGGTGATGGTAATGCAGGAACTCGGAACCCGTGACTGCTCGCATGCAGTCATGTAGAGCTGGGAACAGGCAGCTCTCGCTGACCCACTGAGTTCTCAGCTGTGGGATGCAGAACAGGAATTCCGACGTTGAATTTTGGCTTTCTTCCTGCTGCCGCTCTCGATACCAGTCGATCAGCAATGTGAGCTCATCGGGCTCAAGCAGCTCACGCAGCGGCAAACTCCGAACCGCATTCTGGGTTTTCAACCCACGCTGTGCATGGGGGCGAATGAGCAGGTCAACGGGCAGCTCTATTCTGGCCTGTTCATCTTTAGATAGCCTGCGCATATGCGATTGCCGAGCTTGAATATGCGCGCACTCCGCTGCTGAAAATTCGGGCAGATGCAAATCACGTAGGCGAAGCTTTAGAGCCTCGTTACGCCGCAATCCCAACCGGAACCCCAAGATCAACAAAAGCCTCGCAGCCGTCACCAGACGTGGCGTTCGCAGCTCAAGCCCGCATGTGCCGAGCGCCTGCATAACCAATTGGTACTGCTCCTCGCTGATAATGCGAGCATCTACCCTGGTCACACCTTTGCCGATGCCTAGGATTGAGTAGGGGCTGATTGTCGGGTAGTTGTAACGACGCTGCAGAAACGTGTGAAACTCCTGGACTGCCTTGGCCAGGGTGCGCCGTTTGCTATCTGTGGCCTGAGCATCCAGTGCGGATTCATACACAAGTTCGAGCGCGTCAATTTCGAGCTCGAAGATGCTTATGCCATCTAACCGAGAGGAAAGTGCTGCGCCTAGTACTTGGGTATATCGCTTTATCGTGCTTCGCCCAATACTGTGGCCGTATGCGGAGGCGCCACCCAGCATGTAGGCAAGCCAACTCTGGATTAGGCCGGGAAGTTCTCCATGAGACTCCGCTTGCAAAGGGCTCTCTATGGGCAGGTTGTCCCGGATCCGATCGCGCAGTTCCTCCAGCCATGCGGGTGGGTCAGGGTTATCCTCAGTTACATCCGAAACAGATTCATCGTCATAAGTCCCCGCAGGGTCCTCGAGATCATCTAGGCCGAGAATATTGCCCCAAGATGAGGGGCGCAGTGACTGCGAGACAAAACCCTTGCGGCATGCAAAATTCACCAGCACCTGCGGCAGCCGCAACTGCATTTGCATCCTTAGAAAATCAAACAGGTCGCTGGGATTCTCTGGATGATACTGTTCAGGTACCTCAACCTTCTTCAGGAATGCACAGACACAGCGCATGTGCCAATTTCTACGCTTTAGTTTGCCGGTGCTTTTTTGAACATCATCCACGCAGCGTATCAACAGAGCCAGCGTTGCCGGATCAGGGAACCACTGCCGAAATTCAGCGACGGCATTGCCGCGGATCGATAGCGGCAGACGTATCTCGGGAATTCCCGCTACCCAATCGATGCTGTCTGGCGTCGTGCTGAGCATGGCATTCAGCTGAGCCACATCGAGCAATCCGCCGTTGTAGGCCGCACTCATTAGTAGCAGACCAATGCGCTCATCCGTGCTGAGCGCATCGATATCCAGTTTCAGACCCTGCTGCAGGGCGTGAATCAGTTGGCTGCTGCGTTGAATTCGCTCAGCCGTGTAGACGTCAGGATTGATCGGGTTTGCTGCACGCCTGACGGCAATGGCTATTCGTGCCAGCGGAAATCCTGGGATTTGGTCCCGGACTCGCTGAGTGATGCTGCGCAGTACGTTGCGCAACGTGTGATTTGTGCCGAGCTGTGCCTCCAGTTCACGGACGTGCGTCGTCGAGATCCCGGATATGGCGCATTCACCCAACAGCCATTTGCCGAACGCCGTCCCGGACTTCTCGGCAATCGATTTCAGAAGCGCCCGCATCTCGGGCATCCATTCCGGCTCATGAGGCCGAGCCGACCAGATAACACTGCCCTGTTGATCGTTTAGACGGGGCAGATTCATTCTGTCACCCACTGGCTGCTTAGAGCCGACCAGCCAAGCTCCCTGAGTAGTGGGGTAATCCACTCATCTAGAACCTTGGCGTATACCGCAGGGCAGAACGTCGAATAGGCGTCCTGAGGCTCCTCACCCCTGAGCCAGTGCCCCATGAACGCAGCCAGCGCTTCTGAAGGACAGCCCCGCTCCGTGAGTTCCGTGCGGATGAATTTCCGGTGGGCATTGACTCGATGCGTGGTGTAGCCAGATACCAGCCCCATCTGGTCGTAGATATTGCCCGGGGTAATCTCAGCGCGGCGCACTCCAGCCTGGCCAATCTGCAGGAAAAACCCCCGCGACCACTGATGATCCTCCTCATCCTGTGGCAGATAACCAATGAATTGTCGGCTGATAGAAGCGCAATGCGCGAAGTAGCTTGTTATTTGCCGCCTCAACATCGGCGGCATGCAAATCAGCCGACTCATATGACGATCGCCAGAATCCTTGTCTGACAGCGCGCCCATGCCCAACACAGAATCAAACTCGCCGATGAGCATCAGAGGGTTGCGGACCGCCCTACAGGAAGTGACCAACATAAACATTTGCACTGTCCAGAGGGTGAAACAGTTGTGCCAAGCGACCATCTCGCTGAGACGCCCGTTCGTTTTCCTCCTCAAGACCCTGGCCATTGCACTGACATTGCTCTCAATGGTTGTAGGCAGCAGGCAATGAGTTGCTCCCAACCCACCCTGTTGGTCTGCATTTAGGTTGACATGTTCATATGCGAGACCAGCACAGGCATAAACCTGCGTCAGCACTCTTACCAGTGAGGTGGTGTAAATTTTGCGAAGGTGACAGGCATCGAGCTGCAGGTAATAGCGCGGGGTTTGCGCCGAGGGGATTTCAACGCCAGACAGCATGGATGCTGCTGCTACATCCTGAGTATCAGCGACTATCTGGTGGAACAAATAACTGCGCAATTTGGTTCGCGTATAGCGTCGGTCGTCTTCACCCAATTCCAGTAGCAGTGCTTTGATCTCGGCGTCCAGCTGCTCAGTTTGATACGTGAATACCTGGTTGGCAGAGCGAGGAAATGCCTTGAGCAGCTGCTTTACCAACCGGGCACTACCCGCAAGATCGGGCAATAGAATTCGCAGCAGCGAGACTCGGACACCCGAGGAGGCCTGCCAACGATCGTCGCCAGCGAGGTCTGGGCGTCTGACGACCATACTGAACTGCACCGAATCCCCGAGGATCAATGCCAGACCATCGGCGTCATCTGTCTCATCATCAACGATGGATAACTGGACGACCTGCGTCATCGACTGGCCCAGCCACAGACTGATATGCAGAGCAACTATTCCTTCCATTCTGAGCTGAATTCGAGCTAAATCTTTCGGGCAGGAAAGCTCTTGCAGGCACGAGTGGAATAGGTCGCTAGCGCCAAACAACAAATTCCGCAACTCCTTCAGCGTGAGCTGGTTATATGAAAACGGCAGGAACTGTCGGCTGCGGACAATATGCGCCTCGACATTTTGTTGGCCCAGCAGATCAGCAACATACGGCCGCTCAAAGCCGTCATCATCCAGTACCCAAATCTCGGTTGATGGGCTCATTTCTCCGGGCGCCAGATCACCTTCAACAGTATCCGTATGTCCCCCCAGAATGTCGTAGTGACCGGGTAGCTGGTCAGGATCATCGGGGTCACCCAAGACAAATCCGCGAGGATCCTCTGTGATGTAATGGATTAGATCTGGCTGGTCATCTTGCTTGCGTTTACCTCGATAACCGCCACCGCCACCACCAGTTCGCGGCGAATCGCCGTTGCAATAACGTACGAGCCGGGCGATAGCAGCAAAACTCTTGGCGTTACCTGAACTCGATTTACTAGGCAAAAAAACCCGGCAGCTCGCCACGAACTCTTCAGTAGTGCCCCAAATTTTTAGTTCGAGGGGAATTGTGAAGAACCGCAATCCGCAAAGTTTGCTTATCTCCAGGTAAACGCGGTATCGCTGATCTACGTGGCGATCTGTAGGGGTTTTCTGAGTTGCGACGAGCACCTGCGCGAGTAGCCGCTCGTAATCCTGTCCATTCTCGTAGTCTCTCAATATGTGCAGAAAAGAGGCATAGGGGAATCCAAAAATTTTTACACCTCGCTGGCTGACAGGATTCCTTGCCGACATTTTGTTTCCCATCCAAAACTGCTCGCCTAAAAGCACTCGGATATTGGGTTGGCGGGATAGGGAAATGAGCCATCTGCAGGCCTCATGCAAAACGACGTCATCAGCGCTATCAAGACCAATGGGCAGGCCAACACTGCATGCGCGGAGCACTCGTAGGAGCTGATCAATCGCACGTGGCAAGTCAATGAGTTCAGGATGAGCACCAAGCAGATTGAGGATTTCGCCGATAACTCGAGGTGACTGCCCCTGCTCCGAGGCGAGGTTAAGCAGAATTTCACGCTTGCTCATTTCTCACCCCCACAGCCCTTAAGCGGTTTTACTCCGATCAGCCGAGATAGATGGGCGTGGCTGCGATATTCGTGAGGCCACTGCTCCGCTGCAGATTCTATATGCGCATATAAATCGCGTACCTGCTGTGGCGTAATCTGAGCCAGGGCAGGCGCAACTAGGCGCTCAATCAGCACGAGTTGGTAGGCGCAATCCTTGATTCGCCCCCTCGACCATTCAATGCACTGCACCGGTGTTTCTGGATCCATATATGTTTTTAGCCATCGATACAGCGTCGTCTGGCCGATACAGAGCGCATCCGGCCTACTGACGACCAACGGGTAGAGCATATTGATGCGCACGGCCATAGCCTTGGGGATCAGTGCCTCATCTGGAACCCCTACAGGAGCTAGATCCAGATCTCGCTCAATACGAGAAAATTCGGGATGCACTCCTTGGATGTCGCGTAATTTGATCGTCAACATGACGCCTCTCTCTAGTGATATGACTACTAGACAATGCGAGGCGCGAGCCCCCGATTAAGGCGAGAGAATTGGACTGTGACGAAATTTTTTGTTCGCTAATTGACGTGGTGACTGACCTCTTTGCCAACGGCCGCTTTTGCTAATTCCGCGCATGCGCGGAAAATCGCCGAACACACTGCAACGATGCCATCAAAGAAAGCACTGAAATTTCCGCGCATGCGCGGGTTTAGCTAGCAAATGGGCTTCGCTGAACCCGTAATCAGAAGGGCGCCGTACACGCCGAAGAAATGGAGCGATATCAAATCCCGACTGCATCAACCTGAAAATCAGGGGTAGTCCGACCGCACTCTGAATACGAGGTCAGGCAAAACTGTCTGACTACATCTCGTTTTAGGAGCACGCATATGGGTGATTGGAAGGCATGCATCGGAAAGATGAGCGACCGCGAAGTAGCGCGGCGCTTTGGTCTTGGAGCGAGCAGTGTCCGGCGCTACCGCCACTCAATTGGCATTCCTGAGTTTCACCCAGAAGACATTGAGCTGCCGACTGAGCTGATTGAGCAACTCGCTACAAGAACGAACTATCAACTGGCACAAGAATTCGGAGTTTCCATCAAGCGCATCAAGCGAAAGCGAGGTGAGCTGAGAATCCAGGAGCCCAAGACTGCCCGCGAACGCTTCAAACCCCTTGAGGACATCTGGACCAATGAAGCCATTGCCATGCTCGGGAAGATGCCGGATACCGAGGTCGCTGATCGTCTGGATATCAGCAACTTTCCAGTCAAAAAGAAACGTCACGAGCTTGGAATACAGGCATACAAACGTCCGTTACCAGAAATAACACCTGAAATTGCATCTGCGTTTGGTGTCGTTTCCGACGCCGAGCTTGCACGCCAGCTGGGTGTATCAGTGAATTACATCCGCAAAGCGCGGATCAAGGCGAGCCAGCAATAAAACGCAGACTCGCTTCAAAGCAGATAACACGGGCAGTCAGATCAGATGGCTGACTGCCAACTAACCACGAAGTTAGACTTTAAACCGAGTACGGACGGCCTCACCACCTGATGCGCAGGGCTCATTCAGCTAGCGCCACGCGCATCCATTTGGGCATATTGCAGTCCCACAAGGTGGCCAGCTCTCCGGGGTGGAGTGTTGCTTTAATCGCATCGATGCACTCCTGAGTAGCGCCATCTTTTCCGAGATAATGAAGAGCACTGATAGCCATCCCGACCCTGGTTCCTGCGCACTGCATGACCATCGGAGCAGCATGCACGAGCCTGATCTCGGCCTTCTCTATAAATAGAGATCGACTGGGGCCGCTGGTGTAATAGATAGGTATGACCGGTATCTGTGTGCTTAGCCCGAATCGCCTCACTGCATCAGCACCGTGAATCTGCAGCCTCCAGCGACTCTGCCTGGCAATCAGACTCAGCAAGTCCCAAGGCCCAGGACGACGAACCCGGCCGGTGTATTGGCTGGTTTTCGGCCGCATGTAGATGCCACGGTACACGCGCACAAGCTCACCGCGAAGAACCAGTTGGGCGACTGCCTTGGAGATGGCCGAGCTCGAACCAAGCTCAGCAAGACACCTGATGCTGAAAGGCCTCCCCCTGGGCAGACGCTTAACACGCTGCGTGACGAGGTGAGATACCGACTGTTCAGAGTGGGAGCGGGGCATCGCTATTGTGTCGAATCCAGCGAAGAGCAGAGCAGTGGCTGGTGGAAGGCGATCACTCGTTGTCGGTATTCGTCTTCAAGCGCTTCGTTTACCAGGCATTCCTCAAGGCGTCCCAGCGAGAAAACCTGGGCCGTAGAGGGATAGTGCCTGAGCAGGCTTTTCGCATAGCTGCGGATATCCTGCGGTAACCCCGTATGACGAGATAGCTCACGCAGAAACTCCTCAGTTTTGATGATGGCGCGGGTTCTTTCATAAGGAAGGGTCATTCTCGCTATCTCCTGATCATGAACTCAAAGACCCGGGCTGCTGACTCGCCAGCGCCCGCCACCAAGCACGCAGTTAGCGTGTAATGCCAACCAGTGTTTGCCGAGCAGAAAACTGCGAAGCCTGCAGTCTTGGGAGATCCCATGCAGACCAATCCGGGTCAGTGTGCACGATCATGGCTGCGCTCAGTCTTGGCCTCCTGCCGTTCCATCCACTTGGCCAGGCCCCATATCGTGGTTCCCAGCGCCAGCAGCAGCCAAAGCAACCATTGCGGAATTTGATATTGGGCGCTCAGCCAGAGGCCTGTACCACCACAAAGCATCACCACGAAAAACCATCTCATCAGCGTGCGTCCCCGATTACTTACGAGACACACGGTAACTCGATGTTCCGCTGCGCTAACGCAGATGCAGCAAATTTCGTCAGATCCCAGGCTGGGAAATGAGGACGGCACGCTTGCGGGTATGGCGCTGCTTTGCGTGCCCCGAGTCATCTCGCTGTGGGTGAGGGGGATCGGGCCGCACGCTAACGACTAGGTCAGACGAGGCGACGGCAAAAGCGGAAAGAAGAGGACGCACCGCTGACCCAAGCAAGAACTCCATAGAGATCCTACTGCATAAAAATATTGACGGCAGCAGCAAGCTAGGCGATATTGATCTCGCCTCATCTCAGTACGAGCTGTACGGAGAGAAAAATGAGGTGCGGCAGGTTGCAGCCTGCCGCGATTGCAATAACTGACCCGTTAGGAGAGCTAAAGCTATGAAACTGTACCAAATCGCCTATGACCTGCGTAAGCAGCGTAACTACCAAGGCCTGTATGACCGCATCAAAGCCTATGGCACTTGGTGCCACGCCCTGGAGTCCACCTGGATCATCGCCACGCAACAGTCTGCAGCCCAGGTTAGAGATAACCTCCGGTCCGCAATGGACGCTGACGACGGCCTGCTGGTGACCCGGCTGCAGGGAGACGCCGCCTGGTTTGGGCTGGATGCCGAAAAAACTCAGTGGCTACAAAATCAGTATCAGCGCTGCGAAGCCTGATGAACGCCTGCGCCAAGGATGGCGCTTCTACCCAGAGTTACTTATGCCAAACCCGTCATTCAAATTGAGCGATGTGGCCGATGTCCGTTCCGGATACACCTTCCGCGGCGCGTTGGAGCATGACCCTGCTGGTGATATCCGTGTTCTGCAGATCAAGGATCTGCGTCAAAGCTCGGCCATTGAGCCGGACACGCTAACGGCCATCAGCTGGGATGCGCGCACCTCACCGCCGCTGCTCCAATCAGGCGACATCGCGGTGATCGCCCGTGGCGATAACAACAAGGCTGCTCTCTTCACGGGGCAGCAACCGGTTGTTGCCACCAGCCAGTTCTTTATTGTCAGCACAAAAAAACAGGATGTCTTACCCGAATACCTGTGCTGGCTCATCAATCTGCCTCAAAGCCAGCGAAGCCTTGAGCGCAGCGGCAGTGCGATTCAGGCCATCAGCAAAGCGTCCTTGCTGGATATGAGGATTCCCCTTCCGCCACTCGCCACTCAGCAGAAGCTGATTGCTCTGCAAGCGCTATGGGACGAAGAGGATGAGCTGATCGCACGCCTGCAAACCAACAGAGAGCAAATGCTGCAAGGCATTTACCAGCACCTTATTAAGGATTGAGCCATGAGCGACAAAGTAAACCAGGACGACATCAACAAGGCGCTGTGGGCTGCCTGCGATACCTTCCGCGGCACCATCAGTGCGGACACCTATAAAGATTTCATCCTCACCATGCTGTTCCTCAAGTACATCAGCGATGTCTGGCAGGACCACTACGACAGCTACAGGATGGAATACGGCGATGAGCCGGAACTGATCGAGGAGATGCTCAAGAACGAGCGTTTCGTGTTACCGCGCAATGCCAGCTTCTATGCCCTTTACGATCGACGTTATGAGCCGGGCAATGGCGAGCGCATCGATCAGGCACTGCATTCCATCGAGGAAGCTAATGGCACCAAGCTCAAGGATGCCGGCAAGAGCGTGTTCCAGGACATCTCCTTCAACACCGACAAGCTGGGCGAGGAGAAGCAGAAGAACACCATCCTGCGCCACCTGCTCGAAGACTTCGCCCGTGAAGAGCTCGACCTCAAACCATCCCGCGTCGGCAGCCTGGACGTGATTGGCAACGCCTACGAGTACCTGATCAAAAACTTCGCCGCCAGCGGCGGGCAGAAAGCTGGTGAGTTCTACACCCCACCGGAAGTTTCCGAGCTAATCGCCGAGCTGCTCGACCCGCAACCGGGCGACAGCATCTGCGACCCGGCCTGCGGCTCGGCATCGCTGCTGATGAAGTGCGGGCGCAAGGTGCGCGAGCATCACAACAGCAAGCAATACGCCCTCTACGGCCAGGAAGCCATCGGCTCCACTTGGTCGCTGGCGAAGATGAACATGTTTCTCCACGGCGAGGACAACCACAAGATTGAGTGGGGTGACACCCTGCGTAACCCCAAGCTGCTCGATACCAATGGGCAACTGCTGAAATTCGATATCGTCACCGCCAACCCGCCTTTCTCACTCGACAAGTGGGGCCATGACGAAGCCGAGCACGATCAGTTTGGGCGCTTCAAACGCGGCATTCCGCCGAAAACCAAAGGTGACTTCGCCTTTATCCTGCACATGATCGAAACCCTGAAGGCCAAGACCGGGCGCATGGCAGTGATCGTGCCTCACGGCGTGCTGTTCCGCGGCTCCAGCGAGGGCAAGATTCGCCAGAAGTTGATCGAAGAAAATCTGCTGGATGCCGTGATCGGCCTACCGGAGAAGCTCTTCTACGGCACCGGCATCCCCGCTGCGATCTTGGTTTTCAGCAAAGCCAAGACTGATGAAAACGTGCTGTTTATCGACGCCAGTCGTGATTTTAAATCCGGTAAAAACCAAAACGTGCTGGGTGAAGAGCAGATTAATAATATCCTGCTCACCTACCGCCATCGCATCAATTCGGACAAATATAGCCATCGCGCCAGTCTACAAGAAATCCGCGACAACGATTACAACCTGAATATCCCACGCTATGTGGATACATTTGAGGAAGAAAAAGAAGTCAACCTGATGGCTGTTCGTAAAGAGCGCGCGCAACTTAAAGCAAAGTTAGCGGAACTGGAAATCGCCATGGACACTTACCTAAGGGAGCTGGGTTATGATGCCTGAAGGGTGGAGAAATGAGCGATTCGGAAACATAGCCACCTTTAGAAATGGCCTCAACTTTACACGAGGTGATACTGGTGAGGCGGTTAAAATAGTCGGAGTTAAAGATTTTAAAGATCTCTCTGAGCTGAGGAGCACTACGGACCTTGAGGTTATTAGAATTTCTTCAAACTTGAGTCCCGATGACCTGCTGCAGGATGGGGATCTGTTGTTTGTCCGGTCGAACGGCAATAAAGACCTCATAGGAAGGTGCCTCTACTTCTCCAAGGTTAGCGAACGCTTATCGTTCTCTGGGTTTACTATTCGCGGCAGAGTTAATAAAGATAAAATTTATCCTGAGTATGCCTCATTTCTGACTAGATCAGAAATGATTAAGAGGCAGTTCTCCGAAAGCGGCGGAGGTACAAATATCTCCAACCTCAGCCAGCAAATTTTGGGTGATATTGCCTTTAGATTGCCGCCTCTTGCCGAGCAAAAAAAGATCGCTGAAATTTTATCCACTTGGGATCAAGCCATAACGACTAGTGAGCAGCTACTCGAAAACAACAAACAGCAGAAGAAATCGCTGATACAACAACTTTTGAGTGGCAAGAAACGCCTGCCTGGCTTTTCGACGAAATGGCGAGATATTAGGCTTGGTGAGGCCTTCCAAGAGCGCGTGGAAATTGGATTTATCAAGCTACCTTTGCTCTCAATTACCGCGGAGGAAGGGGTTATTGACCGTGATGAAACTGGCCGCAAGGACACATCAAAATCCGACAAATCTAAGTATCTGCGCATCTGCCCCGGCGATATCGGCTACAACACCATGCGTATGTGGCAGGGCGTTTCTGGGCTTTCAACGCTGGAGGGGTTGGTTAGCCCTGCCTATACCGTCTTGACCCCGAAACCAGAAGTTGATCCGCTGTTTGCCTCTTACTTGTTCAAGCTGCCAGCCCTTGTGCATGCCTTTTATCGACACTCTCAAGGCCTGGTCTCAGATACTTGGAATCTTAAGTACTCTAATTTTGCGAAGATAAAATGGAGTATTCCGGGCGTTGAGGAGCAGAAGGCCATTGCAGCTGTACTGGCCAGCGCTGATCGCGAAATAGAAATCCTTCGACTGCAGCTCGCCGGCCTTAAGCAGGAAAGGAAAGCTCTAATGCAGCAGCTACTCACTGGCAAGCGCCGTGTAAAGGTAGATGAACCGGAGGTTGCCTAATGGCCAAGAAGCACGTCCCCTTTGTGATCGCCTATGACTTCGACGGCACCCTGTCGCCCGGCAATATGCAGGAGTATGACTTTGTGCCAGCACTGGGCATTAAGCCTGCCGATTTTTGGCGCGAGGCCAAGGCGATGGCCCAGGAGCAGCAGGCGGACGAAATTCTGGCTTATATGCGGTTAATGATCGAGCGTGCGAACACCGCCAAGGTCTCGGTGCGTAAAAAGAACTTTGCCGATTTCGGCGCACATATCCAGCTATTTCCGGGTGTCCAGGACTGGTTCAAACGCATCTCCGAATATGGTCGCACCAAAGGGGTCAAGGTCGAGCACTTCATCATCTCGTCAGGGCTGCGCGAGATGATCGAGGGCACCCCGATCAACAAGTACTTCACTCGCGTCTATGCCTCGGGTTTTATGTACGACCATAACGATGTCGCGCACTGGCCAGCCTTGGCGGTGAACTACACCACCAAGACCCAGTATCTGTTCCGCATCAACAAGGGCAGCCTGGATGTGCACGATAACTCGGTGATCAACAAGTTCGTCGAACCCGCCGAGCGGCCTGTGCCGTTCAGCAATATGGTGTTTATCGGCGACGGCGAGACCGACATCCCCTCCATGCGCCTGGTCAAGAACCAGGGTGGCCACTCTATTGCTGTCTACGGCAAAGGCAAACGCGGTGCCCGGGACAAAGCGCTCAAGCTGGTTAAGGAGGGGCGCACCAATTTGGCGACTACCGCCGACTACACCGATGGCTCGGCTATCGACCGCGCCGTAAAGGCGATGATCGACAAGGTGGTTGCAGACCGCACCATTGCGGAGGCGAACGGCTGATATGGCAAGTGGCGACCTGATTCTCTACAGCACGGACGATGGTCTGGCGCAGTTCACCCTGCGCGAAATGGATGGTCAGGTCTGGCTGACGCAACTGGAAATGGCCGAGCTGTACCAGACCACCAAGCAGAATATCGGCAAGCATATCCAGGCCATCATCGCTGATGGGGAGCTGGCTGAAGGGGCAGTTGTAAACCAGAAGTTTACTACTGCCGCCGATGGCAAAGACTACCTCACCCACCTCTACGCTCTGCCGATGATCATCGCCGTGGGCTACCGGGTGCGCTCAACTCGTGGCACCCAGTTTCGTCAGTGGGCCACCCGCACCTTGGGTGAGTACCTGCAGAAGGGCTTCGTGATGGACGACGCCCGCTTGAAGGAGCCCCGCTGGGACTACTTCGATGAGCTGCTCAAGCGCATCCGTGACATACGGGCCTCGGAGAAGCGCTTCTACCAAAAGGTACGTGATCTCTTCACTCTGGCCGAGGATTACCGCGCCAATGAGCAGGACACCGCCCGCTTGTTTGCCGAAGTGCAGAACAAGCTGTTCTTCGCCGTTACCGGCCACACCGCCGCCGAGCTGATAGTGCAGCGCGCCGATGCCAGCGCACCCAATATGAACCTGCTTAGTTTCAAGGGCGACCGGGTGCGCAAGGCCGATGTTGTGGTGGCCAAGAACTACCTGAATGCCGAGGAACTAGACCAGCTCAATCGCTTGGTCGGCATGTTCCTCGACTTCGCCGAGCTGCGCGCCGAGCAGCGTAAGCACTTGATGCTCGCCGATTGGCGGCAATACATCGACAGCTTCATGGCCTTCAACGAACAACCGCTGCTACGCACAGCCGGCAGCGTCAGCCATGAGCAGATGAAACAGCTGGCGCATGAGCGTTATGAGCAATTCGATCAAAACCGCCGACACGCCGAAGCCCTGGCCGCTGATGCTCAAGAACTGGCAGAGCTGGAGCGCCTGGAAAAGCGCCTGAGTGCTAAGAAGAAATCCAAGTAATCGGGTTACCCGCTCGCTCAATCATGGAGTTACATCATGGATCTGGAACAACTGCGCACGCTGCTAACCAAGGCCGAGCGCTTTTATCAGCCTGAGCGAGAGCCGAGTATTTTTGCCTTGGGTGGGCGCGGCTACTACGAAAACCCCACCACTGATTTGCTGGCGTTCTTCCTCAATCCAGCGCAGGTGCATGGACTGGAAGAGTGCTTCCTCACTGCGCTGCTGAGTTGCCTGCCCAATACCTCAACACTGACGCCTAGTTTGCGAGCGGCTCCCCAGCGCGAGGTGGTCACCCATAACAGCAACCGAATCGACCTAGTGCTCCCAGGTGATGGATGGGATCTGCTCTTGGAAAACAAGATTTTCCACGGACAAGTGAACCCCTTTACCGACTATGAAGCCTTCGCTCAAAGCAAACTCAACGATGGTGAACGCCAGCTGTTTTATGCCGTGCTCTCACCATCAGGCAAAAGCGTGCGGGCCGCATGGCATGGTCTGAGTTATGCGCAATTTATTGAAGCTGCACGTCAGCAACTGGCTCAGCGCATGCTGACTCATCCTGTAGATAAGTGGCAGGTGTTTGCTCGCGATTTCCTGCTGCACCTGGAAAACATCACTGTGGAGAAGGCCATGGACGCCAAAGCTGTCAACTTTGTTATCGAGCACCTGCATCAAATCAACAAGCTGACGCGCCTCAAGGATCAGGTCATTGATGCCCTCGACGCTAAGGTGCTCGACAAGCTCGATGCCGAGGTGCCCGGCTATGCGCGTTATACCCGGCGGCACAATTGGAAGAATGGCCCCGCACTGCGTTATGCCTCCGACAACTGGAAAACGTGGTCTGACGTTGTGCTCTACCTGAGCGGTGCCAACAGCACGATGATGCCATCGGTACGGGTATACCTGTGTGATGTTGATGAGACGCTGCAAGAGCAGGGCCGAAAGCTCTTCACGGGCAACGAAACCAAAGTATGGAGTGAGGGGAAGAACAACAGCATCCTGGGTTTTAGCTGGGTGCTGGATCACTTTGATGAAGAGGAAGTGCTTGGCCTGATCGTTGAGAAAATGAAGCTGCTGATGACTTTCGAAAACGGAATACGTGCGCAAGTCGGTCAGCACACTGAGGCTTAATTACATTGTCTGTCAGATTACCTGGCGGCTTTTGACCATGTGGTAGCCATGAGGGCTGCCGAGTGATTGCAAGGAGTTGGATGTGGGTTTGCAAAAGCGTATCGGGGATTTGGTCGCCAGCGTAAGCGCGGGCATGTTTGAGCGTGAAGAGATCATCGCGGTATCCCTGCTGGGAGCACTCTGCGGGCAGAATACATTTTTATACGGGCCACCCGGCACGGCCAAGAGTCTGATTTCTCGCCGTATAGCCTGCGCCTTTGAGCAGCCAACCTATTTCGAATACCTGATGAACCGCTTCAGCACACCTGAAGAGGTGTTTGGCCCTGTGTCCATAAAAGCGCTGAAAGAAGATCGCTACATTCGCAAAACAGATAGTTATCTGCCCAAGGCCGATTTCGCCTTCCTTGATGAAATCTGGAAGTCCAGCCCAGCTATTTTGAATACCCTGCTGACGTTGATTAACGAGCATGTGTTCCGTAATGGTGAAGCCATTGAGAAAGCCCCACTCAAGGCCCTGATTGCTGCATCCAACGAAACGCCAGATGCCAATCAAGGCCTAGAAGCCTTGTATGACCGCTTTATTGTGAGGCTGATGGTGGGGCCCATTCGTGAAGCCCAGCACTTCGATCAGCTACTTAATAGCAAACCGACCGAAGCCAAAATCGACATCCCCTCGGCTCAACAGGTGAAGTCCAGCGAATGGGATGAATGGATGACCCAATTGCATCAGGTCAAGCTGTCTGCTGAGACGCTAACCATCATTCACTTGATCCGCGAACAGCTGGAGCAGCAATACGAAACGCTCAAGGTTTATGTCTCCGACCGCCGCTGGCAGCGCGCAGCGATGCTTATGAAGGCAGCAGCCTTTTTTAATGATCGCAAGGAAACCAACCATAGTGACGCCTTGCTGCTGCAGCACTGCCTGTGGACTCATGAAGAAAATCGTCAGGCTGTCTGGGATATCGTTGCGGAGGCGGTAAAGGCCTGTGGGTTTGATAGTGGTATAGATTTGGCTGCACTGGATAAAGAGAAAGACGCACTAGACAAGGAGATAAAGAAGGAGCTTTTCCATTCTGCTGATATTTACAAAACGGTAAAGCTCTCCAACAAGGATTTCTTTCAATGCAAAGGTACCTTCAAGCCCAAAAATAGCTACTACAGCAACTACGAAAAAGCATTTGAGATATTCATCGCAAAAGATAGACTCAAGATAAAAGACGAGTTCCACCCGCTAGACAATAAAGGTAATGAACAAAAAAGTGTTAAGTGCAAATTTGACGGACAAGGAACCTGTCAGATCACCTTATCTAACGGCCACGTGGATTACCTGAGCATTAAGTTCACGCCTGAAGTTCTTTTTCACAAAGGCGACAGAAAGGAAGATATTAACATACGATTAATCACCTCCCTTTCCTCTTCGGTGAGTGAAATTCGCGAGAAGCTCTCTTTCACTCTGAAAAAAGTAGAGAAAAAATTTAAAGCCTACGAGACTAAGCTGAGCTCGCCTTTTGTGCCGGCAGATAAGATCTCTCTAGCAATTTCGGGAATAGCACTACAAATCGAAGGTTTGCAACTTCGTATCAAAGACTGCGAACGGCTGGAAGAATTATGCCGCTAGATCTACTGGCTAGTGCTGCCAAGGATGTTAGCGATAATGCTCAGCGTATCTTCGCGTCGCTATTAAGGAACTCTGATTCGGCTGCAGATTACGTAGCAGAGAGGATTCGGCTGTGGCAGCTGGCCTCGGCTGAAGAGCTGAAAGCTGAGTTCCCCTTTGCGCTATATGAGCAGCAGCTATCGGACTGGCAAACCCGGAACCAGTCTCCCCCTGTTTCGAGTGCAGAACTGGCAGCAGCTGTTGCGGAGTATGTTGCGCTCTGTCGTGTAGCCAAACTGCCGGACAATCAATCTTTTTGGCAGCGTGAGCTAGCAGCGGTGACGGCCTCTCAAACAGTTACCAAAAAACGTCAGGCCGATAGCACCGTAAGTGCCCGCCTTTTGCGAGACGAATGGCAAAAGGCGCTAGATAAAGCGCGGGCCGACTGGGAGCTTGAGCGCATATCCATGCTGCGCCGGCAGTTCATGGAGGAGCTCGAGGTATTTCTGCAGTTACTGCAACAGCTTCAACAGCAGTTGGAAATGCTGGGGTTGGACCCGGGTATATTCCTTGACCTGTCCAAAGGCAATTTCTCTGCACAAGAGATCGAGCGCTTTAAGCGGTGGGCTAACTACTTGGCCAATGATCCGGGTGTTCGGTCGCTATGTGATTTGCTGGGCAAGCTACGCCAGCTGGAGTTATCCGAGCGTATCGAGCGAGCCCAGGTGCGCTATACGCAAGACATTGAGTTACCGGATATCAATTCGCGAGAAGAGATCATCGGCATTCGCCTAGGGCGTGACATCGAGCATGTGCTGCCCAGCGAGTTGGCACTTCTGGCTGACCCCGAAACGTCCATTCTTTTCGACCTCAAGTATGTCGAGTCACGCCTGATGTGTTTTGACATGCAGGGCATTCAGCGCGTGCAGCAACATCACCAAAAAGAAGAGCTGCGTAGCGTTGAAGAGGCAGCTAAACAAGGGCCAATGGTGATCTGTGTCGACACCAGCGGCTCTATGAGCGGTATGCCTGAGACGGTTGCCAAAGCCGTGGCGCTCTTCATTGCAGGCAAGGCCAGGCAGCAAAAGCGAGCATGCTATTTGATTAATTTTTCCACCGGCATCGAGACGCTTGATCTTGGCGACGACTTTGGTATGGAGGCATTGATCAAGTTTCTGGGCATGTCCTTTCACGGCGGTACGGATGCGATCCCGGCATTGGATCATGCGTTGGGTGTGATGAAAAGCGAAGCCTATGAACGAGCAGACCTGTTGATGATTTCAGACTTCATCATGGCTAGCTTGCCAGAGCATTTACGCCAGCAAATTGAGCAGCAGCGTACTCATGGCAACCGCTTCTATTCCCTGGTCGTAGGCGATTGCTTTATGACTCAGCGTTTAACCAGCCTTTTTGATCATGAATGGGTCTATGACCCACACAGCAGCCAGATTCATGAGCTGATTGGTTTTCAGCGAAAACTGGATGGCCGCCCGGAGAATCACAGCGCATGACACCAACACCGAAATTTCAGGAGGAGTACAGCGCAAAGCTTCCTGCTCTGGCACTGCTCTGCAACCTCGGCTGGGAATTCATGTCACCCGAGCACGCTCTGGCTGCGCGGGCCGGTAAGAGCGATGAAGTGGTGCTGCGTGATGTGCTGCGTGAGCAGCTGAGTAAGCGGCGCTTCCTGTTTGGAGGCGGTGAGTACCCGCTTTCCGCAAAAGCTATCGACAACCTGATCAGTGAAGTGTGCAGCCCTGCACTCAATGAAGGATTGATGGCTGCAAACGAACGGCTCTATAACCATCTGCTGTATGGCATCTCGGTGACGGAGTTCGTGGATGGTAAAAAGGCCAGCCCAACCGTGGCGCTGATCGACTGGCACAATCCAGCCAACAACAGTTTTATCTTCACTGAAGAATTTCGCGTGCTCCGCAGCGGCGGTGTGGAAGCGCGCAGGCCGGATATCGTTTGCTTCGTCAATGGCATTCCTCTGGTCGTAATCGAGGCCAAGCGCCCGGATGGCAATGCACAAAAAGGCCCGACAATCGACGAAGGCGTTTCGCAAAGCCTGCGCAACCAGCGCCATGACGAAATTCCCAAACTGTTCGCCTATAGCCAGCTACTGCTGTCGATCAATGGCAGCGATGGGCGCTATGCCACCTGCGGCACGCCAGCTAAGTTCTGGGCGGCCTGGCGCGAAGAGGATATCTCTACCTCTGAGTTGTACACGCTAAAGAATCGCCAACTGACTGGTGTGCAGAAGGCGGCAATTTTCAGCCATCGCCCAGCGGCTGATCTGCACTGGTACGAAAACCTGATCGCTGGCGGCGAGCTCGCACTGACAGGCCAAGATCAGTTGCTCATTAGCCTATTGTCCCCAGCCAGGCTGCTGGAGATGACTCGTTTCTTCACCTTGTTCGACAAGAAGGCCGGCAAGATCGTCGCGCGTTACCAACAGGTTTTCGGCATCAAACGGCTGATTGAACGGATCAATCAGAAACGCAAAGACGGCGGTCGTGAAAGTGGTGTCATCTGGCATACAACCGGCTCGGGCAAATCATTCACCATGGTTTTTCTGAGCAAGGCGCTGATCCTGCATGACTCTCTCAAGCAGTGCCGCATTGTGGTGGTCACCGACCGGGTTGACCTGGAAAGCCAGCTGAGCAAAACGTTTGCCTCGGGCGGCGAACTGGCTGGCAAGAAGGATCGCGAGGCTGCCATGGCCACTTCCGGCACGCGCTTGGCTGAGCAAATCGGTAAGGGCAACGAGCGCATCATTTTCTCGCTGATCCAGAAGTTCAACAGCGCTACCAAGCTGCCACAGTGCGTGAACACCAGTGCCGACATCATCGTGCTTATCGATGAGGGTCATCGTAGCCAAGGCGGTGAAAACCATATCCGCATGAAGCAGGCGCTGCCCAATGCGGCCTTTGTCGCGTTTACCGGCACACCGCTGCTCAAGGACGATAAGACGACGAACAAGTTTGGCCCCATCGTGCATGCCTACACCATGCAGCGCGCAGTGGAGGATCAGGCTGTGACACCGTTGCTCTATGAAGAGCGGATACCTGATCTGGATGTAAATGCGCGCGCCATCGACAGTTGGTTTGAGCGAATCACTGAAGGGCTAAACGAGCAGCAGAAAGCCGACCTCAAGCGCAAGTTCGCCAAGAAGGGGCAAATCTATAGCGCGGATGACCGTATTCGCCTGATAGCTCTAGATATTGCTAACCACTTCGTGAAGAACATCGACGAGGGGCTAAAGGGTCAGTTGGCCTGCGACAGCAAGGCCTCGGCAATCAAATACAAGCAGTACCTGGATGAGGCAGGCTTGTTCGAGAGCGCCGTTGTGATGAGCCCGCCGGATAGCCGTGAGGGCAACACCGATGTGGATGAGGCGGCCTCACCCGAGGTAACCCAGTGGTGGAAGAAAAACGTCGGCAGCACGGATGAGCAGACTTACACCAAGCAATTGATCGAGCGATTCGACAAGGATGACTCACTCAAGCTCCTGATTGTGGTGGACAAGCTGCTGACGGGATTCGATGAGCCGAAAAACACCGTGCTCTACATCGACAAGCCACTTAAGGAGCACAACCTGATCCAGGCGATTGCTCGGGTAAACCGTCTGCATCCACTAAAGAAGTTTGGCTTGCTGATCGACTACAGGGGCATCCTTTCCGAGCTGGATACCACGATCCAAAAGTATCAGGATCTGGCCTCGCGCACCCAGGGCGGCTATGACATCAATGACATCGCTGGCCTCTACAACCAGATGAGCAGCGAGTACAAACGGCTACCCCAGCTGCATAAGAACCTCTGGGCGATATTCTCCGATGTGAAAAACAAAGGTGACATCGAACAGCTGCGCCAAGTACTGGTGCCTAGGATGCAAGAGCGCGATGGTGAGCTGGTTGATGTGAATCTCAAGGTACGCGACGACTTCTATGAAGCGCTGACCGAGTTCGCTACCTGCCTAAAGGTCGCTTTGCAGTCAGCATCCTTCTTCGAGGACACCAGCTTTAGCGATGCCGACAGAGCTCATTACAAGGAAACTCTTAAACAGTTCTCCAGTCTGCGCCAACTCGCCAAACAAGATGCCGGTGAAACGGTGAACTACGACCAGTATGCCGAGCAGGTACGCAAGCTGCTGGATAAGCATGTGGTAGGCGTCGAGGTGAAAGACCCCGTTGGGGTTTATGAAGTCGGCAAGATGGGGCAGCAAAAGCCTGAACAGTGGAGCGAGGAAAAGACGCGCAACGAAACAGACATCATCAAGACCCGTGTCAGCAAGATGATTGAGCAGGAGTTGCGTGATGACCCCTACGCCCAAGAGGCGTTCTCCAAACTGCTGCGCCAGGCCATCGAAGAGGCGGCAAAGCTATTTGACCACCCGCTCAAGCAATACCTGCTATTCCACGAATTTGAGCAGAAGGTGCAGGCCCGCAAGCTCGATGAGCTGCCAGATGCTTTTGCAGGTAACCGGCATGCCCAGGCGTACTTCGGCATTTTCAAGAAGAGCCTTCCTGAGGCCTTGATTTCAGCTGATGAACATGCACAGGAGCACTGGGTAAAACTGGCTTTCAGCCTGGATGAAATGGTCACGACCTCAGTGGCTGAGCACTCAATCAACCCACAAAATATCGAAAGCGATATTCGTAAGAAGCTACTGCCGCTGCTCTTCAAGGAGTGCAAAGCGGTGGGTGCTGGCATGGATCAGGCGAAGGCCATAGTTGAGTGGGTGGTCCAAATCACGCGAGTAGGCTTGTCGGGCTTATGAGTGTACCCATCGTCATCAGCGCTCCACCTGCCTCCGCAGTGTCGAGCTGGCTGAGCTTCCACTATGCTGATGAGTTGATACAGGTTGAAAGGGCGCGAAGGGCTCGCGATGTTGCACGCATTCTGATCAAGGTCGATCCAGACTGCCGCGTGCGCGTCAGTGCGCCAGATGGGGCCAGCGATGAACAGGTATTGGCCGCGCTGAAACGACGCGGTCGCTGGATCTACGAGCAGCTTCGTGAGTTCCGAACTCAGCTAATGCACGTTCGCCCGCGGCAGTACATCAGCGGGGAAAGCCACTACTACTTGGGCAAGCAGTATGTGCTCAAGGTGATTGAGGCGCCTGATGAGATACAGCAGGTGCGTTTGTTGCGGGGCAAGCTTGAGGTTTCTGTTCGAGTCAGGTCGGCAGAGAAGATCCGCGAACTCCTTTACGCCTGGTACAAAGCTCGCGCCCGTGAGGTTTTTGATCGACGTCTAGATGCTGTCTTGCAACAAGCCCTTTGGGTTGCAGCCAAGCCGCCACTGCGCATCCTAAGCATGCAAACACAGTGGGGTAGTTGTTCACCTGCGGGCCGTATCACGCTCAATCCCCACTTGGTTAAAGCATCCCGCGAATGCATCGACTATGTGATCTTGCATGAGCTTTGTCACATCGCCGAACACAACCACAGTGAGCGGTTCTACCGCCTTATGCAGCAGGTCATGCCGCATTGGGAAAAGACAAAAAAACGTCTGGACGGTATGGCGGCTGCCTTGCTGAACGGAGGCTGAACATCGTTTGATTAGCGCGCGCTTGCCAAAACGCTTGATAGCCAAGGATTAGCTGCCTTGTTTTGACTGTTCCACCAGCAGCGTGAAATCGAAAACGCTGGGCCCCGCAGAAAAGCTCAGAGGGTACCCCTGTCCAGCGTAAAGCTGGGCAGGGGAATCTATCCGGGTAAAGGTTTTACGGGTTGCCTGCCATCTGGCGGGCATAATAACGATCGCTGAGGTCTTTATTAGGATCAGCCTTGAGCCAGCGCTCGGGCTTGGTGCAGTCCATGCAGGTCAGTGTTTTCTTGTCAGGGCTAAGACTATACAGGTGGGCCTTGGGGCCAGTTCCAATCTTCAGCCCAGCTTCCGAAACTTCGAACCCAGGAACCTCGTGCCCCAAACGATCCATGGTCTCAAATTTGAACGACCAGCTTTTGATCTGGCTTTTGCGCCAGATGGTCATGATGGTCAAAGGGTCTTGTTCCGTTGTGCGCTGATAGACCCAATCGCCTTCATAGGGAGTTAGCTTCGGAGCTTCTAGATCCCGCATCCCCTGCTGCAAGGCTTTCTCCTGTATTTTGGCAAGCTCGGCATTTAATTGCTCCTCGTCCCTCCTGGCCTGATCTTTGAGCATCTGGTCTACGTCATAAGGCCCTTTGGGGTCATATTTCCAAACCGTATCGTCCTTGATGCGAAGAATCTTGCAGTTGAGGCAGTCAAGGCTTTGCTCGTCCACATTACGCTTCATGGCCAAGCGTTCGGAACTATTTACGTCGTCAAGAAGAAGCTTTCCATCTTTGACAGAGACGGTCATTTTGACAAGCGGCTTGATGCGGCCAGTACCTAGCTCCTGCCCAATGAGCTCAGCTTCATTGCCATGGATATTAAGGACTAGCTCAACTTTGCTATTCGACGGATTCTTAGCGCGATAGCTGCCTGTGAAATCCTCGCCCCCGCAACCGGCGAGGAGAGTGCCAGCAACGACTGTTGCCGCTAGTTTAATTATGAAACGCATATCATCTTTCCAGTAAGTTTGTCTTGTAATGCCCGTATTGAGGCGCGATCCATTTGCGGAAGGAAATGGGTGAAGACCTTTTGGTCGCGCTACTTCTGGCCCTATCGCTACAACCAGGGCTTGTAAGTGTTGGGGGCATTGGTTTGGGACGGACTACTTTCTGAGCGGCAGGGCATCGTAAAAATGCTGCTCTCGGACTCAATGAGCATCCCTTGCTGATGGTTCGATCCGCTTACGTGATTGGCGGATGCAAAGCGCGCACTCCTTGCGAATAAGGTAAAGCCGACCCACCATGCCAAGCGCTACCATGTAAACGAGAGTCGGCCTGCGAGGCGACCGATGATGGCTTCAGGTTACGAAGCGGTGTTTTAGCAAATTCACAGTATATTGTGAAGACCACAGATGGCTCGACCCAGATAGTCCTCTCTTTTAAGGGAGGGCTTCCGTGGAGGTCGGATTGGCGTTCGGTAAAGTCTTGCGCAGGCGGCGTGTCGCAGCAGGATTTACCCAGGAACAATTGGCCCATGAGGCAGAATTGCAGCGTAATTACGTCAGCCTGATGGAGCGGGGCGTCAACCAGCCAACCATTACCACCTTGCTCAAGCTAGCCATCCCCCTGGGCTGCACCGCAGCTGAGATCGTCGACGAGGTGGAAAGACTCGTTGCAGACCAACGCTGAAAACCGGCCGCCTAAAGCGATCAACGTTGGAAATGTCAGAGAAGGCATATCTGAAGGCTGTGGTTTAAGGGTAGGCGGTCTCAGGATTACAGGGCTATTGATCCCACCGCCAGCCGCTCTATACAGGGATCTTTCGAGCCCACTGCTCGATAGCGCGCTCAACTTGTTCCTTTGGCAGGTACTCCTGCTCAAGACGTCCTCGTTCTTGCACCAGCAGATACCGATAGAAGTCCGCTTCGTCAGCCAGCAAACCAGGTGGGGCCGAATCCAGAGCTTTGGTCGGCTCGACGACTGCGCTCACCGGTGAGTACTGTTCAAACAGCTCTTGCTCCATCAATAGTGCTTCGACTGCTGGTTGATGGAGTCTCGCTCGCGCCAGCATCAGCAAGCCCCAGGTATCCATATCGCCCCAGTATGCGATCTGTTTCCCGGCCAGGTGCGCGGACGCTAGCCACTGCAAATCGAGTCCTGAGCCCAGCACAGCCAGGGTGTCCGGTAATTTCTCAGGCAGCAAGTGAATGCATTGCTCATTTTCCACCACGAGCAATCGCGAACCGGGAAGTGGGGTTTCGGCCAGTTCCGCAGTGGTGAGTCTGAGCCGCTTGAAGGGCAACAGCTCAGGCTGAAGGGGAACGACCAGAACCCAGTGGCTGCTTTCTTCAAAGGCATCCAGAAAAGTCGTCAGGCCTTGCTCGGACGCCGCGCCTTCGAAACGCTCGTCGAGGAGCCGGGTCAGCAAGCTGGCGTTACGCTCGAAAAACTTGGTGTCTACGCCGTGCTCGGCAAGCAGGCGCAGTGGACGGCCTCGGGCACAGCCTGGCGACAAGCGGGTGGCGAGTTGCGCCGTGGCGACGACTTCTTCAGACGGCTTCGTCAACCACAGGCTGCGTTGAGCCACGAGCAGCGCATGAAAGGCACTGTCTACCTGCTCGACCAGATATTCGAGTTGAGCGTACTCCCGGCTGACCGTTGGATCATTGGCCGCGGCAATCCATTCGGAGGGACTACGCAAGTGCCAGCGCATCGGCAAGGAAATTGGGGCCAGCCCAGCTCGATAGCTGACTGACTCCCAGTCGACCTTCCCCACTTTCACGCTCCGCCAGTTCTCCACATGCTGGAGCACCGCATGGATGTTTTCAGCGAAGACTCGTGCCGAAGGCTTACCGATGTTGAAGCATTGCGGCCAGCTGCCGGGATTGAGCAAGCGTTCCAAGCGTACGCTGGAGCGCTGCCATTGTTTGGCCAGGCTGCGACTGATGTCAGTGGGCGACTTCATGCATGGCCTTGATGCGCTGTTGATGATGCTCATCCAAAGCTTCCCAGCTCAGGGAAACCAGACTGGATTCCACGCCGCGCCGATGAACGACGACGGCCGAACGCGTATGGTGGCGCAACAGGCGCATTTCCTTGTTGGGCGTGATGAAGACAGCATGCAGGCCGAATTCCCTCAGCGCTGCGATGATCCGACCGGCAACCGCATGGGAGCTGCGCGAGAACGCCTCGTCGAGCACGATGGTGCCGAACAACGGCCGGCTGCTGCCGTCGGGACAGAGCGCATAGCTGAGGGAAGCGGTCAGCACATAGGAGGCGATGATCTCTTTCTCGCCACCACTACCCCCCTGAGAACCTGTTCGGGTTTCGATGACACTCTTGCTTTCTCGATCAATCACTGAGACCGCGAACTCCAGGCGGAAGCGCGGATCCAGAAGCGCTTTGGCGCCCTGATTCCTGTTGTGCTCGCAGGCATCTTTGAGCAGTCCAACGAGCTCCTGTAATGCCTTGTAATGGCTCTCGCCTTCATCATCGATGAAACGCGCCGAGTTCAGTTGGCGCTGAGCCTGTTGCAAGGTGCGCAGGCTTGCATGGATGACCTTTGTCGCAACCAAGCGCAGATAGCGCCCGGGCTGAAAGTCAACACGCTGCATCGTACTGTTCAGGTCATCCAGACGCTCCTCGATCACCGAGACTTCATGGTCGATATAGCTAAGTAGCTGGGTGACGCCGTCATCCGAGGAACGATTGAGGTATTCCAGGAAGCGCTTGAGTTTCTCGGGCAGGGCTTCCTCGGTCAGCACACGTAGACGCTCCAGATACTTTGGTACGTCCACCAGCTCTCGCCCGACCTCTGACAGCGCACCAGTGTCAACCTTCAGGGCGTCGGACATACGTTTGGCAAGCTCGGATTTCTGATCGCCCAGTTTCTCACCCAGCGCTTTGAGCTGCCCTTGAAGCTCATGCGTATGCTTGCGCTCCAGCTCGACAATATCGCCGAGGTCAGCAGCGCTCAGCGTCGGGAAGTGCGCTAGCGCCAACTCACGTTGCGTATCGCTCAGCCCCTTTTCGGCGCCGCGATAAGCCTTACGGGTAGCGGATGCGGCCTGCTCGAACTGAATTTTCAACTGACCGCACTGCTCGATAAGTTGTTGCCTCTGTCGATCCAGAGAGTCCAGCAATGCCTCAGCTTCATCCAGCTCAGACTTGATAAGGGCGAGGTCAGAGTCGGGGCGTGTCAGGGTGTCCAGCTGAGCACGCAGCGACTCCAGCTGACGCTCGGCGCCCGGCAGATCAATCTCCTCGAACTGCAGTTCTTCGACGCGCTGCAGCAGCGAAGCTTGATCCTCCAACTTGCGGACATCGCCCTGGGCAGCATCCAAGGCCAGCTTGGCAGGCGCGAGCTGTTCATTGACCTCGCGAATTTGTTCAGTCAGGAAGGCCAGACGGTCGCGGTTATCGAAGCCGGTCAGCCAGTCTTCATCGAGGCGCTTCTGGTCCTGCTTGTCGAAGAAGCGCTCTTTGCCCGACATCAGCCCCTGGGCCGTCATGGCGTAAGGGGTATGACGCAATTGCTCTGTGCTTTCCACGCAATGTCGGTCGTTGTCCGCCAGTAGAACCTTTACAGCTTCTCGGTACGGATGCTCCTTGAAAGTCAGCTTGCGGGTATAACCATCGTCAAAGAACACTGGCCGCGATGACGGCTCCTTGACCTCCAACAAGCGCACATGCAAGCGGTTGTGTCGTTGGTTCACCCAGCGCAATGCAGCCTCGGACGAGCCCTGCGGCACCAGGATACGCAGCCGGTGGCTACCGATTGCCCGCTCGATGGCCCCCCGCCAAGCCAGCTCCTCGGGCTTGACCTGCACCAGTTCGGCGACGAAAGGAAGGGCCGATTCATCGACGCAAAGCGCCTGCGCCAGATCACCTCGAAAAGCATGAAAATGCCCAGGCAGGTTCGAGCCGGGCCGTCGCTCAACCTCGGCACGCTCATGCTGCAAGCTCTGCAGGCGGCCATCGAGTTCTTTCTGGACGATGCCTGCATCGAACGCCTTTTGCCGTGCCTCAGTAATTTGCTCGGCCAGTACTTCCAGGCGTGCCGTGATCTGCTGCTGATTTTCCTCGAGCGCAGCGGCTGATAACTCCACCACGAGTCCTAGCCCTTTGGCCAAACGCTGGTACTGCTCGGCTTTCAGGCGCCGTTTATCAAACTCCCGAACCCAATCCGCGATGCGCGCGCGCAATAGATCTATCTCTGCACCGCCTACTCGCAGGTAGCGCTGACGATGCTGATCGACCACGCCCTTCTGGATATCAAACTGTCCCCTGCATTGCTCCTGATTCAGTTCGGCCTGTTTTTGCGCCTTCTCAAGCCTGTTGGTTTCAGCCAACCACAGGCGATACCCCTGTTCGGCGAACCAGACCGGAAGAATGCCTTCGAGCGTCTGTTTATCGTGTAACTGTTGCTGCAAGGCCTTGTAACGCTCCCAGCCATCGGCGACCGGTTGCAATGAGCGCTGCTGCTTTCTAGCGGTTTCCAGCTCTCGGTGAATGTCCGTTAGATCATCGAAGCTGCTTGCGACCTCGGCAGCCCGCTCGAAGGCAGAGCGATCATCCAGCACCAACTCTCGAAAGATCTCATCAATACTGTTGAGCTGCTTCAGGCCGGCAGCGCGGTTGAGCAAGGTGAAGGCGTTTTCACCCACTTCGAAGTAATCCCTTAGCCTAGCTAAGAAAGCTTTCTTGCTGGGATAAGGCCAGATACCCGTCCCATCCTTCTCCATCTGACGCAGCGCCCGCATGCCACCTGCGTGATGCTGGCTCAGCCAATGCTCCAGCGTCTGCTCGGGGGACTCGCTTAAAAGCCAAAGTTTTTTCAGATCGGACGCCGAGGAGCTTGTGCCCTCGAACCAGAGCACAGCACCCAGTCGAACCTGCGTACCATCACGCTCGAGCGTGGCGGCAATGGCGGTGACCGTCTTACCCTGGCGAGCGATATGAGATTGCTCCACACCCCCGTCCCCTGGGCCGGTTACTCCCCGCACATAGGACACCAGATCCCGGTCACTTTCATGTCCACCCGTGGAGGCCAGGTTGTAGCGCGGATTGGCGCACAGCAAGGTCATCAGTGCGTCCACCAGCGTCGTTTTACCGCTACCCGTTGGGCCAATCACGGCGGTGCCTGAGGGATCGATCTCGGCACGGTGATAGCCCTGAAAGCCGCCCCAGTTATAGAGTTCGATGCTGCTGAGAATGAAGGTCTCGCTGTCACGCCAGAGTAGTGCTTGCTTCACGCCTCATCCTCCTCAGCACCAGCAACCGGAGTAGCCGCGCCCTCCACCTGCTCGCGCAGCCATGCCACCAGAGCCTGCAGGTTCTCCGGGTTGGCCAAGTGGGTAATGATGGGGCGGATGATGACGCGATCATGGGCGTCCAGAGCCGACACCAAACCATGACCCTTGAGCTGATCCAGCAGCGTGATAATACGATTGCGCTCCTTCGCCTCACTGCCCAGTTCGCCCAGGTAAACCTGCAGTTGGGGAATCAGCTCATCAACCGCTACCAGTGCCTGACTGGCGCCCGTACCGCTTTCCTGTTCGTATGCGATGAAATGCTGCCGCAGAATGGCTATCAGCAGAGACTGCTCCAGATTCAGCCTTTGCCGACGCACGAGGGGGTGCGACCAGTCATCCTCCTCGGCCACCTCGCCCTGGCGAACGATAACAAACACCAGCCCCCGAACCTCGTCGACTCCCATGGCCAGGTCGAGCGGCTCCAGGATTCTGTCGACCGCCTCGATATTGGAAAGTGCTGAGCGATACAGGTTGGGCTTGTGGCTTTCTTCCAGCAGCCCGTACTTGAGCATTTCCTGTACGGCCTCACGTACCCGTTGCGGCGTCCGGCGTTCATCGACCTGTACAGCGGCGCTCATGACAGGCTGTTCATCATCCATGCTGTCATCCAACGCCATGGGCTCCACCGTCAGATCCGTTTCGTCGGCGCCAGAGGCGCCTGCAATTCGATCGAAGATCCCTGCCATGCTCACAATTCCCAATCGATGCCCTTGAGTGCCTCGTGGTCGAGTCCGACATAAGGCAGATTGAAGCGCCAGCGTTGCTCATCCTCCTCAACTAGCTCCACAAGCTGACGCTCCTCTTTCAGCACCTCGATGCCTGCCTCACGCGCCATCGCCAACCAGAGCGCAAAGGTTTCCAGGTCGTGATCAGGTGGAAGCAAAGACGCAAGCTCCCCGAGACTCACAGGGCGCCCCTGCTCCACCAGCACAGCCAGGGTGTCATGAATCAGCGTTTCACGATCCAGCCCGTCGAAAGCATCCCAGAAGTCGTCATCAATCTGTTCCAACCCCGCAGGCTTTAAACTCAGATCCAGCTCGCCCGTGTCATCGTCACCCAGGGTCTTGAAGCGAAGACGCTCTATTGCCGGGACACCGGTAATGGCTACGCCAACCGGCGGTAAACGAACAGGCTTACGGCGCTCTGACTGACGTTGCCAGTCGACGCTGAGCGCTAGATTGAAGAAGTCGCTAAGTAACTGTCCGACGCGATGATGCTCGGCGGCCAACCCCGTCTTCATGAAGCCGCGAACATCACGCTCGCTTCGGGCGCGCGCTTGGAGCACAGCCTGCGACTCCCGAACCAGGCGTAACGCCAACCAACGCAGCTCACGTTGCTGGGGACGATTCAGAGCCTTTGGAACCGCTGGATGACGAAGGATGGTGCGCAAGCGCTCACGCATGGCCTCCAGCTCAGCGGACTGCCTCAGTTGCTGCTGGAAGCTTTCAAAGACACGCCCTTCCGGTGTGTTGAGTAGGGCATCTTGCCCATCCAATAACCGATCGACGATCTCTCCACGGTGAGACTGCTCGCTGATGATGGAGTGTCGAAGGGCGCGATCCGCCTCGCGCCAAGAGTCTTCAACTCGTCGAAAGTCCGCGCGCAGGCTGGTGGCGAGGTTATATATCTCGCGTATGCCCTCTATCGCCTGCGCTTCATCCAGCACGATGACGTGGCCAGCTTCTACCTGCGCTAGCTCGTGCTCCAAATGCTGGATTCGGCGGCGCAGGCTGGCAATACGGCCAGTTGGGCTGGGGTTCAGACCCGTTTCCAGGTTTTCGATCTCGCGCTGGACCACCGACAGGCGAGATGCCGTGGAGGTCATGATCCGACTATCCAGCGAGTCAACGAACTGGATGGCGGACTCCAACGCGTCGGTTGCGTAGATATGGCCCTCTCGCTCTACGACAAGGCGCCGCTTGATCCATTCACGAAGTTCACGGCCTGCTTGGAGATGCGTTGCATCCGGGTCGATCTCGTAAAGCTCCTGGCTGGCATAAGCAGCCAGCATTTCGGACAGCGCTTGCAGCGCATCCTCCATGGGGATCCCATCGTGCGCCCGTTCGAACAGAGTGCGCAGGCAACCCAATACGAGCGGAGCACGACGCGAGGCGAGCAAAAGCCACGCGGGGTGCTGGCTGCGGGCAGATACATAGCGTTCTGAACGCTGTTGCGCGCTTTCTTCCATGACGGCCACATTGACAAGAGTTGTCTGAGAGCGAGCTTACCAAGCTAACCCGCTGCCTCATGATACGTATTTGTCCTGGCGGGTGGGCTTCGTTTGATGGTCCGCAGGAGCTGCGTCGTTCGAAATAAAGTGAGTGAAAGGCTAGGCCAGTCGAGGTTTAACGATTTATTCCGGGGACGCACGCTGGATATTGGCGATTTGGCGGAGGGATCTGTCGTCACGAGGGTGTATTTGGCTAGTTCGGCGAAGAGATCCCTGTGAGCGTATGTGGCAGCTCAGTGGTTTTTGCGGGACTGCCACTGGCATCCTGCGGCAAGCCAGCGCAGCCACGGTGGCTATAGAGCGAAGTCTCGATGACCTATCAGTGAGCTGCTGGTGGATTAGCTGGGTGCGGCATGGGGATAGTGAATTTCCCCGGTGGTATTGCGGGATTTTCAGCTCAACAACGGCGGTGGTAGTTGGCAGGCCTGGGGCGAGTTCAAGTGCCAGAAGCTGCTGCTAGAGATGAGGGGCGGCGTCGTTATAGCGCTCTGAGCTCAGGAGCTTTTTGCTATTCTGTCGACCTGTGCTGCGGGAGTTCGCTGGCAACGACTCGCCGTTGCTTCCCCCTGCGGACACCCATCCAACCGTTTCCTGGGGTCACGATGCGGAATCATGTAGTGATTGAGGACTGGGAAGGCGACGGTGCTATTCGCCTACCCGACGACGTTCTGCAGGAGATGGGCGTCGACGTTGGGGACACGCTCTACCTCCTTGAGGAATATGTGGGTACAACCCGCTGTCTGGTGCTGAGTAAGTCACCGCGCATTCCTGATCGCGTGGATGAGCTGGTTGGCCACTGGGAGTCGTTTGGCAAGGTCTCCGCCGAGATAAACGCCAAGGACGAGTGAGCTAGCTGCCGCACTAACCTCGACGCATCTTGCACGGCCTTGGCCCCTGCAAGGGTAGAGTCTTCCACCAGAAAAGTACCGCTAACGTTGGGGCCTGCGCACTCCTGGGTTGCCTATATGTAAAGCAACAGCAGAGGGCAACAAAACGGGTTTGTGTGGACGCGGGGAAGCCCAAAGCGGCAGGCCTTACTGATAGTGTTAGTACCTATGACCATGCTGGGCTAAGTCGCTGTCCGTAGGCCGCCAGGCGCTTGTCAAAATTCAGGTTCGGTGAGAAGGCAGCAGGACGAGCTAGGGGCTGGCTAGGTGTCAAAATCGCTGGGGCCCATTTCGTTTTTTGTGCCCTAGATAACCACCCTTAGATACCACTAAGAGCTATAAACTGCAGACGGCGACATAAGGCCAAGGCCTTGCAGGACGGTACTTAGAGGCATTTTTGAACCTTTGCCGCCAACCTAAATATCTGTACCGCATTGCCCTCCGAAGGCAGGGGTCGTGGGTTCGAATCCCGCCGGATGCGCCATACAAATCAAGCACTTACCAAAAGTCATTAGCCACAAGCCACCTCTCATGGGTGCATGGTGGGTGCAGTAAGCCTAAAGGAAAGCCCCGTCCTGAATCGCTCAGGCGGGGCTTTTTTATGCCGGCCAGCTCAAATGTCTGTCGTCAGTTCCAGCAGGGCAACCGGGTGGTCTGCGTCGCTCCCGGTAAGTTCGATCCCCTGGCGATTGGTCAGGCAAGGTGGGATTTTCCTCACTTCCCCCATTGGCGGTTGTGAGATAGCGCCGCGTTAGCCCATGGCTCAGTTCGGAGCCATCGCTGGTCGCGCCAAGGGGCGCACTTGAAATGCGCCCCTTCCCGGTAACGCGATCAACGTTAGTCCACCGTTAGCCAACGTTGCTCCAACGTTAATGCCCGAGGCCGTAACTCAGCGGGGTCGCCGTCTCCACAAAATTGCGGCCACGGTCGCGCGATCATCTCCTGAGAAATCAGGGCATGTTCACTACGAATATTTTGTAGTGGCGGCTTCAGCCGGTGGCTGGAGTGAGAGTTTTACGAGACTCTCGTAATACCCCGAATCTGGGGGATTTTGTGCGTCCGAAATTCGGACTGTAGTGGTCTACTGATCCCGGACACCGATTTAGGCGAGAATCCTCGCCGTGAGAGAGGTGTCTGATGAGCAAGCAACGACGTACGTTTTCCGCCGAGTTCAAACGAGAGGCCGCGGCCCTGGTGTTGGACCAAGGCTACAGCCATATCGACGCCTGCCGTTCGCTGGGGGTGGTGGATTCGGCCTTGCGCCGTTGGGTGAAGCAGCTCGAGGCGGAGCGCCAGGGTGTGACCCCGAAGAGCAAGGCGTTGACGCCTGAGCAGCAAAAGATCCAGGAGCTGGAAGCCCGGATCAACCGATTGGAGCGGGAGAAAGCGATATTAAAAAAGGCTACCGCTCTCTTGATGTCGGACGAACTCGATCGTACGCGCTGATAGACCAGTTGAGTGAGCAGGAGTCGGTGGAAGTGGTCTGTTCAGCTTTCGATGTGGCGCGGTCTTGCTACTACGTCCACCGTCTTCGACGGCGGCGTGTCGATGCTCGCCGCGTGGCGCTACGCAGCCAAGTCAACCAGTTGTTCAGCCAGAGTCGGGGCTCGGCCGGCAGCCGCAGCATTCTGGGCATGCTGCGCGAAGAGGGCGTGACCATCGGCCGTTTCCGAGTGCGTCGGTTGATGCGTGAGCTGGGCCTGGTCAGCAAGCAACCGGGCTCGCACGCCTACAAACAGGCCACGGTTGAGCGGCCGGATATCCCGAATCGGCTGAACCGCGAATTCGCGACCGAGCATCCCAATCAGGTGTGGTGTGGCGACATCACCTACGTCTGGGCGCAAGGCCGTTGGCACTACCTGGCCGCGGTGCTGGATCTGCATACCCGGCGGGTGATCGGCTGGGCGTTCTCGGCCAAGCCGGATGCCGAACTGGTGATCAAGGCCCTGGACATGGCCTACGAACAGCGCGGCAAGCCACAGCAGGTGCTGTTCCATTCAGACCAGGGCAGCCAGTACGCCAGCCGCCTGTTTCGGCAACGGCTCTGGCGCTATCGGATGCAGCAGAGCATGAGTCGCCGAGGGAATTGCTGGGATAACTCGCCGATGGAGCGCCTGTTCCGCAGGCTGAAGTCGGAGTGGGTCCCGTCAACGGGTTACCTGACGGCGCAGGAGGCCCAACGGGACATCAGTCATTACTTGATGCACCGCTACAACTGGATCAGGCCGCATCAATTCAACGACGGGTTACCACCTGCGGTGGCCGAAGAAAAACTCAACCCACTGTCCGGGATGGGTTGACCACTACAGACGCACAAAACACCGACTGACGACGAATTTCGTCCGCAGTCAAAAGGACGTTTTGCGTACTTTTGAAGCCGGGTTTTCAAATGCGGGATATTCCCGTATTTGCGCTTGAACGCAGCGAGCCTTTGCCTGCAATGCAGGAGATCCAAAACCGGCGATTTGCCGGTTTTGAGGTCGGACTATCCGACTTCAAGCCGGCCACCCGCATTTGAACGGCGGTTCGCCCCCATTGGGGGAATACCGGCTGAGGGAGAGGTCACGCATACGGTGGAAAGGTGAGCTTGTACCGGCTGGGCTTGGTGAACGTTTGGACAATCAGACTACGCGTGCTGAAGCGTTGTTTGGATAGGGGCAGAGGCAGAAAATACTCCAACCATTCAGCCTCACAATCCAAAAGCCATTGTGCAACTTTTTGGTTGATAACGTTGTGGATAGAACGCTAGGGAACAAATACCCAAAGGGCTCCGAGAGAGTGCGCAACTTTTTGCAAGCGGTGCGCAAAAAGTTGCGCAATTTTCAGTGTTCTTCCCATGAGAATCGCCAGCGAGTTTTTGGCTTCCCCCAATAACGCCTTGATGGAAAAGAGTTTCAAGACTAGTGGCACGGTTCTTGTCTAGCACCGATGTCCCCGGCATATCGCCTGGGCACTTTCAACGACAAGGAACGTATCCATGGCAACCCCCGCCTATATGTCCATCACCGGCACCAAGCAGGGCCTGATCACCGCCGGCGCCTTCACTGAGGACTCGGTCGGCAACACCTACCAGGAAGGCCACGAGGACCAGGTGATGGTCCAGGGCTTCAACCACGAAGTGATCATCCCGCGCGACCCGCAGTCCGGCCAGCCGACCGGCCAGCGCGTGCACAAGCCGGTGGTCATCACCAAGGTCTTCGACAAGGCCTCGCCGCTGCTGCTGGCCGCCCTGACCTCCGGCGAGCGCCTGACCAAGGTCGAGATCCAGTGGTACCGCACCTCCGCCGCCGGCACCCAGGAGCACTACTACACCACCGTCCTGGAAGACGCGATCATCGTCGACATCAAGGACTACATGCATAACTGCCAGGACCCGGGCAACGCCCACTTCACCCACCTGGAAGACGTGCACTTCACCTACCGCAAGATCACCTGGACCCACGAAGTCTCCGGCACCTCCGGCTCCGACGACTGGCGCTCGCCGGTCGCAGGGTGAGTTGACAGGCACACCGGTCGTACACCTGTACGGCCGGTTCTCCGTCGAGCCGAAAATGTCCGCTACTTCGCGAAATAGACACCGAGCCAAGACTTTCGGCAGCGGCTGAGCAAGAGTAACGTGGCTTGCTCCTCCAATGGATTGGAAAGGAACTGCCCACCCGGAACAGGGAACGATCCATGCGTCAAAGAGACCTGAAATTCACCTTCGTCGTTGGCGAAGGGAACCTTGCGTTCGATGTCGTCGAGTTCGAACTGGAAGAAGCGCTCTGCGAGCCTTTCCGCCTGAACCTGAAGCTGGCCAGCGACAAGAACGCCATCGATTTCAAGCAGGTACTCGACCAGCCGGGCACCTTCACCCTCTGGGAGGACGGCCGTCCGGCCCGCTACGTCCATGGCATCGTCAGCCACTTCACCCAGGGCAGCTCGGGTTTTCGCCGGACCCGCTACGAACTGCTGCTGGAACCGCAGTTGGCGCGCCTGGAGCTGTGCTGCAACTGGCGGATCTTCCAGGAGAAGAGTGTTCCGGAGATTCTCCAGGCGCTGCTCAAGGAGCACCGGGTGCTCGACTACGAACAGCGTATCTACCACGAGCACCTGCCACGCGAATACTGCGTGCAGGCCGGCGACAGCGATCACTACCTGCACGACCGGCTGGCCTTCGAGGAAGGCCTGGTCTACTACTTCCGCTTCGACGAACACCGCCACACCCTGGTCTGCAGCGACCGGCTCTACGTCCAGGAGCGTATCGCCGGCGGCCCGGTACTGTTCAGCGCCCAGCCGGAGGGCGACAACCCGCAGCCGGTGCTTCATTCTTTCCGCTACAGCGAAAATGTTCGTACGGCTCGACAGACCCAGCGGGACTACAGCTTCAAGCGCCCGACCTACGACCAGGAGCATCATCTCGCTGGCGAGGCGCTCGAGCATCAGGGCTCGTCCTACGAGCGCTACGACTACCCCGGTCGCTACAAGCAGAGCGGCGCCGGCCGGCCTTTCAGCGAAAGCCGCCTAAGAGGGCACCGGCGCGATGCGCGGGTGGCATCGGTCAGCGGCGACGACCCGCGGCTGATCCCGGGCCACGCCTTTGCCCTGGAAGGTCATCCGCGTGCCGACTTCAACGCCTGGTGGCGGCCGGTGCGGGTGGTCCATCGCGGCACCCAGTATGCCGGCCAGGAGGAAGAGTCCGCCGACGCCCCTCTGGGGGTGAGCTACGACCTGCGCGCCGAACTGGTGCCCGAGGACGTCGAATGGCGTCCCGCACCGCTGCCTCGGCCGCGTATCGATGGTCCGCAGATCGCGACGGTAGTCGGCCCGGCAGGGGAAGAGATCCATTGCGACGAGTGGGGGCGGGTGAAAGTCCAGTTCCCCTGGGATCGCGAGGGACGTCACGATGAGTTCAGTACCTGCTGGATACGGGTCGCGCAGAACTGGGCAGGTGCCGACTGGGGGCACATGGCGATCCCGCGGATTGGCCAGGAGGTGATCGTCGATTACCTGGACGGCGACTGCGACCAGCCGATCGTCACCGGGCGTACCTACCGGGCGACCAACCGGCCGCCCTACGCGCTGCCCGACCACAAGATCCTCAGCACCATCAAGAGCAAGGAGTACAAGGGCAGCCGGGCCAACGAGCTGCGCATCGACGACACCACGGCGCAGATCAGTGCGGCGCTGATGAGCGACCACGGTGCCAGCGCGCTGCGCCTGGGCTACCTGACCCATCCTCGGCCCGAAGGCGGCAAGCCGCGCGGCGAGGGCTTCGAACTGCGCACCGACGAACATGGCGCGGTGCGTGCGGCCAGGGGCCTGCTGCTGAGCACCGAGGAGCAGCTCAGGGCCGGCGCCGGCCATCTCGACCGAGGCGTCGTGGTGCAGGTGCTGGAGGCGGCGTTGGAGCTGGCCCGCGAGCTGGGCGACTACGCCGGGGAGCACCAGGGCGTGGGGCACGACGCTGCGCCGCAGCAAACCCTCCAGGAAGCCGTGCGCGACCTCGGCCACGGTGCCAACGACGAGTCCGGCAAGAGCAACGGAGGCAAGCCGGCGATCGCCTTGAGCGGTCCGGCAGGGATCGCCGCGGCGACGCCGGCGAGCCTGACCCTGGCCGCCGGCGAGCACGTCGACAGCGTGGCCCGGCAGAACCAGCAGGTGACCGCCGGGCAGAAGGTGGTGATCAACGCCGGCAGCGACATCGGCCTGTTCGCCCAGGGCGGCGAGCTGCGCCAGATCACCCACCAGGGGCCGATGCTGCTGCAGGCGCAGAAGAACGACATCCGCCTGGAGGCCGAGCAGAGCGTGGAGGTCAGCGCCAGCCAGCAGCACGTGCTGGTCACCGCGAAGGAGCACATCACCCTGATGTGCGGCGGCGCCTACCTGACCCTCAAGGGCGGCAACATCGAGCTGGGCATGCCCGGCAACTTCGTGGTCAAGGCGGCGAAGCACAGTCATGTCGGCGCGGCCAGCCTGGAAGCCGAGCTGCCGCAGTTCGAGGTGGGCGAGACGCAGCGGCGGTTCGTCCTCAAGCAACTGGACGGGCAGACGGCCATGCCCAACGTGCCCTATACCATCACCATGGCCAACGGCGAGGTCATCGAGGGCGTCACCGACGCCGAAGGCGCCACCCAGCTGCTGCAGAAGGATGCGATGAACATCGCCAAGGTCGATATGAAACACACGAAATCGCCCGCCTCCGCAGTTGCCGGGATAGCAGCGGCGGTTGGCGCGGCGGTTGCAGTCGGCAAGCTCCTGAGTGGCCCCGACGCCGAGGCCGGACGTGCTCTCAGCGAAGGGGAAATCAGCCTGGCGAAAGACGTATTCGGCGACTCCATCGACTATTCCACGGTCCGCCTGCGCGACGAGGACTATGTCCCCTGGCAGGGCAAGGACTACGTGATGGCGCCGAACGGCCACATCTACTTCGGCGAGGAGTTGCGCGGCGTGGCGGACTGGAGCCTGGAGAGCCTGCAGCGCCAGGGCCTGTTCATCCACGAAATGACCCATGTCTGGCAGCACCAGCATGGCGTCAACGTCCTTCTGGTGGGGGCCTACCAGCAAGCCAGGCAGTTTCTCCTAGGCGACCAGTACGCCTACCGGTTGGAGCCGGGAAAGACGTTGAAGGACTACAACATCGAACAGCAGGGAGACATCGTTCGAGATTATTTCCTCGAGAAGAACGAGTTCGGGGAAGCCTCTGCGAACAGCAGGTTCGCTGGCGTACTGAAAAACTTCCCAACGGGATACTGACCAATGAAACGCAAGACCTTGCTCATTGCCTGCCTGTTCGGCCTGGGAAGCGTCCAGGCCCTGGCCGTTTCCAAACTGCCACCGCAGATCCCGGTGCACGCCGGCTCCGGGCGCGTGACCCTGGATCTACGCCCCTTGCTGGCGGAAACCAACGACGTCGAGATCACCCGTGTTTCGGTATGTCGGCGGGTCGGCAGCCATTGCCAGGAAACGCTGTGGCGGATCGAGCTCCCGCCCGGGTGGCGTGCCGGGGAGATCGAGGTCTTCGGCGACTATCCCGGCTCCAGCGTGCTCCTGCGCCGGCCGGAGCGCTTGCAGCCAGATGGGAGCTACAACGCATTCATTCATTTCAACGAGCGTAGCCGTCGGCACCGGCAAACGGTTTCCAGCATTGCCGTCGAATTCTGCCTGGCCGGCGAACCTGGCAACTGGATGCTGCTCGACGAAGCGACCTGCCTGGCACGACGCAACGCCGAGGAGCGGCAAGGAGAGAAGCCATGAACGATAGGGTTCGGTCGAGGACGATCGTCTCTGCCCAGTCCATCACCTTGCCCAAGGGCGGCGACGTGCACCTGGTGCCGCCTCCGCCCAAGCCTTGCGTGACCATCGTGGTGCATGGCGTCAACGATCTCGCGGGTTGCTACGAACGGATCGAGCGAGGGCTCTGCCAGGGGCTCAACGAACGCCTGGACATGCCGCCGACCTTGCCCGGCGGGCAGGCCAATCCCGGCTACCTGACGCCGGCGGGCTACAGCCTGCCGGCGGACGACGAAGGCAAGGCGGAGAACCCCGACGCCGTCTACTACCGGCGCAAGTTCGCCAGTGGCGCCGGCGGGGCCGCCGTACGCAGCGTAGTCGTACCTTTCTACTGGGGCTTCCGCGAGGAAGAGCAATACATCAACAAGACCGCGGCCCACGGCGAATGGCTGGACCGCAACGGCAACCGGCTGGACAAGTCCGGCACCAAGGAAGGCGGGCAGTTCGTCAATGCCACCACCAACCTGCCGGACATGTGGGGCCAGGGTTTCAACGGCAAGCTGTTCGGTTTCATCTCGCTGGACTGGTTCGGCGGCACCATGACCCATCCGCTGTTTTCGGCGGCAGGGCGCAAGTACATGGTCCTTGCGGCCATGCGCCTGGCCATGTTGATCAAGATCATCCGCAAGCGTTACCCGGACGACACCATCAATGTCGTCGGGCACAGCCAGGGCACCCTGTTGACCCTGCTGGCACATGCCTTCCTCAAGGATGACGGCGTGGCGCCGGCGGACGGGGTGATCATGCTCAACTCACCCTACGGCCTGTTCGAACCCCTCAACGAGAAGCTCCAGGGCTGGAGCAGCCAGCAGACCAGAGAGGCGCGGCTGGCCACGCTCAAAGGCATCCTCGAGTTCATCTGCGGCCGGCGCCATCCGGTCCCCGCGCTGAGCAGCGTCGCGTTGCGCAACTGCCAAGGCTACGGCGCGATAGGCGGTCCCGGCTGGGTGGGTGGCCTGGGCTGCCAGACGACCATCGACGGGGAACGGCTCAGCTTCGATGAGCGCGACAATCGCGGCAGTGTCTACCTGTATTTCACGCCCCAGGACCAGACGGTGGGACTTGCCAACGTCCAGGGTATCGGCTGGCGCGGCATTGCTGAGCAGGTCAAGGGGCTCCCGGGAAGGACCGGGCTGCCGCAGGGTTTTCACCAGCGCATCTTCACCGTACGCAAGCGCAATGGCGAGAAGGAAAAGATCGGCGGGCACGCCCCTCCCCATGTCTACCCTCTTCTGCTGGCCGGCGAGAAGACCTGGGAAGACACCGGGCTGGGCGGCAAGGACAGATTCGGCCGGGCGAACTTCGACCAGGGCGACAGCGTGCTGCTGACCGCGCCGCGTCTGCCGTTGCCGACGGAAGCGCGATTCGATTTCGACGGAACCGTCACGGCGCCGGGAGAGAACTCCGCCAGCGGCGTCTATCAGGTGCGCGATACCCTCGATCCGATCGACGCCGCCATCGGCGTAAGCAACGGCGGCTGGAAGGAAAAGGACAGCGGGCATGCCGTCGCGCAACAGGTGGACACCGCGCTGGCGTACCGCTACGGGCGCGACACGCGCAGCGTGGAGAGGGCGTTGAACGAAGGCAAGGAACTGGCCCGGCAGACCCATGTGTTTTCCGCTCGTGAACTGGGCACCGGCATGGTTCTGGTCACCCGCGCGGAAACTCCCTACGAGGCCCGGCTGCGCCTGCAGACGGCGGAGGGCCATCTGGAGCCCTTGTCGTTCCACTCGGCCATACCCAACAACCCGGAGCATAACCGGCGGGTACTGGCCTATGACCTGGCCATCGGGGCCGGGGACAGCGTGGATGATGTGGTTTTCTATCAGTATCTGTGTCGGGTGGCGGATTGGCGGTTGGATTGGAAGGCTAAGGACAAGGGGCTAAATGGCCAAGCAAATGACGAAATACATATTCCGAGCGAAGAGGTGCAAGCGTTGTATCACGCGGAAGAGCCTAAAAATAGCGAGCTAATAGACGCCACTGTAGTCTACCGCAAGAGTGGCAAACTCCCTGTGACAGTAGGAGACAGCCTGCCTTCCTTGGTGGCGACACAAACCATCGAAGACCGCTATTACAGCCGGCCGGTGCGTTTTGGAGGAGCGAGCTGATGCGTTTGACGTTCTCAACACTCTCTCTCGTCGGTTTGCTTTTGAGCAGTTCTGCTGGGTATGCCGCCGAGTCACTTTTGTCTTCGATGCGTTGTTTCGTTAATCCAGCGACGTCCGTTACCGCTTACACCCCGGCCAAGGAGGCCGCCATGTCCGCTGATGCTTATCACGCTCCGAAAACTTCGCCGCGCCTGGAAACCCTGGATGTGCTCAGCATAGGCATGAGCCTGGATGTGTTTCGCCAGGGCCAGGTATGGAAGGCCTTGCAGGAGCAGAATGCGGTGCAGGCCGAGGCCTTGCATGTCGGCAGCATCCTGCCGATGGACCCGAAGAAGTATCCGACGTCTGCGGATGACAAGGATATGGCGTATGAAAAGCGCCAAGCGGACGCCCTGGAACTGGGGCTGAAAAACTTTCTGGAGAAATGGCCGATACCAACGGTGACGGTGGTGCGTAGTTGGGATCCGAGCACTCCTAACCTACGCTTCACTCCGGAGGAGACGCGGGAAAGCCTGTCAGTAAAAGTCAATGATCTCCGTGTTCCGGCTGGACTGCATTGGCATCGGATTGCCAATTTGCAGGATGGCATTATCTGTAACGATACGCCTGAAGGAGTACTGGAGGCGTTGTTCAGTTTGTTCGAACGCAACCCAGACTTGCCAGCAGTGTTGGTGTACGCCAACGAAGGCTTCAATATGGCCGGTTCCTTATCGAGTCGGGATGTACCTTTAAAATCATTAGGGGGAGGTTCTGGCCCACGTGTACCGGGGACCTTGACAGACACCATGGTCGCCCTGATCGTCGGCCGCCCCGAGCGGGTCGACTGGCTACGCCAGTTCGCCCCCTACACCAAGGTCAACGAAAACCGGATCGACCCCGAGTTCCGTGGCTGGGGCTGGCGCAAGCCACCGGTTGAGTTCCGCCCCACGCCGTTCATTCCCCAGCCCTGGACCGAGCGGGCTCTGGAGCAGTGGGATGCGTTGCCGGTGCTGGCCAGGCTGCATCGGCCGGTGAGTGTGCCGCTGACCCGCCCGGATACCGGCGAACGGCTCAAGCGCGAAGCTCTCACCGCACAACTGGCCGCTGCCTGGAAGACGGCCAGTGCCGGGCTCAGGCCGGCGCCCGCCCGGCTGTTCTACGACGGCGGGTTGAACGCCACGCCGCTGGCCGAACTCACCCCGGCGCTGGGCGCCGCGCAGAGTTCGCTGGACCTGCTGGACTCGCGGGAAAGCTACGACCTGACCCAGCGCCTGGGCGACACCGGCGCGGCCTCGCCCTTCGTTGGCATCGCCCTGGCGACCATGGCCAGCTACCTCAACAGCGACAGCAGCATGGTGATGCCGTTGCGGCGCAAGGACCAGGCGACCCTGATCGGCATCAGCTCGCCGACGCCGGGGAAGAAGCCCGCTCACGACCCGTTCGGCGTCGACCTGCTGCCGCAGACCGCCAGCGGCGACGGTCCGCCGCCATCGGCCGACCCGGTGGCGCCCGCCAGTCGGCTCACGACCCGGTTGCCGCCCGGCGAAGACTATGCCCTGGAAGAGTTCCTGAGCAGCCTCAAACCCAGCACCGACTGGCAGGACGATTTGTAGGTCGATGGTGTCCCGCGCCAGATGGAGTTTTCGTCAGATGACAAGGACAGGTGACCTACAAGCAGGCCCAGGTGCGGTATGGCATCCAGGGCCGGTCGACGGTTCTGGTATGGTTGCGCAAGCATGGTCGGCAGGATTGGAGCCAAGGGGCGTCGATTCGGGCCGAGAAGAGTTGCGCGATGTCTGACCCCAAAACGCTCACTCCAGAGCAGCGGATCAAAGAGCTTGAGCAGCAGCTTGAGTTGATGAGCCAGAAGGCTCAGTTCTTCGAGACCGTCGTCGATGTCCTGAAAAATGATTACGGTGTATCGGTCGTAAAAAAGCGATCCGGCAAGTCCTCTCGCAAGGTCAAGTCGCAGGACTGAGCATTGCCAGGGCTTGTCAGTTTCTTGGCATGAGCCGACAGGCTTACTACAAGCGCAATCGAGCTGCTGATAGCAAAGCACGCCAGGCAGATCGGGTTGTCGAATTTGTTCAACAAATCCGGATACGTCAGCCACGACTAGGCGCACGAAAGCTGCACTATCTGCTGCATTGCCAGCCTGATAGGCGGCTCCAAATTGGCCGAGACCGACTATTTCAGGTCCTGGGAGAGCGCCGTTTGCTGGTGTTGCCCAAGCGGGCGTATCACAAGACAACACAAAGCTTTCATCGCTTCTACCGCCATCCGAACCTACTCAAGTCAGGCCCGAACCAGGTTGTCCCGTCAGGACCGGAGCATGTTTGGGCGGCGGACATTACTTACCTGCCAGCCAGTAGCGGCCCGCTGTACCTAAGCCTGGTAACGGATGCGTATTCCAGAAAAATTGTTGGCCACCATTGACCTGCCCCCAGTTTTAGTACCGCTGCCTAGTTAGTAGGCCCTGGGGTTGATATTAATTTTTCCTGCTTCAGTTGCTGCTGGCGAGTTCGCCAACTTGCAGCAAATTCTGCCGGGGTGAGATTGCCAATCGCGCTGTGCGGTCGGTGTTCGTTGTAATCCCGCCGCCAGGCCGCAATGCGGATTCTCGCTTCGGCCAGCGAACAGAACCAGTGCTCATTGAGGCATTCGTCCCGGAACTTACCGTTGAACGACTCGATGAAGGCATTCTGCGTGGGCTTACCAGGCTGAATCAGCTTCAGCTTGATGTCGCGCTGATAGGCCCATTGATCGAGTGCCTTGCCGGTGAACTCGGGCCCCTGGTCGGTGCGGATCGCTTTCGGGTAGCCGCGAAACCGCGCCATCTCGTCCAGCGCCCGTGTGACACGAAAGCCGCTGATACCGTGCTCCACCAGGATGCCGACCGACTCCTTGGTGAAGTCATCGACCACCGTCAGGCATTTGATCCGTCGCCCGGTGCTCAGTGCATCGAAGACGAAGTCCATCGACCAGACCTGGTTTGGTGCGCTCGGCAAACTCAGACGTTCGTGCTCCACCGCGACGCCATGGCGGCGGCGCCGCCGTTTCACCATCAAGCCGGCAGCGCGGTACAGGCGATAGATCCGCTTGTGGTTGACCTGCACGCCAGCACGCCGCAGCAGGATGTGCAGGCGGCGATAGCCAAAGCGCCGGCGCTCTTGGGCCAGTTCCACCAGTTGGGCTTGCAGCTCGGTGTTTTGCACACTGGCTCGCGGCTGGTAGCGCAACACCGAGCGGGACAGCCCGATCAACTGACAGGCACGACGCTCGGAGATGCCGGTTCGCGCCTGCATCTCCTGCACCGCCTCCCGCCGTGCTGTCGGGCTTACCCTTTTCCCCGGGCGACCACTTTCAGCGACTCGATGTCGAGGTGGGCCTCGGCGAGCAACTTCTTCAATCGGCTGTTTTCCAGTTCAAGATCCTTCAACCGTTTGGCGTCCGCCACGGTCATACCGCCAAACTTGGCCCGCCAGGTGTAGAACGAGGCATCACTGAAGCCGTGTCGGCGACACAGTTCCTTCACCGGCACACCGGCCTCCGCCTGCTTGAGGAAGTCGAGAATCTGCTCTTCGGTAAAACGCTTTTTCACTGCCGTCTCCTGCTCGGAAAACGGACTCTACTAAGTTTGACGTGGTACTGAAATCGGGGGGCAGGTCACCATGTGCATGAAAGCCTGCATGCCAAGTCAGTTGCACAAGCCTTTAGGCAGGCCCTACGCAAACGGCAGCGTCGCCAGTCACTGGTCCACCACTCGGATCGCGGTATTCAATATTGCTCGGCGCTGTATCAGTCACTGCATGCACGGCATGGCGTCCAGTGCTCGATGACTGACGGATATGACTGCTACCAGAACGCGCTAGCTGAGCGCATCAACGGGATCCTCAAAACAGAGCTGCTGCTGAGTAGCCCTGAAAATCTGGAGCAGACAAGGAAGATGGTTGCTGAAGCCGTGCAGATCTACAACACAGAGCGGCCTCACATGGCCCTGAAAAACAAAACGCCCGATGCGGTGCATCGGGCGTTTTGAGGCCTATCGGCCTACCTGAGCAGGTGTAAACCTATTTCAGGACTAGACAAGACCTGCCTCGCCGCCACCCGCTCCGCCGAGCAGCGCCTGTCCCTCGCCGCGAGACCAGAGCAACCGATCCTGTCCGGCCGGGAATGGCACTCAAGGCCGGGGCCAGATGGAGGGTCGATCGGCGGATAGTTCCTCGGGGCTGGCCGTTTCACGTCTATAGTTCTGCATGCTCGGATGCCGTTCCTACCAGGACTCCCACAGGAGCAACAGGATGCGCTCATGGCATGGCGTAGTCACGAAAATCGCCAAGCAAGGCAAGGGCGCCGTGGTCAAGAATCGACTCGGCCCGGAAGAGCTTCTGGTGCCCTTCACAGTGAGTACGCTCGTCGAGGTCGACCTGGACGCAAGGATCTACGGAACGGATGTGGACGACACGCCCTGGGCGGAGGGCGACGAACGAAAGGAGGTGCTGGTCGGTACCGAAGTAGAACTGCTGACCGATACGGATACCTTTCCTACCCATGCGTCCCAGGTGCTCAGCGCCAATTTCCGTTTCGCCCTCGACATCGTCAAGGGAGGGCTCAGCGGCCCGGTCAGGAAAGGGGCGGTCCTGGTCATCTACCACGACTTCCAGCAGGAGATCCGGAGAGGCGACTCCGGCAGCGCCTTCGCGGAGGCGGTCGTCGCCTATGCTCGGAACAAGCTCTACAAGCCGGCCTTCGCGATCAAGGCCGATACCAACTACGCCCAGTTGGTTCGGGATCTAGGCAAGGTTGCCGCGGAGAGCGGCGAACAGTACTTCATCGATACGATCCTCATCGCCACCCACGGCACGGCTGGCCAACTCTGGCTGGGCAACCCCCACGGCGATAGCACCGCGGACGTCATGGCCCGGCGTGTCCAGGGCAAGCAGTTCGTCGAGCCCCAGGCCTTTGGTGCGACCCTTCTCGAACTGTTCGGCAAGGAACTGGCCATCGCCCTCTACGGGTGCGACTTCGCCGGGGACGAGGACGGAGAAGCGGCGGCCCTCGAGCTGCGCATCGCCGCCAACGCGAGAGCGGTCTACGCCGGCAAGGGCACGGTGTATCTCAATGCCAGCAAAGAGGGTCGTTCCACGGTGACCTGCAGCAAGGCGATGGTGGTCTACCGGACCGACAAGATCGAGGTACTGGGTGGAAACCAGGTACCGGTATTCGATATCTGAGGCCCCGCCCCGCACTGTCATTGCCGATTGCCCAGGATCTTCGGCCCCAGACGCTCCGCCTCGCCCCTGGCCTTTTCCCTGGGGAGAGCCTTAAGATCGGGAGTCCGCACTGGGGCGGACCTTCTCTTCCTGCGGGTGGTTTCTCCGGATGCTTCCAGACAGCATGGTGGGTAGCAGCGCGCGGCGCCTTCGTTTGCGGCGGACGCGCGGGCGTGTCGGGCTCGGCCTGGTGGCCGGGCTGTCGGTACTGGCAGGCATGACCGACGCCATCGGTTTCCTCGCCACCGGCGACTTCGTTTCCTTCATGAGCGGCAACACCACGCGCCTGGCGGTATCGCTGGGCGAGGGCGACTTCGGCGGGCTGGTGCGGCTGAGCGTCGCCCTGGCCAGTTTCGTCGTCGGCAACGCGCTGGGAGTGATACTGGCGCGCTTCAGCGGGCGCCGGGCGGCGCCGATCCTGGTCTGCTGCGCGATGCTGCTGGCGTTGTCGGCGGTCTGGCCATTCGACTGGAACGTGCCGGCGCTGGTCGCCGCGATCCTCGCCATGGGCATGCTCAACGCCGTGGTCGAGCAGGTCAACGGCCTGCCCATCGGCCTGACCTACGTCACCGGCGCCCTCTCCCGCTTCGGCCGCGGCCTCGGCCGCTGGCTGCTGGGCGAGCGGCGCAACGGCTGGCGGGTGCAACTGGTGCCCTGGAGCGGCATGTGCGTCGGCGCGGTGCTCGGCGCCCTGCTGGAACAGCAACTGGGCCTCGCGGCGATGGCGGCGAGCGCAGCGCTGGCGGCTCTTCTCGCGTTGCTGGCGCTGGTGATTCCGCGGCCATGGCAGATGGACTATATGGTGCGTTGAGCGGCCACTGAGGGGTTTGCCGCGTGCCACGCCCCCCGAAACGGAGCGCAGCACTTCTTGACCTCGCCTGGAACCCCTCAACAGGATGCGTGCACATGCACTTATATGGAATGGCAGCCGATGTACCGCAGCGCCCTGGATTTCCGCCACTTCGTCGACCACCTGCGTCGCCAGGGCGACCTGGTGGACGTGCACACCGAGGTCGACGCCAACCTGGAGATCGGCGCCATCACCCGCCGGGTCTACGAACGCCGCGCACCCGCCCCGCTGTTTCACAACATCCGCGACAGCCTGCCCGGCGCGCGGGTACTGGGCGCGCCGGCCGGCCTGCGCGCCGACAGGGCCCGCGCCCATTCGCGCCTGGCGCTGCATTTCGGCCTGCCGGAACACAGCGGGCCACGGGACATCGTGGCCACGCTGCGCGCCGCGATGCGCGCGGAACCTATCGCGCCGCGCCGGCTGGAGCGCGGGCCGGTGCAGGAAAACGTCTGGCTCGGCGAGCAGGTGGACCTGACCCGCTTCCCGGTCCCCTTGCTCCATGAGCAGGACGGCGGCCGCTATTTCGGCACCTACGGTTTCCACGTGGTACAGACGCCGGACGGCAGTTGGGACAGCTGGTCGGTGGGCCGGCTGATGCTGGTGGACCGCAACACCCTGGCGGGTCCGACCATTCCCACCCAGCACATCGGCATCATCCGCGAGCAGTGGCGCCGCCAGGGCAAGCCAACGCCCTGGGCGATGGCCCTCGGCGCACCGCCGGCGGCACTCGCGGCGGCCGGTATGCCGTTGCCGGAGGGGGTCAGCGAAGCCGGCTACGTGGGCGCCCTGGTCGGCGAGCCGGTGGAGGTGGTGCGCACGCAGACCAACGGCCTGTGGGTTCCGGCCAATGCCGAGATCGTCCTGGAGGGCGAGATCAGCCTCGACGAAACCGCGCTGGAAGGCCCGATGGGCGAATACCACGGTTATTCCTTCCCCACCGGCAAGCCGCAGCCGCTGTTCCACGTCCATGCGCTGAGCTTCCGCGACCAGCCGATCCTGCCGATCTGCGTCGCCGGCACGCCACCGGAGGAAAACCACACCATCTGGGGCACCATGATTTCCGCGCAACTGCTGGACGTGGCGCAGAACGCCGGACTGCCGGTGGACATGGTCTGGTGCTCCTACGAGGCGGCGACCTGCTGGGCCGTGCTGTCGATCGACGTGCAGCGCCTGGCGGCCCTGGGCACCGACGCCGCGGCCTTCGCCGTACGGGTCGCCGAGACCGTCTTCGGCTCGCATGCCGGGCACCTGGTGCCGAAGCTGATCCTGGTCGGCAACGACATCGACGTCACCGAGATCGACCAGGTGGTATGGGCGCTGGCGACCCGCGCGCATCCGCTGCACGACCATTTCGCCTTCCCGCAGATCCGTGACTTCCCGATGGTTCCCTACCTCGATGCCGAGGACAAGGCACGAGGCAGCGGCGGTCGGCTGGTGATCAACTGCCTGTACCCGGAACAGTTCGCCGGGCAAATGCGTGCCGCTACGGCGTCGTTCCGCCACGCCTATCCGACGGCGCTGCGCAGGCGAGTCGAAGAACGCTGGAGCGACTACGGATTCGCCGACGCCTGAGCGCTACAATCCCCGCCCTGGCGAAAGAGGATCGAGGAAGGTGACCGGGCCAATGACCGAGACGAACGCACTGGGGCTGCCCCAAGGCCCGCTGTACCTGATGACGGAGATCGTCCGCCAGCGCGAACGGCAACTCACCGCCCTGCTTGCCCCTCTCGAACTGGGGCTGCATGAATGGCGTGCGTTGCGGATCATCCACGCCTTCGACGGTGACGTGCCGATGAGCGTGCTCATCGAGCACTCGCAGACCGACCGCACCGCGCTGGGCCGGACCATCGAACGGCTGGTGCGGCGCGGCTGGGTCAGCCGCCTGCCGGACCCGGACGACGGTCGCGCCGTGCTGGTGCGCCGCAGCCCCGCGGCACAGGCGGTGTTCGAGCAGGCCCTGGCACAGGTCGCAGGGCTCGACGAAAGGCTGCTGGCGGCTCTCGGCGCCGGCCCGGAAGAAGAGGCGCTGACCCTCGCCCTGGGCAAGTTGCTGCGGGCCTTCGACGGGCTTTCCCGCGTGACGCAATAGCCTTTCGAGGGCATCTCCGGGTTTGCGAAGCAACTCTCATCCCGGTCATGGACTGACCATCCGGCCCCCTATTTGCTGGCCGATTGATAGCATGGGCGGCCTTCGCAAGCCCATTCGACCCGCAATGCCACGACACCCGCACACCACCCTGCTCCTCTGCCTTTGCCTGATCCTGCCCGGTTGCGAGAGCGGCCGCAGCTACAGCCTTTCCGACGGCGCGCCGGCCACGGGCATCCGCATCCAGCGCGACGACCGCTCGCCGTTGCAGCGCCTGCGGGACTGCGAACGCCAGGGTTGCAGCGAGCGGCAGAAGATCGACCCGTTCACCCCCGATCCTGACTACCTGCGCGCGGAAGGCCACTTCCCGCTGCCCTGGTAAGCTTCCCTCTTCGCCCGTTCCCGACGGGCTTTTTTCCGTTCCCGACAGATACCCTCAGCTGCCCTCAGCGATTTCCTACGCACCAAGAAGGAAAGCCTCTCGCCTCTCTCGGAACGAGCCGATTTCTCGGCAGTCGCCGTTCGCATTCCATTGGTCACCCAACGGCAACGAGGATCGGCCATGACTGGATTGCCCTCGCATGGCAACGGACGCGCCCCCGGCGCCTGCCCATGTCCGGCCCTACCCGCCCCACTCCGAGGACTGAAGATGAACGACTACATCGCCCGGCTGCGCGAGAAATACGACGACCATTTCGGCTGTGCGCCGAGCATCGTCCTGGACTGCCGTGACTTCTGGAGGCACTGCGTGACGGCACCGGAAATGGCGGTGTTCGGCTACCGCCTGGAAAGCAGCCGGCGCCCGCACCACGTGGTGATCACCGCGGGGATGAGCCAGGCACGGATGCACTTCGCGCCCTATATGGGCAGCGCGCGCTGGTCCAGCGAGCTGATCTGCTACCTTGACGTCCTCGGCGGTGAGGACCTGCGCCACCTGCAGTGGCTCGCCGGCCTGCCGTTCCACGAACGCCTGGCCCTCGGCCACGGACACAGCGTGGCATTCGGTTTCCCGCTCTACGAGCACAGCCTGCTGCGTCACTTCCTTCTCCTGCCGACCCCGCTGGGCGAAGATGCCGCCCTGTTCGACGGTTTCGACCTGTCCGCCCATCCGGTCGACCTGCTCTGGGTCGTGCCGCTGACCGAGCAGGAATACCAGGTGAAAGTGAACAAGCATCTGGAAGGCATCGCCGAAGTGCTGAACGACGCCGGACATCCGCTCAGCCTCGACCGGCATCGCCATTGCTACGTCACCGGCCAACGTCCGGAAGGGTTCGAGCGGATACTGCATTAGGTCGCCGGGCAACCGGAGCAAGAGGCCCGTCGCCAGGCCCTACCTTCGTCGGGGAAGCCGGCGATGACGTTTTTCAATCGGTTCGATGCCGTTTTCCCCGCTTGCCGATCCGCTCGCCGTCTACGATTCTTGCTGGACGTGAGAACGGCTCCGGAGGGGCGCGCATGAAAACCGTGGCACAACTGTTGAACGCCAAGCAGAACCAGCAGGTGTACACCATCGGACCGGACGAGATGGTGCTCGACGCCCTGCGCCTGATGGCGGAAAAGAACATCGGCGCGCTGCTGGTGGTGAACCATGGCGAGGTGGTCGGGGTGGTCAGCGAGCGCGACTATGCGCGCAAGATGGTCCTCAAGGGCCGTTCGTCCATCGGTACGCCGATCAGCGCGATCATGAGCGCGCCGGTGGTCAGCGTGGACTCGAAGCAGAGCGTCGACACCTGCATGAACCTGATGACCGATCGCCACCTGCGCCACCTGCCGGTCGTGGAAGACGGCCAGTTGCTCGGCCTGCTGTCCATCGGCGACCTGGTCAAGGCGGCGATCGCCGAGCAGGCCGAGCTGATCCAGCAACTGGAACAGTACATCCGCGGCGACTGAAGCGTACATGCCGGCCCTGCCCTTTTCCCGCCGGCTCACGCGATAATCCGCGGCTGTTCCCGTTGCGAGCCGCCGCCATGTCCTCTCCGCCGAAGATCCGCCGCTACATTCCCGCCGACCGCGATGCCACCCTCGCCATCTGGCTGGAGGCCTCGCGCGTCGGCCACGGTTTCCTCGGCGAAGCCGAGTTGCAGAAGCAGAAGGCACTGGTTCGCGATCATTATCTGGATGCCTCGGAAACCTGGCTGGCGCTGGACGGCGATACGCCGCTGGGCTTCATCGGCCTGCTCGATGCCTTCATCGGCGGCCTGTTCGTCGCCCCGACGGCCCACGGGCGCGGGATCGGCCGGCAACTGGTGGAGCACGCGGCAACCCTGAAGGGCGCGCTGGAGGTCGAGGTCTACGCCGCCAACCGCGAGGCGCTGGGGTTCTACGCGCGCTGCGGCTTCGTCGAGAGCGGCCGACGCCCGCGCGACGACGAGGGGCGCGCGCTGGAGATCGTCCAGTTGCGCCGCGAACACTAGTCGCCCTTACGGAAAACGCTCGGCGAGACGCCGCTCAGGCGCTTGAAGAAACGGGTGAAGTAGGCCGGCTCGCTGAAGCCGAGGCGGTCGGCGATCTCGTTCACCGTCATCGCCGTGTAGACCAGGTCGCGCTTGGCCTCCAGCAGCAGGCGCTGGTGCACGATGCCCAGTGCGGTCTGCCCGCTGAGGCGGCGCGCCACGCCGTTCAGGTGTGCCGGGGAGATGCCCAGGCGACGCGCGTACTCGTCGATTCCCAGGTGCTCGCGGAAATGCCGCTCGACCAGTTGCGAAAAGGCCGATAGGTATTCCTGACCACGACCCGGCCGTGCCTCCGCCCGCCGGACCATCACCTGCCGCCCCAGCCACACCGCCAGCACGCCGATCAGCGACTGCAACAACAGCTCGCGCGCCGGCGCAGCGCCGGCGTACTCGCCGTCTATGGCGTCGAACAGCGTGTCGATATAGCGCCGGTCCGCGCCCACCGGGTACAGCCCCGGCGCTTCCAGCGCCTGGCGCTGCGCGCCGAGGTGCGCCTGCAAGCGGGCCAGCAACGGTGCGGCGAGCGTCAGCACGTAGCCGTCGATGCGCTCGGAGAACTGGAAGCCATGGATGCACAACGGCGGTACGAACTGGATGGAGGGCTGCTCGACGCGAGTCGGCTCGCCCTCGACCTGGAGCTGCGCCCAGCCCTTGCGCACGTAGAGCAACTGAGCGAGATCGGCATGCCGGTGCGGCTTGATCTCCCAGTCGTGCAGGCGACTGCGGGCGGGGATCGACTCGCAGTGCAGCAGGTCCGGGGTCGGCCATTCGAGGGGCGCGCCGTAGAGCTTGAACACCGGGACGTCGCGGGTGGAATCCGTCATCGAGCCCTCCGAGCGAAATGGCCGATTGCCGAACAGACTTTATAAAAGTCCAGAAATAGATCGGCAATTTGCCTTCTATAGCACCCCACGGCAAACAAAAATACAGCCACCTCCAGACAAGATCAGCGCCGGCGCATGCGCCGCCGGCCAGCCATAACAGCGAGAGGGCTATCCGCAATGAAGACTCAAGTCGCCATCATCGGCGCCGGTCCGTCCGGCCTCCTGCTCGGCCAGTTGCTGCACAAGGCCGGCATCGACAACGTGATCCTCGAACGCCAGACCCCGGACTACGTGCTCGGCCGCATCCGCGCCGGCGTGCTGGAACAGGGTATGGTCGACCTGCTGCGCGAGGCCGGCGTCGACCGGCGCATGGCGCGCGACGGGCTGGTCCACGAAGGCGTGGAGATCGCCTTCGCCGGGCAGCGCCGGCGCATCGACCTGAAGCGCCTGAGCGGCGGCAAGACGGTGACGGTCTACGGCCAGACCGAGGTCACCCGCGACCTCATGGAAGCCCGCGAAGCCTGCGGCGCCACTACCGTCTACCAGGCCGCCGAGGTGCGCCTGCACGACCTGCAAGGTGAGCGCCCCTACGTGACCTTCGAACGCGACGGCGAACGGCTGCGCCTGGATTGCGACTACATCGCCGGCTGCGATGGCTTCCACGGCATCTCGCGGCAATCGATCCCGGCGGAACGGCTGAAGGTCTTCGAGCGGGTCTATCCGTTCGGCTGGCTCGGCCTGCTCGCCGACACCCCGCCGGTCAGCCACGAACTGATCTACGCCAACCATCCGCGCGGCTTCGCCCTGTGCAGCCAGCGTTCGGCGACCCGCAGCCGCTACTACGTACAGGTGCCATTGACAGAGAAGGTCGAGGACTGGTCCGACGAGCGCTTCTGGACGGAACTGAAAGCGCGCCTCCCGGCCGAGGTGGCGGAGAAACTGGTGACCGGTCCTTCGCTGGAGAAGAGCATCGCGCCGCTGCGCAGCTTCGTGGTCGAGCCGATGCAGCATGGCCGGCTGTTCCTCGCCGGCGACGCCGCGCACATCGTGCCGCCCACCGGCGCCAAGGGACTGAACCTGGCGGCCAGCGACGTCAGCACGCTCTACCGGCTGCTGCTGAAGGCCTACCGCGAAGGGCGGGGCGAACTGCTGGAACGCTACTCGGCAATCTGCCTGCGGCGGATCTGGAAGGCCGAACGCTTCTCCTGGTGGATGACTTCGGTGCTGCATCGCTTCCCCGACACCGACGCGTTCAGCCAGCGCATCCAGCAGACCGAACTGGAGTACTACCTGGGCTCCGAGGCGGGCCTGGCGACCATCGCCGAGAACTATGTCGGCCTGCCCTACGAGGAAATCGAGTAGGCCGCGCCACCCCGGCGCAACGCCGGGGCACCGTTCCCAAGGCGGGACGCAACGTTGGCGCAGGCGAATATCGACGAAAGACGACCCTCGGATCGATATTCCCCGGCACCTGTCCTACCCCAGGCGCAGTATGATGCCCGCTGCCTTCGCGTTCCGTCCGCCCCAGGTGCCGTCTTGTCCGATCTCGCCCAGAACCCGCCCGCCGTCCGTACCGTCCTCGCCGGCCTGATGCTGTCGATCTTCCTCAGCGCCCTCGACCAGACCATCGTCGCCGTCTCCCTGCCGGCGATCTCGGCCGACTTCGCCGACCTCGACCTGCTGGCCTGGGTGATCTCGGCCTACATGGTGGCGATGACCGTATCGATGCCGATCTACGGCAAGCTCGGCGACCTCTACGGCCGCCGCCGTCTGATGCTCTTCGCCATCGTCGTGTTCACCGCCGCCTCGCTGCTTTGCGGGCTCGCGCAGAGCATGGGCCAACTGGTGCTGGCGCGAGTGCTGCAAGGGGTCGGCGCGGGCGGGCTGATGGCGGTGAGCCAGGCGATCATCGGCGACATCGTCCCGCCGCGCGAGCGCGGCCGCTACCAGGGTTACTTCAGCAGCATGTACGCCATCGCCAGCGTCGCCGGCCCGGTGCTCGGCGGCCTGCTCACCGAGTACCTGTCGTGGCGCTGGGTGTTCTGGATCAACCTGCCGATCGGCCTTCTCGCGCTGGCCATCTCGCGGCGGACCCTGGTCGGCCTGCCGGTGCCGCGCCGGCAACCGGTGATCGACTACCTGGGCATCGTGCTGATGGTGGTGGGCCTCACCGCGCTGCTCCTGGCCATCACCCAGATCGGCCAGGGCGCAGCCTGGAGCGACCCGGCGCTGCTCGGCCTGTTCGCCCTGGCGGCGCTCGCCCTGCTGCTGTTCGTCGCCCAGGAGCGGCGCTTCCGCGAACCGCTGGTGCCGATGCAACTGTTCGCCGTCCGCGCCGCCACCCTCAGTTGGCTGGTTGCGTTCTTCGCCAGCTTCCAGGCCATCTCGCTGACCGTGCTGGTGCCGCTGCGCTACCAGAGCGTTACCGGCGCCGGCGCCGACAGCGCCGCGCTGCATTTGCTGCCGCTGGTCATGGGCCTGCCGCTGGGCGCGTACTGCTGCGGGCGGCTGACCGCCAGCCTGGGACGCTACAAGCCGCTGATCCTGCTCGGCGCCGTCCTGTTGCCCTGCGGCATCGCCGGCCTGGCCCTGGTCCCGGTCGGCGACCACTGGCTGTCCGGGCTGTGCATGCTGCTCACCGGGATCGCCATCGGTACCCAGTTCCCGACCAGCCTGGTGGCCGCGCAGAACGCCGTGGAGCAACGCCACATCGGCGTCGCCACCAGCAACGCGACGCTGTTCCGCTCCCTCGGCGGGGCGGTCGGGGTGGCGCTGATGTCGGCGATCCTGCTAGCCCTGCTCAAGCACCTGCGGATCGGCGGCGGGCTCGACCAGGGCTTTTCCGAGAGCGCCCTGCTGAGCAGCCTGGACGCCGCCAGCGGGCCGGCCCGGGTGATCCTCCAGCATGTCCTCGCGGATGCCTTCAAGGTGCTCTTCCTGGTCAACGCGGCGGTGGCGCTGCTCGGCCTGGCGGTGGCCTCGGCACTGCCCGACATGACCCTGCGCGGCCGCGGCGCGACGCAACCGGCGGCAGGCGAGTGAGCGGACGCCGATAATCGAACGCTTTCGTCCCGTTGGCGACGGCGTCCGGTTTACAAAAGTAACCGTTCGGTACATTTTCCCGGCATCGATGACATCATTGCTGTGGAGGCTGCGCCATGACGCGCACGGTATTGGTCCTGAACGGCCCCAACCTGAATCTGCTCGGCACCCGCGAGCCGCAGACCTACGGCCGGCGGACCCTGGGCGAAATCGCCGCCGAATGCGCGGCCTTCGCCGAAACGCGCGGCTTCGCCGTGGACTTCCGCCAGACCAACCAGGAAGGCCAACTGCTCGACTGGATCCACCAGGCCCGCGGCCGGGTCGCCGGCATCGTCATCAACCCCGCCGCCTGGACCCACACCTCGGTGGCGCTGCGCGACGCCCTGGCCGCGGTGGAACTGCCGGTGGTCGAAGTGCACCTGTCCAACGTCCACCAGCGCGAAGCGTTCCGCCACCACTCCTACGTCTCGCCGGTGGCGCTGGGGGTGATCTGCGGATTCGGCAGCCTCGGCTACCGCCTGGCCCTGGAACATTTCGCCGAGCGTTTCGAGGCGGCCGCATGAGCGCGCCGCGATCGGTTCTCGCCGGCCTGATCGGTGCCGGCATCCAGGCGTCGCGGACCCCTGCCCTGCACGAGCGCGAGGGCGACGCCCAGGGCATCCGCTATCTGTACCGGCTGATCGATCTCGACCCGCTGGGCAAGTCGGCGGACGACCTGGAGTTCCTGCTCGCCGCCGCCAGCGACCTCGGCTTCACCGGGCTGAACGTCACCTTCCCCTGCAAGCAGGCGATCATCCCCCTGCTCGACGAACTCTCCGCCGAGGCGCGCGGCATCGGCGCGGTGAACACCGTGGTGCTGCGCGATGGCCGGCGCATCGGCCACAACACCGACTGCCTGGGCTTCGCCGAGGGCTTTCGGCGCGGCCTGGCCGACGCGCCGCGCCAGCGCGTGGTGCAGATGGGCGCGGGCGGCGCCGGCGCGGCAGTGGCCCACGCGCTGCTCGCCGAGGGCGTCGAGCGGCTGGTCCTGTTCGACGTCGACCCGGCGCGGGCCCAGGCCCTCGCGGACAACCTCAACCAGCACTTCGGCGCGCCACGAGCGCTCGCCGGCAGCGACCTGGCCGGCGCCCTGGGCGACGCCCAGGGATTGGTCAACACCACCCCGGTGGGCATGGCCAAGCTGCCCGGCATGCCGGTGCCGGCGGAACTGTTGCGCGCCGACCTGTGGGTCGCCGAGGTGATCTACTTTCCGCTGGAAACCGAGCTGCTGCGCCAGGCCCGCGCCCTCGGCTGCCGCACACTGGACGGCGGCACCATGGCGGTGTTCCAGGCGGTGAAGGCATTCGAACTGTTCAGCGGAGTAGAGGCTGACGCCGCGCGCATGCAGGCGCACTTCGCCAGCATGGGCGACTGAATGGCCCCCCTCTCCCGCCAAGGGGAGAGGGGACGGCAGTCAAGCACGGATGTAGCGCAATACCGCCTCGCCGATCATCCGCCGATGCCGCTGGCGAACCTCGGCGTCGTGCAGGTCGGTGCGGAAGATCCGCGACACGGTGTAGCGATTGGACACCCGGTAGAAGCAGAACGAACTGATCAGCATGTGCACGTCGAGCGCCTCCAGCCCGGCGCGGAACACCCCTTCCGCTTCGCCGCGGCGGAGAATCTCGGCGATGCTCTGGACGATCGAGCTGTTGACGCTCTGCACCAGCTCGCTGCTGGCGATGTGCTCGCCCTTGTGGATGTTCTCGATGCTGATGATGCGCACGAAATCCACGTGCCGGTCGTGGTAGTCGAAGCTGAACTCCACCAGCTTCTCCATCGCCTTGGCCGGCGGCAGCGCGCCCAGCCGCAGGGTGCCCTCGATACCGCGGATGTCGCTGTAGAGCTTCTCCAGCACGGCCTGGTAAAGCTGCTCCTTGCTGCCGAAGTAGTAATAGATCATCCGCTTCGAGGTATGCGTGCGCTCGGCGATGGCGTCGACCCGCGCACCCGAGAGGCCCTGGGCGACGAACTCGTCGATGGCGGCGCGGAGGATGTCCTGGCGGGTCTTCTCGGGATTGTTCTTGCGTCCCTTGCCGCGCGGAGCGGATTCCTCCACGAGGGCGGGATCAGGCTTGGACATCGGTGACTCACTCGTGGCCGGCGGGAATTGCGGCCGATTATGCGGGGCCCGCCCGGCTGTAGGAAGAGCAGCTGCCGGAGCCCCGACAATTCTCACAGCTTGGCCCGGCGCACACCCCGCCGCGCTTGCGCCATCGCCGCCAGGCGCACCGGCACGTTGGCCGCGCCGTAGCCGGCGTAGCCGTGGCGGCGCTGGAGGATCTCGAAGAAGAAACGCTCCTCGAACGGCTCGGTGAACACATGGAACAGCTCGCCGCCCTGGGCGTCGCGGTCGTAGAGGACGTTGTAGTAGGCCAGTTCGCTGAGGAACTCGTCGTCGAAGTCGAAGCGCGCGGCGAGGTCGTCGTAATAGTTCAGCGGGATTTCCAGCAGTGCGACCCCGGCCTCCTTGGCCTGGGCCACGGCGGCGAAGATGTCGGCGCAATCGAAGGCGATGTGGTGCACGCCGGAACCGCGATAGCTGGACAGCGATCGGGCGATGGCGGTGTTGCGGTCCTCGGAAATGTTCAGCGGCAGGCGCACGCTGCCGCAGGGGCTACGCACGGCACGGCTGGTGACCAGGCCATAGGGGTCGGGCAGCACCACCTCGTCATCGGCGCCGAAGTCGAACAGGCTCTTGTAGAACAGCACCCAGCTGTCCAGGCCTTCGGCGGGCAGCGCCAGGGCCACGTGGTCGACGCGTCGCAGGCCGAGGCCGGAGGTGTCGGCGTCGTTCGTCACGAAGTCGCTGTCGTAGATGCTGCGGCCCTCGGTGTGCCGGTCGACCAGATACAGCAGGCTGCCGTCGAGGGCGCGCACCGCCGGGATTTCCCGCTCGTTGGGGCCGAGCAGTCCGCGGTACGGCTGGCCTCCGTACGCACGAGCGCGCCCCAGCGCCTGGCCGGCGTCACGCACGCGCAGCGCGGTGGCGCACAAGGACGGTCCATGGGCCTCGAAGAAACCGTGGGCGAAGGAATAGGGCTCGGCGTTCAGTACCAGGTTGATGTCGCCCTGGCGCAACAGGCTGACATTCTTCGAACGGTGCTCGCCGGCCCTGACGAAGCCCAGTCGCTGCAACCACTGGCCAAGGCGCGCGCCGAGCGTCTCGTCGACGGCGAACTCGAGGAACTCGATGCCGTCGCAGAGGCTCGCCGGCGGCGGCGCGAACAGCTCGTCCACCGCCACGTGCGGCATCTGGCGTTGCAGGCGCTCGCGGGTCTTCTCCTCGAGGTAGAGCAGCGAGCGCAGGCCGTCGACGGCGTTGGCGCGGGTCGGCGCGGCGCGGAAGCCGTCGTTGAAGACCTCCAGCGACAGCGGACCGCGATAGCCGGACGCGACGACCGGCGCGAGGAAGCCTGCCAGGTCGAAGCCGCCCTGACCCGGGAAGCAGCGGAAGTGCCGGCTCCATTCCAGCACGTCCATTGCCAGCAACGGCGCGTCGGCCATCTGCACGAAGAAGATCTTTTCCCCGGGAAGATCGGCGATGCCGCGCGGATCGCCGTCCAGCGAAAGGGTATGGAAGCTGTCGAGGATCAGCCCGAGGTTCGCCTGGTCGGCCCGCCGCACCAGGTCCCAGGCCTGCTCCCAGGTGTTCACCTGGCGCCCCCAGGCCAGCGCCTCGTAGCCGATGCGCAGGCCGCGGACGGCGGCGCGCTCGGCCAGCAGCCGGAGGTCATCGGCCAGCAGCGCCGGTTCGCCGAGGGCATCGGCAGCGACGTTGCTGCACACCAGCACCAGGTCGGTGCCGAGTTCCTGCATCAGGTCGAACTTGCGTTCGGCGCGCTCCAGGTTTCGCCCCAGGCGTTCCCGGCGGCAGCCCTCGAAGTCGCGGAACGGCTGGAACAGCAGGATCTCCAGGCCCAGGTCGGCACACAGCCGGCGTACGTCGCGCGGGCTGCCGTCGTAATGAAGCAGGTCGTTCTCGAAGATTTCCACCCCGTCGAAACCGGCAGCGGCGATGGCCTCGAGCTTTTCCGGCAGGGTGCCGCTCAGGGATACGGTGGCGATCGAACGCTGCATGCTTCGACTCCTCAATGCGCCCTACGGCGCCTGGCGCCGCGCGAGGGCCGGCGGCGGAACGGCGGAGGCGCGGATAGCCCGCGCGGGATGCGCCGGGAAGCCACTTCGGGTCGCTGAGACCGCTCGCCCGGCAAGCCGATTATTGGTTTGCGCCAACTGACGGGCAACGCAAAATGTACGAACTGGTTAGTATTCCGTTCGAATATCGAACGGAAGCACGATTATCGAATTGACGCTTTTTCGACCAATCGCGCACCATCGCAGCCACCCGTGCAGGCCGTCCCGATCTGCCGGAAGCGCTCCGCGCTTCTTCCCCGGGCACCTGCGCAACCCACGCGACATAACAATTTCAAGAATCGGGTACCCGCTCATGTCCATCGCCGACCTCTCCGTCCGCCCTCCATCCCGTCCGCTCGCCGCTCGCCCGGCCCGACCGCCCCTGGCCCGCTGACACCGGCGCGGCCCCTGGCCCGCCTGCGTGCAACCCAGAACGACAAATCCAGGCCGGGCGCCCAGGCGCCGGCCGCCGAAAGGATGGCCCCGTCAATGATCCACTCTTCCAGCTCTCGACTGCTCGCCGCCGACGCCCCGCGGGAATCCCGCGGCGGCAGGATCCGCAACGCCTTCGCCGTCGGCCGGACGCGCTGGGGCATGCTCGCCCTGGTGTTCTTCGCCACCACCCTGAACTACATCGATCGCGCCGCCCTCGGCGTGATGCAGCCGATCCTGGCCGAGAAGATGAGCTGGACGGCGATGGACTACGCCAACATCAACTTCTGGTTCCAGGTCGGCTACGCCATCGGCTTCATCCTCCAGGGCCGCTTCATCGACAAGGTCGGGGTCAAGCGCGCGTTCTTCCTCGCCGTGCTGCTCTGGAGCCTGGCCACCGGCGCCCACGGCCTGGCGACCTCGGCGGCGGGCTTCATGGTCTGCCGCTTCATCCTCGGCCTGACCGAGGCGGCCAACTACCCGGCCTGCGTGAAGACCACCCGCCTGTGGTTCCCCGCCGGGGAACGGGCGGTGGCCACCGGCATCTTCAACGCCGGCACCAATGTCGGCGCGATGGTCACCCCGGCCCTGTTGCCGCTGATCCTCGGCGTCTGGGGCTGGCAGGCGGCGTTCCTCTGCATGTCGGCGCTGGGCCTGGTCTGGCTGGTGTTCTGGTGGCGCAACTACTACAACCCCGAGGAGCATCCGCGGGTGAAGCAGAGCGAGCTGGAATACATCCAGCAGCAGCAGGAGCCGCCCGCCACCCGCGTGCCCTTCTCGCAGATTCTCCGCCGCCGCGGCACCTGGGCCTTCGCCCTGGCCTACTCGATCACCGCGCCGGTGTTCTGGTTCTACCTCTACTGGCTGCCGCCGTTCCTCAACCAGCAGTACGGCCTGGGCATCAGCGTGACGCAGATGGGCATCCCGCTGATCCTGATCTGGTTGACCGCCGACTTCGGCAGCGTCGGCGGCGGCATCCTTTCGTCCTGGCTGATCGGCCGCGGCATGCCGGCGATCCGCGCGCGCCTGCTGTCGATGCTGCTGTTCGCCTGCACCATCGTCGGCGTGGTGTTCGCCGCCAACGCCAGCGGCCTGTGGATCGCCGTGCTGGCCATCGCCCTGGCGGTCGGCGCACACCAGGCGTGGACGGCGAACATCTGGAGCCTGGTGATGGACTACACGCCCAAGCACCTGATGAGCACGGTGTTCGGCTTCGGCGGCATGTGCGCGGCGCTGGGCGGGATGTTCATGACCCAGATCGTCGGCGGCGTACTAACCGCGACGAACAACAACTACGCGGTGCTTTTCACCATGATCCCGGCGATGTACTTCATCGCCCTGACCTGGCTGTACTTCATGGCCCCGCGCCGGATCGAAGCCTGAGTCCAAGCGCCCGGCGCTCGCCGGGCGCCTCCCTGCCTAGAGAACAAGAACGAAGGGACACTCCCATGTCGCACCCGAGCCACGTCCGCGCGCTCTGCGCTTCCCTCTGCCTGGGCGCCGGCCTGCCAGTCCATGCCGGGCAAGGTTTCCTCGAAGATGCCAAGGCCAGCCTCACCGCGCGCAATTTCCACCTGCACCGCAACTTCGTCGGCGATGCCAGCCAGGGCAAGGCCGAGGAGTGGACGCAGAGCTTCATCCTCGACGCCCGCTCCGGCTTCACCCAGGGCAGCGTCGGCTTCGGCCTCGATGTCCTCGGTCTCTACAGCCTGAAGCTGGATGGCGGCAAGGGAACGGCCGGCACCCAACTGCTGCCAACCCACGACGACGGCCGCCCGGCCGACGACTTCGGACGCCTGGCGGTGGCCGGCAAGCTGCGCGTGTCGAACAGCGAACTGAAGATCGGCGAATGGATGCCGGTGCTGCCGATCCTCCGCTCCGACGATGGCCGCTCGCTGCCGCAGACCTTCCGCGGCGGCCAGCTCAGCGCCAACGAGATCGCCGGCCTGACCCTCTACGCCGGCCAGTTCCGCGGCAACAGCCCGCGCAACGACGCAAGCATGCAGGACATGTCGCTGTTCGGCCTGCCAGCCGCCACTTCCGACCGCTTCGATTTCGCCGGCGGCGAATATCGCTTCAATGGCGAACGCAGCCTGCTCGGCCTGTGGAACGCCGAGCTGAAGGACATCTACCGCCAACAGTACCTGCAACTGCAACACAGCCAGCCGCTCGGCGACTGGCTGCTGGGCGCCAACCTCGGCGGCTTCCGTGGCCGCGACGCTGGCAGCGCGCGCGCCGGCAAGCTCGATAACCGCACCGTTTCCGCGCTGTTCTCCGCGCGCTACGGGCTGCATACCCTCTATCTCGGCTTGCAGAAGGTCAGTGGCGACGATGGCTGGATGCGGGTCAACGGCACCAGCGGCGGAACCCTGGCCAACGACAGCTACAACGCCAGCTACGACAATCCCGGCGAGCGCTCCTGGCAACTGCGCTACGACTTCGACTTCGTTGGCCTCGGCCTACCCGGCCTGACCTTCATGACCCGCTACCTGCATGGCGACCATGTGCGCCTGGCCGGAGTCACCGACGACGGCAGCGAATGGGGACGCGAGAGCGAGCTGGGCTACACGCTGCAGAGCGGCGCCTTCAAGCGTCTCAACGTCCGCTGGCGCAACTCCAGCCAGCGCCGCGACTGGGGCAGCAATACCCGCTTCGACGAGAACCGGCTGATCGTCAGCTATCCGCTGAGCCTGTTGTGAAGCCTACGCGCCGACCCCGTTGCGTTCAGCGGCCACGGCGCCAGGCGACCACCAGGCCGCTGGCGCAGATGACGAGGATGCCGAGCAGCGACCAGGCGTCCGGCACGTGGCCGAACACCAGCAGGCCGAGCAGGCCGGCGAAGATGATCTGGCCATAGCTGAACGGCGCCAGGGTCGCCGGCGGCGCATGGCGGAAGGCCTGGGTCAGCAGCAGGTGGCCGCCCATGCCGCAACCGCCCAGGGCGATCATCATCAGGCCGTGGAGAAGACTTGGGGTCTGCCAGAAGAACGGCACCAGCAGGCTCATGATGAGCGTGTTGAAGATGCCGGCGAGGAAGTTGCTGGTGGTCGGGCTGTCGCTGTTGGCGAGCATCCGCGTGAGCAGTTGGTAGAGCCCGAAGCACAGCGCCGAGCCGAGCGGGAACAACGCCGCCGGGGTGAACAGCGCGCCACCGGGACGCACGATGAAGAGCACGCCGATGAAGCCGGTGAGCACCGCCAGCCATTGGCCGAGGCTGACCTTCTCCTTCAGCAGCGGCACGGATAACGCGGTCACCAGCAGCGGTGCCAGGAAGTTCACCGCGGTCGCCTCGGCCAAGGGCAGGTAGCGCAGGCCGGTGGTGAAGAACAGGCTGGTGCCGATCAGGCACAGCGCCCGCGCCAACTGCATGAGCGGACGGCGGCTGCGGATCACCGCGAGGCCGTTGCGCGGCACGAACACGGCGACCATCAACAGGGTGTGCACCAGGTAGCGGGCCCAGACCACCATGACGATCGGGTAGAAACCGGAAAGGAACTTGGACAACCCGTCGTGGCTGGCGAACAGGAACACCGCGGCACAGATCAGCAGGATGCCGCGCAGGGTCTGGTCGCTGGCGGGCAGCGGGGAGGTGGATGCGTTCATCGGAGGGTCCGGGCACCAGGGCAAATCGATAGCAGGCTATTTATTCTGACGGTACCCGCCATCGAGGAAAGAAACGATCGGCTTCAACGTTTGGAAACTATAGAACCCCGTTCCATTATGCAAACGGGCAACCTGCCTGCGCGGTGGCGCTACAGGCGGGCGAGCAGCGCCCGGGTCCGCTCGATCGCCAGCCGCGCCCGCTCCGCGCCATCCACGCCGCGCGCGAGCAGATCCAGCGCGGGCACCTCCAGGCTCAGCGGCAGGTTCTCCGGCAAGGCGCGCAGCAGCGCCAGCAGATCGAGCCCGCCATCGCCAGGGAAGCGCCGTTCCTCGCGGGCCTGGCGAAGGATTTCGTCCATCGACGTCGGACGCGGCCCGACGACATCGCAGAGTTGCGCGTAGCCCAGGCGCGCAGGCGGGATCGCCCGCAGGTCTTCCAGGCTGCTGGCCGAGCGGTCGAAATGGAAGGCGTCCAGCAACAGGCCGGCGTTATCCCGCGCCGCCGCCTCGACCACCCGCGCGGCCTGCCGCAGGTCGCGGATCCCGGTCCAGGGCATGAACTCCAGGTGCGGGTCGAGGCCGAGCGGCCGCGCCAGGTCGCACAACGCGGCGAAATTGTCCGCGCTGCGCCGTTCGTCGTCATCGTTGCCGGCCACCAGCACATAGCGCGCGCCGAACTCGGCGCCGACCTCCAGCACCGCGGCGAACTCGCCGACGCGGGTGTCCGGACGCAGGCGCAGGATCTCCACGTCCAGCGTGCGCACTCCGCTGTCGCGCAGCCGCGCCAGGGTCCGCCGGCGCAGGCCGGCATCGGCCAGCAGCGGATAGTGGTGCTCTTCCACGGTGGCCGGCACCAGGCGCAGGCCGACATGACTGTAGCCGGCGCGGGCGGCAGCCTCGACCATGTCCGGGGGCGACAGCTCGAGCACGGTGAGCGCCGCCAGGGAAAGAATCCTCGATTCCATGCACTACCTCATCGTCAGCGGTTCAGAAACTGGCCGGCGCGCAGGCCCGGCCACTGCGCGCGGCCTCGCGAACCGCCTCGACCAGCGCCAGGGTGCGAGCGGCGTCGGTGGCATCCATCAATGGCGCTTCCTCGCCCCGCGCGACCCGGACGAAGTGCTCTAGCTGGCGTTGCAGGGGATCGCCTGTCGCCACGGCCTCCTCGCTGGCCGCCAGCGGGTCGTGCCAGCCCTGCCGGGCCTCGGCGTAGCGCCAGCGGCGGAGCTGGGGAAGGCTCAGGGCACCCTCGGTGCCGGCCAGCAGGTAGCAGGGTTGCTCGGCCTGGCGCGGATAGACCGGGTTCTCCCCGGCTGCCAGCTCCCAGCTCCAGGGCGCCGCCGCAGCGTCGCAACCGGTCAGGCTGCCCAGGGCGCCATTGGCGAAGCGCAGGAGCAGCGCGATGTTGTCTTCGTTGGGCAGGCCACGGATAGCGTTGCCGGCCAGCGCCCGCACCTCCCGCACTTCCCCGCACAGGTAGCGGAGCAGGTCGAGGTCATGGATCAGGTTGGTCAGCAACATTCCCGCGCCGGGCTCGCGACGCCAGGCCACCTCGAAATAACTGTCGGGCTTCTTCAACTGCCAGAGCGCGGTGACCGACAGCAACCGACCGAGCGCGCCCTCGGCGATCAATTGGCGCGCCCGCACGACCAGCGGATTGTGCCGACGATGGTGACCGACCAGCAGCGGAACGCCAGATCGCCGGGCGACGGCGACCAGCTCGCTCACTTCGTCGAGCTGCACGCCGACCGGTTTTTCCAGCAGCAGCGGCACCCCGGCGGCGAGGCAGTCGAGGGCGGTGGCGACATGCAGGTTGTTCGGATTGGCGACGATCGCCGCTTGCGGCCGGGCTTCTTCCAGCAACCTCCGATGATCGCCGAACCAGGGCACGCCGGCGTCCGCGGCGAACGCCTGACCCTGAGGATCGGCCACCGCACACAGGCGCGCGCCGGCGATTCGCTGCAAGCGATGGTAATGCTGGCGGCCCATATTGCCGGCGCCGATGAGGGCGATGCGAAGCGGTGCGTCCAAGGCGGTCCCCAATCGTTGTTTTCTTGTTCGTCTCAGGATTCCAGAACGTCGTTCCAGATTTAACGAAGGAGATTATTTGAACGAGGAGTTGGCCCCGCGCAAGAGCGCTTCGAGACGGCAGCGCCGCCAGGACCTCCATGGAAGTGCGGAAAGGCCCGCTGCATGCGGGCTCCGTGGCAGGCAAGAAAGCGTTCGCTATTCGAACGCCGATGTCGAGAAAGGACTGGGGCCGGGCCGGATGGCTCAGCGGAACAGCTCGGACGCCTGGCTGGCGTGGGACAGGTCCTGCGCCGCGGCCAGGAGCAGGGGCGCCAGTTCGTGCATGCGCGCCTCGCCGAAGCGTGCGCTCGGCCCGGCCACGCTGAGCACGCCGAGAGCCCGTCCGTCCTCGGGGTGGCACACCAGTGCGGCCATCGCCGCCATGCCCGGCGCCGAGCATTCGATCTGCCAGGCATAGCCGTGCTCGCGGGCGCGCTTCAGGTAACGCAGCAGCTCGCTCCTGGAGCGCGGCGCGTTGGGACCGAAGTCCCGCGCCGCCCCTACGCCCTGGCGCTCCACCAGCGCCAGCGCCGCCTTGTCACTCAGGCTGGCCAGCCAGGCGTGCCCGGATGCGGTGTAGAACAGCGGCGCCTCGCGCCCCATGTCGGGGTCGTAGCGTAGCCCGGAGGTGGCGCCCTGGGACTTGGCGATCCAGGTCTGGCGATCGCCTTCGATCACCCCCAGGCGCACCAGTTCGCCGGTCTCCCGGGCGAGCCCGTCGAGCACCGGCTGGACCAGATCGACCACCCCGCTGGACGCGAGGAAGCGGAAGCCCAGCGCGGCCAGGCGGGTGCTGAGGCGGTAGCGGCTGGTGTCGTCGTCCTGGCGCACGTAGCCGAGCCGGATCAGCTCGGCGAGCATGCGGTGCGCGGCGCTCTTGGGGATATCCAGGCGGTCCGCCAGTTGTTGCAGGGGCAGGCCGCGGGCATCGCTGGCGAGGAGTTCGAGCAAGCCGAGGGCGCGTTCGATGAGGCTACCGGCCATGGAAGGACGTTCCTGAGTCGAGGGAAGGCAGGATTCTAGAATCTGGTTCCGGATTTTCACAGCCTGGCGAAGGTCGAGATTTCACAGGGTTCCGTTCGATCAGCGAACCGATAAACGATTATCGGATTGCCACTCCCCATGGCCCTCCGTAATGTGTCTGCACCCCGGCAGGCCGAGCGCCTCCGCTACAAAAACAACAGGGGAATCCCGACATGCCGCAGCACGCCTTGCCTTCCGCCGCCTGCACCTGAGCCACGCGTCCGACCCTCGTCCCACGCCCTCACTCTCGCCGCGGAATCCGTCCCATGAACAGCTCCAGCCTGCCCGCCGTCGAACGACTCGACGTGCAAGCCTTCATCAATGCCCAGCCGCTTTCACCGTACCAATGGCGGATCGTCCTGCTGTGCTTCCTGATCGTCTTCCTCGATGGCCTCGACACCGCCGCGATGGGCTTCATCGCGCCGGCGCTGACCCAGGACTGGGGCATCGACCGCGCCAGCCTCGGTCCGGTAATGAGCGCCGCGCTGATCGGCATGGTCTTCGGCGCCCTCGGTTCCGGACCGCTGGCCGACCGCTACGGACGCAAGCTGGTATTGGTCGCGGCGGTCTTCCTCTTCGGCCTGTTCAGCCTGGCCTCGGCCTACAGCACCAACGTCGAGCAACTGCTGGCGCTGCGCTTCCTCACCGGCCTCGGCCTCGGCGCGGCGATGCCCAACGCCACCACCCTGCTTTCCGAATACACCCCCGAGCGCCTCAAGTCGCTGCTGGTGACCAGCATGTTCTGTGGCTTCAACCTGGGCATGGCCTGCGGCGGATTCGTCTCGGCGAAGCTGATCCCGCTGTTCGGCTGGCACAGCCTGCTGCTGCTCGGCGGCCTGCTGCCGCTGGTCCTGGCGGTAGTCCTGCTGTTCCGCCTGCCGGAATCGGCGCGCTACCTGGTGGTCCGCAACCGCGGCAGCGAGCGGGTACGCCAGGTGCTGGCCCCCATCGCCCCGGCGCAGGTGGCGCTGGCACGGAGTTTCCACGTCCCCGAGCAGCAGACGGTGCAGGCCCGCAACGTGTTCGCGGTGATCTTTTCCGGTACCTACAGCGCCGGCACCTTGCTGCTCTGGCTGACCTACTTCATGGGCCTGGTGATCGTCTACCTGCTCACCAGCTGGCTGCCGACCCTGATGCGCGATAGCGGGGCGAGCCTGGAGCAGGCGGCGTTCATCGGCGCGCTGTTCCAGTTCGGCGGGGTGCTCAGCGCCGTAGCGGTGGGCTGGGCGATGGATCGCTTCAACCCGCACAAGGTGATCGGCCTGTTCTACCTGCTGGCGGGGGTGTTCGCCTGGTGCGTCGGCCAGAGCCTCGGCCAGGTCACCCTGCTGGCGACCCTGGTGCTGCTGGCCGGCATGTGCATCAACGGCGCGCAGTCGGCGATGCCGTCGCTGGCGGCGCGCTTCTATCCGACCCAGGGGCGGGCCACGGGGGTCTCCTGGATGCTCGGTATCGGCCGCTTCGGCGCCATCCTCGGCGCCTGGATCGGCGCCACCTTGCTGGGCCTGGGCTGGAACTTCGAACAGGTGCTGACCGCCCTGGTGCTGCCGGCTGCACTGGCCACCGCCGCGGTGCTGCTGAAGGGGTTGGTCAGTCACGCGGATGCGGGGTGAAACTGCCCCATCGCGTAGGACGCATAACCGCTTGCGGTTATCCGCCGCCGGGCGTCGGTGTATCGGCGGATAACGCCGGTGGCGTTATTCGCCCCACCCCAGGGCTGCGACATCGCGTAGGGCGCATAACCGCTCGCGGTTATCCGCCGCCGGGTTTCGGTGTATCGGCGGATAACGCCGGTGGCGTTATTCGCCCCACCCCAGGGTTGGCGGCATCGCGTAGGGCGACGGCGCATCGCCTCAGAAGGTGAATTCCATGTTCAACGTCGGCGTAGAGGTTCGGCTGCCGGTGCCGCCGTCGACGCCGAACTTGTTGTGCCAATACTCGTAGCCGACGCCGAGCCACAGGTTCGGCTGGCGCTTGTCGCCTGGCAGGGCGGCGACCATCAGGGCGGTGCGGACCAGGGTTTCCGCCGCGGTGTCCTTGTCGTTGTAGTCCTCGCCCTTCTCTCCCACGTAGTTGACGAAGCCCTGGAACTTCGCCGCACGGTTGCCGACCTTGAACGGCCGCATCCAGGTCAGGTTGAGCATGTAGGTGGTGTCGAAGGTGTGGTCGGGATGGCGCGCGCCGGGCACGCCGAAGTGGTTCTTCTCGCGGTAGTAGAGCAGGCTCAGGTCGAGCACGCCGGGACCGTTGAACTTGAGGGTCGGGCCGAACACCAGGGCGCGCTTCTTGGCCGAAGCCAGGTTGTTGTTGCGGCTGGCGTCGAAGCCCAGGGTGAAGGCGTAGTCCTTGACCAGGCCGGTGCCCAGCGGCCGGTCGAACACCCGCGAGGCGTAGAGCTGGTGGCGGTAGACCGCATAGACCTCGCTGCCACCGTGGTCGGTGCCCTTGCGCGAGTCGCGGCTGTCGGAAAGGAACACATCGAGATTGAAGAAATTGCTGCCGTAGCGATAGCCGTCGGCGTGGGTGAAGCTGTAGATGCGCTTGGCGAACTTGTCCGGGTTGTTCGGGTTGGTGAATTGCTGGCCGTAGCGGAAACCGACGCTGTTGCTCATCCATTCCAGCGCCATGCTCTCCCCGGCGCCGACGAGCGCGATCAGGGCGGCGGCGCCCTGCATCATCTTCTTCATGCTGTGTGTCCTGCTGGTTGCTTGTTGTTCTTGTGGCGACTCAGCCCCCGGTTTCGCGCCGGGGTCGCGGGGCAGTATCGGCACTTCGCCGCGCTGACCAAAGAACAGAATATCGAACATACCGATGCCGAAACGGCATCAGCGAACGAGCAAGCTCGGGCAAGCCGTCTGGCATCGGCGCGAGCGCCGCTCAGGCCTCGTTCAGGCGCGCTTCCTCGCGCTCGCGCAGGCGCACTTCCTCGGCGATCTGCCGGGCCAGGGCGTCCACCGCCACCGGCAGGTAGCGGCCGGTGCGCACGTAGAGGCCGAGGTCGCTGTGGATGCCGCCATTGTCTTTCAGCGGCAGGAAGCGCAGCTCGCCCTGGGCGATGTCGGCCTCGATCCCCAGGCGGGTCTGGAAGGCGACGCCGAGCCCGCGCCGCGCCAGTTGTCGCGACAGCTCCAGGGAGCTGCTCTCCAGCACCGCCCGGCGCGGTTCGCGCAAACGGCGCTGGAGCGGCGCCAGCAGGTGATGGATGGACAGCTCGCTCTTGGCCATGATCAGGCCATGTTCGACGCAATCGGCGAAGGCGATGGCCTGGTGTCGCGCCAACGGGTGCTGCGGGGAGACGATGGCACCGAGGCGGAAATGGCCGACGCTGACCTGTTGCAGGTCGGCGCTGCGCGGCAGGGCGAAGGCCAGGCCGAGGTCGACCGCGCCGCTGCTCACCGCCTCGGGTATCGCCTGGGAACCGAGCAGGGTGACGCCGACGGTGATGTCCGGGTAGCGTTCGCGCATCGCCTTGAGCACGCAGGGCAGCAGGTCGCTGGTCACCGCCTCGATGGTGGCGATCTCCACATGGCCGGTGCGCAGGCCCTGCAGCGCGTCCAGTTCGGAACGCACGCGCTCCATGTCCTGCAGGACCACGGTGACGTGGCGCGCGAAGATCTCCCCGGCTCCGGTCAGGCGCAGGCCGCCGGGCAGGCGGTCGAACAGCGGCGCGCCGATCTCGTCCTCCAGCTTGAGGATCTGCCGGTTCACCGCCGACGAGGCGACGTTCAGGCGTCGCGCGGCTTCGCGGATCGAATGGCAGCGGCGCACCATGTCGAAGTAGTGGATCGCGGGCGCGTGGATATGCAGCTTGCGGCTCATGGCGGACCGAAGGGATGACGGAGCTGTCGACCTTCCGGGAAACGCCGGCGAATGGCAAGGGGAAGCGCCGCCTCGGCGGATAACGCCTGCGACGCCATTCGCCCTACCGATAGCCCCGCCCGGCGGCCTACCGGGACGCCTGCTGCGACTCCACGCCAAGCTCGTCCCACACCGATTCGGCCAGGTGGAAGGTCGCGTTGGCCGCGGGAATGCCGCAGTAGATGGCGCTCTGCATGATCACTTCCTTGATCTCGTCGCGGCTCACCCCGTTGTTCTTCGCCGCGCGCAGATGCAGCTTGAGTTCCTCGTTGCGGTTCATGCCGATCAGCATGGCGATGGTGACCAGGCTGCGGGTGTGTCGCGGCAGCCCCGGACGGGTCCAGATGTCGCCCCAGGCGTGGCGGGTGATCATCTCCTGGAACTCTTCGTTGAACGGCGTCAGGTTGGCCAGGCTGCGCTCGACGTGGGCGTCGCCGAGCACCGCGCGGCGCACTTGCATGCCGGCTTCGTAGCGTTGTTTCTCGTCCATCGGCGGTTCCTCAGGCGGACAGCAGGAAATCGACCAGGCGGCGGCTGAAGGCGTCGCCCGCTTCGACGTTGGACAGGTGCGCGGCGGCGAACTCGACCAACTGCGCGTCGGCGATGCGCGCCTGCATGAAGCGGGCGTTGTCCGGAGTGGTCACGGCATCGTGGCTGCCGGCGACGATCAGCGTCGGCGCCTGGACCAGCCCGAGCTGCTCACGGAAATCAGCGTCGCGTACCGCAGCGCAGTTGGCCGCGTAGCCCTGCGGCGAGGTGGCCGCGAGCATCGCGACGATGCGCTCGACCTGCGCCGGCTCGCGCTCGGCGAAGCCCGCGGTGAACCAGCGCGCCACCGAGGCGTCGCGCAGGTCGCGCATGGCCTGCTCGCCGCCTTTCAGGACGGTATCGATGCGGGTGTTCCAGACCTCGTCGCTGGCGATCTTCGCCGCAGTGTTGCACAGCACCAGCCGGCCGAGCCGCTCGCCGGCGTGGATGCCCAGCCACTGACCGATCAGGCCGCCCATGGATAGCCCGCAGAAATGCACGCGCGGCAGCTCGAGGGCATCGAGCAGGGCAAGCACGTCGGCGCCGAGCTGGCCGATGGCGTACGGTCCGGGGGTGACCAGCGAGGCGCCGTGGCCGCGGGTGTCGTAGCGCAGCACGCGGAAGTGGGCGGTGAGTGCGGGGATCTGCGTGTCCCACATGCCCAGGTCGGTGCCCAGCGAGTTTGACAACAGCAGGACCGGCGCGCCGGCCGGTCCTTCCAGGGAGTAGTTCAGGTCGCCGTCGGCGAGGCGTACGGTTGGCACGAAGGGATCTCCAGTCAGGCGGGATGGGGTTCGAAGCCCAGGGCATGATGTTCGGCGAGCGCGCGCTCGACCCAGGCGCGGGCCTGGCCGAGGTAATGGGCGGGATCGAGCAGGCGGTCCAGTTCGTCGCCGGACAACTCGGCGCTCACTCGCGCCTCTTCGCCGAGCACCGCGCGCAACTCGCGGCGCTGCTCGACGGCGCGGCGGCAGCACTGTTCCACCAGATGGTGCGCGGCTTCGCGGCCGATACGACGGGCCAGGGCGATGCTCACCGCCTCGGCGAGCACCAGGCCGTGGGTCAGGCCAAGGTTGCGGCGCATCCGCTGGGCGTCCACCTCCAGGCCTTCGAGCAGGCCGATCGCCTGTTGCAGCGCGCCGGAAACCAGGCAACAGAGTTCCGGCAGGGTTTCCCACTCGGCGTGCCAGAGACCGAGGCTGCGCTCGTGTTCCTGCGGCATCGCCGCGAACAGGGTCGAGACCAGCCCCGGCGCACGGGTGGCGGCGGCGATCAGCACCGCGCTGCTCACCGGGTTGCGCTTGTGCGGCATGGTCGAGGAACCGCCGCGCCCGGCGCCGGCCGGCTCGAAGACCTCGCCGGCCTCGGTCTGCATCAGCAGGCTGACATCGCGACCGAACTTGCCGAGGCTACCGGCCACCAGGCCGAGCACGCTGGCGAACTCCACCAGGCGGTCACGCTGGGTGTGCCAGGGTTGTTCGGGCAAAGCCAGGCCCAGCTCCTCGGCCAGCGCCGCGGCCACCGGCAGGGCCTGTTCGCCGAGCGCGGCGAGCGTCCCCGAGGCGCCGCCGAATTGCAGCACCAGCAGGCGCGGGCGCAACTCGCGCAGGCGTTGGCGGTGCCGGGTCAAGGCGCCGAGCAGGCCGGCGAACTTCATGCCCAGGGTCACCGGGGTGGCGTGCTGCAACCAGGTGCGCCCGGCCAGCGGCGTGTCGGCATGCCGTTCGGCCTGGTCCGCCAGGACCTCGGCAAGACGTTGCAGATCCTGCTCGAGCAAGGCCAGCGCGCGGCGCAGTTGCAGCACCAGGCCGCTGTCCATGGCGTCCTGGCTGGTGGCGCCGAGATGCACGTAGCGCTCGGCCTCGGCGTCGCCAGCCGCCACCTGGCGGCCCAGCGCCTTGACCAGCGGGATCGCCGAGTTGCCGGCAGTGGCGACCGCCTCGGCCAGCGCCAGCGGGTCGTACAGTTCGGCGCGGCAGGCCGCCTCGATCGGCGCCACCGCCGTCGCGGGAACCACCCCGGTGCGCGCCTCGGCGCGGGCCAGGGCGGCCTCGAAGTCGAGCATGCCTTGCAGGCGGCCGCGGTCGGAGAACACCGCGCGCATCGGCGCCGCCGTGAAATAGGCATCGAACAACTGGTTGGCGGGTACGTCGCTCATCGGTTTTCCTTTTCCCGGCCCGTCAGGGCTCGTCGTTCAGGTAGCTGACCTTGCGCAGGTCCGGCAGGCTCACGCAGACCAGCAGCGCCAGCAGGCACATGGCTGAAACATACCAGTAGAAGACGTTCTCCATCCCTACCGACTTCAGCCCCAGGGCGACGTACTCGGCCGAGCCGCCGAAGATCGCGTTGCCCACCGCGTAGGACACTCCGACGCCGAGGGCGCGCACCTCCGGCGGGAACATCTCGGCCTTGATCAGGCCGCTGATGGAGGTGTACAGGCTGACGATGGCCAGCGCCAGGATGATCAGGAAGAAGGCCATGTAGGGACTGCTCACGGTCTTCAGCGCGAGCAGGATCGGCAAGGTGCAGAGTGTGCCCAGGGTGCCGAACCAGAGCATCGAGGTCTTGCGCCCGATGCGATCGGAAAGCATGCCGAACAGCGGTTGCATCAGCATGTACGCGAACAGGGCGAAGGTCATCACCGCGCTGGCGGTCTTGGCGCTCATCCCGGCGGTGTTGACCAGGTACTTCTGCATGTAGGTGGTGAAGGTGTAGAAGATCAGCGAGCCGCCGGCGGTGAAACCGAGCACGGTGAAGAAGGCCCGCTTGTGCTTGAACAGCTCGGCGAAGGTGCCGGATTCCTTGCGCGCCAGGGTCGACTTCGAAGCGGTCTCGTTCAGCGAGCGCCGCAACCAGAGGGCGATCACCGCGGTGATCGCGCCGATCACGAAGGGAATCCGCCAGCCCCAGGCACGCAGTTCGTCTTCGCTCAGCAACTGCTGCAGGATCACCACCACCAGCACCGCCAGCAACTGTCCGCCGATCAGGGTGACGTACTGGAACGAGGCGAAGAAGCCGCGCTGGCCCTTGAGCGCCACCTCGCTCATGTAGGTCGCGCTGGTGCCGTACTCGCCGCCCACCGACAGGCCCTGGAACATCCGCGCCAGCAACAGCAGCGCCGGCGCCAGGGTGCCGATGCTGGCGTAGGTGGGCATGCAGGCGATCGCCAGGGAGCCGGCGCACATCATCACCACCGAGATCAGCATGGCGGTCTTGCGCCCGTGCTTGTCGGCGATGCGGCCGAACATCCAGCCGCCGATGGGGCGCATGAGGAAGCCGGCGGCGAAGACCCCGGCGGTGTTCAGCAACTGCACCGTGGGGTTGTCGGAGGGGAAGAAGGCCGGTGCGAAGTAGATCGCGCAGAAGGCGTAGACGTAGAAGTCGAACCATTCCACGAGGTTGCCGGAGGAGGCGCCGACGATGGCGAAGATGCGCTTGCGGCGTTCTTCGTTGCTGTACTGGTGAACAGGGGCAGTCATGCTGTTGTTCTCTCGACAGGGTCCGTTTCATCCTGACCGTGCGACGGAGCGTCCTGTTCCGCTGCACACGCGCCGCGCCGCCGCCGAACCATGGGCAGCGCCGCGCGACGCGCGCTCTTGATACCCGGCGGGCGACCCGGTTGTGCCAGTCAGACCCGCTCGATGGCCAGCGCCAGGCCTTGGCCGACGCCTACGCACATGGTCGCCAGGCCGCGCCGGCCGCCGCTCTTCTCAAGTTGATGGAGCGCGGTGAGGACCAGCCGCGCACCGCTCATCCCCAGCGGGTGGCCGAGGGCGATGGCACCGCCGTTCGGGTTGACCTTCTCACTGTCGTCGGCCACACCCAGTTCGCGCAGGCAGGCCAGGCCCTGGCTGGCGAAGGCTTCGTTGAGTTCGATCACGTCGAAGGCGTCGATCGCCAGGTCCAGGCGCCGCAGCAGCTTGCGCACCGCCGGCACCGGGCCGATGCCCATGATCCGCGGGGCGACGCCGGCGCTGGCCATGCCCAGCACCCGCGCGCGCGGAGTCAGGCCGTGCTTCTCCACTGCCTCGGCGGAGGCCAGGACCAGCGCGGCGGCGCCGTCGTTGACCCCGGACGCGTTGCCGGCGGTGACGGTCTTCTCCGGCCCGTTGACCGGCTTGAGCCGGGCCAGCGCCTCCAGGGTGGTGTCGGGACGCGGATGCTCGTCGTGCTCGACCAGGGTGTCGCCCTTGCGCCCGCGAATCGTCACCGGGACGATTTCCTCGGCGAAGAAACCGGCCGCCTGCGCCCTGCCGGCGCGCTGCTGGCTGCGCAGGGCGAAGGCATCCTGGTCGGCACGCGACACGCGATAGTCGTCGGCGACGTTGTCGGCGGTCTGCGGCATCGGGTCGATGCCGTACTGCTCCTTCATCAGCGGGTTGACGAAGCGCCAGCCGATGGTGGTGTCCTCGATCTTCTGGCCACGCCCGAAGGCGCTATCGGCCTTGCCCATCACGTACGGCGCGCGCGACATCGATTCGACGCCGCCGGCGATGGCCAGCTCCATCTCGCCGCAGGCGATGGCGCGGAACGCCGTGCCGATGGCGTCCATCCCCGAGGCGCAGAGGCGGTTGAGGGTGACGCCGGGCACGCTCTCCGGCAAACCGGCCAGCAGCAGCGCCATGCGCGCCACGTTACGGTTGTCCTCGCCGGCCTGGTTGGCGCAGCCGAGGAACACCTCGTCCAACGCCGACCAGTCGACCCCCGGGTTGCGCTCGACCAGGGCCTTCAGCGGCACCGCCGCGAGGTCGTCGGCGCGCACCGCGGAAAGACTGCCGCCGAAACGGCCGATCGGCGTGCGCACGGCATCGCAGATGAATACCTCGCGGCTCATTCGTCGCTCCCCTTCTGTCCATGGGCGGCCGCGGTGCGCGCCTCGAGGTCGCGCAGCGCGGCGAGTTCGACCTCGCTCGGCGCGGGCGTCTCGGCGACCCGCTCGGCGAAGCGGATCGCCCAGCCGGTGGCCTCGACCACCTGCTCGCGGGTCACGCCCGGATGCAGCGAAGTGACCACGAACTCGTTGCTGCCGGCTTCCGGCTCCATGATGCACAGGTCGGTGATGATCGCCACCGGTCCTTTGCCCGGCAGGCCCAGGCGCTGGCGCGAGTCGCCGCCCTCGCCATGGCCGACCGAGGTGACGAAGGCCAGCTTGTCGACGAAGGTGCGGTGCGACTGCTTGAGGATGATCAGCACTTCCTTGGCGCTGCCGGCGATTTCCGGCGCGCCGCCGGCTCCCGGCAGGCGCACCTTGGGCTGGCGGTAGTCGCCGATCACGGTGGTGTTGATGTTGCCGAAGCGGTCGACCTGGGCCGCGCCGAGGAAGCCGACGTCGATCCGTCCGCCCTGCAGCCAGTAGCGGAAGATCTCGCCGGTGGGGACCACGGTATCGGCGGTCTCGGCCAACTCGCCGTCGCCGATGGACAGTGGCAGGACGCTAGGCTTGGCGCCGATCGGGCCGGACTCGTAGATCAGCACGACGTCCGGCGAGGAAGTCAGGCGCGCCAGGTTGGCGGCCTTCGACGGCAGGCCGATGCCGACGAAGCACACCGCGCCGTTGTGCAGGCGGCGAGCGGCGGCCACGGTCATCATCTCGTTGGTGCTGTAGCTGCTCATCGCTTGCCCTCCGCGAGCTTGGCCTGGAAGGCGCCGAAATCCTCGGTCCCCCGGATGTATTCGTCGATCCACGCGGTGAAGCTTTCGCGGTCGCGGGCGATCGGGTCCCAGTCCTGGTAGAAGCGGTTGTCGCGCTCGTAGTAGCCGTGGGCATAGGACGGATGCGCGCCGCCGGGCACCAGGCACACGGCGCTGAGCGCCCAGCTCGGCAGGACGCAGGCGTTCATCGGGGCGTCCAGTTCGTCGACGATCTCCTCGACGGTGACGATGCAGCGCTTCGCCGCCAGGGCCGCTTCCTTCTGCACACCGAGGATGCCCCAGAGCAGCACGTTGCCCTTGCGGTCGGCCTTCTGCGCGTGGATCACGCTGACGTCCGGACGCACCGAGGGCACCGCCGCCAGCACTTCGCCGGTGAACGGGCAGGTGACGCTGCGGATCAGCGGGTTGACCTTCGGCAGGTCGGAGCCGGCGTAGGCGCGCAGCACCGCGAAGGGCAGCCCGGAGGCGCCGGCGACATAGGCGTTGGCGAGGTCGGCGTGGCTGTGTTCCTCGATCTCCAGCGGTTGCGGCCAGCCCTTCTCCACCGCGTCGCGCAGGCGGTGCAGCGAACCGACGCCGGGGTTGCCGCCCCAGGAGAACACCAGCTTCTTCGCGCAGCCTGCACCGATCAGCAGGTCGTAGACCAGGTCGGGAGTCATGCGGATCAGCGTCAGGTCTTTCCTGCCCTGGCGGATCAGCTCATGGCCGGCGGCCGTCGGGATCAGGTGAGTGAAGCCTTCGAGGGCGACGCTGTCGCCATCGTGGACGAAGCGTCGCACCGCTTCGCGCAGGGAGAGGATTTCAGCCATCGGTCGGGTCTCGTCTTGTTGTGCGCTGCCTGGACGGCACGTGACGAGAACCTTACGCCGGGGTCCGAGGGCTCACAATCCGATAATCGATTAACAGTTCGATAATCGAACAGAACGTTAGCAAGCATCCGATCGACCGAAGCCGTCGCCTCATTCGTCGCTGTGGATCACCACCAGCAACTCCGCCTGGGTCTCCCCCAGGGAGCGGATGCGGTGCGGCTTCTGTGCGTTGAAATGCAGAGCGTCGCCGCGCTCGAGGATGATCCGCTGGTTCATGAAGTCGACCTCGACCTGACCCTCATGGACGAAGATGAACTCTTCACCGAGGTGCTCCTTGAACGTCGAGTGACTGAAATCGCGCGGCGGGTGGACGATGAACGGCAACAGCGCGCGGGCGCCGATCTGCTGCGCGAGGGAGGCGTAGGCCGGGCCGTCGTCGCCGCTGGACAGCGACTTGCGCTGGTCGCGGCGAACGATGCTGTAGCCGTCGACACCGTCGCTTTCCTCGGAGAACAGCTCCTCCACCTGCACGTTCAACGCCTTCGCCAGCTTCAGCGCGGCGGCAATGGACGGCGTGTTCAGCCCGCGCTCGACCTTGGACAGGTAGCTCTTGGTCAGGCCGGTCTTGTCGGCCAGGGTCTCCAGCGTGACCCCGAGTTTTTTTCTCAGCAATTTCAAGCGCATGGACATTGAGGACAGCCTTCTCCCGATGGCGATGAAACTTTTCTCTTGCTAATGACACTTTGTGTCATATAACTTGATCCGTGTCATTTACAGCCGGGTCGTTGCGTGGCGCGCAACTGCCTGGCGTTTCCCCCGACTCGCTCCGTCAAAGGAACCTCGCATGGCTACGACACTGGAATTACCCAAGGATCAACTGATCCAGCACGCGCTGAAGCAGATGAAAAGCAGCCTCGGCGATAATACGTGGACTGACCGGCAAAAGCTGGCCCTGACCTGCAGGATTCTCTTCGAGGCCGGCCACGACTCCGGGCTCGCCGGGCAGATCACCTCGCGCGGCCCGGAGGCGGGGACCTACTACACCCAGCAACTGGGCCTGGGCTTCGACGAGATCAGCGCCGGCAACCTGCTGCTGGTCGACGAAGACCTCAACGTCCTCCACGGGCACGGCATGGCGAATCCGGCCAATCGCTTCCACAGCTGGGTCTACCGCGCCCGCCCGGACGTCAATTGCATCATCCACACCCACCCGCTGCACATCGCCGCGCTGTCGACCCTGGAAGTACCGCTGCAGGTCTCGCACATGGACCTTTGCCCGCTATACGACGACTGCGCCTTCCTCAAGGACTGGCCGGGCGTGCCGGTAGGCAACGAGGAAGGCGAGATCATCTCCGCCGCCCTCGGCGACAAGCGCGCCATCCTGCTTTCCCACCACGGCCTGCTGGCCACCGGTGCGAGCATCGAGGAGGCCTGCGTGATCGCGGTGCTGCTCGAGCGCGCGGCGAAGATGCAGTTGCTGGCGATGGCCGCCGGGGAGATCAAGCCGATCCCGCCGGCCCTGGCGCGCGAGGCCCACGACTGGATCTCCACCCCGAAGCGCCACGGCGCCGCATTCAACTACTACGCCCGGCGCTGCCTGCCGCGCAACAGCGACTGCCTGAGCTGAACGACCTTTCCCACCAGGTCCGTCCTGGCATTTCCCACTCAATGTCACGGGTACATCCAATGTCCGCATCCATTCACGGCATCATCGGCTACACCATCACCCCCTTCGCCGCCGACGGCGGTCTCGACCTGCCGGCCCTCGGCCGCTCCATCGAGCGCCTGATCGACGGCGGCGTGCACGCCATCGCCCCGCTCGGCAGCACCGGCGAAGGCGCCTACCTGAGCGACCCGGAATGGGACGAGGTGGTCGACTTCACCCTGAAGACCGTCGCCCATCGGGTGCCGACCATCGTCAGCGTCTCCGACCTGACCACCGCCAAGACCGTGCGCCGCGCGCAGTTCGCCGAATCCCTCGGCGCCGAGGCGGTGATGGTCCTGCCGATCTCCTACTGGAAGCTCAACGAGGCGGAAGTGTTCCAGCACTACCGCGCGGTGGGCGAAACCATCGGCGTGCCGGTGATGCTCTACAACAACCCGGGCACCAGCGGCATCGACATGTCGGTGGAACTGATCCTGCGCATCGTCCGCGAAGTGGACAACGTGACCATGGTCAAGGAGAGCACCGGCGACATCCAGCGCATGCACAAGCTGCGCCTGCTCGGCGAAGGCCGGGTGCCCTTCTACAACGGCTGCAACCCGCTGGCGCTGGAGGCCTTCGTGGCCGGCGCGAAAGGCTGGTGCAGCGCCGCGCCGAACCTGATCCCGACGCTCAACGGCCAGCTCTACCAGGCGGTGCTCGACGGCGACCTGGAGAAGGCCCGCGCGCTGTTCTACCGGCAGTTGCCGCTGCTCGACTTCATCCTCCGCCGGGGCCTGCCGACCACCATCAAGGCCGGCCTGGGCCTCTCCGGCCTGGAGGTGGGGGCGCCGCGCCTTCCGGTGCAGGCGCTGGATACCGAGGGCTGTCGGTATCTGCAGGGGTTGTTGGAAGAGCTGCGCTGATCACCCCGTCAGCGCTTTGACCCGACGGGCCCGGACGACTTGGGGCCCGTCGTTTTTTTTGCCGACGCGCAGCGCGTTCAGCGCGCCGCCCAGGCATTGAAACGCTGTTCCAGCTCCTCGCCGTGGTCCACCCAGAACTCGGCATCCACCGCCCGCGCGCCTTCGAGGTTGGCCGGCGCGGTCGGCAGCGCCTCCTGCACCGTCTTCGGCAGCAACGCCAGGGTGCCCTTGTGTACCGGCCCGTAGGGGATCTGCTCGGAGAACACCTTCTGCGTCTGCGGCTGGCTGGCGAAGGCGATGAATTTCTCCGCCAGCGCCTTGTTCGGCGTGCCCTTCACCACCGCCCAGTACTCCGGATCGTAGAGACTGCCGGGCCAGACGATGGCCAGTTTCACCCCCTCCTTCTGCGCAGCGGCGATGCGCCCGTTGTAGGCCGCGCTCATCACCACGTCGCCGGCCGCCAGCCATTGCGGCGGCTGGGCGCCGGCCTCCCACCACTGGATGTTCGGCTTGAGCTGGTCGAGCTTGGCGAAGGCGCGGCCGACCCCCTCCGGGGTGGCGAGTACCTTGTAGAGGTCCTCCGCCTTCACCCCGTCGGCCAGCAGCGCCACTTCCAGGGTGTACTTGGCGCCCTTGCGCAGGCCGCGCTTGCCGGGGAACTCGCGGACGTTCCAGAAATCCGCCCAGGACTGCGGCGCCCTGGCCAGCTTCGTCGAGTCGTAGGCCATCACCATCGACCAGACGTAGGTGGCCACCCCGCACTCGCTGAAAGTACCGGGGACGAACTGCGCGGGGTCGCCGAAACGCGCCGGGTCGAGGCGTTCGAACAGCCCCTCGTCGCAGCCGCGGAGCAGTTCGGGGCTCTCCACCTCGACCACGTCCCAGCTGACCTTGCCGACGTCGACCATGGCCTTCACCTTGGCCATTTCGCCGTTGTATTCGCCGGCGACCACCTGCCCGCCGCCGCTTCGCTCGAAGGGTTTGAAATAGGCCTGTTCCTGGGCGGCCTTGGTCGCGCCGCCGAAGGAGATCACCGTCAGGCTCTGGCTCTGCGCCTGGGCCGCCGCGGCGAACGCCAGGCCGAACAGGGACAACCGGGAAAACACGTGTGCGCACTGGTGCAAGGACTTGTACATGGAACACTCCCACAGCCGATTGGCATTGTTGTGATGTTGCTGAGGCAGTTGCCGGCCAGAGGCCGAAACGGTTCCGCGCGCGGTCGCCAGGCGCCGCGTCGTCGTTATGGGGGGACGCTCCGTGTCGCAGGCGACCCGGCCGAGGCCGGGCCACCGGGGCGCGTCAGAGCACGCCGATCTCGCGCGCGGTGCGATCCACCGCGATACGGGTCTTGTCGATCAGTTCGTCGATCTCGGCACGCCCGGCCACCAGCGCCGGGGCCATGATCATGCGGCCGAGGGTGGAGCGGATGATCACGCCCTCCTCGAAGCCGATGGTGCGGCAGCGCCAGGCCAGGTCGTTCTCGTTGGCGAAGCGCTTGCGGGTCGCCTTGTCCTCGGCGAACTGCAGCGCGGCGACGAAGCCGGCGCCCTGGACCTCGCCGACCAGCGGATGGTCGCCGAAGACCTCGCGCAGGCAGCGTTGCAGGTAGGGTCCGGTCTCCTCCCTGACCCGCGTGACCACGCCCTCGTCGCGCAGCGCCTTGAGGTTGGCGATGGCCACCGCCGCCGCCACCGGGTGGCCGGAATAGGTCAGGCCGTGGGCGAACACCCCGCCCTGCTCCACCAGCACCTCGGCGATGCGCTTGCCGAGTACCAGGCCGCCCATGGGGATGTAGCCGGACGTCAGGCCCTTGGCGATGGACAGGGTGTCCGGCTGGAAACCGAAGTGTTCGTGGGCGAACCATTCGCCGGTGCGGCCGAAGCCGCCGATCACTTCGTCGGCGCACAGCAGCACGTCGTACTGCCGGCAGATGCGCTGGATCTCCGGCCAATAGCTTTGCGGCGGGAAGATCATGCCGCCGGCGCCCTGGAAGGGCTCGGCGACGAAGGCGGCGACGTTCTCCGCGCCCAGTTCGAGGATCCTCTCCTCCAGTTGCAGCGCCGCGCGGCGACCGAACTCGGCCGGGCTCAGCTCGCCGCCGTTGGCGTACCAGTAGGGTTCGTCGATGTGGGCGAAGTCCGGCAGCATGCCGCCCATCTCGTGCATGAACTTCATCCCGCCGAGCGCGGTGCTGCCCAGGGTCGAGCCGTGGTAGCCGTTCCAGCGGCCGATCATGATCTTCTTCTGCGGCTTGCCGAGGATCTGCCAGTAGCGCCGCACGGTACGGATCAGCACCTCGTTGGCCTCGGAGCCGGAGTTGGTGTAGATCGCGTGGCTGTAGTGGTCCGGCAGCAGGCTGAAGAGCATCTCGGAAAGCTCCACCACCGCCGGGTGGGTGGTGTGGAAGAACATGTTGTAGTACGGCAGTTGTTCCAGCTGGCGGCTGGCGGCGGCGGCGAGGTCCTGGCGGCCGTAGCCGAGGTTGGTGCACCAGAGGCCGGACATGCCGTCCAGGTAGCGCTTGCCGTCGTTGTCCCAGAGCTGCAGGCCATCGCCGCGGACCATCACCCGCGGGCCTTCGCGGTTCAGCGCCTTCTGGTCGAGGAAGGCGTGGATGTGGTGCGCGGCGTCCAGTTGCTGGTAGTCGCGGGTGTCGCGCTGCGGGTTGAGCTGAGCGGTCATCGTCTGTGTTCTCCTTGTTCCCTTGGCGCGTCAGGCCGAAGGGGATTGCAGGGGATCGAGGGCGACGGACTTGCCCTGGGCAGTCTCACCGGCCGTCTCGAGCGGTTCGGGTACGAAGAGGGGCTTGCGCATCACGCCCTTGATCCACACCACCGCCACCAGCGAGACCACGCCCAGCACCACGCCGGCGCTGGCGAAGATCCGTCCGGTCATTTCCGGGGTCGGCGAGACGTGGACCACCGCGTAGATCATCCCGGCGATGCCGAACAGTTGCGGCAGCGGGTAGAACGGCGTGCGGAACGGACGGGCGATGTGCGGATAGCGACGGCGCAGGGCCAGCACGTCGACGTGGGCGATGATGTAGGCCAGCAGCCAGGCCAGCGCGGCGGCGAGCAGCAGCAGGTTGATCGAGTCCGGGTCCTGGCCGAGGATCAGGATCGGCAGGCCGGTGATCGCGGCGACGAACAGCACCGCCACCCAGGGCGTGCGCGCCCGCCGGCTGAGCTGCTTGAATTGCGGGAAGGCCTGACCGTTCTGTGCCATCCCGTAGAGCATCCGCGGGATCGCCGCCAGCGACGAGTTGAGGGTGCTGCAGGTGGCGGTGATCGCGGCGATCACCAGGAACAGCTGGCCGTACTCGCCGAACACACGGTTGGCGAAGAGGAAGTGCGGCAGCGGGTCGCCGGCCAGTTCCGCCTGCGGGATGCACAGCAGCGCACCGAAGCAGTAGAGGGCGATGGTCAGGAAAATGATGCTCAGGCCGAGGATCATCGAACGCGGGATATTGCGCTCCGGACGCCGCGTCTCCTCCACCAGCGGGCAGACGAACTCGGCGCCGACGAAGCCCCACACGGCCATCGCGGTGAGCGCCAGGGCGCTTACCCCGAGCGGGTTCCAGCCGCTCGCCAGGGCGGTCTGCGCGGAAGCGTGGTCGCTGCTCACCGCACCCAGGCCGAGCACCAGCAGGACGATCATCATCAGCAGCGCCAGGGCGCTCTGCAGGCGCGCGAAGATGTCGATGCCGAGCAGGTTGAGCAGGGTGAACAGGCCGAGCACGCCGTAGGCCACCAGCATCGGCGGCAGCGCGCCGGGGTAGACCTTGCCGATGATCAGGTCGAGCAGCAGCAGTTCCGCCGAGAGGGCGAACATCGCCACCACCACGTAGCCGGAAAAGGTCGCCAGGATCGCCGGGAAATGCCCGATGGCCACCTCGGTGTAGCTGCTAAGGCTACCGGCGCGGGGAATCATCAGGGCCAGCTCGGAAAAGGAAAAGGCGTAGCTCAGCGCCAGCAGGTAGGCCACTCCCAGCGGCACGATGAAGCCCAGGCCGGCTGTCCCGGCGCCTTGCAGCATCAGTACCATCACGCCCTGGGAAACCACCAGGCCGATGGCCACCGCCAGCAGCGGTCCCAGCCCGAGCACGCGGCGCAGGGCCGGCTCACGCACGTTCGGCGTGTCGTTCATTCGATCGTCCTCTTGTTGTCGTTATCGGCATCGAGTCGTGTCGCGTCCGTCGCGTCTTCAGCGCAACTGGAACCAGGTCGTCTTCAACTGGGTGTACTTGTCGAAGGAATGCAGCGACAGGTCGCGACCGAAGCCGGACTGCTTGCCGCCGCCGAAAGGCACCGCGACGTCCAGCGCGTCCACGGTATTCACCGACACCGTTCCGGCATTCAAGCGCCGCGCCACCCGGTGCGCACGGTGCAGGTCGTCGCTCCACAGCGAGGCGGCGAGGCCGTAGCGGCTGTCGTTGGCCAGGCGGATGGCCTCGTCCTCGGAGTCGAAGGCGCTGATCGCCAGCACCGGACCGAAGATTTCCTCGCGGGCCAGCTGCATGTCCGGGCGTACGTCGCCGAACAGGGTCGGTTCGATGAAGTTGTCCGAACCGTTGATCGTCAACTGGCGACCACCGCCGAGCAGGGTCGCGCCCTCGCCTTGCGCCCGCTCGATGGCGGCGAGGATCCCGGCGGTCTGCCGGCGGTCGACGATGGCGCCGGCGCGACTGGCCGGGTCCAGCGGATCGCCCGGCTGCCAGTCGCGGGCCTTGGCCAGCAGGCGCTCGACGAACTCGTCGTGGATCGAACGCTCCACCAGCAAGCGCGAGTTCGCCGAACAGACCTCGCCCTGGTTGAAGAAGATGCCGAAGGCGGCCTTCTCCGCCGCCAGGTCGAGATCGCGGCAATCGGCGAACACCAGGTTCGGACTCTTGCCGCCGCACTCCAGCCAGACCTGCTTGAGGTTGGATTGCGCGGAATACTGCATGAAGTACTTGCCGACCTCGGTGGAGCCGGTGAACACCAGTGCGTCCACCTCCGGGTGCAGGCCGAGGGCCTTGCCGGCCTGCTCGCCGAGGCCCGGCACCACGTTCAGCACGCCTTCCGGCACCCCCGCCTCCAGGGCCAGCTCGGCCAGGCGCAGGGCGGAGAACGGCGACTGCTCGGCCGGCTTGAGCACCACCGAGTTGCCGGCGGCCAGGGCCGGGGCGAGCTTCCAGGCGGCCATGTCGAGCGGGAAGTTCCACGGCACCACCGCGCCGATCACCCCCAGCGGCACGCGGGTAATGGTGGCCAGGGCCTGCTGGGCGGTCGGCGCGACCTGGTCGTAGAGCTTGTCGAGGCTTTCCGCATACCAGGCGAAGACGTGGGCGGCGCCGGGCACATCGATGTTCCAGGCGTCCATCACCGGCTTGCCCATGTTCAGCGAGTCGAGCAGCGCCAGCTCTTCGCGATGGGCCAGCATCAGCTCGGCCAGGCGCAGCAGCACGCGCTTGCGCTCGACCGGGGCGAGACGCGCCCAGGGGCCTTCGTCGAAGGCGCGGCGGGCGGCGGCCACTGCCGCGTCGACGTCGGCCGCATCGCAGGCCGCGACCCGCGCCAGCAGGCGATTGCTCGCCGGATCGATGGCGTCGAAGGTAGCGCCGCTGGCGGCCGGACGCTGGCGGCCGCCGATCAGGGCCTGGTCGATGAAGCGCTGTGTCGCGGCGCGCCGTTGCCAATCGCTGAGTTCGAACACCCCACCTTCTCCTTGTTATCTCGCCGGTCTGCGCCGGTCGTGGTTCTGCACGCATGGCCCGGACCGCCGGGAGGCGGACCGCTGTCCATGGGGTCGATGGGGAAGGATGGTCGCGCAAGCCGCGGCGAAGGAAAATTATTAAAAATGTCCTCGGGACATAAGAAAAAGCTGGCCAGGCGTGCCCCGGCAAAGTGCGTCGTGCTGGGTTATCGTGCAGGCGGGCAATCGTCGTCGCGGCCAGCGCCGCGACGCTCGGCAGCGGCCTGCAACTTGCTTGCAGCGCGGCGGACACAACAATCGAGGCGCGCACGCCCGGCCCGGGGAGGATGATGCGCCGATGAGGTCTTGCAGTGGCGTCCTATACCTTGCGGCAACTCAAGTATTTCGTGACCACCGTGGAATGCGGCAGCGTGGCCGAGGCCTCGCGCAAGCTGTACATCGCCCAGCCGTCGATCTCCACGGCGGTGAAGGGTCTGGAGGAAAGCTTCGGCGTGCAGCTGTTCATCCGCCACCACGCCCAGGGCGTGTCGCTGACCCCCGCCGGCGCGCGCTTCTACCGCAAGGCCCAGGAGCTGCTGCGGATGGCCCACGAGTTCGAGCAGAACGCCCTGGCCGACAACGACGTGATCGCCGGGCAGATCGACATCGGCTGCTTCGAGACGGTCGCCCCGCTCTACCTGCCGGGCCTGATCGCCGGCTTTCGCCAGGCCTATCCGGGGGTGGAGATCCGCATACGCGACGGCGAGCAGCAGGAACTGGTGCAAGGCCTCACCTCGGGGCGCTTCGACCTGGCCTTCCTCTACGAGCACGACCTCGACTCGACCATCGAGACCGAGCCGCTGATGCCGCCGCAACGACCCCACGCGCTGCTCCCCGAAGGGCACCGCTTCGCCGGGCAGGCGCAGGTGTCGCTGCGCGACCTGTGCCTGGAACCGATGATCCTGCTCGACGTGCAGCCCAGCCGCACCTATTTCGTCAGCCTGTTCGAAGAACTCGGCCTGACGCCGAACATCGCCTTCAGCTCGCCGTCCATCGAGATGGTGCGCGGCATGGTCGGCCAGGGCTTCGGCTTCTCCCTGCTGGTCACCCGCCCGCATTCGGAATGCACCTACGACGGCAAGAAGGTGGTCATGGTCGACCTCGCCGAGCCGGTGTCCACCTCCGGGCTCGCCGCCGCCTGGCTGAAGCGCGCGCAACTGACCAAGCCGGCACGATTGTTCGTCGACTACTGCCGGGAGCAACTGGGCAAGCTCGCCGAGCGCCGGCACTGATCCTCAGCTTTCCGACATTCCAAGAGGAATTTTCTTCCTGACAAAGACGAATCCGATGACTGTGGCAAAAAGCCTCCGTTGCTAGGGTGGCCGGCGCTCCGGACCACCCCGGTCCGGCAGGTCACCGGCAGCAAGGGCACCATCCGCTGAGTTCCGTTAGCCTATCGGCGGCTCAGGCTGCCGAAGCGGGATTCCATCCGGTCAGTGCAACTCCGCCTTCCCCAAGGCGTTTCCAGGCCGTCATGCTCCGCCACGCGCTAGGACATGACGGCCCTTTTTACCCCTCCCGCGCCGCCTCAGGCACAATCCCCCGACGCCACCGGCCAGGGGAACGCGGATGCTGATCGACGAAGAAATCACCCTCAAGAAGCTGGAAACCTTCCTCGCCTTCATGCGCACCGGCAACCTGGCGCGCGCGGCGGCGGAACTGGGCACCAGCAACGTCAGCGTGCACCGCGCCATCCACTCGCTGGAAAGCGCCCTGCGCTGCCCGCTGTTCAAGCACGAGGGACGCAACCTGACCCCGCTGGAAAGCGCCTACGTGCTCGAGGAGCGCGCGCAGAAGCTGGTCCAGGAGGTACTCGACACGGTGCGCCTGACCCGCGAGGCGGCCGGCTTCTCCGCCGAGCGCTTCAAGCTCGGCGCGCTCTATTCGCTGACGGTGAAGACCGTGCCGCAACTGATCATGGGCCTCAAGCTGCGACGCAGCGCGCTGAATATCGACCTGATCCTCGGCTCCAACGTCGACCTGTTCTACCAGCTGAAGAACATGGAGCTGGACGCCATCCTGGTGTCGCTCAACGACAGCGTCAGCGATCCCGACTGCGAGCACCTGCCGCTGTTCTCCGATGACATTTTCCTCGCCGTGCCGGTGGACTCGCCCTACGCCAGGCTCGCCGAGATCGATCTCAGCACCCTGCGCGACACGCCCTTCGTCACGCTCACCCAGGGCTTCGCCACCCATCAGGACGGCACCCGGGTGTTCCAGCAGGCCGGCTTCGAACCGCAGATCGCCATGCAGGTGAACGACATCTTCACCCTCCTCAGCATGGTCAGCTCGGGGGTCGGCCATGCGCTGCTGCCCAAACGCATCGAGGCGGTCTACGAGAACCGCGTGCGGCTGATCCCGCTGCAACCGCGCTATCGCCTGCAGCAGCACATCGGCGTGGTGTTCCTCAAGGCCAAGGAGCGCGACCCGAACCTGCTGGCGTTGCTCGCGGAGTGCCGGATGTACAGCCTGCGCCTGGAGCAGGAGGCGGCGGGATAGCGGACGGAAGTCCACATTGCCGCTGGCCCGCTGCCCTCTCCCCAACCCTCGCCCTTCAGGGAGAGGGAGCCCGGACCAGCCCGCTCACCCAACCAGGCCGCGCACGCTGAAATACAGCAGCGACGGCCCCAGCAGGCAACCGATGGCGGTATAGAACGCCGCGGTCAGGCAACCGTAGGGCACCAGCTTCGGGTCGGTGGCGGCGAGGCCGCCGGCGACGCCGCTGGAGGTGCCCATGAGACCACCGAAGATCACCGCCGTACGTGGATTGTTCAGGCCGATGTAGGGCGCGACGAAAGGCGTCAGGACCATCACCAGGATCGCCTTCACCAACCCGGCGGCGATGCTCAGCGCCATCACCTCGGAACTGGCCCCCAGGGCGGCGCCGGTCACCGGTCCGACGATGTAGGTGACCGCGCCGGCGCCGATGGTGGTCAGGCTGACCGCATCGGTGTAGCCGAACGCCATGGCCACCGCGACCCCGGCGACGAACGACGAACCGACCCCGAGGAACAGCGACACCACCCCGGAAACCCCTGCCCGACGCAGTTCCTCGACATTCACCCCGAAGGCCGTGGCGACGATGGCGAAGTCGCGCAGCATGGCGCCGCCCAGCAGGCCGATACCGGACATCAGGGGCACGTCCACCAATCCTTTCTGCCCGCCGGTGGCGACGCCGCCGACGTAGGACAGCACCAGGCCGAGGAAGATCGCGATCGCCGAGCCGTGCAGGCGCCCGCGGGTGAGGCGCGCCGACAACCAGTAGGACACCGCCATGGTCACGCCGATGATGGCGAAGCCGCTGATCAGGCCGTAGCCATTGATGACTTTGTTCAGGGACTCGAACATGGCGCTCACCCCTGCACGCTGGTGCGCGGTTTCAACGGCGGGGCGCCTTCGGCTTTCTTCCGGCCGAAGCGGTCGAGCAGCGGGACCAGGGCGAAGGCCACGGCGACCGCGGCGATGCCGGCGAGGATAGCGGCCGGCCCGCCGCTCAGCGCGCCGAGGACATTCTGCTGGGCGGCCATGGCGACCACGATGGGAATGTAGACCGCGCTCCAGAACTCCACGCCCTGCTCGGTCTTCGCCGAGAGCAGGCCACGCTTGCCCAGGTAGCTGCCGACGAAGATCAGCAGCAGCATGGCGATGCCGACACCACCGACGTTGGCCGGCACGCCGAGCAGCACGCCAAGGATCTCGCCGATGAACAGCCCGGCGAGGGTACACAGAGACAGCAGTGCGACACCGTAGATAATCATTATTGTTGTCCTCGGTTGCGGATCGATGTTGTTGTTTTTATGCCTCGAACGAACGCTTATCGGGTTCTCTTTTCCTCCTCGCGCAACAGCGCGTCCAGGGTATCCGCCCGGGAGCCTTCGAAGGCCGGCGTGGCGCAGCCGAACAGAGGCCGCGCCAGCCCGCTGAGGATCCGTCCCGGCGGCAGCTCGAGATGCAGGCGGGCACCGCGCTCGTAGGCGCTGCGCAATGTCGCCAGCCACTCGACGCGGCGCGCCATGTTGCCGGCGAGATCGTCGGCCAGCGCGGCCGGTTCGGCGACCAGGCGCGCCCGGCTGCTGCTCAGGTAGGGCACGCGCGGCCGATGCAGGTGGATGCCGGCGAAGGCTTCGGCCAGGCGCGCGGCCGGTTCGTCGAGCAGCGCACAGTGCGACGGTACGCTCACCGTCAGGCGCTTCGCCGCGCTGGCACCCGCGGCACGGGCGCGTTCGGCGAGGGCGGCCAGCGCCGCTTCGCTGCCGGCCACCACCAGTTGCCGCTCGGCGTTGACGTTGGCCAGGTAGAGCGGCGGGTGCTCGCGCCGCACCGCCAGGATCAGCGCTTCCAGTTGCGCCTGTTCGAGACCGAGGATGGCGCTCATCCCGTAGCCCTCGGGCCAGGCGGCCTGCATCAGTTCGCCGCGCAGCGCCACCAGACGCAGCGCGTCGTCGAAGTCCAGCGCACCGGCTACCACCGCCGCCGGATAGGCGCCGATGGACAGCCCGGCGACCAGCCCCGGCCGATGCCCGCGCGTCTCCAGCAGGCGGCTGGCGGCGACCCCGGCGATCAGCAGGCACAACTGCACCGCGCGGGTGCCGCGCAAGGCCTCGGCGCTCTCCAGTTCGGCCGGCGCCTGGCCGAGACAGTCCGCCGCCTGCTCCAGGCAGGCGCGCACCGGCGGTTCGTCGGGCAAGGCCGCGAGCATGCCGGGACGTTGGGCACCCTGGCCGGGATAGGCGAACAGCACGCTCATGCCTCGACCTCCGCGACCCGCCAGGGGTCTTCCAGCAACAGCGGCGCCTCGCTGCCTTTCGCCAGCACCCGGGACCGACCCTCGGCCCATTCGCGCAGGGCCACGCCGCCCGCCGGGGTCTGCAGTTGCAGGTCGATCCGACAGGGACACTGCTCGAAGCGTTGCAGCAGGCGTAGCGCGTCATCGCGCGGGAACGGGCGCGGGGTGCGCAGCAGCAGGTCGAGGTCGCTGTCCGGATGCAGCACGGCGACCCCGCTGGCCAGCTCGAAACCGGCGCCGCCGGTCACGCCCCAGGCCAGTCCCAGCGCGTTCAGCGGCGCACGCAGGTCGCGCAAGGCACGCCAGGCCGGCAGATCGCGCAGCATCGCCGGCTCGCGCTGGCCCAGCGCTTCCGGGCGCAAGCGCCGGGTGATTGCCGCCAACGGCATCCAGCCGGCCCAGCGCTGCTCCCGCGCCAGGCCGCGCACGCCGATGGCCACCCGCGCAGGATCTGCCGGCGCACGGCGCACCACCACCGGCCAGCCGGCCTTCAGTGCCGCGCAGACCCAGGCCGGAGCATTCTCCGGCAGATGCGCCGGCGCCATGCCCAGGAGCAGGTCGTGGGGCTCCGGCGCTGCCCAGCGGCGCATCGGATCAGGAGCGAGCCGTCGCCGGCTGGAGCCCCGCTGTGAGCTGTTCGCGATGACCACGGCTCGCTCCTGAATTCACCACTGCTCGCGCAGCAGCCGGCGCACCCGCGCCGACGCCTCGCGGTTGGCCGCGCCGAGGCGGCCGCCGAGGTCGCGCGGGCCGCCGAGAATATCGGCCAGGGCCTCGCCCAGGCAGGTGCGGACCCGCACCAGGTCCGCCGTCGACGGCACCTCGACGGTCTCCACCGGAAGGGTCCTCCAGAGCAGGCCGAGCGACGCGTAGCTGTCGATGTCGTAGGCCATCGGCGGCACCTTCGCCGCCAACGCCTCCAGTTCCTCGACGCTGCGCAGGGTGATCCGCGCGGCGGCGGCCTTGCCCATGGCGTGGACCATCACCCCCGGATCGTGCAAGGCGATCAGGCGGTTGGCCTGGTAGCCGTGGGCGAGGAACGCACCGGACATCGCCTTGCCCACCAGCAGGCCGATCAGCGGATGCCCGGCGAGCCGGGCGCGGGCGTAGGCATCCACCGCCCCGGCCAGCGCCTGGTGGATACCCAGGGCCTCCTCGCGGCGGCCGTAGGCCTGGCTCGGCACGTCGACGATGGCCAGCAGCGCGCGCTTGCGCGGCGTCTCGCGGTCGGCCTCCAGCGCCTCGTCGACGGCGGCGGCCAGGCCCCAGCCCTCGAGCAGCCCGACCTCGCCCTGGCGAGCGCGCGGGAACGGATTGTCGGGATCGGGCACGACGGCCAGGAAACGCACCGGGTAGCCGTCCAGCTCGGCATCGGCGACGCGCAACGAAGCAGGATCGCCGGGACGAGGCGCGAGGCTACCGGCCAGCGCCTGGAACCAGGCCAGGCCACGGGAAGTGAACGGTTGGCTCATGTTGCATCTCCTTGGCCCAGCCCCTGGTACAGCCGGCGCACGCCGGCGGCATCCGGTTGCTCGGCGGTATCGAGGTCGCCCAGCCGCCGCAGGTAATCCTCGGCGCGGCGGCAGCGCGGCCGTGCCGGCAGGCCCTTGGCGAAATACGCGAGTACCGAGGTGCGTACCTCATCGAGGTCGTCGGCCAGGTAGGCGTCGGCGAGACCGCTGGCGAAGCGCTGCTCGCCGCCGGTGAGGCTCCAGATGAACGGCCGGTCGCGCGAGTCGTATTCAGCGATGCCGGCCTCCTGTTCGATCACCTGCGGACCGTTCAATCCGAGGCGCGCCTCGCGGGTCACCAGCACGTAGCTGCACAGCCCGGCGGCGATGGACATGCCGCCGAAGCAGCCGACCGGCCCGGCGATCACCGCCACCACCGGCTGGTAGCGCTGCAGATCGACGATGGCCGCCTGGATCTCGGCGATCGCCGCCAGTCCGAGGTTGGCTTCCTGCAGGCGCACGCCACCGGTTTCCAGCAACAGCAGGGCCCGGGTCGGAACGCCGTTGCGGTTGTCCTCGGCGGCCAGCTCCAGCGCGCCGGCGATCTTCGCTCCGCTGACTTCGCCAAGGCTGCCGCCCTGGAAGGCCCCTTCGATGGCGGCGAGCACCGCCGGCTGGCCGTCGAGCAGGCCACGGGCGACCACTACCCCATCGTCGGCCTGGGGCACGATGCCCTGTCGTTCCAGCCAGGGTGACTGCACGCCGGCGAAGGGGTCGAGCAACTCGCGGAAGCTGCCCGCGTCGAGCAGGGCACGGGCGCGTTGGCGCGCTCCCAGTTCGGTGAAGCTGCGCAGCGCCAGCAGGCGGGCGACGTCAGTCATGGCCAGCCTCCTCCAGTGCCTGCTCCAGGCGCAGGCGGACCACCCCGGGAGTGGCGCCGAAATCGTGGATGCGGATCGACGCGGCCGGCGCCGTGGACGCCGCGAAGACCCGCGCGAAGAGTTGTTGCCAGCGCGGGCCGCTGCCGTTCACCGAGGTCACCACCTGGATGCTCAGCGCGCCTCCGGCGGCCGGCTCGAGCAGCACCTCCAGGTCGCCGGAGCCGACGCAGCCGGCCAGGGCGCGACCGCGCGCCGGAGCGCCGGCGGGAAATTCGAAGGTCAGGGTTTCCATCTCAGAGACTCCCAGCCCACCCACCGGACACGGCGGGCAGGCGATCGAGGAAAAGACAGGCGGCCAGCAGGTCGGCGGCGCCGCCGGGCGAAGCGTTCAGCGCCAGCAGGCGGCGGTCCAGCTCGCACAGGCGGCGACGCCCGGCGAGACTGGCGCTGCCGCCGGCGGCGAGCACCGCGCGGGCGCCATCCTGCATCGCGGCGAGGCCGACGCGGCCGGCGCGGTGCAGCACGCAGGTATCGTCGAGGACGCTCATGATCGCCAGCAGCGCATCGAGCCTGGCGTTCTGCTCGCCAGCGCCGCCTTCGCGGCTGCGCCATAGCTGCGGCAGGCCGTGGCGCACTGCGCGGGGGAAGCCGAGACGCGCCTCCTCGCGGGCGCCGCCGACGCCGTAGCGCCGACGGACGCGCTCGCCGTGGCTGTCGCCGATGGTGGCCGCCGGATCGTCGAGCAGGGCGATGCGTCCTGCGCGCGCGGCCACTTCGCCGGCCTGCGTGCGGCGCGGTTGGAGAGCGGTGGCCGCGACCAGCAGGCCGAGCGCCCAGATCGCTCCGCGATGGGTGTTCACGCCTTCGGTGGTACGCAGCATCGCCGCCTCGCCGTCGCGCCCCAGTTGGCCAAGGACGCCGCGCAGGCGCGCATCGATGCGCCCATGCCGCTGGGCGGCGTCGGCCATTTCCTTGAAACACGGCCACAGGCTCAGCGCCGAGGCCTGCATCAGGCCCAGGTGCAGGTCGGCATGCGCGCCATTGCCGCGACGGTCCACCAGGGCCGGTTTGGGCGACAGTTCGGCTTCGTCGATGAGGGCGTCCACCGCCAGGTCGGCCAGGCATTCGCCGAGGTCGGCGCGCAGCGTCGCCGCGAGGTTCGCGATGGCGTTCATCACCAGCTCCTGAAACGCGCCGGCGGCTGGTACAGCCCGCCGGACCACTCGACCAGCTCGGCGATGCTCTTCGCCGCCAGCAGCTCGCGCGAGGCGTCGGTGCGGCGGATGCCGAGGTCCTCGGGCAGCGCGATCAGCCCTTCGCGGCGCATCCGCTGGGTCTCGCGCGGATCGTGGCGCAGGCCGATCGGACTGATCCCCGCCACCGCGGCGATCATCGCCTGGCGTTCCTCCAGCGAGCGCGCCTTGTACAGGTAGGCGATGCCTTCCTCGGTGAGCACATGGGTGACGTCGTCGCCATAGATCATCACCGGCGCCAGCGGCATGCCGGTCTGGCGCGCCACCTCCAGCGCGTCGAGACGCTCGACGAAGGTCGGCTTGCCGCCGTCCTGGAAGGTCTCGACCATCTGCACCACCAGCTTCCTGCCGCGCTCCAGCAAGGCCTCGGGTTCGCCCCGCATGTCCAGCCAGGCCGCCGTCGAGTGGCGCCGGCCGCGCGGGTCGTGGCCCATGTTCGGGGCGCCGCCGAAGCCGGCCAGGCGTCCGCGGGTGACGGTGGAGGAATGGCCGTCGCCGTCGACCTGGAGGGTGGCGCCGATGAACAGGTCTACCGCGTACTGCCCGGCCAGTTGGCAGAACATCCGGTTGGAACGCAGCGAGCCGTCGCGACCGGTGAAGAACACGTCGGGACGCTGGGCGATGTAGCCCTCCATGCCCAGCTCGGTGCCGAAGCAGTGCACGCTCTCGACCCAGCCGCTCTCGATGGCGGGGATAAGGGTCGGGTGCGGGTTGAGGGTCCAGTGCCGGCAGATCTTGCCCTTCAGGCCGAGGGACTCGCCGTAGGTCGGCAGGATCAGCTCGATGGCCGCGGTGTTGAAGCCGATGCCGTGGTTCAGCGACTGCACGTTGTGCCGTTGGTAGATGCCGCGGATCGCCATCATCGCCATCAGCACGTGGACCGGCTTGATGTGGCGCGGGTCGCGGGTGAACAGCGGCTCGATGTAGAACGGCTGGTCGGCCTCGACCACGAAGTCCACCCAGGACGCCGGGATGTCCACTCGCGGCAGGTCGCGCGGGTCGTCGACGATACGGTTGACCTGGACGATGACGATGCCGTCGCTGAACGCGGTGGGCTCCACCAGCGCCGGGGTGTCTTCGGTGCTCGGCCCGGTGTACACGTTGCCTTCGCGGTCGGCGACGAAACCGGCGACCAGTGCGACGTTGGGGATCAGGTCGACCACCAGCCGCGCGTACAGCTCGATGTAGGTGTGGATCGCGCCGATCTCCAGCAGGCCGTCTTCGAGCAACTGGCCGATGCGCAGGCTCTGCGGGCCGGAGAAGGAGAAGTCGAGCTTGCGCGCGATGCCCAGTTCGAACAGGTCGAGATGCTCCGGACGACCGACGCTGGGCATGATCATGTGCAGGTCGTGCAGCTTGCCGGGATCGACCCGCGCCAGCGAACGGGAGAGGAAGTCCGCCTGCTTCTGGTTGTTGCCTTCCAGCACCACCCGATCGCCCGGCGCGATCAGCGCCTCCAGCGCGGCGACTAGGCGTTCGCGCGGCAGCACCGCGCCGTCGGCCAGGCCGCGCACGCGCTCGAGGCGCCGCTGCTTTTCCTGGCGGCGCCGCGACCACTGCGGCGGGGGAGAGATCGGTGTCGTCATGTCGGCTCCAGGTTTCACGCTGTCGTGAGGAGCCACGTTAGGCAGGCCGCCAGGCCTGTTCAATCAAGCCGGGCGACGAACCGTTACGCCAAGGTTAACGATCTGGAGGATCAGGCGCGGCGACGGGCCTGGCTGTCGATCAGGTACTGCAAGCGGAACAGGTGACGGTAGCCGGCCTCCCAGGCGCCGTGGCCGGACTTCACGTTGATGTGCCCGGCCTCGGGCAGGATCACCGTCTCCGCGCCCCAGGCGCGGGCCAGGTGCATGGCGCGCTGCGGGCTGCAGGCCTGGTCGTTGTCGGAACCCACCAGCACGCTGGGGAACGGCAACGGCTCGCGGCTGATCGGCGCGAAGTTGCGCAGCGCCTCGGCGCAGCTCTCGCGCTCGACGTCGGCCGGCGCCACCAGCAGGGCGCCGCGTACCTGGTCGCGCACCCGGCGCTCGGCCTGGGCCGCCCACAGCGCCACTGTCACACAACCCAGGCTGTGCGCGATCAGCACCACCGGCCCGGGCTGGCGGCGGATCTCGGCGTCCAGCTCGGCGATCCAGTCGGCGCGCAGCGGGGTGATCCAGTCCTGTTGCTCGACCCGTGAGGCATTGGGCAGCGCGCGCTGCCAGTGACTTTGCCAATGGGCGTCTTCCGAGCCGTACCAACCGGGCACCAACACATAACGGACGCGTTCGCTGTGCATGGAGATCCCTCCAGAAAAATTCATCACCAGGGAAGTGTAAGGGCGCAGTCTTTTTTCTCTAAGGAATAAAAAGCAATTTTAATATTCTATTAATTCATATGAGCCAATCGAGTTGATCCAGCGCAAGCCGAAGCCACTTTTCCGCGGCAACGCCTGGGCGACGCATGCCATCGGCGGTATACCTGAGCGCAGGCATCAGGTATCGGGACAGGATCATGGCCAAGAAATTTCCCCTCCATCCCAGCCACCCGGAGCGCATCTGCTGGGGTTGCGACCGCTATTGCTCGGCGGAATCTATGGGCTGCGGCAACGGCGCCAGCCGCACCCAGCATCCCAGCGAACTGTTCGGCGAGGACTGGGCCGGTGAATGGGAAGTCGAAGGAACGGAGGACGCCAAGGAGCAGGAGGCGCCGGCACGCCAGGCCTGAGCGCCCAGGCGTGGGACGTGCACGCGATGGACAGGGTGCGCGACGCCTTCGCGAGCCCGGCCTCGGCGGACACGCCCGAGGAGCGTCCATCCGGAATAAAAAAGACCGCTCTCCCCTGCCCGGATCGGAGCGGTCGAAACCGTTGCCCGCCCGGCCTGCGCCGGACGGCGTGGATTCGCTTCAGCGTGCGGTGATCACCGCCAGCCTGGTGATCCCGGCGCGCTCGATGGAAGCCATGGCCTTCGCCACCTGGCCGTAGTTCACCCCTTCGTCGGCCTGCAACTGCACGCGGATCTCGGCGTCCTTCGCCTTGGCCGCGGCCAGGTTGCTCTCCAGCAGCTCCGGCTGGATCTCGTCCTTGTTGACGAACAGCTTGCCGGCGCCATCGATGCTCACCACCAGGGGATCCTTCTGCTCCGGCGGGGCCACCGATTCGGTCTTCGGCAGGTTGATCGGGATCGAGTTGGTCAGCAGCGGCGCGGTGACGATGAACACCACCAGCAGCACCAGCATCACGTCGACCAGCGGGGTGACGTTGATTTCGGAAAGGACTTCGTCGCTGTCCTGGGTCGAGAAGGCCATGTCAGGACGCCTCCTTCACGTTGCGCGAGGGGTTGCCGGCCTGGCGCGCGGCGGAGGGATGGACGATGACGCGGAACGCGCTCTTCTGCGCCAGGCTGTAGAAGTCGTGGGCGAAGTCGTCGAGGTCGGCGGCGGTCAGCTTCAGGCGCCGCAGGAAGTAGTTGTAGACCAGCACCGCCGGCACCGCGACGGCGATTCCCACGCCGGTGGCGATCAGCGCGCTGCCGATCGGCCCGGCCACGGTCTCCAGGCTCGCCGAGCCGGCCGCGCTGATCCCCTTGAGCGCCTCCATGATGCCCCAGACGGTGCCGAACAGACCGATGAAGGGCGAGGTCGAGCCGATCGAGGCGAGCACCGCCAGGCCCGACTCCAGGGAACGCCGCTCGCGCTGGATCTGCTGGCGCAGGGCGCGTTCGAGACGGTCCTGGTGGTTGATCGACTGGGCCAGGTCGGGCTGGCCGTTGTCCTGCACCTGGATCGCGGCGAAGCCGGCCTGGGCCACGCGGGCGCCGGCGCCCTGCTTGTCCTGCGCCTGCTCGCCGGCGGAGTCGAGGCTGGTGGCGCTCCAGAACTGCTTCTGGAACTGGCGGTCCTGGCGCTTCTGCCGGGCGAACTGCACGCCCTTGACCAGGGCCAGGCCCCAGGTGACCACGGAAAAGCCGACCAGCAGCCAGATGACGGCGCCTTCGACGGATTCGAGCGGGGTGGTTAACAGACTCATGACGGATGCTCCTCGTGACGCTGCAGATTCAGTTCAACTTGAAATCGATCGGTACGCTGACCCAGCCGTCCTCGGCCTTGTCGCCGCGCTTGGCGGGAACGAAGGACCAGCGCTTGACCGCTTTCACCGCGGCCTGGTCGAGGGCTTCGCGACCGCTCGACTTCTGCACCTGGATCTCGCTCGGGCTGCCGCTGGCGAGGACATGCACCCGCAACAGCACGGTGCCCTCCCAGCCGCGGCGCATGGCCAGGGCGGGGTATTCCGGCGCCGGGTTGTGCAGGTAGCCGGCGTTCGCCGACGGCGGCGTCAACGGCGCCGGAGCAGCGACCGGCGCCGGCGGGGTGGGTGGCGCGGCGGGTTGCGGCGGCGCGGGCGGAGCCGGCTCGACGGCCTTCGGCGCCGGCTTGGGCCGGGGTTGCGGCTTGGGCTTGGGTTTCGGCTTGGGCACCGGCTTCGGCGGCGGCGGCTTCACCGCGTTCTCGTCGACCACCGGCGGTGGCGGTTCCTCGACCACTGGCGGCAACGGCTCGGGCGGCGGCGGTTCCACCACCGGCGGCGCCGGGGCGGTGAACTCGATGGTCATCGGCGGCACCTGTGGCGGCACCTCGGGCAGCGCCGGGGTTCTCTGCTGGCTCAGCCAATGGATCACCGCTCCGTGCAGGGTCAGGGCGAACAGGACCAGCAGGATCGTCTCGCGCCGGCTGAGCACGCGACCCTGTGCCGGGTTGTGGCGAACCAGGTGCAACGCCTGGCGAACCGGCCGACCGAGCGCCACCAGGTCGCCGCCGGGCGTCTCGCGCCAGGGCTGCGTGCGGGCATCGACGGGCTGAGGGGTTGCCATGGAAAAGCTCCTTGCACTGACGAACTCGATGGCCGCTCAGGTCCGTGCTGGAGTCCTAGCGGCGCAGGGAGTTGCATGATTGGCAAGGAGGCTTAGCGCCTGAAGTAATTATTTTTGTTATGGAAATAACTTCTGGAGCTATGGGTTTCGCCCATGTCGCCACAGGCCGCGTGGTTGGCGGGCTACAGCGATCCGACGAAAAACCCATGCCTTGCGGGCATGAAAAATATTCCTGAAAGGCTGGTGTTTTCGCCGTTGGAAGCGGCGGAGAACGCTGCGCGGGCAACCCGCGAAAACGAAAAACCCCGGCCTGGGCCGGGGTTCTGGTGGATTCAGCGGGGAATCACTCCACCGCCTTGACCATGTCTTCGATGACCTTCTTGGCGTCGCCGAACACCATCATGGTCTTGTCCAGGTAGAACAGCTCGTTGTCCAGGCCGGCGTAGCCGCTGGCCATGGAGCGCTTGTTGACGATCACGGTCTTGGCCTTGTAGGCCTCGAGGATCGGCATGCCGGCGATGGGCGACTTCGGATCGTTCTTCGCCGCCGGGTTGACCACGTCGTTGGCGCCGAGCACCAGGACCACGTCGGTCTGGCCGAACTCGGAGTTGATGTCCTCCATCTCGAACACCTGCTCGTAGGGCACCTCGGCCTCGGCCAGCAGCACGTTCATGTGCCCCGGCATGCGCCCGGCGACCGGGTGGATGGCGAACTTCACGGTGACCCCGCGATGGGTCAGCTTCTCCGCCAGTTCCATCAGCGCGTGCTGGGCGCGGGCCACCGCCAGGCCGTAGCCGGGGACGATGATCACGCTGTCGGCGTTGGTCAGCAGGAACGAGGCATCGTCGGCCGAACCGGACTTCACCGGACGCTGCTCCTTGGAGCCCGCCGGGCCGCCGGCGTCGGCTTCGGCGCCGAAGCCGCCGAGGATGACGTTGAAGAACGAGCGGTTCATCGCCTTGCACATGATGTAGGAGAGGATCGCGCCCGAGGAGCCGACCAGCGAGCCGGCGATGATCAGCATCGAGTTGTTCAGCGAGAAGCCGATCCCCGCCGCGGCCCAGCCGGAATAGGAGTTGAGCATCGACACCACCACCGGCATGTCGGCGCCGCCGATGGGGATGATGATCAGCACGCCGAGGACGAAGGCCAGCGCCAGCATCACGGCGAAGGCGGTGAGGTTGCCGGTGAACATGAACACCAGGCCCAGGCCGAGGGTCGCCAGGCCGAGCACCAGGTTCAGCAGGTGCTGCCCGGAGAACTGTACCGGGGTGCCCTGGAACAGGCGGAACTTGTACTTGCCGGAAAGCTTGCCGAAGGCGATCACCGAACCGGAGAAGGTGATGGCGCCGATGGCCGCGCCGAGGAACAGCTCCAGGCGGTTGCCGGTGGGAATGGTGTCGCCCAGGTGCGCGACGATCCCCAGCGACTGCGGCTCGACCACCGCGGCGATGGCGATGAACACCGCGGCCAGGCCGATCATGCTGTGCATGAAGGCGACCAGCTCGGGCATCTTGGTCATCTCGACGCGCTTGGCCATGATCGAGCCGGCGGTACCGCCGACCAGCAGGCCGACGACGATGTAGCCGACGCCGGTGGTGGCGATCTCCGCGCCCAGCTTGAACACCAGGCCGACGGTGGTGGCCACGGCGATGGCCATGCCGACCATGCCGAAGAGGTTGCCGCGGCGCGAGGTGGTCGGGTGCGACAGGCCTTTCAGGGCCTGGATGAAGCAGACCGAGGCGATGAGGTACAGGAGGGTGACCAGGTTCATGCTCATCAGTGGCCCCCCGCCTTCGGCGCTTTCTTCTTGAACATTTCCAGCATGCGCCGGGTGACCAGGAAGCCACCGAACACATTGACCGCGGCCAAGGCCACGGCGAGGGTGCCCATGGCCTTGCCCAGCGGGGTCACGGTCAGGGCGGCGGCGAGCATGGCGCCGACGATGACGATCGCGGAAATCGCGTTGGTCACCGCCATCAGCGGGGTGTGCAAGGCAGGGGTGACGTTCCATACCACGTGGTAGCCGACGTACACGGCCAGCACGAAGATGATCAGGTTGTAGATCCCGTCAGAAATGATATCCATCGTTTTCACCGGTCTTCAGGGCGCAGGCGCGAGGCGTGCGCATTTATCGTTATCGAAGCTTCCCGACGCAGCGGCTCAGCCGTTCTTGCGCACCGCCTGGCCGTCGCGGCACATCAGGCAGGCGGCGACGATGTCGTCCTCGAGGTTCACGCTGAAGCCTTCGGCGTTCAGGGTGAGCTTGAGGAAGTCGAGGATGTTGCGCGCGTATAGCGCCGAGGCGTCCGCCGGTACCAGCGCGGCCAGGTTGCTGTGGCCGACGATGGTCACGCCGTGCCGGACCACGACCTGGTCGGCCTCGGTCAGCGGGCAGTTGCCGCCCTGGGCGGCGGCCAGGTCGATGACCACCGAGCCCGGCTTCATCTCCGCCACGGTCGCCTCGTGCAGCAGCGTCGGCGCCTTGCGGCCGGGGATCAGCGCGGTAGTGATGACGATGTCCGACTGCTTGGCGCGCTCGTGCACGGCCTTGGCCTGGCGCTCCATCCACGAGGCCGGCATCGGCCGCGCATAGCCGCCGACGCCTTCGGCGCACTCGCGCTCTTCATCGGTCTCGTAGGGCACGTCGACGAACTTGGCGCCGAGCGACTCGATCTGCTCCTTCACCGCCGGACGCACGTCGGAAGCTTCGATCACCGCGCCCAGGCGCTTGGCCGTGGCGATCGCCTGCAGGCCGGCGACGCCGGCGCCGAGGATCAGCACGCGGGCGGCCTTCACGGTGCCGGCGGCGGTCATCAGCATCGGCATGAAGCGCGGGTAGTGGTTGGCGGCGAGCATCACCGCCTTGTAGCCGGCGATGTTGGCCTGCGAGGAGAGCACGTCCAGGCTCTGCGCCCGCGAGGTACGCGGCGCAGCCTCGAGGGCGAAGGCGGTGATGCCGCGCTCGGCCATGCGGGCGATGTTCTCGTTGTCGAAGGGGTTGAGCATGCCGACCAGCACGGCGCCGCTTTTCATCTGGGCCAGCTCGGCGGCGCTGGGCGCGACCACCTTCAGCACCAGGTCGGCGCCGAAGGCCTCGGCGGCGCTGCCGATCGTCGCGCCGGCGGCTTCATAGGCACTGTCCGGCTGGCTGGCGTTGACGCCGGCGCCGCTCTGGACGATCACCTGGTGGCCTTGGCCGATCAGCTTCTTGACGGTTTCCGGGGTGGCGGAAACCCGCGTCTCACCGGCATGGGTCTCGAGGGGGACACCGATCTGCACTCACGAATCTCCTGCGTGATTGTCGAGTAGTCCGGGGCACTGCGGATGGCGCACCGGCTGCGGAGGTCTAGCTCACATACCGCGATTCGCGAACGAACCTTGGCGCGGCATTGTGCAATCGAGCCGAAAAGCCTTCAACAAGTTCTGAAGGCATACGACAGAGAAACTACAAGTCATAAACCGACCAACAATTCCCGCCCATCGCCGCCGGGCGCGTCCTGACTGGCGTGCAGCCTATCCGGGGAAGCCCGCGCGAGAATATGACATCCCTGCCGTGAATGACCGGCTATCAGGTCAAGCCGCTACGGCTTCGACGGGAAAATATCCTGCCAGCGCCGCGGAATGCCGGGGTAATTAATGTTTTTAATACGCTGTATCAGCAATCCCTGATGCCTGGCCAAAGTAGCAAAGCAAAACTTTGACTACAAAGTCAGGATCGCCTTTCCATGGGCGCTGCAGGCCAGCTCGTTAGACCAAAGGCGAATTGCCCTATGGGCAGGATAGACGCGGAGAAATGGCAGAACTGCGACAGCATGTCGCAGTTCTGCTAGCTATTCGCCGGAACGGAAGGGGCTCGCCAGAGCGGCGCGCAGCGACCTACGCTGGTCGGCAACGGAAGAGCCGGCGCACGCTGGGGGACGCCGGTTCAGAACGGACGGCTGCCCGCCAGGCTGATGCGCTTCAGGCGCCGCCGCTCGCTGGCCGGGAAGGCGTTGCGCGCATGCAGTACGGCCTGGTTGTCCCACCAGACGATGTCGCCCACCGACCAGGCGTGGCTGTAGCTCAGTTCCGGGCGCGCCAGATGTTCGCGCAGGCGACCGATCAGCACCTGGCCCCGCGCGGGGTCGTAGCCGGGAATCTCCACCTCGGTGTGGGCGCTGAGGAACAGTACGCGCCGGCCGCTTTCCGGGTGGGTGCGTACCAGTGGGTGCTCGCTGCCCTGGATCGGTTCGATGCCCGGCGTGCGGTAGGTGGCGAAACCGCCGCCGTAGCCGCCCTCGCGCAGGCGGATGAAGGGGTTGTAGTTGATCAGGCGCAGGCCATCGATCTCGCGCCGGGTCGCCTCGTCGAGGCTCTCGTAGGCGCGCGCCAGGTTGGTGAAGCGCGTCTCGCCGCCACTGGACGGCACCTCCAGTGCGTAGAGGAACGAGCCGGAGGACGGCACCGGCGTCCATTGGTGGTCGATGTGTGCCGGCAGGGCGAAGTTGCCCAGTTCGCCGTCGCCGGTGTTGGCCACCTTGACGATCTCCGGCACCTTGCCGTCGCCACCCGAGGACAGCACCGGGATGTCCGCCGGCGGCTGGAACACCGAGCCGAACAGGGTGGCGAAGCGCAAGTACTGCTCATCGTCGAGGTGCTGCTGGCGGAACACCAGGATGTGGTGCTCGCGCAGCGCCTGCTTGAGCGCCAGGACCTGCTCCGGCGCCAGCGGCCGGCGCGCGTCGAGGCCACGGACTTCGGCGCCCAGCGGCGCCTCCAGGGGGGTGATGCGGAATGCCTCGGCGACCTCGGGTTCGGGTTGCCGGGCGGTGGCGGATTGACTCATGTAAGGGGTCCTCGCGGGTTCGTTCTGCCTGTGGTCGCCCTCCCCGGCGAGGAGAGGGCCGGGTCCGTCATGCCTTCCGGATCGTCCGGCTGCGTTGTCCGTCGATGCCTACCGGCACGTCGCCGCCAAGGGTCACCCGGCGCACCACGCGCGGCTGGTCGCCGTAGTCGTCGATCGCGTAGTGCTGGGTCGCGCGGTTGTCCCAGATCGCCACGTCGCCGGCCTGCCAGCGCCAGCGCACGGTGTTCTCCAGGCGCGTGACGTGTCCCTGCAGCACCGCGAAGAGGTGCGCCGAGTCATGCTGCGAAAGACCCTTCAGGCGTTTCACGAAGTGGCCGAGGAGCAGCGTCCGCTCGCCGCTTTGCGGATGCACGCGGACCACCGGGTGCTCGGTCTCGTAGACGGTCGAGGTGAACACCTTGCGGTAGTTCTCCAACTGCTCCACCGAGGCGCTGGGCTTGACCCCGGCGTAGTCGTACTCGTTGCTGTGCACCGCCCAGAGCCGGTCGGCCAGCTCGCGCAGCTCCGCCGGCAGGTCGGCGTAGGCGCTCGCCGTGTTGGCCCAGACGGTGTCGCCGCCGGACTCCGGGGCCACCACGCTGCGCAGGATCGAGGCCTTCGGGTAGGCCTCGACGAAGGTCACGTCGGTATGCCAGGAGTTGGCCCGGCGGCCTTCGGCGCCATCCAGCTCGAGGAGGAAGCGGGTGCCTTCGCGGGACGGCACGGTGGGGTGGGCGACCGGTTCGCCGAGCAAGTGGGCGAAGGCCTCCTGGGTCTGGTCGTCGAGATGGCTCTGGTCCCGGAAGAAGATCACCTTGTGGCGTACCAGGGCGGCCTGGATCGCCTCGACGGTGGCGGCGTCCAGTTCGCCGGACAGGGTCACGCCGCGAATCTCCGCGCCGATCCGTCCGGCGACCGGCTGGATGTCGAGCCGTACCGGCGTGGCGAGGGCTTGTGCTGCATTGCTCATGTCATGTTCCTCATGCGTGGGGTACTGCGTGGGTGAAGGCTCAGAAGTCGTAGCGCAGCGATACGCCGAGCGTGCGCGGCTGCCCCACCGATGCGGTGTAGGAGCCGTTGATGCTGGCGAAGGCGCTCAGGTAGTAGTCCTTGTCGAAGGCGTTCTTCAGCCATACCGAGGTGTCCAGTTGGCCGTCGCCGAGATCGCTGCGCAGACCGGCGGCGAGGTTCACCAGGGCGTAGCCGTCGATCTTCGAAAGGTCGGAGTTGTCCAGCGTGCCCTCGGCGGCGGAGCGGTAGGCGTAGCTGGCGCTGACGTAGGGTTGGAAGCGGTCGTCGAGGCGCCACTGGTATTCGCCATTGAGATTGGCGATCCATTTCGAGGCGCCGACCACGCGCTGCCCGCTGAGGTCGCAACTGCTCGGCGCGCCGGGCCGGGTGCTGACTTCCGCAGGGCACGGGGCATCCTTGAACGACAGGTAGGTGACGTCGTTATAGGAGCCGTTGAAGTTCAGGGTCAGGCCGCGCAACGGCAGCGCGGTGGCCTCGAACTCCAGACCACGCGAGCGCACGCTGCCGGCGTTGGCCAGCACCTGCACCAACTGGGTCGAGCCCGGCGCCTGGTACAGGGTGGTGGCCTGGTAGCCGTGGATGCCGGTCCAGAACAGGTTGGCGTTGAGCAGCAGGCGCCGGTCGAAGAGCGTGCTCTTCAGGCCCAGCTCGGCGTCGTTGGCGCGCTCCGGTCCGACCAGCAGCGAATCGGCGCCGGCGCTCGGTGCGCTGCCCACCGCCAGGTTGACCCCGCCGGACTTCTCGCCGTGGGACAGGCTGGCGTAGCCGAGCAGGTCGTCGCTGAACTGGTAGCTGAGGCTGAGCAACGCCGAAGGGGCGAAGTTGTACTGGCTGAGATCGCCGGAATCGTAGGCGCCGAGCTGGCCGTTGCGCACCGCCGCGCCGACCCCGCCGACCGCCGCGCCGCCCAGCGGAGCGAAGCGCTCGACCTTGGCGTTCTTCTCCTCGTAGGTACCGCGCAGGCCGGCGGTGAAGTCCAGGCGTTCGCTGAGGTGCCAGGTGCCCTGGGCGAACAGCGCGAAGCTGTCGGTCTCGATCTTGCCGTTGGCCTTCGAGTAGGTGTCGTTCAGCGCGCCGAGATTGGCGCCGAGCAGGTACAGGTCGGCCAACGGTCCGTAGGAGGTGAAGGTCTTGTTGCCGAGGTTCTGCCTGAACGCGTAGGCGCCCACCACGTAGTCGAAGGCACCGCCGGTGGGCGAGGCCAGGCGGATCTCCTGGGAGAACTGCCGGTCGTGCACTTCCACCCCGGTGTCGTTGATCGCAGAGACGTTCAGTTGCTCGTCGTTGGCCGGGGTGAAGTGCCAGTAGCGGTAGGCGCTGATGGAGGTCAGGCGGTAGCCGCCGGCGAGGTTCCAGTTGGCCTCCAGCGAGCTGCCGCCCTGGTGCACGCTGACGTGCTGGCGGCCGTTGATGTTGACCTTCTTGCGCTGCGGATCGCGCAACGGCGAAGCGCCGACCAGCGCGGCGCGCTGCCAGAAACGCTCGGCGGCGCCGTAGACCACCATGCTGCCGTTGCTCGAATCCTCCTCGTTGTAGTCGGCGATCCAGCGCAGGCTGAAGTCCTCGTTCGGCTCGAACAGCAATTGCCCGCGCGCGCCCTGGCGCTCGCCGCCGTTGAGATAGTTGTCGTCGTGGATGTTCTTGATGTAGCCGTCGTCGCGGGTGCGATAGGCCGAGAGGCGTCCGGCGAGGGTTTCGCCGAGCGGCCCGGAAACCGTGCCGCGGCCCTGGAAGTAGCCGTCCTGCCCGCCGGAGACCTCGACGGTGCGCTCGGTAGTGAAGGTCGGCGCGCGGGTGCTGATGTTCAGCACCCCGGCGGTGGTGTTCTTGCCGAACAGAGTGCCCTGCGGACCGCGCAGCAGCTCCAGTTGCTCGATGTCCAGCAGGTCGAACACGGCCATTCCCGGCCGCCCCAGGTAGACGTTGTCGAGGTAGATCCCGGCGCTGCCTTCCAGGCCGTCGCTGGCGGGGTTGTTGCCGATGCCGCGCACGGCGACGCTCGACTGCCGCGCATGGATGTAGGCGACATTGACGCTGGGCAGCACCTGCTGCAGGTCCTGCACCCGGGAGATGCGCTGGGCCTCGAGAGTCTCGCCACCGAGCACGGTGATCGGCGTCGGTACCTTCTGCGAATCCTCCTCGCGGCGACGCGCGGTGACGGTAACCTTGCCCAGGGCCGTATCGGCCTTGGCCGGTGCGCTGCCGGCCAGCGGCGGCGCCTCCTCGGCGGGCGCGGGAGCATCGGCGGCACTGGCCGGCAACGCACCGCCGAGGGCGAGCAGCAGGGCCAGGGCGTAGTCGGAGCCGCCGGGCGGCGTTCGGCGGAGCGGCAAGCGGTAGTGATACTTCATCGTGAATGTCCTCGGTTCCGGCACAGCCGGACGCAGGCAGCAGGCGGCCATGCCGCGCAAGGCAGCGATCTGGCGAAAGGTTCGAAGGGGGGCCGGCGGACGGCTCAGCCCCGGGCGACTGTCAGGGACGACAGCCGCCGGCGACGCGGAAGGGCATTCGGAACGGCGGAGGTGGCGCGGCAAAGGCACGGTGGACCATGTTCAGCTCCTGGGGTCTATCTATGCTTATTACTAAATCGCATATTTTTCTAATTTGTTCTTTGTTGACGGAATAAGAGCTTGCATTTAAAACCAGCACATCCCGAACGGCAAATGCCTTTGTCCAATATTTCCAATGCCGGTAAAGCATCATGGATCTGCGCCAACTGCGTTACTTCATCGCCCTCGCCGAACACCGCAGTTTCGTCCGCGCGGCGGACGCCATGGGCATCACCCAGCCGGCCTTCAGCCGCAGCATCCAGGGCCTGGAGCAGGAGCTTGGCTGCCAGTTGGTGGACCGTGGCAGCAAGGACCTGCGCCCGACGCCGGAAGGCCAGGTGGTGCTGCAACACGCGCTGAGCCTGGTGCAGGGGTCGGCCAACCTGATCCACGAGATCGCCCAGTTGAACAAGCTGGATGCCGGCGAGCTGCGCTTCGGCAGCGGGCCGGCGCCGGCCCAGCAACTGGTGCCGGACGCGGTGGCCGACTTCATCAACCGCCACCCGCGGGTGCAGATCAGCCTGGACGTGGACAACTGGGAAAAGCTCAGCCGCGCCCTGCTCCGCGAAGAGATCGAATTCTTCGTCGCCGACATCCGCGACTTCGAGGCCGACCCGAACTTCCAGACGCGCCCGCTGACCCCGCGCCGCGGCCAGTTCTTCTGCCGTCCGCAACATCCGCTGCTGGGCAAGGACAGCCTGTCCACCAACGACCTGTTCAACTACCCGTTGGCCTCGACCCTGATTCCCCCGGGCATCCGCAAGCTGCTGGCGAACCTCAGCGGCAAGATCGACTTCGCCGCCAACATCCGCTGCGAGAACATGCACGCGCTGATCCGCATCGTCCGCCAGACCGACGCCATCGGCATCGCCAGCGACGAGACCCTGCGCCCCTACCTGCAGCGCGGCGAACTGCAACCGCTACAGTGGCGCAACCTGCCGCAGAACCTGGATAGCCTCAGCGCCCGCTGCGGCATCATCAGCCGCAGCGGCTACCGGCTTTCGGCGGCGGCCAAGGCGATGATCGAGACGCTGGTGGAACTGGACCAGGCGCAACACGCGGCGGCCTGAGCCGCCGCGCGGTTTCCCTTCCTCTACTGGAGTTTCGGCAACCCCAGCGCGCCGCGCAGCTCCTCGCGCACCGCGGCAAAGTCGGCGGCCACCGCCGGATCGGCCAGCAGGCTCGCCACCAGCGCCGCGGCGGCGGTCTGCCCGCCTTCCAGGTCGCTGGGGAAGTGCACGCCGGCCAGCACCCGGCTCTGCGCATGCTCCTCGGCGCGGGCGAAGAACGCATCGTGATGCTCCGGCACCAGCATGCTCAGCAGCGAGGCCTTGAAGTAGCTGTCCATGGTGTGGCCGCTGGGATAGGACTCCCCCTCCGGCGGCGGCAGCACCGGCTTCACCTTCGGTGTCACTTCGTAGGGACGCGGGCGGGCGAAGTGCTTCTTCGCCGGCATCAGCACCTCGACCAGGTTTTCCTGGGCGCGGTTGAAGAAGCTCCGGGTCAGCGGCAGGCGTTCCTTGTCGAACGACGCGCCCAGCAGGTCGCCGGCGAAGGGGAAGACGTTGTCCTCCCACTGGTCGTGGGCGCGCACCCGGCGTACCTGTTCGGGCGTGCGCAGGCGTTGCGCCTCCAGCACCGCGCCGAGATCGGCGACGGCCGCAGCCGAGTCCGCCGCCGGCGGCGGCGGGAGGTAGTCGGCCAGGCGCGGTGGGTGGGCCAGCGGATAGGGCGCGGCGGCGGTCTCCCCGAGACAAGACAGCGGTGCGAGCAGCGAAAGGCAGAGCAAGAGCGAAGGGCATAGGGTCTTGTTGTTCATGAAGCGTATTCCCTGAGGCGAGGTTGCATCGGGAGCCGAGGCTCCCACCCACGGCCGTTGCGGATGACGGCCGACGCCACACTCTCCGTCGGTGACTTCCGAAATGCTTGACCCGGCCTGCCGTTGCACATGCCAGCCCCTGCCAATGGCAGGCCCCGGCAAAAGCCGAGGCAGGGAAACACAAGCGGCCTGCGGAGCGACTTCCGAGACTGCGCCCACCTGGCACTCAGGTGGGAGAAAACAATAAATGCAAAATCTCAGACGCGCTGTATTCGCCGGCCTGGTCGCCGGCACGCTTTCCGAAGGGGCGGCCGCGACGGCCGGGGATGGGGGCTTCGTCGAGGACAGCGAACTGCAGTTCCTCGCCCGCACCTACTACTTCAACCGCGACTACCGCGACAGCCCGAACAACGCCGGGCGCAACCGCTTCAAGCCCAGGAGCGAGCGCAACGGCTACCGCGAGGAAACCACCCAGGGCCTGCGCCTCCAGTTCGCCTCCGGCTACACGCCGGGCAGCCTCGGCTTCGGCCTCGACGCCCATGCCATGCTCGGCCTGCAACTGGACAGCGGCGGCGGCCGCACCGGCACCGGCAACCTGCCGGTCGGCGCCGACGGCCATCCCGACCATCGCTACGGCAAGGTCGGCGGCGCCCTCAGGCTACGCCACGGCGAAACCCGCCTGAAGTACGGCCAGACCACCACCAGCGCGCCGGTGTTCGCCGCCAGCAGCAACCGCACGCTGGCCGGCATGGCCTACGGCCTGCTGCTGGAGGATCGCTCGTTCGACGGGCTGCTGCTCGAGGGCGGGCGCTTCACCGCCGCCTCCGGCCCCGGCGAATCCAAGGTCCGTGGCGACATCAGCACCGTCTACGGACGCCTCGGCGCCTATCCGGTGCGCCTCGACGCGGTCGGCTTCCTCGGCGGTCAATGGCAGGCCACGGAGCGGCTGCAACTGTCGCTCTACGCCTCGCGCTTCGACGACATCTGGCAGCAGGCCTATTTCGGCGCCAGCCATCGCCAGCCGCTGGGCGGGGAGCGCGCGCTGCGGGTCGACCTCGACGCCTACCGCACCCGCGATAGCGGCCAGAGCCGCTTCGGCCGCATCGACACCCTGGCCAGCTCCCTGGCCCTGGGCTACGAACAGGGGCCGCAGCGCATCACCCTGGCCTACCAGCGTGTCCATGGCGAGCAGCCGTTCGACTACATGGCCTTCGGCGACGGGCGCTCCAGCGCGTCCATGGTACTGGCCAACTCGGTGGGCTACTCCGACTTCAACGGACCGGGCGAGCGTTCCTGGCAATTACGCTATGACCTGGACCTCGGCGCGCTCGGCCTGCCTGGGCTCAGCCTGCATGCGCTGCATGCCCGCGGCCGTGCCGGGGCCAGCGCCAGCAGTGCCGCCGAGAGCATCTACGCCGGACTCTACGGGCGTGACGGGCGGCACCGGGAAAGCGACCTCGGCTTCGCCTATCGGGTCAAGGCGGGCCCCCTCGCCGGCCTCGCGCTGCGCGCCTCGCAGGCCTGGCACCGGGGCAACGCGAGCTATCTCGACGGCGACATCGACGAAACCCGGCTGGTCGTCGATTACTCCCGCTCGATCTGGTGACGCCCCGGGCCGCCCCGCGAGGCGGCCCGGATCGTCCTCACGCGCGCGGCAGCAACTGGATGAACAAAGGCGTGGAGAGCAGCACCAGCAGCGTGGTGATCAGCACCATGCCTGCCACTTCGTTCACCGGGCCGTCGTAACGCTTGGCCAACAGGTAGGTGAGCACCGCGGTCGGCATCCCGCACTGGATGGCGAAGGTGCCCGCCGCCACCGCCTCCATGCCCAGGCCGGCAGCGATCCCATAGCCGACCGCGAAACCGCCCCAGACCCGCACCAGAGACAGCAGCAACGGCCGCCAGGTCTCGTGCAGGCGCAGACCGGCCAGCGACAGGCCGAGCATCACCAGCATCAGCGGCACGGTAATCCCGCCCAGCAGGCGGGTCACATCGCGCAACGGCGGCGGCAGGCTCCAGCCCAGGGCGATCAGGCCCAGCGCCACGGCCAGGGCATAGATCATCGGGTTGCGCAGGATGCTCGCCGGGGTGATATCGCCCGAAGCGAACCAGACGCCGAGCGTCGCGTGACCCACCTGGATCAGGGTGGAGAACGCCACCGCATACACCAGCGCCTCCTCGCCGAAGGCCAGGTAGGCGATGGGGATGCCCATGTTCCCGGAGTTCGGCAGCATGATCGACGGCAGGTAGCGCCGCACCGGCATCCGCAGCAGGCGCAGGGAGACCAGGCCCAGCAGGGCGAACGCCAGCACCGCCAGCGCGGTGGCGAGGAACACCCCGGCCACCATGCCAATGGACAGGCCGGGGCGGTCCAGCGACGACAGCAGCAGGCAGGGAAAGCCGACGTTGGCCACCAGGAACACCAGCGCGCGGGTATCCACCGGCCCGGCGGAACGGCTCCAGGCGAAACCGATGCCGGTGCAGATCAGGATCGGCAGCACCACCGCGACGAACTGGGCGATCACAACCCCACCTTGAAGCCCAGTTCCAGCTCCGCTCGCAGGCGGCCGTGGCCGTCGAAGTTGAGCCGGCGCATCTCGCGCAGTTCGTTGGCGCAGAAGGCAGTGCGCCCGTGCAACACCGCGGTGTTGTCGAGCACCAGGATTTCCCCCGGCTCGAGCTTGATCCGCAGTTGGCAGGCCGGATCCTCGAGCGCCGCCACCAGTTCGGCGAAGGCCTCCACCGCCACAGGGTGCTCGACCACCTCGGCCGCCCCGTCGTTCTGCCGGAACTTGATGCGCAGCGCCTCGCCGTTCAGGCGGAACACCGGCTGGGTGCTGCTCTGGTGCTTGCGCACGATGGTCAGGGCGTCGCCGCGCAGCAGGCCGAGATGCTTGGTCGGCATGCGCCGGCGCAGGCGCTCGAAGGCCAGTCCGGCGCTGGCCAGCAGAGTCTCCCCGCCCTCCCGGGCGTTGCGCACGCATTGCAGGCTGCACAATTGCTCCGGGGTGTCGAGGAAAGCGCCGTCGGTGTGCAGCTTGTGCTCCAGCGGCGTGGAGCCGAGGTAGCCGCTGACATACCGCGCATTGCTGATCGGCACGATGCCGTCGGCGTCGGCGCGCGGGTGGGGGGCGGCGCGGCCGAACAACTCCTTGAGCGCGAGAAGTTCCTGCCTGTCTTCGCCCTGTTCGCTGCGCAACAGCAGGAAACCAAACTCGTTGAGGGTCCGGATGATCGCCGATTGTTCCTGGCGGGATAACTTCACCAGCGTTCTCACCGAAACTTTCACACGTTCGAGATCGAGTGTCGCGTCGAACAATTTGCTATCGAGATTCATATGACCGCTCTCCTCCGAAAGAAAATCAGGAATGCCGCCGACGCGCAGGGCGAGGCCCGGCGCTGGCGCCGCGCTGTCGTAGTGATGGGCAGGCTAGATGCGGGACGCGGCGGTTCGCCGCGAGATACTTGGAGTTGTTTCCGGGGAGGGTCGGGAGAATTGTCGGAAGGGAAAACTGGAAGAATTGGCAGTGCCAATTTTGTATCTGAATATATGGGGCGATTAACGAACGAAATGATCGCGGAATAACCTGCGGATTACCCGCGTGAAACTTTCATGACGCGATATACGCAGAATCCCCGACCAACGGCTGGATACTTCGCTCGATCCAGTCATTGGTTGGGTCGGTGCAAGAATTTCGAAACATATTACAAATTGCTACGAAACGGCGCCGCCTCGGCCGTCCCCGGCTCGGCGTCACTCCGCCGCCTGCGCCACGGCCTTGGCCTTCGCCAGCTTGCCGGCCGCCTCCAGCAGTTCCGGCGCGGCCCACTGCTCGGCGCTGAATTCGCGACGGATCAGGCCGAAACGCTTGGCCGCCTGGATCGAAGCATCCAGCCGGCCAAGGAAATCGGCGTCCAGGCGCGGCGACAGGGCGTCGCCCAGCTTGCGGCCACGGTACTCGCTCTGCAGGATCACCACCGGGTAGCTGGCCTGCTTCGACACCAGTTCGATGTAGGCGTCGCGGTTCTCCTCGCGGGCCAGCCAGTCCTGGGCCTGCAACTGCACCTTGAGCAGCCGCTCGGTGATGTCCGGATGGGCATCGACGAAAGCCCCGGAGCCGACCAGCAGCGCCTGCAGGGTGCCGGCGCCGTCCAGGTCGCGGGTGCTCAGCGGAATTTCCGCGAGCCCGCGGTCGCGCAGGGCGAACAGCCCGGCCAGGCCCCAGGTGGCATCGATCTGCCTGGCTGCGAGGGCGGACAGGGCGGCGCTGAAGTCGAGGTTGATCACCTTCAGGTCCTTCTCGCTGAGACCGACGCTGGCCAGGGCATTGTCGAACGACAGCTGGCTGGCGGTGCCACGGAAGATGCCTACGCGCTTGCCCTTGAGATCCTCCAGGGTCTTGATCCCGGAGCCCGGCTGCACGCCGAGATAGTGGTTGACCCCTCGCGCGGTAGCGGCCAGCAGACGGCTGTCCAGGCCTCCGGACTTGCCGATGATCGCCGCCAGGTCGCCGAGGTAGGCGAAGTCCACCTGGCCGTTGGCGAACGCTTCGTTGACCACCGGGCCGGCGCCCTTGAAGAAGCTCCATTTCACCGCGATGCCGTCGTTGGCGAATTCCTTCTCCAGCAACTGCCGGGTGTAGAGCACGTCGACCACGCCGCCGCCCGAGTGCGAACTGCCGGCGCTGACGTCCGGCACCGCGATGCGGATTTCCTTCGGCGGAGCGGCGCTCGCCAGCGGCACGTAGGCACCGAGCAGGCCGGCGAGGACAGGCGCGGCGAACAGACCGAGCAGGGAAGACGTAAGCGCTTTCATGGGGCGGCTCCTTGGAACGGGAAGAGAGGGATTCCCGCCGGGAGCGGGTGAGCGGCTAGCTATGCACAGCGGCGCCTCGAAAATAAATAATAAAAATTCATTTTTTTATAACCATAAGCAGTATGACAGGCCACACGGGGCCTCTCCGCGTCATATGCAGCCAGAGCATGGAAAATATTCTCCAAATGCATTTGCCGCTGCCTGGCGCCTTTCTTTAAATGACCCTTCTTAGCGAAAAAATGCATTGATTTGGCGATTTATATTCCCATGAAGAATATCGATAAAACCCTTTCGCCCGCCTGGAGCCGGCCCCTGCCGCGCCTGGCGCCGCCGCCCTCCGCGGCTTTCGCCCGGCGCCTGGGGGACAGCCTGCTGCCCTGGTTGCTGCCCCTCGGGCTGGCGCTGCTGTGGTGGGTCGCCAGCCATCGCCACTGGATGTCGGCCCAGGTGCTGCCAACTCCCGAGCTGGTCTGGCAGAGCGCCCGCGAGTTGCTCGCCGGCGAACTCTGGAGCGAATTGGCGATCAGCCTGCGGCGCCTGGCCTGGGGCCTGCTCGCCGGGATCGCCAGCGGCGCCGCGCTAGGCGCCTGGCTGGGCTTCAGTCCGCGTGCCGAGCGCCTGGTCTTCCCCACCTTCAGCGCCCTCGCGCAGATCCCCACGCTGGCCTGGATCCCGCTGTTCATGCTGTTCTTCGGCATCGGCGAACTGCTCAAGCTGGTGGTGCTGGTGAAAGCGGTCGTGGTGCCGGTGACCATCCATACCCTGGTCGGCGTGCGCGACGCCCAGCCCAAGCTGCGCGAAGCCGCCGCGGTGCTGCGCCTGCCGCCACGCCTGCTGGTCTGGCGGCTGATCCTGCCGGCGGCGCTGCCGGCCTTCCTCACCGGGCTGCGCCTGGCCCTGGCGCAGGGCTGGACCTCGCTGCTGGCGGTCGAGCTGCTGGCTTCCAGCGAGGGCATCGGCTACCTGATGGTGCAGGGCCGGCAACTGTTCATGCTCGACATCGTGTTCGTCTGCATCCTCGTCATCGGCCTGGTCGGGGTGGGCATGGACCGCGCCATCCAGTGGCTCGACCACCGCCTGCTGCACTGGCCGCAAGCCGCCACCGGCGAATTCCGCCGGCGCCCGCCGGGACGCGGCTGGCAGCGCCTGCAGGTCTGGCTGCCGCCGCTGGCGCTGCTGCTCCTGTGGCAGTCGGCGAGCAGCGCCGAATGGGTCGATCCGGCGATCCTCGCCAGCCCTCTGGAAGTGGCGCGGGCGACCTGGAGCGGAGCGCTCGACGGCAGCCTGCCGGGCGCCCTGTTCGACAGCCTGAAGCGCACGCTCGGCGGCCTCCTGCTGGGCGGCGGCCTGGGTTTCCTCGGCGGCCTGCTGCTCGGCCTGTGGCGCCCGGCGGAACGCTTCTTCGGCCCCACTTTCGCGGCACTGCGGCAGGTGGCGATCTTCGCCTGGGTGCCGCTGCTCACCGCCTGGTTCGGCCTGGGCGAACCGGCCAAGCTGACGTTCGTCGCAATCGCCGCCTTCTTCCCGCTGCTGCTGGCCACCCAGCGCGGCATCGCCAGCCTGCCGCCGAGCCTCGGCGAGGCGGCCCGGGTGCTGCGCCTGGGTCCCTGGCGACGGCTGCTCCGGCTGGTCCTGCCGGGTGCCGCCCCGTCGGTGTTCGCCGGCCTGCGCCTGGCGCTGATCTACGCCTGGCTGGGAACCATCGGCGCCGAGTACTTCATGCCCTCCGACGGCGGCATCGGCAGCCTGATGATCGGCGCCCAGCAACTGTTCCGCATGGACCTGATCGGTGCCGGCATGCTCCTGGTCGGCCTCACCGGCGCCCTGCTCAATGCCCTCGGCCAACGCATCGAAGCGCGCGCCACGCGCTGGAGACACGCATGAACGCACTCACCGCGCCCGCCACGGGCACCCCGCTGGTCAGCTTCCGCCAGGTGCGCAAGCACTTCGCCGTGGACGGCCGGCGACTGGAAGCGATCCAGCAGTTCGACCTGGAGATCGGCGAGGGCGAGTTCATTGCCATCGTCGGCGCCAGTGGCTGCGGCAAGTCGACCCTGCTGCGCCTGCTGATCGGCCTGGACCGCGACTACGACGGCGAGATCCGCGTCGACGGCCGGCCAATCGCCGGCATCGGCGGCGAACGCGGCATCGTGTTCCAGGAGCACCGCCTGTTCCCCTGGCTGACGGTGCAGCAGAACGTCGCCCTCGGCCTGGTCAACGAAGCCCTTGGCGAAACCGACAAGGCGGCGCGGATCGACGAATACATCCGCCTGGTCGGCCTGCACGGCTTCGAGCGTGCCTACCCGCACCAGTTGTCCGGCGGCATGGCCCAGCGCGTGGCGATCGCCCGCGGCCTGGTGGCCAGCCCGCGCCTGCTGCTGCTCGACGAGCCGTTCAGCGCCCTCGACGCACTGACCCGCCAGCAGTTGCAGGAAGAGTTGCTGGCGATCCGTCGGCGCACCCGCATCACCACCCTGCTGGTCACCCACGACGTCGAGGAGGCGCTCTACCTGGCCGACCGGGTGGTGGTGATGGAGCCGCGCCCGGGGCGGATCAGGCGGGTGGTCGAGGTGGACCTGACGCACCCGCGCGAGCGCGGTGGCTTCGACTTCCTGCGCCAGCGCGAAGCGCTGCTGCACGAACTGACCGCCGACGGCGAGTACGTCGCGCCGCCGCCGCGACGGGTGGAAAACCTGCCCTTCGAATTCCTCGCTTGCTGAAAAGCCCCTTGCCCTGGCCCTTTCCCCCTGCGGGAAGGGCGGGGGCGAGGGCCCCACCCTCTCCTCCCATCCAGACGAGACCCGCGCATGAGCAAACGCCCCAACTTCCTGGTGATCGTCGCCGACGACCTGGGCTTCTCCGATATCGGCGCCTTCGGCGGCGAGATCGCCACGCCGAACCTCGACGCCCTGGCCATCGCCGGCCTGCGCCTGACCGACTTCCACACCGCCTCGACCTGCTCGCCGACCCGCTCGATGCTGCTCACCGGCACCGACCACCACATCGCCGGGATCGGCACCATGGCCGAGGCGCTGACCCCGGAACTGGCAGGCAAGCCGGGTTACGAAGGGCATCTCAACGAGCGCGTGGTGGCGCTGCCGGAGCTGCTCCGCGAGGCCGGCTACCAGACCCTCATGGCCGGCAAGTGGCACCTCGGTCTGAAGCCGGAACAGACGCCCCATGCACGCGGTTTCGAGCGTTCCTTCTCGCTGCTGCCGGGCGCCGCCAACCACTACGGCTTCGAGCCTCCCTACGACGAAAGCACTCCGCGCATCCTCAAGGGCACGCCGGCGCTCTACGTGGAAGACGAGCGCTACCTCGACACGCTGCCGGAGGGTTTCTATTCCTCCGATGCCTTCGGCGACAAGCTGCTGCACTACCTCAAGGAGCGCGACCAGAGCCGGCCGTTCTTCGCCTACCTGCCGTTCTCCGCGCCGCACTGGCCGCTACAGGCGCCGCAGGAGATCGTCGAGAAGTACCGCGGCCGCTATGACGCCGGCCCAGAGGCGCTGCGCCAGGAACGCCTGGCCCGGCTCAAGGAGCTGGGCCTGGTGGAGGCGGACGTCGAAGCCCATCCGGTGCTCGCCCTGAGCCGCGAGTGGGAAGCCCTGAACGACGAGGAACGGGCGAAGTCGGCGCGGGCGATGGAGGTCTACGCGGCGATGGTCGAGCGCATGGACTGGAACATCGGCAGGGTCGTGGACTACCTGCGCCGGCAGGGCGAGCTGGACAACACCTTCGTCCTGTTCATGTCCGACAACGGCGCCGAAGGCGCCCTGCTGGAGGCGTTCCCGAAATTCGGCCCGGACCTGCTGGGCTTTCTCGACCGGCACTACGACAACAGCCTGGAAAACATCGGCCGCGCCAATTCCTACGTCTGGTATGGCCCGCGCTGGGCCCAGGCGGCCACCGCGCCGTCGCGCCTGTACAAGGCGTTCACCACCCAGGGCGGCATTCGCGTGCCAGCGCTGGTGCGCTACCCGCGGCTAAGCCGGCAGGGCGCGATCAGCCATGCCTTCGCCACGGTGATGGACGTCACCCCGACCCTCCTCGACCTCGCCGGTGTCCGCCACCCAGGCAAGCGCTGGCGCGGCCGCGAGATCGCCGAACCGCGCGGCAGGTCGTGGCTGGGCTGGCTTTCCGGCGAGACCGAGGCGGCCCACGACGAGAACACCGTGACCGGCTGGGAGCTGTTCGGCATGCGTGCGATCCGCCAGGGCGACTGGAAGGCGGTGTACCTGCCGGCCCCGGTGGGTCCGGCCACCTGGCAGCTCTACGACCTGGCCCGCGACCCGGGCGAGATCCACGACCTCGCTGACAGCCAGCCGGGCAAGCTGGCGGAGCTGATCGAGCATTGGAAGCGCTACGTCAGCGAGACCGGTGTCGTAGAGGGGGCTTCGCCTTTCCTGGTGCGATAAGCGGAACCTCTCCCCTCGCCCTCTCCCTTCAGGAGGGAACGTCTGGCCATAAGGTCGGGGAGAGGGGCTACTTCGCCGGGCGGAACGAGGCGCCCCGGGTCAGGCCGAGAAACCGCCATCGATGGTCAGGCTGGCCCCGGTGATGTAGGCCGCTTCCGGCCCGGCCAGGTAGGCGACGAAGCTGGCGATTTCCTCGCTGCGGGCGTAGCGCGGCAGCGCCATCAGGCCCTTGAGGGTCTCGGCGAAGTCGCCGTCGTCCGGGTTCATGTCGGTATCCACCGGACCCGGCTGCACGTTGTTCACCGTGATCCCGCGCGGGCCGAGGTCGCGGGCCAGGCCCTTGGTCAGGCCGACCAGCGCCGACTTGCTCATCGCGTAGGTGGCGCCGCCGGCGAACGGCATGCGCTCGGCATTGGTGCTGCCGATGCTGATCACCCGCCCGCCGTCGCCCATGTGCTTGACCGCCGCCTGGGTGGCGACGAAGACGCTGCGCACGTTGATCGCCAGGGTCCGCTCGAAGTCGGCCAGCGGCAGCTCTTCCACCGAACCGAGGGCGAGGACAGCGGCGTTGTTGACCAGGATGTCGATGCGTCCGAAGCGAGCCGCCGCTTCGTCGACGGCGGCGACGAGCGCCGCCGCGTCGGCGCTATCGGCATGCAGGGCCAGGATGCTGGCTCCGGCGCCTTCGAGTTCGGCCGCCAGGGCCCGGGACTTGTCCGCCGAGCTGACGTAGGTGAAGGCGACGCTGGCGCCTTCGGCGGCCAGCCGGCGAACGATGGCAGCGCCGATGCCGCGGGAACCGCCCTGGACGAAGGCGACTTTGCCGGCGAGGGATGCAGAGGATACGGACATGGAAATCTCCATCGGAGTGGATAGACAGGCCCCGAGTTTCCGCCGTCCATTGCAGACCTGGTAGCGGGTAATCGCTATATTCAGCCGATACCAATGGTTTATGCGGGCCCTTTCCCATGGAAACCCTCAGCAACATCCAGTGCTTCGTCCGCAGCGCCGAGGCCGGCAGCTTCGCCGAGGCCGCCAGGCGCCTGGGCCTGACGCCGGCCGGGGTGGGCAAGAACGTCGCCCGCCTGGAAAGCAACCTCGGCGTGCGCCTGTTCCAGCGCAGCACCCGGCGCCTGACCCTGACCGAAGCCGGGGAGCGTTTCCTACAAGAGGTCGGCGGCAGCCTGGAGGGCATCCAGACCGCTCTCGCCAACGTCTCCAGCGTCGGCAACCAACCCAGCGGCACGTTGAAGGTCAGCATGGGGCTGGCCTTCGGCCGCGACTACATCCTGCCGCTGCTCGGCGAGTTCCTCGAACGCTATCCCGACATCGTGCCCGACTGGCATTTCGACAATCGCCAGGTCGACCTCATCGGCGAAGGCTTCGACGCCGCCATCGGCGGCGGTTTCGAACTGCCTCCCGGGGTGGTGGCGCGCAACCTGACGCCGGGCCACCTGATCCTCCTCGCCTCGCCCGCCTACCTCCGCGACAAGCCGCCGATCCGCCATCCAGGCGACCTGGGCGGCTTCGACGGGATCCGCATCCGCTCGCCGCAGACCGGCCGCGTGCGCTCCTGGCCGCTGCGCCGGCGCAACGGCGAGGAGGCGCCGATCGAGCTGCGCGAACGCATGACCATGAGCGACCCGGAAGCCACCTGCGAGGTCGCCGCCATGGGCCTGGGCATCACCCTGGTATGCATGCAGCACGCCTATGCCTACCTGGAGTCCGGCGCCCTGGTGCGGGTCCTGCCGGACTGGTACGTCGACGCCGGCAACACCAGCCTCTACTACGCGGCGAACAAGCTGCTACCGGCCAAGACCCGGGTCTTCGTCGACTTCGTCGTCGACTACTTCCGCCGCCAGGACCTGGCCCGGCGCTTCTCCGCCTTCCCAACCGGCTAGCGCCAGCCATCCGTCGCTTCGGCAACCGGGAAAAGGCCCTGGCACCGGCCTCGCCGGAAAAACGGCAGTTTGACATTACCGATTGGGACTCTAGTTTTAGAAAACGCCGCCGACGAGCTTGGAAGGTGTCTTCCGCACGGTCCCGGGACCACCTGGAAGCCCTGCTCCGATCCGGCACATGGAGTGCAGCATGCGCGAGTCCCTCGGTGTTTCGTTACCATCCCGGCCCCTGCTACTGAAGCTGGGCCTGCTTTCCCTACCCTGGGCGTTGTGCGCCGGGCTGCATGCCGTCGGCCTCGGCGTCTGGCTGGCCCTGGCGCTCGGTTGGTTCGCCAGCCTGGCCATGCTCTTCCTCCTCCTGCGCGACCCTCGGCAAGCGGTAGCGAATGCCAGCCCGCAGGCGGATGCCGCTTCGCCGGCCTGGAGCGCGGCGCAACGGGCGCTCGCCGACGAAACCGCGCAACTGGACGGCCACGCCCGGCAGATCGATGAACTGCTGCATTCGGCGATCCGCCAGCTCAGCGACAGCTTCCACGGCCTCGCCGAACGCATCGATACCCAGCGCGGCCTGTCCCATTCACTGATCGAGCGCTACGACGGGCGCGGCCAGGTCGACGAAGGCATCAACTTCCAGGACTTCGTCAGGACCACCCAGCAGACCCTCAGCCTGTTCGTCGAGGCTACCCTGGAAACCAGCCGGACCTCGCAGCAACTGGTGGAACGCATGGACCAGGTGCGCCTGAAGATCACCGAGATCCTGCAGTCGACCCAGGACATGGACGCCATCGCCAAGCAGACCAACCTGCTCGCCCTCAACGCCGCCATCGAGGCCGCCCGAGCCGGCGAGAGCGGCCGCGGCTTCGCCGTGGTCGCCGATGAGGTGCGCGCGCTGTCGACCCGCTCCACGGAGTTTTCCGCCGCCATCCGCAAGCACGTCGACGTGGTCCACCACGAGATCCAGGACGCCGAGAGCGCGATCTCGCAACTGGCCGACAAGGACATGTCCTTCGCCCTCGATTCCAAGCAGAAGATCCAGGGCATGCTCGATGACCTGGAGGCGATGAACCGGCACACCCTGAAGGTCATCCACGAACTGGACCGGCTCTCGCTGGAAGTCGGCCAGGGCGTCGATGCGGCGGTCACCGCCCTGCAATTCCAGGACATGGGCAGCCAGTTGCTCGGCCAGATGCGCAAGCACCATGCGCGTCTTGGCGCCTTCGCCCTCGGCCTCGGCGCGCTGGAGGCGCGGCCGCGCCAGGAATGGCCCGAACGGGTCGCGCGGGAGGTCGAGGAACTGCGCCGGCCCTTGCCCAGCCCGGTGAGCCAGAACAGCGTCAACGTGGGCGAAGTGGAATTGTTCTGAGGGGTATCGATAGCCAATCCGTCTAACCGGATAACTATCCGACGAGAAACCGGCGCCAATAATTGAAATCCACCGGACATTGTCTTTACTGGAACTAGCAAAGGGCCATCAGAGCCCTCCGTCACAGCCACCTGGCACACACCACCTTCGCCGCCGAACTTGGCGCTGCGGTAGGGACACCGTGAGGACGCAAGACCATGGGCAAACCGATTCTGATCGTCGACGACTCGGCGTCTATCCGCCAGATGCTGAGCTTCACCCTGAAGTCCGCCGGCTACGAGGTGGACGAGGCCGCGGACGGCAAGGAAGGCCTCGGCAAGGCCCAGAGCAAGAGCTACAGCCTGGTGTTCACCGACCAGAACATGCCGAACATGGACGGCCTGTCGCTGATCCGCAGCCTGCGTAACCTGGCCGGCTACCGCAGCGTGCCGATCCTCATGCTGACCACCGAATCGAGCGACGCGATGAAGCAGCAGGGACGCAGCGCCGGCGCCACCGGCTGGCTGGTGAAGCCGTTCGACCCGCCGAAACTGCTCGAAGTGACACGCAAGGTCCTGCCCTGATTCCCGTTCCCCCGCGGGGGAGGTCCCATGCCCCAGGATATGAGCCAGTTTCTCCAGGTGTTCTTCGAGGAAACCGAGGAACACCTGGCCACCCTCGAACTCCTCCTGATCGGTCTCGACCTGGACCGGCCGGACAGCGAGACGCTGCACGGCATCTTCCGCGCCGCGCATTCGATCAAGGGTTCCAGCGGAATGTTCGGTTTCGACGACATCACCGCCGTCACCCACGAACTGGAGACCCTGCTCGACCGCATCCGCTGCGGCCAGATGGGCCTGCGGCCGGACATGATCAGCTCCTTCCTCGAAGCCCGCGACGTACTGCAGCGCCTGCTCGACGCCCATCGCAGCGGTCGTCCCGACCCCGGGGTGCCGTTGCTGGAGACGGTCGAGCGGCTGCGCGGCTGGCTGCGGGCGCCGGAGCAGGAAGCGGCGGAGGAAGGCTTCGGCCTGTTCGACGACGCGCCCACCAGTCCCGCCAGGGAAACCGCGGACGACGATGCCTTCGGCTTCTTCGACGAAGGCCCGGGCGCTCCGGAACGAGCGGCCGCGCCGGAAGCGTTCGGGCTCTTCGACGAGGCGCCCGGCGCACCGGCCGCGAGCGAAGCGTTCGGCCTCTTCGATGACGCGCCGGGCTCCCCGCCTACGGAGGAACGCGCCTTCGGCCTGTTCGACGGCGCCCCCGGCAGCCCCGCCGCGCCCAGCGCGCCCGCGCAAGCCGTCGCCGCGCCGGCCAGGGGCGCAGTCGCGCCGGTGCGTGGCGACGGCGAGTCCGGCTCGATCCGGGTCAGCGTGGAAAAGATCGACAGCCTGATCAACCTGGTCGGCGAACTGGTGATCACCCAGGCCATGCTCGGCCAGCTCGGCGAGCAGCTCGATCCGAGCCACCACGAGCGCTTGCAGCACGCCCTGGCCCAGCTCGAACACAACACCCGCGACCTGCAGGAATCGGTGATGTCGATCCGCATGCTGCCGATCAACTTCATCTTCAGCCGCTTCCCCAGGCTGGTGCGCGACACCGCCACGCGCCTGGGCAAGCAGGTCGAGCTGCACCTGCACGGCGAGCACACCGAACTGGACAAGAGCGTGATCGAGAAACTCAGCGATCCGCTCACCCACATCGTCCGCAACAGCATCGACCACGGCATCGAAACACCCGCCGAACGCCTCGCCGCCGGCAAGCCGGCGAGCGGCACGGTGAAGCTCGCCGCCAGCCACCAGGGCGGCAGCGTGGTGGTGGAGGTTTCCGACGACGGTCGCGGCCTGTCGCGTCCGCGCATCCTCGCCAAGGCCCGCGAGCGCAACCTGCCGGTGCATGACGGGATGAGCGACGCCGAGGTCTGGCAACTGGTGTTCATGCCCGGCTTCTCCACCGCCGAGACGGTTACCGAGCTGTCCGGACGCGGCGTCGGCATGGACGTGGTGAAGCGCAACATCGGTGCCATGGGCGGGCGCATCGACATCGACTCGGCGCCCGGCATGGGCACTCGCATCGGCATCCGCCTGCCGCTGACCCTGGCGATCCTCGACGGCCTGATCGTCGCCGTCGAAGCGGTCAACTACGTGATTCCGCTGACTTACATCGTCGAGTCGCTGCAGGCGCGCAGCGACGACGTGCGCGGCCTCGGCGGCGAAGACAACGCGATGATCCGCGTACGCGGCGAGTACCTGCCGCTGTTCAGCCTGCACGAGCTGTTGCGCATCGGCGGCGAAGCGCCGGCGCCGGAGCAGGGCATCGTGGTGATCCTCGAGTCCGAGGGGCGCAGCTTCGCCCTGCAGGTGGACGAGCTGGTCGGCCAGCAGCAGGTGGTGATCAAGAGCCTGGAACAGAATTTCCGCCGCGTGGAGGGTATCGCCGGCGCCACCATCATGGGCGACGGCAGCGTCGCCCTGATTCTCGACGTCGATGCGCTGCCACGCCTGGCGGCGCGGGAGGACACCGCCGATGAACGGCACTGAGGCAAGCCAGGCGAACGGCCCGGCGCAGGAATACCTGACCTTCACCCTGGGCCGCGAGGAGTACGCCATCGACATCCTCCGCGTGCAGGAGATCCGCGGCTACGACCAGGTCACCGCGATCGCCAACGCGCCGCCCTTCATCAAGGGCGTGATCAACCTGCGCGGGGCGATCGTGCCGATCGTCGACCTGCGCATCAAGTTCCACCTCGCCGAGGTCACCTACGACCCGTTCACCGTGGTGATCATCCTCAACATCGGCCGGCGCATCGTCGGCGTGGTGGTGGACTCGGTATCCGACGTGATCGCCCTGGGCGGCGACGCGATCAGGCCGCCGCCGGAGTTCGGCGCCAGCTTCGACACCGAATACCTGCTCGGCCTGGCCACCGCGGGCGAGCGCATGTTGATCCTGGTGGACATCGAAAGACTGATGACCAGCCGCGAAATGGCGCTGGTCGACGAAGCCGCGGCCTGAGCGGCGCCAACGAGGGATAGGCAGGGGATATCGAAATGGGTCTGTTCAATGCACATGCGGTGGCGCAGCAACGCGCCGACCGGATCGCCACGCTCCTCCAGTCGTTCGCCGACGGCCAGCTCGACACCGCCGTCGGCGAGGCCCCGGCGCCCGGCTACGAGCGTCTCTACGACAGCCTGCGGGCGCTGCAGCGGCAGCTGCGCGAACAACGCGCCGAACTCCAGCAGGTGGAAAGCCTGGAGGCGGGGCTGGCGGAGATGAGCCGCCAGCACGAAGCCGGCTGGATCGACCAGACGATTCCCGCCGAACGCCTGGAAGGTCGCGCGGCGCGCATCGCCAAGGGCGTCAACGAACTGGTGGCCGCGCACATCGCGGTGAAGATGAAGGTGGTCAGCGTGGTCACCGCCTACGGCCAGGGCAACTTCGAGCCGCTGATGGACCGCCTGCCGGGCAAGAAGGCGCAGATCACCGAAGCCATCGACGGCGTTCGCGAGCGCCTGCGCGGGGCCGCCGAGGCGACCTCGGCGCAACTGGCCACGGCGGCCTACAACGCGCGGATCAAGAGCGCGCTGGACAACGTCTCGGCCAACGTGATGATCGCCGACAACGACCTCAACATCATCTACATGAACCGCACCGTCAGCGAGATGCTCGGCCGCGCCGAAGCGGATATCCGCAAGCAACTGCCGAACTTCGACGCCGGCCGCCTGATGGGCGCCAACATCGACGTGTTCCACAAGAACCCGGCGCACCAGCGGCACCTGCTGGCCAACCTCACCGGCGTGCACAAGGCCGAGCTCAACCTCGGCGGCCGGCGCTTCTCCCTCGACGTGGTGCCAGTGTTCAACGACGCCAACGAACGCCTCGGCTCCGCCGTGCAATGGACCGACCGCACCGAGGAACACCGCGCCGAGCAGGAAGTCTCGCAACTGGTGCAGGCGGCGGCCGCCGGCGACTTCAGCAAGCGCGTCGAGGAGGCCGGCAAGGAAGGCTTCTTCCTCAGGCTGGCGAAGGACCTGAACAGCCTGGTGGATACCGCCGACCGCGGCTTGCGCGACGTCTCGCGGATGCTCGGGGCGCTGGCCCAGGGCGACCTCACCCAGCGCATCGAGGCCGACTACCAGGGCACCTTCGGCCAGCTCAAGGACTTCTCCAACGAGACCGCGCTGAGCCTGTCGCGGATGCTCGGGCAGATTCGCGAGGCCGCCGACACCATCAACACCGCCGCCAGCGAGATCGCCAGCGGCAACGCCGAACTGTCGGCGCGCACCGAGCAGCAGGCGTCGAGCCTGGAGGAAACCGCCTCGAGCATGGAAGAACTGACCAGCACGGTGAAGCTCAACGCCGAGAATGCCCGCCAGGCCAACTCGCTGGCGGCCAATGCCTCGGAAGTGGCGACCCAGGGCGGCACCGTGGTGCAGAAGGTGGTCAGCACCATGTCCTCGATCAACGAGTCGGCGCGCAAGATCGCCGACATCATCGGGGTGATTGACGGCATCGCCTTCCAGACCAACATCCTCGCCCTCAACGCCGCGGTCGAGGCAGCCCGCGCCGGCGAGCAGGGCCGCGGCTTCGCGGTGGTCGCCGGGGAAGTGCGCACCCTCGCCCAGCGTTCCGCCGCCGCGGCCAAGGAGATCAAGACGCTGATCTCCGACTCGGTGGACAAGGTGGAGAACGGCAACACCCTGGTGGCCCAGGCCGGACAGACCATGAGCGACATCGTGGTGGCGATCCGCCGGGTCACCGACATCATGTCGGAGATCGCCGCCGCCTCCGCCGAGCAGAGCACCGGCATCGAAGAGGTGAACAGCGCGGTCTCGCAGATGGACGACATGACCCAGCAGAACGCCGCGCTGGTGGAGGAAGCCGCGGCCGCCGCCGAGGCCATGCAGGAGCAGGCGGGCCTGCTCAACCAGTCGGTGGCGGTGTTCAGGCTGGACACTCCGCCGAGCGTGGTCCAGCTCGCCAGCGCGCGGCCGTCCGCGCCACGCCCCAGCGCGCCGGCGCCGCTGGCCCGCAGCGGCATGGCGCGGGCCAGCAAGGCGCGCAAGGAAGACGGCTGGGAAGAGTTCTGAGACCACGCCGCGCCTCCGCCAGGCGGAGGGCGGCAAGCCCTTAGGGTCGACCAGGGAAACCCGACGCCAATGCCCACCTCCACGCCTTCGCCGGTGTTCGGCAACCAGGAGTTCCACTACACCCGCGAGGACTTCCAGCAAGTACGCGAGCGGCTCTACCGGCTGACCGGCATCAGCCTGGCCGAGAGCAAGGCGCAACTGGTCTATAGCCGCCTCTCGCGGCGCCTGCGCCTGCTGCGGCTCGGCAGCTTCGCCGAATATTTCACCCACCTCGACCGCGAGCCGGGCGAGCAGCAGTTGTTCGTCAACGCGCTGACCACCAACCTCACCGCATTCTTCCGCGAACGCCACCACTTCCCCCTGCTCGCCGACCTCGCCCGCCGCCAGTTGCAGCGGCATCGCCCGCTGCGCATCTGGTCGGCGGCGGCGAGCACCGGCGAGGAACCCTATTCGATCGCCATCACCCTGGTGGAGGCGCTGGGCAGCTTCGATCCGCCGGTGAAGATCGTCGCCTCGGACATCGACACCGGGGTGCTCGACTGCGCCCGCCTGGGCGTCTATCCGCTGGAACGCCTGGAGCAGATGCCGGCGCCGCTGAAGAAACGCTTCTTCCTCCGTGGCACCGGGCCCAACGCCGGCAAGGCGCGGGTGGTGGAGGAACTGCGGCAACTGGTGGAGTTCCGCCAGATCAACCTGCTGGAAGCGGACTGGTCGATCGCCGGAGAACTCGACGCGATCTTCTGCCGCAACGTGATGATCTACTTCGACAAGCCGACCCAGACCCGCCTGCTGGAACGCATGGTGGCCCTGCTGCGGCCGGAGGGCCTGTTCTTCGCCGGGCATTCGGAGAACTTCGTCCACGCCAGCCACCTGGTGCGGCCCGTCGGCCAGACCGTCTACAGCCCGGCCTGATCGCGATGAATCTCCAGGCCCGGGAAGGCGCGCCGCTGAACCGCTACTACGATCCGTACTTCGCCTGCGATGCGGTGAAGCTGTTGCCCGGCGAGTACTTCGCCAGCGGCGAAGACCTGGTGATCGTCACCGTGCTCGGCTCCTGCGTCTCGGTGTGCCTGCGCGACCCGCTCAACGGCATCGCCGGGATGAACCACTTCATGCTCCCCGAGCGCGGCCTCGGCGGCGACCCGGCCTCGCCGTCGGCGCGCTACGGCAGCCACGCCATGGAACTGCTGATCAACCGCATGCTGGCCCTCGGCGCCAGACGCGAGCGCCTGCAGGCCAAGGTCTTCGGCGGCGGCTCGGTACTGCGCCAGATCAGCGCCGCCATCGGCCAGCGCAACGTCGAGTTCACCCTCGACTACCTGGCCACCGAGCGTATCCCGCTGCTCGCCAGCGACGTGCTGGAGGCCTTCCCGCGCAAGATCTACTTCTTCCCGCGCAATGGCCGGGTCCTGGTGAAGTCCCTGGTGGAGCTGAAGAACGACACCGTGCTGCAGCGTGAACGCGACTACCGCCGCCGTATCGATCGCAACGCGGACGGCGGCCCCATCGACCTGTTCTGACTCTCCGGGAGAGCCCGCCATGCCCATCAGTGTCCTGGTCGTCGACGATTCCGCCCTGATCCGCAGCCTGCTCAAGGAGATCATCCAGGCCGACCCGGAGCTACGCCTGGTCGGCTGTGCGCCGGACGCCTTCGTCGCCCGCGACCTGATCAAGCAGCACGCGCCGGACGTGATCAGCCTCGACGTGGAAATGCCGCGGATGGACGGCCTGACCTTCCTCGACAAGCTGATGAAGGCGCGGCCGACCCCGGTGCTGATGATCTCCTCGCTCACCGAGCGCGGTTCCGAAGCCACCCTGCGCGCGCTGGAACTGGGCGCGGTGGACTTCATCGCCAAGCCCCGGCTGGGCATCGCCGAAGGCATGCAGGCCTATGCCGAGGAAATCCGCGCCAAGCTCAAGACCGTCGCCCGCGCCCGCCTGCGCCGCCGTGCGGCGGACGCGCCGGCGCCGCCGGAAAGCGCAGCGCCGCTGCTCAGCACCGAGAAGATCATCGCCCTCGGCGCCTCCACCGGCGGCACCGAGGCGCTCAAGGAAGTGCTGCTCGGCCTGCCGGCGCACAGTCCCGGGGTGGTCATCACCCAGCACATGCCTCCCGGCTTCACCCGCAGCTTCGCCGAGCGCCTGGATCGCCTGACCCGGCTCAGCGTCAGCGAAGCGCGCGACGGCGACCGCATACTGCCCGGCCACGCCCTGGTCGCGCCGGGCGACCACCACATGGAGGTGCAGCGCTCCGGCGCCAACTACGTGGTGCGTTTGAACCGCCAGGCGCAGGTCAACGGCCACCGCCCGGCAGTGGACGTGATGTTCGAGTCGCTGGCTCGCTGCGCCGGGCGCAACCTGCTCGCCGGCCTGCTCACCGGCATGGGCAAGGACGGCGCGCGCGGGCTCCTGGCGATCCGCCAGGCCGGCGGCTACACCCTGGCCCAGGACGAGGCTACCTGCGTGGTCTACGGCATGCCCCGCGAAGCGGTGGAACTGGGCGCCGCGGAAGACGTGCTGCCGCTCGAACGGATCGCCGCCGCGCTGCTCCAGCAAGCCGCCCGGCGCGGCAGCGGCAACCGCCTCTGAGCGGGATCCTGGCCGGCCCGCTGCGCTTTTTCGCCGCCCCCCGCAACCTCCCCCGCCGAGACCCCGCCGACGACAGGCCCGAACCACGGGCCTTTGCCTGCTCGCCATCATTGTGACGTCAAATTAATGGCGAAATAAAACCAAATTACGTTGCCTGAAATAATGCACATCTGCACAATTGGCCCTTTCGCCAAAAGTTCGACACACGCTTTCGATCCATGATTTCGGCCGCGGGCCGGGCGAGAAACTGATAGGGATAGCCATGGCGGCGAACTGGGGGTTGCGCGGCAAATCGGTGGTGGCGCTGTTGCTGGCCTGTGCCCTGGCACTGGTCCCGGCGGTGCTGCTGGGCTGGCGCGCGATGGACGACATCCGTACGCACTTCGGCCTGGCCTACGCGAAGAACTTCACCCTGCTGCACCGGCAGAAGATCCTCGCCCCGGTCTCCCGCGAACTGGCGTTGTCGCGCCGTTTCGCCGAATCGGTGGTGACCCGCGACTGGCTGCTGAAGGAAGACGACCCGGCGCGCCGCGCGCTGTTCTTCCGCGAGGCCGAGGGCTACCGCGGCGACTTCCGCGACCACGCCTACTTCATCATCGCCAGCGGCTCCCAGCACTACTACTTCAACGACGGCAGCCAACCCTACAGCGAACGGCCGCGCTACACCCTGGAGGCCGGCGACCCGGAAGACGCCTGGTACTTCAATACCCTGCGCAACAGCGCCGCCTACAACATCAACGTCAATGTCGACAGCAAGTTGAACCTGACCAAGGTCTGGTTCAACCTGGTGATCCGCGACCAGGGCCGGCCCATCGGCCTGGCCGGCAGCGGCCTGGACCTGAGCGGCTTCCTCGACGACTTCATCATCGCCCGCGAGCCGGGCGTGACGCCGATGATCGTCGGCGACGACGGCGCCATCCAGGCCCACCCGGACCGCCGCCTGATCGCCTACAGCTCCGCCGCCGGCGGCGCCAGCGAACGCCACCGGGTGTTCGACCTGCTCGACCAGCCGGAACAGCGCGACGCCCTGCGCGAGGCCATGCGCCTGGCCCGCGCCAAGGCCGGCTCGGTGCACTGCCTGTGGGCCGGCCTCGACGGCCGCCAGCAACTCTTCGCCGTGGCCTACATTCCCCAACTGCGCTGGTACGTGCTCACCGCCGTCGACCTGCACGCCGCCCAGGTCCTCGACAACCGCTGGCTTTGGCCGCTGGCGGGCACGTTCCTGCTGTTGCTGGTGGCCCTGCTGCTGGGCTTCGCCTATGCCGTCGAGCGCCTGCTGTTGCGCCCCCTGCGCAGCCTCAAGCGCTCGGCCAAGGCGATCGCCGCCGGGCGCTACGACACGCCGCTGCCGCTGGCGCGCCAGGACGAGATCGGCTCGCTGTCGAAGGCCTTCGCCAGCATGGCCGACCAGGTCCGCCGGCACACCGCCGAGCTGGAAGACAAGGTCCAGGAGCGCACCCAGGCGCTGGAGGAAGCCAACCGCGAGATGGCCGCCGCGCAGAAGAAGATCGGCGACAGCCTCGACTATGCCAGCCTGATCCAGCGCGCGATCCTCCCCGACCGCCAGCTCAGCGCCACGCTCGGTGAGCATCACTTCATCCTGTGGAAACCGCGCGACGTGGTCGGCGGCGACTTCTACGTGTACCGCGAGCAGGCCGACGGCTACCTGATCGGCGTGGTCGACTGCGCCGGTCACGGCGTGCCCGGCGCGCTGATGACCATGCTCGCCCGCGCCGCCATCGACCACGCCATCGAGGCGGTGGGCAGCCGCGACCCGGCGGCGATCCTCGGCGAGACCGACCAGGCGATGCGCAGCATGCTCAGCCAGGAGCAGATCCCCCAGGCGCTGGCCACCAACATGGATGCCGGGCTGGTCTGGGTCGACCGCCGGCGCCGCCAGCTGGCCTTCGCCGGGGCGAAGATCTCGCTGTACGCCAGCGACGGCGAGGAGGTCCAGGAACTCAAGGGCGCGCGCCGGGCGATCGGCGACAAGCGCCGTGGCGACTACCGCAACATCGAGGTACCGCTGGCGCCGGGCTGGACCTTCTACCTGAGCACCGACGGTTTCCTCGACCAGGCCGGCGGCGAACACGGCTTCGGCTTCGGCAGCCGGCGCTTCGCCGACATGCTCCGCGACCACGCGCGGCAGCCGCTCCCCGAGCAGGCCGAGGCCTTCGTGGCGACGCTCGCCGAGTACCAGGGCGAGCACCCGCAACGCGACGACATCACCATCCTGTCCTTCCGATTCGATTAGGGGCACCCATGGAAACGCTAGACCTGCTGGCCATGCGTGAAAGCTACACCCGCCAACGCATCCTGCTCTGCTTCAACGGACCGATCTCGCGCAGCCTGATCGAGGAGATAGGCCACGCGCTGCGCAACTACCTGCACGCCGAACAGGCCAAGCCGAGCGAAGCGATGGACGTCTTCGCGGTGTACATCGAGATGACCCAGAACATCCGCCACTACGCCAATCTCAAGGGCTACGGCGAACACGAGGCGGCGGCCACGGTAGCCATCGCCCGCAACGAGGACGGCCACTACGTGGTGTCCGCCGGCAACCTGGTGGAGCGCGACGACGGCCAGAGCCTGGTGCGCAGCATCCAGGCCATCGCCAACCTCGACAAGGCCGCCCTCAAGGCCGCCTACAAGGAGCAGCTACGCCGCCCGCGCGACAGCGGCTGCGCCAGCGGAGCCGGTCTCGGCCTGCTGGACATCGCCCGCAAGTCCAGCGAACCACTGGCCGCATCGCTGAAGGAACAGCCCGACGGGCGCGCCTTCTTCAGCCTGCGCGCCGTGATCTGACCCCGTGTTTTAGGAAGAACACCATCATGAGTGACCTGCACATACCCGGCACCCAGTCCACGCCCGCCATCCAGGGCGACTGGCAGGCCGGACGCCTGTCCATGCAAGGCGATTCCTACCCGGAAAACTCCTATGAACTGTTCGGCCAGGTGATCGACTGGGTCGAGCGCTTCCTCGCCGACGGGCAGCGGCCGCTGGAACTGGACCTGCGCCTGCTGTACCTGAACACCAGTTCGATCAAGGCCATGATGGACATCCTCGACCTGCTCGAAGAGGCCCACCAGGGCGGTCGCCCGGTCAGCCTGCGCTGGCACTACGACCGGCGCAACGAACGGGTCGCCGAGCTGGCCGAGGAGTTCCGCGAGGATTGCAGCTTCCCCTTCGCAATCCAGGCCCACGACGAGTAGCCGACGATGAGCCGCGAACGCGAACTGGACGCCTGGATCGACGGCCTGCTGGCCGATCCGCAGTTCCACGGACATCCGCTGCACCAGGCGCTGGCCCGCCTGCGCCAGCAATCGCTGGAGCAACTGGTGCGGCTGGAGCGCATCGCCCGGATCTCCGACGGTTTCCAGTCGATGGCGCGGGAGCAGAACCTGTCGCTGTCCGAGCGCTACCACAAGCAACTGCGGCGCCTGGAAAAGGTGGCGCGGATCTCCGACCGCTACCAGCAGATGATGCGCGACCTCAACCTGGCGCTGAAGGAAGCCTCGATCCGCGACCCGCTGACCGGCCTGCCCAACCGACGCATGCTGCTGGAGCGCCTCAGGGAGGAGAACGAACGCTCCCAGCGCCACGGCCAGAGCTACGTGCTGGCGATGCTCGACGTGGACTTCTTCAAGCAGGTCAACGATACCTGGGGCCACGACAGCGGCGACCGGGTGCTGGTGGAAATCGCCCGGGCCATGGAGTCCGAGCTGCGCGAATACGACCTCTGCGGCCGCTGGGGCGGCGAGGAATTCCTCCTGCTGCTGCCGCAGACCCGCCTGCAGGACGCCGGCCCGGTACTCGAGCGGGTGCGCGACAGCGTACGGACCCTGGCGGTACGCGTCGGCACCGAGGCGCTGAGCGTCACCGCCAGCGTCGGCGTCACCGAACACCGCATCGGCGAAACCTATTCGCAGACCGTCAATCGCGCCGACGCCGCACTGCTCGACGCCAAGCGCAGCGGCCGCGACAAATGCGTGTTCGCCGCGCTCCCGCCGCTTCCTGCCCCTTCCCGCCCGGCTCCAGCGCGCTGAGCCTCCTCAGGCGTCCAGCCGCTGCGGCCGCACCTGGCCTCGGCTGAGGTCCACCAGCAGCGCCTGAAGCGCCTCGAAGCGCGCCACCGGCAACTCCAGGGTCAGGACGACGCCGTCGGCGCCGTAGTCTTCCGCCGCCACGCTGGCGCCCAGCGCCAGGCTGCGCGCCTTGAGCAGCGCGTGGTCGGCGAAGGCACAGGCGAAACGCACCCGGCAGCGCTCGACCAGCTCGCTGCGCGGCGCCTGCTGCAGGCACTTGGCCGCGCCGCCGCCATAGGCGCGGGCGAGGCCGCCGGTGCCGAGCTTGATGCCACCGAACCAGCGGCTGACCAGCACCGCCACGCAGTCCATGTCCTGTCCCTCGATGGCCGCCAGGATCGGCCGCCCGGCGCTGCCGCCGGGTTCGCCGTCGTCGCTGAAGCGGTACTGCGCGCCGCACTTCCAGGCCCAGCAGTTGTGTCCGGCGGAAGCGTCGCGGTGGGCGGCGATGAACGCCTGCGCCTCGTCCTCGTCGGCCACCGGCGCGGCGACGGTGTGGAAACGGCTCTTGCGGATTTCCTCGCGGTATTCGGCGAGGCCTTGCAGGGTGCTCGGCATCGCGTTCAGGCCGCCGGCGGGGTCAGTCCGCAGCCCTTGAGGATGATCCGCACCAGGTTGTCGGCGGCGGCGGCGAAGTCCTGCCTGGACATGCGCTTGCGGCCGGTGACCAGGCCGATCTGGCTGGCGAAGTCGGCGTAGTGCTGGGTGCTGCCCCAGAGCAGGAAGATCAGGTGCACGGGATCCACCGGGTCCATCCGGCCGGCGGCGATCCAGGCCTCGAATACCGCGGCGCGGCCGCGGAACCAGCTGCGGTAGTCCTGGTTGAAATGCGCGGTGAGGCACTCGCCGCCGCTGATGATCTCCATGGCGAAGATCCGCGAGGCCAGCGGGTAGCGGCGGGAGAACTCCATCTTGGCGCGGATGTAGCGGGCCAGCGCCTCGGCCGGATCGTCGTCGACGCCGAGGGTGTTGAAGGTACTGTCCCAGAGTTCGAGGATGTTGCTCAGCACCGCCGTGTAGAGGCCCAGCTTGTTGCCGAAGTAGTAGTGCAGGTTGGCCTTGGGCAGGCCGACGTTCTGCGCGATGGTGTTCATGCTGGTGCCCTTGAAGCCGTGGCGGGCGAACTCCTCCTCGGCCGCGGCGAGGATCGCCTCCTCGTTCTTCTGGCGGATGCGCCCGGCCGGCTTGTCGCGGGCGGCCGGGTCGTGGGCGGGCACTGTCAGGGTCATGCGCAGGTTTCCATCGGCGTGATCCCCGCGTTGATACCCCAGCCCGGCCGCGGGACACAAGCCAGGCGCGGAAAAATTTGCAAACGCCCGTATCAACCCAGCGGCTTGCGCCAGCGCGCCAGGGCGCCGCCCTTCGCGCTGGCCTGCGCCGCTTCGGCAACGCGCTCCTCGGGCAGCAGCAGGTTGAGCAGGATGGCGGTGATGCCGCCGCTGGTGATCGCCGAGTCGAACAGGGTCTTCACCACCGCCGGCATCTGGTCGAGCAGGGTCGGCTGCGCGGCCACGCCGAGGCCGACGCCGAACGAGGCGGCGATGATCAGCACGCTGCGGCGGTCCATCGCGGTCTGGCCGAGAATGCGGATGCCGGCGGCGGCGACGCTGCCGAACATCACCAGGGTGGCGCCGCCGAGCACCGGCTTGGGGATCTGCTGGAGGATCGCGCCGATCCAGGGGAACAGGCCGAGCGCCAGCAACACGCCGCCGATATAGATCCCGACGTGCCGGCTGGCCACCCCGGTGAGCTGGATCACCCCGTTGTTCTGCGCGAAGGTGGTGTTCGGGAAGGCGCTGAAGGTGGCTGCCAGCAGGCAACTGACGCCGTCGCCGAGCACTCCGCCGCGCAACCGCTGCAGATACGCCGGCCCCTCCAGGGGCTGCCGCGAGAGCATGCAGTTGGCGGTCAGGTCGCCGACCGTCTCGATGCTGCTGATCAGGTAGATCAGCGCCACCGGCAGGAAGGCCATCCAGTCGAAGGCGAAGCCGAAGCGGAACGGCTGCGGCAGGCTGACCAGCGGCAGCTCGGGCAACGCCCGCGGAACGAACAGGCCGGTCGCCCAGGCCGCCAGGGTACCCAGCGCCAGGCCGATGACGATGGCGGCCAGGCGCAGCCAGGGCAGGCGCGAGCGGTTCAGCAGGACGATGCTCAGCAGCACCAGCGCGCCCAGCGCGAGATTGGCCGGTGCGCCGAAGTCCGTGGCCCCGGCTCCGCCGCCGAGGTCGGTGATGCCGACCTTGATCAGGCTGACGCCGATCAGGGTGATGACGATGCCGGTGACCAGCGGCGTGATCACCCGGCGAAGATGGCCGAGGAAACGACTGAGGACGATCTGCACGAAGGCGCCGAAGAAGCACACGCCGAAGATCATCGCGAGGATCTCCTCGGGACCGCCGCCGCGCTGCTTCACCAGCATCCCGGCGGCCAGCACGGCGCCGAGGAAGGCGAAGCTGGTGCCTTGCAGGCAGATCATCCCGGCGCCGATGCCGAACGGCCGGCGCGCCTGGATCAGGGTGCCGGCGCCGGAAACCATCAGCGCCATGCTGATCAGGTATGGCAGGTGCTCGCCGAGGCCGAGCAGCGAGCCGATCACCAGCGGCGGAGTGACGATACCGACGAAGCTGGCCAGCACGTGCTGTAGCGCGGCAAGGAAGGCGGGAAGCGGGCGCGGCCGGTCGTCGAGGCCGTAGATGAGGTCGTTGGGGCGTTGGTCTTCGCTATGCATCGGGCCGTCTCAAGTGGCGCTCCTCGGACAGGAGGAGGATGCACGGCTTCTGCAAAAAGCTGTCCAGGTGATCAGCTTATTCCTGCCGCTCAGGCTGCAGGACGCGCCCGGCGTGGGTCGAGCGAACAACGGGAGGCAAACGCAAGGACCACGGAGGCGACCGTCGCGCACCGTGCCGATGCACGGCGCGCAATGACGGGGCGCGCTGGCGGGGCCCGGCCGGCAGCCCCGCGCGACGGACTCAGAAGTGGTACTTGACCAGGAAGCTGGCGGTGTTCTGGTCGGTGGTGAAGTACTGCGAGTCCTTCACGCCGTACTTGTCGGACCAGTAGTCGTACTCCAGGCCCACGTACAGGTGCTTCGCCTCGTAGCCGAGGGCCTTGCCCAGGTCGTACTTGACCTGTGGGTTGAAGTGCAGGTTGGCGTGGTAGTCGCTCTGGTTGCGGCGGCTGGTGCTGGCGCTCTTGTTGTTGATCACCCAGTCCATGTAGCCGTCGATGAGGATGTCGGAGTTGCCCACCGGAATGGTGTAGGACCACACCGGGGTGATCTGCCAGGCGCCGGCGCGCACGCGGTTGCCGTCGGGCTTGCGGTAGTAGAAGTTGAGCTGGAAGTAGTCGAAGCCGGGGATCGCCAGGTCGAAGCCCGGGCCGAGCAGGTAGGCCTCGGTGTCGCCTTCGCCGAACTCGTAAGTGCCGGCCAGCAGCACGTCCTTCACCGGGCCGAAGGAGAGGTCCGCTCCGGTGAGCTTGCCGAAGCTCAGGCGCGGAGTGATCTCGCCGTAGTAGGTGTTCTTGCCGTTGCTGGCGTCTTCCTTGCCGTTGTAGTTGATCTGGTCGAAGAAGATGAACAGGTCGCCCCAGGTCCAGCCGCTGGCATGTTCCAGGGTGAAGGTCTGCTGGATCGGCGGGTTGATCTTGAAGTTCTTGCCGTAGAGGTAGGTCAGGCTCTCGTTGTGCCAGAGCAGCGGCCCCGAGTCGGTCTCGTGGGTCGGCGTCATGTCATGGTCTTCGGCGACAGCCTGGCCTGCGGCCAGCAGCCCCCCGGCTAGCATCACGGTGGCGAGTGTGCGGCTCATTGAAACGCTCCTGGAGTGAATAGCTTTTTTTCTAGTGGGCGAACCTGTCCGAGCGGTCAGGCCTCGCCATGGATAGCAAGAACGAAGCCAAGACGGCGCGGGCGCTTCGCCGGGTTTCCAACGGCGAAGGGAACACCTGTTTTTTCAGTGTTCTGGACAAAGGCGGCGAAATGCCTCCAACCTCTCTACGACGGCAAAAACCTGACCCCAAGGACAGTTTCTGCCTTGCGCTGGTGCATGGTCGGGAGGGGCGTGCTCGACTTTGGGATGGCAGCGCGAAGAAAACTGGATACACAAAAGCGTTTTGTGACAAAAAGAATCAGTAGGATTTTGTACACAAAACACTGCGTGGTATTTCTACACATCACCGCCCCGGCGTTCGGGCGAGAAGCGGCGCGGATGATGCCAGAGACGGCGGGCGGAATTCATCCCCGAATGGGGTTTTTCGTCGGGTTTCAGGACGCCCGGACGTAAATTCGCCAGGGCCTGGGAGACTCCGGTGGCATGACATCCAGAAAGCGCTCTCGATGTCGCGTAGCGGAGCGCGCTCGAGTACGGGTCGCCTGGCAGCCTATGCCTGCCGGGACTTCTTGCTTCGCCATCCGCAGGGCGGATACGCCTTGGGCATTATCCGCCGGACAGGTCTCCCCGCCTCACCCACATGGGTCCCCTCACCACACCGCGATCTGCGAATCGGTGCGCGGCTCGGTGCCGCCACAGAGCACGCCGCTGGCCGGGTCACGCAGGACGATCTGGCCGCGCCCGTAGCTGGTCGAGTCGTAGGCGATCTCCACCTGGTGCCCACGCTGCGCCAGCTCCGCCGCCAGCGCGCGCGGCGCGGCATGTTCGATGCCGACGCGCAGCCCGCCCAGCCACTGCCAGCGCGGCGCGTCGAGGGCAGCCTGGGGGTTGAGGCCGAAGTCCACCAGGTTCATCACCATCTGCACGTGGCCCTGCGGCTGCATATAGGCGCCCATCACGCCGAACGGGCCGAGCGGCACGCCGTCCTTGCTGAGGAAACCGGGAATGATGGTGTGGAAGGTCTGCTTGCCCGGCTCCAGGCAATTCACGTGGTCCGGATCGAGGCTGAACTCGGCGCCGCGGTTCTGCAAGGCGATGCCGGTGCCGGGCACCACCACGCCGGAGCCGAAGCCGTGGTAGTTGCTCTGGATGAACGAGACCAGATTGCCCTCCTCGTCGCCACAGGCCAGGTACACCGTGCCGCCCGGCCTCGGCTGGCCGGGGCTGGGATCGAGCGCGCGCTCGCCGATCAGCGCACGGCGGCTGGCGGCGTAGTCCTCGTGCAGCAGTTCCTCGACCGAGACCCGCATCGACTGCGGCTGGCTGATGTAGTGCAGCCCGTCGACGTACGCCAGCTTCATCGCCTCCAGTTGGCGATGCCAGGTCCGCGCGCAGTCGCGCTCGCCGAATTCGAAGCCCTTGAGGATGTTCAGGGTCATCAGGGCGATCAGGCCCTGGCCGCTCGGCGGAATCTCCCAGACGTCATAGCCACGGTAGTTCAGCGAGATCGGTTCGACCCACTTCGCCTGGTAGCCGGCCAGGTCCTCCGCGCGCAGGTAGCCGCCGCTGCGTTCGGCGTGGCCGACGATGGCCCTGGCCAGCTCGCCGCGATAGAAGCTTTCGCACTGGCTGCGCGCCAGCTCGTCCAGGGTGTCGGCCTGGCCCGGCTGGCGGAACACCTCGCCGGCGCGCGGCGCCCGGCCGTCGATGAGGAACTCGTCGAACCAGGCCCGCAGCTCGGGCCGCTGCGGCAACGCCGCGCGGAACTTGTCCAGGCCGCTCTGCCACAGGCGGGCGATCACCGGTGAGACCGGAAAGCCATCGCGGGCCAGCTCGATCGCCGGCCACAGCAGTTGTTCGAACGGCAATTTGCCGAAGCGCCGCGACAGTTCGGCCCAGGCCGCCGGACAGCCCGGCACGGTGACCGGCGTCCAGCCGTACAGCGGCATCCGCTCGTGGCCGGCGGCGCGCACCCGCTCGCGATCGAGCAGGCCCGGCGCGCGCCCGCTGGCGTCCAGGCCGTGCAGGCGGCCGCGGGTCCAGACCAGGGCGAAGGCGTCGCCGCCGATCCCGCAGCCGGTCGGCTCGACCACCGTCAGCGCGGCGGCGGTGGCGATCGCCGCGTCGATGGCGTTGCCGCCACGGCGCAATATCTCCAGCCCGACCTGCGCCGCCTGCGGCTGCGAGGTGGCGACCATGCCGCGGCGGGCATGGACCGGCGAACGTTGCGAGGCGTAGGGAAGCGCGTGGGCGGAGAAGTCGAGCATCGGCGTGGGCTCCGGGAAACTTGAGGCGGCAGGTTAGCCCTGCCAGACTCTGCCGACTAGCGACACGACGCCAAGTCATGACGATGAACGGACAGCCTGCGGAACTGCACCGCCCGATTCCCACCCTCGCCCGCCTGCCACGGCCGGTCTACGCGCGCGCCGAAAGCCTGCGCGCCGGCTCCTGGACCTCGCGCCACCGGCACGCCTGGGTGCAGCTTTCCTACGCCATCAGCGGCGTGCTCGGCGTGCATACCGCCGAGGGCAGCTTCTTCGCCCCGCCGCAGCGGGCGATCTGGATTCCGGCGCAACTGGAACACGAGGTGGTCACCTCCACCCGCGCCGAGATGCGCAGCCTGTACATCCGTGGCGACGCCTGTGCCTGGGCGCCGACGCGCTGCCGGGTGCTGGAGGTGACGCCGCTGGCGCGCGAGCTGATCAAGAGTTTCTGCGAGTTGCCGGTGGACTACCCGGAGGGCGACAGCGCCGAATCGCGGCTGGTGCAGGTGCTGCTGGACCAGTTGCGGCTGCTGCCGGAGGTCGCCTTCTCCCTGCCGATGCCGCGCGAGCCGCGCCTGCTGCGGCTGTGCCAGGCACTGATCGACGAACCGACCCAGAGCCTGACCATGGGCGACTGGGCGCAGCGCCTGGGCACCTCGGAAAAGACCCTGTCGCGCCTGTTCCAGCGCGAGACCGGGATGAACTACCGGCTCTGGCGCCAACGCCAGCGCCTGCTCGCCTCGCTCAACGCGCTGGAGGCCGGCGACAGCGTCACCGGCGCCGCCCTGGACAGCGGCTACGACTCGACCTCGGCCTACATCGCCGCCTTCAAGGGACTCTTCGGCTTCACTCCCGGCGAACTGTTCCGCCAGCGCTGAGCCCGGCGAAGGGCCCAGCGCGCGGGGCTCAGAACACGTCGATGGGGTAGTCGACGATCACCCGGTATTCGTCGATGTCGTTGTCCACCGCGCTGTAGCCGCCGGTGCCGCGGTGGGTGGCCCAGCGCAGGCGCAGCGAGAGGTCCTTGGCCGGACCGCCCTGGACCACGTACTGCAGGTCGAGGTCGCGTTCCCAGTGCTTGGCGTTCTTGCCGTCGGCGCTGTACCAGCCGCCGTAGCCGGGGCTGTCCGGATCGACCCGGGTCAGGTCCAGCTTGCCGCGCGAGTACGAGGCCGAGGCGCTCAGGCCGGGCAGGCCGAGGGCGACGAAGTCGTAGTCGTATTGCAGCTTCCAGGACTTCTCGTTGGGACCGTTGAAGTCGGAATACTGCTGCGAGTTGTCGAGGAAGATGCTGTCGCCCTGGTTGATGTAGTCGAACGGCGTGTTGCCGTTGACCTTCTGCAGCACCGCGGTGACGGTGTGCTGCTTGTAGCCGACCGCGAAATGCAGGCTGTAGGTGTTGTTGTCGATCCGGCCGAGCAGCGAGTCGCCGCTGTCGACGGTCTTGTAGTAGTGCGCGCCGGGGTTCAGCGACCAGTTGTCGTCGATCTCGTAGGTGTAGTCGACGTCGGCGTAGTACTGCTTCCAGACGTTCTGCAGTTCGGCGGCGTACAAGCTGCTGGTGAAGCCCTCGATGCCGCCCCAGGTGCCGCCCAGCCAGCTGAGATGATGGCTGTCGCGGTCGCTCGGCAGTTCGCCGTAGTACGAGCCGAGGCGGCGGTGGCCGCTCTGGTTGTAGTACTTGGTGAAACTGACCTGGCCAGCCGTGAGGGTCAGGTCCTCGAAACTGTTGTTGGTCAGGCTCACGCCGCGGAAGGTCTGCGGCAGCATGCGCGACTCGCCGCCGGCGACCACCGGGTTGCTGAGGAACTGGTCGCCCAGCTTCAGCTCGGTGTCGAAGGCGCGGATCTTCAGCGCCGCCCCGCCACTGGAGAACTCATCGGGCGCCTTGCCGGACTCGTAGCCTTCCTTGCTCGGCGCGGTGATCGGCAGGATGCTGGTGCCGCCGGTACCGCCGCCGCCGTCGAGCTTCAGCCCGAGCATGCCGTAGGCGTCGACGCCGAAGCCGACCACGCCGGGCGTGTAGCCGGACTGAAAGGTGGCGATGAAGCCTTGCGCCCATTCCTTGCTGTCGTGCCCGGAAGCGTGCCGGCGGTCATGGTTGAAGTAGTAGTTGCGGGTCAGCAATTGGAGGCTGGAGCCTTCGATGAAGCCTTCTTTGGCTTCCCCCTCATCGGCCCAGGCGGCGGACGCGGTGCACAGCGCCAGCGCCATCGGCGTCAAGGCGAACAGATTCCTCATTGCGGTTGCTCCTTCTTACAGCGTGGTGAAATCCGGCAAGGCCGGAAAGCGTGTTGTGGTGTCGTTCCCGGCGACGCTTCTGCTGGCCTCGCGCGGGCGATCGCTCCCATGGGGCGCCCAGCCGGGCGCAACCCGAAAAAAAAGGCCGCTGGTATCAGCGGCCTTGAGAAGACGTCGAATAGGAGCAATCAAAGTTCGGCGTCGGGAAGTCTTGCCAGTGTATTTCCGGACACTGGAAACCGGCTGGAACACAGTCGGACTCTTCTATTGAAAGTCTCTTCGACTCATCGGGCTTTAGGCTTTCCACGTCCCGCTCTTGCATGGCGAGATCGATGAAGACAGAACGAATATCGTCGACAGCCAGCGACAATTATCCATTGAGCTGGCGCGATTATATTTTTTTGCCACTATCGGAAAAACCCGATATCCAACGAAAGTCTTTTACATATTCTGCAAGAATTCTCCGAACGGTCAGGAAGGCAAAAAAAACGCCGCATATCATATGCGGCGCAAGGACAGGGTACCCAGGCTCACGCTTCCCGAGTACCCGGGGGAAGCCATGGCGCGGCTGGCGCCATGCGCTAGATCAGGAGTCGCTGCGGGCCCCGGCCTGCGCGGCGGAAGCGGAAAGTTCCTGCTGGTGCTCGATGGCCTGCTGGTTGGCGTCGACCATGCGGTTGGTCATCAGCGAGGACTCTTCGGCGAAACCGGCCTGGGAAAATGCGAGGGAAAACAGACTGAGTATGGCGGCAGCAAGGATCTGGCGATTCATGGCGGGTCTCCGATGACACCCTGTTCACTTGGGACAGGCGCCATATTAGTTAACCGCCATGCTCGGAAAAATAGCCAAACAGACGAGAGAGTATTACCTCAATAACAACAATCCTTCACTGTGCCCAGTAACTTGAACTTTGCATGGTGGTTTCGTCGCGGGCGAATGCCTGGGGAAGTTCCTGTTGCAACAGATCGACCCAGGTGCGGATCTTCGCGTCCAGGTAACGCCGCGAGGGATACAGCGCATAGATGGTCCGCTCGTGCATGGCATGGCCGGGCAACACCCGTAGCAGCTCGCCGTTGCGCAGCGCCGCGGCCGCCACGTAGCTGGGCAGCAGGGCGATGCCGAGGTCGGCCTTGGCCGCCTGGGCCATGACCTCGGCGACATTGACCATGAAGGTGTTCTGCGGGCTGACGGTGCGCTCGCCCTGCTCGTCGGCGAAGATCCAGCCCTCCGGGTAGGCCGGATCCTGCAGGCGCAGGCAGACGTGGCGCTCCAGGTCGTCCACCGAGCGCGGCACGCCGTGCTGTTGCAGGTAGCCGGGACTGGCGCAGAGTACGCTGTGGATGCTGCCCAGGCGCTGGGCGACGAACTCCGAGTCGGGCAACTGGCGCTCGCCGGTGATCAGCACGTCCTGGCCTTCCTCGAGCATGTCCGGGTTGCGCTGGGACAGGGTCAGCTCGATCACCACGTCGGGGAACAGTGCGCCGTAGCGGGCGATCATCGGCACCAGGTGATGCTGGCCCATGCCCATCAGCGACTGCACGCGCAAGCGGCCGCAGGGGCGGATGTGCGCGCCGGCGGCTTCGGCCTCGGCGACCTCGATGTCCTCGAGGATCCCACGGCACCGCTCCAGGTAGCGCTCGCCGGCCTCGGTCAGGGCCAGGCGCCGGGTGGTGCGGTGCAGCAGGCGCGTCTGCAGGTGCGCCTCCAGGTCGGAGATCAGCCGCGATACCTGCGCGGTGGACAGGTCCAGGGCCTGGGCGGCGGAAGTGAAGCTGCCGCTGTCCACCACCCTGGCGAACACGCGCATGCCTTGCAATGTGTCCACTATTACCTCGGTTGCAAAACAGATTCGTAAATTGGTCGGATTTTCCCTGGCGCCGGGCTGCCTATACTGGCCGCCGTCGCCGTAGCAACGCCGGGCATACCCTGCCCGGCGTCGGGGCGGATGGCCCACCCGCCGTCCGCTCTCCTTCCCCCCGCACAGACTCTGCTACGGCGGCGCCCCCTTCCCCTTCCGCCGCGCTCAGCGTCCCGGTTCCGGAATCCGGTACCAGGCGACGTACAGCGCCGGCAGGAAGATCAGCGTGAGCAGCGTGGCGGCAACGATGCCGCCGATCATCGCATAGGCCATCGGCCCCCAGAACACTTCGCGGGCGATGGGGATCATCCCCAGGCTGGCCGCCGCCGCCGTCAGCAGGATCGGCCGGGTGCGGTGGTGGGTGGCTTCCAGCACGGCCTCCCAGGGCGTCTTGCCGTCCTTCTCGAAGGCATCGATCTGGGTCACCAGGATCACCGAGTTGCGGATGATGATGCCGATCAGCGCGAGAATCCCGAGGATCGCCACGAAGCCCATCGGCGTGCCGGTCGGCAGCAACGCCGCGACCACCCCGATCAGCCCCAACGGCGCGACGCTGGCCACCAGGAACAGCTTCTGCACGCTCTGCAACTGGATCATCAGGAAGGTCGCCATGAGGAACAGCATCAGCGGCACCACCTTGGCGATCGGGCCCTCGGCCTTGCCGCTCTCCTCCACCGTGCCGCCCACTTCGATCCGGTAGTTCGCCGGCAGGCCGTCGGCGAAGCGCTTGACCTCCGGCGCCAGCCGGGCGACCAGGTCGGTGGGCTGGATCTCGCCGCGCAGCGACGCCTTCACCGTGATCGTCGGCTTGCGGTCGCGGCGCCACACCAGCGGCTGCTCCAGCTCGTAGCTGACCTTGGCGAACGCCTTGAGCGGGATCGAGGTGCCGCTGGGCGTGACGATCTGCAGGCTCTCCAGGGTCTCCAGCGAGCCGCGCTCGCTATCCTCGGCGCGGCCGATGACGTTCACCAGGTAGATGTCGTCGCGCACCTGGGTCACCGCGCTGCCGGTCACCACGCTGTTCATGATCTGCGCCACGTCCTCGGAGGACAGCCCGAGCTGGCGCGCCTTGTCCTGGGCGATGTCGATCTTGAGCATCTTCCCGGGCTCGTTCCAGTCGTAGACGATATCGCCGATGTTCGGGTTGCCGTCGAGCACGCCGGCCAGGCCCATGGCGTACTCGCGGACCTTGTCGATCTGCGGTCCGCTGACCCGGTACTGGATCGGCCGTCCCACCGGCGGCCCCATCTCCAGCGGCTGCACGTAGGTGCTGATGCCGACGTAGTCCTTGCGCAAGCGATCGCGCAAGCGTGCGGCGACGCGCTCGCGGGCCTCCAGGTCCTTGGTGACGATCACCAGTTGGCCATAGAAGTTGTTCTGCAACTGCTGGTCCAGCGGCAGGTAGAAGCGGATCGCGCCTTCGCCGACGTAGGCGCTCCAGTGGTCGATGTCCTCGTCGTCCTTCAGCGTCGCTTCCAGGCGGTCCATCACCGCCCTGGTCTCGTGGATGCTGCTGTTTTGCGGCAGGTTGAGGTCGACCAGCAGTTCCGGACGGTCGGAAGACGGGAAGAACTGGTGCTGGACGAACTTCATCAGGAACAGCGACACGCCGAACAGCAGCGCGGTGAGGAAGATGGTCGTCCAGCGCCGGCGCATCGCCAGGTGCAGCAGGCTGTCGAAACGCTCGGCGATGCGCCCCTTCTTCTGCTCCGACTTGTGCTTGAGAGTCTTCGGCAGGATGTGCACGGCGATCACCGGGGCGAACAGCACCGCGACGATCCACGACAGCAGCAGGGCCACGGCGATCACCGCGAACAGGGTGAAGGTGTACTCGCCGGCGGAGCTGGCGTTGAGCCCGATGGGCACGAAGCCGGCCACCGTCACCAGGGTCCCGGTGAGCATCGGGAAGGCCGTCGAGGTGTAGGCGTAGGTCGCCGAGTCGTGCAGCGAGTCGCCCAGTTCGAGGCGCGTGATCATCATCTCCACGGTGATCATGGCATCGTCCACCAGCAGGCCGAGGGCGATGATCAGCGCGCCGAGGGAAACCCGCTGCATGGTGATGTCGGTGTATTCCATGAACACGAAGACCATCGCCAGCACCAGCGGGATCGAGCAGGCCACCACCAGCCCGGCGCGCAGGCCGAGGCTGACGAAGCTGACGATGAGGACGATCACCACCGCCTCGAACAGCGCCTGGGTGAAACCGCCGACCGCCTTCTTCACCACCTGGGCCTGGTTCGACACCTGGTGCACGCCGACCCCGACCGGCAGTTCGCCGGTGATCTCCTGCATGCGCGCATTGAGCGCCTCGCCGAACTCGAGGATATTGCCGCCCTCCTTCATCGCCACCGCCAGGCCGATGGCCGGCTCGCCCTTGTAGCGGAACAGCGAGGTCGGCGGGTCGACGAAATCGCGGCTGATGCTGGCCAGGTCGGACAGCCGGTAGAAACGATCGTTGACCCGCAGGTTGACCGCCTGCAGGTCCTTTTCCGAACGGAAGTTGCCGGAGGTGCGCACCGAGATGCGCTCGGGGCCGGCCTCGACCACGCCGGACGGGGTCACCGCGTTCTGCGCTTGCAGGCTCTGCACGACCTGGCGCTGGTCGAGACCGAGGGCGGCCAGCTTGCGGGTGGAGAAGTTGAGGTAGATGACCTCGTTCTGCGCACCGATCATCTGCACCTTGCCCAGGTCTTTCACCGAGCGGATGTCCAGGCGCACCTTCTCCACGTAGTCGCGCAGCTGGCGGAAGTCCAGGCCGTCGGCGGTGAAGGCGTAGACGCTGCCGAACACGTCGCCGAACTCGTCGTTGAAACCCGGTCCCTGGATGCCTTGGGGGAATTCGCCCTGGATGTCGGATATCTTCTTGCGCACCTGGTACCAGATATCCGGGATGTCGCCGGCCTTGGTGGTGTCCTTGAGGTAGACGAAGACCGTCGATTCGCCGGGTCGCGTGTAGCTCTTCACGTAATCCAGCGAGTCCAGCTCCTCGAGCTTCTTCTCGATGCGGTCGGTGACCTGCTCCAGGGTGTCGTCCACCGTGGCGCCCGGCCAGCGGGTCTGGATGACCATGGTCTTGATGGCGAACGAGGGATCCTCCTCGCGCCCCAGGTTGAGGTAGGAGAACACGCCCATCACCAGCGATACCGCCATCAGGTACCAGACCAGGGACTGGTGGCGCAGGGCCCAGTCCGACAGGTTGAAACCGCCCTTCATCGCGCATCCTCGTCGAGTTTGATCTTCTGGCCGGGCTTGAGGCTGTTGACTCCGGCGCGGACCACCCGGTCGCCGTCGGCCAGGCCCTGTCCGATCACCACCTGGCGTTCGTCGCGGCTGAGCACCTGTACCTCGCGCAGGGCCACGCTGGACTGTTTCCCATCGACGACCCAGACCTGGGTCTTGCCGTCGCGCTCCAGCAGCACGCTGGCCGGCAGCACACTGCGCACGCTACCGGCGCTGCTCAGCTGGACCTGGATGGTCGAGCCGAGGCGGAACGCCTCCGGCGTCTGCGCCAGGCTCAGGCGCACGCGACGGGTGCGGGTCGAGGCGTCGGCCTGCGGACCCAGCTCGCGGATGCTGCCGGTGGTCCTGGCCTGCGGGTCGAGCTGGGCGCTGACCAGGAAGCGCGCGTCGGCCGGCAGGCTCTCGGCGACCTCGGTGGGCAGGTCGAAGACCGCCTCGCGCACCTCGGGCCGGGCCAGGGTGACCACCGCCTGGCCGGCGCTGACCACTTGCCCGGCCTCGGCGTGCCAGGTGGTGATGACGCCGTCGAAATCGGTCACCAGGCGCGTGTAGGAAAGCTGGTCCCTGGCCTGCTGCACCGCCGCTTTGGCCTGGTCGAAGCTGGCCTGGCTGGTCTTCAGGCGGGTCCGCGCATCGTCCAGGCGCGCCTGGGCGGTGACGCTGCGGGCGAACAGTTCTTCCTGGCGCCGGGCATTGGCCTGGGCGTCGATCAACTGCGCCTCGGCGCTGGCCAGGTCGCCCTGGCTGGCGCGCAACTGGTTCTGCTGGTCGGTGGGGTCGAGGGTTGCCAGCAGCGCGCCCTTGCCGACGAAGTCACCGACGTCGAACAGGCGCGAGGCGATCCGTCCGTTGGTGCGGAAGCCGAGCACGCTCTCGTAGCGCGCCTGGATGCTCCCGGCGAAGCGACCGAGGTCGTCGTTCTTCAGGGTCTTCACGGTCACCGTCAGCACCGGCCGCGGCGGTGCCGGCGGCGGCTCGTCGCCGCAGCCGGAGAGGAGCAGGGCGAAGCCGAACAGGCCGGCGAGGGAAAACGGCTTCATGGCTGGCCTCCGCCCACGGCGTCGCGGCTGGCGGTGCTCTGGGTCGGCTGCGGCGGCTGGGCCACCTCGACCACCTGGCCCGGATGGAGCAGTTGGCCGCCCACCGTGACCACTGTCTGGCCCGCCTCCAGGCCACCGTCGATGACCACCTTCTCGCTGGCGTAGCGTGCCACCCGCACCGGTTGCAGGCGCACCTTGCTTTCCTGATCGAGCAACCAGACCGCCGGCTGCTCGCCGTCCTTGGACAGCGCCGACCAGGGCAGCACCACGCTGTGCGCGGCCGGCGCGGCGACGCTGGCGTTGACCACGCTGCCGAGGCTCATTTCCGCCGGCACCGAGTCGAGGCCGACCTTGACCTTCAGCGTACCGCTGCGCTCGTCCACCGTCGGGGTGATCTCGCGGACCTTGCCGCTGGCGGTGACTTCCGGCTTGCCGAGCAGGCTGACGGTGATCCGCTGGCCGTCGACATCGTGGCTGAACAACGACTCGTAGACGTTGAACACCGCGTCGCGCTCGCCGTCGCGGGCCAGGGTGAAGATCGGCACGGTGGCCTGCACCACCTGGCCGACCTCGGCCTGGCGGGCGGTGATGACCCCGGCGTCGGAGGCACGCAGCTCGGTATAGGAAAGCAGGTCGCGGGCGTTGGCCAACTGCGCCTGGGCGGCCTTCAGCGAACTCTGCGCGCTGCGCACCGAGGCCAGCGCCTGGTCGTACTCGCTCTGGCTGGTGTAGCCCTTGGGCAGCAGCGCCTTCTGCCGCTGGTAGTTGAGGTCGGCGAGCTTCGACTGCGCCTGCTGCGCGGCGACCGCCGCCTGGGCGTTCTCCACGTTGCTGCGCTGGTCCTGCGGGTCGAGCCGCGCCAGCACCTGGCCAGCCGCGACGTGGTCGCCGACATCGACCAGGCGCTCGACGATCTTGCCGCCGACACGGAACGACTGGTCGGCCTGTACCCGTGCCTGGATGTCGCCGGTGATCGAGGTGGCCGAGGCGAACTCGGCCATCTTCACCGTCTGCGCCAGCACACGGACGTGTTCCTCGGCGGGCGGCTCGGCGCCGCAACCGACAAGCAGGCTGGCGCACAGGATGGCGGGCAGCGCCATCCGCGACCAGCGACCTTTGGAATGAAAAGCGCCTCTGGCGTCTGACATGCCTTCCCCTTCGCGATCCATACAGATACCGGCCGATCCGGCCGGAAACTCCCAGAATTGGCAGGGATTCTAGCCGCGTCCCCAAGGATTGCGACTATCAGATGGAAGCGGGGGTTCCTTTTCCAAACTTGTGGAGGGGATCGCCTCCGGCGTCAGGTGAACAGGCGCGCGCTCAGCTCGCGGCTGGCCTCCAGCAGCAAAGGCAGGAAACGGCTTTCCAGTTCGGCGCGGGAGACCCGCCCGGCATGGGTGCCGACGTTCAGCGCGGCGAGCACGTGGCCGGCGGAGTCGCGTACCGGCACCGCCAGCGAGCGCAGGCCGACTTCCAGCTCCTGGTCGACGATGCACCAGCCCTGGCGACGAATCTCCACCAGGCACGGCAGCAGGGTCTCGGGGGTATACAGGGTACGGCTGGTCTTGGCCTGCATCTCCACTCCGCCGAAGTAGGCGTGCAGCGCGTCGTCGTCCAGCGCGGCGAGGAGGATGCGGCCCATCGAGGTGCAATAGGCGGGCAGCCGGCTGCCGACGTTGAGGTCCACCGAAATCAGCCGCTGGGGAGTGGCCGAACGGGCGATGTAGAGCACGTCGTCGCCCTCCAGGGTGGCCATCGAACAGGCTTCGTGGAGCTGTTCGCTGAGGCGGTCGAGGATCGGCTGCGCAGTGATCGCCAGCGGCGTCGACGACAGGTAGGCGTGACCGAGGGTGAGCACCTTCGGCAACAGCGAGTAGGTGCGCCCGTCGGTGGTGGCGTAGCCAAGCTGCATCAGCGTGTGCAGGCAGCGACGCACGGCGGCGCGGGGTATCTCGGTGCGGTGGCTGATCTGGGCGATGGTCAGGTGCCGCTTGCGCTCCTGGAACGCATGGATCACCGCCAGGCCACGGGCCAGCGAGGTCATGAAGTTGGGATCGCCGGTGAAGGCCTCGATGCGCTTGGCTGGCGAAAGGACGGTCGGCGGCGCCAGGGTGGCGGGGTGTTCCGGGAGTTCGCTCATGGACGTTCGGGCTCGGGTCACGGAAAGGCTCGCCGATTATCGGACACTCGTTCGATCATCGCAATTGACCGGAGCGCCTCCGACTGTAGTACTGTCGGGGCTACCCATCGCCCTCCGGGAGTAATGTCAGGTACCCATCGGCGGGTTCTGGGTACGCCCTTGCCGCTCCGGCAAGGGCGCCCTTCCTTCCCGCGCGTCCCGCGCGATCGATGCGCCTAGAAGTCGAAGAACACCGTCTCGTTGTCGCCCTGGATGCGGATGTCGAAACGGTAGGCGAGCTGTCCGTCCACTTCGCAGCGCCGCGCGAGCAGGGTGTCGCGACGCGGCGCCTGCTCGATCAGGTTGAGCACCGGACAGGCGGCGTTGGCCTCGGCCTCGTCATCGAAGTACAGCCGGGTCTGCAAGTGGATGTTGATGCCGCGGGCGAACAGCGAGACGTTGATGTGCGGCGCCATCGGCACGCCCTGGGCGTTACGCACCCCCCCCGGCTTGACCGTGTGCAGGGTCCACTCGCCGGCATCGAAGGTGGTGGCGGTGCGGCCGAAGCTGTTGAACGGTCGCTCCGGATCGTAGCGCTCCTGGTAGCGGCCTTCGCTGTCGGCCTGCCAGAACTCCAGGAACGAGTCGCGCACCAGGTGGCCGTTGCCGTCGTAGACGTGGCCGAGCAGGAGGATGTGCTGGCCCGGCGCGTCTTCGCGGGCCATGCGGTTCCAGATCTCCAGGTCGCGGGTCGGGTTGCCGGCGGCGGCCAGCGCCAGGCCGATGTGGACGTAGGGACCGGCGGTCTGGGAAGGGGTTTCCCGCAGCAGTTCGTGGCTCATGGTCGGCTCCTCAGGCGTTTTCGAAGAAGGTCTTGCGCTGCCCGCGCAGGACGATGTCGAAGCGGTAGGCCAGGCAATCCATCGGGTTGGCCATGCTCATGTCGAGCCGGCCGATCAGGCTCTGCGCCGCCTCCGGGTCGGCAAGGGTGCGGATGATCGGGCACTTGGGGATCAGCGGGTCGCCCTCGAAGTACATCTGGGTGACCAGCCGCGCGGCGATCGCCGGGCCGCTGACGGACACGTGGATGTGCGCCGGGCGCCAGTCGTTGGGGCCGTTGCGCCAGGGATAGGGCCCGGGCTTGATGGTGCGGAAGTAATAGTGGCCCTCGCTGTCGGTGAGGGTCCGGCCGACGCCGCCGAAGTTCGGGTCGAGCGGCGCCAGGTAGCGGTCGTTCTTGTGCCGGTAGCGCCCGCCGGCGTTGGCCTGCCACATCTCCACCAGGGTGTGCGGGACCGGCTTGCCGTACTGGTCGAAGACCCGGCCGAACATGATGATGCGCTCGCCCTGGGGCAGGCCGCCGTGGTCGAAGTTGAGCAGCAGGTCGTTGTCGTGACGGCCGAGCCTGAGGTGGGAGAAGTCCGGCCCGCTGGTTTCCGAGAGCGATTGCGGGATGCTCACCAGTGCCTGGCTCGGCGAGCGCGGCACGGAGGTCTTGTAGTCGGGGGTCAGGGCTTTGGGGTGCCAGTTTCGGTCACGGATGACGAAACGACGGCTTTCGGCGTCGTGCATGTCGAGCTCCTGTTATTCGCGTTATCGGTCGCCAGGCTTGTGGATTCAGGCATGGAAAACGAAGTCTTGCGCAGGAGGCGGGACGGGGACAGTGAATTATCCGGCCCCATACATAACCATTTGGTTATGCTTTATCAGTGCAACTCGGCGGCCACCTCGCGCAACACCGCGCTGAACCATTGCGCCCCCAGTGGCAACGGCAAGGCCGCGTTGTGGCACAGCCCGACCGAACCGCCCGGTTCGCGGATACCCAGGTCCAGCTCGGCCAGCTCGCCATTGCCGACGTCCAGGCGCACGGCATCGCGCGGCGCCACCCAGATCGCCTCGCTGCGCAACACATAGCTGCGGCTGAGGGTCGGCGAGAGGGTTTCCAGGCGCTGTCCGGCGAGCGGGATGCCCCATTGCACGAACAGGCTGTCGGCGTGGCGGCGGATGGTGGTGCCGGCCAGCGGCAGCACCAGTGGGAATTCGGCCAGCCGCTGCAGGTCGCCGAGGGGCGCGGCGAGCAAGGGGTGGCCGGGACGCACCACCAGCATCATCGACTCGCTGTACAGGTGCTCGAAGGTCAGGCCCTGGATGTCCGGGCTATCGGTCATCCGCCCGACCACCAGGTCCAGCTCGCCGACCTTCAGTTGCGCCAGCAGGTAGGCGCTGGGGCCGGTGGCGACGCTGACCACCAGCGCACCGTGGCGCCGGTGCAGGCGCCGGATCACCTCGGGCACCACCAGGCTCTCCACCGTCGACAGCACGCCGACCCGCACCGTCTCGACCTGCGCCTCGTGGCCGCGCAGGGTGTTCACTCCGTCGCGCAGGGCCTGCACGCAGGGGCCGGCATAGCGCAGGAAGGTCACCCCCGCCTCGGTCAGCTCGGCGCCGGCCTTGCTCCGTTCGAACAGCCGCGCGCCGAGGATTTCCTCCAGTTCCTTGAGGGTCTTGGAGATCGCCGGCTGCGACACCGCCACGGCGTCCGCCGCCTTGGCGAAGCTGCGCTGGCGGGCGACTTCGAGGAAGCAGGCGAGGTGGCGGAACTTGATGCGGTTGTCGAGGTTCATGGGGTGGCCGTGGCGGCGAGTGGTGCGGGCATGGTACCCAACGGGCAGGTTGGGGACGAGGTGGCGTGCGATGAGATCGCGCCCTGGCGCTGCTCCGCGTCCCTCTCCCTGAAGGGAGAAGGCACTGGATGGAGCATCGTCGAACGGAACGATTCACCGATCCTGCGCCGGGCAGCACCGCGGCAGCCCTTCTCCCTGCCTGGCCAGAGGGCGGGAGAGGCCTCCCATCGTCCAGGAGGACGCCAGGAACCCCGCCAGGAACGAGCGCCGACTCAGAACTCCACCGTCGTCGACAGCTGGAACTGCCGAGGCTCGCCCATCGCCACGTACAGGCGATTGGCACTGGACGGGTAGTAGGTGCGGTCGAACAGGTTCTTCACGTTGAGCTGGAACTTCACGCCGTGTCCGCCGAAGCGGGTGTCGTAGCTGGCGAAGGCATCGGCCACGGTGTAGGACGGCAGGTCGAAGGAATTGGCCGGGTCGCCCGGGCGCTTGCCGACGTAGCGCGCGCCGCCGCCCAGGCGCAGGCGGTCGCCGCCGAAGAGCTGGCCGAGTTCGTAGACCGCCGACAGCGACGCGGTGTTGCGCGCCACGTTCTGCAGGCGCTTGCCCTCCAGGGTCGGGTCCTCGGTGACTTCCGCGGCGAGCCAGGCGTAGCTGCCGATCAGGCTCCAGCGTTCGCTGAGCTGGCCGGTGAGGTCCAGCTCCAGGCCGCGCGAGCGGACCCGGCCGGCGGCGCGCACGCTGCTGTTGCCGGCACCGTCCAGTTCGTTGACCAGCACGTTCTTCTTGCGGATGTCGAACAGCGCCAGGGTGCCGCTGAGACGCCCCGGCACATCCAGCTTGGCGCCCAGCTCCCAGGAGGTCGCCTCCTCCGGCAGGATCGCCGAATCGATGGTCTCGCCGGTGCTCAGCGGGGCGATGGTCGAGTTCGGCTTGAACGAGCGCGTGTAGCTGCCGTACAGCGAAACCTCGTCGCTCAGGCGGTAGACCAGGCCGCCGCGCGGCACCCATTTCTGCCCGTTGATATCGGTGTTGGCGTTGAACGGCCGGCCGCGCCCGGCGAGCTGGTCGTAGATCTGGTAGCGCGCGCCGCCGACCAGGATCCAGCGTTCGTCCAGGTGGATCGAGTCCTGGAAATACAGCGAGTCGCTGCGCAGCTTGTCGGTCTGGTCGCTGTCGCCGGCGACCACCCGGGTCGACGGCACCACCTGGCCATAGGCCGGGTCGAGGTAGTCGAAGCGGCTGGTCTTGCTGTCGCGCAGCAGGTCGGCGCGGAAGATCTTGCGCTTCTCGTGGTCCATGCCGAATTGCAGGTCATGTTGCATCCCGGCCAGTTGCAGCGTTCCGCTCAGGCCGAGGGTGGCGAAGCTGTCGCTGCTGACCGCGCCGTGGGTGCCGTCCATGCGCCGGGTCAGGGTGCCGTCGGCATTCACGGCCATCACCCGGGCCTGGTTGTCGTCGTAGGTCTCGCGACTGTAGCCGTAGCCGAAGTGGGCCTTCCAGGTGTCGTCGAGCTGCCGTTCGAGATCCAGGCGGGTCAGCTCGGAACGGCCCTCGGTGATGTTGAAGGGCTCGTCCAGGCGCCGGCTGCGCGGGATGTCCAGCGGGCGGTTGGTACGCGGGTCGATGGCCGTGCCACGGTCGAACGGCGTGGTGAACTCGCGGTGCTCGTAGCTCAGGTTGACCGTCGTGTCCTCGCCGTACCAGGCCAGCGAGGGCGCCACCAGCGTCTCGCGGCTCTTGCCGAAGTCGCGCCAGTAATCCTCGTCCTCATGATCGAGGATCATCCGGTAGGCCAGTCCGCTGTCGCCCAGCGGGCCGGTGGAGTCGAGCTGGCCGCCGCTGCCGTTGCGCCCGTGGGCGTAGGCCGAGCCACGCAGGGTCAGGGCGTTGGCTTGTTGCAGTTGCGGCTTCTTGCTCACCACGTTGACCACCCCGCCCGGGTCCTGGATGCCATAGAGCAGGGATGCAGGCCCCTTCAGCACCTCGACGTGGCCGGCGGTGGCGGTGAAATTGCGGCCCTGCACCGAGGGCATGCCGTCGCGCATGATCGAGCCGTCGCGGTTGTCGCCGAAGCCGCGTTTCATCACCGCGTCCTGGGTACCGCCGAGGGTGTTGGCCTGGGTGATGCCGCTGATGTTGCCCAGCGCGTCGTCAAGGTTGCGCGGGCGCTGGTCCTGCAGCGCCTGTGCCGGGACCACGCTGATCGCCTGGGGGATTTCCAGTAGCGGCGCATCGCCGCGGCTGATCGAGGCGTTGGCCGCCGGCCGGTAGCCCTGCGCCGGGGCGGCGGCGGACACCGTCGTGGCATCGAGGTCGAGCGCGCCGCTGGCGGGGATCGGTTCCAGGGTCAGGGTGCGCTCGTCGATCCGCCGCGCGCGCAGGCCGCTGCCCTGCAGCAGGCGTTGCAGCGCCTCCTCCGCGTCCAGCGAACCGTGCAATGCCGGGGCGGTCGCCTGCGGCGGCAGCTCGGCGGTGTAGAGCAGCGTCTGCCCGCTGGCCCGGCTGAACGCGTTGAGCGCCTGGGCCAGCGGCGCGGCAGCCTGGCTGAAGCGGTAGCGAACCGCCTCGGCGGCCTGCACGGTGGCGGCGAGACAGCCGAGGCTGAGGAACAGGGCGGGGAGAGTACGCAGGGCGAAGCGCGGGAAGGGGGTCATGGGTTGCTCGTGTCGGTCGCTTTTCTAATGCGAATCAATCGCGGTCATGAGCACTACACGAAGCGGCGCCGGCTTTACCTCACCCCGCAGCGCAAAAAAATTCTTCGCCGGGAAAAATTCCTGCGCCAAACGGAGCGGGGCCGCCTTCAGCGAATCACCACCAGGCGTCCGAACAGGATCTGCTGGCGATAGCCGAGCACCGCCTGCAGCGACTTCAGCGCGGCTTCGGGATCGTCGCTGCGGAAGCTGCCGCTGACCGGCTGGCGGCCGAGCGCGTCGTCGAGCAGGAGAATGCGTCCGGGGTAGTAGCGAGCGAGTTCGTCGAGCACTTCCGCCAGCGGCCGCCGGTAGAAGCTCAGCCAGCCCTGGCGCCAGGCCAGCGCGGCGGCGGCGTCGATGGCCACGGGCCGGCCCAGCCTGCCGTCGGCGAAGCCGACCTGCTGGCCGGCGCCCAGCACTTCCTCGGCGGCGCCCGCGCCCGTGCCGGCGCTCACCGCGACCCGCCCTTGCAGCACGGTGACGCGGGTCTCCCCGGCGCCGCGACGGACCTCGAACTCGGTGCCCAGTACCCGCGCCCGGCCTTCGCCGGCCTCGACCACGAATGGCAGCGTGTCGCGCTTCACCCGCAACGCGGCGGCGCCGCGCAGCAGTTCGACCCGCCGCTGGCCGCCGTCGATACGCACGCGCACCGCGCTGCCGGCGTCCAGGCTCAGGTAGGAGCCATCGGCCAGCTTCCATTCGGCGACCTGTCTCGGCGCGGCGACATAGTCGGCACGCCAGTCCTGCAGCCAGTCGCCGGGCTGCCACCAGCCGCCCAGCCAGAGCATCGCCAGCAGGCAGGCGACGCTGGCCAGCGGGTAGGCCCAGCGCCGCGGGTTGCGCGACGCTCGGCGCGGCCGCAGGTAGGCTTCCAGGGCATCGGCCTCTTCGATGGCCAGGCGGCTCGCCGGTATTTCCGTCAGGCGCCAGAGCGCCTCGGCGCGAGCATAGGCCTCGGCATGCGCCGGCCGCTGCGCCAGCCAGTCCTCGAAGGCCCGCCGGGTCGCCGCATCCGGCGTACCGCGCAGGCGCACCAGCCAGGCCTGGGCGGTCTGCTCGAGGACGGGATCGTAGGGCGCGGCGTCGCTATCGGGTCGGGTCATGGCTGGGCGCTCCTTGCCTGCTCGCCGGCCGGGCCGGCCAGGCTCGCCTTGCAGGCGTCGAGGGCGCGCATCATATGTTTTTCCACGGCGCTTTGGGAAAGCTGCATGGCCTGGGCGATCTCCGCGTAGGTGCGGCCGTGGATGCGATTGAGCAGGAAAATCCGCCGGGTCCGCTCGGGCAGGCCGCGCAAGGCGGCCTCGACCCGGCGCCACTGGTCGCCGGCCTCGAGCGCCTGCTCGGGACCGACCGGCTCGCCCTGGCGCTGCTCCGGCAGCCAATCGTCCAGTTGCCGTTGCCGCGATCCTTCGCCACGCAAGTGGTCGATGGCCAGGTTGCGCGCGCTGCGCAGGAGGTAGCTGCCAAGCTCCTCCACCGGGGCGGCCGGGCGCCGCCAGAAGCGCAGGAACAGTTCCTGGACCAGGTCGGCGGCGGTCGCCCGGCAGCCGACCCAGCGGCTGACCAGGCTTTCCATGCGCTGGCGCTGGGCCAGGAAGGCCTTGAGCAGATCCGCGCGGCGCGCCGCCTCGCCGTCTGCCGGCAAGGCATCCGGGCGCGGGCCGGAGGGAAGGTCGCGGTCGGGCATCGGTGATGGGACGGCTGCACGAAAGCCGGCGCCGGGGCGGCGCCATGGGAATGCTGAGCAGCCCGCAAATGATAATGCTTATCATCAATACCGAGAAGCCGGCGACGACGAAACGCCTTGCGGGTCGCGCGCCGGGTTGCCCGGCGCGCCGCCCTCACTTCACCAGGCGCGCATCCAGGCTGTTCTGCGCCAGGCGCCTGGCCTGCTCCTCGGTCATTCCCAGGCTCTGCTGCAAGGCATGGAAGTTCTCGGTGACATAGCCGCCGAAGTAGGCCGGGTCATCGGAGTTCACCGTCACCTTCACGCCGCGTTCGAGCATGTCGAGGATGGTGTGCTGGCTCATGTCGTCGAACACGCAGAGCTTGGTGTTGGACAGCGGGCAGACGGTCAGCGGGATCTGTTCGTCGATCAGCCGCCGCATCAGCCGCTCGTCCTCGAAGGCGCGCACGCCGTGGTCGATGCGCTCGACCTTGAGCAGGTCGAGGGCTTCCCAGATGTACTCGGGCGGCCCCTCTTCGCCGGCATGGGCGACGGTGAGGAAGCCTTCGCTGCGGGCGCGGTCGAAGACCCGCTGGAACTTGCTCGGCGGATGCCCGACTTCCGAGCTGTCGAGGCCGACGGCGATGAAGGCGTCGCGGAACGGCAGCGCCTGGTCGAGGGTTTTCTGCGCCTGTTCCTCGCTGAGGTGGCGGAGGAAGCTGAGGATCAGCCCATGGCGGATGCCCAGCAGCTTCTCGCCGTCCTGCAGCGCGGCGCGGATGCCGGCGAGCACCACCTCGAAGGGAATGCCGCGATCGGTGTGGGTCTGCGGGTCGAAGAACGGCTCGACGTGGACGACGTTCTGCGCCTTGCACTTCTGCAGGTAGGCCCAGGTCAGGTCGTAGAAGTCCTGCTCGGTGCGCAGCACGTCGGCGCCGGCGTAGTAGAGGTCGAGGAATTCCTGCAGGTTGTTGAAGGCGTAGGCCTTGCGCAGGGTCTCGACGTCGTTCCAGGGCAGGGCGATGCGGTTGCGCTCGGCGAGGGCGAACAGCAGCTCCGGCTCCAGGGTACCTTCCAGGTGCAGGTGCAGTTCGGCCTTGGGCAAGGCGTTGAGCCATTCGTACATGGGGTGGGTTCTCGATCAGGCTGGTCTTTGCCGGCAAGTTTAACCTGTCCCGGGAGTCAGGCCCGAGGGAAACCCGCGAGCCGCTCCCGCGCGCGACGGGCGGCTCAGGCCGTTTCGCCGCGCCGATAGGCATAGGTCTGCGCGAAGCGCGAGGTCAGCCACTCGCCACAGGTGGTCGGCGGATACTTCGGCGGGTTGTCCGCGTCGAAGCAGCCCGGCAGGCAGCGGATCTCGGTGTCCATGTGCGGTTCGGCGAAGAACGGCATGGAGTAGCGATGCACCCCGCGCGGGCTGATCACCCGGTGCGGGGTCGAGCGGTAACGGTCGTTGCTCCAGCGCGCCATCATGTCGCCGATGTTGACCACGAAGGTGCCGTCGATGGGCGGCGCGTCGATCCATTCGCCCTGGCGGTTCTGCACTTGCAGGCCACCGGCGGCGTCCTGGTAGAGCAGGGTCACGCAGCCGTAGTCGGTGTGCGCGCCGGCGCCGGGCTGGTCGGTGCTCTGCCGGGCGGCGGCCGGCGGATAGTGGATCAGGCGGAATACGCTGACCGGCTGCTCGAAGCGGCGGTCGAAGAAGTCCTCCTCGATCCCCAGGGCGATGGCCAGGGCGCGCAGCACGGTACGGGCCAGCGCCAGCATGTCGACATAGTGTCCTTCCAGCAGGGCCTCCCAACCGGGCAGGTCGGGGTGTCGGTTGGGCCCGTAGAAGGACTTGCCGGCGCGCACGTCGGGATGCTCCGCCGGCAGGTGCAGGGCCATGTCGAAGGTCTCCTTGAAGTCGCTGGGCAACGCCGGGTCGAGCTGCTCGGTGGCGATCGCGCCATAGCCGCGATGGTTGCGGCTACGGGTGATATCGATCTTCAGCTTCTCTTCGACGGGCAGCGCGAAGAACTCCCGCGCCGCCGCCAGCAGGGCTTCGAAGCGCGCGGCCGGCAACGGGTGTCCGGCGATGTAGAAGAAGCCCCACTCGCGGCAGGCCTGGTCGATCCGCCGCGCCACGTCGTTCCAGGCGCCACGGTCGGCGCCGTAGAGCGGGGCGATGTCGATGATGGGTAGACGGTCCAATCGCGCTCTCCTCGATGGGCCCTGTACGGAAAGTGCCTGCGCTCGGCGACTTTTTCCATACAAGGCCAGGGCTCACTTCGGCAGGTCGGCCTTGATGCCTTCCACGTAATAGTTCATCGACGCCAGGTCGGCATTGGTCGCGCTGACGCCGGCGGCGAAACGCTCCTTGCCGGACTGGTCGCGGATCGGCCCGGTGAAGGGGTGGAAGGCTCCGCTGCGGATCGACTCGATCAGCCTGCCCGCCTCTTCCCGCACCGGCGCCGGCAGCACCTCCTGGTTCAGCGGCAGGACCACCGTACTCTCGGCCAAGCCGCCCCAGAAGTCCTCGGCTTTCCAGGTGCCGTCCATCACCGCCTGGGCCGAGCGGATATAGTGCGGGCCCCAGTCGTTGACGATCGAGGTGAGCACGGTCTTCGGACCGAAGTGCTGCATGTCCGAGGCGTAGCCCACGGCGTACACCCCGCGACGCTCGGCGGCCTGGATCGGCGCCGGGCTATCGGTGTGCTGGAACACCACGTCGACGCCCTGGTCGATCAGCGCGTTGGCCGCGTCGGCCTCCTTGCCCGGATCGAACCAGGTGCTCACCCACATCACCTTGAGTTCGGCCTGCGGGTCGTATTTGTCCAGCGCCAGTTGGATCGCATTGATGTCGCGGATCACCTCGGGAATCGGAAACGAGGCGATGTAGCCGATCTTGTGGCTGCGGGTCATCTTCGCCGCGAGGAAGCCGCCGACGTAGCGTCCCTCGTAGGAGCGCGACAGGTAGGTGCCGAGGTTCCTGTCGCGCTTGTAGCCGGTGGCGTGCTCGAAGGTCACCTTGGGAAACTGCCGGGCCACCTTGGCGGTGGGGTTCATGTAGCCGAAGGAGGTGGTGAAGACCAGGCCGTAGCCGTCTTTCGCCAGGTTGCGGATAACCCGCTCGGCGTCGGCGCCCTCGGCGACGTTCTCGACGAAGCTGGTCTTCACCTTGTCGCCGAAGTGCTCCACCAGTTCGCGGCGGCCCAGTTCGTGCTGGTAGGTCCAGCCGTGGTCGCCGACCGGGCCGACATAGACGAAGCCGATCTTCAGCGGTTCGGCGGCCTCGGCGGCGAGAGCGCAGGCGCCGAGGCCGAGGACGGCGGCAAGGCGGCGCAGGACGGACATGCGGGATTGCGTGCGACGGTGTTTCATGGATGGGCGTGCTCCGGTGAGTGCAGGGTTGGCCATCGGGCGTGGCTTCGCGTTCAGCCCGCCCGCCGATGCAATTACCTGACCACCCGGACAACTCCGCTCAAGCCCGCGCTTCTGCGTGCCGCGCCATGCCGGCGCGGCTGCAGGACGGTGCAGCGCGCCATCGCTTGGTGCATGCCGGCGCCGCCACGATGGCGCTACCATGGGCGCTGGCTTTCCGTAACAAGGCACGCACGCGATGACCGCGATCTACCTGGCCGGGCCGGACGTCTTCCGCCCCGACGCCGAAGCCCATGGCGAAACCCTCAAGGCGCTCTGCGCCGAGTTCGGTTTCCTCGGCCTCTACCCGCTCGACCACGCCCTGCCCGCCGACATCCGCGAGCCGGCCGCACAGGCCGCCTGGATCTACCGCGCCAATGTCGGCCTGATCGAGCGCGCCGACTGCGTGCTGGCCAACCTCGAACCGTTCCGCGGCAGCGAGCCGGACAGCGGCACCGCCTTCGAAGTGGGCTACGCCCTGGCCCTGGGCAAGCCGGTATATGCCTACCTCAGCGATGCCGGCGCCTACGCCGAGCGCCTCGCCCGGCTGGCGCCGGAATGGCTCGGCGAGCACCCCGGCGAGGACCGCGACGGATGGCAACTGGAGGGTTTCGGCCTGCCATTGAACCTGATGCTGGCGGTGCCTTCGCGGCTGGTCGCCGGCGGCCCGCGCGAGGCCCTGCGACGCCTCGCCGAGGAACTCGGCGGGAACGCCTGAAGCGCCCGCGCCGAGCGCCGGAAGAAGCACGCGAGCCGCCGCCTATCTGCTGACAGGTAGGCGCCGCCTGGCATGTCGCTTGCTGCCCATAATCCCCGGACAACAACGGCCCCCGCGCGGGGCGTCCGGCATCCTGGGGGGAGCACCCGATGAGCCGATCCAACGGTTCCAGCAGCCGTCGTACCTTCTTGCGCCTGGCGGCCCTGCTGCTGCCCGCCGGCGCCCTGCTCGGCAGCCTGCCGGGCGTACGCGCCGCGGCCAGACCGCGGAAACTCTATCTGGCCGGTCCCGACGTGTTCCGCGCCGACGCCGTCGCCCACGGCGAAGCGCTCAAGGCACTGTGCGCACGCTACGGCTTCGAAGGCCTCTACCCGCTGGACAACGCGCTGCCGAAACAGCTCGCCGAGCCGCGCGAACAGGCGGCCTGGATCTACCGCGCCAACATCGGCCTGATCGAACGCGCCGACGCGGTGCTGGCCAACCTGAACTTCTTCCGCGGCGCCGAGCCGGACAGCGGCACCGCCTTCGAGGTCGGCTACGCCACCGCTCTCGGCAAGCCGGTCTATGGCTACGTCGACGACGCCGGCAGCTACGCCGAGCGGATCCGCCGGCACGCCCCGGAGCTGGTCGGCGAGGATCCGACCCGCGACCGCGACGGCATGGCCCTGGAAGAGTTCGGCCTGCCGCTCAACCTGATGCTGGCGGTGCCCGGCAGGATCGTCGTCGGCGACGCCGAGCAGGCTCTCCGGCAACTCGCCGGGCAATCCCGCGGCTGAGTCCGACCCGTCCCACTCCAGGCAAGGACTTCCCATGCGCAAAGCCCTGCTGTGCTGTGCCGCCCCGCTGTGCGCGGCCGCCGCCTTCGGCGCCGAAAACAACGACGAGAACGCCGCCCGCGAAGGGCTCTGGAACAACCTGCACGTCTACCGCGCGTTCAACCAGCGCGGCGGCCCCTACCTGACCGACGACAGCTACCTGGAATGGGAGTTCGGCGGCCGCAAGGGGGTGCTCGACCTGTACGGCTACATCGACTACAAGAACCTCTTCGACGACGCCAGCTCGGACGTACCCGACGGCGAGAACTGGTTCGTCGACATCGAGCCGCGTCTCTCCATCGACCGCCTGCTCGGCCGCGACTTCTCCATCGGCCCGATCCGCGAATGGTTCGTCGCCTTCGACTACTACTACGCCGACGCGCGCCAGGGACCGGGGCTGAACGTGCTGTGGTCGGGCATCGGCACCAACACCGAGCTGCCCTGGCTGGGTACGGTGGGGCTCAATCTCTACGCGCGCTACATCGACAAGAACTACGGCGCGTCCAACGAGAACGCCTGGGACGGCTACGTCGCCCACATGAACTGGTTCAAGCCGCTGGCGCAGTTCGGCGGCAAGCGCTTCATCGCCTTCCAGGGCTTCTTCGACTACGAGTTCGGCTCGAAGCTGCCCGACAAGGACGATGCCTTCGAGCGCGAATACCGTACCGATAACGGCTTCCAGGCCTACCTCGGGCTCTGGTATCACACCGAACACTGGAAGTTCGGCTACGGCGCCAAGGTCTACCGCAACATGACCCAGTGGCGCGACGGCGAGCAACTGGACGGACGCCGCACCGACTCCAGCGGGATCGGCCACTACTTCAACGTCGGCTACGCGTTCTGAGCGCGGCGCCCACGCCGGGCGCCGCGGGAAGCCCGCTCAGGGCAGGCGGGCGATACGCTCGGTGAGCAGGTCGAAGAACCCCTGGGCATCGCCCTCGTTGATCCACTCGACGTTGGCCGGCTGCTTGAGGCCGCCGTACCAGTCGGCCACGGTCTGGCCGAAGGTGATGCCCTCGCGGCTGTCGACCTGCACGTTGATCCGCTTGCCCTTGAACAGCGAGGGCTTGAGCAGGTAGGCGACCACCGTGGCGTCGTGCACCGGGCCGCCCTTCAGGCCGTAGTACTTGATGTCGTACTGGACGTAGGCGTCGAGGATGTCGGCGACGGTCTTGCCGGCTCGGTTGCCGAGGTTGCGCAGCTTGGCGATGCGCTCGGGGCTGGTGAGGATCTTGTGGGTCACGTCGAGCGGCAGCATGGTGATCGGCGCCCCGCTCTTGAGCACGATTTCCGCCGCGTGGGGGTCGGCGAAGATATTGAATTCGGCGGCCGGGGTGATGTTGCCGCCGTTGAAGTGGGCGCCGCCCATGATCACGATCTCGCGGATGCCCTTGACGATGTCCGGGGCCTGGGTCAGGGCCAGCGCGAGGTTGGTCTCCGGGCCGAGCATGGCCAGGGTCACGCTCTTCTCCGGCGCCGCGCGCAGGGTACGGATCAGGTAGTCCACCGCGTTGCCTTCGGCCAGCGGCTGCTTCGGCTCATGCACCTCGACGCCGGTGATGCCTTCGCTGCCGTGTACGTCGGCGGCGTAGATCGGCGTGCGCAGCAGCGGCCGCGGGGCGCCGGCGTAGACCGGGATATCCGGGCGCTTGCCCCACTCGCGGGCCAGCCGGGCGTTGCGCGCGGTCTTTGCCAGCGGCACGTTGCCGGCGACGGTGGTCAGCGCCTGGATCTTCAGCTCCTTCGGCGAGGCCATGGCGAACAGCAGGGCGATCACGTCGTCGGCGCCCGGGTCGGTGTCGATGATCAGGGTCCGCGGCGATTGCGCCGCCGCCGTTTCGGCAGCGGACAGAGGAAGGCTGGCGGGCATCAGCAGGGAGAGTCCTAGCAGAAGGCTGCAAAAGCGATTGCGGGGGCGGGCGGCGCGGGACATGGTCGGCTCCTGGTGGGGGATGCCGAAGTCTAGCCGGTTGCAGGCCAGGCGCCGACCTATGCGAACCGACAGAGGAAGCCTGGCGCCTCCTCCGTCGGCGCCCGCCTCACCCGGCGATCAGGGCGCTCGCCGCCTCGCGGTGGCGGGCGATCAGGGCGGCCAGGTCGAGCCCTTCCACGGCACCGTCGACCACTCGCCAGGCGCCGCCGACCATTACCCGGTCGGCACGGTCGGCAGCGCATAGCAGCAGCGCCGAGAGCGGGTCGTGGCTACCCGAGAAGCGCAGCTCGTCGAGCTTGAACAAGGCCAGGTCGGCCTGCTTGCCGGGGGCCAGCTCGCCGATGTCGCTGCGTCCGAGCAGGCGTGCCGAGCCACGGGTGGCCCAGCCCAGGGCGAGTTCCGGGGTGATCCGCTCGGCGCCGTAGCGCAGGCGTTGCAGGTACAGGGCCTGGCGCGCCTCGAGGATCATGTTCGAGGCGTCGTTGGAGGCCGAACCATCGACTCCCAGGCCAATCGGCGCGCCGGCCGCCTCCAGCTCCACGGTCGGGCAGATGCCCGAGGCCAGGCGCATGTTCGAACTCGGGCAATGGCAGATACCGGTGCCCGCCTCGCCGAGCCGGCGGATCTCCTCGGCGTTGAAGTGGATGCCGTGGGCCAGCCAGGTGCGCGGGCCGAGCCAGCCGACGCTGTCCAGGTAGTCCACGGTGCGCAGGCCGAAGCGCTGCAGGCAGAAGTCTTCCTCGTCGAGGGTCTCCGCCAGGTGGGTGTGCAGGCGTACGTCATGGCGCGCCGCCAGTTCGGCGCTGGCGCGCATGATCTCCGGAGTCACCGAGAACGGCGAGCAGGGCGCCAGGGCGATCTGCACCCGGGCGCCTTCGCCGCGCTGGTGGTAGCGAGCGATCAGTCGCTCGCTGTCGGCGAGGATGGTCTCGGCTTCCTGCACCGTCTGCTGCGGCGGCAAGCCGCCGTCCTTCTCGCCGAGGCTCATCGAGCCGCGGGTGAGCATGGCGCGCATGCCCAGTTCCTCGACCACCCCGGCCTGCACGTCGATGGCCTGTTCGAGGCCGCCGGGGAACAGGTAGTGGTGGTCGGCGGCAGTGGTGCAGCCGGACAGCAGCAGCTCGGCCAGCGCCACCTTGGTGGCCAGTTCGAGCTTCTCCGGGGTCAGCCGCGCCCAGACCGGATAGAGGGTCTTCAGCCAGGGGAACAGCGGCTGGTTGACCACCGGCGCCCAGGCGCGGGTAAGGGTCTGGTAGAAGTGGTGATGGGTGTTGATGAGTCCCGGCAAGACCACGTGCCGGCTGGCGTCGAACTGGCTGGCGCAGGGCTGCGCGGGCTGCTGGCCGGCGCCGAGCAGCTCGACGATGCGGCCGTCTTCGACGACCAGGCCGCCGGCGGCGTCGAGACCGTTGGCGGTGAAGATGGCGAGGGGGTTGCGAATCCAGGTGCGGGACATGTGCGGACCTTCGTCGGATCGGCGGGCCGGCGCGAACGCTGCCGGCCCTCGGTTGATGAGAGCCAGCTCAGTGTTCACCCTGTCTGCTGATCCAGGTCCGCGGGGCGACGGGACGCCGCGCGCGTGGCGATATCCTACAAGGGATTGTCGGAGAGGTGTAAGGCTTTCCTCCCGGCGGCAGCCGGGCGCGGTTTGATGGGGGTCAACGGACGACCTCCGGCAGGGGCATAGAGTGGGGGACTGCATAGCTGAAAACGTAGAACGGAAGGAGCCCCGCATGAGCGAAGAACCCACTGTCACTCCCCCCTCCCCCGAGCAACCCGCCGCGCAGCCGGCCAAGCCGGCCCGGCCAGCCGCCCGCCGCGCCCCACGCAAGCCGGCGACCCGCCGCCCGCGGGTGGCCAGCCCGGCGCAGAAAGCCCGCGAGGAGATCCAGGCGATCAGCCAGAAGCCGGTGGCCCTGCAGGTCGCCAGCGCGCCCCACGGCAGCAGCGAGGACAGCACCTCGGCGAGCCTGCCGGCGAACTATCCCTATCACACGCGGATGCGCCGTAACGAGTACGAGAAAGCCAAGCACGACCTGCAGATCGAACTGCTCAAGGTGCAGAGCTGGGTGAAGGAGACCGGCCAGCGCGTGGTGGTCCTGTTCGAAGGCCGCGACGCCGCCGGCAAGGGCGGTACCATCAAGCGCTTCATGGAGCACCTGAACCCGCGCGGCGCGCGGATCGTAGCCCTGGAGAAACCCTCCTCCCAGGAGCAGGGCCAGTGGTATTTCCAGCGCTACATCCAGCACCTGCCCACCGCCGGCGAGATGGTCTTCTTCGACCGCTCCTGGTACAACCGCGCCGGCGTCGAGCGGGTCATGGGCTTCTGTTCGCCACTGCAATACCTGGAGTTCATGCGCCAGGCCCCCGAGCTGGAGCGCATGCTGAGCAACAGCGGCATCCTGCTGTTCAAGTACTGGTTCTCGGTGAGCCGCGAGGAGCAACTGCGGCGCTTCATCTCGCGCCGCGACGATCCGCTCAAGCACTGGAAGCTGTCGCCCATCGACATCAAGTCTCTGGACAAATGGGACGACTACACCGCCGCCAAGCAGGCGATGTTCTTCCATACCGACACCGCCGACGCGCCGTGGACGGTCATCAAGTCCGACGACAAGAAGCGCGCGCGACTCAACTGCATCCGCCACTTCCTGCACTCGCTGGACTACCCGGACAAGGACCGGCGCATCGCCCATGAGCCGGACCCGTTGCTGGTGGGGCCGGCCTCGCGGGTGATCGAGGAGGACGAGAAGGTCTACGCCGAGGCGGCCGCCGCGCCGGGCCACGCGAACCTGGATATCCCGGCCTGAGGCGGGCGGTCGCGCCAACGAAAACGCCCGGGGCGCTTTCGCGCTCCGGGCGTCCCTGGTTCGACGGTCGCTGGCCGGGTCACTCCGGCGCGGAGGTCCGGATCAGGTGGTCGAAGGCGCTCAGCGAAGCCTTGGCGCCCTCGCCCACGGCGATCACGATCTGCTTGTACGGCACCGTGGTCACGTCGCCGGCGGCGAAGATGCCGGGCAGCGAGGTCTCGCCACGGGCGTCGACGATGATCTCGCCACGCGGCGACAGCTCGACGCTACCCTTGAGCCACTCGGTGTTGGGCAGCAGACCGATCTGCACGAAGATGCCTTCCAGCTCGATCGACTTGAACTCCTCGGAGTTGCGGTCCTTGTACACCAGGCCGGTGACCTTCTGGCCGTCGCCCTTCACTTCGCTGGTCAGGGCACTGGTGATCACCTCGACGTTCGGCAGGCTGTAGAGCTTGCGTTGCAGCACGGCATCGGCGCGCAACTTGCTGTCGAATTCCAGCAGGGTCACATGGGCGACGATGCCGGCCAGGTCGATGGCCGCCTCGACGCCAGAGTTGCCGCCGCCGATCACCGCCACGCGCTTGCCCTTGAACAGCGGGCCGTCGCAGTGCGGGCAGAAGCACACGCCCTTGGCCTTGTATTCCTGCTCGCCGGGCACGCCCATTTCGCGCCAGCGAGCGCCGGTGGCGAGGATCAGGGTCTTGGCCTTGAGGCTGCCGCCGCTCTCGAACTGCACCTCGTGCAACTCGCCGGTGTTCTTCGCCGGAACCAGCTTGCTGGCGCGCTGCAGGTTCATGATGTCGACCTCGTAGTGACGCACGTGCTCTTCCAGCGCCCGCGCCAGCTTCGGCCCTTCGGTCTCCTGCACCGAGATGAAGTTCTCGATGGCCATGGTGTCCAGCACCTGGCCGCCGAAGCGCTCGGCGGCGACGCCGGTGCGAATGCCCTTGCGCGCGGCGTAGATCGCCGCCGCGGCTCCGGCCGGGCCACCGCCGACCACCAGCACGTCGAAGGCGTCGCGGGCGGTCAGCTTCTCGGCGTCGCGGGCGGCGGCGCCGGTGTCGATCTTGGCGAGGATCTCTTCCACGCCCATGCGGCCCTGGCCGAAGACTTCGCCGTTGAGGTAGATGCTCGGCACCGACATGATCTGGCGCGCCTCGACCTCATCCTGGAACAGCGCGCCGTCGATGGCGACGTGACGGATGTTCGGGTTGAGCACGGCCATCAGGTTCAGCGCCTGGACCACGTCCGGGCAGTTCTGGCAGGACAGCGAGAAGTAGGTTTCGAACTCGAAGGTGCCCTCGATGCCCTTGACCTGCTCGATCACGTCCGCGTCGAGCTTGGAGGGGTGGCCGCCTACCTGCAGCAGGGCCAGCACCAGCGAGGTGAATTCGTGGCCCATGGGGATACCGGCGAAGCGCAGGCCGATGTCCGCACCGGGGCGGTTCAGCGAGAACGACGGTTTGCGCGCATCGCTGCCGTCGGTCTTCAGGGTGATCTTGTCGGTCAGGCCGACGATGTCTTGCAGCAGGCCCAGCAGCTCGCGGGATTTGTCGCTGTCATCGAGGGACGCGACGATCTCGAACGGCTGGCTGACCTTTTCCAGGTAGGCCTTCAACTGGGTTTTAAGATTGGCGTCCAACATGGTTCAGCTCCTCGAAATTCGGGCAAACGTATCCCCGGCGGATGGGACATCCGCCCTGCACGGCGCGTTGGCTGGGTGAAGGGCGGACGATCCGCGAGGGATCGTCCGCCGGAGAGGCTGGCGGCGAATGCCGCCGGCGCGGTCTTAGATCTTGCCGACCAGGTCCAGGGACGGAGCGAGGGTCTTCTCCCCTTCCTTCCACTTGGCCGGGCAGACTTCGCCCGGGTGGGCGGCGGTGTACTGGGCGGCCTTCAGCTTGCGCACGGTCTCGCCGACGTCACGGGCGATCTCGTTGGAGTGGATCTCGACGGTCTTGATCACGCCTTCCGGGTTGATCACGAAGGTACCGCGCAGGGCCAGGCCTTCTTCCGGGATGTGCACGCCGAAGGCGTTGGTCAGCTGGTGGGTCGGGTCGCCGATCAGCGGGAACTGGGCCTTGCCGACGGCCGGGGAGGTTTCGTGCCAGACCTTGTGCGAGAAGTGGGTGTCGGTGGTCACGATGTAGACCTCGGCACCGGCTTTCTGGAACTCGCCGTAGTTGTTGGCGGCGTCTTCGATCTCGGTCGGGCAGTTGAAGGTGAAGGCAGCCGGCATGAAGATCAGGACCGACCACTTGCCCTTCAGGGATTCCTCGGTCACCTCGATGAACTTGCCGTTGTGGAAAGCGTTGACCTTGAACGGTTGGACTTGAGTGTTGATCAGGGACATCAGTCGTTCCTCTCTCAGTTGAATGGGGTGTTTCAAATCGACTGGGAGAATCTTAACGGGGTTCGGCAAAAATGCCCCATTGATTTAGGCCATCAGTGAAATTATCTAAATCTATCGAAGAATATATAAATAGTTAAAACAACTAATCGAAGAACCTGCCCTCGTCAGTGCCCGGCCTTCCACGGCTGGCCCAGGGAAACCGGGGCATACAGCCGGGTGCGCAGGGCATCGCGGGAGAGCAGGACCAGCACCAGGATGGTCGCCGCATAGGGCAGCATCGCCAGCAGGTTGGCCGGAATCGACAGCCCGATCCCCTGGGCCACCAGGTGCAGGATGCTGGCCAGGCCGAACAACCAGGCACCGAGCAGCACGCGGAACACCCGCCAACTGGCGAAGACCACCAGCGCCAGGGCGATCCAGCCACGTCCGGCGGTCATGTTCTCCGCCCACATCGGCGTGTAGGCCAGCGACAGGTAGGCACCGGCCAGGCCGGCCATGGCGCCGCCGAAGAGCACCGCCAGGGTGCGCACGCGCAGCACCGGAAGGCCCATCGCGCTGGCCGCGTCGGGGTTCTCGCCGACCGCCTGGAGAACCAGCCCGGCGCGGCTGCGCAGGAGCATCCAGGCGACCGCGGCGAACAGCGCCAGGCTCAGGTAGACCAGCGCGTCCTGGGCGAACAGCATGCGCCCGAGCAGCGGCAACTCGCCCAGCACCGGCAGCGCCAGCGGGGCGAACCCTTGCAGCGGCTTGCCGACCCAGGCGGCGCCGACGAACGACGACAGGCCGACGCCGAAGATGGTCAGCGCCAGGCCGCAGGCCACCTGGTTGGCGTTCAGGTACAGGGCGACCCCGGCGAACAGCGCCGCCAGCAGCATGCCGGCGAGCACCGCGAGGAGCACGCCGAGCCACAGGCTGCCGCTGGAGAAGGCGACCATGAAGCCGATCACCGCGCCGAACAGCATCATCCCCTCCTGGCCCAGGTTGAGCACCCCGCTTCTCTCGCAGACCAGTTCGCCCAGCGCCACCAGCAGCAGCGGAGTACCGGTGCGGACCATGGCGAACAGCAGGTTGTCGAGCAGATCGATATCCATCGTGGTTCCTCGGCGGTTCGGCTCAGGCCAGGGCGTCGCGCAGCGCCGGGCGCTTGCGCCAGCGTCCGTGCAAACGTGGGCGGTAGAGGATCAGCACGTCGCAGGCGAGGAGGAAGAACAGCATCATCCCCTGGAACAGCCCGGTCAGCGCCAACGGCAGGTTGAGGCTCATCTGCGCGGCCTCGCCGCCGAGGTAGAGCAACGCCATCAGCAGGCTGGCGCAGAGGATGCCGAAGGGATTGAGACGGCCGAGGAAGGCCACGGTGATCGCCGCATAGCCGTAGCCCGGCGAGACCTGCGGCACCAGTTGGCCGATCGGCCCGGCGACCTCGCAGACGCCGGCCAGACCTGCCAGCGCGCCGGAGAACAGCAGCACGAACCAGACCAGGCGCTTCTCGCGGAAACCGACGAAACCGGCGGCGCGGCGGTCGAGGCCGAGCACGCGGACCTGGAAACCGAGGAAGCTGCGCTGCGCCAGCACCCAGACCGCCGCCAGCGCCAGCAGGCCGAACAATGCGCCAAGGTGCACCCGGCTGTCCTCGAACAGCGCCGGCAGGCGGCTGGCCTCGCCGAACAGCGCCGACTGCGGGAAGTTGAAGCCATCCGGGTCCTTCAACGGCCCGTGCACGCCGTACAGCAGCAGGTTCAGCGCGATGTAGTTGAGCATGATGGTGGTCAGGATCTCGTTGGCGTTGAAGCGCGTTCGCAGCCAGGCGGCGAACCCGGCCCAGAGCGCCCCGGCAGCGGTGCCGGCGAGCAGCACCCAGGCCAGTGCCCAGCGGCTCTGCCAGTCGAGCAACTGGATCGCCACCGCGCTGCCGGCCAGGGCGCCGACCAGCAACTGGCCCTCCGCGCCGATGTTCCACACGCGCGCCTGGTAGGCCAGCGCCAGGCCGAGGGCACAGAGCAGGATCGGCATGGCCTTGACCAGCAGCTCGCCGAGCCCATAGAGGTCGCTGACCGGCTGTACCAGCACGGTATGCAGGGTCTGCCACGGATCGTGGCCGAGACAGGCGAACAGCAGCGCGCCGCAGACCAGGGTCAGCAGCCCCGCCAGCAGCGGAGAGGCCAGCAGCATCCAGCGTGACTGTCGGCCGCGCGGTTCCAGGGACAACAGCATCACAGGCTCCCTTGGGCAACGGCGCCGGCGACTGCCGCCGGCGCCTCGAATTGACCGGCCATCCAGCCGCCGACCTGCTGCGGCGAAGCGCTCGCGGTGGCGACCGCCGGGCACAGCCGACCCGAACACAGCGCGGCGATGCGGTCGCTGAGCAGGAACAGCTCGTCGAGGTCCTCGGAGACCACCAGGATCGCCGTACCGGCATCGCGCAAGGCGATCAGCGCGCGGTGGATCAGCGCCGCCGCGCCGACGTCCACGCCCCAGGTGGGATGCGCCGCCACCAGCAGGCGCGGGGCCTGGAGGATCTCGCGGCCGAGGATGAACTTCTGCAGGTTGCCGCCGGAAAGGCTGCGTGCCGGCGCCCCGGCACCCGGGGCCTTCACGGCGAAACGGCGGATGATCTCCTCGGCCAGCGCCAGCACCTTGCGCCGCCGGACCAACCCGCGCCTCACCAGGCCCTGCTGGAAGGCGGTGAGCAGCGCATTGTCCGCCAGGCTCATCTCCGGCACCGCGCCGTGCCCCAGCCGCTCGGCGGGCACGAAGGCCTGGCCGGCGCGGCGCCGCGCATCCGGCGCCAGGTGCGCGCCGGCGCAGCCGCCGAGGCGGATGCGCTCGGCCTGGGCGCGCGGCAGGCGCACTTCGCCGCTGAGCAGGGCAAGCAACTCGTCCTGGCCGTTGCCGGCGACCCCGGCGATACCGAGGATCTCGCCGCTGCGCACCTCCAGGTCGAGGCCGGCGAAGGACACGCCGAAGGGGTCCGGGTTGCGCCAGTGCAGGTCGCGCACCTGGAGGAAAGGCGCGCCGCCGGTGACCTTCGGATACTCCGCCGCCAGGCCCTCGGCGTCGCCCACCATCAGCCGCGCCAGCTCGAGATCGGAACATTGCGCCGGCACGCACTGTCCGGCCACCCGTCCGCCGCGCAGCACCGTGGCGCGCTGGCAGAGCGCACGGACCTCGGCCAGCTTGTGGCTGATGAAGAGGACACTGCAACCCTCCTCCGCAAGACGGCGCAGGGTGACGAAGAGATCCTCGGCCTCGCGCGGGGTCAGCACCGAGGTCGGCTCGTCGAGGATCAGCAGGCGGATGTCCTGCATCAGGCAGCGCACGATTTCCACCCGCTGGCGCTCGCCGATGGACAGCCCATGGACCAGCCGGCGAGGCTCCAGCGGCATGCCGTAGCGCTGCGACACCTCGCGAATACGCGCCTCCAACCGGCGCGGGCTGCCCGCCTCGGCGCCGAGGGCGAGCGCGATGTTCTCCGCCACGCTGAGCGTCTCGAACAGGGAGAAATGCTGGAACACCATGCCGATCCCCAGCGCCCGGGCGCGAGCCGGGTCGCGCACCTGCACCGGCTCGCCCTGCCAGCGGATCTCGCCGGCATCGGGACGGGTCACGCCGTAGATGATCTTCATCAGCGTGCTCTTGCCGGCGCCGTTCTCACCGAGCAGGGCGTGGATCTCGCCGGCGTCGATGCACAGGTCGATGCGGTCGTTGGCCAGGCAACCCGGATAGCGCTTGCTGATCCCGCGCAGTTCGAGGCGCGGCGGCGCGAAGGAGGTAGGTGCGGACATGGCGGACCCGGTCGGTTGCTCGACGATGCCACGGCCGGTGCAAATACCTGGCCAGGAGGTCAGGAAAGCCCTGGAACGCGGCTTGCGCCGGGAGCCAAGGGCCAGGCTGCCGCGCCGAGCGGCACCAAGCCGGAGCACGCCTGGGACGCCGCGGCACATTTGCGGGCAACCCTGCGGCGCACCCGCGTGAGCATTTGTCGCAAAACAGTCATCACCACCTTGCTCACAGAGTTATCCACAGCGTGTCGGGAGCCCATCCGGGACCTTGGGAAGCCTCCCGCTCCGACCGTCCCGGCAATTTTCGCAACATCGGCGCTGGACAGAAAACAGCCAACCCGGCAGGTCATGAGCACGACCTGGCAAGGCATTTTCTCCAACACTTTGCCAACAGCTTTATCCACAAGATATCGACAGCCGTTCGGAGGAACCCGGCAGAACGACCTCTCCCGGCCAAGCCATGGCTCGGCCGAATCCCTGGGGCAGCCCCGGCGGCCCGCTTCCGGCACAGTTTGCCAACAGCTTTTCCACAGGAAACCCGCGGAACGGGAATGCCCGTGAAAATGTCTCCAGGACTTCCTCTTTAGACGCCAGGAAGCCCATGAATACTGGGTTTTCCGGCTTTCCAGGAAAGTCCGCGGCGATCGACGGAAGCATGCTCGGCGGCGCCATGGGTGGATCCGCTGTCCACAGTTTCGCGATGCACCGTCGTGGCGCATTCCACAGCGCTTTTTCCCTGGCTCTTTCGCCAATCGGGAGAAATCCTGCGGCCCCGTCCAATGCCTTTCCCCCGACCGCCGAAGGCATTTTTTCAACGGGGAATGCGAACAGCTTTTCCACAGACAAACCCACAGAAGCGCCAGTTGCCGACCGGGCATTTCGCAAGGCGGATTCAAGGTGCCGGAACGCTTTCCGCGGATCGCCTGCCGGAAGCCAGATGGGCACATCCCGCAATGGCTCGTGCAATCTTGCCGCACACGCGCTACACACAGACTTATCCACAGCATGCGCACAGTGCATAATGGCGGAAGCGAGATCACGCGCCAAAGACGGGATATTTCCGTCGATTTCCCGGACTAAAGAGGCGAAAGCGCCGTTCCGGCAGCAGAGGAGATGAACGATGCAGTACCTGCTGGCAACTTCGTCCCCCCACTTATCCTGCACTCCGACCACGGCGGGAGCGCGATGAGCAGTTCAGCCCATCGCGGGCGGATCCTGCATTTCCTCGGCGACCCGGCGAAGCTCGGCGACAAGGCCTGGGAGTATTTCGAGGACGGCCTGCTGTGGATCGAACACGGCCACGTGCGCGCGCTCGATCACGCAGCCTACCTGCTGCCACAACTGCCCGCCGACCTGCCGCTGGAGGAACATCCGCAGCGCCTGCTGCTGCCCGGCTTCGTCGACTGCCATGTGCATTACCCGCAACTCGGAGTGATCGCCTCCTACGGCACCCAACTGCTGGACTGGCTGGAAACCCACACCTTTCCCGCCGAGCAGCGCTTTGCCGATGCCGGCTACGCCGCCGCCCAGGCCGAGCTGTTCCTCGACGAACTGCTGCGCCACGGCACCACTACCGCGCTGGTGTTCGGCACGGTCCATGCGGTATCCGCCGAGGCATTCTTCCAGGCCGCGCAGAAGCGCCGCCTGCGGATGATCGCCGGCAAGGTTCTGATGGACCGCAACGCGCCGCCGGCGCTGTGCGATACCGCGGCCAGTGGCTACGCCGAGAGCCGCGCGCTGATCGAGCGCTGGCACGGCAACGGGCGCCTGCAATACGCGGTCACCCCGCGCTTCGCGCCGACCTCCTCGCCCGAGCAACTGGCCGCGGCGGCGCGCCTGCTGGACGAGTATCCCGGCGTCTACCTGCACACCCATCTTTCGGAGAACCTCAAGGAAGTCGCCTGGGTCGGCGAGCTGTTTCCCCAGGCGCAGGACTACCTGGACGTCTATCATCGCGCCGGCCTGGTCGGCGAACGCAGCGTGTTCGCCCATGGCATCCATCTCTCCGAACGCGAATGCCGCTGCCTGGCGCACAAGAACGCGGCGCTGGCGCACTGTCCCAGTTCCAACCTGTTCATCGGCTCCGGCCTGTTCGACCTTGGCCGCGCCCAGCAATACGGCATCCGCGTCGGCATCGGTAGCGACGTCGGCGGCGGCACCAGCCTGTCGCTGCTGGCCAACCTCGCCGACGCCTACAAGATCCAGCAATTGCGCGGCACCAGCCTCGATCCGTTCCAGGCGCTCTACCTGGCCACCCTCGGCGGCGCCAGGGCGCTCGACCTGGACGGCCTGGTCGGTAACTTCCTGCCCGGCCGCGAGGCCGACTTCGTCGCTCTCGACCTGGCCGCCACGCCGATGATCGCCCAGCGCATGGAGCATGCGCGCGGCCTGGCCGATACCCTGTTCGTGCTGAACACCCTGGGCGACGACCGCGCGGTGGCGGAGACCTGGGTGATGGGGGAGCGGCGCCATGCGAAGGGGTGAGAGCCTCTTTCCCGCATTGGCTCGGCCCGTCGCTGCATGCCACCTCCTCGCGCTGTTAGAGAAAAGGCACCGTTCGGCGGACGGCCGAAGCTCGCGTCACTCAATCCGCGCCCTCACGACACCGCCACCGCCTCCAGGAACCGTTCCAGCACCAGGTTCGGCCGGCGTCCCTTGCGGGTCACGATGGTCAGCGCGATGGCGTAGTGGAAACGCTCCGGCAGCAGGGGCCGCAGCATCCCGGCGGCGACCCAGTCGGCGGCGTAGTGCGACGGCAGGTAGCCGATGAAGTTGCCGGTCAGGATCAGGAACGCCATGCCCTCGCGGTCCGAGGCGCTGGCACTGTTGTTCAGTTCCTGGTGGCGCGCCTGGGCTTCGGCGGGCAGGCGGTAGCTGGGCGCCACGGCGTCCGCGGCGAGCACCTCGTCCACCGCGATATCGCCGTCGGCGCGCTCGAACAGTGCGTGGCCGCGGCTGCAATAGAGCTGCGCGTGCTCGTCATACAGCGGCAGGTACTCGAGCCCCGACAGCGGACTGATCAACGGCACCACGCCGACATGCAGGTGGCCGTCGAGCACGCCCAGTTCGATCTCGTTGGGGGTGGTCATGCCGATGTTGATCCGCACCTGCGGTCCCTGCCCCTTGAGCGCGCTGAGAGCGTGGGTGATGCGCATCTGCGGCAGGGTCACCAGGTTGTTGATGATGCCGATGTTGAGTTCGCCGCGCAGGTGCTGGTGCAGGTCGTTGACCTCGGCGCGGAACCCCTCCAGCGCCGCCAGCAGGGTCTGGGTCGCGCGATAGACCTCGCGGCCCTCGTCGGTCAGGGCGAAGCCGGCGCGGCCGCGCTGGCACAGGCGCATGCCCAGGCGCTTCTCCAGGTCGCCCATGTGCAGGCTGATCGCCGAGCGGCTGAGGCCGAGAGTGCTCTCGGCGGCGGAGAAACTGCCGCACTCGACGATGGTCTTGAAGATGCGCAGCAGGCGGATATCGAAATCGCTGACCTGGCCGAGCGACGGGTTGCGGGATTTGGCCATTATTGTTTTACCCAGTCGAAACTAAACGTTAGAAGAATAAGCTTTATCTAACCTTTCGTCAGGGCCAAGCTTGATCCAACGCTCCGCCGCCGCGTGCGCGGAACCTTCCAACAAGAAAGCCCGAGGATCGAACGATGAACCAGCCGCTCAACGTGGCCCCGCCGGTTTCCAGCGAACTCAACCTGCGCGCCCACTGGATGCCCTTCTCCGCCAACCGCAACTTCCAGAAGGACCCGCGGATCATCGTCGCCGCCGAAGGCAGCTGGCTGACCGACGACAAGGGCCGCAAGGTCTACGACAGCCTGTCCGGCCTGTGGACCTGCGGCGCCGGCCACTCGCGCAAGGAAATCCAGGAGGCGGTGGCTCGCCAGCTCGGCACCCTCGACTACTCGCCGGGCTTCCAGTACGGCCATCCGCTGTCCTTCCAGTTGGCCGAGAAGATCGCCGGGTTGCTGCCAGGCGAACTGAACCACGTGTTCTTCACCGGTTCCGGCTCCGAGTGCGCCGACACCTCGATCAAGATGGCCCGCGCCTACTGGCGCCTGAAAGGCCAGCCGCAGAAGACCAAGCTGATCGGCCGCGCCCGCGGCTACCACGGGGTCAACGTCGCCGGCACCAGCCTCGGCGGGATCGGCGGCAACCGCAAGATGTTCGGCCAGTTGATGGACGTCGACCACCTGCCGCACACCCTGCAACCGGGCATGGCGTTCACCCGCGGGATGGCCCAGACCGGCGGCGTCGAGCTGGCCAACGAGCTGCTCAAGCTGATCGAGCTGCACGACGCCTCGAACATCGCCGCGGTGATCGTCGAGCCGATGTCCGGCTCCGCCGGCGTACTGGTACCGCCGGTCGGCTACCTGCAGCGCCTGCGCGAGATCTGCGACCAGCACAACATCCTGCTGATCTTCGACGAGGTGATCACCGCCTTCGGCCGCCTGGGCACCTACAGCGGCGCCGAGTACTTCGGCGTCACCCCGGACCTGATGAACGTCGCCAAGCAGGTCACCAACGGCGCCGTGCCGATGGGCGCGGTGATCGCCAGCAGCGAGATCTACGACACCTTCATGAACCAGGCGCTGCCCGAGCACGCGGTGGAGTTCAGCCACGGCTACACCTACTCCGCGCACCCGGTCGCCTGCGCCGCCGGCCTCGCCGCGCTGGACATCCTGGCCAGGGACAACCTGGTGCAGCAGTCCGCCGAGCTGGCGCCGCACTTCGAGAAGGGCCTGCACGGCCTGCAAGGCGCGAAGAACGTCATCGACATCCGCAACTGCGGCCTGGCCGGCGCGATCCAGATCGCCCCGCGCGACGGCGATCCGACCGTGCGTCCGTTCGAGGCCGGCATGAAGCTCTGGCAACAGGGTTTCTACGTGCGCTTCGGCGGCGATACCCTGCAATTCGGCCCGACCTTCAACGCCAGGCCGGAAGAGCTGGACCGCCTGTTCGACGCGGTCGGCGAAGCGCTCAACGGCATCGCCTGATGAGCGGCCGCCCGCAAGCCGTACCCACCGTGCAGGTGGACAACGCCGAGGTGATCGTGACCGAATGGCGCTTCGCCCCCGGCGCGGAAACCGGGCGCCACCGCCACGGCCACGACTATGTGGTGGTACCGCTGACCGACGGCACGCTGCTGCTGGAAACCCCAGAGGGCGACCGTCACGCGCCGCTGGTCGCCGGACAGGCCTACTTCCGCAAGGCCGGCGTCGAGCACAACGTGATCAACGCCAGCGCACACGAAGTGGTCTTCGTCGAGACCGAGATCAAGTAATCCGCACCCGCTCCCCAGGGAGCGGGTAAAGGGAAAGGGCCACGGCCCTTTCGTCACCCCTAGCGAAGAGAGAACAAGACAAGATGGGCACCCTCCACCACCTGATCAACGGCGAAATGGTCGCCGACAACGGCCGCAGCGCCGACGTCTTCAACCCCTCCACCGGCGAAGCCATCCACAAGGTCCCGCTGGCCGACGGCAAGACCCTGCAGAAAGCCATCGATGCCGCCAAGGCCGCTTTCCCGGCCTGGCGCAACACCCCGCCGGCCAAGCGTGCACAGGTGCTGTACCGCTTCAAGCAACTGCTGGAGCAGAACGAGGCGCGGATTTCCAAGCTGATCAGCGAAGAGCACGGCAAGACCCTGGAAGACGCCGCCGGCGAACTCAAGCGCGGCATCGAGAACGTCGAGTACGCCTGCGCCGCCCCGGAAATCCTCAAGGGCGAGTACAGCCGCAACGTCGGCCCGAACATCGACGCCTGGAGCGACTTCCAGCCGATCGGCGTGGTCGCCGGGATCACCCCGTTCAACTTCCCGGCGATGGTGCCGCTGTGGATGTACCCGCTGGCCATCGCCTGCGGCAACACCTTCATCCTCAAGCCCTCCGAGCGCGACCCCAGCTCCACCCTGCTGATCGCCGAGCTGTTCCACGAAGCCGGCCTGCCGAAGGGCGTGCTGAACGTGGTGCACGGCGACAAGGAAGCCGTGGACGGCCTGCTCCAGGCGCCGGAAGTGAAAGCCATCAGCTTCGTCGGCTCGACCCCCATCGCCGAATACATCTATGCCGAGGGCACCAAGCGCGGCAAGCGCGTGCAGGCCCTGGGCGGCGCGAAGAACCATGCGGTGCTGATGCCCGACGCCGACCTCGACAACGCCGTCAGCGCGCTGATGGGTGCCGCCTACGGCTCCTGCGGCGAGCGCTGCATGGCGATCTCGGTGGCGGTATGCGTCGGCGACCAGGTGGCCGACGCGCTGATCGCCAAGCTGGTTCCGCAGATCAAGGCGCTGAAGATCGGCGCCGGCACTTCCTGCGGCCTCGACATGGGCCCGCTGGTCACTGCCGCCGCGCAGGCCAAGGTCACCGGCTACATCGACAGCGGCGTGGCCCAGGGTGCGGAGCTGGTGGTGGACGGCCGCGGCTACCAGGTCGCCGGCCACGAGAACGGCTTCTTCCTCGGCGGCAGCCTGTTCGACCGGGTGACCCCGGAAATGACCATCTACAAGGAAGAGATCTTCGGCCCGGTGCTGTGCGTGGTTCGCGTCAACAGCCTGGAAGAGGCCATGCAGTTGATCAACGACCACGAATACGGCAACGGCACCTGCATCTTCACTCGCGACGGCGAGGCCGCCCGCCTGTTCTGCGACGAGATCGAGGTCGGCATGGTCGGCGTCAACGTCCCGCTGCCGGTGCCGGTGGCCTACCACAGCTTCGGCGGCTGGAAGCGCTCGCTGTTCGGCGACCTCCACGCCTACGGCCCGGACGGCGTGCGCTTCTACACCCGGCGCAAGGCCATCACCCAGCGCTGGCCGCAGCGGGCCAGCCACGAGGCCTCGCAATTCGCCTTCCCCAGCCTCTGAAGGCTGACGACAACAGGCATGGTCGGTAACGACCATGCCTTTTTTCTTTTTCCGCAATCAGGAGTCCGCAACGTTCCACCGCCGTGAAACCTCACCCACGGCCGCACCCATGGCGTCGCCCACAAGGCGGCCCAGACCTTGCCCAAGAACAATTAAAGGGTCTCAACGATGTCCAAAGTCGTACTGGCTTCACAACTGCCGAACAAGCGCAACGCCTCGCTCGCGCCCGGCCTGAAACAACGCCACGTCACCATGCTGTCGATCGCCGGGGTGATCGGCGCCGGCCTGTTCGTCGGCTCCGGCCATGCCATCGCCGCCGCCGGCCCGGCCGCCCTGCTCGCCTACCTGATCGCCGGCACCCTGGTGGTGCTGGTCATGCGCATGCTCGGCGAAATGGCGGTCGCCTCCCCCGATACCGGTTCCTTCTCCACCTACGCCGATCGCTCCATCGGCCGCTGGGCCGGTTTCACCATCGGCTGGCTCTACTGGTGGTTCTGGGTGCTGGTGATCCCCCTCGAAGCGATCGCCGCCGCGGCCATCCTCAACGCCTGGTTCCCGGCCATCGACACCTGGATCTTCGCCCTCGCGGTGACCTTCCTGCTCACCGTCACCAACCTCTTCAGCGTGGCCCGCTACGGCGAGTTCGAATTCTGGTTCGCGCTGCTCAAGGTGATCGCCATCATCGCCTTCATCGTGCTCGGCGCGGTGGCCATCGTCGGCGGCCTGCCGGAACGCGAGGTCAGCGGCCTGTCCAGCCTGATGGCGAGCCACGGCGGCTTCGTGCCGAACGGCTACGGCGCGGTGCTCGGCGCCCTGCTGACGACCATGTTCAGCTTCATGGGCACCGAGATCGTCACCATCGCCGCCGCCGAGTCCAAGGACCCGGCGAAGCAGATCACCCGCGCCACCAACTCGGTGATCTGGCGGATCGGCCTGTTCTACCTGGTGTCGATCTTCATCGTGATCTCCATCGTGCCGTGGAACGACCCGCTGCTGATCCAGGTCGGCTCCTACCAGCGCGCCCTGGAGCTGCTGGACATCCCGCACGCCAAGCTGATCGTCGACCTGGTGGTACTGGTCGCCGTGGCCAGTTGCCTGAACTCGGCGATCTACACCTCGTCGCGGATGGTCTTCTCCCTGGCCAAGCGCGGCGACGCCCCGAGCGTGCTCAAGCTGACCAACACCGCCCACGTACCACGCCCGGCGGTGCTGGCCAGCACCGCGGTGGGCTTCCTCACCACCATCGTCAACTACTTCGCGCCGGAGAAGGTCTTCACCTTCCTCCTCGCCAGCTCCGGCGCCGTGGCGCTACTGGTGTACCTGGTGATCGCCGTGGCCCAGTTGCGCATGCGCAAGCAATTGCAGGCCAGCGGCCAGCCCATCGAGTTCCGCATGTGGCTATATCCCTGGCTGACCTGGGCGGTGATCCTGTTCATCGTCGCCGCGCTGAGCATCATGCTGATCATGCCGGAGCACCGTCACGAGGTGTTCGCCACCGCTCTGCTGACGATCTTCACCGTCTGCCTCGGGCTGCTCAACGCGCGACGCAAACCGCGCCTCGGCGAGGACTACGCCGGGAAGACGGCGCGGGTCTGAGTCCACCACCGGGGGAAGAACCCAGACAGCCCTCCAAAGAAAAGCCCGGCCAATGGCCGGGCTTCTTCAGGCAAGGTCGCCTCAGACCTTCCTGACGAATTCCGATTTCAGCTTCATCGCGCCAATGCCGTCGATCTTGCAATCGATGTCGTGGTCGCCGTCCACCAGGCGGATGTTCTTCACCTTGGTGCCGACCTTCACCACCAGCGAGGAGCCTTTCACTTTCAGGTCCTTGATCACGGTGATGGTATCGCCGTCCTGGAGAACGTTGCCCACCGAATCCTTGATCACCTTGCCATCATCGGACGCCGTAGCGGCCTCGTTCGGCGACCATTCATGGGCGCACTCCGGGCAGACCAGCAGCGCACCATCCTCGTAGGTGTATTCGGAGTTGCATTGGGGACAGGACGGCAGCGTGCTCACGGCATTCTCTCTTCAGCAGGGGGACGAAAACCGCAGATTATATAGGGTTTCTCGCTCCCCTGCCGAACCGCCTCAGAGCCCCTTGGTCTTCGGCGCGCCGACGGCCGGCCCGGAGAAGTCGAGGGTGCCCTTTTCGCTGAAGCGCACGGTGCCGAACAGGCCTCCGGCGAGCTTGCCCTTCACCACGTAGGGCATGCCCTGGATCGGAGCGTTGTTGCTCAGGCCCCAGGCCTGGCGGAAGGCGGAAAAGGCGGAGACGGTCAGCGGCACACTCACCACCCGCTCGCCGAAGCGCGGCACCTCGCCGGTCTGGTCGCTGACGCCGCTGGCCAGGGGCTGGCCGTTGACGTCGAGGTCGAGGGCGATGCCGTTGTATTCGATCGGCTCGTCGTTGGGGTTCTGTACCCGCAGCTTGACCATGAAGCGCATCTCCATGCCTTGCCCCGGCAGGGGTTCCAGGCCGACCAGGTCGATACGCAACGGATCGCGCTGGCCGAAGGTGCTGCAGGCGCTCAACAGGACGCCCAGGCACAGGGCCGGCAGCAGGCGGCCGAGGTTCGCAGGCAGGCGCATGGGTTCTCCTCCTTGGGTCGAATGTGCGCCCATGGTGCCACAGCCGCTAGAATTCGCCGCGCAGCCGATCCGGCTGCGCCAATGGACAAAGGACATGCCCATGCCTACACGCGTTCTGCGCGGCCTCGTCGCCGCCCTCCCACTGTTCCTCGCCGCCTGCTCGGACTCCGCTCCGTCCAGCGAGGAGATCGCCCGCCTGCTCGCCGAGCGCGGCTTCGACAAACCCGCCTGCGCCAGCTCCACCCTGTTCAAGACCTTCCCGGTGACGCTCTCCGACAGCTTCTCCGGCCCCGGCCCGGCGAAAGGCAACGCTGCGGTCTACGACGCGCTGGTCGGCGTCGGCCTGCTGCGCCGCGACGGCGATTCCTACGACCTCACGCCCGCCGGCCGCGAGGACTACAAGCCCGAGTCGAAGGCCTTCTGCTACAGCAGCGGCTTCGACGTCAGCGTCCGTTCGGTGGACCCCGCCAAGCCCGACGACTACGGCCCGGCCGTGGAAAAGGGCTGGTTGGTCACCGTCGAGGTCAAGCCACGCGAAGTGAAGGACTGGGCGAAGAACCCCGAGGTGCTCAAGCAGGCCAGCCTGACCACCCTGCAACAGATCACCCAACCGCAGGTCGGCCAGGTCTCGCTGGTCAAGCCACGCGGCGAGGAAGGCTACAAGCTCGTCAACACCCGCTTCTCGCCCAGGCAGGGCTTCCACTTCAACCAGGCCTGGTAATCCCGCGCCACCCTTCCGCCCGCCCCGCTCGGGGCGGGCTCCTCATTCAACCCACTGATCGATAAAGGTTTTTTCGTCGGACGAAACAGCCTGGCGATTGCTCGCCCGAGGGCTTTCGTATACATTAGTTTTCACTGTAAACACCGTATACAACGAAAACGAAGCTGATCAGAAAATGAGCACCGTAGTCTCGTTCCGCGCCGATGACGCCCTGGTCGCGGCCCTCGATGAACTGGCCCGCGCCACCCACCGCGACCGCCCGTATCACCTGCGGCAGGCGCTCGCGCAGTACCTGGAAAGGCAGCAGTGGCAGGTCGCTGCCATCGATGAAGGCTTGGCCGATGCCAATGCCGGTCGCCTGCTGGAACACACCGAGATCGAGAAGCGCTGGGGGCTGCAATGAGCCTGAAGTGGACCCGCAAGGCGGCCGCCGACCTGGACGCCATCTACGACCATTACGTCGTGCTGATCGGCCCGGAAAAAGCCCTGAAAGCCGTCCAGGACATCGTCGAGCAGGTGAAACCGCTGCAGCAGGTAGCCAACCAGGGGGCAGGGCGGCCCAGCGAGGTGCCAGGCGTACGCACCCTGACCCTGGAGCGCTGGCCGTTCAGCGCCCCTTTTCGGGTAAAAGGCAAGGAAATCCAGATTTTGCGCATCGACAGGGTCGAAATTACCCCCTAAAAGTGGTCACACGGTTACAAGATGTTTCAAAACGAATATTTACCTTGACTTGTACGTAGTTACTTATTTCGGACAAAACATCCATAACTCACAAGAAATGGACATTTTTCGACCAGACAAATGAGAGCGACCAACTTGCGACCACTGCAACCTGATTAGTTCTTTAACTGACTTATGCTTCGCTCCCATACGCATCCGTATTTTTCCGAAACCCGACGACCTCGCCCGCTGGGCATGCTTTCTCGCGCTTTTTCCGGTGATTTTTCCCCAGGCGCAGTCTCCCGCAAGGAGGAACCGGCATGGATTCGCTGAAAGGCATGGCGATCTTCGCCACTGTGGTGGACAAGGGCTCGATGGCAGCCGCGGCCCAGAGCCTGGGCATGACCCCTTCGGCAGTCAGCCAGCAGATCCGCAAGCTGGAGAGCCGCGCCCAGGTCACTTTGCTGCATCGCACCACCCGCCGGCTGACCCTGACCGAGGCCGGCGAGGCGTTCTATCGCAGTTGCGCGCAGATGCTGGCGATCGCCGAGGAAGCCGAGCGGCGGCTTGGCGAATGGCGCGATGCGCCGGTGGGCGAGTTGCGCCTGGCGGCGCCGGTGGGGTTCTCCGGCACGCTGATCACCCAGGCGCTGAAACCGTTGCTGGAGAACCACCGCCAGTTGCGCCTGCAACTGTTCTTCCAGGACGAGCGCATCGATCTGGTCGCCGAGCGCATCGACCTGGCGATCCGCGTCGGCAATCTCGCCGACTCCAGCCTGGTGGCGCGCCACCTCGGCGACTGGAGCAGCGTGCTCTGCGCGGCGCCGGCCTATTTGCGCCAGCGGGCGCCCATCAACCGTCCGGAGCAGTTGACCGAGGTCGACTGGATTTCCCTGAACACTTCGAACCACCTCAACCACCTGACGCTCAGCGGGCCGGGCGGGGAAGTCTGCAAACTGCGCCTGGAGCCACGGGTGGCCGCCAACGGGATGCTCGCGGTGCGTCAGTTCACCCTCGACGGACTCGGCGTGTCCTACCAGCCGCTGCCGGAGGTACGCGACGCGCTGAACGACGGGCGCCTGCAACAGCTATTGCCGGAGTGGAGGATTCCCGGGCTCGGCATCTATGCGGTGACGCCACGGCGAGAGGCCCAGCCGGCCAAGGTGAAGGTCGCCATCGAGGCGCTGCGGCGAGCGTTCGCCACGGACGGGGATGAGCGCTGGAGCTGACCGACGGACTGCCGGCCAGCTCCAGGTACCGTCAGGAGAAGCGGCCGAGGGTCAGGGTGACCTCGCCGATGTCCGTGCCCGTGGCGTTGCCGCCGCTGGTGATGCCGGCATAGTCCGCCGATGCCGGCGTGAAGCCCCAGGTGTTGGTGGCGCCGGATTTCCACGGGTCATCCCAGCTGAAGGTGCCCATCTTGGTGTTGCCGTCGTAGCAGTCGAAGCTGCCCTGGGTGCCGGACGAAGCGTTCTCCCGTCCGCAGGAGGCGATCCATTGCGGGCTGCCGGCCTGCACGTTCATGCTGCTGACTTCCTCGGTGGAAATCTCGTCGTCCTTGTTGGTGTAGCGGTAGAACTTGCCCCATTGCAAGGTGGCGTTGCGGATGCCCACCGTGCCGATGGATTTGGATACCACGACCTTCACTGCGATCCATTCTGCGTATGCCATGTCGATCTCCGTTAACCATGCGTTCACAGCTTCCTGTAGGACGTCACGGACAGGACCGGGCGCTCACAACGGACCCTTGGCTACTTCGACCAGCACGGCGCCATCCCTGACCCGCTTCACTATAGGCTGGCCACCAGCCACCACCGCCTGCCAGATCTGGTAGGCGGCGGCCGGGGAGGTCAGGCCCTCCGGCGTTTTTCCCCGCGAGGGGCCTTCATGCCAAATGCCTCGCGCAGGTCGGTGGTGGGTGGCGGCAGGAAGCGCATGCGGGCGAACAGGCCTCGCAGGTAAGCGTCCATCAGCGCAGCCGCCGCCGCGCTGTCGCCGTCCTCCAGGGCATCGAGCAGGGCGCGCTGCGCGGCGCAGGCCTCGGCGGTATAGACCGCCCCCTTGTTCAGCGCGATGTCCAGCGAGGCGCGTGCCACCAGGCCACGGACGAAACCCTGCAGCAAGGGATTCTCGGTCAGTTCGGCCAGGCGCAGGTGGAAGCGCCCGGCGAGACGGATCAGCCCGGCGCTGTCGCGGGCCGCGAGGCAAGCCTGCTCCTCGTCGACCAGCGCCCGTAGCTCGGCAAGGGCGGCGGGATCCACCCCCGCGGGCAGTTGCCGCACCACTTCGCTTTCCACCAGCAGGCGCGCGTCCAGCACCTGCCGCGCCTGGCGCTCGTCCGGGCGGGCAACGCTGGCGACTTCCTTCGGCGGCATCACCACCGCGCCGTCCTCGGCGAGACGGGTGAGGGCACGCTGGATGGTGCCGTTACTGACCCGGAAGATCTGCCCGAGGGTTTCCTTGCTCAGCTTGGCGGCCGGCGCCAGGCGCTTTTCCAGGATTGCCGTGTAGATGCTTTCGTAGACGAAATGGCTGGTGGGGCGCAGCGCGGCGCCCTGCTGGGTACGTGCGTCGAATCCGACCATGTTCACACCTGTCGAGTCGTGCTTGTGGGCCTTCGTAGGCCGCGGACGAAAGCCGTCCGGGCGCCGCGACGGTCCCGGGTTGGAACCCTGGCGCGGGCGATCAGACCTGCGGCAAGCGCAGGTCGATGTTCAGGCGCGCGCCTTCGTTGAGGATGTGCTGGCGCATCGCCTGGCTCGCCCGCTCGCTGTCGTGCTGGCGGATCGCGCGGAGGATGGCGTCGTGTTCCTGGAGGATCTCCTCGGCGTATTCCGGCTGGCGGCGCACCAGGTTGTCGCTGCGTTCCAGGGCGCTGCCGATCTGTTCGGAAACGCTGAGGAAGATCGGGTTCGAGGTGAGCTTCACCAGGCGCCGGTGGAAGGCCGTGTAGGCCTCAACCAGAGCCTGCGGGTCGCCATCCTCGACCGCTTCGCGCAGGTCCAGCAGCAACAGCCGCAGTTCGCTGATCTCCGCCGCCCCGGCGCTCTGCGCGACGATGCCGACGATGAACGGCTCCAGCGCATAGCGCAGTTGCAGGACGTCTTCCATGGTCGCCTCGCCGGGCGCCGCGACCTCGCGCAGCGGCTCGCTGCGTTCGAGGACCATCACGCCCTTGCCCGGCAGCGAACGGACCACGCCCAGGGTCTCCAGGACCATGATCGCCTCGCGCAGGCTCGGCCGGCTGATTTCCATCTGCTCAGCCAGCTCGCGCTGGCCGGGCAACATCTGGCCGGCGACCCAGCGACCCTGCTCGATGGTGTCGAGCAGGCGCTGGGCAACCGCGTTGACCAGCTTGGACGAAGAAAACATGTCGCCTCCCTTTACTTGCCAATCGGACGTGCAACGCGCCTCGGCGCGTCAGCCATGCAGCTTGCCTTCCCCGGCCACCGCGCTGCGCTTGAGCGGCTCGCCGTCGGCCTTGGCCGGCGCCTCCAGGCGCCCGTCGAGTATGGCCTGCGCGCGCGGCATATCGATGTCGTTTTCCCAGCGGGCGATGGTCACGGTGGCCACGCAGTTGCCGATCAGGTTGGTCAGCGCGCGACCGATGCCCATGAACCAGTCCACCGAAAGCACCAGCACCAGGCCGGCCACCGGGATCGCCGGCACCGCGGTGAGGGTGGCGGCGAGGATCACCAGGGCCGAGCCGGGAATGCCGTGGGCGCCCTTGGAGGTCACCAGCGAAACCAGCAGGATGGTGACCAGGTCGGTCATCGCCAGCGGCGTGCCGGTGACGTGGGCGATGAACACCACCGCCAGGGTCAGGTAGATCGAGAATCCATCGAGGTTGAACGAGTAGCCGGTGGGAATCACCAGGCCTACCGTGGAGCTGCGGATGCCCATGTGCTCGAGCTTGCGCATCACCTGCGGCAGCACCGCGTCGGAGGAGGCGGTGCCCATCACGATCATCAGCTCTTCGCGGAAGTAGCGCAGGAACGGCAGCATGCGCACCCCGGAGAGACGCAGGACGCTACCGAGCACCGCCATGACGAAGACCAGGCAGGTGGCGTAGAACACCAGCACCAGCGCGCCCAGGTGGCTGAGCGAGTCGACGCCGTAGCGGGCGGTGGTGAAGGCCACCGCGCCGAACACGCCGAGCGGTGCCAGGCGCACGATCATGCCCATGATGCGGAACACGATGTGGCTGAATTCGTTGATCAGGCGGGCCACGCCGCTGGCCTGCTCGCCGACCAGGTTCAGGGCGCTGCCGAACAGCACGGAGAACAGCAGGACCTGGAGGATGTCGTTCTCGGCGAAGGCGCTGAACACAGAGGTCGGGATCAGGCCCATGAGGAATGCCACGGGGCCATGGATTTCCTGGGTGCGCCCGGTATACAGGGCGACGTCGCCGGCGGGCAGTTCGTTGAGATGGATGTTGGCGCCGCTGCCCAGGCCCAGGCTGTAGGCGACCACCAGGCCGAGGACCAGGGCGATGGTGGTGAGGATTTCGAAGTAGATCACCGACTTCAGGCCGATGCGGCCGACCTTCTTCAGGTCGCCGGCGCCGGAGATGCCGTTGACCACCACGCAGAAGACGATCAGTGCGATGAGCATCTTGATCAGCTTGATGAAGCCATCGCCCAGCGGCTTCATCTGCACGGCCAGGTCGGGAATGCCGACCCCGCAGATGACGCCTATCACCAGGCCAATCACGACTTGCAGGAATATCGAGCGGGAACAGCGCTTGATGAACATCGCAGGAGTCTCCATTCGGCGCTTTCATCGGGCCTCGCGGAGGCGGGCGATGAACGCATTTTTATTGTGGTATTACCGGTCTGACCAGTTCAGCCTATACGCAAAGAAGTCGGCCTGACAAGCCGCTATCGGCGGGCGCGACGAATGGCCAGGAACCGCGGCACGCGCGGGCCGCAGCCGGGAGAAGGGCGCTCGGATGGCGCAAGGCGGCGGGCCAGAGCGGCTCGCCGCGGGGAAGGGGAGGTCAGCCGGCAAGGGCCTCGGCGACGAAATCGAGGCGATCCTGGCCGAAGAACAACTGGTCGCCGACGAAGAAGCTGGGCGCGCCGAAGACGCCGCGCCGCACCGCCTCTTCGGTGGTCGCCTTGAGCCCCTCCTTGACCTGCTCGTCGCCAACCAGGCGGAGGAACTCATCCGGATCGAACCCGGCCTCCGCCAACACCTGGGCGACCACCTCGGGCTTGCCGAGGTTCTGCTGTCGTACCCACAACGCTTCGAACACCGCTTTCAGGTAGGGATGGAACCCTTCGCCGCCGAGATAGCCCTGGGCGCCGCGCATCAGCGTCAGGGTGTTGATCGGGAAGGCCGGGTTGAAGGCCAGCGGCACGCCGTAGCGTTTCGCATAGCGCGCCAGGTCGTGGAGGGTGTAGCGCCCCTTGGCCGGCACCTCGATCGGCGAATGGTTGCCGGTGGCCTTGAACACGCCGCCCAGCAGCATCGGCCGCCAGGCGATGCTCGCGCCATGGGCGGCGGCGATGCGCGGCAGTTGGGTCCAGGCGAGGTAGGTGGTGGGACTGCCGAAGTCGAAGAAGAACTCGATTTGCTTGCTCATGCGTGGCTCTTTCCGTGGCGGGGATCAGAAGGTTTCCATCCAGGGGCGCAGGTCCAGTTCGTGTACCCAGCAGTCGCGCGGCTGGCAGTGGATCTGCCAGTAGGTCTCGGCGATGTGCTCGGGATCGAGGATGCCGTCCTGCTCCTTGCGCTTGTACAGCTCGGGCAGGGTTTCGCGGATGAAGTCGGTGTCGATGGCGCCGTCGATGATCGGGTGGGCGACGTGGATGCCCTTCGGCCCCAGCTCGCGCGCCATACTCTGGGCCAGGGCACGCAGGGCAAACTTGGCGCCGGAGAACGCGGCGAAATGCGCGCGTCCGCGCAGCGAGGCGGTGGCGCCAGTGAAGATGATCGTTCCGCGCTGCCGCGGCAGCATCACCCGCGCCGCCTCGCGGCCGGTGAGGAAGCCGCCGAAGGCGGCCATCTCCCAGACCTTGCGATAGACCCGTTCGGTGGTTTCGGTGATCGGGAACCAGACGTTGGCGCCGACGTTGAAGATCACCGCCTCCAGCGCACCGACCTCACCCTCGATGCGGGCGAAGAGGTCGATCACCTGCTGCTCCTGGCGTGCGTCGCAGCCGCAGGCCAGGGCCTCGCCGCCTTGGTCGCGGATGGCCTGCACCAGCGGCTCCAGCTTCTCCGCGTTGCGCCGGGCGACGCACGCCACGTAGCCCTCGCGGGCGAACCGCCGGGCGATGGCGCCACCGGTGGCGTCGCCGGCGCCCATTACCAGAACCGCTTTGCGCTGGGTCATTGCAGAGGCCTCTCTTGTTAGTTCTTTTTTAGAACCCAATAGAGACGATAGTTAGTTCTTAAAAGGAACTTGTCAACTGGCAAGGCCTCGAGTGATATCCGCGCACCAATTACTCTGCCTGTCCTGGCCTGCCCGGCACGTCCTCTCCCTGAAGAGAGGGGACCGGTCGGCGGAGCCTGGTACGACAGCGTCCTTCCTGCCGTAACGCCATCGGCGTTTATCCGCCGATTCGCGTCGGCGGCCAGGCCTGGAACGCTCAGCCGCGCCGCAGCAGGCGCCCCTTCCAGAACAGCCCCTCGCGTACCGTCACGTCCCGCGCGTGCAGCGGCTCACCGCATTCGGAACAGACCAGCACGCCATGCATGTGCTGGCCGCAATGCTTGTGCACATGCTCGAGTGGCGGCCCCTCGACGCCGGCGAGGTGGCGGTCGCCCCAGTTCACCAGGGAAAGGATGGCCGGGTACAGTTCCATCCCTTTCTCGGTAAGCCGGTATTCCTCGCGCAGCGGCCGTTCCTGGTAGGGCACCTTGGCCAGTATCTCCGCTTCGACAAGGCGCTTGAGGCGGTCGGCGAGGACGTGGCGGGTCACGCCGAGGCTGCGCTCGAAGTCGTCGAAACGGCGCACGCCGAGAAAGCAGTCGCGCAATACCAATAGGGTCCAGCGATCGCCGAGGATCGCCAGCACCCGCGCCAGCGAACAGGGTTGTTCGCTCAGTTCTTCCCAACGCATGAGACACCTCCAGCCGTTCGGCAAAGGATAGCCGCGTGGGTTCTGAAACGAAACCGACCGGCCACGCCTTTCCAGCGGCCCGCCGCCCATGGCATAACCGCGTTCCTGTCCCCTGTCCCGGAATCCCGACCATGTCGCTCGACTGGACCTGCAAGCACCACGCCGACCTCACCCTGAAGGAACTCTACGCACTGCTGCAATTGCGCACCGAGGTCTTCGTGGTGGAACAGAAATGCCCCTACCAGGAAGTCGACGGCCTCGACCTGGTCGGCGATACCCATCACCTGATGGCCTGGCGCGACGGCCAGTTGCTCGCCTACCTGCGCCTGCTGGACCCGGTTCGCCACGAGGGCCAGGTGGTGATCGGCCGAGTGGTCAGTTCCTCGGCCGCGCGCGGCCAGGGGCTCGGTCACCAGTTGATGGAACGCGCGCTGCAGGCGGCGGAGCGCCTCTGGCTGGATACCCCGGTGTACCTCTCGGCCCAGGCCCACCTGCAGGCCTACTACGGCCGCTATGGCTTCGTCGCGGTCACCGAGGTCTACCTGGAAGACGACATCCCGCACATCGGCATGCGCCGGGCCTGAGGCCCGGAGCGCCGCGGACGGTGGGGGGAGGGAAGGGAATCAGGCCTGCGGCTTGAGCACGCCGGGCAGTTGGGCTTCCAGCTTGGCGTTGTTCAGCGGCGCGCGGATGAAGCCGTGCTGCTCGCCGTCCGGACCGATGATCACCAGGTTGCCGCTGTGGTCGACGGTGTAGTTGGGCTTGCTGGTGTCGGCGGGGATGTAGGGGATGCTCATGGCGTTGGCCAGCTTCTGGATGTTCTCCGGAGTACCGGTGAGCCCCTGGAAGCCGGCGTTGAAGTAGCCCAGGTATTGCTTGATCTGCTGCGGCGTGTCGCGGTTCGGATCGACGCTGACGAATACCACCTGCAGGTCGTCGCGCACCTCCTGCGGCAGCTTGCCCTGCAATTCGCGGAGCTGGGCGAGGGTGGTCGGGCAGACATCGGGGCAGAAGGTGTAGCCGAAGAACAGCAGGTGCCAGCGACCCTTGAGACTGGCGGTGCTGACCGCCTGGCCGTCCTGGTTGGTGAACTCCAGCGCCGGCACCTTGCGCGTCTGCGGCAGGATCACGATGCCGGCGTCGAGCAGCACAGTGGGATCGGCCTGGCGCTGGGCGGTGAGCACCTTGTGCACGGTGAGGCCGAGGACCAGGGCGACCAGGGCGACGAGGACGAGGACGGTCTTGTTGACTCGAGTCATGGGTGGGCAAGGCTCTAGAGTGGGATCAGAGAAGCAGCTTCAGCGGCAGATAGTGGTCCACCAGCAGCGCCATGAACAGCAGGAACAGGTAGACGATAGAGTACTTGAAGGTCTTTATCGCCGCATGTGGCCGGCTGTCACAGTAGAGCGCCCAGGCCCAGTCGAGGAAGCGCGCGCCCAGGGCCAGGGCGCAGAGCAGGTAGACCAGCCCGCTCATGTGGATGACGAACGGCATCAGGCTCACCGCGAACAGCACCAGGGTATAGAGCAGGATGTGCAGCTTGGTGTAGCGCTCGCCGTGGGTCACCGGCAGCATCGGGATGTCGGCCTTGGCGTATTCGTCCTTGCGGTGGATGCATAGCGCCCAGAAGTGCGGTGGGGTCCAGGCGAAGATGATCAGTACCAGCAACAGCGGCTCGGCGCTCAGGTGGCCGGTGATGGCGACCCAGCCGAGCAGCGGCGGCGCCGCCCCGGCGAGCCCGCCGATGACGATGTTCTGCGGCGTGGCGCGCTTCAGGAAGCCGGTGTAGAGCGCCGCATAGCCGAGCAGCGAGGCGAGGGTCAGCCAGGCCGTCAGCGGGTTGGTGAAGGCCAGCAGCACGGCCATCCCGGCCAGCGCCAGGAGCAGCGCGAAGCCCAGCGCCATGCTCGGCGACACCCGGCCCTCGGCCAGCGGCCGCTTGTGGGTCCGCGCCATGATCGAGTCGATGCGCCGGTCCACCACATGGTTGACCGCCGCCGCCGCGCCGGCACAAAGGCCGATGCCGAGGTTGCCGAAGATCAGCACCTGCCAGGGCACGAATCCATCCAGCGGCGCCTTGGTGGCGAGCAGCATGCCGATCAGCGAGGTGATCAGCATCAGCACCACGACCTTGGGCTTGGTCAGTTCGAGGAAGTCGCGCCAGGTCGGCTGGCTGTGGCGATCGATGACGGTGGCCATATCCTTACCTCCATCCTTCTGTCTGTCAGGCGGCCTTCAGCCGCGAACCTTGCGCCGGCGGCAGCGTGCGGCGCACGCGCTGCGGCGACGGTGCCGGCGCGCGGACGCTGGCCGGCGCGCGCAGGCGATAGTTGACCAGCACCAGGCTGAGCAGCAGCAGGGCGCCACCGCCGTTGTGCGCCACCGCCACCGGCAGCGGCAGGTGCAGCAGCACGTTGCTGATGCCCAGGCCGATCTGCAGCGACAGGCCGAGCAGCATCAGCGCGGTCGGCCAGACCAGGCCGCTGCGCTGCAGGCGCCAGGCGAGCAGCAGGAGGACCAGGGTCACGCACAGCGCGCCGATCCGGTGGGTCATGTGGATCGCCGTGCGCGCGTCGCTGTCGAGCTGGCCGCCGAGGTAGTTGGGGCCGATGTGCTGGGTCAGGTGGAAGCCGTTGGCGAAGTCCATCCGCGGCCACCACTCGCCATGGCAGGTGGGCAGGTCGATGCAGGCCACCGCCGCATAGTTGCTGCTGACCCAGCCGCCGAGGGCGATCTGGCCGATCACCAGGAGCAGGGCCAGCCCCGCCAGTCCGCGGGTCGCCGCCGGGTAGCGCCGCGCCGCGAAGCGTCCGGAGAGGCGCAGGGCGAGGAGAAAGAGCAGCGCCAGGGTGGTGAAGCCGCCGAGCAGATGGGCGGTGACCACCTGCGGCCAGAGCTTGAGGGTCACCGTCCACATGCCGAAAGCGGCCTGCGCGATCACCACCGCGAGCAGCAGCAGCGGCAGCTTCAGCGGTTGGCTGTCGCGCCCGCGGCGGACCAGCGCATGCAACGCCAGGCCAAGGATGAGCAGGCCGAGGGCGCCGGCGAAATAGCGGTGGATCATCTCGTTCCAGCCCTTCTGTGCCTCCACCGGGGCGTCGGGGAAGTGCAGTTCGGCGTGGGCCAGTTGCGCCTCGCTCAGCGGCACGTGGACGAAGCCGTAGCAGCCTGGCCAGTCCGGACAGCCGAGGCCGGCGTGGGTCAGCCGGGTATAGGCGCCGAGCAGGACCACCACGGCGGCCAGCAGGGTCGCCAGCACGGCGACGGTGAAACCGGGTTTGCGGGTTGCGCCTGACATTCGCGGGCCCCTTTTTCTTGTCGTTCTGTCCTCATCGGGCCGGGAACCGCGCCGGCCACGCCGATCAACCGATATGCGAGAGCTTGAGCAGCAGTTGCACGTCCTTCAGCAACTTCTTGCCGTTGGCCTTGGCGTCGTAGCGCAGCACCAGGTTGCCGTGCGGGTCGACCACCCACAGCAGCGGCCGCTCGCCGCCGCCGGCCTTGTCGTACAGGGCCGGGTCCAGGCCGTAGCGCTGCAGGCGCGGGTAGTCCTGCCTCACCAGGTTGGCGAAGTCCGCCGGCAGCTCGCCGCTGGCGGCCAGGGCGTGGCCGGCGCGCGAGGCTTCGCGGCCGAGGGCGATGTTGATCTGGCGGGCCAGGTAGACCAGTTGCTGGCAGTCCTCGCCGCAAGTGCCCGGCGCGGTCACCAGCAGTTGCCACTGCTCGCCCTGGCTGCGTCCCTGCACGCCGAGGTCGGCGGGGGTCTGGCCGTTGCCGATCAGCGCGCCGCTGTAGCTGCGCCCCTGCGGCACCCAGAAATTCCATTTGTACATGGCGCTGGCGAGCAGCATCGGCCCCACCACCAGGCCGATGATCGCCAGCAGTTGCAGGCGGCCACGGGCGCGGCGCGGACGTTCAGGCATCGGAATCGCGAGACTCATGGTTTTTCTCCCGTGCGCGGCGCACACCGAGGTAGAGGTAGAGGGCGAGCAGGGCCGTCGCCAGGGCGAACCACTGCACGGCGTAGCCGGTGTGCCGCTCCGGCGGCATCGAGACCAGGGGCCAGTCGGTGTCGAAGCTGGCGTCGCCCGGTTCCAGGCGGATTTCCCAGGGCAGCCCGGCGCGACCGAAGGCCTGCCACAGCGCCGGGATGTCGAGCTGGGTCACCAGGCGCGGCCAGCCGCCGGCCGGCGCGTCGGCCAGGTGCAGGCCGCCGGGTGGCGGCAGGTAGGTCCAGGCATCGAGCAGGAGGACGCGGTCGGGGGTTTCCAGCGCCGGCGGCGAGCGTCGATCGCTCCAGGCGACCCAGCCGCGGTTGACCAGCAGCCAAAGGCCGCTGGCCTGATCGTAGAAGGGTTGCAGCACCTCGACCCCGGCCTGTCCGTTGCGCAGCCGGTTATCCAGCAGCAGCGTATGCCGCTGGTCGAAGCGGCCGTGCAGGCGCACGCGGACGTACGCCGGGTCGCGCAGTCCCTCTAGCTGCCCGGGCGACACCGGCTCGGCGCCGCGCCGGGCCTCGTAGCTGGCCAGCAGGGCGCGCTTCTCGTCGGCCCGCTGCAACTGCCAGGTGCCCAGCCAGAGCAGCACCGGCAGCAGACCGAGGACCACCAGGGTCGGCAGCAGGCCGGGGCGGAACGCGCCACGCATGCTGCGTCTGTCATTGCGTCCGGCCTCCCCGAGGCGCTGGCTATACTGCATGAATCCCCCCATCGCCGGAGTCCCACCATGTTGAAAGTGGCGATCGTCCTGCTACTGCTGGCTACCCTGGTGAGCCTGTTCAGCGGCCTGTTCTTCCTGGTCAAGGACCAGGGCCATGGTTCCCGCGTGGTCAATTCGCTGACCGTCCGCGTGGTGCTCGCCGCGACGACCCTGGCGCTGGTCGCCTGGGGCTTCTACAGCGGCGAGCTGAACAGCCACGCGCCCTGGCATTTCTGATTCCCCCGGTGGCGGTCAGATCACGTAGACGAAGATGAACAGGCCGATCCAGACCACATCGACGAAGTGCCAGTACCAACTGGCGGCCTCGAAGCCGAAGTGGTGCTCGGCATCGAAGTGACCGCGCAGGATGCGGATCAGCATGATGCTGAGGATCAGCGCGCCGAGGGTCACGTGGGCGCCGTGGAAGCCGGTGAGCATGAAGAAGGTCGAGCCGTAGATACCGGCGCCGAGGGTCAGGCCCAGCTCGTTGTAGGCGTGCACGTACTCCTCGGCCTGCAGGATCAGGAAGGCGATCCCAAGCAGCACGGTCAACGCCAGCCAGGCCTTGAGCGGGCCGCGCTTGTTCTTCTTCAGGGCGTGGTGGGCGAAGGTCACGGTGAAGCTGGAGGTGACCAGCAGGATGGTGTTGATCAGCGGCAGCTTCCACGGCTCGATCACCGCGCTCGGCGGCGGGAACAGCTTCGGGTCCGGGGTCTGCAGCAGCGGCCAGCTGTACTGGAAGTTCGGCCAGAGCATGTGCGCCACGCCCTTGGCACCCTCGCCGCCGAGCCAGGGACCGGCGAAGTGGCGGACGTAGAACAGCGCGCCGAAGAAGGCGGCGAAGAACATCACCTCGGAGAAGATGAACCAGCTCATGCCCCAGCGGAACGAGCGGTCCATCTGCGCGCTGTAGAGTCCGGCGCGGCTCTCGCGGATGACGTTGCCGAACCAGCCGAACAGCATGTAGGCGATGATCAGCCCGCCGACGAAGAAGATCCACGGGCCATGGGATTCCTTGTGGCCGGCGGTGAGGTCGTTGAACCAGGTACCCAGGCCGAACACCGTCACCAGCAGGCCGATGCTGGCGATGATCGGCCACTTGCTCTGGGCGGGGACGTAATAGTGTTCGTGGCTTGCCATGTTGTTCTCCTTATCGTCCCGCAACCGGTACGGGCGGCTTCCGCGCAGTGATATCGAAGAGGGTGTAGGCCAGCGTCACGTGCCGCACATCCTTGGGCAGATCGCGGTCGACGATGAAGCGCACCGGCATCTCGATGCTCTCGCCGGGTTGCAGCACCTGCTGGGTGAAACAGAAGCATTCGGTCTTGTGGAAGTAGGCGGCGGCCTCGGCCGGGGCGATGCTCGGGATGGCCTGCGCGGTCATTGGCTTGTCGCTCGGGTTGCGCGCGTAGAACACCATCTGGTTCACCGCGCCGGGATGCACCACCAACTGGTCGCCGGCGGAGCGGAACTCCCAGACCATGTCGATATTGTTCGAGGTCATGAACTGCACCTTCACCTCGCGCCCGACATCCACCTGCTGTTCGCCGCTGTAGGCGCTGCCGGCGGTCTTGCCGTTGATCCCCAGGGCGCGGCACATCACGTCGTAGAGCGGCACCAGGGCGAAGCCGAAGGCGAACATCAGCACGGTCACCAGCAGCAGGCGGCCGACCAGGCGGCGGGTATCGACCTTGGCATCGCTCATGGCGCGCTCCTCACTTGACCTCGGGCGGGGTGCTGAAGGTGTGGTAGGGCGCCGGCGAGGGGATGCTCCACTCCAGGCCCTCGGCGCCGTCCCAGGGCTTGGCAGGGGCCGGCTTGCCGCCGCGGATGCACTTGATGACGATGAACAGGAACAGCAGCTGGGTGGTGCCGAACATGAAGGCGCCGATCGACGAAACCATGTTGAAGTCGGCGAACTGCAGGTTGTAGTCGGGGATCCGTCGCGGCATGCCGGCGAGGCCGACGAAGTGCATCGGGAAGAACGCCAGGTTCATGCCGATGAAGCTCATCCAGAAGTGCAGCTTGCCGAGGGTCTCGTCGTACATGTGGCCGGTCCACTTCGGCAGCCAGTAGTAAGCCGAGGCGAAGATGCCGAAGATCGCGCCGGGCACCAGCACGTAGTGGAAGTGGGCGACCACGAAGTAGGTGTCGTGGTACTGGAAGTCCGCCGGGGCGATCGCCAGCATCAGTCCGGAGAAGCCGCCGATGGTGAACAGGATGACGAAGGCCACGGCGAACAGCATCGGCGTCTCGAAGGTCAGCGAACCCTCCCACATGGTGGTCACCCAGTTGAACACCTTCACCCCGGTGGGCACCGCGATCAGCATGGTGGCGTACATGAAGAACAGCTCGCCGGTGACCGGGATGCCGACCACGAACATGTGGTGCGCCCAGACCACGAAGGAGAGGAAGGCGATGCTGGCGGTGGCGTAGACCATCGAGGTGTAGCCGAACAGCGGCTTGCGCGCGAAGGTCGGGATGATCGCACTGACCGCACCGAAGGCGGGCAGGATCATGATGTACACCTCGGGGTGGCCGAAGAACCAGAACACGTGCTGGAACAGCACCGGGTCGCCGCCGCCGGCGGCGCTGAAGAAGCTGGTGCCGAAGTGGATGTCCATCAGCATCATGGTCACCACGCCGGCCAGCACCGGCATCACCGCGATCAACAGGAACGCGGTGATCAGCCAGGTCCAGACGAACAGCGGCATCTTCATCAGGGTCATGCCCGGGGCGCGCAGGTTGAGGATGGTGGCGATCACGTTGATCGCGCCCATGATCGAGCTGATCCCGGCCAGGTGGATGGCGAAGATGAAGAAGGTCACGCTGTGCGGGGCGAAGGTGGTCGACAGCGGCGCGTAGAAGGTCCAGCCGAAGTTGGGGCCGCCGCCGGGCATGAACAGGGTGCTGACCAGCAGGCCGAAGGCCGCCGGCAGCAGCCAGAAGCTGAAGTTGTTCATCCGCGGCAGGGCCATGTCCGGCGCGCCGATCATCAGCGGGATCATCCAGTTGGCCAGGCCGACGAAGGCCGGCATCACCGCGCCGAAGACCATGATCAGGCCGTGCATGGTGGTCATCTGGTTGAAGAACGCCGGCTCGACGATCTGCAGGCCGGGCTGGAACAGCTCGGCGCGGATCACCATGGCCATCGAGCCGCCGAGCAGGAACATCATGAAGCTGAACCACAGGTAGAGGGTGCCGATGTCCTTGTGGTTGGTCGTCAGCACCCAGCGCATCAGGCCCTTGGCCGGTCCGTGGTGGTGGTCGCCGGCATGGTGGTCGGGCGTATCGATCACAGCACTCATGGCGGTCTCCTATTGTTGTTTCTGCTTGTAGGCGACGACGTCTTTCGGGGTGACCATGTCGCCATCGTCGTTGCCCCAGGCGTTGCGCTCGTAGGTGATCACCGCGGCCAGGTCGACCTCGTTGAGCTGCTTGCCGAAGGCCGCCATGGCGGTGCCGGGCACGCCGTTGAAGACCACTTCCAGGTGGTGCTCCTTGGGCCCGGTGACGATCTTCGAGCCCTTCAGCGCCGGGAACATCGGCGGCATGCCCTGGCCTTCGGCCTGGTGGCAGGCGGCGCAGATGGTGTGGTAGACCTTGTCGCCGCGCGCGACCAACTCTTCCTTGGTCCACTCCTTGCTGGTCAGTTCCTTGACCTTCGCCGCCTCTTCCTTGCGCTTGGCCAGCCACTGGTCGAACTCGGCCTTGGGCTTGACATCGACCACGATCGGCATGAAGCCGTGGTCCTTGCCGCACAGCTCGGCGCACTGGCCGCGGTAGATGCCGGGCTCGTCGACCTTGGTCCAGGCCTCGTTGACGAAGCCGGGGATGGCGTCGCGCTTGACCGCGAAGGCCGGCACCCACCAGGAATGGATCACGTCGCTGGAGGTGATCAGGAAGCGCACCTTGGTGCCCACCGGCAGCACCAGCGGCTCGTCCACCTCCAGCAGGTAATGCTCGTCCTTCGCCTGCCGGTTGTGGATCTGGTCCTGCGGGGTGGCCAGGTTGCTGAAGTACTCGACGTCCTGGCCCAGGTACTTGTACTGCCACTTCCACTGGTAGCCGGTGACCTGCACGTCCAGCTCCGGCTCGGAAGTGTCGTAGATGTGGATCAGGGTGCGGGTGGCGGGCACCGCCATCACCACCAAAATCACGAACGGCACCACCGTCCAGAGGATTTCCACCGTGGTGCTCTCGTGGAAATGCGCCGGCTGCTGGCCGGTGGAGCGGCGGTGGACGATCATCGACCAGAACATCGCGCCGAAGACCAGCACGCCGATCACCACGCAGATCCAGAAGATGGTCATGTGCAGGTCGAAGACGGACCGGCTCACCTCGGTAGCGCCCGGGGCCATGTTGACCGTCCAGGCGGCATTCGCCTGGCTGATCGCCGAGAGCAAAAGGAAGCCCATCCAGACTCGTGGATGTCGCAGCATTCGGGTTCCCCTTATCGTTGTTTTTATCCCGCCGGCAGACGCCAACGGCCAAGGGGTGGACCGCCAAGACAACGAACTTTGACCGTCGCACCTCGGCACACAGCAAGGCAGGCCGGGTTCATCAGGTTCAGCATTCGAGTGGGAGTATAGACAGCGGCTGCGACATAACAACGCAGCGTAAAAACGTCGCTGGAAAGTGCCGATTCTTCTCTAAAAGCCGCGAGCGGCGTGGCTTTGCAGGCGAATGGTGGCCGCCTGATATATCATCCTCGCATAACCACGAAGCGATTATGACAATCGCGTCTTAGCCAGCGCGCGCCGCCGGCTATGTTTCTCCTCTTCTTCACCATCCCCGTTGTATGGGAGAACCCATGAACACCGCCGCCCTCCGTGAACTCATCCAGCAGGCGCACCTCAGCGAAGCCCGCCACGGTCACCTGGCTGATCTGATAGCCAGCCGCCTGCCCCGCCTGCATCGCACCATCCAGCCGCAAGGCGAGAACACGGAAGACATACTCACCCGCTTCGTCCACGCCTATGTCGAACAGGTACCGGACCTGCTCGACGCCGCCAACAGCGTGGCCCGCGAAGCCGGCATCGAGGAACGGATCAAGCCGGTGCTGAAGGTCGCCGAGCAGTTCTTCCTCACCCCGCCGGCGTTGCTCGCCGGCCACGACGGCCTCGACGCCCTGCTCGACGAAGCCTACCTGGCGCACCGCCTGGTGGAAGAAGTGAACGACCGCTACATCGCCCACTTCGGCCAGGCGCTGATCCCGCTGGACACCACCGTGGCCAACCTGGTGGCCCACCAGTTGATCGGCGAGCCGTTCGCCAACCGGCTGGACGAAGCCGTCCACCATGCGGTGGAGAACATGCTCGACGCCACCACCTTCGACGCCGACTCGGCCCGCGCCTACCGCGAGAACCTGAAGAACCCGCGGGTGGTCGCCGCCTGGCAGCAGTGGCCGTGCCTGTCGAAGCAGCTCGGGGTGGAGCTCAGCCTGGGCTGACCGCCCCGCCATTGCGCGCGCCGCCCAACCCGACGCTGCCGCGCAGGCGCCCTTCCAGGCGACGCTTCAAGGCGCGCGGTTCGATCACCAGGCGCGAGCCCTGCACCGGTGCCATCCGCCCCCAGTCCTCGAGCAGCTCCATGCAGGCATGGTCGACATAGCTGAGGTTATCCATCGGTACGTGCAGGGTGGTGCCCGGCTTGACCTCGTCGAGCACCCGCGACAGCGCCGGCACCTTGAGGAAAGTCGCGGCGCCGCTCAGGCGCAGCTCGGCTTCATGCTCGCCGGTGTAGCGCAGGGCGATCTTCAGCCGCGCCGCCTTCAGCACCAGCTTCAGCAGGGTCAGGGCGAAGCCCACCAGCACGCCGGTCAGCAGGTCGGTGAAGACGATGGCCAGGGCGGTGGCCGCGTACACCAGCATCGGCATCCGGCCGTAGCGAGAGAGGTTGCCGAGGGCCTTGAAATCGACCAGCTTGACCCCGGTATAGACCAGCACCCCGGCCAGGCTCGCCACCGGAATCTGCCGCAGCAGGCTGCCGAGCAGGAGGACGAAGGCGAGCAACCAGAGGCCGTGGAAGATCGCCGAGGCGCGGGTTCGCGCACCGGCGTTGACGTTGGCCGAGCTGCGTACGATCACCCCGGTCATCGGCAGCGCGCCGAGCAGGCCGCAGAGCATGTTGCCGACCCCCTGGGCGGACAACTCGCGATCCATGTCCGAGCGCGGGCCGTCGTGCAGGCGATCCACCGCCGCCGCCGAGAGCAGGGTCTCCGCACTGGCGATGAAGGCCACCACCACCGCCGCCAGCAGCAGGGAGGGATCGGCCAGGGCCAGCAGGTCGGCCGGGCGTAGCCAGTCGATGGCCTCGCCGAGGTTGGCCGGTACCTCGACCCGCCGCACGTCCAGCGCCAGCCAGAGGCTGGCCAGGGTCGCCAGGCTCACGCCGAGCAGCGCGCCAGGTAGGAAGCGCAGGCGTTGCGGACGCAGCTTGTCCCAGCCCCACATCACCGCGATGGTGCCCAGCCCGAGCAGCGCCGCGTCGAGGCCGCTGTCCATGCCCAGCGAACCGAGCGCGGCGAACGCCGCCTGGGGGAATGCCAGCAGGTTGTCGAGGCCGGACGCCTTGGGCGCCAGGTCGAGCATCACGTGCAATTGCGAAAGGACGATGAGGATGCCGATGCCGGCGAGCATCCCGTATACCACCGCCGGCGAGGTGACCCGGAACCAGCAGCCCAGGCGCAGCCGCCCGGCGAGCAGCTGGATGGCGCCGGCGAGCAGCAGGATCGGCCCGAGCATGGCCACCCCGTAGGTACGCACCAGTTCGAAGACCAGCACCGCGAGGCCGGCCGCCGGGCCGCTGACCTGTAGCGGCGAGCCGGCCAGGAAGCCGACCACCAGGCCACCGACGATGCCGGTGAGCAGGCCCTTGGCCGGCGGCATCCCGGAGGCGATGGCGATGCCCATGCACAGCGGCAGGGCGACGAGGAACACCACCACGGAGGCCATCAGGTCCCGCGGCAACGTGTCCCGGAGGGACGGAAACACCTTTGAAACATGCATGGCACAGTTCTCCTGCGAATTTTTTCCACGACGAGGGAGCGACGCCAGGACCAGGCCCGGCGCCGGTTGTGTGTGCGCAGTGTGTTTTTTCTTGTAATAGCGACCCGTTCAGCCCCGGAACGGGGCTTCCCAGAGGTCGTCCATGGCAGGAACGGCGAAAGGTGACGCGAAAACGCTGTTGTTATCCGGCGGCCCGCACGGCCGCCGCTATCACGAGTTCAGGTAGCGCGGCGCGGGCGTGGCCATCGGCACCGGATGCTCGCCGTCGAGGGGCAGGAAGCGACCCTGCTTGGCGTCGTAGGCGCGGATCTGCGCACTCTCGATGTCGTACACCCAGCCGTGGATGAACAGTTGCCCGCTGGCCAGGCGCGAGGCCACCGAGGGGTGGGTGCGCAGGTGATCGAGCTGGGCCACCACGTTCTCTTCGGTGAGCACTCCGAGGGTGTCGTGGCTGGCGCCGCAGTCGCAGTTGTCCGCCACCACCGTGCGTGCCACCTCGGCGTGCCGCAGCCAGGCCTTGACCGTCGGCATGCGTTCCAGGGTCTGCGGGTCGAGCACGGCGCGCATCGCCCCGCAGTCGGAGTGGCCGCAGACGATGATGTGGTGCACGCCCAGCGCCAGCACGGCGTATTCGATGGCGGTGGAGACGCCGCCGTTCATCTGCCCGTAGGGCGGCACCACGTTGCCGACGTTGCGGGTGACGAACAGGTCGCCGGGGGAACTCTGGGTGATCAGCTCGGGAACGATGCGCGAATCCGCGCAGGTGATGAACATCGCCCGCGGCCGCTGGCTATTGGCGAGCTTCTTGAACAGCGCCTGCTGCTCGGGAAAGACCTCCCGGCGGAAATGCTGGAATCCATCGACAATCCTTTTCAATGCGTCGTCAGCGCTTTCCTGCTCTGGAGAATCGGACTTAACGCCCCGCATACGGTCTGGCATGGTTCGGAACCTCGATGAATGGATCGATTGAATTTTCCCACGTCTGCCGACGCTTTCCCCATAGGAAAAAGGCACAACAAACGCAGAGCGACCTACGTGACCGGCCGGTCACTTCTGGTGCTCAACGCTAATGCCCGAAGCTTAACCATAAATTAAAAAATCCCTCTATCTCGCACGTTGTCAGCTTTTTTCACGATATTTCCAGAGGATGTCGACAGGCTATCATGGCAAACGAGTGGCATTTCCATTCGCCCCGCATAAGTGGTGAAAGGTTTCAGTCAACCGGTTGGCTACGTGCAGGGAAATTCGTCGAATGGGAAAATCCGGCGCACCGCGCCAGCGGCCATGACCTGACCGCCCGGCGCCAGCCAGCTATCAGAACAGGTCCAGTTGGCGGCGCACCGGCGCACCAGTGGGGAACAGCGGCAGGTTCGGCACGAAGCGCGCCAGCAGGCACGCCGCAGCCATTCGCTGGCGTTGCTGGCCGTCACGCAGGACCTGGCGGCAGCGCGCCTCGCCCAGAGGTTCGCCGAGCAGGTAGGCGCGCCCGGCGACGAAGCGCGCGCCGTGGTCCCGCCACCAGGCGGTAACCCGCGCCGCGTCCGGCCAGGTGAGGTTCTCATCGTCGTCGAGGGCGACGTCTTCGTCGTCGGGATCGTCGTTGGGGCCAGGGTCGTAGTCGGGCAAGGCCTCCAGCTCCAGGTCGAGCAGCGCCAGGTCGGCGCCGGTGATCAGGCTGAAGGCCTCGCCGGCGACCCGCGCCAGACTCTCGTCGCGCATCTGCTGGATCAGCCAGGGCACCGCCACCGGATCGCCGAACAGGCCGGTGGCCTGGATGCCGATCCGCCGCGTGTCCGCCGCCTGCATCAGTTGGCGAATCCAGGCCATGCTGGTGTCGCGCGGCTGCCAGGCGAGCAGCACCATGGTCGCCGGCAGCTGGAACGGGCCGGGCTGCCCGGCGAACGCACGCAATGGCCCCAACGCCTCCTCGTCGCCCATCTGCGCGGTGGCCCAGTTGGCCCAGAAGCGCAGGCTCGGGTCATCGTGGGCGCGATAGGCGCGGATATTCGCCATCAGGTCGCGCCGACGCAGCTCGCCGGCGGTGCGCGCGGCGCGCGCCAGCACCGCCGGGTCGGCGTGGCCAAGGGCGGACAGCAGCGCCGGCCCCGGGTCATGCCGGTGCATGCCGCAGGCGGCCAGGCCAATGGCGCGGAACAGCGGCTCGGGCGAGGCCAGCAGGCGCTCCACCCAGGGCCGCGCCTGGTCCCAGTCGAGCCAGCCGAGGGCTGCGGCGAAACCGCGCCGGGCTTCCGGAGACGCCGCAAGACAGGCGCGCATCCGTCCGATCAACGCATCGTCTCCTGCCTGCATGGCCAGCACCGCGAGGGCGAACGCCTCGCCCTGGGCGTGCGCGTCGAGTTGCTCGAGCAGGGCGTCATGGCCGGCCTGGCCGGCGATCGCCAGGCCGTCCAGGTGCGCCTCGATGCGCTGATCGAGCTCGGCGAGCTCCTCCAGGTCGTAATGGGGCGCACGCACGGCGTAGTCGCGGAGCAGGGCAAGGAAGGCGGCTTCCTCGGCGTGCTGGTCGACGATCGCTGCGATGCTCAATCTATGCGCGTCCATTGCTGGCCGTCGAAGCTGAAGATGTCTTTCGCGGCGATGCTCCACAACACGCCGTCGGCAGCGCTAAGGTGGAAGCAGCGTTGGGGTTGCTCATCACCGAAGTCCACCTCCTTGAGATGGCCACCGACCAGCGTATAGACCGCCGTTGCGCTCGACACGTAGAGTGCGCCGTCGAACCACGCGAGGCTCCACAAGTCTTCATCGACATCGTCCTGGGCGATGATCTCCCAGTGGTCGTTGCGTCCACGCAGCAGCGTTCCCGCCTGTCCACAGGCGTAAACCGAGCCATCTTCCGCGCAGCAGATCGCCGTCAGGATCAAGTTCGTCGGGCTCTCCCGGGGCTGCCAGCGCTTGCCGTCGTACTGCCAGATCTCCCCGTCCCAGCCGACGGCATAGATTTCCCTGGCACCGAAGCCGCCGATGGCCTCGAATCCGACCACCGCTTCGCTGCCTGCCGGAGGCCGAGCGCCGCTGTCGATGGCACGCCAGTCGTTCTCGTCGAAGCGCCGGTAGACCTGTCGATCCATCCCGCAGGCATAGGCCACCCCGTCGATACAGGCAACGCCGCGCATATTGCCCCGGCCACCGATGGCATCGTCGCCGTCGGGCAACTGCTCTTCATGGATGTCGCCGGAGCCCATGCAGAATACCTGGCCCCGAGCGCCCAGAAACAATGCTTGTTCCACTGGCTCGTGCACTACCGTGGCCGACACGATCTCCCAGGGCAGCATGTCGTCATCCTCGCCAGCAACACACCAGGTTCCGCAGTCCCACTCCGTGACATAGCTGTGCGCTATGTTCTGCTCCTGGATCTCGTCGGATACCGAGGCCACGTACGCCAGGTCCTGATAGCGGACGACGCCGGTGATGTTCGAGAAAATCGGCGAGAGTTTCTTCAACATTTCAATCTCCTGTAACGGTCACTAGCGGACTCGACTCCTCGTGGCGCCAAGACGCGCATTGCGGGTCTTTATCGCCTGCGTCGCAGCCGTGACGTCGGTCTGGCCGGTTTCAACGGCCTTGATGGGTGTTCTGGCGTTGATTCCGCACTGCTTGTGATAGTTGTCGAGCTGAGCGGACAGACATTCCTTCGAGCATTTCGACTGCGGAAAGACCTTGCCCATGGCAGCCATGGATTGACGTTTCGCCGTTCCGTAGGTGGTCTTCTTCGCGGAGATGGAGCTGCCATTGGACAATTGCAGGGTTCCACTGCGCGACTTCGCGGCAGCGGCGCTCTGGAACGTGTGCATGAGGCCGTGGGTACCCACGTTCTGATTGACGCCCTCCGCGCAGACGCAAGGAGCCTTGTTCTCCGAATAGTTGGATATCCCCTTGAGGGGTACCGAGCCTTTTCCACCACGTCCCTTGTCGTGCAAGGCGCTGGCCTCGATCAGGTGGTGAGCGGTCTGCTGCGGGCAGCAACTGTTCGGCTTGTACGGTTGCAGGGCACACCGGCGCGCGGTCAGGCATTTTCGGGCAGCGACCTTGTCTGCCAGTCGGTCAGCTTCGTTGCTGGTCTTCTTGCCGGAAGGCTTGCCCGCGCCAAGGCCAGCGCAGGCATCCTTGCTGCCATGCGGCTTGAAGTCAGCGCAATCCTTCTTCTCCTTCTTCACTTCATTGCTGCACGGTCCACCACCAGCATCGACGGTGGCCTGGTCGAGGTAGGGCCAGACCGGCGTATTGCCAGGAAAGGACGCGTGGTTGTGGGTGGTCAGGTCGAGGTGGCGAACCACGTTCTTGCTTTCGAACTTGACGTTCATCGACCAGGAGGTGAAGTACACCTTGCCCTTGATCTTGCTGGTGACGATGCCCTTCTTCGGCGCCCGCCCCGGCTCGTCGCCGTAGCTGGTCTTGTAGTAGCTCTTGTTCTTCAGCATCACCTCCTTGCGGGTGATGCGAATGGTCCGGGTGCCTTTGGTGGTGTCCTTGGACAGGCCGGTATTGGGGTAGGGGATCGGTACCCCCAACGGCGTCGGCGGCGCCTGCGGCGGGGTGAAGCAGACATCCGGGAAGGCCGCGATGGACTTGCCGCTCGCCGCCTTGCAGGAGATCTCCATGTTGTTGGCGTACACCTCGTTGGCCATCAGGCAGCCCTCACCCGTCGATAGCTGAGCAGCGCGGCGGCGCGTTCGCCGGCATCGTTGCCCAGGTGGCAGAACACGTTCGGCCCGTCGCCGTAGCCCTTGCGCGAAGCGGCCAGGGCCACGGCGAGCAACGCCGGACCGATGGCGGCGCCGCATTCGCCGATGCAGTCGGCGGGGTGCCAGAGGTCGAACTTCGGCTTGAGCACGCGCAGGTTGCGACTCAGGGTCAGCGAGGCCTCCTTGAAGTAGTACTGCTCGCCGGAAATGTCGGTGAGCCGGTAGTCCATCTGCTCCAGGCCGCAGCCAGCCTCGGCGAGGGCGGCGCGCACGGCCTGGGTCAGGCCGTCGGCGCGCAACGGCAGGTCCTCGCTCTCCACCGTGGCCTTCTCGATGCCGAAGCCGAGGCCGATGCAGAGCAGCTGCGGCGCCTCCTCGTGGAGCGGCGCGGCGACCAGCACGGCGGCGGCGCCCTCGCCGGGAATGAAGCCGTTGGAGTTCTGGCTGGTCAGCAGCCGCTCGCGGGCCTCGTAGGCGGCCAGGGTCGGGCCGCTGACGAAGGAGTCGACGCCGGCCACCAGGACCTGCCGGCAGCCGCCCTGGATCAGCTTGCGCGCGTTGAGCAGGGCCACCGCGCCACCGACCCGGCCACGGGCGATGAGTGCCGAGGAGGGATGGAAGCGTCGTCCCAGCTCGCCTTCCAGGTCACGCAGGAAAGACTCGTCGAGCCCCGCGCAGCGTCCGGGACGGTCGCCCTCGGCGACGCAGAGCAGCAGCGGCAGCTCCGTGCAATCGAGTTCGGGCTGGCCGCGCAAGGCCTCGTCGATGGCTCGCGCAACCATCTTCAGCAGCTTGGCGCGGCCGCGCCAGGGCTGCTCCAGCGGCACGCTGGCGGCAAGCAACCATTCGCCGCCCTGGTCGATGAAACGGGTTTCCTGGAAGTTGTCCAGGGCGCAGCGGATCGCCGCGCAGCTGGCCGGCGCGCTGAGGCCGACCGCGCTGACCATGCCGGAGGCGACGATGCTCAGGACCTGGCTCATGCCTCGTCCTCCTCGGCCTGGCGGCTGCGTACCAGTGCGGCAAGCGAGGGGTAGTAGTCCTTGCCCAGCTCGCGGGCGCGCCACCAGGCGGCGGACTTGCTGCCGACCAGCACCTGGGCGACCTCGAACAGGTTGCGCTTCAACGGCCGGCGAATGCGCCAGGTGACTTCCACGCGACGGGCGTCGCAGTCCACCAGCAGGGTATCGATCCGTGCCTGCGCGGTTTCGTGGCCACCCTTTTTCAGGAAGAAGGTCACCGGCACCTCCCTGCGCGGCACGCGGAAGGCCGCGCGCTCCTCGCCGGTGAGGTTGAGCAGCAGGACCTCCTCGCCGCCGCGCAGATGGTCGGTCCACTGGTCGGCCGGCGCGGACTGGAAGTAACGCTCGTCGAAATCGGCGGGCAGGAACGGGAAGCGCTCGGCCAGCCAGGCGTCGTCGTAGCGGCCGGCAAAGCCGACCCGGGCCTGCCAGTGGCGACCGAGCGGGCCGAGCGCCATCGGCGTGAAGCGGCCGTGGGGGCTGTCCACCGGCTCGCCGAGTTTTTCCGTGGCCGGCATCGGCGTGCCGACGATCTCGGCGGTGTCGGCGCTGCGCGGAAACCAGCCACATCCGGCCGGATTGGCCATGTAGCAATCCATGAAATCAGGGTTGTCCGGCGAGGCATGGCTGCCGCCGAAGGCACTGGCGTAGGAAATGTCCTGGCGCTGGAACGGCTGCGCGACGCCCGCGCCGGCACCGAGCAATCCCGGTTCCCACTGGCGCGGCCCATGCACCGTCAGCGCCTTGCTCACCCGGCCGACGCGGATGCCCGCGGTCAACTGCTGTACCGGCCGCCCGCCGGGCGCCTGGGCGCTGCCCAGCACCAGCACATCGCAGAACGGCTTGAAGGGAACGAACTCGCACTCCCGGCGCGGCGCGGAAAGCCCCGGCTCGCCATAGAATTCATCGACCATCAGCAGCGCCTGCTGCTCGTCCAGCAGGCGCGCCTCGCGACCGTCCAGCGGCAGGTCGAAACTGCCCTTGGCGATCACCACCAGCGACTCCCGGCCTTCGGCGTCGAGCCCCTGGTTGTAGGCGGCGGCCAGCGGGGTGGCGTTCAACAGTTCCATGTCGGGCCCGCCGCGCTCAGTTGATCTGCACCGAACCGCCCTTGATCCGGTTGACCCCGGTGGAGCGGCTGGAAAGATAGGCGCCACGGATGATCACCTTGCCGGCGCGGGTCAGGGTGATGCTGGCCTTGCCGCAGCGCAGGACGATCTCGCGTTCGGCGCTGAACTCCAGGCGTTCGCCGTCCAGCCGGGCGGACGCTTCCTGCGGCAGGCGCTGGATACGCCCGATCACCAGTGGCTGGCGCGGGTCGCCGGCGACGAACAGCAAAGCCACCTGGGCGCCGATATCGGCGCGACTGAGCTGGGTGGTGGTGGCCGCCGCCAGGCCGTGCTCGCTCGGGCAACCGGGATAGGCGACCACCGGAGCGGCGGCGTCCGGCACGTCGAGGAGGACGCCGATGACCACGCCGTCCAGGCGCGCGGGAAGGGCCGTCGTGGCCCCAGGTAGATGGATCTCGACACTCATGCGCTGACTCCCTGGCTCTGCGCCGCTTCAGTTCTGGAGGATCTTGCGTCCCTTCACCACCACGTTCTTGTCGGCCTTGACGTTGATCGCCCCGGATCCGTCGATGGTGATGTTCTTGCCGCTGATGACGATGCTGCCGTCCTTCTTCATGCGGATGCTGGCGGCACCGGTGACCAGGGTGATCGAGTCGCCGGCGTTGAGCGTGAAGCTCTTGCCCACGTCCAGGCTATCGTCCTTGCCCACCGAGGTATCGCGGCCCTGGCCGACGCTGCGCGACTCGTTCTTGCCGATGCTGGTGCTCTGGTTGCCGCCTATGTCGATGGTCTCGTTGGCGCCCACCGACTCGCTGCGGTCGGCGCCGATGCTGATCGTCTCGTTGTTGCCCACCGACTCGCTACGGTTCGCGCCGATGCTGATGGTCTCGTCGTTGCCGACGTCCTCGGTGCGATTGGCACCGATGCTGATCTTCTCGTTGCTGCCGACCTTCTCGGTGCGGTCGACGCCGATGCTGATGGTCTCGTTGCTGCCGACGTCCTCGGTGCGGTTCGCGCCGATACTGATCTTCTCGTTGTTGCCGACCTTCTCGGTGCGGTCGACGCCGATGGTTATGGTCTCGTTGTTGTCCACGGTCTCGGTGCGATCGTGCTTCACATGCACCGTCTCGTCGTGGTCGATGGTCTTGGTCCGGTCGTGGCCGACCCAGTGGCTCTCGTCGTTCTCGACCTCGATGTCCTGGTTCTTCTCGGCATGGATGAACAACTGCTCGGCGCCCTTCTTGTCCTCCATGCGGATCTCGTTGAAGTTGGCCGGCGTTCCGCCCTTGCTCGAACGGCTCTTGGTGCCGCTCTGGGTGGCGTTCGCCGGCAGCTCGTAGGGCACCGTCTGCTCGGCGTTGTAGACCCGCCCGGTGATGATCGGCCGGTCCGGGTCGCCTTCGAGGAAGCTGACGATCACTTCCTGGCCGATTCGCGGGATCTGCACCGAGCCCCAGTTCTTCCCGGCCCAGGCCTGCGAGACGCGCATCCAGCAGGAGCTGTTCTCGTTGGACTGGTCGTGGCGGTCCCAGTGGAAATGCACCTTGACCCGGCCATACTGGTCGGTCCAGATCTCCTCGCCCTTGGGCCCGACCACCACCGCGGTCTGCGGGCCACGGACGATCGGCAGCGGAGTGGTCGGCAAGGGGCGGTAGGCCTGGCCGGCATCGATGCAGTCCAGCTCGCTTTCGAACTGCGCGCCCACCCCGCCGCCGCCGGTCTCGTAGAGTTCCTGGACCACCCGGTACTCGGCGCCGACCACCAGGTACTCGCGGTTCTGGTCCTCGCGCGGGTAGCCGCTGAGCTTGAACAGGTGGCCCGAACCCAGGCCGCGGGCGCGGCCGCGCAGGCGCACCCGTTCGTAGCGCGCCTGCAAGGCTTCGATACGGGTCCGCGCGTACTGCTCGCCGTCCTGGCTCTGCACGTATTCGCCGGGGTAGTCGTACAGCGGGTAGTCGGCCGCCGCGTGCGAGCGGGCGATGTTCGAACGCACCTCCAGGCGCGCGCCGGGACGCTGGAAGTCGTAGTCGTTGAGGCTCAGTGAGCCGGACTGCACCTCGCGCGCCATGTGCCAGTCGTAGAAATGGTCGCGCTCGCGCTGCTCCAGGGTCGGCGGGTAGTAGGGCACGCTGGCGTAGTTCGGCGGGCTCTGGTGCGCGCCATAGGCGTCGGAGAGCACCAGGATGTGCCGATTCCGCTCGTGGCGGAACCAGTAGTAGATGCCTTCCTGCTCCATCAGCCGGCTGACGAAGTCGAAACTGGTCTCGCGGTACTGCACGCAGTATTCCCACTCGCGGTAGGAGCGGCTCAGGGCGTCCTCGAAGTCGGAGAAGCCGAGGTCGCGGAACACCTGCTTGATGATGTCCGGGACCTTCTGGTTCTGGAAGATGCGGCAGTCGGAGGTGCGCGTCAGCAGCCACAGCCAGGGGCGCAGGGTGACCTGGTAGCTGGCGAACTGGCCGTTGCCGGAGCCCTGGCTGCAGGCGGCGACGATGCCGTGGAAATGCCGCCGGCTGCCGTCGTGCAGTTCCAGCGCCAGGCTGGCCGGCTTGCCCAGCAGCCCGTCGAGTGGCAGGTCGGGGTTTTCCGAGATCAGTTCCAGCTCGTAGGCGAACGGCCGGCCGAGCTCTTCGCGACCCTCCATTCGCTGCAATTGCAGGACCTCCGCGCCGAGCGGACTGTCGACCCGGACCAGGCGGGTCTGTTGCGCAAGTGCCATGAAATCATCCTTGATCCACGTCCATCACTGGCGCCGTTGGAGCGGCACCACCCAAGCAGCATAGGCGCGGATGCGGTGGAAAGGGGAGATGCGTGACACAGATTCCGACGAGCGCCCCGACCGACGGCGAACAGGCAGAAGGCCATCACGAAAGGCCGCTTCGGGCCAGGAAAGCCTTGATTCGCGAGCAACATTCCGTAAAGCTTTTGTCCAGCAATGACTCACTCAGAATCCTAGGGAAGGGGTTAACACAGTGACGCTCTATCGCCTCCACGAAGCCGATCTCGAGATTCCCGATGCCTGGCAGGACCAGAGCATCAACATCTTCAAGCTCCCCGCCAGCGGCCCCGCCCGCGAAGCCAGTTTCGTCATCAGCCGCGACGCCAGCCAGGGCGACGCGCCGTTCGCCGACTATGTCGCCCGCCAACTGGAAAACGCCGAGAAGCAATTGCCCGGCTTCAAGCTGCACAAGCGCTGGGACATCAACATCCACGGCCACGCCGCCGTGCTCCTCGACTACCAGTGGCAGCGCGAGGGCCGCGACCTGATGCTGCGCCAGGTATTCATCGAGCGCCGCCCGGCGGTGCTGATCACCACCCTGACCACCACCCCGGCTGACCTGCCGCACCACGAGCCGGCCTGGAAGCAGGCGATGCAGACCCTGGTCCCGCGCCCGACCCCTAGCTGATCCGAGTACCGACGCATGGATGCGCAAGCCGCCGCCCGACTGGGCGATGAGATAGCCCACGGTTTCGGTGTCGCCGCGATGGTCGCCGGAGCCGTGGCCGGAGCCCTGATCGGCGCCGCCGTGGTCGCCGCCACCGCCGCCACCGGCGGCCTGGCCGCGGTGATCCTGGCCGGTTCGATCGCCGCCGGCGGGCTGTCGATGTTCCAGATCGTCAAGGGCCTGACCACCATCTTCGAGCTACCCGAGCCGACCACCGGGGTGCTCATACGCGGCAGCTTCAACGTCTACGTGAACAGTCGCAACGCGATGCGCGCCGGCGACGACGTCTCCGCCACCTGCAGCGGCCTGCCGCTGAACCATCCGCTGTGGCCGTTCCCGGTGCTGATCGCCGAAGGCAGCGCCACCGTGTACATCAACGGCAAGCCGGCGGCGCGCCTGCAGAGCAAGATGGTCTGCGGCGCGCACATCAAGACCGGCAGCCAGAACACCTTCATCGGCGGCCCCACCGAGCGGGTGGCCTTCGTCCTCGACCTGGAGGAATGGCTGCACACCGGCCTCGAGGCGCTGGGCCTGGCGGCCCTAGCCGGCGGCCTGCTGCTGGCGGCGATGGCCGGGGTCGCGGCGCTGGTTGGAGTGGTCGCCATCGGCGGCCTGATGATGGGCGGCATGGCCCTGCTCGGCGACCTCGGCGACCGCCTCGGTCCCGGCTACCGCGACCTGTTCCAGGGCGTGGCCGGCATGGCGCTGCTGGGCTTCGGACCGAAGATGGCACGGCTCGGCAACGCACCCAAGGGCGCGCCGAAGACCCAGGTGCCGAAAGGCTTCGAGAAGGTCTATGGCAAGGCGCCGGCAGCCAAGGCCGAGATCGACGCGGTGGCCGACGGACTGGCGGCGAAGCACGGCGGCAGGGTCGCCAAGGCACCGATCAAGTCGCGCGAACGCGCCATGCAGAAGATCAACAACGACTACAAGGGCGATCCGACCAAGATCAAGGATCTGGCCCGCAACACCATCATCGTCGAAGGCGACAAGGTGAACACCGTTGCCGCCGAGCTGGCCAACCGCGGCGCCAAGGTCAAGGTGATCGACGGCAACGCCGACCCGCTCGGCTACAGCGGGGTGAACTCGACGATGAACACCAAGGCCGGGATACCCGGCGAGATCCAGGTCAACTCGCCGGAGATGATCTACGCCAAGGAGTCGGAGGACATGGCTCGCATCCTCCTCGGCAACGACACCTACGACGCGGTGGCGGCCAAGGCCGGCGTACCCGGAGGGCAGGGCCACAAGTACTATGAGGACTGGCGGGTACTGGATCCGAAGTCCCCGGAGGCCCAGGCCATCGCAGAGAAGAGCCGGGCGTACTACGACGCAGTGAGGAAAGGCAATGGCAATTGAAAAGGGCGAAGCGTTCGCCAGGCGCGATATCTACATCGACTACGACTTCGAAGACGTCACCTACCGCTGGGACCATCGGCAGGGCACGATCCACGTGCGCTTCTACGGCGAAGCCGAATCCCCCGAGCCGGTTGAGCACGACAACCGCCTGTTCAACGATGCGCTGCGTTTCGGCCGGGAAATCACCCGCGAGGAGTACGAGACGGGCTTTCCCAAGGGCTGAAGCGGCGCAGCCATGTCCCCCGTGAACTATGTCGAACGCGCCCTGGCGCTGGTCGCCGAGCGGCTGGCCCGGCATCCGCAATGCGGGATGCTGCTCTCCGTGGAAAAGCAGTTGCTGTACCTGAAAGCCGTGCTGCTCGACCGCAGCCTGGACCGTTCCGCGTTGCACCGGCTGAGCTTCGGCGGCATCGCCGGGAAAGAGTTCGAGGAGACCGACCCGGAACTCGCCAGGGCCCTCAAGGACGCATTCTACGTCGGCATACGCACTGGCCGCGGCCTGAAGGTCGACCTACCCTGAGCGCAACACCATCGGTCTTGAGCGACCGCCGCTTCTGCCTGGCGAGGACATGCGCGAATCGTCAATGCTCCCGCGGCGTCCTGCCCGAGGGCGGGCGGCCAGGATGCCGCCGCCTCAGCCCTTCGCCGGCGGCGGAAACATCGCCTGTACCTGGCCGTCGATGGTGCCCTGCACGCCCTTGCCCTTGGCGTCGACCTCGCTGGCACCGCCGGAATTGAGGTCGAGGCGGCCGCCGGTGTCGATGTTGCCGTTGCCGCTGGCGTAGAGGTTGAAGGCGCTGCCGGAGATATTGATGGTGCCGTCGGCGTTGAACTCCACCACGCTCTTGCCGCAGACCAGGCGGATCTGCGCGCCGGCCTCGATCAGGTAGGTGCCGGTGACGCTGTCGCTCTTCGCCCCGCCCACCAACAGGGTGTCGTTGAGCTTCACCGCGCGGGTGCGGTTGTTGCCGATGCGCGCCAGCTCGTCGTGGCCGATGCTCTTGTTGCGGTCGTGGCCGACCGACAGCGAGGCATCGTTCTCGACCAGGTTGTCCTGGTTGCGCTCGGCGTGGATGTACAACTGCTCGGCGCCCTTCTTGTCCTCCATGCGGATCTCGTTGAAGTTGGCCGGCGTGCCGCCCTTGCTCGAACGGCTCTTCATCCCGCTCTGGGTGGCGTTCGCCGGCAGCTCGTAGGGCACCGTCTGCTCGGCGTTGTAGACCCGCCCGGTGATGATCGGCCGGTCCGGGTCGCCTTCGAGGAAGCTGACGATCACTTCCTGGCCGATCCGCGGGATCTGCATCGAACCCCAGTTCTTCCCGGCCCAGGCCTGGGACACGCGAATCCAGCAGGAGCTGTTCTCGTTCGACTGGTCGTGGCGATCCCAGTGGAAATGCACCTTGACCCGGCCGTATTGGTCGGTCCAGATCTCCTCGCCCTTGGGACCGACCACCACCGCGGTCTGCGGACCGCGCACCACCGGCACCGGGGTCTGCGGCAGGAGGCGGAACGACTGGCTGGCGTCCATGCAGTCCAGCTCGCTCTCGAACTGCGAGCCGGCGCCGCCGCTGCCGGTTTCGTAGAGTTCCTGGACCACCCGGTATTCGGCGCCGACCACCAGGTACTCGCGGTTCTGGTCATCGCGCGGATAGCCGCTCAGGCGGAACAGGTGTCCGGCGCCGATCCCACGCACCACGCCGCGCAGGCGCACGCGCTCGTGCTGCGCCTGGATCGCCTCGATGCGGTTGCGCGCGTACTGCTCGCCGTCCTGGCTCTGCACGTATTCGCCGGGATAGTCGTACAGCGGGTAGTCGGCCGCCGCGTGCGGCCGGGCGATGTTCGAACGCACCTCCAGGCGCGCGCCGGGGCGCTGGAAGTCGTAGTCGTTGAGGGTCAGCGAACCGGGCTGGACCTCGCGCGCCATCTGCCAGTCGAAGAAGTGGTCGCGCTCGCGATGGCCGAGGGTCGGCGGGTAGTACGGCACGCTGGCGTAGCCACCCGGGCTGCGATGCGCGCCGTAGGCGTCGGAGAGCACCAGGATGTGGCGCTTCTGCTCATGGCGGAACCAGTAGTAGATGCCCTCCTGTTCCATCAGCCGGCTGATGAAGTCGAAGCTGGTCTCGCGGTACTGCACGCAGTATTCCCACTCGCGGTAGGGGCGCGTGAGGGCATCCTCGAAATCGGAAAAGCCGAGGTCGCGGAACACCTGCTTGATGATCTCCGGCACGCTCTGGTTCTGGAAGATGCGGCAGTCCGAGGTGCGCGTCAGCAGCCACGGCCAGGGCCGCAGGGTGGCCTGGTAGCCGGCGAACTGGCCGTGCCCGGCCACCTGGCTACAGCGCGCGACGATACCGTGAAAGAAGCGCCGGCTGCCGCCGGGCAGCTCCAGCGACAGGCTCATCGGCTTGCCGAGCAACTGCTCCAGCGGCAGGTTGGGATTTTCCGATACCAGGTGCAGCTCGTAGGCGAACAGCCGTCCCAGTTCCTCGCGTCCCTCCATGCGCTGCAACAGCAGCACGTCCGGCCCCAGCGGGCAATCCACCTGGACCAGGCGGGTCAGTTGCATCAATCCCATCGACGGTTCCTTCTACTGCTCTGCGTGTCGCCGGTTGTCACTCGGCCTCGGCGAAGTCGTAGTGGAACTGGTTGTCGCGGCTACTGATACGTACCCCGGCCAACGGCTTGCCTTCGAGCATGCGGGTGAGGAACTCGCGGCTCATGTCCGGCAACAGCGTGTTGGTGAGGATCGCGTCGATCATCCGGCCGCCGCTCTCGGTCTCGGTGCAGCGCGAGACGATCAGCTCGACGACGCCCTCGTCGAACTCGAACGGCACCTTGTGGGTCGCCTCCACGCGCTTCTTGATCCGCCCCAGTTGCAGGCGCGAGATGGCCTTGAGCATGTCGTCGCTGAGCGGGTAGTAGGGGATGGTCACCAGGCGGCCGAGCAGCGCCGGCGGGAAGATCTTCAGCAGCGGTTCGCGCAGCGACTTGGCGATGGCTTCCGGCTCGGGCATCAGTTCCGGATCGGCGCAGAGGCTGGCGATCATCTCGGTGCCGGCGTTGGTGGTGAGCAGGATCAGGGTGTTCTTGAAGTCGATCACCCGGCCTTCGCCGTCCTCCATCACGCCCTTGTCGAAGACCTGGAAGAAGATCTCGTGGACATCCGGGTGGGCCTTCTCCACCTCATCCAGCAGCACCACGCTGTAGGGCTTGCGGCGTACCGCCTCGGTCAGCACGCCGCCCTCGCCGTAGCCGATGTAGCCGGGCGGGGCGCCCTTGAGGGTGGAGACGGTGTGGGCTTCCTGGAACTCGCTCATGTTGATGGTGATGACGTTCTGCTCGCCGCCGTACATGGCCTCGGCCAGCGCCAGCGCGGTCTCGGTCTTGCCCACCCCGGAGGTGCCGGCGAGCATGAACACGCCGATCGGCTTGCTCGGGTTGTCGAGGCCGGCGCGGGAAGTCTGGATGCGCTTGGCGATCATCTCCAGCGCGTGGTCCTGGCCGATGATGCGCTTCTTCAGGTGCCGGTCGAGGTTGAGCACGGTGTCGATCTCGTTGCGCGCCATGCGGCCGACCGGGATGCCGGTCCAGTCGGCGACCACCGAGGCCACCGCCTGGTAGTCCACGGTCGGCAGGATCAGCGGCTCTTCGCCCTGCAACGCGCTCAGTTGCGCCTGCAGTTCGGCCAGCCGCGCATGCAGCGCCTGGCGCTGTTCCTCGTCGAGACGCGCCTCGCCTTCGCCCAGCGGCGCGCCGCCGGCGTCCACCGCTTCGGCGGCGGCACGCAGACGGGCGCGGGTCTCCAGCAGTTCGTCGACCAGGCGTTTTTCCTCGGCCCAGCGCTGCTCCAGGGCGGCCAGGCGCTCGCGCTCCTCGGCCAGCAGGGTCTCGGCGTTGCGCTGGCGTTCGGCGGTGGCGACGCCGATGGCGCTCTCGCGGCGGATGATCGCCAGCTCGGTTTCCAGCGCCTCGATGCGCCGGCGGCTATCGTCGACCTCGGCCGGCACCGCGTGCAGGCTGATGGCGGTGCGCGCGCAGGCGGTATCCAGCAGGCTCACCGACTTGTCCGGCAGTTGGCGCGCCGGGATGTAGCGGTGCGACAGCCGGACCGCCGCCTCCAGCGCCTCGTCGAGGATCTGCACCTGGTGGTGCTTCTCCATGGTCGACGCGACGCCGCGCATCATCAGGATGGCCTTGTGCTCGGACGGCTCGTCCACCTGCACCACCTGGAAACGCCGGGTCAGCGCCGGGTCCTTCTCGATGTGCTTCTTGTACTCGGCCCAGGTGGTCGCCGCCACGGTGCGCAGGGTGCCGCGCGCCAGGGCCGGCTTGAGCAGGTTGGCGGCGTCGCCGGTGCCGGCCGCGCCACCGGCGCCGACCAGGGTGTGGGCTTCGTCGATGAACAGGATGATCGGCTTCTCGGAACTCTGCACGTCTTCGATCACCTGGCGCAGGCGCTGCTCGAACTCGCCCTTCATGCTCGCCCCGGCCTGCAGCAGGCCGACGTCGAGGGCGCGCAGTTCGACGTCCTTCAGCGCCGGCGGGACGTCGCCGGCGACGATGCGCAGGGCGAAGCCTTCCACCACCGCGGTCTTGCCGACGCCGGCCTCGCCGGTGAGGATCGGGTTGTTCTGCCGGCGGCGCATGAGGATGTCCACCAACTGGCGGATCTCCTCGTCACGCCCGACGATGGGGTCGAGCTTGCCGCTGCGGGCCTGCTCGGTGAGGTCCACGGTAAAGCGCTTGAGCGCCTCCTGCTTGCCCATCGCGCTCGGCGCCAGGGCGCCGCTGGCCTCGCCCGGGGCGGCGCCGGCGTTGAAGCCGTCGCTGGCCGACAGGCCGTTCTCCGGCGAGGCGCCGACGTACTCGTCGAAGCGCTCGGTGAGCGCCTCGACCTTGAGCTTGGCGAATTCCGCCGACAGCCCGGTGAGGGCATGGCGCAGGCTCAGCGTCTTGAGGATGCCGATCACCAGGTAGCCGGTGCGCACCTGGCTCTCGCCGAACATCAGGCTGCCATAGACCCAGCCGCGCTCCACCGCTTCCTCGACATGGGAGGACAGGTCGGTGATCGAGGTCGAGCCGCGCGGCAGGCGGTCGAGGGCCTCGGTCAGGTCCTTGGCCAGGCGCGCCGGGTCGATCCCGGACTGGCGGACGATCTGGTGCAGGTCCGAGTCCGGCAACTGGAGGATCTGGTGGAACCAGTGCACCAGCTCGACATAGGGATTGCCGCGCAGCTTGCAGAATACCGTGGCGGCCTCGATGGCCTTGTAGGCCAGGCTGTTCAGCTTGCCGAACAGCGCAACGCGACTGATCTCACTCATGTTCCTTCTCCTTGTGCTCGTGCGGCCGCGCAGTGGCGTACTGGCGGGCCAGCAGTAGATCCCTGGCGTCCTGGCCGGGATCGCCCAGCCAGGTGTTGAAACCGAGCCGCCCGCCGCCCTGCAGGCCCAGCGGGGGTACTTCGTGGCGTTGCAGGACCAGGTTGACGTCCCAGTCCAGCTCCTCGCCCAGGTATTCGGCGACCCAGGCGGCCAGCTCGACGAAGTGGTCGCCGTCGGGCAGGAAGCGCTGGTATTGATCGAGGTCCAGCGGCCCCAGGCGCAGGCGGAACTTGTGCTGGCGGTCCCAGACGTGGGTGCCCAGGCAGACGTCCATGCCCAGGCTCGTCGAGTCGACGCCGAGGCGGCTGCGCTCGGGCAGCTCCAGCCATTGGCCGACGTATTCCTCGACCGCCACCGGGACCTCGAAATACTCCGCGAGGATCACCCGCAGGCCGTCCGGGTAGCGGGTCTGCGCGGCGAGGTGGCCGGTGTAGTAGTAGCGCGCGGTGTCCGCCAGCGGCTCGCGCCCCCGCAGGCTCGGCATGCCGCGCCCGGAGAGCGCGGCGAGGCGCGCCGACCAGTAGTCGTCGTCGATCCGGTCGTGGCTGATCTCCGGCCGCGCCTCCGCCCAGGCCCGGTAGAACAGGGTCAGCAGGCGGTGGTGGAAGACGTCCATGAAGCGCTTGAAGGTCGCGTCGTTGACGTTGCGCTGGCGTTCCCGGGCGTATTCGGTGAGGTGCAGCGGCAGCGGCCCGTTGGGGCCGGTGAGGCCGAAGAAGAACTGGTCCAGGCGCGGCGTCGCGGCGGTGCCGGTGTGGCTCACCGAGGCCAGGGTCGAAGGCGCGAAGGTACAGTCGGGCTTCTGCCCGAGGCGCAGCGGATCGTCCGCCAGCCGCACCGAATGACCGAGGCGCGGCAGTTGCGGCGACTCGCACTCGATGCGCCGCAGCGCCTGGAAGAAGTCATAGTCCCAGGGCGCCGCCGCCATCCCGGCGAGCAGGTTCAGAGGTTCGGACGGCTGCCCGGCTTCGCCTGCCATCTCATCACCTCGCCCCGTTCGCCGGTGCGCAGCACCGTCTCGGTAAAGCTGTTGATCGACACGTAGCGTGCCAGGAAGCGCTCGAACACGGCGCCGAGGAGGAACACCCCGGTGCCGCGGAACGCGTTCTCGTCGAAGTCCAGGGTGATCTCCAGGCCACGGCCGAAGACGATCGGCCCGGGCATCGGCAGGCGCCGCGTGCAAGGCTTGCTGCTGACCTCGCGCAGGCCCTCGATCTGCAGTTGCAGCGCCGGATCGCCGCTGTCGCCGTAGAGCCGCAGCAGCTCGCGCAGGGCGGCGGCGCCCTGGCCGCGCTCGGCCAACGACAGGTAGTTCAGCGACAGCTGGCTGATCAGCCGCCAGGCGCTGGCATCGTGGGCACGGCTGGCGCGCGGCCGGCTCGGTCCGGCGAGGCAGCGCACCTGCATGACCGGCGCGCTGTCCTCCAGGGTGAAGTCGCTCTTGTGCGCGCCGATCGGCATGAACAGCGGCAGGTCGCGGTTGGTGCACAGCGCGGCGATGCCGAGCTGGCGCAGGTCGTGGCGATAGGGCGCCTGGTTGGCGTCGACCAGGGCGACGAAGGTCTCGCTGCCGACGTAGGTCGAGCGCGGGCCCTTGCGCCGCTGCTTGCTGGACAGCACGCGCGGTTCGCGACGCACGCTGAAGTAGGCCTGCTCGCGGCCGTAGCGCGCCGGGTCGCGCACCGCGTAGAACGGTTGGAAGGGTTGCTCCGGACCGCTGCCGTGGCCGCTCACCTGTTGCAGCGAATGCACCTCGAAATCCAGCGGACGGGTGCGGTCGACGATCACATGATGCTCGTTGACCCGGTCGGACAGGTGGATGCGGTCGCAGCGGCGCGGGAACAGGTTGATCGCCGGGGTGCAGAACGGCACCAGTTGCTCCGCGTCCACCGTGCCCTCCAGGCGCTGGTCGTGCTTGCCGAACAGCACGACCAGTTCCAGCTCCTCGCCGTGGCATCGACGCAGGGCGCGGTTCAGGCCGGAGAACTCGACGAACAGGAAGCGCGCCGGCAGGGCGAAGTATTCCTGCAGCAGGCGGTAGCCCTGGAACGCCCGCGGCACCACCGGCAGCAGCGCGTCCTCGTCGTCGAAGCCGCGCGCACGCAGGCTGCTCGTCGGCAGGCGTTCGACCCAGGCATTGTCCGGGGCGCGGACGAACACCGCGCAGGCGTTGCCGAGCAATTGTTCGTAGAGGCGGTAGGGTTGTTCGTCGGCGCCGTGCAGGTAGAGCGGCAGGGCGTCCAGCGACAGGCTGTCGAACGGGATACCGGCGCCGCTGCGCAGGCGGATGCGCAGGCCGGCCTTGGCCCGCGGCTCGCTGGCGGCGAGGCGGCCGAGCACCGCGGCGGGATTGCCGAAGTAGTCGGCCTGGGCCACTTCCAGCGGCCACAGGGTCACCGGGTGGGCGGTGCGGTATTCGCAGGCGGTCTGGTCATCGGGGCCGAGCTGGCCGCGCAGGGAGGCCCCGCGCTCGACGCTGAAGCCGCTGCTCAGGGCGCCTTCGTTGGGGTCCGGGCGCAGCTGCACCACGGTCATCGACGGAGTCGGCGCCAGGTAGTGCGGGTAGGCGATTTCCAGCAGGTTGTGGGTGAAGGTCGGGTACTCCGCGTCGAGCTTCAGCTGGACCCGCGCGGTGAGATAGGCGAAACCTTCCAGCAGGCGCTCGACGTAGGGGTCGGCGCACTCGAAGCCGGACAGCGACAGGCGCCCGGCGATCTTCGGGAACTCCTCGGCGAACTCCGCGGCGCTTTCGCGGATGTGTTGCAATTCCTGGTTGTAGTACTCGAGCAGGCGCGGGTTCATGTACGCCTCCGCTCGCCCTGGGCGACGCGCACGTGGCCGGTCTCCAGGTCCAGGTTGGTGGTCAGCAGCAGGCGCAGCGGCGCCGGTTCGGCCCAGAGATCACCCTCGATCTCGAAGCTCAGGGCGTTGTGGTCCATCTCGCCGGGCAGCAGTTGCGCGCGCACCCGCAGCGAAGAACGGATGATGCGCGGCTCGAAGGTGGCGATGGTCTCGGTGAGCAGCGCCTCGATGGCATGCACGTCGACGCTCGACGCGGTGTGCCCGGCCAGCGCCGGCAGCCCGTAGTTGAGCACCGAGTTGCCGGCCGGCATCCGTGCGGCGGGGCCGGGGTCGAACAGCGAGGTGGTGTTGAACAGCCACGCCAGGTCGCGCAGCACCGAGGCCTTCAGCTGGCTCAGGGTCAGCACCCGGCGCTCCGCGGCTTCCTTGAGGTTGCCCGGCTCGTCGTCGGTGAGGCGGTCGAGCAGCGACGGCTGCAGGCGCTCCTGGAGGGTCAGTTCGGCCATGTCAGGCGTCCGTCGGCTCGAAGTCCAGCTCACGCAGGTCGAACAGCGCGGTCTCGCCGGCATCGGTGACGAACAGCCGCTGGCCGACCGGCAGGCCGCTGTCCAGCCATTCGGTCTTGCGCCCCAGGCGCGCGGCGTCGTCTCCGTGCTCGACGGTTTCCGCGTAGCGCGCCGGCAGCAGCGCGACGGTGGCGCCGCCGTTGGCCAGGGTCAGTTCGGCCGGCAGCCAGACCAGGTCGCGCAGGTCGCTCGGCGCCTCGACCTTGAGGCTGCGCAGGTTGCTCATCGGCAACCAGGCATAGCGACCGTTGACGATTACCTCGAGCACCGGACCGAGGCGCGTGTCGGCATCCGCCAGCCAGGCGAACGGCGCCTCGCCGATCCGCCCGGGCACCGCCGGCGCGGCGTCGAAGGCCTGCTCGCGCAGGGCCTGGGCGGCCTCGCCGTGGCCTTCGGCATCCAGGCTCAGGGCCTGCAACAGCGGCGCGATCCATTCCGCCGGCTGGCCGAGGATCACCGGCGTCAGGCGCCCGGCGAACACCTCGCGGCGCAGCGCCTCGCAGTCGATGGCGGTGGAGTAGGTCTGTACCATCGGCAGCGCCGAGGCATCCAGTTCGCCGACCACCTTGAGCTGGTTCTGCGCCCGCGCCCACTGGCCCATCACGGCCAGCAGCTGGAACAGGAAGATCCGCAGGGTGGCGTTCGACGGCTGGCTGCGCACCTGTTCCTGCAAGGCTTTCAAGGCATCGTCCAGGCGCCCGGCGCGCAACAGTTCTTCGGCGATCATCGCGATACTTCCCTGTAGCCGGGAGCCCAGGCGCCCGGATGCGAATGAAGGGTCGGCCATGGCGCCCGGCGGACGCGACGGACGACCCGGTGGAATTCAGTACCTCCGGCAGGAGGTCGGGCGGACGAGGTCCGCGGCGCGCCGCGCGCGCCTTCGGCACCCGGCATGGCGGGCGCTCGCACCGGCCACGGCATGGCCTGGCCACGCCATGACCGGCAGCCGGCTCATCAGGCCTGCACGTTCTGGCGGATGTTCCAGCCGTACTTGACCGGACCGCCGTCCTTCGCGCCATCCGCCTTCTGCGGCTGGTAGTCGACCTGGACCTGGGCGAAGTTCAGGGTCACGTTCTCGGTCAGGCGATCCTCGCCACCGCTGCCGCCGGTGCTCACCGAGGACACCAGGACTTCCTTCAGGGTGATGATCAGGTACTCGACCTGGTTCTCGCCGCCGGCCTTGCGGATGGTCAGCTTCGCCTGCGGATAGTGCTTGCCGCTGGAGCAGGCCATCATCAGGTTGGGCGTGGACTTGTCGATGTACTTGGTGAACGACAGGTCCTGCACGTTGACCTTGCCGGCGCCGCCGCCACCGCCCATGTGCATCGACCCGGACTGGGACATGCCCCAGCTCCATGCCAGCACGTCGATTTCCTCGGCGTGAGTCTTGTCCTTGGACTCACCCTTGACGTCGCCGATCTTGATGAACATATCAACAGCCATCTTTCCTCCCGTGTGGCTCGCGCCACTACGCTATGCAAGCGCCCGCCACCATGGCAGGCGCTGTCGTTGAATGCCTCAGGCCTCTTTGGCCGAAGGCAGCTTGGATACCAGGCGTAGCGATACCGTCAGTCCCTCGAGCTGGTAGTGCGGGCGAAGGAAGAACTTCGAGTTGTAGTAACCCGGATTGCCTTCGACTTCCTCCACCACCACTTCGGCCGCCGCCAGCGGGTGCTGGGCCTTGGTGGTCTCGGTGGAGTGGGCGGGGTCGCCGTCGACATAGTTGAGGATCCAGTCCTGCAGCCAGCGCTGCATCTCGTCCTTCTCCTTGAAGGAACCGATCTTGTCGCGAACGATGCACTTCAGGTAATGGGCGAAGCGGCAGCTGGCGAACAGGTAGGGCAGGCGCGCCGCCAGGTTGGCGTTGGCGGTGGCGTCCGGATCGTCGTACTCGGCGGGTTTCTGCAGCGACTGCGCGCCGATGAAGGCGGCGAAGTCGGTGTTCTTCTTGTGCAGCAGCGGCATGAAGCCGTTCTTCGCCAGCTCCGCCTCGCGGCGGTCGGAAATGGCGATCTCGGTCGGGCACTTCATGTCCACGCCGCCGTCGTCGGTGGGGAAGGTGTGCGCCGGCAGGCCCTGCACCTCGCCGCCGGACTCGACGCCGCGGATCCGCGAGCACCAGCCGTAGAGCTTGAAGGAGCGGTTGATGTTGACCGCCATCGCGTAGGCCGAGTTGGCCCAGGCGTACTTGCTGCTGTCGGCGCCGTCGGTTTCTTCCTCGAAGGCGAACTCTTCCACCGGATCGGTCTTCGCCCCGTAGGGCAGGCGCGCCAGGAAGCGCGGCATGGTCAGGCCGATGTAGCGGGAGTCCTCGGACTCGCGCAGCGAACGCCAGCCGGCGTATTCCGGGGTGGTGAAGATCTTGGTCAGGTCGCGCGGGTTGGACAGTTCCTGCCAGGAACCCATGCCCATCACCGTCGGCGAGGCGGCGGAGATGAACGGCGCATGCATGGCGGCGGAGATCTTCGCCATCTCGCCGAGCAGCTCGACGTCCGGCGGCGACTGGTCGAAGTAGTAGTCGCCGACCAGGCAGCCATAGGGCTCGCCGCCGAACTGGCCGTATTCCTCTTCGTAGAGCTTCTTGAAGATCGGGCTCTGGTCCCAGGTGGTGCCCTTGAATTTCTTCAGGGTCTTGTGCAGCTCCGGCTTGGAGATGTTCAGCACACGGATCTTCAGTTGCTCGTCGGTCTCGGTGTTGTTGACCAGGTAGTGCAGGCCGCGCCAGGCGCTTTCCAGTTGCTGGAAGTCGGCGTGGTGCATGATCAGGTTGACCTGCGCGGTGAGCTTGGCGTCAAGCGCCGCGATGATCGACTCGATCGACTTGATCGCGTCGTTGGAGATCAGGCTGGTCTGCTCCAGGGCGTGCTCGGCGAGGGTCCGCACGGCGGTCTCCACCGCTTCGCGGGCGCGCTCGGTCTTGGGCTTGAACTCCTGCAGCAGCAGGCTGGCGAACTCGCTGGTCTGCTCGGTGGTGGTCTGGCCCTGGGCCAGGTTCTCGGTGCTCAATTCGGCCATGCTGGAATCCTCTTACGCCTGCGGCTCGTCGTCTTTGGGCTTCGGCGCGCTGGCCAGGGCCTGAAGCAGGGCCGGGTCCTTGATCGCCTTCATGATCATTTCCTCGGCGCCGGTCTTGCCGTCCATGTAGGTCAGCAGGTTGGCCAGTTGGGTACGCGCCTCGAGCAGCTTGTTCAGCGAATCGACCTTGCGCGCCACCGCGGCGGGGCTGAAGTCGTCCATGCTCTCGAAGGTGATGTCCAGGCTCAGGTTGCCTTCGCCGGTCAGCACGTTCGGTACGTTGAAGGCCACCCGCGGCTTCATCGCCTTCAGCCGGGCATCGAAGTTGTCCACGTCGATCTCCAGGAACTTGCGGTCGGCGACCGCCGCCTGGGGTTCGGCGGGCTTGCCGGCGAGGTCGGCCATGACGCCCATGACGAAGGGCAGCTGGACCTTCTTCTCGGCACCGTACAGCTCCACGTCGTACTCGATCTGCACGCGTGGCGCCCGGTTCCTGGCGATGAACTTCTGACTGCTGGTAGTGCTTCCCATCTTGTTTCTCCCTCGCGCGACGGCGGTTGTTAGCGCCGTCGGAATCGCCCCGGCGGCTTGCAGCGTTGGCCCGGACGGCCGCTAGGCGTTACTCGCTTTCCGGGCCTCGCAGGGTTTCGAACTGGGAAATCCCATCGGGGATGAGATTCCTCACGATTTCGGCGAAGTCGGCCGTCACCAGTGTCTTGGCGCGCTTGAGCAGCACCGGCACCGGACTCGACGGCTCGTGGCGAACGTAATACTCGAGCAGGCGATCGAGCTGGCGCAGGACGTCTTCGCGGTTGGCGATCTCGCCGCTGGCTCGCGGTGCCGGCGCGGCGACGGCTGCGACAGGCGCGGCACCCACCTGCTCGTCGGCGACCGCCTCGGCACCCGGCGCCAAGGACTCGCCGGCGCCCTGCGGGCCGTACAGGTCGAACACCTGGAGGGCCTGGCGCAGCAGTTGACGAAGGGGACCGAGGTCGAGTCCCTGGGCCGAGCCGACCCGTTCGGCGACGCCGCTCTCGATGGCCAGGGCATGTTCCTGGGCGCCATCCAGGGCGCGCCGGGTGGCGGCCAGCGCATCGGCGTCGGCATCGGCGAAGGCGCCGGCGATCTGCTCGGGACTCAGGGTCTCGCTGGCGAAGCGTTGCAGCCCGGCGGCGTTCAGCGCGGCGCGCAGGTTGACCGGGCCGAACGCCCGCGAGCGCACCAGCGGGATCGCCCAGACCAGTTGCAGCAGCGGTTCGGCGACCAGGCCGGTGAGGGCGTTGATACGGAAGGTGGGGTCGTTGTCGTCATCGGCGTCGAGCAACGGATAGACGCCGTCCCAGTACTGGCCGAGCAGCTCGCGGACCAGCAGCAGGCCTTCGGCGAGCCCGTCCAGGCCGTCGAGGGCGACGTTGCTCTGCAGCAGCAGGTTGGCTACCCGCAGGTCCTTGCTACGGCCGAACAGTTCGCTGGCCAGCGCGCGTACGCGCGGCCACTCCGGCGGCTCGGCGGGCAGCACGGCATCGCCCATCTGGCGCTCGGGTTGGCCCTGGGCGATGCGTTCGAGTTCGAGGAACGCGGCGTCGTACTCCAGATCGTCGCCACAGGGCGAGTCCGGGGATACGGCGGCCAGCAAAACGGGTACATCCAGCACGGTGACGATCTCCCTATCATCGGAGCCGCTGCGCGGCCCTCACCTTCGCTTGTAAGATCCACTCCGTCGGATCTTGTAGGAGCCATTGATGAATATCGGATGACTCGAAAGGTTGGCAAAATTCTTGAGGCATGCCGCAAGGCTTGTCAAGGAAGGCACAACGCCACTAGTTGCATGACACCGCAGATCGGACAAATCTTTAAAAGACGTAGGATTAGTCTTTTATAATCCGGTACCACCCGATGTGTCTTCCCGAGGCGACGAAACGCCGGAAAGCCGTCGGGCCAGCCTGGATGCGAACCGAAATCCCTCGGGCACGGGGGTGAGCGCCTGGAAGAGCCGGGCGCTGGCAATGCAAGGAGTAGCAATGCCGCTGCGATTGACCATCACCAGCTACCACAAGCTGACCCCCGGTCAGTGTTCGGAAAAGGTACTGGACCAGGGACAGCTGACCATCGGTCGGGGCCCGGACAACGACTGGGTCCTGCCGGACCCGGAGCGCCTGGTCTCCAGCCGCCACTGCACCATCCTCAACCGCGACGGGGTGTACTACCTCACCGACACCAGCACCAACGGCGTGCTGCTGGTCAATGCCGGGCACCGCCTGCGCCGCGGCAACAGCGAGCCGCTGCAGGACGGCGAGACCGTCCGCCTCGGCGAATACGACATCCTCGTCCAGCTCGGCCATGACATCGCCCTGCCCGGCAGCGGCAATCCGCAGACCGATCCGTTCACCAGCTTCGACGCCCTGATGAGCCGGCAGGCCGCCGGATCGGCGCCTGCCTTCGCCGAACCGGCGCCCACCCCGCACCCTGCGGTGACGGCGCATTTCCAGGGCGGCTCGCCGCTGGACACCAAGCCCGACCTGTTCGACTTCCTCACCCCGCCGCCGCCCGGCGCGGCGCCGCGTCCGGACCATGTACCGGCCGAACAGCACGACTTCCGCCCGCCGGAACCGGTGATCCCGCTGCCCCCCGCGACCACCCCGGCGCCACCGCCCGCTGGCGGCGCACCGCTGATTCCGGCCGACTGGGACCCGTTCGCCGAACTGCTCGGCAACACGCCCGCGCCAAGCGCCACGCCCGTCGTCCAGCCGCAGCCAGCGGCCGAACCGACGCCGCTGGCGATGCCCTTCGCCGACCCGGGGATCACCCAACAGCCACAGCCACAGCCACAGCCACAGCCACAGCCACAGCCACAGCCAGCCAGCGTGGCGGCGCCGACGCCACCGGCAAGCGCCGCCGCGACGGCCGGCGGCGACCTGCTGCAGGCGTTCCTGCGCGGCGCCGGCATGACCCAGTTGAAGGTCGACCCGGCCGGCGCCGAAGCGCAGATGGAAGCCATCGGCCGCAGCTATCGCGGCCTGGTGGAAGGACTGGTGGACGTGCTGCGCGCGCGGGCCAGCCTGAAGGGCGAGTTCCGCATGGCGCAGACCATGATCCAGCCGGTGCAGAACAACCCGCTGAAGTTCGCGCCGAACGTCGACGAAGCCATGCTGCTCCTGCTGCGCCGCGACAACCAGGCGTTCATGGCGCCGGATCGCGCGGTGGCCGACAGCTTCGAAGACCTCAAGGCGCACCAGCTGGCGGTGATGGCCGGCGTGCAGGCCGCCATCCGCCACCTCCTGGCGCGCTTCGAACCGGCCGCGCTGGAAGCCCGCTTCGGCAAGCCGGCCGGGCTTTCCGGCCTGCTGCCGGGGGCCCGCCAGGCACAGAACTGGGACAGTTTCACCGAGCTGTACGCGAAGATCCTGCGCGAGGCGGAGGACGACTTCCAGGAGCTTTTCGGCCGCGAATTCAGCCGCGCCTACGAGGAACACAGCGCTCGACTACGGCGTTCCTGACGCCAACGAACACCAGGAGAAACAACGTCAATGAGGACGACACCATGCAGAAACTGATCGTCGCGCTGTTCGGGCTGCTGCTCGCCGCCTGTTCGTCCAGCCCGCCGGAAACCCCGCCGACCCGGGTGGTGATCTGGCTCCACGCCGCACCGAACCTCAACCCGTCCGCCGCCGGCCAGGCGGCGCCGCTGCGCCTGCGGCTGTACGAGCTGAAGAAAGACACCGCGTTCGGCCGCGCCGACTACTTCGCCCTCACCGACAACGCCCAGTCGACCCTCGGTGGCGACCTGGTGGAGCAGGACGAGTTCCTCCTGCGTCCGGGCGAGGAACGGCGCATCGAACGCACGCTCGACGAGCAGACCCGCCAGCTCGGTTTCGTCGCCGCCTACCGCGACCTCGACCGCGCCACCTGGCGCCAGGTCCTCGACGTGCCGGGGCAACGCACCAGCCATCTCGACATCACGCTCGGCGCGCAGGCCATCGGCATCGTCGCGCGTCCCGCGCCCTGAACCTTCGGAGTCCCTATGTCCTGGAATAACCGCGTGGTGTGGTCCGAAGGCATGTTCCTGCGGCCACAGCATTTCCAGCAGCACGACCGCTACCTGGAAACCCTGGTGGATGGCCGCTGCCGCTCGCTCCTGGCGGGCGGCTGGGGCTTTTCCGAGCTGAAGCTGGACGATGCCCTGCTGACCCAGGGCAAGCTGGCCATCGTCAGCGCCCGCGGCGTGCTGCCGGATGGTACGCCGTTCAACATCCCCGCCGACGATCCGGCGCCGGCGCCGCTGAATGTCGAGGAAAGCCTGCGCGATGGCATCGTCTACCTCGGCCTGCCGCTGAAGCGCGTCGGCACCCGCGACACGGTAGAGGAGGGCGAGGCCCTCGGCGGCGCCCGCTACGTCAGCCAGGTGCAGGAAGTGCGCGACGACAATGCCGCCTTCGAGAGCCGCGCCCCGGTGGCCCTGGGCAGCCAGGCGTTCCGCCTGCTGACCGAGCGCGACGGCCTCGGCGAATACGCCGCGGTGGGCGTCGCGCGGGTCCGCGAGAAGCGCGCGGACCAGGCCCTGAGCCTGGACGAGGACTACCTGCCGCCGGTACTCGACATTGCCGCCGCGCCGCCCCTGGCGTCCTTCGCCAAGGAGCTGCTGGGCCTGCTCCACCAGCGCGGCGAAGCCCTCGCCGGGCGGGTGGTGGCCTCCAGCGCCGGGGGCGCCTCGGAAATCGCCGACTTCCTGCTGCTGCAACTGGTCAACCGCGCCGAGGCCCTCACCGGTCACCTGTCCCGCGTGCGCCCGCTGCACCCGCAGGAGCTGTACCGCGAACTGGTGGCCCTGGCCGGCGAGTTCTGCACCTTCACCGCCAGCCAGCGGCGTCCCGAGGAGTACCCTGTGTACAACCACGACGACCTGGCCGCCAGCTTCGCCCCGGTGATGCTCGCCCTGCGCCAGGCGCTGGCGACGGTGATCGACGCCAAGGCGATCGCCATCCCGATCGTCGAGAAGGCCTACGGCGTGCACGTCGCGATGCTCAGCGACCGCAGCCTGATCGACAACGCCAGCTTCGTCCTGGTGGTGCGCGCCGACGTCCCCGGCGAGAGCCTGCGCGGGCACTTCCCGCAGCAGGCCAAGGTCGGCTCGGTGGAGCACATCCGCGACCTGGTCAACCTGCAACTGCCGGGTATCGGCCTGCTGCCGATGCCGGTGGCGCCGCGGCAGATCCCCTACCACGCCGGCTCCACCTATTTCGAACTGGACCGCGGCAGCGCGCATTGGAAGCAGCTGACGCACTCCGGCGGCTTCGCCTTCCACATCGCCGGCCAGTTCCCCGGGCTGAACCTGGCCTTCTGGGCCATTCGAGGATAAGCAACGATGCCTCCCATCGACGATCCCTTCGGCACCCCGGCCGGCGGCGGCAACGGAAGCCCGCCCGACGACCGCACCATGATCATGCCGCGTCCCGGCGGCCGCGCCCCGGAACCGGCCGCCGGCCCCCGTGGCGGCGATCCCTACACGCCGCCGCCGATGGCCAGCCTGGCGCCGCTGAGCGGCCGCGGCGACGGCCTCAACCCGCTGGAGCAGGCCGCCGGCCCACTGCTGGCGATGCTCACCCGCCTGCGCAACACCATCGCCCATCCGGCGCCGGCCAGCCTGCGCGCGCAACTGCTCGGCTACCTGCGCCAGTTCGAGGAGAAGGCACGCCAGGCCGGCGTGGCGCCGGACGAAGTGATGCTGGCGCGCTACGTGCTCTGCACCGCCCTCGACGAAGCGGTGCTCAGCACGCCGTGGGGCAGCACCAGCGACTGGGGCAAGCAGAGCCTGCTGATCACCCTGCACAACGAGGCCTGGGGCGGCGAGAAGGTCTTCCAGTTGCTCGAACACTGCCTGCAGAACCCGCACCAGCGCCTGCACCTGCTGGAGCTGCTGTACCTGTGCACCAGCCTCGGCTTCGAAGGCCGCTACCGGGTCATGCACGACGGCCGCAGCCAACTGGAGGCGCTGCGCGAGCGCACCGCGGCGGTGATCCGCAGCACCCGCGGCGAGTACGAGCACGAACTGTCGCCGCACTGGCGCGGCCTCAGCGTGATGCGCGACCGCCTTTCGCAATACCTGCCGCCGTGGGTCGGTATCGCCATCGGCCTGGCCTTGCTGCTGGCCTTGCTATTCGGCCTGCGGATGAAGCTGGCCGCCGACGCCGAGCCGGTGTTCAAGCGCATCCACGCCATCGGCGAGATCCCGGTGCAGGCCATCGACCGCCCGGCGGTGCAGCCGCGGGTGATCGAACGGCCACGCCTGGCGCGCTTCCTCGCCGACGACATCAAGGCCCAGCGAGTGGCGGTGGAGGACGCCGTCGACCGCTCGGTGGTGACCATCCGCGGCGACGAGCTGTTCGCCAGCGCCAGCGCCAGCGTGCGCGACGAGTTCCAGCCGCTGCTGCTGCGCATCGCCGACGCCCTGCGCAAGGTCAAGGGCCAGGTGCTGGTCACCGGCCATAGCGACAACCGGCCGATCGCCACGCTGCGCTACCCGTCCAACTGGAAACTGTCCCAGGCCCGCGCCCAGGAGGTCGCCGACCTGCTCGGCGCGACCACCGGCGACGCCGGCCGCTTCACCGCCGAAGGGCGCAGCGACACCGAGCCGGTGGCGACCAATGCCAGCGCCGAAGGCCGCGCACGCAACCGCCGGGTGGAAATCACCGTATTCGCGGAGGGCGCGCAATGAAAGGCTTCCTCAACTTCTTCGCGCGCTGGGTGGTGCCGGTGCTCGGCCTGCTCGCCCTGAGCCTGATCATCTGGTTCCTCGGCCCGCTGCTGCGCCTGGGCAACTACGAACCGTTGGCCTCGGCGACCAGCCGCTGGGTGCTGATCGTCCTGCTGTTCCTGGTCTGGATCGGCTTCCGCGTGCTGCGCATCGTGCAGGCCCGGCGCAACGCGGCGAAGGTCATGCAGAGTCTCGCCGAGGTCAGCGCGCCGGACGCCGCCAGCGTCGCCACCGCCGAAGAGCTGGCGACCCTCAAGCAACGCATGGACGAGGCCCTGGCCCTGCTCAAGCGGGCCAAGCTGGGCGGCAGCGAGCGGCGCAACCTGTACGAGTTGCCCTGGTACGTGATCATCGGCCCGCCCGGTTCGGGCAAGACCACCGCGCTGATGAATTCCGGCCTGGACTTCCCGCTCGCCGCACAGATGGGCGCCGGGGCGATCCGCGGGGTCGGCGGCACGCGCAACTGCGACTGGTGGTTCACCGACGAAGCGGTGCTGCTGGACACCGCCGGCCGCTATACCACCCAGGACAGCCACGCCCAGGTGGACAAGGCCGCCTGGCTGGGCTTCCTCGACCTACTCAAGACCCAGCGCAAGCGCCGCCCCATCGATGGCGCGTTCATCGCCATCAGCCTTTCCGACCTGCTGCTGGGCAGCGACGCCGAGCGCGCCGCCCATGCCCAGGCGATCCGCGCACGCATCCAGGAGCTGTACCAGCAGCTCGGGGTGCGCTTCCCGATCTACGTGATGCTGACCAAGTTCGACCTGGTGCCGGGCTTCATGGAGTTCTTCGACAGCCTGAACCGCGAGGAACGCGCGCAGGTCTGGGGGATGACCTTCGCCCTCGACGACGGCAAGAGCGCGGAAGGCCCGCTGGCGGTGTTCGACAGCGAATTCGCCCTGCTCGAACAGCGTCTCACCGCGCGCCTGGTGGAACGCCTGCAGCAGGAGCGCGACCCGGCGCGGCGCGACCTGGTCTACGGCTTCCCGCAGCAATTCGCCGCCCTGCGCGAATGCCTCGGCGAGTTCCTCAACGGCGTGTTCAAGCCCAACCCCTACGAGGAACGCCCGCTGTTGCGCGGCCTGTACTTCACCAGCGGAACCCAGGAAGGCAGTCCGATCGACCGCCTGATCGGCAGCATGGCGCAGTCGATGAACCTCGACCGCCAGCACCTGGCGCGGCAGACCGGAACCGGGCGCAGCTACTTCATCGAGCGGCTGTTCCGCGAAGTGGCGTTCGGCGAACGCGGCCTGGTCGGCACCAACCCGAAGGTCGAGCGCCGCCGCAAGTGGCTGACCATCGGCGCGCTGAGCGCCACCGCGCTGGTGGTGCTGGCGGTGACGGCGGTATGGATCGCCAGCTACCGCGCCAACCAGAGCTACATCGCCGCGGTCGACCAGCGCGTCGACCCGCTGGCGCGCGGCATCGAGTCGCTGAGCCCGGCCCAGCGCGACGTCCTGGCCGTACTGCCACAGCTCAACGCGGTGCAGAATCTCGCCGGCGACGCGCCGAGCTGGGCCGAAGGCTACGGGCTGTACCAGGGCGACATGCTCGGCGAGGAGTCCGCCAGCGTCTACCGCAAGCTGCTGATCGCGGTGTTCGCCCCGCGCCTGGTGACCCGCATCGAGGAACAGTTGCGCTCCGGCGGCAGCAGCGATTTCCTCTACGAGGGCCTGAAGGCCTACCTGATGCTCGGCAGCCCGGACCATTACGACGCCGACTTCATCAAGGCCTGGATCAGCCTCGACTGGGAACGCAACCTGCCGCGCGACCTCTCGCCGGAACAGCGCCAGGCGCTGCACGCGCACCTCGACGCGTTGCTCGAACGACGGCCGCCGTCGGCGCGCCTGGACCAGGACCTGGTCGAGGACCTGCGCCGCCAGTTGCAGCAACTGCCGGTGGCGCAGCGGGTCTACGACCGGGTCAAGCGGCAGAGGCTGCCCAAGGACGTGCCCGACTTCCGCATCAGCGACGCCGCCGGCCGCGACGCGCCGCTGGTGTTCGCGCGCAAGAGCGGCAAGCCGCTCACCGACCCGCTCAGCGGCTTCTTCACCTACCGCGGCTATCGCGAGGTGTTCCTCACCGCCAGCCTCAGCCAGGCCGGCACCATCGCCGAGGAACAGTGGGTGCTCGGGCGCGACCTGAACGATGCCGGCGATGCCGCCAACCTGGCCCTCGACGTGCGTCGCCTGTACTTCCAGGACTACCTGCGGCAATGGGACGACCTGCTCGCCGACCTCACCGTGGTGCCGATCACCAACGTCACCCAGGCCGCCGACGTGCTGCGCATTCTCTCCGGGCCGACCTCGCCGTTCCGCAAGCTGCTCGAGGCGGTGGCCCGCGAGACCGACCTGCAGAAGGGCGACCGGCTGGTCGCCGCGCAAGTGAAGAAGGCCGCCGACGGCACCGTGGACAAGCTCAAGCAGCGCCTCGGCTCGCTGGTCGGCCAGGAGGAGGAGCAAGGCGCCCGCGAACAGCCGCAGCAGGCCGACAGCGACCCGATCAGCGCCCACTTCGCCGAACTCAACAGCCTGGTCAGCAAGGGCGAGGGCGGCAACGAGCCGGCGCCGATCGACAGCCTGCTGGAGGACATGAACGCGCTCTACGTACAGGTCAGCGCCATGGCCGGAGCCAGCGGCGACTCGCTGCTCGGCGACGCCAAGAACCAGGTGGCAGCCGCCGCCTCGCGCGTTGCCCTCAGCGCCGAGCGCCAGCCGCCGGTGGTCCAGGGACTGGTGAAGAACGTGGTCAACTCCACCACCAGCAGCATGATGGGCAGCGTGCGCAACCAGCTCAACGCGGCCTGGATCAGCGACGTGGTCAGCGTCTACCGGCAGTCCCTGGCCGGGCGCTACCCGATCGCCGCCGGCAGCTCGCGCGACGCCACCCTGGAAGACTTCGGCCACTTCTTCGGTGCCGGTGGGGTGATGGACAGCTACTTCCGCCAGTACCTGCAACCCTACGTCGACACCTCCGCCAGCACCTGGCGCTGGCAGCCCGGCGCGGCGCAGAAGCTCGGCATCAACCCCGGCGTGCTGCACACCTTCCAGCGCGCGGCAGCGATCCGCGACGCCTTCTTCCGCTCCGGCGGCATGCAGCCGGCGGTGCGCTTCGAACTCAAGCCGGTGACCATGGACGCGGCGATCAGCCAGTTCATCCTCGACCTCGACGGCCAGCAGCTGACCTACGACCACGGCCCCAGCCGCCCGGTGGCGATGCAGTGGCCGAGCGCCAACGGCCTCGGCGTGGTCCGCCTGACGGTGACGCCGCCGCCCAGCAGCGGCCGTTCCGGCCTGACCCTGGAGGGCCCCTGGGCCTGGTTCCGCCTGCTCGACCAGTCGGACCTGGAACGCGGCAACTCGCCGGACCGCTTCACCCTGCGGCTGCGCATCGACGGCTCCAGCATCGCCTGCGAGCTGCGCGCCAGCAGCGCCTTCAACCCCTTCAAGAGCCGGGTCGTGTCCGGCTTCAGCCTCCCGGAGCGCCTTTGAACAGCGTCGGTTTCTACGGCAAGCTGGCCGGCCGCGGCGATTTCGTCAGCCGCGGCCTGCCGAACACCTTCGTCGAACCCTGGGACGCCTGGCTGGCCAGCGGCATGCGCGCCAGCCAGGACGAACTCGGCGCGGCCTGGCTCGACGCCTACCTGACCAGCCCGCTGTGGCGCTTCGCCATCGCCCCCGGCCTGCTCGGCGGCGAAGCGGTGGCCGGGGTGGTGATGCCGAGCATCGACCGGGTCGGTCGCTATTTCCCGCTGACCGTCGCCTGCCTGCTGCCGGCGAACGCCGACCTCGGCGGGCTGGTCGGCGGCGACGACGGCTGGTTCGAGCAGGTCGAGAGCCTGCTGCTCTCCACCCTCGAACCGGAGGCCGAGGTCGAGGCCTTCGAGCAGGCGGTGGCGCAGCTCCCGGCCCCTCCCTGCGGACCGCGCATCGAACAATCGCTGATCAGCGGCAACCTGCTGCGCAGCGAAGCGGTGACCCCGGCGCAGCGCCTCGCCGCGCTGGCCCAGCATGCCTGCGACGGCGCCAGCCACTGGTGGGGACGCGGCTCGGCACGGATCTCCGCCGGCCTGATGCGCTACCAGGGCCTGCCGCCGGCGCCGGCGTTCGGACGATTCCTCACCGGAGAGGGCGAGGTGATCCCGCTCTTTCCCGGCATACCCGGTTAAGGACAACTGATGGTGCCCAACTCAGTCAGCTACTACAGGTCGGCCAGCTACAGCCACGTCGGCATGGTCCGCAAGGTCAACGAAGACGCCAGTCTCGACGCCCCCGAGTCGGGACTCTGGGTGGTCGCCGACGGCATGGGCGGCCACGCCGCCGGCGACTTCGTCAGCAGCCTGATCGTCGATACCCTGCGGCGCATCCCGGCGGCCTCCTCGCTACCGGCCTACGTCGGCGCGTTGCGCACCGGCCTCGCCCAGGTCAACGAGCGGGTTCGCCAGGAGGCCGGCCTGCGTGGCGTCAGCGTGATGGGCAGCACCCTGGTACTGCTCGCCGCGCGCGGCAACCAGGCGAGCTGCCTGTGGGCCGGCGACAGCCGCCTGTACCGCCTGCGCGGCGGCGTGCTGGAAGCCATCTCGCGGGACCACAGCTACGTCCAGGAGCTGCTCGACAACGCATTGATCAGCGAGGAAGAGGCGCGCCACCATCCGCGCGCCAACGTGGTCACCCGCGCGGTCGGCGTGCACGAGCAACTGGAACTGTCGGAAGCCGCGCTGCACGTGCTGCCCGGCGACAGCTTCCTGCTCTGCAGCGACGGCCTCAACAAGACCGCCGACGACAGCGAACTGCGCGACGTGCTCAGCCACAGCGATCCCTATGCGGTGGTCCGCAGCCTGGTCCACCTGGGCCTGACCCGCGGCGCCCCGGACAACATCACGGCCCTGGTGGTCAGGGCCTTCTGAGACGGACATGGACATAGAACTTCCGGGATTCGACATCGAACGCGAGCTGGGCGAAGGCGCCATGGCCACGGTCTACCTGGCCACCCAGCGCTCGCTGCAGCGCAAGGTGGCGCTGAAGGTGATGGCCGCGGCGCTGGCCGCCGACCCGAGCTTCGCCGAACGCTTCCTGCGCGAAGGTCGGACCCTGGCGCGGCTGTCGCACCCGAACACGGTGACCATCCACGACATCGGCAACGTCGGCAGTTGCTACTACATGGCCATGGAATACCTGCCCAACGGCACGCTCAAGGAGCGCATCCAGCAGGGCCTCGATCCCGAGCTGGGCCTGGTCTACGTACGGCAGGTGGCCGCCGCGCTCGGCTACGCGCACTCCCAGGGCCTGGTGCATCGAGACGTGAAGCCGGCCAATATCCTGTTCCGCGCCGACGGCACCGCGGTGCTCTCGGACTTCGGCATCGCCAAGTCGATCGAGGACAATACCCAGTTCACCCAGGTCGGCTTCGCCGTCGGCACCCCCAGCTACATGAGCCCGGAGCAGGCCCGCGGGCAGGAGATCGACGGCCGCGCCGACCTCTACGCGCTGGGCGTGGTGCTCTACGAGATCCTCACCGGCAAGCTGCCCTACAACGGCAAGGACTCGCTCTCCACCGCCCTGGCCCACCTCACCGAGCCGCTGCCGGAACTGCCGATCGAGCAGGGCCGCTACCAGGACATCCTGCGCCAGTTGCTGGCCAAGGACCCGGCCGAGCGCTTCCCCACCGCCGGCGCGTTGATCGCCGCCCTCGACCGCCTGGCGCCGAGCGCCCTGGAAGCCACCCAGATCCGTCCGCTGGCGACGCCGCAGGGCTCGCCGCGAGCGAGCAACCCGCCGCCGGCCGAACCCGCGCCCCTGCCGCCCGCCGACCTCGGCGGCCTGCAACCGGTGTCGATCCAGTTGCCGCCGGTCACGCCCAGCGCCGGCGGCGCCACGCCGCCTCCGCCTCCGCCGTCGCAAGCGGCGAAACCGCCATCGCCCCCGCCGCCTCCGTTGCCGCCGGCGAAGCCACGTGCCGGCGGCAGCCGCACGCCGTTGATCGCCGCCGCCGCGGCCGCCGTGCTCCTGGCGATCGGCGGCGGCGCCTGGTGGCTGCTGGGCTCGGGCGACGCGCCGAGCGCTGCCGATCCAGCGCCGCTGGGACAGACGCCGGCGGACAAGCCGCAGCAGCAGACCCCGGTGGCCGATGCCGAACAGGACGGCGGCGAGCGTCCGCTGCTGATGCCAGGCAAGAAGACGCTGTTCCAGCGCGTCCTGACCAAACCCGGCGCGGCCATCTCCGCCGAGGCTGGCGGCCCGCCCCGGGCCGGCGCGGTGCCGGCCTTCTCGGTGCTCTACGTGTACGCCCGCAAGCAGGTCGGCGGCAGCCCCTGGCTGCGCGTCGGCGCCTCCAGCAACGGCGAGGGCGACGGCTGGCTGCCGGCCAGCGCGGTGAGCGACTGGAAGCAGAGCCTGGTGCTGAAGTTCACCGAACGCTCCGGCCGCGCGCCGGTGATGTTCCTCAACAGCGCCGAGCAGGTCGAACGCCTGCTCGGCGATACCCGCGCGGCGCGCGACACCCTGACCCAGGCGGTGGACCACAAGGGCGATCCGCAGGTGGTCGCGGTCGAGCCCAACGACCGGGCGATCCCCCAGGACCAGTTCTACCTGCTGCCGATCTTCGACTCGAAGGAGAGCTTCGACGCCGACGGCCAGCCGGCGCAGTTGCTGGAGGTCGCTTCGATCGACCCCGGCGGCAGCGCCACGGCACCCCAGGCGCCGGGCCAGGCCGGGCGGGGCGGCGCCAGCGGCGCGGCGAGCGACACCTTCCGCACCGGCATCGTCCTGGTGGTGGACACCTCGGTGTCGATGCAGCCCTACATCGACCGCGTGCGCGAGGTGATCGACGGCCTGCAGCGGCAGATCGGCGAGCGCGGCGACCTGGACAAGGTCAGCTTCGGCCTGGTCGGCTTCCGCAACAACACCGACAAGACCCCCGGCCTGGAATACGTCAGCAAGACCCTGGTGCCGCTGCAACCGGGCAACGACGCGCAGCGCTTCGCCGAGTTGAGCAGCCAGGTGCGCGCCACCGACGTCTCCAGCCACTCGTTCAACGAAGACGCCTTCGCCGGGATCATGCAGGCGGTCGACGAAATGGACTGGTCGCCCTACGCCGGGCGCGTGGTGCTGCTGGTCACCGACGCCGGCGCGCTGCGCAAGAACGACCCGCTCGGGCGCACCCAGATGAACGAGGCCGAGGTCCGCCAGGCGGCGCTGCGCAAGGGCGTGAAGATCTATGCGCTGCACCTGCGCACCCCGGCCGGGAAGAACAACCACGGCTACGCCGAGCAGCAGTACCGCAGCCTCACCGCCGACGCCAACCCGAAGATCGCCGACCTCTACATCCCGGTGGCCGGCGGCGAGGTGAACGCCTTCGGCAACACGGTGAAGGAGATCGGCACGGTGTTCGCCGACCTGGTCCACGACGCCGGCAACCGCAAGCCGCAGGCGCCGCGCTTCGACGCCGCGCCAAGCGTGGCGAGCAAGTCGGCGGCCATCGGCTACGCCATGCAGATGGAATTCCTCGGTCGCCGCGACCCGGTGCGCGCGCCGCAGGTCGTCACCGCCTGGACCGCCGACCGTGACCTGACCAACCCGGCGCTGCCGGCGTTCCAGGTCTGCGTGCTGCTGAGCAAGCTGCAACTCAACGAACTGCAACAGTCGCTGAAACTGATCGTCGACGCGGCCAAGCGCACCCAGACCTCGCCCAAGGACTTCTTCCAGGAAATCGCCAGCGCCAGCGCCTACATGAGCCGCGACCCGGCGCAACTGGTGAAGGGCAGCAACCTGGCGCAGAGCGGCGTGCTCGGCGAATACCTGGAAGGCCTGCCGTACCGCAGCAAGTCGCTGAACATGACCCAGGACCTCTGGCTGTCGCTGAGCGTCGCCGAGCAGCAGGACTTCATCGACGAACTGGAGTCGAAGATCCGCCTCTACGAAACCTTCCACAACGACGTCGCCAACTGGGTCCGGTTCGGCGACGCCGACGCCGGCGACGCGCTGTACCGCGTGCCGCTGTCGACGCTGCCATGATCCTGCGCCTGCACGAGGTCGCCCGCAGCCACGGCGCCGGTCGCCAGCGCTACCGCCTGCGGGTGCCGGCGCTGGAATTGCGCGCGGGTCGCCAGCTGGCCATCGTCGGCCCCAGCGGCTGCGGCAAGAGCACCCTGCTCGACCTGCTGGCGCTGGCCCTGGCGCCGGACCCGGGCGGGCGCTTCGAATTCCTCGCCGGGGAACGCCCACAGGACATCGCCGCGCTCTGGCGCGACGGCCGCCAGGACCGCTTGGCGGCGCTGCGCCGGCAGCACTGCGGCTACGTGCTGCAAAGCGGCGGGTTGCTCGAGTTCCTCGATGTGCGGCGCAACATCGGACTGCCCTGCGCATTGCTCGGCGCCCCGTCCGCCGAGCGCGTGCAGGCGCTGGCCGAGCGGCTGGAAATCGGCGACCAGCTGGACAAGAAACCGGCGGCGCTGTCGGTCGGCCAGCGCCAGCGGGTCGCCATCGCCCGCGCCCTGGCGCATGCGCCGCGCCTGTTGCTGGCCGACGAGCCGACCGCGGCGCTCGACCCGCTGAACGCCGAACGGGTGATGCGCCTGCTGGTGGAACAGGCCCGCGAGCGCGGCGCCTGCACCGTGGTCGCCACCCACGACGAGCGCCTGGCCCGCGCCGCCGGACTCGAAGTCCTGGCCATCCGCTGGCAACGCGAGGCCGACGACAGCGTCGGCGCCTGCCTCGAGGACGTCGGCTGATGCGCGCCGGCCTGCTGCTCTCGCTGGCCTGGGCCGACTATCGCGGCGAGGCGCGCCTGTCGCTCTGCGCGATCTTCGCCCTGGCGGCGGTGATCACCCCGCTGCTGGTGCTGTTCGGCCTCAAGTACGGCCTGGTCAGCACCCTCACCGAGCGGCTGGAGCGCGCGCCTTCTGTGCGCGAGATCATTCCGGTCGGCGGCGCCCGCTACCGTGCCGAGGACATCGCCGCCCTGGCCGCACGCGCGGACGTCGCCTTCGCCGTGCCGCGCACCCGGCAGATCGCCGCCACCGCCGACCTCAGCGGCGGCGGCGAGACCGCCCTGAGCGTCGAGATGATTCCCAGCGCCGCTGGCGACCCGCTGCTGGCCGGCCTGCCGCAACCCGACCGGCCGACCCGCGTGGTGCTCAGCCACGGCGCCGCGGAAAAACTCGGCGCCCAGCCTGGCGAGCGCATCGTCGCGCGCATCGGCCGGCGCATGGATGGCCAGGCACAGAGCCAGCGCCTGGAGCTGGAAGTGCTCGCGGTGCTGCCGCAGGAGCGTTTCGCCCGCGACGCGCTGTTCGCCCCGCTGGCCCTGCTGGAAGCCGCCGAGGACTATCGCGACGGTCGCGCGGTGGCCGCCTACGGCTGGCCGGGGAAGGCCGGCGAGACCCCGCGCGCACGCATCTACCCGGGCTTCCGCCTGTACGCCCGCGACCTCGATGCGGTGGAAGGGCTGCGCCGGCACTTCGTCGCGAGTGGCGTGGAAGTCGCCACCCAGGCCGAGGCCATCGCCCAGGTGCGCAGCCTCAGCCGCAACCTCGGCCTGGTGTTCTGGATCGTCGCCGCGCTGGCCATCGGCGGTGCCTTCGCGGCCATCGCCGCCAGCAGCCTGGCCGCCGTCGAACGCAAGCGCCGCGCCCTGGCGGTGCTGCGTCTGCTGGGCTTCCCGACCGCCGCGCTGGTCGGCTTCGTCATGCTCCTGGCGCTGTTCAGCGCCGTCTTCGGCCTGTTCCTCGCCGGGCTGCTGTACGCCGCCACGGCCGGCGCGCTGAACCACCTGTTCGACAACCAGAGCGGCGAGTTCGTCTGCCGCCTGCTGCCCAGCCACTACCTGACGGCGCTGCTCGCCACGCTGCTGTGCAGCGTCCTGGCCGCCGCCAGCGGCGGCTGGCGCGCGGCGCGGATCGAAGCCGCAGAGGGATTACGCGATGTTTGAGAAAGCCATTCTTCCGCTCGCCCTCGGCGCCTGCCTGGCATTTGCCGCGCCGGCCTGGGCCGAAGGCGACTCGCCGGACAATCCCAAGCCGCTGGCCGACGACGTCGCCCTGCCGCTGCCGTGTGGCGGCGAGATGGTCTTCCGGCATGTCTACGTACTCGCCGAAGGCGCCCTCGACGATCGCGAGGTCAACCTCGGCTACGCCTTCAACGAAGGCGAGGCGGGCTACCAGCAGTCGTTCATCTCCGGCTACCGGCGCGACTACGTGAACGGCCAGTTCAGCCTCGCCGACCTGGCACCGGCCTGGCAGCAGAAGCTCTCCGCCAGCCTGCCGAAGCCTGCCGCCGGCACCCCGCTGAAGCCGATGCTGTACTTCATCGGCAAGTACGAGGTGACCGCCCGCCAGTACGCCGCAGTGATGAGCCAGGCGGCCGCGCTCTCCGGCCAGGGCGAAGCGCCGGCCTGCGACGTGCCGGGCGGGATGGCCGCGCGGCTGCCCAAGGTCGACCTCTCGCGCTTCGACGCCGAACGCTTCGGCGCGGTGTACAGCGCCTGGCTGCTGAAGAACCACCCGGATCTGCTGCCGGTCAGCGGCCGCGGCAAGAATCCCGAGGACGGCGGCATCGGCTTCGTCCGCCTGCCCACCGAGGTCGAGTGGGAGTTCGCCGCGCGCGGCGGCCAGGCGGTCAGCCGCCAGGAACTGGAAGGCCGGCTGTTCCCGCGCAAGGTCGAGGGCAGCGACCAGGAAGGCCCGCTGGGCGACTGGGCGGTGTACAACCAGGTCGCCGGCGGTACCGGCCAGGCCGCGCGACTGTTGCCGGTAGGGATGAAGCGGCCGAACCCGCTGGGCCTGTTCGACGTGATCGGCAATGCCGCGGAGATGGTCCAGGAGTCCTTCCAACTGGTCCACGCCGGACGCCGGCAGGGCACATATGGCGGTTTCGTGGTGAAGGGCGGGAACTATCTCGAAGGCGAGATGACTCTATTCACCGGGATGCGCCGCGAATACCCGCTGTTCGCCGCCGACGGCAGCGAACAGCGCAACGAGACCACCGGTTTCCGCGTCGCCATCGGCGCGCTGTCCGCGCCGCGCTCGCGCTATCCCGAGCTGTTCGCCCAATGGCAGAAGGAAGGCCGACTAGCGGCATTGACCGATGCCATCGATGACGCTCAAGATCCCACCAAGCAATTGGACGGAATCATTGCCGCCACCCGCGACCCGCAGATGCAGGCGCAGTTGGCCCAGATAAACGAGGAACTCAAGCGTAACGTTTCGTTGATCGCCCGGCAGCGCGAAGAGGCCGCCGGAAACCTGATACAGTCGGCGGCACTGGTCGCCGAGACGATCAACAACTACAACATACGCCTGACCAACCTCAAGAAGGACAGGGAGAAAGCCGTGGCAGCCAGGGATCAGGCGACCGCCCAGCTCTATGCCGGCGCCATCGCCAACGGGCGCAGCGCCCTCGATGGCGCATTGGCCATCTACATCGACAACCTCGCCACCGGCACCCGTTACACCGACGCGGTGATCCAGGCGCAGTTCCAGCGCATCCAGGAAGAACTCAATCGCAACCCGGTTCTGGGCAAGAGCCTGGTCAAGCGCGCGACCCTGTTCGTCAAACACGTCGGAGATTATCGCCAGCAGCACCGGGCCGAGCCGGAGGCGGTATTGAAGGAATTGCTCGCGTCCAGCGGGCGTTGAAGGAGTTCCGTCCGGCACCTCTCGGCAGCCGGGCGGTTCATCAAACCAGGAGTGAGATGCAATGAGCCAACCCAGCGAAAACCGTTTGATCACCTCGGCGCGCTACGCGCTCTGCCTGTTGACCGCCAGCGGCGTGCTGCTCAGCGGCTGCGCCAGCAGCGGCGTCGGCTCGGTCGCACAGACCACCCGCGCGGAATACTACCCGTCCTGCTACGAGCCGGTGTCGCACCTGCGCAGCACCGATAACGCGGTGCGCAACTCGGCCATCACCGGCGCCATCACCGGCGGCCTGCTGGGCGGCCTGGCCGGCGGCCTGGCCAGCGACGAGAACCGCGGCCGCAATGCCGCCCTCGCTGCCGCAGGCGGCGCCCTGGCCGGCGGCGCGGCGGGCTACTACATGGAGAAACAGAAGCAGATCAGCGACGACCGCGCGCGCATCGGCTCCTACGCTACCGACGTCGACCGCAGCACCGTCGAGATCAACCGTAGCGTGGCCTACGCCAAGTCGGCGCAAAGCTGCTACCAGAGCCAGTTCAAGGCCCTGCTCGACGGCCGCAAGAACAAGTCGATCAACGAAGCCGAAGGGCGCAAGCGCCTGGCCGAGATCGTCAGCGGCCTGCAGGAGACCAACGCCCTGCTGGTCGCCGCCAACGGCCGTGCCGGCGAGAACATCAACAACTACACCCAGGCCTACGAGAAAGACCTGCAGCAGGTCGGCGTACCGCGCACCGAAGTGACCAAGGTCGCCGAGGCCGAGAACCGCGCCAGCACTACGAAAGGCGGCAGCAAGCCCAAGACCGGCAGCAATCCCAAGGTGCCGAAGGAAGCGGTCGCCACCGAGCAGACCATCCGCAAGGCCCAGGACGCGCAAAGCGAAGGCAACAAGGTGGCCTCCCGGGGCCAAGGCATGATCCAGGAAGTCTGCAACAGCCCGGACATGGGCGACTGGGCACCGCCGAGCTGCGCCAAGGCCTGATCGGCCTCGTTACCAGCACGAACGCGACGGCGACCTTCGGGTCGCCGTTTCGTTGATGGGCCTGGCGCGCTGACCCGGCCGACCTGAAGGGCGAGCGTTCGCCGGGACGGCTGCTTCCGACGTTTCCGGCTTCCCGGCGGCAGCGGTTCTTCCCGCAGGGCGGATATCGCCACCGGCACGCTCCGCCGCTACTCCGCCCTATACGAAATGCTGCGCCGCGGGGAAAACGCTAGAACAACGCCATCTGCGCCCCCGGCACGGCGAACCGGCTGCAATCCAGCCCGAAGCCCTCGCGGCGGTCCAGCCCGAGGCGCTTCATCGCCACCGCGAAACGCTGCGCCAGCAGGTCGGCGAACGGTCCCTGGCCGCGAAAGCGGTGGCCGAAGCGGCTGTCGTAGACCTCGCCGCCACGGCATTGGCGGACCAGGCTCATCACATGCTCGGCGCGTTGCGGGTAGTGCGCCGCCAGCCATTCCTCGAACAGCGGGCCGACTTCGCGCGGCAGGCGCAGGAGCATGTACGCGGCGCTGCGCGCGCCGGCGTCCCGCGCCGCCTGGAGCAGGCGCTCCAGCTCCATGTCGTTGACCATCGGGATCATCGGCGAGCAGAGCACGCCCACCGGGATGCCGTTGCCGCTGAGCGTGCGGATCGCCCGCAGTCGCGCCGAGGGCGCCGCCGCGCGCGGTTCGAGAATGCGCTTCAGCTCGTCGTCGAGGGTGGTCAGGCTGATCATCACCGCCACCAGGTTCTGCTCCGCCAGTTCGCGCAGCAGGTCGAGGTCGCGAAGGATCAGCGAGCCCTTGGTGACGATGGTCAGCGGGTGACGGAAGCGCAGCAGCACCTCCAGCACCTGGCGGGTCAGGCGGCGTTCGCGTTCCAGCGGCTGGTAGGGGTCGGTATTGGCACCCAGGTTGATCGGCGCGCAGCGATAGCCGGGCTTGCTCAGTTCCTGCTCCAGCGCGCTGGCGACGTTGCTCTTGGCGATCAACCGGGTCTCGAAATCGATCCCCGGCGAAAGGTCCCAATAGGCATGGCTGGGCCGCGCATAGCAGTAGATGCAGCCATGCTCGCAACCACGGTAGGGATTGATCGAGCGATCGAAAGGGAGGTCCGGCGACTGGTTGCGGGAGATCACCGTGCGGGCGATCTCCTCGCGCACCTCGGTGAGCTGGATCGGCGGCACGTCCTGCTCCCAGCCATCGTCGAAGGCCTCGCTGTGGGTCGGGGCGAAGCGGTTGAGGGGGTTGCTGGCGGTACCGCGACCGCGCGGGGGCAGGGGAGCGCTCATGAGGGGAACCCGGCGAAATACTGTATATGGATACAGTATCGCACCGGGCCCCGACCCACAGCCATCGCCGCCGGTCGGCGGCGAGCGGTCAGGCGTCGGGCTTCTTCTTCAGCTTGGGATTGGGGAAGAACTGCACCGACTGCACCTTCGGGTTGGCCGGCTTCGGCGCGTTCTGGTTGACCCGCGTACCCAGCTCCTTCGGGATCGACTGACCCTGGGCGTTGAGCGTGTCGGCGTAGCCACAGGCCACGCATTCGCGGTGCGGCACGCCGTCCTCTTCCCACATCTGGATCTTGTCCTGTTCGCTGCACGCCGGGCAGACCGCCCCGGCGATGAAGCGCTTCCTGGTGATCGCCGGGCTCATGCGGCCTCCCCGACCAGCCCGGAGTGACGCAGCAGGGCGTCGATGGACGGCTCGCGACCGCGGAAATCGACGAACAACAGCATCGGCTCGCGGGAGCCGCCGCGGGCCAGGATCGCCTCGCGGAAGGCACGCCCGGTATCGGGGTTGAACACGCCTTCTTCCTCGAAACGCGAGAAGGCATCGGCGGACAGCACCTCGGCCCACTTGTAGCTGTAGTAACCGGCCGCGTAGCCGCCGGCGAAGATGTGCGCGAAGCTGTTGGCGAAGCGGTTGTACGCCGGCGGACGCATCACCGCCACTTCGTCGCGGATGCCCTCGAGCACCTGCAGCACGCTACGGCCGTCGCCGTGGGTGGCGTGCAGCTCGAAGTCGAAGAGGGAGAACTCCAGCTGGCGGACCATCATCATCCCGGACTGGAAGTTCTTCGCCGCCAGCATCTTCTCCAGCAGGTCCTGCGGCAGCGCCTCGCCGGTCTCGTAGTGGGCGGAGATCAGCGCCAGGCCTTCCGGCTCCCAGCACCAGTTCTCCATGAACTGGCTGGGCAGCTCGACGGCGTCCCAGGCCACCCCGTTGATCCCGGAGGCGGCGGCATGCTCGACGCGGGTCAGCAGGTGGTGCAGGCCATGGCCGAACTCGTGGAACAGGGTAGTGACCTCGTCGTGGGTCAGCAGCGCCGGCTTGCCGTTCACCGCCGGGGTGAAGTTGCACACCAGGTAGGCCACCGGGTCGATCAGCCGGCCCTGGGCGTCGCGCCGGCGGTCGCGGGCGCCGTCCATCCAGGCACCGCCGCGCTTGTTGGCGCGGGCATAGAGGTCGAAGTAGAAGCGGCCGACGTGCTCGCCGTTCTCGAGGATCTCGAACAGGCGTACGTCGGCGTGCCAGCGTTCGAAATCGTGCAGTTCGCGGATCTGGATGCCGTAGAGGCGCTCGACGATGGCGAACAGGCCGGAAAGCACCTTGTCCACCGGGAAGTAGGCACGCAGCGCCTCCTGGGACACGCTGTAGCGCGCCTCGCGGAGTTTCTCGGCGTAGTAGCCGGCGTCCCAGCTCTGCAATTCGGTGCAGCCCTGCTCGGCGGCGTAGGCGCGCAGCTGCTCCAGGTCGCGGGCGGCGAACGGCTTGCTGCGCACCGCCAGGTCGCGGAGGAAGCTGAGCACCTGGTCGCTGGACTCGGCCATCTTGGTCGCCAGCGACAGCTCGGCGTAGTTGGCGAAGCCGAGCAGGCCGGCCAGCTCCTGGCGCAGGTCGAGGATCTCTTCCATCACCGGACCGTTGTCGTTCTGCCCAGCGTTAGGGCCCTGGTCGGAGGCGCGGGTGCAGTAGGCGGCGTATACCTCTTCGCGCAGGGCGCGGTCATCGGCATAGGTCATCACCGCGTAGTAGCTGGGGAACTCCAGGCTGATCAGCCAGCCGTCCAGGCCCTTGGCCTCGGCGGCCTGCTTCATCTGGGCCTTGGCCGAATCGGTCAGGCCGGCCAGCGCGGCTTCGTCGGTGACATGCTTGGTCCAGGCCTGGGTGGCGTCGAGCAGCTGGTTGGAGAAACGGCTACCCAGCTCGGACAGGCGCGACTGCACCTCGGCGTAGCGCTTCTGCTTGTCCGCCGGCAAGTCGATGCCGGACAGGCGGAAGTCGCGCAGGGCATGTTCGAGGATGGTTTTCTGGGCCACGTCGAAGCCGGCCGCCTCGGGGCTCTTCGCCAGCGCCTCGTAGGCCTCGAACAGGGCGCGGTTCTGCCCCAGCTCGGTGGAGTAGGCCGACAGCTCCGGCAGGCAGGCCTCGTAGGCCTCGCGCAGCTCGGCGCTGTTGCACACCGCGTTGAGGTGGCTGACCGGACTCCAGGCGGCGCCCAGACGGTCGTTGAGTTCGTCCATCGCCAGCACCAGGCCCTTCCAGGTCGGCTGCTCGCGCTGGGTTTCCAGCAGGCGGGCGATGGCGGCGCGGTTATCGGCGAGGATCCGCTCGATGGCCGGCTTCACGTGTTCCGGGCGAATGGAGGAGAAAGGCGGCAGGTCGTAGGCCTGCAGAAGGGGATTCGCGCTCACGTTGGCAACCTTGGCTAAGGAAATACCCGACCATCTTAAATACAATCGGCGGCATCCGCAGCCTGAGGAAAACTATCGTGACCATTCGTTCCTACCAGGGCAAAACGCCACTGCTCGGCGAGCGGGTCTTCGTCGATCCCTCGGCCGTGCTCGTCGGCGACATCGAGATCGGCGCCGACAGCTCGGTCTGGCCGCTGGTGGTGATCCGTGGCGACATGCACCGCATCCGCATCGGCCAGCGCAGCAGCATCCAGGACGGCAGCGTGCTGCACATCACCCACGCCGGCCCCTTCAACCCGGACGGTTTTCCGCTGAGCATCGGCGACGAAGTGACCGTCGGGCACAAGGTCCTGCTGCACGGTTGCAGCATCGGCAACCGGGTGCTGGTGGGGATGGGCTCGATCGTCATGGACGGCGCGGTGATCGAGGACGAAGTGATCCTCGGCGCCGGCAGCCTGGTGCCGCCGGGCAAGGTGCTGGAGAGCGGCTTCCTCTACGTCGGCAGTCCGGCGAAGAAGGCCCGTCCGCTGAGCGACAAGGAGCGCGGCTTCTTCGCCTACACCGCCGGCAACTACGTGAAGCTCAAGGACCTGCACATCGCCGAGGACTACCATGCGTGACGCCGCGCTGCGCTACCCGAACATCCTCTTCGATCTCGACGGCACCCTCACCGACCCGCGCGAGGGCATCACCCGCTCGGTGCAGTTCGCCCTCGCCCGCCTGGGCATCGACGAGCCGGACCTGGCGCGCCTGGAACACTTCATCGGCCCCCCGCTGTTGCAGTGCTTCATGCAGACCTACGGCTTCGACGAAGCGCGCGCCTGGGAGGCGGTGAACCACTACCGCGAGCGCTTCAGGGTCACCGGTCTCTACGAGAACCGCGTGTTCGACGGCATTCCCGAGCTGCTCGAAGCCCTGGTCGGACGCGGCCACACGCTCTACGTCGCGACCAGCAAGCCCGGCGTGTTCGCCCACGAGATCGCCCGCCACTTCGCCTTCGACCGTCATTTCAAGGCGATCTACGGCAGCGAGCTGGACGGCACCCGCACGCACAAGGACGAACTGATCCGCCATCTGCTCGACAGCGAAGGCCTGGCAGCGGAGCATTGCCTGATGATCGGCGACCGCATGCACGACCTGCTCGGCGCCAGTCGCAACGGTGTCGCCTGCATCGGCGTCGGCTACGGCTTCGGCAGCGAAGACGAACTGCGCGCGCACCAGCCGACCCATTACTGCGCCGACCTCGCCGCCCTGCGGCAGGTGTTGGAATCCCACTGACCCATGCTCCGTTTCAGACAAGGACGCCTGACATGACCGACAATCCCTTCGCCACCCCCACCGCCCCGGTGCAGCCGCCGGCCAGAGAGGTGCCCGCCACCACCCAGCCCTATGCGTTCATCGCGGTGCTGGCGCTGGTCACCTGCCTGTCCTTCGCCGTGAGCCTGGGCATCCAGTGGTACAACGACATCGGCGAGATCCGCCAGCGTTTCTCCGAGCACCTGCAACTGATGGCGCCGCACTGGTTCACCGGCCTGGTGTTCTACGCGGCGGCCAACCTGCTGGTGCTGCATGCCTACCGCGAGAAGCGGCAGCTCGTCGAGTTCCGCCCGCTGGCGCTGCTGCTGATCGGCTACGGTCTGCTCAACCTGGTCTGCGGCATGCTCGCCGGGATCGGCCTGGCGCCGCTGACGCTGCCGTTCTACCAGTGGGTGACGGCGCAATCCAGCTACGGCGTCTGGCTGATGGCGTTCAACGAAGCGATGAGCTGGGTCTACCTGCTCCTGGGCAGCCTGCTGCCGTTGGGGCTGGTGCTGCTCGGCAGCCGGGTGAACTCGCCGCGCCTGGCCGAAGGGGAAGAAGCCCGCGTCGCTGCCTGGCAGGTCGCCCTGGGCGCCGCGCTGTGTTTCGCCACGCTGTGTTTCAAGCTGATGCAGTTCCTTCCCTACGCCCTGCTGCGCTACGACGAGCCTTGGCTATACGGCCTGTACCTGAGCGGCGTGGCGCTGCCCGCGGCGCTGCTCTTCGGCGCCGTCTGCACGCGCCTGCCGGCGCGCCTGCAACGCTTCGCCGCCGGCCGCGCGCTGCTGCTCGCGGTGGTCGCCATGCTGCTCTGGAGCGTCGCGCTGCTGGCGGTCGGCGGGGGGCTGGCGCTGCTGATGATCCTCGGCCTGGCGCCCGCTGGCATCGGCTATACGCTGCTGGTGGCGCTGCTCGGCGTCGGCCTGTTGGCGCTGCTCTGGCCGATCGGCCGGCTGGCCACGCGCTGGTGCTACGCCGACCAGCTCGCCGCCTGAGCAGGCGTCAGGGCGCTGCGGCGGCCAGCCGCTGCAACGCCGCCTGGCGCTCCGCCAGGGGGAGCTGGCCAAGGGCACGGACCCGCGCATAGAACGCCGGCCAGTTGCCGCCGACCTGGCGGAACAGCACGGCGAACGCCGCCACCCATTGGTCGTAGAGGCCGAAGGGAAGCAGCTTGGCATTGTTGAACGGCGCGTCGATCCAGGCCTTGAACGGCGACTCGCCGCCCCATTCGCGCTGGCTCAGCGCCGCGTACTCACGGCGCAGGCGCTGGAATTCGGCAGCCTTGCCGGCACGCTTGGCGGCATCGTCCAACGGCCCGGCATAGAGTGCTTCGAGGCGCGCACGACTGGCCAGGACCAGCGCGGTGAACTGCTCGCGGCGCTTCTCCTCGCGGCCGTCCGCCGGCGGCAGTCCACGATACTCGCGCCACTGGCGGGTGCCTTCCTGTTCGACGAAGGTGGCGAAGGATTCGTTGAAGGCGGTGTCGTCGCGCAGGTAGAACTTCTGGTGCGCCAGTTCGTGGAAGATCAAGGTCGCCAGCCGTTCGTCGTCCCAGCGCAGCATGCTGCTGAGGATCGGATCGTCGAACCAGCCGAGCGTCGAGTAGGCCTGCACCCCGCCGACGTAGACGTCGTCGCCGAGCGCCCGCTGGCGCGCCGCCTCGGCGCGCGCGGCGGCCTCGCTGTAGTAGCCGCGGTAGGCCACGCAGCCGGCGATGGGGAAGCAATGGGTGACCGGCTGCAGCGACAGCTCCGGGGTGGCGAACACGTTCCATACCACGTAGGGCCGGCCGATATCGGCGTACAGGCGATAGCTGCGGTTGTCCGGCAGGCCGAGGCGTTCGCTGGCGAATTGCCGGGCCTTTTCCGCCTTCGCCAGGCGTTCGCGCAAGCGCGCGTCGCGCTGCGGGTCGGCGATCACCGCGGCGGCCGGCTCGCGGGCGCGCAGCAGGGCGAACTGGCCGCTGGCCAGTTGCCCGTAGTAGGAGACGGTCGAGCAACCGCTCAGCGCCAACAGCGCCAGGCAGGGAACCCAACGGGGCAGTCGAAGGTCAGCAAGCGGATGGCGAAGGCGGCGTGGCATGGGCGGAACATAGCACAGCACGCGGACCGCCCGCCGCCCTACCAGCACCGGTCCGCGATCCGGCGAGGCGGAGGAACGCAAGGCGTTTTTCCAAGGCGCGACGGATGGCGGCCGGGTTAAAGGAGCTTCGGAGTCTTCTATGCGTACGCTGCTGCTTGCCGGTGGCCTGCTCGTCCTGAGCGGCTGCTCACTGCTGATGCCCACCCCCGACCCGAACCGCGCCTGGGTCGACCTCGATACCCAGCCCGACGCCGATCTCGCCGCCGTGGAAGTCGACGACAAGAGCTGGGACCGCACGCGCTACTTCGAGGTCGATCCCGGCACCCGCGAACTCACGGTGCGCTACCAGTTCACCGTCGACCCGACCAACATCGGCCCCGTGGACAGCCCGCTCTGGCGCGATTGCCAGCTCAACCTCAAGTTCAAGGACTTCAGCGCCGGCCAGCGCTACCGCCTGGAGGCCGGGCACATCGGCTTCCGTCCCTGGGCGAAGCTCTACGACCAGGACAACAGGGAACTGGCGCGCGGCCGCGAGGGGCGCTGCGCGAAGGTCTGAACGGCGCAAGGCGAGGGCGCTATGCTAGGAGCTGAACGCCCTCCGGAGCCCGCCCCATGCGTCCACTCACCCGTCTCGTCCCGCTCGCGCTGCTGCTCCTCGCCGGCTGCGCCGGACCGCTGCCGCAGCCGGACCCGCAGATGGCCTGGGTCGAGCTGCGCAGCGCGCCGGCCAACACCCTGCTGGCCGAGCGCCTGGACGGCGAGCGGTTGAGCGACGGGCGCTACTTCCAGGTCACTCCGGGACGCCATGTGCTGGAGGTGCGCTTCCAGTACGAACTCTATGGCGGTTCCGGCGGCGGGGGCGGCGGCTTCGGCGAGCCGGTGCAGATCAACTGCTACCAGCAGGTGGTCTATGACGGCTTCGAGGCGGGCCGGCGCTATCGCCTGGAGGTGCGCCCGCAATTGCGCAGGGCGCTGGCGCTACTGAGCGACGAGCGTGGCGAGGTGGTCGCCCGTTCGAACTTCCAGACCAGCCGCTGCCCGCCGTACTGAAACGCAGCGGCTCAGTCGTCGTTCTTCTGGTAGATGATCTTCTTGGTGCCGTTCTCGCAACTGCCGACCACCATGTTCGGGTCGCTGACTTCGTCGTTGCGCACGATCTCCAGGGTGTAGGAGGTCACCCCGGCCGACTGGATCTTGGTCTCGATCTCCGCCTTGAGTTCCTCGCACGGCTTCGGCGCGGCCAGCGCCGTGGCGCTGAACAGCAAGGCGGCAATCCCCAGCCCGATGGTTTTCATGACCCGTCACTCCTCGTCGATGCCTGGCAGCCGAGTGCTGCGCAGCGCATCCTGCCGCATTCGACTGCGGCAGGCCAGGGCCAGTTCGCCGGGCTGGGGAAGCGTTCCGCTCAGCCGTCGAGGCTGGCGTCCAGGCTGATCTTCGCGTTGAGCACCTTGGATACCGGGCAACCGGCCTTGGCCTTGTTGGCGATCTGCTCGAAGGTCTGCGCGTCCGCCCCCGGCACGCGCGCCCTGAGCACCAGGTGCACGGCAGTGATGGCGAAACCGTCGGACTGCTTGTCGAGGGTGACCTCGGCGCGGGTCTCGATACGTTCGGCGGTCAGGCCGGCCTCACCGAGCATCATCGACAGGGCCATGCTGAAGCAGCCGGCGTGGGCCGCGCCGATCAGCTCTTCCGGGTTGGTTCCCGGTGCGCCCTCGAAGCGGGTATTGAAGCCATAGGGGTTGTCCTTGAGCGCGCCGCTTTCAGTGGAAAGGGTGCCCTTGCCGTCTTTCAGGCCGCCTTGCCAGACCGCCGATGCCGTCTTCTTCATGTCGACTCCTCCGGAGCTGTGGATGGACATCCGCTCGCGTCGGCGAGCGGGCATGTCTACATGGGAGGACGACGCAGCCGGACAAGTTCAGTCCGCTTGCGCGGCGGCGGGATTCAGGCGCAACCGTCGATGCGGCAGAGCGGCGCCGCGGCCCCGCCCACGGCACCGCTGCCGCCGGCAAGGCGCAGCTGCGTTTCGAGGAAAGCCCGCCAGTCGTCCGGCTGGCCGAGGTAGCGCCCGGTGTCGAGCACCTGCAGGCGGCCGTCGCGCGCCAGGGCGAAGGTCGGGAAGCCAGCGGCGCCGAGACGGTTCATCAGCCGCCGACTGTCGGCGAAGTGCGCGCGCAGCGGCTCGCCGGAGCAGGCGTCGAACGCCTCGGCGAAGCCCTCGCCAAGCCCCAGTTCGGCACCCAGCTCGAGCAGCACCGGACGCTCGGCGATACGCCGGCCCTCGACGTAGTGGGCACGCTGGATCCGCGCCAGCATCGCCGCGCCGAGGCCGTCGAGCGCTTCGGCGGCAAGCACGGCGGCGGTCGGCGGGGCCGAGTCGAATACCGCGCTGGTGTCGCGCAGCAGGCCGTCGAAGTAGTCCTTGCCGAACGGCTGGCCGGTCAGTTGGGCGATCCGCAGGTCATGGGGCATCACGTAGTGGCGCAGGCCGGCGCCGACCGGCTGGCGGTTGGCATCGGTCATCATGCCGCCGCCATGCAGGCGTACGTCCAGACCCGTCACCTCGCAGGCGGCGGCGAGCAGCGGCGAGGCGCCGTAGCACCAGCCGCAGAGCGGATCGTAGAGGTAATGCAGGGTGAGGTCGTTCATCTCGGTCTCCACGAGACGCCCCGCAGGGGACGCCTCGATCAGCGGCTATCGGCGGGCGCGGCTCAGGGCCACTGCATCTCGCCCTTGAGCACCTTGGCGCTCAGCTCCAGGCCTTCCTCGCCCGGCAGGTTCGGGTAGCGGCGCTTCATCGCCTCGACCAGCGCGGCGGAATCCCTGGCCTTGGGCAGTTCGGCTTCCAGGGCCTTCAGGTAGTCACGGGTGAAGCGCACGCCGTCCAGGCCCTTCGGCTCCTCGCCGGTGAAATGGCCGGGCACCACGCGCCGCGGTTGCAGCGCCTCGATCCGGTCGAGCATCGCCACCCAGGCCTGGCGCGAGGCCTGGGTCTGGGTATCGGCGGTCCAGACGTGCGAACCGGATTCCACCAGCACGCCACCAACCACCGTCTTCAGCGACGGAATCCACAGCACCGTGCGGTCCGGGCTCGGCCCCTTCAGGTCGACCACCTTCAGGGCATGGCCTTCCAGCTTCAACTGGTCGCCCTTCAGCGGCTCCGGCACCACCAGCGACGTCGGCGCGTTGTCCTTGAGGATCGGCCCCCAGTAGGCCAGCTTGGCGTCCTTGGTCGCCTGGATGTGTGCGACGGTCTGCGCCGTCGCGAGGATCTTCGCCTCGGGGAAGGCGGCCTTCAGCACGTCGAGGCCGAAGTAGAAGTCCGGGTCGCCGTGGCTGATGTAGATAGTGCTGAGGGTCTTGCCGCTGGCCTGGATACGCTTGACCAGTTGCTCGGCGTCGGCGCGGGAGAACTGCGCGTCGATCAGCATCGCCTCGCGCTGGCCCACCAGCAGTTCCGAGGACACGGCGAAGATCGCCTTCTCGCCGGGGTTGTAGACCTCCAGCCGCAGCGGTTCGGCGCTGGCGGCGAAGACGCCGGCGGCACCCAGCAGGGCGGCGGCGGCGAACAGGGAACGAAGCAATCCATGGCGCGACATGAGCGGTTCTCCAGGCAGTGGGATCAGAGGCTTGCCATGTTAGTTGCTTGAAAGCGCGCAAAAAGCCCCGCAATAATCACAACTTTGTTGCATGGATCGAGCGAATTATGGACCGCCTGACCGCCACCCGCGTCTTCGTCGAGGTCATCGACAGCGGCAGCCAGACCGCCGCCGCCGAGCGTCTGGACATGTCCCGGGCGATGGTCTCGCGCTACCTCGCCGAGTTGGAGGAGTGGGTCGGCGCACGCCTGCTGCACCGCAGCACCCGCCGCCTGAGCCTGACCGACGCCGGCGCGGAGCTGTTGCCGCAGTGCCGCGAGATGCTCGCCGTGGCCGACGCCATGCAGGCCACCGGCCAGACCCGCCGCGACAGCCCGCGCGGCACCCTGCGCATCACCAGCAGCCTGTCCTTCGCCCAGGCCTGGCTGACCCGTGCCGCCGCCGCCTTCGTCGAGCGCTACCCGGGCACCGCCATCGACCTGCAGGTCAACAGCCAGGTGGTCAACCTGGTGGAGGAGCGCATCGACCTGGCCCTGCGCATCGCCAACCAGCTCGACCCCAACCTGATCGCCCGCCGCCTCGGCGAATGCCGCTCGGTGATCTGCGCCGCGCCGGACTACCTGCGCCGCCACGGCACCCCGCGGCGCCCGGAGGACCTGGCGCTGCACAACTGCCTGACCTACTCCTACTTCGGCCGCAGTCTCTGGCAGTTCGAGCGCGACGGCGAGCCGACCAGCGTGCCGGTGGGTGGCAGTCTCAGCGCCAACGAATCCACCGTGCTGCTGGAGGCCGCCGCCGCCGGTGCCGGGATCAGCCAGCAGCCGCTGTACTCGGCAGCCCCGCTGATCCGTAGCGGACGCCTGGTGGCGCTGCTGCCGGAGTGGTCGCCGCAGGTGCTCGGCATCCACGCGGTGTACGCCTCGCGCCGGCAGATGCCGCCGGCGCTGCGGGCGCTGCTGGACTTCCTGGTCGAACGGATGGCGGCCGATCCGCACTGGGACGAGGCGGGCCCCCTGGCGCTGGCGTGAAAGCCGGGTAGACTGCTGGACGCGCCGCCTTCGACGCACCTTTATCCCCTGTCTGGAGCACGTCCATGTCCCTGTCGATCTACCAGGCTTCGATCCCGACCTTCCTGCGCACCCTCGGCAACCTCTCGGCGATCCTGAAGAAAGCCGCCGCCCACGCCGAAGCGAAGAACATCGATCCGCGCATCTTCATCGACGCCCGGCTGGCGCCGGACATGTTCCCCCTGGCGCGCCAGGTGCAGATCGCCAGCGACGCCGCCAAGGGCGCCGGCGCGCGGCTGGCCGGGCTGGAAGTGCCGAGCTACGCGGATACGGAAACCACCTTCGACGAACTCCAGGCACGCATCGCCCGCACCGTCGAGTTCCTCGAGGGCATCCGCGAGGAACAACTGGACGGCGCCGAAGAGCGCAACGTGACCCTCAAGGTGCGCGGCCAGGAGATCAGCTTCAACGGCCGCGACTTCCTCTTCGGCTTCGCCCTGCCCAACTTCTTCTTCCACGTCACCACCGCCTACGCCATCCTCCGCCACAACGGCGTCGAACTGGGCAAGATGGACTTCCTCGGCGGCGCCTGAGGCTCCCGCGCCGGGATGGCACGCACAAGGACCATGGAATGGATCGGAAAACCCTCGACGACACCAGCAAGTTCCTCAGCTATGTCCTTCGCCACCAGCCCGAGGCCATCGGCCTGACGCTGGACGGCGAAGGCTGGGCCGACATCGACGCCCTGATCGCCGGCGCGGCGCGGGACGGCCGCGCCCTCGACCGCGTGCTGCTCGGCGCGGTGGTCGAGAACAACGACAAGAAGCGCTTCGCCCTCTCCGCCGATGGCCAGCGCATCCGCGCCGTGCAAGGCCACTCGCATGCCGCGGTGGCCATCGCCTACGCCCCCGCGGTCCCGCCCGCAGTGCTCTACCACGGCACCGCCAGCCGCTTCCTCGACTCCATCCGCGAGCGCGGCCTGGTTCCCGGCAGCCGCCACCACGTCCATCTCTCCGCCCGCCGCGCCACCGCCCTGGAAGTCGGCCGCCGCTACGGCAACCCGGTTCTGCTGGAAATCGACGCGCGCGACATGCACCTGGCCGGGCACCTATTCCACCAGGCGGAGAACGGCGTCTGGCTGACCGAGCGGGTACCCGTGCGGTTCATCCGCGAGGCTTGAGAAGGCATCGCCTCTCATCGGGAAGCCGTAGGGCGCATAACGCGCAGCGTTATCCGCCGATACGCCGAGGCTAAAGGAGGAAGCCGCCGCCTGCGATGAACCAACCGCCCCCTTGATGGCCCGCTGCCGCCTAGCAGAAGCGGCAGTGGAGCAGGCGGTGAAAGCCGGCTTGACTGAGGAAAAATACCGACAAGCGCAGGACGCCCGATGGACCTTCGTCCCAGCCACGTGCATGTGTTCCCACCCAGCCGCGACCTCCCGGCCGCAACCAGTCCGCACCGCGAAACCCTGCTGCGCAGCGGCTGCGCCTGGAACGGCTCGCTCTACCTCGGCTATCCCCTCGGCCAGCCGCAGCTCACCGTGCAGCGCCTGAGCCTGGCCGCCCACGAACGCCTGGACTGGCAGGTCCATCCGATGCCCAGCGCGCTCTACGTGCTCAAGGGCGAACTGCGCCTGGAGACCCGCGACGGTGCCCAGAGCACGCGGGTGCTGGAAGGCGAGGCGGCGGGTTGCCTGATGAACATCATCCATCGCCTGATAGCCGGGGCCGAACCGGTGGAAGCCCTGCTGTTCCATGCCGGCGTGGAAGGCATGCCGGTGGGGCTCGGCGAACGCGGCGAAATGCCCGACGCCTGAAGACGCCGGCGGGCCGGACAGCAGCCCGGGCCCGCCACGCCCCGCATCACGCTCAGGCGGAGAGCCCGTACAACCTGAGCCAGCCTTCCAGCGCCAGCGCGGTCTCCAGGTTGTGGCGGCTCACCTGGGTGTTGAAGTACCCCTCCGGATGCTCCAGTTCGGCGGCCAGGAACTCCCGCGAAACGATGCCGAACACCGGGTTCGCCGCGTCCTCCAGCAAGCGCCGCACGCTCCCGCGCAGGAAACGCTCGTAGCCGAGGTTGGCAGAAGTCGGATAAGGGCTCTTGCGGCGCTTGAGCACGGCTTCCGGGACATAGTCGGCGCAGGCCCGCTTGAGCAGCCACTTCTCCTCGCCGTCCCGGCTCTTGATCGACCAGGGCACGTTGTAGACGTACTCCACCAGTTCATGGTCGGTGTAGGGCACCCGCACCTCCAGGCCGTTGCACATGCTCAGGCGATCCTTGCGTTCGAGCAGCAGCACCATCCAGCGCTTCAGGTGCAGGTGGCTGAACTCGCGCATCCGCCGCTCCTCCGGGCTGTCGCCGGCCAGGTGTTCGACCTGGCGCAGCCCATCGTCGTAGCTGGCCTGCTGGTACTGGAGGAGATCGCAGCGGCGGTTGAAACCGGCGTCGATGAAGCCGGCCGGCAAATGCACCCTGGAGGCCCAGGGGAAGCGCGCCGCAGCCACCGCCTGCGGATCGCGGAACCAGCCGTAGCCACCGAACAGCTCGTCGGCGCCTTCGCCGGAGATGGCCACCGTGGAATGCCGGCGGATCTCGCCGAACATCAGGTGCAGCGAGGTATCCATGTCGCCGAAGGTGAAAGGTACGTCCTTGGCCCGGAATACCTCTTCGCGCGCTCGTTCGCAGACCAGTTCGGCATTGTCGATGAGCACGGTGCGATGACGGCTGCCGATGTACTGCGCGGCCAGCAGGGCGAACGGCTGGTCCTGGTCGGGACGCAGGTCGTCGCTGCGGAACTGCTCGGCCTGACCGACGAAGTCCACCGAGAATGAATTGATGTCGCCGCCGTGCTCCGCCTTCGCGATGCGCTGGGCGATGCCGGTCAGGGCGGTCGAATCGAGCCCACCCGATAGCAGCGAACACACCGGAACGTCGGCGTGCAATTGCGACCCCAGGGCGCGGGTGACCAGTTCGCGGGTGCGCTGCACGGTGCTCTGCAGGTCGTCGGCATGCTCCTGGCGGCGCACCTCCCAGTAGCGGCGTAACTTCGCCTGGGAATTGGGACGCCAGGACAGCAGGTGGCCGGGCAGCAGTTCCTGGACCTCGCGGAACGGCGTCTGCGAAGTGCCCCGGGACAGCGTCAGGAGGTCGACCAGGCCGACCGCGTCGAGCCTGGCGGCGAATTCCGGATGCGCCAGGATGGACTTGATCTCCGAGCCGAACAGCAGTCCCTCGCGGTGCCGCGCGTAATACAGCGGCTTGATGCCCAAGCGGTCGCGCACCAGCAGCAGGTGGCCGTCGCGGCCGTCGAAGACGGCGAAGGCGAACATCCCGGTCAGGTACTCGCAACAACGCTCGCCCCATTGCAGATAGGCGTGCAGGACCACCTCGGTATCGCTGCGGGTGCGGAACTCGTGTCCGGCCCGGCGCAACCGCTCGCGCAGGGCATCGTGGTTGTACACCTCGCCGGTGTAGACGAGGGTGACCTCCTGGCCGGTGGGAAAGCGATAGGACATCGGCTGCACGCCGCCGCTGAGGTCGATGACCGCCAGCCGCCGGTGACCCAGCAGGGCGTTGCGGTGCTTCCAGATGCCCTCGGCATCCGGCCCGCGCAAGGCGAGCGTATCGGTCATGGCGAAGATCGCCGGAAATTCGTCGTCGAGCTTGCGCGTGTAATCCACCCAACCCGCGAGACCGCACATAGGGAAACTCCTCTAATTGATGTTTTATCGGGAAATTCATCCAGAGAACATGCTGAAAACATCCGTGCGGCCGGCCAGATTGCCGGCGTACGAATGCTTCGCCCAAGGCGGTCGATGTATGAACTTTTCGAGGACCTGAAGATAAGCAGTTTCGGCAGGCCTGCGCCCAAGGAAGGCCAATGATAGAACAGGAAAAAACGTGGCCGAGTTAATTAATATCTATCTAAATCTGGTAGCTGTTTTTAAAAAAACAAAGGAAAAACAATAATCTACAAAATTAATGAAACATCCTGAAACATCATTACGCGGCTCTACAACCAGATATTACAGGGTCGTTCACGGCTCTTTCCAAAGACTTAGAAAGCAAACTCAATTAAACTTATAATTGCTTTACGGCAATCATATGTATAGCCAACTAAGCAAATGACTACAACAAACTCAGATCGTACAACTATTGAATATAAGAGTTGTCCACCGACGCTGATTTCGTGGCAACGTTCGACGCGACGATGGACGAGCGGGAAAAGTAGGGCGGCGCGGGGAATGGAGAATTAAAGCAGGCAACTTCGAGCGATCCATCCGGAAGCGGGCCCGCTGCACCGGGCCCGCCAGACGACCTACCTCAAGGGCATTCGCAGGTCGACGGACCGAACACCGGCCCGCTGCACGGGTCCTCGGACGGGCCGAAAACCGGGCACGCGGCCTGGGCGGTAAGAGAGAAGCCACAGAGCAGGAACACAGCCAACAGTACTTTCTTCATTTGCAACCTCCTGGTTGGTAATCGAACGCTCCCTGTCCCTGGTCGAGGGTACAGTCGGTCATCACGGGCACTCGCAGACGGTCGGTCCCAGCACCGGGCCCGCGCAGGGATCTTCCCCCGGCCCGAGCACCGCGCAGTCCGCCTGCGCCGTCAGCGAGAACATCCACAGCAGCAGCGAAGCCGCCAGCATCTTCCTTTTCATCTGACCTCCTTGGTCGAAACAGCGATCAACGATCCGTGTCCTTCTCCGAAAACAAGGGCATTTGCCTGCAGAAGGACCGAACGCCCGTCCGCTCGCGGCGCACCGCAAGACTCGCCGGCGAGCCGCCGGACCCCGGAGAGCAAAGACCAGCCCGAGCGAACGCGCCAGTGCGGTGGATTGCCGCAGCGCCAGCGAAAGTACCGGGGCAGGGGGCTTCGGCACCGGTTCGCCATCAACTTTTCCTATCCCCGGCGGCCACATAAATTCGTTGGACGCACCGCGCCGGCGCCTCCAAGAATGCCGCACGGGTGCGAAGTCCGGCCGTGCACCCACCGACGCCCCACAACAGCAAGAACAACGATCGGTGCATCCATGGCAAAGGACCTGACTTTCCCAGACGCCTCCGCGTCGTCCCGCAACCCTCCCTCCGCGCGCCTCCGTCTACCGGCGACACGCGCCCCCTAGCACCGCCCTCCCGTCCGCCACCGCAGCAACCCGCGACGCACCTTGCGTCGGTCCCGGCCCCCGCCGCCGGCGGGCGCCGCTCGCCCGCGCTCCGCCCGCCGCACCGATCGACCCATGAACCGAACAAGAACAGGAGTCCACCCGATGCGCTACGCCCGTCACGCAAGCCGATACTCCCTCTTCGCCCTGGCCGTCTCGGCGGCCCTGCTGCCCGGCGCCGGCTGGGCCGCCAACGGCGACCTCGCCGGCGCCCGCACGCCGCCCAGCGTCGCCTGTTCCTGGGACCGCGAGGCAGCGTTGTCCTACGAGGAGCGCCGGCTCGACACGCCGCTGCCGTTCAGCGGCGCCAACGTCGTCACCCACGACCAGACGCCGCTGGCCGAGCGCATCGTCAAGGGCGCCGGCTTCGACGGCTTCGAACCGGCCTTCGCCAAGCGCCTGTGCGCCGCCGATGGCCGCACCCCGGTCACCAGCTACGCCAAGGCACTGAAGCTGGTCACCGAAGAGGGCCGCGCGCTGTGGCGCGCCGCCGTCGACCGGGCCCAGGGGCGCCGTGCCATTCCCGCCGGCGCGCTGCCGGCCAGCGATGACCGCATGCTCTACTGGACGCGCCTCTACATGACCCGCACCCTGCGCCAGTGGGCGCCATCCTTCCACCTCGGCAAGGCCCAGGCCCAGGCGCTGCAATGGCGCTTCGAACGCGCCTCGCGCGGACAGTTGGACATCGACCTGCCGCGCCGCTACGCCGCCGACGGCTCGCGCTACCGGCGGATGATCATCAGCGGCTTCGACGTCTTCACCCTGGGCACTCCCGGGACGGCGAACACCGGCCTGCGCAACGGCAACCCCTCGGGCGCCACCGCCCTTGCGCTGGACGGCCGCGAGTTCAGGCTGGCCGACGGCAGCCTGCTGCGTATCGAGGCCTACCTGTTGCCGGTCAGCTACGACCCGTTCAACCGCGGCATGCAGGAAGACACCCTGGGCCCCTGGTTCCGCCCCGGCCCGCGCCGGGTCGACGCCTCCATCACCATCAGCCAGGGCGGCGCCAACCAGTTCTGGCTGGAGGCCTGGAACGGCCGCTTCCACGGCTCCTCCGCCGGCAACGACGGCATCGTCTACTGCCCCGCCGACAGCGCTTTGCCCAACTACGTGCTTCCCCTGGGCAGCGTGACCAATCCCGGCACCGCACCGATTTCCCTGCGGGGCTCCGGCTGCAATATCAACCCGCCGCGCCGCTGGCTCGGCTACGACAGCGCCAGCCGCTGGCGGCAGAACCTGCCGGCGCAGTTCTCCAAGGCCTCGCTACCGGTCCGCCAGTTGCTCGCCGCCGATACCTGGCGCGGCATCGAGCGGCCGCCGGGCGCTACCAGCCAGGCCGCGGAAGGCTTCGACGTCACCTGGCACACCAACTACGACTTCTTCCCCGATTGCGCCAACCCGCGCACCGAAAACGTGCCGACCAACGGGGTGATGAACGCCATGCCCGATCCCTCCCTGGTGCTCCCGCCGAACCGACGGATCTGCGCGCGCAACGGCGGTGGCGGCGACTACCTGTCCAACGAGAGCGCCTACCGCAACACGGTGCTGCGCGACGCGTTCCGCCTGGAGATTCCCGCCGGGCACATCCATGTCCCGGTGATGAACAACTACTACACCGGCGTACCGGCGAGCGGCGGCGGCGCGCGCAACGACAACGCCATCAGCGACGCCCGCTACGAGGCCTACCGCAGCGCCATCGTGGCGCAGACCCGGGCGCTGCTGGTGGGCGTCGGCAACGCCCTGGCGCAGGGGGCGCAAGCGGACTAGTCCTCGCCAGGCGTAAGGCCCTCGCGATCTATCGCTTCGCCGCAGAGCCGAACTGCCGCCGACGCAGGCCAACGGGACGGTAGCCCGTCGCTTCAGCCTCTACTGAATCGAAAAAGGCGGCACGTGGGGAAACCTCGGACTCACCACCCGGAGCTTTCCCAGGCCCGCGCCGGAACGGTAGGGCAGAGTCGAAGAGTGCGAACGCCGATGATGGAGACAACCGCCATCGCCCGCATCACCGGGGCGGTGGCAAGGATTTCCCCTGACTTGGAGAGTTTTCCATGAGCTTCGCGCAGAATCTCCTACGCCTACGCCAGCAGAACGCCCTGACCCAACGGCAGATGGCCGAGCGACTGGGCATCACCGTGAGCCAGTTGCGGCACTTCGAAACCAAGGGCGGGCACCCGTCGCTGGTGGTGCTGCAAACCATCGCCGGACGTTTCGCGGTGCCCCTCGACTGGCTGGTCTGCGAGCGCAGCGAGCGGCAGGCGCTACCGGAAGACCTGCGCCTGCAGTTCGAGGCCATCGGCCGCCTGCGGCTGGACGAGCGGCGCGCCATCCGGGCGTTGCTCGACGACCTGATCCGCCAGTACATGGCCAAGCGCAACGCAGCGGCCAAGCCCCTCCCGGCGGCTTGCGCCGAGGCCACGGAAACGTCCCCGTAGCCCCGGCGCACGGCTCAGTCGCTGCCGTACCTCGGCGAGCGCGGGCCGTACAACAGTCCGCCCGGCTGGCCGGCCGAGAGCAGGCGCGCACTGGTCATCCCGGCGATCGGATAACCGGCGTCCTCCACCGAACTGTTGATGATCTGCTTGACCGCCGCGGTGATCAGCATGCCCACCAGGCCGCCGTTGTTGCCGCCGTTGCCTTCCTCGCTGGAGGCGGTCGCCGAGCCGGTCCACAGGGTGGTGCCGGATCGCAGGTCGACCAGCTTGGCGCTGGCGGTGACGATGGTCGCGCTGCTGATCACCATGTAGCGCGTGCCGTAGTCGCTCACCGTGACGTACAGCGCCGCGTCGGCGCCATAGATCTCGCGCAGCTTGGCCGGGGACACCTGGTGCACGTCGCCGGCGCTGGTCAGGCCGTTCTGGCGGAAGGTCTCGTCGGCCAGCGCCACCGGCACCACGTAGTAGCCGGCCTCGGCCAGCGGGAAGGTGACCTGCGAGAGCATGCTGTAGGTCGCCTTCACGTCGGGCGACTCGTTCAGCGGCGGCAGGACCAGGATCGAGCGCGGCTTGGCCTGCTTGAACGCCGAGTAATCGACGCTCTTGGTCGGCGCGCAGCCGCCGAGCAGGGCCAGCAGGGTGAAACCGGCCACCAGGCCGGACAGTCGGGCGAGTTTCAACGGGCACCTCCACGGGCGTTGTTCAGGAGGAAGTCCATGTAGGTCGCCGACTCGGGAAACAGCGCCTTCTCGGTCTCGAACTCGCGGACCATCTGGTCGTCCTTGCCGATGCTGGAATAGAGCAGCCCCAGCTGGGCGTGGTAGCCCGGCGGCACCGCGCCGTTCTTCGCCCGGATCTTCTCGAGGTCGGCTTCCAGCGCCTGCGCCTGGGCCTCCTTGGATTCACCCTTGAAGTATTCGTGGACCTGGGCCTGGTAGCCCTCCCACTGGTACAGCGTCTTCGGTCCGCTGCACCCGGCCAGCGCCATGCTCCCCAGCAGCGCCGCCGTCCATGTGATCGTCTTGCTCATGTGTGCCGTGATTCCCTGGTTTCTGGTGGATTATTGGTTCTGTGGCTTCCAGGCGCCGCTATCGACCGCGTTGACCAACTTGTTCACCGCCTCGCGCATGGCCAGGTCGAGGACCTTGCCGTTGAGGGTCGAGTCGTAGCTGGCGGTGCCGCCGAAGCCGATCACCTCGCGGTTGGACAGGGCGTACTCGCCAGCGCCCTGGGTCGAATAGACGACCTCCGAGGTAGAGATGTTGACGATGTTCAACGCCACCTTGGCGTAGGCGATCTGCGACTTGCCGCGGCCGAGGATGCCGAACAGCTGGCGGTCGCCGACTTCCTTGCGGCCGAACTCGGTGACATCGCCGGTCACCACGTAGTCGGCACCCTTCAGGCGCTGGGCCTGGCCCTTGATCGCCGCTTCCTGCTGGATCTCGCTCATGTTGTCGCGGTCCAGCACGTTGAAGCGATTGGTCTGCTGCAGGTGGGTGATGAGAATGGTCTTGGCCTGGCCGCCGAGGCGGTCGACGCCATCGGAAAAGATCCCGCGCATGTAGCTGGAGCGGTTGTCGAACTTGCCTACCGCAATCGGCGAACGCACGCCGCTGTAGGGTCGGTTGACGCTCTCGACCTGCTGTACCGGCAACGCGGTGGAGGTCTCGGTGGCGCAGCCCGCCAGGCCGGCCAGGGTGGCGACGGCGAGGAGCGGCAGTAGTGCTTTGTTGGCGCTGTGACTCATGGGGTTCTCCTGGAAAAAAACGCTATCGACGCGGAGCGGCTTCTAGCCGACCCGTGTGCGGAAAAGAGGGCGTAGTGAAAATCGAGGAAGGCCAGGCGGCACGGCGGCGCGCCAAGGCGAGGAGCGAAATGGGGTGGCCACGTTTTCTTTCCTTGAAATACGAATGCGTCGATCAACCGGCGCTCCCGGCCGGCCTTGGAAATCCGAAAGAATCGTGCGGGAAGCGATGCACGAACCGTATGAGCCATCAATAGGCCATCCCGGTGGGCGGCAAAGTTACCACAGTTATTCCGATCGTTTCGTTATGCAGGAAGCATACTCGGAGAATTCTGACTGCGTCTCGTTCGCAGGATCGAGGTGGGACGCCGGGCACCGGTGTCCGCCACCCACCGGTGGCAGCCAGGCAGGCCTCCTTGCCGCCCATTGCGCCCGACGCTGTACGGCGCAAATGAAAACGGACACCCCTTGGGAGTGTCCGTCTCTGCCGTCGACCGGTCAGGCCAGGTCGAGGCCGCGCATTCTCAGGCGCAGGTCCTGTTCCTGGGGCTTGCCTGAACGATCCGTCCCGGTTGCCAGGTCCAGGGCATCGAGCAGTCCCTCGCTGTGGCCGCTCCGTTCCCCCAGCGTGGCCTCTTCGAGCACCCGACGGGTCACACCCTGCCCATCCTTGGCGCTGAGCAGGACGCGCATGTCGGTCCCCTTGTCGTAGAGGATCTCCTGCTCATCGCCCTCGATCGATATCTCGCTGACATCGATCCCGGATCTGCCGAACAGGGTGGTTATCGTGCCCAGGCCCGCGAAGCTCCTGGCAACGCTGGGGTCCCGGGAGGTGGAGAGATAGCCGGCGTCGTGGCCGACCTGGCCCTCTTTCACCGCCTCGAAGGCATCCCTGCCCTGGGTGCCGCGGAAGGTCTTCACGACCTGTTCAGCCGGTCCGCTCTTTTCGAACGCGGCAGACATGCCCCGGTCGATCAACGCCTGGCCCGCATCCAGCTCCCGTCCCTGACGCAGGGACCGATTCAGGTGCTGGTACTCGCCGTTGGTATAGAGACCGAGCGCCATCACCTCGGCATCGCTGTACGGTCCGTCCGGGTGTTCGCCGAGGTACTGCTCCGCCTCCAGCCCGAAGTGCTCCACCAGGCCATCCGCCAGCGCCTTGTCGACAGGCTCGCCCTTTACCTCGCTCTCTACCGCGTGGCGCAACAGGGCGACCTTGTCCATTACCGCATGCAGTTGGACGGCGATTTCGCGCAGTTGCTCCGGGCTTGCGCTGAGTACATGCTGGCTGGCGGCACCGCCCGCGGTCCCCCACTGTTGCAGCGCGATCCCCCCAACGCTCTGTTCGAGCAGGCGGGCAGCCTGGGTACGGGAAGCTTCGATCAGGCTGCCATCGCGAATCCCGACCAGGGCGGTGGCCAGCGAGCGCAGAGCGCCGTCGCCGCTGGCCAGGCGCGTGTGATCCTTCGCCAGTCTCTCCGCTGTCAAAGTCGCCAGCTCGCTCGCCTTGCCAAGTCCGCCCAAGGTCAGGGGCAGTGCCTTTTGCAGCATCATCTGCTTGATCTCGGCGGCAGAGAGACTGGCGGCAGGCGGCGCGTCCTGACGGGAGAGCGGCGCCTGGGTGGCGGCGTGGGCACGGCTCCCCAGCAGTTTGCCCAGCCACTCGATGATCGCCACGAAGGGACGCGCGAGGGCAGCCCCCAGGCGGGAGAGCAGGCCCTCGCCCTTCGGTGCTTCCTGGCGCTGGGCCAGTTGTTGCGCCTCCCGGGGAGTGGCCACCTGGCGGGCCTCGACCTGTCCCAGGCGCCCGGCCACGGCCTGGCTCAACTCAGCCACGAAAGACGGGTTCTGCTGAGATGATTGAATATGCATGATGATTGACGTCTCCTGATGTTTCCCCGCCAGTCTAGGAACGAGGCGCCCCTCCGCCTATCAGGATTGGCCGTGGTTTTTTTACTGTTGGCGGCCGTCGGAGCACGCGGAAAGAGAACCGTCAGCGGCCGAAAAACAGCGGACTTTCCCTACGCCAGCTCCCGTGCGCCTACACCGGGGCGGAGAACCCGATGGATACCGGCGGCAGCGCCGGCCTCATGGCGGACGGCGTACCACCGCGCAGGCACCTCGGGGTCGTCTGCTGCTATGGTGCGCACAGGCACGTCGCCATCTCTCTCCCGGCGAATGGAATCGAGCATGACGCTTTCCCTGGATCTGTTGTTGAGCCTGTGCACGGCCCTGGCCATCGGCCTCCTGATCGGCGCCGAGCGCGGCTGGCAGGAGCGCGACCACGAAGATGCGCGGCAGATCGCCGGAATCCGCACCTTCAGCCTGGCCGGCCTGCTCGGCGGCTTCGCCACCCTGCTCGCGGGCGAACTGGGCAGCGCGGTCTGGGTAGCCTTGCTGCTGGCCCTCGCGGCGCTGGCCGTGGCCGGCTACGTGAGCGATGTCAGGCGTGGCGGCGACCAGGGCATGACCACCGAGATCGCCCTACTGATGACCTTCCTCCTCGGCAGCCTCGCCCTCACCGAACAGCGCCTGCTGGCTGCCGCCGGCGGCATCGTGCTGACCCTGCTGCTGAGCCTCAAGGACAAGCTCCACGCCCTGCTGAAGCGCCTGACCGCCGAGGAGCTATCGGGCACCCTCAAGCTGCTGTTCATTTCCGTGGTCCTGCTGCCGGTGCTGCCCAACCAGGGCTATGGTCCCTGGGCGTTCTTCAATCCCTACCTGACCTGGTGGATGGTGGTGCTGATCGCCGCCCTCGGTTTCTCCGCCTACCTGGCCATCCGCCTGATCGGCTCGCGCAAGGGCCTGTTGCTGACCGCGGTGCTCGGCGGCCTGGTGTCCTCCACGGTGATGACCCTGACCCTGGCGCGCCTGCGCGAGCGCATGCCCGACGCCCTGTTGGCGTGCGCCCTGCTGGCGACCTCGGCGCTGATGTTCCCGCGCATCCTCGTCGAGATCGGCGCGATCCACCCGGCCTTGCTGAAGGAACTGGCCCTGCCATTCGCCGCCACCACCCTCGTCTACCTTGGCGGCACGCTGTTCCACGCCCTGCGCGGCGGCCGCGCCAGCCAGGAGGCGCCCGACGAGCCAGGCCTGCGCAACCCCTTCGAACTGCTCCCGGCCCTGCGCTTCGCCGCCCTGCTGAGCGCGATCCTGCTGTTGGTGGAGGTCGGCCGGCGGCTGTTCGGCGATGCCGGCATCTACGCGGTCGCGCTGCTCTCCGGCCTCGCCGACGTCGACGCGATCACCCTGTCCCTGGCCCGCGCGGCGCAGGGCGAACTCGATCCAGGCGTGGCCAGCCGCGGCATCGCCCTTGCCGCCCTGAGCAACAGCCTGGTCAAGGCCGGCCTGGTCGTGCTGGTGGGCGGCAAGCGGCTGGCCCTGCAAACGCTGCCCTTCAGCCTGGCGGGGCTGCTGGTAGGAGCGCTGCTGATCCTGCTGTGAGGCGCCGGGGAAAGCTCGGAGCGCCGCTGGACGAAAGCGACGACAACCGCCTGGCGCCCCGCATCAACCTGCGCGGCTACTGGCTGCAACGGCCGGGTTTCGAGGACCGGACCAGGACCCGGGTGAGGCAGGGCGGCCTGGCGATCACGGCGGAGCGAGGGGAGGGGACGCCTCCGCGTTGGACTGAGGCGTCTCTGCGAGGTCGGAGACAAGGCGGTGGCTGGCTGAGCCAATCGCCCTTTGCCGCGTGAAGGGCGCCCGGAACTAGCGGCACTCACCCCGCGCGGTCGCATCGACCACCCTGCCCGAGGCGTCGGCAAAGAACTCGTAGATGCAGGTGTAATAGCCGCTCTGGTTGGCCGTGCCGGTCTTCTGGTTCAGGACCGAGCTGTTGGGCGTATTGCCATGGCCCTGCTCGTAGTAGGTGTAGTCGTAGTCGTGGCTATAGTTCTCGTACTCCTTCCACACGTACTTCTGCCTGGCGGCATCCCCCGTCACACGTTCCGGCTCGCCGAAGCGCTTGATCACGTCCTGGATCGGCAAGCCGATCCAGGACTGCGCATCGCTACGCGCGCGACTGCCATAGGCCTCCATGACGCACCCCGACACGCTGATCGCAAGGGCCGCCAGGGCGGTGAGTCTCAGAGCCAGTACCGGCATATGTGCTTCTCCTTCCATGGCGGTCTGCCTACGCGGCATCCCGCTCCCTTTGCGCGGGTCGGTGTGCTGCGAATGGTAGGGGGCCGGGGCCCGCCCGTTCAACGGGAGACGGCGGTTTCCGGTGTACTAGTACATTGGGGCGCTGTGGGACGGGGCAGTAGAAAGGAGGGCCGGCAAGCCGCCAGGAGCAGATGGATATGGGTGGCCATTCGGCAAAATGCATGGAGCTTGTTATCGAAGGCATCCTCGAGGTCTTGAGGATCGGAGAGGTAGCGTTGGTAGTCCTCGTCCTCGGCGAATACCACTTGCCGATTGTGTCCCCGCTGGACCACGTGAAGCGGATAATTCGGTAAAACCACTCGCCCTTGCCTAGGCATCGCGGAGCCTCCTTACGGCGGCTGCGCTGGAGCCTCCTTGCTTAGAAAACTAGAGTAGGGAAAATAAATCTGTCCCCTTTGTTCTCTTGCCTAGGCATCGCGGAGCCTCCTTACGGCGTCTGCGCTGGAGCCTCCCTGCTTAGAAAATTAGAGTAGGGAAAATAAATCTGTCCCCTTTATGGTCCCACACCCAGTTGCAGGTGTAGTGGTCTACTGATCCCGGACACCGATTTAGGCGAGAATCCTCGCCGTGAGAGAGGTGTCTGATGAGCAAGCAACGACGTACGTTTTCCGCCGAGTTCAAACGAGAGGCCGCGGCCCTGGTGTTGGACCAAGGCTACAGCCATATCGACGCCTGCCGTTCGCTGGGGGTGGTGGATTCGGCCTTGCGCCGTTGGGTGAAGCAGCTCGAGGCGGAGCGCCAGGGTGTGACCCCGAAGAGCAAGGCGTTGACGCCTGAGCAGCAAAAGATCCAGGAGCTGGAAGCCCGGATCAACCGATTGGAGCGGGAGAAAGCGATATTAAAAAAGGCTACCGCTCTCTTGATGTCGGACGAACTCGATCGTACGCGCTGATAGACCAGTTGAGTGAGCAGGAGTCGGTGGAAGTGGTCTGTTCAGCTTTCGATGTGGCGCGGTCTTGCTACTACGTCCACCGTCTTCGACGGCGGCGTGTCGATGCTCGCCGCGTGGCGCTACGCAGCCAAGTCAACCAGTTGTTCAGCCAGAGTCGGGGCTCGGCCGGCAGCCGCAGCATTCTGGGCATGCTGCGCGAAGAGGGCGTGACCATCGGCCGTTTCCGAGTGCGTCGGTTGATGCGTGAGCTGGGCCTGGTCAGCAAGCAACCGGGCTCGCACGCCTACAAACAGGCCACGGTTGAGCGGCCGGATATCCCGAATCGGCTGAACCGCGAATTCGCGACCGAGCATCCCAATCAGGTGTGGTGTGGCGACATCACCTACGTCTGGGCGCAAGGCCGTTGGCACTACCTGGCCGCGGTGCTGGATCTGCATACCCGGCGGGTGATCGGCTGGGCGTTCTCGGCCAAGCCGGATGCCGAACTGGTGATCAAGGCCCTGGACATGGCCTACGAACAGCGCGGCAAGCCACAGCAGGTGCTGTTCCATTCAGACCAGGGCAGCCAGTACGCCAGCCGCCTGTTTCGGCAACGGCTCTGGCGCTATCGGATGCAGCAGAGCATGAGTCGCCGAGGGAATTGCTGGGATAACTCGCCGATGGAGCGCCTGTTCCGCAGTCTGAAGTCGGAGTGGGTCCCGTCAACGGGTTACCTGACGGCGCAGGAGGCCCAACGGGACATCAGTCATTACTTGATGCACCGCTACAACTGGATCAGGCCGCATCAATTCAACGACGGGTTACCACCTGCGGTGGCCGAAGAAAAACTCAACCCACTGTCCGGGATGGGTTGACCACTACAAGGTGCAGTTGGTCCTTGTGGGGCGAGTCGGAAACAGGCAACACATGCGTTGCCCCGGCGAGCGACCCGCCAGGGATAACAGGGCCGGGGGTTCAGGACTCTGCGGATGTGGCGACAGGGAGGTCTTGCACGGTGCTCTTCTTCTAAATCGAAAATGTAAATTGTTAAAGAGCAAGGAATTACTGAACGGGGAAACCTACCTTTTAGTTTTAGAGTGCCAAGAATAAACCCACCCACTTATGGTAGCAACAAATTATTCTCCGGGAAAGAATAAATAACAATAATCTCTTAAATTATTACTCCAATATTCCCTCAGTTTAACCAGAAAAGATTTATCATATATTTTAAAATAAATATACTCTATAGCGTGCAGATCACTATAAAAAACCAAAAACTCCAGCCCGTCAACGGAAAATTTCTCTACTCCAGAATAGCACTCTACAAGCTCAAGGTTAAATTTCGAAATAAATTCAGACTTAACATTTAAAGATAGAGGGGCGGGAGATTTAAACTCCCACCCATCCTCTGAAAAACTAACATCTGTCCCGATAGGTAATGCAAAAGCCACCGAATATCTAGCCACAAGTATTCACTCCCATATGCTTACAGGTATTTTATCTAATCCGGCCTTCTTTGCTGCCTCCGTTCGATGATGTCCATCTTGAATTTCAAGGCGCCCGGTTTTTGGATTACGCCAAACGTCTACTGGTTTTTCTTGATCAAATCCGTTCTCCTTAATGCTTTTCACAATCCTTTTAATCTGCGAGCCTGACATTTCGGCCTTAGTCTGAGTAGGAATTAGATTCCTTGGGTCTTCCTGTAAAAGTTTTGACTTAAGCTCCTGTTTAGTGCTTTCAGAAAACTTCTTCTCCAGAGCTTCCAACGCCTCTTTAGACAGCTTACCACCTGCCTTCTCAATAGCTGCTGCCTTCCCCCCAGGCGTTGGATAAAGTACGTCGACGGCTATCGCAGCATATTCTTCCCAGGACTCCGGCTCGAACAACGTTTCTCTCAGGCTCGCAGGAGAAAATTCACTATTCAGAAACTGAACCACTTTCGGGTTCAAATCCGAAACGCTTTTGGCTTCGCCACTGGCTATTTTTTGCAGCTCAGCAAGCACTATCTCCGGCTCAAGATCAGCATACTTGCCTTGTTCATGAAGCGCACTCATTCCTCTTTTCAGTCGACTCAGAGCGTCCCGGTGAACCTGCTGATTGTAGGCCGTTGCGTTCTTGGCAATCTCTGCCCCTTTCGCAACATCTCCATCAACTACAGTAGCAGCAAGAAGACCTGTTAGCTGTGAGGCCATAAGCTCTAGCTTTTCTTCGCCACCGGCCATGTTAGACAGCACATTGACAAGCGCTTCGTTAGCCCCTGCTGCCATAGCTCCAGTTTTGAAGTCTCCACCTGTTGCTTGGGCGAGCAATCCTCCCATCAAGGCATGCGCCATAATTTTTTGCGGAGAGCCAGAATCAAACTTTCCATCAGCCCAATCACCGATGAGATTGAACCCAGCAGCCATAGCCAAGTTTGTTGCTTGACCGGCCATTGCATCACCTAAGTTGTCTGCAAAACTTCCACCAAACGCGGCAGTTTGAATACCCGCTTGAGAGAGACCTTGAATGATAGAATAGGTGGCGAACCCACCTAGACCACTCATAGTGCTCAGGTCAAATCCTTTAGTGACTTTATTGACGTTGTCGGTGCTTACACCAAACATCTCATCCAGTTGCGGACTGACCAAATAAGCTGTCGCACCCGCAACGGCATATCCCTTCAAAGCATTGGAGCTCGTCGCAAACTTCAGCCCCTTTCCGAAGTCACCGCCATTGTTTATGGTCCCAGTCGCAAGATTGCTGGCCATTGCGCCATAAACGGGCCCCAGGTAAGCAGCCGCAACGATGGCAATGGCCAGTGACGGCGCAGCCCCCAACCCCGAGTTGCTGTACTTCCAGCTATCGTGCACCTCCTGCACCATGCGCCAGTCCACATCCCCGCGCTGCTCGGCCTCCTTCAGCCACGCCAGTTGCGGATCCGCCTGCACCATCGCGTCGATGGTCTGGCTCACGGTCTTCTGGTCGATATGCTTGAGGTCGATCTTCAGCCCTTCCACGGCCTTGATCGCCAGATTCCCCTGGGCGACGATCTGGCTCTGGCGCACGGTTTCGTCGGTCTGGCCCTTGCCCTTCGACGACTGCCACGCCAGGTCGCCCTTGCTCTTCTCGTGGCTCTCCTGGTGCAGGTCCTTCACCGCCTCGAAGGTCACCGCGCCGCCGCTGACGATGGCCAGGTCGTTCCCTGATTCCAGCTTCGCGCCCTGGTAGGTCTGGTCGCCGCCGCTGAGCAGGGTGAGGTCGCCGCCGCTGCTGATCTGGCTGCCCACCGCCTTGACGTCGGTGACTTCGTCGCGCCGGGTTTCCTTGCGGCCGAAGTCGCCTTTCTTCTTCTTGTCGTACAGGTAGTAGTTGCTGTCGTTGGCGGCCAGCAGTTCCAGCTTGTCGCCGGCCACCAGGTAGGCCTCGTCGCCGGCGCTGGCCTGGCTCGCGATCAGGCGCAGGTCCTGTCCGGCATTGATCGCCAGATCGCCGCCGGCGTCCACGCGGGTGCCTTGCTGGGCGACCTTGTCTTCCTGGTAGGTGACCTTCCTGGTCTTGCTGTAGGCATGCTCCTCGTTCGCCGCCGCCGCCAGGGTCACGTCACGCCCGGCGGAGAGGGCGATGTCGCGGCGCGCTTCGAGGGCGCTGGCCACTGCGCTGAGGTCGCGCCCGGCGCTGACGTTCAGGTCCCGCCCGGCACTGACTTCGGCGCCGAGCTGGGTCACGCTCTGTAGCCGCGACGTGTTCCAGCGGGTCTGGCCCTGGCGGTCCTCGACGGCGGCGACGGTGACGTCGCGTCCGGCGTCGAGGCTGAGGTCGCCGCGGCTCTGCAGCACCCCGCCGAGGTTGGCGATGTCGCGTCCGGCCTGGACGTTCAGGCTGTTCGCCGCCTCCACCCGCGCGGCGCTGTCGGCGAAGCTGCGCTCCCAGGTGCGGCCGTCGAGCGCGCTGTCGTAGCGGGTCACGCTGCGTTCGTTGATCACGTCGCCGGTCAGCGCGGTGAGGCTCACGTCGCGCCCGGCGATGACCCCGCCCTGGCGGTTGCGGATCGAGTCGCCGGCGAGCAGGTCGAGGCGCTTGCCGGCCTCGATCAGGCCGCTGTTGTCGAGGTTGTCGGCTGTCGCCGAGAGGTCGTTCCGCGCGCGCAGGGTGCCGACGTTATGCAGGTCGCCGCCGCTCACCAGCTTCACGTCGCGGCCCTGGATCAGCGCACCGTTGGGTGCCAGCCGACCCTCCGCCTGGGCCAGGTAGACCACCGGCGCGAGGACCTTCTCGCCGTTCACCTCGACCTCTTCCAGCCACACGATGTCGTGGGTCAGCGCCGCCATCTGCTCCGCGCTCAGGCCCACACCCAGTTGCAGGTGCAGTTGGTCCTTGTGGGGCGAGTCGGAAACAGGCAACGCATGCGTTGCCCCGGCGAGCGACCCGCCAGGGATAACGGGGCCGGGGGTTCAGGACTCTGCGGATGTGGCGACAGTGAGGTCTTGCACGGTGCTCTTCTTCTAAATCGAAAATGTAAATTGTTAAAGAGCAAGGAATTAATGAACGGGGAAAACCTACCTGCCTTTTAGCTTTAGAGTAGCAAAAATAAATCTGTCTCCTTCATCTCATTACAGAGACTCAATCGGCTTGAATAAATCTCTTCCAACCTAATAAGGCTCTCTCAAAATCATCAAGCGCAATAGCGGCGGAGCAATCCTCATCATACAAGGAATATATTCTTGCCATTCCATTTCTCAACTCAACACCCCAGCTATCACGACTCCAGTCAGGACATTCAATAGCACCACGCCTTATCTGATTGACCCTAGACAATCCTTCATCTAACCAAGCTATGGAGCTTTCATATTTCTGCCCCCCATGATCGACAAATAAACATGCTAATAGGTCTATGCCATCATCACTTAAAACATCAGATTGGCAGCTAGGCTCTTTATTCTCACCTTCCCCAGTCCAAAAGTATCTAATCTTCATTTAACCCTTTCACCTATAATTTCGGATAAACCGTAGTCTTTGAAAAAAAGGACAAAAAAAGGGGACGACAAAAAAAGGGGACAGATTTATTTTTACCACTCTAATTTCAGCGACTGCCCCCACGCTGAAACACTCAAAGCGGATAACTCGCTAAACCATGCGCCCTTACCTAGGCATCGCGGAGCCTCCTTACGGCGTCTGCGCTGGAGCCTCCCTGCTTAGAAAATTAGAGTAGGGGAAATAAACCCATTCCCTTTATTCCCTTTATTCCCTTTATTCCCTTTATTCCCTTTATTATTTCATTTACGTTGAAACATTAAACCCACACATCAGAAGACACTTTCCTCTCTAGCAAAAATTTTTTGAAACAATTACATATCAACCCAAAATTTTCTGTCACTGCCGCCATAGGATATGCCTCGCCTAAAATATAAGTAAATCCATTACCTTCACCAGCCCCTCTTAACGTGAAAACCTCATGCTCACCATCTTCAGCATGCTGGCTAAGCATAACTATAAATCGTCCATTCTCTGCATGAAGCGCCACTTCATAAGCGCCAATCTCAGGTTCCGGCTTAACTCTTAGAACCAACACCCCCGAACTGTGGCGAAGTTTAGAAAGCGCTTCCAGAACTTCTTCTTCGTCAGGATCAGACATCACCGGAAATTGAGTTCTTTTAGCCCCAGGAGCAATCAAATACCCACCAAGAACAATCATATTTTTTTCTCTCTAATTGACTTCATTCCTACCTCCCAGTAATACGTCTTCGGCAAACCTGTAATATCATCCTTGGCTTGAATAGTTAAAGATTTCAAACCAGACTTGCTAGCTGCCGCAGCAATATCACCTCTGCAGTATCCACAAACATCCTTACCTACTACGTTCATGGTCATATCGGAGCCTACCGTTTTACCTTCATTAAATGCCTTCTGAATAACGCCAATCTCTGCATGAGCATCCGCCATATTCCCATTCGGATGAGGCGTCCCCTTAGCCGCTATCTTTGCGTCCACTCGATCGGCAATCAAGGTCGGTTGGTTGGGATTCGCCTGGGCTGCTGGTCTAGCCGTCTGGTTAACATCCGTAAATACTGAGTTACCGATTCGCCCCTCAGCAGTTACAACAGGAGTCGCTCCCTTTGCACCCCACAACCCAAATCTACCCAACCCCGCAACAATCCCAAGGCCGGCAGCTTCCGCAACCATGGCCTCGCCCCAGGCCTTGATGAACTCATTCGCTGGCTGTACGCCATCGAAGCCCTGTCCCTGGGCCAGATCACGTTGCGCCTGGGTGATCTCCTCGGCTGTCGCGCCGTTCTTGCGCATGTACTCGGTCAAGGAACTCGCTGCTTGACCGTAGCTGATCAAGCCCGGCGGAGTTCCGCCGCCAAGGAAGTTGTTTTCCGTTGCATTCTTCCCGCCTGCGGCCCCGGCAATGGCTCCTCCGCTGCTCCCATCGACAACGGAGCCTGCCAATCCGCCGGCCAGGCTGGCCAGCGCGGTGATGGTCTGCTTCTGCGCTTCGTTCAGCGTCGCGCTATCACGGGTTCCGTACAGTCGCTCGCTGATCACCTGCGCCGCCAGTTCGCTCCCCGCCGCTCCTGCGCCCCCCGCAGCAGCCGAATTGCCCTGGGCCTGCGCAACCACCGCGCCAAGAACCGCGTGGGCCATGATCCGCGCCGTGTCATTGTCGCCTGCCACCTGCTTGATCACGCCCGCCACATAGGGCGAGGAAGCTCCCGCCAACGCCGAGCCAATGTCGCCGCCGGCCAGCCCTTGCAAGGCTGCGGTCACCGCCTGGGCGGCCTTCTGGTAGTCGCCTCCGGTGCCGTACTTGCCCATGATGTCCTGGTAGGCATTCGTGCCCAGAAGCGCTTTGCGGTAGTCCTCGACTTGCCGCTCGCTGGCGCCGGCGTCCGGCGCGGAGATACCCCGCGCTTCCAGTTCGGCCCGCGCCGCCTTGTCGGCGTCGAGTTGGCCCTGCGTCCGCAGGATATCCATGGCCTGGGTGCCGATCTCGCCGATCAGTTGGACCTGCTGCAGACGCTTCTGCTCTTTCTCCTTGTCGAAGATCGGACTGACGCTATCGTTGGCGCGGCTCGGGTCACGGCTGAGCGTCGCCACATCCTGTTGCTGGCGCGCCGGATCGCGAACCTCCAGGGTGCCTTCGGATATCGCCGAACCCGTGGTACCGCTGGCACTATCGCCGTGGTTGTAGGCAATGAGCATGCCGCTAGGCATGTTGCTGACGAACGCACCGGCGCCATCGTTGGCGCTGCTGACACTGACACTCTGAAGTTGGCTCTTGTACTCGGCCTTGTTACGGATCTCGCTCCAGCCCAGGGAGCCTGTGCTCAGGCGATTCTTCTCGGCTTCGGCGGTGCTGGCGATCACGCTGCCATCCAGCTGCGTGTGCTTGCCCACCTCCACCTGGAAGCCGCCCTTGCCGGCGAACAGCCCGGTCTGCTCCTGCACGCTGTCGTACTTCGAATGCAGCTTGCTCTGGCTGAGACTCAAGTTGGCGCCGCCACCCTGGCCAACGATAGCCAAACTCGCCCCACCACCGACGTTCTTCTGCTTGGAATCGTAGTAATCGCGATCCTGCAGGCTTTGCAGGGTAAGGTCACGACCCACTTTCGCCAGGATGCTTTCACCATTGACCTGCGCCCCTTTCAGCGTGGTGTCGCGCCCGCTGACCAAGCTGGCCTTCTGGCCCGCGTCCAGGGTGGTTTCGGTCCAGGTGGTGCCGTTGCCGATTTCCTTGCCGGCGCCCTTGTTGGCGTTGGCGAAAATGCTGATGCCAGCCTCGCCCGAACCAACGCCGACGCTTACCCCGACAGCGCCGCCGCTGCTCTTGTTCTTGCCATCGAGCTTCTGCGTATTGGCCGCGGCTTCCAGCACGACGTCGCGGTTGGCGATCAGTTGGAGGTCCTTGCCAGCCTGCAGCTTGCTGCCTTGCACGCGCAAGTCGCCGTCTTCGCCGACAGCCCCGGAACCCGTGGCGATAATGTTCAGGTTGCCACCGGCGGTGAGCGTGCTTCCCTGGCTGATCTGCTGCTCCTGGCGCTGCCGAGAGCTGGACTTCTGCGAGCCCAGCGAAGCGCTGATGCCGACGAACTGCGCGCTGTTCTCGCCCGTCATGCCGCCGTTCTGCTGAGCTGCCTGCCAGGCCTGGACGCCGCTCAAGCCGGCCTTGATCCCCTGCAACGCGGAAAGGCGACTGTCGTCTTCGTTCCTGGCCTGCTTGGCATTCTGGTAGGTGGCGTCGATTGCGCTACCGACCGTTCCCGACAAGGCCAGCGTCAAGCCGCTCTTGCTGGTCTTGCGGGTCTGCTCGCTGACGTTCTGGTTGTCGGCAGCGAGAATGCTCACGTTCTGCCCGACGAGGTTGATGTCCTTGCCGGCCACCACATCCGAAGCCGTGATAGACAGGTTCTTGCCCGCCCGCATGTCGACATCGCCGAGCACACTGCCGATGGTGCTGCCCTGGTTGACGACGGTACGGGTGTCCTGCGTCGAGGCATTCTTCGCCGTGCCGAGCGTGATGCCGATCCCTCCGGAACTCATCAGGCCGGACTTCTTCTTCGACTCGCTGCGATGCGACTCCGACGTCTCCGCCACGCTGTCGATGATGATGTCGTTGCCGGCACGCAGCGCAGTCTTCCCGGTAGAAACCACATTGCTGGCGGCCACCGAGATGTCCCTTCTCGCCTGCACCACGGTGGTATCGCCACTCAACGTGGCGCCCTGAACGCTGGTGTAGGAAGAGGACTGGGCGTTGGCCTTGCTGGTGGATGACAGCCCCAGGCCTCCGGACTTGGATTTCGCGGACGCGCTGGAGTAGCTGTTCGCAGCTGCCGTGAGGTTCACGTCGCGCCCCGCCACGACCGTCAGCTCGCCCTTCATGCTGGAGGCGGAAGAGGCCTCGACGTTGACGTCACGCTTAGCGACCAGTTCCGCCCCTTGTCCCGCCTGGATCGACGACGACACCACGGTACTGGTTTCGCTCTCGCTCATCCGGCTACTGCTGCGCCCGAACGAGCCTTTTTTCTTCTTCGCGTAGTAGGAATAGCTTTCGTCGTGAGCCGCCAGCAGATTGAGGTCGTTGCCGGCGTACAAATAGGCCTCGTTGCTGGCCTTCGCCTGACTGGCAACGAAGGTCACGTCATTGCCGCCTTGCACGCTGAGATCGCCGCCGGCGCTGACCACGGTCGATTGGTGTTCCACCCGATCGTTCTTCGCCGTCACCTTCTTGCCGGTGGCGAAGCTGTGCTCCTCGTTCGCCGCCGCCGCCAGGGTCACGTCGCGCCCGGCGGAGAGGGCGATGTCGCGGCGCGCTTCGAGGGCGCTGGCCACTGCGCTGAGGTCGCGCCCGGCGCTGACGTTCAGGTCCCGCCCGGCGCTGACTTCGGCGCCGAGCTGGGTCACGCTCTGTAGCCGCGACGTGTTCCAGCGGGTCTGGCCCTGGCGATCCTCGATGGCGGCGACGGTGACGTCGCGTCCGGCGTCGAGGCTGAGGTCGCCGCGGCTCTGCAGCACCCCGCCGAGGTTGGCGATGTCGCGTCCGGCCTGGACGTTCAGGCTGTTCGCCGCCTCCACCCGCGCGGCGCTGTCGGCGAAGCTGCGCTCCCAGGTGCGGCCGTCGAGCGCGCTGTCGTAGCGGGTCACGCTGCGTTCGTTGATCACGTCGCCGGTCAGCGCGGTGAGGCTCACGTCGCGCCCGGCGATGACCCCGCCCTGGCGGTTGCGGATCGAGTCGCCGGCGAGCAGGTCGAGGCGCTTGCCGGCCTCGATCAGGCCGCTGTTGTCGAGGTTGTCGGCTGTCGCCGAGAGGTCGTTCCGCGCGCGCAGGGTGCCGACGTTATGCAGGTCGCCGCCGCTCACCAGCTTCACGTCGCGGCCCTGGATCAGCGCACCGCTGGGCGCCAGCCGACCCTCCGCCTGGGCCAGGTAGACCACCGGCGCGAGGACCTTCTCGCCGTTCACCTCGACCTCTTCCAGCCACACGATGTCGTGGGTCAGCGCCGCCATCTGCTCCGCGCTCAAACCTACGCCCAGTTGCAGCTGGAGCTTGTCCTTGTAAGCGATGGCGTTGTCCATCAGGTAGCGGAACAGAGCCTCGTCGCTGCTCAGCCCGTCGATGTAGCGCTGGCCGGTGCGCGCCACCACCGCGTCGCGGATCAGCCGCTGCTCGTAGAGACCGTCACCGAGGCGCTTCTTGCTATCGTCCGGGTTCATGCCCAGGCCGCTGAGCAAGTAGTCCGAGTTGAGGAACTGCTTCAGTTCGGTGAGCGCCGGGTTGGTCTCGATCAGGTACTTGTGGCTGGCGCTCGGCGTGGCGTTGCCGGGCACGCCCTGGACCCGGGCGACGCCCGGCAGGCTACCGCCGAGCGCGCTGCCGCCCTGACCCTGGACGTTGGCCGCGCCAGCCAGGCCATCGACTCGCACGCCCTGGCCCTGCCAGGTACCGGCGACGTTGCCGGCGCCTTGCTGGCCGACCGAGACGCCGCTACCGCCCTGGGTGCGGTCGGCGCCGGCACCGAGCGCGGCGCTGCCATTGCCGTCCTCGGCGAAGCGCGAGCTGAGACGGAACAGGCCGTTGTCGCCCTGGGGCAGGCTGAAGCCGGGCAGGGTAACCGGGTTGACCTGGCGCCGCGCCAGGTCGGGCGGCAGTTGCGAGGTCAGCGGCACGACCACCGAAACCCCGCTGCCGCCCACCGCGCTGTCGCCCACCTGGCGGCCGCTGCCGACGAAGGTGTAGCCGGGGCGGGTGACGCCGTTGTCGATGCGCGTGCTGGCATTGACCGTGACGTCGCCGGCGGCCTGGATCACCGCTGCGTAGGACTGGTCGCCACTGCTGATCGGGGTCGGCCCCTTGCTCGGGAATTCGTACTCGAAGGACCAGTCGCTGAGGATCGCGTTGAGCGCGGCGGGGATCTCGCCCGCGCGCGCCGGGTCGAAATTGGCGCTCTGGTACCAGTAGAGGTTGGTGAAGTTGCGCGACTTCTGGTCGATGCCGCCGATATCGCCGCCGCGAGCGGTACGCAGCACGCGGATGGTTTCCAGCTCGCCGGTTTCCAGGCCCTGGTTGTCGAGGACTTCGAGGTTGGCGGTGAGGTTGCCGCCGCTGCCGATCAGGCTGGAAAGGTTGTTCAGGGTGCCGCCGTCGATGGCGAAGTCGCCTCCGGCCAGCAGTTGCCCCATGGCGCTGCTGGCGGTGACCTCGGTCTTGTCGCGCTGGGTGATGGTCCAGATGGCGTTGCGCTTGCCGCTGCAGTCGCCCGCGTTGACGCCTTCGATGCAGGCGGTCTGCTCCATCTTCGCGGTGTACAGGCCCGACTTGCTTTCCAGCACGGCGCGACGGTTCTCGATCAGGCTGGCACGCAGGCTGAAGTCCTTGCCGCTCTCGATCACCCCGGAAAGGTTGCGCAGGCTGGCGGCACGGTTGCCGGCATCGTCGCGGGCGATATCCAGCCTGCCGAGGCTGTACACATCCCCGTAGAGGTTGGTGATGTCGCCGGCGCGCAGGGTCATGTCGGCGCCACTGAACAGCAACCCGCGCTCGTTGAGCAGGGCGGGCGCGTTCAATCGCAGGTTGCCGCCGCCGCCCAGGGTGCCGTAGTTGTTCAGGCTCGCGGCGCTGGCCACGAGGTCGCCGGCGGCGGTGATCCGCCCACGGTTGACCAGCAGGTTGCCGGCGCCAAGCGTGACATTGGCGCCGCCGGCGAGGCTGGCGGCATTGCCGAGGTCGAGGCTGGCGGCGTTCAGGGCGAAGTCGCCGAGGCTGGTGGCGCGGCCGTTGCCACGGTAGCCGCCGCTCAGGTCGAGTCGCAAGCTGCCGTCGCTGGCCAGCAGGCCGTCGTTGCTCCAGTCGCCGCCGCGGCCAGTGAAGGACTGCACCGCCAGCAGCTTGCCGTCGGCCGTCTGGCGGAAGGTGCCGATGTCCAGGTTCAGCCGTCCGGCTTGCAGCACGCTGCTGTTGGTCCATTCGCTGGCGCGGATGTCCAGCAGGCCATTGGTGGTCAGTTCGCCGCCGGCGCGGATCACCTGCCCGGAATCCAGGCCGAAGGTGCCGTTGCCGGTGTGGAGGATGCGCCCACCGGCGTTGGCCAGGCTGCCCAGTTGCAGGTCGAGGTCCTGGTTGGCGCTTTCCAGCACGCCGTAGGCGTTGTTCAGGCCGCCAGCGACCAGCCGCGTGCTGCCGCTGCGGCCAAGGGCGCGCAGGCTGCCGCCGCTGTTGTCGATCGCGGCGGCGCGCAGCTGCAGCTCGCTCTCGCTTTCCAACTGGCCGAAGCGGTTGGCCAGCGCGCCGGCCAGGCTGAAGTCGATGCGCCCGGCGCCGACCTTGCCGCCCTGGCCCGCCGCCGCGCCCTGGTTGAGGAAGCGCTGGCCGTCGAGACTGAGCAGGCCGCTGGCGTAGAGGCCGCCGCCCTGGTTGTCGAAGTCGGCGGTGACGATGCGGTTGTCGCCGCCCAGCGCCGAGAGATGGCCCTGCTGGTTGCGTACGCCTTGCCCGGCGCGAATCTCCAGCGACTGCGCCTGGGTAACGCCGGCGCTGTTGTCGAACAACCCGGTGACCAGCTTCAGCCAACCCTTGGCGCTGTTGAGCACGCCGCCGGCGCCGTTGTCGAGGCTGCCGCTCTGCAGGTCGAGGTTGCCGGCCCGGCTGTCCAGGCGGCCGCCCTGGTTGTCCAGCGCGCCGCCGATACGCAGCCGGTTGTCGCCCTGGGCCTGGAGCGTGCCCTGGCGGTTGTCCAGGCTGCCGGCCTGCACCTCGAGGGCGCCGGCCTGGCTGAAGATCAGGCCGTCCTGCTGGTTGCGCAGGGCGCCGCCGCCCAGGCGCAGGCTCATGTCGGCCTGGCCGGCGAGGGTGCCGGAGGCGCTGTTGTCGAGGCTGCCGGCGCTGATCTCCAGCAGCCCCTGGCTGACCAGCTTGCCGCCGCGGTTGTCGACGCTGGCGCTGCGCAGCAGCAGGTCGCCGCCGCTGGCCAGGCGCGCCGCGCCGGTGTTGACCAGGGCGCCGCCGAGGATGGCGTCGAGCCGGCCCTGGCTGATCAACTGGCCGTCGCTGTTATCCAGGCTGGCGCCCTTGAGCAGCAGGCTGCCGCCGTTGATCCGGCCGCCGGCGTTGTTCAGCAGCGTATCGTCGCGCTCGAAGCTCAGCGCGCGCTGCGCCGAGACCAGGCCGCCCTGGCCGTTGTCCAGCTTCCCGGCGATGCTCAGGGTCACGTCGCTTTCGCCGGAGACGATGCCCTGGGCGTTATCCAGGCTGGCGGCGTCGATCCGTTGCGCGCCCTTGCTGACCAGCGCGCCCTGGCCGTGGTTGTCCAACGCGCCGCCGAGGCTGATGGCCAGCTCGCCGTCCTTGCTCGAAAGGGTGCCGCCGGCGCTGTTGTCCAGGCTCCCGCCTGTCACCGTCAGGCCCTGCCATCCGGAGAGCAGGCCGGCGCCGGCGTTGCCCAGCGCGTCGGCGTCCAGGCGCAGTTTCCCGGCGCTGATGATGCGCCCCTGCTGGCCGTTGTCGATGCGCCTGGCCAGCAGCTCGAAGCCCTGCTGGCTGGAAATCTCGCCGCCCTGGCGGTTGTCGAGGACGTTCAGCCTCTCGATGCTCAGCGGGCCGCGGGCACTGATCAGGCCGCCCTGGTTGTCCAGGTCGCCGCCCCGCAGGTCGAGACTGACGCCGCGCTCGCCGATCAGCCGGCCCTGGCGTTGCACCAGGCGCTCGACCGTCAGGCGCAGGTCGCCCCGGGCGGAGATTTCGCCGCCGTCGGCGGAATCGACGCGCCCTGCCGTCAGTTCCAGTTCGCCGTCGCTGGTGAGCAGGCCGCCACGGTTGTCCAGGTTGGCGGCGCTCAGGCGCAGCGACTGCTTGCCACTGAGAGCGCCGCCACGGTTGTCGAGGTCGGCGCTGCTGACGTCCAGCACGCCCTGGCTGATCAACTGGCCACCCTCGGCGTTGTCCAGCGCGCCAGTGACGACGCTCAGGCCGGCGTTGCCGGAGAGCAGGCCCTTGCCGCTGTTGTCCAGCGAGGCGCTGGCGAGCGTCAGGCGGGCGCCGGAGACGGTGCCTTCGGCGTGGTTGTCCAGCGCGCCATCGACGCGCAGGTCGATGCCGGCGCGGCTGGCCAGGGTGCCCTTGGCGCTGTTGTCCAGGCGAGCGGCCGCGATGTCCAGGCCGGCGGCGCCGGAGATCACCCCGCCCAGGCTGTTGTCCAGGGCCTGGGCGATGCGCAGGGTCAGGCTGTCGGCGCCGATCAGACGCCCGCCACGGTTGTCCAGGCTGGCGGCGGCGAGGGTGAAGGCGCGGTCGCTGGAGATTTCCCCGCCGGCGCCGTTGTCCACCGCGCCGAGCTGGCGCAGCAGCAGCGCGCCGGGCGTGGCGATCAGGCCGCCGTCGCGGTTGACCAGCGTGCCGCCATTGAGGTCGAGGGTGACGCCGGTTTCGCTGACCAGGACACCGCCTCCGCGCTGGTCGAGGCCTTTCAGGTTGGCGTCGAGCAAACCCTTGGCGCTGACCCGGCCCTGCTGGCCGTTGTCCAGTCGGGCGGCCACCAGGGTGATGCCGGCGTTGCTGCCGATGCCGCCGTTGCGGCTGTTGTCCAGCACGCCGGTGCGGATATCCACCGCGCCCTTGGCGCTGATCACGCCGGAACGGCTGTTGTCGAGGCTGGCGCCCTTCAGCGTCACGCCGGCATCGCTGAGCAGCCTGCCGCCCTGGTTGTCCAGCGCGGCCTGGCTGGTCAGCGCCAGCGCACCGGCGCTGGAGAAGGTTCCGCCACGGTTGTCCAGGCGCGCGGCGCGCGCCGTCAGGCTGCCTTCGCTGACCAGCGCGCCGCCCTGGTTGTCCAGCACGCCGCCGAGGCTCACGCTCAGGCTGTTCTGGCTGTCGAGCCGACCGCCGTCGCCGTTGAACAGTTCGCCGCCGTCCAGGCTCAGGCCGTCGCGCCCGGCCAGCACCCCCTTGGCCTGGTTCAGCAGGCGCTGCACGGTGAGGCGCAGGCCGCTGTCGCCGATGACCTTGCCGCCGCGGTTGTCCAGTTGCTCGCGGGCGTTCACGGCGACCTTCGAGGTGCTGGAAATCTCGCCGGCGCGGTTGTCGACCTGCCGCGCCTCGATAGCGATGCCGCCATTCGCGGCGATCAGCCCGGACTGGCTGTTGTCGAGCGTGTCGGCCGCGACCTTCAGGGTCTTTTCGCTGACCAGTTCGCCACCTTGCTGGGCCAGGCTGCCAAGCGTCGCCTGCAGGTCGCCCTTGGCGGCGATACGCCCTCCGGCGTTGCCGACGGCGTTCGCTGCGAGGTCCAGGCGGCCATCGCTGAGCAGCTTGCCACCCTGGTCGTTGCGCAGGCTGGCGACCTCCACGCGCACGCCAGCCTTGCCGCTGGCGCTGCCGCCGTCGCGGTTGTCGAAGGCGCCTCCCGTGGCGCTCAGGCCGGCGTCGGCCACCAGCACGCCGCCACGGTTGTCCAGGCTGGCGCCGTGGACGTTCAACTCGCTGCGGCTCGACAGCAGGCCGCCGGCGCGGTTGTCCAGTTGCCCCACCGTCACGCGCTGCGCGCCCTGGCTGAGCAGGTTGCCTTCATCGCGGTTGTCCAGCAGGCCGCCGAGGCTGACCTCCAGGCCGCCCCGGCTGCTCAGCGTGCCCTTGCCGCTGTTGTCCAGGCTGCGCGCCCGCAGGTCGAGGCGGTTGGCTGCGGAGAACAAGCCGAGGCGGTTGTCGATGGCACCGCTGGCGACCACCAGCAGGTCGTCGCCGATCAGCTTGCCGCCGCGATTGTCGAGGCTACCGACGCGGGCCTCGACGCGCTTGCCGGAGACTTCGCCGTCCCCCCGGTTGACCAGCGCCTGGGCGCTGACGCGGGTGGACTGCTGGCTGCCGAGCAGGCCTTGCTGGCCGTTGTCGAGCGTCGCCGCGCCGACCTCCAGGTCGTTCAGGCCGATCACCTGGCCGCCACGGTTGTCGAGATCGCCACGGGTCTTGACCACGGCGCGGTCCCGGCTCTGCAACAGGCCGTCCTGGCGGTTGTCCAGGCTGCTCGCCTCGACCCGCAGTTCGCCCTCGGCGAGCAGCTTGCCGCCACGGTTGTCCAGGTGCCCGCCGTCGACCCGGACGGTCGCCCCCTTCAGGCTGCCGCCCTGGTTGTCCAGCGCCTGGCTCGCCTTCGCTTCCAGCGCGCGGCTGGCCACCAGGCTGCCGGCGTTGCGCAGGGTGCCGCTGCGCAGCTCGAGGTCGCCGCGCGCGTTGCGCCGCTCGTCTGGCTCGACGCCGGCTTCGATCACCCCGGCGTTGTCGATATGCGCCGCCTCCAGCGCGATGCGTTCGCGCGCCGCCAGGCTCTGCCGGTTGACCAGTTCCTCCGCGCTGCGGATCTCGGCGCTGCCACCGGCGTAGGTCTTGCCGTTCAGCTCCACGGCCTGGGCCGCGATCTTCAGGTCGCCCTGGCTGGAGGCCTGGGCCAGGCTCAGCTTGCCGCTGGCGTCGATGCGGATGTCGCCGCCGCTGGCGGCCATGTCGCCGGCCAGCTTCACCCCCACGCCCTGCTCGGTGCCGACCAGGCGGATCGCCCCGGCGTACATCCCGCCCAGCGCCGAGCTGTCGATCGCCAGCTGTGGCTTCTCGCTGCCATCGGCGGCGCGCGGCGTGGCCTGCAGGCTGTCGGCCTGGACGTCGTTGCGGCCGGTGACGATGTTGAGGTTCTTCGCGTAGAGCTTGGCGTTGAGCTTGGCGCTGCGGGTGATCAGGTCGAACTGTTCGAGGTTGCCGACGTTCAGTTCGGCGCCTTCGACGACGATGTCGCCGCCATCCACCTGGAAGCGCTCCAGGCGCTGGCCGTCCATGATCGGCTTGCCGGTGGTGAGGGTCGCGCGCGGCGTGTTGATGAAGCCGCAGCCCTGGCAGGTGATGCCGTGCGGGTTGGCGACGATCACCCGCGCCGACTGCCCGGCCACCTCGGTGTAGCCGGCCAGGGTGCTGCGGTTGCCGCCAGTGACCTGGTTGAGGATCACCTGCGCCGCCTGGCCCTTGAGGTTGGGGTTGCCGAGGATGATCCCGCCGAGCTGGGTACCCTGGGTCTTGCCGGTGGCGTTGTTGAGGATCAGCCCGTTGGCGCCGACGTTGTAGTCGCGGAAATGGTTGTTCGACAGCCCGGCGCCGTTGGGCGTGGCGATATTGACGATGGGCACGCCGTTGCCCGCCTGGCCCAGGCCGGTGTTGCCGCCGGCGGCCTTGTCCAGCGCCAGCCCCGCCGCCGCGGCAACGATCGGGTTGAGGAACAGGATGCCGGCCAGGGACAGGGCGATGCACTGGTTCAGCGGGCTGCGGATGTCCATATCGTTACTCCTTGGCGGGTAGGGGCCCGGCGAGGTTAAGCAAGGTTTTCCAAGGAAAGGGCCTCGATGCAGGTAGGCGCTTTCCTAAAGCGTTCAGGAGGTCGCCGCGTCTTCAGAAGAACGCGTCGACCCGGAAATAGATCGGGTGCTCGCGCCGCTCGATGGCGCTGGGCCGCTCCAGCGAGCGGGCGAAGCCGACGCTGGCGGCGAAATAGCGGCCGCGGGCATCCAGTTCGATGGCGTTGCCGCTCATGCGCCCGCTGGCGCCGTCGTTGTAGCGGTCGTGGCGGATCACGCCGACGTCGTAGGCGAAGGCCACGCCGTATTCCTGCAGCCAGGGCCGCAGCGGCGCCCATTCCACCGCACGCCGCCAGCGCAACTGGTTGCGCCAGTAGCCGCCGCTGTCGCCGGTCAGGGTCTGGTCCTTGAAGCCGCGCACCGAGCTGTTGCCGCCGAGGCTGATGCGCTGCGGGCTGAACAGCACGTCCTCGCTCCTTTGCCCGGTGGCCAGGCTGTCGAAGCTGAAGCGCTCGCCCCATAGCTGGAACGGCTGCAGGTAGCTGAGGGTCAGGCTGTACTTGTCGTAGCGCGCATTCGGATCGCCCGCCTGCGGGTGGCCGCGACCCTGCGCGCCAAGGGCGCCGATGCCCTGCTGCCAGCCGAGGTCGAGGTTGACGAAACCGCTGCCGATCCGCCGGCCATGGTTGAAGCCGAGCTGGGTCTCGGTGATCCGCGTGCTCTGGTCTTCCAGGCGGGTGTCTTCGACATAGTTGTTGGTGCGCTGGTGGCTGAGCCCCAGGCTCATGGCGGTCTTGCTCACACCGTCGCGGTGCAGCACGCGTTCGGCGCGGAACTGGTGGCTGCGGCTGTCGCCATCGAGCTTGAAGGGGAAGCCGCTGGCCTCGTTGCGCGTGCGGTAGTCGCTCTGGCTGTAGCCGTAGGTGAAAGTCCACCAGCCCCAGGGCAGGCTGTAGAACAGGCTCTGGCTGTCGGAATGGCGCCAGCGGTCGGTCACCGCGTCGCGGTTGGCGCGCAGGTTGAGCTGGTCGGCCAGGCCCAGCGGGCTGTCCCAGTCCAGGCCCAGGCCCATCTGCTGCTCGCCGGTGCTGACGTCGCCGTCGTTGTTGCGCGTGGCGGAGACCCGCCAGGGCTTGTCGCGCTCGCCCTTGAGACGCACCCGACTGCCGCCGACCTCGCTGCCGGGCACCAGCTCCAGTTGCGCCTGGCGCGACGGCAGGCGGCTCAACTGGTCGACCAGTTGCTCCAGTTCGCGCAGGTCGAGCAGCTCGCCGGTCCTGCCCGGAAAGCTCATCGCCAGTTCGCGCGGGCTGGCCAGCGCGGAGCTGTCCAGGCCCTCCAGGCGGCCTTCGACGACGATGATACGCAGGGTCCCGGAGGCCAGGTCCTGCTGTGGCAGGTAGGCGCGGGTGGTAACGTAGCCGCGATCCAGGTAATGGTCGGTGACGGCCTTGAGCAGCGCATTGAGCTGGCCGACGCCCAGGCAGCGCCCCTGGTAGGGCGCCAGCAACTGGCGACGCGCGCTTTCGTCGAGGTGCCCGGCGCCTTCCAGCTCGATGCGGCGGATCTCGAAGCAGCGCTCGTCGTCGCCGGAGGCATCCGCAGCGGCGGGCGCTCCCTTGCCGGGCAGTTGCTGGAGTTCCTCCAGGCGCTTGCGCTGTTCGTCCAGCAGGCGCTGCTGGCGGTCGCGGATCAGGTCGCGGTCGCCGGGGGAGGTGAAGGGGGCGGCGCTGGCCATGAGCGGCAGGCACAGGAAGATAAAGGCCAGGCGATGGAGAGCCACGATTTCATTCCTTGAAATACAGAAAGGCGCGATGTTGGCCCAGCGGCTACAGCGGGTAAGCAGGAATATTCCGAAATCCGTCTTCCATGAGTCGGACAATCCGGAATTAAGGCACAAGGCCATCTGGGCGTGCCGAAAAACCTAACACAGACTTTTGGATTAATCCGTTAGATGGCACGCTTTCTCGACGAACTGCAACAAGACCCATCGTTGGCAGGGTACTCATCGCGGCAAAAAAGAAAGGGCCGGCTCCCATGGGAAAGCCGGCCCCGGATACTGCTCGTCGCAGGCGCTGCATCAGCCGCGCTGGTAGACGATTTCCTTGGTGCCGCCGTCGCAGGTGCCGACTACCTTCTTGTCGGTGACGCTGCCCTTGTCGACGATTTCCAGGGTGTAGGCCGGAACGCCGTTGGCCTTGATCTTCGCATCGATCTCGGCTTTCAGTTCCTCACAGGGCTTGGCGGCGAATGCGCTGCCCGCCACGGCAAACAGGCCGACTGCCAACATCAACTTCTTCATGAACACATTCCCTCGTTGCATGGATGAAGACCCGAACGGGTCAGGCTTGCCAAATGCGGCAAGGTTGAGACGAGCGCGCCGCCCATGGAGGCACGCCGCCCTCATAGCCTGTGCATGATCCGGCGAAGCGGAAAGACACGGCGGCCTTTCCAGGGCGCAGGCGATCGTGGACAGGTTTCCAGGGCGCCATCAGCTATTGGCGATACGGAACCCTACTTTCAGGGTCACCTGGTAATGGCCGACGGCGCCGTTCTCGATGTGCCCGCGGGTATCCACCACCTCGAACCATTCCAGATGCTGGATGCTCTTCGCCGCTTCGGCGAGGGCGTTGTTGATGGCGTCCTCGATGCTGGTCTTGGACGAGCCGACCAGTTCGATCTTCTTGTAGGTGTGGTGATTGGACATGAACTCTCTCCCCGGACGATGCCTGGTTCTTCGCGCCCGACGGGCGCCTCTGTTCAATGGACACTAGCCGAGCCGGAAAAGTGCAGCAAATCGCCAGCGCTCAGCCTGCCAACTGCTCCCGCAACCATTGCGCCAGGCGCCCGGCACGCGGATCGTGCAGGCGCGCCGGTACCCACAGAGCCAGGCGCGCATCGGTCTCGATGAAGCCCCAGGGCGCCGCCAGGCGGCCCGCGGCGAGATCGTCGCGGACCAGCGCCTCCGGGGCGATGGCCACGCCGAGGCCCGCCACCGCCGCTTCCAGCAGGTAGTAGAGATGCTCGAACCCCTGGCCATAGCGCAGCGCCTCCGCCGCCAGCCCCTGGCTCGCGGCCCAGGCCGGCCAGGCCTGGGGTCGCGAGGCGGTATGCAGCAGCGGCTCCTGCAACAGCCGCGCGGCGGGCGCCTGGGCCAGGCCGGTTTCCTGCGCCAGGCGCGGGCTGACCACCGGGCCCATGCGCTCGGGCGCCAGTTCGAAGACCTGCATGTCCGCCGGCCAGGGCGGCTCGGCGAACCAGAGCATGGCGTCCAGGCCGGGACGACGCGGATCGAACTCGCCCTCGCTGGTGGACAGTTGCAGGCGCAGGTCGGGGAGGGCACGGTTGAGCTGGTCCAGTCGCGGGATGAACCAGCGCGCCAGCAGGCTGCCGGGTACGCCGAGGACGAACGGGGCCTCGGCGGTCTGCCGGCGCAGCTCGGCACAGACGCCACGCAGTCGCTCGAACGCATCGCCGCAGACGTCACGCAGGCGAACGCCGGAATCGGTGAGTTTTACGCCGCGCCCATCCTTGCCGAACAGGGCCACCCCGAGATCGTCCTCGAGCAACCGCACCTGCCGGCTCACGGCGCCATGGGTAACGTGCAGTTCCTCGGCCGCCAGGCTGATGCTGTGCAACCGGGCAGCGGCTTCGAAAGCGCGCAGGGCATTCAGGGAAGGGAGGTCGCGGCTCATGGCTATTCGTGAGTTTTCCTGACGGGTTTGAGCAATCTTATCGGTTTCTTTTACCCGGCGGGGGGATTAGATTCTGCCCATACGTCATTTCCTGGAGCCCTCCATGACTTCCTATCGCAACGGCCCCGACGCCAAGGGCCTGTTCGGCCGCTTCGGCGGCCAGTACGTCGCCGAGACCCTGATGCCGCTGATCCTCGACCTCGCCCGCGAGTACGAGAAGGCCAAGGACGACCCGGCGTTCCAAGAGGAACTGGCCTACTTCCAGCGCGACTACGTCGGTCGGCCGAGCCCGCTGTACTTCGCCGAGCGCCTGACCGAGCACTGCGGCGGGGCGAAGATCTACCTCAAGCGCGAGGAGCTGAACCATACCGGCGCGCACAAGATCAACAACTGCATCGGCCAGATCCTCCTGGCCCGGCGCATGGGCAAGAAACGCATCATCGCCGAGACCGGCGCCGGCATGCACGGCGTGGCCACCGCCACTGTCGCCGCGCGTTTCGGCCTGCAGTGCGTGATCTACATGGGCACCACCGACACCGACCGGCAGCAGGCCAACGTCTTCCGCATGAAGCTGCTGGGCGCCGAGGTGATCCCGGTGACCGCCGGCACCGGTACCCTGAAGGACGCCATGAACGAGGCGCTGCGCGATTGGGTGACCAACGTCGATAGCACCTTCTACCTGATCGGCACGGTCGCCGGCCCGCATCCGTACCCGGCGATGGTCCGCGACTTCCAGGCGGTGATCGGCAAGGAAACCCGCGAGCAACTGGCCGAGAAGGAAGGGCGCCTGCCCGATTCGCTGGTCGCCTGCATCGGCGGCGGCTCCAACGCCATGGGCCTGTTCCACCCGTTCCTCGACGACGCCGGGGTGCAGATCGTCGGCGTGGAAGCCGCCGGCCACGGCATCGACACCGGCAAGCACGCGGCCAGCCTGAACGGCGGGGTTCCCGGCGTGCTGCACGGCAACCGCACCTTCCTGCTGCAGGATGCGGATGGCCAGATCATCGACGCACACTCCATCTCCGCCGGCCTCGACTATCCCGGCATCGGCCCGGAACACGCCTGGCTGCACGACACCGGCCGCGTCGAGTACACCTCGATCACCGACGACGAAGCCCTGGAGGCCTTCCACACCTGCTGCCGCCTCGAAGGCATCATCCCGGCACTGGAAAGCTCCCATGCCCTGGCCGAGGTCTTCAAGCGTGCGCCCAGCCTGCCCAAGGAGCACATCATGGTGGTGAACCTGTCCGGTCGCGGCGACAAGGACATGCAGACCGTCATGCACCACATGCAACAGGAGTCGAAAGCATGAGCCGCCTGCAGACCCGCTTCGCCCAGCTCAAGCAGGAAAACCGCGCCGCCCTGGTGACCTTCGTCACCGCCGGCGACCCGGACTACGCGTCTTCCCTGGAAATCCTCAAAGGCCTGCCGGCGGCCGGAGCCGACGTGATCGAACTGGGCATGCCGTTCACCGATCCGATGGCGGACGGCCCGGCCATCCAGTTGGCCAACATCCGCGCCCTCGACGGCGGCCAGACCCTGGCCAGGACGTTGCAGATGGTCCGCGAATTCCGCAGCGGCGACAGCGAGACACCCCTGGTGCTGATGGGCTACTTCAACCCGATCCACCACTACGGCGTCGAGCGCTTCATCGCCGAGGCGAAGGAGGTGGGGGTGGACGGCCTGATCGTGGTCGACCTGCCGCCGGAGCACAACGAAGACCTCTGCCACCCGGCCCAGGCCGCCGGCCTCGACTTCATCCGCCTGACCACCCCGACCACCGGCGACCAGCGCCTGCCGACGGTGCTCGAAGGCAGTTCCGGGTTTGTCTACTACGTGTCGGTGGCCGGCGTCACCGGCGCCAACGCGGCGACCCTGGAACACGTCGAGGAAGCGGTGGCGCGCCTGCGCCGGCATACCGACCTGCCGATCGGTATCGGCTTCGGCATCCGCAGCGCCGAACACGCCGCCGCGGTCGCGCGGTTGGCCGACGGCGTGGTGGTCGGCTCGGCGCTGATCGACCGGATCGCCAAGGCCCGCGACAATGCCCAGGCGGTCAAGGATGTCCTCGCCCTGTGCGGCGAGCTGGCCGAAGGCGTGCGCAACGCACGCTGACAGACCCTGACAGCGGCATTCGCCAGGCGCAGGCAACCCGCTGCGCCTGGCCTTGCGTTGCACGCTGCCAGAACCGTGAGGAAAAATTCACGGTCACTTTCAGAAACGTCTTATTGTCCGCCGACTCTGCCGAAGCCTTGAATAGCGCCTCACCCAAATAGCCAACGCATTCAAAGAAGGTTCGCATGAGTAAGGTGCTGATCGTCGATGATCATCCCGCTATCCGCCTGGCCGTGCGCTTGCTGTTCGAGCGCGACGGTTTCACCATCGTCGGCGAGGCCGACAACGGTGCCGAAGCCCTGCAGGTAGCCCGCAAGAAGTCTCCCGACCTGGCCATCCTGGACATCGGCATCCCCAAGATCGACGGTCTCGAAGTGATAGCCCGCCTGAAGTCCCTGAAGCTGGACACCAAGGTCCTGGTCCTGACCCGGCAGAATCCGGCGCAGTTCGCCCCGCGCTGCCTGCAGGCCGGCGCCATGGGCTTCGTCAGCAAAAGGGAAAACCTCTCCGAGCTGCTGCTCGCCGCCAAGGCCGTGCTGGCCGGCTACATCCACTTCCCCACCGGGGCGTTGCGCAGCATCAACCAGCAGAGCCGCGACAACGAGGCCCGCATGCTGGAAAGCCTTTCCGACCGCGAGATGACCGTGCTGCAGTACCTGGCCAACGGCAACACCAACAAGGCCATCGCCCAGCAGCTGTTCCTCAGCGAGAAAACCGTGAGCACCTACAAGTCACGCATCATGCTGAAACTCAACGCCCATTCCCTGGCCGGCCTGATCGATTTCGCCCGCCGCCACGAGCTGATCTGAGGATCCCATGCGAACGTTCGACCTGACCGCCGCCCTGGGCGACCGCGCCAACCAACCGGAAATCAGCCGCCTGCTCGTCGCGCAGCTGATGACCAGCAACAACGAAGACACCCGCAAGCTGCGGCGCGCCCAGGAGCGCGAGCAGACCCAGGAACTCAACGAGCTGGCGCACCGCCTGGCGGGCATGGCCTCGCTGATCCACGCCCACGCCGTGGAACGCGCCTGCCACCAGCTGGAGATCGCCTGCGGCGAAAGCTCCGTGCGCAAGCTCGCCGATGCCGTCGACGACCTGGTGACGGCACTGGGCGAGCTGCAATGCGAACTGCACGACTGGATGACGATGACCGCGCCTCAAGGCACGGCGAAGTCATAGCGTTGCGGGCCTTCGTCCAGGATCGACAGGTCCAGCGGGCGAATGGCTCCCATCCAGATGGCTCGGTCGCGATGGTCGAGCAGATCGTTGCCGGTGACCGGGTGGATGAACACCACCAGGTCCTGCCGATGGATGGCCAGCCAGGGCACCAGCTCGCCGAACACCTCGGGAGCGAATGCCAGCTGGCAGCTCCAGTCCGGATGCGGCCCTACCGGCCGCTCATGGATCCGCCCCATCTTCAGCGGAAAGCGCCGCGCCGCCTCTTCGCAAAGGGCGCGGGCTCGCTCGATGCTCTGCGCATCGAAATAGACGTGAGCATGGAAGCCCTGGATGCGGGGGGTGGAATACTCGTTCATCGTCACCTCTTCAAGCGCCGCCGGCCTGCAACTCGGCCTGCAGCCAGTCGACGAAACCGTCGACCAGCCGCTGGCGCCGCTTGCGCTCCGGCAATACCGCATAGTACCCGTATCGCGACAGGCAGCTCTCGCCAATGGGCCGGCAAAGCAGCCCCTGTTCGAGCAGGCCGTCGACCAGGTGGCGCCAGCCGATGGCCACGCCCTGGCCGGCGATGGCCGCCTGGATCAGCAAGGTGTAGTTGTCGAAGCTGAGCACCGCCGGAATCGGCTGCCGATCGATGGCCAACGCTTCGAACAACGCCGGCCAGTCGAACCAGCGGGCGTGCTGCGCCGGCTTCAGATGCAGCATCGGCAGGCGCGCCAGGTGCGCCTTGGCCAGCGGCAACTGCAATCCCTCGACCAGCCGCGGGCTACAGACCGGGAACACCTCCTCGCGAAACAGCCGGTGCGCTTCGCCGTGCTTGGAACGACCGTCGCCGAACAGGATCGCCACGTCGATATCGCCGCGCTGGCCGGCCAGGCCGCGCTCGCTGGTCACCAGGCTCACGTCCAAGTGCGGATGGGCCTGGTGGAAGCGCGGAAGGCGCGGCATCAGCCAGTAGGCAGCGAAGGCGTAGTCGGTGGCCACCTGGAGCACCTCGTGGCGCTGGCGCGCGCCCAGCGCGGCGATGCCGGCATCGATCGTCTCGAGGCCGGCGGCCACGTGGCGGAGCAGGAGCTGGCCGGCGTCGGTGAGCACGATGCCTCGATGGACGCGCTGGAACAGAGGGGTCGCCAGCTCCTTCTCCAGGCGTTTGATCTGCTGGCTGACCGCAGGCTGGGTGGTCCCCAGCTCCTCGGCGGCAGCGGTGAAGCTGAGCTGGCGGGCGGCGGACTCGAATACCCGGAGCAGGTCGAGGGACAGCGGCATGAGGCGTTCTCCCATAAGCCAGGCTTATCCAACGCATCCAGCCCCATGCGGTTTACCAGGGATTTCGATGCACTGATGATCGACGCAGCACTATCGCATAACCCAATCGCATGGGATAAGCCGCCCGATGAAGACCTCGCCGAACATCCTGTTCATCATGGCCGACCAGATGGCCGCGCCGCTGCTGCCGCTTCACGATCCGCGCTCGGTGCTGCGCATGCCTCACCTCTCGCGCCTCGCCGAACGGGCCGTGGTGTTCGACTCGGCGTACTGCAACAGCCCGCTCTGCGCGCCGTCGCGCTTCACCCTGGTCAGCGGTCGCTTGCCTACCCGCATCGGCGCCTGGGACAACGCCGCTGACTTCGCCGCCGATACCCCCACCTACGCCCACTACCTGCGCAACCTCGGCTATCGCACGGCGCTGTCGGGCAAGATGCACTTCTGCGGTCCCGACCAGTTGCACGGCTACGAGGAACGCCTGACCAGCGACATCTATCCGGCGGACTATGGCTGGGCGGTGAACTGGGACGAGCCGGAGGTGCGCCCGAGCTGGTACCACAACATGTCCTCGGTTTTGCAGGCCGGTCCCTGCGTGCGCACCAACCAGCTGGACTTCGACGAGGAGGTGGTGTTCAAGGCCCGCCAGTACCTCTACGACCATGTTCGCCAGCACGCCGGCCAGCCATTCTGCCTGACCGTGTCGATGACCCATCCGCACGACCCCTACAGCATCCCGGCGAGCTACTGGAATCTCTACCGCGACGAGGACATCCCGCTGCCGCGCCAGCGCTTCGCCCAGGAGGAGCAGGACCCTCATTCGCAACGCCTGCTGAAGGTCATCGACCTGTGGGACAAGCCGTTGCCCGAGGAGCGCATCCGCGCCGCCCGGCGTGCCTACTTCGGCGCCTGCAGCTACGTCGACGCGCAGATCGGTGCGCTGCTGGCGACCCTGGAGGAATGCGGGCTGGCCGACGACACCATCGTGGTGTTCTCCGGCGACCATGGCGACATGCTCGGCGAGCGCGGCCTCTGGTACAAGATGCACTGGTTCGAGATGGCCGCGCGCGTGCCGCTGCTGGTCCATGCGCCGGCGCGCTTCGCGCCGCGCCGCATCGGCGCTTCGGTATCCACCGTGGACCTGCTGCCGACCCTGGTGGAGCTGGCCGGCGGCCAGGTCGATCCACGCCTGCCGCTGGAAGGCCGCTCGCTGCTGCCGCACCTGCGCGACGGCAGCGGGCATGACGAGGTGATCGGCGAATACACCGCCGAGGGCACCCTCAGCCCGCTGATGATGATCCGCCGCGGCGACTACAAGTTCATCTACTCCGAGCAGGACCCCTGCCTGCTCTACGACCTGCGCAACGACCCGCAGGAGCGCGAGAACCTCGCCGCCAGTCCGGCCCATCGCGGAACGTTCGAGGCGTTCCTCGACGAGGCCCGGCGACGCTGGGACATCCCCGCGATCACCCGCGCCGTACTCGACAGCCAGCGCCGCCGACGCCTGGTGGCCGCCGCGCTGGCGCGAGGGCGGCTGGCCAGCTGGGACCACCAGCCGTGGGTCGACGCCAGCCAGCAGTACATGCGCAACCATATCGACCTGGACGATCTCGAGCGCCGCGCGCGCTTCCCGCAACCCTGAGCACGAGGGCACTTCCATGAACCGGCTTCCCACCTGCCTGCTGGCCGCCACCCTGTTCCTGGGCAGCGCCTCGCTATACGCCGAAGACCCCGCCTGTGCCCGCGTCAGGCTGGCCGATCCAGGCTGGAGCGATATCGCGGTGACCAACGCCACCGCCGCGTTTCTCCTGGAAAGCCTCGGCTACCAGGTGAAGATCGATACCCTGTCGGTGCCGATCATCTATGGCGGCCTGCGCGACGGCCAGGTGGACGCCTTCCTCGGCGGCTGGATGCCCGCGCACCAGGACTATCACGACAAGTTCGTCGCCAGCGGCCAGGTCGAACGCCTCGCTCGCAACCTCGATGGCACCCGCTTCACCCTGGCGGTGCCGCGCTACGTCTGGGACGCCGGCGTACACCGCTTCGAAGACCTCGCCGCGCAAGGGCAACGCTTCAACCGCAAGCTGTACGGGATCGGCTCCGGCGCGCCGGCCAATCAGTCGATCCAGAAGATGATCGACGCCAACCAGTTCGGCCTCGGCGACTGGAAGCTGGTGGAGTCCAGCGAGCAGGCGATGCTCGCCGAACTCGGCCGGGCCGAGAAGCGCCAGCGCTGGCTGGTGTTCCTCGGCTGGACGCCGCACCCGATGAACATCCGCCATGACCTGCGCTACCTGGAAGGCGGTGAGCAGTACTTCGGCGACCGCGGCCAGGTCTACACCCTGGCACGCAAGGGCTACGCCGCGCAGTGCCCGAACCCGGCGCGGCTGCTGGCCAACCTGCGCTTCGACCTGGATATGGAGAACCGCCTGATGAGTGACGCGCTGGAAGGCACGGCGACTCCGGCCTCGGCGACCCGCGCCTGGCTCAAGGCCAACCCGCGGGTGCTCGAGGCCTGGCTGCAAGGGGTGACCAGCCGCGACGGCGGCGACGCCCTGGCCGCGGTTCGCGGCCAGCCATAGCGCCATGTGGACGCGCCTGCTGCCGTTCCTCGCCTGGCTACCGGGGCTACGCCGGGGCACGCTCAGGCGCGAGGCCTGGGTCGGCCTGAATGGCGCGATCCTGGCACTGCCGCAATCGATGGCCTATGCGCTGATCGCCGGCCTGCCAGCGGAGTACGGCCTGTACGCGGCGATGCTGCCAGTGGCGATCGCCTGCCTGTGGGGCTCGTCGCGCTACCTGGTGAGCGGTCCCACCGCGGCGATCTCGGTGCTGCTGTTCAGTTCGGTGGCCCCCCTGGCGCCGCTGGGCAGCCCGCAATACGTCCAGGCCGTGCTGCTGCTGACCTTTCTCGCCGGCGCCTTCCAGTGGCTGCTCGGCGTCCTGCGCGTCGGGTCGCTGGTCAATTTCGTCTCGCATTCGGTGATGCTCGGCTTCACCCTTGGCGCGGCGCTGCTGATCGTCCTCGGCCAACTGCCCTATCTTCTCGGCCTGGCCGCGAGCGGGGAGGGCGCAGCGCCGGGAAACGGCTGGCGGCTGCTGGCGCGGTTCGCCGAGTTCGATGGCCCATCGCTGCTGGTGGGCGGCTTCAGCTTCGCGCTCAGCCTGCTGGTCAGGCGCCTGCGACCGCGCTGGCCGGCCCTGCTGCTTGGCTTGCTGGGCGGTGCCACGCTGGTCTGGGCGCTACCCGGGACCTTCGCCTCGGTAGCCCATGTGCAGGCCTTATCGAGTGCACTGCCGGGTTGGAATCCGCTGGTCTTCGATTCCCGATCGATCCTCGACCTGTTACCTGCGGCGGTGGCCTGCGGCATGCTCGGGCTGGTCACCAGCCTGTCGATCGCCCGCGCCCTGGCCGCGCGCCAGGGAGACGCGTTCGATGCCAACCAGGAGGTCCGCGCCCAGGGTCTGTCGAACCTGCTCGGGCCTTGGCTGTCGGCGAGCCTGTCGGCGGGTTCCTTCACCCGCTCCGGGCTCAATCTGGAAGCTGGTGCGCGCTCCCCGCTGGCGGGTGCGTTTTCGGCGCTCTGGGTGGCCCTGCTGGCCGTGCTCGGTGCGCGCCTGATCGAACATGTACCGTTGCCGGCGATGGCCGCAGGCATCCTGCTGATCGCCTGGGGCCTGATCGACCGCCCGGCGCTCCGTGCGCTCTACCGCAGCGGCCGCGCCGAATGCCTGGTGGCCGGCCTAACCGCCCTGGCCACGCTGCTGTTGCCGCTGCAGAACGCCATCTACGCGGGAGTGCTGGCGTCGCTGTTCTTCTACCTGCGGCGCACCTCGACACCACGCGTACTGCGCCAGCGCAACGACGAGGAAGAAGTGCTACGCATCGAAGGCTCGATCTTCTTCGGCGCCTGCGACTACCTGCAACGCCTCATGCGCCAATGTGACAGGCCACGGCTGGTGCTGGACGCCCGCCAGGTGAACTTCATCGACTTCGCCGGCGCAGTGCTGTTGCAGCAGGAAGCCCGCCGCCTGCACGCCGAGGGACGCCGCCTGGTATTGCGCCACGCTCGCCCGCAGGTCCGCGAAGCGCTGGGCCGGCAGGCCGACGAAGGCTGCCGCCTGCACTACGAAGGCTGACGCTCAGGGCGCCGCCGGCGATGTCGGTGCGCTGTCGCCGGGCAGCAGTTGCGGCGATTCCCGCTGCAGCTTGTCGCGCATCATCTCCAACTGTCCAAGGGCGGCGCGAGCCTCGTCGATTTCCTCGGCGCTGCGCTCGCCACCCTGTTCGGCCGCCTCGATCCGCGCGCGGATTTCCGGGATCTGCTGTACGCCGCTGGTGTAGGCCTGTACCAGTTCGCGGGTCTGTCGTTCCTCGAAGGCCTGGTACTGCTTCGGATCGGCCAGCTCCTGCGCCGTCGCGCCCTGGCGTGGTTGCAGGCCGCCGAGCGGCGGGCTGCGCGGGTCGCCCTCGTCGCGCAGCATCTGCATGAACTGGATCGCCTGCTCGCGATCCAGTTCCGCCGCCGGCGGCTTCGCCTCGTACGCCGGTGCCACCGCTTGCGATCGTACCGGCGCCAGCGGCGGCGGACGGTCGTCGACCGCGGGCAGCGCCGCAAGCGTCCTGGCTGGCGGCGGAGAAGACGAGGAAGCGGCCATATCGGCGGGCGCCAGCAACACGCCGGCGCAGGCCAGGGCGATCGCCAGCCCGCTGCAGCCGAGGGCAACGCCGAGCCAGCGCTTCACAGGCCTTCCACCCTGGCGCCGGCCAGCAGGTTGCGCAGGCGCGTCTCGAACTGTGCTGCCAGTTGCTCGCGCGCCACCGCCTGGTTCACCTCGAAGCGCACGCTGCGGTCGTCGAGGGGCAACTGGCGATCCTCGCGGCTACGCACCCGGACGATCTCGAACGCGCCGTCGATGCGCATCGGCTGGGAAACCGTATCGGCCTTCTGGATCAGCGCAGTCTTGCGCAGCAGGTCGAGCCGGCCGTCCTGGGGCCGTATCAGGCCTAGGTCGCCGGGCGGGTCGCGGTCCCTGTCGTCGGCCAGGGAATAGCGGCGTACCGCCTCGTCGAAGGCCAGGCCGTTGCGCAACTCGGCGTAGACCTTGTCCGCGCTCGCCTGGTCGGCCAGGCGGATATGCGCCGCCTGCACCTGCGCGACGTTGCGGTAACGCTCCAGGTTGCGCCGATAGTAGGCCTCGGCGTCCTTGTCACTGACCTTGCCGGCGAGTTCCCGCAGCGCATCGGACTCATGGTGGAAATCACTGTAGAGGCCGATCTGGTGCAGATAGCGATGGCGCACCAGCTTGTCCCGCACCAGGGTCCTCACGCCCTGCCGCTCTGCCGGGCCGAAGCCGTCCCGGGCCAGGCGGTACCAGAGGTAGTCGCGGCGGATGCGGGTCTGGACCTGGCGCGCCAGGTAGGCGAGGTTGCCCTGTTGCAATTCCACCTGGCCCTGGACGTTGTCGCCTTCGTACAGCGATAGCAGGTCGAGGACCTGTGCCGGCTGGCCGGGAAACTGCCAGCCGATCAGCTCGACCCCGGCCGCCTCGCGGCGCTGCGTCTCATCCAGCAGCAGGCTGTTTTCCACCAGGCCGCGGCTCCTCGGCGCCAGCACCTCGCGCAAACGCTCCGCGCTCAGGGCCCGGGGCTGGCGCAGGTATGGCCCGAGGTCTTCGCGGTAGCGCCTGCCGTATACCTGTTCGAGCAGGTTGCCGGCCTCGATCTCCACGCTGGCGTCGAGATCGGCGCGGCTCTGCGCGGTGAGCTGGTCTTCCACCGCGCGCGCCAGCAGGCGGTTTTCCACCAGGCCACGGCGCAACTGCTGCGGGTCGGTGTTGAACTTGACCCGCGACAGGGCTTGCTCGAGCAGGTCGACGCTTTTCCCCGGCAGCACCTCGCCGTCGATCCGCAGATCCTGCGGCGCGTTGGCGGGGACGCCATGGGCGCTCCACGCCAGCAGCCCGAGGGCGACCCCGCACAGTGCGCGACGCCAGCCCCGAGCGCGGTCAGAGAGCAGTCTGTGCATCGAAGCTGTTGGCGCCCTTGGTCAGTACGGTGACGGTCAGGGCGATGGACTCGGGAATAAGCTCCTTCGCCACCCGCAGGCGCGTCTCGTAGCTGGTGTCGTAGAGCGGCTCGGGACGCGCGTAGGCGACCTGGCCGGTCTGGGTGAGCAGGTCGCGGATGCTCTTGCTCGGATCGTAGCGCCCCACCAGGTTGGCCACCGCCGCCGGGTCGTTGAGCTTCTCGCTGGCGTAGTGGTCGTCGACCCAGCCTTCCCAGCTGGAATGGCCGTTGGCCGAGGTGATCCACACATGGTGCGGCTGGGCCACGTCGCCGGTGGCGTGCAGGGCATAGCCGATGGTCTGCAGCGAAGGTGCGGCGCGGAACTGCTCGAACCAGTAGGTGGCGAGGTTGTCGATCGGCTGGAAGGCGGCGGTCTGGAAGTCGCCGTAGTGCTCCTGCCAGTCCGAGCGGGTGCCCTGGCGGTAGTGCGCCTCGGTGGTGTCGAAGTCCTCGCGCTTCAGCTCGCGGTTGTAGAGATAGACCATGGCGTACCAGTCGACGTCGGCGATGCCGCCGTCGACCTTGTGGTAGCGGTAGTCGTAGCCGCCGTGGGGGTTGCCATGGGAGTCGCCGTCCCGGGCCAGGTTGAGGAAGTGCCAGTACGAGGTGTAGTTGACGATGCCCGAAGCCGCGCCCCACAGCGGCGCGTGTTCGTAGCCGACCCACCAGCCCCCGAGACGGGTGTCCTTGAAGTCGTCCACGTCGAAGGCCGCCTGGCCGAGGATCTCCCCGGCCTGCGCCTCGCTGCCGGCGGCGCTCACGTAGAACCGGTAGGCCTGACGCATCTCCTCGGTGGCGTAGGAGGAGTTCATGAAGGCCAGGGCGTCCTTGACGATGTTCTTATGGGTCGGTTGCGACCAGGCGTTGGCCTGGCTGGCGATGGCGCAGATGCAGAGACCGGCGGCCAGGCGGGCGAAGGTTTTCATCGGCAGCGCTCGAGAGTGAGTGAAGCCTGAAGTCTTAACCCGGTTTTGTGATTCCTACATGTCAGATGGAAACCGATTTGAGACGTACGTCTCAAATGCTGCCTGACAACTCAGACAGTTGCCAATTGCCGGCGCAGCGTCTCCAACACCGGCGCCGAGGCAGGACGCACGCCACGCCAGAGGAAGAATGCCTCGGCGGCCTGCTCCACCAGCATGCCCAGGCCATCCAGGGTACGCGCCGCACCGCGTTCGGCGGCCCAGCGGTTGAAGGCGGTCGGTTCCTTGGCATACATCATGTCGTAGCAGACGGTACGGCCGGGCTCGATCACGCTCTGCGCCAGCGGCGGCACGTCGCCGGCAAGACTGGCCGAGGTGCCGTTGACGACCAGGTCGAAAGGCCCTTCGACCTCGGCGAAACCGCAGCCGCGCACCGCGCCGAGATCGGCGAACCGCTCGGCCAGATCCACGGCCTTCCGCGCCGTGCGGTTGGCGATCAGCAACTCCGCCGGGCACTCGCCGAGGAAGGGTTCGAGCACCCCGCGCACCGCACCGCCGGCGCCGAGCAGGAGAACCCGCTTGCCGCGCAGCTCGACCCCGGCGTTCGCCGTCAGGTCCCGCAGCAAGCCCGCGCCGTCGGTGTTGTCGCCGCGCAGGCGACCGTCGGCCAGGCGGATCAGGGTGTTCACCGCCCCGGCCCGGGTGGCCCGCTCGCTCAATTCGTCCACCAGACGATAGGCCTCTTCCTTGAACGGCACGGTGACATTGGCGCCCTTGCCCTGCTCGAAGAAGCGCCGGGCGAACCCGGGGAAATCGTCCAGCGGCGCCAGCTGCGCGTCATAGACCAGCGCCTCGCCGGTCTGCTCGGCGAACAGGCGGTGGATCAGCGGCGACTTGCTGTGGCCGATGGGGTTGCCGAATACGCAATAGCGGTCCATGGGTCGTTCCTTTGCCGGGGTGGGACGGGACGAGCGGACTCGTCCCCTGCGGGCGGGTCAGGGCTGGCCGGCGAGCCAATCGCGGTCGGCGAGGAAATACTCGGTCAGGCGCGCTTCCTCGCTGCCCGGCTCGGGTTTCCAGTCATAGCCCCAGCGCACCTGCGGCGGCAACGACATCAGGATCGATTCGGTACGGCCGCCGGACTGCAGGCCGAACAGGGTGCCACGATCGAAGACCAGGTTGAACTCCACGTAGCGACCGCGACGATAGGCCTGGAACTCTCGCTGCCGTTCATCGAACGGCGTGTGCTTGCGGCGCTGGACGATCGGCAGGTAGGCGTCGATATAGGCGTCGCCGATAGCGCGGATGAAGGCGAAGCAGGTGTCGAAGTCCCACTGGTTGAGGTCGTCGAAGAACAGGCCGCCGATGCCGCGCGGCTCGTTGCGGTGCTTGAGATGGAAGTAGCGGTCGCACCATTCCTTGTAGCGCGGGTAGACGTCCGCGCCGAACGGCGCGCAGGCGTCGCGAGCGACCCGGTGCCAATGCACGCAGTCTTCCTCGTGGGCGTAGTAGGGGGTCAGGTCGAAGCCGCCGCCGAACCACCAGACCGGCTCCTCGCCTTCCTTCTCGGCGCAGAAGAAACGCACGTTGGCATGGGAAGTCGGCACGTGGGGGTTTTCCGGATGGATCACCAGCGACACGCCGAGCGCCTGGAAACCGCGCCCGGCCAGTTCCGGCCGATGGGCGCTGGCCGAGGGCGGCAGGCTATCGCCGAAGACGTGGGAAAAATTCACCCCGCCCTTCTCGATCAATGCGCCGTCGCCGATTACCCGCGTCCGTCCGCCGCCACCGGCCGGACGCTCCCAGGCGTCCTCGGCGAAGCGGGCCTTGCCGTCCTCCGCCTCGAGGGCGGCGCAGATGCGGTCTTGCAGGTCGAGCAGGTAGGTTTTGACAGCGGCGATACGGTCGGTCACGGAGTTCACCTTGGAGCGGGGAGGCCGCGCGGGGCGCGGGCTGGCGACGAAACGAGGGCGCAAGCATACCACCCTGGATGGGTAGCCGGCGCTTGACGGCCGTCAAGGGGAAGGCTTGGATGAAGGCCTTTACCCAGGGTCGCCCACCCGGCGCGACCGTCCGAAACCCTGACGAAGCAGGAGTTCCAGCATGGCCAAGCGCATCCAGTTCGCTGCCTACGGCGGCCCCGAAGTCCTCGAATACCGCGACTACCAACCCGCCGAGCCGGGCCCCCGGGAAGTCCGCGTGCGCAATCGCGCCATTGGCCTGAACTTCATCGACACCTACTACCGTAGCGGCCTCTATCCAGCCCCCGGCTTCCCTTCGGGGCTGGGTAGCGAAGGGGCCGGCGAGGTCGAGGCGGTGGGCAGCGAAGTGACCCGTTTCAAGGTCGGCGACCGCGTCGCCTACGCCACCGGCCCGCTGGGCGCCTACAGCGAACTGCATGTGCTGGCGGAGGAGAAGCTGGTCCACCTGCCCGACGGCATCGACTTCGAACAGGCCGCCGCGGTGATGCTCAAGGGGCTCACCACCCAATACCTGCTGCGCCAGACCTACGAACTGCGGGGCGGCGAAACCATTCTCTTCCATGCCGCCGCGGGCGGCGTGGGCCTGTTCGCCTGCCAATGGGCCAAGGCCCTTGGAGTGCAACTGATCGGCACCGTCAGCTCGCCGGAAAAGGCGCGCCTGGCCAGGCAGCACGGTGCCTGGGAGACCATCGACTACAGCCACGAGAACGTGGCGCGGCGGGTGCTCGAACTGACCGACGGGAAGAAGTGCCCGGTGGTCTACGACTCGGTGGGCAAGGATACCTGGGAAACCTCGCTGGACTGCGTGGCGCCGCGCGGCTTGCTGGTCAGCTTCGGCAACGCCTCGGGGCCGGTGACCGGGGTCAACCTCGGCATCCTCTCGCAGAAGGGTTCGCTGTACGTGACCCGGCCGACCCTGGGCAGCTACGCCGATACCCCGGAAAAACTCCAGGCGATGGCCGACGAGCTGTTCGGCCTGATCGAGCGCGGCGACATCCGCATCGAGATCAACCAGCGCTTCGCCCTGGCCGAAGCAGCCAGGGCGCATACCGAACTGGCCGCACGGCGAACCACGGGCTCGACCGTACTGTTGCCCTGAAGCGCGTACTCAGGCCGGGCGGATGACCTGTCCGGTCACCAGGTCGCGGATCAGGCTGGGGTTGCGGCGCCCGCCAAGGGCGCCGCCGAGGATAGCGTCCAGCTCGTCGTGGAAGTATTGCTCCACCCGCAGCCGCGTGCGCGCCGCCGGGCGCCCGGCCGGATTGGCCGAGGTGGAGATCAGCGGACCGGTGAGATGGCACAGTTCCTGTACCAGGGGATGGTCGGTGACCCGCACGGCGACGCTGTCGTGGACGCCGGTGACCCACTCCGGCAGGCGCTCCTGGTGCGGCACCAGCCAGGTGTTCGGCCCCGGCCAGGTACCGGCCAGGCGGTCCAGCCAGACGTCCGGCAGGTCTTCGAGAAGGAAGTCGAGCTGGTGGATGTTCGCCGCCACCACGATCAGGCCCTTTTCCACCGGCCGCGCCTTCAGCGCCAGCAGGCGATACACCGCATCCTCGTTCCACGGGTCGCAGCCGAGCCCCCATACCGCCTCGGTGGGATAGGCGATCACGCCGCCCTCGCGGACGACCCGGGCGGCGCATTGCGCACGAAAGCTGCTGATCATCGACTCACTCCAGCGGACAGGGTGCGCGAAGTGTACGGTTTCAGCCGGAGCGATGCACCCAGGTGCCGGCCTCGCAGGCGACCCGGCCGTCGAGTTCCAGTTCGCTGAGCGTCGCCAGCACGTCGGGCAGCGTCATGCCGCTGGCGGCGGCCAGGCCTTCGCTGGTGTAGGGCGCGGCGCGCAGCAGCGCCAGCAAAGGGTGGGGCAGGGGCTGCGCCGGCGCTTCCGCTGGCTCCGCCTGCGCCCAGCCGCGCAGTGCTTCGAGCACGTGCCCGACGCTTTCCACCAGCAGCGCGCCATCGCGAATCAGCTGGTGGCAGCCACGTGCGCCGGGATGGTGGATGGAGCCCGGGATGGCGTACACCTCGCGACCCTGTTCCGCCGCCAGCCGCGCGGTGATCAGCGAGCCGCTGGCGGGACTTGCCTCGACCACCAGCACACCCAGCGAGAGTCCGCTGATGATGCGGTTGCGCCGGGGAAAGTTTGCCGGCAGCGGCGGGCTGTCCAGCGGCAGTTCCGAAACCAGCGCGCCGCCACCCTCGACGATGCGCCGCGCCAGCGCCTCGTGGCGGCGCGGATAGAGCCTGCGCAGGCCGGTGCCGAGGACTGCCACGGTCGCGCCGCCAACCTCCAGCGCGCCCTCGTGGGCGGCGCCATCGATTCCCAGGGCCAGCCCGCTGGTGATGGCGAAGCCGCCCTGCGCCAGGCTGCGCGCAAAGCTCCGGGCGGTGCCCAGCCCGGCGGGGCTGGCGCGGCGGCTGCCGACCATCGCCAGTTGCGGCCGTTCCAGAGTCTCCGGAGCGCCTTCGACGTACAGCAGCGGCGGGGCATCGGCGACTTCGGCGAGCAGTGCCGGGTATCCCGGGTCATCCCACATCAGCAGGTGCCTGCGCGGACCTTCCAGCCAGCGCAGGGCTTCACCCGCCGCTTCCCGCACCGCCGGGCTGCGCCGCGCGGCAGCGGCCTCGGCAGGCACTCCCAGGGTGCGCCAGGCGCCGGCTGGCGCGGCAAGCGCGGAAGAGGCCGAACCGAAGGCCTCGATCAAGCGCAGGAAGCGCATGGGTCCCAGTTCGGGCAGGCCATGCAGACGCAGCCGTGCTTCCAGTTCGGCTGGAGAATGGTTCTTCATCGCGACTCATCCATAGCAGGCAGGTCCATCGCTGACAGGAAGAGGGGAAGGGTCCGGCTTCCATCCTGGAAACCGTCGTATGAAATTTCCTTCCCCCAGAAACGCGAAACCCCCGCCGAGGCGGGGGTTTCGAGTCAGGGATTCTGCACCCTGTCGGTTACCGAGAGCGGCCTGCTGGCCATCAGAACCAGGGCGTAGCTCAGCTTCTTGTAGGTACGGAACACCATCAGCAGGCCGGCGCGTTCGTCGGGAATCTTCACCGACTCACCGGTAACGCGGTCGCGCACCGTCTCGCCGACCTTGTAGATCGCCAGCACGTTGCCCTCGGCCAGCCCGTCGCGCTGGCCACGGTTCAGGGTGACCACGTCGAACTGGCCGATCTGGGTCACGCCGCGCGGTACGTCGATGATTTCGCCCTTCACCTCGCGGCTCGGCTCGCCGGGCATGAAGGTGGAATTCACCGCACGCTCCTCGGTGGGGAACAGGCGGTCGCCCAGGCGCACTTCCTGGGTGGTGCGGGTCAGCGCCAGGGTCGCGACGTCGCCTTCGGTGGCTACCACCTCGCCGCCGCCGATGTCGTCGGCGTTGATGCCGAGGACTTCCTTGGTCTTCGGATCGATGTAGACCTTGCCCTGGCGGAAGATGCCATAGGCCGGCTGGCCGTCGGCGAACTTGCCGCGGGCGTAGATGCGGTCGCCGGTGCCGCTGACGATCCGCTCGGCGTTGCCGGCGACGATGTACGGCGCGCTGGTGAAGGTCTTCTCGTCATCGACGATGCGGTTGGCCAGCAGGAAGCTGTTGATCTTGTCCAGCGGGATGGTCGGGATGGCCTCGGCGATCGGCGTGCTGCGGATCTTCGGCGACAGCTTGATGGTCCCGCGCGATTCGCCACGGTTCAGCACCAGGCGCGGCTGGCCATCGACGTAGACCAGGCTGAGGGTGTCGCCGGGGTAGATCAGGTGGGGATTCTGGATCTGCGGGTTGGCGTGCCAGAGTTCCGGCCACTTCCATGGCTGGCGGAGGAATTTCCCCGAGATGTCCCACAGGGTATCGCCCCTGACCACCGTGTAGCGGTCCGGATGCCCTTCCCTGAGGTCGACCTGGGCCTGCGCCAGACCGCTCGCGGCAAGGAGCAGAAGGGCGACTAGTGATTTCCTCATGCAGTGAATCCCTTTATCATGTCGACATACGCGAAACGCCCGAAGCCCGCGAGAAACGCGGTCTGAAGCCGTTTTCAAGCTGCGCGCCATCTTAGCAGCGGATTTTCAATCGATTCCACAAGTGCATCACAAACGCATATGGCCATCCTGAACATTCTCGAATTCCCCGATCCGCGCCTGCGGACCATCGCCAAACCGGTGGAGGTGGTCGACGACGCGGTGCGCCAGCTGATCGACGACATGTTCGAAACCATGTACGAAGCCCCGGGCATCGGCCTCGCCGCGACCCAGGTGAACGTGCACAAGCGCATCGTGGTCATGGACCTCAGCGAAGACAAGTCCGAGCCGAGGGTATTCATCAACCCCGAGTTCGAACCGCTGACCGAGGAAATGGACCAGTACCAGGAAGGCTGCCTGTCGGTACCCGGCTTCTACGAGAACGTGGACCGACCGCAGAAGGTCCGGATCAAGGCCCTCGACCGCGACGGCAACCCCTTCGAGGAGGTCGCCGAAGGCCTGCTGGCGGTATGCATCCAGCACGAATGCGACCACCTCAACGGCAAGCTGTTCGTCGACTACCTGTCCACCCTCAAGCGCGACCGCATCCGCAAGAAGCTGGAAAAGCAGCATCGACAGCAGGCGTGACCCCATCCCCCAAAGGCTTGCCCCGGCAAGCCTTTTTCTTTTAGCGAGCCCCGCATGAGCCAAGCATTGCGCATCGTCTTCGCCGGAACCCCGGAATTCGCCGCCGAGCATCTCAAGGCCCTGCTCGACACCCCACATCGGATCGTCGCCGTCTACACCCAGCCCGACCGGCCGGCCGGCCGCGGGCAGAAACTGATGCCCAGCGCGGTGAAGAGCCTGGCCCTGGAGCATGGCCTACCGGTCATGCAGCCGCAGAGCCTGCGCAATGCCGAGGCCCAGGCGGAGCTGGCGGCGCTGCGCGCGGACCTGATGGTGGTGGTCGCCTATGGCCTGATCCTGCCCCAGGCGGTACTCGATATCCCGCGCCTGGGCTGCATCAACAGCCACGCCTCGCTGCTGCCGCGCTGGCGCGGCGCCGCGCCGATCCAGCGCGCGGTGGAAGCCGGCGACGCGGAGAGCGGCGTCACCGTGATGCAGATGGAAGCCGGGCTCGACACTGGCCCGATGCTGCTCAAGGTGAGCACGCCGATTTCCGCCGCGGACACCGGCGGCAGCCTGCACGACCGGCTCGCCGCGCTCGGCCCGAAAGCGGTGGTCGAAGCCATCGCCGGCCTGGTCGCCGGCACCCTGCATGGCGAGGTCCAGGACGACGCCCTGGCCACCTACGCGCACAAGCTGAACAAGGACGAGGCACGCCTCGACTGGAGCCGTCCGGCCGTCGAACTGGAGCGCCAGGTCCGTGCCTTCACCCCCTGGCCGGTCTGCCACACCAGCCTCGCCGATGCGCCGCTGAAAGTCCTCGGTGCCAGCCTGGGGCAGGGCAGCGGGGCGCCCGGAACCATCCTTGAGGCCAGCCGCGACGGCCTGCTGGTCGCCTGCGGCGAAGGCGCCCTGCGCCTGACCCGCCTGCAAGTGCCGGGCGGCAAGCCACTGGCCTTCGCCGACCTCTACAACAGCCGTCGCGAGCAATTCGCCACCGGCCAGGTGCTCGGCCAATGAACCCGCGTCTCGCCGCCTGCCAGGCGCTGGCCGCGGTGCTCGCCGGACGCGCCTCGCTGTCTGGCGCGTTGCCGCCGCAACTGGACAAGGTCGCCCCGCGCGATCGCGGCCTGACCCAGGAGCTGGCCTTCGGCGCGGCGCGCTGGCAACCGCGCCTGCAGGCCCTGGCCGCGCGCCTGTTGCAGAAGCCGTTCAAGGCCGCCGACACCGATATCCACGCCCTGCTGCTGATCGGCCTCTACCAGTTGCTCTACACGCGGATTCCGCCGCACGCCGCGATCGGCGAGACCGTCGGCTGCGCCGACAAGCTGAAGAAGGGCTGGGCCAAGGGCGTGCTCAACGCCGTGCTGCGCCGCGCGCAGCGCGAAGGCGAGACGCTGCTGGCCGAGGTCGACCGCGATCCCTCGGCGCGCCTGGGCCATCCGCGCTGGCTGCTGAAAGCGCTCAAGCAGGCCTGGCCGGAGCAACTCGACGCGCTCTGCGCGGCGAACAACGCACACCCGCCGATGACCTTGCGGGTCAATCGGCGCCATGGCGAGCGCGATGCCTACCTGGCCGAACTTGCCGAAGCCGGGATCGAGGCCCGCGCCTGCGACTACAGCCGCGACGGCATCCAGCTCGCCGCGCCGTGCGACGTACGCGAACTACCGGGCTTCGCGGAGGGCCGCGTCAGCGTCCAGGACGAAGCCGCGCAACTGGCCGCCGAGCTGCTCGAAAGCGCGCCCGGCCAGCGTGTCCTCGACGCCTGCTGTGCGCCTGGCGGCAAGACCTGCCACCTGCTGGAAACCCAACCGGGACTGGCCGAAGTGGTCGCCGTCGACCTCGAGGAGAGCCGCCTGGTAAGGGTTCGGGAAAACCTCCAGCGGCTCGGCCTGCAAGCCAGCCTGGTCGCCGCCGACGCCAGGGCCACCGGGGAGTGGTGGGACGGCAAACCGTTCCAGCGCATCCTCCTCGACGCGCCGTGCTCGGCCACCGGGGTGATCCGCCGCCACCCGGACATCAAGCTGGCGCGCAAGCCGGAAGACATCGCCGCCCTGGCGCACCTGCAAGGTGAATTGCTCGACGCACTGTGGCCTACCCTGGAAGTCGGCGGCGTGCTGCTCTATGCCACCTGTTCGGTGATGCCGGCAGAAAACAGCGACAGCATCGCCGCCTTCCTTGCCCGTACGCCCGGCGCCCGCGAACTGGACCTTCCCGGCCCCTGGGGCATGAAACAGCCCCACGGCCGCCAGTTGTTGCCGCAGGTGGAAGGCCACGATGGCTTCTACTATGCCAAGCTGATCAAGATATCCGCCCGTTGATCGAAACCTGACGAGCCGTTCCTGCCATGAAAATCATCATCCTAGGTGCCGGCCAGGTCGGCGGCACACTGGCCGAGCACCTGGCCAGCGAAGCCAACGACATCACCGTGGTCGACACCGACGGCGACCGCCTGCGCGACCTCGGCGACCGCCTCGACATCCGCACCGTGCAAGGCAAGGCCTCGTTCCCCACGGTGCTGCGCCAGGCCGGCGCCGACGACGCCGACATGCTGGTGGCGGTGACCAATAGCGACGAGACCAACATGGTCGCCTGCCAGGTCGCCTACACCCTGTTCAATACCCCGACCAAGATCGCCCGCGTCCGCGAGCCGGCCTACCTGACCCGTACCGGCCTGTTCGACAACGAGGCGATCCCGGTGGACGTGCTGATCAGTCCGGAGCAGGTGGTCACCAACTACATCAAGCGCCTGATCGAACATCCCGGCGCGTTGCAGGTGATCGACTTCGCCGAAGGCAAGGCGCAACTGGTCGGCATCAAGGCCTACTACGGCGGCCCTCTGGTAGGGCAGGAGCTGCGCCAGTTGCGCGAGCACATGCCGAACGTGGATACCCGCGTCGCCGCGATCTACCGCCGCAACCGGCCGATCATTCCCCAGGGCGACACGGTGATCGAGGCCGACGACGAAGTCTTCTTCATCGCCGCCAAGGCCCATATCCGCGCGGTAATGGGCGAGATGCGCAGGCTCGACGACAGCTACAAGCGGATCATCATCGCCGGCGGCGGCAATGTCGGCGAGCGCCTGGCCGAGGCCATCGAGAGCCGCTACCAGGTGAAGATCATCGAGCGCAGCCCGCTGCGCTGCCGGCACCTCTCGGATACCCTGGACAGCACCATCGTGCTCAACGGCAGCGCTTCCGACCGCGACCTGCTGCTGGAGGAGAACATCGGCGAGACCGACGTGTTCCTCGCCCTGACCAACGACGACGAGGCCAACATCATGTCCTCGCTGCTGGCCAAGCGGCTCGGCGCGAGCAAGGTGATGACCCTGATCAACAACCCGGCCTATGTCGACCTGGTGCAAGGCGGCGAGATCGACATCGCCATCAGCCCGCAACTGGCGACCATTGGCACCCTGTTGGCCCACGTTCGCCGCGGCGACATCGAGAGCGTACACTCGCTGCGCCGCGGCGCAGCCGAAGCGATCGAGGTGGTGGCCCATGGCGACGCCAAGTCGAGCAAGGTGATCGGTCGCTCGATCAACGATATCAAGCTGCCGCCGGGCACCACCATCGGCGCGCTGGTGCGCGACGAGGAAGTGCTGATCGCCCACGGCGACACCCACATCGAGAGCGGCGACCACGTGCTGCTGTTCCTGGTCGACAAGAAATACATCCGCGACGTCGAGCGACTGTTCCAGGCCGGCCTGACGTTCTTCTGAGGCACGCCCTATCGCGAACGGCGATAGGGCTTCGGCCTACGAACACGAAGGGGCCGCGTGCCTCCTTCGCAACGGCCGAAGCCCCCTGTTCCGTGCAAAGCCTGGCCGGAGCCGGGCACAATGGCCGACATCGTTGGAAGAGGGCAGGATGATGATCGAAGGTCTGGAAAAGATGCTGGCCAAAGGCGTGGACAATGCGCTGCTGCGCTTCGGCCTGGGCAAGGGCTACCTGGACGCGGGCGACGCCGAACGCGCGACGGAACACCTCCAGCGTTGCGTAGAGCAGGACCCGAAGTATTCCGCTGGCTGGAAACTGCTGGGCAAGGCGCGCCAGGCTGCCGGCGATCTCGCGGGCGCCCGGCAGGCCTGGGAGCAAGGCCTGGCAGCTGCCGCGACGCATGGCGACAAGCAGGCCGAAAAGGAAATGACGGTGTTCCTGCGCAAGCTCGACAGGGCGAGAACCTGAGCGTCCGGCCGAGGCTCGCGCTTCCCCGGCCAGGACGGAGTACAGCGCGTTCTCTCCACCCGTAGGCCGGAGTTCCGGCAGACGGGTCGGGCGTCCTCATCCAGCGCTGGCGGAACGGTTCGAGCACGCCCCGACGACACTTTTACAAAGACCTGTTCCACACATTCGTAGGCAACTTCTGTCAACGATGTAGCCTGCATCCCGAACGCCCAACACCCCATTGAGCGACCGCTGCCGGCCCTCTAGCTTCGACTCATCGCTTCGGTCCAAGCCCGAACGCGACACCCGACTTCAACTACTTTTCCGGAGCCAACATGTCGAAGCACGAGCGTTCAGTCCCGTCCTATGTCGAATACCCATACGAGCAAGCGATCCTCTACGTTCACCGGAACGCCTCTGCCAATGAGTTGCTCGAATCCGTACAGGAGCGCCTGAGGGCTCTCCTCGGTCTCCTCCATGCCTTGGAAAGGATCGAAGTGCGGACAGGGCAGGGCGTTCCCATTCAGCGCGTGGCGCACATCCTGGTCACGCTCGGCGGCGATGCCCTGACGCTGCTCACGGCCGCGCACCGGGCTACCACCTCCTGAACGAAGAAGGGCGCAACGGTCACGGCCGTTGCGCCCTTCCTCCAGATTGCCTCGATGAGCCTCAAGCGTTGCTCTGCGGCCGCCCCGGCAGCATCTTCAGGATGCCATTGAGTAGCATGCCGTAGAGCGGCACGAACAGCAGAAGGCTGATACTCAGCTTCACTCCGTAGTCCACCGTGGCGATTTCCACCCAGTGTTGCGCCATGAACGGATTGTCGCTGCGCCAGAACGCCACGAAGAAGAAGGTGAAGGTGTCCAGCAGGTTGCCGAGGATGGTCGAGGCGACTGGCGCGGTCCACCAGTGCCGGGAACGACGGAGGCGATCGAATACCTGGATGTCGAGGATCTGTCCGAGCACATAGGCGAGGAAGCTTGCCAGGGAGATCCGTGCGACGAAGGTGTTGAACTCCAGCAGCGCGGAGAAACCACGGAACGCCGCTTCCTGGAACAACACCGAGACCACGTAGGAGGCGATCAACGCCGGGATCATGACCCGGGCGATGACCAGCCGGGCAGGGCCCTTGCCCAGCAGGCGCACGGTGAGGTCGGTTGCCAGGAAGATGAACGGAAAGCTGAAGGCGCCCCAGGTGGTGTGCCAGCCAAACAGGGTGATCGGCAACTGCACCAGGTAGTTGCTGGCGATGATGATGAAGATGTGGAAGGCGATCAGGCCGGCCAGGGTGCCGCGCCAGGCCGCCGGAGAAGAGGCTGACATGTACTGTCCTTTTTGCGCGATGGGGTGAGGGAACCCATGCCCGGCACCATGCCGAGCGGCGCGCATTCTAGCCGATAACCGGCAGCGGTTTCGCCCACTCTGTGATCAGTGGCTCATGCCTGGGGTTCCACGTGGAACATCACCGTTCAGGCTTCGCTGAGAAAGCGCAGGCCGACGCCTTCCGCATCGACTCGCACGACTTCCATCTGCAGGATCGGCGCGTCGATCGGCAGATCCTGTACCTGGCCAGTAACGACACTGCCTGTTGGGAGCTGGGTCAGATCCGGGTGTTTGACATAGACCCCGGTGTCGGAGAGGTCGCGTGTCTGCGCCATCAGCTCGCCAAATAACGGGTGACTGATACGGATTCGGCACTTGAGCGGGGTTCGTGGGTATTGTCGTTGATTATCCATCGAGTCCCTCGGGACCTGCGGAGGAGGCGGCAGAGCTGAGCATAGTACCCGGATATGAAAAAGGCGTCTTCCGACGCCCTTTCCTCAGTACCATTTTTTCTCGCCATCCGGGCGGTTCTTGAAGCGCTTCATGCTCCACATGTACTGGCTGGGATAGGCTCGTACATACTTCGCCAACTCGCGGCTCATGGCTGCTACAGACACTTCCAGGTCCTTGTCGTACATGTCCGCCGGAGCCGCTTCGAGGATCACCTTGTAACCGCTACCATCGGGCAGGCGCACCGCATGGAAGAACACTCCACGCGCCTTGCCGCGTGAAAGCAACTGCGGGACGAACTTGCTGATCAATGCAGTGGTGCCCAGGTAGGGCACGAAGAGCCCAGCGGTACGCGCGGGCTCGGGGTCGGCGGGAATCCCTACGCAACCGCCTTTCTTCACTTCCTTGATGACACTGAGGATACCCTCCGGAGTGGAAGGTGCGACGCGATTGCCCAATTGCACGCGTTGCTTCTTCAGCAACTCGTCCACTGCCTTCAGCTTGGGCGGACGATAGAAGATGATCGGCTTGGCGTAAGAGCAATAGAAGTGGTTGAGTACTTCCCAGTTTCCCAGGTGACTGGTAATGCCGACCAGGCCATCGCCGGAAGCCAGCGCTTCCTCCAGCACTTCCATGCCTTCGACCTCGCGGATGTACCTCAGCGACTTTTCAGGCGGCCAGATCCAGGCACAGGCACTTTCGGTGAGGGTACGGCCAATATCCATCAGGCTTTGTCCGACCAGCTTTTCCAGTTCGGTTTCGGACAACTCGGGGAAGCACTTGGACAGGTTGATCCGCACTACCTCGCGGGATCGATTCGGCAATTTCCACATCAGCCAGCCTATGCCGGCCCCGACGCCTTGCACGGCACGCCAGGGCAATAGCGCGAACAGGCGTAGGGCCCCCACCACCAGGGCACCTTTGAATTTCTCCACGAAACACTCCTCGCTCGACTCGAACGCGCATTGTACGCCAGGAAGAAGGGCGAGGGCGGCAGCCAAGGAAGCGGGGCGACCAGCTATGCTACGCGCCGATGTTCCACGTGGAACATCCGAACGCATCCATCAGGGAGCGCCCGGCTAGCCGACGAGTTGGGCGTAACGGTCGCAGTCCTGGGTATGGTCCATGACCATGCCGCTGGCCTGCATGAAGGCGTAGCAGATGGTCGGCCCGACGAAGTTGAAGCCGGCCTTGCGCAGCGCCTTGCTCATGGCCTCGGCTTCCGGGGTAATCGCCGGCACCTCGGCACGACCAGCGAAATGGTTGATCTTCGGCTGGCCGCCGACGAAGGACCAGAGGAACCCAGCCGGGTCATCCAGCTCCAGCCAGGCCTGGGCGTTCTGCCGCGCAGCGTTGAGCTTGGCCCGATTGCGAATGATGCCGGGGTCGAGCATCAGTTCGTCGATCTCAGCGTCGCTCATCTGTGCCACCCGCTGCACGTCGAAGCCGAACAGCACCTCGCGGTAGCGCTCGCGCTTCTTCAGCACGGTGATCCAGGACAACCCGGCCTGGAAGCCCTCCAGCAGCAGAAGTTCGAACAGCGCGTCGGGATCGCGCTGCGGCACACCCCACTCCTCGTCGTGGTAGGCCATGTAGAGAGGATCGTCGTTGCACCAGAAGCAGCGTGGCATAAGGCTTTCCGTGGTTTTGAAGGGATCGGGGGGACGGGCGAGGCGGCGCGGGAATCGGGTATACTTCCGCGTTTTGTATCGAAGCCTCAGCACAGGTGAATTTCGTGAGCCAGACTACGCCCGCCGTGCGCACCTTCCAAGACCTGATTCTCGCCCTGCAGAACTACTGGGCCGAGCAGGGCTGCGTGGTGCTGCAGCCCTACGACATGGAAGTGGGCGCCGGCACCTTCCACACCGCCACCTTCCTCCGCGCCATTGGCCCGGAGACCTGGAACGCCGCCTACGTCCAGCCGAGCCGCCGCCCCACCGACGGCCGCTACGGCGAGAACCCCAACCGCCTGCAGCACTACTACCAGTTTCAGGTGGTCCTGAAGCCGAACCCGGAGAACTTCCAGGAGCTGTATCTCGGCTCGCTGAAAGCCATCGGCATCGACCCGCTGGTCCACGACATCCGCTTCGTCGAGGACAACTGGGAGTCGCCGACCCTCGGCGCCTGGGGCCTGGGTTGGGAAATCTGGCTGAACGGCATGGAAGTCACCCAGTTCACCTACTTCCAGCAGGTCGGCGGCATCGAGTGCTATCCGGTCACCGGCGAGATCACCTACGGCCTGGAGCGCCTGGCCATGTACCTGCAGGGCGTGGACTCGGTCTACGACCTGGTCTGGACCGACGGCCCGTTCGGCAAGGTCACCTATGGCGACGTGTTCCACCAGAACGAGGTGGAGCAATCCACTTTCAACTTCGAGCACGCCAACGTGCCGAAACTGTTCGAACTGTTCGACTTCTACGAAAGCGAAGCCAACCGCCTGATCGCGCTGGAGCTGCCGTTGCCGACCTACGAGATGGTCCTCAAGGCTTCGCATACCTTCAACCTGCTGGATGCGCGGCGCGCCATCTCGGTCACCGAGCGCCAGCGCTACATCCTTCGCGTGCGTACCCTGGCCCGCGCCGTGGCGCAGAGCTACCTGCAGGCCCGCGCGCGCCTCGGCTTCCCCATGGCCACCCCCGAATTGCGTGACGAAGTACTGGCCAAGCTGAAGGAGGCCGAATGATGAGCGCCAAGGATTTCCTGGTCGAACTGGGCACCGAAGAGCTGCCGCCAAAAGCCCTCAACAGCCTCGGCGAAGCCTTCCTCAGCGGTATCGAGAAGGGCCTCAAGGCTGCCGGTCTGAGCTATGCCGCTGCGCGTTTCTATGCGGCGCCGCGCCGTCTCGCCGTGCTGGTCGAGCAACTCGCCGTGCAGCAGCCCGACCGTACCGTCAACCTAGACGGTCCGCCGCTACAGGCCGCCTTCGACGCCAGCGGTAACCCGACCCAGGCCGCCCTGGGCTTCGCCAAGAAGTGCGGCGTGGATCTGCAGCATATCGACAAGAGCGGTCCGAAGCTGCGCTTCAGCCAGACCATCGCCGGCCAACCGGCCGCCGGCCTGCTGCCGGGCATCGTCGAGGCCTCGTTGAACGAACTGCCGATTCCCAAGCGGATGCGCTGGGCAGCTCGCCGCGAGGAGTTCGTGCGTCCGACCCAATGGCTGGTGATGCTGTTCGGCGACGATGTGGTCGAGTGCGAGATCCTCGCCCAGAAAGCCGGGCGCGAATCCCGTGGCCACCGCTTCCACAATCCGGACAATGTGCGTATTTCCAGCCCGGCAGCGTATCTGGAAGACCTGCGCGGCGCTCATGTGCTGGCCGATTTCGCCGAGCGCCGCGAGCTGATCGCCAAGCGCGTGGCCGAACTGGCCGCCGAGCAACAGGGCAGCGCCATCGTGCCGCCGAGCCTGCTCGACGAAGTGACTGCACTGGTCGAGTGGCCGGTGCCGCTGGTCTGCTCCTTCGAGGAGCGCTTCCTCGAGGTCCCGCAGGAAGCCCTGATCACCACCATGCAGGACAACCAGAAATACTTCTGCCTGCTGGACGCCAACGGCAAGCTGCTGCCTCGCTTCATCACCGTCGCCAACGTCGAGAGCAAGGCGCCGGAGAACATCGTCAGCGGTAACGAGAAGGTGGTTCGCCCGCGCCTCACCGACGCCGAGTTCTTCTTCAAGCAGGACAAGAAGCAGCCGCTCGAAAGCTTCAATGAGCGCCTGCGCAACGTAGTGTTCCAGGCCCAGCTCGGCACCGTGTTCGAGAAGGCCCAGCGCGTCTCCGGCCTGGCCGCCTACATCGCCGAACGTATAGGCGGCAATGCGCAGAACGCCGCGCGCGCCGGCATCCTGTCCAAGTGTGACCTGGCGACCGAGATGGTCGGCGAGTTCCCCGAAATGCAGGGCATCGCCGGCTACTACTACGCCACCCACGGCGGCGAAGCGGAAGACGTCGCCCTGGCCCTCAACGAGCAGTACATGCCGCGCGGCGCCGGCGCCGAGCTACCCTCGACCCTGACCGGCGCCGCCGTGGCGGTGGCCGACAAGCTCGATACCCTGGTCGGTATCTTCGGCATCGGCATGCTTCCCACCGGCAGCAAGGACCCCTACGCGCTGCGCCGCGCTGCGCTGGGCGTGCTGCGCATCCTCATCGAGAAGCAGCTCGACCTGGACCTGGTAGCCGCGGTCAACGCCGCCGTCGAGCAATACGGCGACAAGGTCAAGGCCGCCGGCCTGGCCGAGCAGGTGCTGGACTTCGTGTTCGACCGCCTGCGCGCGCGCTACGAGGACGAAGGCGTGGACGTGGCCGTGTACCAGTCGGTGCGCGCGCTCAAGCCAAGCTCGCCGCTGGACTTCGACCAGCGCGTACAGGCCGTCCAGGCCTTCCGCCAGTTGCCTGAAGCCGAGGCCCTGGCCGCGGCGAACAAACGGGTGTCGAATATTCTCGCCAAGTCCGAGGACGAGGTTCCGCCGAACGTGGATGCCAGCCTGCTGGTGGAAGCCGCCGAGAAGGCCCTGGGCAGCGCCGTGGCGAACGCCGAAAGCGAAGTCGCGCCGCTGGCAGCGGCACGCGACTATCGCGCCGCGCTGGCCCGCCTGGCGGCCTTGCGCGAGCCGGTGGATACGTTCTTCGCCGATGTGATGGTCAATGTCGACGACGCGGCGGTGCGCGCCAACCGCTATGCGCTGCTGGCCAAGCTGCGCGGGTCGTTCCTCGGGGTGGCGGACATCTCGCTGCTCGGCTGAGCCAGTCCCGCCTCGAAGAAAAGGCCCGGCGTCCTCGCGACACCGGGCCTTTTTCACTACAGGACCTTCAGATACTCCAGCAGCGCGCGCTTCTCCTCGGCCGACAGGCTGGTGCCGTACTCATGGCCGCAGCGGCTGTTGCCGGAATCACGCTGCTCGCAGCCGGTGGTCTTCAGCACATAGCTGCCGAATTGGGTCTGCTGGGCGGCGAGGCCGACCTTGTCCACGTCGTAGGCCGAGCCCACCGGGAAGGATTCCACCCGCTCCGCGGCCGGCTTCAGCAACTCTTCCAGGGTCGGCACCGAGCCGTTGTGCAGGTACGGCGCCGCCGCCCAGATCCCCTGCAGGACCCGCGACTCGTAGGGGTAGGGGTCGGCCTGGGTACGCACCGGCTTCTGGAAGGCGGTCAGCAGTTGCCGGGTTTCGTCGGTCATCACGCTTTCCGGCTTGACCGCCGCCGCCTTGGCATCGTGCTTCTCACCGAGGATCGGCACGAAGTGCTGCAGGATCGAACCGGCCACCGCTACGGCGAGTACATCGAAGGCTCCGTCGGTCGCCTTCAGCGGCTGGCCGAACGGCATCCGCGCGCCCTCCATCACGCCGGTCTGCACCTGGCCATCGAGGATGGCGTGCTGGCGGCTGTCGCTGCCGACGTCCCTCAGCGGAGTGTCCCAAAGCACCAGGTCCTTGATCCGGATGCCGTGGCACTCCACGCAGCCACCCCCGTCGGTCTTGCGGGCGAAGATCAGCGCGCCTTTCCTGGCCAGGTGCTTGTCCACCGCCCAGGGCCACTTCGGCGGGCCGATCTTCTTGATCAGCTCCTCCAGCTTGCCCAACCCGTGGAAGTTGGCCGAGTTGACCTTCAGGTAGTCCATGCCCAGCAGGTGGAACTTGCTCTTCTGCGGGTGGAAGGTGGCGAACACCCCGTAGACCTCGCCGACATTGCGCGCCAGGCCGAGCAGGTCGTTGCCGTTGGCGGCGAAGCCGGGCCACTGGGTCTTGTTCTGCCGCGCCGCGTTCCACAGGAACGGGTAGCGCACCGGCGCATCCGCCGCCTTGATGTTGTCGGGAATCAGATAGGGCGGCGCGGTGCCGATATCCAGCCCGGTAAGGCGGTTGAAGATCATCGATACCGCGTCCAGTCGCGCCGGTCCCCAGGTGTCCTTGGGTAGCGCGCGCTCGATCAGCGTGTGATAGGGCTCGTACCATTCCTTCACCGCCGCGAGCAGGGCGTCACGCGCACCGGGAGGCGGATTGGCCCCGAGGATCTGCTTGGCGAAGGCGTCGAAGGCGGCGTCATCGCTGGTCAGCGGTCCCACGGCCCGATCAAGGTCGGCGAGGAATGCCTGGAAGTCGACGATCGCCGGACCGCCGTCGATCCGATAGGCCGTGCCCTTCACCTCGATCTGCCGGGTATGGCAGGCCGAACAGGTCATGCCGACCATCTGCCGGGCGCCCGTGCCGGCTACGGTGAAGCCCACCGGCAGGCCTTCCGCGGGCGCCTTGGGATTGGGCAAATAGCCGTAGCGGGCCAGGCTGTCGGCGAGGAAAGGCGTTCCATCCGGCTGTCGCAACGCCTTGAGCCAGGGCAGGGGCATCACCTGCGAGCCCTGGTCGCGGCTGTAGAAGTCCTGGCGGTGGCTTTCGGTCCATTCCTTGCCCTGGTCGAGCATGACCGGAGCGGCCGCCAGGGCGGCGGAAGAAAGAGCCAGGGAAACGAGGGACAAGCTTGAAAGGTGCAGTGTCTTTTTCAGGCGTTTCACGGTTACCGTCCTTGGGAACGGGCAGACGCCCCGGAACTCCCCGTCGTCATGCCCGCTCCACCTGTGGTGGAAACACGGCCGGTCGGCCGTGCTGGCATGCGATAGGCGCTTACTGCGTTACTCCGGTGATCCACCCGCCAAGGGGTTCGCACGTACTCCGAGACACCCACTGCTGCGTGCCAAATGACTCCCTGGCCTGGGATTGCCATTCCATTGCCATTATTGAATCTAGTACAGATTGTCCAGCGTAGGGGGCTCGTCGATCCATCCGCGATGCTCCGGCTGGCTGAGGTAGAATCGATCCTTTCCGTTCATGGCCAACTGCGCATCGATGTCCCGTTCCCTGCTGATTCTCGACCGCGATGGAGTCATCAACCTCGACTCCGACGATTACATCAAGACCCTCGACGAGTGGATCCCCATCCCCAGCTCGATCGAGGCCATCGCCCGCCTGAGCAAGGCCGGCTGGACCGTCGCGGTGGCTACCAACCAGTCCGGCATCGCCCGTGGCTATTACGACCTGGCAGTGCTCGAGGCCATGCATGCGCGCTTGCGCGAACTGGTCGCGGAGCAGGGCGGCGAGGTCGGCCTCATCGTCTATTGTCCGCATGGACCGGACGACGGTTGCGACTGCCGCAAGCCGAAGCCGGGTATGCTGCGGCAGATCGGCGAGCACTACGGGGTCGATCTGTCGGGTATCTGGTTCGTCGGCGACAGCATCGGTGACCTGGAGGCGGCGCGGGCCGTCGATTGTCAGCCGGTGTTGGTAAAGACCGGAAAAGGTGTACGTACGCTGGGCAAGCCCTTGCCAGAGGGCACCCTGATATTCGACGATCTGGCGGCAGTCGCCAGCGCATTACTTCAGTAAGGTCAGAATACATGTCGACAGTGCAGGCCATCAGAACCATCCTCTTTTACCTGCTGCTGTCCGCCAGCGCGTTCGTCTGGGGCACCCTCAGCTTCTTCATCGCGCCGATCCTGCCGTTCCGCGCCCGCTACCGCTTCGTGGTACAGAACTGGTGCCGCTTCGCGATCTGGCTGACCCGCGTGGTCGCCGGCATCCGCTACGAGGTGCGCGGACTGGAGAACATCCCGGAAAAGCCCTGCGTGATCCTCTCCAAGCACCAGAGCACCTGGGAAACCTTCTTCCTCTCCGGCTTCTTCGAGCCACTCAGCCAGGTACTCAAGCGCGAGCTGCTCTACGTGCCGTTCTTCGGCTGGGCCCTGGCCCTGCTCAAGCCCATCGCCATCGACCGCAGCCAGCCGAAGCTGGCCCTCAAGCAACTGGCCAAGCAGGGCGACGAGTGCCTGAAGAAAGGCGCCTGGGTGCTGATCTTCCCGGAAGGCACGCGTATTCCGGTGGGGCAGATGGGCAAGTTCTCCCGCGGCGGCACCGCCCTGGCGGTCAACGCCGGGCTACCGGTACTGCCGATCGCCCACAACGCCGGGCAGTATTGGCCCAAGGCCGGCTGGGCCAAGTACCCGGGCACCATCCAGGTGGTGATCGGCCCGGCGATGCACGCCGAAGGCGAAGGCCCGCGCGCCATCGCCGAGCTAAACCAGCGCGCCGAGGCCTGGGTCAGCGAGACCATGGCCGAGATCAGCCCCATCCAGCAGCGGGTCAGCCATCCGGAGCCGTCGGTGGTCTCGTGAAGGGCCGCAAAGCCCCCTGCAAGGCGCACTGTGCGCCGATTCGATAAAAGAAGCCCCGCCATAGCGGGGCTTCTTGTTTTCACGCGAGGCGCAAAGCAAGGCCGGCTGGCAACGATCGACCGAACCGACCGGCGACCGCTGCCCACAGAAGCGGTGCCACGCCGCCAGGAGGCCTGGGTCCAGGGTCCAGGGTCCAGGGTCCAGGGTCCAGGGTCCAGGGTCCAGGGTCCAGGGTCCAGGGTGCCAATGCTGGCGAGCAACCGGGGGCTCGGCCACACCTTGGCAAGGCACTCCTGGCGCCCGTATCCAGGCTACCTGGCGCAAAAAGAAAACCCCGGCGCCAGGCCGGGGTTTCTATGAGGGTCGGTCTGCCGACCTGTCACACGTCCAGGTTCGACACCGCCAGCGCGTTGCTTTCGATGAAGTCGCGGCGCGGCTCCACAGCATCGCCCATCAGGGTGTTGAAGATCTGGTCGGCAGCGATGGCGTCCTCGATGGTCACCTTGAGCATGCGCCGGACGTTCGGATCCATGGTGGTTTCCCACAGCTGCTCAGGGTTCATCTCGCCCAACCCCTTGTATCGCTGGATGCTGTGGCGCTTGGTACCTTCGGCCATCAGCCAGTCCAGGCCGTCCTTGAAGGCGCTGATCGGGCGCTTGCGCTCACCCTTCTGCACGTAGGCGCCGTCTTCCAGCAGGCTGTTCAGCTGGTCGCCGAGCAGCGACACCGAGCGGTAGTCATTGCTGGCGAAGAAGTCACGGTTGAAGGTGACGTAGCTGGACAGGCCGTGGGCCACCAGTTCCACCTCGGGCAGCCACAGGTGGCGCTCGCGGTCTTCGCGCAGGCTGGCCTTGTAGGTCAGGCCAGACTTCTCGGCGGCGGTCAGGCGCGCCTGGAACTTCTCCAACCAGCCCTGCATGGCCGACTCGTTAGCCAGGTCGTCCACCGACACGGTAGGCAGGTAGATGAAGTGCTCGGTCAGCTCCTGGGGGTACAGGCGCGACAGGCGCTTGAGGGTGGCGATCACCCCGCGATACTCGTTGACCAGTTTCTCCAGCGCCGCCCCAGACAGGCCCGGAGCGTGCTCGTTGACGTGCAGGCTGGCGTCTTCCAGGGCCGACTGGGTCATGTACTCTTCCATGGCCTGGTCGTCCTTGATGTACTGCTCCTGCTTGCCGCGCTTGACCTTGTACAACGGGGGCTGGGCGATGTAGATGTAGCCACGCTCGATCAGCTCGGGCATCTGGCGGAAGAAGAAGGTCAACAGCAGGGTGCGGATGTGCGAACCGTCGACGTCAGCATCGGTCATGATGATGATGTTGTGGTAGCGCAGCTTGTCGATGTTGTACTCCTCGCGGCCGATGCCACAGCCCAGGGCGGTGATCAGCGTACCGACCTCCTGGGAGGAGAGCATCTTGTCGAAGCGCGCCTTTTCGACGTTGAGGATCTTGCCCTTGAGCGGCAGGATCGCCTGGGTCCGGCGATTGCGGCCCTGCTTGGCGGAACCGCCCGCGGAGTCACCCTCCACGATGTACAGTTCGGAGAGCGCCGGGTCCTTTTCCTGGCAATCGGCCAGCTTGCCGGGCAGGCCGGCGATGTCCAGCGCGCCCTTGCGGCGGGTCATCTCGCGCGCCTTGCGTGCGGCCTCGCGGGCACGGGCGGCGTCGATCATCTTGCCGACCACGGCCTTGGCTTCGTTGGGATTCTCCAGCAGGAAGTCGGCGAAGTACTTGCCCATCTCCTGTTCCACCGCGGTCTTCACCTCGGAGGAGACCAGCTTGTCCTTGGTCTGCGAGCTGAACTTCGGGTCCGGTACCTTCACCGAGATGATCGCGGTGAGGCCTTCGCGGGCATCGTCGCCGGTGGTGGCGATCTTGAATTTCTTCGCCAGGCCTTCGGCCTCGATGTAGTTGTTCAGGTTACGCGTCAGCGCCGAACGGAAACCGGCGAGGTGGGTGCCGCCATCACGCTGCGGGATGTTGTTGGTGAAGCAGAGCAGGTTCTCGTTGAAGCTGTCGTTCCACTGCAAGGCGACTTCCACACCCACGCCGTCCTCTTCACGCTGGACGTTGAAGTGGAATACCTCGTTCACCGCGGTCTTGTTGGTGTTCAGGTACTCGACGAAGGCCTTCAGACCGCCTTCGTACTTGAACAGCTCCTCCTTGCCGGTACGCTCGTCGCGCAGCAGGATGCCGACGCCGGAGTTGAGGAAGGACAGTTCGCGGATGCGCTTGGCCAGGATGTCCCAACTGAAGTGGATGTTGCTGAAGGTCTCCGGGGACGGCTTGAAGTGAACTTCGGTACCGGAGCCATCGGTCTCGCCCACTTCGCGCAGTGGGAACTGCGGAACGCCGTGGTGGTAGACCTGTTCCCAGACCTTGTTGTGGCGACGGATGGTCAGGCGCAGCTCATGGGACAGCGCGTTCACCACCGAGACGCCCACACCGTGCAAGCCGCCGGACACTTTGTAGGTGTTGTCATCGAACTTGCCGCCGGCGTGAAGGACGGTCATGATCACTTCCGCCGCAGAAACCCCTTCTTCCTTGTGGATATCCACCGGAATACCGCGTCCATTGTCGCGGACAGTGATCGACTCATCCGTATGGATGGTGATGCTGATTTCGCTGCAGTAACCGGCCAGCGCTTCGTCGATGGAGTTATCCACCACCTCGAACACCATGTGGTGCAGACCGGTGCCATCGTCGGTGTCGCCGATGTACATGCCGGGGCGCTTGCGTACGGCATCCAGCCCCTTCAGCACCTTGATGCTGGAAGAGTCGTACGTGTTGTTCTCGCTCATGCTTCACTCCCGATGGTCGTGGTCTGAGAGACTTTTCCATGTTCCACGTGGAACATGGATACCGGCGTATCCGTGCGCCAGCCGTCTTTCAATAGTTGCGGGTCCACGCAGGTGATGAATACCTGGCAACCCAAATCTTCAAGCAAGCGGCAAAGAGCCATTCGATGCTGCTCATCCAATTCCGAGGGCAGGTCGTCCACCAGGTAGACGCACTGTCCGCGCTTGGCGCGATTGATCAGATGGCCTTGGGCGATGCGCAGGGCGCATACCACCAGCTTCTGCTGACCGCGCGAGAGAATCTCCGCGGCGTTATGACCTGCCAACCGTATGCGAAGATCCGCACGCTGCGGTCCCGCCTGGGTGTGGCCCATCTGCTGGTCGCGCAACAGGCTGGAAGCCAGAACCTCCAGGAGGTCCCGGTCCTTGTCCCAGCCTCGGTAGTAGCTAAGGGTCAGGTCATCCAGTGAAACCAATTCGGCGAGTGTTTCCTCGAATACCGGTTTCAACGCCTGGATATAGCTTCTGCGGTAGGCATCGATCTCATCGCTGGCCAGGCTCAATTCCCGGTCCCAGGCCGCTTGCGACGCGGGGTCCAGTTTACCATGCCGGAGCCAGGAGTTCCGCTGGCGCAGCGCCTTCTGCAGGCGCTGCCAGACGGGCAGAAACCGAGGTTCCACGTGGAACACTCCCCAATCGAGGAACTGTCGCCGGATCTTCGGCGCTCCCTCGAGCAACCGAAAGCTGTCCGGGTTGATCAGTTGCAGGGGGAGAGTTTCCGCCAATTGAGCCGCACTCCGGGCGTTCTGCCCATCGATGCGGATGGTGAACTCGCCCTGGCGCTCACGGGAAATCCCCAGGTTGCTGGCGATGCCGTTGGCCAACATCACCTGGCCGAATACGGTGCAGGCCGCTTCCTCATACTGGATCACCGGCTGCAAGCGCGCACTGCGGAATGAACGCGCCAGGCCCAGCAGGTGGATGGCTTCGAGCACACTGGTCTTGCCGCTGCCATTATCGCCGTAGAGGATGTTGATGCGAGGGGAGGGGGAGAGGGTCACCGGGTGCAGGTTGCGCACCGCGGTGACCGAAACGCGGGTCAGGGACATTCAGTGTGATTAGAGGCGCATCGGCATGACGACATAGGCAGAATCGTCATTGTCGGCCTCGTGGACCAGGGCGCTGCTGTTGGAATCGGAAAGGATGAAGCGGACCTGCTCGGTACCGATCACACCCAGCACGTCGAGCAGGTAACTGACGTTGAAGCCGATCTCCAGGTTGCCGCCGTTGTACTCGACCTGCACTTCTTCCTCGGCCTCTTCCTGCTCCGGGTTGTTCGCCTGGATTTTCAGCAAACCGTTGGAAAGCTGCAGGCGAATGCCGCGGTACTTCTCGTTGGAGAGGATCGCGGTACGGCTGAAGGCTTCGCGCAGTTGCTGGCGGTCACCGACCACCAGCTTGTCGCCACCGCGCGGCAGTACACGCTCGTAGTCCGGGAACTTGCCGTCCACCAGCTTCGAAGTGAAGGTGAATTCGCCAGTGGTGGCACGGATATGGTGCTGGCCCAGGACGATGCCGACTTCGCCGTCCTGCTCGGTGAGCAGACGAGCCAGTTCGAGGATGCCTTTGCGCGGCACGATCACCTGGTGGCGGTCCTGCGACGGGATCTGCGCATCCAGCGAGCACATGGCCAGTCGGTGGCCGTCGGTGGCGACGGAGCGCAGGGTGCCGCCGTTCACTTCCAGCAGCATGCCGTTGAGGTAGTAACGCACGTCCTGCTGGGCCATGGCGAAGCTGGTGCGGTCGATCAGGCGACGCAGCTTGCTCTGGGCAATGCTGAAGTTCAGCGAGCCGGGACCTTCCTCTACGGTGGGGAAATCGTTGGCCGGCAGGGTGGACAGGGTGAAGCGGCTACGCCCGGCCTTCACCAGGAGTTTCTGCTCTTCGACACGGATGTCGATCAGCACGTCGTTCGGCAGGCTCTTGCAGATGTCCATCAGCTTGCGCGCCGGTACGGTGATCTCGCCGGGTTCGGCGGCATCTTCCAGTACCACGCGACCAACCAGCTCGACCTCGAGGTCGGTGCCGGTCAGCGACAGTTGCTGGCCTTCGACCACCAGCAGGACGTTGGAGAGAACCGGCAATGTCTGGCGGCGTTCCACGACGCCGGCGACCAGTTGCAGCGGTTTCAACAGGGCTTCGCGTTGAATGGTGAAATGCATGGTCTAGTCCCTTGCCTCGTGGGCTGCGTCAGGTTGTCAGGGTACGCAGCAGGTTCTTGTAGTCCTCGCGGATATCCGCGTCGGATTCCCTAAGTTGAGCGATCTTACGACAGGCGTGCAACACCGTGGTGTGATCCCGACCGCCGAAGGCCACGCCGATCTCCGGCAGGCTGTGGTTGGTCAGCTCCTTGGAGAGCGCCATGGCCACCTGGCGCGGGCGCGCCACCGAACGCGAACGCCGCTTGGACAACAGATCGGATATCTTGATCTTGTAGTACTCGGCGACGGTGCGCTGGATGTTGTCGATGCTGACCAGCTTGTCCTGAAGGGCCAACAAGTCCTTCAGCGACTCGCGAATCAGCTCGATGGTGATCGGCCGGCCCATGAAGTGCGAGTGGGCGATCACCCGCTTCAGCGCACCTTCCAGTTCACGCACGTTGGAACGGATGCGCTGGGCGATGAAGAAGGCCGCGTCGTGCGGCAGCTCGATCTTCGCCTGCTCGGCCTTCTTCATCAGGATCGCCACCCGGGTTTCCAGTTCCGGCGGCTCGACGGCCACCGTCAGGCCCCAGCCGAAGCGGGACTTCAGCCGCTCTTCCAGGCCTTCGATTTCCTTCGGATAGCGGTCGCTGGTGAGGATCACCTGCTGGCCGCCTTCGAGAAGGGCGTTGAAGGTGTGGAAGAACTCCTCCTGGGAGCGCTCCTTACGGGCGAAGAACTGGATGTCGTCGATCAACAGTGCGTCCACCGAGCGGTAGAAGCGCTTGAATTCGTTGATGGCGTTGAGCTGCAAGGCCTTCACCATGTCCGCGACGAAACGTTCCGAATGCAGGTAAACCACCTTGGCGTTCGGGTTCTTCTTCAGCAGGTGGTTGCCCACCGCATGCATCAGGTGGGTCTTGCCCAGGCCGACGCCACCGTAGAGGAACAGCGGGTTGTAGCCGTGCTTGAGGTTGTCCGCCACCTGCCAGGCGGCGGCGCGGGCCAACTGGTTGGACTTGCCCTCGACGAAGTTCTCGAAGGTGAAGGTACGGTTGAGATAGCTGGTGTGCTTCAGCGCGCCTTCGACCTGGACGTTGCGCTCGGTGCGTACCGCAGGTGCGGCTCCGGCCGGCATAGCGGCGGCCAGCGGATCGATGCTGGGCTCTTCCGGCTCGTAGGGGTCGCTCGACACGCTGGGAGCCGTCGTCACTGGCGGCAGCTCTTCACGTGGCACCACCACGGGCGCGGCCGATACCGGCTGCACTGGCGCCGGCGGCGGAGCAACCGGAGGCGGGGGAGCCACGTGGGTCTGCGATGGGACGATGGCGGCGCGCGGCGTACGGCTACGCTTGCTGCCTATTAATAAGGAAAGGGCGGGCAACTGACCCTCGCCGCGTTCACCGAGCAGTTCCAGAAGCCGACCGAGGTATTTCTCGTTCACCCAATCGAGGACGAAACGGTTGGGTGCATACACACGCAATTCGTCGCCTTCGGCTTCGACCTGCAAGGGACGGATCCAGGTGTTGAATTGTTGGGACGGCAGCTCATCGCGGAGAAGATCCACGCACTGCTGCCAAAGTTCCACGGACACGGATATCCCCCAAAGATTGGAAAGGCGGCACAACGAAATAAGCGCCTATTGTAGCCGGACGGGCCGGACTTATCCACATGCCGATGCGCTGAGGCCCCAAGCAAATCAAGACCTTAATAAAAGCAGGCAGGCCGACGGACGGTCGTCCTGTACTTTGTGGATAACCCTTGCTTTGAAGGGGGTACATCCCTGCGCACAGCCGTGTGGAAAAAACCGCTGTGGATAACCATCTCGTTCATCCCCAGGCTTCGCTCAGGAAGGAAACAGCCTCGACACCGGTTCTCGACAACCTTTTGCCTGCCGGAGAAACACGCAGTTGCTGGGCTTCGTCGAGTTATGCACAGAAAAGCGCCGTCCCAAGAGCATTAACCGTTTCTATCCTTTAAAAGAAAAATGACTTCCTTGTATCTATCTATTACGTCATCGCTGGTTGGAAATTGACCTGCCCGTTCGATTTCACTAGAATCGCCGGTCTCTTTAAACGGGGTCACTGCGACCTCAAGTCGTCAACCCAGGTACCGAATCATGAAACGTACTTTCCAACCCAGCACCCTCAAGCGCGCTCGCGTCCACGGTTTCCGCGCCCGTATGGCCACCAAGAACGGCCGTCAGGTTCTGTCGCGTCGTCGCGCCAAAGGCCGTAAGCGTCTGACCGTCTGATTTATCCGGTACGGGTGGTGAGTCGGGACTTCGACCGGGACAAGCGTCTACTGACAACCCGGCAATTCAGCGCAGTCTTCGACTCTCCGACCGGCAAGGTCCCCGGCAAGCACGTCCTGCTGCTGGCGCGCGAGAACGGTCTCGATCACCCCCGCCTGGGCCTGGTGATCGGCAAGAAGAACGTCAAGCTCGCCGTCCAGCGCAATCGCCTCAAACGCCTGATCCGCGAATCGTTCCGCCATAACCAGGAAACCCTGGCTGGCTGGGATATCGTGGTGATCGCGCGCAAAGGCCTGGGCGAACTGGAAAATCCGGAGCTGCACCAGCAGTTCGGCAAGCTCTGGAAACGCCTGTTGCGCAATCGACCTCGCACGGAAAGCCCTGCTGACGCCCCTGGCGTGGCCGACGGTACTCATGCATAGGTCGATGCCCGCGCATCCCGATCCCTGTAGTGTCATCCCCCCTTCGATGACCCGGCACCGTCGTTCCCAGCCAAGTTGTACTTCCCTAGCGTACGAGGCTATCGCGCAGCATGGCCCGCGACGCAATGGTCGCCCGAGTGCGGTTTCCTCCACTCGGCTCCATCACTGGCAATCCCGTAGCCGCGATCTGCTACTGTCAGTTTCCTTCAAGCACCGCCCTTTCTCGATGGCCGAGTAACCATGGACATTCAACGCTCGATTCTCATCGTCGCCCTTGCAGTCGTGTCCTACCTGCTGGTTCTCCAGTGGAACAAGGATTACGGTCAGCCTGAGCTGCCCGCCGCCAGCGCTTCGATGAACACCACGCAAGGCCTGCCGGACACTCCGTCCGCCTCGGGCACCAGCAGTGACGTTCCCACTGCCCAGAGCAGCGCGGCCGGCAGCGAAGCCGCCGACAAGCCGGTTGCGGTCAGCGACAAGCTGATCCAGGTGAAGACCGACGTCCTCGACCTGGCCATCGATCCCCGTGGCGGCGATATCGTCCAGCTCGGCCTGTTGCAGTATCCGCGCCGCCTGGACCGTCCGGACGTGCCGTTCCCGCTGTTCGACAACGGTCGCGAACGTACCTACCTGGCGCAGAGCGGCCTCACCGGTGCCGACGGCCCGGACGCCAGCAGCGCCGGCCGCCCGCTGTTCCACAGTGCGCAGAGCAGCTACCAGTTGGCCGACGGCCAGAACGAACTGGTCGTGGACCTGAGCTTCAGCCACGACGGTGTCAACTACATCAAGCGCTTCACCTTCCACCGTGGCCTGAAAGCCGATTGCTCGGACAAGGAAAAGGCCCAGAAGAAGATCGAGTGCATCAATGAAAACGCCTATCAGGTCGGCGTCAGCTACCTGATCGACAACCAGAGCGGCAAGACCTGGAGCGGCAACCTGTTCGCCCAGCTCAAGCGCGACGGCAGCGCCGACCCGTCCTCGACCACCGCCACCGGGGTGTCCACCTACCTCGGCGCCGCGGTCTGGACCCCGGATTCGCCGTACAAGAAGATCTCCACCAAGGACATGGACAAGGAACAGTTCAAGGAGTCCGTGCAGGGGGGCTGGGTCGCCTGGCTGCAACACTACTTCGTGACCGCCTGGGTTCCGACCAAGGGCGAGCAGCACCAGGTCATGACCCGCAAGGACGGCCAGGGCAACTACATCGTCGGTTTCACCGGCCCGACCCTGAGCGTTCCGGCGGGTAGCAAGGTGGAAACCGACCTGACCCTGTATGCCGGCCCGAAGCTCCAGAAGCACCTGAAGGAACTCTCCCCGGGCCTGGAACTGACCGTCGACTACGGTTTCCTCTGGTTCATCGCACAGCCGATCTTCTGGCTGCTGCAACATATCCACAGCCTGATCGGCAACTGGGGCTGGTCGATCATCGCCCTGACCGTCCTGATCAAGCTGGCCTTCTTCCCGTTGTCCGCCGCCAGCTACCGTTCGATGGCGCGCATGCGCGCGGTGTCGCCGAAGATGCAGGCGATCAAGGAACAGCACGGCGACGATCGGCAGAAGATGTCCCAGGCGATGATGGAGCTGTACAAGAAGGAGAAGATCAATCCGCTGGGCGGCTGCCTGCCGATCCTGGTCCAGATGCCGGTCTTCCTCTCCCTCTACTGGGTACTCCTGGAAAGCGTGGAAATGCGCCAGGCGCCGTGGCTCGGCTGGATCACCGACCTGTCGGTGAAGGATCCGTTCTTCATCCTGCCGATCGTCATGGGCGGCACCATGCTGATCCAGCAGATGCTCAACCCGACCCCGCCGGACCCGATGCAGGCCAAGGTGATGAAGCTGATGCCGATCATCTTCACCTTCTTCTTCCTCTGGTTCCCAGCCGGTCTGGTGCTGTACTGGGTAGTCAACAACTGCCTGTCGATCGCACAGCAGTGGTACATTACCCGCAAGATCGAGGCAGCCGCGAAGACCGCCTGACGTCTATCGCGAAAACTGTCCACAACAAGACGCCCCCTCGAGGGGCGTCTTGCTATCCGGAGATATCCACATGCAAGCCGCCACCGAAACCATCGTCGCGATAGCTACTGCCCAGGGCCGCGGCGGCGTGGGAATCGTCCGCGTCTCCGGACCTCTCGCCGGACAGATGGCCGTGGCCGTGAGCGGACGCCAGCTGAAAGCCCGGCATGCGCATTACGGACCGTTCCTCGATGCCGGTGGGCAGGTGATCGACGAAGGCCTGTCACTGTATTTCCCCGGCCCGAACTCGTTCACCGGCGAAGACGTACTCGAACTGCAGGGGCACGGCGGCCCCGTGGTACTCGACCTGCTGGTGCAGCGTTGTCTGGAACTGGGTGCCCGCCAGGCGCGACCGGGCGAGTTCAGCGAGCGTGCGTTCCTCAACGACAAGCTCGACCTGGCCCAGGCCGAAGCCATCGCCGATCTGATCGAGGCCAGCTCGGAGCAGGCCGCGCGCAATGCATTGCGTTCCCTGCAGGGCGAATTCTCGCGCCGGGTACATGCATTGACCGAGCAACTGATTTCCCTGCGCATCTATGTCGAAGCCGCCATAGACTTCCCCGAGGAAGAAATCGACTTCCTCGCCGATGGCCATGTACTGGGGCTTCTGGAAAAAGTACGCACAGAATTATCCACAGTGCAGCGCGAAGCTTCCCAAGGCGCCCTGCTGCGCGACGGCATGACCGTGGTCATCGCCGGACGACCGAATGCCGGCAAGTCCAGCCTGCTGAATGCCCTGGCCGGTCGCGAGGCGGCCATCGTCACGGACATAGCCGGCACCACCCGCGATGTACTGCGCGAACATATCCACATCGATGGCATGCCCCTGCATGTGGTGGACACCGCAGGCCTGCGGGATACCGAGGACCATGTGGAAAAGATCGGCGTGGAACGTGCGCTGAAAGCCATCGGCGAAGCCGATCGCGTGCTGCTGGTGGTGGACGCCACCGCCCCGGAAGCAGCGGACCCGTTTTCCCTATGGCCGGAGTTTCTCGACCAGCGACCGGAACCGGGCAAGGTCACCCTGATCCGCAACAAGGCGGATTTGTCCACAGAGTCCATTGGCCTCGAGGAAAGCGCGGACGGCCACGTCACCATCACCCTCTCGGCGCGCACCAGCGCCGGCCTGGAGCTGCTGCGCGAACATCTAAAGGCCTGCATGGGCTTCGAACAGACCGCGGAAAGCGGTTTCAGCGCCCGCCGGCGCCACCTGGAGGCGCTGCGCCAGGCTGGCCAGGCGCTGGAGCATGGCCACAGCCAACTTATCCACAATGGCGCAGGCGAGCTGCTGGCCGAGGATCTGCGCCAGGCCCAGCAGCACCTGGGTGAAATCACCGGCGCATTCACCCCCGACGACCTGCTGGGTCGCATCTTCTCGAGTTTCTGCATCGGCAAGTAATGGGGCTCGGCCCACGCCGAGTTGTGGATAACCAGGGCAAGGTTCGCTCCGGTTCTGCGTACTTTCCTTTCACTGTTCCCCTTGCCGCCGGCACTCAACCACGCAGGCATGGATTGCCGGCGCGCCGCTTCGTCCCGGAGAAAACCATCTGCACCGATGTCGGTCTGCGTGGGTTGGATATCCACCTGGGAGAGGTTTATGCACAGGCACCGCGCTCCGATCCGGCGTCCGCGAAGGCGCTGCGCTGTGGTCAATCTCTACCTGCCCGCCCCTCTCGAACGGCGTATCTATCCCATTGTCTCGCCTGGCGCTATCGCCACACGCCGGGACGTTCCGTGCGCGCAAGACAACCCGGTAAGCGATTTACCCACAAGCCTGGAAGAGATTCTGCGAAAAGAGCTGTGGCAGACCCTGGACTCCGTCGATACCGGCCAGGCGCGGCCCTCGCCTTCGGCTCCCAAGACGTCCCAGGGCGAGCACTCGGACACTACAACATGGAGATCGTAGCCAACCTGGCGGTATGGCTCGGCGGCGAATGCCATGTCGGACAGATGATCGACTGGTTCGGCAGTTACGACCGCACTAGCGGGCTCAGTGCTCGGCTACTGCTGCGCAAACCCGCTAACGAGGGCTCCGAGCGGGATTTCCAGGTCTCCGCCAAGCGCCGCTTCGAGCGCCTGTCGTCATCCATCGATACGCTGGAAAGCGGCAACGACTGAGCCTTTCCCACGCCTTTCCATCTCCTTCTTCCTACCTGGCTGCGGTCCTGCCGCGGCCCGGATACGCTCGCCTGAAACCTGTGGAAAACCCCAGGGACAGGAGGGTAGATAAACCCGCCGAAGCTCTGTGCATAACTCCACATGTTGATAACGAGCCATTCCATCCACAGCTAAAAAACGCTTATCAACAGGGCCCAGATAGGGTTTGGGACAGCCTTATCATTCGCTACAGGCTATGTCTTTACTGGGCTCGACGTACTTATCAACAGAAAAGCCGCTGCCAAGTAATAAACACAAGTTCTAAAAAGATATAAACATTCCTTTCCTTTTATTTTTTGTAAGCCCGCCGAGCCATTTTGCTCCCTCGATCTGGATTGGCTATTTTTTGTCCAGGAGTCTTCATTCAGGTTCGCTAAATCCTTATACTGTCCGGCTTTCCTGAATTCCTGCTTCTGAACAGGCCGAGGTGCGCGGTGGATTTCCCTACCCGTTTTGACGTAATCGTGATCGGCGGTGGCCATGCAGGCACCGAAGCCGCACTCGCGGCTGCGCGCATGGGTGTGAAAACCCTGCTGTTGACCCACAATGTGGAAACCCTGGGGCAGATGAGCTGCAACCCCGCCATCGGCGGCATCGGCAAGAGCCATCTGGTCAAGGAAATCGACGCCCTTGGCGGCGCCATGGCCGAAGCCACCGACAAGGGCGGTATCCAGTTCCGCATCCTTAACAGCCGCAAGGGGCCGGCAGTGCGCGCCACTCGTGCACAAGCCGATCGCGTGCTCTATAAGGCCGCTATCCGCCATACACTGGAAAACCAGCCGAACCTGTGGATATTCCAGCAGGCCTGCGACGACCTGATCGTCGAGCAGGATCAGGTTCGCGGCGTAGTGACCCAGATGGGACTGCGCTTCCATGCCGACAATGTGGTCCTGACTACCGGCACCTTCCTCGGCGGACTTATCCACATCGGCTTGGAGAACTACTCCGGCGGACGCGCCGGCGACCCGCCGTCCATCGCTCTGGCGCGTCGTCTGCGTGAATTGCCGCTGCGGGTCGGCCGTCTGAAGACCGGCACGCCGCCGCGGATCGACGGGCGCAGCGTGGACTTCTCGGTGATGACCGAGCAGCCGGGCGACACGCCGATCCCGGTGATGTCCTTCCTCGGTTCGAAGGAACAGCATCCCGAGCAGGTCAGTTGCTGGATCACCCATACCAACGCCCGGACCCACGAGATCATCGCCGCCAATCTCGATCGTTCGCCGATGTATTCCGGTGTGATCGAAGGCATCGGCCCGCGCTACTGCCCTTCGATCGAAGACAAGATCCATCGCTTCGCCGACAAGGAAAGCCACCAGGTCTTCCTCGAGCCGGAAGGCCTGACGACCCACGAGCTGTATCCCAACGGCATTTCCACGTCCCTGCCGTTCGACGTGCAACTGCAGATCGTGCGTTCCATCCGTGGCATGGAAAACGCCCACATCGTGCGGCCGGGCTATGCGATCGAGTACGACTTCTTCGATCCCCGCGATCTCAGGTACAGCCTGGAGACCAAGGTCATCGGCGGCCTGTTCTTCGCCGGCCAGATCAACGGCACCACCGGCTACGAGGAAGCAGGCGCCCAGGGCCTGCTGGCCGGCGCCAATGCTGCGTTGCGTTCGCAAGGCAAGGACAGCTGGTGCCCGCGCCGCGACGAGGCCTACATCGGCGTGCTGGTGGACGACCTGATCACGCTCGGCACCCAGGAGCCGTACCGCATGTTCACCTCGCGGGCGGAATACCGCCTGATCCTCCGCGAGGACAACGCCGACCTGCGTCTCACCGAGAAGGGACGCGAGCTGGGCCTTGTCGACGATCGGCGCTGGGCTGCCTTCGAAGCCAAGCGCGAAGGTATCGAACGCGAGGAACAGCGGCTGAAGAGCACCTGGGTGCGGCCGAATACCCCGCAGGGCGACGCCATCGCCGAGCGCTTCGGTACGCCGCTGACCCATGAATACAACCTGCTCAACCTGCTGAGCCGCCCCGAGATCGATTACGCCGGCCTGGTGGAGATCACCGGCGACGCTGTGGATAACCCCCAGGTGGCCGAGCAGGTGGAGATTCGCACCAAGTACGCCGGCTACATCGACCGCCAGCAGGAGGAAATCGCCCGGCTGCGCGCCAGCGAAGATACCCGCCTGCCTGTGGATATCGATTACCTGGGGATTTCCGGCCTGTCGAAGGAAATCCAGAACAAGCTGAACCAGGCCCGTCCGGAAACCCTCGGACAGGCTTCGCGAATCCCCGGCGTCACGCCGGCTGCGATTTCGCTGTTGTTGATCCACCTGAAGAAGCGTGCCTCTGGCCGCCAACTGGAGCAGAGCGCTTGATGTCTGCGGTAACCCAACACCACGCCGACGAACTCGCGCGCGGTGCTGACGAGCTAGGCGTCGCCCTCGACGCCGACAAGCAACGCCAGCTGCTGGCCTACTTGGCCCTGCTGATCAAATGGAACAAGGCCTACAACCTGACCGCCGTACGCGACCCGGACGAGATGGTTTCGCGCCACCTGCTCGACAGCCTGAGCATCGTGCCTTATGCCGAGGCTGGGGATAACTGGCTGGATGTCGGCAGCGGCGGCGGCATGCCCGGCGTGCCGCTGGCCATCCTGTTCCCGCAAAAGCGCCTGACCCTGCTCGACAGCAACGGCAAGAAAACCCGCTTCCTGACCCAGGTGAAGCTCGAGCTGAAGCTGGCCAACCTCGAAGTCGTGCACAGCCGGGTGGAAGCCTTCCGTCCCGAGAGCCCCTTCGATGGCATCGTTTCCCGCGCTTTCAGCAGCCTGGAGGACTTCGCCAACTGGACCCGCCACCTCGGTGGCCAGGAAACCCGCTGGCTGGCGATGAAGGGCGTGCATCCGAACGAAGAGCTGGCGGCACTCCCGGCGGATTTCCGGGTCGAAGCCGAGCACGCGCTGGCGGTACCCGGTTGCCAAGGTCAGCGGCATCTGCTGATACTGCGGCGCACAGCATGAGGGGGAACAGGGATAACCATGGCTAAGGTATTCGCGATCGCCAACCAGAAAGGCGGTGTCGGCAAGACCACGACCTGTATCAACCTCGCGGCCTCCCTCGTGGCGACCAAGCGCCGCGTCCTCCTGCTGGACCTGGATCCCCAGGGCAACGCCACCACCGGCAGCGGCATCGACAAGCACAACCTGGAGCACTCCATCTACGACGTGCTCACCGGCGAGTGCAACCTCGCCGAGGCCATGCAGTTCTCCGAACACGGCGGCTACCAGTTGTTGCCGGCCAACCGCGACCTGACCGCCGCGGAAGTGGTGCTGCTGGAAATGGACATGAAGGAAAATCGCCTGCGCAACGCGCTGGCGCCGATCCGCGAGAACTACGACTACATCCTCATCGACTGCCCGCCGTCGCTGTCGATGCTCACCGTCAACGCGCTGACCGCCGCCGACGGCGTGATCATCCCCATGCAGTGCGAGTACTACGCGCTGGAGGGGCTGACCGACCTGATGAACAGCATCCAGCGCATCGGCCAGTTGCTCAACCCGACGCTGAAGATCGAGGGGCTGTTGCGGACCATGTACGATCCGCGCATCAGCTTGACCAACGATGTCTCCGCGCAGTTGCAGGAGCATTTCGGCGACACCCTCTACAGCACCGTCATCCCGCGTAACGTGCGCCTCGCCGAAGCCCCCAGCTTCGGCATGCCGGCGCTGGTTTACGACAAGCAATCCCGCGGCGCCATCGCCTACCTGGCGCTGGCCGGCGAGCTGGTCCGCCGCCAGCGCGCCAAAGGCCGCGCCGCAACCGCATAAGGAACCCGCATGGCAGCCAAGAAACGTGGACTGGGACGCGGGCTCGATGCCCTGCTGGGCGGCTCGAGTCCCGCCAAACTGCAGGAAGAAGCCGTACAGGCCGACCGCCGCGAGTTGCAGCAGATCCCCCTCGACCTGATGCAGCGCGGCAAGTACCAGCCGCGTCGCGACATGGACCCTCAGGCGCTGGAGGAACTGGCGCAGTCGATCAAGGCCCAGGGCGTGATGCAGCCCATCGTGGTACGGCCGATCGCCAATGGCCGCTACGAGATCATCGCCGGCGAGCGGCGCTGGCGGGCCTGCCAGCAGGCCGGACTGGAAAAGATCCCGGCGCTGGTGCGCGACGTGCCGGACGAAGCGGCCATCGCCATGGCGCTGATCGAGAACATCCAGCGCGAGGACCTCAACCCGATCGAGGAAGCCGCTGCCCTGCAGCGCTTGCAGCAGGAGTTCCAGCTGACCCAGCAGCAGGTCGCGGAAGCGGTCGGCAAGTCGCGCGCGACCATTACCAACCTGCTGCGCCTGATCGGCCTGCCGGAAGAGATCAAGACCCTGCTTTCCCATGGCGACCTGGAGATGGGCCATGCCCGTGCGCTCCTCGGTCTGCCGGCAGAACGGCAGGTGGAAGGGGCGCGACATGTTGTCGCACATGGGCTGACCGTACGTCAGACCGAAGCCCTGGTTCGGCAGTGGACGCATGCCCCGGGCAAGCCTGCGGGACCGGTCAAGAGCGACCCGGACATCGCCCGCCTGGAACAGCGCCTGGCCGAGCGCCTGGGCGCTTCGGTGCAGATCCGGCATGGTCAGAAGGGCAAGGGACAGCTGGTCATCCGCTACAGCTCCCTGGATGAACTGCAGGGCGTTCTCGCCCACATCCGTTGACACACTTTGGGTTGTAGCGGGTAGTCGGAAATCACTACCAGCCAGTTGAACAGGGGGGACTCCCCCCCTATACTCTGCGCGCTATTTTGTGGGCACTTTTTATGCCAAGTCGTTGATTTGGCAGTGCCGACACCAGAAGACTGAGAGCGCGATGGAGTCCCGCATGCCAAGTCGCCTGCCGGCATTCAGATTGCTGCTCGTCCAACTGGTAGTAGTGCTTGTTGCTGCGATCTCCCTGTGGATTTCTTGGGGACCGGTAGCCGGATATTCCGGACTGCTGGGAGGGATGATCGCCTGGTTGCCGAATTGTTATTTCGCCTACAAGGCGTTCCGTTTCAGCGGAGCGCGGGCTGCCCGGGAAATCGTTCGCTCTTTCTATGCGGGCGAAGCCGGGAAACTGATTCTGACGGCGGTGCTCTTCGCACTGGCGTTCGCAGGCGTGAAGCCACTGATGGCGCCGGCTCTGTTCGGTGTCTATCTGCTGACCCTGATGGTCAGCTGGTGCGCACCCCTGCTGATGGGAAAAACATTTACAAGACCTTAGAGCGATTGAGGCAAACATGGCAGCAGAAACCGCTTCGGGTTACATCCAGCACCACTTGCAGAACCTGACCTTCGGGCGTCTGCCTAATGGTGATTGGGGGTTCGCCCACACCGCCGAGCAAGCCAAGGAAATGGGCTTCTGGGCATTCCACGTAGACACCCTGGGCTGGTCGGTACTGCTCGGCGTGGTGTTCCTGTTCATCTTCCGCCTGGCGGCCAAGAAGGCCACCAGCGGCCAGCCGGGTGGACTGCAGAACTTCGTCGAGGTGATGGTCGAGTTCGTCGACACCAGCGTCAAGGACACCTTCCACGGGCGCAACCCGTTGATCGCGCCCCTGGCCCTGACCGTGTTCGTCTGGATCTTCCTGCTCAACCTGATCGACCTGGTACCGGTGGACTACCTGCCGATGCTGGCCGCGAAGATCACCGGCGACGAGCACCTGTTCTTCCGCGCGGTGGCCACCACCGACCCGAACGCCACCCTCGGCCTGTCGATCTCGGTGTTCGCCCTGATCATCTTCTACAGCATCAAGGTCAAGGGCATCGGCGGCTTCCTCGGTGAACTGACCCTGCACCCCTTCAGCAGCAAGAACATCGTCGTTCAGATCCTGCTGATTCCGGTGAACTTCCTGCTCGAGTTCGTGACCCTGATCGCCAAGCCGGTTTCGCTGGCGCTGCGTCTGTTCGGCAACATGTATGCCGGCGAACTGATCTTCATTCTGATCGCCGTCATGTTCGGTAGCGGAATGTTCCTGCTGAGTGCCCTGGGCGTAGCCCTGAACTGGGCGTGGGCTGTGTTCCACATCCTGATCATCACCCTGCAGGCCTTCATCTTCATGATGCTGACCATCGTCTACCTGTCGATGGCGCACGAAGACAACCATTAATCGATTCGCTTCAACCTTTAACCAACACGACAAAAAGTCGGGAGGAAAAATGGAAACTGTAGTTGGACTGACTGCTATCGCCGTTGCTCTGCTGATTGGCCTGGGTGCCCTGGGTACCGCCATCGGTTTCGGTCTGCTGGGTGGCAAGTTCCTGGAAGGCGCAGCTCGTCAGCCTGAAATGGTTCCGATGCTGCAGGTGAAAATGTTCATCGTCGCCGGCCTGCTGGACGCCGTGACCATGATCGGTGTGGGTATCGCCCTGTTCTTCACCTTCGCGAATCCCTTCGTTGGTCAAATCGCCGGCTAATCACTCGAATCATTCGATTTGAGTGTTTGACGGACAACGAACGAGCGAGGTGTTGGCGTGAACATTAATGCAACCCTGATTGGCCAGTCCGTTGCGTTCTTCATCTTTGTGCTGTTCTGCATGAAGTTCGTGTGGCCTCCGGTCATCGCGGCTCTGCAAGAGCGTCAGAAGAAGATCGCTGACGGCCTGGACGCTGCCAACCGCGCGGCTCGTGATCTGGAGCTGGCTCATGAGAAAGCGGGCCAGCAACTGCGCGAAGCCAAGGCTCAGGCAGCCGAAATCGTCGAACAGGCGAAGAAACGCGCTAACCAGATCGTCGATGAAGCCCGCGACCAGGCCCGTACCGAAGGCGAACGCCTGAAGGCCCAGGCCCAAGCGGAAATCGAACAGGAACTGAACAGCGTCAAGGACGCCCTGCGTGCCCAAGTGGGTGCCCTGGCCGTCACCGGCGCAGAGAAGATCCTGGGTGCTTCGATCGACGCAAACGCGCACGAGCAGCTGGTTTCCAAACTGGCAGCCGAGATCTAAGCGAGGGCGCTATGGCAGAACTGACCACGTTGGCTCGTCCCTACGCAAAGGCGGCTTTCGAGTACGCCCAGGCTCATCAGCAACTGGCCGATTGGTCGGCTGCGCTGGGTGTGCTGGCCGCAGTGTCGCAGGACGACACCGTGCGCCAGCTGCTCAAAGAGCCTCAGCTGACCTCTTCGGCCAAGGCCCAGAGCCTGATCGATGTGTGCGGCGACAAGCTGAATGCACCAGCCCAGAACTTCGTCCGGACTGTGGCTGAGAACAAGCGGCTCGAACTGCTGCCGACCATCGCTGAGATGTACGAGCAGTTGAAGGCCGAGCAGGAAAAGTCGGTCGAGGTAGAAGTCACCAGTGCCTTCACCTTGAGCAAAGAACAGCAGGACAAACTCGCCAAGGCTCTCAGCGCCCGGCTCAGTCGCGAAGTGCGGCTACATGCGTCGGAAGACGCGAGCCTGATCGGCGGCGTGATCATTCGCGCCGGTGACTTGGTAATCGATGGCTCGGTGCGCGGCAAGCTCGCGAAACTGGCCGAAGCGTTGAAATCTTGAGTTTGAAGGGGCAGCGGCATGCAGCAACTCAATCCTTCCGAAATTAGTGAAATCATCAAGGGGCGCATCGAGAAACTCGACGTCGCCTCCCAAGCACGAAACGAAGGCACCATCGTCAGCGTGTCCGACGGTATCGTGCGCATCTACGGTCTGGCCGACGTCATGTACGGCGAGATGATCGAGTTCCCGGGCGGCGTCTACGGTATGGCGCTGAACCTGGAGCAGGATTCCGTGGGGGCCGTGGTCCTGGGTGAATACCAGGGCCTCGCCGAAGGCATGAACGCCAAGTGCACCGGGCGCATCCTGGAGGTTCCGGTCGGTCCGGAACTGCTGGGTCGCGTAGTCGACGCACTGGGCAATCCGATCGACGGCAAAGGCCCGATCGACGCCAAGGCCACCGACGCGGTCGAGAAGGTCGCTCCGGGCGTGATCTGGCGTAAGTCGGTAGACCAGCCGGTACAGACCGGCTACAAGTCGGTCGACGCCATGATCCCGGTAGGCCGTGGCCAGCGCGAGCTGATCATCGGCGACCGCCAGATCGGCAAGACCGCCCTCGCGGTCGACGCCATCATCAACCAGAAAGACAGCGGCATTAAGTGCGTCTACGTGGCCATCGGCCAGAAGCAGTCCACTATCGCCAACGTCGTACGCAAGCTGGAAGAGAACGGCGCCCTGGCCAACACCATCGTGGTCGCCGCCAGCGCTTCCGAGTCCGCCGCCCTGCAATACCTGGCGCCGTACTCCGGTTGCACCATGGGCGAATACTTCCGTGATCGCGGTGAAGACGCCCTGATCGTCTACGACGACCTGTCCAAGCAGGCCGTGGCTTATCGCCAGATCTCCCTGCTGCTGCGCCGTCCGCCGGGCCGCGAAGCCTACCCGGGCGACGTGTTCTATCTCCACAGCCGTCTGCTGGAGCGCGCTTCCCGCGTTTCCGAAGAGTATGTCGAGAAGTTCACCAACGGCGCCGTGACCGGCAAGACCGGCTCGCTGACCGCGCTGCCGATCATCGAGACCCAGGCCGGCGACGTTTCCGCGTTCGTTCCGACCAACGTGATCTCGATCACCGACGGCCAGATCTTCCTGGAATCCGCCATGTTCAACTCGGGTATCCGTCCGGCCGTCAACGCCGGTATCTCGGTATCCCGCGTAGGTGGCGCGGCCCAGACCAAGATCATCAAGAAGCTGTCCGGCGGCATTCGTACCGCTCTGGCCCAGTACCGTGAACTGGCGGCCTTCGCCCAGTTCGCCTCGGACCTGGACGAAGCGACCCGCAAGCAGCTGGAGCATGGTCAGCGCGTTACCGAGCTGATGAAGCAGAAGCAGTACGCGCCGATGTCGATCGCCGAGATGTCGCTGTCCCTGTATGCCGCCGAGCGTGGCTTCCTGCAGGACGTCGAAATCGCCAAGGTCGGTAGCTTCGAGCAGGCGTTGATCTCCTACTTCCAGCGCGAGCATGCCGCTCTGCTGGCGAAGATCAACGAGAAAGGTGACTTCAACGACGAAATCGACGCGGGCATCAAGGCCGGCATCGAGAAGTTCAAGGCCACCCAAACCTGGTAAGCCGCAGCGGGAGCCGCGAGGCTCCCGCCTGCTAACCCGATAGGTGTCAAATGGCAGGCGCAAAAGAGATTCGCAGCAAGATTGCGAGCATCAAAAGCACGCAAAAGATCACCAATGCCATGGAAAAAGTGGCGGTGAGCAAGATGCGCAAGGCACAAATGCGCATGGCGGCCGGCCGTCCCTACGCGGAGCGTATTCGCCAGGTGATCGGCCATCTGGCCAACGCCAACCCGGAATACCGTCACCCGTTCATGGTCGAGCGTGAAGTCAAGCGCGTCGGCTACATCGTGGTGAGCAGTGACCGTGGTCTGTGCGGCGGTCTGAACATCAACCTGTTCAAGTCCCTCGTCAAGGACATGAGCGGCTACCGCGAGCAAGGGGCGGAAATCGACCTTTGCGTGATCGGTAGCAAGGGCGCTTCGTTCTTCCGCAGTTTCGGCGGCAACGTCGTGGCAGCTATCAGCCACCTCGGCGAAGAGCCTTCGATCAACGACCTGATCGGCAGTGTCAAGGTGATGCTCGACGCATACCTCGAAGGCCGTATCGATCGCCTGTTCGTGGTCTCCAACAAGTTCGTCAACACCATGACCCAGAAGCCGACCGTGGAACAGCTGATTCCGCTGGTGGCCGATGACGATCAGGAGCTGAAGCACCACTGGGACTATCTCTACGAACCCGACGCCAAGTCGCTCCTCGACGGGCTGCTGGTGCGTTACGTGGAATCCCAGGTGTACCAGGCCGTGGTTGAGAACAACGCCTGTGAGCAGGCGGCCCGGATGATTGCAATGAAGAACGCTACCGACAACGCCGGCGAGCTGATCAGCGATTTGCAGCTGATCTACAACAAGGCGCGTCAGGCGGCGATCACCCAGGAAATCTCGGAAATCGTCGGCGGCGCTGCCGCGGTGTAAGAACAGGTTCAAAATTCAGAGGAACCAGACATGAGTAGCGGACGTATCGTTCAAATCATCGGCGCCGTGATCGACGTGGAATTCCCGCGCGATGCCGTGCCGAGCATCTATGAAGCCCTGAAGGTTCAGGGCGTTGAAACCACCCTGGAAGTCCAGCAGCAGCTGGGCGACGGCGTGGTTCGTTCCATTGCGATGGGTTCCACCGAAGGCCTCAAGCGTGGCCTGAACGTGGACAGCACTGGTGCTGCCATCTCCGTGCCGGTCGGTAAAGCGACCCTGGGCCGGATCATGGACGTACTGGGCAACCCGATCGACGAAGCCGGCCCCATCGGCGAAGAAGAGCGCTGGGGCATCCACCGCGAAGCTCCGTCCTATGCCGACCAGGCTGGCGGCAACGAGCTGCTGGAAACCGGCATCAAGGTGATCGACCTGGTCTGCCCGTTCGCCAAGGGCGGCAAGGTAGGCCTGTTCGGCGGCGCCGGCGTGGGCAAGACCGTCAACATGATGGAACTGATCCGTAACATCGCCATCGAGCACAGCGGTTATTCCGTGTTCGCGGGTGTGGGCGAGCGTACTCGTGAGGGTAACGACTTCTACCACGAGATGAAGGACTCCAACGTACTGGACAAGGTAGCCCTGGTATACGGCCAGATGAACGAGCCGCCGGGCAACCGTCTGCGCGTCGCACTGACCGGCCTGACCATGGCCGAGAAGTTCCGTGACGAAGGCCGTGACGTTCTGTTGTTCATCGACAACATCTACCGTTACACCCTCGCCGGTACCGAAGTGTCCGCACTGCTGGGCCGTATGCCGTCCGCGGTGGGTTATCAGCCGACCCTGGCCGAAGAGATGGGCGTTCTGCAGGAGCGCATCACCTCCACCAAGAAAGGCTCGATCACCTCGATCCAGGCCGTATACGTTCCCGCGGACGACCTCACCGACCCGTCCCCGGCGACCACCTTCGCCCACCTGGACGCGACCGTCGTACTGTCCCGTGACATCGCCTCGCTGGGTATCTACCCCGCGGTCGACCCGCTGGACTCGACCTCCCGTCAGCTCGATCCGCTGGTGATCGGCCAGGATCACTACGACACCGCTCGCGGCGTCCAGTATGTTCTGCAGCGCTACAAGGAGCTGAAGGACATCATCGCGATCCTGGGCATGGACGAACTGTCCGAAGCCGACAAGCTGCTGGTGGCGCGCGCTCGTAAGATCCAGCGCTTCCTGTCCCAGCCGTTCTTCGTAGCGGAAGTCTTCACCGGCTCGCCGGGCAAGTACGTTTCCCTGAAGGACACCATCGCTGGCTTCAAGGGCATTCTCAACGGCGACTACGATCACCTGCCGGAGCAGGCGTTCTACATGGTCGGCGGTATCGAAGAAGCGGTCGAGAAAGCCAAAAAACTGTAATCCTGTGCGCCCGGCGACGGGCGCTCATGTGAGGCAAGCGTATGGCCATAACAGTCCATTGCGACATCGTCAGCGCCGAGGCGGAGATCTTCTCCGGCCTGGTCGAGATGGTTATCGCGCACGGCGCTCTGGGTGACCTGGGTATCGCCCCGGGCCACGCGCCGCTGATCACCGACCTGAAACCGGGCCCCATCCGCCTGGTCAAGCAGGGCGGCGAGCAGGAGGTGTACTACATCTCCGGCGGTTTCCTCGAAGTCCAGCCGAACATGGTCAAGGTCCTCGCCGACACCGTGGTTCGTGCCGGCGACCTCGACGAAGCGGCCGCCCAGGAAGCCCTGAAGGCTGCCGAAAAGGCGCTGCAGGGCAAGGGCGCCGAGTTCGACTACAGCGCCGCTGCCGCGCGTCTGGCCGAAGCCGCAGCCCAGCTGCGCACCGTCCAGCAACTGCGCAAGAAGTTCGGCGGCTGATTTCCAGCCGGTACTTCTAGCGGTGTCAGGGAAAAGGGTAGCCTGTGGGCTACCCTTTTTTCGTTTTGCATCTTCACTCACAGGTTTTGCCTGTGACCACCAGGAACGGTAGTCCAGTCCATGTCCCTTGAAATCGTGATTCTCGCCGCCGGCCAGGGCACCCGCATGCGTTCGGCCCTGCCCAAGGTCCTCCATCCCATTGCCGGCAAGCCGATGCTCGGCCACGTCATCGACTGCGCGCGCCAGTTGCAGCCGGAACGGATCTACGTGGTGATCGGCCACGGCGCGGATCTGGTGCGTGAGCGGATGGCCGCCGACGACCTGAATTTCGTGCTCCAGGCCGAACAGCTCGGTACGGGCCATGCGGTGGCCCAGGCCCTGCCGTTCCTCAGTGCAGACCAGGTGCTGATCCTCTACGGCGACGTGCCGCTGATCCAGCTGGACACCTTGCAGCGCCTGCTGGCGCAAGTCACCCCGGACCAGTTGTCGTTGCTCACCGTCGACATGCTCGACCCCACCGGCTACGGCCGCATCGTCCGTGACGATCAGGGCGCGGTGCAGGCCATCGTCGAGCACAAGGACGCGACCCCGGCGCAGCGCCAGATCGGCGAGATCAACACCGGCATCCTCGCGGTGCCGGGCAAGCGCCTTGCCGACTGGCTCGGCCGCCTGTCCAACGACAACGCCCAGGGCGAGTACTACCTGACCGACGTGATCGCCATGGCGGTCGGCGACGGCCTGATGGTAGCCAGCGCCCAACCGCTGGACGCGATGGAAGTGCAGGGCGTTAATGACCGCATGCAACAGGCCCAGCTGGAGCGTCACTACCAGCGCCTGCGCGCGGAGGAGCTGATGCGCCAGGGCGTGACCCTGCTCGATCCGCAGCGCCTGGATGTCCGTGGCGAAATCTCGGTCGGCCGCGACGTGCTGATCGACGTCAACGTGGTGCTGGAAGGCCGCGTGGTGATCGAGGACGACGTGCACATCGGACCGAACTGCGTGATTCGCGACAGCGTCCTGCGGCGTGGCGCGGTGATCAAGGCCAACAGCCACCTGGAAGGCGCGGAGCTGGGCGAGGGTAGCGATGCCGGTCCGTTCGCCCGCCTGCGTCCGGGCAGCGTGCTCGGCGCTCGGGCCCATGTCGGCAACTTCGTCGAACTGAAGAATGCCCGCCTGGGCGAGGGCAGCAAGGCCGGCCACCTGAGCTACCTGGGCGATGCCGAGCTGGGCGCCAACTGCAATATCGGCGCCGGCACCATCACCTGCAACTACGATGGCGCGAACAAATTCCGCACCGAGCTGGGCGACGATGTGTTCATCGGCTCGAACAACTCGCTGGTGGCGCCGCTGAAGATTGGCGATGGCGCGACGACCGCGGCCGGCTCCACCATCACCCATGAGGTTCCGGCGAAGAACCTGGCTTTCGGCCGCGCCCGGCAGAAGAACCTGGAAAACTGGAAGCGCCCGGAAAAAATCAAGAAGTAACGGAGCGGCACGGATGCCGAAGCCTGCGAAATGGATCGTGCTGGGGCTGCTCATAGCCGGGGCGGTGCTACCCGAATGGCCGCGGATACCCGTCGAAGGCGCCAGTGCCCGCGACTGGAATCCGCGAACCTTCTGGTTCGAGCCCTGGGGGCGCTCCGGAGTGCACAAGGGCATCGACATCTTCGCCCGCAGCGGCACCCCCGTACGCTCCGCCAGCTACGGCCTGGTGCTCTATCGCGGGGAGATCGCCCTCGGCGGCAAGGTCGTCCTGGTGCTGGCGCCCAAGTGGCGCCTGCATTACTACGCCCATCTCGATAGCCTCGACGCCTATCCGGGCCAGCCGGTCCTCGCCGGTTCCCGCCTGGGTGCGGTCGGAACCACCGGCAACGCGCGCGGCAAGCCGGCCCACCTGCACTACGCGATCATCACCTTGCTGCCCTATCCCTGGCTGGCCGACGCCAGCACCCAGGGTTGGAAGAAAATGTTCTACCTCGATCCCAATACGGTGCTGCCGAGCCGATGAAAAGTCATTGACGGGAATCGCCGGATAAGTTTTGATTCGCACACTTTTCTTTCGAAACGAAACTTAAGTGATCTCGAAACGTAATACGCCGCAACGTCGCCATGCCATCCTCGCGCTGCTTTCCGAGCAGGGCGAGGTCAGCGTGGACGCACTCGCCAAGCGCTTTTCCACCTCGGAAGTGACCATCCGCAAGGACCTCGCAGCCATGGAAAGCCACGGCCTGCTGTTGCGTCGCTACGGCGGTGCGGTGCCGATGCCGCAGGAACTGATCGGCGAAGCCGCACAGCCCGTCTCGCCCTACAAGCAGGCTATCGGTCGCGCCGCCGCGGCGCGCATCCGCGAGCATGCGCGGATCATCATCGACAGTGGCAGCACCACCGCGGCGATGATCCCCGAGCTTGGGCACAAGCCGGGCCTGGTGGTGATGACCAACTCGCTGAACGTGGTCAACGCCCTGCGCGAACTGGAGCACGAGCCGGTGCTGCTGATGACCGGGGGGACCTGGGATCCGCATTCCGAGTCGTTCCAGGGGCAGGTTGCCGAGCAGGTGCTGCGTTCCTATGACTTCGACCAACTATTCATCGGTGCCGACGGCATCGATCTCGAACGCGGGACGACCACGTTCAACGAATTGCTGGGCCTGAGCCGGGTGATGGCCGAGGTCGCCCGCGAGGTGATCGTCATGGCCGAGGCCGACAAGGTCGGTCGGCGCATTCCCAACCAGGAATTGCCCTGGAGCAGCATCCATACCCTGATTACCGACGAGCGCCTGGAACCTTCCGCGCGCGAACAGATAACCGCCCGGGGCGTCACGCTGATCTGCGCCCCGGTCGAGCCCTGAAAGGAGAAAGACCCCATGTGTGGAATCGTAGGCGCGATCGCCGAGCGCAACATCACCCCCATCCTCATCGAAGGCCTCAAGCGCCTCGAGTATCGCGGCTACGACAGCGCCGGCGTGGCGGTCTTCGATAACGAAGGCAGGCTGCAGCGCTGCCGCCGGGTCGGCAAGGTCGCCAGCCTGGAGGAAGGCCTGGCCGGTACGCCGCTGCTCGGCCGCCTGGGCATCGCCCATACCCGCTGGGCGACCCACGGCGCGCCAACCGAAGGCAACGCCCACCCGCATTTCTCCAGCGACGAACTGGCGGTGGTGCACAACGGCATCATCGAGAACCACGAACCTCTCCGTGAGCGGCTCAAGGGCCTGGGCTACGTGTTCACCTCGCAGACCGACACCGAGGTCATCGTCCACCTGCTGCATCACAAGCTGCAGTCCATCGGCGACCTGACCCTGGCGCTGAAGGACGCGGTCAAGGAATTGCACGGGGCCTATGGCCTGGCAGTGATCAGCGCGGCGCAGCCGGACCGCATCGTCGCCGCCCGCAGCGGCAGCCCGCTGGTGATCGGCCTCGGGCTTGGCGAGAACTTCCTCGCTTCCGACCAACTGGCGCTGCGCCAGGTGACCGACCGCTTCATCTACCTGGAAGAAGGCGATATCGCCGAGATCCGTCGCGACAGCGTGCGCCTGTGGGATGTCCAGGGCAACGACGTGCAGCGCGAGACCGTGCAGTACCACGAAGGCGCCGAAGCCGCCGACAAGGGCGAGTACCGGCACTTCATGCTCAAGGAAATCCACGAGCAGCCCAGCGTCGTGCAGCGCACCCTGGAAGGCCGCCTCGGGCAGAACCAGGTAATGGTGGAAAGCTTCGGCCCGCAGGCGGCGGAGCTGTTCGCCAAGGTTCGCAACGTGCAGATCGTCGCCTGCGGTACCAGCTACCACGCCGGCATGGTCGCCCGTTACTGGCTGGAAAGCCTGACCGGGATTCCCTGCCAGGTGGAGGTCGCCAGCGAGTTCCGCTACCGCAAGGTCGCGGTGCAGCCGGATTGCCTGTTCGTCACCATCTCCCAGTCCGGTGAGACCGCCGACACCCTGGCTGCCCTGCGCAACGCCAAGGAGCTGGGCTTCCTCTCCAGCGTGGCGATCTGCAACGTTGCCACCAGTTCGCTGGTGCGCGAATCCGACCTGACCCTGCTGACCCAGGCCGGCCCGGAAATCGGCGTGGCCTCGACCAAGGCCTTCACCACCCAGTTGGTCGCCCTGCTGCTGCTGACCCTGGGCATCGGCCAGGTGCAGAAGCGCCTGGCCGATGGCGTCGAAGCCGAGCTGGTGGACGAACTGCGTCGCCTGCCGACCCGGCTGGGCGAGGCGCTGGCGATGAACCGGACGGTGGAGAAGGTTTCCGAGCTGTTCGCCGAGAAGCACCACACCCTGTTCCTCGGCCGTGGCGCGCAGTTCCCGGTGGCCCTGGAAGGCGCGCTGAAGCTCAAGGAAATCTCCTATATCCATGCCGAAGCCTACCCGGCCGGCGAACTCAAGCATGGTCCGCTGGCGCTGGTGGACAGCGACATGCCGGTGGTTACCGTGGCGCCGAACAACGAGCTGGTGGAGAAGCTCAAGTCGAACCTGCAGGAAGTCCGCGCCCGCGGCGGCGAACTGGTGGTGTTCGCCGACGAAGGCGCGGGCATCGAGGCTGGCGAGGGCACCCATGTGGTGGGCATGCCGCACATCGGCGACGTGCTCTCGCCGATCCTTTACACCATCCCGTTGCAATTGCTCTCGTACCATGTCGCCGTGCTCAAGGGCACCGACGTCGACCAGCCGCGCAACCTGGCCAAGTCGGTCACCGTCGAGTAACGCTGGCCGCGTACCCGAGAAGCTGTCTGCAAAGAATAAAGGTTGTCACAAAAGAATAAAGATTGTCACAAGTTAATAAAGGTTGTCACAAGCTCTTGCCCCTACCGTACATCGGGGCAGGAGCAGGTCTGGCAGATTAGGATCAGAATCCTTTGGACCGCTGTGACTGTCGTCCTGGCTGCGCCCGCTCCTGACATCTCCAACGCCACGTCTACCCCAGTGCCGTACCGGTCGAGTGGGTCGCCCATTGATGAGCGACTCGATAATGACATCTGTACCAGCTGCATCAGTTAAGCCCGCGCGTTCCAAGCTGATGACTCAGCAGAAAATCGATAGGAGAATCAAATCTGGTCGTGGGAGCGGCGTGAAAGAATCCTATGAGCCCTGGATCAAGGTGTGGGATATCAAATCCAAAGGTGTCTCTCACCTTGTGTCAGGGGTGAAGGTACACCGCACTCATCACCTGATATCTAATGCCGAGCGCGACTACCTCACAGTTCTGGAGCACGAAAATTCCATTATTGATATCCGTGAGCAGTTTCCTCTGCTAACGCAAGCCGAAACCCAAGCAATTGCTAACAGCCTAAACTATCGCCATCCGGTCTATCCAGGAACTCAGATTCCAGTAGTAATGACGACCGACTTCCTGATCACATTTCTCGATTCATCGGGGGAAGTGAAAGTTGCTGCGCGCTCCGTAAAATATCGGAAAGAGTTTGAGGATGCCAATATTGGTGTGCAGAACAGGATGGCAGAGAAGCTAGCTATCGAGGAAAAGTATTGGGCGTCCAGGCAGATAGAATGGAAACTTGTGCTGCACGAAAACTTGTCAAAAGTTCGAATAGCGAACCTCACTATTCTCCGGACCTATGCGAGTATTCACCCATCGTTACCTACCGAAAAAAACATTGGTAACTTATTCGGTTTTTTGAGTAAGTGTGAAACCGATCAAGTGCCACTGAAGGCTCTATTGGATCAAGCTTCGAAAAATATCTATATAGACTATATGGGTGTAAAAAGTCTTTTCCATCATCTGCTATGGAATGGCCGCTTGCAGATGGACCTAACTTCAAAGGTGATCAGCTTATCTCAGCCGCTACATGTATGGATTGGTCAATACTCTCCGGCTGTTATAGCTCCAATCGAGGTGTCCGCCAATGCTAAATCTGCGAGTTAACTGCATAGTTTCGCCAGGTGAGGGATCTAACTTGCTTGAGCAGTCTGTTAGGGTTTTGGGTATTAGTGAAGATTTTGTATGGGTGATTAAGCTGTGCATAAATCCGACCAAGCCTTGGCGGATTGAAAGGTCAATTCTTCTCGAAGAGATCGATTCCGGTGCGGCTGCTCTAAATTCTGAAATGGTTCCCATGCACCTGCTCAGAAGTGATGATCAAATAAGCGATAATGAAAAGCGGAGCAGAGACAGGAACTGGGATCTAATTCGTGACTTAGTGGAAGGCCAAGCACCTTTAGACATTCTGACTACCAATTTCGGCGCTCTCATTTCGACTCATGCAAAGAGAGTGGGGGTAGATCGTAAGCAGATCTACCGACTTCTTTATCGTTATTGGAGCATGGGGCAGTCTCGTAATGCGTTCCTGTGGAATACCAGTACCTGTGGCGGCCCCGGAAAGGAGAAAAACCGGGCGTCCGGCATCATTCCTGGACGGCCGCCTAAGTATCGTGGAGTAATAGTTAGTGGTGATGTAGTGGTCAACCCATCCCGGACAGTGGGTTGAGTTTTTCTTCGGCCACCGCAGGTGATAACCCGTCGTTGAATTGATGCGGCCTGATCCAGTTGTAGCGGTGCATCAAGTAATGACTGATGTCCCGTTGGGCCTCCTGCGCCGTCAGGTAACCCGTTGACGGGACCCACTCCGACTTCAGACTGCGGAACAGGCGCTCCATCGGCGAGTTATCCCAGCAATTCCCCCGACGGCTCATGCTCTGCTGCATCCGATAGCGCCAGAGCCGTTGCCGAAACAGGCGGCTGGCGTACTGGCTGCCCTGGTCTGAATGGAACAGCACCTGCTGTGGCCTGCCGCGCTGTTCGTAGGCCATGTCCAGGGCCTTGATCACCAGTTCGGCATCCGGCTTGGCCGAGAACGCCCAGCCGATCACCCGCCGGGTATGCAGATCCAGCACCGCGGCCAGGTAGTGCCAACGGCCTTGCGCCCAGACGTAGGTGATGTCGCCACACCACACCTGATTGGGATGCTCGGTCGCGAATTCGCGGTTCAGCCGATTCGGGATATCCGGCCGCTCAACCGTGGCCTGTTTGTAGGCGTGCGAGCCCGGTTGCTTGCTGACCAGGCCCAGCTCACGCATCAACCGACGCACTCGGAAACGGCCGATGGTCACGCCCTCTTCGCGCAGCATGCCCAGAATGCTGCGGCTGCCGGCCGAGCCCCGACTCTGGCTGAACAACTGGTTGACTTGGCTGCGTAGCGCCACGCGGCGAGCATCGACACGCCGCCGTCGAAGACGGTGGACGTAGTAGCAAGACCGCGCCACATCGAAAGCTGAACAGACCACTTCCACCGACTCCTGCTCACTCAACTGGTCTATCAGCGCGTACGATCGAGTTCGTCCGACATCAAGAGAGCGGTAGCCTTTTTTAATATCGCTTTCTCCCGCTCCAACCGGTTGATCCGGGCTTCCAGCTCCTGGATCTTTTGCTGCTCAGGCGTCAACGCCTTGCTCTTCGGGGTCACACCCTGGCGCTCCGCCTCGAGCTGCTTCACCCAACGGCGCAAGGCCGAATCCACCACCCCCAGCGAACGGCAGGCGTCGATATGGCTGTAGCCTTGGTCCAACACCAGGGCCGCGGCCTCTCGTTTGAACTCGGCGGAAAACGTACGTCGTTGCTTGCTCATCAGACACCTCTCTCACGGCGAGGATTCTCGCCTAAATCGGTGTCCGGGATCAGTAGACCACTACAGATTGGCACTCGCTCCGCAAAAATGCCTGAGACTCAGCTTTCTCAGTTTCGAAACCTGTATGTCGGCATGTCGCGACCTACCAGCTTTCTGTGCTTGGCAGTCAATGCGGAACGGGTTTCAGAAGAGTGTAAAACGGCACTGACCGATCAAGGGTGGGCCATTACCCATTTGCGGTAGCAGGCCACGCGGTTGTCATGGCACCTCTGATTGGCCTTAGTTTAAGGCATGGAGGTGCCTACGAAACCCGGAGCGATTCAGTTAGCCGGACGGTCTGGCTCGAAGGGGTCTGTCCCGTAGACAGAGCCTAGTGTAGCGGTCTGTGATATCAGTAGGCCATCCAGTAAACTCCAAGGCGATCTCAACCCCCCTCGGAGAAACAGAATGGAGCTCACCTTTAAAGAAGGATCACTTGAAGCCGGATTGGAGGAGACTTTTCGTCAAATCCAAGTACTGCAAAACAAGGTGAATGGCACGGATGTCATCCGGCTGCAGAGAGAGGAAATTGCCAGCCTCTTTCAAATTGTGCACGAGCACGTTCTGCCGGCCTATGCGGGTAAGCAGCTCCTGTTGCATGGGGGGCGGCCTGCACGATCCTTTGATACCGAGCTACAGCGTCTATGGGCCCTGGCACTATCCGAATTCATCAATCACTTCCGACCTCGTCTTCCATCGTTTCTGAATCAAATCATGGCTGTTCAGGAGGATGGAGGCGAAGCACAGCTGCAGAGCTTCATGAAAATGGTGCTTGAACGCATCACCATTCCCTTGCTGAACGGCTACGAGCAACCAGGTGACGATCTTTTCCTGCTGATTCTGGACTCGGTGGTGCATCTTGAAGGTAAGAGTTTGTCGGATCACATCGCTGACACCCTTGAAACTCCCCAGCAAACCCAGGCATCGGTCTATGCCATCTGCGGCCTGCTACTACAGGCCCAGAAAGCTGCGGAGGCCGGCAAAATTGACATCGCGTACTCCTACCTGATTGACGCGAACTATCTGCTCGGGATGCGTAAGGCGTCAGATTTCATCATGCAGCGGTTCGACACAATTGCGGACACCAGGAAAGCCAAGGCCAATGCCCGGAAAAAGCACTCGAACGCAGCCCAAGTGAACTTGGGCAAAAAGAGGGTCACCGAGCTCTACTACAGCCTGCGCGGCACAGGGCCTCTTTTGACGCTGACGCCCTGGAAGAGTGCCAATATCGCGACAGATAAGATCATGGAGGTGATAGATCGGGAAGGTGATCCCAAGATCACAATCTCAGAACTAACGACTCGCAAGATCTGCAGGGAGATGATGAAGCAGGAGGAGAAGGAGCGTAAGCGCCAGGGGGTTGTCGTCACGGCAAGCTATCGCCTGCCGGACGGCTCCACCCTGACGGTTACTCCTGAGGATTAGCAGTCATCGTCAGCGTTGCTAGAACCTGGGTCGGAGATGATCAGGCACCAGTTTTCGGTCTCCGCCGTTCCGACCAGGCGATATGCGTCGTACTGGTCGGGCCCCAAATAGGTTGGGTAGCCCCGGCGTGTCAGTGCGTTGACTGCTCTCGTGTTCGCTTCCATCCCGCCAGGCTTACGGGTGTATGCACACACTACAGTGTATGCCTGATCCACGATCTGCTGGTGATGGGGCTCAAGTGCGTAATAGACGCTGTCGCTGTTGATGGCGTCGCCTTCGTTATCGCCATACGGGCGTGGGATGCTGTCCAGTTGCTGGAGTACAAAGCAAGCATCGTCGAGGGTTGGTGGTGGGTACATTTTGGATCTCCATCGTTGGTTTGGTGTGGCTATCCTGCACTCCTGTTTCACCAGTATCGATCTGTCTGCTAGCAGAGGTACCATCCGAGATGAGAGCAGTTGATGAGGTTTCGATGCTCCACTCCATCCCTATACGCTTGGCCCTGCCCCCCTAACCAAGGCGATCAACGACGTGACTAAGCGGGGCTATTCAATTGGAATCAGCAAGTCGTCGAATTCTGTATCGCCGCTTCTAGCGCCCAACGCAGTCTCAATCGTCTTAGCCATTTTCGACCAGTCTGTGGCAGCTGCCTTTTCGCTTCCGAACTTACTAAGTTTCCCGAGAGCTCTAAGAATCCATGGTAGGAAATTGGCCACAACACCATTAATGAACGATACGAACTCCTCGAACATCGTCTCAACCGTGTCCGGCTTAGCTGCGGATTTCTTGCTGCGCAGCCCTTCAAAGACCTGGCGTAAGTCCATGCGCAATAGTAAGTTGTTTAGCATCTCTTCGATGTTTTCAGTCTTAACCACGTTTCTGTGGTTAACTCCGGAGAAGATTTTTTTTAACGTCTCATTCGACTGCTCGGGGACGTCGTTGAACCGCTCCAGAAGCTCACTGTAGAGCCCCGCGCCAGTTTCGAAGGACTCCTCGGACAGAAATTCCACCATTAGCCGACATGTTCCGGGTGAGAAGCCGCTGAGGTTGGCAGCTTGGCCAAATTCCGTGAGTCTGATTGGGCTGTTCATGACTGCCATTGCACCGCCAGCCTCCTGATCGTCTAAAATTGTGCTGACGGTCTCCGACAAGATTCGACGTACGTTTTGCTTGCCATCGGTATGCCCAGCGTAAGAGGCCTCCGTCAATACTGACACGATATCTTCAGTGTCGGGATGCTCTCCGATACACGCGAGCAGTTGCGCACTGATTGTTGCCTCCAGCAGTTTCTGCCCTTGGATTGGGGTCTCGTCCCACTCCCCCCCAAGCGTCGACTGGAGCGGTGAGGATGCAAACATGACTTCTTCCAAGCTACGTTTGTTTCGCTGCCCCCGCTTCAAGGATGGGGGCCCCATCAAGTTTTCGAAGAGAATCGTATCGCCTTCAGAAAAGGCACCCGCTCTACCGCAACGGCCCGCAATGTTACGGAAAGTCATCGACTTCATTACCCGACCATCATCACGCATGCTGCTGAGCCAGTGAGCGACGATAGTCCATCGGAACGGAAGGTCAGCACCTTCAGCGAGTGTGGTGGTTGCGCATACAACTGACAGAGCGCGTGCACGAGTTAATTTTTCTATATCGCGTCGCACATCAAAGGGCAGAGATGCGTTGTGGTACGACACTCCATACCGAAGACACTCGGCTAAGAAGTTCAAGTAAGGGTAGCGGTCAAGGATGTTGGCTGCGGTCTTTAGAACGTCGTCATTCTCAACCTCCTCTCGGCCTTCCAGCAACTCACGGGCAAGTAGCCGTGTGTCCAGCTTTCTTGGGCACACGATCAGGCCGGGCGAGCCTAGTCGAATCACAAGATCTCGTGCTATTGCACCAACATTGGCGGCCGCACTCTTCTCATTAGCATTCGCGAACCGCGCCGGTTTTATCTTCCCCGGAAGTCTGACTTTGATCGGTTCTGACACGGCCGAAGTGGCTAGCTCGTTCGAGGGACGGAGCGCGTCGTTCCCATGGATCCAGTACATATCCCCGTTCGCGAGGCACATGGCTAATCGGCGTGCTGTAGGTCGCCAGCCAATTTGATGCAGGTCGATTTCTTGCACGCCAAGCCATGTACAGACGCGTTGCGGCTCAGTCAACACAGCTGACAACCCAATGATCCGAAGCTTTGGATTGTTTCGCTGAAGCAGCCGAAGTCTTGAAACCAAGCCTTCCACCCGAGCACCCCGAGATCCATTCTCAAGAATATGGATCTCGTCGAAGATGACTGTACGCAGTCGGTCAAGGTTTTCACCAGTACGAAGCCAACCGTCAAACCGTTCAGGGGTAGCGACGACAACCTCATTCTCGGCGAAGCTGTTTAAAGCCTCAGATTGGAAACCGCCAAACATGGAAACAACAGGGACCTCATCGCCAAAGCATTTCCGAAGCGAATCCTTCACCTGCTCCCCAATGGCAACATACGGAGCGACATAGACACACAAACTTTCATCCGCTAAATCGGCAGCCATACACGCTTCAGCGACGAATGTCTTCCCAGTGCTTGTTGGAAGCGTTAATAGGGTGTTGCGTCTATGCTTAGCAATACGTTTCTTGCTCAGAAGAATGTGCTGCGGGGGCAGTAGGGTCACCATGCCAGCTTTGATGGATTGCAGGATAAACCATCTCGGAATTTCGGGAGCGTCGTCTAGAAGATTAACGGTTGCTAATCGTCTCGCTTGGTTAGCTGCCATCCGCCCACCCAGCAAGAGTGCATACTCCGCCATGGTTCCTGCCTTTGCAGCCTCAGTAAAGAGCTCGAGCGCATTTTCGAACGCTTCGGTACGTCTCCGCTTGTTAGAGTGACGCAAGGCGCGGTACCACCAGGAACGAAACTCGTTGAAATTCACATCGAGCGAACGGTATCGAACGTATTTACTGGATGGGTCGCATATCGCTGCGACCATACGGAACACTAAGCTTTCCTTGAGATAACCTGAGGACACATCAGAAAGCGCAGCGCGTGCACTGGGAAAATTGCCATGCATAGCAAAGGCAAGCGCGGCATGGAACGACAAGTCATCAAGATCAGCAACGTTCGGTGGATTTGTTTCACGTCGCAGGTTTTGTGCCGTTGATTGCAAGATCCGAGCTGCTGCGACAAGAGGCTGCGCTTTGCTCTCGTCATCAAGTGCCTCAAGTACCTCCACTCCTACGCGAACTTGGAATGCACTGATGCACTTGAGTGCCGTCGCTACATCGAATGGGTCTGCGGTCGGCAACACTGGCTCAACCCCTCTGGCCTTTGCTGCGGAGGAAGCAGCACTTTCGAGGAATCTGACAGAGTCAGGGAGGCCGTTCATGGCATCGTACTTCCGTTATTTGAAAGATGCACAAGGCACTGAGTCAGCTTGCTGATCGCGATGCTCCAAGGCTCAATAGTTTGCTTGCCCCAGCCTTGTTGTTCAATCTTCACGGCGACATTGTCCAGCGCGTCAACAGCCGCCTGATCACCGACAGCACGGTCGTGCACCAGCGTGGGCAGCAATTTAATGCCTTTACAGTCCTTCGCCTCTGGCATGAAAAGATTACCAACTCGCTCAAGCGCATCGTCATCGAACTCGTGAACCTCCATCAGGTAACCCTGTAGCCAGTTAAATCTCTGACCTAACGACCCAGCGACCGTTGTTTTCCCCAAAAGCTTGTCGTAGTCGTCAATTAGTGCGGTCGCGTAGGTCAGCGCGGCGGCGCCAGTAGTCTTAATCTCCATGATGTAAAGGCAGTCCTTGCTCTTGTCGCCTCCTGGATCCAGGTGGACGATGGTGATGTCCAGCCCCGTCGGGGCGCCATTTTGAAGCGGAGTTAGGGCTCCCATCAGCGCCACCGTGTACCCGTTGCCCTTTCCGCGTAATCCTGACTTATGAGCGACCTTGTACGATAGAAATTCGCCAAGGTTGCCCTTTCGGCCGGTAGTGAGCTTCGTGATTTTCGGTGGCCAGATTTTGGTCGCCTTCGCGAGCTCGGTATGAATCCACTGGTAGAACGCCCCGCAATCGGGATCACCTCGGAAAAGCTGAATCTGCCATCCATTGGATGAAGTCGAGGGCAATTTAGTGAAGGCCATCGGTATCTCATTCCCTGTTCTAGCACACGGCCTCTGCTGCATGAGTGAGGCCTTTCGCCACTATGTTAGCGCAGCGTGTTGGTGCTGAGTCGATTTTGTATCAGGGACAATTCGGCATCTGAGTCAAAATGCGACCATCGCCGACTCGATCTAGTCAGCTATCCAAGGAAGATACCATCATAAAATTTTGGCTTTTTGACCCCGTCCACCTTTGCTCCTTTTCATCTGATCCTGAGTTGTGACAACCTTTATTCTTTGAAAAATCATGCGACTCTTTGTAAAAGCCGATTTTGTGACAGCCTTTTCCCGCCCCAGACGCGTCGGTATTTTTCTAGATGGCAAGATTTTCAAGGGGTGTTGTGACAACCTTTATTCTTTTGACACAGAAGCCGGGGCAGGCATGCGGCCCCGGTGATCGCGGCGCTCGCCGTCAATCGCGCAACGGCAGCGCCTCGTCGCTCCTGCGGCTGGCGAACCAGTCCAGCACGGTGAGCCAGGCGCCGATCCCCAGGCCGATGCCCAATACCCACAGGGTGGCGGGCGGCCCCCTCAGCTCCAGCAGTCGCACAGCCAGGGGCACGCTGGCGAGAATAGCGATGTTGTTGAACGTCTCGGCGAACGACAGCACCATGCCCTTGTCCGGCCCGGAGCGCGAGGCGAGTACCACCGTGCCCGCCGGCGCGCCCAGGCCCAGCGCGGCGCCCCAGGCGCCCAGGCAGCAGAGTGCCACGGGCAACGGTAGCGGCAGGAGCATGAAGGTCGACATCGATAGCACCAGGAGCGCCAGCACCAGCAGGAGCATGTCTTCGTCGCGCTTCAGATAACGTTGCAGGTAACCCGCGGCGAGGTTGCCCACGGCCAGGCCCACGCCGAAGGCGGCGATGCTGACGCCTATCTGCGCGGTGCTGAAGCCGTAGCGCTGGCGCAGCACCTCTCCCGAGAGAAGCAGGCCGGCGACCCCGGTGCCGTTCCAGGCCCCCTTGGCGATCAGTGGCCTGAGGATGCTCCATTGCCTGCACCAGCCCAGCGCGTGGCCCTCGGCGCGCGGTGCCACGGCTTGCACGGGAAGGCGCTGGCGCGCCATCAGGAAGACCAGCACGCAACCGCACGAGACCATCAGGAAGGGCGTCGCCCAGCCGAAGAAGTCCGAGAGGAGGCCGGCCAGTGCCGGGCCGGCGGCAATGCCGAGGGTCATGCCGAGCATCACCTGGCCCATGGCACCGGCCTGTCTTTGCGGGGCGACCACCTCCGCGACCAGGGCGAAGGTGGTCGGAATGATGATTGCCGAGGCGATGCCCCCGATTACCCGCAGGACAACGGCAATTTCCAGGGTCGGGGCGATGACGATGG